>NZ_JMEX01000009.1:123349-207731 GCF_000760735.1 Rhodococcoides fascians A44A | reverse complement strand
AGTACACCTTCGGACCGCTGCGCGCCCCGACCAAGTAGACCGCTACCGGGAAGTGGGGCACGCTGCGCGTACCCCACTTCCCGTGCGACTACTACTCACCCACAGTGAAATTCACATCGAGATACGAGAAATTGTCTCGTAGATGCTGCCGTACATCGTCGAGATCTACGGCCTCGTCCGCATCTTCTTGGCTACGCGCCGATCGCGTCATTGTTAATGCAACCGTGACATTCACTTCTACATCGAAGTCACGTTCTCGGCCTTCGAGCCCCCACTGTTCGCAGAACCTCTCGAACTCGCTGCACAGACTGTTCTCGTCCGCCCATTCGCACGCGGACTCGCTCATCCGCCTGACCCACTCGCGATGGTTCGCACGCTCGGTATTGGCGCTCTCGCGTACGGCCTGCAAGGTCCGTTCGACGGCGGCCCGTTCGTGGATCGGCCGCACATACTCACCGAACCACGCGGGAGCGGCCCCAGGTGACACCGTGACCGGTGAGATGTCACGTGTACGCACCAACCCCGTCCAGCTCTTGTAGGTGTGCTCGACGGCCATCAACGGCTCACGCCACACGACAGCAACGCTTGCATGGGTCTCGGTGGCATTGCGCTCGTCCACCGAGAACCATCCCGACGCGGCGATACCGCCGCTTCCATCACTTATCTGCACATAGGCCCCCTCTGCGGGGTATCCCGCAACCAGGGGCTCTGGCAAGGCCTCGAGCACGACGGCCCGGTTCGACCAGTCAGCACCCCCTAGAGACCCGTTGTCGAAGACCACCTCGAGCACGGACGCAACTGGCAACACTGAATCGACGATCGATGTCATGGCAGATTTCAGCCTCTCAATTCGGGTGACGGATGGTCAGTCCGCCGATCAACAGAACGCCTCTGAATCTACCATCGAAACACTTGCACTGGAAGACGTAGGAGTCATCGAAACACGTTGATAAACAAAGCGTTTGGGATCACATCTATCGACAAGACGCAACCCGGCAGCGGCCGCAATTGTCCCCGGCGCACTCGGTGCCGGGGACCGGGTGCGCCCTGTCCGAAGCCAATGCCGGAATAGGATCGCTCAGGTGCCCCGTCCCTTTCCTCTTCTCGACGACTCCGTCTTCACCTCCTCCGGATACAAGCGGAGTACCAAACGGGTGGGACCCGATCTCGAGGACGCCTGCCTCTGCGGATCCCGCCGGCGGACGCGGTCCTGCCATGCGACTGCAGCCGGTCGCTGGATCGTCTCGGAACCGCCACCCCTCCTGAACGATGCTCGCACTGGCTACGCACACCCCGAGTGCTTCGGCCAGGCAGGAGCAGACTGTTCCGACAAGATCAGTAGAGAGCATTGGATCAGTGCCAACATTCACCGGCAGCTGCACATCGACGGAAAAGCACCCATGCTCAGCGGCGCACCGTGGCTGCATGGAGCATCGAAATCGGTAGGCACAAAAGCACTAGCCTCGAAGATCCTCTGTGAGCGCCACAACAATGCATTGTCACCTTTGGATTCCATTGCAGGACAGTTCTTTCAGGCAGTACGGGACATGCAGTTGTCCTTGGCGAGCACGACAGCACCTTTCCTGGGGCCGGCCGACGATCATTTCCTCCTTCTCAGTGGACCACGACTACAACTTTGGCTCCTCAAACTCGTTCTCGGGGGCGTGGCCTCACGCTCCTTCGGTGCGGCCGGCACACCCCTCAAGTCAGTCAGGACACAACCAGGGGTTGCGCTCCATGATATTCTTTGGCGCGGAGCGTTGTTCCCTAATCGATGGGGACTGCACGCTCGAAGGCACCGAGTCGATCCCAAGGGCACGCCAGAATCCATCGGCGTCATCAACCAAACAATTGACGACGAGGTATGCGGTGCAACAGTTCAATTCGGGGCACTCAATCTGAACCTCGGCCTTGGGGTGCCCGAGAACAGCGCGACGGTACAACCTGCTTCATACCGCTTCGATAGACCCTCGACAGACGTCCAGAAATACATTGCGCTTGCCTGGCCAGAGGACGGCCACGAACCCATCAGTTACTCGAACCTTGGATAGCCCACGGCGCGGCCGCTCCGCCACCAACAGCGTTGATAGCTCCCATTTCGACCTCGTATTCGCGATGTATTCTCGCGGGCATGACGCTCACCAGTTCGCTGGACCAGGCCAGTTCTACGATCCACGACGCCGGCCTCCGCATTCAATCTCTGCAGTCCACACTGGACGGCACCAAGCGAGACCTTGCGCAAACGCAGGAAGAACTGGCTCGCCTAGCTCTCGTTCTCGACACCTACGCTGCAGCTACCGAGGCTGGGCAACCTGCTGAAGGGAACCAGCTCAGACTGATCTCAGGAGCACTTGCTGCCGCAGCACAGAGCCTCACTAAGTCGTCCGACGCGCTTCGCGACGACGTGATCGCAGGCATCTAGCTAGCAGGTGACCGCCCCTTGGTCTCGGTCTCTGCGTCTCCGCGACGAGCTCGCCGGGCTTGCCAAGTACCTGATCGAACTGCATCGCTCGACAACCCGGTTTGGAGCTGGTTTGCCGCCAGGCGGGGAAGCCGTCGCTCGACACAGTTACGCAGCCCCGCCCCATAGCCCTGCAAGAGGATTGCCCACCCAGCGTAGTTGATTGAACGACCCTCGACGTCGCGCACGTGACAACAACAGTGACCCGTCGTGAATTGCTGAGCAGAACTCATCGATCCTGTTGAGCACCGACTCGGCCGGGGACGATTGCACTGTGATCCACACCGGAACCGAAAACTTTCGTATCCATTCCCACGTCTCACGGGATCCGGTAGCGGCCCACAGCAACAACACTATTCGGGTTCACGCTGTTGATGTTCGGGGTCCGATCGAACTGCGCCGCGCTACCGTTGATCTCGTCCTCGAACAGCAACTCGCACGCGCTCGACGAGTCGCGTTGACCGAACGTCCGTACGCGCAGCCGTGGCACGAATATTTGACCTCACTCGGCGACGGAGATCAGGAGTTTCTTGATCTGATAGAGGCGGCGTCCCAGCAGCTCGTAGCCCGGTCCGGACGCGCCGAGGTAGTTGCGAAGGTGTGCTTGGCTGTAATGCTCGCGTCTGGGTGTGTGGTTCGGCCGGCGTTCGACGGCGGAGCGCGGACGACCAATCGTGCAGCCGAGTCGGCCGACGGTCAGGACGACATGGCAGCGTTCCCGGAAACGTGGGCGGCGCGAGACGTCACTCGAAATAACAGGCTGGTGCTTGCAGTGGGATCGCTTCCTGCGAGCGATCCCACCTTGGCGGACGCCCTGATCACTGCGGTCGTACAGCCGTGCCGAGTCAGTGTGTTTCGCCCGCATTCTTGACAGAACACGGCGATACGCCCGGACAGTGATCGGGGATCGCTCTAGTCGAGCGATCCCAGGCGCGAGTCTTGCCGATGATCGTGGAACGACAGCATGTTGTGCGCGACGATCCACTGTAGAAACGAATCCGGGAGAGCGTGAATGGCGTCGGCATCGACGTGGTGCCCGACTTGGGTCAGGGCGTGACGGAAAAGCAGCACCTTCTGACGCTCGCCAGAGAGCCCGGGCCTGCTCGCCGAAGGCTCGAAACGCGGCGGCCACTCCAGAAGATCGCTGAAGTGCCATTCGATTAGATCGAGTGCGGCCAGATACTCCCGATGCGCCTTGGTCCCCGGCACGACCTTTGGGTAGAAGTACTGGTCAGTCGGGTCTTCTCCGGCTGTGAGACCGGTTTCTAATTCGCCCGGAACATAGTTCGGGGACGTCGGTGGCAACCGATGCACCCTGCCCGGATGTACGAGCACCCAGACTGCCTGCTCGTGGGATGTCGTTTGACCGCGTTCCAACGGTCCCGAGCAATCGACTCGGAACGACGTGGGGTCCGTTGTCACGAAAAAATTCTCGTTCATTCTCAGCGCTCTAGCGGTTGCGTGACCCCACCACTGGATATGGCAGCCTCCGCGCTGCTTGGTCCTAACCTGCGTCGCGTCCGCCCTCTCCGTGATCAAAAAACTGTTCCGAGAGAACGCCTTATGTGCATCCGGCACATCTAGTCGTCTGTATCCGTCGGTGACGTTCTTGGTGGGCCTACCGATTTCGAGGCGGTCCCCTTCCTCCAGCTGGATCGCAGGTCCGACCTGTTTCGGCGGGCTGAACCTTACGACGGGGACGCGCCTGTTGTTCGCACCGTCATCTCGGTACTTGACGATGTCCGAGGCCCACACTTCGACCGTGGTGTAATTCGTTGCCGTCATGAACTATTTTCCCTGCGTTCCTTGTGGTTTGCGACACGGGCCGATATCTTCTCGTACTGCGTCGATTGCCGCCACCGCTACCTCGGCTGCGACGGGAGCGGCATCCGCTGCACCGGATCGAGGCGACTGTTCACCGCCCAAGATTCGGACGGCGATGACTATTTCGGGGTTCTCTGCCGGCGCGAGTGCGACTACCCAGCCGTCGTAGGAACCGCGGTCGTCATCCGCGGTGCCGGTCTTCGCGGCGACCGGCATGTCGAGAATCCCGAGCTCGCCTGCGTGTCCGTCCTGCACGACCGCCCGCATACCGTCGAGCACGGGTCCGGTAACCGGGTTGTCGAGAACGAGTGCGGTTGCCGGTGGCGACGTAACGGAGTCGACATCCAGCTGGTCGTCTGTGCATTGCCCTAGCTGCACCCGCGCGCGGGGTAGTGCTCCGTTCGTCGCGAGTCGGCCCACCGCCACGGCCATTTCGTACGGTGATGCGCGGACGTCCTGCTGACCGAATCCCGTGCGCGCAAGCGCATCTGGGTCGTCGCCGACGCCTCCCACGACGATGCCGGGGTGAGTCGGGAAGTCGGCGGAATCGGCGGAGAGCACCGCGGTCATCTGGGTGATCGACTGCAGACCGGTTCGGATGGCGATCTCGGCGAATGCGGTGTTACTGGACTCCGCAAGTGCCTGGGTCAGATCGCCGCCGCCTTCGATGTTGCCGGCGTTGTGGACGATGCCGACCCCGCCCGGGGGTGTGTATTCGTCGCGAACCGGCGTGGTGGTGTTCTGTCCTGCGCTCAGGGCGCTGGCTGCGACGATGGTTTTGAACGTCGATCCCGGTGCGCTTTGCGAATACACCGCCGGGTAGCCGGCGTCATAGGAGTGTTGGTCCGAGCGGTGTGAGTAGAGGCCGAGGATACTGCCGTCCTTGAGGTCCAAGGCTACGACGTCCCCTTCGTATCCGCGGGTTTCGAGACCGTCGCGGGCAGCGGTCTGGACCGCTGAATCGAGGGAGGTGACCATTGTCGGTGATTCGCATGCCTTCTTCACAACAAGGTGTTCCAGCCATGGTCGTAAGCAAGTGCCGGCGCTCATGTTCGTGGCGACGAAGTAGGCGGCGTCGATGTCTCCGTTGAGCTGCGGTATCGACGACTCCAGGGTGCGGGTTTGCACGTCGGCATCGGTGGTCGCGTCACGCATCGTCGATGGGACGAGGAACGGCGTCCCGTCGCGGAAGACAACCGGGCCGGGGTTTCGTGACGCGGCATCCTGGGCTGCGGTTCGTGCGGGAACTTCGGGTACGACGGTTTGCCAGGCAACCAAAGTGATGACGATCAACCACAGTCCGAGGATCGCCCACTTCGTTCGGTCGACGCGTGCGACAACGCGGAGTTCGGGGACGCTTGGAACCGGCCGCCAGCGGTGGGATCCGATGCCGACGATAAGCCCGACGGCGATCCACATACAGGTCAGCGAGCTTCCTCCGTTGGAGAGGAACGGGACGACCATCCCCGTGACAGGCACCTTGTTGATGGTGGCGAGCGTGACGTACAGGGCTTGCACGGACACCATGGCTGCCAGGCCGGTCGAGATCAGGCGTGGCCCTGCGCTGGTGGCACGGATTGCCGACAGCCAGCAGGCGGTGACCAAGGCACCGAATAGGCAACAGATTGCTATGACCACTATCGCTCCCCGTTCCTCTCCGATGCCGGCGAGGACGAAGTCGTTCTCTACGTTGGCGACGTCGAGCGGGGATCCGTTGTTGAAGCCGGTGCCGAGCCAGCCTCCGGTCGCGAACGACCGAAGTGCCGCGCCTGTGTTCTGAAGCTGTCCGTCGGACGTGATGGGGTTCAACATCTGGTCGATGCGGGCGCGGAGCTTTCCCACACCGAAAAAGGTTGCGACGACGAGGACTGTACCGACGGCCGTAAATCCGATCCAGACGCGCGGTGGCGGGCCGCACACGATCAGCATGACTGCTACTGCACCGGTGAGCACGAGTACCGGACCGAGGTCGGATGCGTAGCCACCGAGGGCCGCGGCGAAGGCGACCGGCCAGCAGGCTAGCAACGCGGGCGTAACCCTTCCCGCTCGCAGCGCTGGTCCTGCGGCATACAGCATCGATCCCAATCCGATGATGATCAGGATTCTGGCCAGATCGCCCGTCTGTCCGACGAAGGGCCCGACAGATATCCAACCAGGGGCACCGTTGACTAGTACGCCGATCCCGGGCATGAGGGGAAGCGTCAGTGCGACACAACCTGCGACCGCTACGCCTGTCCCCGTGATCGAGCGAGCGGTGGTGTTCCACGTACTGCCGATCCACGCAGCGACGAGGAACGCGGCCACCCCGACCAAGGCCCACCGCGCCTGGTCGACGCCGCTACCCGGATAGAGCCTCTCCGCCGTCACGGCACCGAGGCACGTGAGGGTCCAGGCGGCGACTGGGATCACGAGGGAGGCGGATGCGCCCACAACGCGCCGAACGAACGCACACAACACGATCGGAACCACCGCTGCCGCCGCGACGTAGAGCAACGAATGCTGCACGGACCAACCCAGCTGGGCTGCTGCAGTCAGCACCAGCGCGGGAGGTCCCCCAAGAGCCGCGAGGTCGCTGGAACTCTGCCCGCCGCTGAAACCGGGTGCGCCGCCACCTGCTGGTCGAGTCGCCACCGCTTCCGTGTGTACCCGCAGGAGGGCGAGAACTGTGAGCGCCAGTACGGACAGCGTCGCGAGCATGTCGGCGATCATCTCGACGCCCCCGAGGCACTTCGTTTCACCAGACGTATCCGGTCGTGCTTTCCCAGTCGGATCACGCACTCGGACGTCGCCGCCCTCGGTTCGCGGGGGGCCACCCGGCTGTTGTCGAGCCAGGTGCCGTTGGTGCTGTCGAGATCTTCGACTTCGACCACCTGAGCGGCGGGATGCCAGCGCAGGGCAGCGTGTGCCCGTGAGACGGTCCGCGAGGAAACGACAATGTCGGATGTGGAGGATGCGCCGACCACGTAGCGCCGACCCTTGCGAAGAGCGACGCGTCGACCGTCGGGCAGATCGGCGAACCACAGCTCGGAGGCGTCACCCGGCGCGACATCGGTGATGTCGTCCTCGCCGCGCGGTCGGCGAGGGACGTCGCCGACTTGGTCGGTCGGAGAGTCGTCGCCGTCGGGATAGCGAAGTACTACCTCGACATCTCGTCGGCCGAGAGCCGGGTTTGCGCGGAGGGAGAACGCAACGCCGGAGTAGTTCCACGATTCTGCTTCAGCACGGGCGGCGAGATCTTCTCCCAGTTCACGGGAGAACTGCACCCAGATCGGCACGACGCGTTCATACATCTCCGGAGCGAGTTCGAGGAGCACGCCTACCGGCATGAACTTCGTTCGAGCGGTGCCGATCGCACCGCTCACGATCTTGTCCAGAACCCGGACACTAACGTTTTCGGGGGTGGGTAGAGGAACCCGAAGACGCTCCTGCACCGTCTTGGAGACGGCGCGAGGAGCGTTCCCCGCGAAAGTGCCCTGTGCGCGTTGGGTCCGAACCACTTTCGCAATGACAGCGGCTGTAGCGACCAGTGCTGCGATGATGATCAGAGCAGTCATGCTTTCCTCCTCGGTCGAGGAAAGCATGACGCGCTACGGCCTTCACGAACAGAACCGATGGATTCTGTAGTTCACGCGCGCTGGATTCGGCCCACGATCACTGTGATGTTGTCGGTCGCACCGGTTTTGGCAATCTCAACGAGGCGTTCTGCGATGTGAATCGTGGAGCGTTGTCGCGCCTCCACCAACGTTGATTCGATGTCATTCTCGTGCAGTGAGCCTTTCCACAGACCGTCCGTGGCGACGAGCACGATGTCGCCTGGTTCTGCCTCGTGGGCCCACACATCGGGCGTGACCGACCGCGCACCACCGATACTGCGTGTGAGCGTGTTGCCGGTCGAATGGTCTGCCGTCAATCTTCTCAGTCGCCGACCTCGCGCAGGAAGAATGTAGACGCGGCTGTCACCGACATGGGCGCCGTACAGATAGCCGGTTTCATCCAAGTGAACGATATCCAGAGTCGTTGCTCTTCCTCGATCCGCGGGGTCGTCGTCCTGGCGCGCGCGGACGTCGGTGTTCGCACGCGTAACCGCCGACGCCAGACTCATGCCGTCTTCCTCGATCGCATCGCGGACTGCCCGCAGCGCAGCGCGAGATGCTTGACCGCCGGCAGACCGCCCGCCGACCCCATCGGCTATACCCAGCAAAGACCCGCTGAGGATCGCCCAGTCCTGATTTTCTTTGCGCGGGCCGGCGTCCGTCGCGCTGTCGGCGTCGAAGAAGAGTGCGCCACCGCCGCCGCCGGGAAACGACAGTATTCGACCTACTGTCGATTCCTCGGTATCGATCCGGTCCGTCGATCGGCCGAACAACCGGTCAAGGGCTCCGCCTCGGGTGCTCGTACTCGTACTGGGCTCGCCACGATCGATTACGCGAGACGCAGGGGGCACACCGATATCGGTCATTTCGCTTTGCACAGAGTCGGTTTCACCGCCGAGTGGAACGTGACGGGTGACGGTCAGGCTGTCCGGGTTGACCGTTGCACGAGGCGCACTGAAATCGTCCGGACTCGCTTGCCGTAGCACCCGGTCGGGACCGAACGGTTGCGGTGCCGGTGTTCGCTCCGGACGGCGTTCATCGTGGAAGTCGAACAGGTTGCGAGACATGTCATTCCGATCGTCGCGGCGGGGGGAGGCGGCCTGTGATTGCGCCACAGGATCGAAGGGATCGTGTTCTGTCTGTTCCTCGCGATCGGTCCATGAAGCACCGGCCTGGGACCCAAGCCCTTGCCCACGTTCGCGGCGATACTTCAGGTCTGAAATGCCAATACCAGCAAACCGCCACACCATCAGTGGGACAACACTTCCCACGAGAAAGACTGCCAGTGCGGCGTTGTCACGGA
Organism: Rhodococcoides fascians A44A; assembly: GCF_000760735.1. Taxonomy (GTDB): domain Bacteria; phylum Actinomycetota; class Actinomycetes; order Mycobacteriales; family Mycobacteriaceae; genus Rhodococcoides; species Rhodococcoides fascians_E. The sequence goes on along the minus strand of NZ_JMEX01000009.1, from coordinate 198,550 downwards.
CGAAGTCGATTCTCCCCACACCGAAGACCAGCACAGCGACGAAAACGATCCACAACGCAGCGCAGGCTATCCGGGTACGCAGTGCCTCGCGGATCCCGATCTTCGCGGGCGGAACTGGCGAAGAGTTGGGGACCATCGCACGTGCCTCTCTCAGTGGTAGATGCTTGTTCATCGTATGCCCCTGACCGTCGAGCCGAGGCGTGCCAGAGCGTCCGACATCACGGCTTCGTCACCGCGGTTCTCGAGCAGCGCACCGGGGTCGGACAGGCTCTCACCCTCGGCCAACGTCAGAGCAGTGCGATCAACTCGATCGAGTGGGTTGTTCGATAGCCATCGTTCGACGAGATCAGCAAGCGGCGTAGGCACACCGGGGGTGATGACGTCCAGCCGGGGCGCGTCAGGCCTGGTCTTTTCCAGCCACCGTCGGTACTCGTCCGATCGGCGGTCGACTTTGCCGTTGTCGAGCAGGGGCATGTCGACCCAACGGGACTCGGCGAAGTCACGCGGGTACGCCCCCGAGATGAGCCGATAGACCATTGCGCCCACTGACCACAGGTCGCACAGTGCCGTTTGATGGCCGAGTCCGCGCCCCGGGAGGATCTGTTCGATCGCGGCGTAGTTGTACGTGCCGGTGAAGGTGGAGTCCATGTCGGTGAACCCTGCTTGATCGAATGCGCGGGTCGCTCCGGCGATACCGAAGTCGGTGAGCACAGCGTGAGGTTCTCCATTGATCAAGTCGACAAGGACGTTGGCAGGCTTGATGTCGAGGTGCAGGAAGCCGGCGCGGTGCGTCACGAGCAGAGCTTCCAGCGTCTGGTGGATCAACTCCAGCAGTGGAAGTATCGGCACTTCGTTACCCCATCGGTCCTCCACGTACTTCTTCATATCGCCTAGCGGGTAGTGCCTCATGACGATGAACGGTCTCTCGGAATCGTCGTCTAGCTGCACGTCTTGTCCACTGACTATGTCGACGACATGGTGCCGACCCAACGGAATGAGCCGAGCGAGAACGTCGCGTTCGAGCCCTTTTAACGCTGGCTGCTTGGCCGGCGCAAACGCAGGATCGATTTTCCCGATCTTGGCTACGAAGTATTCCTCCCGAGTCGTTTGGTCTTCGTCCTCACGATCTTTTCTGGTGCACAGCCAGAGGTCGTACCACCGTGTTCGAGCGTCCGGGAGTGGTTCCACGAGCTGGAATTTGTCCCCGTCAGTCGTTCGGAGGACGTATCCGGGTCCGACACCGTTCGTCGGTTCGGAGTCCGGGTCGACGAGTGTCTCCGGCTCATCGAGAACATCGTCACGGGCGTTGGTCGGGGATTGCCAGCGCCCCCGAATGTCGTCGGCTTGTTTCTCGAAGACGTCGGTGAAGAACGCGCGGCGTTGATCGGCCGCGGGCTTCTTCCATCCCCTCTGCTTTTCCAGGAAGTGTGGAACAGCGTGCACAGAGTCGTTGATCTTCTCGGCCAGTTCGTTGTTCGCGTCGATGCTGTCCTTGCGGACCCGCGCGTCATGACCGGTGGTGCCGCCGACGAACTTCGCGGTCAACGGCACCAGATCGATGCTGGCGAGCACGATGAACAACAGGATGCGTACTGCCCAGATAGTGGTTCCGTGTTCTCCGGAGGCAAGTGAGGACAGCGCGACGATCCGACGCAGTAGCCCGTTCTGGCTGGTGTCAGCCTCGCTGGGTACCGGTACAGCGTTGACCTGTTCGCTGACCAGAATCTGTGCTTGGCATGTATCGATGGCCTGCTGTGTCAGGTCAGTGCTCGTCGGTCCTTGGCCGCACGCTTGCAACTGGTCGGCGGTGAAGCCTGATGGTTTGAGTATCACCGTGTAGTCCTGGCGCGCAGCGACTGCTCGCTGAAGCGCTTCGTTCGCTCTCGCGACTGCAGCGGAGGCCTCTTGTCCTTCTGCGCCGAGCCCCGGGATGCCGGTTCCCGTCTCGCAGTCCGGTGCCGGGTTTGATTCGCACTTGAGCACGCGATTCGCGTCCTCGACCTGTTTCGTCGCGGCATCGACCGAGGCCGTGAGACGGTCGACGGCTGTGTTCGGGTACTCGATTTGCTCTTTGTACCTCTGCTCTGCCGATGCCTTGGCATCGAGCCGAGCCTGGTTGTACTCGTTCTGCTGCCGGACTGCTGCAGCATTGTTGTCTCGATCGACCTGCGCTGAGATCTCGTCGTCGAAAAGCGTCAGCTCAACGCCCTCGGCCATCAAGATCGCGATGCCCGCGGCGAGGAGAAAGCGCACGAAGAACAGGCTGAATTTGCTCCGCCACCGCGACGAGGTGAGCGGCCGGGAAACGATCAGGCGGTCGACGTTGAACACGACGATCGTCCACACCACTCCGATGGCAATCACCAGCGCCAGCGGCAGATTCGAGTAGCCAGTGGTAGCGAGCAGCACTGCGGAAATGCCCGAGATGATCGAGGTCACGATCACCGACATCCCCAGGCTGCAGTACCAGTTGAGCTCCGCTTTTTCCTTGATGTGCATCCAGTTGGCACCGCAGCAACCGAGTAGAAAGCGTGCGATGGGGCCGGGTCGAGTGATCGTGTCCGGTCGGGTGGGGGTTGTCATGGCCGTGGCCTTTCCGAATGCTGCTGAACGCCGACGGGATCGGCATCACGATGGTCGCAGGTGTTGAAGTAACTAGAAGTCATCCGCGTCGGCCGCTCTGCACGAGAAACAACAGAGGTAGGAGATCCACGCTGACCAGAACGAAGAACAGCCCGACCACGACGAGCCAGACCGGGCCCGCGTTCTCGGAGTTCCACAGCAAGGAACCGAATGCCTCGAGGTGCGGGAGAAGCCCGTTGCTCGAGCGCGCGGGTGGGTGCTCCGGGGCGAGTTGGTCGACGCTCGATTCGACCAGCAGCATGCCCTGACAGCGGTCGGAATCGTAGGGCGTCAACTCGGTCGTCTGTTTCGAGTATCCGCACGTTGCAAGTTGGACTGCGTCGAAGGGGGCAGGCACCGGAAAGACGGTGTACTCGGCAAGCCGCTGCTGGGCCGAAGTGCGCTCAGTGGTGACAGCATCCAGCTCTTCATTGGCCGCCACCGACCGAGGGCCTATTCCTACTTCGCCTGTGCCGGAAAAACAATCGGGTGAAGACGTCATCTCGCACATCACCATTTGCCAGGCCCCGGCTTCGCGCATTTCAAGACCGGAGACTGCGTCCTGCAGGCTGTCTCGCATCTGCGCAGGCTGCGACAGTTGCTCGGCGTACATCCTCGACGCGACATCACGGTTGGCTTCTCGGCTGCGGTACCACTCGTTCAAGTCGTCTTGTTGATGCATCGCCACGTTCACCGCGACCTGAGAGCGAACCTCTTGCCCGAAGATCGCCATCCCGAACACCCAGGAACCCGTCCCGGCAGTGAGCACGCTCACGGACGCCATGACGGCCACACTGACGAGATGCGATCCGGTTCGTCGCGACCGCGCGAACACGGTGGACGCCACGGTCGCCACCACGAGGCGGCGATACGAAAAGTAGAGGGCGGCAACAACGACGCTGACGATCGATGCCCACACAGGACCCATGTCGGCAAGCCCCGCAATGATCGTCGCGCTCAGCGCGACGATCATTGTCGAGAACAAACCAGCTACTCCGACGCTCTGCAGCAGAGTCCATGTACCAACGGGCGCAGTACGTACGTACGTCGGGCCGGCGCACCACACGAGCGCCTGGGAGAAACGACTCGGCCCGTACTGGCCGCTCAATTCCTCACCCCCTCGCTCGACTCCGCCGCCGACCGACCCGTCCGGATAGACCGTTGGCTCCTCGTCGTCGTAGGACGTCACGCTGCCTTCCCCGCTCATTGCGCTGCCCGATCGGTAGTCCGTAACTGCGGCCGACTATCGGCCATCCGCGCTGCGAACACGGCGACACCCGAGCTGCGCTCGGACGCACGTGGGCCACGCCGCGCTGCGCTCGTCGAATGCGCGTTATGCGCCTCGACAACACGGTCCGATCCACGAAGACAGATCAGATCGTCACAGCTGCAGTACAGTTCGGCGCTCACACCGACGCCGGAGGCAACGACCTGAACGACTCGAACGCCGGCAGCCCGGAGCGCGCGTGCAAGCGGTGCGAAGATGTGGTCCCCGGACGCGATGATCACCTCATCGTGCTGGTGAGCCACCCTGCCCACATCCACCGAATCGAGCAACGCGAGGTCCGCGGCATCCGGCGCGGACGTGACACCGATACGCCGAGCGTTCGCCGGGACGGCGAAGAATGCCGGCGCGGCATGTCGCCAGGCTGCGGCGACCGTAATCTGGTCACGCTCTCCGACACCCACATCGGTGACGTAGTCCGCCCACCAGGCGGAGCATCGGACAGCGGAAACGTCGCCGGACACCATGTTCTCGATGTCGAGCAAGTGCAATCTGGATGGATCGATTCGGCTAGCCCGGTCGTCGCTCATGACTTCTCCGATCTCCGTCAGGACCCGCATATACGGGGTCTGACGATGATCAAACTGGAGGAGAGGCGACGACAACAGAATCGGTGCGTCCCCTTTGCCCGGGAACCTTGAATGCAACTACAGAACGACTGTTTGGCCGATGTCAACGGCTCAAGCTCTGCACGCCGACTCCCACGATATCTCGCGAGGTCGGTGGGGTAACCGCGTTTCCGCACATCCGAACATTTCGCTGCTTGGTTCCCCCGCGTAGAACGTACGTCGACGCGAAGCCCATTGCGCCTTTGAGTTCCGGTACGTCGAGCATTCTGAAGGACAGGTCTTCGACAGCGATCGGTCGGCGTGTGGACTTTCGATGGTGAGCGGCAGCGGGCACGACCAAGCCATGGTGGTTACCCGATGCCGTCACGGTGCAGAGAGCGTCGCTGACCGATCGCGCAGTCGAACCTCCACCTCGCAGCTCTGCGATGAACGGGGTGATCACCGCATGATGGCGGCCGCCCGCGGATACGGTCGACAGCGCCTCCGAGGTTCGATGATTCTTCGACTGGCCCCGCAGCACCGACACGAACGGCTCGAACACCGGGGCCCGCCCCTCAGACGGCCGTGATCTTGCCTGCCGATACTCGAACAGCGTGCCCGCGGCTTCTCTCGCGTCCTCGGCATGCGGAGCTGCCCAATACCGGTCGATGCCGGCCTGGATTCGTGCGATCGTTTTCGGCTTCAACGGACGAGTGCGGTCCCCTATCCGCTGGCCGGTCTTGGTCCAGTCGATGATGGTCGAGGCAGGGAGCCAGTCGGGCTCGAGCACGGTGTCCGCACACGCACGTGCGGGGCACCGGTAGGAGTACTGGCTACGGTACTTACCCACAGCCACCCCTGGGTTCTTCCAGGCCTGCAACGCACGCACGGGCCCGCAGCGAGAGCAGGTTGCCGGCGGACGGACCACGGTCTCGAAGTCAGGTGCCCGGTTGCCGGCCTTCCAGAAGCACACATAGAGGCGATCGCGGGACTGCGGCGCTGGTGTCCCAAAAGTCCATGAGTGCATCGAATTCAGGCAGATAAGGCGATGTTCGTAACCGAGGGCGTGCATCGCCGCGATCCATGGCCTGTAGAGAGGCCATGAGTAGATCTCGACGACGTTCTCGACGAAAACCAATTCGTATCGGTGATACTCGGTGAACCGAACGACGTCCCACATCGTCGCCCTCGATCGCTCGGCGGCCTCGGACGGTAGGTCGTCGGACAGTAACGAGATCTGCGCGGCGAGGCGCTTGGCCCCGCGAGCATTCGAGTGCCAGGTGCATTCGGGGCTGAACCATCCGATTGTCGTGCGAGGAAACAGCTTCGGAGTGATCTGAGAGAGGTCCGCGAGGATGTGCTCGGTGTGCTGGTGGTTGTACTGGTGCGTCTCGATTGCCTTGTCCCAGTGGTTCGACGCTGCCGATACCCTCACCCCGGGGATGGCGATCATTCCGGTCGTAGATCCGCCGGCACCGCAGAAGAAGTCCGATGCCGTGATGTCGAGCGATCCTCTCATCGTCCGGCTCCGTCGGGCACGCTGTCCCACACCCGTCGGTCGAGGATCCGGCCGGCGGCCTTACGGCCGACTCGTCGAACTTCGGTGCCGTCGTCGAAGTGGTGGTAGTCGCGGAATCTGGCGATCACCTCCGCTGGTGCCCACTCGCCCCACTGCTTGAACAGAAAGGGCACATCGGCAGCGGTGCACTGGTCCCGGATCTCTCGTACCCATCGCGGATGCATAGGCCGTGCCCCGCGGCCGGACTCACCGCCAACGATCACCCAGTCGAGCGCTGGTTCGCGCTCGCCGCCGCATTTCGAGTCTTCGACCGAACGGAGCCCGTCGCGAGTCAGCGCTCCTCCGATTCTGCTGGGTCGTAGGCGCGTGAAGTCGATCGGTCCGAGGAGCGGTTCGGCAGAGACGAACCGAAGAGCTGCAGGCGTGTCCAGCAGCGCCCATACTCGCAGGTCTGCAGTCTTCTGGTCTTCGGCCGAGACGCCGATCCACAGGTTCGGCAGCGGCCAGCTCTGGTACCAGACATCGGCGGGGCGGAAGGCTGCGACGACGCCAGCGATGGCGTCGTCGACGGCGCGGCGGAAGGCATCGGACTGGAGCAGTGCCCGCATCCGAGCGGGTCTCTTGGTGAGCAATTGAAAGGTGTGCTGGCGGGCGAGCGCGATCACCGCGAACACCGCGAACACCCGGGCGATGTAGTCGTCCGGGATTGCTGGATGGAAGAGGTCGCTCATCGAATTCACGAAGATCCGGCGTGGCCGGCTCCATCGCAGCGGCTGGTCGAGCTTGCCGGGGCGCATCTCGACGTCGAATCCGTGCTCGAAGTAGTGCCCCGGTGTGCCGCGGAACCGCTCAGCGAGGGTTTGGGCGTAGCAATGATCGCAGCCCGACGAGACTGCGGTGCAGCCGGTGACCGGGTTCCAGGTTGCGTCGGTCCATTCGATGGCCGTGGCGTCGCCCATCATCGCTCTTCCGGGTCGTGGAGGGCATCGAGGAGCTGGAATCGTAGATCGGCGTCAATCGCGAACGAGATCCCCCTGCTGGGCAATTCGATCGTGTAGCTGTTTCGATCAGGTGCGGTCGTGATGATCCATGGGTTGGGGTGGAGCGGGACAGCGTTTGTGTCGGTGGTGGGGTCGGTTTCGGTCATGGCGTCCTCCGAACGTTGGGTCATTGGCTGCAGACGCTCGACGCTGTTCGCGCATCGGCGCTGGTGATGTCGAGGTCGTATTTCGCGGCCACGGTGAGATACGAAGTGACGTAACGGCATTGGTATGGCGCGTTGGGTGGCAGCCAGGTGTCGATTCCCTTGTCCGACTTCTGCTGATTCGTACGTCCGTCCACCGCGAGCAAGTTGATGTCGACGTCGTTGGCGAAGGCGGTTCGCTGGTCGATCGACCAGGCCCACGCCCCTGCGTCCCACGCCCTCGCCAACGGGTACACGTGATCGATCTGAATCTTCCCGAGGTCGTCGATCGTCGATCCTGTGTAGGGGTCGTGGAGTATCCCTGCTGCGACTTTGCAGTCGCGGGTTCCGGGCTTGAACTCGACGTCGATCAGTTGGGTTGCCAGGACGTCGTTTCGAGTGTCACAGCCGTTGTGCGATCCAGGGGCGGACGAGTCATCGGTCCACGCCGGGCCGAACACGCACCCTGAGCCCTTCTTGCAGGATCGGTCGTATCCATCGACGTCTGCGAGCGAGTCCACCGTTTCGAGCTGAGCGAGGAGCTGCGCGATGGGTACAGGCGTGCTCGCCGCGGCTGGGTCTGGGGTGTTGACCACCGCTAGTCGTGAGAGCGGATCGGCGTGCGTTCCGAACGTGTACGTCCCGACCGCGAGTACGGCCATCACGATGGGCACCGCGATGCGGAGTCGTCCGCGCGCGCTCATCGAACCGCCTCCGCCGGCAAGTCGGCATGCCCGCAGCTTCCGCGCCGCCTACGGTCCGAACGGTCTGACCAACGATGCAGTAGTGCCAGAGTCAGAGCCGAGAAGGCAGCGAGCAACGTGCCGGCCAAGGAGATGACCAAACTGACGGTGACCAGATCCTTCACGATCGGCAGAGCCCCGTTGAAGATCGCGAGCATGCCGACGACGTAGCCGACACATGCAAGCGCAACAGTGCGAGCCTCGCGGCGGCCATCTTCGGCCGCGAGGTGGCGCTCTACGTCGTGGATGAGGCCGTCTCGGCCGGATTGTGGGTCCATCAGGGAGTCCTTTCGTAGTGAGCGCGATAGCAAACGCAGTCCTGCACGGGGTAGATAGCGTGGCGGTGAGGTCTGTGACAGCCGGCCACTGAATCGCAACCCAGGAGCGTTCTCCTGTGGCTGCACCGGGCGGGCAATATGCGCCCGGGTGTCACAAGCGTTGCGAGTTCGGGGCCGTCTGGTACTGGTCTAGTGGCCGGTCGCCGGGATGGACCGGGCCGACGTTGCGACGCCACGGCCCGGTCAGGTAGTCGTAGTGCTCTTGAGTGAAATCGGAACCGATCAGATCTCGTACGACCAAGCCTCGGCCGACATCGCGGGCAGCGACTCTGGCAGCCCCGCATCCGAGGACGCCGAGCAGGTTCATGGTCGCTGTGAGTTCGTGACGCCGATTGTCGCCGCAGGCCGCCGTGTGGGCAGCATGTGTCGCTTTCCGCCAGCCGGGTGCGCACCACCACGCGGCGCTGACCGTCTCCGGTGCGGTTTCCAGCAGATCGGACTCGACGTCGAGGGTGCGCGCCAAGTCGAACACCTGCCGCCACCGCAATCCGAAAACCACCTCGAAAACGTGGTCCGTCAGCTCATGGTCAGGAACGGTTGGTCGGAAGCGGTCGGCGGCGTTCGGAGTAGCAGCAAAGTACCTCTCAGACAGGCCGTGTTGCATCCGGCGATGGACTTCGCTGGCGATGGCGCTGTGCGCCTTACTGTTCGAGCTGCAGCCGGTACTGCCGGCAGCTCGTGCGTGCGGTGAGAGGTCGACCGAGGGCGGCCGCGTTGTCGAGATCGAGGATTGCATGGGTACTCCCGTTTCTGTGGGACAGATGGTCGGTCTGTCGATCAATTTCTGACTGGTCTCTGTGCCGCTATGCGACCAACAACGCGGCGCTATATCACTCTGCTGCTTAATTTTCCGATCTTTCAGCGCCGTCCAGCCAGTCACCGATCCTGCCGCGGACGGCGTCACCACCGGGGGGATCGTCGTAGGCGTCTTCGAGCGCTCCCCGCGCTCCGGATGAGATGACCGCGAGATCGCAGTCTCGTGTGTCGGCCCAGTCGCCCCACGTCCATCCCCTTCCTGCGTCGATGTGAAATTGTGTTGCTGCAGCCGGAACACCGTCGACGAAGACTTGGATGTGGGTAGGACCATCTGGATCGCGGACGACGATCACCTCGATCCGAAGTGCGGGGGCGAATCTTCTCGTCACGATGTCGCACCGGCCAGACGCTCGGGCCTGTCGAACTCCCCTGCCGCCCGACTATTCGAGTTCACAGTCCGGTGGTGGCGCGACGCAGCCTCTCTCGGTGGCCGTGCCCTGTGAACGGGCTTGGCATCCGTTGCGCCGCTACGCCGTCGAAGCAGCCACTCGATCCCGGTTGCTACAGCACACGCCACGGAGGAAACGGCGAACACCATCGCTACACGACGCGGATCTCCGTCGATGGCGGCATCGTCGGTCCGGCGCAGCAGTGCAGCCCAAGCCAAGCCGGCAAATGCAGCGAAGACAGCCAACACCCCCGCAACACCGCGCGCTACGGCTACCACGCAATATCGCGACGAACCCGAACTGCTCGCAGGTACATGATTCCTACCGTCGATCCGGACGAGGACTCTCATATTCGACACACCTCTGCACTTCTCGGAAGTCGGATGGTCAGTCCGCTCATCTGGTGAAAACGCCGACAACAACAGAAGTCGTCGTCGCCGCGGCTTCGTGGAACCACCCACCAAGCCGATACGCCAGGACACTACCCACCGGACCCGGAGTTCGCTAGGGCTCAGCAGCGAAAACGTCCCCGGCGCACCCAGTGCCGGGGACGGGCCTGGGGCGAGCAGCGACCCGGCGCACCGAACCGCCGCTCACTCCTCTCCCCAGAGCGTCCCCTACTCGGTCCCGTACAGCTCGCAGCGGTAGTGGTCTTGACCGCGTTCGTCTACGGCGTCCCAATCGACGCCGACGGCGTCGGCAAGGTGCCGCAGGTCGCTCAGAAAGTCTCCGAACACCGTTGTCAGTTCCTCGGTTTCGAGGCCGATCGGTCTGGCGTATGCGATCAGCCCTTCGGCAGCGTTGGCCGCTCGAACACCGTTGTCCCGGCTTTGGGTATCGAGGGTGTAGCCGATGCGCGGACGCTCGCGTCCCTCGACCGATGCGTGGAGTTCTTTCGGCGTCTCGATGCCGGATAGCCGCTCGGCCTTGTACTCGATACTTGTGTCGGACATGTTGTGTGCCTTTCTTTTTGGGGATCGCTACACGACGGGCGTGCAGTGCAGTGCGGCCATCAGGCCGGTGTGGGTGGCGTGAGCCGGGGATGGTTCGGCGTGTTCGAGGACGTGGGCGGTGGCGTCATCGATGACCACAGTCATGTGGGCTCGGTGGCGGGTGAGCATCACGCACGCTCTGCCGGGGTCGAGATTGAACGGCTCGGCTGTCCGGTACCCGGCAAGCGGGTGCAACACGACAACGGCGGCGCGTTCGAGGCCTTGCAGAGAGTTTGCGGTGCCGACCAGTACGTCGGGGTGATCCGAGAGCAAGGCCCGGACAGCGGCAGCCTGCGTGACATGAGGGACGACGACAGCCAGGTCCGCCGCTGTCATGGCCCGCTGTCCGTCCGGTGTGGTCACATCGGCGTCCAGCAGTTCTCGCGCGCGCAGGGCGCACTGTGTGGCCAGGACGGGGTCGGTTGGGCCTCCGATGACCCGCACTGGCCGATGCGCGAGTTCGGGCAGGCCGGGGCCGCTGGAATCGGTCAGATGCTCCGGTGGGCGACGGGAAGTGAAAGGCAGGCCGGGGTAGAACAGCGGTTGAATGAGGGCCGTTGTCCTCGCGCCGAGACGCCAGGTGTGTCGCAGACGGACCACGCCGACCGAATCGCCGTGAGCTGCTTGCAGAGCGAGGGGGGCAGGCAGGTTCGGTGCGGTCTCGCTGCCCTCCCACCGCGATACGTCTCCGGTGACCACCGGATCGATCTGTCCGGGGTCTCCGACGCAGACGACCTGTCGAGCCATCGCGCCGAGCGCCCCCAGATCGGCGTAGGTACATTGCCATGCTTCGTCCACGATCAACACATCGGCACCGATTCGGTCCGGGTCCGAGAAGAGCCACGGCGCCGTGGTACCGATGAGAATTGCGCCAGTCTCATTCGACCACCGCACTTTTCGTCCTGTCACTACGGGAGTGCTTCCACTGTCGGGGAGGGGTGCTTTCGCCTTCCAGATCAACGCTGCTCGATCTGTCAGCGCGCCGAGCCGACGCGCGATTTCCACGGCTTGTTCTCGGGTTTGCGCCGCGATACCCACCCGTAGGTCTGCGCGATGGGCCAAGGCGGCGGCGAGCAACGCGACCAGTCGAGTTTTTCCTGCGCCCGGTGGTGACGGGACGACGACAACGGGGTCTCCGGACCACACAGAGAACAGCACGCGTGCAGTGATCGGGTCGGCCATGATCTGTGATCCGGGCCAATGGGCGGGCGATGACGGTTCGGTTCCCTTGAAAGGTGTTGCGTCGGGGTTCGGGGTGTCCGCTCCGGGTGCGACGATACGCATTGTTGTCCCGTTCTTCTTCTAATGTGTTGTTCATGAATACTTTTGGTCGTCTTCTGATCACGGAGCGTCCTCTGCACCCGCTATCAGGACATCGAGCGGGACTTCGCGGCGCACGGCGCTCGGGGCTTGTCCGGTCGAAAGCCAGGAACGGCGAGCGCGGTACAGATTCCAGTACCTCGCCCGTCCTGCTCGCATCGTCGCCGGTGAAGGCGGTTGGGGCATCAAGGTCACCTGGTCTCCGTCGTTCGGTGCGTGCGCTCCGAACACCCCGATACCGAGCGTCAGTTTGCCGTTGACCACCTGTGCGGACGTGACGTCGGCAGAGAAGCGCTCGAAGGGTTGATCGAGCGGTGATCCGACCCATCCCGTAACTGCCGAATCAACCCGCATCCTTGAGTCCAGCCGGTCGCAGGTCACCGACACCGAAACGTTGCGGCGGCGTGAACCTGTCGGCGGTGCCGCCACCGATGCGATGCCCTGGGCCACGTGTCCTGTATGCAGCGCACGTACTCGCCACAGTGGATCACTCAGCAACGCAGCGGCTTTGAGGTCGGCGGCATCGCATCGGGTCCGTAGTCCCATGGCCGCACTAGCTGAGTTGTCCGGCCGTGACCAGTCGTGGCCCGCAGTCGTGGCCGACAATGTCCGATCCCAGGAGTATCGGTCATCGTCGTGTATCGGATCGAGAAGCGGCAACAGCGGTCCCGTTGCGATGCACGCTGCCCACTCATGCAGGCCTGCGACGCTCTCGTCGGTAATGCCGAGCCAGGAACGCCATGTTCGGGCCGCTCGCTCGGCGTCGGGCGCAGTGCCGAGGACCAGACGCGAGGACGACGCAGCAACCAGATCGATCACCGCCGACGTTCCGGGATGGTCGGCTCGATCGGCCCACCATCCGATCATGGCGGCAGCCCCCGCTATGTCCGGATCAGGGTGGTGGGCGTGCGCACGCGCCAGGGCCAGCAGGCTCGGTATCGTCGCGGCGTCATCGGTGAGCAGCATGGCCGGTTCAGCCGTACCCACCGTCGTTGCCCCGTTGCGAGCGAGCAGGGCCAGAGCCTCGGTGTCGTGCGCGGACTCTTCGGTGCATCCATCTCGAGCGACGGACACGGCCAGCGTTGTTCCTCGCGTGACCGCACGCACGGCCACGGCGGCTCTGGACGGCTTGAAGGTGGCATGTGCCAGCCGAGGGACCGGTTGCATCTTTTCGGCGGCATAGAGGCGTTGCGCGAGGTCGAACCACTCCACGCTCATCGCTCGTCACCGTCGACGAGGATCAGGGCGTTGCTCGCGCACTCCCACCCTGCGCGCAACGCCATTGTGGCGGCGTCGGCCGCTGCGCTGGCGACGACGATGCGGATATCGGCGGCGGCGATTCCAGTGCCGGTGAGCACCCTGTCTGCGTACTTGAGCAGTTCCACGGGTCCGCTTTCGTTCATCGTGTGGCCCCCGATCCGACTGGCACGTGCACCGTCGATGCCCATGCCGGTGTGACGCCCCTACCCTGGACGCCGCCGATGATTGCGCACACTAGGTGGGACCTCGTGGGCCGGTCGGGCCAGGGTGTATCGCCATCGGTCAGCACCACGACGACGTGGGGTGCAGGGCGCGCAGCGTTGGCTGCGGCGATTCCCACCCTCATATCGGTTCCGCCACCACCAACCAACGTCACATCAGCGACCGATCGTACGTGTTGTGCCGTAGTGGATTTGGCGTCACACGCCAGAATCCGAACCCGGTCGCGTGCTATGCCACCAGCTTTGAGAACTCCCGCCACTTCGCCCATCGCGGCATCGAGGTCTGCGGCGGGAGGGACGGGAGTACGAATAGTTCGTCCTACCCGCCTGCTCTGCCAACGCACGCCGAATTACGGCCCGTAGCAGACGATCCCACGCTACCGTGGGCGGGGCGAGAACATCAGCTGCCCACCGGACCAGTCCCGCCGGGGCACTACCTCGACCGGTACCAGCTGCTTCGCGAACTGCCTGCGCGATAGATCGGCGCACCAGGTCCGCTTCCGCATTGTCCAGTCCCTCCGTGATCACTTCTCCCGAGCCGATGAGTTCACCGGGGACCACAGGGCACCCCGATCCTGATCCGCATCCCGGATCGCCCTCAGCGCCAACGAGTTCGGTGACAGTCTGATGCGCAATCGGGTCACGCAGGTAGTCGTAGTACTGCTCGGCTGTGTCTCCGGAAAGGCAGCCGAATGATTGAGGGGTGATCACCCCTTCGGGCAGGCTGACTCCCGCAGCCAACAGGTCGTCGTTGATTTCGGCGTCGGCCGCGAAGTTCCACACCAGATGATCGATGGGCTTCGCCAGAGCGGCGGCACGGTCGGCGTGTGCCCGTAACAAATGCCCGACCTCGTGCAGCAGCACTGCACCGACCATCGGCACCGGCCACGCGCAAGGCCCGACCAACAGATCCGGATCCAGGTACAGCCGCCACCGAGCGTCGACCGCAAACGTACCCAGGCCCGGTGCCGCCACGGGTTGCGCTGCGAACAGAGCGCGCATGAAGTACGGCATCTGCTCAGCCGACACCAGCCGCGCGAGTCGGAACGCTCGCATTTCAACCGGCTCGAGCTCACGCACGCCGCTCATGCCGCAGCCTCGACCAAACCCGCTGCCACCAGCATCGGCGCAAACCGGCGCGCGCTCGCAGGAACAGCGGCCTTCGCCGGTCGCGCTTTCGCCAGAGTGCGTGCCGCAGCCCCGGCCACGTCGGGTGCTCCTGCCTCGGCGGCGGCAATCAGCGGACCCCAGGCGTTGCGCCACGCTTCGACGGTGCCCCGCGAGGCCGCCCACGCCGTCACGCCGGACAGCACGGCCCACACCAGATCAGGACGCGAGCGCCAATCGAACGCCGTCTCGGGGTTTTCGATCACGGCAACGGGGTCTGGGAGGTCGGCCTTGCGACGCCATTCGAGGAATTCGACACCCGCGCCTTCCCCGATCAAGCCGAATACCACCGCGTTGGTCGCCGCATTGTCGTCGTCGCAAAGATGTGGCAACACCCGCGCAAGCATCGACCAGGTGCGCCGAGACGGCCATGCTCCACCTGTCTGCACTCCGACCTTCGGAAACGCATCGAGCGCCTCGGGCGCACGCTGGATGTACCCGATGATGGAACTGCGCACCAACGCCTCCCGCTGCTCGTCGCTGGTCACCGCACGCGAAGAGGCCGTGCTTGCCCAACCCGTGGCCATACCGTCGAGCCATTCATCGACAGACGGCGTGAACTCGATGTGGCAGAAGCGGTTTGCTAAGGGAGCCTCCAACTCGTACCCCCCTGCAGCGCAATCGGGCGGATTCGCACCTGCGATGACCCGAGTCCCCTTCGGCAGTTGCAGATCACCCACCTTCAAATCCAGTGCGACTGCCAGCATCGCCGCCTGAACGGCCGGTGGACTCGTGGTCAGCTCGTCCAGAAAGAGGTAGCCCCCACCCTCTGCATGTAGCCGTCGCGCCCAATCCGGGGCCTCCAATCTCACGCCACTCTCACGGACTACCGGTAGGCCTGCGAAGTCGGCGGGCTCCCGCAAGGACCCCAAGACCGTTTCGCACAACACCCCCTCGGATGCAGCAAGTGCTCGAACCAGGCTCGACTTCCCCATACCCGGACCCGAGATCAACAACGACGGGACACCAGCCCTCCCGCACGCATCCACAACAGTTACCGCAGTCGCCAAATCCGGCATCGCAAAACTCCTCGAAAGATGGGCAAGATGGTCAGTCTCACCAACAACAGGACGCCTCAATCTTACTGCGTCAGAACGCTTTTCACCCAGTCACACCAACCGTCAACGTCCCCGGCGCACTCAGTGCCGGGGACATTGACGGTCCGGGCTCAAAGAGCACCGGACCGCCACGTGTGCTGCGTGAAGTGTCCGGGTCCCTCGATATCGTCGAACCCACTCGAAAAAGGCCGGGTCGCCCGAAAGAAAGGACCCAACACGTGACACCGCTCGAAACAGCCATCGCCGCGCCACTGCCCCCGCCCGCGGCGGCGGACATTTCGTCATGGCGCTCGGACGCATTGTGCGCACAGACAGACCCCGAGGAGTTCTTCCCGCCCCCGGGTGGAGCAACCAGCAGAGCAAAGCGGGTCTGCGCAGAATGCCCCGCCAGAGCCGCTTGCCTCGCCCATGCACTGACGTACAACGAACAACACGGAATTTGGGGCGGAAGGACACCACGAGAGCGCCAAGAGCTTCAGCACACCACAGCCATAGAGAGCCGGCCTACCCGGCATCAACAACAGGCGCTCACGATAGCCACGCTTTCGGCCCAGAACGTCCCAGCCGAGTCCAGTGCAAGCCAGCTCGGAATCACGACCCGGCAGGTGTACCGAATACGCTCCCGCACAGCGTGAATCAACGCGCGATTCGCCGGTCAGACCTGCCTGGTGATGCCTACCCCGTTACAGTCGGCGCGATCAACCGCGGTTGATCGTCGAAGCGTCTCGACTTGCGTCGCTCCTCGCTGAAGGCTTCTCGCCGCAGGTGATGTCTTGGCCGGCGAGAAGGTCCGCAAGAACGACCGCGCGCGCCGCATGGGCCAAGATTTCGGCAGGTAGCGGTGGACCATCGAGGGTTCGGATTCGCATGGTTGTCAGTATGGCGTTCGGCTCCGACAAGTTGCTGTCCCGCAACGTTTCCGGTGCGTGTTCACGGGTCACTGGGGTGTCCATGGCATGCATAGCTCGCGCATTCTCGACCGGTGCATGTGCGGTGGCCGTATCGCGCCTCGGCCCAAACCGCCTGTTTCGACTGTTGGTTTGCCCTGCAGACAGATGCGTGGGCTCAGGCGGCCGAGGTGGCCGTTCGGATGGAGGTGGCCGGCCGACCAGTCATCGATGTCGACGGGCTGCACTTCCCATCTCAGCACCTGCCCCTCGCCCTGGCTGCGCTTCTTCCCGATCGCATCGATCGACGCCAGGGTTGCGCTCACCCGGTCGATGTCGCCGACACCTCTCCAGAGCACAGTCCGCGTGGAGGTCAGTAGGAGCGGCATTTGGCGTGCGCGATATCGGCCCTGCCGGTCGGAGATGACCGATGGTCGGTACCTCGCGAGTTGCTCGAGCGCACGGTGGTCGGGTCGTCCGCTCCAGTGATGGATTTCCGGGGCGTCGGCCAGGTCTTCGGGATAGGCGTATGTCGCGCACCAATGCCAGTCGTCGCCTCCCCCCAGAGTGCACCGAGCGAGTGGTAGATCCAGATCGGCGGGCACCTCGTCGGGGCCGGCGGCTTCGAGGTACTGTCCGCGGTCCCGAGCAGCGGCTTTTTCGTCTTCCCACATCTCGGATGCGAGCAAGCCATCGAGGCTCGTCGCCCACGGAGCTGCATGCGCAAGTCCGACCGCCAGGTGTGCTTTTACCTCGAACGGCCTCATCACGTCAACGCCTCCATGACTTCCAGCGCCTCGTCACGGCGCTCTCGAAGATGGGTTCGCCAGTCGAGCTCTTTCGGCTCGTCGCCGGCGAGAAGGGTCCGCTCGAATCTGGTGCGGACGAGGCCGTGTCCGATAGCTGTACGCCCGCCGATGGTTCCGGACTCGACGAACCTGCCAACGACGTCGGAGAAGAAGGCCACGTCCAGATCGGTTGCGCGATCGAGACGCAAAAAGGACTCGAATCGTGTACCGGCAGGCAGCGTTTCGATCTCATAACGCATCAGAGAGCTACCGTCGACGGTGGCTGCGTCGGTTCGGCCGACTGCGGGGAAGTCATGATCGGTGGAATCGTCGAACCGGCTGTACCGTTCGAGCGCCATGGTGTCGAATTGGCTCAAGACAGCACGGTCCGGTGCGGGACGGCTCATGAGGTGGTCGGTTTCGAGGACGTGCGGGATCACTTTGCCCACGCGGAGACAGCCGTCGATCATTCGACCGCCGCCGCTCCCGCCGAACACGCTGACCTGTGGGTTCAATGTACGGAGCCGGTGTAGCCGTTCGCCGGACAGCGGCTCTCCGGTGACCTTGGTCAGGCTGCCCCCGTTCCGAAGTGTGTGTGCTGCAGACAAGCTGAGAAGCCCTTCGTATGCGAGGACGTCCCGTAATAGCTCCTCCCCGATCCGCCGGAGCGCCCCTCGGAAGGAGTTCCCGGACACAATCGGAACCAAGGCTGCGGAACCGTTGGGCTGCTGTATTTTTTCGCGCCGGAACAAGGTCGTTGTGGTGGCGCTGTGTTCACCGCGGTGCGAGATTGCCGAGACCGCTGTGATGTCGAGCTGCCAGCGCATGGTCGAGGTCACTTCTGCCTCCTGGGCGATGTAGCAGTCGCTGCGGTGGACCGGCGCGCTTGAACAGCTTCGGCCACGATCCGTGTTCGGAGTACGAGGGCGGTGGTGTTTTCCCGTAAGAGGGTCAGGACCGGTATCGATTCCTCGCGTAGAAGGACCGATAGTTCGAGGCGTTGTTCTTTCGTCGACGGCGCTGACTCGAGATCGGTTGCCACGGTGCTCCACCATCGATCGAGGTCGGCTCCGCCGGTGTATGTCGCGACCCGGACTCGGTCTGGCAGGTGGTGGTCCCAGTACAGCTCTCTCCGGCGTCCCACCCACCCGGTGTCCCAGTTGATTCCGTAGTGCAGCAGCAACAACAGTCGTTCAGCTATTGCTGCCGCACCGGTGACGGGCGGCAGAAAGCTCGCTGCGTCCAGCCAGGTTCGGGTCGGTGTCGTAGCTCTGGTCGGGGTCATGCCGTGCCTCTGGTTGACGTTGAAGCCGTCGCTGCGAGGTCGAGGTACACAGGACGCTCTCGCCACGGATCGAGGCTGTCCCAATCCGCGAACACAGACGTCCACGTTCGATGAGGAATGTTCTTGAGCGTGCTGAATGCCGGCGCTGCGCGCGCAAGCGCTGCCAGGGAGAACCCTCGCCGTCGCAATCGCACGACTGCGCTCAGGCGTTCCGCGTCGTGCTCTGTCCATGGAAGCGCGACGTCGTCGACGGCGACCCGACCCCACCGGGCATGAGGAAGAATGTGCTTGCGCCCAGGGCGTAACGGAACCACGACGGCGGACGTCGGAGAGATCGCTTGTCCCAGAACGCGACGTAAGCGGGTCTTCGACAATTTTGTGGCGCACACTGGATCACTGGTGACCAGCAGGAGGTCCGAGCGAAGTGCCGTTGTCGTGTACACCCAGACGCAGACGTGACACATCGTAGGAGCCGCAACGTCTACCCACCCGTCGAACCCGGTGAACGTTCTCGACACAGTCTCACGCACTCGCCGTCCGGAACCTTCTGTCGCGCCACCGCACCGCGCGCACGCGGAGTCACCAGAAACGCCGGCTGGTGGCCACGAAACCGCGCATCCTGTTGCGGCCTTGTAGGCGGTCGTCACAACGTCGAGCGCCGCACTGCCCCTTGATAGTTCGACCATCTCTGCACTCTAACGGCGCGCCCGGACACCACGGACAGGCCAACTTTCACCGGCACGGTCCAACTCACCAAGGACTCGGGCCGGGCGCTGGTGCGTGCCGGCCGACGTTGGCAGGAAAGTCGTCGGCGAGGAGAGCAGCCAGCTCGACGAACGCGCGTTGTGCAGGCTTGCCCAGTAACTCGAGATCGATGGTGTCGCCTTCGGCAAGGTGGTCGTCGTACGGGACGACCTGGACGGCGCGAGTGCGTTCTGCGAAGTAGGACTTGAGTTGCTCGACATCGAGGGCCGTCGAGCCCTTCCGTGATTCGTTGATGACGACAACGGTGCGTTTGACCAGGTCGTCGAAGCCGTGTCGCGACAGCCATTCGAGGGTCGCCCCAGCGCTGCGCGCTCCGTCCTTGGCCGCGGAGGAGACCAGGACCAATGCGTCGGCTTCTTTGAGGACCCCTGCCATGGCCGAGTTCATGAGACCGGTGCCGCAATCGGTCAAGATGATGTTGTAGAACTGTTCGAGGATGCGCAGTGCGGCGGTGTAGTCGTGCTCGTTGAATGCCTCGGAAACGGACGGATCACGCTCGCTTGCAAGAACTTCGAGCCTGCTTCGCGCTTGCGAGGTGTAGCTCCGTACGTCGGAGTAGCTGTGTACTTCTTTGTCCGCGAGCAAGTCCCGCACTGTGCGGTCACTGTCTCGGTGAATGCGGTAGGCGAGCGTCCCGAAATCTGGGTTGGCGTCATAGGCAATGACGCGCTCGCCCCGCAGTGCTGCGAATGTCGATCCAAGCCCTGTTGTCGTGGTTGTTTTTCCGACCCCGCCCTTCATGGACAGGACTGCGATCTTGTAGTTCCCTCGAACCGGTTGCCGTACGCGGCGCAGGAGCTGCTCGTACTCGAGTTCAGCCGGCGACTGTCCGGGATTGGCTGAACCGAACGAGAGTCGGTAGAGCCACCGTCGCCAACCTTTGCTCGGAGGCAGTTGCGCACGGCGGATCAGCTCCAGTTCGTCGATCGACCGCGGAGGGGCAACAGCTGCTGTCGGCCTTGCTGTCGGAATTGCTGTCGGCACTGGTTCTACCAACTGAACGGGCTGCGAGGTGAAGGGGCGATGAGCTGTCACTGCCAGAGAGTCGGAGGCGCTTGTTGGCTCCGGGTGAGACGTCGGTGCTGAACTGTCGACCGACTTGTTGGTGTGCCATTGCTCAACAGCGGGTGCGGAGCCGCCCTGCCCTGGCCAGGCCGAGGGCCGGTCCGGCATTGGTGCCTGACCATCGTTGACGCGCGGCGGCCGTGAGGCCGGCTCCGAGGTGGGTCGATGTGCACCAGAATTGGGCTGGCTCGCCGAGGGGGAGCTGCTGGGTGCGGAGCTGGGCCGGTCTCTCTGCGCGAATTCTGATGCGACTTTGGACCGGGCTTGGGATACGTTTTTCGACACGTTTTCATCAGCGTTGTTGGCTGCGACTTTGGGTGCGTCGTTCGGCACGAATTCGCTGGCTACAGGCTGTTCACGGGCGGGTTCTGGATGGCCTACGCCCGAGTCCTGGACGAGGTCACCGTCCTGCCCATCGTGGCGATCTTCCGACCCCCCTTCCGGCTCGGAATGGTTCGACTGATCGGTCGCATTGTTCGCCGCCGACGGATCGACCACCCACCGGGGCAACGCGCTGCCTGGGTCGGACTCTGTGGGACTCATCGGTCGCCACCTCTTCCTCTTGCTCATTCAACGGACGATATCCGGGCGAACATAACACCGGCACCGGACACCTCGAACACCCCGAAAACTGCTGCCGAGCGGCCCCACGGACCGCCGTTGTGCAACCGGTAATTCCGCCTGTTCGGGTACAGCTTCTGCTTTGTCCAGTCTGAAGTGTCCGTGTCCCGACTATCGTTGTGGCGGTGCGTAGCAACGATTTCGACGGCCTCGATCTCACTCGACTACGGTCCCTTCGATCCTCGCGGCATGACATTTCGACGATCGTCGATCGCGTGGCCGAACACCTCGACGAATTCGATGGGTACGTCGCATTCAGCGGTGGAAAAGATTCCGTCGTTGCTGTCGATCTCGCCCGCCAGGCGGACCCAGATGTCCCGGTAGCCTTTTTCGATTCCGGTCTCGAATACCCCGAGACCTACGCCTACGTCGAGCAGATTGCGACGAAGCTGGGACTGGACCTGCACATCATTCGCGCTGAACCAACGCTGCTGACAGTGATGGCCCGGACCGGGGAATGGGACCACGGCGGTAGCCCGTCGGCTCATGTACCCGCACGAGGCTTCGAGACCTTGATTGCGCAGCCTGCCCGGGCTGCGCACACCAAGTTCGGTGACGGGGAGGTCTGGGGCGTGCGGGCAGACGAATCCAGGAAAGGAACCGGCAGGTGGTCGATGTACTACTCCGCTCTCGCACGTGAGATCAGCGAGCGCTGCCAAGGCGCGAGCTGCTGCAGCAACAAAGCGGAGCAGCGTCGACACCACGGGGGGACGGTTCGCCGCACCGATGGAACTGTGGCCTATGGGCCGGTATGGGACTGGTCCGCGGACGATGTGCTCGCCTATTCGCATCAGCACGACCTTCCGAGCAACCCTGTCTACGCCAAACTGGCCGCGCTGGGCGCACCTGCAGCGAATCTGCGGGTTTCACACATTCTCGACGGAAATTTCCTCGAATCGGGCAGGGTCACTCGTCTGCGTCGAGGTTGGCCGAGCCTGTTCGAGGAGATCGCCGCAGTGCTCCCGCGAATACGCGAGTTCGTGTAGATCGCCATATCGACTGTGCGCGTGTAGCATTCCTGGCACTGAGATTGCACAGGGTGAGTCGGAGGCACACCACACGGTGGCCTCCGACTACTTTTTTTGCATCAGAACCAAACGACCTCTTGTCGGCCGATCGGCGCTAGCTCAGGCGTAGGTTCATGAGGTCTGAACTTTCCGGGTTGAGCTCCAACAACAGGCGATACCCCGGCCCTGTCCGCTCGGTCTCGTCGGGCAGGTTCAGCATTCGACCCACCAGATCGTCTCTGCCGATCTCATGAGCGAATTGTTCGGCGCTCGCGAGGCGCTGAGCGTAACGCGCCTCATCGCGGGGGTCGAGAAATTTCCTCATCGTGTACATGCCGTAGGCGGCCTGCTCGGCTTCGCGAGACGGAATCGGGTAAGTCATTGCTTCGAAGGCATCGTCGGTGAGCGGCGATCTGTTTCCCTCCATGTGGTGCAGGTTCTCGGCCACCTGCCGCACAGTCGGAGCCGCGCCCGAAGGCCCGGAGTGAAGTAGATACGCCCAAGGGGTCGAATGCACGAGATACCGTGGGATATAGCGCTTGTTTCGGCGGGTAGCAGCTGGGATGAGAGCTGGCGGGAAGACTGATGTGGATGGGTTCTCATAAATTTCTTTGACCTTCTGCGCCGCGGAGACTGCGCACCCCCAATCCAACGAGCCCCACATCGGATACGGAACGTGCCCGCCGTGCACCGCCCTGAGGTTGCGTGCGATCGCATCGATGTACTGGCCCTTTACGAGAAATCTATCTTCGGGCCACCCGTTGAAGAAGACATACAACGGAGTTGCACCGTCGAGCCTGCTCTTCAAAATCAGGGTCTCGTACTGCTTGACTTCTTTAACTGAGTGTCCGAGCTGCTCATAGCGGTTGAATTTGTGGCTGGCGCGTTTTGCTTGAATACGAAGCTTGATCCACCGCTCGTCGGCCGAAGAACCGATCCACCACTCCCAATCCGCACCGTTGCCCGCCTCGACCGCCTTGGCGTATTTCGTCACTCTCAGCGCCGGAATACGCTGCTGAAGCTTGATCAAGTTGAGGTCGGTGAGCGTCTCTTCTCCAGGTCCGATGCCGCCTGCAATTCCCGTCTCCATCAGATCCCAGGTATCAGAGGCTGCTTCATTCATCGCGTGGACCATGTAATTGGCACTGAAGTGTGTACTCATCCCGGGGCCGACTTCAGGCGCTCTTGCGGTCGCGTCGCGATCCCAGTTCGTCGATTCGGGTGACCTTGTCGCTTCCCACAGAAACTGCAGGGAGCGCACGGATATCGGCAGCCACGTCCGCGACTGTATGTCCGATCGCGATGCCGAACACGCCCTGACCACCGTGTAGCAAGTCCACTATCTCGTCGTCAGATGTGCACTCGTACACCGAAATACCGTCGCAGAGCAGAGTTACAGACGCCAGCCCCTGGGCGTCACGCGCACGCAGGCACTCGATCGCAATGCGTACATTCTGCAAAGACACTCCGGCCTCGAGGAGACGACGAATCACTTTGACCACCACGATGTCGGAGAAGGCATACATCCTTTGCGATCCCGAACCGGATGCAGGGCGGATCGACGGTGACACAAGCCCTGTACGGGCCCAGTAGTCGAGCTGGCGGTACGTTACCCCAGTCACTTGCTGGACCTGGGGCGATTTGTACCCCAGACACCCGTTCACGGCGTCGGCGGCGGTGCCGTTCGAGGTCTTGAAAAGCCCCGGCACGATGTCCTCGAACGAACCCTGTTCGCTGCAGCTCACAACTCGCACCCACCCTTTAATCGATCGTTCGATGCACGATACCGCTCGACATCGCTCTGCTTTCTCTCCCGGCCAGCGGGCCACCTCTGCACGTCCGCCCCCACCGTTACTCGGCGGACAAACCGAGCAGCCATCCGATGAACGGCGTAAGACGAGGAACACCGAACCTGAAGAGCAGAAACACCGCGAGGAAGACGGCTATCGTGACCCGCTTGGATCGGAACTCCGTGAAGGAACGGATCGCTATAACGGCAGTGACTGCCACTACCAGGGAGCAGAAGTTCAGCACGTCGTCGCCGCTCATCCGAGCAAACCTGCCGATGCAATCGGGCTGAGTGGGGTCATTTCATGGGGCGTGATGCTGTTCATCGCCGCACCGTAACGATTATGGCACCGATGGCGGAGGTCTTGAACGGAACGTAGAATTCCCCGAATAGGGGAATTCTACGAAGCTTGATCCCACGGGCGTGTCGGACAGTGTTCGGCCACCACCGTCGCCCTGCTGACGTTCAGCATTCTCGATCTCCCCGCCTCCGGTGGCCGTGAACCCGGATCTAGCGCATACCTGCGCCCTGACAATCACTGCCATACAACCTGTTTCGCAGATGTCATGTGCCTGCCCGTTACCTTTTGAGCAGTCCTGATAACCGAGCGTTACGGGTGAGATCGGCCGCGGAATCAGCCTGCGAGAATCACGTTCATCGCATTCAGGAGCGCGCCGACTGCCGGGATTCGGGTCGAGCTCGCCGCACGTAGCGAACGTGTCACGGCCGGCTCGGTCGGCAGATACCGCACCCTGGCCGTTCGGACTCGCGCGGTGTCCGGAACCAGCGCGACGGCCAGACCTGCTTCGACGAGGGCCAGTTGGGTCGAGTAGTCGGACACCTCGTAGCGGATCGTCGGTTCGACTCCAGCTTCGCGCAATGCGTGCACGAGCGCGGAGTGCGCATCCGACCCTGATGGGCATACCGTCCAGATCGATTCCGTTTCGCCGGAGAGGGTTGCCATCTCACGGTTGTCCTCGATCGGTACCGCGAGGTGTACATCCTCGGTGTGGAGCGTGTGGACGTCGATACCTGCGGGGACCGTCGCCGGCCGATGGTCCCAGGACTCGAAGACGACGAGATCGAGGGTGCGGTGCTGGAGGCGGTCGAGCAAATCGATTCCTTCTCCGTCGACGACCTCGGGGCGCAGCAGTGGATACGTGCGAGCAAGGTCTGCCAGAGCTGGGACCACCAGCCGACGTAATGCACTTGCGACCGCGCCTACTCTCAGCGCTCCGGCAACGTCGGTGTCGATCGAGGCAAGGTCGTCTTCTGCGGCTTCGGCGAGAGCGGACATGGCGGCCGCACGTGTCGCCAGTGCGCGACCGGCGGGGGTCAGCCGTATCGACCTTCCCTCTCTCTCGACCAGGGTGGTGCCGGCTTCCTTCTCCAACTTGCGGATGTGTTGCGACACTCCGGGTCCGGTGAGGTGTAAAGATTCTGCAGCTCGAGTGACCGAACCTTGTTCGGCTACTGCGGCGAAAACTTTCATCCGATCCCACGACAACATATAAGTGATACTACTGTTTCAGCGGTAGAACTGGCTAGTAGACTTATCGGTTTGTAACTGGTTGCCTTGACCAGGTGACCAGAACCGCGATACCGAGAGCTGACGCCGCCGATCGGGGGGTGGGCGGGAATGCGGCGCTGGTCATCGCCGGTGCCGCGTCGCTGTCACTGTCCGCAACCTTCGTCAAACTCGCCGATGTCACCTCGGGGACGGCGGCATTTCTACGATGTCTGATCGCGCTGGCGGCTCTCGTTCCGATGGCGCTGTGGGAACTTCACCGACGCGGCGCAATGCCGACGAGGTTGTATCCCATGGCCATTGGTGCCGGAGTCTTCCTCGGAGCGGACTACGTGATGTGGACCGCGAGCATCCTCGACGTCGGTGCCTCGATCGCCACCGTCCTTATCAATGTCCAGGTCGTCGTGCTGCCGCTGATCGCGCTCGTCGTCGATCGAACCGCAATCCCCCGACGATTCCTCATGGCGGTGCCTTGCATGCTGCTCGGCGTTGCACTCGCCGGCGGACTCATCGGCGGAACAGGAGCCGACAACGCGCTCCGCGGGTCCATCCTGGGAATCTCCGCCGGTGCCGCGTACGCGGCCTACCTGTTCCTGAACCGCCGCTCCACCCAGCGAAGCCCCAGCCATCTGGTCACCCCGATCTGTGTGGCCACCGCATCGGCAACGGTCACTGCCGGCATTGTCTCGGCAGGCCTCGGAGACCTCGATCTCGACATCTCCGCGGCCGCGTGGGGATGGATGATCGCGCTCGCTTTGCTCGGACAGGTTGCCGCCTGGCTGTTCATCAGTTCGGGATCCCGATCGCTGGCGGCTAATACCGTCGCGGCCCTACTCCTGCTGCAGCCTGTGCTGGCTATCGCGTTCGGATTCGTTGTCCTCAGCGAGCGACCCACCTGGATTCAACTAGCCGGAGCCGCCGTCGTCGTCGGAGCCGTCTGGACCGCAACCCGACACCCCCACCACCCTGACTCCACTTCAAGCCACGGAAGAGGCCTTCATGACCCCATCTCCGACGAGCATCGATCGAGTCGTCCTACCCACCGATAGCACCATCCCTGTCGCCCGCAGCGCCGAATACGACACCTACTTCAGGATCTCCCGCAGCAACGACCCGCACGCGTGGGCGGTCAGCGCACTGACCGTCGTCACCGCCATCACCACAGATCTGCCGCAGTCCACTCTGGACAACGACTCACGACTCCGCCTACTCGACGCCCTGGCCGTAGTCGTCGGCGATGCCTCCGCCGCAGCAGCCGTGTCCGCACGGGAACGAGATCCTTCCCAATTGGCAGCGCCGACGGACCACAGTGCGGACAATCGCACCCCGCAGGCTCCGAACGACTCTGCACGACAAGCGATCACACGCTGGAAGAAGGGCCACCACCTGTTCCACCTGTTCGTCATATCCATGAACAGCCGGCTCGCGGCAGTGCTGGAGTGCCTTGCAAACAAGCAGTGGCCCACTCTCGCCCACCAACTCACCGAACTAGGGACTCTCTACGCCGGGGCGACCGAGAGCATGCGGTACGCGTCCGATTTCTCACCGGAGATCTACCGTGACTTCGTCCGGCCTTCCATGGAACCGCCCTGGCTCGAACCCGGGTTCTCCGCCGTGTTCAACCGGGATCACGACGTGATGCTCACCCGCGCCAAGATCGTCCGTACAACGCTCAAGACGGCTGAACTTCCCGGCGTCGCAGCAGATTCCGCACGACGGCTCTGGAAGAGCCAGGCCGAGAACCGGCGCGCCCACCAACTCATCTGCCAACGATTCGTCCCCGGCGGCGATTCACTGCTGCAAGAGCACTTCGACAGCACCGGTCAGAGCAACTGAAACAGAAAGGCTTCGCCCTCTCATGATCACCGTCATCGAAACCTGGCACCTGACCGCCGAAGCGGCCGAGAACGCCCTCTCGGTCCTGCAAGAAATGGACGAACTCCTCGACGACAACGCACACCACCACCCGGGGTGGGCGGGCCACGCGCGCTTCTTCCAGCACGCATCGGACCCCCAACGCGTAACGATGACCTACCCCTGGGAAAGCGCCGAGCACGCCACGCACCTCCTCGAATCGGAGACGCCACTACTCGAAGATTTCTACCGCCGGTACTGCGAACGCCCCCGCGAGGTCGTCTTCGCCCACGAGCTGCCGGTCGACGTCGAATGACCCCCGACCCAACAAAGCCGACTGGCGACTGGACTCCCGAGCAGCTCAAAGCCTTCGGCACCGACACCCTCGATCGAATATGTCGACACTTCGCCGCGCTCGACGACGTGCCCGTCACGACGCCGGCCGATGCGGCCGATGTCGCCGACGCGATCGACAGCGAGCTGCCGTCCGAGGCAACAGATTTCGCCGACATACTCGACGACACCTGGAACAACGTCGTTCCGCATTTGACGCACTGGAACCATCCACGATTCCACGCCTACTTCAGCAACAGTTCCTCCGGACCGGCCATCCTCGCCGAGATGACCGCTGCGGCATTGAACGTCAACGTCATGTTGTGGAAGAGCGCGCCCTCGGCTGCCGCCGTCGAAGACACCGTCACCAGATGGCTCGCCGAACTGCTCGACTACCCCGCCGCAGACGCACTGCTCGTCGACGGTGCATCACTGGGCACGTTCTACGCGTTGGCCACCGCCCGCCACCGGGCACAGCCCGAGGTTCGACATCACGGAACATCCGGCCAGAAACCCGGCCGGATCTACGCCTCCGACCAGGCCCACTCGTCGGTCGACAAAGCTGCGATCGCTCTCGGCATCGGGCTCGACAATGTCGTACGCCTACCCACCGACGCTAGCGGCCAACTCGATCCTGCTGCTCTGTCGACTCGCATTGGATCGGACGTCGCGGACGGTTACACACCGATCGCTGTTGTCGCCACCGTCGGTACGACCACTTCAGGTGCTCTCGACCCGGTCGAGGCGATTGCGGCCGTGTGCCGCGACCACCGAGTGTGGCTGCACGTCGACGCCGCGTACGGAGGCTTCTGGCGCATAGCCCCGGCCATCGCGCAGGTCCTTCCGTCACTCGCGGCCGCCGATTCTCTCGTCGCCAACCCACACAAAGTGCTCTTCACCCCTATGGAGTGCGGGGCACTGTTCTGCCGTCACCCCGGAGCACTCGAAGCCGCCTTCACACTGGTTCCCGAATACCTGCGTACCGACACCACCGGCGGTATCGACTACATGAATTACACCCTCAACCTTGGGCGACAATTCCGAGCTCTGAAACTGTGGTGGACCCTGCGCGCCTTCGGAATACGAGGCATCCGAACTCGACTCGAACACAGTCTCACCCTGGCGACGAGGCTGCGAGACGCCCTTGCCGCAGACCCGCGGTGGCATCTCGCGAACGATTCGCCGCTCCCCTTGCTCTGCCTCCGGATCTCCTCTGCCGACGGACAGGCGACGCGGAAGATCCTCGAGACCGTCAACAGCACCCACCGGACGCTGCTCTCCCACTCCGAGCTCGACGGCCACTACGTCATCCGAGTGTCCATCGGCAACATCCACACCACTGCCGACCACATCGACCAACTGGTTGCCGAACTTACCGAGGCAGCCGACGCCGTCGTCGGCACACCCCGACCACTCGCTTCAGTGACCGTCACCCAACAGGAGGTACCTGCATCGTGACCACCACCATTTCCACCGAGGCCATGCTGCACGAGAAGGCGGCAGCAATCTCCGCCATCGGGCGGTGGTCCGCGGCCAACGAGAACTTGCCGTGGGCCCCGGCCCCCGACTCCCATGCCGTGCACTGGAGTTATGCCGAGCTTCGACCGCTCGCGATCGCGGCCGCCGACATGGTCAAGGGCGACCGAGCAGCTCTACGGGTACTGACCCTCGCCAATCCGGGCCATGCCCGCGAGGCCGCCGTCGGATATCTCTATTCGGGGCTGCAGATCATCAACCGCGGTGAAGGTATGACCCCGCATCGGCACGCGCCGACGGCCCTGCGCTACATGCACGAGGGTGACGGGGCATGGACGGCCGTCGGTGGAACCAAGATGTATCTCGAGCCTCGCGACGTGGTGATCACCCCCGCCGGCGAATGGCATGAGCACGGCAACGACAGCCCCACCGACTCCCCCGCCATCTGGCAGGATTGCACCAACGACCCCCTCGTCGCCGCCCTCGCCGCGACACAGTTCGAGCTCCACACCGACAACACCCACCTCGAGCCCCACATTTTCGCGCAAGACAGACACCACCGAAACCTGAGCGAGCCGCTGCTCTACAAGTGGGACAACGTACTTCGCGCTCTCGGTGAGCAACAGCGGACCCACGAGGCCGACCCGCACCACGCATACCGACACACCCTGCACGCAGAAGGAACCCACGACCCTGTCACACCGGTCATCGATGCTGCATTCACACTCCTACCTGCAGGGATCCAAACACAACCGATGCGGCGCACCGCTTCCGCCGTCTTGATCGGGGCACAAGGGTTGTCCACCATCCACGTCGACGGAAAGCCGTTCCGGTGCAGCGAAGGAGACAGCCTCGCCGTTCCATCGTGGTCGACTGTCAGCTACGTCAACGACACCGACATTCCAGCCGTGCTGTTCGAGTTCAACGACGCGCCCGCGATGACCGCCCTCGGTCTCTACCGCGAAGAGAAAGACGCACAACGGTGACACCAACGTCGACCATCACGATCCTGCTGTCCGAAGCCCACATTCTGACGCTCAATGACGGCTCCACTCAACCATGCGGCTTCTGGGCCGAAGAGTTCATCACAGCCCATCGAATCTTCACGGCCGCAAACATACGGACGATCATCGCGACACCCGGCGGCGGCGCTGCGCACGTCGAGCCCGACAGCATGCACGCCCCTCACAGCCCAGACCCTGACGGGTACAGAACGTACCTATCCGGTCTGAGCGAAAATTTGCGCGCGCCGGCCGCGCTCGAAACGGTTGACCCCTCTACCGTCGACGGGATCTTTGTGCCCGGCGGCTACGGGCCAGTGGTGGACCTGCACAAGAACTCTCACGTTGGAGAGTTTCTCCGCGCGCTCCGACGGGAGGGGACCCCGATCGCGACGGTCTGCCATGGAACTGCGGCGTTGCTTGCCGACACAGCATCCGGAGCAACGTGGCCGTATGCAGCCCTGACGATGACGAGTTTCTCGGACCAAGAGGAAGCCGATGTAGGACTGCTCGGCACGCTCCCCTTCACCGTCGAGCAGGAAATCCAGCGCCGGGGCGGCACGTACACCGCAGGACACCCGTGGCAGCAGCACATCGAAATCACCGACACGCTCATCACCGGACAGAACCCCGCCTCCACCGAGGCGGTCGCAGAACAGCTGACCCAACGTATCGCAAACTACTCCAGTTCGACTACCCGTTCAGGAACTCGCTAGTTCACCGGCCGGTTGACCTCTCGGCTTTATCCCTGGATGGAACTGCTCGGAACGCTGTAACGTGCGTGGGATTTGGAATTTTAGAGGCCTATTCTGTCTGTCAGGATTGACGTCTTGGCCGAAGTCGCCACGACCAGCATTCTTAACCACTGACCGACCGAAACGAAAACACGACCATGAAAACCGACATTACAGATACAGAAAACCCGCCACCCTAGGTCGAGTGACGGGTCTTTCCATCGATTAAAGCGCCGCAATAATGCAAATCAACATTAATATCGAAGGGATCAATGTAGACGCTGCTACAACCAATCCCGTTGTTGCCTTAATTACTTCTGTCACGGCAACAATGATCGCCGCTAAGGTGTATAATTTATCTATCATGATTCAAATAGATCCTCCATTCAATAGATTTACCGATGCTTTTCCGGCATCCACCAATTATAGCAGGTAATTCACCTTTTCGCTTGAGCAACCCATTCCTCCAAACGATGAGAACGAACTCTGCGAAGAGTAGAAGGCAGATACTTTAAGTAGTCCTATTGTCGCATCAATTCTGCCGCGCCGCTGCCCGGCAGACCTTACGGAATTGACCGCTTCGATACCTGCGATAGCACTTCCCGGATCACCGGCCAAAACGATTCAAGACCTCGCCTCAATCACCCCGGAGGCGTCGTGCATGCTGGGACCACTCTACAGCTGGCTGACTGCATTCGGCGACCTAGCATTGCTCGACCTCGTAGGCTGCACGAATGGACAGAGCAAGCATTCCGTCGCCTGGCGATATGGACCATCTGAGCAGCGCAGAACGCAAAGCGAAGCGCAAAGATGACCGTGGACGGCGAGTCGGCACCAAAGTGCGCGATTACGAGCGCATGTGCGGATCTGGACCCGATCGATTGGCCGAGACTCTGATTGCGCGCCACAACGTCAGGATGAAGAACACGGAGAAGCTGCCGGATGGATTCCGATTCGAAGCAATCCTTTTTCTGGCACCGATAGCAATACTGGATATCGCGCATCGCAAGCTGAACCTCACTTTGGATCGCGCACCGTCAGCCTATTATGGCAAATGGCCTCACGACCTCGGTTGGGGAGTGGACAGCTGCGTCGCGGCCACCCGACTGCTTCTCGCAGGACAAGTGGTGGCCGCTGCCACGATCGCCCGACAACAACTCGAACGATGGACTGCGGTCATGGCACCTGTCGTCGGAGTCGAGCAACATCCGTCTGAAAAAGTGGAGGACTTCATCGCGCGTGCGTGGACCGCATACGCCGAGCGCATGCCAAATCCTGGCGCACCGCCGGAATCATCCAACATCGAGGGCGACGCAGACCCGACTACTGCGCAAGATATCGAGGGCGACGACAGCTCCGCAAGCACAGAGGAGCCAACCGCACCTCATAAGCACGTCGTCCTGGCGAACGGACGTGAAGTATGCCCAGCCGTCGTCTACGGCGTTCTCAGCGAAATAATGCATGCGCGACTCTTCGAGGAAGCCATGTGGTGGGAGTCGGCCGCGCTCCTGAGCAGATTCGATGTACCAAGTGTCGTATACGGCGCGGTGGACTGCATAGCGGACGCGTTGAGCTTGAGCCTTACCCAGATCCAGTACATGACGGCTGCTGGCCTGTATCGGCAGGGCGATCCCGAGGACGCCGTGACGTTGATAGCAAGTATCAACCTTGCCGTACGGCCGTCGGCTGACGTCGCGTGTGAAGAACCACCAGATGATGCCCTCCCTTATTCGGCATCGTTCGTACTGCCGAGATTGCCTACAGTCATGCCATTGTCGCCCGATGAAGGCCTCTTGCCGGTGTTTGTTCGCTACCTAGACGATCAACGATCCACGTACGAGTCGCTGGCCTGGAATCATCGGCCCGCAGGTCGCTTGTATCGGGACGACGAGCTTGCGACTTTAGCCTTCGGCGCTCATCGCCAGGCGAGTGCATCGTTTGCGCTACGAGCCCTCGCCGCCGAGCGAGACGAACTAGGCGACGATTTCAACATTGACTCGGTGGCCTCGCGCGGGACGAACTACATCGTGGTTGCCGAGTTGGCAGCTCTTGCTGCTCTGTGGACACGCAACGGTCCTCTGCTACCAGCAGCATCGACTCCACTGGCTCTGGTGTCGTCGACGTTGCGGTCCGCATACTGGCTGTGGTTGGAAGACGACGACCGGGCGATGGCCTCGCTTCGATGCACGCTCGAACAAATCGCTCGATCAAGAGTCCACCGGACGAAACCGGAGAAAGCGCAGCGCCTTGAAAAATCCGTACACAACAAGCCCCAGCGGTGGATAGAGACCGCCGGGTGGAGTCGACTGTCGGCTTGGAATCGAGTATTGGGCGCATACGCGCACGCCCACAAAAAGCCTAACTGGGAAGGCGCAAGAGAGCTCCTGAAGGACTTGCAGCTCGACGCTCACGAGCCGTACGCCTTGCAACGCGCGCGTGGTGACGCACTGAATGTGGTGACGACTCTGGTGGCGCACGAGTCAATCAGCATTCTGGCTCTATTCTCACAGAAGGTGGCGGCTACCGCCGCTGAACTGCTGGAAAACCACTCAGGCTTGGACATGACACGGGAATGGATGGATGCGTTGATGAGTAACGCACTTGCCCATCGGAAAACACCGATTACAGAACAAGACTGATCGGCCAGCCCGAACACCCCGCTCCGGTAGCTACTCGACGGGCTGGGCGGCGTCGGCGGGGCACCATTGGTGATCGAGGCGTTATGCGGTTCTGAACTTTGTCCGCAGGTATCGGTGATAGCTTGCGGCTGTGCATTCGGGGGGTTCCGGCGTATTGGGCTGGCGACTGTTTTTCACTCGTCAGCAGTTGCCTATACCTCGGTCAGTGAACGACCCGGGGGCTGAATCGGAGGATCTCGACAGATTGCCTCACACCGGCAAAACGCCGGATGGCACTCCGTACCTGATCGATCCGTCCGGACGATACGACGTACGCCTGAACGACTTTTTCACCACGGAGTTGATCAACGCACCGCCGACCACCCAGGCAGCGTATGCGTACGACCTGAAACGGTTCCTGAAATTCCTATGGGACAACCGATCCCAGAGATCATGGACTGATGCAACGCCAGGCGATCGTGATGCGTACAAGCATTGGCGATTGCTCGACCCGGCGGGCGCACGAGTAGAAGCTACGACGTGGGACCGTGAGGTAGCGACGGTGAACCAGTTCTATCGCTGGGCAGTCGTACGCGGGCACGCCGCATGTAACCCGTTCGTGCAGCGCCTATCTCGCAGCCGAGATCCACGGAGACCCCGCGGTCAAACACCGGCAGAGTCATCGCACAGGGGCCGAGTCAATGACGTCGCGTGGCTCCCACCGGCCACGTATCGGCGGTGGCGCGATATAGGTGTCCGAGGTTTCGACATGGCAGGGTTGCCGGATCCGGCGTTCCGCGGACGGTTTGCCTCACGGAACGGGGCTTATTGCGACCTGATGATTCGCACCGGTTTACGGTTGTCCGAGCAGACAAGCTTGAGTGTGTTCGAATTCCCTCACCCAGTAGCGGGCACGTTGAACGTTCGATCGTGGCTTCCGCGGAGTATCGCCAAGGGTGGATCGGCCCGCCACATCTACTTCCCGATGTCGACGTTGACCGAGGTATGGAACTACATCGCGATAGAGCGGGCGGAAGCCATCGAGATGGCCCAGGCGAACGGCGCGTACGAGCAGATTCGGAGTCCGCTGATCGTTGCCAATCGGCTTCGGCCGTTCGTTCGAATCGGCGGCGAACGGGTCGACGCTGCCAAGCTCACCCACGACGAGCGGCGCCGTACTTTCATCGAGTGCCGCGAGGGCTTGGAGCCAATTGCCCTGTGGATCAACGAGGACGGTCTTCCGAGCAAGCCGTCCGCGTGGCAGGAAGTGTTCAAGACAGCAAACCGCCGCTGTGTGCGCCGCGAGGTCCCGATCCGGTGTCATCCGCACATGCTTCGGCATTCGTTTGCCGTGATCACTCTCGAACAACTGTGGCGCGGGCATATCAAGGAGCTGACACCGATGTCGGGACCTCAGCGCGAGACGTACCAACGTGTGTTCGGCGACCCGCTGAACTGGATCCGCATTCGATTGGGGCATCGCTCGATCGAGACGACACAGATCTACCTGCACACCCTCTCGGAATTGGAGATGGAGACGCGCGTGGCGTTGGTCCCCGACGGGTGGGAGCCCACCGTTGTCGAGAAGCGAGTCGACCCCGACTTATCCTGCGCGGACAATTGCGTTGTCTGAGCCGATCAACGGCCAAGTGCGCCGTGCGGGACTGCATCACGTGGCACCGCATCCAGATGGCTACTACCAGCCCGATGTCACCGAGCAATCAGCAGGCGACCCGCCGGTTGTGCGGTTCTACGGCGAGGACAACAGGACAGCGCACTATTCGTTCGCGCGGTTGCCCTGCCCTGAGCTTCACGCCGATCTGGCTGTCGCATGGGCGGCTCGAATCGGGCCGGTGGGTCAGGTGCGCACCCGTTCGGGTGCCGACAACGGGTGGATCACTCTGCAGCGTTTCCTGAGGTTCCTCGGCGATCTCCCACAGCCGCCTGTCTGTTTGGACCGAGTGACGGTGGCGAATCTCGAGCACTATCGCGCACTGCAGCTCAAAAGAACCACTGCGACGCGCGTGACCCAACAGATGGCTGCAGTGAAACTGATACTTCGCCACCTGCCGGTCACCCGATTGCACTGGGAGGTCGCAGAATACGTAGCGCGACCGGGTGACTTCCATGAACCTCACCGACCCGGGGCCGGCGCGGCTCCCGGATACTCGGACCGCGAGTTCATGGCGATCATGGCAGCGGCACGTTCGGACGTCGCTGCCCTTCGCGGGCGGCTGCGGTCGTCGCGGCGATTGCTGTCCGTGTTCGAGCTGCAGCCGCACACGCTTTCAGCGGCAGAACGCGAGCGAGCCGCGCATCTGGCGGAGATGGCGAGCACCGGTGCCGTCACACCACCGCAACGCCCGAGCACTGTCTCCGGATCTGTCACCGACCTGGCCGGATGGCTGACGAAGGCCGGTCAACTATTTCTCACGACCCGCGACGTGCTGCCCCTGCTCGTGCTGGGCGTCGGACTCAGTGGCCGTAACAGCGAAACAATCAAGGAGCTTTCGCCCGAGCACCGCGTTCTGGAGGATCGCGCGGTAGCGGTCAACGTGATCAAGCGCCGGCGAGGAAAGGCTCGTACCTGCGAAACAGTGCACTGGGAGGGCGGCCCGAACGACTCCGGACTGCACACCCCCGGCGGCTTCTTCCTACTGCTCCACGAGTTGACCAGCAGTAGCAGAGCATTCAGCGGTAGCCGACGGGTGTGGTCCATTTGGACACGTGACAACATGCGAGGAACAGCGGACTTCATCCGGACGCGCTCGGCAGCCAACGGTCACATCGACCCTTTCGATCTGCAGGTTGGCCGATGGCTCGAGCATCGCAAGTGGGTTGCGCAGCATGGTCTGACAGCCGACGGCAATGGTCCGGGGGCGGAACCGTTGGTGTTGTCGATGAACCGTCTGAAAACCACGGTGGAAGTGCGTCGAACACGCGCTGTCGGAGGGCATCTCAGGTCTGCGTCGAGAACGAACACGCCGGATGTGTCATTTCTGCACTACCTGCGTAGCGATCCTAGGGTGCGTGACTGGGCCGATGAGGTACTCACCGAAGCACTCCACGAGGCAGAACACAATGCTCATGCCTTCCGTGGGAGAATTCTCGGACCCACTGGGGCGGCTGCATTCGTGTCGGATCCAACTGGCACCGCCGCCGGACTGGGTGTTTCGGTCGATCAGATCCGGCGCGCAGTCGACGGCGAACTGGACACCTTGGTGAGTTCGTGTCTGGACTTCGAGCACAGCCCATTCAGCGGCGGCGGAGTGTGTGGGGTGTCCTTCCTGACCTGCCTGCGCTGCCCGAACGCGTTGGTCACCGAACGCCACCTCCCCCACCTTTTCTCGTTGCTCGACTGGCTTCAACGTGATCTCGACCAACGCGACATCGACGATTGGTGTGGTCGGCACGGCGTCACTTGGCTGATCATCACCCGCCTGATACTTCCCAAATTTACTGATGCGCAACAGGAACAGGCCCGCGCCGCGAAACCTGACGACCTACCCGCCGACCTGCTCGACGGATTGAAGGAACTCGCATGAGCTTGCCAGCACCCCACCCCGGGCCAGCACGGATATCTGCCGAAACGCTGGTGCTCGGGGACCGAACTTTGCGACCGGGCGCGGTACTCGAAGACACGGCACGCTTTTCGGACACGGTGTGGAGGCTGGGACCCGCACAGCGACAACAACACCAGAAGCAGATATCCATCGACTTCACCAATGTTCCTAAGAGTTTTCGCGAGGTCGCGAAACAGGTTACTTACGCATTGCTCCGGGCGGATCGTCCTCGCGGGTGCGAACGCATCAAGGCGATCGACACGGTCGCAAACCTGTCCGGGCAAGTGGGTGCGGTCCTGCGCTGGGTCGACAACCGTGGCCTACGCTCGATCTCCGCGATCACGCGCGACGACCTACGGGCCTTCAAGCAGCATGTGCACGAGCTCCGCCTCACCGACGGAAGCAGAGCGCACCTTCCGCGGGCCTTTCAGCTGCTGTGGCTCTGCCGTGCACACCTCGATGATCCTTTGACCTTCGATCCGGCCGCCGCCCTCGATACACCCCGGTCCGGACACTCCCAGCACGGACACGAGAACGAGACCGCCCGCATACCCGAGCAGGTGCACGCACCGCTACTGGTCTGGGCCATGCGATGGGTCGACGATTTCGCACCCGATGTGCTCCGCGCCGGGGCAGAGTGGCACACGCTGCAAAGACCCCCGGCCGCGCCGGGACAAGATCGCCGAGGGCCGCAGACAGACACACGGGCCAACGTCGCGGCGATCTCCCGGGTAATAGCTCGCTATCGCGGTGAACGACGCGCGCTTCCGGCCTACCAAGGAACGGTGAATTTGAGTCACCTGCGCCGCGAAGCCAATCTCGGCCGCTCGGTCGTCGGCCCGACCCGGCCCGCCGGCGCGGTCATCATCGCTGCCGTCGCCGAGCTCGGGATCGACGACGACACCTACCTGCGGGCACCGATCGACGGACTGTTGGACGGACAACTCTGGCGGGGACGGATCCGATATGCGGAACTCGAAGAACTCACCAGGATGCTGTACATCGCCTGCTACATCGTGATCATCTACCTCTCCGGCATGCGGGACAGCGAGGTCAAACACCTACAGCGAGGATGCGTATCGGTATGGCGGGACGACACCGGAAAGGTCGCAAGGCACCGGATAACCGGAGTGGCGTTCAAAGGTGAACGACAGGCCACCGGGGTCGCCGCCACCTGGGTCGTTACCGCGCCTGCACAACGGGCAGTTGCAGTCCTGGAACGGTTGCAACCCACGACGGAGAAATACCTGTTTGCGCTGCCCCCGACCTCGAGAAGAAGCGGCAGCCCGCGGCCCAACCATGTGAAATCTACCGCTGCCACGAACCGCGACCTGGCCGACTTCGTAAGTTGGATCGACAAATTCAGCAGCAAACTCGGTCACCGCGATCGGATTCCCGAGGTCAATGGCGCGGCATGGAAGCTGAGCAGCCGACAGTTCCGGCGAACCCTGGCCTGGTACATCGCGAGACGCCCCGGCGGGAGCATCGCCGGGGCACTGCAATATCGCCACGTGCGCGTCCAGATGTTCGAGGGCTACGCCGGCACCTCCCAGTCGGGGTTCCGCGACGAAGCCGAAGACGACATCGCCCGCGGCGACAAGCTCGCCGACCTGATCACCAACCCGGATCTGCACCGTCTGACCGGACCCGCCGCCGCCGAGGCAGAACGACGGCTCGCTGAATTCGAGCGTCACGTTCGATTCGACGGCACGGTCATCAACGACCCCAAACGAATGCAACGCCACATGGCACGTCACGACCCCCACATCTACCCAGGCGAATTCGTGACCTGCGTCCACAACCCCGACCGCGCGCTCTGCCGACGAAGCGACGGACGAGACGGACCGTCACTGCCGGACTGCCAACCACTGCGCTGCCGCAACGCAGCACTGACCACCGGCAACCGCGAGCAGATGAAGGAAGCGCTGCAGTCCTACGACCGCGAACTCTCCGACACCGTCCGTCTGGGC
The DNA here is from genome assembly GCF_000760735.1 of Rhodococcoides fascians A44A. Lineage (GTDB taxonomy): Bacteria > Actinomycetota > Actinomycetes > Mycobacteriales > Mycobacteriaceae > Rhodococcoides > Rhodococcoides fascians_E. Next base: position 159,805 of record NZ_JMEX01000009.1, on the reverse strand, counting down.
CCCTATGTTCGTCACCGCCTCCAACTCAAACGATCCGAAATCGCAGAATTCCTCACCGACGAGCACAACGTTTCACTCACAGCACCGTGAAGAAACCACTCCCCGATGACGCCGCAGTCCAGGCCGCGATGGATGGCGTGCTTACCGAATGCGAAACATCGGGGCGTCGAGCAACCGTCACCTCGGTAGAGGACCGTCTCGGCATTACCCACGCGACGTTCTACCGGAACTATCCCGCCCTCATCACCTGGTTCCAGCAACAAAACAAGAGTCGGGCAGCGACACAGGTCAGCCGAAAAGACAGTGCAGCAGACGATCTCGCTCGACTGCGGCGCGATAACTCCGACCTGAAAAAGCTAGTGGCGATCTACGCGAACGCAATCCGTCAACTCACCCTCGACAACGCAGCGATGACAGCGGAGCTCGATAAGACGTCCGGCGTCACCACACTCAGACCTCGATGAAGCTGGCACCTTCTCCAGCCCAACTCCGATCCGCGTCGGCCGTAGCCGTGACCTCGCTGGTCAGGTTGACATATCGCGTGCCCAAACGCTTCCCGGGCGGATACGCAAGCCAGTGGCCAACGCGAATGGAGCGAAGCCTTGAGCCCAATGCGACAATCTCACCCCACCTCGAAGCTCCGGCGACTCCGGTGTTGCAGCTCTCGTGCCCGGACCGGCTCACACCCGCCCCGAGTTACCGCCACCGCTCTGAGCTGTAGGTCTAGATCGCAGGGTCAGGCGGTTTTGCGAATCACTGTTGTGGCGTACTCGACCGATCCTGGCCGTCTGCCAGGACGTTCGGGAACAGAGCAGTGAGAAGAGTTGAATACGCGGTATTCCAAGTCCATTGCGCCGCAACCCAACTGCGTCCGCGTTCACCCATCGCGCGGGCGCGGACCGGGTTGTCGAGGAGTTCGACGATGGCTTGGGTCAATTGCTCGACGTCTTTGACTACATAGCCAGTTCGGCCTGCCTGCACGGTTTCGGGGGCACCTCCGGAATCACCCGCGATGATCGGCAGTCCCATGGCGGAGGCCTCCAGGTATGCGATACCGAGTCCCTCCTCTTCGAGTCCCAGGCGACGCGTTCGGCACGGCATCGCGAAGATCGTGGCGCCGGCGAGGACTTGCGCAACGAGCTCGTGCGGAAGTCCCCCAACGAAGGTCACCGCGTTCTCCACGCCCTTTGTCCGGGCCAGACGCTGCAGACGTCGACGGTCAGGGCCGTCGCCGACGAGAAGCAACGTGGTGTCGGGATGTCGTTCCAGAACCGCAGGAAGCGCACGAATCAACGAGTCCTGGCCTTTCCGCGGGACGAGACGCGCGGTGCACACGATCACGCCGCTGTTGCCGTCCGGGGATGGATCGGGGCCCGCCACGGAGCCGCGCACGGGGTTGAATTGTTCGACGTCGACGCCCGGGCTCAAACGCACCAACGCTGTATCGGGCGTAACCGCTGGCAGGATTGCGCGGTAGGTATGGCCGGAGATGTACGTCAGCACGTCGACCCAACGGCCAATTGTGTGCAATCCCCACCGCGTCAAAGGAACCTTGGCCCACCATGTTTCATGCCCGTGAGTGGTGGCGACGACCCGCTTCACCCCGCAGGCCCGAAGCGCGGGAGCGATCAGGCCCAGGGGAGCTGCGGCAGCGATCCACGCGGTATCGCAGCCGTGTTCGAGCGCGATTCGACCTGCCCTGCGCATCACCCGTCCCGTCGGAAGCAGGGTTCGGCTGCGGTCCCGTATGACCAAGAATGGAAGCGAAGCGTCGTATGCGGCTGCTCCGCGTTCCGCCGAGGTGTAGACCACGATCGACTCGGACGGAAAGCGGTGAGCCATTTCCGATGCGAACGTTTCGATGCCGCCCTGCCTCGGCGGGAAGTCGTTGGTCACGATCAAGGTCCGGCTCATGCCGCGACCCGCTCGCTTTCACGATTGGGACTCGAGACGGCGGTGTCCGTTCCGGGAACCCTCGCAATCCACGCCATTCCCCAGAACATCAAAGGGTAGGCGAAGTACCCGAACCTGGCCGAAGGGGCAAGAAGGAACAGCACGGTGAGCCCGAGTGCAGCGATCGAGCAGGCCGCCGCGAACGTGCGCGGTGGTTTCACGCACAGTCTGATTCCGATGACGATGGCACCGACGAAAAGTGCGAGCAAAGAAACGATGTGGCCGTACTCGCCCGCTTCCGCCAACGCGCCGCCGATCACCGACGAGCCTGCCGGAGTCGGAACGTCTGCGCGACCGAGTGGGAACAACACCGTGTGCTCCACCAGTGCGCCGCCATCGAGGATCACTGGAGGAACGACTACCGCTCCCGCCAGAGCAACGGACACCGCACTGACCCGCACTGCTGACCATGTACCGGCGCGTTGACGATGTAGTACCAACGCGACGATGGCTACCGGCCATGCGGTCCACTTCAGTGCGCATGCGAACGCCAACACAGCAGCCGCGGCCCATCGGCGGTCTGCCGCCATCAGCGCCAAACCGAGCAGACAAGCACCGATGACCGGCAGATCCACCCCACCTGTGCACAGCGGAATCGCGATGAGAGGGGACGCTGTGAGAAGCCCGAGCTTCCCGAACGACTCCTGATCGATTCGTCCCCGGTCGGATCTCGTCAGCCGAACAACGATGAGCACACAGGCGGCGAAGAACACTCCGAACCAGACTCTGGGGTCCCCGAGCGGACCCTCCAGGACGACGCCAGGCAGCCCGAACAACGCCATCGCCGGAAGGTACGGGTTGTACTGAGTCAGCTCGTGAGGGTCATTGACATATGGACTGCCGGTGTCGAGCAAGTGGCGGGCCGAGTCGATGACTACTGCAACCTCGAGCTGCGCGAGTGCGCCCCCGATCAGCACGATCATCGGAACCAACACAGCGCCCAACACAGCGACACCAGCCGCTCGAGGTCGATTACGTGATCGCAACAGGACCGCACCCGCAGCGAGATAGCCAGTGACAGCGCACACTCCCCACACCCGATGCGTGGTCAATTCGGTGGTCATCACGTACACGGCCGTGTACGCGGCGAGTGCCACGTAGATCCCGACGAGTAGGCGGTCCCGACCGACAATGCTACGAGAATCCCTCTGTAAGAGCATGTTTCGACGCTACAAAGACAGTGGGACTATGTCGTCACGCATCGGAGCCAAACTCGGCATCCCCCGGAGGAGCTAGTCGAGTCGGTGGGAGAGTTCATTTTCGTAGTAGAAAACGACAGCCTGCGTCCGGTCACGAAGGTCGAGCTTGGTGAGAATCCGCCCGACGTGGGTCTTCACTGTCTCCTCCGCCAGCACGAGATCGGACGCGATCTCTCGATTCGACAGACCCGTGGCCAGAGCGTCCAACACGTCGAGCTCTCGGGGAGTCAACGCCGACACTGCGGCGGTGTTCGGGCGACCGCGCCGACGCCGGGCGAACTCCGAGATGAGCCGGGTTGTGACAGTCGGTGCCAGCATCGATTCCCCGGACGCGACTGTGCGGACGCCCCGGACGAAATCCGCTGCGGTGGATTGCTTGAGCAGAAACCCGCTTGCACCGACACTGAGCGCTTCGTACACGTAATCGTCGAGGTCGAACGTCGTGAGCATCAGCACGCGGATCGAGTTCGTCCTCTCGCCCAGTGATGCGAGGATCTGCTCGGTCGCCCGGATTCCATCGAGCACTGGCATTCGGATGTCCATCACGACAACGTCGGGCCGCAGGCTGACAGCAAGATCGACGGCCTCCGCACCGTTCGCGGCCTCACCGACCACGACGATGTCAGGTTCGGCCCTGAGTACGGCTGCGATTCCGTCGCGCACCAATTCCTGGTCGTCCGCCAGCAGAACCCTGATGGTCATCGGCGGCGCTCCACTGCGCTCGGATCATCGCCAATGTTACTGCGTGGTGGGATGTTTCGTCCGCGAACTGGGAAGATTACAGACACCTCGAATCGTCCGTTCTTCGTCATCCCGGCAGTCATGCTTCCGCCGAATGCGGCTGCCCGCTCGGAGATACCGACAAGTCCGTGTCCTCGGCCTCTCGAATCGGCGGACACCTGTTCGGTTTCGTTGCCGACAGTCACCCGAAGCTCGTCGTTCGTGCGGGTCACGCGTATCTCAACCTTCGTGCCGGGTGCGTGACGTGCTGCATTGGCGAGCGATTCCTGGAGGATGCGGTAGACGGTAGTGGACAGCGCTTCCGGCAGCGTGTCGAGCTCCCCGTCCGTATACAACGTGACGTGGGCTCCGGCCGCGCTCCATTGGCTCACAAGGGCGCCGATGTCGGACAGGTTCGGTGCCGGTGAGTGTTCAGTTGCCTCGTCCGGGTCACGAAGGACCTCGATAACCTGGCGCATCTCGGTCAGTGCGGTTGCCGATGCGCGATGTATGTCGTCGAACGTCGCAATCGCCTCGGGTGGGAGGTCGGGGCTCTTGAACCGTGCGGCCTGTGCCTGCACCGCGATCATCGACATGTGGTGCGCCACTACATCGTGCAGTTCCCGTGCGATCCGCGCCCGCTCTTCGATCACCGCCTGACGCCGCTCCTGTCCCATGCGGAGCTGCTGTTCGTCCGCCAGGGCGGTTTCCGCCGACGACAGTCGCATCATGACCACTCCCGCGACGGTGATCGCAGCCAACGTCGCGGCAATGATCAGCAAAGCGAACGGTGGCATCTTCACCGTCAAGACAGTCGGGACCACGACCGCCAGGAAGGACACGAGGGCGACCGCGGCTCCCACGTTCGGCGGATGCACTCGGGCCACTCGATACAGGGCGAGCCCCGCCGCAATGCAACTTGCCGCCGGCCATGGGAAAACCTCTTCCTGAACCAGCCCTGACAGCGTTCCGGCGAACATCCCGAGTGCGATCAACTGCCAGGTCAGCAGAGGTGCCACCCGGATCAGAAGGAGGGGAAGTGTCTGAACAGCGCCGAGGACGTAACTGGCGGCGACCGAGTTGACCATACTCGTCAGTTGACCTATCGCAGTACCGAACAGCACGGCGACAAGCACCGCTCCAGCTGCAAGCGCCATGAATCTCGGCCGACTACCAGGCTCGTCGGTCCGCCCTCTCATTGTGGGCAACGTCGGGCGCAGGGCCGTTTTGATTCCGGCTGTCAGTTCGGCAATCACCGACACGACCCTACTTTGAGAAGATCCGCTTCAAATCGAAGATTGCGCGGCCGCCCACGATGCAGTCGTGGGCGCGCGGCGAAGCTGATCGCAGACAGCTTCTAGATCGACTGTGGACGGTGACACAGGTTGAACGACCTACGGCGAGCCGGACATAGCCCTTGTCGTTGCCCTCAGCCACGTTCGGGTGACATACTCGAATGGTCAGGAGCGACGCCGTGGTGGTGCTACGGGGTTTCCGGCGAATCTTCCACTATTTCGGCTGTCCCTGCTTGGCAACCAGTCTGGCAGTGCCACGTGCACTCCTGGTCGCCCGGCTCGGCCCGGCTCTCAAACGAGAAGGCGGCACCATCATGACCAGCTACAGCGTAATGAAGGCATCACACGACCGGGCAGCGGTAATCGCGACGTGGCCGGGCTTCGACTCAGAAGAACATTCCATCAAGATCACCACCGTCGCCAGCGCCTCGTACGCTCACAGCCTTGCTTTTTACCTCACTCAACTATCGGAATCCGCATGGGACGCAGCTATGTGGCTCGACACCTACCCAGAGATAGCCACGGCCATATCGAAATTGATCGTGCAGCTCCGAACATCCAATAGAATTGGGCCACAAACAGTTTCGACCGACGGCCTGCGCCATGGAGAAACGTGGACGTCCTCGGCACTGGCAGAGCAGCTCGTCGACGACTACTTCATCTCCCTACTCGACGACCTGACCACCACACAACGACTCTCTGTTGCCGATGAACTCGAAACCGACGCTGACGAACGACGCGACCTACTCGACCACACTCGCGACGAATACGAAACCGACAGCAGAGTCAATCAAGCCGGCCTGGTCACCCGCGTTCAAGAATTCGGCTCCATAGGACCTCTACCCGAAGGCGCATCCGGCTACCTACGCACCTGCTACAGCGAAGGACTCGATTTCGGAGACCGATTGAGGGCCGCGAAACAAATCCGACGGATGGAACAACTCGTCGCTGCATGCAACCATCACGGCGGACGCGCACGGGCACATACCGATCCCTGCGAGGCACACTGCGTTGTCGCTGTGCACCCCGGGAAAATCAGCGACGGCGACACACCGTGCTACATCACTCCCGTTCGCTTCGGACCGCACACACATTCCCCGGGCAGACCCAACCCGTACGGCAAGCTGCGCATACGTCGCGGCCACGAGTGGATCGCCGAGGTCGACCCAGATGACACTGCAGGTTTTGTCACCGCCCTTGGTGACTGGGCTGGAACCTTCGCGTCGTAGTGCCTGAGGCCCAAAATCGGCTCTGCGGCCAACTGCCCGAGGGCGGTAAGGGAAGGAGACCTCGTCGACGCCCGCAATCACCTCGCACACGGCGATGAACCCCGCATTTGCAAACGGTCAGAGAACGAATGGTTCGCACTCTACGAATCCACCCTCACGTTGTTGGCATTGGTGGCGATGACGAAGCCGGCGTATTCGAGGCGGTGCAACTTCGTGCACTTCGACGCGGTGCTCTACGACGAGCAGGTGTCGATCGCAGAGAACGCGCGTTGAACCGTCCGTTGGGCAAGGCCCGGCCAGGCTGCCGATCGTGCTGGGGCGGGCTCTAGGGGTGCTGTGTAGCTGTCTGGTGCGCGAGTGCCACGGTGCTTACGGCCTAGCTTCCAGGGCGGCTGGGGTCGTTGTGCGGCCTTGCCCCTGCTGCGCCAGTCTGCCTGTTCGTGGTCAGTTCGGAAGTTCGCAGTCGATGGTTGCACTGCACACCAACCCGGCCAGGCGCGAGGGTGCCTGCAGGCGGCACAGGTGGGCTCACCTCCTTAGGGTGATTGGGTGAAAGCAATGCGTGGAGATCGCCCCTGGAGCCGCATCGCAGGCCTGGTGTGCGGTGCACTCGCCGTCATTTTCGGCACCTTTTCCCTCCACCGGACGGGGTGGACCGTAGATCGGGTCTTCCAGGAGTTCTGGGTAGCCACAGCTCTCATAGGCCTTGTATTGGGCTGTGCCGCGATCGGGTGCCCCATCAGCGATTTCTGGCGTGCCCGTCCACGCAAAAGAGACTGGGCGTGGTCCATGGCCGTAGCGCTCGGCCTGGTCGCCGTCCTTGCTCTGACGAGTACCCACACCAACGTGGATCTGGGCTCGCTGCCGGCATGGGTCTCGGCAGGTGGTGCTCTGTTCACCGCCGCAGGCGTCGTACTCGCCCTCCGGTCGTACCAATCGACGCGGCATTCGGACCTGGAGGACCAGGCGAACCAGGTCCGACTACTGCACATGCTCCCGTGGCCCGACGGCCTCGACGCGAACCGAAAGCAACAGTGGCGCACAGAATTCACCAATCGCAGCAAGGACCCGCTGTACGAGATCGAAATTCACGGCTTCCGCGCCCAGGTCGAAGACGACGCTGACGCGGTGAATATGCGGGCGTTCGCAGAGACAGCCCTGTCGGAGGACACACCGATCAGATCGGGTGGTTGGCGGAGGCAGGCCGTGCTCGAGGCGGGTGAAACGTTCAATATCCGGTGGGAATCAGACGATCCCGCCGAGCAGAACCCGGCTCCCGCATTCGTTAGCATCTGGTACTCGGTAATGGACGCCAACGGCCGCTACTGGAACGTCGTCGACAACAACGAACCCGAGAAAGTGCCCCGCCCGTCCCGTCGCCTCGGATGACACGAGCAAAGGCTCACACCCCCAGCCGCGGAAGCACACTCGACGGTGTCAGCCCTCTGCTTCTCCCCCTGGGCGGCTCAGACACCATCCGAGGTAACCGGAAGAACGTCGAACTCAGCGTCGCGGATCACCGATAGATCGAACGCGTCCGAGCCGTCGACCGGTGCAACGAGAATCGTCTGACCCTCATCTGGGGCTGTGATGATCCGCCCCCACTTCTCAGGCTCGTAGCGGACGAGCCCGAAGCGATAATTCCCGAGGTGACGGCCTCGGGCGGTGACGACACGAGCCGGGTCGATAAGCATGTTCGTAGCCATAATCGCACCGTACCCGAACACGGAAAGCCATAGTGCACAACACCATCAAGCATCAAAGACCTGCCGAACAATGGCAAGTTGCTGGTCGCGTTGTGTTCGCGATGACCCGAGGCTTCTACCGTCGAAATCCCCGCCGAGGGTCACGTGGCTCGTGTCCGTCCATGGCCGTGAACCACGTATCGCATGGAAAGACACGTAGACCGTGTGCCGCTGTCGCCGGGTGATAGAACACCTCGACATCGCGGTCGCCCATCAGAACGTCTGTGACGGCGTCCCAGTCGACGTCCCGCGGATGGGACGCCAGTACGGCAACATCGTCGCCGTACACCTCATCGGCCAGCGCTGCGGCGGCTTGGGCGATGACGATCATGAGCGCGAGCTGTTCGGCGATCGTGTGAGGCCGGGGTAGCCGACCGGCGTCGAGGTCCTGAGCCAAGTCGTCGAAAGATCGGGCCATCTGACGTCGCCACAGAGCGGACTCGGCGAATGTGCATTCGGGAAGTCGGTTCAACAAATACCACCACCGCACCGTGTCGACCGGATCATCACCGCGCTCCTCGACGTCGTCGTACGCCATGTCGGCGCACACCCACGCGTGGATCCGTAACAACTTCCGCTGCCGATCAGTCAGTGAGAACCGCGGCACAAACTCGATGACATCGCCCATGGTCGTCCATGCTGCCCGCCCCAGAACTGATCTGCGCACGGATCGACCACATCCGCACGTCGACCCGTGCATGCAGGAATACGCGCACGTCTGCATGCAGATCGGATACCACGTACCAGCCAGGGTCACTCGGCAGTGAGCTACCAGGACAGCCGGAAGCTCCTCAGATCATTCGATTCGATGGTGTCACCGTCCCACGCGAATCGATCGTCGGGCAGTTCAGCGTGTTCGGTCAGTTTCTCGAGGTGGAGCGCCTTGCTGTGATCGCGGCTGCTTAGGCTCGCGATGAGGCCGGTTCCATCGTCGATGACGATTGTCGTGGTGAGTCCAGTGGGCGATGTCAGCTCGGTCGACCATGCCGGACGGTCAGCGTGGTCGATCGCCGTCGGGCCCTGGGTGACGTGCTGAGGTGGTGTGCGCCGAGTCAGGAGTGAACGCGGGCCGAAGAGATCTCGCGGGGTGAACAGTGCGCCGAGGCGGATCAGGCTGGTGGTGCGTTGGTGGACCATCTGTCCATCGATGCGGGCGACGGGGACCGTATCAGTGGAGCTCGACGATGAGTAGACGATCTCGCCATTGCGTTCGACCCACCAGCGGTCACCCCGGCCGTAGCGGAACTCGAAACGGTCGTCGACGAAGCCTGTGTCGGTCACACCGACAACGTGCAGCGAGCCTGACATGTTGAGGTCGGTCGCCGCGGCATTGCGCGCTGTGAGTTGTTGCCACGTCGGGACATTCACCGTCTCGAATTTACACTTGACCTCGTTCGCTTCGACCTCCCCGAGCAGGGGCGCATCTTCCAGCCGGCGGCACGCTTCTCCCGGGCAGGCGATCGAGTCCGCACACAACCGCCGGAGTCGTTGATCGCAGGCAGCCTCTAAATCAACCTTGGACAATAGACACAAGATGAACGACCGTCATAAGAGCTGAAGGTACCCCTTGCCGTTCCCGATCGGAATTTTGAAACTTAGGCAGCAAATCTTGTGCATACTCGGTCACTGACCGGATCATGAGCGGCGATGACAAGCAGCCGATGGCATGTTCGTACCACTGCCGCAGAACTTTCCAAGTCCCGATCTTCACCTACCGCAGACGGCGTCACCTACACAGATGACTGGACCGACTGGCTCAAAGAGACTCGTCAGACTCCAGGGACTCCGTTCTTGCTCTCGCCCGCCTTCGACTACGACACCGATCTGAACGATTTCTTCCGCACCACTGCGATGGCCACCATGGCCAGGATGACACAGATCGGATACGCCCGCGACCTCGCGAGCTTCCTGACTTTCGTCAACCATGTTGACCGCGAACGTCATTGGCGTGACATCGAAGACAGTGACCACCTTTCGTATCTGCATTGGCGACGACATGATCCCGATGGCCCGCGCGTGTCCGGCAACACGTGGAACCGTGAAGTGGCGGCGGTAAACAGGTTCTACCGGTGGGCTCACACCGCCGGACACGTGCGAGTCAATCCGATCCCACAGACCTGGCGACGGCCTGCCCCTGCACATACCGGGTATGCGGTCTCGCGGCGATCCGACGAGCTGCGCCCTGCCACCTACAGTCACGACGGCGGCCGGGACCGCATCCAGTGGCTTCCCCTTGCCGACTATCGCAGGTGGCGCGAGGTCGGTGTCCGCGGGTTCGACGCCGCCGGGATGCCGCGAGAAGGTTTCCGTGGCCGGTGGTCGGGGCGTAACGCTACCTATTGCGACGTGATGGTCCGAACGGGCCTTCGGATCTCGGAACAATCTGCACTCACCGTGCTGGAGCTTCCACACATCGATACCAATCGCAGTGGTTATCAGCGGTTTTGGCTTCCCGGGTCAATCGCGAAAGGCCGCTCCGCACGGTGGGTCTACGTTCCGGCTTCCCTCGTTCGTGATCTGGCTACTTACAGTGCCTTCGACCGAGCCGACGTCATCGCTGCAGCCCGAGAGAAACAACGGTACGAGCGCATGCGGCACCCTCTGGTGGTGGAAGATCCGGAACACGCGATCGCCACGCACGTCACCGGTGCCGCGCTGAAGCGGACCGTGAAAGTCTCGGAGCTGAATTGGGCGGAGCGCCAGCAGTTGCTGATTGCGCGCCCCGGCGGTCTCGAACCCGCCGCGTTCTGGCTCGGCGAGCACGGCATGCCGCTGTCAGTGGCTGCGTGGAAGAAGATGTTCGCCGAGGCCAACACCCGCTGCCAGCGAGCCGGTGTGCCGCTGTCGGCGCATGCTCACATGCTCCGGCACACGTTTGCCGTCATCACCCTCGAACAGCTCCAACGCGGTCACATCGCTGCCCTTGGCGAGCTGAACCCGGACCAGCGCGGGCACTACACCCGCATCTTCGGTGACCCGCTGGACTGGGTACGCCGCCGACTCGGACATCGATCCGTGGTGACCACACAGATCTATCTCCACGCGCTCGCCGAACTCGAGATGGAGACGAGAATGGCGCTTGTGCCGGATGATTGGGAAATCCCCACACCGGATCCGGCCAGTGCCGGCGACGCAGCGACTCTCCCGGCGGCCGGTGTTGTGCTGTGACCGAATCGCGAACTCACCCCGGGACACATGCCCCGCTCCCTACGCCCGGAATCTATCGCCCGCCATCAGGACCATCCTCGGTACCGTCTCTGGTCGTCGACTTCCACGGCGACGACGGACGCACCGGCACCTTCGACGTCGAGGTCCTGGCCATGCCGAACTGGCATGCTCCGGTGGCAGAAGCCTTGGCATTACGCATAGGTCCCGCCGGTGACAGACGGACCCACAGTTCGGCTACTACCGTGTTCTCGTTCGTCGCACGGCTACTGCGCTTTCTCGAGAGCCTCGACAACAGCCCCGCCTCACCGGCTGACCTGACCGTGACCCACGTCGAGATGTTCCTCAACAGGATCGACACACCGCGAACCGTCGCCACCCGCACAGGCGAGCTCAGCGAACTCCGCCTGCTTCTTCGGCTTCCTCCCCTAGCGAGCCATCTCGATATCGAGGTCCTCGACCACATCAGCACCCCATCAGGCAAAGGCACCCTCGTTTCTCTGACCGGGTACTCCGACGGCGAATTCACGCGTCTAGTCGATGCCGCCCGCACCGACGTGGGGGCCATTCGCGCGCGCACAACAGCAGGAAACGAGCACCTCGAGGCTATAGACGGGATGGACGTCAAACCGACAACCCAAGCCGAGCAATTGATTTGGGACATGGCAGCTACCGGAGTCGTCCCGGTGCCCGGCGGACCGATCGTCCGCCACCGTCATCAACGCACAGCCTGGGCGGGTCAACTGTTCGTCACGCGTGCCGACCTGGCGCCACTGCTGACCCTGTTCGTTGCAGTCACCGGCCGCAACGTCGAAGCCCTCAAAGAACTGCCCGCCGAGCACCGGATCGTCGGAGACCGAGCCATCGAGGTCCAGTTGAGTAAACGCCGCAACGGACCGAACCGATGGCACGACACCGTGACCTGGGAAATCGGACCCCCGCACCGAGAACTGCACACGCCCGGCGGGCTGTACCTGCTGCTGCACCGCCTCATGGAGCGTGGGCGGGCACTCAGCGATCCGACCGCACTCTGGTCATCATGGCGAAACACCAACCACGATCGCGGAACCGTCGCCGAACACCACAACCCGTTCGCTCAAACCCTTACCGGCCGCGCCGATTTGTCGAAGTGGAGCAGGCTCCAAGGACTACACACGGACGCCGACGCCTTCGGACACACCACACCACTGGGGCTGGATATGCGTCGAGTACGCACCAGTGTCGAGGTCCGTCGCACTCGCTCGGTCGGTGGACATCTGCCCTCGGCTGCCCGCTCGAACAGCGTCGAAGTGCTGTTCAGTCACTACCTTCGCGGCGATCCCACCGCGAAGGAGTGGGCGAGAGAGACGATGTCCGAGGCCCTCCGTGATGCGGAAGCAGCGGCCCTCTCCGCACATTCCCACGTCTTGGCCGAACACGGCGTCACAGAACTCGAGGTGCGCGCCGGCACCGACGTCGATGAACCGGCTGCAGGCGAGGAGGGTGCCTGGACAGCATGCGCCGACTCCTCCGCTCACCCTGTTACCGGCCGTGCCTGTCGACGAGTGTCATTCCTGGACTGCTTCCACTGCGGCAACTGCGTCGTCACCACCGCTCATCTACCGGCCATCACCACCTTGACCGCGACCATAGCCAGGCGACGCACCGAGCTCGACGAACCCACCTGGTGGACGCGCTACGGACCGACTTGGACCGCGATCCACCACGACATCTACCCCAAATTCACTGCTACGCAGATCGCCACAGCAGCCGCCGAGGCACCTGAGTGTCTCCTCGAACTTGCCGAAGATCCTTGGGAGCATCCATGAACACCCCGTCTACTCGCACCGACCTCGAACTTGGCCCATCGATCGACGGCCGCTACGTCCTGACCGGTTTATGGCTTCGCCCTGGCTACTCACTGACCGATACCTCACAATTCCGCGACGATGCCTGGCGGCTGGAAGCTGCAGTGACACAAGCACATGTTCGATCAGTGGTCGTCAACTTCGACACCCTCGCCGCCCCCTATCGATTGCCGGCCAAGGAGCTGTGCCTGGCGATGCTCTCCGGTCCACTACCTGCAGGCGAGCGGCGTCAATCCGTCGTCGGGATCGGCAGCACATTTGTCGAAGTGCGCAAGTTCTTGCACTGGCTCACAGATCGCGCACCGGAGTCCGGTCGACCGTCCGTTCCGACGTTAGGTTCGTTGACCGCGGCCGACGTCCTCGACTACCACCGCCATTTGATGACTCTGTCCGTCGGATTCGGATCGCGCGAGAACTCCAGACGGGCGGTGTGCATGCTCTGGCGGTACCGCACTTGCCTCACCGACACCTTGTCCTTCGACGCACGCCGCATCGACGGCTGGACCATGCATAAACCCGGTACCACCGAGAACGCGACCGGCCGCATCCCCGAACTCGTTCTCGGCCCGCTGATCACCTGGGCGATCCGTTTCGTCGACGACTTCTCCGGCGACATCCTTGCCGCCGCTGCGCATCGAGATGATTACCGTTCACGGCGCACCAACGGACGGTACGGGCGTAACAGCGGTGCCGCCGAAGCGCTCGAACACTATCTCTCACGACACAAGGCCGAAAACGACCCGCTCCCCGGTTATCAAGGCCGCCCCAACATGCAACAGATCGCCGCCGAAATCGGCACCGGGAGAAACGGACTCGACACCAACCCTGCGATCCGCGGCAAAGTCCTTGCCTGCGCTGCGCGAGTCGGAGTCACCGACTACACCTGGATGCCTATCGCCATCGAGGGGCGACTCCACGGTCGCCCATGGATCGACGGAATCGCGCGCCAGCATCCCACAAAGTCGTACCTGCATCTGCAGCGAATGTTGCACATCGCCTGCTACATCGTCATCGCGTTTCTTTCCGGGATGCGGGACGCCGAGATCAAACACCTACGCCGCGGTTGCCTGAGCACCGCGCGCGATACCGACGGCACCCCCTACCGATGGACGCTGACCGGCGTGGCGTTCAAAGGCGAAGCCGATCCTCACGGTGTCACCGCCGAGTGGACCGTCGGGGCTCCCGCTGCCAGGGCGATCTCGGTCCTCGAGAAGATGCACCCGCACGGCCGGGCTCTGCTGTTCTCGCACCCGCCCGGCTCGCAGAAGGTCCGCCCCCGAAACGACGCCACGGTCGGGGTCTTGACCACCAAAGCCACCTCCGGACAACTGAAAGACTTCGCGATCTGGATCAATTCTTACTGCACCGAACACGCTCTTACAGAGTCGATTCCGTTGGTCAACGGCCAACAGTGGGTTCTGAGTACACGGCAATTTCGCAGGACGCTGGCATGGTTCATCGCCCGTCGGCCGGGCGGGTCGATCGCCGGTGCCATCGCCTACCGTCACCTGAGCATCCAAATGTTCGAAGGCTATGCAGGCACCTCGGACTCAGGGTTCCGCGCCGAAGTCGAAGCCGAACAGGCTCTCGCTCGCGGCGAAGACTTGATGGCCATCGCCACCGATCACCTCCATGCACCCGTCACCGGTCCAGCCGCCGACCTAGCCCACTACCGTCTGGACACGTTCGCCGCCGCAGCCGCGTTCTCCGGGACCGTCATCACAGACAGCACCCGCATCAAGCGGCTGATGAAGCGATCCGATCCCGCGATCTACCCCGGAACATTTGCGCTCTGTGTCTTCGACCCCGACAAAGCGATGTGCCAACCCCGGCCCGACCAGGGCGGCAACGTGCTCCCACAACTCGGTCACTGCCAACCGCTCGAATGCAGCAATACTGCCCTCACTACAGCCAACCTCGATGCACTGCGGACCGAACACCACCACCTGGAGCAGGAATTGACCACCAGAGCCGACCTGCCACCGCTACTGGACCACCGATTGCGTGAGCGGCTGCGCCGCCTGGTCGACTTCCTCGACCGCTACAGCCACGCCGACCCATATATCGATCGCACCCACAAGGGGAAGAGATGACAAAGAAGCGCGACGAAGACACGATCGCCATCGACGCCGCGATCGAACACCTCCAGGATGCGTCCGGCCGGACACCGTCGGTGCTCGCACTCGCCCGACACATGGGGTTGGCGAACACCACATTTCGCCGACGCTATCCCCATACGGTCAATCGGCTCAAGCGTTCGACATCACCTGTGACCGACCATGTCGCCCCACACCGGTGCTCGGACGAAGTAACCCAGATTCGGCAGCGCAACCGCGACCTCACCACCGACCTGGAGCTGGCAGTTGCCAGCATCCAGCGATTGTCGATCGACAACCGTTCGCTTCTCCGCCGAGTCGAGGAGCTCTCGAACGTCACCCACCTCCGGACCACGGACTGAAGACGTAGATCGTCGGACGTTGCCCCATGGACCCAACGGATGCTCTTCGGGACAACAGGTCCACACCGCTACGAGTGCTCAGGCGGTGGGACGCGCCGGGATTACGAAGGCAGAGATCACTGCGGCCAGTGCAGCAGCGGCTGCGGCGAAGAGGAACGCGTGTTGGAACCCGGTGTCACCGCCACCCGCGACGAGGCTGAGTGCAGCGATGCTCGAGACGGTTGCCACGCCGATGGATGCACCGAACTCGTGGAAGGTGCTCAGCAGGCCGGATGCGATGCCGGCCTCCTCGGGGCCGATCTGCCCGAGCGCGGTGGCCGAGGCGACGACGAACAGCGCGCCGATACCGAATGCGCCGAAGCTGACGCCGATCGTGGTCGCCGCAGTGGTTGCCCACACCGCTGGCACAAGCAATCCCAACGCCGCGATGAGCATCCCGGCGGTGCCGAGGATCCTCGCGCCCCATCGTCCGATGAGGCGTCCGCCGAGGTTCGCTCCCGTCATCGTCGCCACCGCAATCGGTAGAAACAACAGTCCGGTCACGAGGGGACCATGCCCAGCGGACTGCTGAAAATAGAAGGTTCCCAAGAAGAACACTGCAACCATCAAAGCTGTGGCGATCAAAATCACGAACACTCCGGCACCGACTGGACGCCGGCCCAGCAGTCCTAGGTTCATCAGCGGGGAGGACGCAGTCTTCTGTCGCCAGCAGAACAACAGGTAGAGCGCTGCCGCGGCCCCGGCGGCGGTGAGGGTCTGCGGGTTGGTCCATCCGATTTCACCGGCGACGGTCAACGAGTAGATGGCCGAGCCGGTCGCAGCGGTGACCAGCGCTGCACCGAGAATGTCGAGCGCGGGACGCGGCCCGGGTGCCGGGGTAAGCGGCGGTAAAACCCGGAGGAGGCCGAAGATGACGATCAGGCCAACCGGGATGTTGATGTAGAACACCCACGGCCATCCTGGCCCGGCGGTGATCAGGCCACCGAGCAGGACACCGACCGCCGCGCCGCCGCCGCCCAATGCAGACCAGATGCCCAGGGCGCGGTTGCGTTCGTCGCCGGCGAACAGGCGCACCACCACCGACAACGCCGCCGGTGAGAGCATCGCCGCGCCAATGCCTTGGACAATGCGGCCGCCGAGCAGGAACTCGGCATTGGCAGCCAGTCCGGCCGCCAGGGAGCCGGCGGTGAAGACGGCCAGGCCGGCGAAGACGATTGGTTTGGACCCGAACAGGTCCGCGCTACGCCCGCCGAGGAGCATCAAGCCGCCGAAGGTCAGGGTGTACGCGGCGACGACCCACGTCACCGCCTCCCGCGATAGGGCCAGGTCCACGCCCATCTGCGGCAGCGCGATCGCGACCACTGTGACGTCGAGAATCAGCATGAACTGCGCTGTGCCCAGCAGGGCCAGTGCGAGCCATCGCTTCGGGTGAAGCCCTTCGCCCGCTTCCGGTGTCGTTTTCGACGTGGTCACCACGGCCCCCTAAGTTGTACATAGTTGTTTGAGTTGGACACTGGTACCGTAACTCATACAAACGTGTTCGGGAAGTGAGGGTTCATGGCGACCGATACGTCGCAGGTCGTCGGTAAACGAGCCGACGCGGTACGCAACGTCGAGCGGATTCTCGATGCCGCGATCGTCTGCCTGTCTCGGCGGCAGAACGCAACGATGGGCGATATCGCACGGGAAGCCGGTCTCGGGCGGGTGACGCTCTACGGTCACTTTGCCTCTCGCCCAGCGCTCATCGATGCCGTGGTGGCGCGTGTGATCGATCGCGGTGAGCAGACGTTGGCTGCGGTCGATCTGGGTGGGGATCCCCGAGAAGCGTTGTCCCGGCTCATTCACAGCAGCTGGGAGCTGGTGGACCGGTCACGATCGGTCATTGCCGCCGCCGAGGAAGAACTTCCCCCAGCGCGTATCCGCGAGCTTCACGACGGCCCCGCGAGCCGGGTCGAATCGTTGATCGAACGCGGACGCAGTGCAGGACTGTTTTCACGTGACATGCCCACCTCGTGGCAAGTCGCCGTGCTCCATCAGGTCCTTCACGGTGCCGGAGCCGAGATAGCAGCAGGGCGACTGGATTCGATGGACGCACCCGATCTGATCGTGAGGACCGTCCTTGCTCTACTCGACACCCATTGAGGCTTGGGCGCACCACCTTCCGCTCGGTTGGTCGCACACCTTCGGTTCGGTCGGCGTAGATCGGTGAACCGTCGCCCTCGTTCACGCAAGACCTTGCCGTTACCGGTGGCGTTGTCGACGGCGGCGGGCGTCCTGGTTGTGTCGTTGTGGGCGAGCGGCGCGCCCTCGATGGTCTATCCGCTCTTAGCGGATCGGTGGCGCGTGGGTGAGGTCGTCACGACCGCGTTGTTCGCTACCTATCCGGTAGCGCTGGTTCTCGCTCTCGTTGCGTGTGGGTCTCTCTCGGACTCGATCGGGCGACGCCGCGTACTGCTTGCCGGTGTCGGCATGGTCGCCGTCGGCACTGCGCTGTTTGTGGTCACGAGCGGTCTCGTCCCGATCTTCGTCGGCCGCACTCTTCAAGGAATCGGGGTCGGGCTGGCGATGAGTGCGGCCAGCGCCGCACTCGTCGAGTTCGCACCGCGCCGCACCGCGGCACTGTCCACTTCCGTCAATACTGCGGCGACGGCCAGCGGTACCGCACTCGCGCTCGTTGTCGGCGGTGCGCTCGTGCAGTACTCCGCGTCGCCCACCACGCTTCCGTTTGCCATCTTGCTCGGCGTGACGATTGCTCTGCTGCCGCTGGTGTGGTTCCTCCCCGAGGAGGCCACGCGCAGCAATGTTCGATGGCGGCCCAGTCGGGCGCGAGTACCCGCGAGGAATCGAATGCAGTTCGCCATCGGTGTTGCTTCCCTCACCGTGGCCTTCATGATGGGCGCGGTGTTCATCGGGCTCGGTGCGCAGATCGTGAGGGATCTCGTCGGTACCGTCGACGCTTTCGTCGCCGCGTGTGCACTTGCGTGTTGGGCTGTTTCCATCGTTCCCGCGTCCGTCATCGCCCGGCGCGGTTCACCGACAACTGCATCTTCGGCCGGTTCGGTGCTTTCCGCCGCCGGGTCTGTCACCCTCGTCGCCGCATCGCACGTGGACTCGCTCACCGTCTTCCTGCTCGCTGCGGTTATCAGCGGGGCGGGCTACGGCCTGATGTTCTACGGCGGACTCGGAATGGTCGTCGCAGCCCCCGAGGCCGAGACGCGGGCGACGACACTGTCGTTGATGTACTTGGTGGCGTACCTGTCACAGGGTCTTACTGCGGTTGGGATCGGTGCGCTCGCAACCTTCTGGGGGCTCGACAGGGCGATCGTGGTGGCGATGCCGACGCTCGCAACACTCAGTGTCGCGAGCGGGGTGTTGGTTCACTGGTTCGCACGACCGAGAGCTGACGTCCGACTGGCCAGCTGAACGATGCACCGACGCTACCCCTGGGGGGTATGCCCTGTTACCGTCGAGAGCATGAACTCGACGATTCGTCGCACTCGACGGGGCACAGCCTCGGCGATCGGATTGTTGATTGCAGTGACGGTGTTCGGGGTGTTGTTGATGCATTCTGTGACACCGGCATCGTCGATGGCTGGCCCGATGTCGGAGTCGATGACCGGTGGTCATGCCGCGATGGCGTCGACAGCCCCGGGCAGTAGCTCGGCTTCGGTGATGTTCGGGGAACACGATTGTCCGTCGGCGCATCAGATGATGCATCCCTGTGTGGGAACTCCGGTGTCGTGGGCCGCGTTGTCCGTCCCGACGATGAGCACCGAGACAGGCCAGTCGCCGACAGCGGTGGACGGGATCGCCGGGCGCACAGACTCCATCCTGGAGCGCGCACCGCCGTGGACCTTGTGGGAGTTGGACAGATCGGTGACCTTGCGAGTGTGACAGGGAGCCCGGTAGACGCGCGTCGACCGGCGGACCGAAACACGTCACACACCCCTGATTGTCCACTCTTGCAAGGAGATTCCACATGCGTACCAAAGTCATGGCTTCACTCGCTGCTGCCGCCGCCAGCGCGTTCCTCGTCGTCGGCTGTAGCAACGACTCGACCGATTCGTCGATGGACGGGCATTCCATGGGCTCGATGTCCTCCGCACCGATGTCCTCGGCCCAAGCAAGCGCGTCCGCAGAGTTCAACGATGCCGACGTGATGTTCGCGCAGATGATGTATCCGCACCACGCACAAGCAGTCGAGATGGCCGACATGGCGAACGGCCGCACCGACAACCCGGACGTGCTGTCGCTGGCATCGGCGATCGCCGGCGCACAGCAGCCCGAGATGGACCAGATGACGGCATGGCTGACCGAGTGGGGCCAGCCCATGCCCGACATGGACATGAGTGACATGGGCGGGATGGACCACAGCTCTGGCAGCGGCATGATGACCGCTCAGGACATGGACGCGTTGATGGCAGCGTCGGGACCGGAATTCGACCGCCAGTGGTTGACGATGATGATCGCCCACCACACCGGTGCCATCGAGATGGCGAACACCGAAATCGCGGACGGTTCCAATCCTGACGCCCTGGAGATGGCACGCGCCATCGTCGCCACTCAGCAGCAGGAAATCGAGACCATGCAGCGGCTGCTCGGCTGACCCGGCCCGCCACACAACGATGGCCGCATCCTCTCCGGCGGAGAGGGTGCGGCCATCAGCGTTCCACAATTGTCAGGGCTGCGTTCCCGGTACGAGATCAGCTCTCACAGTACCGGTTCGCGCTGCGATGGAGCATCGGAACTCCCGTCGTTCACCGCTCCGGTGATGGCGTCGGGCGCGAGGTCGAGTCGCCGGAGCAGCTGCGCGTTTGCGGCGACGATGATCGTCGACAACGACATCAGGATCGCGCCGATGGACATGGGCAGTACGAACCCGACCGGTGCCAGCACCCCTGCCGCGAGCGGGACAGAGATCAGGTTGTATCCCGCTGCCCACCAGAGGTTTTGCTTCATCTTTCGGTACGAGGCGCGCGAGAGTTCGATCACCGACAGCACCGACCGCGGGTCGTCGCTGGCGAGGATCACTCCTGCCGATGCGATAGCGACGTCGGTGCCGGCCCCGATCGCGATACCGACATCGGCTTGCGCGAGCGCCGGTGCGTCGTTGACTCCGTCGCCGACCATCGCCACCGTACGTCCTTCGCCCTGGAGTGCAGCGACGGTGTGGGACTTGTCTTCCGGCTTCACCCCGGCGAAGTAGCGGTCCACACCGAGTTCGGTCGCGACGGACTTCGCGACGGCATCGGCATCACCGGTGATCATCACCACCGCGATTCCGCGGGCGTGGAGTGCATCGATCGCGGTGCGTGATTCAGGCCGGATCTCGTCGGCGAGCGCGAGCGCACCGATCACGGCCCCGTCGGCGAGGACGTGCAGGATGATCGCCCCGTCACCGCGCCACCGGTCGGCGACGGCGAGTTCGGATCCGTGTTCCTGCTCGAGCAGCGCGGGCCCGCCGACCTGTACGCGGGTACCGTCGACGTCGGCTGCGACCCCGACCGCGGGGGACGACTGGAAGTCAGTCGCAGGCTGCACGGTTAGGTTCCGTGATCGTGCGGCACCGATGATGGCGCGTGCGAGTGGGTGCTCTGAGTCAGCTTCTGCGGCAGCAGCCAAAGCGAGGACATTGTCGGCAGTGCGCCCGTTCGTCACCTCGATTGCGGTGACGGTGGGTTCACCCTTGGTGAGGGTCCCGGTCTTGTCGAAGAGCACGGTGTCCACTGTTCGCATGGTTTCGAGTGCGAGCCGGTCCTTGACCAGAACGCCGCCGCGGGCAGCGCGTTCGGTGGCGATGGAGACCACCAGCGGGATCGCGAGTCCGAGTGCGTGCGGGCAGGCGATGACCAGCACGGTGATGGTGCGGATGACGGCGTCGTCGGGCATCCCGACCAGGGTCCACACGGCGGCGGTGATGATCGCGGATCCGAGAGCGAACCAGAACAGCCAGCCGGCGGCGGTGTCGGCGATGCGCTGAGCGCGCGAGGTCGAGTTCTGGGCGTCGGCGACGAGCCGGCCGATGCCGGCGAGGGCGGTGTCCTCCCCTACTGCGGTGACCTGGATGCGCAGGCCGGAGTCGGTGGCGACAGTGCCGGCGACGACCTGGTCGCCGTCGCTGCGGCGGACGGTGCGTGATTCGCCGGTGATCATGGACTCGTCCATACTCGCCGATCCGGAGACGATGGTGCCGTCCGCGGGTACGCGTCCGCCGGGGCGGACGACGACCAGATCACCGAGCAGCAACTCGGCCGGGGACACCTGCACTACGTCGTCGCCGTCGACGCGTTCGGCGGTGTCCGGGAGCAGTGCTGCCAATGAGTCCAGAGCGGAGGTGGTCTGCGCGAGAGATCGCATTTCGATCCAGTGCCCGAGCAACATGATCACGATCAGCAGGGCCAGTTCCCACCAGAAGTCGAGCTGATGATCGAGCAGGCCGAGGCTCGCTCCCATCGACGCGACGAATGCGACGGTGATCGCCAGGGCGATGAGAAGCATCATTCCTGGTGCACGTGAACGGATTTCACTCACCGCGCCGGTGAGGAACGGGGACCCGCCCCAGGCATACATCACGGTTCCCAGTACCGGGGAGACCCACGCGATCCACGCTGCGTCGGGTAGCGAGTACCCGAGGAGCATCGCGAACATCTCGGAAGCGAGGATCACCGGGACGGCGAGGGCCAGCATGATCCAGAACAGGCGACGGAACATACCGACGTGATCACCGTGGCCGGCATGCCCACCGTGGCCGGCATGCCCACTGTGGCCGTCGTGTCCGTCGTGACCGCCGCGCTCCGTGTGCTCGCCATGTCCCGAGGGGGGCGCGCGGTGCCCGGACATGTCGTGGCCCGAGTGTGGGTTCGCAGCCTCGGCCATCCCTGTGTCGTCGCCGGCATGTGTGTGGTTGTTCATCGTGCGAGTCCTTCCGTCCACCGAGTTCGGTGGTTACGCAGTGCGCGGGTCCGAGGGTTGCTGTTCCGCTGTGTATCCGGCCTCGCGAACAGCGGCGATGACTTGGTCCTGGTCGAGCTCGGCTGCGCTTGTCACCGTCAGGGTTCCCGCCGACGCCGATGCCTCCACTGTGACGACCCCTGCTACGGCGTTGACTTCTTCGCGAACCGAGGCTTCGCAGTGCCCGCACGTCATACCGGTAACTCGGTAGCTCGTGGTGATCATGTCCGCTCCTTCAATCGTGAATGCATACCCCCCTGGGGTATGTTGTTGACATGTCGGACCATACCCCCTCCCCGTATAATTGAAAAGGCCTAATACTGCATCAGAGGCTGACCAACCATGCGCGCCCTGACCGGTCAGTTGGTCAACAACAGACCGTAGCTACAACAAATCCACTGTCCCCTTCCAGTTTTCGCCCATGCGTGAAAAAGCCCAGGGGCCTTGACGTCCATCGCGAGACCTTCCGACCGGACTTTGAGCGGCACCCCGTCACGGAAGGATCCTCCAGACGAGCCAGCCACGGTGAGCGCGACGCTGACCAAGACTCTCTGAGGGGGATCGACAACGAGGCGTGTGGGCGGATCGAAAGTGACGGGCCAGTTCTCGTACATCTCGGGGCTCACTGCACGACCGCCAGACCGTGTGGCCGGTGCAGGACGGCCGCGTCGACGCTGCTCGGGATCCACCGCAGGCCCTGTTCGCCGAACGTGGGCGCGGTGAGGGTGTAGCGGCCGGTGCGCTCGGCGATACCGCGCCCGTGCACGGTGGTCTCGAGGGTGATCGACCGGATACGGCCCCTGCCCTGCTCGATTCCGCCGTACGCGACAGGCCGCGAGGAGACTGCCAGGTCGAGACCGGGCATGCGTCCGTTCGTGATCGCGAGAATTCCTGCGTGCGTACGGTTTCGGGCCAACAGGGCACGCGCCCGGGTTGGCGGAACATCGCGTCCGTGCACGGTCGTCACGACCAGATCGAGGCCCTCGATACAGAGGCTCGCAGCGTCGAGGGGGTCTGTTTGGCCTGGGTCGATCAGGTGGATTTTCGACAGGTCGCCGCCCTGCTCGTGGACGGCGAGGAGTCCGAACTTCGACTGCCCGATCAATGCGACGTGGTGGCCGGCCGCGCTGGCTGTAGCGACGAGACCGACGAGGATCGATCCGGCACCAGTAATCGAGATGGCCGTTCCGCGGGCCAGCGCACCGCGTGGGAGGAGTTCCGACAGTGGCGTGGGCACGGGGATGGTGCGCAGGGTCTGTGAACGCACAGGGCCGCTGAGGGTCTGTTCGTCGGCGGGCGGGGCCGTTGGCTGAGATGGGGCGAACAGGGATGCGTCGACGGGCTCGATGGGTGCGTGGACACGTCGTCCGGGGATCGCGGCCATGCTGCGTCGGAGCGCGGCGAGCTGTTCGGCCTTGCCCAAGCCGGTGAGGTCCCCGATTGCGTCGACGGTGGCCATGTGGATCGACCTTTCGCGCGCCGATAGGAACCACCACACCGTATCGAACGCATGTTCGATTGTCGAACGTGCAGGTGGGCGCGTTCAGCGGTGGAGGGTGCGAGTGTCGAGGTCGTCTGCCGTGAAGGTCCAGGCGAGATGCCGGTATAGGTGAAGCGTTCGTTTCACCTGGTCGAGGGCGCTTACGACGGCCGGGTCGCTGGGGTCGCGCCCCTCGTCACGGATGGCTGCGCACTCGTCGTCGTCCATGCTGTGTTGGACGCACAGCGCTGCTTTGTGGTTCCCAGGCAACAATCATTCATGTGAATGACTGGACGAGCTGCGTCGTTCTTTCCGGCATGACGGTGCATCGGTCTTCTCGAGCCTGCGCCGAGGAGTTCCAATCTACGTCTAGTTCGACGCGTCGGCCTCGGGGGCGGTTGCTCCGTCGTAGATCAGGTCGTCCGAGCCGTGGTAGCGGTAAGCACGCTGTCCACTGGGCAGAGTCACCCAGCCCGCCTGGCCGTGATCGGCGTCCGGATCGAAACTACGGTCGTTGGTCATTCAACACTCTCATTCTCCGCAGGCGGGCGCACCACAGTCACCTTGCTCTTGACGACAATCGGGGCATCCGCGGGCCCCTGCAAATGCTCATCGATCCACATGGGTAGATGACGCTTCTGCGATGGATACCAATGCCGACGCCAATGCCCCCGAACGACGTGGCGGTGCGAGAGCTTGCCAGATCCTTCCGACGATGAAGCACTGGATGCAGACCGCGGCTGCCGGTACGACAAATACGTCACCTCACGCATCCGCTTGACTACGCCGTCGTTGTCTCGCATGCGCGCCGACTGCTGGCGGGTGGACTCCACGAACTTGTTGCCTCGCAGCATGTTCACCATCGAGAAGAACGTTCGCGCAACGTAATCCAGGTCATTCATGGCGGTCACGGAATGCGCAGGTTCGTCGGGACCGACGTCCGTGAAACCCGCGCCTCCTGATCGGTTCGGTGCACTGGGCGCAGCATCGGATTCGGCTGGGCTGAGCTGGACCTCGGCGAAAGGAAACACCGGTAGGTAGTCGTTGACGACGCGGTACAACCGGTTTCCGTCAGTAGGAAGTGCCCCGTCGGCCCGCGCCAACCACCACCGCAAAGCAGGAACGGTAAGCATGGCTATCAGGAGAACATCGGTTCCACTTCCACTGTCGCGACCTGTCTCGTTCCACACCAGGACCCGCCCGTGGTCGGGCACTCCATCCGCTGGAGCGAGATAGAGAACTCCTCTGCTCGAGGGAAGATCGGCCACGGTCACAGCAACATCATGGTCTCGATCGGCACTCTGGCCGGCCTCGATCAACGCAGACATCTCCGGCGTCGCATAGTAGGCATACCGGTCCGCCGTCGACGCGCGCAGAAGGAAGTGGCTGTAGTAAAGCATCTGGAACCAACGGAAGGGCTGCAGGCCGACATCGTGCGATTCCGGTTCGTCATCGAGCCAGAAGGGCAAGTGCTTGTGGGGCTCCCGCGCAACAGCTTCGACCGGCAGCTTCGTCATCCGGGACAACCTATGGAGCATCTCGCCCACGTCGGCCGGGTCGGACCGAAACCGGATCACGTCGTAGCCGCCCTTAAGGAATTTTCCCAGGTAGGTCTCCACCGGCCAGGCTGCGGCCTCGATGGCCTCGAGCACAAGGGGCCACCGCGCCGCGGTGACCTTTGCTTCCAGCACCTCGGCGGCCTGACGGCGGATACGCATGTCGACCGAAAATTGTTGCCCTGGAACGAACTCACCGTCGAATCCATCACGGCGAACCCGAGTGCCCTTCGCATTCCGAGGCTTCTGCCCTCTTCTATCCGAACGCCGCGCCAATTTTCCCATCCCGCCCCCTCGTCTACCACTCCATGGCACAAATCCGCATCAACACTCTGACGATATGGACCATCGCAACATTAACTGGCAGTTGTCATTCGGAGTCTGGTGTTGCGGCGGTGACGAGTTCAGTCAAGACCCCGTGGCAATCCTTTGGGTGCAGGAAGTTGATTCGGGACCCCATTGAACCTTGTCTCGGCTCGTCGTAGAGTGCCCGGACGCCCTTACTCCGTATGGCTTCTGTTTCGCCACTCACGTCGTTCGTGCCGAATGCGATGTGGTGGACGCCTTCTCCGTTCTTGGCCAGCCACTTGCCTACTACTGAGTCGTCCCGGGTCGAGCCCAGCAGCTGGAGGTACGAGGCGTAACCGTCCGGGGTCTCGTTGATCTTCAACATCGCTTCACGGATACCCTCCTCCTCGTTCGATTCCAGGTGAGTAACCTCGAATCCATAGGTGGCACTGTAGAATTCGACGGTTTTGTCGAGGTCGAAACAAACAATCCCGATATGGTCAATTCGAGTCAGCATGCCTACAGTCCACCGCATAACTGCTCGCTATGCAACATGCTGACATGACCGAATCCGCTTGTCTGACTGATATTTACAAGATCAGTCAATCTGAACTCTGCCAACAGTCCCTACTTTGCTTGGTTGCCTAGGTCGTCAAATTCAGCCCAACCCTTGACTCGGGCCCAGTTCAAGCCGCTGCGCAGGTGATTTCGTGCCATGCAGGTGTCCCCGTCGATGTCGCAGACTTCGATCACCTAACGGTGGCCCAAAGCTTCGCTGCTTTGCAAAGCGCGGCAGAGGTAATGACTGGAGGAACGATCTGCTCCAGCTCTACGTCATAGGAGATTTTCGCTTGGCCTCAAGGGCTCTAACTACCTCGGCGGCCCCTTCTTGACGGCTGGCGGTAGTCGTCACAATGGGGACGTCGCGTTGACCAAGCTCGATCACGGCCTGGAGTTCGCGAAGTACTGCGTGGACTCCGTTCTGATCTGCCTTGTTTACGACGTAGAGGTCGGCGATTTCCAGAACACCAGCCTTGGCCATTTGGATGCCGTCACCTGCTCCAGGCGCTAGAACAACGATGGTGTCGTCCGCGATTGATGCGATTTCCACCTCTGACTGCCCGGTTCCGACCGTCTCGATCAAGATCCTGTCAAATTCGATCTCAGACAGGATCGCGATCATTGTCCTGGCCGTGGCCGAAAGTCCTCCGAGATGGCCACGACTGGACACTGACCGAATGAAAACTCCGGGATCATCTGAGTGCTCCTGCATACGGATGCGGTCACCGAGGAGCGCACCGCCGGTTATCGGCGATGACGGATCAAAGCAGAGCACTGCCACGCGCTGACCCCGCTTGCGGTACTCGGCGATAAGACATGAAATCAACGTCGACTTTCCGACACCAGGAGGACCTGTCAAGCCAATCACCGTACAGGCGGTTCGGGGGTGGTCCGGTGCAGCCGGAGAGATGACGTCAACCTCAGTGATGGCGTAGTTCTCCGCGCGAGTCATTAGTTGCGCCAGCGCCCTGATATTGCCTTGCCGTGCAGACTCCAAGGTCTGACAGTTCTGGTGCCTCGTCACTCCGTCTCCTTGAGCGGATGTAGGTTCGTTTGTGCCCAACGGGTGATCTCCTGAAGGGAATCCCGAGAGGTAAAGACCCGGAGCACTCCCATTTCAGCGAGCTTGCGTGCGTCTCCAGGTGGAATGACGCCGCCACAGAAGATGGGTATCTCCATCGCGTTATTCTCGGCCAACAGCTCGATTACGCGGGGTACCAGTTCCATGTGAGCGCCCGATAGCAGTGACAGACCGACAGCGTCGGCACCCTCTTCCAAAGTGGTGCGGACGATTTGCTCGGGTGTCTGACGCAATCCGGTGTAGATAACTTCCATGCCGGCATCACGAAGTGCGCGCGCCACCACTTTGGCACCGCGATCGTGGCCATCCAGCCCAGGTTTGGCAACCACCACTCGGACACGATGCACGCGGCCTTCGGCCTTTCCTGCGTCGAAGCTCGGGTTCGGAGCTGTCATGCCGTCACCAGCGGTGTGATCCGCGCCTCGCCGATCCGGGAACGCAGGTCGACGTCGGTGACACCGAGCCCACTCGAGGGTGCTAGGCAAAGTATGCCAACTTTGCCGAGGTGCTCGTTTAGTTGAATCCTGCGTGCGGCTTCTGGTGTCTCTTGAAACGGGTGCACTTCAGACAACATAGGTTGCACTTGGCCGCGCTGGATGAGGCGGTTCGTCTGCCACTGCTCGTACAAATTCGCCCCGTGGCTGCCTACTATTCTTTTCAGGCGCATCCACAAGTAGCGGTTGTCGAACGTGTGTTGGTAACCCGTGCTCGATCCACAGGTGACGATTGTGCCGCCGCGGCGGGCCACGAATACCGAGAGGCCGAAGGTCTCGCGGCCAACGTGCTCGAAGACGATGTTCGGATCCTCTCCGATCTCTCGCCTGATGATCTTGCCCAGCAGTTTTCCTGCCGCGACGGTGGCGTCCGGGTCAGCGGAAATCTCACCGATCTCGCGCCGATCGATGACCAGCTCACAGCCAAGCTTGCGGGCGACCTCGGCTTTTGCGTCCGAGCTGACTATGCCGATTGGTATGCCGCCGCCGTTGCGGACGAATTGCACGGCGTAGCCACCGAGGCCACCCGCCGCGCCCCAAATGAGGACTACATCGCCTTGACGCATGTTGGCACCGCGCTCGCTGACGAGCATCCGGTAGGCCGTTCCCGCGCACAATGGGTTGCTGGCAGCCTCTTCCCAGGTGAGGTGCGCTGCCTTGGGTAGTAATTGACTCGCGCGGACGACCGCATAGTCAGCGAGGCCTCCGAAGTTTGTCTCAAACCCCCATGCTCGCTGCTCGTGGCCGAGCATGCCGTCGTGATGGGTGAGCGGTTCCTGGTCATCGACATGAGCCGTCCCTACGGCGACATGGTCCCCGACCTTCCACTTGCGCACACCGGCCCCGACGCGCACGATCACCCCGGCTGCGTCCGACCCCAGTACGTGGTACGGCTGGTCGTGACGAGAGGCCCAGCCGCCCTGTTTTGCGTAGTGCCGCAGGAAGTTGAAAGTGGGGATCGGCTCGAAGGTAGCGGACCAGATTGTGTTGTAGTTCATCGCCGCTGCCATAACAGCGACCAACACCTCATCAGGAGCAAGTTCCGGCATGGGCACACTGCCGAGGTGAATCGACTTTCGAACGTCTTTGTCCTCGACGCCGGCGAAAATCTGGATGTCTTCTACATCTAGGTAGGCGGCGTTGTATTCAGGTGGGACGGGAAGGCTCTCAAGTACGTCCGGAGAGGCACCCGCGATTACAGCTTCAGAGAGTTCGTTCATTGTCATCCTTGTTCGTCGGTAGGGTGTCGGTACAGGTGATTTTGATACGTCCAGGCAGATCACTGGCGTGCAGAAAAGTCCGCAGATGTGCTCGGATTTCTCGTGCGCTCGGGACATTGCGAGTTGGTCCAGACACACTGAGCACCGCGGTGTCGGTACGGCCCCTCACCAGCTGCACTTCCGCCTCTCGTACCCAAGTGTGGGTTCGGGCGACGCGGGCGACTGCGGAGGCATCAATGAGGCTTCGGGTGCGGATCCACCGACCCTCCCGAGGTCCTAGGTGTCGCATCTCGCCGTCTGCCGCGACGTACCCACAGTCGTCGGTGCAAACCTCGCGGCCGTCGGCGAGATGAACCCAGATCGTGCCCGCTATACAACAGGGCAGTAACTGTTCCGACCGGCCACGCACGGTGAATCTCACACCGTCCGATGGCATCAAGCGCGGAGGGTGGGGAGCGTCGTCGTTACATAGTGTCCCCGCGCGGACGCCAGCACAGATGTACGGGGTCCCCGCGCCGGCTGCTCGGGGCCGGACTTTGCTCGTAGAGCTGACCAAGGATGTTTCTCGGTCTGAAGCGAGATCTGTGACAGCAGTGCGAAAATCGGCAAGAAATATTTCTGCTTCCGCTGCACCCATCAGATCCTGGCGATAGTCGAGCCGCACCCGGCACTGCGGCCAGTGCGCACGGATCTGCAGCGTTCTGGCCAAAGCAGCGTTTGTGTTTGGCGTGAAAAACTCCCACTCCGAACGTAGGCCGGGGATTTCCAGGTCAAGTTGGGCTGGCGGACGGGGAAATGACAGGCCGAGCTCAGTACTGAGCCGAGCGAGGGGTCTGCCGGGCACACCGGACACCAGGTCCACGAACGGGACGCGGCGATAGCGAGCCAAGTGTGTGAGCGCCCGGCGGGCCGAGGCAACGGATTTTTCCGTCGCCATCTGGCGGGAGGTTTCGATGGATACGGGGACCACGTTGGTTTGCAAGCCGGCGACATGTCCGGTGTGTTCGTCACTGACGTCCGAAGCCACAGACAACACCGGATCAATGTTGTCGTAAGCCGTCATTTGTCGAGTGAGCGCTGCGAAAAGCATCGTGAATGTGCTCACCTGCAGGTTTTGAGCGATCGCGCGAAGGGCGGCAACCGCTGAGGGCTCCAGTTCGATTGTCGGCGAGGCAGCAATGGACCGCTGCCCCAGACGGCCGCCCTCGGGAAGTGTCAAGGGCATCCGTTTGTCGATAGCAGTACGCCAAAATTCGATGGCCTCCGCGGTGACTGCCTCCGTGGCAACGGGCGTACTGGGCGCGGCCAGCGGCGTCGGATTCACTTGATGGCCGATTCTCAGTTTCCCCAGATAGTTCGAGAAATCGCGGGCGACAATAAACTTGCTGCGCCCGTCAAAGCCGGCGTGATGAGCCTCGAAGACCATCGAGCAGCGGTTGGGAGCATGGGTTAGAAGTTGGAAACGAATTGGTGCCTCGGTGGCTAGGTCCCAGCGCTTGTCCTGTTCGCGCTGCTTGCACCATTCTCGGACCGCCGCCGACTCGGAGCCGTCTTCGCATGGGATAGTGGCGCGCTCGAAAGAACATGCCTCAAGTGCCGGCAGGACGCACTGGCGCAACTGTCCCCGCACAAGCCGCAGCACCGACCGCAGCGGCTCGTGTCGTTCAAGCACGGCGCGCGCAGCGGCCTCGAGGTGATGCTCGTCAAGTACACCGCGAAAGGTCGCCACGAAATATCCGCCGCCACTAATCGAGGGATCAATCGTGGCTTCGGCCCAGAGTGCGTATTGGCCCGCATCGGCGGGCCTATCGTGCAGGATTGTGGTCATTCGTCACCGCCCTGACTGTGTCGGCGACGCCGCCGGCAGTCATCTGCGATGAGCTCAGCGACTCTCTCACGATTAACCTTCCCGCTGGGGGTCCTGGGCAGTTCGGGCAGTTCCGTCACCGAAACAGGGACCGAAACCTCGGGCAGTACCTTGCGTAGTCGCTTAAGAGCGTTGGCCTCGACTGGGCCGGTGCAGCCCTCACGAAGGACTACTGCGGCGCGCAGGCTGGCATGGCCGGACTTAGTCACCACCATGACCGTCGCCGCTGCAGCGAAGTCGGGAGCTGTTAGCAACTGCGCATCGATTTCTAGGAGATCAACGCGGATTCCCCGCACTTTGATCTGGCTGTCCATTCGGGATAGGAAGCGCAAGCCGCTGTCTGTCAGCTCCACCAGGTCACCGGTACGGAAGGCTCGGGTGTTACCGGCTGGTGAGGGAAGGATGCTGACGTAGCGCTCCACTGTCAGCTCGGGACGCCCCAGATATCCATCCGACAATGGATTTCCGGATACGAGAAGCTCTCCGATGTTCGGAGTTTCTGGAACTTCCGGCGCGATGAGTAGTTCGCATCCCGGCAGGGGTTCGCCGATTGGTGGCAGATTGGGCCAGGCATACGGATCGGGCCCCAGGATGTGCGAGGTCACCATGGCGGATTCGCTTTGTCCGTAGTGGTTGACCAGCCGGCAGCCGGGCATACATGCGAACATTGCGCGAATATCTTCCGAGCACACTACTTGCTCACCGGCGGTATTTACCTCGACCAAGCACAGTTGCGCCAGCATGTCCCGCTGGGCCGTCACTGCCAGCATCTGCAACGCAACGAATGGGACGAACAGCCGCTCGATTCGTTGATCGGAGAGCCATCGAAGCAATTGGGCTGGTTCACGGCGTAGCTTCTCCGGCATGATCGCAAGCGTGCCGCCGCCGCACAGCGTGCCCAATATCTCCTGGAACGAGACGTCGAAATTTAGCGGGGCGAACTGTGCGGTGCGTAGTTCGGGGTGGGGTGAGTGGGATGTTTGCCAATCGACCATTGTGTCGATGCAGAGATGGTTCAGCGCTACGCCCTTCGGCCAGCCGGTCGATCCGGATGTGTAGATGATGTAGACCGGAAGTGCGGCATCGCACGCGACGGCGCGCAGGTCGATCGGTTGGGTTACTCCGGGGGGCAGCCCGATGTCGACCAGCGGGGCGTGGTGGTTCACACGTGATCGCGTGGTGGCGATTAGGGCGCGAGGTGCGCAGTCATCCACCATGAACTGAATCCGTTCCACGGGGTACTCGGGGTCCAACGGGACGTACGTCGCTCCATGCAGCAGCACCCCGAGTAATGCAGCGACTGCACCCGCGCCTCGCGGAAGCGATACCGCAACCCGGTCTCCTACGTTCACGCCGGCCAGCGTCAAGTTGGACGACACCGTTTGCGCCCAAGCTGCCAGTTCTCCGTAGGTGTACGAACGATCGGCGTCGACTACAGCCGTACGCCCCGGATCGTGGGTGACACGGCGAACAAATCCAGTTAAGTGACAATCGGGTGTCGCCGGACCTCCCCACAGTGACTTGAATTTTGGGGCGGTCATGCATCTTCTCCCCGCGGCGCTACCCCTGCTAGTTCTTCATCAACGGCCTCCACGAATTCTTCGATGGTGGGGTTGTTAAAAATTAGATGCAATTCCGCTTGCAGCCCATACTCCCGCTGGATAAGGGCAAGGATTTTCGCGGCCGTGAGCGAATCACCGCCCAAATCGAAGAAATTGTCATCGAGCGTGAGATTTTCTTCGCCGAGAGCCCGTTCCCAGAAACTCGTAATAGTGGTAGCCATCCGTTGTTTGCTCATATTTCTCTGCTCCCCATCCGAGTGGTCAGTTGGCTGCACCCTTGAGTGTGTTTGGGTACGGGATTGACCCGGACTGCTGCTGCTCCGGTTAGATGCGGTCATTTCGATTCGAGCCCTTCTGCCACCGCCCGTTGCATTTGGCCGATGCTGGCCCGAGCCCGTGCTGCTGCGATCATCGAATTCATGACATTGCGGCCCGCGGCCACGTCATCGGTCACAGCACGTAGTTCTGCGCTACAAACCCCGCGCTCGAAGGGACGGCGGCGGCCCGGTACGACACCCGAACGCAGTTGCCTTTCAGTGAGCCACTCCTCTTCTTCGGAACTCTCGGCTTCGACGACGCCGACGACGGGGCCGCGGGTGGCGTAGGCCATGTCGTCAATGCGCGATTCCAGCCAGCCACTGCGCAGACAGTCCAACAAGCCACCATGGGCAGCGATGTCATCTAGCCACCCCGTAGCCTCTGCTTCGATTTCATCGGCGATGCGAGCTATTGCCTCGGACCCGCCGAGGGGGTCGACGTATCTGGCTAGATCGGTTTCCTTCAAGATGATCTGCTGAATCCTCAGCGCAATGCGTGCCGATAGCTGCCCAGGCGTTTGTTCGGCCTCGTCGAAGCCGCACACATGCAGAGACTGCACCCCGCCGAGGACGGCCGCTACGGCCTGAATGGTCGTACGCGCGATGTTGTTGAGCGGTTCGGAGGCGGCGAGAGCGGAGCCGAAAGTATTGACCTGAACACGCATGCGGCTCGACTTCGCGTCAGCAGCGCCGAAGAGGTCCACCATGCGGCGGGCATACATCCTGCGTAGGACACGGAACTTGGCCGCCTCGGCAAGAACCTCCATATGGGTCCCAAAGATGAAGCTGAGCCGGGGTGCGACCTCGTCGACGGTAAACCCCCGCTCCAGCATCCCTTGCAAGTACGTCTCCGCATCAGCGATGCCGAGCGCCACTTCCATTGCTCGGCTCGCACCGGCTTCACGGGCGTGTCCACCCGAGATCGATACCGGATTGACCTTGGGCAAGTTGCGTATGCAGTACTCGATAACGTCTAACGAGAAGCGGAAGCTGTCGTCCAAGTCGAACACGAACGCCTTGCGAGCCGCGTGCTCTTTCAGCATTTCGTTCTGCAAAGTGCCACGTAATAGCGCAGGGTTGACGCCTGATTCTTCGGCAACCACGATCCATAGGGCCAAGATCATCGGTGCGGTCGCATTGATGGTGAAAGAGACTGACACCTGATCCAGCGGTATTCCGTCGAACACTGCGGCCAAGTCGTCGACGGTGGACACCGAGACCCCGGCGCGACCGACCTCACCGGCAGCCGTTGGATCGTCCGGGTCGAGTCCGAGCTGGGTGGGCAGGTCGAAAGCCAACGAAAGACCTGTCTCGCCTTGGTCGAGGAGATAATGGAACCGCCTATTGGTGTCTACGCCGTCGCCAAGCCCAGCCAATTGCCTGATCGTCCATGGCCTAGACACATAGCCCTTGGGATGAATACCTGCCTCATAAGGAAACTCGCCTGGTTTACTCATAATCGTCGCCTTCCAGTTCTGCACGCAGCCGGTCGCCGTAGGCGTCCAACGCATCGGGACTCAACATGTCGTTGTGTTCGCACTCCACTGCGATCTCCGTGACTGGACGAGCGATAAAACGTGTCCAGTCTCTTGAATAACCTGGATCGCGTTCGTGATCGCTTCCCTGGAACACCACAGCGCCGCCCCCGAATAGGTCCGGTGTGTGGCCGTGCCAGAGGTCAGAATTGAATCGGAGATTGCGAACGACGTGGCTGATCATCCAAGCTGGCGGAATAGCTGCGCCGAGTGACGAATGAGTTTCCAGCCATTCCGTGGCCTGCTCGTAAGAGGTCAATTCTTTCAGATCGGGCAGGTCGACGTTCTTGGACACGAAATGCCGCAGGACGTCGGTCTCATTGAAATCCGCGTCTGGCGAGCGTGTCGTACCGGGTTCTACTAGAGCTGCGTCCAACAGTATTAGCCGACGTACGTGCGCCCCTCTCCGTTCCAGCACGGTAGCCATCTGGTGGGCGACGACACCACCGAAGGACCATCCCAGCAGGTCGTAGGGCCCATCGGGCTGGACTGACTGGACGAGGTCGGCATACTCGCCGGCCATTTCGCGGACCGTACGCGGACGTTCGCCGTCGACGGTTTGCTGAATAGCGAATATTGGGCGCTGCACGATGCTTCCCAAGGCGCGGTACGCCCAGCTGACGCCCCCACCAGGGTGTATGCAGAAAAGTGGACGCCCTGGCCCTCGGCACAACTTCACGACCTGAGGTATCTCGTCGGAACTGGACCAGTTGAAGAGTTGTTTGCTCAGGCCCGCTACGGTGGGGGCTTCCATGAGTGCACGGACGCTGATTTCACAGTCGAAGGTTTCCTGCACGGCGGCTACGACACGCATCGCAGAGAGCGAGTTGCCGCCCAGGTCGAAGAAGGAGTCGTCCACGCTGACTCGCGGCAGGTCGAGAACCTTCGTGAAAATGCCGGAGATAATTTCTTCAACCGGAGATGACG
Source organism: Rhodococcoides fascians A44A (assembly GCF_000760735.1). Lineage (GTDB taxonomy): Bacteria > Actinomycetota > Actinomycetes > Mycobacteriales > Mycobacteriaceae > Rhodococcoides > Rhodococcoides fascians_E. The sequence goes on along the minus strand of NZ_JMEX01000009.1, from coordinate 124,355 downwards.
GCGCTCTGTGAACGCCGCTGGCGAATTGCGGCTCGGGCAACGCCCATTTGTCCAGCTTGCCGTTGACAGTTAACGGCAACTCGTCGATGACCATCACCACGGCCGGAACCATGTACGCAGGCAATCGCGCGGCAACTCGTTCGCGCAGCGCCCCACCATCGATTCCCGCAGACACCTCGGTAGGTACGACGTAGCCAATCAACTGCTTGCCGGTATCGGTATCACGGGCCACCACTGCCGCACGCTCCACTCCGGTCAAGGCAGCGAGTGTTGCTTCCACTTCACCGATTTCGATGCGGTAACCACGAATCTTCACCTGATCGTCAGAGCGACCCACATACTCCAGCTCGCCGTCGTGATTCCAACGAACCAGATCGCCGGTGCGATACATCCGCGAACCCAAAGGGCCGAGCGGACACGCGACGAATCGCGATGCCGTCAAGCCCGGCCGTCGCACATAACCGCGTGCCACACCCCGCCCCGCGACATACAACTCACCAACCACACCGATCGGAACCCGCCGCAAACCGGAATCCAACACAAACAACGCATCACCCGGCACCGGCGTACCGATAGGAGCTCCATGACCAGGCTTCATGGGCGCACTCATAGAGGCGTAGAACGTCTCTGTCTCCCCGTAGCCATTGATCATTTCTCGGCCTGAAGCCCACCGATCGACAAGTTCGGGCGAGCATGCCTCACCCCCCACAAAAATGGTCCTTACTTGATCTATTCCCTCGGGCGAGAGCATCTCGAGTGCGGACGGGGTCTGGTTGACGGTGGTGACCTGCTCGTCTACCAGGATTCGGTGAAAGTCCGTTGCGGAGCGGGCGGCATGCTCAGGGATGATCACCAAGCGGCCGCCGTGCAGCAGAGCGCCCCACATCTCCCACACCGACACATCGAACGAGTACGAATGGAACATCGACCACACCTGATCTGGGGAATGTTTGAAAGCATGTTCCGAAGCTGCGTAGGTCTGGGTGACGTTCGTTTGTGTGATGCC
>NZ_JMEX01000009.1:116421-123339 GCF_000760735.1 Rhodococcoides fascians A44A | reverse complement strand
CACCGGCGTACCGATAGGAGCTCCATGACCAGGCTTCATGGGCGCACTCATAGAGGCGTAAACGGTGCTTTCGGTAGGACCGTAGGAGTTGATCATTTCTCGGCCTGAAGCCCACCGATCGACAAGTTCGGGCGAGCACGCCTCACCCCCCACAAAAATGGTCCTCAATGCGCTCAGCCGCTGCGGTGACAGCCGGCCGAGGGCGGACGGGGTCTGGGTCAGAACCGAAACACTTTCGTTCACAAGTAGGTCATGAAAGTCGGTGGCAGAGTTGGCCGTGTCCTCAGAGGCTATGACTAAGCGGCCACCGTGCAGCAGAGCGCCCCACATCTCCCACACCGACACATCGAACGAGTACGAATGGAACATCGACCACACCTGTCCTGGCGACAATTCGGACGTCCGTGCGGGTCTGGTGAACAGTTGCGTCACGTTCTGGTGGGTGACCGAGACGCCTTTGGGTGTGCCTGTCGTTCCTGAGGTGTAGATGACATAGGCCGTCAGTTCTGGATGGGGGAATGGAAAGGTGACAGTGGGAGGTTCGACGGTGACCCTGCCCCCGAGGGTCACGACTGCCACTTTGCTCTCATCGACCCGGTGCAATTGCGCTACCGTTGTCACTATTGCTGCTGGTTTGGCGTCTTGTAGAACGAATGCCAGGCGCTCGTCAGGGGTGTTGATGTCGATCGGCAAGTAAGCAGAACCCAGCTTCAGCACCGAAAGTATGGCTATCACAGTGTGTTCCGAACGTGGCAGCAACAGTGCAACAACGTCCTCTACTCCCACCCCACGCCCAGCCAACAAATGAGCCAACTGCGTCGATGTGTCGTCCAACTCCTGATACGTCCACGACCGACCCTCGAACACCACCGCTATGACGTCCGGCCGCACCCTCACCTGCTCGGCGAACAACTCCGGAATCGACACGCCAGCAACGGACTCCGTCACAGCCGACCTGTTACCCAGTACGTCCAGCTGCGTCAGCTCATCCTCACCCAGGATGTCGAACGAAGCCAAAGGACGATCCGGGCCCGCCGCCATCGCAATCAATAGTGTCTGGAGCCATACCAGGATTTGCTTGGCCAACCGCTCGTCGAGGACCGCCATGCGGTATTCCAGCCGCACCCTCAGCTGTGGACCGGGCCAGATCTGTAAGGCGATTGGATAGTGAGTGAACTCGCGACTTGAGGCTATGCGTACGCTCAGTCCGTTTGTCTCGAGCTGCCCGCCGGACATCCTCAGTGGGTAGTTCTCGTAGACGAAGAGGGTGTCGAACAGTTGTTGATGTCCCGCGGCGCGCTGGATATCGGCCAGGGCCACGAACTGGTGGTCTAGCCCATCGTGGTAGTCGTCCCGCAGCATGCCGATCAGTTCAGCCGTGGTCGTCGTCGCGGTCAGGGATGCTCTTACCGGGACGGTGTTGATGAACATGCCCACCGCCGACTCGCTGCCGAACAGTTCTGCTGGCCGCCCCGATACGGTAGTGCCGAAGACGACGTCTCCGCTGCCAGTCAATGCGCCCAGCAGACGGCCCCAGGCGGCCTGTAGCACGATGTTCATGGTCGTGTTTTGCGAGCGAGCCAACTGCTCAACAGAACGCGTGACGTCGATAGGGAGGTCGACTCGCAACAGCGATCGCGCATCAGTGAAGCGATCTCCTGGATCTAACAAGGTCGGCGTTTGAAGTCCCGCCAGCAGCTTCTGCCAATGCCGCCGCGCCGCGCTCCAGTCCTGGGCGGATAGCCACTCGACGTAATTTCGGAAGGTGGGCGCGGGTGCCAGAGTCTCCCGTTCGTAGACGGCGAACATCTCTTTGAGCAGAATCTGGATTGACCAACCGTCCACCACGATGTGATGGACGGATAGCACCAGCGTGTGCTTATTCGTCCCAGTCTGATGAAGGAGAATCCGTAGCGGTGCCTCATCTACGAGGTTGCCGCAGGCGGCGAGCTCTGCATCCAGCAGCCTCTGATCGCACTCGTAGCCGTTAACTACCGTCCACGGTATGTCTGGGCGTGTCGGAATGATCTGCACCGGCTCGGGGAAACCCTCGGAGACGAACCGAGCCATTAGGTTGGGGTGGCGTCCGACGACTGTATGAGCGGCCTCGCGCAAGCGCGGCACGTCGAGTACGCCAGCAATCTCGATACCCAGTTGCACGGTGTACAGCTCTACGGGTTCATTACTGCCGGAACGGCGATGGAAAAGCAGCCCGGTTTGAAGCGGAGTCAGCGGGAGAAGGTCTGCTGGTTCCACGATTTGTGCGAGTTGATCGATCTGCCGCTGATTGACCACCGCCGGCAGGACGTCGGAGGGAGTCAGTCCTCCGCCGCCGTTCTGCACGTACGCCGCAATTCCAGCTAGAACGTCATACCAGCGCGCGTACAGCTCGGTGATATAGGAGCGATCCACCTGTGTGCTCGTCCAACTCCAGGACACGTGTAGTTCTGACTGCGAACCTTCGGCTAGCACGGCTGCATTGATGCCGACTGTGTGCGGCAACAGCATCGAGCGGGAACCAAAGCGTCGAGCATCAGGCGATTCAGTCGGTCCGAGGATCCGCCAATCTTCGAGGGGTGCGTCGAGCTGGCTCACGCTGCGCCGGCCGAGGTAGTTGAAGCCGATGGCGGGATCTACGCCAGACAGATTGTTGGTGCCTAGATACTTGAGAAGACCGTAGGTGATTCCGTCGGGGTGGGCACGCAGCTGTTCCTTGGCGTCCTTTATCCAGATACCCATGTCCGAGCCCCCGGTCAGAACAGTGTCACGGTCCATGGGTACGACGTTCAAAGCGACCGGGTGCTTTGCGGTGAACCATCCGACGGTGTTGGTCAAATCGATCCCACTGCCGATTTCATCGCGACGTCCGTGGCTCTCCACGTCGATGCGGAAAGGGACGTCGAAGTGCTGGTGCTGTTCAGCGAGGGCAGAACCGAGTGCGATGAGCAGCAGATCCTGAACGTTGATGTGCAGAGCCGCAGTCACGTCGGTTACCAGCACTTCGGTTAGCTCCGTGTCGATGCTGACCGACAGATGCTCCACATCGCGCCAGATACCAGGAGTCGGGTGCGGGCTGGGCAGCAGGGTGGCAACGGCTTCAATGCGCTGCCAATGCGGAAGCTGGTCAGTGACTTTCCGCTCGGCAGCGTACTGCGCCAACATCGTTGACCACTCACGGAACGAGGTGCCGCTGGCATCCAGGGTAATTTCTCGCCGCTCGGTGAGGCAGCGCCAACCCGTTGCGAGATCCCTTTGGATGATTCCCCAGGAGACCGCGTCGACCGCGAGGTGGTGGACGATGAGCAACAGCTGGCGGGTGCGCTCAGCCCACAGCCCATGCACCATGGCTCCTCGACGCGGGTCAAGACGGCTCAAGGCATTGGCAAACGTGGTATCGGAGAAGTCCACGACGGGGGTTACACAGTCGGCTGCGCTGATCGAGCCTGTTGGTAGGACGATGCAGTTGTCCGCGTCCTCAGTCGGGGCGTTGTCCACCTGCAACCGGAGCATGGCGTGCCGATCGACCAATGCCTGTAGTAACAACACCACGTCGCTGTACTTCGCCTGCTGCGGCCCCTGGAACAACATGGTTTGGTTGAACTCGTCTGTCGGTGCCGTGAGAGATGCCAGCCACCGCATGATCGGCGTTGCCGTGACGGGCCCAGCCTCAGCCGGCCGAAGGAGAGACTGCTCCGGGACCGAGAGCTGGAGAGCGTGGGCAAGTCGTGCCACGGTTCGCTCCACCAGGATGTCGCGGGGCTTGCAGTACAAACCGACTTGCCGGGCCCGGGACACCACCTGAATGGACGAGATGCTGTCGCCGCCTAGATCGAAGAACGAATCGTCGACTCCAACTTTCTCCACATTCAGTACGCGCGCGTAGATGTCAACCAGGCTCTCCTCGAGTGGAGTAGTCGGTGCTCGGTATTGGTTCGATTGTCCTAGTTGAGGTACCGGAAGCCTCTTTTTGTCAAGCTTGCCGTTACTCGTCATGGGCAATGCATCGAGGACCACGACCGCCGCAAGCGACATATATTCGGGCAGCCACGCGTCGGTCAAGCGGCGCAATTGGTTGCCATCCAACTCGCCCGCCCAGTCTGTGTGGGGAACGACGTAGCCGATCAGCCGTTTGTACCCTGGGTGGTCCTCATGGACGACGACCGCAGCCTGTCCTACTCCGGGGGCCGTCCGGAGCACCGATTCGATCTCACCGATTTCGATGCGGTAACCACGAATCTTCACCTGATCGTCAGAGCGACCCACATACTCCAGCTCGCCGTCGTGATTCCAACGAACCAGATCGCCGGTGCGATACATCCGCGAACCCAAAGGGCCGAGCGGACACGCGACGAATCGCGATGCCGTCAAGCCCGGCCGTCGCACATAACCGCGTGCCACACCCCGCCCCGCGACATACAACTCACCAACCACACCGATCGGAACCCGCCGCAAACCGGAATCCAACACAAACAACGCAGTGCCGGAGCCAGCGGCACCGATCGGCACTGCCCCTGTAGGGACTAGCGGTTCGGTCATCGAAACGTAGACGGTGCACTCGGTCGGGCCATAAGCATTGATCACGGCTCGCTCAGGCGTCACCCATCGCTCGATTAGCTGGGCTGGGCACGTCTCTCCCCCGAGTAGAAGTAGCGCGATCGACGGTAGCCCCTCGGGAGACAGCCGTGCCAACGCCGACGGTGTCTGGGTCAGCACCGTTACTTCTTCGTTTACGAGCAGGTTATGGAAATCGGAAGGAGAGTAGGCAACCTCTTCGGGAACCACGACCAGCCGTCCCCCGTGCAGAAGCGCGCCGCACATCTCCCAGACCGCGAAGTCGAATGCGTATGAATGGAACAGCGTCCATACGTGGTGGTGGGGTTCCAGAGTGCCGGTGGTCGGGTCCTCGACATTGGCGAGGCGCGCGATGTGGGTAGCGATGAGGTCATTGACGCCGCGGTGGGTGACCGAGACGCCTTTGGGTGTGCCTGTCGTTCCTGAGGTGTAGATGATGTACGCGAGGAGGTCAGCATTCGGCACCGGCAACGTCGTCGTCGGCTGTTCAGCGACCTTGGGATCCTCGACATCTATCAGTGGGACCCCGGACTTACTGACGCGACCAGCGAGGCTCACCGTGGTCAAAATCGCGGCCGGCGCAGCGTCTTGTAGAACGAATGCCAGGCGCTCGTCAGGGGTGTTGATGTCGATCGGCAAGTAAGCAGAACCCAGCTTCAGCACCGAAAGTATGGCTATCACAGTGTGTTCCGAACGTGGCAGCAACAGTGCAACAACGTCCTCTACTCCCACCCCACGCCCAGCCAACAAATGAGCCAACTGCGTCGATGTGTCGTCCAACTCCTGATACGTCCACGACCGACCCTCGAACACCACCGCTATGACGTCCGGCCGCACCCTCACCTGCTCGGCGAACAACTCCGGAATCGCGGGGTCCACGATCGATTCATTTAGCACTGACCGCGCTCCGAGGGCGTCCAGCTGCGTCAGTTCTCTCTCGTCAAGCAAGTCGATTGACGCCACCGAGCGGTCCGTGCCGGCGAGCATCGTCGTGAGCACCCGCTGCCAGCGGGTAACAAGTTGTTTTACAGTTTCGGCGTCATAGACGTCGGTGCGGTACTCGACCAGACCCCCAATGCCTATGGGACGGCCGGAGTTGTCGAACCGCTCACGCAGGCTGAAAGTCAAGTCCATTCGAGCGGTCAAGGTGTCCGTGCGCTGCGGGGAAATGTCGAGACCTGGCAGAGACAGATCGGGCAGGGTGACGTTTTGCCAGGCGAACAGGATTTGGATCAACGGATGGTGAGCCTGCGTACGGACCGGATTGAGGCGCTCGACAAGCGCATCGAACGGCACATCTTGGTTCGCGAACGCGTCCAGGCTCCGCTCCCGTACCTCCTCCAACAAATCACCGAAGTTCATCTCGGCTGAAACCCGCGTACGCAACACCAGCGTGTTGACGAAAAACCCGACCATGCCGTCAAACTCGGTTCGCCCCCGCCCCGCCGTCGGCACCCCGAACGCCACATCCGCGCTCCCGCTCAAACGCGCCAACAGCACCGAAAGCGCCGCCGACATCACCATGAACGTCGTCGCATTGCGTTCCCGCGCCACAACCCGCACGAGTTCCTGCAGTTCGGCGGGCCATTCGACGACGACTTGGCCGCCCTGATGGTTGGCGACGGCGGGGTAAGGCCGGTCCGTGGGAAGCTCCAGCAGTCCCGCGTATCCAGCGAGGTTCCGCTCCCAGAAAACTGTTTGTCGACCAGATCGGGTATTAGGATCGTCGGCCTCGCCGAGGAGCTTGTGCTGCCAGATTGTGAAGTCGGCGTACTGAACGGGCAACGGCTCCCAGCCTGGCTCCGTCCGGGTGGTGCGGGCCTGATATGCGGTAGTCAGGTCGCGAACCAGCGGCGAGAGAGATGATCCGTCGGCGGCGATGTGGTGCATTGCCAGGGCCAGATGGTGTTCCGTGGTCGAGACTGCGAAAAGCCTTGCACGAAAGGGAATCTCGGTTTCTAAGTCGAAGGCGTGGCGGGTGACAATACCGACCGCCTCATCCAACTGTTGATCGGTCCAGTTGGTGGCGTCGATGACTTTGCAGGCGACAAGCCCTTCAGAGGCATCGAGAATGCACTGCTCGGGCACGCCAGCCGTAGCGGGAAACACTGTGCGAACACTCTCGTGCCGGGCTACGACATCGGCAACCGCCAGGGTCAGCGCGTCGACGTCGAGTAGACCGATTAGGCGTAGTACCAGAGGGATGTTGTATGTCGCCGATGGTCCCTCTAGCTGATGGATGAACCACAACCGACGCTGGGCGAACGACAGCGGCAACTGGGCCGGACGCGCATATGGCTCCCAGATTTGCCTGGTGCCCGACTGTCCTCCACCCACCACACGAGC
>NZ_JMEX01000009.1:958-116411 GCF_000760735.1 Rhodococcoides fascians A44A | reverse complement strand
ACCCAGGATGTCGAACGAAGCCAAAGGACGATCCGGGCCCGCCGCCATCGCAATCAATAGCTGCTGCCACCGAGCCGCCATGCGCTTTACGGTCTCGGCGTTGAAGATGTCGGTGCGGTACTCGACGATTCCGCTGATCCCATCGGGCTGACCGTCCGCAGTGAACCGCTCGCGCAGGCTGAATGCCAGGTCCATTCGAGCGGCTCCGATGTCGACTGACGCCGTCTCCACGTCGAGACCCGGCACCGAGATGTCGGGGACCGGGTCGTTCTGCCAGGCGAACAGGATTTGGATCAACGGATGGTGAGCCTGCGTACGGACCGGATTGAGGCGCTCGACAAGCGCATCGAACGGCACATCTTGGTTCGCGAACGCGTCCAGGCTCCGCTCCCGTACCTCCTCCAACAAATCACCGAAGTTCATCTCGGCTGAAACCCGCGTACGCAACACCAGCGTGTTGACGAAAAACCCGACCATGCCGTCAAACTCGGTTCGCCCCCGCCCCGCCGTCGGCACCCCGAACGCCACATCCGCGCTCCCGCTCAAACGCGCCAACAGCACCGAAAGCGCCGCCGACATCACCATGAACGTCGTCGCATTGCGTTCCCGCGCGATCCGCTGCGCCAATTCATGGAAATCCGCGGGCAGGTCGACGACGACTCGACCCCCATTCGTGTCGGTCTCCGCCGGGTACGACCGGTCCGTGGGAAGCTCCAACCTGCTGGGTAGATCTTTCAGGGCGTGTTCCCAGAATTTCAACTGCCCGGCGAGCACGCTTTGCGAATCCGCTTCGTCACCCAGCAGAGCGTGTTGCCAAAGCGTGTAGTCGGCGTACTGGACGGGAAGTGGCGACCAGGAAGGCGACTCGCCCGCAGCGCGGACTCCGTAGGCGCTCCATAGGTCACGCAGGAGCGGAGGAAGTGACCCCCCGTCGACTGCAATGTGGTGCATGACCACGACCAGACGATGGTCAGTGGCAGACACGACAAACAGCGCCGCGCGGAAAGGAAGGTCTTCGGCTAGGTCGAAAGCATGCTGACCCCGAACACGCGCTGCGTCGGATATTTGAAGTTCCGTCCAGGTGGTGGCGTCAATGATGTCCCAGTCGAAGTCAGTCTCAGCTGCAAGGACACGCTGCTCCGGCACACCAGCCACCGCTGGAAACACTGTCCGCAGACTCTCGTGCCGCTCCACAACATCAGCGATCGCCGCGCGCAGCGCACAGACATCCAAAGAACCGGTAATCTGAATCAGTAGCGGTATGTTGTACGTCGCCGACTGCCCTTCCATCTGGTGGATGAACCACAGCCGACGCTGAGCGAACGACAACGGCAATCGCTTGGGACGAGCTACTGGGACCCATGCCACGCCGCCACCCGGCGATCCACCCACCAACCGTGCGAACCCCGATACCGTTGAGGCTTCCCAGAGCGCCTTCACGCCGATCGATGAATCAAACGACTCCTGCACGGCCGCGATCACTCGCATCGCCGATAGCGAATTTCCGCCGAGGTCGAAGAACGAGTCGTCCACCCCTACCCGCGGTAGGTCCAGCACACGCGCAAAGATTTCAGCCAAAATTCCCTCAACCAAGGTCGACGGATTTCGGTAGGATCCGCCTGCGAACTCTGGATTCGGCAATGCCTGCTTGTCTAACTTGCCGTTGACCGTAAGCGGTAGGTCATCGACGATCATCACCACTGTGGGGACCATGTACTCCGGTAGGTGCGCGGCCACATCACCACGCACCACAGCACCATTTACTTTTGGACCGGTCTCCGCAGGTACGACGTAGCCGATCAGCTGCTTGCCCGAACTCGAAGACCTCACCACGACCGCGGCGCGCTCCACCCCCGCGACACGGGAAAGAGCAGCCTCGACCTCACCCGGTTCAACACGAAAACCACGGATCTTCACCTGGTCGTCCGAGCGGCCCACATACTCCAGCTCGCCCTCGCGGTTCCACCGCACTACGTCACCCGTCCGGTACATCCGCGAGCCCGGCGGGCCGAGCGGAGAAGCAACAAACCGCGACGCCGTCAGCCCCATGCGTTTCAAGTAGCCCAGGCCGACACCATGACCTGCCACATACAACTCTCCGACTACTCCTACCGGCACGCGGCGGAGACCGGTATTCAATACGAAGAAGGCAAGGTCAGCAAGCGGACCGCCCACGGGACTGACATGGCTGTCGAGGTCAGAAGAAACGATCCTCCGGAACGATGCGTGGACGGTGGTCTCTGTGGTGCCGTACATGTTGATCAGGTGCGGCCAGGAATCCAGCTGATCTAGCCAAGGTCGCAACTTCGACGGTTCGAGAGCTTCGCCTGCGAAGACAATCGCTTCTAGACCGCTCAGCCGAGACTCGCCCGGCCGGCGCATGTCGACTGCCTGCAGAGCATAAAATGCTGACGGTGTCTGACTCAGAACGGATACGTTCTGGTCTCGCAGTAGTTGATGAAAGTCGTTGGCGGACTGGGCAATTTCTCCAGGTACGACAACCAGTCGGCCACCGTGTAGCAGCGCGCCCCACATCTCCCATACCGACACATCGAACGCGTAGGAGTGGAAGAGTGACCACACCTGGTTTGAGGACGGCACGAACCCCGGAGCCGTCGAGCTGAACAATCGCGTGACGCTCGCCTGGGTAACGGCAACCCCTTTGGGGACACCGGTGGTACCGGAGGTGTAGATGATGTACGCGACTTGGCCGGCCTCTGGCGCAGGCAGAGCCGTAACCGGCTGCACGGCAATCGCGTCGTCGTCGACATCCACAACTTCGATACCAAAACAGTCTACCCGGCAAGTCAGTTCGGCAGTGGTCACGAGGGCAGCTGGAGCGGCATCGCCCAAGATGAACGCCACCCGCTCATCGGGGTGCTTGATGTCAATGGGTACATAGGTTGCGCCCAGTTTCAACACTGCCAGGATCGCGATTACTGTCTTGTTGGAACGCGGGAGCATGAGAGCAACAACTTCTCCTCCGCGTACCCCACGAACGGCTAGTAGATGTGCCAGTTGCGTGGAGGCCTCGTCAACTTCCCTGTAAGTCCATACCTGATCCTCGAAAACCATGGCGTGCGCTTCCGGCGCTCGATTCGCCTGTGCTGCAAACAGTTCGGCTATGGATATACTGGCGGCAGTCTGAGAGTGCGCAGAACGATTGCCCAGGCGGTCAAGATGAGTGTGTTCGTTTCTGTCTAGTACGTCGATCGAGATGACTGGCTGGTCGATCACGGCGATCATCTCGGCGATGATTCGCCCAAGCCTGACGATCATGGTCTCGACCGATGCAGCGTCGTAGACATCAGAGCGGTACTCGACCACTCCGTCGATTCCCTGCGGCTCGCCGAACTCGGAGTACCGCTCCCGGAGACTGAAGGTCAAGTCCATCCGGGCCTGTCGAGAAATGGTGGGTACCGCCTCTGCCAGCACCCCCGGCAAGTCCAACTCCGTGGAGATCTGGTTCTGCCATCCGAGCATGACCTGGACCAGTGGGTGATGCGATTGTGACCGAGCAGGTTTGACGAGATCCACCAGCGCGTCGAACGGGACATCCTGGTGGGCCAATGCGTCCAAAACCGCGTCCCGTACTTTTTGCAAGAGGCGACGGAACGTCGAACTGGCAGACACATCAACGCGGAGCACTACTGTGTTGGCGAAGAAACCGACCATCTCCGCAAGATCAGCGTCACGTCGGCCCGTAGTTGGAACACCGAAAGCGACATCGGAGGTGCCGCTTAGTTCGGACAACAGCACCGCCAGCGCCGTCGAAATCACCATGAAGCCGGTAGAACGATGCTCCCGGGCCAACTGTCGCACCTGCTCTTGCATCGACACGGGCCATTCGATGGGGATTCGATTGCCTCGATAGTCGGCCACGACCGGATAAGGGCGGTCGGTTGGGAGCTCAAGCCGCCCCTCGTATCCGGCTAGCGTGTTCTTCCAGTAAAGGAGGTGCCGGCTCAGCGCACTGTCGGGGTCGGACTCGTCGCCGAGCGACTCACGCTGACGGAGCGTGTAATCCCGATATCGCAATGGCAACGGCACCCAGGCAGGCACCTCTACGCCCACATGGGCCCTGTACGCCAGCCCGACGTCGCGTACGAGGGGCGTGAGGGACTGGCCGTCTGACGCGATGTGATGCATCAGGAGCACCAATACATGCTGATCGGCCGATAGTCTGAAGAGCTGCGCTCGGAACGGAATCTCAAAGCTGAGGTCGAATTTGTATCCCACTGCCTGTGCGACTGCATCGTTCAACGCGTCTGTCGACCACCCTGACGCTTCGACTACGTCCCAGCCGAAGTCTGCGTCGGCCGAGCCAAGAACACGCTGCTCCGGCACACCCTCATGGGAGGGGAAAACAGTCCGCAAACTTTCGTGTCGACTCACGACATCGCCGATTGCCCTGCCCAGCGAATGAACACTGAGCTCACCAGTCAGGCGTAAGACCAGAGGAATATTGTAAGTTGACGACAATCCCTCCAACTGGTGGATAAACCACAGCCTACGCTGCGCAAAAGACAACGGGATCAATGCTCAACCCTTTCAGCGCCCAGCAAAACACTTCCTTGCGAACCACTCGGGTGACCACCCTCAGCGTTAGATTCAGACCCGAAATATTTCATCAGCAAGCTACAACAAGTCGACGAGCTCGGCCGACATAAATTCGCGCATCCCGATGGCCCCCGAAACCAAACCGAAGTACCGAGATGTAAGTTCGGGCGAATTGGCAATGGCATGCAGCATGCGCAACCGGGACTTCGTCGGTTGAAGCTTCGCCAGGGCGAGAGTACTCATGTACGGCTCCTCTAGAACAGCTCCTGTCGACAGTGCAAAGTGCACCATCGCCTCATCTACTGCGACCGAGTTCCCGACATCCACCCCGGAAATAGAATCGGTGAGCAGGTCGGCTTGAATCAGCGCATTGGTGATGCCGCGGGCGCTGATCGAGTCAAGGTGGTGAGCCGCATCCCCCGTCAATGCCCAGCCCGGACCGTGCGATTTACGGAAATAGTTGCGTTGGTCCCCCGTACCCCACCACCGATCCACTCGGTCGAGTGCCATAATTTGTTCGTATAAATCCGGCGCTGTCGATTCGATCGCGGACAAGTACGCCCTCTGCGGGTCCCGCCGAACGACCGAGAATTCGCTCTGCGGCAGGTAAGCTGCCACAATTGTCAGGTCGTCATGTGTTGGAATACGGGCTATCCAGCGGCCGACTCGCTCATGGAATCCGAATCCTGTTCGCAAGCCTTGCCAGAAGGTGTAGTACACGCAGCTTGCTATGGGTGCCGATCGGAGGATCGGTGCCTGAACAAGTTCCGCGACCTTTGATCGCATACCGTCGGCCCCAATAACCAATCGAGCAGACACCGATGTGGTCGAATTTCCACTCCGGAGGCGAACTCCGGCGACGCGTTCGTCGTGCCAAATCAATTCTAGGACCGACGTCCGATCCGAGAACTCCGCGCCCGCTGACACGGCAGCTCGAATGAGTAGATCGTCGAGTATGTACCGCCGTGGTGCGTAAGCGGCATTAACACCGTCCTTCGCCGGGGTAGCAGCGATCAGACTCAGTCCATCCACATCGTGACTAATAGTGCCCAAAGGCGGACAACCGGAGGCCACAACATCATCGAGCATCCCCCACTGTGCGAGTCTCACGACCCCAGGGTGCTGGATATACAACGTGGACATGGTGTCCGCCGGAAAGGAGGCCCTATCGACCAGCAGAACACTTCGCCCCTGTCTGGCTAACAGCAGTGCCACCGAAGCGCCGGCACATCGCGCCCCAACAACAACAACGTCGTAATCCATTACCAACCTTCTGGCTTTCTCTGGCGATGACACCGACTTGGTCACGTTCGCCGGTCGGCTCTTTTGCCGGATTTTGGTCCGGAAGCAATCCCCCGGAATCCCAACTTCATTCCGAAGGTAGAACGATTGACCTGCTCGACGAGTCGGAATGGCGGCGGACAAGGTGCGTGAGAGCAGTAGCACAATTTATAAACTCCGCTTGCATCCGTAAACCGATGAACAGACCAGGCCGAAATGGCTGAGCCGGTGCGAAATTGAAGGTTTACAAATGGCGGGCACGGAATGCTCTTTTGGCGCAAAAGGCTCCCGGGCCGTGGGTTCCGTCGGTGCGTCCGACATGTCCCCATCAGAAGTTGTTGTAGTCACCATGGCTGTACTCCCGCATGAACGAAGCTAGTTCTTTGCCTCGCCCGGCGTGGTTCGCGCTGAAGTGGTCCGCCACCCGTCGCCTGGTCTCGAGGTTCTGCTCCTGGCTGAGCTTGAACATGCCATCCGCCGATTCCACCTCAAAACTGAATGCACCCACAGCCGGACCGATCCTTCGGTAGTGGTCCAGCGAACTGTCCATCTCCCACCCGCTGCCGAATTTCTGCTCGTACGTACTGACTGTCAATTGAACGACCTTGAGCGTCTCCTCGAAATCGGCAACAGGTTGCAGCTTTCCTCGGAGATGTACCGAGACGTAGTTCCAGGTCGGTGCTACAGAATCGCGTTGGTAGACACTTGGGGTGACATACCCATGAGGCCCGGTGAAAATAAGTTGGGCATCCGCACCGTCGACGAGCGAGTCCCAGTGGGGATTGGCCCGGTTCATGTGCCCAAACAGTGTCGATCCTTCTAAGTCCTCGCTCTCTGAAGGGGCGCAGGGAGCACAGATGACTGGCAAATGGGTGGCGTACGGGGCCTTGGGGCCGTTTGAGATCAGAGCCGCAAAAGGGTACTGCGCAACCACGCGGCGCAGCCATGTCCGATCACTTGCCTTGTAGATCCGGGGGACGTACATGGTCATCTCCTGAGAATGGATTGGGCGATTTCACCGGATCTGACTGCAGTGTTGGACAGGAGACCAGCAGAAAGTCCATGGCTGTGTTCGGTACTGGCACCGTGCACATAGATACCGGCGCGCACCGCATCCGACGTCGTCACTCGGTAGTCGCGTCCCACGCTGAGCCGTCCCTGCTCGTCGTGCTTACATTCGCGCATCAGGCCCTGGAGTAGCGGTGCCGGGTCACTTGGCCGGTAGCCGGTGGCGTAGACGATCACGTCTGCTTCGATGGTATGGGTCAGACCGGTGGCCGAGGATGTGACCTCGACCCGTACGCCGTCTGTGTCCTCGTCGACGGATGTGACGCGCGAGGTGTTGATCATCCGTAACCGCTGTTTGCCCAGGACCTTCTCCTGGTAGCTCTTGAGATACAGCGACTGTGAAATATCGAGATCGACCACTGAGTAATTGGTGTTGGCGTGGTATTCGAGGAGCCTCTGCTTCTCGTCGGTCGGAGCGGAGAAGAACCGGTCAACTCCCTCCGGATCGAAAATTCCATTCGCATACGGGCTGTCATCGGCGACGCTGTAGCCGTAGCGGGACAGGACGGTGTGCACATTGGCGCGAGGGAAAGTCCGATGAAGGTAGTCAGCAACTTCGGCGGCACTTTGGCCAGAGCCCACGACGACAAAATTTTGAGGGACGTATGTAACTGCGGCTGCTCTGCCCAGCAGTTGGGAGCTGTGCCAGATCCGCTCAGATCTGTTGACACCATCGGGAAGTCGAGGCGTCAAACCCATTCCGATCACGATGTTCCGCGCCCGCTGAACAACGTCATCTGGGCCGACTACATCGACGTACTCCACCACGCCATTCTCGACTACTGGTCGGATGTCTTTGATCTCGGACCCGTACGAGACGTTTGACTGAAATTGGCTAGCTGCCCACTCCAGGTAGTCATGAAACTCCACCCGCAGTGGGTAGAGAGTTTTGCTGTTGATGAACTCAGCAATTCTCTCTTTCTCTCGGAGGTAGGACACAAACGTATACCGACTCATCGGATTGCGCATGGTGGCAAGGTCTTTGAGAAAAGAGACCTGCATGGTCGCATCCTCCATGAGCATCCCACGGTGCCAGCCGAAACGAGGCTGGAGCTCGTAGAACTTCATGCTGAACTTTGCCGGCACCGGTCCGGGCTGGATGGACTCTTGAAGAGCTATCGCGAGAGCGAGGTTGGAGGGTCCAAAACCGACCCCAACAACGTCCGCGACGGACGAGCCTGACTGTGCTCCCATCGAGCTACGACCTAATTTCGTTGTGGTAGGCATCGGCTGGGATGCCCTCAACCGAATTGGTCGTTCCCGGCCGCATAGTTGGTCCGACATTAGTTGTCTGGCTGCGGTTTTCGGCCTGAGCAATGGCGAGTGACTTGGGGCGCAAATCGGTCCAGTGGGTGTCGACGTACTCCAGACAAGCAGTCCGCTTGGCCTCGCCGAACACTCTTGACCAACCGGCCGGGACGTCGATAAAGACCGGCCAGAGAGAGTGCTGCCCCTCCTCGTTGGTGAGAACGAAATAGCTGCCGTCTTCATCGTCGAACGGATTGCTCATGGTCCTCGCTTACTCGGAGAGTTGCAGTACGCCTGCTGTGCATTTCGGTACCAGTCGAGTCTGCCTAGCAGCGAATACGTTGGTCCCCTTTGTGGCACGAAGGGAGTAGGTAATACCTCAGAAAACTACAACTTTGGATGTAGTTTTAGCGAAGACAAGTCCGGGCAGAAACCTTCGTGCACTGCGACAGCTAGGCTCCGGCTGTGTCAGATGGGTGGTCGTATCGGTGTGAGTCGGTCAAGCACGGCACACAGGTAGGTCGTCCTGGGGGCGCGTCGAGTCCCGCAAGAAATGCATGGTTGTGCTTCGTGGAGGCCAGACCGCAGGTCCAAGGTGTCTATCTGCTTCGATTCGCGGTTGGAATTGCCGGCGTATCAGCGACTGCAGGGCCTGTCGGTGTCGGACAATTAGCGGCCGGCGCGTTGACCTGGTGGGCCGTCGTGATATCGACGTACTTGTTCAATGGTGTGACTGACGTCCTTGAGGATGTGGCAAACGCGTCGCAGCGACCGATTGCGCGGGGGGAACTGGCAGTCCGTACAGCCCGGTGGGTCAGCGTGGCTACGGCGATCACAGCCCTGCTGATGGCTGCAGTTGCGGGGCGCGAGATGTGGTGCTGGACCTTCGCCTTCCTGACGCTTGGGTGGGTGTACTCGGCACCGCCACTGGCTGCCAAGCGTTGGAGTTTGTCTTCTTCTGTAGTGATATTCGGCCTCGGCTGGGCAAGTTATGCTGCCGGAGCGGCCGCCGGCGGCGGAGGATTTGGGCGTACGGAACAAGTCTTCTGCGCATCGATGGCAACATGGATGGCGTTGGTGGGAGCGGTCGTGAAGGACCTATCCGATGCCCACGGGGACGCCATTGGTGGGAGGCGCACTCTGGCAGCGCAACGTGGACTCAGCTCTGCACGGCGGCTGGCCATATTCGGAACGACTGTCGTTGGAGTATGCGCACCGATCGCCTCACTGCTATGGGCACCGCTCGCACTGTTCGGAACATTGCCGTTGACTGCTGGAGCTCTCTGGGTGATGGCGCTATGCGCGCGGGCGAACGACTATGACCTGAAGGCACGGCGCTGCGGGTACCGCGCTTTCATGGCCACCCAGTACGCAGCAAACCTCGCGATGCTCGGCACCCTCCTGGTGCGCGCGGTATGAAATTGCGGGCCGCTAGATGCGGCTGCCGAATAGCCTGTGCAACGCGTCCATACGGGACGACGCCCCAAGTTTCAGATAGGCGTTGGACAGATGCCGCTTGACTGTGAGCTCTGAAATATTCAGAGTGCGAGCGATCTGCCGGTTGGTCATCGCGAACGCCACAGCCTCCAAGACTTCAAGCTCCCGGTTGGTCAAAGATGCGTCTGACGCGGCCTCAAGCACTCGAAGTTGCCTGTCCCTCAAATGGCCTCGGGTCTCCTCGTAGCTGAGCATGCCCGTGTGAAGGCGGCCACCGGCAGCAAGGCGAAAAGCGGCGTTGATGCGTCTCCAGACCCCAGGTCGGTGTGTCAAGGGTGCCTCTTTGGCGGCCAGCTCTATTGCAGGCTCAAGGGATGACCACAGAATCTCCACAGCTCGCACGGACTCCGAAGCCGGTATTGCCTGTAGGGCTCGATGCGAGCCGAGCAACCGGGTGTACTCGTCTGGAATCGCCGACCGAGTAGTCGAAGACGTGGGAAGGCCTAATGCATCTACGCACTCGTTGAGGATTGCCAGTGCTTGGCGGCGGCACTGTGACCACACCCCCGGATTGATCCCGAGGGGACTATTCTCGCGTAGCAAAGTGGTTCTGTACGCCGTCACTACCTCTGGAATCGCGGCCCGTAGCGACGCCGCAGCCATTGCGTAAGGCATATGTTCCCCGAACTCCTGTTCCCTAGCCCAGGATACAAGACCATATGGTCCGTTGCCGTGCAATAGCGAGCCATGGATGCGTTGAGGGTTCGACCTACTGTTTCGTGTAGATGAATGTCAGGCTTCGTGAAGGTCTTGACGTCACCGGGTGGGTAGGCGGAGCAGAGCGGTCACTGCTTCCGGAGCAGAATCTATCGTGTTGGCCAATCGTTGCTGTACTGCTCAGAGACCGTCTCGTGGTCACGATAGAGCTGTTTACGTTTGCGCTTCGAGAGGCGGTCGCCGAAAACGATACCGTTGATGTGATCGGTTTCGTGTTGGAAACAACGCCCGAGCGTGCCGCCTGCGTTGAGTTCGATCTGGTTACCGTACTGGTCCTGTCCTCGACAGATAGAGAACTCTGGCCGTGCGAGGTCGGTGTATGCGCCGGGGAGGGACAAGCATCCTTCACCGAAATCGATGAGGTGTCGATCGTTTCCTTCGGCGAGTTCGACTACCGGATTGCAGACGACACCAGTTCGCCGTGTCCCGGTCTCGTCACTGCAATCGTAGATGAACACCGCAAGGTCGATGCCTACCTGCTGAGCGGCGAGGCCGGCACCGTCCGCAGCAGTATTGGTCGCGAACATATCGGCAAGCAGACTTTGCAGATCAGGACCGAAGTCGGTCACCGGTCGAGCCGATGTGTGCAGGACAGGGTCGCCCCATCGGACGATTGGTCGAGCATTGCCGAGGCGCAGAAGTTCAGAGACAGGCATGACTCGTATGCTCCACCCTGGCTACGTTAGAAGCAACCGATGAGGTTTGTTTTGGGCGCGTATCACGTTTTGTGGCCGTCATCATGGTGCGGAGTGGCTCGACGAGAGCATCCGATCGCGCAGGGCCCATGACAAGTGACCGTCTCTATTCCGATTCTTCGCCGGTGTCGATGGCTCCGTCGATGGGTCCGGTCTGGGGGTCTTCGGCTTGGACGGCGCGAAAGTCGGCGCGCGGCATGATGTCTGGATGAAATTGCCATGGTGCGCGGCGTTCTCGTCGGTGTGGTGGCGGTGAGGCCTTTTCGGTGGGCATGTCTGTTTGTTCCTTTCGCTGATGGTCAGTCCGTGTCGATGTCTTCGAGTTGCACGACGAGCCTTTCCCTGACCCTCTGACCTGGTCGCTCGTAGGGGACGAAGTGCGAGTTGACGACTCGGTAGCGGGTGCCCCGTGGGAGGAGGTGGCTCGTGTCGTCGCCCTTGTCCGATGCTCCGAGGTACAGCCCTCGTGTTGTTTGGATCTCGAATACGGCGTCCGTCGGATGGCTGTGTGCGTCGAGTTCGTGGATCGAGTGGCGGGCGCCGGTGAAGCGGTCGAAAGCTATGACCGAGCCGGGTGAGAGGGTCTCGGGTAGCTCGGATGGATGGATGACGGCGTGGGGCAAGCTCACAACGGTGTAGACCAGGTGTCCACGTCCGGACTCACGCTCGTATCGCTGGATTGCGCGGTCGACTCTCTGGATGTGGCGGCGCTGGTCGTCGTCGAGCCGAACTGCATCACCGTTGACATCGGACAATGCGTCGTTGGTGCGTTTCCAATTTTCTGGATCTCCGATCAGTGTGCTCATCGCACGGTGCTGGGCTCGGGGAACGCTCTGCTCGACAGTCCTTTTGGTGGCTGATCGCGCATTGCGCTGGCGGGCGCTGAGGCTTCGACGGAGTTCGATCGCGGCCGGCAGCGAACGTCTTTTTCGTTCGTTCGTGATCGGCGCGGCGGTGTTGCGGGGGAAGGCGCGTTCGAGGTCGCGGCGCGCGCGTGTCAGACCGGGCAGTCCTTCGATGTCGGTATCGAGGCCGCGGGCATGCTCGCGATTCGCGGCTCGGTCGGCGAAGGATGCGTGCGGGAGCACCACCCCTTGCTTCTTCTCCAGCTCTCCGCTGGATCCTCGATCGGGGTCGAACGCGCCCCCGTCTGGGGTGACGCGGTTACGACTACGGCGCGCGGAGGACATCGGACCTCACCCGGAGGGGGTCTTGCGGTCCCGGATACAGAGTCGGTACTGCGGCCCCGCGGGGGGCGGCGGTACCGACTCGACCTGCAGCGCCGCCGAAGTATTCGACAGCGCTGCAGCAAGTGCACGCTCGGCGGACGCCTCCACCGAGCAGTGCGACAGCTTGGGTCATCGTCCCGGCCGGCCGGGCAGGTCGGTTCCGGTTCCTATCGTCCATGCGACATCGACGACGTCGGACAGGGTCCGGCTCAGGTGGCCACAACTCGTGCATACGCCGGGCAGCTTCTGTGAAATCAGATCGAAGAAGTGCTCGTCGCACGCGAGGTGGGCCATGAGCTGTCCGCCGGCGCAGCAATCTTTCATGGCCACCGCCCACCATGCGCCCCGCGGTCCCGCTCCCCCGTCCCTGGGTTCCAGCGCGCAGACGTCGCAGGCCAGCTCGATATGGGTGATCGCGTCGGTTCGGTCGGTGCTCATCGCACAGCCCCCTCTGGTTGTCGACGGGATGTCATGTCAGCTCGCCATGGCGTCGTGCTCGCCGTGCTCGTTGTGGTGATCACTCCGGTGTTCCTCCGACGCCGGTGCGGCATGGTTCTGCTGCCCACTGTCGTGCCCGTGGGGTTCGCCGCCGGTGGCGGCGGTTTCTGCCGGCGGGGTCTGCGTGGGTTCTTTCTTGCTGGTGGCCGGTTTTGCGACTCCCTTCAGTGATGGCCGGACGTAGCCGCCCTTCTTCAGTTGGGCGGTGGTGAAGCCTGCAGCTTTGGCGGCGTCGTAGGCCACGATGAATTCGGCGGTCGAGTCGACATGTTCGGCCTGCGCTTTGGCGACTGCTTCGGCCTTCTGCCGGCTGTTCTCGGCTGCTTCGACAAGGTTGCGCATTGCGGTGAACTGCGGGCCGAGGATCTCGCGGGTGGTTGCATCGGCCTGGTCGGCGGTCTTGGGCATGAGATTCCTTCTTTCATGTTGTGTGCGAGGGACTTTCATTTCCTCTTGGGGAGGAGATTTGTGTGGCCGATCGTGTGGTCAGTTCGCCGGTTCGGTCTCGCCCGCAGTTGTCACCGCGGTGTTGCCGAGACCGCAGAGTTGCGTGGCCGCGACAGCATCACCGCGGGTGATGGGCAAGGCGTATGTCTGCGCCACACGAAGATATTTCGCCGCAAATGCACATGCGAGGTCGTCGTTGCTCGGATGCCACTGAGAAAGCCCACGTTGGGCTCGATGTTCAACTGCCTGCGCGCTGGCGACGATGATGTTGGTCTGTACGTCGCTGACAAAGCGTTGCTGCTGTTCGGGTGCCCATGCAGCAGCACCCAACGCCCACGCCGCGTCCAGCGGGTAGACGTAATCGCTTGCTGCAGCATCTTTCTCAGATGCTGCATCGAATTCGACGGTGACACCGGTGTATGGATCATTCAACACGCCCTGTGCCACAACGCAATTGTCCGTTCCGGCAGCGAATGTGACGGCCTCGAGCTCCGCTGCCAATGCGATGTTCCTGGTGTCGCATCCGTGATCGCTGCCTGGCGGCCGCACGAGAAGTTCCGCCAAGCGCTGACCGTCGGGCCACCTGGCCGTGCTGTCGATATCGTCGACGACGGGCAGGGCGTCGAGAAGGCTCGCAACGGTGATGACGTCGTGGAAGACCTGGGGTGGTGGTGGCGCAGTGTCGGCCTCGTGGTGATCCGTCGTGATCACCACGGCAGCCGCGGCCGCCACAGCGACCATCACGGCTGCGGCAATGGCTGTCCATGCGGTCTGATGTGTCTTCGCCATGATGGCAATCACCTCTTCGGGAGCTGTCGAGTTCGGGGAGGGAAGAAAAAGCAGGACGCAACTGCGCGCAGGCGGATCAGGATGCGACGAGAGTGAGCGCGGTGCCGAGTGCGAGGTACGGGCCCAGCGCGATATGCGACCGTGCAGGCTCGGATCTGATCGCTCGAAGGACCCGCACGACTATCACTCCGACGAAAGCCGTCAGGATCGAGAACACCAGCGCCGCACCGAGGGATGTCCAGCCGACGTAGCCTAGGACCATCGCGAGCGAGACCACCAGTCGCGCATCGCCGATACCGATTCCGCCGCGCAGAAGCACTGCAAGCGCGAAGAACAATATGCCGGCGGCCAGGCCGGCCAGAAGGGCGCGACCGACCGCGCCCCAGGTGCCGTGAACGACACCGGTGAGCAAGATCATTGCTGCAGTTCCGCTGGCGGCCAGATACGCAAGAGCAGTCGGAATCCGTTGCACGCGTTGGTCGATCCACGCAATCCAGGGCACTACCAGAGCCAAGAACAGCATTGCCGCCGGCGGCGCACTCGTCGGAGTACTGACGAAAGCGGAGATGACGCCCCACACGACACCGGAGACGATGACGGGAATTTTCGTCCCCAGCGCCGCCTCGTCGACGGAGATCTCGACCCGTGCACACACCGCGATGACGGTGGTCCGCAGCGCGGCCGACAGAGCTACCCCGACGATCACTGCTATCGCGACAATCGAGACGCGGCCGACAGTCGCAGCAGTTGATGCCTGAGTGCTGGCCCAGGATGCCGACGACGCCTCGATCAAGGCCCATAGGACGCCTGCCGCCAGAGCGACCACGACACTTCTGACGTAGTCGCTACGCAACATCGGCTTCTCGTTCACCATCGGAGCGAGCGGCGTGCACGGCCATCCGGGCACGGTAGCGGACCTTCTTTTTCACCGCTGAGTCGAGATCGATTCCGAGTACGTCGGCCAGGTGCTCGGTTGACCACCGCCGACGGAGCGAAATTCCTACGATCTCGGCTTGCTCTGCAAGAGTGAGCGGCAGTCTCCATTCGCCGCACAGGCGACGGTAGACGGCCGCCTCGTCCACGCCGCGGATGCCTCGGGGCGAATGTGGACGTGCTCGGGGGTCGTCGATTTCGTCATCGTCCCAAGCAAGAGGCGTCGCCCATCCCTGCTCACGGGCTGCATTCCGGACCTGCTCGTCGGGGCCGGGTGTCATGGAGATCTGGTCGTAGACGTCGTTGATGACGGACCAGAGTTCACTGGGGACAACTTGATCCGATGGCAACGTCGAAAGCTTGGGCACCGACAGCCCGGTCAGTTCGGACAGCGCTTGCACCGAGTAGCCCATCGCGACGAGGGCCCGGATCCGTCGCTGAGCTCCGACACCTAAGGTCATCGCCCGTCCCCGGGTGGGGTGGAAGGTGACGTCGAGAATAGCTTTCGAGATGCTTGCGGTGGTCTCGAAGCATTTGTGGTTGGCGACTGTCTCCACATCACTGAGGCTGAGCTTCGTGAGATCGAGGATCATTTGGTCGGGCATACCGCCGAGCCGCAACGACAGCAGGTGGCGGCGGGCGGGTCCGGAGGGTACCGACGAGGCACTCCCGCGGCGGGATGTTCTGTTAGATCCCGCCGCGGGAGTGGAGCGACGTCGCGCACGCGCAGCGTCACTGCCGTCGCTCGTCGGGCCGAAGGAACCACCCCTCGACGTCGTCGAGCGACTCCATGAACCGGTATTCCGGTCAGGATTCATTGTATTGCTATCGGGCACTGCATCACACAGTGCGGGGGAAAGATTGTTTTGCGTACGCGAAACCACGTCGACGTCAGTCATGGTGCATCCCTTTTCAGTTGATGCGGTTGGTCAGACCGCACATCAGATGTTGGGGACACTACCTCGCGGGAGTGCATCGCGTCCAGACCGTCGGGTCGTTTTTCTTCGGTGATGAGAGTTCCTCGGTCGTACAGTCCGCCTGCCGCGACGCCGGTATAGCTATCTGCCTCGGCTCTTGTGCGGCATGCGACGAAGGCCGCGAGCGGGCAGGTCTCGCACGATTCGAGGAGATGCGCTGCAGCGACGGTTGCTTTCCGGCGCCGTTCGAGACGTGGGATCCGTGACTGCAGCAGCTCTGCGACCGCCGTTTCGCGGGCGGCCCAGTTGCTGTCTCGGACACACTGACCGAGCGGCATCGTGAACGATTCTCTGCTCGCGATCGCGCGTAGTTCTGCGCGGCGACCACTGGTGGCTTTCGTTCTCATCCCCGGTCTCCTCGGTGCAGTCGAGCCTGTCGGGCTGAGTAGGCCGAGCGGCCGGCGCTGATCGCGACGGCACCGAGGGCGACGACGACGGCGAGAGCGATGATCAGTCGTCGACCGTCGAGCCCGGCACCGTCCGATGCTGGGATCTGCACCATCGGGGATGCCTCGCTGGCGATCAGAATGGAGTGCTCGACCAGCCAGGCGATTGCCGTCGACCACCACAGGCCTGCGGATCCGAGAGCCATGGTGGCTGCGAGTGGGGCGATCCAGATCAGCGCCATCTGATCGTCGTCGGAGAGGGCTTTGCTGTTGTTGCCGTGTTGGGACATGTGGTTGTTCCTCTTCTGATCGTGTGTGTCGCAGAGTGATTCAGGTGGCGAGGGCAAGGGGGCGACGAACTTGAACAGTCGCGTCGAGAGGAATGTCGAGCACCCCCTCGTCGTCGCCGTCGCCACGCCAGGTCAGCCCGACCATGTCGTCACCCGACTCGTCTCCGTAGATGTCGGGTTCGTTGTCGACGACGACCCAGATCCCGGCGTCCTCGTCGAGGAGAACTAGGTCGCCGGCAACGAGGTCGACCGGAGCAGTGTCTTCGGATTCGCCGTAGCCCTCCCAGTCGTCGACGTCGGTACCGGCGTCGGGGACCACCTGCAGGTGCGGGCGGTCCTTGTGCATCGGAGAGCCCGGGACGCCGGACACGGCTTTTTCTTTCGGCGTCTGCGCGTCGGGCTTGGGCTGGCGAACGGTGGGGGTGTCGAGATTGAGCATTGCCATCGGCGACGATGCGCGACGAGCTGAATCACTGTCCGCGCGCGTCTTTCGCCTGGCGACGGGATCGAGATTGGGATGGTCCGACGCGCGCGCCCAGGGCGCGCCGGAGACGTGATGGAAACGGATCTCTTCGTCGCCGTCCACGGTGCCGCCGGGATCCGGGTCGAGGATCACCAACCGCTCGTGCCGCACTTCGAGAGGACGCAGGCGGTCCAGCACCGCTGCGTCGTCGGCCCCGGGCTCAGTCTTGCGGGGGTCGGGAGTGAAGTAGGTCTGAATTTCGACCGCTTGGTTGTGGTCGTTGACACTGGTCGCCCGCCCACGACATCCGCGCGGGATACCGACTCCAGTGGTTGCCGATTCCCACATCATCAACGCGCCCTGCGGACTCAGACGGCCCATCGATACGCGCTGGCGAAAGTTGTCTCGCATGTCGCCGCCGAAGTACTCGGCATCGGGTCGCTGCGTTCCCAGCACCATGTGGCACTTCGCTGTGCGGCCTTTTCGTCCGATCGACGCCACTTCCTGGAGGGTCTTCGGCTTGGTGGGATCACCCTTACCTTTGATGCTCGAGTACCAGTTGAGCAGGTTGCCTCGGAAGTCGGCGTACTCGTCGATGAACAGAACGACGGGCTCAAAGTCGGCCTCGGTAGCTTCTCCGTTGACGATCAGCGAGTACCGGGTTTCCATGAGATTCCAGAACCGATAGATGACCGCGACCTGGTGCTCCATGTGGCTGGCGACGATCTGTACATTCGGCCAGTCCTGGAAGCCCAAGAACTCGACCCCTTTTCCGTCGACGACCCATACCGGCCAACCGTGCGCGGTGAGCTGTGTCAGCAGGGTGTGTGCGGTGACGGTCTTTCCGGTTCCGGATGCACCGACGAGCATGAAGTGTGGGTCGATCGCCGGCCGCCACACCATGGGGTTGCCGTCCTCGTCCTCGCCGTACGAAATCGCGACCGAGTCGTAGTCGGAGTGCGCGAGGTCGCCGAGATCGGTCGTGGATTCCGCGTCGCCGAGGCCGGCCGGGTTGTAGAGCTTCTTCGGAAAGGTCGGGCGCACCTCGAAACGCACCCAGTCCGTTTCGAGGTTCCAGCGAGCACGCCACCGACCGGGCAGATTGACGCTCACTACTCGTTGTACTCGGGCCCGATAGCCCTCGGACTCGAGTCGATGTCCGACCTCATGGGTGGCTTCGACAGCTACAAGATCCCCGGTGCTCGGGTCCGTCTCGTGTCTGGTGATCTTTCCGGTCGGCCCTAGCAGCGCGAGAATCGTGCGCGTGGCTTTGACGAGTTCGGGCGAGACATGCGTCTCGGAGACGGACCGTGTGTCCGGGACGAGAACGAGACGGCGTTTGCGTGTGTTGTGCTTCTGGATCCGGTACCGGCCCCAGCTCTGCTGGGAGAGCAATTCGACGACGCGGGGCTCCCACTGTTCGTCGAGAAGGAGCGCGGCCGACTGGTAGCGGACGGTGATTCTGCCCGGACGGCCGGGCCACTGGCCGCTCCACCGAGTCGCCGTCAGGACATCACGGGTCGGCGGTGACGCGGTCAGCCGGCAGAGCTGCTCGATCGCACGATCGGTCTCTTCGGCTCGGATCGTGGCGCGATAGCCGTTGTAGCTGACGGCCGCGCCCGCGCCGACGCCGAGTGCTGCTCCACCCCATGCGATCGCTGTGTCGAGGTTCAGGATCGGGCCCAGTGCTGCCGACACGACTCCACCGGCAACGTAGAGCACACAGTTGCGGATCCACGGATTGTTCTGGGGGTCGAGCGAGGGTGCATCACGTAGCGACCGGTATCCGTCGAGGGGTGCCTGAGTCGGGTTGGGTAGCGCGCACATCATGCATCCCGGGTGATCGTGATCAGGATCCCGTCACCGGAAGTTGGGCGCATCGTTGCGGTCAAGGCCACGCTGCGTCGGCCGACTTCGTTGTTGAGATGGGTCGGGTTGTAGTCGAGGGTGAAACGGCACGCGGCGTGAGGCTGGCAGTGCGCAGCGCGGAGAGCCGCATCGACAAGTCTGATCAATCGTTCGTCTTCGGTGTCGACGAGCAGGTTGCTCGAATTCCACTCGACGACGAGCGACCAGACCTCGTCGGTGGTTGCGAGGGTCACGATCCGGTTGGTGGGATCGTCGAGCCTGAGGGTCTCGATCCGAGCGAAGTTCGGCAGCGCTCCTCGATCGATGACAGGACTCAGGGGGCCGGCCGTAGATCGACTGCTCCTCGAACGTGCCCTCGCTACGTGTAGTCGTGTCGGTGCGCTCATGGGGACTCCCTGTCTCGTCGTGCCTTCTCGAGAACAGGTAGATCCAGGTGCGTCGACTTCTGTGACAGCCGCGGTGAATCTTTTTCCGACAACCTTTCATCTCGCGCTGCAGCGCATGCGTTCATGGCCCCATCAGTGGCGCACCGATCGGTCACCAGTGCTCTATCGGTGAGGGTGCGATTGGGGACGGGCAAGTCGCGTTCCGTGTTGCGACTGACCGTCGCGGGAACAGCTATGTGCGCTCGACACCCCTTGACATGGGGGGTACGCTGCAAACGGCGATGCGAAGCGAGTAAGGCTTGCAGCGACCTTCCCACATCCGGGGCATATAACCACCAATTCGCGGCAGCATCGGCGCCTCATCAACTGCTCATCGGATGCGGTTCGATTCCTCTCTTACGCACCCTCGGGCAACGTCCATCCGCCAACCCCAGCGTCGGCGTGACTGCCACGAGATTCGGTATACGCAAGCCACCCCGACCGGCCTGGGGTGGGGCTCCTCCTCGCGGATCCGCGAGCTAAGGGCCGACGGAAGCCGGTTGTCACGTAGCGCGACAGGGCTATGAACGGCGGCACCGATCACGGGAAATAGTGCGTTCCATGTTGCCTGTACAGGGCGATCGGTTCAGTGGCCGGCGACCCTCTCCGGGTCATGTGCGGCGAGGGTCAGAAATCGAGAGTGTCCACACTCCACCCGGCTGCGGTCGGCACTGCCGATACCCACACGGTCGTGGTGGAGTCGACGGGGACCGTGGCATCCGAGGTGACGGCCGATTGCGTTATCTCCGCGACTCGATAGATGCGCTCGGCGGTATCTGCCGGGCATCCGGAGCAGCCGATCGAGACGGTTGCGGTGATTTCGGCGTCTTCTTTCTTCCACTGTTCCCACTGGGCACCGGGGCCTCGCTCGGTCGTTGCAGGGGTGGAGAGTTTTGCAGCGAGGTTGTCGGTGAACCATCGGCGGGCGCGTAGAAACGCGTCGGTCGAGCTCGTGTCGGTGCTGGGGTACCAGGTGAAGGCGGTCGTCAGTGCTTGACGGATTGCGGTCTCCGCGTCTGTGGCGGCGCTGCTGATCGGAGCGGGTACAGCGGTTGTCTCGGTTGGCTGTGTGTTGATTTCGGGTAGCGACGGCGCGGTTGGCGCGCTCGTTGTCTCCGGTGCCGATTCCGGCTCATCGGTGGCGGGTGAGCTGCAGGACCAGGCGATGGTCACCACGGCTACAACGACGAGGAGGACGGCTATAAGACGTCGGCCGGCAAGGGACATCAGATCCTCCGGGCTTTCATTCCAGCCATGAGTGGAGCTTGTTTGACGACGTCTCCGGTGGTGGGGGCGTGGATCATCTGACCGCCGCCGATGTAGATACCGACGTGCCCAGGGCCGTTCGCCTCGAATGATCCGAAGACGAGATCACCGGGCATCGCTTGATCGATCGGGATCTCCGAACCCACTCCCCATTGGGCCTCGGATGTGCGGGGCAGGGTGATGTGCTTGCCCGCGAAGTAGGCGAAACTGGTCAGTCCTGAGCAGTCGAATCCTCCTCGGGAGGGGCCGTTGATATCTCCGCCGCCCCAGACGTAGGGGGTTCCGAGGTACTGGCGTGCAGCCTCGACGACATTGTCTCCGTCAGCTCCGGTCGGCACGAACCGGCCTGTGGAACCTTCGGATGTGTACTGCGCTTGGCCGGCCAGAATCTTCGCCACATAGGGCTGTGTTTGTGTGGTGTAGTCACCGCCGGATGGCATTCCACCGGCTGCGAGCACCGCGGCGGGGCCCGCGTTGTAGGCGGCAATCGTCAGTGCAGTTGGGTCGCCCTTCACTTTTCTCGCGGCGATGGCTGCGGTGATATCTCCGTTGATGGCGCACATGAAGTGGGCTTGTGAGATCACTGCATCTCCGATGGAGTTCGGGTCGGCTCGCCCGTCTCCGTCGTAATCCTTGCCCCACGTTGCC
This sequence comes from Rhodococcoides fascians A44A, assembly GCF_000760735.1. GTDB lineage: Bacteria > Actinomycetota > Actinomycetes > Mycobacteriales > Mycobacteriaceae > Rhodococcoides > Rhodococcoides fascians_E. The sequence continues at coordinate 95,125 of NZ_JMEX01000009.1, read as the reverse complement.
CAGGTTCCCGGCATGAATTGTGCGGGCCCCAACGCTCCGGTGCTCGATACCGGAGCGGACGGGCCGTAGCGGAAACCGTTCTCGGCGGAGAGTTGGGATGCGATCAGGGGAGCACCCACGCCTGGGCACACGGCTCCTGCTTTGCGGATCCACGGCTCGAACTCCGGCGGCACGGATCCGGTTCGGAGATCTCCGCCGGCCGTGCCGAAGCCACAATCGACAGCGGTACCGGCGCCGGTCGGTGAATCAGCGCCGGACGATTGGGGGCTTCCCGCCTGACCGAGTTTGCTCATCGGGTCGATAGCGGTTCCGCCCTGTAAACGGCCGCCTTCCCAGTACTCGAAGTGCAGATGTGGTCCGGTGGAGCCGCCGGCGTTGCCGATGTCGGCGATGTGGTCGCCGACCTTGACCTGTTGTCCCTCCTTGACGAGGACGCCGTTGGGATACATGTGCCCGTACACGGTGGAGACCGGTTTTCCGTCGACGATCGAGTCGAGGACGATCCACATTCCGAAGCCTTGAGCGGGTCCGGCTTTGACCACAGTGCCGTCGAGGGCTGCGTAGATCGGGGTGCCGATCGGGCCCGCGAAGTCGACGCCTTGGTGCATCGTGCCCCACCGCTGCCCGAAGGGGGACGTCATCGTGGTCGTGCCATCGCGGGTCGGCTTGCCGATGGGACCGGACGGGGTCAACGGCGATGCATCATCACCACCGGTACCGGACGAGACCGTGGGGGCACAACCGCTGGAACCTGACGATGTGACGAGTACGACGACCATCAATGGAATGACGACGAGTACACCGAGAGCGGCGATACCGACCGCCAGGGCGAGTTTCCACCATCGACGTGGCGCTTTCGAGTTCGGCGACACCGCTGTCTCAGGCGGGGCCACCAAGGTCATCGCCGTGCGCCTGACGCAGCTCGATGGAGGATTTCCGTCGGATTCGTGGTGGCACCTGGTTGGACGGTCGGTCGGGCACGACGCGGAGCACTCGACGGCCGCGTGGACCGGTCGGGAAGCAGAAGCGGCGAGCCCTCATCGGTGGAGTACTCACGGAATCGTCCGCCTCCAGGGCCGGTCACCGTGGCGCGGCTGGCCCGAACTTCTCGGTTTCCTGGAGTCGACAGTGCGGGAGCGGTGGCCACCGGCCGCTTGATACCGGGTGCGTTCGTTGTCTTGTCGCCGTGAGAGCGGACCGCCGATCGGTCTCCGACGGGGCTGGAGACCGGAGTGTGGGAGTGACCGGAGCCGACGACCGACTGCGTCGGGGGAAGGTCGATGTTGATCGGTTTGCGAAGGCTGGGGTGGGTTTCGGAAGCATTGGTGGTGTCGGTGGCCGCCTGGGTAGCTTTGGCGTCGCTCCGTCGACCGACGACCTTCTTGACGCCCGCGGTTGCAATCTTCCCGGCCGAGTAGACCACGGCAGCAGTTCCAAGTGTGGCTGCGCTGCTGGCGGCTGCCGTCCCGTCGACGAGAGCTTTACTCGCCTTGGCGGTTCGGGCCGTTGCATGGCTGGCTGTCTTGGCCAGTCCCTTTCCACCTTGATAGGCCTGGCGGGCCACTTGTCCGGCGTAGGCAGCTTGGGCGAGGGGGCTGGTCGGTGTCTTGGTCGATATCGCGGTGGGCGCGGCTCCTGGTCTGCTTCCGAGCTTGCGTGCGAGGGCGTCGGAAGCTTTGCGTAGTCCTTTCACTGCGCGGCGGTAGAGAATGATGCCCGCGATCAGAACGATGTCGGTCAGGATGAATTTCATCATCAGCGGAGAGTCGCCGTCTCCTCTGAACAACTGTCCGATCACGATCATGTATCCGACGAGGAACACCACCGCGAAGATAACGATGACCATCGACATCAGCACCGCGGCGAGGGTTTTCCACAATGCTCCGCGGCCGGATCCGGGCAGAATTCCAACGACGGTCACCACAATTCCCTTGACGGCCGATGCGAGGGCGGTGAGTACCGCGAGGATGAGGGTGAACGCCAGAATTGTGGCGAATCCGAGCAGGATGACACCGGCCAGTAGCATCGCGACCCCGGACCCGACCTGTCCCGGTCCGGGGTGATCGGCGAAGTCCTTCATCTGTTTTGCGCCTTCGCCGCCGCAGCCTTTGATGTTGTCTTTGAGGGTGTCTCGTGTGTTGCCGTCTGCTTTTTCGTGGCCGGCGTCCCAGGCTTGAGTGCAACGTTCTCCGTCGGGCGAGCCGTCGATGACTCGGCCGAAGTTCAGCAGTTGGGTGGGTTGCCTGATGAACGTGTCGGCCATCTGTTCCGAGATCTGGTCGATGAGTTCGTCGGAACTCGACGTCGTGTCTCCCTTGTTGGCCAGGCCTGCCGCAAGCTGCACGCCGGCGTCGCGCGCCTGCATGATCAGGCCGTCTTGTCCTGCGACCCGTTCGACTGGATTGGACAGGATCCCCACTGCCGCAGCGGCGATCGCTGCTGCCATCAGGAGTTCGTACACTCCCGTCGTCCACCGTCCGCGAATGACCCACCACGCTCCGATGCCTGCAGCAGCGGTGAGAAGAAGGCCCGTGAGCTGGAACTGATCGGTGACCGTTTGCATGGCATCGCCGATCGAACGGAACGGCGCAGTCAACAATTCGAGCCACTCGAACCGCAAGGCGTAGGTGACGAACCAAATCGCGAAGCCGGTCACCCCGCGGTACACCTCGTACTCGAGCATGATGAAGGTGGAGAACACGGTGTACATCGGGTGCCCGACCGAGCCTTCGTCGATGGACATGAAGTAGTCCCAGACCAGAATTCCGTGAGAGTCACGGACTTCCATCCAGCTGAATGTGCTGTTGGTGGGCAGGGTTTCACCCGGGTCGGCATGAGCCGGTGACGCCAGGGCGATCGCCAGCAGACCGATCATGTGCCAGACAGCGACACCTGTGACGATCGCGCGGCGGATTCGAGATGCCACTACCCACTTGAAGACAGGGCCGAGGAAGCGAGCGAGAACACTGCACCACGACCGCGGGATCCACGACCACAGCACGAGCTCGAGAACCATCTTGACGCCGCCGCCAATCGAACCTGGCCGGCGCACAACTCGTTTCGACATCACCATGTCGCCAACTCCGCAGCGCGCTCGGTAGTCGATTCTTTCGGAGTCGTACTCGCCGCTTGGTATCTCGCTTCCGATGCCGGAAGTAAGACCTTGATGCGGCCGACGTTGCCGGCGGGATCGCGCATGTAGCCCTCTCCGCGGCGATGCGGTGCGACGTATCCGTCTTTGCCTTCGACGGGCGATGTGTTCTCCATCAGCTCTTTGAGCAGTCCGAGATCGTCTTCCCCGACGCCGAGCCACTTCAACGATTTTTGCGCTAGTCGTCGATCCGTCTGCCGGAACACGAGCCGGGTGGGGATGAGCCCTCGCAGCGTCTCGGAGCCGAAGTCTGCTTCGGGGTCGTGCGATCCGAGCATCACCGCGGCGTCGTGTTTGCGGCCGTCTCGAATGAAGTCGATGATGATCTCGACACCTTCGCTCGAGCGCGTCAGGTGATGGCATTCGTCGAGCAGGAAGACCGCGAGGGTGTTGGGGTCCGCGAAGCAAATGCCGCGGGCGATCTGCGCGATGAGGGTGTACATCATTCGCCCTACCCGCTTCTGGAGCGACATCTGCTTGAACAGATGCTCGTTCTCCACTTCTCGCTCCGAGGGCAATTCCAGTGTGTGAGTGCGGAAGACGATGGCTCCTGCGCGTGGATTGAACGGCTCTAGGTCCGGCCGAAACAGCGCTGCTGCATAGGATTTGGTCGCGTAGACCTTCAACTTTCCGGCAAGCTCGGCAGCTCCGTCGAGGGTGCAGTCCTTCTCGAGGTGCGAAACCAGGCCTGGGGTAGTGAAATTGCCGAAGCGAGCGCGGTATTCCGGCTCGAGCACTTGAGACAGCAGTACCCCCAAACGGTCGTCGGGCTGAAGTTGCAACAGCGGCAACAGAATAGACACCGCAACTTCCCCTCCTCGTGCGGGCGAGAACAGCCGAAGAGGGTCCATCGTGACGTCCGGTGCTGCGGTATCGACGACCACCGCGTCGGTGATCGCTTCGGCCCACAGTGCGTATTCGCCCAGAGGGGTCCGGTCGACCACGATGACTTGGCCGCCGCGGTCGACGACCTGGTTACCGGTTGTTTTCAAGTAGCCGGACTTGCCTGATCCCAAGTTGCCACACACTCCCACCGAACCCGAAACGTCACGTGACGCTTTCTTGGCGATGTCGTGGTGCACGACGCCAGTGCGGGCCGAGGAAATGTTGAGTGCGATCAGCGGGCCGTCTCCGTCGCCGAGATCGTTGCGGGTGACCGGTACGTACGCGGCGAAATGTTCGGATGTGGTGATCTGCGCGAACTCGTTGCAGATCGCCGGCGTCGGCACGCCGGGTGTCATTGCCCAGAACAGCTCCTCCTGGAATCCGATCGGTGACTGCAACCTGTAGGTCGAACCCTCGAACTCCTTCGCCAGCTCGCGCTGATATGCGATGGCCGTCTCTTCGTCCGCGGCGGCGACACAGAAGACGGTGGTGGATTGCACTTCCATCTCCATTGCGTCCGCCTCCAGAAGCGCGTTGTATTCCGCGAGGGCGACGGCAGCGTCGTCGAGGACGCTGCCGGTGCTCAATTCGTCTTCTCGCTGGGTGTATTGATCGTTCATCTGCACCAAGGCGCGGCGGTTCTTCTTCAGAACCTCCGATGCAGCGGAGTTCTTGAACCGAATTGCCCAGTCGACATCGACGCCGCCCAGGTTGTCCGCGAGGGTCAGGTACTCCGAGCCTGGAAACAGCGTGCCGCCCGAAGGAGTGGCGGCGAGCACCAGGAAGCACTGATAGCTGGCCGGCGGTGGCGTTACCTCCCACGGCTGGTCGACTTTGAGCACACGCGACAAGGTCGGCGCCTTGGCCCGCCAGCCCGATTCGGGGCGATCGCTTTGAGCCCCTTCGTCGAGCCGCGCGGCAGTGAAGGATCCTCGAGCAGTGCCTGCCGGATGATCTAGAGCGGTGGGCATGTCGGTATCGAGGCCGAGGCCGCGCTGCAGAGCATGTTGGTGCAGCCACACCATCTGGGAGGGGGTTGCGGGGGTCGCATCGTAGAAGGCAGGGATGGCCGCGGCGATCTGCGCGGCCTGAGCTGCGCGGCGTTCTCTCTCCTCGACGGGAATCGACGAGGGCGGCATCCCCAGCAGATCGGCCACCGAGGACCATGCGGCGGACGTTGCGGCCTTGACGGTGTCACCGAAGCCGTGGTTGGCCAGGGGGATGGACAGCCAGTAGATTCGCTGGCCGGGTCGGATCTCCTCCAGGCGGTCGATCGTGGCGTCGCATTCGTCTGCCCACGCGGGATGGAGATCGAGATCGACACCCCGTTCCATGCGCTCGACGATGGTCATTGGGTCCAGACTGACCGCGACACTGAGCAGGAGAGATTCGCCAGGAAGAGCGCGCAGCAACATCTTGTGCATCGCCCGCGCGGTCTGTCGGTCTTCGATCGGCCGGTACCCGTACGGGATTCCGGTCAGGACGTAGTCCGCCCAGACGACTCCGGAGCGGGTCCAGCGCAAGTTCGAGGTGACGAGCCGGTTCGGTTGTTGCATTACGCCTTCTCTCGGGTCGGGGTGGGGGCCGCTGCAGCCATGGCAAGCAGCTGCTGAACGCTGCTCGCCGGTGCCAGGTTGGCGACGCCGAACGCTTCGGCCAGGGCTGGACTCTGCGAGCGCTGGCGTTCGCCGTCCGATCGCGGCCGGGCTGGCGCTGGTGCGATCTTTCGCTCCGGCCGCGGTTGGGTCAGAGGTCTGAATGCTGGTGCGGCCGGCGCTGCGTTGTCGTCGAGCTCCACCGGTGCCGCGGCGTTCTCTACTCGATCGCTGGATGCTCTGATGACTGCTGGTTCACTGATAGCAGCGTCGTGGCTTGGCGGGGTGTCGAGGATGATCACCGACCCCAGTACCGCGTGAGGGCGTTTGATCCGGATCGGCTCGCCATTGATCCTCGACGGTGACATCGCCCCGGTAGCCGCGCGCCCGACACCCCGGACTACTGAGATCGGATTCCGTGCTCCCTGCGGCAGCCTCCCCAACGCCCACAGGGTGCCGCCGGTGACACCGAGGAAGATGACACCGTTGGTGATGACACTGCCCTGCGCCCACAGCGACTGGGTCAGCCACAGCAGTCCGCCTGCAATACCCGCGCCGACGAACTGGGTCAGGGTGTAGGGGCCACCGGGGATCTTTCGGCCGTCTGGCGCTTTGCCGATCAGCTGCGGAAAATTGCGCGCTTTGGTGAACATCTTGACCACGCTCCGCGAGGAGGCCTGCTGTTCGGTCATGGTCGGTCACACTCCTGCGGGGGTCGTTGAATCGAGGTGTTCGTGAGTTGGCCGAGCAGTGTCAGATGAACGCCGCGATCGGATCGGGCACCACGACGACCTCGCTGCTTTGTGGCGAGGCGGAGCCGGGAAGCTCGTCGCCGACACTGTCTTTGACGGCGGTGATGTTCCACATCACCCAGATCAGTGCCCCGCCGACCACGATCGCCACCAGTGTTTTGGCAATGGCGAAGTGACTTTTGAAAGCAATCGCGGCGATGAACCCGGCGACGCCGACGCCCACGAGAGTGCGGATGAGGCCCTGCACCTCCGCACCTTTGTTGTTGGCCCATTCGATGATTCCTTCGGCGACGACGGTCGACGACGGATCGGCCAGGATCGAGGTAATGGTCATTGTTCGTACCTTTCGGATAGGGGGAGCAGAGCGTCAGTTCGGTTGAACGGGCGCTGCGGGAACGGAGGAGGTAGTGCTGGCACCAGTCGAGGTCGGCACCGCAATGGTTGGGGTTGCTGCGCTGAGTCCGGTCGAGTTCGCGAGCAACGGCATCGGGTCGAGCGCGGATACTTCCCACCGGCCACCCCGGGCGATCGCTGTCAGCGGGTATTGCACGGTCGAGGTCTGCGCTCGGTCCGTGGCTGTGACGGTCGCGGTGGCGAGCACCCGTACCGTCGCACCATCTGCCGGGGATCCGGACGCACCCGCCGAGAAGTCGGTGTCCGAGACGAGGTCGGTGATCTGGACACTGGTGTACGGCGCGGGGGTGACGGCACGGATCGGTGTGCCGGGTGAGGTGTAGCGAGAAATTTCTCCGGCACCGGCAACCATTGCCGAGAGGAACTGGCTGATCGACTGGGTGAGCGAGTGATCGAGGCCGACTCGGAATCGGTAGCCGAGTGTGAGGTCACCGCCGGTTGCCGGGGCCGCCACAGCAGCAGGGACTGCTGCAGCCCGCGCGTCGTCTCCCACGAACACGACAGGGACCGAGAAGTATCGACGTTCCGGCTTCGTCGCCGGGTCTGCCCCGATCGGAACCACCGAGACCGACACAACGATCGCGTAGTTCTGGCCGGCCGCCTGTAGCGGTCCTCCTTGCGATGTCGATCCTGTGGGACCCTGATTTCGCGCCGGCGGGTCGATTGCTTTCACGCTCGCGATTCGAGGTTCGGACGCGGTATAGCTCGCCTGAGCCGGAAGCGACATGCCGTCGGTGCGGACGAAGCGCGCGAGGGCTTTCTCGTCTCCTCGCTTGGATTGCAACCACGTCAACACGAAGTCCTGCGCGAGGTCGGTCGCTGCTGCTTCGCGGGCTGTGTCGATGACCGTCTGAGGGTTTGCCTTGCTCTGGATCGGCGTCGTGGACCCGACGCCGGCCAAGACGAGAACCAGTGCCACCACTCCGGAGCCGATCGCCGCGAACAGACCCCACTTCATCGCCTTGGTCGCGACCGCTTGCTTGCCGGCCCACTGATGAAGCTCGGTGGCCGGCGCAGCTTCTGTCGGCTTGTTCGAGCCCTTCTTACGGAGATGGATCTTCATGAGATCTCCTCGTGCCGAGACGGCTCGACCGTGGCGGGTACGAAGCCCTCGTCGACCAATCGCAGAGCGCCTCGACCCCGGGTCGCCATCATCCGTTCGAGCGCTGCCCGCGCCTGCTCGGCCGGCTCACCGAGCACGACCTCGCGGACGCGGCTGGCGATCTCTGCGCTGAGCGGATTGTCGCCGAGTTGCGCCGCGAGGCCGCGGATCTCTTCGGACACCGAGTGCACGCGAGCGGTGTCCGAGAGCAATGCGGCCGACGGATCGTGGTCGTCCATCCGGGGTCCTCCTGTCGGTAGCCCGCCGTGTACGGGCTTCTGAGAACAGGTAGATCCCTTCGCGGGCGGGTCTGTGACAGAGGCGACCGGAAATTTCTCGAACTTTTTTTCACCGCCCCGCTGCGATTCGTCGGGCTGTTATCACCGTCGCCGTGTAACCGCAGGTCACAGCGGTCTATGTCGAACGCGGGGCGCTGCCGTTTTCTGGTTCCGCCGGACCCGGCGGGTATAACAGCTCCGCCTTTTCGAGTAAGAATCCGCAGCTCAGCGGATATAAGGCGCTGTTTGTGTCAGAGGCGATCGAACTTCAGTTGCCTCTATCAGGAGCGCCCCAGTGACCTCGCCGCAGCCTTCCTCGCATTCCTCCACCCCACTCGGATACAGCACATCGCTGTTTACGACGATCAACGCCGAGTGGACCAATCTCTGTGTCGACGCTCTCGCAGGCCGCGAAGTCCGCACGTGGGCCGATCGACACCCCGCATGGTCGTCCGCTCGCTCCGTGGCCGACATCGCTGAGCTTGCCGCTCAGGACAGTGACGCCACCCTGTCCCTTCTGCTCACCGAGCACAGTGCAGGCAGCGCCCTCGCCGGCACAGTTTTGGTCCGGTTGATGCTCCCCAAGCTGGTCCGAATCCATCGCTACGCGCGGCTGGACGGAACCGATCACAGCCGCGAAGAACGTGCCTCGCGTACCATCGCCGCGTTCTACGAGGTGATCGCTTCGCACCGTCCCGGCGGCACTGGGATTGCCGGGGCACTCTCGCTTCGGACGCTGGGTCTGATCACCAAGACCTGCGAATCTGCGGTGGAAACGCCGGCCGAACCCGACCAGCTCCACCGGGTTGCCGACGGATCCGATGACCGCACGACCAGCAATCCGGGGGAGGTATCGGCACGGGAATTGCATTCGGTTCTTGCATGGGCAGTGCAGTCCAAGACCATCACTGCCGACGAGCACTCACTTCTGATCCGTGCATATCTCGTCACCGAAGGTGCCGATCTCGCATCGCTCGCCGTCGAGGAGAACTGCTCACCGGCAGCCCTTCGACAGCGCTTGAGCCGCGCTGTCGCGCGAGTCCGCGACGGAGTAGCAGCACGCACCGGCAACACTCCCTCGCCGGGAAAGCGGACGTTCTTCTACACCCGATCACACCATGAGTCCGCCTTGGCGAGCTGAAGTCCACCTGCACCAACCCCGCTCTCACCTACAAAGGACGCACATCATGACCGCATCTCGTACACGCAAGAGGATCGTTGTCAGCGCAGTCGGGCTCGCCGTCGCTGCCAGCATCGTCGTCATTCCCTCCGCCATTGCCGATCCGCAAGCCGGTGCTCCGGCATGCCCGGACAACATCTTGGTGGCCATACCCGGCACCACGGAAACCAACGAGCAGGCCGATCCGAATGTGCCGGTCGGAATGCTCCGCAACGTCGTGGACCCACTCGACTCCGAGTTCTCATCCCAGGAACTGCAGACATACACAGTTCCCTACGTCGCGACGATCGTGAACGACAAGGCCCAGACCTACGGAACCAGTAAGAAGGAAGCGATCGATCGCGCATCGCAACACATCTCCGAGAAGGCAGCCGAATGCCCGAGCACCAAGTTCGGGCTGACCGGCTTCTCCCAAGGGGCCGACGCCGCGGGAGATCTAGCCAGCAAGATCGGAAACGGCGAGGGCCCGGTGAGCGCCGATCGCATCTTTGCCGTGGGCCTGATGGCCGACCCCGGCCAGAGCCCGACCGCCGGCGTTCAACTCGGAACCAAGACCACCGGCAACGGCTTCGTCGGTGCGCGACCCAAGGGATTCGGAGCTCTCAACAACGTCACCGCCAGCGTGTGCGATCCCGACGACACGTACTGCAACACCCCCGACGACGCCATCGCCACACAGTTCATCGGGCAACTCGGATCGAAGATCGACGCCACCGATCCCGCGTCTTCGGTCGCCGGAGTCGTCACCACGCTTCTCGGTCTCGACGGCCAACCCCTGACCGACACGCTCGGCAAACTGAACACCGCAGTGACCACAGGCAACATGCTCACCGTGCCGCAGCTCGCACTCGACCTCGCCGGCAACGTCTCAACACTGAGCGCAAAGGTCGCAGAAATGACCATCCCCGGGGCAGACATCGCCCCGATGGCCACCACCGTCTCGCAGCTCACCGATGCAATCCACCGCGGTGACATGTTCGCCGTTCCGGCACTGCTGGCGACCCTCACACCCCAAGTCATCAGCTTCGCGAGCCAATTCAGTTCGATGATCGGGACCGTGGTGTCCAAGCTGCCTATCAACGAGTACATCGCGATCGGCACCACCGCAGCGCGGATCTCCACCAACGCCGCGGCCCAGAACTATGTGGCTCTACCGGCCGATCTCGGCAAACTCGTGGGCCAGGTCAACAACGCGGTCCGCAAGACCCTCCGCGCACTCCCCCTCGACGAGTTCCCCCTTTTGAACCGGCTGGCCGATAATCTCACCCCAGGCCGCGTGCTCGACGAGGTGCTCAACTACGCCACCTCGCTCGCCACCGATTCGCACAACTCCTACGCGAACGAACCGATGGCCGACAACGGTCGAACCGGAGCGGACGAGCTCACCAACCTCTTCCGCACCCGCATCACCAACCCCACGGCACAGATTGCTTCGTAGCCGACCCACCTCCCTACTCGAACACAAGGAACCGTCACGATGCTGACAGAGCTGGACGACCCCGACACCGACATCGCTGTCCGCATCGACGTGCACGACGCTGGGGGTACCAAAACGTGGCACCCCCAGCGCGACGGTCATCTCCTCCTGAACGCCGATCCCGCGGCGTCGACGCACCTCGCACACACCCTCGCCGACACCCTCAGCGGCCACTCTCCGCACGTATGGATGATCACTGGCCCGTCCAGAACCCCCACGTTCTCGACCACCGCGGACACCGACCCGGACCCTGTCGACATCATGGATTCCGTTTGGCGATTCACAACCCAACGCAAAACTCTGATCGACAACGGTCAAGCCACAACCCACGACTTCACCCCCGCATACCTCGTCATCGACTCCCTCGAAGGCGTCGTAGACACCCTCCGCCTCACCTGCAACCGCAGTCTCCAACTCCTGTCCGTCCTCGCTCACCGCGGACACCGCGCCAACGTCTACCTCGCCACGATCACCGATCTCAACGCCCCACGCATCTCCGAAGCGTTGCGGAATTTCGCTGAGCCTCGTCTGCGAGACCGGGACTGTCTGAATAACGGTTGATCCGCTGACCTTGCGTGGCGCGGCCTCACGGAACCGGTGCCTGGTCAATCACGCCACGGAACGAAGGTGGGATTCGAGCGTTCTGATCCGTTCCCGGCCTCGGCCGATGTCGTAGCGGGAAGCTCCGTGCGGCAAAGCAAACTCGATGTTCAGTCGACCGCCATACCCATGGACGATGTAAACAGGAAAGGAAAACCCAGCTGGCGCGGGCCGGCAGTCCTCGAGTTTGAGTCCTGCGGGCGATCGCAATGGTGGAACCGTGCCTCCATTGGTGCAACGAACCTCGTTGGGTTCAGGCAACAGCACTGCCATCTTCGCGGCTGTCAGGGCTTCACTTTGGAGGTGGCCGGCGGCGAGATCGATGTGCAATTCCTCATTTAAACTGCGAGCCAGATCCACGATTTCTACGGACTCGGCCGTAGCCCGATAGACGGGGAAGCCGACAATATTTGTTCCCGCGGTGGAATCCACTGCAGGTGTGACGTGAGGCCTGAGGTCCACAATAAAATGGTAGGCGATGTCGGCGAGCCGAACACTTCTCAGATCTGACTCGGTCCGCATGATAGCGGCAGATACTAGGCCGTTTACCGTAACTCCATGGTGACGTCCGAAGTCGATGAGCCCGGTCGTGACTCGCCTGCTCAAACGACAACGCAGTTGGGTCATCGCACGATGTGGCTCGGTATAGCCAGCCGTCGGCGGCCTGTTTAATGCCGACTCTAATGGTTCGTCATTGCCGACATCGGGTGTGTCGATTCCTCTCTCGGAGAACAGCTTTTCCAGCGACTCGGGATAGCCATGAACAACCGCGTCAGGGGTCTTTCCTTCCACAATGTCGGTGTAGAAAGACCACAGATCGCTGAGCAAATCTACAGAATGGCGACCGTCGGCTATGCAGTGGTGGGTTAGTAAAGTCACACTCGCGCAGGCGGAATCGCCGACGACGTGTAGCCCGGAAAGGGCGCGGCCCGCACTGAGGTTCACCCCGCTCAGCGGCTGACCGGGATCCCCTGTGTGCACGCTGAGGCCGGGCAGCGGACCGGATGGTTTGACGATCATATGGTCTCCATCGATCGTCTCCACGTGCGCAGCCAACACAGGATACGAGCGTCGCAATGTCGCAAATGCCGCCGAGAGCCCCGATATGTTCAAATCGCCGCGAGCCCGCACCGAATACCCGATGAAAACTCCCAAGTCGACGTAGAGCGCCTCACTGGGAGCGAGCCCCCGAATAGAGTAATCCACAGTCACCACAAATTCCTGTCACTTAAATTGCTGTTCGATAGGGGACGTGCAGCTCGATGATCACGAGCCCGGCACCACCAGGAGCGTTTCTGATCATGGGATGGCCTCGGGAGATGGCGCGAACGAGCACCAAAACTAGAACTCACGAAGGTTGTCACGTAGATACACCGACGAATATCCCACCCGCGTTCGCCCAATTCGTTGTAAAGCTGGCACGAGGCCGTCGGTAATCTCAGCGATGAATCGGCGGGTGAGCGAGTTCGACCCGGTATAAATCAAGAATCCGTCACCGCCTACCTCGTCGACGATCTCCCCCATGCGCTCCGCTACGTGATCAGGCGTCCCCACCAGTTCGATAGACGGAGCGAGGTAATCAATGGTCAGCTCGCGCAGAGTTTTACCGCTACCGTGCTGCAGGAAGCTCTCCAGTGATGACTGCTCGCCATTGGTTGTCAAGTCTTGCGGAGGTACTTCGTCGAGCGGAAACTGAGAGAAGTCGATGTCGGTGACGAAAGACAGTTGCAAAAGAATGTTTTCGATGGCCCGGTCGCTGGTCATTCTCCGTTTATTCGCGGCCTGAGCCTCATCCATAGTGGCACCGAGTACTGGCATCGCGATGAAGAGAACCTTGATGTCGTCAGGGTCTCGACCGTGTGCCTGCGCCCGGTTACGGACATCGTCACGAAACTCCCGCATCGTCTCCACGGTGTTGACGTTGGCAACAATCGAGTCGGCGTACTTCGCGGCGAAGTCGCGGCCCTTGGGGGATCCGCCAGCTTGGACGAAAACTGGTTGCCCATTGGGTGGGTGCACCGTGTTGAGCGGACCCGCCGAACGGAAATGCTCCCCAGTGTGGTTCACTGCCCGAACAGTGCCGGGCGCAACATAAGTCCCTGACTCGCGGTCACGGACGATGTTGTCTCGATCCCAGGAATTCCATAGATCTCGGACAAGGTCGACGTACTCATGTGCTACCTCGTAGCGCTTGTCGTGCGGCAGCAGACGATCCATGCCGAAGTTGCGCGCGGCCTGATCTTGACCGGTGGTGACGATGTTCCATCCAAAGCGCCCACCAGCGATGTGGTCGACCGTAGAGACAGTGCGTGCCAGCATGTATGGGGGATAGAAGGCCGTCGACATCGTAGCGATTACGCCTATGCGGTCGGTCGCGGCCGCGATCACCGACGCCAACGGCACTGGGTCGTGTTTCGGCACCCACAGGGCGTGTTTCAGGTACGCATCGAAGGATCGCCCGTATGCATCGGGTACCGACACCGTGTCCTCGAACATCATGTAGTCGAATCCTGCGCGCTCTAGCGACTTCGCCATCTCGACATAGAATCGGCCATCCCATGGCTCTTCAGGCGGCGAGAAGTCGCCGGTGAAATCGTTAGCAAAGAAACCGACAAACCAGCCTAGGTGAAATTTTCGTACAGACATCGACGTGCCTCCAAATTTCGTATACGGACGAACTGGGTGGAACGTGAGCGATATAGAATGCACCGAGGACGGAGCAGATCTACCGGCCAGGCAGAAGTCCCACTAATTAGGGTGAGCGAATGGCCGCGATAGCCCCCTCGATGTCTTTGCAGACGATTACGCGAGACCGGGTTGCGGGGGTGATAAATCCTTCGACGGCAGCGTGCTCGATGTAGGAGAGCAAGGGGCGGTAATACTCGTTGTCGTTCAGCAGTACACAGGGTTTATTGTGAAGCCCCAGGTGTGACCACGTAAGGACCTCGAAGAACTCTTCTGCGGTTCCGACACCGCCGGGGAGGGCAATGAATGCGTCACCGAGTTCGGCCATGAGAGCTTTGCGTTGGTGCATGTCATGGACGACGTGTAGTTCTGTCAGTCCATGATGCGCAGCCTCGGGTATCGCAGTGAAGCTCTCAGGGATCACGCCAACGACGGTTCCGCCGGAGTCCAAGGCCGCGTTCGCGAGGGTGCCCATGAGGCCGACTCGGGCGCCACCATAAACGAGGCGCAGCTTCGATCTAGCAATCGCACGCCCCATCCCCTCTGCGAGCTGTCCATATTTGGTCCCGCGCCCTGGCATAGCTCCGCAGAAGACCGTGACGCTCTTGGGGGTCGGGCGGGCCTGTGCCGAGACCGTAGTCGCGGGCATTGGTCGAAGGTTCATCAGTCGAATGACATTCTGTATCCAGGGGCGAGGATCCTGTATGGGTCGAAGCGACGCTTAGCCCGTGCGATGGCCTGCCATCGCGAACCGAAGTGCGTACACCAATCTCCCGGTGACATGGGGACAGCATTGACTGCGTAGGCCACCCCGCCTACATCCCGAGCCTGTTCATAGAGCAGGCGGTTGCTGGCAATCATTCGGGCTTCGGCCCCTGGGGATGCTGTTCGAAGTACGGCCAACATGAAGAATGTGTCGCAGTGAGGAATCGGAATGAACGGTGCGGTGATCGGTGTTGTTGGAATCGGGTAAACCATGATCAGCCCGGAGTTTCCTAGGTCATCCGTCAATGAGGAGCTGGTAGTTTCGATGAACTGCTCGATCTTGTCTGCCGGGATCAGCAGGCTGGCCCATGGATGTGGATAGAACCACTCACCTGTGTGCCGAAGATCAAGCTCCTGATCCGCCATACGGTTGATAAAGTCACCATAATCTACGTCCGAGTTGTATTCGGCGCACGAATCGTATTGGAGCGATGACAACAGCGCATCGTCGTCTGGCCTTCGTGGTGGGGTGAAGTACTTGGCTAGGTCCAGTCGATAACGTAAGTGGCCGTCGGCATCGACACGAATTCGTCCTTGTACATGGTCGAATAGTCTGTTGGACATGGCGCGGAGTTGGTCGCCAAGGAATACGCCGAGGTTGGAATACTGCAATTTGTACTGTCGAACCGACTCGTGAGCAGCGGTCAGACGGATTGTCGCGTTGACGATTACGCCGAATTGACCGAGGCCGCCGCGCACGGCGTCGAAAAGTTCACTGTTCGATACGGCGGAGCATTCCCGAAAATCTCCCGATCCGGTAACTACAGCAAGAGAGTCCACGTTGTCGGTTTGCAAGCCAAAGCCGTGACTCGATCCCCCGAAGCCGCCGACCGAAAGCGTTCCGCCGACGGTGGTCCCGAGATAGTCGGTGAGTACCGGAGGGGTTTGCTGGCGGCTGAGCGTGGCAGCGACCACGTCGCTCCATCGCACACCCGCATCGATCGTGGCCTGCCCCGATCGAACGTCGTGGACGGTGTTGAACCTTTTCATGTCCAGCACGACTCCGCCATCTGCCTGGCATTGCCCGTAAGTCGAGTGTCCGGATCCGCGCACCGCGAGCGATAGGTTCCGCGCCGCGGTGTAGCGCAGGGCTTCCTGCACGTCGGCCACGGTCCGTGGCACGACAACGACGGACGGTTTCGCATGGATGCAGTTTCCGAAATCAGCCCCGGCGGATGTCAGGTGCACGTCGTCGGTGTGCCAGATCCCGCTCATCTGGCGGTCACACCTGGGGCACCGAAGGTTCTTAAAAATATTTCCTGCTGAAGGACGCCGTGCTCGACATACCGGCCACCCATTGATGCCGCCAGTTCGTCGAGCACCTCCGTGGTGAGGTCTCGGTTGGCCAACTCCTCTGGTGTTACGGAATGCGTGGCGCACCAGTCGAGTACACAGTCCAGACCCGCAACCGAGGCTATGAAGTTGTGCTGATCGCCTAGAACCCACGCTTCCGCCAGTTCGGTGAGTAAATTCCTGCCCGTTGAATCTCCCCGTAACATTTGTCGTGCCCTTGCGCACTGCTGGGCAAAGTAGTGTTGCCTATCAGGAATAGGCATAACATTCACGACAGCTGGGAACGGTAGGTTGGATATCGTTTGCGCGAATCGAAGAATGAGCGATATCGAACCGCCCTCCATTACCACCGCTTCGCCGCGATCAACGTACGAGGTCAGTACTTTTATCAGCCGGTCAAAGGCCTCGTCCGGATCGAAGTTGCCCTGATGTATGGTCCGGTTGTCGAGCCAAACGCGGTTGAGCCCTTCCACTTTCGCGTCGAACGCTCGACCACTGGTGACCAGGAGATCGGAGTAACACTGGATACGGTCGGCAACAACAATCGGAGCCGAGTGACTCAATGCCAACTTGCTCGCTTCGGCGCTCTTTCCAATTCCGGTGGCACCGACGATTGCGTATACGCCGGGTTCCCATCGCACCCGATCAAACCTTGCTTGCGTCTGTGCCATGGTTGATTCCTTCATCCCGATTCCTTTCTCTCGCGGGTCGTGCTCAGCCGAGGAAGGAATTGATCGAATTACTCAGGGAACGGGCGTCAAGTCCGTGAATGTGGTCGTGGTCGTCGGGGGTTCCGTAGTGGCGATCTTCCATCTCACGTCGAACGCCCAGGGAGAGCAGCCGATGGGGATGGCTGACGAGACTGGACGAGACTTGGTGCGCCGAGGTGCCTGCCAGATAGGGCTCGACCAACACGACGTTCGGACGGTTCACGGCTTGCACCGCGGCACACAGGCCCGTGGCGTCGAAGGGGCGAATCGTCGCCGCGTAGAGGATGGTTACGTCGAGCATGGAGGTTGC
Organism: Rhodococcoides fascians A44A; assembly: GCF_000760735.1. Lineage (GTDB taxonomy): Bacteria > Actinomycetota > Actinomycetes > Mycobacteriales > Mycobacteriaceae > Rhodococcoides > Rhodococcoides fascians_E. The sequence goes on along the minus strand of NZ_JMEX01000009.1, from coordinate 77,928 downwards.
CGACAGCACCGCATCTAAACAGGGCCCGACTGCGAGGACGACTCCGCGGGTGCCGTACTTGATAGGTGTGAACGATGTCCCTCGGACCGCATGGGGGTAACGGTTGACCTGACTCGACAGCCGTAGGTAGACCCGTCCATCGCCTGGTAGCGATTCGAGGAGAAGATCGGCGGCCTCCTGTGGATGGCCTGGCACGTGAACTGTCCAGTTGGGCATCGAATCGATGACGGTGATATCGCCCGGGGTGAAATGGGAGAAGGCGAACTCCGACAAGTCGTAGGAGGCTCCCCAACTGACCAGGACTGCGCCGACATCTTGCTGGGCGAAGTTCAGCTTTATTTGTTCAAGAGGCCGCTCGACGAGAAAGGCGGCGACTGTGTGTACCACGGGTCGCATGCCACACATGGCGAGCCCGCCGGCTACCCCCATCATCAGCTGTTCCCTGATCCCTACGTTGATCACGCGGTTGGGATCTGCGATCGCGGCCGCTTTGAAGAGGTGGGCTCCGATGTCGGCCAGCACAACTACGGCGCGGGGGTCTGTTTCCAATGCACCAGACATGGTCGTTCCGAATGCGGTCCACATGTCAGTGTGGTTGAAGGACTTTGGTTCTTGCGTGTCTGCGGAATTCATGGCGATTCATCTCTGCTGAATGGACGAACGGGCCGATTGCCGAGTCACGGTGGCGACCACCGCGAGCGGTCTGTCGTTGTGATCTCGATTCAGTGCCGCAGCGATCTCCTCATGGTCAGCACCGTTGATGTTGATTGTGTCCCAACCCTCACCGTCGAACCGTTTATCGATTCCATGCGGCCAACCCATACTTGCCGTGCCGTTGTCCAGGACGATGACCGTCAGTTGGTTCAAGCGCGCGCGTCCTGCAAAAGCCATCGCCTCGTGGTTGCTGCCCTCATCGAACTCTCCATCGCCGATGAGCACGAAGACTCTCGGTGCGTGACGATTTTGTATACGGAGTCCCATCGCGACGCCCACTGCGAGCGGCAAGCCATGGCCGAGCGAGCCACCCGACATTTCTACACCCGAGATTTTGGTTCGATCCGGCGCGAAGCCGAGTGGTGAGTTCTTTGTCGCCCAGGTATCGAGGAGCTCTGGTCGGAGGAACCCTTTGGCCGCAAGTACCGCGTAGTAGGCCATCGGGCCGTGACCTTTGGACAGCAAGAAGCGGTCCCTGTCGTCGTCGTCGGGGCTCTCGGGGGATACGTTGAGGATTTCGTCGTAGAGTACCCACAGCACGTCCATCGTCGATGAGGATGAGAACGAGTGCCTTTCGTCTCCCCGCATACGGGAGATCAGAGCAGGCAGATCGTCATAGCTGAATTCGGTTGGCTCTTGTCGCATCGCATTCTCTTCGAAGCGGATAGCAGTAGCTGGGCAGGAACGTGCAGCCGCGCGTACCAGCGAATGGTTGTCTGGGGAAGGTTTGTCCACGAGCAATGTGACTGTGCCGTCGTTACTCTGCTCGAAGACCTCGGGCGCGACGAGCACGCACTGACCGGAGCCGAAACACCTCCGCTCGTTCACGACGACTTTCATGACCGCTCGCTTCTCACCACGTCAGCTGTAGTTCTTCGAGGCCGAGAACAATGCTGGCGGAGCGGAGCCGAACGTCGTGCGAGGGTGAGAGGGCTAGGTCGGGAAAGCGCCTCAGTACCGCCGGCACGGCCGTGCGCAGGGTCATCCGAGCGAGTGAATGCCCAAGACAGAAATGGACGCCATGCCCGAAGGCGAGGTGACCGGCTACTCCCCTGGTGATATCGAGGTCGTCGGGTCTGTCCGTCAGATTGCTGTCGCGATTAGCGGCCAATAGGGACGGGATGACGAAAGATCCTGCCGGAATGGTCACCCCGGCGATTTGCACCTCGGTTACTGCCATGCGCGGTGGCTGCGAATGGGCGACCGACAACCACCGCAATAATTCCTCAATTCCGGAATTGACGCAGTTCGGGTCCTCGATCATCATGGCGGCTTGTTCCGGGTGATGCAAAAGGGCCAGTACACTGAGGCCGATCATGCTTGCTGTGGTCTCGTGTCCACCGAGCATGATCAGACTGATGATGCTGATAAGTTCGTCGGTGCTGAGGTTGTCGCCAATCTTGCGCGCCAGAATTCCCAACAAGTCGTCACCGGGTTGTTCCTGCGCACGGGTAACCAGGGTGGCCATGTATCGACGGTCTTCTCGCTGGGCAACCGCTCGTTGTTCTGCAGATGCCGACAGATCCAGGAGGCGTGCTGTTCGATCTCGCAATTCGTCGCGATCGGCATAGGGCACTCCCAACAGCTCACACAGTACGAGCAAAGAGACTGGTAGCGCGTAACGGTCCATAAGGTCGGCGGGTTGCCCGGCTTGCTCGAGACCATCCAATGCACTGTCCACTATCTCTGCGATGCGCGGCTGCAGGCGACTGAGCCGGTGCACTGAGAACTCCGCAGCAAGGATATGACGCAAGCGGGTGTGGTCGGGGGGATCGAGTCCGATGAGGTTACCGGCGCGCATGGCGGCTAGTTCATCTTCAATCACATCGCCGCCGCTGGGTATTGCGAACATTGGCGTGTGGGCGTTGCTGAACCGGTTTGAGTCTGCGAAGATTCGCCGGACGTCTTCGTAACGGCAGACGAGAAAAGCCGGGGCCCCGTAGAGTTCTCCTACTGGGATAACACCGTCGCGGTCACGGACCTGGGCGAGCTCTTCGGTCGGGTTCAGGCCGTTGCGTCGCATTTCTAAAGGTAAATCAGCCGTTCCGGCCATACCGGAATCCCTTCGATTGTTTGTAGAAGGACGAAGTGGCGCGCCGATGCCGAGGATCGCTGGCGCGTGGATAACTCGGATATCTCAGGCCACCGCTACAGACGCTCGCACGCGATAACCAAGTAGTCGATGCTGCGTTCGCGGAAGCCCTGGAGGAATGGTTCCTCGACACCTGTGCGCAACGCTGCCTGGTTGCGCAGGTCCCAGTACGGGATGGCTTCGTCGGTGTATCGCTGAACGTGATACGGCACCAGACCATTTGCTGCCAGAGTTTGGAAATAAGTACTGCGGGTGTGCATAGCGCACTGATATTCTTCGTCGATCAACCGTGATGCCTCGGAACGCTCAGCAACTACGTCGTTGCGGCACCAGGTGACTGCGACATAGCGGCCGCCGGGGCGCAGCAACCGGGCGAACTCGGTGAACGCCTCCCCTAGGTCGACACACATCGTGGTTTCGTTGGAGACGATGTAATCGAAGGTGTTGTCCTCGAAGGGGGCCTGAACCATGTTTGCGAAGTGGAATTGCACACGGTCCGAGCTCCCGCGTTCACGGGCCAACTTCTCTGCGAACTCGACATGGTGAGCGCAGTAGTTCACCCCGTCTACCCGGCAGCCGAATCGATCAGCGATTGTGAAGGTCGTTCCGCCTCGCCCCGATCCCGCGTCCATGACACGAGAGCTCGGTGAGACCTCCCCTAATGCATCGACGATAAGGTTGATTTCCAGCGACTCCATCCGGTGAAGTTCGCGCAGGATCAGTGACTCCCGCAGCTCCGCAGGTGCAGCGAGTACAGAGTGATCGTAGTCACCGATTCCGTAGTGGTGGTGGTACAAGCCGTCTTCAGTGCCCAGCAGCAGGTTGATATCGTCGGATTTTTTGGCATCCCAGTAGCGGCGCTGCTGTACGTCATGCTGGCCGAGGACTGCCACGTCGAGGTTCGGCATTTCAGGCTCCTTCAAGTTTGTGGTTTCCGGGTGGATGTCTCAGATGCGTTCGGCCGCAATCACTAGGTAGTTCAGTGAACCGTCGCTGTAGCCGCTGAGGAACGCATCCTCAACGCCGGTGCGGAGTTTGCTGTTGTTGCGTAGCTCCCAGTACGGCATAGCTTCGTGTGTGTACTGAGCCACGCGGTACGGAATCAGGCCGTTTGCCGCGAAGGCCTTGAAGTAAGTGCTTCGGCGGTGCATTCGGCATACGTAATGTTCATCGATCTGCCTTGTCGCGTCCGAGCGTGGGTCGACTGCGTCGTTGCGGCACCAGGTGGTCATTACGTAGCGACCGCCCCGTCGCAGTAGGCGGGAGAACTCGGCCATTGCTTCGTACGCGTCGGCGTACATCGTCGTCTCGTTTGAGACCACGAAATCGAAAGTGTGATCAGGAAATGGTGCCTGCAGCATGTTCCCGAGGTGGAATTGAACGCGGCTATCCCAACCGCGTTTGCGTGCGATCTGCTCGGCGAACGCGACGTGATGTTCGCAAAAATTGACGCCGTCGATTCGGCTCTCCGTCGCTCCAGCGAGACGAAAAGATGTTCCCCCGCGACCTGACCCGGCATCCATGCCGCGAGAGTTGGGCGGCAAAGGACCGAGGGCGTCGAGGATCAGTCCGACTTGATCATTCTCCATTCGATGCAACTCTCGCAAAATCGCGTTCTCTCGCTCCTCACCTACGGAATCCAGAATAGAGCGGTCGAAATCGCCAATCGCGTAGTGATGGTGGTAAAGATCATCATCAGCGCCCAGTAGGAGATTGATGTCATCGGTTGTTTTAGCGTCCCAGTGAGCTTTCAACTCACGTTCATAGCTATCGCGCGCATATTGATCTGCCGAGATCATCACAGTCTCCTTCTTCGGTTCTCCCCATCATTTCTGTATCTCAAGTCGACATGTCGAATGAACCATTGCGACCTGCAAGGTCGGCGACTTGATGATGTCTTCGACGCTACTTATCGAAATTAATTGCGGAAATACCTCCACAGCTCTTCGTCGCGAAGCGACAAAACTTTGGCACCGTGCGACAAGTGGGGTCGAAGTCCCCTACGGGGTCCAGTGCAGGTAGGCACCCATCTGCGCCGGCCGTGAGGAGACCATGGAAGCCGCAACCGGCCAACGATCAAGTCCTCGGAGTCGGGCCCTCCAAAGTCGACAACGACTACAGCCACGTCTACCGCGAGAACCCGCAGATCAATCGTCTTATGCCGTGAAGGCGATGCCCCGATCGGCGCGAGTGCGCGCGGACGTGACGGAGTTGCGTGGTAGCTACCGTGGACGGATAGCCGGACCGTCACTACCTCGAGCAAGGTCAAGAATTTTGTCTTGATGAATCCGTCACCCGGTCGTGTACTTGTTGCCCAGCGAGTTCGATCACGTCGACGCGGCGCGCCGGTACGAGAACCTTCGTTCCGGTCTTGACCACTCGGAATTGATCGGTGGATGTGTTCTCGAATTAGCTGGGTTCCGCGTAAAACCTTCTGAATTCCGAAGGCGAGCAACCCTTCAACTCGCGAAATAGCCGAGAAAGTCTCGACTGGTCACTAAGCCCCCACCGCGCACTGATGTCGCCTATCGGTATCTGTTGTAAGCTTGGGTCGATCAAATCGGCAGCGCACCTTTCAATGCGCTCATATGCTATATAAGCGGACAGAGTTCGCTCCTCTCGCTCGAAAGCGCGATGCAGCTGACGAACCGATACATGTAGTTTGCGCGCGAGTAGGTCGGGATTGAGCGTGGGATCAGAAAGATTCTTCTCGATCATCAAGCGCGCCGTCGCTACGAGGCCGGATTGCTGGTCAGGCGGTGCGTGGCCATGGGGCGGGTGCATTCCTTCCCACGCCAGTAATCGAACGGCTGAGATGACATTATGAGCCGTGAACGTGTTCAGCATTCCAATTTCTCTCGAAGTAGAATGTAAAGTATCTGAGAGTATTTTCCCCGTACCTTCAGCGTTTGGCACAACGCGAAGACCTCGACCCGAGGCGGCGTCGAAGTCTTCTCTTGAGCCCACCCTCTGCCGTAACGTGACTACCGCTAAACAGCTGGCACGGGTTACAGTCATTGTATAACTGTAATCGCTATAGTATAGGCCAATGCCTCCACTCTTCAGCGATATTTGGACGCCGTTCTGCGACAGAATTACTTCGCCCGATAAGACGTATTGAATCCTCACGGAGAATCGTGGATCGGCTTCGAGATCAACCTGTCGACGAGTAATTTCTCCTGGTCCGCACCGAATCGACGCTAAGCTGTCCCCATCGACTATTCGCGCAGTGAGTCGTGTCATACACTGTCGTTCAGGCGCGTGACACGCGGTTCCGTACACGGTGTACAGCTCGTGACTACGCTCTTCGCTAGATGCGTGGTCGGAAGTTTTGATCAGAGTTGTGGCATTGCGGTCGTTATGGGCATTGTCTCGGAACCTTTTTGAAGGTTCTCTATCGGTTGCAGCCATTTTCGCCCCCCGGCGCGAATCGTGTTCGGTCTTTAATTTGCTCATGTCCAGAGTCCGGCAGAACCGGCAACATCAACGGCCACAGGCGACGTGCTGTAACGGCTTCGACAGGTCGAGGCGTCGAGGCCGGATGCCCACTCCACGTTACTGCGGCCTGTTGGTGAAGTGATTGGAGTGATCTCTATGTGGTGTAGTCCGCGTTTATTCGAATGTATTCATCGGTGAGGTCGCAACCGAACACTCTCCAGGTGTCGGTGCCGATTCCGAGGTCTACGTTGATCTCGACGGTGGCAGTTGCAAGGTGTTCACGAACCACCTCGACGGTGTCGTGCTGGTCGAGTGACGAGCTCGGATACACATCGATGTCCGCGAATGCGACTCGGATTCTGTCGGGTTCTATGTCCACCTCGTTGCTACATTTTCCGATAGCCATGAGAACTCGACCCCAGTTGGGGTCTTCACCGTGGATCATCGTCTTGACCAAGGGAGAGTTGATGATCGACTTCCCGACCACGCGCGCTTGGCGCTCGCTCGATGCACCCGAGACCGTAGTGACGATCAGCTTGGTCGCACCTTCGCCGTCGCTGGCAATCATTTTCACCAGATCCGTGCACACTTCCTCGAGAGCCTGCTCGAACTCGGTATCGGGTACCGGGCCGGCGGCACCATTGGCGAAGACCGCCGCTGTGTCGCTGGTGGAGGTGTCGGTGTCGATCGAGACCGAGTTGTAGGTGCGGTCGACAACGTCACGAAAGATTCGGTTGAGCGTGTCCTGGGGGACGTCGGCGTCGGTGAAGACAAACGACAGCATGGTCGCCATGTCCGGTTCTATCATCCCGACGCCCTTCGCGATTCCAACGATGGTGCTGGTGCCGACGGCTCGTTCGGAGACCTTGGCGCGGGTGTCGGTGGTCATGATCGCTCGGGCCACCGCGTGCGCGTCGAGTGGTGTTCCCTGGCCGAGCCCGTCGAGTCCGGCGCGGATGGTGTCCATCGGATATTGCACTCCGATGACTCCGGTGGAGGCCATTATCAGGGCATCGGGTTCGATTCCTACGGTTCGTGCGACGGATGCGCGTATCTCGCTGGCGTTGCGGAGCCCTTCCGCGCCGGTCGCGACGTTGGCGTTCTTCGCCAACACGAGGACCCCGCGCGGACTGGTCTGCTCGATCGAGGTCTTGCTCAAGGTGACGCAGGGGCCCGCGAACAGTGACTTCGTGAAAACGACCGACGAGGTGCACGGCCTGTCGGAGATGACCATGGAGAAGTCGTCTTTACCTTCGTCTGCCAGTCCTAAATGGGTTGTCCAGCAGTGAAACCCTTGTGGGGACGCGGCGCTCATGTCTGCCCTTTCTGATCCGTGTGATGTCGAACTCAGGACGCTCTGCACCATGCCAGCAATGCGCGCCGGTCGGGCTTGCCGACAGACGTTTTCGGCCAGTCGGACATCAGAGTGATCTTTCCGATGAGACCGCAGCTGTTCATCACTTCGGTGACGCGAAGGTGGATTCGTCCGAGGTCTGCCCCGGTGGGTGCCAGGCGGCACAGTACTGTCGTCGGTGTGTCTGCTCCTGTGGCCGTTGGGGCGAAGACGACGACCTCGTCGACCTCGTCGAGTGCGGTGATCTCGTCGACCAGGACGCCTGCCGAACAGAGTTGACCGTGGTTGTTTGTCCATACGTCATCGATGCGGCCCAGGACGTTGATGGCACCGTTGTCGTGGACCATCACCGCGTCCCCGCTTCGATACCAGCCGTCCGTGAATGCGCTCTGTGTACGGTCCGGGTGTCCCCAGTAGCCTTCGGCTCGGTGCGCTCGGCGGAATTCGGGCTCGCCCACTCGATAGGTATCTGCGTCGATTCCGTGGATGGGGCGCACTCGCATCTCCACCCCGGGTAGGGGCCGCAGTTCGGCCGCGCTCTGCAACTGTGGCCGCAGATCTGCGCACATGATGCCGCACTCGGTGGCCCCGTAGAGCCTGCGTAGGTGGACCCCGCACCGCTGGTGGATCAGTCGCGCAGTGGTCGGCGTCAGGAGAGCCCCGCCCGTCAGTGCGGTGGTCAGGTGTTCACCCATTCGCTCCGATGCCGCCGGTGACGCTGCGATCGCGTCGTAGTGCGAGGGAAGGGCGCTCATATAGGTACCGTTCCAGTCGCAAATCGCTCTCGCGTGGGCAGAGGCCGGGAGACCGGCGTCGAGGTGCACCGTGGGTGCTCCCGAGAGCAAGCCCGCGAGAACGTGAACGTCCATCCCGTGCGCGAAATCGAGGGGGTGGATGTTGATGATCACATCGTCGGCTGTCAGACCGAGCTGCTGGCACCAGTCGGTGCGGTCGGCGAACAGCGATTCCTCGGTCCAGTACACCCATTTCGGCTCACCACTCGATCCGGATGTTTCGAGGATTCTTCCTCGCACGGTGTCGTGCTCGGTCACGTCGCATTGACGCGTTGGGTTGCAGTATCGGAGCTTTCGGGTTGCTGCATCGAACACGGAGGCCAGTTCGGGCAGGTCGGGGTCGATGTCGTGGTCGGTAATGGCGTGCCAGCGGCGGCCCAGTGCGCTCAGTCGGTCCCATGCTGGATGCCGCGTCCGGCTCGCCAGGTGCACGCCGCCGGCGGCCATCGTTCCCAGTAGTGCTGCAACGAAGTCTGCGGCCCCGGGGTGATGATCGACGACGACCACGTCGCCTTCGTCGATCACCGGTGCCAGTGCATCACGCCATGCCATCGCCGCGGCCGACAGCTCCCCGAACGTCGTATGGCGTCGTCCCTGGTGAAGTGCGTCCTGATCCTGTTGGGGCATGCTGTTCAGTGCGGCGAGGAACCCTCGCGCGTCAGACATTGATCTGTCCTCGGAACAAGTGTCTGACGCTGCCCGGTTCGATCGTTGTCCGCCCGTGCAGAACCTGTTCGTTGTCGAGGACGAGAAGATCACCCGGGGCCCAGTCGTGCGAGTAGAAGCTGGTACTGCCCCGCAGGTAGGAGTCGAGCCGTGCGAAGACGGCCCGGCTGTCTTCTTCGGTCGAGCCCGCCAGACGGACCGACCATCCTGCGGGGGTGGTCCGTTCCTCGGTGAACGGGAGTGCCACGTTCAACCGCGTTGTCCCCGTTGCTGATCGCACTGCAGGTGGAATCGACAGCCAGCGGTGCGCGACGTCGGGAAAGTGGGATTGGTCGGTGACGTAGTACTCCCAATCCACGTCGGTCACCGTGCTCAGGTCCGGTGGGAGTGTTGCATCGAGTAGATCCGATTGCAGACAGAGTTCTGTGCGTCCGGATCCTGTGGGCTGATCGACTGCATTGCAATACAGCGCAATGTATTTGGGACAGGTCCCGACAAGTGTGCCGTCGGTGTGCAGAGGCAGGGCACTGCGCCCGGTGACGACGCGGTCCGGTAGCGGGCTTGCGTCGAGATCGAGCAGACCTGCGCTTCCGGTGCCGAACCGATGTGTGGCGAGAGTCCCGAGCCCCTGCACGAAGACCTCGAAGTCGCTTCTGCCGAAGTCGACGTCGCCGACCAGAGCGAATCCATCCCGGGTGGCCACTGCCGCGAGATCTCCGGGATCGGTGGCCGTCACCGCTGCTCACCGCCGACCGCAACATCGTGGTTTCCCAGAGGGACCTCATCGAGGGTCTGTGCCCGGATTTGGGCACAGACGGCAGCCAGTTGTTCTCCGAGCGCGCCGTCCAACCCTGCTGACAAACCCGCCCCTTGGTGGATTGCGACTTTTCTCCCGAACGCAGTCTCACGGGGCAGTTGGTAGGCCGCGAGCTCGCGGAGGTAGTACTTTTCGATGCCGTCGACGGTCTTCAGCTGAGCGGGGACACTCTGTTGAAGGTGCAGTAGAGCAGGACTCCAGTACGGGTGGTACATGCGCGGCCCTGGGGTGAATTGGCCGGTCACCATCATTCCTGATGCGCTGGCGTCGTCGATACGTTCGTTCAGATCGCCGGCGACTGCGCCCATACCGAAATCGCTTCCGGCGTTGAGCAGATCGCTGCCGAGTCCGGTCACGAGGTCGGCACCACATGCTCGCGCCAACTCGAAGGCCACTGTCACCAGCAGATGCACGGTGATGACTTCTGCATCATCGGATTGAGTGTGCTGCATGCACGGGTAGATCGCCGCTGTCGATTCCTGTGCGGTGACGTCGATGACGTCGAGCGGCAGACCGACGTGGCGCGCTGTTCGAGAGGCACCGTCGATTTCGTCACCCCAGGGTGTGCGGAGGGTCAGTGCACGGACGTCGGCACCGGCCCTCCACAAGTAGGAGGCGAGGAGTCCGGAGTCGACACCACCGGAGAGCAGTAAGCGAATGGGACGACCCGACGATGCGATTTCCGTTGCTGCAGTGCGTAATCCATGGTCGAGCCACCCCATGGCCTGTTCGAGCGAACACCCTGGGACACCGCCCGACGGCGACGATCGGGGGACAGCGCGGTGCACCGACAACTCTCCGTCGGCGGAGCAGACCAGAGTCGTCCCGGGGCGAAGTGCCGTGGTGGTTCCTGCGCGGTGACCGACACTCGCGGCGGTCGCCGCGAATTGCGCTCCCACCGCCCATGTCCGTGCATCATCGGTGCGGGAGAGAAAGACTCGGCATTCGCCGTGCAGCGGCGTCGTGATCATGACTGTTCCGTCGTTGCGGTTCAGAACGGGGCCGGTATGTCCGCCAACACGGCGGATGCGGCCGCTGTGCGAAAAGACGACCCACCCATGATCGGTTGGGGTCATGGGTTGTCTCCGACAATTGTGCGCATCTTCTGTTGGGCCGCATCGCCTGCAGCGAACCCCGCTCGGTGGCCGGCTATTGCTGCAATACGGGCTCGTTCCATGTCGAGCAGCAGATCGTGGTTGACGAACGCCTTGGTGCGGGCAAACGGCACCGATTGGTACTCGGCCAGTGCCTGTGCTCGGGTGCATCCTGCAGCGAGCGGGTCACTATGGGCTGCAACGAGTTCATCGAGGAGGCCGTCGGAGAGTGCGGTGGTACCGAGCCATCGATCGCACCCGATGATCATTCGATTCGCCACGGCAGGCCCTACTCGGCGTTGCAGGAGCGGAGCTCCGAGTATGCAGGAGATACCCAACTTGAGCTCGGGCATACGGAGGTCCGACGTCGACGTTCCGATGCGCCAGTCGGCGCACAGTGCCAACTGAAGACCGATGCCGATGCAGTATTTGTCGATGACTGCCACGGTCGGTTTCGAGATCGACAGAACTGCTCGATACATGTCCACGCAGGCGTCGATCCATCGGTTGACCTCGGAGCCTCCCGTGAAGTCCTTGACTTCGTTGAAGTCACCGCCGACACCGAAGGATCGACCGTCTCCCCCGTACAGAACCAGCCCCTCGACATCCGGGGTGTCCCCTAGCTGCCAGACCAACTCGGTGATGCCGCGCATCTTGTCTGTGGAGAACGTGTTGTGTCCTTCACCGTCGAATTCGATGATCGCCAAGGGGCCGTTGCGAACTGCAGTACCGCCATGGGCTTCGGGCGACCTGGGCCGATCGTGGGGCTCGTGGGTGGCGGAGGGTGAGTGCAGTGTTCTCACGCTTCGACCAGCTCCCCACGCTTTCGGCGGTCTGCGTCGAGGGCGCGGCGTGTGTAGAGACGTTGTCCCCATTGTTCGCTGTGATCGGCGCTGATAGCGGTGCCGTTGCATATTGTGGTGACGATTCGATGGAATTGAGCCAGTGCGGCGGCGGCGGTGCGTTCGCTCAAGCTCGTCTCGGATTCGCCTGGGACGATGTCGAATCGGTCGACTGCGATGATCGGACCGCCATCTACCTTCGGGGTGATGATGTGGCAGGTGGCCCCGAATTGCGTCTGGTTGTCGTCGATCGCGTAGCGATATCCGCCGATCCCTCGGTAGTTCGGGGTCGCCGGGTGGAAGTTCACGGCCAGTTCCCGCACTCGATCGAGTGTGGCCTCGGACAGGATGAAGTCCGATTTGAAGGACAGAAGCAGGTCGCACCCGTGCCACTGATCGAACGATCGAGTTACTGGATCGCCGTAGTCCCAGGCAAACCAGTCGACGTCGGCGAATCTGCGGCGGAGAAAGTCGTGGGCGAGTTCGCCCCACCGTGATCCGTCGGAGATGAGCAGAACAGAGCGGGTGTCTTTCATCGAGTGACAACTCCTTCGGTGAGTGGGAGAGCCCAGCAGTACGCGAATCCGGCACCTGCTTCGTGTAGAAAGGTGTCTGCCTCTTCGTAATCGGCCAGAGCCGAGCTGTATCGGCCGTATTTCGGGGACGTCCGGCCGATGCATCGAGCGGAGCCCTTGTACAGCTCGACGGTCACTGTGCCCGTCACGCGGTGAGCCAGACGGGCGCAGTAAGCATCGAGTGCTGCACGCAGATCGGTGAACCAGTAGCCGTAGTAGACCAACTCTGCGTACTGGTCGGCGATGGACCGCTTGTGGTGGAGCGTCTCTCGGTCCAGTACGAGTGCTTCGAGATCGGTTCGTGCAGCGAGAAGAACTGTTGCAGCGGGTGCTTCGTAGATTCCGCGGCTCTTGAATCCGACGATGCGGCTCTCGAGAATTTCGGTACGCCCGATACCGTTCGCGGCCGCTGTGTCCCCGAGTTCGCTGACCAGGTCGATCAGGTCGAGCTTGCGGCCGTCGAGAGCGACGGGGATGCCTGCTTCGAACTCGATCGTGATCGTTGTTGGACGATCCGGTGCCTGCACCGGCGCGGTCGTGATCTGCCATGCATCGGGCGGTGGAGCGTGGTCGATGAGGTCGAGATCCCCGCACTCGATGCTGGTGCCCCAGATATTGGTGTCGATGCTGTACGGCGTCGTCTTGCTGACACCCACATCGATACCGTGACGATCGGCGTAGGCAATTTCGCTACCGCGGGAGGTCATTTCCCAATCGATGACAGGTGCGAGGATGTCGAGCTCGGGAGCCAACGCCCGCACGGAGGTGTAGAACCGGACCTGATCGTTTCCCTTGCCCGTGGCACCGTGAGCGACTGCGGATGCACCGCGTTCGCGAGCGATGCTGACCAGCCGCTCGGCGATCAACGGTCGAGACAACGGTGCAGCCAGAAGATATTTTCCCTCGTATGCAGCGCCGGCGGCGAGAGCCGGGATTGCATAGTCGTGGAGGAACAGGTCTCGGACGTCTTCGACGATAACTTCCGACGCGCCGGCCGCGGTTGCGCGCTTCGAGACGGCCTCGAGGTCCTCGATTTGGCCGAGGTTCGCGCAGTACGCGATGACCTCGGTCTGATAGCGCTCTTTGAGCCAGTGCACGGCAACGGATGTGTCCAATCCGCCGGAATATGCCAGGACGATGCTCATACCCCGACCTCCATCGCGAGTTCGGGCACGCTCACGCCGCCGACGACGGATCGCGCTGCTCGTAGGCATTCCGCCTTCGCCTCCCAGAGGCGGGTTCTGGCTTGCCGGATTTCGGCGAGTCTGTCGGTCACGTCGGCCAGGCCTTGCTCCTGCTGTTCGGAGACCCGCGTCGGTCCGGTGGATCCGGCAGAGATGTAGCTGCGCAGTGTGTGGAGCGGATCGCATATCTGCTTCATGTCGACCTCACTGATGTCGATGTCGTGTTCCTCGCGGAGGAAAGTGGTGGTGAACGCGACGTTGCGCAGGGTGTGACCGGCTGCGAGGGCGGCGTTGACGAGGTCACCGGTGATGCGGTGGGCTGTGCGGAAAGGAACGTCGAACCGAGAGACCAAGATGTTGGCGATCTCTGTCGCGGTCGAGAAGTTGTCCCAGCACAGGGCTCTGCCGCGAGCACCGTCGAACGCGGTGTGCAGGTTCTGGCGTCGGCACAGGCGAATGGTGTCGAGGTACGTATCGAGGGCGCCCCAGTAAACCGGTTTGTCCTCCTGCAGGTCGCAGCTGTACCCGAGACCGACCGACTTCTCCATCACCAGCAGTTGCACCAGCGCACCCACCGCGCGACCGGACTTCCCTCGCGCCAGTTCTGCAACCACCGGATTCTTCTTCTGCGGCATGATCGAGCTACCGGTCGCGAACGAATCGTGCACTTCGGCGAGAGCGTATTCGTTCGAGCTCCAGGTGACGATCTCTTCCTGCATGCGAGATAGATTCACAGCACCGCTGGCAGCTGCGCCCGCTACTTCGACTGTCCAGTCCCTCGTCGACGTCGCATCGAGCGCATTGACCATCGGTGCATCGAACCCGAGAAGCCGGGAGGTGTAATCGCGGTCCAGGGCGAATGTAGTTCCGGCGAGCGCACACGCGCCGAGCGGATTGATGTTGATGCGCTTCCAGGCATCCATCAGTCGGGAGGCATCACGCAGCAAGGCCTGTGCGTGCGCAGCCTTCCAAAATGCTACCGAAATCGGTTGCGCTGCCTGCGAATGCGTGTAGCCGGGTAGAACTGCTTCTCGTTCCGACTCGGGGCACCCGAGCAGATCCTGCACGAACATGAGCAGTTCTTCGCTGGCATCGAGCAGCCACTCGCGGGTGACCATGCGTGCGTCGGTCTGCACCTGATCGTTTCGGGACCGTGCGGTGTGCATGCGGCCGCCGACGGGTCCGATCCGTTCGATGAGCATGAATTCGGTGTTGAGGTGCACATCTTCTTGTCGGACGTCGAGCTGCAATCCACCGTCGGCTCGGCTGCTCTCCATGTCGAGCAGCCCAGCGAGAAGCGCTTTGGTGTCGGGTTCGGTGTTGATTCCCGCGCGACCGAGCATCAGAACATGAGCGATGTTCTGCCACAGGTCGTGTTCGAGCATTCTGCTGTCTACCGATGCTGTCTCTGTGTAGCGAAGTACATCGTCGGTGATATCGGTGGAGAATCTTCCACCCCAGAGCTTTTCGCTCATTGATCGGTACCCCTCTGTGTGCGTGATGGTTCGGTTTCGGTACAGGAAAGTTCGGGTTAGGGCACGGCAAAGCCAAGACCTGGCGGGATTGGACGGCCCGGGGCGCGGACCCGGGCCAAGGCGTCGTTACACAATCAAGTCACGTCGGGCTCGGGTCGAGTAGTTGAAAGAGCGAAGGGAGAAGGGCTCGGACGGCGGGGGTGTTTACTCGAAGGCCAGCCGGACGCCGAATCCCACCAGAACAACACCCAGTCCACGCTCGAGCCACGCCCCCAAGCGGCCCTTCTCCAAGAACCGGCGAGCGGACGAGGCAAGAAGTGCGTACGAGGACAGACATATCAGCGCCACCACGAACTCGATCGACATGAGCAGCATGGACCAAACGAAAACGTTCCCGTCGCGCGGAATGAACTGCGGCAGCACCGCCAGGTAGAACGCACCCATTTTCGGATTCAACAGGTCCGCGACGAAACCGGTCATGAACGCTCGCGACCACTTCGGCTGGTGCGCGTTGTAAGTCGCGGCATCGACGTCGGTGAAGCTGCCCTTGCGCTGCCAGATACTCTGAATTCCTAGAAACACCAGGTAGGCGGCACCTGCGATACGTACCGCGTCGAATGCCCCGGGGACGCTGGTGAGCAAGGACGCCAACCCCACGGCCGCAGCGATGCCCCAGGCCATCGACCCCGTCGCCGCACCCAAAGCTACGGCGATGCCGTGACGCACACCGCCGGTAAGCGAGTGCTTGACCGCCAACATGACGTCAGGACCTGGGATTATTCCGAAGACGATAGCGACGGGGAGATAGGCCAGAACGGGGTTGTTCACGGCAAGAACGGTACGACCGCTCCAGCATCGATGCACGTTTCCTAAGTATCGCTGATCTAGGTTTAGTATTTGTGGATGTACAACCACGATCAGCTCGCCACACTTGCCGCGATCTGCGATTCAGGGTCGTTCGAGGGAGCTGCAACGGCGTTGCACATCTCGTCTTCTGCAGTCAGCCAACGCATTACCGCGCTCGAACGAGCGTCGGGGGCCGCGCTGCTACAGCGAACCAGGCCGGTACTACCCACCAGAAACGGGCAAGCCCTGCTCCGACTCGCGCGGCAGATCGAAGTCCTCACCGTCGACGCCGACGCTGAGCTACGCGGCGGCTCAACGACAACGAATACTGCTGCACCGCTGCGCTTTTCACTTGCTATCAATGCCGATTCGGTCTCGACGTGGTTCCAACCGGTGATGAAAGCGATAGCCGTCGACCGACGGATACTGCTGGACCTCCACATCGAAGATCAGGACCATACAGACGCTCTACTGCGTCAAGGCGCGGTCATGGCCGCCGTGACGACCTCACGCACCGCAGCACCTGGCTGTACGGTCGAACCGCTCGGAGCCATGGTCTATTGGCCCGCGTGCGCACCCTCACTCATTCGCGACGCCGACTCCGACGGTTGCGATCCCAGCCGCCTCCCGATGCTGCGATTCGACAAAAAGGACGACCTGCAACACGCCTATCTACGCAAGATCAAGGCGCACCGTGAGCCCCCGATCCACTACCTCCCATCGAACCGCGAATTCCTGACTGCAGCTCGACTCGGACTCGGGTGGGGCGTGCTACCGGAAGGACAAATCGCACGCGACCTCGCCGACGGGACACTCGTTCACCTCGACCCCGACCACAACGTCACCATTCCCCTGTATTGGCAACGATGGCACCTGCCATCCGAAACCCTCGACAGAATCACAGGCTGGGTACGCGATGCTGCACATAACGCATTGATCGACACACCCAAAGAACGAAAAACAGCGAACCGTCCCCCAGGTCATGCGGTGACCGGCGCGGCAACACCGGAACCTGCGTGAGTCCGGCGGTCATCGGTCCAGCTGTGACGGCTAATTGCACACCCTGATTGGACCAAAGTTGCGGCGATGCACGCCGGTCGCATGGTCCGCCGCCGGGTGCGCGCCTAAGGTCGCCGATCGCTGACCGAGCATACGACGCGGGGCGTTGAGCCTCGACCGAATGCTCCACCACGCATCGAAGTATCGATCGGCGCGGATCCCATAGTGTACGAAAAGCAGTGATTGCTGGCAGCACAACTGAAAAACGTCAAAACAGCTACTGCTGCAGCTTTTTTCAGACTGGGAGTACGCACGGCCTGCGGCGGCGCGGGTCTCTGTTCCGTCAGGGTGAGGCGAGTGCCTCGGACAGGTAACGAATCAGTGCCGCCTTGAGCTCGGTCACGAGCTGGTCCTTCTTGTTAGTTTTTTCTGCGGCGATGACGGGCATCATTCCGCGGGTGATCTGCAAGGCCACCAGCGCGTGGAGGTCGATGCGTTCGCTGGACAGGGTCGGTGCGAGTGCGGCCAAGGTCTGGGCGACCCTCTGGGAGAGTTCGCTCTGCAATGGTACGACTGCGGTATACAGGGCAGGCTGGGTATCTGCTCGCGAGAACAGTTGCAGGAAAGCCGGATTGGCCGCATTGAAGGCGACCATATTGTCGACGGCCCGGTCGATGAACTGCGGTAGAGATTCCACGAAGCCGTCCGGTCGCGGATCGACCGCGGCCGATTGGGCGTCGGTCAACTCCACGACGTAGCGTTCCGCCAATGCTGCGGCGATGTCTTCCTTGTTTCTGAAGAACTGGTACAGCGAACCCGGTGACATGCCCGATTTGCTGGCGATAGCGTTCGTGGTCGCTGCGTCGAACCCGACTTCTCCGAACAACTCCTCCGCACCGTCGAGGATCGCAGCGATGCGCTTGAGTCCGCGATCCTGACGCTTGGGTGCAGGAGAGGTAGTTGGCGTCGAGGTATTCGGCATGTGAACTCCAGGCTTTCCGGTAGACAAGACGAGCTTTCGCTCGTATTCTCGCAAATCACGAGCAATCGCTCGTATCCACGGTAGCAGGGGGACCCGCGATGCCCACCCGATTCGCCACAACTCGACCCGGCCTCACCCTCGTAGTGGCCGGCGTCCTCTTCCTCGTGCTCGCAGCAGTCGCTGCCGGTGCGATGAATGCACTGTCCCTGAACAGGTTCGAGGCGACCAACGCCCCGTCTGCGGCAGCCGAGGCGCTGCTCAACGACACCTTTCAGACCGGCACACCCAACATCACCATCCTCGTCACCGCGAAGACCGGCGACGTCGACAGCTCGGCCGTCGCCGCGGACGGGTTACGTCTGACCGAGTTCGTCGACACCTTCCCCGGCATCGACGACACATGGTCCTACTGGACCGAAGAGGTTCCGACCCTCGCCGCCGGGGACGGCAGCTCGGCGCTGATCCAGGCGTGGGCACCGGGCGACGCCACCGAAATCCGGCAACAGGTCCTTCCCGCTCTCGACGAGGCACTCAGCCGGTCGGCTACCTCGAACATCGACATCGCTCTCGGCGGCAGCGACGAGGTGTTCCGCTCCGTCGCAGAACAATCCAGGACCGACTTTCTCCGAGCAGAGCTGATCATCGCCCCGCTGGTGATCGCACTGTTGTGGGCCGTCCTACGGCGGCTCCGTCTCGCCGCAGTGGTCTTCGCAACCGGACTGTTCTCCGTCGTCGGCACCCTGGCCATCATGCGCGTGGTGGCAGCCTTCACCGAAGTATCGACCTTCGCGGCGAACATCGCGCTGGTGATGGGCATTGCACTCGGCGTCGATTACGGACTGTTCCTGATCTACCGCTTCCGAGAGGAAGCCCGCCGCACCGCTGACCTGACGTTGGCCGTGCAGCGAGCAGCGCAGGCAGCCGGACGCACCATCATGTTCTCCGGCGCCACCGTCGCCGCGTCACTGGCCGTTCTGCTGGTCTTCCCGTTCCCGTTCCTGGCCTCGTTCGCCTACGCCGGGATAGCCGTCGTCGCCACCGCCGTGCTCGCCGCTACGGTCGTACTCCCGGCCGCATTGGTGCTGCTCGGGCACCGCGCCTTACGGCGCAAGGAACCGGACACCGACGGAAGTACCGTGTGGCGGCGGATCACCGTGGCCACGACCGGCCGACCTGCAGTGTTCGCGATCGCCGGTGTGGTGATCTTGATACTGCTCGGAGCGCCGGTACTAGGCGTTCGGTTCGGCGCACCGGACGATCGCATCCTGCCGCAGTCGGTTCCGGTCCGCGCCCTGTACGACACCATCCGCGACGACTACGCCAGCGAGGATGCAGACGCAATTCTGCTCGTCGCACCGACCATCGCACCGGACGGCCTCGCTCGGTACGCCTCCGATCTCGCAGCACTGCCCCAGGTGCTACGAGTGGACAGCGCACTGGGCACCGTCGAACCCGACAGGGCGCTCACTGCTCCACCGAACGGCGCCGTCCGTTTCACTCCCGACACCGCAGGCAGCTACCTCTCGGTGGTACCGACTCGCGAATCACTGGACGACAGAGCCGGATTCGTCTCCGCGGTACGGTCGGTGGAGCCTCCCGGCCAGGTACTCGTCGGCGGCTCACCCGCGATGCTCGACGACTACACCGACGGCGTCACCGCCCGGCTCCCGCTCGTGGCCGTGCTCATTGCACTGATCACCTTCGCCATTCTGTTCGTGATGACCGGATCGATCATCGCCCCCATCAAAGCCACCATTCTGAATCTGCTGTCACTGACGGTCATGTTCGGTGTCCTGGTGTGGGGTTTTCAGAACGGCAATCTTGCTGGGCTGCTGGGTTTCACCCCTACCGGTGCCATCGAGCCGAGCATCCCCATCCTGATGTTCTGCATCGCCTACGGCCTGTCGATGGACTACGAAGTCTTCCTGCTCTCGCGCATCAAAGAAGAATTCGACCGTACCGGAGACAATCGCCAATCCATCATCGATGGCATCTCACGCTCCGCACCCGTCGTCACCGCAGCAGCTCTCATCCTGGCCGCATCCTTCGCCACCTACGCCACTTCCGGGGTGACCTTCCTTCAGCAACTCGGAATCGGCATGGCACTGGCGGTCCTGATCGACGCCACCGTCATCCGAGCGATCCTCGTCCCCTCCATCATGGCCCTGACCGGCCGCTGGAACTGGTGGGCACCGCGCCCACTGGCACGCCTGCACCAGCTCATCGGCATCACCGATGCTCCACGCGTCGATACACCTGGTACCGAAGTCGACCCTGGAAGACCCAAAACCCCTGTATGAGCACTGCACTCGCACGCTCCCAGCCACCACATCCCCGCCCCGATCGGAGTACCCCATGCTCGACAGCCGCCATCACCCCCTCTCACGGCTCCTCGCCGCGATTGCGATAACCGTCGCGTCGACCGCCATCTTTCTCGGTGGAACGGCCATCGCCTCCGCGCAGCCGACCCGATCGGACGTGATCGACGTACCGGTGTCCTTCACAGTCCGCAACACCAACGACACAGCCGTCCCGTGCACCGCCGACGGCGGAACCTACACCATCCGTGGCCATCTCACCGCTCCCGCAGAGGGTTTCGGCAACGCCATCACCCTCTACGAACACGGCATCGCAGCCGGCGAATGGTACTGGCGTCTTCCAGTCGAGGGATACCACCACACCTACGAAATGGCCGCTCGCGGACAGACCTCACTGACGATCGACAGACTCGGATACGACACGAGCGACGCTCCGGCAGGCGGGGCCATGTGCGTGGGGTCCCAAGCAACGATGGCCCATCAGATCGTCCAAGCGCTGCGTACCGGCACCTATCAATGGGATGCATCCGGAACGGCCCCCACCTTCGGGCACATCACCCTCGCCGGCCAGTCGAACGGCGGGCAGATCGTCCAGATCGAGGCCTACACCTTCGACGACGTCGACGCTCTCGTCGTCATGGACTGGGCCGATCGCGGACTGACACCCGAGGCCTACGTCAGATTCTTCGCCGCCACACCACGCTGCCTCACCGGAGGCTCGGCATCGGAAAACAATCCCGCCGCCAAGGGCTACACCTTTTACGACCAAGGAACCACTGAATTCGTGACAGGAAACTATGCCGATACCGAACAACAAGTAATCGATACAGCAGCGCCCTATCAGAACCAACACCCGTGCGGCGACATGCTTTCACAAGGCCCCGGAATTCTTCTCGACCTGGCCAAAATGTCGAGCATAGACATTCCAGTTCTCGGCCTCTACGGACAGGACGACGCACGCGTGCAATTCGGTGACGAACATATTGCATCGTTCACCGGAACATCGGACAGAAAGGCGATCACGATTCCTCACGCAGGCCATTACATGGGCCACGCACGGAACGCCGCCATCGTCTTCGACTCGCTCGACCAGTGGCTCGACGCCCGACAACCCCACTGACCGCATCAGATCGGCATCAAATAGCTGAACGCACTATTGCGAGCCTGTGCACTTAACCGTGTGCACAGGCTCACAATAGTGCTCGAATTACTGGCGGTATATCTGCGCTCGAACTGAAATTATATTGTTACGGGAATCACTTTCCGAACATTTGGAATTAACGTGAAAAGAATTGACTTATCGAAAACGTGGCGCTGTACTTGAAACCACGTACCGATCGGTGCGTTTCGCACAAAGCAGAAAATCTGCGACCACCTTCCTGGGGGAAGAAATGACTGTCACCACACCACCGTTCGATATCGCCAGTGAACTGACATTCGATCGCACTGTGCCGCGAAGCCTCGTCCACCGCGCAGCTGTCAGCGAGGTCTTCCTCACCGACGCTGCTGCGACGGGCGAGAACCGATTCGTCGTCGCCGCGCAGCTACCGCGAGGGCATGCCCTCTACAGCGACCGACTCGACGACCGGTACGACCCCATGATCCTCGTGGAGGCATGCAGGCAGGCCTCGATCCTGATCAGTCACCAGTTCTACGGAGTACCCAAGGACTGGGCGTTCGTCTTCCGCAAGGCCTCGGTGTCGGTGACCGACCTCGCTGCCCTCCAGGTCGGGGAAACACCGGGCCGGTTGGTCATCCGAGTCGAATTCGAGAAGCGGTTCCACGTCGAGGGGTACCTGACCGGGGCAGTCGGTAGGTACCAGACCGTTCTCGACGGCGTGCCTGTCGGCGAATTCGTCGGATCCCTGAGCTTCATGCCCAAGCAGATGTTCGCCGAGATGCGCGCGGCCGGGCGGGCAGCGAAGAACACCCCCGATCAGCCGTATACCTCTGCCGCCGTTCCGCTTCCGCCTGCACGCGTTGCCCGGCGGGACTCGAAGAACGTCGTCATCGCCTCCACCGGCACCGAACACCCCGACACGACGTACGAGGTCGTCGTCGACAACAACCACCCGTCGCTCTCCGATCACAAGGTCGACCACGTCTCGGGGATGCTCTTGACCGAAGCGTGCAGGCAGGCATCGGTGTGCGCCGTCCTCGACACCCACTCACTGCCGGAATCGTCGGTCGGTTCCCCGGTGCGCTACGACATCCAGTTCCTCGACTTCGCCGAACACGAGCTTCCTGTCTACTGCCGCTTGATCGACACCGCACCCACCGAGTCCGGGACTGGGATCGTCGCATCTTTCGAACTCGTCCAGGGTGACGTCGTCATCGTCCGCTCGCAGGTCGAGGTGGGATGACGATGTCCGACAACAGTATCGACACCGGTCCCCTCGTTCTCGTCGTCGACTACGGCGGCGTCCTGACCAACCCCATCGCCGACACCATCGCGGCGTTCACCGAGTACATGTCCGTGCAACCGGAGGACCTGATGGGTGCCCTGTTCACCGCGCACGATGACCCGGACGAAACGATCATGGCCCCGCTCGAACGCGGCGAAATCACCGAAGCGGCCTTCCTCGACCGAGTCGGATCGGCACTGGAAACCATGACCGGACGCGCTATCGACCTGTCACAGTTCCGGCCGGCATGGTTCTCCGGCCGGGTCCCCAACTCGGAACTTCTCGACTACTTGCACACGCTGAAATCCGAAGGACGAACTCTGGGACTGTTGACCAACAACGTCCGAGAATGGGAACCCGAGTGGCGAGGAATCGTCCCCACAGGCCTGTTCAGCGTCGAGGTCGTCTCCGCGAACGAAGGTGTCCGCAAACCCGAACCCGAAATCTACCGCCGGACGACCGAACGACTCGGCGTCCCTGCCGCTCGATGCCTGTTCGTCGACGACGACCTACGCAATTGCCAAGCCGCCCGAGCGCACGGAATGCAGATACATCACTTCACCGACACCGCGGGAGCCATCGAGGCAATCGACGCCTGGTTCGGACGCCAGCAGCCGGCCGCGCAACCCACCGCGGACGCGCTCCTCGAGGAGTCCGCATGAGCACCCCCGAACCGCTGCAGTCGGCCCCCGAACGCTGGTGGACGCTGACAGCGGTCTGCCTCGGAACATTCATGCTGTTCTTGGACCTCACCGTCGTCAACGTCGCACTGCCCGCGATACAACGAGACCTCTCGGCCAGCTTCGAGCAGTTGCAATGGGTGATCGACGCCTACGCCCTGGCACTGGCCGCGTTTCTGCTCACCGCCGGCTCGATCGCGGACAGACTGGGCCGCACCCGGATCTTCGCCGTCGGCGCGCTGGCCTTCACCCTCGCGTCCGTGGCTTGCGGTCTCGCTGGGTCAGCAACTCTGCTCAACGCAGCACGTGGAGTTCAAGGCCTCGGCGCGGCCATCATGTACGCCGTCGGCCCAGCGATGATCGCAGCGACGTTCCACGGCCGCCAACGAGGAACCGCCTTCGGCATCTTCGGGGCCACCTCGGGCATCGCCATCGCTGCGGGACCGTTGATCGGAGGCATCCTCACCGAAGTGGACTGGCGATGGGTGTTCTACCTCAATATCCCTGTGGGACTGATCATTCTGGCCGTCGTCGCTCTGAAAGTCCGGGACCACCAGACATCGACCGCGCGCCGCGGTCTCGACCCCCTCGGTCTGGCACTGTTCTCCGCAGGTCTGTTCGCGTTGATCTTTGCAATCATCCGGGCACCCGTCGTGGGATGGACCGACCCACGTACCGCGGTAGCGTTGGCGGTCGGTGTGCTCGCCCTCCTCGGCTTCGCTGTGGTCGAGCGCCGCGTCCGCAATCCCATGCTCGACATGGTCCTGTTCGGAAACCGTTCCTTCAACGGCCTGTCCGCGGCAACGTTTGCGATCAACTTCGCCGTCACGGCCACCATCTTGTTCTCGGTGCTGTGGATGCAAGGCGTGCTGGGCTACTCGGCTATCGAGACCGGATTGAGGTTCCTGCCGCTTACCGGCGTCCTGCTGATATCCGGTGCCGTGGGCGGAATACTGAGCGCCCGGATCTCGACATCGATTCTGATCGGAATCTCGCTGTTGTGCACAGGAATCGGGTTTCTGTTGTTTCGATTCGCGGACGTCGGTGACAGCTGGACGGCGTTGTTACCGGGGTTTGTGATCGCGGGACTCGGTATGGGACTACACAATCCACCCCGTGCGAGCGCGGCAGTGGCTCTCGTTCGGGCCGAAGACTCAGGGATGGGAGCTGGGATCAACGAGACATTCCAGCAGGTCGGTGCGGCATTGGGCGTGGCGGTACTCGGAGCTTTGGCTCATCGCACCATCGAATCCGAACTCGACACCGCGTACGGATCCGCCCTGACTCCGGCCCAGCTCGACGCCACCGTCGACGCCGTGGCCTCCGGGGCCGTCGCGGCGCTGCAAGAGACCGGGCAGGACGTTGGGGTGGCAGCAGAAATCGCGTTCATCTCGGCGCTGCATCAGGTCACGACGATCGCGGGAATCGTCACCCTCATCGGTGCGATCGCGGCATTCACCCTCATCAGACGCAAGGACTTCCTCGTCGACCCCGCGGCAGCAGACCCGCACGCAGCGGCCTCTCCCCTACCCCGCGACGCGCCGTCCACCGGATACGAGGACGTGATCTCGGCCGAACAATCCAGCCTCGCCCCGCCTCGCCCGTCAGGAGTCCGGACATGACCGAGCACACCGTCCTCATCGTCGGCGCGGGCCCCACAGGTCTGACGCTTGCTTGCGAGCTCGCCCGCAGGAACGTCGACCACATGATTATCGACGGCAAGTCGGGGCCCTCGACCGAACCGAAAGCCCTCGTACTCTGGAGTGCCGCCCAGGAGAGCCTGCGCATCCTCGGTGTCGATCCCGCGGTATTCGATGCCGGCGTCACTCTCGACCGAGCGTCGTACTGGTCGAAAGGGTCACAGATCGGCCACGTCGACTTCACCGGCCTCGACCAGCCCGGCCTGCACAAACCACTGTCCCTTCCGCAGCCCCTCGTCGAGGCAGCTCTCCTCGAGCTCTACCAGGCGCTGGGAGGTACGGTCCGCTGGCGGCACAAGTTCCTCGGTGCCCTCGATCCGGACCCTGCCGGGCCCAGCGACGGGGCGAGGGCGTCATTGGTCGGTCCGAGCGGAATCCGCTTCACCACAACAGCAGAGTGGATCGTGGGCACCGACGGTGCACACAGCACCGTGCGGAAAACAGCGGCCATCGACTTCGACGGCGACAGCTACGACGACGCTTTTCTGCTGGTGGACGGCACCCTAGAAACCGATGGGTCGGTCGGGGAGGCTCAGTACCATCTCCACCCGGACGGGGTGACGGTCGTCGTCCCGCTCCCAGGTGGTGGACACCGGGTATTTCTCGGACACCGTCAGTCCGCTTCCCCTGCGCTCATACCGCCGACTCAGATCACCGATCGCGCCAACATCATGCTCGGCCAACGCGGCCTCGGCCGCTTCCGGGTCAGTAATGTGCTTTGGCAGAGCGACTTTCGAGTACACCGGAGACTGTCCTCGCGCTACGTGTCGGGCCGATTCATCCTTGCCGGCGACGCTGCACATATTCACAGTCCTGCGGGAGGTCAAGGTATGAACACCGGAATACAGGACGCGGCGAATCTCGCGTGGAAACTTGCAGCAGTAGCGGTCGACGGAGCCGATGCAGCACTACTCGAAACATATGAACTCGAACGACGACCCGTCGCAGAATCGGTCGCCGCGATGACCGATCTTCAGACGAAACTGTGGACAACTCGTGCTGCCGTTTCGCGGTGGATCCGCGACCGAATCCTCGGAATCCTCTCGGCGACAGGGCTCCTCACCCGGCGTGTCGTTCCTCAACTGGCGCAGATCGATACGGCCTACGGCCCGTCAGTGGCCCGCGGGGGCGGGCGCGGTCGAACCATCTCGCCGGGCAAGTTCCTGCCCCCGCATCCCGTCCAGTTCGACGGAGAGGTCGACAAGTTGCTGCCCGACCTCCTCGATGACCGACGAGTCCTGGCGCTGGCCACCATCACCAGTATCGACGAACTCCGGGCCTTACATGCCATCCTCGACTCGTGGGGGTCGCGGCTGCACGTCGTGGTCGTGGTCCACTCCCCCACCACACTTCTGAGCGCAACTCCCACCGTGATCGACACCCACGAGATCGTTTCGAGCGAGCTCGGACAGGGCGGTGTCGCTGTCGTGCGTCCCGACCGCATAGTGGGCATGACCGGCTCGCTGCAGAACCCTGCAGCCATACGGACCTACCTCACCGCAGTGGCCGGACCCGCGGACACACAGGCAGTCGAACGCGGTCGACCCGAAACGAGCGCCTCCAAGGAGACAGCATCATGACCGACTTCCCACACGTGAACCTCGGAACAGGCCTCGAAGTATCCGCACTCGGATTCGGCGGCATGGCATTGACCTCGATGTACGGCGAATCCGACCCCGACCAAGCACTGAAGACCCTGCATCACGCCGTCAACCTCGGCATCGACTTCATCGACACCGCAGATGTGTACGGCCTCGGGACCAACGAGGAACTGATCGGCAGACTCCTCGCCGACCGTCGCGACGAGGTCACCGTCGCCACCAAATTCGGTATCGATACCTCCGTAACCGAACCCGGCCGCAGAAGCCGCGGAGACAGGGCTTACGTCCGCCAGTGCATCGACAACAGCCTGCGTCGCCTCGACGTGGACGTCGTCGACCTCTACTACCTTCACCGGGTCGACCCACACATCCCGATCGACGACACCATCGGAGCGATGGCCGAGCTCATCGCCGACGGAAAAGTCCGGCACATCGGAGTATCGGAAGTAACCGCCCCCGAACTAGAACGAGCGCACCGGACCCATCCGCTCGCCGCGGTCCAGTCCGAATGGAGCTTGTTCAGCCGCGACGTCGAGAACGCCATCGTCCCGACCGCAGCTCGACTCGGCATCGGATTCGTTCCCTACTCCCCACTGGGACGCGGAATGCTCACCGGAAAAGTGAAACAGGAACAGCTCGGCGACAACGACTTTCGGCGGTATCTACCCCGCTTTCAACTCGACGCATTCGAAACGAACACCGACGCCCTCGCCCCATTGACAGACATCGCGTCACAGCACGGATCCACGCCCGCCCAGATCGCATTGGCGTGGCTACGGGTGAAAGGTACACAGTTCGCGCTGCCCGTCGTTCCGATACCCGGCACTCGGAATGCGGATCGGGTCACCGAAAACGCGGGCTCGGTGCACATCGAACTCACCGCGGACCAGCTCGCCGTCCTCGACACCCTCGCCGACGCCGTCACCGGAACCCGAGCACCCGACATGAGTTGGGTATCAGCCGGCCGCGAATGACACGGGCACAACTGCACGGCACAGCCGCATTCCCGCCCCGTCGATCAGATCGACGGGCGGGAATTGTGCCGCCGGGAACCGGAGCGTCACTGCGCCGAAATGCCCGAATTGCGATGACTCCAACTACGGCCACGACGAAAGCGCCAGTGGCCCAGGGGATCCACGCGGGGTTGGCTCCCAACACGCTTCCCGTGGTCAACAGAAGAGTGACCCACACGGTTGCGGCGACGATATTCAACACCGCGAACCTCGAGAACGACAACGAGGAACCCGCAGCGAGACGTGGCCCCAAGGTCCTCGCGCCTCCGACGAAATGCGTGGTCACTGTCCCGACGCGCGCATCCCCCGAAAACAACTGACGTGCCCGAGCAAGCACCCTGTTGATCAGGCGCGCAAAGCGGCCTGCGCCGGCGATATCAGCGCGACACGATCCACGCCTGATGGACCGAAAGGCCAGCTGAGCCCCTGCTGTCGACGAAGCGATCAGGACGATCGCCGTCACGACGGGATCAAGTTCGCCCAGCCCCACGAGAGCACCGACCGCCAGAACCGTGCCAGTACCCGGGAGGAGAAACCCGACGAGCAAGCCGGATTCCACCAAGAGGATTGCGGCAGCCACGAGCAGAACCATCGGAGCACACCAGGAAGCGATTGAGGCTATGACATCGATGAACAGATCCATCAGATCCCCACGTCCAACGGTGACGGCCGCTGCCATCAAATACGAGTATTAACTCGTAGAATACCATTCGTCTGGATTCGCCGCCTGCGATAGCGTGACTACCGAGACAGAACTGCGGGGCTCAGGTGTGGCCCAGCGCAATAAGCGGCTGCTTCAACACCTACTCGCCTCTGAGCGTTGCCGACACCGATTCCCGTCCGCTTCTGCGGTCGAACGCCGCGAAGCAATCGGCGACAGCGTGCGCCCGATCCAGCGCCGAAGGAAATTCCGCGAGCTGCACATTCCACAATTCGCAGCACACCTCCAGCCGCGGAATGTTGGTTGCGGGGATCCCATGGGCACCGGCGGTCAACGCCGCGATATCTGCGGGCAGGTGGTGCCAACGCGACCGGACACCATGCCGGTGAAAGACCTTGCTCAAAAATGCCGCATGGATCTCCGGATCTGCGCCGCCGAGCGTGTTTCCAGCCAACACATCACTGAGCGCCGCGAGCTCCGTTCCAATGGTCAACGCGTCATGCTGCGCCTTTTCCACCAGCCGTCGACGGTGGTATCCGCTGAGCTGCAGGAATGTTGAATCCGCCCGTTCGAGCTGTGCCGATGTCAAAGGCAGCGCGAGATCCCACACCCTCCCGGATGCACCGTCGATCGCGGCGAGCTCGAAGGCCTCGTGAGCCTCGAACGACGGCCCCGTGGTGTGGACGTCAACAACGACGAGCTGCCGGCCCCTCATCCCCGCAACTCCCCCTGCCACACCGAATCGATACACGGCACACCCACGCCGGCAGTATCGACGTCGAATTCGGTCATCACCGCGGCGAACCTGTCCACGACGTGTCCTACGGCGTCCCCGCTTCCGTCGACGTTCACATCTCCACCGCTCTTGTCTCGCATGATCATTCACCCCCACCGATAGGCCAAGGCCCCTGTTGGCTGTCTCTGTCGATGCACACTAGCGTCAGGACCGGACACCACGAACAGCTCGAATTCTCATCCGCAGGCCAACGGGTCTGCCGTTCAAACGGTTGTCAGCCCTAACTACCAGTGACATCGCCCCCCAACACGAGGACCATCAGAAGCGGCCTGGCCGCAACGACCAGCTCAGCGGGTTCGCGGTTGCACCTCAGGTATCTCCACCCGTCGATTTGAGTCAAGGACGACGAGTTACAGCGGGGGCATGTGCCTGCTGCGACGAACACTCGTGGAGGTTCAGATGGGCGAAATAAAATGCCGACCGTTAATCCTGATCAGGGGGTTCGGCGGCGTCGATGTCGCTGATGATCAGCGTAGTGCGTATCAGGGATACAACGACGGCACGGTCTACCCCACCAAGCGTGGTGACAACTACATCTACGAGGGCTTCCTGCTCCGCGCACTGAAAGCGAAGAGGTACCGCTACACAGACGCGACCAACGTTGTGGGCTACTACGCGCAGAATGTCGAAGGACCCGCCGACACGGGCGAATACGACCCCTCTGATGTAGGCGGCAGCGTTGTCATCGATCCGCGCACGGCCGCGCGCGTTCTCAACGAGGCCACTTCCGGGACGATATGGGTGTACCGATTTTACGACCTCTCGCCGCGGACCCTGGCCCGATACGCGGAAGGGCTGGTCCGCCTCATTTCCCTGATCGAACGGTCGTCAGAACAGCACAACCAGACATTCGACGGCGTCGACGTCATCGCCCGACTAGTAACTTGGGCTTCATCGCCGACCACGAATGGAGCGCTGCCCATAATCGCACTCTCTCGATCCTGCATCCGAACCACGCGCGCCGCACCCACAGTTGTCACGACCACGCAGACCCGTTATACGCTCACTTAGCTGTCTTCCATACATTTTTGCGAGAGGGTTTCTTCACTGTGGCCAAGCTAGAAACGATTCAATTGGTCGACGACATCGACGGATCGGTCATCGACGACTCCGGTGAAACGATCGAGTTCGCGGTCCAGGGCGTCGAGTACGTGATCGACTTGAAAGCAAAGAACGCCAGCGAGTTTCACAGAAAGCTCGACTACTACATCAAGCACGCCGCGCGGGTTGGCGGACGCAAACGTAAACCCTTCCCCGCAACCGCGTCGACGCCTTCGACAGCCGGGACACCGGCCAAGCGTGACCCGGCGCAGACTCGCGCAATTCGGCAGTGGGCGGCGGACAACGGTCACGAGATCGGCGATCGAGGCCGCATCCCCACCGACATCGAAGAGGCGTACAACGCCGCACACTGACAGCCCAGGAAACTCACCTGGCACGTCATCGAACGCCGGATCACCGACGCGCTCCGAACGATGTTGGTCACCGGCTCGACTACCCGAAAGGGCGATTCGGATGTGCGCACGATCGGCTCTGCGATCAGCGGGTGCAGCGGCGATACCCAGTCTGCTGCCGACTGACGTAACAGGCCCAAGGCAAAGACCGCGTCCGGTGTCCGGGCGACCACCCCTGAAGGGCTCACACACATCTCTCGTACGCCGACACCGGTGCCCCACGACAACGTGAGCTGGCCCGGCTCGTCGCCCACTACCGGCCGCGGGTAACCGGCGGAGATCAAGGCTTCCCGGAGTCCCCGCCACCGCTGTTCATACCGCCACTGCACCGGCAGCCGCGATCACGGGCCCCGTCAACCGCAGGACGGTGTCGAGATCGCCGCCGTCACCGAAGCCCCCCGGCCCGGCGGTGGTCGTCACGCCGCACACGATGGCCATGACAGCATCGGCAGTGTCCACCGATATCGTCGGCAGCCTGCCGTTGCTGGTCAGAAGGGCCAGGACCGCGGCCCTGAGAGGGTGGTAGGTCGCGGCCCGTGCGACGTCCTCGTAGTGGAGGTCGGTCCACAACACCGCTGCTGCCCTCAGAGACCAATACCGTTTCGCATGAGTGAAGTAGCCGCCGAGCAAGTCCTGAACATCGGCCACAGTGTCTCCTGTAGACGGGCGATGCGCCCGGAGGAACTCGCATTGTCGAGCAGCCTGGTCGACCACTGCATGAACAACAGCGTCCTTCGATGGGAAGTGGAAGTACATGCCCCCTTTGGTCACCCCTGCAGCCTGTATCAGGTCGTTGACCGTGACGCCGCTTCCCCCACATGCGATGGTTCGAGCCGCACCGGTAATCAACGCGTCACGGGTCCGTTGCGCACGTTTCTGCGGAGGACGCGCGCGATGCTCGGCATTCTCCCGCTCCGAAACCTTCTGATCGGCAACCGTCATGTCACACTCTCTCCGGTCCATCGCCACATAGGACTGCCTTCTACTCCGATTCGCACGCGCGGATCCGACCATCTGTCGGCGACCGAAGCACTACCGTCCCTAGGCGAGGAATTTCGCCATTCCAAAGTCGATCGGCTCCAACAGTCCACGATTATGCCTGCGGAGGTGGACACTTCGAGCACCGGCAAATATTCGGGAGTCGGAACATCTGCTGCCGCGTGAGGCGCAATAGGTACGGAAAAATCTCTCCTTTTTCACCACTCACGTTGCGTCAACCGACCCCAAGTTCTGGATCCGAATACTGTTACGAAATGGATATCAGTGGTGTGGCCTCGATTATCGGAGCTCTCGGTATCGGATCCTTTGCGGGCCAGTACCTGATCGGCAGTCAGCAACGCCGTCAACTGCGTAGCGAGGTTCTCCGGCACTTGGCGAGCACCGAACGCACCCGATGGGCAGGGTCGTCGTCCACTGATCCGTCGTTTCAGCACTTCAAGGACAGTGTCCGCGAGCTTGAGACGGCCGCGATCATTGCACGGGTTCCGCGACGGCCACTGCGTTTGTACATCCAACTGGCCACTGTGGCGCGCCTGACGAGCGACGACGACGTAAAGCAGAAAGACGGTCAGGAAGAAGCCGGGGGAATCAACACTGCGCTGGGGCGATGTGTGCGCTTGTCAGCAGCGTGTCAGCGGTCATGTAATTCCCCAGGTGTGAGGGGTTGTCCGTCACGTAATTCCTCACCCGCTGTCACGTAATTCCCCACCCTGGGGCGTGTCGGTGCGGGGTTCGGGTGCTGCTCAGGTTCGCTCCTGACACGTGGTCCTGCCAAGGGCTCGTGGAAGGGGCCTGAGGTGGCAAGGAAGTCATTCACCGTGAACGATCTCATCGAGATGTTCCGACACTGGAACGCCGGCCGATCCCAAGTCGAGATCCATCAGGCGCTGGGCATCGACCGCAAAACCATCCGCAAGTACCTCCAACCAGCAGTGCGCGACGGTATCGAACCGGCACCGGCAGAGGTGTTCGACGAACAGCTCTGGCGTGAACGCATCGGCCAGTGGTTCCCCGCATTGACCGATCCCGCGGCCCGCGCCTTGACGTGGGAACACATCGCACCGCACCACGAGTGGATCACCGAACAACTCGATGTGCCGGTCACCGTCGCTACCATCGCGCAGCGTCTTCGCGATGATCACCACGTCGATGTCTCCGAATCGACCGTACGACGTTACATCGCAACGGCATTCGCCGAGCAACGGCTCGAAGAGAAAGTCACCGTCCCACGCGGGGCCGTCGAACCGGGCAGCGAAGCACAGATCGACTACGGCAAACTCGGCATGTGGTTCGACCCGAACCTCGGCCGACGAGTGACCGTGTGGGCATTCGTGATGATCCTCGCGTGCTCACGAAAGATGTTCGTCCAACCTGTCTTCCGGATGGACCAGACATCGTGGAACGCCTCGCACGTCGCTGCATTCGAGTTCTTCGGCGGCGTCCCGGCCCGGCTGGTGTGCGACAACCTCAAAACCGGTGTGGAGCGACCCGATCTCTATGACCCGATGATCAACCCCGCCTATCAGGAGCTGGCGAGCTTCTACGGCACCCTCATCGATCCCGCCCGGGCCCGCAAACCCAAGGACAAACCCCGCGTCGAGCGGCCCATGCCCTACATTCGTGACTCGTTCTGGGCGGGCCGCGACTTCACCTCACTCGTACAGATGCAGACCGCGGCATTGCATTGGGCAAGCGAGGTATACGGGCAACATCGACACCGCGGGCTCGACGGCGTGACGCCGTCGGCGATGTTCGAGGCGATCGAACAATCCGCCCTCGCCCCGCTCCCCGTGCGCCCGTTCGAGACCGTCCGATATTCGATCGGCACTGTCGCACCGGACTGCCACGTCAAAGCAGGCGCAGCGTTCTACTCGGTGCCGTGGCGACTGCTCGGGCAGAAGGTCACCGTCCGCACCGCCGGAGACATGGTCCAGGTCTTTCACGACGATACTGTCGCTGCCACTCACGTTCTTCATCTGAGTGGGCGGTCGACGAATTTCGAGCACTACCCACCGCACAAAGTCGCACACACGTTGCGCACCGTCACGTGGTGCCGCAGCCAAGCCGAGCAGATCGGTTCCGGGGCAACGAAAGTCATCGAGGAGCTGTCGACGGTCAACGCCATCCACCGCCTGCGCGCCATCCAGGCGATCATCCGACTCCGCGAGAAATACCCCGACACCCGACTCGATGCGGCCTGCACCCGGGCACTCGAACTCGACGACGTGCACTACCGCACCATCAAAGGACTCCTCGTCGCCGGCACCGAACGAGGAGAGCAGACCGACGATCACCCCTCGGTACCTGCGCCGCCGGCCCTACTCCGCGGACCCGACGCGTTCGACACTCAACAGAGCGCCTGAACTCGACAGCATCTATTCACGCTGCACCACAACCACATTCGAATCCAAGGACATCACTATGACCATTCACGACCCATCCCTGCGGACCGCACTCAAGACATTGAAACTCACCGGCATGCTCGACACCCTCGACGCTCGGCTCGCGCAAACCCGAGACGGGCAACTCGGACACCTCGAGTTCCTGCAAGTGCTCTGCGAAGACGAAATCGCACGCCGAGAATCCGCCGCCCTCACCCGACGAGTGCGCCGAGCGAAGTTCGAGCAGGCCAACACTTTCGAGGACTTCGACTTCACCGTCAGCCCGAAACTCCCTGCTGCGATGCTCCGCGACCTCGCCGCGTTGCGGTGGCTCGACGCCGGGGAATCGGTCATCCTCTACGGGCCCGTCGGTGTCGGGAAAACCCATGTCGCACAGGCGCTCGGCCATCAGGTAGCCCGACGCGGAGGGGACATCCGGTTCGTCAAATGCTCACGCATGCTCGCCGACCTCGCGGGCGGCCACGCCGACCGCACCATAGGACAACGCATGCGCGAATACACCCGTCCCAACGTGCTCATCATCGACGACTTCGCGATGCGAGAGCACACCACCACACAATCCGATGACCTCTACGACCTGGTCTCCGACCGCGCCATCGCCGGCAAACCCCTGATCCTGACCAGCAACAGAGCCCCGAAAGACTGGTACCCACTCTTCCCCAACCCCGTCGTCGCCGAATCCCTCCTCGACAGGCTCATCAACACCAGCCACCAAGTCCTCATGGACGGACCGTCGTATCGACCCCGCAAACGACCCGGCACCAAGACCACCTGACAACCGAGCCCGTCACCGATATCCTCACCACAGCAGCTCCGGACCTGGGGAATTACGTGACAACGACCCCTGGGGAATTACGCGACCGTCGACAGCAGCGCAGCTCAGTCGACTGATGTGGTCGCCGTGGCTCGCCAGAGCAGGCATGAAGCGACGGGTAAACGCGATCGAACGAGAAGCTCAAGGCCTCGACGCTGAGGTCCTCGATGCGGTGGACAGGGCCAAGCAGTTTCACACCTACTACTGAAGCTGCAAAGGGGTTGGTAAACCCGAATTGCAGTTCAGGCGATGCATTTTGCGAACTACCTACGACGGTAGTCGTGTCCTAGCCTGCAGCGATCGCAGCGACGACGTGAGCTGCGGCGATGGTCTCACTTACTGCAGAACACGCTCGTACCAACGCATCCTGCAATACGACCAGCTCCCGGCGGACACTGCGACCGGCCCCGTAGTGGTCGAAGAGATGCTGGAGGGCGTCAGCGTCGATGACGTCGACCGCGCCGAGATTCGGATTTCCCGCGGCCTGGCGGGCCCGCCTACCGATGATCGACCCCAGCGCGGCTGAATTAGCTAAGGCGGGCAGGGTGATTCGCGTGTTCAGGTATTCGCGAGCCTGTTTGTAGTGGGGGCTGTCGATGTAGTCGTTATGGACGGCGACGACACATGCTGCCGGAAGTCGCTCGGCGATCATCCTCAGAGTCAAGCCGAAGAACATTGCGATCCGCGGCTCCGGATCGACGCCGATACCTGGACGACGTATCCACTGGTCCGTGTCATCGAGCACGAGCGTCGGAATCAAGCCACTGCGCGAAATCAGTTCCAGGACCCTGATGGCCTGATCCACGACATCCTCACCTTGCGATGGTTCGTTCACCACGCTGCCGAGCTCGATCGCGAGATTGCCGGCCAACCATGGGAGACCAACCGAGAATTTGACCGGTCGATGTGGGGAACCTCCACGCATTTCCCGAGCAATCTTCTGGACTGCCCGGTTCTCGTCGAGCTGTTTGGCGATGGTGTTGACCAACAGACGCGGGAATTCAGCCGGATCGGAGACGAGGGAGTCGGTCTGAAATCCCATCCTGATCCTCAGTGCTGCAACGTTTTCGGAGTGAAGAGCGTCCATCACGTACTCGGTGATCGAGGACTTACCCGAGCCACTGGCACCGATCAGAGCCACACGCTCACGCCGCCGAACAGCGTCCATGAAGCGCTGCTCGTAGTCACCACTCACGGGGCCAGTGAGGACGTCGAACGGCACATGGACCTGCCACATACGATCCGGATCCGGCGACGGGTCGAAGGCCTTCGAGTCCCGCAATTGACGCAGTAGGGCGTCACTCATTTCTGGTCCTCCGGATCAGCGTGTTCGGTCCGCAGCCATTCCGCCGGCGGAGTCAACTCGTACACCCGCCGCGGCCGCCCGGGACCTGACGAGACTTCGCTGCTCCGGACCAGCCCCTTCTCG
Source organism: Rhodococcoides fascians A44A (assembly GCF_000760735.1). Classification (GTDB taxonomy): domain Bacteria; phylum Actinomycetota; class Actinomycetes; order Mycobacteriales; family Mycobacteriaceae; genus Rhodococcoides; species Rhodococcoides fascians_E. Next base: position 41,784 of record NZ_JMEX01000009.1, on the reverse strand, counting down.
TAAAGTTGCTTGAAGACTTGTACAGCACGAGGACGCGTCCACCCCAACGCGGCCAGCAAGTCTTCATCCGATGCGCTGACCGGGCCCCGCACCTTCATTTCGGCCGCCAGCATCGACGCTGGGCGACCCAAAGCCCAGAGCGCATTGTCTCTATCGGCGAGGGCCAGGTAGTTGTCCTCGTACGACCCGGGGTCCTGCAGGAATCCCCGCAGAGCACTTACCAGATCTCGGGGGTTTCGCCCTACCGCATCAGCGAGGGTGCTGGCTTGCGGTTCCATGTCGATTCCCGCGCGGCGAGTGATCAACTTGATGCTTTCCGTTCTCGAGAGCGGGGGTACGTCGACGATCTTCTCGAAGAATGCATCTGCAGGCGGAGTCAGGAGACCTTGACGGTCACTTTCACGCACCGACACCGCCCACAGGTATCCCGTCGCCCACACCTCATCGCGGTACCGCCCGAACAGTGCGTGCCCGGCCGATGCGGTGACGTCGTCGACGATGATCACCGGATACAGCCGCGTCCCAAGCGGAGCAGTGCCGTCGTCGCTTTCTGCTGCCCACCTCCGAAGCGTGGCGTCGATGAACTGCAGGCGAAAGTCACTCAATCGCCGCAGCAAGACGTCGGGCCCGTCACTGTCGACTGCCGGTTCGCCGGTGACCTGTTCTACGACGCGGGCGAGCACGTCACGGCCGTCCGAGATCCCCTCGACCCGAACGAAGCTCATCGGGAAGTCGCCTTCGCGGCGGGCACCGGTGAACGGCTCTCGGCTGTCGAGCTGCAGCTGTCTAAGCAGCGACGTTCGGCCTGTGCCGCGGTCCCCCGTCACCAGAACGTTGAGCTCAGCGTTCAATCCGTCCCATATCGCGGCGAGTTCGTCTCGCCGGCCGACGAACAGTTCGGCGTCGACGGAATTGTCGAGCAGAGGACGTGCGCTGATCTTCATGAGACTTACAGTACTTACTGTAAGTTTCGTTAGCAATACCTTGCGGGCGGTTGACCACGATCGCTACAACAGATCTGGTACGTCCAAGATCGCGACACCAGTTTCTTCACGCCACCGCTCCAGCAGGTCCGCTCGCTCAGACAGGGTGACCGTGGCCTGGACGGTATGACGATGCTCCTCGCCTGCCACCCCCGCTTGCCCGAACAGTGCAATGCACCGCCGGGCATGTTCGAGGTCGTGGCGGGCCCAGTACCGCAGACCCTCGAACCCGGCCTCCCGTAACGCGGCCGCCCACCGCTGCGTCAGCGGATAGTCGGCGGTAGTAAAGATTTCTGCCGTGACTCCGAGCGCGACACCGGTGTTCGCAGTCAGATCAGCGAGCCTGATATCAGCATCCAACGTGATCGTCGACGCTGCACGCGCATCGACCTCGTATCTCGGCACGACCTGTTGGCCACCGAAAATCTCCAGGAGAGTGACCACTTCGTCTTCGGCCAGGTAGCAAGTCCCATCAGGGGCTTCGAGGTCGAACCTGCCGCCGCCATTCGATGAGTACCACCACGGTCCCAGACTGGCCTGATGCGATCGAAACAGCTCGGCCCCAGCCGGGTAGACGCACGACGGAAATCGCTCCGCCAATTCACCGACGGGCTTGGGCTCGAACAGATGAACGACGGCGCGTTCAGCGCTCACGCCGCAAGCCGACTGACCGCAGCCCGGGCAGCGCGAGCAGCCGTAGGAACGTCCCCGTCGAGAAGTGCTTGCCGAGGTGTACGGCCGTCGAGCTCTGGCTGTTCGGTAGTCAGCCACGCGACCGCCAACCATCCACGCGGGTCCTGCCCCGCCCACACACGCAGCACCTCTTGGATGCCGAGAATCGGCTTCGCCGGTTGGGCATCGGTGAAGCCTGCGGCGGCGTAGCCGTATTTGCCGTTGCTGCCGGTCAACCGAAGAACGCGGTTCTCTTTCACAGCCTTGCTCAAGGCAGCACGCGTCCAACCCGCAACGTCGAGGGCCTGACTGGGGGTCAAGATTTCCCCTACGTGCTCACTCCACGCGCGACGCGCCTTGAGGCCGTTGACGATGCCGCCGAGGCCCGCTATTGCATACGCCAGATCACGCTCGTCCGGCGCGCCACTGGCCTCGACCAGCCGGTGCGCCATGACCTCGAAATCCTTCTCGACAGTGGACATACCCTGATCATCCCCGGCTGTTCGCGTCATGTCAACCATGTCAACCTGAATACAGGGATGTGATCGTTAGCGTGCGGGAAGTGTCGTACCTGGCCGGTACGGTCGGGACGCGAAACTCCTGCGACGGGGCAGAGAGTCGAGGTGGGTTGGGAGCGTCTAAATGTCACCGGTGAGCAAGAAACGCAAGGGTGCAGGCAAGGGGTCAGGGCGATCGCGTAGCGGTCCGGGAGCCGCTGCATTGCCAGAATGGGCGCAGCGGGCCGGGTACGTCACACCACCGGTAGCGGGGATCCGTCCCCCTGCGAATCCTGGCGTGACTGCACCGGCAGAAGTGCAGATCATCGACCGGCATTGCCAGATTTGGCAGGCCTACACCGAGGGCGGTTTTTCCGGCACCTGCATTGCTGCGGTGCGTTGCCTGATTCCGGCATTGCGTGACTACGGGATCGAGGCTGAGCCGTTGGTCGTGTACGGGCAGGTGGCGTGGTCGGACGAGCAGTGGGTGGAGCTGGGAAGCCGCACACCGAAATGGGAGTCGGACACATGGTGGACAGGACACCTAGTGTTGTGGATTCCGGCAATGGGCCGGATTGTCGATCCGACCGTCTACCAAGCAAACCGGCGCGGAATGCCGACAACGATCACTCGGGCTCTGGTCTTCTCGATCGGTTCACTAGATCTGATGGAGACAGCGGGAGTGAACAAGGATGGTGCCCTGGTGCAGTACGAACGAGTCATCGGCGCGGACATGAGTTGGTTCGATCGCGATCACGCCGATCGCGAGGCGATCGAAGATGCCCTCCGAATTCTGCGAAGCGCAGTATCCGACTCACTCGGCAGCAAGGCGGACCGAAAATCTGGTTGGATGGAGACCGCGACCCACCCACCATTGGTGGAAGCCTTACGCCTACGAGGCTTGATCTCCGCAACATAATCCGGTAGCTACGCAATCTTCTCAGCGGTAGGCATCTGACCGGTGTGAGATCGCGGTGACCTGCACGATGCGCTGCCCGGCGTCGATCAGATAGAGAACCCGGTAGGTGCCTCTGCGGGCGCTGTAGGCGGGCGAAAGCGGCGGGGCCAGGGGCTTCCCGACCCGCTGCGGATTCTCCAGCAATGCTCCGGTGATGAACTCGTACACCGCAGCGGCGACCTTCTCGGGAAGAGTGTGACTGATAGCGCGAGACGCTGATCGAGCAATCACAAGCCGATACGGCGCTTCAGGCTCACTCACGCGCGGGTAGACCGGCCAGCGACCCGCATGACCTCGGCCAACTCCTTCGCATCGAGACTGTCACCCTCAGGCAGCTCCGCCACGCCCCGAAGATGAGATGTCAGCAGTTCCTGATCCGATAGCACTGCAATGGTCTCCTGCAGCGCATCGAAATCGTCGGCAGCGAGCAACACAGCAGCCCGGTGCCCATTACGGGTGATCTCATACCGGGCGTGGGTTTGTTCTGCATCGTCCACAATCTTGGACAGACGCGCACGCGCATCCGCGACCGGCAAAGTAGTCATGTACATAATTAGAGCGCAAATAGTGCGAGGGTGCAATTGCCGTTCGACGCGACACAGCACTAACTGGTGACCAAAACCCGAAGTTCGCCCATCCGACTTCAGTGCGCGCGGTCAGCGGCGTGGGAATTTCACCACCGCTCTCGGACTCGCTGCAGCCGCCCGAACATGCCGTAGGTCCTAAGATGCATCGTCGAACGGCCCGAATGCCGCTTCGTCCCAATGCCGTTCGAGCGCCGCGTTCCATTCGTCGATATCCGACGCGGAGAACAGATGCATGTTGTGTTCGGTGAGCAAGAACCCGGTGTCGCGCCATGCTTGGAAGTAGGCGGGGTTCTCCCCTGCTTCGCGGGCCTTGTCGATCAGGGAGTCCACGTCCGCCAACAAGTTCTCCTCACTGATCTCCTGCGGCGTGTCAGCAGCTGGGTCGAAGAACAATGGATCGTTCGGCCCGAGATCTCGGCCGAACTTGTCCCGAAACGCCTGTCGCTGCTCTTCGAGAGAGTCGTTGAGCTCCGCACCACCCACCATGTCCTTGCTCCACGACAGAGTGCGCCCACCGTCGGCGTTGGTGCGCCGTTGCACGAACGAGGGATCACCGCTGCGCTCGAGCACCAGCGCAGCGTGCTGCTCACGTGAGACCCCTTGCTGTGCAAGTCGCTTTCGACGTTGCTGGACCTTGCGGGCGCGTTTGTCGCCGGCGGAGGTACGTTTCGATGTCATACCTCCACCGTCTCAGAGATTCTCCAGAACATCCGGTATTCGGCCGATTGCTAACCTTCACGCTATGAGCGCAATCAATCCGAGGGTGGCGTTCGCTGTACCGATGTTTCTCGAAGCGCTGGCCTTGATCGAGTTGGGCCAGCCTCAGCCCGCTGAAGTCCTGGAACATCCGAAGATGATGGCTACCACGATGCTTACTCTGCTCAGTCATGGCGACGACGCGATCTTGGATCTGGGAGATCTTGCGCTCGCGTCGCTTGCCAGGGCTGCGATCGCGCTCTGCGATGCTCCGACTGAATCGGGTGCTGTGGCGACCTACCAACACGCGTTAGACGCGTGGGGTGAGATCAATGCGAACCCATGATCAGAGCGAGACTGGAACAAAATGACCGGCACCATCACACTTGCGGGGGCGTCCTTCGGAACAGCTCGGACAAGCCCTGCAGAGCCATCGTAACCCGATCTACGATTGTCTCGAATTGTTTGTCCGGCTGAAGAGAATTCAGTCCTGCGGCCGACAGCGCAGTCGTAAATTTCGTGCCCTTCATGTGGGCCGAGCCTGCCGATCGGATTCCCTGAAGCTGGCGTAGGGGTCCGACGAGACCATTCGGGTCGGCACCCAAGTTCTCGACGAGTAGCTGTAGGCAGGCAAGCGAAGGACTATTCGTGTCCGCGCCCGAGGACTCTCGAAGAGTCTTGACATCGAGTGCATCCACGATCCCTTTCGACAGAACCATGACACCGTTGTCGCTTTGGCCTTCGGTTGGATTGGTACACAATGCCAAGGCATCGAACGCACGGAGGTCAGCCGGGCCGAGTTGCTTGTACAACGACTCACCGAAGTAGCCAGTGAACGCCTCGATGAGTTCTGCCTTAGCTCGTCTCAGCCGAGCAGGGTCAGGGCGTTCGTCCTCTACCCACTGGCCCGCTAGGTCCCGCACGCTACGTGTGATGGTTATTCCACCGTTCGGCGGGACGTTGTGTGTGAGCCAGTGCTCTCGCTCGGTCTCGGGTAGCCGGATGAGGTGTCCCAGCCACACCTGGACGAGGTTGGCACCGTTGATGTCGACATCGATGGCCCACCGACCGTGGCACGAGACATCGGTCCGCAGCACCGTGTAGCGGTCTGGGTTGTCGCGGTATCGGGTCAGAACATCCGTGTCGAAGAAGACTGGGGTGAGGTAGTTCGCTTCATCGCGCTCGCAACTCAAACGAACCTCGTCGCCGGTCGAGGGGTCGATGTCAACGATGAACGATTGAAACCGCTCAGGCCTTTGCAGATCGTCGGGGTGCTCGCCAGCGGACGCGAACGGCAAAACTGCCTGTTTCCCAACCAACTGCGCTACGAAACCAGGCCCCCGATACGCGTCCCACGCCGTGTAGGCGAACGCTGCGTCTTTGGTGCGAATCTCAAGGTCGATCCGAGCTTCATGCACGCTGTCGTCAGCCCGAGAATGGGCGTGCTGGATCACCAGGCTCATGCTCCGGGCCGCGAGATACTTTCGGAGGTGCCGTGCATTGACTCGAACCTCGTATTCACCAGGATTCGGTCTGACGATCTCGACGACCTCCTCATCGCGGCCCGCGTGATTAGTTCGATACATTGTCTCGTTCGATCGCGTGATCAGGCCCAACCACCATACGAACGACGGCGTGAATTCGATAACGGGTTCTGTGGTTGCCGATGGCACCCAGGACACGTTGACGAACAGATGAAGGTCGTAGCCATCAGGGTTGGAGGTCAAGCCGTCGCGGAAGGCCGGGAGGCGATCAGAGCTGTAACTGGGCTCGCCGAGGTCGTTGATGGACCAATCGGTAGTGGCGAGGAATTTGCGCTGGTCCGATGTCGCCACCAGAAGAGGTTGAAGCGAGCTGTACTTGATTCCGCTCCCTCGATTCCGTAGAACCGAGATCCACTCGGTCGGCTCCGCCTGGATCTCCGAGAGGTAGCTCCTCAGCTGGAGAATCGTGGGCAAAGCCTCATAGCGCTCAAGTGAGCCGGAATTCGGCAGTGGATCGGTCAGCACCCCCTTGATCGTACGGAGGGCAGGCGACCGGGCTGAGAGTCGACTTAGAATGGGCCACCCGTGCTCGCCCGGATGACTAGGGCTGAGCTGCGACATCCAGTCTCGCCAGCGGGAAAATCATGGTCCGCGGCGACTCCGCCTACGGCAACAGCCGCGTCGTACGCGCCTGCATCAAGTTCTCGTTCGTACTGATCAAGAACCGAATCGTCCAACGAGCGATCGCCTCCATCCCTGACACCGCGTGGACGCCCGTGCGCTACCCGGGAGCGGTCCGCGACCCCGACACCGACGGCTGGATCTCCGACGCCGAGGTCGCCGAAACATCGTTCACCGCTTTCTCTTCCACCGCGTATCCTGTTTCTGCACGGTTGATCGTGCGGCGGGTCAAAGACGCCCGCTACCGCGATGCATTGTTTCCGGTGTGGCGGTATCACCCGTTTTTTACCAACAGCACCCTGCCGACGACGACCGCAGATGTCGTCCACCGTGCACACGCGGTCATCGAGACTGTGTTCTCGGATCTGATCGACGGACCGCTCGCGCACATGCCGTCAGGATCGTTTGGCGCGAGCTCTGCCTGGGTGCAGTGCGCAGCGATCGCCCACAACCTGCTGCGCGCCGCCGGAACCGTCTCCGGCGGGCGTCACGCGAAAGCTCGCGGAATAACGCTACGGCGCAAATCGTCAACATTGCCGCGCGTTTCGTGCGGCCACAACGCACACCCACACTGCACCTGCCGCGACACTGGCCGTGGCTCGATGCGTGGCTTCAATTATGGCGCAACATCATTGGCATCAGCCCACCCACACCCGCCTGATCCTCACCCGACCCGCCGACTCGGCCCGAGCAACGACAATCGTGGAAATGCTGGGTAGACCAGCGGACGAAACACGCCCAACCAGTCCCGACCCCACAATTCGGTCATCGACCACAGTGGGTCACCTCAGTCCGTGGATCGAGGGTAAGTAAATGTGATCCTTGCCACTTTCGGAAAATCATGCGACTGTATGAGGCAATCGCCGTTCCCCTGCAGACAGTGTGATGACGGGAAGTGTGCAGTGACCAGTACCGAGTTCGGACGCAGTTTGAACAAGGATTCCGGCCCCACCAACCAGCCACCTCCAGCCAGCGACGCATCCACGTTGAACGTCGCCTTGTACCCGTACACGCCCGAACCGAAATGGTTCGAGTCCACCATCAGAGCCGCGTGGCACAGCGTCCAACCGGATGTCGCTCTCAATTTCGTCTACACCTACGACTGTTACAAAGGCGATCCGCCGTCCACTGTGGACGTTTTTGCCTACGACTGCATCTTCGCTGATCACATGCGTCAGTTCTGTGTCGAGTTCGATATCGACGGCACCGCAGACTTTTACCCGTGGTCTCTCGCATCGCTGAAAACGGAATCCTCGGAGTATCAAGGAATACCGTATTTAGGGTGCATGCAAATTTTGATTCGCCGTCTCACTGACGCAGCACTGGGTGCGCCGGGGATGACTGTCGAAGAATTACACAAAATCCTCGGCGACGGGGATCCGAAAGCAGTCTGGCCCGCGCAGGGTCAAGGCATGCTGTTGGATTTTACTGGGGGAACGACCGTCGCGTGCATGTACGAGCAGGCCGTCATGGAGGAGTCGGGCCAGTTTCCGCTCACTCCCGCCCTTCCCCCCTGTCCAGGACTCGATCAGCAAGGCCTCGCCGACATGCAGGTGCTGCGAAACATCGCCGGGTACGCCCAGGCGACATATCCCGACTCGGGCTACGACCGAATCACGAAATGGAACCAGCGGATCGGTCGAGCCTTCGTAGGCTTGACCGAAATCTTCCACTTCATCGACAACGTCGACGCCTCGACCTATTCAGTCATGCCGCTGAGCTCCGAACCTATCGAAAAAGTGGGGATACCGCTTTATACCGACGCACTTTCCGTCAATGTGGCCATCGCCCAGGAAAAGCGAGCAACGGCTATCCAGCTCGTGAAGTTGATTGCATCGACCAACGTGATGCTCGAGTGCATGTCCCCAACAGGAAAGAAACCGCAATACCTGGTGCCCACCCGGCAATCGCTGATGAATCAGCTCCTGGCCCGGCAACCCAATTCGGCGGTGTACAACATCATGCGCAACATCATTTCCAACGACATGGCCCATCCATTTCGACTTGGGGCCGATTCCCGTACCTGGCTCGACTCGACCAAAGGCTGCATCAAAACTGAAATCCTCGGGCCACCCCCCGCTGGCGTTGCGGAGCATGTCGGCGAAGACAGCGCCGTGTTCAACGACCCCGCGTACGCTTCCACACCTGCAGGGCTACTTCGCCGCCCGTGACAGGAGTCCGTCGCAAAGTCGTAAGCAATGGCTGGTTGTGCCACGTTTGGTCCTCGCCGTTCGGACACGCGGCAATGGAGTATCGCTATGAGATCCATACATGCGGTCCGGTTGCCCACACCACCGCTGTCTGAGTGTCGCGGGGTTTGCGTCGAAATTCGTCGAACACCGTGCAAGCTTTTGGCTAAGGGATTACCCTGCCGAGTTTCACCCGATGCTCGACTACTACATCGAGCACTCGACGCGGGTCGGTGGCCGCATCGTAAGCCCTCCCCCGCTGCTGCATCGATCACCACAGCTGCCCAGGTAACGGCCAAGCGTGATCGGGAGCAGACACAGTCGACGCTGCAGATCGGCGACCTGGACGAACACGTTTGGCACCGTCTGCTAGCCCAATTTTGGATCATCTACGACACAGCGCAAAGGCGTGCGCGCGAAATTAGTGCTCGCGGCGGACAGCGGACCGCACATTTTGAGGTGCAGCCCCCGCAGTGATGCTGCGGATAGCTCTCTCGTTGGGTGCTGCCCGAACAATGGTGCGATCACCCGCAGCCGATGTCGGGACCACCACCACAGGGCGCGCGCTGGCACGTGGAGCCGACGACCCCGCCGGCGGATTCTGATCTTTCGAGGCCGTCACGCCGACGCCCCCTGCTGCTTCTCTATCTGGCGTCGCACTTCGTCGATCGTGCGGGAACTGCCCTCGTAGTTGCCCACCAGCCGAGGATTGGGACGCAAGGCCACCTTGCGACGCCGCGACGCCGTCGCCGGGCTCGCCGAGCCCACCGGTCGATCAGGTTTCTGCTGCTCGTTCACCGTAGCCATGATGTCCTCCTACATCCGAATGATAGCCGTCACGAGCAACACCAGCACAGATCCAGCCAACAGACCCGTCGTGATCCGCAACCGCATCAGCTTGCTCCGAAGCCGCATCTCTGTCACCTGATAAATCGACACCAGTGTCGACGCGATCTCGAACCGGCCCGTCGTCTCATCGACTGTCGAATACTCCTCCAACACCACTTCCGGATTGAGCCCCGACGCGGTATTGGGTGCAATCACGAATGCCGCCATGATTGCCGCCGCACCGGCCAGGGCAGCACCCGCAACCTCCCACACACCGATCCCCGCGGGATTGCGCAACACGATCCCCACCAGAATGCCCGCGAATCCCAGCAGCACACCCCCGCGCTGATCGATGCTCGTCACTCGGCGTTCCTGAGAATCCAGCGTCCGTTCGATGCTCGCGTGCACCATCTCGATTGCCGCCGGATTCAGCTCGACACTCACCGGGTTGAGCTCGGACGCCATCTCTTCGCCAGCAGCGGAGTCCGGTGAAGCATTTTCGCGCCCACCCCGGTCGTTCGATTCCACTGCTAGCGCCCCCTTTTCGACATCAATTTCGGCTGCGCCGAACCTCGTCGGCCACACCGCACCCATCAGCCGGCGCACCATGACACTCACCGCAATATTGTCTCAGCACACCACCGGCAACGTGTGTGAACACCTCTCACTGCGTCCTGCGTCTTCGAGCGGATCGACGGAGCAGACGACGTCTCAGGTCATCAGGATCGGACATGATGTACATCAAGTACAGCAGCGGCAGGTACATCAGTGTCGCCGGCAGCCGGCCGTTGTGTTGCGCGAAAAGTCGGTCACGGACGGGATCAGGTTTGTCGAACCCGTGTGTAGTGTTCCTGCGCAAACGCATGAACTGACTCACTGCGTCATCGAGTGACAGGGATTTGTCCGCTCCACCGGGCAGCTTCAGAATTACCTTCTCCGACCTACGGTAATTCTTGATGAAGAACCCGTCCCCCACTTCGGTCAACGCTTCCACACCAAAAGCCGCGTACGGAAGCAGGACGGACTGAACATCAGCAGGCATACGTTCTCGAACTTGCTGCAGCGCTTTCGCCGCAACCGAGGGCTTGCACAGTGCCGTGAGATCCCATGAAAGCCAGGTCGCCTCGATCAGGTCCATTGCTGACCACATCAGAACTCCGGCTGCGTAGTCGTCGTGCAGCGATAGCAGCGTCGAGGTAACTCGTTGCAGAAGATCCGCAAATTCCATCAACCGGTTCTGCTGCGCATAGGGGAGGTAGTCACCGTCAGCATCTGCGAACAGGCATGGGTTCAGGAGATGCCCGAGAACAGAGTTCATCTGAGCAACCCACCAAGCGACGGCCGCACCCCACGCCTCCGGTGCCGGCGGCTCCTGCCGCTGGGGAAGGCGACCCACTGGTGATCGGGGAAGTACCTGATGCGCTTCGTACGGAACAGGAGACCTCCCGACAATATCTGTGCCGAGAGTGAAAATCACCGCACCCGACACCCTGTTCGCTTGAAACGCCCATACCCATGGAGACCGTGCGGCCAACAACGGACCGAGATGGCTCGCGGGAATCAAGACACTGCTCAGGATCGACGATCCCGACGCGAAAATGGTCTCATCGACGTCGATCGGCCCGCGTCGTATGTCGTCGAGAAGTTCGGGGTCCTGATTCAGACGTAACACGAAACCAGGAAACCTGATCCGACGGTGCGTGGCGTTGCCATAGCGAACAACGTGGACAGCATGCCGGTCGAACGGATGCTCGTCATCGTCGTCCGAAGTTCCGGCCAACTCCCTACTCGCGTCCTGTACTGCCGCGGACAAGGCTCGATCGCTGGCGGTGATGACAGGTAGCTGGAGTCCGTACAGGAACGATCCCACCGCACCCGCGCTCATCTGTCTGATCGCGCGAAGGCGCTCCTCAACGACTCGCCCATGGTCCAGCCTGGAGACGTAAGGGTCTTGCGGGAGGTCGACGAGCTCGTCATCGACGTCCGCTTCCGAACCCGACAGGGTGCGAACGGTCATAAAATCGACACAGTCCATGCTGGCAGCCGGCTCGGTTAACGCCCACACATCGGGCGCGGACGTGTGGGCGACCTCGAACCCCAACTCTTCCAGGTAGGCCTGCACTTGCCCCCCAGCCAATTCCGGTGGCATCGTGACGTTGACAGTCAACCGTTCAGGCATTCCACCAGCCTACAAACCGGTAAGCCTGGAGTGACTCAATTTCGCACCCGAGGAGCGGGGGCGCACGGCTCTAATTTGTGACCAGGACCTGCAGTTCACCAATCCGAACTTCAGTACGCGAAGTCAGCGGCGTGGGTATGACTCCACCGACCGTCCCGTTGGGTGTCGTCGCTGTCCACGTGACGAGCCAATTCGATGTCGCGGAGACCTTGAATGTCCCACCGGGCTCGGTAGTGGACGTCTTGTGATAAACGATATTGCCGCACGTCGGACTTGGAAGCCCTTGTGCAACATCGGTATACGGCGTGAAGGGCAGTAACGCACCTGGGCACACCGACGGCACGGATCCGTCCCCCCAATTGACGACCACGGACGTATTGACCCCTGTAGCAGAAACTATGACACCCGGTCCTGCTGCAGTTCTGGTCACGGGGCCGACTGTCGATTCCCGTGGGTCAGCGACCCAGAACCAGCCGGGTAGACCAACCAGGCCGACAGCACCTGTGTTTGCGGGGTTCGGGGTGATGCCTATTCCGGGCGGATCCAACTGCATTGCCGTAACCGCTTGGCCGACAACGGTCATAACGTCGACCACCGGAGGCGTAGCCGGCACCCCAACGTCCGGAATTTGAACACACGGACCGGCCGCTTCGCAGGACCATGTTGTGCCGTCATCATTAACGACGTTCACTGCCATCGGGGCACCACTATCAGCATTTCGAACAAGCGTCATATTGGCGGCGTCAGTCGACGGAACGAACTCGAGCGGCGGTCCGGACGGCGCGGCGCTCCCACCACCTCCCCCGCCCACAGCAGCTGGCGCGGATCCAGTCGTTCCACCCCCTGACGGCACACTCGTGTACGTACCTTCGACCACAACTGTCGAACCACCCAAGCCTCCGCCGAAGGCACCGCCAGTTCCGGTGCCGATCCCCGGCTGCGCAAATACTGGGTTCGCGTTGAACACTCCAACTAGAAGCACTGATGCGATAACCCCAAGCGGCTTACGCATGACCCACCGCCCTTATGGATTCCAGTTGCCTACTTGCCAAACCGTCGATCATGGTGCGTCGCATGGGGTACCCGAAGAAGTCACTGCATCGGAAACAATGCGCCAGCCTGATGAATCTGGCCACGCCACGTTCTCCAGAGTCGGCTTGCCCAGCTCCCGCCGGACTCGGTCAGGAGGGAGCACACTCGTGCCGTCCGGACGGATCTGGTCATAGTTCGAGCTGTCGATGCAGACTCGCAATGTTGCCGACGCTTCTTCCTTAATTGGGTTCCCGTCAGCATCCTTTGGTGCCTGCAGTTCCGTCACGAATGCATCTGCGACAGTCGCAGCACCCGTGGAGACAATTCCTTGAGATCGGCGCAGGTTCACGTTTGCCTTCAACTGATCGAGGATCTTTCCACTCGCAACAGAGTCCAGCATGTTGATGTCTACAGCAGGATCGCTCTCGACCTTCGCGAGAACGGCGAAGAACTCATTCACCTTTGCTGTTGCCTGCTCGGTCGCCTGTTGTTCCGGGGACTTTTCGACGCCCTCTGGTCCCGTGAGGACCGGCTGCGTGGTGGTCGTTACGGGGGTCGCCTCAATGTCACCGCTCCCGCATGCGACGCTGATGCTTGCAGCGGCTGCTACTGCGAGGATTGCCGCGCCTGTGCGACGTCGTGTGCTGATCATCGTGGACCCCCTACGTTGTTCTGTGCGTTGTACTGCGATAACGATAATGGTGCGGCTGTTTGGACCGTAACGTGCTTACCGGACACTTCAGACACCTCGATTGACGCGACTGCTATCAACTGGCTATTGCTCCGATCCGGTAGAGGGCGTTGCCGCCATTGTGGAATTGCGCGAGGGCGCGCAAGAGTTCGTCGGTTTCGGGTTCTGGGTCGACATCGATGTCGGCGAGGTTCGCGAGCAGTTGGTCGATCAGCTCCTGGGTCTTGCTGATCTCGTCGCTCCCGTGGGTAGCGATGATCGCCAGTCTCCAGAGACCTTCTCGGAACGGTTCGACGGTGACGCCGCGGTTTGCGGTGGTGAGCGCGGCGGAAAGATCTCCGGTCTTTATTTGTCTGGTGGCGAGCTCTTCGAGGGCATCCGCGAGGGTCGAGATCATGTGCTGCTGTAGGTTTCGTGCCCACCCGTAACGGTCTGACCGTGTCCCGGCGAATGGTTGATCGTTTACCAGTTCTGCAGCCGTCCGCAATTCCGCATCGGTGGCGGCGGCCGGAGTGGTGTCGATCAGTTGTTGCCAGTAGTCCCAGTCCGATCGGACATCGGGGTGCAGTCGGTAGCCGGTGCGGCCGGTGCGGTCGCCGTGCTTCGGAAATGCCTGCTCACCGTTCTCTGTCTCTCCCAACCAATTTCGCAGTCTCGAGAGGTAGTTCTGGCGTCGTGTCGCCTTCTTTTTCGGCTGATCCTCCAGAGGGAGTTTGTCGAAATTGTCTGCAGGCCAGATCTTTTTGTCGATGGAGTCGTGTTTGATTCCCGGGTGGATGGAGAGAAGAGCGGCGATCTCGGTTAGGAGTACTTCACGGCCGTCCTTGGGTGGCTCCCCGGTCGGGGTGGTGACTGCTGGTTTCCCGAGAAGATGGAGCCAGAGATGTCCCGGGGCCGGTACGTCACCAGCGACAGGAGCGATGGGTGGGGCCTGGTCGTCGTACCTGATCGCTTCTGGGGATGTCCACTGCGCGGCGTCCGGGCTGTAGGTCGGAACGTTTGTGACGTCGGGGGCGGTCTCCGATGCGGTAGTTCCGTTCAGCAGCAGCTGGTCGGTGGGGTCGATCGTGGTGACGGAGTCGAGGAAGGTCTCAGCGCTTTCGGCGTCGGTGAGGTGTGCGTCGATTTCGGCTGCAGCCCAGGGGTCGTGCATGGACGACTCTGTGGGGATAGCTGGCTGTGTGGCGGTCGCGAGGTAGGCGGTAATGCCTTCATATTGGTCCGGCTCGAGAAATGCTGGCTGGAATGCGAAGCCGCCGTCGGTGTCTCGTTTGACAAGGCTTGCGGTGTTGCGGTCGACGATGTCGAGTGTCCACGCGGCCTGGGTGTTCTCGCTGGCGGTGCTGGCGGTGCTGGCGGCAGCGAACGCCACGCGCGGTGTGGCGGCCAGGATCTGATCGAGTGATTGCTGTTGGTCGGCCGTCAACTGACTCGCGATGAGAACTACTTCGGGGGCGGTCATTTCGCTTGTGTCGTAGATCGAACGGGCCGCTGCAATGCTGTCGATGTGTTGTTCGACGAGGGTGTCTTGGTCACGTTCGGCTTGTCGGGCGAGTCTGGCCAGCACTTCGCCTGGTTGGTCGGTGTGCTCGATTCGACCGTTGCCGAACAGTTCGGGGAGCTCCTGTCCGAAACCGATCAGCGTCAGGTGCAGATTGTCGGCGAGCGGGGATTCGACGAGTTCGAGGGCCAGGGCCTGGAGAGTGCCGCGGGCGTGCTCTGGTGAAGCTGAGACGCCGAGGTAGCCGAGTTCTTCCAGGTTGAGAAGAACTTGGGTTCGGTCGTCTGTGGAACCGAGTGTCACGAGCGTGGGGTACGGGCTGATTGTGGTGGGTGCTGGGGCGATCCGGACGTCGGCGGGGAGGGTCCAGGTGCCGGTCTCTGATCTGAGCCACTGGTCCGGCAGTACGGAGTCATCAAGGATTACTAGCTCCACCGCATCGGGACCGATGAATGCGCCGAGTAATGCCGGCAGTGCGTTGCCCTGTGTCCGAGCGTGTTCGGCGATAGTCCTCAGTGCTTCGTCGAGCCGCGTGAGGACGTTGTTGTCCGCTGCAGAATGAATCTGTTCTTCCACAACTGCTGCAGCGCCCCAGGTTTGAGGGAGGGTCTCGCCTCTGCGGCGATCGTGCTGTTGACGGTGCCGGCGCAGCCCGAAGGCCCCAGCCAGTCCGATGGCCGCTAGGGCTGAGATACCGAGCCACAATGTGCTGTTCTGATCCTCGGAGACATCGCTTGGCTGCGCAGTGGCGGCGATATATACCGGGTCTGTCGTCGATGTATTCAGTGGGATCTGGGTGGCTGGCTGAGTCGGGGCGGGAGCTGCAGCAGGACTGGGTGACGACGTCTGCGCTGGAGCAGGCATTTGAGCGGGTGCCGGCCCGGGTGCCACAACATCTGCGCCCGCGGACTCAGCAGCAGGTTCGGAAGCTGCCACCGGGGCGGGAGCCTCTGCTGGCTCAGGGGCGGCCACCGGAGCAGGCGCTGGCTCAGGAACCGCCGACGGGGCGGGGGCCTCTGCCTGCTCAGGGGCTGCTGGAGCAGGCGCTGGCTCAGGAGCCGCCGCTGTCGGAGCAGGTAGCTGTGACGAAGCGCTGTTGAGTTCGATGCCGAAAATCTTCGCAGCGGCGGCGGCAGCGGCCTGCGCTTCTGCCTGAGCCTGTTCGTCACCGCCCGGAACCATCTCCGCTTGTTCCGGAACGTCGGTGCCACCCAGGAGAGGTGCAGCGGAGGACAGTTCAGGCGCTGCTGCGGGGGCCGGTTCAGGAGCGGCAGCCGGAGCCGGTTCGGGAGCGGCAGCGACCGGGGCCGGTTCAGGAGCGACGGTCGGTTCGGGCACAGCAGCAGGTACAGGAGCGGCAGCAACCGGGGCCGGGTCGGGGGAAGCAACCGGACCCGGTTCGGGCGTGACGGTCTCGGCGGTTTGATCGTTGACGGTGAGCTGCTGGCCGACGTGGATGATTGTCGACGGTGCAGTTCCGTCGGCGTTGATGATTTCTTTGTAGCGGTGTCCGTCACCCAGATGTTGCTCGGCGATGCTCCAGAGACTGTCGCCTTCTCGAACTGTGTAGGCCCCGTCGACGGTTGTGGGTGCGGCGGCGGGGAGCTGAAGTTTCCATCCTGGTTGCAGCCATCCGTCGACGGTCAGGACGTCGGCGTTGAGTTGCTTGATCTCGGTGTATCGAAAGCCATCGCCAAGGTGGCGTTCTGCGAGTTTCCATAGGCTGTCGCCCTGCTGCACCGTGATGGTTTCCCCGTTGATGGGGCGGGCGGGGGCTTCTGCTGGATGCGGTTGGCTTTGTTGCGTTACTTGGATCGGTGCCGAGTGGGCAGGGGCGTCGAAGAGCGGTAGTGCTGTGGCGGTGAGGGGTTGGGCTGTGGCGGTGCCCGCTGTTACCAGCATGAGCGCTCCGCCTATGAGAACGGAGGCGCTTCGCTGCTGGAAGCCGAGGCCTCGGAGTTGAGGTGCTTTGATGCCGCGTAGTGCTGCGACGAGTTCGATGACGGTGCTGAAGGTGAAGGTGGCCCAGGCGAGCCAGCCGATCCAGGTCACGAATCCGAGGAAGAGTGATCCGTCGTCTTGGGTGGTCAGAGCTGTTTTGATCTGGTCGAGATCGGGCAGCGTCGTCGGTATTGGGTTGCCGCGGAATGTCCACAGTGCGAGCGGAATTCCGACGACGAGGACGAGTAGGACGATCAGGTAGAGCAAACCAGTCAAGCGCCGTCGGATGGTGGTCATGCGGGTGTCCTTTCCGATGGCTGCAGGGTGGCCGGGGTCGTGCAGCGTTGCGCCGCGAGCTGTCGAATCACGTCCTCCGTCTTCTCGTGGAGTTCTGCGACTCGTCTGCTCTGCGGTCGATTGGTCATGGTGTGCCGGGGATTCCGAGGTTGGTGCGGTTCAGGTTGACGGTGGCTGTTCCGATGATCTGCTGTGGCCCGACGCCGATCAAACCGAGGACACGGGGTTGGTAGGTCGTTGTGGTGGTGATCAGCAGTGTTGTCGGTCCGGTCTGCACGACGACGCCGGGGATTCCTGCTGCGGCAAGGTATTTGGTGGCTTTGGCTTGGGCTGTCAGCGGGTTGACGACGACGTTGGTACCGCGGACTGCGAGTGGTTCGATGATGGCTTGTCCTGCCCCGCGGGCTGCTTCTTCAGCGACTTGCTCGGCGCGCTGCTTGGCGTAAACTTTGCCGCCGCCGTCGACGACGAGACCCATCATGATCAGCAACGCCATGGCTGTGATGACGCTCCACATGGCGATGGTTCCGGCGTCGTTGTGCGCGTCTCGCCGTGTGCAGGCGGCCACCGCCCGGCGTAGTGCTTCGGTCATCAGGCGCGCTCCCGGTAGGTGTCGACGGGTGAAGTCGCGGTTGCTGTGATGGTCCGTGAGCCCATGACTTGCGGGAATCCGAGTGCGTCGAGGGAGATGACGCACGTGACGGTGGCCGAGACGGAAGCCGTGACGCCGGGGCGAGTTCTGAATCCGCCGAGGTCGGTGTTGACGTTGAGAGCGGAACAGGTGAGCCCTCGTGCTGCCAGGTCGTTTCGCGCGGCTGCTTGCGCATCGGGGGCTGCGGAGAACGCCGTTCGCGCGATGGAGGCGGTACGCGCGGCCTCGTTCGCGGCGTGGACTACTTTCTGGTGCGCTTGCGCGAGAACGCCGAAGGTGACGATCAGTGCGATCAGGAACAGTGTGGCGGGGGCGACGATGACAGTCTGCAGGGCCGATCCTCGGTCGTCGGCTCTGGCTGCGGCTGCCAGCTGGCGCAGTTTGTTCGCGGTGTTCATCTGGTTCCTGGGGCAGTGACTCGTTCAACGGGAAGCGTCTCGCTGACATTGATGTCGAGGGAGAAGAAGGGGATGAGGCGGATGGGTTGTCCGGTGATCTGGACAGTTGCTTCTCGCAAGCCTCGGTTGACGACAATGACGGGTGCTCGAAGGGTCGTCGGGCCGGCGGTGGATGCGAAGGCGTAGCCCGCCGCTGTTCCGGCCGCAGCGCTGCCGAATTGCGATCGCGCTTGTCGTAGAGCTTCTTCACCGGTCGAAATCGCTACGGTCCGTGCGTGAGCGTAGAGAGCTGCCTGGATTGCGATGAGGAAGAGCAGTAGGACGACGCCGAATACCACGACTGTTTCGAGGGCTGCGCCGCGGTCGTCTCGACGTATGCGGGTGAGCCATTCGCGTAGTGGTACATGTGTGTCGGTGAGCAACGCTGGTCCTCCCCTGTCTCGTTGGGCGAGTGGTGGGGTTACTGGATTCGGTTGAGGTAGCGCTGTGCAACCACGGTGATTCCGGCGACGATAGCGATGGCGAGGATGACGAGGCCGGCGGTGATGACGACGGTCTCCATGCTGTAGCCCTTGTCGCTTTTGCGTCCGCCGGCGCGCTCGGTCATCCGGGTATAGGAGAACAGTGCCAATGCGAACAGTGTTGCGGTGGTTGCTGCGATCCGGTTTGCGATTGTGCGCGATGCTGCCATGTGACGTTTCCCTTCGATATGTAAAAGCCCTGGTTATGACGGTTCTGGATGCCGGTCAGACTATCGCCAAGACCGGACACTTCGAGCAGGTGAAGTGCACGGATCGGTGTTTGCACAGCTCAAACTTGGTAGTTGATCGTTGAATGACAACGCATTCGGGTTGTTCGGTCTAGACGCCGCCCATGATGTTCACTCCGGCCGGCACGATCAGCATGATCATGAACAGCACGGCCAAGGTGCCGAGAGGTGCGTCCATCTTCTTCGTTTTGGCTCCTGCTTCGCCTTGTTCTTTCGAGAGCAGGGCACTGCGGAGCGCTCCGGCCCGCGCGGCAAGAGTGTCGGCCACGCTCGCTCCCTGGTCGCCGGTATAGGTCATGATGTCCGCGAGATCTCCCAACTCCGGCAGCGCCAGTTCGGCTGCAAGATTGGACAGAGCAGCCCATGGTGCCTGTCCGGCGAGGGACGCTTTCTGAAGCTCGGCATCCAGACGTAGAAACACCCAGCTATCGCCCACTGCGGCAGCGCGTTCGAGACTTTGGAATGCAGCGACGCCGCCACTTCGGTTCAACGAAACGAAGTCGATGAACGCCGCCAATGCTCGGGTGAATTCGAGTCGGGCACTAGCGGCGCGAGTCTTGACGTCGGCGTCGGGCGCGAAGAATCCCACCAGCGCCAGGACGAGGGAACCGGCTACGGGAAAAGTCAGGGGCACTGCCATGCCGAACAGCGCCAGGAGTGCGATCGAAATCGGCGCGATGATCAGACCTATTGCAGCGGAAAGGATTTTGTCTCCGATGAACTTTTGTGGAGTTTCTCGGAGGATCGCCAGGTCCGCGGTCGGGATCCTGAACCACGCCTGCGATCGCAGCCGCGGGTAGAAGCGGGCACCGACCTTGTAGGACAGGGCATCCGAACCGGTGAGGTCGTCACCGCCGCGGGTGTCGACGGTGTACGGGTCCGGGGCTGCACCGGACAGTCGTTCCATGGCATCGCCGAGTGCTGGGTCGGCCGGCAGTATGCGGAGAACGAGGAGGATCAAGCCGAGAGCGGCGAGAGCGGCAAGGGCGATCGCCCAGAGCTCGAAGTTGTTCATACTGCGCTCCTCTCACGTGCGGTGTTTGCTGCGTCGCGGTCCTTGGTGCCGATGAACCTGGGGTATTTCACTGGCAAGGTGTATCGCTTCATCCACCCGAGCACCAGGCCGAAACCGATGAATTCGAGGAACAGAACGGGCTGGAGGAGGGGCTGTTTGTACGGGTCCATGTAGTTGGTGAACAGGAACAACCCAACGATGACAACGACGGTGATGACGGTGACCCCGCGAGCGGTCGTGCGGGGCCCTTGCCGTTCCGCTTCGGCCGTTCTGCGGTTGCGCACGTTCTCTGCCACCGATTCTGAAAGTCGCTTCAAGGCTGCGGTGAGTCCGGAGCCGCGCAGGCGAGCTGCCTGCCGCAGTGCACCGACCACGTAGTCGCCGGTGGAATCGTCGAGATCGTCTGCGAACCGAAGCAACGCTTCGTCGATCGACACATTGCCACGCAGGCGCGTGATGAGGCTCGTAATTTCCGGACGCAATGCTTGAGGCATTCCCCTGTGCGTTGCGATGATGGCCTGTTCGAGGCCGGATCCTGCTGCGAGCACTCCAGTCAGGTTGCGCACCCATTCTTCGAGGGCATTGAGGCGTTCGATGTCGTCGGCGGCGGCTGACGATCCGAGTAGGTAGGGGACGCCTACTGCTGCGATCGGAATGATGGGGAAGAGTACGAACCATCCACTGAGGAGCCATGCAGCAAGGCCGACGGCAGTTCCGATGGCGAGGAGTAATTTTGTCCGCCGGGCAATCCGCGCACGTGAGGTGCGGTGGCGTGTCGGCGCAGTCGGGTCGCGGCGATCGCGAATTCCGTTGGCAAAAAACCACATCCCGGCGGCAAAGACAAGGACGATACCGACGGCCGTGAACGTGTACATCAGAGCCCACCACCTGTGATCGTGTTGATGGGGATTTGGTTCGGACTGAAACCGCCTGCGTAGAGCTTGCGGAGCAAAGCTGGGGGCAAAGTTCCGTATTCGCCGGTCCCGCCCGGCTTTCCTTCGTAAATTTTGGTTACTGCGGGCATGGCGTTTTCGCCGGCCTCGATATGGATGACCTCGCTGACGAATCGGACCTGACGCCTCTCGCCGGTGTCGGTAAATTCGTAGTCCGTCTGCAGCTGAATGATCAGATTGATGTGGTGTGCCACTTGGCGGTAGGCGTACTCGACCGGCACTCCTGCTTCGAGGGCGCAGGTGACGAGGCGGTCGATCGCGCCGGCGGCATGCTCGGCGTGCGTGGTACTCAGGGAGCCTTTGGCCATCTGCATTGCTTTGAACATGTCGATGATCTCGCCGCCGGCTACCTCTCCGACGATGACACGGTCGAGCTGCATTCGCACGAACTGGTAAAGGATGTCGGACAGCGTCGTCGCGCCGCGTAGCGCTCCGGTCAGCTCGTTTCGTTCGCCGCCGCCGGTGATTGCCTCGGCTGCAACAACATACGGTCTGCGACCGTCGAGTTTGTCGAGGAACAGTTCGTACTCTGTCTCTGCTGTGCCGATCCGTGTTTGCAGGGGAAGGCAGTTGGCGAGCGCACGAAGGTTGGTTGTTTTACCTGATCCCATGGGCCCGGAGATCACGATGGAGGCACCACCGATGACTGCGGCGCTGAGGATCTCGGACAACAGTTGGGGCATAACACCCATTTCGACCATCTTGTCGATGGTCACATCCTTGTGGCGGTGCATGCGGATGGCGATACTGGGATGGCGGACCGAGTAGCCCATCGCGGACAAGCGGATGTCGCCGGGCAGATTGAGGCGGAGGTTGGGGTTGACCTGCGAGAACGGTCGTCCACCACCGGGTGCGCGCTGCGCGAGGTTGGTGAGCCAGTCGTAGAGCTCTTCGTCGCTGTCCGCGATCGGCGGTCGTGCCTGCAGACTCCCGTCGGGGTACATCACAATGACGCTGTCGCCGTTGATGAGGATGTTCTCGACGTTCGGGTCGTCGACGAGCGGCTGAAGTGGGCCGAGTCCGAACAGCGTGTCGAAGACCGCTTTGACCAGCGTCTGTTCCTCTTGGACGCTCAGCTGTTCGTGACCGGTGTCGATCGCGGACTGCACTTCTTTGCTGACGAGATCTATGACGATCTGCCTGCCCGACTCACGCTCCTCGTCCGGGGTCATGGCAGTGACGCCCAGCTCAGGGTTGAGGGCCTGATCTGCTCGTTGGGTCTTACGGAGAGAGAGGATTTCGGATGCTTCTTTGGTCAGTTGCTTGACCAATTGGTGGTTGGTCCTCGCGACGTCCGACCGCTCAGCTGGAAATGGTGATGGCGATGTGAACGGGACCGTCTCGAGTCGCTCGGGTTCCGGGTGGGAGTGGCGACCGTCCTTGCCGGCTGCGGCGAGCAGACCTGCAGATGAGGAGCCGTATTGCCCGCTCCTGTAACGAGTTATCTCGTTGTCGCCATCGTCGAGGATGATCGGATCGGCGGCAAACATCGGTAGGTCGGGTAGGGCTGGTCGCTCGTCGTAGTCGAAGTCGGGGGCGTTGTTGGTCATGCGGGTGTTCTCCCTTTGGCCTTGTCGGCTCGTTACGCGGGCTGTGAGCTGTATGGCGAGTTGGCGATCCATACGGGCTGGTGCGTTTCGTGGAAGCGCTCGATCTTTTGCCAGGTTCCGTCGATTGCGCGTAGATAGCTTGATCGACGTCGCCGCCAATTACTGAGCGAGGCACCTTCGGAAAAAACTTGCGCGTGTACCGGTGATTCGGGAAGGACTGCGATGACGTCGAGGCCGGTCGCCGCGGCGGTCTCGGCTGCGCTGTAGGGCTCGGTACCCCTGACAATGAGGCCGATGCTGGCCGGCGACTTCGTATTCTCCAGATGCTGCTGTAGTGGGCCCAAGCCAGCACGAACCGCTGCCACTGCGGTCCTGGTCGGTCTGAGCATTATGGCGATAACGTCACTGTGACGGATCAGGTCTTGATGTCCGGACCGTAGATTGAGGCGACCGGCGTCGACGAGCAGGTCACCGCCGCCCTGTTTCGACAACAACGCCAGATGTGCCCCCAACGGGCCCCACGTCGACTTCATCGATTCCGTTTGAGCTGCATTGACCAGGCCGGGGACGAACCATCCTTGCGCCTTGGTCGGCTCCTCTGGATCGAACGGCCCGATTCTAACTATTTGGTGCTGGAAGGCTGGGCCTATTCGGCCGTGCCTGTTCGGCTCGACCAGTTGGATGATCGATCGGTCGTGCCGGCGGCGCGCGTGAAAGTACCCGGCCAGCGTCGGGGACGATCCGATCGGATCGGCCTCGATGTACAGCAGCTTGCGGGAGTCTGCGGTGAGAGCGATGCCCAGGCCGGTCGTCGAGACGCCTGGCGAGCCGGAGATCGAGGTCAGGGTGACGAGCATGGCTCAGCGCTCCCGGGAGTCGAGGACGATGGCGACGCGGTTGGTGGCGGCTCGGGCGGCGATCCAGCTGGCCTCGTCTTTCTTGACCAGAACGTCCACTGTCGTCTGTCCGGTCTCGGGGATGTCCTTCACGGCAACGACCTGTGCGTTCGCGGTGACCGGACCCTGCACCGGGGAATCGTCTTGATCTCGGGGAGTGTCGACGATCCGGACGTTGTCGCCTGCGAGCAGTGGCTCTGCGGGAAGTTTGCCGATTGCGACGGTGATGCCGACCAAAGTGTTGTCCCCGCTGGGGATTACGGCGTTGGTGAACGACGATGGGTTCAGTGCCGATCCGCTCAGGAGCGGAACTGCTGCGCTCTGGCCCACGACCGATGCTTTGTCTGTGGCAGGAACGGTCGCGATGGTCGCATCGCTGTTGACCTCTGCGGTTTTGAGGTCGTCGGTGGTGATCGTCTCCCCCTGTGGCACGTCGCGGGCGAGCACCAGAATTGTCGTGGTGGCGCGCATGGCGTTCACCAAAAAGACCGCTCCTACGATTGCGACGGTCATCAAGGCGACTCCCGCGATCCAGTACGACCGTCGACGGCGCACTTTGGTGGTGGATACGACTTCGGTGAAGTCATGGCCCGGCTTAGGAGATGCCTCTCTTGCGCTGCGCGGCTCCCCCACTGTGGCGGTCGATGTCTTTTCTTTGAGATTGCCGAACATGGGCATAGCTCAGTCACTTTCCGTTTGTGTCGTGGCGTCGAGGCCGAGATGTGCTTTGAGGGCAGTTCCGATGAGGTGGCTGCGGGAACGGGCCTTGAACTGGTCTTTCAGTTGATCGATGATCACCCAGTCATCGGCGTACAACCCGACCGTGACTCCCTTCTTCTCCGCCTTACCCTCAGACGGCTTCCCACCTACTCCCCTGGCGCGGAACAGACCTCCGCCGACCTTGCCTCCCGGAAACAGAAGGCTTTCGAGATCGCTGTGGACATCCTCGATAGCAGTGATGACCACCTCGCCGTGGGTTCTCCCTGTCCGTTTGCTCTCCTTCGCCAGACCGTGTGCAACCCCGACAGCAAGATGAACCGTCGACGGCACAATCGTGTCGTCGTGCCCCAATTCAGCTGCACCAGAGGATGTCTCCTCCTCGTTTGAACTCAACTGCACCACCTCCGCTGACATAGCACTTATCGATCCGGCCGGCGGCGGTGGCATGAAGGCTGCCCCGAGCGACTGTCGCGCAGGCGGAGATGTCGGCACGTTCGCACTCTCAGCGCTGTCGGTCCTCACTCACGATCCTTCCGATGTCCCCGTGTACCTGAGTCGCAGGCTTGAGTGCGACGTACGAGATATACCGGGTCTCCCGGACACCGCGAACAGCGTCGATCCGAACCGAACCCTGCAAAACGAACCCCGTGTTCGTCCCGCAAGAGGACCCCATCCCCTCCCCACCAGGACAAAGGCTATCTCCACCTCAACAACAGTGGTGATCAACACGCGGTACATAACATTTCAGTAACAAGGTAGTCGATCGCGCACTCGTTCAGTTCCGAAGCAAACGCGGCGCGGCACCGACCCCTGACGGTCCGTGCCGCAAGCAATGTCCTCTGCAACTTCTACGGGCCGTTGACTGACTCTCAACCGAACTGCACTCGGCGCTGCCTCTTGACTCCAAGACAAGTTGGATTATGATCACTGCCACGTGATCACAACACGATTTTGTTATCGTTTGACACTCATGTCGGACTGATGTGGTTCTCGTGACTCAGTGCTATTTGATTTGATGGCTTTCATGTGTGTCCACAATCTGCCGCCAATGTTTCTTCAACGCAGCGTCGTTCACCGACGATCTTGAACCGATCGCCATGCAGAGCTCACCAGGAAAACCACCACATCTACCTCTTCGGCCGTGGGCACAGTCATAGAACTGATGCCAGAGGGGTGGTGACACACCACCATTTACCTGCAACCATTGAACGATGAGCTTCTCCGACACCGCCACCGCGCCAGGCAGCGGCGTCGCAGCCCGAACGCTCGACGACCTACGATGGCACCGCGAGTTCCATCGTCAGTCCCAGTTTCGCTGGTGGGACACCGAGGCCGCGCTCGTTGCCACCGAATTCACTCGTGGACAGGACCAGTTCCACACAGTGCACGACCTGGCACAACTGGAGCGATGTCGGCTAGCGCTCGCCGACTACACCACGACCTGCCAGCGAGCCCTGGGCCGCGCCCTCAAACAGTCACAACACGTTCTCGACACGCAGAGCTGGACTTTCGCGACTGATGCGCTCCTGCTGTTGCCGTGGACATGCGAGCAGAGCAGCTACCTTGCGACCTGGGCCGACCCGCACGATCCGACAGCTCTGAGCAACCCTCAAGTCCGGCGCATTCAACGTTCCTGTGAGCGCATGATGTTCGGAAATCCCCTCATTCTTAGTTGGGAATTGAGCCACCTGTGGAGCCTCTACCGAGCCGCCGAGACACTGCTCGAAGACACCCTTGTAGATCTCACCGTTGAACTCTCAGAATCAGTCCCTGACGCCACCCTGCTGTGGGCCACCCAAATGGCGTCGAAGATCGGTCTGGAACAACGGATAGCCGAACAGCGAACGACCCGCGGAGAGCCTGGCGATCCCCGCCGCCGACTGCGTCAGAGCTATTCGGATCTACGCTGATTGGAACGCGAACAGTCCCCCGTTGACCTGGCGTCTTATGTGAAATTCGTGCCAGGCTCGCGTCGAACTACGTAGCAATCCTCGCACTCCCCTACCGATACCTCTCCCCTCAACACTTCGCTTGAGCCTTCGCGAAGCCAGCAGAGCCTGCGGATTGGGAGTCGCGGCCATGATCGCAGCTCGAATCGCACGCTGATTCGCACATATCGACGCTTTGTTGATCCGACATAACTACCCACTCTCGATCCCGTTCATCATCCCAGTGCTCTGCTCCCCTACCTCCGTTACCGTCTACCGGGCAATCATCCCAACACAATGGGCGTAGCACTTCGTAGTACTCCTCGCGCAGTAAAGCGTTGGTTTCATCGCGTACTAAACCGCGTGTTTGAGGGCGTACAAATACGCTTGTTACACCGTTGGTTAATACGCGTAATACTACGCATGCAATACCGGGTAGAACTCCGCACGTCAACACGCGGGTTAAATACCGTTTTGGTCAGCACATCAATGCCCGTGTTTCTTCACGTGTTAACAAGGGTGTTGATATGCGACTTAACGTGCGTATTGGTACGCTGTTACTAGGGCGCAGCACTACATGTTTTATTGCGCGTGTTTTGCCGCGTAAGAGTGCGAGCATTGATACGCATGGTGTTACGCGACTTAGACCGTGTTGACTGACGTGCGTGACTGGGCGTACTCTCGCGCACACAACCACGCACGACAACCTGCGCATCCGCCCGCACAAGAGCGTGCGGGACAAGTCGAGCCGCTCGCACGTACCGATTCGGCACCGTGAACGCCTCCCGGTCACGCTTCTCCACGGCAGCGCTCGAATAGATGCACGCGGATCCAGGACTCTGGAAGGAAGGTTCTATCGATGGCAATATCAAATTCCCTCGCAGTCACCCAAGGTAAAGGGGGAGTGGGCAAGACGACGGTTGTTGCCAACCTCGCAGGCCTGTTCGCCGCTGCCGGCTACCGTGTTCTCGTCGGGGAGTTCGACCCTCAGGGCAACCTGGCCCGCGATTTCGGTTACGAAAAGCAGTCCGGTGAAGAACTTCTGATGTCGTTGATGTCAGGCGGACAACCCCCGATCATCAAAGACGTCCGACCCGGTCTAGACGTCATTCCCGCTGGTCCTGCGCTCGTCGACGTTGCTGGCATGATGCTCTCCAGGCTCAGCCGCGGGGGCGAATCGCTGGGGCAGATCCTCCACAAAGTCCTTGCCCCGATCGTTCCCGACTACGACATTGTTCTCTTCGATACCCCGCCAGGCGACGTGATCATCGGTGATGCGGTGCTGTACTGCACGTCGTCCGTTCTCATCCCTACTCGCGCCGACGATGGCAGCCTCGACGGCCTCGACCGCGTCGCCGAGCGCTTCGCGCGTGCCCGGGAGCACAATCCGCAACTGAGATTGGCTGGCATGCTTCTGTTTGCGGTCGGCAGTAGGTCACAACGGCTCCAGGACCAGGTGAGGGAAAGTATTACGCAAGCCATTCCTGACACCATTGCCCCCATCTTCGGCACGACAATCCGCTACATGGAGAGCGCCGCTGCCGACGCGCGGCGGCATGGGCTCCTAGCTCACGAACTCGAAGGCGCTACTGCTAGCGCAAAGAAGGCTCGGTTGAAAGCGCTGAGGGACAAGGTGAAACCACCCAGCCTTCTGCTCTCTCGGGATGCAACCGGGTTGGCGGATGACTACGAGGCCCTAGCAGCTGAGGTCTTGCAACGCTTGGCCGAGCTTGCTGCCGAAGCCGATCACGCAGAAGAGGTAGCACCCGCATGAGCACCACTGATCGCAAGAAGCGACCCAGCCTGGCGGACCAATTCGACAAGCCCGCTCCCCGTGGATCTGGCCTCGCCAACATTTTCCCTCGCAATGGAACGGGTTCCCTCGCCAGGCCTGCCGCAGTGGAACCACGCTCGACCGACGTGGCTGCCGAAAGAGCCGTCGACGAGCCGCACGTACAGGCTCCGGACGTGACATCTGCACCGGATGCTCCTGCAGCACCTGCACCAGAGCCTCCGACCGAGGTTGCTACATCTGCCTCGCCCTCCGGGGGCAGCACTGCCGCAACCGAGGACGTAGCCACCACACCCGAAACCGGGGCCGACACCGCTACAGCGGAGCCGTTGGCTGCGATTGTCGGTGATGAAGATGTGCGCCCGATCGCGGTCTACGTTCCCGCGACGGTCAAAGAGGCCTGGAAGACGCGATCTCAGCGGGAGAAGAAGTCCTACGGCGAGATCGTCGAGGATGCCTTCGCCGCGCACACCCCGGAAACCTTGGTTCGCCTCTTCGCCCCTCGCGCCGTCGAATCGCCACGCGGTGGCATGCCGCGTCTGGCCCGCCCGAAGGTCGCGAGCGGGGGAGTGGAGGTGCGTCCACATCTGTGGGTAGCCCAGACCCGATGGATAGACGAGCAGGTAGAAGCAAGTCCGCTCATCCCCTCACGAAGCGCGCTGATTGCTGCGGTCGTTGAGGACTATCTGATCTCTTGATCCGCCGGGCCAGAGCGTCTTGCTCCTGGCTCCCCACCGTGCTCCCCACCATGCTCCCCACTCCGGTGGGGAGCGTTTTTTTGCCTTTGAGCTGCCCTTATCTCCATGCTCCCCATGCTCCCCACATAAAAGAGCCAAGGTCACGCGTATATCGATGAAGGGGCTTGCGCAGCGGGTCGGTTCGACGAGCTGGGGTGTTCGTCGTGTCCGGTGCCGCAGAGACAATGTCGAGAGATTTCGCCACTTCTGTCACAGAGGTAGATCGAGACGGATCTACCTGTCATGTGTGGTGCGAGGGCGGGTACGGACGAGGTGCGGAGGAACATGTGAACGTGGCACGACAGGCAGGCGACACACCGGATGTCGCGGCCTCCCTGTTTCTGTTACCGAATCCGTTTAATGTGATCGCATGGCTGGAAGCAAACCTGGGAGAGAGTCGAAGGGCCCTCGCATACCCGCAATGGTGCGCACGCCCGACACGCAGTATGCGCATTACAAAAACGAGGCCGACGCCCTTGGCCTCGACCTCAGCGACTACTACGTCTATGTCATGGCGCTGCACCATGATCTACCCATGCCGCATTACATCCAAGATCGAATCGATCCCGCACAGTACAAGCTGGGCGCGTGATGACCTACCCCTAGACAGTGAAAAACCCCCCTCGTGCTTGGCGGCGAGAAGGGGGGTCTTCCGGATTCACAAGTGAGCGAATCGCTCCGCTCCAACCACCCACCGGGAACAACCACGAACACGACAGGAGGTGTATTGACATCATAGCTCAGTACCCCTGCCTCGCCGTGATTTGCGCTCCGAACCCAGCGCGCGTCGTACATCTACGTGTCGGCGGTGAGTCGTGACGTCACCGACTCCCAACCGCGGCCACATGTGGTCGATGGACAACATCCGTCCACGCCTCGAGCAGCTCGGCGGCTTCAAAGCCACATCGAGTACCCAGTTTCAGGCGAGATGCCCCGTTCACGACGACCGTCACGCTTCGCTGTCTGTCACCTGGACTCCGGGCCACCACGGTTCTGGAATGGTGCTGCTGCGGTGCCATGGCTGCTCAGCGACGGCCGCAGAAATCGCCGAGCGTCTCGATATCGGTGTGTCCGATCTGTTCGACGAACCCTTGCCGAGTCGGGATCCGAGCGCACCGCGTGTCGGTAGATCCCCGCAGCAACGGGCAGCGGGCAAACGACGTGGGCGTCTGGGGCGTCTGCCTGCTCGGATTGCCGGTCCGATGCCGGAGCCCGAGGTCGAGCACTCTTGGTCGGAAGTTGCGCGCTATCCCTACACCGATGCCGACAGCGTATTGGTGCAGGAGGTCATCCGCGAGGAGTGCACCTCGTGCGGCGTCAAACACAAACGATTCCGGCAGTTGTTCGTCGGTCCGAATCGCACGTACGTCAAACGTAAGCCTGCGGTGTTCACTCCGGTCCTGTTCGCGATGCCGCAGCTGCAAGCGGCGCTGTCGGCCGGCCAGCCGGTGTGGCTGCTCGAGGGCGAAAAGGATGTCGAGACCGCGATGCGTCTCGGTCTGTGCGCGACCACGAATGCCCAGGGTGGCCTGAACTTTCCGCCACAGCTCGCCGAGGTGTTCGCCGGTGCCGCAGTGCGCGTTGTGCTCGATCGTGACGCCGCAGGATACGAGCGCGGCATCGAACTGGCGTCGCTGCTCGGCGCAGTTGATGCCGAGGTACAACTGCTGCTACCCGGCACAACAGATGACAAATCAGACTTCACAGATCACGTCGAGGCCCAGCTGTGGGATCCGGACGATATGTGGAACGGGTTGATTCCCGTCCATGTCGGTGAGGTTGCGGCACATGCTGCGCTGGCCAAGCTGCGCGGCAAGGCCGCCGAGGTCGAAAAGGCGGCTCAGGAAGCGGCTGCGCGTGCCGAGCGCGGGCGAGTATCAGGTCACCAGGATGAGTGCGCAGACGAGATCCGCCTCGCTGGGCGCTGGGCCGTCGAGGCGGAGCGCCTGTTCGAGCCGTTGAGCGAAGCCGTCGATGCGGTGCGTAGTTTCGCTGCCGCTGAGGGCACGAAGTGGTCGCAAGAAGCGGTCGATGCCGCTACCGCTGTGTGGCGTACTGCCCGCACGGCTGCCCGTGCCGCACACGATATTTCGCGCACTCCGATTCCACCGCTGCTGCACGACGAGGACGAGCACGACGCGGTGCCGCCGGCGACCGGATCCAGCCACATCGACGCCGGTGAATCGACACATCCGCTCCCTGACGGACCCCGACTGCACCTGGTCGGGGCGGCCACCCGCGGCGCTCAGATATCTGCACCGACGTATCGGGTCGTAGAGGGAAGCCTCGTCGAAATCGTCACCAACCGAGATGGCGAGCAGACCGCCAAAATGGTGCTCAGCATCGATGCTCGGATCGTGGAGATGGAATACCTCGAATCGCAGGACGACGGCCTCGACGTCGACGCACCGACCCTGCTCGGACGCGAAGATATCGTCGGGCAGCGGGAAGCCAATCCGCCGTCGCCCGAACAGCTTTCCGCTGTCGTCATCGGGTACACCCATCCCGATACGGGCGAGTTCATGCGTATGCGGGTGGACGCACAGGACTATCGGGACTGCACCTGGGCGGATTCTCTTCCCGGGCCGCCGACGTACGACTCCAAACCCTCTGGAATCGCCAAACTTCGCGACGCCCTGAAAGTGGCGGGTGGAGTGACGATTGCCCGGACGGTTCGATTCCGTTCCACCGGTTGGCGTAAGGACCGAAACGACGAGTGGTTCTACGTGCACGCGGGTGGCGCTATCAGTGCTGCCGGTGCCCGTGTTGCGCCGGTTCTGCTCAGTGGACCGCTCTCGCGTTACGACCTGCCGTGCCCGATCGCCGATGCACCTCGATTGCGTGATGCCTTCATGGTCGATTCGGGATCGATGCTGACGCGTCTGCCGGTGCGAATCGCTGCTCCGTTGCTCGGGCACGTCTTTCGCGCGGCCTTGGGACCCAACCCCTGGGTTCTTTCGCTCATTGGTTCGCCCGGTTCGTACAAGACCTCGATCGCGTCGATCGCGATGCATCACTTCGGTGAGCTGTGGGATCGTCGGCGGCCGGCATCGTCGATGTCAGGTAACGGTGACACTCTCAATGCGCTTCGCATCAAACTGAATTCGTCGAAAGATGCGCTGTACTGGGCCGATGATGTCGCTCCCACACGAGACTGGGGGGCTGCACAGAAAGCGCTCGAAGAGTTCGCGCGCATGGTCCACAACGGCGAACAACGGAGCCGTTCCAGTCGCGACGGGTTGAGCATCCTCGACGGCACCGCCCCCCGATCGTCCGCGATGGTGACCTCCGAGGTCATGCCTCGACCAGGGTCCGGCGCTCAGCGCATGTTGGTGGTGCCGTTGCAGTCCGACGAGATCGAACTCGACGAGCTGATTCGACTCGACAGTGAGCAGTCTCGACATGGACGCGCCCTGCTGATGGCCTCGTTCCTGCAGTGGTTGTGCCCCCGCCTCGAGGAACTGCGGGAAAAGGTCTTCAACGAGGGCGCGCACTACGCCGAGGGCTTACGTGAGCAGGGTGAGACCGTGCGCCAGGCCGAAGCGGTCGGTGCAGTGTGGGCAGGGTGGCAGGCGTTCACCGCTTTTCTGCTCGATGTCGGCGCGCTCGATGCCGATGAGGTCGAGCAAGTTCTCGACGTCGTCGACGGCGGATTGCACGACGCGGTCGTCGCTGCGGCCGATCCCGATCTGCCTTCACGTACCGGGGCGCGGGTGCGCGAGCTCCTTGCGCACGCACTGCGTACCGGGTTGGCCTACGTCGACGACGTTCGTACCGGTGAAGCACCCGACCGCCCGCTCGCCGGCCGGTTGGGGTGGCGACGGACGTTGGTCTCGGACTATCAGGACGTCAAGAAGTACCGCGAAGACGCACGCGGGATCCGGTTGGGGTACGTGCTCACCGACCCCGGACCACGCGACGGTGAAGCGCAGCTGTTGATCGAATCGACTGCCCTCGAACAGGTTCTGAAAGCCGCGGCATCGACGATGTCCGATGCTCCACAGATCGATCGAGGCACGGCGCTGCGGGCCCTCTACGACGAGGGAGTTCTGATCGCCGAGGAACGCGCAGGCAAGACACCCCGTTACACCGTCCAACGCACCATCCATTGTGAGGAACGGCGGCAGCGGATGACCGCTCTCCGTCTGTGGGCGATCCTCGGCGACGGCCCCGACGACGGTCAGATCGGCATCTTCGACGCTGATGGCGGACCCGACGATGCACCGGACGGTACGACACCGAGCGACGTTCCGGGTTCGACCTCCGCAGTGGCCGACCTCGCGACGTTGTTCTCGGTATCGAACAGCGACACCTCATCGACGACGGGCAGCTCTCGTGCCAACGACGCGGAAGCTACGTCTGACAACTCCGAACAGGAGGACATTCCAGTGGGAAGCTACCCCGATGCCGAGGGCCATATCGCTGTGGCAGAACATATTTCGCCGAGCGTCCCGTGCGTGAAGTGCGGAGTGGGCTCGGGCCTTCGCTTCGATGGCCACGTTCTGCACGCGCAGTGCTGGTTCGGAAGCACAGCTGCCTCCCGCGCTGCACTGGTTGCCGATACCGCAGCCGCAGCGAAGCCGCCTGCACCCGCCTCCACTGGCCCGCGGCCGTCGAACGAACCTGCTCGTCGAGCTGCTTCCGAGGCCGCCGAGTCGAGTGCTCCTACGGTTGCGCAACCCAGTGCGCCGCTCGAGACCACGCAGCCTCGGCGTTCAGCTCCCGCGAAGACCGCGGCCAACCCGTTCGCTGCCCCTGCCGCCGTCCTGGACGTCGATGGCATTTGGATGCCCGACGGAAGTCGAATCAATTTGCCACAGAACATCTCTCACGTCGGTCATGTCGCCGCGCTGGTGCAGGAGCTGCGTCTGGGCACTCAGACTTCGTCGTGGCAGAGCGAACCGGGACAGATCTGGGTGACCGCGGCGATGACCGAGAAGTTC
The DNA here is from genome assembly GCF_000760735.1 of Rhodococcoides fascians A44A. GTDB lineage: Bacteria > Actinomycetota > Actinomycetes > Mycobacteriales > Mycobacteriaceae > Rhodococcoides > Rhodococcoides fascians_E. Next base: position 8,215 of record NZ_JMEX01000009.1, on the reverse strand, counting down.
GGGGTGGATCTGAGCACGCTGAGCGACGATCCGTCGCAGCGACGCAAAGACGTCGGCGAGGCCACTGCCGGCACAGCGTTCGTCACAGATGCAATCGCCGACGGTTGGACCCTGGGCAAGCCCGGTGACCGGCTCGGTGCGTGGACCCGTGTGTGGCGCACCCAGGGCGAGCACCGCGGTGTGTGGGTCGTCCTGGCTGCCGGCATGAACGCCGATCCACGCGATATCCCTATTCTCGGAGACCGACCGTCCCCGAGCAAACTCGCGCGTCGATTGTCGCTGTTCGCCAGCGCGTTGAAGATGCCGTGGGTGATCACCCCGCAGTCCACAGGTTTCGACCTGATGATCTCGACTCGATTCAAGGACCGCGAGCGGATGTTCGGGGCACAGACTCCCGTCGGCCCGGCCACCATCAGCTCCCTCGAGGACGATTACGCATGGTCCCGCAAACCGACCAGCGACGAGACATCGATGATCTACGTCCACGCGTACGACCGAGGAGGCTCGCATGCTGCGGGAATCGCCGGTTTGGAGATGCCGATCGGATCGGCCACTCATCATCCAGACGGGCGAGCGTTCGACAAGAAGCTGCCGGGCTATTGGCGGGTAGAGGTTCCCGAGGCAGGGGACTGGCGCATCCCACATCCATTGATGCCTCTCGGCGGCCGGCCGGGCCTGCTGTGGGTGACCACACCGAGTCTGCAGGTCGCCGGAGAACTCGGCTACGAGCTCGAACCTGTCGAGGCCTACGTGTGGAACGAACATGGCCGAGTACTCGATCCGTGGTACGAGCGAATCCGGGACGCACGAACAGCTTTGGACGTCGACGACGTCGACGCTCAGTTGGCCAGAGATCTGCTCAAGGGCGTCTACACGCGCACGATCGGCCAGATGGGGTCCTCGGTTCATATGACCGGACGAGCAGGTTTCTCGCCTGAGCGACGCCATCACATCATCGCCAAAGCGCGGGCGAACATCACTCGTCGCATCGTCAAGATCGGCACCGTCTCCGACCGGTGGCCGGTGGCCATCACGAACGACACGGTTCTCTACACCAGCAACGATCCGGATCCGATCGCGTCCTGGCCTGGGGAGGACAAGCAGCTCGGTCGAGGGTTCGGCCAATACAAGTGGGAGGGCTCCGCTCGACTCGGCGATCATCTCGAGTTCCTCGTCGGTGGCCGCTACAAGGGCAAGGAAGCGCTGACGATGAACTGGGATGCCACGACAGGCAAGGGGGAATAGCCAATGGCCGGGCGCAAGCATGCTGGCTTCAAAGAGAACCTGGAAGCAGACGAACGCCGACGCAGCTCACTGTTCCAGGGCTTGACGGGCAGGCGTGGTGCCGATGTCTCCGGCAAGGCCGGCACCACCCCTGACATGCGTGGGATGCTCCTCGCCGCGTACGGCCCGGGCACTCGGGGCGGGGTGAACACTGCCGCAGCTGCGCGCGATCTCGGAGTCTCACGTCGTACGGTGGAACGCTGGGTTGCCGCCGAGGGACGCCAGCGAATCTCGAAGCCGAAGGCCGAGACTCTGAGCAAGCTCACCACCAAGTCGCGGCAGGCAGCGACGACGCAACAGGGCCGGCGCGCCGCCATCAAAGCTGTCCGAGAGAGCAAACAGGGCAAGTCGATCGCCAAATACGGTGCGCGCGTACAGATCAAGGGCCGACAAGGCGTCGCCGGTGGGGGAGGGTTCTACATTCGCAATCGTTCCATCCAGATCCCCCCGGATCAGAGTGGTATGTCGCCATCCGATGTCGAGTCGATGTGGTCGGCGTACGAACGCGGCGGCGACAAAGCGCTCTCGAAGTGGCTCAGCGGCTACGCCAGCGATCGGTACGTCGACGGATGGACCTTCGAGAGCATCGACAACATCTCCATCGACCCGGTCTGACCATAAGAGTCTGCGAGTTCAGGTGTTCGGAGTGTCCGGTGCAACCGCTACGGTATCGGTGGAATCGCGCACGGCAGCGCTCTGCAGGAGGGATCAGAAAGACATGTTCGAGACCAAGTCTCAGCAGTGGAAGACCCGCGTCGTTTCTGCGTTGGCGGGTCTGATCCTCGTCAGCATGGCTGTGCAGGCCAAAATGGGATACGGCGTCTTTCTCGGACCACTCCATTAGAGCGACATGAACCCGAAGCGGCCGCGGTGGACCAAACGACAGCTCGAGGTCGCATTCACCGCGTGCTACGGCCCCTTGGTCAACGATGGTGTCGATATCGACTATGTCGCAGCGGCATTCGGGGTGACTCGCCGTACCGTTCAGCGTTGGCTGCAGGGCTCACCTCGCGCTCGAGCGGCCATTCCCGTCCGCCGGTTGCAGCAACTTCAATTTCCCCTTCCTGAAATCCGACGTGTCGAACAGCAGACCCTCGACAATGCACGAACTGTCTTGACCGGGCTCGATCTTCCCCGTGGCCGCGGTGTCCGCAAGGAATGGCGAGAGCGACGATGGCTGGACCCCCATGTCGTGGCGATCCTCCGTCCCCACGGCTCTCCGGACCTGCGGCAGGTAGCGATCGCCAGAGGCGCACCACGCCCCGTCGCGGCACTACATAAGCGGGGCCCGCTCGATGACTTCGTCACCGTTCCCACCCGTTTCCACGCCGACGCCCTCGTCGGTGAACTGCTCGACCGCGTCGGCCCATGGCGGCTCTATCCGGACGACCGTGTCGTCGAGCTCGGCCGAACCCGCGTGTGGGCCGCATGGGCACCACCGATCGACCTACCCGCTATTGCCCGCGGTGCGGGCCTACTCGACAACTGATCAGCCTCGACCGCCGTACCCACGCTCAGTACTCGTATCCGCACCCATGACTGTCCTGTGTCGCCGCGACGAGAGAATGTCAAAGAAAGAGTGAATCGCGATGAATCGCAACAACAACTGGAACTCAAGCCTGTATATCGCTGCTGTTCCGCTCGGGCTTGCTGCCGCCTACCTAGTCGTGTGTTGGCCTTTCGAGGCATTAGTCTCGGTTCAGAGGCATCTCGGTACCGGATCCGAGGTAGTCACCGAGTCGACCCCGCCGACGATGCCCGGCGCTCAAATTGGCTTCCTAATTCTCTTCTTCGCCGCAGTTGCCGGTCTCGCTCTCGTCGCGGCGGTGCGCCGGTTCATCGAACCGAACGAGACCGAACCGAACAGCTTCCCTGGGACGTGGCGAGCGCGGACGCTGATGAGTGCAGGATTGTTCCCCATCGGCCTGTGCATGGCCTCGTTGCTGTCCCCCGAGGATGCCGAAAACCTTTCGCGCACCAGTGACTACGGCAACCCGGCACAATGGTGGAACAGTGCGCACCTTCTCGTCGCCGGCTTGGCCGAGGAACCGTTCTTCAGTGCGCTTCCGGTCTTGTTGCTCTTCGGGGTCGTCGGACTGGTCTGGCGCGTCCAGCCGTGGATGCTCGGCATCGTCATCGCGAGCTCAGCTCTGTTTCGAGCCTCCATCCATCTGTACCAGGGAACAGGGCAAGCGTTGTCGGCGTTCGTATGGGGCGCTGTGGCCGTCTACGTCTACTATCGACTCCGCAGTCTCACGGGACTCGTTCTGGCCCATACAGCTTGGAATGCATTCGTCATTGCGAACAATGGTGACTACACCGCGGCTCAGATAGTGATCGGCGGGTGTATCGCATTCACCGCCCTGTGGTCGATTTACCGACTGTCGAACACACCCACCCTCAAGCACGCCGATCTAGCACGCCCGACGGCAGCGGCCGGCCACTTTTCGATCACCACCAGCGAAGGACATTGATGAGGAATCTGACAACCATCAAACGTTGCGCGGTGATCGGCAATGCGGTGATCGGTATCAGCGCCTTCACAAAGAGCGGAATATCGTTGTGGCAGCTCGCTACTGCCAGCGGATACCCGGCAACACTGGGATGGGTTCTGCCACTGGTGCTCGACGGAATGGTAATCCTCGCAACACTCATGCTCGTCGTCGACGCCTCACACCGCTGGTTCGCGTGGGCCTTGCTGATTCTCGGGTCGATCGCATCGACGGCCGGCAACATCGTGCACGTCTCGATGGTGGACTACAGCTCGACCTTCACCGTGGCCGCGCTGGCCGCTGCTGCGCCGCCGCTGGTGCTGCTGGTCACCACGCACCTGATGATCCAGCTGGTCCGACTCGAAGCATCAGCTGTAGACGACAGCACCGACCAGCGTCACTCGGCCCCGAACAGCTCCACAGAGGCCGAAACAGCCGTTCTGTGTGTCCACGTCCTGAAACTGGCCAGCGAAGGCCACGAGCACGCTGCAGTGGCCACCAAGACCGGGCTACCCATTGAGGTCGTCGACGCAGTCATCGCAGCCGCCGAGGACGAACTCCAGATCGGCTCTGAGGAGGATCGATACCTCGCCCCGGCATGAGTTCCCCGTCGGTCTACTTCATTCGCGAGCTCAGTTCGTCGAAGAATGCTGCGAGCATCGACGGCGCGTCGGGGCTCTCGAACTCTTTGCCCCCGAACCGATAGACCTCGTATCCCGCTAGCCGGAGACGTCGGTCTTCGGTGACCATCTCGGCGTACAGCTGCGTGCTGGCGCGGCCGTCTTCGTTGGCGTAGTGCTGACGACCGTCGACCTCGATGACGACGCGTTTTCTTGCACTGAAGAGCAGCAAGAAGTCCATGCGTTGGCGTTCGAGGGGACTGCTGCCCTTGCGTTGATACTTGGTGTACGGGTCGTAGTGGAGGTAGACCTGCGGGATCAGAGCGGGAATACCGAAGCCGTGCTCTCCGTATCGACGTGAGTAGACGTCCAAGACCATCCGCTCGGGTTCGTTCTTACCGAGGCTCTCTCGCAGCCGTTTGTACAGTGACCGCCCGACATCGCGATCGTCCGTGTCTGCCATTGCTTGGTGCTCACGCCACCACTGAATCAGCTCCTGAAAGGACAGGCCGGCCTCGGTTATCGGTCTGTCGTAGACCAGGCAGAACTCAGCATTCTTGGTGATCAGGATGTCGTTGCTGACCGCGTCGCGGAGCACCATCTCCGGTTTGGGACCATTGGCCGCGAAAATGAGGTTCTTTGCGGGAGAATCGACACCGCTGGAGCCCTTTTCGTACTCTGCGATCAGCACCGCGAGCCCGTGGTCCGCGACGTCGCATTCTGCAAGCACGCGACGCGCCAGTGCGACGAGCTGGGGGATCTCGAATCCTACGAGGTAACCATCGATCAGCGACCGCTTGGTGTCGGCCTCAACCGGGGTACCTGTACCTGCCCACGTCAGGTCGAGTTCGTCGGGTAGGACCACTTCGAGGGCGGCTCGCGAGAACCCATAGATCAAGGTGTCCTCGATCGCCGACCTGAGCGTTCTGGTCGACACGATCACCCGTCGCGGCGGCTCCTCCGAGAGGCCGGCCGCAAGTGAATCCCAGAAGCTCATCGGTCAGAGGCTCCGCGGGCGGCCATGTTGAGCGGAGCGCTTACCGGCGTCGATGGCCTGGATCCAAACGAACTTCGGCGAGAATCGCCCAGAGCTTGGCGTCGTCGCCGTCGTCTCGGTGATCGGCGATGGCCTGCACGAGGGTGTTGATGACCTCACGAGAGCGTGGATTGAATCCGGCAGCTCGCGCACCAGCCCAGGCCAGGGGGTCGTCGACCACCTTGTCGAGCCTGTCGAGGGCGTGGATACACAGGTCGTGGAACTTGCCGGCACGTTTGTATTGGGCGTCGTCGAGTTCGCCGGTATCGAGCGCTGCTGCTGCTTGCTCGACGTAGACATCGATGATCGCGTTTGCGCGATCGTTGAGCTGCGGATCGAAAGTGAGGGTGTTCCAGAATGCACGCCAATTGGCTGTATCGCCGGCGGTGTTCGAGCGCGGCAGGAGGTTGTCACGAATGATCGCAGCCAGTTCCGGGTCCGTCAGTTCGCTGATCGCTCGGGCGTCGGCGGAATTCGAGGGGAGCGGGGCCGGCGTCTTGCTTCGACGCCATGGCTCGGGCTCGGTCATGTGTGCAGCTTCCCTCTCGAACGTCGCGGTTGGTGCGTTTTTCGTCGGCGGCCCGTGAGATCTGCTCCGGTATTTGTATCACTCGAACAGGACACTTCGGTCTGCTCTTTTGGCCGCTTCGTGAACTTACCGCCCGGCGCACCCGCTGTCCCCGGCACCGGGTGCGCCGGGGACATTTTCGCTTGTCAGGTGCTGTTTTTGTCGGTGTGTCGGGGTAGGTTCGAGTTGTTCTGTTGATCGGGCGGACTGACCATCTGCCCTTGTGTTAGCCCTGGGAGGGTTTCGTCGTGAGCGGTGTGTCGAGCGAGAACGCGGTGTCGGGTAGCGAGATGGTGTGGCGTGAGCGTGTTGCGTGGGCGTATCTCGCTCACGTGGCGCGGGGGCAGGGCTCGTTGGTGCATCTGGCGGTGTCCTTATCGGGCGTGGAGGCTGCAGCCGAGGCTGTGCGGCATCGGGAGGTGTCGGAGGACTTGTTGCGTGCGACGGCTCGCTCGTGGGACTACTCAGGTGCCGAGGCAGACCTCGAGACGGCGGCAACGCTGGGAGCACGATTGGTCACTCCTGCGGACGCTGAGTGGCCGCAGCGGCTGCGGATGGCCGGATGGCTGGAGGGATCGACTCCGGTCGCTCTGTGGGTTCGTGGACAGGGCGCGCTGCCCGGTGCTGATGTGTCGGCGGTGGCGCTCACCGGCACCCGGGCTGCGACCGCTTACGGCGAGCATGTCGCGTCGGAATTTGCCGGGGATCTGGCGATGCGTGGGGTGGCGGTCCTGTCGGGCAGCGGGTTCGGGATCGAGGGAGCGGTGTTGCGGGCAGCGTTGGGGGTCGGTGCAGGACCGGTAGCGGTAATGCCGTGCGGCTTGGATCGGGCGTATCCGTCCGGTCACGCTCGGTTGCTCGAGCGCGTCGCGGAACAGGGTGTGGTGGTGAGCGAGTACTCGTTCGGTGCAGAGCCTCGACGAGAACGATTCAACGGGAGTGGCGCGCTGCTGGCGGCTCTCTCCGATGCGGTAGTGGTGCCCGAGGCCGGGTCACGCGGACGTGCACTGTCTGTGGCCAGGGAAGTGCACAGGCTCGGGCGGGCGGTGTACGCGGTACCAGGGCCGGTCACCTCCGCAGCGTCGAACGGATGCCATACGTTGATCATCGACGGTGTGGCGCGTCTTGCAATGTCGGCTGCTGGCGTGTGTGCTGATCCGAACGTCTCCTGATCGGCTCGACACCGATCCGAAAGTGTGGTCGGGTATGGACGTGAGCCCTAGATGGGCCTCGGAAGCCGACTCCGCTCCCGAGGAG
>NZ_JMEX01000009.1:0-943 GCF_000760735.1 Rhodococcoides fascians A44A | reverse complement strand
CGGTGCGGTCCCCGGCACCGAGTGCGCCGGGGACCAAATGTGTTGCGCGTGAGCCGTTCTTGTCGGTGGTCTCGGCTAGATTGTGGGTGTTCTGTTGATCGGGCGGACTGACCATCTGCCCCTGTGCCCTGAAAGGGGTTTGTCCGATGTCCTCTGTTTTTCGTATCTCCTCACCCGCTGATGCTGTTGCCGTGGCCGTGATGCTGGTCCGCTACGTTCCCGAGAACGAAATGGTGGTGTTCACCCCAAACTCGACAGGCGGGGCCGTCATGGCCTGCCCGCTGGGGGAGGAAGCGCCGATCGGTGGTGCCCCGTTGCTGGTGCCCAGCGGTCACCCCGTGCGTGATCTATCCGGACCGCGCGTGGTGGTCGTGTTCGGCAGTGACACACACGCCGATGCGGCATCGATGGCCGTTCTCCACGAGTTCTCGGGCGATGACGTTGCTGTGTTCCAGTTCCACGAGGGACGTGCGCGCCGCTACTTGATGAACGGGGTACTGGCGGGACCGCACGAGGTCGGCGAGGCGGTCGACCTGACGGCTCACCCCTACGTGGTCGGAGCGTTGCTCGAGGGGCAGGTACGTCTGGCCTCTCGCGCCCAAATCCGCGCGGGCTTCGTTGCCGAACAGTTCGGTGCCGAACGCGCCGCGAGTGTGGTGGACATGATGCGGGCTGCACGCGGGGCGTTCCCGGCAGTAGGGCCGATCTCGGCCGCAGAGACCATCCACCGCGAGGTACTCGCCGGGTATCTCGATTCAGGCAACCGCGGAATCGAGATATCGGATTACCACGCTGCGATGCTCGCAGCCGCCGCCTCTGACGTGCGCGTGCGCGATGTGCTGTTCGTTCACTTCACCGAAGCCAACGCCGCAGTCCTCGGCGAACTGTGGCGGCAGGTTGGCGCGGTGTTGCCCGCCAGCGAGGCAGGCCCCGCCTTCGTCCT
>NZ_JMEX01000008.1:2829534-3065789 GCF_000760735.1 Rhodococcoides fascians A44A | reverse complement strand
GTACTCTGCCGTTCGGTCACTTGAAGTGACCGAACGGCACGTTCGCTCTCGAAAAGGTTGCTCGGGTTCAGCTCGGGTCGTAGACACCTGTCTGTACGGCCTTGACGAGTCGGCGAGGGACTTTGAATTCCTGCCCGCCGACGCGGACGCTCACGAGGTCGGGAGCGACGGCTTTCCACTGTGCTCGGCGGCTGCGGGTGTTGGACCGCGACATTTTCCGCTTCGGTACAGCCATGTCTCAGGCCTCCTTACGGCTGCGACGACCGTAGCGCTTCTCGAACTTCTCCACGCGCCCCTGGGTGTCCATGATGCGTGCGGCGCCGGTCCAGAAGGGGTGGGATTCGCTGGTGACGTCGACGATGACGAGTGGGTACGTGTTGCCGTCTTCCCATTCGACCTCGCGGGTCGAGGTGATGGTGGACCGGGTGAGGAATTTGGTTCCTGTTCCTGCGTCCTGGAATACCACGGGGTGGTAGTCGGGGTGGATTCCTGCCTTCATTCCTGTGCCTCTTTCTTCTGCTCCGAGTACGGGGATTCTGTTGTTTCGCACGGGTCTTCGTGCCACTGGCCGAACGGGTCGTTCCATTCGGCCCATGCCTGGCGGTCGGTCATCTCGTCGTCGGACACCAGCGCCCACTGCAGCGTCCGGTCGATTTCGGAGGGGTCGGCGGCGTGGACCAGGACGACCAGCGAGGTGTCGCGGTCACCGAAGTCGTCGTCCCACCGAAGGGCGGCCATGGCCCGACGCGAGGTGTCGACGCCGTCCTGTTCCTCCGGTGTCATTGCGGCCAGCCATTTTCCGGCACTGGCGACGCGCAGTCCGCCGCCGGCGGACTCGATCCACAGGGCCTCGTCGGGCTGGGTTGCCACCCAGGCGCGTCCGCGTGCGGTGACGACGCCGTCGAGCAGAACGTCGATTGCCTCGTGGAGTCGTTCGGGATGGAAGGGTCGCGTCGCCGAGAATTCGACGAGAGTCACTCCGCAATCCGCCGTGAGTGGAGGTTCACCGCGCAGCAGCGGCGAGTGGGCGTCGGTGATGGCGCCGCGACGCGCACCCAGCGGAACGGCAGCGACCAGCGCGTCGGCGTCGAGCTTGTCCCCCGGCCCCACCCACGCGATGGGCGCACCGGGTGCCAGACGCTCCAACACGGCGGCGAGCTTGGCGCGTTCCCACGCGTCGACCTCGGGGCCTGCGGTGACGACGAGAGCATCGGCATAGTCGACCTGCCCGACGACGACCTGCGCGACGGTCCGGTCGTCGTCGCCGCTGGCCACGATTCCTCGGTCGGCCAGGGCGTCGTCGCCGGTGGCGTCCGCGAGCCAGGTGGCGGCGTCGAGGCAGTCGATCACGGCTTCGATACGGACGTCTCGCGAAGCCGATCCGTCGACCTGACCGACGATGCCCGCGACGACGACGTTCTCGATCGCCCAGCACAACGCTTCCGGCTCGAGGGCAGGATCCATCGCCAGGACGATCCGTTGCACCGAACTACGGGTGGACAGCGTCCTCAGTAGCGGGAGGAGGTCCTCACGCAGCGTGCAGGAGACACAGCCGTGCGCGAGTTCGAGAATGGTTTCGCGCGGTGCGTCGCCGTCCGCGTAGAGCGTCCGGCGGACGACGCCCTCGTAGACGCGGCTGAGGTCGTGGCGTACGGCGACGGTGCCCGGCCCGAGCAGTGAGGTCACCACGTCGTCCATGGCACCCGTCCAACCGGATACGAGCACGAGTGGTGTGCGGCCGTCCACAAGCAGATCCCTTCTATCGACAACGATTGTCATTTCTTGCGTTGTCACGCTACATTCGAAACAACGCTTTGTCGAAAACGATTGTCATGTCAGCTAGAGAGGACCGCGTATGTCCGCGCACTGCCAGGTGACGGGACGGAAGCCGGGATTCGGTAAGTCCGTTTCGCACTCGCACGTCAGGACCAGCCGTCGCTGGGACCCGAACATCCAGAAGAAGACCTACTTCGTCCCGAGCCTCGGCCGCCGCGTCACGCTGACGCTCTCGGCGAAGGGGATCAAGACCATCGACCGTGACGGAATCGACGCCGTCGTCGCCAAGCTCGTAGCACGAGGGGAGAAGCTCTGATGGGAAAGAGCACGGACGTCCGTCCGATCATCAAACTCAAGTCGACCGCAGGCACCGGATACACCTACGTGACCCGCAAGAACCGTCGAAACGACCCCGATCGCATCGTGCTCAAGAAGTACGACCCCGTCGTCCGCAAGCACGTCGACTTCCGTGAAGAACGCTAGCCGCGAGGAGCGCTGACATGGCCAAGAAATCGAAGATCGCCAAGAACGAGCAGCGGAAGGTCGTCGTCGCCCGGTGGGCAGCCCGCCGGAGCGAACTGAAGGAGATCATCCGGAAGCCGTCGACACCCGATTCCGAGCGAGCAGAGGCCCAAGCGGCACTGCAGCGTCTACCTCGCGACGCGAGTCCGGTACGATTGCGCAATCGTGACGCTGCGGATGGACGTCCGCGCGGTCACCTGCGGAAATTTGGACTGTCACGCGTGAAGGTACGCGAGATGGCTCACCGTGGGGAGCTGCCAGGCGTCCACAAGTCGAGCTGGTAAGGAACAGGGAAGAACAGATGGCAGTCAAGAGAGCACCGTCGAAGAAGGTCCGCGCAGAGGCAGGACGTCGACCCAAGAAGAACCCGTTGAACGCCGCCAAGGTGACCACGGTGGACTACAAGGACATCAACCTTCTTCGTCAGTTCATCTCGGACCGCGGCAAGATCCGTAGCCGCCGCGTCACCGGCCTCACGCCGCAGCAGCAGCGTCAGGTCGCCGTCGCAGTGAAGAACGCTCGTGAGATGGCTTTGCTGCCGTTCACCAGCCGGTAAGAATTTCTCGTAGGAAAGGCCACGCACTCTCGGGTGCGTGGCCTTTCTGCGTGAGCACTAGAGTTAGTCCTGGCCAGCCTCCCCGAGAGAAACGAGACCTACCGCTCCATGTCCGGTGTTCTCGAAGGCTTCACGGTCATCTTCATCGTCATCGCGCTCGGCTACGTACTCGCCAAGTTCCGAGTTCTCGGCGAGCACGGCCAGTTCGTCCTGAGCCGGCTCGTGTTCTTCGTCGCGACACCTTCGCTGCTGTTCGTGACACTCGCGCAGGCCGACCTGGCCGTCATCCTGTCGCCGATCCTCGTGATCGCCGGCGTGACCGCCCTCGCCGTCGGCGCCCTGTACTTCCTCCTGGCCCGGCTCGTGCTGAAACGCCGCGTGCCCGAGGCAACGATCGGCGGCCTGGCGTCGTCCTACGTCAACGCCGCCAACCTCGGCATTCCCATCGCGGTGTTCGTGCTGGGCGACGCCAACTTCGTCGCACCGCTGCTGCTCTTCCAGATCATGGTGTACTCGCCGTTGGCGCTGACCATCCTGGACCTGTCGACCATGGGCAAGAAAGCATCCATCCGCAATATCGTCGTCACGCCCTTCAAGAACCCCATCGTCCTCGCCGGCGCCGCAGGACTCCTGCTGTCCATCTTCGGCATCGAACTGCCCGAAGCCATCATGCAGCCGTTCGACCTGGTCGGCGGCGCCGCCGTGCCCGGCGCTCTTCTCGCGTTCGGTCTCTCGCTCTACGGCGCCCGTGTTCTCCAGAAAGGCACGAGCCCCAGGCGAGACGTACTCCTCGCGACGACGATGAAAATGGTGCTCCAGCCGGTCCTCGGCTACCTCATGGGACTCGCCATGGGATTGGAAGGGCACGAACTCTTCGCCATCACCGTCATCTCCGCGCTGCCCACCGCCCAGAACGTCTTCGTCTTCGCGAACCGCTACAACCGCGCCGTCGTCATGGCGCGGGACACGGCCTTCGTCACCACCATCGCAGCGATACCCGTCATCGCACTGGTGACAGCCCTGCTGGCCTGACCGATCGCCCGATTCTTGGACTACCCAAAGGTTCTCCTCAGCTCCCGCGGTTACTTTGGAATCATGAGGTTTCTGGCTGCAGGAGTTCTGCTGTGCGTCCTGCTCGTCGGGTGCGGCAACGACCCTGCCGACGGCGGTGACGACGTCGAAGCCACCACCCCTACGTCTGCGCAGCTGATGCACAGTCCCAGTGCACCGCCGGTGCCCGTGGAGGTTCCGGTAGGCGACGTCGGGACGATGTTCGAATCCACCCCAGGACTGGTGCGCGCGGTGTCGACGCCGTTCGAGTCGTGGAGCCAGATCTCCCCCAACACCATCGCCATCCATTTCGTCACCGGAACCCCGGAGTGCTACGGGGCCGAGGTGGAGGTCACCGAGTCCGACACCGAAGTCGTCATCGCACTGCGCACCGGAACGCTTCCCGAGGCCGCGGACAAGGCCTGCATCATGGTCGCCGTGTACGGCACGATGCAGATGACCTTGAGTTCGCCCGTCGGAGACCGCGCCATCGTCAACGCGGCCTAGTAACCTGACCCAGGTGAGCGATCACCTGCCCGAACAGAACCGTGAATCCGTCCGTGCCGCCGACGCGGACCGCAACCTTGTCGCGAAGCTCCTCAGTGACGCTCTGGCCGGTGGCCAGCTCACGGTGTCCGAGTACGACGAACGCACGGCCGCCGCGTATCGCGCGAAAACCTACGGTGAACTCGACGTTCTCACCAGCGACCTTGCGCTGACGCCGCCCACCGAAGCTCTCTACTCGGCTCCCAGCCGTTCCACCGATCGCGCCGTCGCCATCATGAGTGGATTCGAACGCAAGGGAGAATGGACCGTCGCACCGCGCGTCGAGGCCGTCGCGTTCTGGGGCGGCGGTGAGATCGACCTACGCCGAGCACACTTCTCGGCTCCCGAGGTGACGCTCAACTGCGTCGCGATCATGGGCGGCATCGACATCACGGTCCCCCGCAACGTCGCCGTCGAAGTACGCGGCGCAGGCATCATGGGCGGCTTCGACCACCTGAGCCAGCAAGGTGCTCCCGGAGCCCCACGAATCGTGGTGACAGGCTTCGCCTTCTGGGGCGGCGTCAGCATCAAAGCCAAGGACTAGCGGGACTTCCTGCGTTTCAGATAGTCCGACACCACCGCAGCTCCCAGCCCGTCCAGCTCGGGGGCGATGACTCGCCCGCCGACCCGCTCGGCCATCTTGTCCACGACGCGGGCCAGCCCCGGATCGTCTCCCAACCGGAAGATGGTCACCTGCGCACCCAGCTTCGCCACCGTGTCGAGTTCACGGACCGTCAGCCCCAAAGTTCTGTTCGACGGCGGATAGTCGAAATACGCGTGCCCGTCGGGCTCGAGGTGCGCGGTGGGCTCGCCGTCGGTCACGATCAGCACGACGGGTTGCGCGTTGGGATGCCGACGCAGGTGCCGCACCGCCAGCATCAACGCGTGATGCAGATTGGTGCCCTGGTCGTACGCCCCGTCGAGCCCGGCCAGTTCCGACGCCGTCAACGTCTGCGCGTGACGACCGAAGCCGATCAGCTGCAGATCGTCACCGCGAAACCTGGTGCTGACAAGGTGATTCAACGCAAGCGCGGTGCGTTTCATCGGCACCCAGCGACCGTCCATCACCATCGAGAACGACGTGTCGACGAGCAACGCAACGGCCGCCTGCGTCCGCGTTTCGGTCTCGCTGATCTCGACGTCGGTCACCTGGAGTTGCACCGGGAACGTCGAACCTTCGGCTGCGGTGCGAAGGACGGCATTGTTGACGGTGCGGGTGACGTCCCACGGCTCCGTGTCACCGAATTCCCATGCCCGAGAAGCACCCGTCGGCTCTCCCATCGCACCGGCCTTGCGCGTGTCGCGCTCGCCGCCGCGTCGGGAAATTCGTCCCGCGACGTCCTTGAGGGCCGACTGTCCCAGCTGACGCATCGCCTTCGGCGACAGCCGCCACTGGCCGTCGGCACCCTTGTCCATGAAACCTTGCTGTTCGAGCGCCTTTTCGAGCTCGGCCAACATGCGAGCATCCGCCGCAGCTTCGGGCCCCAACTGTTTCAGCAACGCGTCGGCATCGATGTCGTCGAGCGCGGCGCCGTTGTACTGCTGGGAAAGCTGATTTCCGAGGTTCTCCAGATCAGCGATGTCCTGCAGCGCACCGGTCCCGTCGCCCAGGCCCATCCCGTTCTCGCCGCGGAAGTTCTGCGAACCGTCCCAATCCTCCCCCGGCCTGGCCTGCTGAAGGTTCTGGTCCAGCTGGTCGAGCTGTTGCAGAAGAGTGGAATCTCCGAATGCCTGCTGCGCCAGCGCATCCAATTCCGCTCGCTGCTCCGGGCTCAGCGAGTTCCGCAGACGCTGAGCTGCCGCGGCGCGCTGAGCGAGCGAATCGAGGAGCTCCTCGACGTTCGACGGATTCTCGGGGAAATGCTGGCCGTGCTCGGCCATGAACTCCGAGAAGTCCTGCTCGGTGTCCTCGCCTCGATTGTGCTTGTCCAGAAGCTCGTTCAGATCCTTCAGCATCTCGCTGATGGCTTGTCGATCCTCGTCCGTCGCATTCTCGAGCGCATTCTTCATACCGGCGAAGCGTTGGTCCAACATCTCCCGCCCGAGGAGATCCTTGATCTTCTCGTAGTTCTCACGACCCTCCGAGGAACGCCAGTCGTAATCGGCCAACTCCTGCACGGCCTGCGCCGTCGACGGGGACAGATCCCCGATCTGCATCTCCTGGAAACGCGCATCGTCGTCGAGCGCACGCGCCAGCGCCTTGCGCTCCTCGAGCACAGCTTTGTCCAGGAGTTCGCGGACCTCCTTAAGTGTTCCGTCGAGGTTGTTCTTGCGCAGAAGATCCCGTCGCCGACGGTTGGCCTCGGCCGCCAGATCGTCGAGGCCCCTCATGTTCCGGGTACCCCGCCGGAGCATCTCCTGCATCGCCCGGCGAGGCGATGCGCCCTCGAGCACGTCCTCGCCGATCGACTCCAGTGCTTCGCGGAGGTCTACCGGCGGTGCCAGTGGATCGGGGCCGTCGTGATACCGCCCGTATCTACTGGCAGGCATCAGCTGTACACCGTCTGTCCGTCGTCATCAGGATCCTTGGAAATCCGCCGCGCAAGGTACAACCCTTCCAGCGCGAGTTCCGTTGCGGCAGCGCGTTCGCCGTCGGAGGTCGCGTTCAGACGCTCGTCGATGTCCTGCAGCACCTCGAGGTCCGGCAGCTCACCGATCAGTGTCTTGGCGGCGATTCGGTCACCCGTCACCACCGGCTCACCCTGTTCGATGGCCGTGACGAGCGGTGCCAGGTTGATTCCGCCCAACCGGTCCCGGACCGTGTCGGCCGTCGCGCGCCGAAGCAGATGCTCGAGCACCTCGGTCTCGCGGCCCTCTTCGCCGGACTCGAATTCCACCTTGCCCCTGAGGACTTCGATGATGGTTCCGAGATCCACCGGCCGCGCCACCGCGTCGCTCTCGCCGAGAACCGCAGCGCGATGCACCGCTGCGGCCGCGATGGTCTCCGCCGCCGCGATGGCGAACCGCGCCGACACACCCGAACGCTGGTCGACGGACGGCGACTCACGCAGCAGCCGTGTGAACCGAGCCAGCACCTCGAGCAGATACGACGGTACGTTCGCCGGGAGGTTGGCCTCCTGCTCGATCACCGAGATCTCGTCGGCCAACGCATGCGGGTAGTGAGTGCGTATCTCGGCGCCGAAGCGGTCCTTCAGTGGAGTGATGATCCGCCCACGGTTGGTGTAGTCCTCGGGGTTCGCGCTCGCGACGAGGACGACATCCAGCGGCAGCCGCAACGTGTAGCCGCGGACCTGGATATCCCGCTCCTCCATGACGTTGAGCAGTGAAACCTGAATACGTTCCGCGAGATCGGGGAGTTCGTTGATCGCCACGATCCCCCGGTGACTCCGCGGCACGAGCCCGAAGTGGATGGTCTCCGGATCTCCCAGACTCCGACCCTCGGCGACCTTCACCGGATCGACATCGCCGACGAGGTCCGCAACCGACGTGTCCGGAGTCGCCAGCTTCTCCGAGTATCGCTCGCTACGGTGACGCCACTCGACGGGCAACCCGTCGCCGAGCTCACGTGCGCGTCGGATACTCGCCGGAGTGATGGGTTCGTACGGATGCTCACCGAGCTCGGAACCTGCAATGACAGGCGCCCACTCGTCGAGCAGAAGGTTCAACGTACGCAGAAGGCGTGTCTTTCCCTGCCCTCGTTCACCGAGCAGGACAACGTCATGACCAGCAAGAATCGCTCGCTCGAACTGCGGAAGCACAGTCTTGTCGAAGCCCAGAATTCCCGGCCACGCATCCCTGCCCTCACGCAACGCGTCGAGCAGATTTTCCCGGAGTTCTTCTTTCACAGAGCGCTGCACGTGTCCGGACGCACGCAACTCGCCGACAGTGGTGATGCCAGGTCGATTAGAGGTCACTTCACCAAAGTACGCCCGTCTCAGAAGAAGCACCGTTCGTCGAGTTCGCACTTGTGCAGAGAAACGGGGGTCTTTCGTCTGCACAAGTGCGAACTCGTCACACAGGCGCGCCCGCTTGCCGCAGTTTGCGTCGAACACGCTCGACCACCTCGCGCGGACGGAGGCGCAGTTGCTCCGAATTCACTCGGACCACCAGCCAGCCGGCGCGCTCGAGCCTCTCGAACCGCTCGATGTCCCAGGACCGCTGCTTCTCCGACGTCCAGTGCTGCACCCCGTCGTACTCGACGGCCACCTTCCACTCCGGCCAGCCCAGATCGCAGCGAGCGAACAACATGCCGTGTTCGTCGGCAACGCGAATCTGTGTCTCGGGTGGAGGCAGTCCTGCATCGACGAGCAACAGCCGAGTAGCGGTTTCCTGCGGAGACTCTGCACCACCGTCGACGAGTGCCAGAACCGATCGCGCCGCGGATACTCCCCGTAAGCCCGCATACCGTGCGCACAACGGAAGAACGTCTGCAGCCGAGATTCCGGACACTCCTGACAGGTCGTCCAGCACCTGCACGGCCCGCACTCTGGGGAGCCGCCTCGCCAGATCGAACATGGTTCTGGGGATCGTGGTCACCGGCAGACCTGCGACGGTGGTGATCTCGACATCGCGGACGGTATCGAATCGGATGCGGATACCGTCGAGTTGGCGTCGGCGTCCGAGCCAGATCACCTCCGCAGGCGAGTCGGGGTCGATCCATCGTGCGCCGTGCAATGCAGCTGCCGACATCCCGCAACACACCGCCGCCCTACCAGCGAACTCATGGGCTGCCCGCGCCCGGACAACGGCGTCGATCCGAACGTCCTTGCGCACATAGACGTCGCGGTGAATGCGCTTGAAGCCGTGGGTCAGCTGATGTCGAGTCAGACTACCGTCGCGGACTGCGAGGGAACCTCTGAACGGCTGGTCGGCGGGCACCCGCCCACGATTGCACGGCTACCCACCCGAAAAGCTGTCTGAAGCCGGAGCCTGTGGATAGATTCCGGTCTATCCACAGGGCGCGAGTTCGCACTTGTGCAGACCAATCAGGTGCTTCGGCCCGCACAAGTGCGAACTGGATCAGTGCGCGAAGTGACGCGAAC
The DNA here is from genome assembly GCF_000760735.1 of Rhodococcoides fascians A44A. GTDB lineage: Bacteria > Actinomycetota > Actinomycetes > Mycobacteriales > Mycobacteriaceae > Rhodococcoides > Rhodococcoides fascians_E. Next base: position 3,056,336 of record NZ_JMEX01000008.1, on the reverse strand, counting down.
CGGTGAGGTACAGCGTGACGCCGGCGTCCTGGGCTGCGGCGATGACTTCGTTGTCGCGGACGGATCCGCCGGGCTGCACGACGGCCTTGACGCCTGCGGCCAGGAGAACCTGCAGGCCGTCGGGGAACGGGAAGAAGGCGTCCGAGGAGGCAACCGAACCGACGACGCGATCGCCCGCACGCTGGACGGCGAGATGAGCTGCGTCGACTCGGTTGACCTGGCCCATACCGACGCCGACGGACGCGCCGTCCTTGGCCAGCAGGATTGCGTTGGACTTGACGGCACGGCCTGCACGCCAGGCGAATTCGAGATCCTTCAGGGTCTGCTCGTCCGCTGCGTCACCGGCTGCCAGAGTCCAGTTGGCCGGGTTGTCGCCGTCGGCGTCGATGGCGTCGCGTTCCTGCAGCAAAGTCCCACCGGAGATCGGCTTGAGCTCGACACCCTTGCCCGACGGCGCGGCCGCGAGCAGAACCCGAATGTTCTTCTTGCGCTGCAGAACTCCGAGTGCACCGTCAGCGTAGGACGGAGCGACGATCACCTCGGTGAAGATTTCCGCGACCTGCTCGGCCATCGCGACCGTCACTTCGCGGTTGGCTGCGATCACGCCGCCGTAAGCACTGACGGGGTCGCAGGCGTGAGCCTTGCGGTGCGCTTCGGCGATATCCGCGCCGACGGCGATGCCACACGGATTGGCGTGCTTGATGATCGCGACGGTTGGGCCCTCGTGATCGAAAGCGGCACGCCACGCTGCGTCGGCGTCGGTGAAGTTGTTGTAGGACATTTCTTTGCCGTGCAGCTGCTCGGCCTGAGCTATGCCGGTGCCGGCCGGGTCCTTGTACAGGGCTGCGGCCTGATGCGGGTTCTCGCCGTAGCGCAGCACTGCCGCGCGGTCCCAGGTGCCGCCGATCCATTCGGGGAACTGCGAGTCCGATTCCACGAGAACACTGCTCATCCACGAGGCGACCGCGACGTCGTACGCAGCGGTGTGCTGGAACGCCTGTGCCGCAAGCGAAGTGCGCTCGGCGAGCGTGAACCCGCCGCCGGACACTGCGGTGAGCACATCGGAGTACCGAGCCGGATCCACCACGACCGCCACCGACGGGTGATTCTTCGCGGCAGCGCGGACCATCGACGGGCCACCGATGTCGATCTGCTCGACGCATTCGTCCGGTGTCGCGCCACTGGCAACGGTGTCGGTGAACGGATAGAGGTTCACCACGACCAACTCGAACGCCTCGATGCCCAGCTCCTCGAGCTGCGAAACATGCTCCGGCCGACGGGTATCGGCCAGAACACCCGCATGGACACGCGGATGCAGCGTCTTCACACGGCCGTCGAGGGTCTCGGGAAACCCGGTGAGATCCTCGACCTTGGTGACCGGGATCCCGGCGTCGGCGATCTTGGATGCTGTCGATCCGGTGGAGACCAGAGCGACGCCTGCCTTGTGCAAGCCGGTTGCGAGTTCGATCAAACCGGTCTTGTCGTAGACGCTGACCAGTGCGCGGCGCACTGCTTTACGTTCACTCATGGTTGAATCTGAGCCTTTCGTCCATCGGAGACAACACCTCGGGTGGCAACAGCTGCGATCACATCGACCAGAAGCCTGCGTTCCACGGTCTTGATTCGCTCGTGCAAAGTCGCGACATCGTCGTCGCCCAGCACGGGCACAGCTTCCTGAGCCAGAATCGGCCCGGTATCGACACCGGCGTCGACGAGATGCACCGTCGACCCGGTCAGTTTGACGCCGTAGGCGAGCGCATCCTCCACTGCATGCGCACCGGGGAACGACGGCAACAGCGCAGGATGAGTGTTGACGATGCGTCCGGCGAACGCACCGAGAAAATCGGAACCGAGAATCTTCATGAAGCCGGCGGTCACCACCAGATCGGGCTCGTGCGCCAGCACACGTTCGGTGAGAGCCGCATCCCAGCCATCACGGTCCGCGAACTCCCTCAGCCCGACGCGGAAATGCGCAATCCCGGCAGTGTGTGCATGCCGGGCAGCGTCGCAATCACGATCGACACCGACCGCAACGATCCGCGCCGGATAGGACTCGGCCTTCGTCGCATCGATCAGGGACTGCAGAAGCGATCCGGTGCCCGAAGCGAGGACAACGACGCGTGCTGGGTGCTCACGGGTGGCAGTCAGCGCACTTCTCCTGATGTGTCGTTCTCCGAAAATCGCCCGACGATCACCGACGGGTTCGCTCGAAAGAATAGTCGCCCACGTGTAGGCCACCGTCAGGCAGGTCCTCGGGCGCGAGTGCCGGTGACCCGGCTGTCACGACTACTCGAGTCCGCCAGCGGGTTCAGGACCGGTCGTCGGTGTTGCCATCATCAGGCGGCGTAGCTTCCGAGGGCACTTCCTCGACGATTTCGGCGTCGACGATGTCCTCGGTCTCCGTTGTGTCCTCGGCAACCACGGCAGCGTCGACGTCGGGTGAATCGACGGTCTCGGGCAGGGCGTCGGGCTCTTCGACGATTTCCGCGTCCACTGCATGTTCTGGATGCGCGACGGGCGCGGCGATGGCGGCGATGGGTTCCTGCTCGCGCCGGGGTTCCGTGTCGAGGTCGTCGGCGATCGGGGTCTGCTTGGACCCTCCGCGCCATGCGGTCACGGCGGCTGCGAGGGATCCGACGACGGCAAGCCAGGCGAAGACGAGCAGGCCGAGAGACCATACCGTCACCTGAACGGTTCCGAACGTGCCCAGGTTTCCGCCTGCCGCGAAGCCGAGCACCAGCGTGGACACGCCGATCACGGCGCTCGCCACCCACACCGCGGACAGTGCGTAGTGCACGTCCACCGTGCGCCTCGCGCTGTCACGTCCGAGCAGCAGGCCGGCGCCGATCGGAATCACGAGCATCAGCATCCACAGCGTCTGCGACGGCCCCTCGGGCAGGACGGCCAAGACCGGCAGCGGGGGAAGCGGGCCTCCCGTGGCCTGGAACATGCTGACCGATACGTCGCCCACGTGCGCCGACGATCCGACCGACACCGCGATCGCGCCGAGCAGCACGTTGGGCAGGTACAGGATCGACAGCACCGTCAAGCCGAGTACACCGACGAAGCCGTTTCCGGATTCCAGCAACATCTCCATCGTCGACCACGACGCCAGCATCGCGGCCAGCACGATCGCACCGCCGCCCGCGACGAGGACGGCCGCCGCCCGGATGGTCGGAGCCACGATTCCGCGCAGCCATTCCGGCAGACGATCCGACTCGGTGTCCCACACCCCGCACACCAGTCCGATGCCCGCGGACACCGCGTGGACGGCCGCCACCCACGCGAAAGCCAGCAGAGCATTGGGTGTGTCGAGCCCGATCACCGACGACGCATCCGCGGCCACCGCCAACGCGATCGCGGTCACGAGAACCGGACCGAACACCGCCGCGCCCACGATCAGACCGTGTTCCCGACGAGTCTCCGCCCGGTCGACTGCCCGCGCGACGCCCCGCGCCACGACGAGGACGAGAACAAGCGTCGGGACGAGCGGGAAGACGCCCAGGGAGGTGCCCTCGATGCTGAACGGGACCTGATGGATCGCGAACCACAGCCCGGCGATTGCCCCGAAAGTGCCCGTGAGCTCACTGTTGACCGACACCAGCGTCACGAGAACGACCGTCGCGATGATCGCGACGAGCACACCCGGAATCCGGAACCCGACGGTCAGCATGGTGGTGGATTCGGAGGGAGACAACAGAGGTCGACGCTCCGGCGGACGAGACGTCCGTCGGGCGCGTTTCCTCTCCTGATTCAATACGGCGCTCATCGGTGTCGAGCGTTCCACCTAGCTGCCGACGGGTGGTTCAGGCGCGCCGACACAGCCTTATTTGTTGTCGTCCTCCGGCGCGGCCGACTGGCCGAACGCCTGCGTGGGCGCGCTGTACGGCGGGGTGTCCGACGTGTCCTCGGGCTCGTCGCCCTGACGCGATGTTCCCGCAGGCTGTTGTCCGGCCGACTGTGCTCCAGCCGATGTCGCTCCTGCAGGCTCCGCTCTCGGCGCTGCGTGCTGCGGCGCGCCGTAGCCACCCGAACCGACCGGAGGCTGGCTGTACGGCTGCTGATTGAACGGCGAATTCTGACCGGCCGGACCGGTCAATCCGCTGGCTCCCGCATCCGGCTTGGACGTTCCGACGGGGTAACCGAGGCTGCCGGTGGTGTGCTGGTTCGGCTGGTTCTGCTGGTTCTGCGAGGGCCCGGTGTAGGCAGGCGGGGCGTACCCCTGCTGAGGAGCATTTCCCTGATCGCTCCACTGCCCACGTTCCTGCGGGGCGCCGTAACCCTGCGCACCTGAGTTCTGGGCTGTCTGGCCGTAGGCGCCGTAGTTCTGGTTCTGCGCCGACTGGCCGTATCCGGGTGCCTGCTGGCCGTATCCCTGGAACGGGTTCTGCTGACCGTAACCCGCGGGCTTGGGCTGTGGAGCCTTGAGGATGCCCGCACCGAAAAGCGTGGCAGCGACGGCCACGACGGTCTGGACGAAAGCGAGAACGAGTACGACGAAGGTGCCGATCCCCAACTGAACCGGCGCGCCCACCGCAGAGTCGTCGCCGACGTTGAAGCTCTGGAACACCAGTACGAGCCACCCGGACAACGCAAGAGCGGCAGCGATACCGACCGTGTTGGGTTGCTTCGGCAGCAGTCCGACCGCCGCGACGAGGCCCGCGGCGAGCAGAAGCGCGATGGACGTCGGGTCGCCGGCCTGTACGAAGAAGAAGTTGACGCCTTCGCTGAAGAACTCGTACTGACCGGCGAGACCGACCAGGAAGTTCACGACGCCGAGTGCCACGGCAACGAGCGTCAGAATTCGCGGCAGCGAGGACGATCGGTCCGACGCCAGCGGCGGGTTGTACTGACCCGTCGGTGCAGACTGCTGCGACGGCGGCTGACCGTACGACGGTGGCTGCGTTCCGTAGGACGGCTGAGTGCCGTACGACTGGCTGGGCGTCGGGTAACCGCCGTAATTACCCGGAGTCGGCTCGGCCGACCGAGCACCCTCCGGTGATTGACTGCCATAACCGCCGGGACCGGGCCCCTGCGGACGCTGGCCTTCTGCTGGATACGTCATGGCACTCTCCTCGATAGAAAAAATGAGTACGGGTCCGTAGACCAAGCTAGTCTACGGACCCGACTCGACTGCCCCGCTCGCCGCGAGGCTCCCTTCTCACCCTGCGTCGACGAGCGCCTGGGACGACTCCAGTTCACGCACGAGCGGTAGGACCTTCGCCCCGAAGTACTCGATCTCTTCCTGGAAGTGCAGGAAGCCGCCGAGGATCAAGTCGACCCCTCGCTTGCGGTATTCGACGATGCGATGTGCCACCTGTTCGGGAGTTCCGATCAGCTGGCTCTTGAAACCGTCGTTGTACTGCACGAGATCCTCGAACGTCGAGTCCGCCCACATGCCCTTGCCGTCCTTCGTCGACGAACCGGCCTGCTGCACAGCACCCTTGAAACCTTCGACGGCGGGCTTGTTGGCCTTCTCGATGATCTCGCGGAGCGTGTCCTTGGCTTCCTTCTCCGTGTCGCGCGCGATGATGAACCCGTTGAGACCGAACTTGACCTCACGATCGTTCGCCTGAGCGACGCGACGAATGTTGTCGAGTTGCTCGGTGACTCCGTCGTAATCCTTGCCGTTGCTGAAGTACCAATCCGAGTATCGACCGGCGTTCTCCTGCGCAGCCGACGAGTTACCGCCCTGGAACAGTTCCGGGTTGGGTCGTTCCGGAGTGTTCAACGGCTTCGGTTTCAACGTGAAATCGTGGATTCGGTAGAAATCACCACGGAAGTCGACGTCGTCCTCGGTCCAGATCTTGCGGAGAACCTGAAGAAATTCGGCACTGCGACGGTATCTTTCGTCGTGTTCGAGCCACGGCTCACCCAGGTGCGTGAACTCGTCCTTGAACCAGCCGCTGACGACGTTGACCGCGAAACGGCCGTTCGACAGATGGTCCGCCGTAGCGCCGAGCTTCGCCAGAACCGCCGGCTGCCACAAGCCGGGGTGAACGGCCGCAATGACTTTCAGTCGTTCCGTGGCAAGCAGCAGCGCGAGGGAGAAGCTCGTCGACTCGTGTTGGAACTCGGCGCCGTAACTGGCCTCGTAGCGAACCTGACTGAGCGCGTATTCGAAGCCGTTGTTCTCCGCGGTCTGCGCCAGCTTCTTGTTGTACTCGTAGTCCCAGCTGGTGCGCTGTTCGATGTCGCTGGTCACCAATCCGCCACTGACATTGGGCACCCAGTAGGCGAATTTGATGGCGTCGGAAATTCTTTCGGTACTCATCGTTCTCCTTCGGTGATGCTCACGAGTACCAGGTCGGCTGCGGCAACTCGCCGGTCAGAACCCATCGACCGACCTCGCGGCGCTTGTATGCGACCGGATCGTGCAGCGTGTGGGTGCGAACGTTGCGCCAGAAGCGATCGAAACCGTATTTGCTCGCCGTCGCTCGGGCACCGAGAGCCTCGAACACCGTCGACGTGATCTCGAGCGACACCTCGGTGGCACGCGCCTTCACCGCAGCGACGCGAACCTCGTGATCACCGCGCTCTTCCGCCGTCACGTCCCACGCGTTGTCGTGGATCTTCTGCGCTTCCAACGCAACTGCGTCGGCCAGCGCTTCCACGGCCCACAGCTTGGACGTCAGGTCACCGTAGATGTCGATGATGTACGGCTCGTCGATCGCCTTGTCGACGGTGCTGTGCAGCCACGCACGCGTCTTGTCCTTGGTGTACGACGCCGCTTCCTCCAAGGCGCCGCGAGCGATGCCGAGGTAGAAGTTGACGAACACCAGCTGAATCGTCGGCACGTTCAACGTGTTGTAGACCCGTGGCTGGAACTGCTTGTCCACGAATCCCGCCGCACTCGCCCAGTCGACCCGCACCTTGTCGATGGTGACGCTGCCGCTCTCGGTCTGGCGTTGGCCGATGTTGTCCCAGTCGTCGTGAAACGTCAAACCCTCGATGTTCGACGGCACAATAGCGAAAACGTGTGCATCGCTGCCGGTCAAAGCGCCTTCGAGCACGGTCACGTCGGAGACGCGACTGCCCGTCGAGAAGGACTTCGCGCCCTCGAAGACGATGGTGTCGCCCTCGTCGGTGACGGCGACGTCGTTGTCACGCGGATTGACGGCGCCACCGAAGAACCACTTGTTCTTCGTCGCATCGGCCTCGACTGCCTCGATCTGCTCCTTCGTGCCGACCAGCCGCGCAGCCCAGAACCACAGCAGGTGGTAGCCGAGAAGCTGGCCGATCGACCCGTCGGCCGCCGCGACACGACGAATCACCTGATACGCCGTCGGCCAATCCTGACCGCCGCCCCCGTGCTCGACCGGCCCCAGCAACGTGACGAGCCCAGCATCCTTCAGAAGCTGCACCTCGTCGCGCGGAGCCTGATGGCCCTTGTCACGAGCAACGGCATCGACGGCAAGCAGCTGCGCCACCTCCCCCGCCCGAGCAATCCAGCCCTCGGCGGACGTCGGCGCATCAGGCCAGTCCTTGGTCAGTGCACTGCGATTTTCCGTGGTTGTCATGTGGGCAAGTGAAACTGTTACGCGGAGTAATGAACACATTTCGCATCACGATGATTCTGAGAACTTCACATCCGAAACAGAACGAAAAAGCCCGCCGGCACTGGCTCCCGGCGGGCTTCGTTCGAGCTGGAACTTACTTCACGGAGAGCGATTCCAGGATTTCGCGTGCGAGAGCAGCGGTTTCGGACGGCGTCTTGCCGACCTTGACGCCTGCGGCCTCGAGTGCGTCCTTCTTCGCCTGTGCCGTGCCCGAGGAGCCGGAGACGATGGCGCCTGCGTGGCCCATGGTCTTGCCTTCGGGAGCGGTGAAGCCGGCGACGTAGCCGACGACCGGCTTGGTGACGTTGGCCTTGATGTAATCGGCTGCGCGCTCTTCGGCGTCGCCACCGATTTCACCGATCATGACGATGAGCTTGGTCTCGGGGTCCGCTTCGAATGCCTCGATGGCGTCGATGTGCGTGGTGCCGATGACCGGGTCTCCGCCGATGCCGATGGCCGTCGAGAAGCCGAAGTCGCGGAGCTCGAACATCATCTGGTAGGTCAGTGTGCCGGACTTCGAGACCAGGCCGATCGGGCCGGTGCCGGAGATGTTGGCAGGCGTGATGCCGACGAGAGCTTCACCGGGGGTGATGATTCCGGGGCAGTTCGGGCCGATGATGCGGGTCTTCTTGCCCTTCTCCACGTTGTAGGCCCACGCGTATGCGGAGTCCTGCACGGGGATGCCTTCGGTGATGACGACGAGCAGCGGGATCTCCGCGTCGATCGCTTCGACGATGGCGTCCTTGGAGAATGCGGGCGGAACGAACGCGATGGACACGTCGGCGCCGGTCTTCTCGATTGCCTCGGCAACCGAACCGAAGACGGGGAGCTCGATGTCGTTGCCCTGGGCGTCGACGTGCTTGACCGTGGTGCCGGCCTTGCGTGCGTTGACACCGCCGACGACGTTGGTGCCTGCCTTGAGCATCAGGGCGGTGTGCTTGGTGCCTTCGCCGCCGGTGATGCCCTGGACGATGACCTTGTTGTCCTTGTTCAGAAAGATAGACATGGTTTCCTCTACTTCGCTGCCAGCTCGGCGGCCTTGTCGGCGCCTTCATCCATGGTTCCGGCGAGCGTCACCAGCGGGTGCGCGGCGTCGGCGAGAATCTTGCGTCCCTCTTCGACCTTGTTGCCGTCGAGACGAACCACGAGCGGCTTGTTGGCGTCGTCGCCCAGCTTCTTCAGTGCGCCGACGATGCCGTTGGCCACTGCGTCGCAGGCGGTGATTCCGCCGAAGACGTTGACGAACACGCTCTTGACCTGCTCGTCGCCGAGGATGACGTCGAGGCCTGCGGCCATGACCTCTGCCGAGGCGCCGCCACCGATGTCGAGGAAGTTGGCGGGCTTGACGCCACCGTGTGCCTCGCCTGCGTATGCGACGACGTCGAGGGTCGACATGACGAGTCCGGCACCGTTACCGATGATGCCGACCTGTCCGTCGAGCTTGACGTAGTTGAGGTCGTTCTCCTTGGCCTTGGCCTCGAGAGGATCGGCAGCGTCCTTGTCCTCGAAGTCGGCGTGGCCGGCCTGACGGAAGTCTGCGTTGGCGTCGAGCGTCACCTTGCCGTCGAGGGCGAGGATCTGGTCGTCCGGGGTGCGAACCAGCGGGTTGACCTCGACCAGGAGAGCGTCTTCCTTGATGAAGACCTCCCACAGCTTCTGGATGGTCACCGCAGCGGCGTCGAGCACCTCGGCGGGCAGCTTGCCCTTCTCGGCGATGTCACGAGCAAAAGCAAGGTCGACGCCCTTGACGGCATCGACCGGGATACGTGCGAGTGCGTCGGGGTTCTCCTCCGCCGTCACCTCGATTTCGACTCCACCTTCGACCGAACACATCGCGAGGTAGGTGCGGTTGGTGCGGTCGAGCAGGAAGGAGATGTAGTACTCCTCGGCGATGTCGGAGGCTTCTGCAACGAGAAGCTTCTTGACGACGTGGCCCTTGATGTCGAGGCCGAGAATCGACTCTGCGTTCTCGGTAGCTGCTGCAACGTCCTTGGAGTACTTGACGCCGCCGGCCTTGCCTCGGCCGCCGACCTTGACCTGCGCCTTGACCATTACTGGCTTGCCGATTTCTTCGGCAATTTCTGTTGCTCCTGCGACCGTGTCCGTGACACGACCGGCGGAGGTGGGTACGCCATGCTTGGCGAACAATTCCTTCGCCTGGTATTCGAAGAGATCCATCAGCTCACCGTCTCGTCTACGTTGACTGCCCGCTCCAGGGGTGTGAGCGGGTCCGATCACCGACTTTATCCACGTGCTCCGACGCCGTTACGCCCGGCCAGATGGTATGTGGTCTATCTCACCGACGAGGTAGGTGTGTCCTACGCCTCACTTGCGAGCGCTGTTAGCCGAAAGTAGTGCTGCCACAGCAAGTATGACCGCGCCGAGGACTCCTACCAGCAGGCCGGCCCCCACCGAGGCGTCCACCGATCGCCCGATCGTCAGCGGCCAACCGAGCAGATGCACGATTGTCGCGATCACGCAGCCCACGAGCAGTGCGGCCCCGCGGGCCGGGCGCGACCTGGACGCCACGAGGGCGGCAAGAAGAATCGTCGACGCCGACGCGGCCTGCCCCCACGCGTCCCATCCCCACCCTTCGGCACCCCAGGGAACGCCGAGGAGCGACGGCGCGGAGACATCGGTTCCGGTGTAGAGCGGGAGTGCGAAGGAGAGGGCTGTGACGACGCCGCCGACGAGGGCCACCGCGCCGACGGTTCTGTTGGAGCGCACGTCGGAGGTGTCGACGTCGTCGCGCTCGGCGCTGCCCGCCAACAGCACGGCACCGGCGCACGCCATGGCGAGAACGGCTCCGACGGCCGCGGCGGCGCCGCCCACACCGAGTCCGACGCCGTCGATGTCCGTGGCGAGAACCACCGCCTGCAGCACTCCTGCCGACGCGGAGACTGCGGCAACGGCCAGCACGCCGACAGCTGGCCTGACGACCGCCGCGAACAGCGAGAAGAACAGTGGGATGGACACGACGACCAGGACGAACCCAGCGACGAGGGCAACGCGAGTGGCAAGTACGTCGGGTTCCGACAACCCGGCGGGTACGTCCAGGACCGGCAGGAACGCGCTTGCGCCGACGAGAACCCCCGCCAGGACACCCGTTGTCCCTGCCAGGGCGTGCCACCGCATGAAGTGCGCCGAGCCGTCCAGCTCGCCCCTCGTGACGGGACCGCCTGCCGAGGCCCGATCCCGTATCGCCGACGCCGGCAGCGCCACGAGTGCGACCACGATCAGCGCGACACCGGCCACGGCGCCGATCCAGCTCCCCGCGGAGACCCCGATGTTCGGGCCCGAGCTCTCGCCGGCGATCACGCGAGCACCGAACACTCCGGCGATGCCGAGGCCTGCACCGAGCAGGCTGCCTGCAGCAACCGTCGGCGAGATCGACGCGAGTGCCGCCGACACGACGATCACCGCCGCGCACGCGAGAACACCCGACCCGACAGCGGTCGTCCACGGAGATTCGACGACCGCGCGGATCAGCACGATGGAGTCGGTCGAGACGTAGGGAACCGCGAACATGGCGGCCGCGGCAGCGATCGCGGCGAGCACAGCCACCACGGACAGTGCGCCCCCGATGCGGACCGCCGACGCACGACCCGTGAAATCGGTCCGCGACGAGATGCCGTAGCCGTCGTCGTACGACGCCCTGCTGATCGCGACGAGGCCGAACACTCCCGCGAGAGCGGCGAGGGCGTGCGCAGCGAGAACGACATACGCGCCGAGACCAGGCGTGAGGGCCTCCGCAGTGGTCGGTCGCAGCAGCTCGAGTCTGTTCGCGTCGATCGGCGACGCCAGCAGTCCCGCGTCGAGAACCGCGAGGCCTGCCGAGATCGCCCCGAACCCGGCCGTGAGCGCGCCCGCCGACGCGGGCCGTGCGAGCACTGTGAGGATCGCGAGGACGGCCACGACGAACACCGGGGCAACGGCCAGCACTTCCGCCGCGAACACGCCGGCGCCAGGCCCGTCCGAGGTCGACGAGGCGGCCTCCATCGCCATCGAGGCCAGCCCGAGCAGGGCCGCGATCGAGACGAGCCCGGTTGCAGCGAGAGCCGCACCGCGGGCCGACGGTCCGGCCTGCGAGCGTGCGGAGATCACTTGCGGTGACGCGTGCGGAGAAGTAGCCACGCCTGACGACGCTATCGGTCGGTGGACGATGGACGGCAGAGCACGCGCCGTAGGATTTCGGTGGATGCGTTTCGGTAACGGCGTCGTGGGTATTGCAGCGCTGTCCGGGATCACAGGCGATCTCGGCAAAACCCCTGCTCGGCTTGTGAGCCATCTCACATATGCCCGCCGAGAAGCCGATTAACTTGCGCGCCCTGCAATCGTTTCGTTACCGTCTGCCGAGTCTTAAGTCACGAGCAGATCACGGAACGGAGGTCGCAGGGTCTTGTCGCAACACCGCGCGTCCTTCACCACCAGTCGGTTCGTCAAACCGGCCGCGGCTGTTGAAACCGCACCCACGGTGTACTCGACCCAGACCAGCTGGGAAGCCGACAGATACCAATCGTCGGACCTCCAGACCGCGTCGGACCTCCAGGCCGCGTCGGATCTCCAGGCCGCGTCGGATCTCCAGGCCAACGGATACGACTACTTCGCCAGCAATTACGGCTCTGCCGAGAGCTACCACGACAACGAGTTGCACAGCACTCCCGATGTCGAGGTCCCGGCGGAGCCTTCCGTCGTTTCCGGGCCCTCCTCGGATGTCATCGCAGCGAACGAGATCGCCGTGTCTCGTCGGCGCGGAGCTCACCGCATCCCGACGCCTCCCACCGCGCTGAAGGGACGTGCAGCGGTTCTCGCTGTCGCCGCCGGCGCCGTGGTCGCAGCAGGTCAAGCAGTCATCGATCACGGTCCTGCGACACCGACCACTTCCGAGGAAGTAGCACTTGCTGCCGGCGCCGCACCCGCGGCCCCCGGAATCGCCGCAACTGCCGTCCCCCAGGCCGCCGGTTTCGCCGCTGACACCACGACGGATGTCGCTCCCTCCTCGGCCCCGCAGATCCTGAACGTGGCCAACCCGGTGGATCTGAGCCAGTTCAACGATCTGCTCGCCAAGGGTCAGCGCTTCAGCGAAGAGCGCGCCGCACGCGAGGCCGCTGCGCGCCGGCCCCTGTTCGTGCTCCCGGCAGTCGGCACGTACACCTCGAACTTCGGGCAGCGCTGGGGCGTCCTGCACGCAGGCGTCGACATCGCGAACGCCATCGGTACCCCGATTCTCGCTGTCGCCGACGGCAAGGTCATCGACGCAGGACCCGCGTCCGGCTTCGGCATGTGGGTTCGCCTGCAGCACGCAGACGGCACCATCACCGTCTACGGACACATCGACAGCGCCACCGTCAGCGTCGGCCAGGAAGTCATGGCAGGCGACCAGATCGCCCGCATGGGCAACCGCGGCTTCTCCACCGGCCCTCACCTGCACTTCGAGGTTCACCTCCCCGGCGAGAACAAGATCGATCCTCTCCCCTGGCTCGCGTCCCGAGGCATCGGCCTCGGACCCGAGATGGACTGAGAACTCCCACTCTCTCTTCCCGGCCTACCGGACCGGCGAAACGTACAGCCGCACACCGATTCCTCGGTGCGCGGCTGTTCTGCTTCTCAGAGCTTGGTCATCGGAACGCCGCCGATGAGCATCATCTTCACTCGCCCCGACGTACCGAAATCCACCAGAACCATGGCCGAGGTGCCCGAGCCCGTGGATTCGAGAACCGTTCCGAGACCGTACTTGTCGTGATTGACCCGGTCTCCCACCGCGAGCACGAGAGTGTTGTTGCGTGCGCGTGCGGCACCGAAACTCGGCGACGACTGCTGCCCGCGTCGGTCTCCGAATCCCCCGCCGCCGCCGAAGCCACCACCACCGAAACCGCCGCCCCCGAAGCCACCCGGCCGGGCGCGGCCGCCGCCGATCGACCGTCCGCCGACGCCGGGGTCTTCCCGCTTCCAGTCGATGAGGGACTGCGGAATCTCCTGGAGGAATCGTGATTCCGGGTTGTTGATCGGCTGCCCCCAGGCGGACCGCATGATGGCGCGAGTGACGTACAGACGGTGACGCGCACGCGTGATGCCCACGTAGGCGAGGCGTCGTTCCTCGGACAACTCCGCTGGGTCGCCGAGGGCACGCATGTGCGGGAACTGGCCGTCCTCCCAGCCGGTCACGAAGACCACCGGGAATTCGAGGCCCTTGGCCGTGTGCAGCGTCATCAAGGTGACGACGCCGGTGCCGGAATCGGGGATCTGATCGGTGTCCGCGACGAGCGAGACCCGCTCGAGAAACGCCGCGAGGGAACCAGGCTCGGGGGTGCCTTCCTCGACTTCGACCTCGTCGTCGGAGACTGCTTCGGTTTCTGCTTCGGCTTCTGCTTCGAGAGCGGCGAGGTTACGTGCCTCGGACGTGAATTCCCTTGCCACGCTGACGAGCTCGTTGAGGTTGTCCAGGCGGGCACCGTCCTGAGGATCACTGCTGGCCTCCAACTCGGCGCGGTATCCCGTGCGGTCCAGGACGGCCTCGACGACGTCACCGATATCGGCGATGTCGTTGCCGTCGTCGTCGGTGGTGTTGAGAACCTCCCGGAGTTCGTCCAGCAGATCCAGGAACTGGCCGATGAGCTTCTGCGAGCGAGAGTTGAGCAACGCAACCTTGCCGTCGGCGGCGTCGTGCAGAGCTTTGGAGAAACTGATGTCTCGCTGCTCGGCGTGAACGGCTACGCAGGCCTCGGCGCGGTCCCCGATCCCCCGGCGCGGGGTGTTGAGGATGCGTCGCATGCTGACCGTGTCGTCCTCGTTGGACAGCACGCGCAGGTACGCGACCATGTCGCGGACTTCCTTGCGCTCGTAGAAGCGGACACCGCCCACCACCTTGTACGGCAGGCCGAGCCTGATGAAGATCTCCTCCAACGCACGTGACGAGTTGTTGGTGCGATAGAAAACCGCCACCTCGTCGTAACGGACATCGTGGTTGTCCACCAGACGGTCGATCTCCGACGCCACGAACGACGCCTCGTCGTGCTCGTTGTCCGCGACGTACCCGACGATGAGCTCACCTTCGCCGGAGTCGGTCCACAGCTTCTTGTCCCGCCTGCCGGTATTGCGCGAGATGACCGAGTTGGCGGCCGACAGAATGTTCTGCGTCGACCGGTAGTTCTGCTCGAGCAGGATGGTGGTGGCGTCGGGGTAGTCGCGCTCGAACTCCTCGATGTTGCGGATGGTCGCGCCACGGAACGCGTAGATCGACTGATCCGCGTCACCGACCACACAGAGCTCACCGGGAGCGACCGTGCCCTCCAGGGCGCCGTCGGAGTCCTCCCGGCCGACCAGTTCCCGTACGAGCATGTACTGCGCGTGGTTGGTGTCCTGGTACTCGTCGACCAGGACGTGCCGGAACCGTCGACGGTAGTACTCCGCGACCTGAGGGAAAGCCTGCAGCAAACCGACGGTTTCACCGATGAGGTCGTCGAAGTCCATGGCGTTGGCCGCGCGGAGTCGCTGTTGATAGATGCCGTAGACCTGCGCGACGAGCTTCGGAAGCTCCACCATCTGCTTGTCCGCGTCCGCAGCAGCGTCCTCGGGCCCGATGAGTTCGTTCTTGAGATTGGAGATCGCCGTCGAGAGCAATCTCGCCGAGAACTTCTTGGTGTCGATCTGCAGATCCTTCGAGATCATCGTCAGCAGGCGACGAGAGTCGTCGGCGTCGTAGATCGAGAAGTTCGAGTTGAGACCGGGCAGCAGCGACGCCTGGTTGCGCAGGATCCGCACACAGCTCGAGTGGAACGTCGAAACCCACATGCTGTTGGCGCGCGGACCGACGAGGCCAGCGACACGCTCACGCATCTCGGCGGCGGCCTTGTTGGTGAAGGTGATGGCCAGAACCTGGCCGGGACCCACGCCTCGCTCGGCAAGCAGATACGCGATACGACGAGTGAGCACCGCGGTCTTCCCCGACCCGGCGCCTGCGACGATCAACAGCGGAGACCCCGAATGCACGACGGCCTGACGCTGCTGCGGATTGAGACCCTCCAACAGCGTTTCGGACCTGGATTTTCCGGGGGCTGGTACCGCAGTGAGGTTCGTGTTCATCGCCTGCCCAGGTTACCGGCGGGCTCCGACAGTCCTTTACCCGAACCTGCCAGGTGCCGCCAGCCCAGTTCTGCCGACCGCCCGCAATGCGGACATTCGGCCCGTCGACCGACTTTTCAGGACTGCACAGAGGTGGCACACTGGATCGGTGATCGAAATAGCCGTTCGTCGCCACCCCCTCTGTGCAGCCTGTTCTTCGGCTCTCGGTAGCGGAGGCTGTCCATAAGAAGGTGCGCCCGGAAGTCCAGACATGTGGCTTCCCCGGGCCATTCGATGTGACTCATACCACATCAGCCCGTCTCTGGAGCGTCCACGAATCACCTCAGGACGTAACGGTGACGAGCAGGGCAACGATCCACACTTGTGACACGAGGAGAAAAAATGGCATCCACGACCAAGATCGAGACCGAGAGCGCAGTGCCGACGTCCGAGGCTGAGATCGATTCCTTGCGTCAGGAGATCGACCGCCTCGATTCCGAAATTCTTGCGGCAATCCAGCGTCGCAGCGAAGTTTCCCAGCTCATCGGCCGCACCCGTATGGCGTCGGGTGGACCGCGCATGGTGCACAGCCGCGAAATGAAGGTGCTCGACCGCTTCAGCAGCCTCGGCCAGGAAGGCCACACCCTCGCCATGCTGCTGCTCCGTCTCGGCCGCGGGCGTCTCGGCCGCTGACCTGTCGCCAGCTGACTTTTCGGGAGCGAATGTACCGTTCGGTCACTTGGAGTGACCGAACGGTACATTCGGTTCCACCGGGGCTCCGGCCCGACTGTCTAGGTCAGGGCGATGTACTTGGTTTCCAGGTACTCCTCGATGCCTTCGCTTCCGCCTTCGCGGCCGAAGCCTGAATCCTTCACTCCACCGAACGGTGCGGCCGCGTCCGAGATGACTCCGCGGTTGACGCCCACCATTCCGCTGTCGATGGCGTCGGCGACTCGTAGTGCGCGATCGAGGCCGCGGGTGTAGATGTACGACGCCAATCCGAATTCGGTGTCGTTGGCCGCGTCGATTCCTTCTTTCTCGGTGTCGAATCCGACGATGGGGGCGACCGGACCGAAGACTTCTTCCTTCAGGATCCTGGCGTTCGCCGGGACGTCGGTCAGCACCGTTGCCGGGTAGAAGTAGCCGTCGCCTCCTGGTGCTTTGCCGCCGAGGGCAACTGTCGCACCTGCTTCGACTGCGTCGTCGACGAGTTCCTGCACCTTGCTCAGCTGGTCTGCGTTGATCAGGGGTCCGAGCTTGGTG
Organism: Rhodococcoides fascians A44A; assembly: GCF_000760735.1. GTDB lineage: Bacteria > Actinomycetota > Actinomycetes > Mycobacteriales > Mycobacteriaceae > Rhodococcoides > Rhodococcoides fascians_E. The sequence goes on along the minus strand of NZ_JMEX01000008.1, from coordinate 3,039,453 downwards.
TCCGGGTCGAGGCCCGCACCGAGCGTCATTTCCTTCATCTTGGCGACGAATTTGGTGGTGAATTCCTCGCGCACGCTGTTGGCCACGTGGAGCCGGTTGGCGGCGGTGCATGCCTCGCCGCCGTTGCGCATCTTGGCCAGCATGGCGCCGTCGACGGCCGCGTCGATGTCGGCGTCGTCGAAGACGACGAACGGTGCGTTACCACCCAGCTCCATCGACGTGCGCAGCAGTCCGCCTGCGGACTGTTCGACGAGCTTTCGGCCCACTTCGGTCGATCCGGTGAAGGTGAGTTTGCGCAGTCTCGGGTCTTCGAGGATGGGAGCGCTGACCGCACTGGATTTCGACGAGGTGATGACCGAGAGAACCCCGTCGGGCAGTCCCACCTCGGCGAGGAGCTGAGCGAGGAACAGCATCGTCAACGGCGTCTCGCCTGCGGGCTTGACGATGATGGTGCACCCGGCTGCGAGCGCCGGCCCGATCTTGCGCGTGCCCATGGCCAGCGGAAAATTCCACGGCGTGATGGCCAGGACCGGCCCGACGGGCACCTTGGTGACCAGGATGCGGCCGTTGCCTGCCGGTGCGGGTGTGAATCGGCCTTCGATGCGCACCGCTTCCTCGGCGAACCACCGGAAGAACTCGGCACCGTACTTGACCTCGGCCTTGGACTCGGCGAGCGCCTTGCCCATTTCCTTGGTCATGATCGCCGCGACGTCGTCCGCTCGTTCGGTGATCTTCTCGAAGGCTGCGCGTAGGAGCTCGGCGCGTTCACGCGCGGGGGTCTTCGCCCAGGACTTCTGCGCCGATGCAGCGGCGTCGATTGCCTTCTTCGCGTCGGCCGGACTTGCGTCGGCGACCTTCGCGAAGGGTGTGCCGGTGGCGGGGTCGACGACGTCGAACGTTGCGCCGTTCTCCGCGTCGACCGGCCTGCCGCCGATCCACAGTTTCGGTGAAATGGATTCGATGAGTGCGTTGATCTCCATGCTCCGAGTGTGCCCGAGCCGGGGCCGCGACAAACGAGGAAGGCGCGCACAGCGAGGCGCTCGGCACTATTGTAGGACGATATGAGCGTCGACATCACGGGCACGGAAGCCTGGAAGAACCTGAAGGCACACCACGACGCACTCGGAGCCACGACGCTCCGCGAGCTGTTCGCTGCGGACGACGATCGAGGACGAACGTTCACTCTCGCCGCGGGTGATCTTCACATCGATTACAGCAAGCACATCGTGAATTCCGAGACCGTCTCGCTTCTGGTCGAACTCGCGCGAGCGGCCGACGTCGAAGGCCGTCGCGACGCGATGTTCTCGGGTGCCCACATCAACACCTCCGAGGACCGCGCGGTACTGCACACCGCCCTTCGCCTGCCCGCGGACGCGACCCTCGAGGTCGACGGCCAGAACGTCGTCGCCGATGTGCACGAAGTCCTCACGCGTATGGGTGATTTCACCGATCGAGTCCGGTCGGGCGAGTGGGTCGGCGCAACCGGATCCAAGATCTCCACCGTCGTCAACATCGGCATCGGCGGCAGCGATCTCGGCCCCGTCATGGTGTACGACGCGCTGCGCCACTACGCCGACGCCGGCATCTCCGCCAAGTTCGTCTCCAACGTCGACCCTGCCGATCTGGTTGCTGCTCTCGACGGGCTCGATCCGGCCACGACCCTGTTCATCGTGGCGTCCAAGACGTTCTCCACTCTGGAGACGCTGACCAATGCCACGGCGGCCAGGCGGTGGCTCGTCGACGCACTGGGCGACGACGCCGTGTCCAAGCACTTCGTCGCGGTCTCGACCAACGCGGAGCGGGTGTCGGAGTTCGGCATCGACACGGCCAACATGTTCGGGTTCTGGGACTGGGTCGGCGGCCGGTACTCGGTGGATTCCGCGATCGGCCTGTCGGTCATGGCCGTCATCGGCAAGGAGGCGTTCGGCGAATTCCTCGACGGCTTCCACCAGATCGACGAGCACTTCCGCACGACGCCTCTCGAGCGCAACGCGCCTGCACTGCTCGGCCTGATCGGGCTCTGGTACAGCAACTTCTTCGGCTCGGAGACCCGAGCTGTGTTGCCGTACTCCAACGACCTGTCTCGTTTCCCGGCCTACCTCCAGCAGCTGACGATGGAATCCAACGGCAAGTCCGTCAAGGCCGACGGCACCCCCGTCACCACGTCGACCGGTGAGATCTTCTGGGGTGAGCCGGGCACCAACGGGCAGCACGCGTTCTACCAGCTGCTGCACCAGGGCACACGGTTGATTCCCGCTGACTTCATCGGATTCGCCGAGCCCACCGACGACCTCCCCACGCGTGACGGCACCGGGTCCATGCACGACCTGCTGATGAGCAACTTCTTCGCGCAGACCAAGGTTCTGGCATTCGGCAAGACCGCCGACGAAATCGCCGCCGAAGGTACGGCCGCCGACGTCGTTCCGCACAAGGTCATGCCCGGCAACCGTCCGTCCACCTCGATCCTCGCCCCGAAGCTGACGCCGTCGGTGGTCGGGCAGCTGATCGCACTGTACGAGCATCAGGTGTTCGTCGAAGGCGTCGTGTGGGGTGTCGACTCGTTCGATCAGTGGGGTGTGGAGCTGGGCAAGACCCAGGCGCTGGAACTGACGCCCGTCCTGACCGACGCCGATGCCCCTGCACCGCAGAGCGATTCGTCGACCGACGCACTCGTGCGCTGGTACCGCGATCAGCGGGGTCGCACCAAGTAGCACTGTTTCCGAATCCACCCACCTGTTGTGCGTTGCGAGGGCCCCGGAGCTCACAACAGGTGGGTGAATTTGCCGACCTGACTGAACCGAGCCTGCCTCCGTCGCGTCCAAGTAGGTATGGACTTCGAGGGCCTGCTCTTTCGCTCCGACGCGCTGGCATCGGGCGTCACCGACGGTCAACTGCGGCACGCGCGGTTGCGCGGTGAACTGATCGCGGTCCGGCCGGGCGCGTTCGTGTCGGCAGCGTTCTTCGCCACCTTGAATTCCGAGCAGCAGCATCTACTGCTCGCGCGCGCGATTGCTCACGAAGCCCCGGTGGTTCTGAGCCACCAGTCGGCGGCAATCGCGTGGGGAATGGATGTCTGGGCGCTGCCCCTCGCGCACGTCCACTCGACGACCGGACGCACCATCACTGCGAGGAAGGGCCGGCGCCGAATCGTGCACGGTTCGACGCTGTCGGAATCGGAAAGCACAGTCTTTCAGGGAATTTCGCTCACCACCCCAGCCCGGACGGTGGTGGACATTGCGCGATCCACGACGTTCGAACAGTCGGTGTGCGTGGGCGACTCGGCGTTGCGTCGAGGCCTCGTCACCAGGACCGAACTGGACGAGGCTCTCTACAGCGCACGGCACCGCACCGGTATCCAGAACGCCGTCCGGGCCGTAGCCGCGATGACCGATCGCAGCGACAGCGTCGGCGAATCCCGCACCCGGTTGATTCTCGTCGACGCCGGGTTCGCTCCCCTTCTCAATCAATCGGTGTACGACGCCGGCGGCACGTTCCTGGGCCGAACGGACTTCTTGTTCACCGGGCCGTGGGGATGCTTCGAGTTCGACGGGGCCGACAAGTACGGCGTGAACGCGGCCGACACGCGGGCAAGCGTGCTTGCCGAGAAGGACCGTGAGAACCGCATCCGCGACGCTGGATGGCCGTTCGCTCGGGCGAGCTGGCGTGATCTTGCGCAACCGGACGCGCTGGCCGAACGGGTCCGACGGATGCTTGCTCGTGGAGCGCGAATGCCGGAACCCGAGGGGACATTTCGAGCCGAACCGCTTCCCCCGTACCGACCCTGAAATTCACCCACCTGTTGTGCGTTGTGCGGGTCTGAAAACTCACAACGGGTGGGTGGATTTGCCCGGAGTGAACCGAACGGACCTCCGGTGCGTCCAATTCAGTATGGACTTCGATCAGCAGGGGATGTTCTCACGCACCGAGGCGCTTGCACGGGGGTACACCGACGACGATCTGCGACGCGGCCGTGCCAGCGGACAGATCGTCACCATCCGCCGCGGTTATTTCGTGCGCGCGGACGTCTATCGACGGCTCGACGCGCATCGACGCCATGCTGTGCTCGCCGAGGCGATCTATGCGGAGTCGAGCACCGATGCGGTGTTCAGTCATGTGTCGGCGGCGGTTCTGCATCGCATGGAAACGTGGGACATTCCGCTGGACAAGGTCACGTTCACCATTGCGCGGTCCTACGCGGGCAAGAAGGGGCGCCAGCGAGTGCTGCACGGGTCGCCGCTTCCACCCACGGATCTGACCGAGCGAGACGGGTTTCCGGTCACCGCGCCGACTCGAACGATCGTGGACCTGGCTCGGTCGCTTCCACTGCATCCGGCTGTCTGTATCGGCGACTACGCGATGCGCGCCGGGCTCACCACCCACCGGGAACTTCAGGGTGCGCTCACCGACGCCCGGAACCGAACCGGAATCGCCAAGGCACGCCAGGCGGTGCAGTCGATGTCGAGCCGCAGTCAGAGCACCGGTGAAACGCGCAGCAGGATGTTGTTGGACACGCTGCCGCTACCACCTCCGTTGCTGAGGCAGTCCGTGTACGACGAGGTGGGCGGGTACGTCGGAAGTGCTCCGTTCCTGTACCCGGATCAAGGAGTCGTCGGACGCTACGAGGGTGAAGGGGTGTACGGCGCAGATCCGGTGCTGACGGACATCGATGGTCGACGCGAGCGACATCGAATGGAACAGCTCGGATGGACGGTGGTGCGGTGGGACTGGGAGGACCTGTCCACGCCGCGAGAGTTCACCGACCGGATCGCCCGAGCGTTCGTGCAGGCCGCATCGAATCGAATACCGTTGGGCCACTACAGCTCCACCTCGAAGTAACCCTCAGATTCGGGCCACTATCGCCGCGGTGTCCAGTCCCGTAGGCAGGGTCCCGAATGCTCCTCCCCAGTCTTCTCCCAGCCGGCTCGCGCAGAATGCGTCGGCCACCGCGGGATCACCGTGCCGCACCAGCAGCGACCCCTGGAACACCAGTGCCATGAGTTCGACCACTCGGCGTGCCCTGTACTCCATGTCGGTGCTGTCCGCGAGCTCCTTGCCCACGCGCGCGATGGCGTCGTCCAGACGAGAATCCGCCCCCGCTGCCGACGTGACCTCGGTGAAGTACGCCTCCACCACGTCGGGTTGCTTGGCCAGTGCGCGAAGGGAATCCAGTGCTGCGACGTTGCCCGACCCTTCCCAGATCGACATCAGCGGGGATTCACGGAACAGTCTCGGCATACCGGATTCCTCGACGTACCCGTTGCCGCCCAGACATTCCAACGCCTCGGCCGCGTGGGACGGTGCACGCTTGCACACCCAGTACTTGGTGATGGCCAACGTGATTCGGCGCAATTCGGTCTCCTGCGTGTCTCCACGCGCGGACCGGTCGGTCGCTCCGGCCAGGCGGATCATTGCCGCTGTCGCGGCCTCCGATTCCACGATCAGGTCCGACAACACATTCCGCATCAACGGTTGCTCGATCAGGGCGGCACCGAAGGCGGAGCGGTGCCGAGCGTGATGCACCGCTCGAACGGCGGCATTGCGCATTCCTGCTGCGGAACCGATGACGCAGTCGAGGCGGGTCATGTTGACCATCTCGATGATCGTCTTCACGCCCCGGCCTTCGTCGCCGACGAGCCATCCTGTGGCACCGAGGTATTCGAGCTCACCGGACGCATTGGACTTGTTGCCCAGCTTGTCCTTGAGCCGTTGCACCTGGATGCGGTTGAGGGAGCCGTCGGGCAGCACGCGCGGCAGCAGGAAACAGGACAGCCCGCCTGGTGCCTGCGCCAAGGTCAGGAACATGTCCGACATCGGCGCGGACGTGAACCATTTGTGTCCGACGATCGTGTACGTGCCGTCCGCGGACGGTGTCGCGTTGGTCGTTCCCGACCGGACGTCCGAGCCGCCTTGTTTCTCGGTCATCGACATCCCCGCGGTCAGACCGCGCTTGTCGGTGGGGATGCGGAGCCCGAAATCGTAGTGGGTCGACGCCAACAGCGGTTCGTACGTCTCGGCCAGGTCCGGGTTGTGCCGCAACGCGGGTACGGCCGCGTAGGTCATCGAGATGGGGCACATGTGGCCGGCGTCGGCCTGGCCCCACGCGTAGAACTTCGCCGCCCGCGCGACGTGCGCCCCGGGCCGGGCGTCCTGCCACGGCGTCGCGTGCAGTCCGTTCTCGATCGCGACGTTCATCAGATCGTGCCAGTGCGGATGGAACTCGACCTCGTCGACGCGATTGCCGTACCTGTCGTGCGTGTGCAGGACAGGCGGGTCCTCGTTCGCGAGGCGTCCCCACTCCTGGGCCTCGACGCTTCCCGCGCGAGCTCCGAGCTGCCGAACCTCGTCCTCGGCCCACCCGCCCCCTTCGCGGCGCAGACCCTCGAGCAGCGATGTGTCGTCGGACGTGTCGTACGGAAGCAGATCGGGGACCTGGTTGAAGACTGTGTGGGTGGCTGGGAAGGTCATGACACTCCTAACGATCGCAGGGCGAATGCAACTAGATCCGGAATCACGTCGGCGGTGTCGGTGCGGTCCGGACTCAACGGGCCGACGAGCACTTCCCCCACCGCTCCGACGAGGGCCGCGGCAGCGATCTCGACGTTCTGCTCGGGGATGTCCCCCGCCGCGATGCCGTCGGCCACGGCATCGCCGATCGCCGCGGCGAAGCTGCGGCGGAACACCAGACGCTCGGCGTCGACGGCTGGGTCGACGGGCTCGGCCAGCAGCGCGTAGGCCATGGTGCGGTTCTTCATCGCGCGCCCGGCGAAGGTCTCGACGATCGCCGTGACCCGTTCCACGACGCTCCCTGACCCCGTTCGGCTCATTCCGCGGGCTCCACTCGCGCCTGAATTGCTCATTCCGCGGGCTCCACTCGCGCCTGAATTGCTCATTCCGCGGGCTCCACTCGCGCCGGCTGCGTCGACGACGGCCTGAACTTCCCGTCCACAGACGGTGCGGAAGATCGCGACGACGAGGTCGGACTTGCTGTCGAAGTGCGTGTAGACGCTTCCCGCCGACACTCCCGCAGCTGCGGCCACGGACGCGATGGACAGCCCTCGGTAGCCCTGTGAGGACAGCACCTCGACGGCGGCGTCGAACAGTTTCTCTCGTCCGGCGTCGATTCGTGCTTGTACGGCGGAGGTCCGTCGGTAGGGCATGCCAAGAAGTGAAGCACTGATTCATTGCTTCAGGCAAGCCCTCTCGAGTACGGTCGAGTCATGCCAGTGAGGATCGAACGCTCGGGGCCCGTCACCACCGTCGTCCTGTCGAGGCCGGAGGCGAGAAACGCCGTCGACGGTCCCACTGCGGAGCAGTTGGTCAGCGCATTCGAGGAGTTCGACGCCGACGACTCGGCCGCAGTTGCGGTCCTGTGGGGCGAGGGCGGAACTTTTTGTTCCGGTGCAGACCTCAAAGCGCTCGGCACCGAACGCTCCAACCACGCCACCGAACACGGCGACGGACCGATGGGCCCGACGCGTATGCGCCTGTCCAAGCCCGTCATCGCCGCTGTCTCCGGGTACGCGGTTGCCGGCGGTCTCGAACTCGCTCTGTGGTGCGACCTCCGAATCATCGAGGACGACAGCACTTTCGGAGTCTTCTGCCGGCGGTGGGGTGTTCCGCTGATCGACGGCGGTACCGTGCGTCTTCCTCGGTTGATCGGCACGTCGCGCGCCATGGATCTGATCCTCACCGGTCGCGCCGTCGACGCCGAGGAAGCCCTCGCCATCGGTCTCGCCAACCGTGTCGTTCCTGTCGGGCGTGCCCGCTCCGAGGCCGAAGCACTCGCAGCGGAACTGGCCTTGCTGCCACAGACCTGCATGCGGGAGGATCGGTTGTCCCTGCTCGAGCAGGACGGACTCGACGAGGAGGCGGCCATCGTGAACGAATTCCGGCACGGCGCCATCTCGATGGCCGCAGATGCACTCAGCGGTGCACAGCACTTCGCGTCGGGCGCGGGAAGACACGGGCGTTGACTCCGGGCCGACTGTCCGTCGTCGACGAGATCTTCCTCAGAACACACAGGGGTTACGGCTTACCCATTGCACTGCAGGGTATTTGGCGTAGCGACGACGCGGTCGATCGAGTCGACTTCGCTGCCGTCCACGCCAACCTGAGTCTCGGACGTCTGGGCCGACGAATAGTCAGCCCCAGAGTTCCCGGCGCACGTCGACGCTGGGTCGAGGAGGCGCACTCCTATCCGCTGGCCTTCGAACCCTCGCCGATCAAGACCTCCGAGATCCTCGACTGGGCCGACCGACAGGCCGACGTGGACCTCGACCCGGAGTTCGGACCCGGTTGGCGGATGGCGGTGGCGACCACCGACGCCGGCGGCACCGTCATGTCGTTGGCGTGTTCACACACCCTGGCCGACGCTGCCGGACTGGTGGCAGCAGCCGGAGTGGCGTTCGAAGGCACTGCACCCGAGCCTGCCCCGCGCCGAACGTCGGATGTGATGGACGCGGTGTCTCTGGTGAGACGGGTGGCGCCGGCATCCGTGCGTGCCGCGGCACGATTGGCGTTCGAGAAGGCGTCCCGACGCGAGCTGACCCACTACCGTCGAGTGTCGCGAGCCGTGACGGCACACGAGATCGTCTGCAGCAGCGCAACCTTCGACGTCGAGGCGGTCCTGACAAACTCGGAGTTCATTTCCGTCGTCACGGAGATCGCCGCCGAACTGGGTGAGCCGCAACCGATCCGCATCAACGTTCCCTTTCGGACCACCGGAGGCGGCACGAACCGCATCGGAATGGCAACCCTGAACCTGTCGGTGACCGATACCGTCGACGGGATCAAGCAGGCCACCAAGAGCGCGTTCTCCCGTCCCGCCGGTGCTCCCGGTGGGTTTCCTGCCGAGGTGGTGCAACTGCTGTCCGATCGTCGTGCCGCTGCACTGACGGCGGCGCCCGGAACTGCTCGGGTGCTGTGCTCGAACATCGGCGACATCCCGGCGGCAGTGGCATCGATCGGCGGGCACCGCGCATCGAGCGTCGCGACGCGCGCTGTTCACCCACGAGCCGGACGTGCACGCACCACGACTGCGGTCTCGGCCTACGTGTCCTTCCTCGACAACCGTTCGACGCTGTCACTCGTCGGTACCGAGCCTCGATACGCGACTGTTCTCGGCGAGGTCGCGGCCCAGGTGTTGGCCCGGCGAGGTCTGAACGCCACGCCGTGGTGAACCACCGAGAATTTGGTGGTAGCAGGGGGTCGTCACGGCTCGTACCGGTCTACCGTGGTCGCTATGAGCGAGCACGACATCTACACGACGATCCAGCAGCTGGTGGCCACCGAGCACAAACTTCGGTCCGACACCCAGGCAGGCGACATCGATCCGGCAGACGAAAAGGCCGAGCTGACGAAGATCGAGCACGCACTCGACCAGTGCTGGGATCTGCTTCGGCAGCGCCGAGCGCGTCTGGACGCGGGACTCGACCCGGACGACGCACAGGCAGGCAGCGTCGAGCAGGTGGAGCACTACCTCCAGTAGACCGCGTCAGACGAGCCTGTCGGTGATCCGATTGGGCAGGAACCGCAGCGCGACATCGATGCCCCGCCACTTCAGGCCAGGCAGCGCTGCGCGCCTCGGTTCCTTCTCGATTGCGCTGATCATCGCCGTCACGCCCTGGTCGAGGCTCGCCGTCAGCACGCTCTTGTCGCCGGCCTTCGCGGACATGTCCGTCTCGATGAAGCCCGGCAACAGCGTCGTGACGACGATGTCGGTGCCGGAGAGTTCGGTGGCCAAGGCGTCACCCAGCGCCGCAACGCCCGCCTTGCTCGCGGAGTAGACCGCCTTGGGACCGGGAAGTCCGCGGTCGGCACTGACCGAGGACACGAGCACCAGGTGCCCGAACTTCTGCTTGCGGAAAATCTCCAGCGCTGCCTCGATCTGTGACAGCGCGCCGACGAAATTGGTTCGGGCGGTGGCGAGATTGGCGTCGGCGCGGCCGGTACCGATCTTTGCGCCCTTGCCGAGCCCCGCGTTGACGACAACCCGATCCAGTCCACCGAGTTCGTCGTGCAACTCGCCGAACACCCGGCCCACGGCATCGTGGTCGGTCACGTCCAGCGCTCTGACGGCGACGGTGACGCCGGGGTTGGCCACGATCAGCTCGTCGCGAAGCGCCTCCAGCCGGTCCAGGCGTCGGGCACACAGGGCCAGATCCTTACCCTGCGCGGCGAATCGCTTGGCCATCTCCTCACCGAGCCCCGAGCTTGCACCGGTGATCAGAATCTTGTTCCGCATCGTCCCCATGCCCGAAGACCCTATGCCACTCTTGAAAGATGACCGTGAACACTATTGACGAATTCGACGTCATCGTCGTCGGCGGGGGCCCCGTCGGCGAGAACGCCGCGAGCTACGCCATCGCAGGCAGCGACCGCACCGCGGTGATCGTCGAGCACGAACTCGTCGGCGGCGAGTGTTCCTACTGGGCGTGCATGCCCAGCAAGGCGTTGCTGCGGCCCAGCGAAGTGCTCACCACCGCACGCAACATGCCGGGGGTGAAGGAACTCGTCGGCGACCGCGGCCTCGATGTCGACGCCGTGCTGGCGCGTCGGGAATCCTTCACCCATTCCCTCGACGATTCCTCGCAGGTGTCGTGGGCCGAGTCCGCCGGGATCTCCGTGGTCCGCGGCCACGGCCGCATCACCGGAGACCGAACGGTCGACGTCGGCGGGCGCACCTTGACGGCCCGGCACGCCGTCGTCCTCGCGACCGGGACCACCGCGTCGGTTCCGGGCACCCCTGGCCTGCGTGACGCACTCCCCTGGACTTCCCGCGACGCCACCAACATTCACGAGATCCCCCACCGAGTCGCCGTCATCGGAGGCGGTGTGGTGGCGTCGGAAGCGGCGACGTGGCTGTTGTCGTTCGGCGCCGAGGTGACGATGATCGTGCGCGGCTCGGCCCTGCTGGCGAGCGCCGAACCCTTCGCGAGCGACCTCGTCGCCGACGCGCTTCGATCCCGCGGCGCGACGATACTGTTCGACGCCGACCTCACAGCCGTGTCGCGGCCGGACGCGTCGGACACGGGAATCGGCAGAATCCATGGTGGCGCAGCAGAATTGACGGTGAACGGCGAGACGATCGTCGTCGACGAGATCCTGGTCGCCGCAGGCCGCACGCCGGCGAGCGCCGACCTCGGTCTGTCGTCCATCGGGGTCGACGATCGAGGTTACGTCGACACCGACGACCACCTCCAGGTACCCGGTGTCCCCTGGCTCTATGCGGCAGGCGACATCAACGGTCGCGCGCCGCTGACCCACATGGGCAAATACCAAGCGCGCGTGGTCGGCGACGTCATCGCCGCCCGCGCCGACGGAAAGCCGTTGAACGGCAAGCGCTTCACCGCCTCGGCCGATCACGGACAGGTGCCGCAGGTGGTGTTCACCCCGCTGCAGGTCGCGTCCGTCGGTCTCACCGAGAAGCAGGCGCGTTCGGCGGACATCGACGTCGAAATCCTCGGGGTCGACATCGAGGTCGCGGGATCGTCGCTTCAGCAGGACGACTACTCCGGGCACGCTCAGTTGGTCGTCGACAGAGCGAAGGACATCGTGGTCGGCGCCACCTTCGTCGGACCCGGCGTCGACGAACTGGTCCACGCCGCCACCGTCGCCGTCGTCGGCAAGGTGACGCTCGACGACTTGTGGCACGCCGTACCGTCGTACCCCACGGTCAGCGAAGTCTGGCTGCGCCTCCTCGAATCCCGGCGCGGTTAGGGTTCATCGCCCGTCGCGGAGTGGCTGAGCCCGTTTGACCTGCCGTGCCGCGTCGACGGCACGCAGTTCGACGGGCGATCCGACGACCACGGTTCCCACGCGGAGAATCCCGTCGGCGAGCGGCTCGGCGCGGAGCCCTCCGCGGCCGATCAGAGCCTTGCGCGCACCCTCGGCCGCCATGGTGTCCATCCACACGCAGGGATGCGCCGGCCTGCCGCCTCGAAATCTCACCGGACCGTCACCGGAATCGAGCTCGAATTCCTCACCGCGCAACGGATCGAGTTCCAGACCGCGTACGACGATGTTTCGCCTGGCCACCGCGGTGTCGGGCATCGAGATTCCGAGTGCGTCGCCGACGGCGTCCCACGCCTCGGCGGCCAGGAACGTCACCGCGGCTTCGGTGTGCGCTTTGACGCCGAAGAAGCGGTCACCGCGAATTCCCTTGTGCGCAACGATGTCCACCTGTTCGGGGAACTGCGTCGGCACCTCCTTCGCAGGTCCGTCCTTGGCGCGGCCGAAATACGCGTGGGCGGGCGAGACGAGCAGCTGCACCACATCGGCGCGGTACTGGAACTCCATGACCCCGATTGTCCATACTCCCCGATACTTACCCGTCGGTAAGATCTCCGCGTAGACTGCGTGTCATGCTCGCGAACACCAGAGTCACCACCGTGGACGGCGTCCTGCAGGGAAAGACCGTGGCTGACCTTGTCACGTGGCGGGGAATCCCTTATGCAGCTCCTCCGGTGGGCCCGCTCCGCCTGCGCGCACCACAGCCGGTAGCGCCGTGGACCGGAGTGCGGGACGCCACCGAATGGGGCAACGCCTCGGTCCAGCACAAGCGCGGAACCATGCTGTCGGTGAACAAGTACCAACCGTCGAGCGAGGACTGCCTCACCCTCAACGTTCTGGCTCCCGGACGCCGGAGCGTGGGGTCTCTGCCGGTCATGGTCTTCATCCACGGCGGCGCCTACACGCTGGGAACGTCGGCCACCCCGCTCTACGGCGGGGGCTCGTTGGTGCGTCGGGCGCTGAAGGACGGGGACGGAATCGTCTACGTGTCCATCAACTACCGCCTGGGCACGCTCGGTTACCTCGATTTCTCCCAGTTCTCGACACCGACCAGGCAATTCGACTCCAATCTCGGCTTGCGAGATCAGGTGGCCGCGCTCGAATGGGTGCAGCGCAACATCAGCGCGTTCGGTGGCGATCCGGACAACGTCACCGTCTTCGGCGAATCCGCCGGCGGCAACGCGGTGACGACTTTGTTGGCGACACCGTCGGCGAAGGGTTTGTTCGCGCGGGCCATCGCAGAAAGTTCGGCTCCCGGACTCGTCGCCACCCAGGACCGAGCGACGGACTGGGCACGTCAGTTCGTCGAACTCCTCGGCGACGGAGGCAACGTAGCGAGCACCCTGGACAGCGCCGACGTGAAGACTCTCGGCAGCACGGGCTCGAAGCTGGCTCTGTCGGTCGTCAAGAGCACTCCCGGCCTCCATCCGTTCGGCCCGGTCGTCGACGGTGACTTTCTGCCGAAGAACCCGGTCGACGCCTGCGCCGACGGCACTGCCCACGCGGTTCCGCTGATCATCGGCACCAACGGACGCGAGGGCACGCTGTTCCCCAAGGTGCTCGACGCCCTCCCGACCAATCCGTCACGCATCGACACACTCTTCGCACTGACCGACCCTGCCGCGAAAGACGTTGTCCTCGAGGCGTACCCCGACTATCCGCAGGAATCGGCAGCGATCGACGTCGGAGGCGATTTCACGTTCTGGAAACCGTCCATCGAGGTCGCGGAAACACACTCGCGCAGGGCTCCGACCTACAGCTATCGATTCGATTTCGCGCCGCGGGTGATGAAGTGGCTCGGACTCGACGCCACACATGGATTCGAACTGTTCGCAGTGTTCGGAATCAACGAGACGTCGTTCGGCAAGTTGATGACCGTTCCCGGTGGACGACGCGCCTTCCAGGAGGTCACCGAACACGTCCAGTCGCAGTGGTTGGAGTTCGCGCGCACGGGCTCGCCGCTCCCGAGTTGGCCGAAGTACGACGAAAGTACGCGCGAGACACTCATTTTCGACACCAGAACCCGGGTCCAACGTGACCCGCGCAGCGATCGGCGACGGGCCTGGGAGGGCTACCGCGGTTACGCGAGCCAGAAGACCGAAGCGTCCGCTACTTGAGCAGGCGGGACATCCGGCGATCCGCCAGGATCTTGCCGGATGTCTGGCACGTCGCGCAGTACTGGAAGGAACGTTCGGCGTAGGAGACCTCGCGGACGGTGTCCCCGCAGACCGGACACGGCAGACCCGCCCGGGCATGCACCCGCATTCCCGACCTCTTCTCGCCCTTGAGCCGGGCCGCATCCTGACCGGTCGACCTGGCGACGGCGTCCAGCAGCACCTCGCGCATCGCGGCGTACAGCACTCCGACCGACTCGGCATCGAGCTTGCCCGACGACGCGAACGGTGAAAGCTTGGCCACGTGGAGGATCTCGTCGGAGTAGGCGTTGCCGATCCCGGCCAGCATCGACTGGTCGACGAGAACCGTCTTCAGCCGAGCCGTCGTCCCCTTCAGGATGTCCGCGAATTCCGTTTCCGTGACGGCCAAGGCGTCGGGACCGAGGCGAGCGATGCCCGGCACTTCCTGCGGATCACGCACCACCCAGACTGCCAGCCGTTTCTTCGTGCCCGCTTCGGTGAGGTCGATGGCGGGGGTCAGCCCCTCCGGCGTGAAGAAGTGGACACGGAGCGCCAGCGGACCCTTCCCCGGTTTCGGTGGAGCCGCCGACGGGTTGTCCGTCCACCGAAGCCATCCGCCGCGGGACAGATGCGTGATCAGCCAGAGATCCCCTGCCTGGACAGCCAGGTGCTTGCCGAACCGCGCTGCGTCGGTCACGTCTCGTCCCTGCAACTCCGTGATGGGCGGATCGAACGTCTTGAGCACGCTCAGTGCGGCGATGTCGACACGACCGATCACAGCGCCGACGGCGTGCTCACGGAGGAAACCGGCGAGAGCTTCGACTTCGGGCAACTCGGGCATGGCGCAATTATGCGCTCGGCGCCGACACTTGCGCACCATCGACACAGCGCCGGTCGGGTGCTCGGCGCGGATCGACAGCACGGAGCGCATAATGTTCCACATGGTTTCCACCCCGTACGAAGATCTGCTGCGGCACGTACTCGCGACCGGCACCGCCAAGTCCGACCGCACCGGGACGGGCACGACCAGCGTCTTCGGCCACCAGATGCGGTTCGACCTCGCCGAGGGATTCCCGCTGATCACCACCAAACGGGTGCATCTGAAGTCGATCGTCTACGAATTGCTGTGGTTTCTCCGCGGCGACTCCAACGTGTCCTGGCTGCAGGAGCACGGCGTCACCATCTGGGACGAATGGGCAGCACCCGACGGTGAACTCGGTCCCGTCTACGGGGTCCAGTGGAGGTCGTGGCCGACACCGTCGGGCGAGCACATCGACCAGATCTCGGCTGCTCTCGACCTTCTGCGCTCGGATCCCGATTCGCGACGCAACATCGTTTCGTCGTGGAACGTCGGCGAGATTCCGCAGATGGCACTGCCGCCCTGCCATGCCTTCTTCCAGTTCTACGTCGCCGACGGCAAACTGTCCTGCCAGCTCTATCAGCGCAGCGCCGATCTGTTCCTCGGAGTTCCGTTCAACATCGCCAGCTACGCACTGCTGACGCACATGGTCGCTGCGCAGGTGGGCCTCGAAGTCGGCGACTTCGTGTGGACCGGCGGCGACTGCCACATCTACGACAACCACCGCGAGCAAGTTGCCGAGCAACTGAGCCGGGAACCGTTCCCGTACCCGAAACTGAAGCTTGCACAGCGTGATTCGATCTTCGACTACCAGTTCGAGGACATCGAGGTCGTCGGGTACCAGCACCACCCGTCCATCAAGGCGCCGGTCGCTGTATGAGCCCGACGACGGTGGGCGCCATCTGGGCACAGGCCCACGACGGAGTCATCGGCGACGGCACGACCATCCCGTGGCACATCCCCGAGGACATGGCTCACTTCCGCGAGATCACCCGCGGCCATCCCGTCGTCATGGGTCGTAGGACCTGGGATTCGCTGCCGGAACGATTTCGACCGCTGCCCGGTCGGCGCAACATCGTCGTCACCCGAGACCGCAGTTGGCACGCCGACGGAGCAGACACCGCCGGCAGCGTCGAGGACGCGCTAGCCCTCGTCGACGGTGAGGTCTGGGTCATCGGCGGCGGCGAAATCTACCGCGCTGCACTGCCGTTCACGACACGGTTGGAAGTCACCGAGATCGACCTTTCGGTCGAGGGACAAACTCGTGCACCGCACATTCCCGACGGCTGGGCGGCAACGCTCGGCGAGTGGCGTGTCAGCGAGAAGAGCGGCCACCGCTTCCGCTGGAACCAGTACGGCAAGGCTTACCGAACTACCTGATTCACAGTGGATTTCGCTCCGATGCCCCTCACCGCGGCTGCGGTTGGGCCATACTGGGGCGCATGGACAAGAAGTCACTCACCGCCCTTGCCCGCCAGCAATTGAAGCTCGCCGTGGGCACGTCGAGTGGCCGCAGTTCGCAGACCGTCTACGGCGGGCACCAGCGTCACCTGCGCCAGACGGTCGTCGCGTTGGCCGCCGGGAACAAACTGGCCGAGCACGACCTGTCCGGTGAGTCGACCGTCCTCGTCATCAGCGGTCAGCTCACTCTGGTGAGCGGCGAGAAATCCTGGAAGGGCTCGGCAGGCGACCTCCTCGTAGTGCCGGATGCCCGCCACAGCGTCGAAGCAATCGAGGACGTCGCGTTCTTACTGACCGTCGCCGTCTAGTTCGGCATACTCTGCCGCGTCAGGACTCGCCTCGGGCAACCAGTACGGGGCAGTCCGCCGTGTGGATGAGGGCGTAGCTGGTCGAGCCCAGCAGCATCCCGCGGAAACCACCGCGGCCGCGATTCCCGACGACGATCAGCGACGCTTGCTCGGACAACTGTGCGAGCACCCGCACCGGCCTGTCCTGCGCGACGACTCGCCTGACCTCGACATCGGGATACTTCTCCTGCCATCCGGCAAGGCTTTCCGCCAGAACCGCTTCCTCCGACGACGCGATGTCGTCCCACTGCAGTGGCACGGCCGACATCGGAGCGAGGGCCACGTCGGCCCATACATGCACCGCAACCAGGGGCGCACCGCGGTGCGACGCCTCGTCGAAGGCCGCTGCCACCGCTGCCTGGCCGACGGCGGACCCGTCGACTCCGACGACGACGGGCCCCGTTGTGGGCGGGCGTCCGTCGATACTGCGGCCCCGAACCACGACGACAGGGGACGACGCGTGGGCGGTGAGTGCAATGGCAGCAGATCCGAGCAGTCCGGAATCCGATTCGCCCAGCCCGCGTGCACCCAGGACGACGAGGGCGCTGTTCTCGGACTCGGACAGCAGAACGTCGACGACCGTTCCGTCCCGGGCCTCGGTCACAACGGACAACGCGGAGCCCTCGATGCTTTCACGCGCAAGGGTTTCCGCGGCGACGAGCCGAGAGCCGAACACGGCTCGAACGTCGTTGTCCTCGGGTAGATAGGAAGGAAGGTCGACAGCGGCGACGATCCGCAGGGTGCAATCCCGATTGGACGCTGTCTGCGCGGCCCACACGACCGCCAGATCCGACGCTTCCGACCCGTCGATTCCGACGACGATGGTGCTGCTGCTCACGTGGCTGCCTCCGCTCGCTGTGCCGCCCCACACGATAGTCCACACCACGGGCGCATGCGGGTTCTCGAACGGCAAGTACCCTCTCTCCGGTTCTCCGAGAGCAATCATCGGAGAACCGGAGAGAGGGCGCCTTCCCACAGACCCCCCGGGGGTCTCGTGCGAGCGTTCTAGGACGCGCGCAGTCTTGCTGCGTCCCGCGCACGAGCGCGAATCCGCAGTTGCTCGAAGGTGGTCGCCTGGACCTCCATGTCATCGAGGAAGTCGGACAGGATCCTGCGATTGCGGTCGGACGAATCCACGGCCGACCGATCGAAGATGCGCCACATCCGTACAGCGGGAAGGAGTACGTCGTCGAGATGCAGACGGAGATCGTAGATTCCGTCGCGGGCGAGCAGCATTGCGCTGCGCTCGAAACCGACGAGCCCACTCCCGGGCAGCTGAAAATTCATCAGAACCTCGGTGATCGCCTTGAGCGTCTGCGCCGGCGCAGACTCCAAAGCACCCGCGACGACGTCGGAGAAGAACGCCACGTGCCGCTCCTGATCGGCCACGATGCGCTCGAGCAGCTCCTCCGCCACCGGGTCCGCGCACTCGACGGCCGTGTTGCGGTGGCTCACCATCGTCGCCATGACATCGATCGTGGAGTGGACGATCGAGCGAAGGAAGTTGTCGCCCTCCATCGACGACTCGATCCCGATGGTGGTGCACTGCACCCTCGCTCTGTCCAGCGCGACGGCGTCGACGCTCCTGGTGGCGACCAGGTATCGCTGGATCGCATCCGCATGTGAACGCTTCTCGTCGGACCAGACCGCGCTCCACTCGGCCCACGCAGGTGAACTCGTGGAGAGCTCTCGGGCCGGGTCGGCGAGCGCAGTGTTGTTGTGTGTGAGCAGCGTGGTGACGAGCGCGGCCTTCGCCGTCTCGGTCAGCGACGAGCGGCGCTGCCCCCAATACAGTTCCGGACGAACGTAGGCGCTCGGGTCCCACCTCTGCGCGGTACGTAGATGACGCTCGAGTCTCTGCTCGATCACTGGCTCGAGATCTCGAAGCAAGGTCGTTCGACCTGGTGCTCCGTTCACTGTCCCCACCCCCTCGTGATCGGATCCGATTCTCTGTGCCGACCACAGACTCCGATCGGCACACGACGACGCTAAGCCCACGATCGGCACCGTGAGTAGGTTCCCCGGATTGTTTAGGCAATGTCGCAACCCGAATCCGAGACGAGTTGAGAGCCTTCACAAATTTCTCCGTTGAAAGACTGGATAACGCGTTGATAACATCCTATGATCAAGTTTGTTAGACGCCTGAAAACAAACTTCGGGTTCAGAATCGCCGGGGTTTCGGTCAAGTTTCCAACCATTTTTGCGTGGATGCGCAACAATACGCATCAGTAACTTTTTTTCGGACAGAGCTGAAGTTCCTACACGAAAGGCTGATCTGTGACCGCTCACAACACGACAAGCCTCGGAATCATGGTTGCCGGCCAGCCGGCGTCGGCGCCGCTCCGCGACTTCCGCGCTGTCGCGCGATTGCTGGTCGGCCACTTCGCGGCCAATACACCCTGCGGCTCGCTGCCCGGCGAACAGCTGCACGGCGACGTCACCGAGTTCACCGTCAAATGCATCAGCATCGCTGTGCAGATGCTCGACGAACGACGCCCGCCCAACGAAAGCGACCTGGCAGAGCTCCGCGCCAAGGCCAGCCAGTGGGCACGCGAGGGCGTGCCGCTGGAATCGGTACTGACCGTGTACCACGAAGGAATTCAGATCGGCTGGAACCTGGTGTCCAAACGCGCAGGCGAAGGCGACACGAGCGATCTGATCGAAGCAGCACGGATGTTCGTCCTGCTGTCGGAGAAAGTCTCGATCGCCGCGTCGAAGAGCTACGTCGAGGAACTGCAGTCCGTCGCGAGCGAGCACCACACCGCCGCGCACACCCTCGTGTCCTCCTTGCTCAGCGGACACAACGCCGTCTCGATCGCTCGGCAGTCCGGCATCGAGCTCGCGGACAGCTACCTCGTCCTCGCTCTGTCCGTGCCGCCTCATCCCGACGAGAACGATCCGGCAATCCAACGCACCGTCGCTGCTCGCCGCAAACTCCGGCGGGTCCAAGCCGAACTGGCCACCGTCTGCGGACGTAGCCCCCTGTCGATGCTCAGCACCGAAGGCGGCACCGTCCTCATTCCCGGCGTGCAGGACGAGGAATGGGTGGAAGCACTCGTGCACCGCCTCAGCACGGCCGCCGAAGTACAACTCACCGTCACCGCCGAACAAGCAGCCACCGCGGACATCCCGACGGCCGCGGACCAGGTGCACGAACTGCTTGCGCTCGCGCACCAACTCCACCGCCCGGCAGGGTTGTACCGGATGGACGATCTGGTTCTCGAGTACCAGCTGACGCGCCCAGGCCCAGGACGACGCCACCTCCGGCAGATCCTCGAACCGCTCGACGCGTCACCGGAACTGTTGGAAACGCTGGAGATCCACATCTCGCACGACCTCAACCGTCAGCGGTCCGCGCGGCAACTGCACTTGCACACCAATACGGTCGACTACCGCCTCAAAAGAATCGCGCAGCTCACCGGATTCGACCCGACACGGCCGTCGGGCATCCGCCATCTGCAGGCAGCTCTGGTCGCTCGCAGACTGGAAGCAGCACAGGGCGCTGCCTAGAACGTCCGTCGGCGACGCGGGGAATCATTTTCCACCGGCATGAGTTGAACCGATCGACAGTGTTCGATCCATGCCCCGGGTACCAACACATTGCCGCTTCGAGCGGCCTCTTGCCGAGAGGCGCACTGGCGGACACTGTCAGCGGAGCCGCCCACATTCGTGTGGGCGGCTTCTCGCGTTCACCAGCCCTCGATGGGCGTAGCGGGCACGAGTTCATCTCGCCCAAGGGAGCCGGTACACTCGCACGTGCACAACTCGCCTTCGTAGCTCAGGGGATAGAGCAACCCTCTCCTAAAGGGTAGGTCGCAGGTTCGAATCCTGCCGAGGGCACTTCGGTCACTCCGCGTTCCAGTGCCGTGGGCGTTCGATCCCGGCTGGAAGGCGTGTTCGATCGTCACCCTGCGCGGAGTTCACCTGCGACTGGGTCAGAAACAGAGCACCCGAGAGATCTGTTCCCTCGACGCGTACGTCTCGCAGGTCTGCTCCGAGCAGGTCGACGCCCGTGACATCGCAGTGTCGAAGGTCCGCCGCGATGAGGCACGCGCCACGAAGATCGGCTCCGCACAGGGGCAGTCCGCGCAGGTCGATTTCAGCCAGGTCCGCGCCCGGTGTCAGCCGTCGATCCCGGCGATCCCCTTCGGCGAAGTAGCGAGACCGTATTTCAGCGCTGACGTCCATCAGAAGCACTCTCACGGTGAGATGAAGGTTCTCGACGTCGGCCGAGAGCACCTCCTCGGGACCTGATGCCGTCAGCGTGGTGATCGTGTTCGTGACGCTGCGTGCTTCGTCCGCATGATCCGGGTCGTACGTGCGCTCCCCCACTTCGGCCAGGTACCAGAGCATTTCGTGCAGTAGCTTGACGGTCGTGAACGCCGCGAACATCGACTGACGCGTGTCCGGTCGATCACGCCAGCCGACACCGCCGAAAAGACGTTGCGACACAGCCTGCCCTGCGCCGAAGCAGTCGAATACCGTGCACCCACGAAAACCGCGGCTGCGAAGACTGTCGTGAACAGTGCAGGAGTGATCCGACCCGAGGTGTCGGCACGGCGCACCGACTGCCTTGTCCTCGGCGAAATCCGCCGATCGAGAAAATCCTAAAGCTGTGCAGCACAGGGCAAAACAGTTGCTGCAGTCTGCCCGCAGTTCAGCGCGGGCGCCGATGGCAGACGTGAAGGGAAGAGGTGTCGACGACATGGTGAAAGAACTCCGATGAATGGTGTTTCGGTACGGGACGGGAGCTGGGAACCCTCGATCGGGTTCCTCCCGTGGCGCACGGAATCACCACCGCGCGTGGGCGGCGTACACAGCCGTCGTGAGAGGCCTGGTTCACAGAGAATATGTGTCGATGCGCGAACGATACCAAGCCGTTCGCCACTGAGGGAAGCGCGTGGTTGCGGCGTGGGCCCGTGGCGGTTACTGTAGAACATACGTTCGAATGCATTCCTTGGGGGGACTTGTGAACGCTTCAGAAGTACTCGGTTTCGTGGCCCGTCTGCGCACCAGCGAGTTCGACGACGACGCGGCGGCGGGAATCGACCTCGTCTCCGCGCTCGAGGACTTGAAGAGTGCGGGCTCCGCGCACCAAGCCACCGTCACGGACGCCGTGGCGAACAGCATTGCCGCAGAACGTAAGGCGAAGGGTCGACCGAAGGCAGAGTGGCGCAAGGGAGTCGCGTCGCAGATCGGCCTCGCCCGTCGTGAATCACCGAACAAGGGAGGCCGGCTGTTGGGCCTCGCCCGGGCACTCGTCCACGAGATGCCCCATACCCACGCACGCCTGCGTTCGGGTGAGCTGAACGAGTGGCGAGCAACTCTGATCGCCAGAGAAACTGCGTGCTTGACCGCAGAGGACAGGCGGTCGATCGACGAGCAACTGTGCTCCGACTCGGCAACCTTGAAGAACTTGGGAGACAACGCGATCGAGCGTCGAGCCCGGGCATTGGCAGCTGAACTGGACCCCGCCTCCGTGGCCAGGAGGAAAGCAAGAGCGTTCGAACAACGCCGCGCGATTACTCGGCCGCATCCCGACTTCATGTGCGAGTTCAAGGTGATGACATCGATGGACAGAGGTGTCTCGATGTGGGCAACTCTACGAAGACACGCCGACTCCTTGGTCGGTGTGGGGGACGAACGTCGCACCCGGGATCAGATCATGGCCGACCTCGCGTTCGAGCGCATCACCGGTACAGCCCGCGCAGCCTCGGGCGCCGCGGTGTCGGTCACTCTCGTCATCTCCGACGAGACGCTGTTCGGACACGACTCGAAGCCGGCTCATCTGAGCGGCTACGGCGAGATCCCCGCGTCGATCGCACGCAAGCTCGTCGCCGACGCCGCCGCATCACCCGTGCGCACCGAGCTGCGCAAGCTGTACGCGGAACCACTTTCCGGTGCTCTGACCGCGATGGAATCCAAGGCGCGGAGCTTCCCCACAGCGTTGGCCACGCTGATCGACGTGCGTGACGGAACGTGCCGCACACCGTGGTGCGACGCCCCGATACGTCACCGCGACCACATTCGCTCCCACGCACACGGCGGTGCAACCAGTGCGCACAACGGAGCGGGATTATGCGCCGCGTGCAACTACGCCAAAGAAGCCGACGGGTGGACGTCCACACCGAAGCGACAGGAGCCGCGGGCGATCCACGTCTACGACTTCGAGACTCCTACCGGGCACAGGTACAGCTCTCAGGCGCCCCCGATGCCGGTCGCCCGACGGTATTGCTCGTTCGTCGAACACGAGTTCGCCGAGGAATACGCGGCAAAACTGCTGGCGACGTCCCACAGAGCTGCCTGATACGTCACTCCGGGAAGGCGATGGAGCGTTCAGCGGTTACACTGGGCAACGGTGTGTGTAGCTGCACGCCAGACGTCGTGGAATGCTTCAACTTCCGCCCGGCTTCGGCCGTGTTGTCCATGTGCACCCTGCACAGGCTTTTCTTACGGCGATCGAAATTGCCCACCGGCAGTCTCGCCAACCTTGCACTCACAGGTCACAGCAGTGAACCTTGCGGTGCAGCACCATGCCCGAAAGGCGCAACCCATCACTATGACTACCTTTGCTTCACTCGGCGTGCCGAATGCACTCGCCGAGGCACTTGCAGCACAAGGCAAGACCGAGCCCTTCCCCATCCAGGCCGACACCCTTCCCGACACACTCGCCGGACGCGACGTGCTCGGACGTGGAAAGACCGGAAGCGGCAAGACCCTCGCGTTCTCCATTCCCATGGTCGCTCGCCTCGCCGGCCAGCTCGCGGGCAACCGCAAGCCCGGTCGTCCGCGTGGGCTGATCCTCGCCCCCACTCGTGAACTGGCGACCCAGATCGCCGTCGCCATCGAACCGCTGGCGGCCGCCTACAAGCTGAAGGTCACCACGATCTTCGGCGGTGTGTCCCAGGGCCGCCAGGTGTCCGCCTTGAACGCAGGCGTCGACATCGTCGTCGCCTGCCCGGGACGCCTCGAAGACCTGATGAAGCAGCGCCACGTCAGCCTCGACGGCGTGCAGATCACCGTCCTCGACGAGGCCGACCACATGGCCGATCTCGGCTTTCTTCCCGTCGTGACCCGGATCCTCGCTGCCACACCGCAGAAGGGACAGCGGTTGCTGTTCTCTGCGACGCTGGACAACGGAGTCGACAAGCTCGTCAAGCGATTCCTCACCGACCAGGTCACACACTCCGTCGACGAAGCAACGTCGCACGTCGAAGCCATGACCCACAGCGTGTTCGAGGTCGACGGTGTCGAGGCGAAGAAGAAGCTCGTTCAGCAGTTGGCGTCGGGCACCGGCCGCCGAATCCTGTTCATGCGCACCAAGCACCAGGCGCGCAAGCTTGCCAAGCAGCTCACCGAGGCGGGTATCCCGTCGGTGGACCTCCACGGCAACCTGTCGCAGGCTGCCCGTGACCGGAACCTGCTCGCGTTCTCGTCCGGCACCGCTCGAGTTCTCGTCGCTACCGACGTCGCGGCTCGCGGAGTCCACGTCGACGACGTTCAGCTCGTCGTGCACGTCGACCCGCCTGCCGAGCACAAGGCCTACCTGCACCGTTCAGGCCGTACCGCCCGAGCTGGAAGCGCAGGAGACGTCGTCACCGTCGTCCTTCCCGAGCAGCGCAAGGACACTGCCGTGCTGCTTCGCAAGGCCGCGATCACGGTGACTCCCGTCCGCGTCACGGCAGATTCACCGCAGGTTGCAGAACTCGTGGGCGAGCAGGCTCGCTACGTCGAGCCCGCACCGAAGGCAGCACCGCAACCGCAGCGTCAGGGAACCCCTCGGCCCCGCAACGGCGCACCCCGCGGCGGCAGTGCCCGTGGTGGCAGTGCTCGTGGTGGCAGTGCTCGTGGTGGTAGTGCTCGTGGCGCCGGCCAGGGTGACCGCGCGCAGTCCGGGCAGCAGACCCGTTCGGGCCAGGCGCGTTCCGGGCAGGGCCAGCCGAGCCAGGGACGCTCCAGCCAGGGACAGCCGGATCAGCGGCAGCACGCCGCAGGCGGTGGCCGTCGTCGCCGTCCCGCGGGCCCGGCGACAAGCCAGCGAACCAGGTAGTCGGACTCGACCTACCCGAAGACATGGCAAGAGCACCCGACCTGGTCGGGTGCTCTTGTTGTGTGTCTTGGATCCTGGCTTACAGCGTCCGTTCGAAACAGATGGATGTCGGAGAGTCTGTGTAAGGCCCGAATCCGTCGATGCGGGAGTACCCCTCGCGCTCGTAGAAGCGAACGGCGTCGGGTTGTCCGGATCCGGTCTCCAGTTTGAGGACACGGATCCCCCGATTTCGGGCACTGGTTTCCAGCCGTCGCAGTATCGCCACCGAAGCGCCTCGTCCCCGTTCGGGAGGGATGACGTACATCCGTTTGATTTCCGCTTCGCCCTCGTCGAGCAGTCGTAGCGCCCCGCACCCGATTCCGACGTGGGTGTCGTCCCGTGCGACGACGAACACCAGGATGTCCTCGGAGGTGGGCGCCGCGCCGGGCTCGTGGTTGCTGTTGCCGTAACGCGCGTCCAGTTCAGCGCGTTGTGCTGCGCGCAGTTGCGCGCCGACGGGGGTTTCCCAGTCCTCTTCGTCGACTGTGATCACTGTGCTGTGCCTCTTTCGTTCGCAGAGCGTGAAACGCCCATCTCGGTTGCTGGCACACTGGACAAGTGACAGTCAGCCCCGCCGAGCCTCGCACGTCCGGGGCTCTATCGCCTACCGAGCTGGCTACGGCAGCGGTGATGAGCAGTTTCGCGGTCGCCCTGTCGGTCGTCGCGATTCTCGTTCCCATGGCCACAGCGCTTCAGATCGTGGCGGCCGTGCCGATGGCCGTCGTGGTGCAGCGTCACCGCACCCGAGCACTCGTGGCAGCGGCGGTTGCGGGCGTGCTCGTGGCGTTCGTCGCAGCCGGCACCACCACCGCGTTCACCGTCGCCATGTCCGCGATCCTGGGTGGCCTCGTCGGCCGGGCCAAACGGAAGAAGCAGGGGCTGCTGTCCGTTCTGGCCACGTCGATGGTGGTGGGTCCGGCAATCGGGGCAATCATGGTCGGCCTGCTGCTGATTCTGTCGCCACTGCGAGAGCTGTTTCTGCGGACCATCGAGAACACCGTGGAAGGCTTGGCCCGCTTGATGTCTCGGGCCGAATTCCTCGTCACCCCCGCGAATGTTCTGCGGGACAGCGTCGGAACCATCCTCGATCACTGGTGGTGGTGGATTCTCGGCACGACCACACTGTCGATCGTCTTCGGCGCCCTGTTCGCCTGGCTGATCCTCGGCGCCGTCCTGGATCGGCTCGCCACCATCCCGGTGATCGACCGGTTGCCCGTCGCAACGGACGGTGACGTCGGACCACTTCCGGTACAACTGCGCGGCGTCGGATTCCGTTATCCGGACAGCACATTCGCCGCACTGGACAACATCGACCTGCGGATCGAGCTCGGTGAGTTCGTTGCCGTCGTCGGACACAACGGGTCGGGCAAATCCACACTCGCACGCATCCTCGCGGGCCGTGAGCCGACGTCGGGGACGGTGGAACGCCCGGGCACAGCCGGACTCGGACTGACCGGAGGAACGGCCGTCGTGCTGCAACGCCCGGAAAGTCAGGTGCTGGGCAGCCGCGTCGCCGACGACGTCGTGTGGGGGCTTCCGCCCGGCTACGACATCGACGTCGAATCGGTACTGTCGGAAGTCGGGCTGGCAGGTCTGGGCGAGCGGGACACGTCGTCGTTGTCCGGCGGCCAGCTGCAACGACTTGCCGTGGCGTCGGCCCTGGCTCGGCGTCCCGCTCTTCTGATCGCCGACGAGGCCACCGCGATGATCGACGCGGAGGGTCGCGCGAGTCTGGTGGCATTGCTTGCGGCACTTCCGAAACGACACCCGATGTCCGTCGTGCTCGTCACGCATCAGGAGTTGGAGACG
Source organism: Rhodococcoides fascians A44A (assembly GCF_000760735.1). Taxonomy (GTDB): domain Bacteria; phylum Actinomycetota; class Actinomycetes; order Mycobacteriales; family Mycobacteriaceae; genus Rhodococcoides; species Rhodococcoides fascians_E. The sequence goes on along the minus strand of NZ_JMEX01000008.1, from coordinate 3,012,963 downwards.
GTGGCTGCCGATCGCGTCGTACACCTGCACAGCGGGTTCCAGGTCGCACATACACCCGATTGGATGCGCGGGCACTTCGCCTACTCCGCGGACGCTTTCCACACCGGCGCGCCCCTGATGACGTTGACCGGCGTCACCCACACCTACAACAGCCGGACACCGTGGTCTCAGGACGCTCTGCACGGCATCGATCTGTCCATCTCGAAGGGCGACGGCATTCTTGTCCTCGGCGGCAACGGATCCGGCAAGTCGACGCTGGCCTGGATTCTCGCCGGGTTGACGTCACCGTCGGCAGGCACCGCTCGCTTGGACGGACGCGACATCGCGGGCAACGTCGGTGCCGTGGGCCTGGCCTTCCAACATTCACGTCTGCAACTGCAGCGTCGAACCGTCGCCGAGGACATCGAGTCCGCAGGAGGTCCGGAGGTGGGATCCGCCAAGGTCGCGGTGGCCATGGACGCCGTCGGGCTGGATCGCACCCTTGCGGGCCGCGAGATCGACTCGCTCAGCGGCGGGCAGATGCGTCGCGTCGTGATTGCAGGCCTGATTGTCAACAAACCTCGAATTCTCGTGCTCGACGAGCCCCTTGCCGGCTTGGATCCGCCCGGCCGAACGGAGATCATCGACGTGCTCGGATCGCTGCGACGACAAGGGATTGCCATCGTGGTGATCTCGCACGACGTCGACGGAATGGATCGAATCTGCGATCGGACCGTAGTACTCGACGCCGGCAGGGTCGCGTCGTGACCACAGTCGTTCTCCGTCAGGTCCCCGGTTCCTCGCCCATCCATCGACTCTGGGCGGGAACCAAACTGCTCGCGGTGCTGCTGATCAGCATCACGATCGTCGTCGCACCGTCCTGGGCATCCATCGGACTCGTCGTCGGAGTGCTCGTCGTCGCGGCGGTGATCGGCCGAGTTCCACCGACCGCCGTTCCGCGGCCTCCGTGGTGGATCTGGGTGCTGTTTCTCGTCGGCGCACTCATCAACGTTCCGCTCGGTCTCGATGCGGTTCTGTTGTTCCTACGCTCGACCGTCTTCGCCTTCGTTCTTCTGGGGGCCTCGTTGATGATCGGGTGGACGACGTCGATGAGCGACATCGCACCCGCAGTGGCCGTACTGGTCTCGCCGCTGAAGAAGCTGAAATTGCCGGTCGACGAATGGGCCGCGACCCTGGCACTGTGTTTGCGATCGCTACCCCTGCTCATCGAAGAGATGCGCACGATGATCGCAGCCCGCAAACTCCGGCCGAAATCGGTGCTCAACAGCGCTTCGGACAACTCGATCGTCGACCTGATCACCGCGACGATGTCCATCGCCATTCGTCGGGCAACCGAGATGGGCGAAGCGATCACCGCCCGCGGCGGTACCGGCCAGATCACCGCGCACCCGAGCCGACCGGGGCTGTCCGACGCGCTGGCCCTCGCCGTCGTCGCACTGTGCTGCACCGCCGGGATCGTGCTGACGTTCGTCTAGAGCTACTCGCCGCCGATGCGTTGGGTTCGGCTGTTCAGTGCCTGCACGAACACGTCCGGGATGTCACGCGGATCCTCGGCGACGTAGCTGGTACCACCCGTCGCAGCGGCAATTCTCTGCAGCGCAACAGGATCGGCGTCGGTGGTGATACCGACGGTGACGATGACGACGGGGCGCACCGGATCCTGTTCGCGCTGCAAGGTTTCGATCAGCTGATCCAAGCTGGGGCTGCCTTCGTCCTCGTTCGTACCGTCCGTCAGCAGGATGACACTGTTGACGAAATTGGGGTCGTACCCTTCCTTGACCCGACGGAACGCAGCGAGAGTGGTGTCGTACAAACCGGTTCCGCCACCCACGATGCCTGGAAGCCCGCGGATTGCGGACAGAATCGCTTCGCGCTGTGGCAGACCGTTGAACACCGTGTCCACCGCTCCCAGGGGAACCAACTCACGATAATCCTGTTGTCCTCCGCCGAGACCGATGGAGAACGCCCACAGCCCCATCTCGGTCTGGTCGCTGAAGAGGGCGTTCGCCCCGAGGCTTGCATCGACGGTCAGAGCTATCCGTGTCGAGTCACCGGACCGCGCCGCCATGGACCCGGATACGTCCTCGACGACGAGGGTGCGAAGCGGAAGGGCAAGCACCGACCAGTCACGCAGCGTCGATTCGATGGCCAGCGGATTCTTCAACTCCAGCGACGCGACCGAACCGATACCCCGACCGTCGGCCACTGGAACACCGCTGGCCTGCCGAAAACCGGCGGCCGTCAGGGCTTCGGTGGCCGAGGTGGTCGACAGCGCCGACGCCAAGGCGGTACCGGCATCCTTGACGCGGTCGTAGTCCGGGCCTGCTGCCGCGGTGACCGCGAGCGGGTAGTTCAGGAAATAGCTGCCCGTCGGTGGAACCGACGCTTCGAGCGGGGCATCGGGATGCGCGGCGTTGTACGCGAGCACGCTCTGCTCGGTTGCAACCGACGTTCCACCCTCGGCCGCGACCTGGTCGACGAGATCCGCCGTTCCGTGCGGCAGATTCGCGATCCGGCCGTAGTCCTGAGCTTTCGGGACCAGTGCGGCAGAGACTGCCTTGGCGTCGGAGATCGCGACCTCCGATTCCGACAGAGCTCCGAGAATCGAGGCCAGGGATCCGCTGCTGTCCAGCGGATCGCCGATCCGAAGGCCCGGATTCTGCAGCACCTCCAGCCAGGTGTTCACCGGAACCGACTCACCCGGACGCGTGACGACGACGGGCATGGTGTTGACCACCGAGGACTTGGCCACCTCGGGAAGAGCCCCGGTCGACCGGAGAGTCTTCAGCAGCCACAGCGTCGAATCAGGGATCCACAGGTCCGGACGGTTCTCGTTGTTGCCGGCAAGTTCGGTGGCCGTGTCCGTCGGCGCCTCGGCCCTGATGTCGAAATCGGTGCACCCTCGGTCGACGGGTTCCACGGTGGACAGCACGTCCGTGACGACCGGGGCGACGGTGGGATCGACTGCAACGGACACCTGCGCGACGGTGTCGCACTCGGCGCCACCTGCACGGACGGCCTGCACTCCGAAGTATCCGCCGACGACGACCACTACTGCCGTGACGACGATCGCGCCCCCCACGTACAGCGGATTTCTGCGCGTTCCCGTTCCGTGACGCCCCGACATCCCCGTGTTCCCCCAAACAGTCAGCTTCCGTTGCACGCTGCATCATGCACGACGAAGCGCGCCGAGCAAACGGCAAACCCAAAAATAGCGGGAAAATCAGCGTCCTGCGCGGCTCTTGAGAGCATTCACAAAAACGTTGGGGATTTCCGCCGGATTTCTGGCCAGAAAGCTGGTTCCGCCGGTCGCTGCGGAGATCTGCTGGAGAACCCCGGCGTCGGCGTCGTCGGTGATACCGATCGTGACGATGACGACAGGCTTGGTGGGATCCTGCTCGGCACGCAACGTCGAGAGGAGTTCGTCGAGCGAGATGCTGCCCGGATCCTCGTTGGAACCGTCGGTGAGAATGATGACGCTGTTGATGTAATCGGGGTCGTATCCCTCTTTGACCTGTCGGAACGCCGCGAGCGCCGTGTCGTACAGGCCTGTTCCGCCGCCCACGAGGCCCGGGAGCGTGCGCGTCGCCTGCAGCAGAAGGTCACGCTGCGACGTGCCGTTCACGTCCTCGTCGAGCCGACGAATCGGAACCAACTCGCGGTAGTCCTGGTCTCCCCCACCGAGGCCGACCGAGAAGGCCCACAACCCCAGCGCGGCGTTGTTCGGGAACAACCGATTGCCGGTATCGCTGGCCTGCACGGTGAGCCCGATACGGGTGTCCGCACCCGCGCTGTACCCCATCGACCCCGACACGTCCTCCATCACGAGGGTGCGCGACGGCAGGGCCAGAACCTGGTAGCGACGCAGGGTCTCCTCGGCAGTCTGCTGGTCGGCGATGGTCAACGCCTCGATGTCCCCGACGCCACGGCTGTCGCTGAGCGGAGTGCCGTCGGGTGCTCGGAATCCGGCGTCGGACAGAGCTTGCAACCCCGTCTCCGACGCCAGGGCCTCCGCCACGGCGAGCCCGACGGCCTTCGCGCCCTCGACGCGATCGTCGGCCGGTTCGGTTACGGCCAGCGGAAAGTTGAGAAAGAAACTGCCGGTGGGAGGCGTCGTCGTGCCGAGTTCGGCGCCGGTGGATTTCTGGAAGTCGAGGTACGACTGCTCGGACACCACCGACACTCCGCCGTCGGCGACCATCTCCTCCAGACGCACCGTCGGATCTGCTTCACCGCGGGTAGCGGCCTGCGCCTGCGCGATCGGCACCAGCGCGGCCGACACCGAATCCACGGCGTCCGCGTCGGAGCCCGCCTCCGAGAGCGCCCCGAGAATGGCAGCGTCGGAGATGGTGTTGGTCAACGGATTTCCGATGCGCAGACTCTTCAGCTGCAGAGCAGTCAACCAGGAGTCGAAGAACGGAACCTCGTCCTTGCGTGCGGCGATCACCGCCGGGGAACTCGCCACCGACTGGCTTGCCACATCCACCAGCGAACCCGTCGCGCGCACGGCCTTTCCCACCCACAGTGCGGAATCCGGGATCCACAACGACGGCGCATCCGCACCCATCGACACCGCAGCCGACGCCGTGCCGGAATCGGTCGCGGTGACCTCCACCGTCGCGCACCCGAGATCCTCGGCCGAGGTGTCGTCGACGACCTGCTGGACCACTCCGGCGATAGCAGGGTCCGCGGCCAGGGAGTACGTGGCCGGATCCGTGCAATCGGAACCGAAGGCCTTCTGCGCCGCGAACACTCCACCGCCGACGACGAGCAGGAGAACGACGGCGATGATCCCGTACTTCACCGCCGGAACGGCGCTTGCACCCGACGCGGGGGCACTGTGTCTACCAGGGGCACTGTGTCTGCCGGGCATGGAAAGGCCTCTCCGTTGTCAGGCGTACAGCGATTCGAAGGTCTTCATCGAGTTCTCGATGTCGCCCTTCAGCGCCCGAGCGACGCCGGAGCCGATCGGGCCGAACAAGGGGGCACCACCGAGCTCGACGTCCAGCGTCAGGTCGGAGCCGCCGCTCTTGCCCTCCGCGACCGACAACACCAGCCCGATCTTCACTCCGCCCTTGCCGTTGCCCTTCAACTTCAGCTTCTTCGGCGGGTCGTAGCTCTCGATGGTCCACCGGACGCGGTTACGCATCCCTTTCACCGACGCGACGGACTCCAGAGTGGTGCCGACGGACAGTTGTTCCGGCAGGTCGGAGCGCCATCCCTCGTGGATGGACAACCACTTGTCGTAGTCGGCGAGATCGGACGCATGAGTCCACGCGGTCTCGGGGTCGAGCGGGACGTTGACGGTTACCTTCAGCTTGGCCACGGAAGGGATCGTAACCAAACGCGTCAACCCCGATGTGTGAGGCAGACCTCACCGGGGCCCGCGGAGTTGTGATAGCTACCAGCTCCCACCCCCGCACACACTGCAGTCCCCCGCACAGGCTGCAACCTGTGCGAGGGACTGGAAGGTGTGCGGGAGCAGAACGAAATCGCGCATCGTACAACACAATCGAGTTATCCCCAGGATCGTTCATCCACAGCTACCGCGAACGCGCCCGATCGACCACGATCGTCGCCATGCGATTCGACGAGGACCCGTTGCTGATGCGTAGCCAGCTCGTGCGCACCGGAACGTCGGACAGCGAGATACGGACCGCGACCAGGAACGGGACGATGAAGCGAATCCGACGCGGCGCATTCGCCGATTCGTCGGCGCTCCAGGCTCTGGGGCCCGAGGATCGCCACGTTCTCCGGACGCGGGCGCACGCGAACGCCGCCGGTGGCCGACTCGTCGTGAGTCACCAGTCCGCTGCCCTGGTCCACGGGATCGCACTGTGGGCCCCGGATCTGCAGCGTGTTCATTTCACCGTCGGTCGTAGCGGTGGTGGCCGTAAGACCGGTGGGCGGCACGTTCATCCCGCACCTCTCGTCGACGACGACATCGTGAACATCCGGGGGTTGTCCGTGACGTCACCGAGCCGGACGGTCGCCGATCTGTGCCGCGCGCTCCCCTTCGAAGCAGCAGTGTGCGCTGCGGACAGTGCATTGGCGAAGAAGCTCGTCTCGATCGAATCCGTCACCGAGGCCTTGAACCGACGCGGGCGAAGAAACATCGCAAAGGCACTTCGCGCGCTGCACTTCAGCTCCGAGCACAGCGAGAGTGTGGGCGAATCACGGTGTCGCGTGCAGTTGCACCATGCGGGATTCGACCACCCCGAATTGCAGGTCGATCTGTACACGAAGGGCGGTGCGTTCCTCGCTCGCGTCGATTTCCTGTTGGCGCAGTACGGAGTGATCATCGAATTCGACGGAATGGTCAAGTATTCGAAGTATCTGAAACCTGGGCAGACACCGGCTGCTGCTGTGGTCGCCGAGAAGAAGCGCGAGGACGCGCTGCGAGCGCACGGTTGGATCGTTCTCCGGTTGACGTGGTCCGACCTCGAGAACCCCGACAGGCTGGTGTCCAAGCTGCGAGCGTCGATCGAGCTCGCAGCCGCACTCCCCACCCCACGCACCGTGGTCCGGCCGTCGGCAAGGTGACCCCCTTCCCGCACACACTGCAGTCCCCCGCACAGGCTGCAACCTGTGCGAGGGACTGGAAGGTGTGCGAGAGAGATGGAACCCTCAGTGGGCGGTGGCTTTCTCCGCACCGATGCCGGTGAGTGAGCGAACCTCCATCTCGGCTTGCTTGGCGCGGCTCTCGCTGTCCTTCGACAGAAGCGTTCCGACGATTCCCAGCACGAATGCGAGTGGGATGGAGACGATTCCGGGGTTGGACAACGGGAACCAGGCGAAGTCCGAGCCGGGGATCATCGCGGTCTTCGATCCGGACACGGCCGGGGAGAAGACGATGAGCACGAGCGTCGAGATCAGGCCGCCGTACATGCTGCACAGTGCGCCGGTGGTGTTGAAGCGACGCCAGAACAGCGAGTACACGATGGTCGGCAGGTTCGCCGCGGCAGCGACCGCGAAGGCGAGTGCGACGAGGAACGCGATGTTCTGACCGTTCGCCAGGATGCCGAGGCCGATGGCGAGTGAACCGATCACGACGGCGGTGATGCGCGAGACCTTGACCTGCTTCTTCTCGTCGACATCGCCCTTCTTGATGACGCTGGCGTAGATGTCGTGAGCGAAGGACGCCGACGCGGTGATGGTCAGGCCGGCGACCACGGCGAGGATCGTCGCGAAGGCGACCGCCGAGATGACACCGAGCAGGATGACGCCACCGAGCTCGAAGGCCAACAGCGGTGCCGCGGAGTTCTGTCCGCCTGCCGACGCCAGGATGCGGTCCGGTCCGACGATTGCTGCGGCTCCGTAGCCGAGCACCAGGGTGAAGAGGTAGAACGCGCCGATGAGTGCGATGGCCCAGACGACGCTGCGACGGGCTTCCTTCGCGGTGGGGACGGTGTAGAAGCGCATGAGAACGTGTGGGAGACCAGCAGTTCCGAGCACGAGTGCGATACCGAGTGACAGGAAGTTGAGCTTGGACATGTTGCTGCCGCCGTACTGAGCGCCCGGCTCGAGAACCTGGCGGGCTGCGACTGCATCATCGGCGGAGCCGGTGATCGTTTCCTGTGCACTACCGAGCAGCTCGGAGATGTTGAAGCCGAACTTCGCGAGAACGAGCACCGTCATGAACAGTGCACCGGCGATGAGCAGAACCGCCTTGATGATCTGGACCCAGGTGGTGCCCTTCATGCCGCCGACGAGGACGTAGACGATCATCAACACACCGACGACGGCGATGACGATGGACTGCCCGGTGCGGTCGGAGATGTCGAGCAGGAGTGCGACGAGTCCGCCTGCGCCCGCCATCTGCGCGAGGAGGTAGAACAGCGACACCGTCAGCGTCGACAGCGCGGCCGCGGTGCGCACCGGACGTTGCTTGAGGCGGAAGCTCAACACGTCGGCCATCGTGAATTTGCCGGTGTTGCGGAGCAACTCGGCCACGAGCAGCAGCGCGACGAGCCAGGCGACGAGGAAGCCGATGGAGTAGAGGAAGCCGTCGTACCCGTAGACGGCGATGGCGCCCGCGATGCCGAGGAAGCTTGCCGCGGAGAGGTAGTCGCCTGCGATGGCGACGCCGTTCTGTGGTCCGGAGAATCCGCCACCGGCGGTGAAGAACTCGGAGGCGGTCGCGTTCTTCTTCGAGGCGCGGATGACGACGAACATCGTGACGGCGACGAACGCTCCGAAGATCGCGATGTTGACGAGTGGTTCGCCGACGGTGGTGTCTGCGGCTTGCGCCAGGAAGTGAGTGCCCGCGGAAGGAATCGGAAACTGGCTCGAGGTCATCGCTTGGCCTCCTGGGACGCGATCATGTCGTTGCGCAGTGTCTCGGCGCGCGGGTCGAGTTCACGGTTCGCGAAACGAACGTAGATGCCCGTGATCGCGAAGGTGGTGACGAACTGCCCCAGTCCGAGGAGCAGGCCGACGTTGACGTTGCCCCACACAGGGGTGGACATGAAGTCGTGCGCGTAGTTGCTCAGCAGCACGTAGACGATGTACCAGATCAGGAAGAACGCGGTCATCGGGAAGACGAAGCTGCGCAGGCGTCGACGCAGTTCCTGAAATTCCGGGCTTGCTTGCATGTCGATGAACGCTTGCTCGTCCGGTGGTGGAGATGTGTCCGGTGTTGTCACGAAAGTGCTCCCTCGTCGTGGCGTCACGGAGTGTGACGGAAGATCTGGACTGAGAGTAGTGAGATCGGGATCACAAAAGGACGTGGTGGCGTCGGTCACACGTTCAGCTGCGTAGGTCTGCGCCGAACGGTTGTCTCACCGCGACAAACGGCCGAGGTGTCAGAGTTCGCGCTCGCGGTCCTTGCCGACACCCAGGCGTTCGGGAGCGTGCAGTCGGGTGAAGATGCCGCCGATGTCGACGGGAACCGTCCGCGATGTCGCCTTGCTGACCAGGTACATCAACCCGAAAGCGAGGGGCACGCTGACGGCGGCCGGGTACCCGAGGACGGTCGCCGCCCATCCCCCGAACCATGCCTCCGGAATTCCGAACACCGACAGCGACGCTGCCACGAGCGAGACGGTTCCGCCGCCGATCAGCCCGGCTGCTGCACCGGCCGCGGTCAGTCCGCGCCACCAGATGCCCAGCACGAGGAGGGGGCACAGCGTCGACGCGGCAACCGCGAACACCAGCCCCACCGTGCGAGACAGATCGAGCGACGCGAGCCCGAGGGACATCGCGAGCGGCACGGCTCCTGCGAGCACCGCTGCGATGCGGAAGTCTCGGACGCGTCCACGAAGAACATCGGTGCTCAGCACCCCGGCGATGCTCACCAACAGACCCGACGACGTCGACAGGAACGCCGCGATGGCCCCGGCGGCGACGAGAGCGGCCAGGAGTTGGCCTCCCACACCGGACAACACCGACCCGGGGAGCAGCAGTACCGCCGCGTCGGAGTTCCCGGTGATCAACAACTGCGGAACGTACAGACGCGCGAAGACTCCCAGCAGAGTCGGAAAGAGATAGAACAAGCCGAGCAGACCGAGGACCGTCAGCGACGTCACTCGCGCGGCACGACCGTCGGGATTGGTGTAGAACCGCACGAGCACGTGAGGCAAACCGAGGGTGCCGAGGAACGTCGCCAGAATGAGCGAATACACCTGGTACAGCGGATGCATGCCGCCGAGCCCGCCACCGGGCATCGCCCACTGACGGTCCGTCGTCGGTGCGCCCGCCACGACGGGAACGGCCGAACCCGCGTCGAGCACCAGGGACGTTCCCTCGGACAACTCGTGCGTGCCTGCACCCAGCACCACCGCGCCGTCGACGCTGTCACCGTCGAGAGTGCCGCTGATGAGCGCGCCGATCGGTGAATCCACCTGAACGAGAACATCGGTGTTGATCTCGACCGTCGTCACCCGGTCCACCGTCGGTGGCGCCGGACTACCGACCGCACGATCGTCGGCGAAGAAGTGCACGGCAAGCACGAGGGCCGGAACAGCGACGGCCGTCAGCTTCAACCAGTACTGGAAGGCCTGCACGAACGTGATGGAGCGCATGCCTCCACCGACGACGTTGGCGATGACGATGAACCCGACGACCGCCGCGCCCACCCACCCGGGAACTCCCAGCAAGATATTGAGAGTGAGGCCCGCACCCTGAAACTGCGGCACGAGGTACAGAGCGCAGATGACCACGACGACGAACATCGCGAGGGTGCGCAATCGCCCGGAGCCCAGCCGGAACTCGGCGAAATCGGGAACGGTGTAGGCGCCGCTGCGCCGGAGCGGCGCGGCAACGAACAGCAGCAGACCCAGATACCCGGCAGTGAAACCGATCGGATACCACAGGGCGTCGGCACCGTACTTGGCGATGAGGCCGGCGACCCCGAGAAACGATGCAGCCGACAGGTATTCGCCGGAGATGGCGGCCGCATTCCATTTCGGCCCCACGGTGCGTGACGCGACGAGGAAGTCCGACGTGGTGCGGGCCAGGCGCACGCCGTACACACCGATGGCGACGGTCGCGGCGGCAGCGATCAGCAACGCTCCCACCGTGAGCCACGGCACCCCCGTCATGATCAGTCGTCCACCAGGTCGAGGAATTGCTGCTCGATGCGCTCGGAGCGGCGGACGTGGATCCAGCCGACACCCAGCAGCAACGGGTAGACCGCGACCCCGAGCACGACCCACGGCAACCGAACTCCGAACACCACGGCGTCGGAGAACGCGGGAACGAGCAGGCCCAGCAACGGAATCGAGAACAGTACGGCGAGCGTCACCACGGCGAGGCGGATCGACAGCAGCAGTTGAGCGCGAACGAGGCCGCGCACCATGGCGTCGCCGACCTCGGTGTGTTCCTGCACTTCCACCCGCGTTCTGACGATCCGGGCGCCGCGCCTGCGGGCAAGGACCACGCGTTCACGCGGGTTCCGACCGGGCTCCGTCACCGATTCGACCAGGATTGCAGCGGGCCGCGGACGAGACGATCCTTGAGTGCCCGGGTGTGACGCCTGCTCACCGGGAGTTCGACGGCCGCGAGGTCTCCGTGGCGTCGGAGGCACACCACGAGCCCCGATCCGACGCTCTTGATGCCCGTCACCAACGACAGGGACACCAGGTAGGACCGGTGCACTCGGAGGAAACCGACTTCTGCCCAACGACTTTCGAGGGTGGAGATAGGGATCCGCACGAGGTGAGAGCCCGTGGAGGTGTGCAGCCGGGCGTAATCGCCGTCCGCTTCCACCCACCCCACGCTCGCACGTTGCACGAGCGTCGTCGTGCCGCCGAGCTCGACCGGGATGATCTCGTCCCCTGTAGCCGGTTCCTGACCCTCCGGTCGTCGGCCCGCGGCGGTGATTCGGCGCAGAGATTCCGCCAGACGGTCCTCGCGCAAGGGTTTGAGCAGGTAGTCGACGGCGCCGAGGTCGAATGCGGCCAGTGCTCGGTCGTCGTGGGCGGTGACGAACACGACCGCCGGTGGACGCACGAAGTTCGAGAGGATCCCGGCGAGCTCCAACCCGTCGAGACCGGGCATGTTGATGTCGAGGAACACTGCGTCGATCGCCGGGTAGGACGCGTCGACCGGATGTTGCAGTCGTCGCAGTGCCGTCGTGGCGTCCGACGCGACGAAGACCTCGGCCACCGAATCCTGCGCGTTCAGCAGAAAAGCCAACTCGTCGAGCGCCGGCTTCTCGTCGTCGACTGCGAGCACAACAAGACCGGTCATCACCGCATCATCCCAGACATCCAGCGCTGCCGACCACGGCGGTCATGCCCGAATCCCCGCTTTGAACTTAGGAACCCGCATGCTGACCTTCGTTCCGGCACCCATGCCCGTGTCCACGACGAGACCGTAGTCGTTGCCGAACGCCGCGCGCAGTCGATCGTCCACATTGGACAGACCCACGTGCGCGGCCTCGTCGGAGTCCAGCGTTCCCGATCGCAGCAGTTCCGGATCCATTCCGACGCCGTCGTCCTCGACGCTGATAAGGCAGTCGGTTCCCTCGTCGGCCGCGACGATGGTGATGGTGCCGCCACCGGCGCGACCCGCGATCCCGTGCCGCACCGCGTTCTCGACCAGGGGCTGCAGCGCGAGAAACGGCAGTGCGACGTTCAGTACCTCGGGCGCGACCTGCAACGTGACCTGCAGAGTGTCGCCGAAGCGTGCCCGCTCGAGCGTCAGGTACCGATCGATGTTGCGTAGTTCGTCGGACAGGACGGTGAACTCGCCGGAGTTACGGAACGAGTAGCGGGTGAAATCCGCGAACTCCAGCACCAGCTCTCGTGCTCTGTCGGGATCGGTACGGACGAACGAGGCGACCGTGCCGAGAGCGTTGTAGATGAAGTGCGGGCTGATCTGAGCGCGCAGTGCTCGGACTTCGGCGCGGTCGAGGCGTGCACGCGAGGCGTCGAGTTCGGCCAACTCGATCTGCCCGCAGGCGTAGCGGGCGACCTCGCCGACGGCTCCGAGCATGCCCGGTCCGGGCGTCGACGTGGTGACGACACCGAGGACCCCGACGACACCGACGTCCTCGACGAGCAACGGTTGGACCACCACGGTGCGCCACGTGGCACCCGCAGGCGCGGTGATCAGAATTCGGCGCTGGCCGCCGACTGCCCGCGCGGCCGCCTCAAGGAACTGCCCGACCACCTCCTCGAAGGGACCGTTCCACGCCAGCAGGTGCGCGTCGGCGTCGGCGACGCCGAGTGCGTCACCACCGGTGAGCGCGCGCAGATGAGGCGCGGCCTCAGCCGCGGACTGGGTGTCCAGGCCGCGGCGCAGCGGGCGGGCTGCCAAAGATGCGGTGTGCAGCGTCGCGTGGACCGCGCGCTCCTCGGGCGTCGTCAGATCCCGCCGTCCCCGCAGACTGATCACGGCGACGGCAACGATCGCGCAGGCCACGATGACCGCGAACCACATCAGAGCCGAGGTCATTCGGGTTGGCGCTCGGCATCGAGTTGGGTCAGCAGCGTCTTGGGCGCCACCGTCCGGTACGCATCCTCCACGATGTCCGCGATGTCCTCCCAGTCCTGCGGCACGTCGAGGTAGACGCCGATCCACCCTCGCCCGCCGAAGTACGGGGGTACGTAGAAGCGGGTGCTGTCCTTCGCAACCCAGGCTTGCTGCGCCCCGGCCGGGGCGGCGGCGACGAATCCGACGCGGTCGTCGTGGTGATGATCGGAGAACATCGCGAACTGTGGAGACTTGCGGACGAACCACGACGGTTCGCCGTGGCTGATGCGCTCGGTGGCCTCGGGAAGCGCCAGGCACAGCGCCCGCACCATCGTCAGTGGGTTCGGATCCATGTCATCCTCCTGCACAGGTGTCGGGCGGTGGTACGCCGGCAAATCTGTCGGCCAACCACGCCACCCCGTCGGCGACGGCCGCCTGGTCCGAATGCCCCTGGCCGGGCTCTTCCCGGAGGGACACGACGTCTCCCATCGAGCATGCCCGCGCTACGGCGTCGCGTGTCCATTTCGGGTCGATCAATTGATCCTGTTGCCCGACGACAGCCAGCAACGGCACATCCGTCCGCGTCCGCGGCAGTGCGACGGACGTCAACCACTCCACCATTTTCAGACGTGACGCCTCGGTGGCCGGCATCGCGTCCGACGGCGTCAGACGCACAGCGGCTTCCGCCTTCTGCACACCGAGGAGGTCAGTGCACGCGGTCAGCGCGCGCCTGTCGGCCTCGAGTGCGCCCCGGACGAACTCCGTTCCGGTCACCTCCGGATGCCGGTACTGCAGGCCGTCGACGAGAAACGGTGTCAGCAGAATCTGCGGGAGGGTGTTCACGTGCCCCGCGTCGAACATGGGCGCGAGATCGAGGACGGGAGACAGCGCGGCGCTGCCGACGAGCTCCAACCCGTCGGCGTAGTCCGCATGCTCCGCTGCCGCCCACACGGCCTGTCCACCTTGGGAATTACCGATCGCTCCCCACCGGGCACCGGTGCCGGGTACGACGTTCGCGGCCGCGCGGACTGCGTCGATGACGTTGTACGCCGCGGCATTCGGGTCGAGGTAGGGATGAATACCGGGAGTGCCGATGCCCTCGTAGTCCGTGACCGCGACGACCATGCCTCGTTCGAGGAACGGGGCGACCGTGCCGATGGTGCCCAACAGGTTCGGGTACAGCGACGGAGCGCACTCGTCGGTGACTCCGGTCGTGCCGTGACCCACGGACACGATGGGCCAACCACCCTGCGGCGGTGCACCTTTCGGGGCGAAGATCACCCCGGACACTTCGGTCCGCGACGTGCCGTCACCCGACGTGGACGCGTACACCACGCGGGTGGCGGACGCACCGAGGAACCGCACAGCGAGGTCGAGATGACCCATGTCCGTCTGCGAGACGATCGCACCACGTTCGTCGCCGACGGGCGCCGGTGCGACAGCGGGTGCGGACGAATCGAGCGCAGGGGGCGCCTCGGGACCGCCGCACCCGGCGAGAAGAGTCAGAGCCAGGGCACCGACCAGCCACCGCCGCACTATCGGTTTCTCCGTTCCAGTCGCGCTTCGGCCGCAGCTTCTTCCACGTCGAGGCCGTCGAGCACGGTCCGCAGGACCTCGTCGTCCAGTTCACCCGCGTCACGGGCGTGCACCAGTGCTGCGCGCTGCGCGACGAGGACGTTACGGCGCAACGTGTCGAACAGTGCGCCCGCTGCGGCGATCCGCTCTTCGTGGTCTTCGGTTTCGTCGGCGTCGAGTCGCGCGCGAACCGATCGCCGCACCCGCTCCAGGACGTGCTCGACGGATTCTCGGCTGGCTCCGTCGATCCCGTTCACCGCGGCCTCGGAGAGGTACTGCTCGGCCGCCGACCTCGAGATGGACCGTGCGAGAGCCGCCTGTTCGTCGGTTCGACGCTGCTCGTCGGCGTCGGCGACGTCGAGTCTCCGGATCAGCATCGGCAACGTCAGCCCCTGGATCACCAACGTCCCCACCGCAACGACGAATGCGACCGCTTGAATGACGGCGCGGCCCGGGAACGGATCTCCCGCCACGGTGGCGAGCGGCACACCCGACGCCGCGGCCAGCGTCACCACGCCGCGCATCCCCGCCCAGGACAGGACGAGGTTCTGTCGCCACGTCAGTCCGAGTACGTCGGACGTCTCCGACGCCTTTCTGCGCAGAAGTTTGCGCACCACGGATCGCCTGGAGGTGTTGACGAAGATCCAGGCCGGCCGGACGAGAATGACGACGAGCAGAACGAGCAGGGCGTAGGCGAAGATGTGGTGCACCGGGAGTCCGTCCCGCTGCACTTCCTCGATGACCGATTTGAGTTGCAACCCCATGTAGGCGAACACGAATGCTTCGAGCAGCAGGTCCATCAACGGCCAGACCTGGCGTTCCTGGATCCGCGTCGGGACCGCGACGTCGGCGGTGACCCTGCCGAGCACGAATCCCGCGGTCACGACGGCCAGCACTCCCGACGCGTGGATCTCCTCGGCAGCCAGGTACGCGGTGAACGGAAGCACGAGTCCCAGAACGGTTTCCAGCGAGGAATCGCGGATGCGCGAACGAACGAAGCGGACGATGCGGGCCAGTACGTAGCCGACGATCACTCCGCCCGCAATCTCGTACGCGAAGAACAGTACGGGCGAGTCGATCTCGATCTTCTTGCCCGTCACCGACGCGACGGCGAGGGTGAACAGAGTCAAGGCGGCCGCGTCGTTGACCAGGCTTTCCCCGGTCAGGATCGCCATCATGCGGGAGGGCAGTCCGAGTTTGCGGCCGACGGCGATCGCGGCCACGGCGTCGGGCGGCGCCACCACAGCGCCCAGGACCAGTGCGGCGCCGAGAGTGAGTTCGGGGACCAGCCAGTTGGCGAAGTACCCCACGGCCACCGCGGTCACGATGACCATGACGATGCCGAGCCGGAGAATGTGTCCCAGGTTCTTGCGGAAGCTGACGAACGAGAAGTCGAGGGCGGCCGAGTACAACAGCGGAGGCAGCACCACGCCGAGGATCAGCTCGGGTGACAGGGTCAGCTGAGGAACTCCTGGAACGAACGACGCCGCCGATCCGACCGCGACGAGCACCAGCGGCACCTGAAGGTCGAAGCGTTTGGCGAAACCCGCCACCGCGACGGCCGCGATCACGACGAGTAGTAGTACTGGTCCGTCCACAGCTAGATCATGCCGTCAGCTGCGCGGCCTCGCGCAGCCGACTCGCACACGATCATCCGTTCACGGCTTGTCCGGAATGGCCTTCTTCGCCGCTTCCTGCACTTTGTCGACCTTGTCGGCGTACTTGCCACCGGTCTTGTCGTCGATGAAATCGCCTGCCTTGTCGACGACGTCCTCGATCTTGTCGGAGTTCTCGGCGGCGAGCTCTTTGCCCTTGTCGACGATGCCCTTGAGGTTGTCTGCGAAACCCATGAGATCACTCCATTCGCTGTGATTGTGCTGGCGGGATGAAGCTTACTTCGCGGAACCGTTTCGTTGCAGGGCCGCGCTGATGCGCCAGGACACCTCCACGAGCACGATTCCGACGGCGCCGATCACGAACGCCGAAGTCGTCAGCGCGATGTTCGACGGGTCGAGCTTGAAGAACGTGCGGCAGAACGGGATGGTGAACAGCGCCAGGTAGCCCAGCACCGAACCGGCGAGCAGCACGATCTTCCACCACACGTACGGCCGAGCGACGACGGCGAGCACCCATACGGCGATCATGATCAACGTGATCAGTGCCGTCGTGCTGGCCTGGGTCACCTGTTCCTCGGTCGCCTGCGGTCCTTGGTAGGCGAGCAGGTAGGACACGAACGTCGCGACGCCGACGATCAGGCCCGACGGCACCGCGAGGCGCATCACGCGCGGGACGAACCCGGACCGCGCACGCTCGTTGTTGGGGGCGAGCGACAGGATGAATGCAGGGATGCCGATCGTGAACCACGCGGCGATGGTGACGTGACGCGGCAGGAACGGATACGGAATCGGCTCGAAGTGGAAGATCTGCGACAGCACCCCGGACAGGCCGATGAGGAACGCCAGCAACACCGAGTACACGGTCTTGGTGAGGAACAGGTTCGAGACGCGTTCGATGTTGCCGATGACGCGTCGGCCTTCACCCACGACGTACGGCAGCGTCGCGAACTTGTTGTCCAGCAACACGATCTGCGCGACTGCGCGTGTCGCGGCACTGCCCGAGCCCATGGCGACACCGATGTCGGCGTCCTTGAGTGCGAGCACGTCGTTGACGCCGTCGCCGGTCATCGCCACGGTGTGTCCCCGGGACTGCAGGGCGCCGACCATCCGACGCTTCTGATCGGGGCGCACTCGTCCGAACGTGGTGGAATTCTCGACGGTGTCGGCGAGGTCCTCGGTGCGCTCGGGTAGGTTGCGTGCGTCGATGGGGCTGCCGGCGAGGCCGAGAGATCCCGCGACGGCCCCCACCGACACGGCGTTGTCCCCGGAGATGACCTTCACGGCAACGGATTGGCTCGCGAAGTACTCGAGTGTCTCGCGGGCGTCGGACCGCACCTTCTGTTCCAGGATCACCAGCGCCCGCGGAGTGACCACACCGGGGGCCGCGTCGTCGTCGACCGGGAGATCACTGCTGGCGAGCAGCAGAACACGCAGTCCCGACGAGCCGACTTCCTCTGCCTGGCGGGCGATGTCGCTGGTCGGGTCCAGCAGCACGTCGGGCGCTCCGAGAAGCCAGTTGCCGTCGTCTCCGTAGGACAGGCCGCTCCACTTCTTCGCCGACGAGAACGGCGCGACCGCGGTTTCGGTCCACCCCGGATCCTCCGGGAACGCTTCGGCGATCGCCAGAACACTGGCGTTCGGGCGTGGATCGTCGTGTGCGAGCGCGGCGAGGACGCGGGGCAGCACGGCCGTGTCCCCTTCCTCCACGACGCGAAGCTCCGCGAGCCGCATACCGTTCTCGGTCAACGTGCCCGTCTTGTCCGCACAGACCACGTCGACGCGCGCGAGCCCCTCGATTGCAGGAAGCTCCTGGACGAGGCATTTGCGTTGCCCGAGCCGAACGACACCGACGGCGAACGCGATCGACGTCATCAGCACCAGACCCTCGGGCACCATCGGAACGAGGGCCGCGACCATGCCGTTCAGCGCAGGGCCCAGCGACTGCCCCGACGAGAACAGCTGGTTGTAGATGATGAGCGCGCCTGCCGGGATCATCAGGTAGGTGATGAACTTCAGAATCTTGTCGATGCCGCTCCGCAGCTCGGAGTGCACCAGGGTGAACTTGCTCGCCTCCTCGGCGAGCTTGGCGGCGTACGCATCGCGGCCGACCTTCGTCGCGCGGTAGGCACCACTACCGGCCACGACGAAACTGCCGGACAGGATGGGCGCGTCGATCTCCTTGTGCACCGCGTCCGCTTCACCGGTCAGCAGCGACTCGTCGACCTCCAGCGACGACGCTTCGACCACGCTGCCGTCGACGACGATCTGATCACCCGGGCCCAACTCGATGACGTCACCGAGAACCACCTCGTCGGGGGCGACCTCGCGCGCGACGCCGTCCCGTCGAACGACCGGTTTGCTCTGGCCGACGATCGCCAGTTCGTCCAGAGTCTTCTTGGCCCGGATCTCCTGGATGATGCCGATACCGCTGTTGGCGATGATCAGCAACCCGAACATGCCGTCGACGATCGATCCCGTCGAGAGCACGATAATCAGCAGGACACCCAGAATGGCATTGATCCGCGTGAACACGTTGCCGCGGACGATGTCCTTGACCGAACGACTCGCCCGGGCCGGAACGTCGTTGGATTTTCCGTCGGCTCGAAGTTGCGCTACTTCCGCTTCGGTGAGTCCACGTTCCCACTGCGCGTCCGTCTCGATCGACATGGACACAGAGTAGTGGTCGTCAGCCGAGCCTCGCCCACCACCGATCGTCCTGTGTTCCCCTGGATGCATCGATCCGCTGACCCGGCATCGGCACGACCGTGGGAACGCCGACGCTGTCCGCTGCGGCCTTCAGCCGAACGATGGGTTCGGACCACGGGTGGAACGCCAGATTGAACGTCGCCCAGTGCACGGGGACGAGCACGTTGCCGCCCAGATCTCCGTGTGCCCGCACGGCTTCTTCCGGGTTCATGTGTATGTCCGCCCAACGTGGGTCGTAGGCACCGACCGGCAGCAACGTCAGATCGAACGGGCCGTACTTGGCGCCGATCTCCGCGAACTTGACCGTGTAACCGGTGTCACCGCCGAAGAAGACCCGGTGCTTCGGTCCAGCGAACGCCCAGGACGCCCACTGCGTCAGATCACGCTTGAGCCCTCGACCCGAGAAGTGCCTGGCTTCGGTGCAGGTGATGGTGATGCCGGCGACCTCGGTCTGTTCGTCCCAGTCCAACTCGACGATTCGGTCCTCGGGTATCCGCCAGTGGCGCAGGTGGGCACCGATCCCCAGCGGGACGACGAACGTCGCCGTCTGCAGGCTCGCGAGGCGCACGATGGTCGCCTTGTCGAGGTGGTCGTAGTGGTCGTGGGAGATGACGATCGCGTCGACGGAGGGAAGCGCGTCGAGGGCAACCGGCGTCGGATGCAGGCGCGACGGCCCCACGGTGCGCGAGGGCGACACTCGGTGGCTCCACACCGGGTCGGCGAGGATGCGCTTGCCGTCGAGTTCGATCAGCACGGACGAGTGGCCGTACCAGGTGACGGCTGTTTCACCGGCGTCGACGGGAGCGACCTGGGGTGCGAGGGGAATCGGTTGCTGCGGCTTGCCCAGCGCGCGGCGCCGGAGGAAGGACACCAGAATCGACTCGTCGCCGCCGCCGGAGAAGCTCGAGCTGGGTTCGGTGTTGTGGAATCGGCGGTCGCGGTAGCGTGCCGACCCTGCCGCGTACGGTGCGATCTTGCCTGCTGTCGCACCGATCTGAGCCGGGAGTCCCCACGCCGCTCGGGCCACCCATGCTGCACCTGCGATGCCGAGGGCGATCGGCACGATCCGCTGTTTGGTCACCCCCGCGAGGATAGGTGAGCCGAACCGGGCGAACAGGACAGGCGGTCGTTGGCTAGCCTCACCTCATGCCTTTCGGACGCACACTGGCCATGACGCTGGTCACCGCCACCGCAGCTCTGACCCTCGTCGCATGCTCCTCGGCCGACGACGGCGAACCGGCCCGGGAACCAGCGTCGAACAGCGCTTTTCCGGTCTCGGTAGCCGGCGCCCTCGGCACCGCCGACGTGCCGGACAAGCCCGAACGCGTCGTTGCCTTGACGTGGACCGACGCGGACATCGTGTTCTCCCTGGGCGTAACGCCGATTTCCGTGGCACAGGCCCAGACGGACTCCGGCTATCAACCGTGGTTCGAGAACGCGGTGCCGCAGACCCCTCCCGTGTGGGAAGCGAGCGGAGCCACGATCCCCATCGAGGAGATCGCGGCCCTGCAACCCGATCTGATCGTCGCCACCAAGTCCTTCACCCTCGCGCGCGCGTACGACCAGCTGAAAGAGATCGCGCCGGTCGTCCACTTCGCCGACACCCCGTCGTCGGAGACGTGGCAGAGCGCGACCGCGACGGTGGCGTCGGCGCTGGGGGTTCCCGAGACGGGCGAGCAGGTGATCGCCGACACCGAGTCCCGCATCGCCGACGCGGCCGCGCAGTTCGCCGAACTGAACGGCAAGACCTTCACGTTCTTCGTCGGACCGAGCGAGGGCGCGGTCTACATCGTCAACTCACCGGACGACGCGGGTGCCAGCTTGCTGGGACAGCTCGGCATGACCCCGACGGAGTTCGCCACCGCCCAACCCGTCAGCACCATCCCGGGCCGCGCGCAGATCAGCTACGACTACCTGTCGGAGACGGACGCGGACGTCATCATCGCGACCGGCCTGCCAGGTTCCGTCGACGAGCTCGCCGCCCAGCCCGCCGTGCAGTCTCTCCCCGCCGTTGGACGGGGTGCGTTCGTGCCGCTCTCGCCCACGCAGGCACAATCGATCGCGTTCCCGTCGCCGCTCAGTCTGGATTGGGCATTGAACGAGATAGTCCCGCAGCTGGGCGATGCGGCTCGTAAGTAGAATGCTCGCGACGGTTTTGCTCTAGAAGGAGATCGCACACACTCATGACCACCGAACAGCGGGAATTTCAGGCCGAGACGCGCCAGCTCTTGGACCTGATGGTTCACTCCATCTACTCCAACAAGGACAGCTTCCTCAGGGAGCTGATCTCCAACGCATCCGACGCCCTCGACAAGTTGCGGCTCGAGTCCTACCGCAACAAGGACCTCGACGTCGACGTCTCCGATCTCCACATCGAGTTGGACATCGACAAGGAAGCACGGACGCTCACGATCCGTGACAACGGCATCGGCATGACGCGTGACGAGGTCATCGACCTCATCGGCACGCTCGCCAAGTCCGGCACGGCCGAGGTGCGCAAGAAGCTCAAGGAAGCGAAGGACGCCGCGGCGTCGGAGGAGCTGATCGGCCAGTTCGGCATCGGCTTCTACTCGACGTTCATGGTTGCGGAGAAGGTCTCGCTGCTGACCCGCAAGGCCGGCGAAACCAGCGCCACCCGCTGGGAGTCGACCGGCGAGGGCACCTACGAGATCTCCGACGTCGACGGCGCACCGCAGGGCAGCTCGATCACGTTGCACCTCAAGCCGACCGACGAAGAGGATCACCTCTACGACTACGCGTCGGAATCGAAGATCAAGCAGCTCGTCAAGAAGTACTCGGACTTCATCGCGTGGCCCATCCGCATCGACGTCGAGAAGACGGTCAAGGCAACCGAAGAGGGCGCCGAGGACACCGTCGAAATCGAGACGCAGACGATCAACTCGCAGAAGGCTCTGTGGACTCGGCCGAAGGACGAAGTGTCCGACGAGGAGTACAAGGAGTTCTACAAGCACGTCTCCCATGCCTGGGACGAGCCGCTCGAGGTCATCCCGTTCAAGGCCGAAGGCACGTTCGAATACCAAGCGCTGCTGTTCATTCCGTCGCAGGCACCGTTCGATCTGTTCATGCGCGAAGGCAAGTCGGGCGTGCACCTGTACGTCAAGCGCGTGTTCATCATGGACGACTCGGAGGAGCTGCTGCCGGAGTACCTGCGCTTCGTCAAGGGTGTCGTCGACGCACAGGACCTCTCGCTCAACGTCTCTCGTGAAATCCTGCAGCAGGACCGTCAGATCCGTGCGATCCGTCGTCGTCTGACGCGCAAGGTCCTCTCCACCGTCAAGGAGCTGCAGAGCGAGAACGCCGAGAAGTACCAGACGTTCTGGTCTCAGTTCGGCCGCGCGCTCAAGGAAGGCCTGATCTCCGACGCCGACAACCGCGAGACGCTGCTGTCGGTGTCGTCGTTCGCGTCCACCAATTCCGAGGAGGGTCTGACCACCCTCGCCGAGTACGTCGACCGGATGAAGGGCGGACAGGAGCAGATCTACTACATGACGGGCGAATCCCGTCAGCAGATCGAAAGCTCGCCGCACATGGAGGCGTTCAAGGCGCGCGGCATCGAGGTGCTGCTGCTGACCGACTCCGTCGACGAGGTCTGGGTCGGCAACGTCCCCGAGTTCGACGGCAAATCCTTCCAGTCCATCTCCAAGGGCGAGGTCGACCTCGACACCGAAGAGGAGAAGAAAGACGCCGAAGCCAAGCGCGAGGAGCAGGACAAGGAGTTCGAGGAGCTGCTGAAGTGGCTCACCGAGACCTTGTCCGAGGACGTCAAGGAGGTTCGTCTCTCGACCCGCCTGACCACCTCGCCCGCCTGCGTCGTCGGTGACGAGTTCAGCTTCTCCCCGCAGCTCGAGAAGATGTACAAGGCGTCGGGACAGTTCGTTCCGACCTCCAAGCGCATCCTCGAACTCAACCCGACGCACGATCTGGTGACGGGGCTCAAGAAGGCACGCGAGGAGCGCAGCGACGACGCCTCCCTTGCCGAGACCGCCGAACTGCTCTATGCGACGGCTCTTCTCGCCGAAGGCACCGAGTTGAAGGATCCGGCGAAGTTCTCTCGTCTGCTGGCCGATCGGTTGACCAGAACCGTCTAGGCGGCTCCGCCGCACGTGAGTGGAAATGTAGTCCCTGGGTCAGGAGCGGAGCCTGCGGAGCGACCAGGGAACGCTACATTTCCACTCACAGCGAGAGGTGATCCAGGGCCTTCAGATAGCCCTCGGAATCGAAGTCGGGTAGCAGTGCCGACTGCAGGATGAATCCCTGACAGAGGCCGACCACCAACGGCGCCATCGACTGCGCCCGGGTGTCTGGATCATCGAAGCCGTTGCGGGTGAACCACACTCGCAAGTATCGCTCGTACAGACCGCGCAACTTCGTCACGACGGGCACCACGGTGGAGTCCGCGTCGGTCTCCCTGGCTGCCGCGGCCCAGATCTGCAGCAGAATGCTGGGATTGCCGACGTCGCGGGTCATGCCGTCCAGGAACAGTCGCACCACGACAGCAGGCGGCGGCAGAGGGTGCTGTTTCTCCAGCCCGTCGAGATCCTCGGTCCGACTCTTCAACACATCCCGCGTGACGTGCAGAACCAGATCCTGCTTGTTCTTGAAGTAGCTGTAGATCGCGCCCGCGGACAACGCCGACTCGGCGATGATGTCCGCCATCGACGTCTTCTCGAAACCTGACCTCGCGAAACACGTCATCGCCGCGTCGATGATCTGTCTGCGGCGTTCCTCACGGTGGTCTTCGCTTACCTTGGGCACGCGTCCATATTAAAAACGAATCTTCGTTCTTGACAACCGAGACCCGCCCACCCAAGATAAAGAACGGTTATTCGTTTTAAATGAGGAGTCGTCATGAAGTCCACCCCGTGGCCACGCGCAGTGGTCGTCGCACTCGCAGGCGCTGCCGCGCTAGCCGTCGTCGTACTTGCCTTTCTGTGGCCCTCGTTCACGTCGACGGCCCACGATGTTCCTGTCGCGGTCGTCGGCGACAATCCGGCCTTGACCAGCCAGTTGGCGTCGTCGTTCGACGTCACCACCGTGCCCGACCGCGCTGCGGCCCTCGATCTGATCACCACACGCGAGGTCTACGGCGCCGTCGTTCCCGGACCCTCGCCCGAGGTCCTCACCGCATCCGCCAACGGCACCGTCGTCGCGCAGATGTTCGACGGCGTGGCCGCTGCCCTGAACACGACGGCGACCGACATCGTGCCCCTTGCGGCGACCGACGCCCGAGGTGCCGGGCTCTCCTCGATGGCCTTCCCCCTTGTCATCGGCGGAATAGTCGGCGGCGTCATCATCTCCATGCTCGTCAAGGGCACAGGGCGACGACTTCTGGCGACCGCGGTGTACGGCGTCGGCGCCGGTATCGTCGTCGTCGCGATCACGCAGGGGTGGTTCGGAATCCTCCAGGGCGCGCTCGTTCCGAACATCGCCGCCGTAGCGCTGTCGGTGTTGGCGGTGAGCGCGCTGATCGTCGGCCTGACCTCGCTGATCGGACCCGCAGGAATCGGCGTCGTGGCGGTCCTGATGATGTTCATCGGAAACCAGATCTCCGGCGCCATACAGCCGTGGCAGTTCCTCCCCGAGCCCTGGGGAGCCGTCGGGCAGTTCTTCCCGCCGGGAGCAGGTGCCACCCTGCTCCGCGACCTGTCGTACTTCCCTGGCGCGTCGACGACTCAGCCCTGGCTGGTTCTCGCCGCGTGGGTGGCGGCCGGGACGGTACTCATGGCCGTCGGACACCGCAAGCTCACCGTTGCGAGCCGCAGCACGGTGCGCGCCTCGTCGGAGACCGAACCCGAGCGTGTTGCACTGTAGGCATGACCGAACTCCTGCTGACCGAGCGCCGCGGCGATGCCGTCGTATGGATGCTGAACAATCCCGAGTCGCGCAATCCGATCTCCGACATCGAGACGGTGGAGGCGATCGAAGACGCCGTCTCCGACGTGAATCGCGATCCGAGCGTTCGGGTCGCGATTCTCACCGGGGCAGGTTCCGCGTTTTCCTCCGGCGGAAACGTCAAGCACATGCGCGACAAGGAAGGAATGTTCGGCGGTAGCCCCGCCGAGCTGAGGCAGGGGTACCGACACGGCATTCAGCGGATCCCGAAAGCGTTGTATCACTGCGAAATCCCGACGATCGCCGCGGTCAACGGTGCCGCGATCGGTGCCGGTTGCGATCTGGCGTTGATGTGCGATCTCCGCATCGCGTCGACGACGGCCAAGTTCGCCGAGAGCTTCGTCAAAGTGGGCATCATCCCCGGCGACGGCGGGGCCTGGCTTCTCCCCCGAGCGATCGGTATGGCGCGCGCCAGCGAGATGGCGTTCACCGGTGAGGCGATCGACGCGGCAACTGCACTCGAGTGGGGATTGGTGTCGCAGGTCGTCGAGCCCGGTGACCTGCTCGGCGCCGCCCACGCTCTGGCAGACCGTGTCGCCGCCAATCCCCCTCAGGTACTGCGCATGACCAAGAAGTTACTGCGCGAAGGTCAGCACCAGAGCCTCGAATCCTTGTTGGAGCTGTCCGCCGCGTATCAGGCCGTCGCCCACACCACGGCCGACCATGCCGAAGCAGTCGACGCCATGCTGAGCCGTCGCGATCCGAGGTTCTCCGGCCGGTAGACCCTCACTTCTGTTCCGGCAGAATGTGTTCACCCGTCTTGTCGGTACTGAGCGAGAGCGAACTGATGTACTGCTTCTCGCCGTCGGGACCGGGAACGTTGGAGGCGATCATGTCCGGTCGCTCGAATTCCATGCCGGACACGTGGCACAGAAGCGTTGCGTCCGAAGGGTTTCCGTGCTCGTCGAACATCGGCAGATCGATACCGTCGTCGGTACGGCGAAGGTAGTACTTCCCCTTCGTCGCGACAGCCAGCACAGGCGGCATGACGATGGCGATGATCAGTGCGACGATCGGCGAATACGGCTCCAGTGCGCCACCGAGGCCGCCGAAGAACGTCAGAATCGACAGGCCGGCAGCGAGCAGCATGGAGACGAAGCCGACGGGGTTGACGTTGTAGAGCATGCCGCGACGGAACTCCGGGACCTTGGGCGACAACTTCAGGATGTACTTGTTGAAGACGATGTCCGACGCCACCACCGCGATCCAGGCGATGCCGCAGTTGGCGTAGAAGCCGAGGATGTCGTTGAGGAAGCTGAACATGTCGGCTTCCATCAGGATCAACGCGATGGCGAGGTTGAACAGCACGAACACCATGCGTCCCGGGTAGGTCTTGGTGACGCGTGTGTACGCATTGGTCCACGCGAGCGAGCCCGAGTACGCGTTGGTCACGTTGATCTTGATCTGACTGATGACGACGAGGATGACCGCGAGAGTCATGGCAAGCCAGCCCGGCATCATGTTCTCGTAGATCTCGAGGAACTGGTGCACGGGTTCGTTGGCGATGGCGGCTCCGTCGGCGACGTTGGCGATCAGGTACACCGCCAGGAAGAGTCCGACGACCTGCTTGAGTGCACCGAAGATGACCCAGCCGGGCCCGGCGAGCAGTACTGCAGTCCACCAGCGGCGCTGGTTTTCCGGAGTCTTGGGCGGCATGAACCGCAGGTAGTCGATCTGCTCGGCGATCTGCGCGATCAGCGACAGACAGACACCGGCCGCCAGCATGACCGAGCCGAAGTTGACGCCCTTGCCCTCGGCACCGTCGGCGCCGCCGTAGGCGAAGAACGTTCCGACCGAATCGGGATGTGCAGCAACGAGGTAGATGAACGGAAAGACCATCAGGACGAGCCACAGCGGCGTCGTCCACACCTGCAGCTTGGCCAGCGCTTTCATGCCGTAGATGACGAGCGGAATGACCATCAGAGTCGATACCGCATACCCGATCGGCAGCGGGACGCCGAGCCCGAGCTCGAGGCCCTGCGCCATGATGGAACCTTCGAGGGCGAAGAAGATGAAGGTGAACGTCGCGAAGATGACGTTGGTGACGACGGATCCGTAGTACCCGAATCCGCTTCCGCGCGTGATGAGGTCGAGGTCGATGTTGTACCGGGCGGCGTAGTAGGCCAGCGGTAGACCGGTGAGGAAGATGACGACGGCGAAAACGAGAATTCCCCACAGCGCGTTTCCGGTGCCGTAGGAGATGCCGATGTTGGCGCCGATCGCGAAGTCGGCGAGGTACGCGATGCCGCCCAGTGCGGACGTGGCGACGACGCCTGTGCCCCACTTGCGGTAGCTACGCGGCGCGAAGCGCAGCGTGTAGTCCTCCAGCGTTTCCTTCAGTGCCGAATCTGTCGGCGCAGGCTGCACAGCGGTCATGCAAGGAAGGTAGAAGCGCTACGTGTCGCCCACGTCACGCGAAGTACAGATGCTGTTACGCAGAGCCGCAAACCTGACTAATCGGGCACTTTGACGGTGCGTGGGTCTCCCCCGGCTGCGTCGACGAGTATCTGCAGGAACCACCCGAGGATCGGCGCACGCAGGATCCAGCCCAGCACGGCCCATCCCAACGAGACGTGTTCGAGCGCTGCCGCGATCGCTCTGGTCCCGGTCAGCGTCACCGCTCCTTCGTAACGCACACGAGTCAAGCTCTCGGGATGGTCCTCGGCGGCCGCGGTCTCGAGCGACACCGGGCGTCGACGAGCGAACCACGGTAAGACGGTCGAGCACGGGTCGCACGTGACCGACGCGTAGAGCGTCGCCGACGGAATCCGAGCGGGTGTCCACCGGGGAATCCAGTCCCTCGTCGACTGGCGGTAGTCGTCCCAGCCAGGCCCGAACCTCGTCACCAGGTCTGCTTTCTCGTGCCATGTCGCGAGCCCGGCACCGAATGCGCCCGCGAGCAACGCCGCGCCGGCGAGAAACGGC
This sequence comes from Rhodococcoides fascians A44A, assembly GCF_000760735.1. Lineage (GTDB taxonomy): Bacteria > Actinomycetota > Actinomycetes > Mycobacteriales > Mycobacteriaceae > Rhodococcoides > Rhodococcoides fascians_E. The sequence continues at coordinate 2,985,310 of NZ_JMEX01000008.1, read as the reverse complement.
TCGCGGAACAGACCCGCGAGAATCAGCAGGAGCACGACGGCGGACGCCTGCATGGGATTGGCGACGTATGCGTACGGCCCGGTGGTGACCAACCGAATCGGTGGATCCCACGGGAACGGTGTGCCGCCGCCGATCACCGCGAAATCGGCGACAGCCCGCAGGGCGATCACGACGACGACGAGGGCAAGTTGGAGCAACAGGGAATCCACGACGCCACCGCCGCCGGCCGCGAGCCGGTTCCCGACCGTCGACCATCCGGAATCGGACGCCAGGAGGACGTTCGCGAGCTCGAAGGAGACGGTGGGGAGGCCGAACACGAGGACCGCGCCGAACAGCACGACCTGCATGCTCGCGCGGGTCCTGAGCGCCCACTGGTTCGACGTCAGCGTGCCGAGCAGCACTCCGGGCAGCAGTGCGGCAGCCACGGCCAGCAGTTCTCCCCACCACCACGCGCGTTCGAGCGTCACCAGCGGCCGCAGGCTACCCATGGCGAGCACGTCCGCCGCGATCAGGACGCACACGGTGACCGACACGTTCACCCACCGGGCCAGCAGTATCGGTAGTGCACCCCACAGCGCGGACCATCCGAGCACGACGTCGACGGGCACCGACGACCACATGGTTCCCGTGGTGCCGAAGCTCCACCAACCGTTCTGCACAGCAACGACATTCACCAGCAGTAAAGCCAGGAAATTCCAGAGCATCGCAAGAAACGCGGCGCCTCGAACCCGCGCGGACGAGGCCACCCAGAACGCACCGACCAGCAGCACCGGCACCAGTACCGCGCAGGAACGCAGCACCGCCACCGAGAGACCGGTGTCGATGTTCACCGGTCCAGGCTGTCCAACAGCCATCCCGCGGCGCGTTCGGTGACGTGGTCCTCGAGGGGACCGAAGTACCACGCGGGCGCCAGCTCACGGGTGTACGACAGCTCGAGATCCACCGCAGTGTGTGTCGAATCCACTGCGCTCCAGGAGATGTCCGCGACGTTCCACGTCAGCCACGACGAGATGGGCGTGGTGTCGCCGACGACCGCAAGGCGCGCGGAATCGCTTGTGCGCGAGACGACTTCGAAGGTCAACTCGGTCGTGCGCTCTCCCCAGTGGTGTTCGGACACCAGCAGGGGCCGATGGTGCGCTCCGGCGAACGTGACGGTTCGACGTGCGCCCACCTCGAGCGATCCACCGCTGTCGGCGAGCGGCTCCGGAAAACCCCAGGACAGAACTCCGGGGAGGGGTGTTCCACCGAAGTCCAGTGGTCGTTCCCACGCCGCGACGACGTCGTCCACGTCGGCGTTCAGCGTCCTGGATGCGGACACGGTGGTCGCACCGTCGAGCGTCGTCGCGGGCACGATGCCTTCCGATGCCGCGACGGCGACGAGGACGAGCGCCGGGACGGCCACCGCATGCATCCTGTCGTCTCCCGGTCCCGACTTGGTGATCTTCTCCACGACGATGGCGACGAGTCCGCCGATCAGGTAGAAGATCGGGGCCGCGAAGATGACACAGATGAAGCCCTCGCCCAGCAGCATCATCGACATCAGAAGCAGGACGGTGATGACTTTCATCGTGATACCGACGGCGCTTCGACTCGGAGCGGACAGCACTACGATCACCGCCACCACCGCAGGAATGCCGACGTAGAACGCAGCGGTCTGCGCGGCCCCCGCCTCCGTCAGCACGTACCGCAGAAACACCGCCACCGCGAAGGCGACGACGCTGCCTGCCACCACGTATTGCGCCGATGTCGGTCGACGCTTCCGTACTTCGTCCCCCTGTGTCATGCCCAGTAGGCAACCACAGTGCGGACCTTCACGCACTGAGCAGTACGAAGTTCGCCATTTCCGCTCGCAGTTGGTTCATCGCTCGATGCTGGGCGACACGTACTGCACCGGCGCTCATCCCGAGCGCTCGACCGGTTTGCGGTGCGGTCATGCCCCACACCACCCGCATCAGGATGATCTTGCGGTGGCGAGGAGGCAGGGTTGCCATCAACGCCATTGCTTCGCTTCGGAATTCGCCCTCGATGGCATGCTCTTCCGGTGTGTCGTCGGTGGACGGCTCGTCCACCACCGATTCCAGCGAATACGACCGCCGGAGAGTGGCTTTGCGACCGGCATCGGCCAACTTGTGCGCAGCGATGCCGTAGACGAAGGCCATGAACGGCTTACCCATGTCTCGGTACTTAGGAATAGCCGTCACCAACGCCAGACACACATCCTGCACCACGTCGTCTGCCGCCACGTCCAGATTGCCCAAACGTGTTGCACAGTAACGAGCGAGCCTGGGCCTGACCAGCGCAATGATGTCCTCGAGAGCTCGTCGATCGCCGCCTACTGCAAGCGGAACCCGCGTGTCGAGCATGTCCACGATGTCGTTCGTCATCGCCGAAGTCCTCCCTGACTCACCGAAGCACCTTGTGTGTAGTTCGATCCTGCGGCGGATGCGGCTTGGTCGATACCCACCCCAGGGTGAGGTGAGCCCACCCCTGCGGTGCCCGACGCTCACCTCTTCGGGTTCCTGTGTTGCCGCGCGAAGAAACGCACGATGAATCAGGGCGTAACAGCAAGTCACGCGTCGGCGAATAGCCCTACACAGCGGCCGGAAACGGAGATCAGCATGAGCGAGCGAACCTACGGACGAAGCACCGTCGTGACCGACGACGGCACTGCGCTCTCGGTGTTCGAGACCGGTCGCCGCGATGCTCCGCTCACCGTGGTGTTCGTGCACGGCCACTGCCTGGCGAAGGAATCCTGGTTCGACGTCCGGGACCAGCTGCGGCAGGCCTGGGGCGACGAGGTGCGGATGGTGTTCTACGACCACCGCGGACACGGCTCGTCGGCGACCGCCGACGCGTCGACGTACACGATCGAGCAGCTCGGACGCGACCTCGGTGCCGTGGTCAGGGCATTGGTCCCCACCGGCCGATACGTCGTGATCGGGCACTCGATGGGCGGGATGACCGCCATGTCCTACGCTCGCCAGCACCTCGGCGAGCTGGGCAGCCGCCTCGTCGGCGTCGGATTGATCGCGTCCGCCGCGAACGGCATCGCCGAGGAAGGACTCGGCGCCTGTCTCGCTCACCCCGTCGTGTCGATGTTCCGCACCGCTGTCCGACGCGCACCGAGCGTCATGGCCGCGTCGAAGCGCCTGAGCAGGGGAATCTGCGCGCCCATCGTGCGGGCGGCGGGCTGCGGATCGCGACGCGTCAGCCCGCGGGTGGTCGCCTTGGCGTCGGCGATGTTGAACGACACCTCGGTGGTGACCATGGCGGGATTCCTCGGATCGCTGCACGAATTCGACGAATCGGAGAACCTGCCGGCTCTCGCCGTGGTCCCGACGCTGGTCCTGTGCGGCTCCGACGATCTGATGACGCCGATACGCCACTCCCGCGTCATCGCCGACTTCCTGCCCGCGGCGCGGATGGTGACCGTGGAGAAGGCCGGGCACATGGTCATCCTGGAACGTGCCGGTGAGGTCGCCGACGCGGTGGCCACGCTCGTCGCCCAAGCCGACCCCGCCTCGCGTCACGATGGGGCGAGGCGCGTCCTAGAGGTCGCGTTGTGAGATGACCCCGCTGTGCATGGCGCGTTCGGCCAGCCTGACACGCTTCTGATTCTGCGGAAGGTCCTCGACTCCGAACTTGGCGAACAGCACCCGCAGATGCGTCTTGACGGCGTCGACGCTGAGGAAGATCTCCGACGCGATCTGCTGATTGGACGACGGGTTGGCGAAGGTCGCGTTGTGCTTGTACGGCCTGCACAGTGCGACGAGGACAGCTCGCTGCGTCTCGGTGAGTGACCGCGTACTCGGCATGTCGGATGCGATGCGCGTGGCCTCGTCGCCGACGCCGGAGAAGTCGTGGAAGGTCAGCAGCGACGTGCCGATGCGGATGGTGTCGCCGTGCCGCAGCCGGCGCCGCCCGGTCAGCCGGTCTCCGCCGACGAAGGTGCCGTTGCGGGAGAGCCCGTCGTCGACGATGGTCCAGTGGCCGCCCATCCATTCGACCGTCGCGTGCAGGCGCGAGACCTCGTGGTCGTCGGGGAAGGACACGTCCGCCTGTACGGACCGCCCGAGCGTCAGCCTGCCGAGCTCCGGCGACAGCGCGACGTCCCGACGTGTTCCGTCGTCGGCGTCGTATCGAAGGCGCGCACCGTCCTGCTCCCCAGGATTCACCGCTACATCCTGCTCCGGCCCGGCAGGCCGGAGCAAGACGCAGAAGCTACTTCTTGACGGGCGGTGCGTTCAGCAGGGTGATGAACGGTCCCGCGTTGCTGGCGAGTGCGGACAGACCGCCGATGGCCGTTCCGGCGAGCGATGCCGTGGAACCGAGCAGCAGTGCGCCGCCGATGCAGCCCGCGAGTGGTCCTGCGCCGAAGAGCAGAGCTGCGGGTGCGGACACGACGCCGACCGCGACTGCGCCGAGCAGGCAGCCACCGACGAGTCCCGTTGCTGCACCCAGGAATCCGCCGACGGATGCCGACAGGCTCAGGTTGTCCTTGACGCCTGCGACTGCAGCGGGAAGGTCGACCTGCTGCAGGCCGGGAATCTGCGTCGACACCGGCGTCGCGGCCGCGGGCGACACGTCGGCGGTGAGCACTGCATGGTTGCCGTCGATCTCCGCGGCAACAGGGTGCGCGAGCCCCTCGAACGCGATGGACAGCGGAACCGAATCGACGAGGGCTCCGCCTGCGTCGCGGACGACCAGATGATTGTTCTCGTTGCTCAGTGTCCCTGCGGAGGTGTCGACGAGCACCTGGTCACCCTGTGCGGTGACGTTCCACCCCACGGGCGCGGGAGCGGGCGCCGGGTCCGCGTAGGACGTCCCCATTGCGGTCGTCATTGCGGCGATGACCAATGCCGACGTTGCTGCGAATCTACCGATCTTCATGTTCCCCGTCTTCCGGTGTCTGCTTCACACACCCCTTCTGGGTGCGGCGCAAAGCTACGGCGCGGAGCGAGTCCGCATACTGGACGACAGAGAGACGGGGCACGTCCATAGCGTTAACAGTGAATCAGTTCTACCCCAAAGGGACAGAACGGATTTCGTAGATTCAAGAGCCGGTAATCGCCATCCTATTTCTTACCGAACAAGCCCGGCCCGTTGGACCCACCGTGACCGACGGCGAAGTCGTACGCCGACTCCGCGTGCTCGTGTTCGTCCAACCCGTCGGCTTCGTGTTGGGCGTCCGCACGCACACCCATGACGGCTTTGATTCCGAGTGCGATCAGGGCGGTCACGACGCCGGTGTAGGCCATCACGGCGACGACCGCAACGAACTGAACCCACAGCTGATGCAGTCCGCCGCCGTAGAACAGGCCGTCGACGCCCGCCGGCATGTCGGCGCTCGCCAGCAATCCGATCATCAGAGTGCCGACGATTCCGCCGACGAGGTGCACGCCGACGACATCGAGCGAATCGTCGTAACCGAAGCGGTACTTCAGGCCGATGGCCAGCGCACACAATGCTCCCGCTGCGATGCCGATGCCCGCGGCACCGATCGGCGTCACCGCCGTACAGGACGGCGTGATCGCCACGAGTCCCGCGACGACCCCCGAGGCAGCACCGAAGGAGGTGGCCTTGCCGTCGCGGATCTTCTCGACGACGAGCCACGCCGCCATCGACATCGCGCCTGCCCCGAGGGTGTTCACCAACGCGACGGCGGCAACACCGTCGGCTGCCAGCGCCGAGCCTGCGTTGAAGCCGAACCACCCGAACCACAGCAACCCCGCACCGAGCATGACGGCGGGAAGATTGTGCGGGCGCATCGCTTCTCGCGGCCATCCCCGACGGTTGCCGACGACGAGCGCGAGAACCAGACCCGCCATTCCCGCGTTGATCTCGACGGCGGTGCCACCCGCGAAGTCGACCGCTCCCAAAGCATTCGAAATCCACCCGCCGGTCTCGGCGACCAGTCCGTCGAGAGAGAACACCCAGTGCGCCACCGGGAAGTACACGAGCGTCGCCCACAGTCCTGCGAACAGAACCCATGGCACGAACCGCATCCTGTCCGCGACGGCGCCGGAGATGAGCGCGACCGTGACCATTGCGAACCCCGCCTGGAATGCCGCGAACACCAAGCCGGGGACGGTCCCGACGAGCGGAATCGACACGGCGTCACCGGAATACGTTCCGCCCAGCAGATCACCGAGCCCGACGAACTGCAGCGGATTACCGATCCAGCCGCCCAGCACACCGTCACCGAACACCATTCCGAACCCGAACAACAACCACAGCAACCACACGACGGCGATGGCCGACAGGCTCATCATCATCATGTTCAGCACACTCTTGGCGCGCACCATGCCGCCGTAGAAGAACGCAAGCCCCGGCGTCATCAGCAGCACCATCGCGGTGCAGACGAGCAGCCAGGCAGTGTCACCCGTGTCGGGTGCGCCGAGTGTCACCGGCCCCTCAACGACCCTGGAACTTCGGCTTGCGCTTCTCGGTGCGCGCGCGCCGCGCTTCCTTCAAGTCCTCGCTCGTCCACGCGGCACCGAACGCGTCCCACTGTTCCCGCGTCGGCTCGTCGTGCGTGCCGTCGTCGTTGAAGACGAGTTTGAGGTGCTTCAGCGCCAGCGGCGCGAGTTCGGTGATCGCCGACGCCCACTCCATCGCCACCGCGAGGTCGCCGCGCTTGTTCGCGAGACCGCTGGTGTAGGCGCGGTCGGCGTCGAGCCGCTCACCGCCCATCAGGATCGTCCGGGCGACGCTGCCACCGGCGAGGGACGCCAGCCGCTTGATCGTCCAGTTGTTGACGGCGATGCCGAGCCTCGTCGACGGGATCTCGAAGAACGCACCGTCCGCCACCACGCGCAGATCACTCGCGATCGCGAGCTGCGTTCCCGCACCCACGGCCGGTCCGTTGATCGCGGCGATGACAGGAACAGGTGCACCGTCGACCGCCCTGAGCAGCGATTCGAGAGCCTCGGGGAACTCCTTGGCGAAGTCGTCGCCGTCCAGGTCCGCACCCGCGCAGAAGCTGGTTCCCTGGCCGGTGACGACGATGACGCGGGCATCGTCGGCGACGGCCTTCTCGATCCCCTCCCGCAGTGCCACGCACAGCTGGGTGTTCAAAGCGTTGCGGCGCTCGGGGCGCTGGAGCTCGAGGGTGACGACATCTCCGTCACGAGTCTGTCCGATCATGAGGTCAGACGTTACCCATCGGTAGATGTGAGCGACGACTGCGGGCTGATGTACTGGTGAACGTGATCGAAACAGATGTCGCCGTCATCGGGGCCGGCCAGGCAGGCCTGTCCGCGGGCTACCACCTCCGCCGAGCCGGGCTGGTGGCCGGCGAAGGATTCGTCATGCTCGACAGGTCTCCCGCCGCCGGAGGGGCGTGGCAGTACAGGTGGCCGTCGCTGACCCTCAGCACCGTCAACCGAGTCCACGACCTGCCGGGCATGGAGTTCGCCGAGGTGCTGACCGACGAGAATCCGGACGGAGTGATCGCCGCCGAGGCCGTCCCGCGCTACTACGACGTCTACGAGAAGAAGTTCGACCTGCAGGTTCGACGACCGGTCACCGTCACCGTGGTCTGCGACCGCGAACCCCGTTTCCGAGTCGAGTCGGAGGACATCGTGCTCTCGGCTCGCGGGCTGATCAACGCAACCGGAACCTGGGAAAAACCGTTCGTCCCGAGGTACCCCGGCGCCGAGACGTTCACCGGACGCCAACTCCACACCAAGGACTACCGCACAGCCGACGAGTTCGCCGGCAAGCACGTCGTGATCGTCGGCGGCGGCATCTCCGCTGTACAACTGCTCGACGAGATCTCCCTCGTCACCTCCACGACCTGGGTGACACGGCGCGAACCCGAGTTCCGCGACAACGACTTCGGACCCGACGCCGGACGCGCCGCCGTCGCCATGGTCGAAGAACGCGTCCGCGCCGGGCTGCCACCGGGATCCGTCGTCTCCGTCACCGGGCTGCTGCTGACCGACCGACTGAAGGCAGCACGCGACCGAGGCGCCCTGCACCGGCTACCGATGTTCAGCACCATCGAACCGGGCGGAGTGCGGTGGACCGACGGTTCCTTCGTCGACGCCGACGTCATCCTCTGGGCCACCGGATTCCGCAGTGCACTCGACCACCTCGCACCCCTGCGGCTCCGGGGCCACGGCGGCGGCATCGTCATGGACGGACGCCTCGCCACTCGCGTCGCCTCCGACCACCGCGTCCACCTCCTCGGCTACGGTCCCTCCGCCAGCACCATCGGCGCCAACCGCGCCGGCCGAGCCGCAGTGACCGAACTCCTCGACACCCTCGGCAGCAGATAGCTCGCCGAGTTCGCACTTGTGCTGGTGATTCTGCCGATTCGATCTGAACAAGTGCGAACTCGAGATCGGTAGTGAAGTTCCGGATCCGGTTCTTACCCGAAACCGTCGGTTACACGTAGAAAATTCAAGCAAATCGCCCACTTCTGCACTGAGTGTCGGATAGGTTTCTTTGCATGCCCTCCATCTTGGGCGTCCTGCCGCGGAACGTACCGCCTCGGTGCGTGAACGTTCCGCGCTCGCACAGGTTTTCACCGCACACGAACAAGGAAGTTCGCACATGGGAAAGCTCGACGGGAAAGTTGCATTCATCACCGGAGCCGCACGCGGCCAAGGCAGAAGCCACGCGCTGAAACTGGCCCAGGAAGGTGCCGACATCATCGCGATCGACATCTGCGAGCAGGTCGGCTCCGTCGGGTATCCGCTCGCCACCGAGGAGGACCTCGCCGAGACGGTCCGCCAGGTCGAAGCTCTGGATCGACGGATCGTCGCCTCCAAAGCCGATGTCCGTGACACCGACCAGGTCACCAAGGCCGTCGACGACGGCGTCGCCGAACTCGGTCGCCTCGACATCGTTCTCGCGAATGCAGGCATCGCCACGTTCGCACCGCTCGAGGACCTGACGGACGACGTCTGGGACGAGATGATCGCGATCAACCTCACCGGCGTGTTCAAGACCGTCCGCGCCGCCGTGCCGCACCTCAAGGCCGGCGGGAACGGGGGCGCGATCGTGTTGACCAGCTCCACCGCCGGGATCAAGGGCCTGGCCAACCTGGCGCACTACGTCGCTGCCAAACACGGAGTAGTCGGGCTGGTCAAGACATTCGCAAACGAACTGGCACCCTTCGACATTCGCGTGAACTCGGTACACCCCACCTCGGTGAACACGGACATGATCCACAACTCGGAGACGTACAACCTCTTCCTGCCGGACACCCCGAATCCCACGAAGGAAGATGCGGGCGCCGCGTTCAAGACACTCAACGCACTTCCGATCGAGTGGGTCGAACCCGTCGACATCTCCAATGCCATCGCCTTCCTGGTGTCCGACGACGCTCGCTACATCACCGGAGTCCAGTTGCCCGTCGACGCCGGGTCGGTGATCAAGTGACCGGAACACTCGAAGGCAAGGTAGCCTTCATCACCGGAGCTGCCCGCAACCAAGGCCGCAGCCACGCACTCCGGCTCGCCGAGGAAGGCGCGGACATCATCGCCGTCGACATCTGCGGACCCGTCGACACCATCGAAATGTACCCTGGCGCAACGCGTGCCGAACTGGATGACACCGTGAAGCAGGTGGAGGCGCTCGATCGTCGCATCGTCGCCACCCAGGTGGACGTCCGCGACTCGGCGGGCCTGAAGAAGGCCGTCGACGACGGGGTTGCGGAGCTCGGACGCCTCGACATCGCCCTCGGCAACGCCGGCGTCTTCGAGATTTCACCCGCGCTCGACATCACCGACGACGCCTGGCGCACCATGATCGACGTCAACCTCACCGGTGTGTGGAACACGTGCAAGGCGGCGCTCCCCCACATCGTCGCCGGCGGACGCGGTGGATCGATCGTCCTGACCAGCTCGACGGCAGGTCTGAAGGGCACCCCGAACACCGTGCACTACACCGCAACCAAACACGGCGTCGTCGGCATCATGCGAACGCTGGCGAACGAGTTCGGCCAGCACAGTATCCGCGTCAACACCGTTCATCCCACCGGTGTGGACACCGTGATGATTCAGAACCCGAAGACGTGGGGTCTGTTCGCGCCCGACGACCCGAACCCGAGCCGCGAGAAGGCCGAGCCGATCTTCGCGACCACCAACACACTGCCCATCCCGTGGGTCGAACCGATCGACATCTCCAATGCCATCGCCTTCCTGGTCTCCGACGCCGCCCGATACATCACGGGGGCAACCATTCCCGTCGATGCGGGATACACGATCAAATGACGCTACTGACGTCGATCACCGATGTGCGCCGCCGGATCGCGGCGCACATCGTCGGGCGGGATCGTGAACTCGACCTGCTGCTGGCTGCCGTGGCCGCCGGGCGCGATCTGCTGATCGAGGGCCCGCCCGGCACCAGCAAATCCACACTGCTCGGTGCGATCACGGCGGACTGGGGCATCCCGCTGCTGTTCGTCGAAGGCAACGCCGACCTGACGCCGGCTCGAATCGTCGGGCATCACAATCCTTCTCGGGTACTCCGGGAGGATTACAGTGAGGACAACTTCGTACCGGGCCCGCTGGTCGAGGCCATGCGCACCGGCGGTTTCCTGTACGTCGAGGAATTCAATCGTGCGCCCGAGGACACGCTCAACACTCTGCTCACGGCCATGGCCGAACGCAGAATCACCATCCCCCGCGTCGGAACGGTGACCGCACTGCCGTCGTTCCGCGTGGTGGCGTCGATGAACCCGTACGACAACGTCGGTACCACTCGACTCTCCACCAGCGTGCACGACCGGTTGTGCCGCTTGGCCATCGGATACCAGGACGCGGAGGCCGAGCGCGGAATCGTAGCCCTGAGAACCGAATCCGACTCTCTCAGACTGATCGCCGACGCCGTCGCCATCACCCGGGCGACTCGTGAACACGAGGACATCACCCAGGGCAGCAGCGTCCGAGGAGCGATCGATCTGACGCTCGTGGCCTGGCAACTGGCGTCGTTGCGCGAGGTGACGGTCCCTGACGTCACCGACATCGAACCCCCGCGCGACTTACCCGACGACTACCGACAGGTGATGCTCGACGCCGTCTACGTCGCCCTGTCCGGGCGTATCCACGTCGACGATACCGCCGACGCCACGCCGGAAACGATCCTGTACCGGATATGGGAAGACCACTTCATGCTTCAGCCGGCTGCCGCCGCTCCGGGTTGAAGAGCAGTACCGGCGGATTCACCCGTCCGTCGACCGAGTTCGAAAACCTCGGCACTGACGCCGTTGCGCCGCAAACCGAAACAGCTCACCGAATCACCGTCCCTGTTTCGCCCGGGCGCCGGTGGAGTCGTTCTCGTCGCCGACGGCCGCGGTCGGCCTGGACACGCTGCCGGTGAGAACAATCCGTCGGCACCCGGTTTCACCGACGAGTCCGCCGAGATCATCTCGCTGTTCGAGGCAAGCGAGAACACCACCATCGATGCCGCGACGCGGGCCAGAGCCCGAAAGATCGCTGCACGCCTGGCAGTTCGCCGTCCCCGACGCGACGTCCGCGCTCGCCGTGGAATCGGCGAACTGACGTCGCTGCGTTACCGCGACGGCTCCGACGAACTCGACATGGACCGGACGATCGACGTGCTCGCAGCCAACCCGTATCCCGAGGACGACGACATCGTCGTACGCGAGCGGCTGCACACCAAGAGGTCGATCGTTCTCGTCGTCGACATCTCGGGATCGATGAAGGGGGAACGGGTACGTACCGCGGCGGCGACGGTAGGTGCGGTGGCGGGTGAGCTGAACGCGGACGATCTGGCTGTCGTCGCATTCTGGTCCGACGCCGCCGTGCTCGCCCGGTTCGGCGATCCGACGACCCCGCTCGGGATTCTCGACACCGTGCTGAGCATCCCGGCTCGTGGACTGACGAACGTGCAGTTCGCGCTCGAGATTGCGGCGGGACTTCTGCGTACGGTCTCGTCACCCGACAAGCGTGTGCTGCTGCTCTCGGACTGCGTACACAACGCCGGACCCGACCCCCGCTACGTCGCCGCATCGATTCCCCGGCTCGACGTCCTGCTCGACGCCTCCGGTGAACACGACGTCGATCTGGGACGTGATCTCGCGCGCCTCGGTCACGGCCGCATTCGAACAGTGCGCACCTACCGCGACGTCGGACCTGCCCTGACGGCGTTCTTCGACGGCTGACCCCGCGTACCGCCGGACTCATCGAACCGCCCGATACCGCGCCTCCATGGTTGCCACGGCCTCCAGGACCGCACGATCACACTGTTCCGCACTCGGCGACCAGTCCACGAGCAGCAACTTCGGCCAGAACACGAAGTTCGAGATCATTCCGAGAAACTGGGTAGCTGCGAGCTCGGCGTCCTCGACGACGAACCGACCGGACTCGTTCGTGGTGTCGAACCACGCTCTGACCGAATCGAAGTACGGCATCTTTCCGAGGTCGAACTGCGTGCGTCCGAGCTCCGGAAATCGCGGCACCTCCGCTATGACGATCCTGAACAGGGCCACCATTTCGGGTCGACCGAGAAGTTCGACGTATCGGCGTCCGAGCCCGACCAGATCGACGTCACTGGGCAGGTCTTCGCTGCCTCCCGGTGTCCACGATTCGCGCACGATTGCTTCGAACAACGTCGCCTTGGTCGGAAACTGTTTGAACAAGGTGGCTTTCGAAACGCCGGAAGCGTCCGCGATTTTCGCCAGCGAAGTCCGATCGTAGCCGGATTTCAGGAACAGGTCGGTGGCCGCTCGAACGATGGCAGCTCGCTTTTCCTCGGCGATTCCGCGGTGATAATCCGACGGTCGTGTTGGCATCTCTGCATTCTGCACGAGGTGAGGTGAGTCGCTTGACTCACCTCACCTCTCTGATCTACGTTCGCATGGTGAGTCAATCGACTCACCACTTCGAGCAGGAGGCATTCATGGGTGAATTCGACGGCATCACAGTGTTGATCACAGGAGGAGCAGGCGGACAGGGACAGAGCCACGCGCGGGCGTATCACGCAGCCGGTGCGAACGTGGTGGCGGCAGGACGGTCGGACGCCGTCGACGACGTGGCCGAGGAACTCGGTGAGCGGGCCGTCGCCGTTCGCTTGGACGTCACTCGCCCACAGGAGTGGGCGTCGGCAATCGACGTCGCGGAGTCCCGGTTCGGACCTGTGTCGATTCTTGTCAACAACGCGGGTATCCAGAACCCGGCGGCAACCATCGAGGACACCGACCCCGCCGCATGGAACCGAATCCTCGACGTGAACCTCACCGGTCAATTTCTGGGGATCAAGGCGGTGACACCCTCGATGAGACGTGGGGGCGGCGGAGTCATCGTCAACATCGCATCGACGATGGCGCACGGAGGAACTGCGATGTACGCACCGTACGTCGCCGGCAAGTGGGCTCTCTTGGGTTTGACGAAATCTGCGGCCCTCGAGTTGGGGCGAGACAACATCAGAGTCAATTCGGTCAGTCCTGGCGTGATCGAAACCCCGTTCGTCACGCATCCCACCGCACCGGGAGAGCGACCCATAACGGACTTCTATTCACCTGAGCCCTTTGCGATTCCGCGACTCGGACGTCCCGAGGACATCACCGAGGCACTCCTGTATCTCACCTCACCGAGGGCGTCGTTCGCCACCGGCTCCGACCTCGCCGTCGACGGCGGCATGCTGCTCGGCCCCGCGTTGCGCTAGCTCTTCTCGCCCAGCTCGTCCACCACGTACTTGGCCAGCGAACCCAACCTCGCTCGGTCGGGCATACGCGTCGGAACACCCAGAGCGTCGAGCGGCGCCGAGGTGACCGGACCGACGCAGATGGCGGCGACGGGACCCGAAAGGGCAGTGAGGAATTCGTCGAGCATGCCGTTGTCCTTGGCTGTCGACAACATCGAGGCCACCGCAGGCGCGCTGGTGAAGGTGACGGCGTCGACCTCGTGGTTCAAGATCGTGGCCAGCAGATCGATCAACGGCTGCTGATCCACAGGCCGGATCCAGCGGTAGACACCGATGGCGCGAACGGAGGCGCCGAGTTGTTCGAGCGATTCGCTCAGATGAATCGTCGGCTCCCATTCGGTGATGGTGCCGTGAAGCTGCACTGCGACATCCACGCCCGCGATCCCCTCGGACTCGAGGTGATCGGCTACTTCCTGCGACGCCTCGGTGGCCGGGGACCAGACTTCGCGGAGTCCGGCGCCGCGAATCGCGCCGCGCGCCTTGGGTCCTCGCGCAATGATGCGGGAATTCCCCAGAGCGCTCAGCAGCGCATCACGGGAATCCCAGGTCTCCGCGGCGTCGAGCCAACCGCGGAAACCGATACCGGTACTGATCACGACCAGCTCCGGCGGATGCGCGATGATGCCTTCGGTCTTCTCCCGCAGATTGGAATCGTCGACGAGGGGAAGTACGTGAATCGCGGGAACGTGCACGGTACGGGCGCCCCGGCGCTCGAGAAGAGTCGCGAACTCGTCGGCCCGACGCTCGGCCGTCAGCGCGATCGTTTTCCCCGTCAACGGTGCCATGCCGCTCAGCATAAGCGCCGAGGGCCGGCCCACCTACACACGCGCGGACGCAGACCCTGGGGTCTGCGTCCGCGCGTGAGTGAAGAGAAATCAGGACGAGAACTTGTCCGGATCCGGGCCGGTACGGCCGTCAGCAGAGTCGAGTGCGTTGATCTGCTGGATCTCGTCGTTCGACAGCTCGAAGCCGAACACGTCGAAGTTGCTCGCGATGCGCTCGGGAGTGACCGACTTGGGGATCACGACGTTGCCGAGCTGGATGTGCCAACGCAGAATGACCTGCGCCGGGGTGACGCTGTGAGCGTCGGCGATCGGCTTCAGGGCGGGCTCCTCGAGAACCGTGCCGGAGCCGAGCGGGCTCCAGGCCTCGGTCGCGATGCCGTACTTGGTGTGGAAAGCCCGCAGTTCCTCCTGGATGAGGCGCGGGTGAAGCTCGATCTGGTTGATCGACGGCGTCTCGCCCACGGCGTCGGCCAGCTTCTCCAGCGTCGGGATCGTGAAGTTCGAGACGCCGATGGACCCGACACGTCCGTCGGCCTTCAGCTTCTGGAACGCCTTGAACGTATCGATGTACTTGTCGCGGTCCAGCTGCTGCCAATGGATGAGGTACAGGTCCAGGTACTCGAGGCCGAGGCGCTCCAGACTGGCGTCGAAGGCCTTCAGCGTGGAGTCGTAACCCTGGTCGTCGTTCCACAGCTTGGTGGTGACGAACAGCTCGTCGCGCGCGATGCCGGACTCTGCGATCGCCTTACCGGTACCGGTCTCGTTCTCGTAGACCTTGGCGGTGTCGATGCTGCGGTAGCCGACCTTCAGAGCCTCGGCTACCGCGTCGTGCGCGCCGTCGTCCGGGACCTGCCACACGCCGAAGCCGAGCTGCGGAATCGCATGTCCGTCGTTGAGGGTGATCGTCGGGACAGTGCTTGTCTGCGGTGAAAACGTCATACAAGTGCCAACTCGCGGCTGGCTTCATGTGTTCCCGGGCAGGAGTGGAGCCTGCGGAATGACCGGGTTGTGCAGGAGTGGAGCCTGCGGAATGACCGGGTTGTGCAGGGGGAATACTGATACACGTGACTGCCACGCTCCGTATCGACGACCTTGCTGCTTTCCACGGTGACCGCACGCTGTTTTCCGGCCTCGATCTCACCGTGACCGAAGGCGATGTCATCGGTCTCGTCGGAGCCAACGGTGCAGGTAAATCGACGTTGCTCACGCTTCTGGCCGGCGTCGGAACCGCCGATTCCGAGGGTGAGATCTACACGAGCCCGCCCGACGCCACCGTCGGATATCTCGCGCAGGAACCCGAACGTATCGCCGATGAAACCATCGTGGAGTTCGTCGGACGACGAACCGGCGTCACGGCCGCTGAGCAGGCGATGAACGATGCAGCCGAAGCCCTCGGCGACGACGACGGTGAGGATCGTTACACTCCCGCGTTGGAGCGATGGCTTGCCCTCGGCGGCGCCGATCTCGCCGAGCGAACGGCGAAGATGCTCGCCGACCTCGGTCTCGATGTCGACGGAAGCGCACTCATGACGTCGCTGTCCGGTGGCCAGGCTGCCCGGGCAGGGCTCGCCGCCATTCTGCTGGCCAGGTACGACATTCTGCTGCTCGACGAGCCGACCAACGACCTCGACCTGGCCGGCCTCGAGCAGTTGGAACGGTTCGTGGTCGAAACGCGAGCAGCGATCGTCGTCGTCAGCCACGACCGTGAGTTCCTGGCCAGGACGGTCACCGGCATCGTCGAGTTGGATCGCGCGCAACACCGCATCGACGTGTACGACGGGGGTTACGAGTCCTACCTCGCCGAGCGAGAGATCGCCCGTCAGCACGCGCGGGAGAAGTACGACGAATTCGCCGACACCAAGGCCTCGCTCGAATCTCGTGCGCAGATGCAGCGCAACTGGATGGAATCCGGTGTCCGCAATGCACGCCGCAAGGCGACCGACAACGACAAGATCAGCCGCAAGACTCGGGCGGAGTCCACCGAGAAGCAGGCCGCGAAAGCCCGTCAGACGCAGCGGCGCATCGAACGGCTCGAGGTGGTCGAAGAGCCCCGCAAGGAGTGGGAGCTGCGCATGGAGATCGCAGCTGCACCCCGAAGCGGGACCGTCGTGTCGGTGCTGAGCGGTGCTGTCGTCCGTCGGACAGGTTTCACGTTCGGACCCGTCACCACGCAGATCGAATTCGGTGACAGAGTCTTGATCACGGGCGAGAACGGCTCGGGCAAGACCACATTGCTGTCCGTTCTGCTCGGAAAACTCGTTCCCGACGACGGGACGGCGTCCCTGGGTTCCGGCGTCGCGATCGGCGAAATCGATCAGGCTCGTGGGCTGTTCACCGGGACAGCGACCGTATCGGACTCGCTGAGCGCAGCAGTCCCCGACTGGCCCGACGCCGATGTGCGGACCCTCCTGGCGAAATTCGGCCTACGCGGCGACGATCCCCTCCGGCCTGCAGGCTCCCTGTCCCCCGGTGAACGCACCCGCGCGGCCTTGGCCCTGCTGCAGGCGCGCGGCGTCAACCTTCTGGTGCTCGACGAGCCGACGAACCACTTGGACCTTCCGGCCATCGAGCAGTTGGAACGGGCGATGGAGAACTTCGAGGGCACGCTCCTGCTGGTCACCCACGACCGCCGCATGCTGGGCACCGTCCGGGCGACCCGTCGGTGGACCATGACGTCGGGGCAACTCACCGAGGCCTGACGTTATCCATGGTTGACAGATCGTTGGGTTTATACAACACTTTGTTCCATGAGCCCCGTCAAGCGTGGGAACACGCTCCCGATCTTCAACCGGGTGGGAGTTCTGCGGGCCGAACGAAAGATGAGCCGCGCGCAACTCGCCGAACTCATCGAAGTCAACCCGCAGACAGTGGGCGCCCTCGAGCGGGGCGACCACTATCCGAGCCTCGACCTGGCACTGCGCATCTGTGAAGTATTCGACCTTCCCGTCGAAGCAGTGTTCTCACGCAAGGAACTCGGTCCACTCTCCGCCGAACTGTTCAGAAGGGAGAACGACAAGTGACCACCCCCGACTCGAACATTCTGACGCGCTACCAGGACTACCGCACACGCAGGTTTCTCGAGAACGACGCGAAGACTCGGCACATGCTGCCGAAGTGGCGAACCCAGAAGCGCCGTCGAATCCTTGCGGTTGCAGTAATTTCCACCCTCGTCGCGCTTCTCGCCATCGCTGTTGCATCGCTGTTCTGGAAGTGGGCACCCATCCTGTGGGTCGCCGGCACCGTCGCCTTCCTCGTGCTGTGGACGATGCTGCAAACCGCCTCCGGCCGCCACAGCGATGCACCCGTGGGCGCACTCGACGAATGGGAAGTACAGCAGCGCAACGAGGCTCGGTCGATCGGCTTGACCGTCACCCAGGGCCTCGTCATGGTCTCGGTGTTCACGCTGATCATCCTCGCCACCGGATACGAGAACGAGCGACTCGCCTACGCAGGCGCGTTGTGGACACTCGTCAGCCTGATGGCCGGAATCTGCTCCCCGGCAATGATTCTCGCCTGGATCACTCCCGACCTCGACCCGGAAGACCTCTGAGAAACGAGAAGAAAGGGCACCATGAGCACCCTTACGATCGACAACATCTCCAAGAGATACGGCGACAAGATCGCCCTCGACTCCCTGAAGTTCGACGTACACCCCGGTGAACTCTTCGGCTTCGTCGGCAGCAACGGCGCAGGCAAGACCACCACCATGCGCATCACCCTCGGCGTACTGTCCGCCGACTCCGGGCAGGTCCTGCTCGGCGGCAAACCCGTCGACCTCGATGTCCGCCGCACCATCGGCTACATGCCGGAGGAACGCGGCCTCTATCCCAAGATGAAGGTCGGCCCGCAGCTCGCGTATCTGGCCGAACTGCACGGCCTTTCACCGTCGGACGCCAAGTCGGCCGTAGGCACGTGGACCGAACGACTCGGTATCTCGGAACGACTGAACGACACCGTCGACGCACTCAGCCTGGGCAACCAGCAGCGCGTTCAGCTCGCCGCGGCACTCGTGCACGACCCCGCGGTTCTGGTACTGGACGAGCCGTTCTCCGGTCTCGACCCGGTTGCCGTCGACGTCATGAGCGACGTACTCCGCGAGAAAGCGTCGTCCGGAGTCCCGGTGATCTTCTCCAGCCACCAGTTGGATCTCGTGCAACGACTGTGCGACCGAGTCGGCATCATCGCCGCCGGATCCATGAAAGCCGTCGGCACCGTCGACGAACTCCGCGGATCAGGTGATGCGCAACTCGAAGTACACGCACCGAACGCCCAGCCCGGCTGGGCCGACGGCATCGCAGGCGCCCGTGCCGTCAGTCACAGCGCCGGCCGGACGCTCCTCTCGATCGCACCGGGAACCGACGACCAGGCCATCCTTCGTGCCGCCCTCGCCACCGGACCCGTACACGAATTCTCCTTCCACAAACCGTCGTTGAGCGACCTGTTCCGAGAGGCAGTGGCATGAGCACCCAAGTATCTTCGAGCCGGGCAATCGGCCTGATCGCCAAGCGCGAGTTCACCGTTCAGGTGATGAAGAAAAGCTTCGTCATCTCCAACGTCATCATTCTCGCCGTCATCATCGGCGGCATCATCGCGTACTCCATCTTCGCGGGCGGAGACGACGAAGACCGCGACGTCGTCGGCATCGTCGGCGACCAACAGATCGCGGCCGTCATCACCGCCACCGGAGACGCCGTCGGCAGCCCCGTCGACATCCGCGAGATCGCCGACGCCGACGCAGCTCGATCGGACGTCGAATCCGGCGACGTCGCAGTAGCTCTCGTACCGGCGGGATCCGGCGCCTACACCGCGATCACCGATTCCGAGCTCACCGGAGCACTGCGAGCCGTCGTCGAAGGCAGTGTCCAATCGCAGGCCACCGACGCCGCGCTGGCGCAGCAAGGCGTCGACCGGGACGCCGTCGCAACCGCCGTCGCGAACGCAACGGTCACGGTCGAAGCTATCGACCCGCCGGATCCCGAAGCAGGACAAAGAGTTGCGCTGTCTCTGGCTGCCGTGTTCATCCTGTACGCCCAGATCATCGGCTTCGGAATGTACGTTGCCATGGGCGTCGTCGAAGAGAAGTCCTCGCGCGTCGTCGAACTGCTGCTCTCCACCGTCAGGCCGCTTCAGTTGCTGTGGGGCAAGATCCTCGGCATCGGAGCCGTCGGAATCCTGCAACTCGCCCTCTACGGTGCGGCAGGTGTGGGCGCCGGACTTGCAACGGGCACACTCACCATCACCGGAACCGCGATCAGCGTCTTCGCCGGCACCCTCGGCTGGTTCGTGCTCGGCTTCGCCTTCTTCGCGGTCCTGTACGCAGCCGGTGGATCGATGGTCTCGAGGCAAGAAGACGTCAATTCGACGACGATGCCGCTCCTGTTGCTGATCATGGCAATGTTCTTCGCGGCGTTCTACTCGGTCGGCGACCCGGAGAGCACACTCAGCAACGTTCTCAGCTGGATTCCGCCGTTCTCCGCCGTCATGATGCCGCTCCGTATCGCAGCAGGCGTCGCGCCGGTCTACCAGATCATCGGAACCGCCCTCATCATGGCGGCCACCACCGCGGCACTCGCCGTCGTCGCCGCCAAGATCTACCAGCGGTCCATTCTGCGCATCGGCAAGACCGTCACGTGGAAGGAAGCATTCGCCCGTTAGGATCCGGGAGTGGAGCCTGCAGGAACGACCCGATTAGGCTCTGATTCATGACAACACGGACGTCCGCCGCCGAGATACTCGATGCAGTTCTCGACGGCGGATCGTTCGTGTCGTGGGATCGTGCGCCGATCGACGTCTCCCCCGGCCCGAAGTATGCCGCCGACTTGGCGAAAGCCCGAGACAAGAGCGGCGTCGACGAGTCCGTTCTCACCGGACAGGGACTGGTCGACGGCAGGCCGGTGGCCATCATTGCGTGCGAGTTCGCTTTCCTGGCCGGGTCGATCGGCGTGGCGGCCGCCGAACGAATCGCCACTGCCATCGAGCGCGCCACCGCGGAGAACCTCCCGCTGATCGCGTCGCCCACGTCGGGTGGGACTCGCATGCAGGAGGGCACCCTCGCGTTCGTACAGATGGTGAAGATCGCGGGTGCGGTGACCTTGCACAAACAAGCCGGCCTGCCGTACCTGGTGTATCTCCGCAATCCGACGACCGGGGGCGTCTTCGCATCCTGGGGATCACTCGCTCACGTCACGTTCGCCGAGCCCGGTGCGCTCATCGGATTTCTCGGCCCGCGCGTCTATCAAGCTTTGTACGACAAGCCCTTTCCCGAAGGCATACAGACCGCCGAGAACCTCTACCACCATGGCGTCATCGACGGTGTGGTTCCCGTGGACAGCCTCCGACACCTCATGGTCCGCGCGCTCCGCGTCGTCAGCCACGACGGCGAGACAGCCCACCACCTCGACCCGGCTCCCACCGTCGGCGACATCCCTGATCGTTCCGCGTGGCATTCCGTGGAATCCTCACGTCGCCCCGATCGGCCGGGCGTGCGGGAACTCCTCGAACATGCAGCCAGCGAACAGGTTCCGCTCAGCGGCACCGGCCAAGGCGAGTCGGACACGACGATCCTGTTGTCGTTGTGCAAATTCCGAGGAATCTCCTGTGTGGTCTTCGGCAACGACCGAAGCAGCCACAGCATCACCGCGACGATGGGACCCGGCGCGCTGCGTCAGGCTCGGCGTGGAATGAAACTGGCCGAGGAGCTCCGCATTCCTCTGGTCCTCGTCATCGACACGTTCGGCGCAGCACTGTCCAAGGAAGCGGAAGAAGGCGGGATCGCACCCGAGATCGCCCGATGCATCAGCGATCTCGTGACCGTCGACACCCCGACGGTGTCGGTTCTCCTCGGCCAGGGAACAGGCGGCGGCGCCCTCGCCCTGCTGCCCGCCGACCGCACCTTGTGCGCACAGAACGCCTGGCTCGCACCGCTTCCTCCGGAAGGCGCCAGCGCCATCGTTCACCGCGACACAGCACATGCGTCGGACATGGCCGAGGCACAGGGCATTCGGTCCGTGGACCTGCTCCGCGACGGCATCGTCGACGCCATCGTCCCCGAACATCCCGATGCAGCAGAGGAACCCGTCGATTTCTCGATCCGCATCGCCGGAGCCATCGCACGAGAACTGCGCAACATCAGCTCCGACGACGACCGCGTGTCCTCACGCCTCGCCCGGTACCGACGCCTGGGTCTCGGGAATCACGGCCAGTAGGTCACCGGCCCGCACATCCGACGGAAGCTCCACCTTGGCGTCGCCCATCGCGAAGAACTGCCGACCCACCACCGAATGACGGTTGGCGATATCGGCGACCTCCACGCACCCGAGCACGGCATCGACACGCACGATCCCGGCAATCACCGACCGCACCCGCGTCACCACCACACAACCCAACCGCGCCGGCGTGCCCTCGCAATCAGCAAAATCGTCGACGAACACCCCGTCGACCATCAATCGCCCATCACGAAAACCCGTGCCCGACGGCCACAACTCCGAATCGAATCGTGGTCGGCCTGCATTACGAAGAGACGGCAGCATCTCGAAAAGAGTCACATCAGCGAGTCTCCATCCGCCCCCCACCGCGTCGCCAGGATCTTGACGGAATCATTATGGCCACGGGGTCGACGTCTACGCGGCCTTGCCACCGACGCCATCCGCTGCAACGGATTGCCCGATACTCCGCGAGTCGGCAGGATTCCGTCGTCTCGAGAAGTATCGGGCAATTCATGCCGCCACCGATTACGCGTGGGATGTCCGGTCGGCGTCGATCGACCGACGGCGACGCTTCACCACCGACACGATCTCCTCCACCACGGCATCCAGGTCCGACATGACGGTGGCCACGGAGTATCGCAGCACCAGCCACCCGTCGAGGACCAGCGCGTTCTGGCGTCGGCGATCGCTCGTGAACACCGCACCTGTGCTGTGGAACTCGCGCCCGTCGATCTCGACGATGACGCGCGCACGAAAGTCGACGAGGTCTCCGTAGTACGGTCCGACTCTCGCGTTGATGTCCATGAACAGATTGCGTGCGGTCAATGCGCGCGCCACCACGCGCTCCGCTTCCGAGAACGTGCCGGGGCAGCACCGTCGGAGTTGTGTGCGTAAGGCCTGCATTCCGTCCATCCCCTTGGCGGTATCGCAGAACGCCGCCAGCCGGCGCGCAGGAATGTGCGTGCCGACGGCGTCGTCGAAGAACTTCTCGAGTTCGGCCGTCGGCATCGTTGCCGCGAGGTCGACGAACGCCTGCTCGATCGACACGACGTGCAGCCCCCGTAGTTTTTGCACGTCAGGAAGTGCACGTCGGCGTAGCACGACCCAATCGGGTGACCGGACCTGCGCGTTGGGTGCGACGGTCGCCTCGACCGAGCGCGGTTCCGCCTCTACCAGGCCCCACAGCCAACCCGCGGTCGAATGGCTGAACACCGCGTCCGGTTTCCACAGAGCGACGGCGCGACACAGGTCCATGTAGCCCGGTTTGTCCGTCGCGTACACGCCCGGCAGCAGCCGAGTGAGCAGGCCGCTTCGGCTCCGACGGGAGATGGTGCTGACGCTGAGTCCCTGCGCGATCAGCTGCGCTTTCGTGGTGAGTACCCCCATGCGCGCATGATGGCGCATACCTCCGACAGATCCGATGCGATGGATTGCCCGATACTGTGCAATTCCTCGGGATCCTGCCGATTCGAAAAGTATCGGGCAATTCGTGGCACTAGGCTCGGGCCATGAGCGGCGAGTATCGAGAAGCATTCGACAGAGCCAGGTCCGATCGTGAGGGTTTCTGGCTGGACGCGGCCGAGGGGATCGATTGGGTCAGTGCTCCGACGACGGCGTTCGATGGCCGCTGGTTCCCCGACGGCGTGCTCAATACGTGTGTCAATGCGCTCGATCGGCATGTGGATGCGGGCGACGGGGACCGTACCGCGCTGATCTACGACTCGGCGATGACCGGTACGCAGCGCCGGTACACCTATGCCGAGCTGCTGAACGAGGTGGCGCTGTTCGCGGGAGTTCTCGTGCGCAACGGTGTGGGGAAGGGTGACCGCGTCATTCTGTACCTGCCCATGATTCCCGAGGCAGCCGTGGCGATGCTGGCGTGTGCGCGAATCGGTGCGGTGCATTCGGTGGTGTTCGGCGGATTCGCGGCGAAGGAGCTCGCGGCGCGGATCGACGACGCCGAACCGGTGCTGGTGGTGACGGCGAGTGGCGGTTTCGAGCCGGGACGGGTCGTGGAGTACCTCCCGATCGTCGAGAAGGCGCTCGCTCTGTCCTCGTCGCCGACGGTGATCGTCAAGAGCCGCGACGGGATTCCGAGCGATCACGGATGGCTGGACTGGGATGCCGAGATGGCCGAAGCGTCACCGGCGCAACCAGTTCCGGTGAAGGCTACGGATCCGCTCTACATCCTCTACACCTCGGGGACCACCGGAAAACCCAAAGGCGTCGTACGCGACAACGGTGGCCATGCCGTCGCACTGCGATGGTCGATGCACAACATCTACGACGTCGGTCCGGGTCAGGTCATGTGGACGGCGTCCGACGTCGGCTGGGTCGTCGGGCATTCCTACATCGTCTACGGCCCACTGCTGGCAGGTGCGACAACAATTCTCTACGAAGGCAAACCCGTCGGCACTCCCGACGCCGGGGCCTTCTGGCGGGTCATCGAAAGTCACGGTGTGCGAGCATTGTTCACCGCCCCGACGGCGTTACGCGCCATTCGCAAGGTGGATCCGCACGCCGAGAAACTGAAGAAGTACGACGTCTCGAGCTTGGAGACACTGTTCGTCGCGGGCGAGCGACTGGATCCCGATACCTACGAGTGGATCAGCCGAACCCTGGACCGGCCCGTCGTCGACCACTGGTGGCAGACCGAGACCGGCTGGGCTATCGCGGCGAATCTCCGCGGGCTGGAGCCGCTTCCGATCAAATCCGGTTCGCCGACCGTCGCGGTACCGGGTTTCGAGGTGACGATCGTGGACGCTGCCGGCGCCGAAGTCGACGCCGGTACCGAGGGCAACATCGTCGTGAAACTCCCGCTGCCTCCCGGCACCCTGGTGGGATTGTGGAACGACGAGGACCGCTTCCAGCGCTCGTACCTCGACACGTTCCCCGGCTACTACCTGACCGGCGATTCCGGTTACATCGACGCCGACGGGTACGTGTACGTCCTCGGTCGCAGCGACGACGTCATCAACGTTGCGGGACATCGACTGTCGACAGGATCGATGGAAGCCGTCGTCGCGAGCCACCCCGCGGTGGCCGAATGCGCGGTGATCGGAATTCACGACGACCTCAAGGGCCAGCGGCCGAGCGGGTACGTGGTCCTCAAGGCGGGCGAAACCATCGAGGAGGATCGGTTGCGCACGGAACTGGTCGCGATGGTGCGTGACCAGATCGGCGCACTCGCGACATTCCGGGACGTGACGATCGTCGGTGCGCTTCCCAAGACGAGGTCCGGGAAAATCCTGCGCAAGACCATGCGGCAGATCGTCGCAGGTGAGGAGTACGGGGTGCCGTCGACCATCGAGGATCCAGCGGTTCTGGATGCGCTGGAGAAGCTACTCCGTAGGTGAGGGCAGGAAAACGAGCAAGGTTGTCCGAAATCCGCGCGCCCCAGGCGGTCCGCTCGTCGTAATCTCATGCCATGACCGATGTCGCAGTGACGAAGAAGACGGATTGGCTTGCGCTCGGAGCGGTGACGGTCACCGTGGTGTCCTGGGCGTCGGCGTTCGTCGCGATTCGGGGAGTCGGTACGTCGTTCGGAGCGGGTCCGCTGGCGCTCGGCAGGTTGCTGATCGGCACGGGCGCGCTCGGGCTGATTCTCCTGGCGAAACGCACCTGGGTCAGACCTACCCGCACCCAGTGGATCCAGATCCTCAGCGTCGGGGTGTTCTGGTTCGCGATCTACAACGTGGCCCTCAACGCCGCCGAACAACGCGTCGATGCAGGCACCACCTCGATGATCATTCAGATCGGCCCGATTCTCGTTGCCCTGTTCGCCGGACTCCTCCTCGGCGAGGGCTTTCCGCGGTGGCTCGTGATCGGCGCGGCGATCGCGTTCTCCGGGGCCGTGCTCGTGGGTGTCGTCACTGCCGTGACCACCACCGACACCGTCAGAACCGACGCGGATGCCCTCGGCATCGCACTGTGCCTCGTCTCCGCGGTGACCTACGCAATCGGTGTGCTCTGCCAGAAACCGGTGCTGCGCAGCGTGCCCGGCCTCCAGGTCACGTGGATGGCCTGCGCGATCGGCGCCCTGAGCACTCTCCCGTTCGCCCCGGCCCTGCTCGACGACTTGGCCGACGCATCCGCCCAGGCAACCGGAGGCCTGCTCTACCTCGGCCTTGTTCCGACAGCGCTAGCGTTCTCCACGTGGGCCTACGCGCTCACCCGAATGGATGCAGGCAGGCTCGGCATCACCACGTACGCCGTCCCACCCATCACCGTTGCGCTGAGCTGGGCCCTGCTGAACGAAGTTCCGCACATCCTCGCAGTGCTGGGCGGCGTCGTCTGCCTCGTCGGCGTCGGGCTCTCTCGCCGACGGTGAGCGTCACAGCGCCTTGAACCGGGCTATCGCGACCTCTCGCTCGTGCTTGTGGTCGACGATGGCGTCGGGGTAATCCTTGGGGCGTCCGAACTTCAAGGTGTGCACGGCCTTGCCTTCTTCCCCGCGCAGCTCGGGAACCCAGCGGCGTACGTAATCACCGGTGGGGTCGAACTTCTCGCCCTGGGTGATCGGGTTGAACACGCGGAAGTACGGGGACGCATCGGTTCCCGTGCCTGCCGTCCACTGCCAGCCGTGTTGGTTGCTGGCCAGATCGCCGTCGACCAATCGGTCCAGGAAGTATCGCGCTCCCCACCACCACGGCAGATGCAGATCCTTGACGAGGAACGACGCCACGATCATGCGGACCCGGTTGTGCATCCAGTTCTCGGAATTCAGCTGTCGCATACCGGCGTCGACGATGGGGAAGCCGGTCT
Source organism: Rhodococcoides fascians A44A (assembly GCF_000760735.1). Classification (GTDB taxonomy): domain Bacteria; phylum Actinomycetota; class Actinomycetes; order Mycobacteriales; family Mycobacteriaceae; genus Rhodococcoides; species Rhodococcoides fascians_E. The sequence goes on along the minus strand of NZ_JMEX01000008.1, from coordinate 2,958,879 downwards.
TGCCGTCCTTCCACGCGTCGAACAGCTCCTGGGCGTGCTTGCTGGTGTTCAGCTCGATCTTGTCGAACTTCTTGTCGTAGTTCTCCCGCGCGCTGTCCGGGCGCTGAAACAGAATGTCCGCGTAGAAGTCTCGCCAGGCGATCTGGCGACGGTACGACGCGGACCCCTCGCTGCGCAGTTTTCCGAGGTCAGCCAGCATCGTCCGCGGGTGGATGGTGCCGTACTTCAGGTGGACCGACATACGCGAGGTCGAGTCCAGGTCCGGCCGGTTGCGCTCGTCGTCGTAGTCCGAGACTCGCTCCAGAAACTCGGCCCAGGCGCCGGACGCAGCCTTCTCCCCTGCAGGCGCGTCGGACGCGTCCTTTTCGGTGGGGATCTTCACGCGTCGGGGAAGCCCCTTCACATCCGACGGGTCGAGCCACGACACGGTTTTCGCCGACGTGTCCGCCGGGCCTCGCCATCCGTGCTCCATCCACTGCCGGAAGTACGGCGTGAACACGCGGTAGGGCTCGCCGTCGTTCTTGGTGACGCGGCCGGGGGCGATAGCGTAGGGCGATCCCGTCGACACCAACGACACGTGTTCACCGACGCGCTCGTCCCTGGACCGCCCGTACGGCCCGTAATCCGCGCTGATGTGGACCTCCTCGGCGTCGACGGCCTTCGCGACCTTGGGTACCACGGTTTCCGGATCACCCTTCACGACCAGCAGTCGACCGTCCAACTGCTCGTCGAGTGCCTCGAGCGAACGGAAGAGAAAGTCCCGACGCGGCCCGCCCGACGCCTTCAGCAGCACGTCGTCGAGAACGAACAATCCGAGCACGGGCCCGTCGGAATCGGCCGCAGCCGTCAGCGTCGGAAGATCACCGGTTCGCAGGTCACGTCGAAACCACACCACAGTCATGCGTGTATTCATACCCGCGGGACTGTTCGACAATCCATTTCTCACAGTTCTCCCACATTTGCCTCACCGAGTCCCCAAAGTAGCCTTCTACCTTGGGAAACATGAGAAACACAGCAACCCCCATCTTTCCGGGAGCGGCGTCGCTGATCGACACGACGTGCACGTTCGACGCCTACTACGCCAAGCTCTACGCCAATGCACCTGAACTGGCGTGGACGCTCGATGCCGATCGCGAACGCCGCAGTGCGCTTGAGGAATTCTTCGCCAAATCGCCCGAGGAGCGCGAGATGACCGTCCGGAGCTGGGCGGCATAGCACGATAGAGCTGTGCCCGAATCAGCCACCGTACTCGTAGTCGACGACGACGCGGACGTGCTCGCCTCGCTTCAACGCGGACTCCGCCTGTCCGGATTCACCGTCATCACCGCGGTCGACGGCGCCGAAGCGCTCACCGCGGTCTCCCAGCGACCGCCCGACGTGGTGGTCCTGGACATCAACATGCCGGTCCTCGACGGCGCCAGCGTCGTCAAAGCCCTCCGCGCGATGGGCAACGACGTACCCATCTGTGTGCTGAGTGCTCGGAGCTCGGTCGACGATCGCATCTCCGGCCTGGAATCCGGCGCCGACGACTACCTGACCAAACCGTTCGTCCTGGCCGAGCTGGTCGCTCGGATCCGCGCGATGCTCCGCAGACGTGCGACGGCACCTGCGCCACCCGAATCCAGCTCCGCCATCACCGTCGGCGGGCTGAGCGTCGACATCCCGGGCCATCGCGCCCACGTCGGGATGCGCGAACTGGATCTGACCAAACGGGAATTCGAACTGCTCGCAGTCCTCGCCAGGAACGCAGGCGTCGTCCTGACGCGTGAGCGGCTGCTCGAGCTGGTGTGGGGGTACGACTTCGTGGCCGACACCAATGTCGTCGACGTGTTCGTCGGTTATCTCCGGCGCAAGATCGAGGTCGACGGTCAATCCCGTGTCCTGCACACCGTGCGCGGTGTCGGTTTCGTGCTGCGGCCGAGCTCGTGAGGTTCTCTCTTCGCGCCCGAGTGGCCGTCGCGACCGCACTGGGTGCGACGATCGTCGTCGCGACGCTCGCGACCGTCGCCTCCGTGGTCATCTCCCGCAACAACGTGAGCAACCTCGACGACCGGTTGACGACGGCGTCCCAGGTTCTGATTCCCAGTGCATCGAGCCTCGAACTGTTCCTCGACCAGCTGGGCAGCTCAGGGGCGTTCGCGGTGACGATCCGAACCGGGGACACCGTCATCGCGTCGACTCCGACGCAGCTGCCGAAGCTCGACGAGGGTTCGGAGACCGTCGACGTGGGAGGAGACCGTTTCCGCGTCTACACCTCGGAGGCTGTGTCGGCGACAAACATCATCATCTCCATCGGCGTTCCCGCCGCCGAGGCGCAGGAGATCACCGACGATCAACAGCGGTGGGTCATCTTCGGCGGATTGGCCGCCATCGCCGCGTCGACGGGCCTCGGCTGGATCTTCGGCGGCCGCGCGGTGAAACCGCTCGTGACACTGACTCGGCAGGTCAGTGCGCAGCCCCCGAGGTCGCCGGACACCTCGACCGGGGTGAAGGAGTCCGACGAGTTGGCCGTGGCCATCGCAGGCATGCTCGAACGACTCGGCGACGCGCAGGCACGTACCACCGAAGCACTCGGCACCGCTCGGGATTTCGCGGCTGTGTCCGCGCACGAACTTCGGACGCCGCTGACGGCGATGCGCACCGACATCGAAGTGCTGCGCACCCTCGACCTCGAGCCGCCGCAGAGACTCGAGATCCTGGAGGATCTGCAGCGGACGCAGGGCCGCGTCGAAGCAACTCTGACGGCTCTCGAGAAACTCGCGTCCGGTGAACTGTCCAGCGACAAGGATCGCGTCCCGGTCGACATCGTCGAGATCTGCGACGTGGCCGCTCAGGACGCGATGCGGCAGAACCCGGGTCTGACGGTCCGCGTCGAATCGGCCCCGTCGCTCGTCGTCGACGCTCTGCCCGCCGGACTCCGCCTCGCCCTGGACAACGCCATCATCAACGCCGTTCGCCACGGGTCGGCCACCGACGTCGCGATCACGCTGACCGAGACGGAGTCCACGGTGCAGATCGTCCTCGACGACAACGGATCCGGAATCCCGCCCGCCGAGCGGGATTCCGTCTTCGAGCGCTTCTACCGTGGGGCGTCGGCGACGAAGGGTGGATCCGGCCTCGGCCTCGCCCTGGTGGCGCAGCAGGCCGAACTGCACGGTGGCCGAGCTCGTTTCACCGACAGTCCGCTCGGTGGGGCCAGACTGGTACTGGACCTCGCACGCGGACACTAGCGGCCTGCTGCACCCGAGGACGCCAGCTCCTTGTCGGCCGGCTCGTCGGGATCCAACAGGTCGTCGACGTCGACGGTCTTCGGGTTGTCCAGCACGTAGGCGAGGCGTTCTCGATCGAGCTCGCCCGTCCACCTCGCGATGACGAGCGTTCCGAGTCCGTTGCCGGACAGGTTGGTCAGCGCACGGCCCTCGGACATGAAGCGATCGATTCCGACGATCAACGCGATACCCGCAACCGGGATCACCGAGTCGAATGCCGTCAACGACGCGGCAAGGGTGACCAGGCCTGCGCCCGACACGCCTGCAGCACCGTTCGACGAGATCAGCATGAACACGAGCAGACCGATCTGCGTCCAGATGGGGACGTCGATACCGAAGGCTTGGGCGATGAAGATCGCGCCCATCGACATGTAGATGGCGGTGCCGTCGAGGTTGAACGAGTAGCCGGTGGGAATGGTCATGCCCACCACGTGCTTCGGTGTGCCTGCCGCTTCCATCTTCGCCATCATGCGCGGAAGGACCGTCTCCGACGACGACGTGCCCAGCACGATCAGCAGTTCGTCCTTGATGTACCGCAGGTACTTGAAGATGCTGAACCCGGCGAGTCTGCAGATGGGGCCGAGGACGAACAGCAGGAACAGGATGCACGTGAGCCAGAAGGAACCCATGAACGTCGCGAGTGAACCGAGGATCGCGCTGCCGTGCTCGCCGATCGTGAACGCGATTCCGCCCATCGCACCCAGCGGCGCAACCCACATCACGAGCTTGATGACGCCGAACATGATCTTGGCGAACGTGTCCAGGGCGCTGACGACCGGTGCCGCCCGCGTGCCGAGCATCGTCACCGCTACGGCCACGAGGATCGCCAGCAGCAGTACCTGCAGCAACATTCCGTCGACGAATGCACTCGCGAACGAGTCGGGTACCAGATTCAGGATGAACCCGGTCAGTCCCGTTCCGCTCGCTTCGCCGGCCGACTCGATGGTGCCCGCGGCCGCCGACGAGTCGAAGGAAGCGACGTCGTAGTTCAATCCACGCCCCGGCCCGAGGACGTTGACGACGACGAGGCCGATCGCCAGCGCGAACACGGTGGTGACGTTGAAGTACATGACGGTCTTGAAGGCGAGACCACCCGCTTTGGCCAGGTTCCCCATCCCCGCGATGCCGACGACGATCGTCGCGAAGATCGTCGGCGCGATGACCACCTTGACGAGTTTGATGAACAGATCGGCCATCCACTTCATCTCCGACGCCACGCCGGGAGCGGTGAGGCCGATGATGATCCCGACGCTGATTCCGACGAGAACCCAGAAGTACAGCTGGTGGTAGAAACGCTTGCGCTTGACGGTGTCACCCGTCTCGGTGGTGGGAGCCATGCCGCCAATGTTCCGCAGTGGCGCCCGTCACACCAACAAAGTTGCGTAGATTTGAGGTCGATCTGACATTCACATTTCGGACATAGGAGACGAGTGAGCGGAAGGATCGATCGACGGACCCTGCTCGCCGGGGTGTCGGCCGTGAGTCTCGCAGCCCTGCTGCCTGCGTGTTCCAGTCGGCCCGTTCCCTCCGTCGACACTTTGACGTTCGCGACGGGACCGGCGGGTGCGACCTACCGTGAGACGGGTACCGCGCTGGCCGAGCGCTGGAACGACGCCCTCGCCCGCCACGTCGTCGACATCGTCGAAACCGACGCGGCCGTCGACAACGCGGCACTGCTCACGGCCGGGTCCGTCGACCTGGGTTTCGTGAACGCCGACGTCGCGAAACCGTACGTCTCGGACTTCTCCGCACTGTTCCGGGTGTTCGATTCGGTGCTGCACCTCGCGGTCATGGCCGACGGGCCGGTACGAACACTGCAGGATCTTCCGGGCATGCGGGTCGCGGTCGGCCTCCCCGGATCGGGAACCCGCTTCACCGCGCTTCGACTCCTCGACTCGGCCGGGCTCGCCGTCACCCCACTGTCCTACGGCCAGGACGACGCGGCCCGGGCACTGCTCTCCGGCGAACTGGATGCAGTCTTCTCGTTGACCGCGATGCCGACACCGGCCCTCGACTCGCTGGTCAGAGACACCTCGGCGGTGGGCCGAGCCGTCGAATTCGTCGATCTCGCCGTCGACACCGAGGCCGTACGGGCCGCCTATCCCGGAGAGTACGTCGGCGTCGTGATCTCACGGACGGTGTATCCGGACATCGCGTCGAGTCGCACCCTCGCCGTTCCCACGTTCGTGCTGGTGCGCAACGAGTTTCCACGCGACTTGGCTCGTTTCCTGACGGCGAGCACGTTCGAGAATGCCAGGGCGCTGTCGATGAACCGCCCGGAAGCAGATCAGATCAACCCGCGAACCGGGGCCGCCACCACACCCGTTCCACTGCATCCCGGTGCAGCGGACTGGTTCCGCGAACAGAAACCCTGACTCACGCTGACGCACAGGGCAATCGAACAGTCGCCACGATTCCGCCACCGGAAGCACCCCGTAAGTCAAACGTTCCTCCCACATCGGCCACCACATCACTCACGATGGCAAGACCCAACCCTGTCCCGGCCACGTTCTGATGCCGTGGCGCGCGCCAGAATCTCCCCGTCGCCGCAGTCGTCTCCGATTCCGACAACCCGCGACCATCGTCCTCCACCTCGAACAACGCCCAGCGACCCTCGGATTCGGTGCGCATCCGGACCGTCACCGTCGTGCCGCCGGACAGCCGGGCGGCGTTGGACACCAGTTCGTCGAGCACCGCGACGAGGCCACCGGAGGGTTGGCGGACGGTGCGACACCCCGGAGCCGGTTCCTCGATCACCAACCGAACCCCGGCGCTCTCCGCGCACGCCTGCCACCGCGGCCGCGCGGCATCGAACACGTCGACAACCGAGCACAGGTCACCGTCACGTTCACCGTCGTCCCGCTCCGCGGAGACGGCGCCGAGCATCGCTTCGAACGTCGCACCCAGTTCCACCGTCTCGGCAACGGCATCCTCGTGGGCCTCGCGGGCGTCACCGTCGCGCAGCCAGGGCCGTAGATTCTCGACCGACAAACGCAAGCTGGCCAACGGATTTCGGAGCTGGTGGGCGGCGTCGGTGACGAACGCGCGCTGACGCTGCATCGACCGCTCGACGGTGTCGGCCATCGTGTTGAACGATTCCGACAGTTCGCGTAGCTCCTGCGGGCCTCGATCGACGTCCGCGCGGGTCGTGAAATCGCCTGCGCCGATACCGGCAGTGCTGCGCTCCAGATCGCGGACGGGCCGAAGAATCCACGATGTCAGCGGCCACAACCCGGCGAGCAACCCGGCGACGGCGACCACCAACACTCCGATACCGACAGCCCATTGGGACAGGCTCCCGGCGCGCAACGTGTCCGTCGGAGCCTCGATGACGACGACGGCGGTCACCTGGGAGTCCCGGCCGACCGGTTCGACCACCCGCACGGGAGCGGCGGTCCACGGGTAGACAGTCGGCGCCTCGGACACCCGGCCGCCCGCGAACGCACGCCTGACGGCACCGGCCAGTTCCTCGTCGTCGGGAAGCGGAACGCCGGGGTCGTACACGGTCGCCCCGTCCAGAGCGAGCACCCACACCGCTGAGTCGTACAACGCCGAGTACGACGCCAGTTCCTCTCCCAGCCCGGTCGATTCCCCGGATTCGATCGCCGCGTCCACCTCGGAGGCGAATCGCACTGCGTCACCGGTCCGGTCGATGAACACACGCTGGGTTGCGCGCTCGGACACCAGAATCGCGTACGGGATACCCACGCCGAGAACGAGAAGGGCGATCACCGGGACCATGCTGAGAACGATCCGTCTGCGCACGGCTGTCCGTCAGCTCTCGGACGCCGATTCGAGCCGATATCCGACGCCTCGGACCGTCGTGATCGACGCTGCGGCGCCGAGTTTGGTGCGAAGCGACGCCATGTGGGTGTCGAGGGTCCTGGTGTTTCCTTCGCGGGCGGACTGCCACACGTGATCCAGGATGCGGTCGCGCTCGACCACGACGTCCACGTTCTGAGCGAGGAGCACGAGCACGTCGAACTCCTTGCGGGTCAACGGAAGAACCGTGCCTGCCAGCAGAACTTCGTGACGGTCGCGATCGATGCACAGCTCCCCGTGCCCGATACGACCCTGCGATTCCAGAGGTACGGACGAGAGCCTGAGCCTGCGCATCACGGCGTCGATACGCGCCATGAGCTCGGCGATCCCGAAGGGCTTGACCAGATAGTCGTCCGCGCCGGCACGAAGTCCGCGGACGCGGTCGTTCGTGGCCCCACGCGCTGTGACGGCGATGACCCCGGTGGACGGATGGTCCCGCAGCGCTCGGATCACGTCCACACCGTCTCCGTCGTCGAGACCGAGGTCGACGAGAGCAATGGCGAAGTCCTGCCGGGCCATCGCTCGGCGGGCTGCCGCGACCGCGCCGACCCGTTCGACGTCGAAACCCTCGGCATGCAAGAACCGACGCAGAGCACGGGCCACGCGATCGTCGTTTTCGACGACCAATGCCCACATGTCCGAAAAGTCTACTTCGGGAGACTTCGAACTGTGGGCACTTGGTCGACGACCGGTCTACGTCAGTTGACGCCGAGCAGGTCGATCACGAACACGAGGGTCTTACCGGACAGGCGATGACCGTGTCCGGCCGGGCCGTAGGCGAGCTCCGGCGGAATGGTGAGCTGACGGCGTCCGCCCACCTTCATCCCGGGGATGCCGTCCTGCCAGCCCTGAATCAGGTTCTGGAGCGGGAACTTGATGGACTCCCCGCGGTTCCACGAGGAGTCGAACTCCTCGCCCGAGTCGAACTCGACCCCGACGTAATGCACCTCGACGGTATCGCCGGGTGAGGCTTCGTCACCGTCTCCCTCGACCAAGTCCACCAGCACTAGATCGATGGGTGGAGGGCCTGCCTGGAACTCGATAATTGGCTTCGTCACGCACTCCACCCTACGTCGCGCTGGTCAGCCGATCGGGTCAGCCATGCGAATGACGTCGTATTCGCAGGTCAGCACGTTTCCGGTGGCGGCGTCGGACATCTCGACCTTCCACGCGTCGGCGAACTGGTCGACGCCGGGATGCATCGAGATCGTGCCCGAGATCAGGATGGTTCCGCGCTTGAACAGCCCGCGCTCACGGAGCACGTCGAGCCAGTACTTCGGAGCGAGGAGATCGGCCAGCGACCCCGTCTGAATCGGGGTCTCGCCGACCCATGCCTTCAGCGTGATGTCGTCGATGCGGTCCGCGACGTCGGACAGACGCCACGCACCGGAACCGAGCACGTCGGGTGATGCGTTCTTGCTCCACGCGACGCTGTGGACCTCGAGGTCGCGGTCGGTGTGATCACACGCGACGGTGAGCAGCACGTCGTCGTCGGTATCGCCGAGAACGACGAGCGCCCACTCGGCTTCACCGGAGGTGCGCCCGTGCTGCACGTGCACGGCGTTCGTCTGCTGAGCCAGGTACGGCGAGATGGGGTACATCGCGGGCGTGACGGTCGGTGCCGGAACACCGAGTTCGGCCAGCTCGGCGATGTGATGAGCAACTTCTTCCTGGTTGCGGCCCGCGTAGCCGGCGTTGAGCAGATTCAGCGGTTCGACGGTCTCGGTGGTTCCGTCCGGAAGCGTGAACGTCAGCATCGTGAATGCCTCTCTCGTTAATTGATTGTTTCGAATACGCCGAAAAGCTTGCGCATACGTCTTGTATACAGCAAGTATGGAATCAGTACAACGGATACAGTGATCCAAGGCACAGACGAAGGAGTTGCCATGACTGCGCAGACAGTCGAAAAGAAAGGCCTGGTCAAGGCATTTGCGGCCAGCCTGACGGGCACCGCATTGGAGTGGTACGACTTTGCCGTCTACTCCGCGGCGGCCGCCCTGATCTTCCCGATCGTCTTCTTTCCCGACAGCGATCCACTGACCGGCACCCTGCTGGCCTTCTCGACCTACGCGGTCGGATACGTGGCACGCCCCGTCGGCGGATTCGTCTTCGGACGCCTCGGCGACGTCATCGGCCGCAAGCAGTTGTTGGTCATCACGCTGCTGCTGATCGGCGTCACCACATTCCTCATCGGTTTGATCCCGGGTTACGACACCATCGGCATCGTCGCCCCGATCCTCCTGGTCACGATGCGCTTCGCCCAGGGCGTGGCCGTCGGCGGCGAATGGGGCGGCGCGGTACTTCTGTCGAGCGAATACGGCAACCCCCGTCAGCGCGGCTTCTGGTCGTCGGCCGCACAGATCGGTCCCCCAGCCGGAAACCTCCTCGCCAACGGTGCTCTCGCCGCACTCACCCTCGCCCTGACCGAGGAGCAGTTCGAATCCTGGGGCTGGCGCGTCGCATTCCTGCTCTCCGCAGTACTCGTCGGCTTCGGACTGTGGATTCGCCTGAAGCTGGAGGACACTCCGGTGTTCAAGGCACTCCAGGAAAGCGGAGATCGCTCCGAAGCGCCGATCAGCGAGGTCTTCAAGTTTCAGCGTCGCCCTCTGATCGCCGCGATTCTGTCCCGCATCGCCCCCGACGTCATCTACGCACTGTTCACCGTCTTCTCCATCACGTACGGCACACAGAAGCTCGGCTTCGAACGCAGCGAAGTTCTGATCGCCATTCTCATCGGCTCCGCATTCCAGCTCGGCCTGATCCCGCTCGCCGGCGCCCTGTCCGACCGCATCAACCGCCGCCTCGTCTACGGCGTCGCCGCCGTCGGTGGAGTCGCCTGGAGCGCAGTGTTCTTCCTGATCATCGGCGGAAGCTCGCTGCCGCTGCTGATCCTCGGCGTCGTCGTCGGACTGGCGTTCCACTCGTTCATGTACGGACCGCAGGCAGCCTTCGTCACCGAGCAGTTCACCGTGCGCCTGCGATCGACCGGCAGCTCGCTCGCCTACACCCTCGCAGGAGTGGTCGGTGGAGCCATGGCACCGCTGATCTTCGTCTTCCTGCTGGACAAGACCGACACCTGGACGCTGATCGTCGCCTACGTCGCCGTCGTCGGCGCCCTGACCGTCCTCGGCCTCGCACTCGGACGCAACCCCGACCGTGCCGAGGAAGAGGAGTACGAGGTCATTCGCGCGACTACGCCCTCAACAGGATCTGCAGTGTGACTTCCAGATGATCGTCGATCGCCCGATGCACGAGGTCCTCGTCGCCGCTCTCGAGAGCGACGACGATGGCCTCGTGCTCGGTGCACACGTTGCGCTGGCGATCGGACGCCGCGAACAACGCGGTCAATCCGACGCGCAGCTGACGGGCCCGCAGGCCTGCGTACGTCCGCGACAGCAGTTCACTGCCGGCGGAATCGATCAGAATTTGATGGAACCTGCCGTCGAGGTCGATGAATTCCTTTGCAGCATCATCGGTTCGAACCTCGGCGAGCACCTCCTGAGCACCGAGGGCGTCGCGCATCAGGGCCACCGGCGGGGTGCCGGTTCCGACGGCCACCGAGCCCGCGTGACGCTCCAGCACGCCTCGCAACTCCATCAACTCACCGATCTGGCGGCCGGACATCGCGGGAACGTGAGCACCCCGCTTGGGTACCATCTCGACAAGACCCTCCGCCTGCAACATCAACAGGGCTTCACGAACCGGCGTGCGAGACACCCCGATTCGAGTCGCCAGGTCCTGCTCGTTCAGAAATGTTCCGGTGGCCGCAGGTGACGTGAGCACTTGGTCACGAACGAACGAGTACGCCTTGTCCCTACCCGACACCGATTGCATACGATATGTATACCTCTCGACGCGCTACGAAACCATGCACAGCGCCCACGAAACAGGAGATCAGCAGATGAGCACCAGCCTCCGAATCAGCCTTGCCCAGGTCACCAGTGGAACTGAACCATCGGACAATCTGCGAATCATCGACACCCACGCCCGCGCAGCCAAAGAAGCCGGATCCTCCGTCGTCGTCTTCCCGGAAGCGATGATGCGGTGCTTCGGCGGACCGATTCGCGGCGTCGCAGAACCCCTCGACGGCCCGTGGGCCGACGGCGTCCGTGCGATCGCGTCCAGCGTCGGAATCACGATCGTCGCGGGAATGTTCACCCCCGCCGACGACGACCGTGTCGCCAACACCCTCCTGGTCACCGGCGACGGCGTCGACGCGAGCTACGACAAGATCCACCTCTTCGACGCCTTCGGTTTCGCCGAATCCGACACGGTCGCACCGGGTTCCGAACCGCTCGTCCTCGACATCGACGGTGTACGCATCGGCTTCGCGACGTGCTACGACATACGCTTCCCCGCGTTGTTCCAGAAGCTCGGCGACCTCGGCGCTCAACTGGTCGTCGTCGCCGCGTCGTGGGGCTCCGGTCCGGGCAAGGCCGAACAGTGGTCGCTGCTCGCCCGAGCCCGCGCCCTCGACTCCACGGCGTTCATCGCCGCCTGCGACCAAGCACAACCCGAGCAGTCGAACGGAACCGCGCCCCTGGGCGTCGGCCACTCCATCGTCAGCTCCCCCACCGGCGAGGTACTGGGTCAACTCGACACGACTCCCGGCATGCTGACCGTGGACATCGACACCACACAGGTCGAGTCGGTGCGCCAGAACCTACCGGTCCTGAAGAACCGCCGACAGTTCTGACGGGTCACCCGAACTCCCAGCCCGCTGCCACGGATTCACGGCAGCGGGCTTCGTCGTCGCCGGCGGCGACGTACACCGCCGTGAGCATCGACGCCCCGTAGGCCAACGCAGCCTCGTCGAGCGGCCCGGTCACGACGAGCGAGACCAGCCCATGCCCGACGATCCAAGCCTGAAGCGCGAGATCCACCGAATCCACATCCGCCCGGAATCGTCCGGCATCCTTTGCACGGTCGATCCCCAGCACCAGATGCTGCAGAACCGCATCAGCGCCGCCCGGATCCTCCAGATCGACCGTCGCGTCGAACATCACTCGATACAGATCCGGATTCTCCAACGCGTTACGTGTGTACACCGATCCGAGCGACGCCAGGTCACGGACCGGATCCGCCGTGACCTCCGCGGCCTCCGACATGGCGGCCAACCTCTTGAAACCTTCCTGCCGCACGGCCATCCACAGACCGTCGAGGCCGTCGAAGTAGGTGTACACGGCCATAGTCGAGACCTCGGTGTCCTTGACGAGCGCACGCAGCGTCACGGGCTGCCTGTCCCCCAACATTCGCGCGGCTCGTTCGATGAGCATCGACCTGATCCGAGGATCTTTGGTTCTGACCATTCCCCAACAATACATAACAGTGTTATATTTTCGGAACCCCGACGAAGGAGCCAGATATGACCATCACCCTGCACAACCCCGACGGTCTGCCCAAACCCGATGTCTACCGCCAACTCTCGGTCGCCGAAGGATCGAAGCTCGTGTTCCTTTCCGGCCAGGTCGCCCGCGACGCCGACGGCAACCGCGTCGGGGAGAACGACTTCGCGGCGCAGGTCGAACAGGCCTACCTCAACGTCGCCACCGCGCTGAACGCCGTCGGCGGGACGTTCGACGATGTCGCGAAGCTGACGGTCTACGTCGTCGACTGGACGGCCGAGAAGATGCCGTTGCTCGGAGAAGGCGTCGGGCGGGCCGCAGCGAAGCTCGGCATCGACCCCGTCAAACCCATCACGCTCATCGGAGTCGTCGCGCTCGGCGAACCGGACATCATGGTCGAGGTCGAGGCCACGGCCGTGCTCGACTGACACGTGCACCCCGAAACGACGAAAGCCGCCTGGACCCCGTGACAGGTTCAGGCGGCTCTTCGCTCGGTGACGACTAGCGCGAGGACACGTCCTTGTAGTCGCGCTCGGTGTAACCGGTGTAGATCTGACGCGGCCGACCGATCTTCGTGGTCGGATCCTCGTGCATCTCACGCCAGTGCGCGATCCAGCCCGGGAGACGTCCCATGGCGAACAGCACCGTGAACATGTGCGGCGGGAAGCCCATCGCGCGGTAGATCAGCCCGGTGTAGAAGTCCACGTTCGGGTACAGCTTGCGCTCGACGAAGTAGTCGTCGGTGAGCGCCGTCTCCTCGAGCTTGAGCGCGATGTCGAGGAGCTCGTCACCGTTGCCCAGCTTGCCGAGGATGTTGTGCGCGGTCTCCTTGACCAGCGTGGCGCGCGGATCGAAGTTCTTGTAGACGCGGTGCCCGAAGCCCATGAGCTTCACGCCGTCTTCCTTGTTCTTCACCCGACGCAGGAAGTCGGTGGCGTCGCCGCCCTCCGCTTTGATCTTGTCCAGCATCTCGAGGACGGCCTGGTTGGCGCCGCCGTGCAGCGGTCCCCACAGAGCATTGATGCCACCCGAGATGGACGTGAAGAGGTTCGCGTCCGAGGATCCGACCAGACGAACCGTCGACGTCGAGCAGTTCTGCTCGTGGTCCGCGTGCAGAATCAGGAGCATGTCCAGAGCCTTCACGATCTCCGGGTCCACCTCGTAGGGCTCCGCCGGGAATCCGAACGTCATGGTCAGGAAGTTCTCGACCAGGCTCTTCGAGTTGTCCGGGTACAGGAACGGCTGACCGACGGACTTCTTGTACGCATAAGCCGCGATGGTAGGCAGCTTCGCGAGCAAGCGGATGGTCGAGAGTTCGACCTGCTCGGGGTTGTTCGGATCCAACGAATCCTGGTAGTACGCGGACAACGCGTTGACCGCACTGGACAGCACCGGCATCGGGTGAGCGTTGCGCGGGAAACCGTCGAAGAATCGCTTGAGGTCCTCGTGCAGCAGTGTGTGCCTGCGGATCTTGTCGGTGAACTTCTCGAGCTGGTCCTCCGTGGGGAGCTCACCGTAGATCAGCAGGTAACTCACCTCGATGAAGCTCGACTTGCCGGCCAGCTGTTCGATCGGGTAACCGCGGTAGCGCAGGATCCCTGCAGCACCGTCGATGTAGGTGATCGCAGACTTCGTCGACGCGGTGTTGACGAATCCGCCGTCGAGCGTCGTATAGCCGGTCTCGGCCAGCAACTTACCCAGCTCGATGCCGTCATTGCCTTCGGTTGCCTTGGCAATGGACATGCTGTGTTCGCCACCGGGGTAAACGAGGGTGGCTTTTGCGTCATTCTCAGCGGGCACGAATGGTCCCTCTCGAACTCATGTAACGGACACGTACTTAAATCGGACACTTACTGCAGTCGATAGAGAAACTAGTCTCTCGGCGCCTCGGACGCCCACGGAGGGTCGGCACCCGGGCGAGAAACCGTGATGGCGGCTGCTCGCGCGGCGAACCTCAGTGCTGCCTTCCAGTCTCCCGCGCCCATGTCATTCAGGTCACGCGTTGTGACAATGGTCTCGTTTGTCAAATACGCGAGTAAAGCTCCGTGCACGGTGTCACCTGCACCGATGGTGTCGACGACGTCGACGGGCACCCCGGGAACCGAGAATTCGCCCGCCGAAGTGAACACCGAGATACCGTCGCCTCCGCGCGTCATCACGATGGCTGCGACGCCTGCCGCGAGCCAGTCGTCGACCGTCGTCCCCTCGGGTCCGAGTCCCAACCAGTGCGCGTCGTCCTCGCTGACCTTCAAGATGTCCACCGACGGCAACCACGACTTGAATCGGGTACGAAAACCGTCGGCCGTGATGTCTCCACTGGTGCTGTCGATGGCAGCCGGACGGATGTTGGGGTCCAGCATCGTCAGCTTCCCCGCCGCGTGCGCACGGTGCAGCAGGGCTGCGTACATCGACGCGCCCGGCTCGTACAGAAGCGACAGCGTGCCGAAGGACAGAGTCGTGATCTCGTCCGGCAACTCGCCCGGGTCACCGACGAGCCGATCGGCCGTACCGTCCGCGTAGAACGAGTACTGAGCGCTACCGTCGTCCGCCAGGGTGGTCATCGCCAACGTGGTCGGCTCGGCGCCGCGCTGCACCCACGTGGTGTCGACGCCTGCATCACGCAGGCTGCCGAGGATCTGCTCCCCGAACGCGTCCGTGGACACCCTCGACAGGAACGACACGTTCGTGCCCAGACGACCGAGCGACACCGCGACGTTGAACGGGCCACCCCCGAGCTTCGGAGAGAGCAACGGGCCTTCGTGCACCGGGACCAGATCGACGAGAGACTCGCCGCACACCAGAATCGTCATCGCGTCAGAAACTCCATTCCCCATGAGCCGGTCCAGGTTTGCCCCGGCGTCAACACGATCACGTCGACGCCGGAATTGAACGCGTCGGGCGGGCACGTCATCGGTTCCACGGCCACCGCGCGCCCACGGTCCGGGTACGCCTGATCATGTCCGGGGTCGGCGGTGAACACCTGCACCCAATCGAACTCGCGGTCCGTCCACAGTCCGGTACCCGTGCCGTCCGGCCCGCGGAGAACGTGCCAGGCCTTGCCGTCGGCGTCGGGTACTTCGGCGCTGAACGGAGTGTCCAGCCAGACGTCCTTCATGAGCCGCGGCGCCGTGAAATCGAACTCCGAACCCGCGGTCGGAACCGACGGACCGTTGGGCAGGTTGCGAACAGGGTCGAGTTGCAGCCGAGTGCCGGCGGAGAACTCCAACTTGCAGTCGTCGAGCGGAACATCGCCGACGCGCACGAACGTGTGAAAACCCATGCCGTAGGGAGCGTCGGACTCACCGGTGTTGGTCGCCGACGCGGTCACGACGAGCCCGCTGTTCGACAGTTCGTGCACGACCGTCACCTCCACGCTGTACGGCCAACCCGGGTGCTGCCCGATGTCCACCGACTGCTCGACGCGAGACTCCGATCTGTCCACGAGAGTCCAGTCGACCCTGCGCACGAAACCGTGGCTTGCATTGTTGCGAGACGGTTCGGTGATCTCCAACTGGTGGTCGCTACCACCGAAAGTGAATGCACCGTCGGCGACACGGTTGGGCCACGGAGCGAGCACCAATCCCGCCGAGAGCGGTGGTGTGGTGCCCACTTCCCACGTCTCGGTCAGCGGCGATCCGTCGAACTCGAGCAGCCTCAGACCGGCGCCTGCCGCGGCGATCTCCGCCCGGTACCTCCCGCTCGAGATCGAATATGCGTCAGCCATGGCTGCCATTGTCCACTACCTGACAGGCTTATTCGGTCATTCCGCGGGCTACGCTCCTGACCCGGTACCGAATGAATGCCGGAAGAGCCAGCGCGGCAAGCGATACACCGATCACGACGAGCACTCCGCCGCCCGCTGCCGCCGCCGCGGTACCCACCGACGCCGCCGCAGCGCCGTGCAGGACGTCACCGATCCTGGGGCCACCGGCAACCACGACGATGAACACTCCCTGCAGCCGACCTCTCATCTCGTCCGTCGCGACCGTCTGCAACATCGTCGACCGGAATGCAGCCGAGATCATGTCGGCGCCGCCGCCCAGAGCGAGGAACGCAAGCGCGAACCACAACGCCACCGTCGTCGCACCGTCGGACGCCAGGCCGACCGCGACACCGAACCCGATCATCGCCGCACCCCACACCATGATCGCGACGATCACAGCCATGCCTTGCCGTTTCACACGCGGAAGCCATCCCGAGAACACACCGCCCACCACCGCGCCCGCCGACATCGCCGCGAACAGCATGCCGAGAACCGGCCCACCCGAGGCCGGATCACCGAAACTTTCGTGCGCGATCTGCGGAAAAAGGGCACGGGGCATACCGAACACCATCGCGATGATGTCGACCACGAACGACGCGAGCAGCACCTTCTGCGTCGCCAGGTAGGCGAAACCGTCGAACACCGAACGCAGACCGGCACGCTGACCCGCCGACGCCGGAGGGATCGCGGGGAGCTTGATCACCGCCCACAGCGTCGCGAACAGGAACACCGTGTCGATCAGATACAGCGTCTCCAAGCCGATGTAGTAGATCAGGATTCCGGCGCTCAACGGTCCTGCGATGGCGCCGAAATTCATCACCGTCATGTTCAGCGAATTCGCGGCCGGAAGCTGTCCGGGTGGCAGGATGCGCGGCAACAGTGCACTACGCGTCGGTTGGTTGACCGCGAAGAACGCCTGTTGGACGGCCAGCAGAACCAGAACCACCCATACGTTGTTCAGATCGAGGAACGCCTGCAGCCAGAACAGCGCGGACGTACCGATCAGACCGAACGTGGTGCACATCAACAACGTTCGACGATCCATCACGTCGGCGAGCGCACCGCCCCACAGCCCGAACACGATCAGCGGAACCAACGCGAACACGCCCGTCAACCCGACGTACGCCGAGCTGAGCGTGATCTGGAATACCTGTTGCGGCACAGCGACGATCGACAACTGCGCACCGATGACGGTGATGATGTTGGCGAGCCACAAGCGCCGATAGGCAGGAGTCTTCAGCGGAGTGGTGTCGGCCAGGACACCGCGAAGAGCATTCACGGCTGCAGGCGCTCCACCAGCCGAGTCGACGTCGTCAACCGAATTCTGTTGTGCAACCGATTGGTTCGGCCCTGCCAGAACTCCACGGTCTCCGGGCTCAGCCGGAACCCACCCCAACCGGGCGGAACCGGCACATCCACACCGTCGAACCTGCGAGCAACCTCAGCCAGAGCAGCCTCGAGCGCCTCACGGGAATCGATCGGCTGCGACTGCTGCGACGCCCACGCCCCCAGCTGCGACCCGCGAGGCCGCGACGCGAAATACGCTGCAGTGTCCTCCGCGGTCACCTTTCGGACGGACCCTCGGAAGGTGAGCTGACGCTCGATACCGATCCACGGGAACGTCACCGACGCATACGGGGTGTGAGCGAGGTGGGTCGCCTTGTCGGATCCGTAGTTCGTGTAGAACACCACACCGTCGGCGTCCAGACCCTTGCACAACACCGTCCTGGTCGACGGCCGTCCGTCGGCATCGACGGTCGCGAGAACCATCGCGTTGGGCTCGGCGATCTTCGCCTCGACAGCGTCGGCGAGCCACTGCTGCGCCACCGGTAGCCAACCGCCGAGCAGCCGCTCCGCATCCACGTCGGCGTCCTGCTTGTAGTCGACCCGCATATCGGCCAGAGGGGAGGTGTCGCTCGGTTGCCTGTCTCGGTGCACGAACCGCCACGTTACTCCCGGGTACGAAGCGCTACAGTTCTGACCAGGCAAGCTCGAACGCGAGTCGCGAGGCTACAAGGAGAGTCCTACGGTCATGGCTGTACAACAGGTTCCCGAAGATTTCGTCAGTGGTCTCGAAGGCGTCGTCGCGTTCACCACCGACATCGCCGAGCCGGACAAGGACGGCGGCGCGCTGCGCTACCGCGGCGTCGACATCGAAGACCTCGTCGCCAAACACGTCACCTTCGGCAACGTCTGGGCACTGCTCGTCGACGGCCGCTTCGGACCAGGACTCCCACCGGCCGAGCCGTTCCCGCTCCCCATCCACACCGGGGACGTCCGCGTAGACGTCCAAGCAGGCCTGGCGATGCTCGCCCCCATCTGGGGCTATCAACCCCTGCTCGACATCGACGACGCCACCGCCCGCGACCAACTCGCCCGCGCCTCGGTCATGGCACTGTCCTACGTCGCACAGTCCGCACGCGGCATCTACCAGCCGGCCGTGCCGCAGAAGAAGATCGACCAGTGCGAAACCGTCACCGCACGCTTCATGACCCGCTGGAAAGGCGACCCCGACCCCGCGCACACCGAAGCCATCGACGCCTACTGGGTCTCCGCCGCCGAACACGGCCTCAACGCCTCCACCTTCACCGCCCGCGTCATCGCCTCCACCGGCGCCGACGTCGCCGCCGCACTCTCCGGAGCCATCGGCGCCATGTCCGGCCCACTGCACGGCGGCGCACCCGCCCGCGTCCTCCCGATGATCGAGGAAGTCGAGAAGAACGACGACGCCCGCGCCCTCGTCAAAGGCATCCTCGACCGCAAGGAAAAGCTCATGGGCTTCGGGCACCGCGTCTACCGCGCCGAAGACCCTCGCGCCCGCGTCCTGCGCGCAACCGCCAAGCGCCTGAACGCCCCGCGCTACGAAGTCGCCGCAGCACTGGAACAAGCAGCTCTGGCCGAACTCCGCGAACGCCGCCCCGACCGTCCCATCGAAACCAACGTCGAATTCTGGGCCGCGGTCATCCTCGACTTCGCCGAAGTACCCGCGCAGATGATGCCCGCCATGTTCACCTGCGGCCGCACCGCCGGATGGTGCGCCCACATCCTCGAACAGAAACGCCTCGGCAAACTCGTCCGCCCCGCCGCCATCTACACCGGCCCCGCACCACGCACCCCCGAATCCGTCGACGGCTGGGGACAGATCGTCTGACACCGGCGCAGCGTCCGGCGGTCGGTCGACGCGCGGGTTTCAGTGGGAGCGCGTACTGCAACACGCGCAGTCGCTGCAACCCGCGCAGGCGCGCCCAGGTGACCGAACGGCACATTCGGTCTCCACCGGACCGTGAACGCGCAGGTTCCAGCCCCATGCGCAGGTTGCAACCCTCGCGTCCAGGGCAACGTGCGCGTGGAGACCGGCGACCTGTGATCGACCCTCTTGGACTAGCCTGTACGTGCCAGTTCCCTCGATGCTTAGGATGCGCTGCTCAATGGCCGAATTGCCGATCATTCCCGCTGATCTTCTGCCCGCCGACGGACGTTTCGGCTGCGGACCGTCCAAGGTTCGCCCCGAGCAGCTGCAGTCTCTGGTGGATGTCGGTGCGTCCGTGTTCGGTACGAGCCACCGTCAGAAGCCCGTCAAGGACGTCGTTGCACGGGTGCGTGGTGGCCTGAAGGATCTCTTCAGCCTTCCCGAGGGGTACGAGGTGGTGCTCGGTAACGGTGGAACCACCGCATTCTGGGACGCCGCGGCTTTCGGTCTGATCCGCGAGAAGTCGCTGCACCTGACCAACGGTGAGTTCAGCTCCAAGTTCGCCTCGGTCGCAAAGAACAACCCGTTCATCGGCGACCCGATCGTCGTGAAGGCAGAGCCCGGTAGCGCTCCGGAGCCGACGTCTGATCCGTCCGTCGACCTGATCGGCTGGGCGCACAACGAGACGTCGACGGGTGTGGCCATTCCGGTCAGCCGCCCGGCCGGCTCCGAGAACGCGCTCATCGCCATCGACGCGACGAGTGGCGCGGGAGGCCTCCCGGTGAACGTCGCCGACTCCGACGTCTACTACTTCGCCCCGCAGAAGAACTTCGCCGCCGACGGTGGCCTGTGGGTCGGCCTGTTCAGCCCCGCAGCGCTCGAGCGCGTCAGCGAGATCCAGGCGTCGGGCCGCTGGGTTCCCGACTTCCTGTCGCTGCCGATCGCGATCGACAACAGCAGCAAGGACCAGACGTACAACACCCCGGCGGTGGCCACGCTGTTGCTGTTCGCCAACCAGATCGAGTGGTTGAACGCCAAGGGCGGCCTGGATTGGGCGACCAAGCGCACCGCGGACTCGAGCTCGCGTCTGTACGACTGGGCCGAGAAGAGCGAGTTCGCCACCCCGTTCGTGACGGATCCCGCGCACCGCAGCCAGGTCGTCGGCACCATCGACTTCGACGAGAAGGTCGACGCCGCCCAGGTCGCGAAGGTCCTGCGCGCCAACGGTGTCGTGGACACCGAGCCGTACCGCAAGCTCGGACGCAACCAGTTGCGCGTCGGTATGTTCCCGGCGATCGAGCCGGACGACGTCACCGCATTGACGAAGAGCATCGACTGGGTCGTGTCGGCTCTCGGCTGACCAGCACCTGGTTGGCAGCAAGCTCACAGCACGGGCGTTCCCTTCGAGGGCTAAACTAGTTGGCATCTGCAACTATCTCGAAGGGAGCGCCCTGTGCGTTGGCCGGCGGTCCTTCTGCGACTGAAAGTCACGATCGCCTACTCGGTCCTCGCCGCGACTGCCGCGATACTCGTCGGACACCTCGGCCCCCACGCACAATGGCACGTACTCCTTCGCGCCAGCACCAACCTGCACAATCTCGGCGACGGTCACGTCGGCACGCTCGTCGCAAGCGCATTCCTGACCGACGGTGAACCGAACTGGGTGTGGCTCGGCGCCGTTGCCCTTCTCTTCGCGGTCGCCGAGTGGATCTCGGGGTCGACGCGCTTCCTGCTGGCTTTCGCCGCCGGTCACGTCGGCGCGACGGTGCTCGTCGCCGCCGGACTGTTCGTCGGAATCCACGCCGACTGGCTGGAGGATTCACTCGCCGTAGCCGTCGACGTCGGCGTCAGCTATGCCGCCGCGGCCGTTGCGGGATCGCTGATCCGCTACCTACGCGGACCGTGGCGCGTGCTGTGGGCGGGCGGCTGGCTGGCTCTGGTCGGAGCCTCGGCGATCGCCGATCCGTCGTTCACCGCATTCGGCCACGCCACGGCTCTCTGCATCGGACTGACATTGGGCGGATACTTCCTGCATCACGACGCAAAAGCTCTCCGCGACAGGTACATTGCCGACGCGGCAACGGAATCCGTGCACCCGACTAGCGCAATGACTAGTCTTTGACAAGAACGCGGCGGGTGCGTGTCGCAGACACGCTCGACGTCACGAGTGGATTACTGTCGACGAGGACGATATCGCGAGTCGGCGCGATGAGGAGGTCAAGGTGCGGGATCTACGCGTGGTCGGTCTCGAACCCGATGGGCAGTACGTGATCTGCGCAGATCCCAAAACCGGCGACAAATTCCGGCTTCCGGCCGACGACAAACTCCGCGCGGCCTCTCGCGGCGACATCGCTCGACTAGGACAGATTGAGATCGAAATGGACAGTTTGCTTCGCCCCAAGGAGATCCAGGCCCGAATTCGAGCGGGTGCCACCGTCGAACAGGTGGCAAGCGACTCCGGAATGGCACTGAGCCGTGTCGAGGTCTTCGCCCATCCCGTTCTGCTCGAACGCTCGCAGGCCGCGACGATGGCGCAATCCGGTCACCCACTTCGTCACGACGGCCCCGCGGTCCAGACCCTCGCGGAGGTCGTCGCACTGGCCTTCCGCGCACGCGGCCACCACCTCGACGAGGCCACGTGGGATGCGTGGCGGGACGAGGACAACAAGTGGGTCGCGCAGCTGAAATGGCAGGCCGGCCGCACCACCAACAAAGCGCACTGGCAGTTTCTGCCCGACGGACACGGCGGCACCATCACCGCTCTGGACGACGCAGCGGCCGAGCTGGTCGATCCGGACTTCGGGCGTCAGCTCCGCGGTCTCGCGCCGGTCCGAGCCCTCGAAGTTGCCCCGCAGGAAGAGTCGCAGCAGACGTTCGACGAGTACTACGGCACCACCGCGGACAGTGAACTCGACGAAGCCGTCGACGACGAACCGGCGGACGTCGTTGTGAACGAGCCCAAACATGATGCACTTCCGGCACCCAAAAAGGACAAGAGGGGCAAACCTGCCATGCCGTCGTGGGAAGATGTTTTGCTGGGTGTCCGCAGCAGCGGGCACAGCTGACATGAACCGCTGACAGTCGAGAAGGGTGCCGGGAGTGGGGGTCAAAGTATCGACCATCTGGTACACCGACGCACCTGACCCGGCGTCCTTGTTACGCGAGACGTCGGCGTCCGATCACGCTGCGGCCGCGGCCCTCGTCGGCCGGTTGATCCCCGACCTCACCGCGCTGCCGACAGCACCGACCCCTTTGCCGCAGTCCGCCGGAGTCGGACCCGACGCGATCGTCGTCGGTTGTTACCCGGGCACCACCGTCGTGTGTTCGCTGAACCTCTCGATCGCCAAACCGTCGTTGATCCCGGAGTCCTGGGTACGGCCTCTCGCCTCGGAGCACACGTACTTCGTTGCAACCGACCCGGAGAACGCATGGGGTGCGTTCGCCTACTGGGAACGCGGAACCCTTCGCCGCTCGTTCAGCGCGACCCCGATCTACATCTACGAGGACCTCGGCCTGCCGCTGGTGTGGGAGCGACCGTTCTGGGCAGGCGAACGCCCGTTGATCTATCCGCCCGGGGTGCTACCGGACCCACAATCGCTTCCGTTCCACCCGCAGGAATTCGCGGAAGCAGCGAACGCAGAATGGCTCGGGTTCCGCTACACGGGAGCGCCGCGCGGCGACGAGTTCGATCCGATGTCCGTTCCCGCGTCCGGTTTTGCGCTCTACACACCCGGCGAGGAACCGGCCGCCGAAGCTCCCGCACCGGTGTCCGCGCCGACCGATCGCAAGTTCATGCGTTGGCTGCGACGGAAATCCCCAGAGCCACAAAGCTGAGCACCCCGCCGACGCACACGCCGTACACCGGCCATCGCCACACCCGCGTCGACCGCCACCGCAGTACGGTCGGAGCCGCACCGCCGACGACGATCAGGTTGATCCCGATCGCGAGGAACACGTTGATGTGGGCGAGTTCTCGTCCGAACGCCGTCAGGGCAGCGCCGACGAGTACGGCCACGAACACTGCCACCGGGATGCCGGTGAACAACACGTCACGGTCGCGTGCCACGGCCCTGTCGGTCACGACGGCTGCAGCCGAACACGTTCGTAGAACGCCATCGCGGCAGCCGTGGCGACGTTGAGCGAATCGGTACCGGGCGCCATCGGGATCCGGGCCCTGACGTCGGTGGCGCGCATCGCGTGTTCGGTCAGTCCTGGCCCTTCGGCGCCCAGCAGCAGGGCCACCTTCTCCCCGGTCATCGCCTCCGCCAGAGGAATCGCCGACGGGTTGGGCGTCAGCGAGATGGTCTGAAAACCTCTGTCCCGGAGTATCTTCAGACCTCGAGGCCACTCCGGTACGCGGGCGAACGGCACTCGAAGAACGTGCCCCATCGACACTCGCACCGCGCGACGGTAGAGCGGGTCCGCACACGCGGCACCGAACAGCACGGCGTCGGCACCGAGTCCGGCCGCGTTGCGAAACATCGACCCCAGGTTCTCGTGATCGTTGACGCCCTCCAACACGACGACAGTTCTGGCGCCGTCGAGTACGTCCGCGAGCTCCAGTTCCGGCGGGCGGTGCGCGGCGGCGAGAACGCCACGGTTCAGGTGGAAACCGACGGCCTCGGCCATCACGTCCGCGGTCGCCCGATAGAACGGCACGTCGACGCCGTCGAGTCGGTCGCCCAGCTCTTTCAGGCGGCGGTCGACACCGAGAAGGCTGATGGGCGCGAACCTCGAGGTGAGCAGACGCTCGGCCACGAGCACACCTTCCGCGATCACCAGGCCTTTGCCGTCGGGCAGATCGGGTCGACGGTCGGACGAGTTGAGATCGCGAAAGTCGTCGAGCCGCGGGTCCGCGGAGTTTTCGATGTCGATTACGTGTACCACGTGTCCATCTTCCCACCCGTATGAAAAGCGTCCCCGTCTATGCCAAGCTGAGGAGCGATGACTACCGACGACACGATCACGATCCGTACCGCCACCGACGACGACTGGGATGCCGTCGCGCTGCTCGACGCGCACGCGTTCGGAGAGCACCAGAATTCCGAGGACCTGGCGGAGACACAGATACTGACCAGCTCCGAACACGTCGTCATGGCGTGGGACGGGGATGCGCCCGTCGGAGTCGCGATGCACTTCCCGATGTCGGTGACGGTCCCCGGCGGCACGCAGGTGGAGGCGTCGGGTGTGTCGTGGGTATCGGTCGCGCCGACGCACCGCAGGCGCGGAATCCTGCGACGCATGTTCACCCGGCAACACGAGAAACTCGAGAAGGCTGGTGCGCCGCTGTCGCTTCTCACCGCGAGCGAAGCCACCATCTACGGCCGGTTCGGTTACGGGCCTGCCACCGAGGAACATTCTGTGGTGCTCGATCGCCGGTTCGCGCAGTTCCACAAGGACGTCCCTCCCGTCACCGGGGTTCGCCTGATCGAGTCGGCCGAGGCATCGACCCTTCTCCCGGACATCTATCACCGGTGGCAGCGCAGGACGGCCGGGGCCCAGCCCAAACCGCCCATTCGCTGGGAGCGCTTCTTCGCGGACCGCGAGAACCGGAGGCACGGACTCACCGAACTGTTCTTCATCGCGCACGCCGACGGTTACGTCGCCTACCGGCGCAGCCCCACCGAGTCCAAGATCGTCGTCCAGGAATTCATCGCCGTCACGGACCAGGCGTACGCGGAGCTGTGGCAGGTACTCGCCGGGGTCGACCTCGTCGACACCATCGAAGTGAACCAGGCTCCCGACGAAGCGTTGCCGTTCCTGCTCACCAGCAATCGGCTACCGAAGATCACCGCCCACCACGACGCACTGTGGTGCCGGATCATGGACGTCGAGGCAGCGTTGGAGGCCCGCACGTACGGAGTCGACGCTCAGTTCGTCCTCGAGATCGAAGATCCGTTCCTGAACGCGGGCGGCACCTTCGACGTGACCATCTCCGAGGGACGTGCGTCGGTGACGCGTACCGAAGCAGCACCGGACGCGACGATGAAGCTCGACGTGCTCTCGGCGATGTATTTCGGCACTCACAGCGCCACCAGGTTCGCGGCGGCGTCGAGGCTGTGGGCACGTGACCCGGAAGCGCTGCACACCGTGGACCTCGCCTTCTCCACCGACCGCGCCTCGGTCATGGGCTGGGCCTTCTAGAAATCTACGGCCGGCCGACCACGCCGTTGGTGAAGGCGTAGTGCACGGCCTGCGCCCGGTCCCGCAGCCCGGCCTTGGCGAACAGGTTGTTGATGTGTGTCTTGACGGTCGCTTCGCTGACGAACAACGCCGAAGCGATCTCGCGGTTGGTGAGCCCTTCCGCGATGTGACGGAGCACCTCGGTTTCGCGCGGGGTCAGCTCCACCGGAGGAGCCGTCGGCGCCGCAGGTCGGGCGACGGCCAGCAGGCGCGCCTGCACCGCACGGTCGAGTACCGACTGACCTGCCACCGCCGCGCGGAGCGCTGCAGCAATTTCGTGTCGTCCGGCATCCTTGGTCAGATATCCGACGGCCCCTGCGCCGAGCGCGCCGAGGATGGAGTCGTCGTCCGCGAAGGTCGTCAGCACCACGACGGGCAGGTCCGGGTGTCGTCGATGCAGCTGCGCGGTCGCCTCCACCCCACCGATCCCCGGCATGCGAAGGTCCATCAGGACGACGTCGGGATCGACGCGGTCCACCTCCGCGATCGCCCCCTCGCCGTCGGACGCTGTCGCGACGACGGAAATGTCCTCGACGAGATCGAGCATCGTCGCCAGGGCTTCTCGCACCGACGTCTGGTCGTCGGCGATCACCACGCGCACGCTCATGCGTCGAGTGTGACGTGTACGCGCCACCCCTGGTTGGTCGGCCCTGCCGTCGCCGTACCCCCGACGAGGGCAGCTCGTTCACGCATTCCGACCAGACCCATCCCGCTGCCGACGACCGCGCTCGGCGACTCGGACGCCTGATTGTCGACGGTCAGTTCGATGCTCTTCGGGTGGAACGTCAGTGCGACGTCGACGGGTGCGTGAGGTGCGTGCCGATGCGCGTTGGTCATCGCTTCCTGAACGGATCGAATCAGGAACTGCGAGCCCTCGACCGACGGTTCTCGCGGTGATCCGTGCACCTCGAACCTCGCCTGATCGCCGACGAGATCACGCAGCGTCGGCACCAGCGGGAGGGCGTCGTCGCGCAGTGCCTGTACCGCGCGACGTGCCTCCACGAGGCCTTCTCGCGACAGCGACTGCGCCCGTCTGATCGATTCGCGGGCGGACTCGATCCGATTGCCGTCGAGCAACGCGTCGGCGACCTCGAGCTGCATGGTCACCCCGGACAACGAATGCGCGAGAACATCGTGGATGTCGCGCGCGATCCGGGCCCGTTCGGCGAGCGCTCGTTCACGAATCTGTGCCTCCAGTGCCGCCACCCGGTTACGTCGCGAATAACCGAGAAGCGCCGGCATGCCGACGACCAATCCGGCAATGGGCGGCCAGGTGTCGATGCCGCAGGCGTCGGCGATCGCGAGCGACACCGCACACGCGACGCTCACCGATGCCGCGAGCGGTAACGACACCGACGGACGGAAGCGGTACCCGATACTGCCCGCGACGAAGAACGGGAACACCGAGGCGATGGAATCGGTCGCGAACGGAAGCAGGGCCGCGGAGGCGACGATTCCGACACCGATCAAGCCGTTGCCCACCCGTGCCGGCACCCATTTCTCCGGCGCCGTCCGCACCGACATGACGACGCTGTTGACGACGAGCAGGCACAGCACGAGAAGGCCCTCACCCTCCACCCCGAGTGGGCGGAGGGTGAGGAACGAGGCGACGACGATCACCGCCGCGAAGTACGGGGTCAGCACGGATTCAGTCTGTCACTCACGCCGCGCGGGCGGCTCCGTGCCGCCACACCGCGTGGTCACCGGTCTTGCGTGCCTGCCATGCAATGGCGTGCCCGGTACGCGTGGCGCGGTAGAGGACCACAAGGCCCTCGGCCAGGAAGCCGACGCCCAGCGACAGCATCAGCGCGTGTCCTGCGACGGTTGCCGCCGACGCGTCGATGGAGGCTTCGATCGGTGCCGCGACCAGACGTACGGCAACCGACGCGATCAGCAGGGCCACCGACGCGACCGTGTAGCGCATGAAGGCGAAGCCGTCGCGGGGTTCTATCTTGATGGTGAACCCGCGAAGCACTCCCAGAGCCGCGGCGACGGCGACGCCGAACGCCACGAAGGCAACGGCCATCGGGGTGATGCCGACGGAGCCGATACTCGCGAGGCCGATGACCGCGATGACCCCGGGGAGCACCAATGTCCGGCGAACTTCGATCATCTGACCCGTCATGCGGCGGAACAGTAAGTAGAGAACCAGGGCTGCGATGAGGACGATCCAGGTGATGTTCATGTCCACAACGCTAGGAACGATCGAGTGCATTCGTATCGACCCACGGGTGGAGATCAGGTGGAGCTCGTCTCCGCCCCCTGACATTTGTCATGGCTCGGCCGTGACATCGTCACGCCAGCCGATGACGCACAGCACTACTGGCCGCGGCCGGATCGGACGAAAGTTGTTCTCATGAAACAACCAGACGAAGGAAACCTCTTCACCGACCTGATGGAGTTCGGCCCCGCGCCGACGATGGCGCGAGAGGTCGTCGTCATCGTCATCTCCCTTGCCCTCCTGGCCGCCGTCATCGCCCTCGTGGGCACCAGCACGCTCGTGTGGATCGTCGCCGCGGTCGCGGTCGTGTTCCTCGCGGCACGCTTCGCGTTCGGTCTTCGTGAGTGGGGCAAGCGATGAGCATCATCGACGTCGACGGCATGACCCGTCGTTACGGCACCGGCAAGACGGCGTTCGAGGCGGTCAGCGACCTGAATCTCTCGGTGCGGGAGGGCGAACTGTTCGGACTCCTCGGCACCAACGGCGCCGGTAAGACGTCCACTCTCGAAGTGATCCAAGGACTTTCGCGTCCGAGCGAAGGGACGGTGTCCATCATGGACATGGATCCGGTCCGCGACCGCCGCGACGTGCGCCCGAATCTGGGGATCATGCTTCAAAAGGGCGGACTTCCATCCGACCTGACCGCACTCGAGAGCCTGGAGATGTGGGCGGGCACGTGCAGCAACCCGCTGCCGGCACGCGACGTCCTCGCCCGAGTGGATCTGGCGGACCGCGCGGACACCCGGGTCAAGTTCCTCTCCGGCGGCGAGCAACGACGATTGGACCTGGCGTGCGCGATCATCGGGCAGCCGCGGGTGCTGTTCCTCGACGAACCGACGACGGGTCTCGATCCCGAGAGTCGCCGCAACACATGGACTTTGATCGAGGAACTCAAGCAGTCAGGTGTGACGATCATGCTGACCACGCACTACCTGGACGAAGCCGAGCAGTTGTGCGACAGGCTCGCGATCATGCACAAGGGCCGCGTCGTCCGTAGCGGAACCGTCGCCGACGTCATCTCCGGGCATCCCGCGAAGATCCACCTGGAACTCCCACCCGTGACGCTCCCCGAGCTACCCGGGGCGACGCTCGACATCGAAGGCGGTCGCCTCGTCATCTCCACCCAGACCGTGCAGGACACGTTGACCGACCTGTTGCTGTGGGCACGACAGTCCGGAGTACGCCTCGAAGGACTCGACGCCCGCGCCGCATCGCTGGAAACCGTGTTCCTCTCCATCGCAGACGAATTCGACGATCGTAAGGAAGTTGCAGCATGAGTACCCTGGCCACTCTCTCGCGCTCGGAGTTCACACTCCTCGTTCGCAACCGAGTACTGCTGTTCAACGCCATGATCATGCCGCTGCTGTTCCCCGTGGTGGTCCTGATCATCGGGCGGAACAGCGACGCGGGGTTGACCGACACGATCGTGTCCTCCGCCCTCGAAGTCTTCTCCCTGTTCCTGCTCGTGTTCCTGGTGTACTACAACTTGCTCTCGGCGTACGCCACGAGACGGGACGAGCTGGTACTCAAGCGACTTCGCACCGGTGAAGCCACGGACAATCAGATCCTGCTCGGCCCGGCCGTACCGTCGTTCGCCCTGACGATTCTCCTGACCATCGTCATCGTCGCCGTCATCGCAGTCCTGGGAGGCGGACTCCCCGTCAACCCGATACTCCTCGTGATCGGATTCGGCGGCGGCGCAGCACTGTTCGCCGCGCTGGCCCTGATCACGTCGACGTTCACCCGCAACGCCGAGGCAGCACAGATCACCAGCCTGCCGATCATCCTCGTCGCCATGGCCGGAACGTCGTTCCTGCGGGGAATCGTTCCCGAGTCGGTGGACACGGTCATCGACCTGACTCCGATGGCGGCCGTCCTCGACGTCGTCAACCTGGGGTGGCTCGGAACCACCGATCCGGATTCGGCCGCACTCGCCTTCGCCGACACCTTCTCCCCCGCCCTGAAGCCGATTCTGGTCATCGCCGCGTGGATCGTCGGGTCGATCGTGATCGCCAAGACACACTTCCGCTGGGAACCACGTGCCTAGAGTCCTCGGTCACGCTCTGGAAAGGTGGAGGACATGAACCTGCGGCGCTACCTCGATCCGCGAACGACATGGCGGGACACCAGCGACGTCGACAAAGTGCGGCTCTACACCCGCCAGTCGTTCGTGAGCATCATTGTCCTTCTCGGAGTGGTCGCGCTCGCAGAATCGGTGACCGAACGACTGTGGGTGTCCGGAGTCGCTCTCGCCGTCACCGCGGGCGCGACCGTGATCACGGTGCACCGGATGCCGATCATCGGCGGAATGCGCACCGGCGAGATTCGGTGGCCCCTCGCCGTCACGGCGGTCGCTGCAGTGGTGGCGGGGATCGCCGGAACGGCCACGTTCAAGATGTGGGCACTGCTCATCGTGGCCATCCCGGTGACGGCCCTCATCCCGCTCCGGTGGTCGGCGGCCATCGGGGTGGTCGCCGGAGTCGCAACCGGCGTCTCCCCTTACGGCCCCCTCGCCGGCGTCATCGCATTCGTAGTCGTGGTGGGTATGGCAGCCACGGTCAAGCTGTCGATGTGGCTACTGGCCGTCGTCACCGAACTCGACGCGTCCCGGGAGGCGGCAGCCCTGCTGTCCGTCGCCGAGGAGCGACTTCGATTCTCCCGCGACCTGCACGACGTCGTCGGCCGCGCTCTGTCCGCCATCGCGGTCAAGAGCGAACTCGCCGCCACACTGTCCCGACGCGGCGACGAGCGCGCCGCCGAGCAGATGGAGGAAGTCCGAGACCTGGCTCAGCACTCCATGACCGAGGCCAGACAACTCGTCCGCGGATACCGCTCGATCGACCTCGCCGCCGAACTGAACGGAGCATGCTCGCTCCTGCGGGCCGCAGGCATCGAGACGACCGTCACCGGCAGCCCCGACGACGTCTCACCCCACTTCAGCGAAGCTGCCGCCTGGATCGTGCGCGAAGGTGCCACCAACATCCTCCGCCACTCCGACGCCACCCACAGCAGCTTCGACGTCACCGAGAACTCCGTCCGCATCACCAACAACGTCCCCCACCGGCAACGGACAACCGACGGCACCGGACTCGCAGGACTCCGGGAACGACTCGCCGCCGTCGGCGGAACCGTCGACACCACCCTCACCGAGGACGAGTTCACCCTTACCGCGACCTTCGCCTCGGCATCGGCATCGGCATCGGCATCGACGAGCACCTCCACCCCCGCCCACCCCACTCCCGCCCACCCCGGTCATTCCGCAGGCTCCACTCCCGCCCACCCCGGTCATTCCGCAGGCTCCACTCCTAAGGTTGGTTCATGATTCGCGTACTCCTGGCCGACGACGAGAACCTGATCCGTTCCGCCCTCGCGACGATGCTGTCGCTGGAGGACGACATCGACATCGTGGCGCAATCCGATTCCGGGGAAGCAGCCGTCACCGCGGCGCAGCAACACTCACCCGACATCGCTGTTCTCGACCTGCAGATGGGCGGAATCGACGGTATCGAGGCCGCGGGTCTCATTGCCGACGCCGTCCCCACCTGTGCCGCCATCATCGTGACCAGCCACGGCAGGCCGGGATATCTCAAGAAAGCATTGGAAGCCGGAGTTCGCGGGTTCCTACCGAAGACGACATCGGCCGCGACGCTCGCCGAAGTTGTCCGGACCGTGCACGGCGGCGGCCGATACGTCGATCCATCGCTCGCCGCGGAAGCAATCGGCGCGGGAGATTCTCCACTGACCCCGCGTGAAGCGGACGTGCTCGAGTTCGCGGCGGACGGCGCGACCATCGCCGAAATCGCCTCACGCGCTCACCTGTCCCAGGGAACCACACGCAATTACCTGTCCTCGGCCGCTGCGAAACTGGGAGCAGCCAATCGGCACGAGGCGTCAGCCGTTGCGCGACGCCACGGCTGGATTTGACGTCACTTCCAGGGACGGCAGCCGACGACCGGGCGCGGCCCGGCTGACCCCGATCCGTAAACCGTTGTGCTTCAGCAGGTACACGGCCGCGATGACGCCGGTCAGGAGCGAGACGACGCCGCCGACGACGAGAGGGGCGCGGGGGTCCAGTACGTCCGCCAACCACCCGAGGACCGGACTTCCGATCGGTGTACCGCCGAGGAAACAGAGCATGTAGATACCCATGACTCGTCCACGCATGTCCGACGGCACGGACAT
The DNA here is from genome assembly GCF_000760735.1 of Rhodococcoides fascians A44A. Taxonomy (GTDB): domain Bacteria; phylum Actinomycetota; class Actinomycetes; order Mycobacteriales; family Mycobacteriaceae; genus Rhodococcoides; species Rhodococcoides fascians_E. The sequence continues at coordinate 2,926,904 of NZ_JMEX01000008.1, read as the reverse complement.
CTGCAGTATGTTCATCGCCGACGTCGAGAACGTCAGGTTCAGTGCACCCGTCGGAATCAGCAGCAGCGCAACGAGCAGGTAGTTGGGCATCAGGCCGACGAGAAGTTCGAACACACCGAACGCGATGACCGCCCCGAGGAACAACCGGAGCCGAGGCGTCGTCGATCGTCGCGCGGCCAACGTCGCTCCCAGCAAAGTGCCCACCGCCAGCGTCGTCGACAGCAGACCGTATGCATCGGCACCGCTGCCGAACGAGTTCCGAGCCAACACCGCAAGACTCAGCGGAAAGTTCAAGCCGAACGTGGACACCACGAACACCGTCGCCAGCAACACTCGCAGGTCGGGCCGTCCCCACACGTAGGAAAAACCGGCTCGTACTTGCCCTTTCGCTCGTGGGGCACGTTCCACGGCGAACAAGTCCTTGGCGCGCATCGCGATCAACGCACCGAAGACGGCGGCGAACGACGCTGCGTTGATCAGAAAGACCCAGCCCGTTCCCACGAGCGTGATCAGGACACCGGAAATCGCGGGCCCGATGATCCTGGCCATGTTGAACGTCATGGAATTCAATGCAATTGCGTTGGACAGAGTCTCCTTGCCGACCATCTCGATGGTGAAGGACTGACGCACCGGAGCGTCGATGGCGGACGAGCACCCCAGCACGAAGGCGATGACATAGACATGCCACAACTCGACTACGTTGCCCACGTCCAACAGTCCGAGCACCAGACCACACACCGCAGCGAAGACCTGCGTGATCATCAGAAGCTTGCGCTTGTCGTAGCGGTCCGCCAGCACACCGCCCCACACCGACAGCAGCAACGTCGGACCGAACTGCAACGCCATGACGATGCCGACGGCAAACCCGTTACCGCCGGACAACGTCAGAACCAACCAGTCCTGAGCAACACGTTGCATCCAGGTCCCGACGAGCGACACGATCTGCCCCGACGCCCACAATCGGTAATTGCGCGTACGAAGCGCAGCGAACATCGGCGAGGCTGTGGGCACCCCATAGATATTAAACCTATCTAACGAGTCGTTCCGCAGGCTCCACTTCCGCTCCCTGCCTATTCGGACTCGCTCACCAACGCGCTGATGATCCCAACGGCATCGCGCAGGGTTGCGAGCTGGGTCTCGTTCAACCCGGCCAGCTGCGCAGTCATCCACGCCTCCCGCGCACTCGCCTCGTCCGCGATGAGCGTGTGCCCGGCGGGCGACAGCGACACGATCACCTGACGGCCGTCGGTCGGATGCGCGGTGCGCACCACCAATCCCAGGTCCGCCAGTGACGCGATGACCCTGGTCATCGACGGTGGCTGCACGCGTTCACGAGCCGCGAGAGCCCCCGGTGTCATGTCCCCCTCTCGGCTCAGCGTGGCCAAGGCCGACAGCTGAGTCAACGACACTTGCGAATCGACTCGTCTCCCCCTCAGATGACGAGTCAATCGCACGACGGCAAGCGACAGGTCGCTCGCCAGTTCACGGTTGTCCTTCACGTTATTTCCCGACGTCACAGCGAGGAGACTACGCCTAGCAGCGAGGATGAGCTCAGGTAACCGCGTCCGTGATGGGTCCGACCACGAAATACGCCACGAACAGTAGAGCGACGACCCAGAGCAGGGGATGTACCGACTTGGCCTTGCCTCGACCGACCGCGAGTATGACCCAGGCGATGAAGCCGACGCCGATACCGTTCGCGATGGAGTAGGTGAACGGCATCACGAGGATGGTCAGGAACGCGGGAAGAGCGATCTCGAACTTCGTGAAATCGATGTCCCTGACCTGTCCGATCATCAACGCACCGACCACGACCAGGGCGGGGGCCGCGGCTTCGATCGGGACGATGGCGGTCAACGGCGTCAGGAACATCGCGGCGAGGAACAGCACACCGGTGACGACGTTGGCCAGGCCGGTACGCGCTCCTTCCGCGATTCCCGACGCGGACTCGACGAACACCGTGTTCGACGACGCCGACGCCCCGCCGCCGGCGATGGCTCCGGTGCCTTCGATGACGAGTGCCTTGCCGATGCCGGGGAGCGTGCCCTTCTCGTCGACGAGATTCCCCTCCTTGCCCAGACCGGTCATCGTTCCCATCGCGTCGAAGAAGTTCGCGAGCACGAGGGTGAACACCAACAGGCTGGCAGCCAGTACACCGATGCGGGTGAACGCACCGAACAGGTTCACATCTCCGACCAACGACAGGTCGGGGATCTGGAAGAGCTGATCCGGGAGAATCGGGACGCTGAGGTTCCACCCCTTGGGGTCGACGCCCTGCGACGGACCCACGTCGGTGACGGCCTCGACGATGGCCGCGACGACGGTGGTGACGACGATTCCGATGAGCAGTCCACCGCGCACCTTGCGTGCGACGAGGATGCCCATGAGGAGAAGTCCGAAGACGAACACTGCCGTCGGCCACGACGCGATGGAGCCGTCGATGCCGAGCCCGACGGGAACCGTCGTACCGGCGGCGTCGGGAATTCGCCGGACGAATCCGGAGTCGACCAGACCGATGAACGCGATGAACGCTCCGATGCCGGCCGCGATCGCAGCTTTCAGCTCGGACGGGATCGCGTTGAACACGGCGGTACGGAATCCGGTGACGGCCAACAGCACGATGATGATCCCGTCGATCACCACCAGACCCATTGCCTCGGGCCAGGTGACCTGAGGCGCAATGGTCACCGCCAGCAGGGTGTTGATGCCGAGTCCGGCTGCGATGCCGAAGGGGTAGTTGGCGACGATGCCGAACAGAATCGACATGAATCCCGCGACGAGCGCGGTCACGGCAGCGACTTGCGACACCGGCAAGATGTTGCCGAGCACGTCCGTCTTGGCCGCGGCGTCGTCGGCGGAGAAGCTGCCGAGGATCAACGGGTTGAGTACGACGATGTACGCCATCGCGACGAACGTGACGACGCCGCCGCGCACTTCGGATCCAACGGTGGATCCACGTTCGGTGATCTTGAAGTAGTTGTCCAGGAGCCGGGACTGGAAGGCCATGGAGGTAACCTACATTTCGTGGACCCCGAGTCGGAACCGAACGAGCTCAGCCCCAGGCTGACCGATCCGGCTCCGGTGCTCGCGGCCGGTCTCGCTCTGTGGATCGCGGCAACGGTGGTCGTTCTGCTCGTCGGCGAACGGTGGTCGTCGGCGCTGCCCGTCTGCTGGGCCGGAATCGGCGTCGGAGCAACCGGTTACGTGGTGTTTCTCGTCCAACGCGCAGCATCGAGGCGCGGCAAAAAGACCGCGCAGCGCGGCTTGAACTGACCGACCGCCGTCCATAACCCACGTCACGTCGTGCCGCCGCACGTAATCGTCGTCACGCCACACATGCTCTGACGTGCGGAAACTCACCTCTGAATCGGTTGAGTTACACAGATTTAACGTGGAGTATTGGTTATGTCAGTTTCAAGCAACCGAGTAATCCACGAAAGCAAGGCCATGAAGTTCGTTTCGCAGTTCCGTACCCGCCGTAACCACACCCGCTCGCTTCGCGCCCTCTACGCACGCGCACACGCAGTCAGCAGCCCCTCGATGCGCGACGAACTCCTCGTCATCGCGCAGCGGTCCGACTACGCGGGTCGCTGATCGCACGGACCACGACGATCCACAGCAGTCCCCACAGGGCTCCGAACACCCAGCCCGCCAGCACGTCCGTCGTCCAATGGGCGCCCAGGTAGATCCGGGAGAACCCGATCGCCAGGGTGCCGACGACGGGCAACGCCAGCAGACTGCGCCTGTGCAGCCACGGCGTTCGTGACGTCACCAGGACAGCGATCGTCACCGTCGCGAGGATCGCGGACATCATCGCGTGGCCGGACGGGAACGAATAGCTCGAGATCTCGACCAGTCGCTCCGGAACCGGTGGCCTGGCACGCCCCCACAGCAGCTTGGCCAGACTCATTGCGCCCCAACCCGTCAGCATGGCACCGCCGACCATGATCGCGTCGGGCCGCCGGCCGGACATCAGCAATGCCGAGCATCCCGCGATGGACCACACGAACATCCACACCGTGTTCCCGAGTGTCGTGATCACCCAGAACAGTGACGTCACCCAGGCCACGCGATGCTCGACCATCCACAGAAGGACGTCAGCGTCCACCCTCGGCCTCCCTGTTGTCGGCGATGTGAGTGGTGCCGTCCTCGGCCACCCACCAAGCGAGGGTTCGGTCCCCCGCCACAGCTCCGCGAAGTCGAACGATCAATTCGTGGTGCACGACGACCCGCCCCGCGGGTAAGTCGAGTCCCAGTGCCGCGCAGGCCAACACCGCCGATGGCTCACGATCGAAGGAACTCACCCGTCCCACGCCTCGGACATCACCCTGGACAGCGTCCGAGGCGAGGCGCACATCGAGCACCGAAGCCAGCACGGACGCGGACTCCAGTGTCGACAGCACGGTGACGTCGGCGTCGAGGACGGCTGCGAGCCACGGTCGATCGAGCACCATCGCATCGATCGGGTCGACGAGTGCACCCGACACGGATCGAACCTGCGGTGGCAGGTCCAGGTCGTCCTCCTCGACGCGCCCGGACGCCACTGCGTCGGCGATCGCTGTATGAGTTGTCGCGATCACCGCAGGAGTCGGTGTGCGCGAGGGATCGGCGAGACGGTCGATCAGCAGCCGGGTGAACCAGGCGCTGTCGCAGTGGGTCGGCGCCAGCGCAGCTGCGAGATCGTCCGCACTCGGGTGCTCGAACACGTCGAGCAGTCCGTCGAACGTCGTGTCCGACGGCGCACGGTAGGTTCCGACCGACGTGCCGTCGACGACGGCGTGACGCCGCAACCACCACGCGGTGTATCCGTCCCGATCCTGCAGCGCGGCACGCGTTCTCGGATCCGCCAACAGCTGTGACAGCGCTTCCGGCCAGGCATCGGAGTCCACGAGATCCAGGTCGCGGACCGCGACGAGCGTCTCCGGGTCATCGGCCAGCGACGCCCACCACTCGGCCTCGTCGTCGAGATCGTGATCCGGCTCGGTCGGCAGGTCGTCGGTGACGACCCCGAATCCCCAGCCGACACCCACAGCGCGTAGCGCATCCGGTCCGTGTGAACGTACGACGGCGGGATCGACCGTACCGAACGGCGAGTCCTCGGCCAAGACGGCCGCCAACGGTGCGTCGGGCAGCAACAATTCGTCCGCCGCACGCAGTTCGCCGGTGGAACTGGCCAGCGGAATCGATCCGAGCCACCCGGGCAGACCGTCGGCGTTCGCGGCAAGAGTGAGTACGGCGTCGGTCAGCTCGTCGACGGCATCACCGTCGTCCCAGTCCAGTTCGTCCAGAAGAGCTTCCAGCGCAGGATCGGACAGCATCTCCGCGGCGGACAACTGTGCCGCGCCCAGCCTCGTCAACAGTGGACGAGCGGCATCGGGGTGAACCAACCGAGTCCAGTGCACCCCGATCGCACCGCTGACGCCGTCGGCGAGCACCGTCGTCCGCGGCCCCGTCACCGTACGGCCGTCCGCGAGTGGAACAGGAAGTGCAGCAAGCTCTTCCGATGCAACGCCGTCGACGACGAGAGCCGCGAGCCCGTCGTACAAGCGACCCCACCATGCCGGTTCGCGGTCCACACCGGTGAGCATCTCGGCGAGACGTGCCAAACCGATGCGACGAACGTCGACCGCCGCCAACGCCGCTGCGTGTCGTGGACCGGACATCGACGGCGCAACCAGGTCCGGGAACGTCTCGGCCATCACCTCCGCCAACTCGTCCGTCAGCCCGGGCAGAACCATAGCGCGGGACGGAACCAGATCCACCCCTCCGACTCCGAGAAGCCATGCAGTGGAGGATGCCTCACGCAGAATCGACTCCCGCAGGACCTCGTCCACGGCACTGCGCGCGAACCCGGGCACCGGGACGAACACAGGCCGCACCGAGGGAGGCAGGGCCGCCAGCATCCGGCCGTATCCGGCGGCAAGCCCGGCCACATCGGCACCGGGCAGTACCCGTCGGCGATCGGGTTGCATGGCCACGTCGGCGATCGGTATCGCCGGTAGCGACAACTCCTCGTCCGACCGCGTGGGCGCGCGAAGAACATTCGCGGAATCGGGTACCGGCCGGCCGTCGACGGTCGGCATCAGCCACCGCACACGCTCGGTGCGATACTGCCACCACCGGCGCCCGTCCACGTCGACGGCTTCCACCCCGACGCCGACGTCGGTGACGGCGCGTTCGAGCCGGTCGCCCGCGATGTCGATGACCGTCAGAGCTTCCAGTTCCAGCAACAGCGACGCCGCGTCCTCGCGCATCGAAGCGAGGATCTCGTCGGCGTCTCGCACCCGCAACACGATTTCGGAGTCGAACCCGTCGGCGGGCGGGACCGAACTCGGCCACGCCAGTCGCAGAACCGGAACACCGGTCGCCGGCGGCACCACCCCGGCGTCCGCCAGCGCCTGCATCGTCCGATCGGCGCTGAAGACCACTCCGCCTGCAGCGGAACGGAATTCGATCTCGTCACTGACTGCGCGCACCGCGGTGAAACCGACACCGAACCGGCCGACACCCTCGGTTTTCGCGGACACCCGCAACGCCGTCAGAGCGTGCACCCCACTTCGATCGAGCGGAGCGCCGGTGTTCGCGACGTGCAGGAACTCCCCATCCGACCACGCGCGGAGCGAACCGGGCACCCCGCCGCGTGCGGCAGCGTCGGCGGCGTTCTGCGCCAGCTCGGTCAGCAGCCGTTCGCGATAACCACCGCGCACCAGATCACTCTCGGTGGCAGAGTCCTCCCGCAATCGGGTCGGCGACGACGTCCACGCGGACAGAACCGCCGCGCGCAGCGATTCGGTGTCGAATGGATCGCTCAATCGGTCGATCGATCGTCCTGCTCGGCGGCGTCGGCGATAGCCTCCGACTCGGCCTCGGGCGCGGCGACCTCAGTCGTGGCGGCCTCAGGCGTGGCGGCCTCAGGCGTGGCGGCCTCAGGCGTGGCGGCCTCAGGCTCGGCGGCCTCCGGTGCGGGTGGTGTGGCGACGACCTCGAGAGCCGCGTCGTCGTACGGGTCGAACTGTGGGGACCCGGCGCCGGTCGGCAGCTCGGTGTCGGAGTGCGCACCACAGCCGTACTCGACGTGCACCACTCGCCCGTCGGCGGAGTACTCGTTGCCGCACACTCCGAAGGCAGCCGACAACGACCCCGCGATCGGCAGGAAGAATCCGCAGAGCCCGCAGGTCGACGGAGCGGCCTTCGCCATCTCGCTGCCCGGGCCGAAGTCACCGTCGTGCCACCGTTCGGCTGCGTCGAGCCTCTCCTCCCGGCTCGGAACCTGGGTGCGACCCAGACCCAGTTCGAGAGCGACGTCGTCGACAGCGGGGTCACCGGTCGCCACGTACCCGGGAACCAGACGCGGATCCTGGTGCCGGGGCGGGAGTAGATCACCCGGTCCGAGGTCGCCCGGACGGATCCGCTCGTCCCACGGCAACCACGCGGGCGCAACGAGAGCATCGGGGCCCGGGAGCAACACGATTTCACTGATGGTCGCGACGTCGGCGTCCTCGGGCGCGGCGACGACCACCGCCCACTGCCATCCGCGGTAGCCCTGCAATTCGGCACGGAAGCGGTGGGTGGCCGCCGAGCGATCCTCGGCGGTGACGCCGAGATATTCTCCGACGCCGCCTTCGGCCGAATCGATCAGCGCCGCACGAGCCAACTCCGCGGCGTCGGCGAGAACGGGACGAATCTGGTCGAGCTCAGGAGACGATGTGAAACTCACACATTCATTTTGCCGCATCACTTCGGATGCGCCCAGTTCGGGCTGCCATGATGGGGCGATGCCTGCGCCGTTTCGTTCCGGGGTGAAGACCACAGCGGCTGCCGCGATGGGTTTGCTCACCGCCGCGGGACTGATGACCGGATGCACCGAGACGGAACCGGAATCGCCGGAGACATCGGCCGACGCGCTGTCCGTCACCGTTGTTCGCACACTGCCCCACGACCGGACGTCGTTCACCCAGGGGCTCGAGATCTCCGACGGAGTGCTGTACGAGAGCACGGGCCGCAACGGAACGTCCTACGTCCGCGTGAGCGACCTCGACACAGGCGACATCCTTCGGCAGGTCGACCTGTCCTCCTCCTACTTCGGTGAAGGCATCACCGTTACCGACAGCACGGCCTGGCAGATCACCTGGCAGGACGGTGTCGCGTTCGCCCGCGACCCGCAGACACTGGCCGAACGCGCCCGCGTCGACTACGACGGTGAAGGGTGGGGACTGTGCGAAGCGCCGACGGACGGTTCGTCGCGGCTGATCATGAGTGACGGTTCGTCGACGCTGACGTTCCGCGATCCGGCGACGTTCGACGCCACCGGCGAGGTATCGGTCGCCCGGGACGGGAACCCGCTGTCGAACCTCAACGAGCTCGAGTGCGCCGAGGACGGATCCGTGTACGCGAACGTGTGGAAGACGTTCGACATCGCGCGGATCGATCCGCAGACCGGCGCCGTCACGGCGATGATCGACGCTCGGCCGCTGTGGGACGCCATGACCGACGAGGAACGGGCCGGAGCCGACGTCCTCAACGGCATCGCACAGATACCGGGCACCGACCGGTTCCTCGTGACCGGAAAATTGTGGCCGACGATGTACGAGGTGGAGTTCACGTGAGTCGGTGTACTCGCCCATCCGACTTTCAGTGCAGAATTGATCCGTGACCGATCCCCGTGATTCCGACGCCCCCGCGGGTGAGGACCACCCAGGGTTCGACAATTACCGGCCGGCCCCCCGCGCCGCGAACCGGCGTACCCCGCTGCCTCCTCTGCACCCACCGAATCCCCAGCCTCAGGCCGATCGGCCGCAGGACCGGAAACCGCAAGGGCCGAAAGCTCCCCCGATTCCGCGGAAGCTGACGGTCACCCGGGTCGCCGCGATGCGCAGCCGAGAACTGACGGGCAAGGGCATCGCGACGTTCCAGCGCGCAGCAAAAGCCGACGGCGCCGACAAGTCCGGCCTGACGGCACTGACCTACGCGACCATGGCCAACTTCGCGTCCGACGCTGCCATCGCCGTCGCCCTGGCCAACACGTTGTTCTTCTCTGCCGCAACCGGCGAGGACAAGCTGAAGGTCGCGCTCTACCTCGTCATCACGATCGCACCGTTCGCCGTCATCGCGCCGCTGATCGGACCGATGCTGGACAGGTTGCAGCACGGCCGTCGCATCGCGCTCGCCACCTCGTTCGGTCTGCGGACGGTGCTGGCGGTGGTGCTGGTGTTCAACTTCGACAGCTGGGTCCTGTATCCGGCTGCACTGGGAATGTTGGTGCTCAGCAAATCCTTCGCGGTACTCAAATCCGCGGTGACGCCCCGCGTACTTCCACCCGAGATAGACCTCGTGAGGGTCAACTCACGGCTCACGGTGTTCGGCCTCATCGGCGGCACCATCGTCGCGGGCGGAATCGCCGCCGGAATCGCGTTCGTCGCAGGCTCCCCTGGTGCGCTCTGGTTCGTCGCCGCCGTCACGGTGTTCGGTGCATACCTGAGCATGCGCATCCCCTCGTGGGTGGAGGTCACCGAAGGCGAAGTCCCCGCAACCCTGAGCTACCACGGCGACGACGCCCAGACGGAAGTGATCCGTCGCGGCCGAGCCGGGGAAACACCGTCGGCGACGCCCGCGAAGGCGCGACGCCAGCCGCTGGGCAAAGCTGTGATCATCGGGCTCTGGGGTAACGGAACCATCCGAATCCTGACCGGGTTTCTGACGCTCTACGTGGCCTTCGTCGCGAAAGCTCAGACCGAACACGAGCCGATCAAGCAGGCTGCGATGCTGGGGCTCGTCGGCGCCGCTGCCGCGATCGGCAACTTCGCCGGCAACGCGGCAGGCGCTCGGATCAAGCTGGGCAGGCCCGCCATCGTCGTCCTCCGGTGCACCACCGCGGTCACCGTCGGCGCGATCGTCGCAGCGATCACCGGCAGTCTGCTGACCGCCGCGCTCGCAGCGCTGATCGCATCCGCGGCGAGCGCACTGGCCAAGGTCTCGCTGGATGCATCACTGCAGTCGGACCTGCCACCGGAATCCATTGCCTCCGGATTCGGCCGATCCGAGACCGTGCTCCAGCTCTGCTGGGTGATGGGCGGAACCATGGGCGTACTGCTGCCCACCGAGTTCTGGCTCGGTTTCACCGTCGTGTCGGTGGTGCTTACGATCGGTCTGGTCCAAACCTTCCTCACCTACCGTGGGAAGTCGCTGCTCCCCGGATTCGGGGGCAACCGACCCGATCACGCCGACCAGGAAATCCCCGACGCCGTCGGACATCCGTCCGCCGCGACCAGCACGAACAGAACGTGAGCACAGTGAATTTCGCACCGAAGACCAAGAAGATACTGGCCATCGGCACCGTCGGCCTCGTAGTCGTCGCAGTTGCGTTCGTCGCGGTTCTCGCGTTGCTCGTCAAGGATGCACCGTCGCATCGGCCGACCGTCACCGCATTCGCCGACGGTAGAACCGTCGTCGTCGAGCCGTACCTCTACTGCCCCGTGAACGAGCCGCTGTGCGACACCGACGGCACCAGCGCCACCGTTCCGGTGAGCGAGGGCCACCCGTTGCAGCTGTCGTTGCCCGGTGAGATCACGTCGGCGCCCTGGATCCTCGCCGCGGTCTACGCGGACGGCGACGGCGCCGTCGAGTCGGACACCCTCTACCTGCCCGACGAGAAGCTGGGCATGACGGTCCAGCCCCTCGACGACGAGGGCAGGGAGCTACTGGGCGTCGAAATCCGACTGCCGTCGGGCGTCATCGACGCCGACACTCAGCAGGAGGAGATCATCAGCCACGCGATCTGGTCGATCGCGACCAAGACCGACTGATCAGCTGTCGAGCTCACGCGCGACGGCGCGGACGACCTCGGAGATCTTCTGAGCGGTCTTGCGGTCCGGGTACTTGCCCTTGCGCAGCTCCGGCTGAATGGTGGCCTCGAGCAACGTGATCATGTCCTCGACCATGCCGTGCAGCTGGTCCGGGGTGTGCTTGCGCTCGACATGCTCACGCCGACCCTGAGTGTTCTGACGCACGGTCGGAGCCGGTTCGAGGACCTTGAGACTGAGCGCCTGCGGTCCGCGGCGGCCTGCGGCCATGCCGAATTCCACGCGCTGACCGGCCTTGAGGCCGTCGACACCTGCAGGGAGCGCAGACGAGCGAACATAGACGTCCTCACCTTCCTCCTGAGAGAGAAAGCCGAATCCCTTGTCGACGTCGTACCACTTCACCTTGCCGGTAGGCACTGCGCTCACCCGTCCATTTGTCTCGATTGTTGTTGCTGGCACAAAATTTCGCGCCCCGCACGATCGGCGAGACGCGAATACGACAGTCTACCGCGAGTGGGCCGGTGCAAGCACCTGGGTTTCTCCGTCGGGTGAGCCGACGTCCGGCGAGCGACTACCGTCTGGAGATGTGACCGATCGACGACCCCGAGGCAGCTCGGCTCTGCTGCGCGTAGCACTCGTTCTTTTCGTTGCCGGACTGGTTGCCATCGCGGCGATCTTTCTGGTTCCGGCGGTGGGCGGAAACGAGCCGCCGCTGTGGCTGTACCTGACCGCGATGATCGCCGCACCGCTCGGCTTCGTGCTGGCGCTGGTGTTCGCACTGTTTTCCGGCCGACGAGCACGATAGACGGGAGTACCGACCATGCGTCCGATACTTAACATCATCTGGCTGATCTTCGGCGGGCTGTGGCTCGCCCTCGGATATTTCGCAGCGGGAATCATCTGCTGCATCCTCATCGTCACGATTCCGTTCGGAATCGCGTCCTTCCGAATCGGCGTCTACGCACTGTGGCCGTTCGGAAAGACGGTCGTCGAACGTCCGACGTCGGGGGTCGCATCGGTGATCGGCAACGTGATCTGGTTGATCGTCGCCGGTGTCTGGCTCGCCATCGGGCACATCGCGACTGCCGTCGCGATGGCCATCACCATCATCGGGATCCCGCTTGCGATCGCGAACCTGAAGATGATTCCGATCTCCCTGATGCCGCTCGGCAAGGACATCGTCGACGCGTGATCACTTCTGCCCCTTCCGCCCCAATCCGGATGGGTGTGACTTCCATCACATAACAGGGTGGTAACGGAAGGGCAACGGACGGACGTCGTCGCGGTGCCGACGCCTCTAGCTGCAGATTCGTTCGTTACCGAAAATCGGACACGAGCACGCCGCGTTGCGGCTCGAAAAAGCAACAGTTACCAAATGGTGACACTCCACGGGAACTTCAGTACGGTCAGTGGCGGCTGAGAAACTTCGGCCGAATCCGTTCCCGCAGCGCCAAACCTCGTCCCGCGGAAACGGACCCCCACCAAGAACACCCAGGGGACGAGGACGGGGGACCCACACGTCCTCTCGGATAACCGGAACGCTCCGCTCACGCGGAACATTCCTTGGGGTGAAGCCCGTCGATCCTGCAGTGATCTCACTGCTGGACACGCCGGGCCGGGCTACCTCTCAGCCCGAACCCGACAGCTGACCTCGCAGGCGCCTGTGGAGAGGATTCGAAGAAAAGTATGAGCGGACGTCATCGCAAGCCGACCACCACCGGCCGCACCGTCGCCAAGGTCGCCGTCACCGGCGCCATCATGGGCACCGCAGGCATCGCCTTCACCGGTACCGCCAACGCAGCTCCTGACTCCGATTGGGACCGTCTCGCTCAGTGCGAAGCAGGCGGCAACTGGGGCATCAACACCGGCAACGGTTTCCAGGGTGGTCTGCAGTTCTCCCCGAGCACCTGGAACTCGCACGGCGGCCAGCAGTACGCAGCCACCGCGAACCAGGCCAGCCGCGAAGAGCAGATCGCAGTCGCCGAGAAGGTTCTCGCATCGCAGGGCTGGGGCGCATGGCCCTCCTGCTCCTCGAGCCTCGGCCTCAGCAGCGCACCGTCCGAGCGCAGCGTGCCTGCCTCGCCGAAGTCCGCTCCCGAAGCACCCAAGCTCCCCGACCTGACGTCCATCCCGACGGTCGACGGCTCTGCCGAGGTCATCGACGGCATCACGAGCGCCGTGCAGACCTTCACCAACGACCCGCAGATCGCCTCGATCATCAAGGACGCGACGCAGGGCATTCAGCTCGACCCGCAGCTGGTCGAGTTCTACCAGGCCAACAAGGCGTTCCTGCCTCAGTAAGGCACATCGCCGGTACGAGAAAGGCCCCCGAGACCGTGGTCTCGGGGGCCTTTCTCGTCTGTTCGTATCGGCTGTGTCAGCGGTTGACGACGGTCACAGGGTGCGCGTAGGGCAGTTCCTCCACGGGCAGCGGGAACTCGGTCTCCTCGCCGTACGGCGACAAGCCTCCCGAGCGCGTGGACGACAATTCTGTCACCGCATGGTCACCGCGTGCGGTGTCCGGCCAGCCTGGATCGACATAGGGCTTCTTCGACTTGTTCACCATGCGCCCATTTTGACACCTGCGCTGCGGCATACACCAGCCCAGGTCACTAATCTGATACGTGATGACCGATAAAGCAGCGCCACCGGACCTCGCCACGTGGCTGGAGTCCCGCTCCGATTCCGAACTCGTCGGCTTTCTCACGCTGCGTCCGGACCTGACGGTGCCACCGCCGTCGACCATCGGTGTTCTCGCCGGCCGCGCCGAGCAGCGCGCGTCGATTCTCCGTAGCGCCGACTCACTCGACACCCTCGCGCTGACGATTCTCGAGCTTCTCTCGATCGAGGGTGCGGGTGATCTGCCGGTGACTCGTGCGCGTCTCGACGACGTGATCGACAAGCGCGCCACCGCCAAAGCCGTCGATCGTGCGCTGACGGCGCTGCGGGAACGCGCTCTGGTCTGGGGCACTCGAACCCTTCGGATGGCTCCCGCGGCACCGGACGCCGTGCCGTGGCGAATCGGCCGCATCCTGGACGCAGACGACTCACTCACGCCCGAGCGCGTCACCGAAGCGCTCGCCGGTATCGAATCGAGCGAACGTGGCCTGCTCGACACTCTCGCGAGGTCTTCTCCCGTCGGTCGGACCCGCGATGCCGCGCCGGGCACGTCGCCGGACCGTCCGGTCCAGAAGCTGCTGCGCGCCGGGCTGCTGACGTGGCTGGACGAGCAGACGGTCGAGCTTCCGCATCAGGTGGGTCAGGCGCTGCGCGGCGAGCCGATCTCCGATCCCACCTCGCTGACTCCACCCAAGCCGACGACGACCAAGTACACGGCAGCCGACGTCGACGCCGCGGCGGCGGGCGAATCGCTCGAGCTGATCAGGCATTGCGCGGCGATCATCGAGTCCTTGGCGGTCGCACCCGCCCCGGCGCTGAAGGCCGGCGGTCTCGGCATCCGAGAACTCAAACGCATCACCAAAGCGACGGGTCTCGACGAGAACCAGGTGGGACTGCTCGTCGAACTCCTCGCGGCCGCGGGCTTGATCTCCAGCGGCACCCCCGATCCCCTTCCGTCGAACGACTCCGGCGACGACTACTGGGCGCCCACCTCCGCCGTCGACGCCTGGACGACGGCAACGCCTGCCGCGCGCTGGCACGCCCTGGCGTCGGCGTGGCTCGATCTGCAGCGTGCCCCCTGGCTCATCGGTATGCGCGATTCCAACGACAAACCCGTCGCCGCGCTGTCCGAGGAAGTTCGCTCGCCTGCGGCCCCGCGCGACCGTCGTACGATCCTCGAGTACCTGGCCGATCTGGGCGCCGGAAACTCGGTGACGCCCGCCGACGTCTCGCGCGGACTCGGCTGGAGACGTCCACGGGCAGCGGCCAGGTTCGCGATGCGCCCGACGCAGAAGATGATCGACGAAGCCACGACCCTCGGCATCGTCGCCCGCGGTGCGCTGTCGTCACCGGGCAAAGCGTTGTTGCACGGCGGCGACGCCGAAGCCGCCATGCGGTCCGTTCTTCCGAAACCGATCGACTACATCCTCCTCCAGGCCGACCTCACCCTGGTGGCACCGGGACCTCTCGAACCTGATCTGAACGACCGGATCGAGCTCGTGGCCGACGTCGAGTCGGCAGGCGCGGCGACGATGTACCGGATCACCGAGGACAGTCTGCGCCGAGCTCTCGACGTGGGCATGAGCGCGGCCGAGTTGCACAGTCTGTTCACCACACACTCCCGTACCCCGGTTCCGCAGGGACTGAGCTACCTGATCGACGACGTCGCCCGGCGCCACGGACGACTCCGGGCCGGTGTGGCCTCGTCGTTCGTCCGGTGCGAAGATCCGGCTCTGCTCGCCGAGGTTCTGGCCTCCCCGGCGAGCGAACAACTGGCGCTCCGCGCGCTCGCTCCGACGGTCGCCATCTCGCAAGCGCCCCTGGCCGAAGTCATGAACGTCCTCACCGCGGCGGGGCTTGCACCCGCAGGCGAGGATTCCAACGGCGCCATCGTCGACCTCCGCAGCCGCGGTGCGCGGGTCCCGGTCCGCAGAACCCGAGCCCAGTTCCGCAGCCCGGCCGTACCCACCGACGAGCAACTCGCCCGGCTCGTCACCGAACTGCGAGCGGGCGAACGCGCCTCCCGGGCGAGCGGTCACACCGTGCGTTCCGACGGCACCCGCGCAACCGGAACCGCGACGCTCGCCCTGCTCCAGACCGCACTGCAGGTGCGGCGAAGCGTCACAATCGGCTACGTCGACGCCCAGGGCACCGCGTCGAGACGCGTCGTCGATCCGGTCGCGATGGGCGGTGGTCTG
Organism: Rhodococcoides fascians A44A; assembly: GCF_000760735.1. Taxonomy (GTDB): domain Bacteria; phylum Actinomycetota; class Actinomycetes; order Mycobacteriales; family Mycobacteriaceae; genus Rhodococcoides; species Rhodococcoides fascians_E. The sequence continues at coordinate 2,911,288 of NZ_JMEX01000008.1, read as the reverse complement.
CTCGAGGCATTCGATCCCGCGACCGGTGAAGTACGTCGCTTCACCCTGCATCGCATCACCTCGGTGGCTCTCGTCGACTGACGTGAGCGGCAATGCAGTTCCGCTCACATGCGCGGACGGCACGTTATGTGGACAATGGAACAGTTGCGCATTTTCGATGCGCATCAGGCGCGTTGCGCCGAAGAGTTCTGTAGGAGGAACACGTGACCGATGGGCCTTTGATCGTCCAGTCCGACAAGACTCTGCTGCTGGAAATCGACCACCCGCAAGCCGGTGAAGCGCGCGGCGCCATCGCTCCGTTCGCGGAGCTCGAACGAGCGCCCGAGCATGTGCACACCTATCGCATCACCCCGCTCGCACTGTGGAACGCGCGTGCGGCCGGCCACGATGCGGAGCAGGTCGTCGACGCACTCGTCAACTACTCGCGCTACGCCGTGCCTCAACCGTTGCTGGTGGACATCGTCGACACGATGGCACGGTACGGACGCCTTCAGCTGGTGAAGAGCCCGGTCCACGGACTCTCGCTCATCAGCCTGGACCGTGCCGTCCTCACCGAGGTCATGCGGCACAAGAAGATTGCGCCGATGCTCGGCGCCAAGGTCGACGAGGACACGGTCATCGTTCACCCGAGCGAGCGCGGGCATCTCAAGCAGATGCTGCTGAAGATCGGCTGGCCCGCGGAAGACCTCGCCGGGTACGTCGACGGCGAAGCGCACCCGATCGATCTGGATCAGGAGGGCGGCCATTGGTCGCTGCGCGACTACCAGGAGATGGCCGCGGATTCGTTCTGGGCCGGCGGCTCGGGCGTCGTCGTCCTCCCCTGTGGCGCCGGCAAGACAATGGTCGGTGCCGCCGCGATGGCCAAGGCCAAGGCCACGACGCTGATTCTCGTCACCAACACCGTCGCGGGCCGCCAGTGGAAGCGCGAGTTGATCGCGCGTACCTCGCTCACCGAGGAAGAGATCGGTGAGTACTCGGGCGAGCGCAAGGAAATTCGCCCTGTGACCATCGCCACCTACCAGGTCATCACTCGTCGCACCAAGGGCGAGTACAAGCACCTCGAGCTGTTCGACTCGCGCGACTGGGGTCTGGTCATCTACGACGAGGTCCACCTGCTTCCGGCGCCGGTGTTCCGCATGACGGCCGATCTGCAGTCGCGGCGTCGCCTCGGCCTGACCGCGACCCTGGTCCGTGAGGACGGCCGCGAGGGCGACGTGTTCTCGCTCATCGGCCCCAAGCGATACGACGCTCCGTGGAAGGACATCGAGGCGCAGGGCTGGATCGCGCCCGCCGAATGCATCGAGGTTCGCGTCACGCTGACCGATGCCGAACGCATGGCGTACGCGGTGTCGGAACCGGAGGAGCGATACAAACTGTGCTCGACGGCGCACACCAAGATCGCCGTGGTGAAATCCATTCTGGCGAAGCACGAGGACGCGCCGACGTTGGTGATCGGGGCGTACCTCGATCAGCTCGACGAATTGGGTGAGGCACTGAACGCCCCGGTCATCCAGGGGTCGACCAAGAACAAGGAACGAGAAATCCTCTTCGACGCGTTCCGCAAGGGCGAGATTCAGACCCTGGTGGTCAGCAAGGTCGCGAACTTCTCCATCGACCTCCCGGAAGCATCTGTGGCCGTGCAGGTTTCAGGAACCTTCGGATCACGTCAGGAGGAAGCACAGCGCCTCGGACGCCTCCTTCGGCCGAAACACGATGGCGGACAGGCGCATTTCTACTCCGTCGTGTCCCGGGACACCCTCGACGCCGAATATGCTGCGCACAGGCAACGATTCCTCGCCGAGCAGGGATACGCCTATCGCATCACCGACGCCGACGACATGCTGGGGCCTGCGATCTGAGCTGCCGGCGTGCTAATAATGGGCAGGTGCGCCGATTCGATTTTCCCGTAGACGTTGCCCACGCCAACTCGGTGAACGAGACCATGGGCGACGTCCGGCGGCTCCGTGTCTCCGCCGTCGTCACCGCGGTCGTGCTGATCGCCGCCGCCGCGTGGTTCTTCTGGTTGGCGCACCCGTGGTCCTACATTCTGGGCGCGGTGTTCCTGATCACGGCGGCGACGTCGCTGTGGGTGACCGTCTGGGCGCCGCGCAAGGTCGGCACCGTCGAGGACCTCTATGCCGAAGGCGGGCTGGTGCCCGCCGTCATCGCGGAGACGCGTGCACGCGGCGTCACCCTGCTGGCGCTGATCGACATCGCCAAGCCCGACGCGGACGCGTCGCACTACGCCCTCGTCACACGCAGCATCCGATCGCTGCCCGGCCACGAACTGGTCGAAGGGGAACTGGTTCCGTCGATCTCGGTCCTGTCGGATCGAAGCAAGAACGCGATCAGCGACACCTGGCAGATGGTCGCCCCGATGCCCATCGCCTGGGGCACCACGGACGCATCGGTGGTCGAGCGCGCTACCGCGGAGATCAGCGAAGCGGAATGGGCTCTGCTGGTCGCCAACATCGGTCTGTCCCCCAAGGTCCGTCAATCCGACAACCAGCAACTCCTGGTGGATCCGCACGACTTGCCCGACGAACTGCGGTAGCGCACCACCGATCACGACAGGGCCGGAATGACCTCGCGCTCGAACAGTTCGATGCCGGAACGGTCGTAGGCGGCTTCCGGGAAATAGAAGATGCCGTACGCGAGCCCCTTCTCCTTCAGCGCCGTCAAATTCTCGACGATCTGCTCCGGCGTGCCGACACCGGGAAGACCACGGAACGCGTCGAGCGCCGCGTCCGCCTTCTCGGCCCCCACGTACTGCGTCAGACGCGCCTGAAGCCGGTCCAGCCTGTCCTTCACTTCTGCTTCCGTGGTCCCGATCGCGACGTTGTAGTTGGACGAGCGCACGATCGAGTCGAAATCGCGTCCGACCGCGTCGCAGTGCCCCTTCAGCAACTCCGACTTACGCGTGAATCCCTCCGGGGTGCCGTCGAAGTTGGTGTAGTCGGCGTACTTCGCCGCGATCTTCAGCGTGACCTTCTCGCCGCCGCCGGCGATCCACAGAGGGATGCCGCCTTCCTGGACCGGCTTGGGCCACACCCGAGCGCCATCGACCTGGAAGTACTTGCCGTCGAGCGTCGCCTCACCGGTTTCCCAGGCCTGCTTGAAGATCTGCACACCCTCCTCGAGTGCGCCAAGACGCTGCCCGGCGGGAGGGAAGCCGTATCCGTATGCCCGCCACTCGTGCTCGTACCAGCCGGCACCGATACCCATTTCGACGCGGCCGGCCGAGATCAGATCCACCGTCGCCGCAACTTTCGCCAGATACGCGGGATTGCGGTACGCCATCGACGTGCACATCTGCCCCAGACGGATGCGCGACGTCGTCGCCGCGAACGCGGACATCAGAGTCCAGGCCTCGTGCGTCGCCTCGTCCGTCGGCTCGGGGACGGTATGGAAATGGTCGTACACCCACAATGATTCCCACGGTCCGGCGTCGGCGGCGGATGCGAGGTTCCGCATCACGTCCCACTGCGCCGCAGGATCGATACCGACCAGGTCGAGTCGCCAGCCTTGAGGAATGAAGAGTCCGAATCGCATGACCGGAATCCTACCGATCCAGTAGGAATCACACTCCTCGACCGACACCGCCGATGACGGACGACCACGATGCCCGAAATGTGACACCAGCTACGCTGCAGGAATGTCCGCGGAGTATCAGAGCCGAACCGTCGAGCGCCTACGCCCGTTCGGATCCACCATCTTCGCCGAAATGACGGCGCTCGCCGTGTCCACCGGTGCCGTCAACCTCGGCCAGGGTTTCCCCGACACCGACGGACCCGCGTCGATGCTCGACGCCGCGAGGGGCGCCATCGCCGACGGCTTCAACCAATACTCACCCGGGCCGGGGTTGCCCGTTCTGCGCGACGCCGTCGTCGCGGACAGACAGCGCCGTCTGGGCATCGAGTACGACCCGGCAACGGAAGTGCTGATCACCGTCGGCGCCACCGAAGGCATCGCAGCCACCATTCTCGGACTGGTCGAACCCGGCGAAGAGGTTCTGCTCATCGAGCCGTACTACGACTCCTACGCAGCTGCCATCGCACTGGCCGGGGCACGACGCAAGGCCGTCTCGCTGGTCCCGGACGGCAACGGATTCGCGCTCGACACCGATGCCCTGGCCGCAGCGATCGGCCCGAACACGAAACTCCTCGTGGTCAACACACCGCACAACCCCACCGGGACCGTGCTCACACACGCCGAGCTGACGCGAATCGCCGACATCGCCTGTGAGCACGACCTTCTGGTCCTGACCGACGAGGTCTACGAACGACTGACCTTCGACTCCCCCGACTCGTCCGGTCGATCGGCGAGATCCACCCACGTATCACTCGCGTCTCTCCCTGGAATGTTCCAGCGCACGGTCACCGTGTCCAGTGCCGCAAAGACCTTCAACGCCACCGGCTGGAAAACCGGCTGGGCCTTGGGACCACGTGAGCTCATCGATGCAGTACGCGCGGCCAAACAGTTCATGACCTTCGTCGGCGGAACTCCGTTCCAGCCTGCCGTCGCGCATGCGTTGAATCACGAGGACGCGTGGGTGGAGAATCTACGTACGTCCCTGCAGGCCAAACGAGATGTACTGTCCTCCGCGCTCGCCGACGCCGGTCTCGACGTGAAGGCAAGCGACGGAACCTATTTCGTGTGCGCGGACATCTCGTCGGTGGGCGGAGTCGACGCCCTGCAGTTCTGCCGAACCCTGCCGGAGAGAATCGGAGTCGCGGCCGTTCCGGTCAGCGCCTTCGTCGACGATCCGACGCCCGCCTCCGGCCCGAGCAACTGGACGACGCTCGTACGGTTCGCTTTCTGCAAGAAGGACGACGTGCTCGCCGACGCCGCCTCCAGGCTACTCACGCTGTGATCCCATGAGTGCCCGTACGATTCCTGCCGAGTTCATCGCCAAGGCTGTCGTGCTCGCCGAGAGCGGTGGCGTCGACCTGTCCTACCCCATGACCATCGCCGGAATCGACCGGTCTTCGCTGCACGATCCGAGCAACCGGCTGACCGCCGAGCAGGTCACCCTGTTCACCCAGGCGGCATGGCAGGTCACCGGTGACGAACTGTTCGGACTTGCGTCGACGCCGATGCGGCGCGGAAGTTTTCGGGTCATCTGTCTGACGCTGATCCACTGTCCCGACCTTTCCGCCGCACTCAACCGCATGTCCGAGACGACCCGTGTTCTGTCGGGAATGCCCCCGATGCTGATCACCGGCGACGACGGGGCGACGCGGCTGACCATCCCGCCCGCCGACAACAGCCACCTACCCGAGCATGCGAGGGCTGCTGCCGGCAGATTGCTCACCGACTTCCGGATGGTTCTGGTGCACCGCTTCGCTGCATGGCTCATCGGAGGACGAGTCAAACTGCATTCCGTCGAACTCCCCTACGACCTCGACGATCCGTCCACGGGGAAGCTCTACGACCGAATGTTCGGTACGAGAGTCACTTTCGGAGCGGACGTAGCCGCTCTGGAGTTCGACAACTCCGCGATGCGAGCACCCATCGTGCAAACGGAGGACACTCTCGCCGAGTATCTCCGCGAATCCCCCAACCTCCTGTTCACGGCCCGCGACTACGACAGCACTGCATCCGCCCAAGTCCGACGTGCACTCGAACTCGGCCTGCAGGGTCAAGCACCCGGCACCGACGACATCGCGGACATGTTGTCCGTCAGCACCGCCCATCTACGTCGACTCCTGCGACAAGAAGGCACGTCCGTCAACCAGATTCGTGAGGAAGTCCTACGAGACGCCGCCGTCTCCGGTCTGAGCCGCGGCGACTCGGTGGACGACATCTCCAACAGACTGGGCTTTTCCGAACCGTCCGCATTCCGCCGAGCCTTCAAGCGCTGGACAGGACAGACCCCCGGTGCCTACCGCTGACACCCCGTCCCGGTCAGGACACGCAGAACTCGTTTCCCTCGGGATCGGTCATGGTGATCCACGTGCTCGGACCGACCTGACCGCGGTGCGAGACCGAGGCCCCGGCGTCGACCAGCTTCTGGGCGATGGCCTCGCGTTCGTCGCCGACCCTGATGTCGAAGTGAAGACGGTTCTTGACCGTCTTCGGCTCGGGCACGAGTTGGAAGAGAACACGCGGGGTTCCAGGAGTGTCCGGATCGAAGATCGCCGCGCCGATCTTCCAGACCAGGTCGCCCTCGAACACCACGGTGTCCTCCTGCCTGGCGTGACCCGCCGCGATCAGGCCCTCGATGAACGCACCATCGGTGGGTTCGACGACCCACCCGAGCGCGGATGCCCACCATTTCGCCTGCTCATGAGGTTTCCCACTGTCCACCGTGACCTGAAATTCGTATCCCATGTGCACACGATAGGCCGATGCACCGACACGCATACGTCGGTCAGTCGACGTTCTCCGCAGCAGCGTTCAACGCAGACGCAATATCGTCCAGGACGACGGGAATGGTCAGCACGGTGAGTCCACCGAACGCGAAGTTCTTTTCCACCGAGAAGCTTTCGGTCGAAGCGGTTCGTCCATCGGCGACGACGGGAAGCTCGGCGATGACCGGTTCCGCCAGGAACGCGGCCAGGGACGGCTTGTCGTACGCGACGACGAAGAGGACGTCCGATGCGATCGCCGACGCCTTCTCGTAACTGAGGTCGAAGTACACGGCCTCGGCGTCGTCGGTGGGATCGGACTGCTGAATCGACTCCTCGTTGACCAGACCGAGTTGCTCGAGGAACTCCACGCGCACGTCGTCGTCCTTGCTCACCGAGAACACACCGGGCTCGTTCGGCAGGGCGACCGTGATCGACTTGTCCTTCAGCGCGGGGTATTTCGCCGCGACCTCCGCGATGTTCTTCTCCGTATCCGCGACGACCGCGGCCGCTTCGTCCTGCTTGCCCAGGGCCTCGCCTGCAATCGTCACCTGCTCTTGCCACGACGCGGTCCACTGTCGCTCCGGATACGCGACGACGGGCGCGACCTCGGACAGCGCGTCGAACTCGGCCTGGCTCATGCCGGAGTAGGGCGCGAAGATCAGGTCGGGTTCGGCCAGGGCGAACTGTTCGATCGGGGCTTGGCCGGTGCCGTCTCCAGCCAACAATGTGGGAGTCGCGGCGCCGAGTTCACCGAGAGCGGTTCGATCCCACGGCAGCACGCCCTCGGCGTCGGCGCCGTAGCTTTCACCGACGAATGCCGGCATTGCGACCGGCACCACGCCCAAGGCCAGGAGAGCATCCTGGTTGGACCAACCCCAGGTGGCAACGCGAGTCGGGGCCGAGTCGATGGTGGCGCTTCCGAGAGCGGAGTCGATGGTGACAGGAAACGAACCCGCCGCCGCGGCCGACCCGGTCGCTGCGGACGTCTCGGTGTCGGCCGCAGAGTCACCGGAGTCGGTACTGCATCCGACCAGCGCCGTTGCCATCGAAGCAGCAACGAGGAACGCGGTGATACGACGCGTCGGCGACCCTATGTACATCGACAGAACCCTCCGAGAGTTGGTTTAGGTTCACTAAAGTAGCACGCTGGGAAGGGTCGCCTAACCTCGTAACAGCCACCCCTTGATATGAGTGGAACATACGTTCGAATGCAGCTACGCTGGCGTGATGAGCGTGGAACTTCAGGGCTCGCTGTTCACCGACGACGAGGAGCGGTTCGGTCCTCTCGGATCGACCGTGAGCAGGCGGGCACTGTCGAACGGCGCATGGGTGGACGTGAGGCCGGGATGGGCAGGCTCGATCGATCTGTTCGACCGCCTCGTCGACGCGGTGGACTGGCGGTCGGAGCGGCGTCGGATGTACGACCGCGTGGTCGACGTGCCTCGCCTGGTCCGGTTCTATTCGGAATCCGAGCCGTGGCCGGATCCGGCGTTGGACGAAGCCAAGAACGCACTCGACGCACACTACGGCCGGGAACTGGGCGAGACGTTCGCGACGGCCGGATTGTGTTATTACAGAGACGGATCCGACAGTGTGGCGTGGCACGGCGACAACATCGGCCGCAGCGCCACCGAGGACACGATGGTCGCCATCGTCTCGCTCGGCGCCACCAGGCAACTGATGCTGCGCCCCCGTGGAGGCGGCACATCACTGAAATTCACACTGGGACATGGCGATCTGATCGTCATGGGCGGCTCGTGTCAGCGCACCTGGGAGCACGCCGTCCCCAAGAGCACCCGCGCGACCGGACCACGCATCAGCGTGCAGTTCCGGCCGCGCGGTGTCCGCTAACCGCGGCGAGTCTCGACGGCGGCAGCCAACACATCGAGTTGTGCTGCAGTGGTGTCCCAATCGAGGCACGCGTCGGTGATGGACTGGCCGTAGGTCAGGTCCTCCTTGCGTCCGAGCGTCAGATCCTGACGGCCTGCGACGAGGAAGCTCTCGAGCATGACACCGACGATGCCGTGCTCACCCTCGCCGAGGCGTCGGGCAACGTCGGTGACCACGTCGACCTGCTTGTTGTGGTCCTTGCGGCTGTTGCCGTGACTGGCGTCGATGACGACGCGCTCGGGTAGCGACGACTTCCGCAGACGCGCGACCGTGTCGGCGACGGATTCTGCGTCGTAGTTCGGTCCGTCGGTGCCGCCGCGCAGGATGACGTGGCAGTCCGGGTTGCCGGTGGTGCGAATCAACGCGGCCTGGCCGTCCAGATCGGTACCGGGGAACACATGGCTCGAGGCGGCAGCACGGGTACCGTCGACCGCGACCTGGATGTCGCCTTCCGTCGAATTCTTGATCCCGACGGGCATCGACAGAGCGCTGCACAGCTGGCGATGCACCTGGCTGGCTGCGGTGCGAGCACCGATGGCACCGTAGCTGACCAGGTCCGCGATGTACTGCGGCGTGATCGGGTCGAGGAATTCGCACCCGACCGGCAGTCCGAGAGCGGAAATGTCCACCAGCAGCTGACGCCCCACGCGCAGACCGGAATTGATGTCGAACGAGCCGTCGAGGTGCGGATCGTTGATCAGGCCCTTCCAGCCCAGCGTCGTACGCGGCTTCTCGAAGTACACGCGCATGACGATGTGCAACCGATCGCCCAGCTCGGACGCCTTCTCGGCGAGTGTGCGTGCGTACTCCATCGCGGCCTCGGTGTCGTGCACCGAGCACGGCCCGACCACCACGATGAGACGGTCGTCCGCGCCGTTCAGGATGTCGACCACACCGGCGCGGCCGCGACGAACCGTCGACGACACCGCGTCGTCCGCGGCGTGCTCACGTCGCAGCAACGACGGCGCCACCAGCGGGCTGATGCTGATGGTGCGCTGATCGTCCAACGACGTATCGGTAGGGGTGACAGCTGTAGTCATGAGAAATCCTTTTCGATTCTCAGACCGGCCCTCGGAGAGCTCCACGCACGCTTCGAGCCGGTCTGCATCCGGCTCGTGGGGTGGGGTCTCAGCGCATGGCGTCGCTGGCTGACCCACCCGGGGCCGGCCTGCTAAACCAGAAATACGTGCGCTGCATGGAACAGACGGTAGCACGCCTCTCCACGGAGGCGGGCGCGGCACCTGCGCTCATGCGTGCAGTCGGTTCGCCCAGCGGTCGCGAGGAGCCCCGAAGTCCACGGACGGCGACGCAAGAGGGAACCCGGTGATGTTCCTCCTTCTCTCCAAAACCGATTCGATCCTCGCGGCACTGAATTCGGTTCCCGCCGAAAGGTTGTGGGTCGACCCGGATTGCAGGCTGAAGACACGCGGAACCATCGAGGTCGAGGCGTCGCTGCGCAATCTCGTCGAGGCGCCGCGCGCCGTTCGCTAATTCTGACCTCGATCCTCCGGTGAGCGGCGAAGCGCGTCGTTCACCTTCGCGAGGATCGGCATGGCGTCCTCCACTGCCCGACGCTCGGCAGCGGGGAGTTTCGCGATTTCGGCTGAAAGTACCTCGATCCTGCGGTCGGCCCGGCGTTCGCGTCGGGCCGCCCGTTCGCCGTTCACCCGGAGCACGACGGCTCGGCCGTCGGCTGGGTCGGGGTGCCGGTCGATCAGGCCTTTGTCGACCAGTGTGCGCACCAGCGTGCTGACGGTGTTGGGGCGAAGTCGCAGTCTGGCGGCCACGTCACCGATCCGACTGTCCGGGAACGCCAGGATCGTTCGGACGACTTCGGCTTGTGCGAGCGGCAGCGTCTCGTCGGTACCGGAGGTGTCCAGGTGGAGCCGAAGAACGCGGCGTAGGTCGAATGCGACCTCGAGAAGGCCGCGGGCGACGTCGTCGGGGTGGCTCATGCCACAAAACTATATCTGACACAGATATTGTTTACCGGCACTGATGCAGGATAGCGTTACCTCATCTTGTCGATCCCGTCCCCAGAGGCCTCGTGAAACGCGCACCGATCTTCCTGCCCCTTCTCGCCACCGCAGTACTCGTCACCGCATGCGGGTCGAGCGAGAACCCCGCCGACCCGAGCACCACACCGACGACGACTCTCGCGGCACCGGCGGTCGTCGAGGCCCCAGGCCCGACCGGCATTCCCGACGGGATGGGCTCCCCGGGAGTCGACGACGGTGTCTTCCCCCGCACCGTCGTTCATTTCGGCGGGTCGACGGAAATACCGGCCGAGCCCACGCGAATCGTCGTCATCGCCACCGGCCAACTCGACGCGGTACTGACACTGGGCGTCGTTCCCACCGGAGTTGCCTACGGTGACGGAGCAGCCCTGGTTCCGGACTACGTCGGCCGTGAATTCCCGCAGTTCAGCGCGGAGATGGCGGAGTTCGTCGACGTCGGGAACAGGCAGGCCCCCAACCTCGAGGCCATTGCGGCGCTGGAGCCTGATCTCGTTCTCGCGAACAAGGCTGCGTCCGAGGACATTTACGAGACGTTGTCGGCGATTGCGCCGACGGTGTTGACCGAGGGCACGGGCGTCAACTGGAAGCAGGATTTCCTGCTGCTCGCGGATGCTCTCGGCCGAACCGAGCAGGCGCAGTCGTTCGTGGACGACTTCGTCTCGCGTGCACAGGATCTCGGTAACGAGGTCGGCGACGACACCGTGTCGTTCGTGCGGTTCACTGCCGACCGCGCCCGAGTGTTCGGGGTTCCGTCGTTCGCCGGCTACATCGCCTGGGATGCAGGTCTTGCACGCCCGGAAAGCCAGCAGTTCGACAAGACGTCACAGGATTTCAGTGAAGAAGAGATCCAATCGGCCGATGCGGACTGGGTTTTCGTCGGCAGTCAGGACAACGGCCCGGGTTCCCGGCAGCAGACGTACACCACCAACCCCCTGTGGACCGGGATGAGCGCGTCCACCGAAGGCCACATCGTGACCGTCGACGACGATCCGTGGTACCTCAACGCCGGTCCGACGGCGGCGACGATCGTTCTCGACGGACTGACGGAGACGTTGACCCGGTAAAGCAGTCAGGATGGGGAACGTGCGCGTTCCCCATGTGCTTGCCTCGATAGGTTGCGCACAACTTAGTTGTGCACTACATTCGTTCCTATGTCAGACGACCTCGCACTCGACCGTCAGGTGTGCTTCGCGCTGTACTCCGCATCGCGGGCTACCACCGCGGTGTATCGCCCGATGCTCGAGCGCCTCGGCGTGACATATCCCCAGTACCTCGTCCTTCTGGTGCTGTGGGAGAAGGACGGGCGCGGAGTGCGGGAGATCTGCGCAGAACTGGATCTCGACACCGGCACACTGTCTCCGCTCCTGAAGAGATTGGAAGGACTCGGCCTCATCGAACGTCGACGCCTGGCGTCGGACGAGCGTCGAGTAGAGATTCATCTCACCGACGAAGGCAAGGACCGACGCCGTCATGCCCTCGACATCCCGAAAGAGCTTGCGGGCAAGACCGGCATGACCGTGCAGGACCTCGAACACCTCCGCGACTCGTTGATCACACTGACCAACGCGCTGCACAACACGAAAGGCGTATCGGAATGAAGACGATCTACACCGCAGAAGCACTGGCCACCGGCGAAGGACGCAACGGGCACGCCCGCACGTCCGACGGCCGTCTCGACCTCGACCTCGCGATTCCCGAGGCCATGGGAGGAAGCGGCAACGGCACCAACCCGGAGCAGTTGTTCGCCGCCGGTTACGCCGCGTGCTTCCACTCGGCCCTGCAGATGGTCGCTCGCCAGGACAAGGCCGACGTCACCGACTCGGCCGTCGGCGCCCGAGTCGACATCGGACCCAACGACGCAGGCGGCTTCCAGCTCGCTGTGACGCTCGAGGTGACCCTCCCCAACCTGGCACGTGACGAAGCTCAGGCCCTCGCGGACAAGGCGCATCAGGTCTGCCCGTACTCGAACGCCACCCGGGGCAACATCGACGTGACCGTGACGGTCACGGAAGACTGAGGCGATACCGTATGCAGTCCAACGAAATTCATCTCGCATCCAGGCCACACGGTGAGCCCACGCCGGAGAACTTTCGGACCGTGACCACCGAACTGCCCGCCCTGGAGGACGGTCAGATCCTGGTACGCAACCTCTTCATGTCGGTGGATCCGTACATGCGCGGACGAATGAACGACGTCAAGTCTTACGTCCCGCCGTTCCAGATCGACGCACCTCTCGACGGTGGAGCCGTCGGCGAAGTGATCGAATCGAAGAACAGCGCGATCTCCGTCGGCGACGCCGTCTCCCACGGCAAAGGATGGCGTGATCTCGCTGTCCTCGACGGTGATTCGGCTCGTGTCGTCGACCTGACGAAGGCGAACGCGTCGGCGTACCTCGGCGCGCTGGGAATGACCGGTCTGACCGCGTACTCCGGGCTGACCGCCGTTGCGCAGTTCGAGCCGGGCGACACCGTGTTCGTCTCGGGCGCGGCAGGCGCGGTCGGGTCCCTCGTCGGGCAGATCGCCAAGGCTCTGGGCGCTGCTCGCGTAATCGGCAGCGCAGGCTCACCGGCGAAGGTGAAGCGCTTGCTGGAGCTCGGATTCGACGCGGCGTTCGACTACCACGACGGACCGGTGAAGAAGCAGCTCGCCGACGCCGCACCGGACGGAATCGACGTCTACTTCGACAACGTCGGTGGCGATCACCTCGAAGCAGCACTTGCGTCCGCCAACAAGTACGGCCGGTTTGCACTGTGCGGGGCCATCTCTCAGTACAACGCCACCGAGCCGACCGCCGCGCCGCGCAACCTTGCCCTCGCCATCGGAAAGGAATTGACGCTCAAGGGATTCATCGTCGGTTCCTACAGTCACCTCGCGGGAGAGTTCTCCGAGAAGATGGCCGGATGGCTCGCCGACGGCGTCGTCGAGTGGGACGAAACCGTCGTCGACGGTCTGGAGAATGCGCCTCGCGCGTTCATCGGGCTGCTCCGCGGTGAGAACACGGGAAAGATGGTCGTCAGCATCTGACGTCCAGGCGCCGTGGAGGGCGATCCGATACCGGTCACCCCCACGGCGTCACCGACTCCCGAAAGAGGGAAAGCGCACTCCGGTCAGTCTTTCCGACCTGTCCCACAGCGCCTCCTGAACGGCGCGGTCCCGCGCAGGCCGACTGGGAGCGACGATCGTCGGATACCCTCGCAACTCCTGCCGACCGCCCGGTCCGATATACAAGCCACCGGTGACCTCGGGTGATGTCGCTGCGTACAACTCTGGGAGAGCACCCATGTCTGCGGACTGGGCGACGATTCGGTTCCCCACCGACAGGAATGCGTCCTGTACGGACTCGGTCTGGCCCTGCAGATTGGTCGTCGCGTAACCGGGATGTGCGGCAACGGACTTGATCGCTGAATTCGCCGCGGTCAACCGTCTGTCGAGGTCGAGTGCGAACATCAGGTTCGCGAGCTTCGATTGCCCGTACGCCGGCCACCGACGATACGGCCGGCGCGAGTAGTTCAGATCGTCCAGATGGATCCGGCCGATCCGGTGCAGGCCGCTGGACATGGTGACGACGCGGTCGGTGATCTTCTCGATCAGTAGGCCCGTCAGAGCGAAATGCCCCAGGTGGTTGGTGCCGAACTGCATCTCGAACCCGTCGGCAGTCCGGCGCTCAGGCAACGCCATCACGCCCGCATTGTTGATCAACACGTCGACGGTGTCGACGGTGTGCGCGAACGTCCTCACCGACGACAGGTCCGCCAGATCCAGTCGCCGTACGTGCGCACGCGGCCCGATGCTGCGCGCGACCTCGTCGCCTCTGCCGGTGTCGCGGCAGGCGAGCACCACGTCGGCGCCGGCTGCCCCGAGGGCCCGGGCCGTCACCTCCCCCAGTCCGCTGTTGGCCCCCGTGACGATGAATCGTCTGCCCGTCTGATCCGGGATGTCCGACGTGGTCCAACCTCGCTGCGCGCTCACCGACCGAGCCTAACTCTGCAGCGGCGTCAGGACGCCCCGATCGCCTCGCTCGCTGTCGCGGACACCTCGGCCATCGGCGGCCGGTCGAGTCCCAGAACGTCGCTCGTGACGCCCCGGAACGGGTCGCTTTCGAAGCCGAACGTCGTCAGCCCGACGGCGGAGTCCGCGATGCCGAGTCGACCGAACATCGTCGCCATTATCTGCCTGCTCATCACCGCCAGCTCGGACGTCGGACGGTTGCGATGCTCCCGCACACCGAGGCCGACCTGACCGATCGAGTCGACGCCCAGGCGCCGATACGTGTCGATGAGAATCCCGATCTCGACACCGTATCCGGGGGCGAACGGTATCGACGAGAGAAGCTCGCGCGTCCCGCCGTACTCGCCGCCCAGCGGTTGCAGAACACCGGCGAGGTCCGGTAGCAAAGCGGCCAGCAGGGGTCGCGCCACCATCTCGGTCACTCGCCCACCGCCGTTCGGGGACGTCATCCCGTCGCCTCGGAGCGGTCGACGATAGAACCCCTTGACCAACTGCACCCCGGTGTCCAGCAGCAGCGGCCCCAGAAGTGACGGCACGAACCGAGGGTTCGGGTCCAGCAGGTCGGAGTCGACGAACACCACGAGGTCTCCATCGGTCGCGGCCAGTGATCGCCACAGGACTTCCCCTTTGCCGGGTCGGGGTTGCAGATGCGGTACCGCCTGTTCACGGGTGACCACTCGGGCGCCCGCACGACGCGCCTCGGCCGCCGTCGCGTCGACGGATCCCGAGTCCAGGACGAGGAGATCGTCGACGAGACCGCCGAGCAGAGGCAGGATGGACCGAACCACGGCCGCGACCGTCGCCTCCTCGTTCAACGCGGGGAGAACGACCGACACGGTTCTCCCCTGTTTCGCGGCCGTCAGTTCCTCGACGGACCACAGCGCCTCGCGCCACGAATTGCGCAGGACGTCGCTCATCTACGCCACCCCGAGCGACCGGGCCAGCAGTGGCCAGGAATCGTGCAGGTCGCCCTGCCAGTACCCCCACGAATGCGTGCCGTTGTCTCGGAAGTTGTAGGTCGCCGGGATCCCCAGAGAATCGAGACGAGCCTGCATCATGCGCGAACACCGGTCGGTCGCCGACTCGATCAAGGCTCCGACGGCCAACTGTTCCACGAGCTTTCCCGGACTACCGTTCACATCCGGCCCGTCGATGGTGTCGAGTGGCCCCGGCAGTCCGCTACCGCTGGAGAGGTAGAGCTCGGTTCCTCTCAGCTTCTCCGCGTTCACGTACGGGTCGTTGTCCGTCCACGCCCGATCCGAGTCCGGACCCCACATGTTGAGAGTGTTTCCCCGACCGCGCATTTCGACGACGGATTTGACGTACGCACGCCCCAGCGGATCCGACGTCATGGCACACCCGGAGTACGACGCGGCTGCCGTGTAGAAGCCCGGATGGGCAAGGGCCAGTTGGAACACCGAGGTTCCCGCCATGGAGATACCTGCAATCGCGTTCGTTCCGTTGCCACGAAACTCCGCGTCGACCACCGCGGGCAGTTCACGAGTGAGGAAGGTCGCCCACTGGTTGCGCCCGAGAACTGGATCGTCGCGGTACCAGTCGGTGTAGTAACTTGCCGCACCCCCGGTGGGTACGACGACATTGACCTGCTGGTCGCCGAAGAACCCGGCGATGTCCGTGCGGTCGAACCAGCTGCTGCCACCGTCTCCACCGGCGGCACCGTTGAGCAGATACAGAGTAGGAGCGGGGATTTCAGGATTCGCGGCCCGGTACACCGTGACCGGAATCGGCCTACCCATCGAGGGAGAGAAGACGTCCACGACGCTGGTCCGGTCCGCGATCACTCGGTTCGACACAACCGCGGCACCGCCGCCGGGGTCTGCGCCCGCACCTCCAGCCGCAACGCAGGACAACAAGCACGCCGACGCGAGCGCGGCGAGCAGTTTCAGAGCAGGGCGGTGCGACATTTGTGAAATGGTAAGTCGGACTGCATCACCGATCGCGTCGACCGACGAGAATTGAGAGAAGTCGGCGTTGGAGCAGGCCATGTTTGGGCCGTCTCACAAGCCGGAAACCGTCGCCATGTCATGCCTGCACGACCATGATGGATCCCGCGTCGGCACGCTTCGTGCTGCGCATCCGAATACACCTTGTTGTCGGGAGAAGGGGTCCACGTGGTCAGTTTCGGTCTCATCGGCGATTGGAAACCACAGCCAGGACTGGTGACCACGTGGACCGCGACACCCGAGTCGAGGGCACGCGTGCATGCTGCGCCGCCGCACCCGACACCCGCGTCGCACATCCAGGAGGAATACCTGAAGTCCGCGTACCGAAATCGCGACTCGGGTTTTCGGTTCTCTCGATTGTGTCTGGTCACCTTCGACATCTTCGAACCGCTGGACCCGGCCGCCATGGATAGCGCGATCAACGGTTTCGTCCGACGACACGACACGTTCTCGACGTGGTTCGTCACCGACGACACCGGTGTCGTGCGCCATCAGGCCTCAGCGGACGACATCGAGCTCGCACCGACCGAGCACGGCAGATTCGACGACGAGGAAGCCCTGCGCGTCCACGTACAGAACACGACACCCGGTCCGACGTCCTGGGACTGCTTCTCGTTCGGTGTGATCGACCGCGGTGACGGGTTCACGGTCTACGCAGCGGTGGATCACCTCGACACCGACGGGATATCTCAGGCACTGACGTTCTTCGAGCTGCGCTCGCTCTACACCGACGCGGTTGCCGGGACGCTGGACGTGCAACCCTGCCTCGGCAGTTACCTCGAGTACTGCGCCCGCGAACGCACCGCATCCGGCGAGCTGACACTCGATTCGCCCGAAGTGCGTCAATGGGTCGAACTGGTGAAGGCCAACGGTGGAGACCTGCCGTCCTTCGCGCTTCCCCTCGGTGAGCTCGAGAAGTACACGCGATCCGAGGTGGCCACGCAGCCGCTCTTCGACCGAGCCGAGGGCGAGGCGTTCGACGAGGCCTGTGCCAGGTTCGGAGCGAAGTTCATCGGTGGCCTTTTCGCTGCGGCGGCGATCACCGAGTACGAACTGGCCGGCCACCTCACCTACCTCGGCCTGACTCCGAAGAGCACGAGGAGCATGCCCGCCGAGTTCGGCGCGATCGGCTGGTTCTCCAGCCTCGTCCCCGTTCAATTCCCGGTCTCGGGGACCCAGACGTTCTCGCACCTCGCCGGGGTCGCGCAGCGCGCGTTCGACGCAGGAAAGGCACTGTCCGACGTCTCGTACCACCGCGTCCTCGAACTCGTGACACCCGACACGGGTATTCGAACCCGACCCGGGTGGTCGGCGCCGATGATTTCGTACGTCGATGTCCGTACGCTGCCCGGCGCGGACATCGTCTCGAGCGTCAACGGTGGACTCTTCGGAAATCAGGGCAGTTCCGACGAGGTGTACATGTGGATCAACCGATTCCAGAACGAGACCGGGACGACCTTCATGTACCCGGGCACCGACATCGCACGGGATTCGGTGGCGCGGTACAACGCCAAGATCAGTGAAATTCTGAAGTCCGTCGCGACCACCGGCGACTACTCGTTCGCCCAGTCGATGACCGGAAAAACCGCGTAGGACAGTGCAACCCCCACGGCGCACGGCACGGCGCAGGCTCGCCGCGTGCCTGGTGGCCGTGTTCATGTTGATGATCGACGTCACGATCGTCAACGTGGCTCTTCCGTCCATCGCCACCGACATCGATGCTGGTTCGAGCGCGCAATCGCTGATCGTGTCCTCCTACACGTTGGCGTTCGCATGCACCCTGTTGACCGGGGCGTGGCTCGGCGGGATCGTCGGCCGGAGAACGGTTTTCGTAACCGGGATGTCGGTGTTCGTCGCTGCCTCGATCCTGTGCGGGGCCGCCGATTCGCCGACGCTGCTGATCGCCGCGCGAGTTCTGCAGGGCATCGCGGGCGGGATGGTGTCCGCTCAGACCGTCGCCATCATCGCCACGGCGTTTCCGCGCGAGCGCCACAGCGTCGTGTTCGCGCTGTACGGTGCCACCGCGGGCGGTGCCGCGATTCTGGGTCCGTCCGTCGGAGGGATCCTGGTCTCGTTGGACATGTTCGGCTGGGGTTGGCGGTCGGTGTTCCTCGTCAACGCACCGCTCGGCGTGGGGGCGATGGTGATCGCGGCCGCGAGCTTCTCGCGTGAGAAACCCGCAGGCGTTCAGCGTCTCGACGTTCTCGGAGTAGTTCTGTCCACCCTCGGACTGGTCCTTCTGATCTATCCGTTGGCTCACAGTTACGAGCACGGATGGAGTATCGGCGGCACCTCGGCAGTTCTCGCCTCGCTCGCGGTCCTCGCGCTGTTCGTACTCCACGAACGGCGATGGAGCCGAGCCGGACGCCACCCCATGGTGAGGGTCGATCTGTTCCGGCAACGTACGTTCGCACTCGGCTGCGCCCTGTCCGTTCTCATGTTCGGCTCGTTCACCGGCTTCTTCTTCACCGTCTCGCTGAGTCTCCAGTTCGGCCTGGAGTTGTCGCCGATGCGCACCGGCGTGATCACGTTGCCGTTCGCCGTTGGCGCCGCGGTGTTCTCGGTCCTGTCTCCAACCTTGTTCGCACGGCTCGGCACTCGGATGCTGCCGCTCGGCTTCGTCCTCTTCGGTGTATCCATGATGTGCTTCGCCGCCCTCACCTACCGTGAGGACACGGCACACAGCCTCGCCCTGCTGGCACCACCACTGTTCGTCGGCGGCGCAGGGATCGGCGTGTTCGTCGCACCGTTGCAGACGACGATCGTCTCGGGCACCGACGACACGACCGTCGGATCGGCGTCGGGGTTGATCCCTACCGTCCAGCAGGTCGGTCAAGCCGTCGGAATCGCTCTCGTGGGGCTGCTGTTCTTCCACCGACTGTCGACGCTGTCGGACGCACTCCCACCGGGCAGCACCGGGTGGATCGCCGCACAGCCGTACATCGTCGCTCAGCGTCACGTGTTCTTCGTACTGTCCGCCGTCGTCGCGTGTGCGGCGGTGCTTGCCTTCGCCTTGCCCAAACGGGTCGCGGGGCCGCCGCCCGTTCCCGTACCTGCCTGATCACCGCCCGCCCGAGAAGAAGGAAAGATCCGTGCGTTCTCGCATCACCGCTGTGTTCGTAGTGCTGGCAGCCGTCGGCGCCCTGGTCGGGTTTCCGGCCACCGCTGCCGCGGAACCCGTCGAACTGGTCGCCGATCCAGATCCGTTCTACGCCGCGCCCGCCGACGTGGCCGACGCCGCCAACGGCGACGTCCTCGACAGCCGACGTGTCCCTACGTCCGCGTACCCGGGCACCGACGTGTGGCAGGTCAAGTTTCGCTCCACCGATTCCGCAGGCGATCCCATCGCGGCCGTGACGACTGTCCTGATGCCGCAGGGACACGGTGAGGGCACGCCCCTCGTGTCGTACCAGGCGATCGTCAATGCCCTCGGCACCAAATGCGCACCGTCGCACGGGTTGTTTTCCGAGGAACTGATCGAAGCACCGGCCGTGTATCTGGGAATGGTCGCCCGCGGCTGGGCCGTTGCCGTGCCGGATTACCTCGGCCCGACGGCAGCCTACGGTGCCGCGCGCATGGCGGGCCAGATCACCCTCGACGGTGTACGAGCGGTGAAGCGGTTCGAGCAACTGCCGCTCCGTGACTCGCCGGTCGGCCTACTGGGCTACTCCGGCGGTGGACTCGCGACATCCTTCGCTGCTGCGCTCGCGCCGACGTACGCGCCGGATCTCGACATCGCCGGAATCGCCGAGGGTGGAATCCCGGCCGATCTGGCGCAGATCGCCCAGAACCTGGCGTACAGCCCGCTACCGCACCCGGGCTTCGGCATGGCGATGGCGGTGGCGCTCGGGCTCGAACGCGAGTACCCGGGTCGATTCCCCATCACCAGCAACCTCAACGACCGAGGAATCGCACTGCGCAACAAGATGTTCAACGAGTGCCGACGCTCGATCCTCATCGACGGCGCCTTCCACAGCGCTCGCGACCTGAGCACCGCCGCGTCACTGGCGGACACACCGAGTGCGCAACAAGTACTACGCGAGAACAGTGTCACCTTCTACGACGGAGTCCCGACGGCACCACTGTTCGTGTGGCAGGGCGTCAACGACTTCATCGCCCCGTACCAGCCTGTCGCCGACATGGTCGACCGATACTGCCGATCGGGCGCCGACGTCGTGTTCCGCGGATACCCTGCGGCCGAGCACTTCTCCGCGACCGTCCTCGGCCTCCCCGAGGCCTACCTCTGGCTCGACGCTCGGTTACGTGGCGAGCCCGCGCCGAGTGGCTGTTGATCCCGAGCAACTAGGGTGGGCGCATGGCGCGTGCTCCCCTACCCGTGCGCGACGGGCTCGGTCCGACTCGGATTCGGATGCCCGACGACCCGAGCCCTGTCACTGTGTTGCAATACCTGATTTCGCGGTTTCCGCAGGACGAGAGGAGGCTCCGCGAGAAGGTTGCACTGGGTGAGGTCGTCGATGCAGGCGGCACTCCCATCTCGCTGGATTCCGTGGTGCGTCCTCGCGCGGACATCTATCTGTACCGAGACCCGCCCGTCGAACCGGTCGTGCCGTTCCCGATGGAGATTCTGCATCGCGACGAGAACCTTCTGGTCGTGGACAAACCGCACTTTCTGGCGACGACCCCCCGCGGTGCCTATGTGGCGCGGTCCGCGCTGGTCGTTCTCCGTCGGGAACTCGACCTGCCGGATCTGTCGCCCGCCCATCGCCTCGATCGGCTCACCGCCGGAGTTCTCGTGTTCACGATCCGGCCCGAGGTGCGGCGCGCGTATCAGGAACTGTTCGCGGCTCGTACCGTCACCAAGATCTACGACGCCATCGCTCGCCACGATCCGAACCTGACCGTTCCGTTGGTGATCAGAAGTCGAATGGTCAAAGAGCGCGGCGTTCTTCGTGCCGAAGAGGTACCTGGCGAGCCCAACGCCGAGACACTGGTCGAGGTCGCTGCCGTCCACGACGGCTGGGCACGGTACACGTTGACACCCAAAACCGGACGCACACATCAACTTCGATTGCACATGAGCTCACTGGGAGTGCCGATCGTCGGGGACAACTTCTACCCGACGTTCTACGAGGTCGCTCACGACGACTATTCCCGTCCCCTGGCACTGTTGGCTCGTGAGCTGAGTTTCGACGATCCTTTCACCGGCGAACGGTGTGTCTTCGAGACCCGTCGAACGCTCGATTTTCCGTCCTGACAAGTCTATTTCGGCATCGACACGACGTCGCCCCGCGACGCGTTCTCCTCGGCGATCTCGGCCGTTCGCACCGAGATTCGGTGAGAAAGAACAGCCATTGTGAACAATCCGATCGCGACATTGATCAGCGCCGTGAATCCTTCTTGCGCGAAATCGACCAAGGCATTCAGCAGAGTGAACACCAATGCGGCGATACGCAGGGATCGAAGTGGCCACAATCTGCCCTTGCGAAGCCGGAGCACGGCCGGAAACGCGAGCAGAAACGTGATCGCCGACGACGCGAACAGAATTCCGCCGGCAATTCCCATTTCATCGATATCGATGGTCCTGTCGCGCGTGTCGAGATCGAGTCCACCGAGCGTCAGTTCGACCACCCCGAAGACCACACCGACGAACGACGCAGCCGTCATCGCCCACGCCACCACCGGAACCAGGCGCGGACTCTTCAGGAAGCCAGGGATCAGCCGCGGCGCGAACATGCGAGCGTCGTACAACCGCGAACGCGTCACCGGGGCACCCTCCAGCAACAATCGAAGACCGGCGACGGTATCGACCTCGGCGCCCTCGGCTTCCGCGCGGTCGACCATGCGCAACGCCCATTCCCGGCGATGATCCGGCAACCCGTGTGCGACGCCCTCCGCCGCGATCGCGGCCGCATTGGCCAGAGTCTCCTCGTGGGAAGGCCGTCGGGAATCCCGCACGATGCGGTTCAGCACGAGGACCACGACGACGAGGACGTACATGATTTCCGACGACGGCCCGTAGAAGTAGTCGTTGTCCTTGGTGACGAACTTGCCGACCTCGTCGAGGAACAGCCCGAATCCGACGCCGCCGAGGACGACGGCCAGCGCCCGGACACCGAACCCGATGAACAGCCACCCGACGAGCAACGCCACCATCATCAGCGCGCCGCCGTACAGCGCGTGTGCGATGTGCAGGGTCTTGCCACCCACTTGGGGGTAGTGGGTGAGTTCCAGATACAAGCGGGTGACGAGGATCGTCACGATCGCGATGATCATGAATGCTTCGGCGGCGGTGCTGCCGTACGCGTCACGGTGCACGCGCGAGTGCCGAACTCGGACGGTCGTGTGTGCGACGTCGGGGGTCACTGCACAAGTATGGGCGCGATCACGGGCCGATGAGGGTGAAAAGGCGACGTCGGTGATGCGCGATAGCATCGCGGACATGACGATCGTTTCGCGAACCCGTACTGCGGCCCTGTCCGTCGTGATCGGTGCCCTGCTTCTTGCGGGGTGCACTGCGGAGGATCGATCCGACGCGGATCGGTCGCTCGAGAACGCCGCCGGCTCGGCAAGCAGCATCGCGACGAGTGTCCGGGATCGCGCCGGAAGCGTGTTCGACGAGGCCAAGGTGCAAGCGTTCGTGGTCGCGTTCCGTGCACAGTTCGGTGGGCTGGCCGAGGGCAGGGACGACACCGCGATCGAGAACCTCCTGTCCAGTACGTGTAACGAGATCGCCGGCGGTACCCCGGAGTCGGACATCGTTGCGCAGTTGGAGGTGGAGGCCGCGAAGGGCGACGCCGTTCCGACGACCGAGCAGGCGCAGCGGATCTACGACCAGGCCGCACTCGCCTGCCCGTGACTCGCGCTTGACAAAACTGTTTGCCGAAACTGCAATATACTCATGAGCACTTCCGAGGACGACGTCGGTTCGGTCATCGCAGGCGTCGGCCCGCGCCTGCGGAAGGTGCGCAGCGAACGCGGAACAACACTCTCCGCGCTGGCGGACACCACGGGCATCTCCGTCAGCACACTCTCGCGGCTGGAATCCGGCTCACGCAAACCGAGCCTCGAGCTGCTGTTGCCGATCGCACGGGCCCACCAGATTCCGCTCGACGAGTTGATCAGCCCACCGCCCGTCGAAGACCCTCGCATCAAGAGCACCCCGGTACGCCGCGAGCACGTGACCATTCACCCGCTGACCCGTCGGCCGGGCGGGATGCAGGCGTACAAACTCGTCGTGGATCCGGTGCGTACCGAGCCGTCGCCCCGTGTCCACGAGGGGTACGAATGGTTGTACGTTCTCAACGGTCGATTGCGCCTCGTTCTCGGTGAACACGACATCGTCATGAAGCCGGGCGAAGCCGCCGAGTTCGACACCCGGGTACCGCATTGGTTCGGTGCAGTCGACGATCGCCCTGTGGAAATCCTCAGTCTTTTCGGCCCGCAGGGCGAACGGATGCACGTTCGAGCCAAGCCCACCGATTCGTAGCTGTTTCGCTACTTTCCAGTCGGATCCATATGGCAGAGTGAGCGATCCGAGAGCAGACGACGTCGGCTCCGGAACCACCGAAGCACACGAGAGGTACGAGGAACGTTCATGACTGAGAGAAATCCCGAAACAACGGCGTCTCGGGGACCCGCATCGCGCTCGGATGTGGATATCGCGACGGGTGTGCTCGTCGGCCGATGCGGCGTGACCGTCACTGCCGCGGTGAACGACCTGTTCGCCACCGCCCGTGACAACAGGGTGAGCCTGTTCGAGTTGGCGCGGACGGTCATCACGATCGCCGAGGGCCGCGACAGCCACGATTCCGAGTCACGACGGATAGCACTGGCGCGCTGGGGGCACGTGTTGGCGCCGGGCTCAGTTGCGCAGAGCGGGGTCTCCGCGTAGTTCGGGAAAGCGGGCGGTCATGTTGTCGATCTGGCGATACATCTCGTAGAGCTCACGACGCAACGTGGCCGCTTCGCTGTCGAGTTCACGTGCCCGGGTCATGGCCTTGTCCGCGCGCGCTCGAAAAGACCGGGCCTGCGCAACCTCGATGGACGCCGAACACTTCTCGATGTGCTCTGCAAGACTCCTCGCGAAGACGCGGGCCTGCGCAAGATTGACCGCGTAGTTGGCGTCGCGGTGACTCGTCTCCTGCGGGGTGGGATCGATGATCGTGCCTTCTGTTCCGGACGGTGTCGAAAAACAAACTTTACGCCTGCAGTATCTCCGACCGTCGCGCAGTGTGTCAGGAGAACACGATGGCCAGCACAACCGATGCAGACGTCGCCGCGATCGCGACGATCACCAGGGTCGCCAACACACGCTGACGCAGTGGCCTGTCGCTGCGAGTCACGCTCCCGTCCGAGAACTCGTCGTCGACGAAATCGTCGACATCGACGCCCGCCTCGTCGAAGTACACCGTGTCCCTGGGTGGCACCCACTCCTGCCCGCCGGCAGCGATTGCGGTGACCAATCGGTCGAGCCGCGCGCGAGCCCGCTCCGGATAGTACCGAGACGGGGCGTTGATGGGCAGCGATTTCGCCAACTCGAGAGCAGAACGATGACGGGCAGCCAGGGCCTCGAACGCCGACGACGCGGTCGGGTCGTCGTCGGCTTTGTCGGTCAGGAACCACGCCGCCCCAGCGGAAGCACGATCGCCCCGCAACAGGTGGGTGTACGCGAGCAGTTCCAGAACGGGCTGGGATGCCGGCGCTGTCCTCAGCGCCTCGCACAGACGCTCCCGAGCGCCGTCGAGGTCACCCGCGGCCAAGGCGCGCTGCGCGCTGTCGATCACGTCCACAGCGAGAAGCGTAACCGTCCGGCAACTCGGTCGGCGCCGTGACCGTGAAGCGGAGCCTGCGGCAACCGGAAACGAAACAAGCCCCCGACCGATTTTCTCGGTGGAGGCTTGTGAACGCTGTGGTGGCCAGGGCCGGGATCGAACCGGCGACCTTCCGCTTTTCAGGCGGACGCTCGTACCAACTGAGCTACCTGGCCGGGCGGCACCGGTGACAATGCCATCTCGTGAACTACACGCAAGCCGATGCTTTCGCATCGAATTTGCGACCCTGACGGGACTCGAACCCGCGACCTCCGCCGTGACAGGGCGGCGCGCTAACCAACTGCGCCACAGGGCCTTGCTGTGAAACATTCCCGGAGGAACTTCCCGCCGTAGACCTTAGCAGGCTTTGAACCTGCTTCGAACCGCGGCGGCCTGCAAGAGACTGCTGTACTGCCGACCGGTTTGTCAATTCCGATCGTTTCCTGCGTACCCCCTACGGGATTCGAACCCGCGCTACCGCCTTGAAAGGGCGGCGTCCTAGGCCGCTAGACGAAGGGGGCCCGACGGAATGACCCGGACCCGAATTTCTTCGGTTCCGAACTGCTCCGCCGCTACCCTCAACGGCGTTCCGTTGGGAGCTGGGATAGCTTAGGACACTTTTCGCAGAAAACTCAAACCGGCAGGTCAGACTCGGTTTCTGCGGTGTTTTCGCGCCATCCTTCAGCCTTCCAGCGGTCCAGCCATGCCGGTGACGCCATCGCGTGAAGTACGACTTCGAGCGATTCCTCGAACATCACGCGAAGATCGCGACTGTCGGAGACGAGGTCGGCCATGTACCGCTGGCCGGCAAGAGACGCAGACAGCACTCGGATGAACTTCTCCGGGCCGAACTCGGGGTCGAGGTCCCCCATCTCCTGGGCCTTCCGCGCGAGCTGCACCCCCGCACGGCCCCACACACGGCCTCCGCCGGATTGAATCTCGGCGTAGAACTCGGGCTCGACTATCAGCCGGAACTCGGCACGAACGATCACGTCGTTCTGGAACCCGAGCGCCAGGTCGTCGATGATCCCGCGGATCACCTCGAAGGGGTGCAGCGGCGAATCGAGCCATTTCTCCGTGATGGCGACGTACCGGTCCAGCGCGGCCGTCAGAACGGCACGAGCCAGGTCTTCCTTGGATTGGAAGTGAAAGTACATCGCACCCTTGGTGGCATTCGAGCCCTCCAGAATGGTGTTCACCGACGCAGCCGCGTACCCGCGGCGTGCAAACTCCGATGCCGCCGCTTCGACTATCGCTGCTCGGGTTCGCCGAGCGCGCTCTTGTTGTGCCATTGCTTCCGTGCCTCCGAACCCGAGCGACCTGCATCTATCAGCAGGCAGTACCGCTAGTCGAGCGTACTTGAACCAGCGCACTCGAGACCGACCACTCGCTCGGAAAAACTGCTGGAAACAGTAATCCGGACAAATCTCCGAGCTGTCTTCAAACAATCCGAGTGGTACGATCAGGCCGGCTCGAGTGCGCTGCAGGGGGTGCGCACTCGAGCCGTTTCTTTGTCGCGGGCCGCGCTATTGGAGCTCTACACCGAGCAATTCCGAACGGCTTTACATATAGCCCGCCGGTGTCAATCCACGATTTCGACGCACGGGCGAAATCGAGACCTCCGCCACAAAAGCGTCACAATTGTGTGAAGCGCCTCTTCCGATGGACTCGAAATGCAGCACCCCCATCGGCCACGGGTCCGACACACTTCTACCGTGCCGACGGTCGACCGAGCCCGGCCGGTCACGAATCCCCTGCCACGCAGACATTCTGGACCGCTCGACCACACCGATGGCGTCGAAACAATCGAACACCCCGGGATTCGTTGCCAGTTCGATTCATTCGCACGTCTCGACGCCGATATCGCTGTGGCCGTGCAAGTCTCAGAAGGGGTTCGTATAACGGTTTCGCCTCCGAAAGCGCCGGAAGCACTCGCCCACCCGAACTCGCCCTTACTGTGGCCCACAACACATCGTGGTCAACGACGACAACGAATTCGGGGCACGCATGACTCTTCGAACCATCCTCCGCCGATCGGCAGCAACAATCTTCAGCGTCGCGCTGCTGACCACCGCCACCTGGACGGCGAACGCCGACCCGGTGTCCGATTTCCTCGATCCAGCCCAGGACCCGACACTGGCCGCGGCAACACCACTGGGCGAGCCGTGGTTCGATCCACCACCAGGATTCGAAAGCTACTCTCCCGGCTCGGTTCTCAACACCAGAACAGTCACCGTCGGCCCGTTGCTCACCCCTGTCCAATCGACACAGATCCTCTTCCGAACAACGGATTCGAAGGATAGGCCGGTCGCCGGAGCTACCACCGTCATCGTGCCGACAGCACCCTGGGCGGGGCCGGGACCACGACCCGTCGTCGCCTACAACATGGCAATCGACTCACTCGGCCAGACATGCGCGCCGTCCTGGACACTGCCACGCGGGATCGCACCGGAAATCGCTGCGGTACAACTCTTCCTGGCCAAGAACTACGCCGTCGTCGTCACCGACCATCAAGGCCCGCGTCAGGCGTACGCCGCCGGACGCATGGCGGGGCACGCCGTCCTCGATGCCCTACGCGCCATGGTGAATCTGCCGTCACTCGGCCTGCCTGCCGAATCACCGATCGCCATCACCGGGTACTCCGGAGGCGCCATCGCATCCGGATGGGCGGCCCAACTCGCACCGGTGTACGCACCCGACGTCAACATCGTCGGAACGGCATTCGGCGGCGCCCCCATCGACTACCGCATCCTCCTCGGGTCGATGAACGGCAACAACGCCGCATCGACCCTGTTCCTGTCGGCCGCGATGGGCGTGGCACGTGAATATCCCGAGATGTTCCAACTGATGAACGCCAACGGGCTGCGACTCGCCCAGATCGCCAAGGACATGTGCGTGTACCTGCTCGCGCCCGGCGGCCTCGTCGCGCCGATTCCTGTCCAGGCTCTCTCCGACGTGCCGAACGTCGACCGAACGCCCATAGCCGAAGAGATCATCCGGCAGACCCGCATGGGTGGTGACCTCACACCGTCGGCGCCGGTCTTCATCTATCAGGGACAGCACGAGTTCTGGATTCCCAAACAAGGCGCCGAAACCCTGTACGACGAATGGTGCGCGGGCGGCGCCCAGGTTCGACTGGAGGAATACGTCGGCGAACACATGATCGTCGCCGTCTCCGGGCTCCCCGGCTCCCATCAGTGGATCGACGACAGGCTCGCCGGGATACCGGCACCCGACGGATGCAGCAGTTTCGGTCGGTGACCGAACCCTCCCGGTGTTCTTTTCGATAGCGCGCCAGGGGGCGTGGCGAAGTGCCGGGGCGGACCCACTACACTTTCGATCCGCGCCCCTATAGCTCAGTTGGTAGAGCTACGGACTTTTAATCCGCAGGTCGTAGGTTCGAGTCCTACTGGGGGCACTTGCAGGCGTTGTATCAGCGCCTCCGGCTCGACTGAGCTGGGTATCTGCACCGTGCCCAGCCCCCAGTCGTCCGGGTCCTGGCCGAGCGCCGTTAGCAGCAGCCACGCCCGCCACTGGTCTTTACCGTTGAGGTCGGCAGGGTCGTCCACGCGCAGGAGCTTGGCGAACGTGTTCCTTGACCCAATGGTTGGTCCCAGCTCGCGCTGAATCGCGTCCACAACCGCCTTAAGCCCGCCGACCGCACGGAACAACTGCACCATCAGCGCGTCGCCCCACATCACTTCTCTAGTTACCGACATTTTCGGCTTCCTTACCCGTGTAGAAGTAGTAATCCTCTGGCAGCCCATCGCTCACGTGGTTCTCGAACAGCCAATGCTCCGGCCACGACGTACCGCTGAGCCCTTCTAGCGCCTCAGCGGGCGTCTGATCGGTTTTTGAGAACCAATCGATGAGCGACCTCATCCCGCCGATCACTGCGTCAGCGACAAGCAAGCATGACCCACAGCAGGGCGTGTATTCATCGCCCATCACGGCGTTCTGGTGCTCGAATTTCGCGCACAAGGACCGCCCGTCTGGCATCCAGAGATGGATACGTTTCTGCGACATGGCAAGAATGCTATGCGTGTCGTCTTGACACGTCAATCTTGCGCGTGACAGTTTTGCGATATGTCAGAACTGAACACAGGGCAGTGCGTTCGCAGAGCGCGTGAAGCCCGTCAGATGACGCGGGTGGCCCTCGCTGAAGCGATAGGCGTTTCTGCCGACACAGTTCTTCGCCTCGAGGTTCACAACCGCCTTCCCAAGGTGCACGCGATCGCGGCCATCTCATCGGTGCTCCAAGTATCTCTTGACGAGCTGCTCGCCGACGAAGTGTCGAAGGCGGAAACGGCGGTGACGGCATGAAGCGTAATCACCCGCACGCGCCAGACACCGTGACCGTCAAGGCGGTGAATCAGGCGCTCACCGCTCTCGGTATCAATCCGATCGGCTTGTTCGCTGTCGAGATTGGCCGCGTCGAGGGCACAGTGCGCGTCGAGCGCCTCGTGACCGACTCGGAAGGCCGCTACGTAATCGAGGGCACCGAGTACGTCACCGAGTCACACACGCTGGACGTGATCTGATGGCCGGCCGCTACGTGACACCCGCGGATCGCCCTCAGTGGCCCGTGAAGAAACTTGCCGGCTGGGCCGCGCTGATCCTCACCTCGTGGGTGGTGCCGTTCGCGTGTGGCTTCGCTGCCGTGTACGTGCTCGGTCGTATGTACTTCGCCGCCGGCGGTGCACTGTGAGCGCCGCTGAGGGCTGGGCACCGATGCACAACAAACAGCGCTCGTTCCATTACTACAAGCGCAACGAGGTAGGCATCCTGTCCGCGCTATGCGGCCGGTGGATGATCGCGCCGGCCCACGAGGAATATCTGCCGCTGCAGAAGAGCGACCCCGAGAACCACGGCCCTGAGGATTGCACGAGCTGCCGTAAGAAGCTCATGGCGGCGAAAAAGTGAGTTGGCCGTTCGACTCGCAGGACCGGGACGCGATCCAGACGCTCGCGTTGACCGGACGCGAGCTGCGCACCCTCGCCGCTGCCGCTTACAACCGTGCAGAGCTGGCCTACGCCGAGAACGATGTAGTTGCTCAGGCCCACGAACTCGATCGAGCTGCCTACTGGCAGCAGGCAGCGGCCGGCTTCCCATGAAGGACTTCGGAGACCGTCTACGCCGCGTCGTGTGCGACGTGTGCGAGCGCCCATTCGATCCGAACCGGATCATCCCCAACCCGAACATTTGCCGCGACTGCCGCGCAATCGTGAACCACCTCGCAGCCCCGATGCTGCTGGACGAGGACGGTGAGGCCCCCGCCTGACCGTCCTATTTTGCTGTGCGTCGCTATCTGGTGAGTCCGACGTTAACCGACCGCTCTAGGCATGTGGACCCTTACGAAGCCGACCGGACCTAGCTGGTTGGACCTGCCCTCGACTGATCATCGAGACGTGGGTAATACCTGAAATGCCTTGCGCGCCAACAGGCCGCGAGGCTATAGGCGTTGGCGCGGACAAACGGGGTTCGGAAATTTGGGAGGTCGCTTGGGAGGTCCCCAAGCAAGGCCACAATTCCATCTTCGTTTCGGTGACCACCCACACTCATAGAGAGGACCTATCGAATGGAAAAGCTCGTTGTACGTCTCTACAGTCGGTCCCCCTCGATCGTGAGTGCGGTCCGAAAAGTCTGTGAAGAACACGAGTTTGATCTAGAGGTGAATGCAGGCCCTCGCCCTGCTTCTGCTTCGTTCGTGGTGACCACCGCCGCTCACTCCCGAGACAGTGTGGTCCTCGCCAATACCTACTGCACGCCCCTGATCCGTTGTGAGTCACTGACGCTGCCCGAGGCCGGCCTCTACTTGGCGGCTGGTGTTCGGTACGCGCGCGGACTGACTGTGTGCGGATCTGATCACATCTCGAAGCCACCCCCTGAACCGAAACAACCTGAAGGAGTGCTGTTCTGATGGAGAAGGACATAGCGACACTGTTGGACGCTGCTGCGTTCCAAGCGGCCCATATGGTCGGGCCGGCGATCGTGCTGGAGGGCGCCGGTCGTCATCTGCTCGATCGACTCGACCTGAACGACCCTCACCGATTCGCTGTCATATCGGCGGTCGGGTCGATCACGGCGGCGCGGAAGTCGTTGGAGTCAGCGGCCGAAGAGCTGCTCGCTGTCGTCGCCCAGGACGGCGCAGACATGCTCGCAGTCGAAGTGCACAACGGCGAAATCGTCAAAGCCTGCTCCACGTTCAAGCCCATGATCTACGACGACCCGGACGTATGTTTCGACTGCGGCGAGCGACAGGCAGCTCACTGATGGCCGGCGAGTTGGTTCCCGTTCTGGGTCGGTCGGATCGGTTCGTGTCGGCGTGGTTCGATCCTGCGTCGTCCATGATCCGTGTGCGGTTCGAGGACGCGGCCGGTAACGAGCTGGGCGAGGTGGGCTACATCGAGCCGACCGAGATTCCCGAGTACGTGCCGCCGGCCACCGACGAGCAGGTGACCGAACCATGAGCTTCACCGAGTGCGGTGCGGAGTGGCCCGACCCTGGCGACATCGACCACGTGTGCACGCTCGAACGAGGTCACGCCGGCCCGCATCACTGCGTGTGTGGAGAGCGCGAACAGTGAGCCGTTGCCGAGGGCGTGCTGACGAGTACGAGTATGCGAATGTGCCTGGTGGACAGTGGCGTACGAAGCGTCAGGCAGCTGAGCAGTTGTGTGCTGGCTGCCCGCTGTTGTCCTGGTGTGCGCAGCTCGCCCTCAAACAGCACGCTCTCGGCATGGTGTACGCCGGTGTGCCGATTCCCCCGGAACATAACGACCGCAACCTGACCCGTGCTCGTGAACTATTGATAGAGGTGGCCCGCTATGGCAGACAGCAGTGACCGTCGCCCACCCATCCCACCGGACATGGCTGCACGTGTCCGGTCTCGTGCTGGCTACGTGTGTCAGAAGTGCGGTAGCGATGACCGCTGCGAGATAGACCACATCGTGCCGTGGCACATGGTGAAGGTGCATGAGGAGGACAACCTCATGCTGCTGTGCCTACCGTGCAACAGGCGCAAGGGCGCGAAGTTGGAGACGGACAGCAGGCATACGTGGTTCGATCCGGACTTCTTCGGAGCCAACGCATGAGCATGCGATCGTGTGTATATCATGCATGCATGTTCATTCACGATCATGCATGGTATGGGCGCATCGTCATGCATGCACGTGCATGGATGGCGGTACTGGCCGGCCTTCGCTTTTTGCCAAGGGGGGCAATGACACCAAGGGGCTCCTCGGATTTACACCCCCCAATGGTTCAGAGGTCCAGTTCCATACCGTGGGATGAATGGGCGTTGCATATTCATGCATGGGTTCATGCATGGCGGATGAATGGTCTGCATGTTTCATGCATGGATGAGCGGAGGTCGTCGTGGGCTTTGTGGTGAACGAATCGTACGAGAACTCGATCGCGACGTTCCTGGCTGCGAACCTGTGGGTGGGTGACTCCGAGGCCCCGTATCTGGCGTCGTTGTTCCACATTGCTCGGCTCCTGGACCTGAAGGTGGCGGCGAAGCAGGCTCTGCCCGCCGGCCTGACGATGGAATTTCGGATGCTGTTCTCCGAGCTGCGCAAGTGCAAGCCCGAGGACGAGGGCGACGACGAGGATGACTTCGACAAGACCATAGCGAACATCTGATGATCGGACTGTCCGATCGGAAGATCACGCTGCCGGAAGAGTACCGCGAGGACTGGGTGGACGAGGTGCCGCCCTGGCTTCCTCGCGTCTACACGCAGCCGATCGAGAACCCGGACTACTCCGAGGGCGACAAGCTCATACGTCTGTCGGAGAAGGTGTTCAGGTTTGCGGCCGGCGACGAGCTGCGTCTGGACACGTGGCAGAAGTGGCTGATCCGCGAGATTCTACAGAAGTACCCCGAGGACTATCACGACCAGTCCCTCGCCGGCCAGCTCGTGTACAAGCAAGTCGTCGTGAGCATGGGCCGGCAGAACGGCAAGACCGTGCTCGGTGCTGTCATGGCGCTCTACGGCCTGGTGCTCATGGTGCCCCGAGCGCCCGAGGTCATCTCCATCGCGGCGTACGTCGAGCAGGCGAAGAACCTCTACGCCAAGGTGCGCTACTGCGTCGACAACGTTCCGCTGCTGACCAAACGGTTCAAGACCACGGACCGGAACGGCATCAAGTCGAAGAACCTCAAGAAGCCGGCCTCGTACGTCGTGAAAGCGGCCGGCGACGGCGACGGCCTCCAGGGTTTCTCCGGCTGCCTGATGCTGCTCGATGAGCTGCACCTGCTCAAAGCTGCGGCGTGGTTCGCCCTCGTACTCGGCGCATCGGCGCAGGTCAAGGCCCTGGTGGCAGGGTTCACCACCGCCGGCGACGACAATTCCGAGCTGCTCAAGCTGCTCTACCGAATCGGCCGCTCCGCTGCTGCGAAGGAAGAGGGCCACGACCCGCGATTCGGATTCTTCCTGTGGGAGGCCGATCCGGCGCTCGAACTGTACGCACCCGAGGCGCTGATCCAGGCCAACCCCGCGATCGCATCGGGCCGTCTCCGGCTCGAAGACGAGTTGCGTACCGGCCGGAACATGCTCGAATCGGAGTACCGGCGCTACCGGCGCAACGAGTTCGTGTCCGTGGAGAACATCTGGATGGCAATGCCGTCGTGGCTCAACGCCGCGTTCGGTCCGATGCCCAAGGCCGCGCGCAGTCAACCGCTGATCATCTCGTTCGCCCGGTCCAGGCGGTCGTGGGATTACGTGTCGATCGTCGCATCGACCAAGTACAACGACGTGGTGTACACGCAGCTCATCGCCACAATCACGTTCGGTAACGATGATCTGCTGTTGAAAAAGCTTGTGGCACTTGCCAAGAAAGTTCGAGTAGAGAAGTTCGTCACGGACGCCGAGACGATGAAACCGACTGTCCTGGCGCTCGATGCGAAACACTACAAGGCGGAGTATCTGACGCGGGCGAACATCGCGAACGCGACGGTGACGGCTCACTCGATGTTCAAAGATGGCCGCGCTCGGCATGCCGGTCAGAAGGGTCTCCAAGATCAACTCACCAAGACTGTCGCGGTGAACGCCGGCAACGGTGTCGTCATTTCGTTGGACAAATCGCTGGGCGATATCGACGCGATCTACGCGACCGTGATGGGCGTGTTCATGGCCGAACAGCAACAACCGTTCACCCTTCCCATCAGGCGATTCTGAAAAGTTCTACAGGAGAATCACACCGATGGGATTAGCGTCTCCCACCAATGAACGCAATCAGCAGGTACTTCGGATTCGGACGGGACGTGGAGACACGCTCCGGATCGGTCGATTCCGCCGGCGGCGATTCACCGCTACCCGGCGTAATGCCTCCTCCCCGAACGGATTCCGTCGCATACGTCACATGGCGAGAAGCGCTGAAGGTGTCGGCGTTCTCGCGGTCGATGGACCAAACCAACACGATGATGTCCTCCATGCCGCCCACGGTCCGCGACATCACCAAGGCCCTCCTCGATCCCACCGAGCGCAACTACCCGGTGATCGTCAACAAGCCAAACCTCGACATGGACTACGAAGAATTCGTGCAGTCGTCGGTCAACGATCTGTTCCTGCACGGCGAGTTCTTCTGGCTCCGCGTCGGTGATCCGCAAACGGTCAACCTCATTCCGACCTCGCCGGAAGAGATGACCGTCGTCCGCGATCGCCTGCCCGATGGCACCTGGGGCCGGCCGCGCTACGGCCACAACGGCCGCTTCATTCCGAACGCCCGCGTGATCCACAAAAAGCACACCGCGATCACCGGCGAGCCTCGCGGCATCGGACCCCGCCAACTGGCGCAGACCGAGCTGCGCGCCGCGCTCACGCTCGCAGAGTTTCAGCGCGAGTGGTTCGACTCCGGTATCCCGTCCGGCACCCTCAACACCGACATGCACCTGAACTCCGAGGACCAGGACGAGCTACAGGAACGGTGGAACGACTTCCTCCGCTCGCACCGCGGACAAAACGTCATCCTGTCGTCTGGACTGAAATACGAAGCGCTGCAACTCAAACCAGCCGACGCACAAATGATCGAAGTGCAGGATGCCATCGACCGGAAGATTGTCCGCATCTGCGGCACGCCGGCGTTCGACCTCCTCGTTCCCGGCGGCACCGAGAGTCGGACATATCAGAACCTCGAACAGTCGACGCTCCAGTACCTCGTCGCCACGCTGGCGAAGTACATGAACGCATTCGAGCGCGGCCTGTCCGACTCGATCGGCAGCGGACTCAAGGTCGAGCTGGACGAGACCGGCCTGCTGCGCATGGACAGCAAGACCCGCGCCGAGGTCGACACCGCGAACATCAACAACGGCACCCGGACCGTCAACGAGCTACGCGCCCGCGACGGACTCAAGCCGTTGCCCGGTGGCGACGAGAAGCCGGCCCCGAAACAGGTCGCATCCGAGCGCCTCGATCAACCGAAGGAAATCGAAGCATGAGCTACCACCCCTCCACTCAGCATCTGCTCGATCTGTTCGAGCACGCACACCTACCTGCACATCTCCAGGCTGTATCCGCGCCACTGTCCGTGCTGGCCTACCAGATGGCCAACACAGTCGGTTCGGGGGCGGAGTTGACGACCGGCCTCCGCAAACTGCTGGAGGCGAAGGACTGCTTCGTCCGTCAGGCCGTGATCGACGCCCGGTCGATCGAGACGCGTACCGCTGCCGTCGACACCGAGGTGGAAGTGCGTACCGCGCCGATCGTCGGCGTGGACGAGCAGACGCGCATGATCACCGGTATCGCGGTGCCGTGGGATACGCCGGCCACAGTCCGCACGTCCGCCGGCGAGTACCTCGAGCAGTTCGCTCGCGGCTCGATCGCGGACGGTGAGCTGGTGTCCGTCCACGTCAACCACGGCGGTATCAAACGCGGCGATCTTCCGATCGGCGCGCTGGTGTCCAGTCGCTCCACCGATCCCGGCCAGCTCGTGGAGTGCCGGATCGCGAACACCGCTCGCGGCGACGAAGTTCTCGAACTCGCTCGTGACGGCGTTCTGAAGTTCTTCTCGGTCGGCTTCCGGCCCACCGAGCACGAGGTCCGCGACGGCGTGGTCGTCCGAACCAAGGTCGCACTGGTCGAGGTGTCGATCTGCGAAAACCCCGTCTACAAGGGCGCGGTCATCGAAAGCGTGAGAAGCGCTGCAACAGAACAGGAAACAGAAATGACCGAAGAGGAAATCCGCGCGCTGATCGAGGGCCACCCCGAAGTTGCGCAGCTCCGCACCGACAACGCCGAGATGGTCCGCCGGATCGGAGTACTCGAAGCCGGCGGCGCGCAGCAGCAGGGCCGGCGCGAGTGGAAGACCCGCTCCGGTGGCGAACTGCTCAAGGCGATGCTGCGCGGTGACGCCGACGCGGTGGAGGAGATTCGCGAAGCGCTCCAGGACATCGGCATGGACCGCGCCGAGACCCGCGCCTACGAGGGTCAGACCCTCGCAGAGAACGGCCTCGACCGCCCGGTGTGGCTCGACAAGCAACTGCGCCTGGTCAACCGCCGCCGGCCGCTGACGACCCTGTTCTCCCGCGAACCGCTCCCCTCCGAGGGCTCGACGTTCGAGTACCCAGTGATCGAGTCGGAGACCGGCACTGTCGAGGTCCAGGCTGCGGAAGGCGACGACCTCGCGTTCATGCAGCTGAAGGTCGGCACCGCCGGCGGCAGCATCCGCACGGTCGGTGGCTACACCAGCCTGTCGCGCCAGCAGATCGAGCGAAACTCCGTCCGCTTCCTCGACGCGACCATGCGCTACATGGACATTCAGTACGCCGAGGCGTTCGAACTGTACGTCCGCGGGCACCTGCTCGCCCTGCCCACCACGGCCGGTGACGTGTCCAAGCGCGCCAACCTCATCGCACTGGCCGGCCCGAAGCCCGACAGTGCACCCGAGTGGATCTCGGTCGTCATCGACGCAAAGGCCATGATCGAGGACGAGTCCAAGGGACTGCTGCCCGACTTCATCGTCATGTCGCGTGACGTGTTCAAGGGCATTGCCCTGATCGAGGACTCGACCGGCCGGCCGATCTTCGACGTGTCCGGCGACGGGCAGAACACCTGGGGCACCATGGACCTCAGCTCCGTCGAGCTCGGCGGCAGCATCTCCCGGCTGCCGTTCGTCGTCGTGCCGCGTCTGCCGGCGAACAGCTTCTACGTCGCCAGCCGCGAGGGCATCACGTCGATGGAATCCTCCGGTGCACCGTTCCGCCTCCAGGACGAGAACATCGTCAACCTGACCAAGGACTTCTCGCTGTACGGCTACCAGGGCATCTACAGTGAGCAGCCCAAGGGCATCACCAAGGTCACCTGGACTGTCTGATGACCGCACCCGACGACGCGGCTGGCTCGACGGTTCCGACCGTCGAGCAGTTCCGCAAGTTCGTCGGCGCTACCGAGAGCGACGACGAGAATCTGCAGCTCGACCTGGACAGTGCTGTCGAGCTGGTGGACGACTTCTGTCGGAACCCGTGGCGCGAGATTCCGCCGGCGACACGCAGGCGGTGGTACCTCCTCGTCGGCGCTGAGCTGTTCGACGTGACGTCGGGTCCGAGCACCAGCACCGACCCGTTCGGGAACTCGCGCCAGACCCGCTCGTCCCGCGACCCGCTGCACGTCATCATGCGGCAGGCGCGCCGGTACGTGAGTTTCATATGAACATCACGCAGGCAGGCGCGGAGGTCGTCACCGCACTGGAAGGTGCCGGCATCCGCGTCCAGGGATGGGAGAACAAGCAAGTCGTCGGCCCGGTCGCCATCCTCGTGCCGGCCGAGCCGTTCCTCGACACGGACGGCGAGACCACCTTCGATGAGCCGTTCGTCGTGCACTACGTCGTGCAGCTCATCGCGGCCCGAGGCACCGGCGAGGTTGTCCGGTCCCATCTGGAGACCATGATCGGCGGCGCTGTCCTCGCGCTCCGCAACATCAACATGACGGTCGATGAGGTCCAGTACCCGCTCATCGGCACCGAGGACGAAAAACTCACCATCGGCGCACAGGTCGTGGTGTCCGCAGCAATCAATCTGAAAGAGGATGTGTAGCAATGCCATTCAAAGGAACCAAAGGTGAGAACCTCAAGATCACCATCGACGGTGAGGAGTACAACAGCTACCTGCACCAGGTCCGCGCAGAGCCGGACGACGGCGAGGACGGCGACTTCATCACCTTCGCGAACGCCTCGACCGGCGACACGTCGCAGTGGTTCCTGCGCGGCACCATGTACGACGACTATGCCGCCGACAGCCTGTGGACGATGGCATGGCTGAACTCCGGCCAGGTGGTGCCGTTCCTCATCAAGCCCTACGGCAACGCGGTCGCTACCGAGGCGCAGCCGCACTTTGGTGGTGACGTCAAGATCACTCGCAAGCCCGGTGTCGGCGGCGAGGCGGCCGAGGCGCACGAGACCGAAATCGAGTGGGAAATCGAGGGCGTGCCCGAGCGGATCACGGCGTAGTCGATGGCCGGCCTCAGGATCGACGTCAAGCTCGACGGCAGGGACGAGATAGTCGCGAAGCTCACCACGTTCGCAAAGACCTCCCGTCAACTCAAGCCGGCATTCCAGCAGATCACCAGTCGTGCACTGGTGACCGGCCGGTTCCAAGCCCCGAGGTACAGCGGCAAGACCCGCGCCTCGCTCAAGGGCAAGGCGTCGAACCTGAGGTCGCACCTGAGCGCCGGCGGCGCGGCGCGCAAGAGCCACGGTGGCGGCATCTACGTGGCGATGAACCACGCCGGCACCCGATGGGACGGCCAAGCACCGAACCCGTGGCTGTACCGAACACTCAACGCCAACAGGACATTCGCCGTGCAGCGCGTGCGGCGCGAACTGATCAAGAAAAAGGACGAGGCAGGACTATGACCGAGAAGAAGAGCGGACTCGCAGACGCGATCGACAACCTGACCGGGCTCCAGGTGAAGCGCGTGCAGTCGCTCACCGGCTCGCAGATCCACGACGGCAAGGACTACTACGCGACCCTGTTCGCGGTCGAGTACGTGCGCAAGCTCCCGGCCGACGACGTGCGCAAGTGGGGCGCGGCCCAGAAGTCCGGCTTCGACAAGTTCCTCGAGGAAACCACGACCAAGCAGGTAGCCGACTCGCTCAGCCTCGACAGCGAGGACAGCGACCCAAAAGACAAGCCCGCGAACTAGCCGACCACGAGGCCGAACGGCTGGCCGAGTTCTGCATGCTGACCGGCCAGCCGCCCTCCGTCTACTACGAGCTGACGGTGCGCGAGGTCAACGCGTTCGTCGCAGTCGCCAACAAACGAGCAGTGAGAAGCAGGAGAAGGAAGTCATGACTGTCACCACCGAGAACGGATGGGCGCAGATCGGCAACCCGACCCGCCGCGCCATCGCCGGGACAAACATCGTCCTACCGCTGCACCCGCACGATGCAGGGTTCGTGCTCGCCAGCTTCGCCGCGATGTACAACCGCGATATCGAACCGCTGTCCGGCGGTGCATCCGACGAGGGCGGCTGGACCCCGACGAACAGCGTGTGGAACTCGAATCACCTGTCAGGCACAGCAATCGATCTGAACTGGAACAAGTACCCGTTCCGTAAGCACACGATGCCGCAGGAGCGCGTTCAGCGGGTGAAGCAACTCCAAGCCGGGTTCCGCGGCCTGATCGACTGGGGACGCGACTGCTGGGGCGGCAACCCGGTGGACGAGATGCATTACCAGGTCGCCAAGGGCAAGCCGGTGCAGGCCTACGTCGACTTCGCCCACGAGCTGCGCGCCGGCCTGTTCGGGCTGTACGGCGGCACAGCGCCCACGCCCGCCCCCGTCGTCGTGCCCAACCCCGGCGTCGGTGGCGGCTCCACGTTGCTGATGCGCGGCTCACGCGGTGACGCAGTGCGCCGGCTCCAGGAGCGCCTGAACCGCGACTACCCGCGCTACTCACGGCTCGTGGTCGACGGCGACTACGGTCCGGCGACCGAGGCCGTGGTGCGCGAGTTCCAACAGCGCGCCGGCCTCCTAGTCGACGGCATCGCAGGACCGGCCACTCTCGGCAAGCTCGGCCTATGAGGTACGGCGTGCAGACCCTCGCCACGGCGGTGGTGCTCGGAGTCGTCGCCGGCATCACCGCCGCGACGAGCTACCTCCTTCGGACCGAGCTGCCGTCCGAAACCCAACTGATGGAAGAGAAGTCATGACCGGACCCCTGGACCTCGTGCGCGCGGAAATCATGAAGCGCGTCGGTCCCGAGATCGACGCTCGATTCGAGCAGCTCATCCCGATCTTCACCAAAGCGCTCAACCGCAACCAGCCTCTCGAAGAGGTCGACGTGCCGCCGGCGACCGAGCCGGTGCAGCCTGCCACCGCCGCCAAGCGCACTGCCGTGCAGGGCGTCGTCACACTGGTGCTCGCCGGAGTGTTCGGATTCGCGGCCGACACGTTCAGCGGTGGCGACTTCGATCTGCTCGACTACAGCGACTGGAAAGGACTCGCATCCGGTGCCGGAGTCGCGGCCATCATGACCTTGCTCGCGTTCGGGCAGCGCAAGATCGGGCGCTGATGAACGAACGTGCGGTCCTCGCGGCAGCGCAAGCCCTCTCGGTAGTACTCGCCACCGCCTCCATCGTCGTCGGTGCGCTGTACGCCGGCCCCGAGCACTTCGTCCGCCGGCCACTACCTCCAGGGCAAGAGACACTCGTCGTCCTCGTGGAGTCGGCATTCCCCGTGTGGCCGTTCCTGTTCGGCGTCACCGGTGTAATAGCGCTCGTCTGCGCGCTGATGCGCCGCGAGGTCATCATCGGCCACGGCCTCGTCGTGGCGTCCTGGGCGTTCTGGGGACTGTGCCTGATCATCGCTCCACTGCGCAGCGTTCCCCCTACCCCCATCCTCGTTGGCGTCATCGCGATCGTTCTCGGCGTCGGCGCGAACGTCTGTGCGGCCATCTTGTGGGCCGCACTCGGAGTGAAGTAATGGACACGGCGGCGATCATCGCCGCGACCATCGGCGCGATCGCCACCGCAGTCGCCACTGTCGTCAGTGTCCGCGCCAAAGTGCAGACCGAAAACGTTGTCGCACTGGTGAAGTCGAACGCAACCCTGAACCGTCAGGTCGCTCGGCTGGATGAGTGGAAGATATCCGCCCGCTACTACATCGCACGCCTACGCGGGCAGGTTGCAGACCTGGGCGAGGAACCGCTGCCACTGCCGGCCGTACTGAGAGAGGACCTGGGCGATGGCTAACAAGAACACCGTCGACATCTATTTCGACGGCCACGAGAACGGTCTGCGCACCGCGATACAGAAGGTCAAGGCTGACCTCCAATCGCTCCGCAACGAGCGCATCAGCGTCAAGGTCGACACCGACACCGGCGAACTCTCCCGTCTACGCCGAGAGCTGGACGCACTCCGCGACCGGACCGTCACCGTCGATGTCGAGCTGCGCAATGCCGGCGCGCTAGCAGAGCTGGCCGCGTTCGACGCTGCACGCGGCAACGCCACCGTGTCGCTCGACCTCGATACCGGTGCGGCCGCTGCCGAGCTGGCCG
Source organism: Rhodococcoides fascians A44A (assembly GCF_000760735.1). Taxonomy (GTDB): domain Bacteria; phylum Actinomycetota; class Actinomycetes; order Mycobacteriales; family Mycobacteriaceae; genus Rhodococcoides; species Rhodococcoides fascians_E. The sequence continues at coordinate 2,869,793 of NZ_JMEX01000008.1, read as the reverse complement.
CGTTCATCGCTGCCGTCCCCCGGTCGGTAACCATCAACCTCGACGTGGACACCGCCGGCGCGGCCGCTGAGTTGGCCGCATTCCGCCTCGCGCTGCTCGCCCTGAACAACGACACCATCAATCTCGGCAGCAGCGCCAGCAGCGCAGCGCGAGGTGTGGGTGCGCTGGGCGCAGCCGGTGGCGGTCTGCTGAAGTCGGCGCCCGGTATAGCCGCTCTCAGTGTCGCGCTCGCCCCGCTTATCTCCGGCGCGGCCGGCGCCTCGGTCTACGCGGTCGCGGCCGGCCTCGGCGCGGTCACTGCCGCCGCCGGCGCACTGTCGGTCGGCTTCGGTGGCGCGCTCGCCGCTATCCCCATCGCATCCGCTGCCACCTCGCAGAAAGTGGTCGATCACTTCACGTTCATGAAGAACGACGTGATCGAGACCATGAAGGAAATCTCGGCACCGGTGCAGGAGCCGCTGGTCAATCTCGCCACGGCGGTCGGTGCCGCCTTCCATCAAATCCGGCCAAGCCTCGACGTGGTGACGGCCGGCGCTGCCCGCCTCGTGAATGAGCTGTCCGGGAAAATGCCGGCGATCGCTGCCCAGATCGGCCCCGCGATGGAACAGGCGTTCGGTGCCGCCGAGCCGCACATCAAGAACCTGATCAGTAATATCCCGTCCTACATTCAGGCCATCGGCAACTTCGCCGGCAAGCTCGGTGACCCCGCCATTGTCCAAGGCGCACAACGGGTTTTCGGAATGATCCCCGGAATCATCGACGGTGCCGGCGACTCGCTCGTCTCGATGGCCAACGGCTTCCAGAACGTCATGAGCTACCTGGACTCTGGCGCGCTCGACGGCTTCACCACCGGCGTCGGCGCACTGTTCGACGAACTCGGTAGCACCGACTGGTCGGGCACGATCGATGGCATCTCGAACATGGCGAACAGCTTCGGTGAACTCGCCGGCAGCATCGACGGCGACTCGATATCTGGAGCAATCGAGGGCATCACCAGCGACATCACCAAGTTCACCAACGCGGCCAAAGACGTCGGGACAGCGGCGTCGGCGTTCGGAGACTTTCTCCAGGGCGTCGGTGACAGTGCGGTCAACTTCGGAGAAGTGTCCGGGCTGAACAGCTTCGGCGACCAGATCAATGCCGCGCTGGACAAGATCGGCCTAATCAACTGGAAAGGCCCGAAGGTCCAGGCCAACCCGGACCTGACCTCCGTCACGCCGATGATGGACCAAGTTCTCGCCGCGCTCGGTCAAGGCCCACCGGTGCCACTGCCGCCGGTCGAGCAGCCCGTGATCCCGGTGTTCGATGACCTGGGGCTAGCGCCGGCCATCCCTCCGGTGGAAGTGCCGCTGGAGCCCGGACCGATGCCACCGCCGCCACCGCCGATCGAGCCGGTGAAGATCGAGACGCAGGCCGAGCTGACCAACCTCGCGCAGCCCGAAATTCCACCGCTGAAGGTGCCGGTGGAGTACGACACCACTGGTATCGGAACGCTCACGATCGACGCACCCGAGCCGATCAAGGTGCCGGTGGAAATCCTCCCGCCGCCACCGCCGGACATGTCCGCGTTCAATGTCGATCTGACCGCGCAGGGTGCAGCGGCCGGCGCGACGTTCGCGGCTGGCCTCGCAGGGTCGGCCGGCGTGGTCGCCGGCGCAGCTGCGTCGATGGCCGCAGCCGCGCAGAACGTCTCGGTCGACCTCTCCGGGCAGGGCGCTGCCGCCGGCGCATCGTTCGCGGCCGGCATCCGATCGCAGGCCGGTGCGGTCGCTGCCGCTGCCGCCGAACTCGGCCGCATCGCCGCCGCGAACAAAGGACATTACAAGGGACGCAAAGGAATTGCCGCTGACCGGATCATGCTCATTCCCCACGGGCAGGCGATGGTCAAGGGCTTCATCGGCGGCATGCAGTCCCAGAAGTCCGATCTGATCAACGCTGCGCAAGGACTCGCCCGCGATGTGTACACCGCGTTCGATGACGACCTGGTGCCGAACATCGGACTGTCCGGCGGCATGGACATCCGGCAGAAGGTCGTCGTTCAGGTGGAGGCCGGCCTGATGGCCGACCCGATCAAGATCGGCCGCGAGGTCAAGGACGTGTTGAACGCGTACGGCAAGGAAGTCGGCTCATCGAGCCAGGTGATCAATGTCTAGGTTCATCGACCGATCGATGGTCGAGCTACAGGTCGAGCAGTCCCGCGACGATGTGTGGGTACCCGAGGGAGTCGCGCTGCCGCAGCGCACGTACGAACCCGGCGGCATCGTCTACGACTGCACCCGAGGCATGGCATTTCACAGCGAGACCACGACCCGAATCCAATCCGACAGAACTGCTAGAACTTTCAAATCGACTCGCACCAACTGGGTGATCAGTGTCAACGGCAGCGGCACAGCACAGAAGGCGGTAGACATAGGCCCAGTGCTCGCCCACTCAAGAATGGCCATCCCCGTCGCGGAAGGCATGCAGGTGAACTGGTCGGGTCGGATCAGGATTCGGCGCACCGGCTACAACCCCGACGACGAAGACGGCAATCAGACCAACATCAACGTGCGCGTCGTGCTGTGGGGCACAAAAGAAGTCACCGACGAGTACGGCGTCGAGTCCACGAACAAGGTCGAGCTACTCGCCTACCAGACCCAGATGCAGCAATGGGTCTACGCCTCCCCCCAGAACAACTACATCGCACTGACACTGCCGACTGTCAGCGACGTGGCCGTCCCCCCGAACGTGGACCGACTGCACCTGACCGTCACCATGCACGCATCCACGACCGGGAACCCCTTCAAGGCGCAGTACCGCTCGTTCTACTGGGGCGCTCTCGACACCGATTTCTTCGCGGTGTACACAGCCAACCCGCTGACCGTGTACGTGAAGAAGCCGAGCATCGTCAACTTCACCCAAGACAATGCGCTCAGTCGGACCGGGACTGTTTTCCGCAACCGAACAACGTTCACCAACGTGCCGGCCGATGCCGAGCTCGTGCTGTGCGCAGATGTGGGCGCGTCCGGCAGCGTGACGGTGCAGGCGTGGGATGGAGCAACTCTGCTCGCCAATGTCGTCGTGCCCGCCGGTGCTCGCGTGGTCACCCCGCTAGCGCCGGCCGGCGGTGTCGTCACACTCACCTCGACGGGCAACTACGGTGTCGAACGGCTTACTGCCCGTGAGCATTCCACCGTCACGATCGAGCAGACACCGGCCCGTCGCTACAACTATGTGAACGTGATCGATGACGTCAACAAGATCACGACCGAGAGCATCGAAGCCGACCTCGCAATCGCGACAATCCGCTTCGTCTCGAACACCATCAGCTCGCAGCTCACCGCCGGGAAGCGCATTCGGTTGGTAGCTAAACACGCTGCCGGTTTCACGACGGTCTACACCGGAACGATCAGGCATCGCCGGATCGTTCACTCGTTCAATCGCAAGGATCAGGTCGAGCTGACCGTCCACACTGCACATGGCGTTGTCACCCAGTCGGACTGCCCAGTCGCATACGACCGATTACACGAGTACGCACCGCTTCTCGCCGCCACCGGCGCACAGGTCGCGATCGATGGCGTCGACTACACCGGGATCGCCGGCCCCCTCCCGGACGGCTGGGACTACTTCCCGTCGTACTCCAAGTCAGGTATGACGATGGGCGACTCCCTGATGATGGTCCGAAACACACGCAAGGCGTTCCTGTTCGTTGATCGGCACAACCGACTGCAGCTCTCGTCCTCGCTATCGGACACACCCACACTCGACCTGTCGGACATGCCCGGCCAAGCGGACATGAGCTACACCCTCGAAATCGAGTCAGGTTCGGACACCGTGAATCTCGTGAACGCGGTCGCAGTGACCGAGCACTACCTCGACCGCGAAGACTTCCTGGAGCGTCAGACAGACGGCGAGGACCCGCCGATCATGGCGCTCACGGACATCGCAGCCAAGACACGCACGATCGAATACAGACGGCAGTCCTCGATCGAGGTGTACGGACTGCAGAAGCGATCGTTCGACGTGGTGCGCGGCACGGGTAGCTGGGAAGACCTGATAGCAGATCGCTACGGCACCACGTTCCAAGCGTGGGCGTCCGCGATCCTGGACGAGCACGGCGAAGATGTGCAGTCGGTCAATAAGATTCGGCTCACCGTCACCGAGGACCGTCACATTCAGCTCGTGTCCAAACTGCAGGCGCTCGACGGCATTGTGGTCCGATTCCGCGGGCAAGCTGCCGTCCGGCGCATCCGTCGCCTCGAGCACACGATCAAGCCCAACAAGTGGACTGTCGATATCCGCTTCGACCCCACTGCCGAGCAGTCGCACTGGGTGCCAGCCACGGCGGTGCCGGTGCTGCCGCTGGGCGATGTCGATGCTGGCACACTCGCACGGCCGGCGACAACGATCATCGACGGCGGTCACCCCGCCGACACCGTTACTTCGATCCTCGATGGAGGCACCCTCTGATGGCCGTACGTTCCCGCATTCAACAGCTCCGCGCCACAGCCGCCGAATGGACCGCACAGAACCCTGTTCTCAAGGCCGGCGAACTTGGTGTGGAAACCGACACCGGCTACATGAAAGTCGGCAACGGCGTCCAGACGTGGACGCAGCGCCCTTACCAAGCAGGACCCAAGGGTGACACCGGCGCGACCGGACCCGCAGGACCCACCGGCGCGAAGGGAAACACCGGCGAGGTAGGGCCGACAGGACCCACCGGCCCGACCGGACCCCAGGGCACCGGCCTGCAACTCAAGGGGCAGGTGGCTACGTACGCAGCGCTCCCGACCACAGGCCTCGCAGCCGGTGACGGGTACATGGTTACTGCTGATGGCAAGGTCTACATCTGGTCCGGGACCGCGTGGCCGGCGAACGGCAACGGCGTCCAGCTCCAGGGCGTGGCCGGCCCCCAAGGTCCCGTCGGCGCGACCGGTCCCGCTGGCGCGAAGGGTGACACCGGTGCCACTGGCGCGAAGGGTGACACCGGTGCAACTGGTCCCGCCGGACCCACGATCGCTGCCGGCGCGACGACGAAGGTCTGGTCGGGTACCGAAGCGATGTACACCGCGCTCACTGCCGCAGAGAAGAACGCGGTCGGGTTCATTGCGGTGATCGTCCCGTGACGGTCCGGCTCGCCGGGGCTGCCATCAAGCGCATCGTCGCTGGCGTCGGCGGCTCGACCGTCGCAGTCAAGCGCGTCATGGTCGGCACTGGAAACGCCGCTGTGCAAGCGTGGTCCGCTATCTCAAACATGGGCATGGACAAGGCCGGCAACTTCGGCGGTGGCTCGGCAGCCGGCTACATCACCGGCTGGACAGCGCGGTCGGGCTCGACCGTCACGGCCGACACGTACCTGGTGAGCGACGGAGCCGGCAGCAAGACCGCCCACTGGAAAGTGCAGCTCACGTCCGGCGCGGCCAGCGGTGGCCAGACGTACCAACTGCACCAGAACGGTGTCGCCATCGCCACCGTCAATATCCCGACGCTCGACACGACGACCACATTCGCAGACGTGCCGATCACCCTGAACGCCGGCGACCAGCTCGCGATCTACAAGTCATCGACCGGCACAACCCGCACAGTCGGTGCCACCAACACCTACCTGTACTGGGACTAGCGTGCCCTAGTATCCGACCCGAAGCGCAAGGCTGCCGTTCTGGACTCGATCGGCAGGCATGGTCACCGGCTCGCGTCGTCCAATGGTCACCTCATAGAAGTCGCTGGTCTCGCTTACCTCGATTTGCGCCGACAACACACAGGAGCCGTCCGTCTGAACTATGCCCGCCGCGAATTGACTTGCGCCAATTGTGGTCCCACTGTCGTTGCGTATGACTACAGGCGTTCGCTCCGCCACACCGACGAGGGGACGTGCCTCGCAACCGTTGGCTAGTCGCTGCACGTGAGTGGGCGCGACGTTCAGGGCAACCTCTATGTCGATCGGTTCGGCATCCGAGGCTGCCTGCTCGGAAGAACAGGCAGCGAGGGTCACGGCGGACAGTGCCGCCAGCATCAACTTGCGCATGCGTGATTGATAGCACAGCTACGCGATGGCGCGGTACAGGTCCAGCTTCTCGATCGCGGTCCGCATGCGCAGGTCTGTGACGCCGGCGTACCCCTGGGTGGAGTGGATCGATCCGTGGCGCATCAACTCTTGCACGACGCGAATATCCGCCCCGTCCTCCAGCAGCGTGGTGGCGTACCAGTGCCGCAGCGGGTGAGCGGATCCCGGAATCTTCGCGCGCCGGAAGGCATCACCGACGCTCTGGCTCACACTCTTGCGGGTGACGTGTTGCCCCGGCCGTGTCTTGTTCGACGGGAACCACCAGCCCCGCGCCGGCATCGTCTCGGCCGTGGTCGCCAGCACCGGGTGGATCGGTACCCACTTCTCGGTCCCGCCCTTGCCGGGGATGAGCATGCGGCCGCGTGGCAGGTCGACGTTCTCGCCCCGGAACGACGCTATCTCGATGCACCGCAGACCGGCGAGGGTGGCGAGGAGGATCATCACGCGGGTGCGGTGGTGCATGTTCGTGCGCAATAGCGCGATGAGGTGCTCGTCGGCCACGGGGCGAGGCTGCCGCTTCGGTTGCTTGATCTTGCCGACTTTGATCATCGGGTCATCGCTCCGAATGTCTTGTAGCTGTAGCCATTTGAACCACGTCACCAAGTACGAGTGGTAGGTGTAGTGGGTGCTTCTGCTCCACTCCGGGTGCGAGGCGTACCAGCGCACGATGTCGAGCGGCAGCGCGTAGGTCGGGTCGACGCCCGTCTCCAGTGCGAACTGCTGCATCACGCGGATGCGCTCGGTTCTCGTCGTGTCGGCCAGGCGTACGCCGTGGTGCCAGAGTTCCCATTGGTCGATCGTCGCGTTAGTGCTCATGCGTCCCAACAGTCACAGGCGCACCAGTGTTACTGGCGGGTTGAGTCCGACAATTCACCGAATCGCGACACGTCCGATGTCGAACAGGTACCGGCGGTGCCGAACCGGACACACTCACGCAGAACTCACCGCACACCCGGCAGTAGAGGTCGACATCGTTCTCACCCTTGCCGTGGCCGGTCATGACGCGGCCCTCAGCCCGGTCAGGACGCCAAACCTAGGACCTTTTAATCCAAAGTCCGTGGGTTCGATTCTGCGCCTTGCGTTTCCGCTGCTAGCTCGGCCGGAACGGTGCCGTCCTTCAACCACTCGAACGGGACTCCGGTCGCCATTGCCCAGACGCGCAGCGTCGGGCCGGGCACGCGGACGTGGCCGTTCATGTACCGGCCCACGGTCTCGCGGGTGATCTCTAGGTAATCGCCCATTTCCTGCACGCTCATTCCGGACACCCGGAGCGATTTCCGGAGCCGGTCGGCGAGGTCGAACACGGGGATCTGCAAGCGCGGCGCGCTGGGTGCACTCATCGTCGGGTCTCCTTCATCAGTGCGGGTCTTCGTCTGAACAAGATCAATCCTCGCACAACCTTATGACTGCCGCAAGCGCGCGATACGTCACAACATTGTGAATCCTCGCAGACACGCCGGAAGCACAATGTTTTGACAGGCTCAAACATGCCTGCAACGATCACATTGTGACGATCACAGAGAAGCTGATTCCGACGCGTGAAGCTGCGGACCGTCTCGGCGTGACTCCCTCCGGGATTTCGCGGATGGTCGCACGTGGTGAGCTGACGCCGGCGCACAGAGGGACGGGCGTTCGCGGTCCGTTCCTGTTCGACCAGCGCAAGGTCGCGAAGATCGCGGCGCAGCGCACGACGTCCGAATCGTGAAGGCACACAACGAAAAAAGTCCGCGGGCTGTTGGCGCAGCACGCGGACCGAACTCCACCCCTGACGAAAGAGAAGAGGGCACCAGTATGTCCCAAGCACACACGATCGACAAGAGGGACGCCGGCGCGGCGGAACTCGACGAGCATTTCGCGACCGTTCCGCGCGACGACGCGGCCGGCCTGACCGTCGACAACGGCGGTATCGACTGGCTCGTCGTCGGCGGCATGGCCGTAAACCTGTTCCTGCTGGCCGTGGTCGGAATGCTCGGCTGCCAGCTCGTGCGCTGGGTCGCGGTGGTCGCATGAGCGTGAGCACCGACGAGCGGCGATGGGAAACATTTGCCGACCTGACCGCACGGATGCGTGAGCGATTCGAGTCGGACCTGTTCGACGCGTGCGAGGTCGTCGGCGTCTGCGTCGACGAGAAGATCGTCGCCGAAGCGGTCGACGAGACGTTCGACGCGATCCGCGACTGCGGGCTCGAGGTCGAGGACGACGGCGACCCGGACGGCGACTACGACCGGGCGCGCGACGCAGAGGTCGGGCTGTGAGGGCCGCGGGCACGCGCGTGTCCTTCAAGTTCGAGATGCCCTCTCGGACGGAGCAGGGATCCGGCGTTATTTCCGCTGACGGCGAGGACGGGTTCCTGGTCCTCGACGACGCGCGGTTCGACTCGGGCAAGTCCGCGGCGCGGATCTGGATTCCGCTTACCAAGCTGCGCCTGTTGTGGGCCGACGAGCTGCCGGCGCTGTCGGACTCGTCTCGCGAGAAGTCGACCGCCGGGCGGCGTGGTTCGCCGGTCTCGCCGGGGACGGTGCTGATGATGGGCGACCTCGTGCTCGACCGGAGCGGCTACGCCTGGTCGATGTTCTCGGACAAGCGGCTGCGCTCGGGCTGGTTCTCGGACGAGTACGCGCTGACCCTCGGCGAGCTGGTCGAGATGCGCGGGCCGATCACCTTTCACGGACACGACGACACGGACGACGAGAACGACGGGCGGGACGAGTGATGGACGCACGAACTGATCGAGCATGGAACGGGTTCGCGGCCGACGTCGCGGTGTGGATCGACCGCGCCGGCGAGCAACTGTCGGCGATCGCGCACGCGCACGGCGTCAAGGTGAGCCGGCACGAGATAGAAACGGCGCTCGAATCCATCGTAGGGACGGTCGAGGACAAACACGCGATCGAACCTCGACCGGAGACGGCGACCGTCGACGACGTGCTGTCCGGATTCGCCGGCATGGCCGCGCGGGTACTGGCGCGCTCGTCCGCGCAGCAATGGGCGAGTGCGGCCGGCGACATTGCGGTCGACGCGTATTTCGACGCGATGGACGGATCGAAGGATCCGGGCGCGTCGTCGCCGCAGTGGCGCGACGCCGCGCGGACGACGGCGATCGACGCCTACCTCGACGGCATGGCAGTCGGCGCGCGGATCGACGCGTTCGGCGTCTCGATGCGAAAGGCGGCCGGCTTGTGAATCCAACACTCATTCGCGGGCGATTCGGGCACGCGTGCGAGAAATGCGGCGCGATCGTCGTCGGGGCGGCTCTGACGCCGTCCAAGTCGGCGATCCTTGAGCTGGTCGCAGCCGGCGGAAACTATGCCGTCGACCTGGACTCGGCCGGTTCGCCGGTAGCAACGCGGCTGACTGCCCACCAGTCGCGGATGCGCAACAAGGCCGGCCTCGGCGTTTGGTCGGAGCACCGTACGAACTGCGTGGGCCGACGATGAGCGCGCGGACGTCCGCGGACCTGTCACGTGACCAGTCCGCGGACCTGTCACGGGAGACATTCGACGCGGGCGAGCTGGTCAACATGCGCTCGACGTCCGGCGGGCGGGTCGAGGTCACCCTCGCCGTGCCGGCCGGCGTCGCGGCGGAAATGACGCTCGGGCACTGGTACGAGCCGGTTTCGACCGATGGTGTCGACGCGCAGGTCGTCGGCTGGCAGGACGACGGATCGCTGATCCTCTCGCCGGTCGAGGCGGCCGCGGTGCGCGAAGTCCTTCAGTCCGTGCGCGCGGAAAGTGCCGGAAATTTGCGCCGCATTTCGTACGCGCTGGGGGTGGTCGTCGAATGAGCGTGAAGATCAAACCGGGGTCTCCGGAATGGCTCGCCACCATGTCGCCGTCCAAGGCCGCGGCCGTCCTTGGGCTCTCGCGGTGGGAATCGCCGCGGTCGCTGTGGCACCGGATGCGCGGCGATCTGCCGCCGGAGGATCCGAAAGACGAGTTCGCGGTCGGGCACGCGTTCGAGCTGGCGCTCTCGGAGCTGTGGCGCGGCGCTAATCCGGGCTGGCGGCTCTCGCCGGGCGAAGTGCAGTTCGACGCGTCCGATCGGTTCGGGTTCCCCTTCATCGCCACGATCGACGGCCGGGCGTCGCGGGGCAGCTCGCGGCGCGTGGTGGAGAAGAAAACGGCGCGCAAGCTCGAGGAGTGGGGCGACTTCTTCACTGACGAAGGGCCGGCGGACTACATAACGCAGGTCATCGTGCAGCAAGGCGTCTCGGGATACACGCGTGAGCCGGCGCACCTGGTGGTGATGGGTCCGTTCTTTCAGTGGCACACCTACCGGGTGCGGTTCGACGCGGACCTGTTCGACGAGATTGTCGGCACGCTGCGCGCGTTTCACCGCTCGCTGTCGGATCCGGACGCCGGGCCGGCGCTCGACGATCACGTCGCGACTTACGACACGGTGCGCGCGCTCCATCCTGACGTCGACGGCTCGGCGGTGCAGCTCGAGGAAGAGCTGGCGCTGGCCTACCTCGGCGCGGTGGTCGATCACCGGGAGTCGGAGGCGCGGCTGCGCGGGCTCAAAACCGAAGTGCTCGACGTGATGGGCGACGCCGCGGAGGCGTTCCTGACGCGCGAAGAGCAGGACGGAAAACAGACATACAAGGTCGCCGGCCGCGGGCCGGGGCCGCACAACTCGATCCGGCTCAATCCGGCGGGGAAGAAAGTAATGGAGGCGCTGAGCGTATGAGTAACGAACTGGCAGTGCGGAATCCAGTAACAGAGCTGGCGATCGAGCCGGAGCAGGTCGGCTTCACCGACCAGCAGCGCGCGGCGGTGCTGCGCCTGGCCGGCGTGCAGGACGCGCCGAACGAAGAGGTCGAGCTGTTCTTTCACCAGTCCAAGCGGACCGGCCTCGATCCGTTCTCGAAACAGATTTACCTGATCGCGCGGGCGAAGCGGAAGAAGCAGGGGAACAACTGGGTCGACGACGGGCACACGTACACGATCCAGACGGGGATCGACGGGTATCGGGTGCTCGGGCATCGGGTCGCGCGGGCGCGCGGCGACGTCCTCGAGGTCGAGGAGCCGCTGTGGCGCGATCGCGATTCGGGGTGGGACGACGCGTGGTTCGACCAGCGTCCGCCGGCCGCGGCGAAGGTGACGATCACGGTCAACGGGAATCGGTACGTCTCGGTTGCGATGTATGCCGAATATGTCCAGCAAACCGGCTACGGCGAGTCTCTGCGCCCTAACTCGATGTGGGCGAAGATGCCGGCAAACCAGCTCGCGAAGTGCGCAGAGGCGGCGTGCTGGCGACTGGCGTATCCGAACGACTTCGCCGGCCTCGTCCTCGAGGACGCCGCGCAGAACCTCGCGGACCTGAACGAGCCGGCCGTCGCCGAACGCAAGCGTCGGGGTCCGGGCCGCGGCGTCGCCGGAGTCCGGGCCGCGGTGATGGGCGGAGACAAGCCGGCGCACGAGGTCGTCGACGCGGATCCGGAGCCGGCGGCCGGCGGGGCGTCACCTGATCCGGAGCCGGTCGCGGCGACGCAGCGCGACCGAACCAAGCTCGTTAAGGCGCTCGACGCCGCGGGGATCGGTAACGACGAGGAGCGGCGCGCGTTCCTGAACCAGCGCGTCGGGCGCGAGCTGTCGGCGCTGACGGACCTTACGCGCGACGAGATAGCGGGCGTGGTGCGTTTCCTCGAGGAATCGGTCGCGGACCGGGAGCCGGTGGCCGGCGCGTGACGGCGGCGGACTCGGCCGTGGCGCTCTACGAGCGGGCCGTCGACGCGGCGTTCGGCCGCGACGACGAGCAGGGGCTCGCGGTGTGCCGGCGGGCAGCGTTCCGCCCGGAGCCGGGGCGGCGGACCTTGTGGGACGGTTCGGCACCGGACGAGACGTGGCGCGATATGCGCGTGCGTCAGTCCGCGGCCGCGGAACTGTGCATGGTCTGCCCTGCCTTCACCGCGTGCCGGGAAATGGTCGCCGATATGGACGAGCGCGGACTGCTCGTCGACGGCGTGGTCGCCGGTGAGGCGCGCATGTGGCGGCGGAGTTACTGAGCGCGCAGTGACACAACTCGATTTGTTCGACCAGAGCGTCGGCGGCGGCGACGAGCTGCCGCCGGCGCGCTGGTGCTTCGTGTGCGAGAAGCGCCAGCGGCCGCCGGCCGGGATCTGCGGGCCGGCGTGCATACCAACCAATCAAGAGGACGAAAACTAATGACTTGCAACATGATTGACGAGCGAACGCCGATCCTCGTCGACGCGTTCGCCGGGCCGGGCGGATGGGACGAGGGCGCGCGTATAGCGGGCTATACCGGGCAGCTCGTCGGAATCGACACCGATCCGGACGCGTGCGCGACCGCTGAAGCGGCCGGCCACAACCGGATCCGCGCGGACGTCGCGGCGTTCGATCTGACCTACTTCGAGCAGTACCTCGTCGACGTGCTCGTGCTCTCGCCTCCGTGCCAAGCGTGGAGCAGTGCCGGCGGCAAGCTCGGCGAGTTCGACCGGGTGCAGTGCCACACACTCGCCGATCGCATGGCCGCCGGCGACGACTCGACCGACTTCTATGCGTGGGCCGACGATCGCTCGCCGCTGGTGTGCCAGCCGGTGCGCTGGGTGCGCGAGCTGCGGCCGCGCGTCGTCGTCCTCGAGGAAGTGCCGGAGGTCGCGTCACTGTTCGAGCACTTCGCGCGGATCTTCCGGAGCTGGGGCTACTCGGTGACGGTGAAGCAGCTCGCGGCCGAAGCGCACGGCGTCGCGCAGACGCGCCGGCGGGTAATTCTGATCGGGCGTCGCGACGGTGTGCCGGCGACCGCGCCAGAGCCGACGCGCGCGCAGTGGCCGGAGCCGGTCGAGGTCGACCTGTTCGGATCCATGCTCGACCGGCCGCGGACTATGGCCGACGCGCTCGGGTGGACCGGCGGCGCTTCACCTGAAGGATTCGGGCCGGGCGATGTGACCATGCTCGCGGCCGGCGTCACGGGGCAATCGCGGCCGCGCGATCCGTACGGCGCGCCGGCGGCGACGATCACGGGCAAGGGCACGGCCGTGTGGAAACAGTCCCTCGGTGTCGGGGCCTCGGTGACGCGGCGCGTCTCGGTCGCCGAAGCGGGCGCGCTTCAGAGTTTCCGGGCGGACTATCCGTGGTCGGGCTCGGTAACCAAGCAATTCGAGCAGGTCGGAAACGCTGTTCCCCCGCGGCTCGCGGCCGCCATTCTGGGCCCACTACTTCCGCCGGCGACGTCGTGACGCGGCGGCGGAGCGGGTGGCGTTCGTACGTCTGCGGTCTCTACGACGATCTGGTCGAGGCGCAGGCGCAGCGGCGCGACGAGTACGCGCTCGGCTACCAGGCCGACGAGGAACTGTTTTACGCGCGGGTCGAGTCGCGCGTGACGTTTAAGCAAACCCTGATTATGTGCCGCGGTTGGGCAGACCGTTTCGGTGCCGGCGCGGACGCTGGGAGGTCCTGACGTGGAGAAGGTATGGCTGTCGACGACGTACTACATGGATCCGGCTGTGGAGGAGCTGACGCCCAACGCTGAGCGTCTGATGACGCGGGCGATCGCCTACTGCGGCAACGCGGAAAACGGCGGAAAAATCACGCGAAAAGCGTTGGCAAACCTCGGCATACCGGCGAGTAGATCGCGAGTAGCTGAGCTGTGCGCGGCAAAAATTCTCGTCGAAACCGACGATCCGAACGTGCTCGAATTTCGGACGTGGGGACAGTGGCAAGAGTCCGGCGACGCGCTGGCCAGGCGAAAGAAGGCCGATCGCGAACGTAAAGCGCGTGAGCGGGACAGAAAAAAGCGCCAGGAAGAGGAGGGGGTGTCACGGGACATGTCACGTGACGTCCGCGCTACAGAGAAGAGAAGAGAAGAGAATATACCTACTTACGTAGGTAGTTCGTCTCACGTAAGCAACGCGGGCGAAGCCGATTCGCGGCCGTCGTCGGGCCGGGTCGGTTACGAGGATCCGAAGACCGGTCACGTCGTGGTCGTCGAGTCGGATCCGGTGCTCGATATCGACGTGAACGTGGCTCGCGGTCCGGCCGTCGATCCGACGCCGTGGAAGCTGATCCGCGACGCGATCCCGGTCGAGCATCCGCAATCGGTGAAGACGGCGCTCGCCCTCGAGGTGAAGATGTTGCTCGCCGGCGGGACGACGCACGAGGACGTGAAGTCGGCGCTCGTGCTGTGGATGCAGAAGCCGGGCCTCGGGCCGCGCACGCTGCCCTCGCTCGTGTCCGAAGTGATCCGGACGCGCTCGGCACCGGCTCGGACGGCGGCGGCTCGGCCGTCGACGACGGACGCTCGGGTGGCCGCGGTGCAGGAGGCGAAGGCCGCGGAGCGCACGACCGGGCGGCGGTCAATCTTCGCGGTCGGTAGCAACGAGCCGGCGGAGCTGGCGCAGTGACGCGCGATGACGTGTGGGATCTGCTGACGGGGATCGCGGCGTTCGACCAGCGCACGGTCGGGCAGTCCGACGTCGACGTGTGGTTCGCGACGGTCGGGTCGGTGCCGATCGAGGATGCCGTCGAGGCCGTGGTGATCCACCACAAGACGTCGCCGGATCGGATCAAGCCGTTTCACGTCGTCGACGGTGCTCGGCGGCTGGCGAATGATCGGGTTATGCGGCTCGACGCGGAGGGCCGGGCGCAGCGCGAGGACTCGCGGGATCGCCGGCTGCGACTGGTCGGACCCGACGAGCAGCTCGGCGCGCTGCCGATCGCGGCGGACGGGGATCCGGTGCCGGGCGCGTACGACGTGAACGGCGCGGTCGATCGGCCGTGTCCGAAGTGCGGGGCCGAAGAAATGTCGCCGTGCGTGAACGTCCGGAGCGGCGAGCCTCGCCGGATTCCGTGCCTCGAGCGGCTGACCGGGAAGGCTCGGCTGTGACGGCGGCGGTCGAGGCGAAGCGGTGCAAGGACTGCGGTCCGGAGTCGAAGCGGCCGGCGACGTATCCGGGTCCGCGGTGCGCGACGCATCACCGGGAGGCGCGCAAGGCGTCGAAGCTGCGGGCGCACGGCCGGCACGTCGAGCGGACTTACGGGATCACCGCGGAGGACTATTGGGCGCTCTACCAGGCGCAGGACGGGCGGTGCTTCATCTGCCGGCGGGCGACGGGCAAGGCGAAGCGACTGCCGGTCGACCACGATCACGGCACCGGGGAAGTCCGCGGGTTGCTGTGCGGGCCGTGCAATCGCGACGTGCTCGGGCATCTGCGGCACGACGCGGCGGCGTTCGTGCGAGCGATCGAGTACCTACTCGATCCGCCGGCTCGTGCCGTTCTGGGCGACCGCCGGAATGCCGGCCAGATGGACGCAGGAGCGACGAACGGGGTCGCCGGCGGGTGAGTTGCCCGGCGGAGCGTCGGCGCCATGCTCACAATCGAGCTGCGCCTCATAACGTGACAGAGGGTCACGTTGTGACTTCTAGCGGTGTTTGCGAGACTGACGAGCGCGACGCCGATCGGCGTCGCGGACGTCGACGACGAGGAGCGCAGGGTGCCGGATGCGGTGAGCTACACGCACGACACGCCGGAGCGCCGGCCGACGCGGCTGTGGGAAGTCCAGAACGCCGTTACGGCGCTCGCCGATTTCGAGTCGCACAAGGAAACGACGTGCTACACCTACGGGCAGTTTTCGCTGATCGACGCCGTGGTCGCGCTACTCGACAAGACCGGGCCGGCGCATATGGACGTCTGCACGTGGACGGTCGGGATCGCCGATATGGCGCGCGTTTACGAGCTGATCGAGGCCGGGCGGATCCTGTCGGTTCGGTGGGTCGTCGACCAGGGATTCGAGTCTCGCCAGCCGGGCTATTGCGAATACTTCCGGCACCTGTACGGCGACGAGCGGATCCGCACGCTACGGGCGCACGCGAAGTTTATCCTTCTACGAAATGAGCAGTGGGACATAATCATTCGCACGTCGATGAACCTCAACCAGAACACTCGATTCGAGCACTTGGACGTAACCGACGATCCGAAGCTCTCGCAGTGGCACCGATCGGTGATCGACGGAATTTTCGAGACGGAAACGCTCGGCGACTTCAAACCAAAAAGCAACGTCGAAGTGAACGGCGTCGCGGCCGCGGAACACGCCGGCAAGGTCAAACGCGGACGCGTCGAGAGCAGAGGGCGAGTCAATGTCGGAACGTAAACCACCACAACATCTTTCGGAGTCCGCGGCCGCGGTGTGGCTGTACACCGTTGGGCGGCACAACTCCCCCGACGACATTCTCGGGCCGGAACTCGACTCGTATTGCGTCGTCGTCGCGCGCTCTCGCGACGCCGCGAAGCGGATCGACGAGGAGGGCGCAGTCGTGAACGACGAGCGCGGAAACGCCGTCGAGCATCCGGCGTTCGCGATCGAGCGCAAAGCGCAGGCCGCGATCAAGGCGTGGGGCGATCGGTTCGCGCCGTGAGCGCGGTCGGTGCCGGCCGGTCCGGGCGCGCGTGGCGCGCACTGTCGGCGGACTTCCGCAAGGCGTGCGAGGAGTCGGACGCGCCGTGCTGGATGGACGGCCAACCCATCAACTACGCGGCCGGGCCGGACGAGCCGGACGCGTTCAACGTCGACCACTTCTACCCGGTGTCGACGCACCCAGAACTCGGGAACGATCCGGCGAATCTTCGTGCCTCACATCGCGCGTGCAACATCGCGCGCGGCAACGGTGACGCGCCGCTCGGGCTCGGGGAACTATCAGAGGATTGGTGAACATGGCTCGAATCAGAGCACTATCGGCGGCCGTACTGCTGGCCGCCGGATCTGGAATTTTCGCGGCTGCGCCTGCCGGCGCGCAAGGTCTCGGCTGCGCCTCGACAATCGTCGTCGCCGTCGACGGGACAAGCTCGGTCGGGCTTGAGCACACCGTCGTGACTGCGCACACCGACATAGCCGCGGCGAACGGCGCGGACGTCCGACGTATCGACTACCCCGGCTCTATCTGGCCGCTCGGTCCGTACACGTTCGACCAGTCCGTGCAGATGGGCGTCGACGCGACGCGCGCAGAGCTGGCGAAGATCGCGGCGGAATGCCCGGACTCGGACGTCGAGCTGATCGGGCACTCGCAAGGCGCGACCGTCGTCGGCGACACGATCGAGCAGATGACGGCGGACGGGCTCGACACGAGCGCATATCGCGCCGTACTGCTCTCGGACTCTCGCAACCCTGCCGGCATCGGCGCACGCGTGCCCGGAATCTTTCCCGGCTACACAATGCGCGGGATCCGCGGCGACACCGGCGGCGTCGAGCTGGTGCAAGTCTGCCGGCCGCGGGATCCGATCTGTGACTGGCCGACCGTCGAAGAACTCGACCGGTTCGTGACGCTCGGCGCGGACTTCGCGGCACATCACACCGACTATCCGCCCGGCTACCTCGACACCGTGCCACCACCAGCGCACGGTCCCGTGCTGCCGGCCGTCGACGTCCCGGAGCTGCCGGAGCTGCCACCGCTGCCGAACCTGACGGAGCCGTACACGCCGCGGCCGCTCGGGCTGTACCTGCCCGAATGGCTGCGCTCGGCACTGCCGGCGGCCGTCGTCGACTGGGTGCCGCCGGCACTCCCCCGACCCTGACAACACCAACCAAGGAGGACCAACACATGACAACGCACGCACTGCTCGACGCCGCGGCATTCCTCGGCGCGCTGATCCTGTTCCTACTCGCGGCCGTCGCCGTGCTCGTCGTCGTCGCCGGCATCATCGTCGGCGTCGTCGTCGCACCGATCGCTCGGCTCGTCCGGACGCGAGGGCCACGTGACCACGTAACGATCGACCACGACAAAGACGGCGGACTGCGGTTCGACGGACCAGTCGACCCGGCGACCGCTGAACAAATGCGCGCCGCATTCGACGCGCACGCACGCGCGGCCGGCGACGCCGGCGACGCCGGCGACGGACTGAGCGACGAACAACGCCGCACCATTCGCGAAACATTCGGACCAGGCGGACCCGGCGTCGTCCGCGCGGACGGAATCAACCTCGACAAGATGGGCGGCAACCGGTGAGCGCCGGCGGTCGACTCATCGCTGCGCGCGTACTCGTCGGCGTCGGTGCCGGCAACCTCGGCGCGGCCACGGCGAGCGGCGGCGCTTGGTGGTGGCTCGCGCTCGCGCTCATCGCCATGTTCGCCGGCGACGCGCTGCTACTGGGAACCATCGCGCGATCGGAGTCCGCGGCATGAACAACTGCGAACACTGCATGAGAGAAGCGGAGTACCGCGCCAGCAAAGCGGCCGGCACCGTCGACGAGCACTACGCCGCGGTACTCGACGGCCGAACGCTGACGTCGACCAAGCTCGCGCACGCGAACGGCGGTGCATCGTGAGCGATAGCTATAGCGCGCTAGACGTGCTCGACGACTTACACGCGGTCGGAGTCTGGCCGATCCCCTTATGGGCAATGGGCGTCGCCGTCTGCCACGACTGCGGCCACCAGCTCGGCACATTCGAGCGCCAGCGCACACTCTGCGCGCTATGCGAGCGCACGCGAACCTCGGCCATGCTCCGGCGCTACCTGACCGCCGACGAACGATCGGTGACACTGCACCACTGGACGCCAGGGGTAGGGGCTTTCCCATCACAGCGCGCCAGCCAGCCGGACGGGTTCGGGTCGGTACCCGTCCTCTCCCCCCGGAAGGTGACCACCCATCACGCGCGCGCAC
Source organism: Rhodococcoides fascians A44A (assembly GCF_000760735.1). Lineage (GTDB taxonomy): Bacteria > Actinomycetota > Actinomycetes > Mycobacteriales > Mycobacteriaceae > Rhodococcoides > Rhodococcoides fascians_E. The sequence continues at coordinate 2,851,137 of NZ_JMEX01000008.1, read as the reverse complement.
GCGTAGCGGACGCCGGCGGTGCGCCGTGATGCCGGTCGACTGGTGGTTCGTCGGGCTGATCGCGGCCGTCTGCGCGGTGAACACGGTCGCGTCGGGCGTCGTGGCTCGCCGGCGTTCGGTCCGGGCCGCTGCGCTCGTCGAGCTCGAGGAGGCGACGGATGCGTTCCGGTGGGCGGAGGCGCGCGAGTGGTCCCTGATCGGCGGCGACTGGTTCGCGCACCGGCGCGCGGTGTCAGAACTCGGCCGGGCGCGCGGGCGCATGATCCGGGCGCGGCGTGATCTGCCGCGGCGTCGGTCGTGGTGACGGATGCGCCGGCGCGCCGGCGATACCTGAAGGGCGACGCGGCGGCCGCGGTCGTCGAGGACTTCATGTGGTTGCTCGACGTCGGCGAGTACGTCGACCGGGCGCTGCGGCGCGTCGGGGTGACGCCGGCCGCGATGGAGAAGTTGCTGCGCCGGCGCGGCGTCGAGCTGCCGGCGCAACTGGTGGGCGTCGCGGCGCAACGCCGGCGGGAAGGACTGGGGAATGGCTGACGACGAGACGGTCGCAGAGCGGGCGCTGCGTATGCGTAAGTCCGGCTCGTCGTGGGCGACGATCGAGGAGTCGGCGGGGCTGCCGGCCGCGGTGCTCGCGGAAATGGTCGCGGATCTGCTGGTCGCTTCACCTGAAGTCACGCGCGATATCGAGACGCGGCTCGACCTCGCTCGGCTCGACGAGCTGCTGGTGCCGGTGTGGCGATACGCGAAAAAGGGCGATCCGAAGTCGGTCGACCAGGCAATGAAGATTCTCAATCGCCGACACGAGTTGCTGTCGGAACTCGGCGGATCCTCGGTCGAGCTGCCGGCCGGCGCGGAGGCCGGCGACGAGGACGGGCCGGCTCCGGAGGATCGGCCGGCGGTCGCGGTGACGCCGGCGGACTACCTCGCGAGCGTGCGTCGGGCGGCGGCCGGTTCGGCTGCGCCGGCGCTGCGGCTCGTGGAGGACGACGACGAGGACGGGGACGAGTAGATGACTGACCAGGACGAGAGTCTGCCGGCGTCGGTGGCGCGGGCGGTCGCGGCGCGCGGTGCTGAGATTAAGCGCGAGGACCAGGCCGCGGTCGACCTCGCGATGCGGTACGCGCTTCAGATCGAGGCCGGCGTGCAGGCCGGCGGGCAGGATGCGACGAAGGCGCTCTACCTCGGGCCTCACCTGTTGAAAACTCTCGGCGAGCTGGGTTGCACTCCGGCCGGCCGGGTCACGCTGGCCGGCGGCGACGCCGGCTCGGCGAAGGGCGGAAAGTTGGCGGCTCGCCGTGCTGGCCGCGCCGGTTAAGGGTCACACCACGCCGCGCGTCTTCACTCCGGAGCTGCGCGAGCTGACGCCGGAGACGTCGCTCGGTTTCGAGTGCGTCGCGTTCCTCGAGGAGGATCTGGGCTGGGTGCTGCGGCCGTGGCAACGGTGGTTGTATATCCATGCGCTCGAACTCGACGAGTCGGGCGAGGGCTTCAGGTTCGACACGATTGTCGTGCTGATTGCTCGCCAGAACGGGAAGACGAAGTGGTTGCTCGGGCTGGCGCTGTGGCGGCTCTATGTCGACATGGCTCGGCTCGTGATTTCGACGGCGCAGGATCTCGACAAGGCGGAAGAACTGCTCGACGAGGGCGCGGGGATCATCGACGAGGATCCGGAGCTTAACGGCGAGCTGGTCAAGTACCTACAGACGAACGGAAAACGGAAGATCACCCTTACCGGCCGGCGTCGGTGGAAGGCGCAGACGGCGACGCGTAAGGGTGGCCGTTCGTTGTCCGCGGATCTGGCGATCCTCGACGAGCTGCGCGAGCATCAGAGCTGGGCGGCGTGGTCGGCGATCGTGCCGACGACGACGGCCGTCGCGCGCTCGCAGGTTGTCGCGGTGTCGAACGCCGGCGACCAGACGTCGATCGTTCTACGTACGTTGCGCGACGCGGCCGGCCGGAAGATCGAACTCGGGCAGACGGACGAGACGAAGGTCGGACTGTTCGAGTGGTCGGTGCCCAAGGGCGTGCCTTTCCGGGATCCGCAATATTGGCCGTACGCGAATCCTTCACTCGGGTACGGGATCACGCTCGAAAAGCTAAAGGGCTTCCTCGACACGGGAATGCCGGAGGCGGAGTTTTGCACGGAGTACCTGTGTCAGTGGGTCGACACGCTCGATCCGGGAGTGTTCCCGGAGGGCGCGTGGGAGAAGTGCCGGGATCCGGAGTCACGGCGCGCGCCGGATGCGCCGCTGTCGGTGGCGCTCGACGTGTCGTTCGATCGTCGGTGGTCGCACATCACGGTAGCCGCACCGCGTGCGGACGGCGCGTTTCACGTCGAGCTGATCGCGTCGCGGGCCGGTACTGATTGGATCGTCGACTGGTTCGCCAAACGGGCACAACGTATGCCGGAGGTCGTGGTGCAGGCGCGCGGCGCGCCGGCGTCGTCGCTGATCGAGGATCTGAAGCTGGTCGAGTACGAGGACGAGGACGGGAACAAGCGCACGCTGAAGGTCATCGAGTGGGGCGGGCCGGAGCTGGCGGCGGCGTCGGGCCGGTTCTATGACGCGGTGATGCAGCGGCGGATCCGGCACCGGGGGCAGCCTCGACTGACCGCGGCCGCGGATCTGGTGAAGTCCAAACAGTCCGGCGACGCATGGTTTTTCGAGCGTAAGAACAGTGTCGGCGACGTCGCGCCGGTGGTGTCGGGTGTTGCGGCGGTCTGGCGTGCCATGCAGCCTAAAGAGGACGAATCGTCGTCCGCTTATGACGAATACGACGACGCGGAAAGCATGTTCGCGTGATCGGGAGGGCAACGAATGCCGGGTGTACGGCGGTATCTGAAACAGAACATCGGCCGGGAGGTCGTCGTGCAGTGCTGGGGTTTCGCGGTGCGCGGCCGGCTTCATGCTGAAAAGGGCGACGGGATCGTTCTCGTCGACGTGTCGATGCTCGACCAGGAGTCGCGGACGCCGGTCTGGGCGACTATGCCGGGCGAACTGATGGTGCCGGCACCGGGCGTTCGTTTCGTGCAGGTCGTGCCCTGATGGTCGTTTTTCAGTCGCTCGACGGACTGTCAACCCATCTTGAATCATCGGGCGCTACAGTCGATTTCCCGGACGCCGGCGTTCCGCTGACGGACCTTACCGGGTCCAAGGTGAACGAGGCCGCGGTGCTGCGCAACCAGCCCTCGGTCCGCAAGGTGACGAGCTTCATTGCGGCGAAGGTGTCGGCGGTGCCGGTTCATCTGCACCGGCGAATCTCGGACACCGATCGCGAGCGCGTGACCGATCATCCGCTGACGACGGCGCTACGCGAGCCGGTGCCGCGCATGACGTCGGTTCGGTTCTGGCATGACGTGATGATGGATCGGCTGATTCACGATCGCTATTGCATGGTGTGGGGGTACGACGACGACCGGCTGACGCTGACTCGGATTCCGGCGCGGCGCACGAAGTTCTACGGCGACGGGCTCGGGTCCGTTACGCGGATCCGTGTCGCGATGCCGGACGGCTCGGTGGTGAAGCTGGATCCGTCGCAGTGTGTGATCGACGTCGGTTACTCGGTGGGATCCTCGGCGAACGGATTGTCGCCGATCGAGACGCTATCGCACATCTTGCAGGAGTCCGCGGAGGCGGTCGAGTACCGCCGGAGTGTGTGGGAGAACGGCGCGCGTATTCCGCAAGTGGTGCGCCGGCCGGCGTCCGCGCCGAATTGGAGCAAGGAGGCGCGCTCTCGCTTCATGCGCGGGCTCGAGGCGTACCGGAAGGGCGGCGGCAAAGAGGGAAAGTGGCTGCTGCTCGAAGACGATATGGAGATTTCCGGATCGTCGGCGAGCGCGTTCCGGCCGAAGGACACGCTCGACCTCGAGGGCCGCAAGCTGACCGATATCGAGGTCGCGGCGGCGTATCACGTTCCGCCGGAGCTGGTCGGCTCTCGTGAAGGCACGTACTCGAATATCGACGCGTTTCAGAAGATGCTCTACGGGCCGGTGCTCGGGCATCACTTCATCCGTAACGAGCAGGCGATTAACACGCAACTCGTGCCGGCGGTGAGCGACGACGCGGATCCGATCTACGCGGAGTATGCGATCGAGGCGATGATGCGCGGATCTTTCATCGACCAGGCGAAGGTCGGGCAGACGGTCGTCGGCCGGCCGACGATGACGGTCAACGAGTGGCGCGCGCGTATGAACATGCCGCGGGTCGACGGCGGCGACGAGCTGATCGTTCCGATGAACGTGACGGTCGGCGGGCAGGCGTCACCGACCGACGTCGAGGGCCGGCCGGCCGGCGACGAGTGAGCACAATCGAGAAGGGTGGGACACGTTGAAAATAAAAGACTTTCAGGTCGCGATCAAGGCGGCCGGCGAGGGCGACGGACTGAAGGCCGGCCAGGTGCGGATGCTGGTCTCGGTGTTCGGCAACGTCGATTCTTACGGCGACGTCGTGATGCCGGGCGCGTTCGCGAAAAGTCTTGCGGACTGGGCGGCTAAGGGCGATCCGATCCCCTTCATTTGGTCGCACCAGTGGGGCGACCCGTTCTCGCATATCGGCGCGGTCGATTCGGCGGCGGAGGTCGAGGCCGGCCTCGAGGTCGTCGCGACTCTCGACGTCGACGGCGACGAGCCGGAGAACTCCAAGGCGCGCAAGGTGTACCAGCTACTCAAGGACCGGCGCGTCACGCAAGCATCGTTCGCGTACGACACGCTCGACGCGGAACTGGTCGAGCGTGAGGCGGAGGACGGCGGCAAATATTACGTCTACGAACTGCGCGAGCTGGCAATCCTCGAGGTCGGTCCGACACTGCTCGGCGCGAACCGCGACACCGAACTACTCGAGGCGAAGTCGCGCGAAGTGCTCGCGGCCGCGGCGAAGGCCGGCCGGGTGCTGTCGACGAAAAACTATGCGGCGCTTCAGGACGCGCACGCCGCGATCGGCGACGTCCTCGCCTCGGCGGAGGCGGAGAAGTCCGGCGACGCGGCGGTGGGTGTTGAAAAGGTAGGCGGGGCAGGCGAGTCTGAAGCGACCGGCGGCGGATCGGCGCAAGCGCGGGCGCGGCTGACCCTGATCGGGCAATAACCAGGAGGAATTATGGGGCCACGGGCCAAGCTGAAGGCCGCACTCGAACGAGTGGCGGAGCTGAAGAAGCACGACGGCGATTTCTCGGCGGAGCAGATCGAGGAAATTACCAAGCTCGATACCGATATCAAGTCTCTGCGTGCGGAGATTGCGGCGAACGACGCGGCGCAGGCGGCGCTGAAGAACATCGCCGGCGAGCCGAACGAGGGCGACGGCGACTCGCTCGAGGACCAGGACGTCGACGACGAGCCGGCCGGCGGAGCCAAGTCCGGCGGAGCGCGCACCACGCCGCGCGGCGGCAAGACGTACGGCGAGATGTTCACCAAGTCCGACGCATACGGGCGTTTCGCGAAGGAGTACCCCTCGGGCGTCTCCAACGGCTCGCCGGTCAATATCGGCCGCGTGAAGGTCGGCGATATGTCCGGCTACTTCCGCAACCGTAAGGACGGCACCCTGACCACGGGCGACGCCCGGATCGCGCCGACGCGTATGCCTACCGTCGATCTGGTCGAGCGTTCGCGTCTGTCGCTGCTCGACCTGATTTCGCGCGGCCGCACCGACGGAAATTTCGACTACGTGCAGGTGCGCGCGGTGACGCGTAACGCCGCGCTGGTCCCGGAGGCCACCAGCGGCACCGACGACGCGGCGCTGAAACCGACGTCGAACATGGAGACGGCGATCGAGGACGCGAAGGTCTGGACCTACGCGGACGGATACGACGTCACGAACCAGCTGCTTTCCCGTGCGCCGGCTTTCGCGTCGTACATGAACAACGAACTCGCGTACTCGCTCGACGACGTGATCGAAGATACGTTGCTGAACTCGGACGGCGAGAACGGCCGGCCGCGCGGCATCCTGCACACCACGGGCGTACAGGAAGAGACGTACGTCGGCGGCACTGGTGACACGATCACCAGCGACGCGGCGTTCGACTTCATCCGCGCATCGCGCCGGGCGATCACGTCCGTTACCCGCAAGGGCCGCGGCGGCAAGGTCGACGCCGTGCTGCTCTCGCCGGAACTCGACGAGGCAATCGACCTGTTGCAGGACGCGGACGGCCGTTTCCTCGGTAACGGTCCGTTCTCGATGGGTCCGGGCACCCTGTGGGGTCGTCCTCGTGTCGTGTCGGAGCGTCTGGATCCGCTCGAGTCGCTGCTCGGCGATTTCAAGCAGGTTGCACTGCTCGACTGCGAGGGCCTGTCGGTGCAGGTGTTCAACCAGCACAAGGACTACGCGCAGCGAAACCTGAACTACGTTCGCGCGGAGCTGTCGGCCGCGCAGGCGTTCTGGCGTCCTGCTCGTATGGTGCACATCGCGCCGGCCGCTGCGGCTGGTGGTGCCTGATGCCTGAGCACAAGATGGTCGTTCTCGACGGTGTTCGTTACCGGCCGGGCGACGTTCCGGACGGGCCGCGCTCGGCGGCCGTCCCGGAGCCGGCGGCCGGCGACGCGGACAAGAGCAAGGCCAAGACGAGCGCGAAGGCGGGCACCGGTGGCGGTAACCGGAGCTGACGTAATCAAGGCCGGCGCGGGCCGGTTCGACGACGAGGAGCTGGCGGACGAGAAGGTCGCGCAGGTGTGGGACGCGGTGCGTTCTTACTGCGAGTGGCATATTTCGCCAGTCCTCGAGCGCGTCGAGCTGACCGTCGACGGATCCGGCTCGCCGATCCTTCAGGTTCCGACGCTTCGCCTGCTAGCGGTGCACTCGGTCCGGGAGGAGGGCGAGCCGGTCGATCCGTCGCGCTTCATGTGGTCGGCGGACGGCACGCTGAAAAAGCGTGTCGGCTGCTGGACGAGTGAATGGCGCGGCGTCGAGCTGGTCGTCGACCACGGGCTCGAGGACGTGCCGGCGCTCGACGGTGTGGTGCTCGAGGTTGCGACGCGGGCGATGACTGCGCCGGCCGGCCAGATCGGGTTACGCGTCGGCCAGGTCGACGAGCGTTTCGGCGCGACGGTCGGCGGGTTCGCTTTCCTCGCGACCGATTACGCCAAACTCGACAAGTACGTCGTACCGGCGGAGGCGTAGCCGTGGCCTACAGCGCGCGAATCGACATACTCCGGCCGCGGGAGGTCAAGGACCGCTATTCGTCGGAGGCGGTGTCACTCGACTACTCGGATCCGATCGTGATTCCGGTCGAGCGGCGGGTGTCACTGCAGCCGGCGGCGTCTCGCGAGCAGGGCGACAACCGGAACGGGATTATCACGGGCTGGGTGCTGACGACGCCAACCGGGATGGACCTCGATCTGCGCTCGACCGATCGCGTCCGACACGGTGAGCGGGTGCTCGAAGTGATCGGCGACGTCGCGCGGTGGCCGCATCCGATCCGGCCGGACCTCGTGCACCACGTCGAGGCCGCGCTCGAGGAGGTGCGGGGCTAGTGAGGCTGACGCAGAAACAGGTCGACGCGATCATGCGGCACGGTCCGCTACAGGCTCGGCTCGCGGAGAAGGGGCGCAGCGTGGCACGCCGCGCGCAGTCGATCACGGATGAACTCGGCGGCGAGGCAACGATTTCGGTCGTCTCCGGGATCCGGCCGGGCGGGCGATCGTTTACGAACGTCGAGTCGGACTCGGCGGAAGAAGAGTACGGATCGGAACGGAAGACGCGGCGGCGGGCGCTGGGTCGAGCTATTCGAGAGGTTAGGTGATCTAGCGGTGAAAATTCGCTACACGGTGCATCGCAAGGCGGCGAAGGTCGGCACGGTCGAGGACGTCGCGGAGGACTGGGCGGCTCGTCTGATCGGTGCCGGCCACGCCGTGCCGGCGGATTCCGGTCGCGCAGCTCGGCCGGCGGCCGGCGGCCGCTCGGCTTCACCTGTGCAGACGGACGCCGGCACGGCCGGCGAGAACAAGGCGGACTGAGCGGTGGCCGGCGTCGACGTCGAGGCGGAACTCGTGGCCTACCTCGGCGCGGCCGGCCTTCGCACGTTCGCAACGCTGCCGCCGGGATTCGACGAGGATCTGCCGGCGGTGCGCGTCGTCGAGCTGCCGGCGCGCGAGCGGGCGCGGGCGTGGAACGGGCCGGCTCTCGTCGACGACCGGGACGTCGACGTGGACGTGTTCGCCGGCACCGACGAGGCGGTCGCGGACACGGCGGCGCGGGTGCGCTCGCTCGTCGAGTCGCTGAGCGTCGCCCGCATGACGGTCGCGCGGGTTCCGTTCTTCACTCGCCGGCCGGATTGGAACAACAACACTCGACGGCGCGGTGCTGTGCTGTCGTTCATCACAAGGTAAGGGGCACAACATGACTGCACCGACGAGCAACTACGACGACGCGCTGGTGCGGCTCGGCGTCACTGGCGCGCTACGCGTCGGCGATCGCGGATCCGAAATGCCGGTGAACATGGAACCGTGGATGGCTCCGTTCGTCGACCTCGGTTACATTTCGGATGAGGGGATCACGGAGAACCGCGAACAGGATTCGACGCCCTTCACTCCGTGGCAGACGAACGCTCCGGTCCGTGTGGAAACCACGAACGAGGTCATTTCGTGGGAAACGACCCTGTGGACGACGAGCTGGGACACGATTTCGGTCTACTTCAAGGTCAAGGCCGAAGATGTGGACTACGACGAGACGTCCGGCGTGACGTCGTTCGTCGACGGCGACAAGAAGGCTCGGGATCTGCGCGCGTGGGGTATCGACGTGATCGACGGCGTTTACGCGCGTCGCGCGCTCGTGCCGAACGGTGAGATTACCGAACGCGGCGGGCTGGTGTACCGGAAAGACCAGCTCATCGGCTACCCGGTGACGCTGACCGCTTACCCGGGACCGGAAGGCTGGTCGGTCAAACGTGAGTTCAAGGAGGGCTGGCGCGTGCCGGCTCTCGGCGGGGCTTAGTTCGGCACTGCCGGATCGCCGGCCGGGGGTGCGCCCTCGGCCGGCGCTTGCTCCGAAACGGGGTCGCCGGCTGGCGCTTCAACCTCGGCCGGCACCTGTTCCACAACGGCCGGCGCGTCGGTCGCGGGTTCGTCCGCGGTCGGCGCGCTGTTGTTTGCGATATAGAACGATGCGCCGATGGACGCGCCGGCGACGACGATCGCGACGATAATTGCGATGACGGCTAACCGCTTGCTGCTCTTGGCGTAATCGCGGCTTTCCTCGGCGATACGCACGCTGTCTTTCGCGTAGTCGCGGCTCTCGCCCGCAATCTTCACCCCGTTCTCGGCGACCGCGAAGCTCTTTTGCGCGATGTCGCGGCTTTCCTCGGCGATCTTCAGTCCGTCGCGCGAGAGTTCCACGCCGTCCTTGGCAAGCTCGGCCTGTAGCTCGGAGAGTTCGAGCTCGCGCGCGCGGTCCCTGTCCTCGGCCGCTTGGCGCTCGGCTCTCGCTTCTTGTATCTGCTCGATGGACTTGTCGATTTCGCGCTGGTGTTCGGCCTGCGTCTGCGCGTGCCGCCGAAAAGCGCTCATAGCGTCAATTTCGGGCCGCATCGACTGCGCGATATCGCGCAGCGCGTTGTCGATTCGCGGGTCTCGGTCTGCCATGTGCGGAGGATAACCGACCTTCAAAAGACGGCGATCGCCGGCTAAATCACATTGTGATGCTTTCTTACATGTACGGGTTTCGGCACACTATGAGAGGGCAGCGGCCGGCGCGGTGCCGGTGGACGCAACGCCGGTCGCTGCCGGCTCGGAATCCACCAGGCATCCACCGGAGGAGTTGCAACACATGGCAGATCACAAGGCGCAGCCGATCGACCTCGACGCAATGCTCGAAAAGCGCCAGGAGGAGGTCGGCTCGGTCGATCGATTCCCCTTCACTTTCAAGGGGATTCAGTGGTGGGGTATGGACCCGGTGCTGGCGGATGACGACTGGAAGGACGACCTTCGCGATATCTCGGAGGACGAGGAGTCGACGCCGGCGGACGTTGCGCGTCACTACCTCGGCGATGAGCAGTGGGAGAAGTTCGTCGAGGCCGGCGGATCGTCCGGACTGTGGTCGCAGGCGCTTACCCAGTACCTCGAAAACCAGAGGGCGGTCGATGCGAACGGTGACCCTACACGGGCGCGTCGATCCTTCAATCGTTCCCAGAGGCGATCGAAGCAGCGCTGATCGCTGAATACGGAGACGACTACGTGGGCGCGTACTGGCGGCGCGAGATTTCCGCTCGCCAGCTACGCGTCCTCGTCGAACATCTTCCGCCGGGTTCCGCTCTCCACCGGGCGCGGAACGACGGCCAGCAATGGACGAACGTCGAGGCGTTGCTGTGGCAGCTACTGCACTACTTGAAGATTCTCGACCAGCGTCTCGTCTGGCATCGGGGCAAGCGGCCGAAGTGGCCGAAGTGGTTGCAGTTTCCGTGGTCTCGCGACGCGGTGCAGCTCGGCGACCGCGGCGAAGCGACGTCGCAGGAAGTTCTCGACTATCTGCGCTCGATGAGTCCGCAACGAAACACGAAGTAGCGACGGAGGTTCCCGGTGGCGGCTGACGATGTGGTGTGGGTGCCGGTACTTCCGTCGCTACGCGGGTTCGCGAACTCGCTTTCTCGCGGCACTCGCGACGCCGGCGAGCGTGCGGGCCGGGAGGCCGGCGACGCGATAGCGGACGGGCTCGGCCGCGCGCAGTCCGCGGTGAACAAGGCGACGGAAAAGCTCGCGCGCGCACAGGACAAGGTGTCGGACGCGACCGGCCGGCAACGGGTCGAGCAGCAGAAGCTCGAGGATCTACAGAACTCGGGCCGGGCGACCGCGGCGCAGCTCGCCGCGGCGGAGGAGCGCGTCGAGGCCGCGCGGCGTGGAGTCCGGGCGGCGACGCGTAACGCCACCACGGCGACGAACGACCTTGCGGACGCGAACGATCGGGCAGCTCGCGCGCAGCGCGACGCCGGCGACGCGGGCGAGCAAGGCGCGCGTGGGGTGCGCAGTTTCGGCGACGACGCGGACGCGGCCGGCGGCAAGCTGAAGAATCTAGCGGTCGCGGCGGCCGGCATCGGATCCGCGGTCGAGCTGGGTCTCGCCGCGATCGACAACCAGGCGGTGACGAACAAGCTCGCGGCGTCCCTCGGCGCGACGGGCGAACTCGGCGCGGAGTACGGCCAGATCACGGGTGACCTGTACAAGAACGCTTTCGGCGACTCGATGGAGGACGTCTCGACCGCGGTCGGCGCGGTCGCTTCATCCTTCCGGACGGCCGGGTTCGAGGGCGAGGCGTCGATCGAGCAGATTTCCGAAAAGGCTATGAACTTCGCCGGCATATTCGGCGGCGACGTCACGGAGTCGGTGCAGTCCGCGGCGCAGCTCGTGACGAACGGGCTCGCGAAGGACTCGACCGAAGCGTTCGACCTGATGACGGCGGCGGCGCAGCGGGTGCCGGCCGCGATGCGCGACGAGCTGCCGGAAATTATGAACGAGTACGGCACCAACTTTCGCGCGCTCGGGTTCGAGGGCGACGCGGCGTTCGGCGTCCTCGTCGCGGCGTCGGACAACGGAAAGATCGCCCTCGACAAGACGGGCGACGCGCTGAAAGAGTTCACGATCCGCGGATCCGATATGTCGACGGCCTCGGTCGCGGCTTACGAGCGGGTCGGGCTGAACGCTGAGGCTATGTCGGCGGCGATCGCCGGCGGCGGCGCGGAGGCGCAGCAAGCACTGCGCGACACGGCGTCCGGACTGCTCTCGATCGAGGATCCGGCGGAGCGCGCGAACACTGCTATCGCACTGTTCGGAACGCCGCTCGAGGATCTGTCGGTCGATCAGATCCCGGCATTCCTCGAGGGGTTGACCGGCGCAGAGGCGAACATGGCCGGCTTCGAGGGGTCCGCGGCCGCGGCCGGCGAGACACTGCGCGGCGGTGCCGGCGTCGCGCTCGAGGAGTTCTCGCGGACGGTGAAGGGCGGTCTCGTCGGCTCGCTCGGCACTATGGCCGGGTTCCTGATGGACAACGCCGGCGCGCTTCAGTCTCTCGCGATCGCCGTTGCACCGCTCGCGGGAACACTGCTCGCGATCGTCGGCGGGATCAAGGCGTGGACTATCGCGCAGGCCGCTTTCAACATCGTGATGAACGCGAATCCGATCATGCTCATTGTGACCGGCCTCGGATTGCTGGCGGCCGGCCTGATCTACGCCTACCGGGAGTCGGAGACGTTCCGGAACATCGTGCACGGCGCAATGAACGCGGTCGGCGCGGTGTTCTCGTGGCTGTACGACACCATTATCGCGCCGATCATGGGATGGTTCGGCGACCGGCTGCGCGAGGCCGGCGCGGCCGCAACGTGGCTGTACGACAACGCGATTCAACCGGCCATGAACGGGATCGGGTCCGCGATCGAGACGGGCGTACGCATAGGCAGCGGCGCACTCGACGCGCTCAAGTCCGCTATGGGCGCGGTCGGCGATTTCTTCGGGTCGGTCGGCCAAACGATTTCGGGCGTGTGGGACAACATCGTTATCGGGATCAAGCGCGCGGTGGGCAACATCGGGCGCGTACTGCAACGGATCCAGATTCCGGACTGGGTGCCGGGCGTCGGCGGGATGGGGACAAAGGGGCTCGGCGACTCGCTCGTGTCGTGGGCCGCGCCGTACCGCGACGGCGGCCGTGTCACGGGTCCGGGCGGACCTCGCGACGACGCGATCCTTGCTCGCCTGTCGAACGGCGAGTTCGTCGAGCCGGCGCACGCGGTGACACCGGAGACGCTGCCGGTGCTCGAGGCGATCCGCGGCGGCTGGGTGCCCTCGGCGGAGTTCCTGCACGGAATGCTGCCGGGCTACGCGGACGGCGGGCTGGTCACTACCGGCGAGCTGATCGACTTCGCGCGCGGCGTCGAGGGCGCGGAGTACGAGTGGGGCGGGGTCAACTGGGGCGATTGCTCGGGGGCTGTTTCTGCGCTCGCGAACTTCGCGACCGGCCGCTCGCCGTTCGGATCACGCTTCGCCACGGGGAACCAAGAGTCGGCGCTGGCGGCGATGGGCGCAATTCCGGGCGTCGGGCCGGCGGGCTCGCTGTCGTTCGGCTGGTACAACGGCGGACCGTACGGCGGGCACACTGCCGCGACGCTGCCAGACGGAACTCATTTCGAGATGGGCGGCGCGCGCGGCGACGGCCAGTTCGGCGGGATCGCGGCCGGCGCTGACGATCCCATGTTCTCGGACCACGCGCACTTCCCCCCTGAGTTCTTCGTGGGCGGTGACGCGATGCCGGACGGCACGGTCGGCGGGCCGGCCTCGGGCACCGGCGGAGTGTCGGGCATCGGCGGCACGTTCGACGCGCCGGCTCCGGTCGGATCCGCGCCGTCGAGCACGGGCGGCTCGTCGAGCGCCGGGACGTCGGCCGGCATGTCCTCGGCCGGCGCGTCCTCGTCGACGTCGGGCGCGTACTCGGCGCAGGAGTTCGAGGGATTCCTTCACCAGCTACCGCGCCAGATATTCGACGAGACGGTCGGCGACACTCTCGACTTTTTCGGCCTCGGGAAGCTCGGCGACATTGCGTTCGACCTCGCGGAGTCCGCGGCCGCGCCGGCGTTGTCGTCCGCGCCGGCTCTCGGCGAGCAACCGGCCACACCGACCGACGCGGAGGGCGCGGAAGGTGCCGGCGGTGACGGCGAGCGCGGGCCGCTCGTGTTCATCGAGCAACTGATTACCAACAATCCGGAGGAGGCGGCGCAGGAAATGAGCAGAGAAGCGCGGCGACTGGTCCGCTCAGACGCATTGGCCGGCGGATGGTGAGCCGGGCGCGGGACGGCTTCATTCCGGGCTCGATGACGGTCGTTTACTACGTCTCCCCTGACGGGGTGGTCCTTCACCTGTCCGGGGGTGTGCACGGCGGCGAGGGCGGATTTCGGCTCGGCTCCGGCCCGGAGGGGCTGGGCCACGTCGACGTCGACGCGATATTCGATCCGTCCGCGCGAGGCATCGGCGAGCACTACCTCGGTGCGACGTTCGCCCACGGGAAGATCGACCTACCGATTCACGTCTACGGCTCGACCCCTGACGAGGCTCGCCGTCGTCGCGAGTGGCTGCGGTCGCTGATCCAGCGCGACCGCATGGGCTGGCTGTGTGGGTACACGTCGGCCTCGGGGTGGCGGTGGCTACCTGTGCGCCGCGGGTCGATCAAACCGGCCTACACGCGCGATCCTGCCGGCACGAACGGAACGACGTTCGACGTCCTGTTCATCGCCGACAATCCGTTCGCGCGCGCCGCGGACGGTGACGCTCCGGAGTGGCTGAACCGGGCCGGCGCGGGCGCGGTGTCCGGATCCCTGTCGCTGTACGCGGGGCCAGAGGTCGAGTCGTGGCCGATCTTCGTGTTCACGGGTCCGGGGCAGCTCCGGCTCGTCTACGCCGACAACGATGTGACCCTGCCGGCCGTCCTCGCAGGTGAGCGCGTGCAGATCGACACGACGAACGGCGCGCAGACATTGCGAGCTCGCAAGATCGGCGACACCGGCCGGGGCCGCAACCTGTGGCCGCTGATGAAGGGCCAGCAGTTCGTCGGACCGATTCCGCCGGCGGAGGTAACGCGGGTGTCCTTCACTGTCCGCGGTGCCAGCTCGGCGACGCGCTTATGGGCGACGACGCCGCGGTGGCAGGAGGGCGTGCTGTGAGCCGGCAAGCGTTCGCGGACTTCCAGCAGGAGGCCGCCGACGAGCGCCGGGTGTTCGGCAACCCTCGGGCGCGCGTTCGCATGATGACGAAAATGATGGACACGTTCGCGCCGTGCAACGATCGGCGCGGACTGACCTTCACGGACAAGGAGAATGCGGCCGGCGGGCTGTCGTTCAAGGTTCCGGAAAACGACACGTGGATCGAATATTTCTACGGGCAAGCCAAGTACGCGGTGCGGCCGATCGTCGTCGAGCTGCCGGGCTATAAGACGCTGTGGTTCGTCACGTCCTACGGGCGGGTGCGGGAGGGCCGGCGGCGGTGGATTCAGGTCGAGGCGGTGCACTGCCTCGAGCATTTCAACTGGATCCGGATTTTCCCGGACGCGTTCCTGCCGCCGGAGTTTCAGCCTAGTAAGTATTCACTCGGGCTCGGCGGCGCGTGCTCGGTGCTCGCCGGCGAGCTTATGTCGAACCTCATTCGGACACAGGCGAATCTGTGGTCGATCCCGACCGGAAACCTGTTCGCGCTCGAAACGTGGAACTACCTACGTAACGCGTTCTGGCCGATGATCGTCAACCCTCGGAACAAGGGGTTCGGCGACGGCTCGAAATGGGCGATCACGACGTCGCGCATGGACAAGTTTATGGACCTCGCGACGGAGGTCTGTTCGACGACGAACGTGTCGATGAAGGCGGACCTGTTTGAGCCGGGCGATCCGCAACCGTTCCCGGAATTTACGATTCTGGACCGGCCGACGCTGGTGTTCGATTTCGTCGAACGCGGGCCGCATCTCGAGTTCTCCGGAAACATCGTCACGGGCTTCATCCGGACGGTCGTCGAGGCCGCGACGGACGCGCTCGAATGGATCACTTATCCGATCCTGGGCGCGAACGGCTGGGACGAGTACGTGGACCGCGATTCGCTCGACGGCACGCTTGCCGGCCGGCCGTTGGCGCTGTATCGGACGGGGCAATACTCCACGGTCGGCCACGTCGAGCAGATGACGCATATTCCTATGGCGACGCGCGCGACGGGCGGCGGCAAGTCGCCGACGTGGATAAACGACATTGCGGTGAACTCGGCGAACTTCGTTACGGGCCTGATCGGGCAGCTTTTCGGATTTCCGGGGCTCTCGCTCGGGATCTTCACGGACCGCGTGAAAGATGTCGCGTTCGCGTTCCATTCCGTCGAGGATCTGCGCGCGGCGAACGAGGCCGGGCCGTGGCGGTTCCGGGAGACGTTCGTCGCGTCGGAGGGAACGGGCCTGTCGCTGAACACGTTCGCGTCGATGTGGTCGAGCCTGCACGCGGTCCGCGGGTACGAGTCGACGGCGATTCAGGTCGTGAACGGATCGCCCTATTTCGTCGGCCTGCACGTGGGCAAGGGCGACCCGGTGGCCTACGAGAAACCGAACGGCGGCGTCGCCGTCGAGCACATCGCGGAAGTGACGTACACGGAGGCCGACAACGGCGTCGGTCGCTTCACGTTGCAGATCGGCGACGGTGCGGCGGAGCAGGAGCCGGGCGCAATCGCGCTCGGCAAGGTTCGCAAGCTGGGCTCGACGATTACTCGCGTCGCGCTCGGCGGATAACGGGAGGTGTTGGTAATGCCTGAGTTTCGGCTGAAGGTGCCGGAGGAGCGACGCCGGCACGCGGAGTTCATACGCGAGCAGGACGCGACGGTGCGCGAGCATCTGTCGCGGTGTTGCTCGCCGGTCGACGGCGTGGAGCTGGCCGGCGAAGTGGTCGTGTCGCGGCGGCCGTCGCGGACTGGCGGGTTCTGGATTCACGGCGTCCTCGACCGGGAGGTCGTCGACACTGCGGAGCCGGCGGATCCGGCGGACTGGTCGCAGCAGCGGCCGGCGACCGAACACAAGTCGACGGACCTCGACGCGGCGGAGCTGCGCGAGCACATGGCACGGAAGGCGGAGCGGTGACGTTCGTTCTCGAAATTGCGAAGCGGGTCGAGGCGCGCGGGGTTCCGCTCGTGCTCGGTCCGAACATCAACAAGGGCAACGGGTCCGCGTGGGCGAATCCGAACGGCGTCGACGGTCACGTGAACCACCACACCGGCGGCGGAAACAACATCTACCTAGACGGAAACCTGACCTCGGGCGTGCCGGGCCTGTCGGGTCCGCTGTGCAACTACGCGATCCTGTACGACGGCGACCTCGCGGTCGTCTCGCTTCATCCCGCGAACCATGCCGGCGCGTCGGGCGGCTGGGACACGTGGCCGCTGCCGATCACGCGCGATTTCAACCGGCGCACGCTCGGCACTGAGATTCAATACCGCGGCGTCGAGCCTATGTCGGGGCCGCAATATCAGACGATGTGCATTCTGAACGAGGAGATTCGGAAGTGGCACCGGTGGCCGGATTTCGCGCGGTGCAAGACGCACAACGGAACGAGCGTCGAGGGCAAGTGGGATCCGGGTTACGCGCCGGGCAAGACGTACGACATTGGTTCGTTGCGTAGGGATTACGCGGTGCGCGGCGGATCCGGGCAAGCGCCGGCGGAGGTTCCGGCCGGGTGGGTGTTGCCGCTCGGACTTTATTACGGTCCGCTAGAAGGCGATGAGAACTCGATTTCCGGACTGTGGCGGACCGATCGCCAGGAGTGGCGCGACGCGCTCGCGGCGTGGCAGCGGGCGACCGGGATCGGCGCGGACGGGCTGTACGGGCCGGCGACGGCGGCGCGTGCGCGAGAGGTGCAGGAGTGGGCCGGCTTCAAGGTCGACGGACTGATCGGGCCGGGCACATATGCGGCCGGCTTCAACTGGGCGAACAGAGGAGACGATTTCATGGCAGCACTGACTGCGGAGCAGCAGCAAGAGATGTACCGGGCACTGTGCGAGCCTCGCCAGTCGTTCGTCGAGGGGTCGACGGCGAAGTTCGCAGCGCCGGAGTTCATTCGATTTACGGACGCTTCGGCGTTCCGTACTGAGGCGATGGTGACCGAACTCGTCGAGGCCAAGCGCGCCGGCGGCAAGGGCGGGAAGTGATGCGCGCGCTAGTGGGTGGGCTCGGCGGGCCGGCGAAGGTCCGGGCGCTGGTGTACTTGCTGGCGTTCGTCGTGTTCGGCGCGCTGGTGATCTTCGGCGTGATGAGTCTCGACGACGCCGATCGGTGGTTTACCCTCGCCGGCGGCGCGCTCGGTATGTCGACGATGGGCCTATCGCTGCACAACCTTCAGAAAGCGCCGGACGTGATCGACGAGGCCGGCCGGCCGGCCGCTGCGCCGGCGTCGCCCGATCCCGGTCTGGGTGATCTGCTCGCGGCCGTCGAAGGGCTGGTGCGTCGCGTCGAGCTGGTCGGCGGATCTGTGTCCGCGCCGGCGCAGGACGGGGTGCCGGCGACCGTCGTCGACGGTGAGCCGTACGCGGCCGCGGATGCCGTACTCGCTCGGCGGCTGGCGCTCGAAGCTCGGGCGTCACAATGACGCGGGCGGCCGAATGGCTGCGGTTAAAAGCGTTGGCGCTGTTGGTAACTGCCGGCTCGTGCTTCGGGATCGGGGGCGCGTACCTCGTGCCGTCCGCTCCGGACGCGGTGCGCCAACTGACATTTATCGAGACATTCGCGCCGCTTCAGGTCGTCGCGTGGGTATGGGTCGCTCTCGGTGCGGCGTGCGTCGTGTCGGTGGCCTGCCGGCGGATCCGGCCGTTCATGTTCGGAGGCGCGGCGTTCCTCCACGCGATGTGGGGAATGTCCTTCGCGGCGTCGTGGGTGTTTTTGGAAAACTCGGATCGCGACTGGGTGTCGGCGCGTAGCTATCTGGCGATTGCGTGCCTGATCTTGGTCGCGGCCGGCATAAAGGAAGGGCCGCGGCGGTGGGTTCTACGGTCACGATTGCGTTGATATCGGCGGCCGCGGTCGTTCTGTCGGCGCTCGTCGGGTTCCTCGGCGTCGTCGTCGCGCGCCGGTCCGATCGCGACGACGATACGCGCGAATGGGTCGCTCTGCGGATGGAGAAGCAGGACGAAACGATTCGCCAGCTCGACGAGAAGGTCGCCGGCCTGAGTTCGGAACTGAAGACGGCGCAGTCGACGGCGATCGAGGCGCAAGAGACGGCGCTCGAATCGGAGCGGCGGACGTTCTCGCTCGTCGGTTACGTACGCGAGCTGTTGGCGTGGGCGTCGTTTCATTTACCGGACGTGATGCCGCCGGCGGCTCGCGGACTAGCACGGGAGGTTTTGCACGATGACTGATCGCACACGCGCGGCGGATCCCTTCACCCTCGACGACGAGAACACGGTCGAGCTGGGTCGGTTCCTGCGCGCCGCGCCGCTGTCGAACGGGGCGGTCGCGCAGATTCCGGGCGGGCAGTCCGAACTGCTCGCGCAGTCGGTTCTGAACTGGCTTCACAACGCGGTCTACGAGGGCGGCGAGTGGATCACGCGGGCGGACCTCGAGTCGACGCCGGAGTTCGGCGACGTCGAGGTGACCATTCTCGGCGACGAGGAGGCGGTGAAGCTGCGGCACCGGCGGACGGGAATCGTCGCGCTCGAGCTGACCAAACCGGAGGCGTGGGCGTCGCTGAAAGACAAGGTGCGCAAAGCGCGAGAGGCGGGGCAGGAATGACCAACGTTAACGATCCGATCGAGCGGCTTTCGGTCGACCTCGAGATATTTGGTATCCCGCAAGCGCCGGGAATGCCGCCGATGACGGAGACGTATCTGCACGTGCGCCGGCGTCAGGATGGATCCGGCGGCCGCGCGGTGCTCGGTCTGCCGATCTACAAGGGCGACGAGGGCGAGCAGGGGCCGGCGGGCAACGTGCACCGCGGCGACCGGACGACGGCG
Source organism: Rhodococcoides fascians A44A (assembly GCF_000760735.1). Classification (GTDB taxonomy): domain Bacteria; phylum Actinomycetota; class Actinomycetes; order Mycobacteriales; family Mycobacteriaceae; genus Rhodococcoides; species Rhodococcoides fascians_E. Next base: position 2,831,723 of record NZ_JMEX01000008.1, on the reverse strand, counting down.
GAACTCGACGGGCTGGCGCTCGTGCTCGGCGAGGCGGAGCTGAACCAGTCGTTCCGGAACACCGACGATAACTCGCAGTGGGTGTGGAACGGCGAGACGTTCATCGTCTACGCGGACGCGTACGGGACTCCGGGTCCGGTCGGTCCTGCGCCGGTGATCGCCGGCGGGTCGGTGACGGTCGGCGGCGAGCTTCAGGACGCGCCGGCCGGCGTCGACGTCGTGGGCGCGCCGGGCGGTCCGTACACGGTGAACCTCGAGCTGCCGGAGCTGCCGGACGGTCCGGAGGGTCCGGTAGGTCCGTCCGGATCCGTATACAAGTCGGTCGACGTCGTGGGCGAGCCGGCGGACGGCGACACGCTCATGCACGACGCGGCCGCCGGAAAGCTGGTGTGGACACCGACCGGGGCCGGCGCGGTGGTCGAGGAGTACGTCGTGCCGGCGGCGAGCTTCCCGGAGACGAGCAAGTCCTCGGCGGACGTGCGCGAGCTGCTGGTGAATCTGACCATTCCGGAGCGGCCGTTTCCGTACCGGATCGACGTCTCGGGCGGCGTCGACGTCGAGTCGTCGTCGGGGCACCGGATCGACGTCGAGGTCCGGGTCGACGATGCGGTGACGGGCCGGCTCGTCGGGTACGGGAAGGGGCTCGCCGCGGCCGGCTGGTTCGAGGTTCCGCTGCGTTCGCACTCGGATACGGCGATCCTTCCCGGCTCTCCGGACGGGATCGTGCCGGCCGGCCGCGTGGTGACGGTCTACGCGTCGGCGGTGAAAACGGCCGGCTCGTCGCGCGGCTGGTCGGTGCGGCCGGACTTCGCGAACCTGCGGATCCGCTTGCTCGGGGTGGCGTAGTGGTGCGCCGCGCCGTCGAGCTGCCGATTCCGCGATCGGTCGACCGTGAGGCGTCCGAACAGGCGTTGCGTCGGTTCGGCTACATGGTGCAGGAGACGTACGAGACGGGGCAGCGGACGGCGATCGAGCAGGAGGAACTGAACGGGCGTCAGGATCTACTCTCGCCGCTGCTCGACTACGGCTCGGTGTATATGAACGGCGCGACGGCCATTGCGGGGCCGATGACGCTTCCGTTCTCGAATCAGGTCGGGCCGATGCGCGGGTGCGAGCTGTCGGGGCGAAGGATCCGATTACTCGACCGCGGGCTGTGGGACATTCGCTGTCAGGTGTGGTTGAACGAGGTTCCGGCACCGGGTCTAACCGGCGTCGTGAACTGGGAGGTCCGGGTGCTGCGTCCGGATCTGTCGCTGTATTCGGTGCAGGCGCAGACGAACGAGACTCAACGGCCGTACTCGCAGACTGCGGTCGCGTCGGTGGTCGTTCCGGAGGCCGGTTATTTCGTCGAGGCGTACCTGTCTTTCATCGCGTCGTTTCGGTCGATGCGCGGCGGCGTGAATTTCAATCGGCTTACTGTGCAACATATTTCGCGTGACGTCACGACCGGCGACACCGGGCAATAACGAGGGACGGGGCAGCAATGGCGATCGCATACCAGCACGTAACCGGCGGCTGGAAGATCACGGATTACGACTCGCGGACGGACGAGGATCCGTTTCCGGACGAGTCGACGCTGAAGGGGAAAGTTACGTTCGTCGCGTCGTTCGACGAGCGCGATCGGTTCGCGGCGATCCGCGTTCCGGGTGACGAGTCGGATCCGGCCTACGCGCTGTCGGTGCGGCCGATGGTGTTTCCGGTCGTCGCCGGCCGGCTTCAGGACCGCCAGGCGCGCGACGGTGTGTGGTTGCCTGCCGTGGTCGCCGGCGTTCCGATCGTGTGGACGGCGACGCCGGAGCTGTTCGAGGATCCGGGCCGCGGTGTCCTCGGTGACAAGGTGCGCGCGGACTCGGTGACGTTCGGGCCGGCGGATCCGGACGCGTCCGGCGATCGAGCGGTGAACCTCGCGGACATCATGGACGCCGGCACCGAATATCCGGCTCCGGTCATCTCGCGCGTCGCGCAGCTCGTGCGCGATGCGGAGTCGGCGGCGGAGGCTGCGGCCGGCTCGGCGGCCGGTGTTGCGGAGTCGGCGCGCGTCGCGGGCGTCTCGGCGGCGGAGGCTGCGGATTCGGAGTTGGCGGCCGCAAGCTCGGCGACGGCTGCGCTCGGTTCGGAGGTCGCGGCCGGCGACTCGGCGGAGGCTGCGCAGATTTCGGCCGACGACGCTGCGTCCTCGGCTGCGGCCG
>NZ_JMEX01000008.1:2757618-2829524 GCF_000760735.1 Rhodococcoides fascians A44A | reverse complement strand
CTCGGTGACCGATGCGAGCGCGGCCGCGGACTCGGCGGCGGACTCGGCGACCGATGCGGGCGCGGCGGCGGATCGGGCGGAGGTTGCGGCCGATGCTGCGGAGCTGGGCGCGCCGGCCGGCGGATGGACGTCCGCGGAGTTGGCGGATCCGGTGCGGACTTCACTCGCTCGCGCCGATAACGCGCTACTCGATGCGCCGGCGACGGTGACGCTCGAAAACCTCGGCCCGGACGTCGCGCCGGCGTTCGATCAGGTCGTGTCCGACGCGATCCGGACGAAGGCGGACCTAGGGCCTAACGGGCAGCTCATCACGTCGCAGATTCCGGCGCTCTCGATCACGAGCCGGCACCGGGTGGCAAACCGGGCGGAACTTCTCGCGCTCGAGGCGGAGGAGGGCGACGTCGGGATCGTGCAGGCCGGCGACGTCGACCAGGGCTCTTACATGCTCGGCCCCGGGGATCCGGCGGACTTCGGATCGTGGGCGCTGCTGGTGGCTCCGGAGGACTCGGTGCAGTCGGTGAACGGCCAGGTCGGGCCGGTCAACCTCGGGCCGGAGGACGTCGGGGCCGCGCCGGCGGAGCACGGGCACGTGATCGAGGACGTCGCCGGCCTTCAGTCCGCGCTCGCGGCGCGGCTGCCTGCCCTCGTCGTCGACGAGCTGCCGGCGGATCCGGTCGCCGGTGTGCTCTACCTCGTGAAGGAGGCGTGAGCGATGCCGCTTCAGATCGACGGCCGGACAATCGGCGAGGTCTACGTCGGGCCGGATCCGATCGGCGAGGGCTGGGTGTGGGACGGTGCCGGCTGGCTTCAGGTGTTCTCGGCGGTGTCGCTTCCGACTGCGGCCGGCCTCGTGACCACATCGTCGGTGACGTACCCGCTGGACAGGGACAACGTAATGACAGGGTGGACGGTCGACCCGATGCGGCCGGAGACGGGTCTATTCGACAACGGGATCCGCTCGGACGGCGACGGGGTCGCGCACCTGGTGCTGAAGGGTTCCGTGGGCCGCACGAACGGAACGCAACGTGCATCGCTGACAGTGAACGGGGCGACGGTGGCGGCGGTAACGCTGTCGTCGGGTTCGTTCCGGGTGTCCGTCGACGTCGAGCTGTCCGCCGGCGACGTCGTGCGCGCGGTGTTCCGCCCGTCGAGTAGCTACTTCGGATCCGATCGGATCGAGTCCGGCGCGACGCTGGCGCTGCTGCCGTACTTCGAGGATCCAGCGATCGCGGTCGGCCGCGGGCCTATGTCTGCCGGCGACTCGTTCGCCGGGGCGTCGGGGAACATTACGTCGCGCGGCTGGCTCGATCGCGCGTACGGATCGACGACGTTCGACGCGTCGAATGGTGCGGTCTCGCCGGGCACAACGTCAGTTCGGGAAATGAACTGCTACGTTCTCGACGCTCCGCTACCCAGTGCGGACCATTGGGTGCGCGCACGCGTCGCGTCGCTGCCGTCCAGCTCGACGAAACTCGGCGTCGCCGCGCGCTTCGATATGGCGACCGATAATGCGATCCTCGGCAAGTTCGGCACGACGACGTGGGAAGTGCGGTACGGCGTAACGGACACGACGTCGACGGGGACGGTGCTCGCGTCCGGCGATCTGCCGGCGGCGCTCGCGGTCGGCGATTTCGTCGAGGTACGAACGGAGGCGGGCGTGCTGTGGCTGCTGGTCAACGGCTCAGTTGTGGAGCACGTACGCGTCGACGGCGTGGGGATCGCGGGCGATCGTGCGGGCGTCTCGATCGACAACCGTTCGGCCGGGTCGCTGACGCAATACGAGTCGGGGCCGGTGTCGGCTCGGTAAGGCTCGGCGTGTGCGCTGGGCCATGTCGTCGCCGGCCGGTAGTCTCGGCGGTGCGTTCTCCTTGGTTGGTGAACCTGCGAATATAAAGTCCGGATCCTCTCGGCGGGGGGTCCGGGCTTTTTCTTCGGCTGCGGCCGGGACTGTCGGTCGCAGGTTTACGTCGCGGCTATTCGCCCTCACCCTCGTCGTCGGTCGGATACAGCACTGACCCTATGAGACCTTCAACGGAGATAGCGTCGGCATCTGGTTCGAGTTCGCCCTCGGCTTCGTTGAACCTCTCGGCAGCCTTGAAAGCCAGCCGGACGGCTTGGATTACCAGGACTCGGCGGAGGCCTGCGGACACCTCGCCGCGCTCGTGGGCGACAGCGGCGAGGCGGGCTAGCGTTTCGGCCCGCCGGGCGATACGGACGTCGGGGTGGTCCCGTTCTGCGCGGGTTGTCTCTGACACGAGGTCGAACCGGTGGGACTCAGGCAGTTCGATCGGGTCGGAAACGGGTGGAATCTTCTCATTGAGGATTGCGCCAAACTTGCTGTCCTCGATGGCCTTCAAGTAGGCCGAGTACTCGTGGGCGTCCAGCAAAGCCTGCGCGGATTTGTATGCAGCCGCGTCGTCGCGCATTTTGGGCGTGTCCTCGAGACCCCAGAGAGGCCAGACCTCAAGGGCGGCGACCTCGAACACGTCCAGAATGCGCATCGCTACCGCATCGGTGCGTTGGTTCGTCAGGTGTCGGTTTAGCCGCGTTGCAAGGCTTTCCTTAGTCTGCCCAACATAGATCGGCTCGCCGTCGTAGTCGTAGAAGGCGTACACGCCCCACTTCGCCGAGGTGATTCGGCGGTTCTCGTTGTCAGTTGCTTTCTTCGCTTCGTCAAAGAGGGACCGAAACTCCCGGACAAGGTCGGCGGGGAGGTCTTTCTTCTTGGGCTTCGTCTTCGCCGGGCCGGCGGTCCGCGGCTTGCTCGTGCTCGCCATTACTGAACCTTCGCTTGACGATCCGATCGAGAGGCGAACTCTCCATTTATCAGCGGTTTCAGGTAGTGCTCGGCTAGCCACTCGACTGCGGGCACGGCCACGGCGTCACCAAATGCGAACTGCACCTGCGAATCCCGGAAACCGTCGATGTTGTACGCCCCGGCTCCCATCAGCGCGGCATACTCTGCTCCGGTCATCCACCGAACCTTCAGTTTGCCGTAACCCATCCGGACGACAGCCTGTTTTGACGATCCGCCGCGCGGTGTTCGTAAGCATCCGGCAACCTCGTCGGGTCGCATCTCCCAGACGGCGATACCACCGCGGGTTCGTCGATAAGCGGTGCGCCATTGGTACCGCTGCCGCTGTCGGCGAAGCTGGTCCAATCGGCTCCGCTGTACCCCCGACATGGATTCGACGAAAGCGGATACGCGGCCCTCGTCCCACCAACGTGGGTCGTCGTTGTCCAGGCGTTCGACTGTGCCGCCGAGACCGCCGGTGACGTGGGCGGGCGGGTTCGGCAAGCCTGCTCGGTGCATAACGAGGGTCGGGTCGTTAAAGAATGCCTCTGTCCAACCTGGCCGCAAGGGGTGCTCAGTTTCCTGTGTCTCAACGGGCTCACGGGAACCGACCAGGAACAAGCGGGGCCGTGACTGGGGCACGAATCGACGTGCGTCGATAGCGAGTATGTCCATTGAGTATCCGAGTTCGTTAAACTCCTTTATTGCAGCGGTGAGGTCGTCTCCGCCGTGCGAGGTCGACAGGCCGATGACATTCTCAAGAACAAGGGCCGTAGGCCGCTCCTCCTCCTTCATCGCCCCCAGGACACCGGTGAACGCGTAGAAGGCCGACGACTGCACGCCGGCTAACCCGGTGCGATTGCCAGCTAGTGACAGGTCGGTGCATGGTGACGATGCCCAAGCGAGTTCGACGCGGGGCAGGTCCGCGGCGTCAACGTCGTTGATGTCGCCGACGACCATCACGTCGTCGCCGAACTGCGCGCGGTACATCGCCGCTTTGTCTGGCGAAATGTCGTTGGCCCAAGCCGTTTCAAACCCGGCGAGATCGAGGCCCATACGAGCGAGACCGACGCCTGCGAAGAACTCGAGGACCTGGGGGCGAGACCGGAGCTGAACCACAGACATGTGATTACAGTAAACCGTTACGCAATGTGCGCACCCAACATCCCGCTTGAAGCCCTGTGGGCCGCTAAATGCTGGGCGCTCGCGCAGCTATCGACGGCGGTCACGAATCTGATACATGCGCGGTTTCGACAGGCCAGCAGCGGCGGCGACGTCCGACGCGGTGATGCCGGCGGCGAGAGCTTCGCGCACGAGCTGGTCCCGGTGCTCTTCGGCGGCCGCGGCGATCGCGCGGGCCTCGGCGCGTTGGCCGGCCGCGGTGCGGATCTTCGCGAGCAGTGCCTCGTCCGGGTCCGCGGGCGCGTCGATCGGGTGATTCTGCGTCATAGTTCCGTCCCGGTGCAGGGTGAAGTGTGCCAACGGTGGCAGGAGTTGCACCAGGTCGGAATCGTAGTCGAATCCGTCGTCGTCGCGGGTCACAGCCGCGCCGCGATCGATCGGGCGGCTTCGCGGGCACGCGCGGCGTGCTCGTCGGCGCGGTCGCTGCCGGCCAGTGTGGCGAAGTACTCGGCGAGCGTCGCAGCTTGCCGTGCGGCGTTCACGTTGACGATTGACGGAATCGCGGACAGCTCGTCGGCGCGTAGGTGTTCCTCGGCGTGGTCGGCGCACTCGCGGGCGTTCTCTGTGTAGGAGGCGAGCCGGGCCGCGGTCTCGTTGTTCGCGATGTGGTAGGCGTTCATCATCTGCCCTCTCGCGCTGCGGTGTCGATCCAGTCGCGACGTTCGCGCCAGGTGAGTTCGTACCATGAGCGCATTTCGCGGGCGTCGGCGTGAAGGTCGAACGCGCGTCGGCCGGCCAGCTCCTCGTCGCCGCCGATGACGCGGCGGTGTTTCAGCTCCGCGGCGTAGGCAATCCGGACGCGTTCGCGCGTTTCGCCGGCGAGTCCGTCGCCGGCGCGCTTCGCGGTCGATGCCGCGGCCGATATGCGCGCGAATGCCATTGCGAGCGCGTCAGTTCCGTACACGTTCGGAATTACCTCGCCGGTCGCGGCGATCGTGTTCTCGACGGCGTGGAGCAGAGTTCGCGGCGCAAGCGATCCGGCGGCGACGTCGCGCAGTCGGGCGTGCAGCTCGCGGGAGTCCTCGCGGATCTGCGCGGCGATTGCGTCGCGCTCGGCGTCTGTCGGGTCGTGCATTGTGCGGTCCTCTCGGTCGTGCGGGCGGTTCTGCGGCTGGCGGGGCGGGTGCATCGGGGGCACGGTCCATCTGTCGGGTTGTAAGTCCAGTCGCACCGGGTGCAGTGCGCGGGCGTCGCGTCGCGGGGGCTGGTCCACATGGCGGTCCTATCGGCGGGTTCGGTGGTACCCCTAAAGTATAGCGCGCTATAACGCATTAAGTACAGCGGAAACGCGCTATAAAACGGACAATGCCGGCCGGCGGAAGGGGTGGGGCATTCCGCCGGCCGGCGGGCCGAATTGGGCGGGGCCGACTACTGCGGAGCCGTCGCGGAGTCCGGGCAGGCGTACTTCATGCCGGCCGCGACGAGCTGAACGGCCATCGCTTGCGTGACGTCCGGGACAGTCGACACCTCGGACACGGCATCCTCGAGCGGCCGGGGATCGCCGGACATGCGCTCGCGAGCGACGGCCATGCACACGTGCCGGGCCTGATTGACCGACGCGGGCACCGACGCCGGCGCGCCGGTGATTACCTCGATGCTCTGCATGTAGCCGACGAGGGCGCGATTCGCGGCCGCGCGCGGTCCGGAGAAGTCCGTCGCCGGCGCAGTCCGCGCGGTTACCTCGTCGGACTCGTTCGGCGAATGGTGTTCCGTGACCATCGTTCGGACGTCCGGGGACGAGAACATTTGCGTGAGCATCACCGCGCCGCCGGTGTAACAGGCGGCGGCAAGCACGAGGAGGATTCGGACAAGGTATTTCTGCATAGGGCGGGGTCTTTCATGGTTGGCGCGGGGCGTCCGCTATTGTCTTTTGCGTTCGCCCCTGTAGCTCAGTTGGTAGAGCAGCGGACTTTTAATCCGCGGGTCCACGGTTCGAGGCCGTGCGGGGGCACTCGTCAGACGGTTACGCCGGCCTCGGCCGGCGTGATCGCACGCCACGGGTCGAGCTTGTTAATGCCCTCGACGCGGCGTTTGCTCGATACCTTGGTGTATATCTGCGTTGTTGCGAGGCTCGCGTGCCGTAGCAATTCCTGCGCGGTGCGGAGGTCGACGCCGGAGTCGACGAGCGTCGTTCCGAACCAGTGCCGGAGACTGTGCGGAGTGCCGGGAACCTCGGCGCGGCGCATGACGCCGGCGATGATATCCGACACCGATTTCGAGCGGACGCACGTTCCGGGCACGGCGGCGCGGGAGTTAGCGGGGAACCAGTAGCCGCGGCGCGGTAGTTCTCGGGCGACCTCGGCGACGAGCGGGTGCAGCGGCAGCTCGTCGACCACTCCCCCTTTACCGACGACGTGGAGGATTCCGGCGATCAGGTCGACGTCCTCGCCCTTTACCTTGGCGATTTCATGGACGCGTAGCCCTTCAAGTGCGGCGAGAAGGATCATTGCGCGAGTCTTGGCGTGCATCCGGGTAGCTAGTAGTCGGTTCATGTGCTGGTCGTCGATCGGTCGAGGACGTCGGCGGGGCGTCCTCGGCGCGGGGATCTTCACCAGCGGGTTGTCGTCGCGGAGGTCCTGGGACTGTAGCCAGTCGAACCACGCTTTCAGGTATCCGTGATACGTCGCACGAGTGCTGGCGGACCACTGTCCGCCGGCGAGCCATTCGGCGATCTGGCCGGCGGCGACCTCGTGGGGCACTGTGCCGCAATGAGTTTCGAGTGATCGCAATACCCGGAGGCGTTCGTCGATAGTGACGGGCCGGAGCGATCGGGCTTGCATGAATGTCCGCCAGATTCCGGCGGGTGTTGCAGGTGGGTAGATGTGCCTCGGGGTTTCTTCGCGTAACTGCATATCGCCGAACACTTTAAGCACCCTTTACTTTACAGTTCAAACTACTTTTGAGTAGGTTCGATTTCGGGCCTAAAGCTCGTTTTGCGGTCTTTTTGCCGACCAGATCGAGGGTTAATTGCGAGGTTTCAGAGGTTCCGCTCTTGTAATCCGCAGGTCGTAGGTTCGAGTCCTACTGGGGGCACTTCACCACCTCTCCCGCCACCGGGCCGAGCGGTATGTCGCATCGGGTCGCCGACGGATTCGCAGCGCACTCCCAGCTACGAGTACGCACACTTCCGAGGTGCACGGTCGTACACTCGGTAACGGTTCGACTTCGGGGAACGAACACACCCTTCGGGGGATTCTCCGACAAATCAGCCGGTGACGTGCCGCGCCCAGCGAACTCAGCGGAGTTCACAGCGTGGTTACGGTGCCGTAAGCTCGAGACCGTTGTCCGCAATGTATGGAGGCTATGTAATGGCGAGGGATCTGACACAGCTGGAGCTGCTCCAGGAGCTCGTTCCGGTTGCGGAAGACAACGTCAACCGGCACATGTCCATGGCGAAGGAGTGGCATCCCCACGACTACGTGCCGTGGGACGAAGGCCGCAACTTCGCCGAACTCGGTGGCATCGACTACGACCCGGAGCAGAGCAAACTGTCCGAGGTCGCCAAGGCCGCGATGATCACGAACCTCCTCACGGAGGACAACCTGCCGTCGTACCACCGCGAGATCGCGGAGAACTTCTCGCAGGACGGCGCCTGGGGCACCTGGGTAGGCCGGTGGACCGCCGAGGAGAACCGTCACGGCATCGTCATGCGTGACTACCTCGTCGTGACCCGCGGGGTCGATCCCGTTGCCCTCGAGCAGGCGCGCATGATCCACATGACCAACGGATTCGCCTCTCCCGCCGGTTCGCAGACGGGTCTTCTTCACTCCGTCTCGTACGTGACGTTCCAGGAGCTCGCGACGCGCGTGTCGCACCGCAACACCGGCAAGGTCTGCGACGACCCCATCGCCGACCGCATGCTCCAGCGCATCGCGGCGGACGAGAACCTGCACATGATCTTCTACCGCAACATCAGCGCTGCGGCCCTCGACATCGCACCGGATCAGACGCTGGACGCGCTGTCGGACATCGTCATGAACTTCCAGATGCCCGGCGCCGGGATGCCGAACTTCCGCCGCAACGGTGTGTTGATGGCCAAGCACGGCATCTACGACCTGCGTCAGCACCTCGAGGACGTCGTGTGGCCGGTGCTCCGCAAGTGGCGCATCTTCGAGCGCGACGACTTCACCGGACGCGGCGAGAACAAGCGTGAAGAGCTGGCCGCGTTCCTCGAGGACCTCGAGAAGCAGGCGACGAAGTTCGAGGAAATGCGCGATCGCTCGCTCGCTCGCGAGGCGAAGAAGGCAGAGAAGCAAGCTTCCTGATTTCGAGCTTCCTGATCCACAGACCAGCGAGCGAAGCCCTACACCTCGACCGCGGTGTAGGGCTTCGCTCGTGAATCCGACAGGCAGCACCGCAGGCTCCGCTGCCGGCCGACAGACCATCTCCGAGAAGAACACGAACGAGGCTTCACCCATGACATTGCGGATCGGTTCACTCGAACTCCGAAGCCCAGTGGTACTGGCACCGATGGCCGGTGTGACCAACGTGGCATTCCGCACCCTGTGCCGCGAGCAGGAACTCGAGCGCGCAGGCAGCACCTCGGGTCTGTACGTCTGCGAGATGGTGACCGCGCGCGCACTCGTCGAACGCCAGCCCGCCACGATGCACATGACCACATTCGGACCGACCGAGACGCCCAGGTCACTCCAGCTCTACACCGTCGACCCGGACACGACGTACGCGGCCGCGAAGATGATCGTCGACGAGAACCTCGCCGACCACATCGACATGAACTTCGGCTGCCCGGTTCCCAAGGTCACCAGAAAAGGTGGCGGCGCGGCACTGCCGTACAAGCGCAACCTGTTCGGAAGAATCGTCGCTGCGGCCGTGAAAGCCACTGAGGGAACCGATGTTCCGGTGACGGTCAAGTTCCGCGTCGGCATCGACGAGGAGCACCACACCCACCTCGACGCCGGACGAATCGCAGCCGCCGAAGGCGCCGCCGCTGTCGCACTGCATGCGCGGACGGCGTCGCAGCGGTACTCCGGCACCGCGGACTGGACGCAGATCGCACGCCTGAAGGAACACGTCACCGACGTGCCGGTCCTCGGCAACGGCGACATCTTCTCGGCGTCGGACGCTGTCCGAATGATGGCCGAAACCGGTTGTGACGGTGTGGTCGTCGGTCGCGGATGCCTCGGCAGGCCGTGGCTCTTCGCCGAGCTCAGCGCTCGGTTCGCCGGCCGCGAGGAACCCACTGCACCGACGCTGGGCGAGGTGGCCGTCGTCATCAGGCGGCACGCCGAGCTCCTGGCGGAACACCACGGGGAGGACAGAGGCCTGCGCGAGCTCCGCAAGCACGTCGCCTGGTACCTACGCGGCTTCCCCGCCGGCTCGGACCTCCGGGTGTCCATGGCGTTGGTCAAGACCCTTCCCGAGCTCGACGACCTACTGGGACAACTGGACCCGTCGGTACCTTTCCCGAAGGACGCCGAAGGTCCTCGTGGTCGCCAGGGCTCTCCCGGTGCGGTGTCACTGCCGGAGGGGTGGCTCGACGACCCGGAGGACATCTCGGTCCCGGCGGGCGCAGACCTCATGCATTCCGGAGGCTGACCTGCACCGACGCCCGGCCGAACGTACTGAAGTGGACCACATCGAATTCCTCAGTATCATTGCTGGGATCGCCCGATCGACGGCGAGAAGATGTGTTCGAGGAAGGTCAGGTTCGAATCCGTGGTTGACGATCGAGATTCGGGCTCTTCCATGTCCGACGGTCGCGCGCCGTGGGAACGACCGATCTCGCGAATCCACAACCCCGAGTCCGAGTCCGTTCGGCCTTCCGCCGCGCCGAGGCCACAGGCTTCGGAACCCGACCCCGAACCCGAGCCCGAGCAGGAATCGAACGGCGGTCTGCTGAAGAGATTCGGTAAGAAGCCGTCCGGCAAGTCGGACGCCGTGTCCGTCGCCGAGCTCATGGATCGCGATTCCGAGGACGAGCGCCCGGCACCGCGCACGCCCAGAGAGTCGACCGCAGAACGCGCTCGACGGGAGCCCGACGTCGAGGCCCCCACCGAGAAGATCGATCCGATCACGGACAGCACACCTCCCCCGGTGACCGCGCTCCCGGAAGCAGTCGGTGTACCCGCCGAGTCGCGCCCCGCGCTGACCCGTCTCGCGATGAGCAAGGTGCGCCGCCGCAAGCGCATGCAGAACATGGCTCGAGGCTTGGTGTCGATCATCGCCATTCTGTCCGTGGCACTGACCGGTGTCGTCTGGGGCTACCTCCGAAGCACCGACCGCGGATTCGCTCAGGTTGCCGCGCTCGACCCCAACTCCACCGACGTCGTCGACGCCGACGGGCAGTACGGCGACGAGACGTACCTGATCGTGGGAACCGACACCAGGGCCGGTGCCAGCGGCGAGATCGGCGCCGGAACCGTCGAGGACGCCGAGGGCGCCCGATCGGACACCGTGATGCTGGTCAACATCCCGGCCGACCGTAGCCGCGTCGTCGCCGTGTCCTTTCCTCGCGACCTCGACGTCGAACGCCCCGAATGCGAAGCGTTCGACAACGACACCAACAGCTACACCGGTGAGATGTACCCGGCTGCCGATGGAGACAAGCTCAACGCCACCTACGCACTCGGCGGACCGAAGTGTCTCGTGAAGACCATCCAGAAGATCTCGGGCCTGAGAATCGGCCACTTCGTCGGTATGGACTTCGCCGGCTTCGAGTCGATGGTCGACGAAATCGGCGGAGTCGACGTCTGCACGGCGCAACCTCTCGTCGACTACGAGCTGGGCACCGTCCTCCCCAATGTCGGTGAACAGAGGATCGACGGCAGAACCGCACTGAACTATGTCCGTGCACGGCACGTCGACACCGAAGGCAACGGCGACTACGGGCGTATCAAACGCCAGCAGCGATTCCTGTCGTCACTGCTGAGGTCCGCACTGTCCAACCAGGTCCTTCTCGATCCCGGCAAGCTCAACGGCTTCGTCAGCGCGTTCACCCGGGACACCTTCGTCGAGAACGTCAAGACGCAGGACCTCATCACGCTCGGACGTTCGTTGCAGAACGTCGACGCAGGCGCCGTCACGTTCCTCACGCTTCCGACGGACGGCACCAACGAATGGGGCAACGAGATCCCCGTCGACAGCGCCATCGCAGCCCTGTTCCGAGCGATCATCGACGACCTCCCCCTCCCCGGAGAGGAACGCTCCGAGCCGACGCCCGCTCCCGAGTCCCCCGCAGAGCCGTCGGTCCCCACACTCGCCGTCGACCCGGCGACCGTCTCCGTGCAGGTCTCGAACGCCTCGGACACCGCCGGCATGGCTGCCACCGCGTCGAGCGAGCTCGCGTCCTACGGCTTCCAGATTCTCGACGTCGGCAACTTCGTCGGTTCTGCGGCGCAGACCGTCGTACGTTTCTCGCCCGGTCAGGAATCGGAGGCTGCTACCGTCGCCTCCGCCATACCCGGAGCCGTCATCGAACAGTCCGCTGGTCTGGACAGCGTGGTCGAGGTCGTCCTCGGCGCCGACTACCCCGGCTACACCACCGCACCGACGGTCTTCGGACAGCCGATCGAAGCCACCCAGGTCGAGGGCAGCACGGAAGCTCCGGCACTCCCCGAGAACCTCGCTTTCACCAACGCCGCCGACGACACCTGCGCCTAGTGCGAATCCATTCATGCCCCGTTCACCCGGCGGACCATGAATGGATCTGTGTGACGCACTAAACTTGCGCCTTATGCGCGTCGCCTACAACGAACAGATGAACGATTTGGCCGATACCCTCGGCGAGATGGCCACCTTGGCCGGCTCCGCCATGGACAAGGCCACCCAATCCCTCCTCCAAGCCGACCTCGTTCTCGCCGAACAGGTCATCTCCGATCACGACAAGATCACCGACCTCAGCGCGGTATGCGAGGAAAAAGCGTTCTCCCTGCTCGCCCTGCAGGCACCGGTCGCCGGTGATCTGCGTTCGGTGGTCTCCGGAATCCAGATCGTCGCCGACATCGACCGCATGGGCGCCCTCGCCCTGCACGTCGCCAAGATCACGCGCCGACGCCACCCCGCCCACGCCCTGCCCGAAGAGGTCAACGGCTACTTCGCCGAAATGGGACGCATCGCAGTTCAGCTCGGCGCATCCGCCCGCGAGGTCCTCGAAACCCGCGACCCCGAACGCGCCGCCAAGCTGCGTGAAGAAGACGAGGCAATGGACGACCTCCACCGCCACCTCTTCACCGTCCTCATGGACCGCGAATGGCAGCACGGCGTTGCCGCAGCCGTCGACGTCACACTCCTCGGCCGGTTCTACGAGCGCTTCGCCGACCACGCCGTCGAGGTCGGCCGCCGCGTGATCTTCCTGGTGACCGGCGAACTGCCCGTCGACCTGAACGCACCCAAGCTCAGCAACTCCTGATCGTTCTTCCGTCTACCTCCGGAGCGAATGTGCCGTTCGGTCAGTCTGAGTGACCGAACGGCACGTTCGCTCCACACACCCCGGTCGAACTCGCTTCCAGCGTCCACGCGCAACGAGAAAACCCCCGACTGCTCTGGGCAGTCGGGGGTTTTTCCGTAGTGCAGGTTATCCGAAGCGACCGGAGATGTAGTCCTCGGTGGCTTTCTGGCTGGGGTTGGAGAAGATCTTCTCCGTGTCGTCGATTTCGATGAGCTGGCCGGGCTTGCCGGTGGCTTCGAGGTTGAAGAATCCGGTCTGGTCGCTGACGCGTGCGGCCTGCTGCATGTTGTGCGTCACGATGACGATGGTGAAGTCTTTCTTGAGTTCACCGATGAGGTCTTCGATGGCGAGGGTGGAGATCGGGTCGAGGGCCGAGCAGGGCTCGTCCATCAGCAGTACGTCGGGCTGGACGGCGATGGCGCGGGCGATGCACAGGCGCTGCTGCTGGCCGCCGGAGAGTCCGCCGCCTGGCTTGTCGAGGCGATCTTTGACCTCGTTCCAGAGGTTCGCACCTTTGAGGGAACGCTCGGCGATTTCGTCGAGCTCCTTCTTGCTCTTGCCGCCCTGCAGCTTGAGGCCTGCGACGACGTTGTCGCGGATGGACATCGTCGGGAACGGGTTGGGGCGCTGGAAGACCATGCCGATGGTGCGTCGCACACCGACGGGGTCGACGCCTGCGCCGTAGATGTCCTCGCCGTCGAGCAGGACGGAGCCTTCGACGCGTGCGCCGGGAGTGACCTCGTGCATGCGGTTGAGGGAGCGGAGGACTGTCGACTTACCGCAGCCGGACGGTCCGATGAAGGCGGTGACGCCGCGCGGCGGGACTGCGAGGGTGACGTTCTGCACGGCGTGGAATTTGCCGTAGTAGATGTTCACGTCTTTGAGGTCGAGACGTTTTGCCATGGTCGGCTCCTGAAGTTTCGGGGTGGGCGTGTGACGGTCAGACGTTCTTCGGCGAGAAGAACTTCGAGACCAGCTTTGCGCCGATGTTGAGCAGGGCAATGATCAGGATCAGCGTCAGGGCTGCTCCCCACATGCGCTCGGAGGTGAGCGCGCCGGTTCCTGCTTTCTGCAGGTCGACCATCATGAGCGGCAGGGACGTCTGCGGCCCGGAGAACAGGTTGAAGTTGATCGCCGTGGCGGATCCCACCAGGATCAGCACCGGTGCGGTCTCTCCCATGACGCGGGCCAGGGCGAGCATGATGCCGGTGACGATGCCGGACAGTGCCGTCGGGACGACGATCTTGGCGATGGTCTTCCACTTGGGTACGCCGAGGGCGTAGGACGCCTCACGCAGGTCCTGAGGAACGATGCGGAGCATCTCCTCGGAGGACCGCACGATGACGGGAATCATCAGCAGGACGAGAGCGAACGACACGGCGAGGCCGGACCGTTCGAAGCCGAACGTGGCGATCCACAGTGCGTAGATGAACAGGGCTGCGACGATGGACGGAACACCGGTGAGGATGTCGACCATGAAGGTGGTCAGGCGAGCCAACCGCGTACCCGCACCGTATTCGACGAGGTAGATCGCGACGAACACGCCGATCGGGATGGAGATCAGGGCGCAGAACAAGCCTTGCGTCAGGGTTCCGACGATGGCGTGGTAGGCGCCACCACCGGCGATGAACTGGGTGATGCCTGCCTGCGAGTTCTGCCACCACGTCGGGGAGACGACGGCGGAGAGCCCGCGTGAGATCACCGTGTACAGAACCCAGACCAGCGGCACGAGCGCGATGAGGACGGCCAGGCTGACGAGGACGGTGGCAGCGCCGTTCGAGAACTTGCGACGCGCACTGACGCCCTTGAACGTGGGCTCTTTGACCGGGCGATCCATGGTTGCGGTCATGGCCTAGTCCTTCTTTCCTGCGATCGCGGCGCGAGCGCCTGCGTTGACCACGAAGGTGAGTACGAAGAGCACGAGGCCTGCGGCGATGTAGGCGCCGGCCTGCAGCTGGTTGTTGAACTCGCCTGCGGCAAGGGCAATCTTGGTCGCGAACGTGCTGCCACCGTCGAACAACGTCCATCCGAAGCTCGACTGGACGCTGCGGATGATGATGTACAGGGCGATGGTCTCACCGAGGGCGCGCCCGAGGCCGAGCATCGAGCCGGAGACGAAGCCGGACTTGCCGAACGGGATGACGGTGGTGCGAACGACTTCCCAGCGAGTGGCGCCGAGGGCGAGTGCAGCCTCGATCTGTCCGCGCGGAGTCTGTACGAACACCTCGCGGGTCACCGCGGCGATGATCGGCAGGATCATCACGGCCAGCACGATGCCGCCGGTGAAGATGGTGCCGCCGCCCGCGATGGACACCGAACCGGTGGAGAACAGCGGGAACCAGCTCAGGTTCTCGTTCAGCCACTCGGCGAACGGGCTGATGGCGGGAGCAAGCACGTAGAGGCCCCAGAGGCCGAACACGATCGAGGGAACCGCGGCGAGCAGGTCGATGACGTAACCGAGTGGGCCTGCGACCTTCTTCGGCGCGTAGTTGGTCAGATAGATCGCGATTCCCAGTGCCACGGGCATGGCCAGGATCAGCGCGAAGATCGACACGGTCGCGGTCACCAGGAACAGGTCGCGAATACCGAAGATCATCGCGGAGGTGTTCGAGGTGTTCCACTGGCCGTTGTAGGTCAGGAAGTTGACCGTGTTGTTCTGCAACGACGGGATCGCGCGCCACAGCAGGAACACGCCGATGGCCGCGATGAGAACGATGACGAAGACACCCGAGCCCGTGGCGAGGGTGGAGAAGATCCGGTCACCTGGGCGCGTGACGGTGCCGCCCTTGGCTTTTTTGTCGGGCAATTGCTTGGGTTCTTCCGTGTTCCGCGGCACGCCGCCCGCGGAAATGCTCGCCGCAGATGGTTCGCCGGTGATCGAGTGGGTGTCGCTCATACCGCTCACGTCTCTCGTTTGGTGGCTTAGAGAGACGGGAGTCCCACCCGGGCGCCGCGGCTGTTGCTCGCGGCGCCCGAAGCGGGGTCTCGTCTCAATTGAATCAGGCGATCGCGTTGATCGCCGTCTCGAGGCGTTCCTTGAAGGACTCGGGCAGCGGGACATATCCGGCTTCCTCGAGGCCCTGCTGGCCTTCGTTCGCTGCGCTCAGCAGGAACGACTTGACTGCTGCGGAGGTGTCGGCGTCGTAGCCGGCGGAGCAGACGATCTCGTAGGTGGCGAGAACCAGCGGGTAGCTGTCCGCTGCGTTCGACGCGTAGAGAGCGTCGATGTCGATTGCGAGGTCGTTGCCTTCACCGGAGAACTCGGCGGTGTCGATGGCTGCGCCTGCGGTCTCGCTGGACAGCTCGACGGGTCCGTTGCCGAAGTCGACCGCGGCGGTGCCGAGGCTTTCCTGGTCGGCGAAGCCCTTCTCGACGTAGGTGATGGAACCGGGGGTGGCTGCTACGGCCTGAGCGACGCCCGAGGATCCGTTGGCGCCTTCACCGACTCCACCGGCCCAGTCCGAGCTGTGGTCGAGGGTCCATGCCTCGGGTGCGGCTGCGGAGAGGAAGCGCTGGAAGTTGTCGCTGGTGCCCGAGGAATCGGAGCGGTAGATCGGGGTGATCGGGGTGGACGGCAGGGTCGCACCCTCGTTCAGTGCGGCGATCGCCGGGTCGTTCCACGTGGTGATCTGGCCGGTGAAGATACGTGCGGCGACGTCCGGGCTGACGACGAGGTTGTCGACGCCTTCGACGTTGTAGGCAACGGCGATCGGGCCGAAGACGAGGGGGAGGTTCCATGCCGGGTTGCTCTGGCAGCGCTCGGCTGCTGCTGCGGCCTGCTCGTCCTTGATGGTCGAGTCGGAGCCGGCGAAGTCGACGAGGCCCGCGACGAACTGGGTACGGCCGTTACCGGAACCGCTGGTCGTGTACTCGACGGCCTGCCCGGCGCAGACACCGGAGTAGATGGACGTGAAGTTGGACATCGCGTTCTGCTGAGCAGACGATCCTTCACCGGTCAGAGGGGTCTTGCCCTCACACGTTGCTGCCGAGTCCGTGCCCGCAGCAGATTCGACGTTCGCGTCACTGCCACATGCGGTCAGCAGCATGGCGCCGATCGCCACTGCGCCTACGAGAGACGCGCTGCGCTTGAGCTTCACCTGTTTCCTCCGGGGAATCTTGTGCCGTGTCTCGTGTCCGCACTCGGGTCGTGCGTGTCACGAGGATCGAGGTGCCGGCCCGTTTGTCGTTCCTCGCACCGGGCGGCGTCGGCGCCACCCGCTGGAAAAGGTAAGGGCCGCCGGTGGACGGCTACCCCCGGGTTGGTTAACGGAAGATGAACAGAGTGGGCTGTATGTCCGGTTCTACGGACGTGCGTAGGCGACGTCGGTATGGAAACGCGTGAAACCGAGTCGCTCGTAGGTGTGCACGGCGGCAGCATTGTCCGCTTCGACGTACAGGAGTACGTCTCGCAAATCCCTGCCACGCAGGTAGTGCAGGCCCGCAAGCGTCAGCACTCGGCCGAGCCCTCGGCCCTGAGCCTCGGGGTCGATGCCGACGACGTAGACCTCGCCGATCTCGTCTTCCCCCGCCTCGGCGGGGTGGACCTTGGTCCAGTGGAAGCCGAGGAGCGTGTCGGTCCCCTCCTCGAACGCGAGGAACACTCCGGCCGGGTCGAACCAGGCCTCGTCACGCCGTTCGGCGATGTCCTTCTCGGTCCATCCACCCTGCTCGGGGTGCCACGAGAACGCCGCGTTGTTGACGCGGAGCAATTCCGCGTCGTCCTGATGCCCTCGATACGTCCGAAGCGAAACATTGTCCGGCACAGTGACGTCCGGCAACGCAGGCTCGGCGAGCGGACGCCTGAGCTGAAGCAACTCGCGAGCGACCGACAGCCCGAGCGTGGACGCCAATGCCCGTGCGGCATCGATGTTTCCGTGCGCCCAGATCCGGGCCCCGGCCCCGCCGTCGGCGAAGGATCGGTCGATCAACTGTGTTCCGATTCCGCGAGTGCGGAACTCCGGGTCCACCACGATCTCGGTCATCGTGGGCGATCCGGGAGCGGTGCCCGCGTACCCGACGACGCGTGAACCGGCCGTCGCGACCAGATGGGTCGTGTCGTCGCCGGATCCGACGGATTTCAGTGCCTGTTCGGACAGCGGCGCCGTGCCGTCGACCTCGGTTGCGCGTGCGGCGATCGCCCGGATCTCGTCGACGACGTCTGGCGCCATCTCCGCGGAATCGATGCGAGCGATATCGATCGAGAGAGTCATCGTCGGTCAGTTCGTACTTCCGTTTGTCGCGCCGCCCAGTGAACTGAACTCGGCGCTGTCCGATTCGTTGTCGTCGTCGCCGTCGGGAGTCGCCGGGCCTCCCTTGGAGCTACGGCTGGGTCGCACGGCCTTGTAGCCGACGTTGCGGACGGTGCCGATGAGCGACTCGTATTCGCTTCCCAGCTTGGCCCGCAGACGCCGGACGTGGACGTCGACGGTTCTGGTGCCTCCGAAGAAGTCGTATCCCCACACTTCCTGGAGCAGCTGGGCACGGGTGAAGACACGTCCCGCATGCTGGGCCAGGTATTTGAGGAGTTCGAATTCCTTGTAGGTGAGGTCCAACGGTCGACCGCGCAACCGGGCCGTGTAGGTGCCCTCGTCGATGACGAGCTCACCGAGCGTGATCTTGCCCGATGCCTCGGGACTCGCGATGCCGCCCGACCTGCCCACGAGGAGCCGCAACCGCGCGTCGATCTCGGCGGGGCCGGTCCCGGGGAGCAGGATGTCGTCGAGACCCCACTCGGAGTTGACCGCGACGAGGCCGCCTTCGGTGAGCACCGCGACCACCGGAATCGCGGAACCGGTGCTACCGAGCAGCCGGCACAGTCCGCGCGCTGCGGCGAGGTCGGTACGGGCGTCCACCAGCGCGATGTCCGCGGAACCTGCCTCGAGCAGCGAGGAGACCTCGGTCGGAGCGGGCCGCACGTGGTGAGCCAACAATGCCAAAGACGGCAGTACGGCCTCCGGGTTCGGATCGGAGGTCAGAAGCAAGAGCTCCATTCAGCCTCCATTCTTACCGCTGTCACTCAAAGACTCCTTCGCCGAGGTCGAGTCCTTGTTCAGGCAACAAGACTAACCCGTCCGACATACCTGTCGCGTGCCGCCGTGCCCGAAAGCCCCGGCGGGCATCGGTCACAATGGGCGTCATGCGCAAACTGATCATCGGACTCGTGAGCCTGCTGGCACTTGCCGTCGTCGTGGACTTCGGAGCGGCCGCGTACTCCGAGTACCGCGTCTCACGCGCAATCCGCGACGGCGGAGATCTGACCTCCGACCCACAGGTGATCGTCCACGGGTTCCCGTTCCTGACCCAGGCCGCCGACGGCAAGTATCAGAACGTGGAGATTCGAGCCCAGGACGTACCGACCGACTACGTGGAGTCGACGACCATCGAGGCCAACCTCCGCGGCGTCGCGGTACCCCTCTCCGACCTCGTCGACGGGTCGGTGGGAGCAGTGCCCGTCGACGAACTCGACGGCCGAGTGCGCATCGAGGCGACCGACCTCGGACGGTTCCTCGGTATCGTCGACCTGCAGGTTTCCGCTCCCCCCGCGGACAAGTCGGACGGCACGGGCGGGTCGGGCGGCTCCGGTATGACCACGAACGGCGGCGTCGTCCTGACCGGCACGGTGCCCGTGGGTCCGATCGAGACCAAGGTCGCCGTCCAAGCGGACCTCATCCTCGACGGTGACAGCGTCGACATCGTTGCGAGCGACTTCTACTTCGGCCCGGAGGGGAACGCCGATTTCAGCATTCCGGACTTCGCGAAGCCTGCGGTTCTCGGGCTCTTCACCAAGACCATCGACAGGCAGACGCTGCCGTTCGGGATTCTGCCAACCGATGTCTACGCCGAGGGTTCGCAGATCGTGATCGAGGGCAATGCAAAGGACGTGACCATCGATCTCGAGCAGATCGAGAAGCCATGACCGGAATCACAATTCTCGTGGTGACGCTCGTCGTCGCCACGGTTGTCGGGCTGGTCCTCCGGCATCGATCCGGCAGGGTGCAGGTCACCGAGTCGCACGGTTCGATCGATCGCCGCGCGCTGCTTCTCGACGCCGGGGCCGTGCCGGGCGCGGCAACGGTGCTGCACTTCTCGGCGGAGTGGTGCGGTCCGTGTGCTGCTGTCCGCCGGGTCGTCGACCAGGTGATCGGCGGCTCGACCGACGGAGGAACACCGCCGAGCGGGCCACGTGAACTCGAGGTCGACATCGACGCTCACCCGATGCTCGCGAAGGAAATGGGCGTCCTGTCGCTACCGACGACGTTCGTGCTCGACGCCGAGCTGGTGGAACGAGCCAGGATTTCCGGCGTTCCGAAGGCCGACGCCCTGCGTTCCGCCCTCGAGAACCTGTAGTTCTGCTGGTCCGCGACGTCCGGTAGGATGCACGGTGTGTTCACCGCCCACGAGCTGATGCTCACCAGTCGCCGCACGGTCGATCTGTGCCGACTGGGCGGTTGTTGCTGTCGCTGCCACTGATCTCACCGCCGGCCTCGTGGCCGCGCATCCATCCGGTTCGAGATCGTCGGCGAATCTTTCGTGTTCGCCGCGCCCATGCAGTTGTCTGTCATCAGCCCAGCACGCAGGAGCACGCCGTTGTCCCCAGAATCTCCATCGCCCACAGCTTCTTCCGCCGCAGTCGACCAGGTCGATGTTCGGGGGCCACGCTTCGCGGCGTGGATCACCACGGCTGTCCTGGTACTCGTTCTGGTTCTGTCCACCTTCCAGACCACCGCTGCTGCGGTGCTCCTGGCAGTACAGGCCGTCGTGTTCGCGATCGGCGCTGCGCGGGGGCCGAGGAAGAGCCCGTACGGGGCGTTCTTCGGACACCTCGTCGCGCCGCGACTCGGACCGACCACCGAACGTGAACCCGTCGCACCGCTGAAGTTCGCTCAGCTCGTCGGCTTCCTGTTCGCTGCAGTCGGCGTCCTCGGCTTCGCGCTCGGCGCTCCCCTCGTGGGAACGATCGCGACCGGCTTCGCGCTGTTCGCGGCGTTCCTCAACGCAGCCTTCGCGTTCTGCCTGGGCTGCCAGATCTATCCCCTCGTAGCGCGACTGCGGACACAATCCGCACGCGCTTGATCGCTCGACCCCTCCACCGACCGAAGTAACGCAAAAGATCGAAAGGAAACCCATGGCTCGCTCCGACGTCCTGGTCTCTGCCGACTGGGCCGAGCAGAACCTGAACGCCCCGAAGACCGTTTTCGTCGAGGTCGACGAAGACGCAAGCGCCTACGACGGCGGTCACATCGAAGGCGCAGTGAAGCTCGACTGGCGCAAGGACCTCCAGGATGCGGTTCGTCGCGACTTCCTGAACCAGGAGCAGTTCTCCGATCTGCTCTCGTCGAAGGGCATCTCCAACGACGACACGGTCGTCCTCTACGGCGGCAACAACAACTGGTTCGCTGCATACGCGTACTGGTACTTCAAGCTGTACGGCCACAAGGACGTCAAGCTCATCGACGGTGGACGCAAGAAGTGGGAACTCGACGGCCGCCCGCTGTCGAAGGACGTCGTCACCCGTGACGCCGCGCAGTACCGCGCCGAGGCTCCCGACCTGTCGATCCGCGCGTTCCGCGACGAGGTCATCGACGCGATCGGCAACAAGAACCTCGTCGACGTGCGGTCGCCCGACGAGTTCTCCGGCAAGATCCTCGCCCCCGCCCACCTCCCGCAGGAGCAGGCACAGCAGCGCGGCCACGTCCCCGGCGCCATCAACATCCCGTGGAGCACCACTGCCAACGAGGACGGCACCTTCAAGGACGACGACGCTCTCGAGGCGCTCTACAAGGAAAAGGGATACGACGACGGCAAGGCCACCATCGCCTACTGCCGCATCGGCGAGCGTTCGAGCCACACCTGGTTCGTGCTGAAGGAACTTCTCGGCAAGTCGGACGTCAAGAACTACGACGGCAGCTGGGTAGAGTACGGCTCCCTCGTCGGAGCACCCATCGAGTTGGAGGTTCACTGATCATGTGTGCTGCACCCGTTCAGGGCCAGGCCATTCCGGCAGGCGTCGACGTCGAGAAGGAAACCGTCATCACCGGTCGTGTCCTCGGAGGCGACGGGGAGCCTGTGGGCGGTGCGTTCGTGCGCCTGCTCGACGGCACCGGTGAGTTCACCGCCGAGGTCGTCGCGTCGGGCACCGGAGACTTCCGTTTCTTCGCAGCTCCCGGCAATTGGACGCTGCGTGCACTGTCGGCGTCGGGCAACGGCCAGGCCGACATCGCGCCGGAGGGCGCAGGCATCCACTCGGCGGACGTGACCGTCGGAGTCTGATCTCTCCCGTAGACCGAAAGAACCCCCGCACCGATCGGTGCGGGGGTTCTTTTCTGTGTGGTGTCAGCCGTGCGTCGTCTCGGGAACGATCTCGGTCATCGGCTCGGTCGACGGATCCGGCACCACGCTGTACTGCGGCGGGAAGACTCCGGGGGGAACCAGATTCAGCGACTCCAGGAACGCACCCAGATCGCTGTCGCGCGTGACGGTGCCCGGGGTGGGCAATGTCTGCGGATTCGGCTCACGCGCAGCCTCGGGGAGGGACTCCGCATCCCGGGCCGGAGCCGGGTCCACCTCGGAAGGCGCCAGGGGTGCGTCGTTGGTGTTCTTGCGTTCGCGTTCGGTCTGCGCCAGATCGGTCACCCAGGCGACGATCTTCTCGCTCTCCCATTCGCGGCCGTCGCCCGGATTGTTGTTCCAGTACAGGAGGTGCTGGAGGAAGCCGATGAAGATGTACGGCCCGACGACGACGTCGACGATGCCCTTGTTGTTCTCGACGAGGCCCTCACCCTCCTGGCGGAGCTTCTCGCGCACCTTGTCCGCACCGGGGCCGAGGGCCCAGTTGAGATCGGCGAGGAGCTGGTCGGGAGTCAACTGCTCCCAGGCCTTCTGTTCGTCGACCTCGTAGAGCTGATCGGACACCTTGAGCAGAACTTCGAGCAGCGTCTCGTCGGATTCGAGCCAGTCCTTGTTGGTGGCGATGTCGACGATGGCGCGGGTGGCGATGGAGCTCACGGCCCGCGCGAAATCGGCGACGGTCTGCAGCGGGTTGAGAATCGTCAACCGCATCTGCCCGAGAATGCCGAGAGCCAACTGCAGCGCGACGATGTTGTCCGGCGCGTCGCAGGCCAGATCGTACGGTCGGCACGACCATGTCACCTTGTCGTTCAGCGTTCCGTAATCCTTGGCGGTCTGCGACTGGAAGCCACCGTCGGTCGGGCCGGGCTCGTCGAAGTTCGGCACACCCGCCGGCCGGTACGGCGCACCGATCATGACGACTCCTGCGATGTCGTCGCCGGTGACCAGTGCGTTCGGATCACGATGGCCGAGCTCCATGGAGACGCGTTCGATGACTTCACCGCCGACGCTGTAACCGAGCAGGACGAACTTGGTGTTGTCGCCGCACTTGGTCTTGTACTCGTCGAGCAGGCGGTTGGTGGAGGCGATGCCCTCTGCGACGGACTGTTGGTAGGTGTCGACGTCGGAGAGCACGCCGACGCCGTAGGTCGACGGGTACGGAACGTAGAGCCAGCCGACTGAGCCAGGGCTGTTCGCGTTCGTTTGCCCGACGGGCAGTGTGACATTTCCCACCCAGTTCGACGCCGGGGACCGCGGCTCCTCGTTCAGGGGGTCGCGGTCGGCGTCGGAGTCCGTCGCACCGGAGACTGCGAGCATCAGCACGTCCGGGCAATCCTGGGCGTAATTGTTGGGGTCGATGTTCGGTTCGTCCGAGGATCCGGAGGACGAACCACTGTCCGCAGAGCCGCTGTCCGGGGCAGCGGAGGCTGCGGCGGGAACCACCAACAGCAGGGCCGTTGCAATTGTCGCGGTAGTGAACAGCCAAGAGCCAGCACGTGATCGGCGCTGCATGTACGGGTCCTTCCCCAGAACTTCGAAACGTTTTCGACAGCCGTCAGCGCCGGATCTCGATACTCCCCCGACCCGACGCCAGAAGAAACGTACCGTGCAGAACGCGATCTGTAGAGACGGGACGTGAATCGGACCATTCCTGTGGGCGATCGTCAGTGAGAAGCCACTATTGCGGTCACGACAATGTCGGGGCGCGGTTCGATCCTGGACCTGGCTGGGGTTAAACTCGGCGACGTGGTCATCTTCTTCGAGGTACTGCTCGCCGTCGCTGCAGTCGCCATCATCGCGTTCTCGCTCTATGTCGTCTACCGCCTGGTCACCGACGAATCGTGAGTGATCGCGCCGCCGACGAATCGGACGAGACCCGGTCTGCCAACGAGGCCATCGCCGAGGCAGCCGAGAAGTTCGCGTCCTCGTCGACGCGCAACATCCCCACGCTGCCGGATCTGCCGCATCCCGAGGACACGGCGAATCTGCGGCTGGGGCCGGATCTCAATCCCGCGCTGCTCGCACTGCTGCCGCTCGTCGGCGTGTGGCGCGGCGAAGGCGAGGGCCGCGACCCGGAATCGGGCGAGGAGTACGCCTTCGGTCAGCAGATCGTCGTCTCCCACGACGGCGGCGCGTACCTGGGCTGGGAATCGCGGTCCTGGCGTCTGGACTCCGACGGCAACTACGCGCACCCCGATCTCCGCGAGACGGGCTTCTGGCGGGTCAGTGGCGGCGACGGAGAGAAGGGCACCGAGAACGAAGAGGTCATCGAACTGCTTCTAACTCACAGCACCGGCGTCGTCGAGCTGTACTACGGCCACGCACTCAACCAGTCGTCGTGGGAACTCGCTACCGATGTCGTCATCCGGTCGACGTCGGGTGCGCTCGTCGGCGGCGCGAAGCGCCTGTACGGCATCGTCGAAGGTGCGGATCTCGCCTACGTCGAGGAACGCATCGGAGCCGACGGCGAACTCGCACCGCGGCTCTCCGCTCGGCTCGCCCGGTACATCGGCTGATTCAGTACATCGGCTGATTTCAGCCCTACACACCATGAGCATGCGAACGGCCCCCGAGCCATACCTGCGCTGATGCAGGTCTCGGTCGGACGGACCGAGAGCTCGGGGGCCGGGTAGCTGCCGTGGATTCGCTCGCCGCTCGCGCGGTAAAAGAATCCGTCAGCGGTAGCGGCTAGCTGGCAGCCACCTCACGCGTCCTAGAGTTCTTCAACTTCAGACCACCTCCTCTCTCGTGTACTCGACAACGTACGCCCGGATTTCGAGGCTCGCAAAGGGTTTTTTCGAAGTTCGGCCGACAGCGAACGCCCGAGGTCCACGACCTGGTCCGCACGGGTGTCCGGCGGCAGCTGGTGAGTGACGAGAACAACCGTTCTGTCCTCGTCGACGAGGCCGCCGTCGCGATCGAGCAACCGCCGGATCAAGTCGGAACCGGACACGTCGTCGAGATGTTCGGTCGGCTCGTCGAGCAGCAGTACCGGCGCGTCCGACAGCAGGGCGCGTGCCAGCAGTAGGCGTCGACGCTGACCGCCGGAAAGAGAGGCAGCACCGGCGACGAGAGTGGTGTCGACGCCGTCCGGGAGCTGGTCCAGCCAATCCCCCAAGCCGACCTTCGTCAGCGCCGCTCGTGCCTGGTCGGCGTCGACGTCGCCTCGGACGACCCGAAGATTCTCGAGTATCGACGTCTCGAACACGTGGGCGTCCTCGGCGAAGAACCGTGCGCCCGGCAGTTCTGCATCCCCCAGTCCACCGTCCGACGGCACGAGCCCTGCCAGTTCCATGAGCAGTGTCGTCTTGCCCACGCCGCTCGGCCCGACGACGGCGATTCTGGCGGCGTCGTGCGGTCCCTGAAGCGCCGCGCCTGTGCCCACCCGCCGAGGCTCGGGCGCGTCGGCGTCGTCCAACAGCGTCGTGATGCGCGACGCGGACAGACGCGCGCGCGTCAGAGTCACCGCTGCGGCGGGCAGGACCGATGTCGCTTCGAATGCCGCCAGTGGAACCAGCACGATGATGGCCAGGGCCATGGGCGACAGGGCGCTACCGGTGCTGCCGTACAGCGAGATTCCGACGAGCAACGATCCGAGCACGGATGCGCCGATGGACAGTGGGAGAGCCGCGTCGGCGAAGGCGGTGGGCATCGATGCGCGGTCGCGGGCGGTCACCGCGGCCCGGTTGGCGGCGGAGGCGTCGGCGAGGGTTCGTGTCAGTTTGCCCGCGACTCGCAGTTCCGGTGCGTGGTCGAGCGCGCGTACCGCGATGAGGGTGAATTCGGTTCGTGCGGCGACGCCTTCGGTTTCGGTGATCAGGGCTGCGCGTGCGGCCAGGATCGGTGCGACGACCCCGGCGAGCAGCAACGCGAGAAACAGGATCAGCGCCGCGCTCGGCGAGATCAGTGCAATCAGCACGGTTGCGCTGATCATCAGTATCGCGGACACGCAGATCGGAACGAGGGCGCGTACGACGACGTCGCCCATCGCGTCGATGTCGGCGCCTACCCGTGCCATCAGGTCGCCGCGGCGTAGGTCCAGAGTTGCGCGAGCATTGCCGTCGGCGAGTCGCTCGTACAGCCTGGTGCGTGCCAATGTCATTCCGCGGAGGGCGGTGTCGTGGGTGGCGAGGCGTTCGAGGTAGCGGAAGACGCCACGGGAGATGCCGAGGGCTCGCACGGCGACGACGGCGACGGTCAGGTCGAGCACCGGCGGCATCTGCCATGCTCGCGTGATCAGCCAGGCGGAGACGGCGGCGAGCGTCAGAGCGCTGCCCAGAGTCGCGACGCCGGCAGCCACGCTCGTCGCCACTCTCGCGGGCCGCAGTTCGAACAGCGCGAGTGCTCGTCGGAGATCGGTGTACATCTACGCGGCCCTCACGTTCACCACGACGTCGGCCCACGCCAGAACCGACGGCCGGTGCCCGACGACTATCACGGTCTTTCCCTGGTCGGCGATCTCGCGCAGGGCGGTGAGGACGCGTGCCTCGGCTGCGTCGTCGAGATGCGCGGTCGGTTCGTCGAGCAGCAGGACGGGTTTGTCGGTGGACAGGACCCGGGTCAGGGCGAGCCTCTGCACTTGGCCGAGGGACAGGCCGACGCCGCCGGTGCCCACTCTCGTCTCCCATCCGTCGGGTAGTTCGGCGAGGACTCGGTCGAAACCGACTGCGGCAGCGGTGTCGCCGAGCAGATCGATGGTGCTGCCGGTGAATTCCAGGTTTTCCCGCAGGGTTCCCGGTACCAGTACGGGCCGTTGCGGCAGCCAGGCGATCTGATCCCACCACGATCGCAGGTCGAGGCTGCGGGCGTCCACGTCGCCGACGACCACTCGGCCCTCGCACGGCTCGGTGAGCCCGAGCAGGATGTTCAGCGCCGTCGATTTCCCTGCACCGTTGGGTCCGGCGAGCACGGTGACGGTCCCGGGCGCGATGTCGGCCGAAAGTTCGTACGGTGCAACGGTTCCCTCGGATTCCCGTTGCCGAGTCTGTCCGCGGGCTACGCTCCTCGCGGACACCGATTCGAATCGGATTCCGGTTCCTGCGGCGTCGACGACGGCCGTTCCGGATGCGGTCGGTGCCCGTCGGTCCAGGATCGCGAATGCTCTGTCGGCGGCGGCAACTCCGTCTTCCGCGGCATGGAACTGGGCTCCGACGCGACGCAACGGCACGTACACCTCCGGTGCTAGTACGAGTGCGATGATGCCTGCCTCCAACGCCATGTCGCCGAACACGAGTCGCAGTCCGATACTGACGGCGACGAGGGCAACGCACAGCGTCGCAAGCAATTCCAACACCATCGAGGACAGGAACGCGATCTTCAGTGCCCGCATCGTCGCTCGGCGGTGCGCGTCGCCGAGCGCCTGGACTCTCGCCGCCGGGCCACGCTCGCGGCCCAGTGCGCGCAGCGTCGGAAGGCCGGCGACGAGATCGAGCAGTTGCGCGGACAATCTCGTCATCGATTCGAGCGTCTTCTCCGCGCGCCCCTTGGTCAGCAATCCGATCAGGATCATGAAGATCGGGATCAGCGGGAGAGTGAAGAAGATGATCAGAGCCGACGTGAGATCCTCGGTGAGGATGACCACGAGCGTGATGGGGGTGAGTGTCGCGGCCAGCACGAGCGACGGCACGTATCCGGTCAGGTACGGCGCGAGGCCGCCGAGTGCGCGCGTCACCACGATCGCGATCGACTCGCGTTCGGAGTCCAGGTCCCGGGGATCCATGTGCGACGCCGCATCGAGGACTTCGTTCTCGATCTCCTCCACGACTCGTGACGCGGCACGGTGGCCGTACCGCGCTTGCAACCACGCCGCGAGGGTGCGAACGACGATGGCGCCCAGGAGAATCCACAGCTGCGCTGCCCAGTCGGACATCTCGCGGGCGTCGGAGGTGATGACGCCCGCGAGGACGGTGCCGAGCATCACCGCGGACACGACGACGGCCGCGGTGTCGATCAGGGCGAGTACGACGATGAGGACGAGGTACCGACGGGCGGATCGCGAGTAGCGCCACAGCCGTGGGTCCACCGGTCCGCGGCCGGCCGTGACAGTCGTACTCACTTGGAACGACCGAGCGACAATCCGATCGAATCAGGAATGTGAGCGGTGGAAATGCGCTTGCGGAACACCCAGTACGTCCAGGCCTGGTAGCCGATCACGACGGGCGCCATGAACGCTGCTGCCCAGGTCATCACCTTCAGAGTGTACGGACTCGACGACGCGTTCTCGACGGTGAGACTGAAGGCGGGATCCGTCGTCGACGGCATGACGTCGGGGAACAGTGACCCGAACAGCAGCACGACGACGGCGATGACGGCCACCGTGGTGAACACGAACGCCCACCCTTCGCGGACCTTGGCCGTCAGCGCGACCACCGCGATCAACGATGCCGCGGCGACGCCGACGAGAATCCACGTCCACGTCGTGCCGTGGGCAAGTTGGGTCCACAGGGCGAATCCGCCGCCGACGATCAGAGCTGGGATCGACAGCCGCACAGCCATTCTCACCGCATCCTCGTGGACGTCGCCGGAGGTCTTGAGCGCAATGAAGACCGCTCCGTGGAGCGCGAAGACCAGTGCCATCGTCGCGCCGCCGAGCAGCGCGTACGGACCGAGCAGGTCGAGAAGCCCGGCTGTGACCTTCTTGTTCTCGTCGATCGCCACCCCGCTGACGATATTGGCGAACGCCACTCCCCACAACACTGCTGGCACCCACGATCCGATACCGATACCCAGGTCGCACCGCCGACGCCACACCGGATCGTCGATCTTGCCGCGGTACTCGATGGCGCAGATCCGCAGGATCAACGCGACGAGAATCAGCAGCAACGGGAGGTAGAAGCCGGCGAAGAGCGTGGCGTACCACTCAGGGAAGGCCGCGAACAACGCCCCGCCCGCCGTGATGAGCCATACCTCGTTGCCGTCCCAGACCGGCCCGATCGTGTTGAGAACAGCCCTGCGCCTCTTCTCCCCCACCTCTGCATCGGCGTGACGGCCGAGGAAAGGCATGAGCATTCCGACGCCGAAGTCGAAGCCTTCGAGGACGAAGTATCCGATGAACAGGACCGCTATCGCGATGAACCAGAATTCTTGAAGTCCCATGGTCGTCTTCCTCTAGTACGCGAACGAGAGTTGTTCGGAATCGACGTCCTCGTGGGGGTGCTCGTCGTGTTCGAGCGGTCCTTCGATCACGTAGCGCCTGATCAGGAAGAACCAGACACATCCGAGGGCGGCGTAGAGCAGTGTGAAGGTCACGAGCGAGGCGACGACCAGACCCACCGGGTGGTCGGACACGCCTTGGTCCACGGTCAACCGAATCTGGTCGATTCCGTTCAAATTCGGTGCCACCACCCACGGTTGGCGCCCCATCTCGGTGAAGATCCAACCGGCACTGTTGGCGAGGAACGGCGTCGGAATCGCGGCGAGGCTGAGCCACGAGAACCATTTCTGGTCCGGCACCCTTCCGCCGCGAGTGACCCACAGGCCTGCGAGGGCAAGCAGTGCCGATCCGGCGGCGAGGCCGATCATCATTCGGAATGCCCAGTAGGTGACGAACAGGTTGGGCTTGTAGTTACCCGGTCCGAACTGCTGCTCGTACTGTTCCTGCAGTTGGTTGACCCCTTGGACCGTTGCGCCGAAGTCGTTCTCGGCGAGGAAGGACGTCAGTCCGGGGATGGAGATCAGGTGTTCCACCGACTCGCAGTTGTTGTGGGTTCCGACGGTGAGAAGCGAGAACGATGCACCGGTCTCCGTATCGCACAACGATTCTGCCGACGCCATCTTCATGGGCTGCTGCTCGAACATCAGCTTGCCCTGGATGTCTCCGGTGATCGCGAGTGCGCCGCCCGCGACGATCATGACGACGAAGGACAGCCGAGCCGCAGGACGGAACATGCTGCGCGAGTTGTCGCTTCGCCCCTCGCCCGTCGATGTGCCGCGTGCCTCACGCACCATCCACCAGCCCGAGATGCCTGCCACGAAGGTCGCAGCCGTCAGGAACGCGCCTGCGACAGCGTGTGGGAATGCCGCGAGTGCGGTGCTGTTGGTCATCAACTCCCAGATGCTCGTCAGTTCGGCACGACCGGTCTCGGGGTTGAAGCGTGCGCCGACGGGATGCTGCATCCAGGAGTTGGCGGCGATGATGAAGTAGGCCGATGCGTTCACGCCGATCGCGACGAGCCAGATGGTGGCCAGGTGAACGAGTTTCGGCAGTCGGTTCCAGCCGAAGATCCACAGGCCGAGGAACGTCGATTCGAGGAAGAATGCGACGAGCCCTTCGAGCGCGAGGGGTGCTCCGAAGACGTCGCCGACGAACCGCGAGTACTCGCTCCAGTTCATTCCGAATTGGAACTCCTGAACGATTCCGGTGGCGACGCCGAGGGCGAAGTTGATGAGGAAGAGCTTGCCGAAGAACTTGGTGAGGCGGTACCAGGAGTCCTTCCCGGTGATGACCCACATGGTCTGCATCGCCGCGATGATCGGTGCAAGACCGATCGTGAGCGGCACCAGGATGAAGTGGTAGACGGTGGTGATTCCGAACTGCCACCTCGAGACGTCCAAGGCGTCCATGGCTACTCCGAACTCTCGGCCCGCGGGGAAGATACCGCTGCTTACGGGCGTGCCCCAGCGAGTTCGAGAGTACTACTACGCGTAGTAGTAGCTCAAGCGTCGGCGGCGGAGTCTCCGATCGATTCGACCGCCAGATCGACCATGGAACGCACGTCCTCGGCGATGGCCGGGACCGGAAGTTCGACGCCGTTGAGCGTCGTCACGCGGGCGGCGAGGGTGATGCTCGAGATCAACCAAACACCATCTGCTGCAACGAGATCGGCAGGATACACGTTCGCACGCTCGCAGGTGTACCCCTTGCTCGACGCGACCTGGAACAGTGCGTCGACCGTGGTTCCCGCGAGAATGCCCTGCTCCACCGGGGGTGTGACGAGAGTCTTACCGCGTGCGAGCACCACGGTGGACCGCGGACCCTCCAGCACTCGCCCTTCGCTGCTGGTGAAGATGACGTCGTCGGCTCCGAGACGCGCCGCGTGCCGTAGTGCTGCCATGTTGGTCGCGTAGGACAGCGTCTTGGCGCCGAGCAATCCCCACGGCGCAGACGCCGCGTAATCGACCGAGTAACCGCGGTTCAACGTGACCACCGAGACACCGTCGTCCCGCGCTTTCGTCACCCGTTCGTTCAGCGGCCCTACCGTCGCATAGCCCGTCGGTTCCCCTCCGCTCTCGCGACCGCGGCTGAGCACGAGCCGCAACGCACCCTCCGCGTCGGACGTCCGGGTCCATTCGTCCACTGCGAGGCCGACGACGAGACGCCACGAATCCAGGTCCGGTGTCGGCAGGTCGAGGGCAGCGGCCGACGCCGTCAAGCGGGCCAGGTGAAGTTCGACACCGCACGGCGCTCCGCCGCGTACCAGGAGCGTCTCGAACACCCCGTCTCCGCGTACGGCCGCGAGATCGTCCGCATGCAGCAGCGGAGCGTCCGCGTCGTGAACCTGCCCGTCCAAGGTGACTACTACGCGATCCGACATGAACGCAGCCTACGTGGGCCCTGATGTCCGTTTTCACGTCCCGCGACGACCCGCTGTCACCGTGTCGACCTACTATGGAGGACGTGTCGGATACTGCTGTGATCGCACCGAGCCCACTTCTGACTTTCCCCGACGCCGTGCCGTCCCCGGAGAACACGCCGGACAGTGCCGTCGCGTGGCATTACGGAAACCCGTTCGGCGAACAACGGGACGCGGTGTCGAACGCTGCGGTGATCGACCGGTCCCATCGCTTCGTGATCGCGATCAGCGGTGAAGAGCGGCTGACCTGGCTCAACACCATCTCCAGCCAGCTCGTGTCGAATCTGCCCGACGGGCACTCCGCGGAGAACCTCTCGCTCGACGTCAACGGGCGCGTCGAGCACCATTTCGTGCAGACCGATCTGGACGGTGTCACGTGGATCGACACCGAGGCCGCGCACGGCTCGGACCTGTTGTCGTTCCTGAAGAAGATGGTGTTCTGGTCCAAGGCGGAACCCCGTGAAGGCAGCGAACTCGCCGTGCTGAGCCTGCTGGGCGCCGAAGCCGAGGCTGTTCTGGCCGCAGTCGGCGCGCCGGTGCCCGCGGAGGTCTACGACGCCGCCCCGCTCACCGGTGGCGGTTTCGTACGCCGCATGCCGTGGCCGGGCCGCAACGCCTTCGACCTGCTGGTTCCCCGGGCCGCGTTGGCCGAGTGGTTCTCCAGGCTGCGCGACGCCGGCGCCTCTCCCGCCGGAACGTGGACGTACGAGGCCCTGCGCGTGGAGTCGATCCGGCCTCGAGTCGGCGTGGACACCGACGAGAAGACCATCCCGCACGAGGTGCGGTGGATCGGCGGTGTGACCGAACTCGGGGCAGTTCACCTCGAGAAGGGCTGCTACCGAGGACAGGAGACGGTGGCTCGGGTGCACAACCTGGGGCGGCCGCCTCGCCACCTCGTCCTGCTTCATCTCGACGGTTCCGCGGACGGCCGGCCTGCCACCGGGGATGCGGTGACCGCGGGTGGTCGCACGATCGGTCGCCTCGGCACCGTCGTCGATCACTTCGAACTCGGTCCGGTTGCGCTCGCGTTGGTCAAGCGCACCGTTCCTGCGGGAACCGAGCTCACCGCCGGTCCGTGTGCGGCCTCCATCGACCCGGATTCGATTCCCGATTACGACGACGTCCAGGCCGGCCGCGCCGCCGTCGACCGACTCCGCGGGCGATGATCGCTGGGCAGGTCGACGCGGTGTGCGTCGTGCACGCGGACGTTCCGGTGGGCCGTCGAGGTGTTGTGGACAGCGCCATCGACAAGCGGCCGGTCGATCACCCGGTGCTCGTGCACGCCGACGGGGTGACCGGTGACTACAGCCTGGACACCAAGTTCCACGGCGGCGGCGATCAGGCCGTCTACGCCTACGACTCGGCGGAGGCCGATCGGTGGGCTGCAGACCTGGGCCGGGAGATTCCGCCCGGCTGGTTCGGCGAGAACCTGCGGACGTCCGGGATCGCGGTCACCGACGCCGTCGTCGGTTCGCGGTGGCGTCTCGGTGAGGTGGTTCTCGAGGTGACCATCGCGCGCAAGCCGTGCTCGACGTTCGCTCGGTGGGTGGGCGAGCCCAACTGGGTCAAACGGTTCACCGAGCGCGGCGACGTCGGGGCCTATCTGCGGGTGATCACGCCGGGCGCTCTCGAAGGCGGTGTCGGCATCTCGGTGGAGGATGTGCCGTCACACGGAGTGACCGTTCGAGACCTGCTTCTCGGCCGAAACCCCGAGGGTCTGACGGAGCTTCTCGGTCGCGGCGATCTGCCGGTCAAGGTGGAACGGGACGCCAAGCTCGCGCTCCGAAAACATACCCAATCGTGATTCTTACCGGGACTCAGCACATTTTCGCAGGTTGCGGGCACTGCCTGCGCCGCTGAGATGAAGCAAACAGGCCGGACACGTACTCCGTATGAGCATCCGAGCGATTCGCGCGCTAGAGTGTGTGCCAGGAAGAAATACCAAATCTAACGGGGCGCCCAAATTTCCCCAGGCCGCCCCGCAAGTCCGCGAGGGGGCAACGCCATGGGCCGAGGCAGGGCTAAGGCAAAGCAGACAAAGGTCGCTCGTGAGCTGAAGTACAGCTCGCCGACAACGGACTTGGAGAGTCTGCAAAGAGAGCTCTCCGGTCATTCGTCCAACTCCCACCGTGGCGGTATCACCTCGGGCGGCATTTCCTCTTCGGACGCGGACGGCTATTCCCGCGCCGAAGAAGACGAATACGAGGACTGGCGACGCT
Source organism: Rhodococcoides fascians A44A (assembly GCF_000760735.1). Classification (GTDB taxonomy): domain Bacteria; phylum Actinomycetota; class Actinomycetes; order Mycobacteriales; family Mycobacteriaceae; genus Rhodococcoides; species Rhodococcoides fascians_E. The sequence continues at coordinate 2,796,002 of NZ_JMEX01000008.1, read as the reverse complement.
GACAGCGAGTTGACAACGAAGTGAGGGGGAGCCGCACGGCGGCTCCCCCTCATTGTCGTTCGTGCTGGTCGCTCAGAAGCGTGGGTGGTTACCCAGCAGAAGCGCTCGCTCGGTCGCGGACTTGTCGCTCGACTTCTTGACCGTTCCCAGAGTCCAGCAGTCGATGTGCCGCGCCGTCAACACGGCCAGTGCACGGTCGACGTCCTCGGGTGCGACGATGGCGACCATGCCGACGCCCATGTTGAACGTCTGCTCCATCTCGGCGCGCTCGACGCGGCCACGCTGGGCGATCAGCGAGAACACCGGCGCTGGGCTCCACGTCGTACGGTCGAGTTCTGCGACGAGGCCTGCAGGCATCACACGTCCGAGATTGTTGGCAAGCCCGCCGCCGGTGACGTGGCAGAACGTGCGCACGTCGGTTTCCGCGGCGAGTGCAAGGCAGTCCTTGGCGTAGATCTTCGTCGGCTCGAGCAATTCTTCGCCCAGGGTGCGGCCGAACTCCTCGACGTGCCCGCCGAGGTCCATGTGGTTGATCTCGAGCAGAACCTTGCGCGCCAGGGAGTATCCGTTGGAGTGCAGTCCCGACGAGCCCATCGCGATCACGACGTCACCGGGACGCACACGGTCCGGTCCGAGGACTGCATCGGCCTCGACGACGCCCACGCCGGTGGCGGAGAGGTCGTAGTCCCCGTCGGCCATGAGCCCGGGGTGCTCGGCCGTCTCGCCGCCGAGGAGCGCACAGCCGGCGATGACGCAGCCCTCTGCGATGCCCTTGACGAGTTCTGCGACCATCTCGGGGACGACGCGCCCCACGGCGATGTAGTCCTGCAGGAACAGCGGTTCGGCTCCGCACACGACGAGGTCGTCGACGACCATCGCGACGAGGTCGAGCCCGAGGGTGTCGTGCTTGCCGAGCGCCTGCGCGACGGCGATCTTGGTGCCGACGCCGTCGGTGGACGCAGCGAGAATCGGTTCGCGGTAGTCACCCTTGAGCGCGAAGAGGCCGGCGAATCCGCCCAGGCCACCCATGACCTCGGGACGCGATGCCTTCTTCGCCAGCGGCGCGAACAGCTCGACGGCCCGGTCACCCGCGGCGATGTCGACGCCGGCCGCAGCGTAGGAAGCACCACCCGAGGAGGTTGCGCTCTGTGGTCGGGTTTCCTCGGTCATGCGGCTCCAGCCTTGTACTCGTGATCGTTGCACACCAAATGCGCGCAATTGCGCTCTAACGGTACCGGAGTCCGATCCGTCGATGCAGGATGCCGTGGATGTAGCCGAGACTATTTAGTTCGCGTAACGTTCTTGTTGCGTCGATGTGCCGGTCGGGGGACTTCGGACCAGGAGGCAACATATGTGCGGAATCACGGGATGGGTGTCCTACGGGCGGGATCTACGTGGCGAAAATCGAACGCTGCGCGCCATGACCGACACCATGACCCGACGAGGACCCGATGACGAGGGACTGTGGACGTCCGAGCACGCAGCCCTCGGGCATCGTCGCCTCGCCATCATCGACCTACCCGGTGGCCATCAGCCGATGATCCACCGCAGGCTCGACGGCACCGAAGCCGTCATCGTCTACAGCGGCGAGACCTACAACTTCCGCGAGCTCCGCGGAGTGATCGGCGGCGACTTCCGAACCAGCAGTGACACCGAGGTGGTTCTTCGCGCCCACGAGAAGTGGGGCGAGAACGCGGTCCCACAACTCAACGGCATGTTCGCGTACGCACTGTGGGACACAGCAACCGAGGAACTCCTCCTCGTCCGCGACCGCCTGGGCGTCAAGCCCCTCTACTACCTCGAAACCGAGGACGGAGTCCTGTTCGGCTCCGAACCGAAAGCGATACTTGCCAATTCACTGGCCTCCAAGAACGTCGGTATCGACGGTCTGCGTCGACTCCTCGGTTTCGTCGCCGATCCGTCGAACGCGGTGTTCGACGGTATGAAGGAAGTTCCGCCCGGTCACGTCGTTCGAGTGACCGCGCACGGTGCACACGAAGTGAAATACTGGGGCCTCGACGATCACGAGCACACCCATGACCTCGACACCACGATCCGCACGGTTCGAGAGCTGCTGGACGACACTGCATCTCGCCAGCTCATCGCCGACGTTCCTCTGTGCACACTCCTGTCGGGAGGGCTCGACTCGTCGGCGTTGACCGCACTCGCGGCCGGCCGGCTCGCCGCCGAGGGCACCGGACCTGTGCGGTCGTTCGCGGTCGACTTCGTGGGGTACGCGGACAACTTCGTCGCCGACGGTCTCCGCGACGCGCCCGACACGAAGTTCGTGCAGGACGTGGCCCAGCACGTGGCGTCGGACCACCGAGACATCGTGCTGAGCAACGACGACCTGCTCGATCCGGTTCACCGGGCAGCCGTGCTGGCCGCACGGGACTACCCGGGACTCGGCGACATGGACACCTCGCTGTATCTGCTGTTCAAGGCCGTACGCGAGCAATCGACGGTGGCGCTGTCCGGCGAGTCCGCGGACGAGGTGTTCGGCGGGTACGCCGATTTCCACGACCCGAACGTGGTTGCCGCCGATACGTTCCCATGGCTGGCCGGGTCGATGGCGCAGGGCAGGGACACGACGTCGCCGTTCTCGCTCGATCTGCAACGTCAGCTCGACATGGAGGGGTACTACGAGAATGAGTATCGGCGGGCGCTGGCGGAAGTTCCGAGACGACCCGGTGACGAGGGCCTGGAAGCCCGGATGCGCGAGATCTCCTACCTCTACCTGACTCGCTTCCTTCCGTTGCTGCTCGAGCGCAAGGACAGGATGAGCATGGCCGTGGGGCTGGAGGTTCGGGTGCCGTTCTGCGATCACCGCCTGGTGCAGTACGTGTTCGGTACACCCTGGGCGTTCAAGACCTTCGACGGCCGCGAGAAGAGCCTTCTGCGTGCCGCGACGGCGGATCTACTGCCGCAGTCGGTCGTGCACCGTGTGAAGAGCCCGTACCCGAGCACCCAGGATCCGCAGTACTCGAAGACGATCCTGCAGGAGCTCGGCGCCGTTCTGGACGATTCCAACGCACCGATCGCGGCCCTGCTGGACCGAACCGGCGTCGAGAAGATCCTGGGCGCTCAGAACGATCCGCACGCCCGGCATGCCGCGGAGCGGGTAGTCGGCATCAACTCCTGGCTGGCCGATCACACCATCAGTCTGTAGCGGCTCCGCCGCACGTCAGCGGATCAGGGCCTGCTGAGAGCACTCACGTTGGCGTTGGTGGATTCCGACGCCTGTCCGGCGGCGGTGGCGAGCATGCCTTCGAGGACGTGCTTGCCCAGTGCGTTGTCGGCGGGAAGCTCGATGGGGTACTTGCCCGTGAAACATGCGGTGCACAGCCGAGATTCGGGCTGCTCCGACGCCGCGATCATGCCTTCGGTGGAGATGTAACCGAGGGAGTCGGCACCGATGGCTTGACGCACCCCTTCGAGGATTCCGTCCTCGGAGTCGACGCCGTTGGCGATCAACTCGGCGGGAGACGCGAAGTCGATACCGTAGAAGCATGGCCAGCGGACGGGCGGCGACGCGATCCGTACGTGGATCTCGAGCGCACCGGCTTCCCGCAGCATCCTGATCAGGGCGCGCTGAGTATTGCCGCGCACGATCGAATCGTCCACGACCACGAGCCTTTTGCCCCGAATGACCTCTTTGAGGGGGTTGAGCTTGAGGCGGATTCCGAGTTGCCGGATGGTCTGCGACGGCTGGATGAACGTACGTCCCACGTAGGCGTTCTTCATCAGTCCCTGGCCGTACGGAATTCCGGAGCCCTGCGCGAATCCGACGGCAGCGGGCGTTCCCGACTCGGGAACCGGAATCACCAGGTCACCCTCGGCGGGGTGCTCCTCGGCGAGCCGACGACCGATCTCGACGCGAGTGGAGTGCACCGAACGGCCACCGATGACGGAGTCCGGGCGCGCGAGGTAGACGTACTCGAACACGCAGCCCTTGGGTTCCGGCGCCGCGAACCGCGAGGAGCGAACACCGTCGGCGTCGATGGCCAGGAGTTCGCCCGGCTCGATGTCACGCACGAATGCGGCTCCGACGATGTCGAGCGCTGCGGTCTCGCTGGCGACGACCCATCCTCGGTCCAGGCGTCCGAGGGACAGCGGACGGATTCCGTGGGGATCACGCGCGGCGTACAGCGTGTGCTCGTCCATGAAGGTGAGGCAGAATGCGCCCTTCAGAGTGGGGAGCAGTTCCATCGCAGCTTGCTCGATGGTGCGGTCTGCGGCCTTGTGCGCCAGCAGTGCGGTGACGACATCGGAATCCGACGTGCCGTTGCCCTGCAACCGGTCGCTGATCAGGCCCTCTTCGCGGGCTCGCGTCGCCAGTTCGGCGAAGTTGACGAGGTTGCCGTTGTGGCCGAGGGCGATACCCGTACCGGCCGTCGTGGTCCGGAAGATCGGCTGCGCATTTTCCCACGTCACCGAGCCGCTGGTGGAGTAGCGGCAGTGTCCGATGGCGACGTGCCCCGGCATGGCGCCGAGGGTCTGCTCGTCGAACACCTGGCTGACCAGGCCGAGATCTTTGAACACCAGGACCTGGGAACCGTCGGAGACGGCGATGCCGGCAGCTTCCTGGCCTCTGTGCTGCAGTGCGTACAGGCCGTAATAGGAGAGCTTGGCTACATCCTCCCCCGGGGCCCACACTCCGAATACGCCGCATTCTTCCCGAGGTTCGTTCTCGGGTTCGTCTACAGGCTTGCCTACCAGAAGATTTGGACTGTCGACCGAGATATCGGCAGAGGTCACAACACTGCTCCCTTGGGGGACGGGGCGGGGGGCATGTACCAGTCTACGGGCACACAGGCCATGGCAACGCATCGTGGGCGAGTGACATTCCCCGGTTGTCTGTTTTGCGGTAACCGGCTGTCCACTTGGCCTACGTCAGGCACGCAGGATCGGTAACCAATGTCCGACTTCGCTCGCCCTGCTGCCCGACGCCGTGATCGAACCGTCGTTCAGGGCGTCGTCGAACGCTCGGACTCCGGTCGCGACCTCCAGCCACGTGCGCGGATCGGTCTCGACCACATTGGGAGGTGTGCCCCTGGTGTGCCGCGGGCCGACGATGCACTGCACCGCGACGAACGGCGGAACCCGAACCTCGACGCTGGATCCCGGTGCGACCTGGGCGAGCGTGCGGGCGGTCGTGCGCACCGCGTCGGCCAGTGCCGAGCGCGGAGGCTTCGGCGCCGAGGCGTCGTGCACCCAGTCTGCGACGGCCAGAACGGCGGTTCGAACCTGCTCGGGGGTGACCGTCTTACTCGGAGCCATGCCGATCAGCCTATTCGGGTCGTTCCTGCAGGCTCCACTCCCGGCTCAGGACGCGGTCCCCAGTGCACAGAAGTCCGCCCGGCAGGTCACATCCGGCCCTGCGCGGTCGAATTGTATGCAGCCAGGACCGCTCCGGAGGCGTTCACCCCGTAGTGAAGAATCATCGGCGCGAGAACACCGCCGCGGCGTCGGAGCCACGAGAACAACAGACCTGCCAGATAGGTGCCCGCCACCGTTCCGGGAACGGAATCGCCGGCAGCACGGGCGGGATGGATGTGCCAGAGGCCGAAGAACACCGGCGACAGCGACGGGGACACGTCGTCGAACACGGCTCTGAACACCAGCTCTTCGGTGACGACGGTTCCGATCGGGATCCGAAACAACACCCACTCGGCGAGGTTGTCGTCCGACGGTCGAACTCGGGTGGCCAGCGCGGGTACGGATGCGATCACGACCGAACCCAGGGCGGGTACCGCCGCCGCACCGAGCCCCCACTTCAGACCGCTTCGCCATTTGCTCAACCCGAGCGGAGCCCGTGTCACTGCGGCCAGCGAAATCCCGAACGCTGCGTTCACCACCGTGCGCGGTCGGTCAGGCAAGTTCAGCGCAGGTACGACGGCCGTACTCCATGCCGTCGTGACCGCGCCCAGAGCGAGACCTTTCACTTCTCGGGGCCGTCGCGACCTGCGTATTCGTCCATCACGGCGCGCACTTTCTCGGTGTCCTCCGCAGTCCATCCTGCGGGCGCCGCAACGGCGACCCAGCCGTCGAGAACGAGGGTCCCGTAGTTGTGACCGTGACCGTCGGGCACGCCCGCGGCGTTGGTCAGATCGGCTGCGACTTGCCAGAAGGTGACGATCGGGAACCAGCGCATGTCGGGCAGACGGTCGGGGCCAGGAGCTTCCGACAGCCAGTCGGGGCGCTCGAACAGCAGGTCGGGCGACCACCAGACGACCGGGTCGGACGCGTGCTGCACGTAGAGGATGCGGGGACTGAGCCACGGCTGACCCTCGGGCGGGATCCCGGACGAGTTGTCGGCGAAACGGACGACGAGACCATCGGCGTAGACGGGCCGTACTTCGGGGCTACCCGGGTCGCGGCGGTTCTTGAACTGGGACCACAGCCGGTTCGCGTTCGGCGGCCCGACCCACAGGACGCCGTCGACGCTGTCCCGGATCTCGGCGAGACCGTCGAATGCACCTTCACCGGACTGCGTTCCGAGGCTTTCGCCGTAGACGTACAGCTTGGGCCTGGTGGCCTCCGGTTCCTGTAGCCAGCGCTCGTGGACCTTGTCGATCAACGCCTTACCCGCCTCGGCCGCTTTGTCGCGTTCGGCGAGGAACGAGATCCAACTGGGTAGGTAGGAGTACTGCGCGGCGACGGTGGCGACGTCGCCGCCGAACATCAGTTCCTCGGCTTCGATCGCGGTGGGGTTGACCCATCCGGTTCCCGTGGTCGGGACGACGACCAGGGCCTGACGCTCGAAGGCTCCGGTGCGTTCGAGTTCCTGTACGACGATGTCGAGCCGCTCGTCCTGTGTCTCGGCGGTCTCCAACCCGGCGTAGGCGCGGATCGGTTCCAGCGCAGGCTGTCCGAGGCCGTCGGAGATCTCCTGTGCGCTCAGTCCGCTGGAGACGAAGTTGCGTCCTTCGAATCCGAGGGTGTCCCAGGGCGCGAGAGATTGTGGGCTGCCGGATCGCTCGGGTTCGGTGGGTTGTTCTGCGCCTTCGCGAGTTTCGTTGTTCTGCAGGCTGAAGATCGAATTGGTGACGTCGGAGACTGCCCGCAGCAGAACACCTTGGACGAGCGCGATGACCAGAACGACGATGAGGACGACCCCGATGACGTTCGCGACCTCACGGGGCATCTTGACGACCTTGTTGAGCTGGCGCGCGACGAAGCGAACCAGGTCACGCAGCACACGCATGCCCGAGATGAACAGCGCGGCGACGCCGATGCTCAACGCACCGGTGCGGAAGTAGCCGGTGGTGGTCGTTCCCTCGGCGTCCATCAACGCGGCAAGTTCGCGCTGCCATCCGGCGGACAGGTACAGCATGTACAGCGATGCGAGGATCGCGAGCGGCGGGATGGCGAACTTGACGTAGAGCTCGACCCGACGCGGCAGGGGCCACCACGTCTTCCGGTCGAGGTACCACCTCCGAGCCGCCCAGCCGACGGCCACGCCGAAGCCGTAACCGATGGCCGCGTTGATTCCGCCGATCAGTCCCTGGAACAACCAGTCACGCGGCAGCAGCGACGGTGTCAGCGACCAGCAGAAGAACAGCGCGCTGAAGACGATGCCCGTGAAATCGAGTTTCAGCAGCCCCCACGCCCACATGACGAGGGGATGCCGCTCGGGAGAAGGCACCGCGAACTCGATCGGCAGACGGTGATGCGTGTGTTCACGCTCGACCGTGTCGACGGCCCCTTCCGATGCCTCTCCCCCGCTCACTGCCCTACCCGAAAAGTCTGGGAAGGGTGCTCTCGAAAGTGTCACGGAGTTCGGTCATCTCGACGGCGAACTGGCCCTGAACTTCGATCTCGTCCGAACCCTCGTCGACGACGCCGATGCGCGTCCACGGGAGGTTACGGGCGGTGCACATGCCGGTGAAGCGAGTCTCCTCGGTGCGCGGCACAGCGACGAGCACGCGGCCGGAGGACTCGGAGAACAAGGTGACGAACGGGTCGGCGCCTTCGGGAAGCAGGATGCGGCAACCGGTTTCGCCTGCCAACGCTGCCTCGACGACAGCCTGAGCCAGGCCGCCCTCGGAGAGATCGTGCGCGGCGGAGATCAGACCGTCACGAGATCCGGCGAGCAGAATGTCGGCGAGCAGCTGCTCGCGGGCCAGATCGACCTTCGGCGGCACGCCACCGAGATGATCGTGCTCGACCTGTGCCCAGATGGATCCGTCGAACTCGTCGTGGGTGTCGCCGAGGAGGATCAGTGTCTCGCCGGGCTCGAGGCCGAGTCCGGTGGGGACGCGGCGGTGCACGTCGTCGATGACACCGAGGACTCCGACGACCGGCGTCGGGAGGATCGCTTCGGAGCCCGTCTGGTTGTAGAAGCTGACGTTTCCGCCGGTGACGGGAATGCCGAGGGTGACGCAGCCGTCGGCGAGACCGCGAACGGCCTGCTGGAACTGCCACATGACGCCCGGATCCTCGGGCGATCCGAAGTTGAGGCAGTTGGTGACGGCCTTCGGGGTCGCACCGGTGACGGCGACGTTGCGGAACGCCTCGGCGAGCGCGAGTTGTGCGCCCTGGTACGGGTCGAGTGCGGTGTACCGGCCCGACGCGTCCGTGGCCAGCGCGATACCGCGGCCAGTCGTCTCGTCGATCCGAATCACACCGGCGTCAGCGTTCTCGGCCAGCACGGTATTCCCGCGGACGTAGCGGTCGTACTGCTCGGTGATGAACTTGCGGCTGCAGAGCTGTGGGCTGCCGATCATCTTCAGCAGCGTTGCCTTCAGTTCCTCGGCGGTCTCGGGGCGCTTCAGCGACGCCGTGGTGTTCGCGACGAGTGCGTCCTGAGCGACGGGACGCTGCACGGGCCGCGAGTACACCGGGCCCTCGTGGGCGACGGTCTTCGGCGGAACGTCGACGACGGTCTCCCCGTGCCACGTGATCTCGAGGTTGTCACCGTCGGTGACCTCGCCGATCACCGTCGCGAGAACATCCCACTTCTTGCAGACGGCCATGAACTTGTCGACGTTCTCCGGCGTCACCACGGCGCACATGCGTTCCTGGGACTCGCTCGAGAGCACCTCGGCCGGGGTCATGCCGGTAGCGCGCATCGGGACCTGCTCGAGCGCGATGTGCATGCCACCACTGCCTGCCGACGCGAGTTCGGACGTCGCGCAGGACAATCCGGCGCCGCCGAGGTCCTGGATCCCGACGACGAGCTTCTCGGCATACAGCTCGAGACACGCCTCGATGAGGACCTTCTCGGTGAACGGGTCGCCGACCTGAACGGCAGGAAGCTTCTTCCTGCCGCCTCCCGTCTCATCACCGTCGAACGTCTCCGAGGCCAGCACGGACACGCCACCGATGCCGTCGAGACCCGTGCGAGCGCCGAACAGGATGATCTTGTTGCCCAGGCCCGACGCGAACGCGAGATGCATGTCCTCGACGCGCATGACACCTGCACACAGAGCGTTGAGCAGTGGGTTGCCCGCGTAGGAGGCGTCGAACACCGTTTCGCCGCCGACGTTGGGAAGGCCGAGCGAGTTTCCGTAGCCGCCGACGCCGGAGACGATGCCCGAGAGGACGCGACGTGTATCGGGCGCATCTGCAGCACCGAAACGCAGCTGGTCCATGACGGCGATGGGCCGCGCGCCCATGGCCATGATGTCGCGGACGATGCCGCCGACGCCCGTCGCCGCACCCTGGTAGGGCTCGACGTACGACGGGTGATTGTGGCTTTCCACCTTGAACGTGACGGCCCATCCGTCACCGACGTCGACGACGCCTGCATTCTCGCCGATACCCGCGAGCATCGACTTACGCATCTCGTCGGTGGTGGTCTCGCCGAAGTACTTCAGGTGCACCTTGGAGGACTTGTAGGAGCAGTGCTCGCTCCACATGACGGAGTACATCGCCAGCTCGGCATCCGTCGGCCTGCGACCGAGGATTTCCTTGATGCGGGCGTACTCGTCGTCCTTGAGTCCGAGTTCTTTGTACGGCTGCGCAACATCCGGCGTAGCGACTGCGGCGGAGACAGTGTCAATTTTCACAAAGCTGTCGGACACGAGGAGTGGGGTCCCTTCCTGGAGCGAAATGCCAGGGGGAGTCTATCCGTGCAGGGTGACAGGCCCCAAAAGCAGCGTGCAAACATTGTGCCGTGGATACCCCTTCTGTCGCCTCTTCAGGCTCCGCTCCCATCGCGTTGACGGAGAACGATCTGGACGAATCGGGCGTCCTGACGCCTCAGATGGTGGTCAAGGGTGTGGATATCCCCAGAAAAGCCGTTGTCTGCTTCTTCGCGGAAGTGATCGAGTCCATAGCCGGTCAGGGCAAGGCACGCGTCCTGTCGGTGCTCCGATCCGAGCACGGCGAGCACCCCGTCTACGAGATCGAGCGGGGCGGTGAACGGCTCGCCGTGTTCCATCCGGGAGTCGGCGCACCCCTGGCCGCACTGTTCCTCGAAGAGGCGATCGCGCTCGGCTGCTCGGAGTTCGTCGCCGTCGGGGGCGCGGGAGCACTGACCGATCAGCTCGGCATGGGTCACGTCATGGTTGTCGACAGCGCTGTCCGCGACGAGGGAACGTCGTTCCACTACCTCCCGCCCGGACGGGTCGTCGACGCCGATCCTGCAGGCGTCACGGTGCTGCAGAACGTGCTGACGGAGGCCGGGATCGCGCACGTCACCGGTCGATCCTGGACCACCGACGCTTTGTACCGCGAAACCCGAAGCCGAGTCTCCCGGCGCGTCGACGAGGGCTGCCTGACGGTCGACATGGAAGCGTCGGCGTTCTGCGCGGTCGCCCGGTACCGCGGCGTGCGGTTCGCGCAACTGCTGTACGCGGGAGACTCCCTGGCCGCGGACTGGGAGCACCGCGGCTGGACCAAGGCAGGCACCGTCCGCGAACAACTGTTCTGGCTCGCGGCCGACGCGTGTCTGCAGCTGAGCTAGCTAGGCCGACGGAGCCAGGAACGCAGCGAGGGCGTCGGCATAGGCCTTCACATCGGAGGCGCCCATGAGCTCGCGTGCGCTGTGCATGGCGAGCTGTGCGGCACCGACGTCGACGGTCGACAGGCCCGTCCGTGAGGCCGTGATCGGGCCGATCGTCGAACCGCAGGGCAGATCGGCGCGGTGAACGTAGCGCTGCAGCGGCACCCCCGCCTGGTCGCAGGCCAGCGCGAATGCTCCTGCACCCGCGGAATCCGTTGCGTACCTGAGGTTCTGGTTGACCTTGAGCACGGGCCCTCCACCGAGTTCGATGCGGTGCGCGGGTTCGTGTCGGTCCGGGTAGTTCGGATGCGTCGCATGCGCCATGTCACCGGAGGCGCAGATGGATCCGGCCATGGTGCGGAGGAACTCCTCGCGACCGCCGCCGCGGCCCAACACGATTCGCTCGAGCACCGTGTTGAGCAGGTCCGAGAACGCGCCACGGTCGGACATACTGCCGACTTCCTCGTGGTCGAACAATGCCAGCACCGGGGTGACGTCCGTCGGATTCTGCACTGCCGCAATCAAAGCCTGAGTACCCGCGTAGCACGTTCCCTGGTTGTCGAGCCTCGGTGCGCTGACCAGTTCGCTCTGGGCGCCGACGACTGCGCTGGGCGCGAGGTCGTGCGTCATCAGCTCCCACCCGAGAACCGACGACGGGTCGACGCCTTCGCGTTCCGCGACGAACGAGATGAACGATCGCGGTGAATTACCCACGCCCCAAATGGCATTGACGTGTCGTTGCGGGTCCAAGGTCACGCCCTTGCGATCCTCGGACAGGTGAATTGCGAGCTGCGGGACACGGAGAATCGGTTCGTCGACCTTGACGAGCACCTCACGCAGCCCGTTGCCGTCGCGCACACTGAGTCGACCGGACACACCGAGATCGCGGTCGAGCCAGGAATTGAGCCACGCTCCCCCGTACGGCTCGAGGCCGACCATCTGCCATCCCGCCGACTCCAGATCAGGGTGCTGCTTGACGCGCAGGTTGGGGCTGTCGGTGTGTCCGCCGACGATCCGGAATGCAGTACTGCTGCTCTCGGTACTCCAGGCGACGAGCGACCCGCCGCGGATGAGGTAGTACCGCCCTGCCTCGGCCGGCCAGGCTTCGGTCTCGTCGACGCGGACGAAACCTACCTCCTCGAGCTGCACCGCTACGGTGCGGCACACATGGAACGGCGACGGCGACACGTCGACGAAATTGCACAGACCAGCGGCAGACGCAAGAGACGACATGGGAACCATTGTGTCAGTAGCTGCGTCGAACAGAGCAAGGACCACACATCGACTCGGGGGCGTCATGAATCATCTGGCAGCGCAGGCATCGGGACCGGCTACGACAGCCATCGTCCGCAAGAAAGTGATCGAGGCATTCGGCAGGCACGGGGTGAAGCTGACGAAGATCGACGCCACCACTCTGAAGACCGACGACGGCCACCACGTGACGCTCGAGAATCTGACGGCACGCTGCCTCGGTGCTCCGCGGAAGTACTGGGGCGAGATCATCGAGATCCATGTCGCAACCATGCTCGAGTCACAGCGACTGAGTGACCCGCAGTATCTGCTGAACATGCCGGACGACGAGTTCTACATGCGATTGCGTGAGCGGGTCACTGCGCCGAGCGCGTTGCCGGGCAGGGGCGACTTCCGCTATTCGAGTCCGCTGGTCGATGCGCCGAATTCACCACGCCGAGTGCTGAACTTGACGTTTCCGGACCGTGCGTTGACTCTCGAAGGTCGGTATCTGGAGAATCGAGACCTCGAGGCCGCGTGGGCGTTCGGTCGCGACAACACAGCCGCGATGACCTTCGACGATCGCGAAACACTGACCAAGGACGATGTGACGATCGACGTGTGCAAAGGCGATTCGATCTATCTCGCATCCAAGGTCGCGAACATGCCCACGCTGATCGCCGATCACCTCGGCGATTCACCGTTCGGCGTTCTGTTCGTCGTTCCCAATGCCTACGAGATCGACTACTACAAACCCTTCGAGTTCGACGCCACCGTTCGTGCGTCGACACTGCTCGTGCAGTTGGCGCGCATATTCTCTCGGGACACCCCGAATCCGCTGTCCCAGGATCTCTACTTCTGGCGTGACGGGCAGTACTGCCAGGTCAACGGTAGTTCGTCGGCAGATCTGTTCGAGCGGACTCTCGCCGAGCTCTAGTGCGCGCCCGAGACGCAGAATGCGTTTCCGTCCGGATCGGTCAGGGTGACCCAGCGGAATTCGCCCATCGTGTGCTCGTCGACCTTGGACGCACCCGAATCGACCAGAGCCGTCACCTCGGTGTCGAGATCCGCCGTCGTCAGATCCAGGTGGATTCGGTTCTTGCCCGGCGTCGGGTCGTCGACCTTCTGGAAGGCAAGGCGGTACGGCGCCGAGGGCAGCGAGACGGTGTAGAACCACCCGTCGTTCTCTTCTTCGATGGTTCCGCCGGTCCTGGCCGCCCACCACGTCGCGAGCGGTCCAGGATCGGAGGAGTCGATCGTGATCATCACCGGTGTCAGGGTCATGCGTCGGAGAATAGACCCTGCTTCCTGCTAGGCCGAGACGATTGCGTCCAGTGCCGAGTAGAAGATGCCGAGGCCGTCGTCGCTGGGGCCGGTGAGGGGCTCGGTGGCGTGCTCGGGATGCGGCATGAGTCCGACGACGCGGCCGTTGGGCGAGGAGATTCCGGCGATGTCCCGCTGGCTACCGTTCGGGTTGGATCCGCTGTAGCGGAACACGACGCGGCCTTCGCCCTCGAGCTCGTCGAGCACGTTCTGTGATGCCTGGAACCGGCCTTCGGCGTTCTTGACCGGGATCAGGATCTCGGCACCCGTCTCGTAGCGCGACGACCACGCGGTGTCCGAGTTCTCCACTTTCAGCCACTGGTCGCGGCAGACGAAGTGCAGGCCCTCGTTGCGGGTCAGCGCGCCGGGAAGCAGGCCGACTTCACACAGAACTTGGAAGCCGTTGCAGATGCCGAGGACCGGCATGCCGCCTTCGGCCGCCTTGACGACGGATTCCATGACGGGTGCGAACCGGGCGATCGCGCCTGCACGCAGGTAGTCGCCGTAGGAGAACCCGCCGGGGACGACGATGGCGTCCACGTTCTTCAGGTCCGCGTCGGCGTGCCACAGACTGACGGCCTCGCCGCCGGCGAGCGTCACGGCGCGGGAGGCGTCGACGTCGTCGAGAGTTCCGGGGAAGGTGATGACCCCCACGCGGGCGGACGAGTTGCGTGTGCTCATGCTTCTCGGGTGACCTTCCAGTCCTCGATGACGGTGTTCGCGAGGAGCGATTCCGCGATCTTCTCGAGCTCGGCGTCGTCGACGCTGTCGTCGACCTCCAACTCGAACCGCTTGCCCTGCCTGACGTCGGAGACGCCTGCTACGCCGAGACGACCAAGCGCGCCTGCGATGGCCTGACCCTGCGGGTCGAGGATTTCGGCCTTGGGCATGACATCGACAACTACTCGGGCCACGAGGGAGCTCCTTGGATAAGACAAATACCGGCGGTGAAGAGTTTACGCAGCACCAGCGCGAGCCGCGAAACTGCGCTTAGTGTGGAGGAATGAAGCTGACGCACTTCGGACATTCCTGTGTACTCGTCGAGCTGAACGGCACCACGGTGCTGTTCGATCCCGGCAACTTCTCACACGGCTTCGAGGGCATCACCGGGCTCGACGCCATTCTGATCACCCACCAGCACCCCGACCACGTCGACCTCGAGCGTCTTCCTGCACTGGTGGACGGCAATCCGAACGCAGCGTTGTACGCGGATCCGATGACCGCGTCGCAACTCGGCGAGCGGTGGACGGCCACACACGCGGGCCAGACGTTCTCCGTCGGCGGCATCCAGGTGAGTGGTGTCGGCGGAACCCATGCCGTCATCCACCCCGAACTGCCCGTGATCGACAACACTGGCTATCTGCTGGGGACACCGGAGAATCCGGGGCAACTGTTCCATCCCGGCGACTCGTTGTTCGTTCCCGAGCAGAAGGTGGACGTGCTGGCGCTCCCGACTGCGGCGCCGTGGTCGAAGCTCTCGGAGAACGTCGAGTTTCTGCGCGCAGTCGCACCTCGGACCGCGTTCCCGATCCACCAGGCCGTCGTCGCCGAGGAGGCCAGGGGAATCTACTACGGCCGGTTCAAGGACATGGCCGACGAGAACACCGAATTCCGCGAGCTTCCTCAGGAATCCTCCCTCTCCATGTGAGTAAAAATATAGGCCGGGGACAGGAGCGGAGCCTGCGGAGCGACCCGATGGCACTGTCATCTCCACTCACATCAACCGGTCACCTCGGGCGGCAGAGTGTCCAGCATGATCACGGAGCTTCCGTCCCACTGGTAGCGGATTGCGGCGGGGCCACCGTCGGGTGCTGCGAACGCCTCGTCGGCGACGAGCCAGCGATAGTTCACGGTGATCGTGTCGGCGGTCTGGGTTGCAACACTCGTGAAGCTGTACGGCGCTGCCGTCGCCGTGCCGAGGTACACACCGCTGCCGAAGAACAGAATGTGCTCCGGTGTGCTCGCGGTTGCATACGGCGACGCCGCAGCTTCCACCCACGTGAACGCCGCACAGGGATCACCTGTCCGGCCTGCGGTCCAGGCTTCGTCCGGGAAGTATCGCGGAATGGATGCCACAGCATCGGCGACCACGGCAGCGTCCACACATGTCTTCGGCTGGACCGGGGTCACTGTCGGAGCTGCGTCCGCCGTCGGGATCCTGATGTCCGACGGAAGGGCAGGGACCGGCGACGGAACCACGACCGACGGCAGCGCGCCCACCGAGGGTGCAACCGTCGGCGTCGCGGCCTGCTGCCCCGGCGCGGCAGTGGATTCCGACACTGCGGTCGCTGTGCCGCCATCGGTGTTTCCGCAGGCCACAGCGGCCATCATGCAGAGGGTCACGAGCACGATTCTTTTCATGGCGCCGCCTCGACATCGATTGCATCGTCGAGGGTTACATCCACTGGACCAGGTGGTCCGTTACGTCACGATCTCATAACCCCGCGAGCGGTCAGGCTGCTCTCACCCTGCGAACGTGTTCGTACACGCCCGGTGTTGCACCGCTGTAGAGCGCCAGGTCGACCGCGTCCAGGATTGCCTGCCGGGGACCGCTGCGGCCCAGTTGTTTTGCGCTGACCGCCAATCGGACGGTGCCGCCGCGTCGGGCGGTACGTCCGGCGCCGATGACCAGTGCTCGACACCACCAGGGTTCGGCTTTGAAGCCTTCGCCGATGCCCAGGACTCGTGCCCGTACGAGCGATCCCGATTCCAGATCGTGAATTGCACTGAGGCCGGCGATCATTCGAAAGCCGGCCTCGGGCAGAGCGGCAACTGCTCCGGGTGATGCGATCCACCGCGGCGCTGCGAACACCCTTGTGCGCAAGCCGGTCTGCTCCATGACCCGGTCGGCGGCCATGAGCCGCAGCCGTGCTTCGTGACGTGGAAGTGCTGCGAATTCGGCTCGGCGACGCTTGGTCGCGGCCTGGTCGTACCCGTGCAGGACTATCGCATCCCCCAGGTCCCGACGCCCTCGCAGCCAGTCCTGGGTGTTCTCGTCTTTCGTGAGCCGGTACTTGTCCTTCAGCCGCGGCGCAACGAGAAGCGACTGCGCGACGCCACGCTTGTCCAGTTCGAGGGCGAACTCCGCTGCGTTGTCGCAGGTGTCGTCCCTGATTCCGCTCACCGACACGATCAGTGCTCCAGACATGCCGCGAGCCTCGCACACCGATGTGAACGAGGCTCGACGGCAGAATTGATCGCGTCTAAACGGCGATGTTCTCCTTGGGCAGGATCTTGTCGATCGCAGCCAGTACTTCAGGGGCGTCCGGCTCGGTACGTGGGCGGAAGCGGTTGGTGACGACGCCCTCGGGTGAGATCAGGAACTTCTCGAAGTTCCACTGGATGTCTCCTGCGACGCCTTCTGCGTCCTCGGTCTTGGTGAGCTCCGCGTAGAGCGGGTGCCGGTTCTCTCCGTTGACCTCGATCTTCTCCGTGATGGGGAAGGTGACGCCGTAGGTGGTGGAGCAGAACGTTTCGATTTCCTCGGCGGTGCCGGGCTCCTGACCACCGAACTGGTTGCAAGGAACGCCGATGACGGACAGTCCCTTCGCCGAGTATTCGGTGGCAAGCTTCTCGAGTGTGGCGTACTGAGGCGTCAGGCCGCACTTCGAGGCGACATTCACCACGAGGACGGCTCTGCCCGCGTACTCGTCGAGCGAGGTGGGCGCACCGCCCAGCGTGTTGATGCCGATGTTCTGGACTTCAGTCATTCCACGAACTTACCTGTGGGTACCGACTTCTGGTGAGTTGGCTGTCCGAACACACAAGAGCGACCCTCCGAGTGGGAGGGCCGCTCTTGTACTACACGCCTGGTGACGGGGGGTGCGCGTCACCAGGCGGGGTCTTTTACGCCTTGGCTGCGGCTTTATCGAGCTCGACGCGCTTGTCGTCTTCCGGGAGATGGTCGTCGACCATGGTCTCCTCGTCGAACGGCAGGTCTCCGTCGAGGACGGTCTTGACGCGTGACGCGTCGATCGTCTTGGTCCAGGTTCCCACGAGAAGGGTTGCAACTGCGTTGCCGGAGAAGTTCGTGAGTGCCCGGGCCTCGGACATGAACCGGTCGATGCCGACGATCATGCCGACGCCGTCGAGCAGTTCGGGGCGGTGGCTCTGCAGGCCGCCCGCGAGGGTTGCCAGACCGGCACCGGAGACTCCGGCAGCACCCTTCGACGCGATGATCATGAAGAGCAGCAAGGAGAACTGCTCGGGGATCGAGAGCGGCATGTTCATCGCGTCGGCGATGAAGATCGACGCCATGGTCAGGTAGATGGCGGTGCCGTCGAGGTTGAACGAGTATCCGGTCGGGACGACGATGCCGACGGTGGTGCGCTCGACGCCGACATGCTCCATCTTGGCGATCAGACGCGGCAGAGCCGACTCGGACGAGCTCGTCGCGACGATGAGCAGGTATTCGCGCCCCAGGTACTTGGCCAGCTTGAAGATCGAGAAGCCGGACACGAACTTCAGGATCAGGCCGAGGAAGCCGAACACGAAGATGAAGCACGTGATGTAGAACGCCAGCATCAGTGTGCCGAGCTGAACGACAGCGTCGAATCCGGTCTTGCCGACCACACCGGCGATGGCGCCGAAAGCGCCGATCGGGGCGAGCCACAGGATCATCGTCAGGATGCGGAACACGAGCTTCTGCACTGCGCCGATGCCCTTGAGGATGCCCTCGCCCTGCTTGCCCATGGCCTGGAGTGCGAAGCCGACGAGGATGGCGACGAACAACGTCTGCAGCACCGAGCCTGCGGTCAAGGACGACAACAGCGACTCGGGGATGATTCCGGCGATGAAGTCCATCGTGCCGCCTGCACCTTCGGCGTCCTCGGCGTACTCCGAACCACCGCCTGGCACGATGTTCAGGCCGGTGCCTGGCTGGATCAAGTTGCCGACGACCATGCCGATGCCGAGGGCGATCGTCGACATTCCGATGAAGTAGGCGAGCGCGAGCCCGCCGACCTTGCCGACACTGGCTGCAGCTTTGACCGAGCCGATGCCGAGAACGATGGTGCAGAAGATGACCGGGCTGATCATCATCTTGATCAAGCTGACGAACAGGGTGCCGAGCACTGCGAGCTCGACACCGAAGTCCTTCCACAGGAGACCGACGGCAACACCGGCGACCACGGCGATGATCACCGCGATGTAGAGCCAGTGCGTCTTGTCGCGCTTCTTCTTCGGTTCCGGCGCCGGATTCCGGTTTTCAGCATCGATGCTGGTAGTCATGGGTACGTCCTTTGTGACTAATGGAGTGAGTTGGATCACGCCTTGCTAGAGGACGATGTTGGTGGAATTCGTGACCGTAGTCACGAATACGTTCATTCTGTTCACGAGAACCGGGTACGAAACAAAGGAACGAAACGTGGCGAAGCGTCCGACGAGCGTTGCAGGGCAAGTTCTGATCCTGCAATTGATCGTCATGGCCGTCATCGTGCTTGCCGGCGGGTTCCTGACCATCGTCAACGAGCGGTCCAACAGCGACGAGGCGACCCGCCGCGAGGTCATCGCCGTCGCGGCGAGCATCGCCAACGAACCGTCGACGCCGACGGCGATCGCCTCGGACGACCCCACTGCGTACCTGCAACCGGAGACCGAACGAATTCGAAAGGTCACCGGCGTCGACTTCATCGTCGTGATGGCGCCGGACCGAACTCGTTTCACTCACACCACCGTCGACCTGATCGGTCAGCCGTTCAGCGGCAACATCGATCGCGCACTCGAGGGTGAGACGTTCACCGAGACCTACGTCGGGTCGCTCGGTCCCTCGATCCGCGCGGTGACGCCGGTGACCGACTCCACCGGCGCCATCGTCGGCCTGGTGTCGGCCGGGGTGACGAGGGACAAGATCAGCGATCAGTTCCTGGCCGGGCTTCCTCTCATCGTCGGGGTGGTGATCTCGGCCTTCATCGTCGCCGCCGGCGGCTCGGTGGCACTGAGCCGACGACTTCGTCGTCAGACGTTGGGCATGGCGCCGGACGAGTTGCGTTCGATGTACGAGCATCACGACGCCGTTCTGCACTCCATCAGCGAAGGGTTGCTCGTGTTCGGCAAGCGGGACACGGCGGAAATCGTCAACGACGAGGCCAGGCGGCTCCTCGATCTCCCCGACGGCCCTGTTCGACGGACGGACCTGCCGGAATCACTGCAGCACATGACGTCCGGCGGCGAACTCCACCTGACCGAAACCCGCGTGCTGGTCGTCAACTCCGACCCGGTGATGTGGGAGGGTCGACGCCTCGGCGACGTTCTCACGATCCGCGATCGAACGGAATTGCAAGGGGTGATCGGTGAACTCGATTCGGTGCGGAGCTTCGCCGAATCGCTGCGTTCGCAGGCGCACGAGTCCGCGAATCGCCTGCACACCGTCATCACGATGGTGGAACTCGGTCGGCCGCAGGAAGCTGTCGAGTTCGCGACTGCGGACCTCGAACTGTCGCAGAACTTGATCGACCGATTGATGAGTGCCGTGGGTGAACCCGCTCTGGCCGCCTTGTTGTTGGGCAAAGTCAGTCAGGCAGCCGAGCAGAGCGTCGAACTCACGATCACCGAGGACACAGCACTCGAACATGCCGGCATCGTCACTCCGCGGGAATTGGTCACGCTGGTCGGTAATTTGATAGACAATGCAATCGATGCGTCGAAGGAAGCAGAGCAGCCGTGGGTCGAAGTGACGGTGCGTGATTCGGAATCGGAGCTGATGGTTCGGGTGTCCGACAGCGGCCCGGGGATGCCCGCCGACGTACTGAGAACTGCACTGACCCGCGGATACTCGACCAAATCCGGGTCGCGCGGCCTGGGTCTGGCACTGGTGACACAGGTGGTCAATCGGTATCGCGGATCGCTGACCTCCGAGGTCACCTACGGTTCGGTGTTGACCGCGACCATTCCGCTGGGGAGGCCCTCGTGATCCGAGTGTTGATAGTCGAGGACGAACCGTTGATCGCCGAGGCGCATCGCAGCTACGTCGAGCGCGTTCCGGGTTTCACCGTCGTCGCCCTGGCGCACACAGGGTCGGCCGCACTGCGGGCCGCAGCCGAAGCCGTCGAACCGATCGACCTGGTGCTGCTGGACATCGGCCTGCCCGATTCCAACGGCATCGACGTCGCCGCAGCGCTCGGCGGCCTCCGGCCCAGCCCGGACGTCATCGCCATCACGTCGGAGCGTGACCTCTCGGTGGTCCGATCCGCCGTGGCCCACGGTGTCGTTCTGTACCTACTGAAGCCGTTCACGTTCGCCGCGTTTCGGGACAAGCTGGACCGGTACCGCGAGTTCCACGACGCCCTTCCCGCGGGAGAGAACGCCGCGAGCCAGCGGGACATAGACCGCGCGATGTCCCACCTGCGCACCGCGGACGAACGCGCCTCGACCCCGAAAGGCATTGCACCGCAGACGATGGACGGCGTCACCGCAATCGTCCGCGACGCCCCCGACGGGCTCAACGCGTCCGAGGCCGCCAAGCTCGTCGGAGTCTCGCGCGTGACGGCCTGGCGGTACCTCGAGCGCCTCGCCGACGACGGCCTGGTCACCCGGAACACCGAGTACGGAAAGGCCGGTCGCCCGCAGGTCAGGTACGTCTGGCGCTGACACTCACATACGGGCGCCGGTCTGCTGCACGATCCAGGCGTATTCGAAGGCGGCTTCCTTCCACTTCTCGTATCGTCCACTGACGCCGCCGTGGCCTGCGCTCATCTCGGTCTTGAGCAGCAGGTCGGAGTCACCGGTCTTGGTGGCACGCAGTGCGGCAACCCATTTGGCGGGCTCGACGTAGAGCACACGGGTGTCGTTGATGGACGTGATCGCGAGGATCGCTGGGTAGTCCTTGGCTTCGACGTTCTCGTAGGGACTGTACGACTTCATGTAGTCGTACACCTCCTTGTCCGCCAACGGATTGCCCCACTCGTCCCACTCGATGACCGTGAGCGGCAGCGACGGGTCGAGAATGGAGGTCAGTGGATCGACGAACGGAACGTTCGCGAGGATGCCGTTGAACAGCTCCGGCGCCAGGTTCGCGACAGCACCCATCAGGAGCCCGCCCGCGCTACCACCGTCGGCGACGAGGTGTTTCGGCGCCGTCCGACCCGTGTCGATCAGATGCTGTGCAGCGGAGACGAAATCGGTGAACGTGTTCTTCTTGGTGAGAGTCTTGCCGTTCTCGTACCAGTGGCGGCCCATCTCGCCGCCACCGCGCACGTGTGCGACGACGAAGACGATTCCGCGGTCCAGTAGCGAGAGCCTGGCTACGGAGAACGCCGGATCCATCGATGCTTCGTACGATCCGTAGCCGTACAGCAGGGTCGGAGCAGGGCCTTCGGGAACGTCCTTGCGCAACACGATGGACAGCGGAATGCGGGTCCCGTCGGCCGCGACGGCCCAATCTCGATGCTGGACGTAGTCGTCGGCGCGGAAATCACCCAGGACGGGCTGCGCCTTACGGAGCAGCAACTCGCCTGATTTCACGTCGTAGTCGTACACCTGCCCAGGGGTGATGAACGAGGTGTAGACAAGACGAAGAAGTGGCTGCGTCCACTCGGGATTCGAGCCGGCGCCGACGGCGAAGAGTTCTTCCTCGAACTCGAGTTCCTCGTAGTCGCCGTACCCCTCGGGTCCGATCGGCCAGATAGCCAGCCGTGTCAACGCTTCTCGGCGGTAGTTGAGTACGAGATGGTCGGCGAACGCGTCGACGTCCTCGAGCCTGACGTCGTCGCGGTGCGGAATCAGAATGGTCTGGTTCGACGGATCGTCGACGGGTGCGTCGGCGAGGAGAAAGTTCTCCGCCTTCTCGCCGTCGGTTCCCCAGCCGTTGACGGAGCCGTTGTGCTGGATCAGGAATCGATCCTCACCGTTCACCACGGCATGCTCGACGCTGTACTCCACACCGGTTTCGCGCGGGAGTACGACGCGGAATTCGCCTTCCGGATTCTCGGATTCCAGGACGAGGCATTCGGAGGTGATCTTGGAGCCGACCCAGATCATCAGGTACTTCTCGCTACGGGTGGAGCCGAATCCGACCCAGTAGCTCTCGTCCGGCTCGTGGAAGACCTTGACGTCCTCGGAGGATGGTGTGCCGAGCTTGTGCCGCCACACGGTGTCGGGACGCCAGGATTCGTCGACGGTTTGGTAGAAGACGTGACCGTGGTCGATCGACCACGTCGCTCCGGTGGAGACCTTCTCGATGGTGTCGGGCAGCATCTCATCGGTGCGCAGGTCCTTGAAACGCAACGTGTACCGCTCGTCGCCCTCGGTGTCGGTCGAGTAGGCCAGGAGGTTACCGTCCTGGCTGATCGAGAATGCTCCGAGGGAGAAGAAGGTGTGCCCCTCGGCCTCGATGTTGGAATCGAGAAGGACTTGCTCGCCCGGCACCTCACCGGACAGAGTGGGAGGTGTCCAGTCGTCGGGAGAATCCACGGCGCAACGGCATTGGAGGCCGTAGGACTTGCCTTCGATGGTCCGCGAGTAGTACCACCAGTCGCCCATACGCGTCGGGACCGACAGGTCTGTCTCCTGGGTGCGTGACTTGATCTCGTCGAAGATCTGTCCGCGGAGTTCCTCGAGACCGGCGGTCTGCTGCTCGGTGTAGGCGTTCTCGGCTTCGAGGTAGGCGATCACCTCGGCATCTTCCTTGTCCCGCAGCCACTCGTAGTTGTCGACGACGGTGTCGCCGTGGTGGGTCCGTTCGAGGGGGACCTTCTTGGCAATCGGTGGAGTAACTGTCATGGCTTGACCCAATCGTCGAAGTTGAGGCCTGAAATGCGTTCGTAAGCCTCGATGTACCGTGCACGAGTCGCCGCGACGACGTCGTCGGGAAGAGCGGGCGGCGGCGTGTCACCGTGACGGTCCCAGCCCGATTCGCCCGTCAGCCAGTCGCGGACGTACTGCTTGTCGAAGCTCGGCTGGACGCGACCTTCCTCGTAGCTGTCGGCCGGCCAGTACCGCGAGGAATCCGGGGTGAGCACCTCGTCGGCGAGAACCAGGTTGCCGTCGGCGTCCTGCCCGAATTCGAACTTGGTGTCGGCGAGGATGATTCCGCGGTCGAGTGCGAAATTGGCAGCTCGGGCGTAGATCTCGAGGGTGTCCTCGCGAAGTTTGAACGCCAATTCCTCCCCGACCTTGTCGACGACGGCGGCGTAGTCGACGTTCTCGTCGTGCTCGCCGAGAGCCGCTTTGGCCGCGGGCGTGAAGATCGGCTCGTCGAGCTTGCTGGATTCGACCAGACCGTCGGGCAGGCCGACACCGCACACCGCGCCGGTCCGCTGGTAGTCCGAGAGCCCCGAACCGGTCAGGTAACCGCGAGCGACGCATTCGATCGGCACCATCTCGAGGCGCTTGACGACAAGAGCCCGTCCGAGCAGTTCCTGAGGGATCCGCTCGTCGAGCGGATCACCGGCGAGGTGATTGACTCCCCCGAGCTCTTCGAAGAAGAACACGCTCATCGCCGTCAGGACACGCCCCTTGTCGGGGATCGGCGTATCGAGGACGTGGTCGTAGGCGGAGATGCGGTCGCTTGCGACGAGAAGCAGGTGGTCGTCGTCGACGATGTAGAGATCGCGAACCTTGCCGCCGGCCAGATGCTGGTAGCTACTGAGTGTTGGGCGCACGAAACCAACCCTATCTGGGCCTGATGTCGCCATGTCTCGGCGACAGGAGAACAATGGTTGCTGATGGCAACCAACGAGATCGCAGACGTCGGCTTCCGGTCCGAGCGCGGGCCGGTACTCATCGCTCTGATGCTCAGCACGTCGCTCGTCGCACTGGACTCCACGATCATCGCGACGGCCGTGTTGACCATCGTGGACGATCTCGGTGGTTTCAGTCAGTTCCCGTGGCTGTTCTCGATCTATCTGCTGGCCCAGGCCGTGTCCGTGCCGATCTACGGGAAGCTTGCCGACCTGTTCGGCCGCAAGAAGGTCATGCTGTGGGGCATCGCAGTGTTCCTCCTCGGCTCGATTCTGTGCGGCCTGGCGTGGTCGATGCCCGCGTTGATCGCTTTCCGTGCGGTTCAGGGACTCGGGGCGGGGGCGGTGCAGCCGATGTCCGTCACGATCGCGGGCGACATCTACACCCTGCAGGAACGCGCCAAAGCCCAGGGCTACCTGGCCAGCGTGTGGGCCATGTCGGCAGTGCTGGGGCCTGCACTCGGCGGTGTGTTCTCCGAGTTCCTGTCCTGGCGCTGGATCTTCTTCGTCAACATCCCACTGTGCGCACTGGCCGCCTGGATGCTGATCCGACGCTTCCACGAAGGGCCCGTCGACCGCTCGAAACCCACGATCGACTACCTCGGTGCGGGTCTGCTCACCGTCGGCGCGGCTGCGCTGCTTCTCGGGTTGCTGGAAGGCGGACAGTCCTGGGCATGGGCGTCGGGCACGTCGGTGGGGATCTTTGCACTCGGGGTCGTCTCACTGGCGTTGTTCACCTGGCAGCAGACCCGCGCGCCCGAGCCGATACTGCCGCTCTGGGTGTTCACCCGGCGCGTCCTCGTCGTCAGTAGCCTGGTGTCCCTCATCGTCGGGGCAATCGTGCTGGGGTTGACGTCGTACGTCCCCACCTTCGTGCAAGGCGTCCTCGGCACCGGTGCCATCGTGGCCGGCTTCGCTCTGGCAACCCTCACGCTCGGCTGGCCGATCGCGGCGTCGCTGTCCGGCAAGTTCTATCTGAGGTTCGGATTCCGCGCGACGGCGTTGACCGGCGGGTCCATCGCGCTGGTCGGAACCGGATCGGCAACCCTGATAGGCGCGCAGTCGCAGATCTGGATGATCGCCGCCGTCTGCTTCGTCGTCGGGCTCGGCATGGGTCTCATTGCAAGCCCGACGCTGATCGCCGCGCAGTCGTCGGTCGAGTGGTCCGAGCGTGGCGTCGCGACGTCGACCAACATGTTCGCGCGCTCCATCGGCAGCGCCGTCGGCGTCGCGATCTTCGGTGCAATCGTGAACTCGCATGTCTCCGGGGATCCGGAACCGCAGCAGCTGTCCGACGCCATTCATCTGGTCTTCCTGGGCGTCTTCGGTGCGGCAGTACTCATGCTCCTCGCCGCAACGTTGATGCCCAAGGCGGCTCCGCCGCAGGTGAGTCGACGGACATCTCAGCCGTGACGATCTACTGGGCGAACAGCGTCTGCACCTGATCCAGGGTCGAGATAACCCCGTCGTAATCCGGTCGGTAGCTCGTAGCAGGCAGCTCGAAGACGTTGCCGGACGCAAAGGCAGGCAGACTCGCGTAGGCGGGATCCTGTTTCAATTCGTCCAAGCTACGACCGGCGACCGGAACGACGATGATGACGGGTGCGCTCGCCACCGGAGCCAGGAGTTCGGGGCTGATGATGAACGAGTCACCCGAGCCGTAGAGCTCGGGGTTGTCGGCTTTGGTGAGCACGTCGTCCGGTTCGAGGCCGACGTTCTTCAGCAACTCCGGCAACGTTGCAGTCTGCGGGATGAACGCGGGCTCGTTGGTGCTCAGCGACAACAGGTACGACACGGGCGATCCCGGCACCGTGATGGCCCCTTTTACTTCGGCGACCTTGTCGTCGTATGCCTCGAGCAGTCCGGCAACCTTGTCCGACTCACCCGCAGTGTCGGCAACGGCTTCGAGCTGCCCCTGCCACGTGTTGACGGACGCGGGTATCAGAACAGTCGGCGCGATGGCGGTCAGCTGGTCGTATGCTTCGTCTGCCTGGACGGCGGAAATTCCCTGTCCGCCACCGATGATGAGGTCGGGTTCTGCCTGTGCGATCGCCTCGATGTTCAGCGCTTCGCCTGCGGGCAGTTCTTCGGTGCCCTGCTCCTCCGCCTTCTCGGCCCACTGCGGTGGGAACCCGCCGTCGAGGTTGGTCACGCCCAGAAGCCGCGTGTCGGTGATGGCGATCGGTGCGTCGAGGGTGAAGAGGTATCCGGCCAGTCCTGCAGACAGCACCGCGATGCGTTGCGGATCGGCCGGCACGGTGACGTCTCCCTTGTCGGTCGAGATCACCCTGGTCTCGCTGCTTGTGGCTCCCGTCTCGGTGTCGTCGCCGGGCGAGCTGTCGCTACTGCATGCGGTGAGACCGATCGTCACTGCGGCGAGCGCGGCGATCACGCGCACACTGCGCCGCCGAAGAAGTGAACCGGACAACGTAAATCCTTTCGAAAGCGCGAGACATCAGTAGTGCTCGACCAACTCAGCATTCTAGATCGATCACTCGCAGTTGTGGTGGGTCAGCTTTTGCGGTGCACCACACCGCGCGAGACGAGATCGACCGTCAGGACCACCGCCAATGTCTGAGCGAGCAAGAGTCCGGTCAACACGAGTATCTGCACGGCTCCGGCCTGGATGGCCGAACCGCTGGCCAACAGCACACCCACGAAAGCTCCGGGCAGTGTCACGAGCCCGACCGTCCGCGTCTGATCCAACCCAGGCAGCAGCGCGTCCCCGGCAGTGGGACGAACGACTTCGAGCCGCGAATCACGTTCGGTGAGGCCGAGACTCAACGCGGCTTCTACTTCACCGTGCCGCTCGGACAGTGCATCCAGAGCTCGACGAGCCGCAAGCGACGTCGCTGTCATCGTGCCGCCCAGAATGATGCCACCGACGGGCACGATCGCAATCCCCTCGGCAGGAACGACTCCCGTCGACAAACACAATGGAACGACGACGCCGATACCCACGGCCAGTGGGACCGTCAACCACAGCCCGGATCTCCCGGCCTCCGAACGACGAATGGACGTGAAGGCAGCCGCAGCGAACATGACGACCAACACCAGCAACGAAGACCACAGATGAGCGAGCGCCGCGGCCAGGACCAGCGACACCGCGGCCAACTGCAGGAACCCACGGCCAGCTGCCGACGGCACCGTCCACACTCGCCCGATGGCAGAAACTCGATACACCAAGGCCGCCAGCAGGACCATGACCACGCACAGGACTGCAAGGGGAACGCCGGGCTCGACCAGGGAAGAACTCACTCATAGATTATCCACGTGAGTGGAAATATAGGCGGGAGCCTACATTTCCACTCACAGACCGACGCGCTCCAGCATGGCGTCGAACTCCTCGCTGGCCTCGGCTTGACTGCGGCCTGCGGCCAATGCGCCGTTGTACACCGCCAGTGCTTCTTCCTGGTACTTCTTGTATTTTTCCAGCCACTGCTCGGAGTTGGCGCGCCAGTACCCGATGATCTCGAATCGAGTCACCGGGTAGCCGAGCTCCTTCCGGAAGTACTTTCGCACGACGCGGGACGACGCAGCCTCACCGGCGAACCAGATGTAACCCTCGCCGTCGGGCAGTTCCCACTGACGTGCCGCGTCTTCGAGCACACTCGCGGAATCACCGTTGCCGGAGCCGAATCGCCAGTCGTACGTCACGTCGCCGGCTGTCTCGAACTCCTGCTTGTCACTGCGCTCGAGCACCTCGACGATCGCGTGAGCTTTTGCGCCACTCGGCAATTCCTCGATGATGCGTCCGAGCGCAGGCAGACCCGTCATGTCTGCGACGAGCAACTGCCACTGCGCCGTAGCCGGGATGTTGTACCAGGAACGTGGCCGCGTCCACAGCAAAACCTGGCCGACCGTCGCGTTCAGCGCCCAGGTGGCAGCAACACCGCCTTCGTGCGCGACGAAATCGATGACAAGGTGCCCGGAGTCGGCATCGAACCGACGGACGGTGTAGTTGCGGCCCTCGGGCGCATCCTCGATGCCGTGGAACCACCATTCGCCGTCGACCTCGGTCATCGCAGGCGGACGATCCTCACCCTCACGCGCGAAGAACAACGTCACGCATTCGTCGGGGGCCCCGATGCTCACGTAGTCGGCAACGTCCTCACCACCGAACGTCACCCGCACCATGTGCTTGGTGATCTGCTCGACGGCAACAACTTCGGCGTAGTAGAAACCCTTGCTCATTCTTCCTCGTCCAGATGTTCGTGGGTATCGGAGACACCTCGGCGCCAATATCCCGTGATCGAGCTGTCCCCCTTGCCCAAACCCAGATCCTTCCGGATCCAGGACCGCAGCGGACGTATGTCCCCGGCCTCGCCGGCGAGCCAGACGAACACCGAAGCGCCGTCCGGAATCTTCGTCGATCGTACTGCCGTCTCGAGCCCCGACGCCTCACCGTGCGGCGTCACAATCCAGTGGACGTCGATTCCACCCGGCGGGTCCAGCTTCTGAATGCTCGATTCGGTGTGCACTTCGATGTACACGTCTCCGCGGGTGTCACGCGGCATCTCCTCCACCCAGCGAGCGATCGCAGGCAGCGCGGTCTCGTCGCCGACGATGACGAAATGGTCGTATCCCGGATCGATGATCACCCCGCCGGGAGGTCCCGCGACATGAAGGGTGTCACCCGGCCTTGCCGCGATCGCCCACCCCGATGCCAGCCCATGTCGGTGCACGACGAAATCGATATCGATCTCCCGCTCCTCGGGACGGTACTTCCGGACTGTGTACTCACGGGTGGTCGGGAAGGGCTCCGGCCAATCGAGATGGTCGCCGTCGGGCACCGGTAGCCGCA
Organism: Rhodococcoides fascians A44A; assembly: GCF_000760735.1. Classification (GTDB taxonomy): domain Bacteria; phylum Actinomycetota; class Actinomycetes; order Mycobacteriales; family Mycobacteriaceae; genus Rhodococcoides; species Rhodococcoides fascians_E. The sequence goes on along the minus strand of NZ_JMEX01000008.1, from coordinate 2,767,018 downwards.
GCTCACCGGTGTCGACGTCGGGGAAGATGAGCTTGACGTGCTCGTCGGCGACCTGACTGACAAATCCATCGGCCCCGGCTCCACCGAACGTCACGCGGATCATCGTGTCGGTGATCATCTCGGTCCGGACGACCTCTGCCGCACGGATCTTGATGGGATAAGGCTGGCGTCGGGCGGGCGTAGGCACTACAGGCTCCTGATCGATTAACATTCGAAGTTAGGCTAACCTATAGAACTAGTCGGGCGCACCCCCTGTGATTCGTCGAACCCCTACGGCCAACCCCGTCGACGCGTCCGCTCGCAGCACCGGAACCCCACCGTCCATCCCCTCCCACTGGAACACGAGCCTGCCGACGTATGACATCCGCCTGGAATCCGCCCAAGCACATCCCCGTTTTCTTCGACATTCCGGACACGCCGCCGCAGCGTCGAATCAGAATCCGCGACGGCATGTCGCCGCTACGCCTCTCGGCGTCGATCATCCGATCGGCAGGCTGGCATGCGGCACTCGGGTGCCTGCTCCTGGTGCTGTACAACACCGCGACGACGCTCGTTCCGCTGGCATTGGGTGCAGCCATCGACCGCGGCATCGGGCCGGTCACCACGGGCACCCCTGCCGGTGAGGCCGTCGGTGGGTTCCTGCAGTGGCTTGCCGTCATCGCAGGCCTCTATGTGGTCATGAACTTGACGTATCGCTTCGGCGGGCGCATCGGTTGGTTCGCTGTACAGCGTGCGAAGTACGAGCTGTCGTCGCGAGTGATCGAGCGCATCCTCGACGCACGCGGAACCGCAGGCGGACCGCAGCTGCCAGGGCGGCTGCTGTCGGTGGCAACCTCCGACAGCGACCGGGCCAGCAGCGCAATCTATTTCGCGGTGTATCCACTCGGCCATATCGTCGCAATCGTCGTCGCGGCTGTGTCGCTCTTCGCCATCCACCCGGTTCTAGGCTTGACCGTCATACTCGGGTCGCCATTGCTGTTGGCGCTCATGGCGGTTGTCGCGCGTCCACTGCAGAGACGCGCAGAGGAAGAACAAGATGCCGTCGCGGACGCGGCAGGCATCGCCGCCGATCTGGTGTCCGGCTACCGAGTGATCACGGGCATCCACGCTCAGCGCGCCGCCACTGACCATTATCGAGGTGTGTCCCGATCGGCCCTGCGCGGCACACTCGCGGCCAACAGGGCAGAGGGCGCGGTCATCGGCATCAACAATGCGCTGACCGGTCTGTTCGCGGGCGTGGTGACCGTCATCGCTGCAATGCTCACGTTCAACGGCTCCATCACGATCGGCGGCCTTATCGCCGCTGCCGCCATGGCCCAGGTGCTTCTCGATCCGCTGAGAAGTCTCATCGAGGACGCCGCAACGTTGGGTGCGATGGTGTTGGCGTCGGCCAAGCGTGTTCTCGATCAACTGCACATCGGCCCCGATCCGGAGGCGCTCGGAACCGCTCCGATCCCGGAGTCCCCGACGCTTCGGATCCACTCGCCCCAGATGACCGACCCGATTCTCGTCACGCCCGGCGAGTTTCTCGTGATCGACCCGTCCGCGATCGATGCCGACGGGCTCGTCGCCGCGATGACCTTGACCTCGCGCGGCGAGCAAGACAAGACCCCGGGCATCACACTCGACGGACGTCCCTTGCGAGAACATGACCCGGCCGAGGTCCGCCGCCGAATACTCGTCTCACCCCATCAGCCGGACCTCCTCGAACCGACGTTGTTTGCCAACGTGGCGTCCGCGGAGGCAGTTCCGGGGTCGGACGAGCACACCAGCGCCCGCGGCGCGCTGCAGGCAGCCCGCTGCGACGGCCTGGAGCACGAACTTCGCGACGGCTACGACACCGATATCGGCGACGGCGGCAGAACCCTGTCCGGTGGCCAACGCCAACGCGTCGCACTCGCCCGCGCACTGCATCGCCGTCCGCCGGTACTCGTTCTGCACGATCCCACGAATTCCGTGGACTCGGCCACCGAGCACGACATCGCCACCAGGGTACGTTCTGCGCGAGAAGGATTGACCACGATCGTCATCACGTCCTCGCCCGCCTTTCACGCAGTGTCCACGCACAGCATCGCAGGAGAACATTCGTGAGCGATACCGAAATGCAGCGTCTGCCGGTCGCCGACTGGCGCGAGATGCGTAACGAGATAACAGAACTCGCCGAGGGCAAGAAGCTGAGGATCGCGGGCATCCTCCTACTTCTGCTGATCTCGGCAGCCACGACGCTCGTCCTTCCACTGACCATCGGGTGGATCGTCGACACAGTCACCGCCAGTGAAGCGTCGGGAATTCCAGCGGTGTTCTGGTGGCAGTTGACTGCACTGGTGGCCGCTGCCCTCATCGGCGGCGTCGTCGAGTTCTTCGGCATGGTGGCGCTCGGACGCGTCATCGACACGATGGTCGCGGACCTGCGCGAGAAGTTCATGGCGGCGACACTGGATCTGACGGAGACCGAGGTGGAACGAGTGGGTGTCGGAGACATCGTGACTCGTGCCGCATCCGACACGCGGAACGTGTCCGACGAACTCCCAGCAATTCTGCCGACGCTGTCAGCAGCGATCTTCACGATCGTGCTGACCGTCATCGGGGCAGCGGCCATCGACTGGCGCTTCGGCATCGCGTTCTTGCTTGCCGCGCCGTTGTACGTACGGGCATTGAGGTGGTACCTCCCCGCGGTGCCGCCGGTGTACGGCGCACTGCGCTCGGCAGACAGCACCCGCGGCGAACGCGTACTCACCACACTCACGGCGCTTCCAACCGTTACCGCATTTCAGGTAGGCGATGCACGTATCAACGACATCCAGAGCGCAACATGGGATGTGGCACGGTGGGAGGTGCGCGCTCGAATCATGCAGAACCGTTTCTTCAGCCGCATCAACCTCGCCGAGGCGGTCTGCCTGCTCCTGATCGTCGGATGTGGTTTCGTTCTGGCTGCGCGGTACGGCACGTCACTGGGTTCGATCACCGCCGCCTCGCTGTTGTTCCTGCAGGTCACCGGACCGATCTCGATGCTGATGTTCGTGATGGACGACTTGCAGTCCGCCGCAGCATCTCTCGCTCGGGTCGTGGGTGTCACGAAGAACTACGCCGCCCCGGCCGCCGCGCCGGACTCGACCGTGAGGCGAACCGGCCCCGTCGTCTCGGTTCGTGATGCATCCTTCTCCTATCTGCCGGAGCACCCCGTGCTGAACGGCGTCGATCTGACGCTCCACGCCGGGGAGCACCTCGCGATCGTCGGCACGAGCGGTTCGGGCAAGACAACGCTCGCCCGTCTGATCGCCGGCGTGCGCGAGCCGGGCGGCGGAACCATCGAGGCATCGGTACACCGATCGCGGATCGCGTACCTGAACCAAGAGGGACGAGTCTTCTCGGCAACACTGCGCGAGAATCTGGCGTTCGCCGCGCCGGATGCTTCGGACGAGTCACTTACGCACGCACTGTCACTCGTCGGCGGGGATGTCCTTCTCAGCTCGCTCCCCGGTGGCCTCGACACCGAACTCGGCGAGGAAGGTCACCGCATCACCGCGGCGGACGTTCAGCTGCTCGCGCTGGCCAGGCTGGTCCTGCACGACCCCGCGGTGGCGATTCTGGACGAGGCCACGGCAGAAGCAGATTCGCGCAACTCGGCTCTGCTCGACGAGGCCACAGCGAAGGCACTACATGGCCGGTCGGCGATCGTCATCGCGCACCGACTCTCGCAGGCGCGTGCGTGCGACCGTATCGTCGTCCTCGAGCGGGGGTCCATCGTCGAGGAAGGCACCCACGACGAGCTACTCGATGACGCGGGCCGCTACGCCGAACTGTGGGCCGTGTACAGCGCCGACATACAACCCCATTCCGAGGTAAGGCTAGGTTAAGCTGAGCTAGGTTAGGCTATCAATGTCAGCCTCGCCGGACCTACGCCGAGGAGCACCCGTGAAGACCTGCATCGCCACCGTGTCACTCGGCGGAACGCTCGAGGACAAACTCGACTGCATCGCCGCGGCAGGCTTCGACGGCGTCGAAATTCTCGACGCCGACCTGACGGCTGCATCATCGAGCACCGCAGACATCCGTCGGCGATGCGACGACCTCGGATTGACCGTCGACCTCTACCAACCGTTCAGGCGCGCCGAAGGTGTCACCGAAACCGAATTCGCCGACGTACTCCAACGTTTCCACCGCGAAAGCGACATCATGGAGGCGCTCGGCGGAGATGCAATCCTCGTCGTCTCCAACACCGACGACGACGCCATCGACGACCGAGACCTCTCCGCCTCGCAATTGCACGCACTCGGCGAGGCCGCAGCAGAACATGGCGCCACCGTCATGTTCGAAGCGCTGGCCTGGGGCACCCACATCAACCGCATCGCCGACGTCGAAGATGCACTGAGGCGCGCCGACCACCCGTCGTTGTCACTCGTCGTCGACACCTTCCACCTCTATGCGGTGGGAGACGGAATCGAACAGATCCACGCCCTCGACCCCCGCGGTATCGGCTTTCTTCAGGTCGCCGACGCCCCGTGGATGGATCTCGAGCTGATCCAGTGGAGCCGAAATCACCGCTGCTTCCCCGGAGAAGGCGAGTTCGACGTACTCGCCCCCGTTGCCGGCGTGATCGAAGCCGGATACACCGGTCCGCTTTCACTGGAAATCTTCAACCCCGGATACCGCGAACGCCCCGCAGCCGACGTCGCGGCACACGGGGCAGAATCGCTCGACGCCTTGATTTCTCGTCTGCAATACACCACAACGTGAGCGGAAATGTAGGCCTGACCTACATTTCCGCTCACATAGGAAGGGATAGATGACCGCGTCCACTCACGACCTCGCACCCCTCGTCCTGGACGGAGTCGTCCCCTATCCACCGGAGTTCGCGCAGCGCTACCGGGATGAGGGCATCTGGGTGGACCAGACGTTCACGGAGTTTCTGTTCAGCTCGATCGAGCAGCACTCGGAGGAGACTGCACTGATCTTCGGTGACACCCGGATTACGTACGGCCACCTGGGCGAGCGGATTCTGACGCTCGCGGCCGGGTTCGAGCGTCTCGGAATCCGGCGCGGCGACCGCGTCGTGGTCCACCTCCCGAACATTCCCGACTATGTGGCGCTGGTGTTCGCACTCTACGAGATCGGCGCAGTACCCGTCCTCACCCCGATCGCGTTGCGCCTGCACGAAATCGGTTACATCGTCGAAGAATCCGGTGCCCGCGGGTACATCGCCACCGCCGCGCACGACGGGAACGATCTCGCAGCCCTCGCAGCCGAGCTGAAGTCGACGTCGTCCACACTCGAACACACGATCATCGTCGACGCCGATGGACTTGAACCGCTTCTTGCACAGGGCACACTGGAACATCGTCGACGATCGCTCCCGTCGGACGTCGCTTTCCTGGCATTGTCGGGAGGCACGACCGATCGCCCCAAGCTTGTCCCGCACACCCACGAGACGTACCTCGCCTCCGTGCGGGCGGCAGCCGCGATGACCGATATCACCTCGGACACAGTGCAACTCGTCGTGCTACCGATGTCGCACAGCTTCGCGATGCGCTCCCCCGGTTACCTGTCCACTCTCGCTGCCGGCGGCACAGTCGTCATGGCGCCCAACGGGAGTCCGGACGTGAGCTTCCCCCTCATCGACGAGCATGGTGTGACCATCGTCGCGCTGGTTCCCCCGCTCGCGCTGGCGTGGTTGAACTCGTCACTGAAAGAGCGATACGACCTGTCCACGCTCGCCGTCATCCAGGTCGGCGGGGCGAAGTTCAGCCCCGACTCGGCGCGACGAGTTCGGCCCGAACTCGGGGCGACGGTCCAGCAGTCCTTCGGTATGGCCGAGGGCCTGCACACCTTCACACGACTCGATGCGGACGAGGACATCATCACCACTCGCCAGGGGCGCCCGACCACCGACTACGACGAAATCCGCGTCGTCGACTCTCATGGCCAGAATGTCGACAGAGGCACCGCCGGTGACCTTCTGACCCGTGGACCGTCGACCATCCGCGGTTACTACAACGCCCCTCAGCACCAGAACGTGTTCACCGAGGACGGCTTCTACCGCACGGGTGACATTGTCGTCCAGGGCGCCGACGGATACCTGACGGTCACCGGACGCTCGAAGGATCAGATCAACCGTGGCGGGGAGAAAGTCGCACCCGCAGAGGTGGAAGACCTGCTGCTGGCGCACGAGTCGATCCACGAGGCCTCCGTCCAGGGCATTCCCGACGCCGTCCTCGGTGAGCGTGTCAAAGCATTCCTGCTCCCACGCGAGGGTGTGGATCCGAAATCGTTGTCGCTGACCAAGGTTCGGCAGTTCCTGAAGGCCAAGGGGCTCGCGACGTACAAGCTTCCTGACGTCGTCGAATTGGTCACCGAGTTCGAGCGCACCGCCGTCGGAAAAATCAGCAAGAGAAAGTAGAACCGCTTCGCGTGTCGACGAGTGTGGGGCCGGATCCTTTCCCGGCCCCACACTCTCGCGTCCCTACGTTTTCTGCGCAGACTGCTGCAGGTCCTCCAGAACCGCAAGCCAGCGTTCCAGCCGTGGATCCTCTGCCAACACGATGTAGTCCACCTTCTCCACCCCTGCGCTGCGCCACTGCTCGACGAGTTGCATCACGCGCACGGAATCCATTCCCTGCTCGCGCAAATCCAATTCGTGGTCGAGCTCGTCGACCTCCACGTACAGCACGTTCGCCACATCTTCCTGTACCTGTTCGCTGCTCAGTGTCATCGCTGTTCGGCTCCTTCGTCGCCTGGTTCCAGTAGTCGGGTGAGCTGCGCACCCCAGTGGGCTCGTCCGCGCGCGGTGAGGATCACCGACGTGTGGTTTTCGCCGTCGGCCACAGTGATCACGGCCCGCGGGAGATGGACACGCCAGGCGCCCCGTCCAGCGGTGAGCCCCTCCGCCTCGGAGTTGTCGATGGTTTCCCCGGCCAACACGACGAGCGAGCCGCAGTCGAGTCGGCCGCTGGTCGGTTGAGCCATGAGTTGTTCACATCGGTTACCGGACACCGCAAAGGCTTTGACGAGCGTCTGGTTCGCAAACAACGCGCGGCTTCCCTCGTCGCCGAGAATGACCAGCAAGTCCTCGCGTCTGCTTTCCAGGTACTCCAACTGGGCATCCCGGTCGTCGACGAACGACACGTCGGGCGCAGGCGTCTCGGGCGTCTCGGGGGCGCTGGTCGGATAGGTGTCGAGGATCGTCAAGGAATGGATCTCCTCTCCTCTCGAGCGAAGCTCCTGTGCCACGGCGAACATGATGTGTCCGCCGTAGGACCAGCCGAGCAGGTCGTACGGCCCGGTCGACTGCACACGTTGCACCGCATTCGCGTAGACGACCGCCAGTTCGGCGAGCGTGTCGAATTCGATGTCGACACCGCCGTGTGCCGGGTCCTGCAACCCCACGATCCCCAGTCCGTCCGGCACGTAGTCGGCCAACACGTCGTACGCAGCAGCATCGCCGCCGTACATCGTGTGCGCACAGAACAGAAAGCGACCGGACGAGGATGGCAACAGCGGGGCGAGTATCGCGTCGGCCACGTCGGTCGGGGTGACCGTACTCGCGGCGCGATCCTGCGCTGCAGCAGCCAAACCTGCGACGGTCGGGTTCCGGAGCACGTCGTTCAGGAGCAACGACGTACCGATCTCCTCGTTCGCCCGAGCGACCAACCGGACAGCGAGCAACGAGTGCCCGCCGAGACGGAAGAAGTGGTCGTCTGCGGCGAGCGTGATGTCGTCCGCGAGTCCCAACACCTCGCGGAACAGCCGCCCGAGTGCTTTCTCCGCATCGGTCTCGAGTTCCTGTCCGCCGGTGAGTGCTCCGGTGAGGTCGGGTGTGGGTAGTGCGCGGCGGTCGAGTTTGCCGTTGGGGGTGACCGGGACGGTGGTGATGGGAATGAACACCGTGGGGATCATGTAGTCCGGTAGCCGGTCGGTGAGGTGTGTGTGTAGTTCGTCGGGATCGACGTCGGTGCCGACGTAATAGGCGGCAAGGTATTTGTCATTGCCGCCGGGGTGGTCAGCAGCGATGACGACCGCGGTCGAGACGGCAGGGTGCTGCTGCAGGACGACGCGGATCTCGTCGAGTTCGATGCGGAAGCCGCGGATCTTGACTTGGTCGTCGGAGCGGCCGAGGTAGTCGAGTTCACCGGCGTGGTTCCAGCGCACGAGATCACCGGTGCGATACAGACGCTGCCCGGATCCGGTAGCGACGAACCGGGACGCCGTCAGATCCGTGCGGCCGATGTAGCCGTCGGCGAGTTGGACACCACCGAGATACAGCTCACCTGTCACCCCGACGGGTACCGGGCGCAGCCAGGTGTCGAGGACGTGGGTGGTTGTGTTGGCGACCGGTGTTCCGATGGGCACGGTCACCACATCAGCGAGCGCGTCTGCGTGGATGGGTGCTGCGGTGACGTCGACGGCGGCTTCGGTGGGGCCGTAGAGGTTGTGCAGGTCGGCGCCGGTGAAGAGTCGGTCGGCGTCGGCGGCGTTCGCGGCGGGGAGGGCTTCGCCGGAGAAGAACACCCGCCGCACCGACGCCAACCGGTCCGGGTCAGGAGTCGCTCCGAGGAACGCCGCGAGCATGGCGGGCACGAAGTGCAGGACGGTGACCTGACGGCGGTCGATGACCTCGGCGAGATAGGACGGGTCTTTGTGGCCTCCGTCTTTCGCGACGACGAGGGTGGCGCCGACGACGGCGGGGAGGAAGAATTCCCAGACCGAGACGTCGAAGACGGCGGGGGTTTTCTGCAGGATCCGATCACCGGGGCCGAGTCCGTAGTCCTCGGCCATCCAGGTGAGGCGGTTGATGATCGCCTGGTGGGAGATCATGACGCCTTTGGGGCGTCCGGTGGTGCCGGAGGTGAAGATGACGTAGGCGATATCCGCGGGGGTGAGGGCCCGCGCCAACACCGGTGCCACACGCTTGCCGCGTGTCAGACGTGCCGAGACCGCCGGAGTATCGAGGAAATCACCGTCGAGCACCACTGTGGGTGACGCGTCGTCGAGGATGTGCCCGATCCGCTCGTCCGGATACTCGGGGTCGATGGGGACATACGCTGCGCCGGCGCGGATGACGGCGTGCAGGGCGGTCACCAGCTCGATGCTGCGCGGGAGGATGACGGCGACCCGGTCGCCGACCTGAACCCCACGTTCGATCAGAACGTGTGCCAATGCGTTGACGCGGGCATCGAAATCGGCGTACGACCAGTGCGTTCCGGTGTCGTCGATGACGGCAAGCGCGTCAGCAGACACACTCGCTCGCTGCTGAATCACCGCATCGACCGTCGAATCCGCCACCGACACAACCGGACCCGCCGAGAGTGTGGAGATCTGGTCCGAATCGGCTGCGGGCAGGGTATCGAGCGCTGCCAGTCGTGTGTCTGGTGTGGCGGCAAGGGTTTTCAGGACGCGTTGGAAT
>NZ_JMEX01000008.1:2737857-2757500 GCF_000760735.1 Rhodococcoides fascians A44A | reverse complement strand
CCGAGCAGTGATGCGGTGATGGCGGTGACGGTGTGGGTGAGGGTGAACATCGAGACGCCGCAGTGGGCGGCGACGGTGCGGGCTGCGGCGGCGGTGTCGGGGTCGATGGTGAAGGTGATGTCGGTGCCGTGGCCGGTGGGGTGTGCGGGGCGGGGGTGGTCGAGGGTGATGATCGATTCGTCGGGGGCGTCGGTGAGGGTGGTGCGCCAGTAGTCGAGGTGGCGGGAGAGTTCGGAGGTGGGGTCGGCGGCGTCGCCGAGGGTGGTGCGTTGCCAGGTGGCGTAGTGGGCGTAGGTGACCGGTAGTGGTGTCCAGGTCGGTGCGGTGCCGGCCTGTCGTGCGGTGTAGGCGGCGGCGAGGTCGGTGAGCAGGGCGGGGGTGGACCATTCGTCGATCGCGTGGTGGTGCGCGATGAGGGCGATGGTCCATTCGGTGTCGGCGGTGCGCAGGACAGCGACGCGGAGGGGGAGGTCGGTGGCGAGATCGAACCCGGCGGCGATGATGTCATCGATACGGGCGTCGACGGGTCCGCTTTGGCGTAGGTCGGTGATCTCGATGGAGAGTCGTTCGGTGATGTGGGTGGGTTCGACGATGTGTTGGGTGAGGGTGCCGTCGTGTTCGACGAGCAGGGTGCGCAAGGGGTGGTGGCGGGTGACGAGGTCGCCGATGGCGGCGGTGAAGGCTGCGGTGTCGAGGTTTCCGGTGAGGGTCCAGATCGTGGGTACGACGTACTGGGAGGCGGGTCCGCCGAGTTGGTCGATGATCCAGAGTGCTTGTTGGCCGTAGGAGGCGGGGATCGGGTCGGTGAGCGTGATGTCGGTGATGCGTACTGGTGACAGGTGTGCTGTGGCGCCGTCGCCGGTGGTGTCGAGGGTGGCGATGGTGGTGTCGACGAGGTGCGCGAGGCCGGTGATGGTGGGGGTGGTGAACACTTCGCGCAGGGTCAGGGAGGTGCCGAGCTCGGCGTTGATGCGGGCGGCGACGCGGGTCGCGGTCAGGGAGTGCCCGCCGAGGCGGAAGAAATCGTCGTCGATCGACAGCGCTGCATCACTCGGAAGTCCCAACACGTCGCTGAAGATGCCCGCAAGAGTGAACTCCGTTGCAGTGGCAGGAGCACTTCCACCGGCCAACGCACTGGTCAGGTCGGGTGTGGGCAGCGCCCGGCGGTCGAGCTTGCCGTTGGGGGTGACCGGGACGGTGTCGATGGGGATGAACACCGTGGGGATCATGTAGTCCGGTAGCCGGTCGGTCAGAAATGCCCGCAGTTCATCGGGGTCGATGGCGTCGCCGGTGTGATAGGCGGCGAGGTAGTGTCCGGCGCCGCCGGGGTGGTCTGCGGCGATGACGATGGCGGTCGATACGGCGGGGTGCTGTTCGAGGACGACGCGGATCTCGTCGAGTTCGATGCGGAATCCGCGGATCTTGACCTGATCGTCGGAGCGGCCGAGGTAGTCGAGTTGCCCGTCGTGGTTCCAGCGGACGAGATCGCCTGTGCGGTAGAGGCGCTGACCTGATCCGGCGCCGGTGGTGGGGTCGGCGATGAAGCGGGTGGCGGTGAGGTCGGGTCGGGCGATGTAGCCGTCGGCGAGTTGAACACCGCCGAGGTAGAGCTCACCTGTCACTCCGACGGGTACCGGTCGGAGCCAGGTGTCGAGGACACGCACGTGTGTGTTCGCTACCGGTGTACCGATCGGCACGGTCACCACATCAGCCAGCGCGTCTGCGTGAACGGGTGTGGTGGTGACTTCGACGGCGGCCTCGGTCGGGCCGTAGAGGTTGTGCAGTTCGGCTCCGGCGAAGAGTCGGTCTGCGGCGGCGGCGTTCGCGGCGGGGAGTGCTTCGCCGGAGAAGAACAGCCACCGCACCGACGCCAACCGGTCCGGGCCGGGAGACGCCCCGAGGAACGCCGCGAGCATGGCGGGCACGAAATGCAGCACCGTGACCTGACGGCGGTCGATGACGTCGGCCAGATAATCGGGGTCCTTGTGGCCACCGTCTTTCGCGACGACCAAGGTAGCGCCCACAGTGAACGGAAGGAAGAACTCCCCGACGGACACATCGAAGACGGCAGGCGTTTTCTGCAGGATCCGATCACCGGAGCCGATCCCGTAGTCTTCGGCCATCCACGCGAGACGATTCACAATCGCCTGATGGGAGACCATGACCCCCTTCGGGCGGCCCGTGGTGCCAGAGGTGAAAATGACATACGCCGTATCCGCCGGGGTGAGGGCGCGCGCCAACACCGGCGCCGCACGCTCCCCACGTACCAGTCGTGCAGATACCGCGGGGTCGTCGAGGAAGTCACCGTTGACGACCACCCTCGGGGACGCGTCGTCGAGGATGTGCGCCATCCGCTCGCTCGGGTACTCCGGATCGATCGGCACATACGCTGCCCCGGCCCGTATGACCGCGAGCAATGCAGTCACCAGATCGACACTGCGGGGCAGCTGGACTGCGACGCGGTCCCCCACCCGCACACCACGTTCGATCAACACGTGTGCCAAAGCGTTGACCCGCGCATCGAACTCGGTGTAGGACCACTCGGTTCCACTGTCGTCGACGACCGCGACCGCATCCGCAGATGCAGCCACACGGTCCTTGATGACTGCATCCAACGTCGAACCCGGGACCTCGGACACCCGTCCCGTCGACCATGCCGCCGGGACTTCGCGCGCGAAAGACACGTCCAGAGAAGCGATCGAGCGGTCCGGGGCGGTTGCGAACACCTCGACGACGCGCTCGAGAACTGCCGTGAACTGCGCGGCAACGTCGGCGTCGAACAGATCGGGCCGATACGACAACCGCACCCACGTCTCGGCCCCTGCTTGCGCGGCGAACGTGAGTGGGTAGTGCGTCGTTTCCCTGCCCGACTCACCGAGAATCGTGATTCCGGCGTTGTCCCGGACGAGTTCGAGCGTCTCGGAGTCCGACGGGTAGTTCTGGTAGACCATCAACGTGTCGAACAGCGGCTGGTGCCCGCTCAGACGCTGCAACTCGGCGAGCGATACCTGATGATCCTCGATCAGCGCGGAGTTCTGGGCCTGTACCCGGCGCACCGCGTCGGCAAGGCTGAGCCTGCCCTCCAGCTGCACGACCACCGGAACCGTGTTGATGAACGAGCCCACCGCGTCCTCGACCCCGTCGACCTCCGGGGGACGGCCCGACACAACGGCACCGAATACAACCGTGTCCTGGCCGGTGATCGTATTCAGGAACACCGCCCAGACCGTCTGCAGCAGACTGCTCATCGTGGCACCGGCAGATCGGGCCACATCGGCAAGAGCTGCGCTGGTGTCGGCGTCGAGTTCCACCACGATGTCTTCGGGCAGTCCCGCGACGCTCGAACCAGCCTCGGGCGCAACGAGGGTCGGCTCCAAGACCGGGGCGAGCACGTCGGCCCACCGCTGCAGCGAAGCCTGGGCATCGCGTGCCGTCATCCAGGACAGGAACTTCGCGAACGACAGATCCGGTTCGACCACGTCGGCCGGCCGTCCGTACGCCTCCCACATCGTTTCGAGAAGTCGGACCATGGACCAACCGTCGACGAGCGCGTGGTGAATCGACAGGATGAACGCGTGGCCGGTCCGATACCGCACGACCGTCGCGCGCACCAACGGCGCCCGAGAGAAGTCGATCCGGGTCGCGCGGTCACGTTCGGCGATCTCTTCGACGTCGGACATGTCGGCGACGTCGATGACCGTGACCGGGATGTCCACCGCGGTCGGCACGACTGCAACGGACTCGCCCCCGGACGTGGAAGCAATCGCGATCTTCAAGTTCGGGAACCGCTCGAGCAGTTGGTGCAGCGCAACCCGGAATCGCTCCGGCTCGCCGGCACCGTCGAGGTGGAACACGGTCTGGGCAGCGTAGACGTCGACTCCCCCGTCACTCGACCCGAGCATCGACTCCACCACGAGCCCGTGCTGCAGCGGTGTCAAGGGGTGCACATCGGCCAGCTCGCCATAGATGCCCTCCCAGCGCTCGAGATCGGCCTGCGTCACGCCACGCGCGAGCACGTCCGACGGAGATCGTCGAACCAGGACCGCTGAGCGTGCGTACTCGGCGAGTGAACTCAGTGCCTGAACCCACAGCTCGACGAGTTCGTCGACCTCGTCCTCGGACAGGACACCGGACGCATAAGCGATATCGCCTCTGAGAGTCCACCCGTCGCCTTCGGGTACCGCTGCGATGTTGATATCGGCCGCCGAGTCGATGCTCTGACCCGATGTCTCGTACGCGTCGATACCCGGCAGTTCCGGTGCAAGATCCCACGCCGCGTTCTCATCGGAAGCATCTCCGCCGGCAAACTGACCGAGGTAGTTGAACCCGATCTGTGGACCGCGCCCGGACCCCAGCCGCTCGCCCACCTCGGAATTGAGCTGCCACAGCATTCCGAAGCCGATACCGCGGTCGGGGACCGCAGCGAGTTGCTCCTTGATCCGGAGCACTGCCTCCGCCGCGCTCTTCGGGTCGAGGACGGCGAGAACCGGATCGACATCTGCGGTATCGAGCACCACGGGGAAGAACGACGTGAACCAGCCGATGGTGCGCGACAGATCCGCACCGGAAACGATGTTCTCCTCCCTTCCATGGCCCTCGAGTCCGATGAGCAGCCGCTTGTCGGTCGTTCCCCGTCTGCCGCGCCATGCTCCGACCGCGATCGCCAAACCGCCGAGCAGGACGTCGTTGATCTCGGCCGAGAGCACATGGGGCACGTCGGTAAGCAACGCCGACGTCAACGCAGACGGCACGCGTACAGCGGCCACGGCCGCCGTCTCGGTCGTGTCGATCGCGGGGTCGAGTTCACGTGAACCCAACAGCGGTTCGTCGATCTCCGACGCCGACCAGTAGTCGGCTTGAGCGAGAAGGTCCGCGTCACGAGCACGCGAGGCCAGCGCACTCGACCATGCCGCGAGTGACGTGCCCACCGCAGGTAGCGGATCCGTCGCAACCCCGGTTTCCAACTCCCACGCATGGGTCAAGTCGTCACCGATGATGCGCCAGGACACACCGTCCACGACCAGATGGTGGATGACGAGCACCAGTCGCCCGGTGGCCTCGGCATCGCTGGTCACCCAGCGCGCCTTCCACAGCACACCGTCCTGCAGGTTCATCGACTGTCCGAACTCGGCGACCAACTCGCCGACACGCTCGACCCATTGCGGATCGGACCACAGGCGCGGCGTCGTCTCGGAGCCCAGCCGTTCGTCCGTCGCGCCGTGCGGTGTCACCTCGAACCGCCACTGCCCCTCTCGCGCGAGCCCGTCTCGCACCAATCTGCCGCGCAGTGCTGCGTGGTGATCGACAACGCGGCCAAGTACCCGCGACACGAGTTTCTCGTCGGCACCCGCGGGTGTGACGAAGACTGCGGACTGCACGAACGTACCGAAGGTCGGTGAATCCACCAGGGGAACCGCAATCGGCCACAGACCCGACGAGAGCACGTCGGGCCGGGCGCCACTCGCTTCTTCCGCGGCGCGCGCATCGGCCAGTCGGGCCAGCGCCGAGACCCTTCGCGCGGTGAAGACCTCGGACGCCTTGATGGTGACGCCGGCGCGCCGAGCCCGTGACACCACCTGGATCGACAGGATGCTGTCACCACCCAGGCGGAAGAAGTCGTCGTCGACGGAGAAGGCGGCGTCCGCCGACAGGCGAAGCACGTCCCGGAAGATCTCGGTGAGTGTGCGTTCGGTGTCGGTCTCCGCGGCTCGTCCCGAACCACCCGTCGGCGCCGACTCCGGCGCGGGCAGAGCGCGTCGATCGAGCTTGCCGTTCGGTGTCAGTGGGAAGGAATCCACCCGGGTGTAACTGCTCGGCACCATGTACTCGGGCAGGTGTTCTTCCGCGTGCGTGCGCAAGACTGTGCTCAGATCGTCGGTGGCGGTGTAATACGCGGCGAGCATCTTTCCGCCACCCGGATGATCCGCCGCGACGACCGCCGCGGACACCACGTCCGGGTGGATTTCGAGCGCTCCCCGGACTTCGTCGGGTTCGATTCGATAGCCGCGGATCTTGACCTGCTCGTCGGCGCGACCGAGGTAATCGATGTTGTCCGAGGAGTTCCAACGGGCCAGGTCGCCGGTGCGGTACATGCGCTCGCCCGGTTCCCACGGGCACGCGAGAAAACGCTCGGACGTCAGGGCGGCCTGTCCCCAGTAGCCACGCGCGATACCCGCGCCGGCCAGATACAGCTCACCTGCAACGCCAGGCAGCGTCGGCTGAAGGTTTCCGTCGACGATGTACGCACGCGTGTTGAAGATGGGAGTGCCCACGCTCGGTGTATCGCTGTCGGCAAGGTCTGCGCCGAGCGCGTTGATCGTGTACTCGGTCGGGCCGTACAGGTTGTACGACTCGACCCCGGGAGCGTCGCGCAACTGCTGCCACAACCGCTCCGGCACGGCCTCACCACCGAGCGAAACGAACACGACTCCCGGTGCATCGGACGACACCGATCGTCCCGCCGGACGATCACGTTCGAGCAGGCCTTCGTCGACCAGCACCTGCCCGTACGACGGCGTGACATCGAATCCGTCGACGCGTGTGCGGTCGTAATGCGTGAGCAGTCCGTGGGGGTCGCGGCGCAGTTCGTCGTCGATGACATGCACCTCGTGGCCGTTCAGCAGCCAGAACAGCTGCTCCCACGAGGCATCGAACGAGAACGACGTGGTGTGCGCGATTTTCATACGTCGTCCGGCCTGGTGCGCGACGACACGGTCGAAGATCTTCTCGACATGGTTGACGTACATGTTCGTCAGGCCGCGGTAGCCCACGGCGACGCCCTTCGGCCGGCCCGTCGAGCCGGAGGTGAAGATGATGTACGCAAGGTGATCGAGCTCGATCCTGCCACCGCGGTCGGCATCTCCGATCGGGCTCGAGTCGAGGGCCGCAATGCGGTCGCGGGTGGCGGGATCGTCGAGGTCGACGCCGCGGGTGTCACCGATTCGGCTCGCGTCCCGACCGGTCACCAACGTCACCGTTGGACGCGCGAGACCGAGCATGTAGCCGATGCGATCGTCGGGCAAAGCTCTGTCGATCGGCACATACGCCGCACCGACGGCGAACACCGCGAACATCGCGATGACCATGCGCTCATCACGTGGCAGGAGGAGCGCGACGCGATGCTCGGACCGGACACCCTCCTCGAGAAGTAGCCGAGCGTACCGATTGACCTCCGCTGCGAACTCCGTGAACGTCAGAACGCGGTCCCCCGCGACCAGCGCGGTCTCCGCCCCGGACAGGTGGACCTGCTCATCGAGCAGATCCGCAACCGTCACGGTCGGGACCTCGCGGACCAGGTCGGCCGCGATGCCGGTGTGCGGCACTGCTTCGTCGGCCACAAGGGCGGAAAGCTGCCCGACCGGACCGTCGAGGTTCTGGGCGAGCGCGACCAGCACCTGCAGGAACCGTTCGAGCAGTTCCAGCGCAGACGCCTCGGTGTACGCATCGTGGCGGTACACCAGCCGAACATGCACAACGGTCTCACCGTCGACCTCGGACGGATCGATCGCGAACGTGACCGGATAGTGCGTCTCGTCATCGACCTCCGTCGTCACGAGCTCGAACTCGCCCGGGGCGGCCTCTTCCTCGAAAGGAAGGTTCTGCACCACGAACAGCGTGTCGAACATCGTGGACATGTCGGCCGCGGCCTGGATTTTGGTCAGCGACGCATAGGGATGATCGATCACCTGCAACTGCTCGTGCTGCACGCGGGTGAGCAGGGCTCGTACCGAGTCGAACGGTGAAAAGCTCACTCTCAACGGGACAGTGTTGAACAGCAGTCCGACGATTCGATCGGAGTCGGCGAGCTCCGGGGGACGTCCGGAGACGGTGTTTCCGAACACGACATCGTTGCTGCCGACCAACTGCCCGAGCGTCACGCCCCACGCTGCCTGAAGCACCGTGCCGACGGTGACGCCGGACGCCCGCGCGGCGGCATGTACTGCGGCTGCGGCGGCACTGTCGAGATCGCGATGCAGTTCGCCCGATCCGTCGCGCCCTTCACCGGCGGCAACCCCGGCCGGCCAGACGAGCGTCGGGCCGGACAGCTCGGCGAGGTACGAACTCCACGCGCGGTAAGCAGCGTCGATGTCCTGATCGGACAGCCAGTCGAGGTAACTGCGGAACGACGCCGGCCGCACTCGCGCCGGATACTCGGGGTCTCGGTAGGTATCGAAGATCTCGTCGAGAACGGCACTCGTCGACCAGCCGTCGAGCAGGATGTGCTCGAACGTCATCGCAAGCTTCCACTCGTCGATACCGTGCTCGATGAGTGTGAAGCGAATGAGCGGCGGCGTCTCGAAGTCGAACGGCACAGCACATTCCTCGGCGAGAAATTCCGTCGTACCGACGCCGAGATCACGCCACTGCGCCAATCGGATGATCCGGATCGGTGCGTCGGCGACCGGCGGGATGACCTGCGCTTCGCCGGACGGCAGGAACGCCGAACGAAGATTGGGATAGCGCCCGAGCACTGTGCGAACCGCCGCCACCAGTCGGTCCGGATCGAGGGTGCCGACGACGCCCTGCGTCACCTGCGACATGTACGAGTTGTGCCCGCCCGATTCACGGGCTCGGACCATGTGGAACAGCAGGCCCTGCTGAAGAGGTGACAGCGGAAGCAGTTCGACGCCAGTACCGTAGCGCGCGCGGACGCTGTCCTCGTCCGCGGCGGAGAGGGTCAAGCGGTCCGCGCGACGCACACCGAACGACGAGCCTGCGCCGGATGACGGAGCCGCCGCGATGACTGCGACTGAGATCTCGTCGACGACAGCTGCCACGATTTCGTCGGCCGGCGTGACAACCGTGGCGTCGGTGTCGACCTCGACCCTCACCGATCGAGTTCCCGACTCGGTGCTCGACACTCCGACCAGTACGCGTACGGCGACCGGCATCGTCGCCGGCCCTGTCACTGCACTGTCGGCATCGGTCGTGAAAACGCTCACCCGCGCGTGCGGCGTCGGAAGGTCGTCGAAGAATGAACCGAACCGGGAATGGTTGGAAAGCCCTGCATAGTCCGCGGCTCGCTCGCGGATCGGCGAAAGGTGTGCTGCAATCGACGAACCCGTGAGATCTGCGGCCAGCTGAACGTCGTCGAGAACAAGAGGCAAACCGATCACAGTGCCGGCGTTCAACGGTTCCGCAACCTCGAGAACAAGATCGCCGTCGACGAGATCGATTGCCTCGAAAGCACGAACCACCGCGGCAACGATCGCTGCCCGCGTGAACTCCGCACCCTCGGCGTTCTTTTCGACTGTGATGGTCGAGTTCTGCCACGCAGACTCCACCGGCCCGCGAGCCGGCTCACCTCCGTCGTGATCGGCAAGTTCGTCGACCCAGTCCTCCCAGAACGGATTGTCGAGAACCGCGGTCCAGACCTCGTCGGAACGCAAATCCCGGTCGATCGAAACCGCGACGACCTCCATCGCAGTACCCGCACGGTAGGCGCCGACGAGGGCCGTCACGACCTCTCGTGCATCGTCGAGAAGCGTGGGGTTGTCCACGTCAGCGGTCAGTTCACCGCTGCCGTCGTCTCGGACGCCCAACCGAAGGGATGCAAGGTGCGGGGCTGCGAGCGTGAGGTGCGTGGTCGCCGCGTGCCATAGCGAGTCATCGCAAATATCGAAGTGTGGCAGCCGAATTCGGAATCTTGACGCACCAGCGGCGGGCGACTCCGTGCCGCCACGAAGCGCCGCGCGAACGAACTGGGCCAGCTGACGGACCGCTAAGTCAGGGTGGCGCGCACCCAGAACCAAGAAGAGTCGAGCGGATTCGAGCAAGCGTGATGTCGTCTCCTCGACGAACAGCTCGCGGGTGGCATCGAGTCCGATACTCAGGGTTCCATCGGGTCGACGGTCGAGTGAGTACACCAGGTCGTACAGCGCCGGGACCGCGTCGTCGACGCTGTCCTCAGCCGGAAGTAGCGGCGCGAGAGTCGCGTCCGCATACGTGCGAACCTCGCGATTGTCACGGAAAGCAGCCATGACCTGAAAGATCGGGCTCAGCCCGGGAATTCGCGTCGGGTTGACGGCCTCGACCACGTGCTCGAACGGGACGAGCTTGTGTTCCACCGCGCCGAGGAGGCGGTCCCGGACGTCGCTGAGCGTGGTCCCGAAGCCGAGCGCAGCATCGATATCTACACGCACGACCACCGAGTTGACGAAATATCCGATGAGATCGGCCAATTCGGGTTCGTCGCGCAGGGTCACGGGAGTACCGACCGGCACGTGCGCACCGGCGCCTTCGTTCCACAGCGCGAGGGACAGCGCCGTGATGACTGCATGCAGCGGCGTGGCCCGATGTTCGATGAGGAGATCGTCGACGGTGTCGGTGTCCGAGCTCGACAGCACTGCCTCGACGGACCGAATCGTACGCTCGTCGGTGTCCCCGCGGGCAGAATCCAGCGGCAGCGGCGTTTCGACTGGAAGGCCGGCGAGCAGGTCCCGCCAGTAGTCGAGTTCGACCTGATGACGGGAACCGGAGTCGTCTCGGTCGCCGAGGACGTCGCGGTGCCACACCGCGAAGTCGGCGTACTGGACCGCGAGTGGTTCCAGTGGTTCGCCGATGTAGAAGGCCGTCAGGTCGCGGATGAACGGCCCAACCGAATTCTCGTCGGTGACCATGTGATGCGCATGTGTCACCAGCACATCGCCGTCTTCGTGTCGCAACAGCGTGAACTGCATTCCGAAGTCGGTCGCCAGATCCAGCGGCGCAATCAGCAGTTCGCCGATGCGGGCGTCGAGGTTGCTGCGCTCGATCTCCTCGATTCCCAGCCGGCCCTGCCGAGCCTCGTGCACGACTTGAATCAATGACGACGATTCTTCGTCGAAGACGAAGGTGGTGCGCAGTACTTCGTGTCTTTCGACCAGGAGGTGAATTGCCTGCTGCAGCGCATCGAGGTCTGCGCGACCCCGGAACTCGCGATCCTGGAACTCGCGATCCTGGAACTGCAGTGCCTCGACCGTGCGGTAGATCGTCCGGTCCGTGACTCGCTCGGCCAGCCACAGCGATTGCTGGCCGAACGACATCGGTATCTCGTCGGGTCGCTCGACGTCACCGACCCGCACCACCGGCGGAGAGACGCGTGATGCATCCCCGACGACCCGAGCCAGTTCGGCGATAGTCGGATTGTCGAAAACTTCACGCAGAGACAACGACACGTCCATGGCCGCAATCACTCCGGAGACCACGCCGCTCGCGAGCAGCGAATGGCCACCCAATCGGAAGAAGTTGTCGTTGACGCTGAGCACGACGTCGTCGCCGAGATGTAGAACCTCGGAGAACACACGCGCAAGAGTGTGTTCGGCTGCAGTCTCCGGCAACTTACCGCCGAGGCCCGCGCCCGCTCCGAGATCAGGAGCAGGTAGCGCCCGACGATCGAGTTTTCCGTTGACGGTCACCGGAAACTCACTCAGTACGGTGAAAGCCGAGGGGACCATGTACTCGGGCAGCGTGCTTACGGCATGCGCCCGAAGTACCTCGACGAAGTTCGCGGTCGAGTCTCCTGTAGCAGTGACGTAGGCGGCGAGGAACTTGCCACCCGCCGGGTGATCCAACGCGAGCACCGCTGCGCGTCGAACATCGGGGTGCGCCGAGATCGCGACTTCGACTTCTTCCAGCTCCAGTCGTTGGCCCCTGATCTTGACCTGATTGTCGGCGCGACCGAGGAACTCGAGCATTCCGTCCTCGGTCCACCGCGCGAGGTCACCGGTGCGATACATGCGCGAGCCGTCGGCATCGAACGGGTTTGCGACGAAGCTACCGGCTGTGAGCAGCCCACTGCCGACATACCCACGGCCCAACAAGAATCCGGCTGCGTACAACTCGCCGCCGGTGCCGATCGGAGTCGGTTCGAGGTCCTCGTCCAGGACATAGAGCTGGGTGTGTGGATTGGGACGACCGATCGACGTCGCGATTCGCTCGGCCCGCTCTCGGTAGATGACGTGCGAGACACCGATCGTCGCTTCCGCAGGGCCGTATCCGTGGTAAAGCGTCGTCGTCAGCTGATCACGGAACCGGCTGAAGAGATCGGGGGTGAGGACTTCACCGCCACACCACACGTGCCGGACGCCTTCGAGCGCCGACGCGCCGCGTGCCGACCGTTCGAGGTCGAGCACGAGGAGCGCATCGAGCATCGATGAGACGAGATACAGATACGTGACCTGCTCGCGCGCGATGAGGTCGAGCAGATAGTCGGGGTCTTTTTCACTGCCGTTCGCCGCAACGACGACACGTCCACCGGACACGAGCGGAAGCAGAATTTCGTTGACGGAGATGTCGAAGGCCAGGGGTGCCTTGAACAGCGACGCATCGTCGTTGCCGAACATGAGCACGTGGTCTCGCTGCCACGTCAGTCGTTCGCAGATCGCCTCGTGTCGGATCATCGCGCCCTTCGGCGTTCCGGTCGATCCCGAAGTGAAGATCACGTACGCGAGCTGAGATCCGTCGAGCTCGAGGTTCGGTGCAACGGAGGAGAATTCGCCGTACTGCCAGTCCTCGAGGTCCACCTCGATCGATTCCACCGGTAGCGACGGCTGGTCCTGGGCCGAGACGACTGCGATCCGCGCTGCCGAGTCCGCGATCACGCGGTCACGCCTGGCCGCGGGCCACTGCGGGTCGACCGGCACGAACGCACCGCCGGCAGTCATGATGGCCAACGCGGCCACGACCATCTCGGCCGATCGCGGCAGGCAGATTCCGACGACCCCTTCGGTGTCGAGCCCGGAGCCGAGCAACCGGTGCGACAGCTGCGCGACCTTCTCGGACAGTTCGGAAAAGGTGAGTCGGCGGTCACCGTCGACGAGAGCGACAGCATCCGGGGTTGCGCGAGCCGCCGCCGCGAACAGCTCCGGAACAGTCGCGGTCACTGCGGGAGATGTGTGGTCGTTCCACCGTTGATGCAGCTCGGCGATATCGACGGGCGCGGTCATACTTCTCCCTAAGTTAGCTTAGCCAAACCTATTGTTTTTCTACTGTGGTGCTTGCCGGGGTGTGGTGTCAAGCCGATAGCCGGTGGCCCAACTCGGTACCTTCGAGGACACCGATCTCAGCGACGACGACGTACCTCTCGGATGAGCAACCACACCAGGTATCCGCCTCCCGCGACCACGGTCACCACACCGACCGGCAACTCGACGGGCAGTAGATTCTGCGCCGTGACGTCCGCGGCAGCGAGCAACAATGCGCCCGTGAACGCCGCAGGCGCGAGGGTGACGCCCGGGCTACGAGCCAGTCGACGGGCGATTTGCGGCGCCGCGAGCGCGACGAACACGATCGGGCCTGCAGCAGCGGTCACGGTCGCGGTGAGCGCTACACCTAGTACGAGAACGACGACGCGCACACGTTCCACACGCGCACCTGTAGCCCGAGCGGCGTCGTCACCGAGTTCGAGTTGTTTGAGTGCCGGTGAAAACACGGCAAGCACGCCGAAGAGCAGAAGGATGACGCCGCTGCCGATCAGCGCTTGACCCCAACTCGTGCCGGTGAGCGATCCGGCACCCCACGCGGCGGCGCTCATTGCAACCTTGAGTTTCGCGTTCAGCATCAACCAGGTGTTGAGGGAGGTCAGCATCGCAGAAATCGCGATTCCGACGATGATCAGCCGAAAGCCCTGTACTCCACCCCGCCACGCGAGGAGGTAGACGACGACTGCTGTCGCGATACCACCGATCAGTGCCCCTGCGGCCAACTGCAGATACGAACCGTGGATCAAGATGATCACGACCAACGCGCCGGAGTAGGACCCCGCGCTGAATCCGATGATGTCCGGTGACGCCAGCGGGTTGCGGATCAGCGATTGAAAAGCCGCGCCGGATACCCCCAATGCAGCGCCGAACACGACCGCCGCGACTGCCCGCGGCGCCCGCCATTCGACGACGACTGTGCGAGCGAAACCGGCTTCGGGATCTCCGGTGACAGCAGCCCACACTTGGGCGAGGCTCAGCGGGTAATCGCCGAGAGTCAAGGCCCAAACCGTCACCGCGAGAGTCGCAATCGCCAGCACTGCGCAGACGAGGACACTTCTGCCGTGCCAGCGTGTGGCCCAACCGCCGGTGCGTACCACGAGCGTGCGGTGTCCGAAATCCACCTGCCGTTCGGTGGCGGTCTCGAGACCTGTTGAACTCACAGGCCACTCACCTTTGCTCGGCGGACAAGATAAATGAGCACCGGGGCGCCGACGAATGCAGTCACGATGCCGACCGGGAACTCACCCGGCCGGATGACGACGCGTCCGACGATATCGGCGGCCAGCAGCAGTGATGGTGCGAGAACGAGCGTGTAGCCGATGATCCAGCGCTGGTCCGGGCCGACGATCCACCGCGCCACGTGCGGAATCATGAGGCCCACGAAACCGATCGGGCCGGCGATGGCGGTCGCTCCGCCGGCCAGCAGCGTCACCGCGATGATCACGATCACGCGTGTGCGATTGACGTGTGCGCCGAGCGCGCTCGCCAGGTCGTCCCCCAGTGCGATGGTGTTCAGTGAATTGGCAGCGATTGCGGCCAGCACCACTCCGACGATCAAGAACGGAAGCACCGGCAACAGAACGTCCCAGCCTCGATCGACGAGGCTGCCTGCGTACCAACTGCGCATCTGGTCGAACGTCTTGGGATCGGTGAGAACCCAACCGGTAACGATGCCGGACAGGACCGCTCCGAATGCGACACCCGCCAGCGTCAGGTGAACCGGGTCTGCTCCACCGCGCCCCATCGAACCGATCACGTAGACAACGACGGTGACGACCAATGCGCCGAGGAAAGCGAACCAGACGTACCCACTGACGGTGGTCACACCGAACACTGCGATGCCGACGACGACGAAGAATTCGGCGCCGGCGTTGACTCCGAGAATTCCCGGATCGGCGAGCGGATTACGCGTCAGAGCCTGAATGAGTGCACCGGACAC
The DNA here is from genome assembly GCF_000760735.1 of Rhodococcoides fascians A44A. Lineage (GTDB taxonomy): Bacteria > Actinomycetota > Actinomycetes > Mycobacteriales > Mycobacteriaceae > Rhodococcoides > Rhodococcoides fascians_E. Next base: position 2,742,599 of record NZ_JMEX01000008.1, on the reverse strand, counting down.
CCCGAGCGCGACGCCGACGGCGAGACCCACTGCGGTTCGCGGAATGCGCATGTCCCACACGACGTAGGCGTCGCCTTTGCCGGTGTTGTGCAGGAGTGAGTCGAACACCACCGACAGCGGGATGTCCTTCGATCCGACGGCGATGCTCAGGAGCACCAGGACGACGAGTGAAGCGATCGCGATGAACAATCCGATCGCGCGCCGCCCGACGCTCGTGGACGCCGTTGCACGGCGAACCCCCTCCGGCGTTTCAGCAGGTGGAGGAGCATGACCGGTTCGTGTTGTCACTCGATTCGCTTTCTGGTGGTGGACACACGTCCAGCCGCCTCGTGCGCTACGAGGCGGCTGGACGAAGATGGGTCCGGCCTATGCGCCCGTGTTGAGCGCCGATGCCTCCAACTGCGGGACGACCTCGTCGACCCACCACTGCACGCTCGAGGGAGTCGGCGGATTCACCGCAAGCCACTGCGGACCGTAGAGGTAGACGAGCGTCCCGTTCTTCGCGGCAGCAAGCTCGGGAACTCGGGGATCGGCCTCGAACGCTGTCCTGAACGTGTTTTCCGGGTCGGCGTACTCGTGAGTGACGATGAACACGACGTCAGCGGAGAACTGGTCGATGTTCTCGAGCGAGTACTTGGGTGCGTTCGCCGCGACACTGTCGCCCTCGCCTGTCGGTTGCCCGTCTCCGGGCGTCAAGCCAAGAGCCTCGATGGGTTCGTTCGCATACTCGGTGAGCCACAGCTGCTGATCGTCTCCGTCCAGCACTCCCAGCTGGAACGTCTTACCTTGCAGGCCAGGTAGTTTCGCAGCGGCCTCGGACAATGTGGCCTCGTACTTGGCCTCGGTCTCGTCGACGATCTTCTCGTCGTGCCCGGTGAGCGCCGCAAGAGACGCCAGATTGTCCTGCCAGCTGGTGTCGCCGCCTTCGTCCTGCGTTTCCAAACCGACATAGGTGGGTGCGATGGAAGAAAGACGATCGTAGAGCTGCTCGTCGGCGCTCCAGACACTCGTGAGGATCAGGTCCGGATTCAATGCGGCGATCGCCTCCGGCGAATCCGTACCTTCCGCGGTGTAGAGGTCCGCGTTGAAATCGCCGTCGTACAGACCCTGCAACCATGGGTAGTCATCGAGGTCGGACGCTTCCCCTGACACCGCGATCGGCTTCTCGCCCAAGAGGTCCAGCAGTCCGATCCAGTCGGTTCCTACAGCGACGATCCGCTCGGGCTTCTCCTCGACGGTGACGTCACCGTAAGCGGCGTCGATCGTGACCGGGAACGCACCGTCGCTCGACGCACTGTCGCTCGACGCGCCGTTCGTGGCACCGTCGGACGAGTCGCTCGAGCAACCCGCGAGCACCAAACCGACACTGACCAACCCGGCCAGCAATGCTGTCGCGCGCCTAGGCGCGGCAAGCGTTTTCATAGACGTTCCTCTCGTGTACTTCGATGGTTCGATGTTCGGTCAGACGTTCACGGATGCCGTGACGTCACCGGTCTCACGCCGTGCGATCACGTCGCGGAGCGATTTGGGACGCAGGTCGGTCCACGTTCGTTCGATCCACTCGAGCACCTCCGCGCGTGGTGCACCGTCGGGGGCTCCGTGAGCGATCGCCCATCCACCCGGGACCGGCTTGAAGGTGGGCCACAGCGAGTACTGCTCTTCATGGTTGACGAGCGCAAAGAACCGGCCCTGGTCGTCGTCGAACGGGTTGTTCGCCACATTTCTCCTTCGGTTCGAGCGCAGTTACTCGGCGTTGCCGCACGGACGGTCACCGACGGACGTGCTCGTATGGCGACATATCGCAGCGAACAGTAGCAACAAAGATCAGTTAAGGCTAGGCTACCTTCAGCACTGCACGCTCGCCTGGGTCCGAGCTCGCCGGATCCGCTCGTCCGGGCAGAGCTGATCTCGAAAGCGCAAGGCCGCCAGGCTCATATAGAAAGACCGGACGATTGCCGAACACGACCACCCACCAAGTCGGTCCATCCACGTCGCCTGGCCCAGCCCCCACACCGGCGTCCACCGACCGACTCAGCGTCGATTCCGCCACGATCGGTTACGACCGACGAGTCATCTCCGAGCAACTGAGCGTGTCGATTCCCGACCAGTCGTTGACCGTCATCGTCGGACCGAACGCGTGCGGCAAGTCGACACTGCTGCGTGCACTGTCTCGGCTCATCAAGCCGAACTCCGGGCAAGTGATTCTCGATGGGGCGGACATTCGCTCGTACCAGACCAAGGAGGTCGCCCGCCGCATCGGCCTGTTGCCGCAAAGCGCTCTCGCGCCGGACGGGATCACCGTTGCCGACCTGGTCAGCCGCGGCCGGTTCCCGCATCAGAAGCTCCTTCGGCAGTGGACCGCGTCCGACGAGGCGGCAGTACTGACGGCAATGGACGCGACAGGCGTCACCGAACTCTCCGGACGACCGGTCGACGAACTGTCCGGCGGACAGCGCCAACGTGTCTGGGTTGCAATGGCTTTGGCGCAAGAGACCGAAATCATGCTGCTCGACGAACCGACCACCTTCCTCGACATCGCCCACCAGATCGAACTCCTCGAGCTGTTCACGGACCTGAATCACCTCGGCCGGACGCTCGTCGCGGTACTGCACGACCTCAACCATGCGGCCCGGTACGGAACCCACCTCATCGCAATGAAGGACGGCTCCATCGTTGCCGAGGGTGCGCCGTCGGACATCGTCACCGCCGACCTCGTACACGAGGTGTTCGGACTCGAGTGCATCGTTCAACCCGACCCGGTCACGGGCACACCGGCGGTCACACCGCTGGGCCGCCGGCGCATCCCGCACACGGCTGAGTAACCTCCGACCTCTTCGTGACCTCGGCGACACCGCCTACCTGTCGCCGATCGACACGACGCGCTTTCATCCGGGCCGTGCCCGTAGGACGGTCCGCTGCGTCCGCTGCCGCTCCTCCGCGCAAAACTCGGGATCCTACTGTTAGGTTAGGCTAAGCATTTCCTAGTGAAGGAGTTCGGTGTGATCGAGGTTCGTCTTCCGCTGACGTCTGCGCAGTTGGGCGTTTGGACCGCTGAGCACGTCACACCAGGCGCCGACGCCTTTCGAATCTCCCAACTGATCTGGCTGGACGGCGACATCGACACCCCGCTCCTGGAGCGCGCAATCGGCGTCGCAACCTCCGAAGCAGACGTCCTCGGCCTTCGCCCCGTCGAGGGCGCCGACGGCCTACCGATGCTGCATCGGGAGATCGGGGGTGTCGGTACGACGACCGTGGTCGAGCACGATCGACCGGATGACCGGATCCGCGCCGAAGCGTGGACGAGGTGCCACGAATGCGGCGCAGGCGACGACCGATTCGAGTCGGTGTCGGTGATCCATCGCCGGGCCGACGGCTGGGCGTGGGAGTTCGCCACCCATCACCTGCTCCTCGATGCTTACGGCCTCGGATTGGTGACTCGCCGCGTCGCCGAGGTGTACACCGCACTCGTCGGGAACGAGCCGATCCCGCCGCGATGGTTCGGGGCGTACTCCGAACTCGAAGAATCGCGCGACACGAACCTCGACGACCATTGGGTGCAACGATTCGAAGCCGTCGACGACATCACTCCGGTCACCTTCGATGCGTCCCGACAGTTCTTCCTGACCGACGCTCGAACACACGTCGTCATCCCGGCGGACGTGGCCGAGTCGATCGATCAGTTGGCTCGTGCTGCCCGCGTGAACTGGTCCGATGTTGTCGCCCTGGGCTGGGGCCTGTACACCGCATCTCTCGTCGGCCGTGATGCGTTCGCCGTGCGATTCCCGCAGATGAACCGATCCGGGCGACCCGCCCTGACGACTCCGGCAATGCTCGTCGGCGCAGCCCCCGTGGTCTTTCGTCCGAACCCGTCGGCAACCGTGCGCGAACTGCTGCAGCAGGTGAACAGTGAACTGCGAACCGCTGCACGTCACGTCGCAGCTGGGGAGAAGCTGGCTCACATCTGGCCGAACGGGCCGGACGACTACCAGGCGATTCCGCAGCTGAACATCAAGGCATTCGACTACAACCAGTCCTTCGGCGCGATCCGTGGGCGTCAAGAGACGATCGCCAGCGGACCGGTCGGGTTCCTCGACCTCATGGCGTATCGCGATTCGGTCCACGGATTCCTTGTGGACGTGGCTACGAGCGATCCTGCACTAGCGGCTTCCGGAGTGGTCGACACAGCGAATGGATTCGTGCAGTTCCTCGGTCGACTCGGGGCCGCTCCAGATACTCGGATCGCGTCGGTGAGGGTGATCGATGCTGAGCTGGCGCTCTCGGCGGGTCCGGTTGTGTCGGTGGCGGATTCGACGGTCGATGCGGTGATTCAGCAGCGAGCGAGTGTGTCTGCTGACGCGCTTGCCGTCATCGACGACACCGGAACGCACTGGTCGTACGCCGATTTCGATGCCCGCGTCAACGCATTGGCACACGTTCTGATCGAACGTGGTGTTCAGGTCGGAGACCGCGTCGCCGTCCACCTCCCGCGCAGTGTCGACTTGGTGACCGCACTACTGGCGGTGATCCGCGTCGGGGCAGCGTATGTCCCCATCGACCCCGACTACCCGGACGAGCGGATCACCCACATCCTCGACGACGCGTCCCCCACAGTGGTGCTCGACGGTGATTTCCTCGATACTCCGGCGGTCTCGGCGCGTCTGGCACGCGGCGAGCGTGTGGCGCCGGTGTTGGCGCGGGCCCTGACCCCGGCGGATACGGCGTATGTCATCTTCACCTCCGGT
>NZ_JMEX01000008.1:2734914-2737338 GCF_000760735.1 Rhodococcoides fascians A44A | reverse complement strand
CAAACTCGACCGCCGCGCACTACCCACACCCGACCTCACCGCAGCCCTCACCGGCGGACAACACCCCACCACGGTCACCGAAACCACCCTCGCCACCGTCTTCGCCGACATCCTGCACCTGCCCACCGACACCGAACTCTCGATCGACGACGACTTCTTCCGCCTCGGCGGCGACTCCATCTCCTCCATCCAAGTCGTCACCGCAGCCCGCCGCGCCGGCATCACCATCACCGCCGCCGACATCTTCACCCACCGCACCATCAGCGCCCTGGCACGAATCGCCGACACCCACACCCAGACCCACACCGAAACCGGACCCACCACCGTCACCACCGCACCACTGCAACCCATCGCCGCCCGCTACATAGACCGACCCGGCTTCGACCACTTCACCCAATCCTTCGTCTTCACCACCCCACCCGACCTCACCACCGACACCCTCCACCGAATCCTCACCCGCGTCATCGGCCATCACCCGACCCTGCAGGGCCACCTCGGCATCGACAACTCCGGCGCACCACACTTCACCGGCGCCGCCACCCCGATTGAGGTCACCACCCGACTCGACACCACCGAATTCACCGACGGTTGGTCCGGACCGCGCTGGCCTGCGTACGTCACTGCCGAGACGACACGGCTCTCCGAGCGACTCGATCCGGCGAACGGGATTTTGTGGCGCGCCCTGTGGTGCACCCACTCCGGTGACACCCAGCCCAACGACACCGACTTCGGTGACACCACCGGCCGCCTCGTCATGGTCATCCACCACCTCGCCGTCGACGGAGTCTCCTGGCGCATCCTCGAGGACGACCTCGCACACGCCTGGGCACTCGACACCGGCGCCACCGACACCGACCTGCTGCCGACCGGCACCTCCATCACCACCTGGACGCACGCACTGACCGAGCAGGATGTCACCGAGCAACTGGGTCACTGGAGCACGGTGGTGAACGCGGTCGTCCCGCTGTTCGGCGAGACCGGAATCGACCAGGAGCGCCACACCCAGGCCGCCGTCACAACTATCGACGTGAAAATCCCGGCCGGGCCCCTGATCAACAACGTCACCGCCGCACTCTCCGCCAGCGTCGAAGACATCCTCCTCACCGCAGTCACCATCGCCACCGGCACCTGGCGCGCACGCCACCACCTCGAGCCACGCCCGGTCACCATCGGCATGGAAGGCCACGGCCGCCAAGAAACCCTCGTCCCCGGAGCAGACCTCTCACGCTCGATCGGCTGGTTCACCACCTGGTACCCGATCCTCGCCGACCTCACCGACCTCGACCCGATCGACACCATCACCGACCCCACCCTCGCCGCCGACGCCGTACTACGCATCAAAGACACACTCGCACGCGTCCCGGACCGCGGCATCGGCTACGGCATACTCACCCACCTCCATCCCGACACCGCCCTACCCACCACCACCCCCGACCTCGCGCTCAACTACCTCGGCAACTTCAGTGCCGTCACCGCCAAACCATGGTCCAATTCGCCGGAGTGCCCCGGAATTCGCGCGCACCTGCCGAAAAACTCGCCCGCTGCAGCAGTGGTGGATATCAATATCGCGGTTCTCACTGGTAGCGATGGCGAGCCCATGTTCGACGGATCCTTCGCCTATGCCCAGGACATCTTGACCAGCGAACAGGCGCGCGAACTCGTCCAACTCTGGACCACCGCGCTACAGACTCTTGTCACGTACGCCAGCGGCGTGGGTGCAGGGCGCGTGCGCCGTTCCCTCACCGACTTCACCGCCAGCGGTACGACTTACGGCGACCTCACCACCTGGGACCACCGCTACGGCGACATCGCCGACGTCCAGCCCCTGACGCCACTGCAACACGGCATGGTCTTCGAATCACTCCTCGGTGACAGCGCCAGCGTGGACCTGTATCTCACGCACACACTGGTCCACGTCACCGGAACGCTCGACAACGAACGGCTCTACAGAGCCCTGCGAACGTTGACCGAGATCTATCCCAACCTCAAAGCGGCGATCACACCCGCTGCGAACGGCGACTACGTCGCCGTCATCCCCACGCACGCGACGATCGAACTCACCGCAGTGAATGGCATCGGAGATGCAGGTGCCGTGGACAAAGCCGTGGCGCGGAACCGGGAAACCGGGTTCGTTCTGGCTGACGCGCCGTTGATGCGCGTCACCGCGGTCACGACCGCAGCCGACCAGCACACCCTCATCCTGACCATCCACCACGCCATCACCGACGGCTGGTCCACCCCACCCCTGATCGCCACACTGCTCCGCGCCTACAACAACCCCACCACACCCGCACTCCCCGACACCACCTACCCGAGCTTCCTCCACTGGCTCACCCACCACGACCACACCACCTCACTCGACACCTGGACCACCGCCCTCGCCGACGTCACCGAACCCACCCTCATCGCCACCACCAACACGAA
>NZ_JMEX01000008.1:2733488-2733675 GCF_000760735.1 Rhodococcoides fascians A44A | reverse complement strand
ACCTCGCCCTCGGCGGCGAAGCATTCCCCACCACCCTCGCCACCACCCTCACCGCAACCACCAACAACAACAGCACCGGCACAACCGTCCAGATCTGGAACACCTACGGCCCCACCGAAGCCGCCGTCGAAACCACCGGACACCACCTCAACCCCACCACCGCCACCACCACCGACACCGATGCCGC
>NZ_JMEX01000008.1:2731097-2731572 GCF_000760735.1 Rhodococcoides fascians A44A | reverse complement strand
CATCGGAACACCGGTCGCCAACACAACCACCCACGTCCTCGACACCTGGCTGCGCCCGGTCCCCATCGGCGTGACAGGAGAGCTCTACCTCGGTGGTGTCCAACTCGCCGACGGCTACATCGCCCGACCCGACCTCACCGCCACCCGCTTCATCGCCGACCCCACCACCGCAGGTGAACGCCTCTACCGCACCGGTGATCTCGTCCGCTGGAACCACGCCGGTGAACTCGACTACCTCGGCCGCTCCGACGACCAAGTCAAGATCCGCGGCTTCCGCATCGAACTCGACGAGATCCGCGTCGTCCTGCAGCAGCACCCTGCCGTCTCGACCGCGGTCGTCATCGCTGCTGACCACCCCGGCGGCAATGACAAATACCTTGCCGCCTATTACGTCGGTACCGACGTCACCGACGACGAACTGCGGGAGCATCTGACCGCACGGGTGCCGGACTACATGATCCCCACCGTCTTCATC
>NZ_JMEX01000008.1:2730063-2731087 GCF_000760735.1 Rhodococcoides fascians A44A | reverse complement strand
CTCCCTCACCTACGCCACCGAACTGTTCACCCCCGCCACCATCGACCGATTCACCACCACCTTCCAACGCGTCCTGAAAACCCTTGCCGCCACACCAGACACACGACTGGCAGCGCTCGATGCCCTGCCCGCAGCCGATTCGGGCCAGATCTCCACACTCTCGGCGGGTCCGGTTGTGCCGGTGGCGGATTCGACGGTGGATGTGTTGACTCGGCGGCAGGCGAATGTGTCGGCGGATGCGGTCGCCGTCATCGACGACACCGGAACGCACTGGTCGTACGCCGATTTCGATGCCCGCGTCAACGCATTGGCACACGTTCTGATCGAACGTGGGGTTCAGGTCGGAGACCGCGTCGCCGTTCAACTCCCGCGCAGCATCGAGCTGGTGACCGCCCTGCACGCCGTCATCCGCGCCGGCGCAGCGTATGTCCCCATCGACCCCGACTACCCGGACCAGCGGATCACCCACATCCTCGACGACGCGTCCCCCACAGTGGTCATCACCGAAGATTTCCTCGACAACCCTGTGGTCGCGGCACGTCTGGCACGCGGCGAGCGTGTGGCGCCGGTGTTGGCGCGGGCCCTCACCTCGGCGGACACGGCCTACGTCATCTTCACCTCCGGTACCACCGGACGCCCCAAAGGCGTCATGATCTCCCATCAGGCGATCATCAACCGCCTCACCTGGATGGCCGAGGACTACGGACTCGGCCCCGGTGATCGGATCCTGCAGAAAACCCCCGCCGTCTTCGACGTCTCGGTCTGGGAATTCTTCCTCCCCGCCGTCATCGGCGCCACCCTCGTCGTCGCCAAAGACGGAGGCCACAAAGACCCGTCCTATCTCGCCGAGGTCATCGACCGCCACCAGATCACCGTCCTGCACTTCGTGCCCGCCATGCTCGCTGCATTCCTCGGGGCGACTCCTGACCCGGACCGGTTGGCGTCGGTGCGGCGAGTGTTCTTCTCCGGCGAAGCCCTCCCCGCCGCGAACGCCGCCGACGCCGCAGACCGACTCTTCGCCGGA
>NZ_JMEX01000008.1:2727310-2727378 GCF_000760735.1 Rhodococcoides fascians A44A | reverse complement strand
ACCGCCCTCGCCGACGTCACCGAACCCACCCTCATCGCCACCACCAACACGAACACCACCAACACAGC
>NZ_JMEX01000008.1:2726103-2727300 GCF_000760735.1 Rhodococcoides fascians A44A | reverse complement strand
ACCCAACTCGCCGACGGCTACATCAACCGACCCGACCTCACCGCCACCCGCTTCATCGCCGACCCCACCGGATCCGGCGAACAATCAGGTCAGCGCCTCTACCGCACCGGCGATCTCGTCCGCTGGAACACCGACGGCCAACTCGACTACCTCGGCCGCACCGACGATCAGGTCAAGATCCGCGGCTACCGCATCGAAACCGACGACATCCGCACCGTCCTCGAACACCACCCCGCCGTCTCCACCGCCATCGTCATCGCCGCCGAACACCCCGGAAACACCAACGGCAGCGGCAGCGGCAGCGGCACCGGAAAATACCTCGCCGCCTATCACACCAGCACCACCGACAATGAGGCCACCGACGAGGAACTACGGGCATTCCTCACCGACCGACTACCCGACTACATGATCCCCACCGTCTTCATCCCCATCACCGAAATCCCCACCACCCCCAACGGCAAACTCGACCACCGCGCCCTACCCACACCCGACCTCACCGGGGCATTGGCTGGCGGACAAGAACTCGAGACCGATACGGAAAAAGCACTCGGGCGGCTGTTCCACGAAGTCCTCGGACTCACCGACGACACCACACTCACCGCAGACGACCATTTCTTCCGCCTCGGCGGGCACTCCCTGACCGCCACCCGCGTCGCCGCCCGCATCAACGCCGAACTCGGCACCTCCCTGACCCTGCGCGAAGTGTTCACCACCCCCACCATCACCGGCCTCGCGCACCTCATCGACACCACCATCGCCACCCTCGACACCACCGGCGACGGCGCCACAGGACACCTGTCACCAGTACGCATCACCGACATCACGCTCACCGACCCGATCCCCGCCTCCTACGGCCAACAAGCACTCTGGATCATCGACCAACTCGGCGGACCCGCCTCCCAGTACGTCGTCCCCACGATCTGGACCCTCACCGGAAACCTCGACACCGCAGCCTTCACCACCGCCATCGGCGACCTCGTCACCCGCCACCACCCCCTGCGCACCCTGCTCGTCGAACACGACGGCACCCTCACCCAACACATCGTCGAACCCACCCACATCACCGAACGACTCTCCATCGAGATCACCGACCTACGCGGCACCGACAACACCCACCCCCACACCGATACCGACCCCGACACCTATATCGCCGCTCTCATCGCCGCCGGGTTCGATCTCGCCACCGACCTCCCACTG
>NZ_JMEX01000008.1:2722827-2723952 GCF_000760735.1 Rhodococcoides fascians A44A | reverse complement strand
CAAACTCGACCGCCGCGCACTACCCACACCCGACCTCACCGCAGCCCTCACCGGCGGACACACACCGAGCACGGTCACCGAAACCACCCTCGCCACCGTCTTCTCCGACATCCTGCACCTGCCCACCGACACCCCACTGTCGATCGACGACGACTTCTTCCGCCTCGGCGGCGACTCCATCTCCTCCATCCAAGTCGTCACCGCAGCCCGCCGCGCCGGCATCACCATCACCGCCGCCGACATCTTCACCCACCGCACCATCAGCGCCCTGGCACGAATCGCCGACACCCACACCCAGACCCACACCGAAACCGGACCCACCACCGTCACCACCGCACCACTGCAACCCATCGCCGCCCGCTACATAGACCGACCCGGCTTCGACCACTTCACCCAATCCTTCGTCTTCACCACCCCACCCGACCTCACCACCGACACCCTCCACCGAATCCTCAACAGGATCGCCACAGCCCACCCCACGCTCGGCGCTCGCCTTCGCCGCTCCGAAACCTGGGAGTTCACGCTTCCCTCCACAACGGTCGAATCGCCGATCCAATCGCTGACGACGTCGGACGGTTGGTCGAGCCCGCAATGGCTGACGACAGTCGACGACCTCGTCACCCGAATGTCCGATCAGATGGATCCGACGAACGGAATCCTCTGGCGCGCAATGTGGTGCACCACCTCCGGTGATGCCACCGGCCGCCTCGTCATGGTGATCCATCACCTCGCTGTCGACGGAGTCTCCTGGCGCATCCTTCAAGACGACCTCGCACACGCCTGGGCACTCGAAACCGGCGCCACCGAAGACGACCTGCTCCCCGCCGGAACCTCCATCACCACATGGACCCACGCACTGACCGAACGCGCACGCGACCCCCACCTCACCGACCAACTCGAGCACTGGAACACCGTCGCCGACGCCATACAGCCTCTCTTCGGCGAGCGGAGCGTCGACCCGGAGCGCGACACTCACGCCACAACCGGACAGATCGAGGTCACGGTTCCCGCCGACCTCACCGCTACCCTCATCGGCGACATCACCACCGCCCTCTCGGCGAGCGTCGAAGACATCCTCCTCACCGCACTGGGCATCGCGACCTGCGCATGGCGCGCACGCCACGG
>NZ_JMEX01000008.1:2686399-2720069 GCF_000760735.1 Rhodococcoides fascians A44A | reverse complement strand
ACCCGACCTCACCGCCACCCGCTTCATCGCCACCACCGCAGGCCAACGTCTCTACCGCACCGGCGACCTCGTCCGCTGGAACACCGACGGCCAACTCGACTACCTAGGCCGCTCCGACGATCAGGTCAAGATCCGCGGCTACCGCATCGAAACCGACGACATCCGCACCGTCCTCGAACACCACCCCGCCGTCTCCACCGCCATCGTCATCGCCGCCGAACACCCCGGCGGCACCGGAAAATACCTCGCCGCCTACCACACCGGAAACACCAACCCCGACAACAACACCGACAATGAGGCCACCGACGAGGAACTACGGGCATTCCTCACCGACCGGCTACCGGACTACATGATCCCCACGGTGTTCATCCCCATCGACACCATCCCCGTCACCCCCAACGGCAAGCTCGACCGCCGGGCGCTGCCCGCACCCGACCTGACCAGTGCGTTGGCCGGTGGAAGTGCTCCTGCCACTGCAACGGAGTTCACTCTTGCGGGCATCTTCAGCGACGTGTTGGGACTTCCGAGTGATGCAGCGCTGTCGATCGACGACGATTTCTTCCGCCTCGGCGGGCACTCCCTGACCGCGACCCGCGTCGCCGCCCGCATCAACGCCGAGCTCGGCACCTCCCTGACCCTGCGCGAAGTGTTCACCACCCCCACCATCACCGGCCTCGCGCACCTCGTCGACACCACCATCGCCACCCTCGACACCACCGGCGACGGCGCCACAGCACACCTGTCACCAGTACGCATCACCGACATCACGCTCACCGACCCGATCCCCGCCTCCTACGGCCAACAAGCACTCTGGATCATCGACCAACTCGGCGGACCCGCCTCCCAGTACGTCGTCCCCACGATCTGGACCCTCACCGGAAACCTCGACACCGCAGCCTTCACCACCGCCATCGGCGACCTCGTCACCCGCCACCACCCCCTGCGCACCCTGCTCGTCGAACACGACGGCACCCTCACCCAACACATCGTCGAACCCACCCACATCACCGAACGACTCTCCATCGAGATCACCGACCTACGCCAAAGCGGACCCGTCGACGCCCGTATCGCCGCTCTCATCGCCGCCGGGTTCGATCTCGCCACCGACCTCCCACTCCGCGTCGCTGTCCTGCGCACCGGCGACACCGAATGGACCATCGCCCTCATCGCGCACCACCACGCGATCGACGAATGGTCCACCCCCGCCCTGCTCACCGACCTCGCCGCCGCCTACACCGCACGACAGGCCGGCACCGCACCGACCTGGACACCACTACCGGTCACCTACGCCCACTACGCCACCTGGCAACGCACCACCCTCGGCGACGCCGCCGACCCCACCTCCGAACTCTCCCGCCACCTCGACTACTGGCGCACCACCCTCACCGACGCCCCCGACGAATCGATCATCACCCTCGACCACCCCCGCCCCGCACACCCCACCGGCCACGGCACCGACATCACCTTCACCATCGACCCCCACACCGCCGCCGCAGCCCGCACCGTCGCCACCCAGCACGGCGTCTCGATGTTCACCCTCACCCACACCGTCACCGCCATCACCGCATCACTGCTCGGCGCCGGCACCGACATCATCATCGGATCCCCCGTCGGCGGACGCACCGAACACGGACTCGAAAACCTCATCGGCTACTTCGTCAACACCCTCCCCCTACGCCACCACCTCCACCCCACCGACACCATCACCGACCTACTCACCACCACCCACCACACCATCCTCGACGGCCTCGCCCACCAACACGCACCCTTCGAAACCATCACCCGCACCACCAACACACCCCGCACCACCAACCGCACACCCCTCTTCCAAATCCTCCTCACCCACAACAGCACCGACACCGAAACCGGTGAGGTGGGTTCGTTGCTGCCGGGCCTGGTCGAATCAGTACTTCCGTCGGGCGCATCCACGGGGTTGGACGCGGCCAAGACCGATCTCGATCTCGACCTCACAGACACCCCCCACGGCATGGTCGGATACCTCACCTACGCCACCGAACTGTTCACCCCCGCCACCATCGACCGATTCATCGCAACATTCCAACGCGTCCTGAAAACCCTTGCCGCCACACCAGACACACGACTGGCAGAGATACCAGTCCTCACCGACCCCGAACACACACAACTCGACCACTGGTCGACCGGGCCCGTCCTACCCAACCCGAACACCACCCTCGACACACTCATCCGCAACCGAACCACCCACACCCCACACGCCACCGCCGTCATCGACGACTCAGCCGCCACGACGTCCTATACAGATCTCGACTCCCGCGCAAACGCAGTGGCCCACATTCTGATCGAACGTGGCGTGCAGGTCGGCGACCGCGTCGCAGTCATGCTCCCCCGCAGCGTCGACCTCGTCACCACACTGATCGCCGTCATCCGCGCCGGCGCCGCCTACGTCCCCATCGACCCCGACTACCCCAGCGAACGCATCACCCACATCCTCGACGACGCTTCTCCCACAGTGGTCATCACCGAAGATTTCCTCACCGACCCAGCAGTATCAGCACGCCTGACACACGGTGACACCGCGGCACCGGTACTGACACGCACCCTCACCCCCGCCGACACCGCCTACGTCATCTTCACCTCCGGCACCACCGGACGCCCCAAAGGCGTCATGATCTCCCACCGAGCCATCATCAACCTCATCCGCTGGCGCCAAACGGTATTCCCCCTCACCGACGGCGACCGCGTCCTGCAGAAAACCAGCATCGGATTCGACGTCTCCGTCCCCGAATTCTTCTGGCCACTGACAGTCGGCGCCACCATCCGCCTCACCCGACCCGGCGGCGAAAAAGACCCCCACTACCTCACCGACATCCTCCACACCGAACCCATCGGCTTCGTCGAACTCGTCCCCACCATCGCCCACGCCATGCTCGACACCGGACTCGACCTGAGCCGATCCCACCTCCGCCACCTCGCCCTCGGCGGCGAAGCATTCCCCACCACCCTCGCCACCACCCTCACCGCAACCAACAACAACAGCACCGGCACAACCGTCCAGATCTGGAACACCTACGGCCCCACCGAAGCCGCCGTCGAAACCACCGGACACCACCTCAACCCCACCACCACCGCCACCACCACCACCACCGACACCTACGGCACCAGCGTCCCCATCGGCCAACCCATCACCAACACCACCACCCACGTACTCGACCCCTGGCTACGACCCGTCCCCGTCGGCATCACAGGAGAGCTCTACCTCGGCGGCACCCAACTCGCCGACGGCTACATCAACCGACCCGACCTCACCGCCACCCGCTTCATCGCCACCACCGCAGGCCAACGTCTCTACCGCACAGGCGATCTCGTCTGCTGGAACCACGACGGCCAACTCGACTACCTCGGACGCACCGACGATCAGGTCAAGATCCGCGGCTACCGCATCGAACTCGACGACATCCGCACCGTCCTCGAACACCACCCCGCCGTCTCCACCGCCATCGTCATCGCCGCCGAACACCCCGGCGGCACCGGCAAATACCTCGCCGCCTACCACACCGGAAACACCAACCCCGACAACAACACCGACAACGGCAACACCGACGAGGAACTACGGGCCTTCCTCACCGACCGGCTACCGGACTACATGATCCCCACCGTCTTCATCCCCATCACCGAAATCCCCGTCACCCCCAACGGCAAACTCGACCACCGAGCACTCCCCACACCCGACCTCACCACCGCCCTCACCGGCGGAACAGCACCCACCACCGCAACAGAAATCACCCTCACCACCATCTTCACCGACGTACTCGGACTACCCAGCGATGCACCCTTGTCCATCGACGACGACTTCTTCCGCCTCGGCGGCGACTCTATCTCGTCGATTCTCGTCGTCTCGAGAGCTCGCCGTGAAGGTTTGCACTTCACCGTGCGAGACGTCTTCGAAAAGCGCACGATCGCGGGTCTGGCCGGGGTCCTGGACATTCCGGAGATCGCGGCAGACCCGATTCCTCTCAGTGCCTCTTCCACGCTCGAACGGCTCCGCGAGGCCGGTGCCGAGCCGAACGATTGGGTCTACACCGAGCTGATCGCGATCGACCGGTCAGCTCTGTCGGGACTGCAGTCCGCGTTCGTCTCGCTTGTGAACAGGACCGATGCATTGCGGATGAGGGTTTCGCCGTTGAACCGTCGGCTGTGGACATCCGAGATCGCGCCCGCCGGAACGGTCGATCTTTCGAAGCAGGTCGTCGAAATCGATCCGGAGACCAGTGACTCCGCCGCAGCCTCTCGCGTCGCATCGTTGATCAGCATCACGGAGGGTCTACCGGCGGCAATCGCAACGTGGAGCACACCCACCCAGAGCTGGTTACTGGTTGCTGCGCATGCCGCGGCTGCCGACCGAGGCTCGGTTCACGAGATCGCCCGTATTCTTACCGGGCACGTCGAGGGTTCGGCGACTGTGTCACTCGAGACCGCGCTGGAAGGTGTCGATACCGCGGGACAGAACCTCGACGGCGAACTCGCGCAGCGTTGGGTCGATGCGACCGGTGTCAGCCGGCTCGGCGATTCGACCATGTGGTCCGACGGCAATCATGCACACATCCGGGCTGACCTGGCGGTCGAGGCATCGGACTTGCCGGAGCTCATCGCCGAGTCTCTTCGCCAGGTTGCACAGAGAGACTCGACAGAGGTGACGGTCGATCTCGAAACGACTATGGCATCACCGCGACCTGCGATCGGGCCGTTCACCGCAACGTGGCCGTACATCAGCGGGCTGTCCGAAGCCGAACGACGACAGTATTCGTTGCTTCGCTACCACAACCGTGCCGGGCGGCGGAGCTTGCGGAAATCGAGCAATTCCATTGTGCTCGTGACGAACACCGTCGGAAAGCTCGCCGACCCAGGCTCGAGGGAGGGCGTGGAGACCGCGTACCGCTGCGTGATCCGCTTTTCCGTCACCGATGGTTCGGTGGAGCTCGACGTCATCGGGCTGTCGCAGAGCGCGGTGGCAACACTGGGAATCGAGCTGTCCGCACGGTTCGACGCGGCGACCGACGTCAAGCGCAGCCGAGTGTGAAGACGGCGTGGAAGTCAGCCAAGTACATTCCAGCCTTCTTCGAGATCCCGGATACACCACCGACACAGCGGATCACGATTCGCAAGAACGCGTGCTCACCACCCTGTCGGCGCTTCCCACTGTGAAGGCAGTCCAAGCCGCTCCCGGACGCGCTGCACGGATTCGTGCGGCTGTGTGGGAGGTCGCACGGCGGGAAGTACGCGCCCGGATCATGCCCTCCGGCTCTCGCAAGCACGAGTGTGCGATCGAATCGTGGTCCTGGAGGGCGGCACCGTGGCCGAAGAGGGCACGCACATCTCTGGCGCACCCACCGAGGACAGTTACAGCCCGGCCTCCTCGAGCATCTCCTCCCAGCGGTTGTCGGCATCTGCTTCTTCGACTCCGGCGTCGATCAGCTGCTGGTACTCACTGTGGAGCTGATCTTCGACGGCTTCGTACTTCTGGAGCCACTCCTCGGCCCTGACGCGCCAGTACCCGATGGTCTCGAACTGCGCGTTGCCGAAGCCTCGTTCTTTGCGCAGGTACTTGCGCACATCCCGGCTCGCAGCCGCTTCGCCCGCAAACCACACATAGCCCGGTCCCTCTGGAAGGCGTTCGGCACGTACGGCGTCGGCCAGCTGCGACGGCGAATGTCCGTTGCCGCCGATCAGCCACTCGATGCTCAGGTCCGCACTCGTCTCGATCGGGATCTTGTCGCCTTCGTCGAGGACTTCCACGACTGCCCGGACAGGAAAGCCGGCCGGCAACTCTTCGACGGCTCGGGACAGAGCAGGCAATCCTGTCAGGTCGGCGACGAGGAGTTGCCATGCAGTGTCACTGGGCGGGTCGTACCAGCCGCGCGGTCCCCATAATCCAATGACGTCACCGGGTGTCGCCGCAAGGGCCCATGCCGCCGCGATTCCGCCCTCGTGAGCGACGAAGTCGATCGTCATTTCCTTGGCGGTCGCGTCCCACACCCGAACCGTGTAGTTGCGATGCTCGGGCTCGTCGATGTCGTGATAGGCCCAGTCGCCGTCCTTCTCGGTCATGGCCGGCGGCTTGTCTTCGCCCTCGGCCGGGAAATAGAGCGAGACGCACTCGTCAGCGGTGCCATTCGATGTGTAGTCGGCCAATCCGTCGCCGCCGAATACGACGCGCACGAGCGAGGGAGAAATACGCTTCGCGCTCACCACCTCGGCGTAGGAGAAGCGCTGCAATCCTTTGATCGCCACGTGAAACCTTTCCGATATAGATTGTCCGATTCAGCGTGAATCGGCTGTGAGGTACCCGCCGCCGCTCGGAAAGTATTCGAGCGCAGAGTATTCCGTGCCGTCGCTGCTTCGGACACGGTCGATGACGAGGGCGTGATTACGGCCACGGTGGGCGTCGGGGCCGGCGACGATGGCCATTCCGTCGCCTTCGCGGATGAACACCCTGCCTGGCGTCCCGCCGTAGATGCCTTCCGACACGTGAGCGTGTACGACCGAAATACGCTCACCGCGGTAGTAGGTGAACGCGTTCGGGTACGGATCCGACATCGCTCGCACCAGCCGGTCGATGTCCGACGCCTCCCACGACCAGTCGATCAGACTGTCGGTTTCGTGCCGCTTGTGAAAGAAGGTGCGTTGCGCGAGGTCTTGGGGACGCCACTGTGCGGTGCCGGACTCGATGCGCTCGAGTGCTTCGAGCAGCACGCCGGGAATCAGATCGATGGTGGCCCGTACCAACTCCGTTGCAGTGTCTCGGGGTCCGATCGGGATTGCAGCCTGGGTGAGGACGTCACCGGTGTCGAGTTCGCCGTCCATTCGGTGCGCGGTCAGTCCTACTTCCTCGGCACCGCTGATCAGCGCCCACGCAATCGGGGAGAAACCAGTGAACCTCGGAAGCAGCGAGTCGTGGAGATTGAGCGTTCCATGCGGTGGGTGGGCAAAAATTTCCGGCGGCAACCAAGTACGCCAATTGTTGGCGACGATGATGTCCGGCTTCCAGGCCTGGATCTGCTCCTGCATCGTTGCATCCGGACGGCGAGCAAGATGGACGGGAACGTCGTGTTCGCGAGCCAGGTCCTCGACGGAATCGGCCCAGATGCTTTCGTAAACTTGGTCGCTGGTCGGATGCGTGACAACACCTACCACGTCGTGCACGGAGTCGATCAGGGACTGCAGGGTCTTGTGCCCCCAGGTCTGGTAACCGAACATCACCACTCGCATGGCCAACCTTTCTTCGAAACGACATCGAACAAGGAGCGTCGAACAACTGGAGCAGTCTCCCTATCGATTCCCGCTCACGAGGGCGAAGCGTCTCAACTCGAAAGAATCCACGAGCTCCCCGGATCGCACGGCGATGTTGGACAACAGGGATGATGTGAGTCCGTGAGAGTGCTCGGTACCACCCTGCAGGTAGATTCCGCCGGTGATGTGGGACGACGTCCGTAGCCGGTAGTCTCGCTCCACTTCCGGCGTGCCGTCGGTTGCGAATACACAGTCGTCGGCAAGTGTGCCGAGGATCCCGTGGAGGTCGAGCGGACGAAAGCCCGTCGCATACACCACAGCGTCGCAGGTGAGCGTTTCTTCGCGCCCCGTCGGACGGTGCAACACAGTAACTTCCACGCCACCGTCGGTCTCTCGCGGGACACTCACCTCGGACGCACCGCGGACGAACAATCGACGTCTGCCCGTCACTCGCTCGGTGTATTCGCGGTTGTACAGTTCCTCGATCAAAGGCAGATCCACCGCTGAGTAATTGGTGCTTCGGTGGTAGGCGATCAACTGCTCGCGGAGCTGGGGGGTGGAGACGTAGAAATCGTCCACGGCCTCTGGATCGAAAACCCGGTTTGCGTAGGGACTGTCGTCGGCGGGGCTGTAGCCGTACTTTCCGAACACACCGTGAACCTCAGCGTCCGAGTAGCGCTCATGGAGGTAAGCGACGACCTCGGCGGCGCTCTGACCGGCACCGACGACAACGAATCTTCCATGGGGCGTCGACGGCAACGAATCCAGATGATCGAGGACACGATGGTTGTGGAATACACGTGCACCCGAGGTGACTCCGTCCGGCAGAGTCGCCGTCAGTCCGCCTGCCAGCACCACGTTGCGAGCACGCAGTAGGCCATCACCTTCCGCGCCACTGACGCGTACCTCGAACAGCTCACCGTTCCACGACACCTCGGTGGCCGTGCTCCCGTACAACACGTCCGCGTCGACTTTGTCGGCCGACCACCGCAGGTAGTCGTGAAATTCGATGCGCGAGGGAAAGAACGTCTGCAAGTTGATGAAGTGGTTCAATCGATCTCGCTGCCGGAGGTAGGCAAGGAATGTGTACTCGCTGCGAGTGTTCCGCTGCGTCGCGAGATCCTTGAGAAAAGAAATCTGCATCGTGGCATCTGGAAGGAGCATTCCCGGGTGCCACGTGAACTCCGGTTGACGCTCGACGAAAGCAGACGTGATCTGTTCGCTCTCGGACACCGCTTCGTTGCGTTCGGCCAGCGCGATGGCCAGCCCCAGGTTCGATGGGCCGTATCCGACGCCGAGAATGTCCACCACGTCGCGAGCGCTGTTCACCTTGGGCACGTGCCGTCCTTAGTCAGTCGAGGGATCAACCAGCTAAGCCTAACCTATCTTCATGTCCAAATGTCTAGGCCGACCAACTCGCGCCAGCGGAATGACCAACGGAGTGTGCGACTCGGGATCTTCGATGATGCGGCACGGCAACCCGAAGACGGACTCGACGAGTTCCGCCGTGATGACCTCCGCCGGACGCCCGCTGGTCACCACCTCACCGTTCTTCATCGCGATGATGTGATCGGCGTAGCGGCAGGCGTGATTGAGGTCGTGGAGCACCGCGACCATGGTGTTTCCCTGCTCGCGGTTGAGCTGGGAGCACAGTTCCAGCAGATCTATCTGATGCGCGATGTCGAGGAACGTCGTCGGCTCGTCCAACAGCATCAACGGGGTCTGCTGCGCCAACACCATCGCAACCCACACTCGCTGACGCTGTCCGCCGGACAACTCGTCGACGAGCCGGCCGGACAGTTCGGTCACCCCGGTCGCGTTCATCGCGAACACCACGGCGGCCTCGTCGTCCCTCGACCACTGCTTGATCAGCTTCTGATGCGGGTATCGTCCTCGCGCAACCAGATCCGCCACGGAGATGCCGTCGGGTGCGATCGATGTCTGGGGCAGCAGCCCGAGCCGACGTGCGACTTCCTTCGCCGGATAGGAGCTGATGGCCTTGCCGTCGAGCAGGACGGTGCCTGCCTCGGGCTTCAGCAGCCGCGACAGCGCACGCAGAAGCGTCGACTTTCCACACGCGTTGGGTCCGACGATGACGGTGAACTTGCCGTCGGGAATCTCGACGGAGAGGTTCTCGCTGATGACGCGTTTGTCGTACCCGATGGTCACGTTGTCGGCGTACAGCCGGGCCTTGGCCCGCACCCGAGTCCCCGTATTCGACATCACTGTTTTCTACCTTCCCGAGCCAACAACCAGACGAAGTACGCGCCGCCGATGGACACCGTGACGACGCCGACGGGCAACTGCGTCGGCGCGAACAGACGCTGAGCCGCGAAGTCGCTGAGCACCAACAGAAACGCGCCCATGACCGCCGACGGCAGCAACGCGACCCCTGCCGTTCTGGTCAGCCGTCGAACCAGCTGAGGGGCGGCGAGCGCGATGAACGAGATGGGACCTGCGGCTGCGGTCACCAGCGCCGTCAGCGCAACGCCGAGCACCATGAGGATCAACCGTGTCGGCTCGGCGCTGATACCGAGGGCCTTGGCTGCGTCGTCGCCCATCTCGAGCATCGGCAATCTCTTGCCGACGACCGCGATGGCAGGCGTCAGAACCACCAGAACCAGCACGACGGGTCCGACCTGCGCCCACCCCAGCCCGTTGAGACTGCCCGCACCCCACACGGCCGCGGCCATGGCGTCGGCGAGATCGGCCTTGATGATCAGCCACGTGTTGACCGACGCGAGCACGGCGCTGATGGCGATTCCCACGATGATCAGCCGAAACCCCTGCACACCCTTCTTGAACGCCAGCAGATACACCACTGCAGCCGTGCAGATTCCGCCGATCAGCGCTCCCGCTCCGGTCTGGTAGTAGCCACCGCCGAGCGTCAGGATGACGATCAACGCACCGGTGTACGCACCCGTGTCGAACCCGATGATGTCCGGGCTTCCCAGAGGATTTCGTGTCAAGGACTGAAAGATCGCCCCCGACACCCCCAGGGCGCCACCGAGCAACAGTGCGAGCGCGACACGAGGGAACCGCCACTCCATCACCACCAGTTCGGTGAACCGCGGCGCATCGGAGAACAGCGCCTGCAGAACCTCGCCCGGCGGAATGTAGTAATCACCCGACCCGAGTGCAACGACCGACACCACCAGCGACAGTGCGACCAGAACGGCGCACACCACCACGGTCCTGACGTCGATGCGTCCACTGACCTCGTCGTCGGCGAGACGCAGAATACGAACTCGCCGACCGAAATCCACCGTGCTCACAGCCCACTCACCTTCTTGCGTCGAACCAGAAGGATGAGGACCGGAGCGCCGACGAAGGCGGTGACGATGCCGACCTGCAGTTCACCCGGCCGGATGACGAGACGACCGACGACGTCGGACAACAGCAGCAGGCAGGGCGCGGCCGCGACGGTGTAGAGCAGGATCCAGCGTTGGTCGGGCCCGACGAACCAGCGGACCATGTGCGGGATCATCAGTCCGACGAAGCCGATGGGGCCTGCGGCTGCGGTGGCGGCGCCGGCGAGCAACGTGACGGCGACGATGCCGATGGTGCGGGTGTGGGTGACTTTCGCACCGAGGGATTGAGCCAGGTCGTCGCCCAGGGCGATTGCGTTCAGCGGCCGTGCGATGACGAGGGCGAGGATCAGTCCGACGAGTACGAAAGGTCCGATGGCGAACGAGATGTCGAGGCCTCGACCGGACAGCGAACCTGCGCCCCAGAATCTCATCTTGTCGAACGCCTCCGGGTCGAGCAGGAGCATGCCGGAGGTGATACCGCCGAGAACCGCGGCCAGCGCAATTCCGGCCAGAGTCAATCTAATCGGCGTCGCGCCTGCTCGTCCCATGGACCCGAGCGCGTAGACCGCGACCGTGGCCAGAATCGCACCGAGGAACGCGAACCAGATGTAGGACCAGATACCGGTGAAGCCGAGCGCACCGACCGCGAGGGCCACGAAGAACGCAGCTCCGGCGTTGACACCGAGAATCCCCGGGTCCGCCAAGGGATTACGGGTCATGGCCTGGATCAGCGCTCCACTGACGCCGAGTGCGATTCCCACGATGAGACCGAGAACCGTTCGCGGGACTCGGAGTTCGCGAATGATGACGGCGTTGTTCGAGTCGTCGTACGCGAACAGTCCGTTCCACACCTCGTTCAGTGGAATGTACTTGGTACCGACGGCGATGCTGAGCAGGCAGATCGCTGCAAGGAGCGCGATGACGACGACAAGACCCGCGGTGCGTCTGGCGTTGGTCTTGGCAAGCCCTCCGGGAGTGCTCGGCGTCTCGAGCCGGCCTGCGACAGGCGCTTCCGGGTCTCCGGAGTCACCCGCCTTCACTACCGTCGTCATCGTGGTGCTCCCGGAATACCTGTCCTACTCGAATTAGGTACACCTTACACAGGCACGGCTTACCTACCCGCGGCACCCAATGCGCGAGAGATGTCGCCTGCCTGCGCGTCGAGTTCGGAGCGTTGCGGCGACGTCGGACGCGCCCGAAGACCGAAACCGTCCCCTACGGTCCGCGGGATGACGTGCAGGTGGACGTGGAAGATCTCCTGACCCGCCACTTCTCCGTCGGCGAGGAAGAAGTTGACGCCCGCGATACGCGGATTCGTCGCCCGCAGCGCGGCCGCGACTTTCTGCCCGACGACGAACAGGTGTGCCCCCACGTCGGGCTCGAGTTCGGCGAGGGACCTCGCTTGTTGCCTGGGAACGACCAGGACGTGGCCTCTGGTGACCGGTCGGATATCCATGAACGCCACCGCGACATCGTCGGAGTACACGAGGCTGGATTCGGCGTTCCCGGCAATGATTTCGGCGAAGATCGTGTACGGATTCATACTTCGCCAGTCTAGGCAGAGACTGCGACCTCCTTGCGCCCCGACTAGAGTTCGGCCATGGGATTGTTGGGCGGGGTTCTCTTCGACATAGACGGCGTGCTGGTCACGTCGTGGCAGCCCGTTCCAGGTGCTGCCGAGGCACTGGACTATCTGGACAGCAAGGACATCGCACGCGCTTTCCTCACCAACACCACGTCGAAGACCAGATCCCAGATCGCCGACGCGTTGACCGAAGCAGGCCTGCCGGTCCACGCCGACGAGATCGTGACCGCGTCGTCCTTGACGGCCGATTACCTGCGTCAGACCTACCCTGGGGCGCGCACGGTCCTGATCAACAACGGGGACATCGCAGGGGACATGCCGGGCATCGAATTCGTCGACGAGGGCGACGGCGATCCGGACGTCGTGGTCGTCGGCGGCGCGGGTCCCGAATTCACCCACGAACGCCTCAGTCGCGTCTACGACTGGCTCTGCCGAGGAATTCCCGTCGTTGCGATGCACCGAAGCCTGATGTGGACGACGGGTGCCGGTCTACGCATCGACACCGGGATGTACCTGGCCGGGATGGAGAAGGCGTCGGGGCACACGGCGAAAGCCATCGGCAAGCCCGCACCGCTCGGATTCCAGACTGCTGCCGAGCGCGTGGGCGTCGACCCGGTGGATGTCGTGATGGTCGGCGACGACCTGGACAACGACGTGCTGGCGGCTCAGGTCGTGGGTATGACGGGTGTGCTCGTCCGCACCGGGAAGTTCCAGCAGGACGTGCTCGACCGCCGATCCAAGCAGGAATTCGGCCTGCAACCGACCCACGTCATCGGCTCGGTCGCAGACCTTCCCGGTGTCCTAGAGAATCGGTGACGGCGAGTACTTCGCTGCCGACGGGAACTGGCTGACGAGCGTCTCCACATCGGAGACGACGGCCGCCACCTGTGCTTCCGCAGATCCGATGAATGCGGACTTGTCCGCGAGGGCGGCGTCGAGCGCATCCCGATCCAGCGGAATCCGATCGTCGGCCGCCAGGCGATCGAGCAGGTCGGGCTCCTGGCCCTGCTCCCGCATCGCGAGCGCGACGGCCACCGCGTGTTCCTTGATGGCCTCGTGCGCCGTCTCACGGCCGACGCCGGCACGCACGGAGGCCATGAGCACCTTCGTCGTGGCCAGGAACGGCAAGTAGCGCTGCAGTTCCTTGGCGATGACGGCCGGGTACGCGCCGAACTCGTCGAGCACGGTCAGGAACGTCTCGATCATGCCGTCGATGGCGAAGAACGCGTCGGGAAGTGCCACTCGGCGGACGACCGAGCAGAAGACGTCGCCTTCGTTCCACTGTGCACCGGCGAGTTCGGCGGCCATCGATCCGTACCCGCGGAGCACGACCTGCAGACCGTTGACGCGCTCGCAGGAGCGGGTGTTCATCTTGTGCGGCATCGCCGACGACCCCACCTGGCCCGGCTGGAAGCCCTCGGTGACCAGCTCGTGGCCCGCCATCAACCGAACGGTGTGTGCGAACGACGAAGGTCCCGCACCGAGCTGGACGAGTGCAGAGACGACCTCGTGATCGAGGGAACGCGGATACACCTGACCGACGCTCGTCAGGACGTGCCGGAAACCGAGGTGATCGGCGACGATCCGCTCGAGCGCGGTCAGCTTGGCCGAGTCGCCGCCGAACAGATCGAGCATGTCCTGCGCGGTGCCCATCGGGCCCTTGATTCCGCGAAGCGGGTAGCGCGCGATCAGTTCCTGCAGGCGGACCAGAGCGATCAGCGTCTCGTCCGCGGCGGATGCGAAACGCTTGCCGAGCGTTGTCGCCTGGGCTGCGACGTTGTGGCTTCTTCCCGCCATCACGATCGACGAGTACTCGGCCGCCTTCTCCGCGAGCCTCGCTGCGACGGCGACACCGTGTGCGTGGATGTGCTGGAGGGACCGCAGAATCTGCAGCTGCTCGACGTTCTCGGTCAGGTCGCGGCTGGTCAGACCCTTGTGGATGTGCTCGTGGCCGGCCAGAGCATTGAACTCCTCGATGCGTGCCTTCACGTCGTGGCGCGTCACGCGCTCGCGCTCGGCGATGGACTGCAGGTCCACCTGATCCAGCACGCGTTCGTAATCTGCGACGGCGGAGGACGGAACGTCGACTCCCAGGCTGGACTGAGCCTTGAGGACCGCGATCCAGAGCTGGCGCTCGAGCACGATCTTGTGTTCCGGAGACCAGAGGTCCACCAGTTCGGGGCTGGCGTAACGGGTGGCGAGGACATTCGGAATGGTCACGACTGCCCAGTCTAGCTAGCCCCGGCAGGAGCGAGAACGTCGAGGACTGCGAGAAGCATCGACGACGCCATGGCCCGCGGTTCCGGGTCGACTTCGCCGAGAGCTCCGACCACCGCCCCGTCGACTACAGCGACGAGGCGGCGGAGTTGCTGCTCCTGCACGATTCGACCGGATCTGCGCAGGACGTCGGTCAGTAGGTCGTCGGTCTGCGCGCGCAGCCGCAGCTGAACTTCGCGGAGCTGCGGATGACGGGCGGAGGCGATGAAACGCTCGTACCGCGCGATCAGGCGTTCGGGACCGTCGTCGACCGCGCCCTGGGGCCCGATGAGGAGGTCGACGATCAGGGCGACCGTCGAATCGGTGTCGTGCGCCAGGTCTCCCAGCGAATCGATCCGGCCGCGCATCACTTCGAGTTCCCGTGTCCCCAGAAGCTCCACGGCACAGGCGATCAGATCACCCAGCGACTCGAAATAATAGGTCGTCGACGCCAGTGGCAGTCCTGCTTTCGCGGCAACGGCACGGTGACGCACCGCGTCGAATCCGCCTTCCACCAGCAGATCTGCCGCTGCGCACGCCAGTGCGTGCCGTCGACGCTCCCCTTTCGGGGTCGCACCCGACGCCTTGCTCGGCGAATCGGTGTGGCCTGCTGACATTCGAATCATGGTGCCAGCCCGCGTCGGTTCTTCTGGGGTAAACGGTGTGGAATCCTGAAGATCATGCACTTTTCGACCATCGACCTCCGTTCGGACACCGTGACGCGGCCTTCGCCGGAGATGCGGCAGGCGATGTACGACGCCGAGGTGGGCGACGATGTTCTCGACCACGACCCCACCATGGCCCGGCTGGAGGAGCGTGTTGCGGACGTTCTCGGGTACGAGAGTGCGCTGTGGGTGCCCAGCGGATCGATGGGAAATCTGATCGCGCTGATGATGCACCTGAGGCGAGGTGACGCATTCCTCGCGCCGGAACACGCGCACGTCCTCGACTCCGAGTTGGGCACGGCCGCGTGGCTCGCCCAAGGCATGCCTCGAATCCTGCCGCACGACGCGGGACCGGGACGCCCGACGCCCGAGACCGTCGCCGCAGCGGTGTCCGACGGCCCGTACTTCACGTTGACCACGACGCTGCTGTGCCTCGAGAACACCCACAATTTCGCCGGCGGGGCCGTGTTCGACGCCGAGGAATGGGCGTCCCTGCTGGCCGCGGCCCGCGAGAGGGGCCTGAAGGTGCACCTCGACGGCGCACGCGTGTGGAATGCGGCCGTGGCGCTCGGAGTCCCCGTCTCGGATCTGACGCGCGGCGCCGACACCGTCCAGGTGTGCTTGTCCAAGGGATTGGGTGCACCGGTGGGTTCGATGCTCGCTTCCGACGCCGCCCGCATCACCGAGGCCAGGCGCATCCGCAAGATGCTCGGCGGAGGAGTGCGCCAGGGCGGAGTACTCGCCGCGGCGGGCCTGGTGGCACTGGACACCGTCGACTCCCTCGCCGACGACCACGCCCATGCCCGTCTCCTCGCCGACGGTCTCCGCGAACGCGGCTGGACCGTCGACGAACCCCAGACCAACATCGTTCTCGCCGACGGACCTCTGACCGTCGCGGAGCTCGCCGATCTCGGGATAGCCGCGGTCGGCGTCGTCGGACGAACACGATTCGTCACCCACCGAGACGTCTCACGATCCGACATCGAGGATGCCCTGAGCCGGCTCTAGAGCACAGGCGCGAGGCGAGTCAGCGCCTCTTCGACGTGCTCGGTGGTTCCGGCGAACGAGAACCTGACGGTGTGGTGGCCGTGCACGGTGTCGAAATCCACGCCGGGGGCGAGAGCCACACCGGTCTCGGCGAGGATGCGCTCGCACCACGCCCGTGAGTCCTGCGTCAGGTGACCGATGTCCGCGTAGGCGTAGAACGCTCCATCGGCGGGCGCCAGGTCGGTGACACCGGCCGCGGTCAATCCGTCGAGCAGGATCCGCCGGTTGACGGCGTAGCGCCGGACGTGACCGTCGAGCTCGGCGCGCGACTCTTCGGTGAACGCCGCGACGGCCGCTACCTGCGAGATCGCAGGCGGGCACACGGTCATGTTCGACGCCAGGCGCTCCACCGCGCGGTGCAGGTGCGACGGCAGCAGCATCCACCCGAGCCGCCACCCCGTCATCGAGAAGTACTTGGACACCGATCCGATGACGACCGACGAGGTGCGCGAGGTCTCCCACGCGCTCGACGTCGTCACGTCCCCGTAGGAAATACCGTGGTAGATCTCGTCGGAGATCAGGAGGGTTCCGTTGGCCTCGCACCACCGGGCGATCGCGGCCAACTCGTCGGCGTCGACGATCGTTCCCGTCGGGTTGGCGGGACTGGCGATGATCAGGCCCTTCGGCGGCTCGGGGAGTTCTTCGAGCATCGCTACGGTCGGCTGGAATCGCGACTCGGCGCCACAGTCCAGCTCGACCACGCGGCAGCCGAGGGCAGCGAGAGTGTTCCGGTACGCGGGATACCCCGGACGGGCCATGACCACCGTGTCACCGACATCGAACGCAGCGAGGAACAGCAACGTGAACGCGCCGGACGATCCAGTCGTCACCACGACCTCGTCGGGGTGCACGTCGATGTTCGACTCGGCCGAGTGATACGCCGCGATCGCTTCCCGAAGCGGCAGAATGCCGAGAGTTTCCGTGTACCCGAGCAGATGACCGTCCAGAGCCTCTCGAGCGTCCCGCAGCACCGGTGCCGGCGCAGGCGTCGACGGCTGCCCCGCAGCAAGCGACAGCACGTCCCCGTGCGTTCGACTTCTCACGGCAGCAGCCTTGAACACGTCCATGACGTGGAAGGGCTGGATCTCGGACCTCGACGACGGAGTACGCACGCGCTCGAGGTTATCGCTACGTTCGTGGGGTACGCCTGCCCAACCACCCGAGGTCGATTCGTATGACACACCCCACCGCACACACCGTCGCCGATGCTCTCGACGCACTGCGCGAGACGACCCCGTTGGTTCAGTCACTCACCAACGTCGTCTCGGCGAACTTCGTCACCAACGTCCTTCTTGCGGCGGGTGCGAGCAACGCACACATCGACAACGTGCACGAAGCTGCCGCATTCGCGGCGGTCGCAGGAGGGGTACTGGTCAACCTCGGCACCCCGGACGACGGCACCGCCGAGGCTTTCGTTCTTGCCGCCGACGGAGCGGTGGCAGCCGGAACACCCTGGGTACTCGACCCTGTCGGCGTCGGCGGCCTCCCGTGGCGTACGTCCCTGGCTGCCGACCTGCTCACCCGGCGCCCGACGGCTGTCCGCGGCAACGCTTCCGAGATCGTCGCACTCGCAGGCCTGGGCAGCTCGACACGCGGAGTCGACAGCTCGGTCGATTCGAAAGACGCCGTACCGGCCGCGATCGCATTACTCGACCACGCTGACGCGGTGTCCGCCTCCGGACCGATCGACTACCTCGTCGGGCGCAGCAACAACGGTCCAGTGGGCCTCACGGTCGCCGGTGGCAGTCCCCTTCTGACCAAGGTCACGACAACGGGATGCTCGCTGGGCGCTCTCGTCGCTGCCTACCTGGCCGTCACCCCGGATTCGCTGACCGGACTCACCGCCGCACACACGCACGTGGCGGTGGCAGCGGAGGTGGCGGAACACACGTCGTCGGGGCCCGGATCTTTCTCGGTGGCCTACCTCGACGCCCTTGCCTCGGTCACCCCGGACGACATCCGTGCGCGGGCACGGATCGAGCCGCTCGAGTTGTAACCGGTTCATCCACAGGCGTTCTCGTCAGCGCAGCAGGGGTGCCTGACGCTCCATTCCTTCGACGGATACGCAGTTTTCTGCGCATTCGACTCGATAGTGGAGCATCAGGATCGGGTCCTCAGAGTGAGATGCGCCCTTCGAGCGCAGCGAGGCCGATGTCGGTGCGGTAGTGACTGCCCGGCAATTTGATTGCGTCGATTTTGGCGTAGGCGTCCGCTCTGGCCTCCGCCAGGTCCGCGCCCGAACCGACGACGCTGAGCACGCGGCCGCCGGCGGAGACGACTGCGCCGTCCTTGTGCGCGGTGCCTGCGTGGAGAACACCGTCGGCATCCGCACCCGTGATGACGTCGCCCGTACGCGGACGGCCGGGGTAGTTCTCGGCTGCGACCACCACGGTCACGGCCGAGCCGTTCTTCCACTGCAGCGACTCGAGCGAGTCGAGCGTGCCGGTGGCCGTTGCGTTCAGGGCCTCGCCCAGCGGGGAGTCCAACAAGGCGAGCACTGCCTGGGTCTCGGGATCGCCGAAGCGGCAGTTGAATTCGACGACTGCCGGTCCTTGCGATCCGATCGCCAGTCCCGCGTACAGCAGACCGGAGAACGGTGAGCCACGCCGCACCATCTCGGCGGCAACGGGCTCGACCACCTCGGTGACGATCTGCTGAACGACGGACTCGGGCAGCCACGGAAGCGGGGTGTAGGCGCCCATGCCACCGGTGTTGGGACCGGTGTCCCCGTCGCCGACGCGCTTGTGATCCTGTGCCGGAAGAAGAGGAACCACTGTCTCGCCGTCGACGAGGCAGAACAGCGACACCTCGGGTCCGTCGAGGAACGATTCCAGCAACACCGGATGCCCGGTCTCGAGCAACTCGGCAGCGTGATCGCGGGCCGCGAGGCGATCGGTGGTGACCACGACGCCCTTGCCCGCCGCGAGCCCGTCGTCCTTGACGACCCAGTTGGGGCCGAAACGATCGAGAGCTTCGTCGAGCTTCGCCGGCGAATCGACGATTTCACTGTGCGCCGTCCGCACACCCGCTGCCGCCATGACGTCCTTGGCGAACGCCTTGGAACCTTCGATTCGAGCAGCGTCGGCCGACGGTCCGAACGTGGCGATACCGGCCTCACGCAGAGCATCGGCAACACCGAGCACGAGCGGGACCTCGGGACCGATGACCACGAGATCTGCCTCGACCTTGCGAGCCAGCTCGGTCACCGCTGCACCCGACGCCACGTCGACGGGATGCTGCTCGGCGATAGACGCCGTGCCTGCATTGCCGGGAGCGACCAGCAGTTTGCTGACCTTAGGGTCCTTGCTCAGCGCAAGGAGAAGGGCGTGCTCACGAGCACCTGAACCGACTACGAGTACGCGCACAGTGCATCAGACTATCGGCTCGACTCCCATCGGAGAAAAAGATGGTCAGCTCAGGTCGTACAACGTCACACCGTCGACGGTAGTGGCCGTGTAATTCGCCGCGACCCACTCGGAGATCTCGGCGGACGTGCCGGAACTGGACCCACCCATCCCTCCACCTGCGATGAAGTAGTGGATCTCACTGTTGGCCACGTACTCCTTGAACTGCTCGAGCGTCGGCGACGGGTCGGTGCCGTTGAATCCGCCGATCGCCATGACGGGGTCCTCGGTCGCCAGCTGATAACCCGACGCACTGTTGGATCCGATGGCTGCCGCGACCCAGGTGTAGGAGTCCGCGTCGTGTTCGAGCAACGAGGTGATCGCCTCGGTCGGGGTGCTGCCGCTGAGGAGTCCACCGGCCCCGCCCATGCCACCGCCGGGAAGCCCTGCAGGCATCTGACCGTCCTGCATCGGGAAGCCCTGCATCCGAGATTGACCGTCGCGGATCCGGCCGTCGCCCATTCCGCGGCCACCGCCCATACCGCCTGGACCGCCCATTCCTGTCGACGGCCCGGCCGAGACGATGGATCCGGTGTGCGGGGTCGCGATGGTGTCGAGTGCGTACGCGGTCGGGCCCGCAAGGCCCGCGAACATCACTGCGAGAATGGCTGCGACAGAGAGTTTTCCACGTGTCATCGCCGGGATGAGCAGTGTGACCGCGCCGAGGACGCCGACGACGAGGATCGCCCACCGAGGCCACGGCACGAAGTCCGCACTGCGGCCGAGCAGAACCCAGGCTGTCGCCACGGCGGCGAGGGTCGACACTGCCATTGCGATGCGCACCCAGTACCGCTCGCGGTTGCGCCACGCCAGCACGCTGCCCGCGCCGATCAGTGCTGCCACAGCAGGTGCCAGTGCCACCGTGTAATAGGAGTGGAAGATGCCCGCCATGAAGCTGAACGTCAGACCGGTGACCAGCAACCACAGGCCCCACACCGTCAAGGCCGCGCGCTGAGGATCGGTGCGGCGAACACGTCCTCGGATCACGAGGCCGACGACCAACAGGATCAGCGCCGACGGGATGAGCCATGCGATCTGACCGCCCTGCGAGGAGTCGAACATGCGCGTGATGCCGGTTTCACCCCACATGCCACCTCCTGCACCGCCGCCCGGGCCACCGGCAGCGCCGCCACCCGGGGTCACGCTTCCGGTTTCCTCACCGTTGAGGCGGCCGAGACCGTTGTATCCGAGGGTCAGTTCGAGGATGGAGTTGTCCTGCGAGCCCCCGATCCAGGGCCGTGACGACGCCGGCCACAGTTCGACGACGAGTAGCCACCAGCCGGCCGACACGATCGCCGCGCCCAATGCGGCAAAGAGCTGCATCAGCCTGGTGACCAACTTCGGCCGGCCGAAAGCGAGGTACATCAACGCGATCGGCGGAATGACGAGCATCACCTGGAGCTGCTTGGTCAAGAACCCGAACCCGACGAACACTCCGGTGAGCACGAGCCACCGAGTACGCCCGTTCTCGACGGCCCGCATCGATGCCCACACCGCGGCGATCATCAGCAGCACCAGCAGAGCGTCGGGATTGTTGAAGCGGAACATCAGTGCCGCAACGGGAGTGACTGCGAGGGTCAGTCCGGCGAGGAGACCGGCGGCGGAACCGAACTGACGACGAATGGTCGCCCACAGAAGCGCGACCGAACCGACACCCAGCAGTGCTTGCGGAATCAGCATCGCCCAGGAGCTGAGTCCGAAGACTCGAACCGACAACGACATCAACCACAACGACATGGGTGGTTTGTCGACGGTGATGGAATTTGCCGCGTCCGACGAGCCGAAGAAGAACGCTTTCCAGGACACCGAACCGGCCTGCACTGCCGCGGAGTAGAACGAGTTCGCCCAACCGGACGCGCCGAGGCCCCAGATGTAGGCCACGGCCGTACCCACCAACAGCACTGCAAGACCGATCCATTCCCATCGAGAGTGCGTCTTCTGGGTGGGTTCCTCCACGGGTCGTTGCATCAGCGTCGTCATTTCTGCGCGTCCTCCTTGGTACGGAACACCCAACGAAGGGCAACGAACCGGCACACCGTTGCAACGAGATTCGCAACGACGAGCACCGAGAGTTCGACGTGCCGCGACACGTCGGGTGCCGCGGCGTGCAGTGCGGCGAGTGAACCACTGGTGACCAGCAGTGCGAAGCCGAACACCAACAGCCCCTGCAGTTGGTGCCGGCCGGCATTCTCGGCCCCACGTATTCCGAACGTGAAGGCCCGGTTCGCCGCCGTGTTGAGGACGGCGGTGATCAACAATCCGAGGAAGTTGGCGGCCTGTGCACCGATGAGCGGGTGCAGAATCAGATACAGCAGCGCGTAGGCGACCGTGCTTGCGACGCCGATGATTCCGAATCGGACCAATTGCCCGACCATTCCGTGCGGTACTCCGGCCACGAGCGGCTCCCGTCCGAGACTCTTGCGCAACTCCGCGACCGGCAATGCGCCCGACGCCAATGCTCGGCCCACTCGCCAGCATCCTTCGAGGTCCTTCACGGCGGTGTCGACGATGTTCACGCTGCTGTTGGGGTCGTCGACCCAATCGACCGGCACCTCGTGAATCCGCAGACCCACTTTCTCGGCGATGACGAGCAGTTCGGTGTCGAAGAACCAGCCGTTGTCCTCCACGAGCGGCAACAGTGTCCGCGCGACATCGGTGCGCATCGCCTTGAAGCCGCACTGCGCGTCGGAGAACCGCGCACGCAGCGAGGTACGCAGGATGAGGTTGTAACTGCGAGAGATGAATTCACGCTTCGCTCCGCGCACCACCCGCGACGATCGGCTCAAGCGTGAACCGATCGCGAGATCGGAGTGCCCGGACAGCAGCGGAGCGATCAGAGGCATCAACGCGTTCAGATCCGTGGACAAATCGACGTCCATGTAGGCAACGACGTCGGCATCGGACTCCAGCCACACCGCTTTCAGCGCTCGGCCACGTCCCTTCTCGTCGAGGTGGCGGACGTGCACGCCGTCGATCTCGGCCGCCAATCGCCGGGCGACGTCGAGTGTGGCGTCGGTGCTGGCGTTGTCTGCGATGGTGATCCGGGCGCGGAAGGGAATGGTGCCCTCGAGGTGCGTGTGCAGTCTACGAATGCACTGCTCGAGATCCGCCTCCTCGTTGTAGACCGGAATGACCACCTCGAGGACGGCCGTCGCAGCGTCACCTGGGGACGAGCTGGGCTCACGGCCACCTGCTCGGAGTAGCGAGTTCGATGTCATGAACCACAGATTCGTCTGCCTGCCTGCGACCAGCCTGGATCCAAGCTGGCAGTTTCCTGTGCCGCCGGCGGGGCCTGCGGAATGACCCATGGGTCCCGCACGCCGCATAGGGTTGGGCGCATGGCATCGGTATTCAGCAAGATCATCAGTGGAGAGATTCCGGGACGATTCGTCTGGGAGGACGACGACGTCGTCGCGTTCCTGACCATCGCTCCCGTCACTCAGGGACACACCCTGATCGTGCCGCGCGAGGAGATCGACCAGTGGCAGGACGTCGACGGCGCGGTGTTCGGCAAATTGACGTCGGTTGCACAGAAGATCGGTCGAGCGGTGGTCCGGGGGTTCGACGCGCCGCGGGCAGGGTTCCTGATCGCCGGACTGGAAGTGCCGCATCTGCACCTGCACGTGTTCCCGGCGTTCGAGATGGGGAACTTCGACATCTCCGGCGCGGACCCGAGTCCGTCGGCCGAGTCCCAGGACGAGGCAGCGCGGAAGATCAAGGCTGCACTGACCGACCTGGGTTACGGGGCGAACGTCCCTACCTGATCGGGTCGAGCAACCGTCGCGTCGAACGCAAGGCCGCGGACACTGGGTTCGGCCGCACGGTGCCACCGATTCCGGGCCCGGGACGCATCAGCACATCGCGGGGGCCAGGCGCGAGCGCGCAACGGGTGCACAGACCGGGGCCGGTCAGCAGGGTGCCGCAGTCTGCGTGCAGGAATTCCCGACGCGCACCGCCCGGCGACGGAACCTGGGTACCGCCCCAGTCGTTCAGCGCGAAGACCACGTGCCACAACCCCTCGAGCGCTGTCGTCGGAACGTATTCGTCGCGGCCGCCGTGAGGTACACGCTCGAGCAATCCAGCGTCGACGAGGCCTGCGAGCCGCTGCGTGAGGACGGCCTTCGACATCTCCAGATGGGTCTGGAAGTCCGAGAACCGTCGTACACCGAACAGCGAGTCACGCACGATGAGAAGCGTCCAGCGCTCGCCGACGAGTTCGAGCGCACGTGCCATCGAGCAATCCTGATGTACGTAGTCGACGCCGAGGGCCATGCACGGAAGCCTACCCGAATGGTCTGTTGACCGAACCGAATCGCGCGGTTACAGTTCGGTCACCGAACCAAGGGGAACCATGACCACCACCGACCCGTCCACCGTGCAACGACGCTCACTTGTGATCGCGTCGCTCGGCACTCTGCTGACCCTGGTGGCGTTCACAGCGCCCTTGGCGACCATCAATCCGACGGCGACGACCCTCGGAAGTGACGCTGCCGGGAAGACCTGGATTCTGAGCTCGATGAGCATCGGGCTCGGTGCTGCTCTGTTGACCGCGGGAACCGTCGCCGACGATTTCGGACGCCGTCGGACGTTCGCGATCGGCGCGGTCGTGCTCGCCGCGGGTTCCGTTGCCTGCGCGGTTGCCCCCACCACACTGATCTTCGTGATCGCCCGCATCGCACAGGGCATCGGCGGCGCAGCACTCGTCGCGTCGAGCCTCGGGATCATCGCGCACACTCACCCGGTCGGCCCGCTGCGGGCGCGCGCAAGCGGGATCTGGGGCGCCAGCGTCGGCGCAGGCATTGCCCTCGGGCCGCTGATCGCGGCCGGTTTCGATCGTATCGCCACCTGGCGCGATGCGTACGTCGTGCTCGCGGTCGCCGCAGCTGTGCTGGCCTACGTCTCGCACCGCTTCGTCGTCGAGTCGAGAACCGACGTTCCGCGAGGCCTCGATCCGGCGGGCGCGCTTCTGCTCGGCCTCGGCGTCAGTGCGCTGCTGGCTGCGTTGGTCGAGGGGCGCCAGGGATGGGCAGACCCTCTGCCCATCGGATTGTTCGTCGTCGCAGCACTGCTACTGAGCATGTTCGTCATTGTCGAATTACGAAGCAGCACGGCGATGCTGGACCTGTCGCTGTTCGCTCATCCCCCGTTCGTCGCAGCGACCTTCGCGGCACTCATGACCGGTGCCGGCGTCATTGCCCTGATGTCGTACGTGTCCGGATTCCTCGGAAATGCCTACGGTATCCAAGCATTGGAAGCTGCACTGCTGATGTTCGCGTGGTCCGGCACGTCGGTCGTCACAGCTCTGCTCGCTCGGAGGATTCCGCCGAGCATCTCGGGCGGAACACAATTGGCCGTCGGACTGCTCGGCGTCGCCGTCGGGCAGCTCTTTCTTCTCGGTCTGTCCGAGGACTCGACGTGGTCTCGCCTGCTGCCCGGCCTGCTCGTCGCCGGTGTCTCCAGCGGTGTCCTCAACGCAGCCCTCGGGCGCGAGGCCGTGGCCAGCGTGCCCGCCGGGCGTGCAGGCATGGGTAGTGGCGCCAACAACACTGCTCGATACGTGGGTTCGGCCGTCGGCGTCACCGTGGTTGCCGTGCTCGCTGTTCCGACCGGAACGCCCAGCGTCGCCGGGCTCGTCGAGGGGTGGAACAGCGCAGTGCTGTTCACCACCGCCGCGTCCATCGTCGGCGCGCTGGTGGTTCTTGCCTGCCGCCGCCGGGCCTAGTCGACCCGGTCCTGATTCACCCGGGGCAGTTCCACCCGGAACGTTGCGCCCAGGCCGGGCGTACTGTCGACGGTGACGGTTCCGCCGTGCGCGGCGACGAGGGCCGCGACGATCGACAATCCCAGTCCGCTGCCCCCACTTTCACGAGTACGGGAGCTGTCCGCGCGATAGAAGCGCTCGAAGACGTGCGCCGATTCCTCGGCCGACAAGCCGGGCCCGGTGTCGCTGACCTCGAGTTGCACCGACGTGTCCGTGGTGCCCACACGGACCTCGATGGACGCATCGGACGGAGTGTGCCGAACAGCATTCCCGACGAGGTTGGCCACTACCTGACGTAGCCGTGCGTCGTCACCGGTCACCTCGGGAATGCCGGGCCCTGAGACGACTTTCAGTGAGATGTCGCGTTCGGGAGCGACGGCCCGGGCGTCGTGCACGGCGTCGGCAGCGATGGTGAGCACGTCGACGGATCGAGCCTCCAACGGGCGTTGCGCGTCGAGCCTGGCCAGCATCAGCAGATCCTCCACGAGCAAACCCATGCGTGCCGATTCACCCTCGATTCGGTTCATCAACAACGTGATGTCGCTCATCGCGCCTTGCCGATGCAGCTCCGCGAATCCTCGAATCGTCGTCAGTGGTGTGCGTAGTTCGTGACTCGCGTCGGCGACGAAGCGCCGCATCTTGTCCTCGGATGCGCGGGCCGCCTCCTCGGACGCCTCGCTCGCCGCGAACGCCTGCTGAATGCGAGTGAGCATGCCGTTCAACGCAATCGACAGCTTGCCGATCTCGGTGCGCGAACTCCGCTCCGGCACCCGCTCGTGCAGGTCACCGGCTGCGATCGCGGCCGCTGTTTCCTCGACCTGCACGAGTGGACGCAGACTGCGGCGGACGACGAAGTACGCCAGCACCGCGAGAAGTGCCAGAACTATGGTCCCGATGATCAACTGAAGCACCACCAAACGATCGACCGTGATCTTGGTGGGTGTCAGACTCTGCGCAACCACGGTGGTGCCCTGGGAGTTGGTGACGCTGAAGGCTCGCCACTCCTCGTCTCCGTCGACGGAACCGACCGTGGTGGGCCGAGACGTGTCGACGCCGTCGACGTCGGGAACGTTCTGCCCGGCGTCCTCCTCGATCCTGATCTGGCCGTCGGTGTCGGTCGCTTTCACGTAGAAGTCCGCCGGTGGTCGCCTGGACTCCGACGGCGGTGGCATGTCCGGGTTCCGGGGTTCCGCCCACACGCGGGACGCGTCGAACAAGCTCTTGTCGACGCGTTCGACGAGCGATTGCTGCAGCGCGGACGTCACTGCGACACCGGACGCCAGCAGCCCGGTCGCGACGAGAAGCAGCAGTGCCGCGACGAGCGTGAACCGTAGCGGAACGTCCCTGGGCGTCGGCAGTTTCTTCACCGCGGCTGCCGCATGACGTAGCCGACACCACGCAGAGTGTGGATGAGTCTGGTGTCCCCGGTGTCCACCTTGCGGCGCAGATAGGACACGTAGGATTCGACGACACCGACTTCACCGCCGAAGTCGTAGTGCCACACGTGATCCAGGATTCGCGGCTTGCTCAGCACGGTGCCCGCGTTGACCATGAAGTACCGGAGCAGCGTGAATTCCGTCGGCGAGAGTGCAACCGGCTCGCCTGCCTTCCACACCTCGTGGGTGTCGTCGTCGAGTTCGATGTCCGCGAACGAGATTCGCGACGGTGCAGTCTCCTCCGTCTTTCCGGATCGACGCAGAATGACCCTCAGCCGAGCAACCACCTCTTCGAGGCTGAACGGTTTGGTGACGTAATCGTCGGCGCCGAGCGTCAGGCCCGAGACCTTGTCCTCCACTGAATCGCGAGCGGTCAGGAACAGCGCGGGCGCGTCGACGCCGTCGGCGCGCAGCCTGCGCAGCAGACCGAACCCGTCCATCCCCGGCATCATGACGTCGAGGATGACCGCTTCGGGACGGAAGGTGCGCGCTTTGTCGAGCCCTTCGGGCCCGGACGATGCGGTCTGGACGTCGAACCCCTGGAATCGCAGACTGACAGACAGCAGTTCCAGAATCGTCGGTTCGTCGTCGACGACCAGCACACGGGCCTCAGGTGTTTCGCTCACGTACCCATTCTGGACCCGCAGCCTGCGCACTTGCTGCACTCTCGCTGTGAGGTTTCTGTGAGTGCCGCACGGGGTGCATGATGGACGGCGATGGCGACGACGGACACCTCGGCGAGTCCGGCCCGCCGCATCAATTCCATGCACGTATTCGCACTTCTGCTCGTGTGCGCGATCGTGTTCCGGGATCAGCTGGTCACGGCGGTGAACTCCTTTCCCGAGCTCCGAACAGGTGCGACGATCTTCCTGGGCGTCTTCGTTCAGGCAACCCCGTTTCTGGTGCTCGGCGTGCTGGTCAGCGGCGCGATCGCCGCGTTCGTCTCGCCGCGGGTTCTGGAGCGACTGCTGCCGGCCGACGAGAAAGCTGCGGTCGGTGTCTCCGGACTGGCCGGAATGGCCCTGCCCGGGTGCGAATGCGGCGCCGTTCCGGTATCCAGGCGTCTGATGGACCAGGGTGCGCCGACGTCGGCGGCGCTCGCATTCCTCCTGTCCGCACCTGCCATCAACCCTGTGGTGCTGGTGTCGACGGCTGTCGCGTTCCCCGGTGAACCGCGGATGGTGTTGGCGAGATTTCTTGCATCGCTGGCCACTGCCCTGGTGATGGGCTGGTTGTGGGCCAGAATCGGACGTGCCGAGTGGATCACGAAGAAATTCGCCGATCACAGCCACGATTCTTCGCGGTCGAAATGGGAAGTGTTCACCGAATCCGCACGACACGACCTGATGCAGGCGGGCGCCTTCCTCGTCCTCGGAGCCGGAGCCGCGGCGCTGCTGCACATCGTCGTTCCCGATTCCATCCTCGAACACCTCGCCGGGCAGATGCTCCTGGCGATTCTGGTGATGGCAGTTCTGGCCGTCGTTCTCGCGTTGTGTTCGGAGGCCGATGCCTTCGTCGCAGCGAGCATGTCGATGCTGCCTCTACTCCCCCGGCTGGTGTTCCTCGTCGTCGGCCCCGCGGTCGACGTCAAACTGATGGCGATGCAGGCGGGCAGTTTCGGACGTGGATTCGTCGCCCGATTCGCCCCGGTCACCTTCGTCGTCGCGGTGGCGTGCGCTACCTCCGTCGGGCTTCTCGTTCTGGGTGCCCGATGAGGCGGGAGACGCAGAACGTCCTGCTTCTGCTCGTCGGTGGCGCGATGGTCAAGATCTCCGTGGACGGAAGCTTTCTGCGCTACGTGAAGCCGAGCCTGCACCCCTACCTGCTGGCCAGCGGGATTTTCATCGTCGGCTTGGCGGTGGTGGCGATCGTTCGCGACGTCCGGCGAGGCGGACCGGCGGACGACGACCACGCCCACAGCTCTCGTCCGTACTGGATGTTGCTTCTTCCGGCGGCGTTGGTTCTGTTCGTCGCGCCGCCCGCACTCGACGTGTCGTCGGTGTCGGATCGGGTGGTCGCGGCCGGTCCTGTCCAGCGCACCGCGTTTCCACCGTTGCCCGACGGCGAGGCGCCTGAAGTATCGCTGCTCGACGTCGTTCAGCGTGCCGCGAGGGACAGCACGGGCAGCCTCGACGATCGCGAGATCACCGTGACGGGGATTCGAGTGGAGAACCCGGACGGCAGTGTCGATCTGGCGCGCATCCTGATCATCTGCTGCGCTGCCGACGCGCGATCCATCCGCATTCACTTGGACCGAGACGTGGAGGGCGAGTGGCTGCGGGTGCGTGGAACCGTCGGCGAGTCGTCCCCGGAGACGGGCAACATTCCGACGATGACAGTGACCGGCGTCGAGCAGATCGACGAACCCGAGAACACGTACGCCTATTAGTGGTACCCTAGTACCAGTCTTGCTGAATTCGACACAGTAGGACCAGCGGACGAGCGCACCGTACCCGGCCAGCGACAAGACGGTGCATGGGAGTGTTTTCTCATGGCTTGGGTCATTCTTGTCATCTCCGGCGTACTCGAAGCAGTGTGGGCCACCGCCCTCGGCAAGTCCGACGGTTTCTCGCGTCCCGTTCCCACGATCGTCTTCGGTGTCGCCCTCGTCGCCAGCATGGGCGGCCTGGCCGTCGCGATGCGTACCCTGCCTGTCGGCACCGCATACGCCGTCTGGGTCGGAATCGGCGCAACCCTCACCGTCGCCTACGCGATGATCACGGGCGACGAATCGTCGTCGTGGATCAAGGTCGCGCTGCTCGTGGGCATCGTCGGCTGCGTCGTCGGGCTGAAGCTGCTGCACTGACCGATCCAGCAGTTACAGTAACTTCCATGAACTGGGTGTCCGCGATCACACTGCCTGCACGCGCTGGGATTGCCATCGCGGAAACTGCCCTGGAGGTCTCGGGGGCGATTCTGTCCACCACTCGATTCGCTCTCGAGACCGGGGCAGCCACGCCTGCCAACCTGGCCTCGCTCACCGATCCCAAGGGCGGCACGATGCAGCTGCTGTCCCAGCTGGGTCAGCTCACCTCGGACGACCGAGCGTTGGGCAACGCACTGCGTGAGGGCGGGCCACTCGACCGGCTGCTCGCGCCGGGTGGCGTCGTCGACAGGTTGACATCGGAGGAAGGCACGCTCGAACGGTTGCTGGCACCCGGCGGACCCGTCGATCGCGTGACCGCCACCGACGGACCGCTGGACCGGCTGCTCGCCGAGGACGGTCCGCTCGAACGGCTGCTTGCCGACGGCGGACTTCTCGATCGGATCACCGCCGTCGACGGCCCCCTCGAACGTCTCACCGCCAAGGACGGGCCGCTCGAACTTCTGACTCGCGAGGACGGCATCATCGAACGCGCCACCCAGGAAGGCGGCCTGTTGGAACAGCTGCTCGCCGAGGGCGGTGCCATCGAGAGGTTGACCGCGAAGGGTGGTCCGCTCGATCAGCTCGTGACCTTGACCGAAACCTTGTCGCAGCTGGCCCCCAACATCGAACGCATGGGCGTCAGCATCGACATCCTGCAGGATTCGGTCGAGATCTTGTCGCAGGCGGTGAATCCGTTGGGCGAGTTGGTTGGTCGGCTACCCAATCGCTGGCTCAAAGGGAAGCAGACCGTCCACGAACTGCAGTAGACGGATCCACCGCGCGGGCATCAGTTCCGCAGACTCCGCGCGATGACAAGGCGCTGAATCTGGTTGGTGCCCTCGAAGATCTGAGTGATCTTGGCGTCGCGCATGTACCGTTCGACGCGGAAGTCCCGCGTGTACCCGTACCCGCCGAACACCTGGACCGCGTCGGTGGTGACCTTCATGGCGGCGTCGGTTGCGACGAGTTTCGCGACGGATGCGCCCCGCGAGTAGTCCAACCCGGCGTCCCGACGTCGCGCAGCATCGATGTACGTGGCCCGCGCGGAGTCGACCGCGGCCGTCATGTCGGCCAGCAAGAACCCGAGGCCCTGATGATCGACGATCTTCTTGCCGAACGTCGTGCGCTCGTTGGCGTAGGCGACTGCGTCGTTCAGGGCTGCCTGGGCGATACCCACGGCAACCGCAGCAATTCCCAGGCGGCCGGAATCGAGTGCGCTGAAGGCGATCTGGAGGCCCTGCCCCTCGGCGCCGAGACGTCGCTCCGCCGAGACGAAGGCATTGTCGTAGTTCGCCGACGTGGTAGGCACTGCGTGCAGACCCATCTTCTCCTCCGGCTTGCCGAAGGAGAGCCCCTCCTGATCCTTGGGAACGAGGAAGCAGGAAATACCCTTCGACCCTTCACCGGTGCGGGCGAAGAGGTTGTAGAAATCTGCGATACCGCCGTGCGTGATCCACGCCTTGGCGCCGTTGACGACGTATCCGTCGTCCTTGGCTGTCGCCTTGCAGGTCAACGCGGCGGCGTCGGATCCGGCCTGCGGCTCGGACAAGCTGTATGCGCCGACGAGACTGCCGCCCAGCATGTCCGGAAGCCAGCGCTGCTTCTGCTCCTCGGTTCCGAACGCCAGCAGCGGGGAGCACGCGAGGCTGTGCACGCTGACCGCAACGGCCACCGCCGCCCAGCGGGCCGCCAGTTCTTCCAGCACCTGCAGGTAGACCTCGTACGGCTGGCCACCGCCGCCCCACTCCTCCGGGAACGGGAGGCTCAACAGCCCGGCTTCACCGAGGGTGCCGAACACACCTTCGGGATAGGTCTCGTTCTTCTCGTGCTCGTCGACGATGGGATCCAGCACCTTGTCCGCGACATCGCGCGTGAGCTGAATGAGGTCGCGGGCTTCCTCCGTGGGCAACAAACGATCGACAGGCACTTTCGAACTCCTCACAGTACTGACGGTCCCATCACAGTACTGTAGATGATACTGGCTCGCCCACTGCAGTACTGTCATGCTTCATGACCGCAGCTCACGCGACGGCCCGCCGTGCCCAACTGTTCGACCAACTCGTCGACCTCTTGTTGAGCGAAGGGTTCGCCCACCTCACACTCGACGACATCTCGGGACGCCTCCGCTGCAGCAAATCGACGCTCTACACCCTGGCAGGCAGCAAGGAACAACTCGTTCGAGCGGCAACCGTGCACTTCTTCCGCGGAGCAACGGACCGCGTCGAGTCAGCGATCGTCGGGATAGACGGTTTCGGCAACCGCCTGACCGCGTACCTGACCGCGGTGGGAATCGCCCTGCAGCCGGCATCACGACAGTTCATGGACGACCTCGCCGCCTTCCCTCCTGCCCGCGAAATCTACGAGCAGAACACTGCGTTCGCCGCCCAACGCGTTCAAGACCTGATCGACGACGGTGCCGCCGCGGGTGAAGTCCGCAGCGTCCATGCCGCATTCGTCGCCGACGTCGCCGCATCGACAATGGCGCGCATTCAATCGCGTGAGATCTCCGAACGCACCGGCCTCGACGACTCCCAGGCGTACGCCGAGCTCGCCGCCCTCCTCACCACCGGCATCAGCGGTCACCGGGCACCTTCGTAGAATTGTCGGCGATGAGGAACGGCCGGGACGCATCTTCGTCGCCGCGGCACCCGACGGAGACGTCCCGGCACATTTCGATGGGTCCGGCACCGTCACTCGAACGGAATCCCCGTGGTCGTTCATCGCATGATCGCCGAGGATCTCGAATGGATCGGCGCCGCGACTATCGCCCTCCTGACGTGGATGACCGTGGTCGCCGGAACAGCAGGATCCGACGCCGGGTCGGTGTCGACGTGGGTCCTCGCGGCTCCGACGGTCGCCTACGTGCTCGGCATCGCCGGATACGCGGTGTATGTGATCCGCGGCGGCAAATACCGAGTACCCGAGGACG
This sequence comes from Rhodococcoides fascians A44A, assembly GCF_000760735.1. GTDB lineage: Bacteria > Actinomycetota > Actinomycetes > Mycobacteriales > Mycobacteriaceae > Rhodococcoides > Rhodococcoides fascians_E. Next base: position 2,687,543 of record NZ_JMEX01000008.1, on the reverse strand, counting down.
ATCGACCGCCTTCGTAGATCAGAACGGTGGTGGTTTCTTTCGTTCGCGGAGGTGTTGGATGGTTTTGTGTTGTCGTAGTTTTCGGCGGAGGAGCCGGATTCGGGTGCGGGCGGTGTCGGTGGGTGCGTGTCGGAGGTCTGCGGTGGTGGGTTCGGGTGTGGTGGGGGACATGTGTTGTTCCCACCAGGTGGGTGTGGTGATGTCGGGTTCGGGGAGGGGTCGCCGGTGTCGGCGGGTGCGTGCGGTGGTGGGGCATCCGAGTTCGGGGAAGGTGAGGGTGCGGGTGCCGGTGGTGTGGGTCCAGAGGATGATGCCGCCGGCGAGGTAGGCGACGGTGGCTGCGTTGGCGGTTTTGTGTTTGTGGTGGGCGGTGCAGACGGGGTGGAGGTTGGTCTCGATGGTCCATCCGCCGCGGTGGGGGGTGTGGTGGTTGTAGGGGACGATGTGGTCGAGTTCGCAGTCGGTGGAGGGGACGTCGCATCCGGGGTGGGTGCAGGTGCGGTAGGTCATGCGTACGCGGGCGGCGAGGTCGGTGGTGGGTCGGTAGGTCAGGGCGCCGGGTGGTGGTTCGGTGTCGCCTCCGTGGCCGTCGGGGTGGGGTCCTGCAGCGAGGGTGGGGTCGGCGGTGATCGCTGCCAGTAGCGTCGCGGTGATCTGCGCGCGAAGGGTGTCACTGAGCAGACCAGTGCTATTGGGCAGACCGGTGGCGCTGGGCAGACCTCTGCCGTTGGTGGGTGTGCTGGTGGGTGTGGGTACGGTTCCTGCTCGGCGGATCCGGCCGCGGTGGATCAGGCGTGGTACCCGAATCCGTAGGGAGGAGAGCACTGTCCTCTGTTTTTGTCGCCGATCGGCTGCCTCGTCGTCGTCGGCGGTATCGGTGTCACCCAGGCCCGTGTCATCGGAAGTCACTGTGCCATCGGGAGTCACTGTGTCATCGGGAGTCACTGTGTCGTCGGGAGATGCTGTGCTGCCGGGAGGGTCGGCCTTGGCCGGTTCACCTTGTGTCTGGGTGTGTGGTGTTCGGGCGGTGAGGACGTCGTGGAGTTCGGTGAGCAGGCCTTGCCAGTGGGCGTCGGTGGCGATGAGCCGCGCCAGTTCCGGATCGAGTGGGGTTCCGTCGGCCAGTACGGCGGGGTTCTGACGC
>NZ_JMEX01000008.1:2514914-2686389 GCF_000760735.1 Rhodococcoides fascians A44A | reverse complement strand
GAGCAGTGTTTCGGCGTCGAGGAGGATCTGCACCAGCGGACCCCGCCGAGGATCGGGCCGATCCGCGGCACCGTCCAGCGGGCAATGCTCACCGCGCTCGCAGTGGCATTCGAGGGCGTGTTCGCCGTGGATCAACGCCATCAACCCATCGACGCGTAACGCTGTGGTCGACCTGGGGTCTTGCTGGCAGACCGTTGCGGCGATCTCGGTCACCAATGCGTCGACTTCGGCGCCTTCGAGGTCGGTGACGATCGCTTCGAGTACCGACGCACCACCGGAGTCGCGGCGCACCCGCATCCCCCGGCTACTGCGCACCGTGCGCTCTTGTGCGGCTGCGGCCTCGTCCCGGTCGTGGGCGAACCACAGTCGCCACAACCACAGTCGCAGTGACCGCGGCGTCAACCGTTCCGCCGCAGCGACAGCCTCGAATTCCAGAGCCGCGATGGTGGCATCGGATGCCTTCCCCAACACGGCAGTCAACACTTGCACCCGCGGCCAGTCGACGCCGCCGAACACGAACCGCAGCGCCGTGAGCGGCATCCGCGACAACTCCTGCCCGACGCTCAACAACGGCCGCGCGGCGCTCTGCGACAGACCCAGCGACACCGCCACCTCGGTGACCACCTGCGCCAGAACAGTCAACGGATCCCCACCGGTGCCGTCGGCGTCGGCGAGGCGGATGTCGGCGATCTCGCACACCGCCTCCACCGTCCTGGCGCGGGCGATGTTCTCCCGCACCCGGCACACCGCGGCATAACCTGCCAACCCCGCCACACACGCAGTACTCGACCCCGCCGTACTCGATCCCGCCGAAACCCCCGTATCGAACATACTTTCGAATATACGGAGGGGGTCCGACACGGACGAAAAAACTACCGAAGTGGGGAATGATGACGTGCATGCCGGCCAAGAAATCGACACAGGACCCCACCGCTGCAGTACTGGAGAAGATTGCCTCGTACCCCGCGCCGTACGACTCCGTGGGGCGCAGGCTGCACGAGGTGATTCTGGCTGCGGCACCGGAGCTGCAACCTCGATTGTTCTACGGAATGCCGGGATACGCGAAGGGAAAGGGCCCGATTCTGTGCCACTTCATCGCAGAGAAGTACATTGCATTCGGGTTGTCGGAGAAGGCGAACGTGTCCGCGCCGGACGATGCAGACGACCTGTTGATGCCGTCGGGATGGTTTCTGACGGAGCTCGACGACGCGACGGAGAAGAAGATCGCAGCCATTGTCCGACGGGCAGTCGAGTGATGGACTACTTACGCAGATAGAGCCTTTCGGGCCGCCCGACGTTCCCGTAGTCCAGGGATACCTCGACGCGTCCGATGCCCGCGAGGTACTCGAGGTATCGCCGGGCGCTGGATCGGGAGATCCCCGACCGCTCGGACATCTCGGTGGCCGACACCGGCCGTTCGACGTCACGAAGCCTGAGTTCCACCAGATCCAGCGTGACGCGGCTCAGACCCTTGGGAAGGTCCTGGCCGGAACCGGTTATGCCGAACGCTTTGTCGACGGCGGCCTGTTCCGCCTCCGCCGAGGACCCGAGGGTTTGCCGCGTGGTTCGGTACTGCTCCAGCCGCGCCTGCAGCACGGAGAACTTGAACGGCTTGATCAGGTAATGCACGACGCCGCTCCGGAGCGCTTTCTGCACGGACGCGACTTCTCGTTCGCTGGTGATGACGAGAATGTCGAGGTCCGGCACCAACTCTCGGAACGTCCCGATGAGGTCCAGACCGCTGGCACCGGGCAGGTGCACGTCGAGCAGCACGAGGTCCGGCCGGAGAGCGGACACTGCGTCGATCGCGGACTCGGACGTGTGGGCGACGCCGCAGACCTCGAAGCCGTCGACCTTACCGACGAACCCCGAATGCACCTTTGCGACCATGAAGTCGTCGTCGACGACGAGAACCCGAATCACACTCACTCCTTCATCATCGCGCGGAACACCGTCCACTCGCCGTCCGTTCCGACCGTCACGTCGCCGCCCCGACGCCTGCACGCGAGCCGGACCAGCGCGAGACCGAAGCCATGACCGGTCGATGCCGCCCCTTTGGTGCTCCAGCCCTGTTCGAAGATATTCGTGGTGTCCGACGCGTCGACGCCCGGTCCGTCGTCGAATACCTCGGCGACGATGTCACCGTCGTTCTCGTGCAACGCGATCCGTACCCGTCCACTCGATGCCGCCACGGCATTGTCGACGAGATTGCCGAGGACAGTGCAGAGATCTCGGGACAACGCTCCCCCGTGCGATCGAAGAGCGGACCCCTCGACGATGTCGACGGTCACCGAACGATGCGCGGCAGCACCGATTTTCGCGATCAGGAGCGCAGCGACACTGACGTCGGCGACGGAATCGGTGACCACCGACGTCGCATCCTCGCGGCGCGCGGTGAGGCCGTCCACGTAGCGCACCACCTCGTCGTATTCGTGCAGTTGAACCAGTCCGGATATGGTGTGCAGCTGGTTGTCGAATTCGTGGATGTGTTCACGCAGCGCCGTCGAACTGGTCTTGGTGACTCCGAGTTCCTCCTCGACGTCGGTCAGTTCGGTGCGGTCACGGAAGGTCGTGACCGTTCCCACCGCTTTGCCGTCGGCGACGACGGGGACTGTGTTCAGGACCAGGACTCGATCGCCGACCAGCACGATCTCGTCGGAGGTCTCCACGGTTCCGAGAAGGACGTCGCGAAGCCGACCGGTGACCCCGAGCTCGTCGACGGTTGCGCCCTTGCTTCCGTATTCGATGTGCAGCAACTCGTGCGCACTTTCGCTCATCAGCACGACGCGGCCGTTCGGGTCGAGGGCGATGACGCCTTCCTTGAGCCCCCGCAGCATCGCTTCACGCTGCCCGACGAGGTCGAGGATCTCGCTGGCCTCCATGCCGAGGGTCTGACGCTTGACTCTCCGCGCGAGCAGTACCGAACCCAGCCCGCCCAGCACCGACGCGACCGCCAGGTAGACGATCAGATTGGGTGCCGATTGCAGGAACCGGTCCACGGCCGAGGGATATCGGTCGCCGACGACGGCCGTTCCCACGAGTGTTCCCGAGTCGTCGAGCACCGGCACCCGCGCTTCGACCGCTTTGCCTGCCGCCGTGTCGGTGAGCCCGACCCTCGATCCGTCCGCACCGGTCTGCACGGTCGTCCCGACTTGTTCGGGAACGGTGGACAACACCACCACACCGTCGACGCCCGAGAGTGCCGCGTAGTCGAGGCCGGAGACCGCGCGTACGGATTCCACTGCGCTCTGCAGACCGGTTCGGATGCGAGGCTGGGCCGACGGCAACAGCTGACGGACGACGGGGTTCGCCGCGAGAGTTTCCGCCGCCGACTGTGCGCGGCGGCCTGCGTCCCGTTGGAACGCGGCGGACGACTGGGCGAGCGACAACCCGCCGATGGCGACCAGAACGACCACGACGATCAGCAGCTGCAACCTCAGCAACTGGGCCGCCAGCGTGGTTCTGCGCACCAAAAGACCCTACTGCGCGGCCAGGAGCGTGGAGCGCAGTTCGGCGCGACCACAATGGACACAAAAGAAACTGTGATCGCAAGGGTGACCGCAGTCACAAAGTGTTGTTCACTTCCATGGTGCCTACTACGAGAGTTCGATCAGCAACCAGCGCCGTGTGCGTCGCGGTTGCCGTTCTCGTGGGCGCATGCAGTTCCGAGCCTGCGGTCTTCGCCGGCGCAGACGGCACTCCTCGGGTCCAACTGGTCGTGCCGTCCGACGCCGGCGGCGGATACGACCTGACGGCCCGGAACCTCACCCAAGCTCTGGGCAGCGGAACACCCGGCAGCACCGACCCCGATTACGACGTCGTGGTGCTGCCCGGATCGGGTGGGATCGTCGGCCTGGGTCGGTTGGCTCTCGAGCGCGGTAACCCCGATCTCGCGATGGTCATGGGCCTCGGTCTGATCGGCGCGCTGGAGACGACGGAGTCCGACAATTCGTTGTCCGAGGCCACGCCCGTCGCCAAGCTGCTGGAGGAACCGGAAGTAGTTCTGGTTCCGGCGAACTCGCCGCTTCGAACGATGAACGATCTGGTCGACGCGTGGCGCGCCGATCCGTCGGCGCTCAGTTTTGCCGGTGGTTCCGCCGAGGGTGGGCCCGACGGTCTGTTCCGGATCCTTCTTGCTCGGGCCATCGGCGTCGACCCGTCGGCGTCGCAGTATCGACAGTACGAAGGTGGCGGACAACTGCTTCCGGCTCTGCTGACCGGTGACGTCGACGTCGCGACGACCGGCGTCAGCGAGTATCTCGACCAGATTTCCGCCGGAACCGTGCGGGCACTTGCCATCAGCACCGACGAACGGGTGCCGGTGGTGGACGCGCCGACCGCACGCGAGGCCGGCGTCGACGTCGTCTTCGCCAACTGGCGAGGCCTGCTCGCGCCGCCGGGCATCACGCCGGACCAGGCGACGACGTGGACCGACCGCATCCGCGATCTCGACACGTCCGGCCGATGGCAGGACATCCTCACTCGAAACGGCTGGCGCAGTTCGATACTGACCGGCTCCGACTTCGCCGAGTTCCTGGGCGAACAAGCTCGATTCGTCCACGAGACGCTGACCGTCACCCCTTGACGTTCGGATTCACCCGACACCACGTTTCACCCTGCTCGCACAAAGGAGTACACCCATGCTCGTGATACTGGGCTTCCTCATGGTTGCCGTCTTCATGTATCTGATCCTGACCAAGCGCGCGACCCCTGTCGTGGCGCTGACGTTGGTGCCGGTTGCGTTCGGCCTCATGGCCGGTGCGGGACTCGGGATCGGCGACATGATCACCGACGGCATCAAGTCGCTCGCCCCGACGGCTGCCCTGCTGTTCTTCGCGATCATCTTCTTCGGGATCATGATCGACGTCGGCCTGTTCGATCCACTGGTGAAGGGCATTCTGAAGCTCGTCAGGAACGACCCGATGAAGCTCGTCGTCGGTACTGCCGTTCTGGCGATGGTCGTGTCCCTCGACGGTGACGGGTCGACGACGTTCATCATCGTCACCTCCGCGATGCTGCCTCTGTACCTGAAACTCGGTGTGAGCCCGGTGATCCTGACCGTCGTTGCCGGTCTGGCCAACGGAACAATGAACATCATCCCGTGGGGCGGCCCCACGGTCCGGGCAGCGTCTGCGCTCGGCATCTCGCCGTCCGAGGTCTTCGTGCCGATGGTGCCCTCGCTGATCGCCGGATTGGTCATCGTGCTGCTGTTCTCGGTGCACCTCGGGCTGATGGAGCGCAAGCGAATCGGCAAGTTGGTCTACGAATCCGAGCTCGTTCACGCAGGCGGCTCGACCGGCACCGGCTCCGCTGGCACCGGTGGCTCCAAGAACACCGCCGGCTCGGCCGGAACGGGCAGTGATCACGACGGCGGAGCCGGTCAGTTCATCGACGGCCTCGATCCCAATCGCGATACTCTGCGTCCGAAGTTGTTGTGGTTCAACGCCGCCCTGACCGTGGCTTTGCTGGTTGTCCTGGTCATGGACATCCTCCCCATCCCGGTGCTCTTCATGATCGCAGCGTCGATCGCGCTCGCCGTGAATTTCCCGAAGGTCAAGGAGCAGGGCGAGGCCATCGCGCGGCACTCGTCGTCGATCGTGTCCGTCGTCGCCATGGTTCTCGCTGCAGCGATCCTCACCGGCGTGTTCCAAGGAACGGGCATGGTCGAGGCCATGGCCGAGTGGCTGCTCAACGTCATTCCGGCGGGTATGGGTCCGTACCTCGCCGTCATCACCGGCGTTCTGTCCCTTCCGTTCACGTTCTTCATGACCAACGACGCGTTCTACTTCGGCATCCTGCCGGTTCTCAGTGAAACCGCTGCGCAGTACGGAATCGAGCCCGTCGAGATGGCGCGTGCGTCGATCACCGGTCAGGCATTCCACCTGCAGAGCCCCCTCGTCCCCGCCATCCTGCTTCTCGTGACCCTCGCCGGTGTGTCGCTCGCCGACCATCACCGCAAGGTTCTGTGGCGCGCAGCGGTCATCTCCCTGACCATGCTCGTCGTCGGTGTTGCCCTCGGCCAGATCCCGTTCGGCTGATCCCCACGTACCGAAAGGTCAAGCACATGTCCGTCGTAGTAGTTCACAATCAGTCCGACGAGGGAAGAAGCGCACTCGCCGCAGGTGTCCGCGAGTCGCAGTCCAGAGGAACCGAACTCGTTGTGATCCACGCACTGTCGGGTTCACCGGATCCACGCGCCCAAGCGCAGGAGGTTGCCGCGGTCGAAACCGCGGTGCACGCCCTGGCACCGGGTGCACGGGTCGAGGTAGGGGTTCCCGATCCCGATTCGACGTCCACGTTGCTCGCGCTGGTCGACAAGGTCGACGCGGAGCTCGTGGTCATCGGGTCACGTCACCGCAGCGCCGTCGGGAAGTTCCTGATGGGGCAGACGGTCCAGCGGTTGCTGCTGGAGATACCGGTGGAGATCCTGTTGGTCAAATCCCGGTAACACGCTCAGCACCGAAGGGGCGGATCCGACACGCGGGTCCGCCCTTTCGCGTGCGATCCGACGGCGCTCCGGTGACCTGGTGCGTGAAGTCGGACAGGTGTTGTCGTAATATTTCCAGTCTCATTCGGTGAAGTCATCGCCGGCAATCCAAGAGCACGGCAAGTGCACTCGAAGAGTGTGGTGATGACATGAAAGAGACGCCGCGAGTCTGCGACCCGCGCGACGGTGAGCTGCGCGCGGACGAGGACGGAGCCCTCGAGCCGGGGCTCGAATCGTTCCGCAACCTTCTGTTGTCGCACGCTCAGGTCGAGACGCTGCTGCACAGTGTGTGCACCCAGGTCGTCGACACCGTGCTGGGTGCCGACATGGCGGGTGTCACGCTCGTGGACGAGTCGACGGGAACTCCGAAGACGGTTGCGTACACGGACCCTCGTGTTCTCGAGTTCGATGCGCCGGGCTGCCTCTCGGCGCCGATTTCTGTCGACACGACGCAGATCGGTGCGCTCGAGGTCTACAGCTTCACCGACCACACGTTCACCGAGACGGACGAGATCCTGATCAAGGTGTTCGTCACCGCGGTCGAGAGCGCCATCTGGAACTCGCGACGTGCGAGCGAGGCGCAGCGCGAACTCACGGGACTTCGTGAGGCGATGCGGACACGAGCGACGATCGAGCAGGCCAAGGGGATCGTGATGGCGATCCGGGGCATCGCTGCGGACGACGCCTTCGAGGTACTGTCGCTGCAATCGCAGAACGAGAACGTCAAGCTGCACACCCTGGCTCACCGGATCGTCGAATCGGTCGGCCGCGACCAGTCCTGATTGACTCTCGCCCGTGCGGGGCATGCACCCGGCAGCACACTCGCGAAAGGTCGCCTCCCGCATGAGCACCACCACTGCCGACGCCGTTGTCATCGGCGCAGGCCACAACGGCCTCGTCGCCGCTGCCGCACTTGCCGACGCGGGATGGGACGTGGTGATCGTCGAGGCGGCGCCTGCTCCCGGCGGCGCGGTACGCAGCGCCGAACTAATTCCCGGGTTCACCAGTGACCTGTTCAGCGCGTTCTATCCCCTCGGCGCGTCGTCTCCGGCGATGACGGCGCTGGGGTTGGAGGACCACGGATTGAGGTGGTCACGGTCCCCGGCGGCGTACGGCCACGCGCGGTCGTCCGCCGACGAGGATGCGCCGACGGTTCTGCGGGACGTCGCCGATACCGCGGCCGCATTGAGCGAACACGACCGGCGTGACGGCGATGCCTGGCTCGCTCTGTTCGAGCAGTGGCAGAAAATCAAGAAACCGCTGCTCGACGCCTTCTTCACGCCGTTTCCGCCCGTCAAGGCCGGTGTGTCGCTGTCCCGAAAGCTCGGTGCCGCGGAGACGCTGCGGTTCGCGCGGTTCATGGCGCTGCCTGCACGTGCGATGGCGCACGAGACGTTCCGCAGCTCCGCGGCCCGATGTCTGCTGCTGGGGAACGCGATGCACGGCGACGCACCCCTGGATGCGTCGGTCAGCGGCGCGATGGGTTATCTGCTGACGATGATGGCTCAGGACGTCGGCTACCCCGTTCCGGTCGGCGGAGCCGGCGAGCTGACAGCCGCCCTGGTTCGTCGGGCCGGGTCCGCCGAGCTCCGGTGCGGCACCCCTGTGGTGTCGGTGATCACGTCGAACGGGCGGGCCACCGGGGTTCGCACCGCGTCGGGCGACGTCGTGCTGGCCCGCAAGGCGATCGTCGCCGACGTCTCGGCACCGATGCTCTACCAGGACCTGCTTCCACACGACGCCATTCCGCAACGCATGCACGACGACCTGGCGAAGTTCGAGTGGGACACCCCGGTGGTGAAGGTCAACTACGCGCTCGACCGGCCGATACCGTGGCGATCGAAGAGCCTGTCCGACGCGGGGACCGTCCACTTGGGTGCGGACGAGGACGGGCTGCTGCGGTGGACCACGGATCTGTCGATCAACGTGTTGCCGAAGCGCCCGTTCATGCTGTTCGGCCAGATGACCACCGCGGATCCTTCGCGGTCACCGGCGGGGACCGAGAGCGCATGGGCGTACACGCACCTTCCCCGCGGAGTCACCGACGACGCGTCGGCCGACACCATCGCGGCTCGGGTGCGGACGGTACTGGAGGAACACGCACCCGGTTTCAGCGGATCGATCGTCGGCGAGGTCGTTCAACGCCCGTCCGATCTGGCGGCCGAGAACACCAACCTGTTCGGCGGTGCGGTCAACGGCGGGACCGCGCAACTGCAACAGCAACTGATCTTCCGGCCGACGCCGGGTCTGGGGCGGGCGGAGACGCCCGTCGAAGGGCTGTTCCTGGGAAGTTCGTCCGCTCATCCCGGTGGCGGGGTGCACGGCGCAGCCGGGATGAACGCAGCTCGCGCTGCCCTTGGACAGACGGGCCTGCTCGGCCCTGTACGCAAAAAAGTGACCAGCTCCCTGTTGGAGCTGGTCACCAGATGAAGTGCGTGCCTACATGAATCTGCTAGCGGGCGGTCAGTGGACCGCGTTCTCGACCGAGTCGAACCTCTGGGCCGTGGGAACGACGGCTGCTGCCTGCAGCAACCTGTGCACCGCGTACCCCTCGACCAGGCACCAGTTCAGGCGTGCCTCGTCCAGTGCTGTGAAGATCGTCAATCCGGCGATTGCGAAGAAGTCCACATCCGACAGATCGAGAATCATCCTGACGTCGGGGGTGACCCGACTGAGAACGAAATCCGTCAGAATCGGTGCGCTACGCATATCGATGTCGCCGTGAACTTTGACGACGAGAGAGTTGGATCCGGCCGCGGAGGCGCTGAAAATGGCACCTGTCGCGGCAACCGAGACCGAAGTTTCGGTGGCAGCGTGCGGCCGGGTAGTTCCTTCGTCGTTCAAACCGTGTGGAGTAACAGTCATAGCCATCCCATCGTTGATCGATCGGGAGGAAACTGAGCGAGCTGATGCGGGTGACCGGAGCCGGCCACAAATCCGAACAAGCCGCCGGGCTATCCCGTGGAGTCTCCTCCGACAACGGCTGTTATCTCAACCGCGTCCAACCCTACGGCACCGGGGGCTTCCCGTACACCCGCGTTTCGGCTCGTCCTACCCAGGGCACCCGAGACATGAGCTCGACCGTCTCCGACCTAGCGAGGACCGAACATGAAAGCTGTTACATACCAAGGAAAGCGCAAGGTAAGCGTCGACACCGTGCCTGATCCGAGGATCGAGGAACCCACCGATGCGATCATCAAGGTGACCACCACGAACATCTGCGGATCGGACCTTCACCTGTACGAAGTGCTCGGTGCGTTCATGTCCGAGGGCGACATCCTGGGGCACGAACCCATGGGGATCGTCGAGGAGGTGGGGCCGGATGTCGGCGATCTGAAGGTCGGCGACCGGGTGGTCGTTCCGTTCCAGATCTCGTGCGGTCACTGTTACATGTGCAATTCCAGCCTCTTCACCCAGTGCGAGACCACGCAGGTCCGCGACCAGGGAATGGGCGCGGCATTGTTCGGATACTCGAGCCTGTACGGCCAGGTTCCCGGCGGTCAGGCGCAGTATCTTCGGATCCCGCAAGCGCAGAACACGCACATCAAGGTGCCCGTCGGGCCGGACGACTCACGGTTCGTCTACCTCTCCGACGTGCTCCCCACAGCGTGGCAGGCGGTGGAGTACGCCGACATTCCCGACGGTGGCTCGGTCACGGTGCTCGGACTCGGCCCCATCGGCGACATGGCGGCCCGCATCGCGCATCACCGTGGGCATCGAGTCATCGGCGTCGACCGAGTTCCGGAGCGGCTTCAGCGTGCTGCGGATCGCGGAATCGAGGTGCTGAACTTCGACGATCTGGGCGGCGATCTCGCCGACGCCATCCGTGACCTGACCGACGGGCGTGGCACCGACTCCGTCGTCGACGCGGTCGGCATGGAAGCGCACGGGTCTCCCGTGGCCAAACTCGCCCAGAGTGTGACGTCTCTGCTCCCCGACGCGATCGCCGGACCGATGATGCAGAAAGCAGGCGTGGACCGTCTCGGCGCGTTCTACAGCGCGATCGACATCGTCCGACGTGGCGGCACCATCTCGCTGAGCGGCGTGTACGGAGGAATGGCGGACCCGCTGCCGATGCTCACGTTGTTCGACAAGCAGATTCGGCTGCACATGGGCCAGGCCAACGTGCTGCGCTGGGTCGACGACATCCTGCCGCTCCTGACCGACGACGATCCCCTTGGCGTCGACGATTTCGCCACCCACACACTGCCCCTCGACCAGGCGCCGCACGCCTACGAGATCTTCCAGAAGAAGCAGGACGGAGCCGTGAAGGTGCTGCTGAAGCCCTAGTTCTGCCCGGTGTGTAGTTCGTCGTGGTGGTCGCGCATGGCGTCGATCAGCACGGCGAACACCCGGTGCGCGGCAGCCAGATCTCCGTCGGGAAGGTCGGCCAGGGCTGCCGACGTCTTGACCCCCAGTGGTCCGAAGAATCCGCGCGCGACTTCCATGCCGTGCTCGTCGTACCGGAGGATCACCTTGCGGCGGTCGTGTGCATCCTTCTCCCGCCGGATGTGTCCCGACGAGATCATGCGTTCGACGAGGTACGTCATGGCGGCGGACGAGAGTCCGAGGCGGCCCCCGAGCTCGCCCGCGGTGAGCGGCTGCCCCTCGACGTCGGCGACCATGATGAGCAGGAGGGCACGAAAGTCGTTGGGCCGCAGCTCGTGTTGCGCCCCGAATGCCCGCCCGATCTCCTCGGACACCGACGACAGGGCACGGACGTCCGACGAGATCATCGACTCCAGTTCCGCGCGTCGTTCGGATGCACGTCGCTCGGATGCACTGCGGTCGGGCACGGAGTTCACTTTCTTCGGTTTCGTTCCATCGGGTCCTGGGCAACACTATCGCGCTGAAGACGCGCGAGTTCTCTCAGTTGCTTAATTGTTAAGTTAATGAGATTGTTGGCCGGTGGACTTCTGGACTCGATTTGCCCGAATAGTCAGCTCACGACGCTCGTGGGCCCTGTCGCTTGCCGTGATCGTTCTCTCCGTCGCCTTCATGGGCCTCGTGGGTGAAAACGACTCAGCCGGGCAAGCCCCTTCCTCGGTGCCACCCGAAGCTGATTCCGCGCAGGTCACCGAACTACTCGACCAATTCCCCGGGTCGGAGACCGCGCCGGTCATCCTCGTGGTGAGCCGCGTCGACGACGGTGTCCTGACCCCGGCCGACACCGACGCCGCCGCTCAGGCCCTCGCACGCCTGTCGGACACCGCGTCACCGCTGGTACCTGCGCCGGACGGCAAAGCCACCCTCGGCATCGTGCAGGTGGACAGCTCCCTGTCCGGCTTCGACCTGAACGACACCGTCACCTCGCTCCGCGACAAGGCGGTCGACGGCCTCCCCTCGGACCTCGAGGCGCAGCTCACCGGCGGGCCCGCATTCGGCGCGGACATCGCGAACTCCTTCTCCGGCGCGAACTTCACCCTGTTGGCCGTCACCGCACTCGTCGTCGCGATCCTGCTCATCGTGACCTACCGCTCCCCCATCCTGTGGCTCGTTCCACTGCTGGTCATCGGGCTCGGGGACCGCGTCGCCACGTCGGTGGGCACCGCACTGGCGGAACTGACCGGCCTGTCGTTCGACGGGTCGACGTCCGGCATCACCAGCGTGCTCGTCTTCGGCGCGGGTACCAACTATGCGCTCCTTCTCATCTCGCGCTATCGAGAGGAGCTGCGCACCCGCGACGACCACCGCGACGCACTGCGTCATGCCGTTCGCCACGCCGGGCCCGCCATTCTCGCCAGCAACGCCACCGTCGTCCTCGCGCTTCTGACGTTGTTGCTCGCAATCCTGCCCAGTACCCGCAGCCTCGGTGCCCTCGCCGCCGCGGGCCTCGTGGTCGCAGCCGTGTTCGTCCTCGTCGTTCTACCGCCACTGCTCGCACTGTGCGGACCGAAATTGTTCTGGCCGTTCATCCCCAAGGGCGAGGACAAGGACACCGCGACGACGGGTGCCTGGCACTCGGTCGCTGCCGCGGTCTCACGCCACCCGACGCGCACAGCATCCATCACACTCGTCGCGCTGATCGCTTGTGCTGCAGCACTGTTCGGCACTGGAATCGGCCTGTCCCAGACCGAGCAGTTCCGCGTCACCGCCGAATCCGTCGAGGGTTTCGACACACTCTCGGAACACTTCCCGGCCGGACTGGCCGATCCGACGACCGTCGTCGCACCCACCGACTCCGCCGAGCGCATCGAAACCGCGCTGGACGGAGCCACCTCCGTCGACTCGTTCACCCGCGGAGCGGATTCCGGGACCGGCCTGACTCAGTGGTCCGTCGTCACCGACGCCGCCCCTGCCTCGGACGACGCGTTCGCCGCCGTCGAGGAACTGCGTGCCGCGTTCTCGGACATCCCCGACGCCCTGGTGGGCGGCAGCGACGCACAGGCCCTCGACACATCCGACGCCGCCGCACGCGACCGACTCGTGGTCGTTCCTGCCATCCTGATCGTCGTACTCGTCGTACTGATCGCACTGCTGCGCTCGTTGATCGCGCCGTTGATACTCGTCGGCACGACGGTGCTCAGCGCCCTGGCCGCGCTCGGCGTCGGAAGCTGGTTCAGCAGCAGCGTGTTCGGATTCCCGGCGCTCGACGACAACGTTCCGCTGTACGCGTTCCTGTTCCTCGTCGCGCTCGGTGTGGACTACACGATCTTCCTCGTCACTCGCACGCGCGAGGAAGTTCCCGGTCACGGCACACGCTCGGCGATCGTTCGAGCCGTCGGCGCGACAGGTGGAGTCATCACCAGCGCCGGCATCGTGTTGGCCGCCGTGTTCTGCGTCCTCGGCGTGCTACCGCTGATCACGCTGACGCAGTTGGGCATCATCGTCGGGTTCGGCATTCTTCTCGACACGTTCGTCGTGCGCACGCTGGTCATACCGGCACTGTTCACCCTTGTCGGCCCGGGGATATGGTGGCCGAACCGAATCGATTCCAGCAGAACCGAACTGGTGGGAACAAAGGAGTGAGATTCATGAAGGTACGTGTTTCGATCGCGGCGGCAGCCTGCGTCGCAGGACTCGCCCTCGTCGGCAGTCCGGCCCAGGCCGCACCCGACACAGGATCGGCGGGATGGCAGCCACTGACCCCGATTCCGTCGCTGGACGTCGAGCGCTATCTCGGAACCTGGAACCAGGTCGCCGCGGTTCCGCAGCCGTTCAACCTCGAGTGCGCGCGCGACACCCAGGCCAACTACCAGTTGATCGATCCGGCCAACATCCGCGTCGAGAACACCTGCACCACGTGGACGGGTGAGCAGAACCGCATCGTCGGTAATGCACGGGTGAACGACACGGTGACCAATGCACAACTGCACGTGAGCTTCCCGGGCGTGCCCACGCAGGAGAACCCGGAAGGGCCGACCAACTACATCGTCGCCTACATCGCGGACGACTACTCGTGGGCGCTCGTCGGCGACCCGCTGCGTACGTCGGGCTTCATCCTCTCGCGTTCTCCCGAGGTCAGTACCGAGAAGTTCCGTGAGATCCGGGCAGTGGTCGAGTCCAAGGGATACAACTCGACGTTCATCCTGACCTCGCCCACCGCGGGCGGAGCGACGGACATCCGCCCCCTCTCCACGGTCTGACCCCCTCGGTCCGACCCCTAGGTGAGTGGAAATGTAGGCCCTGGGCCAGGAGCAGAGCCAGCGGAGCGACCAGAAGACGCTGCATTTCCACTCACACAGGTTTGTCGGCATTCAGAGCGACCTTGCGCAGTAGCGCTGCGAGAGTGCGCAGTTCGTCCTCGTCGAGCCCGTCGAGGAGTTCCTCGTCTCGCTGCAGCCGGACGGGAAATACCCGGTCCACCAGATCGGTTCCCCGGTCGGTCAATTCGAGAAGAACCACTCGGGCATCTCGCTCGAATCGTCGGCGTTCGACCAGGCCCTCCTTGACCAATCGCTCGGAGATCTTCGTCGTCGACGCCCCGCTGAGAAGCGTGACCGATGTGACCTCGCTGGCGCGGAGCGGCCGTCCAGCCCGTCGCAACGCGCTCATCACGTCGAATTCGGCGCGCGAGACCCCGACGGGAGCAAGTGTGGCGTCGAGCAGGTGGCTGGCCCGCGAGGCGATCCGACCCACACGAGCGAGAACCTCGATCGCGGAGGTGTCGACGTCGGGGAAAGTGGCCGTCCACTCTCGCCTGACCTCGTCGACGAAGTCCCCACCTGATCGCTGCGCCGGAATCATGACTTCACCCTACGGCGAGGATCACACCGACACGCGGTTTATTTTACTAGTGAAATATCTGTAGGCTCGACTCCGTGCTTCTCGACCGAATCGACCACACTCGTTCCGCCCTCGCCCATGCCGTGGCGGTCAGCACCTGGCGCCAGGCACTGACCGTCGGGAAGGCCGACGCGACCGTCGCGCCCGCCGTGCGCGTCGGGCTCGCCGTGGCGATCGTCCTGCTGGGAGGCGGCATCCTCGGACGCCACGACCTCGCGGGATTCGCTGCGCTCGGAGCGCTGTGCTCGGCCTTCGGCCGGTACGAGCCGTATCCACGCCGGGCCGGAAAGATCGCGCTCGTCGGGGCGCTCATCGTCGTGTACGCGACGCTGGGCGCCGCACTCGGAGCAGCAACGACGTCGGCGATCATCCAGGTGCTGGCCATCTCCGTCGCGGCCGGTGTGGCGGCTTTGCTGCTCACGGCGTTCGCGATCACCGGTCCCGGTGCGGTCGTTCTCATCTTCGCCGCGACCGCAGCCGTCGGCTTCTCGCACGCGGTCGGTGACCTCGGGACTGTCTTCGTGTCCGTCGCCATCGGCGCTGTCGTCGGGTGGACGCTGTCGATGGCCCCGGCGATCCTGCATCCGACGGGTCCCTCGCAGCTCGCCGTCGCCCGAGCCCTCGCCGCACTCGACCGTCGGGATGCACCCGGCGCGCGAGCCGCGATCGCCCGCGCCCGGACCGTCGTCGCGCTCGATCCCGGAGACCGTGAGCATCGGCACGGTCTGACCACACTTCTCGACGACGCCGACGCGGTGCTCGACGCGTGGAGCCGCGGTGAGGATCCGTCGCACGCCGCCGAGGTTCTGGCCCACGAACGGCACCTGCGCAGAATGCGTCGCTACCGCGTTCCGACGGCAGGCGAGTTCTCCGCCGAGTCGCCGACGCACCCGACACCACGGAATTTTTTCGCCGAGGGCGTGACCCAGGCGGCGTCGACACCGATCGTGCGGAGCGCCGTGCGCATCACCGTCGCCGCCGCGCTGGCTGCCCTGTGCGCGACTGCGCTCGGGTTCGAGCACCCACTGTGGGCCACCATGGGTGCGATGGCCGCCATGCACGGGATCGATTACCGCACCACGGTTCAGCGCGGGATCCAGCGGTTGTTGGGGAACGTCGGCGGTGCCGTGATCGCCGCGGTGCTCATCGCGTCGTCACTCGGGTACTGGGAGACCGTGGTGGTGATCGTCGTGATGCAGGTCGCCGCCGAACTTCTGGTGATGAAGAACTACGCGCTGACCTCGCTGGCGATCACTCCGATGGCGTTGCTCATGACCGGTCTGGCCGGGCACCTGAGCCCCTCGGTGTCCGTGAGCCGGATCGGGGACACGCTCGTCGGGGTGGTCATCGGGATCTGCGTTGCAGCCCTGACGGTGGAACGGGCGGACCGCCACCACCTGGTCTGACGGTCCGCCCGGCTTCCCTTCCGTCCTACCGTCAGCCGAGAACGGACGCGACGGGAGTCGACGCACGGCCAATCAGCTTCTGGAGGTCGCCCGAGTCCGTGTCGAGCTCGCCGCGCGCGATTCCCGCGTCGGCACTCGACAGCATCTCGGCGACGAAGCCGGGCAGGCCCGCTCCTTCGAGGACGCCCTTGTACTCGTCCTCCGACACGTTCTTGTACTCGACCGGCTTGCCGGACACCTGCGTGAACACGGCGGCGAGCTCGGCGTAGGTGAGCCGCTCGTCTCCGCCCAGTTCGTAGACCTTGCCGCCCTGATCCGCGGCGAGGAGCACCTCCACCGCAGCGGCTGCGAAGTCCGCGCGCGACGCGGCCGCGAGCTTGCCCTCGCCCGCTGCGCCCAGCAGTACACCGCTGTCGGCTGCCTGCTGCAGTGCGCCGAGGTAGTTCTCCCAGTACCAGCCGTTGCGCAGCACGACGGTGGGGATCGAGGACTCGGCCAGGCGGTTCTCGGTCGCGAGGTGTTCGGGTGCGAGGCTCAGTCCGGACGTGTCCGCCTTCAGCAACGAGGTGTACGCGATGAGCGACACGCCTGCAGCCTCGGCTGCGCCGATGACGTTCTCGTGCTGCGCGATGCGCCGGCCGACGTCCGACCCCGAAACCAGCAGAAGCTTGTCGACGTCCGCGAGCGCTGCCTTCAGCGCGTCGGTGTCGGCGTAATCGGCGACGCGCACCTGGACTCCCCGGTCTGCGAGCGACTGCGCCTTGGCTGCATCGCGGACGACGGCGACGATGTCGCCCGCGGCCGTGCCACGTTCGATCAGGCCGTCGACGACGAGTGCGCCGAGGTGTCCGGTTGCGCCGGTAACTGCTGTGGTCATGATTTGTTCCTCCGGTTGTCGGTGTTCGTCGACCACTATGCACTTACTTTTTCGACAGTGCAACCTTTTGATGCAGCGCTAATCCATCTGCATGCGCTACCCTGGACTACATGAGCGAACAGGACCCGACCCTCGAGGCCGATGTCTTCGCGCGGGGCTGCCACTCACGTGAAGCACTGCAGAACGTCACCAGCCGCTGGGGCATCCTCGCGCTCGCCGCTCTGTCCGAAGGCGACTACAGGTTCAACGCCCTTCGGCGACGGGTCGACGGAGTCAGCGAGCGCATGCTGTCCCAGACGCTGCAGACCCTCGAACGCGACGGATTCGTCCTGCGTACTGTCCTGGAATCGATCCCGCCGAAGGTCGAATACAGCCTCACCCCACTCGGCCGGTCCGTCGCGGATCGACTGGTCGGCCTGATCGAGTTGGTCGAATCCAATCTCCCCGCCGTTCTCGACGCTCGCGCGCAGCACGACGCTCGCTGAGCGATTTGCGCGCCTGAAAGAAGCAGCGGCTATAGCGTGTCAACGGTGACCTCGCATCCGTCAAGAAGAACATTCCTTGCTGCAGCCGGCGTGGCAACTCTGGCGACTGCAACGCGCGAATCGACATCCGCATGGGCGTCGCCCGCCGGACTGCATGTCGGTCGCGGAATCGGCGACATGACGGGTGAGCCCTTCGGCGCAGGTATGAACGGCTATGCGGTACTGGAACAATCGAGCGCAGGCCTTCATCTACGGCAGCGCGCGCGGGCATTCGTCTTCGTCGATCCGGCGTCGGACACTCGCCTGGTGCACGTGACGTGCGAGGTCGGGTTGATGTTCGAGAGCATCCTCGAAGCGGTGCTCACTCGGCTCGACGCTCGGTACGGGCACCTCTACCATCGCGGGAACGTCCTGCTGTCGGCCACGCACACCCACGCTGCCCCGGGCGGTACCGACGGACACCTCCTCGTGGACATCACGACCCTCGGCTTCCGGCCGATCACGTTCGAGGCCAACGTCTCCGGCATCGTCGACGCGATCACGCGGGCACACGAGGACATTCAGCCCTCGGATGTCGTCGTCACCGCATCCTCCCTGACCGATGCCGGAGTGAACCGTTCGCCGCAGGCGTTCGACAGGAACCCCGACGCCGCCGAACTGCCGGGGCGGATCGATCCACGCTCGGTGACGCTGCAGGTGTCCAGACGCGGTGAGCTCGCGGGCGTCGTCAATTGGTTTGCCACACACGGTACGTCGATGAAGGCGACCAATCTGCTGGTGAGCACCGACAACAAAGGTTACGCGGCGTGGCACTGGGAGCGTGAGGTCGCGGGCGTCGACTACCGCGATCCGTCGTTCGTCGCGGCGTTCTGCCAGAGCACACCGGGCGATGTGACACCGAACCTCGACAAGCAGCCCGGGTCCGGTCCGACGGCCGACGAGTTCGAGAACACCCGCATCATCGGCGAACGCCAATTCGATTCGGCGAGTGCGCAGATCGGCGCACCGGGCACCGCACTGCAGTCCGGCATCGAGATGCGCGGGATGTACGTCGACTTCGCGTCCGTCACGGTACGACCGGAGTTCACCGGCGACGGCCGCACCCACACCACCAGCCCCGCGGCCCTCGGTGCCGCCTTCGCCGCGTCCAGCCAGGAGGACGGTGGCGGCCTGCCGGAGCTCGGACTGCAGGAGGGCGAGCGCGGCGGCAATCCTGCTCTGGCAGCGATCGGTTCGGTTGTCGTGCCTCAGTGGTTGCGCGACGCACACGCACCCAAGGACGTGATACTCCCCGTCGGGTTGATCCCTGGTGTCGTACAGCAGGTCCTGCCGTTTCATCTGGCACGACTGGGCGCATTCCACCTCTTCTCCTGCCCGTTCGAGCCGACGGTGATGGCCGGGTCGCGCCTGCGGACCGCGCTGGCGGACACCTTGGGAGTCGACCGCGAACTCGTCGTCGTCCAGGGCTACACCAACGGCTACGGCCACTACGTCACCACTCCGGAAGAGTACGACCAGCAGGACTACGAGGGCGGCGCCACCGCATTCGGGCGCTGGCAACTGCCCGCCACCGTGCAGATCGCGACCGAACTCGCCGTCGCTCTCCGCGACGGAACACCCGTACCGAGCGGAGAACCCCAGCGAGACCTCACCGGATCGATTCCCAACTCCCCCGGCGGACTGTCCTTCGTCGACGTGGCCGCACCCGGAACCACGTTCGGCGACGTCCTGACCCAACCGGCCGCGGCATACGGCGTCGGGCAGCGGGTGTCGGTTCGTTTTTCCGGTTCCAACCCGAACTCCGATCTACGCCGCGACGACACCTATCTCGCGATCGAGCGAGACCGAGCGGGTACGTGGACTCGCGAATACGACGACGGCGATTGGTACACGAAGATCTTCTTCGACGCCGCCGGGCCGATCACCACGACGACCGTCGAGTGGGACATACCGGCAGATCAGCCTGCGGGCTCGTATCGGGTGGTGCTCTACGGGAGCTCGCGCGATCTCGCTGGGCGTCCGATACCGTTCACCGGGGTCTCGTCGCCGTTCGAAGTCGGTTGAAGCTTGAAGTGAGACGTGTCACGTCAGCCGCGCCGAGTTGTGTCCGAGTGGAGTCACTCTCTAGTTTCTAAGCCATGCCTAATGTTGTCTACAAAAGTACGTTCGCGGCATCCCTCGTGTGCGTGGCAGTCCTGGCCGGGTGCAGCTCTCCGCAGGAAGACGAGACCTCGTCCGCCGACACTCGAACCGTGACCCACCTGTACGGCACCACGGACATTCCGGTGGACCCGCAGCGTGTCGTGGTGCTCGACGCCGGGAACGTGCTCGAGTCGGTCCTCGCTCTCGGCGTCGAACCCGTCGCGACGGTCGTTCCGAAGACGACCGGCACCTGGCCGGACTTCATCGCCGAGAAGCTTCCCGAGAACGCCGCGTCGGTGGGCGATTCCGAGGCCAACGTGGACGTGGAGAAGGTCATCGGCGCAAACCCCGACCTGATCATCGTCACCAGTGAGGACGAGTCCCAGCGGGAGTTCTACGACAACGTCTCCGGCATCGCCCCGACCGTCGCCGTCGGGGATGTCGCGAACGAGTGGAAGGA
Organism: Rhodococcoides fascians A44A; assembly: GCF_000760735.1. GTDB lineage: Bacteria > Actinomycetota > Actinomycetes > Mycobacteriales > Mycobacteriaceae > Rhodococcoides > Rhodococcoides fascians_E. Next base: position 2,666,306 of record NZ_JMEX01000008.1, on the reverse strand, counting down.
AACCCTCCGGCTGCTCGGCGATCACCTCGGCAAACAGGACGAGGCCGCCACGCTGCTGTCGGACTACGAGGCCCGCGTCGACGCGGTGCGGCAGGAACTCGGTCCCGACCCGGGCACGGCCAGCTTCGTCCGCGTGCGTTCGGACAAGTTGAACTACATGGGATACGAGGGCTCGTTCATCTGGACCACACCGAAGGCAGTCGGCTTCCGCTCGCCCGAGTACCAGGACGTCGGCACAGCGGAGGATTCGTTCTTCGAGGTCAGCCTCGAGCAGACGAATCTGCTCGACGCCGACCGTATCTTCGTCGTCACCGACGGTGCTGCGGCCGAGCCCGGCCAGTTCCTCGACACCGTCAAGTCCAACCCGCTGTTCGGCCTCCTTCAGGGACGAATCGAGTACCTGCCGTCCAACGCCTACCTGTTCGGCAGCATCATGAAAGCGAACAAGATGCTCGACGTACTGGAGTCCTGAAGCATCTCTGGACGTGATTCACGGCTCGAGCAGGGATCCGAGTATCCGTGCGGTCAGGGCGACGACGTCGTCCTGATCCGCGGTCGCCAGTTCGTCGAGCGTGCCGGCAGCCCGGCCGAGCGCGATGCCGGAGAGCGCCGCGACCGCCACCTGTGCACGTAGCCGCGGATTACCGGCACCGGCTGCGCGCAGCCGGTTCTCGAGCCCTACCGTCAGTCGTTTGTCCACCCGCTCGGCTGCGGTCGCCTGCACGTCCGGGTCGTCGTGCTTGCCTACGACGGCATGCAGAACCGGTCCGGGTCCGAGGCGAGCGACCCTCCTGATCGTGTCCTCGATGCGCGACGGATCGGCGATGTCGGCGAGGTCCGGGCCTGTGTCGTCGGTGGGGAGGGTCGCGAGGTACAGCGCCGCCTTGTTGCCGAAGTATCGTGCAACGAGCGCCGGGTCGACGCCTGCACGATCGCCGATGTCACGCAGGGTCGTTTTCTGAAATCCCCTCTGCCCGAAGAGCTCGGCCGCGGCAGCCAGCAAATCCGCCCTGGTACGCGCCGAATTCCTGCTTCGCCCCTCAGATCCCATGACGTACCTCGAGATCACCGCGTGGGCTGCCGTTCGCCTTCGGTGTTCGAGACGCTCGCCGACGGGCGTAGGGCAGCACCGTTGCCAACAGTGCCGTGACGAGCCACAGGACGGCTCCGACGACGATGATGGCCTCGTATCCGTCGGCCGTCGGGTACAGGGTGTCCGGCACCGTGTACGCCGCCAGAACCGTTGCACTGACCGCACTTCCGATGGCACCGCCCACCGTGCGCGTGACCTGGTTGACGCCGAGGGCGCTGCCGGTCTCGTGCTGTGGAACGGCACTGACGATGAGTGCAGGCATGGCGGCGAACGTGAAGCCGACACCCAGACCGGCGATGCCCATCACCGCGAACACGATCCACAGTTCCGAGCGACCGACGAGGAAGACGACGAGCGCGGCGACGAATGCCAGTGCACCGATGGGCATGATCAGGTTCTTCGGCAGGACCCTGCTCGCTGCGGGCAGCAGACGGTTGGCGGCGACACTGGCCAGCGAGAACGGCACCAGGACGAGTCCGGCGACCATGGCCGACCGACCGAGGCCGTACCCGGTGTCGGTGGGGGTCTGCACCAGCCGGATGACCGTCGAGGACAGCACGAACATGCCGATGCCTGCCAGCAGCCCGGTGACGTCGGCGGTGAGTACGGACCGGTTCCGCAGCAGTCGAAGCTGGACGATGGGGTGCGGCGTGCGCAGTTCGTGGCGAGCCCACAGGGCGAGGGTGCCGGCGGCGGCTGCGGACGAACCGACGAGCAGCGGTGAGCCCCAACCCCACTGCCCACCGAGGCTGATCGCGAGGAGCAGGAACGTCAGGCCTGCGCCCAGCACGAGGGCGCCCGTCACGTCGAGCCGGTGCCGCGTCAGGTGCCCGCTGCTCGGTACGACGACGACGGCCGACACGAGAACCAGCGCCGACGCCAGTGCGGCCACGACGAAGCACGCGTGAAATCCCCAGACATGGGCGATGACGCCGGTCAACGGATATCCGAGGCCGATACCGGCGACGGCGGTCACCGACAGTGCCGCGACACACGAGCGGGCCCGCGGCGGGTCCAGGTGGTCGCGGGCGATGGCCATGGCCAGAGGCATCAGGCCGAGCCCGATTCCCTGTAGACCACGCCCGACGATCAGTAGGGCGAAGTTACCGGGGACGGCCGCGAAGATGCATCCCAGCAGGACCACGGCCAGGGCACCGATCAGCACTTCCCGACGCCTGGGCCCGTCGCCGAGCCGTCCGAGTACGGGAACCGTCACGGCGCCGGTGAGCATGGTGATGGTCAACGACCACTGGGCTCCGGTGAAGGACACGCCGTACGTCTCGGCCACCGTCGGGATGAGCGGTGCACCGACACTGCTGACGACAGCCACGATGGTGCAGATCGCGATCAGGACAGGTACGAGCAGTCGGCTGCGCGTACCGACTGGGGCATCGCGTATGTCACCGGTCGATGTCATCGGCTGATGATAAGCGACTTCCTCTTTCATCATCCAATCGACAGAAGTGACGGTCAGCCCACGAGGGCGTCGTCTCGCTGCTTCTTGCGCTCGGACCGCGCCCTGACCGCCAGGTACGCCTTGGCCCCGAACGGCGCGGCGAACAGCATGATGACCAACCGAATCACCTGCACCGCCGCCACGAACGTGACGTTGGCGCCACTGGCAGCGGACACGGCCAGTACCGCCGACAGACCACCCGGCGTCGTCGCGAGGTATCCCTCGAGCAGACTGATCCCGGTCAGGTGGGACAGCAGGAGGCCCAGCAGCGCGCAGACGACGCCGAGGATCACGATGAGCAGGATCGCCCACGGCAACACCCGGCCGACCGCCCGCACACTCTCACCGGTGAAAGCGAGGCCCGCCTGCCAACCGATCAGCACGAACGCGATCGGCAGCAGGACCATCGGCGCGGACACCGAGTCGATCCACCCCGACAACTCCAGCGCGCCCGACGCCACCAGCGGCCCGAGCGTGGCAGGCGCGGGCAACCTGATCAGGCGGGCACCCCCGATTCCGACGACGATGCATCCGAGCACCACCAGAAGGTCCACGTAGAGCGGGCTACCGTCACCCGAACCCAGCGCGCCGCCCGACGAGCCGGCACCGAACACGAGCGTCGCAACCAACGGCATGGTGACGATGATCAGACCGACGCGGACGTACTGCACGACGGCGACGATCCGCTCGTCACCACCGAGTTCTCGGGCGATCGCGACGAGGCCCTGAGCACCCCCGGCGATCATCGACAGTGCGCCGGTCAGCACGTCGACGTCGCGGTGGGCGCCGAGTAGCACTCCGGCGCCGACACTGACGATCAACGTGGCAAGACATACGGCAAGCGCCGGAAGCCAGTTCGCCCCGAGCGCGGACAGCGTCTCCGTGTCGATCATGAATCCGATGCTGACCGCCAGAATGCCCTGCGCTGCCATACCCGCAGGCCTCGGCACTTTACTGGGTCCGTACCCCCTCACCGCGAACACGGCCGCGACGACGAGCGAGGCGAACAACGGTGCTGCCGACAGCTTGGCCACGGCCAGAACCGCCCACACCACCCCGGTGGCGAGTACGAGGCCCACCCACAGCCTCACAGCTCGCTGCAGCGTGTACCCAAGTTTTCGCACACGCTAAGCCTACTCTTATCATTGGGACGCACATAATCGATTCGAAGGCTGTTAAAGGTACGTACACCCTTACCAAGAACGGGGTCGGAACGCATGAGCATCGACAACACCGCCATCAAACCTGCCGGCGCGGAGGTGAGTCCGCCGCACGCGACCGAGCTGCGCGAGGCGATGCTCGCCCTGACACGCAGGCTCCGACGCCAACGCCCCCGGCACTACCTCACGCCGAGCCAGATGCAGGTGCTCGGCGACGTGGAACGCAGCGGAGGGTCCAGCGCACCCGTCGACCTCGCCGCGATGCAAGGCGTGCGGATCCAATCCCTCACCAGCAACCTGAATGCACTCGAGGCCGAAGGGTTCATCACCCGAAGCCCCGATCCCGGCGACCGTCGGCGCCTGCTGATTCGCATCACCGACTCCGGCACCGAACTCGTCGCAGCGGACCGCGAACAGCGCGACAGTTGGCTCGCCGACGCTATGAGCGAGGAACTGACCCAACTGGAACGCGATGTCCTGCACCTCGCCGCCCCGATCCTGTGGAAGCTGGCCAGAAGTCCCGAGCCCCTCGTCCGACAACCCTGACCGGATCTCGGGGACGTTCCGCGGGCTCCACGTCGCACGTTGACCACGGGCCCGGCGTGGGGAAACATGAACGTCGATGCCCGCCACCGTGCGCCGCGTGCGGCGCAGCGACGAACAAGGAGTTCGCCCCTCATGTCCTACCTGCTGTACGACGCCCTGCTCCCCCAGCTCGGACACGATATCGCCACCTACTGGGCCACCCTCCTGGTGATCAACCCCGCCTGATCACCCCAGCCTGATCACCCCCGCCTGATCACCCCAGCCTGATCACTGCGGTGGCACTACACACGACGAGGGCCGCACAGGAGTGGAGCCTGCGGGAACGACCCGACGGGCTGTGATTCTCGGTGCGGCCCTCGTGTTTCCTGCGGCTAGCCTGCCGGTACGGGTGTCGGCAGCAGACGGGAGAGAACGTCCGACAGCGTCACGACGCCCACCGTCGTATCGGCTCCGTCCGCGGAGCTGTTCACGACGAGTGCGAGATGACTGCTCGTCTCACGCATCGACGCGAGAGCGACATAGACCGGCGTCGACGCCTCCAACGTGAAGACCGGCCGAGTGACCTCGGCGAGCGTCACGTCCCCGGCGAGGGTGTCACGCACGTGCACGACACCGCTGATCGTGTCACCGTCACGTACCAGGATGCGCAGATGACCGGATTCCAGGGCCACTGCACGCACGTCCTCGACCGTCGCGTCCGTCGGGACCGAGATCGGGACACCCTGCGCACGAACGAGATCGCCGACCTGCAGGTTCTGCAACTCGAGCGCACCCGCGATCTGGACCGAGTAACTCGCATCGAGCGCACCGACGTTCACCGAATGCTCCACCAGTTGCCTCAGGTCGTCCGGATTCTGGCCCGACGCCACCTGCGCCGCCGGCTCGACGCCGACCTTGCGGAGCAACCAGTTGGCCATTTCGTTCATCGCGACGATGACGGGCCGGGTCAGGAACATGAAACCGCGCATCGGCAGTGCCAGCATCGTCGCCGACTTCTCGGGGTGAGCGATGGCCCAGGACTTGGGTGCCATCTCACCGACGACGAGGTGCAGGAAGGTGACGATGATCAACGCGAGAACGAAGCCCGCGACGTCGGCGACCCAGTACGGGATGCCCCAGGACTCGAACATCGGAGTCAGTGCGTAGTGCACCGCGGGCTTGGTCGTTGCACCGAGCGCCAACGTGCACAGCGTGATTCCGAGCTGCGAGCCTGCCAGCAGAACCGTCAGCTCGCTCGAACTACGGAGTGCGGCCCTCGCCGACCTGCTGTTCGGAGCCGCGTCCTCGAGCCGGTGACGCTTGGCCGCCAGCAACGCGAACTCCACTGCGACGAAGAACGCACTGGCTGCGATGAGCCCGATGGTGACCACGAGAACTACCCAGGGATTACTCATCGGTGATCATCCATTTCCGCCTCGACCGAATCGGCCTCGACCTTGTCCCGCTGCCCCAGTTCGAGGCGCACGGACGATGGGACGTAGTTGTCGATTTCGAGCACCTCGACGGACACGAAACGCTCGGGGAGTTCGTCGTCGTCGGCGATGAGGTCTTCCGACTCGGCCGGCAGATCCACCTCGATGCGTGTGCCGACGGTCGGTAGCGAACCGTGATGCGCGATGACGAAACCGGCGATGGTCTCGTAATCACCGTCCGGAAGGTCGTGGTCGATCGACCGCTCGACCTCGTCGACGTGTACCTCACCCGCCATGGTCCAGGAGCCGTCCTCACCCGCGATCGGGGTCTGATCGACTTCGTCCTCGTCGTGCTCGTCGGTGATCTCGCCGACGAGTTCCTCGGCGAGATCCTCGATCGTGACAACGCCCGTCAGCCCGCCGTATTCGTCGATGACGCAGGCGAGTTGGTTCTTCGACGACCGCAGCTCGACGACGGCGTCGGGCAGGGCTTGAACCTCGGGCAGGATCAACGCGGGGCGGACGAACTCGGACACCTGAGCATCCGGTCGATCGGTCACCGCGAGGATGTCCTGCAGGTGCACGACGCCGACGATTCCGTCGTCGTCGTCGAGGACGGGGTACCGGGAGTGCTCCTGCCCCATCAGCGTTTTGACCTCGGCGAGAGTGTCCGTCGCGCGGACGGTCGCCGCCCGCGAACGAGGAATCATCGCGTGTTCCACCGTGCGGGTCGGGAAGTCGAGGATGCGATCGAGCAGATCCGACAGCTCGTCGGGCAGATCTCCGGAGTCCTTGGACTCGGCGACGATGTGCTCGAGGTCCCGAGGGGTGGCCGAATGTTCGACGTCGTGCACCGGTTCGATCTTCAGTGCCTTCAGCAACAGGTTCGACGCGTGATCGAAAATGGTGATGAGCCAACCGAAGAGCTTGAGATAGATGGTGGTCGACAGCGACAGCCACCGGGCCACCGGCTCGGGACGAGCGATCGCGAAGTTCTTGGGGAACAGCTCGCCGAACAGCATCTGAATGAACGTCGAGAACAGCAGCGCGAGCACTGCGCCGATGCCGACTCCCACGGCGGTCGGGATTCCGACACCGCCGAGGATGGTGCCGAGCGACTGACCGATGAGTGGTTCGGCGACGTAACCGACGAGCAGTCCGGTCACGGTGATTCCCAGTTGGGCACCGGACAGCATGAAGGACGTGCGTTTGGTTACCTGAAGAGTTCGACGGGCACCCGCGTCACCGGCTTCGGCGCGAGCCTTCAGCCGTGAGCGATCCACCGTCATGTACGCGAATTCCTGGGCCACGAAGTAGCCGGTACCGACCGTGATCAGGAATACGACGAGGAAGCCGAGCAAGAGAGTGAGAATCACGCTCATTCGCCGGACACCGCCTCGCACGTCGTGGAAATAGTGCGGGGGGCCGTGTCCGGCCCGGGTTTATCGCTGTCCATGAATCCTCTGTTTGATGGGTTGGGCAGTGCACGACCCTGGTTTGTTCGACACCGTGGTTTCGGGTGCTGCAACACCGTGGTTTCGGGTGTTGCTTCGGACCGTGATGTCCGATTCTAGCGGGCTCGCTCGACTTCGGGTGCTTTCACCACGAGAACCGGGACCGGACTGTCCAGAAGCACACGCTGCACGGTGCTTCCCATCAAGAATTTCCCGACGGCAGAGCGCCGCTTCGACCCGATGACGAGAAGTTCGGCACCGGTGTCGGCGACCAGGTCGACGATCGCTCCGGCGGGATCTCCCCCGTCCGGTTCGACGCGCACCGAGAAGGTCGCGTCAGCGACACCGCGGCTGGTGAGAATCTGCTCCGTCGCGAGAGTCGTTGCTTCCCTGTCCTCCTCGGACACGGAGTTGGTGTCCACGACAGCCAGGGCGACGAGCTCCAGGCCCCGGAGGTTCGCTTCCGACACAGCCCGGACGAGGGCCTCCCGACCCTCGGGCGAATCGCTCGCCACTACCGCTACAGACATGGGCATTTCACTTCCTCTGAATTGTGCTCATTGTGGTCACGTCGAATGATTGGACTATTCGGACAAAGCGTATCTACTGTGTCGCTGTGACACATCACACGAAAGGTTTTTGATGGCGGTCTCGCCCACATTGTCCAAGTCGATTCTTGCCGTCGCCGTCGTGGCTGCCGTGAGCGTCGCAGGTATCGATGCGAGCCGCAGCGAAAGCGGCTCCGACGCCAGGTCCAAGCTCACGATGATCGCGCCTGCCGCGGCGGGTGGCGGCTGGGATCTCGTCGCCCGCGAAGCGCAGCAAGCCCTGCGCAGCGACGGCATCGTCAACAACGCGCAGGTGGTCAACGTGCCGGGTGCGGGTGGAACGATCGGCCTCAGCCAGCTCGACAATCTGTCCGGTCAGGCGACGACGGTGATGATCACCGGCACCGTCATGCTCGGCGGCATCGCGATCAACAATTCCGAGACGACACTGGCCGACACCGTTCCCATCGCGAAGCTCGCCGAGGACTTCGAGGTCTTCGTCGTGCCGAAGGAATCGCCGTACCAGAATCTCGAGGACATGATCGCGGCGTGGCGTGCCAACCCCGGCGGCCTCCCCATCGGCGGCGGATCGCTCGGCGGCATCGACCACATCGTGGCAGGCCAGCTCGCGCAGGAAGCCGACATCGATCCCGCCGCGATCAACTACATCGCGTACTCCGGAGGCGGCGAAGTCCTCACCTCGCTGCTGTCCAACACGGTCGGGGTCGCCGTCAGCGGATACAACGACTTCCGCGACCAGATCGAGGCAGGCAACGTCCGTGCACTCGCGGTCGCCGCACCCGAACCCGTCGACGGCATCGACGTCGACACCTTCACCGAGCTCGGATACAACGTCGACCTGGTGAACTGGCGCGGCATCGTCGCGCCACCCGGTATCTCGGACGAGGACCGTGACACGTTGATCGCGATCGCCACCGAAATGCACGAGACGGAGCAGTGGCAGGGGGCCGTCGAACGTAATCGGTGGAAGGAATCGTTCTCGACGGGGGACGAATTCGCCGAGTTCCTCGATGTGGAACAGACCCGCATCACCGACATTCTCCGAGAGCTGGGACTCGTATGACCGACACGACTACGAAATCCGAGACCTCGCGCTCGTTCTGGGTCGGCCGTAGCGGACTGATCGTTCCGGCGCTGCTCGTCGCGCTCGGCATCTTCCTCGTCTACGGAACGATCACCATGGATGTTCCGGCGACCGCGACGTCCCCCGGGCCGCAGGTGTTCCCCTCCATCGTGGCGGGAGGCTGCTTCGTCGTAGCCGTACTGGTCACCATTCAGTTGTTGGTCAGGCCCGACGAGATCGATCGGGGCGTCGACGACGACGGACGCGCGTTGACCGGCACGGTCAGCAATTGGCGCACCCTGGCGATCACCGTCGGATCGGTCGCGCTGTTCATCGTGTTGCTCAACCCGCTCGGCTGGGTCCTCGCCGGTGCACTGCTGTTCTGGGGTGTGTCGATCGGCCTCGGCGGACGCCGCTACGTGTTCGACGCGGCCGTGGCGCTACTGGTCTCCTCGGCGGTGCAGTTGGCGTTCTCCGCCGGCCTCGGCTTGACCTTGCCCGGCGGCGTTCTCGCCCAGATCTTCTGATGGAGCTGACGTTCTCATGGATTCACTGAACAATCTCTTCGAGGGCTTCGGCACGGCGCTGACGCCGATGAACCTCGTGTGGGTGTTCGTCGGCGCGCTCCTGGGCACCGCTGTCGGTGTCCTCCCCGGCCTCGGTTCGGCCATGGCTGTGGCCCTGCTGCTCCCGGTGACGTTCACCCTCGATCCCACCGCTGCCCTCATCATGTTCGCGGGTGTGTACTTCGGCGGACTGTTCGGCGATTCGATCTCCGGCATCCTCATGAACACCCCCGGCAACAGCACCGCCATCGCCGGCACCTTCGAAGGCCATCGCATGGCCAAGAACGGTCGTGCGCCCCAGGCTTTGGCGACCTCGGCCATCGCGTCGTTCATCGGCGGCATGATCGCGACGACACTCGTCGTGTTCTTCGCCCCGACCCTCGCCTCGCTGGCGACCAACTTCGGGCCCGCCGAATACTTCGCTCTCGCGGTGTTCGCGTTCATCGCGACGTCCGCGGTGGTATCGGATTCCGCCTTGAAGGGTCTGACGGCTCTGTTGATCGGCCTGACCTTGGCGGTCATCGGCATCGACGGGCCGTCCGGGGCGTCGCGCTTCACCTTCGACGTACCCGCGATGTTCGACGGCATCCACATCGTCGTCATCACCGTCGCGATGCTCGCGCTCGGCGAGGTCATTCACATCGCATCGAGAATCGGCCGCCCCGAGGACAATTCGTTGATCAACTCGGGCGGTCGGCCGTGGCTGAGCAAGTCCGAGTTCCGGGAGGCGCTGCCGGCCTGGCTGCGCGGCACCGCATTCGGAGTTCCGTTCGGCGTCATCCCCGCCGGCGGCGCCGAGGTCCCGAGCTTCCTCGCGTACGGCACCGAGCGCAGGCTCGACCGTCGGCGCAAGAACCCGATGTTCGGCAAGGGCGCTATCCGCGGCGTCGCCGGGCCGGAAGCTGCGGGCAACTCCACGGCCGGTACCGCGATGGGCGCACTGCTCGCTCTGGGGCTGCCGACGTCCGCCACTGCGGCGATCCTTCTCGCGGCGTTCCAGCAGTACGGAATGCAGCCGGGGCCGTTGCTGTTCGAACGCAGCGGCGACATCGTCTGGGCCCTCATCGCCAGCTTGTTCCTCGCGATGATCGTGCTGCTGATCCTCAACCTGCCGTTCGCCCCGCTGTGGGCGCAGCTGCTGAAGATCCCCAAGAACTACCTGTACGCAGGCATCTCGGTGTTCGCGGCCCTCGGTGTCTACGCATCCAGTGCGTCCATCGTCGATCTGATGTTCATGCTCGGCCTCGGAATCCTCGGATTCATGATGCGCCGCTACGGTATTCCGCTGGCCCCGGTCCTCATCGCGGTGATCCTCGGACCCCTCGCCGAGGATTCGCTACGGCGCGCGCTCGCCGTCAGCGAAGGCGATCCGACCATTCTCGTCGGCAGCGCCATCACCGTGGTGCTGTACTCCCTGATGGCTCTGGCCATCGTCTTCACGATCGTGAGCAAGATTCGCGCTCGGGCGAAGGTCGACTTCTGACCCCTGTGTGAGTGGAAATGCAGGCCCTGGACAGGAGCGGAGCCTGCGGAGCGACCCGATGGCACTGTCATTTCCACTCACATTGGGCTCACGTGAGTCAGAGGATGTACAGCATTTCCTGGTAGGTCGGAAGCGGCCAGAGATCGTCCGCCACCATGCCCTCGAGAGTGTCCGCTGCTGTCCGGACTGCGGCCATGGCAGGAAGCAGAGCGTCCTTCGCGTGGGTCGCCTCGGCGAGAGCGTCGCCGCCGGGGTCGCTGTCCAGTGCAGCCTCGAGAGTCGCCAGAGCCGAACGCAACGCGGACAGCGGCTCGGACACCGACTGCAGTTCGGCGGTGTCGGCTTCGACGCCTGCAGCCTTCAGCGCTGCGACGTTCTGCGCCAGCTCGGTCTGGTACCGCACGGCCGACGGAAGCACCGATGTCCGGCCCATCTCGACGGTGAGGCGCGCTTCGACGAACACCGTCAGTGCGTACTGCTCCAAGCCGATCTCGTACCGCGAGTGCATCTCTCGGTGATTGAAGACATTGTACTTCTCGAACAGCTCCATCGCGGAATCGGTGATGAGTTCCGGTAGGGCGTCGAGCGTCGTACGCAGGTTCGGCAACCCGCGGGACTCGGCCTCGATCTGCCAGTTGTCGGAGTAACCGTCACCGTTGAACACCACGGCACCGTGCTCGGTGATGATCTCGGTGAGCAGATTCTGGACGGCCGTGTCGAATTCGGTGCCGTTCGCAACCGCGGTTTCCAGGTTGGTGGCCATGTAGTCGAGCGACTCGGCCATGATGGTGTTGATCGTGACCATCGGCCCGCTCACCGTCTGCATCGAGCCCGGTGCGCGGAACTCGAACCTGTTGCCGGTGAACGCGAACGGGCTCGTCCGGTTGCGGTCGCCCGGATCGGTCGGGAGCACCGGCAGCGTGTCGGCCCCGATCATCATGGTTCCCTTGCCCTTCGACGACGTCGCCGCGCCCTTGGCGATCTGATCGAAGACGTCGGCGAGCTGGTCGCCGAGGAAGATCGAGATGATGGCCGGCGGGGCTTCGTTGGCGCCGAGCCGGTGATCGTTGGTCGCCGACGCCACCGAGGCGCGCAGCAGGCCGCCGTACTTGTGCACCGCTCGGATGACCGCAGCGCAGAAGACGAGGAACTGGGCGTTGTCGTGCGGGTTGTCTCCCGGCACCAGCAGTGACCCGAGCTCGGAGTTGCCGAGCGAGAAGTTGACGTGTTTGCCGGATCCGTTGACGCCGTCGAACGGCTTCTCGTGGAACAGGCATTCCATGCCGTGCTTCTTGGCGATCGTCTTGAACGTCGTCATCAACAGCTGTTGGTGGTCCGCTGCGATGTTGCCGCGCTCGAACATCGGCGCGATCTCGAACTGCCCCGGCGCGACCTCGTTGTGCCGTGTCTTCGCTGGAATTCCGAGCTTGAACAGCTCGCGTTCGGTGTCCATCATGAAGCCGAGGACACGCTCCGGGATGGCGCCGAAGTAGTGATCGTCGAATTCCTGCCCTTTGGGGGGCTTCGAGCCGAACAGCGTACGGCCTGCGTTGAGCAGGTCCGGGCGTGCGAGGAAGAAGTGACGGTCGACCAGGAAGTACTCCTGCTCCGGGCCGCAGAAGGACACGATGTTCTCGATGTCCTCGTGTCCGAAGAGCGTCAGGATGCGTTCGGCGTGACCACCCATCGCCTGCTGCGAACGGAGCAGCGGCGTCTTGTGGTCGAGCGCCTCGCCGGTCATGGACACGAACACCGTGGGGATACACAGCGTGTTGCCGTTCGGGTTCTCGAGCACGTACGCCGGGCTGGTGACGTCCCAACCCGTGTAGCCGCGGGCTTCGAACGTGTTGCGCAGACCGCCGTTGGGGAAGCTCGACGCGTCGGGCTCGCCTTGGATGAGGGTCTTGCCGGCGAACTCGGCGAGCGCACTGCCGTCACCGACGGGGTCGAAGAAGCTGTCGTGCTTCTCCGCCGTCAATCCCGTCAGGGGGTAGAAGACGTGCGCGTAGTGGGTGGCGCCTTTCTCGAGCGCCCAATCCTTCATCGCCGACGCCACGGCGTCGGCGACCATGGGATCGAGGGCCATGCCTTTCTCGATCGTCGCGATGACCGACTTGTAGACCGACTTGGGCAGGCGCTTCTGCATGACCACTTTGCTGAAGACGTTCTCGCCGAAGATCTCGCCGGGCTTCTCTTCCCCGACGAAGCTGACCGCAGGCGGGACGTACGCCTCGACGTCCTTGATCGCCTGCAGGCGGACGGTATTTCCACTCATGAGCTACCCCTTGACAAGGTGCGCTCCGCAATTGGATTTCGCGGAGTCCGACCTGGCGACACTACGAAGCTCCCGTGGCGGCAATGTTTCGCCGCTGTGACCACTGCAATTCGACGTCGACGCTCGAACGGGACCGGCACCCGATCACAACGCTCGGATATGGACTGAGTCACAACCCGATGGACAAATTTTCAATTTTGTCTATCCAGGTTTACATTTACGCGGTATTGTCATCCGCACAGTGATCGACACCACTAGGCGTTCGAGAGGGCTCGATCGCCTGAAGACGAGGAGTTCAGTCGTGGCAACCCAGACGAGTCCACAGTCGAATACGCCGGTCGACGAGTGGCGGGACAAGAAGCGGTATCTGTGGCTGTTCGGCCTGGTGCCGCCGACCGCGATCTTCATGGCGCTGGGTCTGGTGTGGGCGTTCAACCAGCTCGGCTGGAATGCCGTCTCACCGATCTGGTGGTGGATCGGGCCGATTCTGGTGTACGGGCTGTTGCCGATCCTCGACCTGTTCTTCGGGCCCGACGGCCAGAATCCGCCGGACGAGGTCATGGAAGCGTTGGAGAACGACAAGTACTACCGATACTGCACCTACATCTACATTCCGTTCCAACTCGCGAGTCTGGTGATCGCCTGCTACCTGTGGACGGCGGACAACCTGAGCTGGCTCGGCATCGACGGTGGCCTCGGGCTGGCCTCGAAGATCGGGTTGGCAATCAGCATCGGCGTCATGGGCGGCGTCGGAATCAACACCGCGCACGAGATGGGTCACAAGAAGGACAGCTTGGAGCGCTGGCTGTCCAAAGTCACTCTGGCGCAGACGTTCTACGGCCACTTCTACATCGAGCACAATCGTGGGCACCACGTTCGCGTCGCGACCCCCGAGGATCCCGCCAGCTCGAAGTTCGGCGAAAGCTTCTGGCGGTTCCTTCCTCGCAGCGTGTGGGGCAGTCTGAAATCGTCCTGGAAGCTCGAGCAGACGCGCATGCAGCGACTGGGCAAGTCCACGTGGAACATTCGCAACGACGTACTCAACGCTTGGCTCATGTCCGTCGTGCTGTTCGGCGTTCTGACGGCAGTGTTCGGTGTCGGCATCCTGCCGTTCCTTCTCATCCAGGCGGTGTACGGGTTCTCGCTGCTCGAGACGGTGAACTACCTCGAGCACTACGGATTGCTGCGGGCGACCACCAAGTCAGGACGCTACGAGCGGTGCGCACCTGCCCACAGCTGGAACTCCGACCACATCGTCACCAACATCTTCCTGTACCACCTGCAGCGCCACAGCGATCACCACGCCAACCCCACCAGGCGATACCAGACCCTGCGCAGCATGGAAGGTGCACCCAACCTTCCCAGCGGGTACGCCAGCATGATCACCGTCGCCTACTTCCCGCCGATCTGGCGAAAGGTGATGGACCACAGGGTTCTCGAGCACTACCGCGGTGACATCACCGCGGTCAACATCGAGCCGAGCAAGCGCGCGAAGATCCTCGCACGCCACGGCGCCCGGTCCGGTAGCCAATCAAATGCAGCTACGGATGCAACTACGGATGCACCGAAGGACGCGAAGTGATGACGGCGTACGAGTGCCCGGTGTGCAACTACGTCTACGACGAGGCTGCCGGGGCGCCGCGTGAAGGTTTCCCGGCAGGAACGCCGTGGTCCGAGATCGCCGACGATTGGCCGTGCCCGGATTGCGGTGTCCGGGAGAAGATCGACTTCGAACAGAAAGCAGGATGAGAGATGGCCACGGATTTCAAGCTCTACCAGTGCATTCAGTGCGGTTTCGAGTACGACGAGGAACTGGGCTGGCCGGAGGACGGGATCGAGCCGGGCACTCGGTGGGAGGACATCCCCGAGGATTGGAGCTGCCCGGATTGCGGCGCTGCGAAGGCCGACTTCTTCATGGTCGAGATCAGCAGGCCATGACCCTCGGGGCGCCCGATAGAGTGGGGGTCGTGTCAACGCAACCGGTCGACCCGAGCCTCTATCAGGACGCACCGATCAAGCACGCACCGATCAAGCACGCACCCTTCACGGGTGCCGTGTCGAGTCCGATGCGGACGACGATTCTCGACGGGCTGCACGATCTCCTGCTCGAGCGCACGTGGTCGACGGTCAACATGGCGGACGTCGCCAAGGCTGCGGGCATCTCGCGGCAGACGCTGTACAAGGAGTTCGGTACCCGTAAAGGGTTGGCACAGGGGTACGCACTGCGGTTGACGGATTCGTTCGTCTCGGCGGTGGACGATGCGGTGTATGCCAACGAGGGTGACAGTCTGCGCACCCTCTACGTCGCGTTCACCGAGTTCTTCGGTCGCAGTGCATCGGACCCGCTGGTGCTGTCGATGCTGACGGACGATCCTCCGCCGGACCTGCTGCGGCTGGTCACCACCGAGAGCGGTGCCCTGATCGAGCATGCGTCGCTGCGGCTGGCGTCGACGTTCGAGCGTAGTTGGCTTCGCGCGTCGGCGCACAACGCAGACGTGCTGGGGCGCACCGTGGTTCGGCTGGCGCTCAGCTACATCTCGATGCCGCCGGAGAACTCGTCCGACGTGGCTGCGGACCTGGCGTCGCTGCTCACTCCGTTCGTCGACGCAATCAAGGGCACCGCATGAGCGAGGCACACCGCATGAGCGAGCTACACCGCGCGCACTTCGCCGAGCTGTCCGGTCACCAGGTCTACGCTCTGTGCAAATTGCGGGTCGACGTGTTCGTCGTCGAGCAGAACTGCGCGTACCCGGAGCTCGACGGCGCCGACGAGGATCCGTCGACGGTGCATTTCTGGCACACGGACAACGGACGGATCGTGTCCACGCTGCGGTTGCTGTACACCGACGGGGAAACCAGAATCGGACGGGTGTGTACGGCGGTGGACGCTCGCGGCCGTGGCCTGAGTGCCGAATTGCTGCGCGCGGCAATCGATCACGCACACGGTGACACCATCGTCATCGGCGCACAGGCTCAACTGGAGCAGTGGTACGGCCGGTTCGGTTTCGTTCGCAGCGGTGAGAACTACGACGAGGACGGGATCCCCCACCTTCCCATGACCAGGAAGGGCGATTAGGCGGTCATCTGCCGTGCTGCTTCGAGGACGGCGTTCTCGGACAGCAGGACGTGCAGTGCTGCATCGCCCAGTGGGATGAAACTGTCCTCGCTGCAGACGCGTCGCACCTTGCCCGAGTATCCGGCGTCGACCACTGCGGTGACGATGCCTTCGCTCACACCACCGGACTTCCGCGTCTCGTCCACCACCAGCACGCGGCCGGTGGCCTCTGCATGTTCGACGATGTCCGCCAACGGAAGTGGTGCGATCCACCGGATGTCGACTACGCGCACGCCCACGCCGTCGTCGGCGAGTGCCCGCGCGACCCGCAGGCTCATCCTGACGCCGTTGCCGAAGGTGACGATGGTGAGATCGACTCCGTCGCCGTGGATTCGAGCGCGTCCGATCCAGGCAGGCGACACTGCTCCCCCGGCAAGCCACAGTCCGTCGCCGTCCAGGTACAGATCCCTGGTGTGGTACAGCGCAATGGGTTCCAAGACGACGCACACGGCGCCGTGTTCCACGGCAGCGTGGGCGCAGGCGAGAAGCACGGCGGCTGCGTCGTCCGGCATCGACGGCGAGGCGATGATCATGCCGGGAATGTCGCGCAGGGCGGCGACAGCGTTGTCGTTGTGGAAGTGCCCGCCGAAGCCCTTCTGGTAGCCGTATCCCGCTATCCGGACGATCATCGGATTTCGATACTGTCCGTTCGAGAAGAACTGCAGGGTCGCCGCTTCCCCGCGAAGTTGGTCTGCCGCATTGTGCAGGTAGGCGAGGTACTGAATCTCGGCGATCGGGAGCAGACCGGACACTCCGGCTCCCAGGGCCAGCCCGAGGATCGTCTGTTCGTCGAGCACGGTGTCGAACACCCGGGCCGCTCCGGCGTGCGCCTGCAGACCTCGGGTGACGCCGTACACTCCACCTTTGCGCGCCACGTCCTCGCCGAACAGGATCGACTGGGGACGGGTGGACAGAATGTGCTGCAGCGCAGCGTTCACGGCCTTCGCCAGGGTGGTGCCCGCCGGTAACTCCAGGCCGCCTTCCCCGGTCGATTCCTTGGCCGTGTCGGCTACCCGCGTCAGGGGTTCCATGACTGCTGCCGCGCTGTTCAACTGCGGTAGCTCGGCTACGTCCCGCGCCACACGCAGCACGTGTGCGCGCTTGTTCTCGTAGAGCTCCACCACGTCGTCGACACCGATCACGCCCGCGTCGACGAGGTGCCGTGCAGTGCAGAGAACGGGATCGCGGGCGAGATCGGCGGTGATCTCCGCAGCCGACCGATAGGACGACTCCACGTCGGATCCTGCGTGGCCCATCAACCGGACCGACTCGATGTGCAGGAAGGCCGGACGACGCCGTGTTCGAACCCAGGTCGCGGCCGCGATCGACGCGGCGTGGACGGCCTCGAGGTCTCGGCCGTCCGCGTGAAAGTATTCCAGGCCCGCTCTGGTGGAGAAGTTCGACGCGATCCAGCCCGCGGGGGTGCGCACGCTGATACCGATTCCGTTGTCCTCGCAGACGAACAGCAGCGGCATCGGAACGCCCTGATACGCAGTGTTGATCGCGGAGTTGATCGCCCCTACCGCGGTGGAGTGCCCGGCGGATGCGTCACCGAAGCTGCACACGGTCACCGCGTCGGACGGCCACGGGGAGTCCGCCCCGAGCTTGCGGGCCCGCGCCACGGAGAACGCGACTCCCACCGCGCGCGGCAGATGCGATGCGATGGTCGAGGTCTGCGGGAGGACCGCGAGGTCAGCTCGTCCGAACACCTTGTGCCTGCCACCGGAGATGGGGTCCTCGGTGGCGGCGACGACCCCGAGCAGGACGTCGCGAATGGGATCGCTTCCCCCTACCTGTCTGGCGCGTTCCAGGAAGAACGCGCCGGACCGATAGTGCAGAAGAGCCGGGTCCGTCGGCCGGAATGCACCGGCGACGGCCGCGTTGAACTCGTGCCCGGACGATCCGATCGTGTAGAAGCCCGTGCCGTGGGACCGCAACCATCGTGCCGCCAGGTCGAGGTGGCGGCTGCCGAGTTGAGCGTCGAACAACTCCAGTGCTCTCGTCGGGGTGAGAGTCGGCCCGAGTTCTTCTCGGCTTGCTCCCGCAGCTCGGATCGACTGCAGGAAATACTCGTCGATCGGCTCGGCCATGCGGTCAGGATATGCGCGTGCGGCACCGCACGCGGGCGAAGTCAGCGCGAGTCGGTGTTTCGCCAGGCCAAGAGCACACCGGTTCCGGACTGACGCGCCCACGGGAGGAACACGGCCACGGCGAGGGCGCAGGCCAGTGCCGACCCGACGGTGACGTACGACGCGAGCTGAAAACCTTCCAGCGATGCGGCTTTCATCGCGTACACCAAGTCCGCCTTCTGCGCGGCGAAGACGGAATTGGTCGACGCCTTGACGATCTCGATGACGCTGACGACGGTCTCCCGGGCGAACGCCTTCTGGTAGGGCTCCATGAGGGCGTCGGGGATCGCGTCGATTCGAGGTCCCACCTTCGTGGTGTAGATGGACGCGACGATCGACCCCAGCACCGCGACTCCGAGCGTTCCGCCGACTTCGCGGGTGGTGTCGTTGACGGCCGAGCCTGCCCCTGCCTCGTCGAGCGAGACCGAGGACATGATGGATTCCGTTGCCGGCCCCTGAACGATGGCCAGTCCCAATCCCATCAGCACCATCGAGATCAACACCGGTCCGAGGTAGGGGGTTTCGACCTTCACCTGTCCCGCGATGAACATGCCGACGCTCATCACGACGAGTCCGAAGACGATCACCGCCGTGGTACCGACGCGCTGTGCGATCAAGGTGGCCAGTGGTGCGCCGATAGCGATGGACACCGCGAACGGTAGCGAGTGGATGCCGAATTGGAGTGGGCTGAGTTCCATCACACCCTGGAAGTACTGGGTGATCATGAACAGGAACCCGAACATCGAGAAGTAGGCGACGGCGATGGCCAAGGCAGGCAGCGAGAATCGGCGGATCCGGAACAGCGCCATGTCGAGTACGGGCGAGGGGGTGCGTAGTTCCCACCACACGAAGACCGCGAGGCAGACGACACCGAGCAGGTAGGCCGCAACACTGATTCCGGACAACCAACCCTGATGCGGGGCTTCGATGATGGCCCACACCAGTACGGTGATGCCGACCAGGGACAGAGCGATGCCGACCGGATCGAACCGACCGATGTGCGACGCCTTGGACTCCGGCACGAATCTCCATGCCGCAGCCAGCACCACCGCGGCCACGGGCACGTTGATCCAGAACACGGAGTGCCACGAGAAGTGTTCCAGCAGAAAGCCTCCCGCGGTGGGTCCGATCGCGATGGCGAAACCTGCCATCGCGGTCCACGCAGCGATGGCGAGTGCGCGTTCCCTGGCGTCGGAGAAGATGTTGATGATCAGCGCGAGGGTTGCCGGAAACACGGCTGCGGCACAGATTCCCATCAGCGCGCGGGCCGCGATCACCTGCCCGAGGTTCGCTGCAAGCGCGCCGCCGATCGACATCACTGCGATTCCGGCGAGGCCGACGATCATGACTTTCTTCCGCCCGTAGCGATCCCCCAGATGGCCGAACGCGAGCAGGAGTCCGGCGAAGGTCAGCGTGTAGGCGTCGACGACCCATTGCAGGCCGCTGATGCTGGACCTCAGTTGCAGGCCCATCGACGGGAGCGCGACGTTGACGACGGTGTTGTCGAGTACGACGAGCAGTTCGGCGGTACAGATGACGACAAGCGCGATCCAGCGTTGCCTGGCTGTCGACATCGATACAGGGGATGCGAGCGATCGGTGCTGAAATGTTCGAACCATGGGCGGATCCTTCTCGACTGGTCATGCCGCGAGCTTTTCGAACATGCCCGGACTATGACGCGCTGCATAGCGACCATCGGAAGGTAACTGTAACTCGAAGTAATAGCAACAGTTGTGGCGTCAGGATGCGTCGAGCGCAGCCTCCAGCCAGGCGAGAAGTTCGACCTCGACCCGGTCCAGCGCGGCGGTGCTGCGCTGGGCTTTCGCGATGATCAGAGCCCCTTCGAACGACGCGATTGCCATCGTGGCGAGACCTCTCGAACGGTCCTGCGACAGTCCGCGCTGCCACAGCGACGCGGCGATCGTGTCCTCCCAGGACGTGAACGACTCACCGGCGGCGACGAGGGCCGCGGGCGAATTCATGCCCTCCAGTGCAGCCGGGGCCACCGGGCAACCCGCGGTGTATTCGGTGGCTTCCAACTGCTGACGGAAACCCCCGATGATGGCTCTGAGCGTCGCAGCGGGCCCGTCGCTCGCGAGACCGCGGGAGATCATCGACCCCATCAGCGCACCCGCGGTCCTCGTCGCCTCCTCGACCAGCTGCGGCTTTCCGCGGGGGAAGTGGTGGTAGATGGACCCGCGGGGCGCGCCTGCATGCTCGATGACGTCCGCGAGCGACGTGGCCTCGACGCCGCGCTCCCTGAACAGCAGGGCCGCGCTGCGCAACATGTCCTCGCGGGCTGTACTCCGACTCACGCGACCTACCCCTCTTGACGTTACCGATCGTCACACATACGGTGACCTCGGGTATGCACTACAGCATAACGTCGACGACGAGAGGCCACCATGACCACCGAGGTCGATCCTGTCACCACGCTCGCGGCACCGCTGACCTTGGCGTGCGGTCAGGTGCTGCCGAACCGCCTCATGAAGGCCGCGTTGAGCGAGGGCCTCGGCACCAGGACCCACAGTCCCGACGTTCGGCTCGAACGCCTGTACACGCGCTGGGGCGCAGGAGGTTACGGTCTCGTTCTCACCGGCAACGTCATGGTCGACCGTCACCACATCGGTGAACCCGGGAACGTGGTGATCGAGGACGACCGCGACCTCGACGGTATGACCCGGTGGGCCAAGTCCGCGCGCGACGGCGGTTCTCCGATCTGGATGCAACTCAACCACCCCGGTCGCCAGGCCAATCCGATGGCGACCCGGTCCAAGCCGATCGCGCCGTCGGCGATCGCTCCCGGTATTCCTGGCATCCCGGCACCGCGCGCCATGACGGAGTACGAGATTCGGGGCATCGTCGAGCGATTCGCGACCGCAGCACTCGTCGCCGAGTCCGCCGGATTCGACGGCGTCCAGATCCACGGGGCACACGGCTACCTCGTCTCGCAGTTCCTCTCACCGTCGGCCAACCGACGTGAAGACCGATGGGGTGGCAGTCTCGACAACCGCATGCGGTTCGTACTCGACGTGGTCCGCGCCATCCGCACGGCCGTGTCCCCCGGATTCGCCGTCGGCATCAAGCTCAACTCGGCGGATTTCCAACGCGGCGGATTCGGCGAAGAAGAGTCACGCCTCGTCGTCGAACATCTGGCCGACGAGCACATCGATCTGATCGAGATCAGCGGTGGAACCTACGAGTCGCCCGCGATGATGGGCCGGTCGGTGGCCGACAGTACGCGTCGGCGTGAGGCGTACTTCCTGGATTATGCCCGCGAGGTCCGCACTGCCGCGGGCGACGTTCCGCTCGCGGTCACCGGAGGCTTCCGCACGCGGTCGGCGATGGGTGCCGCGGTGGCGTCGGGAGAGTGCGACGTCGTCGGTCTCGGGCGACCTGCCGCCGTGACACCCGACGCAGGCAACGCGCTGCTTCGAGGCGGGGCCGACAGCGTCGTGTCGCCGGCGATCGGCCTCGGGTTGCCGCGCAGGTTCGCCAAGCCGCTCGACGGCGCCCTCGACCTGCAGTGGCACACCGACCAGCTGCACCTGATCGGTGCGGGGTCCGAGCCGGACCCGAACCGATCCGTCTGGCGCACCGCGGTGAGGACTCTGCAGCGCAACGGGCTCGATGCCTTCCGGAGCAGGCGCAGCGGATCCAAGTAGCGGGATGAACACAAGTAGTCAGTCGACGTACTGATGTTTTTCGAGTCGATGTGCAGGACGATATGTCCATGCAACCCGAATACGACGCATGGCCGTCACTTCCGGTGGACTCGTGGATCGAGACCCGCGACACCGTTCAACTCTGGACCCAGATCGTCGGAAAGACCCGAATGGCATTGGGTCCGGCCGTCAATCATTGGTGGGGTGTGCCCCTGTACGTCGACGCCCGCGGCCTGACGACGTCGTTGATGCCCGTCGGCGATCGAGGGCTCGAGATCAGGTTCGACTTCCTCGCTCACGAACTGATCTTCGAGGTCACCGACGGCAGCTCGCGCCGCATGAAGCTGGAACCGCGCACCGTCGCGGACTTCTACTCCGAGTACACCGCGCACCTCGACGCGTTGAGCATCGACGTCGACATCGTCGGAACGCCGGTGGAGTTGCCCGACGCGACGCCGTTCGCCGAGGACACCGTGCACGGTTCCTACGACGCGGAGGCGGTGTCGGCGTTCTGGCGTTCGCTCGTCAGCGCGCACTCGGTGTTCTCCGCGTTCCGGGCCGATTTCCGCGGCAAGTCGAGCCCAGTTCATTTCTTCTGGGGTGCGTTCGACCTGGCGGTCACGCGATTCTCCGGCCGACCAGCGCCCACTCATCCCGGCGGTATCCCCAACTGCCCGGACTGGGTGATGCACGAGGCGTACAGCGACGAGGTCTCCAGCGCCGGGTACTGGCCGGGTGGGGCGGAGGAAGGCGTCTTCTACGCCTACGCCTACCCCCATCCCGACGGGTACGACACCCACCCTGCCGTCGAGGCGCCGGCGCACTGGGACTCCGCACTCGGGGAGTACGTCCTGCCGTACCACCTCGTTCGCCAGTCGGACGACCCCGCGGCCACGGTGCGCCGGTTCCTCGAGCAGACTCATTGCGCTGCCGTGGAGACCGCCGGTTGGTGACGGGGTGAAAGGCAGACCGCGTGGGTTTCGCCTGCCGGTGCTCCGCCGAGAACGTGGGTGAGCGCCGCCGCGATGACCTCGTGGTCGGAGCCGGTCCAGCGTTCGTCGCGCTGGCGTCGGTACTGCGACCACGACGGCACGCGGAACTGTTCGAGAATCAGCTCCGGGTTGTCGAGGCTGCGATACAAGCGCCAGGAGAACGCTCCGGTGCGTCGACGTGAACGCCCGACTCCTGCCATGGCTGCGGTGAACGCGTCCCGTTCGGAGTCCTCGACCGTGTAGGACACCGTGATCTGCACTGGTCCGTCGTCCGGTTCCGGTTCGAACACCACCGTCGGTGTCGGCCAGGCGCTGGACACCGTCCGATCGAGGGTTCCGGTGTCCGGCAGCAGCGGCAGCAGGGCCACGCTGGCGGCGACGATCACGAGCAGTGCCGTCGCCACCAGCGCGGCGTCGACGAGACCGATGGTCGACGCCACCCACCCCCAGACCAGGGATCCGGCGGCCTGCGATCCCATGAACACCAACAGATAGACCGACATCGCCCGAGCGCGGACCCAATGCGCGA
This sequence comes from Rhodococcoides fascians A44A, assembly GCF_000760735.1. Classification (GTDB taxonomy): domain Bacteria; phylum Actinomycetota; class Actinomycetes; order Mycobacteriales; family Mycobacteriaceae; genus Rhodococcoides; species Rhodococcoides fascians_E. Next base: position 2,642,799 of record NZ_JMEX01000008.1, on the reverse strand, counting down.
CCGACAGCTGGATGGCCGCGTTCAATGCGGTAAGTGTCGTGATCCACGCGATACCGGCCAACACCAGACCTGGGATCACCACCCACATCGGCAACCACACGAGGGCGGCGGTTCCCGCGCCGTACGCCACCGCCGACACGACGAGAAGTGTGTTGGCGGACCACCGGGCTCGCAGCGCGGGTGTCAGTGCTACGCCTGCCACCGCCCCGACACCCAGGACACCCAGCAGCGCGCCGTACCCTATTGCGCCCAGGTCCAGAACGGACGACGCGATGGACGGAAGAAGCGCCCACAGCGCCGACGCAGGGAAGGCGAACAGTGCCGAGCGGACCATGATCCGTCGGACGATCGGCCCGGATCGGACGTACCGAAGGCCTGTCAGCAACGATTCTCCGAGTCGCTCGCGGCCGGAGTTGTCCGTGCGGGGACGCTTCCATCCCAGCAGCGCACCGACTACGGCCAGGAACGACAGGGCGTTGAGACCGAAGACGAACGTCGGCCCGGCGAACGCGACGAGCACGCCTGCAATGGCGGGACCGACAGCGCGAGCTGCATTGACCGTCACGCTTCCCAGTGCGGACGCTGCCGGAATCTGTTCCCGTGGAACCAACTCGGGCTGGATCGCCTGCCAGGCCGGTGCCGACAGCGACGTCCAACACCCCAGGACGAAGGTCGACGCCAGCAGACCGATCGGGGTCAGCGTGCCCGTCCAGGCGAGGACCGTGAGAACGCCGGCCGTGACACTCGACGCGACGCCGATCACGAGAAGCAGGATCCTGCGATCCAGTGCGTCGGCGAGGACTCCCGCGAACAGCGCCAGCAGCAACGTCGGGGCGAGGCTCGCGGTCTGTACCGAGGCGATCACCGTCGTCGACGCACTTCGTTCGACGAGGAACCATTGCGCCCCGACGGTCTGCATCCAGCCGCCGATGTTGGACACGAGCTGAGCGAGAAAAAGCATGCGATACACCGAGTTTCGCAACGGCGCCCATGCTGAACCCTCGTGTGCGGTCACCCCAGTCACCTCAGTTCCGCCACCCATTCCGTGAACCTCTGCCAGCCGACCTCCGGGTACTCGCGGCGCAGACCGTCGATGTCCGCGTCGTACCCGGTATCGGTCAGGAACTGGAACATCGCGCGCATGTCCGGCGACGAGATCGCGGCGGCGTCGTACGAGTACGCGGTGACGGCGGTACCGAGGACTGCCCCGAGCGCAGCGGCCATCCGGGTCGGTGTCGGATCGTCGGACGCCAGATCGATTCGGGCGCCGAGGAATCGGGACGGATCGGACAACACGAGCGCGACGAATCGCCCGAGATCGCGGCGGGACATCTGCTGCAACGGGGTGTCCACCGGTAGCGGTAGGTCGAGTCGTCCACGTCGAACGTCCTCGATGCCGCCCAGCATGTTGTCGTAGAAGTAGGTGGGGCCGACGATGGTGAACGGCACGGTGGACGCTCGCAGAATCGCTTCCGTCCTGGCCTTCGTCTCGAAGTGCGGTATTCCCGTGGATCGATCCGCGTCGGCAACGGACGAGAACACGACGTGGGGAACGTTCGCGGCCACCAGTGCGTCGACGAGTGCCTGCCCCTGGGCGATCTCAGCCTCCGGCCCGTCCTCGAACGGAGTGGTCATTGCGAACACTCCGGCCACACCGGTGAACGCGTCGGTCGTCGCGGACCGATCGGTGATGTCCGCTTCTCTGATCTCCACACCCCTCTGCTGGAGTGCGTCGGTGCGGGCGGACAGGCGCCGTACCAGGGCCCGGACCGGAATGCCCCGTTCCAGAAGGGCGTCCACGACAGCCCCTCCCTGACCTCCGGTTGCTCCCACGACTGCACAAGGCTTGCTCATAGTCGTCACACTGCCGTGTCCGTGCGGCTCGGTCATCAGTCGTGCGACTGAACTCAGCGCAGAGCATTACCCAAATCGGGCGCCCTCTCGATCAACTGACGCGCATCCCTGGCCGTCACGACGCCGTTGCACACCTCGGCGTACTCGCTCATGGCGCACGAGGCCTGCGACCAATACCTCTCGTGCTCGGGTGTCACCCAGGCCAGGCGATGCACCTTCCTGGCCAGTTCCTCCAGTTTGTCCACCCGCGGTGGCAGACCGTTGCACCGGCCGTCACCGACGATCAGGACCGAGGTGCGCGAGGTGACCTTGGAGCCGTGCGTCGTCAACAGCTCCTCGAGCGTGCGGCCGTAATCGCTGCTCGCCTCCAGGTCCAACTCGGGTGCCGCGAGCACCGATGCGAGCGCGTCGTCACCGGTACTGCGCGCCAGCAGGTCCGTCACGTCGACGGGATTGTCCACGAAGGCGAGCACCGTGCACCTGCTGGTCCGATGCCGCATCGCCTGCGCGAGCCGCAGGGTGAACGCGGTGATCGGACGCACCGACAGCGAGACGTCGGCGAGGACGAGGAGCCGAACCCGTTCCGGCACTGGCTTGTCCACCATCAAATGGAAAGGCACGCCGTCGGTTCTCATGCTCGCCCGGACCGTTCGGCGCATGTTCAGTCGCCCGTTCGTGGCTTCACGTGGGCGAGGTCGCGGTGTACCACGCATGCGGCGCAGCACTTCTCGACACGCATCGCCCACCTCGGCGCGCGACGGAATGTCCGACTCGGGTGCATCGGACGCCGTCGCCGTGTCTCGGGAGCCTGCGGTTCGATCCTGGCCTGCGATGGCGTCGACGAACGCTTCCACCGCGTCGACCAACTTGTCGAGTTGCGCCGCGGTCAACGGTTCTCCGTCACCCTGGTCACCGTAGAGCGAGTGGGGGTCGTAGGCGTCGAGCCAACGGAGAATGCCCTCCGGGTCGTCCCATGTCAGCGTCCCCTGCGAGATCATCGCCTGCGCCGACGACAGGTCGCCGACGGTCGCGGAGTCGGCGCGGTCGACGTCCACGGTGAACGACACGCCCCTTCTGCCGCTGTCGTTCTCGGTGTCGACGGCCAGGTTGGAGTCCGCACCGGTGATGGACAGGTCGTCGTCGTCCTTGTGCGGGTTGAATCCTTTGTCCGCCTCGGGAGTGTCGAAGAAGTCACCGACTTCGGCTGCATTCTCGTTGTAGTCCGCGTAGCGGCCGGTGTCCTTGTCGTCGTTCGAGATCTCGAGGGTAGTAGGCGCCCCGTCGGCACCCGAATCACGCGTCGGCCGATGCTCGTCCAGAACGGCAACCGGCCGGGGGTGGAACAGCCGGTCGAACGCGGCGTCGAATCCGTCCTGCTCGTAGCTGTACTTGGCGCACGTCGCACGCAACGCGGACTCGAGGGTTCTCAGGTCACCGGCACCGACGAGACCGAGAACCCGTCGTACTTCGATCACTTCGGCGGGCGACGCCGACACGCCGTGCCGACGCAGCAGGCGGCCGAACACCGCCGCGACGACGTCGAGTACGTACGCCGGTGTACTTCGAGGAGCGAGACCGGACACGGCACTCACTTCTTTCTGATTCCGAACCCACTGCCGGTCGAGCGCGGGTCGCGGCCGCCGGTACCTCGGAAGGCCGCGGTGGTGGTGTTGGGCGGCCGAGAGGCGACGCTCGTGCGCGGCTCGTCGGCTGTCTCGGGTTCCGGTGTCTGCGCTCGACCACGAACCAGCTCGACGTCGCTTCCGTACTTGAGAAGAGCTGCCAGCAGGATCTCTCGCGTGCGTTCGGTGTCGTGATCCTTCAGGATCATCGCGGCGCGGGCTGCATCGATGACCTCGGAGACCGATGGACTCTTGCGCAGCGGGAGTTCCCTCAGGGACCTGGCGAGTTCGACGACGTCGGCGACGGTGGCGTCCTCCACTTCGGGGGCCCGGGAGGACACGATCTCACGTTCCCGTTCGGGCGTCGGGTAGCCGACGGAGAAGTGCAGGCAGCGACGTTTCAACGCGGCGGACAGTTCGCGAGTGTCGTTGGAGGTGAGGATGACCCACGGGTCGGTCCTCGCCGCGAAGGTTCCGACCTCCGGGATGGTGATCTGCTTCTCGGCGAGGATCTCGAGGAGCATCGCCTCCATGGACTCCTCGGTCCGGTCGACCTCGTCGATGAGAAGTACGACGGGTTCCTCGGACAGGATGGCGTCGAGGAGTGGCCGCACCGCAAGGAACTTCTCGGAGTACAGCCCGAAATCCGTGTCCGCCAGTATTTGCGACGCTTCCGCGGTGCTCTCGACCGCCGCGAGTTCGGAGCCGATGCGATCGCGCAGCATCTGTACGTGCAGAAGCTGTTTGGCGTAGTCCCATTCGTAGAGGGCGCGATTGTCGTCCAGTCCCTCGTAGCACTGCAACCGCACCAGCCTGCGCCCGCCTGCGACGGCGAGCGCCTTGGCCAGTTCGGTCTTGCCGACACCGGCCGGCCCTTCGAGCAGCAGTGGTCGATCCAGGGCGATCGCGAGATGGACTACGACGGCGAGATCGTCACCCGAGATGTATCCCGTTTCGCGAAGACCGTCACGGACGGTGTCCGCGCTGGTCGAGAAGATCGGTTCACTGCATGCCTCCAGGCCGGCCGATGTCATGGTGGTTCTCTCCTGCGCTCAGTAAGCCTTGTTGATGGCGTGATCGACGACGGGGATCATGGAGTCGACGGTGACCTCGCGGGGGTTGCCCGGGGTGCACCAGTCTCCCTGGATGTGCTCGGAAATCTTGAGCACCGTCTTCTCGTCGCCGGGGATGACCTCGCCGCGTCCGGTGTACTTGCCGGTGTTCATGCGGTTCTTGTCGTAGAGCCTGGTGTTGACCTCACCGAAGTTGTCGGGAATGCCGACGTCTTTCGCGAGGCGAATCGCGGCTTCCACGGCAGCGTCGGCCGCCTGCACCGTCGTCAGGTTGCGGGTGTCCACGCCGAGAGCGCCTGCCATCTGTGCGTAACGCTCGTACCGCGAGGGCAGGTTGTACTCCCACACGCGGGGCAGAGCGATGGCGTTGTTCAGGCCGTGGTGCGAGTCGAAGTAGGCACTGACCGCGTGCGAGATGGAGTGCACGATGCCCAGACCACCGGAGTTGAACGCCTGTCCGGCGATGTACTGCGCGTTCATCATTCCCTCGCGGGCCTTCAGGTTGCGCGGTTCGTACACGGCCTCGCGGAGGTTCTTGGCCACGAGCTCCACCGAGTACAGAGCGTTGCCGAGAGACGGCGCGAAGTCCAACCGGGAGACGAAAGGCTCACTGCCGTGGGCCAACACGTCGAACCCGCAGTAGGCGGTGAAGTGCTGCGGGCAGGTGTAGTACAGCAGCGGATCGTCGATGGCGACGGTGACGATCGATGCCTCGTCGAACGCGACCCACTTGTGCGGGTTGTCCATGTCCGACGTGTCGGTGATCACGTACGCCCAGGACGTCTCCGAACCGGTTCCGGCGGTGGTGGATACCGCGATGTGAGGAGGGTTCTCCTTGTTGGTGGATTTGGCGAAGCCCTCGAACTCGTTGATGTTGCGTCCGTCGTGAGCGATCACGATGCGAGCGCCCTTGGCTGCGTCGTGGCTCGAGCCACCACCGACGGAGATGATGCTGTCGCACTTCTCCTTCTGGTAGAGGGCAGCAGCGTCCATGACGTTGTAGTCCTTGGGGTTCGACTCGACCTTGTCGTACAGGACGACCTCGACACCCTGGTACTCGATCTTGCCGATGAGTTCCTCGATGATCCCCGAACCGCGGAGGCCGGTGGTGACGAGCAACGAGCGCTTGAATCCGAGGTTCTTCGCCTCGACGCCGATGATGTCGTGTGCGCCCACTCCGAGAAGTGCGCGTGGGAAGGGGTGGAATTCCTTGATCGGGAAATCCCAGATCTGGTTGAGCTCGATTGCCATCGGATCCTCCTGGTGAGTCGGTGTGACTACGCTCACTCTGAGGGTTCGACGTGATCGGCGACAAGGGATTTCACCCCGAACCACCCGTCCGCTGAACCGAACTACCCGATCGGTCAGGTCACGGTGCTGCCCGGTCGATCATCCCCCGCAGTTCGTGACGCTTGCTGACTCCGAGCTTCGGATACACGTGATAGAGGTGCGAGCCGATCGTCCGTGGTGACAGGTGCAGCTGCTCGCCGATCTGACGGTTCGTCAACCCTTCCGCGGCGAGAGTCGCGATGTGCTGTTCCTGAGCCGTCAGTGACGCCCACCCGTCCGTCGCCGTCGGCGTCGATCCGCGAGATCCCCCGGCTGCCCGCAGTTCCGCCCGGGCAATGTCCGCGAACGTCCGCGCGCCGACGGACTCGAAAGTATCCAACGCCGCTGCCAGGTGCGGCCTGGCCTCGGTCGGACGGCGGTTGCGGCGCAGCCATTCCCCGTAGTGGAGCTGAGCGCGTGCACGCTCGACCGGCCACCGATGACCGTCCGGATCGAGAACTGCCGTCCGGTAATGACGTTCGGCACCGCGAGTGGTTTCGCTCACCAGCGCGGCGGCCAAGTGCCGGAGCAACCTGATTCTTGCCGGTGGCTTCGACCCGATCGCACGCCCGATGGCCGTCACGAACCGCCTGGCCGACGCCTGCTGCCCGCTTCGGGCACCCGCCCACGCCAGGTCCGCGATTCCCAGCACCGATTGAATACTGTGCACCGGTGTGCCGTCGTCCTCGAACACACTGCGCAAACGCTCGTACGCGCCTGCGAAATCACCGTTCACACAGGCGAGGAACGAACGGGCCCGCGTCAGATCGACCGTCAGCGCACCGTTCGCCCTCGGCTCGAACAGCGTCGCCGCCCGCGCGAGGTGTCCTTTCGCGACGTCCAGGTTGCCGCGGTGCGATTCGATCGTTCCGCGGTGGATTTCCACGTTGGCGTCGACGAGTGCCATCCTGCCCACTGCCGCCACCTCGGACGCCTCGTCGGCAGCTTTGTCCACCTCGCTCCACCGGCCGGTGTCGATCAGGGCACCGAGGAACGCAGCCATTCCCATCGCGCCGGCACCGAGACTTCCTACTTCACGCAGAGATTCGATGCCGCGTCCGAAGTAGGACAGGGCGTCGACACTGTTCTCGCTGAGGTACGCTCTCGTCCCTTCCGCCAGCAGATACGAGATCTTCGCCGCGATCGACGAGGTCTCGTCCAGGGTTTCGTGGGCCTCCGCTCCGAGGGTGCTCGTCGAGTACTCGGCAATCAGCTGCCGCACTGCTTCTTTCGCCGCGTCCGGCATCGGCGACAGAAGGTCGCGTCCTTCCGAGGAAAGCTCACCAGGGGCGCTCGGTGCGGGAATCGCCTCGGCGAGACGGGCCAGCGCTGTTCTGCGCCACTCGCCACCGCTGAAATGTGCAGCACCGAGTGCGGTGAACAGCAGCGCCAGGACCAGACTTTCGTCCGTCGGCGTGTACTCCGCGAACGTGCGGCGCACCACGTCGAACGCTTCGTCCGGTTTGGCGGTCTGCAACAGAATCGACGCGGTCGGAAGCGCTGCGGCACTCCGAATCTCGGGCGAGACCGTTGCTCGGCGAACCTGAGCGGCCAACGACAGTCCCCACTGCGGATCGCCCGCCATGTAGGCGGCGTGCGCGGCACTGGCGTATCGCAATGCCGCTTTGTCCGGGGCCGGAGAGATCTGCGCAGCCCGTTCCAACGCACGTGCCACCTCGAAGAATCCACCTCGGCGGTGGGACAGCTCGGCGGCGCCTTCCAGTTCCGCGGCAACCGATTCGTCCAGGCCGTCCGCTGCCGCAGCACGGTGCCACGCCCGGCACGGCGGATCGTCGACCAGACGAGCCGCGAAATCCTCGTGTGCGGCGCGGCGCTGATCCACACTGCAACCGGAATAGGCTGCGGCGCGCACCAGTGGGTGCGTGAAATGTACGGCGCGGCCGTCGATCACGACGAGACCGGAGTGTTCCGCTTCCCTCCACACCGACAGATCGCTGCCGAACCCTGCAGCCGCGGTGATGACGTCCAAGGATTCGTATCCGGATCCGGACGCCGCGTAGAGCAACAACTTTCGCGTCGGCGGTGTCAGATCGGCGATCCGAAGGGAGAACAGCGACTGCACCCGACGAACCCGGTCGTCGCTGGTACCGGCCGACAGGTCGACGCCCGACCGGACGACGGCACGGCTGAACTCGATGATCGCGAGAGGATTTCCCTCGGCCTGACGGATGATCTCGAGCCGCGCGGAGCGAGACGGCGTCGTGGGCTGACGGTCCAACAGCGCAGCCGACTCGGCGTCGGTGAGGTTCGGAACCTCGGCTGCCGCGACACCGGGATCGACGCCGTCGGGAATCCGGTGCCCCCGCGCACTGCACAATGTGGTCATCGGCCCGGCCACCCGCCTGACCGCGTACACGACGATGTCGAGCGAATCCCGGTCGAGGAGGTGCGCGTCGTCGAGAAGCAGGACGAGAGGTGACTCCTCGGCGAGCACTTCCAAGAGGTGGAGTACCGCGTGCCTGCAGGCGTACATGTCGACCATCGCGGGCAACGGCGCACGGCCCAACATCTCGTCGAGTGGGGTTCGAACCGCCTCGGGTAGACCGTCGACGAACGCCATGACCGGCCACAACAACTGCTGAAGTCCGGAGAACATCTGCTGCGTCTCGGCGTCCACGCCCGACGCCTGCAGCACTCGAACACCGGCGTCCTCGGCGACGGCACGCGCATGCCGGAGAAGAGTGCTCTTCCCGATCCCGGCCTCCCCCAGCAGCCAGAACATCCGATCACCCGCGCCGGGATCCGTCACCATGCGAGTGATCGACGCAGCCAGCGCGTCTCGCCCGACCAGCGCCCCGGCGAGCGGGTGTTCCGCAGTCATCGAGCACCGCCCGTAGTTGTAGCAACAATCTGTCGTTCACATTGTGACACCGCCGCGCCTGTCGTACGACGTTCGCATAGCCACCCACGGCAACGCGCTGGACCCCGTGGCTGGACTGCTCAACGCAAAGTCTAAGGCCGCGAGGGCCTGGGCTCGGTATCGCACTCGGCGCAGGCCGTCGAGGCGTAACGAGATGCGGTCGTTGTTGAACCGGTCGAGGTATCGGAGGTGATGAAACATTTCTTCTTTAGGAGTTGCCCTCGAACACGCTGGTCACCTCAGCCTTCAACGCCGCCTTCGGGTCGGGCCGGCGCAACTACGCCTGACCGTGGAAGAACGTCTAGCGTTCCCTCGAGGCCCGCAGTTGTCCCAGGTACGCCACCTGAGTGCGCACCCGCTCGTTCCTTTCACGCAGGCGGTCGAGCTCGCTGGCCTCACCCGGATCAACTCCCGACGGTGCCGGTCGCCCTCTTCGGACGTAGCGCCCCGTCGCCGTCGCGGCGATATCCGCGCACCCACGGATCGATGATTCTTGCCGACGACAGTCCGCACTCACGGCCAGCTCGATCTTGTTCTCCCCAGCCAGAACGCGTTGCACCACAGCAAGTTCGAAGTCGAACGAAAAGCACTATCGATCCGGTTTCTCCACCAACGAATTCCCCCTCGAACCCTCCACCGGTCGTAAAGCAAGACCACAGCGCACCTACCACCAACCTTCGCAGCAGCCGAGAAAGCACCAACACCCTCCTCGAACAACGCTACCGCCGCAACCCGATGATCCTCGGTAAGTGAACTCCGCACACGCATACACACGCAGAGCGGTGCTATTGCACTCGAACATACGTTCGATTACACTTGGGGCATGGGAATGCAGGGGGGCACGACCAGAGAGATTCGCGCAGCTGCCGATGCAGCTGCGGCGCCGGCACTGTCCTCGCTTGCAGATGCCCGCCGGGCCGAGAACAGGTGCGCTGCCGCGGTGGTCCGTTCGGTACATGACTTGACCGAACTCAGATTCGCAACGGAGATGGACGTACATCACTTAGGAGAGGACGAAGCCGACATCGCGTTGGCCAGGCGCACGGTCGAATGCGAGGCCGCCGTCGCATTGTCCCTCTCCCGCATGATGACGCGTGACCTGTTGACCGTCGGTGCGCAACTCGCGTGGCGCCTACCTCGGGTCTCCGCAGCCTTCGACGAGGGCGACTTGGACTACCCACGCGCCCGGGCAATCGCACTCACCTTGGAGAAGGCAAGCGACACCACGGTCGCGGCGTTGGAGGAGTCCATACTGTCGGCCGCGCTGCGCATGAACACCAGAGCACTCAAGGAGAACATCTGGCGAGCCTGGTTCGAGCACGACGCCGCCGAAGCCTCCGCCGCTCAGAAAGCAACCGAATCCGAGGAGCGCTGCGCCGAGGTGAAGCGAGGCGATGACGGTACGGCCACCCTCATTGCCAAGATGTCCACTCTCGAAGGCGCGGAATGCAACTCAGTTCTGGAAGAATTGATCGGGACAGTGTGCTCCCGTGATCCGCGGACCAAGAAGCAGCTCCGAGGATTCGCACTGCTGGCTCTCTTCCACCGCGAGGACTACATCCTCTGCACGTGTGGTCGAGCAGAGTGCCCTGTCCGCAGCACCGAGCGAGTCCACAAGGATCGTCGCCCCCACCTGCTCCAGATCATGATCGACATCAAGACACTGCTGGGGCTGACCAACGAACCCGCGACCCTCGGAGACGGAACCGTTCTCGATACTGAAATCGCACGACACATCGCCGGCAGTGCCGAGTGGCAGATCCTACTGACCGAACTTCTCGACGCCGCGCACCAAGCGACCACTGCAACCGATCGCACCGCCGAAGCCCGGGTCGAGTCCGACGATGCCTCGCCGCAACACAACACCGACGGCAACGACGGGGACAGCGACACCGACGGCCACGGTGACTCAGGTGGCCCTAATGTTCCGTCCGACCCTGATGTTCCGTCCGGTCCTGTACCGCGGGTACATTCGGGCGGCGGCGCGTCGGAAGGTCCGCGCGCTGTGCGGCTGCTGCGCCGTGGCAAGATCCGGTCGGCAGCTCCGCTGCCTTCACGGGAATCCGCTTCCGCCAACAGAACAACGTCGTCGAAGGGCCGACACCGCGACATCGATCTGTCGAAGTACATACAGGACTTCCTGTCCGCGTCGGCGCAGGATTCATCGTTGACCCGCGGAGTACACCCCGACGGCCATGGCGGTTTCCTCGAGCCGCCACCTGGCGCGCTGACGTACAGGCCGTCGGCCGAGCTTGTCGCACTCACGCGAGCTACACACTGCACGTGCACATTTCCTGGGTGCAGTGTGCCGTCCGAACGGTGCGAGATCGACCACGTCGTACCGTTCGACCACAACGATCCCATCGCAGGCGGATGGACCGTTCGATCCAACCTGCAGCCTCTGTGCAAATACCACCATCAAGCGAAAACACTGAAGCTGTGGACCGCTGCGGTATTGGCCGGCGACGCGATCTACTGGGTGTCGACGTCGGGCCTGCGCCACATCACACCGTCGACCTTCGGGACAGTCGTGGTGCCTGCGACGTTCCGACATACATCGAAACACCGCATGCGGCCTGAATCGTGGATATGGAACTCGGACCGAGAGAGCGGCATGGGCTACGTCGTCGACCCATGCGATCTGGACGACTCGGCGCAACCCATGTCCGCCGACAGAGCAGACGCTGCAGCGACGCTGGAGCGGGTGCCCTCCGACGCACTGTACGAGCCGACATGGTGGGAGATGCACATCTCCGTCACCGATTCGACGTGGTCGAAGGTCGCCAACATGAATTCTCCGATGGCCGACGGCACCATTCGCATACCCTCGCTCGGCGATATCGCGCGGATGACCGACACCCAGGACCGGGAGGACGCCACGTTCATTCGGCGCATGTTCGTCGAGCATCGAACGGTCATCGCAGCCCGAGAAACACGAAACTACCGGGCGCCCTTCTGAATGCTCTGCGCTCGGGACGCTAGATCACCGTGCCGACGTCCTCGGTGACCAGTCGGTCGAGGGCGCGTTCTGCGATGGCTGCGATGGTCATCGACGGATTGCAGGCGGCCGCATTGCCAGGGAGAAGCGCCCCGTCGAGAACGTACAGTCCACGCTGCCCGAGGACACGACCTTCGAGATCGCACACCGCACCCATGTTGGCTCCGCCGAGTGGATGCCACGTGGTCGGCACGAGGGCGTTGGTATCGGTGAGTACACCCGACGGACCGGCCAACCGGTGTGCAGCCGGCCCGATCTTCGACAATTGAATACCCGAGTCACCCTCCCACGGCCACCGCAGTACCGCATCGTCGACGGCACTGTCGTACACGAATCTTCCGCGTCCCTCGCTCACGCCGTACCCGACCATCGTCGTACTTCGGCCGTCCAGCCCGAGCGGCGGAAACGACGCCTGGATGATCGTGAAGGCAGCATTCGGATCGTCCCACTGCAAGCTCCCGTAGACGACGGGTCCTCCCTGCTGCGGTCCGAACCCGTTCACGATGTCGGTCCACACGTAGATGCGGTCTGCGTTGGTACCCCATCCCTCGCCGAGAGCATCCGGCATGTCGGGGATACGCCCCGACGCGGACGCCCGCAGCAGCAACTTGGTGGTGTTGGCGCTGCCCGCGGCCATCACCAGCGTGTCGGTCGTCAGAATCTTGTTCTCGAGCACCACACCCGACGGGTCCGTTCGGTCGACGTAGAGGGTCCACCTGCCGTCGGGCGCCCTCTCCACGTCCCTGACCTCGTGCAGAACTTCCACGGTGACGAGTCCCGTCGCCTCGGCCGCGGCGATGTAGGTGACGTCGACCGAGTTCTTGCCACCGTTGTTCACCCCGAGAGCGCCGTCGCCGTTGGTGTAGGACGGTGCCATTTCTCCGCGCAGTTCTGCGAGGGCGTAGTTCCAGTCGATCGGCATCGGAATCTTCGATACCGGAAATCCCTCACGCTCCGCGTTCCGGGCGAACACTCGCGCTGCCTGGTAGTTGGGACTGTCGATCAGTTCGTCCGGTGCGGTGGCCAGCCCGAGCATGCGTGCCACGCGCGGGTAGTGCACGCGGTCGAGGGTCTTCCAGTCGAGGCCGTCCGGGAAATTGGCGTCGAAGACGTGTTCCGCGGGTTGCAGTGTCATTCCCTGGTAGACGAGTGACCCGCCTCCGACGCCGGCCGCACACAGCGCCGTCATGTTGTCTCCGACGACGGCCTCGAGGAGACCGGCGTACGGATCGAAGGCGACCGGTCTCCCGAAGAGCTGCGGGTTGGACCTGTGCCACAGAATGCGTTTGTCCGGGTTGGCCGCGTGCGGGAACGTCTCGGCGTTCGGGCCGGTCGGCCAGCGCATTCCACGCTCGAGCACCGTCACCGGCACACCGGCCTCCGCCAATCGAAGCGAGGCGACGCCGCCGCCGAATCCGGACCCCACGACGACGACGCGGTGGTCCTCTCGAACGAGGGGCACCCGGTTCACCCTCGAGCGGGCACCGGCCCGGCTACCTCCCAGTGCGGCGCCCGCAACAGCGACCCCCGCCCCGGTCAAGAACGTTCTGCGACTCACAGTCGGCAACGAGCCCACCCCCACCCCGTCGGAAACGACAGCCCCTTCGGACCGCGCGGATCCAAAACTAGACACCCCAGCGAAGAAGTGTCAAGGTTTTCTCGGGTGCGGTGTCAGGCCAGTCGGTCGAGCGCGGGTTCGAGCCACCTGCCGAGGAACTCACGAAGGGACTCGTCCGTACGCACTGCATCGCTGTCGAAGACGATCACCGACAGGCCGAGGCGCACGGTGATCTCGACGATCTCGTCCAGGTGCCGCTCGTCGACCATGCCGCGATCGACGAGCGAGTCGAAGAACTGCCGCGCAACAGGTTTGGCGCGCGCGATCATCCCGTAGTCGAAGACAGGGTTTCCCTGCTCCGCCACCAGAAGCGCCGCGAGCACGGGATTGGAGCGAAACGCGTCACGTCCCGACACGATCATCTCGGTCGCGAACTCCGCCACGGAGCCGGTGGATTCGAGCCTCGCACGAATGCCGCCCAGAATCTCCAGCACCAGACTGGCCACCGCCTGAGACACGACCTCTTCGCGAGACCCGAAGATGCTGTAGACGGTTTGCCGCGAGACCCCCGCGGCACCGGCGACCGCGGCAACGTTGACCCCCTCGAATCCACCGTCCTCGATCAACCGCAGAGTTGCGTTGAGGACCTTCTGGCGCGACCGCATTCGTCCATTATCTACGTCGTCAGCAGTTTCACGCGGACAGGCGCGGTGGCAGGTGTTCGCGAAGATGGTCGACGGCCGCGCGCACCCGTCGTGGAACCTGCGGAGCCGCCGAGTAGACGGCATGAATGTCCGCGTCGGGGGTAGCGATGTCCGGAAGAACCTGCACCAACGAGCCGTCGCGCAGCATCGGACCGACGTGCCACAGCGATCGCATCAGCAGACCGCGTCCCTCCACACACCACGCGGTGGTGACGTCCCCGTCGTTGCTCGTCATGTTCCCGGAGACCCGCAGCGCCGTCTCGTCGGCGCCGACGCCGAATCGCCACAGCGCGAAGTCACCCGCGTCCTGCCGCAGCACGATGCAGTTGTGCCGGCGGATCTCCTCGATGGTGCGAGGCGATCCGTGTTCGGCGACGTACCCGGGCGAGGCGACCACGATCCGACGGCTGCGCGCGAGCCGCTTGGCGGTGGACCTCGAATCCTGCAGCGCACCAACCCGGATGGAGAGGTCGTACGGCGTCATCGATGCCGCCGGAGGTGTCGCGGAGAGTTCCACGTCCACCTCAAGTCTCGGGTGCAACGCCACGAACTCCGCCATCAGTGGCGCGATGTGCGCCCGCCCCAACCCGACCGACGAGTGAACCCGAAGTCGACCCCGCAGCTCCGCGTAGTGGCCGCTGATCGATTCCTCCAGCTCGGCCACGTCGGCCGAAATGGCCGCGGCACCGCGTGCGTACCGCTCACCTTCCGGCGTCAACGTGAGCCTGCGGGTACTGCGATGGACCAGGCGGACCGCCAACCTGGATTCGAGCTGAGCGAGTCGTTTGCTGACCGAGGAGACGGACACCCCCAGCTCGCGCCCCACAGCGGTGAGGCTCGCCGATCTGGCCACCACCTCGAAGAATCCGAGATCGTCCTTCTGCATTCGACGCCTTTCTTTCCTCCAAGGAAAGAATACTTTGCCAGATGCCCCCTTTCTCCGCGGCTTCTTGCGAATTACTGTCGAACCGAACGTTCACCTACAGACCGACGCCTACAGACCGACACCTACAGACCGAAACCAGGAGGACCGCTCGATGGGTTCCACGCACAGAATCGCTGTCATCGCCGGAGACGGAATCGGCAAGGAAGTGGTTCCCGAGGGTCTCGCGGTTCTGCAGGCGGCCGCGTCGACGTTCGACTTCACGCTCGACATCGAGGAGTTCGACTACGCGAGTGCGGAGTACTACACCGCCCACGGAAAGATGCTGCCCGACGGCTGGTTCGATCAACTGAATCGCTTCGACGCCATCTTCTTCGGCGCGGTCGGGTGGCCGGATGTGGTGCCGGATCACGTGTCGTTGTGGGGCAGCCTCCTGCAGTTTCGTCGCACGTTCGATCAGTACGTCAACCTCCGGCCGGTCAAGTCGATGCCGGGCGTGACAAGCCCTCTGGCCGGACGCGAGCCGGGCGAGATCGACTTCTATGTCGTTCGCGAGAACACCGAGGGTGAGTACTCGAGCATCGGCGGCACGATGTTCGAGGGCACGGACCGGGAGACCGTCATCCAGGAAACCGTGATGACCAGGACGGGAGTCGATCGAATCCTGAAGTACGCCTTCGATCTCGCCCAGCAGCGGCCTGCGCGCCACCTGACCTCGGCCACGAAGAGCAACGGCATTTCCATCACCATGCCGTACTGGGACGAACGCGTCGAGAAGATGGCCGCCGGGTACGACGACGTCCGAGTGGACAAGTACCACATCGACATTCTGACCGCGAACTTCGTGATGCATCCGGATTGGTTCGACGTGGTCGTCGCCAGCAACCTGTTCGGCGACATCCTGTCCGATCTCGGCCCGGCATGCACCGGGACGATCGGGATCGCGCCCAGCGCGAACATCAACCCGGAGAGGAAGTTCCCGAGCCTGTTCGAGCCGGTGCACGGCTCCGCACCCGATATCGCCGGGCAGGGCGTCGCCAATCCGATCGGGCAGATCTGGAGCGCGTCGCTGATGCTCGAGCACCTCGGCGAGCCCGAGGCAGGCGCCGCGGTTCTGCGTGCCGTCGAGTCCGTTCTGGCCGACGGCTCCTACGCCACACCGGATCTGGGTGGCACGGGTACCACCGCCGGCCTCGGCGCCGCGGTGAAGGATGCTCTGCTCGCGTCGGACGTCAGCGGCCACTGAGCATGGCACGGATTCTGATCACCACCGACTATCTCGAACCGGGTGACGACGTCGACCGGCTTCTTCGCGGCCGTGGGCACACCACCGTCCACAGCCCGGCACGCGGTGCGCGCCCTCCGGGTGAGATGGCCTCGCTGCTCTCCGTCGCCGAAGCCGCCCTCGTGGCGGGAGAACCGATCACGGCCCAGATGATCGATGCAGCACCCGATCTCACCGTCATTGCGCGCAGCGGGGTGGGTTACGACACCATCGACGTGGACGCGGCCTCGCGGCGTGGGGTCGCCGTGTGCAACACACCGGGGGCCAACAGCAACGCCGTCGCCGAGATGGCGTTCATGCTGGTCTCGATGTGCGCTCGACGCGTCGGCGAGACGCTCGCCGGGGTGGCGAGCGGAGGTTGGCCGCGGCACGACACCGTCGAACTACGCGGGTCGACGCTGGGGATCATCGGATTCGGGCCGAGCGGGTCACGTCTGGCCGAGCTTGCCGCGTGTTTCGGAATGCGAGTGCTGGTCCACACGTCGTATCCCGACCCCGCGAGGCCGGTGCAGTACTGCGGTCTCGACGAGGTGCTGGCCGAGTCCGATTTCGTGTCGCTGCACGTGCGGCCGACGGCCCGAAACACGCACATGATCGGCGTTCGCGAACTGTCGATCATGAAAAGCACTGCTTCGCTGATCAATACGGCCCGAGGTTCCCTGGTCGACGAGGACGCCGTGGCGGACGCGGTGCGCTCGGGCGGTATCGCCGGGGCCGGGCTCGACGTGGTGGACGTCGAGCCGTTGCCGACCGCCAGTGCGCTGCGCGAGCTTCCGAGCGTCGTGGTCACCTCCCACCTCGCCGGCCAGACCGCGCAGGCACGCGCGAGCGCGAGTCGCTCGGCAGCGGAAGACATTCTGCGAGTCCTGGACGGTGACGAGCCGCTCTCCCGTGTCGACCTGGCCTGACCCTGACAGTTCAGTGCGAGGTGTAGACCTTCAGCAACACGATGACGGCGGCCAGAGCCGCGGTCACCAGGCCGGCGACGAACACCTTGAACGTGAGGGGTTCGCCGCGTAGTCGCTGAGCGACGATCTGCAGTGTCGCGATGCGGAACACCACGACCCCACCGGCGATGAGCTGCGCCCAGAACGTCGGCAGGATCCACAGCCAGGCGAGGGCGAGGATCGCCGCCGGAACGGTGCCGGACGACGCGATGGGGACGGCGTCTCGGATCTCGTCGATCACCGTCTGCTTCTTCTGGGTGTCGGTCGATCCGTGCACCGACTCGGGAATGTTGCTGCGCGCGACGATCTCGGCGAACACGTGGGCAACGAACGTCGTCGATGCGGTGGCCAGCACGAGGAGGAACGCGTCGCCGTCGTCGATGCTCGCGGGCGACGCCGCGACCACCGCGGTCAGCACGAGGATGTTTCCATAGACGTACGCCGACAGCCTGGCGGCAGCGCGGGTGGGGGTCAGCGGTCCGCTCGCCCGAGTGGACAGGCGCCGGTACGCAGCCGTCCGAACGATGCGGCTCCGCAGTGTGGCAATCATGTGGAGAAGACTATTGCTGCCCGATCACCTGTCGCAGTTCACCGCGCGTAGTTCGATAGATTTCCGCGAGATCGGCGTCCTCGCCTGCATCGACGCGTGTGGCCCACTCGTCGAACGCGATCCGAAGCGTCATCCCCGCACTCTCGACCATCAGCCGTGCGAACGTGCGTGATCGCGTGCCGTTCAGGGCGCTAGTCAGCGCGTCGGACAGGCGGCACAGCGCGGTCGCATCCATCGCGATCGCAGTGGCTCGCAACTGCGCGTCTCCGTTGATGAGTCGACGCGCACGCAGCACGCGGCTCGTGGTTTCCTCCGAGGCTCCGACGAGCCGAAGAGCGGCGCGTTCGTAGATCGCTTCCATCCCGGCGAGGTCGATGTCGCGTGCGTCGGTGTGCTCGAGCCACTGCTCGATCTCGGCGTCCAGATCGAGATCCACCGACAGGATCGACTCTTCCTTCGTCTTGAACTGACGAAAGAACGTACTGGGCGACACGCCTGCCGCTTTGGCGATCTCGTCGACGGTCGTCGCGGCCACTCCCCGCTGCTCGAACAAGTCGAGCGCAGCCAGGTTGATGTCCAGCCGGGTCTCGCGCCGCCGTCGTTCCCTCAGATCGAGCACCGGCGGCGCGTGATCGGACTGCGCATGATCGGACTGCGCATGATCGGACTGCGCGTGATCGGACTGCGCTGGCGCCCCACCCGCATTGTTCATCTCCGCGTCACCCTTTCTGTTGGCCTCAACATACCAGTCCATTCCAAGTTGACAGTCACTGTCAGTTCGCCGCACACTGTCAACAAGAACGTCGGCCACACTTCGAGGAATCACTGAACATGCAGACAGACGCGATGGATACTTCGCCGAGCAAGAACGAGGCCTCACAGCTGCCGCCGGGCGGGAGGCTGCTCATCGGCGTCCTGGTGGTCGCGGCATTCGTCATGATCCTCAACGAGACGATCATGAGTGTCGCGCTGCCGCGGTTGATGGTGGACCTGAGCATCACCGCAACGACCGCACAATGGCTGACCACCGGCTTCATGCTCACCATGGCCGTCGTCATCCCGACGACCGGATACCTGTTCCAGCGCTTCACGTTGCGTCAGGTGTTCGTCGCCGCGATGACGTTGTTCACCGTCGGCACCCTGCTGGCGGCGTCGGCTCCCGGGTTCGAACTGTTGCTCGCGGGCCGCATCGTCCAGGCCAGCGGCACCGCCCTCATGCTGCCGTTGCTGATGAACACCGTCCTCAACCTCGTTCCGGCCCACGAGCGAGGAAAGATGATGGGCGTCATCTCCATCGTGATCGCCGTGGCTCCTGCCGTCGGCCCGACGATCTCCGGCATCATCCTCGACGCACTCGACTGGCGCTGGATGTTCTGGCTCGTGCTGCCGATCGCGTTGATCGCCTTCGGCATCGGCGTCGGACTGGTCAAGAACGTGACGCCGACCAGCAGGCCATCCTTCGATGGGTTGTCGGTCGTACTGTCCGCGCTGGCATTCGGTGGACTCGTCTACGGGCTGAGCAGCATCGGCCACTCCGCCGAGGGATCGTCGATCCCCGTGTGGATTCCGTTGACCGTCGGAGTGGTTGCGCTGGCGATCTTCGTGATGCGACAGATCGCCCGTCAGGACTCGGAGCGTGCCCTGCTCAACATGCGGCCGTTCTCCACACCGACGTTCACCATCGGACTCGGCATGCTGATGATCAGCATGATGGCCCTGTTCGGTGCCTTGATCCTGCTGCCGATGTACCTGCAGAACATCCTCGGACTCGACACGCTGACCACCGGACTCATGCTTCTGCCCGGCGGTCTGACGATGGGCTTGCTCGCGCCGTTCGTCGGACGCGCGTTCGACCGAATCGGCCCGCGGCCCCTCGTCATTCCCGGGGCGATGATCGTCAGCGCCGCTCTCTGGGCGATGACCCTGCTCGACGCCGAGTCCTCGCTCCCGATGGTCGTCGCGATCCACTGTGTTCTGTCGGTCGGTCTCGCCACGATCATGACACCGCTGATGACGTCGTCGCTGGGATCGCTGCCGAAGCACCTGTACTCGCACGGCAGCGCGATCTTCAACACCCTCCAGCAGTTGGCGGGCGCCGCCGGTACGGCACTGTTCGTGACCGTCATGTCCACGACGGCAGCCTCACGCGTTGCCTCCGGAGTCGCGGAGACCGCGGCCAGCCAGGACGGTATCCACACCGCCTTCCTGTGCGGAGGCGTCGTCTCCCTCGTCGCGGTAGCGGCCTCGTTCTTCATCCGCAGGCCTGCAGCCGACCAGCCGGCCGAGCGCGTTCAGCCGGAGGAAGTCAGGACCGCCTAGCGCCCGTACCGTGCCCGGCGGTTGAAGCCGCTGGACAACGGTTACTCCAGTCGGCATGACCAACACCCCTGACCACAGCAACACCCCTGACCACAGCAACACCCCTGACCACAGCAACACCGATGCCCGCTCCGAGGATTCTCCGAAGGGCGGGCATCCTGGTCCCGTCGACGAAGGCAAGAACGGCGGCATGGCCACCCGCGAGCTCGCTCCGGATCTCGCCGACGGGGATGCAACCGACGGGGATGCAACTGAAGGCAAGTCCTCGGACTGACGCCCGGCGTCGAACTCGCACCACGTGCGGTCCGCGATATCCGGCGTTACGGTGTTGAGCCGAGCCGAGCCGAGCCGAGCAGTGAGGACCGTCCGTGGATCTTGCCCAGTACGACGTATTGAGTTTCGATTGTTACGGCACTCTGATCGATTGGGAAACCGGAATCGCCGCGGTTCTCGCGCCCTGGGCGCGGGATGTCGGGCTGACGATGTCCGACGAGGAACTGTTGCTCGCGTACGCCGCGAACGAGGCGCAGGCCGAGGTGGATTCACCCGGGTCGCTGTATCCCGACATCCTCGCCGACGCGTTCCGTCGCACCGGCGAGGTTCTCGGGGCTCCGGTCTCCGATACGTGGGCGACGCGCCTGGGCAGTTCGGTCCCCGAGTGGCCCGCGTTCGCAGACAGTCACGACGCTCTGGCGGCTCTCGCGTCGAGATACTCGTTGATCATCCTGTCCAACGTTCACCGCGACGGATTCGCCGGAAGCAACGCCCGTCTCGGCGTTCGATTCGACCGGATCATCACCGCGGAGGATGTCGGAGCGTACAAGCCGGCACCCCAGCACTTCGACGCTCTCGACGCCACGCTCGCGGATCTCGGCATCCCGAGGACCCGACTTCTGCACGTCGCGCAGAGCCTGTTCCACGACCACGTCCCTGCTGCGCGCCACGGCCTCGACTCCGTGTGGATCAACCGTCGACACGCACGACCGGGGTGGGGCGCGACACCCGAGCCGACGGGCGACGTCGGCTACGGTCTCGAGTTTCCGTCCATGGCGGACTTCGCTGCCGCAGCTTTAGAGTCGAACGACTGATGACGGCGGACGCACCGCCGATGCACACTGCTCTCTCGACACCAGCGTGAGGGAGCGTGATGGCAGGGCTGCGGGTAGTGATCGCCGATGACGACGTACTGCTGAGGGAGGGGCTGTCCAGCCTGCTGACTCGGGCCGAGCTCGACGTGGTCGGCACGGCAGGCGACGCGGAGGAACTGCTCGCACTGGTGGACCGTGAGCGTCCACAGTTGGCGATCGTCGACATCAGAATGCCGCCGACCTACACCGCGGAAGGGCTCGACGCCGCACTCCGCATTCGCAGCGAATTCCCGGGCGTCTCGATGCTTCTGCTCTCCGCTCACGTCGAGGTGGAGCATGCGCTGGAACTGCTCGACGACATGAAGAACGGGTCGGCCCAGGGCATCGGGTATCTGCTCAAGAGTCGCGTCACCGACGTCGACGATTTCGTCGGCGTCGTCGAACGCGTCGCCGCAGGATCGTCCGTGATCGATCCCGCGCTCGTCTACGAGTTGGTTGCGGCGAAACGCCGCGACGATCCGCTGGGCGCGCTGACCGCGCGGGAACGCGACGTGCTCACTCACATGGCCGAGGGGCTGTCCAACGCCGGTATCGGCCGTCGCCTGTGGATCACCGAAGGCACCGTCGAGAAGCACGTCCGCAGCATTCTCACCAAGCTGGATCTGGCCGAGACCGCGGACGACCACCGACGCGTGCGCGCCGTGATCATGTATCTCGACACACTGTCGTGAGCAGCGTTCGAATCGACTCGGCCGACAGGTCGAACTTCGGCAGGAACCCGACGGCCGAGCTCGATTCCACGAGGTCCGCGAAGTCGTCTTCGTCGTGCGTGGACACCAGGATGATCGACGGCCGTGATTCGGCGCCCGCCTCGGCGATTGCTTCCACCACATCGAACCCGCTCTCGTCACCGAGGTCGATGTCGACCAGAACCAGATCCGGGCGTGCGCCCAGGACGATCTCCACCGCCTGCGCGAGCGTCGACGCAGTTCCGACGACCGTGACCTCTGCCGCCTCCAACATTCGGCGCGCCGACAGGCAGAACGCGTCGCTGTCGTCGACGATGAGGCAGCTGCGGGCGAAGGACTTCACTTCACCCAGGGTGTCAGACGCCGCCTCGGCCGACATGCCCGCTAGCCGGAATACTCGTCCCGCGGGCTACGTCCGATGACGACGTCCGTGACGCGTAAGGAGCGCCTCGTCACCCTGGTGCTGCGTCCCAGCTCCCCTCCCGTCGCCTGCGGAATCGCCCTCGCCGCGGCGCTCGTTCTGGTCGAGATCGTCGTGGTTCTGATGCTCAAACGGATCGCACCCGAGAACGCCTTCGGCGCGGTCTTCCTGTTCGGTGTGCTGGTCGTCTCCGCCGGTTGGGGATTTCGGTTGTCGATCGCGACCTCGATTGCCAGCGCCGCGGCATACGCGTACATCCACGTCATCGAAAGCAGCGAAAGCCTGGTCCCCGCAGTCGTCGTCTTCCTGGCTCTCGCGCTGCTGACGAACACGCTCGTCGGGCAGTCCCGTTTGCGTGCAGTGGAATCGGCGCGGCAGAACCGCCGAGCCACGGCGTTGGCGCGACAACAAGCGTCGCTTCGACGGGTCGCCACCCTCGTCGCCTCCAGGGCCGAGCCGGACGAGGTCTACGCCGCCGTCACCGCCGAGCTCGCCGGAGGTCTCGGCATCGAGCACGTCTCCGTCGTGCATTTCGACCCCGTGCATTCCGACCCCGTGCATCTCGACCCCGTGCAGGCTCGTTCGGGGTTGGACAGCTCGACGCCGGGGACGTACGTGGTGCTCGCGGGGCGTGACACCACCGAAGGACATCGGCTCACTCCCGGTGAAAGGCTCACGCTCGGCGGACACAACGTGTGCACCGCGGTCGCCGCGACGGGCCGACCCGCGACGATCGACTTCACCACCGCAACAGGCGATATCGTCGACCGTCTCCAGGGCCGAGGAATTGCACTCGGCCTGGGCGTACCGATCAGCGTCGACGGAAGAATCTGGGGTGCGATCGTCGTCGGCTCCACCGAGAGCTCGGTCGAGCCCGATCTGCAAGACCGACTGACCGACTTCGCGGACCTCCTCGCCACCGCCGTCTACAACAGCGAGACGCGAGAAGAGCTCACCCGGTCGCGGGCTCGTGTCGTCGCCGCTGCGGACCAGGCCCGACGGAGCATCGAACGAGACCTGCACGACGGCGCGCAACAGAGAATCGTCTCTCTCGGAATGGAATTGAGAACAGCACAGGCCGTCGTTCCCGAGGATCTGCGCGAGCTGAGACAGAGCCTGGACCGCAGTGTCGACACACTCGCGCAGATACACTCCGATCTCCGCGAGCTCTCACGCGGCATACACCCCGCCATCCTCTCGCGCGGCGGACTGGCGCCTGCACTCAAGACGCTTGCTCGTCGCAGCCCGGTACCGGTATCGCTCACGACGGACATTCCGGTCCGCCTGGACGACTCCATCGAAGTGGCAGCGTATTACGTCGTCGCCGAATCACTCACCAACACAGCCAAATACGCCGGCGCCTCACATGTCCAGGTGACTGCGGTCGTCACCGACGGCGACCTGACCCTCACCGTCGCCGACGACGGTCGGGGCGGCGCCGACCCCACCCTCGGATCGGGCCTGATCGGTCTGCACGACAGGGTGGCGGCAGCAGGCGGCACGCTGGCACTGCACAGCCCTCCCGGTGCGGGCACGTCTCTCACGGTCACCATCGCGGCGCCTACCGGCTAGCCGGTATCGCGCCCGGCCGAAATCAGGCACACGGTGTGGACGCCAGCCGCGACGACATCGACGCGCGCGTGGACGAGTGTTCTGGGTACCACCCTTTCGGGGCCCAGCATTTCCATTCGAGGAGCTCACCATGCCGTACATCACCACAACCGACGGAACCGAGATCTACTACACCGAGCAGGGCACCGGTAAGCCGGTGCTGCTCAGCCACGGGTGGCCGCTGTCCTCGGATGCGTGGCAGCTCGAACTCAAGCTGCTCGCCGACGCCGGATACCGCGCCATTGCCCACGATCGCCGCGGCCACGGACGTTCCTCGAAGACCTACACCGGCAACGACATGGACACGTATGCTCGCGACCTCGCCGAACTCGTCGAGGCACTCGATCTGCAGGAGCTCACTCTCATCGGTCACTCCACCGGAGGCGGCGAGGTCGTCCGCTACGCAGCGCAGCACGGCGGAACCCGCGTCGCCCGGGTCATCACGGCGGGTGCCGTACCTCCCATCATGCTGAAGTCCGACGCCAATCCGGAGGGCACCCCGATCGAGGCGCTCGACGACATCCGCAACGGCGTCCTGACCGACCGGTCGCAGTTCTACAAGGATCTCGCCGAGCCGTTCTTCGGGGCCAACCGCGACGGCGCACAGGTGTCGCAGGGAGCGAAGGACGACTTCTGGCGTCAGGGCATGCTGGTGAACCTCGCCGCGGCGTACGACTGCGTCAAGGCGTTCTCCGAGACCGAGTTCACCGAGGACCTGAAGGCTCTGACCGTTCCCGTGTTCATCGCTCAGGGCGACGACGATCAGATCGTGCCGATCGCCGCGGCAGCGCTGAAGTCCATCGAACTCGTCAAGGACGGCACGCTCAAAGTCTATCCCGGTGCACCGCACGGCATCCACGGCGATTACCAGAAGGCCTTGGACGCAGACATTCTCGCTTTCATCGCGAAGTAGCGCGGGCCGTACCTCTCTTCCGTGCGTGTGGAGTCACGACCGTGGTGGTTCCACACGCACGGCACGGAATCTGCCCGATACTGCAAATTACATAGTGCAACATGCAGTCACGGGTGTATCGTCATCGCCACAGTGCGCAGCGTCCATCGTCGGGATCGGCGCGCCTGCCAAATCGATCTGTGCTCGTGGACTCGTGGACAGTGCCCACGAACCGTCCACGTGAGAACACGTGACGCTTCGGACGGAGCAACTCGATGGTCGGGACATGCACTCCCCTCGTTCGTGCGCGAATGTCGGCTCTCACCCTCCTCGCACTCGGGATGACCGTGCTTCTGGCGTGTAGTTCCACCGCCGGCACGGACTCCGCTTCCAACGCCGACTCCAATGCAGGATCGGAGACGAACGCGAGCGCACTCGCCGAGACTCCTCCGCAGGTTCCACCCGCGTCGATCGACCGGGCAGCCGTCGACGCCGCCGTCGGACAACTCGACGGGTACGTGGAGGACATGATGGCACGAACGGGCGCTCCCGGTATCGCCGTCGCGGTCGTCTACCAGGACGAAGTGCTGTATTCGAAGGGATTCGGTGTTCGGAAGGTCGGCGAACCGGACCCGGTGGACACCAGCACGATGTTCCAGCTTGCCTCGGTGTCGAAGCCCGTTGCGTCGTCGGTGGTCGCCTCGCTGGTCGGCGAAGGCAAGCTCGAGTGGGACGAGCCGATCCGCCGGTTCGAACCGGGTTTCGCGGTGTCCGATCCGTACGTCACCGAGAACGCCGGCTTCACCGACCTGATGTCGCACCGCTCCGGCCTGCCCGACCACGCAGGCGACCTCCTCGAGGACCTCGGCTACAGCTACGACGAGATCATCGCTCGCTTGAATCAGGTTCCGTTGGAACCGTTTCGAGACAACTACGACTACACCAACTACGGGTTCTCCGCAGCAGGCGTGGCAGCAGCCAAATCCCAGGGCACCACGTGGGCGGAACTGTCCGAGGAGAAGATCTACGAACCCCTCGGCATGACCAACACGACGTCGAGCCAGCAAGAATGGGTCGACTCACCCAACCATGCCTTCAATCACGTTCCGACGGAACCGGGTTCGACCACGTGGGAAGCGAAGTACGTCAGCGATCCCGAAGGCCAGGCCCCGGCGGGTGGTGCAGCGTCCTCCGTCGACGACATGGCCCAGTGGATCCGCATGGAACTCGCGGGCGGGGAGTACGACGGCACCACCGTCGTCGAGCCCGAAGCCCTGCAGTTCACCCACCAAGCGCATTCTCTCGCCCACCCCGCGGAGACGCCAGGAGCGCGAGACACTTTCTACGGCATCGGCTTCAATGTCGGCACCGACAGTCAGGGCCGCGTCGAGGTCAGTCATGCAGGGGCGTTCGGACTCGGCGCGAGCACCGACGTCGTGATGCTACCGAGCGAGCAACTCGGCATCGTCGTACTCGCCAACACCGCACCCGTCGGTGTCTCGGAAACCATTGCGGCACAGTTCATGGACTACGCCAAGAACGGTGAACTCACCGTCGACTGGGCGCCGTTCATCGCAGGCCAGTTCGAGAAGATGGTCGCGCACGGCCGTTCCGAGACGGACTACGAGAATCCGCCCGCGTCGACGACGCCTGCGCGGGAGCCGAGCAGCTACGTCGGCACGTACACCAGCCCGTTCTACGGCACTGCCGAAGTCACTGCCGAAGGCGACGAACTGGTGCTGAAACTCGGCAAGGAACTGCAGTCGAGTTACCCCCTCACCCACTACGACGGCGACACCTACTGGTTCGAGCCCGTCGGCGAGAACGCGTCGGGGCCTACGGGTGCCGAGTTCGCCCTCACCCCCGGGGCGCCGACCACACTCACCGTCGAGTATCTCGATCCTCTCGGACTCGGCACGTTCACCCGCTCCTGACTTCGTAGACGCCCACGACACGAACGGACCCCAGACGATGCACCGCACTTCAGGCAAACTACTGACCATTCTGTTCACTGCAGGACTGCTCGTCGCGGCATGTTCGTCGGGCAACGACAGTGCTGTGTCCGAGAGTGCTGTGTCCGAGAGTGCTGTGTCCGAGAGTGCTGATTCGTCCTCGGCCCTCGTGCCGTTCGACACTGCGGCGATGGACGCGGTAGTGGACGAGAAGGCGAAGGAATACCGCGAGATCGGCATGGTGGTGTTGATCCGGACTCCGAACGGCGAGTACGTGAACACCTGGGGCAGCACGGATGCTGGTACCGCGACGCCACCTACGCTCGACACCAAGGTGCGCGTCGGGTCCAACACCAAGACGTGGACGGGCACCGTCATCCTGCAGATGGTTCAGGAAGGCAAGATCTCCGTCGACGACCCGGTGAGCCAGTATCGCCCCGATGTCCCCAACGGTGAGAACATCACCATCGGACAACTCCTCGACATGCGCAGCGGTCTCTACAGCTACACCCAGACCGTCGAGCTCAACCGAGCGCTCGACGAGGATCCCGAAAGAGTCTGGCAACCAGAGGAACTGGTTGCACTCGGGCTCTCGAACCCGCCGACGTCCGCTCCGGGCACCGAATACAACTACTCCAACACCAACACCGTGCTGCTCGGGCTGATCGCGGAGCAATTGGACGGAAAGCCGATCGCGCAGATCTACCAGGATCGACTGTTCTCCGCGCTCGAGTTGACGGACACCTCGTTCCCGGCGAACACCGACACCTCCATTCCCGCGCCGTACACCGCCGGATACTCCTACAGCGGAAACCTCGAAACCCTCGGCGAAGGAAAGGAATCGCTGTCGCCCGAACGTATCGCCGCCATCGACGCAGGCTCCGTCACGCCGAGAACGACGACGAACGACAACCCGTCGTGGACGTGGTCTGCCGGACAAGGAATTTCGACGGCGAACGAGATGGCCACGTGGGTGAAGGCTCTCGCCGTGGGCGAACTGCTCGACGCCGACACCCAGCAGCTGCGGATGGACAGCATCACCCCGAGCGACGACACGGGAACCGCGGCGTACGGCTACGGAATCGCACAGATGGGTCCGCTGTACGGGCACATCGGCGAGATGCCGGGATACAACTCCTTCATGGGATACGACCCGGAGAACGACGTCACGTTCGTAGTCTGGGCCAACCTCGCCCCGGCGGTCGACGGCAGCGCACCCGCCGCCAAGGTCGCCCGAGAACTGTTCCCGTTCGTGTACGCGGCGCCGTCCGCCGAAGCCTCGAACGCCGTCGAGGAGCACAGTGACGATGCCGGCGAGTGACAGGCAGGCACATGACAGGCAGGCACATGACAGCTCGGGCCGATAGTTAGGATCGGGACGTCGGCGCCGATCGGCGATCGGTCTTTCGGCAGGAAGGACCATCGGTGGCGCAGGGCGATCTGAACACAACCTCGTACGTCATCCTCGGATTGCTCGCCACGCGGGATTGGACGGCTTACGACATCTCGGTGCAGTTCGGCCGTGGAGTCGCCGAACTGTGGCCCCGGGCCGACCGCCAGCTGTACAACGCGCCGAAGAAGCTGCTCGAACGGGGCCTCGTCTCGGCATCGACGGATCCGGTGGGCACCGGCCGCAGCCGCACCGTCTACTCGATCACCGACGCAGGCCGCGACGCCCTCGCATCATGGCTCGCGACGGCGTCCAGGCCGTCGGCCATGGAGTTCGAAGGCATGATTCGGGTGCTGTTCGCCGAACAGGGCTCGCTCACCGACCTGCGCAACAACATCACCACGATGCGCGATCAAGCCCGGCAGACCCGTGCACTGTTCCTGGCCCACGCCGAGCGTCTGCACGACGTCGACAACTCGACGTTCCCCGAACGCCAACACCTGATGACGCTGGCCAACCGCTTCATGATCGGCCACTTCACCCACATCTCCGACTGGGCGGAGTGGGCTCTGACCGAAACCGACACGTGGTCGGACACGACGTCTCCGGCCACCACTCACCGCGAACGCAGCCGCGCCATTCTCGAGGAATCTCTGGAGCAGGATCGAACGCCACCGGACTGAACACTCCGGCCTGCAGGTTTGAGAGCACGCCGGGGTGGAATCCATGCTCGTGAACTCACCCAGCGGCGCAACTACGTGCTGAGCATTCTCGGACTCGTGTTGGCCGCGACGGCGCTGATCGTCCTGGCGCAGGTCGTGTCCGAGAAGTCGTCGATCCCTGCCGCAGCGTTGCTCACCGTGGCAGGTCTTGCGGTGTCGACGTCGTCGCTACCGGACATCGTGTTGGACCCGGAACTCGTGCTGACGCTGGTGATTCCGCCGCTGCTCTACAGTGCAGCGTTGAACTCGTCGCTGGTCGCGATCCGTCGCAACGTGTGGACGATCCTGAGTCTGTCCGTCGCGTTGGTCGTGGTGACGGCCTCCATCGTCGGCGTCGGATTGGCGCTGCTGATACCCGGGGCGACCCTCGCCGCGGGAATGGCCCTGGGAGCTGCCGTCGCACCGCCCGATCCCGTGGCTGCACTCGCGGTCGGCAGGCGAGCCGGCATACCGCCGAAGTTGATCACGCTGATCGAAGGCGAGGGACTGCTCAACGACGCGACCGCGCTGACGATGCTGACCGTCGCGGCCACGGCGATCGCGGCGCAGGACATGACCTTCACGCACGCGGGCGGACTCTTCGTGCTGGCCGCGGTCGGCGGAGTCATCGTCGGGTGCGCGATCGCGCTCGTCATCAGGTTCGTGCAGAAGTTCCTCGGCGATGCGCTTCTGCTCAATGTCGTATCCCTGGCCACACCGTTCGTCGCCTACGTCGCCGCGGAGGAAGTGCACGCGTCGGGAGTGCTCGCTGTCGTCGTCGCTGCTCTCTTCATCGGCCACGACACTCGCCACGCCGTGTCCGGAGCGAGCAGATTGCAGACGGGCGCCGTGTGGAGATTGATCGATCTGCTGCTCGAGGGTTTCGTGTTCCTGCTGATCGGCGAACAATTGCCGACGGTGATCGAGGGGCTTGCGGCCTACCCGCTCACCACCGTCGTCGGCGCCGTCGCGGTCACGCTCGCCGGCGTGCTGCTCGTCCGTCCCCTGTGGCTGCTCGGCACCGAGGCAGCGGCACGCATGGCCGACCGGTCTTCCTCTCGGTCTTCGCGGCTGTCGGGACGGGAGGTTGTGGTGATGAGCTGGGCGGGAACTCGCGGAGTGATCACCGTCGCCGCCGTGTTCTCGCTACCGCTGACGACGGAATCGGGTGAGCCGTTCGAGATCCGAAATCTATTGCTGTTCTGTGCTTTCGTGGTCGTCCTGGTGACCGTGGTGGCGCAGGGCACGACGTTCGCCCCTCTCGTGCGACTGCTGAACGTGCGGGCCGACCCCGCCGCCGAATCGAGGTTGCGCAACGAAGCGCGCGTGGGCGTGACGAAAGCGGCCTTGCAGCAACTCGATCACATCGCCGACGAGGAGGAGATCGACGACGACGGCCGCGCGCTCATGCGCCGCGAGCTCGAGGAGCGCATCGACCGGTACAACCGCAGGCTCGATCATCTCGACGAGACCGACGACGACGCACCCGTCATCTCCCCCGAGCAGCAGGCAGCGACAACGGTCCGCCGTCGCCTCATCGACGCCCAGCGCGAGGAACTGGTGCGCTGGCGTGACGCCGGGCGCCTCCCCGACGCCGGGATGCGGAGCCTCGAGCACGAACTCGACCACGAGGAGCATTCCTTCAAACAGCACCCGGACGAGACGGACCAGCCGGGCTAGGTTTTCCTCAGCGCAGTTTCCTCAGCGCAGTTTCCTCAGCGCAGTTTCCTCAGCGCGTGGAATCGCGGATGGTGAGGGTCGGCTGGAACTGCACGTGGCGTGGTTCGGCGCGGTGGTCCTGGGCCGATTCCTCCAGCAGATCCACCGCTGCCCTGCCGATGTCGCGGCTGGGCTGCCTGATCGAGGACAGCGACACGACGGCCGACGCTGCGAAATCGATGTCGTCGTAGCCGATCACGGCGATGTCGTCGGGGACGACCGAGTTGCCCAGCATCACCAGGCTCTGCAGAACTCCCAGTGCGAGCAGGTCGTTGGCGCAGAATATGGCATCCGGTCGGTCTTTCGGGGCGCGCTCGGCGATCGAGGCCGCAGCCGCTCGGCCTGCCAGCACGCTGGGCTCGCGGGTCGGCACGACCTCGATGACGGCGCCCGCCGCCTCCGCGGCCATGCGCGCGCCTCGCAGTCGATCCGCGACCTGTCTCAGCGAGGTGGGCCCACCGACGTAGGCGATTCTGCGCCGGCCCTGCTCACACAGATGACGGACGGCGAGTTCGCCTCCGGCGATGTCGTCCACCGCGACGGACGAGAACGACGTACCCGTTCCGTCGCGGTCGACCAGTACCACCGGGGTGCCTCGGGACTGGAGGAGTTCGAGTCGCTCGAGATCCTCCCCGACCGGAGACACCAGCAGGCCGTGGACACGTTGCTCGTCGAACGTGTCCAGGTAGAGACGCTCACGTTCCGGATCGTCGTCCGTGGACCCCAGCAGAACGGTGAGCCCTCGGTCTGTGGCACTGGACTCGACGCCTCGTGCGATCTCTGTGAAGAACGGGTTGCCGATGTCGAGCACCACCAGCCCGACGCATCGAGACCGGCCGGCACGCAGCTGCCGGGCAGCGTCGTTGCGGACGAATCCGAGTCGGTCGATCGCGGACATGACACGTTTCACCGTCGCGGGCGCAACCTTGTCGGGTGCATTGAGCACGTTGGACACCGTGCCGACGGACACACCCGCCGCCGCAGCAACCTGCTTCATGCTCTTCGCCACGACTGCAGTCTTACCAGCCGACCACGGTCACCGTGGGCGCGGGACCAACCGCTCGAGCTGAGTGACGTGGCCAGGGCCCAGTTCCTCCAACGCGGTGACACCCAAGAGACGCATGGTGCGTTCGACCTGCTCGGACAGAATGTCCACGGCACGGTTGACCCCGGCTTCGCCGCCCGCCATGAGCCCGTACAGGTAGGCGCGGCCGACGAGCGTGAATCGGGCTCCGACGGCGATCGACGCCACGATGTCGGCGCCGGACATGATGCCGGTGTCGATCATGACCTCGGTGTCCTTGCCGACCTCGCGGGCCACCTCGGGCAGAAGGTGGAACGGAATCGGAGCACGGTCGAGTTGTCGTCCGCCGTGGTTGGACAGAACGAGACCGTCGACGCCCAGTGCGGTGACGGCCTTGGCGTCGTCGAGCGTCTGGATTCCCTTGACGACGAGCTTGCCCGGCCACTGCTCCTTGATCCACGCCAGGTCCTCGAAGGTGACCGTCGGGTCGAACATCGTGTCGAGCAGTTCCGCCACGGTGCCGGACCAACGGTCGATCGACGCGAACGACAGCGGTTCGGTGGTGAGGAAGTCGATCCACCACTGTGGACGCGGCAGCGCGTTCAACACGGTTCCCGGTGTCAGTGCAGGCGGAATCGTCATGCCGTTGCGCTTGTCTCGCAGCCTCGCTCCCGCCACAGGAACGTCGACGGTGACCAGAAGGGTGTCGTACCCCGCCTTCGCGGCACGGTCGACGAGGCTCATCGACCGCTCGCGGTCCTTCCACATGTACAGCTGAAACCAGTTGCGACCGTGCGGGTTGGCGTCGCGGACGTCCTCGATCGAGGTCGTTCCCATCGTGGACAACGAGAACGGGATGCCCGCGCGAGCTGCCGCATGCGCACCGGCGATCTCCCCCTCGGTCTGCATCATGCGGGTGAAGCCCGTCGGGGCGATACCAAAGGGCTGCGCCACCGGTGCGCCGAGCACGTCCCATCCCGTCGACACCTTGGACACGTCGCGCAGGATCGACGGAGAGAACTCGATGTCCTGGAACGCCTGACGCGCCCGGCTGATCGACAGTTCGGCCTCCGCCGAGCCGTCGGTGTAGTCGAACGCCGCCGTCGGGGTCCGACGCTTGGCGATCCGGCGA
Organism: Rhodococcoides fascians A44A; assembly: GCF_000760735.1. Lineage (GTDB taxonomy): Bacteria > Actinomycetota > Actinomycetes > Mycobacteriales > Mycobacteriaceae > Rhodococcoides > Rhodococcoides fascians_E. The sequence goes on along the minus strand of NZ_JMEX01000008.1, from coordinate 2,610,117 downwards.
AGATCCTCGATGGTCAGGGCGGCGTCGAGCCTGCGCTTCTTGCCGTTCAACTCCGGCTTCTTGAACTGCATCAGGGGCGCGAGATCGCGCACCTTGGGGATTTGCCTCTTGACCATGGTCAATCCTTTGTCGTGTGTGTCATAGCGCTGTGGTTCAAAGAGCTGTGGTTCAAAGAGATGCCGCCCGGCGGGAGGACGCAGGTTCGTGACGAACGGGAGGGAAGGTGGTTGCGACCGTGTGCCGCAGCCGTGTCAGATCTCCGGAGATCAACCCGTGGGTCCGTGCCTGTACCAGCACGTTACCCAACGCGGTCGCTTCGATGGGCCCGGCCAGTACGTCGAGTCCGGACCTGTCGGCGAGAATCCGGCACAGCAACGAATTCTGTGCTCCGCCGCCGACGACGTGGATCCGCCGCACGTCGATGCCTGCGAGTTCCGCGGCGTCGTACACCGCCGCGCTGAAGGCGACGGCCAGGGATTCGACGATCGCCCGAACCATCTCCACCCGTGACGACGGAACCGCAAGGCCACGATCGGAGTACCAGGCCGCGATTCGTGTCGGCATGTCGCCGCGAGGAAGGAACATCGGATCTTCGGCGTCGAAGACATGCGTGGGGGCCGGGCAGTGTGCCGCTGCCGCCAACATCTCCGGCAGGTCCACCGCCGCGCCGTCGGCTCGGCTCCATTCGCGCACCGATTCCGACAGCAGCCACAGACCCATCACGTTGTGCAACAACCGGTTGCGACCGTCCACTCCGGCTTCGTTGGTGAACCCCGCGTCGCGCACTCGGGAATTCACCACCGGCGAGGAGGTCTCGGCGCCGACGAGACCCCAGGTGCCGCAGGAGATGTAGACCGCCGAATCAGGATCCATCGGTACCGCGGCAACCGCGGAGGCGGTGTCGTGGGAACCGACAGCAGTGACCGACACCGACGGATCACCGTCCACCACACCGGGCAGGATCGGCCCGAGAACCTCGCCCGGGTCGACGACATCGGGAAACAGCGACCTGTCGATTCCCAGGAGATCCAGCAGGACATCGTCGAGCACGCCGTCGGTACCGAAAATGCCCGTCGTCGACGCGTTGGTGCGCTCGGCGACCTCGCGGCCGGTGAGCCAGTACGACACGAGATCCGGCACCAGTAGCACGCGGTCCGCTGGTTCGAGCAGACCGTCGGCCCGGTCCACCGCAAGCTGGTACACGGTGGTGAACGGGAGGAACTGCAAACCGTTGCGGGCGAACAACTCCGCGCGGTCGACGACGGATTCCACGAGCTCGACGCCCCGCTGGGATCGTTCGTCCCGGTAGTGGTGCGGCAACCCGACCAGGCGACCTCCGCGCATGAGGCCGTAATCGACGGCCCACGAGTCGACTCCGACGCTCACCAGGTTGTCCGCGTCGCGAGCGGCGTCGGCGAGACCACGCCGAACGTGCCCGAACAATCCGGGCACGTCGGTGTGCAGCGCTGCCCGCGACCCGTTCCAGAGCCGGCAGGGTTCGTTGGGAAACCGGGTGACGACGTCGAGACGCAGCACGTCCCTGCCTGCGGTATCGCTGCCGACGGTGCCGACCACGACGCGACCGCTCGTCGCACCGAGGTCGACGGCCGCGACCTGAGCTGTACTCATGCCCGTCTCATCTCAGGAAGGCGGCGGCGACACCCGCGTCGACGGGCACGTGCAGTCCGGTCGTGTGCGAGAAGTCCGACGTGCACAGTGCGAACGCGGCATTGGCGATGTTCTCCGGCAACACCTCTCGCTTGAGCAGCGTGCGCTGCGCGTAGAACTTGCCGAGGTCGGCCTCGTCGACGCCGTAGACCGCAGCGCGGGACGCTCCCCAGCCGGCGGCGAAGATGCCCGATCCCTGCACCACCCCGTCGGGGTTGATGCCGTTGACCTTGACACCGTGTTCGCCGAGTTCGGCGGCGAGCAACCGAACCTGATGTGCCTGATCGGCTTTCGTCGCCGAGTAGGCGATGTTGTTCGGTCCCGCGAACACCGAGTTCTTCGACGAGATGTACAGGATGTCGCCGCCCATCTTCTGGGCAATCAGCGCGGCCGCCGCAGCGCGCGAGACGAGGAACGATCCGCGAGCCATCACGTCGTGCTGCAGATCCCAGTCCGCGACGGTCGTCTCCAGCAGAGGCTTCGACAGCGAGAGGCCTGCGTTGTTGACCACCAGGTCGATACCGCCGAACGCGAGCACCGTCGCGTCGACGGCTGCCTGCACCGCAGCTTCGTCGGTGACGTCGGCCCGAACTCCGATGGCCACGTCCGTCGAGCCGATCTCGGCGGCGACGTCGGATGCTTTCTGCGCGTCGAGGTCGGCGATGACGACGCACGCGCCCTCCGCGGCCAATCGTGTGGCGATCGCCTTGCCGATGCCCGACGCCGCGCCGGTGACCAGGGCGATGCGCGTCGCGAGCGGCTTGGGTTTCGGCATCCGAGCGAGCTTGGCTTCTTCCAGCGCCCAGTACTCGATGTCGAACTTCTCCGACTCGTCGATGGGGCTGTAGGTGGACACCGATTCGGCGCCCCGCATCACGTTGATCGCGTTGACGTAGAACTCGCCTGCCACCCGGGCGGTCTGCTTGGTGGCGCCGTAACTGAACATGCCGACGCCGGGGATCAACACGATGGCCGGATCGGCGCCGCGCATCGCAGGTGAGTCCTCGGTCGCGAAGCGCTCGTAGTAGGCCTGGTAGTCCTTGCGGTACGCCTCGTGCAGTGTCTGCAGGCGTTCGACGGACTGCTCGATCGATGCGTCCGCAGGCAGGTCCAGAACGAGGGGCTTCACCTTGGTCCGCAGGAAGTGGTCGGGGCAGCTGGTGCCGAGCGCGGCCAGACGCGGATGCTCGGCGGCAGCCAGGTAGTCCAGGACCACGTCGGAGTCGGTGAAGTGCCCGACCTTGGGTTCGTCGGTGGATGCCATCCCTCGGATGTACGGGGCCAGGGCTGCGGCCTTGGCGCGTCGCTCGGCCTCCGGCAGGGCCGAGTAGCCGTCGAGCGCGGCGCCGAACGGTTCTGCTCGGCCGTGTTCGGCAAGGTAGGCCTGGGCAGCGCGGATGATCTCGAGCGAGTTCGCCTCCGACTCCTCGGACGTCTCACCCCATGCGGTGATGCCGTGTCCGCCGAGAATGCAGCCGATCGCCTGCGGGTTCTCGGCTTTGATAGCGGCGATGTCGAGTCCGAGCTGGAATCCGGGTCGTCGCCACGGAACCCACACCACCGTGTCGCCGAATATCTTTCGGGTCAGTTCGGGACCGTCCGCGGCGGTCGCGATCGCGATGCCGGAGTCCGGATGCAGGTGGTCGACGTGTGCTGCGTCGACGAGTCCGTGCATCGCCGTGTCGATCGACGGCGCCGCTCCCCCGCGTCCGTGCAGGGTGTAGTCGAACGACGCGACCATCTCGTCCTCGCGGTCCAGTCCCGGGTACACATCGACCAGTGCGCGCAGCCGATCGAGCCGCAGGACGGCCAGGCCGGACTCGGTCAGCGTTCCGAGATCGCCGCCGGATCCCTTCACCCACATGAGTTCGACATCGGCACCGGTCACCGGGTCGGTGTCGGTTCCCTTGGCGGAGGTGTTACCGCCGGCGTAGTTGGTGTTGCTCGGGTCGGACCCGAGACGGTTCGATCGTGCCAACAACGCTGCGACAGTCTCGTTCATCGTGTTCGCTTCCTGCTGTGTCGTCATTGCTCATGCACCCCAGGAGGTCTGGGTGCCGCCGACGCGGTCGGCTTCGATCTGCTGCTGATAACCCGATTCCGCGAAGGCTCGCATCGGGTCGGCCGGTAGACCGCGGCTCTCTCGCCACTCGGCGAGCCGCGGACGCACGTCGGTGTAGAAGGCATCCATGAAGATGCCGTTGGCGCCCAGTACGTCTCCGGCTTCCTGCGCCGTGGTGAGTGCCTCGGTGTCCACGAGAGCCGCGCGCAGCGTCATCTCCTGGACGTTGAGGACCGAGCGGATCTGCCCGGGTATCTTCGCCTCGACGTTGTGACACTGGTCCAGCATGAGCGCGAGGTCCGACTCGGGTGCGAGCCCTCCGCCGCGGATGACCTCGAACAGAATCCTGAACAGCTGGAACGGATCCGCCGCGCCGACGATCAGATCGTCGTCGGCGTAGAAGCGTGAATTGAAGTCGAAGGAACCGAGTTTGCCGAGGCGCAGAAGCTGCGCGACGATGAACTCGATGTTCGTTCCCGGCGCGTGGTGCCCGGTGTCGAGGCACACTGCCGCGCGCTCACCGAGCGCGACGGTGTGCGCGTAGGACGTGCCCCAGTCCGGCACGTCCGTCACGTAGACGGCAGGCTCGAAGAACTTGTACTCGAGCACCAACCGCTGGCCCTCGCCGACGTGCTGGTAGATCGCGGCCAGCGATTCCGCGAGACGGTCCTGCCGACCGCGAATATCGCCCTGACCCGGGTAGTTGGTGCCGTCGGCCAGCCACACCTTCAGGTCCTGCGAGCCGATCTCGGTCATGACCTCGAGGCACCGCAGATGGTGGTCGATCGCCTTCTGCCGCACGCCCTTGTCGGTGTGCGTGAGACTGCCGAACTTGTAGTCGTCGTCCTGGAAGGTATTGGAGTTCACCGTTCCCAGACGAACACCGAGATCGGCGGCGTAGGACTTCAGTGCCGTGAAGCTGTCGACGTTGTCCCACGGGATGTGAAGCGCGACAACGGGAGCCAATCCGGTGAGCCGATGCACGGTGGCTGCGTCGGCGATCTTCTCCTCGATCGTGCGGGGTGTGCCGGGGGTGCCGAACACCTTGAAGCGGGTTCCGGAGTTTCCGAACGCCCACGACGGGAGTTCGATGGCGAGGGCGTCGAGGATCGCGTCGGGACTGACGGTATGTGTGGTCACAGTGCAGGCTCTCGGGTCTGGGTGACTCCGTCTCGGGAGTCGGGAAGTTCAGGGGACACGACCGCACCGTATCGCTCGGTCTCGATCTCCGGCAGGGACTTTCCACGCGTGTTCGGTGCGAAGATCGCACCGATCGCGAGGGCGACGGTGAGCAGGCCGATGAGCAGCAGGCCGACGGTGGTGAGTCCGGTGGCGGCGAGCAGGGTCGGGAAGAAGTAACTCAGCAGACCGGTGGCGGTGCGGACGACGAAGAACATGAAGCCCTGGGCGCTGGCGCGGTACGGCGTCGCGAACAGCTCGCTCGCCCAGAGGCTGTAGAACGCCTGGGCACCGATGCCGCTGGAGATACCCCAGGTGATGGCGAAGATCAGCAGCGTCGGGAGTCCGTTGTCGGTGAAGAACACCAGGATTGCCCAGGCCGCGATGCCGAGCAGAGCCCCGATGGAGTAGAGCAGCTTCTGGGACACGCGATCGGCGAACTTCATGAAGCCGAAGTACGTGGCGAGCACGGTGCAGCCCCACACCAGAACCTGCAGGAGGTTCTGTTCGACGGCGCTCTCGACGCCTGCGCTCTCGTACACACGCGGCATGAAGATGCCTGCCTGTCCCGCGACGGTGTTCCAGAAGCCGTAGATCCCGATGAGGACCAGCAGCGCGGTGATGTTCACTTTCTTGGTGAACAGGCCCTTCAATCCGGCTGCGCCGAAGGTCTTCTCGCGTGCAGCCGCCCCTGCGGTGTCGCCCGTTTCGTTCTTCCAGATCACCGACTCGGGCAAGCCCTGGCGAATCCACCACACCACCGCGGCCACGACGAAGAGGTGCAGGAAGATGATGCGAGAGCCGAGTAGATCCAGGGGCGCGAGCAACGCAGCGAGTGCGAATCCGACGAACGGCCCGACCGACCACGCCAATTGCGCGGTTCCGACGTGTCGTGCCCGCTCACGCGACGGCGCCTGTTCGGCAATGTACGTCCACGATGCGGGTACACCTGCTCCGACGGCGATGCCGGTGATCACGAACGCGGTCAGCAACATGGCGAAGTTCATCGCGAACGCTGCGATCAGCACACCGACCATGTAGACCATCAGGTCGTAGGTGTAGATCGCCTTGCGGCCGAACCTGTCGCACAGCGGACCGCCGATGCCGGCGCCGATCGCCGCACCGAATGCATTGGCGCTGAACGCGGCCAGCAGCCCGACGGCGAGGTTGCTGATGCCGAACTCGTTCTGCCACAACGTCAACGACGTGGCGATGGCGATGATCGATCCGGCTTCGATGTAGTTGCTCATCGCGACCGATATGGTCGCTCGCCACCCGGTGGTGGACTTGGCGCCGATCTTCATGAGGGCTCCATGTAGTGAGGGGGGTCAGTGTGAGGGGGGTCGGTGTGAGGGTGATCAGGGGAGATGGAAGTAGTGGTGCAGAAACTCGAGAGGGGCGTCGGGGCGGGCCGCGGGTTCGAAGTACTGGGCCATGGTGGCCTGCCAGCGTGCGTCGACGTCGGTCGCGCTCATGGCCGTGGTCATCGCCGCGGGGTCGTCCGACTCGACGTAGCCGACGACGAGACCGTCCTCGGGTCGAAGGAACAGCGAGTAGTTCTTCCACCCCGTCTCGCGCAGAGCATCGAGCATCTCCGGCCAGACGGTCTCGTGCGCGGCCAGGTAGTCCTGCACCCGCTCGGGGCGCAGTTTCAACAGGAAGCACAGCTTCTTCGTGTCGGACAGAACCGATGCCATGGAGGACCTTCTCGACGATCAGAGTGTGGGGGCCACCATCGACTGTTGCAGATTCGACGGGATTGAAACGTTTCAATCGATGGCTTGGATCACATTAGGGCTCTCCAGTGCGCCGCGTCAACCCCTTGGTCTTCCGGAGCCGGGCTCGTCACTCGGACTCGCGCAGCACCTTGCTCAGACGCGCTGCCTGCACCGACAGGTGATGCCGCTCGGCGAGGTTCGATGCTGCCTGCGCTGCCTCGCCGTACAGCCGCGCGGCCGAGACCAGGTCCCCCGCCTTTTCGTGGAGGTACGCCGAAGCAGCGGCGAAGCGGGGCACGCTCGGATCCACTGCGCCGAGCGCCGCGAGACCCGAGGCCGCGCCGTCGGCCTCCCCCACGGCGATCGCCCGATTGAGCTGCACGACGGGGCTCGCGGTGATGGCGAGAAGTTCGTCGTACCAGCTCACGATCTGCACCCAGTCGGTCTCGTCGACGCTTCTGGCGTCGGCGTGCAGTGCGGCGATCGCCGCGTGCACTTGGAACTCGCCCAGTCGGTCGCGCGCCAACGCGGCCTGCAGGATGTCGACGCCTTCGCCGATCAGCGTGGTGTCCCACTGCGATCGGTCCTGCTCGGCCAGGGGGACGACGCTGCCGTCGGGCCGTGTCCTGGCACTCCGGCGGGCATGATGCAGCAACATCAGCGCGAGTAGTCCCGACGTCTCCTCGTCGTAGGTCGACGCGGCCAACTGCCGGGTCAGTCGGATCGCCTCGGCCGCGAGGTCGACGTCGCCGGTGTACCCCTCGTTGAAGATCAGGTAGAGCACCCGGCGAACCGTCGACAGATCTCCGTTCTCCGTGAATCGCACGTGCCCGACGGTTTTCTTCGCGCGGCTGATGCGCTGACCCATCGTCTTCTCCGGGACGAGGTACGCGTCGGCGATCTGCTTGGTGGTCAGGCCACCGACCGCGCGCAACGTCAACGCGACCGCCGCCGACGGCGTCAACGACGGATGCGCGCACAGGAAGAGCAGCTGCAGGGTGTCGTCGACGTTCTGGGTGTCCGCCGGTGGCGGCTCGGCCCAGGTCCGCAGCTCCCGTGTTCGACGGGCTTCGTCGGCTCGATGCCCGTCGAGAAACTTCCGCCAGGCGACGGTGACGAGCCACCCCTTGGGGTCCGACGGCATCGTCGTCGGCCAGGACGTCGTGGCCTGGATCAACGCTTCCTGCACGGCGTCCTCGGCTGTCGTGAAATCGAGTCCGCGACGAGTGAGGACGCCGATCACAGCGGGAGTCAACTGCCGGACCAGGACGTCGTCCATCCCGGGCCGATCCGGAGACGTGCCGGACCCGAGGTGCATGTCAGTCTTCGATGGTGGTGGGCGTGCTCATCAGCGGGCGGACTTCGAGCCACTCGTGAATCGGCTCACCGCCTGCACCGGGTGCGGCGGACAGTTCGGCCGCGAGCTCCAGCGCGCGGTCGTAGGAGTCGACGTCGATGACCATCCATCCGGCGATGAGATCCTTCGTCTCGGCGAACGGGCCGTCGGTGACCGGCGGCTTTCCCTGGCCGTCGTACCGGACCCACGCACCGGCCTGCTTCAGCGCCTGACTGTCGACGAACTCGCCGGTCTGCTGCAGCTTGGCGGCGAAGTCGTCCATGTACTTCAGGTGGGCCTCCACCTCGTCCTGTGTCCATTCGTTCATGGGGACGTCGTTGACTGCCTCGGGAGCGCCGCGGTAATGCTTGAGAAACAGGTACTTGGCCATGATGATCTCCTCGTCTCTGTGCAGCCTCTGTGGTTGCATCCAACCCTGGGACGGAACCGGGTGAGCGTTTTCGACATCGTCCCCGAAGATATTTCTCCGATTCGGCAAAAGAGTAGGTGTTACCTCTATTCACAGCTACTATGTGCTCCCATGAAGATGCGGTACGACGTCGCCGGTAGCGGGCCCACTCTCGTCCTCGTTCACGGAGTGGTTCACCGGAGGCAGGCGTGGGATCCGATCCTCGATCTACTCACGCCCTATCGACGGGTGGTCACCGTCGACCTGCTCGGTCACGGCGAGTCCCCCGCACTCGAGGCGAACGTAAGCGATCCGCTCGGCTACGTCGTCGATGCCCTCGACGATCTGCTCGGAGACTTCGACACTCCGGACGCGAAGCCTCACATCGGTGGTAACTCCCTGGGGGGCTGGCTGGCGATCGCCATGGCGTGCCGCGGGCGGGTGGCGTCGGCGACCGCGCTGTCTCCCGCCGGGTTCTTCGTGAACGACCTCGATCGACGCCGGGCGATCGGCACGTTCCGCGTTCTGCGGACCCTGGCCCGCGGAATGGGCGAGCATGCGCCTCGCCTGCTCTCCTACAAAGCCGTGCGCTACCCGGCCATCTCCGCGTTCTTCGCCCACCCCAGCCGTGTGCCGTACGCCGACGCCGTGGTGGACACCGCGTCCCTGGTCTCCAACACCTTCGTCGACGAAGGATTGGACGCGGTGTTCGAACTTCCCGTCGCGGCCGAGCCGCAGGTTCCCATCACCATCGCCTGGGGCCGACGCGACCTCACCCTGCCGATCTACGAGCGTGCAGTCGCGAAGCGGAACCTGCCGCACGCCACGTTCATCACCGTGCCGGGCGTCGGCCACGTCCCGATGAGTGACAACCCAGAGCTCATCGCGTCGATCCTGTTGGCGGGAAGCGAAACTCGCACGGCCTAGTCGAGAGCGCAGCGGGCCCCCTCCGGTGGGGATTTCAGGTCTACGAGGTACTCGGCCACGACCGTGTCGACGCAGTCGTTCGCTCCGGAGAACGCGACGGTGTGCTGGTCTCCGTCGACGGAGAGCAGTGACCCACCCAGCGTCTCGGCAAGGCTGACACCACCCGCGTAGGGCGTGGACGGGTCGCCGGTGATGGAGATGGTCAACGTGTCGGGCAGACCGTCGATATCGGTTGCGTACGGGAATCCCAGAGTGGGTTCGACGGGCCAGGATTCACACGGGTCGCGTGCACCTTCCGGCCCCAGACCTGAGTCGGTGAACGGCGCGATGCCCTGAATTCGCTCCTTGAGCTCGACCTCCTGTTCGGCAGTGTTGCGCTGCTCGTCGTTGCAGTTGATCGCGTACAGCGCCTCGGCGAAATTCGGGTAGGCGCCGTCGACGTCACGCCCACCGAACACGTCACTGATCTTCAGCAACGTCTCCGCCTGCCCCACCTGTAGTTCCGCGATGCCCTTGGTGATGACCGGCCAGACGGTCGAGTCGTACAGCCCGGCGATCACGGCCCCGTAGGCGGCGTCGAAGTCCATCTTCCTGCCGTCCGGGGTCACGATCGGATCGTCGATCAGCGGGCGGACGATGTTCTGGAAATTCTCGACGGACCTCGCCGGATCCTGCCCGAGAGGGCAGTCGGGCTCGGTGGCGCAGTCCGCAGCCATGGCGTCGAATGCCTCCTGGAACGCCGTGAACTGATCGATCCGACGGTCCGCTGTGCTCTGCAGTGGATCGATGGCACCGTCGAGCACCATGGCTCGAACGTTCTGCGGGAACATCTCTCCGTAGACCGCGCCCAGGCGAGTGCCGTAACTCTGTCCGAGGTAACTGAGCCGGTCGTCGCCCAGCACTTCGCGTAGCACATCCATGTCCCGGGCTGCGTCACGAGTTCCGACGTTCGCCAGAACGTCCTCGCCGCCGGACCGCTCGGCACATTGCCGAACCAGCTCGCGTGCCCCGTCTTCCGACAGCGACCTCGCTCCCGTCAGAACTGTCGTGTACGCCTCGCCTGCTTCGTTCTCGGCGTCGGTGAAGCAGTCGATGGCCGGCGTCGACGCCGCGACGCCGCGCGGATCGAATCCGACGATGTCGAACTTCTCGGTCAACGGACTGTCCGCCAGCGTTGTCGCCGCGGCTGCGGCCATGCTCATGCCAGGGCCTCCGGGGCCGCCCGAGTTGAGCAGCAACGACCCGATGGGCTCGCCTTTCGCGGGGACTTTCAGCAACGCGATCTGCGCCGTCCGTCCGTCGGGATCGTCGTAGTCGAGCGGGACGTCCACGCGCGCGCACCGAAACGTCGGATCGCTGACGAACGCTGCCTCGTCGGTCGACGTCGTGCCGTACCCCTCGCACGGCTCGAACGTCACCGCCTGATCGTAGAAGCGATCCAGATCTGCAGTCGTGTTCGGCTCCGGCTCGGCCTGGCTGCATGCCCCGAGGACGAGAACTGTTGCGGCCAGGAGGCTTACGCTCCGGCGCGGTCGGTGACGATAGTTCACGGGTGGCTCACTCCCTGTGTGTTCGGAAAGGTGTCGTTCACGAGACGCTTCGTGGAGCGTCGGAAAGCCCCGACGGTGACCAGGATCGCGAGGGCGAACAGCGGGGTGCCCATGGAGATCTTCGCGAAGGCCAACCACCCGGTGGCGTCGGTGTCGTAGAGGTGATCCTGCACGATGTAGCGGGCACCGAACAGCAGCGCGAAGGCGCCGGTCGCGATGTCGTGCGCACGCAGAGTGGAGCTATCCGATCGCCACGGGTACTTGTTGCCGTGCAGCGCGTTCCACAGGAGTCCGGTCAGTGGTCGACGCGCGAGCAGGGATGCCACCATCAGCGCACCCATGACCAGGCTGGTCCAGATTCCGATCAGGAAGTATCCGCCGGCCGAGCCCGTCCACGCGGCAACGGCACCGGCCGTCACGACGCCGATCAGTCCGCCGCTCGCCTGGACGATCGGTTCACCGCGCACCATTCTCAGCGCTGTCAGCACGACGGCGATGGCGACGGCGATTCCGATGGCAATCGGAAGCGAGGCCACCGCGTTGGCGGTCACGAAGGCGACCACAGGGACCGCCGTGTAGATCATTCCGCTCACGCCGCCGAGGTTGTTCAGCAGGAGTTGGGTGGCGTCGGCTTTCTTCTCGTCTCGAATCGGTGTGGGGTCCGGAGTCGTCATCGTGTCCTCCTCGTGTCGAAGTCGTCGCTCGGTCGTCTGTTCCCAGAGTCGTCGACACGCACGCTCCACAACAGTGCAGACGGGAATCGAAACCGCGCTACTTCGTCACGGGTCGGGCATGACAGATGTCATGCAGGCGCCGGCTCAGACGGCTTCGACCTCGGGCCGGGCGGGTACCGACGCGACGCGCTCGGCCGTCAGGACGGTTCCCACCGTCGCGGCGATGACCAGTGCGATGGCAGTCAGCCGGATCGCCCCTGCGGCTTGGTGCAGCAGCAGCCATCCCGCCAGTGTCGCGAAGATCGGTTCCAGGGCCAGTAGGACGCCGAAGACGTTGCGCGGAACGATTCGCAGCGCAGCAAGTTCGAGGGTGTACGGAACGACCGACGACAACAGCGCCACCACCGTTGCGAGGGCCAGGGTTTCGGGGTCCGCGAAGGCGGTGAGCCCTTGCATCATCCCGACGGGAAGGACGCAGACCGCGGCGATCACCATTGCCGCAGCCAGGCCTCCTGTGCCGGGAACCGTTGCCGCTACCCGTGCATTGGTCAGGATGTAGAGGACCCAGAACGACGCGGCGAACAGCGCGAACATGATGCCGACAGGATCGAGACTCGTTGCGTGAACCGCGGATTCGACGCCCAACAGCACCATTCCGACCAGCGCGAGGCACGCCCACCCGACGTCGGCGCGCCGACGTGACAGGACGGCGGCCAGAACGAGTGGACCGAGAAACTCGATCGATACGGCCACGCCGAGGGGGATTCGATCGATCGCGGCATAGAAGCATCCGTTCATGGCGGCCAATGCGAATCCCAGCGCAGCCATGCTCTTCCACTGCTCCCTCGACCATCCGCGTACCCGTGGACGCACCAGCAGGAGCAGCAGAGCGGCTGCGATGGCCAACCGGGCTGCAGTGACGGCCCACGACCCGGCGACAGGAAATATCTGAACGGCAAGAGCCGCGCCGAACTGCAGGGACAGACACGACCCGACCATCATCGCTACTGCTGATCCCGTGCCGGGTGTCCGGGAGGTTGCCGTCATGACAGTGAATGCTTCTCGCGTAACTCACGTAAGTCCAGCGAATCATTTTGTAGAATAACGGTCATTATTGCTTACCTATGACGGGAACCCGATGCTCAACGTCCCTCGCCTGCGGATCCTCCTCGAATTGCAGCGGCGCGGCACGCTCGCCGAGGTAGCCCGTGTGATGTCCTACACGCCGTCGGCGGTGTCGCAGCAGCTGTCGCTGCTCGAGAAGGAGTCCGGCGTTCGGCTGCTGGAACCGGTGGGGCGAGGGGTGACACTGACCGACGCCGCCATCGGACTCGCCGCTCACGCCGAGATCGTCCTTCGCCAACTGGAGGAAGCCGAGGCGGATCTCGCGTCGGCTCAGTCCGCAGTTCAGGGAACACTGCGGGTCGCGTCGTTTCAGACGGTCGTGTTCGCGATCGTGCCTGCAGTGCTGGACCTGCTGGCTGCCGAGGAACCGTCGTTGACCGTCGAGTTCGACCAACTTCAGGTCGTCGCTGCCTACGACGGCCTGTTGTCGCACTCCTTCGACCTGATTCTCGGTGAGGAATACCCCGGTATGCCCGAGCCGGTCCGAGCCAACATCGACCGGGCGGATCTCGCCGTCGATCCACTGCTGCTCGCCGTCCCGTCCGAGGCCGCGTGGTTGCCGTCCGCGCGTACCGACCTGGCAGGCCTGTTCGACGTGCCCTGGGCGATGGACCCGCCGGACAGTGCGACAGGAACGTGGGCCCGGTCGGTGTGCCGTGCCGCAGGATTCGAGCCCCGAGTCCGCTTCGTCAGCCCGGACCCCCTGATGCACGCCCATCTGGTGCGCACCGGCCACGCCGCGGCGTTCATTCCCGCACTGATCGCCGCGAACCAGTCCGACGGACTCGATCTCCGCGCACTGCCGGGGCGTCCGGACCGCACCATCTACACCGCAGTTCGTGCCGGACGCGGCGGGCACCCCGCGATCCGGGCGTTCCGAGCAGCGCTCGCGTCGACGGCGGCAGCTCGAACCTCCGAGTGGAACACCGCCGACGGACTTCGCATACAGAATGGACTGGTGACACCCGAAACAAGCCCTGCCCCCTAGTCGAAGCCCGTCAATCCCGGAGGAGTGTGGACCATGGCACCGAGGACGCGCGAAGAACTGGCGGACGACGCGGTTGCCCTGGCACGGCGTTGGGTGACTCTCTCCGCCGACCGTCCCACCGACCGTGCCGCCGTGCGTCTCGCGGGCCTGCTGCGCGACGAGCGTGGTCTGGAGTTCGCCGTGGGGTTCATCGACGGCGTCGTACGGCCGGAGGACGTGCGGGTCGCCGCCAGGAACTGGGCGCATCTGACGGACGGTGATCTGCCGCAGTTCCTGGGCGTGCATCTGCGTGTCGCCCTTCGTCTCGGCAACGTGGCCGCGAGGGTCGCACCGGCATTGGTCGTGCCCATCGCGAAGAAGGCGTTGCGAGCGATGGTCGGCCACCTCGTGCTCGACGCCTCGCCGCGCGCACTCTCTCGCGGTCTCGCTCGCATCCGCCGGAACGGAATGCGTCCGGGCATCAATCTGCTCGGCGAGGCCGTGATGGGGTCGGCCGGGGCTCGGGCACGTCTCGACGGAACCACGGCGTTACTGGCGCGATCGGATGTCGACTACGTGTCCGTCAAGGTGTCGGCGGTCGTTGCGCCGCACTCGCCCTGGGCGTTCGAGGAGGCCGTCGCACACACCGTCGACGAGCTCGCACCGCTGTACTCGGCGGCCGCGCAGTCCGGCACACCCAAGTTCATCAACCTGGACATGGAGGAATACCACGATCTCGATCTGACGATCGCGGTGTTCACGACCCTGCTGGACCGACCTGAACTTCTGTCGCTCGAGGCGGGAATCGTGTTGCAGGCGTACCTTCCTGACTCGTTGTCCGCGATGATGCGGTTGCAGGACTGGGCCGCCCGGCGTACTGCACGCGGAGGTGCAGCGGTCAAAGTCCGCGTCGTCAAGGGCGCGAATCTTCCGCTCGAGCGAGTCGAATCCGCTCTGCACGGATGGCCCCTGGCCACGTGGTCGTCCAAACAGGACACCGACACCAACTACAAGCGCATCCTCGACCACGCGCTCGATCCCGATCGAATCCGCAACGTGCACATCGGCGTTGCCGGGCACAACCTCTTCGACCTCGCCTGGGCACGGTGTCTCGCCGAACAGCGCGGCATCGAGTCCGGATACGAATTCGAGATGCTGCTGGGCATGGCGTCGGCGACGGCGCAGGTGATCGCCGAGGACACCGGCGGGATGCTTCTCTACACCCCCGTTGTCGGCGCCGACGAGTTCGACGTCGCGATCGCCTACCTCGTCCGCCGGCTGGAAGAAGGAGCAGCGCCGGAGAACTTCATGCCCTCGATGTTCGAACTGACCACCGAGAGCGGGCAACCGACCCCGCAGTTCATGATGCAGGAGAATCGATTCCGCGCTTCCCTGACCGCCCTGGACGACTCCGTCCCCGCGCGGCGACGGAGCCAGAACCGCACCACCGACAGCGCCGACCGCGCCGACAGCACCGATGTCCCAGTACCGTTCGCCAACACCCCCGACACGGATCCCTCCTCGGCCGCCAACAGAGGGTGGGGCCGCGGCATTCTCGAGCGCGCCGAGGCGTCGGGCATCGGGGAAGACCTCGTCGTCGAGTACACCGTCGACGATCCCGTCCGCCTCGACGAGCTGATTCAGCAGACGTGCGACGCAGGGGTGGGCTGGGGTTCGCTCCCGTCGCCCGAGCGAGCACGCATCCTGAGGTCCGCGGCGCGCGAGCTGTCTCGCGCACGTGCGGACCTGCTCGAAGTCATGGCCGCGGAGTGCGGCAAGACCCTGGAGGAGGGCGACCCCGAGGTCAGCGAGGCCAGCGACTTCGCCGGGTACTACGCCGAACTCGCCGAGGAGCTTGCGCACGTGGACGGCGCACTCCATCGGCCGAGGCGTCTGACCGTCGTCACACCACCGTGGAACTTTCCGGTGGCGATACCGGCGGGATCGACCCTGGCCGCGCTTGCCGCGGGTTCTGCCGTCGTGATCAAGCCTGCGCCGCAGGCGAAACGCTGCGGTTCGGTGATGGTCGACGCTCTGTGGCGGGCGGGCGTGCCGCGAGATGTGTTGCGCCTCGTCCACGTCGACGAGGCGTCTCTCGCCGGCACCCTCGTCGCGGATCCGCGGGTCGATCAGGTGATCCTCACGGGTGGCTACGAGACGGCGGAGCTGTTCCACCGGCTACGCCCCGGCATTCGGCTGTTCGCGGAGACGAGCGGTAAGAACGCCATGGTCGTCACACCCGCTGCCGATCTCGACCTGGCGGTGAAGGACCTCGCGAAGTCTGCCTTCGGCCACGCGGGCCAGAAGTGCTCCGCAGCGTCCCTGGCGATTCTGGTCGGATCCGTCGGCACATCGGACCGTTTCCTGGGCCAGCTGGTCGACGCCGTCCGGTCCATGAAGGTCGCGTACCCGACGGACCCGGAATCGCGCATCGGTCCACTCGTCGAACCTGCGAGCGGCAAGGTTCTCCGGGGTCTCACCCACCTCGATCCCGGTGAGTCGTGGTTGCTCGAACCCCGCGCACTGGACGACGAGAGCCGGCTGTGGTCGCCGGGAATCCGCGTCGGCGTTTCTCCTGGTTCCGAGTTCCACCGAACCGAGTACTTCGGTCCGATCCTCGGCATCATCACCGTCGCCACCCTTGCCGAGGCGATCGAGGTACAGAACGACGTCGACTACGGGCTCACCGCTGGCCTTCACTCCCTCGACGACGCGGAACAGGCGCAGTGGATTCAAGGCGTCGCCGCAGGCAATCTCTACGTGGGCCGAGGAATCACCGGAGCCGTCGTGCGACGGCAGCCCTTCGGCGGGTGGAAGAAATCGACGGTCGGCACGGGGAGCAAGGCCGGCGGACCGAACTACCTCGTCGGCCTGTCCGACTGGTCGCCCCTCCCCTCGTCCGGCACGACCGTCGGCTGTGTGGCCGACGCGTGGGCGGAGGCCTTCCTGCGCGAGACCGCAGCGGTCGGCGACGACCTCGACTTTCTACGGCGCTCTCTGGCAAGCGATCTCGTGGCGTGGGACACGGAGTTCGGCGTCACCCGTGACGTATCGCATCTCGGGGTGGAGGCGAACGTGCTGCGCTACCTTCCTACCCCGGTGACCGTACGAGCGGAGGCCGACGCTCGCCCCGTGGAGGTTCTGCGCGTCGTCGCCGCCGGGTTGCGAGCCCGTTCCCCTCTTCGCCTGTCCGTGCACGCGTCCGTCGCTCTCGGGGAGGACGTGCTCGGGTTCCTGACAACCAATGACGTGACGGTCGACACCGAAACGGACTGGGCGCGTGCGGTTTCGCACGGCGGGACGGACAGAACCCGCGTCGTCGGGTCCGGAACCGACGTGCCCACCGGGCCGTCTGCCGCAGTGTGGTCGGGCGCCGTGACCGAAGCGGGTCGCGTCGAGATGCTGCCGTTCCTGCGTGAGCAGGCCCTCAGCATCACCCACCACCGGTTCGGTACCTACCGCGAGATTCCTCGGGTGGACGCTCTGCTGAACATCACGCCAGGCGGCGGCCGTTTCGATTCGCCGTGAACGGCTACTCACACCGCATGCGCCTGAACCTTCGTCGCGGGATGCCCGTCGTCGAACTCCCCATGTCCGTTCCGCCTGCCGCGGCATGGGAGGTTCTGGTGGACCTGACGGCGTGGCCGGTGTGGGGTCCGACGGTGGCCGGCGCCGAACTGGACCGCCCCGGTCCGCTTGCCCTGGGTTCCCGAGGCCGGGTGTTCACCCCGGTCGGGGTGCCTCTGCCGTTTCGCATCACCGAGTTCGAGGACGGTCGTCTCTGGGCGTGGCGGGTGGCGGGTGTTCCGGCGACTCGACACGAGGTGATCCCCGACGGCGAGGGCTGCGTGGTGAGCTTCGGCGTACCGATCTGGGCGCCCGCGTATCTGACGATCATGGCCGTTGCGCTCCCCCGGATCGAGCGATTGGCCGCGGAACGCGCGCACTGATCGCGGGAGGCTGTGTAGTCCGTCACGCCCGGTCCTAGGTTTGATCGAGTCCAGAAAGCCCACGCTGGATCGATAAGCTCGAGCTATCGAGATCTGAGCAATCATCGATTGGCCCGATCAATCCAAGATCATTAGGGTCGTCAACCGACACCAACGCACCCGAATACGAATGAGGCCGTATATGTCGCTCATCAACAAGAAGATCAAGCCGTTCACCGCTGAGGCCTTCAAAGACGGTGCCTTCGTTACCGTTTCCGACGAGGACATCAAGGACAAGTGGGCGGTCTTCTACTTCTACCCCGCCGACTTCACATTCGTCTGCCCCACCGAGCTCGGCGACCTCGCCGATCACTACGAAGAGCTGCAGCGTCTCGGCGTCGAGGTGTTCTCGGTCTCGACCGACACCCACTTCACCCACAAGGCGTGGCACGCGTCTTCCGACACGATCGGCAAGATCAAGTACACGATGATCGGTGACCCGACGCTGAAGATCAGCACCGACTTCGAGGTTCTCCGCGAGAACCAGGGCCTCGCCGACCGCGGCACCTTCCTGGTCGACCCGGACGGCGTCGTGCAGTTCACCGAGGTGACCGCAGAAGGCATCGGCCGCAACGCATCCGAGCTTCTCCGCAAGGTCAAGGCCGCACAGTACGTGCGCAGCCACCCGGGTGAGGTCTGCCCGGCGAAGTGGGAAGAGGGCGAAGACACCCTCGCACCGTCGCTGGAGCTCGTCGGCAAGATCTGATTCGTTCGGATCGGTGCGTGGCGGCACAGGAGTGTAATGCCCTGTGCCGCCGGTGCATCCCCCACGTTCGGATCACTCGGCCCGAGCTGAGAATCCACGACCATCCCTTCCGATCTCAGGAGTACACCTCATGCTCGACGCCGCACTTGCCAATCAACTGAAGTCCCTGCTCGAGAACGTGACGCAGCCGATCGAGCTCGTGTCCTCTCTTGGCGACGCACCCAAGTCCGTCGAGCTCGGCGAACTCCTCGACCAGATCGCCGGCCTGTCGGACTCGGTCACCCACTCCCGCACCGGTACCGACCCACGCAAGCCGTCGTTCGCCATCCGCCGGATCGGCACCGACATCGAGGTTCAGTTCGCCGGTATCCCGCTCGGACACGAGTTCACCTCGCTCGTGCTCGCGCTGTTGCAGGTCGGTGGCCACCCCTCCAAGGAAGACGCCGCGCTGCTCGCCCAGGTCCGCGACCTCGAAGGCGACTTCTACTTCGAAACCTACTTCTCCCTCTCCTGCCAGAACTGCCCGGACGTGGTGCAGGCGTTGAACGTGATGTCGGTGCTCAACGCCAACGTCAAGCACATCGCCATCGACGGTGCGCTGTTCCAGGACGAGGTCGACGACCGCGGCATCATGGCCGTTCCGTCGGTGTTCCTCAACGGTGAGCCCTTCGGGTCCGGCCGCATGACCCTCGAACAGATCGTCGGCAAGCTCGACACCGGTTCCGCGGAACGCACCGCGACGGCGATTTCCGAGAAGGACCCGTTCGACGTGCTCGTCGTCGGAGGCGGCCCTGCGGGTGCAACCGCAGCACTCTACGCTGCGCGCAAGGGAATTCGCACCGGCGTCGTCGCCGAGCGCTTCGGTGGTCAGACGCTGGACACCATGGGTATCGAGAACTTCGCGTCCGTTGCGTACACCGAAGGACCGAAGTTCGCCGCCGAGCTGGAGAACCACGTTCGCCAGTACGACGTCGACATCATGAACGTCCAGAACGCCACCAAGCTGACCCCCGCCGCCACCCCGCAGGGACTCGTCGAGGTCGAACTCGCCAGCGGCGCACGACTTCTCTCCCGTAGCGTGATCCTGTCCACCGGCGCACGGTGGCGCTCGATGAACGTTCCCGGCGAGAGCGAGTACCGGAACAAGGGCGTCACGTACTGCCCGCACTGCGACGGCCCGCTGTTCAAGGGCAAGCGCGTCGCCGTCATCGGTGGCGGCAACTCCGGTGTCGAAGCAGCCATCGACCTGGCCGGCATCGTCGCGCACGTGACCCTCGTGGAGTTCGACTCGCACCTGCGCGCCGACGACGTGCTGCAGCGCAAGCTCCGCAGCCTCCCCAACGTCGACATCCTGGTCAGCACCCTGAGCACCCAGGTCATCGGCGACGGTTCCAAGGTCACCGGGCTGGCGTACAATGACCGAACGAACGACACCGCGCACACCGTCGACCTCGACGGAGTGTTCGTTCAGATCGGCCTGCTGCCCAACACCGAGTTCCTCTCCGACACCGTCGATCTCACCCCGCGCGGGGAGATCATCGTCGACGATCACGCACGGACCTCGGTACCGGGCGTCTTCGCAGCAGGTGATTGCACCACCGCGCCGTTCAAGCAGATCATCGTCGCGGCAGGATCGGGCGCGACGGCAGCGCTCAGCGCGTTCGATCACTTGATCCGCACCAGCACCCCGGCCGAGGAAGCAGTCTCGGTCTGACGCTCCCGGGTACGCTCGGGCGATGCTGACCGCCGAACTCGCCCAGCGCGTGGTCGACCAAGTGCGTCCAGTCGTCGCACACAACGTCAACATCATGGATGCCCACGGCATCATCATCGCGTCCGTCGATCCAGCGCGCCTGGGCACGCTGCACGACGGCGCGGTGCGAGCACTCGAGCGCGGGGACGTCGTCCGGATCGACGCCGACGGTGCCGATCCGGACATGCGCGAGGGTGTGAACGTGCCGTTCTACCTGAGCGACGACGGGGCGGAACCCGGCGCGGTGAAGAACGAAGCGGTGAAGAACGAAGCAGCGGAAAGCGAGGCGGTGGGGGTCGTCGGAATCACCGGCGACCCCGCCGTCGTCGAGCCTCTCGCCCGCATCCTCGTGCTCACCGTGTCGCTTCTGCTGAAGCAGGAGCAGCACCTCGACGACGCGCGGTGGAGGGAATCGTCGCTGCGAGATCTACTGAACGCGATTATCGTCGATTCCCGAGTGTCCGAGGCCCGCGTCGTGGCCATGCTCCGCGACGTGGGCAGACCGATCCGGCCGCCGTGGTCGATCGTGACTGCCCGCAGTACGTCGACCGGCCCCGCTGCGCTCGGTCGGTTCCGCAACAGCGTGGTGGGCATCGGCAACGTCGTCGCATGGGAACGCGACACCACACTGTGGCTCCTCGTCGGTTCGTCCGACGCGAGCACCCGCGCGGTCGTCGTCGATCGACTGCGGACGGCAGGCGCCTCCGTCGTCACCGGGCGTGTGGGGGCTTCCACGCCCGAACTGGTCGTCGACGTGCAGCAGATGGACGTACTGCTCCGGCACCACCTGCCGGACGGCGTCGTCCACGAGCTCACCGCACTCGACATCGACATCCTCGTCGGCCGTCAGCCCGAGGCCATCGCGCTGGACTCCGCGAGGCGAATCGTCGGCCCACTGTCGGACGCGTTGCGCGAGACCGCGGCAGTACTGATCGAGAACAATCTGTCGATCGTGACGACGGCATCCGCTCTGCACACCCACCGGAACACCGTCGTGCAGCGGTTGAACCGCATCGAGCAACTGACGGGGCTGGACCTACGGGTCTTCGACGACGCCGTGGCCATGAAGCTGGCTCTCGCGTCGGCCCGACGGGTCGACGCGGACGACATCCGTCGATGACTGTGCGCCGTGCACCGATATCTGCCACAATTTCACTCGAACAATGTGCACGAAGCCCATACCTCGACCGGAGTCGGTGACCTAACCTACTGTCATGGAACAGCACAGAACCGACGCGCGGCGAACCACGATCGTCGTTGCCCCGGACTCGTTCAAGGGCTCCGGCACGGCCGCCGACGTGGCGTCGGCGATGGCCGACGGCTTCCGGGACGTGCTGGGACCGGATGCGCGGATCGTCGAATGCCCGATGGCCGACGGCGGGGAGGGGACGCTGGATGCGCTCGCAGCATCCCTCGACGCGCGGATCAGCGAGATCGACACCGTCGACGCGATCGGACGACCCCGATCCGCGCGGATCGCGGTGTCCGCCGACGGCAGGACCGGCGTCATCGAAGCTGCTGAAGCCAACGGTCTCCCTCACGTATCCGACGCCCCGCTGCAGCCTCTGCGAGCGGACAGTCACGGCGTGGGCGTACTCGCCCGGCAACTTCTCGACGACGGGGTCTCCGAGATCCTGCTGTGCATCGGCGGGAGCGCGAGCAACGACGGCGGTACAGGTTTCCTGTCCGCCCTCGGCGCACGGTTTCTCGACGGCGCGGGCAGCGTCGTCGAGCCGGGTGCCGCCGGTCTGGCCGATATCGACAGCATCGACGTCAGCGGCCTGCATCCGCGCGCGGGCGAGGTGACTGTTCGGATCGCCGTCGACGTCGACAATCCGTTGCTCGGGAACAGCGGTGCCGCAGCGGTGTTCGGGCCGCAGAAGGGCGCAACCCCGACGGACGTGGAGACCATCGACTCCGGTTTGGCGCATCTCGCCGACGTGCTGAAATCCGCCACCGGGACCGACGTCACCACGACCGAGGGCATGGGCGCGGCGGGCGGGTTGCCTGCGTCTCTTGCGGCCTACCTCGATGTGCAGCTGATGCCCGGATCGGACATGGTCATGAGTGCTATCGGGTTCGAGGAACTGTGCTCCGACGCATCCATGATCGTGACCGGCGAGGGATCCTTCGATTCGCAGTCGTTGCGAGGCAAGGTCGTTGCCGGTGTGCGACGGACCGCGCCTCCCACCTGCCCCGTCGTCGTCATCGCCGGACGGGTCGTCTTGACGCCCGAGGAGATACGCGACGCGGGGATCGCCGCGGCCTTCTCCATCGCGGCGGGTCCGTCCACCCTCGCGGACATGTCTTCGCGGACAGGGGAACTGGTACACGACACGGCCGCGCACGTCGCAGGCCTGTACAAGACGCTCGCGCAGCACGCGGCGGTGTGAAGGAGAACGATGTCGCTCGATCCGCATTCCGCCGTCACGCGCTACCGTTCGTTGCCGCCGAGCCTGCCTCAGCCCGTCGCCGAGCAGTGGGATTGGCAGCTGCGTGGGTCGTGCAGACACGAGGACCCTGTGCTGTTCTACCCGCCGACCACCGCGCGGGGTAGATCGCTCGCGGCCATGGAAGCTCGGGCCAAAGCCATCTGCACCGGCTGCCCGGTGATGCGCACCTGCAGGGACTACGCACTGGAAGCCGCCGAGCCGCACGGCATCTGGGGTGCCACCACATCGAAGGAACGGGCCCTGGCCGGTGCCTCGTTCGACATCGGGCCGGCACCGACACCACCGACACCACCGGCACCGACACCACAGCCCCCGGAACCCCCGGCAGTGGAGAAGATCGACGAGACCGAGCAGCCGCCGCGTCGTATGCACCGCATCGGACCACCACAGCGGCCCTACCGGCGCATTTCCCGCCCCGACTCGGCGCAGCCCGTCACCGCGGACCGGCCGCCGACGAAACCCTGACTCTGCGCGCGTCGAGCAGTTCGGTTGCTCCGCACACACGATGCCGAGCTCGGCGTGACCTATCCTGGTCACCAGGTCGACAGTGAGGGCGAGATCGTGCGGAGAGCGTCTGGCGAGTTGGAGGAGTCGGTCCTTCAGCTGCTCGGGGAACACCGAGAACTGTCGGTGGCCGAGGCCAGGGATCTGCTCGGTTCCGACCTCGCCCATACGACCGTGATGACGGCATTGGTCCGTTTGCACGGCAAGAGGCTCGTCGATCGCGAACGACGCGGGCGCTCGTACGTCTACACACTCCGGGCGCCGGTCGACGAATTGCCTGCTCTGCGTGCGGCCATGCGAATGCGCACCGAACTCGACACGCGCGCGGAAAGGGCAGACGTTCTGGCCAACTTCGTCGCATCGCTCGACCCCGAAGACGAAGTCGTACTTCGTGAACTGTTGTCTCGGAACTCCTCCGACGGCGAGACATGACACTCTTCGTCGTCGTCGCCGCACTCCCGTGGATCATGTCGGTTGCGCTGAGAACGTACGCACACCGCACGGCCGACGATCGTTCTCCGTACTCCACGGTCGTCGTGGTCCCTGTCCTTGCCGCCGTCACGGCCTTCGGCGTCGTCGCATCCAGTGCAGCCCTCGGATCCGTGCTGTGTGCGTCCGGCAACGCAGCACTCATCGGAGTGGGGGTAGTCGTACTCGGTTGGGTCGTGTGGAGGCTCGCCTCCGTCGTGGCCCACTGTCGTCGGGTCGTCGTCAGTGCGCGCGACGCACGCCCGTTCTCAGCATCCGCGCGTACGAACGGAGGGACGGTGGTCGTCGAGTCGACCGAACCGGATGCCTTCGCCGTCGCGTCGGGAGGTGGTGCGGTGGTCGTCACGACCGCGCTCGTCGAGATGCTGTCGGACACCGAACTGCAGACCGTGATCGAGCACGAACGTGGACATCTCCGTTTCCGACACAGTGCCTGGACGCAGATGGTGGAGATCGCAGCCCAGCTGAATCCCCTGCTGCGGCCGGTCGTCGGACACGTCCGTCATGCCGCGGAGCGCCATGCCGACGAACACGCGGCAGCACTGCACAACAGGCGCGCCGCGATGTCGGCGCTCGCGCGGACCGCGTTGCTCCGCGCACACGTCGAACGGAACACGACCGCACTGTCCAGTACCGGCGGTGACGTCGTGCGGCGTGTCCGCGCACTGACCGAACCCGCGCCACCGCCCCAACGTCGACCGGTCGTTGTCGCGGCGGTCGTGTTGATCGTGGCGTTCTCGGCAATGTCCATAGCCCTCGCCGACGTCGTGCAGGACGTGATCTCGCCGGAAGCCGGGGAAACTCCCACCTCGGTCTTCCGGTGAGAAACGCCGCCGTCAGATCCCGGCGACACCCGCGAGTTGCCCGATACCGTAGGTGACAACCATGGCCAACGCTCCCCCGATCACGATTCTCGTCACGGCGGGTCGAGCGGGCGCGTCGCCGAGCCTCGCACTGATCGTGCCCGTCGCGGCGAGTGCAATCAGCACGACGACGAAGGTCACCGGGATCCGGACGGACGCGGGCAGAAGAACGATGGCAAGCAGTGGGAGAAGAGCTCCGCTGACGAACGCCACCGCCGATGACCCCGCTGCCTGCCACGGATCGGTCAGCGCATCCGGATCGATACCCAGTTCCGCGTCGACGTGGGCTGCGAAGGGATCGCTCGCGGTCAATTCTTGGGCGACCGTCATGGCCGTCGCCGGCGACAGGCCTTTGGCTTCGTACAGCGCGGCAAGCTCTGCCAGTTCCTGCTCGGGCTCGTCCTCGAGCTCACGGCGTTCCTTGTCCAACAGCGATCGCTCGGTGTCGCGTTGTGTGCTCACCGACACGTACTCACCCAGCGCCATCGACACCGCGCCGGCAACCAGGCCTGCAATGCCCGCGGTCAGCACCGGACCACGCTCGACGGTGGCAGCGGCAACACCGACGACCAGGCCGGCGGTCGATACGATGCCGTCGTTGGCACCCAGAACTCCGGCGCGTAGCCAGTTCAAGCGGCCGCCGATGTCACGGTGCGGTTCTGCCTCGTGGGTACCGGGAACGGAGTCCGGCATGCTCACCTCCTGTGAACCGACTGTCCGAGGACCGGTGGGGATCACCCGTCAGCGGACTGGACCATCCTGCGCCGGCGCCGAGGTGAAAGCGTCTTCCCACGCCGCACGGGCACCGGATTCGCCGATCCGATAGACCTGCACGATCGTCGCTGCTCCCACCACGACGGCGATCAGGACGACGGCGATCGACTGCCACTTCACCGGACGAATCCCACGTAGATCGCGACGATGGCGGACGACGAGCAATGCAGCCACGACAACCGCTGCTAGAGCGAAGTAGAGCATCGTGTCACCCAACTCGGCATGGGTCTCGACGACCGTGGACTCGGGAACGCGCTTCTCCAGCCATTCACCGGCATCCGTCGTCAGCGGGGTCAGCACGAGCGTCACGAGCGCAAGCACTGCGATGAGCCATACGAGCCTGCGACGCATCGCAGGCCAGATACTTGCCCCCACGGCCAACACGGCTTCGAGCGGGGCGAGCACTACGACGAAGTGGACCAACAGAACGTGAACGGGCAAGCCATCGATAGTCGACACTTCAAGTCTCCTCGGGTTCGGACCATCGTAATACTACAGGCTTTGTAGTATTACGATGCTGTGGTCCACGTATCGGACGGGTTCTGGATCATGCGCCGCAGGATCTCCACATAGCGCTCACCGATCGACCGAACCGTGCCGTGATCGAACAGCACTGTGGGATAGACGAGTGCGAACGACAGGCCCGATACCTCGCCCGCCTTGTCACGACGCTCGACGACATGCATGTGCAGATCGCATTTCGCGAATTCGAGCGGGCGCGGAGTCACGTCGAAACGCGTGCCTCCGACGTCGACATGCGACGCCGTGAAGACGTCCAAGGAGAGCGCAATCTGAAACAGCGGATGACGCGCCGGGTGGGTTCCGGGATCCAGTTCCGCGGCGACGCGATCGAACGGAACGCTCGAATGGTCGAGGGCACGTGTCTCACTGACGTGCGCAGCGGCGACGACGTCCGCGAACGTCGTCGTGTGCGTGATGTCGGTTCTGATCGCGAGAGTGTTGACGAACATGCCGACCAGAGGGTCGTACCTAGGGTCGTCTCGTCCGGCGATCGGTGTACCGATCGCAATGTCGGTCCGCCCTGTCATCGTGGAGACGAGAACGACGAGTGCTGCTCGAAGCACGGTGAATCTGCCGGCATCGCACCGTCGCGCCAGCAGATTCACGTCCTCGACATCACCTCCAACGAGATCGAATTCGATTCTGCCGCCCGTGAAATCCCACTCCTGCGGCCTGGCGCGGTCGGTGTCGATCTCGGTGTCGAAGGGAAGGCCACTCAGCTCGCGGCGCCAGAAGTCCAGAGCCGACGCATGGGATCGCTGCGAATCCCAGACGCTGTGATCGGCGTACTGCAAAGGCAGATCAGTCCATGCCGGTGCGTCGCCCGATGCTCTGGCGCGATACGCCACCGAGAAGTCGTGGGCGAGCACACCGAGCGACCATCCATCCGCAGCGATGTGGTGCACCGCACACGCGAGCACTTGGGCGCCGGGCGCTGTGTCGAACAGCGTTGCCCGAATGGGCATTTCGAATCGTACGTCGAACGGTGCTTCGAGGACGCCGGCGAGAGCGTGCGCGTCGAACGATGCACGGCCGAGGACGGACTGCAACCGCGCCATGTCGTCGACGACGATCTGACGCGGACCCCACGGCGAATCCGGGTGCACAGTGCGCAACGTCCGGTGCCGAACGAGCACGTCGACGAACGCCGCCTCGGCGGCCGACACATCGAACGGGCCAGTGATGTCGACCGTGAACGGCAGATTGTAGAGCGGCAGCCGACAGTCGCGATCGATGTCGACTTGGCTCGTGGACAAGGGAACGACCGCAACGCCGTTCGACCCTCCGGAAATGGCACGGTCCATGGAAGACCGATCCCGAGTCCGCGTAGCGATGATCGCGGCGAGTGCCCGCACGGTCCGAGCACCGACGAGATCCCGAACACCGACGTCGACACCCAGTTCCGCCCGCAGGCGCGCCACCACTCCGGTTGCCGCCAACGAGTCACCACCCAGGTCGAAGAACGACGCCGTGACATCGACCCGTTCCACCTGGAGCACAGTCGTGAATATCTGCGCAACAACCACTTCCAACGGCTCTGCCGGCTCCTCGATCGAACCGGATGCCGTGTCGGCAACGGGCTCCGGCAGCGCGGCTCTGTCGAGCTTCCGGTTGACCGTGAGAGGTATCGATTCGACGGCGGTAACGGTGGCCGGGACCGCGTGGGCAGGCAGAATCTTCGCGACGAACCGTCTGATGTCCTGTGAATCGACTGATCCGACCCCGTCATACACGACGTATCCGTCGATCCGCGATTCACCACGCCCTCCTCGGCGCAGTGCGGACGCCGCGGAGACGACGTTCGGGTATCGGCGGAGTGCCGCGTCGACCTCACCGAGTTCGACGCGGTTGCCACGGATCTTCACCTGGTCGTCGATTCTGCCGACGAAGACGAGCGAACCGTGTGCGGCCAACCGCGCCATGTCCCCGCTGCGGAACATTCGAACTCCGGTGCCGCCGAAGGGATACGCCACGAACCTCGATGCGGTGGCTGCGGCGCGATCGGCGTAAGCGCGCGCCACACCGGCTGTCGCGATGTAGATCTCCCCGATCGCCCCGGGCGGCACGGGCCTCATGTTCCTGTCGAGCAGGTGAAGGACGGCGCCCACCATGGCAGTTCCGATTCCGGCGTCGGCTGCGGCTGCGGCGCTCAGCGGACCGGTCATCGTGACGCTACAGGTGGTCTCGGTGGGTCCGTAGGCGTTGAGCAACCGCCGGCCCGGCGCCCAGGCGTCGACGATGTCGGTCGATGACGACTCGCCGCCGATGACGATCGTCCCGACGTCGTCGAGCGCCGAAGCATCCAGCGTCGCCAATGCGGACGGTGTGATGAACAGATGGGTGACTCGTCGGTCGGCGAGCAGGTTCGTCAGCTCGTCACCTGCGTAGACATCGGACGGCGCGACCACCAGGCACGCTCCCGCCACCGCGGCGGCAAGTTGTTCGACCACCGAGGTGTCGAATCCGAGCGATGCCAGGTGGCACACTCGCGACGTCGGGTCGAGCGCGTAGCTGGACCGAATCTGCTGTACCAGTCCCGCTACACCCTCGTGTGTGACCACCACCCCCTTCGGCGTGCCGGTCGAACCGGACGTGTAGATGACGTACGCGGCATTGCCAGGGCGAGCTCTGCTCGACACCTGGTCGTCGTGCAGCGATGCCTGTTCGACGGCGTCGTCGACGAGTACCCACTCGAGTCCGCTTGCCGCCGCGGGTGCCTCGGACCTCGCTGCGAGGCCGATCACGGCGTGACTGTCTCGGAGAACGAACTCGATCCGGTCGTCGGGCAGTCTCGGGTCGATCGGGACGAACACCGCACCCGCACGGGCGACGGCCCAGAACGCGATCACCGAATCCACGGTGCGGCTCATGCACACTGCGACAGTGTCTTCCGCTTCGATTCCTCGGTGCCTCAGCACACGCGCCAGACGGTCGACACGCTCGTTCAGATCCCAGTACGTCAGTACCGTCGCACCGTCGTCGACGGCGATTCCGTTTCCCACGAGACGGACGGCCTCGTCGAATACATCGATCAGGGTTGTGTTCGCATCCACGGTGGCGCCGACGGACGCTGCGGCCGTGGACGATTCGTCGGGGAGGAACAGATCGAGGTCCCCGACGGCGGTGTCGGTGACGTTCGGGGCCGTGAAGAGATCGAGAAAGTGCAGGAACCGCCTGTGATGTCGAGCCAGATCGCGACGCGGGTACACGGACGGGTTGCCCTCGAAGTCGATCCGCGGCCCCCGGTCGCCCCGATCGGGGTAGATGTCCACCGCGAGGTCCACCACGGGACCGGTGGTGAGGATGTGCACCTGTCCGTCGATGCCCCCTACTGCGATGCTGTTGGAGAACATCATGACGTTGACCGCCGGGCCGAAAGACACTGCAGGAAAACGTAGGTCACCGAGAGCGCTGGGCCCCGCATCGGGCCGCCGCCGTTGGTGGCGCAGCACGGACCCGAGCGCGGTCTCGGTCATCTTCACCGCGCCACCGACTGTCGTGCGCCCGATGCCCACCAACTCCAGCGGCACCACATTCGACGTCGTGAACCCGGCCCTGCGAAGCACTGCCGTCGATCGCGCCGATACCGGGAGGGACAGCCGCACGTCCGCCGAGTCCGTCATACGCGCGAGAAACGCCGCAAAGGCCGCGATGACGATGCTCGACGTCGCGTGCCCCGCTGTCGGCGAACCGGCAAGGTTCTCGAGATCCGGCGACGCGCCTGCTCCGACGATCGTCGTCGACATCGCCTGCGGCGCAGCGACACTTCCCAGAGTCACTCCGGCAGAGCGAGCGTTTTCCACTGCCGATGCGCGCCAGTACTCCCGGTCGCGTGTCGCGCGAGCCGAAGCCTGGTATTTGCGGTCCTCGTCCACCACCGCTTCGGGGGTCGAGACATCTGCCGCCGGCGGTTCCTTGCCCGAGACAACGGCATCGTAGATCGATGCGGCCCGCTCCAGTACTCGCACCGATGCGTATCCGTCGAGCGCGATGTGGTGCGCGCGGGTGTACCAGAGGACATGGTCGTCGGCGAGACGGAACAACCGCAGTCGAACCAGACATCCGTCCAGCGGAAAGCGGGTTCGGCAGTCCTGGTCCATCCAGCGCAGAGCGGTGTCCCTGGCCGAGTCGACGCCGCGTAAATCGACCACCGCGGTTGCGTCGCGCACGTCGGTGGTGAACGTCTGGACCGGACGCCGCCCGTCGTCGCGAACGCGCATGGACACCGATCCGTATTCCACGTGGGCACGTACACCGCTGTCCAGCAACGCCTCGACGTCGATGTTTCCGTTCAGTTCGACGTAGTAGGCAATGGCGAAGGGGATGTCCGGCACCATGTGCTGCGCGTACCAGATATCGACCTGCGGCGTGCTCAACGGCAGTGCATCATGCTTCATGGATCCCCCAGTGACCACTCGACCCCATTACCGAACCCAACTACTACAGCCTCAGTAGTACAAGACTACCGACCGATCCCCGACTGTGCATCGACGCTTGTCGGCAGCAACGAGTTCGCAGAACACAATGTGGTTACGTCGGGTAACAACTTGGCGAGAATCGCCACTTCTGCATCCGCGGCACCTACGGTGAGCACACATCGCTCGTAGAAGACGGGGAGCCCGACATGAAACGTGGAACCACACTGACCTCTCTCGTCGTAGGGTTCGCCGCCACCGTCGCGCTGACGCTCGGCGCCGGGGGCACAGCTCATGCGAGTCCACCCGTCGACCCCGTTGCCGCCCTGCAGGCCGTGGGTGTACCGGCCGACGTCGCCGGACTTGCCGCCGTCGCCACGCCTATCGCGAACGGGGTCGACACCGTCAACCTCGCGAATCGGACAGGCGGCTTCCCCGGTGCGAAAGTGGACGCGATCATCGACCACCCCGCTCGCCACATCACCGTGGTACAACGCTGGCTCGACTACCAACCGTCGGACCTGCGCGTGGGCTGGGTCAACCTGAGCACAGGCCGATCCGGTCTGACCGGCCTCCCGAACGCGGTACCGGGCACCCTCGACGGCATCTACCCGGCCATCGATCGCACGGCGGTGCTACCGACCGGCGCCGGACCGGTCCTGCTCGTGGTCTACGGTCGCGTCCCGGGGTGGACCGGACTGATCCCGCTCGCCCCCGAATACTTCGGTTATCTCACCCCGGCCGTCACCGTGCTCGGCGTCTGATGACGCGGTTCTTCCGGTCGCGTGACGCCGCCGAACCGGATGCTCCTGTTCGCACTGCAGCTGCGTGCGCGATCATCGCGCTCTCGGTAGTCGCATTCAGTGGATGCGCGAGTTCCGACGACGTTGCCGCCCCGAGCCCCGGGGCGACGAGCACTTCTCGAACCCCGGCCGCACCGGCCGCACCGACCGCACCGACCGCACCGACCGAGCAGGTCGAGCAGGTCGATCCGGCAACCCTGGCCGCCGACGGCAACGGCATCGCGTGGACGTCGCCCACCAAGAACATCTCCTGCCGAATCTCCTCCGACACCTACGGATCCGGCTGCCAATCGCGCGACGCGCCAGTGCCGCGGGGCGCGGCCTGCACCAACCCCACCTTCACCGTCGATGAACTGTCCAAAGGGTTCTTCCTGCACCCGGACCGAGTGGAACCGACCTGCTTCAACCAAGGAGTATTCGCCTCGGAGTTCCCAGTAGTACTCGAGTACGACCAGTCCGTCACCTTCGACGGATACACATGTACATCCAGGCGCACCGCAATGATGTGCAGCACCGCAAACGGACACGGATTCGAACTGTCGAGGGAAACAGCGAACTGGTACTGACCATTCGCCGCTGGCGGCCCTGTCGCACAACCGCGCGTCGTCCATGAGTGATCGTGCGTCGACCGCAGTGCTACGAATTGCCCGATACTTCACGAATTCGCGGAATAGCGCCGAATCGACGAAGTATCGGGCAATTCGTGTCTTCCGACCACACTCTGTGCAGCGTCAGCCGACCGTCACGTATCCGATGACCATGTCGGTGAGCATTTTTCGAAGACGCTCCCGGTTCTCGGGCGCGACGGGGTCGAACTGGAACAGCCAGTCGAAGGTGTACTGGTTGGAGACGCGGAAGAAGCTGAAGCTGGTGATGGTGAAGTGGAGGTCGACGGCGTCGATACCGTCCTTGAAGACTTTTGCTTCACGGCCGCGGTGGAGGATGTCGGACAGTAGATCCAGTGCCGGGCCGGCGAGTTCGCTGCGCTCCCCAGATTGTCCCAGGTAGAAGGCTTTGAGCGTGTTCTCGCTCGCCATCAGACGGACGAAGTCGGGGTTCCGCTCGTGGTAGTCGAAGGTCAGCTCGACGACGCGCCGGAGTGCGTCCACGGGATCGAGTTCGTCGACGTGAACCCGCTGCTCCTCGGCGCGAATGTTGACGATCGCGCTCTCGAGCACCGATCGGTAGAGACCTTTCTTGTCGCCGAAGTAGTAGTAGATCATCTTCTTCGTCGTCTTCGTTCGCAGCGCGATGTCGTCCATTCGGGCGCCGGTGAAGCCCTTGGCCGCGAACTCCGCCATGGCCTCCGTCAAGATGTTGCCCCGAACATCCCCGCCGCGTGCACCTCGGCGGCCCTGAACCTCGGACGCTGTCGACATCGTGTCGAACCCCCTGGCTGTCTCCACTCGTTCCCTACGCCTGTTCGGCGACTTACACCAGACAGTGAACCACGGCACAGGCCGATCCGGTGGACGAAGACGTCGATCGCGGGGCCGGAAGGCCGGTACACGCCCATTCTTTTTGGCATCCGTCGATTCAACTGGGGCATCGACGCCGGTAGAGCGGCACGAACAGCTGTCTCCACCGGTCAGCGCGTGGACGTTGTCTGCTGGCGATCTATGGACGTGTCGACGATCACGTTGTACGGTTCGCCTAGTTCACCAAAAAGTGAAACCCTGTTCATGCAGACGAAGTAGTCGCTGCCGATCGCGCAATCGGGAGCAGATGCACCACCGAGCGGTGCAGGCACGCCGGAATGCCTGCGCCCACCAGTCCTCGTCGAGCCCGCACCGTGTCGGCAACCCCAGTCGTCGTTCGGTCACAACGATCCAGCCCTGAATTCGATCCCTCACCGAAGGATGAATGGCCATGACAGCATCCGAAATACAGACAAGCGCAGCGCCCGCAGGCGTTCCGACTCCTGCCGCACCGCCGGTTCGAGTACCGACCCGCAGGCCGTGGCCTCGTCGCGACTCGCTCGTCACCGGCACCAAAGCCGTCGTCGGCATCCTCGGGCTGTTGGGCCTGTGGGAACTGGCAGTGGCGATAACCCGACCTCCTGAATACATTCTGGTCGGACCCGTCGCGGCGTTCGCCGAACTGTTCTCCCGCTTCGACTATTTCGCGACGAACGCCTGGGTGACGATCGGCGAGGCGCTGGCTGGATTCGTCGGCGGCACGTTGCTCGGCATCGTGTGCGGCGGCCTGCTGCACTATTCACCGACGATCCGGACGTTTCTCTATCCGGCCCTCGTCACGATCGACACGATTCCCAAAGTCGCCCTGGCACCTCTGTTCATCGTGTGGTTCGGCTTCGGCTTCGAGTCGAAAGCGTTCGTCGCCATGGCAATTGCTTTCTTCCCACTGGTCATCAACACGTTCGACGGTCTCAGCACCGTTCCGCACGAGCTGAAGGAACTGGCGCGGATCAACAAGGCGTCGACATGGAAGCGTCTGACGAAGATCGAGTTCATCTACGCACTTCCGTCGATCTTCTCCGGTGCCAAGATCTCGATCTCCCTTGCTGTGGGCGGCGCCGTCGTCGGCGAGTTCATCGCCGGGTCGAAGGGCCTCGGATACGTGATCATGCTCGCCAACAGCCAGGTGGATCTGGCCGCCATGTTCGCGGCGTTCTTCGTACTCGCCGCCATCGCGCTGGTTCTGTTCTTCGTCGTCGACTTCGCCGGCAAGAAGCTCATGCCCTGGAAGTCCCACGCGAAATGACCGATCGAACTGGAGACCAGAATGCGTAGGACACGCACTGCGGCGTTGATGATCGCCGCCGCCCTCGTCGCACCGTTGACCGCCTGTAGCGCAACAGGATCCGGCGAGAAGATGTCACTGATGGTCGACGTCGGATATCTGCCCAAGCACGCACCCTTCTTCGCGGCCGTGGATCGTGGATTCTTCGAGGAGGAAGGCCTCGACGTCACCGTGATGCCCGGATCCGGGTCGGGTAACACCGTCGCCGCCGTGGATACCGGCAAGGTCGACGCCGGGTGGGCCGATTTCGGTGTCACCGTCCTCAACCAGGGTCGCGGCGCTCAGGTGACGCAGGTGGACCTGCTGCAGGCCCGGTCGGCCTACGCGGTGGTTGCCTTGTCCGACGGCGACATCCACAGTTGGGAAGACCTGCCGGGCAGAACCATTGCAACCGAGGGTGCAGGCGCGATGACGGCCATGTGGCCGTACGCCCTGAGCAAGTTGGGCCTCTCCGCCGACGACGTGAACGTGATCCACGCGGCCAGCAGCGCCAAGATTCCCGGGCTCGTCTCGGGCCAGTGGGACGCCAATTTGGCTCTCTCGGTATCCGACGGTCCGGCTATCGATGCCCTCGGCAAGGAGCCGGTGGTGTTGAAGTGGTCCGACCTCGGCATCGATCTGTACGGCAACGGAATCGTCTTCTCCAACGAGCAACTGCAGGACAACCCGGAGCGCGTCGTCAAGTTCAACCGGGCGCTGCAGAAGGCATACCTGTGGTCCTGCGAGAACCCGGAGGGCGCTGCCGACTCGTTCCACAAGGAGGTGCAGGGGTACGAGACCAGCACCGTCGTTCTTGCCCTGGACGAACAGTGCGCGCTGAACAATCGCCTCGGCGAGGAGTCGGAGCCCTTCGGCCTCATGACCGACGACGGCGTCCAACAGATGATCGACGTCTCCCGAGAGTTTCTCGGTCTCGATCCGAACTCGACGCTGACGCCCGCACAGGTCTACAGCAACGACTACATCGACCCACTACCCACTTCCGACGAGATCTCCGCACCATGACCGCCTACCTGACCGGGAGAGAACAATGAACAAGGCAGTTGAAGTCAACAACGTAGGCGTCTCGTTCCGATCGCGTGACGGTGATACCAACGTCGTACTCGACGGCGTGAACTTCGACGTCGAGCACGGCCAGTTCGTCTCGATCGTCGGCCAGTCCGGCAGCGGCAAGACGACCCTTCTGAAAACCATCTCCGGGCTGCAGGCGGCGACGAAGGGCGAGGTGCTCATCAAGGGCGATCCGATCGCCGCGGGGGTCGAAGAGATCGGCATGGTCTTCCAGAGCCCGGTCCTGCTGCCGTGGCGCAACAACCTCGACAATGTCCTGCTGCCGCTGGAGTTCCGAGGCACTCGCGACAACGCATCGAAGGCCAGGGCACTCGAACTCCTGGACATGGTGGGGCTGAAGGACAAAGCCAAGCGCTACTCCTACGAGTTGTCGGGCGGTATGCAGCAGCGAGTCGCCATCTGTCGGGCTTTGGTGTCGGACCCGGAGCTGCTCTTGATGGACGAACCGTTCGGTGCACTCGACGCGATGACCCGCGACACCATGAACTTCGAGATCCAGCGCATCTGGCAGAAGACGGGATGCAGCGTCGTCTTCGTCACCCACAGCATCTCCGAGGCCGTCTGGCTGGGTGACCGCGTCGTGGTCGTCGGAGACCGCCCGGGCCGGATTATCGCCGACATCACGATCGACTTGCCCCGCCCCCGCGACAAAGAGCACCGCTATTCACCCACGTTCGCCGACTACGTCACCGAAGTCGAGTCGCACATCGGGGTCACTGCCGGAATCAGCTGACCTCGAACAGTTTTCAACGACAGGAGTATTCATGTTGCGTCTATCCGCACATCTCGACACGCTGGCCGACGAGTTCGGCCTGCACCCCCGGAAGAGTCTGCTGTTCTCGGCCATTCGGTTGGACTCTCATCCGCTCGTCACGCCACTGATCGCATCCCGCGACGGTGAGGACGCCATCCTCCTCGTCCGCCAGCAGGAACAGGGCAACGTCCTCTCGGCCGGCGTCGCCCCCGAGCGCATCCGCTTCTACGCACCGTGGGTCACCATCGATCCACGTCCCATCGCCGATGTCACCGTCGCGCAGAGTCTTACCTCCCTGGTGAAGGACCTTGCCGACGACGACGCCGTGCATCTCGACGCCGACGTGGTCTACAGCCACCAGTTGACGCTCTCGGACAGCCTGACGGTCACTACCGAACCTCTCGCTCCGAGTCCTGTTCGTGTTCACGCGATCTCGACGTCGGAGATCGTCGATCGGTTCACCGACTGGCGTCGACGTGGGGCCGACGTCGCCACCGCGCTGATTTCCGACGTCCCGCACCTGCAGGGTCTGACCGAGGATTTCGGTGCCGCGGACACTCGTTTCACGGGCTTGGAATCCATTGCCGCCGAACGCGGTGTCGACGGTCTGGTCGTGCTCGCGCCGCCGAACTTCTCCGAGATCACCGGCAGGTCGGCACGCGGTGACGTCGCGGTGTGGGCACCGGGGAGCGACCGGGTGTTCGTGATCACCACCGCCGACGCAAGCGAGTACGGCGACGCGGTCGGCGACTATGCCTCTCTCGCCGAGGCCGTCGCGGCGCTGGTGCCCGGGAAGCGGATCGGTATCGAGGAAGAATTCATGTCCGTCGGGATCGCCGGCCAGCTCGTGGACGCCGGGTTGAGTCTCGTTTCCGCGTCGATCGATCTGGCGCACTGGCGCGACATCCGCGATCACGAAGATTTACCGTTCCAGGTCATCGCTGCCCGCACGAGCGTGTACGCGATCGAGGAGGCGCTGGCCTGGGCCGAACAGGAAATCGACGCAGGCAACGAGTTCACCGAACTGGACATCTACGGCCGCTACGTCGACTTCATCGACAAGTTCACGACCGAGAATGCCATCGGGTTCGTCGTCGAGCCGTATTTCACCAACCTGCACTCGTCGAACCGCATGCTGTTCCCTGGCCCACCCGTCGACTTCCCGATCAACGGGGACACCACGTGCATTCAGCTCGACGCCGGTGTGCAGGTGACCATCGACGGCGTCGTCGTCGCGACGTCCGACATGGCGCGTTCGCTGCCCCGCACTCCTGCAGCCAAGGAGGCGTACGAGTTCTTCTTCACCGTCGTGCGGGAGGGCATCATCGGTCAACTTCGTCCCGGCGTCGTCTGCGAGGACGTACACGAAGGAACACTGCAGTTCCTGGCCCCGCACCTCCCCCGCATGATCGAGATCGGAATGCTGGGCGAGGAAACCGATTTCGACACCATCTATCGTCGCCGCAACGTCGGCCATCTCATGGGCAAACAGGAGTCCTTCGCCAACGAGCTGCGTCCCGGGTACAAGCACGCCTTGGACGTCGGATCGTACGGCGCCGCCGAGATCCCCTGGCGGTACGGAGATGTGGCGATCGGAACCGAAGATCTCTGGTTCATCGGCCGGAGCCGAACCTACAACCTCACTCGACGCGACAGGACCACGGCATGACCGACACCAGCACCATCGATCCCCGGCAGCGTCTGGCAAAACGGAACCTGAGCTTGCCCGAGCTCGGCGCCCCGGCGTACTCGTACGACGCCTGGACGCAGCACCGCGATGTGCTGTACCTGTCGGGACAGATCTCGCGGACCCCGAGCGGAGAGGTCCTCAGCGGCAAGGCAGGGGTGGACGCCACCACCGAGGACGCCGCGGCCGCCGCCGAAGTCGCCGCTCTCAATCTGCTGGCCAGAATCGACCAGGCCGTCGGACTCGAGAACGTGACGCAGGTTCTCAAACTGACCGTCTGGATCGCCAGCGGACCGGACTTCACGGACCAACCGGCCGCTGCCGAATCCGCGTCGGGACTTCTGATCGACGTGTTGGGCCCTGCGGGTCGTCACGCTCGAACGACGTTGCCGACGCATGTGCTGCCGAAGAATGCTCTGGTCGAGCTGGAAGCCGTCGTCGCTGTAAGGCAGTAGCGTTCAGCCACCGACCGAGGCCAGGATCGGCGACGGTACGGCCACGAACAGTTCGGCGGTGGCGATGCGGCGAACCGCCCGACGCAGCGTGACCGAGTGCAGCAGTCCGGCCGAGTCCAGGGCGATGTCGACGTCGAGAACCCCCGCGGCGGTGCCGATTCGGATGGAACCCGGCCATCCGATACGGGCATTGGTGGCGACCACCCCACCGGAGACGGTGGCTGCGGCGGCAACGGCGACAGCGGACGTCAGACCGATGGCCGGATGGGGCGCCATCATCGACAGCATGCGGACGGAGACGTCGTAGTCGGCCGCGTCGACGTCGACACCGGCGGTTGTGCGGTAGTCCCGCGGCGGTCCGACGACCCCCACCTTGGGGATCGCGTGGGTGATCGGCTCGTCGGGTGCGCTGAGTCCCATGCGAAGCGCTGCTTGTCTGCGCAGTGCTACGAGAACCGGCAGATGCAGGCCGAGAACGTCGTTGGGTTCGGACCCGCCGAGTCCCAGGTCCGAGGCGTCGAAGAGAGCCGCCGGGGCGCCCGCTCGAACGAGGGTGCCCCGGTACTCCTTCCCGTCCAGTTCGATCCTGTCGACGGCTTCACCCGTCGGCAGAAGCGAGACTCGATCGGCAGCAAGATCGGTGAAGGTCAGCCCGACGGGGACGCCGAGTGCGGTGGTGCCTGGCACTGCGGCGTCGCCCTCGGTGGGGACTCGGCCGCCGGGTGTCGCGATGTCCGCGGCGAGAATGGCACCGGTGTTCTCGTTGCGCATCCGGACGACGGTGACCGTGTTGCCTACGGGAACCAGTCCCGCCTGCACCGCGTAGAGACCGATCGCGGTGGCGCAGTTGCCGCAGTTGCTTCCCCATTCGACGGTTCGATTCTCGACGGCGACCTGCGCGAACAGGTAGTCGACGTCGATGCCGGGGGTGGCCGAGCGTCGCACGATCGCTGCTTTGGACGTTGTCGAGCTTCCCCCGCCCACGCCGTCGAGTTGGCGGGGATCTCCCGACCCGAAGGCTGCGGTCAGGATCGCGTCCAGTCCCCCGGCGTCGGCGATGTAGGGGTCGATGTCCACGGCATTGAACAGCCAGCACTTGCTGGTGCCGCCGCGCATCCAGGTTCCTCGAAGAGTGAACATCCGGTGTGCCTTTCGATCATGTTCTGAAGCTTGATCCCAGCGTGCGTTCTCCGCGCGTCAAGGACAATTACGAAATATGTTCGTGAGGTTCAGGAGAACTTAACGCGATCAGAGCATCTCCGGCACGACGACGAGGATCAGCCAGCACAGCGCAGGTGCGATGGCGACGACGATGCCTGCATTGAGGAGAAGCTGGCGGTAGAAACGCGGTCTCTCGATGTTCTGAGCGTTGGCCAGCACCAGTGCGCCGTTGGTGGAGAACGGGGAGACGTCGACGACGGTCGCCGAGATCGCGAGGGCAGCCACCACTCCGACGACGGGCAGCGCTCCGGTCCCGAGCAGCGGCATCGCGAGCGGGATGATCGCGGCCAGCAGCGCCGTCGACGACGCGAATGCCGAGGTGACGCCGATGACGTAACAGAGAACGATCGCGACGACGATCGGTGCGCCGATCGTGATTGCCATCTCGGCCAGGTGATCGATGGTGCCGACCTCTTCGAGGATCGAGATGTAGGTGACCATGCCTGCGACCAGCAGGACCGTCGACCAGCTTATGTCCGCGATCGCCTCGCTCTGCTTCTTCAAGTCGGTGAAGGCCAGGACGGCGCCCGCGCCGATCGCGATGAAGCTGATCGGCAGATGCAGGACCAGGACGAGAACGAGAAGCGCGCCGATGAGGAACAACGTCAGCTTCTGCACTGCCGTGACGGGCTCGGGCGCGCCGAGCACTGCGGTGCCGCCTGGCCTGGCGAGAACCTGCGTGGCCTGACGACCACCGCCGGCCGGAACTCCCGCACCCCCGTCGCCGCCGGTCCGGGGAGTCATACGAGGTGAGCCGTCACGCGACCCGCTGGTGGGCTCGGGTTCGCTGGTGCCGGTGGCGGTGTACTCGAGACCGCGGACACGCGCCAACGTGGCGTAGCCGACGACGGTCAGGACCGAGAGCAGCAGGTTGATGCCGTAGCTGGCGAAGAAGAGGGTCCACGGGTTGATGGACAGCCCGTTGGATTCGACGATGTCGCGGACCAGCACACCCGACACGGAGATCGGTGAGAAGGCGCCTGCGTGAGCGCCGTTGATGGCCATGATGCCCATGACCAGAGGGCTCATCCTGGTGCGAGCGGCGAATCCCATCGCGGCGGGCGTGATCAACGCGACGGCCGCCGGGCTGAACGTCCCCAACGCGGTGAGTACCGATGCGGCGAAGAAGAACACCCACGGCACCACCGTCACTCGGCCGTGAACGGCCCGGATACAGCTGTTCACCAGTAGGTCGATAGTGCCGTTCTTCTTCGCCATTCCGAAGAAGTAGGTGACGCCGACGATGGTCAGGACGATCGAACTCGGGAAGGCCGTGAGGATTTCCTTGTCGTCGTATCCGAGCGCGAAGTACCCGACGGCGAACGCGCCGATGAAGCCGAGGATTCCGATGTTGATCGGGAAGAAGGTTGCAATCACGAACATCGCGACCAGGGCGACGAGTGGCAGTAACTCGATGGAGGTCATGGGAGGTCTTTCGGTGGCTGGGTCGATCCTTGGTTACATTCAGCGCTTGAACGTTGTCCACGTCACATTATTGACCTCTGCCGTTCAGAACAATATCGTTCTGCTACCAACTCGTTTAGCTCAACTGAAAGCAGACCGGCCGTGCAGCATTCTTTCGACGTGGTGACTCTGTTCCTCCTGCTCGACATTGCCGAGGCGGGTTCGCTGACCGCAGGCGCCGAACGTGCGAACATGACCCCGTCCGCTGCGTCCCAACGCATCGCCAAGCTCGAACACAGCATCAAACAGCCGGTCCTGACACGGCTCCCCCGCGGCGTCCAGTTGACGGAAGCAGGAGAGATCCTCACGAGCAGGGCCCGACTGTTCCGCCGTGAGATGCGGGCGGCAAGCGGCGATCTCGAAGCAATCCGCGGATTGACGCGTGGATCGGTGAGACTCGGCTCGTTCCCCACCGTCAGCGCATCACTGCTCTCGGACGCACTGAAGGACTACCACGCACGATGGCCGGGGGTCGACGTCCGCGTCAGGTCGGCGGTACGCCCTCAGCTGCTGGACATGCTTCACTCCAGCGAAGTGGATCTGGCCCTGCTGTGGAGCTACGCATGGACGGAGGAAGCCGAGAGGTCGCTGTCGCTCGAATCGTTGATGGAGGACGAGACTCTCCTGCTCCGCCCGATCACCGACACTCACGCAGACAGGGAAGTTGCCCTGTCCGACCTCGAGAAGTCGAGGTGGATCATCCGTAGCAGCGACCACCCGGCCGCCGAAGTGTTGTTCCGCAGTTGCCGCGCAGCAGGATTCGAGCCGGAAGTGGTGTACGAGGCCCACGATTATCAGGAGATCGAAGCCATGGTCGCCGCCGGAGTCGGCATTGCAATGGTTCCCAGACTTGCAGTGGTACACCATCGCCCGGATGTACAGACCGTTCGCTTCCGCGCACAGGACAACGTTCCGACACGCGTCATCTACATCGCGTCGCTTGCCCGCCGCCAGTACACACCCGCGATGTACGCGATCTCCAGCGCCCTGCGGGGTGCCGCGGACCGCATCGCAGGAGCCCCTGCAACGGCGTGAGCCGGGCCGATCACGCCTGAAGTGACGCGTCACCACCACACCGTGAGGTAGCGTCGGGCAATGGGTGTCTCGGAGTTCGGTGCGAAGAAACTGACCATTGCGGCCTGCGCTCTGGTGCTGATTCCCATC
Source organism: Rhodococcoides fascians A44A (assembly GCF_000760735.1). Classification (GTDB taxonomy): domain Bacteria; phylum Actinomycetota; class Actinomycetes; order Mycobacteriales; family Mycobacteriaceae; genus Rhodococcoides; species Rhodococcoides fascians_E. The sequence continues at coordinate 2,568,652 of NZ_JMEX01000008.1, read as the reverse complement.
ACCGCCTGCACCACGTCACAGGACGACGCCTCCGCGCCCGAGCCCTGCACGTTGCCCGCGTCGGACTCGGTGACGACGGTGGACGCGGCGCCGTCGGCCGGCGGTGACATCGGTACCAATCCGGAGATTGCCACCGGGTATCGCTCCGGGATGGAACCGGTCGATACCACGGACTTCGCTGTGTCGACGGCCAATCCGATCTCCACCGACGCTGCGTGCGAGGTGCTGGCGGACGGCGGAACCGCCGCCGACGCATTGATCGCCGCGCAGACCGTCCTCGGTCTGGTGGAACCACAATCGTCGGGAATCGGCGGAGGCGCGTTCCTCCTCTACTACGACGCGGCGTCGGGCGACATACAGGCGTACGACGGACGTGAGGTCGCACCCGCGGCAGCCACCGGTGACTACCTGCGGTACATCGACGACGTGAACCGGACGGTGCCCCAGCCCGACGCACGGTCCAGCGGCAGATCGATCGGCGTGCCGGGCGTCATGCGTATGCTCGAGCAAGCCCACGCCGACCACGGAAAGCAGGACTGGGCGGAGCTCTTCGATCCGGCAGTCGCGCTCGCGGACAACGGCTTCGAGATCAGCCCGCGAATGGCACAGTCCATTGCCGATTCCGCGCCGAAGCTCGCGCTCGACCCGTCGTCGAAAGAGTACTTCCTGAATCCGGACGCGTCCCCGAAGGCCGAGGGAACGGTACTGACCAATCCTGGGATGTCGAAGACGTTGTCCGCCATCGCATCAGGCGGCGCCGACGCCTTCTACACCGGCGACATCGCGCAAGCCATCGTCGACGCCACCGCGGACACCTCCGCCGGCCGGACACCAGGACTGCTGACCATGGAGGACCTGGCCGCCTACGAGCCGAAGACCAGAACCGCCGTCTGCACCGAATACCGAGACCACGACATCTGCGGGATGCCCGGTCCGTCGTCCGGTGGGATAGCCGTCGCGTCGACGATGGGGATTCTGTCGAACTTCGATCTCGGCCAGTACGCGCCCACCGACATGGATGCCGACGGCGGTGTCCCGACGGCCGAGGGTGTACATCTGATCTCCGAAGCAGAACGGCTCGCCTACGCTGATCGCGACTTCTACGTCGCCGACCCGGATTTCGTACCACTGCCCGGTGGTTCACCCGACGCCCTCCTCGACCCCGAATACCTCTCGGGGCGTGCGGCTCTCATCGATCCTGCGCGCAGTATGGGCAAGGCCGAGCACGGCGACTTCGGCCCCGTGCAGTTCGCGTCGTCCACCGAGCAGGAACACGGAACCAGCCACATCTCCGTCGTCGACAGCTACGGAAACGCCGCGTCGATGACGACGACCGTCGAGTCCGCGTTCGGCTCGTTCCACATGGTCGACGGCTTCCTGCTGAACAATCAGCTGACGGACTTCTCCGCCGAGCCCGTGGCACCCGACGGCACTCCGTTGGCCAACCGAGTGGAACCGGGCAAGCGCCCACGCAGTTCCATGGCGCCGACCCTCGTCTTCGACAAGACCGACGACGGCAGCCGGGGCGACCTCTCCTTGGTCGCAGGTTCGCCCGGCGGATCCGTCATCATTCAGTTCGTCGTCAAGACACTTGTCGGCGTTCTCGATTGGGGAATGAACCCCCAGCAGGCCGTCTCGATGGTGGACTTCGGTGCGGCGAACTCCCCTGCCACCAACTACGGCGGTGAACACCCGAACGTCACCGGCCCGGACGACCCCGTCGTACGCCAACTCGAACAATGGGGACACCAGGTCTCCACGGCGGACCAATCCAGCGGCCTCAGCGCCCTCCAGCGCACCGACAACGGTTGGACCGGCGGCGCCGACCCTCGTCGAGAAGGCATCGTGCTGGGGAACTGATCGAGTCACGACCGTTTCGGCCCAGATCGACGTTGGTCAGATCTATTGGTCGGCGAGACCCGTTGCTGTCGAAAGGTATTCACGTGCGTCCCGAAATGTTTGCGTCACGCCGCGTCCCGCGACGGCACGGTACCGACTGATCTGATCGTCGTCGAGAAGATCGAGCACCGTGCTGGAATCGGTGTGCATCCATCCGCCGTCGCGGACCAGTTCGTGGGCACGTTTGCCCTGCAGGGCAGAAATGCCCTCGACCCGGATTCCATTCGGGTCGGTCGACGCCGCGATGTAATAGGCCTTCTTGCCGGGGTAACCGGCCTTGACCTTCGCACGCAACCGCAGGACAGCGTCGACCGCGTCGTCGATGGCAGACGACTGCTCGTCGGAACCCGAATCGGCAGCAGCGACTCGCGCAATCTCCGCATCCAGTCCAGCAAGCAACGTGGCCAGGTATTCGAGATCACTCATCCCCTCATGATGCCCTACGACGAACGGACTATGTCTTTACAAACTGATCTAGCACGTTCTAGTGTTGGCTGACCACCACACCAGGAGACTGACATGCAGATCGGACTGATCACGGATTCGCTGAGCCATCTTCCGTTCGAGGAAGCGCTCGACATCGCCGCCGAGGCCGGTCTGTCGTCGGTGGAGATCGCTACCGGCAACTGGTCGACTGCGCCGCACGCGAACCTGTCCGAACTCGTGGAATCCGAAGCGGCCCGCGCGAAACTGACCGACGCAGTCCAAGCGCGACATCTCACGATCAGCGCGCTCAACGCGAACGGCAATCAACTCCACCCCGTCACGGGACCTGCCCACGACGACGTCGTCCGCCGCACCATCGAGGCCGCCGGGTTGCTCGGGGTGCCCACCGTCGTACTGATGTCGGACTACCCGGTGGGCCCGGCGACTCGTCGGCCAACTGGATCACCACCTCGTGGCCGCCCGAGAACCTCGCGATTCTCGAGTACCAATGGAACGACATCGCGCTTCCCTACTGGGATTCATTGGCACGCTTCGCGAAAGACCACGGCGTACGGCTTGCAGTCGAAATGTGCGGCTCGCAACTCGTCTACAACGTCTCGACGATGAAACGACTCGCCGACGCAACCGACCCGACCGTCGTCGGGGCGAACCTCGATCCGTCGCACCTGATGTGGATGGGCGCAGACATCCCGTCGGTCATTCGCAGCCTGGGCCGCAGCATCTTTCATGTGCACGCCAAGGATGTACGAATCAACCGACACAATGCAGCACACAACGGCGTGCTCGACACCGTCGACGTCACCGATCCGCATGCGCGCGCATGGTATTACGTCACACTCGGACTCGGGCACCTACGACGCCACACTGAACATCGAGCACGAGGACGCGTTGGTCAACGCTGCCGAAGGTGTTCGGAAGGCCACTCGCCTACTGCAGCAAGTGATTCTCGAACACGCACCCGACTGGCAACCCGCACAGATCTGAGCGGCGCTGCCTTACCGGTGAAGCGCTCGGGTTACCGAGAACGGGTCGAAGTCACTGCACCACGACGGTAGCGTCGCTGTCGAGACGACTTCTCCGGACCGTATCTCGGCGACCAGATCTCGCCCGACGATGGTCCCGGCGGCGTGTACGCCACGGAGCATCGACCCGAGAAGCACAGATCGCCGCCGCAGCCGCGCACTCCACCCCACGCGAGGGCCTGGCTTCATTCATCGCGCAGTGTCAGAACGTGGTGTCCGGCAGCGAATTCACCGCAGGCTGCCCATCGGGCAGCCGCAGTCTCTCGCGCCACCACTCCCGCGGTCGCAACATCGCTGGTCGAGCACGGCATCGAGCAATCCACCGCAGAATCCCTCGCGAACACGATCTTGGCAGCAATCGAAGGCGCCGTGATGGATGTGCGTGGCACAGCGCTCGACGATGTCGAGCAGCACCTGACCGTGCTGCTCGATCACCACCTCACCCAGGCAGACCCCCGCCGACAGCGGGCCTGATCAACTTTTCAGTCGAGCGCCCACGTCATCGATACGACGGTTCCCACTGCGGAGTGGTCGAGAGCGAGGTGATCGCTGACGGCTGCGGCCAGATCGAGTCCGTGTCGGCGGTGGGGCGTGGGATCAGGAGGTTTCCAGATCCCGGCGTCGACGACGGTGATCGTGATGGTCGAGTCCTCGCGGACGGCAGTCAGCGTCATGATTCCGGGTTCGTCCGAGGTGGTGTACGCGTGCTCGACGACGTTGGCGAGGGCTTCGTAGGTGGCGAGCTCGATGGCGTCGACGAGGTCCTCGGTGACGTCGAACGATGCAGCCCAACGTCGTACGCGTCGACGCAGCATCGTCGCAGACGACGGGTCGGCGTGGCCATGGTGTGTCCACCGAGCGGGGTCGACGGCGCGGTGATCGGCGTTGCGTTCGGTCATCAGGTCGCGTCGCTGTCCTGGCCGCTCACGTGCGCGATCGCGGAAGCGAGATCAGGGAAGGCCTGCATGAAGCGATCTATCCCGCTGAGCTCGATCGGACGCAGCACGACCGGCCGCGTCGCAACCAGCGCCATCACCGCCCCTTGCGGCAGATGCTCGGATGTCTTGACCAGGGTCGTGATGGCGCTGGAGGACAGAAAAGCAGCGTCGGTGAGGTCGACGACCAGACCACCCTCGGCCTCGGCAGCAGCGGCAAATGCAGCTGTGGCCAGATCCGGCACGACAGACATGTCCAGTTCGCCGTCCACAGTCAGCACCCGAGTCCGCCCCGTCGAGGTGAGTACAGCGCAAAACGGTGACGGATCCGCGTCGTCGGTCACCACGAGTGCACATTCTTCTGCGATGTCCACAGCATCATGACCATCTCAGTACCCGTCGTCCATGCGGCCAACCCTCGACACCCTCACGCGCCTACGCGCCCTGGCCCCCATCGCGAACCCTCGTGTCGTCAGGCATGTCGATCGGAGTTCTCTCGGAGAAGATGTTCGGCGCCGAGAGCGCCGAAGATTCTGCACGCGACGCGGTTCGCGCCGACCACCTGCATCTGCTGCCCGAATGCTTCCGAGGCATCGACGGCGTCGATGATCGACCTCGCCGCACCCGAGTACAGAAACGTCACAGCCGAGAGATCGACATCGGCCTTCGATCCGGTGCGTATCGCTCGGTCGAGGACTGCGGCAACGTCGGTACGGGACTCCATCTCGAACTCCCCCGCCAGTCGCACCACCCTGCGGTCGGCGGATACGGCTTCCACATCGATGTCGTACCGGTCCGCCGCATCGGCAACCACGCTCGGCGGCGCGTGCGTATCGGTCCACGAGAAGGAGGAGTCGGGCATGGCGGTGGTCATCGTGTCCTCTCCCGGGTGCTCGCGCCGTGACGGACTCGTGACCGTCACTCCTGCGTCACCTCGTTGACTGTGCAATTAGTTTTCCAGTGTCCGATATCGAAGACTCGACCGGTCTATCTCGAATTGATAACCAGGGAATAACATCGCGATAACGGCTCTTCGGGGATCGATCGCGGTAGCTCCCCGGCCGAGACGGAGCGCGTCGGTCACGTCGGAGTATCGGTCACCGTTGTACTGACCTCGCTGACGGCGGCGACGAATTCGACGGCGATCGAACGAAGACGGCGATTGGTGTTCTGAGACCGAGTGGACAGGATGTCGAAAGCCTGGTCGGGTCCGATGCGATGCAGAGCCATCAGGATCCCTTTCGCCTGCTCTATCGGGGCCCGATGTTCCATAGCGGTACGCAGGCCGTCCACGGTGTCCTGGGCGGCGCCGATCCGCGCGAAGTCGCCGACGGCGGATCCGATCGCGGCGGTCAATGCCGCCAGCAGGGATCGATCGATATCGTCGAAAGCATGCGCGGTGCGGCTGTAGAGGTTGACGGCACCGAACGTCACCTGCGCCGACGAGATGGGTTCGGCGACAATCGAATGCACACCTGCAGCGCGGGCGGTCGGCCCGAAGTTCGGCCATCGCTGGTCGATCACGTCGCAGTCCGCGACCACTGTTTCCGGCGTGCGAGCAGCGGTCAGGCACGGCCCGGAATCGAGGTCGTACTGCTCGAGGTCGATAGCCATCGTCGAGTCGTCGGTCGAGCACGCAGTGAAGCTTCGGCCGTCGACGTCGATGGTGACACTGGCGTGGTCGACGTCCCCGATGTGCTCGCATGCTACTGCGACGAGCCGGTCGAGGGTTTCGAGGACATGGTCGTCGTCGCGAATGGAGTCACCGATCGAAGCGACCACCGCCCCGAAGCGAGCGGCAGCCGCGCGGGTTGCGTCGTCGGCGGCAGCGAGGCTCTCGCCCTCCGCCGTACTGGCATCAGTGACCACAGAATCCTTCACCAACAGATTCGACCACACGATCATCCGGAACCGGAATCGAATGCGCCGCCGATGCTCGACTTACCGCAGGGGGGCCAGGTTTGGGTACGCGGCAGTCGTGGCATCCGAGCTGCCGGTACCCCGCTACACGGACGTACCGCGGCGCGGGGCGCTGTCAAGAAACCGGCAGCGCCCCGCGCCACCCCCACACAGGCACTTCCGCCTGATCTACGCCGCCCCGACAACCTCGAAGCGAGCGGTCGGTGGATACGCATCGTCCTCGAACGGGACTTCGATACGCTGCTCGACGAAATCTGCCGGCGCACACTCGTACGGGCCCTCGGGCCACATGACCGGATCGATCATTTCGACTGCGTCTCGATCGACCGTCGACCGTCGGAGGCGCCGGCGCTGATCTGAACCTTCCGCGGTTTGGCGCGCTCGGCCAGCGGGATCGTCACCGACAGGACCCCGTTGTCATAGGACGCGGAAATGCGCTCGGAGTCGACGCCGTCGCCCAGCGCGAGCTGGCGACGATACGTACCGGCGAAACGTTCCGAGGAAATCCATTGCACCCCATCGGTATCCGGTGCAGTGCGATGTGCTGTCAGCGTGAGGGTTCCGCGGTCGACATCGACATCGATCGAACCCGGATCCACCCCGGGAAGATCCGCCGACAGAACGTAGTGATCGTCGAGTTTGTACAGGTCCATCGGCATGAACCGTGGCGCACGATCGGAACCGCTCGACGTCCCCAGCATGGCCGAGGTAATGGAATCGAGGTCACGGAACGGATCGAAGCGAAGCACAGCAACCACCTCCATCAACTCCAGATGCACCCGCCCCTGTAGCGGGCTGCTCTTGACTGTGCGATACAGAAATTAGCACTCTCACCATCCGAGTGCCAAGATGGTTGTGCACAATTTTTCGAAAAATTTTCGAGGCAGGCGCCGTCTCACGAGGACGGCCGATGATGCTGCGCGAGAACCGCATCGGGCAGCATGCGACACACGAAGGAGCACACGCAATGACGTTGACGGCCGACAGGAACAATCCCGAGGGAACCGCCGGCGGACCCGAGGATCGGCGGTGGTGGAACCGACGAGCATTCGACCGCCGCGAGAACACCGACTCAGCGCTGATGATCGGCGCACTGTCCATCGTGTGCTTCTGGACCCCAGGCTTCGGAGTCGCGCTCGGCATCCTCGCTCTCGGCGCCGCGCTCTGGGCCGACCGCAGCCCGATCCTCTCGGGGCCTCCCGCATCACGCACCGACGCTGCCCTCGCCTACGGCGCCGGCGCCCTCGGCATCATCCTGGGAATCGGATTCCTGACAATGGTTCTCTGGTAGCCATCGGCCCGCCGAATGTACTACTGACCCCAGAGCACACAACTACCGACAATCAGCGGAATCCCGCAGATCCGCATCGATACCGTGCACTGGGGTCACCTGCACCGGGGCCGACGCACCTCGCAACGACGAAGGCCCCGACCACGTGACGTGGTCGGGGCCTTCATGTGCGGAGCCCCCTAACGGGATTGAACCGTTGACCGCTCGCTTACAAGGCGATTAATTGGGGTTCCATTGGGTCCCAGTGTGATTCGTTTCCTCGCTCCGACCTGCTGTTACTGGGTCAGTGAGTGTCAGTGGGTGTCGGTTCGTTTGTACCGAGTTGTGACAACCTTGTGACAAGTCGATTGCTCACCGGCGTTACTCCCGAACGGCCAGACCTGTCTAGGACAGAGGCGAACCCGTGCCTGTCCTAGACACGGCTATTGACGTCAGTTGCGGGGACTTAATCGCAGCCCATGCTCATGCGACGGAGTTGTCTACGACCGAGCTGGCCCTGACGCGACGCAGGATGTCCGCAACGACCTCGACGTGGCCATTTTTTCGGGCAGACCCCAAGCCTGGCCGCACGAACCAATCACCAACAAGGCCCTGACCTGCACCGCTCGGTGAGATCAGGGCCTTTCCCGTTGGCGGAAGCGGAGGGATTTGAACTCTTCAGCGCCCCGCAGCTCAAGGCCATTTACCTGTCCTGAGCAGCAATTCTCTACTTGGCCGGTGCTTGCCGATTGGTGCGGATAGTGGGCAAGTGTGGGCAGAGTCGCCGGGCCGGTTAGCGCTTTAGCGAATGCTGGGCGGCAAGGATCTGCCGCTCGATTCGCCGCATCGTGTCGACCTCAGCGCCCAGAATCTCATCGCGCGAGGCTGCGGCGAGCTGCCGCTTGTAAAGGTCATACCGTTCCATGGCGAGCTCGTCTGCTCGAGCTCGCGAGAGCCTGCCGTTGTCTGTCAGGACTGGATACTCGTTGAAGGCGATGAACCTGTCGGTCTGAACAACCCAAGCTGTCATCGTCATCGAGTTCCGTCGCTCGGCCTGGTCCTGCGCGTAGTCCAGGAACATGGTCGTGAACCGGTTGAGGATCCTGAGCTCGTCAGCAGTGAGGTAGTTCTTAGCGACCTTCGCTTCCTGCTTCGTGGGCTTCTCGCCCTTGAAGTGCTGCACGCCCATGTTCGGCGCCGACGGGTCGGCTCGGAGCGCGATGATCTCAGGAGCGGTCTGCCCCGCGATGGCGAAGTGAAGCTTGTTCTGGATCTGCTGGAAGAACTGGGCGGTGCTGAGACTCTTGGGGTCGTAATCAGCACTGGTTGCGAAGATGTCCCGGATCTGTTGGTAGAAGCGTGCCTCCGACGCGCGGATGTCACGGATCCGCTCAAGGAGCTCGGCGAAGTAGTCCTGGCCTGCCGGGTCCTTCAGCTTCGCATCGTTCATCGCGAAGCCCTTGATGAGATATTCGGCGAGGACCGTCGTTGCCCAGTTTCGGAACTGATTGCCTCGCGGTCCCCTCACTCGGTAACCGACGGCCATGATGAGGTCCAGGCTGTAAACCTCAATCCGGCGTGTGACAGATCGTCCCTGTTCAAGGGCAACATTTTCACGTTGTGCAACAGTTGCCGCACGGTCCAGCTCGCCCTCGTCGAGGATGGCCTTAACGTGCCTGCTCACGGTTGATACCCCAATGCCGTAGAGCTCGGAGAGCTCCTTCTGGGACAGCCAAACCGTGCCGTCTACGAGTAACAACTGGACTTCGGTCCGTCCGTCCTCTGTTCGATAGACGATGAACTCTCCGGAGGATCGTTGTTCTGGGGTGTTGTCGGGGGAATCTGCTGTCATTGTGTTCTGTCCATGTCTCTTCGTACCGGTTTGATTCCGCGGGAAAGAGAGGACTCGACGGGTCAAACTCTGCAGAAAAGCCGCCCCCATGTCGAGACACAGATCGAGGCGTCGCTTATTATCGGGGGTGTCCGACCAAAGACATCCCGAGCCCTGCTGGAGTTCGCTCCGGCGGGGCCTCGGCGTTTCCGCAGTCAGCAAAAGGTTGCCGACCGCTGATCAGTTTATGCGGTGAAGCCGACAGACGTCCCCGCACTCTCGGTGTGTCGCCACTGTCAGCGTGTTGCACGTGGCCGGCGCGGTATGCCGTGTGGAGTCAGTAAACAAGTAGTCCGCCGTGCGTCGGCCATGTCAGCCCCTGCGGGTAGTCTCCCGAGGCCTCGGGCTTGGGGATGATCTCGCATGCTGAGATGAGTAGCTCGGCGTTGTTGGTGACGCCGGTCTGACCGGACCGCCCGGCCACTTCGCAAACTTGACGTTCGCAAGATCCGTGGGCGCGTCGAAGGTGGCGGGGTCGGCGGTGTATTCGATTCCGCCGGCCGATTCGAGCCAGCGGTCAGGGTTTCGTAAGGCTGGCCCTAGGCCCCGGATACTCTTTGAGCTGCGAATATGACGTAAGCGATGACGACGGGTGACTTGCGTTGACCACAGATCATGGGCAAAAAGTGGGCAACACTGGACCGTCCTTGAGTGTTGGCTCGGACAATCGAAACTGCGTTTTCCTCATGGCTTCCTACACGCCTGTGCTGGCCAAAGATTTTTCAACCGCCGTAAGGCGGAACCCTGATCGGCCCCTACCGTCCGCTACTCCCCAAGATCGGTGACAGTAACGCGCTTCGGCGGCCGGTTCGGGCGTCTCACATCTGTATTTGAGCCGTGGTAGAGGTCTCCGTTCAGCGAACCCGGATCCAGGGCGGCCCGCGCATACGCGGGCAGTTCCGCTATCCGACTATCGCGACCCACAGCTCCCGGTGGGATTACGGAATTCGCTCGCAGATCCTCAAGCGTCAGCCCTTGAGCCAGCCAATTCGTCGACATTGCCGACCCAAGAGATGCGCGATACGCGTTGAACTGGAGCAAGTTCGTCATAGATGCCGCATTGTGACCCGGGCTCAGCCCGGAGAACAACTCCGACCAGGGAAACCCTCGTTCCAAGTATCGAGGAATTCGATATTTGCGTAAGCTGACCGACGAATGCAGCTCCTTCACGTCCTGGGTCGAGACGCCCATACACCCCCAGTGCGATACACGGCTGGTGCGCGAGGTTGACCACCAAGGCGGGGCATCGGGGGTTTCTGGTTGAGCCCGCCTATATTCGGCGAACCGGCTCGGCTCCCATCCGTTGTAAAAAACGTGGAACGCGTACTCCCCAGGACGGGTCGAAGTCCGGACGAGCATTGTTTGATACTGAAGCTGGCCAGTCAGCTTGTCCTTGTGGTTGAGAGCGCTGTAGTCCAGCCCGTGCGCCCGCTTGGCTTGAATCCGCAGCACGAACCAGCCATGGAAGTCGCTGCCAATCCACCATTCCCAGTCGGCGCCTGACAACGCTTCTTCGCGCTGGTTATAGCGGAGGACACTCATGTGACGCCCGAACCTTCGATGCAGTGCCAACAGGTTGTGATCGGTGATGGAATCCTCTCGAAACTTGATGCGGGCCTGATCGCCATCGGCGAGCTTATGCCAAGTCTCAATCGCGAGCTGGTCCATATGAGTAGCGATGGAACTTATCAGGATGGCAGACATCGGTCCCCTATCGTGCAGTGCGCTGCGGTCTCCGAATCTCAGTCGGGACTTCCGTTCTGCGAACCTACAGCCTTGCCGACCGCCCTCACATGCAGCGGCGCTCTTGGACCGTCAGTTGGAATACATCTGGGTCAGCCGGTTGGATAATTCAGGCGACACCAACACCGACGCCAATTCTGGCGGTAAAGAACTGGATCCGGATCAAACGAGATCAGTACTTCGCTCAAGTCGCGTGTGACGGATCGCCAAGTGCGTTGACTCAGCGAGGTGTAGCCCAGCCTAGGACGAGTGCGTCACAATGCTCAGCAACGGGGGCGAGCCCCCAACCCTCGGATCGCCTATGGGCGTATGCACGCCTCACACCGTCGCCGCGAAGGCCGAGCCCTACCGTGCTCTGCGGCAAATCGCTTCCAAGAGGCCGTGATGTCGGAGCCGGTGTCGGTACCCCAAGTATTCCAGTCCAGAGATCTCAACTGGGGAACCATGACTGGTGCAACCGAACCTTCGCAGCCCATCCGGAATCGCCTGGGAGCTGCGGCTCGTAATCTGGCTTGAGCTCTGTTATCTCCACAGATGCCAGTGCGCAGCCAGCCATGAGCGTTGTGCATCCGTCAATTCAACTCGCAGCTTCGAGCCATGCAGCTCCGCATACACGGGATAGCTGGCTACTTCGGAGGTGACGTCGATGCTGCCGCCGCCATCGACCGAGATAAGGCCCGAGTCGAACAGAGTGTGCAGGTCTCGCCGAATCAACAGCCCCCCGTCATCTTCATGCTTGCCAACGGTGGCGTAGCTGTACAGGTGGGCGGCTTCAAGAACCTGTTCTGGAGCTGGTCCCGAGAACGCGCACACAGAGCCGTACTTATCGATCAGCTTGGTACGGAATGCTCCCTGTCCAAGCCGCGCTCGTACGATTCGCTCGCTGTGGCCACCACGTATCTGCCTGCTCGTGGCATCAACCAGCGCCATCGGCGCACCGGCGCTGTGCGCAGATACACTGGCACGAAAGTCTACGAGCCGAAGTTCGCGAATACTGTTCTGCGAGTAGTTCAGAACCGTAAGTTTCAGCAGCTCGTCTCGGCTCAGTGAGGGCGTGGGCTGAGTCCACCCCCGCGCATGCGTCGTTTTGAACCGGTCCACGATCTTTTCTGACAGCACAGGTGTCTCGAACGCATCTTTGCAGTCATCACACCGGTACGTTGGCCTCATCTTTTTCCGACGCTCGATGTTGCCTTTTCCACACGAAGGGCAGCGACCCATGGTCTTCGGACCCCGGGAGATCTCGATAGACTCAATGATCGATACGCCCAAGAGCTCCGCTTCATCCCAGATGGCAATAAGGTCACCGGTGGCGATCTGCTTCCAGTTCGAGACGTTGCTGTCATAGCTGTAATGACTTGGATAGAGGTCATCGTAGGTAGCCCCGCCAACTAGCCGCCGATAGTCATTTTTGGTCACAGCAAGCCATGCCCGCTGGGTGCCGCTAGGTCTTGTGTCAATGATCGTGAACCCTAGGTCAGTCAGTGCGCGAACAGTCTCTGCCCGCCCACCCGAGAATGACCGGGGCTCAAGAACGTCACCTGTCGCGTACCGCTGTGCTACACCGGCAATTGCCTTGGAGTCGTAGTTCACTCCGTCGAACACCAGGTCGTAGCCGCGGGCCTCTCCATAGCCGTACAGCTTCAAGAATTCGGTCTGCCCGCGCCGGTTGAACTCCTCGATTGCCTTCAGGACAGAATCGCGGGTCAAGGCGTGGAGCGGCATACACGTGAGGCTAACGCAGGCTTGTCAGTGCAAGAGTGGAGGTGCGTCCATGGGGGCACCTACCGAGCCACTACTGGCCTACCTCCGTGAGAACAACCTGAACTCAAGCTGATCCGCTGAGATGGGGATCCCTCGCTGATCCACCTCTCCCGCCCACCGCGCTAGTAGCTCGCAGTACCGACCGTACGTGTCAGCCGGCCAGCCCGCTCGAGCATCGAGCGAGTCCCAACCGCTGTGATACTTCAGAGCAGCAGCCACACGTGCGTCGAGAATGAGGCACGGATGGGACGCGTTGCCACCTCCGGCGAAGTACAAGAACTTCGTGAAAAACGCGGGGCCTAGATGTTTGATTTGGCGAAAGAGAGCCTGGTAGGCAGCTTCGGGATCGCTCAACGAAATGTCTGCAGCCTGCACAAGTAGGTCAGAGTTGCGATCACGGTCCATGAGGAAAGACCGGACTCGTCCTGGATTTCTGAATGCGCGGGTCCCCTCCCCCCAGGCTAGCGATGCCCAAAGCACGGCTCTGGCAACTTCGGGGTCGTCAGTGCAACGTGATGCAAGATGAAAGATGTCGCTCCTCTTCAACCGGCCGTCCACAGATGGCGGGAGCTCAGCTTCCAGGCCAGCCTGCGAGAGAACTCGCTCCCACCACTGGGTGTTGACTCGGATTGCGCTATCGAAGCCTTCCGACGATGCCACAGCAAGCCATTCCGGAACTGGCAGGGCGTCGGTGTCGGTGCGCATCCGATTACGCTACCGACGCCTTCGGGCTTAGGGAGCCACCTTGGGGTGAACCAGAGATGGTTCCGCCGAGGAGACGCGGAGGTGGCGGTACACCGTGGCACGACTGACACCCAGCATCTTGGCGATCTCACCAGCTGTCAGGCCTTTGCTGAGAAGGTCACGCGCCCGAGCCACATCGGCCGCGGCGACCTTACTGGGCCTTCCCCCGCGACGGCCCTTCGCCGCTGCGGCGACAAGTCCTGCCCGAGTTCGCTCGAGCATGATGTCTCGTTCCAATTGAGCGAAGGCGGCCATGATCGTCAACATCGCCTTGCCCATCGGGCCTTCGGTGTGGAGACCTTCAGTCACGCTCGCAAACGTCACTCCTCGGGCTGTGAGGTCTGAAATGACATCAAGGACGTGCCGGGTGTCGCGACCGAGACGGTCCAGCTTCCACACGACGAGCGTGTCGCCGGTTCTGAGGTGATCGAGACACGCGGCAAGCTGCGGGCGGTCCGCCTTGGCCCCGCTTACTCCCAGATCCGTGAACACCCTCAACGCCCCCGCAGTCGCCAGCGCGTCGAGTTGCAGCTGTGGATCCTGATCAACCGTGCTCACTCTTGCGTATCCGATGGCCGCCATAACCGTTCCTGTCTCACTACCTCATTACCCCACTGGTTTTGAGACTAACAGATATGAGACAGGTTTTTGAGACACAACGAACTGCGACTGGGTCGGATCCTGAGCGAAGAAGCCGGGAAGCTGCGTTGTCTCATCAACCCATCGTTTTTGAGACATGCTGGCAGGGCGCGGGTTCAGTCTTGTAAGCGCATAAACAACCGTGGGCTGCTCCGCTCGCCGGGTTGTAGGAGTGACAGGAGGGTGTCGCTCACGCCAGTCTGATCAAAGAACGTGGAGCAGACCCAGTTGTGGTAGTGCGCCAGCCACACGAACTTGTCTCGGATTCCACCAGGCTCGACGAACGTCTTCAGATTGCGTTCGATGTGCTCAGCGTGCTGTTGCAATTGGGTGGCGCGCTCGTCCCTAGTCTCCGCATCGTGCGCCTGATACAGGTAGTTGATGAAAGCCCACCCATCCTCATCGACAGCGAAGTCACGAGAGTACGGAGATGAGAGTGGGTCGCCCCCGAAGGCCTTGATGGTTACATGACGCGGCGCTATCGCCTCGGGCGTGGCAAGAATGCGCGGGACCCGTGCTACCCCCGACTCCAGCTTGTAGGCAGTTAGGAGGGCCCGCCCAGTTACCTGCTGGTCACTCATGTACAGGGGCCCCCGCGCCAAAGCCCCCCTAATGTAGACACCTTGCAGAGCAGCCCTGTACTGGTGAAGGGCGACAGGCCGGAAGAGGCTATGTGGACCTTCCGCCCAATCGAACTGTGGGTCGTCGAGCGGCGCACCAATAAGCACGTTGTCGCTGAACGCATGGATCTGCAGACCCGACCACTCAAGGTCATCTCGGAGTTCCTGCGTCCTGCTAAGAAAGACCCCGAGTGCGTCATTGTCGTATGCGCTCAAGGCCATGCTCGTTCCGAGCTCATCCAAGTGGACCACGTATGAATCCAGCAAGCGGTGCTTGCCGTTCCTGAAGTATGGGTTAGTCATGCACGAGACCTTGTCATTCCGATGCAGTAAGTCTCTGCGCTATTACTGAATTTGTCCTGACTTTGGGCCTTGAGAGACGAGCAGGTGGAGGTTGCACCCGTGAGTCTGCCGGACGATACCCAGAAGTCGCGCACATCGAGTTAAACGCGACGAAGGTCAGGCTGGACCCCGCCCCAGCCAGTAAGCGTCAACTACTCCGCCCGCTCGAAACTAAAGCAGGAAGGGAGGTCTCAGGTAGTCGACGCTTTGAGTGCCTCCCATGGGATTGCTTGCTCGAACTCCAGAAAGTGATGTCCTCGGAGGTAGATCGTCTCGCCGACTTCGAACCAGTGTGAAAACACTTGGCTACGTCGCCAGCGGGAATCAACTTCACCGCCGTTGTGGACCACGAGATTGCGTAGGTGGCGGAGATCGCCAAGCGGTGGACAAATCACAGCTTGGCCGTCACATGCGTGCGCATCGGCAAGTCGCTTCCTGAAGTGCTCCTCCCACCTGGCGTAGAAACTTACGATCCAGCTCTGACTTAGATTGATTTCTATGGGCCCCCGCAGGGCCATCATGCGCAACGCCTCCGATCTCAGGATGCTGGCTGAAGGCGTGTGTCGGTCGGCGTCCGGGCTCTCTGGGTCTTCAGCGTCATTGAAGTGCACCGTGGGATCGCCCAGCCAAATGTTGAGTGGGTGTCGGCCGACTTTGCTGTCCCAAGACCGCATCTCGTCGGCGAAATATCCCAGCGCGTGGGAGGCCAGGAGGGTTGAAGCGATAGAGGTGTTCAGCTCGTTTCTGAGCTCGTCAAGCACTACATCGACAGCGCTCACGGCGTGAATCCTTCCTCCGGCGACGTCGCTACACACTAGTTGCGATCTACATTCCGGCCCCGGCCTTCGCTCGTCCAAGTGACAGAAGCTCTAGTCCGAGTAGCGCAATCCTGGGTCGCAGGCTTGTCCAGGCGGGTGGCGGGTGCGTCGTTGTCGGTCAGGCGAGCTATCGTCTCCGCGTGCCCGACAGTGAACCGATCCCAGCCGATATTTACGGCGCGAGTCCGAGCATTCTTGTCGGCGGCGACGCGCACGAGACCTACCGCCCCGTTGGGGTGGTGGCGGCATTGCCGAACACAACCTTCTGGACCACGCTGGGCCGGAGTACAACCACTCGATCCCGCGGTGACCTGGCGAGTTCTGTGGACACATCCTGCAACCTGAACAAGCCAGGGTGGTGGTCAGAGAGGTTTCAGCACACAATAGAAGGATCGCGGTTCGGGAACGAGGTGCTTTGCCCGTTCTATGGGCATCTGCAGGAGCCGGGGCGAAGCGAGTTTCTTGAGTATTGGGAGCGGATCAGGTACTGATCTCCAACTGACCTACTGAGCCCACGATGTGACAAGAAGGAACGCATGCAAGACCTGAGCCTAGACAGGGCTCCTAATTCCATCCCCCCTGAGGGCCGCGGTGCATGGGAAGTTGGCAGTTGTCCCCAGCCAAGTGTCGGCGAGCTTTGGCTGCTCAGCTGGAATAGTGCTGCCGTCGGTCTGGTTCTGATTTCCCGAGTTCGGGACGACTACATCCTTGCCTGGCCGGTGACGGTTCCACCTGATCCCGCGGCGGGGCCAGCGCTCAGATTGCCAAGTGCCGATCTCCACGCGGAACTCGCACTCTGGTCTGTGGCCGAGACCGGCCTCGGACGCCATCTGCTGCATCGGCGTGTCGGACTCGG
Organism: Rhodococcoides fascians A44A; assembly: GCF_000760735.1. Lineage (GTDB taxonomy): Bacteria > Actinomycetota > Actinomycetes > Mycobacteriales > Mycobacteriaceae > Rhodococcoides > Rhodococcoides fascians_E. The sequence continues at coordinate 2,551,742 of NZ_JMEX01000008.1, read as the reverse complement.
GCTTTCGACCGACGTGGTCGAGGAAGTACGGGCCGCGGTCCGCACTGGTCATTCACCCCCGCTTGAGGTCTTCGGTGGGGAGGAGGCAGACGAGGCCGCCTTTATCGCTGAACTGCTGCGGCAATACCAACACCTCTGCTTCAACGAGTGGCCGACTGCTCTGCCTGGCTACGGTGTGTTCCGGCGGGATGTCCTACTGGAGCAGGGTGCCAAGGTGAGCGAAGTCCGAGAATCGCTAGGCGTGACTGTGCCCGATGCGTCCAGTTTGTTGAAGCAGGACCGTGTCCCCACGAAAGAGCAGGCTGAGTTGCTTGCGGACGCGTGGGGTCTTGATGTGCGAGAGATTCTTGAGCCAGCGTCGGGCGAGTGGGTGAGAGAGTTGCGAAAGCCCCGTTACAAGGACGACCTCAGGGCCGTCGGAGATGCCCGCAACCTGCCCGAGCTGGACGTCCGGCTTGCGCTGCAGTCAGAGTTTGCTCTGGCCGCTCGCACGGCAACTGGCACCCACCGAACTGCCGAGCTGATGAAACGGGCAGTGCGCCGGTTGAGGAACGAGAAGTGATACTCATTCCGGAGGTGGGTTCTAACGACGCGTGGCGTCAGCAGGGCATCCTCGAGCAACTTGCTGCTCGGCTTCGAGAGCGCTCTATGACGATTGATGGAATCCCGAACGATGCGCTGTTCGAGAACCCCACCCAAGCGATCACCGAGAACTCGGTGATCCGGATCCGGATCACCGACCACAGGCCTGAGGGGTGTTCCGTCGACGGGCTGTATCGCCCCGATCCACCGACTATCACCCTGGCACGCACTGGCAGTGGACGCGACAACTTCACCGTTCTGCACGAATTTGGTCACCACCTCCAAGCTCACGACGAAGGCTGGCAAGACATCTTGTGGAAGATCGGTCAGCCACTGCGGGGTTGGATCGAAGAGGACCTCAGCGACGTCTATGCCTCGACTGTTCTGATTCCTGATCACTTTTTAGACCCAACCGCACGGTTCTCGTCACAAACGCTGGTCTCCTTGTTCGAGAAGACTCGGGCGTCGAGGCAAGCGGTTCTGGTCCGGGCCGTCCGTTCATACCTCGATGGGGAACAGCTGTTCGCAACAGTTTGCGATCTCGTGGGCCGTGTTGAGCTTGGGATATCGACGAACAACGCTCTCGCTCCGCCACCCCGGGGCATGATTCAACCTGACTTTGCGCACTTGATCGCCGAGGTCTTGCGTGAAGGGGTGAATGGTGGGCACGGTCGCTCGTCAACCGGAATCATTTACGGTAGCGGTGCAACCCGCGATGACGTTTCGCTCGATGTTGCGCTAGCCGGGGGTAGTTATGCCTTCGTGGTGGGACGAAAGCTTGAGCGGTACGCGGACGACAGCTGGTCGGTTGCCGACCGGGTGTGCTCTTCCGAAGCATGCAATGAGGTATTCGAGGTAACAGCGGCTTCCGAGCGCTGCATCAAGTGCGCCGAAGCGCTCTGTCCGGCTTGCCAGAGTTGTGACTGTCTGTCTCACGTGGCCACCCGTGGGACCTGTCCTCGGTGCTTCACGGCCCTTTACGCCGCCGACATCGCTGCCGGTCGCGCAGAACACGACGAGTGCTTTTAGTCCTGGCCCCAGCCTCGACGGATGCTGTAGTGTCTTGCCCCCACTAGCCGTGTGATGCGCACCTTCTTCGGAGCTCGTCAGTCCGGCCCTTCTCCGCGCCGTCTGCAACCGGACCTCGTGGGCGATCTGGTGCTTGACTGCCCGCTTGCTTGCCTTTCTGCGATTCATTCGAGCCTTCAAGGAATTCGGGTGAGGGCCACTACGTCGTGAGCCGCCAAAAATGTAGAAGAGAATCCACATGAACTGTCCTTGGTGCCGTCGGGATGGACGTCGCTCGACAGGTCAGTCCGCCGAGTGCTTAACCCCTCGATCCCGGTCCGTGGCCAGGGCGTTACATCCGGGACAGGATCTCACAAAACCTGCCATCGGGGCGGCTCACTTGTGGCAGACGGTCGCCGTAGAGACACCGCTGCCGCCGTGGGCCTGTCACCAGCACGAACTGAAGCGCTTCAATCAAGTCAAAAGCCAAATGATCCGGTTGGCAAGCAAGCCGACCCGGTGCAGATCGGAACCTCAGGCTCTGGGACTACGACTGCTGGAACCTCAAGCATGGTCGGCGAACTGTAGCCAGGCTGCCCGGCCAGAGCCGCTGTGGTTCCGTCATGAACCAATTGACCGGTTTCCGGGTCGAACATGTAGCAGATCCACTCGATGGCGTATTTGCCATCAGGCACGTCGGTATCCGTGACGGATATGACGGGACGGGGCGGCTGGCTGGATCCGCTAGTGCCGTAGAGGAGCAGTTCACCGCTAACGGCGTTGTCGCTCATGACGCAGGAGAACGGCTGGTTCGCCTTCTTCGCGGAAAAAGTTCCAGTGACGGAATTGCCGCCATCAGGATTGACCGTGGTGGTGAAGACAGCTTCAATGTCGCCCGGATTTGCCGACGCCGGCGTGGAGGAGAGAAAGGCAAGCGGGACAGCTGATAGTGCTCCAATTACGGCAATTGCGGTACGACGCATGTATGTCCCCTGAAGAGGCGGGGTTAGCTGCAAGGACGAGTGCAACGAGGGTGGGTAGACCGACCCTTGTTGAACTGCACCGGGCAAGGTGGGTGGGAACGGGCCAGGGGCTGGGCGGCACGCTGGGTCAAGACCCTGCGCACCTTGTCCATAAGGCCGAGTTACCCAGGCGAAGGCCAAGTGGAGTCGGACGAATAGGCCGAAGTAATCCGCGGCAAAACTCGGTAGGCCGGTGGCAGGTTCGTCGACAACGGCTGTTAAGGGCGGACCGAGTTGACAGCCGTCTCGCAAGCGTCCGCCTGCTTCACAGTGTGTTCGGCCGTACTCACACAGAATTTCCGGTGGTATGTCGAATTGGAAAAGTTGGGAGGTCGCCGATGTGGACCTTCCGACCTGTAGGTATGCGCACTTAGTACAGGTTCGGTACAGGGCATGAGTTGCTTGAGGGGTGCTGTACCGCCTGACAGTTGAGACACATCGAGAGGTCAGCAAGCCGGGACGATGGGCCCCGAAGCGAGTCTCGTGGTCAGACGGCGACTCAATCCTCCGGTTTGAGGCCCAACAAGATCTGAGTGGCTGTTGTACCCAGTGCATGGGCTACGTGCTGGAGCTCAATCACGTCCAGCCTTCGTTCTCCGGACTCGTACTTGCTGACAAACGATTGTGGAACGCCCAGGGTCGCCGCCACTGTGGCCTGAGTCAATCCTCCCGCGACCCTCAGCGAGCGGAGCTTCAGGCAAAGCTGCCTGTACTCGGCTGAGTAGATCGACTTTTCCACGGGACAAGGGCATCGCCCTGTAACCAAATATCCCAAAATCGGATATAGCCCACGATGTAGTTCGCCGGACAGTGGAGGGATCAGGCGTTGGGTAGCTCGGGTGGCAGTGGCAACAGATTCGTTCGGATTACGCGACAAGGGGTCGGCGCAACGCTTGCCGTGGCCGTCGTGTCGGCGGCGGCTGTGGCGGGTTGTGGAGCGACGAGTGACCAGGCACCGAGCCTGAGCATCCCCAGCACAGTGAACTGCACAGAAGCTCCAGAGGGAACGGCAACGTCCCAGGTGGCCGAGAACATGACGCTCTCCAGGTTCGACCAATCGGGTATCGATCTGTCCGTGGCATTCGTCGAGCCGGTTCCGTCTCCGACTCTGCCGACCGAATGGTACGAAGGCAGCGAGTTCCTGACGGTCTTGTTTCAGTTCTCGGACCGGTCGGAGGCCAGCGGAGAGTTGTCCGTCTCCATCGGCCCCAGCACCTCACTCAGGGGCTCCTACGAGGCATATGTGGACGGAACATCCGGGGAGTCAGAAGATCGAGTGGTAATCGAGAATCTGAAGGTGCGTCAGAACGGCAACATGCTTGCGGTTGATATACCCAGCACGGCCTTGAGCGGCCTCAAACTCCCAGACGGGCCAACATTCACCGGCAGCTCGATGGTGAGCAGCGTGTACTACGAGGGCCCGTACCCGCGCTTCCGTGACCTGCTGGCCCAAGATTGCGCAGCCGACACCCGGCCAGTGGCCACAAGTTCAACCCAGCAGCCAACATCGCCACCTCGCGGCCGAACCCCAACAAGCGCGGAGCCTCCCGAGCCAGCTTCCGAATGCGGCGTCGTCACTGAGCAGCAGGCCGTCGTCGGTGGCTTAGCGAAACTCGGGCCTGAACCCCTTACCGGACGATCATGGTCAGATGTTCCGCTAGCTAGCAACTTCGACCCGTGCGCCGAGTTGTCCGCTGTCGTAGTGTCCATTGAGGGTGGTACTGGCAGCTCTCCATCGCACGCGCTGATGTTCAACCGGGGCATCTTCCAGGGAACAGCTACCTACGAGGCTCTGCCGTTCACGGATCTGGCCGCAGGCACCGGAGAATCGGACACGGTGACTCTCACATACCGAACCGGCCAATCGTGCAATGCGTGCTCTGACGGTGAGACTACTTCTGTCCGCTATCAATGGAATGGTTCCGCTGTCGAGATGCTCGATCTCCTTCCGCCAGAGCTGAGATGAGGGGGCTCAATCACCTCGGAACTTCCAGATCGACAACCGGTGGCCGTACCTTGGTGACTGACGCTACAGCCGCATACGGCGTGATGAACCAAAGGCAATATGTTCAAGGCATATGCAACCCAAGCCAGCCAGACCCCAATGCGCCATCCGACTACCTGGCAGAGCAATACCTACGAAACTGACTCTCCCCCGCCCGGGCGAGGAAATAGAGCCCACTGAGCCAGCGCTTGTCCGCTGATCAAACTTCACACCTTCGGACTACACGCTTGTGAAAACCGCTGTGTTGAAAAAGGTGCGCAGACAGACGATCCACAGCCTGGATTGCAAAACCTCTCAGACCGCTTCTGCTTGTTCCTGCAGTAACCAGTGAAGCAAACCCTGTCGCGTTCATGACTATACAGCCAGGGCAGGGATCAATACTCACTTCTCCTCTTTCACTTCCCTTCCGGATCGGAAGGCTCGGCCCCAGCGGAGTCCCTGCCACAGAAATTGCAGTGTGCCCCTCTCTGACACTTGATATACGTGGACTTGGGTCAATTCATACAGTCTTGGTACGGACTACAGCCGGGTCTACTTCGCTATATGGACTCGAAGGTGTCCAAAGATCAGCAGGTCAACGACTTGGGACACCTTTGCGGTACGCGGGCCCATAGCTAAGATCGCTAAAAATCAAAGCCAGCTGGACACCCACAACGACGATGATCGACTCTGTACTTAGAACCGTCTGCACTGCGCATATCTTGGATAACCGGGGCTGCCTTCCACAGCTTGGAGACTTACATGACGGGATCGATCATGCGACCACTCCAGTGGCACCGCAAACGAATTCGGTTCTTTGAGTCAGACGTTTCGTCGACGAAGCTAAGACACCTGGCTTGAGGTGTTGTGGATCGCCGGTTCATCGCTCACCGCGGCGAGCTCCCACTTGCTCCCAGGCAAACCCTATGTCGCGTTACTTTCGGTCTGAAAGTTCAATCTCTCGGTTGACGTGCCACCCGCCTGTGAAGGACGCTGCTCCGAGTTTGGTGTGGTCTCTAGAAGGCGTCCTGAGGTGTCCGATGGCGTCCGGCGAGCGATAAACCGGACACCAGAGGACCTCGCCGTTCATGAGCAATACAGCTTGACGGATGACCGTCAGGTAATCCGCTACCTTCACAGTCCCTCCCAGCCCGCCCCTAATTTAGCCAGTTACGCCTCCGGAGCAAGCACCGGTAGGTACCGCTCGAAGGCATCCCGGAAGTCGGCAGTCCGGTACCCACGGCCGGACTTGTCAGCGTTGTGAGCAGTCCGGATTCCATACGGCTTAAGTTGATGCCCAAGCTTCGAGGGGTTCAGCGACCTATCGGCCCAGGGAGACTCGTCCAGACGCATCAGCGCGGCGCAAAGATCGTCGGCCTTGAAGAAGTGGGTAGTGGGGCAGCCCTTGAAGACGGCTCGTATGTCCCCCAAGATGCGGGTCTTGCTTGCCTCCACGTCGTCGATTTAAGCCTGCGTGGTCAGGGCAAGCGCTGCCTTGCGAGCTCTCGTCGGCCAGTCTGAGCCCGCCTCGTCCGCGACTGCGACTAGGGGCTCCCAGACGTCCGCTGCACGATCTTCGACCGGCATGTCGGGCTGAGCGTCCATCAATCGAGTAGCGGCGTCCACAGCCCACAGAGCGATCCGGTCCTTCATCACCTCGAGCGCCGGCCTGTCACGGCGAATCCTGAACGGAGCGACTGCTTCCGAGTCCTTTCTCCTTCGCATTCGGATGATGACGGAACGGTCCTCGATTGTGTCGGGCATCCGGCCGATTCCCGCCACGACAGCCGGCGCGAACGCGTCGAACTCCTCTGGAAGCATCTCAGTCGACATTCGACCGTAGGTGAGCCCGCGCTGAAATCCGGCATTCAAGAGGCCGCGAAGGCTCTCGTGCTGGTCTGCCTTGTTGCGGGTCCCGAACAGGGCGTCAGCTTCGTCGATGAACAAGGTGCGTCCGCCATCCTCGTTCAGCGATCTGAAGATGTACGGGACGGACGCGTTCACGGTCCTCAGTGGCGAGTGTGCGAGTTCTGCGAGTATCTCCAGCAAGCGCGTTTTGCCAGAACGCTTTTCGGGGCTGCGGACTACCAATCGAGGTGCGAAGTCGAAGATGTCGCTTACGTGGGTGTGAACAACCCAGAGACTCACCGCGTCGAGGGCTTCGTCGCTGGGCAACTGACAGTAGCGGCTGATCGCAGCATGCACGTCGTCGAGAATCGCCCGCCCGCTGCAGTCTTCGTCCTGTGTCGCGTCGTCAGCAGGGACATTGTCGGATTCGCTCGTCGAGCACTCAGCGGGCATCTCGGCCCTTCCCATCTGCAGCCAGTAGATTCCTCGCCCTGATCCGGGCCACGCTCCCGTTGCACATCCAAAGATTCGAGGGTTTACCCCTATCCAATGGAAAGTGAGATCCGCCGTACCCCGCGTGTTGAAGCAAGCCCTTGGCCTCCATGTCCCTGACGATCAGTCCATTCATCCAGTGGTGAGGACGGCGGGCCTTGATTGAGGACAACACAGCACTGACAACGAAGCGTCGGCCGGACATCACTGCGGCCAAGAGGAGGCGAGTTGCGGCCTCCTCGTAATCATTCGGGCTCAGCGGACTAGATTGGGTCATTGAATTCCTTCTTAGTGTGGGTGTTCTGGCCGTCCCGCTCCCCTCGGGTGCAACCGACGGGATCAAGCGGGGCGGTTCTGTTAGTCAGGCGCTCTGCCGTCCGGCTTCGGCCTCAAGCTTCGCGATGAACTGATCGATGGCCGAATCGGAAACCAGTCGGCGCTTGCCGACCTTCACGGACGGCAGCTCGCCCGACTGAATAAGCCCAAAGAGCTTGCTGCGGCTGATGCCGAGTCGACTGGACGCCTGGTCCGTCTGAAGTAGCTGTGCCATGCCGTTCTCCTAATGTTTCCTCTGGATACAAAAACGGGGTGCGGTTGCTTCCCATTGAGACCTAATCAGATCAATCGACACGATGCAATAATTGGCATAAGATGCATCCTCATGATGCAACTCATGGAACAGCAGTGGGCCGACTGGGAGCAGAGGTCAGCCGAACGACTTGGCAACGATTTAAAGGACCTGAGGTCCGCCGCTGGACTCTCTCAGGCCAAGCTCGCCGAAGCAGCAGGACTTCCACGCTCAATCGTCTCCAACATCGAGTACAAGCGACTCAAGACCATGCCGTCCGTCTCGACCGTCGTCAGACTTGCTCTTGCACTTGGTGTCCCGCCAATCTCGCTGATCTACCGCGACGTTCCCGACGGCCCTGTCGAGGTAGCTCCGGGTGTTGAGCGGCGTGCAATCGACGGCGTGCGGTGGTTCGGTGGCGAGATCCCGCTCGACCCGTTAGAGGAGTCTCCGTCGCCGGAGATTGCTCGGCTCAGGGCATCTCGCACTCTGGCCCGCATGCGTCAGATGCAAATCGACGGTGACCTCCCCAAGTCGACCCGACCCATCCAGGTCGGTGACAGTGACGTTGACGGTGGGATCACCCAAACTGGACCGAGCACGTTCCAGATGGGTTTCGCGGTATCTGCCGGAGAAACAATGCTGTCGGTGCACGCGAAGCAGATGCGCGACAAAGGCTGGACGGTGGACTCTGATGGCTAGGCAGCAGCTCCCGCCTCAGATCACGAAGTACATGGTCACCGACCGGACGACCCGTAAGAAGGTGGCCCGATATCAGGTCACCGTCGACGCCGGTACCCGTGAGATCCCAGTCCAAAACGCGGACGGCACGCACTCGATCAAGGTCAAGCGTGTACAGACGCGCAAGAGGTACGACACAGAGAAGGAGGCACGGGCAGTGCTGGCCCGCGTGCTCGATGAGGTGGCTCGAGGCACCCATGTCTCATCCTCGGAGCTGACCGTTGACACGGCATGCGAGAACTGGCTGATGGGCCGCCGGGTACGCCCGACCACACTCAGCGCGTCACGTCACGCCCTTGCTCCGTTCCGGCAGAAGTACGGGTCTCTGCCTGTCCAGAAGGTCACCAAAGCTCATATCGATGCACTGATCAACGAGCTGGTAGCGGGAACGCTGTCGAACAGCAAGGGCAAGCCCCGCCGGCCTTGGGGGCCACAGACCGTAAATCCCATGATCAACACGATCAGCGCGGTCCTTACCGGCCTGGTGAAGCAAGGCATGTTGGTCCGCGACGTGGCTGCACTGGTCGACCGGATGCCTCGGACAAAAAAGGCCATGAAGACCTTCACCGAGGCCGAGGTTCGGACCGTGTTGACCAAAGCCAACACAGACCGCAACGGGCATGCATGGCACCTATCGCTATCCGGACTTCGGCGAGGTGAGGTGTGCGGACTCCGATGGATCGACATCGATTTCGACGCTGGTCGGGTGCGGATATCCAACAACCGGGTCTCAGTGAACGGCAAGGTGGTTGAGGGTGAGACCAAGACCGAGAGGTCAACCAGGAGTCTTCCGCTGACTCCAGCACTGACGAAAGCGTTGAAGCAAGCACGGACTCAGCAGCAGCGGGAGCGTCTGGCCCTCGGCGAGGCCTACGGTCCCGGCACCCACGTTGTCAGCGACGAGAGCGGCCAGCCGTACCACCCGGACACCGTCTCGAACTACTGGCAAGCCATCTGCAAGTCGGCAGGCGTGACCCCGATTCGACTGCACGATGCTCGGCACACGTGCGCCACCCTGATGCACCTTCAAGGGGTCCCAATTGCCGTCATTTCGGCTTGGCTGGGGCATGCAGATTCGGCCTTCACGATGCGTACCTACGCGCACTCTCAGGATGACGCCCTAGGCCTCGCTGCAGCGAGTTTGGAACGACTTGTGACAAGTCGTGACAACTCGGCAATCCAGCCTGAAAATCAAAAAGGCCCCCGACTCGCATAATTGCTGGTCAAAGGCCTTCTTGGGCGGAGCCCCCTAACGGGATTGAACCGTTGACCGCTCGCTTACAAGGCGAGTGCTCTACCGCTGAGCTAAGGAGGCGTTGTGCGGGGACAGCATATCCGTTCATCGAACGCACAGTCCAAACAGGTACCTTGTCGGTGGATCACCCCAGCTACAGAAAACGGACATGAGCTTTCTGCAAGACTTGACGACCTCGCTGAGTCGTCTGACCGGCGAGCGTCGCGCCACTATCGATACACCCACTGCAGCGCCGTCACCGCTGCAGCCGATCGACCTCACCGACGACGCGGTGGTGGCGGAGGTTCTGGATCTGGCTGTTCGGGTGGGTGAGGTTCTGTTGGCGTCGGGCACCGCTGCGATGGATACGACGACCCAGGTCCAGAATGTAGCGGCCACGTATGGTCTTGCGCGCTGTGATGTCGATGTGACGTACAACTCCATCACCATCAGTGCCCATCGTGGTCCAACGCGTCCGCCGTCGACGACGATGCGCATCGTTCATTACCGTTCGATGGACTTCACGCGGCTCGCGGCTGTCGACCGGTTGATCCGCAGCATTCGGCTGAAGCTGATTCCGCCGTCGCAGGCACTGGACACGTTGGACGCGATCACCACTGCCCCGCACCCGTACAACCGGTGGACGGCGACGTTCGCGTGGGCGGGCATGGCCGCGTCCATCGGTGTGTTGCTCGGCGGTGGTGTGCTGGTGGCCGTCGTGAGCTTCCTGACGACGATGGTGATCGACCGAATCGGCCGCGTCCTCAACCGGGTCGGTCTTCCGTTCTTCTTCCAGCAGGTCGTCGGCGGCTTCGTCGCGGCGACACCGGCGATCACGCTGTTCAACTTCCAGGATCAGCTGGGCGTCACGGTGTCGCCGTCGCTCGTCATCGCGGCCGGTGTGACTGTGCTGCTGTCCGGGCTGTCGTTGGTGGGCTCGGTTCAGGACGCCATCACGGGGGCGCCGATCACGGCGTCGGCCAGGTTCTTCGAGGTCTTGATGATGACGGGCGGCATCATTGCCGGCGTCGCCACGTCGTTGAAGCTGGCGGCGATCATCGGCAGCGATCTGCCGCTCATCAGCAATACCGCCCCGCCGGACATTCTCGAGGTTCCGACCAAGGTGTTGGCCGGTGCTGCGGCAGCGCTGTTCTACGCCCTGGCGTGCTACGCGGAGAAGCGTGCACTGACGGCTGCGTTCCTCGGCGGTTTCGCCGGGGCGTTGGTGTCGCTGCTGGTGCAGACCGTCGACACGGGTCCGATCATCGCCTCGGCGTTCGCTGCCACGGTCGTCGGCTTCGCCGGTGGTCTGATGGCACGTCGCGCGCTGATTCCACCACTGATCGTCGCGGTCGCGGGCATCACGCCGCTGCTGCCCGGTCTGGCGCTGTACCGAGGCCTGTACGCGATACTCAACGACCAGCTGCTGCTCGGCATCAGTTCGCTGTTCGCCGCGTTCGGCATCGGCTGCGGAATCGCCGCAGGGGTCACACTCGGTGAGTGGGGCGCTCGTACTCTCCGCCGTCCGCGCATCCTCGCGCGCACCGAAGAGCTGCTTCGCCCGACTCTTCGCCGCAAAGAAGAACCGCGCCGTCCGACTGTTCGTCGGCGACGCGGTCCTGTCGAGCTGAAGAAAAAGAAGAAGGCCTAGGCCTCGGGAGTGCCCTCGGCGGACTGACGTGCTGCAGCGTCGGCCTCCATGGCCTCACGCAGGCTGCGGGGGCGCATGTCCGTCCAGTTCTTCTCCACGTACTCCAAGCACGCTGCGCGGCTGTCCTCGCCGAAGACGACGCGCCATCCCTGCGGGACATCGGAGAAGGTCGGCCACAGCGAGTGCTGGTCTTCGTCGTTCACCAGCACGAAGAAGCGTCCGTCTTCGTCATCGAATGGATTGGTACTCATCTCGCCTCACTCGTCGCATACGTAAATAGGCAGTCTTCATGGGTGAAGTGCCCCCCTGACCCTAGCAACGCACACTAGCGCAGCGGGCAGTCAGCTCTTCAAGAACTCGAGAATGACGTCGTTGACGGCGTCGGGACGCTCCAGGTAGCCGTAGTGACCGACGTCGGGGATCTCGATGTACTGCGCGTCGGGAATGGCTTTCGCGAGCTCGGCTCCGAGGAACGCGGGAATCATCCGGTCGTGCTCGAACCCGACCGACAGGCAAGGCAGATCGATCTTGCCGTACGCCGAGGTGCGGTCGAAGGAATCGTCCATGCCGATCTGGGCGCGTACCCCGGGAGTGACGGGTGCGACGGAGAATTCCAGCAGATCCAGCCAGTCCCGAGCCGTCCTCGAATCCGCCAGCGTGGTCGGAGAGAGGTTCAGCGCAGCAGTGATGGCTGCCGCGTACTTGGGTGGCAGCTGCGTCTTGGCGTCGGCCAACGCGACCTCACCCTCGCCCAGAGTGCGCTGGAACTCGTCGAGGCGAGCATGACCGGCGAGGAACACAGCCTTGCGGAGGAGCTCCGGGCGTCGGAGAGCAAGCTCCTGGGCGACCCGAGCACCCATGGACGTACCGACGACGAACGCCTTCTCGTCGCCCTCGCGCACCAGCTCGATCAGCGCGGCGGTGTCTGCGACCAGGTCGTCGATGGTGATGCCCTGCACGGACTCGAACGAGGGCGCGATGCCGCGATTGTCGAAGAAGCACACCCGGTATCCCGCCTTGACCAGCGCCGGAACCTGATGCAGATCCCACACACGACCGGGGCTGCCGGTGCCCATGATCAGCACGACCAGCGGCCCGGAACCCTTGACCTGGTAGTTCAGCGTTATCCCGTTCACCGTCGCGGTGGGCATGAAACTCCTCGTCTGTTGCCTTGTGCTCGCGCAGAGTTTACGGCCGACCGTGGACATGCGTCGAACGACGGGTTTCCAGCATCGGCGTTCGGGTAGTTCTCTCCCGCCCTATCGACACGACTGCACAGGAGGCACCATGACCGACGACAGTGCATCGCACGAGGCACGAAAAGGCCTGCTCGACGCCGTCAAAGGCAAGGCCAAGGAGGTCGCCGGCGCCGTGACGGGCAATGACTCGCTGACCACCGAGGGGCAGCTCCAGGCCGCACAGGCCCGTGAGAAGAAGGAAGCCAAGGCCACCGAACTGGCGGCGGAATCACAGGCAGCCGAGGCCGGCGAGGGTCTGGCCGAGGTCAAGAACAGTGCGGACGCCCAGCGAGATTCCGTCGAGGCCAGTGCTCAGGCGTCCGAGGACGAGGCTCGTCGCGCTCAGCAGGCTCAGAGAATCGCTGCCGAGAAGGCCAAGGACCGCGCCGTGGCCGCCGAAAGCGCCGACGCGGAGGTCGACGCTCGGGCCGAGCAGATCGAAGCCGCAGCCGACGCCCGGTCGGAGGTTGCGGACGCCGACCAGGACGAGTTGGAAGCCGTTGCCCGGTACCGGCAGGAAGCCGCCGCCGCGGACGCAGCCCGGGACGCCGCCGATCGCATTCGTCGCAATGCGTAGACCAGCCGACATCAAGCATCAGGAGAACCGACAATGAGTGTGCTCGACATACCGCGTTCGATACTGCGTTTCCAGTACCGGATCGTTCGCATCCCGCTCGACCTGTTCGAGAGCAACGTCGTGCAGACGTGGAGTACCGAAGCCCCTGCGCGGCTCGCGTACGAGCGGGCCGTCGGAACCCTCGATCACAAGGTCGGCAAGATCCTCGGAGACGCCGATGTCCAGTCGCGCGGCCAGGACAAGGTCGATCACGCGGACCACATCGGTCTCGCGAAGAAGCTCGACGCGCAAGCCGACGCCGCGGAGACCGAGGCCAAGACCAAGCTCGAGACAGCTCGTCGCACTGCCGAGCAGGAACGTGACGCCGCAGCGAAATCTGCACGCGAGGCGGCCGAGAACGCACGGGCAGAAGCCGAGCAGCGCAAGGCCGAGGCCGAAGAAGAGGCCGACCGAAAGGCTGCGGCCCGCAAGAAGCAGGCCGACGACGCAGCGGCGGCGCGGGTGAAGGCCGCCGAGGACGCGGAGCGCAAGCAGAAGGAACAGATCGACAAGGTCGAGAAGGCCGCGTCAGCGCCTGCGGAGTCCGAGCTCGCCGACGCGGCGGAGCGTCAGGAAGAGGCCGAGGACAAGAAGGAAGAGGCAGCGCGGATCGAGAAGCTGTTCCTCGCTGAGAAGGAATCGGACTGATCACCCGGGCACGATAAATCGCTCGCTCGGCCGGCTCGATCGTCCTACGGTCAGGGCATGGGACCTCGTGTTGCAGTGGTGACCGGTGTCGGGCGGATCCGGTCGATCGGCTCCGCCCTCGCTGTCGGACTCGCCGAGGACGGGTGGGATCTGATCCTGAACTACTGGACTCCGTACGACGACCGGCTTGGATACATCCGTGACGCCGACGACCCCGAGCGCGTGGCAGAGATTTGCCGCGCGCTCGGGGTCTCCGTGTCTCTGGCACCGGGTGATCTGAGCGACCCGTCGGTGCCCGCTCGGTTGTTCGACGCCGCTGCACGTCCGGTGACGGGCTTGGTGATGTCGCACTGTGAATCGGAGGACAGCTCCATCCTCACCACCGACGTGGACAGTTGGGACCGTCACTTCGCTGTGAACGCCAGGGCCACCTGGCTTCTGGTCAAGGCATTCGCGGAGCAGCTCGACGGATCCGGAGGCAGAATCGCGGCGTTGACGAGCGATCACACCGCGCACAATCTGCCCTACGGCGCGAGCAAGGGGGCGCTGGATCGCATCGTCACGGCGGCCGCTGTGGAACTGGCGGATCTGAACGTTCGTGCGAACGTGGTGAACCCGGGCCCCGTCGACACCGGCTGGATGACCGAGAACATACGAGAAGCCGCCATTGCTGCAACACCTGCCGGCCGACTCGGAACCGCGGAGGACACGAGCAACCTCGTGCGTTTTCTGTTCTCCGACGCCGGTTCCTGGATCAACGGGCAGGTGCTGTACAGCAATGGCGGCTTCCGAATTACGTGAGACGGACGCTAGATGGCGTCGTCGAGCCGGACCAGGTCGCGTCCGCGAGTTTCGGGCGCGAGGTACGCGGACACCAGCGTGATTGCCGAGTAGACCACCAGCATTGCGGCGATCGGCCACCAGCTTCCGGTCACTGCCGTCAGCGTTGCTGCCATCAGCGGTCCGATGGCCGTGGCCAGGATGCCGCCGATCTCCTTGGCAAGTGCAAGCTGGGTGAATCGTGTTCTGGCACCGAACAGTTCGGCCATCGTGACGCTCTCGAGCGAGAACAGGCCGAGCACACCGATGTTGAGTGCGAGAACGACCGAGATGATCAGGGTTGCGTTGTTGCCGCTGGTCACCAGGTAGATCAACGGGAACGCCAACACCATGGTCGCGGCGCTGAGAATCATGTACATCGGGCGGCGACCGAACTTGTCACCCAGGATGCCGATGACCGGAATGGTGATGAATCCGAGCAGCGAACCGTAGACGATCGCCGTGGTGGCGATGGACTTCTCCAGCAGCAGAGTCGACGCGATGTAGCCCACCAGGAACGTCTGGATCAGACCCGAGTTGCCGGCCTGCCCGAAGCGAAGCCCGAGTGCGACGAAGAACGCACGGCCCTTGCGCTGACGCAGTCCGGACTCGAGAACGCTTTCCTTGGTTTCGGCGTCGACCTGCTCGATCTCCGCACGCGAGAGGGCGACACCGTCGACCACGTCGGCGCGATCCTCGAACACCGGGCTTTCCTTGAGGTTGGAGCGCAACCACACCGCGAAGAGCATCAGGAAGAAGCTCGCGAGGAACGGGATACGCCAGCCCCAGCTGACCAGTTGGTCGTCGGTCAGTACGACGAGCAGGATCGCCCAGATTCCCGACGCCGCAAGCGTTCCCGAGTTGGTCCCCAGCGAGACCAACGAACCGATGAGACCGCGACGCTTGTCCGGCGCGTACTCCACGAGCATGACCGTGGCGCCCGCGATCTCCGCTCCGGCGCCGAATCCCTGGATCAGGCGTAGTGCGACGAGCAGGATCGGCGCGAGGATGCCGATGGTCTGATACGTCGGCAGCGCACCGATCAGCGTCGTGGACGCTCCCATCATCGCGATCGTGATGAAGAGGACCTTCTTACGACCGATCCGGTCGCCCATCCGGCCGAAGTAGATGGCACCGACGAGGCGGGCGACGTAGCCGACGCCGTAGGTGGCCATGGCTGCGATCAGGCCGATCGCCGGGCTGACGTCGGGGAAGAAGACCCGGTTGAAGACGATGGCGGCGGCCAGCGAGTACAGCTGGAAGTCCATGAACTCCATTGCTGTTCCCAGCCAACCGGACACCGCGGCCTTGGTCAGGTCGCGGGTCGACCGCTTCGGCTTCTCGTCGGCCACGGCTGGGCTCGGCGCTTCGTTCGTGTCGTGAGACATCTTGTGCTCCGTTTGTTCAAGGCTGTCCGGTCGTCCATCGCGGTGTCAACGGAATCCGTTGCACCTACGCCCCTACTGAGACCTACGACCTGCAAGAGATGGTGAGTGGCCCGTGCCACACTGATATACAAGCACTGTTATACCAATGAGTCAACAGTGCTGTCGGACTGAGCTGCGCAGACCTGCCGCCGCACGCGCCAATTCGCTCACTGCAGTCCACTCCTTGGCCTGCACGAGGTTTCGAGGCGTCAACCAACTTCCGCCGACACACGCGACGTTCGGCAACCGGAGGTACTCGGTGGCGTTGCTCGACGAGATTCCGCCCGTCGGGCAGAACGTCAGATGCGGAAGCGGTCCGGAGAGGGCACCGAGAGCGGCTGCACCCCCGGAGGTCGACGCCGGGAAGAACTTCAGTTCGGTGTGACCCGCGTTCGAGACGTTCATCGCCTCGGTTGCCGTGGACACCCCCGGCAGCCACGGAATCGACCACCCGTGCGCAGCGTCGAGCAGGTCCGTCGGAGCGCCCGGTGACACCAGGAACCGCGCCCCGGCGTCGATCGATTTCTCCGCGTCCCGGCGCGTGAGCACCGTCCCGGCGCCGATGACGATCTCGGGCACCTCGGTCGCGATCGCTTCGATCGCAGCGAGCGCCGCCTCGGAGCGCAACGTCAACTCGATCACGTCGACGCCACCCTCGTGCAGGGCACGCGCCAACGGAACTGCGTCGGACGCATCGTCGACGACGACGACGGGAATGACCGGGCTGATGCCCATGACCTCACGTGTGTTCATGACAGTTCTCTTTCGATGTTCGCTACGAATTCGGTGGTGACTGCGGCAGAGCCGACGAGCAGATCGGCGGCTGCTGCAACCCGGCGACCGAACGGAGAATCCGGGCCGAGGTCGGCACCGAAGATCTGCTCGACGCTCAGCAGCGCCGCTACCGCGTCGTCCTGTGTGGCGGCCCGGGACAGGACGTCCGCCATCGGGTCGTCGAGCGCGCGTCCGGCGCGTACCTCGTCGATCACGTACGCGACCCAGGACGCCACCGCCACAGCGAGCCAGGTCGTCGACGATCCACGTTCCTGGGCGTCGCGCACGGTGCCCAGTAGCCTCGGACCGAGTTTCTGGGAGCCGTCCATCGCGACCTGACGGGTGGTGTGCGGCAACGTCGGGTTGGCGAAGCGCGTGAGCACCTCGTTCGCGTACGCGTCCGAGTTCATGTCTGGATGCAACGTCGGAGCGACGTCGGACACGATCATCCTGTGCGCCAACGATGTCAGGACCGGGTCCGCCACGGCGTCGGCAATGGTCGAGTGGCCCGACCGCACCCCGAGGTACGCGAGCAGCGAGTGCGACGCGTTCAGCACGCGGAGCTTCATCGTCTCCCACGGCTCGACGTCGGTCACGAACTGAACTCCGACGAGATCCCACGCGGGCCGCTCGGCGGCGAAGCGGTCCTCGATCACCCACTGCCGGAACGGCTCGCACACGACGACGGCATCGTCGCGTAGGCCCGTCTCGTCCTCGAGCCGACGCCTGTCTTCGTCCGTCGTGGCCGGAACGATGCGGTCCACCATCGAGTTCGGAAATGCGACGGCGGAGTCGATCCAGCCCTGTAGTGCGGTCGAATCATCCCTCTGCGCAACGTAATCCCGGACGATCCCCGCCAGAAGGGCCCCGTTGTGCGATAGGTTGTCGCAGCTCAGGACCGTCACGGGCGCATCGAGCTTCGCTCGCAACGCAAGCCCGGCGACCAGCTGACCCACCACCGTCCCAGGCGATCGACCGGTCAGGTCGGCCACGATCTCCGGGTCGTCCGGCCGGAGCCGTCCGGTCGCCGGGTCGAGCCGGTAGCCCTTCTCCGTCACCGTCAGGGACACGATTCGCACGCGCGGGTCGGCAATGGCGTCGACGACGGCATCCGCGTCGTGCACGGCGCTGATCACCTCGGTGATCGACCCGACGACGGAAGCGCGATCGATACCCGGCCCCTTCTCCACCAGCGTGAACAGACCGTCCTGAGGGCGCAACTGCTCTGCGACGGCAGCGCTTCGCTGCGTCACCCCGGTGATGCCCCACGACGAATCGCCGGTGAGCAGAGCTGCCTCATGGGTGAACGCCGCCTGGTGGGCACGGTGGAACGCACCGAGGCCGAGGTGGACGATTCCACGCGTCACCGGCCTCGGTACGTCGGGAGCCGTAGCCGACGAGAGCCTGCTCATACGGCGACCCGATCGCGGTGCGCACGGACCTCGTCGAGGGACGCGATCAGGCCGGTGCCGCCTCGCCCTCCGACACTGAGCGATGCCGCACTCGCAGCGAGCGCCGTGGCGTCGAGCAGGTTGTCTCCCAACGCTATCCGTGCCGTGAGGGTGCCGGCGAACACGTCGCCTGCCCCGGTCTGATCGACGACGGCCGGTGCCGGAATGGACGGCTGAAAGCGGACGTCGTCGCCGGTCACCACCGTGATGCCCTCGGACCCCTGCGTCACGGCAACAGCTTTCGCGCCCCACTCCATCAACCTGGTGGCTGCGGCCTGCGGGTCGGTGATGCTCAGAAGGTCGTCGATCTCACCGGGAGCCGACGGCACGACGACGGAGCAGTGCGGCGCGATCTCGCGGAGGAAGTTCACGGACTCGGCGGCCGTGGTGAGCCGGGGCCGGAAGTTGGGGTCGTAGACGAACGTCGACGCGTTCTTCGCGGCGAACGCCAGTGCACGACGTGCGGAATCGGACAGTGCCGCCGTGATTCCGCTGCCCAGCACCGCCCCTGCCGCAGCGAGGACGTCGGCCGGGACGTCGGAGACGTCCAGTCCCGACCCCACGGAACCGGTGCGTGCGTAGGAGAACTGACGCTGCCCCAACGGATCGATGTGCAGGAAGTACGCGCCCTGTTGGCCGTCGACACGCCTGACGTAGGTGTCGTCGATGCCGAGGGACCGGATCCGTGCACACACCGCGTCGCCCAGTTCGTCGTTGGATACCCGGGCGACCAGGGCGACGGACGCGCCTGCGGCCGCCGCTGCTGCGCCTGCGTTCACCACGTCGCCGGAGACACCGAGAACACTGGACGTACCGTGCGCGAACGGCTGCGTCGTCGATATCTCGACGAGTGGCTCGCCGAGGAGGACGACGTCGAAAGCTGTGTTGCTGTTCATTGTTCGTCTCACCAATCGTGCATGCTGCCGTCGAGGCGGCGGTTGACGGGAAGATAGCGGGGGTTGTACGGGTACTTCGCGGCGGCGGCCTCGTCGACGTCGACGCCGATGCCCGGCTTGTTGCCCG
This sequence comes from Rhodococcoides fascians A44A, assembly GCF_000760735.1. Taxonomy (GTDB): domain Bacteria; phylum Actinomycetota; class Actinomycetes; order Mycobacteriales; family Mycobacteriaceae; genus Rhodococcoides; species Rhodococcoides fascians_E. The sequence goes on along the minus strand of NZ_JMEX01000008.1, from coordinate 2,532,616 downwards.
GATGCATGAAGCCGTTCTCGAACGTGTAGTCGGTCTGGAAGACGTCGGACGTCGGGTCGACGTGGCCCATGTACTCCTGGACGCCGAAGTTCGGGATGGACAGGTCCACGTGCAGGGCCGCGGCGAGCGACACCGGTGAAAGATCGCCTGCGCCATGCGAACCGGACTTGACTCCGTACAGATCGGCGAGCGAGAAGATGCGACGCAGGTGCGTGATTCCGCCTGCGTGCGACACCGAGGTGCGGATGTAGTCGATCCACCGGTTGGTGATGAGGTCCTGGCAGTCCCAGATGGAATTGAAGATCTCGCCGACGGCGATCGGGGTGGTGGTGTGCTGACGGATCGTCGCGAACGCGCTCTGATCCTCGGCAGGCGTCGGATCCTCGATCCAGAACATCCGCATGTCCTCGAGGTCGCGGCCGAGACGACCCGCTTCGATGGGCGTCAGGCGGTGATGGACGTCGTGCAGCAGGTGGAACCCGAAACCGTGACGCTCACGGACGGCACCGAGCATCTCCGGGGCGAACTTCAGGTACGGCGCGGTGTCCCACGAATCCTCCTGCGGCGCAGCGTCGGACGCCGGCTCGTAGAAGCCGTTCTTCGGGATGCCGTAGGTCTTGTCCAGACCGGGGATGGCCGACTGCGCACGGACGGCCTTGTATCCCTCGTCGAGATGCCGTGCGACGTCGTCGAGCATCTCGTCGACGCTGGTGCCGCTGGCGTGCCCGTAGACCATGACGCCGTCGCGTGCGGCGCCGCCGAGGAGTTGATGGACCGGCATGTCGGCGGCTTTGCCCTTGATGTCCCACAGCGCGACGTCGACCGCCGCGATGGCCGTCATCGTCACCGGGCCGCGTCGCCAGTACGCGCCCTTGTACAGGTACTGCCAGGTGTCCTCGATGCGCTGAGCATCGCGACCGATCAGCAAGGGGCACAGATGATCACGCAGGTACGACGCCACGGCGAGTTCCCGGCCGTTGAGGGTGGCGTCACCCCATCCGACGATACCCTCGTCGGTGGTGATCTTCAGCGTGACGTAGTTGCGCCCGGGCGCAGTGACGATGACGGTTGCGTCGATGATCTTCATCGGTTGTCCTCGGAGTTCGGTGAAGCGGTGTCGATGACGATCTTGAGTTGAGTGGGGTCGGACAGTGCAGCGTCGAGCGCTGCGGCCGACTCTTCGAGCGGGAATCTGGACGTGACCAGAACGTTCAGGTTCACGCGGCCCTGAGCGGCAAGGGAAATCGCGTGGGTGAACGCGTCGGGTCCGTAGCGGAAGCAACCCCGGATGTCGAGCTCCCACCGTTGCACCAGGCCGATCGGGAATTCGGCGTCGCCGCGTCCTGGAACGCCGACCAGGGCGAGAACGCCGGCCGGGCCGAGGGCTCTTGCGGCGTCGGCGATCGCGGCGGGGTGGCCGGAACAGTCGAAGGCGACGTCGGCGAAACCTGTGTCCAACGACGTTTCTCCGGAGAGCAGCGCGACGTCGGCGCCGAGCCGGAGCGCGACGTCCAAGCGCGCCTGCGAGACGTCGGTGATCGTGACGTGCTGGGCGCCGAGCGCGATCACGGTCTGCAGCACCAGGAGCCCGATAGGCCCTGCGCCGGTGATCACGACGGTCTTGCCCAGCACCGATCCGGCCCGGGCTGCCGCCCACGCGGCCACGGCCAACGGTTCGATCAGTGCCGCGACGTCGTCGGTGACGGTGTCCGGGAGTGTGTGCGCGAAGGCGTCCGGCATCACGACCGACCCGCGGAGCAATCCGTTGTTCGGCGGGGAGCCGAAGCAGACGACGCTGGGATCGACGTTGTAACGGCCACGCAGTGCGTGCTGGGCGTGCGGTCCCGGCACGGCAGGCTCGATCGCGACGCGCTGACCGAGGCGATGGGACGGGACCCCGTCTCCGACCTCGACGATGCGGCCGAAGCCTTCGTGCCCGAGCACCGTGGGCCGGGTGAGGACGTTGGTGCCGTTCTTGCCGTCGGCGTAGTAGTGGAGGTCGGATCCGCACAGACTGACACCGGCGATCTCGACGCGCACCTGACCTGGGCCGACCTCGGCGCGGTCGACGTCTTCGATTCTCAGATCGCGGCGTGCGTGCAGGATCGCAGCACGATCTCGGCCCTGGGTGTTCATCGGTGCCTCGCAATTCGTCAGTCTTGAATACCAGCACTGCCATACTAGTGCGTAAGTGACGTGCGTCAACTTTCCTGTCCGTGCCGCGCATAGCTCACGTATCCGACCGGCCATTACTGTTGACGCGGTGAGCACCCGAAAAATCACCGCGCGCGAAGCCGCCTACAAGGAGCTGCGGCACCGAATCGTGTCGTTGAAGCTGCCTCCGGGCAGCCCCCTGTCGGAGAACGAGCTGGCCGAACACCTGTCGGTGAGCCGTACTCCCGTGCGCGAATCACTGATTCTCCTCGCCGAGGAAGGCCTGGTGCAGGTCTTTCCTCAACTCGGCACGTTCGTGTCGCGGGTGGACACCGAGAAGGTCGCCGACGCGCAGTTCGTCCGGGAGGCCATCGAGATCGCGTCGTTGAAGGACGCGGTCGCCGGACGATCCGACGCGGACATCGCCGCCCTGCGTGACAACCTGGCTCAGCAGAGCGAACCAGGCCTGAGCATGGACGACTTCTTCGAACTCGACGAGAAATTCCACCAGGCGCTTCTTGCCGCCGGTGGGCACTCGGCAGCATGGCGGTCCGTCGAGTCCGCGAAAGCGCACCTCGACCGTGCCCGGCGCCTCGGCCTACGGGACACCCGCCCCATTCCTGAGCTCATCGCCCAGCACACCGCCATCGCCGACGCTGTCGAGCAGGCAGATTTCGCTGCCGCGGAGCGAGCGATGCGTGATCACCTGCGCGCAGTGTTCGACGACGTCGAGCGCATCAAGGAAGCAAGTCCACACCTGTTCTCGGACAGTAACGAACGGCCCACCCGACGAGTCATCGCGAGCTGGTGACGCCGGCCCACGTCGCGCGGTAGGCCCTGGGCGAGACTCCGATGTCGGCCATCAGCTGCTGCCGCAGGGACGTGGCGGTACCGAAACCGGCCTCGGCCGCGACACGGTCGATGGTGTGATCGGTGTTCTCGAGCAGTTCCTTGGCGCGCTGCACACGTTGCTGTGCAATCCATTTGGCCGGAGATACACCCACTTCCGCGGTGAATCGACGCGTGAACGTACGGACGCTCATGGACACCGACGACGCCAACGCCTCGTTGGACAACGGCTCGTGCAGCCTCTCCAGCGCCCACTCCTGCGCCGCAGCAATCGAACTGGCCGTGGAGCGGCGAACGGGCGGCGCGACGTACTGAGCCTGACCGCCGCTCCGATGCGGCGGTACCACCGTTCCCCGCGCAACCCGGTTCGCGACAGCCGAGCCGAAATCGCACCGAATCATGTACAGGCACAAATCGATACCCGACGCCTCCCCCGCCGCCGTCAGTACGTCGCCGTCGTGGGTGTACAGGACATTCGGTTCGAGCCGGACCTGGGGATACAACGCCCGGAACTGCTCCGCCGACGCCCAGTGCGTCGTTGCGCGTCGGCCGTCGAGCAGACCCGAGGCGGCCAGAACGAACGCACCCGTACAGATGGACGCGATCCGAGTCCCGGGCCGAATCCGCTGGAACAGTGCGGTGTCCGAGACGGGATCGTCGCCGTAGTCCAGATCCGACGCAGGAACGATCACCGTGTCGGCATCGGCAACGGCCTCCAACCCGCGCTCCACCACGATGCTCACGTCCGAATCCGTGCGCACCGGACCGGGCGTCGCGGTACACGTCACCACCGAGTACAGCGGCTCACCGTCGTCGGACCTCGCCTGGCCGAACAATCGATGGACCGAGCCGAATTCCATCCCCAACAGTCCGTCACGGACGACGACGACCACCCGATGCGGTTCTCGGGTGGTGTCACGATCTCGACGTGTACGCATGGCCGAATTCTTTCACATGTTGTCCGGTAGGCCACTGGCTCGGCCGATCCGCTGGTGACAGGCTCAGGACATGAACATTCTTTGGGTTTCCGCGCATCCCGACCCTCGCTCGCTCAACGGATCGTTGCGTGACTCGGCGCTGAAATGGCTCGCCGGGGCGGGTCACACCGCCATGGAGTCCGACCTGTACCGCATGGGATGGAATCCGGTGGTGACCGCGGAGGACTACGCACACGATCCGGCACACCGACTGCACGTGGCCACTGCGTCGTCGACCGCTCTCGCAGACGGGACGATAGCCGCCGACATCGCCGCCGAGCAGGACAAGGTGCGCCGAGCCGATGCCGTCGTACTGCAGTTTCCGCTGTGGTGGTTCTCGATGCCCGCCATCATGAAAGGCTGGGTGGACCGCGTGTTCGTCGAGGGCTTCGGATACGGAATTCGCAAGACGGAAGGTGGAACTCGCCGCTACGGCGACGGTCTGTTGGCGGGCACCCGAGCACTGATCGTCACCAGTATGGGCGGCAGTGAACACACGGTGTCGCCGCGCGGTATCAACGGCTCACTGGACGAACTGCTGTTCCCCATTCAGCACGGATTCTTCTGGTACACAGGCATGTCCGTGCTACCACCGGTGCTGATTCCCAGCGCCGACCGAATGACCGACGACGGTTACGCCGCGGCCGAGACGCACCTGCAGGCCCGGCTGGCCACACTGTTCTCCGACCGGCCGATCCCGTACCGCACCCAGAACGGCGGTGAGTACGACGCGAACTTCGTCCTGGACGACACCCATGCCCCCAGCGAATCGGGCCTGCGAGTTCACACCCGCTGAGCTGCACCGAATTCCGAAAGGACCTGCTACCTGCCGCTCACCGGCGTGGTGCCCTCCCACGCCGCCCAGAGCTCTGCGTAACGGCCGCCGGCGGCGACGAGTTCGTCGTGGCCGCCCTCCTCGAGGATCCGCCCGTGTTCCAGCACGACCACACGATCGGCGGCGGCGGCCTGCGTCAGGCGGTGCGCGACGACGAGCGTGCTGCGGCCACGGGTCGCTGCCTGCGCAGCGGCCTCGAGATCGCGCGCACCGGAGCTGCCTGCCTCGGCGGTCGCCTCGTCCAGGACTGCGACGGCAGGATCGGCCAACACGAGCCTCGCCAACGCAAGCTGCTGCGACTGCGCCGCCGTCAGCTCGTGGCCGCCCTCTCCGACCTGAGTGTCGACGCCGTCGGCGAGCGCGTCGACCCACGCGCCTGCGCCGACGGTCGTCAGCGCCGCGTGGATCTCGTCGCGGGTGGCATCGGGAGCAGCCAACTGCAGATCCTCGGCAAGAGTGCCGGAGAAGACGTGCACCTCCTGGCTGACGATCGCGATGTGGCGACGCAGACCGTCGGCGCCGAGGTCGTCCAGGCTCGCACCGCCGATGCGCACCTGCCCGTCCGTCGCGTCGATGGACCCGGCTGCGATGGCTGCGATGGTCGACTTGCCTGCACCCGTGGAACCCACCAGCGCAACGGTTTCCCCGGCACGGACCGTGAGGTCGATGCCGTGCAGCACCTCGTTCCCACCGTCGTACGAGTGACGCAGCCCGGTGACCTCGAGGGTGGCGTCGGCGGGCACCACGCCGGTGCCGCGTGACCGCTGATCCGGGATGTCCATGACGCCGACGAGTCGGGCGAGAGACGCTCCCGCCGACTGCACGTCGTCGAACGAGAACATCAGCATGCCGATGGGATTGAACAGCCGATGGAACAGCAACGCCGCGGCGGTGACCTGACCGACGGTGACGTGGCCGTCCTGGACGAACAGGAAGCCCGCCGCGAGGATGACCGAGAGGCCGACGCATTCGGCGCGATTGCTGCGCGAACCGAATCGCGTGAAGAGGCGAAACACCGTGATGCCGATGTCCCGTGCCTTGCCCGACGCCTTGTCGATCTCGCCCAGGTGCGATTCCTCGAGTCCGTAGGCCCGAACGGTGCGGGCGCCCTGCATGCTGGAGATCAAGGCCTGCGACCGTTCGCCCATGGCGACGCGTTCGGCGGCGTACAGCGGCGCGGACCGGGGTAGGTACCAGCGCAGCGCGAGCACGTACATCGGAATGGCGACCATTCCTGCGAGTCCGAGTCGCCAGTCGAGGCTGAGCATGGCCACGACACTGAGGGTCACCAGCAGCAGAGCGGACACGATGTTGGGGATCACTTCGCCGATGGACTTCGCCATGACGGCCACGTCGTCGCCGACACGAGAGAGCAGGTCTCCCTTGCCGACTCGCTCCAGAGTTCCGACGGGAAGGTGCAGTGCGCGACCGAGCACGCGTTCCCGCAGCGACGCCAGGATGCCCTCGCCGAGCTTGCTGATCAGGTACGAACTCCACGCGGTGAACACGCCACCGACCACGGCGGCGACGGTGATGATCGCGACGACGGAGACGATGGTCGACGTCGGTGCACCGTCGGTGACCCGGTCGACCAGCACGCCGAACACGTAGACCGGCACGAGCGACATCGCCGCTGCGACAGCGGAGATCAGCAACGTGACAGCCCCGAGTCCGCGTCGCCCGTTCAGTTCGCCGCGCAGGAACGCCCACGATCGTCGGCCCGTCGCGATGGGCAGCAGTTGGGGTGTCGTGGTCATCGCAGCACCGTGTCCTTGTAGCGGTCGTCGTGGGCGGCGAGTTGGTGGTGCGTTCCCTCGGCGACGACCCGTCCGTCGTCGACGACGATCACCCGGTGAGTGACCGCGAGCAGCGCGGGACTCGTCGTGATCAGCACCGTGGTCTGGGCCTGGTCACCGTCGTGGCGCAGTTCCTTGATGCCGGCGGCGATGGCATGTTCGGTGACTGCGTCGACGGCGGTCGTCGGGTCGTGCAACACCAGCACCGGAGCGGATACCGACAGTGCGCGGGCCAGCGCGACGCGCTGACGCTGACCACCGGACAACGAGGCACCCCGGTCGGTCACGGCGTGATCGAGTCCGGTCTCGTGCAGCGCCACCACGTCCTCGACAGCCGAGGCCGCCAGGACCGGCGCCAGCTCGTCGTCGGCGCGTGCGGCTCCGGCGGTGATGTTGGACCGCACCGTCCCGGCGAACAGGTCCGTGTTGTGCGGCTCCACCAGCACCGTGCGGCGAACCTCCGTCAGACCGAGCGTGTCGACGACGGCACCGCCGATGGTGACGTCGCCGACGTAGTCGTCGGACGCGACCTGACCGGACAGCACGGCAGCCAGCGCCTCCCCGTCCTGCGCGCGCAGAGCGACGACTCCCAGCAGCTCACCCGGAGCGACCGACATCTCCAGACCGTCCAACGACCGATATCCGACGCCGTGGACACCCAGATTCGTCGACGACGGTGCGTCCGAGCCACCCTCGGGAAGTACGTGGTCGGCGCCGAGAACGAGGGCGAGCCGGTCCGCGGAACCACGCACCATCGCCGCGACGCCCGGCAGGCGCGACATCGTCGTCAACGGCTCGATCAGAAATTGCGACAACCCGACGACGGTGATCAACTCGCCCACCGAGATTCGGCCCTGCAGCGCGAAAAACCCGGCGGTACCGGCGATGCCGACCGACAGAAGCGCGGTGACCGTCGTCGAGAATCCGAGGTAGACGCTGTTGGCCTTCGCCATCTTCATCGTCGCGCCCAGTGCCGTACGGCTCGACGCGTGGAACCGCGCCGCTGCAGCGTTCTCGGCGCCGATGCCGCGCAGCGGTCGAACGCCACTGACCAGATCGGTGGCCATTCCGGAGACACGAGCGACCTCGGCCTGCTGCGTCGTCGCGGTCCGCGTGAGCAGCGGCGCTGCGCGCTGAAGCAGATACATGATGACGGGAGTGCCCACCAGCACGGCGATTCCCAACGGAATGTCCACGATCAGCAACGCCACCGCGCACACGACCGTCGCGGCGATGGCAGCCACCGTCCGCGCGATGACGTCGAGAATCCAGGACGTCTTCTCCGCGTCGGATGTGGACACCGTCAGCAGTTCACCGGACACCAGATCGGTGCGAACACCGCGCGGATCGAGTACCCGACCAGCGACCTCGACGCGCATCATGTGCGCCTCACGTTCGATCGCGACGACGATGATCCGCGCCCCGAACCGGTACGCGAACGACAGCACCACGAACAGCCCGGCCAGGCCGAACAGTGAGACGATCATCGCCCGGCCGTCACCGGTGTCGATCGCGCGGCCGACGATCAAGCCGATCGCGACGGGCACCATGGTCTCGCAGAACTGGTGCACGCAGAAGAACAGTGACGAAATGATCATCCGGGCCCGTTGACGTACGACGGTTCGCCGAAGAATCGCACTGCCCGTGACAGGAGTGGAGCCCGCGGAACGACCCAGGGGGCCAGCAGTGGAGCCTGCGGGAGAAAAACGCATTGCCTGATGCTATTTCATTCCGGGGGTCCGTCGGGACGCTCGCTCGCGGCGCAAAGTGGCGAGAGAGCACCGCATTCTCATAGAGTCGGGGCGCACCATATTCGAGCAGCCACAGAAGATGGAGAACACCATGGCCGCCAAGACCACCACCGACACCGACATCGCCGACGAGGACCTGGAGCCGTTGGCCGACGAGACCGCCAGCCAGGCGCAACGCGTCGTCGCCGCCTATGCGACGGACGCCGACGAGTGCCGCATGCTTTTGTCGATGTTGGGTATCGATCCCACAGCGAAGGTCGACTGACCTACCCCGGTTTCGAGAAGATTGGACAGTAGTGGCTGACGCCTCGCAGGGCTCGGATTTTGTGGTCGTAGCCAACAGGCTGCCCGTCGACCTGGAGAAACTCCCCGACGGCAGCACGCGATGGAAGCGCAGCCCCGGCGGACTCGTCACGGCTCTCGAACCGATCCTGCGCGCCAACAAGGGCGCATGGGTCGGATGGCCTGGGGTCCCCGACGTCGACGTCGAGCCGTTCGTCGAGGACGAGCTCGAACTGTGCCCGGTCGCATTGACCGAGCAGGAAGTCGCCGACTACTACGAAGGCTTCTCCAACGCCACCTTGTGGCCGCTCTACCACGATGTCATCGTCAAGCCGGTGTACGACCGCTCCTGGTGGAACGCGTACGTCGAGATCAATCGCCGCTTCGCCGAGACCACGTCCGCGGCGGCTGCGCAGGGCGCGACCGTCTGGATTCAGGACTACCAACTCCAGCTCGTCCCGAAGATGCTGCGGATGCTGCGGCCGGACCTCACGATCGGCTTCTTTCTGCACATCCCGTTCCCTCCGGTCGAGTTGTTCATGCAGATGCCGTGGCGCACGGAGATCGTCGAAGGCCTCCTCGGGGCCGACCTCATCGGATTCCACCTCGCGGGCGGCGCCCAGAACTTCCTCTACCTCGCCCGACGCCTCGCCGGCCAGGTCACCTCACGTGGCACCGTCGGCGTCCGGTCACGGCTCGGTTCGGTGCAGGTCGGGTTCCGCACCGTCCGCGTCGGCGCGTTCCCGATCTCGATCGACTCCGGCGACCTCGACGAGAAGTCCCGCTCGAAGGCTGTCCGTGATCGCGCGAAGCAGATCCGCAAGGAGCTGGGCAACCCGAAGCGCATCATGCTCGGCGTCGACCGCCTCGACTACACCAAAGGCATCGACGTCCGGCTGAACGCATTCCGTGAACTGCTCGAAGAGCACCGCATAGACCCGGTGGACAACGTCATCATTCAGCTCGCCACCCCGAGCCGTGAACGCGTCGAGAGCTACAAGGCGATGCGCGGTGAAATCGAACAACAGGTCGGCCGTATCAACGGCGAGTACGGCCAGGTGGGCCACCCGGTACTGCACTACCTGCACCGTCCGATCCCCCGCGACGATCTCATCGCGTACTTCGTGGCCGCGGACGTCATGCTCGTCACTCCGCTGCGCGACGGCATGAACCTCGTCGCCAAGGAGTACGTCGCCAGCCGCAGCGATCTGGGTGGCGCCCTGGTTCTCAGCGAATTCACCGGTGCCGCAGCCGAACTGCGTCAGGCGTACCTGTGCAACCCGCACGACCTCGACAGCGTCAAGGACGCCATCGTCTCCGCGCTGGAACAGCCGGCGGAAGAAGGTCGACGCCACATGCGGGCGATGCGGCGCCAGGTCCTCGCGCACGACGTCGACCGCTGGGCGCGGGCCTTCCTCAACGCACTGTCGAACCCGCAGCAGGAGGGCACGCTCCCCACCCGGTCGCAGTAGAACACGTTTCTGTTTCCCGTGACCGGCGGGAGCACGCCTGACCTCGGTTCATGGCCGAATCAACGAGAACACGTTCCAACCGGTGCTAGCGTGCGTATCCATGACCCATACGCTCACCTGGCACGACGACATCAGCCGCCAAGCCCGCGTTCTGTCCTGCGCGATGCGCCTGACGTTGAAGCCGACGTTCTCGCTGTGGCCGTTGACCGACGGTGGCATCAAGGCCATCGGTCAGCTCGACCGTGCCGTCGACAGGTTGCCCAAACCCAAGCGTGTGACCATCGAACAGGTTCGATTGGGCGGCGTCCCGTGCGAGAAGACGACGCACCCCAAGACCGCGACCGGATCACTCGACGGCGCGTCCGTGCTCTACTTCCACGGCGGCGGATTCGTGTTCTGCGGCCTCGCCACGCACCGAAGTGCGTGCGCGACGATTGCAGCTCGCGCGGGGGTCCCCGTCTACTCCGTCGAGTACCGACAGATCCCTTACGGCGGCATCGGAACATCGATCGCCGACGCCATGGCGTCCTACCGCGCCGCGCTGGAAACCGTCGCCGACCCCAGCAAGATCATCGTCGCCGGCGACTCGGCGGGTGGATACCTGGCAATGAAAGTCGCCGAACTGGCCGTACTCGACGGTCTCACCCCGCCCGCGGCGGTCCTCGGGTTCTCTCCACTGCTGAACCTCGACCTGAAGAGCCATCCGAAGGAGTTCATGAAGAAGGACGCCTACCTTCCGATGAAGCAGGTCATAGCGTTGGAGGATCGGTGGCTGAACGGGCCCGACGCCATCGCCGGCTCACCGTCGCCGATCGACGTCGACCCGGCGATCTTCCCGCCGGTGTTCCTGTCCACCGCGCAGTACGAGTTGATGCGTCCCGACGTCGAAGCGATGACGGCCTCGCTCGCGGCAGCAGGCAGAACCGTCGAGACGCACGTCTGGAAGGGCCAGGTTCATGCGTTCCCGGTGATGGCGGGCGCCCTGCCCGAGGCACGCGTCCTCCTCGATCTCGCCGTCGCGTTCGCCGCTCGCGTGCTGGCCGACCCGTCTCCGCAGTGAGCACCGTTAAATCGATGGCGTAGCCCAATTCTGCCCTGATACTTTCCATCCACCCGAGCATTCGAGGCGAGACGAGAGGAGGAGAAACCATGGTCATCCGGCGTACGGCCGTGCCCACGGCCTCCTCCTCCCCCATCATCGGCTGACCCGGGCACCGGGTCGGCCCTTCGAAAGGCTCACCCGTGTCCTCACCGACCACACTGTCCCACTTGGGTTTCGACACCTACTGGCACCATCGATTCCACGAGAACAGCTCACCCGGAGAACCCGGGCGCGTCACCGCGGTCTACCGCGGGTCCAGCGACATCGCCACCGAACACGGAACGCTGCGCGCCCACACCGGACACCTCGACGTGTGCACCGGCGACTGGGTACGCATCCACACCCAGCCGACGGGCGGGGCCGTACTCACGACAGTCCTACCCCGCCGCACAGCCATCGTCCGAGCATCGGCAGGCACGACGTCCCACACTCAGACCCTCGCCGCCAACGTCGACACCGTCGTCGTGACCGTCGCCGCCGACACCGAACTCGACCTCGGCCGCGTCGAACGATACGTCGCCCTCGCATGGGACAGCGGCGCAACACCACTGGTCGTACTCACCAAGTGCGACGCCGGCGATTCCAACCGAGTCACCGACCTGAAGGCGTCGTCACCCGGCGTGACCGTACTCGCGATCAGCTCCCGCACCGGTGATGGAATAGCCTGCCTCACCGAGCATCTCGGTGGAACCATCGCCTTGATCGGACCGTCCGGATCCGGAAAGTCGACGTTGGCGAACACGCTCGTCGGCCAGGAAGTCCTGAGCACAGGCGATGTACGCGAAGCCGACGGCAAAGGGCGTCACGTGACGGTTCGACGCGAACTCGTGCCGCTTCCCACCGTCGGAATGACGGTGATCGACACTCCCGGACTTCGCTCCGTCGGCCTCGTCGCGTCGGAAGAGGGCCTACAGCAGACCTTCTCGGACATCGAGGACGCGTCGGCGCGATGCAGATTTCGCGATTGCACTCATAGCAGCGAACCCGGATGCGCAGTACAGGAGAGTATCGACCCCCGGCGGATCGCCAACTACCGCCGCCTGGAACGCGAGAATCACTGGGCCACAACGCGACACGACGCCCGCGCGAATGGGCAGAGACTCGCCGAGGCCAAACAGCTCGCCAAGCTCCAGCGGCGCATGTACAAGTCACGTGGCCGATGACGCATTCATCACGCCCCTCGTTCAATCCGCCATATTGATGAGCAAAGGTAATGTTTCGCGCATCCGCCGAGGCCATTACTCCCAGTTAACTCGCGGGCAATACGCCGCCCATAGATTCTTGTCAGCTCAAAAGAGCAGCGCCGCAAGGCGAATCACAGAAAAGAGGAATCACATGGGACTCGTAGCCGGCCTGATCGCAGTCGTCGGAGATACTCTTCACCTGCTGCTCGGCGGACTGTAGAACGACCCACTTCCCGCCAGTGACCTGAGCGGGTAAGCCACGAGGACGCGGCCGTCGGGGACGCGTCTCTCTTGTTTCGCCGACCTTCAGTCGAAGAGGGTAGGCGAGTCCGGCTCGTCCACGACGGGCTTCGTAGCCTCCGAGGGTGACGCTTTCCGAACCACGGACAGCGTGGTCGTGCGAACCGACAGTCGATGACCGGCATGATGCTCGAGAAGCGCCAGACCCTGACGGATTTCCAACACCTTCCACGGTCCGGCGTGCCCGGTCGCCTGAACCAGGTCGCCCACTGCGATCTCGGAAGCCACTGCTCGTCTCCTCTGGTAGTCACGTGCTGTCGGACCGACGTCCGGCCCAGCCTAACCGCCGGCCCGATGAGCGAATCATCGAGCATGACTTCACCCCGTGCAATCCCGTCGATCCGACCGGTCGACCGCCCTCGGCGGACAAAACGAACTCGACCTCGACAAAACACCCATGTATCAGCGAATTCACCCGAATACTCTGATACACAATACTTTTCGATTCGACTCCACACCTCGTCACCGATAATCTCCCAGTGTGTCGACTCCCACGCTCCCCGCCGAAACCTTGTCGGTCGTGATCCCGGCCCACAACGAAGAGGCCTACATCGGCCCCTGCCTCGACGCATTGGTCGCGCAGGGTGACGACATCCACGAGATCATCGTCGTGGACAACAACTCCACCGACCGCACCGCCGCTGTCGTCGAGTCCTACGCCGACGCCCACCCCAAGATCACGCTCCTGCCGGAGCGCGCACCCGGCGTCGCGCACGCACGCAATGCCGGATTTCGCGCGGCCCGCGGCGACGTCCTGGGCCGCGTCGACGCCGACACCCGCGTCACACCGGGATGGGCCCGGGCCGTTCTGAACTACCTGTCTGCGGACGGAGCACACGTCGGCGGTGTCACCGGACTCAATCAGCCGTACGATTCGCCGGTCCGTGGCCTCAAAGCGTGGTGGTTCGGTCGGCACCTGAGGAAGGGCGCGATCGGAGGCGGTCGCCTGGTCACCAACCTGCACGGCGCCAACATGGCAATCCGCAAGTCCGCGTGGCACCGCGTCGAACCGATGGTCAGCACCGACGCCGAACTTCACGAAGATCTCGATCTGGCCCTGTGCCTGACCGCCGTGGACGTCAAGCTGGCTCAGCTGTCCGACATGAATGTCGACGTGTCGCCCCGCCGCGCCCTCACTCCGCCGTCGAAATTCGGTGAGTACATCGAATGCGGTATCAGGACGTTCGAGCGGCACGGGGTCATGACTCCCGAGCGACGCAAGGCACTCCGGTTGCACTGGTGGTGGCACATTCTCGTGTTCGCCGTGTATCGGCCGTACGACCCGGCCAAGGGTCGGTACTCCGTGCGTCGCTTGTTCTCGCCCGCGCCGCCGCGGGTGTTGCCGGTCGGCACGAACACCGCGACGCACGTCGGCTGACGTACGGCGTCACCGCACGATGGCGGTCTCCGGGGTTCCGTTGTCGATCAACGCAGCAATCGTGGCCGCTTCCATCCCGGGTGAACCGCAGACCAGCACCTGGGAGTCGAGGAACGGCTGCTGCACACTCATGACGTCGGCCAGACTGCCCTCCCAGCAGTGCTCGGGGCCGAACATCTCTGCGACACCCGCGATCTCGGCTCCGATGGCGTCGTGCCAGCGGTCGGGAGCCCACGGATCCGTCAACTGGTCCACGACGGGAACGACGGTCAGCCACGGCAATTCGGACGCCAGTATCCACAGCAGGTCGGCCGCGTAGAGGTCACGTGGTGAGCGTCCACCGACGTACAGCGTCACGTTCGGCGGTGTCTCCCGCCGGGTCAGATCCAGAATCAGCGCACGCAGCGGTGCGAGCCCGGTGCCCCCTGCAATCATCACGACGTCGCGTCCGGAGTGGTCGACCTTCAGACTGCCCGCGGGATTGCCGAACGTCCACACGTCACCCGGCCTCGTCTCGTTGACGATCGATCCACTGACCCACCCAGCCGGCACGGCCCGGACATGGAATTCCAACTTTCCATCGAGCGACGGCGGCAACGCCGACGAGTACCGACGACTCAGCCGCGCATTCTGCGGAACAGTGACGTCGAGCGACTGACCTGCCTCGAAAGGTATCGCGTCACCTTCGAGTCGAACCACGGCCAGGTCATTGCGCAACCGGTGGTACTGCACCACCTCGGCATTCCACGTCTGCATGTGTCCAGAATATGCGGCGGGCCCGGGAGTGGAGCCTGCGGAACGACCCAGTCGGGGGCGGGAGTGGAGCCTGCGGAACGACCCAGTCGGGGGCGGGAGTGGAGCCTGCGGAATGACCCAGTCGATGCTGCAACAAAGACCAGTCACCAAGGGTCGTGGCGGACGAGGGAGAGATCGACTCCTGCGCCCTGCAAGCGGAATTTGGTGGTGTTGATCATCGAGGGTGAGCCGACGATCTGAATGTCACGGCCGTCCCATGATCCGAACTCCGCGACGACCTTCCCGACCTGCCCGACGATCGGCGACGAGCCGCCGAGTTGGTTCCGGTACTGCGGTCCGTCGTACCACCACGGATCGGTCTCTTCCTCGACGATCCCGACGACGGACAGCCACGGATTGATCGCTGCGATCTGCTGGAGAGTCTGCAGATCGTAGAGGTCGCACGGGTAGTGGCCGCTGTAGAAGACGTGGACGGACGGGTTGTCGGCCTTGGTGGCCATCTCCATGAGCTGCGCGCGCAACGGCGCGATTCCCGTGCCCGATGCGATGAGGAGACGATCACGACCGGGCGCGGTGTGCCTCGTCATGCTGCCGAGCGGCGCTCCGATGGTCCATCGGTCCCCGACGGAGGTGCTCCCCACGAGCGCCGGGCTGACCCACCCGCCCGTGACGCGCCGGATGTGGAATTCGATCTCGCCCGCTGCGTTCGCGGGAATCGCCGGCGACAGGTACCGCCACATGCGCGGACGGCTCGGAATCGACACACTGACGTACTGTCCGGCACTGTAATCCAGAGGCTCGTCGAGCATGAGCCGCACGATCGACACGTCGTCGAGAACACGCAGATGCTCGACGACGGTGCCCTGCCACACCGGCGGTCCGTCGTCGGCCTCCGCCGCTTCCATCATCGTGCCCGCCATCACCGCGATGACCTCGCGCCAGGCGGCGTCGACCTCGTCGGTCCAGATCTCGTTGCCCGCGAACTGCTCCAGGGCCGTGATCAGAGCATCTCCGACGGCCGCGTAGTGCGCGTCGACGATCCCGTACTTGCGGTGATCGCGGCCGAGCTGAGCCAGGAACGGCAGCAGGCGGTCGAGGTCTTCGAGCTGATCGATGGCATAGGCGATCGCCGTCACCAACTTGTCCCGCTGGGACTCCATCGACGCGGGGAAGAAATCCCGCACCTCGGGATTGCGAGCGAACAGAATGGCATAGAACGAACGCGTCAGCTTCTCCGGACCACCGTCGACGGCCGCGACCGCTTTGAACGTGGTTCTCACAAGCGAAATCGCCCGAGCATCCATCTCTCGAAGGCCCCCTCACCGCGTAGAAGTCGGCGTCCGACGTCTACCCGGACGTGCGCCAAGGCAGCCGGCACTAGTTTCTCGACCGCCGTGATTTCCAGGCAGTCTAACCCAGCGACTCGGACATGACCCACCGAGCGGATTCACTCGACCTGCTTTGACTGCGTTAACCGGGAAATAGCTTGCCGCGTTCGGCAATAACCAACCCAGAGGTCGAAATCGCTTGAGTCGCATCGATTTCCAGGCCTTTTCACCGACAGTTCGAGGACCTAGGATTCGGTTGCGTCGAATCGAGAACATTCAGCGGGACCGATCGAAACGGGGTAGGCAAAACGTGACTGTCGCTGTCGGGGCGGACGTGAAGGAACCAGCGAACGGCCGAAAAGTCGGGCCACGTATCGACGATCCCGGCCTGAGCGCGCGCCTCACCGAGTGCCGCGAGTTCTTCGACCAACCGGAACTGCAACACCTACCCGCGTCTCGGGCGACGCAGGCGCTCGCCGAGCTCCGCGCCACGGGCACCTACGTCCAATCCGCCGAGGAGATCCTCGTCGGCGCCAAACTGGCGTGGCGAAACCACGCACGGTGCGTCGGACGGAAACACTGGCGCACCCTGAAGCTGATCGACGCACGGCACGCCACCACGGCACAGGGCATCGCCGACGCCTGCTTCGAGCACCTCCGCGTGGCCACCAACGGCGGCGCACTGCAATCCATCGTCACCGTCGGCCCGCCGCCCCTGCCCGACGGCCGCGAATACCGGATCATCAGCCCCCAACTCATCCGCTACGCCGGCTACCGCGCCGACGACGGCACGATCACCGGCGACCCCGCGCACCTCGAACTCACCGCCCTGGCCCAGCGGCTCGGATGGCGCGGCGAGGGCACCGCATTCGACGTACTGCCACTGATGATCTCCACGCCCGACGAGCCGATCCGCTGGTTCGACGTCCCCCGCGACCTCGTCCTCGAAGTCGACCTCGTCCACCCCAACTACCGCTGGTTCGCAGGGCTCGGGCTCAAATGGCACGCCGTACCCGCCGTCTCCAACATGGACCTCGAGATCGGCGGCGTCCGCTACCCCTGCGCACCGTTCAACGGCTGGTACGTCAACACCGAAGTCGGCGCACGCAACTTCAGCGACACCGACCGCTACGACATGCTCCCCACCATCGCCAAGAAACTGCGCCTCGACATGAGCTCGGAACGGACACTGTGGCGAGACCGTGCACTGGTGGAACTCAACCGAGCCGTCATCCACAGTTTCCGCGAAACCGGCGCTTACATGGTGGATCACCACACCGTCGCCAAGCAGTTCGTCGACCACGTCGACCGCGAAGCCCGAGCCGGCCGCGCCTGCCCGACGGACTGGTCGTGGATCAACCCGCCCATGTCGTCCGGCATCACCCCGACCTTCCACCGGCTCTACGATCCACCCGACATGGACATCCGACCCAACTTCGTCTCCCGCGGGGCGTCGGGTTGCCCGTTCGGGTGATGCCAGGCCGAGTGACCGAACGACTCATTCGGTCACCAACCGGGGGTGAACGCGTGGGTTCCAG
>NZ_JMEX01000008.1:2206876-2514904 GCF_000760735.1 Rhodococcoides fascians A44A | reverse complement strand
CGGGGTGCCGAGGCAGCCGGGGCCCGGGCATGAAAAAGCTCGCCGACGCACAGGCGTCGGCGAGCGTGGGTCGGTTGTCAGCGCTGGTTGCGCGGTTTCCAGACGACGAGAGCGTTCCGCTGAACCGGTACGAGGTCGCGGCGGTAGCTCGCGTGGACGTTCGCGAGTTCCTGGGCGAGCTCGGACACTCGCGCCTGCAGAGCTTCGACTTGGTTGGTCAGCTCGATGATGCGCTTGATGCCGGCGAGGTTGACCCCTTCGTCCTGCGACAACCTCTGCACCTCGCGGAGCAACGCGACGTCGCGGGGCGAGTACCGACGCCCACCGCCGGTGGTCCGGTGCGGGGTGACCAGACCCAGGCGGTCGTAGGTGCGCAGCGTCTGGGCGTGCATTCCCGCAAGCTGTGCAGCTACGGAGATGACGAAGACCTGAGCGTCGGGGTCACCGGGAGTGGAGCCTGCGGAACGACCAGAATTACCTTGGCCCGAACCCCCGCCAGTAGGAACAGTCATTACGCACCTGCCCACCCGGCCCGCGGGTCGAATCCGCTGGCCTTCTCGGCTTCCAGATAAGCGTTCAATGCTTCGGTGGCCGGGTCGTCGAGCTTCTGCGGTACAGCGACCTTGACCGTGACCATGAGGTCACCGGGAGTACCTGTCTTCTTCGGAACACCTCGTCCGCGGACGCGCAGCACCCGACCGTCGACAGTTCCCGGCGGCACCTTCACGCCGACGCGGCCGTCGAGCGTGGGAACCGACAGCGTGGTTCCGAGTACCAACTCGCCGTAGCTGACCGGGACGGTGACCGTCAGATTGTCGCCGTCGCGTCCGAACACCTTGTCCGCTCGCACGCGCACCGTGACGAACAGGTCACCCGACGGAGCTCCGCGGAGTCCTGCTTCACCTTGGCCGGCGAGACGGATCTTCTGACCGTCGGACACGCCCGGTGGCACGCGCACGGTGATCGTGCGGGTGCGGTTCTGCACGCCCGTTCCGCGGCAGTCGGCGCACGGGTCGTCGATGATCGAACCGGTCCCGCGGCAGTCGTCGCACGGCTCGCTGAACCCGAACGCTCCCTGGTTGCGGTTGATCACGCCCGCGCCGTTGCACTTGGGGCACACCCGCGGACTGGTCCCGGGCTTGGCACCGCTGCCGTGGCACGTGGTGCAGGACGACGGACTGGTCAGACGCAGCGGAACCGTCACACCCTGCGTGGCTTCACGGAAACCGAGAGTGGTCTCGGTCTCGACGTCGCTTCCGCGTCGCGGACGACTGCTCGAGGTGCGCTGCTGAGTGCCGCCGCGGTTGAACAGGCCACCGAACAGGTCGCCGATACCGCCGTCGCCACCACCTTGACCGAAGATGTCGCCGACGTCGAACGTTTGCCCGCCGCCGCCGAATCCGCCTGCACCAGGACTGAATCCGCCGCCGCCCTGGCGACCGAAGCCGCCCGACGCGAACAGCCGCCTGGCCTCGTCGTACTCCTTGCGTTTCGCCGGGTCCGTCAGGACCGCATTGGCCTCGCTGACGGCCTTGAACTTCTCCTCGGCTTTGGCGTTGCCGGGGTTGGCGTCGGGGTGATTGTCCCGCGCCAACTTGCGGTACGCCTTCTTGATCTCTTCTGCAGATGCGCTGGAGGAAACGCCCAGCTCCTTGTAGAAGTCCTTCTCGATCCACTCCCGCTGGCTCACCGGGCGTTTCCTCCTTCCGCGCTATCTCTTTTTACTGCTCGTCGGATGCAGGCGCATCCGAGTGCTGTCCAGCATCGTCGACGACGCCGACCATTGCTGTCCGCAGAACCCGCTCGCCGAGTTTGTAGCCCGGACGCATCAGGGTCCCTACGACGGGATTACTTCCGTCGCCCTCGTGCGAGACGGCCTCGTGGACCGCCGGGTCGAACGCGTCACCCTCGGCGCCGAACGTGGTCAGACCGATGTTGGCGAACACTCCCGCCAACTTGTCCGCCACCGACTTCAGCGGCCCGGTCTCGAGATCGCCGTGCTGACGCGCACGCTCGAGATCGTCGAGGACGGGAAGAAGCTGGGACACGACGGACGCCTTGGCGTTCTCCGCTCCCGTCTGCTTCTCCCGATCGGTTCGACGCCGATAGTTGGCGTACTCCGCCGACACTCGCTGCAGATCCGCAGTGAGTTCGGAGACCTGCGTGTCACGCGGGTCGACGACCACCTCTGCTTCGATGCCCTCGTCGTCCACCGAGTCGGGTTGGGGCGCAGTGCCGGTGCCCGCGAGGGGCTCCGGTACTGCGTCACCTTCCCGAGGCTCACCGGTCTGGGGATCGATCTTTCGCTTGTCCACGAAAGTGACCGGTTCCTGCTCGGTGTGCTGCAGATCGTGATCGCTGTCGCGGGGGCTCACTTCTTCTCCGCGTCGTCGGCCGGCTCGTCGACAACTTCTGCGTCGACGACACCGTCGTCAGCAGCCTGAGCTCCCCCTTCTGCGCCGCCCTGTTCCTTGGCCTGAGCCTCGTAGATGGCGGTGCCGAGAGCCTGCGACTCGGTCGACAGCTTCTCCACGGCGGTCTTCACTGCCGAGATGTCGCTGCCTGCGAGAGCCGACTTGGCCTCTTCGATGGCTGTCTCGACGCGTCCCTTGAGCTCGGCGTCGACCTTGTCCTCGTTGTCCTTGACGAACTTCTCCGTCTGGTGGACGAGCGACTCGGCCTGGTTGCGGACCTCGGCCTCTTCGCGACGAGCCTTGTCCTCGTCGGCGTGAGCTTCCGCGTCGGCGACCATGCGGTCGATCTCTTCCTTGGACAGACCGGAGCCGTCCTGGATCTTGATCGTGTTTTCCTTGCCGGTGCCCTTGTCCTTGGCCGTGACGTGCACGATGCCGTTGGCGTCGATGTCGAAGGTGACCTCGATCTGCGGGACGCCGCGAGGAGCCGGGGGCAGCTCGGTCAACTCGAACGAGCCGAGGAGCTTGTTGTGCGAGGCGATCTCGCGCTCACCCTGGAAGACCTGGATCTGCACCGAAGGCTGATTGTCGTCAGCGGTGGTGAAGGTCTCGGACCGCTTCGTCGGGATGGTGGTGTTGCGCTCGATGAGCTTGGTCATCACGCCACCCTTGGTCTCGATGCCGAGGGACAGCGGCGTGACGTCGAGGAGCAGAACGTCCTTGACCTCACCCTTGAGCACACCGGCCTGCAGTGCAGCACCGACGGCCACGACCTCGTCCGGGTTGACGCCCTTGTTGGGCTCGCGTCCACCGGAGAGCTCCTTGACCAGCTCGGAGACGGCAGGCATACGCGTCGAACCACCGACGAGCACGACGTGGTCGATGTCCTTGACGGCGATGCCGGAGTCCTTGACCACTGCCTGGAACGGCGCACGGGTGCGGTCGAGCAGGTCGGAGGTGATTTTCTGGAACTCGGAGCGGCTGAGCTGCTCGTCGAGGAACAGCGGGTTCTTGTCGCCGTCGACCGTGATGTACGGGAGGTTGATCGAGGTGCTCTGTCCGGAGGACAGTTCGATCTTCGCCTTCTCCGCAGCCTCACGCAGGCGCTGCAGGGCCATCTTGTCCTTGGTCAGATCGATGCCGTTCTGAGCCTTGAACTTGTCCACGAGCCAGGTCACGATCCGCTCGTCCCAGTCGTCACCACCGAGGTGGTTGTCACCGGACGTTGCACGGACCTCGACGACGCCGTCGCCGATTTCCAGCAGGGAGACGTCGAAGGTGCCGCCACCGAGGTCGAAGACCAGAATGGTCTGCTCGCTGTCGCCCTTGTCCAGGCCGTATGCCAGCGCAGCCGCGGTGGGCTCGTTGACGATGCGCAGAACGTTGAGGCCCGCGATCTGGCCGGCTTCCTTGGTTGCCTGGCGCTGCGCGTCCTCGAAGTACGCCGGAACGGTGATGACCGCGTCGGTGATTTCCTCGCCCAGGTAAGCCTCGGCGTCGCGCTTCAGCTTCTGCAGCGTGCGCGCGGAGATCTCCTGCGAGGTGTACTTCTTGTCGTCGATCGAGACGGTCCAGTCCGTGCCGATGTGGCGCTTGACGGAACGAATCGTGCGGTCGACGTTGGTAACCGCCTGGTTCTTCGCGGGCTGGCCGACGAGCACTTCACCGTTCTTGGCGAAAGCGACGATCGACGGGGTGGTGCGTGATCCCTCGGAGTTGGCGACCACAACCGGCTCGCCGCCCTCGAGGACGGACACGACCGAGTTGGTGGTCCCGAGGTCGATACCGACCGCACGAGCCATAGTGTTTCCTCCTGTTTGTTGCTTGATTGGTTCCTAGATGAGCGAACTGCACTCAAGTCTGCAAGACGTTTTCGACTTCTGTCAAACCGGACTTGAGCCCCATCCACTCAAGGCTACGAAAGCTCCAACGGAGGCGGTTGCAGATTTGTTCCCGGCCGGGCGCTCCGCGCTCTTACATGAGGGTGCGGGACAGCACTACGCCGCGACGGCAGATGCTCGTCGCGGCGTAGTTCGTCGTGCGTAGTCGGTGCGCCCTCCGGTGTGCGGGCTGGAAACAGAGCTTCTACTCGCCGTCCTCGACGGGTTCGGCCGGGGAGCAATCCAGGGTCAGGAACTCGACCTTGACGTTGTCCACGTAGTTGGCGTCGAGCTGAGGAGAGAAGGCCACGGCTCCGGCGGGACGGGAGACCCACGCCGCGTCCCCACTGGGAACGGTGATGGTGGCGTCTTCGCCCTTGACGATCTTGTCCTCGGTGACGGCACCGGCGGGAGCCGGGATAGCTCCGTAGTTCACCGAGACGTTCGCGGCGTCGCTCTCGCCGACGTTCTTCACCGTCACCTCGAGTGCGACGACCTTGCCGTCCTCGGGCTTGTCGGCGGTCTTGTCGACGCACGTGGTTCCGAGCGTGACGACCAGGTCGGTCGATTCCGCGACCGAGGATCCGAATTCCGGGGCCGTCGGCTCGGGCTCGGCCGACGCGATGGGCGCCAGGGCGACCGCACCGACGGCGGCGGCGAACACGGCCGTCGAGGCCAAGACTGTGGTGCGGGCAAAGCGACGCATGTGTGACTCCTGTGACTGAAGTGGCTGTTGTTGCGTTCAACTATTACCTATTACAAGCAGACTTTCCAGACCGGCCAGTCTCGATACGGACACGGTCCGATACACCGGTTGTCTCGGCTTACACGCCTGTAATTCGGTTTCGACCCCCAATTTTCAGGGCATGCGGGGAACTCTGCAGAAGCAGCGCCGGGTACGTAGGGTTTGGAAGAAAGCGAGGCTACGGAGGCACATGGATCCCGAAGTGCAGCACGAACCGAGCGAGATCACCTACGACGAGAAGTTCTATCCGGCCAGGCCCAAGCCACTGCGCCCCTCCGTACGTCGAGCGAACCGAAACGGTTCCACACCGCAGGACGGCGAGCCCTCGGCCGACAATGCCGAATACGTCGAGTGGCTCACCGAGCAGTCGATGCTGCGCGACGCCAAGCTCATCGCCGAGCAGCTCTCCGGCAAGGGCAGCATGTGGCAGAACCCGTATGCGGACCCCAATCCGCGCGGTGCCGTCGAGCGCGCACCCGTCTGGTTCACCGCGTACCCGATCTCCGTGATCAACGCTCCGCGCACCAGCTTTCTCAACACCCTCGGCGACGAGGCCCTGTGGCAGGCGTTCTCCGACATCGGGATCACCGCAGTCCACACCGGACCGGTCAAGGTCGCGGGTGGTATTCACGGATGGCGACCGACACCGTCGGTCGACGGCCACTTCGACCGCATCGGCATGCAGATCGACCCGGCGTTCGGCTCCGAGGACGAGTTCCGACGCCTGTGCGTCGTCGCGGCCGCGTACGACGGGATCGTCATCGACGACATCGTGCCCGGCCACACCGGCAAGGGCGCGGATTTCCGGCTCGCCGAGATGGCCGTCGCGGACTATCCGGGCATCTACCACATGGTCGAGATCGAGCCGCAGGACTGGCACCTGCTCCCCCGCGTACGCGCAGGGGCGGATTCGCAGAACATCGATGCCGAGGCAGAGGCCAATCTCGCGCGCGCCGGCTACATCATCGGCCAGTTGCAGCGGGTGATCTTCTACGAGTTGGGCGTCAAGGAAACCAACTGGAGCGCAACGGCTCCCGTCGTCGGCGTCGACGGCGTCGAGCGACGCTGGGTGTATCTGCACTACTTCAAGGCGGGACAACCGTCGATCAACTGGCTGGACCCCTCGTTCGCGGGGATGCGCCTGGTGATCGGCGATGCGTGCCATTCGATCGCCGATCTCGGTGCGGGTGCACTTCGGTTGGACGCCAACGGATTCCTGGGCGTCGAACGCCGCGCCGAGGGTCCAGGCTGGTCCGAGGGGCATCCCCTGTCCGAGGCCGCGAATCACCTGATCGCCAGCGTGGTGCGCAAGATGGGAGGGTTCACCTTCCAGGAGCTGAATCTGACGATCGACGACATCAAAGCCATGGGCACCAACGGCGCCGATCTGTCGTACGACTTCATCAACCGGCCCGCCTACCACCACGCTCTGGTCATGGGAAACACGGAGTTCCTGCGCCTGACAATGACGTTGGCGCGCGATCACGGCGTCGACCCGGCATCGCTGGTGCACGCACTGCAGAATCACGACGAGCTGACCTTCGAGCTCATCCACTTCGCCACACTGCATGCCGAGGACGAGTTCGAGTACTGCGGTGAAGTGGTGAAGGGGTCCGACCTCGGTGATCAGATTCGCGCGGAACTGACCGATCGCCTGACCGGCCGCTGGGCGCCGTACAACCGCACGTTCACCACCAACGGAATCGCCTGCACCACAGCCAGTGTCATCACTGCCTCGCTCGGCATCCGTGATCTCGATCGCATGGACGAGTCCGACATCGAGACGGTGAAGACGGCGCATTTGATGCTCGCGATGTACAACGCGCTGCAGCCGGGCGTGTTCGCGCTGTCCGGCTGGGATCTGCTGGGCATCCTGCCCATCGACGCCGACGACGTGGCCGACCTCATCCGTGAGGGCGACACGCGCTGGATCAACCGTGGCGCGCACGACCTGATGGACAGCTACCCGGATGCGGTGCGCTCCGAGTCCGGTATTCCCCGAGGCCGCAGCCTCTACGGTTCGCTGCCCGAGCAGCTGAAGGACCCGTCGTCCTTCGCCCGCAGGCTCGCGCGAATCATCGAGTTGCGCAACAGGTACGGAATCGCCACCGCCCAGCAGCTGGACGTGCCGACGGTGTCGCACAAGGGCCTGCTGGTGTTGGTTCACGAACTGGGTCAGGGCACCATCCAGGCAACCGTCATCAACTTCACGTCCGACGAGGTGGCCGCGACAATTCAGTCGAAGCATCTCACCGCGGGTGCCGGGGTGTACGACATGTTCGACGATTCGGACATCGGCGTCGTCGACGAGTTGAACAGTTTCCCGTTGACACTGGGCCCGTACCAAGGAATCCCGGTGATCCTGCGCTAGTGCAGAAGCTCCGGTACGTCGACGGATAGGATCTTCACCCGTGACCGAACCGGAGAACAACCGCCGAGAACTTCGCCCGCAGCCGGAGCGCCCCGAGTTCGCCGTCGAGCCGCTCCGGCCGCGCCAGGACTCGAGGGGATCGAGCGTTGCCTTCCGGATGGCCCTCGGTGCTTGGGCCGCCGTGACCGTCGTCGCGCTGGCACTGGCAGCCGTCGTTGCTCTGAACTACGACGCGGTGCGCTCTGCGCTCGAAACCGCGGTGTCGGACGACGGTTCCGGCGCCACCGCGTCGGAGATCTCGGACACGGTGACCGTGACGTTGCTCGGGAGCGCTGGGGTGGGCGCCGTGCTGCTGATAGTCGCGGCACTCGGTTTGAGCCTCGCGGCATCCGGAAGGTCACGATCCCATGGGGCACTGAGCGGGCTCCGCTCCCTGTCAGGCGTCGTACTGCTCGTGGCAGGGTTGGCTGCGACGGGCGCGTTCGTGCTGTTCTGGTCCTTCATGTCCGACGCCGGGTCGGTGGCGGCGGGCGCGCTTCAGTGGGCTCCTCTTGTCGGGGCGGGGTGTGCGGGCATCGCCGCGGTGGCGGCGGGGAGCGGCCTCTCCGGGAAGTGATCTTCGCCGCCCGATTGTTGTATACATGCTTAGGCTTGCTTTACTTGCCAGGTGAAAACACCACTCCTCCGCGCTTCCGCCGCACTCGCGCTGATCGTGCTGGCCGCCTCGTGTAGCTCCACCGACGAGTCGACGCCGTCCGCGTCCGGCACCCATGACGTCGTTACCGAGTTCGGTACCGTCGCCGTTCCGGACACGATCGAGTCCGTCGTCGTCATCGACGGCAGGCGCGACCTGGACATCGCCATCGCGTTCGATCTGCCGGTGATCGGTATGCCTGTCGAGACCGAAGCGCCGCCGGAAATTCCCGGCCCGCTCACCGAACCGATGAAGAGCCTGCGCGACGCCGGGGTGCCCGAGCTGTTCCCACGCAACGTCATCGACGTCGAATCGATCGCTCGCGTCGACCCCGACCTGATCATCGGCCGCAACGAAGTGATCGAGGAGATCTACGACCAGCTCAGCGCCGTCGCGCCGGTGCTGCCCGTCGGCTCGAACGGCACCGGCATCACCTGGCAGCAGGACGTCGACGCCATCGGCGACGCCTTGAACATGCAGGACCGCGCGGCCGAGATCGTCGACGAGTACGACGCCCGCGTCGAGCAGATCAAGACCGACCACGCCGACGCCATCGCGAACACCGAGGTTCTGCCGATCACCACATCCGACGGCAGCGGAATCTCGATCGGTCGTGAGCGCGTGTCGGCCGCCGCCCTGATCGACGTCGGCGCCAACTTCAGCAGCGCGTGGGACCGGGCGACGCCCGAGCTGGATCTCGGACCGGAGAACCTGTCGGAGATCTCCGACGCGCAGGCGCTCGTCGCTGCGATCACCTCGGAGGAGGAGTTGCGTGCACTGAACGCCAATCCGCTGTGGACCGGCCTGCCTGCGGTGCAGTCGAACCGAGTCGTGCGGACCGACAAGTTCACCAACGACGGCGGGCCGATCACCGCGCTGTGGAGTCTCGATCTGGCCGAGCAGCTGTACACGCCTACGTCGTAGCCGCGATACCCTCCGCACTACGAGCGGCGACCCCGCACGCCCGCGCGGTGAACTGGTCGAGAAGCGGATGGTCGGCCAGTCTGCGCCACTTCTGGGCGGCGGCGCGCGCACGGTCGTAGCGTTCCGCCTGCCCGGAATCCGGATCGAGGCCGAGCCGCACCCAGGAGTCGATGCCGAATCCGCCGATGAGCCTCTGCAATTCGGCGAGTTCGGCCTCCGGGAGCGTGGGCGTCGTTCCGCGCATCTTGCCCAGCAACCGCAGCTCCTGGAAACCGTGGACGTCGGCGAGCATCCGCCCGGCTTCGGCACGGAACTGTGCAGACTCGGCAATGGGCCGAGCCTCCAGCGTCCGCTGCAACGTCACCAACGCCGAATGCAGTTTCAGCTGATCCGCGCGCTGGCCGAACTGAACGTCGATGACGGATCTGAGCTCGTCGAGCCCACTGCGTTCGACGAGTTCCGCTGCCAGCGTGGGCGAATCCCGCACACCGAGCTTGACGAGCGTGACGGCCATGCGGATTCCGAAGAGGCCGAACCGGTCGACGATCGACGCACGCAGGTCCGCGTCGACCGGCAACAGCCCGGGCCGTGAGAACCTGTCGGCGGACAACATCGCCAACTGCAGGTCCTCGTCGGGCACCTGGGCGAGGACCTCGAAGGCGGCGAACTCCGCCTGCCGCAACGTTTCCGCGGCCAACGCGAGCAAGCCGGCGACGGGCACGACGGCCTGGCACAGTCCGGTCGCCTCCAGTTCCGAGGCGAACCTGGCCGCCACTTCCTTGGCCGACATCATCGCGTCCATCCGGCCCGCACCGACCTCGTCGGCACGCGACACGACACCGACGACACCGAGAGGCCCCGATTCGCCGCCGACGTGGGCGCCGATCTGACCGAGAAACGACACGTCCGTCGCGTTGAGCGTCCGCAGCAGATACACGACGGCATCCGCCCCGGACGACGCGTTCTCCGGCGTCAGCATCGACAGCGTCCGCGCCGACACGTCCCGAGACAAGGACGAGGTACCGGGGGTGTCGATGATGGTGGTGTGCGTCAACGCCCGCGCGGGCCATTCGACGTCGAGTCGGTCGACCTGAGTCGCCGTCAGGTCACCCAGATCGAACGTCAGACGCCCACTGCGACGCTGTACCGGAACGTGAGCGGATCGGTCGCCGTCGTACCAGGCCGTGACGCTCGGGGTCGCACCGCTGCGGTACCACGTCACGACCTTGGTGCACTCGGTCGCGTCGGTCGGCGCGATGTCCTGGCCGACAAGCGAATTGAGCAGAGTGGATTTACCCGCCTTCAGTGACCCCGCCAGCGCCACCCGCAGCGGCTGATCCAACCGCTCCAAGCATGCGGTCAACGTCGCCGCACCGTAGGTGTCGATGGAGTACGCGCTTCGAGCCGCGGTGATCAGAGCACGAGCATCGGCCAGCGTCGTCACAGCGACTTCTCGCTCGGAACCAACGCAGCCGCCCGCTCGCTCAACTCGGCTACCACTTTCATCTCACGATCCAACTGTGCTGTGCGCGTGCCGCGTTCTGTCTGTTCGACGTTGGCGGCTTCCTGCGCTGCCCGCAACGAATCGTTCAGTGACCGCAGGGTCTGCTCCGCGATCGACGTGAAGTGATCGCGCAGAACCCGTTGGATCTGCCGAAGGCGATCCTTCGATTCCTTGCCCACCTGGAAGCTCACGTCGTCGGTGAATCGCCTGATCGCCATCTTGGCCTCGGAGCGCCTGGTCCGAACGCGGTTCTCCTTGTCCTCCTTGTACGCCTTGGTTCCGAGGAGGACACCCGCGCCGATCGAGATGGGGTTGAGCAGACTCAGGCCGACGAAGGTGGTGATCAGGCCGAACATCAGCACACCGCCGTAGGAACCGCGCATCCCGACGAGCACCTTCTGCGTGATGCCGATCTTGCCCGTCTCCAGATCTGCCAGCGACGCAACGGGATCGAGCACGTCGTCGAGATCACCGAGATCGAGATCGGGGAGCGCCACCGCCCCTGCGGCAGCGAAGTGCTCGGCAACGAGCTCGGCCAACCACAGCGCGCGCTCGTGCGCCCACACGAAATTGTCGCCGACCGACGCCGCGATCTGCTCCTCCAGCCAATCCCCCAGCTCGGCCCAGTCGGAGCCGGGATCGCCCTCGTCCACGGTCTCCTCCGCTTCGCGGGTCACCCTGCGCAGCCGATCCCGAAGATCATGATCGATGTCCGACGCCAGGTCGGCGATGCCGTCGGCGAGAGTCTGTTGCCATTGGGAGGTCTTCTTGTGCAGTTCCTCGGCGGCGGCTTTGGCTCGTTGCAGACCGGCCACTGCTGCAGCGGCTCGTTCCGGGTCACGAAGAGCGGCGAGTTCGCTTCCCATGGCGAGTGTCAGGTGTTCTGCGACGGAACGGATGTCGAGCGACACTGCCGTTCGGGTGGTGGCGTCGGCGCGCGCGACCACGTTGTCCCGCAGGAACGCGTAGAGGTCGGGGAAACCGGATTCGACGTTCAGTTCCTCGTCGCTGAGTCGTAGTGCGTGCGAGCGGAGCAGCGAGGACAGCGAGATCATCGGCACGTCCAGACCTTCGCGCTGCAGGTGTGCGCGGTTGGCGTCCACGATCGAACGCCAGTGGGGGTACAGGTCGGTCTTGGTGATCAGCACTGCGACCGACGGGCACAGGCCGAGAACCTGACGGAGGAAGGCAATTTCGGGTTCGGTGAACTCGCGGCTGGCATCGGACACGACGAGCACTGCGTCCGCGGACGGTACGAGGCCGAGAGTTCCTGCTGCATGCGGGTTTCCGTGACCGCCGACGCCGGGGGTGTCCACCAGCACCAATCCGTCGGCGAGCAGGGGACTCGGAACGTTCACTTCGAGCCTGAGCACTTCGCGTCCCTCGGCTCGCGGGCTGGCCGGGGTGATGTTCTGCAGCTCGTCCAGCGGAACCTCGACGCGCACGGCGTCGTTACCGGGATCGGCAAGCACCAGTTCGGCATAGGAACGCTCGGAGTTCTGCACGACGGTCGGAATGGCCGTCGTCTCGTCGTCGCCGACGGAACAGACGTTCAGGTTCAGCAGCGAGTTGACGAATTGGCTTTTTCCCTGTTTCAACGGGCCGACGACGACGATGCGTCTCCTGGGGTCGAGTACCCGTTCCTTCGCGAGTTCCATCCTCGACACCAGATCGGAGCGACCGACCGTCTGCGCCACTGCCGCAGTTCGATCGAGCAACTCGGCCAGCTGTTTCGCTTGCCCGTCCATGGCCTTCTTTCGGTGCTCGTGCATTCGTCCGACCTGACTCTAACGAGAGAAAAGGCCCCGGGCGGAAGAACCGCCCGGGGCCGTGCTTCTCCCTCGTGGAACGTTACGGGTTGATCAGGTCCGTGTGGTGATCGACCGACGCGATGTCGGCCACCGAGTCCGCGGTGCTGTCGGCGGCGCCGTGCAGGCTGCCCTCCGAGTGGAGCGAGGAGTCCAGCGAGGACTGCGCCGAACCGAACACGTTCGAGTCCACCGAAGACCAGCTGCTGGAGTCGAACTGCGAGTCGTACTGCGAGTCGAACGAGCCGGATGCGCTGCCCGCGGCGTCGGTGACGCTGTCGAAGCCGCCGGACAGTCCGCCTGCCGCGCCGCCGAGAACGTCTGCTCCCGTGGCCACTCCGCCCTGCAGTCCGCCGGCCACGTCACCTGCGACGTCGGCTCCAGCCGACGCACCGCCGGCGAGGCCGCCGGCAACGTCACCTGCGATGTCGGTTCCGGCTGCTGCGCCGCTCGCCAATCCGCCTGCAATCCCTGCACCTGCCGACGCACCCGCATCGAGACCGGCACCGAGGCCTGCGCCGAGACCCGCACCCAGTCCGGCGCCTGCCTGTGCTGCAGCGTCCACGCCCGCGCCGACGGTTCCGTCGACGCCGCCTGCGACCGAGCCGCCGAGTCCGGCTGCACCTTGGACCGCGCCGTCGACCGTTCCTGCCAGTCCGCCACCGAGACCGGCACCTGCCTGAGCAGCACCGTCCACCGCGCCGCCGACTGCACCGGTCAGTCCGCCGCCCAGTCCGCCTGCCAGTCCACCGCCGAGGGAGCCGAGGCCGGACAGTCCGCCACCGAGACCGCCGGCCAGGCCTGCACCTGCGCCGCCGACGGCGGCGAGTCCGCCGCCGAGTCCTGCCGTCACGCCGCCGACTGCGCCTGCACCGAGGTCACCGGCCGCGCCGCCGGTCAGACCGCCCGTGGCACCGCCTGCAGCGCCGAGAGCTGCGTCGACTGCTCCGGTCAACGCTCCGCCCAGTTCTGCGCCGCCGCCAAGTGCTGCGCCGAGATCGAGTGCTCCGCTGGTGTCGAGAACCGTGTCCAGTGCGGCGCCGAGGTCGGCTCCTGCCTGTCCACCCACGCCGAAGGCTGCTCCGAGAACACCTTCCAGGTTCGTTGCTGCGTCGAGGTCGACCCCGGCGGACGCGTCGATCGCGGATCCGAGGGCCGCCGTCAGGCTGCCGATTGCGCTGGTGTCGAGATCGAGCGCGGTTCCGACGGCTCCGCCGACGAGTGCGCCCAGGTCGCCGGTTGCGACGCCCGCCAGGTCGAGGTCCGCGAGGGCACCGGCGTCGAGCACGGCGCCGAGAGAGGATCCGATGGTCGACGCCAGGCCGCCGTCGGCTTCGAAGAGTCCTTCCAGACCGGTAGCGAGGTCCAGGCCGCCTGCTGCTCCGACGACTGCGTCCAACGCTCCGTCGAGGACGCCGCCGAGTGCTCCGCCTGCACCGAGAGCCGCACCCAGATCCAGCCCGGCGCCGAGTCCTGCAATGCCTTCGAGTGCGGCGCCGAGGCCTGCGCCTGCTTCTCCGCCGATTCCGAATGCCGCGCCCAGGATGCCTTCGAGATTCGCGGCACCGCCCAGGCCCGCTCCCAGCGCGCCGTCGATGGCGGTTCCCAGGGACGAGGTCAGATCTCCGACGACGCCTGCGTCGAGGTCCAGTGCGGTTCCGAGGGTGCCTGCCACGATGCCGCCGAGGTCCAGTCCGGCGAGGCCACCGAGATCGAGGTCTGCCAGCGCGCCGGCGTCGAGCACGGCGCCGAGGGAGGATCCGAGAGCCGCCGCGAGACCACTCTGCAGAGCGAACACGCCGTCCAGCCCTGCGCCCAGTCCGCCGCCGAGGCCCGCGCCTGCGCCGATAGCTGCGTCGAGTGCCGATCCGAGTCCGGCTGCGACACCTCCGCCGAGGCCGAGGCCTGCGGTCAGTGCGGTTCCGAGGCCACCTGCCAGGCCGCCCACGAGATCGATCTGGCCCGCGTCGACGACGGCGCCGACGACGTTTCCGAGTGCTGCGCCGAGGTTGGCGCCGATCTCTCCGCCGATGCCGAATGCGGCACCGAGTGCTCCGCTGAGGGCCCCTTCGACGCCGGCGATGGCGCCCAGGTCGATTCCTCCGACGGCGCCGAGCGCTGCGTCGAGGGCCGTGTTCAGGCCAGCCGTGACGCCTGCACCGAGCTCCGCGCCGATCCCGGCGCCCAAGCCGAGGCCGCCGCCGATGAGACCGGTCAGAGCGCCGCCGAGGTCGAGGTCACCACCGAGACCGAGGCCGCCGTCCAGATCGAGGCCACCGCCGATCGCTGCGCCTGCGCCGAGGAAGGCTTCGAGTGCCGCGCCGAACGCTGCTCCCAGCTCGACACCGATCTGCCCGCCTGCCGCCAGTGCTGCGGTGAGGGCGGCGCCGATCTGGGCTGCGATGTCGCCGGCGAAGTCGATGTCGCCGCCGAGTCCACCGCCCAGTCCACCACCGATGACACCGCCGCCGGCGAGTCCGCCGCCCACGACGGCTCCGGCGGTGAGGCCGAGTCCGGTCGACAGCCCGCCTCCGATGGCAGCGCCACCGGCGAGGGAACCGTCGAGGCTGCCTGCCGCACCGGCGCCTGCGCCGAGGATCGCGGAGAGCTGCGAACCTGCTCCGGCGAACAAGCCGGACTCGGCGACGAGCGGGGCGACGGCGACGATGTCCGCGTGGCAGACGTCGCCGAGGCCGGCGGCCGCGAGGGCTGCTTCGGGGTTGGCGCAGTACGCGGCTGCGGCTTCGTCGTCGCGAAGCAGGCTGAGGATGAAGTCGAGTACTGCGTTGGTGGCCATCTGAGGCTCCTTGGATGTTCGGAAGCGGGGTTCCGGGGGGTCGTTCGTGGTTGATCACAAAGCTATGGCCCGGGGGCGGTTCGCCCAACGGGGACGAACCCCCTACTCCATCGCCGCCACCCAGGGTTCCGGCATTAGGGGATTCCGGGTCATTAGGGGATTTGCCCGCGATCGGCCCGCCACCAGCTGTGAGACGTAACGAAAGATGCGATGCTGTCGACATCACCAGCAGCGTCGACGGGTGTCGCTGCCTATTACGAAGTCGGAGATGATGATGAGCGCAGGGATCGGTATTCGGATCGGAACGGTCACCTCGGTGGCCACCCTCGACGCGTCTCACGACCCGTACGCACCGCGTGATTTCGCCACCGACGAGGCCATGCCGACCGTCGAGCGTCGGACCGCCCTCGATCTTCGTCCCGACTCCTCCCCCGATCTGGCGGCCCTCGCCGACCGGCAGCAGCGACACCTCGTCACCGGGTTCGCGGACCGGGTGGGAGACCCCGTCCCCCTGATCGACGAAGAGGGCAATTCCTACGCCGCCGAGGACCTGTTCGCGACGGCCACCCACGTCCTCGTCTCCGAGCTTTCTCACGCAGGTGGTTCCGATGCGACGATCGTCGTCGCTCACCCGGACCGGTGGACCGGCTACACCTCGGATGTGCTGCGTGAAGCGCTCGATCGTGTCGGCCTCCCCGACACCACCCTTGTCCCCGAGTCCTTCGCCGCGATGCGCTGGCTCGAAGGCTCACGCGGGCAGCAGGGCGAGGGCCTGACCGTCATCTACGACCTCGGCGCCACCTCGCTCGGTATCACGCTCATGCGTACCGGGCTCGACGCAGGTGTCATCGGGACCGGCGTCCACTCGCAGGACTTCGGTGGCTCGCAGTTCGACCACATCGTCACCCAGTACGTCCTCGACACCGTCTCCAGCAGTCGCGATTTCGAGTTCGACGCGTTCGATCCGGACACCGTCGGCGCCCTCGTCGAACTGCGCGCACGCTGCAGCGAAGCGAAGGAGCGACTGTCCTACGAGACCGCGACCACGCTGACCGTCGACCTCCCCGGCCTGCGCAGCGAAACACGGCTTGTCCGAGACGAACTCGAAGATCTGATCCGACGGCCCATCCTCGATTCCGTCGAGCTGATCCGCGAGACCCTGCACACCACCGGCCTCGACGTCGGCGACGTCACCCAGGTCCTCCTGACCGGCGGAAGCTCCAGCATTCCCCTTGTCGCCGAGCTGATCTCGTCGGAACTGCGCGTCCCGGTCGTCACCGGTCCGCACCCCGGCCGCATCCCCGCCATCGGCGGCGCGATCATCGCAGCCGAGATCTCCGCAGCCGTCGTCGCCGACGCACCGCCCGCGCCCCCTGCATCGATGCTCGCCGACGCCACCCGCCCCGCCCCACGCCCGGCCCCGACGTCGGCTCCGGCATCGGCATCGGCGGAGCCCGCCGGGATGTCCGGCCGGAAGAAGGCAGGCATCGTCGTCGCCGCTGTCGCCGCTCTCGTCGTCATCGCCGGCGGCGGCCTGTCCGTCGGCACGGCATTGACGTCCGACGACAAGCCGGCCGAGACCGTCTCGGAGAACACCGCGGGAACGACGAGTACGACTGCCCCCGGCACGACGGCCGCCGTCGTCGCCGACACCGGCCAGGGCATGGACTCGGCCGCAACCACCCAGAACGGCCTTCCCGCACCGACCGTCGCAGCCGACGGAACCCTCGTTCCCGCACCGGGCACGATCATCGCACCCGACGGCACCGTCGTCGCCGACCCGAACGCCGCGCAGAACCCCGCCGCACCCGTCGCCGGGGGTACCGTCCCTCCGGCCGTCACAGCACCCACCGCACCGGTCGTGACGGTTCCCGACGTGACCGCGCCGAGCGTGAATGTCCCGAGCCCGCAACTCCCGTCGCGCCCCACCTACAACGGCCCCACTCTCGGTGACGTGGGCAACGGAGTCGGCGGGGCTGTCAGCGACCTCGGCAACGGTGTCGGCGGCGTAGTCGGTGGGACCGTCGACGGTCTCGGCGGCGTCCTCGGTGGCCTGACCGGACAAAACTGATTCCGTGCACGCTGCGCTGACGAAGTCCGACGTCGCGGCGCTGGCCGCGTCGAGGGGCCGTCCGGTGTCCGCGGTGCTGGCCGCCGCGATCACGACGCTCACCGGCGGTTGCCCGAGGTCGGTCGACGTGGCACTCGACGCCGCCACCCGGGCCGAGGCCGATGTTGCGGTCACCCGGGCAGTGTCCGACGCCGTGTTCGAGGACCGGGTCGAGGCCCTGCGCTCCCTGTCGGAGTCCGCGCAGACGGTTGTTCTGTTGGCGCACTTCGGCGGTGGCTCGGATCCGGAGGTCGTGACCGAGCTGGTCGGCACCGGAGCCGATGCCGGGTCGGCGACGGAGGACGCCGTCGCCGCTGGTTTGTTGTCGTCGACGCTGGAATCGCTGCCG
The DNA here is from genome assembly GCF_000760735.1 of Rhodococcoides fascians A44A. Taxonomy (GTDB): domain Bacteria; phylum Actinomycetota; class Actinomycetes; order Mycobacteriales; family Mycobacteriaceae; genus Rhodococcoides; species Rhodococcoides fascians_E. The sequence goes on along the minus strand of NZ_JMEX01000008.1, from coordinate 2,497,308 downwards.
GAGGTGGATCGCGCGCTGCTGACCGTCGTCGGGACGCGACGGATGCAGTCGACGGCGACCGAATTGCTCGAATACCGCTGCAAGACCGACACTCTCGATCTCGATACCGCAGTGACTCTGTCACACAGTGGGATCCGACACCCCGAGCTCGCGACGTACCTGACGGCTGCCGCCTCGGCGGCCACTCCGGAACACGCGGTGCGTCTGTACGAGCGTGCCGTGACCGCGGGAGCAGATCCTGTGAGCGTCGCACCGGCGCAGGCCGAGAACTGCTTCCTGCTCGGCGATCTGGACACGGCCGAGGAGCTGGCCGACGCGGCACTCGGGCAACACGATTCGATCGACGTCGCAGCCCTCCGTGTCGCCGTGCGGGTGTCGGCGGCCGTCGCGGCCGAGCGCGGAATGCTGACCCGCGCTGCCCAGCTCTACACCTGGCTCGGGCCGCAGAGGACGGGCGTCGACGCGGATCTGGCGATCGCAGCTGCCCTCGTCGCCGGTAATTCAGCGGCCGCCGAGTCGCTCGCAGCGTCCGACGCCGCCGGTCCACCGACTGCGGCCGGGGCTCGGGCGACGCTCCTCGCCGAAGGCATCCGGCAGTCCATCCGAGCGACGTCGACGCCCGAAGCATCGCTCGCGACAAGCACACTCCTGCAGGCGACCGCCATGTTTTCGGGCACGACTCGTCGCGCGAGTCCCGATTCCGCAGCGGCCGTCGCCGTACTCTTCGCGCTGCACACCGGTGATCTCGCACGCGCCGACGCCACCGCCCGCCGGGCGATCGACGCCTATCCTGCGTCGCATCCGCACCGGGCGAGGCTCGTTCTACTGCGCGCGTGGACGTCGATGCTCGCGGGCGACACCGCCGACGCGCAGGCGCACCTCGACTCGGTTCGAATCCCGCTGTCTCATAACCGAAACCGACTCTTCGAAGCAGGTCTTCGCGTCGGCCTGGCCAGGCGATCCGGTGACACCGGAGCGCTGCTGACCGCATGGGACGAGGCCTTGGACGTCGTCGCGTCGTACTCGGTGGATCTTCTGTCGTTTCTCCCCGTCGGGGAGCTGCTTCTGGCGGCCGTCCGCGTGGGACAGCCGGAACGCGTCGCGCATCTCACCGCGCAGGCCGACGCGGTGATCGCCGACCTGCACGAGCCCCACACTTGGTCGTCGTCGTTGCACTGGTACGGCGTCCAGGCCGCGATCCTGGCCGAGCATCCCGCCGATCTCGTCCCGCACGCCCGCGCACTCGCCCAGGCCGCCGAGGCCAACCGGTACGCCGCTGCGCTGGCCGGGGCCGGACGCGCGTGGCTCGGGGTACTGCAGGGAAACCCGAACGTCGCCGACGTGGAAGCCGCCGCGCAATCGCTGACCCGGTTCGGACTGTCGTGGGACGGTGCCCGACTCGCCAGCGAGGCAGCGTTGCGCGTGGCGGACACCCGCGTCGCGACGTCGCTGCTCCAGACCGCTCGCTCCCTCAGGTTGCCCACCGCAGCACCCACGACGGACGAGACCGCGGAGCCCAAAGGTTCGCTCAGCGCGCGGGAAGCCGAAGTGGCCGAACTCCTGGTCCTGGGCGTCACCTACCGCGAGGCGGGTGCGCGCCTCTACATATCGGCGAAAACCGTCGAGCATCACGTGGCACGTATCCGGCGTCGGCTGGGCGCCGGATCCCGGTCCGAGTTGCTGTCCATGCTGCGTGCACTCGGGTACGGCGCCGGATCGGCCGATCTGTAACTTCGGGACCCCCGAATGCGACATCCAGGTCAGTGAGCCGGTGCGTCGTGCGCCTGCTCGGAGCAGACCAGGAAAGCGCAGGCGATGGTGAACCGGCACGTGGCAGACGGTGACAACCCGGTGGACGGTGGGATTCCGGACGTCGGGCTGTACATCGACGATCAGCGGTCGATCGCTGCCGTCTCGCACCCCTACGGCGCAAGCCCGTCGCTGCACATCGCGTCCCTGCACAACACTGTCCTCTACATCCACGCCGACGGATCCGCATCGCTCGGCGGAACCGACGACCCCGATGCGGCCGTGTTCACCGACTACGTCGCAGACGAGGTTCCTTCCGGATACGAGGCAGGCGACCTCGTCGCAATGACTCTCCGCTGCCTCCTCGCCGAGGTGTCCCAGTCCATCGGTGCGGACATGGCGTCGGTTGCCGCCGCCGCGACCTTCCCTGCCACCTGGACAGCCGAGCGCGTCTCGGCCGTCCGCATGGCGATGAACCGGTACGACCTCGCCCACGTTGCACTCGTCGCAGAATCCGAAGCATTGACGGCCTGGGCGGAGTCGAGTCAGTCCACCTGGGCCGGCTCGGACTCGGGCGTCGCCGCTGCACGCGGCGCAGCAGCGATCGCGTCGGAGTATCCGGTCGATGCAGTGACGGAACGGATCGTCGTCGCGCGCAGTACTCGACCCCTCTGGGCCCGAACACCGGTGCTCGCCGCGGTCGCGCTCGCCGGCGTCCTGACTCTCGGCGGAGCCGTCACCGCCCTGGTGTTGCAGGATTCGTCGGCCCCGGCCCTGCCGGAGATCGAAAGCGCACCGGTCGCTGCATCGCCGTCGACCACACCCGCGCCGCGCGCCACACTCCCCTTCCCGACAGTCGTACCCATCGCGTCCGACGTACCGCAGATCCCCACACCGAGCGTCGAATACATCCCCACCGAGCCCGCTCCGACGAGCGAGACCACCACCCCGGAACTTCCACGCACCGTCCCGGTCGCCGAAACACCTCCTCCCACCAGCACCGAAGAGTCTCCGACGGAAGAACCTCCAACCGGGCCGGAGCTGGGAACGGACGACCCGGTCGACGGGGAAACCGAGCCCGTCGAAGGCGATCCCGAGGACACCGATGAGGAAAGACCCTCCGGGCAGCTACCGAGCGACGACCCGACGCCCTTGCGCGAAGCACCACGGAACTGATTCAAACCAGCGTCGGCAGGCGTCCGACCTGCAGGTTCCCGTGATAGTCGGCGTCATGCCCTATGGTGGGTCGCTGATGCTCAGCACCCGATGAAGGGACTTCATGCGTAACACGGGGGCACTGCGCGCCGCAGTGCTTTGTTCGACGGCGTTTCTGTCCATAGGTCTCTTCGCGGCTCCCGCTTCAGCGGATCCGGTGAGTGACGCCAACTCCGTGGTGCAGAGCCCCGCCGATCAGCTTCCTCGCGAACTGGCCGACGCAGTGGTGCGCGACCTGAAGATCTCTCCCCAGGAGTACCTCGACCGCGCGGCACGTGCACAGGAGTTGTCGACGTATGCGTCCGACTTCCGTGCGTCTCGTCCGTCCGATTTCGCAGGCGCCTGGATCGGGCCCGACGGCAATGCTGTCGTCGCCGTGACGTCCGACGCTGCGGCTCAGGCCGTGGCGAAGGACGGTTACGACACCGCGAAGGCACCGGTGTCCGCGGACGGCCTCGAGAAGTCGTTGTCCGATTTGAATACGTGGATCGGGTCGCTGCCTCGTGAGGTCGCGAGCCAGGTCAACGGAACGTCGATCGACATTCTCGACAATCAGATCGTCATCGACGTGGTCAACAGCCCGATCGGCAATGCGCTCAATCTGCCGACGCTGCTTGCCAATTTGAAGGTCATCCTGTCCCCCGGTGCGCCGAAGCCCGTCGACCCGTCTCCGATGGGCGGCGACACGTACATCACCACCGAGTCCGACATCAAGAGCACGTCGCCGACGGACATCAGTGTCTGCTCGTTCGGGTTCAACGCCACCGACGGCTCGGGCAATCCCGTCAATCTCAGTGCCGGACACTGCAATCCCAACGCAGACACCGGCGCCGGGGGTGCGCCGGTGTACCTGCCGAACCCGGCGAACGTCACCGACAGCACCCAGATCGGTAGCTTCGACCGTTCCAGCCTCGGGTCGGCCAGCGGTCTCGACTGGTCCGTCATCGGCCTGAACGACAAGGGCGTCGCCTCCGGGCTGGACCGCCCCACCGTTCGCGGCGCCAACGGCAGCACCGTCACCATCACCGGCACCGCATCTCCCGTGGTGGGCGCACCGGTGTGCAAGTCGGGGCAGTCGTCGTCGTTCACCTGCGGCATCGTCGCTGCCGATCGTGTCGAGACTCAGCTGTACATGGAAGACGGCAGCAGCCGAGCTGTCCGCGGATTCGCCAGCACGGCATGCACTCTCGCGGGCGACAGCGGCGGCGCCATCGTCACCGGCACCCTTGCACTCGGTATCACCAGCGGCTCCAACAGCGGTGGCGCACCGGACTGCACCGAAGCCAACCTGGCTCTCGCGCAGTACGGCGGCACAGCAAGCCTCGGCATCCCCATCGACCAGGTCGCCTCGGAAACCGGAACAACCGTGCGCACCTCGCCGGTCACGTAGTCTCTGCACACCTGTCGCCGCATCTCCTACGAGGTGCGGCGACATTTTCGTCCGAAGAACAAACTTCAGGTTCTATCGAGGGCTTTTCTTCGAACCGAAGGTATGCTTCCTCGGTCAACGTCTACGTAGCAGGGGGAGCGGAAAGTGTCTGCATTCAACGGAATTTGGCTGGATCTCGCGCAGTATCTCGTGACGCTGTGGCAAACCGCCATCGATTTCCTGCCGGCGCCGCCGCGCTGATCATCGAGCTTCGGCCCGCTCGGCCGCTCTGTGCAGCGTCGAGCGGGTTCGAGCCAGGATCGACGGAAGCGTACGGAGAGCCGACTTCATGCACCCAGAGAGCCACCAGGCCCTCGGAACTGCTGTCACCCGTAGTACGTCGTACCCCGCGTTGGCCCACACGCTCTTGATCTTGTTGACTCCGACGCCTTGATCCAGCTCGGCGACGCCCAGTCTGTCGTGCGCATCGGCGAACCACTCGATCAGCTGATGTCCCGGCTGAAGCTTGCCGATCGACGGGTCGTAGTGGGTGAGCCACCCCTCCATCCGACGATGCGTGCGAACGCCGATCTCGTGCGCCACCCATCGTCCGTCGACGACCAGCCCGGCAATGCACAGTCGGCCGGCCCGAGCTTCGCTCCGAAGAAAGTCACGCGCGAACTCCCCGTGCGGGGCCACGAGGTAGTTGACCTTGTCGGTCCCTTCGACGGAATCGGCGGCGAGCGAGACGATGTCGTTCCAGCGCGCGTCGAGATGGGCGACATCTCTGATCTGCTCGACCCGATACTCGGATTGCCGCTCGATCTTCGATCGATACTGACGGAGCCGCTTCAACGACTTGGCACTGCGGATACTCGACGCCGTGTCGCCGGGCCGCAGCACGACGATCGGGACCCTCTCGCGCACGAGTGCGTCCGCGTCCCATGCGCCGTGCCGCCCCAGTCGCACCACCGTCGGGTCGTTCGCGATCATCGAGTCACCCGTGAGCATCCACCCCTGGTCGGCGATGGCACCGAGGAGGACGTCCGAGGCTTCCTCGTCGTCACTCAGAAACTCGAGGGGAACCCCCAACGTGCTGCCGACGACCTTCGCCAGGACGAACGGTCCACGCCTGACCGTATCGAGGGGAGCCAGAGCAACCACGCGGCAACCGCGACGCACGACGACGAACCTGACGTTCAGCCGCAGCGCGCCGGCGACGTTGAGCACGAAACTCGGTCGGGACGAGAACACCGTGCCTGCCCGTGACGCCAGATCCTCCCAGTCGTCGAGAATCGACTCGGCACTCGACAAGACTTCTACCGTAACCGTCGCGATGCCCGTTTCCACCCCTCCAAAGTACCAAGAGTTCGTAAAGAGAGCTACAAACTACATCCGTTCGCATGACACCGATCGGCGCCTCCGACGCGGCCGTCGGCACCTCTCGCGGAGGGACTTCGCATCGTATGATCGACCCGGAAATTCGGTACACCAGTACCGATAGACGTTCGCCCCTTCAACGAAAGGCCCCCTCATGCTCGGCATTCTCGGCGTCGGCCTGGATCTCCTCGGTTACGCATTCACCATCGCAGCCGAAGCGATCAAACTGACTTCGCCCGGAGTCTTCGTCTGATTGCTCGTCCATACGAAAGAGCCCGCCACCTGATTACAGGTGACGGGCTCTTTACGTTCGAGCGGAAGCTCAGTTGGCGAACTTGGTGGTTCCCGGAGGCGCGTTCAGCGTGTTGATCAGGTCGATGCCTGCTACAACGAGGGTGGGCCCACCCGCAACGATGGTGCCGATGATCCCACCGATGGTGGCGAACGTCGGGACCGTGGCCAGTCCCGGCAAACCGCCGGCAAGGAAGCCGATAGCACCGATTCCGAAGCCGATTGCCGTACCGGTGAAGCCACCGATGGCAGTAGCGAGGCCGAGCTGCGACGAGAACGTCTGCTGCGCCTTGAGGTTCTCCTCCGGCGAAGCAACAGGCGTTGCACCGATGCTGCGGGAGTTGGCCGACGCCTTGGTCAGGTCCAACTGCGGGACGAGACGCAGGGTCTTGCCGTCGTTGTCGACGTTCTGCTCGTACGGGAAGTTCAGACCACCGAGGTTGAACGACAGCGGCAGGGTGACGACGACCTTGTCGGTCGAGTCGAGAACGTCGACGGTCTTGCCGTCGTCGGCGACCTTGAAGACTCCGGCGTCGATCGTCGTGACGATCGTGCGGTCCTCGAGGTTGGATTCGAAGCCGATGTTCTCGCCTGCGGTGCCCTCTTCCGAGGGTGCGGGGGCATCGGTTGCCGGCTGTGCATAGGCAGTGCCGCTGGCAAGACCGATTGCGGAAGCGACGAACGCTGCCGTAACGACCAGTTTGCTGAGTTTCATGTGGAGATTGTTCCGTTTCTATGCAATCGAGCCTGGCAGTACCGAACAGAGGTAGCCCGTCAGACGCAGATACACCCCAGACTGAATCCGCGAGTAAGTCGGTGCGCGCTGCAGCATATCTCACAACTCCGACCGAACGTTATCCTCTTGGCGCCTATGCGAGTCCCATTGGTTATCACCCGTCACAAGATGTCGACCCGAAATCGGTGAGACCAGTGAAAACAGGGCAATTCAGCCAATTCGAATCTCCGTGCCCCCAATTTTCGGGGCACCTCGACGGGGCACTTAGGGCTGCCTTCTCTGCGGACCCTTGCTTGGCTAGGCATAACGTGACCTACAGAACACACCCTACTGACCGGTTCAGCCCGTCGGCCGGTAGGGGAAAACCCGCGGTCACCAGCAGCCGCATCTAAGCCGCCCCTAAGTTACCAGCCGGTAACAACAAACTTGTTACCGACGGGTAGCGCCGCTACTCTTAGGCTGATCGGGCTGACCCGAGGTAGCACAGCCCCGCTACCACTGAACGAAAGGCCGCTTCATGAACGCCCTGACGATCACGTTGGGCACGGTCGGTTTCCTCCTCAGCCTTGTCTGTTGGGCCTACTTCTTCCGAGGGATCTGGAAGATGGTTGCCGCCATCGCACAAGGCCAGCCGGACAAAACCCGCTTGCGCCCGTTCATCCCGCGCTTCAAGCAGATGATGATCGAGTTCATCGCGCACACGCGCATGACGAAGTTCAGAACGGTCGGATGGGCTCACTGGCTCGTCATGGTCGGCTTCCTCGGTGGCTTCCTGCTCTGGTTCGAGGCGTACGGCCAGACGTTCAACCCCGAGTTCCACTGGCCCCTCTTCGGCAACACGTTCGCCTGGCATCTGTGGGACGAACTGCTCGGCATCGGAACCGTCGTCGGCATCGTCACCCTCATCGTGATCCGTCAGCTCAACCATCCGCGCAAGCCCGAGCGTCAGTCACGCTTCAGCGGCTCGCGCATGAAGGTCGCGTACGTCATCGAGGGCATCGTTCTGCTCGAGGGTCTCGGCATGATCCTCGTCAAGGCCGGCAAGATCGCCACCTACGGTCACGCCAACGCCTACTCGGACTTCTTCACGATGCAGGTCGCCAAGCTGCTGCCCGCAAGTCCCGAAATGGTCTCCGTGTTCGCCTTCGTCAAGTTGATGACCGGCATGATCTGGCTCCTGATCGTCGGCCGCAACATCAACTGGGGCGTAGCGTGGCACCGCTTCACCGCATTCCCCAACATCTACTTCAAGCGTGAGGCCGACGGCGGCGTCGCACTGGGTGCCGCCAAGCCCATGATGTCCGGCGGCAAGGTCCTCGTGATGGAGGACGCCGACCCCGACGTCGACGCATTCGGTGCGGGCAAGATCGAGGACTTCACGTGGAAGGGCTGGCTCGACTTCACCACGTGCACCGAGTGCGGCCGCTGCCAGTCGCAGTGCCCCGCCTGGAACACCGGCAAGCCGTTGTCGCCGAAGCTGCTCATCATGTCGCTTCGCGATCACGGAAACGAGAAGGCTCCGTACCTCCTCGCCGGCGGTAAGAAAGACATGGCCGGTGACGAGGTCGGTCTCGTCGACGCCGACGGCAACCCCGATCAGGCGAAGTTGGACAAGATCCCGCAGTCTGCCCGCGACGAGGCGGATCGCAAGCTCGTCGCCGACGCCGTCGAGGGCGGCATCATCGATCCCGAGGTTCTCTGGAGCTGCACCACCTGCGGTGCCTGCGTCGAACAATGCCCCGTGGACATCGAGCACGTCGACCACATCATCGACATGCGTCGCTACCAGGTGCTGATCGAGTCGGAGTTCCCGTCCGAGCTGGCAGGACTGTTCAAGAACCTCGAGAACAAGGGCAACCCTTGGGGGCAGAACTCCAAGGACCGTCTCAACTGGATCAACGAGATGGAATTCGACATCCCGGTGTTCGGCCAGGATGCAGATTCCTTCCGTGACTACGAGTACCTCTTCTGGGTCGGCTGCGCAGGTGCCTACGAGGACCGCGCGAAGAAGACCACCAAGGCCGTAGCGGAACTGCTGGCGACGGCGGGCGTGAAGTTCATGGTGCTCGGAGCGGACGAGACCTGCACCGGCGACTCCGCTCGTCGCGCAGGCAACGAGTTCCTGTTCCAGCAGCTCGCGATGCAGAACATCGAGACGCTCAACAGTGTGTTCGAGGGCGTCGAGCAGAAGAAGCGCAAGATCGTCGTCACCTGTGCGCACTGCTTCAACGCGCTCGGCAACGAGTACCCGCAGGTCGGCGGTGACTACGAGGTGGTGCACCACACCCAGCTCCTCAACCGTCTCGTGCGGCAGAAGAAGCTCATCCCGGTGGCGTCCGTCAGCCAGGACATCACGTACCACGACCCGTGCTACCTGGGTCGCCACAACAAGGTCTACGACGCTCCCCGCGAGCTCATGGCCGCGTCGGGCTCCAACCTGAAGGAAATGCCGCGTCACGGTGAGCGGTCCATGTGCTGTGGTGCCGGTGGTGCTCGCATGTGGATGGAAGAGAACATCGGCAAGCGCATCAACATCGACCGGGTCGACGAAGCGCTGGAGACCTTGGGTGGGAGCGGGGCACCAGCACAGAAGATCGCCACCGGTTGCCCGTTCTGCCGCGTCATGCTCACCGACGGTGTCACCGCGCGTCAGGAGGGCGGCGCTCACGAGGGTGTCGAGGTCGTCGACGTCGCGCAGCTGATGCTCGAGTCGATCACTCGCGTCGAGTCGTCCGTTCTCAGCGAGAACATCAAGGTCATCCCGCGTGAGCTCACTCCAGAGGAGAAGCTGGAGTCCGAGGAAGCCGCCGAGGTCGAGGAAGCCGAGCGGATCGAACCCGTCGAAGAGCCTGCAGAGGCCAAGTCCGCCCCTGCTGCTCCGGCTCCCAAGGCCGGCGGCTTGAAGATGAAGGGTCTCGCGAAGGCTCCGGGAGCGAAAGCACCAGGAGGCGCGAAGCCCGACGCCACCGAGGCAGCTCAGTCGAGCGCCGATGCTCCGGCCAAGCCCAAGGGGCTCGGTATTGCCGGAGGCGCAAAGCCGGGCGGCAAGGGCCTCGCGATCAAGGGCAAAGCACCGGGATCGAAGGCAGCAGCACCGGCACCGGCAGACACGGACGACAATGCAGCGGCACCTGCCGAAGCATCCGAGTCGACGCCGACGGTCAAGCCCAAGGGTCTCGCGGTCAAGTCCGGCTTCAAGAAGCCGGGCGCAAAGGCACCGGGCAAGCCCGCCGAGGCAGCAGAGCCCCAAAGCGCAGCGGAGCCCCAAAGCGCAGCGGAGCCTGAAGCTTCGGACACGACGGCCGAAGCCGCAACGGAAACAGCGGAGTCCAAGCCGACCGTCCAGCCCAAGGGTCTCGCCGTGAAGTCGGGGTTCAAGAAGCCCGGCGCCAAGGCACCCGGCAAGCCTGCTACACCGTCCGAGGCGACAGCACCGTCCGAGCCGGCAGCGGAAGCTACCGAATCGGCTGCGTCCGAGTCGACGGCACCTGTTGCGTCGTCGGAGTCGTTGCCGACGGTCAAGCCCAAGGGTCTGGCCGTGAAATCGGGCTTCAAGAAGCCAGGCGCGAAAACGCCAGGCAAGGCTGCTGCAGCCCCGGACACCGCGACCGAAACGCCTGCGGAACCGCAAGCACCTGCGTCGGAGACGTCGGCACCGGAGCCTCAGGGCACGGACGTCGACAGTTCCGCACCGGTCGAGGAGTCCAAGCCGACGGTCGCACCCAAGGGTCTGGCCGTGAAGTCGGGCTTCAAGAAGCCAGGCGCACGGACACCGGGCAAGGCCGCGACTCCTGCACCAGCCGAATCGCCTGCAGAGGCCCCGGCAGAACCCGAGGACAGCGAACCTCAGGAACCTGCCGAGACGTCGACCAGCGACACGCAGTCCAACGGTGCAGCAGATTCCAACGGCGCAGCGGAATCCAACGGGGAGACCAGGACTCCGCCTCCGGCCAAGCCGGGTGGACTCGGGTTCCGTCCGGGCACCAAGGTTCCGGGACGCAAGAAGTAACCTGACACCCTTTTTACCGACTCCGCACGCCTGTTCACTTCAGAGCAGGCGTGCGGAGTCGTCAGTAGGGGTGCCAGGTCCCTATAGCACGCTCCGCCCTCGACACTCCGCGAATGTGCACGCGAAGGCCCGAGTTATCCACAGCTCCAGGCGTTGTCCACATTTCTGAAACCGCTCTTGTTCCGTGCCGGAGCGGTTGCCACGATTCGGTCATGACGAGAATCGTTTCCAGATCCGATGCCTTGACTCGCGGGGTGTCCGACGCTGAGTTGCAGCGTTTCTGCCGCACGAGGGCCTGGCGACGACTTCGGCCTGGAAGGTTCGTCAGCAGACGCGACTTCGATGCGCTCACCCCCGCCGAGAAGCACCGCGTCGTCGCCGAGGCGGTGCTCGACGCCGCTACTGCAGGCGACGCGATACTGAGCCACACGACGGCTGCGGTCTTCCACGGTCTCGATGTGAACGCGTCGGATCTTCGGTACGTGCACATCACGCGGAACAGGACCGGCGGTGGCCGGCGCAACGGTTATCGCATCGTGCACGGGGCGCCGTACTCCACTTCGGACGTGGCCGTCGTCGACGGGGTTCTGGTGACCGCACTACCTCGGACCGTTGCCGATGTGGCGCGATCGCTGACGTTCGCGGACGCCGTGTGCATCGCCGATCTCGCTGCGCGAACGAAGAATTTGATGCCCAAGGAGGTTGCTGCGGCGCTCGACGCGTGCGCCCACCATCCGAACAATCGACAGGCTCGTCGGGTGGCCGAGTTCATGACCGGGAAGTCCGAGAGCGTCGGCGAATCTCGTTGCCGGGTGGTGCTGCACCAGCTCGGCTACACCCCGAGGCTTCAGGTTCGAGTGTCCGACGGCAACGGTGCCTTTGCCCGCGTCGACTTCTACCTGGACGGCATTTTCACCGTGATCGAGTTCGACGGGTTCGTCAAGTACGGTCGGCTGGTCCCCACGGGCGAAACACCGGCCGACGTCGCATGGAAGGAGAAGGTCCGCGAGGATCGGATCCGTTCAGGCGGAGCGCAGGTGGTCCGGCTGACCTGGGCCGATCTCGACCGGCCGGAGCACATCGACCGGTTGATCCGTGCGGCTGCCGAACGTGCCGGAAATTCCCCGCGCCCCACTCTGCTGTTCGCCTGAGCTAGCACCTTTTTTGCTGACCTGACACGCCGAATCAGGTCCGAGCACGTGTGCGGACCCCACAAAAAGGGTGCTGGCTCCCGAACCGACCAGCACCGCTCACGGTCGCCACAGCTCCAGTTCAGGAATGCCGGGAGGCGTGAAGCCGAGCACCTGACCGTAGAAGGACAGTTCGGACTCTCGTGCGTTCACCTGTGTCTCGAGTTTGCGGAATCCGTGCGATTCGCCCTCGTACGCCAGGTAGGCGTGGGGAATTCCCTTCTTCACCAAAGCATCCCGGAATCGTTCGGCTTGCGACGGTGGAACGATCGGATCCGCCAGGCCCTGCAGCAACAGAACCGGGCACGACAAGCCGTCGACGTTGTTGACCGGTGCGCGCGTGCGGTACAGGTCCAGCGCCTCCGGGAGCGGTCCGATCAGCCCGTCGATGTAGCGGGACTCGAAATCGTGAGTCTCGGCGACGAACATCTCCAGCTCGGCGACGCCGTAATACGATGCACCACAGGCGAAGACATCCGACGACGTCAGCGCCGCCAAGACGGTCCAGCCGCCGGCCGAGCCACCCTCGATGGCCAGACGCGCCGGATCGGCCAGGCCCGCGTCGGCGAGGCCTCGGACAGCGGCGACGGTGTCCTCGACGTCGACGATTCCCCACTGGCCCCGCAGCCTGTTCCGGTATGCACGGCCGTATCCGCTCGAACCGCCGTAGTTGACGTCGACGACGCCGATGCCCCGGCTGGTGAAGTACGCGAACACCGGGTTCAGTGCAGGTGCCACGTGCGCTGTCGGGCCACCGTGAACGAATGCCACGTACGGCGGCAGTTCGCCGTCCAGCCCGGTGTACTCCGGATTGCGAGGTGCGTAGGCGATAGCGTGGACTTCGCGTTCGGGCCCCTGGAACGTGACGGGCTCACCGTGCGGGAGGTAGTCGGCGTCGGGCACGGTTTCGAGTCCGGAACGCACCAGCGTGGTGTCGCCGGATTCGAGGTCCAGCAGTCGCAATCCGCTCGGGCTTTGGGCACCACCGGCTTTGAGCAGGAACGATGTTCCGTTGCGCGCCCCGAGTGTCACCGATGTGAGTCCCGGCAGATCGATGTCCTGCAAGGTGCCCGTCTCCGGGTCCAGTACGGCGAGGGTGTCGGTCCCGAAGGTGCGGACGGTCAGCAGCTTTCCGTCGTCCAGCACCGAGTACCACCGCGCCCCGAGCTGCCACAGCGGCGCTCCGAAATCTGCTTCGGCCTCGTGCAGTGCGGTTACGTTGCCGGACAGATCGGTTCGGTAGATGTTCCACCACCCGGTCCGGTCGCTGATGACGTAGAGCGTGTCCTCGTCGATCCACTCGGGCTGCAGAACGGATTCCTCGTCGCCGCCGAGAACCACGGTGATCTCACCGGTGGACAGATCCGCGACTCGTAGTTCCGTTCCGTCCCAGGGCATCCGAGGGTGATCCCACGCGATCCAGGCCAGTTTGCTGCGGTCGGGAGACAAGCGAGGGAACGCGAGGAAGTGAGATCCGGACACCAGCGAGCGGACACCTGTCCCGTCGAGCCGAATCGCACAGATGTCGCGAGCGACCGCCGTACCGTCGTGCACCTCACGGACCGCGACGACCTCGTCACCGACGACCGTCAATTCGCCGAAACGCACCGACGACGGAGTCTCCGGCTCCGGCGTCAGCGGAACCGGAGTATCGCCGGGCCTGGTGACGTAGACGCGCTGATCGGAGAACTCGGAGAACACGATTCGCCCGTCGGACACGGTGGTCCAGGCTCCGCCCCCGTATTCGTGAACACGGGTGCGGGCGTTGTACGGCTCCGGTATCACGGTCTCGACGTGCCCGTCCCGATGACGGCACACCGTCGTCCTGCCGCCCTCCGTCGGCCGCATCTCGGCCCACCGGATCTCGTCGCCGACGAATCGCCCACCCTCCACCGGATGGCCGCTCGCGGACAGATCCGCAGCGGAAATCGGGGACGGCCAGGAACCGAAGGGCAACGAGGTCGCAGTCATGCGGACCAGCGTAGGCAACCGGACAAGCCAGGTACGAGCTGCGGTCGTTACGCGCCGTTCATCCCCCGGACAAATGTGCTGGACAAAATGGAGTCTCGACCCAAGGGGGAACCGTGCGCAACACGACATCGAACAGCGTCGACGACGCAATCCTGGCATTCGGCCGATCCTGGTACGGATACGGCGGAGGCAGCGACGAGGACATCTACGTCCACTTCGGCCTGCCCGCGCGGTCCTACTTCACCCGTCTCAGCGCCCTGCTCGACGGACCGGCAGGCAAGACCCTCGACGACGAGACCCGCGAGAGCATGCGGGCCGTCTGCGCGCGGCGGCTTCGTTAAGCGACCGGATCCAGCAGTTCGGGGCTGTTGTTGCGCACACTGTTGACGGCGGTCCCCACCTCGTAGGGAAGCAGGCGAGGCTCGGGAACGGTGGCCAGCATCTCCTGCACCGATTCCAGTTTCGTGATGGACGGGCTGAGCCAGTCGTCGCGAAGGCCGTCCGGGATGACCACCGGCGAACGGTCGTGGATGTGCCCCAGCGCATCGGCTGCAGGCGCCGTCAGCACGGTGACGGACCAGACCCAGCGATCCTCGTCGTCGTCGGACTTCGTGGGATCACGCCACAGCTCGTACAGCCCCGCCATGGCCAGGACACCTTCTGCGTGCAGGAAGTACGGAACCTTCGCCCCGTCGCGCTTCTCCCACTCGTAGTAACCGTCGGCGGGGACGATGCACCGACGCTTCGACGCAGCCTTCTTGAACGACGGCTTCTCGGTGATGGTCTCCGATCGCGCGTTGATCATCCGGCTGCCGATCTTGGCGTCCTTGGACCACGACGGAATCAGGCCCCACCTCACCGACCGGAGCTGACGCACGGCGTCGGACTCCGGCTCGTCCTTGGGGGTGCGTTCCAGCACCGTACGAACGGTCTGCGTCGGCGCGATGTTGTAGGACGGGGGAAGCTCGTCCCCCACCGATTCTGCGATGTCGAACACCGCGCGGAGATCACTGTCGCTCTGGGTGCTGGCATAGCGTCCACACATGCCGTCGATTGTCGCACCGATTACCGACAAGTAATCCGCTCGCGGTGAGAGAACTTCACCTGGCACGATAAGGGCGTGAGCAATCCGCAGACGATCCACCAGACGCGCCATCGCACACTGCAACAGTCCACGAAGCTGCAGAACGTGCTGTACGAGATCCGTGGGCCGGTACACGCCCACGCGGCGCGGCTGGAAGCGGAGGGGCACCGCATCCTCAAGCTGAACATCGGCAACCCCGCGCCGTTCGGTTTCGAGGCGCCCGACGTGATCGTTCGCGACATGATCGCTGCCCTCCCCTACGCCCAGGGTTACTCGGAATCGAAGGGCATCCTGTCCGCTCGCCGTGCCATCGTCACCCGGTACGAGCTCGAGCCGGGCTTCCCCGAGGTCGACGTCGACGACATCTATCTGGGCAACGGCGTCTCCGAGCTCATCACCATGACGATGCAGGCTTTGCTCGACGACGGTGACGAGGTGCTGATCCCGGCGCCGGACTACCCACTGTGGACGGCAATGACCACGCTGTCGGGTGGCAAGGCCGTGCACTATCTGTGCGACGAGGAGAACGGGTGGAACCCCGACCTCGCGGACATCGAATCGAAGATCACCCCGAAGACCGTCGCACTGCTGGTGATCAACCCCAACAACCCGACGGGCGCGGTCTACTCGCGAGAAGTTCTGCAGGGCATCGTCGACCTCGCCCGTAAGTACCAGCTGCTGCTGCTGGCCGACGAGATCTACGACCGGATCCTGTACGACGATGCCGAGCACATCTCGTTGGCGAGCCTCGCTCCCGACCTGCTCTGCCTGACCTACAACGGCTTGTCGAAGGCGTATCGCGTCGCGGGCTACCGCTCCGGTTGGCTCGCGATCACCGGGCCGAAGGAACACGCAGCCGGCTTCATCGAGGGCATCGACCTGCTGGCGTCGACTCGCCTGTGCCCGAATGTGCCTGCACAGCACGCGATTCAGGTGGCACTGGGTGGACACCAGAGCATCGAGGACCTGATCCTGCCCGGTGGCCGCCTCCTCGAGCAGCGCGATGTCGCGTGGGAGAAACTCAACGCCATCGACGGCGTCTCGTGTGTGAAGCCCCGCGGCGCACTGTATGCGTTCCCGCGTCTCGACCCCGAGGTGCACGAGATCCACGACGACGAGAAGCTCGTACAGGATCTGTTGCTGCAGGAGAAGATCCTCGTCGTCCAGGGCACCGGCTTCAACTGGCCGGGGCACGACCACCTCCGCATCGTGACGCTGCCGTGGGCTCGCGACTTGTCCGTTGCCATCGAGAGGTTCGGAAACTTCCTGGCGTCGTACAAGCAGTAGGTCGGTTGTTTCGCTTTTCCCTTCGACCCGCCGCGTCAACTGACGGGAAAGTAGGGAAAGTGATTGAAAAGTGACACAAAAAACATCCCCGCTGCCCTACACACGGACCCAAGTTTCTGTAGATTGGCGGTCGGCACCTTGTGTGCCCGAGCACTGGTCGTACCCCACCCCCCCCGGGGCGATCAGGAAGGTGGCGGGGGACGCCCCCCCTGCTCCCCGCCACCGAGCTCCCAAACCTCCCGACCCCCGCGTCGCGCTGGGTCCGACGCGTCGTCACCCACTAGCCTTGCACCGTGGATTCACACGGGCATGGACACGGTCACGGTCACAGCAACGAGCCGGCTCCGCTCGGCCCCGTCGCCGCCCGGATCGTGATCGGCCTGCTGCTGGCCATCGGTCTCGCTGTCGTTGCCGGAGCCGTGCTTCTCTGGCCGAGCAAACAGAGCGTCGAGATCCCGCTTCCCTTCCAGACCTCCGGCGGCGGGGCCGTGAACACCGAAGCCGGGACGGTCGTGTCCCAGGACATTGGCGCCTGCGGCAGCGGTTCCGCCGGACGCGTCTTCACCGGTAATCCGACGCCACCGATCGGCGCCGGATACGAATGCCAGCGCAGCATCGTGACCATCGATTCCGGGCCGAACGCGGGGACACGAACTCTCATCGAGATCGTGCCCGGTCCAGGCCAACCCGACATCCGTACCGGTGAGAGCGTGCGACTGGTCCGGCAGACCGATCCGAACGGAACGACGCAGTATTCGTTCAACGATTTCGCTCGCGGATTGCCGCTGTCGATCATCGTCGCCGTCTTCGCGGTCGTCATCTGCGTCGTGGCCAGGTGGCGCGGCTTCCGTGCGTTGATCGGTTTGATCATCGCCTTCGCCGTTCTCGTCGGCTTCATGTTGCCTGCGTTGCTCGACGGCGCCCCGGCGATACCCGTTGCGTTGGTGGCGGGGTCGATCATCCTGTACGCGGTGCTGTATCTGGCGCACGGAGTGAACCTACGCACGAGCTCCGCCTTGCTCGGGACATTGACCTCGATGGCGCTCGCTGCGGTGTTGTCCTACGTCGCGATCCGAATGACTCATCTGACGGGTCTGTCGGAAGAACAGAACACCGACGTCCAGGCCTACATCCAGCAGGTGAGCATCACCGGGCTGCTGCTCGCCGGCTTCATCATCGGATCGCTCGGTGTGCTGAACGACGTCACCATCACGCAGGCCTCGGCTGCGTTCGAGATCGCGTCCGCCGACGCCACCGCCACCCGACGGCAGATCTTCTCGTCGGCGATGCGCGTCGGCCGCGACCACATCGCGAGCACGGTGTACACCCTCGTGCTCGCGTACGCGGGTGGAGCGCTGCCGTTGCTGTTGTTGTTCAGCGTGGCGGGCAGGTCCATCCAGGACGTGCTGACGGGTGACGCCGTGGCGATCGAGATCGTGCGATCGTCGGTCGGAGGCGTAGCCCTTGCTCTGTCCGTTCCGTTGACGACGGGCATAGCCGCACTGCTCGCTCGACCGGGCGGAGTTGCCGGACCGAAGCGGGCGGCACCGAAGAAGTCCGGTCGCCATTCACGCTGAGTGTCAGGCGAACGCCGCGGCGACGGTCTCGGACAGCAGTTCGCCTGCGTGCGTGCTCAGCCCGGCCTTCAATCCGGAGTCCTGGGCGACTGCGGCTTCCCATCCCCTGTCCGCCAGTGAGATCACGTACGGCAGAGTCGCGTTCGTCAACGCGTAGGTGGAGGTGCGCGGCACGGCGCCCGGCATGTTCGCGACGCAGTAGAACACCGATTCGTGAACGCGGTACGTCGGATCGGCATGCGTCGTGGGACGCGAGTCCGCGAAGCAGCCGCCCTGATCGATTGCGATGTCGACGAGAACCGAGCCCGGCTTCATGCGCTGAACCAGACTGTTGGAGACGAGCTTCGGAGCCTTCGCGCCGGGAACCAGCACTGCGCCGATCACCATGTCCGCATCGAGAACTGCGTGTTCGAGCTCGAGCGCGTTGGACACCACCGTCTTGACGGCGCCCTTGTACTGGTCGTCGATTGCCCTGAGCGCCTTGACGTTCAGATCCAGCACAGTGACGTCGGCGTGCATGCCGTGAGCGATGGCCACCGCGTTACGGCCGGACACACCGGCTCCGATCACGACAACGTTGGCGGGGCGCACTCCGGGGACACCGCCCATCAGAACTCCGCGCCCACCTCCGCTGGCCATCATGTGGTAGGCCCCGGCCTGCGGCGCGAGTCGACCGGCGACCTCGCTCATCGGCGCGAGCAAGGGCAGCGTGCCGTCCGGAGCGGTGACCGTCTCGTAGGCGATCGACGTGGTTCCCGACGCCAGCAGTGCATCCGTGCACTCTTTCGATGCCGCGAGGTGAAGGTACGTGAACAGCACCTGGCCCGAGCGCAGTCGGTGATACTCCTCGGCAATCGGCTCCTTGACCTTCAGGAGTAGATCCGCAGCTTCCCAGACCGCATCCGCGGAGGTGAAGATCTGAGCGCCCGCCGCTTTGAAGTCGGTGTCGCTGAACGACGATCCGGTACCTGCTTCGGTTTCGATGATGACTTCGTGTCCGCGCGAGACCAATTCGTGAACACCGGCCGGGGTGATGGCAACCCGGTACTCGTGGTTCTTGATCTCGCGTGGAATTCCGATTTTCATGACGTGCTCCTAAGCCGAATCGATTGAGCTGGTACGCCAACTCTGAATTATCAGCGGTCAAGCCACAACTGATGTGAACATAATTCTGTACAGTCGCATCATGTCTTCGGAAAATTCATCGGGACGCCCCTCGAAGGGTCGCCCGTCGAACGATGTTCGGCACGTTCGGCTCGACGACATCGACCACATCCTGATCGACGAACTTCGCCGCGACGCGCGTATCCCCAACAACGCTCTGGCTGCGGCCGCAGGAATCGCCCCGTCGACAGCACTCAGCCGAGTCAGGTCACTCGTCGAACGCGGGGTCATCCGCGGGTTTCACGCCGAGATCGACCCCGAGGCACTGGGGCAGGGCATCCAGGCGATGATCTCGGTGCGCCTCCAGGCCGATGCGCGCAAGCGAATCAGCGAGTTCGGAAGCCAGATCGCGGCGTTGGAAGAGGTGCTCAACATCTACTTCATCGCAGGCGCCGACGACTTCCTCGTTCAGATCGCCACCGTGGACACCGCTGCGCTACGCGACTTCGTCGTCGACAATCTCAGCGCACACCCGGCCGTCGCCGCGACGGAGACGATTCTGATCTTCGAGCACGTCAGACCGCGAAACAGCCCGTCCCGTTGAGCTAGGGCGCAGGCGGGAACAGCGGCGGAATCGTCGGCAACGTGAAGTCCGGCAACCCTGGAATCAGCGGCGGCGGCGCGGGCGCAGGTTCGGGAACCTCCTGCGTCGGTGCAGGCGGTGGCGCTTGCTGAGTTTCCGTCACCTGAGTTTCCACGTTCTGCGGCTGCGGAGCGACGGTGGCCTCGGTCGGCGCGGGCGCTTCCGTGGTGGTCGTGACCGGCGGCGGTGGGGCGACCGGCGCGACGGGCGTGCTCGGAACCGTCGAGGGTGGTGTAGTCGCAGCAACACTGGGCGCAGGCGCCTGGGTCACTGCAGTGTCGACCACTGCCGGCTCGCTGCTCGGCCGGGTCAGCAGAAACCCGGATACCGCGATCACCGCGGCCGCGGCGACCCCGACGACGGACCAGGACCGAACGCGACGACGAGTGCGCTC
The DNA here is from genome assembly GCF_000760735.1 of Rhodococcoides fascians A44A. Classification (GTDB taxonomy): domain Bacteria; phylum Actinomycetota; class Actinomycetes; order Mycobacteriales; family Mycobacteriaceae; genus Rhodococcoides; species Rhodococcoides fascians_E. The sequence continues at coordinate 2,477,309 of NZ_JMEX01000008.1, read as the reverse complement.
GGACTCGTCCTCACCGTCGTCGTCCTCGTAAGCGGCATCGAGCCAGTAGACGTTCTTCAACGCGAAATGAGACACAGGCTGCTCGGACACGGGACGCTCGGACCCCGGACGCGAGGGCTCTTCCGGCTCCGGTCCCGTGGGCGGTGCCGCTTCGGCAGGAGGTACAGGGGGCGGCACCGACGACGGAGGCGCCACACGGCCTGGAGCCGCGGCAGCGGACAGAGCCGATGCGCTCACCAGAGGCGGCAGGTCGGCGGGAAGGTCGTCACGTGAGATCGAGATCGTCGGTGTCGCATCGGTGGGGCGCGGCGCGACGGGTGCCGCGAACGCTGCAGGATGCGCGGGCACCGGGCGACCGTTCGGGGCGCTGGAGCGTGCCGGGGCCGTGCCCTGCGCCACTGCACCACCCTCCGCAGGCCTGGCCGAGAGCGCTGCGCCGCGGGCGGCGACCGATTCCGGCTCGTTGGGGGTCAACGCCGGAAGGTCGAGCGACGGCCCTACCCTCTTCCGGACGAGCGGGATGCGCGAGCCGCCGCCGACGAGAACCACGGCGTCGATGGGTACGTGCGCGGCGATGAGCACGTCGCGTGCGAACTCGATGGACCGGTCGACCTCGTCGGTGATCAAGGTCTCGTAACTGTCCCGGGAGAGCAGGATCATTCCGCTCTCGTCCGGGAGGCACACGGCGTCGTTGCCGGACAGTCGTTCCTTGGCGACGCGGCAGCGCCTGGTGAACAGATCGATGTCCGGTGCGTCGAGGGGCTTGTGGAGCCGCTGCAGTTGATTGTCGCGCAGGATCTCGTCGAAGCGGTCGCCGCTGAACTCGGTGGTGCGACGGGTCGTGATGACACGGCGAGCGTCGAGATCGACGACGCTGACGTTCAATCCCGAGCTTCCGAGGTCGTAGAGCGCGACGGTGGAGTACCCGGCCGCCTCACCGCTGGCGACCAGATACTCGACGACGGCTTCCACCTCGTGCACCAGGCGGTAGTTGTGCAGGTGCTGGTTGTCGAGAGCCCGCACCAGCGTGTCGGCCTGGTGCTCGTCGCGGTAGGCAACGCCGGTGGACATCGACGGCTCGGACTCGGCTGCGACAGCGCTGATGGACTCGGCGGCGAGGTATTCGACGTCGTCGTCGACGGTGTCGATCACCTGGTTACGGAAGAAGAGTTGCTGCGGAGCTACGAGAACGCGGGGCGGCAGGAGAGCTGTGCCGTTCCGTGGCAGGGCCATACGGACGGCATGGGCGCCCATGGACACCCCCAACAACACGGTCATCGACTGCCTCGTTTCGAAATGCACGGTCGGACGAGAAGGGATCGTCCTCGAAGCGCCACGCTACCGGGTGCACGGAGCCGATGCGGCTCTGGCCCGAGGAGCCGAGCGGTCAGTTTCCGACGTCGAGTCCGGTACCGGAGCCGAAACCGACTTCGGCATACTGCTCCCGCCCCGACTCCGGGTCGACGGTTTCGTTCTGGTCGACGATCCCCGTGTCGCCCGGGAGAGCGCCGGGCAGTTCGGGATCGGGCACCCCGGGTTCGGGCAACTCAGGATCGGGAGCAACCACGGTCGGAATTCCTTCGGCGACGGAGACCTGGCTCGTCGGGCTGTCGACGGGATCGATTCCGATTCCCGGCGGCGGGGGCGTGTCTCCACGAACGAAGACGACTGCCCACACCAGCACCACGACCGCCGCGACGGCCGCCATCCCGGCCGCGTCTCGAACGGACCACCGCAGACGCCGACGGGGTTTCGGGGCGGCGGCCTGCGTCGAGGATTCGTCGGTGTCGGCCGTCGTGCCGTGTCCAGGGCGAGAGGCGTCTTCTCGCTCGCGGACAGGCGCTGCCGGGCCGGGCGCGACGATACGAAGAGGCGTCGTGGCTGCTTCCGTGTCGTCGAGTGTCCGGACTTCCAGTACATCCGTGCCGTCGTCGTTCCGGTCGGCGTCGTTCCGGTCGTCGTCGTTCCGGTCGGCGTCGTTCCGGTCGTCGTCGTTCCGGTCACTGTCGGATTCCTCGAACAGCCCGGGGTACTGCTCTTCGAGGACGTCGTCGAGACCCACTTCCGGCGCGATCGGGAGAGCTTCGAGCGCAGCTCCCTCGACGAACACCGATGCGGGCGACGCCGGGACGACGAGCGGGCAATCCCACTCTTGCTCGACGAGGGCTCCGACCAGAGGAATCTGTGCCTGGCCGCCGACGAGCAGGATCGCGTCGGGATCTTCGGGCGACGCCCACGCGAGAGTCTGGAGAAGCGAGGACGTGATTGCTTCCTCGAACTCCTCGCGGGTGAGGAGCATGGGGCCGTTCCCGGGCGCGCGCACACCGGCCGACGCGGTGATCAGTTCCTTGAGCTCACGGAAGAACGCGCGGTATTCCTGTTCGGCGTCCGCTCCGTGGGCAGGCGGCAGGATGCCCTTGGCCATGACGAGACGTTCGACGACGTCGTCGAGTACCTCGCCGGAGAACGCGGCACGTCGCGAAGTCCGAGTGACTCGACCTGCGGCGACGTCGAGCGTGAACGCCGAGGTGCCGTACCGACCCAGATCGAGAACCAGGAGCGCACGCGCGTTCGCGAGCTGATCGACGGACCGTGCGTAGGCGAGCAGGGCTGCGGACTCGTCGACCATCCGGATCGTCGAGGTGTTCCCCGCGTCGATGGAGGCCAACAGCGTTTCGACTGCATCCGAGTCACGACCGGTGAGAACGACGTCGTCGAATGGTCCGCAGTCGGCCAGTTTGCCGTTCAGGAGCCACTTGGCTCCCTCGGCATCTATCGAGTCCTCGATGCGTTGTCCGTCTCGGAAATAAGAGATGCGGACGGCATCGGACTCCACGGCCACGCCGCAGACTCCACCCATCGGTACGTGTTTCCTTCGAATTTCTGTGGTCCCGACCCCATGACCACTGTACTTTGCGCACGCGGTCGCAGCCGTCGATCGAACTCCGGCAGATGCGACATACACCACAGCACGGGCGGGTTCCCGGCTGGTGGCACGGAGCCGACAAAAGGTTCTTGGAGCAAACTACCCCGACTCGGTAACGCTTCAAAACAATCTAAGATATTGTTTGGGTGGGTCTGGGGAGACTTCTGGGTTGGAACAGCAGTGCAACTTCCTACCCACGGTCGTGAGTCGAGGCCGTCCGGTCTCGGACATCAAACGAGATTCGGTGGAGGTACTCGGGTGGAAACGCTCAATTCTGGTGACGTTGCTCGTGTTCGGGACGTTCTGGACAAGTTCGGAAAGATGCCCGTGTCCGCGGCGGATATCGACACCGACGCAGATTTGTACGACAACGGCCTGACCTCCCATGCGAGCGTCAACGTGATGATCGCGCTCGAGGACGAGTTCGACGTGGAGTTCCCGGACACCATGCTGCAGAAGTCCACGTTCGGCAGCATCGATGCCATCGCTACCGCGCTCGCGCAGCTGACGGACTGATCGCCGATGTCCACCGTCTACCAAACCGACGCCCCGACGCTGTCCGACGTCCTTGCCGTGTTGCGTGAGCACGCGGACTCGGTCGACCGCGACGCACGCTTCCCGACGGAATCCGTCGAGGCCATGCGCGGAGCTGGGCTGCTCGCTGCGGGCATTCCCACGGAGTTCGGCGGCGGTGGGAAGTCCCTGACCGACCTCGCGCACATCGCCCGTTCCCTGGGAGCGGAGTGCGCGTCCTCGGCGATGATCTTCGTGATGCACCAGTCGCAGGTGCTGTCCATCGTTCGCCACGGCAAGTCCGACGCCATGATCGCGCTGTTGCAGCGTCTCGCTGCCGAGCAACCCTTGGTCGCATCGGCCACCACCGAGATCAACATCGGTGGTGACGTCCGAACCAGTGGCTGCGCGGTGGAGTACAACGGGGAGCACATCACACTCTCCAAGACAGCCCCGGTCATCTCCTACGGCGAGTACGCGCAGTTCGTTCTCGCCACCGCACGCCGTTCTCTGGACAGCCCTCCGAGCGATCAGGTGCTGGTCGTCTGCGAGAAGCCGGACGTGGTCCTCACCAGGACGGGCGAGTGGAACACGTTGGGATTCCGTGGAACGTGCAGCCCAGGATTCCAGCTGGAGGCGTCGACGACGTCGTCGAACATTCTGGGTGACAACTACGGAGACATCTCGGCGCAGACGATGCTTCCCGCGGCCCACGTTCTGTGGGGTGCGGCATGGCTCGGCATTGCGGATGCGGCAGTTACCAAGGCACGCAAGTCGGTTCGCAAAGCGGCCAGCCGTACGCCCGGTGTGACACCGCCCGCGGCACTGCGCCTCGCCGAGCTCTACGTGGTGCACGAGCAGTTGGTGGACACGGTGTTCGGAGCCGCGGGGAAGTTCGAAGCGATCTCCGATTCACCCGCAGAACTGGGAGCGATCGGGTTCGCCGTCAGGATCAACAACGTCAAGGTCACTGCGTCGACTCTCGTCATCGACATCGTCGGGAAAGCGATGCAGATCTGCGGCATCTCCGGTTACCGGCAGGACGGCGAGCTCAGCATCGGTCGCCACGTTCGCGATGCGCACGGCTCGGCCATCATGGTCAGCAACGAGCGCATCCTCGGCCACAATTCGCAGCTCGCACTCGTGTACAAGGGGAAATAGATGACTGTCACCCACGAAGCAACCGAACTTGACACCGCGCGCGCACAATTCCGCAACGAACTCGTCGAGGCAGGCCTGCTGGTCCCCAGCTCCGTCGAAGGCCTGTACGGCCGATCCGGCGAGTTCGAGGACATCATCGAGACCATCGACGAGCGAGTGAAGGCTGCGGGTGCATCCGAGCACGGTTACGCCGCACCGAGATTCCGTTTCCCTCCGGTCTTCCCACGGGAGGCCTTCGAGCGCACCGACTACATCGCATCGTTCCCCAATCTCACCGGCGCGATCAACACGTTCGACGGCGACAACAAGGCGCACGCCGCACTCCTCGCCGACCGTTCGGAAGGCAAGGACTGGGATCACCACCTGGAGTCCGCCGGCACCATGCTGGTGTCGGCCGCATGCCATCCCTCGTACTCGATGATGACCGGAACGTTGCCGGAGGACGGTCGTCTGCTCGACATCTACGGCTACTGCTTCCGCCACGAACCTGCTGTCGATCCCGCACGGATGCAGGCCTTCCGGATGCACGAATACGTTCGTGTCGGTACGCCCGACGACGCCATCGCGCACCGCGAGCGTTGGGTCGCCCGGGGACTGGAGGTCCTCGCGGATCTCGGGTTGGAGGCAGAAGCAGTCATCGCCAACGATCCGTTCTTCGGACGCGCCGGCCGAATGCTGGCCGCGAACCAGAGAAACGAGAACCTCAAGACCGAACTCGTCGTGAAGCTCTACGGAGACCTCGACGACGGCACCGCGGTCGTCTCGTGCAACTGCCACCGTGACCACTTCGGGCACACCTTCGGGATTCACACCGTCGACGGCGAGCCCGCGCACAGTGCGTGTGTCGGATTCGGCATGGAGCGTATCGCGTTGGCGATGTTGCGCACCCATGGTCTCGACCGCAGCAAGTGGCCCGCCGCCCTGTCCTGACCCTCACGGCAGGCATCTCTCAGCACGTCTCCCCCCCTCGACCCGTCTCTCGACCTGATTGGAAGGACGCCGAAGTGAACAGTCGAAGTACTGCACTGCACAATGCCGACGTGCCCAGCGCGGCCGATCCGACCGCCGAGGGGAAGTTTTCGACGTGGTTCGGGCCCGAGGACGCCGGACTCTTCGGAACGGTGCACGTTCCCGCCGGTGGTCTCGCGCGAGGCGCAGTCGTCCTCTGCCCGCCGCTCGGCAAGGAACAGGTCGATTCCTACCGCGGCCTGACGCTTCTCGCGCAGAAACTGTGCGCGCGCGGGCTTCTCGTTCTTCGATTCGACTACGCAGGTACCGGTGACTCGTACGGAGCGCAGGATGCGGCGGACAATGTCGCACTGTGGCAGAACAGCATCGCGACGGCCGTCGACTACGTACGCGGATGTGGCGTCACCGACGTCGCCTTGGTGGGACTGCGGGCGGGTGCACTGCTCGCCGCGTCCGTCGCTTCGGAGGTCGGACCTCTCGCCGCGGTCACTCTGTGGGATCCGGTGGTGCGCGGCCGGTCCTATGTCCACGAGCAGAAGGCCCTGTACTCGGTCAGCGTGACCCAGGACTCGGACGTCGACCCCAGGGTCTCGATCATCGGTGCTGTACTGCACCCGGACGCCGCGAAAGCTCTCGGTCGACTGGACACCACCGCCGTGCCGTCGCTCATGGCTCCCGTGTTGGTCGCGACCCGTTCCGAGCGGGGCGATTCCAAGCCGATTCGCACCGTCGTCGCGAACCAGAACGCCGACGAGCACACCCTGTCCCGCCACGACGCGTTTCTCGAACCGAGCGATTTCGAGGTCGAGCTTCCGACGTCGGACATCGCGCACATCGCAGAGTGGGTGGCGGACAAGTTCGGCGACGTCACCTCCGAGGTGTCCGTGCCGCTGCGCACCGTCTCGAACCTCGGCGCGGTCCGCGAGGAGATCGAATCCGTCGGTCCCGATGCGCTGTTCGGTATTCGCACGTACTCGTCGGAGTGCATACCCGGAGGCCCGGCTGTCGTGTTCTATCCGACAGCGAACGAGCACCGCGTCGGTCCCGTCCGCAGCTGGGTCGAACTGTCGAGAGTGCTTGCTGCTCAGGGCGTATCGACATTGCGTTTCGATCGGCGGGGCACCGGCGAAAGCGGTGAGGTCCTCGACGACGAGATCACTCGCCTCTACAGCGACGCGGGGAACGAGGACGCGCTCGCTGCCGTTCGAGCAGCGGGAACTGCGCCGCGGAACGTCATGGTGGCGGGAATGTGCTCCGGCTCGTGGTACTCCAGCTACGCCGCCCGCGAGTTGGGCGTCGGGTCGGCGGTTCTGCTCAACACACTCGACTGGACGACGAAGCGCCTGGAATTCGTCAAACGATCCTCGATGCGCACCGAGGACACCGGCATCGTCGGCAAAGCTCTCGACGCACTCCACGACATCGGGGTCACGGTGAAGAACCGCGCCCAGTCGGCCATGCCGTACCCCCTGTGGTTCTGGCTCGGCAACCGCGGCCTGATTCAGGTGCCGGAGATCTCCCTGCGTCTGCTCGAGGCCGGAAACGTACGTACCACCGTGCTTCTGTCCCCCACCGACACCGAGTGGTTCGTCGACAACCGCGGTCCCGAAGGGATGGAGCGACTGCGCGGCAAGCGTGCGGCGAGGCGTCGACACGGCGGGTCGGTGCGGCCGGCCGTCGTGAAGTCCTTCGACAGTGGTGATCACTCGCTGTACGGTCGAGACCTGCGAGAGACCGTGCGCGCCGAGTTGCTCCAGGCCGCGGCCGAGTCGTTCGACGTCGACATCGTCGCGCCGTCGCCGCCTGTACCGGTCGGGTGGAATCGACTGTGAAGCACCGCGCTCCGAAAATTGCTCCACCCCGGCACGACAATCTGCAACGGCTCGAGTGGTATCCGCTCGAACCGGTTCGCTGGGACATGGGCCTCATGGCTCACACCATGCCGATCCAGAAAGTGCAGGCACCCGAGCCTCACCTCCACGGCACCCCGCTGCTGCAATCCACGAACCTGGACACGTCCGAACAGAACGCGTCGGGCACCGACACCAAGAGCTCCGACCGCAATCTTGCGCTGAACTCGCTGGCCATGATGCTGTCCACCGTCGTGACCGGCGGTCTCGGTCTGCTGTTCTGGGCCGCGGCCGGACGCCTCTATCCGGTTGCGGAGGTCGGCAGCGCATCGGCCGTGATCACGTCCGCGGTGATGCTCTCGACGCTGTCCAATCTGAGCCTCGGGTCGATGTACGAACGCTTTCTACCTGTCTCCGGCCGGCTCGCCAAGTCGTTCGTCGTGCGGGGGTACATCACGGTCACCGCGTTCGCGTTCGTGTTGGGCTGCGGATTTCTCCTCGTGGCACCGGTGGACAAGATGTTCACCTCCACCGCCGAGATCGTCTCGTTCCCACCCTTCGTCGCTGTTCTCGCGGTGTTCGCTCTGCAGGACCAGACGTCCTCCGGGCTGGGAGTCGCGCGGTGGGCGGCCGGAAAGAACGTCTTTCACGCTGTCGTGAAATTCGTTCTCCTGCTTGCTCTGTTCTCGACCGCGCGCAGCACCTCGATCATCGCGGCGTGGGCAGTCCCCGCGATCATCGCGTCGGTCGTCGTCTTCCGAGCAATGTTGAAGAACCTCAGGAACGAGCCGCGCTACAAGTCGGAACCGGATCTTCCTCCGAGGCGCGAGCTGTGGTCCTACTTCGGATCCGCCTACGGCATCACGGCGCTGGGCTCGCTCGCTCCGTTGCTCGTTCCGATGATCGTGGTCGCCACCCTGGGCGCCGAGGACAACGCGTACTTCTCGTTGACCTGGTCGATCGTCAGCGCACTGTACATTCTCATCAGCGTGCTCGTCGGCCCGTTCGTCGCCGAAGTGGCGGCCAACCCCGAGCAGTTCAACCGCCTCACCAAACGCTTCATGACGATGGTGTGCGTCGTGGCCGTCGGCGGTTCCTTCTTCCTCGCCGTCATCGCGCCGTTCGGTCTGGGGATCGTCGGCGAGCAGTACCGCGAGAACGGCACCATCATCGTGCAGTTGGCGGCAGTGACCATTCCGCTGTCGGTCATCGGCTCGCTGTACGACGGTTTGGCCCGTGTGCAGCGCCGGATGCGGCTCGCCGTCGTCGTTCAGGTCGTTGCCACCACGATCATCATCGTCGGTTCACTGACCCTGTCGTCCAGGCTCGGAATCGCCGCTGTCGGGTGGGCCTACCTCGCCGCGGAAGCGTTCGGCGCGCTCGTGTTGATAGTTCCGTTGATCAAGTGGATCCGCGAATTGTCCTCACGTGGCGAAGAGCCGCCCGAGGATCCGTTCCCGCCCAGCGGCCCGTACCCACCACCACCTGCACGCGACAACTCGTCTCGTGAATTCGGTCCATCGACGCACCGCACCCAGGATCGCGAGTTCAGTTCGGCAGGTGCGCATCACCTCCGAACCGCGCACCTCGAAACCACGGACCCGTTACGCGCCCCCTATCGAAAACCTGCACCTGGAAGAAGCGCACCGTGAGCCGAGCACACTACAAAGCCAGCGCGATGGACATGCTGCGCTCCGAGGGCCGCATCGTCTGCGCTCTCGGACCGGCGGACTTCGGCGGCATCGACAGGGTCAAGGAGCGACTCCTGCGGCTCGCGTCGTCCGGCCGCGAGACGCGCCTCGGTTTGCGGGTGGATCCGAACTCGAGGAAGTGGTCCTACCGTCCGGAGTCGGTCTGTGACCACGTCACGACTTCTGCTCCGATCGGTCGCGCCGACGTGGTCGAGCAGTTGGAGCAGCTGTCCGATTCGGTGTCGATCGATGTTCCGATCCGGGTGGTACTCGCCGGTGAATACTTGCTGCTGGATCTGTCGCACGGGTTCAGCGATGCGGTTCTGCCGATCGAATTGTTTGCGTTTCTCGCGGATCCTGTTGCCGTTCCTGCTCTTCCGGGGTGGGCCGAGGCACGTACGCTTCGCAACCCGCTCCCCCGTGCACTGGCGGGCTGGATGGCGCGCAACCCCGGCAAAGTCGTCGACGTTCTCTACGGCAAGTTCGGACAGCCCCCGGCCGAACTCGTGACTCCCGCGCTCGCGCCGATGGAGCAGGCACGGGTGCCGTGGGGCCGCTCGCCTGCGGTGGCAGCAGCGACGTCGGCTGCCGGTGCACCCGCGGCGATCCGTGCGTGGCGACGGGACAATCTCCCCGAGGTGTCCGTCACGTCCATTCTGTGCGCTGCCATCGCGACGGCGCTGTCCACGCGCGGCATCTCGACGTCGTACTCGGCCGGATTCCTGTTCGATTGCAGGCGTTACCTACGTACCGACGGCGTCGCACTCGGCAACTTCGCCGTCGGGATCGATTTCGAGGGGGTCGACCCGACGAACGCGACCGCGTTGCACGAGTCCGTTGCGCACGCCATCGACAAGGGCCGCCCGCTCGCTGCCGGGGCGCTCAGCACGATGACGTACCTGCGCACCCGTTCCGCTCTCCCGGCCATCTCGACGGCGACGGCTCCCGCGACGGCCGATGCGCGGCTCACGTTCTCCGACGTCGGGCGTATTCCGCAATTCGACGGCATCGCGTGGACTGCGGACCCGGAACAGAGCGTCTTCGTGCCGCTCAGCGAACCGAGTGTGCCGGAGTCCATCGTCGTCACCTCCATGCACATTCGCGACGTGTTCCATGTGACCGCGTCGTTCCACGACAATTTCTTCGACCGTGACGCAGTACAGTCCGCGTTGAACCTGGCGATGTCCGATCCCGTTGCTCTACTCAGTGCGCAGGAAGTGTCCCGATGAGCATTCACATGCAGCAGGCCCGCCGGGCGCTGCGCGGCAACCCGACCACCGGACCGGACGCGTCCCTGTGGGCACGCATCGGCTACTGGGCAGGTCTGTCGGTGGTGCAACTGTTCGTGTTCGAGTTCGTCGTCGCGGCGACGTGGCGGGGTCTGTACAGCTACCGGACCAACTTCATCAGCGAACTGGGCGTTCCGTTCTGCGGCCCGACCGGTTCGTGGCCGTGCAGCAAGCTCTACGTGTTGGCCGACGTGTCGATCGCGCTCGTCGGCGTTGCCCTCGTGGTCGCGGCTGTGGCGTGGATGGTCACGGGTGTACTCGACGTCCGCGGCGGTGTCCTCCTTGCTGTCGCCGGGCTGGGTGCCGTCGTCGCCGGGTCGATCAACCAGGGTCTGAACTACAGCGTGCACTCGTTCGGCGCGACGCTGATGTTCGTCGTCGGATCGCTCGGGCTCATCGTGGCGGGTGGGCATCGCTCGCTGCACGGCTCGGTCCGGATCACGGTCACGACGCTCGGGTGGATCGGACTGGCCGCGTCGCTGTGCTTCATCGGCGGACACAACTTCGGGTTGGGAATCGGCACCATCGAGCGCGTCGTCGTGTACGCGATTCTGGTCGCGACGGTGGTGCTCGCCGTCGCACATCGCAGGACTGCGCGCCGGCTGAGGATTCTGGACACCGCAGCGGGCAGTGAGGCGGACGCGTCCGCCGATACGTACAGCCCCGACGAGCGTCCGGTCTACGGCAGCACGAACGCCGACCGGCACCGTGGACCGATCGGCACGAACGATCGATGACCCATCGCTATGATCCGCCGACGGTCGAGGTATCACGACTTCCGTCCTCCGGGACTCCGCCGCGTCCTCCGCATCGGCGGACACGACGGTGGCCGTCGTTCGCAGTCCTTGCTGTGGTTCTGCTTCTGGCTGTCGGGGTGGGTGTCGTTGCGTACCGCGAGTTGTGGCCGCAGTCCGATGCGACGAGTTCACAGGCAGCGGACGCCGAAGCGGTGAACGGTTTCACGGTGTACGACCAGTTCGACGGACCGTCCGGATCCAGGATCGACTCCAGCAACTGGAGTTACGACACCGGCCGGACCGGGTGGGGAAACAACGAGAAACAGAACTACACCGATTCGGTCGACAATGCGTACCAGGACGGGTCCGGCAACATGTCCATCTCCGCGTTGCGCACGCCGGACGGCTACACCTCCGCGCGGGTGACGACGAAGGACAAGTTCGAGTTCACCTACGGCCGCGTGGAAGCGCGTATCAAGATGCCTGCCGGCGCTGGGTTGCATCCTGCTTTCTGGATGCTCGGGACCGACATCGACGACGTCGGCTGGCCGATTTCCGGTGAGATCGATGCGATCGAGACGTTGAACGAGGCGGACAACTTCCACATCGGTGTGCACGCTCCACAGGCGGACAGTCTGAACAGCCAGAAGGTTCAGCTCGCCGGGTACCCAGCCAACAACCTGGCCGACGAGTATCACGTCTATTGGGTCGAGAAAGCGCCCCGGAAGATCGTGATCGGCATGGACGATCAGGTGCTGCAGACGGTCACCCCGGCGCAACTCGACGGCGGCGACGAATACTGGGTGTTCGACAAGCCGTTCTACCTGCTGTTCAACGTCGCGGTCGCCGGCGATTGGCCAGGTCCTACCGACGCCGACACCGAATTCCCGGCGACGATGTCGGTCGACTGGGTCCGATACCGAACCGACTGACTCAGCCTGCTCCAGAACACGTATTTCCCCGTGCAGTATCGAAAGGATCCACCCCGTGTCGACATCATCCGTTCTCCAGCCTGCACTCGTCAGCGCGCAGCCGCCCGAGTGGTCCGGCGCGGTGTGGATCGGAGACGTCGACATCGAAGCCGCGTTGCCCGATCGTCTCGCCCTCGACGGGGCTGAGGGATATTCGCGCGCGCGGCTCCTCGTCCGACGTTCCGCCGACCCGCTCGGATTCGTCGATCTCCCGATCGTCTCGGAAGGCATCGACACCAATGAGCTCGTCGAGGCCGTTCGCAAGCTCGACGTTCACGGCGCCGAATCACTTCCGGAGGGTGACGGCGCGGAGCCGGACATCACGGTCGTGATCTGCACCAGGGACCGGATCGATCACCTGCGCGGTGCGCTGGCCTCGGTGTTGGAGGTGGATTACCCGAGCTTCGAGGTCGTCGTCGTGGACAACGCTTCCGCGACGGACGCGACCACCCGCTACGTCACCGAACTCGGTGATCCTCGCGTGCGCGTCGTGTCGGAACCGGTTGCCGGACTGTCTCGCGCGCGCAACACGGGCCTGCGTGCTGCGCGGCATTCCATCGTCGCGTTCACCGACGACGACGTCGCGGTCGACGCGCGGTGGTTGTCCTCGATCGCTCGCGGCTTCGCCCGGGATGCCCGCGTCGCGTGTGTCTCGGGGATCGTCCCCAGCGGCGAGATCCGCACTCAGGCCCAGGCCTACTTCGACCGGCGTGTCGGGTGGGCGAGCTCGGTGACGCCTCGTATCTTCTCGCTCGCCGAGCCTCCCGCCGACGTTCCGCTGTTTCCATTCCAGGTCGGCATCTACGGGACGGGCGCCAACTTCGCGGTGCGCCGCGACCGAATGTTCGACCTCGGTGGTTTCGACGAGGCTCTCGGTGTCGGTTCTCCCACGAACGGTGGTGAGGATCTCGACATGTTCTTCCGCGTCCTGATGGCCGGAGACAAGTTGGTGTACGAGCCTGCCGCGATCGTGTGGCACCGGCACCGTGCGGATTCCGACGCCTTGGCCGTGCAGGCCAGAGGCTACGGACTGGGCTTGGGTGCGTGGCTGACGACGGTGGCGACGAACAGGCGTTCGGCATTGCTCGCGGCGCGAGTTGCGTTCCGCCGGCTCGGCAGCACGGTCGTGTTGTCCGCACGGATGTCCAAGGTTGCCTCTCCTCCCGAGGATCTCGCGGACGATCTTCCCGAGGGCATCGGCAGAATGGAACTACTGTCCATCGCGAAGGGCCCGGGTGCGCTGCGTCGCAGCCGCAAGGAAGGCCGCAAGCGTCAGCCGTTGTTGGAGGTGAACCGTGCCCCGGTCCTCGGTTGATCGTCGGTTCTCGCTCGATCGGCAACCGTCGATCGCGGTGACGCCTCTGCCTGCACCTCGGCCCGAAATTCGATTCGCCGACGTAGCCGTCGTCGCGTCGGTGTGCGCCGCGGCGGCGATGCTCCCTCTTCCCGGTGTCGTGCGCGCGGTTTTCCTCGCGGTGCTGATCTTCGTCGGACCCGGCGCGACGATTCTGACGTGGGTCTACGTTCCTCCTCGTGCCCGTTTCGCAGCGGTTCCGGTGCTGAGCTTGGCACTGATGACTCTGGTGACGACCGGTGCCATGTGGGGTTATCAGTGGAACCCCCGGTGGATAACCGCGCTCGTGGCTCTCCTGCAGATCGGCTCGTCGCTGTTGTGGTATCGCAAGTACAGGGCGTGGCCCGATGCCTCGGGGTGGTCGACGTGGCTGCGACGGCTGGTCGATCGACGCCAACTCGGTGAACACGCGACGACGCTCGTCGGCAGGGTATGGGATCGAGAGTACTTGCGCCGCAACGTCGCCGGGCTGATGCTCGCGCTCGCCCTCGTACTGTGGCTCCCGTCGTTGCCCGGCCTGGAGAAGGCCGGTTACTCCCAGTTCGGGTTGCTGACTGCCGGTACCGGGCCGGTGCTGGTGGTGTGCATGGCGTTGGTCGTCGGGGCATTTCTGTTGGCGGTCAAGCGTCATCAGTTTCGTTCGGCGGTCGCCGCTGTAGCCGTGGCCATCATCGTGCAGCGTCTGACGGTCACACTCGTCACCGATGCTCCCGTCTACGAGTGGACGTACAAGCACGTCGCTGTCACCGAGTACATCCTGTCGTTCGGCTCGCTGCCGCCGAACGGCATAGACATCTACGCTCAGTGGCCCAGTTTCTTCGTGGTCACTGCATGGTTCAGCGACGTGACCGGGTACGGCATCATGTCGTTGGCGCATGTGTTCGCGCCGCTGGTGCACGTGTTGATCGCATTCTTCGTCTACGCCTTGGCGCGCGTGTTGAAGCTGAAGCCTCGAACAGCCGTGACCGCCGCGATGCTCGCGGAACTGGTCAACTGGGTGGGGCAGGACTATTACGCGCCGCAGTCGCTCGGCTTCGTTCTCGCCATCGGTTTCCTCGTTCTGCTGATGGCCTCGACGCAGCTTCGTGTCGCGGGATTTATTGCGCTCGTTCCTTTCGCGGCGTTGGTACCGACCCACCAGTTGACGCCGTACTGGCTGTTCGCTGTGGCCGGGGTCCTGCTGGTCACTCGCCGCGCGAAGCCGTGGTGGTTGATGTTCCCGCTGGCCTTGATCCTGATCGGGTACCTGATTCCACGGCTGGACATCGTCGCCCCGTACGGCCTGTTGTCCGGGTTCGATCCGGTCGAGAACGCGGCGAGCAACGTGCAGACGCCCGGCATCCTGGGCAAACAGGTGACCTCGCTCATCTGCCGGGCTCTCTCCGCGGGTGTGTTCGGCTTGGCCATGATCTCGATCGTCTATGCCTGGCGGACGAAGAAGCCGTTCTGGGCTCCGATGGTGATGGCATTCGGTTCCATCGGGCTTCTCGCGGGCCAGAGCTACGGCGGCGAGGCCATCTTCCGTGTCTATCTGTACGCGATTCCCGGATGTGTCCTGCTCATCGCGCCGATGCTGATCGCTGCACTCGACGCGGATGTCGCGGGTGCACGCAGCACGGTACGGATGGTGTCGACGCGAGTGGCGGTCGCCTGCGCGTTCGCCGGAACCGTCGGCGCGGCGACGTTCGGACTTCAGGGGTACTTCGGCCTGTGGCCGTTGGTCGTGGAGAACAAGTCCCAGGTCGACAACACACAGGCGTTGGTGGCGAATTCGCCTGCGGGATCGAAGTTCACGATGCTGTATCCGGCCGGCTATCCGATTCGGTCCACGGCCAAGTACGTGGAGCAGGCGGAAGCCAACGAGATGTTCGACGCGCCGCTGAACTACTACGGTCCCGAGTACATGTTGGAGTTCCCGACTCCGGATCAGCTCGAGGCGTTCGAATGGGAAGCGTCACAGCAGGGGGCGCCGTCCTACGTCATTCTCACGCGGCAATCGCTCGAAGCCATGAACTACTACGGTTTCATGAAGAACGGTGCTCCGGAGGCCTTCGAGCGCTGGTTGCGGTCCAATCCTGCGTGGTCGTTGCACTACCAGGACGCCGACACGATCGTGTTCGAGAGACGGAACATCTAAACCACCCGCAGGTATGAGCAATGTCTCTCGAAACCGCCATACGGTTTGTTTATTCGTAGCTTGACAAACTCGTAGCTTCTTTTAAGGTTGTACACAGTCGATGAAAACGAGATCCTGACCCTTAGCGGGGCGCAGGTAACGTCTCTGTGGATCCGCCGGGGGTCGCGTCACAGATCTTCTGAGATCAGTCGGAAACACTGCACTCAACCCGTCTGGAAAAAGGATATGTCGAACTCCCAGAACCCTCGCATCAGCGTTGTCATCCCAACCCTCAACGAGGCCGCCAACCTGCGCCACGTACTGCCGTTGCTGTCCCACGACTACGAACTGGTCTTGGTCGACGGCGGCAGTGTCGACGGCACCATCGACGCTGCGCGTGAAATACGCGGAGACATCCGCATCATCAAGCAGACCCGCAAGGGCAAGGGCAACGCTCTCGCGTGCGGATTCGAAGCTGCTACCGGCGACATCATCGTGATGTTCGACGCGGACGGCTCGGCCGATGCGGACGAGATCCCGCGCTTCGTCGACGCCCTGCTCGCGGGCGCGGACTTCGCCAAGGGCAGCCGCTTCACCGCGGGCGGCGGCAGCCACGACATCACTCCGCTTCGCCGCGCAGGCAACGGCGGGCTCCACCTCGTCGCCAACACATTGTTCGGAACCAAGTTCTCGGACCTGTGCTACGGCTACAACGCTTTCTGGCGCGACCTGGTGCCGGTTCTCGACCTTCCCGTGGTCGATCAGGAGGACGTGGCGCCGGGCGAGATGCTCTGGGGCGACGGCTTCGAGATCGAGACCATCATCAATTGCCGGTTCGCCGAGGCGGACGTCCGGATCCAGGAAGTACCGAGCGTCGAGCTGGCTCGTATCTACGGGCAGAGCAACCTTCGCACGTTCTCCGACGGCTTCCGCGTCCTGCGCACTCTTTTCACCGAGCGTCTGCGCGCACGCAAACTGGCGAAGAACTCCATCCCGCGTCCCGACCGTCGTACCAACGTTGCACGGACGGACATGGACTTGGAGTTCGAGGCCTTCGAGGTGTTCGACGAGCTTCCGTACCAAGAAAAGTCGGCGTGATCGACAGGTCGTCGGGGACTGACACAGCAGGCGAATCCAGGGCATCTCAGCTGGCGAGGCCCACGTGCTCGGTAGTCATCTGCGCGTACACGCTCGATCGCTGGGACGATCTGAGCGCAGCGGTCGATGCTGTGCTCGGCCAGTCGAACCCCGCGTCCGAGCTTCTGGTCGTCATCGACCACAACGATCGTCTGTTGTCTCGCGCGCGTGAGCAGTTCCTTCCCCGCGGGGAAACCGTCGTCGTCACCCCGAACACGCATCCCCGTGGATTGTCCGGAGCTCGAAACACGTCGTTGGACATCGCTACCGGTGATGTCGTCGTATTCCTCGACGACGATGCGACGCCGCGGTCGACGGAGTGGTTGGCGTCGATTCTGGGCCACTACTCCGATCCGTCGGTGTACGCGGTCGGCGGATCTGCCTATCCCGTGTGGCCGACGTCGCGTCCCCCTTTTCTCCCCACCGCTGTAGCGGGTCAACCGGGCGAGCTGGATTGGATCGTGGGCTGTACGTACAGGGGGCAGCCCACGACCACTTCGGCAGTGCGAAATCTGATGGGCGCCAACATGTCCTTCCGACGTGAGCCCGTCGTGGCTCTCGGTGGGTTCGTGTCCGGAATCGGCCGTATCGGTCGAATTCCTCTCGGCTGCGAGGAAACCGAGCTGTGCATCCGGCTCCGACAGACGCATCCGGACGCGGAGATCGTCTTCGACCCGTCCATCGTCGTGGATCACACGGTCAGCGCGGACAGGACCCGCCCGAGATACTTGCTGTCCCGCAGCTACGCCGAGGGCGTGTCCAAGGCAGCGATCGCGCGGCTGATCGGATCGGAGGACGCGTTGTCGTCCGAGCGCGCATATACCGCGAAGATCCTGCCACGTGCCGTCGGGCGTGAAGCCTCTGCCGCGGCCCGTGGAAACCCTGTTCGTGCCTGGGGAGCCATGGCTGTGGTTGCCAGTGTCGGCGCTGCCGGATTCGGTTACGTCCGAGGCCGACTCAGCCGTATCGCGGCTAGCTGATCTGCGCGCGCTTGATCGAATTGAGCGCGCGCACGTGGCCGGACACCTTCGCCTTCGATCCGGTCAGGGTCAGCACCCGCTCCGCCCCAGGTGCAAGGTGGAACCACGAGTCACTGACCTCCATGCCGTCGGTGTCGACGCAGACGTAGTGCGCCGCCCATCGACTCGACACGGTCAGTGACCACTCACCGGGGCCGACGTTGTGTGCCGAGGCGCTCAGACCGACGTCGTTCTGACGAGGGTGCCGCTCGCCGATCAGGTGAGTTGCCTGATCGAGAACCGCTCCGTCTGCGCCGACGAGTTCGACGACCACGGCGGAGTACGTCTGCGCCCCGAACCTGTAGGCATGGTTGGCGTCGGTGAACGATCCCAGAACGCGGTCCAGCGACACACTGTCGGTCGTGTGCGGTCCGAGGTCGATGTGCACCTCGGCGGGCTCCCCCACCGGGCCCGTCGTCCCGTAGAGCACAGCTCTGAGATCTCCCGACACCGATTCACCCGTGTCGTTGGCGACCTGGATCGTCAATCCGTCCAGACCGTCGTCCACGACGAAGACGCAGATCGGGCTACTGAGTCGAGCCAGGCTGTACCACGGGGCTTTCGGTGTGCCCGTGGAGTCTCGCAGGCCCCAGCCCGCACCGGGCACGAGGTCGCGCAGTGTCAACACCAGTGCGCCTGCACACTCGGAATCCGCCCGACGCCAGTGCGAATACGCGGACTGTACTGCCTCGCACACGGCCGCTCGCCCGTAGTCCAGATACAACTCGGAGTCGTCGCGGCGTATAAGGTGTGGATCGACGCCGAATATGTCTCGCACGTAGTGATCGCGGACATCCTCGAAGTCCCACGACGATCCCCGGTCCCTCGGTATCGCCGACTTCCAATCGGGTTGGTGGCCTGCAACATTCGCGCTTCCGAACATCGCGTCGACGGCTCGGCGCTCCGGCGGGACGGCGAAGGCAAGGCACTCGGCAGCAAATCGAACGCGAGCAGTACGGACGTCGGACAACGGCCGCAGATAGCCGCCGACACCGAAGTAGTGAGCGATACCGTCGCCGACGTGAGTGTGGAGCTCACCGGAGGTGGACGACGGGCTGGATGTCACGTACGGCGTTCCAGGAAGTCGACGTTCGAGATGATCGGGAATGACGTTCTCCAACAGCTCCATCCGCTGGTTGTCCGATGGAACACCGAGCATGGTCGGCTGCTGCTGGGTTTCGCTACCGCCACTGACGACGGCCAAGGCGGGATTGCCGCCGACGATCGCGAAGAATGCGTCGAGCTCGCGGCGGACTGCATCGAGGAACTCCGGATCGGCGGGCGGGTCGGTGGTTGCGAACATCACGTCCTGCCACACCAGGATCCCGAGTTCTGCACACAGTGACCAGAATTCAGGTTGCTCGTACACCATGGTGCCGACTACTCGAACCATGTTGAATCCTGCATCGCGGACATCGGTCAATTCCGCTCGGAGAGTGTCGGAATCGACCCACATCCGCACCGGATCGAGCGGTACCCAACACCCACCACGGGCGAACACACGAGTTCCGTTGACCGAGAATGTCACCGACGCACCGGACTGCTCCAGCTCCACCTGCCGAAATCCCAGACTGCCCCGTCCCTCGACACGGCCGTCGACGTCGAGCTCCCATGGATACAGGGCCGGCCGGCCGTGCGTGTGGGGCCACCAGGGTGCCACGTCGGCGACGGTCACGGTGACGTCCAGGTCGCCCTCACCGCCGGGAAGGTCGAAGTCGTGTTCACCGACGCGCAGGGACACCGAGTCCGCCGGCGACGTCAAACGTGCGCGGACCCGGACGGTACCGTCGTCGCCGGACAGCGTCGCGTGCACCCGAATGTTCTCGGCGACACCCCGTTCACGGAGACGGACGGATCGCCACAGACCGACCACAGGGGGCACCTGCCCATACACCGGCGCCCGCCCGAGGAGACTCGTGCGTTCGTGTCGTAGACCTTGCCGATCGATCAGAGACGACCGCCAGCGTCCGCGCGGCGTGCGCTTCTTCAGGCGAGCGTCCATCGAGTCGACGCGGACAGTGACCTGCACGCGCCCGTGCCCGGTAGGGATGTCGACGGACACCGGGACGAACATCGACGTCGTCGTTGCCGATTCGATCCCGTCGACCCAGACGGTGGCGTGGGTCGCGATACCGTCGAACGTCAGGACGAACGCGCTGTCACCGGATGCGGGGACGGTCGTGGTGAACCACCAGTCGACGGAATCGGGTGGCGATGCCACCGTCGACGCCGCCACACCGCCGGGCACCAGAGCAGGGGTCCACACGACATCGTCGTCGAGCTCGTCGGGATGATCCACCGAGCCCGGCGATACCGACGTGACGCTCCACTGCAGTTCAACGGCATGCGCGTCGGACACGCGATTGGGTCTCACAGGCGATGAATACTTCCTTGTCGGCTGGGTCAGAGTACAGCCGAGACGATGTCCATCGCCGCCGACCAGTTCGACGCCATCTCGGCGAGGGGCTCACCGAGTGTCACGGCACGACCGCGTGACGCCCGCGCCATCCGGAATTGCACCGCTTTTGCGCCCTGGGCGACCTGGAGGAAGTGCGGGACGGCGTCGGCGATTCCGGCGACGCCACGGCCGTCGAGGTAACCGACGAGGTCGGCTGCCAGTTCCGCGGTGGCTCCACATTGACGAAGCAGCCCGAAGGACCACAGATGGAACGCATCCGGGCCTGCCGTCTGCACGAGTGGGATGTCGGCGGTGATTCTTTCGGCGAGACGTTCGACCGGATTGCCGTCGGCGCGCCGAGCCAGGTGCGCGCGTGCCACAGCGAGGTCGCGGTCACCGACTCCGTCGGCGATCGTGTTCTTCCGCAGACGAACCTGCTCCACGTAGGGCAGAAGGACCTCGGGGTGCGGCGCGGGAGCCAGATTGAAGACGCCGTCGAAGTCCGCGCCGGACAGCTCGAAGTATCCGCGATTGTGGAAGTAACCGAGCACCTTCTCCGTCTCGTCCAGCATGTTCGGAACGATCGTGGTCTTGGTGTGCTGATTGCGGTAACTCGTTCCGGCAGTGTCCGGGAGGTAGAAGCCGTCGACCTCCACGGTGAGCAGAACGCCGTCCTCCAGTCCTTCGCGGACGTGCTCGACGACGGATCGCCACACGTTCATCTCGCCGACCTCGAGGCCGTAGAGGGTGCGCAGATCTTCCGACTGCATCTTGACGAAATCCCACTGGCGACCGTCGCAATCGGCACTCAGCACGAACGCCAACGCGGGAACTGGATCTGCACCGAGCGAGTGGAGAAGTTCGATCCACAAGTCCACGTAGCAGTTCGTTTCCGTCCAGACGCGGTCGTGTGCGTGGATCGAGTGAGTGAGATAGGACTGCGGCCGAAGGTGCAGCACTCGGTGCGCCGTCGTGGGGACCGCTTCGGCGGACAGAACATCGTCCGCGTCGATGGATACGCTGGTCGGAAGTGTGTAGTTCGACATGCCTGGTGCCTCCTGCCGGATCACAAGCTCACGGTCCCCACGCCGAAATGCCCGTATTGCCTGATTCAAACGCTCATCCTAACCAATCGGTTTGTTTGACGCTTCTTTTTGGTCCGTATGATCGGAAATACGGTGCCGAGCTAACGATTTACCGTTCCGGTGAGGAATGCGAGAATCGGCCGCCTGAAACGGTCGCATTCACAGAGGGAACAGTCGCTTCCGCGCCTGTAATGCTGATGCGCGGTACGCGCATGGCCACACTTGCATACGGGGTCTGAGCTGGGCACATACGGAGTCTAGTCACCGTAGGATCGACCGATTGCCGCTTGCGGCCTGGAAGAAATGGAGGCGTGCGGATGCGCCGCGTCCTACGCACATCAGCCGTCGTCGTCGCCAGCGGAATACTTGCCTTTTCCACGGGAATGCTGGTCGCGCGCGAAGTAGGTGTGACTCAAATCACACTGGTTGCGTTTCTGGTCGGTATGCCATTCGCGGCCATTCCGGCAGCGGTCTCCGGCGGCCTGTTCGCGCTGGCCAAGTCGAGGGTGGGCGTCGCAGTGTCGTTGACCGCGGCCGCTGTATTCGTAGCGATCCAGGTGCCGAGTTTCGTCACGGCCGACCACGTTGCCGACGGCACCGAATTGACCGTTCTCACGATCAACGTGGCCCACGGCGAAGCGGACGCAGCGGCCATCGTCGCCCAGGTCCGGTCGTCGGGCGCTGACGTTCTCGCCGTGCAGGAGCTGACCGACGAGGAAGTGAACGATCTCGTGGCGGCCGGTCTCGAAGAGGTCCTTCCCTACAGTGTCACCGCCCCCCGACCCGTGGCCGACGGAACCGGCCTGTGGAGCAGGACGCCGCTCACCGACGGGGAGGAATTGGCGGACTTCGGGTTCGTGCCCGTTCGCGCTCGCACCGTCGTCGACGGCGTCGGACTCACGCTCGTGTCGTTCCACGCGATGTCGCCCGCGACTCCCCGCCACACCGAACAGTGGGACCGAGATCTCGCTCGCATGCGCGACCTCATGAACAGCTACCCGGGTGTCGTCGTCGTGGCGGGCGACTTCAACGCCACCGGGGACCACCGCCAGTTCCGCACGCTGGCCTCGGACGGCTTCCAGGATGCGGCGGACGCGGCCGGGGCCGGCCTGTTCCGCACCTTCCCTGCGTCGCGGCCGCTCGCGCGGTTGGACCACGTGGTCACCAGCGACGGCGTCGACGCGCTCGAGGTGAACCCGGTGAACATCCCCGATTCGGACCATCTCGGTGTGGTGGCCCATCTACGACTGCCCGCAGCGGAGGATCTATCGCCGACGAGCGCGGATCAGAATCGAGGCAGTTCGATGACCGGCGGCGGCGGAAGCTGAATCTGCGGTAGCTGGAACTCCGGGAGTCCGGGGATCAGCGGCGGAGGCGGCGGGGGCGCTGGAGCCGGTGCGGGCGCCTGGTATTCGGGCTCCTGGTACGTCTCGACCGGCGCCGGTGCGGGGGGTGGCGCTTCGACGGTGGTCGTCGGTGGGATTGTCGTCGTCGTGGGCGCGGCGGTGGTGCTCGGAGCCGACGACGGAGCCGAGGTCAGCGGCTTCTCGTTGTCGGCAGGTGCGCTGGTGGAGTCCTCGGAGCCGCCGTAACCGAGTGTCAGGCCCAGGGCTGCGACGACGGCGAGGCCACCTGCCACGAGGGCTGCTCCGCGAATCTTGCGCTTGGAGGTCGCGGACCGATCCGCCGGATCGGGACTGAGCCAATCCGGCGCGCCGCTCAGCTCCGTGGCACCGTGCTGCGTTCCCGTGCCGTGCTGCGTTCCCGTGCCGTGCTGCGGTCCCGTGCCGTGCTGGTTGCCGGCATCGGTCTGGCCGCTGTACGCGGCGGGTGCCGAGTCGTGGGGAGGCATCGGGGACGCACCGCCGGCGGGGGCAGCTCCGACGGGAGTGGCGAGCAGTGCCGCACCTTTGGCGGCAACCGATTCCGGTTCGACAGGCGTGACGACGTGGAGTCCGGTCCAGGACCGGAGGATTGCCTCGACCAACGGGATCCGTGCACCGCCGCCGACGAGGAACAGTGCGTCGACGTGTTGGGGGGATCGCGAGATGACGTCACGCACCAGTCGCGCGGAGTATTCGATCGGGACGGTCACGAGCGCCTCGAACGATTCGCGGGAAATGAGGATCACGCCGCTCTCTCCCGGCAGGCACACGGCGCCGGAGGTGGAGAGTTGCTCTTTGGCGATGCGGCATCGCGTGATGAACTCGTCGAGACCGACCGAGTCGTTCAGGTCGACGCCTTGCTTGGCGAGCTGGTTGTCGCAGATGAGTCGGTCGAAGTCCGAACCGCTGATGTCGGTGGTGCGCTCGGCGAGAAGCACCTCGCCGGAGGCACGATCGACGACGCTGATGGTGAGGCCGGAACTGCCGAGGTCGTACAGCGCGATGGTGCCGAAGTCGCCGATCTCGCCGGAGGCTTCCAGGTAGGCCAGCGCGGCGCGGGCCTCGGGTACGAGCCGATAGTTGTAGAGCTGCTGGTCCGACATTGCCTGCTGGATGTCGCCGAACTGCTGCTGGTCGCGGTAGGCGACGCCCGTTGCTTCGACGTAGCGGTCACCGTGGTTCTGCGCGAGCATCACTCCGATGGTTTCGGCAGCGACTTCCTCGGCTCTGTCCCAGTGCGCGTCGACCGTGTCGTTCCGGAAGTCGAGTTCGCGGGCACCGGAGCCACGCAGGCGAAGGTCGGGCCGGGCCATGCGAACAGCACTAGCCCCCACCGACACACCGAGAACCTCAGTCATGACCTGCCTCACTTGGACTGCAGGGGACTCGCCGACAAGATTTGTAACGATCCAGTCTCGAACCCCCGCTCGGCCATCACTGTAGCGCGAGACCTTCAGGATTGCGATTACTGGGGAGCCTGCGGAACGGCCGGGGTCTAAGGTGACCGACGTGCATGTCCTTTTCGTTTGTACCGGCAATATCTGTCGATCTCCTACGGCGGAGAGGCTGGCTGCGGCGTATGCGCAGGAGAGTGGCCAGGAGTTGACGACGTCGAGTGCGGGGACGCACGGACTGTCGGGGCATGCGATGGACGAGACGGCGGCGACGGTGTTGCGTCAGCTGGGCGGTGAGTCGGAGGGCTTCGTGGCTCGTCGGATTTCATCACGGATCGCCGACGAGGCGGATGTGATCCTGACGATGACGACGCGGCATCGGGACGAGGTGTTGGCGATTGCTCCGCGGAAGCTTCGGAGGACGTTCACACTTCTCGAAGCGGCTGCGCTGGCGGAGGCGTCGGGGGCGCAGACGATCGACGGTATCGCCGAGGCACGGGCGCGGCACCGGGTGGACGCCGCAGACATCGACGATCCGTATCGCCGTGAACACGAGGTGTACGAGTCGGTCGGTCAGCAGATCGCCGATGTTCTGCCTGCGGTCCTGCGCCTGCTCTGACCGCGCGCGAATTCCTACGCCGAGCGCACCTGCGATGCCCTGCGGTAGCGTTCTCGCAGCACCGCCACAGGTCGATGTGGCGGTCCGAGCGGACAAGGCTTATCGAACATGCGCGACAAAGTCATCGCGATCTCGGCGGTGGCGATCGCCGGAGTTGCCGTCGTCGTCGGTCTGTCGATCGGTGCACTGGGTGGGGCGTTCGACGACACCAGCGACAGGGTCCAACCGCCTGCCCTTCGTTCGGATCTGAGCACGGTGGTCAGCGCGACGACTTCGTCGGTGATCACGGTCCCGCCGTCGCCGACATGGCAGGTCGCTGTTCCCACGACACCGAAGCCGACAACGACCGCGCCGACGACGACCGCGCCGTCGCGAACTCCGGGGTCCGAGACGACGAGCAGGTCTCCGCGTAATCGTGGTACGACCACGACCGAGACCGAGTCGGATTCGGAAGACACCACGACGACGCGGTAAGTCGTACTTTCGGAGGACGTGAATCTCGCTCCGACAGCCGACGCGGCGACGTGCTGTTCTGCGCGACGCTGTCTTCATGACATTCATGGGCTTCGAACGATGATCGCCGCCGTCATCGTCGTCTGCGAGATCGGGTTCTGGGCGTTGATTCTGAGCGGCCTTCTGGTCCGTTACGTGCTGGGGAAGCGTCGAATCGCGACGTGGTTACTTGCGTCGGTTCCGGTGCTGGATGTCGTCTTGATCGTCGCGGTCGCGTTCGACCTCGGTCGCGGCACGCCGGTCGGTTCGGTGCACCACCTTGCTGCCTACTATCTGGGGTTCAGCGTCGGGTTCGGGCCTGCGATGATCGCGTGGCTGGATGTGCGCGTCGCTCATCGCTTTGCC
The DNA here is from genome assembly GCF_000760735.1 of Rhodococcoides fascians A44A. Lineage (GTDB taxonomy): Bacteria > Actinomycetota > Actinomycetes > Mycobacteriales > Mycobacteriaceae > Rhodococcoides > Rhodococcoides fascians_E. The sequence continues at coordinate 2,451,837 of NZ_JMEX01000008.1, read as the reverse complement.
GGTGGCCCGCCGCCGGTGAAGTTGGACAAGGATTCGGAGGCGTACCGCCGTTACCTGTGGGAGGACTGGTTCCGCGCGGTCAAGGCCTGTGCGATCGCGGCGGCAGTGCTGGTGGGCCTGGCGTACACGGTTGCATCGGACGAGCAGGCGGCGACGTTGTTGTCCAGCATTCGTCCGCTCGGCTTGATCCTGGGCATCTGGTTTCTCGCGGGTCCGGCGTTCTCGCGGGTCAAGCAATCGGTCCAGTGATCCGCCGGCGTCGTCACCGTCCGGTGAACCCGATCTCGGCCAGATCGGCCACGAACTGCGTGCCCGACGGTGCCAGCTCGGCCACCCAGATCAGAACCGCACGTAACCCGGTGGGTGCGTCGACGACGATGTCGGTGGCGCCTGCGCCGAGGGTCCCGGCCCCGAGGAGTTGCGTCGACGCGAGGGTTCCGTCCGGTTCCGGTGGGGTTCGGATTTCCACGACGGCTCCGGGCTGCGGCGTCGCGACCCATACTGTCGTCAGGTCGACAGCGTCGGCGAACGCCACGACGACTCCTATCCCGTTGTCGGTGTCTCCGAAGGGTGCGCGATAGAGGTCGGTGGACCACGAGGTCGACGGGTCGGCGTCGACGGCGCGGGTGGCGTCGGCTGCGTTGTCGGGCGCTCGGACGGCCGACCATATTTCGGCACCGGACGGCAGGATCGGAGTGTCGACGGGTGCTGCGGCCACTGGTTGGACCTGCGCGGTAGGCAGCGTGGGCACGGCTACGGCGCCGCGCACGTCGCCGTAGTCTCCGCCTGCGATGCTCGTCGACACCAGCCATCCTCCGCCGCCGAGGACGGCCAGGAACGCCGCAGCCACGGCTGTGAGACCCAATACCTTTGCTGCGCTTGGCTTTTCCCGGCCTGTTTCGTCGCGGTGCGTCGACGGGGCCGCGTAGTCACCGACCACGGCGACGTAGGGCGCCGTGGTCGATGGGTCGACCACGCGGACTCGTCCGACACTGCTCGTTCGTGCCGATTCACAGAACCTGCGGACCGCATCAGGTGAGGGATCCCTCGCGTGGATCGAGTCGACATGGACCAGCGTCAGGGTGGTGTGCCTGCCGGTCGACAGGTCGTCGGCCGTCCAGCGCGTCAGCCACGGTGCGGAATCCTGCCTGTTCAGCAGCCGATAGCGTCGCGCTATTACTTCCCCGGGAACGGGTGACGGAACCATGAGCGCCTCCGTGTGCGGCGCTCCTGCCCGGGTCGTCCCCCAGGCTCCACTCTCGGGCCGACGCCGGAATGGACGAGCCGCTCTCGACGGTTATTGTGCTCCGTCACAAACAGCGCTGTCCGCGCTTTGACCACGCGAAATTATGTGGCGGGATCCCAGACCATATGAACGGTTGTCCCGTCGTGATCGGAGGTGACGGCCGTCGAGTCGGCCAAGGCGTGCATCAACGGCACTCCACGTCCACGGGTGGCGTCGGGGGCGTGTACCGCCCAGGCACCGTGATCGCGCACCGTCACTTCGATACGCCCGGAGTCGGGCGTCCACAGAGCGTACAAATCGAGCGTGCCCGAACTGCCTGAATACGCGTGCTCCACCGAGTTGGCCAACGCCTCGTACGTTGCCAGAACCACGTCGTACACGCGTTCCGGCGCGATCTGCAAGCCCGTCAGCCACTCACCGAGCGCAATGCGCAGCGCGGACGCGCGCTCCGCGACCGCCGACTCTCCGTCGAATTCAAGGCGCATGACGTCCCCTGGAACTTGTGCGGAAGGCGGCTTGGTAGCAGCGGCCACGGCGTCTTCTCCACCGAATGCAATTGCCATCATGATCCCGTCATACCCAGAAGTTCAGGAATTACCCGTCTGTAGCGCAGCCAGCGCTTCGTCGACGGTCGCGTAGATACCGAACACCTCGTGCAGACCGACCAGGGTCAGTGGACGACCGGTGGAGGGACCGTCGGCGACGACGGCGAAGCCCGCCGCACCACCCAACTTCTGGTGGGTGGATGCCAGGAGGGACATGCCTGCCGACGCAAGGAACGACACGTCGGAAAGATCGATCACCACCGACGAAGGGCCCTTCTCCAGGACCAACTCCACCGACTCGGACAATTGTGGGGAAGTCACCAGGTCGAGTTCCCCCGACACGGTCACGATCACGGCGCCGTCGCGCCACTCCACAGCCACATCGAAATGCTGGGGGCCTGGCCCTGCCTCGTCTAGCGTCACAGCCGCCAACATACCCGAGTCCGTCCTGTGATCTCCCTCCGCGGACAGTGCCGACCGACTCGGTGGCCGATAAGGTCTCGTTGTGTGATCCCCACCCGCCCCGCAGTGAGCGCGACGGTGGCATTCGGCGGAGCGGTCGGTGCGGTGGTTCGGTACGAGATCTGGCACTGGCGGGATTCGCCGAAGTGGCTGTTGATCAATACTTTCGGCATCAACGTGGTCGGGTGTCTGTTGCTCGGCGCGACGTTGGGCTACCTGTCGGGACGGAATGCGCCGCTGGCGCGTGCTGCGGCCACGGGCCTTGCCTGCGGATTCACGACGTTCAGTTTCTACGCGCTGCAGGGCATCACTCACGACGGGGCGTGGAAGTCGGTTCTGTACATAGTCGCGACGCCGGTCGCCGCGGTGCTGGCTCTTGCTGCTGGAGCTCTCGTGACAAGGCCTGCGCCGCGATGACTCTGTTGCTGCTCATCGCGGTGGGTGGGGCGTTGGGTGCCCTGGTGCACTATCACGTCACTGCTGCTGTGTCCGATCCGGAACGCGTCGTGATGCTCACGCTGATCACCTGCGGGGTTCTGGGGTTCTTCACGGCCGCTGCACCGCCCGATCTGCTGGTCGGCGTCGCGAGTTTCGGATTTCTTGCTGCACTCGCGCCGATGAGTTCCGTGGCGCTGGTCTTCGTCACGCAGGTCAGGGCGCGGCGGTACAGGCGCGCGGTCGTGGTGCTCGCCGCGACGGTGATCGGCGGTATCGCGTGCGCGATGTTGGGGTTCCTGCTGTACAGCTCGGGGCTGACGCTCTACCGCAAGTTCTGACAGTCGCCCTGCACGGCGGCCTTCGCGAAGCCTGCCAGCTGGTAGAGGTACGTGTACTCCCAGTAGACGAGGGAGAAGTTGTACGTCCGCGGGACGGCCTGCATGGTGACGTCGCCGTCGAAGCACTGTCCGAAGATGTGCTTGGCCCTGGGCAGGTGATAGCGCCAGCTGACCACGATGACGTGGTCCCACCCACGTTCCTCCGCCAGGCGCTGCGTGAAGATCGCCTCGCCCCGAGTCGTGCTGGGGATCGGCTCTTCGCACAGAACGGAGTACTTCTCGGTCGTCACGCCGCAGTACTTCTTCATGTAGGGGTCCGACGGCCCGTAGGGGTCGGAGAGTACGACGGTGTCCGCCACCCCTTGCTCCGCCAGCGACACTCCGTACGCCTCACGGCCGTCGTGCTCGCCACCGAGAACGATGATGGCGTCGGCTTTCGTGATCGGGTCTATTCGGGCTTTGGTGAACGTCAGATAGCCACCGACACCGACGACGGACACCACGAGTACCGGCAGCACCACGGCCAGCACCACGAAGAGATTCCGACGATTCACTCGTCAAGGGTATGCAGGGTGATCCCCAGCGCGCCCGGTCGGCGATGGACATCACGTTCTCGCCGGTGTGTGTGCGCGATCTGCACCAACCTGAACAACGGCGCAGGCTGACCCGGGCCGTTGGTTCGGTGAGCTGGGTTTACTGACTCGGCTCGGGGAGGTTGCAGTCGGTGACCTTTGGGTTGACGCCTGCGTAGTTGAGTGGGCCTGCGACCACGGTCAGTGCGATGGTTCCGACGCCTGCGCAGTTCTCGGGTGCACTGTCGAAGTACCCACGTTGGAAAACGGCGAAGGCGCCGATGACGAGCCAGACTACGACGATCAGAGTGACGAAGCGCATGATTTTCCCCTACCCGTAGCCGTGTCTCGGCTACCGCGAATCGGGCGAGTACCCGAATTCCGGCATGCTAACCGTCGACTACACGGTCACGGGCCGGAACCTGCCACCCTTTGTGCAGAGTCGACACGCCTTGTCACGTCAACGCAGGCGTGCCAGGTCCGCACAAAGGGTGCCAGGTCCATCACCCGAGGTATCACCGTCAGGCCCGTACCGCCTGCGCTCTCGGAGCCGGGGTGAGTGAGGCGTCGGCCAGGCCGAGGTGATCGCGCAGTGTCGTGCCGGTGTAGTCGGTGCGGAACAGTCCGCGTCGCTGCAGCTCGGGCACCACGTATTCGACGAAGTCGACGAAGGTGCCCGGCGCCTGGGCTGCGGACAGGATGTAACCGTCGGCCTCCCCGCCGTGGAAGCCTTCTTCTATCTGGTCGGCGATCTGAGTGGCGGTGCCGACGAACTGTGGCAGCAGAACGCCCTGGGCGTAGAGCTTGCCGATGTCGCGCAGGGTCAGTGCGTCCTTGTCGCTGAGCCGTCGGGCCAGGTCGAACAGGCCTTGACTGCCAGGAACGGCGACTTCGGTGATGGGTGAGTCCAGGTCGTACTGCGAGAAGTCGTGGTCGGTGTGGACCGACAGTGTGATCAGCCCGGAGATCGGGTCGGCCAGTTCGTTGTGGAATGCCTGCTTCTCGCGTGCGATGGCTTCGGTCTCGCCGACGAACGGGACGAACGAGGGGAAGATCTTGATGTCGTCGGGGTTGCGGCCGAAGTTCGACGCCCTCGACTTCACGTCGTCGTAGTAGGCCTTGCGACCTTCTTTCGTGGGGTCGATCTCGAAGATCGCGTCGGCCCAGCGGGCGGCGAAATCGCGACCGGTCGGCGACGAGCCTGCTTGGAAGATGACGGGTCGGCTCTGCGGCGAGTGCGGTGCGGTCAGCGGTCCGCGGGATTTGAAGTAGGTCCCGTCGTGGTCGATGGTGCGTACCTTGTCCGGGTCGGCGAACACTCCGGAGACCTTGTCCTGCACCAGAGCGTCGCGATCCCAGCTGCCCCACAGGTCGTAGGCGACCTCGAGGAATTCGTGGGCGCGGTCGTATCGCTCGTCGTGCGGCAGGTGGTTGTCGATCCCGAAGTTCTGGGCCTCGGCTTGGTTGAGGGAGGTGACCACGTTCCAGCCCGAGCGGCCACGGCTGAGGTGATCGAGCGTGCTGAAGATGCGTGCGACCTCGTACGGGTGGAAGTACGTGGTGGACTTCGTGATTGCCAGACCGATCTTCTCGGTGACGCCGGCGAGTGTTGCGGCGACGAGGGAGGGATCGATCGTCGCCGACGCCTGGGTTCCGCTGCTGAGCGGCACTTTGATGTCGTTGCCGTAGCGCACGGGTGTCGCCAGGAGGTCGGCGAAGAACAGGAAGTCGAACTTGCCGCGTTCGAGGATCTTCGCGACTCGCTCGTAGTAGTCGGGGCCGAGGTAATCGGTTTCCGACGCCGGGTGCCGCCAGGCAGCGTGCGAGTGGGTGACGTGGGATGCGATGAGAAATCCAGCGAGGTGAAGTTCACGAGACATGTGAAAGCCCTTCTCAGAAGTAACCGTTGAACGGCAACGGTTCGCCGTTGAGTACGTAGTTCCCGATCGCCGACGCTTTGTAGGCGGCTGGGTTGTGCAGTGTGATGGTGCGAATGTTTCGCCAGTGTCGGTCGAGGTTCTTGGCGCGTGATGCGGCGGATGCGCCACCGACTTCGAAGAGCACTGTTGCTGCGCGGGTGGCGATCTCGTCGATGTGGACTTTGGCTTCGGAGGCGCGAAGGGAGGCGTTCGCCGCGAGGGCCGCGTCGGGCACCCCGTTGTTCAGCGAGGCGTGGGCGGTGTCGATGGCGTCGGCCGCGGCGAGGGTGGTGGCTTCGGCGGCGAATGCCGTGCTGGCGAGGGTTCCCAATGCGTTCAGCAGGAGTGGGTCTCGGTGGAGTTCTTCGGTGGGTCCGTGTGCGAATCCGCGGGTACGGCTCTGGATCAGGTTCTTGGCGTCGCTGACGACGTTACGGAGAATTCCGCTGACCAGGCCGTGCAGGTAGAGCTGCAGGAAGGCGAATTGGTACGACGGGTCCGGTGCTGCGTCGAGTGGGATGCGCGAGACGATGTCGTCGTCGGTGACGTGCACCTTCTGGAATCGTGTCGTTCCGGTTCCGGTGCGGCGCTGGCCGATACCGTCCCAGTCGTCGACGATCGTGACGCCGTCGCGGTCGGTGGGGACGATGACGGAGGCCACGGCGACACCGTCGACGTCGGCCCAGATGCTGACGTAATCGGAGAACAGTGTGCCGGTGGAGTAGAACTTCTCGCCGTCGAGGAGGTATCCATCCGTGCGTGGGGTGAGGTGGGTTCCGTACTTGAAGTTTCCGACGGCCTGCGCGCCTCGTTCGCTGCTGGCGTTGCCGAAGATCTTGCCCTGCAGGATCAGTTGGATCCATCGGTCACTGTCGTACCCGGCGTAGTCGACGGCGGTTGCTTCACGCAGTCGCTCTTCGACGAACCAGTAGTGCGTGCGGAGGATGTGCGCGACGATGGGGTCCGCTTCGGCGAGATCGATGATGACGCCGAATGTTTCGCGGACGGTCAGTCCTGCTCCGCCGATCTCCTTGGGCAGCCGCAGGGCACCGAATCCGGCGCGTCGGAGGGCGTCGATCTGCTGGTGTGGATTCTCGTCGGCGAGGTCGCGGGCGCTCGCGCCTTCGGCGATGGAGGCGAGCAGTTCTCGGTATCGGGGCGAGCCCGGCTCGACGACCCCGACGGACTCGACTGTGGATGTCATGCAAAAAGCCCTTTCGATCGTGTGCAGTCCGACCGATCAAACTTTCAATATCGAGGGCTCGGTGTCACCAGTTGCGATCACGGTGAGCCTGAGAGTTGACTGTGACCGGGCGTCACTGTCAACGTGTCGAGCTCCTTCCCCTTGGTTTCCGGCGCGGCGTAGGCCATCCACAGCACCGCGAACACGACGAACGCGGTGACGATGGCGAAGGTCAGTGGCAGTCCGAGGATCGGCCACATCACCGACCCGAACAGCAGGGGCGCGAAGCCGGTCGCGATACGGCTGACCGAGGAGGCGTACCCGAATCCCGACGCACGGAGCTCCGTCGGGTAGAGCTCGGAGACGTAGCAGTACAGGACCGGGATGGCGATCTGGATCACGAACCCGAACACTGCGAGCCACACCAGCACGCCGGATCCGACGTCGAGCATCACCGCGAACAGCACCAGCGCGGCGCCTGCCAGTGGCCCGGAGATTCCGATGACCCATTTCCTGCCGACGACCTCGACGAGGTATGCGGACACGGCGACGCCGACGATGCCGACGGCGGTCATCAGCGTCGTTCCGGCGAAGGCCGCGAAATCGTCGTAGCCCTCTCGGCGCAGGATCGACGGCATCCAGCTGAGGGCGGCGTAGTAGAGCAGCATGATCGACACGAACAGCAGCCACGACGCCGAGGTGATCCGTGGGCTGTAGCGCCAGACTGCGGCGAGGCCTCGTTTCGGCGAGGCCTGGGCGACGATCGAATAATCTTGCGACGCAGCGCCTGTGCGGGTGACCATGCCGTCGATGATCGCTCGCGCTTCTGCCTCACGGCCCACCTTGGCGAGGTAGATCGGAGATTCGGGGATCCCGCGCCTGACCCAGAACAGAAGCAGTGCAGGAAGAATCATGAACAGCAGCATGATTCGCCAGCGCACGTCTCCGTCGATCGGCACCAGCAGGGTGGCGACGACGCCGCAGATGGTGGCTCCGATGGGCCACCAACCGTCCATGGCGGACAGTACTTTTCCGCGAATCCGCCGCGGCGAGAATTCACTGACGAGTGCGTAGTCGACGGGGATGCAGCCGCCGAGGCCGAAGCCCGCGAGGAACCGCAGCAGTACGAAGGTCTCGAAGTTGGGCGACAGCGCCCCGAGCACCGAGAACAACGCGAAGATCAGCAGGGTGAGCGCGAAGGCCTTCTTGCGTCCGAGACGGTCCGCAATGGTGCCCCACACGACGGCGCCGACGGCCATTCCGATGAGGTTGCCGGTGGCGACCAGGCCTCGCTCGGCCTGCGACAGGTCCCAGTAGGACCCGAGGAGTGGCGTCAGGAAGCCGTTGAGGGCCACGTCCCAAGCGTCGAACATGAAGCCTAGACCACCGATGACGAAGATGCGGCCTTGCACGCCCCACTTCCACGGAAGTTCCTGGACGATCTGTTCACCGGTTTTCACCGATGCATCCTCTCACTGCTCGGCCGTATAGTGTCATCTCCATGCGAGCTGGGGTGGCGCTGCTGGCGGCGGCGAGCCTGTTTCTTGCCTCGTGCAGCAGTAACGAAGTGCAGTCCGAGACCGAGTCGACCACGGAAGCGACTGCCGTGGATCAGCGGTTGGTGTCGGGTTCCTTCACCGTCGGCAGCCCTGTTCTGGAAACTCCCCCGCCGTTCCACGGGGTGCCGTCGGACTCGACTCCCACCGCTCCCGGTGACGAGTACGGAGATTTCGGGATCGCGGACGTGCAGGTCGACGATGCCCGGGCGGTGTTCACGTTCACCGGCGAGGGCGTGATCAATTACGTGGGCCGGTACGTCGACTCTGCCACCACCTACGCGGGAGGCGACCTCGATGTGCCGGGGACGTCGATTCTGCAGGTCGACCTGATCTCGTCGCCGTCGGCGGATCCGCGGTACGACGTCGAGGTAGCGGCCGACGGCGGCATTCGGTCGCTGCTGACGTCGAGCGCGACGCCCGGGGTCACCCAGGCCTTCGTCGGGACGGGGTCCGAGCGTCCGGATTTCACCGTCACCACCGAATCCGATCCACCGGCACTGATCGTCACTCTCCTCGGTTAGTTCCCCTCGTCAACGGTTTGAGCACTCGGCTGGGCACCCAGTGCGTCACCGTCTCGCATCGATCCTTGGACATGAGTTGGTAGGTGACGCGGCCGATCCAGTCACCGTCGACGGTCATCGACCACTCGGTCAGGTCCCCCGGCACGACTCGTCGGACGTCGAAGCCGTCGGCGGTGAAGGTTCCACTGTGGTGCGGAGGTTGCGGGTACAGGACGGACAGGTCGATCAGGACCTTGACTGCAGGCGTCAGAACCTTGAACGGCCGACGATGCGGATCAACTCCGCCGCTGGAACCGTTCACTCGCATCGTTCGATCATATGTTCGAAGCAAGATCGACTCAATCCAGCGTTGACGTACACTGTACGGCGAGGAAAGGGCGCGCCATGATCTTCACTCTCCCGCCGCTGGAGCAGCAGGCAGCCACGCTGATCGAACTCGGTGTCCACACCTTCGCAGGTTTGACCGAGAACGATGTTGCCAACGCCGTCGCGGACAACACCGACGACGCCCTCCTGGTCCTGAGCCGTGCGCAGCCGTCGCAACTCGCTCCCCTGCTGCGGCGCAGCGGCCGGGCCGGGTTCGTGGTGACCGACATGGTCGACGTCGACCGTTTCGAACCGATCGAGTCGCTGTCCATGCCGCCGGGACCGGCCTATGTCGTCGACAGCCCCGAGCGTGGGGACGAGATGAAGAACTGGAGCCCGGACGAGGCGCTGCCGTCGATCACGGCGGCCGGCCTTAGCCCTCTTACCCTTCTCGAGGGTATTCACTGGCTACTGCAGGTACCCGAGGTACTGGAACGGGGGCACTGCTTCATGACGATCGGCTCGCGGCTGCGTAAGCCCGACGGCGCTCTGGACACCCGTACGCCCGCGGTGTGGATAAGCAACGGCACCGGCCGCGACGGGGTGGACAACCGCAACGCCCCCAAGGTCGGGTGGTGCTGGGCGGGCAACAGGCACACGTGGCTGGGTTTCGCCTCGACTGCAGGCAGGCGTCCGCTGTGACCGTACGTCGGGCGTTGCTCGCGGTAGCCGTACTGGTAATTCTGCCGGTCACTGCATGCGGTGAGGATTCGAATCTTCCTCCGACGGGCGGCTCGTTCGACTATCAACTCGGCGGTGCGTGCGACGGTGATTTCGACATCGTGGCACGAGATTCCACCGCTGAGCCTGCCGAGGGCGCATACTCGATCTGCTATGTCAACGGTTTCCAGACCCAACCCGGCGCCGAGTGGCCGGAGGGCCTACTGCTGCACGACGGCGGCGAGCTCGCCGTGGACCCGGAATGGCCGGGCGAGTACGTTCTGGACACGGGGACGAACGACAACAGGCGCGGCATCCTCGACGTCGTCGGCGGGTCCATCGATCGTTGCGCTGCTTCGGGTTTCGATGCTGTGGAGATCGACAACCTCGACGTGTGGACTCGGTTCCCCGGGTCGGTGAGCGAGGAGTCCACTCTCGACCTCGCCGCGATGTATGCCGAACGAGCGCACGACGCAGGTATGGCCATTGCACAGAAGAATGTTCCCGACGGTGCGGAGAGCATCAGGAACACAGTCGGTTTCGACTTCGCGGTGGCGGAGCAGTGCATCGAGTTCGACGAATGCGCGTTTTACACCGATGTGTACGGCGATGCGGTGTTGGACATCGAGTACGCCGAGGAGTTCTGTTCGGCGTCGGATCGTCCGGCGATGACGATTCTGCGAGATCGAGGGCTGACGACGCCGCCCGATCCGTCCTACGTGTACCGGCGTTGCTGATTGTTACTCGTCACAGCGGCAGAGGAGTCCGAAATTCGACAACCCAGCCCGGAACTGTGACTGTGGAGGACGCAGAATCCGCCGAGAAGTTTGGAGAAGTACCCGCATGAAGGCCTCGTGTCGCTCGATCGCAGTCCTCGCAGCCGCCCTGAGCTTGGGCATCGCCGGTTGCAGCTCCGACGAGGGAACCGACAACGGCGCCGAGGCGTCGGGCGGCGACCTCTGCACGCACCTCGAGGACATCTCGACGTTCGAGATGAACTCACAGACTTCGGCGCAGATCGATCCGGCCGACTGGCCGGGTATGCAGGCGGTACTCCAGGAGTACGGCGACGGACTGTCGGAGCACTACGATCCGGCCATCGCCGCTGCCGATCCGGACATCGCGGCCGATCTGACGACGGTCCGGGACGCGAGCGCCCAGGTGACGAATCTGGTCACCGAGGCATCGACGTTCGAGGAGTACCAGCAGAAGACCGAAGCGACCATCGACGTGGACAGCTTCACCGCGGCCCGCGATGCGAGCGCTCGTATCGATACCTACGCGCAGTCCAACTGCGAGTTCGCGAAACAGATGCAAGAGCAGCAGCAACAACAACCGCAGCAGCCTCAGCTCGAGGAAGTCCCCGCTCAGCCCGGCGGCTGACCCCTACAGCGGAGTCATGCCGAGGACCGTGCCTGCGGAGACGTAGATCCAGTCCTCACCGCGCGGAATGGCTGTGCCCCACCACGAGGTATCGACGTCGGTGTCCACGATTGCGTCGAACGGCGCGCGCCACAGTGTTTCACCGGTGCGCATGTCGAGCGCGAGGAGCGCCTCGCCGTCCTCTCCGACGGCGATGCTGTCGGAGAAGCCTGATGGGTTGAGTGAGCTCGGCTCGTCGCGGCGCCAGAGTTCCTCTCCCGTGCGGAGGTCGATCGCAGACGTCGATGAAGTCGCCGCATCGCGCAGCAGTCCGATGTCACCGATCACGGCGACCAACGCGCTGACAGCTTGACCGCCGACATCCTGGATCAGCGGAGGGTATGTCCACAGCTTCTCGCCGGTTTCGCGGTCGAATCCCGAATCACCCAGTACGACAGGTACGGTCGCATCGGTCGGGCTGTCGACGTATGGATTGTGCGCCGCGCCGGAATCCACCCGCGCCAAGTCCTGGCCTTCGGGCGCGCGCAAGACTTCGGTGACACTGTCGTAGGTGGTGCACTCCACTTGGTTCTGTACCACCACACCGCCGGTGACCAACCTCGACGACGTGATACACAGATCGGGTTCGACACCGGTCAGTTCTTCGCCGGTGCGTGCGTCGAATGTCGCACTCTGCCAGGCTGTCCCGACCAGTCCGATGCCGTCGCGGACGGTCAGGGCTGCGCCGGAGAAGATCTCCTCCCAACCGCCGCCTGCCTCGAATTGTCGAACCCAGGTGGCCGACAGATCGTCGACCGTGCCTGCGTGCACGCGCACGTCGTAGTCTTCGGCGTCGCCCTCCACGACGTAGAGGGTGTCGTCGGCAACGGCAACGGCGAAAACGGATTCGTCGACCGGACGACGTTCGACATCACCGGATTCGGCGTCGAACGTGACGATTTCGTACTTCTCCGCAGCTGCGTAGCACACGATCTTTCCGTCGAGTGGAGTGTCGCTGCACTGCGATACGGCCGCGGCGGGGGTCTGCCAGCGAAGCTCACCGGTGTTCGCGTCGATCCCGATCATGACCGGGTCTTCCAATGAGTAACCGTCTCTGTTCACCCCGGCTGCGGACACAAGAGTGTCGCCTACTTCGATCGCCGACGGTGCGTTGTTCGGGAATACCACTCCGGCACGGGGATCCACCAACTCGGCCCACGGGCGATCGAGTGCGGTGGCGACGTCGAACGACCAGGCCAGCCCGGGCGTTCCGTCGTCGGTTCCGGTGATCTTCTTCGCCGTCGGTGGCGTGTGCTGAAACAGGACCACTCCGGCTGCCGTCACCGTGACAGCAGCGAAGACCGCAGCGGCCGCCAGCGTCCAGGCACTCCGGTCGGCCATCAGGAGACCTCCAGACCAGGCGTCAGGGCGATCGATTCCAGCAGTTCGATCGAAAGCGATTGAGAACCAGCAGAACTGGCCGAGATCTGCACGCGGGTTCCGCCCGGCCGCGTCACGGTGACAGTGTTGGAGGAGCGCTGCTGGTAGTCACCGTCGCCTTCGCCCGTGACACCGTAGTAACCGGCCGACGTCTGCACGACGGTCCCGTCGGCGAGGGAACGGAACGTGTCCTGTGTGCCCGGGTACGGGTCCGGCCGGATCTCGTCCTCGACGGGTACGGCCTGGCCCCCGGCGATGCTCAGCTGCAGTGTCTCGTCGGCGCCGACGACGTTCGACGCCATGCACAGCGTGTCCAAACCCATGTCCGACGGTTGGAGCGTGTCGAGCTTTCGATCGAGAGCTACCGCTCCCAGGTCGACCGATGCGAGTGCGGAGTTCAGTCGTTGCTGGTCTTCACGTGTGAGATCGGGTCCCCCGTTCTCGGTGTAACCGCTGCACCCTTCGCTCGGCGGGGGTGTGCCGGGCGGAACCGGCGTGCTCACTCGTAGTGCGGGTTCTGTTGCGATCAGTTCCAATTCGGGGAGCGTCAACGGGATTTCTCCGCTGTTCGCCGGCTCCGGTGTATTGGTTCTGTCGTCGGCGCTCACGTGAATCCAGGTTCCGTCGGTTGTGTACGCCTGCACGCTGCGACTGATGGTGCGGACGCCGTTGATCTCGGCCCAGGTGTCGAGCAAATCGACGACTGTGCCGTCGGGCAAGGTCTTGCGTTCGTCGAGCGAACCTGCGACGCAGCCCGGCACCGTGTGTGGCCCTTGTTGCACACTGACCTGGACCGAGCCCGACGCGTCGCCGCGGTTTACTGCGCCCCAGGCGTCGGTCGATCCGCTGTAGGGGGGTTCGTCGCCGTCGCCGAAGTCGAAGATCGGGCCGAACAGCAGCGATTGTTGCGGCGCGGCGAAGGCGAGTTCGACGTCGTCGGGAAGCGCCGAGGCGACTGCATCGGACATGGCGGTTGCTTTGGGTCCGTTGAACCATGGGAACCTGGGGTTGTCGTAGGACCGCTCCCCGACGAAGCTCATGCTGAATCTCTCCTCGTCCGCTTCGACGACGGTGTCGCATCCGGGGATGGGCGCGGAGGTATCGACCGGCTCACTCACCCGCACGTATTCTTCGGGTGCGGTCGGCTCGGGTTCGACAGTGGGAGATGTTGCTGCCGTTGTCAGTTCGGGCTCGGCAGGAGCCTGCAGGGCTCCGGCCACGATAATTCCGACCGCGACGATACTGACGACGACGAGACCGTCGGTCCACCGCGCTTTGGCCGATCTTTCGCTCATGATGCTCGCCGCCTACTCGATGTCAGTACGACGGCATTGTCGTTCGTACCGACAGGTTCGTTACGAGAGGCGGGTGATCTGGACAATACCGACAGACCGCGACACCTACAACCGATGTGCTTGCCGAGGCGGTAGCGTCCGACCGATGCGAATTCTTGTTGCTGCCAGCGGCGGTGAAGGCCATCTCGGTCCGCTGCTCCCCTTCGTCGACGCTGCGGCCGAGGCCGGTGACGACGTCACCCTCGTCGTGCCACCGGGGCAGGTGGCCACTGCGCGGTCGACGGGTGCCGATGTACGCGTCGTCGATGCACCGCCTGCCGACGAGGTGGCCCGGGTGCGGCGGGCGTTGGCGTCGAGCGACCGGGAGGTGCGGGTACGTGCTGCCGAGGTCGAGTTGTTCGGCCGCATCAACACTGCGGCGGCACTGGAGAAGACCGTCGCTGCGGTGGCTGATGTCGAGCCTGAGTTGATTCTGCGGGAACCCTGCGATTACGCGAGTGCCATCGCCGCGGTGCGGAGCGCAGTACCTGTGGCCACGGTGGGCATTTCGCCTGGACTTGCCGATATTTCCGGCTTGCGCATGGCGAGCCGAGTCATCGAGGACTACGCACCGGGTGTCACGACGACACTGGAGGCCGCGCCGTATCTGACGCGTTTCCCGGGCGACGATCCGACGGGGTATCCGGATACGCGCCGTTACGGATTCACGATCGATCTCGATGCGCGTACCGAACAGAACCCGCCGTTGGTGTGGCTGACGATGGGCACGGTCAACACGCAGCTCGAGAACATTCGCGGCACGTGGGATGCTGCGGTGACCGCGCTGGCCGACCTCGATGTGCGCGTCCTGGCCAGTACCGGCCGCGGTGGATCGACTGTGCGCTGCACCGATCGCATGGAGGTCGTCGACTGGATCGAGCTGCAGGACATTCTGTCTCGTGCAAGTGTCGTCGTATGTCACGGGGGTTCGGGCACGACGCTGGCAACGCTGGCCGCGGGTGTTCCGTTGGTGACCGTTCCGATGATCGCGGATCAGCCGACCAACGCAGCGATGGTCGAGAGCCTGGGCGCGGGAATCACCGTCGCGCCCAGCTCGCCCGCCGCCGGTCTGACCGTCGAGGATGCTCCGCGGTTGCGTCGCGCGATCCACGATGTCCTGACCGATCCCTCCTACCGTTCCTCGGCACGCCGAGCAGCGACCCGCTTTTCCGAAGTCCCGTCGGTGAGCGAACGCTTGGCCCAACTCCGGCTCACGTGACGAGGCCCTCGCTCCGCAGCCATTCGTAGGCGACGTCGGCGGGATCTTCGCCTTCGATGTCGACCTTGCCGTTGAGTTCCTGCATCAGGTCGTCGGTGAGGCGCTCGGAGATCACCCCGACGAGGTCGGCGATTTCCGGGTGCGCTTCGAGGACGGGTGCGCGGACGACGGCGGTGCCGCTGTAGGGCAGGAAGAACTTTCGGTCGTCCTCGAGCACGGTCAGGTCGAGGTTCTTGATGCGACCGTCGGTGGTGTAGACCATGCCGAAGTTGCAGGGCGAGCTCTGCGCGGTGGAGGTGTACACGACGCCCGCGTCCATACGGGTGACGTTCTTGCCCTCTACGCCGTTCGGTCCGTCGAGGGGAATGTCGTAGGTGTCGAGCATCGGACCGAATCCATCTGCGCGGGAGAAGAATTCGTCGTCGACGCAGAAGGTGCGGTCGTTCGGGGGCAGCGCGGCGACGTCGGACAGGGTTTTCACACCGAGCCGCTCCGCGGTGGCCGAGGAGGCCGCGAAGGCGTAGGTGTCGTTGAAGTTCGCCGGCGGCAACCATTCCAGGTTGTTGGAGCTGAGTTCGAGGTCGTGTACTCGCTGCCACAGCTCGTCGGGATCGGCGATCGTCTCGGTTTCACCGTGGTAGTTGACCCAGCCGGTGCCCGTGTACTCCCAGAGGATGTCCGCGTCTCCGTTCAGCTGGGCCTGGCGTGACGACGCCGATCCTGGTGCCCCGGTGAGGTCGCTGACGTTGGCGCCGGCTGCCGCGAGGTACGTCGCGGTGATCTTGCCGAGTAGTACGCCCTCGGTGAAGCTCTTCGAGGTGACGACGAGAGATGCGCCGTCCAAGGGTTTTTCGCCGTCGGTCAGGCTGGTGGACTGGAAGGTGCCGGACGAGCTGACGAGTCCGCAGCCGGCGGCGACGCTCGCGATGAGCGCGAGGGCTCCGACCCGTAGAGAATGCCGAATCATGCCACTCCTCGTGGGGTTGCGAACAGTTCGACGAGGCGTCCCAGCCAGTCGATCGTCAGCGCCAGCAGCGCGACGAGGATGGCGCCGGAGATGAGCAGCTTCGGGAGGAACAGCGTCACGCCGGTCGTGATGAGGGTGCCGAGGCTGGTGGCGCCGATGAACGTGCTCAGCGTCGCGGTGCCGACCAGGATGACCAGCGCGGTCCGCACTCCGTTGAGAATGACGGGAACGGCCAACGGCAGCTCCACCTGGACGAGTGTGCGGATACCGGAGTACCCGATGCCTCGGGCGGCTTCGATGGTTCGCTTGTCCACCTGGTCGATGCCGACGATGGTGTTCTGGAGGATCGGCAGGATGGCGTACACGACCAGGCCGACGACGGCCGTCCGGAAGCCGGTGCCGAGCCACATCGTCAGCAACACGATCAGTCCGACGGCGGGTGCGGCCTGGCCGATGTTGGCGAAGTTGATCGCAAACGGTTTGAACGGCTTGACCTTCTCGCGGGTCAGCAGGATGCCGAGCGGGATCGCGATGACGACGACGAACACGGTTGCCGTCAAGGTCAATTGGATGTGGTCGAGGATCGTGGTCTTCAGGGTCGACCAGCCGAGCGATGCTTCTTCGGTCGGAGTGAGCGTCGTCGATCGGTACCAGAGGAAGTAGCCGACGCCCAGAACGATGATGAGCAGCGGCTCGAACCACACGTCTATCGGTGTGCGGCGCAGTCGATTCATGTGGCCGACCCCTCCGCGTGCTGGGTGTAGGAGACGTGCCCGTCGCCCTCGCGGGCTTCGTCGAGTTGTCCACGGACGACCGACATGACGGTCTTGATGGTCAGCGACCCTGTGACGACGCCGCGGCCGTCGGTGACGACGACTCCGCCCTGGCTGGCGGCGAGCATGACGTCGAGTGCGTCGTTGAGCGTCGACGACGGTGCGACGACGGGTAGGCGCGGGTCGATGTAGTCGGAGACCGTGTCCTTGGTGGCGACTTCGTCGAGCGATGGCCAGGACCGTGGTTTGCCGTGCTCGTCGACGACGACGATCCAGGTCACGCCTGCGGCGCGTGCGCGGCCGATGACTTCCTGCGAGGAGTCGCCGACGCGTGCGGTGACGACGGGCTCGTGTTCGACGTCCTTGACCCTCGAGAGCGTCAGGTGGGCAAGCGTCGCGCCGGAGCCGATGAACTCTTCGACGAAGGCGTTGGCGGGCTTGGCGAGAATTTCCTCGGGGGTGGCGTACTGCTCGATCTTTCCGCCTTCGGAGAGGATGAGCACCTTGTCACCGAGTTTGGTGGCTTCCTCGAAGTCGTGGGTGACGATCACGATGGTCTTGGCGACTTCGTGCTGGATCGCGATGAGGCTGTCCTGCAGGCGGACTCGGGTGATGGGGTCGACGGCACTGAAGGGCTCGTCCATCAGCAGAACCGGTGGGTCCGCCGCGAGTGCACGTGCGACGCCGACGCGCTGTTGCTGTCCGCCGGACATGTCCTTGGGGAGTCGGTCTCGGAAGGTGTCCGCGTCGAGGCCGACGAGGTCGAGGAGGTA
This sequence comes from Rhodococcoides fascians A44A, assembly GCF_000760735.1. Taxonomy (GTDB): domain Bacteria; phylum Actinomycetota; class Actinomycetes; order Mycobacteriales; family Mycobacteriaceae; genus Rhodococcoides; species Rhodococcoides fascians_E. The sequence goes on along the minus strand of NZ_JMEX01000008.1, from coordinate 2,434,160 downwards.
TTCGGTGCGCTCGGCGATGCGTTTCTTGTCCCAGCCCAGCACTCGGGGGATGGCGCCGATGTTCTTCTGCACCGACCAGTGGGGGAAGAGTCCGCCTGCCTGGATGACGTATCCGATGGACTGACGCAGCTTGTCGGGATCCTCGCCGGTGACGTCGCGGTCGCCGATGAAGAGCCTGCCCTCGGTGGGCTCGATCAGCCGGTTGATCATCTTGAGGGTCGTCGTCTTGCCGCAGCCGGACGGCCCGACGAAGGCGACGATGTGTCCGGCTTCGATCTCGAGGTCGATCTTCTGGACGGCGGGCTTGGTCTGGCCACGATACTGCTTGACGACGCCGTCGAGCCGAATCGAAGCACCCGAGACGGTGCGGTCGGTGTCGGTCATGACAATCCCTTCGAGATGGTGAGGCGCCCGAGAAGGACGAGCAGGGCGTCGAACACCAATGCGATGACGACGATGAGAACGGTTCCGGTGACTGCCATTTCGACGGAGTTGGTTCCGCCGAGCCTGGACAGTCCGTTGAAGATGAGCGATCCGAGGCCGGGTCCGAGGACGTAGGCGACGATCGCGGCGACGCCGACGACCATCTGGGTGGACACGCGGATGCCGGTGAGAATCACGGGCCACGCGATCGGTAGCGATACGGAGACGAGAATTCGCCAGCGGGACAGTCCGATTCCACGGGCGGATTCGATGGTCGCGTCGGGTACCGATCGCAGTCCGACGATGGCGTTTCCGATCACGGGCATCGCGGCGAAGAACGCGAGCATGATGAACGACGGCACCACGCCGAGCCCGAACGGGACGATGAGCAGTGCCAGCAACGCGAGCGACGGGATGGTCAGTGCCACTCGACTGCTCGTCAATGTCAGAGCCGAGAACAACGGGAGTCGGTGTACCGCGACCGCGACGACAATCGCGACGAGACTGCCGACGAGAACAGTTTGAAATGCCAGTGACGCATGCTGATACGTCAGAAAGGAGAGGAACTGCCCCCGCCCCTGAAGATAGTTCCACAAATCCACGCGTATCTCCCTTTTGCAGCCGCGTATTTCACCGAACACAGTGCTGCCGGTTTCAGTTCGGGGACGTTACCGGCATTTCCCCGCCTTCGCGGGGTTTTACCCCTCCGGCGGGTGTAAGGTCGGTGCGCCGCGAAAACGGGATCGTGGCCCGTTCACCTGCAGGGATTCCGACCTCGGGGACGCTTCGCGGAACGCCGGTCGCACTTAAAATCAGCTCGAGCAGAATTGCCCGCTCCCGTGGCCACCGGACCGTCGAGCGGTCGGGTTCATCGAAGAAAACGAGCGGCTCGACGAGATCGAGTGCGGCTCGCGGGCGTGCCGAAGGTTTGCGGACACGCGCGGTCGACAGGGGCCCCACGCTGGGGCGATGCCTCGGGTACCGTTATCGGACCGGGAAGTTCGGTAATGAATTGTCAACTACTCCCGATGAACCAGACACATTCCGAGCCAGGAGGGACATGCCGAACCGCAGCCGAGCACCCAGGCACGCTGCTGCCCTGGTGAGCGCGGCTGTCTCGGTGGGGGCTGCGGCCCTGCTGCTCGCCGGGTGTACCGCCGACGCCGAGGCTCCGATGCCGGTGAGTTCCGCGGCACCCACCACGACCACGGCCGCGGACAGCACGTCCACCAGTTCGGTATCGCCGCCTGCACCTGCCGCCGAGGCGACGACGCCCCTGCTCGTGCCACCGAGTGTCATTGCCTCGGCGTCCGAGCCGCCGCCGTACGAGCCACCGTCGTACGAGCCACCGTCGTACGACCCGGCGACGCAACCGCAGGACGTCACCTACGATCCGCCGCCGGTCGCCTCGTTCGATCCGCCCGAGCCTGTGATGCCGCCTCCGAACCCGATCGACTCGCGAGGATTCCCGCTGGGCACGACGTGTGGGCCGGTGTCCTGCACCTCTCCCGACGGTCTGATCTTCGTCAATCCCGAAGCGGTCCCCAATTTGAGCGACCGGGGCTTCGACCTGTGTGATCACACGTACTGTCCGCCTCCGGGACTGCAGATCGTTCCGGATCAGCTGCCGTCGACGGGCAGCTCGGGCGGGACTCCGACGTCACCTCGCTGAGCGCGTACGGCACAATTCGGGCGTGCTGAAGACGCGGCGGTATCGCCTTCTCCTCGCCGGCGGAGTTCTGCTGGTGATCGTCGCGGGGTTGCTCCTCGGCCCACTCAGGAAGCCTGCGCTGTACGTATGGAATGCCGAGTGCTTCGGCTGGAGTACCTCCGACCGTGGGGTTCGCATCGCCGCTCTCGGGGATTCCATCGCGGAGGGAAACTCGGCCGTCGGGTGGGGAATCCACGGTGACACCTCGTGGTATTCCCATCTGGTGTGCGGGGCGGACGCACGCGGCGCCGATGGTATCAATGCAGGTCGACGAGGGCAGACGACGGCTCAGATCCGGGCCCGTATCGACGAAGTCCTGGACGCGAAACCCCAGGTGCTGGTCGTGGGCGGTGGCACGAACGATCAGGCCCGCGGGGTGCCGCTCGAGCAGACCATGGACAATCTTCGTTTCATCCTGGACAAGGCGCGCGATATCGAGACGGTTGTACTGACGACGGTGCCGCGGTCGAGATCGGCGACGGACGATCGTCTCGACAGGGCGATCAGAACCCTTGCGGCTCAGCGTGGGATCCCTCTCGTCGATTTCGCGTCGACGTTGACACGACCGGGCGCGACGTTCGACGGAATCCATCCGACGGCCGATTCGGCCAGGTTCATGGCGGATCAGGTGGCCGATGCCGCCGGTCTTCGCGTAAGAATCGCGTCGAGCGAATAGCTCACCCGAATCGTCTCGATAGTCCACTATTGACGCCATGAACTCGGACCACGGCATGTCGACTCTCCCTGATGTGGAGAGCGCGCAGTCGATCACGGCCGTCCTGTTGTCCGCCGGCGGGGAGTCCGACGGGTGGGCCGGGGAGGTGCTCGAGGCACTGTGCCGCACCCATGCGCGTGCGCATCTGCATTTCATCCTTCCTCCACCGTCGAACATCTCCATTCAGTTGTGCAATTCGATGTCGGCGGCGTTCGGCGCGTTCACCGGTCCGTTGCCGGATTACTCGTCTGCGGAGACCGTGATCGAGAACCTTGCCGAGCAGTTGGCACCGACGGGGCGCGGATGGTCGTGGGCCCCGAGTCCGTCGGTGATCGGTAAGTCGGCGACTGCTCGCTCGAAGCCTCGTACGGTGCTCGGAGCTCGTCGTCGGCCGCTGTACGCACTGTGGTTCCGGGCGTTGAATTATCGGCCCATCTGACCGTTCACGGCTTTCGTTCACACTGATCCAATACGTGGTCGATCCGGCTGTGGTGCGCCACCATAGCGGTCATGACGACGGTAATCACACGTAGCGCTCCACCCGCTCTCGATTCCGACGAGTTGCGTTCCATCATCGAGGAAATCGCAGCCGACGCGAAACGTCGACGCGACGGCGAGGACGGACCGCCGTTCGTGGCCATCGCCCTGATCCGTGAGCACCGATTGGGTGCGGTGCGCCTTCCGGTGGAGGAGGGTGGAGCCGGATACACGCTCCGAGAACTGTTCACACTGTTGATTCGTCTGGCGGAGGCCGACCCCGATGTTCCGCACATCATCCGGATTCATCTCGGTTTCGTCGAGGAACGTCGACGCACACCCGATCGTGTGTCCGGGGAGTTCTGGCTCGACAAGGTGCGTGACGGACTGCTCATCGGCGGCGCGAACAGTGAACTGACCTCTCGCGCAGTCGGTGTCTACACCTACGACACCACGCTGACGCCGGACGGAGACGGTTATCGCCTGGACGGCACCAAGTTCTACAGCACCGGAAGCCTCTTCTCCGACTACCTGCGTGTGTCCGCGAACGATTCGGAAGGAAAACAGGTTTCGGCTGTGGTCCCTGCCCACCGCGCGGGCATCGAGCACGTGAACGACTGGGACGGAATCGGTCAGCGCCACACCGGTAGCGGCACGACGCGGTTCGTCAACGTGAGAGTCGAGAAGTCGGAGTTGTTGCCGTTCCAGTGGTCCGAGCACTCGGTGCGTCCGCGGCAGGCGTTCCCTCAGCTGCTGCTGCATGCCGTCGGTGCGGGAATTCTGCGCTCCGTCGTGTCCGACGCGTCGGAACTGGTGCGTGGACGCGCTCGCTCCTACACCTTCGCGGCAGCGGAGGAGCCGCGCCACGACCCGCAACTGTTGCAGATCATCGGATCACTGTCGGCCGCAGCGTATGCCGCGGAGGCGATCGTGTTGACGGCGTCGGATGCACAGGACATCGCGTCGGCGGCGTTCCTGGCGTCCGGAGAACCGGACGAGAAGCTCGAGCACGACGCAGCCCTCGCCGCAGCGAAAGCCAAGATTTCCGTCGAGGGTCTGGCATTGAACGCCGCAACCGAGCTGTTCGGCGTCGGCGGCGCGTCCGCGACCCGGCAGAGCGCGCACTTGGATCGGCACTGGCGCAATCTCCGTACCTTGTTCTCGCACAACCCAACCGTGTACAAGGCACGGACCGTCGGGGACTTCGTGGTCAACGACGCCGCACTACCGTCGGTCGGTTTCTTCTGATCGCTCGACAGGCTGGAGATGCATGGGCTGTGCACCTCCACCCTGTCGACGGGGTTACCGATCGAAGGCGAGGATGGCGCGGTAACGAGGCGATCCCCACCACGCGAGCTCGTCGAGTGTCTCGACCGGAACCGGGTGGTTGTGCAGGTCCACCCAGGTTTCGCCGACCTCGACGGCGGTCGAGGAATCCTGCACCAGGAAAGCCCCGTCGTGGAAGCCGTGGACGACGATCCAGTGCGGTCCATGCCTGCCGCGCTGGTAGTAAGAGTCGATCAGCGGTATCAGAATCTTGCCCGACTCGGCCAGCTCACGGATGAAGTCCGCAGAGATGTCCTGCACGACGGTCTCGACTCCGAGCTCGGCTGCTTCGTCGGCGAACTGACCGGAGACGAAACGTCGCAGCTCGCGGTCCTCCTTCGAGCGAGAGGTGTCGGTCCGCTCGGGGTCTTCGTCGGTCAGGTACAGCGTCGGGACGTACCCTCGCCTCGCCGCAGCAACCGCAAGCCCGTAGGGCATGGTGCCGCCGCTCGCGGTCCCTTCGCGCCACAGGCCCAGCTCACGGGTGCGATCGAGGCCCTCCCCCGCACCGAGCAAGTCGAACGTCACCATCAACGACACAGGCCCACAGGTGAATCCTGTGGTCTGACGGTAGTACGGCGGCTCGACGGGATCGGCCAAGGCGACACGCCACTTCACCAATCCGACCGGAACGGCACCGTAATCTGTTATGTCATCGGCGAGTTCGTCGACGACGGGCCGTACCGGGTTGATCGGCTCCCGCAAGGACTCGTAGCCGAGTGCCTTCACCTGCGCGACCAGCGGACTTTCCTGTGGTAGTTGCCATTTGACAGCCACCGCAGTACGCGTGAATGCGTACTCCTCCAAGGCTGCCACCAGTTCGGCGAGCACCGGCTCACCCAGCCAGGCGCCCACCACCTTCACGTACGCTGCGTGCGGACGGTTGACGACGAGCAACAAACCCTGAAGTGCGCCGTCGGCGATCGCGGTGACGGTGTGCGCTTCCTGAACACCGCCGTAGATCTCGGCCTCGGCCACGAACTCGGCAGGCAATCCGTCGATTTTCGCCAGGGCTTCGACCGGCCGTGTGTCGAGCAAGGTCACCTCGATCTGCGTCATCGGACCACCGCCGTGAACTCCTCGGTGATACGTGCTTTGACAGCGGGCTCACGTGCTTCGCGCTCGGCGAGATCGGCGACGACGGCAGGTGCCTCGTCCTGGGTCAGGACGGCGATACCGTCACTGTCACCGAAGACGATGTCGCCGGTGGCGATCACTGCGCCGCCCGCGTCTACGGGCTGTCCGACCGATCCTTCGCCGCCGATTCGGCGCGTGGTGCGCGGACTGACCGACCGGTAGTAGACAGGCAGTCCCGACGCTGCGATCTCGTCGAAGTCGGTGATCGCGCCGTTGATGACGATGCCGTTCGCTCCCGACACGGCGATGCGGTGCGCGACGATGCCGCCGATCGAAGCACGACTTCCCGAACCCGGTTGCGAGACGACGAGAACGGTACCCGGGGTGAGCTGATCGAGCGCCTCCTTCAGGGCCGAGGCGTCGTATTCGCCGATCTGGACCGTCAGCGCGACACCCGTGAGCCTGATCGGACGCGAGATGGGATGGAGCTCGGTGACGAACCCGTGGTCACGGTGATGCCCGAGGGTGGATGTTCCCACCGTCGTGAGGTGCCGGAAGGTTGTCTCGTCGATCTCCGGTCGTCGTGTCTGGGTGCTCATTCCCTCTCTCCTTCAGTTGATTCCACCACTAGAAACTTCTTCAGCGACTGTTCGAGGGCTGCGGTGGTGAGTCGGATCGATTCGACGTCGACGCGTTCGTCGTCACCGTGGAATCGGCTACGGAACGACGCCATGTCGACCTCCCGGGAGTACAGACCGAATCCGTAGACGATCGAGCCGGCGGCCCGTAGGTGGCGTCCGTCGGTACCACCGGGCATGATCATCGGAACAAGATGCGCGCCTGGGTAGAACTGCCTCATTGCGTCCTCGATGACGGAGTAGAACTCCGTTCGAGGGGGCGAGCTGCTCGCGGCACCGGTGAACTCCTCGATCACGTCGATGGACGACAAGAGTTCGTCCAGAACAGTTTTGAGGTGACGTTCGACGTCGTTCTCGTCCTGGCCTGGCAACAGGCGGATGTCGAGTCCGACGGTGGCGCGACCTGGTATGACGTTGCGCTTGTCCCCAGCATCGACGATGTTCGGCGAGACGGTCATATGCGTCATCGCGTGGCCGTAGCCCTTCAGATCCCCGAGTTCGCTCAGCGCGTCGTTCAGAGTCGTCGGATCGAGCAGTCGTGCGCGCAGTTGCGGAGAGAAGTCGGAGGCCTCGACGAAGGACTGCCAGTGCTCGAGAACCACAGCTTGGCCCGGTTCGTTCAGTAATCTGGTGACGGCCTCCGCGGCAATACCCGCCGCGTTGCGCGCTCCCCATGGCGTCGATCCGTGGCCGGGTCTCCCGTGGATCTCCAACCGACGCGGCGCCCCGCCTTTCTCTCCTACTGTCAGCGTGACGCCGGGCGAATCCTGCTCACTCAACACGATTCCGCCGTTCTCGGTGAGCGAGTACGTCGCCGCGATGAGTTCGGGCCGGTTCTTGGTGATCCAACCGGCTCCCCACGTACCGCCGGCTTCCTCGTCGGCCGTCGCCGCGAAGACCAGATCGCCGCGTAGCCGAATCTTGCTCTGCGCGAACAATTTGAACACCACCGCCATCGAGGCGACGAGTCCGAGCATGTCGATTGCGCCTCTGCCCCAGACGGTCCCGTCGATCAACTCACCGCCGAAGGGATCGTGGGTCCACCCCGACGGGTCGGCCGGAACCACGTCGAGGTGGCCGACCAGCGCCACCGACGGAGCTCGAGGATCGGTTCCTCGTAGCCTGCCGATCAGGCTCGCACGACCTGGCGCAGGTTCGACCACCTCGAAGTCGACGCCGATGTCCCCGAAGAACTGCTGCAGCACCGCGACGTTGCGGGTCTCCTGACCCGACTCCACGGTGCCGTCGTTGACGCAGGCACTGCGAATCAGCGCCTGCAGCAGTTCGACTGTCTCGCTCACGACGCCACCACCGCGTCGATATCGGTCGGAAACAGGGCGTCGACGTCAGCGGGCGTGTCCAGCAGGCCCTGCTCGTACTGCTCGGTGAGAAAGTCGGAGATCATGGTTCTGTTCTGCTCCAATCCGTAGGGCATCCAATCGCGGCCGAACACCCGCTCGGTGGTGCGGAGTTCGTCGACCAACCACGGGGTGACGTCGGCGAGTTTGTTGTGACGCAGGATGCTGAGACGCTTCGAGTCCTCGATGGCGCGTACGACGGCCAGGACGGTGTCCGGCGATTCGTCGAGCAGCGCCGTCCGCGCGGCCAGAACGTGAATGCCGGGCACGTACCCGACCCGCAGGTAGTACGCGGTTTCGGCCGCTCGGACATCCGGGAGCAGCGGGCGCAGCAGCGAGTCCGCAGCATCGAAACCCGGCGGCATGAACGGGGTCATCACAGCGTCCAGGCTCTTGTCCGACAAGCCGCCGACCAGCGTGTCACCGTGGTCGAGGTGCTGCACGTGCGGGCCGGGGCGTGTGGGCCCGATCCTGTCGTGGGCTGGGTGGGCTGGGGTCAAAGGGCCTACGCGCCAGTCGATGTCCTCCAGAGCTACGCCTTCGTCCCGTACCAATGCGCGGGTCCAGGTGTTACCACTGTCCGGCCATCCGGTCAGGCCCACGGTGGCCCCGCGCAACTGTGTGAGCGAGTGCAACGGCGAGTCGCTGCGAGTGATGATGCATCGATGTCGAAACCCTTGCATGACGAACACCGGTAGTGCGGTCACCGAGTGGTCCCCGCGGGCTCGGTGTTGGACGTACTGGCTGAACGAGGTCTCGGCAACGTCGATTCGTGGTTCGGCGTAGATGTTCGGGGTGCTGTCCCGACGTTCGAAGTGCAGGTCGACTCCTTCGGCCGTGACGTCTCCCAGCGCGAGTGGCAGCAGGTGGTCCCAGTGCCGCGCGACGAATGTCAGCGTCATGCCGCCCCTCGATCCGAGGTTGTCGCCTGTCTGATGGACTCACCCAGCACGACGAATCCGGCCACCGCGAGAGTCAGCACTCCAGCGGGGTACACCAGCAGGTGCGGTGCGGCCTGGAAGTAGTTCTGTGCTGCCGACAATTGCAGACCCCACGACTGCGCCGGAGGTTGCAGGCCGATTCCGAGGTAGGTCAGCGTCGCCTCGGCGGAGATGACTGCGCCGATCTGCAGTGTCGCCAGGACTATGACCGGGCCGACGGTGTTGGGCACCACGTGGCTGACCAGTATGCGTAACGTCCCGAGACCGGACGATCTCGCAGCGACGATGAAGTGGCGGTTTCGGATTGACAACGCTTCCCCGCGGGTCACGCGCATGGCGGTGGGCCAGGCGAACACCGCGAGAACGACGCTCAACAACCAGACACTGCGCCCTTGAATGGAATTGAGTACGACGATCGCGCCGAGCAACAGTGGTAGCGCGAAGACGATCTCGGACAGTCGCGAGACGAAGGCGTCGACGAGCCCGCCGAAGTAACCGGCCGCAATCCCCAGGACCACAGCAACGACGGACGTCAGCAGGGTCACCGTCACTCCGACGACGATCGATGCACGAGCGCCGTGCACGACACTGGCGAACAGGTCGCACCCCTGCACGGTGAACCCGAACGGATGTCCGGTGGACCAGTCGGGAGCGCCCCTGCTCAGTGACAGTTCGCACACACGCGGGTCCCCGTGACCGAAGAGTCCGGCGATCGGGCCGGGGAGTACTGCGATGAGGAGGAAGAAGGCAACGATCGGAGCGCCGATCCAGAAGCCGGGGCTGCGTTTCAGGCTCGTCCACACTCGTCCGGTCTCGATGTCTTCCCCGGGTGGAAGTTGGATCATCTACTTGTCCTGTCGAATACGTGGGTCGAGCAGGTGATGCGCGATCTCGACGACGATGTTGACCGCGACTGCGACCAGCACCAATGCCGACACGATCCCGACCACCACGGTTCCCTGTTGTGAGCTGATTCCGGTGAACAGTTCGCCGCCGACACCGGGGAGATTGAAGATGCCCTCGACCACCACCGATCCGCCCAGTAGGCCACCGAGATCGAGACCCAGGTAGGTCACTACGGGCACGAGGGCATTGCGCAGGATGTGCCGCACCGTCAGTCGTCTGGTCGAGATGCCCTTGGCACGAGCAGTTCTGACGAAATCCGCCGACCGCGTCGACAACACACTCGACCGAGTCAGACGAGCAACCGGCCCGAATCCCAGTGTGGCCAGGCAGATTGCAGGCAGCAGGTACGACGTCGGCCAGCCCTCGGAAATTCCGGCCACCGGGAGGATGCCCCAGGACACCCCGACGATCGACTGCACGAAGAAGGCCAACACGAACGTGGGAACCGCGAGCGTCAGTACCGTCGCCGCCAGTACCGCTTTGTCCAGCAGACCGCCAGGTCGCAGCGCGGCGAGCGTGCCCGCGGTGACACCGACGATCAGTTCCAGGACCCACGCTGTCAGAGCAAGTTTGATCGTTACCGGCCAGGCACGCGCGAGAATGGTTCCGACGTCCTCACCGCCGACGGTGGTACCGAAGTCTCCGCGAGCGATACCCGAGACATAGCTCCAGTACTGCACCAGCAGTGGATCGTCGAGATGGTATTTGGCGCGGATGGCCGACTCGACGGCGTCGGTCAGTACTGCGTCGCCGATCAGTGCTTGCACCGGATCACCAGGGAGGGCGAACACCGCGACGAACACTATGAGTGACGTGCCGATCAGAATCAGCAGGGCCTGGCCTAGCCGCGCCGCAATCCGTCGTGCAGTTCGTGTCTTCGTGGCGCCCGCGGTGGAGGCGGACCGAGGCTGTTCTCGGTCCGCCACCGCGAGTGCCTGCTCAGGCAACGGTCACCGTGGTGAACGGGCTCTTGTTGAACGGATCCTCGGTGTAGCCCTCTACGTTGTCCGCGACTGCGACCGCCCGCCCGGCACTCCACAGCGGAATGTTCGGAAGCTCGTCGAGCAGGATGTCCTTGGCCTGGTCGTAGAACTGGGTCGATTCCTCGTTGGTCGCCGCCGCCGCGTGATCCAGCAATGCGTCGAATTCGGGGTTCGAATAGCCGTTGTAGTTGGTGCCGCCTCCGGTCCGGTATGCATTGCCCAGCAACGCGAACGGCGACGGGTAGGCAACAGGGGTGTTGAGCGACACCGGGTTGGGGACTTGCCTGCCCCGAAGTGCAGCATGGGTGTTCTCCGACGGAATGAATTCCAGTGTCACATCGGTCAGACCCAGCACCGTCGCCCACTGGTTGAGGACGGCCTCACTCCACTCGTCGCGTCCGGTGCCGGTCACGACCGTGATCTTCACCTGGCCGTCGATACCGCCTGCTTCGTCCCACAGCTGCTTCGCGCGTTCAGGGTCGTAGTCGAGGTTGGTCGAGTCGGTGTCGGCACGGTAGCCGTTCCCGGACGGCGCACTGAAATCGGTCAATGGCTGGGTCGACGAGTCGAGGAGCGCGTCGATGATGCCCTGACGGTCGATCGCCAGCGACAGTGCTCGGCGGATTCGCGGATCCGCGTAGGCCGGGTTCCAGGTCGGCACCCCGAGGTAGGTGAAGTTGGAGCTGGCTGACTGGACGAACTTGTCGCCGAGGGTTGCCTTTGCGCTTTCCACGTCCTGCTGCAGCAGTGCGGTCACGTCGACTGCACCGGCCTGGAAATCGCGGTAGGCGACGTCGTATCCGGTGTAGATCTTGAAGGTGACGCCGCCGTTCTCGGCTTTCTCACCGCCATACTCGTCGTAGCGGACGGTTTTGATCTCCGGTCCACCTGTCCACGGCTCGCTGATCTCGTAGGGGCCGTTGCCGATCGGCTTCGTCGCGAAGGCTTCGAGATCATCCAGCGCTGCTGCCGGCAGAGGATAGAACGCCGGTTGGCCGATCTGGTACAGGAACTGGCTCTGTGGTTTGGTCAACGTGACGGTGAGGCTCAGCGGCCCGGTGACCTCGACGCCGGACAGGGAGTCGGCGGTCGGTGCGCCTTCGTCGGGGTTGAGCGCGTCGTAGCCTTCGATGCCTGCGAGCTGCGAGCTGCCGACCCAGGCGTTGGCTGGGTCTGCTGTGGTGTTCCATCCTCGCGAGAAGGACTCGGCGTCGACGACCTCGCCGTTCTGGAAGGTCCATCCGTCCTTCAGCGTGATGTCCCAGACCTTCTGATCCTCGGTCTCGATCGAGTCGGCAACGAGGTTGACCGGTTCCCCGGTGTCGCTGTCGTACTTCACGAGTCCGGAGAACAAGGTCTCGGAGACCGACAGTGCGAAGTACCCGCCTGAGTTCCCGGGCACGATGGATGTCGGTTTCTGCGTCGCGACGCGGAGGATGTTGTCCGACGGCTCGCCGGACGCCTCACTGGACGAACCTCCGCCGCAGGCGGTCAGTACTACTGCTGCGACAGCGAGCAGAGCACTGCCGATCAGGGGTGTGCGTTTCATCTGTTCTTTCCATTCGACTTGCCCGAACCTGGTCAGGTTCGGTTGTGCACCGTTGTGTTTCAGACTTCGATCGGCACGCGAAGACCCGGAACGGCACCGAGCAGTTCTCGGGTGTAATCGTGTTGCGGGTTGTCGAACACCGTTGTTGTCGAGCCGTATTCGACGATCTTCCCTTTGGTCATCACGGCCACGTCGTCGGCGATCCGGCGCACGACGCCGAGGTCGTGCGAGATGAACAGGTACGTCAACCCCAGATCTGTCTGCAGTGTCTGCAGCAGGTCGAGCACCTGCGCCTGGACCAGGACGTCGAGCGCGGAAACCGGTTCGTCGCAGACGATCAGCTCGGGTTCGGCGGCGAGCGCACGGGCGATGGCGACGCGTTGGCGTTGCCCACCGGAGAGTTCACTCGGTCGCCTGCGCAACGTGGCCGCCGCAAGTCCCACAAGGTCGAGCAGCTCGGCTGCACGGGCCTTGCGGGAGGATCGATCACCGATACCGAACGCAGACAGGGGCTCTCTCAAGATTCGGTCGACGGTGTACGTGGGGTCGAGCGAGGCGTACGGGTCCTGAAAGATCGGCTGGACGCGCCTGCGAAACGCACGAAGTTCGCGCCCCTTCAACGACGCGACATCGGTGCCTTCGAAGAATACGCGGCCCGCACTCGGGGTGTTCAGACCGAGGCACGACCACGCTGTCGTGCTCTTTCCCGAGCCGGATTCCCCGACGAGTGCCAGCGTCTTGCCTCGCTCGAGAACGAAGGACACGTCGTCCACCGCGGGTACTCCGCCGAAGCTCTTGGACAGGTTTCTCACTTCGAGCACGATCGACGCCTCAGCCGGGGTCGCGGCTTCTCGAACCGGCCGCGCCGAGGGGACGGATGCCAGTAGCGCCCGGGTGTAGTCGTGTTCGGGTTGGCCGAATACCGCAGCTGCAGTGCCGGATTCGACGACACGGCCGTGACGCATCACGACGATTCGATCGGCGCGTTCGGCGGCGAGCGCAAGGTCGTGCGTGACGAGAAGAATCGCGGCACCGGAACCGGCGACGACCTCGGCCAGGTTGTCGAGGATGCGCCGTTGCACGGTGACGTCGAGCGCTGAAGTGGGCTCGTCGGCAATCAACAGTGCGGGCGAATTCACCGACGCCATGGCGATCAACGCGCGCTGACGCATACCGCCCGAGAATTGGTGCGGATACTTCCGGCGCTCGGCACCGGGAAGGCCTGCACGAGTGAAGGCCGACGCAGTCTCGTCGTGCACCTCTGCGCGCGGCAGGCGCCTGTGCGCCCGCACGGCCTCGTCGACCTGGTGTCCAATTCGTAGCACCGGATCCAGGTTGGACATCGGGTCCTGGGGCACGAGGCCGATGCGGCGTCCTCTGATCGTTCGCCAGTCGTTCTCTTTCCAGCTCGTGGTGTCCGAACCGTCCACACGAATGGTGCCGGAGGTGACGGACGCGGAACTGGGGAGCAGCCCGAGGATGGCCGATACGAGAGTGGACTTGCCGGACCCCGATTCTCCGACCACAGCGACCACTTCGCTCGGTCCGATCTGCAGGTCCACGCCGTCGACGGCGACGTGCTTGTTCTTGCCCGATCCGAACTCGACGACCAACCCGGCGATGTCGACGATGGAATTCGACTCGGGTACTGCACTTTCCGACACTGGCTGCATCCTTCGCTTCTCAACGCTTGCTCGCTTCGGTTTGAAGCGAGCCAGGTTTTGCTCGGAAGCACCCCGCCGCTGAACGAGGGTTGCTGTCCACCAGCCGAGCCATACGGTGGATCTCTGAACCGAGTTCGAAGATAGCGACTTACTGATGAGTTGTTTAATTTACATACCTATGACTATTGCCACTATCCAGTAACCACGGACGAGGTGGACCCGTCGTGACCTGCGCAAACGACCCACCGGCCGAACCATCTCATTTCGGACATCGGCTCACGTCGGAATCAGACTGAACGAATATATTGACAAACTCGGGTTACATCGCGTCGTAGAAGAACGATGCGACTTTGGGGCCGTCCAGGCCTGAGAATCGGATGGAAACCTTCCACTCCCCCGGCGCTGGGACGACCAGGTGCTCGCTGCGCCAGATGGTTCGGTCACCGTCGTGCACAGGTTCGGTGAGTTCGACGGGCAATCGGGCGACGTTGGCGTCCACCGAGGACAGGTCGGCGCTGACGCCGACGTCGGAAGCCCCCGCACCTTCGTACGTGACGGTGAGCTGCTGGGGTCCTCGCCTGATCGAGTCGATTCCGATGTCGAGGACATCCGAAGAACCGAAGTCGAGGGTGGTGGCGATGTTCGTCGTGTACACGTCCTTGGCCGGCGTGTGCGAGGACAGGATCGAGGTCAGGGCCAGAACCGTCACGGCCACTGCGGTTTCCACGAGAAGGGTCCGGCGTCGGAATCGTCGGTACGCCAGATGTCCGAGGCCGACGACGAACGCGACTGCGAGAACTTTGGCCAGCAACACTGCTCCGTACGACGTCCTCCACAGCGCCGGCAGCGGCTGGACCTGCAGCAGCGACAGACCGAGGCCCGCAACGACCACGAGTCCGACGTGCACCGTCGCGATGCGGTGCCATCGCTGCAGTCGGGGTGCCGCACGCAGTACGAGCAGCATCACCGCGAGGCCGCCCAGCCACACCGTCATGCCGTAGACGTGCAGGAGCGTCGCCAGGAACGCCCACGGCCATCCTCCGGCAGAGCCGCCGTGGCCGCTGAGAGTCACGGCGAGAATCGCCGCGCCGGCGTACACGAGACCGAACACGATCGGGGTGCGACCGATTCCGGCCGCAACCATCGACAATCCCACTGCCACAAGCAAGGCCGAACCGTGCGGCGTGACGAGCACAGTACCGAGTCCGGCGGTCGAGATCTCTCGTGCTCCCCCGGATTGTTGCGCGACGAGTACGAACAGTCTGCCTGCCAGTCCGAGAGCCACTGCGAGAGCACCGATTCGGTACACCACCCGAAAACGGGTCGTACCCACCGCTGATCTCCACACGAGCAACGAGGACAGCAGAACACCCGCAGTGGCCACCAAGCCCAAATAGGCAAGGGTTTTGGCCGGGTAGTTCAGGTATTGTTCGACGCCACCGCCGGACTCCCCTGCGTCGAATTTTCCCTGCTGAGTCACCGATCCGACGGTGAACTGGATCGACAACGACACCACGTGTGTGTCGGCCGAGACGACGCGAGCCGTGGCCAGGTACGCACCGTCCTGGACGGTGACGGCGGGGACGAGGACGATTCGGCGTCGACCGTCGTCCACGCGTACGTCGGAGAAGTCGAATGTCTTTCCGTCCCCGTCGATCAGCTGCGCCGACCCCTCGATGAGGGTGACGGGTTCGTTCAGCTGCAGAGTCAGCTCGCTCGGGGCGTCGTCGACGTGCGTTCCGGTGGTCGGAGTCGTCGAGATCAGACTTGCGTGTGCGGACGCGGTCCCGCTGCCGAGCAGTAGCCCGGCGGCGAGCACCACGAGCACGATGCCGAGGTCACGAACTCGCGCCATGACCCCGCCGCACCACCAGTCCCAACCCGGCGATCGCGGCTACGGCGAGCACCAGGCTCACCACCGAGACGGTCGGCCACACCCAGGTGGTGCCATCGGTTTCGGTGTCCTCGTGCCGGGCCGACGCGGTGTCCCCGTGTCCGTCGCCGTGGCTGTGCGCGTCCGACGCCGCCACCAACGCGACCTCGGGTGCGGGGTGCTCGGGTTCGCTGGCGTCGTCGACGGCGACCTCGTTCCAGGACACGACCGAGCCGTCCGAGTAGGCCTGGTCCGACGGCAGTGCGATGGAGTCGACGTCGTCCGGCCACGGTCCGCCGGAGAACGAGAAGTCACGGAATTCGTCGACGCCGTATCCGCCTGCGGGGTCGGTGACCGTCCAGCTGATCCTGGCGACGCGGCCGGTGTCGCCACCTTCACGCTCCACGGTCGCCGTCCACCCGGGGACGGGAAGGGTGCGCGCCGACGTCAGGTCGACGCCGTCCGGCAGCGTCACTGTCAGCCCGACGGTCGATGCCGTGGCCGATTCTCCCGGCACGATCAGTCGGACGATGCCGTAGCCGCCCTGGGGAACCGGATCACCGTCTGTCCGTACGTGTGCTGCCGCGGGTGCCGCGAACGCGAGGAGTGCCACCGCTGCCGTCGTCGTGACGGCACCTGCCCGGCGCAAGGAATGGGTCATCGTCTTCTCTCTCGTCAGTTGGTGTGTGCGGCAGTCACAGGGATGTTCGCGCCGTGGTATTTCGATTCGAGGAACTGTGCGGTTTCGGGGCTTTCGAGCGCGTGCGTCAGTTCGAGCACCCGTTCGTCGCCTGCGAGACGGGACGGGGCGACGACGACGTGTGCGTACGGATTCTCGGGTCCTGGTTCGACGGCGAGTGCGTCGGTCGCCGGGTCGAGTCCGATGGACTCTGCCTGCTTCGGGGTCAGGACGACGGCGTCGTAGTTGTCGTACAACCCGTCGACGAATTCGCCGTACTCGAGCGGTAGCAGGGACAGGTGCCGCAGCGAGTCCACCACGTTCGCTTCCGTGACGGTCAGGTCCTGCACGGTGGTGCCGCCGAAGGGTCGGTCCAGCTGCGTCAGTCCGGCGCTCTGCAGCAAGTAGAGTCCGCGGGCGAAGCCGGTCGCGGTGTTCGGCAGGACCACCTTGGAGCCGTGCGGCAGGCTACTACCGGTGACCTGGTCCTCGACGAGGTCGACGTTCAGCCAGTCGGCGGTGTCGGCGAGGTCCTTCCATTTCGACGAGTACAGCCCGTAGGGAACGACATTGACCTTGGATACGATGCTCAGCGCGTCCAGGCCGTTCTCCTGCTGGTCCGCCTCGAACGCCGGAATGTGCTGGTAGTACGACAGATCTCCCTCCCCGGCCGCCACCTTGGAATTGGAGTGCTCGTCGGCATCGATCAGTTGGAGCCGAAGGTCGGGTAGCAGAGTGTCGGCCGCGTACTGCAGGATCTCGCGGTCGTTACCGACACCGACGTACACCGTCAGTGTGTCGGTGCCGGCCGAACCGTCGTCGATCCGAATGTTCGAACCGCACGCGACCAGCAGCGGAATGACGAGTGCTACCAGTGTTGTTCGGTATCTCATCTACTCGTGAGTCCTCGTTGCCATCCGGTCACCTTCCACTCGACGCCGGTCATGACGGCGTTGACCAGAATGCCGATCAGGCCGAGAGTGAGGATGCCTGCGTACATCTGCGGAGTTTGGTAGCGGAGTGCCGCGTTGTTGATGTAGATGCCGATGCCTTGTGCACCGCCGACGAGTTCGGCCGCGACGAGCGCCGTAAACGCGTTCGCAGCGGCCAACCTGATGCCGGGGAAGATGCCGGGAATGGCGGCGGGCAGCACGACCTGGGTGAAGATGTACACCCGTCCTGCACCGAGCGTGCGTGCTGCATTCAGCAGGATCCGTTCGACGCTCGACACTGCGCCGACGGCGGTGATGAAGATCGGCCAGAAGCACGCCCAGAAGACGATGGCGATCTTCGATTCCTCACCGATGCCGAGGAAGACGACGAACACCGGCAGCAACGCCAGCAGCGACAGGTTGCGGAAGAACAGCAGCACCGGCTCGGTGAGCTTCTGGAAGATCTTCACCGAGCCGACGAGGATGCCGAGCGCGATACCCCCTACCAACGCGAACGCGAACCCGACGAGTGCGCGCTGCACGCTCGGCCAGATCTCCGACGTCAGGGTGCCGTCGACCAGGCCGTCGACGAACGCCGAGAACACGTCGAGCGGCTTGGACAGGTAGAGGTCGGAGACGTAACCGAAATCGACGACAGCCCACCAGACGACGAGAAATCCGACCAGTCCGATCGCGCCGTAGACGAACCGGTCGTACTTGTCGAGGAAGGGATTTCTTCCTTTGGGAGGCGTCGTCACCTCCTCCTGCTCATCGAGCGCCGAGGACATTGTTCACCTCGTCTTCCAGGACTCGGGCGACGCGGGAGCGAACGTGCACGAACTCCTCGGAGCTGCGGATCGCATTGTCGCGGTGGCGTGGCAGATCGACGTCGATGATGTCCTTCACCCGGCCGGGAGATTTGGTCATGACGGCGATGCGGTCGGACAGGAAGACCGCCTCGTCGATCGAGTGGGTCACGAACAGGACCGTCTTCTTCTTCTCGCCCGACTCCCAGATGCGCAGTAGCTCGCCCTGCAGGAATTCACGGGTTTGCGCGTCGAGGGCCGCGAACGGTTCGTCGAACACGAGTATCTCCGGTTCGTACGCGAGCACGCGGGCGATCGCGACGCGCTGACGCATACCTCCGGACAGCTGGTGGGGCAGCCGGTCGGCGGCGGATTCGAGCCCGACGGTCTTCAGTACTTCCGCGGCACGCGCCCTTCTCTCGGCCTTGGGCACACCGCGGATCTTCAGGCCGACCTCGACGTTCTTCTGCGCGGTCAGCCACGGGAACAGTGCGTATCCCTGGAAGACGACGCCCACGTTCTTGTCGACGCCGTCGACGCGCTTGCCGTCGATCAGGACGGCGCCACCGTTGTAGGACTCCAGGCCGGCAAGGATGTTGAGGTACGTCGACTTTCCGCATCCACTCGGTCCGAGCAGGGACACGAATTCGCCGCTCTCGATCCGTAGGTCGAAACCGTCGAGCACGGTCGTGGTCCCACGCCGTGTCCCCGGCGTGGGGTACAGCTTGACCACCCGCTTGGCTTCGATCTTGGCGTGTGTCGTGTTGTTCGTCGCGCTGCGTGCGCCGTCGAGCAGTTGTTGACTCATGGCAGTTCACCTGTTCCGATCCGTGGTGGTCATTCTTCGAGTCCCTCGATGTCGACCAAGTGGGTCTTGAAGATTCCGTCGTTCTGTTCCTCGGTGACGATTTCGGTGTTGAAGTCCTGGGACTCGATCAGGTCGGCCGACGTGGCGTACGGGTTGAACGCGTTGGTGGCGATGTCCTCGGGCTTCAGGTGCTCCGAGCCCGGCAGCGGTGTTCCGACTTCTTCGACCAGGTCCCACCACAGTTGCAGGCTTGCTTTGTCGAGCAATGCATTCGGTGCGTAATGCCAGTTGGTGGTCTGCTCGACGGGGTAGCCGGTGGTCTTGCCTGCGATCTCGGCGGACTCCTTGGGGTGTGCGTTGGCCCAGTTCGCCGTGCGGGCGATGACACCGACGAATGCGCGTGCAGCGTCGGGGTTTTCCTTCAACCATTTGTTGCTGGCCACGTACGGGGCTTGGCCACCGAGCGGACCCCAGTCCTCGTAGGAGGTGAACGCCTGGGTGAACTTGTCCGGCTGGCTGAGCAGAACTCCGATGAGCGGTGGGTGGAAGACACCGAGGTCCACTTCTCCGCGCTCGATGGCCGGTGCGATCAACTCGTTCTTGAGTTCGAGGAAGTTGACCTTGTCCAGGTCCACACCGTTCTTCAGCAGGTACCGCTTCAGGACGAGGTCGGTGCAGCTGTTGAAACCCGAGAGCCCGACGGTTTTGCCCTCGATCGCTTTCAGGTTGTCTCGCGTGATGTCCGAGCCCGCCTGGGTGAAGTACGACATGTGCGGTTCTTCGGGCAGATCGAGCATGCTCGACGCGATGGCCGTGAACTCGAATCCTTTGACCTTGCCGTCGATGTCGTTGTTGAACATGCCGGTGGCGATGTCGATGGCGCCCTGGTCGAGGAGTTGCACGGCAGGGACGGCCGTTGCGGGGCCGACGTATTCGGGCTTGACTCCGGCGTCGTCCCAGTAGCCGAGTTCGTCGGCGATGCGAACGAGGGACAGCGCAGTGGGTGAGTTGGCGAACCGGAAGGTGACGGCTCCGTCGTCGGCGGAGCTGGTGCATCCGGCCAATAGTGGCGCGGCGACGAGTGCGGCGATGATCGGCACCAATTTCTGGATGGAACGGATTCTCATGCCGATGTCCGCTGATGTGTTGTGGAGCTGCTCAAGACATTTCCTCTCGTGCACGTATGTCGGATTGGAGGAACCATAGACAACTGTGCATCCCGACCACCATGAATAGATTCATCGTGATTGCAGGTCGAAATTCGGATGAAGTAATTCTGTACGGTTTTCTGAAATCCCGAAGATTCGAATTGTCATTCGGAACCTTCGACTGAATTACTTTGGCTGTAGTACGCATTCGATTCGAAAGGTTGTCGATGACCACCGCCACCGAAGTAACAACAGACCCGAGAACCCATCCGGTATATCGTGAGTTCGCCCGCCTCGTCGAGGAGGTCATCGCGCCTCGTGCGGTGGAGATCGACCGCACCGAGGTGCCGAGATCGCACATCGAGGCGTTGCGGGAGGTCGGGTACTACCGGTGGTTCGTTCCGGCCGAATACGGAGGTCTCGATGTTCCACGGGAGGTGCAGAACGCAGCGGAGGAACTTCTCTTCGGCGCGGACCCGTCGACGGCCACCATCGTCACCCAACACGGTGCACCCGTCGTACCGGCCATCAAGGCCGGGACGCCCGAGACACTCGCCCTGCTACCGCAATTGGCGACCGGAGCGCTGATCGGTGGAGCCGGGATGGGTCACGTCCGATCCTGGCCGCAGCGCCGAGGAACGATAGCCCGCAAGGTGCCCGGCGGATATCGCATCGATGGGGTGATCGGCTGGCACTCCGGCTGGGGACTCACCGACGTGGTCTGGCTCGGCGCTGTCGACGAGGCCCGCGAGGACTACGTGTTCGGTATCGCGCCGCTCGACCAGCCCGGCGTCTCCGGCCGAGTGTCGAGACTGACGGCCGTGTTCGGCTCGCGGACTGCCACACTGACGTTCGAGGATGTATTTCTGCCGGACGAGTTCGTGTCCGAGGTAGTTCCGGTCGCGGAGTGGAAAGCGCGCGACGGAGTGCTCGGCCTGGACGCGCGACGGGCGCTTCAGCTCGATCCGACGGTCGACCCCGCCACCGTGACGACGTATCCGCCGGTGGGTCCCTACGGTCTCGCCAGGGCTGCACTCGACGACGCGGCGGCACTGTTCCCCGACGACCGATCGTTGGCCGCCATCTCCGACGAATTGGAGCTCGCGTACGCGACTCCGCTACCGGATCCGCACTGGCGCGTGGTCCTCGACGAGATCGCCGTCCGAGCCACGACCGCGGGTGTTGTGGCACGCGGTGGCGTCGGGCTGCTCGAGGACGACATCGCGCAAGTACGAGCCCGCGCAGCTCAGTTCCTCCAGGTACGCGGGCTCGCCCCGGCCGTCCGGGCGGCTCATTTCCAGCGTTACACCCGCTAGCCCCTTGTGAGTAGTGGCAGCAGCTGGTCGCCGATGCGCGCGACCTCTCGGGCGTAGGGGGTGTCGGACAGCACGAAGTGGCTGACGCCAAGGTCCGCGTAGCGCTCCAGGGCCGCCGCGACTTCTGCTGCCGTTCCGACGAGCCAGGTGGTTCCGGCTCCGCCTCCGCCGTGCCTCCCGGGCGCGGTGTAGAGGTTGGTGTCGAGAACATCGCCTCGTTCCGCGAGGTCCAGAAGCCGCTGCTGTCCGGTGGCGTCCCGAGGATTGGCCGGGCGCAGCGGATCTTTCCGGCCCGCCATCTGCGCCACCTTGGCTTCCGCGTCCCGCCACGCTTCCTCGGCGGTGTCACGGATCAGAGTGGTGACGCGAATACCGAACTGCAGTGGTTCGTGTTCTCGTCCCACTTTGTCGCTCAGCACCTTCAGGCGGTCGATGCGTTCGGCGACGCCGTCGAGCGGCTCACCCCAGAAGAGTTGAACGTCGGCCTCGGCGGCCGAGACTTCCTCCGCGGCCGCCGACGCGCCACCGAAGTACAGCCGGGGTCGGCCGCCGTCGGGCAGCCGGGGAACGACGGTCGAGTTCTCCACCTGCCAGAACTCGCCGTCGATGCTGACGTTCTCCTCGGCCCACAACGTGCGCACGATCTTCAGGAATTCCCGCGTGCGGTCGTACCGTCGTGACTTGTCGAATTCTCCGTCGCCGTAGGCTCCCAGATCGTCGGTGCCACTGACGATGTTGACGAACACCCGACCTCGGGTCAGCGAGTAGAGCGTCGCTGCTGCGCTCGCGAAGTGAGCGGGCTGCCAGTACCCGGGCCGGATCGCGATGAGCGGGGTGAAGTTCTCGGTCCGCGCCGCGAGAGCGGTGGCGACGGTGAAGGTGTCCGGCCTCCCCCATCCCGTTCCGATCAATGCTCCTCCCCAGCCGTGCTTTTCGGCGAGGAGAGCCTGCTCGACGGAGAATTCGAGCGTCCCCCAGCCGTCGACGGTGTCGTCGCCTCGGTGGCCTGGTGAGGTCGTGTTGGGGATGTACCAGAGGAATTCGCGGCTCACGTGAAGGTTCTCCGTTTCGTCGTGCGCGTGGGTGTCAGGAAGGAAGGGGCGCTTCGGTGCCCAGGTTCTCCGGCTGAATCGAGCGATGCCCCGCCACCTGATCGGCCAGCTTCGCGAGCCTGGCTTCCTGATCCGCCGTCAACGTGACCGCCAGCGCACCCGCGTTCTCGCGGACGTACTCGGCGTGCCGCGTTCCAGGAATGGGCACGACGTCGTCGCCGCGTCCGAGAATCCACGCCAACGCCACCTGCGACGGTTTCACACCGAGATCGGCTGCGACCGCGACCACCTCGTCGGCGAGGGCTTTGTTGGTCTGGAAGTTCTCGTCGGCGAAGCGGGGGTGGTCCACCAACCTGCCCTTGATGTCCTCTTTGGTGTGCACTGCGCCGGTCAACCACGCGCGTCCCAGCGGGGAGAAGGGCACCAGCGCGATGCCCAGTTCTCGCGCGACGGGCACGGTGGATGTCTCGATGTCCCGGCTGAACAGTGACCACTCGCTCTGAATCGCTGCGATCGGGTGTACGGCGTGAGCGCGGCGGATGGTGTTCGGTCCTGCCTCGGACAGTCCGATGTGGCTGATCTTGCCGGCGTCGACGAGTTCCTTCAGCGCGCCGACGGTGTCCTCGATGGGGACCGTCGGATCCACGCGGTGGAGGTAGTAGAGGTCGACGTGGTCGACTTCCAGACGTCGCAGTGACGCGTCGATGGCGGTCCGGACATACTCGGGGCTGCCGTCGATTTTCGCGTTCGGATTGGTCTCCCGGTCGAGTGGGTTGCCGAACTTGGTTGCGAGGACCACCTTGTCGCGTCGACCCTGCAGCGCTTTGCCGAGCAGGATCTCGCTGTGTTCGGGTCCGTACACGTCGGCGGTGTCGAAGAACGTGATGCCGGAGTCCAGTGCCGCATCCACGACGTCGGTGGCGGCACGTAGGTCCTCGGGGCCGGAGCCGGTGCGGAAGCTCATGAAGCCGACGCCTGTCGGCGAGACCACTGGTCCGTCGGTGCCGAGCTGTCGTGTAGATGTGTCCGTCATGTCTTCTCCTTGTTTGTTGTCGATCGGTCGCGATGTCAGCCTGTGTGTTGTGCGAAGTTGTCTCGCAGCGTGGTTCCGGAGTATTCGCGGCGGTGTACTCCGCGTTCCCACAGCAACGGAACGATGTGGTCGGCGAACTGCGGCAACGACTCCACGAATACCGTGAACCCGTCGGCCGCTCCGCGCTCCGTCCACCCGATCAGGTCGTCGGTGATGGACTCCGGGGTGCCGAAGACCCGGCGATGACCGCCTCCGCCGAGGACGATGAATCGGCGGAGCGTGAGGTCGCGGTTGCTGCGGGCGAAATCGGCTCCGCCCTGGGCGAAGCCGATCGATCGTGTGTTGTCGGTGACCGCCACCTGGGGTGGTACCGGTCCGTCGAGGTCGATCTCGTCCGGGTCGAGGTCGAATCTGGAGGCGAAGCGGTGCAGCGCATCCGTTCCGTCGAGTGCGTTCTCGGCGTCGTGCAGCAGGCGATCCACCTCGTTCGTGGTACTTCCGACGGAGAAGAAGATGCCGGGCAGAACGAGGACGCCCTCGGATCCACCGCGGGTGTTACGGGTCTCCTTGTTCAGTCGCTCGCGGTAGTCCCGGGACGCGTCTTCCGTGAGGCCCACCGAGAACACCGCGTCGGCGAATCGAGCTGCGGTCTCGATTCCTCGATCGGACCCACCCGCCTGGAACAGCACCGGTCTGCCCTGCCGGGAACGCGGTAGTTGCAACGGGCCTGCGACGGAGAAGAATTCGCCGACGTGGTCGATGGGCTCTCGTCGGAGATTCTCCAGGTCCCAGTCCTCGGTGACCTCGTCGCGCCACGAATCCCAGAGCGCCAGAACCACCTCGGTGAATTCGTCGGCCCGACGGTACCGTTCCTCCCGCGGCGGTGGTTCGCCGCCGCCGAAATTCCGCGCGACGGTCGGGTCCATCGTGGTGATGATGTTCCACCCGGCTCGGCCGTGGGAGATGTGGTCGAGCGACAGAATCGACCGAGCCAGCGCGTACGGCGTCGAGTAGGTCGTCGACGCCGTCGCGACGAGACCGACGTGCTCGGTCTCCCGGGCAAGCGCCGGCAGCACTGTCAGCGGATCCAGGTACGCGAAGCCGCGCCCGCCGGGCGGAATGCCCTGCGAGTCGGCGAAGAACACCGCGTCGAGCCTCGCCTGCTCGGCGAGTCGAGCCGAGCGGACGAAGTCGTCGATGTCGACGAACGGATGCGTCGCGCCCGGCCCTTGCAGAGCGCCCGGGATGAGATTGGTGGTGAAGCGCAGGTACCGGCTCATGCGCCGTGGAACGGCTCTCCCGAGACTGCCTCGGACTGTCGTCCGTCGACACCCACCGGTACGTCCCCTTCGAGCGTGACGCGGTAGAGCACTCGGTCGTGACCGAGGTGCCCGGCGTCGGCGATCGCGAGGTGAGCGGTTGCGCGGTTGTCCCAGAACGCGACACTGCCGGGCTTCCACTGGAATCGGACCGTGTACTCGGTCTTCGACGCCTCGGCCCACAGCAACTCGAGCAGCCGCTCGCTCTGGTCCGGGGTGAATCCGCGGATTTCGCGTGCGCCGCGAGTGAATCCGGGGCTGACGAACAGCGCACGCTCGCCGGTCAGTGGGTGGACTCGAACAGCCGGGTGGTAGGCGACGAGGTTGGCTTCGTTGATCTTTCGGTCGCGCTGGCTGCCGGCGGCTGCTCGTGCCTGGAACTGGTGCTTGATGTCGAGTGTGTCGACGAAGTTCCGCAGTTCCTTCGGTAGGTTCTCGTACGCGGCGACGAGGTTGGCCCAGGCGGTGTCACCGCCGTAGGGCGGGAGGATGTCCGCCCGCAGGATCGACGCTGCCGGCGGGTTGATCAGGGCGGTGACGTCGGTGTGCCAGCTGTGGTCGTAGGACGTGCGTTTGCGGCCCAGGTTTTTGTCGTAGCGCCTGCTGTCGATCGGCAGGATCTCCGGGAATCCTTCCGGCGGGTTCTCCTCGTGCGGATGAGCCGGGGTGACCTTGCCGAACTTGCGGGCGAACGCGACCTGCTCGGCGTGCCCGATCTGCTGGTCGCGGAAGAACACGACCTTGTACTGGTTCAAGGCGCCCTGGATCTCGGCGACGGTGGCGTCGTCGAGGTCGTCACGGAGGTCGACGCCGGTGATCTGAGCGCCGATGTAACCGGCGACGGGAACGACGTCCAGGCCTACGGCTGTGTCCGGTGAAGCGGTCATGCTGTGTCTCCTTTTTCGTTGGGCTCCCAGGTGGGGATCGATCGGACGAGCTTTCGGGTGTACTCGCTGGCGGGCGCCGAGAACACGTCCTCGGTGCGGCCTGCTTCCTGGACGACTCCGCGGTGCAGGACGGTGACCGTGTCCGACAGCTGGCGTACGACGGACAGGTCGTGCGAGATGAACAGGTAGCTGACGCCGAGCCTGACCTGTAGCTCGATCAACACCTGCAGGATCTGTGCCTGCACGGTGACGTCGAGCGCGGACGTCGGTTCGTCGAGCACCAGTACTTTCGGGCTCAGGCTCAGTGCCCGGGCGATGGCGACTCGTTGTCGTTGGCCTCCGGACAGCGCGCGTATTCTTCGGCGCAGGAACGTCTGGTCCAGTCCGACGAGATCGAGTACTTCGACCGCGCGTTCCCTCCGCTCGGTTCGTGAACCGATCTTGTACCGCACGAGCGGTTCCGCCACGAGTTGCTCCACGGAATACGTCGGGTCGAGCGAGTGGAAAGGGTTCTGGTACACCAGCTGCAGGTACCTGCGGGCATCACGCAGTCCACGTGTACCGAGGTGGGAGATGTCCTGTCCGGCCACGACTATCTGTCCGGCGTCCGGTTCCTCCAGTCGCAGGACGAGCCTGGCCAGGGTCGACTTGCCGGAACCCGATTCGCCGACGAGTGCGTGCGTCCGGCCTGCCGGGATCTCGAAGGACACACCGTCGAGAGCTTGAATGCGGTGCCGACCGACGTCGAAGGCCTTGTGGATGTCGACGACCGACAGGGCGGGTTCGGTATCAGGCTGGGCGCGTTCGGCCTTCGCCACTGCGAATCGATCGGGGTCGATGCTGGGAATGTCGCCGATCAGGTTCCGTGCGTACGTGGACTTCGGATCGGCCAGGACCTCCGCCGACGTTCCGGACTCTTCGACTCTGCCTCGGTTCAGCACCACGACGGTGTCCGCGCGCTCGGCGGCGAGTGACAGATCGTGGGTGATGAGCAGAACCGACAGGTCCCGCTCGGTTTTCAACCGATCGATCAGGTCCAGGATCGTCTTCTGGATGGTGACGTCGAGCGCCGACGTCGGTTCGTCCGCGACGATCAACGCAGGTCGCTGCGAGATCGCGATACCGATGAGCACGCGCTGCAGTTGACCGCCGGACAGTTGGTGCGGGTACGAGTGCAGCGCCCGCTCCGGCGTCGGGATCCCCACCGAATCCAGCAGTGCGACAGCCTGATCGTGGAAGTTCCTCGGCTGTGCGTATTCCGGGAGGCCGGAGGATCGGAACGCCTCGAATATCTGGCGATCGATCCGCCGGACCGGATTGAGCGACGCCGTGGGATCCTGCGGCACGAACCCGATGCGCCGTCCGCGGATTCGTCGAAAGTCGCGCTCCCGCAGCCGCAGGATGTCCCGCTCTCCGAACTCGACCGTCCCACCGACGGCAACGCGGTCGCCGAGAAGTTTCAGAACGGCGCCGACGACCGTCGACTTGCCGGATCCCGATTCGCCGACGATCGCCACCGTGCTTCCGGCTCGAACGTCGAACGAGACACCCGAGACCGTCGGGTGATTCAGGTTGCCGTCGTACGCTACCGCGAGATCACGGACGGCCAGCAGTGGTGCCGGGTCCGAGATCGAGTGGGCGTTCTCGCGCAGTTCCGCCGTTGCCGTCATGTCACCTGTCCTTGTTTCCGATGGACTTGCTGAGTTGCTGGAGAGCGAGCACCGACGCCACCATCACGACGCCCGGGGCGTAGACGAACCAGGGGTACCGGTAGAAGAAGTCCTTCCCCTCGGCCACCAACAGTCCCCAGTCCGGGCTGGGTGGCGGGTTGCCGTAGCCGAGAAACGCGAGGGCGGACACGTTGATGATGGCGAGCCCGAACTGCAGGACTGCCAGCGCCAGCACCGATCGATACACGTTCGGGAGTACGTGTTGGAACAGGACCGTCAGCGTGCCTCCGCCGATCAGCTTCGAGGATTCGACGAAGGCCGAGTTCTTCACTCGGAGCGTTTCGGAACGGATGAGCCGGGCGAACACGGCGATCGACGAGATACCCACGGCGATGGCGGCATTGACGCTCGCGAACCCGAGTGAGACGACGACGATGACGGCCAGCAGGAAGCCGGGGATCGCGAGCAAGGTGTCGATCACGCGGCCGAGGACGGCGTCGACGCCGCGCCCGAAGAATCCGGCGACGAGCCCGACGATGCTGCCCGCGACCGATCCGATGGCCACCGCGAGCAATGCGGTGAGTACGGCCGACCGAGTGCCGTGGATGACGCGGGTAAGAATGTCGCGGCCCAGTTGGTCGGTGCCGAACAGGTGGCTCCAGGACGGCGGCAGGAACTTGTCCGCGGTGGTCCCGAGGTATGGGTCCTGGCTGGTGAACAGGCCGGGTGCGATCGCCCATGCCGCGATCAGCAGGACGAACAGCAGCGCGGCGACGGTGTAGCCGTTGCGTGCCTTGGTGGCGGATCCGAGCACGGCAACCGCTCCCGTGACGGTGGCGGTGCGTGGGCGGTCGAGGATGCTCATGCCGTCACCGTCCGACGCAGGCGCGGGTCCAGGACAGGATACACGAGGTCGACGACGAGGTTGATCGCGAGGAACAGCACCGCCGCGAGTACCACGGCCGCCTGCAACACCGGCACGTCCTGCTCGCCGACGGCTTTCTCGACGACGCTGCCGACGCCGTTTCGGCCGAAGATCGCTTCGGTGATGATCGACCCGCCCAACAGATCGCCGACGATGATCGCGGTGATCGTCAAGGTCGGCAGCGCCGCGTTGGGCAGCAGGTGCCTGGTCAGCAATTCGAATCTGCCGATTCCCTTGGAGACGGCGACGGTGGCGTACTGCTCGGACCGCGCGGTGTCCAGCGCGCTGATGAACACCTGTGCGATCGGCGCCGACGCCGGGATGGCGAGGGTGACGGCCGGGTAGATCAGCGAGTCCACGCTGCGGAAGTCGCTGAGTACGAACAGTCCGAGCTGGAAGGAGAACACGTTGATGACGACGAGCCCGATCAGGAAGTTGGGCAGCGACAGGAACAGCGACGGGAATGCTCGAAGTACCCCGCCGCCGAATCTCGTCGGCAGGAAGAACGCGCCGACGGCGACGGCGGCTGCGAACACGATCGCGATGACGAACGCCGTGCCCGCGAGCTGCAGGGTGGACGGAACTCCCGACCACAACAGCGTCGACACCGGAAGGTTGGATGCATACGACAGGCCTAGATCACCGTGCAGCAGTCGTTCCAGCGCCACCCACAGCTGCTCCCAGGCCGGGCGGTCCAGTTTGAAGTAGACGAGCATCTCGGAGATTTCGTCGGCGGTGTATCCGTATTCGGGGTTGCTCAGCCTGCCGGACACGGGATCGCCCGGCAGCAACGTGACGATGACGAACACCACGATGTAGACGAGAAACACCGTCAGCAGAGCCTGCCCGATTCTCGAGAGCGCGTACCGCGTCGTGTGAGACAAGAGAATGAAGTCCTTACGTCGTTCGCCGGTTCGACTCGTCGATCCAGGCGTCGTAGAAGTTGATCAGCCCGAGACCGTCGACACTCAGGTCCTTCAGGTGGTTCGCGGCGC
Organism: Rhodococcoides fascians A44A; assembly: GCF_000760735.1. Lineage (GTDB taxonomy): Bacteria > Actinomycetota > Actinomycetes > Mycobacteriales > Mycobacteriaceae > Rhodococcoides > Rhodococcoides fascians_E. Next base: position 2,404,949 of record NZ_JMEX01000008.1, on the reverse strand, counting down.
CCCAGGTCTGACGGAACTCGTGGATCGGTATGTACAGGGCGTTGTCGATCACGTATTCCTGCACCGCCTTGGACGCGTCGATGCGAGCGGGCTCCGATGTCGCCTGCACCAGCGTGGTGAGCAGGCCGTCGAGTTCCTCGCCCGGGGTCTTGAACTGATTGGCTTGCGAGCTGTGCCACCACCGCCACATCTCGCTCTGACTGCCTGCAAGCCAGTGGTTCTCGTACAGCGGCACGTCCGGCTGGGCCGTCACGGTGTTGTAGTTGGAGAAGTCGGTGCCCTTGATCTCGAGCCGAACCCCGATCCGGCGCCAGTGCTGGGCGACCAACTGCAGGTCGGCCTCGGAGGTGGTGATGAACACCGAGGGGTAGATCAGCAGGCTGAGCTGCTCGCCGTCCTTGACGCGGTATCCGTCGCTGTTGCGGTCCGTCCACCCCGCCTCGTCGAGCAGACGGTTCGACAGGTCGGGGTCGTACGCGAATCTGTCGCGCAGATCCAATGTCCCTGGCACGATCTCGTTGAACGTCGACTTCGCTTCGGTCCATGCGCCACTCGGGTAGTTGGTGGCGATGATGTCGGCGCGGTCGACGCCGTGGGTGAGCGCTCTACGCACTCGGATGTCGTCGAGATGTGCTGCGGTCAGGCGGAGTTGAAGACCCCAGACGCTGCCGAAGAACGTCGGTGCGATGAGGGTGAATCCGTCGGTGACGAACGGCTCCTCGGTCGGTTGGACGTAGTGGATGATGTCCACCTGGCCTGCCTGGAGCGATCCTCCGCGCAGCGAGGGTTCGATCACCTGCTGCACGGTGATCTTCTCGAGGTAGGCCGGGCCGTCGTGCGCGGTATCACTGCGCGGCCAGGAGTAGTCCTCTCGGCGGCGTAGCACCACCTCCTTGCTCGGGAGCCATGATTCGACGACGAACGGCCCGGTGCCGAAGATCTTGCTCAGATCGGACTGATCGGCGAGGCCGGCGTCGATCGTCGCGGGGGCAAGAATTCCGACGGTCGTCCACGCCCCGAGTTTCTGGATGAAGTCACCGAACGGTTCGGTCAGGCGGATCGTCACGTCGTACTCACCCGTCGCCTCCGCTACGTCGTAACTGGGCGGGAAGTACGCGGCTCTCGGGACTCCTCGCCCCTTGTCTCCCGTGCCCAACAGGTTCAGGTTCGACGCCACCGCGGCGGCGTCGAGCTTCTCGCCGTTGGAGAAGGTGACGCCCTGCCTGATGGTCAGGCCGAACTGGGTGCGGTCGTCGTTCTCGGTGAATCCTGTTGCCAGGTGCGGACGGAACACGCCGTCGGCGTCGTAGTAGAACAGCCTCTCCACCACTTGGTTCCACACCTGCGCCACATGCCAGGATCCGGTGCTCTGCTGCTGGTACCCGTCGATCAACTTCTCGTTGAGGTACGTGACGGTACCGCCGGGTGTCGGGGAACCCGATGCCGCAGCACTCCCGGTCGGAGTGGTGGCGCCGCCGCATGCAGCCAGAAACCCGGTACCGACCAGCGCAGCCCCGAAACCGAGGAAGCGGCGTCGATCGAATTCGTGAGTCATGTGAGGAATTTCTGGCCCTTTCAGGATGATTCGTGGCATCGCCGGGGGAACGCACTCAGTGTGGGGTCCGTCGCCGCGAATACCAACGAAGTTCATCTACCGAAATGGTCAATTACAACTTAACGATGCGAATTCGGGCCTCCTACCTGCACGTTCGCCGCGACCGTCCGAAGGCAAGGGATGAAATCATGGTGAGCGTTACACGCTCTGGAATCATGCTGAGTGGAACTCGTGAATTCCGTGATCGAAGGGGTTACGTTGTGCGATGGCCGTTGTCGCAGCGTCGACCAGCTCGGCCTCGAACGTCATGGAGGTGGACGACATCACGGATCTCGTAGCGGACCAGGTGATCACGACAGCACCGTCGGAATCCGTCCTGGGCCTCATCGGAAACACACCTCTGGTGGACCTGGGAAGACTGGGATCCAGCACCGAGGCAACACTTCTGGGCAAGGTCGAGTTCGTCAATCCCGGAGGATCGGCCAAGGACAGAATCGCGGCGTCGATGATCGAACATGCCGAGCGCGAGGGTGCGTTGACCCCCGATTCTGTGATCATCGACGCGACGTCGGGCAACACCGGCGCCGGTCTTGCGATGATCGCGGCCGCCAAGGGGTACCGAACCATCCTGGTGGTGGCGGACAAGGTGTCGCCGGAGAAGATTTCGGTTCTTCGTGCGTTCGGTGCGGAGATCGTCCTGACCAGCGCCCAGTATCCGCTCGGCCATCCTCGAAACGCCCGTACCATCGTGACGCGTCTGGTGGAGCAGGTGCCGAATGCGTGGACCTCGGCGCAGTACGACAACCCTGCCAATCCCGCCGCGCACTTCCGCGGGACGGGCCCGGAACTGTGGGAGCAGACGGAAGGCCGGATCACCCACTTCGTGGCCAACATCGGAACCGGTGGAACCATCAGTGGCACAGGGCGTTACCTGAAGGAAGTATCCGACGGCCGGGTCCAGATCATCGGAGCCGATCCCGTCGGATCGGCCTATTCGGGCGAGGTCACTCCGTACTACGTGGAGGGTGCGGGCCGCGCGATGCCCGACGGCGACTGGCCGACCACGTACGACACCGACATCGTCGACCGCATCATCCGGATCGACGACGCCGCCAGCTTCCGCAGCGCTCGGGCGCTGGCCCGCAACCATGGGCTGCTCGTCGGGATATCCTCGGGAACGGTGGCGGCTGCGACGGTCGAGTTGGCGCGCGATCTGCGGGCGACGGACACGGTCGTCTCGTTGCTCATCGACTCGGGTCGGGGATACCTGGGCAAGCTGTTCGACGACGCGTGGCTGACCGAGCGGGGACTGCCGACTCCCGCCGACGAGGGGTACTCCGACGTCGTCGACGTGCGAGACGAGGGTCGGGAACTGGCCGCCGACCTGGCCCATTTGGCGCCCACCTACTGACGTTATCGTTTCGTTATCACTCGGTGATGGCACCGTGATGGAACGATTTACGGCTACGAGACCTTCTGCTGCGAGAGTTGACCTCGACGAACTCACGACGCGAAGGCAGAGAACATGATCACTGCAGCACATCCACTGTCCGTCGACCTTGCTTCCGACCCACAGGAGCACGCTCCTCGGTTCACGATCGACACCGAGTCCTACTCCTCCGACTTCGCGGTGCTCCGAGCCACCGGCGAGCTGGACATGACCGCACGCTTGCCCTTGATGGACAGCATCGAGGAGCTCACTTCCGAGCACTCGGACGTCCGCGTCGACCTGTCGGCTGTCACGTTCATCTACTCCGGAGCCGCCAGCGTCATCGTCGACGCGGTCACGGCATCCACCGCCGAGGTTCGCATCTTCGCGCCGACCAGGCCCGTGCGCATGATCCTCGACGTCCTCGGCGCCGGCCACCTCATCGTCGACAGCCTCGACCCGCAGGAGTCGCAGCGATGACAGGCAACGACGACACCGGGCCCGAGGAACGCGACGAGCAACCGAGTACAACGCCGGGTACATCGTTTCTGCAGATGTTCCTGGAAGCGAAGAACTCTCCGGGGCAGAACTGACCGCATCTAGCGAGCAGTGACTGCACGCGTGAGAAATTCGTGGTTGGACCGGGTTTTCGCGAGTTGCGTGACCAGTAGTTCGATTGCCTGCTGCGAGTCGAGGCCGCTGAGCAGGTGTCGGACTTTCTGTACGGCCGAGTATTCCTCGGCCGACATCAGTAGTTCGTCTTTCCTGGTTCCCGACGGGTTGACGTCGATGGCTGGGAAGATTCTTCGTTCGGCGATCTTGCGATCGAGTTTGAGGTCGGCGTTACCGGTGCCCTTGAATTCCTCGAAAATGACTGTGTCACCTTGGGAGCCGGTTTCGACGAGGGCTGTTGCGATGATGGTGAGCGAGCCACCGTTCTCGATGTTGCGGGCGGCACCGAGGAAACGTTTCGGCGGATAGAGCGCTGTGGAGTCGATTCCTCCGGAGAGAATCCGGCCCGACGCGGGCGAGGAGTTGTTGTGGGCGCGCCCGAGCCGGGTGATGGAATCCAGCAGCACCACAACGTCTTCACCGCTTTCGACGAGACGCTTGGCTCGCTCGATTGCCAGTTCGGCGACGGCCGTGTGGTCCGTCGGCGGCCTGTCGAACGTCGACGCGATCACTTCGCCCTTCACCGACCGCATCATGTCGGTCACTTCTTCCGGGCGTTCGTCGACGAGGACCACCATGAGATGGCACTCGGGATGGTTGAGCGCGATGGCGGCGGCGATGTCCTTGACCATTGTGGTCTTACCCGCTTTCGGCGGTGACTGGACAAGCGCGCGTTGACCTTTGCCGATGGGCATCACGAGGTCGACGATGCGGGTGGACAGGCGGTTGGGAGTGGTTTCGAGCCGCAGGCGCTGGTTGGGGTACAGCGGGGTCAAAGCCTCGAACTTCGGGCGCTTCTCCCCAGCGTCTCGGCCGTTGATGTCGTCGACGCGAACGAGTGCGTCGAACTTCTGGCGTGTTTTCTCCGGTGCACGTGCGGCGCCGGTGACGAGATCGCCTGTACGTAACCCTTTCTGGCGCAGGATGTTCGACGGTATCTGAACGTCGATGGGTCCTGGCAGGTAGCCGGTGGTCCGTAGAATGGCTGTGTTGCCGTGGATGTCGACGATGCCGGAGACCGGGCGTAATTCCGATTCCGACACCGCATTCGATACAGGTGTGGCGTGTGCTGTGGTCATGAGTCTCTACTTCCGAGATTCGCGCGAAACGCGATGTGAGCGGGAAACTAGAATTTCCCCCGATAGGTCCTCGACGCGGACCGTATCGGTCGGCGGAGAACTACCGCCAAGCTACATCAGCACTCCGGGTTCCACAACCCCCTCAGAAACCTGCCCGGTCACGCAGGGTGCGAATCGCCTGGTCGGACTCGGACAGAAGTGCCTCGGTGTCGACCCTGACCAATTCGTGGTCACGCTTGTGGACGACCCCGTCGATCATGACGAACGACACGTTCGACGGCCGGGCCGCTCGGACTACGAGGCTGGTCGCGTCGTACATCGGGGCGGTGTTCAGGGCATCGGCGTCCACCAAGATGATGTCCGCCGGTCGACCCACTGCCAGTACACCGGCTGAGTCGCCGAATCCGATGGACCGTGCGCCTGTGGCCGTGGCCCAGTCGAGGACGCTCGCGTCGGTGACGGTGCCCTGTTTCGTCTGCATTCCGCCGGGGAGGTCGGCCGTCAGCTTCATCACCTCGAACATGTCGGCGGTGCCGGACAGTACCGTGTTGTCCACCGAAAGCCCCAGCGTCACTCCCGAATCCAGAAGGGCCGCAATGGGAGGGAGCCCGTAGCCCACCTGCAGCTCCGTCCACGGGCTGATCGACACCGCCGTTCGTGTCCGTGCGATGGTCTCGAGATCGGCCGGTGTCGCGGCGGTCAGGTGAACCAGCTGCACGTCGGGTCCCAGCCCTCCCCTGGCGTCCAGCTTGGCGATCCCGCCGAGCGCCGCGGCGGCAGCGTCGGACGCCATGTGCGTCGTGATGGGAAGTCCGAGGGAACGTGCGACGTCCCATTCTTGCTGCCACACAGCATCTTCGGACCGATCAGGGCCGCGCGCGCAGATACCGAGGGAGATGAGCCCGTCCGGGAAATCGGATGACCAGGAGCGTAGATGGTCCAGATCCATCGGCTGATCGGCGCCGAGATCCTGCGGGTATCCGTAGGCGAATCGCCCGCGCACTCCGGACTCGGTCATGGCCTGAGCCTCGGCTTCGGCGTGCTCGGGGCTTCGGACGTTGTGGGCCCAGTTGTGGACAGTGGTGATTCCCGCCGACACGGCTTCGGCCAGTGCCAGCCGAACTCCGAGGGCACTGTCCGACGGAGTGAACAACGGCGAGATCGACGCCATGGACGGTGCGAATCCGCCCTTCGACGTCTGCCCGAAGCCTCGGGCGATGGAGTTCCACATGTGCCAATGCGTGTCGACCAGCCCGGGCATGACGATCGATCCGGATGCGTCGATCTCGTCGGCGCCGTCCTGCTGCAGCCCCGCGCCGATCTGCGCGATGCGCCCGGATTCGATCAGGATGTCTACATTGTTCAACTCACCGACGTTCGACTCTCCGACGCTCGAATCTCCGACGCTCGGGTCCATCGTCAGGACCGCGCGTGCGTTGCGGATCAACACCGCACCGGACTTCGCTTGATCGGTCTGCGTCTCGTTCGTCTGTGCCCGCGCGCAGGAGGCCAGGGCTGTCGATCCGCCGACCGCGGCCGCCAGCCCACCCAGTAGTGCTGTTCTCCGCGAAACTCCCGACATGATCGCCCTCTCTAGGTATGAATGTCCTTACAAATCAATATGGACATATCCACCAGAAAGTGCCCGTAAACCCGTCTCACCGCTCGGCCCGACGCCTCCCTCGCACCATCGCGTCGACTCCGCCGACGGCGAGCAGTATTCCGAGCAGCGTCAATCCTGTGTACGCACGGGGCGCCCAGATGTCGAGAACGAGGTACTGCCAGAGCGTCCACCCGACGGCGACGATGCCGACGACGCCGGCGAAGACACGTGCACCGGGGATGTCGACGATCACGGCCGCCGCACACACCAGGGGTGCGATTCCGAGGGCTACGAGCACGAAGGCACCTGCGTATCGGTAGTCCCAGGTGTGCCATTCGGGGAGCATGTCGACGCTCAGGCCCAGGGTGCCGCCGTCGGGATCGGAGACCAGGGCGATGCCGTTGAACAGCCCTGCTGCGCCGAGCATCAGCAGCACCGCTGCGGTGACGAACTTCTTCACACCTTCACCTTGCCGCATTCGGGCACAAAATTGCCCCCGACCCATGACGGGTCGGGGGCAATCCCGAGTCGAGGGAAATCAGATTCCCATGCCCTTGGCGAGCACCGGCCACGAGTCCTTCAGAGCCTGCTCCCAGTACGGCCAGTAGTGCGTGCCGACCGGCGGGAACTGGTACGTCGCCGGGATTCCGATGGAGTCCAGCTTGTTCTTCAGGTTGTGCGAGCAGAAGTTGGTGGCGCCTTCGATGACGATGCCGAGACCGAGGTTGATGACACCCTGAGGTCCGTTGCCCTCGGTGTAGTAGCGGATGTCCTCGGGCTGGGGGTTGCCGTTGCCGCTGGAGATGTACAGCTCGGTGCCGCGGAGCTTCTCGGCGTTGACGACCGGGTCGTTCTCGACCCACGCCGGGTCGTTGTCCGGGCCGTACATGTTGATGGTGTTGCCACCCTTCCATGTCTCGACGGAGAACTTCACGAACTGGCGGCCGATGGGATCGGCGATCTGTGCGCATCCGCTGTACGCGGCGACGGCGCCGTACAGGCCGGGCTTGGCTTCGGCGAGCTGCAGAACCGAGGTACCGGAGGTGGAGACACCGGCGATCGAGTTCTTGCCGGTGGAGCCCAGGGTCTCGTCGAGCAGGGGAGGCAGTTCCTCGGTGAGGAAGGTCTGCCACTTGTTGACGCCGAGGACCGGGTCTTCCTGCTTCCAGTCCGCGTAGTAGCTGCCCTTGCCGCCGATGGGGAGCACGAGGTTGACGTGCTTGTCGGAGAAGAACTCGAGCGCGTCGGTCTGCTGCTGCCAGCTCGCCGATCCTTCGCCTGCGTCGAGGCCGCTGAGCAGGTAGGCGTTGGGGGCGGGCGTGGACTCGTCCAGAGGGCGCTGAACCTCGACGGTGATGTCTTTGTTCATCGCGGCGGAGTAGACCTGAAGGTTCCAGTTCCGCCCGTCCTTGTCGATCGACGAGACTGCAGGCGCCTTCGCGGGCTCGGCCGTCGCGACGCCGCCGAGTGCGGTCATTGCCAGAGTGCCTGCCGCGATGAGTGCAGCGGCGCGTAGTGAAGAAAGCTTCATCTCGAAGTCGATTCCAGTTCCCGGCCGGTCCTGAGCCGTGTTAGTTCGTCCCCCGCACGCATGCGGCCTTCGTGTCCCTCGACACTTTATGTCTTCCGGAGCCCGCTGTTCGTTACTGGGTCGAATCAGACGAAATTCTTGACCTGATCGTGTCTGAAGTCCTCAGCGGATCAAATTCAACCTCGACTCGTTGACGACCAGCACCCCGGCGCCGGTTTCCTGGAGTGCGACTTGTTCGGATCGCCCTCCGGTGTTACCGAGCAGGCCGTCGAGCGACACCGATGCCCGACGGTGTCCTGTGGCGGGATCGATGACGAGAATGTCCTGCCATCCGATGGTGTAGGCGGATCCGTCGTACGCGGCGGTCGGCAGTACGGACTGTTGTTCGACGTCCGGTTCCCACAAGATCGCGCCGGTGCGCAGGTCACGGGCCGGGCCGTACATCCACATGACGACGCCGTCGATGATCGCGAGGTCGGAGACAGGGCTCTCCTCGTCGAATTCCCACAGCTGAGCACCGGTACGGGGATCGTAGGCTTTGCCGTCGAACAGGACGGGGTCTCCCGCACGGGAGTTGTCGACGGACAGGCGCTGCCACACCTCCTCGTTCGCAGTGGCGATCACGTTCGATGCCGAGTCGACCAGATCGGTACGGAATTCGAACAGGTCCGAACAGCGTCTGCCGATCACGAAGAACGCGTCGCCGTCGCGCAGCTCACGGCTCCGCGCGCAGTCGGGAGAGTCGAAGGTGTCCAAGGCTGCGCCGGTGCCGGCGTCGAACACCGCGGTTCCCGAGGTGAACCTGGCGACACCGACACCGCCACCGACACCGCCAGCGAACTGCACGATGTCGCCGAACGTCGTGGAGTCGACCCAGGTGTTGTCGTAGGTGGTCGTCCAGTTCTCGTCGAGATCCGACAACGATCCACTGTGGACGCGGACGGTGTAGCCGTCCGGGTCCCCTTCGACGACGTAGACGTCGGTGCCGTCGGTCCCGACGCCGTGTATGTTCCATCGGGTCCCGTAACGCGTGAGCTCACCGTCGCCCGGGTCGATGGTGACGACGTCCGAGTGGCTGCGGCACAGTATCTTTCCGTCGAACAGTGCCGTCGAGCATCGTCCAGTCCCGTCGGCAGGCGTCGTCCACCGAACAGCGCCGGACGCCGCGTCGATTCCGACGAACTCTGCGCGCTCGAATTTCTTCGAGTCCTGATTGGTGAGGCCGGCTTCGGCAACGAGCACGTCCCCGGCGTCGACGACACCGCCGAACACTTCACCGTACCTACCGCCTACGGGGTCCTCGAACGTCGCGAACTCGTTTTCGAGTACATCGGAGGCGTCGACGGTCCAGACAGCGCCAGGGGCGGTTGCCGTGGCCACCGAGGGCACATCGGACTCGTTCGTGGACGTCGAGACCAGGTACACGGCCGCACCGACCGCCACCACCGCGACCACAGCTGTTGCGGCCAACCTTCGGTGCGCGTTCACAGGACATCCAACCCGTCGGCAGTCGCGATGGCGATGAGTGCGTCTGCGGTGAGCGGCTCGTCGGGTTTCTCGGCGTGCGACCGGACGTCCACCTGCGTACCCGACGGGTAGGTGACGGTCACGACGCGCGTCGATCCCCCAGCCGGGCCCGATTCCGGCGCAGGCGAATAGGAGTAGCCGTTCTCGTCGACCTCGAGTACCGCTCCGCTGTCCAGAGTTTCGGTTCTCATCGGCCGGTCGGCGTAGGACGGGTCGTAGACGTCGGGGACCACGGGGAGTTCGGCCCCGCCGGTGATCGTGACGGTCAGGTCCGCACCCGTGTTCTGTACATCGACGTGCGTGCACACTGCCGACGTACTGAAATCGACGAGCATCAGGCTGTCCAGTGCGGGGCTGAAGGACTCACCGATGTCGAGGTCTCCCAGCGCGTCGTTCAGCTCACCGGCTGTATCGCCGTCGATGGGCGGTCCGTCGTATTCGAAACCGAAGGAATCGGAGCACCCACGGGTCGGCTCGGGCGTGTCCGCGGGGACCGGTGCACTCACACGCAGTTCCGGTTGCTCCGCGATCTTTTCGAGCTCGGCGACGGTCAGCACGATGTCGCGATCACCGGTCCTGGTCGACGGAAAATTGGGCGCGTCCGACGCTGTCGCGGTCACCTGCGTTCCGTCCGGATAGTAGGCCTCGACGGTGCGAAAGTTCGTTCTGTCCGGCCCGTACTGGTACCAGGATTCGTTCACGTCCACCACCGATCCGTCCGCGGAAACACTTCTCTCATCGACCTGACCTGCCACACACGACGGCACCGAACCGTCGCCTTTCCGGACCGAGACCGCGAGCAGTCCCGACGTGTCGCCTCGTGCCATGTCGGCTGTCGCTGAGGCGAATCCTGGAGGCCGCGGTCCACCCGGATCAGCGGGAGACTGGGGAATCGGTTGGAAGATCAGAGAAGTGCGGCGGCTGCCGAACTGGACCTCGACCCTGTCCGGCAAGGCGGCAGCAACGGCGTCGGTCATCATCACCGCTCGCCGGCCGTCGTACCAGGGGTACTGCGGGTTGTCGTAGGTGTCGACGCTGGTCGAGATCTGGCCCCGGATCGCGGACTCGGCAGGAGGTTCCACGGTGTCGCAACCTGGTATGGGCGCGTCCGCGTCGACCTCGGGTTCGAGGTAGGTCGTGTCCGTTGGTTCGGGCACGGGGGTGGGCTCTCGGGTGGGCTCTCGGGTAAACGACGACGGGGCGGCCTCGGACTGCACCGTGTTCGGCGGAGACACCCGGTCGACGACGGCCGCAACGCACACCCCGAGTGCCACGAGGGACACGATCGTCAATGCGTCGGCCCAGATGCCTGCGCGGCGCGAGTCCAGTCTTCTCACCGGTCGAAAGTACCGGGTGCACGGCTGTCGGTTCCCAGGCAGGATCACGGGTATGAACACATTTCAGCGAGTCGCTGCTCGGTTCAATGCGCTTGTACGTCCGCTGTTGAACGCGCCGGTCGTCGGCAGATTCGTCTCGGGCACGATCACCGAGGTCACCTACACGGGCCGCAGATCCGGCAAGCAGTTCAGCGTCCTGGTGGGCTACCGTCGCCGCGGCGACGAGGTGATCATCGGCGTCGCGATGCCGGACAAGAAGAACTGGTGGCGGAACTTCTACCCCGACGGCGGCCCCATCTCCATCGACCTCGACGGCATCACCCGGACCGGCCACGCCGTCACCCGCAAGGACGGGTCTTCCGTCTCTGTGAAGGTGACACTCGATCCGCGCGCATGATCGCGTCGAGGGTCCAGCCTCTTGATCAGGCGCGGCTGGACCCTCCGCTGACCTACTTCTCGAACAGTGCATCCGGCAGTGCGGTGTCGACGCTCAGAATGTCGAGATCCCGCGCAGATCCCTCGGTTTCGAGGTAAACGCAGATCCCGGTCTGGACGTCCAGTCGCACGATCGACGGTGGTCCGGGTATCCATTCGTCTTCGACGAACTCTCCCGAGAGCATCGGGCAACAGTCGCATCGTGGGTCGTACGCGGCGGTCGGGGTGGCGATCGCTTCCCACGCGGTGCGGCCGTGATGGGTCACCACCCTCGACTGCGACAGATCGACCGTCGGGCCGGAGGTCGTGTCGTGGGCGGATCTGGCCAGTTCGACGGGGTTGAGCATCGCGACCCAGAGGTAGTCGTCGAACATCGGGTCGTCCCACTCCACCGACGGGCCGTGCGTCTCGGGCGGCACGCTCTCGACGAGACCGTCGGCGTCGTACACCGGAACCACTGTGGACGGCCAACGTCCCTGCACCGGAAGCCATGGACCGTTGTTGCTCCGCGTCATGGCACCGTCGAACGGCCTACTCGCCTTGTGCACGACGACGCGACCGCCGTTCACTTCCACCCGCATCGCCCCTGGCCGACGGATCCACGCGTGGACACCGGTGTCGAATCGGTCTGGCGAACGTGTGAATTCGACGCTCGTCCACCGCCACGGCGACGACTGCGCGAGGCGGCGGAACTGCAGAATGGACGGGTTCTCGATCACCAGTTCATCCTCGCAGGCCCCGCCACCTATTTTTCGTACGTCCAGTCCAACTGACCGTCGACGACGCTGGGGACCCAAGCACCTGCGAACTTTCGGCCGGTCTCGAGTGCGTCGGCGAGGTCGGTGAGCATGGCGCTCAACGAGATCCATTGGGGGCCCTGATCGTCCGCGCCGACCTTGTCGAATCCGGTGACACAACCATGAAGCGGCCCTGGCCTGGAGTCGATGAACAGAAAGTTTCCGTCCACTCCGGCGAACGGCAGGAATTCTGGGAGCCATGTCCCCACTCGATCCCCGGCGTCGGATTCCTCGGGCACATCCTCTTCGAACTCCCCCCATACCTCCAGCTCGACCTGCCATTCGTCGATCACCTGCTCGAGACCGAACAGATCATGCGACGGCAGCAGTGGGAACCATGCGTCCGACGCGAGTCCGTCGACGTGACCGAAGAGCTGCTTCAGCTCCTCCGGCCAGGTCGTCTGGGTCCGGGCTTCGGCGTCGTCGATGAGGTGCTGAGGCGCACCTGCGGACGGCACCTTCGTGTGGTGCGTAGTCAACCAGCGAGAGATTCGACCCCACTGCTGCGCGACGTCACCTGCCGGTGTCGAGAATTCCGTAGGCTCCCGCGGGGCAACAGAAGCCACGGGAGCAATCGTGGCAGCATATTTCGCGGACCGCTCCTGTACGTAGTCGATTGCGGCCTGCACCCTGCGGCCGAGCTCGTCGTCGCTCAGCGAGGTGTCACCGAACGGCACGGTATTGCCGGGCTGGTCGTCTATGACGACGTTGCCGTACGTTCCGACGATCGTCCCGTCCGAGGCACGTGCCATCGCGCGTCCTTCCGCGACGATCATCCGGATTGCAGTCTCGCGATCGGGTGCGTGTCCACTCGACAGTTGCGACCGCTTGGTCGTCGGGTTGAACACCGAGACATGCCATTCCACGGCTTCTCCTCACTTCGATTGCGACGAGCCTATCGCACCTCGAGTCATCGCACTGATGTTCGAAAACTTGTCGGTGGCACCGGGTAGTCTTCTCACATGCTTTCAGGGGGAGATTCAGAAGCAATGGCTCAGTCAACGATTGTCACTGACACACAACCACATTGGCGAGCATCCGGTGACGGTGTTCCTGTAATCGGCCCCTCGTCCCTGCGCGAGGTCGTCGAGATGATCGAGAAGGGCACGGAGGACGTCGGTCGCATGCAGACAGCCGGGCTTCACAATGCGGATCGACGCGCTCTACTGGTGCGCATGGAAGTGGTTCGTCAAAAGTTGTTCGCGTACAGCCACACCTGGATCGCAGATCTCGTCGACCAGCGAGGCTTGGACGACATCTACGGGTCGGTTCCCGAAGCCCTGTCCGTGTTGTTGCGATCCTCCGGAACGCGAGCGGGGCAACGTATCCGCTTGGCCATGGAGTTCGGTGAGCGCACATCCGTCACGGGTGAGCGTTTGGAACCGTTGTCACCGAACACCCTTCGCGGCGCGGAGGACGGGCTGATCAACGAGGAGCATCAACAGATCATCAGAAAGTTCTTCTGGCGTCTGGGATCGAAGGTCGACATCGAGACGCGGGAGAAAGCGGAGGCTCAGCTGGCGGAACTGGCACGCCAGCTCAGCCCCGACCACCTGAAGGCAGCTGCCTCGCGCTTGTACGACCTGATCGACCCCGACGGTGATGACGAAGACCCCGCGCGGGTCGCGGATCGATGCTACGTCCAGTTCGACGAACAAGGGTCTGACGGCTTGTCCCGCGGGAAGATGGTCGTCGACTCTGAACTGCGTGCGTACATCGAGGCCGTCTTCGACAAATGGGCGAAACCCGGACAGGCCAATCCAGCAGATCCCCCACCGGTCGTCGACTCACCTGATGACGCGGACGGTTGTGACGATCGACCTGATCAGTCGAGCGTTCCGAAAGACGCCACGGGCGACGGCCAGCCCGCCGAGGGCGAACCGGTCGATGAAGAGGCGGCAGCGCGGGCGCGTCGAGATCTTCGAGGCAGGGGGCGACGGCAGCACGACGCGATGAAGATGGTGTTCCGGCAGATACTCGCGTCCGGAAAGTTGGGGATGCACAGGGGACTTCCCGTGACAGCCGTGTTGACGATGAGTGTGAAGGATCTCGAAGCCGCTTCGGGCCATGCGGTGACCGCAACCGGGTCCCTGGTGGAAATGCGGGATGCCATTCGGATGGCGTCACACGCCTATCAGTGCTTGGTCATCTTCGACAACGACGAACGTCCGCTTCAACTTCGGCGCGCCAAGCGATTGGCGTCGGCGGACCAACGAATCGTGTTGATAGCAGCCGATCGTGGATGCAGCTTCCCCGGCTGCACCCGCCCTGCAACGTGGAGCCAGGTCCACCACATCGAAGAGTGGGCGGCCGGTGGAAACACCGACATCGAGGACCTTACTTTCGGATGCGATCGGCATCATCCCTTGGTCGGCCCGAAGGACACCGACTGGGCCACGACCAAGGCCGGCCCCGACCACCCCTATCCAGGCCGCACGCTATGGCATTCCCCGACAACGCTCGACCCACTTCGACGTGGGCTACTCAATCACTATCACCACCCCGACGAGTACATCCGACCCATCCCGGAACTCCCCCTGTTCGGTCCCGTCGACTCCATCGATACTGAAACGAGCGACCCCGAAACCAACGACCCAGAACCAGGCAACCCAGGGGCCGCCCGAGAATAGGTCGACGCCCGAGCCCACGGTGGCGGGTGACACCACCCCACCGTGGGCAGGTAGCAGACCCACAGCGGCACAGAACTTGACATGTGCCGCCTACAGTCATGCCCTGAGCCCGCTGCCTGTGCCGTACACCGCTGACCGATGCGTCATGATTCGATTCCGAGTTGCGACGACCACTTCGGCCGAGCTCTCAATCGGCGAAATTAACTCGGTCCGACACAGAAGCAACTGGTCTACGGAAATGTGGCTGTAGTGCGGCAACGATGGCGGCGAAGACTGCGGCAGGTAACGCTCCCATCAACATCAGCACCCAGAACCCGGTCCAATTGAGCAAGCCGAAGATGGCCATGAATCCCAATGCAACTGCTGCACAGAGTGATACGTTCCGGTTCAGGGCGACACCCGCAATTACAGGTGGAGCCGCCAGCAAGATGCCGAGGAGCGCAACGGGCACCAACCCCACTGCGTCGAGAATGGAATCCGTACAAGTAAATCCGGATCTCCCGTAGAACGGGCTCAGTTCACCAATCTTCCCGCACGACATCGAGATTGTCGCAACCGGAGACAGTCCGGAGACGATGGCGTACGCCATCGCCAGCGCGGCGAGCGCGAACCACGTCCCGCGGAACAGTACTCGACTCCTCATAGTGCGAGACTAATCGAGACCGACGATGACACCCAGCTCTTCTCAGCTCGGTGCGCTCACTTCGACGTGCGCTGGCCAGATGTGCATCTCGACATGCACTCGGGCGTCCTCGTCCGGGGCTGTGTAGGTATCGAAGTACTTCGCGCGACCACGAACGAACACTCGGATGCGGTAATCGCCTTCAGGCAGTGTGAACGGTGCGACGACTTCTCCGGTGGATCCGTCGAGGAAGACCTCCGGGTCCTCGCAGGCGTAAGCGACCTCTTGGGTTTCTTCCCATAGCGCACGCTCGGCGTCGGTCAGTGCGGGTGCTGCTGGTCCAATTCTCACCGTTACGTGGACTTTGCCGCGCCCACCTGCGTGGATCACCACCAGACCTCGGCCTCCCTTCACCAGATCGGGCGGTGTCGGAAAGCGTTCGGTAGGGACTCCATCCCTGTTGCCGATCGAGTCCAGGATGAGAGCCCCGGCCATCAGGTCGATGTCCACATCGATTACTTCGCGCACCTCCCCGACGTTACCGACGAGCATCAGAGCAGTACCTCGAGGATGCCGTCATAGGGGCAGCCCTGAGATATCGACTAGCCCTCGGCCTCGCCACCAGAAGGCATTGCCCGTAGGTACTGCCCCGGCGTGATGCCTGCGACGCCTTTGAAGTCGCGGATGAGATGTGCCTGGTCGGTGTAGTCGAGTGCTGCGGCGATGGCGCTGACGTCGGCGTCGGGGAGTGAGAGTCTGCGCACGACTTCTTGGAGGCGGATGCGTCGGACTATTGCTTTGGGCCCCATGCCCAGTGTCTCCTTCAGTGCACGTTGTATTGCGCGTTCGCTGACGCCGAGTCGGTGTGCGAGGGCGGGTCCGGTTCTCGATCGAACGCTCTCTGCCAGGTCGTCTACCACCGCGTTCGCGAGTAGCCGGGACTCGGTGATCGGGTGCTTCTGCAGCAGATCCTCGATCAATCGGTCTGCTCGTTCGGCGCGGTCCGATGGGGATGTTTCGGCCGCGATGGTCGTTAGATGTCGGGTGAGGACGGCGTCCAGCTCAGCGGTGACGGGTTGCTCCTGCTCCACATTCGACGGGTCGAGGTCGGACAGCACGGCCAGTCCTGCCGGGCGCAAACGGATCCCGAAGACCCTGCCTGTGCCGCGGATCGTCCTCGACCATGCCCGGCGTTGGACGTTGGTCAACATGAAAGGTGCGGGGACCGAGCCGGATTCGATGCTCAGCGTCACGGCGGGGAATTCGAGCACCTGCTGATCGATGTCCGTTCCGTCCGGCAGGTTCCACTCGACGCTCCAGTACGTGTCGACGACGTCGCGCACGGACTGCGCAGGCGTGAACCACCGCGCGTCGAACAAGGACAGGTTGGCCGGACCGAGCACGCCGGATCGTTCGGTCACGTCGATCGGTCGATCCAACGGGTGTCGAACCATGTCGCAATTGTGCAATACGCTGTCGCTGCCGGTGGGTGACGATGTCGCCATGAGCACCGATTACCGCAATGTCTTCATCGAGGCAGCCCCGGACTGCCCGGCCACCGAAGGCGAGGAGCCGCCCGCCGGGCGCGGGAATGCCACGGTCGCGAGGCTGCAGTACGAACTGCTCTCGCGGGCGCCGTACGAGATGAGCTCGGACGACGTGCTGTTCGCCGTACACGCCGCGAGAACCGGCGTTCCGCCGAGCGAGATGGACGAAGCGAGGGCAGCGTTCTTCGCCAAGGATCAGGCGTGCCTGCGTGCCTCCCCGCTCGGCAAGCGCTACGGGTGGGGCACGCACCACGACGGTGAGGGTCGCGTCGCACTCTATGGACTGGGCACAGCCGAGTACGAACGCCTGGCCCGCGACCCGAACCTGGGGCACAAGGCCGCCATGAAATCACGACGGTAAACAGCGCCTGGGGGGCTGTGGAGAAGCATGTTCGCGGAGCCTCGAGGGTGGAGCGTGCTGTCGGGACTTAGCACCCCTACTGACGACTCCGCACGCCTGCTCTGACGCGAACAGGCGTGCGGGGTCGGTAAAAGGGGTGTCAGGTTCCTGCCTGCGCCAGTCCTTCGTACGGGAAGGGTGGCGAGGACACTGCGAGGCTGAGTCGCTCGTCGTCGGTGAGCCTGCCGATCAGTCGATAGCCGTCGGGTGAGGTTGCACGGACGGATCCGAAGTCGTCGGCAGATCGGTCGTCGACGCTCCATCCCCAGTCCGCCCAGGCGTGCGCGAGGACGGACAGCGCGTCCCGCCCGGTGCATCCGAGTACCCAGTACGCGGCCGAGAAGCGATGTGGCCCATCGATGGTGGTGTTGTCGTCGTAGGCGGGCTCGAACTTGCCGAGGGCGAGCTGTGATTCCGGGAAACTGGGGTGCTTGCGGTTCAACTGCACGTCCGACGGCAGTGCGCGTCGAGACTTCTCGAGTGCGTCCAGTGCGCGGTCTCGTGCGTCGGTGCCGAATAGCGTTGTCATGCAGCACCCTTGCCTGCGATGATTCGGCCGATGGTGTCGAGGGCGGGGTTTCCGCGGTCGAAGTAGTTGCTTCCGTCGAAACGCGCGGTGCCCTCGACCGGGCTGGTGGCGTCGAGCGATCCAGGAAGCGACGTGTCGGCCGCGGCCACGACGACGTCTCCGTCACCCAACGAAGCCCGCTCGACGACGACACTGCCGTACCCGTGACCGAGGACGGTGTGGTGCGCGGCGTCGCCTTCGTGGGCCGCACGCAGACCTTCCTGAAACCGTTCCAGCCGCGGGGCACCGGCGTCGGCGAAGCTGTCCGAGGTGGCGTCGAGCAGGGTGGGAGGGGCGTTGTATCCGAGCCACGCGATGACCGAGTTGCGTGCGCCGCTGACCATGTTGGCGGAGTCGAGCAGGTTCTCCGCTCGTGAGAGGTCTCGTCCGATGGAGGCGAGCACCGTGGATGCTCCCGGCACGTAGGTGGCGACGTTCTGGGCGGTGTCGGGGTTGTTCAATGCCAGTGCGCCTCGGCCGTGTTCGTCGATGTTCAACAGGTAGGTGGGCGCTCCGGCTCGGCTGAGTTCGGCTTGGACGGTGTCGTATCCGGCGAGGGCTGTCTCGGCGGCGTCGCGGTCGTCGAGCCATCGGGCGTAGTCGCGCAGGGCTGCCGCGTCGTCGTGGTTCTCACTGGGCAGGTTGCGATCCTGCAGCCAATCGCCATGGCGCGCTTCGACTTCGGCGACACGGTCTCGCGCGTCGGACACGAGGGTGTGCAGAAGGACGGTGTTGTATCGGGATTTATCGTCGGCGGGCAGTCCGTCGCGGTTGCCGATGGTCGGGTCCCACACCGCCAGGCCGTCTCGCTCGTAGGGGGTGAGCCTGCTCCACAGCTCGGCCAGGTCGTGGGGTTCGTCGGGCAGGATCGACCGGATCTCCGGGATGTAGGGCTGTGGCTCGGCGACGGGCTGGAGGCCGAGGACCACGTCGACTGCGCGCTGCAGTTTGGTGGCGTAGGTGTAATCGGTGTCCACTGCGCTGCTGAGCATGGATTGCAGTTGGGTTTCGATGCCCTGCGCACGCTGCTGCAGATCGGGGTCGGCGACGCGCACGCTGCCGTCGTCGAGGACGTCGAATCCACCGGCGAGCGCGGTGTCGACGACCGCGAGAACGGACTGGCGGACGGCGGCGATCTCCCGAGCGGCGGCGTCGAACACCGCGGTGTAGGCGTCGATGGCGTCGACGATGCGGGTGTCGGCGACCTGGTCGACGAGGACCCGGGCGGTGTCGGCGGCGTCGCCTTCCCACCGTTCGAGGGTGTCGCGTGCAGCGCGGGCGACGCTGCGGAGGGACTCGTCGAACACGAGGTTGATCTGTGCCAGATCGTCCCCGACACAGGTCAGGGTGGCCGGATTCCAGGCTCGCAGTTGCGAGACGGTGACGGTCATGCCTGCTCGCCGAGGAACTTGTGCAGTTGCTCGCGGAACGCAGCTTCGGTGCGGTCGTAGCTGGTGGCACTCGATCCGGCGGCCTCGGCGATCTGACGGATGCGTTCGGCGGCCGTGCGGTAGGCGGCGAGAACTGTCTCGGCGGAGTTGCCCGCTACAGCCCCGAACGCCGAGTGAGGCATGGCCTCGACCCCCACCCGGAGCGGCGGCGACGGGTCGAGTGATGCCACAGCGTCGGCTGTCCTCGTCAGTGACGACGACAGCGCACGCAACGAGTCGGGATCGACCTGAAGCATCCGTACCCCCTCGGTTCGGCGGCCGTGCCTCAGGCCGCCATCCGCATCAAACGCCTTCTATTCCTGTTCGACGCAGCGGGGAGTGAAACGGTTCCCTCGATTTCCGAGATGAAGCTACAACTTGCCTGTCATGGCTGCGGCAGCGAGAGCTATCAGCACTGCAGTCCACAGGCCGACGACCACGGCAACGTGGAGGGGACGATTCTCACCGGGTGGGCGAGGGGGCGCCGTACGTGATGGCATGAGGACGATTGTGCAGGAACATGCCCTTGGATTGGTTTCGAGAACAAAAAAATACTTCGGTTGAATGCATGAGCTTGGTCATACCGAGCGTCACGTTCCACGCAATGTCACAGGCAACCTGTCTAGCTTCCGATCGGCCGAAATCCTGCTCCTGTGCCGCCGCGTGTGTTCAACCGCGCCAGAGATTCGGCTGCGGATGCGTAGA
The DNA here is from genome assembly GCF_000760735.1 of Rhodococcoides fascians A44A. Lineage (GTDB taxonomy): Bacteria > Actinomycetota > Actinomycetes > Mycobacteriales > Mycobacteriaceae > Rhodococcoides > Rhodococcoides fascians_E. The sequence goes on along the minus strand of NZ_JMEX01000008.1, from coordinate 2,385,082 downwards.
CCGTCGGGCTCAGGACGGGGACGGTGTCGGCATGGCTGGCGATGCCGACGAGTGTGGTTCCGCTGACCAGAGCTCCGCCCGAGTCGGCCCAGAACGTGGGCGTTCCCGTGACGATGTCGGTGTCCGGTCGGACGTCCAGGACGGTGCCGCATGTGGTTGCGGTGGCCGCGCCGATCTTGCAGACAGCCCGGCCGGGCAATGTGGGTCCGATGTCGGTGACGGTGATCCCGCCGCGCGAGGACACGGGTATCACCTTGGCCGGGTCGAGTTCGACGACACCGTAATCCGGACCCCAGTGGCCCGAGACGGTGACGCCGACCGGTCCGGCACCGGGGTTGTCGACGAGCGTGACCGGCAGGCCAGGCGACAGCACGCAGTGTCCGGCGGTCAGTCCGACGAGTCGTCCGGCCGCGTCGTATCCGACGGCCGCGAACGAGCACGCCGTGAGGTCTTCGATGCCTCCGGTCGTGATGTATCCGGTGCCCGGCCCCACGAGAGCAGCGGGGGCAGCGGGGGCCGGCGATGCCACCGCAATGCTCGCGACGAACGAGAACACGGCGGCTGCGCCGAGCCGCGTCCCTTTCATTCCTTGTATCGCCTCGACGGTGCAACGCCGTTGTCGAGCGCCCCCGGCTTGCGCACGGAGGTCGCCGGAGGCCGCGGGGTTCCCGGAGGCGTTCCGGGCGGCGTGGCCGTCGGGGGACGCGGTGTCGACGTGCGAGACGGCCCGGCCTCGTACGACGTCGGCGCAGCAGGCGGTTGTCCCGTTCCGTACGGCGATGCGGGCGGCGTGACCGGCGGCGGGGTCACCGGGGGCTGTGCGGCCGGATGCGCGACCGGTGGTGATACCTGAGGCGGCGCGACCGGTGGTGACGCCTGAGGCGGCGCAGCCTGCGATGCGGAAGCCTGCGGTGGGGAAGCCTGGCTGCCGTCCCATGCTGTGACGCTCGATCCCGGTGTCACCGGATTGGGGGTCTGACGAGGGATCGACGAGTCCGTCTCGTAGTAGTACGAGTAGTTGTCGCCGCCCTTGCGTCCGGCGGGCATCATCGTGAACACGGCGCCGAGGATGTGCGCGCCGATGGTTTCGAGGTTGCCGACGGCTCGGGCCACCTCGTTCTCGGTGGTGTGGCCGTAGCGTGCGACGACCAAGGCGCCGTCGCTGTGGGTGGTCAGCAGTGCGGAGTCGGTGACCGGAAGCAGCGGGGCACCGTCGACGATGATGTAGTCGAATCGGCCGCGGAGTTCGTCGATGACGCGCCTGGATGCTTCGGAGCCGAGGAGCTCCGAGGGGTTCGGCGGCAGCGGTCCGGAGGCGAGTACTTCGAGGCCTTCGTATTTGGTGGGCTGCATGACGTCGGACAGGTCGGCCTGGTTGGCCAGGACGGTGGACAGGCCGACGGATCCGATCAGTCCGAGGTACTTGGAGACGCGCGGACGCCGCAGGTCACCTTCGACGAGTGCGACGTGGTGGCCGGCCTCGGCGAGAGCCAGGGCGAGGTTGACGGCGACGGTCGTCTTTCCTTCGGCCGGAACGGCACTCGTGACGACGATGACGCGCGGCGGGTGGTCGACTTCGAGGAACTGGAGGTTGGTGCGCAGCTCGCGGTAGGACTCGGCGCTCGGCGAGTGTGCCGCGCCGAATTCGACGACGGCGTTCTCCTTGAGGTTCTTGTCGAACGGCAGGCTTCCGACGAGAGGGGTCTTGGACGCTGCTTCGAGCTTGGTGCGGGTCTTGATGGTGTTGTCGAGTCGGTCGCGCAGTACTGCGAGTGCAATGCCGAGCAGCAGGCCGACGGCGGCACCGAGGGCGAGGTTGCGGGTCGTCTTGGGGCTGACGGGGGCCGACGATTCCTGGGCCTGCTCCACCAGTCGCACTCCGGCGGCGGGGGTTCCGCCGTCTTCCGGCGTCTCGAGTTCACGGACCAAGGTGGTGAGCTGCGTTGCGAGGGAGTTGGCGATGTCGCGTGCCAGGCCGGGCGAGGTGTCGACGACACAGATGTCGAGCAGCACGGTGTCCGGCGTGGACGTGGGTGTCACCTTCGCTGCCAGCGCTGCGGGCGAGATGTTCAGGCCCAGTTCGTCGACGGTGCGCGCGGCGAGCGTCTCACCGGTGACGAGCTCGGAGTACGACGCGACGCGCTGCTGCGAGAACAGGTTGCCCTGGTAGGTCTCGCTGACGGTCGATCCTCCCGACGTCGAGACGAACACTCGACTGCACGACTGGTAAGTCGGGGTGGTCAGTAGCGACACCGCAAGTGCACCCAGCACTGCGACGGCCACGGTGACCACGATGACCATCCATCTAGTTCGCAGTATCTGTAGGTAGTCCTGGATTTCCACTTGGGGCTCCCTCATCTTTTCCAGCAACGCTAGTGTTCATGTTTTCATGCTTGTCGGACTTCTCGCGCGCTAGTTCATCAGGACTCGCCCGGCGTCAGGGTGAACTGCACGACATCTATGCGTCCGTCCTTGAATCTGGACGAACATCCGGTCAGGTAATGGATGTATCGCTCGTAAACTTCGGTCGAAGACAACGCAATTGCGGCTTCTCGCTGGTCGACCAAGCGATCGGTCCATTCGTCGAGCGTTCTCGCGTAGTGCGGCCCGAGTGCGTGCTCACGTTCGAGCCGTAAGCCCGCTTCGGACGCTTTGGCGACCACCATGTCGGATTGTGCGAGCTGTCCGCCGGGGAAGATCTCCCGCATGATGAAGCGTACGAAGTGTGCGTCCTCGCGGGTGAACACGACGCCGCTTGCCAGCACTTCGGCGATCGGCCGCATGACGATGGTGTGCAACAACATTCGGCCGTCGGGTGGCAGCACGGCTCGGCACTTGTCGAAGAACGCGGAGTAACGCTGGCGCCGGAAGTGCTCGAACGCTCCGACGCTGACGATGCGGTCGACGGTTCGACCGGCGGGTGGGCTGAACTCCTCCCACCCCTGCAGACGGATCTCGACGCCGTCGAGGTGCGCGACGACGGCACTGGCACGGTCGAATTGGTTGCGGCTCAGTGTCAGTCCGATGACGTCGACGCCGTACTTCTCGGCGGCACGCTTGGCGAGTGCACCCCATCCGCATCCGATGTCCAGCAACGTCATTCCAGGCTGCAGATCCAACTTGCCGAGCGCCAGGTCGATCTTGGCGGTCTGGGCCTCTTCGAGCGTCATATCCTCGCGTTCGAAGTACGCGCAGCTGTAGGTCATGCTCGTATCGAGGAACAGGGCGAAGAATTCGTCCGACAGATCGTAGTGCGCTTGGACGTTGTCCACATAGGGCTGCAGATTGGTGGTCATCACGCCACACCTTCCTTCGGCAGAAGCAGGCCGAGTTCTCGGCCGAGTGCGTGGGCGCCTGCTTCACCCAGCATGTTCTCGTGTTCGGCGTCGACCCGCACTACCGAGACCGGGCCGTCGACGAACTCGTCCCACTGCTCCGCGCCGCGCGATCCGCGTGCTGCGAAGTAGAGAACGTCCCCCTTGAACACCTGCGGCCGGTACGCGGCGACCCACTGCGGCGCGTCGGCGACGGGTGCGTACATGCGACGCAGGTTCTCGACGGTCAGGAAGGCGAGTTCGCCGCGGCCGTGGACCAATCCGTCTCGGATCTCGTCGAACGATTCGCCGTCCACGCCGAGCTGATCGGCGAGGTCGGCGATGCTGAACGGTGCGCTGTCGGTGGGTGCGGTCAGGGTCGCGTCGACCAGCGTCAGCTGCGCCACTTCCTCGCCCATGGACTGCAGCTGAACGGCGGCAGCGTGGGCAATCACGCCGCCGAGCGACCATCCGAGCAGGTGGTACGGGCCGTCCGGTTGCACGGCGCGGATCTCCGCGACGTAGCGCGCCGCGAAATCCTCGATGGTCGACGGCGCATCCTCCCCGCCTGCGATGCCGGGAACCTGCAGTCCGAAGAGCGGCCTGTCGGTCTCGCTCAGCAACGAGAGGTAACTCCACGCGATCCCGATGGCGGGGTGGATGCAGAACAGCGGCTCACCGGGGCCGTCGGTGCGGATCGGGAGCAGCACGTCGAACGCGCCGCCGTGGTCACGGGCGCCGGTCCGGAGCTGCGCGGCCACACCGGCGACGGTGGGGTGAGTCAGCATGGCCGTCACCGGGACGGTCAGCCCCAGCCGATCTCCGAGAGCGTCGACCACTTGCACCACCGACAGCGAATGCCCACCGAGATCGAAGAAGTTGTCGCCGACGCCGAATCGGTCGGCCGGTAGATCCAGCACGTCGGAAAACACTTGGTGGACTGCATGTTCGAGCGGTGTCGTCGGCGCGAGCTTCGGATCCGACGCCGGTGCCGGCTCCGGCAGGCGTGCCGTGTCGACTTTGCCGGACAGCGTGGTCGGGAGGGTGTCGACGCGGGTGACCGTGCTGGGAACCATGTAGGCGGGCAGGGTGCGGGCGAGGAACTCGCGCACCGAGCGCGGCCGCGCCGGTCCGACGATGTAGGCGGCAAGCGATCCGCTGCCGTTCAATTCACTGCCGTCGGATCCCCTGCCGTCCGCTCCGCTGCGCCCGATTGCCGACGCCTGTTCCACTCCCGGGTGTTGCAGGAGCGCGGACTCGATTTCGCTGAGTTCCACTCGGTGACCACGGATCTTGATCTGCGAATCGGCGCGGCCCAGGTATTCGAGTGAGCCTCCGACCCATCGGACCAGGTCGCCTGTGCGATAGAGACGTCCGGTTCCGAACGGGTTGGCCACGAAGCTGCTCGACGTCCACCCCGGCTTACGCAGGTATCCCTCGGCGAGGCCGTCGCCTGCCAGGTAGAGCTCGCCGACGATGCCCTCCCCCACCGGTCGCAGCCGGGAGTCGAGGACGGCGGTGGTGAATCCGCGGGTAGGTCGGCCGATGGTCACCGGACCGGCCGGGGGCGCAGCGTCCGTGCACGTGCTCATGACGGTACCTTCGGTGGGCCCGTAGGCGTTGTACACGCGGCGACCTGTCGACCACCGTTGCAGCAGAGCGGCATTGGTGGCTTCACCGGCCATGATGACGACCTCGACCGACGGAGTGGCGTGCGGGTCGGTGATCTGCAGGACCGTCGGGGTAAGGCACACGTGGGTCACCTGGTGCTGCGCGATCAGGGTTTCCAGTGCGCGTCCGGCGTACACGTCGGGCCGGCCCACCACGACGGTTCCGCCGGAGCCGAACGCGAGCAGCAGTTCGAAGACGGATGCGTCGAAGGCGAGCGATGCGAACTGCAGCACGCGTGAATCGGGCGTCACGTCGAACAGTTCACGCTGGCTTTCGACCAGGTCCGCGATGCCTCGGTGCGTGACGCGCACACCCTTGGGCGTTCCGGTGGAACCAGAGGTGTAGATGACGTACGCGGTGCTGTCCGCGGGAACGGTCCGAGCAGTGAAGCTCTCGTCCGACTCGGTGCCCACCGTCAGCCATGTCGGCTGGGCGAGGCCGGAATCGATCGCTGCGATGCCGGTGATCGGTGCGGCGTCGGACAGGATTTCGCGGATCCGGTGGGTCGGCAGCGTCGTGTCGATCGGGAGGTATCCGGCACCGGACTTCGCAACGGCCCAGAGAGCGATCACGGATTCGGCCGACCGCGGCAGGGAAACGGCAACGAGCGATCCTGGCTCCACGCCACGGCAAACCAGGTTCTGCGCCAGGGCATTCGAACGCTCGTCGAGCTCACGGTAGGTCAGCTCCTCGTCACCGTCGAGGATGGCCCTGTTGTCCGGCCATCGACGCGCCGCCTCGGTGAACACTGTGGCCAGCGTGTACTGCTCGGCAGACCCGTCGGTGCTGACGATCGCGGACGAGTGGGCTGCGGCGAATTCGGCGCTTCCCAACCGGACGCTCGGATCGTGCGCGACGAGGGTGAGCACGGCCGCAAGCCTGTCCGCCAACGCAGCGGGCACCGACGGTCCGAAGCGAGTGGGCGAGTACGCCAGCCGCCCGGTCAGCCCGTCGACCGTTTCCTCGACGACCACTTCCAGGTCGAATTGCGTGCTCTCGATGTCGATGCGCCGGGGAGTCACGGAGGTGGAACCGAATTCCAATGTCGGCGCGCCGAGTTCACCCATTGCGAGCAACACCTGGAACAGCGGGTGCGTGTCGAGTGTGCGGGTGGGCGCCACGGCGTCGACCACCCACTCGAACGGAACGTCGGAGTTGGCGAAGGCGTCGAGGTCGCCATTGCGCACGTCGATCACGAATTCTTCGAACGTCGTCGACGGCTGCACGTCCGTTCGCAGTACGACGGTGCCGACGAACATGCCCACCAACTCGTCCAGTGCAGGGTGCGACCTGCCGGAGACCGGTGTACCGATGGCGATGTCCGACGAGCCGCTGGCCTCGGCCAGCACCGCTGCGAGGGCTGCGTGAACGACGACGAACACCGTCGCGCCCAGGCGATGCGCCAACCCGCGGAGGTCACCGAGAGTGTCTGCGTCGATACGGAATTCACCGGGAACGTACGCAGCGTCGGCGTCCAAGACCCCGGTCGGCAGATCGAGGTAGCCCGGCAACCCCGACAGCGCAGTGCGCCAGTAGTCGAGCTGTGGTGCGGCGACACTGGAGAGGACGTCCTGCTGCCACAGCCGGTAGTCGGCGTAATCGACTGCAAGCGGTTCGAACTCGGGTGCCGAACCTGCACCGCGTGCCGTCAGTGCAGTGTCGACATCCCGCGCCAGCGGACCGAGAGACAGCCCGTCCACAGCAACATGATGCGCAACCACCGTCAGAACCTTGACTGTGCTGTCGGGTCGCTCCTGCAGGCTCCGCTCCTGCAGCGAGAGCCGTACCGGTGGTTCCATCGTCAGATCGAAGCCCTCGACGGGTGCTGTCGACGCATCCGCGTGGCGTTCGTCGAGTGAGGAGACGACGGTGACCGCGTCCAACAGCGTGGTCGTCGGGCCGTCCGGCGTCGACGGGTACACCGTGCGCAGCGGCAGGTGGCGCTCGACGACGTCGGTGATGGCAGCTCGTAAGACCTCGACGTCGAGGTCGTCGGGTAACGCGAGCTCGAACGCGATGTTGTAGGCCGCGGAGTCGGGTGCGTACCTGTTCTGCAGCCAGATCCGGCGCTCGGCCGGGGCCGGCTGCGTGAACGATCGCGCGTCCGAACGGTGGGTCAGCGCAGGCGGAGGCGCGTATTCAGTGGACAGCTTCTGCACCGATGCGCCGAGGAGCTTTGCCGTCGGCGATTCGAAGATCGTGCGCACGGGCACGTGGGTCCCCAGGGCTGCGCCGATGCGGGCCGCGGCTCGGGCGGCGCGGAGCGAGTCGCCGCCGAGTACGAAGAAGTTGGCGTCGACGCTCATGTTCTCGGCAGCGCCGCCGAGGGTGTCGGCGAAGATCCCGAGGATCACGTCCTCGGCGAGGGTGCGAGCTACCGCGTCACCCGCGAGTGCGTCGGGCGACACCAGGGCACGAGTGTCGACCTTTCCGTTGGCGGTCAGCGGTAGTCGATCGATCGGCACGATCGCCGTGGGCATCAGCGCCAGCGGCAGTCTGTCCAGCAGCCACAGCTTGGCGTCCTGCTCGCCCACTCCCACGACCCAGGCCACGATTCGGCCGTCCCGTGCGTCGGCGACGGCCGCGGTGACGTCGGGATGCGTGCGCAGTGCTGCCTCGATATCGCCCAGTTCCACTCGCACTCCGCGAATCTGGACCTGGGTGTCGATGCGTCCGCGGAAATCGAGCTCGCCGCCCTCCCCGATGCGCACCCGGTCGCCGGTGCGATAGAGACGGGTACCGCCCGGACCTGCGACGAAGCGCTCGGCGGTCAACGCTGCCCGCGAGCCGTAACCCCGGGCCAGTCCGCCCGCCAGATACAGCTCGCCGACGCCGCCGCGCGGCACCGGCCGCAGCCGTGTGTCCAGCACGTGCGCCGAGATGTGCGCGAGGGGGCGCCCGATGGTGACGGGACTGTCGGTCGTCAGGCCATCGGTCAGCGTCGCCACCACGGTGGCTTCGGAGGGGCCGTAGGCGTTGAGCATCAGCCGGTTCGGGCTCCACTGCGTCACGACGTCCGCTCCGAGGACGTCGCCGCCGACGGCGACCGTCGTCACGCTGTCCACGGGCGGGACCGTGGCGAGGACTGCGGGTGTGGACAGGAAGTGGGTGACGGCGTGTTCGGTGAGGAACTGGGCCATCGCGTCACCGTCGACCAGGTCGGTCGGGGCGATCACGAGGGTTGCGCCCGCACCGAACGCCAGAATCAACTCCAACATCGCAGCGTCGAAGTTGACCGAATAACCGTGCAGTACGCGGGATTCTGCGTCGACGCGGTACCGCGGAATCACCTGCTGCGCCAAGGCATGGACAGTTTCGTGGGTCACGGCGACCGGTTTGGGTGTGCCCGTGGATCCGGAGGTGTGGATGACGTAGGCGGGGTGCGCCGGCCGCAGCGTCGCGGTGCGCTCGGCGTCGGTGACGGGTGCGTCGCTCAGCAGTAGGGCAGCGGCTTCGTCGACCCAGTCGATTCCGGTCTCGTTGCCGCCGAATCCGATTCGGATGCCGTCGAGGATTGCGGTGCGTCGGGCTGCGGGGTAGGTCGGGTCGACGGGGACGAACGCGGCCCCGGCCTTCGCCACGGCCCACAGGGCAAGCACGTAGTCCGCCGAGCGTTCCAGCGACAGTGCGACGAGTGATTCCGGCCCGACTCCCTCGGCGATGAGCAGGCGCGCGATGCGGTTGGAGCGACGATCCAGCTCGTCGTACGTCAGCGTCTCGGCTCCGTCGAGAGCGATATTTCCGTCGGTCCACACGTCCAACAGAGTGCCCACGGGTGCATCCACGGCGGGCTGCTCCGGCTGCCCCAGCTCGATGTCGCCCAGTTCGATGTCGCCCAGCTCGATGTCGCCCACCACCGCATCGGGTGTGTCGGCGACGGTGCTGAGCACGGTGAGCAGGGTGTCCGCGAAGTGCTGGACCGTCCGGTGCTCGTACAGGTCGGCGGCGTACTCGATCTGGCCGGTGATGCCGTCGGCGGTCTCGGTGAGTACCAGTCCGAGGTCGAACTCCGAGGTGTGCGTCGGAACCGGAACGACGGCGATCGGGAGGTCGTCGACCGACTGGTGCTGCGCGTTGTCGAACGCGAGCATGACCTGGAAGATCGGGTGCCGGTCCAGTGATCGGTCCGTCGCGAGGGCGTCGACGATGCGCTCGAACGGCAGTTCGGTGTGCGCGAACGCGTCCAGGTCGTTGTGCCGCACGGCAGCAAGCAGTTCCGTGAAGGTCGAGGAGGGGTCGACGTCGACGGCCAGGGGCACGGTTCCGACGAACATTCCCACCATGTCGTCCAGTGCCTCGTGGCCGCGGCCGGCCGACGGTGTGCCGACGACGGTGCGCGAGGCGTCCCCGAACCGGGTGAGAGTGGTGGCGAGTGCTGCGTGCACCACCATGAACGTCGTTGCGTTGGAGGCCTTCGCGAGATCGCGAATCGCGGAGTGCACCGACGCGTCGACGGTGATCGGGACGTCGGCCGTGACCAAGGACTGCACCGGCGGGCGTGGATGGTCGGCGGGCAGCGCGGCCAGCGGACGATCGGTATCCAACACGGTTGTCCAGTAGGCGAGTTGGCTTTCCGCGACGGCGTCGACGACCGCTCGGTTCCAGACCGCGTACTGGCTGTACTGCGCGGGGAGTCTCGACCACGTGGGTGCGTGCCCGGCCAGTCGAGCGGCGTGTGCGACGGCGAAGTCACGGACCAGCGGGTCGATGGACCATCCGTCGATCGCGATGTGGTGCAGCACGATCACGACGGTCACGTCCTGCTCGGACTGCAGAACGGCGGCGCGGATCGGCACGTCGTCGGCAACGTCGAAGCCGGCCGACGCCAGTGCGGCGATGCGCCCGCCCAGGTCGTCCGGGTGCACCGCGTACGTGGGGATGTGGTCCAGTACCTGGCCGGTGGGCTTCACCACCTGGCGTGGGCCGTCCTCGTCCGCCGGAAAGTATGTGCGCAACGACTCGTGCCGTTCGAGCACGTCTCGCAGTGCGGCCACCACGATCGATCCGTCGCCCGCGGTCGCATCGGTGATCCGCAGCGCGACCGGCATGTTGTAGGCCGGGGAGCTGGCGTCGAACTGGTTGAGGAACCACATGCGCTGCTGCGAGTAGGACAGTGGAATCCGTTTCGGCACCGGCATATCGAACAGAGCCTGGGTGTCGAGCAAGTCGAGCGACGAACCCTGGTCGGCGGATGCGTCGAGGGCGGCAGCGACTCCGGCAACGGTGGGGACATCGAACAGCGTCGGCAGAGTCACCGTGCCGCCGAGCCTGGACAGCACGCGCGTGGCGCTGAGGGAGTCCCCGCCGAGGTCGAAGAACGAGTGTTCGCGCCCGACAGCCCGTCCTGTCAGACCGCCGGCGCCGAGGACGTCGGCGAAGACGGTCGCGACCAGCGTTTCGGTCTCGGTCCGCGGCGCCACGTACGCGGTGTCCTCGCCCACGACCGGCGCCGGCAGAGCACGTCTGTCGATCTTGCCGCTCGCGGTCATCGGGAAAGCGTCGAGAACCGTGACGTGGGCCGGCACCATCCACCGAGGCAGGTGCGCGGAGAGATGCGAGTCCAGATTGTCGGTTAAACCAGTGACGTACAGCGTGATTCGTTGATCGTGCACGGCCGCGACGGCCGCCGTGACGCCGGGCGATCGGGCGGCGACCGACTCGATCTCGCCGAGTTCCACGCGGCGCCCCTGCAGTTGGACCTGGCGATCGCTGCGGCCCAGATACTCGAGCGCGCTGCCGTCGACAGCCCACCGCACGACGTCTCCGGTTCGGTACAGCCGGGCGCCACCGACGTCCGCGACGAAACGCGAGGCGGTGAGACCGGGTTGGCCGTCGTATCCGCGGGCAATGCCGTCGCCCCCGAGATACAGCTCGCCGACGCCGCCGCGCGGTGCAAAACGCAGGTGGGCGTCGAGAACAACGGCGCGGACGCCGGGAAGGGCGGTACCGATCGTGACGCGTTCGCCCACCGTCATGGGCTCGGAGAGCGTGGCCAGGACGGTCGCTTCCGTCGGTCCGTAGGCGTTGAGCATCTGCCGATCGGACAACGCGCCGGCGGGCATGTGGTGGGAGGATGCCGCGAACCGGTCGCGCAGTTGCGGTGGGCATTCTTCACCGCCGACGTCGAACACGTCGATGCCCGCGAGGTCCTCGGGTTCGAGTGTCGCGAGGACTGCCGGGGAGGTCACTAGATGGGTGATGCGTTCTGCGGCAATGAAATCGGCCAGCATCCTGCCCGCGTACACCTCGGCGGGCGCGATCACCAACGTGGCACCGGCTGCGAACGCGGAGAGTATTTCCTGGATCGACGCGTCGAAGATCGGCGATGCCAGGTGCAGCACCCGAGATCTTGGTGTCACCGAATAGCGTTCCACCACAGCGGCTGCCAATTGCGCGAGTCCGCGATGAGTGACGCTGACGGCTTTGGGACGCCCGGCACTCCCCGAGGTATGTACGAGGTAGGCCTCGTTGTCGACGCGTGTTGTCGGAGTAGTTATCTCGAACGACTGCGCGTCGAGCAGATCCTCGATGGCCAGCCATCGCACCGACCCGGGTAGCGACGCGGCGAGCTCGCGGGTGGTGACGCCGACCTCGACGGACGCGGCGGTGAGGATCTGCGCCAGCCGATCGGCCGGCTCGAACGGATCGACGGGCACGAACGACCCACCGGCCACCGAAACCGCCCACGCCGCCAGAAGCGAGTGATGCGACCGTCCGATCGCCACGGCAATTCGCGTCTCGGTCCCGGCCGGCAACCCAGAGGCCACTCCCGCCGCGCTCAGGGCGAAATCGGCAGCAATGTGGTCGATTCCGCCGTACCGAACGACTGCAGATTTCTGCAGCAACGAGGTCAACAGCTGCGGCTCGGTGGTACCCCACGCTGCGCTGTCCTCCGCGCCGGGGACGGTGAGCTCCGAGACCGACAAGCCGTCGGGAGCGCCGACGAGTTCCCGCAGCAGGTCGAGAAACCGTGCGTGGTGGTAGCCGAGCTCGTCGGCGGTGTACACGGCCGGGTTGCCGAGGAAGTCGACGCGGGTGGTCGCCCCGGCGACGCCCGGGTAGACGTTGACCATCATGTCGTCGATGGGACCGCTCGACAGCACTCGATACTCACCGACGACATCGCCGAGTCGAATTGTGCTGTTGTACATCATGATATTGACCGACGGACCGAAGATGCCGCGACCGGCGGCAGCGCCGACGTCGGTGCCCGCGGCACGCTGCATGTCCTCCACCCGGAACCGCTGGTGCCGGAGTGCGCCGGTGAGCTCGACCTGAATGCGTCGGAGAAGCTCTTCGACGGTGACCCCGGGCTCGACGCCGATGCGCAGGGGTACGACGTTGGACATCATGCCGGAGGAGTCACGCAGCTTGGTCGTCGCGCGGCCGGAGACGGGGAGGCTGAGCATGACGTCTTCGGTGTCGGTCATCCGCGCGAGGTACAGCGAGAACGCTGCGAGTACGACGGGCACGTCGGAGGAGTTGTAGCGGCGCGCGAGTTCGGCCATGGCGTCGGCGATCTCGGGCTCGAGCTCGGCCCCGACGCTGATCGAGACGCCGCTCGGCACCGAGGACGAACGCGCGAGCCGCGGGGCGTCACTGTGTCCGTCGAGCCGGCCGAGCCAGTACTGACGGTCGGTCTCGTAGCGGGACGACGCGGGGTAGGCGGCCTCGTAGTCGTAGATCTCGCGGACGCCGACGGCTCGGGTCTTCGGCGCATCGGTGCCGGTGAGCAGAGCGGTGTAGATGGCGGCGGTGCGTTCCTGCACGGAGATGGCCCCGAGGCCGTCCATGACGATGTGGTGGGCGCGGCTGAACCAGTAGTAGTGCTCGTCGCCGATCTGGATGATGTCCGACGCGATCAGTTGATCCCGCACCAGGTCGACGGGTGCGCGGTATTGCGCGTTCATGTATTCGTGGGCGTAGGCGACGGGATCGAGTTGGCCGCGGAAGTCCCGGTGGATCATCGCGTAGGGCACGTTGGTGTCGAACCATTGGTAGGGACGGCCGTCGATCTCGGTCAGCCTCACGCCCGGCGACTCCAGGTCACGACAGGCGATATCGGTGGCGCGGATGAGCGTCGGAGGGTCGATGTGCCCGCGGATCTCGACGTACTGGGCGATCGTGAACGGCACGTCCGGTGCCAGCTTCTGCGCGAAGTAGATGTTCATCTGGGCAGCAGAAAGCGGAAACAGGCCATCCTCCAGCGGCGCACTTCCAGACGACACTTCTGCTACCCCTCCTCAGGCTCACTGCGGACGGCTTCGCAGACAACTCAGCTACCCATACGGTCGTTCTGTAGGGTCGCAAAAACGACCTCGACCTCTCGTGGCCCCTCTACAAACTAGTGGACGGGCGGCAATTGCTCTACTTGCCGGGAAATGTCGGGGCATTTCGATGTTCGGGATTCGGCGAACCCTCAGAAATGATCCCGAAAAAGGTCGACTTGCTTGTTTTTCGACGGGAAATCACACGAGGTCAGGTCGTTTTCCAGCCGTAACGAACCGCGCCGGCCGTCAGGATCAAGATGCGGATATCACGGAAAAGCGACCAGGACTCCACATACGTCCTGTCGAGCGAGTGAATGTCCTGCGGTGTCAGTTCGGTCCGGGGAGTGAGCATCCAGAGTCCGGTCATGCCCGGGCGCAGCCGAACCTCGATCGGCAGCTGCGACTGTGATGTCCGCACCGGCCGGGGCCGTGGACCGACAAGGCTCATGTCTCCGCGCAGTACGTTGAGCAGCTCAGGCAGATGGATCAGACCGTACTTGACCAGCGGCCGGTTCTTCCGCTGGTCAGCCGGGGCAGAGAAGTTGAGCAGGTCGAACGCCTCACCGCCGAGACCGAGCCGGGGCAGCGTGGTCACCGAAGCCTTCGAGGGACCGGTGACCTTGGCGTAGACCCAGCAGCACACGAACACCGGAGCGAGCACCGCGAGAGTGCCTGCGGCGACGATCTTGTCGAACACTTCCTTGGTTGTTGCATCCCACGAACCGAGCGCTACAACTCCCGCATTCGAATGTGACGGGTCACCGCCACTTCGACCCAGTCGGTCGCCCTGCACCGATTTTTCACCCCAACTCGTACGTCTGCCGAAACTCGACTCGAATGTCGCATGTAAGCACCATCACGTTACGATCACGCTAACGCGTTGGCCTTTCCTCGGTTTCGCGCATTGTTTCGATTGCTTGAAATGTCATTCACGTGAATTAATCGCTACTCTTCCAGAGCATCGTCACATTTTTCAGGGTGTGACGCTCACCGACCTAGCCCACAGGAGTTCTGGCGACATGACGACCGGTACCGAGACCCGCTCATCGTCACGTGGACGCAAGAAGCGCCCGATTCTGTGGGCCGTCGTGATCGTCCTCGTGCTCGTCGTCGCGTTCGCGGCATGGCTGGCGTACGAGGCCGTGACAGCGAAGTCCAACCTCGAGACGACGCGCGACGCCGCCAACAAAGCCAAGGATTCTCTGCTCGACGGTGATGTCGCCGGTGCGCAGGCCGCAGCGGCGGAGGCGTCGGACTCGGCGAAGAAGGCACAGGACGCCGCGTCGTCGATTCCGTTCTCCGTCGCGGGAGCAATCCCCTTCCTGGGCAGCCCGCTCGCGACGGTGTCCGATATCGCCGACGTCGTGCACGGTCTCGCCGTGGACGTGCTGGAACCGGCGTCCGCTGCGAGCGCGAGTATTTCACCCAACAGCGTCATCGAGGGCGGCGGGCGAGTGAACCTGCAGGCGTTGACGGATGCCGAGCCGATCCTGGCCGAGACGTCCGCCGCTGCGGAGGATCTGTACGCCCAGGCTCAGGCGATCGAGGATCCGGCGTTTCTCGGAGTGGTGCAGGACGCCAGGGTCCAGCTCGAGAACCAGACGCACGATCTTGCCGGGCTGCTCACCAACACCTACACCGCGAGCCGCTTGGTTCCGTCGATGATGGGTGCTGACGGACCGCGCTCGTACTTCATGGCGTTCCAGACCAACGCCGAGGCACGCGGAACCGGCGGTCTCCTCGGCGGTTTCGGCATCATCAGGGCAGACAACGGCACCGCTCGCGTGGATACCCTGGGCGCCAACAACGAGTTGGAGTTCGCCGAGCAGCCGATCGATCTCGGGCCGGAGTACAACGCGCTCTGGGCGCCGCGCAACACCACCGTCGACTTCCGCAATTCCAATGCGAGCCCGAACTTCCCGTACGCGGGACAGATCTGGTCGTCGATGTGGACGGAGCAGACCGGTGAGCAGTTGAACGGTGCCATCGCGACCGATCCGATTGCTCTGAGTTACATCCTCGACGCCACCGGACCCATCACTCTGGCCGACGGCGAGGTGATTTCCGGAGACAACGTCGTCGAGGTGACACTGTCCACCGCGTACGCGCGCTTCGGGGACGATCAGATCGCACGCAAGGCGTACCTGCAGGAGATCGCAGCGGCCGTCGTGGCCAAGATGACGACGGGCGTGGCGCCGACACGACAGCTGCTCGACGCCGTCGGCCGCGCCGGAAGCGAAGGCCGCATCTCGGTGTGGAGCGCGGACCCGGCGGAGCAGGAAATTCTGGCTGCGACCAAGATCGGCCATGCACTGCCGACCGAGCCTGTCCCCTACGCCAATGTGATCGTCAACAACGCCGGCGGCAACAAGCTGGATTACTACCTGGCCCGCGACATCACCTACACCGCGGAAAGCTGCAACGGTCCTACCCGGAAGTCGACTGTCACAGCCACATTGACCAACACCGTCGATCCGAACGGTCTGACGCAGTACGTCGCCAGCACCTTCCAGCCGGGCGTTCCGTACGGCACCAACGAGTCCATCGTCTACCTGTACGCAACCCAGGGCGCCAAGATCCTCTCCACGAAGGTCGACGGGCTCAGTGCCTTCGCCGTTCAGGGCGGCGTCGAACTCGGGCACCCCGTACAAGCTGCCTACGTCACCATCCCGCCGGGTGAATCCTCGACAGTGACATGGGAAGTCGAGGAGCCCACCGTTCCGGGCGAAGCGTTGGTTCCCACGCAGCCTCTCGTCGACGACCCCACCATCACCGTCGACGTCCCCACCTGCTGACCCCGGAATGCCCCATGGTTTCCGTGTCGTTCGTTCGTATGTAATCCGATTGCCGGATACCCGTTCTGCCCGCCCCCTGCAAGCATTGCTTCGACCGATGACACTCATTGTCGTTCGAAACTACGTGTGCGGAGCAAACATGTTGAGCAATAGACTGATCCGACGTTCCATCGCTGTGTCTGCAACACTCGGCGCCGCTCTTCTCCTCGCGCCTGGCGTTGTGTCCGCGCAGCCATCGGTCGGGAGCGCCGACGGAGCCATCAGCGGCGGCAGCGCAATTCTGGACAGTGGTAGCAGCGTTCTGAACGGCAACATCGTCGACGGTGTCACCGGCATCGTCAACGGCGGCAGCTCGATCCTCAACAGCCTTCCGGGGACCGGGTCGTTCGCTCCGCGCCAGCCGTGCAACCAGGGCACGGTCTCCGGTGGTCCTGGCGTGACCCAGACCAATCACGATTTGGGACGGCCCGGGCCTGCGTCGTTCGTCATCAACTACGAGACCGAGAGCGTTCCCGACGTCATCGAGGTGTTCTATCAGGGCGGCCTGGTTCAGAGCATCGGCCCCGTGGGTGACAACATCAACGAGGGCACCGGTTCCGCCGTCGTCGCTCTTCCGCCCGGTGGCGACACGTCCGTTCTGGTGAAGGTGACGGGCCCTGCGGACACCATTTGGGAGTACACCGTGAACTGCCCCTTCGCCTGATCAGCGGTTCGGCGCGTGCATCGACGGCGCCACTCGTGTGAAGCTGGGTCCCATGGGAACGCGAAGATGGTTCGACAACACATTCGCCGACACGTGGGGCCCAGTTCTGATGTTGGCACTGCTGGCCGTGATCGGTCCCGGCGTGATCGACAGCGCGCTCGACGAGCGGTCGCCCTGGCAGATCTTCCTCGTCCTGGCGTGGGCGCTGCTCGTCGTCGTCCAGGTGACGGAGCTGATTCGTCGACGCACCCACCATCCCAGCACTCAGCGGGTCGACCCGGCCACCATCCCGGTCGATGACGTGGCCGACGCGATCTCCGAAGCTCCGTCACGTGTGAAGGCCGTCAAGCTGCTGCGAGAACGTCACCCTGGCCTCGGCCTGAAGGAGGCAGCGGACCTGGTGGACGCCCGCCGATAGTTCAGTATTTCCTGAATACAGATTTCGATGTACAGTCACCGGTATGGACGTCCTGACCCGTGTATCGGTGCTGTCGCGCTTCGGCCATGCCCTGTCGGATGAGACCCGTACGCGGGTACTGCTGGCGCTGAAGGAAGCGCCGGCCTACCCCGCCGAGCTTGCGGCAGACCTGGGCGTGACACGTCAGAAGATGTCGAATCACCTCGCGTGCTTGCGTGGCTGCGGTTTGGTCGTCGCGGTGCCGGATGGCCGGAGAACACGCTACGAGCTGGCCGACGCCAACATCGGGCGGGCTCTGGACGATCTGCTGCAGGTCGTTCTCGCCGTGGATCCCACGTGTTGCCCGGCGTCGACCACCGAGGACTGCTGCTGATGGCCACCGACATCGGACTCCCGGTTCCGAACGCTCGTCGACGGGCAGTGCTGTCCAGGCGAATTCGGTGGTTCGTGGCGGCGACGATTGCCTACAACGTCGTCGAGGCGGTCATCGCCATTTCCGAGGGTGCCCGGGTGTCTTCGACGGCACTGATCGGGTTCGGTTTGGACTCGATCATCGAGGTCTCGTCCGCGGCCGCGGTTGCGTGGCAGTTCTCGGCCTCGGATCCGGAGTCGAGGGAGAAGGTCGCGCTCCGCATCATTGCGTTCTCGTTCTTCGGGCTCGCGCTCTACGTCACGGTGGATGCCGTCCGGACACTCTTCGGAGCCGCCGATGCCGAACACTCGACCATCGGAATTGCGCTCGCGGCAGTGAGTTTGGCCATCATGCCTGCACTGTCCTGGGCTCAGCGACGTGCAGGCCGAGAGCTCGGGTCGGCGAGCGCGGTAGCGGACTCCAAACAAACACTGTTGTGCACGTACCTGTCGGCCGTCCTGCTGGTCGGGCTCCTGCTCAACAGCCTCTTCGGGTGGGCCTGGGCCGATCCGATCGCGGCACTGGTGATCGCCGGCCTGGCCGTCAAGGAAGGGCTGAACGCGTGGAAGGGCGACACCTGCTGCGCGACGCCGGTATCCGCGCAAGCCTCGGCCGGAGCCGATCACTGCAACTGCTGCGACTGACCCGCATCACCATTCCCTCAGCGCTGCTCGGGCGGAATCCAGTGCCGATTGCGGACTTTCGAGCAACCAGTTGGCTTCGCCTGGTTTGTCGAAGTCGAACCAGAGCAGCCCCGAGACGCGGGTGGTGCCGAGGTAGGCGAAGAGGTCGGTGATCCATTGCGCTTTGTCTCCCAGGGCATCTCCGCTGCCGGTTTCGTAGATCCACACAGGCTTGGAGGGTGCCACCGAGTTCGCGGTCGCGATGGCGTCGGCGAAGAGGTTGTCCGGGGTCTGCCAGTACGTCCCTTCACCCCCGCCGTTGTATCCGTCGATTCCCACGAGGTCGACGTAGAGGTCGCCGGGGTAGGTCTGCGCAGCGATGTCCAGCCCTCCTGGGCGGTCGCTGCTGGCGTCGTAGGACCACACCCATTGCACTTTGCTGGCTCCGGCTTGGAGAAAAATGTCGTGCACCCGGCGGTAGGCGGCGACGTAGTCCTCGGCGGTCGAGCGTGAACCGTCCACCGACCACGGGTACCAGTTGCCGTTCATTTCGTGTCCGAACCTCAGCTGCATCGGCTGGTCGAACTCGGCGGCACTTCTCGCCCATCCGGTGATGTATTCGTCGAACTCTCCCGCTGCGATCCGCGCGGGTCGGAATCGTTCCTGATACTCACCTTCGTCGGGATGCCACGGCTCCCACGTGACGGCGGGGATGGCTCCTCGGTCGTGAATGTCGTACAGGGTGTCGAGCGCGAGTGGGCGCTCCCAGGCCCACGCCTCGAAGTAGTTGATCACTTCCGGGGACCGGTCGAGCGCATCCCCGGTCGTGAACGCCGTCGCGACGCCCGAGTTCTCGCCTTGCGAGGACAGGCCGAACGTTCGCGGTGGCGTGTCCGCGGTGGCCGCACAACTTGCCGCTGCGAGCACTGCCGTCGTGACCACAGCCAGGGACGCGAGCGTGAAGCGGGTCATGAGGATCCAATGTGTCGGTCGAACAGCGGACAGGTTTCGAAAAGCGGTCAAACCAAACTCGAGGTAGGTTTCAGGAAGTCGGGTGTCACTCAGGTCAGCGTCGACCATCTTTCTTCCTCTGCGATCGAAACTACAACAGTCGATTGGCCTCCATGACATCTACATACGAGGACCGGATTGCGATTGCATCCCGGTCCGTCGATCCAGCGCTCGTGTCCCCTCCTACCGATCCAGGTTTACCGTCGCCGCCGACGGACGTCGAACGTGATTCCTATCTGCAGAGTGAGAATCGTTGGATTCCTTTGGCTTCCACGTTCGGCGGTTTTCTCACGACGGTCAGCTTGCTGTATCTCGTCCAGGGCCAGATGTGGGCCATACCCCTGCTGATTCCCCTTGCCATCACGACGACGGCGATGGTCGTCTCCCTGCTCACGTCCGTGCAACCGCGTCGAGACACCTTGGCCGGACACATCGCACGCGTGCGTTCCTACGCGCCGGTTCACTATCCGAGTGTCGATGTGTTCCTTCCCAGCGCCGGGGAAGACATTGCTGTGCTGCACAACACGTTCTGGCATGTCAGCCGGTTGGATTGGTCCGGCGAGATCACCGTGTACGTGCTGGACGACTCGGACCGGGGCAGTGTCCGCGAGCTGGCGGAGACCTTCGGCTACGAGTACCGAGTGCGCCCCAACCGTGGATTCCTCAAGAAGGCAGGCAATCTGCGGTTCGGTTTCGACGAGTCCCACGGAGAGTTCATCACCATCTTCGACGCGGATTTCGTGCCCCGGCCGGACTATCTGCACGAGCTCATGCCGTACACCACCGAGGACGACGTGGCGATCGTGCAGAGTCCGCAGTTCTTCGACACCGCGCACCGAATGAACTGGATGGAGTACGCCGCGGGCGCCACACAGGTACTGTTCTACCGCTGGATCCAGGCCGCGCGGGACAGGAGCGACGCGTCCATCTGCGTCGGCACCTGCGCCATCTACCGTCGGAGCGCGTTGGAACTCGGCGGCGGATTTTCGGCGATCGAGCACAGCGAGGACGTCTACACGGGCGTCGACCTCATGCGCGTCGGGTTCCGGACGCGGTACGTCCCCGTCGTGGTGTCCAAGGGTTTGTGCCCGGAGACTCTGGACCAGTTCGCCAACCAGCAGTACCGCTGGGCCAACGGATCCATGAGCTTGCTGAAGTCACGCGATTTCCACAAGATGCCGTTCACGCTTCGTCAGCGTCTGTGCTTCTGGTCCGGGTTCCTGTATTACATCGACACTGCGGTGAACGTGTATGTCATTGCGCTGCCGCCGATTCTGATGGCGTTCCTCGCGCCCGACGATGTGTCGATCAACAACTACCTGTTCGTGTTCCTGGCCATGGTGGTGCGCTTCGCGCTGGTACCGGTCATCACCATGGGCCGCGAGAGCACCCTCGGACTCGATCGCGT
Source organism: Rhodococcoides fascians A44A (assembly GCF_000760735.1). GTDB lineage: Bacteria > Actinomycetota > Actinomycetes > Mycobacteriales > Mycobacteriaceae > Rhodococcoides > Rhodococcoides fascians_E. Next base: position 2,364,457 of record NZ_JMEX01000008.1, on the reverse strand, counting down.
TCAGGCCTTCTACTCCTACATCCACTCCCTCGCGGTCGTCGACGTCATGCGCGGACGTACCGATGCCTGGCAGGCCACCGGAATCAAGACGCGCTCGACCACCGCGAGGCGCGTCAAACGCGTCATGACGTCCTGGTTGGTCCTGGTGCAGGTGCTGATGTGGGTGGGCATCTTCTGGCGGGCACCGCAGTACGGGTGGTCCAACTACGCTCCGATGATCGGTTTCGCTGTCTTCAACCTGATCGTCGTCTATCCGTTGATGTTCTGGCGCACGGAGTTCCCGTCGTTGCTGGATCCGATGACGCTCCGCCGCAGACTGTTTCGGTCGGAGGTCATGACCTTCACCCAGCCACCGTCGTCCGAGAGAGTGCCGGAGCGTCGACGCAGGATCCGCATCGAGTGGTCGGCGTCCGCGGCATGGCCGTGGCTGCTCGTCATGGCCGTTGTCTCGGCGGTTCTTTCGCTGCGGCCGGGTTCCAACAGCACCGCGTTCCAGGACGAGGGTCTGTACCTGTTCATCGGTCATCGCATGCTCGAGCACGTCGCCGACGGTGCCACCGTGACCGAGTACCCGGGCGGCTATCTGTCGGGCGCGCCGGGGTTGTTCCCGGTGTTGGGTGCGCTCGCCGATACGGTCGGCGGTCTGGAAGCGGCCCGGCTGGTCAGCTTGTTCTTCACCTGGGTTGCCATCGTCGCCGTCTACGGAATAGGTAACCGCTTGTTCGGCACGCTGGCAGGACTGTTGGGGGCTGCCGCGTTCACGTTGTCGGGATCGGTGATCTTCGTGTCCCACATGGCGACGTTCGACGCGATGGCCATGAGCCTCGTCGCCGTCGCGCTCTGGCTCACTGTGCGCAGTGCTCAACAGAATTCGCTGTTGTGGGCTCCGGTCATCGGCGCGATCCTCGCTCTTGCGTTCCTGACGAAGTATGCGACGGCGGTCTATGCGCCCGGCGTCGCGGTGATCGGCATGATCCTGGCGTGGCCGAGCATCCGCTGGGGTGCGGCGCGCCAGGCTCTGCTCATGCTCGCGTCGGGCACGGCGACGGCCTTTTTCATCCTGATCTTCTGGGCTCAGGATCTCATTCCGGGAATCATGTCGACGACAACCAACCGGACGCCCATTTCCCCCGCGTCGGCATCACTGCTGTCGACGAACGTCGCGACGTGGGTCGGCGCGATCCTTCTCCTGGCGCTGGTGGGCGCGGCGACGCAGTACCGACGGTGGCCGATCGGGCTCGTCATGTTGGCTTTCTCGGTCATCGGACCGGCCCAGCAGATTCGGATCGGCGAGGAGACGTCGCTCTCCAAGCACGTCGCCTTCGGTCTGGTCTTCGCCGCGCCACTGGCGGGTGCTCTGTTGGCGTGGTTGATCATTCGAGCCAAGTGGGTCGGGATACCGGTGGCCGGTGCGGTTCTGGTGATGCAGTCGGTACTCGGGTTCACTCAGTCTCAGCAGTTCTTGACGACATGGGTCGACGACACCGCCATGGTCGCGGCACTTCGCGTCGAGATCGCTGCGTCTCCAGGGAAAGCGATTCTGGGCGAGGAACCTTCGGCTCAGCGTTACGCCCTGCGCGGTGAGGTGGAGCCGATTCTGTGGACGGACACCTTTGCGCTCGGTTACGGCAACAAGACCGGGATGCCGGCGTACCGCGAGGCGATCGACCAGTCCCACTTCGGCACGATCTACCTCAACCTCAACACCGAGAACGGCAAGCAGATCAACGAATATCTCACGACGGCGGAGACTCCGTATCGTCTGTCCAATCGAGTCCCCTTCACCCGCTACGACGAGTTCGCCGGCTACTACCTCGTCTGGACCCCGAAGGTGTTGGAGCGGTGACACATGACTTCGCCGGCGTGCTCGTGTGCGTGCCCACCTACAACGAGTCCAGCAACATCGAGCCGCTGGTCCACCGCACACTCGCTGCGGTGCCCGGTGCATCGATTCTGGTGATCGACGATTCGAGCCCGGACGGAACCGGAGATATCGCCGACGCGTTGGCCGCGGAACACCCGCGCATCTCGGTGCTGCACAGGCCCGCGAAATCGGGCCTCGCGACGGCGTATCTCGATGCGTTCCGCATCGGACTCGAACGGGGGTTCACTCGTCTGGTGGAGATGGACGCCGACGGTAGCCATGCTCCCGAGCATCTGCCGGCGATGATCCAGGCATCGGCCGACGCGGGCGTCGGCCTGGTCATCGGCTCTCGGTACGTCGCCGGCGGGCGTACCGAGGGCTGGCCGTGGACCCGGAAGGTCCTCTCGCGGGCCGGGAACAGCTATGTCCGTCTACTGACGCCTCTGAGAGTTCGCGACGCGACCGCGGGTTACCGGGTCTTCACCGCTGACGCCCTGACGTCGATGGACTTGGATTCGGTGACGTCGAAGGGATACAGCTTCCAGGTGGAGATGGCGTTGATCGTGCATCGGGCGGGTCTGGGTATCACCGAGGTGCCCATCACCTTCCGTGAACGAGAACTCGGCACGAGCAAGATGAGCCGCGCAGTGATCCTCGAAGCACTCTGGCGGACGACTGTCTGGGGTGCTACACCACGGTCGACACGATGAGGATGAGCACCAAGGAGACGACGGAGCAGATCGACGGGCCGAGGGTGTAGGTCTTGAGGGTTCCGCGGACGGACAACCCGTAGACGGACTTGAACAACCAGAATCCGTTGGCGTTCGGTAGACCTCCGAAGAGAGCGCCCGCGAGCGCGGCCAATGCGAGAAGCGTTGCGCCGCTGGGGCTTGCTGCGGCGACGACGGGTCCGAGAATGCCGACTGCTGTCATTGCGCCGAGGGTGATGGATCCGACGGCAGCGTGCAGGATGGCCGCGATGATCCAGGCAACCAGGATGGGTGCGCCGCCGCTCGCTCCGAACATGTTCGTCAGTTGGTCACCCACACCGGAACCGTTGACGAGGGCAGCGAATCCTCCGCCCACGCCGGTGAGAATGAGGATCGAGCCGCTGGTACGCATTCCGCTGCCGACTGCGGCCGATACTTTCTCGACTCCGAGGTAGCGACGCGCCAGGACATACGCGAGGCAGACCCCGACGAACAGTGCGAAGCTGACGTTGCCGAGCGCGTCCGTCACCGGGCCCTCCACTCCGAACACCGCCAGGAACGCACCGGTGAGCATCAGGCCGACGGCGACGATCAGCGGGCTGGCAAGGAGCAACAGCGGAGGCACCGAGTCCTTCGGCCGTGTCGCTGTCACCGTCCCGGTGCGCTTCCCTCGAGTTGAGCCACCTTCGGAGGAGTCGGATTCAGCGGTGGCCGAATTGTTCTCGGCCCCGACTGCAACCGCCTCACCCAGGCTCTCCGATTCGTCACGCGCTTCGTCCCACAGTCCGATACGGATGAGGGTCGAGTACACGGCAACGGTCACGACGATGGCCACGATTCCGAGGGGTAGCGCGTAGAGAAGGGCGGTTCCGATCGGGATGCCCAGGATGCCGACCACCGCCATCAGTGCGGTGCCCGGCACGACGAAGACGAGGCCGGCTGTGATGCCGGTGATCGCGACGCCCGAGAGCAGACCGTGCCCGTTCTTCCCCAGCTTGCTCGAGGCGTGTCGGGTGAGCGGGCCGGACAGGACGATGAGCACGTCGGCGAACACCGATGCGAGAACAACTCCGAGCGAGAGTCCATGTGCGTAGGGCAACCCTCGTCGCCCGAAGATTCGCAGCATCCCCTCGGCCACCCGTTGAGGAACGCCGAGTGCTTCCACCAGCGCTCCCAGCAGTACGCCGAACGCGATGAACAGCCCGATCTCGGTCATCACCGAGCCGAAGCCCTCGACCATCTCGGTCGTCGTACCGGCGAATCCCTGCCCGGTCGCGATTCCCAGATATCCGCCGCCCAGGACCAGCGCGATCACCGGCTCGATCTTGAAGGCCACGATGATGGCAACCACTCCGACAACGCTGATGGCGATGTGGACCAGCGACATTGATTCCATTGAGCGGGTGCCCTTCTCGTGTCCGAACCGTGCGGCGATCGACGGCCCGCGAGCGAGCCTCGATCACTTCGGCACGCTATGTGTCTTGCATCACCAAAGTCAAGCGTTTGTATACATTTCTGTGCTTATGTAGCCTGCAGACACCTCTTGAACCACTGAATGCATACATACTCGCTCACAGAACGGACAGCGCTCATGACGGAACAGCCCCGATCCGACGGTTCGGCCGGCCCCTTGGCCGGGCTGCGAGTGATAGAGATGGGCCAGCTCATCGCCGGCCCGTTCTGCGGCCAGATACTCGGCGACCTCGGTGCCGAGGTCGTCAAGTTGGAACAACCAGGAAGCGGTGATCCGATGCGCGCGTGGGGACGCACGCTCCCCAAGGGCGAGTCCATGTGGTGGTCCGTCGTCGGTCGCAACAAGCAGTCGGTCACCGTCAACTTGCGCACCACGGAGGGACAATCGATCGCGAAGCGCCTCATCCGGAATGCCGATATCGTCGTCGAGAATTTCCGGCCGGGCACGCTGGAACGCTGGGGACTGGGGTACGAACAGTTGTCCGAGCTCAACCCGAGCGTGATTCTGACGCGGGTGTCGGGTTTCGGTCAGACAGGCCCGTATTCGTCACGGGCCGGGTACGGAGCGATCGGTGAGGCCATGGGTGGGCTCCGGTACGTCGTCGGCGATCCGTCCACTCCTCCGTCGCGCGTGGGCATTTCGATAGGCGACACGCTTGCTGCTTTGTTCGCGGCCATCGGGACTCTGGGAGCGGTGTTCGAGCGCACCCGCAGCGGCCGTGGCCAGGTGGTGGACTCCGCGATCTACGAAGCCGTGCTCGGCGTGATGGAATCCCTTGTTCCCGAGTGGGTTATCGCCAACTACCAGCGCGAACGAAGCGGCGCGATCCTGCCGAACGTGGCGCCGAGCAACGTGTACCCGACCAAGGAAGGTGCGTGGATTCTGATTGCCGCCAACCAGGACACCGTCTTCGCTCGACTCGCCGAGGCCATGGGCCAGCCGGAGCTGGCCGTGGACGAGCGCTTCGCCACTCACACTGCGCGCGGTGAGCGGCAGCAACAGCTGGACGGCCTCGTCGCCGAGTTCACTGCCGGTCTCGACGCCGCCGAGCTGGAGAAGCTTCTGCACGAGCATGCTGTCCCGTCCGGCAAGATCTATCGGCCGTCGGACATGCTCGAAGACGAGCAGTTCATCGCTCGCCGCAGCATCATCGAGACCGAGCACCCGGTGCTGGGCTCGGTTCCGATGCAGAACACCTTCCCCCGTTTCAGCCGCACCGATGGCAGCGTGCGTTGGCCAGGTCCGAGTTTGGGCGAGCACACCACCGAGGTTCTGCACCGCCTGGGCGGGTACACCGAGGACGAGGTCGCGCACTTCGCGGGTCAGGGCACCGTGTGATGATCGGCCGCGACTTACCCAGCAGTGCAACGGTTGTGGACGTCGGCCTACGGGACGGCCTCCAAGCCGTCGAGAACGTCCTAGACACGGACGCCAAACTGGAGATCCTGAACGGGTTGTTGGCGTCGGGCTTCACGACCCTGGAGATCACCTCTTTCGCTCACCCGCGCGTGCTCCCCCAGTTCGCCGATGCAGAGCGGGTGATCGCCGACGCGCCGAGGACTCCCGGCGTCACCTACAAGGCGCTGGTGCCCAATTTCAAGGGTGCGCTGCGCGCACTCGAGACGAAGATCGACGAGATCGTCATGGTCGTCCCGGTCGATCCGGAGACAGCTCGACGCAACCAGAACGCAACTCCCGACCAGTTGCTGGCGGCGCTGGCCGAGGTGGTCGACCACGCGCATGCGTCGGGCAAGAAAGTCTCCGCTGCCGTGGCTACGGCGTTCTTCGCTACCTGCCGGGGACCGATCCCGAACAACGAACTGAAAGGCGCTCTGCGACGGGTGATCGACGCCGGCGTCGACTCGCTGTATCTCGCCGGCACCAGTGGAATGGAGATCCCGTCGGAGTTCGAGAACGGTATCGCCCTCGCCAAGTCGCTGGCACCGGACATCCCGGTCGGTGTGCATCTGCACAACCGCAACGGGTTCGGTCCGATCAACGCCCTTGCAGCGCTGGCCGCGGGCGCCGACTGGCTGGAGGCGTCTTTCGGAGGTCTCGGCGGAGACATGTGGTTCCCGGGTGACAAATCCGTCCTGGGGAACGCACCCATGGAGGATGTGCTGAACCTGCTGAACAGCATGGGCGTCGCCACCGGCATCGACTTGGACCGTTATCTCGACGTGGTCCGGTACTCGGAGAAGGTCACCGGAACCGATTCGTACTCGTTTCTGTCCCGTGGTGGTACACGGGACGACGTGGCTCGTACACAATGGTTGGACTGACGCGCAAGGAGCCACGCCATTGTCCGAACTCAGCAAGGCCATCTTCGACCTCATCATCAGCGGGCAGTATCAGCCCGGCGAGAAGCTCAGAGAGATCGAACTGGCCGAACGCTTCGGCGTGAGTCGCACCCCGGTGCGGGAGGCATTGAAGGCGCTTGCAAGCAGCGGCGTCATCACCATCGAACTGAACAAGGGCGCCCGCGTCGTCGAATACTCGCAGGATTCCGTCGAGATGATGTATTCCGCACGATCGATGATGGAACCGCACGCGGCGCGCCTGGCCTCGGAGAACATGAGCGACGACGACGTGGCACAACTCCGCACCTTGGCCGACGACATGTATTCCGAGGTGGTGGGCGAATCGAACTTCGCCGCGATCGCGGTTCTGAACAACGCTTTTCACTCGGCGATCCTGGAACGGTGCCCCAATCCTCGAATCGCGGAGATGACGTCCAGCATGCTGAAGCCGGTGGTGGCGTCTCGAACGTTCCGCAGCTACAGCGGGCCTCAGTTGATGCGCAGCGCCCTTCATCACCTCGAAATCGTCGACGCCATCGAGGCCCGCGACCCCGAATGGGTCGAATCGATCATGCGCGCCCACATCCGATCCGGGTATCACAGCGCCGTTACCGCCAGCAGGTCTCAGGCAGACGGAACCTGATTCTCGGGCCCACGACGGGGATGTCTGCAAGGATGACCCGATGCGGCTCGGAAGATCGACTGCGGTCCTTGTCGCTGCGTTAGTGTTGCTCGTCGGGTGCTCGGCGGATCCGCCGGCCCCGCCGGCGCCCGTGGTCGTCTCCTTCGACGACGGCGCTGGCCAGGTCTTCGTGATCAATGCCGACGGGACTGGTCTGCGACAGGTCACTCCGACGGTCGCCGACGACATGTCCGACGGGAACTACACCGACGACGCGGTGGTGTCGCCCGACGGCAGACAAGTGGTATACAGCGTCCGAGGGGGGCTCGTGGCCCGCGACCTCGCGTCGGGTGAGGTTCGCACGTTGCGTGAAGGCGGGGGCCAGCCCGAGTTTTCTCCCGACGGGTCGTTAATCGCGTTCACGAGCGGCGAGAACATCAGCGTGATGAACGCCGACGGCACCGACTTGCGGGTGGTGTCCGACGAGGAGGCGCTGTTCGGGTCGTCGTTCTCCCCCGACGGTTCCCGCCTTCTCTTCGATGTTGCCGGCTACATCCTTGAAGTGCCCACCGCAGGAGGGGAATCGAAGGTGGTTCTACGAGACCAGTTCTGGAATGCGGACCCCGTCGTGTCACCCGACGGATCCACGGTGGTCTTCGCCAGCAACCGCGGCGGTAACAACGGATCGGAGCTCTATTCCATGCCCGTGGGTGGTGGCGAGATCACTCAGCTCACCACAACGTACGCAGTCCATCCGGAGTTCAGCCCGGACGGCTCTCGCATCTTCTACACAAGGGCCACAACGCCGTCCGGCGAACTCGTCACCGACGTCAGCCTGTCGACCGGCTCCGAGCTGGCCTCGATGAAGCCCGACGGCTCCGATCAGAAGCGCTTGACTCCCAAGTCCATCACCGGCCAGCACCCCAGCGTCGGCGGGGGACGGTAAAAAGACAGCGACAATGGATCGCGCGTTGACGGCAGAGGGTATGCACCGGAGAACCCTGGCGGAGCGTAGAGACCAGTACTTGTCGTGGGCACGTAAGAACCAAGCATTCTTCGCGTCCGGCGCGTGCCACATCCTCGCCTACGCATGAAGTACGGGATACGGTCACGCGGTACAAAGCATTCGGTCGAATACGGCAGCCTCCCTGTTTATTCGGACATTGCCCCCCATGAACCCCGTACTACATCCGAAAAGCCATAACCTGCGGGAGGATTCGTAGCTTACGTCCAGCAAATCCAATCGCTGTTGCGTAGCATCGGCCGTACAAGCCCGCCGGGCCAGGTCTGTCCGTTATCAACCAAGGCTCATTCGAAGAGTGGGGGCACCTTTGAGTCCGACGGTAGCGATTATCGGTACCCGCGGTTATCCGAGCTTCTACGGTGGATTCGAGACACTCGTTCGCCATCTTGCGCCTTATCTCGTTGAACATGGATGGGATGTCGTTGTCTACGGACGCGAAAGGTCACTCGACTGCAACCCGGCTCACAACGATCCCCGGGTGCGCTCGGTGGTCACGCCAGGGGTCGACAGCAAATCAGCGAGCACGCTGACCTACGGTTTCACATCGGTGCTTCATTCCGCGGCCACGAAGCCGGATGTCACCTTGGTGATGAACGTAGCGAATGGGTTCTGGTTACCGTTGCTGAGATTCAGAGGAATTCCTACCTTGGTCAACGTCGACGGCGTGGAGTGGGAGAGGGAGAAGTGGGGCCGCCTGGCCAAGGCAATCTTCTTCGTCGGGGGTCGACTCACCGCCAAGTTCGCAACGACCTTGATCTACGACTCGCGCGAGTTGGGTGTTCGCTGGCAGGAGCTGTCCGGTCGCGAGGGGGTGTTCATTCCTTACGGTGGCGATCCCCGCAGCGGGGAAGATCCACCCGACGATTTGCCGAAGCGGAAGTACGTGCTCATGGTTGCGCGGTTGGTACCGGAGAACAGCATCGGCCAGTTCCTGGAGGCGGTCGAACTCATCGGATCCCGTTGGGATGTCGTGATAGTCGGATCATCCGGGTATGGCGGTGAGATCGAACGACGCGTTGCGAACATTGTCGAGCGGAATCGAAACGTGCGCTGGTACGGTCACCTCAGCGACGACGCCAAGCTGTTCTCGCTGTGGGAGAACGCGGGTGCCTACTTTCACGGCCACAGCGTAGGTGGAACCAATCCTGCTCTGGTACAGGCGATGGCGTGCGGCGCACCGATCGTCGCTCGCGACACTGTGTACAACCGCGAGGTCCTCGGTGAGACCGCACTGTTCGTCCGGCCGGACGGTAGAAGTATCGCCGACGGCATCGACAGGATGATCAGCGACGTGGACCTGCAGCAATCACTGAGCGACAGCGCCGTGCAGCGCGCGAAAGACTTGTACACCTGGGACCGTGTGTGCCGCGATTATGACGACGCTCTTCGTTCTCACCTCGAGTCCAACGGAATGGCCGGCTCGCAGGAATGATTCACGCTGCTGTGTTGACGTAACTTAGTGTTCGCCCAGCTATCGCGCGAGAGTGCTCGAGAAATCGGCCTGCAGACACTCTGTGTGTCGGGGCATTCCGTCGATCCACTATCGATTGGATCAGGAAGACACAGGCACGCAGGCTCAGCCCACTGGACACGACGACGCCCCACCACAACCGCTGAGCTCGATTGCGTGCAAGGTCAGCTGCATAGAAATCGTAGAGGTTGATCACCCAGGCCGAGTTGGTGTGTGCCGCTTGTTCACTGTTGCTGCTACCCACGAGATGTTGTGCGGTCGCGGCAGGTTGGACCAGAACTTTACCTCCGGCCTTGCCTACACGCCAACAGAACTCGATGTCCTCGGCGTACATGAACCATCTCTCGCAGAGGCCGTCCATCCGACGCCATGTTTCTGCGTCGACCATCAAGCAGGCACCAGTCACCCAATCAGCCTCGAAGGGTGATGATTCGAGATCTTCGGACGGTAGACAGTAGTGTCCTTCCAGCCATTCACGCCCCTCGGCAAGCCTCGACAGACCGAAGTAATGGGTGAACATCCGCCACGACGTAGGCATCCTTCCGGCGGACACCACCCTGACGAGTCCGGAGGAATGCTCGATCATCGGCGCCACCACCCCGCCGCGGGTGCTCGGTACGGCGTCTCGGAGTACCCCTACAGACACGGAGTCGATCACCGCGTCAGGGTTGAGGAGCATGATGTTGTGACCACAGGCTACTGACGCCGCCCTGTTGACCGCCTTGGCGAACCCCAGGTTCTCTGCGCCTCGGATGACGTGGACCGTCGGAAAGCGTTCCAACACAACATCTACGGTCTCGTCGCTCGACGCGTTGTCGTAGACGATCACCTCGATCTCGATCGCTGTGTCACTGTCGATCGCTGTGCCACTGTCGACCACGAGTGCACCGAGACACGCCTCGATGACGTGGGCGCTGTTGTAGGTGACGATCACCGCCGACACGTCAGGCTGTGTCATCCGGGTTTCCTGCTCTTGATGAACTTGGCGGGAACACCCCCGTGTATCTCGTATGCCCCGACGTCCTTGGTCACCACCGAGCCGGCGCCGATGATGGCGCCCTCACCTATCGTCACTCCGCGCGTCACGACGCAACCCGCCCCGAGCCAGGTGTCCGCACCGATCACGGTAGGGGCTCGCAGGTAGCCCTGCCTGTTCATCGCGACGGTCGTATCCGCCGATCCATGATCCTCGCTGAAAATGGAGACGTGCGGCCCTATCAACACGTTCTCGCCGATCGTCACCCCGCCTTGACCCCAGATGACGTTGTACATCCCTACCGCGGTGCCCTTTCCGATGCTCACTCCCACACCGGGTTCCGAGATGACTCCCGACCCGTTGATGGACGACCCCCGACCGACGGTGACAGAGTCGCCGAAGATGATGCCGTGTGCGGAGTGCGCGTCGATGGAGACGCCGTCTCCGAAGACGACACCGCTGCCCACCTGAAGTTTGGCCGCGTTCTTCACCCGAACCCCGCGGCCTCGAAAGTGCACGGCGGGCCCTTTCAGGTAGGGCATGCCGAATACCTGCCCGCGGGCTGCCTGGACCATTCGGCTCCAGACGAAGCCGAGCAACGTTCCGGCTGCAAGGTCTTCGGGTAAGTGACGTTGTCGCAGACGCCAGTAGATCCTGTCGATGACGCTGTGCAGCATGGATTTTCTCCTCGTTGTCTGGACAGCGGTCCGCATTGTGGTGACGACGGAGGCCCAACTGTTGGGCTCGAAGTGCGGAGCCACGTCGGGTCGTGGTTCGTCGAGTATGCGTCGCATGCGGGCACCGATGGCACTTTGATCCGACGGATCCGCGTAGTCGACGTGCCCCGCGAGCACCTCACGAAAAACCGGAATGTCGCTGACAAGAACAGGTGCGCCGAAGTGCAGTGCTTCCAGGGGTGGCAGACCGTACCCCTCTCCGAGCGAGAGATACACGAACAGAGCTGTGTTGGTGTAGAGCCACGACAACTGCGACTCGCCCACGAAGCCTGTGTAGACGATGGATCCGTCCGAGACAGCGGCGGATATGACTGGGTCGGCTACGTCACCGGCTCCGTTTCGCTCACCGACCACGACGTACGGGAAGTCCGGGGTCACGATGCCCGCGGCGAGGGCGCTGCGAAGAGCCATCGCGAGGTTCTTGCGCACGTTCAGTCGGCCCACGGACAGCAGGAAGCCCTGTTCCCGCAGCTTCAGATCGACGGGTGCCGACACGTCTGCCCGCACCAGCGCCTGCGACAGACCCAGTCCGGTGGGCACGACCCCTTTGAGCGCAGGGTTATGGTGCTCGATCCGGGCGGCTTCGGTTCTCGATGACGTGAACAGCACGTTCGCCAGGCGTGCGTTACGGGGGTAGATGGACAGGTAAGCCAGCTCGAGCCTCGAGAACCATTCGGGATTGGACTGGAACAGAACATCGTGAAGGAAGACGGCCGACGTACCTAACAGAGGGGTGAAGTTCTGGGTCACGACACAGTCGAAACCGCGTCTGAACGAGAGCTCGACTCCGTTCTTGAGAGGATGCGTCGGCAGTCGCGTGCGGATCCAACTCAGACCTGCAGCGGTCAACTCGGCTACCTCGTCCGGTGACGGATCACGCGCCAGCGCAATAACCAACTCGTCGTCCTGGAACTCGGAGCCCCATGCCTCCACCAGGTCGTGAATGATCGTGATGCCGGCAGGCGGGCCTTCGAACCAGTGATAGGCGTCGAACAGGATTCTCATGCCTGGCCTTCCTGCAATGCGGATGGTTCCACGGGTCGCCCGACGCGAGGAAGGACGAGCAGCATCCCGGTGGAGATGATGACCCTCACTCCACTGGTCACGACCAAGGCCACGATGAGCCCTCCCGCCCCTCCGAGCGCCACACCGAGTCCCTGGAAGCCGACGTCGGCGAGAACGGATACGAGGCGGGCCCGGTGGATCACCACGGGCGTCATGAAGAATCGGCACCCGAGCAATGCTGCGTCGAACATCTGGGCGGACAGAATGGCAATGCCGACAGGCACGATGTAGGGCACTGCGGCGTTCGGCCCGAGTTCGGCGAACACCGTCGACAGGATTACGCCGCCGACTACACCGCACACCGCGAGGCCGACTGCGACGACGACGTTCCACTTCATGCACGCGGCGGCGGCGGCTCGCGGGCCTACCGCACTGATCCGCGCCACGTGCTTGAAGATCAAGGGCTGAAGACCTTGGATGACGACAAAGGCCGGCGCGAAGACGAGTGCGTACGCGAATCTGATTCCTGCGGTGGCCTCGTCGTCCTGAGCGAGATACAGCAGAAGCGTTGCAATCTGGCTTCCCACACCCAGATACAAGGCTTCCGCGGTCATGCGCCACGCGAACGCGATGCGGGATTCGAAGCCGATGTCAGTGGTTTCGTCACCGCAGAACGCGATGCCCACGGTCAGGATCAGAACCAACCCCACACACCACGTCGTGAGCAGGTAGGCAAAGCCTTGATCGAACACGAACGCGAGCGACCCGACTACGCCGAACACGACGTAGATTCCGCTCAACATCGCGGCTCTGACGTACCCGCCCCGAATGATGAGTACCTGCCTTGGCAGGTCGGACACCACCAGCAGAGCGGCCAGCGCGCCCAGCACTGCAGCTTGGCCGATGTCACCGCTGCGGCCGACCCAGCCGAACACGATCAGCCCGGCGACGGTGGCGAACAAGCATGCGCCTCGCCATGCCGACCATCGGTCGATCGACGTCTCCGGTGAAACACCGAATCGCGCCGCCGCGACCATCGCGGAGTTCACACCCCATGCCCGAGATGCGCCGACGGCGATGAATCCGATTGCGGCAGCGACGGACAGGGACGCGAACTGATCGACGGGGAGTGCGATGCCTGCTGCAAGATTGAGTGCGAAGAATCCGAGCGACCACATGCCCTGGTCGATCATGCGCAGCACGAAGACACTCTTCGTCGCCATCACGTCAGCGCGGGTCATGTGCCCACCAGTCTTCGGTGAGAGTGGCGCCCATTTCCGCGAACACTCGCTCGAAAAACGAATCGACGTTCATCAGATTCGAATCATCCACCACCGCAAGACAGATGGCGTTCTCCGAGCGCTCGGTGTAGATGTTGAGACCGAGGCCGTCGTCGAAGACACCGGAACAGTAGAGGTGCCGGACTCGTGTGCTGGACCACGGCAGATGTTCGAAGACCGGTGTTCCTTTGACGTGCGAGATCGTAACCTGACGGCCAGGGGTGAAGGGTCCCTTGTTCGACCGGTCCGGAACGAACGGTGGTGGCCGAAAATCACGAACCGCTCCGCGCACGATCGAGCCGAGAGGCGCCGCGGAATCCAATAGGCCTCGTAGTCGATCACTCACGAGTTGGCCGGACCAGCCGTCTTCACGAAGCCTACCGATACTCAACGCAGGCGCGAAGTTTCCGCTGACGAAGCGCTCGGTTCCGATATAACGCCTGCTGTCGACGGACATGTTGACGGCAAGATCGATCGACGGGTCGACCTCAGCGGCAACCGCACGGATGATCGCGACCGTGATGCCCTCGTTGATGGAGATGCGACGTCCGCCTTCGCCCAGTCGGTCCGCGAACTGCCGAGCCTCGCGCGCATCGATCACCTCGCACCTGGTCACACGCCAAGGAACCTCGGGAAGTGGGGCCGGACGGGGGAGGTTGGGCTGATGTTCCTTGAGTGAGGTCAGTGCGTGACGCAGCATGGACGGCCTGTACAGGCCGGTCCTGAACACGGCCGTGATCAAGGGGAGGAACGCTGCGCGTCTGTCTGTCTCGCGCACGGCGTCGGTACCGGTGATGGCGGCAATGATGTCGCCGATGTACGCGCTGCCTGATATCCCGTCGAACCACACATGCTGCGGCCGGAAGGCGACGTAGCTGTCGGTGAGCGTGATATCCATCGGGAACTCGCATGCCGGCCGAGCGTGCAGTTCGTAGCAGAGGTCACCCATGCTCTTGGCGTCGCTCCGTGAATACACCAGGCGGGCGTTTGCCGTCCGGTCTCCTCGGAGGGCACGGAAACTCGCTGTGCTCCTGTCGATTCGACGCAGGAGCATTCGACCGTTCCGGGAAGTAAGGAACGCCTCCAGCCTTGCATCGGCCGTTTGCGCGTCGGGTAGGTCGAAGGGTCCGTAGATCCGCAGCGATTGCAATTTGACGAAGGACACGTCGCGCGGAGCCATCAGTCTGGTCCGCGGCATCGGAACTCTGGGGACCGTGATCCTGCGGTACCAGGGCGGTGAGGGGACTCCTCCACTCGGAGTGCTCATGACGCTCCGACCCGACGGGTTGACCGATGCTCGATTCCTTCGTCCCACAGCTGTGCGGCGAGGTCGACGAAACGCGATGTACTCCAGACCGCCGACTCGCGTCGCGGCATCGCAGCAGCGTCCACGACGGCTGCTGCGATTTCTTCGCGGCTCGTACCCGCCCGAGCCTGCAGAGCGATCCCGGAGGTCCTTGCAAACTGCAAGACGGATGCCGCTCCGGTGCCGGTGAAGCACACGACGGGGAGTCCTTGCGACGTTGCTTCGCCCACGACCCCGCTGGCACCTTCTCGTCCGGAGGGGTGCAGGAGCACGCTCATTCCTGCCATCATTGCCAGCACCTCCGAGTGTTCGATACCGCCGTGGAACACCACGCGGCCCAGCACGCCCGTCCGCTCGCACTGGGCACGCAGGGCAGCAGCATGTGGGGTGCTCGTCTGTCCGACGATGTGCAGGGTCGCTGATGCAAGCGTCGGTGCGAGAAGGGCGTCGATTGCTATGTCGATCCGCTTACGCGCGATGAGGTGTCCCACGCACAGAATGTCCAGGCCCTCTCGACGGTCGACGCTACGGGCCGATTCGGCAGAGCGCGGAACCACTACATTCGGGAAGATGCGCGTCGGAGTTCCCGTCGATCCGAGCACGTCGACGACCGCCTCGTTCTGAGCCAACACCAGGTCACACCCACTCGCTGTGCGCCGTGCCGGCAATGCGATCAGAAGGTCCCGAAGCGCCTGCATACAGAATTGCCGCAGCGACGTCGCGGTCCGTGGACGGATGCGGAACACAGCGGCCACTCCTCCAGCACCGATCGGACCCCAGACCTTGAACACGTCTGCGGGTAATCGGGTTATCGGTGTGGACAACAGTTCGGTAGCGAAGACGACGTGGTGCGTATAGACAACGTTGTAGCGCCGTGCCAGTGACGGCATGCAGCGGCCGGCGAGACGCACCCAGATCTCGTGTTCGATGCGGGTGAAGCGTGGTTCGTGCCAGCGGAAGAACGAGGGCGCTCGGGGAATGTCGATGGCAACTACCTCGAATCGGTCGGCGAATCGGGCCGGAACCCGGCCGCGACAGGCGATCTCGGACCGACGGTTGGTGACGAGCACGACAACTGCGTCGACGGCTTCGGCGTGTTCGAGGGTTGCCAGCAAAAATTGCCATCCGACGCCCGGCTCGCTCGGCATGTCCGGGTGCACGACGAAGGCGGACACGACCACCGCATTGCGACCCGCCACCAGTCCCCCCTCGTCGATCCGGAAGACGAACAACATTTGCCGCCGATCCATACCGTAACTGTGAGGGGCACAAACGTCACCTCGATACGAGTTCGCGCGGGGTCGGAAATCGCATGGGCGTCAACGGAAGCGACGATTGGGAGGTTCGACAGCCACGATTCCGTCCTTCCGACCGTTATTCGATACCTTCTCCCGATGACCAGTCGATTTAATTCAGAAACACCCGCGCGCAGGGAATTTCGGGCAGCTAACAAGTCTCACGACTGGCAGGAATTGCAGGGCCATTGGGGTTAGAGTTCAGCAAATACCGTCCGGTCAGGTCAGCGACCGCTCGACTACCCACGAGGAACCGAATGACACTGCTTGCAGGGCGCGGGGGTCCGGAAGCGGAGACGACTCGAAGTCCGGACGTTCACACAGGGAACGCTTTCGGATACCGTGCCGATATACAGGGACTGCGCATGATTGCCGTTGTCCTGGTGGTCCTCGATCACCTTTTCGGCTGGCCCCATGGGGGTTTCATCGGTGTCGACGTCTTCTTCGTCATTTCGGGTTTTCTCATCACCGGACTCCTGCTTCGCGAGGGAAACCGCAGCGGTCGGGTTTCGATCTCCAACTTCTATCGTCGTCGAGCCCGTCGCATTCTTCCCGTATCGTTGCTCGTACTCGGCACTACGGTCACCGCCTCGTACGTGCTGCTCCTGACCAGCCGATTCGAAGACGTCGTCGGGGACGCCTGGTGGTCGCTCTTCTTCATGGTCAACTGGCATTTCGAAGCGGTCGGAACCGATTACTTCCAGTCCGCTCTGCCCCCGTCGCCACTGCAACATTATTGGTCGCTGGCGGTGGAGGAGCAGTTCTACCTGGTCTGGCCGCTCCTGATCGTCGCATTGTTGATGGCGACCAAACGTATTGTCCCGAGGTTGTCACTGGCAGTCCTGACGTGCGCATTCGCTGCGGCCATCGTTGCGTGTTCGTTCGCGTTGGCGTACCGCCAGAGCATCAGCGCACCGACTGTCGCATACTTCTCCACATTCACCAGGGCATGGGAACTCGGCGCAGGCGCTCTCGTCGCGGCCGGAGCATCGCTTCTCACCCGACTCCCCGGCATCATTCGAAATGCCATGGGCGCACTCGGCATTGTCGGAATTGTCGCATCCGCTTTCGTCATCGATCCCGCGTCTACGTTTCCTTCACCGACGGGTGCGCTGCCGATCGTATCGACGTGTCTGGTCTTGGCCGCGGGCATCGGCGTCAGTTCGGTCCGCTCCAATTGGATCTTGACGCTCCGACCCTTCGTGTACGTCGGGGCAATCTCCTACTCGCTGTACCTCTGGCACTGGCCCGTGATCGTCCTTCTCGAGTCGGTTCTGGCGCCGGGACTCGTGTACTACGTAACGGCCATTTCCTTGATGACCGTGCTGACGGTCGCTTCCTACCACCTCGTGGAGAAGCCGATACTGGGTTCGTCCTTCCTCGCGCCTGTCCGGCACGGCAGGGGCCGTAGGCGGAGCGCAGGCTCTCGCTCGAACCACGATGCACATGTGGTGGTTGTCGGTGCCCTGGGGGTTGTCCTCATCTTGTTGTCCATTGCCGTCTTCAACCAGCCCGCTCTAGTGGTATCGAGCGACGCAGCACCCCCAGTCCTAGCACCCGTCGCCGCGTCCGACGCTCGGGCCGAAGACCCGCTTCAGGTGGCAATCAAAGATGCCCTGTCCGCAACGGAGTTCCCATCGTTGAGTCCGCCGTTGGACGACATCGAGAGCGGCATTCCCGAGGAGATGAATCCGGACATGAAGTGTATCGACTCACCGGACATCAGCTTGGACCTGTGCAACTTCGGAGATCCTGCTGCTCCTCAGTCCGCGTTCGTGGTGGGAGACTCGGTCTCGATGTCGTGGATGCCCGCGATTCGCGGTGCGTTGGAACCCAACGGCTATCGCGTGCACGGTTTTGCAATGGCGAACTGCCCGTTCGTCGCTGCGGACATTCTCATCGAGGAAGATCCCGAGTACTCGCAGAAGTGCAACGACAGCCGCGACACCGTCGTAGAGCAGATAAACACTGCCAGGCCAACTCTGTTGATCATCTCGGACATGGAGTACGGCATCGAGCGACTGGTCGACGAACCAGGATCACCCCAGGCTTGGATGAAGGCACGGACAGGTCTGATCGATCAGGTGGCGGAAAGCGGCGCCCGCATCGTGATCCTTGCCCCGGATCCGTTCGGCAAGGCCGTCACCGAATGTGCGACGCGAGTGTCATCGCCGTCGGACTGCGTCAGCCCGATTTCACCCAACTGGACGACCAAACGAAACGCCGACGAAGCCGCAGCCAAGGCCACCGGAGCAACTTTCGTCGACACGAGGCCGTGGTTCTGCTTCCGATCGTCGTGCCCGATTTTCGTGTCCGGCATCGTCGTACGTTGGGACACAGGCCATATCACGTCCAACTACGGGCGGTACTTGATACCGCGCATGACCGAAGTCCTGCTCCCGTCATGATCACCCGCGCGCTGCCGGCAACCGTGGTCGCGACGGCCGTAATGGTGGCTGCGTTCCTGTTGATCCCGGCTCGCCATGCCGGCGCGCTGGATCCGTGGTTCGGAGTGGACAGCTCGGATGCGCTGCGGTACATCACGATGGCGAACGGTGGAGAGGTCGAGTACCCGTGGGGTGGGCGATGGTCGATACCGTGGATTTCCTCCCTGTTCGGAGATTCGGCGACGACGGTACTCAGAGTGCTCAACTACGTGTTCGCTTTCGCGGCAACGACTCTGATCACCTACAGCGCAGCCAAGCTGTCCGGCTCGTACCGCGCGGTGGCTGCAGCGTGGTTGTTCACTGCGACCGGCGCCGCCTACACCCTGCTTTTTCAGAACCCGTATCTCTTGGACTCGGCTGGATTGCTCGTCATCGCGCTGATCGGTTTCTGCTACCTCCGTCACCGAGACCTGCCCATGCTGGCCCTGATCCTCACCGGCGTGACGGTGAAGGAGGTAGTGATCGGCTTTCTAGTCCTTCTCCTCTTTCGGCGTCAGTGGGCCTTGTTCTCGATCGGCGCCGTGGCGTCGTGCGCACTCCTCGCGTACGGGATTCACAGTTCACCGCCCGGGTCGGCCCTGTTCCCCGAACCAGGGTTCGGCATCGTCGTCAAAGGTTGGTTCGGCTTCGGCGCCGGATGGGTGCTGATCCTCGCAGGTATCAGCTCTCTCGGTCTGTACATTGCTCGGTCGTCGCACAAATCGAAAGCAGTCCAGGAGCTACGCTCGAGTGGGCCAGCTCAGTACTTCGCGACGGTTGTCGTGATCGCGCTCGCGTCGTTGCCGTTGGCGACGGATACTTCTCGACTGCTGGTGTTCGCTCTGCCCGCCACACTCCCGATCACTGCCGTGGTGCTGTCGAAATGCACCCACCGCACGCTGCTGATTGCCTGCGGACTCGCTGTCCCGGCCGTGTTCGTGGTTCTTCCGACTCGTGTGTCCTTCGCCCTCAAGCCTGAAGTGCTGACACAACTCGAGGAGTGGTACGCCGCCAACATCGCTGCCATCTTCGTCGCGACCGTTCTGTCGACCGTCGGCGCGTGCATTGCCGCGCGCCCATTACTCGCTCGGTCACCGAGCCGAGTCGACGCGTTGAGCGATTTGGGAGTGACACAATGACCGAAACCGATCGCTTATCCGGTTTGCATCGACGCAATTCGTCGAATGTATTGAACACCCGTGAAATTGTCGTCACAAACCATTGTTCTGCAGAGGACGATATTCGCTTTTGTAGAAGTTTCCGTTGTGCCGCCAGTACATTGATCAAGCAGTCTCGAACACGTACGGCGGCGGCGTGTACATTACGCGGGCCGTCAGCTCTTTCGTTTCGGTCACCGTCGAGCGTGATCGCAGAAGATGAGGAGACAGCCAGTGGGCGTTCGTGAGTATGCGCTGGCCCTACGATCCCGGTGGTTGACGATCGTGGCGACCACGCTCGTCGGCGCTATCGCGGCCCTTCTGTATTCGCTGCTGGCCACGCCCGTGTACCAGGCATCGACTCGCTTCTTCGTATCCACAGCTGCGATATCAGCGAGCGACGTCTATCAGAGCAACCTCGCTTCACAGCAGCGTGTTGTCTCCTATACCGATCTGCTGTCCGGACGCGCCCTTTCGGAGCGCGTGATCGATCAGCTCGGCCTCGGGGTCAGTCCGAACGAACTGTCGGCGCAGATACTGGCGACGTCCAAGCCGAACTCGGTGCTGCTGGATGCCGCTGTCAACGACACGTCACCCGAACGTGCCCGTGACATCGCAAATTCCATCGGCGCACAGTTCCCTACGCTGGTGAGCGAACTCGAAACTCCATCGGACGGAGGCACGGCCAGCGCGACGGTCGCGGTCGCCGAACAGGCCGAGCTGCCGACGCAGCCGATCTCACCGAAGAAGGTGCGCAACGTCGCGCTCGGGATCACTGCCGGTTTCCTCCTCGGCGTCATCGGCGCGCTGATCCGCGACCGCTTCGACAACACCGTCAAGGACGCCGCCGTTCTGCAAGAGCTGACAGACAGCGTCCTGGTCGGCAACGTTCCGTACGACAAGCAGGTCAAGGACAATGCTCCGATCGACTTCGGCACGTCCACTGCACCCGTCGCAGAGGCCTACCGGGAACTGAGGATCAATCTCAAGTTCCTCGCCGTCGACAACCCCCCGCGGATGCTCCTCATCACCAGTGCTATTCCGGGAGAGGGCAAATCGACCACGGCGGTTAATCTGGCATTGTCGCTTGCCGAGATGGGCAATCGCGTCGTCATAGTCGACGCCGATCTTCGGCGTCCACGGATTGCCGATTACCTCGGCATCGTGCCCGCGGTCGGCGTCAGCTCGGTCATCTCACACGACGCCAAAGTCGACGAGGTTGTTCAGGCGTCGGGATACGAGAACGTGTGGGCCGTCGCAGCCGGGCCACCACCGCCGAATCCCAGTGAATTATTGGGTAGTTCAGCTGCGCAGTCACTGCTCAAAGACCTGCAGCGGGCATTCGACTATGTCGTCGTGGATTCCCCGCCGGTGCTACCGGTCACCGATGCCACCGTGCTTGCAACGCAGTGTGATGGCGCGATACTCGTGACGCGCTACGGGCACACGACCAAGGATGAAGTCTCCCGTGCCGCCGCGACTCTGGAGACCGTCGGCGCAGCGTTGCTCGGGGTCGTGATGACGGTGATACCGACGTCGAGCCGTCCGGGCTCGCGGTACGGATACGACGCGCCGCAACCGGCGCAGCCGCCCAAGGATGCCCCCGTCCCGACCGCCGCCGCACGCAAGCATCTTCGTTGACCGGCCGCCCCATGGCTCGGCGCTGGAGATCTTTGCCCGTCGAAGGGTCATTGCGGGAGCTGTTTGCGTTCGTTGCGATCGCATTCGTGGTCTCCTACGCGACTCTGGCCGAGACGTTTCTGGTCACTGTCGTCGCGTCCATCATCGTGGTGGGCGTAGCCGTCGCGGTGTCGCTGTCCGATATCCGATGGGCCTGGGCCCTGTACTTCTTGGCGATCTGCTCCAGCGGCCTTCAAACCACGGTTTCGGGCCTGACAGTGCGGCCGGAGTACTTCGCAGCACCGATTTTCGTTCTCGCTCTGTACGCCCACTCGCGACGCGACGGCACCTCGGCGGCTCGCCGTCCGGTGCCCGGGGGCGTGTACATAGGCGCGGCGGGCCTGGTGGCAACAGGTCTCTTGTCGAGTCTGCTGGTTGCCCCCGAGGCCGGCGCGAGCTTGCGGATGGGCGTGCAGTTGATCGTTGCGCTACTGGCCATGATTCCACTGGCATCGGTGAACATCGATATCAGGACGACCATCTTGTGGGGCTCCGTCATTCTCTGCACGATCTCCGTCGCGAGCATCCTGTACTTCCTCGTCGATCCCTCACGCCGGGTCAGCGGACTGGCTTTCGAATACAACATCATGGGCAGTCTGTGTGTCGGCTGGATCGGAGTGCTGTACTACTTTGCCGACGACGCCAAGGTGGTCACACGGCAAGTCTTTGCGATGTCGGTCCCGATCGTGATCGCGCTGATCCTCACCTCGACCCGTGCTGCCTGGGTTGCCCTGGGATTCATCCTGCTTTTCTGGGCTGCGCGCAACGTGACGAAACAGCCTGTCACAGTATTCAGTTCATTGCTCGCGGCCGCGCTTGCTGCCTTCTACCTGCAAGAAATCTACTACTCGGTCGGCGACCAGGACACATTCCTGTGGCGAGTGGTCCATGTCGTGGACATTCAGACAGGAACCGGCGCTTACCGGGTGCAGCTGTGGAACGACGCGCTCACTCAGATTGCGACACGAGATTGGGGCGTGCTGTTCGGAACCGGGTTGAACTCGTTCCCCCAGTTCAATCCGGTAGATCCCACCTTCGTCGCTGCGGCGTACCTGAGCTCGATGTGGCTGGCCGTTCTCTACGACGTCGGAATCGTTGGCACCATCTTCTTCCTGGTCCTCGCCACCAGCCTGTTCCTGGCAGTGAAGAACAAGTGGCGGGCAGTTCCTCTCTTCGTCGCACTTGCCGTCTGCACGTCGATCACCAACATCATCTGGTTCGCATTTCCCTGGACTCTCATAGCGCTCGTCGTCAATGCATCTCTCGTGGGGACAACTGTGCCTCTGCGAAAATCGAAGCGATCTGCTCGCGGTGCCCACCGTCGCCGGCACAGGCTGGTCCCGTCGTGAACACGTGCTCCCTTGCAAGGAGGTCTCCACAGTGACCCGGAATGTTCGGTGGGCGGCAGCATGTGTCGCCCTCCTTGCTGCCGCCGCGATGCCGGGATGCAGCACTGCGTCCGACGATTATCAGTCGACGACGGCAGCGACTTCTACCGCTGAACCGACGCAAACCTTCGCCTCTCGTCTCGCCGCAACCGACGCCCCGCTCGATATCTATCTCGTGGGAGACGGTACGGGCGCGTCGCTGGGCGGCTGGGTCTACCTGACGATTCAGTCCCTCGCGCAGACGTCGGGGCGTCCCGCCGATATCCGCGAATGGGACGTACTGGCGGGCGAGGGATACATCGAACCCGCTATTCATGTGGCCGACGGCGCCGGGCAGCCCATCACATTGTGGAACGCCTCGGTCTCCCGCAACATCGACTTCATCAACGACGTGCTGCCCCAGATGCGACCACCTGCCGAGATCGACCTGGTGCTGGTGAACAACGGGCTCGACATCGGACCGGCCATGCTCGCCCAGGAGTCGATACCTCTGATGCGTGTCCTCCGAGACCAGAATCCGGGGGCATCTGTCGTCTCGATCCTGCAGCCCGCACCAAGTCAGCCCGAAGCTCAGAGCGATCAGCAACGCGCCAATACCCGGGACCTGGACATATCGAGCCGGAAGAACGAGTTTCAGACCATCGACGTGGCGACGGCCCTGAGCGAAGCACCCGACGTGTACGACGGCGTGGACCGCTATGCGAATACGGAAGGCCAGCGCATCTGGGCATCGGTGGTCGCCGACAGCCTGACCTCCGACATCACGGTGCCAAGCCAATAGCGTCGAGCGACCGGGGGGACATGAACAGCAGCGAAGATCTTCCGAAGCGCCGGACCAGGCGACGACCGAGCGTCGTCGCCTGCGTGTTGGTGTCGTTGCTCGTGTTGATCGTCAGCGGCATCGCCGGCTGGTCGATCGGCTCGATGTACGAACATCTGGGTCAGGGCAATGGCCCGTCTGCCGGGGTACCGGACGTTCCCACGTCCGTGCCCGTGGTGGCGTTCATCGGTGATTCCTACGGTCAGGGAATCGGCGCGTCCTCAGCCGGCACGCGGTGGACCACGTTGGCATCGGCGGCCCTGGGATGGTCGGAAATGAACCTTGCCGTCGGTGGCACCGGTTACACGACCTCTTATCTGGGACAACCAACGGATTACGCGACCAAGGTCGAGTCGGTCCGCGCGGCACAACCCGACATCATCGTGGTCTCCGGGGGTAGGAACGATCACCTCACCAGCGGCCCGCCCGAGATCGGCATGGCAGCCGCAGCGCTGTACGGGCAATTACGCTCGGCAGCCCCAGACGCCGAGCTTGTAGTGGTCAGCCCGATCTGGGAGGCGACGGACATCCCAGCGGAGTTCGCCGCAATCATCGACAGCATACGACGAGCTGCCGAGGGTGCGTCGGTGAAATACCTGGACATCGGTGAACCGTTGTCCGGTCACCCGGACCTGGTGGTGGCAGACGGCTTGCACCCCAACGACGCCGGCCACCACAAGATCGCCGAGCACGTAGTCGCCGTCGTGGGCTGAGCTCATCGGGTGATTCGGATCTCGTTCGGACCCAGAAAGCGACTTCGAGCTTGATCAATCCGATTTTCCAGACCACTCTAATCGCCATGTGGCTGATGAAACAGCTCGCAAGACTGGTTTTGATGAACCAACTACGGCGAGCAGAAAAACGCGAATGTGTATGCATGGCTTGCTGTTACTGTAGGTAGGCTAACGAAGCCACAGTCCTACCAATATGCACCCACAGACTGGTCGCTCACTCTAGAGAAGCCCAAATATGCACGGCGACCACGCGCATGGGTTCTGCCTGAGCGTGTTGCGCGTACAAGTTGTCTGGCGCCTAGAGCGCAGCAGATGTAGTTTGTCTTATGCACGGTGACGGTCATTCGAGCGACGGAGCAAGTCGGCAAAACACCGGTCTGTACGGCAAACTCTCTGCTATGAATCAGGCTGACCTGAAGTTTGCTCTCTTCGCGGGTGCGCTCGCATCCGTTCTCCTCGCAGTCCTCGTCATGACCGGCGAATTCGACCTATGACCGACTTTCCGCGAACTCAAGCCCGGCGCAGCGCACCTAAAGACACTGCAATCGAGTCACTTCGTGGCCTTGCCGTGGTGCTCATGGTCGCCGGCCATGTAATCGGTTCCGGCGCGAACAGAGGAATGCAAGTCGCCGACGACTCAGTCTGGCGCCTCTTCTACCTGGGATTAGCCGACATACGCATGCCATTGTTTACCGTACTGTCAGGACTCGTTTACGGTCTGCGCCCGATTACTCGGCGAGGCGACTACAGCGGGCTAGTACGAGGAAAGATCCGTCGCCTCATTCTTCCTCTCCTCACAGTTGGCGCCCTGCTCGTTGTGCTGCAGATGGCTGTCCCCGCAGCAAACTCCGAACGTGCCCCGTCGGAGGCCTGGAAGGTCTGGGTGTACGGCGAAGAGCACCTGTGGTTTCTCGAAGCGGTGTTCCTGATCTTTCTGACTGTCGCCGCACTGGACTACTTCGCCGTCCTATCTACACGCTACGGTTGGGCCGCTTGCACCGCCTGCGCACTAGTAGCTTTCGTTGTCGTCCGGCTGCCCGACTCTCTCGACTTCTTCTCGATCAATGGATACATCCGCCTGCTACCATTTTTCCTGATCGGCTACGGCATGCAGCGATTTGGACTCTTCACAGTTACCCGCTGGAGGGCTGTGGCCGCCGTCGGGCTGTTCGCCGCCGTATACGCCCTGCGTTTGACGACAATTCTTGGTAGTTGGGAGCTGCCCGAATTGGTTCAACGTGTGGCCAGTCTCGCCGTGGGGGTCCTCGGCGTCACTTTGATCTATTCAGCACGTCGTGTGATCGAACAGCGACCGTTGGCGTGGCTCGGCGCATTCTCGTTTGGGATCTACCTCCTGCACGTCTTCGGAGCTGCCGCCACGCGTATCGCACTCGGACAGGCAGGCGTTCAACAGGATGTGATCATCTTCGTCGTGTGCCTCGCCGCAGGCGTTGGCCTACCCGTGATCTTCCAGAAAATCTTCGGTGCATGGAACCCAGTACGCGTGTTGGTACTCGGAGAGACACCCCTTCGGGACCAGTGACATCCAAAATAAGCCAATAGGATCTTAGTCGGTGCGCACTGGTCAAAATCAAAACGCGTCCTGCTATACCCCTCGAAGCACCGGACCGAAACCCGCACGGGTGTGCTTATCCGCCTCTGCTGAACCTTGCCTCGACTACTAACACCAAGTAAACACGTCACCCCATCCCGCACATTCGACGAACCGACTGATCAGGGCCGCACTCGACCATCACACCGCTGCATACCCCCCCCGAAAAAAAACTTCCAGTCAGTTCTGTCTATGGAAGTAACCCGCACCGAACCCGATTTCGTCACCCTTACGAGTTTCAATGACCGAGAAACCCGTGCTACACAGTTTTGGGCCCCTTATAACGACTTGGCTCGTGCTGGCACCGGCCGCGCCACCCAACCAGGCACTAAGGCGCAGGTGCGAAACAAGGCCAACTTCGTCATACTTGGAAACAGATTGCTGCCGACGCTTTATGACCCCTGCACGTGCAGCCTCACCGCGATCGAGAGTCGAGAATCAAAGCATGGCTGTAACGCAACAGCGACAGGCCGATACAGAACCCCACGACGGCCTAAAGTTCGTCCGACTGTGCTTCTACCACGTCTACATTGCTTGCACACTCGGATTAAGCACGGTGTTGTTGATACCGAGGTCACAATCCGGAGCGGTCGCAGGGGGAGGCGCCATATTCCAAGCAAGCTGGGTTTTCCTTCTCGGCCTTACCGTCGTCACACTGATAACAATCCGCCGGCACTTCGGCCCGAACTTTTTCTTCGCATTCATGATGTGCGCCTACGTAACATCATCGGCAATCTGGTCAGTCAATCCGTCGTCAACTTTGACCTATGGGGCACTGTTCGCAGGAAATATACTTGTTGCATATGCTATCACCACCGAGTACAGCATTGACCAGATAATCCGCTACATATCGCGAATAATTTTAGTGCTGACAGTACTTGGGCTGGCCGCATACGCGGCAAGATTATCCTTTACCTTTTACTTCGACCACCAATCACGGGCGAATCTACTCGGAATCCAGCCTCTCCGTGGACTATTTCCGCACAAAATCACAGGCGGACTCTACGCCGTAATGGGCGCAATACTCGCATTGAAGCTCTATCGAGGCCCCCTGCGTCTAGCGGCAGTATCCCTCTATGCATTATTCGTAATACTTTCCGGGTCCGCATCTGCACTAATACTGGGATGCACCGCCATGCTAATATATTTCGTTGTTAATTTCGCAGTGCGGCGAAAAATTCGAAGCGGTATGTTCGCCCTGCTATTTGGCACCGCGGCATGCGTCACCTCCATCACCGTATACTTAAATCAATCTTCGATTCTTGATTTATTGGGCCGCGACAGCACCCTAACTGGCCGAACGTCACTTTGGCAATACGGCTTAGATGAGTGGCAAAAACACCCTATTCTAGGGTGGGGTTTCAACGGATACTTTAGTTCAGACTACGCACAGTACCTGCGGCACATCAGCGCGTTCCAAAACTACAACGTCCCGCACTTCCACCAATCATACATTCAAACCATGGTCGACCTGGGGTTAGTCGGACTCATTTTGTTAGTAATAATGCTGTCGTACATTCTTTACTTCAGTTACAAATGGGCACTACAAGACACTTCAGGTGCCGGTTGCGCGACATTCACATTAGCCTCATCAATTGCAGTAGCAGGATTTGCAATTTTTGTCGTATTCGAGTACAACCACTTTGCAACTGTCATCCTATTCATCATGTACTTTGGCCTGCGACGCAGATTCGCAAAACAACCAAACAATTCATCTGCGACGCACATGCTTACCAGAATCGGCCAAAAATGAGAACTTAAGATCATCACCGGATTTCGAATACATACAATCCTTCGTATTCACTTAGAAGCGAATTAAAAGACTAATCATTTAACAATGGAGAATGGCCACAAGAAGTCACGTACCGAGGTTTTGTAGACCTTCCGACACTTGGCA
Organism: Rhodococcoides fascians A44A; assembly: GCF_000760735.1. Lineage (GTDB taxonomy): Bacteria > Actinomycetota > Actinomycetes > Mycobacteriales > Mycobacteriaceae > Rhodococcoides > Rhodococcoides fascians_E. Next base: position 2,336,679 of record NZ_JMEX01000008.1, on the reverse strand, counting down.
ATGTACATCGCTAAGAGTAAATATTGACCTACGATCAGCCCGACACAGCCGCCTACCGGACCAACAATCGGAACCAAAACGACCGCCCCTATGCAGTTAACTATCAGACCTGCGACCACAAGTGCAGATCCAAACGACGCGCGACCCATTCCGGCCAGGCTGGGGTAAATAACCTTACATGCCGCAGTTGCTGGCATTGAGATGGCTAATACCTGTAGCAACAGAACCGCTTCTGAATATTGACTGCCAACTACCACCCGAAGCAAAAACGGGGCAAATAGCGCGAGCGCTACTGACGCCAGCACGAATAACCAAAAAAGAGTAGCAGCTAAGTGCGCAGTCTCCACTATTGTAGCCTTCTGGTTCAAACCGTTTCGTGCGGAATTTGAGAAAAGCACCATTCCCAACGCGGAGGCGATCTCAAGAAATATTTCACATACACGGATAGCTGCAAAGTACTGCCCTGCAGCACCGGATCCGTCGAAGTACTCGATTACAAACATCGAGATACGATATGACAGCATGATTGCGAAGAGATTGAACGCAAATACTATTCCATACCTAAGCATATTAAAAAATCTACCAACTTGGAATCTCAATCTTGATTGACGGCTGAACGCCAATAGAAAGAGAACCGGGAAAGCTACCACACCTGCTACCGACTGTATCCAGACGGTAGCTTCGAAGGTAACTGCGGAAAAAATGAATAATAGCAAAACTGAGACCGACACCAAAAGATGGGGCGCGGCTTCACTAAAGGTAAACGAACGAATCCGCCCCGTTCCGAGAAAGACTCCCTGCAGGAGATTCAAACTAAGCGACGATAACACACCAACCGCGATAACTCCGATACCCAAAATAACACTAAACCCCGGTAATCGGTTTGCATACAATAGGCTAAGAATTGCTGCGGACGGCAACGCTAGGATGGGCAGAACGCACAACGTCAGGCCAAGCACCTCGCCTACGCTGATCTTCCCGCGGGCAATCTCATACGCAAACGATTGGCGAAGCCCAAGGCTACCCAGGGCCCCGACTAGTGCAAAAGCTGATGTTAGAATTCCAAACCACCCAAACTCAGATGGCGACAGCGACCGGACCAGAATTATCAGGGACAGAAATTGAACAGCACGAATAAGCGTTCGACCGCTGAGAACGGTTAAGGCCTGACCTAAAATTTTCTTCACGATCTGCAACCGGGTTCGTTCAAAATGGAATCATTTCCCTAGAGGATCTGCAACTAGCTGGCTTTCTATGGACTCTGTTTATCTGGGCCGAGTACTACACGAGAAGCGGTGTTCTTAGCCCTCTGTCGAACCCCCAGATATAATCCCGAAAGAGCGACGACAAGTGCAGGCCACCGCAGGCCAGACCAACGCTCACGCATTAGCCCAAATGCTTGCGCTACCTGCCGACCACTCTGCGTAGCGAATGCGCCTCGTAGAAGAATCGCACCGACAAAGTCGGCATAGGCCACATTGTCCATGTCCTCAGCATGCCGCTTTAGAAATCGCAAAGATGAGTCGGGGTCGTATTGCTTTGAGACCGACCCCACGGACGCCTGCGCCACGTGGACCAGTGGCTCGTTGAGAAAGACACTCCTTACATCAGAGCGCTTTTCAAGACGCAGGGCGTAATCCCAGTCTTGATGCTTTCGCAGCGTGCTGTCCCAACCACATGTCCGTGCCACCTCAGAACTGACGATGAAACTACTGGATTGAACAAGGCTGTAACCGAAACGAAGACCTGGCCTGCGCACCATGTACGAGGCCAGGGACTCAACCTCTGGATTGTATGGAACTCCTGGCAAGCGTCTTAGATCAGACGCGCTATGGAACCACGCAGATCCAAAGCAGAAATTCGCCCCGGCGCCCCGCATTACCGCTACCTGGGCTGCAAGCTTGGTCGGCTCCCACCAATCATCGTCGTCAAGAAACGCTATAAAGTCGCCTGAGCCCATTCTCGCTCCCTCATTGCGCGCGGCTGCGCCGCCATGGCCCCTATTTGGAACGACACTGGCACTATGTCCGACCATATTTACGACAGTTTCGTACATATCAGGTCGATCAACTACCACAATTATTTGTGTGTCGACGTCTTTTTGCTTGGCGGCACTCAAAACTGCACGCGATACCTCCGGACGCCCGATCGTCGGAATGACAACGGTGATTTGTACGCGGTTGGTTTTACCGTCTTCTGCACTAATCATCTAGATTTTCCTCTGCGCGCAACTAGAACTGCAAGAAAGATTGGCTCGACAAGGTATCGAAAGAATAACCGGCGCGGGTCGCGGACTAGCCGGAAAAGCCACTCCAACCCCAGATCTCCAAGAAATCGAGGCGGCATTTTTTGAAATCCGCTTAACTGATCGATGGCGCCACCGACGGTAGCGTACACCGATTCAGGCAGGAGACCATAGTACGTGTCCAAAATAATTTCTTGTTTGGGCATTCCGAGCCCCAGAAGCACAAGATCGGGGCGAAACTGAGAAAGTTCTTCGAATTCGCTGATTATCAATTTCGTTAAACCCTCATACCCATCCCAGCCTCGGACAAGTACTTTCGGCATTGTTCTAGAAAACCGTTCTTGGAGTGCAAGGTTCGAAGCAGGTGACGCTCCTATTATCGCAATCTTTTTGATTTTACTTGGCTGAGCGTCTTCTAACTCAATGATCCAGTCGCACGATCCGACTCGAGGGACTGAGCGTTCCTTGTCTTTTCTTCCACCGAGACGCATAAGTAAGGTTAGGGGAAAACCGTCAATCAGCACCACGTCCGCAGATTGGAAGCTTCGCTTGAAATCGCTATTCGTATATGACAGATACACGCTATGGAGATTATGATTGAGAAGTCGTCTCTTTCCGCTGGAAGAGGATAGCCAGTTCACAATTTGCGTCGCGCTACCGGGAGTTACATCGACGCCCAAAACTGGCACTAGGCGGTGTATAAAATTCTGTTCTTGTTCCGGGCTAGTTTTCATGATTTTTCCTGATTGAAATCTCAGTTACCAATCCACTCTTATTTCCGTCTCTGTGCTCAAGCTCCTTAATCTGGCGCACGGAAGTACTGACATGGCGTGATAAATCCGCCACGACAGCCGACGCATTCGCAAGCGCCTCGGCGCTCTCATTTCGCTGAGGCACTACGGCGTTAAAGTCCAATGAATCTTCTGTCGGATTTGAAAGTATCATGGTCGTAAGTCCGAAATATTCGAGATGCGTCCGGACCTTGTGCTCATCATCGGAGCTTATACATATGGCTTGTGCACCTTCTGTAAGCCCAATTATGAGCGCGTGGATTCGATTGCTGCACACGAATCGTGACTTCTTTAAAAGGTCTCGGACGATTATTTCCTGTTCAAGGTGAGGAGTAGTCGAAGCCCACGCTATGTACTCCCACCCTTGGTCCTTGGCCAGTCTTTGCATCGCGACTTGATCGCGTCGAACCTGGCAGTAGACTATTACTTTCAGTTCATACCGCTCAGCCATCTCACGTATCCGTTTGATTGCGTATTCGTCGAATGCATGCCTACGATCTGATCTGTAGGTGACTGCGAGCAGCGTTCGGCGGTACCCATCTTTATCCTCAGATGGTTTCTCGATTGCCCAGTCAGGCACGAGTCTTCCGCCGCCAAATTCGTCGCGAGATGCAACGTCTCTCCAGCTACCTATTGAGGTAGCTAAGTTGGCGACCCGCACCGCTAGTTTTGCCAGAACTGCGATTGGTTGTGTAACGCGATTATCGAGCGCTGTACCTGTCCGCACGACCGCCCCGCCGCGTAAACGAATGATCGCCGCGGGCACCCACAACGACATATAAGCAACCGTGGTTTTTAAGTTAAGCTGCACTTCGCCCGGATTAAAGACCAGGACCGGCGGTCGACGCTGCAGTGTGTTCATGACCATAGCTAATAGCCATACCGTTTTACTCGTGTAAACATGTGCATCTACCGGGATTCCGAGGCCTTTGATAAAGCCCGCAGATGCGGAACCTACGTAGACGTGGAGAGACTGTCCTTCGGTATCGCGCTGGTTTAGAAGAACGTTCAGAAGCCGGCGTCGGAGCACAACGTCTCCGAGATTGTCGTCTTGACCGGTGGACCAATAGAATACATTCAGAATTAAAGTTCTTTTGTTCGATCTCAACCGTCAGTCCTCTTTCGGCATAATTCACTTTCAGGCCAAACATACAATCAACGAAGTGAACCGCAGATATCCTGCGTCGAGGTGAGCTAGTAGGCTCCAGAGCTCCCCGCAACTGCCTTCACCGTCTTGGCAATAATCAAAAGGTCACCGACCATCGACCAGTTCTCGACGTACGAAAGGTCGAGACGCACAGTCTCTTCCCAGGAAAGATCGGAACGCCCGCTCACCTGCCAGAGTCCAGTAATCCCAGGCTTTACCAGGAGGCGCCGGCGAACCTCGCCGTCGTAGGTTTCAACCTCGCGACGCAAGGGCGGACGAGGGCCGACGACGCTCATCTCTCGCCTCAGCACGTTCAGGAACTGCGGCAATTCGTCGATGCTGAAGCGGCGCATGAACTTTCCAACCTTGGTGACACGCGGATCGTCGCGCATCTTGAACAGCACGCCTCCCTCGCTCTCGTTCTGCGCGAGTAGAGCGTCGACCTGCTTGTCTGCGTTCTGGACCATGCTGCGGAACTTGATCATGTCGAACGGCTTGCCGTCGATGCCCATGCGTTCCGACTTGTAGAAGACCGGACCGCGGCTTGTGAGCTTCACAGCCAACGCTGCGATCAAGAGGATCGGCGCGATCACTAATAAGACAGCACTGGCGAAAATGAAGTCGAAGGCCGTCTTGCTGAAGCGCGTGGCACCGTTGTACTGCGGCTTCTCCACGTGGATCAGAGGGAAGCCAGCAACGGGTCGCATCACCAATCGCGGGCCGGCGACGTCGACTACGCCAGGCGCAACCACTAGGTCTACGTTTTTCTTCTCCAGATCCCATACCATCTTGCGGATGCCTTTGGTGCCCAGGTGTTCGGTAGCGGTCACGGCAACGGTGTCGGCGCCGGACTTCTCGATTGCGTCGACCACGCTGTACTCGTCACCCAAGATCGGAATCTCGAATCCGTCGACCGTGATGGCATCGCGCTCGGGCTCGTACCCGGGGAGGCACATTCCCACGACGCTGTAGCCGGCGGCGGGATTGCGCTCGAACTGCTTGGCCATCGAGACAGCCGCCTTGCGGCTGCCGACAATAAGCACGGCCGTCTGGTACTGACCTTTACTGCGTTTGGAGGCGACGGTCTTGCGCCACGCCCACCTGCTGAGCAGGAGACCGAGGAGCCCCACGGGGAGCGCGATCGCCAAGTACAGCCGAGCGATGTCGATCTTGAAGAGAAGCGACAGAATGGCGATGACGCCGAACAGTCGGAACGTCGCGGACACGATACGGCGGTATTCTTCCGCGCCGTTGCCGATGACCCTGGGCGAGCGGGTACGGAAGATCACGAGAAACGAGATCCAGATAGCTGCCAGCACGACGGACACTCCGGTGTAGCTCGCGAAGGCGCGTGCTCCCTCGGACTGCAGCTCGCCGAACCTGATCAACTGAGCTGCGGCGACCGCAGCGACGACAACGACGACGTCCGTGACACGAAGCCTGTCGACGTACTGATGCTCCCAGACACGGCGCGAGGTAAGTCGTCTCTCACGCTTCGGCGCCTTCTGCAGCGTGCCCCCGCCCGGAGTCCGCTGCACTGATCCGATAGTTGCCACCGACTCCCCCTCCTCACCCTGCTCCCGCAGCTCGAAGGCCGGCGGACTGTCGTCAATGAACCGTGGTTCGACACATCTGCACTGACGTGAGGGAACCGATCGCTACCTGCCCGCTGCTCGAGCATTCAAATTTTCGCACGCAATCGGAAAAGCGACTCTCCAAGTGGGTCACATCACAGAATGATTACGCCGACCCAACTGGTTTACCACACCCGCAATCCCGCCCGTGGGCAAGTTTGTGAGATTTCCCGACACGAGGTGCATCGACAAAAATTCAACTTTCGTTACAGCCAACTCAGCAAGGAGCCAAGTTTTGTGAGTCTCACTGCGACACAACGGAAGTCTGCGTAAGTTTCACAACTTTGCCTCGTTGAGCGAGCTTCATTTACATCGTCGAAACATGCAAGGGCGCCTGATTTTTACACAAACCGTCCAATTGCTTCGACAAACCTTCCATGCGTCGCGCGGTTGCGCACAAGCGGTCATTGTGCCGGTTTTGTGTGTCCCGCACAAACGTCGAATAGAAATTGTTAATTCACATGAATGACGCTGGTTTCAGGCAATCTTCAAAACCCGAGTTCAGCGTCTTGAACGGGCCGAAACAAGCATCAGGGACGGTTACGGACGTCCTAGCCCGCGGTAAGTCCATCCCGCACCTCGCCACTCGTCCGGGTCGAGGCAGTTCCGGCCGTCGATCAAGGTTTTCGACCGAACCACTCCGTCGAGGTCCGCCGGCTTCAGTGCCTTGAACTCTTTCCACTCGGTCAGAACAAGCACCACGTCAGCACCCTCGCACGCCTCGAGGGCAGACGAGCTGTACCCCAGCGTCGGGAACAACGCACGCGAGTTGTCCATGGCCTTCGGATCGAACACGTTGACTGCCGCACCCTGAAGCTGAATCTGGCCGGCGACGTTCAACGCCGGAGAGTCGCGCACGTCGTCGGAGTCGGGCTTGAACGCAGCACCGAGGACGCCGACGCGAGCCCCGAGGAGAGACCCGCAGGCTTCCCTGGCCAGTTCCACCATGCGAGTACGTCGGCGCATGTTGATGTTGTCCACCTCGCGCAGGAAAGTCAGCGCCTGATCGGCACCGAGCTCGCCTGCGCGAGCCATGAAAGCTCTGATGTCCTTGGGAAGGCAACCGCCGCCGAAACCGATGCCTGCATTCAGAAACTTGCGGCCGATCCGGTCGTCGTGGCCGATCGCGTCGGCGAGAACCTTCACGTCGGCGCCGGAGGCCTCGCACACCTCGGCGATGGCGTTGATGAACGAGATCTTGGTGGCCAGGAAGGCGTTGGCCGAGGCTTTGACCAGCTCGGCCGTCGCCAAGTCGGTGACCAGGAACGGAATCTTCTCGGCGAGCAATTGGGCATAGACCTCACGTGCCAGTCCTTCTGCACGACCTGGTCGGTCTCGGTCCACACCGAGGACCAGGCGATCGGGATGCAGCGTGTCTTTCACTGCATAGCCCTCGCGGAGGAACTCCGGGTTCCAGGCGACCTCTACGTCGTCACCCGCCGGGGACAGCTCGCGCGCAAGCGCTCCCAGGCGAGCCGCGGTGCCCACCGGCACGGTGGACTTGCCGAAGATGACGGCGGGCTTCGTCAACAGCGGCGCAAGCGTCGTCACGACAGCGTCGACGTAGATCATGTCCGCAGCGAACTCACCCTTCTTCTGGGGAGTGCCCACGCCGAGGAAGTGAACCTCGGCGAACTCGGCTGCCTCCACGTAGGAAGAAGTGAAGCGGAGCCGGCCGGCTGCGATGTTGCGTTGCAGGACCTCTTCCAACCCCGGCTCGTAGAAGGGAACCTCACCGGCCTCGAGCTTGGCCAACTTCGCCGGGTCGACATCGACACCCAGCACCTCGTGGCCCAGCTCAGCCATACAGGCTGCATGCGTGGCACCGAGATAACCCGTGCCGAAAACGGTGATACGCATCGTTCTGTCTTCCCCCGTAAGAGTGCCGAACCCGAGAGCCGGATGAATACGTCAGAAATATATGAAGGCTCGTCGACGTCGACGGCTTGACCTTGCCTGGCACATAGTAGTCGGACAGCCCGACAGAATGCGCGGCGTGTGCATCCGCCATCCAACGGCGCAGCGCAATAGTTTGTGTTCGAGATCGCCCGCAGGCCAACGAGACACAAACATCGAGTGAACCAAGCATTGGCCACTTTTTCAGCACTCATTCATGCAAATGACACGTTGGACCGATATGAATCATCACGATCACAACTGTGTACTTTCACCCCTCCGTCACAGACGATGAACACTCCCCAGCCGAAAGAGGTGACACCATGTCCGATGCCCCGCACACGCACATCGAAGACGACGTCCAGATCCTCGTTCGGCTGTGTGGCTACTCCCCCGAACACGCTCGCGCAGAACTGACGGCCTTCTCCTACCGCGAGCGAGCCGGGTTGATCCCTGTCGGTGAAGCGCTCGCGACCCTCGCCCGTACACCGGACGAAGGCAACGCCGTCGGTAATCGTCGGCGTTGGCGGGATGCCCTCCGGGGCTCTGCCGCCGCCAGCGAACTGGCAGCGTGATGAGGCATAGTGCCGACCTCGCCCAGCCTCGATAGTTCCAGCGGCCGCAGGCAAGCACGGCATCAGTCGTTTCTGATCAGTTCGCAGGTGTTCAAGTCGAAGGACGGCGTTCCGATCGGTTGTTTCGTCGACGACCGCTCGTGCGCGAGGTCATCTACCAGATGACGCCTTCACTCTCCTGCAGTGCGAAAGTTTACAAGTCCTTGTCGGTGCCGTCTGCAACACTCCCGTAGACCGACGCCCTGTCGGCGTTGCACTCGAACCTTCGGAGGACAGCATTCTCTACGGCCTATGGCGATCGTGCCAGCATTACTCGGAGCCCGGCTCCATTCCAGACGCGACGTCGGTATCCCAACAAGGGCTGATCACGGCCTCGTCCTCGTTACCAAGACACCGAAACGCTCAGCACTTCATGGCGCGTCACGACGAAGCGTCGGACTCGTGGGTTGCCGTTTCATTCGTAAGGGGCGAAGTTGCACGTCCCACCAGCCCCGAGCAATTGTCGAAATACGACGCGGTGCGCAATCAAAAGATCAAGTGGACCGGAACCAGCTACCAGGAACTGCGAGCGCACGACCACCCGCAGGCAACCATCGATCTCGACAGCGAGACCCCACAGTTATAGCAGTGTCGGGGAGACGGCACCCGGGTGGACGTCGCTCCGGAAACGTCGAGTGAGCCAAGGAGGGGCACCCGACCATAACGTCGAATCAGTCGCACATCCGGCGACGACCCAGCGCACTAACAGAACCACAGTCGTGTTGTATTTCGCCTCGATACTCTACATCGCATCGGTTGTCGCGAAATTCAAGTAATCGACAACTTTCGCTCGCTCTCGGAAGTAACGCAGAGACTTCGACGACCAGCCGTCCATACCGTCGCCTCCGAGTGAAGGAACCGTAACCCATCCTCGGACTGACCTATGTGTGTCGACCACCCGCGCACCTCGAGGAACTAGCGCCACATGAACTTGGGATAGCGTGCAAGTACTCAAATCTTTGCCGAACGAAGGGGTCGATACACGTGGATGGCAGGGTTACCAGTGTCCCCAGAGTGCTCGCGGGTGGAACCCGGAGTCTCGTCATCCCTGTTTACCAGCGAAACTACGACTGGCGAATCAAGCATTGCGCCAAGTTGTTCGACGACATCGAGGACATCGTTCGCACGAGCCGAGAAGGCCATTTCTTCGGAGCCGTGGTCGGCCACAACGAGGATTCCTTTACTTACGTAGTGATCGATGGCCAGCAGCGGCTGACGACAACCAGTTTGTTGATACTTGCCCTGGTCCGATCCATGAAGTCCGGCGCGATCGCAACCGAGAAGCCCAAGTTGGCAGACCGCATTCAGTCAGAATACCTGCTGATGCGCGACGAGAACGACGAGATCAAGTTCAAGCTCAAACCCGTCAAGAACGACAACGCGGCATACATCCGGTTGTTGAACGGCGACGATCCCATCGAATCCTCCGCCGTGACGACCAACTACAACTATTTTCTGGAACGGCTCGCACGAACGCATCTCACTGCAGAGCAGGTCTGGGGAGCGATCGAGCGTCTGGAAGTCATGCTTCTCGAGGTCAAGCTGCCGCAGGATGACCCGCAGCGAATTTTCGAGAGCATCAACTCCACGGGGCTCGAACTCAGTGAAGCAGACAAGATCCGCAACATCGTGTTGATGGGCCTCAAGACCCACGAGCAGACAGATCTGTACGAAAACTACTGGAACCGAATCGAAAAGTCGGTGGAGTACCGCACCGACTGGTTCATCCGGTTGTATCTGGTGTCCAAGACCGGCAGGACCCCTCGTGTCGACGGCGTATACGAAGCGTTCCGGGCATTCCAAGCGTCCTCACCGTCAAACATTCGTGCGATGCTGACCGAGATGCGTGCTTACGCCGACCACTGTCACAAGCTCAACACCGCCAGCACCGGAATCACACGGGCAGACAAACGCTTGCGTCGGTTCAACTTGGTGAAGCACGACGTGGCTCTGCCGCTTCTGATGCCGCTCGTCGGAGAACTCGAAGCAGGAACTGTCAGCGACGATGACTTCACCGAAACAATCGGTGTCATCGACACCTACATCTTCCGCCGGTTCGTGAGTAGTGTTCCGACCAACGGGTTGAACAAGGTATTTGCCTCCAGCTACACCGAGACCCGTCGACTCCGCACAGGTACAACTGCGACATTCGCCGAAGTTCTTGCCTATCTTTTGACCCGTCGCGGCGGCTCAGGGCGCTTCCCCGAAGACGATGAGTTCGCCGAAGCGTTCGCCACGCGGGACTTCTACAAGACTCAGGCCGAGAACCGGACTTACACGTTCGAATGCCTGGAGAACAACACCTCGAACGACTCGCGCGACATTGCCAAAGCGCTCGACGATCTCGACATCAGCATCGAACACATCATGCCCCGGACTCTTACCGCAGCATGGAAGCAGCACCTAGGGTCGGAGTACGAGAACATTCACGCGACGTGGGTGAACCGGATAGGCAATCTGACAGTCACTGGATACAACTCCACCTACTCCAACGATCCGTTCGAGAGCAAGAAGGTCCGAGAAAACGGTTTCGCGGATTCACCGTACCGGCTCAACAAACTCGTCAAGTCATCGGAGAAGTGGACCGAAGACGAAATGCACTCGCGCACAGTAGAATTACAAGAGATTGCGCTGAAATACTGGCCGTACCCGACATCGACGTTCGCGCCTGTGGTGGCGCCTCTACCGGCCCTCCCGATGGGTGACGACGAATCCTTCACCAACCGTGTCATTTCCGCCTTCGAGTTTCAGGGCGAGCGAAAGACTGTTGCAAGCTGGAAAGACACGGTGGTCGAAGTGGTTCGCCGTTTGGTAAATAGTCACCGCGACGAAGTCTTCGCCTACGCCGCCACGGACGCCTACGGAATCGAGACCACCAATGGCTCCTCGCACGATCTCGGTAAAGGCGAGGTGCAGGTGGTGCCGGGCCTGAAAGTGTTCCTTAGCACGTCGACCTACCAGAAGTTGTTGTTCCTCCGAAAACTGTTCAAGCATCTGGACATCGACACCGACGAACTCGTCATTGTGCTGCGTAACAGTGAAGCTGGCCCCACAATCGAGGACGATGACGCTGCGACCAAGCCCTACGCCGAACTCACCAAGTTCATTCCTGCGGCTGCCGAGCTCTCCACGACATCGGCCACTCCCGAGGACACGGCCCCCTTGTACGAGGAATTCCGCGCGGCGCTCGCAGACTTCGCTGTCGACCACAATGCCGTTCTTCCGGGGAAAGGCTTGCCCGATGTGAGAACCAGCGCATTCATCGATGCCGCGGGTCCGGACGATATTTTGGGCGCACTGAGCTTGGTCCGGCAGATCGAGCAATTGGCGCCCGGGCATTTCCACGAGCTACTACAAGAAGGGGTCATCGGTCGTTGGCTCGCAGTTCTGGTGTAGAACCGACGAGGCGCCCTATCTTGGCCGCATCCGGAATGTCAGACCCGCGGCACCGCGCAGCGACATCTTCGCGACCGGAAAATGGCGGCGCTGAAGGAACGTAAGGGACGCGATCGTGTCGAGATCAGTTGACGTTCAACCGCTGCGCTCGCGCGGTCTCAACCCTGCGCGTCAGGGCAAAGCATTTTAAGAGTGTTCACATTCACGGGCGGAAGCTCCGCCATGTCCTCGGACGCATGGGCGTCAACGCAGGTCAGGAGCCCACCGAACAATCGCATTGCAGGGTTGGTCATTTCGTTCCCCGGCGGTTCAGTAGGGGCCCGATCAGTTTGGCTATCCAGCTGTGCGCACGTCCATTGTGTGTAACGGGCTGCCCCGCCTTTCGGTACGCGTTCGAATACCTCTTGGACGCTTGGTCGTACACCGTCGGGGCTATCCGCGAACATCTGCAGCGCCTGGGCGCTCCTGTCGTCAGAACTGTCGAAGGTGCCCTCCGCTGCATCAGCGATGTGAACCTCGTCCATGAATGACAGGTACGCATCTCGGAACTCCCCTACCGTGGGTTCCGCGCCGGTATAGGACACGCATCCACCCGCATCGGCCTCGGGTCCAACTATAGTGGTCCGAGCGGCTGAGGGCGGACCAGAGGCCACCGATTCCTCGGAGCCAGCACAGCCGACAAACGCCATCGCACCGAGAGTCGTAGCCGACACCACAATCCAAGTTCCTCTGAGCCTCAGCATGACCAGAACCGCTTCGGCCAATGCGAACTGGAGTAGTCGCTGAGCATCGCTCCGAAACCGAGAGGTCCGCTGTACCGCTTGACGAAGTATTGAGCTTGCGATGGCGTCAAATCCTTCGTGTTCTTCTTGAACTTGCACTGCGCCATTTTGTTCAAGAATTCGGTCTGCTGTTTAGCACCGAGCGGCGCCCACCACTGGCCGTACATGTTCGCAATACTCGCAGCTATGCCGAGAGGAGCGCTGACAGTGACTCCGACTACACCGGCCCAAACGTCTATCGCTCCGCCCATCGACCGGCCGTCGTCGTTCTCCTGCACCCCGCGAACCACCTCGTACAAGCCCAGGCCCGTACCGGCGACACCGGCGGCTTTCCCTACCCCGGAGCTTGGGGTTTTGGTTAGGTAAGCGAGGAAGTCGTGTGCGACTCCGCCGAGTCCGATTCCTGTTCCCAACCTGCTGATTACGTCCTCCAGGAAGTTCTCGCTCTTGGGCTTGCCAGACGAAACTGGCCTGGGGCGTGGTGGAATGGACGGAATCGAGGGAACCGGGGGCGTTTCCGGTCCCACAACACCACCCGCGGCGTTCTCCGAATTGTTGACCTCCGCCGACGACAGCAATCCGAGATCGGATCCCGGGATGGCTGCGGCGTACGAGCACTTGTTACCGAGACCGACGCACGAGGGCAGCGCCACGGTCTGCCCGGGTGCAGCAGGAGTGACGATTTGGCTGCCGAAATTGTCTTGGAACATCACTGAGACCGGAATGTTGCTTGTATTGGTATAAAGCACCCCATTCGGCGTGGGATGAAAGTGTTCTCCATAACCAGTGTTCAAATGCCACAGCGATTCCGCACCACGGTTCACGAAAGTGCCTGCCGTGGGCACGTAATCCCCCCAGTCCAACATCTGTTGGCCGACAGTGCCCGTTCCGGTGGTGTAGCTGCACACCACGAGACCGTCCGGACAAGGGGGCAACAACAACGTCTGCCCCGGCGCGACGGTGTGCGGCGTAAATCGGCTTTCCTGCTGGTGAACTACGTACGCTGGGCGGGTTCCGGTGTTGACATAGAGGACGCCATTGCTTGCCTCGGTGAATCCGCCGCCAAAGCCGCTGCTCCACGAATAGGACTCGACAGCATCAGGAATACCTGCGCCGTATTCTCCGTAGTTCCCGAGAGTTACACCCGTCTCGAGGCCCGAGCCATCCATTCGCACAGAGGAATACTCACATCTGTCCACCACCCGGTTACATACAGGAAGGACCGCACGCTCACCGGGCTTCAGGATATGCGTGACCACTTCCTGACCATTCTGGATGTACGTCACCATCATGTCGCCCGACGTGTTGTTGGTGTACGAATAGCCTCCGGATGTAGGGACGAACCCGGCATCTGCAGCAGTGGGCACGACCCGAGCCACCGCCCGTTCGGCAGGCCGCACCGCGACTTCTTCTGCGGTGCGCACGTCGATGCCGTCCGGTCGTGCTGGCAGGCCCGGCGGTTCCGACGACACCTCGTCGTGTTCCTTGGAGCTCGCAGGCGACGCCGACCCAGGCACTGTTTCCTCGACGGCCGGTTCGGCCACAGTCGTCGAAGGCACATCGGTTCCTGCCTCCGAGGATGGTGCGGGAGGTACCACCGTGGGCACCGACGAAGTCGAGGGCGTTTCCGTCACCGTCGGCTCCGCCTCCGCGACCTCGGAACCCTCGCCATTCGCTAGGCCGCTGGGCTCAGCAGCGGAAGTCGGCTCGACCGTACCTGTCTCGTCGGGACTTGCCGAGGCATGGATCGGCGTGATCAGTGCAGCGGAAAGAACACAACAGGCAATGAAAGCGGCCCAGCCGGAATGTCGCATTTGGAACTCCTCTGTAAATCGCCGACATCGCAGTTTTGCATGGCCGAACACGAACGCACAGTCCTGTTTTCGACTGACAGGAAATCTGGGGGGTGAACCCGTCAGCTGCACTGCGCAAAAAGTTTAGGTGCGGGGAATTGCGAGAGCCCCGCCGTTTGCCCCCACGCCGTCGAAAATGCATTGCAGTAGTTTTGGGCCGCTGCTTGTGCGTCACCGGTGAGTCCGGCAAGCCCTGCGCATGACGTCGACACCGCGGCACTGAGCCCGCCGATAATCAGGTCAGACACCTGCCGCACCCCGGGGAGGTCCGGCACAGTCTTCGACGAATCCACCAGGCCCTGTGCAAGGGCACCACATTCTCGGTAGTCCGTGAAGATGTTTCCCTCCCACCACGCGGGGATCGCCCCGATTACCGAGGGTGCGCCGCCCGTCACACTAGTTGGGTTGCCGTCGATCGTCACCCCTACAGCGTTCTTGCGGTCGTCGGTAGAAATCAACGGCTTACGCGCTGAAATGTCACGGCTCCCACAGATTCCGGATATTGCGTAATCGCCGTTGACGTACGGACCGAACCTGGCCACACCATTGCCGAACGGGTCGAGCTCAATGAACGTTGTGTAGACATTGCTTCCCATCGACACGAAACATCCGTTGCCCGCCGGTCCATAGGTGTTAACGGCATCCCCCCTGCCGGAAACGCGCACGTCGATGAAACCGCCCGGCGCAGTCGAAATAGTTACTTGCCCCATGTCGACGCCCTGCGGCACCCCGAAGGCTGGGGCAACCGTGTCAGCAGATGCACTCGGTGCGGATAATGCTCCGCCTCCGACAATAACTCCTGCTCCAACCACCACTGCTCCGAATTTGCGTATGAACCCATTGCTTCGCATCAGCCATTCCTTCGTGTCCGGTTTCGGAGAAGCTAACACTGCATCGGTACGATTTACCCGGTCGGCCGGGCAATTACAGCGATCGAATGACACGGCCTGCAACCTACGAATATCGTTGCTGGGGTGACGGTTGCGTAGGTATCAAGACCAGGATCTTCATGGGTGTCGTATCCAAGCGAGTTCGGGAGCTGTTGCAGCCGTCATGTATCGGGCTCGACGAAGACGGACGAGCCACTAAGGTGCTCTCTGCGAGGACCAGGAACGATCGGACTCCTATACAGAGTCACGGCTGTCTCCGATCGAAAGATTCACAACATTCGACGGAGTGGTTTCGAATCCACCGTGCCAGAATGCTTTCTCGGGGGTAGTGGTAAATTTCCTCCGCCAGCAGACTGCTTGGGGACAGGTGGTCAGGGAATCCGGTGGGAATCCGGAACTGACGCGCAGCGGTGAGAAGGACCGGCGGGGCAACACGCCACTGAGCACGAACGCTCGGGAAGGCGCCTCGTCGGGATGAATTCGAGTCCGAAGACCGGCCGGCAGCGCTTCGCCGAAGGCGGAGTGTTCACACCGAGACGGACTCCGCGACCCGAGTCCCCGACGAAGCGAGCGTTCCTGTATGCGCATGGCCACACCCAGATTCACCACCACCGTTCTCGCCGTCCTGATCGCGGGTTCGGCAGTTGCCTGTTCCTCTGACAGCGGCGACGCATCCGCGGAGAACGGCGCCGCCGCGTCTGTGACCAACTGCGATCGAACGGTCACCATCGACGAACCCATCGAGCGAGCGGTTGCCGTCAATCAGCCCGCCGCCGAGCTACTGCTCGCGCTCGGCCTCCAGGACCGGATGGTCGGGTACGCAATCAGCGACGACGGTGTGCTTCCCGAGCTCCAAGACGCGCTTGCGCAAGTCGAACCCCTCGATGCCGAGTTCCCGTCGTTCGAAACCGTCCTCGATCGAGACCCGGACTTCGTCTACGCCACCTTCGACTACACCTTCACCTCCGAGGGCATCGCGAGCCGCGACCGGTTCGACGAGATGGGTGTTGCAACCTACCAATCTCCCAGCGAGTGCAGCGGGCAGGAAGCAGAACAGACACGACCGCTGACGCTCGACGACCTCTACGCGGAGATCCGTGAGGTCTCGGCTCTGTTCGGGGTCGAGGAACGCGGCGAAGAACTGGTCACGAGCTTGCGTGATCGGGCTGCCGAGGCGACCACGGATCTCGGTGCCGAGGACGTCAGCCTCGCCTGGTGGTACGCCGCCACCCGCACTCCATACCTCGCGGGCTGCTGCGGTGCGCCCGGACTCATGACATCGGCGGTGGGCGCCACCAACGCCTTCGCCGACAGCAACCAGTACTGGCCCGAGATCAACTGGGAGGCCGTCTACGACCGCGATCCCGACGCCCTCGTCCTTGCCGACCTCGACCGCGGTGGCGACGGAGACAGCGCGGCCGCCAAGATCGCGTTCCTCGAATCCGACCCCGTGGCAAGCCAGCTCACCGCCGTGAAGAACAAGCGCTACATCATTCTCGACGGCACCACCATGGATCCGTCCATCCGCAACGTCGGTGGCACCGAGCAACTTGCGGACGGGCTCCGCCGGTTCGGGTTGGCCGGATGACCTCACAGGAGATCCTGGCGAGCTGGGACGCGCAGCAAGCTGGCTGCACTCGTCGAAGCAGGACTGCAGCAGGACCAGAAGATCGGGAGGAAGCGGTTGTTCAGGTCAAGAGGACGTAGCAAGAAACTTGCCACATCTCGGGTACATGTAAAAATTTCGGCCAAATCTTTGCATGTCATAACCCGGCCGGGCTCGACGTGCAGTTGCGTCGCCTCACGCTGACCGGGCCTGGCATTGATTCGCTCTACCACCTGGTGAATGCGCGCGACCGCCTCACGGAACTTGCGCTCGGCTTCTGCCGGCTACGAGTCCACTACGATGCGAGACATGTCCGATCACAGTGACGCCGCCACCAAAGTCGAGGCCCTGTCCGCTGAGCTACGGCAGTTGGACGAGCGGCGTATCACGATCGGTGCCGAGTTGGTGGACCTGCAGTTCGGGCTCGACGCCGAAGCGAAGATCGCCGCAACCTCAGTGCTGAACGACGAGTACTTCGGTCGGCTGTTCGCGCTCGCCGACGAGTTGAAGAAGGACCACTAGCACCGACTCACACACAAGACGAGAGGATCCACCCGTGGCGACGATCAGGCCCGGAACCGCAGCCGACGCAGGCGAAATCGGTGAGATCTTCAGCGAAGCATTCGAGGATGATCCGGTGTGGGCGACGCATCTTCCCGATTCATCGTCCCGCCGCCGCGCACTCGCCGAGTTCTACGCAAGCGAGGTCGAGAGCGAACCCGAGCACGTCGATGTCGCAGTCGACGAGGATGGACAGCTGCTCGGCGCACTGATCTGGGAACCTCCCGGCTCCCGCGAAGGATCCGGCAGCTTCAGTCCCACCGAAGCCGGACAGGCACATGATCGAGCGATCGACGATCAGCGGCCTGACGAACCGCACTGGTACATCCACGACATCGCTACCTCAGCACGAGCCAGAGGCACCGGAGTCGGCACCAAATTGATTCAGCACCGATTGGACCACGTCGGCTCCGCGCCGGCCTTCCTCGAATCGACGACTCCCGCGAGCCGAAGGCTGTACGAACGCTTCGGGTTCGAAGCCCGCGTCACCGACGACATGGTCCCCGGCTCGTCGGCGATGACCCGACGCCCGTCGAACTGAGCCACACCTGGTTGTATACCGTTCCTCAGCCGAAAGACGTCAGGTGACTGCACCCTCTGGCTATGAGCAGACTGACGCTCGTTTACTCGCTCGGAGACCGTGCTGGAGCCCGATACGCAGCCGGTAACAATCCGCCGGTTCAGGTGCGAAACAAAAGCTTTCAGACTTTTATGCCCGCACCGGTCGCGGGTGCGTGCTGGCTCTGATACCAATGGAGCCGGTACCGGCGGATCACCGATCTCGCTACCTACACCGACCCCAACTCTCGAGGAGCTCAACAGTGTTTTCGTCCAGTGAAATCACCCCTTCCCTTCTGCTTCTGCTCGCTCAGCTGTTCTCGGGAAGCTCCGACACCGCGCCTACCGGCGAAATCTGAGCGACCGAACACCTGGCACCGGCAGTCATCGGCAACGGTGACCGCCGGTGTTCTCGTTTCTCCCGAGCCACCGAACGCCTCGAGACCCGGATCGCCGGTCCGGGGATAAGCAGGGTGTGGTTCGTTAGCCCGAACGGGCGCACAGTCGAAGCATGAACTCAGACGGAAACAACACGATCTTCATCCCCGGCGCTACCTCGGGCATCGGCCTGGGTCTGGCCCTTCGACTCCAAGCCGAGGGCAACACCGTCATCGTCGGTGGACGTCGCACAGCGCTGTTGCGCGAGATCGCAGCCGCCCATCCGGGAATCGACACCATCGAAATCGACACGTCGAGCACGGAGTCCATCTCCGCCGCTGCAGCCGCCCTCACCCAGCGGCACCCGGCATTGAACACCCTGGTCACGATGGCAGGAATCATGGAGCCCGAGAACCTCCTCGACCCTGCATCGATCGACGTCGCCGAACGTACGGTCACCGTCAACCTCCTCGGCACCATCCGTCTCGTCCACGCGTTCCTGCCGCACCTGCAGGCCCAGCCGCGTGCCACGATCATGACGGTCAGTTCCGGGCTCGCGTTCGTTCCCCTCCCCGTGACGCCCACCTACAGCGCGACCAAAGCAGCCGTTCACTCGTTCACCGAATCGCTACGCGTGCAGCTCACCGACACCGCTGTCCGTGTCGTCGAGTTGGCACCTCCGGCCGTCCAGACAACGCTCATGGGCCAGGAAGACAGCCCGTCGGCCATGCCGTTCGACGAGTACCTCGACGAGGTCATGTCCCTGCTCGCCGCGCAGCCCGAGGCCAAGGAGATACTGGTCGAGCGCGTAAAGTGGCTACGCAACGCCACCGCCGAAGGCCGATACGACGAGGTACTCCACGCCCTCAGCGGCCGCAGCCACTGACACAGATTGCCAGGCCATGCCCCAATTTCAGCAGCAGCAACTCGGAGAGTTCCTCCGCAACCGGCGTGACCGCCTGCGGCCCGCCGAAGTCGGCCTGACCGCCGGTCCGCGTCGTCGAACACCGGGATTGCGCCGCGACGAGGTGGCGATGCTCGCGACCATGTCCACCGACTACTACGAACGCATCGAGCAAGGCCGGGGACCGCAACCATCCCCGGCCATGCTCGGCGCCATCGCCCGTGCACTGCGCCTGACCCTCGCCGAACGCGACCACCTCTACGTCCTCGCCGGACACCACCCACCCGAACCCGCCGTCGCCCTGGGGTTCGCCGACCCCGGGCTGATGACCGTCCTCGACGCCCTCGCTCCCCGCGTGCCGGCATTGATCACCGACGACATGCACAACATCGTCGGACAGAACCCACTCAACATCGCACTGCTCGGCAAACTCGTCGGCGAAAGCGGTTTTCACGCCAACTTCATCTGGCACTGGTTTCTGGACCCGGACTACCGCGCGCTGTACGCGCCCAACGACCGAGACCACCTGAGCCGCAACTACGTCGCCGACCTCCGCGTCGCAGTGACACGGCGGCCCGACGACACCCGTGCAACCAGCCTGATCGACGAGTTACACCGCGAGAGCGACGAATTCACGCGGATCTGGGAACTCGGCGACGTCGACACAGTAGCGAAAACGCGAAAGCGGTTGCAGCACCCACGCGTCGGACTGCTCGACTGCGAATGCGACGTCGTCATCAGCCCGCCGTCCGGGCAACGCCTCGTCCTCTTCCGCGGAGCGCCCGGCACCGATACCCACGAAAAGCTCGAACTGCTCGGAGCAATCGGTATGCAGGAGATCGGCTCCGAACACTAGAGCCGATACGCTGACTCGATGGTGCGAAGGACATCGCTCGACAGTTGGGTCTATCGGCGGCTGACGGCCGAGCCGACCCTGGCCAAGCCGCCTGGTCCGATACTGCTGACCTTCGTGACGGTTGCCGCCGCGGTGTGGGTCTGTGTCAAGCGAAACTTCTGGCCGTCGCCGTTCGGCGCGCACACCTGGCTCGACCCGCTACTCGCCCACCTGGTTGTCCTCGCAGTCCTGACCGTCACCGGGCTGATCTGGGCCATCCGAACCCTGTATGTGCTGGGCCGCGACCGCCGGTGGTCCTGGTGGATAGTGCCTGCGCCCATCGTCGTCCTCGGCGCTTTCGCGTTCGTGGTGTGGGGACCTTCCACCACGTTCCTCGACAAGCGCGTCGAGTTCGAAGCCATCGCCATCGACCTTCGGGAGAACCCCGGCACGTACCGCGACGAGTTCGAGATCGGGCCCTTCGACATCGATCGTGCGAACAGCTACACGCCAGGCGAGGTCTACTTCGTCGACAACTCGACCATCTTCTTCAGCTTCACGAGCGGCTGGGTGTACTCACCGGACCATCCACCGACCGGATCCGCCAGCGAGGACAGCTCCTTCACTCACCTCGACGGCCCGTGGTACGAATACGAATCGGTGTACAGGCTCTGATCGTCGTCGCGTCTCGTGCGCCGGCGCGGTTACCGGAACGCCGCTTCTCCCGTCATCGCCCTGCCGATGGTGAGTTGATGCATCTCGGTAGTCCCCTCGTACGTCAGCACGGATTCGAGGTTGTTGGCGTGCCTCATCACCGGATATTCCAGGGTTATGCCGTTCGCTCCGAGGATGGTCCGACACGTCCGTGCCACGTCGATTGCTTCGCGGACGTTGTTGAGCTTGCCCGCACTGACCTGCTCGGGAGTGAGACCGCCACTGTCCTTGAGCCGACCCAACTGGTACGCCAAGAGATGACCTTTGCCGACCTCCAGCGTCATATCTGCGATCTTGGCCTGCGTCAGCTGATAACCGGCGAGGGGCTTGTCGAACACTTCACGGGACATCGAGTACTCGACGGCCGTCTCCAGGCAGTCACGCGCTGCGCCGATCGAGCCGAACACGATCCCGAAGCGGGCTTCGTTGAGACAACTCAGCGGGCCGCGCAAGCCCTGAGCGGTCGGGAGCATCGCCGACGCCGGCAGCCGCACACCGTCCAGAACGAGTTCGGAGGTAACCGACGCACGGAGCGAAACCTTCTTCTTGATCTCCGGCGCGGAGAAGCCCGGGGTGTCGGTCGGCACGACGAATCCCCGAATACCCTCGTCTGTTTGGGCCCAGACCACGGCGACGTCAGCGATCGAGCCGTTGGTTATCCACATCTTCGTACCGTTGAGAATCCAGTCGTCGCCGTCTCTCTTCGCATTGGTTCTCATACCGGCGGGGTTGGATCCGAAGTCCGGCTCGGTGAGCCCGAAACAACCGATGGCCTCCCCGCGCGCCATGGGCGGCAGCCACGTCTGCTTCTGCTCCTCGCTGCCCCACCGGTGAAGTGCGAACATCGCCAGTGAACCCTGCACCGACACCAGGCTACGGATACCGGAGTCGACGGCTTCCAACTCCAGGCATGCCAGACCGTAAGCTGTGGCACTCATCCCGGCACAGTCGTATCCCTCGAGGTGCATTCCCAGAACGCCCAGGGACCCCAGCTCCTTGGCAAGGTCCCGCGCAGGCAGGGTGCCCTCCTCGAACCACTGGGCGACGTGCGGCCGGATTCGATCCGACGCGAACTTCCGCACTGTAGAACGAATTTCGATCTCTTCGGGTTCGAGAAGCGAATCGAGACCGAACAATTTTTCCATCGAGACAAGAGCGGACAAGATTCCTCCGTATGTTGTGCGTTCGTTCGGCAAGAGAGTTCGCGAGTCTTCGCGTCGGCGACGTCCGTAATAGGTGACAGTCGTCAGAGGTGACGGTCCTCCGAGAATCGGGCCAAGACCTCGTCGGTGTCGGCGCCGAGTTCGGGAGGGGCGCTTGCCATCGTGGGCCGAACTCCCCCGAAACTGATCGGCGACGCTACCTGCTCGAGCGGGCCGATCGACGGGTGCTGCACGGTCTCCACCATCCCCAATGCTGCGGTATGCGGGTGTTCGTAGATCTCGTCGAGATGCAGGATCGGCGACACGGGAACCGCATGAGCGTTGAGCTGCGAACACCAGTACTCGACCGACGCCGTGACGAACACCGACGACAACTCCTTCTCGAGAGCGTCGCGATTGTCGACACGGTCGCGGTTGTGCAGAAACCGCGGATCCGCCCCCAGATCGTCGCGTCCGATGGCACGGCACAGCTGTCCCCATTGAGTGTCGTTGCCGACTGCGACGACGAAATGCCCGTCCGACGCAGGAAATGCCTGATAGGGAACAAGGTTGAGATGTGCCGACCCCATGGCGACCGGCCGCTCCCGGGTGGCGAAGTAGCTCGTCGCCCAGTTCACGTGCAGCGCCAATTGGCACTCGTAGAGCGAGGTCGTGACGTACTGGCCTATACCCGTCCGCGAACGTTCGTGCAGAGCAGCGAGAATACCGATCGTGCCGAACAGGCCGGCGCCCAGATCACCCATCGCAAAGCCGGCTTTGACCGGCGCGCCACCCGGCTCGCCGGTGAGAGACATCAGCCCACCCGCTGCCTGGGCGAGAATGTCGTAGCCCGGTTCGTCACGCAGTGGTCCTTCGTCGCCGAAGGCCGAGATGTGCAACACGATGAGGTGGGGGTGCCGCTCGGACAGTGCTCGGTAATCGAAGATCTTCTGTAAACCACTGCCGGGCTTGAAGTTTTCGACCACGATGTCGGATTCAGCAAGCATGCGGTGAATCACCGCCTGCCCCTCGTCCGACTTCAGGTCGACCGTCACCGACTTCTTCCCACGGTTGATCGCGAGGTAATAGGCGGCGTCATCGCCGACGAACGGTGGTCCCCACGCGCGAGTCGGGTCGCCGCCGTCGGGATGCTCGATCTTGGTCACCTCTGCACCCAGATCACCCAGGGACATGGTGGCGTACGGTCCGGCGAGGATCTTCGACAGATCGAGCACCTTGATACCGGCCAGCGGTGCCGGCCCCTGACGGGTGGCGTTGTTCATCGCAGCGCACCCACCGTCGAAGCCGCCAAAGAGCTGACGCGCAGTGCGGATTCACGATCGACGGGGGTTCCGTCCACGACAGCCTCGAGATGGCGCAGCGCCTCGGCCGAGACGTCGTCCGAACGGTCGAGGTATGCGTTGGCCACCAACAGTCCGCGGTAGTCACCCGTGGTGGTGATGGAATGGTCTGCCAGGTCGAACAACAAGGTCTGCATGATCGTCTGCGCGAGCGCGTTCGCGTACCGCGCACACCCGGCCTCGGCTGAGTCGTTCGAACCAGCCAACAGACGGTCGCCTCTCTCGACAAGTTGTTCCCACGCGTCGACGAGAACCGCCCGGCCGTCTGCGCACTCGGATCCGAGGTCGGTCAGCATCGACGTCATGGCGGCGGCAATGTGCCGGTGCGCGTCGAACTTCCGCAAACACCGCAACACATCCAGTGCGATGACGTTGCTCGAACCCTCCCAGATGGAACCGAGGTGCGAATCGCGCACCAAACGCGCATACGCCCACTCCTCGATGTATCCGTTTCCGCCCCGCACCTCCATCGCCTCTCCTGTGACCACGCGCGCCTTCTTGCAGATGAAATGCTTTGCCAGCGGCGTCAGTACGCGAATCAGCTGCTTCGCAGCGGGGTCGCCGGCGTCAGCTGCCTGCAAGCACTGCGCGCTGTAGCCGACCATCGCCAGGGATGCCTCCGATTCCAAGCAGAGCTCGAGCAGGGTGGCACGCATCAGCGAATGCTCGAACAGGGGTTTACCGAACACGATTCGTTGACGTGTGTGGTCGACGGCGTCACGGACAGACCTGCGCATCAGAGCACTGGCGCGCATCGCATTCGACAGTCTCGACGTGTTGACCATCTCTGCCATCTGCAGAAACCCCCGGTCCAACTGCCCCACCTGGAGCGCGAACGCTCCGGTAAGAGTGACCTCGCCACTCGGCATCGACCTGGTGCCCATCTTGTCCTTGAGGCGGTCGATCGTATAGCTGTTGCGTGTGCCGTCGGCGAGTGTCTTCGGCACCATGAACATGCCCACCCCCCTGGTGGAACCGTCCTCGCCGCCGGGGAACCTGGCGAGCGTCACGATCACATCGGCGTCGGGGTTGGACGCGAACCACTTCTTGCCCGTGAGGCGCCATTCACCGTTGCGCGACTCGGCCACGGTCTCGGTCATCGCAATGTCGGTTCCCGCTTGCGGTTCGGTCATGAACATCGCGCCGGTCATCGAGGTGGCCGGATCGGTGGAAGTGAGACCGTCGATCCACCGATCGAAGACATCAGGATCTCCGAACAACTTCAGAACACGCGCTGCTGCGTCAGTCATCGACACTGGGCAGGCAAGGCCGAACTCTGCTTGGACGAACACATAGGACGCCAGGTACTTCACCAGGTGCGGAGGGGCCGCATCCCAGCCGTGCAATCCTCGGTGCGAGAGAGCCGAGAGGCCGTATCGACTGTACGCAGCGTCGCACAGTTCGAGATACGCAGGGTGATAGTCGATGTCGTCGACGCGGATGCCGTCGCGGTCGAACTGGCGGAGCACCGGCGGGTTCTTGTCCGCGACGGCGGCGAGAGCATCGAGTCTCCCCGCCGCGTCCTCTCCCAGGGTGTCGAGCAGGGCGTCGAGCTTCACTCGATCGTCCCCGTCGGTCCAGCGACGGACAACGGCGTGGAGCGCAGGGTCACGGCGTGCGTAGTTCATTGGTCAGGCCTTTCCGGTGGTGCTGAGTGCCGGTGGTGTCGACGAGTCGTCTGCCGCGATCAGTGCGAGCCGCTTGCCCCGGCGCAGAAGCGCCGACATGCAGACAACCGACAACAGCACGTAGAACAGCCCAAGACCGACGACCACCCAGATCGAACCTGTTGTGGTGAGTAAAAACTGAGAGAGCAGGGGGGCTGTACCGGCGAAGATCGCCGTCGAGAACTGATACGAGAGAGAAATCCCGGTGTAGCGAACATTGGTCGGGAAGACCTGGGCCAGGATTCCCGCGAGTGCTGCGTAGTACATGGCGTGCGGGGCGGTAGCAAGAATCATTCCGACCATCGCCCAGCCCACCGACCCTGTCTGGATCAGGACGAACATCAACGGAAGCAAGATCAGCTCGGGAAGCAGCATCCATTTGATGGCCCTGGACGGGTCGATCTTGGTTGCAAGGATGGCGCCGAAAGGCTGGATGAGCACCTGCGCAACCAACGCAAGGGTGATGACGAGGAGGAAATCGCTCCGATCGAACCCGAGATCCGTCGTCGCCCACGACAACGCGAAGGTGGTTTTGACGTACGTGATGGCGACGCCCGCGACCACTGCACCGACGCCCAGAACCAGCTCGATCGGGTGCGAACGCAGCACCTGGACGAGCGGCAAACGAGTCCGCTCCTGCTTCGCGACCGCCTTCTGCATCTCGGGGGTCTCCGAGATGTGCAGACGGATGTAGAGGGCGATGACGACCAGCAGCGCCGATGCGACGAAAGGTATACGCCAACCCCATGATTCGAAGACGCTGTCCGACATCGCGGTCAAGGCGAGGAAGGCGACAGTCGCCATCAGGTTCCCGACGGGCGAACCCTGCTGAGCGAACGCGCCGTAAAGGACCTTCTTCTTGGGAGGAGCGAACTCGGTGGCGATGAGGACGGCACCGCCCCACTCACCACCCATAGCGATTCCTTGCACCACACGGAGCGTGACCAGCGCGATGGGCGCCCAGATGCCGATCGTCTCGTAAGTGGGCAGCAACCCCACTCCGACCGTGCCCACGCCCATCATCGCCAGTGTGATGACCACGGCGTTCTTACGGCCGAACTTGTCACCGAAGTGCCCGAAGATGATGCCGCCGAGCGGACGCGCCAGGAATCCGACAGCGAATGTCGCGAAGGCAGCGAGAGTCCCGACCGCGGGCGACGCATCCGGGAAGAACAACTTGCCCAGCACGAGCGCCGAAGCGGTCCCGTAGATGTAGAAGTCGAACCATTCGATCGTCGTGCCCGCGAATGCCGTGATACCTGCCTTGCGCGCCTTCTTCGAGTCGTGAATGGGCGCCTCTGCGCCGTCACCGTGTTGAGAATGTGTCACCTGATGTCCTGACTCTGTGATCCGTGTCGAGCATGGGCCAATGAGTGCGATGCAGATCACTATTCCCGCTTTTTCTTGTAGAGTCCAAGATGTAATTGCGGCTTATTAGGTGGTAGTGAAGCTCAATTGGTCGCGGACTGCTCTGCCACGAGAGGGCGAACATGGAGTTGCGACATCTGGAGGCATTCCTGGCCGTCGCTGAGGAGCTTCACTTCGGCCGCGCGGCCGAGAAGCTGCACGTCGCCCAATCACCGCTGAGCCAGACCGTGCGCGCGCTCGAACGCGAATTGGGAACCGACTTGTTCACCCGCACCACGCGCTCGGTGCAGCTCACCGAAGCAGGCACAGCTTTACTGGAACCGGTGCGAGTGATCAAAGCCCAGCTCGGGGTCATCCACACTGTGGCCCGTTCCGCGAAGACCGGGGAAATCGGATCCGTCCGGATCGGCTTCGGTGGAGCGAGCGGCTATCAGGCACTGTCGCGTCTGGCGCGGTCGATCGCCGACGCTCATCCGGGCATCGAGCTGGCACTCCGGCCCCAGTTGTACTCAGGGGAAGTAGTCGATGCCCTCGACGACGGAACGCTCGACATGGGGATCGTCGGCCTGCCCGCGCCGCCGCATCTGAAGACCGTGACCGTCAGCGACGAAGTGCTGATCCTCGCCGTTCCTGCGGGCCATCGCCTGGCCGGTGCATCCGAAGTCGATCCGCGCGACCTCGCGCACGAGCGCTTCGTGTTCTACCCGGCCGAACACGGGTCGGTGGTGCGCGACGCGACGATCACGATGTGCGCCGACGCGGACTTCGCGCCCTCCGTTGCGCACGAGGCACCCGACCCGTACAGCCTGCTCGCCATGGTGGGTGCGGGAGTCGGCGTTGCTGTGGTCGTCGCATCCACCCAACTCCTCACCATGGACGGCGTGCAGTATCTTCCGCTGACAGGACCCGCACGGACTCTCCGCATCGCCATGGCATGGGACCCTGCCAATCCCTCGCCCGCGCTCGCTGTCGCAATCGACATCCTCAGAAAATCGCTCAGCAACAAAGGGATCTCGGCCTCACTGTCACCGCCTCTGCCCTAACCATAGGGAACGAACCCCTTCACACCGAGCCAGTCGGTGCGTCGCCGGTAGCGGATCGAGGAGTGTTCCCACCGGCTGCCCATACCCTCGCCGCCACCAACGTGGCCGAAAGAACAAGCATCACAACAAGAGTTGACGACACTACTACGTACGGCCGTGTCGTGAAGTCGTACAACCATGCCGTTCCCACACCACAGGCCGTCGCCGCGATGCCACCGACCGGCAACAACACGGCCGCACGCTTCGTCGTGCCAGGCCCGAAATCGTCGCCGGTTACACGAAGAATGGACCACACCAACAGCAATGCTGCACAGTACGCGAGACCAGCGCACACCGCGTACGTCGTCAACAACGACACCGGCTCCACGGCCACGCTGTAGCCCGGCTGCCACGCGTTCACGGCGTCGAGCACCATGGCCAGAATTGGCGCAAGGCCTACAGCGATACCCACCAGACCCGCACTCACGACGCGCCCGAAGCGGTTCCCTGTGCCGGCGGCTACTCGAACACCAGCGAGGTGCAGGACAACGCCGATCAGCGCGCCCAGCACCGCGCCCACCACCGCAATTTGCCACAGCTGCTCCCAGTCCGGCCCGTAGAACCGCACG
The DNA here is from genome assembly GCF_000760735.1 of Rhodococcoides fascians A44A. Lineage (GTDB taxonomy): Bacteria > Actinomycetota > Actinomycetes > Mycobacteriales > Mycobacteriaceae > Rhodococcoides > Rhodococcoides fascians_E. The sequence continues at coordinate 2,308,686 of NZ_JMEX01000008.1, read as the reverse complement.
GTCAGGCTGCTTCCGCCGTCGAAAACATCCTTCGAATCCCGTCCGGGCGCGATATCCCCGACACCGCTCCCGAGGACGGCTATCAGCGATCCGAGCACAGCAAACCAGAGGGACAGCTTCCACATTCGGACATCATCTCGCACCGGTAAGCGTTCCGGTGACGACGCTCCGGTACCGCAGGTAATCAAGGAACCTCCACGTTCGTTCTCCTTACGACTCCAACGTGGGAGCACCTCGCCAACTGTGTGGGCGAAGCCGGGACATCTCGCGGGTCGACTGGACAGACATACGCAGCAGCCCGCTACCGAGCGGCAACGCATTCGGAAAGCGCTGCAGCTGCGGCGTCGGTTCGGCTTACATCGCCAGTGGCGAACCGGTCGACAAGAAGACCACGGAATGCCGCACCCAGCACCGCCGCACGCTCCAAGGCGTCGTCGAATCCACACCTTCGGAGAGACTCAGCGAGTGCTGTCGGTGCGCTCGAAGCAATCCTGACCATGCTGACCCTCGAGCACTCCGAATTGCCGCCCACCCTGAACCTCGAAAAGCACTATCCGGCAATCGATCTGGATGTGGTGACTCATCGCCGTCAGCAGCGAATCGACTACGCCCTCAGCACGTCCATCGGTTTCGGCGGGCACAACGTCGCGCTGGCGTTCGGGTGGGTGTGAGTCCACCGACGAAGACATTCCGCAATGACCTGTGTAACACGCACCGGACTCCAACCGACCAAGTGGAATGAAAATGATCCGGCTTGCCCGCTATGCCTCCGTCCTCGCTGCCTGCGCAGGCGCGGCGGTGTTCGCTGCCCCGAACGCGTCCGCAGAGGTCGTCTCACTCGACATCCTCCCCGGGCTGAGCTTCGGACCGACAACCCAGTACGGCGTCGGATGCACCTATGTCGCGGTCGCTCGAACCGAGAGCTTCTCGGAGCCTCGAACAGACATCGGGCCGATGGATTACAGCATGGTGATGCCCATCGAGGAATTCATGTGGCAGTTCGACGGATACTGGTACTCACCAACGATTCTCGGGCACAAGTTCACTCTGGTGACACCCACTGCACCCGGCGAACACTCGCTGATGGCCTACCAGACCTCGGCGGGCGGACCGATCGCGACCATCGACGTCAACCCTGCAGTTCCCTTGGGTCCCATATGCCTGGTCGCGCCCTGAGGTGGGCAGATGCTGCACAACGATCCCGTCACAATGAACCACCAGGCCGAGCCCACACGTCACACTGAGGAGTGCTCACCCTGGTTCGGGTGCGAGTGCAGCGAGGATCGGAGACAGATGATTCGACTCGGTAAGGTCGCGGCGATGGTCGCGGCCGCAGTCATGGCCATCTTCGTCGGGTTCGGCGCCGGCGCCGTTGCGCACGCACACCCGGCCGTCGATCCGGTATCCGCCCTGCGCTCCGCTGGCGTACCGGCCGAGATCGCTGCGCTGGCCACCGCGCCCACACCTGTCGCAGGCACCGTCGATACCGTCAACCTCGCCCACCCGACGGGCGGATTCCCCGGATCGCGGATCGACGCCGTCATCGATCACTCGGCCCGCTCCATCACCGTCGTGCAGCGCTGGCTGGAGTACGAGCCGTCGGAACTCCACGCAGGATGGGTCAACCTGAGGACGGGGCAATCGGGAATCACCGAATTCCTCGGCACCGCACCAGGAACGATCGACGGCCTCTACCCGACCATCGACAGGACCGCCGTATTGCCCACCGGCAGCGGCCCGGTCGTCGTCATGGTCTACGGCCGCATACCAGGATGGTCCGGATTGATCCCCTTGGCGCCCGAATACTTCGGCATCCTCACCCCAGCGGTCGCCCTCATCCAGGTCTAGACGAGCAACCGAAACCGTCGTCACCCCCGAAGTCCCCTCCTCCGCCGAAATCCGCGACACCGAGCGTGGCTCCTTCGTATCCGAAATCGTCGTCGGGCCCGGTTGTGACCACCGTGCATGCCGCTGCCGAGAACGTCACCACGGCAACGACCGTCGCGAGAATTGCTGTGCGTGTAGTCATGCGAACACCGACCCCGCTGTCTGCACGATGGACTCGCATCAGTCCACACCCTGCTTCCCCGCCCGAACTCCGTTCTCGCTCCTCGCAGCCCTTTCGTCCGGCTGATGGTCGTCGTTACGCACCATCCGGTCGGTCGAATCGAGTCGGCCGTCAACCGCCCGGAACACGACCGTGGGACATCGCAGTGACGAGCTGGTCGATCACAGCCCGCGTCGCGGCGGGCGACGGCGCGTGTGTCAGAAGACCTTCGACGACGAACGTCCCGATGCGGATCATTGCGTCTGCCTCCGGTCCGGAGAAGCCCGACGCGGCTACGTCGACAGCGAAGATTGATTCGGCATACGCGTGAAAGCCGTTGTGCCAGATGTTGATGACGTCGGACTTGGTCGCACGTTCATGCACGGTGGACACCAACGGCCCCACTCGCTGTAACCGCTCGACAAGCCATTCGAGACGTTCGGCGAGAGGACGATCGGCGATGTCGGCGTAGTCCGCTGCGTCCTCGGCCACGATCGCCGTCAGAACGGCGACCAGGATGTCGTCCTTGTCCTCGAAATACCAGTACAGAGTGTTCGCCGTGATGCCGACAGCTTTGGCCAACCGACTGACGGATGTGCGCTCGAAACCGTCGGACACGAACAGCTCGCGAGCGACGCCGATGATCTCGGCCCGCTTCGCCTCCCTGTCATGTAGTCCGCGGTTTTTCGGCATGCCGGACATCCTATCTTGAATGCCCATCAAGACACTGCTACCGTTCTTGATGACCATTCAAGAGACGGGGGCCTGCATTGACCACGACCGGACGAACAGCGCTGATCACAGGAGCATCGGCTGGTATCGGCGCGCAATTCGCGCGCCACTTGGCCGCGGAAGGACACAACCTCGTTCTCGTTGCACGTCGCGAGGAACGGCTCGTCGCACTTGCGGACGAACTGGCGAAGCGGCACAACGTGCGCTGCGACGTCGTCGTCGCCGACCTGACCGACAACAGCGCCCCGCGCACGATCGTCGAACGCACGAACTCCCTCGGCATCGATATCGACATCTTGATCAACAACGCAGGCATGTCGGGCAACTCGTCGTTCGCGGACGCGCCGTTCGACGCGCTCGCCGCCGAGATCCAGGTGATGATCACCGCCGTCACCGAACTCGCACACCTGACGGTCCCCGGCATGAAGGAGCGCGGATACGGACGGATCGTGAATCTGTCGTCGTTGGCTGCCTTCATGCCGCCGGCAGCAAGCTTGCTCTACACGGGCATCAAGTCCTACGTCCTCGATGTCTCGCAAGCTCTCGACATGGAGCTTCGTCCGTACGGCGTCCACGTCACTGCGCTCTGCCCGGGCTTCACCCACAGCGAGTTCCACGACGTCATGGGGACCCGCGATGCAGCCACCTCGAAACTACCGTCGATTCTGTGGCAAGACCCCGAAGCCGTTGTGCAGGAGGGCTGGCGGGCAGTCGAGGCGGGCAAACCGGTGTGCATACCGGGCGTCGTGAACAAGGTGATCGCAGCCGCAGCTAAGCCGATTCCCACCCGGCTCGGGTACTTCCTGGGCAAGACCTTGAATCCGTTCAAACACTGACTCGCTCATTGCGAATCGCAAGGAGATGCTCGATGACCACCAACGAACGTTCCAAATTCACCCGCACCGAAGCATCGTTCACCTCCGACGGTATCCGCTGCGCAGCAACCATATTTCGACCCCAGGAAGCAAGCGCAACACCGCTTCCGGCGATCGTCATGGCACACGGCTTCGGTACGCCCCGGGCAATGCGGTTGTACGCGTTCGCGGAACGTTTCGCTGCGGCGGGCTACATCGTGTGTGTATTCGACTACCGACACTTCGGTGACAGCGACGGCGAACCACGACAACTGCTCGATATACCGAGACAACTCGCCGACTGGCGTGCTGCTGTCGACTACGCGCGGACGCTCGACGGAGTCGATCCGAGCAGGATCGTCGGATGGGGTACATCCTTCGCCGGAGGCCACGTACTCACCCTCGCGGGCACCGGCGTCGAATTTGCCGCTGTCATCGCGCAGGTACCTCACATCGACGGGATCGCCGCGGTCCGTGCCGTCGGATTCCGGCACACACTGCGTGTCCTGCCCTCGGCCGTCAAAGACGTCGTGCGCGCACTTCGCAAGAAGCCACCGCACTACATCGACAGCGTCGGCCTGCCTGGAACGCGCGCTGTGATGGTGTCGCCGGATGCGAACTCCGGTCGCGATCGCATGATGCAGGAATCCGGCCTCACCCACGGTGACTACCCCGAGACCGTCGCAGCTCGGATTCTGCTGAAGATCGGGCTGTACTCGCCCGGCCGAACGGCGTCGGCGATCGCGTGCCCCACGTTGGTGCAGATCATGTCCGAGGACACGGTGACTCCCGCCTCGGTCGCCCTCCGTGCTGCACAGAAGATCCGCACAGCCACGGTCCGCACCTATACCGGCGGTCACTTCGATCCCTATGTCGATTTACTCTTTTCGGCAGTGATTCGGGACCAATTGGCGTTCCTCGCCGAGAACGTGCCGCTCGCTGGGTGCTCCGCCCCCACTGCGTAGCTGACCGGTTCACCGTTGTCCTTCGTCTCCAGCCGATAACGTGTCGGTCATGTCCATCGATAGGGTACCTGTAGCGGGCGGAAGCATCGCCGTCGAGACTCTCTCCGGCACCACCGAATCCATTCTCGTGGTGCACGGGGTCTCCAGCCAGCGCACACTGTGGGGTTGGCTGCACGCGGAGGCTCCGCACCTGACACTCGTCGCACCGGATCTGCGCGGGAGGGGTGACAGTGTGGACGTCACCGGTCCGTCGTCACTGGCCCAGCACGCCGAGGACCTGGATGCGGTTGTCGATGCACTGGGCCAGGAGGCGGTGCACGTGTGCGGGATGTCGATGGGTGCGTTCGTGGCGGTCGAGTTCGCGGCCCGCTATCCCTCCCGAGTGAAAAGCCTCGTCCTCGTCGACGGCGGCGTGCCGGTAGGACCGCCCGAGGGGTTGACGCAAGAAAACGTTGCAGCAGTGTTCGGGGACAGGATCGCCCGAACGCAGCAGCACTGGAACAGTGTCGACGACTACATCCAATTCTTGGTCTCGACGTCGTTGCCCCTACTCGACCCAGCCGACCCGCTGCTCCGGCAATACGCCGAACACGACCTGGTCGACGGCGCCGTCCGGCTGTCGGCGGATGCAGTCGTCGCCGACGCCACCGACGTGTTCTTCGGCCGCTCGAGATTCGAGGAACTGACGGTGCCCATTCGATTCCTGCACGCGCAGTGGAGCGTCGGAGCCGATTCTCCGCCGATGTACTCACCGCAGGACATCGAGGCCGTCGACCTGACCTCCGTCCGCCCGTTGGCCGGACTCGATCACGCCGGAACGATCATGACCTCGGTCGGCGCCGCCGCTGTAGGCGCGATGATCGCCGAGGCACTGCTTGCAGGGTGATTGCCTGCGATGAGTGAACTGTTCGCGATGACCCGCCGGCACGTTCACGTCTTCGGGTTTGCGGCAACCTGCAGCCGGGCATGTACCTCCACAGTAAAGTAACTTCGTCACAGCGATACCTGATCGGTTCGCGGGAGGAACACCATGTCGAGATCGGATCACCGGCCCACTCGGGTCCTCGTCACCGGCGCGAGCATCGCCGGGCCCACGTTGGCATGGGGTCTGTCCAAAGCCGGATGCGACGTCACCCTTCTCGAGCGATCTCCAGCTCCGCGCGAGACCGGGCAGAACATCGACATACGCGGACTCGGGCGCGACGTGATACGTCGAATGGGCGTCGAGAACACCATTCTGGAAAATCTGACCGGCGAGCAGGGCACGCGGTTCGTCGACCGGCACGGGACGCCCCACGCGGTGTTTCCTCGCGAGGAGGGCCAGGACGGACCGACCGCAGAGATTGAAATCCTCCGCGGACGGCTCGCACAGATTCTCGTCGACATCGTTCCCCGCGACGTGGATCAGCGGTTCGGCGACTACGTCGTCGGTGTGGAGCAAGACTCGTCCGGTGTCGACGTCACCTTCGACGGTGGCAGCACCGAACGCTTCGATCTCGTACTCGTCGCCGAAGGTCGAAGCTCTCGAACCCGACGCATCGTGTTCGACGACGAGACCACGCTGCGGGATTTCGGGGTCAGCATCACCTACGGCACCATCGATCGCCTTCCCACCGACGTCGATACCTGGGACTGGTGCACAGCCGGCGGAGGCCGCGTTGCAACGCTGCGGCCCGACAACGAGGGCACGATACGAGCGTCGCTGTCCTTCGAATCCGAGCCCTTCGGATTCGAATCCCTACCGGTGGATGCCCAATTGCACATCCTGACAGAACGATTCCGCGGGGCGGGATGGCAAACCGAACGCATCCTCGACGGCTTTCACGAGCGGCCGCAAGATTTCTACACCCAGCGTATGGAACAGGTACTCGTTTCCACGTGGAGCAAGGGCCGCGTCGCGCTCATCGGCGACGCTGCATGGGGATCCGGCCCGACCGGCATGGGCACCACACTGTCCCTCGTCGGGGCACATATCCTTACCGGCGAACTCGCAGCCAATCCAGACAACCATCGAGAAGCGTTCAGCCGCTACGAGAAGCAGATGCGCGCGTACGCAGACAGCGCACAAGGGATGCGACGCGGGAGCGCTCGGCTACTCCACCCGTCGTCGAAAGTCGGTGTGAAAGTCCTGCATTCGGCGTACAAAGTCGCGGCTTCGGCACCGGTACGCCGGTTCTTTCAAGCCAACCTGCTGACGCACGAGAAGCAGGTTCCGACGCTTGCGGACTATCCGCTTCTGCGCGCCTGATCACCGCCTGGCCGAAAGGATCGACCGATGTCGACAGTGAGAACCGAAACGCTCGAAGCGCTTCGTCACTATGCGGTGAGCTACCAGGAGTCCGCGTATCAGCTGGCTCGCTGGATGAACCTGCCGACCAGCGACGGCAACGCGCTCGGCGAGATCATCTGGGCCGAAAACGAAGGCACACCACTGTCTCCCGCTGTGCTGTCAGCCCGGATCGGGTTGACCTCTGGGGCGACGACCGCACTGATCGATCGCCTCGAAAGGCAGGAGCTCGTGCGCCGCAGCCGGGAAAGCACCGACCGGCGAAGCGTGGCATTGCGCTCCACGCCGCTCGCGCGCGAACGAATGGACCCGTTCATACGCCGGGCATCCACCGACCTCGAAACCGCTCTCGCCGACTACGACGACACCACACTCGTCGTCGTCCGCGACTTTCTTCTCCGCTTCGCCGCCGTCCTTCCCCGGGAGCGACGGACCTGAACTAAACGCCGCCGTTCCGTCGCCGCTGCAGCACCACCACGCCGACGGCCGATGCAGCGACAGCGACCAACGACGTTGCCCACAGCCACGAATAGGGGGCAGTCAATGCGCTGGTCAGAGGGGTGTACGCGGTCCACCCGTACTGGACGGTGATCGGTATCGCCGCTGCAAGCGGAATCGCGGTGACGGCAATTACCGTCGCCGGCGCACTCGAAGGACGCACCGACGCGTACAACATCCCCAACGCCAACGGCACGAACGCCATCCCCATGAGGAAAACGCCCAACGCCTCGGCGACGACCCCGACAGCCAACAAAGCCAGCGCAACCACAGGTCGCGACCACCTCCACCCCACCCCAAGACCTGCGATCAGAGCGGCCACCAAGATGACACCGGACTCGGACCCGTACACCGGAGACGCCACCGACGCCAGAGTCACCAGCGCCGCGAGCACCACCATGCCCGTCGACCCAGGCAACACGAACGCCGCACCGACGAACACGACGATCATCAGCAGCGCCAGTGGCCACCGCTCGAAGAACTCGAACGACAAAGCAGCCAAAAGGCACGCCGGCAGCCCGAGTCCGGCGACGATGAACCGTCGTCGATCCGCAGCCGTGATCGGGTCACCTGTTCCCGCCGACTGGAAGAGGCCAGCCCAGAACGCCGCAAACAGCAACACCGCGAAAACGCCCATCGCAACGTAATGGGTTGTCGGTATGACCGGCTCCGAGAGGTAGTCGGCGTACCGCCGCGGGATCGACTCGAACATCGGCGACAACGCAAAGCCCGCGACGGTGCCGACCACCAACGCGCCCAGCGCTGCTCGGGTCCCGGCAAGTCCGGAGGCAAGGCCACCGACAACCAAACCCGCAGCAACGCCCGTCACCGGTTCCGAGAACGGAACAGCCAGAATCAGAACACCCAACACCGCAGCTGCACAAGCAGTTCTGCCACCGAGGACCATTGCCGCCGCAAGAGCCACGACCGCGCACACCACACCCGACCCGACACTGCCCTCCATGGTCATTCGCAGCGCGACAACGAACGCACCACTCACCGACGCCAGAACTGCGAGACCGAGTCGCTCTGGTCGCATCGTCATCCCCGTTCGGCTGCGATGGAGTCGACAAGGTAAGCCGGCGCGGCAAGCGGGGCATATCCGTCGGCAAGAATTCTTTTACAGCCGCCGAGTTCGACGTGCACCTGAGCTGTGGTGCCGTCCAACGACATCATGCCGCTCGACGACGTCGCTATCGAGTTGCTCCTCTCGGAGCAGGGGGCTGCATGTTCGAGCCCGCGCAACAGTGCCTCCCAGTCTGGACTGATGTCCGACGTGCTGAACATGCTCGCATTGGCGAACGCGGGAGACTGCCCGACGTTGTCGAAGTAGCAGAACCCGGACGGCCAGAAGGGGAAATCGATTTTCTCCGTCCCGTCGACAGGCGCCGAATAGACGGGTGAGCAGTGATAGAAGTATTCGATTCCGGCCGCATCGATAGCGACGGTGTGCTGGATCGCGTACTTTTCCGGCAGTTCGAGCACTTCCCCTAACGCAGTGGTGTTCTCGAAGCCACAGTCCCACAGAGGGTACGACGGTTGTACCGCACGCCCGTCGGCATCGACCAACCACATGTCGACCGGAGCGGCGAGACTGTAATCACCGCACGACCCCGGAAGGAATGCGCGCCGGGCCGAGGGTGCATTGAAAGCCTGGATCGCAGACCCGAAATCCCCCGAATAGTGGCGCTCGAAGTAGGTCGCGACTCCGTCCGCGCCGATCCGAGGAGCCAGGTCGATGTCGCACACAACAGCCTCAGCGGGAACGAACGAGTCGGGCACGGTTCCTGGAATTGGACGGGGGTTGGTGGAAGGGGCGTAGGAACCAGGAAACCGCTGGTACGCGCCGACGTCCTGAGGCAAGACACACGTGAAGTCGTCGACCGATCCGATGGACGCCACGGGCCTGGGCTCAGGTTCGGTGTACTCACCACACGCCACAAAGCCCGCCATGACTACAACGAACAAGACCAGCCCTATCCGACGTCCCACCACCGACACCCTATACGGGTGACCACGTTCAGATCAGCCGCGAAGCTCTCCGACCCATCGTCAGTGCGGCGGCGCCCGATGGAACTCCGGTGCCGCATCGTAACTGTCGACACGCTCGTTGCTCTCGCGTCGTCACCGGGACTGGATCTGTAGAAGGCTCCCGATCGGCATGCCGGGACAGCACGGTCCGGAAACGATCACCGTCTCATTCGACGAGCTTGACGATCGAGCTGGAGCTCACGAAGTACACCCCGGATTCCGCCTCGACAACCGTTCCCGACGCGGTGAACCCGTCGACATCCACTGGCGGTGACCATGTCCAGGACACTTCCCCGGTTTCACGGTCAGCGGCGATGATCGAACTGCCGTCCTGGGAGTAAACAGTCTGTCCGATCGTCTTCTCGATCGCGTACGGATCCTCCAGCTTCCATACCTCGGTGCCTGACGCAGTGTCGAAGACTGCTGTTTGCGAGCGTAATTCGAGGTTGTCGACGGCCGATCCCGTCACCGTATCGAAGAACTCGGCGTCGCTACCGAGAGTGATGACGCCCCGATCGTCGTGCACGTGTATCAATGTCGACTCGATACCGTCCCAGGTGGCGAACCCGGTGACGGGTAGAGACCAGGCGCCGGCCAGCGCGTCGATGCTGCCACCGTGCAGGACCGATTCACCGTCCTCCGGGTTGCCCTCCAGGATGAACACCGATTCGCCGTCGGACTCGATTCCGTAGGTGAACCATTCTCGCGGCAAGGGAACTCGGCGCATGGCCCCATCCTGCGCATCGATGGCGACGATGGCGGGCACGTCCGCGTACGAATCCAGGCACACCAGTTCTCCGCGAGTGAGTCGACTCGCGCAGGTGTCGACACCTCCGGGCGACGCCGACCAGCGCACGGTGCCGTCACCGGCGTCGATTCCCAGCAGCTTCGGCGAATCGAACGAGTACGTTCGTGGGTCTGGCAAGCCGACGGCGGTGATCAGCACGTCGCCACCGTCGACGACGCCGTAGAGGCTGGAATCGAACAACAGCCCTGCCGAAGGCGCACGCAAGGCGGCGAAGTCACGCCCGTACGCGGCCGACGCGTCGGTCGACCATTCCGGTGTGTGTGCGGGACCGGGCGAGGCCTCGGTGGTGGTCGCGGACTCCACTTCGCTGTACTCGGCCCAGTCGCCCACCGACGCATCGTCGGTGGGCGCATCGGGGGTGGTCCGAGTGAGGGCGACGCCCGCTGCCGCGACGGCAGCCACGGCGACCACCACTGCTACTGCGGTCCGCAGCGTGTCCTTGCGTGCTCTGCTCACGGCCACTGTCCGATCGGGGTGTTGGCGACGGCGTCGAGCACTTCGGCCGACAGGGGCTCGGGAAGCGTCAGGGGCGCTCGTCCCCCTGATGCGATCTCGACCGTCGACCGCGCCGACACCTGCACTCCGGACGGGCGAGTGACCGTCACCGATCGCGACAACAGCCCGGTGCCGTCCTCGGACGTCATCATCTGAGTGATGTCCGTGTCCAGAAACTCGACGACCGATCCGTCGGGCAGCGTTCGGAGAACCGGTAGTTGGCCGTAAAGAGATGGATCGTACGGGTCCGGGGCAGTCGGGAGGGGTTGTCCGCCGGCAACCGACACCGCCAAGCGAATGGTGCCGTCCCCGACGCCCACGTCCGTGCAGATTCCCGACCCGAAACCGTCCGGGACCAATGATCCGATGGGGCGGTCCAACGCCGGTGCGTCCGGAATTGCCGCCCAACTCGCAGTGAATGCTGCGTTCGCTGCATCCACGGCCTCGCGGCTCAGATCTTTCACCGTTCCGTCGCCCGGCGGATACACCGAGCAATCGACCTGGAGCACCGGGCTTTCAGTCGGTGACGGGGCCGAGATCGCCAGTTCCGGAATCGAAGCGACGGCCGCTGCTTCGTGTTGCTCCAGCGGCATCGCCGGCGACGAATCGGCACTTTGATACACACTGACGCGCGTGCCGTCCTCGCGATAGGCGGTGGCCGAGCGTGAGTAGGTCCGCACGCCGTCGATTTCGTACCATGAGTCGCCACTGTCGACGACGGTTCCGTCGGCGTCGATATCGCGCCGTTCGAGAGCGCCCGCGACACATGGGGGTACGCCATCACTCGACGGCCCGACGTTGACCGAGACGAACGCCGTGACACCGTCACGCGTCAACTCCGCGTGCGCGGTGGTCATCGGATCGAACTCGCTGTCGCCGAAATCGGTGACAGGAGCGAAGTTCAGCGAATTGGAGGGTGCAGCCACATCGATCTCGACGTCGGCCGGCAATGCTGCCCGCACGGCCTCGGACATCGCCGCGGCCTTGGCAGTGGTGAACCACGGGAAATCAGGGTTGTCGTAGGTACTTTCCCCACCGACGGTAATCCGGGAGTACAACCCGCCCTCGTCCTCCACCGGTGGTTCGACGGTGTCGCACCCCGGGATGTCCGCGGAAACGTCGACCGGCGCGCTGACGAAATTCCCGGTCGTGGACGAGCCGGTCTCCCTCGACGGGATGAAGCTCGCGACCACGACTCCCACCGCAACGATGGTGACGACCACCGAAACAGTCCTGATTCGATCGAGCAGCCCACTGTCGGTCACCGGATGACAGTACCGAACTGTGCTAGGCCCTCGGCATCGAGCGAGGTCCGCAAGCAAGGGAAGTCGACGCCGGCACAATTGCCGTCAAGACGCGTCCGACGGCCCGTTAAATGTTGCCGTGTGTTCAATCTCAGGGCTGACACGTCCGCACATGGAACTGGCGGATTCGTTCCCCGATCATTCGCATTCACGCCGCACTGGTGCCATCAGAGCTGCGGCCAGCAGAAACGTCGCAAGGAGCACCGTCGTGGTCATGCCCGGAATTTGGACGGCGATTCCTGTGGCGGCAAGCAACTCACAGGCGGCAATCACCTTCGCGTGGAAATTTGCGGTGTTCTTCTTCGACATTCGTTTCTCCAAGTTCTCATCGGATGGCAGCAGAGCCGAACGTACAGCTGGTCGGCAGTCGAATCCAGAGTAAAAGCGTTATGCCACAGGGTTTTTGCAGAATCGAAAGCGGCACCTGACAAAAGTTATGTACCGCTTCCGGTGGCGTCGGCAAGGGGCACTGCCACACTGCCTAATTCTCGCCGAGAGACCGCTGGCCTTGTTCGATCCGGCCGCACTGCCGCCGGCGACTGGGGTTTTCGGCTCTCCGACGGTGATCGCAGAAGCGGCGCATAACACCACCCATTATCTGCCGCCGACGGACGCAAATGTGCCATAGATCACGCCGCTGGAACGTCTGGAGCGACGTTGGCGGCCCTCGGAACGCGCTGATCGACGCATCGGTCGACGCGTGCTGATCGACTGGGGCGAATCCCGCGTCGACGCCGTATTTCTTCGATGTACCGGCGACTCTCGCCGAGGCGCGTGCCTGTCCAGCGTGGGAGGTTGCGACTTGTTGGACTGCCGAACCCGATTACGCACGGTCGCGGCTCGACGATCTGATGGGCCGATTGCAGGCCCTACTGTCCACCACCGACGCTCGGGTGTTGCCCGGTGATCGATCGGGGTGTCAGCCGCCTCTGGTCGGAGCCGTCGGGCTTCATCGATGCCAACTCGACGCCGGTCGACAGGCTGATGTCGGTGACAAGTTCACCGGATTGTGTTGTTGCCCTCGAATAGAAGATGCGTGAACCATCCGGCGTGAACTCGGGATGCACCGCGTACGTGGTGGTGAGCTGCGTGATCTCGCCGCCGCCCACGGGCATCGAGTAGATCTCCGACCCGTTGTTCCCACCGCGGTTGCTGGCGAAGACGAGAGTGGACCCGTCAGGCGACATGACCGGGTCTGCGTTCCAGAACTGATCTCGCAGAACGACCTTCGGTTCACCTCCTGCCGTAGGCACTTCGAGGATGTACCCGGAGACGTCGAACAGGATCTTGGAGCCATCCGGTGAGAACGACGTCGCGTATGCCGCCTCGTCCTTGGTCACCTCACGGACATCGGAGCCATCCGAGTTCATCACTCTGATGCTCTCACCGTCCTTGAATGCGATCGCCGACCCATCAGGGGAGAACTCGGGTTGGCCTCCGCTTCCGTGGAGGGTGCGTCGTTCACCGGACTCGAGGTCTTGGGCCACGAGACCGTCGCGGACGCTGTAGACCAGCTGTGTGCCGTCGGGCGACACCACTGCGTCGTTGGTGTAGTTCCCGTCGGACATGTCATCGGCCACCGTCGGAGTGACCTGGCGCAACCCGGTGCCGTCGGCGTTCACGACGAACACCTGACCCCAGCCGTCGTCGAAAGACACCACAAGGGGTGACGGAGGGGGAGGCGGATCCTCGGCGCACCCGACCAGCAGACCCGACGCAGCAAGCAGGACCGCTATCGACCGAAACAATCGCATCGGGCCATCATTGCAGACCGGCCAGTACGGGATCGTTCATGCAAGAAAGTTCCCATATCGCTGCGACATGTAAAAAATCATCCACATGTCTACATGTCAGCAGCGTCCCCATCAACCGGAATTCCGCCTGGCAAGTACCAGCAACAACGAAGGATGGGTGGGCAACTCGGGCAGTCGGATCGCGAAGGCGTCCTCGCTGCCCCCTACGACTGTCTTCACGACCGGAAATCTGAGGGAAAGGCAGAAGTCCTCTATCGTTTACCCGCCTGCAGCATACGTCGCCCGGAGGTACTGCTCGGCACGATCCGAGCCGATGATTCCCGGGCCCATTTTGTTCATCATGTACGAGAACGTCATTCGGGTATCCGGGTGCATGACGATGAGCGATCCGCCCCATCCTCCCCAGAAGCAGATGCGTTCGTCCGGGATGTAGGGCACTGTGTCCGGTTGCGGGAGTCCGAAGCCGATACCGAATCGCAGGGGCACGCCCAGTGCGAGGTCGATTCCGTTGCTCTGCTCCAGGAAGATCAAATCGATCACGTCCGGCCCCAGCAGGCGTACACCGTCGACTTCACCGCCCCGCGAGATCACCGACAGGATCCGGGCGATCGAACGAGCATTGCCATGGCCGTTGACCGCGCCCATGTCCGCACGTCTCCAAGCCGGGGTGTTCGCAGATGCAGCCTGGACGAGTGGGCCCAGGAATGTTCGACGCCTGATCCTCAGCGGATCGGAGTACGTGTCCACGGCCGGTGGCGGCGGCGGTACGACGTCGGCGATGCGGTGCCAGTCCTTCTCGTCCGCCCCGATCTGGAAGTCCGCGGCCAGAGGTCCTGCTATCTCGTCGGCGACGAACGAGCGCAACGACTTTCCGGCGACGCGTCGTACCAGCTCTCCGATCAAGTGTCCCTGATCGGCAGCGTGATAGCCGGATGTGGTCCTCGAATCCCACCACGGCGCCTGAGCCGCGAGCCTCGATGTCGCCAAGTCCCAGTCGTACATGTCCTCGGTGGAGAACGGCCGATCCCATCCCGAGACGCCGGAGGTATGCGACATCAGGTGTCGTACCTCGATCTGATCCTTCCCTGCGGCCGCGAACTCCGGCCAGTACTGCGCAACAGGCGAATACGGGTCCAGCAACCCACGGTCGATCAGCATCAACGCCGCCAGGCTGGTGACGGTCTTCGTCGTCGACCAGACGTTGGTGATCGTGTCCTCGGTCCACTCCGTCGTTCGATCCACGTCGCGGTACCCGCCCCAGATATCGACGACGCGCCTGCCGTCGATGTCGACGACGATCGACGCACCGAGCTCGTCACCCGAATCGATGTTGGCGGCCAGAGCATCCCGCACACCGCTGAACTCGGCAAGGCACTCACCGTGAACCGTCATGCGCGGGCACCCAGAAGGCGGTGGACAGCAAGTTCGACATAGTTGTCCGCGACGTCCTCGATGCTCAGTTCACCGTCGTCGTGAAACCAGTTGCTGATTCCGTTCAGCATGTCCGTCACCGCGAACGAGGCGAGCCGCGCGTCGGGCACCGTGAATTCACCCGTGCGCATCCCCGCGGCCACCACGTCGCGCACTCGACGTTGATACTGACGGCGATAGTCCTCGACCACAGACCGATGTTCTGTTGTCAGCGACGCCAATTCGTGCAAACCGACGATGTACTCGACGCGCCGAGAATTGAGATGCACAAGGTGTGCGCGAACCAGCGAGGACATTCGTTCGGTCGGTGTGCCCGGCGCGTCGAGCAGCGGAAGTGTCTCCTCCACCGGGACCTGCGTGACCGACAGACAGATCGCGAACAGGATGTCTTCCTTGGACGGAAAGTGGTGATACAGGCTGGCGCCCTTGATGCCCACAGCGTCGGCGATATCGCGCATACCGACGTTCGCGTACCCGTCACGCGCGAAGATCTCGGCGGCTTTCGCCGCGATGTCCTCCTTGCGACGCCTGGTGCGGATCTGGCGAGGGACCGCCACCTCCGCGTCGTCGGGCGCCGTCACACGACCTCCGTCGCGACAGTCATTTTCCGCAGCTCACGCTTGAGAATCTTGCCCTGCGCGTCGACCGGGAGCTCCTCGATGACGTGCACGGCCTTCGGCGCCTTGTACGAAGCCAGCGACGTCCGGCAGTGCTCGATCAGCGCGGCCGGATCCGGCGTCGACCCCTTTGCCGCGATGACGAACGCCGTGACGGCCTCGGACCAGTACGGATCCGGCATCCCGACGACGGCAGCACGCAGCACGTCCGGGTGCGCGTGCAGAGCGCGTTCGACTTCCTGGGACGACACGTTCATACCTCCGGATTTGATCATGTCCTTCATACGATCGTAGAAGAACAGATTTCCGTCGGCGTCGATACGCACCATGTCACCGGTGTGCACCCAGCCATCTGCGAAGACGTCGGCCGTCTTGGCCTCGTCCTTGAAGTACCCGAGCATCACCGACGGTGTCCGGCAGAGCAGTTCACCGATCTCCGCCTCGTTGCCCTCCGCGTCGACCACTTTGATCTCGAGGTGCGTGACCGGCTTGCCGATCCACGACGCATCGCCGCCCGGAATGTCGTCGAGAGTGGTGAACCAGCCGACCGAACCCAGCTGAGACAGCTCCGACTGACCCCAATACGTTCCCCAGATCGCCTCCGGCGCAGCCTGAGCCCACGCGGTGATGGTGTGCGGAGAGACCTGACCACCGTAGGTGAGACAGCGTCGCACCTGCCCGACGGCGGCAGGCCCGAAGCTCGCCTCCCGCGCGAGCGCCAGATAGAACGTCGGAGTCTGCGCGATCACGGAGATATTCTCGTCGGCGATGATCTGCAGCGACCTCGTCGGATCGGCTGTCGCAGGCAGGACCAGCGTCGCCCCCATCAACGTCAACGTCGTCATCGAACCCAAGCCGGCGATGGTGTGGAACGGCATGACGAACAGCCACGTGTCCTCCGGCCCCGTCCGCAGTCCCCAACTCCATGCCGGAGCCGTCGAGATCAGGAAGTTCCGGTGCGGGATCATCACGCCCTTGGGCGCGGCCTCGGTACCCGAGGTGTAGATGACCATCGCGACGTCGTTCTCGTCCATGTCGACGTCGGGTTCCGTGGTGGCCGTGTTCGCGGTGAGCTCGTCGTAGTGGGCCCCGAACCCGACGAGCGTTGCGGAATCCGGCTTCACCGACTCGATGACGTCGAGGAACTCGGGATCGGCGACGATGACCGTCGGCTCCGCGTGCTCGAGTTGGTGCTTCACCTCCGGCCCCCGGTAGAGCACGTTGATGCCCGTGAACGCGGCACCGACCTTGAGCGTGCCGTAGTACGCGACGACGACGTCGACGCTGTTGCGCGCCATCGACGCGACGCGGTCACCGTGCCCGACGCCCAGATCGAGAAGCAGGTTGGCGAATCGATTGGCGCGTGTGTCGAGGTCCGCGTAGGTAGTGACCACACGGGCACCTGCTGCGTCGTAACTGATGAACGCCGTCTTGTCGGGCTGGGTGCGCGCGTGGCGACGAAGTTGATCGCCGATGGTCGCGCGGCCGATGGCGGATCGGTGTTGAGGGGCGGGTCCGGGCACGGTGGGCTCCTGAGATCTTTTTAGTGCGGGGAATCTCTACAGTGCGGGGGACAGATCGAACATCGGCTGCGAGAAGGTCTCCAGCGCAACGATTTCCTCGACCGGGCTGCGGGTCAGCTTCTTCGGGAAATTCTTCTCCGGGTAGCCGACGGTGATGTGCGCAGCAGTGATGTACTCGTCGGGTATCTCCAGCATTGCGCGGACAGCCGGCTCCTCGTGGCACAGCAGCGTGGTGACGGCCGTCGCGACGCCCTGATCTCGGAGCGCCAGGCACAGGTTCTGCACGGTGGGGTAGATCGATGCACCGCCGACGACGGAGAGTCGGCCGAGCTCGTGGTCCGTGGGGTGGAGCCCGTCCATCGCGGCGCAGACCACGACGATCGCAGGGACCTCGGCGAGGTGGCGGGCGAAGTAGTCCGCGTCCCGCACGGTCTTCGGCAACGCACCCACCGCGACGGTGCCGCCGGTGATGCCGGCGAAGTAGGCGTCCCACATGGGTAGATACAGATCCGCGAGGGCCTGCTTGCGCGCGGCGTCACGGACGACGATCCATCGCACCGGCTGACGGTTGCCGCCCTGTGGACCGAAGCGGGCGACGTCGAACGCGCTCTTGAACACCTCGTCGGGTACCGGCTCGGTCGAGTAGCGCCGACATGTGCCGGTGGTGCGCATTGCCTCGGTGAGTTCCATGAGGAGTTCCCTTCGCCTGTCCGCTGTTAGGTAGTGGTGACAGCATTGTGTGGCGCAAGCCACATTATCAAGGGTCGAAATCCGACGTCGTGCGGCTATTGCGTCAGTTTGCCTAACTGTGGTTAGTTTGCGAGAGGCCCGTGCGACTCGTGCCCCGAAGGAGGTTCCGGTGACCGTCACAGCCCCGACTGCACTGAGAAGAGATCGGCTGGTCCGAGCACTCGACGCGGCCAACATGCCCAGTCTCGTCGCCGTGCTTTACCAACTCACCGGCGACCGCACATGGCTCCAAGACCCGTACCGCCCGACGCGCAGCCGCGGCATGGACGACAACGACGGCGGCGGATTCGCACCCGAGGTAGCCGACATCATCCGAGCCGCCGCACTGGACGCGATCACCAGCGGACGCCCCCCAGCACTACCGTCGCCCACAGGAGACGATCTGGTCGAGATGATCTCCGCCGCCGTCGGCGAATCCGTCCCACCCGAGTTCGCGGAGATGGTCGCCGAGGACATGGGGTTCACGCACGCACCTGCGCCGACGCAGACGCCGTGTGACTTCTCGGTCGTCGTGATCGGCGCCGGTGTATCCGGCATGCTCGCCGCCATCAAGCTGCAGGAAGCCGGTATCGAGCACATCGTCCTGGAGAAGAACTCCGACGTCGGCGGCGGATGGTTCGAGAACACCTATCCCGGTGCGGGAGTTGACACCCCGAGCCACCTGTACTCGTACTCGTTCGCCCCGCGGTCCTGGTCCACGCACTTCGGCAAGCGCGACGAGGTGTGGCAGTACCTCAGTGACGTTGCGGCCGAGCATGATCTGAGGGATCGAATCAGGTTCGACACCGAGGTCGACTCCGCCGTGTATCAGCCGGACACACAATCGTGGACCGTCACCACGATGGACGGCGACACCCTGACGGCCGACATCGTCATCACCGCAACCGGCCAGCTCAATCGGCCGAAGGTGCCGAACATTCCGGGACTGGACACGTTCGACGGTCCCATCTTCCACACCGCCGAATGGCCCGACGACCTCGACCTGCAAGGCAAGCGGGTAGCCATCGTCGGCACCGGCGCCAGCGCAATGCAGGTCCTACCCGCCATCGCCGAAACCGTCGGGCATGCGACGGTGTTCCAGCGATCACCGCAATGGGTGGCGTCGAGCGACGTGTACTTCGAACCCATCGACGACGACGTCAGCTACCTCATGGAAGCCGTTCCGCTGTACCGATTGTGGTACCGAGTGCGGCTTGCCTGGAACTTCAACGACCGTGTTCATCCGTCCCTGCAGGTCGATCCCGACTGGGAGAACCCGAGCCGCTCGATCAACGCCATCAACGACGCGCATCGCCGCGTCTTCACACGGTACGTCGAGAAGGAACTCGACGGCAGGCCGGACCTCATCGAGAAGTCTCTGCCCGACTACCCGCCCTTCGGCAAGAGGATGCTGCTCGACAACGGGTGGTACGCCGCGCTCAAACGCGACAACGTCACGTTGGTGACCGAAGGAGTCGCATCCATCGGACCGGACTCCGTCGTCGGGTCCGGCAGACACGTCGCCGAGGTCGACGTCGTGATCCTCGCAACCGGATTCGAAACTCACAAGCTGTTGAGCCCCATCGACATCCGAGGACGATCCGGCGTCTCGATCAAGGACTTCTGGGGACCCGAAGACGCCCACGCGCACCTCGGCATCACCGTCCCCGACTTCCCCAACCTGTTCCTCACCTGCGGACCGGGAACCGTACTCGGCCACGGCGGAAGCTACATCACCATCGCCGAATGCCAAGTGCGCTACATCGTCGACCTGCTACGCACCATGGCGGACAACAACATCGGCGCCGTCGAATGCAAACCAGAAGTGGAACAGGACTACGTCCGACGCCACGACGACGCCCACTCCCGCATGATCTGGACCCACCAGGGCATGGACAACTGGTACCGCAACGACGCCGGCCGAGTCGTCTCCACACTCCCCTGGCGCATCGTCGACTACTGGAACATGACACGACACGCAGATCTCGACGACTTCGACGTCGAGAGCGCGAGGAGGTAGCGCGCACCGGTCCTGGTGTAACAGTTGCGCACGCGTGAGCCGGGATCCCGCCTGACGGGTACGCAACTGTTACGGCAGTCCCGGGCCGTTCGCTGGGGGTAGACCGACGGTCCCCGTCTGTGGTACCAATTTCCTATGACTTCAATCGACACGTCGAAAGGCGCATGAGCGCCCGTACGTTCACCACCTTCGGTCCCAGCGAACCGGGGTGTAGATCATGAAACTCGCGGAAGCCCTCGCGGAACGAGGCGAACTGGTACGCCACACCGAACAATTGAAGGTTCGGATTCTGGCCAACTCCCGGCATCAAGAAGGCGAAACACCTGCAGAAGATGCAGGCAGACTGCTGTCCGAGCTCAGTGCAGCGCTCGATCGGCTGGAAGTGCTGATCCGGGCGATCAATCGCACGA
Organism: Rhodococcoides fascians A44A; assembly: GCF_000760735.1. Classification (GTDB taxonomy): domain Bacteria; phylum Actinomycetota; class Actinomycetes; order Mycobacteriales; family Mycobacteriaceae; genus Rhodococcoides; species Rhodococcoides fascians_E. The sequence continues at coordinate 2,288,181 of NZ_JMEX01000008.1, read as the reverse complement.
ACAGTGCCGCACCCATCGGAGACGGAACCATCACTGATGCGTTGGCCCATCGAGATGTGTTGCGGATCAGACGCAGAGTCCTCACCGCCGCCGCCGACGCTGCGTCCGGTCAGGAACGAGAGCGCTACGGCCCGCGGCAACTGAGATCGGAGTTGACGTATGTTGCGGCACTACCAGTGGCCGAATTGCGCAGCACAGCAGACGATCTTGCTACCCGGATTCGACTGATCGATCTCACGATACAGAGCGCCAACTGGGAACACGATCTGCTGACGGACTGAGGAATTGTCAGGTAGTAGGTAGCTGTCGTTCGAAGCGAGCACGTCCCGCGGTCGGCGGACATCCGACCACCCTCTTGCGTGACGAGCAACGCCTTGATAGACACTGCAGCTCAGCATATTTCACGCATCACGGTGTAACGCGCACATATCATCACCGAGTGCTGGTCGAACGAAAGCGAGGGTGGGCATGGGGCCACCTGACAACAACAACTCGATCCAATCACCGGGCCTGCGTCTCCGTCATGACGCATCGACTATGACCCGCATACAGCACAGGGCCAGACGACCACGCTCGAACAACGGGACGCTCGACTTGCTCGACCAGTGGCGCCGACACGTGGAACGCGTCGAGCGGCGCGTAGCTTTCGAGTCATCCCGTCCCACACCGAACTTCGATACTTATCCCGCCATCGTCGCGGGGCCGACCGGCTGTCCCGCATGTGACGGCCCGTTCACGGGCAACGGAACCCGAGACCGCCTCGAACGGATAATGCGGGGCAACAGCCGCAAAGCCCACCGCCTCAGGGCAGCAGTCACTCACCTCGACGAAAGATACCGCGCCGCAACGGTAGAAGTCGACGCACCTGCCGGCTTGCAATGGTGGGACCGCCGCTTGCCATGGGTATGACGGCGCACGACTTCTACGCGGTTGCAATGATCGGAGGCATCGCGCCCTCCCGTATGACTTTGTCACTTGTCGCGATTGCCAACCCGCGACGAGTGGCCTGTGCAACGATCATCCGATCGAACGGATCTCTGTGCGCCCACTCGAGCTGACCCGCCAAGGTGGCGTCTGCTGAATTCATGGTCAATTCCTGCGCAGCCATGGCCGCCAGCGAGTCCGACCAACTCGACAACACCCCACTACCATCGAGACGCCCCAGCCTCGTCTTGATCGAGATTTCCCACGCGGACGCGGCAGAGACGAACAACTCGTTGGATGGATCCTCGAGAACCGCGAGCGCAGGTTGCGCAATCTTCTGCGGGGACGTCAGCAGCCATAGAAGCGCATTGGTGTCGAGCAAGACTGCGGTCACGACGGCTCGTCCCACGCCGTCAACTCGTCCTCGGGGATCGGCTTGTCGAAGTCCTCCGGAATCACCAACCCTGGGAACTGGCCGAATCTTCGCGTCGTGGGCGCTACCGGCGATATGACAGCGACGGGTCGCCCGTGAGAGGTGACAGTCACGGGGCTGCCAGTTCTCTCCACTTCGGACAGGATGGCGTTCAGTTTCGCTTTCGCTTCCGTACTGCTCACCGTCCTCATGACATCAGCGTACCCAAAATTGACTAGTCCAACTAGTCAGATAAGGCCGACCGAGAACCCCGGCTGTCCGCTCGCGTCAGAAACACGTACGCCCCCGCCGCGACAAGGACGGAACCGACGCTGATTGCCGTCGACGTCCACTCCCATCCGCTCGGAGAGAAGACAGGCTGCATGCTCGTCAGCGGGGTGTACGCAGTCCACCCGAACTCGGCGACGACCGGGACCGCCACTGCTATCGGGGTGGTCACGGCGATCACCGAGGCCGGTGGGCTCGTCGGAAGCAGCGACGCGAAAAGGAGTCCAAGGGCGACGGGCAGGATCACTACGGTGGCTGCCGATTCGATGGGGTCGAGCTGAGAATCGGCGAGAAGTCCAACCGCTGCAACCAGCGCGATCAACAGGAAACCCACCATGGGGAGCGAACGCCGCCACCCCACCACGACGCCCACGACCAACAACGCAACGAACACTACAGCAGAAGCGAATCCCATCGACCCCGTCGTCGGAGCCGCCACGTACGCCAAAGCGGCGAGCACAACGGTGCCGGTCGTCCGGGGCAAGGCGAACGCCGCGCCGACGAGCAACGGCACCACAGCGATGCCCAGAAGCCAGCGATCCTGCATCGCTCCGTCCGCACCGAGCCGGTCCACCGAGCGCACGAAGAGCCAGTACAGAACCAGGCCGCCGGCAGGGACCAGCACCCCCACGGTCAGCACTCGCGTCCGGTGCTGCACCCGCTCGACAACCCCCTCGACATTCGAGGAAATCAACAGAACAGCCAACACCGCAAGGGCTACGAGAATGTAGTGACCGGACGAAGCGTTGGAGAGGTACTCGGCATAGCGGACCGGGCTCGATTCGATGTGCGGCACCAACACCATGCCGGAGAGCACACCGACTACCAACGCGCACTGCATGGTTCGGCGATTACCTACACCGGCGAGCACCGCACAACCACCGAGAATCAACCCACCCGCGATCGCCCGCAGATGCATCTGCACGTCGAACGAACCGAAGGACACAGCCGCGAGCAGCACGACGCCGATACCCGTTGTCGCGTGGACAGTTCGACGGCCGGTCACGAACACAGCCACCACAACGGCCACGACGGCTGCCACTGTGGCCACCGCGGCCGCACTTCCGACGAAGACGTCGAGGCGGTCCCCTCCCGCGACGTACGCGAAGTTACGCGCCGGCGTGACCACCACCGCCCACACTGCCGTGAACGCACCGACGAAAACGGTGAGGTGAGCGAGTACGCGTCGTGCAATCACGTCGAGCAGCTTGTCACGTCTTGTCCGGTTCTGCCGCTGAAGGAAAGTCACTCGACCGCGCTGCGGTCCGCACGGCACGATGGAGGTCATGGACTTCACCGTGTCGGTGCTTGCGGACCGACCCGACCTCGCCGAGACCGCGTGGGGCATGCCCGATTCCTGGCCGACGTTCATGACCCACGACCCCATCGCGTCGCTGTACTACCGACCGGAGGTGGTCGAGCATTTCGCCGATTTCACTATCGTGTGCCAGCACGAATCCGGATCGGTCGTCGGAAAAGCTCATTCGATTCCGTTGCACGTTTCTGCTGGTGGCGGCCTGCCCGACGATGGCTGGGACGGCGCCGTCCTCCGAGGGATCCGCGACCGTATGACAGCAGTCGTCCCGAACACCGTGTGTGCGCTGGAAATCGCTGTGACGCCGGAAATGCAAGGCCATGGTCTGTCTTCGGTACTACTGACAGGTTTGCGTGAGAACGCGGGACGCCTCGGATTCGACGAACTCATCGCCCCCGTGCGACCCAATGGCAAGACCGACCCCCGCGAATCGATGAGCTCCTACGCGGCTGGACGTCGACAGGACGGACTGCCCGCGGATCCGTGGTTGAGGGTCCATGTACGAGCCGGGGGAACGATCGCCGGAGTCGCACCCCGGTCCATGGTCATCCCAGGCACTCTCGAGGACTGGCGGACGTGGACGGGTCTGCCGTTCGACCAGTCCGGGCCCGTCGACGTCCCAGGCGCTCTCGCGCCCGTGTTGTGCGACGCGCAGCAAGGCACCGCGGTCTACGTGGAACCGAACGTGTGGGTGAGGCACCGAACCAGGGCCTGAACAACAGAACGGCCGCCGGGAAACCGGCGGCCGAGGTTACAAGTCGATTCAGATGGTCACAACTATGCGGCTGCGACGTCGTCCGCACCGAGAGGCGGAACAACCGCAAGGGACCGAGCTTCGGGAGCAAGCCCGAGAATCGATTCCCACCACGCCTGCCGCTGAACGTTTTCTTTCCATACCACTACGTCGTGCTCGTCATGCATACGTTTACTTGCCCTCCGCCGTCTTCGATAGCCGTGTCGCGCAAGTGCAGGAGTGCCCCGAAGACGGCGATACCAAACCGGACCTCCGGTCGGATGTGATGTTTCTCCCTGCCATCCAGGGGTATAGCCGGAGTGCTGATGCATTCCCAGCACGCCTTCGAAGGCGGAATAGCGACAGTCAAGTCCCGGCGTCGCAGACAACCCGATCGTTCACGCTCGATGCACTGCTGTCCTAGGGAGAATCGTGTATCTACACACCGAACAATTGATCAACGACATCGCCGTCGACGAGCCGGATCCGGCCGCTGCCAACGCCCTTCAGGAGGGCCTGGGCGGACAGTTCGGCGAAATGCGCACCATGATGCAATACCTGTTCCAGTCCATGAACTTTCGTGGAGATCCGGCATCGAAACCGTACAAGGACCTGTTGCAGGGCGTCGGTACGGAAGAGATCAGCCACGTCGAACTCATCGGCACCACCATCTCCCGTTTGCTCGACGGATCCCCCGAATACAACGGCAAGAAGACGGACCCCGTCGACAAGCCCGGCGCCAAAGGCGCTACACCCCTGAAGATTGCTCTGGACACCAGCAACATTCACCACTATCTCGTCGGCGCACAGGGCGCCCTCCCGGTCGATGCTGCAGGAAACCCGTGGTCGGGCTCCTACGTCTACAACAGCGGCAACCTCGTGCTGGATCTGCTGTACAACCTGATGTTGGAATCGACCGGCCGCCTTCAGAAATGCCGCATCTACGAAATGACCGACAACAAGACGGCCCGCTCGACGATCTCCTACCTGATCGTCCGCGACCAAGCGCACGAGAACGCGTTCGCCAAAGCATTGGAAAGCCTGGGCGTGAACTGGGGCTCGGTGCTGCCGATCCCCAAGACCAACGCGGAACGGTTCCCCGAGGTCAAGAAACTGCTGGACAAGGGCCTGCAAAGCATCCAGTACACCTTCAGCGCCGACGACAAGAGCCAGGCGGCCAAGCTCTACCGCGGCGCCTCACCGTCGAACGACGGAACCGAATTGTCCACGGCCATCATGCCGGAAGGCGTCCCCATCAAGATCTCGCCCGAGCGGCGTGAGGAGTTCTCACCGGGCCTCGACAAGGACCTGCTGGCGCTGATCCAGGCCACCGCCGAGGTGGAGATCGCCGCAGCGAACGACCCGAAGATCAAGTAACACAACCGAATCAGGACAGGTGGAGGCGACGCGGTGACACCGCGTCGCCCTCCACGTGTTTCCCCACCACATCACGGAGGTTCGCATGCGACCGAGACGGACCCACGACGAAGCGGTCGACGCGACGCACGATCGGCAGGACACCACACCTCTCGCCCGCGCGATCAGCGGAAAGATGCTGTTCGTCTTCATCCTCGGCGATGTGCTGGGAGCCGGCATCTACGCCCTCGTCGGCGAAATTGCGGGAGAAGTGGGCGGGGCCGTCTGGGTCCCACTCGTCGTCGCGCTGGTGATGGCGATGCTCACCGCCGCGTCCTATGCAGAACTGGTCACCAAATATCCCCGCGCCGGCGGCGCCGCTGTGTTCGCTCAGCGTGCCTACAAACTCCCGATCGTGTCGTTCATGGTCGGCTTCTGCATGCTGGCAGCCGGCGTGACCAGCGCAGCCGGGCTGGCACTCGCCTTCTCCGGTGACTACCTCCAGGTCTTCGTGGGCGTTCCCACCGTGCCGGCAGCACTGGCGTTCCTGGTCATCGTCGCCCTCCTCAACGCACGCGGCATCACCGAGTCTCTCCGCGCCAACCTCGTCATGACTGTCGTCGAAGTGTCCGGTCTGGTCCTGATCATCGCGCTCGCCGGGCTGGTACTCGGGCGCGGCGACGGCGACCCATCGCGCGTTCTCGAGTTCGACGGCACCACGACGCCTGCCCTGGCGGTGCTCGGCGCAGCGCTGCTGGCGTTCTACTCGTTCGTCGGATTCGAGACCTCCGCCAACATCGCCGAGGAAGTGAAGGACGTCCGTCGGGTCTATCCGCGGGCACTCTTCGGGGCACTCGCCGCAGCCGGAGCGGTGTACGCACTGGTCGGTCTCGCCGTCACCACCGTCGTACCGCCGGAGACCCTCGCCGAGTCGAGCGGGCCGCTCCTCGAAGTGGTCGACGCCGCCGACGCCGGCATTCCCGCGTGGTTCTTCAGCCTCATCGCACTCGTCGCCGTGGCGAACGGAGCGTTGCTGACCATGATCATGGCCTCACGGCTGACCTTCGGAATGGCTCGCGACGGCCTGCTCCCCTCCGTCCTCGCCAAGGTCCTTCCCCGACGCCGCACGCCATGGACGGCGATCATCGCCACCACCGTCGTCGCGATGGGACTCTGCCTCACGGGATCGGTGGCAGCCCTGGCGGAAACCGTCGTGCTGCTGTTGCTGTTCGTGTTCGTCAGCACCAACGTCGCCGTCCTCGTCCTGCGTCGCGACCACACCGGCGAGGACCACTTCCGCGCGCCGACTATCCTGCCGATCCTCGCGCTCGTGACCTGCGTGGTGCTGGCTACCCAGCAATCCGCCGAAACCTGGCTTCGTGCAGCACTACTCCTGGCCGTGGGCGTCCTGCTGTACGTCGTTCGCCGGTTCACCACCGACTCGACGACGAAGAACGCTCCCGCCGAGCGCGGCTAGGTCAGAACCGCCGACAGCTTGGGCACCAGCAGGTCGGCGAGCTCTTCGTGCGCGAGAGGGCCGACGGACCACGCTCGACCGAAGTGACCCGTGAAGTCCTGACGCTCACCGTTGTAGGTGACAGTGTTGTCGGCCGCCAGGTTCAGGACGACGGTCCGGCCCTCCTGCACGCTGGGGAGCCGCTGAAGCAGCGGGCTCGCGTACCAGGCGTCGAACTCCGCCTGGTCGGCAGCCTGGTTGGAGATGACCAGAACATCGCCGGTCAACGAGTCCAGCAGCTCGTCGCCCAGTTCTCCGTCCTGCGGCAGCACTGCGGCGTTGGTGTTCTCCGCGAATCCGAAGGAGGACAGCAGCGCCTCGGGCTCACTGTCGACGGTGTTCATGAAGCCGGTGCCACTTCCGCCTCCCCAGTACACGAGGTAGTCGACGGTCTTGCCCTCGAACTCGGGGTGCTCGGCGCGGATGTTCTCGAAGGTGGTGCTGTACTCGCCGATGAACTGCTCAGCGCGGTCGGACAGGTCCAGAGCTTCGCCCAGAAGACGAAGCCTGTCTTCCCACAGCGGCGCCTCGATGCCGGCCGGTGCGCCGACGACAGGCGCGATGTCGGCCAACTGCTCGGTGTCCACAGGGTCCGCCGCCAGGGTGTCGACGACGAGGTCAGGTGTGGTGTTGGCTACCTGTTCCGCCGGATACGCAGTGTCGCCGATGGGCCAGACCGTCTCGATCTCGCCGGGGATCTTCTCCACCGCCCACGGATAGAAGTCGACCTGCTCATCGGTGCCCACCGGCGTAACACCCAGTGCAGCAAAGAGGTCCGCGTCCCAGGAACTCGCCATCACCACGCGCTCGGGACGCTCCTCGATCACCGCTGGACCGGTTGCCGTGTCCAGCGTGAGCGGATATTCGGTCTTGCCCTCGGCGGCCGGCAGCAGGGAGTCCGCAGCCGCAGCGGATTCCGTCGAGCCGCTGTTCCCGGAGCACCCCGCAAGAGCGATCACGGCAATCGACGCAACCGCGACACCACGAAGGGCAGCAGACGTCCTGGTGGAAATGTTCATCGTGGGGGATCCTCTGGACTCGACGAGCGCCACAGCGGCACCCGAGAGGGAGGTTAGACTAACCTTCCCTTCGTGTCCAGATTGTCGGAGTCAGACCTCGGGTGGCTCGTACTGGCCGTACAGCCCACGGCGCTCACCACGAAGGAACGCCTGATGCTCGGCGTCGGCGCGTGACCGAAGATCTGCGCGGTGCCGCTCCTCGAGCTCACGTCGAGCCTGGCGCTGAACCGCACTGTCCTGAATCAACCACAGCGCAACAGCCAGAATTGCAACCGCACCGAACAACACCCAGAATCGCAGTACGAGACCCAAGGCCATGACCGCCACCAGCAGCGCAGTGACCACCAGCCTGACGTCGCCCGCGCTCCATCGCCACCCGCCCGCGCCGTAGCGCGAACCGCCGTCGAAGGTTCCGCTGGCCATATCACCCACGGTACCGGCGCAGACCGGCGAGCACCGCCCGATCCGTTACCTCGATGCGAGATACAGCTCCACCAGATCGGTGAAAACAAGAGGATTGCGCCCGGTCAGCTCGTGAATCTTTCGGGCTCGCAGCGCAACTGTGTTCACGTGTACGTACAGCTCCTTCGCAGCTCTGGATTGGGACATGTTGCACGTCGCCAACGCCGCGACGGTGTCCATCAGATGATCCAGACCTGCAATCGCCCCCACGCGGGAGTCGACGAAGCGCTCGCGCACAGCGGCGTCGTTACCGATCAACACATCGAGCAACACATCGCTGTAGCGCAACACGGAGTCGCCGATGTGATTGCGAGCCGCGACGTTCTGTACAGCCAGTGCCTGAACGTAGGAGCGGTGACCGGCACGCAGCGTCTGCACTTCGTCTCCGATGAAGATCCCCGCGCAGTCCCCACTCGACCTCAGCAACGAAGAGAGGCATGCGTCGATTGTCGTCAGCGATGCACTCGTCACGACCGGAATGAACACAGTGACGCTACCGTCCCCCTCCCAACAGATGACCGGCTCGATTCCCGCCGCGGCCAGATCGGTGATGACCCGACGTCGAAGGCGTTGACTGAGAAGCGGATCCGACCTCTTGGACAAGGCAAAGATGGCGCTGATGTGAGGAAGGTTCTGATCGACACCGAGGACTCCGGCCCAACGTTCGGCGTCCGCGGGTTCGAGTTCCCAACCGTTGGTGAGCGCTGTCGACAACTCGTTCTCGGCTCGACGACTGACAGCCGCAATTGCAGACGATGCCTCGCGATACGCGTCGATCATCGCGTTGGTGAGGGCGTCGAAACAGGACAATGCCAATTCGGTCGCACCGGCCCCTGAGCCACCTCGGTGAGCATGAAGGACATGCAGCAACATGACCCTTTCGGTGGATCGAAACGCCTGAATGACCGACTCGAGCGGAACACCCTGCTGCGCGCGTTGCTCTCCCAGCTCACGAGCGTGCTCGAGTTGGTCGGTGCCGAGCGGACTTTCCCGATCGACGCATTCCAGCACCACGACGACGTTCATCCGCACGAAATGAGTGAGCTCACCTCGGTCGAACACCTCGCTCGTGTACCCGCGGTATGTGTTCCAGATCAGAGCCACAGCCTCGTCCACCAGACCCTCGATGAGCTGCTCGTTCAAAGCCACAACACCACCATACTGTGGGATTCCCACAGTCCTCTAGCCATACGACTAGGGAATCGCCTGGTTTTGCGCCGCGTCGATGTGTAACAACATGTATGTCGTACGTCACAACGAAAGGAAAACTCAGTGAGCATCGTGCACGACACACCGCGACCTCGGACGACTTACGACGGCGTCGACGCCATCGAGAACGCGCTTGCCGAACCAACGCAGGGCCTGATCGACGCGATGCCATCGATCACGGGTGACATTGCCGTCCTGGGAGTCGGCGGCAAGGTCGGACCCAGCGTCGCGGTGATGGCCAAGAGGGCGGCGGAAGCGGCAGGCGTCGACAAGAAGATCTACGGTGTCGCGCGCTTCAGCGACCCACACAGCCGCGCATTCCTGGAACAGAACGGGGTCGAATGCGTGGCCGCTGATCTCACCGATGACGACCAACTCGCGGCGCTGCCGTCCGCGTCGAACGTCATCTTCATGGCCGGCAACAAGTTCGGAACCACCGGCAACGAGTCCTTCACCTGGGCCATGAATTCCTACCTTCCAGGACGGGTAGCGAACAGGTTCCGCGACAGCCGCATCGTCGCGTTCTCGACGCTCGTCGCATACCCCCTGGCCGACGTCGCCACCGGCGGTTCACGTGAGATCGACCCTGTGGGCCCGATCGGGGAGTACGCAGCGTCATGCGTCGGGCGCGAACGAGTCTTCGAGCATCACTCGCTGAAGTTCGGCACACCACTGCTGATCTTTCGGCTGGGTTACTCGATCGAGACTCGCTACGGCGTCCTGCAGGAGATCGCGCAAGCAGTGCAGGACGGCATCGAAATTCCGTTGGAGATGGGCCACGCAAGCGTCATCTGGCAGCGAGACGTTGCTGATTACGCCATCCGATCCCTCACCTTGGCCACCTCGCCACCGCGTCGTCTCAACATCACAGGACCCGAGATCGTGTCGATCAGATGGCTCGCTCACAAATTCGGCCGGATCCTGGGCAAAGAACCCCGCTTCACGGGCACCGAAACCGGCACCTCGTACGTGATGGACGGTTCTTCCGCCCAGTCGGAGTTCGGCTTCCCGTCGACGACACTGTCCACCATGATCGACTCCGTCGCGGCGTGGGTGGCGGCCGAAGGCGAGACGCTCGGCAAGCCCACGAAGTTCCAACAGCGTCAGGGCAAGTTCTGATGACGACGTTCGCCCGCACCAACAGCCAGAACCGACCGGACACCGAGGTGAGAGAGGGTTCCTTGATGAACGTCATCGCAGTCGATCGCGAGGACGTAACCGAGTTCGACGACTGGTACTCGAGAGAACACTTCCCCGAACGTCTGGCGGTAGGCGGCTTTCGAAACGCACGTCGATTCGTCGAACATCCGGATCGCGGGGCGGACCGCGTCGAGTACTTCTCGATCTACGAGACGGACTCGACCGACACACTCACCAGCGACGAGTACCTCGCCGCACTCGACTCGCCCACTCCCCGTACGACCACGAGCGTCGGCCTGTTCCGCGAAAACGAGCGCACGGTGGGAAGTCTGATCCTTCGAGCAGGAACGGGCCGGACCGGCACCATCGCTCTTGCACGGATCACCTCTCACCGCGAGCACCTCGACGCCTTGATCGAGCACCTGTCCAAGGTCGCCCACGCAGTGATCGCCGACGGAAGCGCGGAGGGTGTTGCCTTGTACGAGTCCGACGACCGTGCCACATCGGCGAAGAACAACACTGCCGAGGGTCGGACGGCCGGGCTGACCGGTTCGGCCGAGGACGGCCCGGGTTCGCTGTTTCTCGTAGTGGATCTACACGGTTCCGTGAATCCACCACGGACGCAGAGCCTCTGCACCGCAGTCGAACAGATCGGTGCTTCTGTTCGCTGGTCGATGTACCGGCTGGTGTCCGACCAGACCTCCCACGCAGAACAGGACTGAAAAGATGCGAATCGCTAATCACGATGGCCGGCTGACGATGCTGACCCGACACGGCGCAATCGATGTCGCCCGCGCGAGCGACGGTCTGTTCGACCATCGCATCGAGGCAATCTACGACCGGTGGGACGAATTCGTCGACTGGAGTCGAACGTGCGAATCCGATGCTCCTGGTCACCGAGAGCACTCGATCGCGACGGTCGGGCCGATCAGCCCGCGACCTCGGCAGATCTTCGGCATAGGGCTCAACTACGTCGATCATGCACGCGAAGCCGGTTCACCCTTGCCCGAGGTTCCGTTGATCTTCACCAAGTTCCCGTCCTCCATCGCCGGGCCCGACGCAGTCGTCGAACTCTCCGGCCCGAGTGTCGACTGGGAGGTCGAGCTCGTCGTCGTCATCGGACGAGAAGCTTCGAACGTATCCGGGAGCGACGCCTGGAGTCACGTCGCAGGGCTCACTGTTGGACAGGACGTGTCGGATCGAGACGTTCAGCTGCAGGGTAAGACAGCACAATTCAGCTTCGGGAAATCGTTTGCCAATTTCGCGCCGATCGGCCCGGCACTCGTGACACCCGACGAATTCGACGACCCGAACGAACTGACCCTGAAGTGCTGGATCGGCGACGAACTGATGCAGGACGGCACCTCCTCGGATCTGGTGTTCTCGGTCGCCGAGCTGATCGAATACATCTCCGCGAAGGTGACACTCTTTCCAGGGGACCTGATCTTCACCGGAACCCCCGCGGGCGTCGGGTTGGGCCGGACCCCGCAGAGGTACCTGGCGGACGGAGACATCATCACCAGCGAGATCAGCGGAATCGGAACGATGACGAACAAGGTCACTGCGCCGCAACGAGCGACATCCCGCCCCGCCGTGGACGTAGGTGCATTGTGAGTGCCCCGGACGCCTCTAGAGTTTCATCCGCCTCCAAGCAGCTGAACGCCGAGAACGCGTACTCACCCAGGGAACGCAAGGTGGTGCTGACTTTCGCTATCGTCGGCGCGCTGATCGAGAGCATGGAACTGAACCTGCTGAGTTATCCCCTCCGCGACCTGTCCGATTCGTTCGCCGTCTCGACGCAGGCAGTCGTCGGTGTCATCACGATGCAGTCGATCGCCTCGATCGCCGGCGGCTTCCTGTTCGGCTGGATCGCCGACCGATGGGGCCGGCGCCCGACGTATGTCGCGTTCACCTCGATCTACGGAGTACTCGCGGTGGTCGGCGCATTCCTGAACAGCTTCGAGGCGTTCACCGTCACCAGAGTTCTTGCCGGGGTTGCCATGGGAGGTGCCTTCGGCGTCATCTTCGCGATGTTCACCGAGACCTGGAAAACGAAGAACCGCGGCCTCATGGGAAGCGTTCTGCAGGGAATGTTCATCTGCGGCACATTGATCACGCAGGCAATCCTGTTCTCCACCATCACAACTCTCGGTTCGGACTCCGGCTGGCGCACCGGATTCGTCGTCATCGGCGCGATGAGTGTCGCGGTGGGACTCGTCGCCTTCAAGATGCTGCCTGAATCCAAGGTGTGGCGTGCAGCTCGAGACGGCACGTCGCAGCCCACCGTCGACGACGCCGCTCACGAACCCGTGAGCGCACAGGAGCGGAAGCGAACGATAGTCGGCGGCATCTTCCTCACCATCGCCACAACCGGAATTTTCGCGGCCAGCTACTGCTACATCACTTTCGGTCCGACCTACCTTCGCGAGTACGCCGGCTTGTCGCTCGGATGGGCGACCGTGGTTCTCACCGTCGGAACCGTCCTCGGCATAGCCTCGTACATCACCTTCGGCGCGGTGTCCGACGCGATCGGTCGACGCGGTTCCACCTTCTGGTCGTGCGCAGTCGGCGTCGTCGGCTTCGGCTTGTTTCTGTGGATCGGATCGGACACCGAGACGGCCGCTGGGTCAGGATCGATCGTATCGGCGGCAACGATCGCCCTGGCCGGCACCGCAATCGGATATGCCGGGTTCGGGGTGATCGGTACGTGGATCTCCGAGTTCTACCCCACCCGCTACCGCGCTTTCGGCTCCGGTGCGACGTACTACGTCGCCCGCGGAATCGGATCGGGGCTGTTCCCTCTGTTCGCACTGATGCTCGCAGACGGGAACATCCACAAGGCAATGGGATTCGGAGTCGCGGGTGCGCTTGTCGGGATGCTCGGATGCCTCCTGGTCCCGGAAACTCGCGGAAAGGTCATCACGACCACGGACTGACCAGCAGCCATCAGCAGCACGCGAGCCGTGGTGACCATCACGATGGTCACCACGGCCACCGTTCTTTTCGAGGAGCCAGCGATGATCCACACCAGACCATCCGTCGATCGGCACTGGCGCCGACACGCTCGATGCCGCGGGTTCGGCTACCTCTTCTTCGGCGTCGAACACGAGTCGCGAGCCGACCGAATCCGCCGGGAAAGCCAAGCGAAGCGCCTCTGCGACGGATGCCCGGTGATCGAGAGGTGTCGACGCTACGCTCTTGCACAGTCCGAGGCTCACGGGATTTGGGGTGGGACGACCGAAGTCGAACGCACGAGGCAGGCGGACTGTCGCACGCGAGGGCATCCCACATGTGCGTCTTCTCCGGCAGGATAGAGGAGTCGTTTCACCCGAGGAGAACAACACCATGGCCAAGCTGAGCGCTGGAATCATTCTGTACAGAACGGTGAACGGTGAGGTCGAAGTCCTCCTCGGTCACCCGGGAGGGCCGTTCTGGGCGAGGAAGGACGCCGGCGCCTGGTCGATCATCAAGGGTGAGTACGAGGACGACGAAGATCCCTGGGCCGCAGCTCAGCGCGAATTCCTCGAGGAAACCGGCTCACCGGTGCCGGCGGGCACGGACCCGATACAGCTCACACCCGTCAAGCAGCCCAGCGGAAAAATCGTGACAGCCTTCGGCGTCGAAGGTGACCTCGACGCCGCCGGCGCGCAAAGCAACACCTTCGAGATGGAATGGCCGAAGGGATCGGGAAACTTCAAGAGATTCCCTGAAATCGACAAGCACGAATGGTTCACCTCCGACGACGCCGAAGCCAAACTGCTCAAAGGTCACCGCCCGATTCTCACTGAGCTGCTGGGCTATTTGCCCAGCTGACACGGTATGTGCGGATTGCCTAGGAACCGATTCGCTGGAGCAGGGTGGTGGCGGCGTCGAGGACCACGTCTCGGGCGTGGGTGAGTCGGTAGTCGTACATGGTGGTGCCGCCAGGTCCTACGCCGATGCGCAGGGCGACGAGCGCGACGGTCAGCACGGGCGACACGACGACGATCGAATGTTCCTCGGCCAGTGGCTCGTTGGGTCCGACGGCTACTTCACGATAGCGATGGTGTGCATCGCTCGTGTCTGGACGAACCGATTCAGGATCGCGTGTGCCGAAGACGGCCGTCAAAGCGCTTTGTGCGGCAACGTCGTTCACGGCGGCAGCGTGAACGCGGCTGAGGGACAGCGATGATCCTGTCGTCACGAGAACGATCGTCGACGGCCCCGCCGTCATCGCACTGAGCAGCAGGCCCGATCCGAGTGCGCCGATCAGAGCTTCGTCCGCACGCCGCGGCCGCGTCGCCGCACTGACGACTCCGTACGGCGTCACGGCCGCCGGGGCGCGAACGGTGACGGCGACGTCGTGCGCCTCCGGGACCACCCGAGGTGCCCCACTGCCGAACGCCGGAAGCGGCGCGGGCGGACCGAACAGATAGCCCTGCCCCCAGCCTGCACCCATGTCCAGCGCCGTCCGCAGGTGCTCTTCCGTCTCGATGCCTTCCGCGACGATCCGCGCGCCGGTCCGATCCGCTTCCGCGGCCACCGCCGACACCACCGCCGCGGTGTGTGCGGTGGGCCTGCTCTGCACGAGCCCCATGTCGAGCTTGATCACGTCCGGTCGCAGGAACGGCAGCAACGCCAAGCTCGACGAGTCCGCGCCCACGTCGTCGACGGCGACGCGCCAGCCCAGGTGCCGCGCATGTTCGACGGCCCGGAGCAGACGAGCAGGATCACGGAGCAGGTTCCGCTCGGTGATCTCGATGACGATCGACAACCCGCGGGCCTGCGCCAGAACCGTCGACGACCGACGAGGCGGCGGAGTCTCGAGCGCGACGGGCTCGGCGTTCACGAACAACATCACGCCGTCGGGCAGGCCTGCATCGAGTGCACCGCGCAGGGCCGTCAACCGGCATCGCCAATCGAAGTCGACGAGCACGTCGTGCGATTCCGCTGCCATCAGCAAGTCGGGTGTCGTCGACCACGGACTACTGGGGCCGACGCGGGTGAGCGCCTCGAACCCGACGATGCCGTTGCCGTCGAGCTCGACGATCGGCTGATACACCGAACCGATGTCCACCGTGAGGGGTGACGCCGCAGCCGTCTCGTGGCGGTGGTTCAACTGCGCGCCTCCTCGTCCCAACACGACAATTCCACCCCACCCGGCCATCATCATGCCCTGCGCGGCCACCGGTCACCGCGTGCGGGCAGGACACACGACGATATGGTTCGACGTAATCGCACACTCGGATCGGACGGACACATCGATGGTTGGATCGGATCGGCACCGTCCACCGAACGAACAGTTCCTGTTCGCCGGCCGGTACAGGCTCGGCGAGGTCCTCGGCCGCGGCGGTATGGCCGAGGTCGTCACAGCCGTCGACGACGTGTTGGGCCGATCGGTGGCGGTGAAGATCTTCGCCCACGCAGGGCCGCACGACACGTCGGGACGTATCGACGCCGAGAAGCGCACGCTGGCCTCGCTCACCCACCCCAACCTCGTCGCGCTGTACGACGCGGGCGAAGCCGCAGACCCCGGCGGAGTCGTCGTGCCGTACCTGGTGATGGAACTCGTCGACGGCCCCACCCTGTCCGCATTCCGCGTCGGCCGCGCTTTACCGCCGCAGGTCGTAGCACGCATCGGAGCGGAGATGGCCTCCGCGCTGACCTACATCCACAGCCGCGGCGTCGTACACCGCGACATCAAGCCCGCCAACATCCTCATCGCCCGGCCCGACGGCCCGGACGACAACCAGTTCACCAAACTCACCGACTTCGGAATCGCCCGCATCGTCGACGGCATCCGCCTGACCGACCACGGCACCACCGTCGGAACCGGGCATTACATGAGCCCCGAACAGGCAACCGGCACCGCCGCCGGACCGGCGACCGACATCTACAGCCTGGGCCTGGTCCTCATCGAATGCCTCACCGGACGCATGGCGTTCGAAGGCAGCGCCGTCGCCGCCGCGATCGCACGCTTGCACCGCGACCCGGTGGTTCCCGACGACGTCGGACCGGAGTGGGCAGCATTGCTCACCGCCATGACGGCGCGCGATCCCCAGAATCGTCCCGACGCCGCCCAAATCAGATCGCGACTGCAGGACCTCATCCGCACCGGGCCCGCAGCTGGCGCCACCGCCGCACTGGACCCGCAGTTCCTGACGGCCTCGTTGACCACCGACCAGATGGCGGTCCAGCCGGTGACCACCCGACGACGCAAGCTCTGGATTCCGATCGCTGCCGCCGTGACCGCCCTCGCCGTCGCCGTTGCCGTCGGATGGTCGAGCTTCGGTAGCGACGACACCCCTGTCCCCGACGCCGTGCAGACATCCCCTGTGACATCCCCTGCGACTCCCACCGAGCCGACGCCGCCCCCGACCACCGTTCCTCCGGAACTGCCGATCACCACGCCACCGGCCGCAGTGATACCCGCACCCGCTCCCCAACCTCAGGCGCCCGTCGTTCCTCCCGCGCAGAACGGCAACGGTAACGGCAACAACGGAAATGGGAACGGGAACAGCAACTCCGGAAACGGAAACTCGGGCAACGGCAACAACGGGAATTCCGGCAACGGCAACGGCAACGGCAACGGCAACAGTAACGGCAACGGCAACGCTGGAAACGGCAGGAACTGACCGATTCCTCGTCGCATGACGGGGGTCGACCGACCCGAAGACTTGGATACCCCCCGGGGTACTTGCATACCCCCCTAGGTATGTGTCACAGTGAGCACCGGCAGAGCATGTCGCCCCAACCCTCGCGGCTCACCCACCCGAGAGACAAGTGGGCCCATGTGTATACCCCCACCCGTATCAGGAGAAATCATGGCCGAGTTCGACACCGCGCCGGCGCCCAGCCGCGTCGCCCCTGATCGAGCCCGCACCCTCGGTGCGCTCGGTCGCCTCGGAAGTGTCATGGTTGCACGCCGCCGATGGGTGTTCGGGATCTGGCTCATCGCGCTCGTCGCACTGGGTTCTGCAGCGCCGTCCGTCTTTTCGTCGCTCGCAGGTGCCGGTTGGCAGGCCAACGGGTCCGAGTCGGTTCAGGTCCGCGAACTCGCCCAGCACCATTTCGGCGGAAACTCCTCCGCCGCGGTCCAGGTCGTCGTTCACTCCGACACCGCAGCCATCGATGACCCCGCGGTGCAGCAGACACTCACCGACGTTGCGGCTGTGTTCGACGGCGACACCCGCTTCGGCGACGTCATCGCCCCACAGCCGGGGATGACCATCAGCCCCGACGGGCACACCGCGATACTCATCGCCGGCGCCAACGCAAGCACCGACGATATGGTGAAAGCCGTCGACGACGTCAAAATGCAGCTCACTGCACTGTCCGGGGACGGTATCGAGGTCTACCCCACCGGATCCTCGGCGCTCTGGTCGGACTTCAACAAAGCCAACCACGATGCGATGATTCAAGCCGAATTGTTCTCGTGGCCGGTCACATTGGCGATCATGGTGCTCGCCTTCGGCTCGCTCGTCGCCGCAGGTTTGCCACTGCTGCTCACCGTCGCCGGTCTCGTCGCCTCCGCAGGCGGATTGGTGCTCCTCAACGAGGTGACGCCCATTTCGGTGTGGGCGATGAACTTCGCGATGATGTTCGCCCTCGCACTCGGTATCGACTACGCCCTGTTCATCGTCGCCCGTTTCCGCGACGCTCTACGTGCGGGCGATCCACGCGCCGCGGTCGCCGAGACCATGGACACCGCAGGCAAAGCAGTGGTCCTCTCCGGACTGACCGTGCTGGTCAGCCTCTCGGCAGTGTTGCTCGTTCCCGCGCCGGCCGTCCGCACCATGGCCGTGGGAATCATGCTCGCCGTCGGCTTCGTCCTGGTCGCGACCATGACACTGCTGCCCGCCACACTGGGCGCGCTCGGCACCAAGGTCAACTCCGCCTCGTTGCCGTTTGCCAAGCGTCAACACCATCGCTCCCCGAAATTCGCTGCATGGGGCGAACTGCTCCACAAACACCCCTGGCCCTTCGCACTCGTCTCCGTCGGCATCCTTGTTGCCCTCGCACTGCCGGTGCTGGGACTGAAGGTCGCGATGCCGTCGATCGCTGTCGTCCCCGAAGACGCACCGGTCAGGCAAGGGTACGAACTGGTGCAAGCGCAGTTCGGCAACGGCGCACCCGGTGCACTGCAGATCGTCGTCCCGACCACCGACGCAGCCACGACGGCGACCACAGCGAGCGAGGTGGACGGGATCTCGATGGTCACTCCACCTCAGCTCGCAGCGGACGACTCCGATTACGCACTACTCCAAGCTCTTCCCGACGTGGACCCCTCCGACGCTGCCATGGGCACGATCCTCGGCGACCTCCGCGCACAGCTGCCGGACTCCGCGCTCGTCGGCGGCGCACCGGCGGAGAACCTGGACCTACAACAGGCCCTGAACACCTACCTCCCGCTCGTCATCGGGATCATCCTCGTGCTCGGCTTCCTCCTGCTGCTCGTTGCTTTGCAGGCACCACTGATCGCGATCCTCGGCACCGGAGTCAGCCTTCTCTCGACCGCTGCGGCATTCGGCGTCGCGAAGTCGATATTCCAGGACGGGCACGGCGCGTCGCTACTCGGTTTCACGCCGCAGGGCTTTCTCGACGGCTGGGGACCTGTGTTCTTCTTCGCGATGATCTTCGCCATCGCCATGGACTACACCGTGTTCCTGCTCGCTACCGCCAAGGAGCATTACGAACGTTCCGGCGACCCGAAGAAGGCCCAGGTCGACGGTCTCGCTCACTCCGGACGTGTCATATTCGCCGCCGCCGCGGTCATGGTCGCAGTATTCTTCACCTTCGCGCTCTCCGATCCACTCCCACCGAAGGAGATGGGCATCATCCTCGGGGTCGCGGTTCTGCTGGACGCGTTCTTGATCAGGCTGATCCTGCTCCCGGTCCTGTTGCGGCTGAGCGGCCACGCCGCCTGGTGGTCACCCTCGTGGCTCCGCAGGGTCCTGCCGTCGATCCATTTCTCGCACTGAACACGTACTCGAAAGGAATCTCAGCCATGAGCATCGCACTGTCCACCACGTTGGCCGACACCGACTTCGGCACCGTCGTCCAATCAGTCAAGGCAGCACTGTCCGACCAAGGATTCGGCGTACTGACCGAAATCGACATGCAAGCCACCTTGAAAGCCAAGCTCGGCGAAGACATGGAGCAGTACCTGATCCTCGGTGCATGCAATCCGACACTCGCGCACCGTGCTGTCGGAGTCATGCCACAGATCGGTTTGCTCCTGCCGTGCAACGTGGTCGTCCGCGCCGACACCGCAACGCCAGGATCGGTGATCGTCGAGGCAATGAACCCGGACATCATGGTTCAGGCCACCGGCGAACCCGGGCTCGCCGACGTCGCCGCCGAAGCCACCACCAAGTTGCAAGCAGCCATCAATGCACTGGGGGCATGCCCCCGGGGGTAACCTGGGACGCACTTCGCTACACCGCACAACGAGGAGCCTCACCATGATCGGCGACGAAGACAGCATCGCACTGGTACTGAACCGCCTGCGCCGCGCCCACGGACAACTCGCCGGCGTGATCGGCATGATCGAGAACGGGCGCGACTGCAAAGATGTCGTCACCCAACTTGCCGCCGTATCCCGCGCGCTCGACAAGGCAGGCTTCAAGATCGTCGCAACGGGCCTTCGCGAATGCATGACCGGTGAGACCGCCGACAACAGAGAGCCGATGACCGAAGCCGAACTGGAAAAACTCTTCCTCGCACTGGCCTAGATTCACGCGGGCCTTGACGCCTGATTCGACAGCAGTCAATATAGACGAATGTCGAATCAGCCCCTGCCGATCGAAGACGTCTCCGCCGGAGAATGCTGCTCACCGCTGGTTCGCGAACCGCTGACGGTCGATCGATCGGTAGACCTGGCTCGGATGTTCAAAGCCTTGGGTGACCCGGTGCGGTTGCGCTTGCTCAGCCTGGTGGCCAGCCACGACGGCGGGGAGGCATGCGTCTGCGACATCTCGCCGCACTTCGATCTGTCGCAACCTACGATTTCCCACCACTTGAAAGTGCTTCGGGAGTGCGGCCTCCTCGACTGCGAGCGACGCGGAACCTGGGTGTACTACTGGGTGATTCCGACTGCGCTGGATGAACTGTCGACGGTCCTCGGCACAACGACGCCGGTCGCCTCGTGAGCAGCACGACCGTCGTCGGCAAGCTCTCCACGCTGGACCGGTTCCTCCCGGTCTGGATCGGCGTGGCGATGGTCGTCGGCCTGCTGTTGGGACGGTCGATTCCCGGATTGAACGACGCTTTGGCCGCTGTGTCGATCGACGGCGTCTCGCTGCCCATCGCGGTCGGCTTGCTGATCATGATGTATCCGGTGCTGGCGAAGGTGCGCTACGACCGGCTCGACACTGTCACCGGAGATCGGAAGCTTCTCGTCGGTTCGCTTGTGCTGAACTGGATTCTGGGACCGGCGTTGATGTTCGCGCTGGCGTGGATATTTCTGCCCGATCTGCCGGAGTACCGAACCGGTCTCATCATCGTCGGCCTCGCTCGCTGCATCGCCATGGTCATCATCTGGAACGACCTCGCGTGCGGAGACCGTGAAGCCGCTGCCGTGTTGGTGGCGATCAACTCGGTCTTCCAGGTGATCATGTTCGCTGTTCTCGGATGGTTCTACCTGTCGGTCCTGCCCGGATGGCTCGGGCTCGAGCAGACCACCATCGAGGCGTCACCGTGGCAGATCGCGAAGTCGGTGCTCATCTTCCTCGGCATCCCGTTGGTCGCGGGCTTCGCATCGCGCTACTTCGGCGAACGCGCCAAGGGCAGGGAGTGGTACGAGTCGACGTTCATCCCCAGGATCGGGCCGTGGGCGCTGTACGGTTTGCTGTTCACGATCGTCGTTCTCTTTGCGCTGCAGGGTGATCGGATCACGTCACAGCCTCTCGACGTCGTACGCATCGCACTTCCGCTGTTGGTCTACTTCGCGGTGATGTGGGGCGGCGGCTACGCCCTCGGCGCCGCGATGGGCCTGGGGTATCAACGCACCACCACACTCGCATTCACCGCTGCGGGCAACAACTTCGAGCTCGCCATCGCCGTCGCGATCGCCACCTACG
The DNA here is from genome assembly GCF_000760735.1 of Rhodococcoides fascians A44A. Lineage (GTDB taxonomy): Bacteria > Actinomycetota > Actinomycetes > Mycobacteriales > Mycobacteriaceae > Rhodococcoides > Rhodococcoides fascians_E. The sequence goes on along the minus strand of NZ_JMEX01000008.1, from coordinate 2,266,747 downwards.
GCGCCACGTCCGGGCAAGCACTCGCCGGCGTGGTCGGACCACTCATCGAAGTACCGGTCCTCGTCGGACTGGTGTACGTGTCCCTGGCTCTACGCAAGCGGTTCACACCCGAAAGGACGTACCCATGACGAGCGTGCTGTTCGTATGCGTGAAGAACGGCGGCAAGTCGCAGATGGCTGCCGGACTGATGCGCAAAGCCGTCGGCGATTCCGTCGAGATCCACTCCGGCGGAACCGCGCCCGGAAGTGCCGTCAATCCGCTGTCCGCGCAGTCGTTGCTGGAAGTGGGCGTCGACCTCACCGGCGAACGCCCCAAGCCCATCGACCCCGAACTCCTCGCCCGAATGGACTACGTCGTCACTCTCGGCAGCGAGGCGAAAGTCGATGCCGTAGAAGGCCCGACGTTCGAGAACTGGGACACCGACGAGCCGTCGGAACGCGGAATCGACGGCATCGAACGCATGAGACTCGTGCGCGACGACATCGCCACCCGCGTCGACGATCTCGCCCGACGCATACTCCGTTAGGCCTCGACGAAAGGACGTCACCGTCATGTCCGCTCACCCTGTAGTCGTCATCGGAGCAGGACCCATCGGTCTTGCCGCCGCAGCTCACCTCACCGAAGCCGGCACTCCCGTCCTGGTCCTCGAACGTGGACGCTCGGCCGGTACTGCTGTTGCACAATGGAATCACGTCAGATTGTTCTCGCCGTGGTCGGAAATCGTCGACCCGGCCGCCGCACGCCTCCTCGAACCCACCGGATGGTCTGCCCCGGACGGCAAAGGCTACGCAACCGGAAGCGAGTGGGTCGAGAAGTACCTCGCACCGCTGGCCGCAGTTCTCGGCGATTCGGTGCGTTTCGACTCCGAGGTCGTGGGCGTCGCCCGCCGGGGGCGGGACCGTGTCGTCGACTCCGGTCGTGACACCGAACCTCTGGCTGTTCATGTCAGACGAACCGACGGCACCGAGGAACGCATCCTCGCCAGGGCAGTCATCGACGCATCGGGAACATGGGGAAGCCCGAATCCGCTCGGGTCCGAGGGACTCCCCGCAATCGGGGAACATGCTGCCGCCGAGACTGTCTCGTATCGAGTCCCCGACCTCTCGGACGAGTCGGTACGCGGCCGCTTCGCCGGCACACACGTGGTCATCGCCGGAAGTGGTCATTCTGCACTGACCGCGATCATCGCATTCGCCGACCTGGCCGCGGCCAACCCCGGCACGACACTGACGTGGGCCGTGCGGCGCGCAGTCACCGAATCGGTGTTCGGCGGAGGCGAATCCGACGAGCTCGCCGCACGCGGCGCGCTCGGCCTCCGCGCGAAGAAAGCCGTCGACGACGGCCTCCTGCAGGTCGTCTCCGGTTTCCGGACAGAGACGATCCTGCACGACGACGGCAGACTCGCGCTCGTCGGCGACAACGGAACCCGGATCGACGGCGTCGACCACGTCGTCGCGCTGACGGGGTTCCGACCCGACCTGAGTTGGCTGTCCGAAGTTCGTCTGGACCTCGACCCGACACTGCAGGCACCACGGTCGTTGGCGCCGTTGATCGATCCCAACGTCCACTCCTGCGGCACCGTCTACCCGCACGGCGTGGACGAGCTCACCCAACCCGAGCCAGGGTTGTACCTGGTCGGCATGAAGAGCTACGGCCGGGCGCCGACGTTCCTGGCGATGACCGGGTACGAACAAGTTCGCAGCATCGCTGCCGAACTGTCCGGCGACCCCGAGAGCGCTCGCACCGTCGAGCTACGTTTGCCGGATACCGGCGTCTGCGGCGGTGCAGGGTTGTTCGACGATCCCGAAGCCGACGCCTCGGTGGTGGGCGGATGCTGCGGCACGCCGGGACCCGTCAGCATCGGACTGGGATCAGGATCCGGTCGCTGAGTCCACGTCGGAGTCGATGTCCGGCACGGACATACCGAGATGCTCGATGTGATAGACCGCCTCGTCGAGCAGCATGGCGACGTGATTGTCGTACAGACGGTAGATGACGCTGCGGCCCGATCGCGCGCCGGTCACCAACCCCATCGCTCGGAGCAACCGGAGCTGATGGGAGACAGCGGACTGTTCCATCTCGACAGCGTCGGCGAGGTCGTTGACGCCGCTGGGCCCCTGGCGGAGCTGGGTGAGGATGCGTAGCCGACTCGGCGTCGCCAACGCCTGAAGCGTCGCTGCCACCGTCGCGGCGGATTCCGCATCCAACTGCGCCGGAGGAGTGGTGCGTCCCTCGACTCCATGTCCCATTCGACGATCATAGTTTATGTTCACATGTATAGGTCTTCATGTGATGAGGTAGCGTGACGTCATGACTTCCATCGGGACCGCCCCGTCACCGTCGATCGACAGCCCTCGGACCGGGACCGCCACCCGCACCCGGTTGCTCGCCGTCGCCGAAGTCCGGTGGGCACTCGCCGCCACCGCACTGTTCGCGGCAGGGCTGCTCGCGCAGATCACCGGCGGCCCGACGTGGCTCTACTGGGCGCTGTACCTGGCGTGCTACGCCGTCGGCGGCTGGGAATCGGCGCTCGAAGGCCTACGCGCGCTTCGCAACAAGACGCTCGACGTCGACCTGCTGATGATCGTCGCCGCCATCGGAGCAGCGTCGATAGGGCAGGTGTTCGACGGGGCACTGCTCATCGTCATCTTCGCGACGTCCGGCGCGCTGGAGGCAGTCCTCACCGAGAGAACCGCGGACTCCGTCCGAAGCCTGTTGGGCCTGACACCCGACACCGCGGTCCGGCTCGACGCCGGCGGCACCGAACACCGAATCGACGCAACGGACCTGACCGTCGGAGACATCGTCGTCGTCCGTCCCGGCGAGCGCCTCCCCGGTGACGGAACCGTCGTCGACGGCGGGTCCGACATCGACCAGTCCTCGATCACCGGGGAGTCCGTCCCGGCCTTCAAGACCGTCGGCGACGACGTGTTCGCCGGGACCATCAACGGCACCGGTGTGCTGCGGATCCGAGTCGACGTCGACCCGTCGGACACCGTCATCGCCCGGATCGTCACGATGGTCGAGCGTGCCTCCGAGACCAAAGCGAAGAAGCAGCTGTTCATCGAGAAGGTGGAGCAGTACTACTCGACCGGCGTCGTGGCCGCTACGGCAGCGGTGTTCACCATTCCCCTGCTGTTCGGCAGCGACCTGCAGTCGGCGTTGCTGCGCGCGATGACGTTCATGATCGTGGCGTCGCCGTGCGCGGTCGTCCTCGCGACCATGCCGCCCCTGCTCGCCGCGATGGCAACCGCCGGCCGCAACGGAGTCCTCGTCAAGTCGGCCGTCGTGATGGAACAGCTGCGCCTGACCGACGTCGTCGCCTTCGACAAGACCGGAACCCTCACCGAGGGAACACCTCGCGTCGAACGGGTCGACGCACTGGGCGGCTTCGATCACACCGACGTCCTGCGATGGGCCGCGGCCGCCGAAGTGGGAAGCGAGCACCCGGTAGGAGTCGCAATAGTCGACCACGCCCGTAACCGCGGGCTTACGCTACCTCCCGCATCGAATTTCGAATCGACACCGGGCGTCGGCGTACGCGCACGGGTCGACGGACGACAGATCGTAGTGTCCAAACCCGATTCGGCCCAGACATCTTCCGGCACCTCCGACATCCGAACGCACGGAACGACCACCGTCGTCGTCACCGTCGACGACGTTCCCGCCGGAATCATCGCTCTGGTCGACACCATCCGTCCCGGGGTCGACGGCGCCGTATCCGAGCTGGAGCGTCTGACGGGCGCCCCGTCGGTGCTGATCACCGGCGACAACCTCGGGTCCGCACAGCACGTCGCCCGCCGCGCCGGAATCTCCGACGTGCGAGCCGGATTGTTGCCGGAGGACAAGGTCGACGCCGTGCGCGGACTGCAAGCACGCGAGCAACGGGTCCTCGTCGTCGGCGACGGGGTCAACGACGCACCAGCCCTCGCCGCGGCCGACACAGGAGTTGCCATGGGTCGCAAAGGGTCCGACCTGGCACTCGACACCGCCGACGCCGTCCTGGTGCGCGACGACGTCGCCGCGCTCGCCAAGGTGATCGAACTGTCGCGCCGAGCCCATCGCATCGTCGTCGCCAACCTCGTCATCGCCGGCACGTTCATCGTCGTCCTCGTGGCCTGGGACCTGATCGGAACCCTGCCCCTCCCAATCGGTGTCGCCGGGCACGAGAGCTCCACCGTCCTCGTCGCTCTCAACGGCATGAGACTTCTGTCCTCACGTGCGTGGCGAGGGACGAAACAACCTGCTTGACGGCCGAATCCGGAACTTGTCGGTGGGTCGCGGTACCTTTCCCCGCATGCAGAAGTTGGGGGACTCGAGCACCGCAGCGGAACTCTCGGACCGAGACGTCATCGCCGCCATCACCGAGCTCACCCACGCCCAGAATCAGACTGCCGCACGTAAATACGTTCTGCTCGACGAGTTCGCCCGCCGTGGCCTGAACCTGAAGACAGGGCATTCGACGCCACAGCATTACATCGCCTCGGGCACCCGTGTCACCCTCGCCAACTCGACCCGGCAGTTCGTCACTGCCAACTGGCTCAGCCGATGGCCTTCGGTGACCGAGGCTCTCGCCACCAGCGACATCTTCGTCGACCACGTCAAGGAAATCCACGACGGCTACACCACCATCAGCGGCGCGGACTCCACGCTCTCCGAGGAAAGCCTGGCCGCAGCGGTCGCAGACCTGCTCGCGACCGCCATGGACGGCACAGCCCACCAGGTCAAGCAGCGCGCTCAGGTGTTGATGCACGCAGTCATCGACGACGCCCGCGCCCGATACGACAGCGCACTCGGACGACAAGAAGCACGCAAACAGAAAGAGCGCGAAGCCGAAGAACAAGGACAGCCCCTGCCCGACGACGATGCTGACGCCGATCCTGATACCGATGTGTTGAACAACCCTCCGCCACAACCGGTATCGGAGAACACTGCGCTCAACAAGCTCGAGCTGTTCCTCCTGGCCAACGGACGCCTTGGCTTCAAGGGGGATGTGGACAAGGTTCTCGGCGAGAAGCTCCGGTCAGCCCTGTCCCCGCTCTCGCGGCCACAACCGGCACCCGACGGCACCCGCGATCCCCGCAGTGCATCCAGACGTCAGGCCGACGGGTTGTCGCGGCTCCTCGACCTCGTCGGCGGCGGCACGCGCTCCACCGGGCCGGGAACACCACCGGCGACGGTCAACGTCACCGTGAACCTAAGTGACCTCCTCGCCGACAGAGCCCTCTCGGCATCGCCGGACACCACAAGTGGGACAGCCACTTCCGGTGCCACACACAGGTCGCCGAAGATGGGTGACCCGGACTGGCCGTTCCAGCTCGAATGGACGGGCCCCTTGAGTCGCAGCCTCGCACGCCTGCTCGCCTGCGACGCGAACCTCAAGCCAATCATCCTGGACAACAACGACGTTCCCCTCTCGATGGGGAAGGAAGTCCGGCTCGCCACTCCTGAGCAACGCGCAGCCGTGGCCGTCCGCGACAGATGCTGCGTCCGATGCGGCCTCCCCGCGCAGTGGTGCCAAGTGCACCACATCGTCTTCTGGGAAGACGGCGGGCCGACCGACCTCACCAATCTGGTCCTGATCTGCGGCGACTGCCACCGCCTCGTTCACAATCACGGCTGGGACATCGACTTCGGCGCCGACGGCCACCCCCGCGTCATCCCACCCGCCGCCATCGACCCCGAACGAAAACCGATACCCAGCTTCCACCGACAACGCCGCCCCGCTGCCTGACCGGTCAAGTTGGCCACAGCACCCTCCCCGCCCCGGACCAACCGGGCGGGGCTGGGTGCCAGAGGTGTTGGGCAAGCACCGCGGCGTCCGCGGAGAAATCGCTAGGCTGGCCAGGTGTTCTTCCTCTTCGGTTACGGCAGCAAGCAAAAACACCTCGGCGCAGGCCAGACCCGAACGTGCCCTCGGTGCAACAACACCACGCAGTGGTCGCGGATCCGGACGTACACACAGTTCACGGTGTTCTTCATCCCTGTCGCGAGGTGGAGCCGCCGACAACTCGAACAGTGCAGCATCTGCGGCACCGCCGTCGAGGCCTGACCACCCCACAACCCGGATGTAACTGCGCCTTCCAGGTCGACCGTCCTCGGGCACAGGGTCACCATGCGGACCCCACTGACTCCCCGGGAGCACTTACTCATGGGCTCCCCGACGAACGCGCCTTCACCCGTGCCTGCGGCGGTACTCCGCCTCGGCTCCCGGATGGAGAGGGATCGTGCCGGTCATGACGAGAGACCGGGCGTCGAGGAACTGACTGCCGATCGCCTGGCGAGGAACCAACGCCGACGACCTGTCCAGCAGCACGCTCACCAACGCTGCGACCGTCTCGTCCGGCACATCCGGGCGGACCAGCAGCAGATTCGGGATGCCCACCGTCGTGACCTCGGGGTGCTCGCCGTACACACCCGCCGGCACCGGCACCGCCTCGTACGCCGTCCCGAATTCACTCCTCAGACCCGCGACCACTCCGCCCAGATCGAGTAACCGCACCGGCGTCGGCGGATCGGCGAACGCAGGCGTCGGCAACCCACCCGCCCACATCACCGCGTCGACGTCGCCGGCGTACAACGCATCGGCCGCCGCGTTCATCGACATCTGCACCTCGCGAACAGCGTCGGGCAGCCCCGCTGCATCGAGCACCCGGCGCGACACCAGCGTCGCGCCGGAGCCGGGAGCGCCGATGCTGACCGACCGTCCGCGCAGGTCGGCAATGGACTCGATCCCGGAATCGGCACGCACGGCGATCTGGAAGTAGTTCTCGTACACGCAGCCCACCGCCGTCAGATCCCGTCCCGGATGGTCGTACGCCGCGTCCGCGAGCGTCATCGCCAACTCGGCCCGCCCGGACTGCAGCGCATCGAGATTGTCGACGGAACCCTCCGTCGTCAGCGGGACGATGTCGGCTGCTCCGGCGCCCGCGGCCGCGTCGGCGAGCAGTCCGCCGAACTCCCAGAAGAAGCCGCCGATCTCACCGGCCGCGAGACGCACCCGAGGCGACGGCTCCGACGAGCACGACACCGAGGCCCCTGTCGCCGCACCGACGGCGAGAACGCCGGCAGCCCGCAGAACCGCTCTTCGCGAGAGCAGCACTGCGGGCTGGACCATGGTTCTCACCTTAAGACGAGGTCGCTCACTGGAAGGCGCGACCCTGTTCGCGGTCCAGAACCGTCTCGGTCTTGTTCCGCAGAACGAAGATGTAGACCACCAGCGACACCGCGATCACCACCGTCACGTAGAGGATGAACCACGAGACGTGGCCACCGTTCTTCGCGGCCTGGTAGATCAGCGGCGCCGTGCCACCGAACGCCGAGTTCGCCAACGCATACCCGAGGCCGACGCCCAAGGCACGCACGTGCGACGGGAACAGCTCCGCCTTCACGATCGCGTTGATGGAGGTGTAGCCGGTCAGGATGACGTAACCCACGCACACCAGCGCGAGCGACTCCACCACCGACGTCGCGGACGGCAGGTACGTGATGAGCACGTAGGTGTACAGGACACCGCCGATACCGAAGAACACGAGCAGCGGCTTGCGACCGACCTTGTCGCTGATCATTCCGCCGATCGGCTGCAGCAACATGAGGAAGATCAGGCCGAAGAGGTTGATCCACGTCCCGGTCATGCCGCGGTCCTCGTACGCCGTCTTGATCATCGACGGAGCGTTGACGCTGTACGTGTAGAACGCGATGGTGCCGCCGATCGTGACCATGAAGCACACCAACAACGGCCGCCAATGGTTCAGCACGAGTTCCTTCATCGATCCCGACGCCCGGTCGGCACCACTGCGCACGGCCGCGAGCTGATCCTTCGTCAACGATTCGTCCATGCTGCGACGCAGCCAGAACACCACCACCGCAGCGACACCGCCGATGAAGAAGGCGATGCGCCAACCGAACTCCTCGATCTGCCCCCGGTCCAGGAACGCCTGCATGATCAGCAGCGTCACCTGTGCGAGCACGTGTCCACCGACGAGGGTGACGTACTGGAACGACGAGAAGAATCCCCGACGCTCCCGCGTGGCGGCCTCGGACATGTACGTCGCCGACGCGCCGTACTCGCCGCCGGTCGCGAAGCCCTGCACCAGACGGCACAGGATCAGGATGACCGCGGCCCACACACCGATGCTCTCGCGTCCCGGAGTCAGCGCGATGACCAGCGAGCACGCGGCCATCATCGAGACGCTGAAGGTCAGCGCAGCACGTCGGCCGTTGCGGTCGGCGTAGCGGCCGAAGAACCACGACCCCACCGGACGCATCAGGAACGTGACGGCGAAGATCGCGTACACGTAGACGGTCGAGTTCTTGTCCGCCGAATCGAAGAACTGATTCTCGAAGTACGTCGCGAAGACGGTGTAGACGTACACGTCGTACCACTCGACGAGGTTGCCCGACGACCCGCGGAGCGTGTTGAACACCGCACGCCGAGTCGCCGCGGGAGACGAAACGGGGGCGGACCGCGGTGAGTCAGCGGTCGAGGTGGCCTCGTTGGCCATGGGCAGTCCTTCCACAGGGGGCTCGTGCTGGTCGCCGCGAGCTGTGCGGCAACCGTCGTGCCCCTACTGTGACCCCAGGCACAGCCTCCGACAAAACCGTTTCCGATTTCCTAACACTCTCTTAGGAAAGGACCGCCGGTACTACCAGCTCGACGCGCAGACCCGATGGCACACCCGCGCTGACCTGCAAGGACCCTCCTGCTCGCTCGGTCAAGGCGTGGACGATCGACAAGCCGAGCCCGGTGCCCTCACCGCCGACCCCCGGCGCCCGATAGAACCGGTCGACCACCTTCGGCAGCTCGCTCGTGGGTACTCCCCCACCCGAGTCCGCCACCCACACGAGCACCTGACCGTCGCCGCCCCGGCACCCGATCTCGACAGCCGAACCGGCGCCCGCGTACTTCGTGACGTTGCTCAGCAGCGCATCGAGAATCCTGATCATGTCGTCCTCCGGCAACGCCGCGCGGGGCACGTCCTCCGCGACGGCGAGCGAGTAGGACATCCCCGCGACAGTCAGTGTGGTCGACCAGAATTCGACGCGGCTCAGTATCGCCGCCCGGGCGTCGCACCCCGTCGTCCGCGCGCCGGCCGGCGTCTCCGCAGCCGCGAGGACCAGAAGATCCTCGACGACGGTGCTCAGCCGATCCACCTCCAGAGTCGTCTTCAGGTGTGCCTCGGACGCCGACTCCGGCACCCTCATACCCAGCACATCCAGTCGAATACGCAGTGCAGCCAACGGATTACGCAACGCATGAGCGGTGTCCGCGACCAGCCGACGCTGAGCCGCAGTGGCCGCCTCCACATCGTCGGCCATGGCGTCGAACGCACCGGACAGCTCACGCACTTCCGGCGGCCCGACGTACTCGGTCGACTCGGGCCTCGGCGGCTCCTCCGCCGGCAGCTCGGCGTGGAACTTGTCACCGAACGACTGCACCCGCGACGACAACGCCGTCAACGGCCGAACCACCCAGCGCGACAACGCAGCAGCGATCACTGCCACGGACACCAGGATCAGCAGCGCACCGGCGCCGATGACCACCCACGCCACCGCTACGTCTCTACGCGCCGCATCGGTCGACGCATCGATCACCACCGCACCGTCCACCTGTGTTCCACCGCCGACGGGAGCCGCGATCAGCACCTCGGACTGGGCCCACGGCGTCAAACTCGAAGGGACGTCGCCGCGTTGGTTACGTAACGCTCCCGACACGGCCTCCTGCACATCCGGCCGGTCGACGTCGATACCCGCCGACGCACGCACCACACCGCCCCGGTCGACGATGGCGAGGCCCTCGCCGTACAGAGAGTGGTAGCGCTGCACGGACTCTCGCAACCTCGGCACCCCGGACTCGTCCTCCCGCGAGGACAACTCCGCGAAGAACGTCGCTGCCGCGGCGCGGTTCTCGCCGAACCTCTGCACACGTTCCCGCCCCACCAACACCGCCAGAGGCACCGCAAGCGCGAGCACGACGACGATCGAGTAGATCATCAGCACGACCAGCACCCGGCGTCGCACGTCAGGTGTCCCAGCGGTAACCGAAGCCGCGGATGGTGACGATCGCCCCGGGGCGCCCGAGCTTGGCCCGCAGCGCAGTCATGTGAACGTCGAGCGTGCGCGAGATCGCCACGTACGCATCACCCCAGATGGCGTCCATCAACTGCTCGCGGCTCACGGCTTCGCCCCGCCTCGTCACGAGGTGCGCCAGCAGTTCGAACTCCTTGGTCGTCAGCCCGATGTCTCTGCCGTCGACCTCGACACCGCGTCCCACGAGATCGACCACGACATCACCGAGCACCACCCGGTCCGCCGAGGACTCGGCCGCTGCACTGCGACGCCGCGCCGCGACCTCCAGCCGCGCATGCAGTTCACCGAGCCGAGCGGGCTTCACGACGTAATCGTCCGCACCGCCGCGGAGAGCCCGCACCACCGACCGCTCGTCGTCCCGCGCCGTCAGCACCACCACCGGCACGGCACTGAGGGTTCGGAGCTTACGCAGCACCTCGAGCCCGTCCATGTCCGGCAACCCCAGGTCCAGCAGCACGACGTCCATGTCGTGGTATCCGAGCAGTACATCCGCTCCCCGGCGCATTCGAACGGGCGCGTGGCCGACCTCGGTCAGCGCCTCGACCAGCGCCTCACCGACTCCGTCGTTGTCCTCCACCACCGCGATACGCATCCACCACAAGATATATCCGACGTGGGCGCAGCGGCCCGGGGACACCGAAACCGGTCACAGCGGCGGAAGCGCCTGGGGTGCCTCGGGGCCGTCGTACCGGGCGATGGGCCGAATGATCTTGCTGTCTGCGGACTGCTCGACGATGTTGGCGCACCACCCGACGATCCGGCTGCACGCGAAGGTCGGCGTGAACATCGACCTGGGTATCCCGCACAGCTCCATCAGCACGCCCGCGTAGTACTCGACGTTCGCGTAGAGCTTCCGGTCCGGTTTCAGATCCGCCAGCGCTGCGGCGATCACCTTCTCCACCTGGGCGGCTTTGTCGATCAGTTCACCTCCCAGCTGCTGCGCAGTCTCACGGAGCATCACCGACCGGGGATCCTCGGTGCGATACACCGGGTGCCCGAACCCCATGATGCGTTCACCCGCAGTGATTTTCGACCGTGCCCAGGAATCCGCGTCCGCCAGGTCGGCAATCTGGTCCAGCCCGTCCAACGCCCGATCCGGTGCGCCTCCGTGCAGCGGTCCGGCGAACGCGCCGATCGCCGCACACACGGCGGAGGCGATGTCCGACCCCGTCGACGCGACCACCCGCGCCGTGAAGGTCGACGCATTGAACCCATGATCGATGGTCGCCGTCAGGTACCGGTCGACGGCCCGGGCACGAGCGTCGCTCGGAACGTCGCCGTTGATCATGAACAGCCAGTTCTGCGCCGTCGTCAGATCCTCCCGCGGTTCGATCGGCTCCTGACCCGACCGAAGGCGATGAACCGCAGCCAGAACGGTGGGAGTCACCGCGCACAGGCGCAACGACGTCGCTCGTTTGTCGGCGTCGGTGGATTCGTACAGCGGAACAGCACCGGGCAGGCCGGACAGAACCGTGCGCAGCGCCAGAAGCGGCTGCTCCGGGCCGGTCGCGGCAACCGACGCCACGGCCTCGCGCACCTCCGCCGACAGGACCCGCAGCGGCGCGACCGTACGGCTGAACTCCGCTCGCTCGGACAGGCTCGGCAGACGACCCTCCACCATCAGGAACCACGCATCCTCGAAGGTGCGGCTCTCGGCGATGTCGATCGCCGAATACTGACGGTAGTGATAGAAACCCTCGTCGCCTCGGACGTCACCGATCGACGTGGACGTGACGACGACGTTGTGCAGCCCACGCGGGGCCTCGAGAACGCTCATGACATCTCTCCTCTGCTGGTCACCCACCACGATCCGCGTTAACATTGATCGTTGTCAATGTTGATCGAGTCAATGTTCAGCACGCCGAACCGAGAGGCGAAAATGCCATCCCCCGACGGCCGAGACCTCCTCACCACCGCACAGGCCGCAGCCCGGTTGGGGGTCAAACCCGAAACCGTCTACGCCTACGTCAGCCGCGGGTTGCTGACCAGCAGTCGCCTCCCCGGCGTCAGGGGCAGCGTCTTCGACGTCGAGGAAGTCGAAGCACTCGCCGGTCGAGACACCGCTCGCCGCAACGACATCGGGACGGTGGAACGGATCAGAACTCGGATCACCCTGCTGGACGACGATCACCTGTACTACCGCGGCCGCAACGCCGTCGACCTGACCGCCTACTCGTTCGAGTCGGTAGCGCACTTCGTGTGGACAGGGCAAATGGACTCGGATCGCAGGTTTCACGTCGATCCCGTTGTGGCACAGAAGTGCCGAGATGCCGCCGCGTCACTGTCGCCGGAGTGCCGATTCATCGACCGTATCCGCCTCGCCGTCGACGTCGCCGCGACCCACCGTCCGATGCGTGTCGACATCAGCCCGAAATCGGTTATATCCGAGGCCGGCCAACTGTCGGCGACCGTCGCTGCCTCTCTCACCGAAGCTGCGCCCGACACCTCCGTCGCGGAGTCGATGTGGGCTGCAGTGCGATCGGAGGCATCCGACCCTCGCGGGCTGACCGTTCTACGAGCCGCCCTCGTGCTGATGCTCGACCACAGCCTGGCGGCGTCGACGCTCGCCGTTCGGGTCGCGGCCAGTACACGAGCCCACCTCTACTCGGTCGTCGCCGCGGGCCTGGGGTGCATCGACGGTCCACTGCACGGATCCGCGGCCGAGCCTGCCTATCGGTTCATTACGTCTGCGCGCGTCGACCCGATTTCCGCTCTGGCACAGCATCTTCGATCCGGCGAGCGAGTCCCCGGGTTCGGCCACGTGATCTACACCGACCGGGACCCTCGCGCCCAGGAATTGCTTCGGCTGCTCCGCGACCCGGCGAGCGGCGCGAACGCCGCCGTGATGGCAGCCGCGGACATCGTGATCGACGAGATGCGCGATCGGTTCGACACGTTCCCCAACTCCGATTTTGCGCTCGCCACGTTCACGTGCGCCTTCGGTCTCCGGCCCGATACCCCGGAGGCACTGTTCGCCTTCGCCCGTATCGCCGGGTGGACCGCGCACGCCCTCGAGGAGTACGACGAACCGCCCCTTCGCTTTCGAGTGCCCGGTATCTACACAGGCATCCGGCCGGGCACCTGAGCAGCTCCCTCGAGTCCTGTGTAGTTTCCGCCGAAACGGGCACACTCTCCTCGACCGCGCTTCGAACCCCAGGAGATCTCATGACGATGCCCAGCGACGCCGACGCCGCAGTGGAATCCCACGGCACCAACGACGGCCCCCGCGACCACCCGGCGGACGAGAACACTGCCGTGGGCGCACACGTCGACGACGAGAACGTGCCACACCCTCCGCGCGACGACGAGTCGACGGGCTAGCTCGACGGCCGAACTACGGAACGTAGAAGGTGGCGAACCCGGGGACCGTCGTGGCGTAAGAGGAAACGGCGACCAGAGCTACCTGCCCCGGCCCGGTCCGCAGTACCGCCTCGCGCGGTGCGCCGCCCAGACCGTCGGACATTCGGGCCGCACCTGACGCCCCGGTGGAGAGGTTCACCCAGCGCACGTCGGCGACCTGATAGCACCCAGGCCTGCCGTCGGCCGGGCTGGTGACCCTGGCGACCCCCGGTTGCTCGCCGAGTACCGCTACGCAGCGGACCTCGGGCGAATCGAAGCTGCCGTTGGTGTTTCCGTACGGCGCCGGGTCGATCTGGAACGGCACCGTGACCTCAGCGGACGCGACTGCCACCGGACCGAAAACCGCCCCGATCATTACCGCCCCACACACCGTCAGTCTCCGTACGAACGTCTTCATGGGTTCGATCCTCCACCCGATGACGGTACGGCGCGCCTTATTGGACCCAAATGCCGTGCAGTCCCGCGGGAACACGGATGGGCAGCTCGATCGTCGCCAGCGGCCCGTCCGCCGGGTTGTCGGCGTCCAGGATGTAGAAGCGGGATTTCAGATCCTCGGGATCGGTGCCGATCGCACCCCAGTAATCGTGCGTCTCACCCGGAATGTAGATCGGTTCGCCGATCGCCACTCCCGGAGACCACACCTCGTCGCGCCCGGAGTGCACGTCGTGGAAGAACAGTGATTCGAGGAATCCGTCGTCGACCTCGGATTTTCCGACGGTGGCGATGCGGCCGTGATCGAGCGTCAGCAACCTGTCGTCGACGCGAGGGAACTCGATTCCGAACCGGTCACTGATCTGCGTACGGCTCACCGCACCGGTGACGGGATTCAGCAGCGCCCGCGTCAACGCCGGGTTGTTGACGCCCGTCGGCTTCGTCAGACCACCGGGAAACAGGTGTTCGACGTAGTCGACGGTGACGGTGCCGTCGGGATTGTCGAAAGCGTTGGCGAAGTGCCACACCCAGAACGCATCCGTGTCGATCCACCGAATCGCGCCACCGTCCCGGGGGATCAGCGCGATGCGAGTTCCTCGGTCCGGCTGCCACGACAGCAGCGCTCCACCGGTCATTGCGGCGGCGAGGTCGAACGCCAACGGATTGACGAACAGCACCACGTACTTCTGCGTCAACGCCATGTCGTGAATCATGTAGGGCTTGTCGAGACCGTCGACGGGAGTCGGCGACAGCAACACCCTGCCGTCGGCGCCGACGATCGACCACGTCAGATACGGCGCCTCCAGCGAGTAGTTGAACAGGACCATCTCCCCGGTGTGCGGATCGATCTTGGGGTGCGCCGTGCTGCCGACCCGCATCGCGCCGTCGCAGTCCTCCTGCGCGAGCGTCGCGAGCTTCTCACGGTCCAGCAGGTACGGCCGGTCGCCTTCGGCCATCGCCAGGAGCTTGCCCGCGTGATCGACGATGTTGATGTCCGGCAGTTGACGCGTGGTGCCGGCGAGGGCATCGCCGACGACCGACGCCGGCGGCGTGTATCCGTCCATCACGCCGGACCAGATCGCTTCTCCGCGTTGCTCTTCGAGCTCGACCATCGGCGTCCGAACGAACCGATTGGTGTACGACGCTCGGCCGTCGGCGATGCCGACCCGGTGGACCATCCCGTCGCCGTCGAGGGGAAAGACGAACGATCCGATCGGGTCGAAACGCGGATTGGGTCCGTTCCGCAGGTAACTGCCCTTCAGGTCGGCCGGGATCTCGCCGACGACGTGCAGGTCGGCGACGTCCACCTCCTCGCGCTGCGGTGCGAACACACCGTTCAGGTGGGTGTGGTGGACGACGTCGACGGGCGCCGGCCGGTGCGGGTCGGTGGTGAGCGTGTCGTTCGTCATGAGGGGACTCCCGTTCGTCGGTGCGATGCTTCGATCCTGGTCTTCGGGACCGTGGAGGAACATCGGTCAGAGCACGTAGATATCCCTGCCAGTCACTCCCGGCGGCCGGCGACGAGGGCGGCGAGTTCCACTCGGGTACGCAGGCCCAGCTTGGCCAGCGCGTGCGAGACGTGCGTCTGCACGGTGCGCTGGGAGATGAACAGGCTCTGCGCGATCTCCGGGCCGCTTCGACCGCTCGCCACCATGTCCGCGATGGTCGTCTCGGTCCGGGTGAGGCTGTCCCACCCCGTCCGCGGACGCTCCCGGACGGTCCGCGGATCCAACCGCACTCCCAGCGGACGCAGGCGCATGGCGATTCGCGAGGACAACGCGGTGGCGCCCATGTTCTGGGTGATCAGCAGCGCCGTCCGTGCATGTTCACGCGCAGTCACCTTGTCTCCCGACGCCGCGAGCTCGCACGCTGCTTCCTCCCAGGCTGCGGCCTCGGCGATGACGTTGCCTTCCCGGCGAGCGCTCTCCGCGCTCCGAACGGCCTGCGCGACGACGGACTCCGAATCACCCGCGCACAGGGCCCGAGCGAGAGCGACCGGTCCGACGCTCGCGACGGGCAGTGGATCGGAGATCTCCGCGAGGGTGTCGACGATCTCCGCGGCGAACTCACCGTCGTCGGTCCGCCGAGCCAGACGAGCGCAGTCGACGGCGAACGACGGAAGCCACCCGTAGATCCCCAACTCCCTGGCGCCACCCCAATACCTGCGGGCTGCGGCCACCGCAGGCAACAACTTGCGGCCGGACTCGAGCAACGACACCCGCGTCATACCGCAGATCGGCAGTCCGAACTGATGCGGCTGTCCCGAGTTCTCGAACGCATCCAACCGCGCGAGAGCCGCCTCCACGTCGCCTCGGTACACGTCGATCTGAGCGCGGGTGCCCTCCGCGATCGACGTCCACCCCATGTCCGCCGAGCCCGCACGTTCCAACCCGGCGTCGATGTGCGCGGCCGCGTCGTCGAGACGGCCTCTCTTCATCGCGATGCCTCCGCGGGTGAAGTCCTGGTACGCCGTCATCCACGCGGCACCGCGGTCGGTCCGCAGCTGCTGAGCGCGGTCCATCAGCGCTTCCGCCGCGACGGGCCCGTGCGCGTACAGCTCGATGAACGGCGGCCACACGTCCGCCGACGTACTGAGCTGAAACCCTGCGCCCACCGCGCCTTCCTGCTGGGACGCTTCGAGCGCCAGGTTCAACCCACTGTCGACAGCACCGGAGAGAAACCGTCGCAGAGCCTCGGTGACCAACACGCTGACCGGTCCCTGGACGGCCCCCAGCTCCCCGCCTGGCACCGGAGTGACGCCCTCCAACAGCGAGACGTACCGCTGCGTGTCCAGCAGACCCGCGCGGGTGGCGTCGTCGACGGGCATCTGCAGTGTCGACGAGATCAACCCGAGCGCGTGCTGCGACTTTCCTTGCGCGATCGAGGTGAACAGCAGCGTCCGGTACAGCAACGGCACGACGGCGGGATCGGTCGCGTTCGACAGACCCTGCGTCGCAACCTCGGCCGACCGGGCGAGCTGGCCGCTGCGCGCCAGTGCCGTCGCCAGGTCCAGCTCGAACGACCCGGCGACGGTGGCCGTCGCAGTCCCCAACAGGTCGACGGCGACCGCAGGAACGTACTGCAATTCCTCCTGCGCCCGGCTCACCGCCGCACCGAGCACCGACTCGTCCCCGCCCGCCGCGAGCAGGTGATGCGCCACCATCTGTCGGTTGCCCGCGGCCTCGTGGTGACGCGCGACCTCCGTGTGCAGAATCGCCCGCAGCGGCGGCGCCAGACCGTCGTACGCCACATCGGCGTAGACGTCGTGCGTGAACATCAACTCCCCGCTCGGCGACGCGTCGACCATGCCCGCGTCGATCACCGTCTGCGCCGCCCCCACCATCACCGCCGCCGACGTGTCCCCCAGGTCGGCCAGCTCGGCCAGCGTGGCAGGCCCGCCCCACACCGCGAGCTTGCGGACGAGATCACGCGAGGAGGCATCGAGCAGCGAAAGCTGTTCCGCAATAGCCGATTGCAAGTTGCTGGACGCCGACGCGTCGAGCATGCTCGGCGCGGTTGCCCGGCCGTCCTTCACGACGACGGTGCCCTGCGCACGCAGCTCCGTCAGCATCGTCAACGCGTGCATCGGGTTACCACCCGACCGCGCCAGAAGCGTCGACAACGCGGCGTCCGGCCACGCACCGAGTACCTCGTGGGCCAGCACCTCGAGATCCGCGGCGTCCATCGCCGGCAGATTCCACTCACGGACCGTCGGGCGGGCCAGCATGCGAGTCAACAGCTCACGGGTGGGCAGGTGACGTCGCGCGACGAGCACCACCAACGGCAGATCCTTCGCCGCCGCGGCGAGGTGGGACAACACTTCCAGGCTGCCCGCGTCCGCGTTGTGCGCATCGTCGACGACCAGCAGCTGCGGCCGAACCGCGCACAGTGAATCGACCGCTGCATGGAGCTCGGTGTCGAACCCGGCCGGGGCAGTCGCCGGCACGGCGACGCCGATGAGAGCCGCGGCCACCGCATAGGGCTGACGCCAGGACAACTCGTCAGCCGTCGCCCACCGCGTTTCGATGCCCCGGCCGGACACGAGCCGACGCAGCGTGTGCGACTTTCCGCTGCCCGGTCCGGCCGTCACCACCAACGTCCGCGGACCGATGCCGTTCATCGCCAGGTCCAGCGCGGAGTCGATCTCGTCGACGATCGACCTGCGCGCCCCGGTGGACGGCAACTTCATGCATACGACGGTAGCGCCGAAGCAGCGCCGACCTGGGCGGAACGCGTCGATTCATGCATATCGGGTGAGTGGCAGCGAATCGTGCGTGCCTACACCGATGATCTGCCACGCCGATCGTTGGAAGCTGATCTCATCGTATTCCGCTAGTCCGACGCAGTGCTGTCGAAAGGCTCCCACCATGAACGGCAAAATGATGATCCTCGGCCTGGCGCCTTGGGCGCTCTTCGCCATCCTTACCGAGAGAATGGGTGCGAGCGCTGTCGGGATCGCCGCACTGCTGGCCTGCGTGAGTTCGCTGGCGCTGGCGTTCGTCGGCCGCAGCACGTCCGTGTCCAGGGGCAACGGCGGCATCAAGATCATCGACGCGGCCGGCGTCGTGACCTTCGGGATCATCGCGGTGCTCGGGTTCCTCGGCAACAGCAGCCTGAACGACGCCCTGGCCGATTTCGGTCGCGGCGGCGCGACGTTCGTGCTGGCCGCCGTCATGGCCGTGTCCGTCGTGACAGTGCCGTTCACCGAGCAGTACGCCCGCGACTCGGTGGACCCGCAGTACTGGGGCACCCCGCGATTTCACGAGAAGAACAAGTCCATCAGCGCGATGTGGGCGGGCGTCGTGTTCGCGATGGCCGTCTGCCACGTCATCGCCGGTGCACTGGCCTCGTCCACCGAGATGACCAACAACCACCCGGGCAATCTCCTGCTCAACTGGGTCGTTCCCATCGCGTTGATCGTCTGGGCGGTCAAGCGCACCGGCAGGATCGCCGGCGATCACTCCGCGACGCCGAACAGCGCGACGCCTCAGGCCACCTGAGCGGCGCACGACAATGCCGCGCCCACCGCCCGTGTCGATTCGAGGGCAGTGAGCGCGGCAGAGTCGGTAGCTACGTCAGGCTGACGGCGATCAGGTTGTCGCTTCCGCGTCCAGCAAGGACAGGGTGCTGTTCAACTGATCTTCCGTGACCAACGGGAACTTCACCTTCTCGAGAAGCTTCTTGTCCGTCACCTTCGACCAGTCGTACGTGTGGCGCACCAGCGTCTCGTTGGGACCCTGAGATTCCAACTCCCACAGCCACTCCCACCCGGGAGGCTCGGTGCCCGCAGGCGCGGTGGTCCATGCGAGCAGCTTGTCCTTGGCGTAGCCGGTGACGTGATTGTCGGTCTGGTACTCGCCGCCCATGTGATCGCCGGCCATGTTCATCGTGAACACCTCACCGACCTTCTGGATGCGATCCGCATGATCCACCCCGCGGATGAAGCCGGAAGCATCGATCTTCTGATGCCGCTCGGGATTGGAGAGCACATCGAACACCGCGTCGACGGGAGCTTCGATGGTGCGTTCTACGGTGACCTTCGTTGTGTCGCTCATACAACTACGGTGCCCGACGATGAGGCCGCCTAAACGTTCCCCGGCCGATCGACGGCGCTGAGTAAGCGAAGGCTAACCTGAAGGTCCGCATTGTTCGACGTACAGGATCCTCATGAAGCTTCACATCACCGCAGTCACCGTCGCTGCGATCGCATCCCTCGCACTGGCCGGGTGCAGCACCTCCGACACCGCGAACGACAACGCCGCGACACCCGCAGCCGAAGGTTCGTTCCCGGTCACCGTCGACCACATGTACGGCGAGACGACAGTCGATGCACTACCGGAACGCGTCGCGACCTGGGGATTCGGCACCACCGACGCCGTCCTCGCCCTCGGCGTCGTACCCGTCGCCATCCCGTCGGCCGAATACGGCGGAGGCGACGACCTGATGTACCCGTGGGTGTCCGACGCCATCGAGGACCTCGGCGGACAGACCCCGGTTCTGCTCGACAACTCCGCGTACGAACTCCCCGTCGAACAACTCCTGGCCACCGATCCGGATGTGCTGATGGCACCGCACTCCGGACTCACCCAAGCCGAATACGACGCAGTGACCGCAGCAGGCGTCCCCGTCATCGCGCCACCGGAAGAACTGTGGTCGACGCCGTGGCGTGACGTCATAACCACCACCGGGGACGTCCTGGGCCGCGCCGACGAAGCCCGCGAACTCGTCGCCGACCTCGATCGACAGGTCACCGACGCCGGCGATCAGCACCCCGAATTCGACGGTCGATCCATCGCCTACGTGTCCGAGGCAGCAGACGTCTACTACCTGCTCCTGCCGACGGATCCTCGCGTCGAACTGCTCGAGAATCTCGGATTCACCACGCCCGAATCGGTGACGTCCCTCTCGAACGGTGAATCGCCGTTCTCCACCACCGTCTCGGCGGAGAACATCTCGAAGATCGACGCGGACGTCGTGTTCACCCAGGTCGACACCGACCAGGCCTTGCAGGAGTTCCTGACCTCGGACGTGTCGCGACAGATTCCGGCCGTCGCGAAGGGCGCCGTCGCCGGATTCGTCGGCCAGGAGGCCGGTTCCGCGATCGGGCCGACGGCTCTGTCCATCCCCTTCTTCCTCCCGACCCTCGTCGACGGTCTGGCCAACGCAACGGAAGTAGCCGGTAGCTGACGCAGCCGCGGGTGTACGGTTACACGCACGGTGACCCGACGCCCGTGACGCTTCGCCGCACGGTCCCCCTAGTGCGTCGGGACTGACATGAGCAAGCCAGGAGTGGAGCCCGCCGAACGACCGAAGGCTCTGCGTATATTCGTCGCAGGCTGGGTCATCCAAGACGGGTCGTTCCCACGTGCATCGGTGGGCGACGTGGTCGACGTCGCCCTCGAGCATCACTCGGCGGGCCCCGTCCGCTCGGTGCTCGACGACAAACGCAGAGCCACAGCCCGTCCCGCCTTCGGAGCCTGTCCCCGAGGGCGGGACGGAGAACTCCGGTGGTTGCACCTCGTCCACGGCGACGGCTGGAGCGGGCAGTGGTGGGCGGATCGCCCCACGAACGGGTCGGTGATGCTCGACGGGATACTCAGCGCGGTCCTCGACGACCGGGCGATCGACCGACCCGCTCGGGTGCACGGCCGAATCGAGCGAATGCACCTCGTGCACAAGCAAGTCGAGAAAATCGACAACGGCTGGCGCGGAGTCGACGGAACCGAGCGCCTCGACGAGATCGACGCCGTCCCCACGGGTGATCCTTGGTGGGAGCGCGAGCCCATCGAGAACGGCCACGTGCAGACGACAGGAATCCTCGTCGAACTCGATCTCGATATGCTCTCACCACCAACGCCTTTCGCCGCGGGAGCCGTTTCAGCCGACGGCAGCGACGTCTGGGTCATGCATGCGTCGGACCCCGTCCTGTTGCGTGTCGAGGCAGCAGGCGCCGTTCCCGCGATCACCCGGTTTCTGTTGCCGCTCACCATCGAACCCACCGACGACCGCTGGACCCGACGCCTCCACGCCGTCCCCGGCGGGTGTTGGATCACCTCCGAACACGATGTCCACCGATGCACTGTCGTCGACGAGAACTCCGTGACCATCGACCGGTACGCAACCTCGGGCGCCTGGGCCTCGGCCATGGTCGACGGGTCCCTCTATCTGATCGACGCGTCCGGATCGCACATGACCGACGATCGTCGACACGGGGTGATCCGAACCTGGCCGAGCACGAAGGTCCAGGTCCTCGACGAGCACCACCGATGCACAGTCGATGTCGCAGAGCAGGATCGGCCCGACATGACGTTCTCCCGAGCAGATCGCGCCTACGGCCCGCACGGAATCGAATGGCAGGTACACGAAACCGACGAGTTGCTGAAGCTCGACTTCGAGGCGGGAACGACGACGCGGATCGACCTGAACCGAGGCGTGGCCGATGGGCAGGTACGAAGCATCACCCCCAGCGCCTGGGACGACCCCGCCAACGCGGCACTCATCGCCTCCATCACGGTGCCCCGGCCGAAACGCGCGTGAACTCGGCGCCGACGTGGCACAGTGTCGTGGATGACCGACAGGCCCAGGGGGGCGCCGTGGTGGGTTGGACTGACGATCGTGGTCGCGGTACTCGCCGCTCTCGTATGTCTGCTCGTGCTGTGGGCGTACGTACCGCCCGAACGTAACTACCTGTACTTCGCAATCGCGCAGGATGCCGCGCTCGCCGTGGCCGCGATGTGGCTGCTACTGGGCCTGATCGGGTGGGTGAAGTATCGGAGGCTACGGCTGACGGCAATCGCACCGGTGTTCGCACTGGTCACCGCCGTCCTCGTGGCGTTGTCCCTACCGTCGTCGTTCGCCTTCGCCGTGTCCGAGGGCGCGCTGACGGCGACCGCTGAGGAGTGCCCCGACGTCGACACCGCCGAACGACGGGTCGGCCTGTACCGCGTCTGGCACACGATGCCGGTCGATTCAGACGCGACAGGGCAGGGCGGCTGCATGCTGTACGTACGCGGCGGTGGCCGAGTCGACGGCGTGGGCCTGGCCTACCTCCCGCTGGGAATCCCGAACTCGTACACGCACGATGCCGGACGGCCGGACATCGAGTACTCCCACTACGACGGTGAGTGGTACCAGTTCACACAGGTGTTCTGAACAGCTCCGCCAGCGCCGCGTCGTCGCCCCGAAAAGCATTGGCGTCGATGAATTGACCGGCCACCGAGGCACTCTCGGAGAACTGCAGGATCTGCACGGGCTTGCCTCCCATGTCCGCCCAGCCACCGAACCTGCCGGCGCCGCGCGCCGGCGCCCAGTTGTCCCCGGGATACAACCGGGAGGCGAAGTCACGCCCGGAGACGTAATCGCTGTTCCAGACCCCTACCGGTAATCGGTCCAGAGGCGCACTGCCCATTCGCGTTTCCCAGAACCAGCGCGGAAGATACACCGGAAGGAACTGCTGGAACCCCACCGCGCGGTAGGCGTCGAACCGCCGGAGAAGATCGTCCACCGACCCGCCGTTCGTTGTGTCCTCGTAATCCACTTGCAATGGAAAATCAACTCCACCAGCGTGATTGCGCAGTGTCTCCGCTTCGGAAGCCGGGTCGGTGTTCGTTCGACAGAACACGTACCCGCCCCACCGTCCGGGAAAATGCGTCGCCATCTCCGCAGCGGCCCGCGGCCAGAACGGATCGCGATACCCGGACCCCTCGGTGACTTTGTGCGTCGCGAACACGAACCCTTCGGCCTTGGCCGCGGCAAAATTGAAGTTGCCCTGATGATTGCTGACGTCGATACCGAACAGTGTCACACCGACCACGGTGCCACACACCTACGACACGGACCCTCGAGCTCACCCTCGCCCGAAGCTGAGTTAGGGTTCCCTGACCAAACAAGCGGAATCACGGATCGGGTGGATGAGTTCGATGAGAATCGGTGCAGCGATAGTCGGCGCGGTGCTGCTCGCAGGCGTCGTGACAGGATGTTCCAGCTCCGAAGGCGAGACGACCTCCACCGCCCCCACCGGCGAGTTCCCCGTGACGATCGAGCACGTCTTCGGGAGCACCGAAGTGCCGTCGACGCCGGAACGCATCGTCACCCTCGGGGTCTCCGACGCCGACGTCGTACTCGCCCTCGGCCAGGTTCCCGTCGGAAACAGTGGTTTCGCGTTCTACGAAACCGGGCTCGGCCCGTGGGCCCAGGAACAAGTCGGCGACGCCGAACTCACCCGCATCGAGTCGGATTCGGAACCCAACCTCGAGCAGATCGCCGAGCTCGCACCCGACCTGATTCTCGGCCTCAACGCCGGGTTCGACGAGGCGACCTACAACAAGCTCAGCGAGATCGCACCGACCGTCGCGCGGCCGGTTGGCACTGCGGCGTACGCGGTCCCTCGCGCCGCTGCGACCGAGACCATCGCCACCGCGATGGGCATGAAGGACGAGGGGGTGCGGCTCAACGAGGAGACCGACGCCCTACTCGCCGACACCGTAGCCGCGCATCCCGAGTTCGCAGGCAAGACCGGAGTCGCCGTCATGTCCTACAGCGGCGTGTACGCAGGCTTCCTCCCCGGTGACGGACGTGGCCAGTTCCTCACCTCACTCGGTTTCGCGACGCCGCAGCCCGTACTCGACGGCGACACCGGTGACACGTTCTACGTCGAATTCTCGGCCGAGAACACGAACATGCTCGACGCCGACGTCATGCTCGTTCTCGGACCCGACGAGAACTTCGACATCGTCGCCGAGAACCGTGCGTTCGCCAACACCACAGCCGGCCGCAACGATGCCATCGTTCCCGCCACCCTCGATCAGCGTGGCGCGATCACCTACAACTCGGTGCTGTCCATTCCCTACGCCATCGACACCCTGGTCCCCCGCATCGCGGACGCGCTTCGCTGAGTCCGGATTGACCGGTTCCACAACGGGGTAACACCCTGCATGCCGTCGCTACGACACCTGTCCCTCGCACCCCTCGCCGCCGTCGCCTGCGCACTCGCAGCCGCGGCACCGGCGTCGGCGCTCCCCGGTCCCGAGAACTTCGCCGACGTACCCGCTCGGACCTCGATCTCCTTCGAGCATTCGCCCAGCGGTCTGCGCGTGGGAACCGCCAACGAGAACGACGCCCGACCGGGCTTGTCCACGGTCAAGCTGTACCTGGCGGACTACGCACTACGCCACGGAGACGGGTCGGCCGGCGACCGCGATCTCGCGGCACGGATGATCCAATCCAGCGACGACGGCGCCGCGTCCGCACTGGACTCCAAGTACCCGAACGCGATCGACGCCACCGCCGCCGAATTCGGATTGCCGTCGACCTCCCGCGGAGGTTTCTGGGGTAGTTCCTACACCAGCACCGCGGATACCGTCCGCTTCCTGGAAGCGAAGAAAAGAACCGACCCGGCGAGCCCGATCCTGGGATGGATGAACTCGTCGAGCCCCGTCGCCACCGACGGCACCCAGCAGGACTGGGGCACAGGCGAGCTCGCCGACGTGACCGGAACCAAATGGGGCTGGGCCGACGACGCATCCAGCGTCGTCGCCTCCGCATCCATCGGTGACGGTTTCTCGGTCGCGGCCAACACTTACGGCTCGGCCGCAGCACAGACCGACGACGTCCTCGGCGCCCTCGGCGGCATCGACCTGTCCCCGGGAGTCGTAGCACCTCCCGCAGTACCCACCCTGGAGCAGTTCCTCGAAATGTTCGGGCCCTAGATCGAACCTCTCGACCGAAGTTCAGCCGCCTGCCACAGCGGGGGCCTGCACCGCACCGAAGCGGGTCGATCTACATGTGGACCCGAGGCCAACAGCGCCTATGGCCTTCGCGCGGAGTGGAATCAAGTAGGGTCGGCGACCATGCCTGCATCCGATCGGACCTGGTGGAACTGGGCGTCCGCCGTCACCACGGTGCTGGTAGCGCTCGGGTGTGGCCTCGTTCTGTGGGCCTTCACGCCTCCCAGTCCCAATGGCCTGTTCCTCGGTCTCGCGGTGGTCCCACTCGTGGTGTTCGCAGTGCTGTGGTCGGCCTTCGCCCTCATCGGCTGGTCCAAGTACCGGGCACGGGGGTGGAGTGTCGTCGCACCCGTACTCGTACTCCTCACCGTCGGCGCAGTGGCGTTGTCGCTGCCCCGGACCGTTGCATTCGCAATATCCGAGGACGCGCTGACGGAGACTGTCTCGCAATGCCGTTCCGCATCCGGGGGTCAACGAATCGGCGTCTACACCGTGGTGGCCGTCCGCCCACTGGGGACGGGGTGCCTTGTCTTCGTCGACAGCGGACTGGGCGATTCCATCGGCTTCGGCTACCTCCCCGACGGTCCCCCGGCGCCGGGGCGGCCACAGTACGACGAGGCCATCGAGTTCTACGACTTCGACGGAGACTGGTACCGATTCGAGCAGGACTTCTGACCGGTCACTTCGGAGACCACCGCTTCCATCGCCCATCCTCGGGCATCGCGACACGTAACTCGGGAATCGGGCCACGACCCGAATTGCGCCAATTACCGCCTTCCCACACGTGCTCCGACCATCGAATCGACAATGCGCTCGTAAAACTGCCCCGAGACGAGAGCGGAGAGGTACCTGTTCAGGTGGCCGATCAGATTCTCGACATCCTCTTCGCACGCATCGCACCCGCACGCGGGCAACGCGATTCGCTGTGATGCACCCACATCGAGAAGCACTCCGGGAAACGACGTGAAGGAGACGATCAACGGCGCCTGATCGTCCTGCGCTGGTACGAAGTGAACGGCCTCGACCACCTGCGAACCCGGGTCACCGGCCACACGAGTGACATCGACGTCGAACCGTGTCGCCACATCGTCCGCAAATTCTTTCGCTGCAGTCACCAGCGGCGCGAACCGCTCTGGATTGGTCACCCGTCCGTACGCCTCGTCCGACACGACTCGTTACGATACGCACCGTGCGTTCACTCGTGCTGCTGCTGAGCCTCACCGGTGCTGTTGTCGGTCTTCTCCCTGCGGTTCTCGAGTTCGTTCAGCAGGCATACTTCGCCTCCGAGGTCGAGTACAACGGTGTGTACGAACCGCTGCGGGGAGTGCAGATGAGCCACGCCTCCGAGACCTCGCAGGACATCTCGTTCCGGGTTCGATCGGGGCTGTTCCTGCGACGGGCCGTCTGGTTCGCCCCTCTGACAGGTGCGGCGCTCGGGGCTGTCGCAGGGATCATCGCGTACCGATTCGGATTCCGGCTTACCAGGGGTGCCTGACGCTCCAATTTGTTGCGTCATATGCCTGGATCTGCCCTTCAGCACCGAATAGTGGAGCAGGAGGCCCGGTCCCGAGCCCTCAAGGGAGGCTCCTCAGCACCAAGCGGATACCGAGGACGCTGGCGAGAGGGAAGACGGCGGCCACGAGCCACGGCGTGCTCGACCCCCACCCCGTCGATGGAGCCGCGTCGATGACTGCCCCGATGGCGACCGAGCCGATCAGAACGCCGATGCCTCCGAGGGATGCCATGAAGCCGTAGTACGCACCCAGCCTGCGCTCGCCGGCCAAGCGCGGCACGATGTCACGGGCCTGGGGCATGGCGATCATCTGCCCGAGTGCGAGCAGGGCGACGAAACCTGCCGCCGGGAGCAGGCCGACGAACCCGCTGAGCCCGAGGGGAGTCGTCAGTGCCACGACCACGAACGACAGTGCCATGACTGCCAATCCGGCCGGCAACGTGACCCGGGGTGATCGTGCGCCGACCATGCGGGTGATGCCCATCTGCGAGGACACCACGAACACCGCGGAGATCGCGAAGAACCACCCCAGCACTGCCTGCGATCCCCACGCCCGTTCGACCTCCAGGGGCAGCAGCAGATACAGCTGGTTGTATGCGACCAGTTGGCTGCTCATCGCGACCGCGAACAACACGAAAGTCTTGTTGCGCACCACGTCGTTCCACCCGGAGAGCCACGACTCGCCTCGGTGCTCGCCCGGTTCGTTCGGCAACCATCTCAGATGTGCTCCGATCACGCCGACGAAGATCACGGCAGCGACCGTGCAGGCAACGCGGAAGTCGACGACCAGCAGTACCGATCCGATCAGCGGGCCGGTGAACGAGCCGATCTGATTGCACACCGACAGCAGCGCGAAGGTCTCGACCCGGCTGGGCCCGTCGTCGCGCTCGCTTCTTCCCGCCTCGATGGCGATCGCGGACTCGACGGCAGGCGAGAACAATGCGGCTGCGAAGCCGATGGCCACCGTCGCCGCGACCACACCGGCCAGAGAACCTGCTACCGCCATGCCGAGGAATCCGAGCACCCGGATGCCGCATCCGACGAGGACGACCGGCTTGATACCCCATCGATCGGCGAGGGTGCCGCCGATGAAGAACAGTCCCTGCTGCGAGAACGTGCGGATGCCGAGGACCACACCGACCACCGCCGCACCGAGCCCCAGGTCGGACGTCAAGTGCACCGACAGGTACGGCAGCACCATGAAGAACCCGATGTTGAACGTCATCTGGGTCAGCACGAGAAGCCGGATCGTCGGGGTTGCCCGCGCCAACTCGGTGATGAACGACCAGCGCCATCTCGAATGTCGGCCGTCGACGCCCGCCGCCACGATCAATCCCCTCGCTCGCTCAGTAGTCCCACCACGATATGACTTCGAGGATCGGCATAGGTTAGCCTATCCGCGTTCGTCGCCTCGTACGTTCTGCGCGAGTGGATCGCGCAGACATGCCGTGTTCACTCACGCATTGTGCCGTCTCAGAAAGTGTTCATCGTGAGTGCATTGCTCAGGCGCGTCGGCGCCATGGCCGTCGTCGCTGGACTTCTCACCGCGTGCGGTGAGTCCGAGGCCGTGACCGATTCCGATGCCGTCGGCGGCAACGGCGACACGGCCTACCCACTCGTCCTCGACAACTGCGGCGAGTCCGTCACCGTCGACGCTCCCCCGCAGCGTGTGGTGTCGTTGGATCAGAATTCGACCGAGATCCTGTTGTCTCTCGGGCTGCAGGACCGCATGGTCGGCACCGCATCGTGGACCGACCCGGTGCGAGAGAACCTCGAAGCGGCGAACTCCGACGTGCCCCGTCTCGCCGACAACGCACCCACCTACGAGGTGGTGCTCGACGCCGACCCCGACTTCGTCACCGCGTCGTTCGGCCGTCACTTCAAGGAAGGCGGCGTCGCCGAGCGTGCCCGCTTCGCCGAGACCGGCGCCCAGACCTACCTGTCGCCGACGGACTGCGACAACGGCCTCAGCATCAACGGCGGCAACACCAGAACCAACCCGTTGAAAGTCGACGCGCTCTACCAGGAGATCACCGAGCTCGCCGAGATCTTCGACGTGCAGGACCGCGGCGCCGCCCTGGTCACCGAACTGCAGGACCGCATGACCGCCGCGACCGCCGAACTGGCCGAGACCGGTGAGACCATGGCGTTCTGGTTCGCCGACACCAAGAGTCCCTACGTCGCCGGCGGACTCGGCTCCGCCAACCTGATCGCGACGACGGTCGGCGCCACCAACGTCTACTCCGACCTGGACGACGACTGGCCGGCCGTCGGTTGGGAGACGATGGTCGACCGCAGCCCGTCCGTGCTCGTGCTCGGCGATCTGCTTCGTGCGCGCTTCCCCGGCGACCTCCTCGCCGACAAGATCGCGTTCCTGGAATCGGACCCGGTCACCAACACCATGCAGGCCGTACAGGACAAGCGCTACATCTCTCTCCACGGAGCCGAGATGAACCCGTCCATCAGGCTCGTCGACGGTGTCGAGAAAGTCGCCGCGGGCCTGCGTGAGATGGGCCCGCAATCCTGAACACCACAGTCCTGAACACCATTGCGCCCGCAGTACGTCGCGGGCTGGGTCTGCCCGCCGTTCTGGCGGGCGGCCTCGTCCTGCTCGTGGCATCGGTCGCCGTCGCGATGACGCTGGGGCCTGCGAGTGTGTCGCTGGTCAACGTCCGCGACGTCGTCACCAATCATCTGGGTCTGACCGACATACCGGTCAAGGTGTCCAAGAACGCGATCGTCTGGGAAGAACGACTGCCTCGCAGCCTCGTCGCCGCCGCATGCGGAAGCGGCCTGGGTATCTGCGGTGTCATCATGCAGTCGCTGCTGCGAAACCCGCTGGCGGACCCGTTCGTGCTCGGCATCAGCTCGGGAGCCTCGACAGGAGCCGTCGTCGTCGGCATCCTCGGAATCGGTGGTGCCGCACTGGGCCTGTCCGGTGGCGCGTTCGTCGGTGCCCTCGTCGCGTTCGGGCTCGTCCTTCTGCTCGCCCACCTGTCGGGCGGAAACAACGACCGGGTCATTCTCGCGGGTGTGGCCAGCACACAACTCTTCTCGGCGTTGACTTCGCTCGTGATCTTCGCGTTCGCCGACTCCGACGAGACCCGCGGAGTCATGTTCTGGCTGCTCGGATCACTCGAAGGCGTTCGCTGGGACGACGTGGTCCTGTGCGTCGCGGTGGTCGCCGTGGGCGTCGCCCTCTGCTTCTACTACGCCTTCGTCCTCGACGCCTTCAGCTTCGGCAACGAAGTGGCGTCATCCCTCGGCATCAACGTACGCGCGGCGCGTACCGCACTGCTCGTCGTCACCGCGCTCATCACCGCGACGCTCGTCAGCGTCGCAGGCGCCATCGGCTTCGTCGGCCTCGTACTGCCGCACGCCGCACGGTTTCTCATCGGATCACGACACAACCGGCTGATCCCCGTGACCGCGCTGATGGGCGCCGTGTTCATGGTCTGGGTCGACGCCGTCTCCCGTGTCGCCTTCGCGCCGACGCCTCTGCCCGTCGGCGTCGGCACGGCGCTGGTGGGAGTTCCTGCATTCATCGCCATCCTGGCCAGACGGAAGAAGTCCGCATGACACTCGCAGCGTCCGACGTGCGGTGGCAGCGCGGGGGTGCTCTCGTCGTCGACGGGGTGACTCTGACACCGGCGCCCGGCGATACCGTCGGACTGATCGGCCCCAACGGATCCGGCAAATCGTCACTGCTGCAACTGATGAACGGCGCCGTCAAGCCGACGTCCGGCGTCGTCACGCTCGACGACGCGGAACTGGCCGGCATGCGTCGACGCGACATCGCGAAAGCCGTTGCCGTGGTGAGTCAGCACGCCGACACGGATTTCGACATCACCGTCGCAGACGTCGTCCGGCTCGGCCGCATCCCGCACCGTGGCGCATTCGGCGGTAATGCGTCGGCGGACCAGAAGGCAGTCGACGCTGCGCTGAAACACACCGGGTTGACCGACAAGGCGCACCGGTTGTGGCACCAACTGTCCGGTGGCGAGCGACAGCGGGCGCAGATCGCGCGCGCCCTAGCCCAGGAACCGCGCGAGCTTCTGCTCGACGAACCGACCAATCACCTCGACATCCATCACCAGCTCGAACTACTGTCCCTCGTCTCCCGGCTGCCCATCACCAGCGTCGTTGCGTTGCACGATCTCAACCTCGCAGCGATGTTCTGCACCCACATGGTGGTGCTGTCGCAGGGCAGAGTGGTCGCTGCGGGCACCCCGGCTGCGGTACTGACCGAGGATCTGATCTGGGAGGTGTATCAGGTGCGAGCCCACGTGAGCACCCACGGGCCGAACGACACGGTGTTCATCCGTTTCGACTACCGATAGGCCCCGAGCCGAACCCCGGAACACGACGCGGCCCACTACTGTGACGAGTATGCACACCTGGCTCGAGAGGCACCAGATTCCCTTGTATCTGGCTGCTTTGACGGTCGGAGCCGTGGTGGGGTCGGCGTCACCGGAGTCGGCGCCGGTGTTCGAACACGCCATCAACCCGGTCCTGATCGTGCTGTTGTACGCGACGTTCCTCGCAGTCCCGTTCGCCTCGATCGGAAAGGCGCTGAAGGACACTCGGTTTCTCGCCGCCGCGGTGCTCTTGAACTTCGTGGCGGTGCCGATCGTGGTGTTCGCTCTGACGCGGCCCGTGTCCGGCAACGAGGCGGTTCTCGTCGGGATTCTGCTGGTGCTGCTGGCGCCCTGCATCGACTACGTCATCGTGTTCAGCGGACTGGCGGGAGCCGCGTCACAGCGTCTGCTTGCCGCGGCTCCGCTGTTGATGCTTCTTCAAATCGCTTTTCTGCCACTGTATCTGTGGATGTTCGTCGGCTCCGATGTGGTGTCCGCCATCGATGTGACGCCGTTCGCCGAGGCATTCTTCCTCCTCGTCGTCGTTCCTCTCGGATCGGCGGCTGTGACACAGGCGGTGGCGCGCCGGCACACGATCGGCCGGAGAATCATGGACGTCGCGGCGGCAGCGATGGTTCCGTTGATGATGGCCACCCTGCTAGTGGTGGTCGCGTCGCAGATCGATTCCGTTCGTGGCCGCGGAACGGAACTGGCCTCCGCGGTAGCCGTATTCATCGCGTTTCTCGTGGTCATGGCTTTCGTCGGTCTGGCCGCGGGACGGATCGCCCGTCAGGACGTACCGGCGACGCGTGCGCTGGTCTTCTCCGGCGCTACCCGTAACTCGCTCGTCGTGCTGCCGTTGGCGCTCGCTCTGCCGGATTCTCTGTCGGTAGCCGCGGTGGTCGTGGTGACGCAGACGTTGGTGGAGTTGGTCGGCATGGTGGCGTACGTTCGACTCGTCCCGCTACTCGTACCCTCCCGAAAGCGAGGTCGTCGTGTATGACGTGGTGATCGTCGGCAGCGGTCCGACGGGGTTGATGCTCGCCGCCGAACTGAAATCGGCCGGGGTGGACGCCCTTCTCCTGGATCGACGCTCGTCCCAGGACCTCGTGGGTTCCCGAGGCGGCGGAATACACTCCCGCACAATCGAACTACTCGATCAGCGAGGGATAGCCCAACGGTTTCTCGACGAGGGCACTACCGCACAGGTGGCGTCGTTCGCCGGCACGCGGCTGGACATCGGACAGCTACCCACCCGCCACCCGTACACCCTTGCGCTGTTCCAGAATCACATCGAGCGTTTACTGCTGGAACACGCCCTCGAACTCGGCGTGACCATCAGACGTACCAGCGAGGTCACCTCGGTCGACTGTTCAGCCGTCGACAACGCTGCAGTCGTTCTCGATTCAGGCGAGAGACTGGACGCGCAGTACGTCGTCGGCGCCGATGGCGGCCGGAGCGTCGTACGTCGGGAGTCCGGAATCGACTTCGTCGGACCCGACGCCACCCGCAGCAGCCTGATCGCCGACGTATCCGTCACCGAAGAACTTCCCACTGCCGGGAAAATCGACGAACGCGGTGTTCACGGCCTGCACGCCATGGGCGACGGCACGGTGAGAGTGGTACTGACCGAGAAGGAGCTACAACGAGGCACCGAGCCCTCGCTCGACGATCTCCGGCGCGGTCTCGTGGAGGTGTTCGGCACCGATTTCGGCGTTCACTCACCCACCTGGCTGTCCCGATTCACCGACGCCACGCGCCAGGCGGCGTCGTACCGGAAAGGTCGAATCCTGCTCGCCGGCGATGCCGCACACGTGCACTCGCCGACGGGAGGCCAGGGCATCGGTCTCGGACTGCAGGACGCCGTGAATCTCGGGTGGAAGCTGGCGCAGGTAGTGCGAGGCATCAGCAGCGACGCACTGCTGGACACCTACCATTCCGAACGGCACCCCGCCGGCGCACGAGCATTGAAATACACGATGGCGCAATCGCTCTTCCAGAAAGCCGACCCACGGCAAGAGGCAATGAAGGATCTGCTCGACGAGATAGTCGTCGGCGATGCGGGAAATCGTATGGCAGCGTTGATCTCCGGGCTCGACGTGACCTACGAGATGGGCGTCGGACATCCGCTTCTGGGGCGGCGCATGCCGGACCTGGACCTCGTCACCGATACCGGGCCGACCAGGGTGTTCGAATTGCTGCACTCTGCCGCGCCGGTACTGCTCGAATTCTCCGGGCCGTCGGTGAACGGAGTGCGCGCGCGATGCGACGGGCCATGGGAACTGCCCGTGATCGGCGAAATTCCGGCGCCGACAGCCGTACTCGTGCGGCCGGACGGTTACGTCGCCTGGGCGGGAGAGGGCACCGACGACGGATTGTCCGCCGCACTGACCACCTGGTTCGGGGGAACTCTCCCCGGCTGACTCACCCGCCGGAGGCGGGCGTCAGCACCGCGTCCACCGCGAAATACAGTGTGGCGGTTTCGGTGTGCAGAACCGAGTGGTCGATGGGCATCGCCCGATCCAGCGACAGGCCGGTGACGACGGTGTTGAGGAACGTTGCCTGCTGACCCAGGTCGCCGTCGGCGCGGGCTCCCTCCTTGTCCAGGACGCCCAGCCAGTGTTCGACCCTGCGCCTGCCCTCGTCGGTGATCGCCGCGTACGAGGCGCGAAGCCGGTCGGTGGGTTCGGGTTCCACGAACGATGCCATGAAGTTCAACCACGCCTCCCGTGCCTTGTCGCCGACGAGCGGGCTCAGAATCAGACGCAGGCACTGCACCAGACGGTCCCGCGCCGGCACCGTCTCGTCGTGAATGACCTGGTCGTCCGTCGTCACCACGTCGTAGATGGTCTCGAGAACAGCATCGCGCAGCGCGCGCTGCGTCGGGAAGTGGTGCCGCAGCGACCCCATGCTCACTCCGGCGCGCGCGGCCACCGAGCGCACGCTCAGCGTCGACGCCTGATCCTCGCCGATCATCTCGCACGCCGCGATGATGATCTTCGCTCGCGTATCGAGCACCTCTGCCATCGTGTCCCTCTTTCCACTTGACTAGCACGCCGTGCTAGCACAGTGTGCTAGTGTCGGCTCATCGCTTACGACAGTACAGCGTGCTAGTGCTTCTACCAGGAAAGGAAGAGCAGTGTTCGACGAATGGAAACAGCACAGGGCCACCCGCCGGGTGCGAGTGGGCGACGGACGCGCACTACAGCGATTTCGCTGGTGGCAACTGCCCGGCCGCGCGCTCTTCTACCTGAAGCGCGAGAACACGGAGTACGCGATCGACGTCAGGCACTGGCAGAACCAGAGCTCGGGAGACGTCAAGGCAGAGCTCTACCGGGACGGGCGCCACCTCGCAGAATCGAAACTACCTGCGGCGTTCACCGTCGACGGCGGCATCATCGACGTCGCGATGAGCGGCTTCGGCCTCAAACGCTGCCACTTCATCGCCGACGACGGTACCGAGCATCAGCTCGTGCCGGACCCCGCGTCGGCAGAGGGGCGTCGGGCGCGCCTCGACCGCCACCACCCGATCGCCAGCCGCGCCATCGGGGCGGTATCGGCAACGATGCTGATCGTCGGTGTCGTGCTGCTGCTTCTGCAGCTCGCTGACGCGTTGTCGAAGGCGCCGCCCATCGCCGATTCCCTCGGAGTCTTCACCTCACCCGTCAGCTTGCCGGTGTGGCTGAACATCACGCTCACCCTTGCCACCGCCGTCGCCAGCATCGAGCGAGGCCTTCGCCTGCGCTACCACTGGCTGCTCGACGCAGCGGCCAACTGAACCGAAAGGAAACACCATGAAAGTGATTCGCCCAGCATTGATCCTCGCGGTGTCCGGAACGGTGATCGCCGGTTGTTCGGCATCCTCCACCCCGGACACGGACGCGCACCCACCTCCCGCCTCGGCCGCATACGACTGGACCGCACACAACCAACCGATCACGTGGACTGCCTGCCCCGAAGACGTCGACAACACCGGATTGCAGTGCGCCACAGTGCCGGTACCTCTGGACTACGACGACCCGGACGGCGAACGAATCGACCTCACCATCTCCAAGCTCGCGTCGACGAACCCCGACGAGCGGCGCGGCTCGCTCATGCTCAATCCCGGCGGCCCCGGCGGCACCGGACTGGACCAACCCACGTTCCTCGTCGAACGCGGCATACCGCAGGAGACACTGGACACTTACGACCTCATCGGCATCGACACACGCGGAATCGGACACTCGTCGCCCATCAACTGCGGAATCACCGACGACATCCAGTACCGCGGAGCTGTTCCACCGTATGCCTACGACGACAGCGCATTCGACGAGCAGAACACCGTAGCCAGGCGCGTCGCGGAGAAGTGCGCCGAGGGCGACGACGGCCGCATGAAGCACGTGACGACGGCCAACATGGCACGCGACCTCGACAGCATCCGTCAAGCACTCGGAGACGAGAAGGGCAATTTTCTCGGGTACTCCTACGGATCCGCACTCGGAGGTGCGTACGCATCGTTGTTCCCGGACAAGACCGACCGAATAGTGTTGGACAGCAACATCGGTGACACACACCTCGACCGCGACGGTATGCGTAGTTACTCCGAAGGCATGGAGGACACCTTCCCCGATTTCGCGAAGTGGGCGGCGGGGCGCAACGAGCAGTACCGATTGGGCAGTACGCCGGAGGAAGTACGGCAGACGTACTTCACCATCGCCGACAAGCTGGATCGCGAACCGGTCGAGGGACTCGACGGCCGCAGCTTCCGGCTCGGAATGTTCGTGGCGCTGTACAACCCGGCTTCGTACGACGCGACGGCACAGACATGGAGGGCAGCGCTGGACACACTCCCCTCCGAGGGCCCACCCGTCGGACACGGAGCGTCCGCATTCGACAACACCTGGTCGGTCTTCCTGGCGGTCACCTGCAACGACGTCGAATGGCCCCGTGACCCGGAGGTCTACAAGCAGGCGATCGAAGAAGACCGCGAGAAGAACCCGCTGTTCGGCGCCGCAGCCGCGAACATCATGCCGTGTGCGTACTGGCAGCTCGAGCACACCGAACCACCCGTGCCCGTGGAGGCCGACGGCCCGACGAACATCCTCGTCGCACAGCACCGACGCGACCCGGTGACACCGCTCGCCAACGGCGAACGAATCAACGAGATGTTCGGCGACCGCTCGCGACTCCTCACCGCCGACGGAAGCGGTCACGGCGTCTACGCTCTCGGGCAGAACCAGTGCGCCCAGGACGTCATCACCGACTACCTGGTCGACGGAGTCATGCCGAACGACGACGTCAGCTGCTGACTCGGGCTACGAATCCCCACGCGCGGTTCACGGACCCGACCTACGCGTCGCACCCACTGGTACCGGTGCGACGCGTAGGTCCTTGGTGCGTACGTGAATTGCGCGTCAGTATCTTCGCGCGAACCAGCATCAGAACCACCAGCGCCGCAAGCCAGCCGACCTGGGACAGCAACACTCCCACGCCCGCCTGCCCTGTCGAATCGGTGCTCGCGCTGACCGCAAATGCAGTCGTGAATCCCCCTGCGGTGCCCAGTGCAGCGGCCAACCCGCCGGCACGGACCCACCTGGACAGCCGTGCTGCGCCGAAACACACTCCGACAACCGTTGCGCCGCAGGCTACTACCTGCCACGTCGGAAACTGGTTCGGCGCGGGCAATCCGGGCCCTCGGACCTCTCCCCTGTAGTCGGCCGACCAGCTCAGCCATCCGGCGCACGCCACGAACCCACCGACGAACGCAATCGAACCGGTGCCCCACACTCCCACTCGTCCGCTACCCGTCTGCCCGGCGAACCGTGCCCTCTCCGACCACAGCGCTGACCATGCCGCGCATCCGCCGATCACGGTCGGCACACCGACGAAGATCAGCACGATCGACGAGAACTGCGACCACGTGAACTCGTCTGCCATCTCACGAGTATGCATCCTGACGCAGCGTTTGACCTCGAGTGCACTCGAGCTTCTACCGTCGAGTACATGAACACGACACGAGACATGCAACCGCCGGAAAAGCAACCCATAGGATTCTGGACCGTCCGCGCAGGTGAAGCGATCCGCACCCGGACCCAGGGCGCGCTCCGCGACATCGATGTGGCACAACCCGAATGGTGGCTTCTTCACCAACTTTCGCTGCACCCGGGAGGCGTCGATCGTGATGCGACCATCGAGCTGATCGGCCACAACGACACCCCGCAGGCGATCGTCGACGCCATCGACTCCGCAACGCACAAGGGGTGGGTGACGCAAACAGACTCCAGGCTGACGTTCACCGACGCGGGCGCCGAGAAGTTCCGCGACGCCGCGGACGTCCAACGCGACCTGCACGCCGAACGGATGCAGGGGATCAGCCCGGAGGACTTCGCGACGACCATTCGCGTGCTGCAGCAGACCGTCGAGAACGTCGGCGGTGACGCCTGGCATTGGTAGCATCACCGACAGTTCGCGGCACGGAAAGTCGAGAATCCGCGCCGGGTGCGCTCCTATCGTTTCGGTCAGAACGAAGGAAGGCAGGGACGGCATGCTGGGTCGGTGGAACGATGCCCTCGGCTACATCGAGGACAACTTGGCGGGTGAGATCGACGCGACGGAACTCGCGCGGATCACGCTCACCTCGGAGTACCACTTCCGACGCGTCTTCTCGGCGCTGGCAGGCATGTCGCTGTCGCACTACATCCGAGCGCGTCGAATGACGTTGGCAACGGCGGAGATTCTCGACGGCGTCGGGGTTCTCGACGTCGCCTCCAAGTACGGATACTCGTCGTCGGACGCCTTCACTCGGGCGTTCCGCCAGATGAACGGCCTGACGCCATCGGCGGCACGCAGGCCGGGTGCAGTCCTTCGTTCGCAGCAAGCGGTGACATTTCACCTGACCATCGAAGGACGGAGCACCATGCGATACCGAATAGTCGACCTGCCGGAGTTCCACATCGTCGGTAGAAAAACGCGAATCCCCTTGAAGTATCAAGGCGAGAACACCGCGATGACGGAGTTCCACCAGAGCCTTGAACCCGGAACCGGGCAGGCGCTCACAACGGTCGCCGACGTCCCGGAGTTACCCGAGATCCTCTTCGTCAGTGACGGATTCGAGCCGGAGCGAGAAGACGGGAGCCTGTTCGATTACTACTTCGCGGTGGCGTCGACGACGCACCATCCGGAGTGGGACTCGCTCCCGGTGGCGCCGTCGAAGTGGGTGGTGTTCGAGGCGCAGGCGTCGGAGAACTTTCAGTCTGCACTGCAACAACTCTGGGCCGACGCGTTCGGCGAATGGTTCCCTTCCAACCCCTACCAAGTGGTCCCGGGGCCGGAACTGCTGACCGTCACCGAGAAGAGCGCCGACTGGACTTCGGGAACCGGCGAGCTCTGGATCCCCGTCGAGCGACGCTGAGTACCGGAGTGGCACGGAGCTGGGTACCGGGGCGCCGCCGGCCACCTCCGTATGACGGAAAGGCTACCGTTGCTCGGTGACCGCCTACTCCGATCGTGTCGCCGAATACGTACGCCTGCTGGACTCGATGGGCGCGGTGCACCCGTCGGATCGGCAGTTGGTCACCGAGTGGGCGACGTCGGTGTCGGGACCCATCGTCGACGTCGGCTGCGGCCCTGGCCACTGGACGGACCATCTCGCGTCCCTCGGCCACGATGTTCGGGGGATCGATCCGACGCCCGAATTCGTCGAACATGCGTCTCGCAGATATCCAGGGCGAAAGTTCGACGTCGGGGTCGCCGAGAAACTGCAGGGGCCCGTCGGCGGGATCCTGGCCTGGTACTCCCTCATCCACCACACACCGGACGAGATCTCCGCGCCGCTCCAGGAGTTCGCCCGGGTACTGGGACCAGGTGGAAGCCTGCTGATCGGGTTCTTCGAAGCGCCCGAACTGGGCCCGTTCGATCACGCGGTCACGACGGCCTATCGGTGGCCCGTACCTGCGCTGACGGACCGGCTGGGAGCGTTCGATGTCGTCGAAACGCACACCCGAACGGGCGTCGGCTGTCGACCACACGGGGCGATCGTCGCTACGGTGAAGACGTGAACACACACATGTTGTGGGGTTTCGCGATCGCCGCGGCGCTGGCGTACGTCATTCCAGGGCCCGACTGGTTCGTGGTGCTCAGACACTCGTCGCGATCACGAGCCGACGGTCTGCGCGCCGCGTTGGGCGTTCAGAGCGGGCTGATGGTCCACCTGACCGTGGCGGCGCTCGGGCTGTCCGCGGTACTGCTCGCGAGCGCCCAGGCGTTCACCGTCGTCAAGCTCCTCGGGGCCGCGTATCTCGTGTACCTCGGTGTCCAATCCCTGCGCGACGCCGTACGCGGCAGACCCGCGCCGGACACCACCGACCGATCCGGGCGGATCTGGGCTCAGGCATTCCTCGCCAACGTTCTCAACCCGAAAGCCGCCCTGTTCTTCGTTGCCGTACTGCCCCAGTTCATCGACCCGGCCGCGGGCGTGACCCTGCAGATCGTCGTGCTCGGAGTGTTGGACATTGCCCTCGGTGCACTGTGGTGGCTGCTTTTCGTCGTCATCACCGTGCACCTGCAGGGCCTTCTCCGACGCAGGCGCGCCCGGATGGCCATCGACGGCACCGCGGGCATTGCGCTCTGCGGCCTGGGCGGGGCGCTCGCCTTCACCTCCCGCCCATGACTGCGCTGTGGGTCCTGTGAGCACCGGGGTTTCAGGAACTTCGTCGAGGACCTCGCCCCCAACGACTCAGGTGTGAGGCGCATCAACTACGCCTTCGTCCCCGACGACGACCGTCGAACACCGTGGCTGCACCGCGGGAGAACCCACAACGCACGTACCCGCTACTTTCTCAGCCCGCTGCCGACGATCTATCTCGAATTCACTGTCTCCTACCCGAAACAGGAATCGACCGGGCAATGACAGTGGCGGTGCGCGACCCGATTCACGTCACGGGAACATGAAAACAGCTGTCAGTTGGCGGCTTCGTACGCCTCGACGATTTCCGCTGGAATCCGGCCGCGGTCGTTGATTTCGTAACCGCTGTCCGCGGCCCACTGCCGGATCGCACGAGTCTGTGCCGGATCACGCTTGGTGGTCGGGGCGGACACAGCGGGCGCGCTCTGTGCCGCACCGGCCGGTGCGGCCTTGCGCTTACGCCCACCGACACGAGTGGCGTAGTCGACGTAGAATTCGACCTTCTTGCGAAACTCGTTGGCGTTCTTGTTCTTCAGGTCGATCACGTAGTCGACACCGTCGAGCGAGAATTCGATGGATTCCCCTTGGCCCTCGTCGATCGACGTGCCATCGATGTCATCGATCAATTCGTAGATAACCTGCTTCGCCACGGTGCGAGGCCTTTCGTATCGAGGGATTTGTCTTCAAGGCTATCCAATAGCGAATGGAAAAGCAGAATCGGGTTAGAAATCGTTATTCGAGATGACCGCAGTGGAGACCGTTCGGTACGCCGGCGCGTGAAATGCGAAGGATTGATTCCGATGAAAATGGGGAACAAGTGTCGCGGACAAGAAGGGACCTTCACCGATGACGCTCGACCACACCGCGCACGCCGAAAACAGCACTGAACCCGAGGAGTCGATTCTCCTCGACGCACTCCCGACGAAGATCGTGCTCGACATCGTCGGCGCGACGACGCTGTTCACCGCCATCGCACTCGCTCTCGACGTGTCCGACGGGGTCCTGGTCACCGCCATGGTCGGGGCGCTCGTCGTTGCCTCACGCCTGCTACGACGGCGTGTGCCCGACGAAGTGTGAAACGGATCCCCGGTGGGTAGTACGGCGCTATCTATCCAGCGAAGGAAGTTCCGCATGCCCACCTCACGTGAGACCACAGCCAGCTGCGACGACGTGTGGGAAGTGCTCGCCGACGGGTGGAACTACGCCACGTGGGTTGTCGGAGCCAGCCGCATCCGCGCCGTGGACGAGAAATGGCCCGCCGAGGGATCGAGAATTCACCACTCCGTCGGGGTGTGGCCGGCGGTGTTGAGCGACGAGACCCGGTCTGTCGGAATGCACGAGGGACGCGAATTACAGCTCGAAGCCCGCGCACTCCCCTTCGGAAAAGCCCACATCACGCTGCGTCTTCATCCTCAGGCGTCGGGCTGCAGAATCGAAATGATCGAGCACGCCTTAACGATGCCTGCAAGCATCGTCCCTGATTCGGTTCAGCACCTGTTGGTGCACCCGCGCAATTCCGAAGCATTACGACGCCTTGCCCTGCTTGCGGAGAAAAGAAGCAACTGAGGGAGTCGGCTAGGACGGTCGGCCTCGCGACACGAATCCGCGCCGGACGAACGACCGTGCCGTGTCCGAGATGGTTCTCTTACGCATCGGCGGACTGTCTCCGAACGCTCGGTCCTGCATTCCACGCACCGTATCCCGCAGAACCGCCGGGCCGTCTTTGCTTGCCTGCCATCCTAATTCGTTGCGAGCCCGCGCCGCGTTCAACAGCGGTGTCTCGAAAGCCAGTTCAACCCACCCGTGATGGATCGGCAGCACATGCGCCGTGAAACCCACTCGAACGGCGGTCGACAGCACCCTCTTCG
This sequence comes from Rhodococcoides fascians A44A, assembly GCF_000760735.1. GTDB lineage: Bacteria > Actinomycetota > Actinomycetes > Mycobacteriales > Mycobacteriaceae > Rhodococcoides > Rhodococcoides fascians_E. The sequence goes on along the minus strand of NZ_JMEX01000008.1, from coordinate 2,225,240 downwards.
GGGTCGGAACTATTCGAACACCGAACGCATCCGCGACCGTATCGGCCCGAACCGGTTTCGGCGCAGCAAGATTGAACGGTCCCGACGCGCGACGCTGCAGAACCCTGACCACCGCGTCGGCGACGTCGTCGCTGTGCACAGCGGGAACGACGAAGGATCGGTCGATAGGTAGGAACGGAACGACGTCCACGATCGAGGAAGGTACGAGATCCGGGAGCGCGTAACGCAGCAACGCACTTCCGAACGAATACTGACTGATCAGCCCGGGACGAAGACGAGCAACACGCATTCGAGTGGACAGACCGTCCAGAACATCCTCGGCAGCGGCCTTGTCCATGCTGTACGTCGACGCCTCGACCCCTGTTCTTGGCCAGGATTCGTCGACCTCGACGCCGTAGGCGCCGGGCGCGTAGATACCGCCGGACGACAGATGAACCAAATGTCCGACGCCTGCAGCCTCACAGGCCCGCGCCACGCGCTCGGTGCCGTCGACGTTGACTCGCCGAAGATACCGACGGTCCCGCATGGGCTGGAATGCAATGGCGAGATGAACCACCGCGTCGACCCCACTGAAAGCGTCGAGCAGGATTGTTTCGGAGTCCTCGGATGCAAGATCGACCTGAACCCAGGTGACGCCGTCGAAGGGCGGTTCCTGAGGCGGTCGCCGTCGCGACAAGCCGACGACCTGCGCATCCGGGTACGCAGCGCGGAGAGCCCGCAGAACAGCGGTGCCCACGTTCCCGCTCGCCCCGGTCACCGCGATGCGCACAGCGGTCCTCGTATTGCGTTCACACAGCGTGGAATCCCCGGACTGGAAGAACCCAAACGCCGTGAGTGGAGACACCTCGACGTATCTCCACTCACGGACGTGGACTAGCGGACGTCGAACCGATCGTTGTCCGCGACCTTGACCCAGGCCGCAACGAAATCGTCGACGAACTTCTTACCGTTGTCCGCCTGGGCGTAGACCTCGGAGATGGCGCGCAGCTGCGAGTGCGATCCGAAGTTCAGATCGATGGCGCTGGCCGTCCACCTCTGCTCACCGGTCTTGCGCGTCTTCCCGACGTAGGACCCGTCGTCCGCCTTGCTCCACTCGGTGTCCGAATCCAGCAGGTTCACGAAGAAGTCGTTGGTCAACGCACCCGGACGATCCGTGAACACGCCGTGCTTGCTGCCACTGTGGTTGGCGCCCAGTGCACGCAGGCCGCCGACCAGAACCGTCGCCTCGGGCGCGGTCAGGTTCAGCAGGTACGCGCGATCGAGCCACAGAACTTCCTCCGGCGTCTCCTCGTCGCTCTTGTAGAAGTTGCGGAAACCGTCGGCGCGGGGCTCGAGGTATCCGAACGACTCGACGTCCGTCTGCTCCTGCGAGGCGTCGGTGCGACCCGGAGTGAACGGAACCGTCACCTCGTGCCCGGCGTCCTTGGCAGCCTTCTCGATCGCCGCGGATCCGGCCAGAACGATCAGGTCCGCGAGCGAAACCTGATGTCCGTCAGCACCGTTGAAATCGTGCTGGATCTGCTCGAGCTTCGGCAGCACCTCCGCGAGCACGGCAGGCTCGGATGCCTCCCAGCTCTTCTGCGGTTCGAGCCGAACACGTGCGCCGTTGGCGCCGCCACGGAAGTCCGTGTGGCGGAACGTGCTTGCCGACGACCATGCAACCGACACGAGCTGCTGCACCGTCAGTCCCGAGTCGAGGATCTTCGACTTGAGCGAGGCGATGTCGGCGTCGTCGATCGGCTCGGACGTCGCCGCCGGAACGGGATCCTGCCACAGCTGCTCCTCGGGAACCCACGGACCGAGGTAGCGGGAGATGGGGCCGAGGTCGCGGTGCAGAAGCTTGTACCAGGCCTTCGCGAAGGCGTCGGACAGCTCCTCCGGGTGATCCAGCCAGCGTCGGGTGATCTCGGCGTAGATCGGATCCTCACGCAGCGAGATGTCGGTGACGAGCATGGTCGGTGCGCGTCCGGGACCACCGAAGGGGTCGGGGATCTCACCGGCGCCCGCGCCGTCCTTGGCCACGAACTGCCATGCGCCCGCAGGGCTCTTCTGCAGTTCCCACTCGTAGCCGTACAGGTTCTCGAGGTAACCGTTGCCCCACTTGGTCGGCGTCTTGGTCCACACGACCTCCAGACCACTGGTGACCTGATCCTCGCCCTTGCCGGTGCCGTGGCCGTTCTTCCAGCCGAGACCCTGCTGCTCGATCGGTGCGCCCTCGGGCTCCGGTCCGATCTTGTCCGCGGGACGAGCGCCGTGCGTCTTGCCGAAGCTGTGACCACCGACGATCAGCGCAGCCGTCTCCTCGTCGTTCATGGCCATGCGGCCGAACGTCTCGCGGATGTCGTGCGCGGCCTTCACCGGATCCGGCTCGCCCTCGGGCCCTTCGGGATTGACGTAGATCAGACCCATCGTGGTCGCGCCGAGCGGCTTCGCGAGCTCACGCTCACCGGTGTACCGCTTGTCGGAACCCAGCCAGCTGTCCTCGGGACCGTAGAAAACTTCCTCGGGCTCCCAGATGTCCTCACGGCCGAACGCAAAGCCGAACGTCTTGAATCCCATGGCATCCAGTGCGACGTTGCCGGCGAACACCAGCAGGTCGGCCCACGAGATCTTGTTTCCGTGCTTCTGCTTGACCGGCCACAGCAAGCGGCGAGCCTTGTCCAGGTTGGCATTGTCCGGCCAGCTGTTGAGCGGTGCGAAACGCTGCGCGCCCTGACCGCCACCACCGCGGCCGTCGAACACGCGGTACGTACCGGCCGCGTGCCAGCTCAAGCGAATGAACAGACCACCGTAGTTGCCGTAATCCGCAGGCCACCAATCCTTCGAATCGGTGAGCACAGCCGTGACGTCGGCCTTCAACTCGTCGACGTCCAGCTTCGCGAATTCTGCCTTGTAATCGAACTTTTCACCCAACGGCGTCGACTTGGACGTATGCGCATGCAGGATCGACAGGTCGATCTGGTTGGGCCACCAGTCCTTGTTGGTCAGCGGAGCCCCGCTCTTGGGCTTCGGCGACTCGATAACCGGGTTTTCGCTCTCACTGGTGCTGTCGGTCTTCGTGTCGGAGTGGGGTGGGCGGGCGTCGGAGGTCACGCGTGGTCCTTTCCGGTGGGCTACATTTTTCGGGCTGTGATCAACGCCTGGCGATGATCAAGATCTGGTCGCGCAATCGGGACAGAAGCCCCAGAACGTGACCTCGGCCTCGTCGACGACGAAACCATGACTGTGGGACGGCGTCAGGCACGGAGCCTCACCGAGCGCACAATCCGCGTCGGCGATGAGACCACAACTGCGACACACGACATGGTGATGATTGTCGCCGACGCGCATCTCGTACCGGGCCACATGACCCGCCGGTTGAATGCGACGCATGAGGCCGACAGCCGTCACCGCATCGAGAACGTCGTAGATGGCCTGACGGGACACCGCAGGCAAAACTGTACGAGCCAGCGTGAACACGGTATCCGTGTCGACATGCGGATGACTGTGCACAACGTCCATGACGACAGTGCGGGGCTGCGTGACCCGTAGACCGGCTGCACGTAGCCGATCCGCATTGCTCAGGTCCGTCGTCATGACACCGACGATAACCAGATCCAACCCAAAAATCTCGTGTTTTCTGGAATTAGTCAAAATTTCATCGCGCGGTTTCCGTACCGAACGTGGCGTTCGGTCACTTGAAGTGACCGAACGTCACGTTCGGTCCCACGCGTTCGGTCCCACGAGTTCGGTCCTGCGAGGGGGTGACGCTGTCAGCCCAGGCGGCAACCGCTGGCAAGGGGTACGTCGTTGAGCCGGTCGGTGATGTAGTTCAGTGCCAGTCCGGTGCCGTAGCCGTCGATGAGGTCCGGGCCGAAGTGGTTCGGCAGGACGGCGCCGGGGAGGATCGGCGGCAGGTCGTTGCTGACGAAGTCTATGGTGGCACCGTTGTCGCACCAGTCGACGGCGACCTGTCTGGCCTGCTCGTAGGGGACGGTGTCGTCGTTGCGTCCGCTGGTGACCAGCACGGGGGTGGTCGGCGTCAGGGTGCCGATGCGCTGTTCGTCGAAGATCGGCGCTGCTTCCGGAATCGTGCGCAGGTTGGCCAGCAGGGGCTGGTGGTCGGCGGTGAACGTCTCGGTCCGCAGGAAGGGGTGGCGGAGGATGACGTCGCCGATGCAGGCGTTGCTCAGCTCGGCCATGACGGCTTTGCCTTCGGGGGTGAGCCGCGCATTGAAGGGTTCCAGCAGTTCGGGCCTGCGTGCGACGAATCCGTTGACCGCGAATCCGATGACACCGCCGATGAGTGTTCCGTCGACCTGCCCGAGGGTCGCCAGCAGGTCCGCCGGAGGCGCACCCGCCCAGGTGCCCTTGACGTTCAGCTCCGGTGCATACGACGGCTGCATCTCCGCGGCCGCGGCGACGGCGCCACCGCCTTGCGAATATCCCCACAGCGCAAGCGGAGTCGACGAGCCGGTACCACTCAGGACGTTCGCGACGCGGGCTGCGTCGAGCACCGCGTGCGCTTCTTCGATGCGGTTGACGTACGTGTGCACACCGGGCGTGCCGAGACCGACGTAGTCGGTGACGAATACCCGCGCACCGCGGGCGATCCAGACGGACGCGGCGAGCTGTTCCTGGTTGGCCGAGAACGAGACCGGATCGAGTGTGGCGTTCAGTCCCGTCTGGAACGCCTTCGACGGTGCACACTGATCCCCCTGCCCGACGGTCCCGGGCGCCACGACGATCGTGGGGCGCTCCCCGGTGCCGCGCCAGGGTTGACTTGCCTCGATGTACGTTCCGGTGACGGCGACCGGCGAATCATCTTGCAGCCGTGAGGAATACATGACGCGTTGAGCCTTGCCGGGCCACGTGCCGTCCGCGCCGGGGAACGACGCGAGGAGGGGGAGCGGCTCGGCCCGGACGAGCGAGCCCGGCGTCGAATCGAATTCTGCGGGTGGAGAATAGAAGTCCGATCCCGGATCGGCCGACGCGGTCGCCACCGGAATCAGCACCGCGGCTGCTAGAGACAGTACGACCGTGACGACGCGCAGATTCACCGTACCCCCAAGGATGACCCAGTCGCGGGTGGCTTGGATCACACGCGAGGTGGGCTAAACCTAGACAGAAGCGGCGACGAGTGTCAAGTTCCGCAGAACGTCTGGAACCCACTCGCGAAGACCGCAGGCGCCGGTCCCGCGAACTCCGCCCACTCGGGACGAACCTCGAACGGGTGAGTGACGACATCGAGAAGCGTCGAGAACTGGCTCATGTCCCCGCCCGTCGCAGCCACGAGGGCCGCGTCGACCAGATGGTTTCGCGGGATGTACACCGGGTTCACACGATCCATCGCATCGGCCACGGCCGCGGGATCGCCGACCAGCGCCGAACGCCACCGCGACTCCCACCCCGCCAGCCACGAGGGAACGACCGGCCCTGCCCCCACGGTCGTTCCTGCCGGCTCCACTCCTGCCCCCACGGTCGTTGCTGCCGGCTCCACTCCTGCCCCCACGGTCGTTCCTGCCGGCTCCACTCCTGCCCTCAAAGAGTCCGCCAGCGTTCGGAACGTCCCTGTCCAGTCCGCACCCTCGGCCTGCAGGACCGCCAGGAAGTCGTCGATCAGACTTCTGTCCGCCGAGGCCAGGCCGAGCTTCGACGCCATTCCAGCCGTGAAGTAACCGTCGTACCGCGTGTCGAAGCTTTCCAGCACTGCGGTGACCTGGGCGATGGCGTCGTCGGGAACGTCACTGATCAGCCGCAGCAGCGTTTCGCCGAATCGCGCGAGATTCCATTTCAGGACCGCGGGCTGGTTGCCGAACGCGTACCGCCCGCCCTGATCGATGGAGCTGAAGACGGCGGCCGGGTCGTACCCGTCGATGAACGCGCACGGCCCGTAGTCGATGGTCTGGCCGGAGATGGTGGTGTTGTCGGTGTTCATGACGCCGTGCACGAACCCAGCGAGCATCCACTTCGCCACCAACGATGCCTGCGCGTCGACCACAGCCTCGAAGAACGCCAGGTAATCGCCCGTCGCGGCCGGGTAGTGACGCTCGATCGCGTAGTCCGCCAACGGTTGAACGAGGCCGTCGCGACGAACGGCGAACTCGAACGTTCCCACCCGAATGTGGCTGGCCGCGATGCGCGTCAGCACCGCACCCGGCTCCGGCCCGTTTCGGTACACATCCCGCCCGGTGGCCGTCACGGCCAGCGAACGCGTCGTGGGAATCGCCAACGCGTGCATGGCCTCGCTGATCAGGTACTCACGCAGCATCGGGCCGACGACGGCGAATCCGTCGCCTCCGCGGGAGAACGGCGTCGGGCCGGATCCTTTGAGATGAACGTCCACCCGCCCGTCGCCGACGCGCACTTCTCCGAGCAGCAGTGCGCGACCGTCGCCGAGAAGCGGTGCGTACCCACCGAATTGGTGACCCGCGTAGGCCATGGCCACCGGGTTGGACCCGGCCGGAGCGGTGGCGCCGGACAGAACGTCGACGCCGACGTCGGGAATTCTCAGCTCGCCGGCGAGGGCGTCGTTGAACACCAGTAACTGCGGACTCGGCGCCTCGGCTCCCTGCCACGGCAGCACGAGCGCATCCAATCGATCGGCGTAGGTGCTCTCGAAGGTCATACTTCGACAGTAACCTCGAGCATTGTCGACCTCGGACTACTGCGACACCGATTCGACGGCGACGAGTTCTGCGGCGACGTCGTGGAGTCGCTGGTTACGTTCTTGGGACAGCTTGACCAGCAGGTCGAAGGCACGGAGTGCGTCGATCGAGTACCGCTCCATCAGCATGCCCTTGGCCTGGCCGATGATGTCCCGCCGCGCGAGCGCCGACTTCAGTTGATCCCGTTCGCGCGCGGCGAGGAGAGCCAATGCTGCGTGCGTCGCGACGGCTTCCCCGACGATCAGATCGTCCTCGTCGAACGCATCGGTGCTCTTGCTGTAGAACACCAGTGCGCCGAGGTCGCCGTCACCGGAGTACAGCCGGAACGCAGCCAGGGATCGCACCCCTTCGGCCACCGCGATCTTCGCGAACTGTGGCCACCTCTGCTCGCCGTCGAGCTCCCCGGACACCACAGTGTCGAGGTGCTGGAGTTCGTTGTCGATGGGCCCCTCGTCCAGCTCGTATTGCAGCCGGCACATCTCCTCGGCGACGGAATCCGTCGACGCGACCACGGTGCGTTTCCCCTTTTCCAGGGTGGTCACGCATCCGTGGTGGACATTGCCGATCAGTTCGATCGACAGCGCCAGGATCTGCTGAACGGTTTCCTCGACCGTGCGATTGCCCTTGCGCAGGTCACGCGCGAAGTCCGCGAGTCCCAACAACGTCGGCGAATTGTCCGACGCTCGCGCGGTGGGTTCTGCCATCGTTCACCTCAGTCCGAGCTGCATGCAATCAACGTTGATGCAGGTAGCAGCGCGGAACCATGGCGTGCACCTGCTCCGGGTGACAACGCCGCTGCTCGACGGATGACCCTCCGGGTCGACCGCGAACTGCAATCGACGACGCATAGTGTATCCGGCGCTCTAGAGATCCTCGTCCTCGTCGTCCCAGTTGCCGATCGATCCCAGCCCACGGCTGATGCGCAGAGCGAAGATGAGCGCTATCACGATCCACAGCGCCAGGATGCCCAGAATCCACCACCACATTTCGTCAGTGTGCAGGGAAACCAAAAGGTTTGTCGGCGGAAGAGGCCAAGTGATTCGGTTCCGCCGTCGCGGGGTATCCGACGGCTCTTGTGCGCTCCCACGGATCCAGTACTTTCGGCTGGGCCAGGCCATACGATGTGTTGTCGACTGTCAGTTGGCCTGAAAGGACGGCTATGCCGGATCCGACCGATGACCTGGCCGTACTGCAGGCGATACTGGACCTGTCGCCCGATTTGATCGCATTGTCCGAATTCTCGGGCGCGGTGCTGTACGTCAATCCAGCCGGACGCGCACTCGTGGGCCTCGATTCCCTGACGGACGACGAGGTCCTCACCACGGACATGTTCTTCACCGTTCGCGGCCTCCTGGTGGCCGACGAGGTCGAGGCGAGCCTGAGAAATCACGGTCACTGGCGAGGGCTGAGCGAACTTCGCCACCACCGCACGGACGTGGCGATCCCCGTCGCCGTGTCGGCTTTCGTCCTCGAGAACCACGACGGTGTGCCCGGAAAAATCGCGACGATCATCCGCGACCGAACGGCCGGGCATCACCGCGACGAGGAACTTCAGGCCGTGGCCGCGACTGCCCGGCAGCATGCCGCCGAGCAGCAGGCGCTCGCCGAACTCAGCCGCCTTGCCGTACATGCGGACCTCGCACAGTTGATGTCGGCCGCAGCGCTGGCCGCCGCGACGCTTCTCGGCGTCGAATCCGCAGCGGTCGTCCACCAGGCGCACACCGGCGACAGCACCCTCAACGTTCTCGCTGCCAGCAGAACCCTGTCCACTCGCGCGTCCATTCCGGCCGGCAATCACTCCATGGCCGGTTACGCACTGCAGCACAACATCCCGGTGATCTGCCCGGACATCACCACCGAGGATCGCTTCGACACCTCGACCATGGAAAGCCTCCAGATGCGTAGCGGGGCAGCGGTGCCGGTGCCCTTCGCCTCGTCCGAACACTGGGGAGCACTGGCCGTGTACGGGTACGAGCCGCGCATGTACAGCGCCGACGAGATGAGCTTCCTCGCCGCCGTCGCCAGCGTCGTGACATCGGCACTCAAACGAGTGGAGCTGGATCGACAGCTGTGGCTCAAGAGCATGCACGACGCTTTGACGTCGCTCCCCAACCGGACGCTGGCGTACGAGTTCATCGACGACGCGCTCATGCGCAACCATTCGGAACGCAGTCACGTTGCGCTCCTGCTGCTCGACATCGACGATTTCAAGATCATCAACGACAGCCTCGGACACGAGAGCGGCGACCGTGCACTCGTCCGGTTCAGCGAGCGCCTCACCGACGCCGTCGGAGAACGCGGCACCGTGGCCCGGCTCGGCGGCGACGAGTTCCTCATCATGTACCAGAACATCGACGGACCCGACCAGGCAGAAGACTATGCTCGTCACATCATTTCGAAGCTGAGCGCACCGCTGCGTCCGGGCGACGGCCCGATCCCGATGAGCGTCAGCATCGGCATCGCCCTGTCGGAACCGTCGATGTCCCGGCGCGATCTCATTCACCGAGCCGACCTGGCGATGTACCGCGCCAAGGACAGCGGCGACGGCGGGTACGCGCTCTTCGACCGAGACGACCTGTACGACGCGGACCGCGTCCGCTCGTTGTCCATCGACCTTCGAAATGCACTGGCCGCAGGGGATCTCAGGCTGCATTATCAACCGCTGATACAGATCTCGACCGGCAAGATCGTCGCAGTCGAGGCACTGGCACGCTGGAACCATCCGGAGCGAGGGCCGATCGAACCGACCGAGTTCGTCGCCGTAGCGGAAAGAACCGGCCTGGCCACAGCCCTCGGCTCGTGGGCGCTCCGCACTGCCTGCGCGCAGGCAGTGCAGTGGAGAACGTTCTCCGACATCACCATCCGCGTCAACGTCAGCGCTCTTCAACTGCGCAACAGCGCTTTTCCCGACGACGTCGCCGCCGTCCTACGCGAGACCGGGCTACCGCCGGAGGCCCTCGGCCTCGAAATCACCGAAACCGTATGGGTCTCCGACACCGCCCGCGTCTCCGCGACCCTCGCAGCCCTCGGCGCGATGGGCGTCGCACTGCTGCTCGACGACCTCGGCAAAGGCTACGGTTCCATCGCCTACCTCGACCGCTACCCGACGTTCGAGTGCCTCAAGATCGACAGGTCCTACATTGCCGAACTGCCCGGGGAACGTGCCGAAGCAGTCGTCTCCGCGATCGTCATGCTCGCCATCGCATTCGATGTCACCGTCGTCGGCGAAGGAGTCGAGAACCAGGCGCAGTACGACGCACTCGCAGCCGCCGGATGCCATCTGGCACAAGGATTCCACCTGGGCCGCCCCGTCGATGCGGAACGCACGACCGCGCTACTGCGACAAGCGTGAGAACGCCGCGTGCCCGAAGGTGACTCCGTCTACCGCCTCGCCCGACGCCTGAGAGCGGCGCTGGACGGGCAGACACTGCGCCTCGGCAGGTTGAACGTCCCGGCGCACGCGACCGTCGATCTCGCCGGGCGGGTGATCACCGGGCACCGCACCCATGGCAAACATCTGTTCACCGACTTCGACGACGGGGCCACGCTGCACACCCATCTGAAGATGACCGGTTCCTGGACCGTCACGCGTCCCGGCCGCCGACTGCCCACGCGGTTGAACCCCGATGTCCGAGTTCAGCTGTCCTGCACGGACGGACCCACCGCCTACGGTCTGACGCTCCCCGTCGTCGACTACGGCTCCCGCCCCGACATGAACCGACTTCTCGCGCACCTCGGGCCCGATCCACTGCACGACGATTTCGATGCCGCGCTGGCCGCATCGAACGTCAGGGCGCAAGGCAGCGTGCCCATCATCTCGGCATTGCTCGATCAACGCGTCGTCGCCGGGCCCGGAAACCTGTGGGCCAACGAACTCTGCTTCCTGCGTGGCCTGCACCCGCAGCGACCGGCCGATTCGGTGGATGCACCCGCGCTCGTCGCGTTGCTACACCGGGCGATGACGCATTCCGCCACAGTCGACGGAGCTCACCAGGTCACCACGGGTGACCGCCGAAAAGGACGGCAGCACTGGGTCGCCGGCCGTGCAGGCAAGCCCTGCCTTCGATGCGGGACCACCATCGCCGTCACCGCCGAAGTCCCCGGCGATCCCGCGCGACGCCGAACCTGGTGGTGCCCAGCGTGCCAGCCGGCGCCGACGGGTTAGCGCATCAGGACAGACGCGCGATCGCGTCCTTCTCCACGAACAGCGGCACGAAATCTCGAATCGACCCGCCGTCGAACTTCCGATGCGCCTCCGCCACGGCCGCGTCGACATCGGCCTCGGGGAATTGGACAGCAAGCCTCGAACGGATCTCGTCGAGGGCGCGCTGTTCTTCTGTGGTGATGGTCTGCTGCATGCCACAGATGATGCCCGTGCGATGCTCGGTTTTCAATGGCCAGGCGGACACTAACTTTACATTCGTTCAGCTCAGCGGCGCTGTGCGCTGCAGCGATGCGTCGAACGTCACGTTCGACGCATACATCCTGCCTGTCCCACACTGAGCAAGACTTGAGAGTAGCGTAGCCTAACCTGTTGTCCGAATTGTCTACTTAGAAGGGGATCTGTCCATGCACTCCACCACTGCGAGGCGACGCTGGTCGCGCCTGATACCCGTTGTCGCCGCCACGGCCGCGCTGGCGCTCGTCGGATGCTCGTCGTCCGAGAACCCGGAGGGAAGCGGTACCGACTCCCTGGCGTCCGGACTCCTGCCCGATGCCGAAGGCACCACGCAGTACCCCCTCACAGTGGACACTTGGGCGGGCGATTTCGTCATCGCCGAGCGTCCCGAACGCGTCGCAGTGATCGGCTTCAACACCGGCCTCGACGCCCTCCAAGCACTCGACGTCACGCCGGTGTACGCGCTGACCGAGGATCCGGTCTGGGAATGGCGAGACACCGACTACTTCTCGCAGATCGAATTCGTCGACGGAGCGACCCGCAGCGACCCGGTGAACTTCGAGAACATCGCCAACACGAACCCCGACGTCATCATTTCGCTGAACTACGGTCTCGAACAGACGGACGTGGATCGACTCACCGACATCGCACCCTACGTCGACCTGTCCACCCTCCCGGGTGACAAGGCGGACTGGCGCGAGGGCCAGCGCATCGTCGGCGAGGTCCTCGATCTTCGAGCCGCCTCGGAGGCCGTCATCGACGAGGCCGACCGCAGAATCGCCGACGTCGCCGCCGCACATCCCGAGTACGAGGGCAAAACCGTCACGATCGCAACGGATTACGGCGCCGACAGCGGCATCGACTACTACTCCGTCGCAGGCGGCACCGCCGAATCCTTCATGACGGACCTGGGATTCACACCCAACCCCATCGCCGCCGAATTCACCGACGATCCCGCCGTTGCGAACGAAGCACTCGAGAAGCTGGACGGCGACATCCTGATCGTCTCGTACTTCGACGACGCCACCCAGCAGGCCCGGGAGTCCTCCGGGCTCTTCCAGCGCCTTCCGCCCGTCGTCGACGGCCGCTATCACGCCGTCAACGACGCCCAGCCGAACTCGGGATCGCAGGCCACCTGGGTCCTCCGCCGCGGCGCCAGCGCCCTCAGCCTCCCCTGGGCCGCAGAAACCATCTCCGACATCTGGCTCGCCGATGTCGTGAAGTAACCCTCTGTCACCCGTGCGCGCCGAACCGCCTCATCCGGCCCGCACGGGTGCAGCGGGTGCACTCTCGATCAGATGTCGGGTGTACTCGTGGTGCGGGTTCCGGAACACCTCAGCGGCGCGCCCCTCCTCCACCACTGTCCCGCGCCGAAGTACGACGACCCGATCGGCGACGCTGTCCACCACAGCCAGGTCATGGCTGACGAAGAGGCAGGCGAAGCCGAATTCTTCCCGCAACTCGGCGAACAACTCCAGTACGTGAGCTTGCACCGACACATCGAGCGCGCTCGTCGGCTCGTCCGCTACCAGCAGCTTCGGCGACAGCGCGAGAGCCCGAGCCAGTGCGACGCGCTGACGCTGCCCACCCGAGAGCTCCGACGGTCTGCGGTCCACGAAGTCCGCTGGTAAACGGACCGATTCGAGCAGTTGCTTCGTCCTCGAGCGCACCTCGGCGCCGGTGGCCACTTTGTGCACCACCAAAGGCTCACCGATGCTCTGCCCGACGCTGCGGCGCGGGTCCAGCGAGGCCGCAGGATCCTGATGCACCAGCGCGACGCCTCGCCGAAGCGCCCGCAGTTCCGACGCACGCAAGTGTCCGACCGTCGCCCCGAGTAGCTCGACTCTGCCGGTGGTCGCAGGCACCAGCCCCAGCGCGAGTCGGCCGAGAGTCGTTTTTCCCGAACCGGATTCACCGACCAATCCGACCACTTCGCCGGCCGAGAGCGTCAGGTCGACGCCCTCGATCGCGGTGAAGGACGCCGCACCGAAGCGACCCGGATACACGACGGAGACGTCGCTCAGGCGGAGGACCTCGGTGGATCCTTTCTCGTGCAGCCGATCACGGACCTCGTGCAGTCGTGGAACCGCGTCGAGTAGATCGCGGGTGTACTGGTGCGACGGATCGGAGAACAACCGGTCCACCGGCTGCCTCTCGAGCACTCGGCCCTCGCGCATCACCACGACCGAATCGGCGATCTCCGCGACGACCCCCATGTTGTGGGTGATCAACAGAATGGCTGTGCCACGAGTCTTACGCAGCCGCTGCAACAGGTCGAGTATCTCGGCCTGCACGGTGACGTCCAGCGCTGTGGTCGGCTCGTCGGCGATCAGAAGGTCAGGTTCACCGGACAGTGCGAGGGCGATGACGACACGCTGCTTCTGGCCCCCGGACAGCTGATGCGGATACCAATCGACCCGGGATGCGGCGTCGGGAATCTCCACCAGTTCCAGCAGTTCGATCGCCCGGGAGCGAGCCTCTGACTTGGATATCCTGCCGTGTGCCTGCAGAGCTTGCGTGATCTGCCACCCGATCTTCTGGACCGGGTTGAGAGCGGTCTGCGGCTCCTGGAAGATCATCGCTGCCCGGACGCCTCGGACGGACCCGAGCAGAGCCTCGTTCGCGCCGATCAACTGTGTGTCTCCGAGAGTCACCGAGCCGGTCGCGTCGGCACCGTCGGGTAGCAACCCGAGAATCGTTCGGGCCGTGAGCGACTTACCGGAACCGGACTCACCCACCAGTGCGACTATCTCACCGTCGTCGACGCCGATGCTCACTCCGTCGACGACCGGTGCAGCCGTCCCGAACGCGATGGTGAGATCTTCGATCTTCAATAAGGTCATGACCGACGCTCCCGTCCGATGCCCTGGGCGATGAGGAGAAAGCCGAGGACGAGCAGTGCGACGACGACGAGCGGTCCGACAGCGAACGCCGCGTTGATGTCCAGATTCGGGATGGAGTCGGAGATGATCGACCCGAGCGACGGTTCCGGCGGCCGGACGCCGATACCGATGAAACTCATCGCACTCTCGACGAACACGGCGAGGGAGAGCGACAGCGCTACCTGAACTCCGATGGGCTCCAGCGAGTTCGGCAGCACGTGCGTGCGCAGGACGAACAGCTTGCCCGCTCCGATGACCTCGGCCGCTTCGACGTACGGTTGTTCCCGCACCTTCAGCACCGATGTTCTGATCAACCGACCGAAAATCGGCAGCTCGGCCAGGACGATCACCACGCCGACGGTGAACGCACCAGGACCGATGATGGCGGCGAGCGTGATGGCGAGGATCAAGGCGGGGAAGGCCAGCACGACGTCGAAGATTCGTTGTGCGGCAGTGTCGGCCGCCGGATGCAGCGTCGACACCAACCCGACGAGACCACCGATGATCGCACCGATCGGCACCGCGAGAAATGCGATCTCGAGATCGATTCTGATGCCGTACAGCACTCGCGAGAGCACGTCGCGGTTGACCTGGTCGGTTCCCAGCCAATGATCCGCGTTGGGCGCCAGCAAGTTTGCGCTGGAGATCTGTTCCAGCGGATCGTACGGAGCCAACAGCGGAGCGAAGATACCGGCCAGCGCAATGACACCGACGATGATCACTCCCACCAGCCCCTGACCACTCGTCAGGCCACTCCACCTGGTCCGCGTCCTTACTGGTTCGTCGAGGACGGTCATGACGGTGCTCCGATGCGAATCCGGGGGTCGAGGTAGGCGTGCACCACATCGGTCAGGAGCTGGACTGCGACGAACACCGTCACGGACAACAGCAGCAAGACCTGCACGACGGGGTAATCACGCCGGCTGATGCCCTGCTCGATCAACTGACCGATACCTGGCCACGCGAAGATCGCCTCGACCAGAACAGCACCCCCGAGCAACTGCCCGGTCTGCAGACCCAACGCGGTGACCATCGTGGGCAGTGCGTTTCGCAGCGCCGAGCGCGACACCAGATTCCACTGCGACACTCCCAGGGACCGAGCTGTGGTGATGTAGGGCTGTTTCAGTTCGGTGCGCAGGGACTCCGTCAGAAACCGCGTCAGAGCGGCCGCCACCGGTAATGCCAGGCACACGGCGGGGAGAAGCAGATACTGCACGGTGATGTCGGGACGAGCGAGGAACCCGTCGGGCGGTACCCCGCCCGCCGGCAGTACCGGCAGTAACACAGCGAAGAACAGAACGAGCAGCACACCGGACACGAACGGCGGCAACGCCACGGCAACGGTGTTGGCACCGTTGACCAGCGCGGTGAGCCAGCGTCTCGGCCACGCCACGGACGCAACCGAAAGCCCGACCGACACCACGACCGCCAGCAGCAGCGCCGTCACCGACAGCACGACGGTGTTGAGCAGGCCGTCGAACACCAGGTCCGCAATGGTTCCGCCGATGACGTACGAGCGCCCGAGGTCGAACGTGACCACGCCCCAGAGCCAGGTCGAGTACTGAACCGGGATCGATTTGTCCAGTCCCAGTTGCGCTCTGATCGCGGCGATAGATTCCTCGGACGCGTCGGGCCCGGCCAATGTCGTCGCGGCGTCACCCGGTACCAGGCGGAGCACCAGGAAGATGACGACGGACGCGAGGAACAGTACGAGCAGTGCCGACGGAATCTTGTGCAGCAGGTAGCGCGTCATGACAGAAAGACATCCGTCAGCAGGACTTCCGATCGCTTCGTCCAATCGAGACCGTGCACGCTGTCGGCGGTGACAACCTGGTTGAACGTCACGCCGATCTCGATCAGGAACAAGCTTTCGAGCAGCTCCTGGCTGACCGCCGAGTACTTCTCCTTCGCCTCGTCGCCGGTGCCGTCGGCCACTTGCCACGCCGCGTCGGCAGCAGCCTGATACGAGGGCGACTCGTACCGTGACGCGTTCTTCAGTGCATTGAACGGATACGCGCTGACCGTCAGCGTCGACGGCGTGTACTGCGCCCAGGAATGGAACGTCACCCACAGCGCGGGGAACTGTTGCCCGATCAGCTGTTTCACGAATGCGGCACTCTCGACCGGATCGAGTTCGACCGTGACGCCGATCTCGGCCAGGTTCGCCTGCACGATCTGCGCGGTCGCCTCGTAGTACGGGTTTCCCGCCTGATAGGTCAGCGGCAGGGCGGGAATGTTTCCGACCTCGGCGACCAACGCTTTCGCGCGGTCCGTATCGAGGGTGAAGGTCGCGTTGAGGTCCTCGTCGTACGCGGGTGACGTTTTCGGCCACGGGACATTGATCGGGTATCCGGCACCCCGGAATACCTCGGCGATGATCCGGTCCCGGTCCAGCGCGAACGCGATCGCCCGACGCAGCCGGACGTCGGACAGTGCCGGGTTCTGCACGTTGGTGCCGACGTAGATCTGCAGTTCGGCACCTTCGAGGTTGTTGCTCGTGTGTGCCCCGCCGTTCGCGAGCGTCTCCGCGTCGCGGTAGTTGATGTTGGTGACCGCCTGCACCTGACCCGACCTGATGGCGTTCGTCAACGCCTGGGCGTCGGGGATGATCGACACTTCCACGCGATCCAGATACGGGCGCTCCGGCACCCGGTAACTGTCGTTGCGGACGAAGGTGAGCGACTGGTTCGGCGTGCGTTCGGTGAGAACGAAAGGACCGGTACCGACGAACTTCTCACCCGTCCTCAGCTGGTCGATCGATTCGCTGTCCAGGATCGGGACGGTGTCGAGGAGATCGAAGATGTTGCCCAGGGGGTGCGCGAACGTCAGTACGAGCCGGTGCGGATCGGTGGTGTCGAAGGCCGTGATCGCCGCCGCGGTACTGCGCAACTGCGCCGTCCACGTGGGGTCCGCGTAGGTGCGAATCGAGAACTCGGCATCCGTCGAGGTGAACGGCCTCCCGGAATGGAACGTGACATCGTCTCGCAGTTCGAGCGTGAGCGACAGGCCGTCGTCGGCGAGTGTCCACGACTCTGCAAGCAAAGGCGTCGGCGATACCTCGTCGTGCGGATACCGGATCAAGCTTTCGTAGACGAGGCCGATGACCGTTGTCGCACCCGCAGTGTTGGTCAGGAAGTTCGCCGGCACCACGTCCTGCGTCACCGCAGTTTTCAGCGTTCCGCCGCGCACCGGGGTCGCGTCGGACGAGCCTGCGTCCTGCTGCTCACCCACCGCGGACGAGCACGCGGCCGCACCGAAGATGGCCAGCGCGCTCAGGCCCGCACCGCGCAGCAGAGTGCGCCGGTCGAAAGACATGTTTGTACTCAAGACGATTCGCTTTCAAGGAGAGACGCAAGTGTGCAGCGAAGCTAGCACCGGCACCTGCGGAACCACAACGTTTCGAGGCACTTGCAATCTTCGTGATCCAAACTGTGGATTGCTCGACGGTTCTATGGTGCGGTGATGCAATCCCGCACTGCGCCTCTATTTTTCGTGCAGTGCACCTCCGACGGAAAGGCTCGCTCCATGTCAGTAGACACCGTTACCGCGACATCCCTTCGGGCAGTGAAGGTCGGCGGCAAGATCGGCGCGCGTATCGAGGGTGTCCGCCTGGGCGGTGACCTGGACACGGAGACCGTCGACTTCATCCGGCGCGCACTGCTCGAACACAAGGTCATCTTCTTCAGCGGACAGGACCACCTCGACGACGAAAGTCAGTACGCGTTCGCCGAGCTTCTCGGTTCTCCGACGACGCCGCACCCCACCGTGACATCGCGGGGCACGAAGACTCTTGCCATCGACTCCGAGTACGGCAAGGCCAACAGCTGGCACTCGGACGTCACGTTCGTCGACCGCATCCCCAAGGCATCGATTCTTCGCGCCGTGCAGCTCCCGGAATACGGCGGGAACACCACCTGGGCATCGCAGGTCGCAGCCTACGAGAGCCTCCCGGACTCGCTGAAGGCTCTTGTCGACAATCTGTGGGCGACGCACTCGAACGCCTACGACTATTCCGCGACGTCCGCAGAGAAGATCCAGAACGAGAAGTCGGCGGAGTATCGAAAGGAATTCCAGTCCACGTACTTCGAGACCGAGCACCCTGTGGTGCGCGTCCACCCTGAAACCGGTGAGAAGACCCTCGTTCTCGGCCACTTCATCAAGGGATTCATCGGCCTGCCGACCAAGGAATCACAGGTGCTGTTCAACCTTCTCCAGGACCGGGTGACCAAACTGGAGAACACCGTTCGGTGGACGTGGTCCCTCGGCGACGTTGCGATCTGGGACAACCGCGCCACCCAGCACTACGCCGTGGCCGACTGGGACGACCAGTACCGACGGCTCGAGCGCATCACCCTCGCCGGTGATGTCCCGGTCCACCCGAACGGGCAGAAGAGCCGCGTCGTCGCCGGCGACGCAGAGCACTACTCGGTCATCGA
>NZ_JMEX01000008.1:2136026-2206866 GCF_000760735.1 Rhodococcoides fascians A44A | reverse complement strand
CCCCCCGCGCGGGCTACGGCTACGTATCCAACGCCGACCCCGGTTTTCCGGGTCTACGTCTCGAGCTCGCGGACGACGCTCTGACACTACCGGAGATGTTGCGTGACAACGGGTATGCAACCTATGCCGTCGGAAAATGGCACCTCGTGCGCGATGCGAACATGGGCCCTGGCCGAACCAAGGATTCGTGGCCGACGCAGCGCGGATTCGACCGCTACTACGGGTCGCTCGAAGGGCTGAACTCGTTCTTCCACCCCAATCAGTTGACCTCCGACAACGGCGCGGTCGAAACCGAGGAGTACCCCGAGAACTATTACCTCACGGACGATCTGACCGATCGCGCCGTCGGCTACATCAAGGATCTACGAGCACACTCGCCGAAGCCGTTCTTTCTGTACTTCGCGCACGTGGCGATGCACGGCCCACTGCAGGCCAAGCAAGCAGATCGCGCGAAGTATCGGGGCAAGTACGCCGCCGGGTGGGACAGGCTGCGCGAAAGTCGATTCGCCCGGCAACTCGCGGACGGGCTCTTCCCCGAGGAAACACGGCAAGCACCGCGCAACAGCGAACCCGGATACGACGTCGAACCATGGGACTCGCTCACCGAGGACCAGCAACGACGCTTCGCGCGCTACATGGAAGTCTATGCAGGCATGGTCGACAGCATCGACCAGAGCATCGGACGTGTACTGCAGGTCATCGAGGACCTCGGTGAACTCGACAACACCATCGTGGTGTTCACCTCGGACAACGGAGGGACAGCGGAAGGCGGGCCGGAAGGGACACGGAGTTACTTCGCGGAGTTCGCAGGTGTGAAGGATCCGGACTGGGTCGGTGACGTGCCCCACGACGAAGATCTCATCGGGACAGCACGGTTGGGAGTGCACTATCCGCGTGGGTGGGGCCAGACGTCCAATACGCCGTTCCGGTTCTACAAGGGTCAGACATTCGCCGGCGGTGTGCGCGTGCCCTTCGTGCTGTCGTGGCCGGCAGGGCTACCCGCGCGCGGAGAAATCCGCCATCAGTACGCGTACGTGACCGACCTGGCGCCGACGCTACTCGACCTCGCAGGACTGAACGTGCCCGCCGAACGGCAAGGTCGTCCTGCCCTGACGTTCGACGGTGTGTCGTTCGCCGAAGTACTACATTCCAACGGTCCGTCGCGACACCTCGAACAGTATTCCGAGATCACTGGACATCGCGGCTTCTACCGAGACGGCTGGAAGCTGCTCGCCCTCGCGGGAGAGGACGTCGGCGCCCCGCAGTGGCAACTGTTCGACGTGCATACCGACCCGACCGAACTACAGGACGTATCCACGGACTTCCCGGACAAGGTCGCCGAACTCGCAACTGCTTGGGAGCGCGCTGCGTGGGAGAACACGGTATTCCCGTTGGTCACGCGCGCCGACCTCGCACGGCGCAGGCCCGAAGAAGCGCAGCTGTCCCACCCTGTCACGCTCCTTCCTGGAACGCCCACCCTGGAGCGCTACCGGTCGTCGAGGCTGATCGCCTACCGAGACTTCTCGATCGACGTTGCTCTCGGAAGTGTCGCCGACGGGGTACTCGTGGCGCACGGCGATCCGCAGGGCGGGTACATCCTCTACGTGGAGGATGGACAGATCGTGCTCGGTTTCAACAGTTTTGGACGCTACAGATCGGTGAGTGCATCACTGCCGCCGGATGCCTCCCTCGTCACCCTCGACGCCGCAGTGGCACCGGGATTGCGATGGGACTTCGCCGTATCGGTCGACGCTGTGCACGTAGCAGCACTCCCGAACCAAGTCCAACTGGTCGCGATGGCACCGTGGACCGGCATCTCCGTCGGAGTCGACTCGAGAGGACCGGTGTCCTGGGACCTGCGCGAACGCCGAGGAGTCTTCCGATACACCGGTGCACTGAAGTCGGTCACCTACCGCCCAGGACCGGTACGGGTTCCCCCGGTGACAGTCGACCGCATCGAGACCGAGGCAGAGATTCTCGCGGACTAGGACATTCACGGCTTCGAACAGAAAGGCTCACATGATTTCCCGCAGAGGATTCCTCACCGGCACAGCGGGGGGAGCAACGGCATTGCTCCTCGCCGCGTGCTCGTCGGCGGTCGAGGAAGCGAAGAGCGGATCGGGAGAGGCAGGCGGCACACTGGTGATCGGATCACTCAGCGACCTCAACCCCGCGACCATCTTCTCCCAGTCACTGACCTCCATGACCATCGGCGGACTCGTCTTCGACACACTCGTCCGCCTCGACCCCGATACGCTCGAACCGACTCCGCGCGTCGCCACCTCATGGGAGGTTTCCGACGACGGCCTCACCGTGACCCTGCAGCTCCGCGACGACGTCACATTCCATTCGGGTCGACCCTTCACGTCCAAGGACGTCGAGTACGCGTTCACGAACCTCGCGAAGGACACTGCCGGTTCGCAATTGCAGGCAGCCGCGCGCACGATCGAGGCGGTGGACACCTCCGACGACCACGTCGCCGTACTGACCTTGACGCATCCCCTGGTCAACCTCCACGACCTCCTCGAGTTCACCCTCCTCACCGACTCCGAGACCGAAGCAGCACTGCTCGCGGGCGAACAGTTCGTGGGCACCGGCCCCTTCGTCTTCGATTCCTGGCAGCGTGGCCGGCAGTCGGATTGGAGTCGCAACGGGAGCTACTGGGACACCCCCGCATTGCTGGACAAGGTCACCATCCGAGTGGTACCCGACAACTCCGCACTCCTGTCCTCGGTGCGCTCCGGGCAGACCAACGCCGTCATCGGTGTCTCCGCCCAGGACGCCAGGCCCTTCTCGGGCGACGGATACCACGTCGAAAACGAAGACGTGTTCGACGTGGCGTACTACGTCGGGGCGAACGTCGCGGACGCAGCACTGGCCGACAAACGAATCCGACAAGCAATCTCCTACGCAGTCGACCGCGAACGAATCCTCGACGAGGTACTCGGCGGCGTCGGCATCGCCTCCAGCGCCCCCTGGCCGGAGTCCTCGCCTGCCTACGACGAGGCCGCCCGCGACTTCTACTCCCGCGACCTCGACAAGGCACGCCATCTGCTCGCCGACGCAGGAGGCCCACCGTCACAACCCGTATTGCTCTCCTACGGAACCGGTCTCGCACCGGCACGGAACATCGCCGCGATCATCGAGAACAATCTCGCCGACATCGGATTCACCGTCACCCTCGACCCACGCGAACAAGCGACACTGTCACCGTTCCTGAACAGCGGCCAACACCAACTGTGGATCAACCCACATGGCTTCGCCCAACTCAACCCGTCGACCCTCGCCACCGGCGCTGCACCGTTCAAGCCTGCAAAGAACCTGTCGGGCTACACCTCACCCGAATACACCGCCATCGTCGACCGCCTCTGGACGCAAGCCGACCCGGAAAGCGACACGGCCGCAGCGTCGTACACGGAGTTCTCGGATCTTCTGCTCGACGAGCAGTTCGTCATCGACCTCGCCATCACCACGAACACCAACGTCTACTCCGCCGGTGTCTCGGGCATCGAATGGAATCGATACAAGAATCTGATTCTGAACCGCGCAACGGTCTAGGAACTCGGCGCCGATGGACAACGCGGGAGTGATGTAACAATTGCGTCGATTACAGGCGGTTTCCCGGCTGAGATCGACGCAACTGCTACACCACGCCCGACCACAGCTTCGATGAGATGGCTTTGAAGATCCGGCCGAGCGACGCCGGTTTCAGATGGAGCTGAATGCCGTCCACATGCGTGAGCCCAGGTCACGCTGCCCCGCGGCGTTGTAGTGGATTTTCTCGATTTCGCTGTTGTAGCGGCCCTCCGGGCCGGGGACGAAGACGACGCGGGGCCGACGATCGGGGGTGTCTCGGTGCACGGCGTCGATGACGGGATAGTCCTGGTGTCCCGACGCTATTTCGTCGGGAACCATCTGGCCGATGACGAAGGGTATGTCGCCGAATTCTTCGCGGATGGTGTCGATCACGCTGTCCAGTTTCTGTGCGTACACGGGCCCTGGTGTCAGCGGTACGTCGGATTCGCCTTGGTGCCACAGCACTGCGGCCAGTTCGTTGCCGGGGTGCAGGGCGAGGGCGGATCGGATGCGCTCCATCCCGTTCCAGAACAGGTTGAGTCGGGCGGCGCGGTCGGCGGGGTCCCAGGTCACTCCGTTGACGCGCGCGAATGCCGAGTCGCCCCGTGCGTACGGGACCAACAGCACGGGCCGGCCCGTCGAGTCCGCGAGCTCCCTGGCGAAGACAGGTGCGAATCCGACTGCTTTGGAGGGTACTTCGTGGAACAGGGGGTCACATCCTGCGACGATGGTGTTCTTCGACTTCCCCGACGCAGCCCACTGGTGGACTCTCGGATGCGGCGCGTCGAGTCCGCTCATGTCCAATCCCATCCCGGCGCCGTGCGCGTTGGACTGCCCCAGGACCGCGACGAGCAGGTACGGCTCGTCGAACACCTTGACGGGCAGACCCGTTCCCAGGCGCCGCTTGATCACGTCCTTGGCACGCACTTCGAGGTTCTTCAGACGTCCCATGGCCCCACCTTCAGTTGCAATCGTCGACGGCGGGAGTGCCGGCGAACCGTTCACCTATCCAGTCGTTCACTGCACCGCCGTCGACGTCCCCGTGCCCTTTGCCTGGTTGACGGTCGATGGTGATCACATCCCCCATGGAACATGCCTCGGCGATCGCCGCATCCGTCCATTCGGCGTCGATGTAGGTGTCCGCGTCTCCGTACACCACCAGCATGGGCGCCGACGCCTTCTGCTGCGGTACCGCCATCTGCTCGAGGTAGTAGCGCAACAGGAATTCCGCGTCGGGCGTCCTCGGCGCGAAGTCACGAGCACCGATCCGTTCCGCCGCGTCCGCACGTGCCGACGCCTGCGCCGGGGTGCAGCCGCTCAGCGCGGCCCAGTCCTCGGCCGCCGATCCGCTACGGTACTGATCACGATCGAAGCCGGTGAACCTCCTGGCCAGAGATTCGATCACCCACTGCATCAACGGGGCTTGGTCGGCAGTCAGAGTGCCCTGTATAGCCTTGTCCACCAGGCCCACCATGTTCGCTGCCGGTGCCAGGCTGACCGATCCCAGCAGTTCGAGTTCCGGTGCGTATCCGGATTGTTCGTTCGCTGCCCACGCTGCACCGCCGCCCTGGGATCCACCGAAAGCAACCCACCGCGCGGACACGTCGGGGAACGTATGCCTCAGTGCCCGAACGGCATCGATCATGTTGTAACCGGCAGTCGGGTTGTCCAGATAGTGGTGGACACCCTCATGGCCGAGGCCCTGGTAGTCGGTGATGGCCACGGCGAACCCCGCCGAGGTGAATCCAGCTGCCAATGCCGCACTTCCGAGCAGATCCCGTGAGAGCGACGGCCCGCACGCGTTCTCGATTCCCGTGGTGCCGTGACCGAACGAGATGACGGGCCAACCGCCCTCGGGTGCATCCCCGTCGGGCACGAATACGCTCGCCGAGACCTCGGTGGCGCCGCCGTCACCGGATTGGGTGGACCGGTACACCACGCGGGCTGCCTCGGAACCACGCTGCACCGCCGACGGCAGATTGGGCATGGTCTCCGCACTGATCACCGACCCGGCACCGGTACCGGGATCGGCAACATCGATCGGCTCTGCGGGCCGAAGCTTCTGCGACTCCGCGAAGATCGCAGGCATGTTCGTCACCAGCGGTACCGCCGACGAACAACCCGTCAGCAGGACGGTCCCGAGTACCCACGCTGTCCACGCCGCGTGAAAACGCGCAAGCCTCATCGCGACTCCACCGTCGCACCGGATTCGGGAGACCAACGGATACTGCCGAATTCGAAGTCCGACACGAGCAATCCGCCGTCCTGGTATTCGTCGCTCACCGGGAATCCGAACTCGGGAGTCCATGCATCCAGAATCGCTCCGCGTACGACGAACGTGCCGGTTCGGTCGCTGTGGAACACTCGTGCCCCACCGTCGACGTCCAGTTGCTGCATCCCTTGCACGTACGGGCCCGCAGGGAGATACCCGGATGCGAGTACCGCGCCGGACACGTTCGAGGGCGATGCCACGTAGCCCTGATCGGTGCCGAAGAGAACGCCACCGGCGAACTCCTGCGCGAGGTACTTTCGTCCGATGCCGTCGTGTGCCGGATACACCGGCGTCAGCGCTTCACCGAGGAAGCCGAACTCCTTCGACACCGCATGCATGACAAGATGTTCCGGGTCCCAACTGAACCCCGCCTTCATGGTTGCCACCACTGCCTCGTATGCGGGCTTCGCAGTGAAATCTCGGTGCAGCACCCCGAAATTGTCCTCCGGATTCGACGAACCCGCCAGCCGATCACGAATCTCGTGCACGTACATCGGACCGGCGAACGGCAGCTGACTCCACTCGTGCACGAACGTCGTCAGCAACTCTCCTTGGCGGGCCTCGTCGATTCCGGCCCCCTCGTCGGTCGGCGATCCGAATTCCGTTGCCCACAGGTCCTTGTCGTCGTCGCCCCGCGCAATCATCTCCCGCCGCATGTCCGCGATCATGTGCAGGGCACCATCCGGAAACTGCTCGGTCCCGACTAGCGTCCCCGGGTACGAGTACGGATGCACCGACAACGCGTCGAAATACCCATGAGCCCCTGCGTCGTACATGCGCTTCAGAAACGTGAGCCCGTTCATGGTGTTGTGGTTGTCGCCCACGGCACCGATCGCACCCCCGATCACCAACGCATCGGGATCGGCGGCACGAATTGCGCCGAACGCCTCACGAAGCATCTCCGCGTACAGCTCCGGATCGGCCCACGGACCGAAGAACACCGATCCGTTCGGCTCGTTCCAGATCTCGTACGCCGAGACCCGACCGGCGAAGTGGGCGGCGACACTGCCGGCGTATCGACCGTATTCCTCCGCCGACGCCGGCTTGCTCGTCAACCCGAGGGCCGGGTCCGCTGCGGCCCAGTCCGGTGAATAATCGAGAATGGCCAGCACGTCGATACCCCGGTCGAGCGCAGCGTTCACCACCCGATCCGTCGGTGCCCAGACTTCGAGTCCCCGTTCGGGTTCCAGTAGTGGCCACGCCACATCGAGCCGTAGGCGCGTCGAACCGGAGGCAGCGACGGCGTCGAGGCTACGCGCGAGGTCGTCGTCGGTCGCCCACAGCAGTGGCGCGCCGCCGGTGAAACCGATGGGACGCAGCGGAAGTGGATCGAGCGACGCAGGATCCGGGCCCTGCACGAAACCGCCGACGAGCGAGATGTCCACCGGCCGCGGCGCTGCCACGTCCGGTGCACCGCAGGCGGTGAGCAGTAGCGCCGCAACGGACAGCGCCGCCCACGATCTGGGCACTACTTACCGGACTTGTACTTACGCGCCAACATCAACGCAGGCTTCTCGACGAGCCGGTAGGTGATGGTGCCGAACAGGACGCTCACCGCCGTCACGACGACGAAGTTCCACAGCATCCCCACCGGACTGTCCCCGGCCATCCAGCCGAAGCGTCCCACCATGATCAGGACCGGAAAGTGCCACAGATAGACACTCAACGAGATGGTGCCGACATATTCGAGCGGCTTCCAGTCCGCGCGCTCGGCGAGCTTCGACCTCTCGCCTCGCGCAAGGGGAGCGATGATGAACAGGATCAGCAATGCGGATCCGAGGGAAACGAACGTGGTCTGCCACCGAGAGTTGTCGTCGACGAGCTTCAGCGAGATGGCCGCAACGGGCAGCATCGCCAGGCCCGTCCACCACCGCATGTTCTTCGCGATCCAGCCTGTCAACACTCCGGTGTCGACGGCGACGAAAATGACAGCAGCCGCCATGCCGAACGTGAAGTTGTCCGCCAGGGAGAAGAAGCTTCGGCTCAGAACGGCAACCTCGTTCGGTCCCCAGTCCAACAGCAGCGGATCGGTGATTCCCGACGGCTCCACCCGGCTCGCGGTGTAGAGCTTTCCTGCGACACCGATCGCGAACATGACCACGACGGGGATCAGCACGAGTACCGAGGCACTGATGCTCGTCCGGCGTGCGAGATAGAACGCGATGCCCGCCAGCAGTGGCAATGCGATGTAGAACATCAGCTCCAGCGTCAGCGACCACGATGGATTGATACCGGTCTGCAGCATCGACGGCACATAGGAGTGAACCAACGTGAGGTTGCCGAGCAACGTCACCGGATCGGTGATCATGCCGAGCCCGGCGTCGGTGAAGTGTTCCTCGGCCACCGCCGCGTTCTCGGTGAACACCGCCCGCATCACGAAGTTCGCGAACAGGAAGATCACGATGTACGCGGGGAACACTCGCAGAATCCGGTGGACCGCGTAGCTCTTGTTGTCCGGCATGGGTTTACCGGCGAACAGGCGCCTGACCATCGGCAGGAAGATGAGGAAGCCGGACAGGGCGAAGAAGAAGATCAGCCCTTGGCCGAGCAGTCCCAGCTTGTAGTCGGCCACCGTCACGGGGCTGTTGTGCCCTCCCACGTGCACGGCAAGGACGCACAGGCACGCGAAGCCCCGCGGGCCGTCCAGACCGAGGATCCTCGCCGGTCTCTTCGATCCGGCCGTCGAACTCGGCGCCGTCGCTGCGGCAGCGGTGCTGTCCGGGGTTGCTGTCATGGTGAGCCTTCACATCAGGGTGCGGCGGGCGGAGGGCAGTAGCTGACGGCGGGTTCGCCCGCGAATCTGTCGTTCAGCCAAGGAAACGCAGCAGCACCGTCGATGTCTGCGTGGCCGGCCTCCGGCTGGAGTACCGACTGGATGGAGTCACCGCTCGCGCAGCCGGCTGCGACAGCGCCGTCCGTCCACGCCTGCGATACGAGTGTGTCCTTGCCACCGTAGAGCACCAGCATCGGTGCGGCAGCGCGTGTCTGCGGAAGACTCATCTCGCGCAGGTAGCCTTCCAGTGCGCGTTCGGCTTCCGGAGTCGACGGCTTCAGATCCTCGTCGTCGATCTGCGCGGCCAGCTCCGTGCGGTCGGCCGCCAGGGGTCCGCCACAGGCGGACAGTTCGTCCCATCGTTCCTCGACGATGCCGCGCCGGTAGTCGGCCAGGTCGATCTCCGGGTGGGACTGCGCGAGACCGACGAGCACCCACTGCAGCAGCGGCTTCTGATCGGCGGTCAGCGTGCCCGTCGCAGCTGCTCGGGCGAGACCCGAGATGTCGGCGGCAGGAACGAGACTCACCGATCCGACCATGTCGAGCCCCGAACCGTACGTGTCTGCGAGTTCGTTGGCGGCCCAGGCCGCCTGGCCACCCTGCGAACCCCCGAACGACGCCCATCGATCCGACGTGTCCGGAACCAACTTCTGTGCAGCGCGCACCGAGTCGATCAGGTTGTTGCCTGCCGTCCGCGCATCGAGGTACGGGTGGTAGTTCCCTTCGATCCCCAGACCCTGGTAGTCCGATACCGCAACCACGTACCCGGACCTCACCAGCGCCGTGACGATGGGAGAACTGCCCAGCAGTTCGGGATCGGTCGACGGCCCGCAGTCCGGCAACACTCCCGTGGTTCCGTGGCCGTAGGCGATGATCGGCCATCCGCCCTCCGGCGCGGGGCCCTGCGGCGCGAAGACGGTCCCGGACACCTCCGTCGGGGATCCGTCGACACCGGACGTCGAGGTGTAGACGACCCTGGCGGCCAGAGAGGAGATCGCGCTGACTCGCCTGTCGATGGTGAGCAGTTCCTCTGCACTCTTCAGACTGCCAGGACCTGCGTCGGTGAAGTCCGCCTCGATCGTTCCCCCGAAAGCCACCGAATTCGGTTCCGGCGACGTGTCCTGACCCCCGCACCCGGAGGCCAGGAGAATCGACACGAATGCAACAGTCCCCACTGTCTTCCTCATCGAACCGCTCCCCCTGTGTAATGCACCTTGTCGGCCACACCCTCGCCCGCGAGAAGGTCGGTGACCTGTCGCCGCGAGACGATCGAATCGCGTCGCACCCCCGCCCCGACGACCAGCACTGCGGCAACAGTAGCGCCCATCGCCCCACCGAGCACCAGAGCAGACATCAACGTCGACGGCGGCGACGGCACGCCCGCGGCGTCGATGAGCGTCACCTCGGACACGGGCCCGTTCGCACCGAGGTCGATCTCCTCGGCGAGCTGGATCAAGTTCAGCGCAACGGAATTGGCCACGTCACGCGCACGCGTCGGATCGTCCTGCGTTGCACTGATGTCGATCAATGCGGACCCGGGGGTCGACACGACGAGCAGATCGGCTTTCAAGTCGTCGGGAGAGACCGGCAGACCCACGTCGACGATGGTGCGCCTCAGGACTTGCTCGGACGTGGCCAGACCTACATAGCTCTCCACCCGTACGAGCGAACTGCGGTTTCCCTCCATCGCCGCACGAGGTGACGACGGACCGGGCGCAGTCAGGAACACGCGCGAGGTCGCCGTGTACTTCTCTGCGACAACGGAATCGGCGATCCACGCGGCAGCGACCGAGAGTACGGTGGCCGCGAGAATCAAGGCCCACCCGCGGACCAGCATCCTGCCGTAGTCGCGCAGCGTGGGAACACCGACAGGAGCGATCATTCGACCTGCTCACACGTGTTCACCGCGCGCTGTCCGGCGAACCGAGACTTCACCCACGGCACCGATCGGCTGCTGTCGAGGTCGCCGTGCCCCTCGCCGCTGTGCAGCTCGTACTCCACCACATCTCCCGCGTCGCATGCTCGGGAGAGTGCCTTCTCCGTCCACGACTCGAGAATCAGGTCGTCCTCCGACCCGTACATGACGAGAAGCGGTGACGTGGACTTCTGCGCCGGAAGAGCCATGTCCGCCAACCACCCTCGCAGCCGATCGGTGGCCTGCTGATCGACCGGACGCAGATCCGACGCCTGCAGCCGAGCCACGAGCTCGGGAACCTGATCCGACCCAGGCGGAACGCACTGCATGAAATCGTCCCAGCGTTCCCGCGCCAGACCGGAACGGTAGTCGTCCAGGTTCATCTCCGGGTGCGTGATCGCCAGTCCGTGCAGCGCGTACATCAGCAACGGATACTGGGCGCGCGTCAGGGTTCCCGACGCCGCCGCGTCGGCCAGCCCGGCCATGTCCGACACCGGCACGATGGCCGCCGTCCCCACCAATTCGAGGCCACCGCCGTACTCGGCGTTGCGATCGCTGGCTGCCCACGCGGCCATCCCACCGAGCGAGACGCCGTACGCAGCCCACCGGGTACTGAGCGTGGGAAGGAAGTTACGGGCTGCACGCACGGCATCGATCATGTTGTAGCCGAACGTCTTCGAATCCAGATACGGGTGGTAGTTGCCGTCCAGGCCGAGACCCTGATAGTCCGTCATCGTCACGGCGTAACCGTTCAACACCAGAGCCGCGACGATAGGAGCACTCCCGAGCAGGTTGACGTACTCCGACGGACCGCAGTTGTTCAGAACCCCCGTCGTACCGTGACCGAAGGACACGACCGGCCATCCACCCTCCGGGGCGACACCGCCCGGAATCACGACAGTGCCCGACACATCCGTCGGCTCACCCGTGACACCCGACGTCGACCGATACACCACACGTGTTGCGGCAGCTCCCAGTTCGGTGATGTCCACCGCGATGTCCTCGATCGGCTCGGCCGATATCAACGAGCCGGGCGCCGTCCCACCGAGTATCGGAGCCGGGCTCGGCTCCGGAGGTATCGCCGACGCCGTCACAGGCGTCGTCGGCGCGTCAGGAGCGAGCACCAGTTCCTGATCCTGGGCGCAGCCGACGAGCATCACTGCAGCCGCGCACACTGCACCCACCCGCACCGACCACGTCCGAAGCCCCGAACCAGGTCGCCCCGCAGGCTCCCATCCTGCCCCACCGGGTCGTTCCGCAGGCTCCACTCCTGCCCCACCGGGTCGTTCCGCAGGCTCCACTCCCATCCTTAGCCTCTACCGACTGTGGCCGCCGAGGACTCTCGCCCCTCGACCTCGATCTTCGGCTTCGCCACCGGCCCAGCAGAACCCGGCTTGGTCCGTCGGCGACGATGGGGTTCGAACGTCGTGACGACACCCAGAACCTTCCCGCCGACTCCGCCCAGAGTCTTGATCGCCTTGCGCAGTTGATCCCGCGTGGTGCTGCCGACACGGGCGAGCACGAGACTGCCGTCGGCGAGAGCGGTGAGGATTGCTCCGTCGGAGACCGACAGGAGTGGCGGTGTGTCGACGACGACGTAGCGGTAGTCGCCGCGCACTGCTTCCAGCAGGATCTGAGCGCGATCGGAACCGAGGAGCTCACTCGGGTTCGGCGGCACGGGACCGGCGGGCAGAACGTCGACCCCGTCGATGACGTCGGGCTGAACCGCGTCGCCCAGTCGGTGTTCACCGGACAGAACCGTGCTGAGTCCGTGCTCCTGCGTGATGTCCAAACGCTCGGCCAAGGCGGCCGTTCTGATGTCACCGTCGACGAGCAGAACCTTGTGACCGGCCTCGGCGAGGACGGCTGCCAGGTCGATGGCCGTGGAGGTGCGGCCTTCACCCGGCTCGGCGCTGGTGACGGTGAGCACTCGCGGCGGTGATCCGCCGCCGAGGAAGCGAATGTTGGTCCGCAAGGTGCGGAGCGGCTCACCCATCTTGGAAAACGACGCCACCGGAGTCTTCGGCCGCTCGGCGTCGATCGGGAGCCCGCCCAGGACTGCGTTGCCGGAGATCTCCTCTGCCTTGGGGCGGTCACGAATCGAACGGTCGACGAGCCCGCGAGCGAGAGCGATCACGACACCGAGAGCAAGACCTGCCACCGCGCCCAGCCCGAGAAGAGTCACCAGGCCCGCGCCGAGCGGAGACGTCGGCACGTCGGCCTGATCCACGATGGTTGCTCCGGCAGCCGGGCTACCGCCCCGCTGCGACGTCTCGAGTTCCTGAACCAACTGCGTCAGCTGTCCGGCGACCGCATTGGTCAGCGCTCGTGCGACGTCGGGATCGGAATCGGTGCCGCACAGGTCGAGCAGAACCGTGCTCTCGATCGGTGTTGCGGTGATCTTGGCACGCAAGTCGTTCGCGGACAACGGCAATTGAAGCTGATCGACAGCCCGCTGTGCCACCTGAGTACTGGTGGCCAGCCCCGCGTAGGACGTGACGCGTTCCTGCGAGAACAGGTTGTTCTGATAGGCCTCACCCACGGAACTGCCACCTTCGGTGGTCACGAACAACCGAGCGCATGCCTGATACTGAGGCGTCGAGAAGAACGAGTAGGCCCACCCCCCGACGATGCCGAGCACCGTCACCACCGCGACGATCCACCAACCCGCACGGAGAATCCGTCCGTACTCTCGAATCTCCACGAATGCTCCAATCGAAAAATCCTGGTTCGCCGATGAGAATAAAGTGCCGTCATCGATTCGGCATCACTTAGCAGTTGCAGAGGTGTGAAAGCGTGACAACATCAGTGCCCATGAGCATCTCGAAACGAGTCGACGCGGCGGTCATCGTCGTCGTCCCGATAATCGTTACATTGTTGATGATTCTCGGCGGAACACCCGGAAAACTGGGCGCGTTCGCACTCGTCGGACTGACCGTTGGAGCCTACATCGGCCTGCGCCACCCACTCTATTTGACTCGTGCTCTTGCATTTTCGTTGGGCGCATTGCCATTCGGTTACGTTCCGGGGGTGCACGCTCCCCTGGTGTTCACCTTGGGTGCAGCAGTCATCCTCGCGTCGGTGATTCACCGCACAGCCGTGACTCGCGTCACAGTCGGTGAAATGGCCGTCATCGCCTTGATCGTCACTTCGGCGATTTCCGTCTTCGCTACGGCCGGCACGACAGTGGATTATGCAGAATTCGGTAAATGGCTCGTTTCGACACTAGTTGCGGTGTCACTTCTCCGACTCCCTCGCGAAGAATTGGAACTGTTCGGGCGGATCTACGTCTATTCCGCGTCGGCAGCGGCCGCGTTCGCACTCGTCATCCTCGTCGCCGACCCGTCGGGCAGATTGATTCGGTATCTGTCGCCGTTCGGATACGGCACCGAGGAGGAAAGCACCCGCTTCGTCTACACCGACGGCGCCGCCACGATCCGACTCGCCGGTACCTACATCGACCCGAACGCCGCGGGTATCGGCCTGTTCGTGGCCCTCATGCTGTGCGTTCTGCTCATCCGCGGGCGTCTACGGATCGCCCTGTCACTGCTGCTCTTCGGGTCGATCGTGCTGACGCTGTCCCGTGCGGCGCTCTTCTCCGTGGTCTTCGGCGTGCTTCTGATGCTGTTGTTCCAGAACCTGCGCACCCGGGAACGCGTGGTTATCATCGGCGGTTTCGCCCTGGCGTCCGTCGGCGCCCTTGCCGTTCCCACCGTCCGGAACCGCGTGTTCTCGTCCTTCGGCAGCGGCGACGCCGGGTCCTCGGCTCGCGGTGACGCGCTCGTCGATTTCCCAGGTCACATGGCAGGACACTGGCTCTTCGGGCTCGGCTGGGGGCGCGAGGAATTCAAGGATCCCGGCACCGCGTTCGACGTCAACTACGTCGCGAATGCTCCCCTGCTGTCGGTCTACCGCGGCGGAATCTTCACCGGACTCGCATTCCTGGCCATCATCGTCGTCGGGGCGTACCTGGGTTACCGCTGCCTGCGATCGCGCAACTGGGAACATGGATTCATCGGCGGCGGATTCATCGGATTCTCCGTCG
The DNA here is from genome assembly GCF_000760735.1 of Rhodococcoides fascians A44A. GTDB lineage: Bacteria > Actinomycetota > Actinomycetes > Mycobacteriales > Mycobacteriaceae > Rhodococcoides > Rhodococcoides fascians_E. The sequence continues at coordinate 2,192,285 of NZ_JMEX01000008.1, read as the reverse complement.
TCGCGCTGCAGTTGGATTTCCCCGTCGTCACCATTCCGGCCACGACGATGGCATTTTCCGTACTGATCGTTTTTCTCGTCCTGGCGCGCGAAAAGGCAACGGATAACCTGCCCGACGACGGGGAATCACCCGCATTCTCATCTCCGAGACTGGATACAGCAAAGACAGCTTGACCAGCAGTTTCGTCCCGTCAAGCATGATTGTTTTCGTTTGTACAAAACTCCCTGTCGGGTGTAATGATTTCCCACAATCGGCTCGCGACTCCCCTCCGACGAGCCCCTTGCGGAGAGATTCACCATCATGAAAAGGACTCGAATCGGCTCGCTGATTTCTGCCGCGACCGTCGTTCTGGTCACTGCCGCTCTGACGTGGAGTGGACCGTCGCTGATCGCGTCGTCCGATGGATCCGTCGGGCCTGGTCTCGCGCACGCGCAGACAACGCAGCCTCCACTCGGGGTCTCCGACAGCGGCGCGCTTCTCTGGTCGTCCGATGCCGAACTGAACACCACCTTGTCCATGCTCTCCGCAGCCGGAATCAGCTCGATTCGACTGTCCATCCCCTGGTTCAACGTCGAGTACACCCGAAATCAGCTGGACTGGTCCTCCGTCGATCGCGTCGTGAACGCCGTCCACGCACGCGGTATCTCGATCCTCGGAATCATCGCCTACACACCGCCGTGGGCAACCTCACCCGCTGGTCAGCCGCTCAACACCCGACCGGCGTCACCTGCGACGTTCGGGCAGTTCGCCGGTAAGGTCGCCGCGCGATACGCCGGAAAGATCAGTGCCTACGAGATCTGGAACGAGCCCAACGGGGCCATGTTCTACGGACCGTCACCCGACGCCGCCGGCTACACCCAACTCCTCAAAGCCGCCTACCCGGCGATCAAGGCGGCCGACGCGTCGGCGACAGTCATCGGCGGTGTGCTGGGAGCGGTCGAGGACGGGCCGGGGATGGTCAACCCCGTCGGATTCGTGAACCAGATGTACACGGCGGGCGCGGCCGGCTACTTCGACGCCTTCTCCTACCACCCGTACCAGTACTCGTTGAAGTTCGGCGACGGCGTGTACGTCGACCACTCACCTGCCCGTCAGGCCATGGACATCCACGCGGCCATGGTCGCGAACGGCGACGGCAACAAGAAGATCTGGGCCACCGAGTACGGCGTCCCGACGGCGTACGCGTCGGAGACCGCCCAGAGCGACATGATCACGAACTTCATCACGAAGTGGCGAGAGCTGCCCTACGCAGGGCCGATTCACCTGTACCAGCTCCGCGACCAGCAGACGGGCAGCAGTGACCCGGAAATGACGTTCGGCCTCCTGCGTACCGATTGGAGCGGCAAGCCGGCTCTGTGGGCCGTGATGTCGCAGATCATGAGCGGCTTCCCGACGTCGGCCGAACACACCCGCTTCCAGAGCGTCCCCGCCTCGTCGGGCGCCGCCCTCTCACCGGTGTTCCTCGTCCGCGACACCTGGGCACAGATACGTCAGAACGCCGTCGTCTTCGAGATGCCCGGCGGATTCGTCACCTCCCCGAGAGCCGTCGCCGACGCCGTGCGCTACAGCGGATTTCTCCCCACCACCGGCTTCAACGGCACCTACCAGGACTTCGACAGCCCCTTCGGGCTCCGCGTCTTCTCGACGCAGCTCGGTGGAACAAGGCTCATCGGCGGCGGCATCGTCGCCGCCTGGGATCCCACGCTCGGCCCTGCCACCTCCGACGAAACACCACTCCCCGGCGGGGGCGTTCGCGTGAACTTCCAGTACGGCAACATCACCTGGATTCCCGGCTCGGGAACAACAGTCACCCGCTGATTTCCATCGCTTCAAGAAAACATTCTCAGTGAATGTTTCTCCATCTTAATACTCGACCGAAGGACTGATACTCGATACGCTTTTCATCGGGCTGCCCACCCATTCGTCTTCGGACATGAAATTCCATCGATGCCGGTCGGTTTCCATTCACATCGCCCGTGTAAAGCACCGTGAACCGGCCCGCTCGGAGCAAATATTTCGCCGATGTTAAATCTGGACGAATGACGAGTATCCATACATGCGTTGTCCCGAATTCGCACTGTGAACCACCTCACTTAGCGCTACCAATTACGGCACTTAACGGATACTTATAGAGCGAACGAATGACACGGAATTTCTTCCGTCGACTACTGTTCCATCCCAGTCGGGGGATGCACGAAGGATCGCCGCACCAATGTTGGTGTGGCGTTTCTGGATTAACCAGCACTGCAAAGTTCAAGCACCGCTGACTGATTCACGTTCTTCTGGGGGCTCGACCACTGTTTTGTGCACGGCTCGACACGACGGGTTGAAGATGCAATTAGCAACAATCGCTCCACGGCATTGCTCCGCCCATTTCGCGGATACCGGGAAGGAACGCGAATGACCGAGGCAGAGCCCACGATTCGCGTCGCGATCGCCCATGACTACCTGACACAGCGAGGCGGCGCCGAGAAAGTAGTACTGGCCATGGCTCGCGCTTTTCCGGACAGCCCCATCTACACCACACTGTTCGAGCCGTCGACGACGTTCCCTGAGTTCGCCGACCTGGATGTGCGACCGTCGCGGCTCAACAACATCGGATTCCTGCGCAAGAACCACCGCGCTGCCCTTCCGCTCCTACCGTTCGCGTCGGAGTCCATCACCATCGACGCCGACGTCGTGCTCACCAGCACCAGCGGGTGGGCACATGGCTTCAGGACGCCCGGTCGCAAACTCGTCTACTGCTATTCACCTGCACGTTGGCTCTACGAAGCCGAGATGTACCTGGGCGAGTCGAGCAGCCTCGCGAAGCGAATCATGTTGAAAGTTCTCACATCTCCGCTGCGACGCTGGGACAGACGGGCAGCGAAGTCGGCAGACCGATATCTCGCCATCTCCACCGTCGTGCAGAAGCGGATCACCGATGCATACGGGTTCTCCTCCACGGTCCTCCCTGCGCCGTTCACCGTCGACAGTGCACCCGAGGAACCGATCGCCGACGCGCAAGCCTGGCTCGGCGAGGATTCTTTCTACCTGTGCATCTCGCGTCTGCTTCCGTACAAGAACGTGGACAAGGTGATCGGTGCATTCGCCGACGGATCTCGTAAGCTCGTCGTCGTCGGCCGAGGACCGGAGGCCGATCGACTGCGAAAGATCAAGTCCGACAACGTCCTCATGCTCAGCGACCTGTCCGCCGGCCAGATGACCTGGTTGTACCGCCGCTGTAACGCCGTCGTCGCCGCGAGCTATGAAGATTACGGACTCACCCCCATCGAAGCCGGCTACCACGGCAAACCGTCCGTCGTTCTTCGCTGGGGCGGATTCCTCGACACCGTCGAGGAAGGTGTCACCGGAGTCTATTTCGACCAGCCCGATCCCGAATCGATTCGAGCCGCAGTAGACGCACTCGAAGCAACGACCTGGGTGCCACCCAAGATCCAGGCTCACGTGGAGCAGTTCAGCGAGGAACGCTTCGCGGCAGAACTGATTTCGGCAGTCACCGACATACACGAACACACAATCGAGAGGACTTTGTCGCGATGACGAAGCGGGCATTGATCACAGGAATCACCGGACAAGACGGCCTCTACCTTGCCGAACTGCTACTGAGCAAGGGATACAAAGTTTTCGGATTGCTTCGCGGACAGAACAATCCGAAGGCAGCAATGCTGGACCGAGTCCTCCCTCAGGTAGAGGTCCTCACCGGTGACCTGCTCGACCTCTCCAGCCTGATGCGTGCCTTCGCAGTCGCCGACCCGGACGAGGTCTACAACCTCGGCGCAGTCTCCTTCGTCGCGTACTCGTGGGAGAACGCACGCCTGACCACCGATGTCACCGGCGGCGGAGTGCTGAACATGCTCGAATCCACCCGCCTCTACCAGGATGTCGCAGGCAAGCAGGTCCGCTTCTACCAGGCCTCGAGCTCGGAGATGTTCGGCAAGGTCCAGGAGGTTCCGCAGCGCGAGGAGACCCTGCTGTGGCCCCGGTCGCCGTACGGTGTCGCCAAGGTCTACGGCCACTACATGACCATCAACTACCGTGAGTCCTACGGTATGCACGCGAGCTCCGGCATCCTGTTCAACCACGAATCCCCGCGTCGCGGCATCGAATTCGTCACCCGCAAGGTCACCCAGTCCGTCGCCAGGATCGCCCTGGGCTTGCAGAGCGAGATCGCACTCGGCAACCTCGACGCCAAGCGAGACTGGGGATTCGCCGGCGACTACGTCGAAGCGATGTACGCGATGCTCCAGCAGGACGAAGCCGACGACTACGTCATCTCCACCGGCGAGACCCACTCGATCCGCGAACTGCTCGATCACGCGTTCGCGGCCGTGGACATCAAGGACTGGTCACAGTACGTCCGCATCGATCCGCGGTTCTTCCGCCCCGCCGAGGTCGACCTCCTCGTCGGCGATTCCACCAAGGCGCACGCACAGCTCGGCTGGAAGCCCAAGGTCACGTTCGAAGAGCTCGTGAAGATGATGGTGCAGAACGACCTGGCGGAGCAGTCGCCTCACGCCATCAAGATCGCGTGACCGAAGGGCAGGAGAGAAGCCTGCAGGGAGGATCCAGGGCAGGGGCACCGACGGCTCTGGTTACTGGGGTCGCGGGACAGGACGGTAGTTACCTGTCGGAGGCTCTCGTCGAGATGGGCTGGGCCGTACACGGTGTGGCCAAGCCAGGGTCGACGGAGGTCGTCGACGATGTCACGATGCACGCGACCGACCTCGGTGAGCCGGGAGCGGCCTCGACGCTCGTACGTGCGGTCGACCCGGACTACGTCTTCCACCTGGCGGGCATCTCCTCGGTTTGGAGGTCGTGGAACGATCCTGTGCTCACCACCCGTGTCAACGGTGTCTCGGCAGCGTCGCTCCTGGATGCCTGCTTCTCGCATCAGGAGGCGTCGGGCAAGCGTGTGATGGTGATCAATGCGTCCAGCGCGGAGATCTTCGCAGGCTCGGGCATCGCGATGCAGAACGAGGAAACACCGATCGCTCCCACCTCACCGTACGGCGCATCGAAAGCACTCAGTCACAACATGGTCCAGGTCTATCGCGCGCGCGGGCTGGAAGCCACCAACGCAATTCTGTACAACCACGAGTCGCCGCGTCGGCCGGAGACGTTCGTCACCCGCAAGATCACCAAAGCAGCGGCAGCGATCGCACGAGGAACGCAGAGCGTCATCGAACTCGGCAGCACGTCCGCACAGCGCGACTGGGGTTGGGCGCCGGATTACGTGGCAGCCCTGGTCAAGATGGCGGAATACGGCAAGGGCGACGACTTCGTCGTGGCGACGGGTCGAGCTCACTCCGTCGCGGACTTCGTCGCCGCCGCGCTGTCGACCGTCGGAATCACGGACTGGCAGAGCTACGTACGCGGAGATCCCGACATGCTGAGACCGGCCGATTCGGCGAGAATGGTCGGCGACGCGTCCAAGGCGCGCGAGATTCTGGGGTGGGGGCCGACCATGAACTTCGAGCAGATCGTCGAAGCCATGGTCCAATTCGACATGAGCGAGGAGTTGGCAGCATGACAGCGGTAGAGAAGCCCGAGGTCCACGGTGAGGTGCAGGGTGAGGTTCACCATGTCTCGGACTACAAGATGCAGGACATCTCGCTGACGCGCAAGATCCGAAATCGGATCGGCACGTTGGGTTTCAACATGATCGTGACCTACATTCCGTCGCACTTCGTTCGCCAGAACTTCCTTCGGGCCTTCGGCGCGACGATCGGCAAGGACACCTCGATCTTTCGTGGAACGACCATCCTCGACATCGAGAACCTTGTCATCGGTGAGGCGTGCTCCATCGGCTTCCGGTGCATGTTCGACGCTCGCGGCGGAATCACCATCGGCGACAACGTCGTCATCGCCAGCGACACCCACATCATCGGCGGCTACCACGATCACAACGATCCCACGTTCAAGCCGATTCTCGAACCGTGTGTGATCGGCGATTACGTGTGGATCGCCAGCCGCAGCACGGTGCTCAGCGGTGTGACCATCGGCCGAGGCGCTGTCGTCGGTGGCTGCTCGATGGTACGCAAGGACGTCGGGGAGCTCGAGGTCGTCGCCGGGGTTCCCGCGCAGGTCCGCGGCGCCCGCGATCCCGATGCTCTGCAGTACCGCCCGAAGTATCGTCCACTCTTCTACTGACCCCTCCCTTGTGAGTGGAAATGTAGGTTCTGGCCTACATTTCCACTCACGAGGCGCCGAAGGAGCACCCACCGTTGATGCTGAGCGACTACCGCCTCGTCTACGTCGCCCCCCGGTCCGGGGTGGGCGGTGTGGGCGACTACGCCGACGACTTCGTCGACGCCGTGCGTCCTCACTTCCGGGATGTCGTGGAGCATCGCCACGACGGTCCAGGACACGACTCGGTACGCGATATCCTCCGTCACCGCAGGGCAATCGACGAACTCGTCGACGACCCGGAACGCACCATCGTGCACTGCGAACTGAGCGGGGGATCCGTGGTGCCCTTCTGGGCGACGTGGAAGCTCGACGGTGATCCGGTCGCGACGGCGACGGTGCACGATCCTCCCGGTTTGGTCTGGTGGCCTGCGCGCACCAAGTTCCTCGCCGGACAGAAGGTGCTCAACCACGGGTTGCACTACCCGCTGCGTGCGTTGTGGCGAAGGCTCGAGACAGCGGTGGCGGGCGAGCGCACGTTCTTCGCTCTCACCGCGGCAGGCGCGGACTCGCTGGCACGCGAATACCCCAGGGCCACCGCCGCAGCGAGCACGCTGTTCGTCCCCGAACGCGCCGACCTCACCCCCGCCGAGGAGCGCCCCCTCGCCGTGGGATTGTTCGGTCTCGTGTACCGCGGCAAGGGCTTCGATCAGATCCAACAGCTGCGCGATCGACTTCCTCGCGAGATCGCCATCCGCGTCGCCGGTCGCGGCACCGAGCAGCTTTCCCCGGTCGACGGTGTCGAGATCGTCGGCGAGGTGAACGGTCCCGACGAGGATGCCTTCTTCGCCTCCATCCGCGCGCTTGTGGTTCCGTACGGCCGACGGACCATCTACGGCGACGCCTTCCCCGCCTCGTCCGTCGTGACCAGGGCAATCGCCTACCAGACACCGATCGTGTGCATGAAGTACGGAGCACTGGCCGAATCCGACGGCGGCGCAGTGGTCGTCGACGGTGACATCACCGACGTCGCCGACGCCGCCGCGGGACTCGTCGCCGACGAGATCGCCCTCGCCGCACTGCGACGCGAAGTCGAGGCACTGCGCCGGGCCAACACACCGGAGTTCGTCGTCCAGGACTTCCTGGCGGAGTGGAACAAGGCCGTCGGCGCCGCCGCGACCAGGTCGGGTGCGCAGTGAACAGCAATCTGGTCAAAGCAGGCGTCGCGGCACTGTGGACGTACGGCGGGCGTGGGATCGGTCTGTTGTGGACGGTAGCGCTGATCGCCCAGCTCGGAATCGCGGACTACGGCCACTACGCAATGGCCTTCGCGCTCGCCGCGATCGTCGCCGCACCCCTCGATCACCCGTTCGGTGTCCGCTCCATCCGCGTAGCCGAGGACGACTATCTGGGTGAGCGCACCACTCGCTCCTTGATCGGCGTCGGACTCGTCGTTGTCGGTCTGTGCCTGATCGAGGTCGACTACATCGCCTGGTTCGCGCTCGTCGTCGCCGGCGGCGAGATGACGTTCAACGCGTACAAGAGCCGGGCGCTGCGGGACGGGCATCCGAACATCACCCAGCGGATGGACACCGCGCGTCAAGCTGCGAGTATTGCACTCGCGACCGCGTACCTGTTCCTCGTCGCCGAGCCGACCCTGTTCGTCGCCAGCCTGCTCTACGTCAGCCCGTACCTTCTCATCTCCGTTCTTGCACTCGCACAGTCCAGAACCTCTCGGCCACGAGTTCCCGGGTCGCGCCGTGAGATGTCGCTGCTGTTCTCGGAGAACCTGGCCAACGCCGTCTACATCCAAGGCGATGTCCTGCTGCTCGGGTACCTCACCGACAGCACCGTCGCCGGGTACTACTCGGTCGCGTCGGTGACGGCGTGGGCCGTGGCCTTCGTCGGCCAGTCGTTCGGCCACACCTTCCACGAAAGACTGCGTGAAGCAGGTGGACTCGTCTCCGCGGGACCGGCGCTGAAGCATACGGTCCTGCTTGCCTCCGCGGCCGGTTCCTTGCTCCTCGTCGCAGGTGTCGTGCTGTTCTTCACCCCCGCTCCGCCCGAAGTCGCCGGCGCCCTGGCCGTCATGAGCGTCTTCGTCGTCATGCGCGTCGTGAACTACGTGTTCACGACGGTGCTCTATCTGCAACACCGCGATCGGACCCGCGTCCTCGCCGCCGCCACGCTGGCACCGTTGAAGATGGTGCTGATCCTGTGCCTGTTCCCGCTCGGCGCCGTCGGCGCGGCGGTCGCGTCGGTGATCACCGACGCAGTGCTGCTTCTGTGGTTCACCCGAGCGCTCTACCGCGTACCCGTCGAAGAAGAGGTGCTGTCGTGAGACGAGCGACATTCCTGCTGTCCAAGGACCCTGTCACCGAACACGGTGGCGACATCGCGTTGTCGCGTTTGATGATGCAGCTCGCTCGTGAAGCGTTCGAGGTCAGGTCGCTGTGCCTGTCCCAGGAGTCCGAACCGTCGCCGGACCCCGACGTCACGCGGGTAGCCAAGCCGGCCGTCGATGCGCGACTTCTGCTGAAATCGCTGCGCCCCAATCGAAGTGTGGTGCACGGACGCTACGACGTCGACGCATTCGTCGACGCCATCGACGCGTCCGAGTCCGATGTCTATGTGGCAGAACACAGTTACATGGCCGAACCGTTCATTCGGTCGGCGAAGTTCGGATCGCCGTTCGTCATCAACACCGTCAACACCGAGTCGCAGGTGTGGAAGGTGACGCGCGGGCTCACCGGACGGATCGAAGCGCCACGCATCCTGCGCGACGAGATCAGGGTGGCCAGGAAAGCCGACGCCGTCGGCACCTACGACGCCGAGGAAGCCGAGATGTACCGCGCCAACGGAGTCGGTGACGCTCGCTGGATCGATCTGACCCTCGAGCCCGCACCGAGGCTCGATCTGAGCGACACCGCAAAGCGACTGGTGTTCATGGGAACCCGCGGCTGGCCGCCCAACCAGGAGGCCTTCAAGCTCGCCCTGCAGTACTGGCCGCAGATCTCCGACGGTATCGAGGGCGCCGAACTGTGCATCATCGGCGCCAAAGCCGACGGCGCCACCGACCCCGACTATCCCGACGGTGTCCGCGATCTGGGCTTCGTCGACGACCTCCAGGAATTTCTGGGCACCTGCCGCGCACTCATCGCGCCGGTCGCCACCGGCGGTGGCGTGCGCGTGAAAATCCTCGACGCCGCCAGCAAGGGACTGCCCGTCGTCGGAACATCGGCCGCCGTCGGATCTCTCGGCTCGATCTTCGAACTGCCCACGTTCGACGACCCGGAACAGTTCGTCGCAGAATGCAGGCGGTACCTGCTGGACCGCAACACGGCCGTCAAAGCCGGAGAGCGACTGTACGACCTCAACGCCGAACGGTGGGAACAACGCGCACCGCACACCTCGGTCGCATCACTGGTGGGCGCGTCCCTCCCCGGCACCTTAGGATCATCGTCATGACGCTCAGAACCCGCCTGATCACCGTCGCCGCCGCTGTGGCGCTCGCACTGGGCGTGACGGCACCGGCCGCGCAGGCCGCCCCGCCGTCGGGACTCGGTTTCTCCAGCGGTGCACCGTTCCTGCTCCTCGACGACGCGACTCTGAGCAACGAGCTCGTGGCCGGACGGGAAGTCGGGGCATCCTGGGTGCGCGTCGTGGTCAACTGGGCTCAGATCGAGACGGCGCCAGGCGTGTTCGACTGGGGCAACACCGATCGTGTCGTCGATGCCGCACGCGCGCAGGGTTACTCGGTGCTCGCGGTTCTGGCCGGAACTCCCGCATGGGCACAGGGACCCATTCCCAGCCTGCTTCCCGGAGCAGTTCCGGTCGACCCCAACACCTACGGCGCCTTCGCGGGCGCTGCGGCGGCGCATCTGGGCAACCGGGTCGACTCCTACGAGGTCTGGAACGAACCCAACATCCCGTCGTTCTTCGCACCCGTCGACGCGGCACGCTACGTCGGGCTGTTGCGTGCCGCCTACCCCGCCATTCACAACGCGGACCCCGGCGCGACGGTGCTGAGTGCGGGCCTCGCTACGACGATCGACACCGGTGCGTGGACCGTCGCGCCCGTGACGTTCCTGCAGCAGATGTACGCTGCCGGAGCCGGCGGGTTCATGGATGCCGTTGCGCTGCACCCCTACACGTTCCCCTTCACCGTGGAGAACGACCCCAACGGACAGTGGGCACAGGTCGATCAGGCGTACGGAACGATGGCAGCCAACGGTGACGGTGGCAAGAAGATCTGGATCACCGAATTGGGTGCCCCCACCGGCAACGGCCCGATGGCCGTCACCGAGGAAGCCCAAGCCGCGATCATCGGCAGCAGCCTGGCGCAGGCGTCACGGCTGCCCTACGTCGGACCGGTGTTCGTACATGCGTTGCGCGACGCCGGAGCCGACGCCTTCGACTCCGAGCAGAACTACGGACTGCTGCGAGCCGACTTCAGCCGGAAACCGTCGTTCGCCGTCGTGCAGGGGTCCTGACGACCGCGGTGTACACCCCGACCACCAACGCAGCGGCGACAGCCGTCCACCCCACCGTCGCGTTGTCCAGGTCGCCCGCCAGCCTGCCCTGCGCGATCCACATCAGGCCCCACACGATGCCGAGCGCCGGGGCAATCGCGCCCCGGGAGTAGGTCGCCAGCCCGACGCCCACCACGGCGGCAACGACGAGAACGACCACGGCCCACACCGTCGCCCAGCCCTCGATGCCGAGGTCGACGAGGAAAGCAGTCACATTCGCGATCGTCGCGACGCACACCCACCCGAGATACAAGCCCATCGTGCCGTCGGTGACGACTGCGTCGAGCCTGCTCTCCGGCCTGATCGCCTGCGTCGAGACGAACACACGAACGAGCACCACGAGCAGTAGCACGATGATCGGCACACTCAGCCACAGCTGATCGAGTTGGATCGACAGAATCCACACCGCGTTCAGGATCATCGACAGGGCGATCGGCCCGCGAAGGGTCTCCTGCCTCGGTCCCGCGAAGAATTGCCAGATCGCATACGCCACGAACCCCACATAAATGACCGACCAGATCGAAAACGCTGGTCCCGACGGCGCCACCAGCGTCGACGTCGCACTGAGCGCACCGCCCGCAGCCTCCGCGATGGGCGTGCCCACCCACGCCCCCGAACCGATGAACGAGCCCACCACGGCCACGATCGCACTGACGAGTATCCCGACTTTCATGGGCCGGAGAATGCCCCGTTCAGGACGTCGACAAACGGGTGGGTCGTGGTTCTCCCGACCCTCGAACGAGCAATCATCCGGAAATCTCGTTTCTCGCACGCCTCGTCATGGGCAGGAGCACCAGAATTCCCGCGGCGGCGAAGGCCAGCGTCAGGTAGTAGACGGAGTGCACCGAACCGGAGGCATCGATGATCACGCCACCCAGTGATGCGCCGAGAAAGATGCCGAAGCAGATGATCGATGTATGCACGGTGTTGACCACGAACGACACGCCGCCGACGCGCATCACCCGCACTGCGAAGGCAGGGTTGAGGCTCACCCCGGCGAGTCCCAGGGCGGCTACGCCGACCAACACCACGATCTTGTTGCTGTCCGCCAGCAGAAACAACAGTCCCGACGTGAAGATCACCACTGCGCCGACGATCGAGACGACCAGTGGGAAATTGTCGGACAACCGGCTCACCACGGTGATTCCGACGACGCAGGCGACACCGTACGCAGCGAGAATGACAGGCACCAAGCTCTGATCGAAGCCCGCACGGTCGGTCAGAATCGGTGAGAAGTAGCTGAAGATCGCGAACACCGCGCCGATGAGCAGCCCGCTGGTCGCGTAGGCCAGCCACAATCCCCCGTTCCTCAACTCGGACAACTGCGCCCGGATCTTCGGTGGCGCACCCGCATCCACGGTAGGCACGAACTTCACACTCGCAACGAGGGCAACGCCGGCGAGCACCGCCACGAAGGCGAACGCGAGCCGCCACCCGAAGGCGTTGCCGAGGAAACTCGCGAGAGGAAGACCGAACACGGTTCCGATCGTGTTGCCGCCCATGACGATGCCTATCGCACGGCCACGGATCTTCTCCGGAACGGACTGGGCGGCAATCGACAATGTGACGCCGTAGGCCGTACCCGCCGCCGCACCGGTGATGATTCGGCCGACGACGATGACGGCGTAATTCGGTGCTGCAGCTGCGATCAACTCGCCGACGATGAACGCGATCGAGATTGCGACGAGCGCCATCTTCGGTGGGATCCGAGCCAGCAGAATCGATGCGGGCGGCGCAACGATCACCATCGACAACGCGTAGATCGCAATGAGGTACCCGACGCTCGGGATGCTCGCCGGAAGGTCGCGAGCAAGATCGTTCATCAACCCGGACACCACGAATTCGCTCGTCGTGAACGCGAGAATGGTGAACGCCAGAACGTAGACCGGGAATGGGACACTGGTCACCTGACCGGATTCTTCGGCCTCGTCGATCGATTCGGCGTAGCTCACGTATGTCCCTTCGTTTCGCATGACGGACATCGGACTGGTCTGATTCTGTACCGATCAGTTCACAATTTGGCCGTTTGGCGACGCCGTGGACTGCAAGTCAGATTTCTACGGCGTCAATACCATCAGCGCGCCATCTGCAATAGCGCGCATGGACTTTCGACCCGATCCCACTCGGGCGGCAACACGAATTCCAACAACGGCCCCGTTGATCACCTCTGCCTGGGCGGCCGGGGCCATGGTACAGGCGATGTCGCCGACGGCCTGGCCGGCGCGAAGGTAGTCACTCATCACGGACAGGCGGCGACGCAAGTTGGTCGACATCTGCTGATGCGGCACTGCGAGTTCCGGATCGTCCGCAGCTTCCAACGCGGTGTTGACGGAGAAACAGCCAGAAGGACCACCGCGACGACGTCGGGCGATCTCGTCGTCGATCAGATCCTCGAACAAGATCGACACACGCTCGAGAACGGACAACGACTCTCGATGAAGAACGGCGTCCACGGACTCGTCCGCCTTGCTCAGATACGAGGCCATGCACTCCTCGTACAGACCGACCTTACTGGTGAAGGCGTGATACAAGCTGCTGCGGCCCAGGCCGGTTGCACGGCACAGCGTTTCCGTACTGGTGCCGTTGTACCCATGAGTCCAGAACTCACCCAGCGCAGCCTCGACGACTGCACCTCGGTCGAACTTGGCGTTCCTACCCACGACGGACACGCTAGCAATAGTGTATCGATCTGTCCATAGAAAGCGACTCCCCCTATGTGAGTGGAAATGTAGGGCCATCGGGTCGCTCCAGGGCCTACATTTCCACTCACGTGTCAGGCGAGCCGGACCGTCGCCGTAGCGCGGTGGCCGAAGATTCGCTTGCCCTCGAAGGTGGCGTTGAGTGCCACGACCGCGGTACGAGCCTCCGGGTCGAGGGACTTGATCTTTCCACCGAACTGAATCTCGGCGGCGCGGTGACTGTCCACGGGAATCGGCGCGGTGAAACGAACGGTGTAGTCCTTCACCGCACCCGGGTCACCGATCCACTCGGTGAGGTAGCCACCGCCGAGGCCCATGGTGAGCATGCCGTGGGCCAGCACGTTCTCGAGGTCGATGAGCTTGGCGAAACCCTCGCTCCAGTGAATCGGGTTGGCATCGCCCGCAACTCCGGCATAGTTGACCAGATCGCCCCGAGTGAGACGAAACGACTTTCCGGGCAACTCGTCTCCGACAGAGACGTCGTCGAACTTCACCGACGCCGACGACGGCACGTCGACGACGGTCAGCGGCGGGTGCTCCACCTGATCCTCGTCCTCGTCGTGATCAGCTGCACCCGCGCGCGCCGCGAGAGTCGTCGCGCCCTGCATGACGAGATTCTCCGCAGCCTCGACGATCCCCTTGTCCACGTCACCGTCGCGCCCGATGAGCAGCGTCGTGTACGTGGTCTGCACCAGCTCACCCCGCTGATTGGAGACGATGTTCTTGGTGACCATCATGTCCTTGCCCATTACCTCCTTGTAGGAGTCGAGCGAGACGTCGCAGTACAGGTGATCGCCGGCAACGATCGGCTGATGGAACTGGAGGACCTGATCGGTCTGAAGCATCTGACTCAAGTCGAACCCGACGGCGATCTTCTGCAGCAGACGCTTCTGGGCCAGCGTGCCGACCAGCGACATGAACGTCAACGGCGCGACGACACTCGAATAACCGAGAGCCTCGGCCGCGTCACCCTCCCAGTGGACCGGGTTGAAGTCCTGGACTGCACGTGAGTATTCGCGAACCTTCTCGCGTCCGACGTCGTAGTAGTCGGCAGTGCGGTAATGCCGCCCTACCATCGCTCGCACATGTTCGGCAGGGTCGAAGGTCTCGGCAGGGTCGAAGGTCTCGGCGACTGTCGCATTCTCACTCATTCGACGCAACATACCTGCAACCGCGCCGCCAGACCACGCGCGGCGCGCAGCTTGTGGCACGTCATAGGCCCATCGCACCTACCGCCGTTCACCACACGAACATCCTCACGCCGACCGATGCCTCGGCATCACCGGATACGCCGTGGAACCGAATGCCTCCTGTGCCGTGATGGTCGTGAACTCCTGTGCCGTGATGGTCGTGAACTCCTGTGCCGTGATGGTCGTGAACTCCTGTGCCCTGATGGTCGTGACCGCCGCCAGCGGACGCCTGGTGCGCTGCCGAACCTCGTCGGCAGCGAGAAGAGCGGCACCATGAGCGGTCAACGATTCCGGCGCCGACGGCACGAACACCGGTAGACGTAGATCCCGTCTGAAGACCCGACGGAGCAACGGTAGGTGCGCACACCCTCCGACCATGACGAGTGCGTTCACCGCCCGCGGGGACTCGACGATCACACTGGCGGTCCAGTCCTCGATGGAATACACGGCCCGCTCGACTATCTCGTCGAAAGAGCTGCGCCACAGCCGGATCGGGCCTGCGACGAACGGACCTGGCACCTCCGCCACGCGGAGGCTGGACAGCTGCTCACGCGCGTACGCAATGGCCACCATCAGACTGTCGATCCCGGAACTGGTGATCAGTTCGTCCGCACCGTACGTGGCGAGCAGGTAATCCCGCACGGCCTCGTCGCACACGGTTCCACCGAACGCACTGGTTCGCTCGGCGCAGTACACGCGGCCACTCGCCGGATCGACGACGGACACCGTCGTGCCGGATGCACCGACGTCGCACACCGCGACGGTGCGCAGCCCGTCCAGCTGACCGGAGCCGCGAAGATAGCGCAGCTGCGCGCCGAGTTCCGACACGATGTTGTACCTGTCCGACCGGTGCACCGAGTACGCGGAATTGCGGGTGCGCGACGCCGGGTCGTCCGGAACAGCGAGAACGGCGTCCTCGCGATCGACCTGCTGCACCGTCGCCATGGACTCGAGCAGCTCCAGCGCTGCGGCGACGTGGCCCTTCGCCTCGAACGACCGAACGACGTTGGCAGACCGCACCGAGTCGTCGGCCGAGTCCAGCGCCGTCGCGCGAGCCGTGGCAGAGCCCACCGACACTCCGAGCACCGTTCTCATGGTTCCCTCGACTTCTGCCCCGTCACGTCCGACTCCTGCACAGATGGTAGCCAGGAAATCCTTCGTTGGGTAGGCCCAGGGAGCCTTTTTCAATCTTTCAGTTTGTTTTCACTGTGATGTAGTGACCGCACACAGTGCCGCAGGGGCTCACGCGACCCGTCGACGCTGCGCCAGCAGATCGCCCCACTCCTGCGTGGCGGCACCGACAGGCGCTGCGTCCGTAGCTGTCTCACGCGCAGCCGCAACGAGCGAACGAGCGGATTGCAACAAGCTGACATCGAACGTGAAACTGTGCGTCACCAATTCTTCGAATGCCTGTTCCGGGGAATATCCCCGCAAGGCAATGAGAACTCCGACAGCCCAATCGATACTGGTCCGAGAATCGTCCATCGAGCCAACCTACAATCCGTGAGATGTGAATATGCGTCGGTAACAACAACTTCGAGAATGCGCCAGACAACGATGCACGAGTTACGGACAGCGCATACAACACACACGCGGCCGCGAGCCGGCTTGTAGCCGAAGCGAACGGCCGCTGGAAATCATGGACCGATGGTAGCCCGGAATTCCCGCCGACTGCCACCGATGTTCGATGACAATTCACTACTCCGCGGATAATTCACACGCGGTTCACACGACCGAATCGTCATGTACTCATGAGGCTTCGGGAGCAGTACCGAACGCAGGCATTCCGGATCTAGGGGACGTCGTTCTCCATGATCGGCGCGTCGGTAGTGCTGCTGATTGACGGCGAAGACGTGGTCTCAGTTGTAGTCGGCGTCGTAACGGGTGTCTCGGGGATTGTCGAGGTCGTCGTCACCCCACCGTTGCTCGGTTTGGTCGAACCCGGCCGCGTCGGGCCTGGTTCGGTCGGGACCGGACGGACCGGCGGTGCTGCTGCGCCCGGGTCGGCGGACTCGGGTTGCCCGGCTTCCGGCTGCGGCGCAGCTTCTCCGACGGGTGCGAGGGGCACGACGACGACAGCGCCGGGATCGACCGGAAGCGCGTCGGCGCCTGGCACGCCGTCGATCGGCGGCTCCGGAGCAGCGGTCGTCGACGCACCGACCGGGATGGATGCAGGGCGCGTCGGCGACGCATCCGAGGCCGGGACATCCGACGGATAGACCATCTCCGACGGGACCGAACCGCCGGCCTGCGACGGATCTGCCGTCATCGCCCATGCTGTGACGCCGCCCAGGGCGGCGAGAACGCAGGCGCCGACGGCGGCAATCGGCCAGACCCCGCGGTGCGGCTCTCGCGCTGAACTGGGTGCTGCGATTGCCGGCGCGAGCGAGCCCACGAGAAGGGCGGCAGCGATGTCCGGGGTGTAGGCGTCGGACAGGCGATCGTCGAAGATGTCGACGACGGGAGTCGGCTCGGATTCGGTGGCAGCCAGGGCGTCGGCGACGATTTCCCGTTGAAGAGCGTTCTCGCACACCACCGCTGCACCAGCGACGTTCAGGTCGTGTTGCATGGCCTGGACGCGCATGAAGCCGAGCGCGGTCGACACGGCTCCGCCTATTCCGCCGGGAGTTGCGGCGACGGTGACCGTGCGGGTCGCGACAGGGCCGAGCTCCGGGAGGGTGGTGTCCACCAGCGACGCCGTGACCTCGTACGTGCTGACGTGCACGCCAAGCGCGATGTGCATGCCGCTCGTACCCCCCGTGTAGTGCCGTGAACCGAGTACCCGACGCCAATCCGGGCGATCGGTTGGTTTGATCGGCAATCAGACTACCCGGGTACCGGACAATCGTCGCATTCAGATTCCGGACTCGGTTATCTCCGCTCGGGACGCGGCAGCGGCGGCGAGTTCCTGCGCGTACAGCAACCCGAACGTGAACCCGTTCTCTCCTGGCGTGACACCCGCTTTGCGGCCCAACTCGAGCAGGGTCGCCGCGGCCACGACGGCATCCTGGTGCTCTCCGAGGATCTCCTGGACGTTCTTGTACCGGGCGATCCTGGCTTTCGACTCCTTCTTCCCGACGATCGGCTCGACCAACTCTGCGGCGTAGCGTGCCCGTTTGCCTGCCTTCCGGGCTCGGTGCAGTGCCTCGTCGTCGCCGGCGACTGTCGCCGCAGCCACCCGCTTGGATGCTTTCTTGCCTGCCTTGCGTGCGAGAACGTCGAGATCGTCGTCGTCGAGCTTGTGCGCGCTTTTCGCCAGCGGTAAGCCGCGGGTCCACTGCGCTAGTTCGGTCAGCAGGGCGAGATACCGCTCGCCGTCCAGTTCGGCGGTCACCACGGCACGGAAACGAAGCTGCTCGGCGAGCAGATCGTTCTCGATTCGCGCGGCGACGGGACCGAGCACCAGGTGATCCGGTAGCTCGCCCAGGGATTCTGCAAAGCGAGCACGCTGCACCTGACGGTCGCGAACCTCACCGAGAAGTCCGGCATACCAGGATAATTCCGTTTCCAGGAACAGTGCCCTGTCGTCGTCGAACAGTTCGGCGAACACGCGAAGCGTGCTGCGGTAACGGCGAATCGCGACTCTTGTCGAATGAATCGGATCCATACCGCGACGCAGGTACACGTCGCCCGCGAAGATCGCCTGGGCCTGCTGATTCAGGTAGTCCGCGACGACGCCGACGGTTCCCGTGTGGACCGGCTCGGCCGACGAGCGAACCGCACGATGGAATTTCGACGGATGCGCGCCGACGCGTGCCCCTGCCGCCTTCAGCTTCTTGCCCACCTGCTTCAGATCCGACTCCGCCCCCTCGGGACCGAGCTCGACCTCCACCTCCCGCCAACCGTGCCCGTCGGCGCCGGACAGATCGACCGTGACGGTGTCGTCGGCGAGTTCGGCAACCACGCGACCTTTCCGATCGGACAGAACGTGAAGCCTGCGCAGCGACGTCAACGTAGCCACAGGGGACAACGGCTTGCCGAGCGTGGCACCGATCAGAAGCTCCGCGAGTTCACCCGGGACTGTCGCGTCCTCACCGCTACCGAGCGGCAACCTGATCTCGGTCCGCGCCTTGTCGGCCGGAACCTTTGCGTGCCATCCGGTGTCGGCGTCACCGCGTCGGCGACGCACCGTGATTCCGCGCTGCAGCAGGTCGAGATCCGCGGTGTCGAAGTACGTGCTGACGAGCGAGACCTCCGACTCCGTCGCGGAACCGCCCGCAGGAATCAGCTTGTCCGCATCGGGAAGGACGAAGTCCGGGTCGACGTCGAACTTGTCCTCACGTTCGGTGTGTATCGAAGCCATGGAACGAGTCTGCCGTACACAGGTGAACAAACGGAGGCAAACATCGCCGGGCAGGGTCTCTACCGGCGGAGTTCTACCGGCGCGATGACGTTCGTGGAGGAGCCGACGACCGCACGGGCGATTGGGGCGGTGGCCGCGTCGTCGCGGTCGGACGAGTGGTCTGCGGTGGGTCGTTCCGCGGTTGGTCGTCCCGCTGCCGAGTCGTCGCCGTGGGGGTCGGGGTGGGTGCGCTGCTAGTGGTGGTCTCCCGGCGTCGAGTCGTGGTGACCTTCTCGTCGTCGGTCGACTCCACTTCGTCGGTCGTGTCCGCGTCACCTGTAGACGCCTCCGGGGTGGTGGTCACGGCCGCGGAGGTCGTGTCCGGAACCACGGACGCATCCGGTGGGCCAGGCGGCAGGCTGGGAGCCACGGTGGTGGCGACGGAGGAAGAGGACGTGATCACCGGCGTGTAGTCCAGGGCCGGGGGCTCGACTCCGCGATCGCTCGACGCCGCCGCAATCGACACGACCACACCGCCTGCGATCAACGCAACGGCTCCGCCTCCCAGGTACCGCGAAGCGCGTAGGCGCGTCAGACGCCGCGACGACGTGTCGCTGTGACGGGGACGTGCCCTACTCCCGGTGACGACGGACGCGGGGCCGTCCCCTCCCGCGGTCCCCCCGGCGTCGTCGGTCGCATGCTGGGCGACGACGAGTCGCCGAGCCATCCCCATCGCACCTCGCGCAGCCAGAGCTTCCGGCTCGCGCGGGACGAAGACGGGCACCGACAAACCGTCGATCAAGCTCTGTCGCACTATTTGCATGTTCGCGCCTCCGCCGACCGCGAACAGGGCGTCGACATGGGGCGCATCGGTGATCATCGACGACGCCAGAGCGACCGCGTCGTACACGCTGTCCCGAACCAGATCCTCCATGACGGATCGATGAAGGGTGGCGACGCCGGCCGGGCTCACCACCTCCACGGCCGTGACGGACGACAGTCTCTCCTTGGCCTCGCACACGGTCTCGACGAACACGTCGCGAGATTCCGGGTCCAGGACCTGCGACCCGAGAAGATGCTGGGACAACCTGGCGTCGCACCCGTCTCCGGACAACACGGTGCTGCGCCGTGAACCGAGGACGCGGCCGGAGTCGCATTCCACGATCGACACGGTGACCCCTCCCGCACCGACGTCGAACAACGCGACAGTCTGATCTGCCGTGAGATCCCCGGACTCCTGCAGCGCGCCGATCTGCGCACCGATGTCCGGTACGAGCGCAAGGCCGTCGGCATGCTCCACCCCGTAGACCTCGCTGGGGTTCTTGTCACGAAGAGCCAGGACGGGGACCGTGCCCGTGGCGCCGTTCTCGCGCGCGAACTTGTGGACGGCCCAGGTCACCGAGCCCCACGGATCCTGCGAACCTTCGGGTACGGCAATGATGGTCTCGGTGCTGAGCTGGGGATCTGCGCGCACGTCGCTGCATGCTGCGCGTATTCCGCTCACACCGAGCGATGCGCCGAGTACGGCTGTCATCGAAAACCTCGCTCCGGTAAGCCCCAACCCACTTCGGCAAGGGTCGAGACTACCGGAAAAACCGTATAATCGTATTGAAAATACGCTGTAAACAGACCTGAAGTTCAGTCGACCGGCGATTGAACGAAGTTCAGGTACGCTTTCGACGGTGTCGGGCCCCGTTGACCCTGATACTTCGATCCGACCGCCGCGCTACCGTACGGATTCTCCGACGGGCTCGACAACCGGAACAGGCACAGTTGCCCGATCTTCATCCCCGGCCACAACGTGATCGGGAGATTCGCCACGTTGGACAGTTCCAACGTGATGTGCCCGCTGAACCCGGGATCGATGAACCCCGCGGTCGAATGCGTCAGCAAACCCAACCTGCCCAGCGAGCTCTTTCCCTCGAGCCGACCCGCCAGGTAATCCGGCAGCGTCGTCAGTTCGAGCGTCGACCCGAGGACGAACTCGCCTGGATGCAGTACGAACGGCTCGCCGTCCGCAGGCTCGACGAGCGTCGTCAACTCGTCCTGCTGCTTCGACGGATCGATGTGCGTGTAGCGAGTGTTGTTGAACACCCGAAACAGCTTGTCCAACCGAACGTCGACGCTCGACGGCTGCACCATCGCAGAATCGAAAGGCTCGATACCGAGGTTGCCGGTGGACACTTCAGCGCGGATGTCGCGATCGGAAAGCAGCACAGTGCAGGCTATCGCTCCGGCAGCACACCGTTCCCGCTGACCACCCACACGACACCCGACTGCTAGGGTTGCTCGGCGCGGACAGCCTCGACCGTCCGCCGCGCCGGTGTAGTTCATTGGTAGAACGCGACCTTCCCAAGGTTGAGAGGCGGGTTCGATTCCCGTCACCGGCTCTCTTTCTCCTTTCGTCGGTAACAAACCAAAACACGGTCCTCGAGTGTCGAATTCGAGAACTCGACCGTTAATTCGGCGGAATCGACCCTCGCATCGAGAACAAATATTCACATTTCGCTTTCCAGTGCAGTAAGCAGGCTGCATTGTGTTAGACATCCCTCGTGCTTTTGTTACCCCTCGACAATTGATACGAAGGACCCGAAATGAAGTGGTTCGCTCTCGTAATGGCCCCGATCCTGATTGCGGCGCCTTATACATATCCGTTTCCCACCTACCCGCGACCGACGGTGTTTCCCAAACCTCCGACCACCACGGCGCCACCGCCCACGACGACAGCCCCTCCTCCCGTCACCACGGCCACTCCACCGCCGAGCGGCGGGCAGACGACCGTGCTCTGGGAGGACCAGTTCAACGGGTCGGGCGCCGTCGATCCCGGAAAGTGGGGTTTCCAAACCGGCAGGTGGGGCGCAACTTCGGGGGAGCAGCAGTACTACACCAACTCGACCAACAACGCGTCGGTCGCGGGTGGCTCGCTGAACATCACGGCCAGGAGGGAAACGACTCCGGACCGCAAGCCCGCGCCGAACAACTTCACCAGCGCTCGTGTCGTGAGCTTCGGAAAACAATCCGTAACCCCGCCAGTGCGACTGGAAGCATCCATAAAGATGCCTCGTGCGGCCGGATTACTACCCGCTTTCTGGTTACTCGGCCTCGAACCGGGCAATGAATACAATTGGCCGCGTCAGGGTGAAATCGACGTCGTGGAAATTCCCGGCACAAATGGTCCCTCTTTCAATCTGCACGGTCCGGCGCGTAACAACTCCAGCACCGACGTCAAGACCGGCAGCGGAATGAGCCCGATTTCCGACGGCTTTCACACCTATCGGGTCGACTGGTTCCCTGACCGAATCACCTGGTTCGTGGACGGTGTCCAGAAGTTCACCGTGACGAAGAGCGACTACGAAGCCAAAGGGGGCAACTGGAAGCCGTTCTCCGGCGCATGGCCTCACTACGTCCTGTTCAACGTGGCAGTCGGCAACGACTGGGTCGGCAAAGCCCCTGCATCGACTCCGTTTCCGCAAACCATGAGCATCGACTGGGTCAAGGCAAGTCGTATCAATTGATTCGACTGTGATACGTCAGTAAAACAAACTCGTTTCGTTGGTACATCGCACAGCGCATCGGCATAGGGTCGAGAGGAACCCACAAATCGAGGTGCTGTGTGAGCTACCGATTCTCGACGACGTCGACCGCCACCGTTCTGCTCCTGTTCGCCGCGTTCGGCGGCATCGCTCATGCTGCGCCGCCGAACGCTCCGGACGTACCGGGGCCCGCCCAGAGCACTCATGCCGATGCGATCGCGTACGCGGCGAACCAACCCGATTCGGTGCCTCCCGGCATGAACCCGACGGACTGCGTCCCGTCGGCAGAGCATCCGAATCCGGTCATCCTGGTCCACGGCACCGACGCGTCGGTCTACGCGGACTGGGCCGCACTGTCGCCCGCGCTGGCATCGGCCGGCTACTGCGTCTACGGACTGAACTACGGCGCCTCGCCGGACGGAACCAGCTTCGGCTACACCGACATTCGCGGTAGTGCCGCGCAGCTGAAGGACTTCGCCGACGGTGTTCTGTCCGCAACCGGCGCCGAGCAGGTCGATCTGGTCGGATACTCGCAGGGCGCGGCCGTCACCCGATACTTCACCAACCGCCTCGGCGGAGCGGACGTCGTCGACAAGTGGATCGGCATCGCGTCCCCCGCCTACGGCGGAACCGCCTACGGAGTGTCACCGGCTATCCAGGCCGTGCCGAGCGCCACGCGACTGGTGTCCAGCGAGTTCGGCCCCGCCCTGGTCCAACTGATCGAGGGCTCGACATTCCTCCAGGACCTCAACGCAGGCGGTGACACCGTCCCCGGCGTCGAATACACCAGTATCGCCACCGACGTCGACGAGGTCATCCAGCCGTACACCAATGCGCTGCTTCGTGATCCGGACGCCCGCAACATCGTGGTGCAGGACGTGTGCCCTCAGAACAACGTCGCGCACTTCACGTTCACCTACGACCCGACGACCATCGCTCTCGTTCTCGGCGCCCTCGACCCCGGCGCTGGAATCGTCCCACCGTGCACACCGGTTCCGATCGGTGCCGGCGTTCTGGACGTGGTGATCGCCAGCAACGCGCCGCCGCCCGCCGGATGATCGGCGGCGACGCCGATCGCGCACTCACCGCGCCGCGTGACGTTCCAACCAGTCGATCCCGAACGCCGTGATGGGTCCGGCGTCGACGACCACGCTCTCCGCGAGCCCCACCAGCCCACGAGCTCCGGCTCCGGTCGCGAGAAACTCCCGGACCACCGTCGCGAAGTAGTCGTCGTCCAGGCCGGCCACCACGGGATCGGACGTGTCGAACTCCTCGGACCAACGCCAGACGGTCTCGCCGTCCGGACCTCGAAACGGGTACTCACGCCTGACCCGGCGCTTGGCCGGAACATCGGCCAACGCCTCCGCGTGATGCAGCACCGTCATCGTGTCCAGCGGCGCACCCACCATCAACACTCTGCCGCCGGCCCGGACCAGACGGGCGAACGGCGAATCCGGGCCGTAACCGTTGTCCAACGGGTGATCACGCGTGAACTCGTCGGCCCTCGCACCCAGCGCAGCGACCGAGGCGCCCGGGTTTGCGCTCCGGAGGACTCCCGGCCTGGTACCGATCGTCGACGCGAGTATCCCGTGGTCTCGCGCCGCCCGCGCGGTCGAAGGATCGAACGGCGGAACATGGGGCCGAATGTCGGCCGCAACGGTGCCGTCGGGACCCCAGATGTCGAGGCCCAACTCCCAGTCCTGATACGAGAGAACGGTTCCCGACGGTCCGACGACGTCCAGAATCGCATCGACCAGTGCGTCGGGGCCACCGAGGATCGTCCCGACGCTTCCGCACGCGGCATGCACCATCACGGCGTCGCCGCTTCGAATACCCAGAGCGCGGACGTCCGCGCCGAGGCTCGCTCGCGTAGCGATCATGGACGACGACCCTAGGGTGTGTCGACCTCACTGTCGAGCTTGAGCACACGCTGCCCGTCGGACTGTTCGATCAGGTAGGCGGGCGTCTTGTCGGTCCCGTTCCTGGTGATCTCGCTACCCGAGATCTTTCTGGTCACCTTGTCGGTGTGGACCTCGACGATCTTGCCCTCGGCAGTGCCCTGTCCCCAGTTCCACTGCACGGTCGTGCCTTTTCGGTGCGTCATGCCGCCGGACTACCCCATCCGGGGGAATTCGATGCATCACCCACCCGGCCGCCCTCTACCCGACCGAAAAACGGTCGCAGCGGGCGTCACGACTGCTACCTTTCCCTCGAGCGCTGCGAAGAGGGGAAACGAATGTCACTGGTTGCAGATTACGTCGTGGTCGGCGCAGGTTCCTCGGGCGCCGTGCTCGCGAACCGGCTCAGCGCAGACCCGCGGAACACTGTCGTCCTGCTCGAAGCAGGGCCGGAGGACAAGAACAAGTTCGCGCACATCCCCGCAGCCTTCTCCAAGCTGTTCCGCAGCGAGGTCGACTGGGACTACGACTCCGAGCCGCAACCGGAACTCAAGGGCCGCAGTATCTTCTGGCCACGAGGCAAGATGCTCGGTGGATCCTCGTCGATGAACGCCATGATGTGGGTTCGCGGTTTCGCGGCCGACTACGACGAGTGGGCATCGCTGTCGGACTCGTCGTGGTCCTTCGAGAAAATCGTCCCGTACTTCCGCAAGATCGAGTCCATCGAAGGAACGACGGCACTCGACGCCGGCACGACCGGGCCGTTGATCGTCTCGCACCAGCGAAGCCCGCGCGCACTCACCGCCAAGTTCCTCGAGGCCGTCGAACAGGCAGGTTATCCGGTGGAACCGCCGAACCTGCCCGAGCCCAAGGGTTTCTCGCAGACCATGGTCAACCAGAAGCGCGGAGCCCGCTGGAGCACAGCGGACGCCTACCTGGCGCCGATTCGCACACGGAAGAATCTGACCGTCCTGACCGAGGCGCAGGCCACCAGGATCGTGTTCGACGGTTCGGCCGCGGTCGGCGTCGAGTACGTGTCCGGTGGCCACACCCAGACGGTGCGAGCGGCCCGCGAGGTGGTGCTCGCCGGTGGCGCGATCAACAGCCCGCACCTGCTGATGCTCTCTGGAATCGGCGACCGTACGGTTCTGCAGAACCTCGGCATCACCGTCCAGCATCACGCGCCCGAGGTGGGCCGTAACCTCACCGACCACCTCGCAGCGCTCATCGGCTGGAGCGTCGACAGCGATTCCTTGTTCTTCGCCGAGAAGATCCCCGAACTTCTGAACTACCTGATTCGCAGGCGCGGAATGCTGACGTCGAACGTCGCCGAGGCCTACGGTTTCATCAAGAGCAGAGACGACCTCGCTCTGCCCGACGTCGAACTGATCTATGCCCCCGCCCCGTTCTTCGACGAGGGGCTGATCGCACCCGACGCCCACGCCGCCGTCATCGGCTCCGTCCTGCTCCGTCCGCGCAGCCGTGGGGAGATCACGCTGCGCACTGCCGATCCGTTCGCGAAGCCGATCATCGATCCGCGGTACCTCAGCGACGGTGACGGCGCCGACCGCGCAGCCATGCTGGAGGGACTGCGCGTGTGCACCGAGATCGCGTCCCAACCGGCCCTGAAAGGTCAGCTCGGTGACGTGGTACGACCACGCAACGCAGGCGACCTCCTGTCCGAGGCGCTCGAGCAGAATGCGCACACGCTCTACCACCCCACCAGCACCTGCCGGATGGGTAACGATGCCTCCAGCGTCGTCGCGCCCGACCTCCGAGTGCGCGGCGTGGACAACCTCCGCGTGGCAGACGCGTCGATCATGCCCACCATCATCCGCGGCCACACGCACGCACCCAGCGTCGTGATCGGCGAAAAAGCGTCGGACATGATTCTGCGCGGCTGAACACCCCTGATCGTGTAGGTCGGAAAAAACCGGACCGTCGGATAACCTCCTGTTTCGGGCCTTTCGATAACAGATCGATAACAGAGGGGTGTCGAACAGGACACGGCCTTACTACGAGTGATCGATTCGGACATTCTGGTCACACAAGACGTCTTGGACGTGAGAGCCTTTGTGTACCAAAGCCATAGGAACGGTTCGGCAGCGGCGAACAGAGTCGTGACGCACAGGATTCGCAGATCTCCCGTGCCCAAATCGCCTCTGTTTCACAAATGGTCGAAGACCTCACCCATCCGGTACCGACCCGGTGGCGAATTACAGACAACGCTCAAGACATGAGCACGAAAGGTAGACACACAATGACCTCCATCCGTAAAGTCATGGCCGCCACTGCAATTGGCGCACTCACTCTCGTACCTCTCGCCGCATGCTCGTCCGACGATTCCTCGTCCACCGCGGAAACCACGTCGTCGGCCGCCGCCGAGACCACCGAGTCGACACCAGAGCCTGTGGCAGAGGTCGACGACCTCTCGAACGGCGTCAGCACCGCAGTCCTCCTGGACCCAGGCTTCACCGGCGCCCTCACCACCCTCGGCCTCACCCCCGGTGTCATCGGAACCGCTACTCTCGCAGACGGTTCCATCAGCTTCCCGATCACCGGCGGAGACGTGAAGTACTGGGAGCCCGGCACGGTCGACCCCTACGTTCAGGGTGAAATCATGCACGACGGAAGCGGCCTGTCGCTCACCGCAGGCGACACCGTCGTCGAACTGACCGACTTCGACATCGACCCAGGCACCTCGCTGCTCACCGGCAACGTGTCCGTCAATGGTGAGGTCGCTGCAGAAGATGCAGTCATCTTCGACCTCGACGGCCGCACGCTGAACCCGTTGGCAACCGGTCCCGACAACACCGCGATCCTGCAGGGCACGCAGGTCAAGATCTCGGAGACGGCTGCCGGCCTGCTCAACGACACCTTCCAGACCGATGCTGTCACCCCCGGCCTGCTCGTGGGCGTTGCCACCATCACCATCGCCACTGCGTAATGACCGAACCCGAACGCGCGAGATCACCGCTCCAGGTGGCCTCGCGCGTTCGGCGTCGTCGCCCCACCCCTCCGACGTTCCGTAGCCCACTGCGGGGGCCGTGGCTGACGTCCGTCTTCGGCGCAGTACTGCTGCTCGGCCTGCCCATCGTCATCGTCACAGGACTGCTGTCCTACATGGCCTACGGCCCGCAGTTCGGTCAGGCGATCCCCGCCGACGTCGGCTTTCTTCGTCTCCCCCAGTTCGACTGGCCTACCGACCCGTCCTGGCTCTACCGACTCACGCAGGGGCTGCACGTCGGCCTCGGGTTGGTGCTCGTACCCGTCGTCCTCGCCAAACTGTGGTCCGTCATACCGAAATTGTTCACGGTCCCTCCGGTTCGCTCGATCGCCTCTGCGCTGGAGCGCCTTTCGCTGATCGCTCTCGTCGGCGGCATCATCTTCGAAACCGTCACGGGCGTCCTCAACATCCAGTACGACTACATCTTCGGCTTCAGCTTCTACACTGCGCATTACTGGGGCGCATGGGTGTTCATCGCCGGATTCGTCAGCCACGCCATCATCAAGATCCCGACGATGGTGACGGCGCTGCGCTCCCGATCCCTGATGCAGGTGCTCCAAGACAAACAGACACAACAAGAGACCGGCGAGTCCGAACTGATCGCCGAGGACCCCCACGAACCGACGATCAGCCGCCGCGGGGCACTTGCACTCGTCGGAGGAGGCGCAGTGTTCGTCGCCGCGCTCACCGTAGGTCAGACGACCGGCGGATTTCTCCGGAACGCAGCAATTCTCCTGCCTCGCGGCCGATCCTACGGAGACGGACCCAATGACTTCCAGATCAACCGCACAGCCGTCGCCGCGGGAATCGGCACCGACAACACCGGCTCCGACTGGCGCCTCGCCATCTCCGGCGGCAGCACGCCGCTGACGTTGAGCCGAGAGCAACTCCTGAACATGGAGCAACACACCGCCGAACTACCGATCGCCTGCGTGGAAGGGTGGTCGACAGTGCAGACCTGGTCCGGGGTCCGCCTCCGCGACCTCGCCGCCGCTGCGGGCGCGGAGAACATCGCCTCGACTCTGGTCACCTCGGTCGAGACCAACGGGCCGTTCCGTCAGGCCACCTTGCAATCCAACCAGTCGCTTCACCCCGACTCGCTCCTGGCGCTGAAGGTGAACGGTGCCGACCTCTCCCTGGATCACGGTTATCCGGCACGCATCATCGTCCCCGCCATGCCGGGCGTGCACAACACCAAATGGGTGGCGAGCATCGAATTCAGGTCCGCATCATGAGACGTCTCTACGGCGCGGGTCCGCTGCACCTGCTGCTCATGGGTTTCGTGTTCGCCCTCATCGGTTATGTGGTCCACGTGGCCGGCATCGCAACCTTCTGGAACCGCGATGTGTGGTGGCAATCCATCGCGGTGTGGTTCGCGGGCGCCGTCGTGCTCCACGACCTCGTGCTGGTGCCCCTGTACTCGATCGTCGACCGGGCACTGCGCGCTTTGTCGCGTCTACTACGCCCGAGTGTCCCTGTGCTGAACCACATCCGGATACCCGCGCTCGGCGCGGCCCTCACCTTCGCGCTGTTCTTCCCCGGAATCATCGAGCAAGGCTCCGACACCTACCGAACCGCGACGGGCCTCACCCAGGAGCCGTACCTCGTCCGTTGGTTGTTGCTGACCGCCGCCCTGTTCGGCGCCAGCGCGGTCCTCTACACCGTTCGAATCGCAACATCGCATCGTGCACGAAACAGGAGAGAATCATGACACTCACCGCGGACGAGATGTTCGGCCGCGCCGCATCGGGTCTCCCCTGTTGGATGGGGTACTCCGACGGTTCACGTGCGGCGCTGCCGACCGCACGATGGATGGGCGGCGCCGCGGCGAGCCAGGAAGACCTCGCCGCCGATCACGAGATGCTGCGGCACTGCGTCGGACCGACGCTCGATCTCGGGTGCGGCCCAGGCCGCCTCACCGAAAGCCTCGTACGTCGCGGCGTCTCGTCCCTCGGGGTCGACACGTCACGGAAAGCCGTCGACCTCACCGTGGGACGTGGTGGGCGCGCCGTTCTACGTGACCTGTTCGATGCACTCCCCGACGCGGGCCGATGGGCGTCCGTACTCCTCGCCGACGGAAACATCGGCATCGGCGGAGACCCGGTGCGCCTGCTGCGCCGCGCCGCCGAACTGATCCGACCCGACGGCACGGTCATCGCCGAGGTCGACGCGCCCGGATCGAATCACGTGATCGAGCAATCCGTTCGATGGGAAACCGACACGACATTCGGCGAGTGGTTCGCATGGGCCCGGGTCAGCGTCGACGCGACGGCCGACCTCGCACATGCCGCGGGCCTCACCGTCGTCGACGTCGCACCCGTTCACGGCCGGTACTTCGCGCGCATGAGCCTGGCGGATCACCAATTCGTGAACAGCAGATGATTGATCGCGAGTGCGGCGACCACCTGCAGTGCCAACCAGAACTTGTGCGAACGCTGCGGCAGAACAGCAGGAGCAAGCAACATCCACATCGCGAACGGAAGCCAGATACGTTCGGTCTCGGCCTTGCTCAGCTGACTCAGGTCAGCCATCACCACCGCCGCGAGGCCGGCGAGGACCAGCAGATTGATCGGCTGCAGCCGCGTGAAGATCCTGGGCAGCGCAGCCGGAACAGCCAGGCCCAGTGCACAGAACAACGCAGCGAAGTTCGCCCAACCCCAGTACGCGAACGGACGATCCGTCGCGATGCCCTGGTAGTAACGCTCCTGGACCAACTCGTAACCGTCGAACCACCAGAATCCGTAGGCCGTGAACACCGCCGTGACGACGAGCGCACCCGCCACAGCTCCGACGAGCGGCCACGCCGTGCGCGCCGCGATCAGAACAGCCACCGCGGGCAAGCCCATCAAGACCAAACCGTAATTGAGGTAGATCCCGAAGCCGAGCAGCACACCAGCAGCCACGGACGCGGGCCAGAGAAGTCTCGAGTTCTTCCGTGTCGATACGGCCAGCAACGCGATACCCCAGGCAACGACGCCCATGTAGAAGGCGTCCGCGGACACCGCGACCCAGATCGCAGCGGGCGCGAGCACCACGAAGGGCGCTGCCCGACGGGCCATGTTCTCGTCGCCCAGGGCACGGACGGTCACCAGAACCGCTGCGGCAGCGCTGGTTCCGACGAGGACACACAGCGACGCCGCCCACGCTCCACCGCTCAGCCCGAGCCGGTCGAGCCACACGAACGTCAGCAGAGCGCCCGGTGGGTGACCGGACACGTGGGTGGTCCAGGAATCGACCTGGTAGTCCAGAATGCGATCGGAGAAGCCTATCAGCGTCTCCGGGATGTCGGTGATGCCGGGTACCTCGTGCAGATACTCGTCGGTGGACGCGAGCCGATCGACGAATCCTCTACGCCATCCGTCGATCATCGCCAGCGACATCGTCCACGCCGCCGACGATCCCCACACCACGAACAGCAGCCGACGCCACGGCAGACGTCGCGCCAACTCCGGTCCCCACAGAACACCGGCGATCGCAACGACAATCGCGAACGGGGTGCCCCACCCGTAATGAGGCTCGCGGAAGCCGAAAAGCGGTGCAGCGTCCGCAAAATCACGAACCTGCTGCGGTGTCCGGTTGATGATCGGGGTGATCAGTTCGTTTCCCAGGTACGGTACGACGAATGCCACCGCGACCAGCACGGCGGCGAGTCCGCCTGCCAGAGCTTCTCTCCAGTATCGGATAACGTCCACCCATTTCTCGTGCGATACAGCGTCGCCCTGAAGCATAGAAGAGAATGACACCATGAGTTCACGACAACGAGCGGACATCGCCGTCATCGGCGGCAGCGGCTTCTACTCGTTCTTCGGGCCCGACGCCGAAAGTATCGAGATGGACACCCCGTACGGAGCGCCGAGCGGCCCCATCACCGTCGGCGACGTCGACGGCCGACCGGTCGCGTTTCTGCCTCGTCACGGAGCGAACCACGAGTACTCACCCCACACACTGCCGTACCGCGCGAACATGTGGGCACTGCGAATGCTCGGCGTCGGTCGAGTCTTCGCGCCGTGCGCCGTCGGCAGCCTCGTTCCCGAGTACGGGCCGGGAACCGTGGTGGTGCCGGACCAGCTGGTGGACCGAACCAGTGGGCGCGTGCAGACCTACTTCGACCGCGGCGGAGTACACGTGGAGTTCGCCGATCCCTACTGCGGCGACCTACGCGCCGCAGCACTGCAGGACGGGGTGGTCGACGGCGGCACCATGGTGGTCGTCGAAGGGCCTCGCTTCTCCACTCGCGCCGAAAGCCAGTGGTTCGCTCGACAGGGATGGACCCTGGTCAACATGACCGGCCATCCCGAAGCCGTGCTCGCCCGAGAATTGGAGCTCTGCTACACCCCGATCGCCCTCGTCACGGACCTCGACGCAGGAATCGAAACCGGGCAGGGCGTCAGAGCCGTCGATGTCTTCGCGGAATTCCAGAAGAACATCGAACCGTTGAAAGCACTGGTGCGCAGCGCTGTCAACGCCGCGCTGATGGGTCCGTGCGAGTCCTGCCGGGTCCATGACGGCGTGACTCTGCCGATCGAGCTGCCATGACCCGCGTCCTTCTCACCGGCGCAGCCGGTTTCATCGGCGGACACATACGATCGGCGCTCGAACCGAATCACGACGTCGTCGCCATCGACGCGATGCTCGCGTCGGCTCACGGCCACAGCCTAGATTCCAGCAGCGTCGATTCCAGCAGCGACATCACCCGAGTCGACGTGCGCGATCACGCTGCGTTGGTCGAGCTTCTGGCGAGCGTCGACGTCGTGTGCCACCAAGCTGCCGTCGTCGGCGCAGGCGTGGACTCCGCCGATGCGCCTGCCTACGCCAGCCACAACGATTTCGGGACCGCCGTTCTGCTCGCAGCGATGGCAGAAACCGGCTGCACCAGACTGGTGTTGGCATCGTCGATGGTCGTGTACGGCGAAGGAAAATACCGCAACGCCGCCGGCGACCTCGTGATGCCGGGCCCCCGTACGAGGTTGGCGGACGGCATCTTCGAGAACACCGACCCCGCCACCGGCGAGGTCCTGGACTGGGCACTCGTGGAGGAAGACTCGGAGCTGCGGCCACGCAGCACCTATGCAGCGAGCAAGGTAGCCCAGGAGAACTACGCCCTCGCCTGGTCGCTCGCCACCGGCGGTTCGGTGACCGCACTGCGGTACCACAACGTGTACGGGCCTCACATGCCGAGAAACACCCCGTACTCCGGAGTCGCCGCAATGTTCAGGTCCTCGCTCGAAGCCGGCAAGGCTCCCCAGGTCTACGAGGACGGGCACCAGGCGCGAGACTTCGTACACGTCAGCGACATCGCCGCTGCGAACACCGCAGCCATCGACGCCGCATTACCAGGATTCACTGCCCTGAACGTCTCGTCCGGGCACCCGATCACCATCGGGGAAGTAGCCTCCACGCTGTCCGACGCCTGCCGCGGCCCGGCCCCACAGATCACCGGCCAGTATCGACCGGGCGATGTGCGACACATCGTCGCCAGTCCTGAAAAAGCCGAAAGAACACTCGGATTCGTCGCCGCAGTGTCCCCGGAACAGGGCCTCCGCGAGTTCGCGACAGCACCACTGCGCGACGCGGAAGGCACCGGTGCACCTCGTGTCTGACGTGACGGTCGTCCTGCCGTGCATGAACGAAGCAGGATCACTTCCCGGCGTGCTGGCACGAATTCCCACCGGGTACGTCGCGCTCGTCGTCGACAACAACTCCACCGACGGCACCGCGGACGTCGCGAAAGCACACGGCGCCACCGTGGTACACGAATCCGTTCCCGGATACGGATCGGCAGTGCACGCAGGGGTGCTCGCAGCAACAACCGACATCGTCTGCGTGATGGACGGAGACGGGTCGATGGATCCGCAGGATCTCCCTGCCCTGGTGAGCGCGCTGGACACCGCCGACCTGGTCGTCGGCCGTAGACAGTCCGGCCACTCCCCACTGCACGCACGCCTCGGGAATGCCGTTCTCTCCCTTCGACTGCGAACCAAGTACTCGCTACCGGTCCACGACCTCGGCGCGGTGCGGGCGACACACCGACGAACACTGCTGGACCTGAACGTGACCGACCGACGATCGGGATACCCCCTGCAACTTCTGGTGCTCGCATCCAAGGCCGGGCTGACCGTCCGCGAACTGGACGTCACCTACAATCCGCGAACCGCCGGTAAATCGAAGGTATCCGGCTCGATCAAGGGGACGATCGTTGCCACACTGGACTTCTGGAAGGTGTTGTCATGAAGGTCACCGCCCTGGTCGTCGCTAAATCCCCCGTTCCCGGATTGGCCAAGACAAGGCTCGCCGCAACCCTCGGCACCGACGCCGCCGCCGACATCGCCGCCGCCGCACTGCTCGACACCCTCGACGCAGTGTCCGCCGCAAACTTCGATCACCGCGTCGTCGCCATCACCGGCGACCTCGACAAAGCAAGCCGCCGAGAAGAATTGGAAACGGCACTGGCGTCGTACACCGTGGTGAGGCAGCGCGGCGACGGGTTCGCCGAGCGCCTGATCCATGCACACGAGGACGCGTCGGGTACCCCTGTCTTCCAGATCGGAATGGACACCCCGCAGATCACCGCGGAACTGCTCGACGCGTCGGCGATGCACCTGACGGAACCGGAGCAGTCGGTGCTCGGTCTCGCCGAGGACGGTGGATGGTGGGCACTGGGACTGCCGAATGCCGCTCTTGCCCAGGCGTTACGAGACGTTCCCATGTCCACGCCCGCCACCGGAGCCTCGACGCGCACCGCACTGGAGAACTTGGGCGCTCGCGTGCGGACCCTGTCCGTCCTGCGCGACGTCGATCACGAGAGCGACCTGCAGTACGTGGCCGCGGAGTGCGCGTCGGGCAGTCGTTTTCGGGCCGCGGCCGAGCGGTACGTACCGCGTCTGCAATGATCGATGGATGCTCTCGGAGAACACCAGTGTCTGACAAGAAACCTGCTCGGATCCGGTTTCCCCGTCGGCTGAGACAGGTCGATCCCGCGCGCCGCGGAATCGTCCTCGCGTGGCTGGCCTTCACCGTCACGTTCGGCGGGGCCAGGTTGGTCACGTGGCTGATCCAGATCGACACCCGCGGCGTCGGCGATCTCAGTGCCGGCGGGGTTCACCTGCACCACTATCTGTGGGGAATTCTCCTGCTGGCGGCGGTCGCGATCTTCGGGTTGGTCGACCGCAGCCCGAGAACTCGCTCGTGGATGGGCATCGCACTCGGCATTGCGTTGGGACTGATCGTCGACGAAGCAGCTCTTCTCATCACACTCGAGGACGTGTACTGGCAGAACGAAGGTTGGTCGTCGATTGCCATTGCGGTGACTCTGATCGGCGTCGTCGGAAGTGCTCTGGTGCTCACGCGTAGCGGGGCGACCACCGAAGACTGACCTGAAATTCCCTCATAGGGTATTTTGGGGAATTGTGGCGAACGACTTCTATACCGCCGAGCAAGTCGCCGAACTACTCGGCCTTCACGTCCGGACGGTGCGCAACTACATCCAGGACGGACGTCTGCCCGCCGTCAGAATCGGCAAGCAATACCGCATCACCCCCGCCGGCCTGGCGGCACTCACCAGTGGCGACTCCCCTGCGTCGGAGATCGGCGTCGACGTGACGAGCATCGTCGACGCCACCGCCATCGACGAGCACACTGCCTCGCGTCTCGCACTGTTTCTCTCCACCGCCGCCACCGGCCGTGGTCCGAGCGCTCGGCGGCTTCGGATCGACACCGCATACGACACATCGACGTCGACGCTGAAGATCGTCGTCTTCGGCGGTGCAGGCGACGTCGCCGAGGTTCTGCGCTTGATCGACACCTTCGTCGAGGGAAGCCGATGAACGTTCTCCACGTCTCCGCCGACGGACACCCGATCGGTACGGAACAGGACGCACTGGACATCGTCGGCGAGGCATTCGGCATCGAGGCGCGCGTCGCCGTGGTCCCGGTGCAGCGGCTGATGCCGGAATTCTTCGATCTCAGCACCCGCCTCGCCGGTGAATTCGTACAGAAACTAGTGAACTACCGGATTCTCCTCGTCATCGAAGGCGATATCCAGCCATATACCGAGGTCAGCGAGCCGCTACGCGCATTCGTGGCCGAATCCAATCGGGGCCGACACATATGGTTCGTTCCCAATCGGTTATCGCTCCAGGACCGGATTGCAACAATCCGATAGCCGCTTTCGCAGTCATTTCTCAGGACCAAGTGCTACAAACAATGTGTGACCGGGGTACTCATAGGCGTGGCGATCTGGATGGCGATGGCTCTCGTCGTCGCCGTCGTGCTGGGTCGGGTCTCTCAGCGCGCGGACAGCGAAGAACTCGGATCGACCCTGAGCTGGGACACCGACGAGATCGACGAGGCCGTACAGCACGACCGGTAGACGCCGCTTCCGAGCGCCTACTCGTTCTTCTCCACGATTTCCGTCAGGATCTGTGCCGCCTCTGCGAGCGTGGCGCGCTCGTCGTCGCTGAGCTCACCCAGTCTCTCGGCAAGTACCCGCTCACGCTCGGCGACGTCGGTGTCCGCCACAGCCCGTCCCGAGTCCGTCAGGGTCAGAACCACCTGTCTCCGATCGGTCGCGTGCGGCACACGCTCGAGTAAACCCATCTCCACCAGGGCGTGCGACGATCTAGACACCGACGGCGGTTTGATCCGCTCACGCACGGCCAGCTCGCCCGTGGTCATCGGACCTTCCCGAAAGAGGGTCGTCAGGATCGACAGCTGAGCGACGGGAATTCGGTCGCTGGCGTGCCGCAGACGAAGCCGACGATTCAGGCGCATCGCCGACACCGACAGGTCCCTGGCCAGGTGCGTGTCCGATTCCGAGCTCATCCCGACAGGTTAGCGTGCCGAACGAACAGGGCGCGCACGGCCGACCCTCCGAGCGCGCAGATCCTGCGGCATCATCGGGGGATGGATGCCGAAGACTGGGACCGCAAGTACGAACGCCGTGACGCCGTCCCCGGCGAACCGCCCAACCAGACACTCGTCGAGATCGCGACGTCGCTTCCCCGTGGACGCGCCCTGGACCTGGCGTGCGGCGCCGGACGCAACTCCATCTGGCTGGCCACGCGGGGGTGGGAGGTGACCGGCGTCGACTTCTCGTCGGTGGCACTCACCCGAGCACACCGCGTCGCGTCGGCGTCGCCTGCATCCGTCCGAAACAGGCTCACCTGGGTCCACGCGGATGTGACGACCGTCCTAACGGAACCGGGATACGACCTGGTTCTCGCGCTCTATCTACATCTACCCCACGAGCAACGCCGCAAAGCAATCTCGACGGCACTCGATGCGCTGAAACCTGATGGAATCCTCATGATTCTCGGTCACCATTCGAACAACATCACCGATGGAGTGGGCGGACCCCAGGAAGTCGAACTACTCTATACGCCAGAGGAATTGGCAATCGACGTCGGCGATCGAGCCGTCGTGAACCTCTGTGAAACAAGGTTCAGAACGACAGACAGCGGTACCGCAATCGATTCGTTACTACTCGCCAGTAGGTCCCGCCTTGGCAGCGCGAATGAACGGGGGTAATATGCCTCTATGTTACCGACGAGTAGCTATACCGAGTAGCTAGATGCTTGGGCGGTACTCACGAGACCGCACCACCGACTGGAGAGCGACGCAATGGGCCATTACAAGAGCAACCTTCGGGATCTCGAGTTCAACCTCTTCGAGCTGTTCGGGCTCGACGAGTCCCTCGCAGGTGACAACTTCGGAGACCTCGACGGCGAAGCCGCACGCGACATGCTGCGCGAGGTAGTACGCCTGTCCGAGGGTCCCCTCGCCGAATCCTTCGCCGACGCGGACCGCAACCCGCCGGTGTTCGACCCGGAAACCCACACCCTGAAGCTTCCGGACTCGTTCAAGAAGTCCTTCAAGGCCCTCTACGACGGTGAATGGTGGCGCGTCGGCCTCGACGACGAGGTCGGCGGCATCGCCGCTCCCCGCAACCTCGGCTGGGCACTCAACGAAATGCTGCTCGGCTCCCAGCCGGCCGCGTTCATGTACTCCGCCGGACCCTCCTTCGCCAACGTCCTGTTCCACAACGGAACCGACGAGCAGAAGGAATGGGCCAAGGTCATCGTCGAACGCCAGTGGGGCGCCACCATGGTCCTCACCGAGCCCGACGCCGGATCCGACGTCGGCGCCGGACGCACCAAGGCCATCAAGCAGGAAGACGGCTCCTGGCACATCGAGGGGGTCAAGCGCTTCATCACCTCGGCAGTGTCCGACGACCTGTTCGAGAACATCTTCCACCTCGTTCTCGCCCGCCCCGAAGGCGCAGGACCCGGCACCAAGGGCCTCAGCCTGTTCTTCGTCCCGAACACCCACTTCGACTTCGAGAAGGGTGAACTCGGCGAGCGCAACGGCGTCTTCGTCACCGGCGTCGAACACAAGATGGGACTCAAGGCGTCGGCGACGTGCGAGCTCACCTTCGGCGGACACGGAATCCCCGCGCAGGGCTGGCTCGTCGGCGAGGTACACAAGGGCATCGCGCAGATGTTCGACGTCATCGAACACGCACGAATGATGGTCGGCACCAAGGCAATCGCCACCCTCTCCACCGGCTACCTCAACGCTCTCGACTACGCGAAGCAGCGCGTCCAGGGCGCCGACCTGACGCAGATGACCGACAAGGCAGCACCGCGCGTCACCATCACGCATCACCCCGACGTCCGTCGCAGCCTCATCACGCAGAAGGCATACGCCGAAGGCCTGCGTGCTGTGTACCTGTACACCGCCGCTCACCAGAACCCGATCACGGCCAAGCAGGTCTCCGACGCCGACGAGGACATCGCCTACCGCGTCAACGACCTGCTGCTCCCGATCGTCAAAGGCGTCGGCTCCGAGATCGCCTACCGTCAGCTGGCCGAGAGCCTGCAGACCCTCGGCGGCTCCGGCTTCCTGCAGGACTACCCGATCGAGCAGTACATCCGCGACTCGAAGATCGACTCGCTGTACGAAGGAACCACTGCCATCCAGGCGCAGGACTTCTTCTTCCGCAAGATCGCTCGCGACCGCGGCGTTGCACTCGCTCACGTTGCCGGACAGATCAAGTCGTTCATCGACAGCGAAGCAGGCAACGGCCGGCTCAAGGCAGAGCGCGCGCTTCTCGCCACCGCACTCGAGGACGTGCAGGCCATCGTCACAACGATGACCCAGCAGCTCATGGGTGCACAGGAACAGCCCACCGAGCTCTACAAGGTCGGCCTCGCATCGGTGCGCTTCCTCATGGCATTCGGCGATCTGCTCATCGGATGGCTCCTGCTCCGTCAGTCCGAGATCGCCATCACGGCACTCGACAACGGCGCCGAAGGTAAGGAAAAGGCGTTCTACGAAGGCAAGATCGGCGTCGCGTCGTTCTTCGCCAAGAATATCCTGCCCGAGCTCACCGCAACGCGGAACATCCTCGCCAACATCGACCTCGACGTCATGGAACTCGACGAAGCAGCATTCTGATCCCTGCTGTCACCACGGCCGCACCCTCGCCCGAGGGTGCGGCCGTTGTCGTCGGTGCAGACGCTCACCTGTGGGCCGGACGCTCACCCAGGTGCTAGCACTCGGCCGTGCGTCCGGCACGTAGGTGAGCGTTCACATGCTCTGCTCCAAGTGCCCCGGGAGCAGATGGCCCATTCGGTCACGTTTGGTTTCGAGGTAACGCACGTTCGCGGGTGCGGCTCCGACGAGCAGTGGAATGACGGCGGTCACGGCGATACCGTTCTCCCGCAACCCATCCACCTTCAGCGGGTTGTTGGTGAGCAACCGGACGTCGGCCACCTCGAGGTCGTCGAGAATGGCTGCGGCACCGCCGTATTCTCGACCGTCGGCCAGTTCGTCGAGTTCGAGGTTGGCCTGCATCGTGTCGAAGCCCTGATCCTGCAGTCGGTAGGCAGCGAGCTTCTTGAGCAGACCGATGCCGCGACCCTCGTGTCCGCGGAGGTAGACCACAACGCCACCTTCGCGGGAGACTCGCGCCAATGCAGCGTCGAGCTGTGGTCCGCATTCACATCGTTGGGACGAAAAAGATTCGCCGGTCAGGCATTCGGAGTGAACACGGACTATCGGTGACCCGGCGAGCTCACCCTTGACCAGTGCGATGTGTTCGGCCCCGGTCTCCTTGTCCGCATATCCGATTGCTCGGAATTCACCGTGCGCGGTCGTCAAGACCGTCTCTGCCACTCGTTCGACGCGTCGCGGAGCGGGAACTGCCGTCACTCCGTGTGCCAGCCGGTAGTTGATCAGCTGTTCGATGGTCAGTACCGGAAGCTGCATCCGACGCCCCAGAAGCTCGATGTCCGGGAAGGTCATCATCGTCCCGTCATCGGCGACGAGCTCGGCGATGACGCCGACCGCGGGCACTCCCGCCAAGCTGCACAGATCGACGGCGGCCTCGGTGTGTCCCGGACGTTCGAGCACTCCACCGGGGCGCGCACGCAGTGGGATGACATGCCCGGGCCTGATCAAATCGGTTGCGCTGGAGGACGGATCGGCCAGCACCTGTAGAGTGCGGGCGCGATCGGCTGCGGAAATACCCGTCGTCACGCCCTCGGCAGCGTCCACCGTCACGGTGTAGGCCGTTTTCTTCGGATCCTGGTTGTCCGCCACCATCGGCGGCAGCTCCAATGCGTCGGCGCGTGCTCCGGACATCGGCGCGCACAGCAATCCCGAGGTGTTGCGGATGGTCCACGCCGTCCATTCGGGCGTCACCCGATCCGCAGCGAGGATGACATCGC
Source organism: Rhodococcoides fascians A44A (assembly GCF_000760735.1). Classification (GTDB taxonomy): domain Bacteria; phylum Actinomycetota; class Actinomycetes; order Mycobacteriales; family Mycobacteriaceae; genus Rhodococcoides; species Rhodococcoides fascians_E. Next base: position 2,152,287 of record NZ_JMEX01000008.1, on the reverse strand, counting down.
CTTCGTTCTCACGCCGTGCGTCGTCGGTCACCAGTACGGGTTTGCCTGCACGGAGTGCGTCGAGCGCTTCCTTCATCACTGCTCGACCTCCACGGCCAGGCGACGGAACTTGCTGCCGTGAAACACGATCGGCGCAACGTCCTTGATCTCGAGTTCGTTGATCCGCATCAACACGATCGCGTGATCACCTGCGGGGACCTCCTCGGTGACGGTTGCGTCCAACCACATGCTCGCACCGCCGATGAACACGGCACCGTCCTCGGTGGTGGTCACGTCCAGACCTTCGAATCGGTTGCCGGTCTTCGCGGCCAGCGTCCGAGCAGCGACATCGTGTGCCTCACCGAGGACGCTGATACCGATGCGATCCGCGGCCGCGAACTTGGGCCAGGTCGTCGACGTGTTCTGAACGCAGAAAGCAACCAGAGGCGGGTCGATCGAGACCGACACGAAGCTACTGGCCGCCATACCCACTGGAACACCGTCGATTTCGGCACACAGCGCTACGACGCCACTGGGAAATTGGCCAAAAGCCGAACGGAGAACGGCCGAGTCGAGGGAAGTGGTAGCGAGAGTCATGAGATGTCCGTTCGTGTCGTGACCGCATCGGTCAACACGCGGCCCCAGCGTGCGACGTAATCGGCAATTGCGGTGTCCGTTGTGTACGTGGTGTCGATCAGATAGAGACCGGGAGCGGGAGTGACAGCGCCCAGTTCGACGAGTGTGTGCTTGAGAAACAGATCAGGCGCCATGGCGTGCGCTGGGCCTGCGCCGAGCATCACCGGCACGACGACTACGTTCTCCAGCCCTGTCCCGGTTGCGAACTGATCGAGAAAAAGTTTCAGCACACCGGTGTAGGTCGCCTTGAAGGTCGGGCTCGCCACCACCACGAGGTCCGAGCCGCGGACCGACTCGACTGCGGACGCCACGCCGGCGTCGCCCCACCCGAGTAGGCCTGGACCGAGGGTGATGACGTCGATGATCTCGTCGACCTCACGGCCGGCCACGGCCTCGGCGACGAGGCGCGCAGCGTCCAACGTCCGAGAGCCGGGTTTCGGGTTGCCTGCAACCACTGTCAGTTTCACTTCGGGCCTCCAGCCACATCGATTCCTGATGTGACTGCTACTCAACACCGAGGTCGTGTCGAATATGCAACCCGAATGTGGCGGACGTATTGCGCCGCGCCGGTGCCTCCACGCCGTGCAACCGACCAGGGCATGAGCCCGCAGCCAGCCGCACAACGCCGCAGCGGCTACGCCGCACAACGCCGCCGCGGCTACGCCTGAAGCTTGCGGAACTTGCTGCCGTGGAAAATGATGGGGTCGATGTCGCTCTGGACCTTCAATGAATGGATGCGCAACAGAACGATCAGGTGATCTCCAGCCGGAACCTGCTGGTCGATCGTCGTGTCGAGCCACGCTGTCGCGCCCTCGATGAACACGGCGCCCTGCTCGGTGGTCGTCAGGTCGAGCCCGGCGAAGCGGTCACCCGTCTTGGCTGCAAGCGTCCGCGCAGCATCGTTGTGAGCCTCGCCCAGAACACTGACTCCGATGTTGGGGACGCCTTCGAGCTTGGGCCATGTGGTCGACGTGTTCTGAATGCAGACTGCCACCAGCGGCGGCTCGATCGACACCGCGACGAAGCTGCTCGCGGCGAGCCCGACCGGAACCCCGTCGATCTCCGCCGCGACGGCGACGACCCCACTGGGGAACTGCGCGTACGCCTGGCGCAACGTCGCCTGGTCGAGGTCGGTGTGTGTGAGCGTCATGCCGAAGCTCCCTTTCGTGCGTCTGCGGCGGCCGTGATGACGGGTCCCCATCGCCGCGCATAGTCCACGATACGAGTGTCCTCGGTGAAAGTGGTATCGATGAGGTACAGACCGGGAGCCGGCGTGATGGCGCCGAGCTCCACGAGCACCGGCTTGAGCAGCAGATCCGGAGCCAACGCGTGAGCAGGTCCCGCTCCTAGCATCAGTGGAACGGCCACCACATCACGCAAACCCTCGTCGGTGGCGAACTGGTCGAGGAACAACTTCAGCACACCGGTGTACGTGGCTTTGAACGTCGGGCTCGCGAACACGACGATGTCGGACGTCGCCACCCGGTCGACAGCCGCCTTCACCGCGTCGTCACCCCAGCCGAGCAGCCCGGATCCGAGCGTGATGACGTCCACCTGACCGTCGGCCTGCCCTCCGGTGATCTCCGACGCCAACAGATGCGCTGCCGCCAGAGTCCTGGATTCGGGTTTGGGATTGCCTGCCACCACGGTGACCGTCATGAGCCTTCTTTCGATCCGAGAACACATTCCCCATCAGCCAACACCTCACCGCGGACGGGTGTCCAGGTTCTGAATCACGCAGATCGAAACCCCGGGAATGATCGCCGACGTTCCTGCGTCGTACTCTGAGGTAGTTAGCAGAACTCACAAAGGACGGTCCAGTGCCGACAATCGACACCTACATCGCTCTCGGCGACTCCTTCACCGAAGGCGTCGGTGACCCCGACCCGTCGAGCCCCAACGGAGTCAAGGGCTGGGCGGACCGAGTGGCCGACCAACTCGGCGCCCACAACCCGAACTTTCGATACGCCAACCTCGCAGTGCGAGGAAAACTCCTCGATCAGGTCATCCAAGACCAGGTCGGCACCGCGATCGACGTCGCCCCCGACCTGATCACCATCTACGCGGGCGGAAACGACATGATGCGGCCGAAGGTCGACATCGACGGAATCGTCGAGCGCTACGACGCCGCCCTCGCGGATCTGACATCGACCGGCGCACGCGTAGTGGCATTCACGGCCTACGACGCTGGATGGTCGCCGATCTTCCGGACCTTCCGCGGTCGCACCGCGATCTACAACGAACTGCTCCGCGAAGTCGCCGACGACCGAGGCGTCGAACTGATCGACTACTGGCGTTTCGACGGCTACGACGACCCGCGCATGTGGGACTGGGATCGACTCCACATGTCCACCCGCGGACACACGAGAATGGCTGCGGAAGTGCTGGACTTCATCGGCGTCGAACACTCCATCTCGCTGCCGGCCCTCGATCCGCTGCCTCCTGTCGAGAAGGCACACCAACGACGCGAGAACGCCGAATGGGTCAAATCGTTCGCGGCGCCGTGGGTGTCCCGACGCCTGCGCGGTGCGTCGTCGGGAGACGACATCAGTCCGAAGCACACTGCCCCGCAACCGATCACGGTCTGACTATTCGCCGTCCTCCGCGGGCGGCGCGGCCGGAGGAGCTGCTCCGGCCGGTCGGTCGGTCGGCTCGTCCTCGGGCTCCGGTTCGGGCTCGGGCGATTCGCACCGGACGATCGGGATCGGGTCGTACTTGACCGTCCTCGTGTCACGGGAGATTTCGTTGCCGGTGGCGATGTCCGTGATCACCCGAGTATCGCTGGCGGTGAAACCGGGCCCACCACCGGACGGCACACACGCATTGCCGGCCGGCAAAGTGATGGTGTTCGGGCTCGTCGGATTGGACCGGGGCCCGGTGATGGATTGGACATCCACCGTCTTGGTGCCCCAGAGACGCACTGTCACATCCGAACTCGACCCGAACGACTCGATCACCACACCCGTCTTGCCGGTGTTGGTGAACTTCAGATCGATCGCACCCTCGAACACGGTCGCCTCGCGGGCCTCCGGGTATCGACTGATGTAGTAGCTGTGTTCGGTGTGCCCGGCATCTTCCATGCCGCCGAAGTACGCCGCGTTGTACAGCGTCGTCGCGAACTGACTGATTCCGCCTCCGACAGCCCTGTCCGGTCGCCCGTTGTCGATGATGCCCGATTCCACGAAACCCTGAGCCGTGCCACGAGGGCCCGTGTACTCGTTGAGCGAGAAGGTTTCACCCGGCTTCACCAACGCGCCGTTGACGATGTCGGCGGTCAGCCGAATGTTGACACCGGACGCGTATTCGAAACCGCCCGTGGTGTATTCCGCCACCACCTCCTGGATCCCGAGCGCCTGCGCACCCTCCGTCGTCAAGGCGGGTTGAGCCTGCTCGTAGATCGCGTCGCTGGAACGGGAATCAGAGGAGCCGAGCAGAGCAGGCAACTGCTCCAACGTCTTCGGCCACTGAACCAGTTCACCGACGACGGCGGGAACGACTGTCGGGGCACCGCCACCGAGCGCGAACGTCGCATCCTTCGGCGGGGTTTCCGTCGACGCCAACTGCGGGGCGAGAAGCGCCGTCGCGGCGGGGGTGTCGTACCTGGTTGCGAGAACACCGTCGCCGTCCGGCTCGAAGCTCAGCACCGCGGCCACGTTCTCCGGAGACAGCACCGCGCGCGCACCGTCGCGGCCGGTGAACACCACCGGCGCCGACACCGCAGGCGTAGCGACCTCGGCCAGAACACGATCGACCTCGTCCTGATGAACGGTCACGTCGACGGTCTCCACCGGTACCTCGACCGCACCGAACGCCCAGTTCGCCTCGATCTCGTCCCGCGCAGCCTGCACGTCCATCGTCTGCCCCGGCGCCGGGGTGACACCGACCGGAGTAGTGCCCTCGAACACCACATCGCCCTCCGATGGCGCTCGATCCGTCTGTGCCCGAATCGATTCCACACTGGCATCGAGCAGCGCCGCATCGACGGTCGACTCGACGCCGATCTCACGATCGGTGAAGAACGACATCACACGTGTGAACGGACTGACCGGCTGCGAACCGGCACGGTCGAGCGTCGTCGCCCAATCCACTCCGAGACCGGCCTCCGACGGCACCACCTGCAACTGCTGATCACCGGCGTCGACCACGACCGCCTCGTTCACACGGGGGCCGAGCTCGGACACGAGCTTCGCCTCGGCGTCCTCGTGGCTCAGACCGCCGACCTCGATACCGGCGACGGTGACGCCCCGGGGAACCGAACCACTCGTCGAGAGCATGTCCGCCGCATAGAACACTCCCAGAATCGCCACCGCGGCGCCTGCGAGAACGGCAATCTTCATGCGAGAGAACTTCTCTTCTTCCTTGCCAGCGGGCTGTCCCTCCGTGTCGCCGTCAGCGGGCTCGGCTGGTACGAACTGCGCGGTGGGGGCAGGCTGCGCGGTGGGGGCAGGCTGATGTTCGGACGACGCTGCGACGACGGGAATCGCGACGGTGGCGCTGTCCTCACCCGCGGGCTCCGGGGCCACCGGCCCCCGATCACCGGGCGGTGTCACTGCGGAATACGCCTGCGTCGGAGCCGACTCGACTGGACCGGGCCCGACCGAGCTGACGTGCCCTGCTGCCGGAAGCCCGGAAGGGGGTGTGGGTTGGTCCTGCGTGTCGGGCTCGGGAGCAATCGCTTCGTCGGCATCAGGCTCTTCGGAGGTGAGCGGAGTCGGCGATCCCTCACCGGGGAGGCCCGCGACTGGTCCGTCCTCGAGTCGATCACTCTCAGCGACATCGTTCTCAGCGGCAACGTCGTGAGATGCAACGGCCCCAGCGTCCGTGACCGAAGAATTCTCTGCCGGAATGTCGGCGCCGTGTTCGTCCTCGGCTGTTATCTCATCTGCTGTCAGCTCGTCGGCTGAGACCTCATGGGCTGAGATCTCGTCGGACCGGTCTTCCGCCACCGGTCCCTGCTCGGCCGACTCCTGCTCGACGCGCTCCTGTAGAGGTGGTCGAGGGCCAGGAGGGACAGCTGATTCGGACGACTGAGCCGGGGACTGCCCTGGAGGGGGCTCGTCGGGATCGATGGCACGCATCACCTCGGTGATGGCCTCGTACGGCAGAACGTGCCCGGGCTCGGTGTCGACCGTTTCGACGTCGTCCCGTGGGTCGCCGTGCGCGCCGGCATCACCCGCATCGCCACGAAGCGCCTCGTCACGGGCTTCCTCGTCGGACCGGGAGCCGCGCTCGTGCTTGCCCTTGCCGTCTCCACCGACGCTCACGTTCTCGACCCTCCCGAAACCCCGGACGAACACCGACACTGTCGCGCACGAGCTTACGCATCGACACGTGAGGGGATCGACTCGAGCATCGGGAAACCCCGGCCGCCGCAGGCCCACGAAAGAGGCTCCACACCGCTGCCGGGTCGGGGGTCGGGCAGCAGTGTGGAGCCACTACGAGTATCGCGCATGCTTGTGAAGCGTTACAACCGATCGCGCGGTGTCTCGCCAATTCATTCAGGTGAATGATCGGCGGGGTGTCGTGCTGTCGCCCTGCCCGACAGCACGCACCCAATGACCGGTCCTGACCAGTGCGAGCGTGAGCAGAAGCCGATCCCTCGGATCGGTGAGGTCCTTGCCGGTCAACTCCTCGATACGACGGACTCGGTAGATCACGGTGTTGCGGTGGCAATACAGCACCTTCGCGGCATTCGTCGGCGATCCATCACTGGCAAGCACGTGGGCGAGCGTCTCGAGCAACGTCCCACGCTGAGGCTCGGGATGCGTCCACATGTTCCCCAACGCGTGGTGAACCAGTAGGTCCGAGGACTCCTCGTCGGCCGCCATGATCACGCGCGGCAGCCGATCGGTCGCCAATGCCACCCCGGCCTCCTCCGAAATCGTGTCCGCGGTGAGCGTCGCCAGCCGATACGCCGCCGCGAACGAGGACACACCGTCGGGCGAATGTGCCACACCCACCGGGCCCACCGCCCTGGCTGCGAGCGCGTCGACGACGGAATTCAACGATCCCTTCGTCAATGCAACGAGCGCGAACTGATGCCCGTCGCGGATGTTCCAATGAGACACCGCACCGATCTGATCCAGCGCATCCTCCGGCGCAGTGAGAGGCGGTGAACCCTGGTCGTCGACGGGCCCGACGACACACGCGATCTGCTGCGACGCCGAAAGTCCCAGTGTCGCACGCGCTTCGAGTACGAACGACGGATCACCTCCACGCCCGGACCGCAGGCCGTCCAGTACCACCAGAACGTTGGCAAGATCGCGTTGCTGCATCCGAGCGCTCTCGCGGCGGTACGCGTCGACCAGAGTCTCGTACTGCCCGTCGAGTGCACGCCACAACTGCTGACCCGCCACGAGAAGAAGATGTTCGTCGATGTCGGACCGCCGCCGATCACGCGCGTGAACCAACTCTTCCCACAGCGTCCGACTGCCGAGTGTGTACGCCTTGAGCACCAATTCCATCGGGATGCCCTGACGCGCACGCTCCCGCCCGGTGCGGCGCCACACCTCACGGGTGTTGTCGTCCGCGGCCGACACACCGGACAGCGTCCGTAGCCCCTGGCGTATGTGTTCGCGGGTACTTCGCCTGATCTCGCCGGCAATGTCGGGCGTCGCGCTGGCCAGGTACGCAGGTTCCTGCTCGATCAGCGCCAGCGTGATGGAGTCCGCAATCGAATCCGCCCGATCGATCAACGCCGACCACGCCCGTTGAATCTTCTCCTGATCCGACGCAGGCACCCGCACACGAGCAGCACCCACCGAAGGACGGTCGGTGGGGCGGTCGAAGGCAACCATCGACACAGTTTTGCGCATCCCGCCCAGTCGGCAGGGCGATTTGACCGGTACTGGTGCCGCGGGACCCAAACATTCTGTGCGCTGCGCCCATACCGCCCGTTGTGCGCGGCAACCATAGTGAACGCACACAGATTGTGAGGTGGATCACTTGAGTTCGACGGTTACCCCCAGTCCGATCTTCACCATGACCGACGTCGACGTCACGTTCGGCGGCGTCGTCGCACTGTCGAACGTCAGTCTCGACGTTCGACCCGGTGAAGTCCTCGGCGTCATCGGCCCCAACGGCGCAGGCAAGACAACACTGTTCAACGTTGCATGCGGACTCGTCCGCCCGCACACCGGAACGCTCACTCGAAACGGAGAGCCCCTGTCCCGGCTGCGACCCCACGACCTCCCCAAGCTGGGCATGAGCCGAACACTCCAAGGACTCGGCCTGTTCGACCGGATGAGCGTCGTGGACAACGTCATGATCGGCGCCGACAGACGGGCACGCACCGGAATACTCGCCGGACTGCTCGGGCTGCCATCGAGTGCATCCGACGACGCCGCAGTGCGATCGGCCGCAATGGCCACGCTCGAACGACTCCGAATCGACCGGTACGCCGACCGCTTGCCGCCGAGCCTGCCCTACGCCGTGCGGAAACGCGTCGCCCTCGCTCGCGCACTCGTCAGCGAACCGTCACTGATCCTGCTCGACGAACCCGCATCCGGACTGTCCTCCGACGAGATGGCAGAACTGGGCAACGAAATCCGAGCCCTCGCCCACCCCGAAACAAATCCCTCCGCAGGCTCCACTCCCGCCGCCCCGGGTCATTCCGCAGGCTCCACTCCCACCTCCCCGGGTCATTCCGCAGGCTCCACTCCCGCCCCCTGGGGTGATTCCGCAGGCTCCACTCCCGCCCCCTCCGCGCCGGCGTCGGTGATGCTCGTCGAACACCACATGGACCTCGTGATGAGCGTGTGCGATCGAATCTTCGTCCTCGACTTCGGCAAGGTGATAGCCCACGGCTCACCCGACGAGATCCGTCAGGACCCGGCCGTTCTGGCCGCGTATCTCGGGAACGAGGTGACCCACGGTGAGTGACTCGGCCCAGATTCACATCACGGACCTGACCGTTCGCTACGGACCTGTCACAGCATTGGATTCGGTGTCCATGACGGTCGCAGCCGGTGCGATCACCGCGGTGCTCGGCGCCAACGGTGCCGGCAAGACCACCCTGCTCCGGACCGTGTCGGGGCTGCTGAAGCCCGAGTCGGGCAGCATTCGTCTGGCGGGCACGGAGCTGGTGGGAGTGCCGCCGGACCGCATGTCCCGCAAAGGACTTGCTCACGTTCCCGAAGGACGGGGCGTCATCGCCGAGCTCACCGTCGAGGAGAACCTCCGCCTCGGAGCTCTGGGACGCAACCGAAGTCACGACGCCGTCACGCTCGACCGGGTCTACGGCATGTTCCCGCCACTCGACGGTCGTCGCACGTCGTCCGCCCATACCCTGTCCGGCGGTGAGCGGCAGATGCTCGTCATCGGACGCGCGCTGATGGCAACGCCGTCCGTGCTCCTCCTCGACGAACCGTCGCTCGGTCTCGCGCCGAAAGTCGTCGCGCAGATCTTCGACACGCTCCGCACACTCGTCGAAACCGAGTCCATGACAGTTCTTCTCGTCGAACAGAACGCACGAAGCGCCCTGTCGATCGCCGAACACGCCGTTGTCCTCGATCTGGGCAAGGTCGCCGTCGAAGGCCCAGCAGCCACACTCGCCGACGACGACGCCCTCCGACACGCCTACCTCGGGTTCTGACGCGAGCTGAAAGGACGCCACCTCAAGTGCAGCAACTGCTCACCATCCTCATCAACGGAGTGACGACCGGCATGATCTACGCCGCGTTCGCCCTCGCCCTCGTTCTGATCTGGCGGTCGACACGCATCGTCAACTTCGCTCAAGCTCCGATGGCCATGATCACCACCTACGTCGCGCTGGTGGTCATCGACGCCGGATACTCGTACTGGATCGGCTTCGGCGTCGCTCTCGTTTGCGGTCTGATCCTGGGAGCAGCCGTCGAACGTCTCGTGGTTCGGTTCGTCGACAGTTCGTCTCACATCAACCCCGTCATCCTGACGCTGGGACTGTTCATCATCATCCACGCGGTGGCAGCCATCGTGTTCGGCAACCAGTTCCGTTCCTTCCCTGCGCCGTTCGGCTTGACCGGCCAGAAGGTCGGCGATCTGAACATCGCGCTCACCGGGTACGACGTCTTCAAGATCGTGGCAGTGCTGATCGTCCTCGGACTGCTCGTGCTGCTGTTCCGGTTCACCGACCTGGGTTTGAAGATGCGTGCGAGCGCCTTCGAGCAGGAGGTGGCGAAACTGCTCGGTGTCCGCGTCGGCCGCATGCTGACCCTCGGATGGGCACTGGCCGCCGTGGTCGGATCCTTGGCGGGTCTGCTGATCGCGGGAGGCTCGTTGGTCCACCCCGGGTACATGGATTCGATCGTCGTATTCGGTTTCGTTGCAGCCGTTCTCGGCGGTCTCGACAGTCCGGGTGGTGCCGTCGTCGGCGGCTTGCTGATGGGTGTGGGACTGAGCTTCGTCAGCGGCTACCTGGGCCAGGATCTGGTCTCCTCCGCGGCACTGGTGATCCTCATCGTCGTACTGCTGCTCAGACCGAGCGGGCTGTTCGCCGGCACCGCGGCGCGGAGGGTGTGACATGAACGCTGTCCTCACCCGCATGACATCCACACCGGTTCGCCGTCACTTCCTCTGCGCGGCAATCGGTCTGGTCGTCGTCGTTCTCGCTCTCGAATCGCTGAGCACGTTCCGGCAGAGCCAGCTGACGTCGGTGGCCTACCTCGCGATCGCGGCCGGTGGCCTCACCGTCCTCACCGGTCTGAGCGGTCAGCTCTCGCTCGGTCACGGAGCGTTCATGGCCGTCGGCGCCTACACCGCGGCCCTGATGCTACGAGCCCAGGATTCCGGGTGGTCCGTACCGTTGGTCCTGCTCGCCGCCACCGTCGTGACCGGCATCGTCGGAATCGTCGTCGGCATCGCCGCGGCCCGTCTCCACGGACCGTATCTGGCGGGCGCGACGCTGGCCCTGGCCGTCGCCGTTCCCGGCCTCGCGTTGTACTTCAAGGACTACCTCGGCGGTGAGCAGGGCCTCGTGGTTCCCGCTCCGAAAGTACCGGGACCGATCGACGACGTCATGTACTTCATCACCGGAAACGAGCTCAGCGGAACCAAATTCGTCGCCTACGTCAGTTGGATCCTTCTCGTCGTCGTCTTCTTCCTCCTCGCCAACGTGTCCGCCAGCCGCATCGGACGACGCTGGCGAGCAGTGCGCGACGACGAGGTGGCCGCGGAACTCGCCGGGATCGACCTGGGCCGGGCACGAATACTGGCGTTCGTCGTCAGCTCGGCCTGCGCCGGAGCCGCAGGCGCTGTCCTCGCGATGTCCGCCCGCATCGCCGCACCGAGCGGATTCACCCTGACACTGTCGCTGACGTTGCTGTCGGCGGTGGTGATCGGCGGGCTCGGAACACTGTCGGGCGCCCTGATCGGAGCCGCACTGCTGACCTACATTCCGCCGGTGGTGACGAACCTCGGACTCGACGCCGGACTGAGCAGCCTCCAATCCGCCGAGCTCGCACCACTCGTCACGGGAATCTTCACGGTTCTCGTGATCCTGTTCGCTCCACTCGGTTTGACCGGAACCTACCGAAAGTGGCGTCTCACACGGAGCATCACGAGAAAAGGGGAACGATGAACAGAACCAGATCGCTGGCAGCGCGGACGACCGCCTTGGTCGCGGTGGTGTCACTGGCCGCCGCGTGCGGCGCGGGAGGTAGAGACGAGGCCTCCGAAACGTCGGAGGGCTCCACCGTTGGCATCACCGACACGTCGGTGAAGATCGGTGCGCACTTCCCGCTGACCGGTGTCGCCGCCCCCGGATACAGCGAAATCCCCACCGGCGCACAGGCTTACTTCGACTACGTCAACGCCGCGGGCGGCATCAACGGCAGGCAGATCGAGTACGTCGTACGTGACGACTCCTACGACCCGACGACCACGACGCAGGTCGTCAACGAACTGGTTCTGCAGGACGAGGTCTTCGCCGTCGTCGGCGGACTCGGCACCGCGACACACAGCGCGGTGGTGGACTTCCTCAACGAAGAAGGAGTACCGGACCTGTTCGTCTCCTCCGGCGCGATCATGTGGGGCAACGACCCGGCGAAGTACCCCAACACGTTCGGCTGGCAACCCGACTACCAGGTCGAGGGCAAGATCATCGGCGACTGGGTCAAGAAGAATCGCCCGGATGCCAAGGTGGGCCTGTACTTACAGGACGACGACCTCGGACGCGACAGTGAAGCTGCGGTCCGACAATATCTCGACGACCAGATCGTCGAGGTGGTCCGCTACACCTCCGGCAACACCGACGTCGCGCCGCAGATCGCCGCACTCCAAGGCGCAGGCGCAGACCTGGTACTCGGTTTCAACGTCCCGTCCTACACCGCCCTCAGCCAGTTGACGGCGATGCGCCTCAACTACGACCCGGAATGGTTCTACTCCTCGATCGGATCCGACGTCGATCTCGTCGGGTCACTCCTCGGACGGTTCTCCCAGGGCGCCGTCACCGACGGAAACCAATCGCTCGAAGGCATGATCTCGCTCGAGTACATCCCCGGAATCGACTCACCCGAGAACCCCTGGACCCAACTGTGGCAGAAGGTGTGGGCGGAGAACGGCGACGGCCAACCTCTCACCAACTACCGCATCTACGGCCTCAGCCAGGCATACGCATTCGTTCAAGCGTTGGAAGCAGCAGGCGAGAACCCCACTCGCGAGGGGATTGTCTCCGCCATCCAAGAGGGCGGCATGGACTTCCAGGGACCACAACTGGCGCCCTTCCGGTACTCGGACGACAGCCACCTCGGCATCTCCGGCGCAAGTGTGTACCAAATCGTGAACGGCGTACCCGAGTACCTGACACCGGTCCTACAGACGGACATCGGAGACTCGGAAGTAGTCGAGTACACCGGTGAAGAGTCCACCCCGCCCGAAAGCGGAATTCCCGGCTAGGCCGACTTCTCGCAGGTCACGGTCGACAGATCCGTAAACCCCTCGCTTGCGGATCTGCCGACCGGGTCGTTCCGCAGGCTCCACTCCTGCCGACCGTCTGCCCCCTGGTTCGAGCGCCGGTTACCTAGCGCTCGATGATTGCGGTGACGCCCTGACCACCGGCCGCACAGATGGAGATCAGGCCACGGCCCGAGCCCTTCTCTGCGAGCATCTTGGCCAGCGACGCGACGATACGGCCACCGGTAGCTGCGAACGGGTGACCGGCAGCCAGCGACGATCCGTTGACGTTGAGCTTGCTCCGGTCGATCGACCCGAGCGCACCGTCCAGCCCGAGCCGCTCCTTGCAGTACTCGTCGCTCTCGAATGCCTGCAGCGTCGCGAGCACGACGGATGCGAACGCCTCGTGGATCTCGTAGTAGTCGAAGTCCTGCAGCGTAAGCCCGTTGCGAGCCAGAAGACGCGGAATGGCGTAAGTCGGGGCCATCAGCAGTCCGTCCTTGAACGAGCTGTTGCCGTGGATGTAGTCGACCGCAGCCGTCTCGGAGTCCACCAGATGCGCCAGAACCGGAAGGTTGCGCTCCGAGGCCCACTCGTCCGTCGACAACAGCGCCGCCGACGCGCCGTCGGTGAGAGGCGTCGAGTTGCCTGCCGTCATGGTGGCGTCGCCCAGCTTGTTGCCGAACACGGGCTTGAGCGTCGACAACTTCTCGACGGTCGATCCCGGACGCAGGTTGTCGTCGCGGGTGAGACCGAGGAACGGCGTCACCAGGTCGTCGAAGAAGCCGCGGTCGTATGCGGCTGCCATGTTCTTGTGGCTCGCGGCGGCCAGCTCGTCCTGGTCCTCGCGGCGAACACCGAACTCCTTGGCCGTGATCGCGGCGTGCTCGCCCATCGACAGGCCGGTACGCGGCTCGCCGTTGCGCGGGATCTCGATGCCGAGCATGGACGGACGAACGTTGCCGAGCAGCTTGATGCGATCGGTGGTGGTCTTCGCGCGATTGAGAGACAGAAGGAATTCGCGGAGCTCGTCGTTGACGCCGATCGGCGCATCCGACGTGGTGTCCACGCCGCCACCGATGCCTGCATCGATACGTCCCGACGCGATGGCGTCGCCGACCGCGATGATCGACTGCAGCCCGGTGCCGCATGCCTGCTGGATGTCGAACGCCGGGGTGTACGGGCTCAGTGCGCTACCGAGTACGACCTCGCGGGTCAGGTTGAAGTCACGCGAGTGCTTGAGGACGGCACCGGCAGCAACGAGACCGAGACGCTCGCCCTGCAGCCCGAACCGGCTGACCAGCCCGTCGATGGTGGCGGTGAGCATATCCTGGTTGGAAGCCAGAGCGTACTTCTTGTCGGAGCGCGCGAACGGGATGCGGTTGCCACCGACGATTGCGACCGGTCGTAGCTGCTTGCTTGTCACTTTTCGTCTCCAAACATCGTGGAAAAAGACCCTGGTGGAGAATCATCTTACTGACGAGTAAGTTGGTTGTCGACACCCGGTCGTGCGCTCCCTGCTTCACAGAAGGGAGGCGCCAAATCGAAAGGTAGGACAGTGGCAGCCACCAAGGGAGCCCCAGACCTCTACTCCACGTTCCTGGCGTCCGCGCCCGGAGCCTTCATCGCCAAGCAGGCAGGTCTGCCGCAGCCCGAGAAGCTGCGTCGCTACAAGGCAGGCGAGCCGCCTCTCGCCGGCCCCGTGCTCATCGGCGGACAGGGCCGACTCGTCGAGCCGCTGCGCGAACTGCTGTCGGACTACCCTCAGGCCCAGGCACACGACGACAAGTACGGCGCCCTGGTCTTCGACGCCACCGGCATCGGCAACGTCTCCGAACTCGAGCAGCTGTTCCAGTTCTTCCAGCCCGTCATCCGCAACCTCGCACCCTCGGCGCGCGTCGTCGTCATCGGCACGACGCCGGAAGAGACCGCGAGCGTCGACGAGCACGTCGCCCAGCGCGCACTCGAAGGATTCACCCGCAGCGTCGGCAAAGAGGTCAAGCGCGGCGCGACGGCTCAGCTCGTCTACATCTCGCCCAAGGCATCGACCGGACTCTCCGGCCTCGAATCCACACTCCGCTTCCTTCTGTCCGCGAAGTCCGCATTCGTCGACGGCCAGGTCATCGCCGTCGGCGACGCAGACTCCGAGGCACCCGCATCCTGGGACAAGCCTCTCGCCGGCAAGGTAGCCGTCGTCACCGGCGCTGCCCGCGGCATCGGCGCCACCATCGCCGAGGTCCTCGCCCGCGACGGCGCAACCGTCATCGCAGCCGACATCCCCGCTGCCGGTGAAGCACTGTCCGAGACCGCGAACAAGGTCGGCGGCACTTCCCTCGCCCTCGACGTGACGGCACCCGACGCCGGCGAGGTCCTCTCCAAGCATCTGCTCGAACGCCACGGCGGCGCGGACATCATCGTCCACAACGCAGGCATCACCCGCGACAAGACGCTCGCCAACATGGACGACAGCCGCTGGAACTCCGTCATCGGCGTCAACCTGGCTGCACCGCAGCGCATCACCGACCAGCTCGTGGCATCGGGAGCACTCAAGGAAGGCGGACGCGTCGTCGACGTCTCCTCCATCGCCGGTATCGCCGGCAACCGCGGCCAGACCAACTACGGCACGTCCAAGGCAGGCGTCATCGGCCTCGTTCACGCATCGGCACCGGTTCTCGCGAAGAAGAACATCACCATCAACGCCGTCGCCCCCGGATTCATCGAGACCGCGATGACGGCAGCGATTCCGTTCGCGACACGCGAGGCAGGCCGACGCATGAGCTCGCTGCTGCAGGGCGGCCAGACCGTCGACGTCGCAGAGCTGGTGTCCTACTTCGCCTCCCCCGCGTCCAACGCCGTCACCGGACAGATCGTCCGAGTCTGCGGCCAGAGCCTCCTCGGCGCATGAGCGTCGTCCAGCTCACGGAGCAGCCGAAGACGTCGGAGATCTACACTTCCGCTGCGCTCGGAGCCCTGCCGTTCCTCGGATCGAAGTCCACCACGGCGCCGTCGACGGTGTACGAACTCCGCGGGCTTCGCGTCGACCCCGACAACCTGGCCGCGTACAGCCGGGCCACCGGACTGCGGTTCGGCGACACCCTGCCGGTGACGTATCCGTTCACGCTCGTCTTCCCGACGGTCATGAAACTGATGGTGTCCAAGGCATTTCCGTTCGCCGCCATCGGATCGGTCCACGCCGAGAACGTCATCGAGCAGTACCGGGCAATCTCCTCCTCGGAGCCCCTGGATGTACGTGTGCACGCGGAGAACCTGCGTGAACACCGCAAGGGCTTGTTGATCGACGTGATCAGCGAAGTCAGCGTCGGACGCGAGCTCGTCTGGAAGCAGACCTCGAGCTTCCTGAGCCTGCAGAAGACCTCACTGTCCGGTGGACCTCGCGAAGCACCGCCCGCCGACGAGGTCCCGCCGCCCCCGACACGCACACTGCGAGTGGATCAGAAGACGATCAGCAGGTACGCATCGGTCTCCGGGGACCGCAACCCGATCCACGTGTCGTCGTTGGGCGCCAAGGCCTTCGGCTTCCCGCGGACCATTGCACACGGAATGTGGAGTGCAGCAGCAGTACTGCAGGTCATCGAAGGTCGCATCCCCGACAAAGTGACCTACAACGTCCGCTTCGGCAAGCCCATAGTCCTGCCCGCAACGGTCAACCTCTACGCCGAATCCGTCGGCGCCGGCTGGGACCTGTCACTCAAGAACCCGAAAAAGGGTTACCCCCACCTCACCGCAACCCTGCGATAGGTGCAGTTTCACCCCCTTC
>NZ_JMEX01000008.1:1822041-2136016 GCF_000760735.1 Rhodococcoides fascians A44A | reverse complement strand
ACCGGCCCGTTCGCTCCGAAAGCAGGGCCGGCCCGCTCCCACAACGAGGGGTACGCCGGCTACTGAGTCGGAGCGGTTTTCTTGCCCGCCAGACCGCGCCAGGCGAGGTTTTCCAGCAGGTCAGCGGCGGCGTCGACTTCGATTTCTCCGCCGGCGACGCGGTCGGCGACGGCTTCGCCTGCACCGACGAGGGCCACTGCCATGAGGGGGAAGTTCTGGTCCGGATCCGGTTCCTTGGTGCTCATCTCGAGGAGACGGGCGGTCAGTTCGATCAGTCGGTCCCTGCTGCTCTGGACCTGTGAGGCGAAGGCTGTCTGGCCTATTGCCTGCCGGTACAGCACCATCCAGGACTTACGGTTCTCGCCGACGAAGCCGAGGAAGCCGAGAAGTGCGCGTCGGAGCTGTTCACGTGGAGTGAGGGTGGGGTCTGCAGCGGGTGTCAGTGCCTCGACGAATTTGACGCCTTCACGGTTGATACACGCCGCGAAGAGCTCGTCCTTGGAGCCGTAGTACAGATAGAGCATGGGTTTGGAGATCGCCGCTTTCTTGGCGATCGCGTCCATGGAGGTCTCGTGAAAACCGTTGTCGGAGAACACGTCGACTGCCGCGTCGAGCATCTGCTGCTCACGTACGGCGCGCGGCAATCGCTTGGTGCCACCAGCCATGAGTCCTCCAAACCGATATCGAACTCATGACCTTACTCCACGGTAAGGAGGCCTGCGTCACTACTGCGCCTGCCGGATGCGTGCAGCGGCGCCGAAGAAATCCGCACGCACCCGGAAAGTTCTAGCAGACACCCTTGAAGCGAGCCACCGTCGCCGCGGACTCGTCGACCTGCGCTGCATCGAGGCGACCTGTCGCCACGGCGTCCTCGAGGTTGTCGAGCACCTGCGGAACGTCGTCGGTGGTGAGCCACAGAGCGACGTCCGCGCCTGCAACGAGAGCTGCCTCGACAGCCGCGACGATGCCCAGCCGATCGGTGATGGCCGCCATCCCGCTGAGGTCGTCGGTGAAGATCGGTCCGGTGAAGGGCGCCGCGCCGTACCCGACTCCGTCGCGCAGCAGCGACATCGCCGCCGGGCTGATGCTGGCAGGCTCACCCGGCTCGGTCAGGCCCGGTACATCGAGGTGTCCCACCATCACGCCGACACCGCCGGCGGACAGTTGCGCGAACGGGATCAGATCCGACTGGATCAGGTCCTCCAACGGCGGCGTCGTCACCGCACCGGTGTGCGAATCGCCGGATGCAGAACCATGTCCGGGGAAGTGCTTGATGACGGGCTGAACACCTGCGTCGCGCAAGCCCTGCGCGTAGGCACCGGCGTAGGCGACGACCTGAATGGGGTCGGCGGAGTACGAACGGTCGCCGATCACCGAATCGTTCGGTTGACTGCTGACGTCGACGACGGGCGCGTAGTCGACGGTGATCCCGAGGTCCCGCAGGCCGCGGCCGCGTTCGAGCGCCATCCGATACGTGGCGTCCACGGACATCGTCAAAGCCGTCCGACGCGCCGACGGGTCCTCGCCCAGCAGATCCGCGACGCGGGACACACGCCCGCCTTCCTCGTCGATGGTGACCATCGGAGGGACCGCTGCCGCGGCGTCGATCTGCGGAACCTCGCGGTTCGCGAGCGTCGACGAGTCCGTCCAGCTTCCGATGAAGATTCCGCCGACCTGTTCACGAGCCATGATGTCGACGGCATCGGCAGTCCCGGTCACGCCGACGGTCAGCAACTGCGCCAATCGCTGCCGCTCGCTGAGTGTCTCGACGAAAGCCTCGCAGGAGTTCACCGGAGCGTCGGTGGTGGGGGGAAGCGTCGTCGTGGTGGTCGTGGTCGGCGGCAACGCAGACTCCGTGGCCACCTGAACCGAGTCACCGGACGAACACGAGGCCGTGAACCCGACCCCGATCACCACTGCAGCGACCGCGACGGGCGATCGGAATTTCCTCATGCCCCCGACCGTAGCGGAGTGGTCCCACACCGCTGTACGCGCGCAGTAACCTAAGGACAAAAGCGACACGAGGAGGGACTACGAGATGTCCGCAGACCTGATTCTCATTGCCTACGACGGCTCCGACAACGCCAAACGCGCCATCGAGTACGCCGGCCGATTCCTGACGACGACACGCGCGATCGTCGTCACCGCGTGGGAGCCGATGGTGCGCCAGGCAGCACGGATGTCCGGGCTGTCCGGCGTCATGCAGCCCGAATGGGTTCCCGACGACGAGGCCGAGGATGTGGCGCTCACCGACGCGAAGGTGACCAACGACGAGGGCGTTCGCCTCGCCCAGCAGGCCGGCCTTCAGGTCGAGGGTCACTGCGCGGAGTGCACGACGGCCATCTGGAGTGCCATCGTGGAGAAGGCCGACGATCTCGACGTGGACATCATCGTCACCGGCACTCGCGGCACGACGGGGTTGCGTTCACTTCTCCAGAGCTCGGTCGCGGACCATGTGCTTCGCCACAGTCACCGGCCTGTTCTGATCGTGCCGCCTGGAAAGTAGCCGCGCGTGCGCTCCGGCTACCGGGCCTGCGGGTGATAGCGTGAGCCGCGCACGCGTGCCAGTCGACGAAAGTGGAGAACCGAGATGAAGTTCGCTGTCCCGGGAGTTGTTGCTGCGGTAGTCGGCGCTGTGCTCGGTGCCGGGGTGGTATTCGGAGTCACTGCTGCGGCGGCCGACAACACGCGTCCCGAGATCGATCGCTCCGGCAATGCTGATTCGTCCCTGCTGAACCAGGTTGAGTACGGCAGCCGCTGACGCACCTGCTTCGATCTCTTCCGAACCACTCGGTCGTAGGTGGTTGCTCGGCGTCTCCACTCTGGCGTTTCTCCTCGCTTTCCTGCAGGTTCCCGGCTACACCGTTGCCGACACCAAGTACGACCTGACGCAGAATCCCCTCGGCTTCCTCGCGCGCGCCTCCCATCAGTGGACGTCGCAAGCTCCCCTCGGCCAGGTGCAGAACCAGGCGTACGGCTACTTCTTTCCGCACGGCGCGTTCTTCGCGCTCGGTGACATCGCGTCGATTCCCCCGTGGATCACCCAGCGCATCTGGTGGGCGCTACTGCTGACAGCCGGGTTCTGGGGCATCGTTCGCCTCGCCGAAGCTCTGGGAATCGGCAGCCGCAGCTCGCGGATCATCGCCGCCGTCGCGTTCGCGCTGTCTCCCCGAGTCATCACGACGCTCGCATCGATCTCGTCGGAATCCATGCCGATGATGCTGGCGCCCTGGGTACTGATTCCCATCGTCCGGGCGTTCCGCAGCAGCACCTCCACCCGCACTCTCGCCGCGCAATCGGCGGTGGCCGTGGCGTTGATGGGCGCCGTCAACGCTGTCGCGACGGCAGCCGCGTGCCTCGTCGGCGTCGTCTGGATTCTCTGCCACAGACCCAACCGACTGTGGATCGTCTTCGGTGCGTGGTGGGCCGGCTTCCTGGCCCTCGCGACCCTGTGGTGGATCGTTCCGCTTCTTCTGCTCGGCGCGGTCAGCCCACCGTTCCTGGACTACATCGAGTCCTCGGGGACGACGACCCAGTGGGCCTCGTTGATCGAGATCCTCCGCGGGACGAGCAGCTGGACACCGTTCGTCTCGCCCGAGCGCGTCGCCGGAGCAGTGCTGGTCACGCAGCCGGCCGCCGTCGTCGCGACGGGAGTCGTCGCCGCAGCAGGTGTCGTCGGTCTCGCGATGCGATCGATGCCCGCCCGTGGCCGCCTGACCGTCATGCTGTTCGTCGGAATCCTCGGTCTCACAGCCGGATACGTCGGCGGACTCGGCTCGCCGATCGCCGACACCGTCCGCGTGTTCCTCGATTCGGGCGGCGCGCCGCTCCGCAACGTCCACAAACTCGAGCCGCTCGTCCGAATCCCTCTGGTACTCGGACTCGCTCACCTTCTCGCCCGAGTCCCGCTTCCCGGTGCCGCACCGACGCGCACCTGGCGAGCAGCCATCGCACACCCGGAGAAGGACAAGATGGTCGCCGTCGCCGGGCTCGTGCTCGTCGCGCTGACGTTCTCCACCTCCCTCGCATGGACCGGCAAACTCGCACCCCGAGGGGCATACCAGTCCATCCCGCAGTACTGGCACGACGCCGCGGACTGGCTCACCGCTCACGCGTCGGGCAGCTCACCCGACGGCTCCGATGCCGAGCGCGCGCTCGTTGTCCCCGGCGCGCCCTTCGCGATTCAGACGTGGGGACTGACTCGCGACGAACCACTCCAAGCCCTCGCGACGACGCCGTGGGCCGTCCGCGACTCGGTACCACTGACCCCGCCCGGTGCGATCCGGGCCCTCGACTCCGTCCAACGACTGATCGCCGACGGCCGATCCTCGGTCGGCTTGGCCGACACCCTCGTCGGGCAGGGCATTCACTACGTGGTCGTCCGCAACGATCTCGATCCCGAGACGTCGCGTTCCGCACGCCCCGTCCAGGTCCACGCCGCACTCGACGGCTCCCCCGGCCTCGAGAAAGTCGCGGAGTTCGGCGAGGACATCGCACCGGGAACAGTCGACGGCATCACGGTCGACGGTGACATGCGGCCGCCGTATCCGGCTGTCGAGATCTATTCGGTGAAGCTGCAGGAGCCAAGCTCGAAGGAATCTGAAGTTTCGGGGCCCTACACCGTCGATCTGAACCGTGTCCCGTTCGTGCAAGGTGGCCCGGAATCCGTTCAGCGACTGAACGAACAGCGCCGATCCGGTGTCCCCGACCCGGTACCCGCAGGCCCCGTCATCCTCGCGTCCGACGCCACCGCCGCGGGCCTGGACGTCGATTCGGTCACTGTCACCGATACTCCGATGAACAGGGAGACGGATTTCGGGCAGGTCGACAACCACAATTCGGCGCTGAGAACCGCCGACGATCCCCGTCGCTCGTTGAACGAAGTCGCGGACTATCCCGTCGTGGGCGCGGACACCGTCGACGGCGAATGGGAGGGCGCGAGCATCACCGCCTCGAGTTCCGCATCGGATTCCACTCAGATCGGTGGCACCAAACCGGGAAGCGGGGTCGCGGCGGTCGTCGACGGCGATCTTGCGACGAGCTGGGTCAGCAACGGCATCGAAAGCGCTGTGGGACAGTGGCTTCAACTCGATTTCGACAAGCCGATCTCCGGCGGACTCCTGCATCTGCGTACCAGCCCGGGGACCATCGGTGACCCGGTGAAGTGGCTCGAGATCACCACGCCGGGTGGCAGTACCGCGGCACGGGTCGACACTGCGGGTGAGCCCATGACCGTCTCGCTCCCCGGCGGATCGACACCGTGGGTGCGCATCACGGCGAAATCGACCGTGGACGGCACTCGGGGAAGTCAATTCGGAATCAGCGAACTGTCGGTGGAGGACTACTCGGACCGCGACAACCCGCAGCCCGTGTCGATCGTGCACCGTGCGGTGCTGCCGGGCGTCACGCCCGGAGCGGACGTCACGTCGTGGGACCTCGGCCAGGAGTTCCCCGGACGACCGGCCTGCCTGGACACCGAGGACCGAATCCGATGCAGCAGTGGACTGTCCGCGGCACCCGAGGAGCTCGGCAGGTTCTCGCGCACCCTGTCGGTGCCGACCGGAACCGCAGTGCTGCCGGAACTGACCCTGCGCACCCGGCAGAGCCCCGAGCTGGAAGCGCTGCTGGCACAACCGGGACGACCCGTGGCAACGGGCGCATCCGACGTCGGCGACCTCCAAGGATCCGCCTTCGCGGCCACCGACGGCGACGACCGAACATCCTGGACCGCGCCCGAGAAGAGCATCGAGCAGCGAGCCGGAACGCAGCCGACACTGACGATCGACCTGCCCGCGCCGACGCTGGTGGACGGCCTCACCGTGGCCCCGAGCCTCGGCGACCTGCCCGCTCATCCGACGACCGTCGCCGTGAATCTCGGTGGCGGACCGCAGGTTCGCGAGGTGGATCCCGACGGGCCGACGACCATCGATCTCGCGCCACAGGTGACGGATCGGATCGTGCTCTCCATCGTCGACTGGGACGATCGGCTGGACAAGAACTCCCTCGGCTTCGTCCTCCCGCAACCGCCCGGTCTCGCCGACGTCGCCGTGCTGTCGGGGGGCCGCGACATCGGCGCCGCTCCCGACGCAGCCGATGACCGCACGATCACCGTCGCCTGCGACGTCGGGCCGATCATGTCCATTGCGGGCCAGACCATCCGGGCGTCGGTGACGGCGACGGCGCGGCAATTCCTGTCGGGCGAACCACTGCAGGCGACCATCTGCGAGGGTCCCTTCCCCGTTCCGAACGAGACGCTCAACCCGATACCCCTGCCGGAAGGCAGACAGGACGTCGTCGTCGACCCAGGTGCAGCCTTCGTCGTCGACGGAGTGCGACTCCGCACGATGCCCGTCCCCGCCGTCAGCGCAACCAGCTCGTCTCCCCGAACCGCGGAGACGACAGCGTGGGACGCCGACCACCGAGAAGTGACCATTCGTGAATCGGACGTCGATCAACTGCTCGTGGTACCGGAAAGCAGCAACACCGGCTGGCACGCAACCGCAGCATCCGCAGGCTCCACTCCCGCCCAACCCGGTCATTCCGCAGGCTCCACTCCCGCTCCAGAACTGCAGGCTGTCACCGTCAACGGCTGGCAGCAAGGCTGGATCGTGCCGGCCGGGACGTCGGGAACGGTGACGCTCGAGTACCCGTCGGACAAGTGGTACCGACTCGGAATCTTCGGCGGATTGTTCCTGCTGATCCCGTTGGCGTTCTTCGCTCTTCGTCGAAGTCGCGTAACCCAGGACCCGGCACCACGGCCCTGGCGCAGCGCGGTGCTCGGGTGGTTCGGACTGACCGCGGCCGTCGCCGTGATCTCCGGGCCGGCCGGAGTTGCCGTCGTCGCCGCAGTCGCGGCCGTGGCAGTGGCCGTGGGCCGACGCTTCGGTCGATCGGCGGAAGCCAGGGCGGCGGTGTGGGTCGCCGGGGTCGGAACGCTGCTCGCGACGGCGTTGCTGTCGAAGGGTCCGTGGCGATCTCCCGACGGCTACATCGGCCACTCGTCGCTGATCCAGCTTGCCGCGTTGGTGGCACTCGTCGCCGTGGCAGTGAGTGCTCTGCGGGCTCGCCGATAACCGGCGGTCACGTCACCGGCGGCGAAGCCACACCCGCATCGGTTCTTCGATCAGCGCGTAGCTCGCGGCGGCGACGGGAATCGACAATGCGACGGTCACGACCAGAACCAGCAGGAAGTGTCCGCTGAAGGGGATGATCCCGAACACGGGGAAGACCATCGCCAGGATCACCAGATGCCAGATGAAGATGCCGTAGGACCAGCGGCCCAGAGCAAGGGTGACCGGGTGCTCGAGGATGCGTCGGGGTCCGTCGGCCAGGACGAGAGGCGCCAACAACGCGAACGCGAGGACTGCACCGAGCACGATCTTGACCTCGAACTGCCACGGCTCGGGACGCACCAGCCCTTCCGGCCCGGCGAGCGGAGTCGCCGACAGGCCGAACGCCACCAGTGCGATCGCGGCCATCAGTACTCGGTGGCTCGCCAGACGGTGCAACCACGTCGGGGGGCGGGTCGTGTACTCGGCCAGGAGCATTCCGGCCGCGAACCACGGGAAGTATCCAGGCAACCAGTTGTCGTGGTGAATCGCTTCGGGTGTGGACACTGGTACGAACGCCCAGCACAGACTGATCGCGGCCACAGCTGCGACGACGGGAATGCGGAACCGTGCTCGATCGCCTCGTAGGGCAGCCAACGCCAGGCCGAGGAACGGCAACACCAGATAGAAGGCGACCTCGACCGACAGAGACCACATCTGAGTCATGCCCTCGGTGAGAGTCAGAGGCACGAACACCTGTGTCAAGGACAGGTTGGCCGCCCACACACGCCAACTGCTTCCCGTGTTGGGCAGGAACAGCAGAACCAGCGTCACCACGACCCAGTACGCCGGAAGGATGCGCACGGCGCGCGACCACAGATAGCGGCCGATCGGCTGAGCACGACCCAACCCGCGCGCCTGCGCCGCGTGCGGGCGCCACAGCAGAAACCCGGACAACGCGAAGAACAGCGCGACAGCCAGGTCGAACCTGCCCCAGATTCGGCCCATGACGGGAGAATTCGCGGCGCCTGTCTGAAAGGCCACGTGGGTGACGATGATGCCGATCGACGCGAACGCGCGCATTCCCTCGAGCGACGGAATGAATCCGCGCAGCGGCGCGACGGATTTCGGCAGCGATTCGGTGGACGTAGTCATGACGCGACCAGTCAAGCACCCCGCGTCGTCCGCTTGTGAAAGTCCACGGTCGTCGGGCGTGCCCGCGACCGTACGACGTGATGACTGTTACTGTCACCAGCGACGTGGCGATACCAATCGGACACTCCAGGAACGGGCGTTTCCTACCCTGACCTGTCGGGGGTGGAAGCAGCGGCGCGCCAAGGAAATAAGACTAAGGAGATTCTCACATGGCGGAGCGCTCAGGGCCGAGCCGGATTCTTGCCCTCGTACTCGTCGGATTGGGCGCATTCCTGCTGGTAGCAGCGATTCTGATCCCGACGTACACCGTGCCCCGCCTGGAGAAGACACCGCTGGATCTCGAGGTCACGACGGTATCGACCGGCACCGGAAGCGTTCTCAACGCTGCATCGCTGGCCGCGGGCCGCGCTCAGGTGGACGAGAACGTGAACCTCGTGTCGCAGCGCTTCGTCACCACCGAGGAGCCGTCGAACGCCGACGACATCACCGTGCAGGCCGGGCAGACGCTGCGCCGCACCGACAAGCAGGGCGACACCGGGCTGCTCACCGCCAGCGTCGACCGTGTGACGCTCGATCGTGTGTCGTCCGAGCCCGTCGAGAACCCCGTCGGCACCATCCAGGTCCAGGGCGACAAGCCGGCCGAGGAAGTTCCGCACACCGGCCTGCAGTACAAGTTCCCGTTCAACGCGGAGCAGAAGGCGTACCCGTTCTTCGACATCAACGCCCGCGCGTCGCAGGACATCGACTTCGTCGAAGAGACCGAGATCAACGGCACGCCCGTCTACAAGTACGAGCAGACCGTCGGCCCCGTAGATCTGTCCGGCGTCGTCAACCTCCCGACCAACAAGGTCACCCTCCCCGCCGACACGTGGGGCGTCGAGGGCGGCGAAGCTCCCGTCACCATGACCCGCTGGTACGAGAACACACGGACGGTGTGGGTGGAGCCCAAGACCGGTGTCATCGTCGACGGTGAAGAGCAGATCCACCAGTACTACTCGCGGACTGCGGGCCAGCCCGAGGTGGACGTGCTCAACGCGCCGATCAAGTTCGACGAGAACACCGTCGAATACCAGATCCAGCGCGCCAAGGACGGCCAGGACCAACTGTCGACGTTCGGACGTACCGTGCCGATCATCGCCGGAATCCTCGGCGTCATCGCGTTGATCGCAGGTATCGTGCTCGGACTCCGCGGCGGCAACGGCCCGCGTCGTCCCGTGCGTACCGGCGGCCCGCAGCAGGGCGGAGGCGGCGGTGCAGCACCGGCAGCTCCGCAGAACCGCGACTGGACGACCGATCAGACCGAGGTCATTCCGAGGACCAACCTCTCCAAGGAGTAGCACCTTCACGAACAACAACGGCGCGGCCCATTCGGGTCGCGCCGTTGGTCGTTCTCAGGCCGAGGGTGGCCGGTCCCAGGTGCACACAGACCGATGCGGCAGGGCCGGATGTGCCGTCCGAGGCGGATTCGAGTGCACTCAGGAACGCAGGGCGGCCACGCACACCGCGAGTGCAGTTGTCGCGGCCACGGACACCGCGACCACGACGAACTGCAGCACCGTGGACGCGCACAGCGTCAACAGGGCGACTTCGGCGGCCAGCCCGAGCCACGCCAGGATCGCAAGCGTCGTGCGTTCCCCTGCAATAGCCCACAGCAACGCGCTCTGGAGCACCGCGAGACAGGCGCCCTGCAACGCGAAGATCCACAGGTATCCCTGCACGGCTGCGTAGTCCTCGCCCACGATCAGCGGGATCAGCCCCGCGGCGACGGCCGCCCCGAGGATCAGAACCGCACCGATTCCGGCGACGACGGACAAAGCCGATCGCAGCGCCGACGCCGAGTGCGCAGGGTTGGCCATACGCGGATACAGCACTACCCCCACTGCCTGCGGCAGCCAGAACGCTGCCTTCGTGGCGACGGCGCCGAGGGCGTAGATGCCTGCGTCGGCTTCGGTCAGCAGTGCGCGCGCGAGGAGCAGATCCACCGACGACAGCAGAATCAGCACCAATTGAACCTGCGACGCCCGCAGCACGGTGGCGACCCCGATGCGCACGTCACCGGTGTGCGGACCACCGGGCCCGGGTGGCTCTCGGTTGGCCAGCCGTGCGCCGAGGGCGACCAGTCCTGTGCCGGCGGCACTGACTGCGAGCACTGTGCCGGGACCCGCGCCGAGGAACAGCGCGACGACCGCGGGAACGACCTTGCCGAAGCCCGCGGATGCCAGCACGATGCTCAATCGGCCGAACCGCGCGGTGCCCTGCAGTAGCCCTTGTTCGGTCGCGAGCAGCACGAGTAGTGGGGCGACGACCAGCGCCGACGTCGTCGCCAGAACACTCGTGTCCATCGCCACCGCCACTATCGGTGCCGCCAGCACCGACAGAACGGCGACGACGCCGGCGCAGCGGTATCCGAGGCTTCGGAGCTTGCCGGTGCTTCGTCCGCGCACCACTTCCCTGGCCACGACCGACTGCAACGCGAGCGCCGGAACTGCAAGCACCAACTGAGCGGCAAGCAGACTCGCGAACTCGCCGTACTTCGCCACACCCAACAGGCGGCTCGCCGGAAGATGCAGGAGATACGAGGCGATGTTGGCCGTCATCGATCCGATGGTCACCATCGTCATTCCGGCGACCATCGCTCTGCCTGCGGACCCGGAGGCGGAGACAGGGCGAGTCGGCATGCGCCCACGGTATAGGGTGCCGGACATGGCGTCGGGTGGTCGGTGGGCTGCGCGCCGGTCCCGGTGGGCGCCTCCGCTCTACAGCGTCGCCCTCGCGTCCGTGGTGCTCGGCCCACTGTTCGGCAACGGCTATCTACTTCTGCGCGACGCCGTCAGCACGCCCAGGTCCTACTTCACCGACTCGGCTCTCGGGGTCGGCGACGCCGCCGCCCGGGCGGTCCCGCAGGACGCGGTGGTGGCCGCCCTGTCCACGGTGGTCGACGGCGGACTCGTCGTGAAAGCTGCTCTGCTGCTCGCGCTGTGGCTCGCCGGCTGGGGTGCCGCGCAGATGTCGCGGACCGTGCTGCCGTCGGCACCGCTGCCTGCACTGCTGGTGGCGTCGACGGTCGCGATCTGGAATCCCTACGTCGCCGAGCGTCTGCTGCAGGGGCATTGGAGTCTTCTTATCGGGTACGCGGCGTTGCCGTGGACGGTCGTCGCTGCGCTCGATCTCAGGCGGACGGGCCGGTGGGGGTGGCTCGCGGTCTGTCTGGCCGTCGCGGGCCTGACGCCGACGGGTGCGCTGCTCGCCGCGTCATGTGCGTGGTTATGCGCGTCCAGGCAAACATTTCCGCTCACAGCGGGATTGACCTTGCTGGCGTCGGCGCCCTGGCTCGTCGCGACGGCGGTGTCGGGCTCGGGGGCCACCGGTACCGACCCCGCCGGCGTCGCCGCGTTCGCAGCCCGCGCCGAGCCCGGACTCGGGACGGTCGGTTCCCTCGCGGGACTCGGCGGCATCTGGAACGCCGATGCCGTTCCCGTCACGCGAACATCGGCGTTCGCGGTTCTGGGCACCGCCTTGCTGCTCGCGATCGTCGCGCTCGGCATCGGACCCCTGTGGCGACGCCGACGCAACCCCGTCGTGACCGCTCTGGCCGTGCTGGCCGTCCTCGCGATCGCTGGGCCTGCCCTCGCCGCGACGGCTCCAGGGATTCGCGTCGGCGAATGGGCTGCCGCCGAGGTGCCCGGCGCCGGTCTGCTGCGCGACGCCCAGAAGTGGGTTGCGCTCGCCGTGCCCTTCTACGTTCTCGCCGCGGCGGCAGGTGTCACGTGGGCTGCCGCGAAACTCGGGAACCGCTGGCTTCCCGGAGTCGCAGCGGCGTTGGCCGTGGTGATCGCGTTGCCGGACCTCGCCTGGGGAGTCGGAGGCCAGGTGAAACCCGTCGAATATCCGGCGTCGTGGTCGGTGGTCGCCGACGAGTTGGCCGGGGAGGACGGAGACGTCGCCGTGCTGCCCGCAGGTATGTTCCGCCGGTTCCCGTACAGCGGGGACGCCGCTGTTCTCGACCCTGCGCCTCGCATGCTGCCGCTGGACGTACTGCAGACCGGGGAGCTCCTCGTCGCAGGCGGGTCGGTCCGCGGAGAAGGCAGCAGGGCGGAGGCCGTCGAACAGGTTCTTCTGGACGGCGGTACTCCCGAGGACGTGGCCGGGCTCGGAGTCGGGTGGGTGCTCGTCGAACGGACTACGCCCGGGCAGCTGGGCAACTCGGCCGCGGCGCTGCGGCAGCTGACGGTGGAGTACGAGGACAACGAGCTCGCGCTGTACCGGGTGCCGGGCGAGATCCGCATCGAACCGACGGACGACCGGGCGGTCGTCGCCGCCCACCTCGTGTGGCTGGTGCTACTGGTGGGCGGCTTCGGCTGGGCGGTCCGCACCCGGAAGGCCGGCGGACACGAGACCTGACACGTGCGAGCCGCGCATCGACGCCGCGAGAACGCTCTGCACACCGCGAGCGGTCTGCCTCCACGAGAATTCGAGCGCGCGGACCCTGGCCTTCTCACCCAGATCGGCACGCATGTCGTCGTCGAGCAGTAGCTCGGCGAGAGCGTCCGTCAGCGCGGTGACATCACGATCAGCGCCGTCCGAGCCGACCAGCACACCGGTGACACCGTCGATGATGGAGTCGGTGAGGCCCTTGGAGCTGCGGTATCCGACGGTCGGCACTGCGTGCTGGGCCGCCTCGACCACTGCGAGTCCCCAGCCTTCCTTCCTCGACGGCATGACGTGCACCCACGACTGTCCGAGGAGTTGGTGTTTGCGAACCTCGTCGACGTGGCCGTGGAACGTCACCGCGCTCGCGATGCCGAGTTGCTCGACCCGCTCACGCAGGTTCTCCTCCCACCAACCGCCTCCGATGATGTCCAAGTGCAGTCCGGGGACTCGGAACCTCAGAGCGGCCACCGCAGCCAGTGCGTCCTCGATCTGCTTGTGCGGAACGAGCCGCGACAGCACCGACAGCGACGGGTACGGAGTTCTGGTGTCCACCGGCGTTCCTGCGGGAATCTCGTCCGCGCCGTTGCGCACGACGGCAACTCGCTCGCGATCGACACCGAGGGCAACCAGCTCGTCGGCCGACGGCAAGGACACCGTCAGGTACTGGTTACGACGGTGAATCCGCGGAGAGACCGTGCTTTCGAGCCACCATCCGAGCTTGGCCATGAGGGGTCCGGCGACGGGCCACTGCTCACGGTGACAGTGGTGCACCAGCAACGTCACCGGTGCTCCGGACACGATCCGGGAGAAGAAGGGAATGCCGTTCTGGGTGTCGACGACGGCGTCGGGAGCTATTCCGCGAAGCGAACCGAACCCGAGGCGCCCCGCGACGATCGACGCGAGTGCCCGCGGATACACACTCAACCGTCCACCGGCGCGACTGATGCGGATTCCGTCGACGATCTCCTCGGCGGGCGCGCCCGGATACGACGCCGTCCGCAGCGTCACCTTCACTCCCTGGGCAGCCAGCCCGGCCCCGACCTGCTCGAGATACCGCTCGCTGCCGCCGCCCTGGGGGTGCCCGGTGTCGCGCCAGCAGAGCAGCAGCACCTCGCGCACGCCCGTACCCCCTTCGCGGCCGACACCATCACCGAAACTTCCGGACAGCTGAAACTTCTGGACAGCTGAAACTTCTGGACACCCTAGCCGTTCGTGTGGCCCAGCGGTCGCTCGACATGGGCTCTCGCCTAGTGTTCTTCCTCGTGCGTAGGGACCGGGTCACTCGACTGTTCGCGAAACGCGCCACCCTCAGCAGGTCGGTCGGGCTGCTCCGGGACTTCGGGCACGAGCAGACCGCGCCCGACATCTTCTACGGCGCGCTCGCCCGTGACTCCGTCGAATTGATCGGCGACCTCTACCGGGGCATGACTGGCGACTCTCTCGAGAACCGTGTCGTACTCGACGTCGGCGGGGGGCCCGGTTACTTCGCGGAGGGCTTCGAACGCAGCGGAGCTCGGTACTTCCCCGTCGAACCCGACGCATCCGAACTGCACGCTGCAGGCCTGACCGTCCACGGCAGCGTCCGGGGCTCGGGAATGGCGCTGCCATTTCTCACCGACAGCGTCGACATCTGCTTTTCCTCGAACGTCGCCGAGCACGTCCGCGAGCCCTGGGTCATGGCCGAGGAAATGCTCCGCGTCACCCGACCCGGCGGATTGACGGTCCTGTCCTACACACTGTGGCTCAGCCCGTTCGGCGGGCACGAAACACGGCCGTGGCACTACGTCGGCGGCGAATACGCGGCCCGGCGATACCTGCGCACACACGGACACGAGCCGAAGAACAGATTCGGCGAATCCCTGTTCGACATCGGAGCAGGCGACGGATTACGTTGGGCTCGAAACACTTCCAGCGGAACCCTCCTCGCGGCATTCCCCCGATACCACCCCCGATGGGCATGGTGGATCATGAGGGTTCCCGGCCTCCGCGAACTCCTCGCCAGCAACCTCGTCCTCGTCTTCCGCGCCACCTGACGCGAGTGCGCCGCTCACCCGGCTCATTCCGCAGGCTCCACTCGCGCCGCTCACCCGGCTCTTTCCGCAGGCTCCACTCGCGCCGGTACGTTGGAACGATGACAGCGCTGGCACTGGATATCGGGGGAACCAAGATCACCGCAGCCGTCGTCGGCGAAGACGGAAGGCCGGGGGAACCGCTGACCGTGCCGACCCCGCAGTCGGACGTATGGCAAGCCTGCGAGGAACTGCTGGACGCGGTGTCCGTCGGCTCGGACGTCGACGCGATCGGGATAGCGTGCGCCGGCCCGGTCGACACCGTCGCAGGCACGGTCGCGCCGATCAACATCCCGGAATGGAAGGACGGCTTCGCCCTCACCGACGCCGTACGGACGCGGTTCGACAGCGCATCGGTCACGCTGGCGATGGACGGTGGGTGCGCTGCGCTCGGCGAACACCGCTTCGGGGCTGCTGTCGGCGTCGACGACGTACTGAGCCTCGTCGTGTCGACCGGGATCGGCGGCGGATTGGTGCTGGGAGGCCGCATCGTGCACGGGCGTAGCGGAAACGCAGGCCACATCGGACACATCGTCGTACCCGGATCGGCGACGCCCTGTACGTGCGGCGGCCTCGGCTGCGTGGAGACGGTGTCCAGCGGGCCGTCGGCGGTCCGGTGGGCCCAGGAACAGGGATGGACCGGCAGCACCGGCGCCGACCTCGCACAGTCCGCGAGCGACGGGGACATCGTCGCCATCACCACTCTTCAGCGTGCCGGTGTCGCGCTGGGTCAGGCGATCGCGTCGGCGGCAGCCTTGGTCGACGTGAACCTTGTTGTGGTCGGCGGCGGTTTCGCTCAAGCGGGCCCACCGCTGTGGGATCCCATCCAGGAGTCCGCCGCCCTGCACGCCAAGCTCAAGTTTCTCGACGGCCTCGAGATCGTGCCGGCGAAGCTCGGAGCCGTCGGGACCCTGACGGGCGCAGCGGTGTTGGCGTCCGGTGGCTGAATCGGCTCAGCGGCCGAGAACCTGACACCCTGTTTACGAGGCTGGCACCCCTGTTCGCATCGGAACAGGGGTGCCAGGTCTACGAAAAGGGTGCTAGCTACGAAACTCAGGCACCCAAGCGCTGCTTGAGCGCGTCGAACTCGTCCTTGATGCCGGTGGGGAGCTTCTCGCCGACGAAGTCGAACCACTCCTCGATCAACGGGATCTCGGCCTTCCACTCGTCGACGTTCACCGCGAGTGCCTCGGCGACGTCCTGGGTGGTGGTGTCGAGCCCGGAGATGTCGAGGGCCTCGGCCGTGGGAACGACACCGATAGGAGTCTCGACGCCGGCGGCCTTGTGCTCGATGCGCTCCACGATCCACTTCAGGACGCGGGAGTTCTCACCGAATCCGGGCCACAGGAAGCGCTTGTCGTCGCCACGACGGAACCAGTTGACGTAGAACACCTTCGGCAGCTTGGAGTCGTCGGCGTTCTTGCCGAGGTCGATCCAGTGCTGGAAGTAATCGCCCACGTTGTAGCCGAGGAACGGAAGCATGGCCATCGGGTCGCGACGGATGGTGCCGACAGTGCCTTCGGCGGCGGCCGTCTGCTCCGAGCCGACGGTGGCGCCCATGAAGACACCGTGCTGCCAGTCGCGAGCCTCGGTGACCAGCGGAACCGTCGTCTTGCGGCGCCCACCGAAGAGGATCGCGGAGATCGGGACACCCTTCGGGTCGTCCCACTCGTCGGCCATCGACGGGCACTGAGCCATGGGTACGCAGTAACGCGAGTTCGGGTGCGCGGCAAGCGAATCCGAATCCGGCGTCCAGTCGTTGCCCTTCCAGTCGATCAGGTGATCCGGCCGGTTCTCCAGGCCTTCCCACCACACGTCACCGTCGTCGGTGAGGCCGACGTTGGTGAAGACGGAGTTGCCCTGGTCGATGGTCTTCATCGCGTTGGGGTTGGAGTCCCAGTTGGTTCCCGGTGCAACACCGAAGAAACCGAACTCCGGGTTGACGGCGTAGAGGCGGCCGTCCTCACCGAAGCGCATCCACGCGATGTCGTCGCCGATGGTTTCGGCGCGCCACCCCGGAATGGTGGGCTGAATCATCGCGAGGTTGGTCTTGCCACAGGCCGACGGGAATGCCGCGGCGATGTAGTAGGCCTTGTCCTCCGGCGAGATGAGCTTGAGGATCAGCATGTGCTCGGCGAGCCAGCCCTCGTCGTGCGCCATCGCCGATGCGATACGCAGCGAGTAGCACTTCTTGCCGAGAAGGGCGTTGCCGCCGTAACCCGAACCGAAGCTCCAGATCTCACGATCCTCGGGGAAGTGAGTGATGTACTTGGTGTCGTTGCACGGCCACGGGACGTCGTCCTGGCCGTCGGCGAGCGGAGCGCCGAGCGAGTGCAGAGCCTTGACGAAGAAGCCGTCGGTGCCGAGCTTGTCGAGAACTGCCGCGCCCATGCGGGTCATGACACGCATGGAGACGACGACGTACTCCGAGTCGGTGATCTCGACGCCCAGCTTGGGGTCGTCGGCGCCGAGCGGTCCCATGCAGAACGGAACGACGTACATGGTGCGGCCGCGCATGGAGCCGCGGTACAGGTCGGTCATCAGAGAACGCATCTCCGACGGGTCCATCCAGTTGTTCGTCGGGCCTGCGTCGATCTCGCGCTCGGAACAGATGTAGGTGCGTGACTCGACGCGGGCAACGTCCGACGGGTCCGAGTTGCCGAGGAACGAGTTGGGCTTCTTCTCGTCGTTGAGACGCGTGAAGGTACCGGCGTTCACCAGCTGGGTGGTCAGACGCTCCCACTCCTCGTCGGATCCGTCAGCAAAGACCACACGATCCGGCTCGGTGAGTTCCGCTACCTGCTGCACCCACGCAAGGAGTTCCTTGTGCTGGGTGGGAGGCGCGGCGTCAGTGCCGTTCAAACCGGGAATGGTCGCTGAGGTCATCTAACTCTCCTGGGGTGAGCCGGAACCAGATTCTGGTGTCTGCTCGCGCACAGGGCAGTTCGGCGAGGCAGACGCAGATCCGATCTTCCCCTCTCGGTGGGGAGCTGCCCGATCGCACGATCTGCGTATACCGCATCATAGCGGCAACGTCAAACCGAGGACACGGGCGCCGGGTGTCCTGGTTTCAGGTTAACGCCGTGAGTTGCCAATCCGGAATCAGGCTGTTGTCCGATTGGTCACAAGACCGATTCAGCTACTCCTACGTGCGCATTCGAGGCCCCCCAGCAGCCGAATCTCCTTGTAAGGACATTAAAAACAATGCGAGTTTCCTACTCGAAGGCGTCCCCCGAGGACGTCTGTTCCCACCTCGCCGTGCCGTCGTCGGCACGAGAAATCTCCCAGGATTGGTAACGGCCGCCACTCTGGATGGAAGTGAACGTGTCCATCACACCGTCCCCGTCACGATCCCTGGCGACGGTCATTCCCGCCTCGGTGTGGCTGACCCTGGTCTCCTCGTACCCGTCGTCGTCGAGATCGAACAACTCGATCGAGCCGACACCGGACGGACCGGAGACCGGATCGTGCGCCGGGTCGACGGCATCGCCGTCACCGCTGCCGTCGAACAACTCGTTCCATTCCACGCGTATCTCTCCGATCTCCGCGGACACAGCCTCTACTGGTTCAGACGCATCGGCGGCGTCTCCGGTTCCTCGCGTCCACCGGCGGCGAACCTCAGGGCGCCGCGGTCCAGCGCCGCGAGGTCTCGGTCGCACGCAGCGAGCACGGATGCGCGGTTCTCCGACACCACCCGCAGCTCCGCTTCGACTCTCTCGAGCTCTGTGTCCGCAGCCCGCGCAGCTGCGCGGGAGGTCTCGCGGGCGGCGGCCGAGTACGCGGATTCGGCGGTCAGGATTCGGGCCAGGACGCGCTGCTCCAGCGTCGACCTCGCCGCGGCCGACGCCTCGGCGACCCAAGTTCTCAGGTGAGCCCGGTCCGCGACGAGCTTCCTCGAGCCGACGAGCCACCACGCACAGAACGCGCCCAACAGCAGTGACAACGGAATCACCGCGATCTCCAGCGCCGGGACGACGGACAGCGGCGACACCACGAGCCGCGACAGCCCCACTCCCGCCGACGCACCGAGGACGATCATCATCTTGTCCTCGACCCCTCCGCGCCGAATCGACGGTTCGGGGTGCGCGAGTGGCGAACCGGTGACCGCAGGGAGCTCGACGGACAATTCCAGATCGATGTCGATCGCGCGGAGCCTGTCGGACAACCGCGCGTCGACCGTGGACGCGACCGCGTCGAGCCGTGCTGTCATCTCCGGCTGGAGGTGACGAAGCTCGGACCGGCCGGCAGTATCGATCGATTGTCGTGCGGACGAAGCGAATTCACGAACGGCCTCGGACACGTCGTGCACCGATTCCGCGCGAGCGAGTTGCAGTCCGGTACGCAGCGCGGCGGTCCGCTCTGCCCTGGTCCGATCGCGAACATCGGTCAACCGGGCCCGTTCGGCACGCAGCGCGGCGGTGTTCGACGCGCTCGTGACCGCTCTGGCCTTGTCCACGATCCGCTGCCGCGCCCCGGCCGCGGCATGCCGAACGGCCGCGTCGTACTTGCGTCGTCGGAGAACCTCGGTGTGCTGCGTTGCGGCGCTCTCCACGAAATCGAGGACGTCCCTGATTCCCGATTCCTCGACCATCGTCGTACGAGTCAGCGGATCCTGCACTGCCCGAGCCTTTTCGGCGAGCAGAGCGGACGTGGGCAGCACCGCGACGTCCACTGCTCGCGGAACGAATTCGGCGATGGACTCGGTGACCGAACGAACCACGTCCCTCCAGCCGCGATGTGCGTCGACCTTGTTGACGAGAACGCCGGTTGCCGTCGATTCGAGCACCGGCGCAAGAGCGGCGAGTGTTGTCCGGCCGATGGGCGCCGATGCGTCGACGACGAACAGGACCACCGCTGCCGACTCGACGTCCGGCGCCCGGTCGACCCCGTCCACGGACCACAGGTCCAGTTGCGCGTCGACGGCGGACACTCCGGCTCCGCTCGAACCGTGCACGAACACCCCTACGGGATCCGCGGCTCGGCCCGAGGCGATCTCGTCGACTCCTGCGGGGTACCACCGCTTGATCACGCCGTCCATGTCGCTCGGGAGGTCGATCACCGCGACAGCATCCTCAGGTACCCGCGGCCGACAGCGGTCGCTGCTCGCGCAACCGCTGGTTCGAGTGCGGTGTCGCGGCGTTCGCGCCAGGAGCGGACGGTGGCGAGGGTCGGGTTGGGGTGTTCGCTTTCGCCCAGGGTGTGCAGAGCCGCCCGCATGCCTGCGAACACGGCTTCGTCGGACGCCAGATACCGCTCGACCTCCATCGACTCCTGGTGCCGGGCCGCGAGTTGGTTCAGCCGAAGCAACAACCGACCCTGTCGTGCGGCGCGAACGTCGTCCACTGCTCGCCGGACGGCTTTCACGACGGCGTCGACTCCACTCTTCTCCGCAAGCAGCAACCGAACGGTGACGTCGTCCATCCCGGGAGACTCCGTCAGAGCCCGTGCAGCAATGCCGACTCCCGCCACCTCGACACTGCGGACGAGTTCGGCCCGCGATTGCTTCGACATGGGAATGCCGGCTCGAAGGAACCGCTCGGGAGTCAGCAGCATCTCCGGCGTCACCGACGCGGCCGACTCTCGCAGCGGGTCGAACGTCGACGGCCGGCCGTTCATGACACTGATCGCGATGGTTCCCATCAGCGGGTGGACAGTGCAACCCAGCTTGGTCGACACACCGTCGACGACGTCCTGAAGGCGGTCCACTGCGTCTGCCTTCGCGAGAACGGGGACCACGACGCCGCGTGTGCCTTGTGCCGCGTCGACGTCGACGACCTGGGCGTCCCCTGCCACCACGTACACGACGACATCGCCGTCGAGCTCGGGATCCGGTACCCGCGGGACATCGATCGACGCCGTCTCCTCGATCGACGCCGCGATCGTGCGCAGCTCGTGATGGGCCGCCAGCACCGACCGAACCGTCGTCTTCCCGACGCCTGCGCGTCCGGTCACCTGGATGCGGATGTCCCGAAAGCACACATCCGCCTCGGCATCGACCTCCCGCCGCAGCACGGTTCCGCTCGGAGCGAGCGCTCGCACCCGACCCTCCGAGATTTCGCGATCCCCACCCGCACTGTCCCGACCCGCACTGTCCCCACCCATGTGATCCCCCTTCACATCGTCACGCGTGCGCGGTCCCCACCCCGTCGCGCCGGGCAATTCTGGCACACATTCGGCGACACGGGCGTGAGGTCGCGGGCTCTGGCCTGCGCCTTCACGACAAGTCTCAACTTCAACTCGAGACCCACCTGTCACACAGTCCGTCGATGCGCGACAATGGTGCGGTGAACGACGCACGGAGCACAGCCAAACATCTCGATTCGGAGACCCCGGACACGCCGGACGTGGCCGGTGGAGAGTCGAATCGAGGCTCTCGGCTGTACCCGCGCGTCACCAGTTTCCGGTCCAGGCGCGGCGCGTTGACCGATGCCCAGCAGGCCACGTGGGATTCGCTGTGGCCGCGCATCGGCCGTGACGTCGCCGACGAGAAGATCGACGTCGACGCCTGGTTCGGTCGTTCCGCTCCGGCGATCCTCGAGATCGGATCGGGAACCGGAACTGCCACGACGTCCATGGCCAAGGCCGAGCCGCACGTCAACCTGATGGCGGTCGAGGTCTACCGGCCCGGGTTGGCTCAGACCCTTCAGCAGATCGAGCGCGACGACATCGAGAACATCAGGCTGCTCCGCGGCGATGCGATGGACGTTCTGGAGAACATGTTGACGCCCGAGTCGCTGACCGGGGTCCGCGTGTTCTTCCCCGACCCCTGGCCGAA
The DNA here is from genome assembly GCF_000760735.1 of Rhodococcoides fascians A44A. GTDB lineage: Bacteria > Actinomycetota > Actinomycetes > Mycobacteriales > Mycobacteriaceae > Rhodococcoides > Rhodococcoides fascians_E. The sequence continues at coordinate 2,114,537 of NZ_JMEX01000008.1, read as the reverse complement.
GGCGCGTCACCACAAGCGCCGCCTGTTGCAGGCCCCCACGTTCGCGATGATCGTCGACCGTCTGAAACCTGGCGGAGTACTGCACGTCGCGACCGATCACGCAGACTATGCGGAGTGGATTGCCGAAGCCGGGAACGCAGAGCCCGGTTTGACCGTTCTCGACTGGGAATCTCCGATGACACACGAGCGGCCCGTCACCAAGTTCGAGGGCAAAGCCCAACTGGTGGGTAGCTCGGTGACGGAGCTGATATGGGGGAAGAGTCCACGATGACGTACAGCGAGCAGAGCGTCGACACGTCGCTGGCCCCGATCCCGAACATCGACACGGGTGATACTCGACACACCAGACGAGTGCTCCTCGTGTGGGATGCGCCGAATCTCGACATGGGCCTCGGCGCGATTCTCGGCGGTCGGCCGACGGCTGCCTACCGCCCGCGATTCGATGCGCTGGGCCGATGGCTGCTTCAACGGACGGCGGAACTGTCCGCCACCGGCACGTCGACGCTCGAACCCGAGGCGACGGTGTTCACCAACATCGCCCCTGGCAGCGCCGATGTGGTTAGACCGTGGGTCGAAGCATTGCGTAACGTGGGTTTCGCGGTGTTCGCCAAGCCGAAGGTCGACGAGGACAGTGATGTCGACGCCGACATGCTGGACCACATCGAGCTGCGTAATCGCGGCGGCGGGCTGGCCGGCGTCATGGTCGCGTCTGCGGACGGACAAGCGTTTCGCGAGCCGTTGGAGGACATCGCTGCAACTGGCGTACCCGTTCAGGTGCTCGGATTCCGTGAGCACGCAAGCTGGGCGGTGACGTCGGAGACGCTGGAGTTCCTCGACCTCGAGGACATCCCCGGCGTCTTCCGTGAGCCTCTGCCACGGGTGAGCCTGGACTCGCTCCCGGACGAGGGCGCATGGTTGCAGCCGTTCCGCCCACTGTCCGCCCTGCTCGTCGGGCGCCAAGGAGTTTCTTAAGTGTTCGCCAGATGGGGAGATCTCGTCTACCGCTTGCGGTTCACGGTCATCGGAGTCATGGTGGCCGCGCTTCTGGGCTTCGCCGCATACGGCCTCGACCTGAACGACCACCTGAGCCAGAGCGGTTGGGACGACCCGGGCTCCGAGTCGGTGCAGGCCGCGCGCCTCGCCGATCAGACGTTCGGCCGCGACAAACAGGGCGACGTGATCGTGCTGTACACGGCGCCCGAGGGCAAGACCGTCGACGATCCGGAGTTCAACGCCAAGGTCACCGACAGTCTCAACTCGCTCGTCGCGAACAACCCCGAGCAGATCGAGAAGATCAACGGCACCTACTTCCGGGTCGACGGTGTGGTCAGCGTCAATGCCCTGGCGACCGAAGACCGCACCCACGCGATCGCCAGCATCGCGATGCTCGGCGACAACGACACCGAACTCACCAACAATTTTCAAGCCGTCAAGGACGTCTTCTACATAGACGGCGTCGACGTGCAGGTGACGGGACTGCAAGCCGTCGCGGGTGCCCTGCAATCGACCATGGCGGGCGACATCCACCGCATGGAGCTGCTGGCCATTCCGGCTGTCGCAGTGCTGCTGTTCTTCATCTTCGGTGGCGTCGTCGCCGCGGCCCTTCCGCTGATCGTGGGCGGCCTGACCGTCGTCGGCGCCAACGGCATCGTCAAGGTCTTCACCAATTTCACCGAGGTAAACAGCTTCGTCGCGCCTGTGGTCTCGCTCGTCGGACTCGGTCTCGCGATCGACTACGGACTGTTCATCGTGTCGAGATTCCGCGAGGAACTCGGTGACGGCTATTCGACGAAGCAGGCTGTTCGACGGTCGGTCATGACCGCGGGTCGGACGGTCGTCTTCTCGGCGACGATGATCGTCGCCAGCCTCGGCGGCCTGCTGCTGTTCCCGCAGGGTTTCCTCAAATCGGTGGCCTACGGATCGATCGCGACGGTGGCCCTCGCGGCTCTCACCGCGGTCACGATCCTGCCTGCCATCCTGGCAATCCTCGGGCCACGGGTCGACGCGCTGGGCTTCAAGTTCATGCGCAAGACCAAGTCGTCCGAGGAAATCGAGAACGGCATGTGGGGAAAGCTGACCCGGTGGGTCATGCGCAACCCGCTGAAGGTCACGATTCCCATCGTCCTCGGTCTGGTACTGCTGACGCTGCCCGTCGGCAACATCAAGTTCGGCGGCATCAACGAGACCTACCTGCCGCCGGACAACGTCACCCGCCAGGCCCAGAACGAGTTCGACGAACTGTTCCCCGGCCAGCGCACCGAGCCGATCAAGGCCGTCATCGAGAACGCGCAGGGTCCGAACCTCGCTGCGATCACCAGCCAACTCAACGAGGCTCCCGGCCTGATCGAGAAGTTCTCCCCGACCGGCGCCAGCAAAGACGGCATCATCGTCTTCAAGGCAGGCCTCGTCGATCGAAACGACTCGAAGCCCGCCATCGACTACCTGCGCAGCATCGATGTCCCCGAGGGCTCGTCGGTGCAGATCACCGGCACTCCGGTGATCGAACAGGACTCCATCGCGGCCCTCATCGACAACTTGCCGCTGATGGCGATACTCGTCGTGTTCGTCGTGACGCTGCTGATGTTCCTGACGTTCGGATCGTTGGTGTTGCCGATCAAGGCTGTGCTCATGACGACGCTGGGACTCGGCGCGACGATGGGCATCCTGACGTGGATCTTCATCGACGGCAACGGCGCCAGCTTCATGAACTTCACACCCGGGCCCATCATGGCCCCGGTGCTGGTGTTGATCATCTCGATCGTGTTCGGATTGTCGACCGACTACGAAGTCTTCCTGCTCTCACGCATGGTCGAGGCCCGGGAGAGAGGTGCGTCCACGAGCGAAGCCATCCGCGTCGGAACCTCGCATACCGGACGCATCATCACCGCGGCGGCGTTGATCCTCATCGTCGTGACCGGCGCATTCGCGTTCTCCGACTTGGTGATGATGAAGTACATCGCCTACGGAATGATCGCCGCGCTCATCATCGACGCCACCCTCATCCGCATGTTCCTCGTCCCAGCGACCATGAAACTCCTGGGCGACGACTGCTGGTGGGCACCGAAGTGGATGAAGCGAATCCAGGAGAAGCTCGGTCTCGGCGAGACCATCCTCGAGGACGAACTGATGCCTACCGACGTCCCCGAACTCGCCACCGCCTGCGCACCGGCTCCCGTCGCACCCCCGGTGCGCACCGCCCCACGCCGAAGCGAACCGCTGACCGAACCGATCCCCGTCGTCGCGCCGACAGGATCCGGGCCGATCCGCGCAACGCACGCCGCCCGGGAGGACGAACGCCGATCCGCCACCGGCAGGCCGTCCGCAGCCCCCGAAACTCAGGATCACTCCGCAGGCTCCGCTCCCAGCCTCTCGGGTCACTCCGCAGGCTCCGCTCCCAGCCCCCTGGGTCACTCCGCAGGCTCCGCTCCCAGCCTCTCGGGTCACTCCGCAGGCTCCGCTCCCGGCCTCTCGGGTCACTCCGCAGGCTCCGCTCCCGGCCCCCGGCCGCCGGCTACCCAGAAGCAACCCGCCGTCGAGAGGCCGACACCTCCACCGGTGCCGCGGCCCGAACCTCCGAAGCGTGAACCGGTCCGCGCACAGAGCAACCGAAGCTCCTCCCCCGACCCACGGTCCATCGAGAGTTGGTTGGCCGACCTTCGTGCGCCGTCGGAGCCACAGAAACCCGAAACGCCGAAACCCGAGGCGCCGAAACCTGAAACGCAGGCTCCCGTCGGCTCGACAACGGACAACACCCGCGCCGACGCCGACCGGACGTCCGTCAACGCATCCAGTCGGTCGGACGAACCACGCCGCAACGGTTCAGCTGCGTACGGCGCAACACCGAACGGCTCGGGAACCAACGGCTCCGGCGCGAACGGATCCGGCACACATGGCTCCGGCACGAACGGCTCGGGCACGAATGGCTCCGGACGAAACAGCTACTACGGCTCCGGCGTCAACGGCAGCGGCTCGGACGGCAACGGTTCGAACGGCAGCGGTTCCGGCGGCCGCAGTTCCTCCGCGTCGGGCAGCAACGGCTCGGGATACGGCTCCAGCAACGGTTCCACTGAAGGCTCCAACGGTTCCGGACATGGCTCCAACGGCTCGGGTTACAGTTCCGCCGGCTCCAACGGCTCGGCGTATGGCGCGCGCGGCACCGGCAGGCCGCCGGAAGCAGGGCCGACCGCGCCGAGGACCGGCGGGATTCGCGGGTACTCGCAGGATCAGAGCCGTGACGCCGAGCCTCCTTCTGCAGCGTCACGCCCGGAGACCCCGCAACCGGAACAGCCGACGCCGCCGCGCACGCAGGCCGCTCCCCGGGCTCGCTACGACATTTCGACGCGCAATGCTCCACGCACCCCAGCGCCGGAGGATCAGTCGACCAGGTCGTGGCCGGCACCGACACCGACACCGACACCGGACGAGCGTCCGGCAGGTTCGTCACGTCGTTCGGACGAACAGACTGCCCCGGCCGACGGTATTTCCAGTACCGAGGACCCGGACAGCGGTCGACACCGCGGAGGCGACAGCCGTCAGACACTGAGCGTCAGCGAGCTGTTGGCGCGCGAGCGTCGCAAGTAACGAATCTTCACCTTGTCGAAGGCCACCCGAGGCGGCTCGGGTGGCCTTCGTCGTGTTCGGGCACATATTCGTCGGGCAGCATTGTTCGGTGTCACAACGCTCGATCGGAACGTCGACGCATTCTCGGCCGTTGTCCCCTAGGACCCCGCCACGCTGCACGTTCGTCGGCGTCGGTGGCCGATTTTCGACGACAACGAGGAGCAGACTGAGTGTTCGCCACCTGGGGAGATCTCGTCCATCGCTGGCGGTACACGGTGTTGGGTGTGATGGTCGCGGGCCTCCTCGCGATGGCTGCGTACGGAGTGGGTTTCGAGAACCATCTGAGCCAGGGCGGGTTCGACGATCCAGGTTCGGAATCGGTGGCTGCGGCTACGCTCGCCGACTCCACGTTCGGACGCGACACCGAGGGCGACGTCATCGTTCTGTACACCGCGCCCGAGGGCAAGACCGTCGACGATCCGGCCTTCACCGCGGCCGTGACGAAGAGCCTCGGCTCGCTCGTCGCCGACCACCCGGACCGAATCGCCAAGATCAACGGCACCTACTTCCAGGTCGACGGCGTCGTCAGCGCTGCGGCGCTCGCGACCGAGGACAAGCGTCACGCGATCGCCAGCATCGCCATCGTCGGAGACGACGACACCGAGCTGACCAACAACTTTCAGGACGTGAAGGACGCGTTCTACATTCCTGATGTCGACAGCCAGGGCGGTGATGTCCAGGTGACCGGTCTGCAGGCGGTGGCGGGGGCACTGCAGTCGACGATGTCCGAAGACATTCACCGGATGGAAATCCTCGCCATCCCTGCTGTCGCGGTTCTGCTGTTCTTCGTCTTCGGCGGTGTGGTCGCTGCGGCGCTGCCGTTGATCGTGGGTGGCCTGACGGTTGTCGGCGCCAACGGAATCGTGCGCCTGTTCACCGATTTCACCGAGGTGAACACTTTTGTCGCCCCGGTCGTCTCGATGGTCGGTCTCGGTCTCGCCATCGATTACGGCCTGTTCATCGTCTCGCGTTTCCGTGAAGAACTCGGAGACGGTCGCACCACCGCGGACGCCGTGAAGAGGTCGGTCATGACGGCCGGGCGAACGGTGGTCTTCTCGGCGACGATGATCGTGGCCAGCCTGGGCGGTCTCCTGCTCTTTCCGCACGGGTTCCTCAAATCGGTTGCCTACGGGTCGATTGCGACTGTTGCGCTTGCCGCCCTGACCGCTGTGACGGTGCTTCCCGCGCTCCTCGCAATTCTCGGGCCACGCGTGGACGCGTTGGGTCTGAAGTTCATGCGAAAGACCCGCTCGTCCGAGGAAATCGAGAACGGGATGTGGGGCAAGCTCACTTCCTGGGTCATGCGGCGTCCGATCAAGGTGGCCGTGGTCATCGTTCTCGGCCTGCTGGTACTGACTCTTCCCGTCGGGAAGATCGAGTTCGGCGGAATCAACGAGACCTACCTGCCGCCGGACAACCCCACACGCGTCGCCCAGGCTCAGTTCGACGAGTTGTTTCCCGGGCAACGTACCGAGCCCCTGAAGTTGGTCATCGAGGGCGCGCAGGGATCTTCGCTCGGGCAGATCACCAAGCAGGCGAACGAGGCACCCGGTCTCGTCGAGAAATTCTCACCGACGGGCACCAGCAAGGACGGCATCATCGTCTTCAAAGCTGGTCTCGAAGACAGGAACGAATCGTCCGAGGCAATCGAACACCTACGCGGAATCGAGGTTCCCGACGGCGCGACGGTATCCGTAACCGGAACTCCTGCAATCGAATACGACTCAATCGAGGCGTTGGAGGAAAGACTTCCACTGACGGCGGTCCTCGTCGTCCTCGTTGTGACGCTGCTGATGTTCTTGACATTCGGATCGCTGATCCTGCCCATCAAAGCCGTCCTCATGACCGCTCTGGGGCTCGGTGCGACGATGGGGATCCTCACCTGGATCTTCATCGACGGCCACGGTGCGAGCCTGATGAACTTCACACCCGGTCCGATCATGGCGATGATTCTGTTGCTGATCGGCGCTATCGTGTTCGGATTGTCCACTGATTACGAAGTGTTCCTGCTCTCACGGATGGTCGAAGCGCGGGAGAAGGGTGCCAGCACCACGGACGCGGTGCGCATCGGGACAGCCCATTCGGGGCGAATCATCACCGCTGCGGCGCTGATTCTGATCGTCGTCACCGGGTCGTTCGCATTCTCGGACTTGGTGATGATGAAGTACATCGCGTACGGAATGATCGCGGCACTCATCATCGACGCCACGGTCATTCGGATGTTCCTCGTGCCGTCGGTCATGAAGCTGCTCGGCGACAGCGCCTGGTGGGCACCGAAGTCCATGAAGAAAGTTCAACAGAAGCTGGGTCTCGGCGAGAAGTACCTGTAGACCAGCGCTACCCGTCGCAGCTCCTGAGCAGCAGGAACCGCGACGGGTAGCGTCGTGCTGATTCAGCTCGCGGCGCGGTCGGCGAACACCTTTGCGTAGCGTGTGCCTGCGAAGAGCAGCAGCAGTCCGACAACGATGAAAGCTCCGACTCGGAACAGTCCGTCCAAGGCCACGAGGTCGAAGAGGAACAGTTTCGCGACGGACACCGCGGTCAGAGACAGTCCGGCCAACAGTGCAGTGTGCGCGTACTTTTCGCTCTTGAGGCCGAAAGCCAGCAGTGCCATCGCGATCGCCATGGCTTCGATGGTTGCGGCGCAGTGTCCGGCGACGAATCCGGTGGTTCCGCCGATCGCCGCCACTCCGAGGGCAACCGTTGCCGACGCCAGTGCGTAGAGAGACGCCAGTCCGGCAACCACCGAGCACGCTTGCGCGTTCTTATCCACGATCTTCAGCTGGATACCGACCATTACCAGTCCGGCCGATACGATCGCGAGAAGCACGCCAGCGAGCACGACACCGAATTCGTCTGTTGCATAACGCGCATCCATCATCGCTGCGGGCGGGGAGACCACCAGATATCCCAGTGCACCGAACAGGCCGAACGCCAGGGCCGAGTAGTACGCCGGCTTCGAAATTCCGCGGTGCGCCGTAGCGAGCAGTACAGCGGAGACGACCAGCAAAGCGAGCGGCCGCAGTTCGGTTGCCGTCGGTACGAGCACTGCCTGCAGCAGCGCAAGCGAGCCGACGATCGTCAGGATCGTACGGGCGAGGGCAGGCAACCAGGAGACCATCGCGATCACGACGACGCAGGCTATCGCGACCACACCCTCGACCAAGGTCACTGTCCACGGCTCGAACAGCGTTCCCACCGCGAGGACTGGAACGGCGGATACTCCGGCCATCACCGACGCCATGACGTCGGCTGCAGTGCGACGCAACAACTCCACCGAACTACCGACACCGAACGCGGCCACGATCCCCGAAACGATCAGGAGCGGTAATGCGTCGCTCCCCATCACATCCAAGCTGACCGCCTGAGCGATCCCGACGAGGGTGGCCACCACAACGGGGAGCGTCCGCACGGCAGCGAGGTACGGCCAGTCACGGCCGAGCTGCGCAGCGAAGCTCGCGATGAACGTGGCAGTGAAGAACGCGATGAGCGACAACGTGATTCCGCCGGTGACCACCGGCCCACACACCGCAACGCCGGCGAGGATGAGGACTGCCATCGGTTGCGAGCGCCACGAGACGGCCAGCGCGACGCCTGCCGCCGCGATCCCGAATGCCGCTACGAGTCCGATCGCGGGCTCCAGCCACTCGTAGATGACGGTCACCGCCACGACGTCCAAATAGAGCCCGGCGATACCTGTTGCTGCGGTTGCGATTCCACCGACCCGTCCACCGGATTTGCGGTAGATCCGCGACCCTGCGTACACCAGTGCGACAGAGAAAGCTCCCCCGGCTACGACCCTGAGCTCGGGGCCGAACCATCCGGCCTGTGCCGCGAGCACGAGAAGCATGACCACGCCGACCAGAGTGACTCCTGCACCCGCGACTGCGAGTACGCGGCTGATCACACCGTCGCGTTGCCACCACGGCTCCGACTTCGGCGCAGGCTGCCTCGGAGCAACCGGAGACCTCACCGGCGTCCGAGGCTGCGCCGGCACCTGGGGGCGCACCGGCGTTTGCGGATGTACGGGCGTTTGCGGATGTACGGGCATTTGTGGATGCATGGATGCAGGCTGGTGCGTGGGCGCATGCGGATGGATTTGCTGAGACGAACCCGGGTACGCATACGGAACTCCCTGCGACGGGTAGTGGACCGCAGGCTGCGAAGCCGGGCTGGGCTGTTCCGTCCGAGGCACAGTCAGCTGGCTCTGCAGGACGCCGAGGTCGCCGGACACTCGGCGCATCTGCTCGCTCAAGGAGGCGAACTGGCTCGCGAGGCCGGAAACCAATCGCGGATCGATCCCTGGTGTTGTCATGCGGTTCAGTGTTGTCGTCGCCCACCCCCGAGTCCTGAGTAGAACTACCCGGGCGACGTGGGTAATTCCTCGGCACCGAGCGACGGCTTAGGCTCGGGCTTTGGGCTAGGGCTCAGGCCACGGCGTTGTCCCGCTGCCCTCTGCCAGCTGCCCGCTGCCCGCTGCCCGCTGCCCGCTGCGATGATCGACCTTGTGGCGCACTGATATTGCTACTACGCATTGCTTTGCTTCTGCGGGCCTGACTGTGCGCGGCACACGCGGAGCGTGGGTGCCGCTGGCAGCCTGCTGGTGGTCATCGACCTGGTGGTGGGTCCTGTTCCGGTGGGCTCGCTTCAGGGGTCCTTGGTGTGGGGGTGCTCGGTGTGGGGGTGCTTGGTGTGGGGGTGCTTGGTGTGGGGGTGCTTGGTGTGGGGGTGCTCGGTGTGGGTGGGTGTGTGGGTTGTCCGTCCTGGGGTCGGATGGCGCCGTTTCGGGTGGTGCCGGTCGTGTCGGTGATGCCGGTGGTGTGGGTCGTGTGGTTTTCGAGTCCGGGTAGGGGTGTGTCGGAGGAGACGATGTACTCCCCCGGGTGGTGGAAGTGATTGACCCGCCCGCGGCGCTGGGGGTCGACCGAGACCGGTGAATGCCACAGTGTCCGCCCGGGATAGGGGTGATCGGGTCCGGCTTTCGTCGTCGCCCACTCGTTGTCTCCCGGCCCGACCAGTGGGTGGTGGATATCGCAGCCGAATGTCAGATCCCCGATGTCGGTGCGCCCGCCCTGCGCCCATTCTTCGATGTGGTGGGTTTGCGATCGCGTCGCCGGACGGGTGCAGCCGGGGAAACTGCAGCCGCGGTCGGCGGCGATGAGCACGATGCGTTGATCAGCAGAGGCGAGTCGTTTGGTGCGGGCCAGGTGCAGGGGCCGGCCGTCGTCGTCGAAGAGCGCGAGGTACTGCTCCGCGTGGGAGGCCATTCGGATCGCATCACGCATCCGGATGGTGGTCCCGGCCGCGGTCACTGCATGCCCGGTACCCGCTTGCAGGTCCTTCCACTGCATGACGATCACCGCGGTGACCGGCAGCCCGCGGTGACTACCGAGCTTCCCGGACGCCAACATCTGCCGCGTGATCGCCTTGAGCGCATCATGCTGTCGACGTCCCACACTGCGACGATCCCGCCGCGCCCGCTCGACCACCTCAGGATGCTCCTCCGAACTCGCCGAACCCTCGACGTTGCCGCCGCCGCCACTACCGCCGTCATCACTGCCCCCACCACTGCCACTGCCACTGCCGTTGCCGTTGCCGTTGCCGTTGCCGTTGCCGAACAGTGTCGGTTCGGTCGATGCTGCGTCGGCTGTGCCAGCCGTTGGTGTGGGTTCGGGTGGGTCGGTGAGGGGTGAGGCGTCGTCGGGGTCGAGCATGCCGGGTTTGGCCCATTTCTCGAAGATCGCTTCCATGTACGCACCGGTTTCGGGGTCGACGACGAAGCTGCCTTTGCGTAGACCGTCGGGCCCCGGTTTGCCCATCTTCACGTAGCAGCGCTCGGCGAGAGTGCTCTCGTCGGTCAGATCCCCGTCCGGATCGAGCAGGTCGTACAACCGGCGCGCGGCGACCGCGAACTCGTCCGGACCGAGCTCCCGAGCCAGCTGCGCCAACTGCCGCTCCGCGCTCGCCCGCGTCTCGACATCGCTTTTGCTGCCCAGGCGCCGGAAGAACTTGCGGATCACCTCCTGCGGTTCCTCGTCGAGCACCCCCTCCTGCGCGGCAGCAGCTGTCGCGGGCAGTTCCGGGGCCAGACGTTCCCCCGTCATCGCCGTGCGCGTACCGAGGGTCTCCGCCAAACGGATACGCTGCCCAGCCCGCCTGCGGGAGATCCGCAGCAACACCGCCAGAGCGTCGGGGACCGATCCCCAGATGTCATCGAGACCACGCAGATCCATCAGATCCGCCAGCCAGGTGTGCGACTGCCCGAACAACGACCGCGTCACCGCCTCGGTACGCACCAACACCGCACGCTGATCCGCCGTGCTGGCGCCGCGCATGTTCATCCGACTCAGAATCTCCACCTGACGCTCCAACGTCGCCACCACCTGAGCCAGATACGCCGCCTCGATCGGCAACACCGACCCCGTACTGTCGACCGCCGAGTCACCGACCCCCGCGTCACCGACCGCCGAGTCACCGACTGCTGTCCCCGAACCCTCATCCCCCATGAGCATGACACCACGATAACCAGACCCACCGACAAGTTTTCGAACACGCGTTCCCATACCGTCGGAGTTGCTGGATACTTCGATCGTCCGCGAACTCGAGCGAACCGGACGAGACAGCTGATCGAGCAACAGCCTGAAACTTACGGTCGATCAATCCAATTCGTCGTTTGCCACCGACTCGATCCAGTCGACGGCGGCGTCGGTCAGTTCCGACTGATCTGCCGAAGAATGCCCGGCCCACCACGCCGGGTCGGGCGAATCTCCCGCGACGGAGAGAAGTTCGGCTTGAACATACGGGTCGAGCGGCTCACCGTTGTGTTCGATCAACCACGATCGCGTACGGACTGCCAGTAATGGCCACACTTGTTGGATCTGCATCACTTCATCGTTTCGCCAGGTACGGGCGTCGTCAATCGGGGTCGACCCTGAGATTCACCCCGAAGCGCGATCAGTGTCCGAACATCCGTCGGAACGACGTTCCGAGTGGGTGTTTGGCGGTGACGGAGCCGAAGCGGACTTTGCCGCGCACGACAACGTGCAATCGGCCGATGGGCGGGCCGGTGCGGACCTTGTTGTTGGCGCTGCCGCCCACGGTGTCGAGGCCGTTGAGGTCGACCGTCGCCTCCTCGGGGACAACGAGAGAGATTGTGCTGCAGTAATCGTCGACGGTCACCTCGACCACCTGGGTCGACATGATCGCCTGTGTGAAATCGAGCGTAATCGTCGACATCTTGCTCTGGATCGACAACTTCGGCGGCACGTGCCACGGCCCTTTGCGCGACACCGTGGACATCGTTCCGCGCACCACGTCGCCCGGACCGCCGTGAGCGTTTCCTGCGTGCCCCTGCCAGGGCGAATGCGTCGGCGGTTGATAGGCAGGCGCCGGGACGGCGTTGTACGGAGTGGGACTGGGCGGGCGGTGCTCCTCGGCGATTTGCATGCCAGGTAGGTCGGCGAGGACGGAGTTCAGTTCACCGCGGGTCTTGGCGGCCAGCGCCGTGTCCATCCGCTCGGTGAATTCGCCCAGTGACAGCATGCCCTGCCCTACTGCGCGCTGCAGGAGCTGACCCACATGCTCCTTCTCTGCGTCGGACACTCGTAGATCCCTCGCCTCCATGCGTTCCAGGATAGGTGTCGACGCCGAACCTGGCCATCATGCGGATTCGAGCACGCTCAGCATCCCCGCCACCGACAGCGGCCAGCCGAACTGCTCCGCCCTGGCCCGCGACGCCGTCCGTCGGGCTGGAGCGGGTAGGTCGAACACCCTCGACAGTTCCGTCGCCAATCCGTCTGCGGTGTCGTCGAAGCGCCCACCGCAGTCGGTGGTCACGATGTCGGCCAGCGCGGACGACCTCGATACGACGACGGGGGTTCCGGTGGCGAGCGATTCGAGTGCGGCCAGCCCGAATGTCTCGTGCGGGCCCGGCGCCACCGCGACATCCGCCGACGCGAGCAGGGCGGCGAGTTCCTCACGCCCGTCGACGAATCCGAGGAACTCGATGGGGAGCCCTCGGGCTCTCCGTTCGAGCCCGGCGCGCCTCGGTCCGTCGCCTGCGATCACCAACCGGACATCGAATCCGGAATGGTGAAGCGCAGCAACCGAATCTATGCTGCGGTCCACCCGTTTCTCCACCGACAATCGACCGCAGTGGACGAGCAGTCGGCCACAGCCCCGATGCCAGGGCGACGCGGAATCGCCGACGCGTCTGCCCGGATGAAACATGTCGAGGTCGACGCCGAGTGGAACCTGCGAGACGTTGGTGGCGCCGATGCGCTCGAACTCGCGTCGTGCAAAAGCGGTGGTGCACACGACGGCGTCGTACGTCTCGGCTGTGCGACGGTTCGCGACGTCGGCGAGTGCTCGTGCCGTCGCGTCGGGCATCATCTGCCCGAGTAGGCGATCGAGGCGCTCGTGGGAGATCATCACGCTTCGAGCTCCGCGCCGGGCTGCCCACTTCCCCATCCCTCTCAGCGTGAGGCGGTCCGACACCTCGACGACGTCGGGACGCAGCGCACTCAGGAGTCCGGCCGTCGATCGAGGATTGACCGCGCGATAGCCACCGGTGAAGGGGATCTTGCCTGCAGGGCGGGTGATGCGCAGAACCCCCGACGGCAGGATCGTCTCGGTCGCTCGCTCTCCTGGCACGACCAGAATCACCTCGTGGCCGGCCGCCGTGTAGCCCGCACCCAATTGATCCACGGCGGTTCGAAGACCGCCGGAACGCGGTCCGTAGAAGTTCGCAAGCTGCACGATGCGCACTGCGTCGAGTGTGACCACGCGCCGTGACCGTTCGTCGACGAGTAGGAGAACGACGAGTGGGAGGACTCTGAACGTCGGGAATCCGGACAACGACCTTCCCCGCACTGCCTAACCGCCAAATAGACCGCTCACCACGTTTTTCTCGGCGAATCCCCGGGTAAATTCGTGGAGATGGAGATCACGATCGATGCCGTTGGGGAGGCGAGAGCCGGTGCGGTGTGGGAGCGGTACATGGACCCACGCCAGTGGTCGTCGTGGGCAACGCAGATCGTGTCCGTCGAATACTCCATGTCGCGCGTGTGCACACAGTCGTTCGGCCGGCTCGAAGGCCCACTGTGGCTTCGACTCGACTTCGAGGTGACCGATGTAGACGAAGCGGGCTGGACGTGGACGTCCAAAGTCTGGTTCAAGAATCGCAAGCTGGGGCTGACGCTCACCCACGGGGTAGCGTCGCGGCCGGACGGGAGCCGCACCTGGCTGACCCTGGACGGACCGCCGGCCTTCGTGCTCCCGTACCTGCCGTACGCGCGGTGCGCCATCGGGCGCCTCGTCCGGCGCTGAACAGGCTGGCCAGGACTTCCGCCTGCCCAGCCTGGGCGTCACTCGGTGCGGGTGGTGGTCTTCGGGTCCGTCGGAGTGTCCGTCACGTCGTCCGGATCGGGCGTCGGGAACGACGGTGAATCACCGGATCCGTCGATGTGCTCGTCGAACTCTTCGATTGCGCGTCCGCGCTCGTTCGCGCTCTGCCCGGTGTCGGCATCTTGACCGCGCGTCTTCTCGGTGGGATCGACGGTGGTGTCGACGGGCTTGTCGGTATCGGTCATGCGTTCAGGTGTGCCCGTCCGCGCGGGCACGCAAACACTCGGCTACAGACCCTGTTCGATCGCGTAGCGCGTCAATTCGACTCGATTCGCGAGTTGCAGCTTGCGCAACGTGGCCTGCACATGATTCTCGACGGTTCGATGACTGAGCGTCAGCTTCGTGGCGATCTGCTTGGAGCTCAACCCTTTTGCGACCAGACGAAGAACCTCGGTCTCGCGTTCGGTCAACGTCGGGCGAGAGTCTCGCTCTCCCTCCGGCGCGCTCGACATCCGCCGGTACTCACCCAGAACCAACGCCGCGAGTCCGGGCGTGAACACCGCCTGCCCCGCAGCGGTGGAACGGACGGCCTCGTACAGTTCGTCGGCCGACGCGCTCTTGACCAGGTACCCCGTCGCACCCGCTTTGATGGCGTCGAGTACGTCCTCCCGTTCGGACGATGCGGACAACACCAGAATTCGGCTGTTCTTCGAGCCCTCGAGAACCTTGCTCGTCGCGTCGGCTCCGTTTCCGTCCGGCAGATGCATGTCCATCAGCACGACGTCGGGCTGTGTGGCCTTCGCCCGCCTTCCTGCAGCGCCGACGCTGTCCGCCGTCGCGACGACGTCGAATCCCGCGGCCTCCAGATCCCGTGCGACGCCGTCGCGCCACATGGGGTGGTCGTCGACGACCATGACGGTGATCTGCTCCTGCGTCATCGTTTGTCCTTCGGGTCGTTCCGCTGTTTCGGCACTTTGATCTCCCATTCGGTTCCGACGCCGACGTCGGTGTCCAGCACAGCCGTTCCGCCGATCGACAAGACCCTGCCCAGTATCGACTTCGACACGCCCATCCGCCCTTCGGCTTCCGCAGCCGCCAGTCGGCCGGGAGCGATACCGTCGCCGTCGTCGCGCACGCTGACGATGACCATGTCGTCGACGTCCTCCAGCAGGACATAGGCTCGAGCACCCTCGCCTGCATGAAGCGCGACGTTGGACAGTGCAGTGTCGACCACGGCGGAGAGTTCCTCGGCCACCGACCTGTCGAGCAACACCGGATCCGGCGGGGAGGACACCGAGACAGTGGTGCTGCCGTAGGGACGAAGAAGGCTGCGCAAGTCCACTTCAGCCTGGGTGGCGTCGACTCGGCTCGGCTCCCCCTGCTCGGAGATGAGCATTCGCAACGCTACTTCCTGTTCACCCGCCAGCTCGGCGAGTTCGCCTGCAACACCACCGATTTCCGATCCACGCCGGCGAACGAGCGCGAGGACCTGCAGCACACCGTCGTGCACCTGCCGGGCGAGACGTTCTCTTTCCTCGGTGATTGCCGCGAGTCGGGCCGCGCGCTGGAGTTCGGCGTGCGCTCGATGGGCGGTGTTGCTCGCCAACCCGAGCGCAAGACCGACGGACACCAGAACCGGTGCGGTCGCATCGGTCCACAGATCCAGATCGATCTGATCGCGCACCACAGCACTGACCACCGACAACAGGATGCCTGACGCGATACCGCCCTTGGGCCCGAACAGGATTGCCGCCGAAATGACCGCATTGGTCGCCCACAACGTCGTCGGGAGGGTTTGGTGAGTGCTGTACCACTCGTACTCCGACACGAGGCGAGTCGACGCCATCAGCCCGATCACGACGATCTGGTCGGCGAGTACCACCTTCCACCGCGGGAGCATCGCCCTCGACAGCAGCGCAGCGGACAGACCGGTCCATACCGCCATCAACGCCACGAAGAACCAGCTCAGCCGAGCATTGCTGTAGTAGGACATCGAGGCCACCTGATAACTGATCGCGTAGATCAACGTGATCAGACGAAACGCCTGCGAGGCCCGCCACAGCGGCGTGACAGCGTCACCCATCGGTCGGCTTCCGTTCCGAGCCGGTCTCTTTCGACAGATCCGGGGTGCTCAGACTGCCCGGGTCGAGTTCGCGATTGTGGGGATGCGGGCTGTCGGCCTCGGCCGGGAACAGAGGCTCCCCTGGATCGTGTTCTTCCAGTTCCTCGTAGACCTCGTCGGGATCGTCGGCGAGCAACGACCGAACCGCAGTGTTGAGGACGGCGACGATGGGGACGGCCAGCAGGCCACCGACGATTCCGGCCAGCAGAATGCCGACGGTGATGGCCAGTACCACCGCGAGCGGGTGCAATCGCACTGCACGGCCGAGCAGCAACGGTTGCAGCACATGCCCTTCCAGCTGCATGACGGCGACGACGATACCCAGCGTGATCAGCGCCGTCAGCCAGCCCTTGGTCACCAAAGCGATGAACACGGCCACGAATCCGGTGACGAACGCACCGACGATCGGAATGAACGCTCCGATGAACACGAGCGATGCCAACGGAAGTGCGAGCGGTACGCCGAGGATGGCCAGACCCGCGCCGATTCCGATGGCGTCGGCTGCGGCGACGGCGACCGTCGCGCGCACGTATCCGACGAGGGATCCGAAGCCTTGACTGCCGGCGAGGCGGATCCGCCGTCGCGCTCCGGTGGGGGCGAGTCTGGTGACGAATTCCCAGATCTGGTCTCCGCCGTACAGAAAGAAGATCAGGATGAACAGCGTCAGCGCGGCGCCGGTGAGGATTTCACCGATGACGGTCGCAGTGGTCAAGGCGCCCGACGTCACTGCGGCCTGGTTGTCCTGGATGACCTTGACGAGGTTCTCGCTCGCCTGACTGATCTGATCCTGCGAGATGTGGAAGGGCCCGTCGGCCAGCCACCGCTGGACGTCGTTGATCGACGTGGTGAATTGGTCACCCAACTGCGGTAGCCCCTCGATGAACTGCTCGACGACGAACGTCATGATCCCGGCGACGACGCCGATGCTCGCGATGATCACGATCACGACGGCCGCGGCCCTCGGCACGCCGCGTCGCTGCATCCAGTCGACGAGCGGGAGCAGCATCGCCGACGCGAGTAACGCGAGGCCGAGGGGGATGACCACGGTGTCCAGCCGTGCGACGACGTAGCAGAACGTGATGAAGCCGGCGAAGATGACCAGCAGACGCCAGGTCCATTCGGCGCCGATCCGGACGAGGGGATGCACCGAATCGGCAGGAGTGGAGCCTGCGGAATGACCAGATAGGCCAGGAGTGGAGCCTGCGGAATGACCAGATAGGCCAGGAGTGGAGCCTGCGGAATGACCGGAGGGGGCCGCTGTTGGAGGGGGTGCTGGACGGCTGGGAAGTACCTTTGACGCTTCTGCCTGCGGCTCGCGTTCGGTCACCCGGTAAATTTAACCCGTGCTGGCATCTTTGAGAGCGGTCTCGCTCACCCTGAAGAGTCGCTGGCCTCTCTATATGTTGTCGATGTTGCTGTCGAATCTGTTCGGCGCGGTGTTGGTGTTCGCGTTCGTGCGGTACGGGCTTCCCATCGAGGAGTCGCAGTCGATCGTCGCGGATCGTGTTCGCAATGTGTACGTGTTCGGGGCGTATCTGGTCGCAGCCGGTGCGGTGAGTCTGTATTACGCAGCTCGGACGTTGCGGAGTGTGATTCGGTGGCAGTTGCGCGGTGGCCCGCCGAACCGCAAGGAGCAGATGGCGACGCTGCATGCGCCGCTGCGACAGGCGATCGTGCATCTCGTCCTGTGGGTCATCGGCGGCGTCCTGTTCGTGCTGCTCACGGTGACGGAGATGCCGTCGCTGGCGGTGGCGGTGATCGTCACGGTGGTCATGGCGGCGACGGTGACGTTCGGTTTCACGTACATGCTCGGCGAGAGAATTCTGCGGCCGGTGGCTGCGATGGCTCTCAGCGAGGGCCGATTCGACCGGACGATGACGCCGGGCGTCGGGACCAGAATGGCGATGACGTGGGGTCTGGGCACGTTGATGCCCGTCATCGGCATCATCTTGCTGTGCGCGACGCAATTGACGACGGATCTGGTGTTCTCCACCGATTCGTTCGCGGTGGCGATCATCCTGCTCAGTGTCCTGGCGATCGGTCAGGCGTTCATTCTGTCGATGCTGACGGCGAGTCAGATCTCCGATCCCATTCGCCAGCTTCGCCGGGCGATCGAGCGTGTCCAGCGTGGGGACAACGACGTCGAGGTCGACGTGTTCGACGGCAGCGAGATCGGTCGACTGCAGGTCGGCTTCAACCGGATGATGGAGGAATCGGCCGAGCGTCGAGTGCTGCGGGAGCTGTTCGGTCAGCATGTCGGCGAGGACGTGGCCCGACGCGCATTGCAATTCGGTACCGAATTGGGCGGGGAAACTCGCTTCGTGGCGGTGCTGTTCGTGGACATGGTCGGATCGACGGCCACGGCGTCGGAGCGCCCACCCGGTGAAGTCGTCGAGCTTCTCAACGAGTTCTTCCGTGTGGTGGTCGACGTGATCGATCAGCACCACGGTTTCGTCAACAAATTCATGGGCGACGCCGCCCTCGCGATCTTCGGGGCGCCGCTGGACCGGCCCGACGCTCCGACGGCAGCATTGGCTGCCGCACGTGACCTGCGGTTTGCCCTCGACGACATCGTCGGACTCGACATCGGCATCGGTGTGTCGGCCGGCCTTGCGGTGGCAGGAAACATCGGCGCTAAGGAACGCTTCGAGTACACCGTCATCGGAGACCCGGTCAACGAGGCATCTCGTTTGACCGAATTGTCCAAACTTCGGCCCGGCCGCGTGCTGGCGTCGACGTCCGCTCTGTACTTCGCAAGTGACGAGGAACAGGAACACTGGGAGCTCGGAGATCAGGTCCAACTACGCGGCAGACGACGCCTCACCCACCTCGCATGGCCCGTGGAGCACCCGTGAACGTTCGACTCGTGTGGTTACCCTGTGAAGGTGGCCGAACCGAGACCCGAGCATGTGGCCGGCGCTCCTGAGGCAGGCAACCGAGGCCGGAGAAACCGCCTCCGCTGGCTGAAGTGGATCGCCGGGGTCGCGTTGATCGCTCTGCTCGTCGGCGAGGGCATTTATCTGTGGCCGCGGTTGCACGAGTCCTGGCAGGCGCTCACCGAGATCCATTGGGGTTGGCTCGCCGCGTGTGTGTTCACCCAAGCCGTGTCGCTGAGCGCGTTCGGGCGGGTGCAGAAGCAGTTGCTTCAGGCCGGCGGTGTGCGGGTTCGTCAGGCCAAGTCCGTCGCCGTCATCTACGGCAGCACTGCGATGTCTCTGACGCTGCCCGCCGGTCAGGTGTTCTCGACGGCGTTCACGTACCGCCAGACCCGACGCTGGGGTGCGAGTCCCGTCGTCGCGTCGTGGCAGCTCGCGATATCGGGTGTCATCGCCGCTGCCGGGCTGGCTGTCCTCGGCGTCGCGGGCGCGTTGCTCGTCGGCGGATCGGTCAACACCTTCACACTGGTGCTTCCGATCGCCGGTGTGCTGGCGATCGTTCTTGCCGTTCGGTACGTCTCGGCGCACCCTCGGTCCATCCGCAGTGCGGCGCGGTGGGTTCTGCACAAGGTGAACGACTTTCGCAATCAGCCTGCCGATGCCGGGCAGGAGCGGATCGACGAGATCATCGAACAGGTTCAATCGGTACAGCTCGGTAAGCGAGACGCCGGCCTGACGCTCGGCTGGTCGGCGGTGCATCGTCTCGCCGACGTCGCCTGCCTCGGTTTCGCGTGCTTCGCCGTCGGCGCAGATCCCCGCCTGTCCGGGTTGCTGTTCGCGTTCGCCGCCGCCAAGGCCGTCGGGTCGGTGCCGCTTGCTCCCGGCGGACTCGTCATCGTCGACGCCACCCTGATCGCGCTGCTGACCAGCGCGGCGTCGATCAGCGCGTCGCAGGCCGTGGCAGCGGCGTTCGTCTACCGCGCCGTCAGCTTCATCCTCGTCGCCGTCGTCGGCTGGATCGTCTTTCTCGTGCTGTTCCGTAAACACCAGCACGAGGACCTGGGGTACGACATCGCGTTGGAGAAGCAGGAGGCCAGGAACCTCCACCTCGACGTCCAGCCGAAGATCGACAGGTCGGATCCGGAACCTGCCTGATCACCGTGCGAGCGTGAGGATTTCGACTCCGTCGTCGGTGACGGCGATGGTGTGCTCGCTGTGCGCGGTGCGACATCCGGTGGAACTCTTGAGCGTCCAGCCGTCGGTGTCGGTGATCAACTTGTCGGTATCGGCCATCACCCACGGCTCCAGGGCGAGCAGCAGACCCGGCCTGAGCGTGTAGCCGCGGCCCTTGCGGCCACTGTTGGAGACGTGCGGATCCTGATGCATCGTCGAACCTATTCCGTGCCCACCGAATTCGGTGTTGACCTTGTAGCCGGCACCGGTGAGGACCGACCCGATGGCATGGGAGATGTCGCCCATCTTCACGCCCGGACCCGCGGCCTCGATTCCGGCGGCCAACGCGCGCTCGGTGGCGTCGATCAGCGCGACGCTGTCCGCGGGCTTCGTCTCGCCGACGACGAAGCTGATGGCGGAGTCCGCGGCGATACCTCCGAGCAGGATCGCGAGGTCGAGCGAGAGCAGGTCGCCGTCGGCGAGGGTGTAGTCGTGAGGGCGGCCGTGCAGAACAGCGTCGTTGACGCCCGTGCAGATGTAGTGACCGAACGGGCCGCTACCGAAGGACGGCGCGTAGTCGACGTAGCAGGACTCGGCACCTGCCCCGAGAATCATTTCCTTGGTCCACCGGTCGATGTCGAGCAGATTGGTTCCGACGACGCTACGGCTCTTCATGGTCTGCAGGATCTCACCGACGAGTGCGCCGGTCTCGCGCGCCAGGGCGACCTGGCTGGGGTTCAGAATCTCGATCACGGTAGGGCCTTCCCGAAACAATCCAATAACTATACCGGCCGAACTATACCGGTCGACGAATCGAAAAAGTCTCCCGGGAATAGATGCGGACCGCGGTCCGCTTATGTACTATGCGTGTTGAACCTTCAATCAAACAGGAGTTGTCATGACCACCGCCATCGCATTGCCCGAACTGTCCGCAGGCACCTGGAACATCGACCCGGCGCACTCCACCGTCGGATTCTCGGTACGCCACCTCGTCGTCAGCAAGGTTCGCGGCCGCTTCCAGGCTTTCTCCGGCGCCATCACGGTCGCGGAGGACGGCACCCCCTCGGTCAACGCCGAAATCGACGTCACCTCCATCACCACCGACAACGAGCAGCGCGACGGCCACCTCAAGACGGCCGACTTCTTCGAGGTCGAGAAGTACCCCACCGCTACGTTCACCTCCACCTCCGTCAAGGCCGACGGCGGCGACTTCGTGGTCACCGGTGACTTCACCCTCCACGGTGTCACCAAGTCCATCGACCTGAAGCTCGAGTTCAACGGCGTCAACCCCGGAATGGGCGCAGGCCCGGTCGCAGGCTTCGAGGCCAGCACCACCATCAACCGTCGCGACTTCGGCATCTCCATCGACATGCCCCTCGAAGGCGGCGGCGCAGTCGTCGGCGACAAGATCGCACTGACCCTCGAGATCGAGGCAGGCCTCGCTGCTTGATGCAGCCCGCCTCTCTCCACCTGAGCACCGGGTGACCTCTTCGGTCGCCCGGTGCTCTCGTATGTCGGCAGGAACGACCCATGTGGACGGGAGTGGAGCCGGCAGGAACGACCCATGTGGACGGGAGTGGAGCCGGCAGGAACGACCCATTTACTCTGTGTGGGTGACCAAGCGCAGCCCGATTTTCGCCGCCGTCGTCGATCTGATTCTCGTGATCGTGTTCTGCGCGATCGGCCGGCGCAGCCATGACGAGGCGGGTGCCATCACCGGTCTCGTGCACACGGCGTGGCCGTTCGTGGCAGGTGCCGCGGTCGGCTGGGCTGCATCGTGGGCGCTGTATCGGGACAAGTTCGACGCGTGTCTGATTGTCCCGACGGGCATCGTCGTCTGGGTGTCGACGGTCGTCGTCGGGATGATTCTCAGGGTGATAAGTGGGCAGGGAACGGCCTTCAGCTTCGTTCTCGTCGCGTCGACGGTGCTTGCTGTTTTCCTGCTCGGGTGGCGCGCACTCGCGAAGTTGTTGCCGACCCCGAAAAACTGACCGTATCTCCCCCAATTCGCCGCCTGAGCATGGGACAGTTCACTAATGGCCGATGTTCAGAGCAAGCAAGACACAGCGTTCTTCGGGCAGCCGTTCGCGCTGGCGAACCTCTTCGGCGTGGAGATGTGGGAGCGGTTCTCGTTCTACGGGATGCAAGGCATCCTCATCTACTACCTGTACTACTCGGTGGCCGACGGCGGACTCGGAATTGCGGAGAGTTCGGCGACGTCGATCGTGGGCGCCTACGGCGGAACGGTGTACCTCTCGACCATCCTCGGCGCATGGATCGCGGACAGGCTCCTCGGCTCGGAGCGCACGTTGTTCTACAGCGCCGTCCTGATCATGCTCGGCCATATCGCCCTGGCACTTCTTCCCGGTTTCCTCGGGGTCGGAGTGGGTCTGGTCCTCGTCGCATTCGGTAGCGGCGGCCTCAAGGCGAACGCGACGTCCCTCGTCGGCGATCTGTACGACGAGCACGACAATCGTCGAGACGCCGGGTTCTCGCTCTTCTACATGGGCATCAATCTCGGCGCGTTCGTCGGCCCACTGCTGACCGGTCTGGCGTGGGACACCGCGGGATTCCATGCCGGATTCGGCTTGGCGGCAGTCGGTATGGCGCTCGGACTGATTCAATACACCCTCGGCCGCAAGCACCTCGGCACCATCGGAGCCACGCCTCCGAATCCGCTTCCCGGCGCCGAGCGTGCACGGTGGGCGATAATCGCAGTCGTCGCGATCGTTGCCGTCGCACTACTCGCGATCTTCGGCGCACTCACCGCGTCGAACCTGTCCGACGTGGTGGTGGGCGTGACCGTCGTCGCCGCGATCGGTTACTTCGCAATCATTCTCTCCAGCAAGCAGATCACGAAGATCGAACGCCGACGCGTCATCTCGTTCATTCCGATGTTCATCGCGAGCGCCGCGTTCTGGTCGCTGTTCCAGCAGCAGTTCACGACCGTCCCGCTCATCGCGGATTCCAAGCTGGACCGCAACCTGTTCGGTTGGGAGTTCCCACCCAACTGGGTGCAGTCGATCAACCCGGTCTTCATCATCATCTTCGCCGGTGTGTTCGCGGCTGTGTGGACCAAGCTGGGTGACCGTCAGCCGTCGACGCCGCTGAAATTCGCAGCGGGCGTGTCCATCATGGGTCTCGCTTTCCTGGCGTTCGTGCCCTCGCTCGCGGGTGCATCCATGCCGTTGCTGGCGCTCATCGGCATTCTGTTGCTGTTCACGTTCGCGGAGCTTTTCCTCTCGCCCGTCGGGCTTTCGCTGTCCACGAAGCTCGCACCGGAGAACTTCCACACGCAGATGGTCGCGCTGTTCTTCCTGTCCGTCGCGCTCGGCTCGGCCATGGCAGGCACGCTTGCGGGTTACTACGATCAGGACAACCCGAATCCGTTCTTCTACACGGTCGGCGGTGCTTCCATTGCCGTCGGTGTCGTCCTCGTCGCCCTCACGCCGTGGATCAAGAAGATGATGAGCGGGGTTCGCTAACCCCGGTACAGCCAGGCGGCCAAGCCGAGTCCGAGCACGCCGACGGTGATCCGCAACACCGTCGGCGGAATGACTTTCACCACCGGGGGTCCGCAGTAGCCACCGGCGAACGCCCCGATGGCGAGGGCAAGCGCGGCGAGCCAGTGCACGTCACCGGAGAACACGAAGACCAGAGCAGCGATTGCGTTCGCTATGCCGAGAAAGAAACTCTTCAGAATGCTTGCGCGCCAGATCGAATCGGACGTACAGATCAACGCCAGCGCCAGGAAGATCACGCCCGCTCCTGCACCGAAGTAACCCCCATAGATCGCCACGAAGAACAGCGACACGGGGTACAAACGCGGGAATTCGCCTCCGGCAGCCAATTTCCGGATACGCGGCTGAGCCAGCAGCGCGATTGCGGCGAAGGCGACCAGAAACGGCACGACGGCCTCGAAGGAATCCTCGGGCGCGAACAGCAGCAACAGTGCACCGGCGAGCCCACCGGCAGCGGAGATCGCCGCGAATCGGACGAGTTTCTTTCCGTCCTTGGCGATCTCGCTCGACGCATTGGTGGTGGCCCCGACTCCGACCGCCACCATCGCCACCGTGTTGGTGACATTCGCGGCGACCGGCGGTACGCCTGCCATCAACAGCGCCGGATAGGACACCAGTGACGCCAACCCGGTCACGAAACCCACGAGGCCGGCGAAGAAACCGGCGACGACGAGTA
This sequence comes from Rhodococcoides fascians A44A, assembly GCF_000760735.1. Taxonomy (GTDB): domain Bacteria; phylum Actinomycetota; class Actinomycetes; order Mycobacteriales; family Mycobacteriaceae; genus Rhodococcoides; species Rhodococcoides fascians_E. The sequence goes on along the minus strand of NZ_JMEX01000008.1, from coordinate 2,090,204 downwards.
GTCCGAATTCGAGCAGAGTCACGAAGGGTAAAGCTACTCGGTGGTGCCGGAGTCCAATGCAGTCAGCATCTGTGTGCCCATCTTCACGGCCTGATCGGTGCCGTACGCATCCTCGATGTACACCGCGAACGCCAGGTCACCTCGGGTGCCGATGAACCAACGGTCGTCGTCCGAATTGCCGGCGAAACCGGTCAAGCCGTCGTAGGCAGCAAAACCCTCGTCCTGCGCGGAGTTCTGGAAGATTTCCCGAAGACGCTGCAACGCAGACTCGGGAATCGCTGCCGTCTCCTTGCTCGCGGTCGCCGTCTGACCTGCCACGATCGACGGCAGCGTCGCGCCGCCTCTCGCCACGGCCGCACCCATCTGGGCCAGACCGAACGGGGTGACCGTGACGTCGGACGGCGTGTTCCCGACGTTCCGGAAGCGATCGATGGAACTGCTGCTCGACGGGAACTGCCCCGTGTAGGCGTTCAGGCCCGGCATCGAATAATCGACGCCGAAACCGAGACTCGTCGGATCCACATCGTCGACCGCCAGCAGATCGGCAGCCGATCCGACGGGATACATCGCCGAGAACGCGATCTGGCCCTGCTCGTTGGCATAACTGTTCTGGGCAGCGGCGACTATCGCACCGGTCGAGGGTGCGATGGCCACGATCGAGGCCGCCGACGGCGCACTGACCACCGCTTCCTCGGCCGCGAGCTGGACCTGCGGATCGAGCGTCGACTGCAGATCCGGACCGGCAGGCCCCTGGAAGCCTGCCTGCCGAACGTAGGTGCCGTCGGGCCCGATGACGTCGACGGCCCAACCTGCCGTCGCGTCACGGTTCTGCTGCCACGCGTCGCGCAACGAGTCCAGCAGCGGCGACGTGATCCGGCGGTCCCCCGCGATCAGCTTCGGCGTCTGCGTGATGACAACACCGGGAATGGCCCTGAGATCATCCTCGAGCACCGCGAAGTCGTCGTCGCGCAGATTGACGGCGAGCACCGAACTGCCCGGCGTCGCCGCCAACTCGGTGAGCAGCGAGTCCGACGTGATCAGAGGGGCGACGACGTCGATGACATCGGCGAGCTGCGCGGTGGACGCCGCTGGGTCCGGCATCTGCGCAGGGTCGAGCAGAACGGCGTTGATCGTCCGCTCGTTCATCAGCACGTTCCGAGCCGAATCGAAGACCAACGGCGGCGCTGCATCGGTGCGTACGTACCGGACCGAACCACCCGGCACCATGTCCGGCGCCACCACAGCCGGCTCCCACGCGATGCGCCACCCGACACTGAGCTTCTTCGCCGTGCCGCGGGTGTCGTAGGCCCAATCCTGACCGTCACGGAAATGCCAGTCGGAATCGACGGTGAAGAATCCCGAGTCGCCGCTCAGATCGATGAACTGGCCGACCTCGAAGTCCCCCGTCGACTGCCCGCCCGCCGCCAAACCGTCGAACATCTGTTGGAGACTCGCAGCCGCAGCGTTCGGATACGTGGTCAACGCCGCCGCAGCCTGGACATCACGGTCGTTCAGCGCCGCCACGAACTGGTCCACGACGCGCTCGCCCTCACTGGGCGGACTGTCCAGCGCCCAGAACGCAACAGTCGACGTCACAGCAAGACTTGCCCCCACAGCAACCACGTAGCGGCCGCGTATCCGGCGCACAACCGGCATCCCCACAGAACTCATGAGTCACAATATTCACTAGAGTCACACGAGTAACAAGCACGGTATTCACTCGCTCCGGTCACGATTCGGCGTCGCCGGCTCCCTCTTCGGTCAATGCACCGCCCGACGCTCAGCGCAGGAATCGACCTGCAGCGTCGACGGCGGGTGCGGAGCTCTGGGCGTCGTACACGAAGACTGCGAAGGCGAGGTCGTCCTGAATGCCGACGAACCAGCCGTGTGCGCCTTCGTTGCTGGGACCGAATTCGGCGGTGCCGGTCTTGCCGAGCAGGCCGGGGATGTCCTGCAGCTGAGTGGCCGTTCCGGCGGTGACTGTTTCTCGCATCATCGTCTTGACCTGGTCGGCGACGGTGGCATCGACAGGCGCCACCGTCGTGTCGGCGACACCGGGTTGACCCTGGACCAGGGTCGGGGGCTTCAGGGATCCACCGGCGATCGACGACGCCACCAGCGCCATCCCGAACGGTGTTGCCGTGACGGCTCCCTGACCGATGGCCGACTCGACGCGTGCAGCCGGGGTGTCCGCGAGAGGGACGCTGCCGGTGACGGAGGTCAGCCCAGGAGTCACGTAGTCGACGCCGAGGCCGTACTGCAGTGCCGTCTGCTGGAGTCCGTCGGGGGGCAGGCCGACGCCGAGTCGTCCCATCGTCGTGTTGCACGAGCGAGCGAATGCCGTGTGCAGTGGCACGTCGCCCAGATCGAAGTTGTCGTCGTTGGGTATCTGCCTGCCCTCGATGTTCTCGGTGCCGGGGCACGGCAGGATCGTGTCGGGGGTCGCTGTTCCGGCTTCGAGGGCGGCGGACGTGGTGACCGTCTTGAACGTCGACCCGGGCGGGTAGAGACCGGTCAGCGCGATCGGCCCCTGCGCATCGGCGGCCGAGTTCTGCGCGACCGCCAGAACGTTGCCGGTGGACGGTTGCAGTGCGACGATCGCCGCTTGCTGCGGGATCGACGCAAGCGCGTTCTCTGCTTTCAGCTGCAGGCCGGTGTCGAGCGTCGTCGCGATGTCCGGCGCGGGGGTGGCGTCGAGCCCGGCGAGCTGCGTCACCGTACCGTCGGCGTTCACCGACTGAACGGACCAGCCCTTGTTGTCGTCGACCTGGGACTGCCACAGCTCGGACACCCCGGTCAGCGCGGGCGACGTCAACGCTCGGTCGGTGGTGAGCAGTCGAAGCTGCGGGGCAAGCGTGACGCCCGGCGTCGCGGACAGGGGTGCGGCGATCGGATCGATGTCCGACTGCCGGAGCGACACCACCGTTGTGGAATTCCCCTGAGAAGCAGCCTGATCGGCGGCAATCGACTCCGCCGTGATGGTCGGCACGATCGGCGTGATGTACGACGCGACGGCCGCCGGGTCGGCGGTGGAATCGACGTTCACCAGGGTGACCGTCTGCTGCGACATCAACTCGGTGCCGCTTCGGTCGAACACTCGGGGAGCGACGAGCGCGTCGGTCGGGGTGTATCTGACGGTGGTGTCGGCGGACAGTCCCGGTGCCAGTACGGCCGGGTCCCATTGAATGCGCCAGCCCTGGTCGGTTTCGGTTGCCGTGGCGGAGGTGTCGTACTGCCACTGCTTCGGTTCGCCGTCGGGTTCCTCGGTGCCGTCGTTGGTCGTCGAGAACCGCCAGGTGGCGTCGAGGGTCACCGCGCCGCCCTCCTCGGATGCCGAGGCGACCTCGAAATCGGGAGTCGCCGTCACGGTGCCGCCCCCGCTCAAACCGTCGTACAGGCCGTTCAGCGACGCTGTCGCGGCGGCAGGGTCGGTGGTGAGCGCGGCCGCCGCGTCGGCCGACCCGCTGTTGATCGCGTCCACGAATGCTTGCGCGGTGGTCATGGGTTCCGGTGGACCGTCGTCCCCGCAGCCGGCAAGAACCAGTGCCACCACAGCACACAGAGCGGGAACCGTCTTCATGGATGTGCGCACCCGTCCGATCATGCCTGATTCCTACGTGAGTGGAAATGACAGGTAATTTCTGGTCGCTCCGCAGGCTCCGCGCCTGTCCCAGGGCCTGCATTTCCACTCACGTAAATGGGTTGCGGGGGACCCGAAGCGGGTCTATCGTGGTTCTCGCCTTGCTGCCAACAGAATCGGAGAGGCCGTTGCTCTTCTAGAGGTTTTCTCGCCTGCATCCCTGCACGCACACCTCTGGAGCAATCATGTCTACATCCCCTTCCCTGCGCATGTCCGATCTCACCTTCGCGTGGCCGAGCGGCGATCCCGTTTTCGACGGACTCGACGCTGTGTTCTCCTCCGGCAGAACAGGACTCGTCGGATCGAACGGGGCCGGTAAGTCCACCCTGCTGAAGATCGTCACAGGCCAGTACACACCGACCCGCGGTTCGGCCACCGCCGACGGAGTCGTCGGCTACCTTCCGCAGGACATCGCCCTGCACACCGATCGCCGGGTCGACGACATTCTCGGCCTTCGTGCTCTCCGAGAAGCGTTGCATCGCATCGAATCCGGTGACGGATCCGAGAACGACTTCGGTGTGGTCGGCAACCGCTGGGACGCCGAGGACCAGGCCGTCGCACTGCTCGGGCAACTCGGTCTTGGCCACATCGTTTCTGTCCGAACCGATCTGGACCGTGTCATCGGAACCCTCTCGGGTGGGGAATCGATGCTGTTGGCTCTGACCGCACAGTTGCTGGCGGAGCCGGACGTACTGCTGCTCGACGAGCCGACGAACAACTTGGATCTGCACGCTCGCGCCCGGCTCTACCAGGCTGTTCAGTCGTTCGACGGTGTCTTGGTGGTGACGAGTCACGACGTCGAACTCCTCGATCTCATGGACTCCACGGCCGAGCTGAGGGCCGACCGATCCGGGCCGACTCGGCTGCGGATGTTCGGCGGCAACTACTCGCACTATCGATCGGTGATCGATGCCGAGCAGGAGGCTGCTCGGGCCGCACTGCACGATGCCAAGAACGACGTTCGCAAACAGGAACGCGAATTGGTCGAGGCCAGAACGAAGATCGATCGACGGGCGCGGTACGGCAAGAAGATGTACGAGCAGAAGCGCGAGCCCAAGATCGTCATGGGCGCGCGTAAACGGGCAGCTCAGGTTTCGGCGGGCAAGTTACGCAACAACCACATCGAGAAGGTCGACGACGCTCAGGAGGTACTTGCCGCTGCCGAGGAACGGCTCCGTGACGACAAGGAGATTCGCGTCGACCTTCCCGACACGGAAGTGTTTGCCGGACAGCAGATCACGGCGGTCGACGAACTCGCCATCGTCGGTCCGGAGCGGATCGCGTTGATCGGGCCGAACGGCAGCGGGAAGACCACCCTGCTGCGTGCGATCGACAAGGCGGGACCATCGGTACCGTGGCGGTACCTGCCGCAGCGCCTCGATGTGTTCGACGAATCACGAACGGTGGCAGATAATGTCGCCGATGTGGCCGTTCACGCCACCAACGAGCAGATCCGCGCCCAACTCGCGAGATTCCTGTTCCGCGGCAGCGACGCGGACGCCGTGGTGTCGACGTTGTCGGGCGGGGAGCGCCTGCGGGCGGCGATCGCCCGAATCCTGCTTGCCGACCCTGCACCGAAACTGCTCATGCTCGACGAACCGACGAACAATCTGGACCTCGCCAGCAAGAAGCATCTGACCGAGGCGCTGGCGAGCTACCGGGGCGCACTCGTCGTCGTCAGCCATGATCTGCCGTTCCTACGAGACCTCCAGCCGACGAGATGGGTGGAGTTGGGCCGAGACGAGGAGACCGATTTGCCGGAGTCACTGTAGGTTCGAGCGATGACCGTAGCGGGAATCGTCCGCCGACTGCCCGGAGTAGTCACTGCCCGCGGTTACCGCCGCGAGTGGCTGCGCAGCGACATCACGGCAGGCCTGGTACTGACAGCTCTTCTCATTCCAGCCGGAATGGGATACGCGCAGGCAGCAGGGTTGCCCGCGTACGCCGGGTTGTACGCCACGATCGTTCCGCTGCTCGCGTACGCGGTCGTCGGTCCGTCGAAGATTCTGGTCCTGGGGCCGGATTCGTCGCTGGCGCCACTCATCGCCGCCGCTGTCATCCCATTGGCCGTCACCGACGACCCGGCGAGCGCTCTGGCGTTGGCGGGGATCCTCGGCGTGCTCGTCGGCGTGATTTTGATCGCGGGTGGCTATCTTCGGCTCGGGTTCGTCACCCAGCTGCTGTCGAAACCCATCAGGCTCGGTTATCTGAACGCGATAGCGCTCATCGTCATCGTCGGCCAGCTGCCGAAGGTCCTGGGGTTCTCCGTGGATGCAGACGGTGTGACGGGGCAGTTCACGGAGATCGTCCGTTCCGTTCTGGGCGGCGACATCGACCCGGTCGCCGCTGCTGTCGGACTCGGATGTCTCCTCGTCATTCCCGCTTTCCGACGGTGGATCCCGCGCATTCCCGGCGTTCTCGTTGCGGTCGTCGGCGCGATGGTCGCAGCCGCGCTTCTCGATCTCACCGATCGATTGTCGATGGTCGGCGAGCTACCCCGCGGACTGCCTCTTCCCTCGTTCGGAGGGGTCGACTGGGGTGACGTCGTGTCGCTGATCGGGCCCGCCGCCGCGATAGCCCTGCTGGCGTTCGCCGACACGGGCGTTCTGTCCCGCACTTTCGCGGCCCGACACGGCGAAGAGGTGAACGGCAGCACCGAGATGAAAGCCATCGGCGTGGCCAACGTCGCCGGGGGTTTGTTCGGCGGATTCCCGATCTCGGCGAGTGGATCTCGAACACCGGTCGCCGAACAGAACGGTGCTCGAACTCAACTGACCGGCGTCGTGGGAGCCCTTGCGGTCCTCGCGTTCGTCCTCGCCGCACCCGGGGTCACCGCCTACCTCCCCGACGCGGCGCTCGGTGCCGTCGTGATCGTGGCCGCGACGTCGTTGATCGACGTGTCCGGTCTCGTACGGATGTGGCACATGAGCCGGGTCGAATTCGGGCTGGCGGCAGCCGCTTTCCTCGGCGTCGCCCTCGTCGGGGTGCTGCAGGGAATACTCGTCGCGATCGCCCTGTCGTTCTTCGCCGTCGTCGCGCGCGCCTGGCAGCCGTACCGCACCGAGCTGGTCCGAACGTCGGACCGCCCTGGCTTCCACGACATCGACCGGCATCCCGACGGTGAACGGATCCCGGGTCTGCTTCTCGTCCGATTCGACGCGCCGCTCTTCTTCGCCAACGGCGACATCTTCGACCAGTACATTCGCACTGCCGTCGCAGATGCTCCGGTCCCGGTGGAATGGGTGGTCGTGGCCGCCGAACCCATCACCGGGCTCGACACCACAGCCGTCGACGAACTCGTCGAGCTCGATCAATTCCTGGAGGACAAGGGAATTCGCCTTGCCTTCGCCGAGATGAAAGGCCCGATCAAGGATCGGCTCATCCGTTTCGGCGTGGGCAGCAGATTCGACGGGTCCAGATTCCACTACACCGTCGAAGCCGCCGTCGATGCCTTCCATCGCCGCTGAACTACTCCCGCGATCTGCGCGCGAACAGGCGATCACCCCATTCCGACAGGGGATCGAGAAGTGAGTTGAGCTCGCTCCCGTCCGTGCTGAGCCGGTAGTCGACGCGCAACGGAAACCCGTCGGCTGCGGTGCGCACCACGAGACCGTCACGAACGAGCTCGCGCAATTGGTCGGCAAGCACCTTCTCGGAAATCCCACCGATCTGTGTGCGCAGCTCGGCGAAACGACGATCACCCTCCGCGAGCCGCCACAGAATCGTCGGCTTCCACTTCGACCCGATCAAGCCGAAGACCACGTTCACTCCACATGGATTCGGATCGTTCACGACACACCCCTCCCGCGGCTGTACTTACTTCATTGTGCGTACTCGACGGCAACGCTGCACCCGGGAATCATTCCGATCATGACCAAGTCGATAGCAATTCTGGGCCTCGGCGCGATGGGTGAAGCAATCACACGCGCAGCGGCGGCCAAAGGACATCACCTTCGCGCATGGAACCGAACCCCGAGGACGATCGATGGAATCGCCGTCGAGATGTCGGCCACGGTGGAGGACTCCACGCGAAATGCCGACATCGTCGTCGTGTGCGTGCGAAACCACGAGATCAGCCGAACCGTCATCGATCGCATTCCAGCAACGAACACCAGCGGAGTGTTGATCAACTTCTCAACAGGTACTCCCACCGACACCGTCGACTCGGCTGCGCTGGCCGCTGCCCGAGGAGTCCGGTACGTGACCGGCGCGATGATGGTGCCGACTTCGATGGTGGGAACCGAACACTGCTCGGCGCTCTACGCCGGCGCGGAGGAGGACTTGACCGCCGCACAGCCGATCCTCGACGCACTGGGAGGAAGCAGCGACATCGTCGGGAACGATCATTCGACGCCACCGGCGCTCGATCTCGCGATGCTCGACATCTACTTCTCCGGCATGTACGCCTACTTGCACGCAGCTGCATTGGCCGCAGCTCACGGTGTCGAGCCTGCAGCGTTTCTGCCCTATGCCCGGGGGATCGTCGACACTCTCGGCGGTTCCCTGCCCGCGTCGACGACGTCGCTTCGACACCGTCGGTACGACCAGGGCGACGCCCGGCTGGACATGTGCTTGTCGTTCCTGACGCACATCGTCGAATCGAGTCACCAAGCGGGAATCGACCCCGGTCTGGCGGAACACGTCAGAGCTGCGTCCGCACGGGCTTTGGACCATTGGCCCGCCGCCACGGATTGGGATGTGGTGGCAGAGAAGTTCCTGGGCGAATCCCGCTCCCGACCACGTATGGCCGATACAGGACAATGATGCGGTGGACTTCGCTACCAACCCCGCCGACGGAACCCGCATCGCCTTCCAGGTCGTGGGATCAGGACCACCGTTGCTGCTGGTGCACGGCAGCCTGCTGACGCACACGATCTGGCGAACCTTCGGATACGTCAAGGCACTTCGACCCAGCCGGACGTTGATCCTCGTCGACATGCGCGGCCACGGGCGAAGCGACAAGCCGCACGAGATCGAGGCGTACACGATGGACTCCATCGTCGGCGACCTCGTGGCAGTCCTCGACGCGGTAGGCGTCCCCAGCGCTGATTACTGGGGCTACTCCTACGGCGCCCGAGCCGGCCTGACCCTGGCAGCACGCGCACCCGACAGGGTGACCAAGCTGATCTCCGGCGGCGGTTCGCACGGACCACAGAAAGGCGCCTTCGACCGGCTGTTCTTCCCCGGTTGCGCCGACGTCCTCGCCGACCGAGGAATGGACGGATTCATCGAGGAGTGGAACAAGCACCGGCTGTTCCCCGTCGACGCCGCTACACGTGCTGTGTTCTCCGCCAACGACTCCGACGCCATGGCGGCCTACTTCCGGGCATCCGACGCAGAACCCGGACTGTCCGACGCCGACCTGCGCGGCCTGAAGATCCCGTCACTGTTCTACGTCGGATCCCAGGACACCACGCGACTCGACGACACCGCATCCGCAGCCGCACTCGTGAAGAACTCCGAACTGCACACCATCCGCGGATTCGACCACTCGACCACCCCCGCCGCAAGCGCCGAAGTCCTCGCCGTCGTCGAACCGTTCCTGAAGCATTAGCGTCGTACCCGCTTTTCGGACACCCGCTTTCGGGCTCCCGCCTTTCGGGCTCCCGCTTTTCAGGACCGAATGTGCCGTTCGGTCACTTGAAGTGACCGAACGCCACGTTCGGTCCGGAAAAGACACGGTCAGAGGTACAGATCCCGCTTACGGACGAGGACTGTGGCGATGACGCTGATGACGGACGTTCCGACGAGGAAGGTGCAGGCCAGCCAGGGTGATCCGCTGCCTGCTGCGATGAGGGCGGTCAGGATCAACGGTGTGACGCCCGAGGCGTAGATGCCGGAGAACTGGTAGACGATGGACAGTCCGGTGTAGCGGATTTCCGTCGGGTAGAGGCTTGCGTACAGCGTTCCTTGTGCGCCGTAGAACAGGGCGTGGACGAATCCGAAGACCAGGACGAGGCCGAGGCCGAACAGCCACAGGCTTCCGGTATCGAAGAGGGCGAACACCGGGAACACTGCCGCTCCGTAGAGTGCGATGCCGATGACGTAGATCCTCTTGGCGCCGTATCGGTCGACGAGCAGTCCGGACAGCGGGAGCAGCAGTGCCATGACGACGGCTGCGACGGTGACGACGAGCAGCACCGGAACCTTCTCGAAATCCAGTTGTGTCGTTGCGTAGGTGATGGCGAAGACACCCCACGTGTTGAAGGCAGCGCCTTCACCCCACCGCGAGAGAAGACCGAGCACGGTTCCTCGAATGGACTTGCGCGCGAACACCTCACGGACCGGTGCCGACGAGCGTTGCTTCAGGTCGGTGACTTCCTGGAACGCCGGTGTCTCTTCCACTTTCAGGCGTACCACGAGGCCGACTGCCACGAGCACCAAGCTGAGCAGGAACGCGATGCGCCATCCGTAGGCGAGGAAGGCGGCGTCGTCGAACACTGTTTGCAGAAGCGCGAACACCGCTGTGCCGAGCGCCAAGCCGAGTGCCAGTCCGATCTGCGGGATGCTTCCGAACAGGCCGCGCTTCTTCGCCGGACTGTGCTCGACGGCGAGCAGTACGGCGCCGGCCCATTCGCCACCGAGTGCGAAGCCCTGGAGTATCCGAAGAAGGAGCAGAAGGATCGGTGCGAGTACGCCGATCTGTTCGGTCGTCGGCAACGCGCCCATCAGTGCCGTGGCGATGCCCATGATGAACATCGTCAGAGCGAGCGTCTTCTTCCGGCCGATCCGGTCGCCGAAGTGCCCGAACACGACGCCGCCGATGGGTCTGACGACGAATCCGACGGCGAAGGTCGCGAACGACAGCATCGTGCCGACGAACGAGCTCTGATCGGGAAAGAAGAGTCGGTTGAACACCAGGCTTGCGGCGGTGGCGTAGAGGAAGAAGTCGTACCATTCGACTGTCGTTCCGAGGAGGCTCGCCGCGACGACGGTGCGGAGTCGTTTGCGTCTGGCCGGGTCCGATTCGGCCGGTGCGGCCTCGGCGAATGCAGTCATGTGGAGCCAGAGTAAGCCTGCCTCGACAGCAGGTCATGGATTCGAATCAGCCTGATTGCAACCCTGGACACCGTCTGTGGACGTTGCCAGAATCGGACAACATGTCTCTACGCTTCCATTGGTTCCTGCCCACGTACGGCGACTCCCGCAATCTGATGGCGGGCGGACATGGATCGTCGATGTCCGGAGATCGACCCGCGACGCTGAAGTATCTCAACCAGATCGGCGCCGCAGCGGAGAGCAACGGATTCGAGGCGGTCCTGACGCCAACGGGTGCGTGGTGCGAGGACGCGTGGTTGACGACGGCGATGATGATCGACACCACCGAAACCCTCAAGTTCCTTGTCGCCCTACGGCCAGGTCTGCTCAGTCCGACGTTGGCCGCTCAGATGGCCGCGACGTTCCAGTGGCAGTCCGGCGGACGTCTCCTGCTGAACGTCGTCACCGGTGGCGAGGACCACGAGCAGCGACGGTTCGGCGATTTTCTGGACAAGAACCAGCGCTACGAGCGCTGCGGTGAATTCCTCGACGTCACCCGTCGCCTCTGGGCGAACGACGGGCCGGTGTCCTTCGACGGCAAATACATCAAGGTGGAAGAAGCTGCGCTGCAGCGTCATCCGGATCCGGTGCCGCCGATCTTCTTCGGTGGTTCGTCGCCGGCCGCGGGAACGGTGGCGTCGCAGTTCGCGGACACCTACCTGACGTGGGGGGAACCAGCAGCGGCGGTCGCATCGAAGATCGCGTGGATCAGGGACCTTGCGGAGGTGCAGGGCCGCACCCTCGATTACGGCATCCGGCTGCACGTCATCTCACGAGACACGTCCGAGCAGGCGTGGGCAGAGGCGGACCGTCTGCTCGGTGCCCTCGATCCCAAGACCATCGAAGCGGCGCAGGAAAGCCTGTCCCGCTCGGTGTCCGAGGGCCAGCGTCGTATGCGTGAACTGCACGGCGGCGGCAGCGCGTATACGGCAGGCGCCGACGCCCGCTCACTGGAGATCGCGCCCAATCTGTGGACGGGAGTCGGCCTGGTCCGCGGAGGGGCGGGCACAGCCTTGGTGGGCTCACACGAGGAAGTGGCCGATCGCATCGCCGAGTACGCGTCGATCGGGCTCGATCACTTCGTTCTCTCCGGTTACCCGCACCTCGAAGAGGCCTACCACTTCGGTGAAGGCGTGCGGCCGATCCTCGAGAAGCGCGGTCTCACACGGGCCCGTGACTCGAGAAATGTTTCGGTCGGAACACCTTTCATGTGATGCTCCTATGAGTGTCACATGCGGATGGTGTCGTCTCGATACTCCCCGGACAGGACTTCACCGGAGTTCTCGCGGGCTCGAAGCTCGACGCGTCGAATCTTGCCGGAGATGGTCTTGGGAAGCTCGAAGAACTCGATTCGACGCACCCGCAGGTACGGCGCCAGATGTTCGCGGGCGTACTTCAGGATCTCGATTGCTGTGTCCTCGTTCGGTTCCCAGCCGGCGGCGAGGGCAACGTAGGCCTTCGGCACGGCCAGGCGCGTCTCGTCGGGAGCAGGGACGACGGCCGCTTCGGCCACGGCCGGGTGCTCGATGAGCACGCTTTCGAGCTCGAAGGGCGAGACCTTGTAGTCCGATGCCTTGAACACGTCGTCGGTGCGTCCGACGTAGGTGATGTAGCCGCGTTCGTCACGGGATGCCACATCGCCGGTGTGGTAGTACCCGCCGGACATGACTTCGGCGTTGCGAGCCGGGTTGTCCAGGTAGCCGGTCATGAGGTTGAACGGATGCTGCTCGAGGTCCAGGCAGATTTCACCCTCGTCCGCGCGCTCACCGGTCACCGGATCGATGATCACGACGGGCACACCGGGGAGCGGTCGACCCATCGAACCGAACTTCAGCTCCGCGCCCGGCGTGTTCGCCACCAGCGCAGTGGTTTCCGTCTGACCGAAACCGTCACGGATGTTCAGGCCCCACTGCTTCTGCACGTGCGAGATGACTTCCGGGTTCAACGGTTCGCCCGCACCGATGGCCTCACGCAGCGCACCCCGGCCACCGGAAATGTCGGCCTGAATCAGCATGCGCCACACCGTCGGCGGGGCGCAGAACGTCGTCACCTCGGCGCGACGGATCTGCGCGAGCAGAGCCTTGGCGTCGAACCGGGTGTAGTTGTAGACGAAAATCGTCGCCTCGGCGATCCACGGTGCGAAGAAGCAGCTCCACGCGTGCTTGGCCCACCCGGGTGAACTGATGTTGAGGTGGACGTCGCCCGGCCTGACACCGAGAAAGTACATCGTGCTGAGGTGGCCGACGGGGTAGGACACCTGGGTGTGCTCGACCAGTTTCGGCTTACTCGTCGTTCCCGAGGTGAAGTACAGCAGAAGGCGATCGTCGGGGGCTGTCACCGTCTCGAACGATTGCGCGTCCTGGACGTCGTACGCCGAACGGAAGTCTGTCCAACCGTCGTGCGCACCGACCGACAGCTTCAGATACTCACCCGGCACCTCGTCGAACTTCGGTGCGTCGGCGGGGTTGACGACGACGGCCTTGGCTTTCCCGCGCTGCAGGCGGTCGGTCAGGTCCGCGGAGCCGATCGCCGTGGTCGTCGGCATCAGAACGGCGCCGAGCTTCATGACGGCCAGCATCGACTCCCAGAGCTCGACCTGGTTGCCGAGCATCAGGATCACCGAGTCGCCTCGGCCGATGCCCAGAGATTCCAGCCACCGCGCCACCTGGTCGGAACGCCGCGACATGGCGTCGAACGTGTACTTGCCCTCGGACCCGTCCTCCTCGACGATCCACAGGGCGGTGCCGTCGTTGCCTCGTGCGTACGCGTCGAACCAGTCGATGGCCCAGTTGAACTTCTCACCGAAGGCGGGCCACTGGAAGTTCTCCGTCGCAGCGTCGTAATCGCCGTAGGCATCCAGCAGTACGTCGCGGGCCTGCTTGAACGCGGTGTAGGCCGTTCCGTCCGTCATGATCACTCCCTAGCTGTGGCGCACATCTCACTTACTCTTCACGCTATTGAGTCGAGTGGTGCGCGCGCTACCCCCGAACAGGGGTACGGGGGTAGCCGCTTGGTTCCGGGGGTGCTCAGATCCGCTCACCCGATTCCGGGTGGAACAGGTGAATTGCACCGTCCAGCCGTGTGAGGGCGACGCTTTCGCCGATCTTTGCGGGAGCGCGAACGGCCGAGCGTGCGACGAGGGACACCGGTCCACCGTCGAGTCCCTTGACCTTGGGGTCGTCGAGGTGGGCGTAGACGTACGATTCGCTGCCCAGCTCCTCGATGAGGTCGACCTTGCCCTCGAAACCTTCCCCGCTTCCACGCGTGATCCCGAGCTGCTCGGGCCGAAGCCCGACGGTCACGTTGTCCAGTCCGAGCGAGGCGAGCTTGGTCAGTTCGTCGCGTTCGAGAGGCAACAGGAAGTTGCCGATCTGCACTCCGCCGGACCCGATGGGCACCGTCATGAGGTTCATCGCGGGCGAGCCGATGAAGCCGGCGACGAAGGCGTTGACCGGATTGTCGTAGAGGTCGGTGGGCGACGCGAACTGCTGCAGCTTGCCACCGCGCAGCACGGCAACCCGGTCACCCATCGTCATGGCCTCGACCTGATCGTGGGTGACGTACACGGTCGTCGTGCCGAGACGACGCTGCAGGGCCGCGATCTGCGTACGCGTCTGCACGCGCAGTTTGGCGTCGAGGTTGGACAGAGGCTCGTCCATGCAGAACACCTGGGGCTCACGAACGATGGCGCGGCCCATGGCAACTCGCTGACGCTGACCACCGGACAGCTTGCCCGGCTTACGGTCGAGGTACTCCGTCAGGTCGAGGATCTTGGCGGCCTCCGCGACCTTCGCCTTGCGCTCCTCCAGCGGGACGCCGCGCATCTTGAGCGCGAAGCCCATGTTCTCCCCGACGGTCTTGTTGGGGTAGAGCGCGTAGTTCTGGAAGACCATGGCGATGTCGCGGTCCTTGGACGGCACGCCCACCATGTTCTTTCCACCGATCTCGATGGCGCCGCCGTCGATCTCCTCGAGCCCGGCGAGCATGCGCAGCGCGGTGGACTTGCCGGAACCGGACGGTCCGACGAGGACGACGAACTCGCCGTCCTGGATGTCGAGGTCGAGTGAATCGACGGCGAGCTTGTCGGCACCTTCGTAGACGCAGGATGCCTTCTTGTACGTGATTGCAGCCATTTCAGTGAGCTCCTGTACCTATTTGATGGCGCCGAAGGACAGACCGCGCACGAGCTTGTTCTGCGCGAACCATCCGGCAAGGACGACGGGGAGGGCTGCGAAGGTCGCAGCGGCGGACAGCTGTGCCCAGTACAGGCCCTGTCCGGTGATGAAGCCGACGAGGTAGACCGGAATGGTCTGTGCCTGAACGGCGGTGAGGTTGACGGCGAAGAAGAACTCGTTCCACGAGAAGATGACGCAGATGAGCGACGTCGCGGCGATACCGGGAGACACGAGCGGCAGGATCACCTCACGCACCGAGGTCCACAGCGATGCACCGTCCATGCTGGCGGCCTCGAGCAACTCGCTCGGAACTTCCAGGAAGAACGACCGCATCATCCACACCGCGATGGGGAGATTCATTGCGGTGTAGAGGATCACGAGTGTCCAGATGTTGTCCAGCATGCCGATGTCGCCGACGATGACGTACAGCGGAACGATTGCCGCGACCACCGGGAGCATCTTGGTGGAGATGAAGAAGAACAGCACGTCCTTCGTCTTCTTCACCGGCCGCAGCGACAGAGCGAACGCGGCCGGAACACCCAGCAGCAGAACGAGAAGCGTCGAGACCACGGTCGCGAACGCCGAGTTGAGCAGGGTGGTGCCGATACCGCTCTCGAGCACTCCGCGGTACTGATCCAGCGTCGGGGTGAAGAACAGCTTCGGTGGGTCCGAGTAGGCGTCGGCCTCCTGCTTGAAACCGGTCAACACCATCCACAGCACGGGGAAGAAGAACGTGATGCCCGCGACCCAGGCGACGAACGACCAGATGGTGCCCGGGCCCCACTTGCTCTTGCGCTTGATGGCGACACCGTCGGATGTCTGCGGTACTGCTTTCTTGTTCGTGGTAGCGGTACTCATCACGCAGCCTCCTCGTTTCCACTGAAGCTCTTGAAGATCAGTCTCAGCGCCAAGGTGCTGACGATGATGGTGGCCACCACCGTGACCACGCCCATGGCCGCGGCCTGCCCGATGTCGAATCCGAGGAAGGCGCGCTGGTAGATGTAGAACGGCAGGTTCGCCGAGGCGACACCCGGGCCGCCCGAGGTCATCATGTACACCGCGTCGAAGGTGTTGACCAGGTAGATCGCACCGAGGACGGCACCGAGTTCGATGAACCGCCGCAGGTGCGGGAGGGTGAGCTCCCGGAACAGCTTGAAGGGCCCTGCGCCGTCGACTCGCGCCGCCTCGGAGATGTCCTTGGGCATCGACTGCAGACCGGCGAGAATCAGCAGCATCATGAACGGCGTCCACTGCCAGATCAGGTTGGCCATGACGGCCGGCAGCGGGTAGCGAGAGACCCAGTCGATCTGGTCCACGCCGAACGGGCTGAGCACGAAGTTGATCAGGCCGAAGACCGGATCGAACATCGTGGTCTTCCAGATCAGCGCACCGGCGACCGGAGTGATCAGGAACGGTGTGATCAAGAGCGTACGGATCAGGCTGCGGCCGATGAACTTTCGATCCAGCAGCAACGCCAGGAACAGACCGAGGATCACCGAGATGATGACGGTGCCGACGATCATGATCACCGTGTTCAGTGCGACTTCACGAAACTGACTGTCGCGGAACACGTCGACGTAGTTGTTGAGCCAGTTGAACTCTCGCGAACCAGGTCGGACGAGGTTCCACGACTGAGTCGAGTAGTACAGCGTGAACAGGAAGGGGATCTGGGTGACGACGATAGCGAACACCATCGCGGGCAGGAGCGGGCCGCGTCGACGCCACCCCTCGGCCTTGGAGATGGTTCTCGGTCTCGGTACGAACTTCTCGGAATCGGCTTCCGCCGATCGCGTTTCGGTGGTGGTCATCCCTGGCCCTCCTGGTACGTCTTACCGACCACTTCGGCGTACTGCTGCGCTTGTTCGAGCGCGTCCTGGACGCTGATTCGTCCTGCTACTGCTGCACTGATCTGTTGGCTGACACGAGTTCCGAGGTCCTGGAACTCGGGAATGGTCAGGAACTGCACGCCCGTGTACGGGACGGGGTCGACCGTCGGATTGTTGGGGTCCGCACCGTTGATCGAGTCCAACGTCACCTGGCCGTACGCCGCAGACGCTTCCTTGTACTCGGGAATCTCGTAGGTGGACAGGCGGCTTCCGGGCGGAACGCGCTCCCACCCCAGCTCGTTTCCGACCTTGTTCAGGTACTCCTTGCTGGTCATCCACGACACGAACTTCCATGCGTCGTCGGGATTCTCCGAGGTGGTGGGGATTCCGAGCGCCCAGGAGTACAACCAGCCGTTGTCGCCCTTGGCTTCGCTCGGGGCCTTGGCGTATCCGATCTTGCCGACGACGTTGCTGGACGTCGGATCCTCGAGCACCGACACGGCGGAGGTGGCGTCGTACCACATCGCGGTGTTGCCCTGCGAGAGCTGCGTTCCGCACTCGCTGAATCCGCTGGTTGCGGCGCCGGGCTGGCCGTGCTCGCGGACAGTGTCGACGTAGAACTGAACGGCGGCTTCGGTTTCCGGGCTGGTGAGCTGTGCGTTCCAGTCCTCGTCGTACCAGCGTCCACCGAACGAGTTGATGACGGTGTTCAGCGGGGCGAGAACCTCTCCCCAGCCGGGCTTTCCGCGGAGGCAGATTCCCGAGACGTCAGGGCTGTCGAGTTTCGCGGCGGCGTCGGCGACTTCCTGCCACGTCGGCTCCTCCGGCATCGTGATGCCTGCCGCTTCCATCAGATCCTTGCGGTACATCAGGAACGACGACTCACCGTAGAACGGGACGGAGTACATGCTGCCCTCGTAGGACAGTGACTCCTTCAGCGGCGGAATGAAGTCGTCCTCGTCGTAGCCAGGCGTCGCGTCGGCGTACTCGGACAGGTTGGTGAGCCAGCCGTTCTCGGCCCACTGCGGGGTCTCGAAGTTGCTGATCATCACGACGTCGAACTCACCGCCACCGGTGGCGACGGACGCGGTGATCTTGGCACGAGCCTCGTTCTCCGACAGAGACACGAACTTCAGATTGATACCCGGGTTCTCGGCCTCGAACTCGGGCGCCAACGAGATGGCGTCGGACATCTGCGAGTTCGACACGATGGCGACGGTGATCGTCGTGCCGTCACCGTCACCACCGATCGAACCTGCGCCGGCACAGCCGGACAGCGTCAGGGTCGTCGCGAGCGAGGCCGCGACGACCACCTTGGGTAATAACCTCACTGGGACACACCTTCCGTTGTATGCGCCATCAACCAACGCGCACTTTCGATGTCGGTGACGAGTACGGAGGCGAAGCCACCGCGAAGTGCACCGAGTATTGCCTGGTGTTTCTTCACACCACCGGAGATCAGAATTGCCCGGTCGCACGACCGAATGGCGTCGAGTCCGACGGACACCGTTCGGTCCGGAAGCGAACCGCCCGTCGGGGTCCCGTCGGCATCGAAGAATCGTCCACCGATTTCACCGACGGCGCCGAGACTGCGGAGCTCGTCGATGATCTCCAAGTCGATGAAGCTGCCCTCGAACAGCGTGGTCGACGTGGAAACGGGACCGAGGCCGTACATCATCGCTTCGGCCTCGGTCCCGGCTTGTAGGGCGCGGGATATCACTGAATCCTGCTGCAACGCCGTCACTGTCGCCGGATCGGCGTACAGCGGCGCGTTGAGCCGGACGGGCCGCGCCTGCAGGTATTCCGCGCAGCGGCCCAGGGTGTACTCCACACCGGTCTGGTAGTCGGCCGAACTCATCGACCCGTCGAGCTGGACCACCTGGGCGCATTTCGCGCCCCTCGACTTCAGCGAGTGTGCGACGGCCACGGTTTCCGGGCCCCACGTGAATCCGAGTGTGTCGGTCGACGCCAACCGCCTGGACAGCACCGCGGCCGCGGCACGCCCCAGCGATCCGTACCCCCGGTCGGTGCCGTCGATGACGTCGGGAACGACGAGAGCTTCCGTCAGCCCGAAGGTTCGCTCGAGATCGCGCTCGATATCGGCGTGCACGGTGCCCTGCAACTCGTCGGGCACGTTGATCTCGATGGTGACCAGCCCGAGCGCTCGCGCTTTGGCGACCAGCCGTCCTGCGGTGGGGCGGGAGACCCCGAGCTTGGCGGCAATCTCCGCCTGCGTCGCCCCCTCGACGTGATACATCGACGCCGCACGGAGGGCGAGCCGCAGGTCATCGGTGGTTTTCGACGAACGCTGCGGTCCCGGAACCTCGGGGACCGAAATTGTCACGACTCTCCTGCGGACGGTGAGCATATGCTCAGGGTGTGTTCTTCTGCTCATTAAGCTAACATTCAGGTGTGATCTACACAACACCAACCCAAGAGGAGTTTCCGGTGCCACAGTCGATGCAGGTCAGCGTTCTCAGCGGACCCCACGAGATTCGACTGGAGGAGCGACCGGTTCCCACCCCGGCGGCCGACGAGGTTCTGGTCCAGGTCACCGCCGTCGGAGTCTGCGGATCCGACGCGCACTACTACCGGGAAGGCCGAATCGGCGACCACGTCGTGAACGGCCCACTGGTACTCGGACACGAAGCAGCAGGCGTGATCGTCGGAGTCGGTTCCGCAGTGGCCGACACCCGAATCGGCCAGCGCGTCTCGATCGAACCTCAGCGCCCGGATCCGACGAGCGCACAGTCGCGCGCCGGCCGATACAACCTGTGCCCGTCCATGGAGTTCTTCGCGACGCCGCCGATCGACGGCGCCCTCGCCGAGTACGTGTTGATCCAGTCGGTCTTCGCGCACACGATTCCCGACGAGATCTCCGACGAAGCCGCTGCCCTCTTCGAACCGTTGTCGGTCGGCATCGCGTCGGCCCAGAAGGCACGGATCACGGCGGGTTCCAGCGTGTTGATCGCGGGCGCGGGCCCGGTAGGCCTCGTGACCGCACAGGTCGCCCGCGCATTCGGCGCCACGACCGTGATCGTCAGCGACATCGACGCGGCTCGTCGGGTCAACGCATCCACCTTCGGCGCGACGCAGGTCCTCGACCCTGCAACGGACGATGTTCGAGAGCTCGAGGTCGACGCGTTCATCGACGCGTCCGGTGCGGCCAGGGCCGTCGTCGACGGCATTCATGCGGTTCGGCCCGCAGGTACCGTGGTGCTGGTGGGTATGGGTGGATCCGACTACGCGTTGCCGATCTCGTTGATCCAGAACCGCGAACTCGTACTGACCGGAGTGTTCCGCTATGCCAACACCTGGCCCATCGCTCGTGAACTGGTTCTCGGCGGACTGGTCGACCTCGACGCAATGGTCACCGCACGGTTCGATCTCGCTCACGCCGAGGACGCGTTGAACGCGGACAAGGTCGCTGGAAGCATCAAAGCTGTTGTCATCCCAGGACTCTCGAAGGAGACCGACGTATGAAGCTGAACTCGCGCACACTCGACGACTTCATCGAGGACGTCGCAGTGCCCACCTACGATCGGTCCGACGTGACGGCCGGGATCGTGCATTTCGGTGTCGGCGGGTTCCACCGCGCCCACCAGGCGATGTACGTCGACCGACTGCTTCAGCAGGGCGAGGCGTCGGAGTGGGGAATCTGCGGTGTCGGCGTCCTCCCCGGTGACCGGAAGATGAAGGACGTCATGGACGCCCAGGACTGCCTGTACACGCTGGCGCTCAAGCACGCGGACGGCACCTGGGACACCCGAGTCATCGGGTCCATCGTCGAGTACCTCTTCGCACCGGACGATCCCGAGGCCGTGATCGAGAAGATGGCCGCGGAGTCGACGCGTATCGTCTCGCTCACCATCACCGAAGGCGGATACAACTTCTCCGCGACGACGGGCGAGTTCGACGCCGAGAATCCGTCCATCCAGGCCGATCTGAAGGACGGGGCCGTTCCGTCGACGACGTTCGGGTTGGTCGTCGACGCTCTCGCGCGACGCAAGGACCGCGGACTGAAGCCGTTCACCATCATGTCCTGCGACAACATCGAGGGCAACGGGCACATCGCGCAGTCGACGTTCACTGCGTTCGCGCACCTGAAAGATCCCGAGTTGGCGCAGTGGCTGACCGCCGAGGGCGCATTCCCCAACTCGATGGTCGATCGCATCACGCCGGTGACCACTCCCGAAGTGGTGCAGAGCCTTTCGGAGCGTTACGCGCTGGACGATCAGTGGCCTGTCGCGGGCGAGCCGTTCACGCAGTGGGTCCTCGAGGACAAGTTCACGCTCGGTCGCCCTCCGTTCGAGGACGTCGGAGTACAGGTGGTCGAGGACGTCACGCCGTACGAGCTGATGAAGCTGCGACTGTTGAACGCGAGCCATCAGGCACTCGCGTACTTCGGCTACCTCAGCGGCTACCGGTTGGTGCACGAGGTAGCCCAGGACTCACTGTTCTCCGAGTTCCTGCTGGCCTACATGAACAACGAAGCGACTCCGACGCTGCAGCCGGTCCCCGGCATCGATCTGGGTGACTACAAGAAGACACTGATCGAACGCTTCTCCAACCAGGAGATCCGCGACACCGTCGCGCGGCTGTGCGCGGAGTCGTCGGACCGAATTCCCAAGTGGCTGTTGCCCGTCATCCGCAAGAATCTCGAAACCGGCGGAGACATCCGGTTGTCCACTGCCGTCGTCGCCAGCTGGGCACGGTACGCCGAAGGTGTCGACGAGCAGGGTCAGCCGATCGAGATCGTCGACCAGCTCGCCGACACCCTGATTCCGATTGCCCGGAAGCAGCACGACGATCCCACGGCCTTCATCGCCAACCGCACAGTCTTCGGCGACCTGATCGACAACGAACGCTTCGTCACCGAATACCGCACGCAGTTGGACTCTCTGCACTCCGAAGGCGCCCGCGCGACCCTGGAACGCCTCCGCCACACGTGAGTGGAGATGTAGGGCAGGGCCTACATCTCCACTCACACAGGGGTTACTTGCCGAACTCCGCCGTTCCGACGGTCCAGGCCTTGGCCTGATCGCTGAGCGTGAAGCCGAGGCCCGGGCGGTCGGAGAGATGCATCCTGCCGTCGCGGGTTTCGAGGTGCTCGTCGAACAGCGGATCGAGCCAGTCGAAGTGCTCCACCCACGTCTGCAACGGGTACACCGCCGCGAGGTGGAGGTGAATCTCCATCGCGAAGTGCGGTGCGAGCTGCAGGTTGTGGTGCTCGGCCAGCGAGGCCAACTTGAGGAACTGCGTGATTCCGCCGATACGCGGGGCGTCGGGCTGAATGATGTCGACCGAACCTGCCTCGATCAAGCGGACGTGCTCTCCGACGCTGGCCAACATCTCACCGGTCGCGATGGACGTGTCGAAGGTGCGCGCGAGCATCGCGTGACCTTCGGCGTCGTAGGCATCGAGCGGTTCTTCGATCCAGACGAGGTCGAACTGTTCGAGAATGCGGCACATACGGTTCGCCGTCGGGCGATCCCATTGCTGATTGGCGTCGACCATGAGCGGGACGTCGTCGCCGAGGTGCTCGCGGACAGCTGTGACGCGGGCGATGTCGGTGCGCCAATCCGGCTGACCCACTTTGAGTTTGATGCCGCCGATTCCGGCCGCGAGGGATGCCGTCGCATTGTCCAGGACTTCTTCGATCGGGGTGTGCAGGAACCCGCCGGAGGTGTTGTACGTCTGCACGGAATCGCGTGTCGCACCGATGAGTTTCGCGAGCGGCAGCTGCGCACGCTTGGCCTTGAGGTCCCAGAGTGCGATGTCCACGGCCGCGATGGCCTGTGTGGCAACGCCGCTGCGCCCGACCGACGCCCCTGCCCACTGCAGCTTGGTCCAGATCTTGGCGATGTCGCTGGGATCCTCGCCGATCAACACCGGTGCGATCTCTTTCGCGTGTGCGAACTGGGCCGGTCCACCGGCACGCTTGGAGTAGCTGAAACCGATTCCTTCGTGGCCCTGCTCGGTTCTGATCTCCGCGAACAGGAACGCGACCTCGGTCATGGCCTTCTGCCTGCCGGTCAGAACCTTGGCATCGCTGATGGGGTTCTTCAGCGGCAGCGTGATCGACTTCAGCGTGACGTGTGCGATCCGGTCGATGGTCGCGTCGCCGGCCGCGAGGGCCTTGATCGCCGCGTCGGGTGCGGTGAGGCCGCTGGTGGGCTTCGAGGTTCTTGTCTCTACGTCGATGGACACTGCGACTGATCTCCCTTGAACGGCTGGTGGTGTACCTCACACGCTAGGAGGTCCATTCATTCAAGTCCAAGACTATTTGTGGATACATCGATACTGGTTCAGCATCGCCGACGCGGGATGGAAATACACCGGACTGCATGCATCTCCATCCCGAAAGCCCGTCAGTCGACGAGGCGTTCGCCGGTCACGGTCGAGAACAGATGCGTCCGCTCCGCCGCATAGGACAAGGTGATCTTCTCGCCCCGACGCGGCGGAATGCGACCGTCGGCGCGCACGACGATGGGCTGCTTGGCTCCGTTCACGTCGGCCTGGCCGTAGACGTAGGCGTCGGCGCCGAGTTCTTCGACGACGTCGATGGTGACCTCCAGGCCCTCTCCCGTCGTGATCTCCAGATCCTCGGGACGTACGCCGAGCGTGACCGAGCTTTCCCCGATGCTCGCAACAGCCGAGCGTGGGACCGGCACGATCTCCCCGCCGAAGCTGACGCCGCCGTCGACAAGCGGAAGTTCCAGAAGGTTCATCGCGGGCGACCCGATGAACCCGGCGACGAACACGTTGTTCGGGTGCTCGTACATCCGGCGCGGAGTGTCGCATTGCTGCAGCACGCCGTCCTTGAGCACCGCGACGCGGTCGCCCATCGTCATGGCCTCGACCTGGTCGTGGGTGACGTAGACGGTGGTGGTGGCGAGGCGACGCTGGAGCGCGGAGATCTGCGCGCGCGTCTGCACACGCAGCTTGGCATCGAGGTTGGACAGCGGCTCGTCCATGAGGAACACCTGCGGCTTCCGGACGATCGCGCGGCCCATCGCGACACGTTGACGCTGACCGCCGGACAGCGCCTTGGGCTTGCGGTCGAGGAACTTGGTGAGGTCGAGAATCTTGGCCGCATCCTCGACGCGCCGCTTGATCTCGCCCTTGTCCTCACCGGCGATACGCAGGCCGAAGCCCATGTTCTCGCCGACGGTCATGTGCGGGTAGAGCGCGTAGTTCTGGAACACCATCGCGATGTCGCGGTCCTTCGGCTGGAACTCGGTGACGTCGTTGCCGCCGATGGTGATCGCGCCGCGGTCGACGTCCTCGAGCCCCGCGAGCATGCGGAGCGACGTCGACTTTCCGCAGCCGGACGGGCCGACGAGGACGAGGAACTCGCCGTCCTCGATCGCCAGATCGAGCTGATCGACGGCAGGCTTGTCCCCGCCGGGAAAGAACTTGGTGACGTTCTCGAACGCAACTGTTGCCATGATGGGTGTGCTCCTTCACCGGCAGGAACGTGCCGGACGATCCGAGTGGGAGGTGAACGTAGTGTTCATGTATGTGAACTTGAGTCAAGATGGTGACTTCGTTTCGAACTATGCACTAACGTGATGCGCAGCACAAGACTTTTCGACGGAAACGAGGAAACATGACGACGCTGTTGATCACCGGCGCGGCCGGAAACATGGGCAAGATGCTCCGGCCACTGCTACGTCGCCCGGACCGGACACTGCGGTTGTTCGACATCGCCGAGATCACCGATATCGACTTCGCCACAGAAGAATTCGTCCAAGGATCGGTCACGGATCGCGACGCCGTATCGCGTGCGGTCGACGGCGTCGACGCCATCCTGCATCTCGGCGGCCTCAGCACCGAGGACTCCTGGGTCAACATCCTCTCGGTCAACGTCGACGGCACCCAGGCGATCTTCGACGCTGCCGTGACCCACGGAGTGACCCGGGTGGTGGCAGCGTCGAGCAATCACGCGGTGGGCTTCTGGACGCACGACGAGGCAGGCGGAAAGCCGTTGCCCGGCGACGTCGGCCCGCGTCCCGACGGCTTCTACGGCTGGTCGAAGGCTGCCGTCGAAGCACTCGGACGGCTGTATCACGATCGTTTCGGAATCGACGTGGTGAATCTGCGCATCGGATCGAGCTTCGAGAAGCCACCGAACTACCGCGGCCTGGCCAGCTGGATGTCGCCGGCCGACACCGCCCGCCTCATCGAAGCGTCACTCTCCGACAGCGCCAAGGGATTCCACACCGTCTGGGGAATCTCGAAGAACTCCCGCGCCTGGTGGTCGGGCGAGCAGGGCGCCGCCATCGGATACGAGCCCCAGGACGACGCCGAGCAGTTCGCCGACGAATTCCTCGCCGACCACGAATGGACCTTCGACGACCCGATCCTCCAGCGCGTCGGTGGTGCCTTCTGCGACCACCCACTGGGCACACGCATGCACTAGTGGGCTGCCCTGTTCGCACCGAACGTGGCGTTCGGTCACTTGAAGTGACCGAACGTCACGTTCGGTGCGGCGGGGGTGAGCAGCTAGGAGTAGTCCGCGATGACGGAGCCGAGGGCGTTCAGCTGTGGCTTGTTGACCAGTCCGAGGTGGTAGAGGTGGAGTTCGTTCGCCCCGGCTGCGACGGTGGCGGCGACGTGGGCGCCGGTGTCGTCGAGTTTCTTCGGCGGCAACACCGAGACGTAGGCGCCGACGGCGGTGTTCTCTCCCACCAGGGCTCGGGTGCGCTGCACGACGGAGACGGTTTCGGCGGTTCCGGGCCAGGCCGAGACGAGGACGGCGTCGACGTCGGAGGCGGCGGTGCTGGTCAAGGCAGGCGATGGGCCGGTCTTCCAGGGATCGGGGTGGCCGTGCAGCGTGACGCGGACGCCGGGCGACTCGGTTCGGACGGCGGCGAGTACTGCTCCGCGCAGCCGGTCGGCGTCGGCGTGGCGCACGGTCAACACGGCGTCGGCTTCCACGCCGTCGAGTACGTCCTCGATCGTCGACGACGGCGCCAACGTTCCCGCGGACAATGCGTCGATTCCGTCGCGCAGTTTCGCGACGATCTTGTCCGAGTCGACGCCGTGTTCGGCCCAGGCGGACAGCTCGCGGGGAGTGCAGCTGATCGACATCAGGGTGTCCCCGATTCCGGGGTAGGCCCCGTCGGTCTTCTCGTGCGGCCCGACGTGCGCGATTCCCAGCTGACCTGCGGCTTCGACCGACACGCCGTACACGTCGACACCGCGGATCGCTTCGCTTGCCAGGGTGCGTGCGTACGCGACGATGTCCGGGTGGCCGGGTGCCAGTGCGTACGGGTACCGGTCGCCGAATGCGTTGACGACGGTTGCGCCCGGGTTGGCCTGGCCGATGATCGTGCTGTGGGACAGCACGATCCACGCGTGCACCTTGATTCCGGCTGCCACGAGAAGCG
The DNA here is from genome assembly GCF_000760735.1 of Rhodococcoides fascians A44A. Taxonomy (GTDB): domain Bacteria; phylum Actinomycetota; class Actinomycetes; order Mycobacteriales; family Mycobacteriaceae; genus Rhodococcoides; species Rhodococcoides fascians_E. The sequence goes on along the minus strand of NZ_JMEX01000008.1, from coordinate 2,064,130 downwards.
CGGCGGCGTCGCCGAATGCGTCCTCGGAGCCACCCCATGATGCCGTCGGGGCGGCGATCGCAAGGCCGTCCCACGCGTCGCCGCGCACGGGCCGGTACAGAGCCGCGTGGTGGGCGTCGACCACTTTGTGCTGCGGATGCAGGGGGGTGGCTGCACGGGTCGAGTGGTAGCTCGCGGCGAGCGCGACCTCTCGAACGCCGAGGTCCAGGGCGCGCTGGACGAAGTGCGGGTCGCCCAGCACGTCCCACGGGTAGGCGTGCGCGACGATGCGGTCGACGGTGTGCTCGGACATTCAAACCCCTCAGGATGGATTCAACAGATGGGACGGAGTTCACACATGGGAACACATGACGAGCGCGGCTGTCCACGATCGGACCGTCGAGCAGCGATCCTCCGCGCCCTGGGGTCCACACCCGACCTGCACGAGGGCACTCCCCACGTCGCCTTCGGCCGCACGTGGCACGTCGACACAGCCGCAGACACGGAGAACTCCGGCGTCGACGGCATCGAGTTGACCTGGACGGTCCCCGGGGAGACGGCTCCGACCGAGGCCTGGCTGCTGACGCCTGCGAACCGCACGGACCGTGACCTACCCGCCGTTCTGCTCCTCCACGCGCACGACGGGATCAAGTTCCACGGCAAGGAGAAGGTGGCCGACGGTCCGGACGGACCGATCGCCGCCCTGTCCGACATGCGACGACGCGGGTACGACGGTAGGTCCGTGGCGGCGGGACTCGTCGCCGCCGGCTTTGCCGTCCTCGTGCACGACGTCTTTCCCTGGGGCAGTCGCCGGGTGGCGTGGGAGGACTTTCCCGAGCGAGCGAAGAAGGCAGCCGGCGCGTCGGCGCTGGATTCGAGCGCTCGGTACGAGGTCGCGGCTCGTGAGCACGAGCACGGACTGGCGAAGACAGCTGCCTTGACCGGGTCTTCGCTGGCTCGACAGGTTCTCCGGGAGGACCTGGTGGCGCTGGAGGTGCTGCGGGGGATTCCTGGTGTGGATGCGTCGAGAATCGGTGTCACCGGGTTCTCGGGTGGAGGCGCCAGGGTCGCGCATCTGCTCGCCGCGGCGGAGGTGAAGGCAGCGGTGATCACCGCGATGATGAGCACGTTCGCCGACGTCGCGGACGGTCACGCCGACGACACCACCTGGCTGATGATCACCCCAGGCCTTCCGGCTGTGTGCGATTGGCCGGACGTGGCCGCCTCCGGTTTCCCGACGCCGTTGCTGGTTCAATTCGCCCGGCGTGACAGCCATTTCGGGCCGAAGGGCATGTCCGACGCAGAAGCTGCACTTCAGCACGCGTACGGAGGATCCGACGCGCTCACCACCCAGTGGTTCGAGGGCGGCCACGTGTTCACCTCGGACATGCAGGACGCCGCAGCTGCGTGGTTGGGCAGAATGGTATGACCCGTCACGCTTGACACGGCTTGTGACTGCGGTCATAGTAAGTCACAGCAATTCACATAGAAGACGTGAGTTCATATACGTGAACGGATGAGAGCGATCGAGCGACCCTAGAACGACGCCTGAACGACGCGCCCGTACCGCAGCGTCTGCGGCTCGCTCGCCCAGCCCCGTCACCCGGAACCCCGTCACCCGGACTTACCTGAACCGTTCCTCTTCACGCCCACCGGAACCCATGCCGCACAGGCCCGTCACCCTCGGAGCGTCACCCATGGTCACCACCACCGAACCCAGATCGGGAGGAACGGCTGCGTCCACCGCAGCTGCCCCGATCCGGAAGAAGCGCCGCATCTCGGCGCCCTACATCCTCATCGCACCCGTCGTCGTACTGCTCGTGGTCTTCATCTTCTACCCCGTGGGCAGTGTCTTCTACTACAGCCTGCAGTACTACAACCCGACGACGCCGTGGGACAACGGTTTTGCCGGCCTCGAGAACTTCAAGCTCATGTTCGCCGACGACGCGTTCTGGAACAGCCTCGTCGTCACCGCCAAATGGGTCGGTGTGCAGGTCGTCTTCCAGCTGATCCTCGGACTCGGGCTGGCACTGCTGGTCAACGAGGTCTTCCGCGGTCGCGGACTCGCCCGCGCGCTCGTGTTCTCGCCGTGGGCCGTGTCCGGAGTTCTGACGACCGGCATCTGGCTGCTCATCTACAACCCGTCGACCGGATTGTTCAAGCTACTCGGCGACATGGGCATCGGCGACGGCACGGCCGCGCCCATCGCCGATCCCGACACCGCGTTCTGGGCCACGTCGGTCGCCGAACTGTGGCGTGGTGTCCCGTTCTTCGCGATCCTGATCCTCGCGGAACTGCAGAGCGCACCGAAGGATCTGTACGAGGCTGCGAACGTCGACGGCGCCAACCGCTGGCAGCGGTTCCGTTTCGTCACCCTCCCGCACCTCAAGGCCGTCATCATTCTCTCGACGCTGCTTCGCGGCGTGTGGGAGTTCAACAACGTCGACCTGCTGTACACACTGACCGCCGGTGGACCGGCAGACGTCACGACGACGTTGCCGCTCTACGTCTCGCAACTCGCCACCACTGCCCAGGACTTCGGATACGGCTCGGCACTGACCACCGTGGCATTCGTGATCCTGCTCTTCTGCTCGATCCTCTACTTGCGCCTGAGCAAGTTCAACAGCGACAAGGCCTGAGAACATGACCACTACCGCCGATCGACCGGTGATCACCACCCCGGCACCCGACTCCCACACCGAACTGCGCGTGCACAAGACCAAACCGCGTTTCTTCAGTGTCGGCTTTCCGCTCGCGCTCTACCTTCTGTTCACGCTCGTTCCGTTCTACTGGATGATCGTGTTCGCGTTCCGTCCCGCGGGATCGAACTCGATGCTTCCTTGGCCCATCACGTTCGATCACTTCGACACCGTGTGGAACACACTGGGTTTCAGTTTCTTCTTCAAGAACTCCCTGATCGTCGCCGGGTTGTCCTTGGTCCTGACGACCTTCGTGGCCCTGGCAACCGGATACGCGTTGGCTCGCTTCAAATTCCGCGCCAAGATCCCCCTCGTGATGGCGTTGCTGTGCAGCCAGTTCGTGCCCGGCGCCATGCTGCTCATCCCGCTGTTCCAGGTGTTCCGCGAGATGGGTCTGGTGAACAACCTGTTCGGCCTCATCGTCGCCGACACCGTGTTCCAACTACCTTTGGCCGCGATGCTGATGGCAGGCTTCATCTCCCAGATCCCCGTGGAGCTCGAAGAAGCAGCGATGGTCGACGGATGCTCCCGCATGAAAGCGTTCCGAATCATCATGCTGCCACTGCTGCGGCCCGGCCTCATCGCCGTCGGCTCGTTCGCCTTCATCGGCAGCTGGAACAACTTCCTGTTCGGCCTGATGTTCATCAGCAGCCAGGAGAAGTTCACGCTGCCAGTCGGATTGAGCTACACCATCGGTTCCTACAACGTCGACTTCGGTGTCCTCGCGGCCGGCGGTCTCATCGCTGCAGTGCCCGTCGTCGCCGTTTTCGCCGTCATCCAGAAATACCTCGTCCAGGGCCTCAGCGCCGGAGCGGTGAAGGGCTGAACAATGACGACCACACATTTCGCCAGAAGAACGTTCCTCGTCGGCGCCGTCACCGCACTCGTCCTCGCCGGATGCAGTTCGGAAACATCGTTGCCCGACGGCGCACTGGGCGACCCGAACAGCGGCACCCTCACCTTCTGGGACAACAATGCCGGACCGGATCGAACTCCGCTGTACGAGGAGCTGATTCGCCGTTTCGAAGCTGCGAATCCCGGTATCGACATCGAGTACGTCGGTCTGCCGTCGGACAGTGCGCAGCAGAAGTACCAGACGGCACTGGCCGGCGGCTCGGCCCCGGACCTCGGCATCGTATCGACGGCCTACCTGGCTCCGCTCGTCGCTCAGAACGCCGTCATTCCGCTGGACCAGTTCCTCGACGCCTCGCCTCAGAAGGCGGACTACGACCCCAAGATCATCGAATCCGCGCGTGAGTCCGGCGGCGGAGAGGTGCTCTACGGTCTGCCGTTCACCAGCAACAACGCAACGCTGTGGTACCGCGCCGACTGGTTCGACGAGGCCGGCCTGGAACCACCGGACACCTGGGACGAGTTCTACGAGGCGTCGGACGCACTGACCGACAAGGCCGCCGGCCGGTACGGATTCACCATCCGCGGCGGAGCGGGATCGATCTATCCGCTCCTGCAGCACATGTTCGCGACGACCGGTATCGAGAACTTCTTCGACGGCAGCGAATCGACGGTCAACCGCCCCGAGATGGTCGAGGCCATCGAACGATTCGCCGCTCTGTACGACGTCGACACTCCCACCGCCGACGTCAACAACGGATTTCCGCAGATGGTGGCCAGCTTCGGGGGCGGGTCGGTTGCGATGATGCAGCATAACCTCGGCTCGCTCAGCAACCACAGGAAGGCGCTCGGCGACAAGGTCGGCGCAGTCGCACTTCCGCTCGCGGACAACGGCGTCCGCACGGTGATGACCGACCCGTTCCCGTCGTACACGGTCTTCAAGTCCAGTCAGCACCAGGCTGCAGCCTGGAAGTTCCTCGAGTTCATGACGTCTCCGGAGTCGCAGGCGTACTGGAACGAGAACGTCGGCCAGATTCCGGTCAACACCGTTGCGCGATCGGCGCCGTCGTTCCAGGACATGCCGTCCGTACAGGCCGCTCAGGCCGCACTCGACGACCCGAAGACCGTCCTGGTCACGCCGCCGGACTACCTGCCGGACTTCGGCAAGATCGTCCAGGTGCAGATGCTGGGCCAGTGGCAGAAGGTTCTGATCGGGCAGCTCAGCGCCCAGGACTTCGCCGACGACTTCGCCGAGAAGCTCAATCGTTCCAAGGCCAAATACGATGCCCGTCAGGGCAAATAGGGGATAAGCACCATGTCCAGCGTCATCATGGAAGTTGCCGTGCAGGTGTTCAAGACGGAGGCGCGCACGTCGGTCGACTCCTACGGACACCGTCACCCCGGCCCGTCCAGCCAGTCCACCCAGGCGTTGCTGCGCATCACCGACTCCGACGGAGCCAGCGGCTACGTTCTCGGCAAGCCCAACTACCTGCGTCAGGACCAGGTGGAGCAGTACTTCCAGTCGGTCCTGATCGGCACCGATCCGCTCGCCCGCGAGTCCGTCGAGAAGAAGTTCGCGATCCGTCAACGCACCAAGGCCGTCGAACTGCCCGAGCACACCCTCAGCTACGTCGACCAGGCTCTGTGGGATCTGGCGGGCAACAAGTTCGACACACCGGTGTGGAAGTTGCTGGGCGGAGCCCGCTCCGAGGTGAAGGCGTACGCGAGCACCATGTGCGGTGACGACATCGAGGGCGGCCTGTCCTCACCGGAGGACTTCGCGTCCTTCGCTCGCGATCTGAAGGCACGCGGCTACCAGGGCATCAAGCTGCACACCTGGATGCCGCCGCACCCCGGCGCCCCCGACCTCCACCGCGACATCGACGCCTGTGCCGCGGTACGCGACGCCGTCGGACCCGGCTTCTCACTGATGCTCGACGGCTACCACTGGTACTCGCGCACCGAAGCCCTCACGTTGGGCCGCGAACTCGACCGGTTGAAGTTCGCCTGGTTCGAGGAACCGATGGACGAGTTCTCGTTGCGTTCGTACAAGTGGCTCGCGGACCAGATCGACACCCCCGTCATCGGTCCCGAGACCACTCCGGGACGGCACAAGTCGAGGTCGGAGTGGATCGCCAACGAAGCCTGCGACATCCTGCGGGTCGGCGCGATGAACGGCGGCGGGATCACGCCGGCGATGAAGACGGTGCACATGGCCGACGGGTTCGGGCTCGAGTGCGAGATCCACGGCAACGGTGCCCCCAACCTCGCGCTCGTCGGCGGGGCGCCCAACGTTCACTGGTACGAGCGGGGACTGCTCCACCCGCACACCGACTACGACTGGGTTCCCCCGCACCTGAAGTCCATCGTCGATCCCATCGACGAGAACGGAATCGTGCACATGCCGGACCGCCCCGGCCTCGGTGAAGAGATCGACCACGAGTACGTCTCGGAAAACCTCGTCGAAGAATACTGATGTCTGTAGGTGAAACTGCGTTCCAGATGAGGGACACTGTCCTCATGGTGAACGATGTCAAGGCTCCCGCACCCGCTGCTTCCGACTCCCAGCCGGTGAAGTCTGCGGAACGGACCATTCACATCCTCGAGACCTTGGCCGCCTCGCCGACCCGGATGAGTCTCGGCGAGCTGCAGGAGGCGTGCAAGTACCCACGGTCGTCCTTGCACGCCCTCCTGCGCACCCTGAAGGAACTGCGGTGGATCGAGGCCGACGAATCGGGTTCGCGCTACGGCATCGGCACTCACGCACTGCTGACCGGCACGTCCTACCTCGACAAGGATTCCGTCGTGGGGCGTGCCGCCGCAGTACTGGAGGCGCTGCGATCGGACGTCCGGCACACCGTTCACTTCGCCCGACGCGACGAGGACCACGTCATCTACCTCGCCAGCCGGGGCTCGAAGCTGGAAGTCCGGCGCATGCACCGCGTCGGACGCAAGCTGCCGTGCCACGTCACCGCGCTGGGTCAGGCGCTGCTGGCGGAGCTGACCACCGACGAGGTGACTCAGCTGCTGCCCCAGCAGCTCGAGCGGTACACCGACAACACCATCGTCGACCGCGACGCGCTGATCGCGGAGCTGGCCGAGGTGCGCAAGCGCGGTTGGTCGCTGGAGCAGGAACAGGGAACGGTCGGCGTCGTCTGCATCGCGACGGTGGTGCCCTATCGCATTCCCGCAACCGACGCGCTCAGTGTGTCGATGCCCGCGGAGGTGGCGTCGTACCCGGGTGAGCTGGAACGTATTGCAGGCGTTCTGACCAAGCATGCCGACGCCTGGGCTCGTGAGCTCCGCGCCGAGGGCGTGCGCTGACCCAGCCGAGCGTTCACAGGCGTGAGATGTTGGCGGCGATGTCCGCGACTCTCCCGACGAACGTGTGGTGGGTGACGCCGGAGGAATGCGGGGTCATCAGAATGTTGTCCAGATCCGCGAAGGGCAGCGTGCTCGGCTGACCGACGCCGTCGGAGCCGGGGTACCGGTACCACACATCGATCGCGGCAGCGGCAATCACATTCCGGGACAGTGCATCGAACAGTGCCTGCTCCTGAACGAGTGGACCACGGCCGACATTGACGAGGACGCCGCTACTGCCCAGCCCGGACAACTCGTCCGCACCGATCATGCCGCGCGTCGCGTCGGTCAGCGGCGCCGACACGACGACGACGTCGGACCATTCCATCAGTTTTCCGAGTTCGGCTGTGCTGCCGAACCATTCGAGGCCGACGTCGGCTGCTGTACCGCTACCGGTCACTGCGGCTCCGTGCGCTCCGTAGGCGTCGAACAGCCTCCATGCCTGGCGACCGATGTGCCCGAAGCCTACGAAGCCGATCCGGGCACCCACGAGCGACAGCGGTTGCGGAATCGACGGGTCGTAGACGGAGGTGCGGAACACGCCGGTCCGCAGCGCCCGGTCCTGCGCCAGGAAGTTGCGACGCAACATCACCGTCGCGGAGACGATGTATTCCGCTATCGACCGTTCGTGATGAAAGGTGGTGCACACCTCTACGTCCGGGCTCAGTCCGGATCGGTCGACGTTGTCGGTTCCAGCACCGACGACGTGAACCATCGTCAACCGGGACCCGGCCGCTCCCATCGCTGCGCTGAACTTTCCGCCCACGTACACGTCGGCGTCGGGCAGTTCCTCGAGCACACGAGATTCGTCGAACGGAACCACCCAGACCACTTCGGCCCCGACGGGTAATGCCTTCTCGAACTCCGCCTTGTGCGGCAGTACGTTCCGATCACCGACGACGATTTTCAGCGCGCGTGCAGTCATCGCAGTAGTGCCGGTCGCTTGCTGTCGAAGGCCCATCCGTCGATGAGGTATTGCATTCCGATGGAGTCGTCGCGAGCACCGAGTCCTTCACGCTGATACAGCTCGTGCGCGGCATCGACTTGCGCCCAGTCCAGTTCGACACCGAGGCCGGGCTTGTCCGGCACCGTGAGGTATCCGCCGTCGATCTCGAAGGGCTCCTCGGTCACTCGCTGACCGTCCTGCCAGATCCAGTGCGTGTCGATTGCGGTGATGTGCCCCGGTGCAGCGGCGGCAACGTGGGTGAACATGGCGAGCGATACGTCGAAGTGATTGTTGGAGTGCGATCCCCACGTCAGCCCCCAGGCGTCGCACAGCTGCGCGACGCGCACCGAACCGCTCATGGTCCAGAAGTGCGGGTCCGCCAGCGGAATGTCGACGGCGCCGGAGCGGATGGTGTGGCCCATCTCCCGCCAGTCGGTGGCGATCATGTTGGTCGCGGTCGGCAACCCGGTCGCCCGCTTGAACTCCGCCATGACCTCTCGGCCGGAGAATCCGCCCTCGGGGCCGACCGGATCCTCCGCGTAGGCGAGGACGTCGCGCAATCCGCGGCAGGTCTCGATCGCGTCCTTCAGCAACCATCCACCGTTGGGATCCAACGTGATTCGAGCGTCGGGGAAGCGTCGGTGCAGCGCCGTCACGGCAGCCGCCTCCTCGGCGGCGGGAAGTACGCCACCTTTGAGCTTGAAGTCCTGAAATCCGTAGCGCGCCTGAGCGGCCTCGGCGAGTCGAACGACGGCATCGGGGGTGAGCGCCTCCGAGTGACGGATGCGAGCCCACTCGTCGGCACCTGCCGGCTCGTCGGATGCCGTCCGGTACGCCAGATCCGTTTTGGCGGAGTCGCCGACGAAGAACAGGTAGCCGAGGGCCTGGACCTTCTCTCGCTGTTGTCCCTCGCCGAGCAGCGCGGCGACGGTGACTCCGAGATGCTGTCCGAGCAGGTCCAGCAAGGCCGATTCGACCGCGGTGACTGCGTGGACAGCGATCCTCAGGTCGAACGTCTGCGCGCCTCGACCGCCGGAGTCCCGGTCCGAGAACGCTGTTCGCATCGACTGCAGGATCGCGTTGTACGCACCGATCGACCGGCCTTCGACCAGAGACCGGGCATCCTCGAGGCACCGCCGGATGGGCTCTCCACCAGGGACCTCGCCGACGCCGGTGCGGCCGTCCGAATCGGTGAGCACCACCAGATTCCTGGTGAAATACGGTGCATGCGCACCGCTGAGGTTGAGCAACATGCCGTCGTGGCCGGCAATGGGGATCACTCGCATCTCGGTGACGACGGGGGTGGCGGTGGTGCGCGCGTTCATCGGTGGAACCTTCCGTGGTCGTGACTCGGCTCACACGAACCCTATGGTTCCGAACCTATGCGCGTCCAAGACGAGATAGGCATGGATCGATACCCCGCGGGTATCGATGCGGGGGCTATGGAAGCGCAAAGTATGGCTACCCTAATATCGAACAAGTCAGAGTTGAACAGGTCTCGACAGGAAGCTGCCCGGATGCCCCTGACCGTTCCCGCTGAACGCAGCCCGTCGGAACCGAGGACGTTCGACGCCGTGACCCTGTCGTCGTGGTACGTGACGCCCTCCATGCTCCGCGTACGCCTGGGCGGTGCCGATCTGTCCGGCTACGCGACCACCGGCGTCCCCGACGAGCGTCTTCGCTTGATCTTCGAGGACGACACCCTGCGCAGCTACACCGTCCGCCGGTTCGATCCGGCCGGCCCTCACCTCGACATCGACTTCGTGGTGCACGACGGCGGCGTTGCCGCGCAGTGGGCAGTACAGGCGCAGCCGGGCGATCGCATCCGCGTCTCGGAGCCGCACGGATGGTATCGGCCGCCCATCGACACCGAGTGGCAGCTGCTGGTTGCCGACATGACCGGATTACCTGCACTCACCCGTGCCGTCGAACAGCTCCCCCGGGGCGCCACCGCGCACGTCATCGCGTCGGTGCCGAGCCGGCAGGACGAACAGCAGGTGCCGAGCGCAGCCACCGTCACGTACGAGTGGACGACCGACCAGGAGTTGCTCGCGGCAGTTCGATCCTTCGACAGACCCAGCGGCACCGGTTATCTGTGGGCGGCGACCGAAGCGGCCGACGCCCGGGCGATCCGGAAGCTCTACCACCGCGAACTGGGGTGGACTCCGGACCGATTCGAGATCAAGGGCTACTGGCGACGCAACAAGGAGACCTGGCAGCAACGGTTCGCGGAGGTCCGCGAGCACATCGACTCCGTCCGTGACCGCGCACTCGCCGAGGGCCTCAGCGGACACGAACTGACCCAGGTCGTCGACGCCGCCCTCGAAGAATCCGGACTCTGACCACCACACCACCAGGAGAAGACATGACCACCCTCACCGCCCACACATCCCTCACCGACGATCTCTCGCGTAGGCACTTCGGAGCCGCGGCCGGCCTCGCGCTCGCGTCGCTGCTCGCGGCCTGCGCACCCGACAGCGACACCACACCCGCTGCAGACGACGGGACACGGACCCTATCGACGCCCATGGGTGACGTCGTCGTCCCGGCCGGCCCGACGCGAATCGTCAGCCTCGACGCCTATGTGGGCCTGCAGACACTCGACGAACTCGACGTTCCCGTCGTCGCCACGGGCACGCTGGGTGGAGGTGTCCGCACGCTGGTCGGCGAGGCCTCGCAGCAACTGCCGTCCATCGGCGTCACCGCTCTCGGCGATGTCCAACTCGAGGCCATCGCGGCAGCGAACCCCGATCTGATCGTCGGACGTCAGCCCATTGGTGAGCCGTTCTACTCCGAACTGTCGACCATCGCCCCCACCGTGTTGATTCCGTTCACGTACTGGCGTGACCAGTACATCGACGTCGCCGACGCGGTCGGCCGCAAGGACGACGCCGTCGGTGCATTCGTCGGGCTCGACGATCGCATCGCCGATCTCCGAACCGACATCGCACAGGCGTGGCCCGACGGGCTCAGGTTGTCCGTGGTGCGCGTGTCGGACACGTCGGGCGACGTCCGGTCGTACAACACCCTCGCGGCGTCGTCGACGTTCCTGTATGCGGACATCCTGTCCGGCGCGGGGATCACCCCGACGGCCGACACCGCGCCCGGTGCAGATCCGACCAAGGTCAACGTCGCCGTCAGCTCGGAGAACCTACCGATGATCGACGCGGACGTGATCCTCTACTACGTCGGCGCAGGCGGTCAGGCCGACGCGGGCGACGAGGTGGAGCAGTCGCTGGTGTCCAGCCCACTCTGGTCGACGTTGTCCGCAGTGCAGGCCGGACGCGCCTACAAGGTCGACTCCGCGCCGTGGTTCGACGGGTACAACCTCACGGCCGCCGCTGCGGTCATCGACGATCTTCGACGCACCCTGCTCTCGTAGCTCACCTCTACGGAAGCTCTCGTCGATCGATGCCGTTCAGGTATCGAAGGTAAGACTTTTTGACTTGGACACGTATCGATCGGACTCCTAACGTTGACGTCGAGTCCGAGCCACACCCTCACGCGGTGTCGCCGATCGAGTCGAGTACAAGGAGTCACCCATGACAGCATCACTGACGCAGTCCACCGAACTCACCGGCAAGTCGATCATTGCGGGCAAGGCGGTGCAGGGTTCCGGAACCGCCATCAACGGCATCGATCCGAGTACGGGCCAATCGCTCGAACCGGCTTACCACCACGGCGATCTGGGCGACGTCGACGCTGCCGCTGCTGCCGCCTGGGCAGCGTTCGCGGACTACCGCGCCACCTCCTCCGAGACCCGAGCCCAGTTCCTCGACGCGATAGCCGACAACATCGTCGCACTCGGCGACACCCTGATCGAGCGTGCAGTCGCAGAATCGGGACTGCCCGTCGGACGCATCACCGGCGAAGTCGGCCGCACCACGGGCCAGCTACGACTCTTCGCTTCCGTACTCCGCGAGGGCAGCTGGAACGGTGCACGCATCGACCCCGCTCAGCCGGATCGCGCTCCGCTCCCCCGTGCCGACATCCGCCAGCGGAAGATCCCACTCGGACCGGTAGTCGTGTTCGGCGCCAGCAACTTTCCTCTCGCCTTCTCCGTCGCGGGCGGAGACACCGCATCCGCACTCGCCGCCGGCTGCCCCGTCATCGTCAAGGCGCACGACGCACACCCAGGAACGTCCGAGTTGGTCGGACGCGCGATCTCCGACGCGGTAGCCTCCACCGGAATGCCGTCGGGCACCTTCTCGCTGCTCTACGGCTCCGGTCGCGGGCTCGGTACGGCGCTGGTGACGGACCCCCGCGTCAAGGCAGTCGGATTCACCGGATCACGTTCGGGTGGAACGGCTCTCGTCGCTGCTGCAGCAGGACGCCGCGAACCGATCCCTGTGTACGCCGAGATGAGCTCGATCAACCCGGTGTTCGTTCTGGACCACGCGCTGCAGACCCGCGGCGCCGACCTCGGCCGCGCGTTCGTCGCATCGCTGACACTCGGATCGGGCCAGTTCTGCACCAACCCGGGCCTGGTCATCGCCGTCGACGGCCCCGGCCTCGACTCGTTCGTCGACGCCGCGCGTGCAGCAGTGTCCGAGACCGCCCCGACGACCATGCTCACACCGAACATCGCCGCCAGTTACGCGAGCGGCGTCGAGGAACTCGCACAGTCGGCCACCGAGGTCGCGCGCGGGACGGAAACCGACGCCCCGAACGCCTGCCGCGCAGCGCTGTTCGTGACCGACGCAGATTCCTTCCTCGCGTCCGAGGTGGAGCAGCAGGAGGTCTTCGGTGCATCGAGCCTCGTCGTCAAGTGCACCGACGCGCAGCAGGTTCGGGACGTCGCGGCCCTTCTCGAAGGCCAGTTGACGGCGACGATCCACGCCGACGACACCGACCATGCCGAAGCCGGCAAGCTCCTGTCCGAGCTCGAGCTCAAAGCCGGTCGGATCCTGTTCGACGGATGGCCCACCGGCGTCGAGGTCGGACACGCCATGGTGCACGGCGGCCCGTTCCCCGCGACGTCCAATTCGGCCACCACGTCCGTCGGCTCGCTCGCGATCGAACGCTTCCTCCGGCCCGTTGCGTACCAGGACGTTCCGAACTCGCTGCTCCCCAGCGCTGTCGCGGACGGCAATCCGGACGGAATCTGGCGCCGCATCGACGGCCGACTCACCCAAGACTGACACCTTTCCCTCACCACACAGGAGATACGAAATGCTCGACGGAGTCCTCTTCTTCCCAGTCACCCCGTTCACCGCATCCGGCGAGGTCGACTACGACCTGCTCGCCGCTCACGTCGCCAAGGGCGTCGACGCCGGCCCGGGTGGCGTCTTCATCGCCTGCGGCACCGGCGAATTCCACGCCCTCGAAGCCGAGGAGTTCGGCAAGATCGTCCGCACCGCAGTCGACGTCGTCGCCGGACGCGTCCCCGTCTACGCCGGTGCAGGCGGATCCGTCGCGCAGGCAAAGGCTTTCGCCCGGAGCGCGAAGATCAACGGCGCCGACGGCATTCTCCTCCTCCCGCCCTACCTCGTGACGATGCCGCAGGCAGGGCTCGTCAGCTACACGAAGGCCGTCGCCGAGACCACGGATCTTCCGCTCATCGTCTACAACCGCGGCAACGCGCGCTTCACCGAAGCCTCCGCAGTCGAGGTCGCACAGTTCCCGACAGTCGTGGGATTCAAGGACGGCACCGGCGATCTCGACCAGGTCGGACGCATCGTTCGTGCAGTTCTGGACTCGCTCGAACCGTCGGGCAAGGCTTTTCAGTTCTTCAACGGCCTGCCCACCGCCGAGGTGTCGCAGCAGGCGTACCGCGCGATCGGCGTGACGCTGTACTCCTCCGCGACCTTCGCCTTCGCGCCCGAACTGGCACTGGCCTTCTACCAGTCCATGGAGAGCGGCAACGACAAGCTCACGGCCGCGCTGCTTCGTGAGTTCTTCCACCCGTTGGTGCGCCTGCGTGATCAGGTTCCCGGATACGCCGTCTCCCTCATCAAGGCAGGCGTCACCATGGAAGGCATCGAGGCAGGACCTGTCCGTCCGCCGCTCGTCGACATCAGCGCACCGCATCTGAGCGAGCTCACCGAGATCGTCGCGGCGGGCCGTGCAGTTCTGGCGAACGAGCTCGCGGTCCACTGATGCCCGGCAGTGTTCGCGGACCCGTCCGCATCACCGGCGCACGGATCACGCCCGTCGCGTTCGTCGACCCGCCCCTGCTCAACACCGTGGGTGTGCACCAGCCGTACGCACTGCGCGCGATCATCCAGTTGGACACCGAGGCCGGCATCGTCGGCCTCGGTGAGACCTACGCCGACACAGCGCACGTCGCCAGGCTCGAAGCAGCCGCCGACGCCATCACCGGCCTGGACGTGTTCGCACTCAACGCGATTCGCGCGGCCATCGACACGCAACTGGCAACGTCGACGATCACCGGTGGCGACGGCGTCGCAGGCATGATCACGACCGCGAGCACCACCGATCGCGTCTTCTCACCCTTCGAGGTCGCATGCCTCGATGTGCAGGGCAAGGCCCTCGGGCGTCCCGTGTCGGATCTACTCGGTGGAAAAGTGCGCGACTCCGTCCCGTTCAGCGCGTACCTGTTCTACAAGTGGGCCGCGCATCCCGGCCGCGAGCCCGACGAGTGGGGCGAAGCGATCGATCCCGACGGCCTGGTTCGTCAGGCACGAAAGATGATCGATGACTACGGCTTCGGCGCGATCAAGGTCAAGGGAGGCGTCTTCCCGCCCGACGAGGAGATCGCCGGAATCAAGGCGCTGCGGGAAGCGTTCCCCGACCTTCCCCTGCGGCTCGATCCCAACGCCGCGTGGACGGTCGACACGTCGATTCGCGTGGCGTCCGAGCTGGACGGCATCGTCGAGTACCTGGAGGATCCGACACCGGGACTCGACGGCATGGCCGAGGTCGCTCGGGAGGCGAAGATGCCTCTCGCGACCAACATGTGTGTCGTCGCGTTCGACCAGCTCGCACCGTCGGTGTCGAAGGACTCGGTGAAAGTGGTTCTGTCGGACCACCATTACTGGGGAGGGCTGCAGCGGTCTCGGTTGCTCGCCGGGACCTGCGACACGTTCGACCTCGGACTGTCCATGCATTCCAACAGCCATCTGGGGATCAGCCTGGCCGCCATGGTCCATCTCGCCGGCGCGACGGACAACCTCACCTACGCCTGCGACACCCACTGGCCGTGGAAAAACGAGGACGTGATCAAGCCCGGTGTCCTGAAGATCGTCGACGGATCCGTCGCCGTTCCCACCGGTCCCGGGCTCGGCATCGAGATCGACGAGGACGCACTCGCCGCGCTGCATCAGCAGTACCTCGATTGCGAACTCCGCGACCGCGACGACACCGGGTACATGCAGAGCATCGATCCCAGTTTCGTGAACACCAGTCCACGCTGGTAACTACATCGAGCAAGGCCACTCGTGGGTTAGGTTGATACCCGACCTGACCGCGAGTGGCCTTTTTCGATATCGGGAGTGAATGGGTTGTTTTCCCTCAATCGCCTGACCTGCTTCATCGCCGTCGCCGAGGAGCTGCACTTCGGTCGCGCCGCGGAACGCCTACACATGACTCAGCCACCGCTGAGCCGTCAGATCCAGCAGCTCGAGAACGAACTCGGCGTGCAGCTGATCGACCGCACCAGCCGATCGGTGATGCTCACCGCGGCAGGCATCGCCTTCCTCCCCGACGCCCGACGCATCCTCGACCTCGCCGAAGGCGCGGTACTCACCGTCCGGCGCGTGCCCACCGGAGACCTCGGTACCGTCGTCGTCGGTTTCACCGGAGCGTCGGCGCACGCAGTGCTGCCGCAGCTGTTGGAGAAGGCACGCATCGAGCTACCGGACGTCAAAATCGTTCTGCGCGAAATGGTGTCCGCGGTGCAGATGGAATCCCTCGCCATCGGAGACCTGGACCTCGGTCTTGCTCGACCACCGCTCAAACGTCCCGGCATCGCCTCCCGGCCGGTCCTGCACGAGTCACTCGTCGCTGCGCTGCCCGCCGACCATCCCCTCGCTGAACTCGACAAGCTCACCATCGCCGACTTCGACGACCAGCCGACCATCATGTACTCACCCGTCGACGCCCGGTACTTCCACGAACTGCTGATCAGTACGTTCACCGTCGTCGGCGTCACGCCCCGATACGTGCAGTACGTGACACAGGTCCACACGATGCTGGTCCTCGTGCGCTCGGGAATCGGAATGGCACTGGTCCCCGAATCGTCCACGACCATGCAACCGAGCGGCGTCGTCTTCCGTCCCGTCGAGACCACCCCCCGACGCCCCGTCGAACTCAACGCAGCCTGGCGCGTGGACAACGACAACCCCGCCCTGCACCGCTTCATGTCCGACGTCCTCCCGTCCCGGGAATGGCAGTAGGTCGGCGGGCGTGATGTAACAGTTCCGCTCTCGGCAGGCGGGATCCCGTCCGAAAAACGCGGAATTGTCACACGACACCCGGACGGCGCGACTTCCTGCGTCGTCGAACCACCTCGACGATCCGACGAGCGACCGCTTCCGGGTTCGACAACACATCCACGGCCGAGAACCGAAGGACCAGCCAGCCTTCCAGGACCAGGTCGTTCTGGCGTCGACGGTCCCGGCTGAACACATCCGGTGCACTGTGGAATTCTCGGCCGTCCACCTCGACGATCACCATTGCCCAGACGTCCACGAAGTCGCACAGGTACCGGCCGACCCAGTAGTTGGTCTCGAGGCGCAGGCCCAGGACGATGAGCCGGCGATCCAGCACACGCTCGGGCTCGGATGCGAACCCGGTTGCCGCCGACTCGAGCTGCCGGCGCGCGCGACCGTTACCTCTGCGCCTCGGGAACTCGTCCAACAAGGCGAGCACCTCTTCGGAGGGAACGTCGCCCGTGAGGCGCTCGTCGACGATGCGTGCCACGACCTCCGGCTCCATCACCGAAACGCAGTCGATCAGCGTCCGGGGCCGAGCGACCACCGGGAGCCCCTGGCATTCGGACAGCTCCCCGATCTCCAGCGTGCGTCGATGAACAGTCAGCCAGTCCGGCGTTCGCGCGGTGATTCCGATGGGCACCGTGAAGTCGTGCTGCTCGGGCGCATCGATCCACCCGAACAGCCACGCCGCAGTGCGATGACTGAGCACAGCCCGGGGTTGCCACAGCGTGATGGCATGACACCGGGCAATGACGGTGGGTTCACCGGAACAGTAGATCCGCGGCAGAATCCGTCGAAACCTACGGGAGATGGCGCTACTGGAGATACCCGACGCCAGCAATTGGTCTCTGGTGGCCAGTCCGTGAGGGTGCATGACCCGAAGTGTCGGACACCCGGCTACCCATGATTCGTCGTCGACCTGGTGTTTCGAGAAGCCTGTGGACAACTCGGAGACTGTGGACAACGGGCGTGGTGTAGCAGTTCCGCGCGTCTCGGGCGGGATCCCGCCTGAGATGAGCGGAATTGTGACATCTCACCCACGAGACTCTAAACTGATGTGTCCTCACACAATCTCGGAAAGTGGATCTCACATGCTCGGAATTTTGTTCTCCCTGTTCAGCGACGCGTTCAACATCTTCTCCAACGGACAGAGCCTCGGCTTCTGGTGATCCGTCGGATCAGCGGGGCAGACCTATTGCTGGTTTGACCGCAACCACCGGGCACTGAGCTTCCAGCAGTACTCGCTGAGAGATGCTGCCCAGGAACAGTTTTCCGACCGGTGATCGGCGCCTGATGCCGATCACCACCAGGTCGGTTCCCTCCGCGTAGGACAGGTCTATCAGGTTGTCGGCGTGCGAGCGCCCGGGTTCGTTGTCGTGCACCTTCACCACGACGCCGCCGGCTCCTGCCTCGTCGCGCGCGGATTCGATCGCAGCGCCGAAACCTTCTTCCGAGGCACTGTCCTCCTCGGCGACGACGACGAGGTCGACGCCGCGTTGCACGGCTTCGCCGAACGCGAAGGGCAGTGCGCCTCTACCTTCGACAGTCGGCGAGTAGCCGACCACGACGGTCATCGGGTCACCGGCGTCGTGAGAGTTCCATTCGCCAGGAACTGGTCCAGGTTCTGCAGCGTCAGCGCTTCCATGGCTGCGCGTGTTTCCACCGTTCCACTGCCGACGTGAGGCAGCAGGACCACGTTGTCGAGGCCGAGAAGCTTCTCCGGTACCGACGGTTCGTCGGCGAAGACGTCGAGCCCGGCGCCTGCCAGCCTGCCGTCGGCGAGCCGTTCCACCAACGCATCCTGGTCGACGACGCTTCCCCGGGCGACGTTGACGAGGTATCCCTGGGGGCCCAGTGCGTCGAGCACGTCACTGTCCACGAGATGCTTGGTGCCCGAACCTCCCGAGGCAGCGACGATCAGGATGTCCACGCTCCCGGCAAGCCTTGCGGCCGTGGGCGAGTACGTGTAAGGGGAGTCGGCGATCTCGTTGCGGTTGTGGTAGCCGATGGAGCAGCGGAACCCGGTGAGCCTGTCCGCGATTGCGCTTCCGATGCGGCCGAGACCGATGATTCCCACTCGCTTTCCGGTGACCTGCGACGTCAGCGGCGAGTTGCCCTCGGCGGCCCAGCGGCCTGCGCGGACGTAACGGTCGTTGAACGACACCTGCCGGAGTGCGTCGATCACGAGGCCCACCGCGAGGTCGGCAACGCAGTCGGTCAGGACATCGGGGGTGTTGCTGACCACGACACCGCGCGCGGAGGCAGCGTCGACGTCGGTGGTGTCGTACCCGACGCCGAAGTGCACGATCGCACCCAGGTTCGGAAGCTGCTCGATGAGTGTCGCGTCCACTCCCGTTCGGCCGGACGTGACCGCTGCGGTGATCGACTCGCCGTGCCGAGCCAGGAACTCGTCACGCTCGGCCGCATCGGGGAGCACGAGGGCGTCGTAGTCGCCGGCGAGGGTGTCCATCAGAGACGGCTTGAGCGGCCCGACCCGAAGCACCCGTCCGGATTTCTTCGAATCACTCTGCACCGCAGATGATTCCGTGGCTCCAACCGTTGCCATAACTCAGCTCCTCACAGGACTCGCCGCGTGCGGGTTTTCCAGTACGCTATGCCGCTTTTCGGATACCTGTCCAACACGTAAATAACATGGATTGATACTCAAACGGCATTGTCGACGTACTTACTACACCCTATCTCCTGCTGCTCGATGCCGTCCGACCAGGTCAGACGCATCGTACTGTGATTCACACCTCTCGATTCGACTCGATGTGACCCACAAAACTCCCTGGTTACGGCCGATTGTCGTGTTGACGCCGATATGCGCCACTCCTACCGTGTGTCTACCGTCACAGATATGCGCTGCACCCGGTGCAGTCGCACTCCCCATCCACTTGGAGGTCACCATGAGCCCTGCACGAGCAGTGCAGCAGGGACGGACCACGCGCAGCGCGATCATCATCGCTGGCGCACTGAGCTTTTCGATGATCGCGAGCGGTTGCACGGTGGCGAACTCCGGCAGCGGTACCGCCGCGAGCGCGGACACCCTCCGCATCGTCCTGCAGGAAGAGCCGCCGACCCTCGAAGCGTGCGACGTCTCCCTCACATCGGTCGGAGTCGTCACGCGGTCCAACATCACCGAACCGCTGATGGAACGGAACCCGAGCGAGGGAACACTCGAGCCGAAGCTGGCCGACTCCTGGACCCAGGTGTCGGACCGTGAATGGACCTTCCAGCTCCACCCCGGCGTCACCTTCAGCGACGGCAGCCCGTTCGAGGCGGAGGACGCAGCGCACTCGATCGAGCGAGCCGTGAACTCGGACCTCGGATGCAACGTCGAGGGTTACGTCTTCGGCGACGCCGACCTGGACGTGAAGATCATCGATCCGCTGACCGTCAGCGTCGCGGCACCGAGTGCGGACCCGATCCTTCCGCTGAAGCTTTCGTTCGTCGAAATGGTGCCGAGGACCTACAGCCTCACCGAACGCGTGCGGGAGCCGATCGGCACCGGACCGTTCGCGATCGACAACTGGGATTACGGTCAGCGTCTGTCGCTCGTCCGCAACGAGACGTACTGGGGCGACAAGCCGGACTACGCCCGCGCGACGTACCAGTGGCGAAGCGAGGGCAGCGTCCGCGCGTCGATGGTGTCCAACGGGGAAGCCGAGATCGCCACCTCGCTCGGACCGGAGGACGGTGCAGGAGACCTCGGAGTCGCCTACCCGAACAACGAGACGACGGCGGTCCGCATCCAGCTCGAGGAGACTCCGCTCGACGACATGCGGGTACGTCAGGCGATCAACTACGCGATCAACCGCGAGGGAATCGTCGACGCCCTGTTCCAGGGACTCGGAAAGCCTGCGGCACAGCTGGTCTCGGACGGAGTGATCGGATACAACGACGAACTCTCACCGTGGCCGTACGACCCCGCCCGCGCCCAGGAGCTGATCGACGAAGCGCGTGCGGACGGCGTACCCGTCGACACCCCGATCCGGCTCATCGGCCGTACCGGTCAGTTCCCGAAGGTCAACGAAACCCTCGAGGTCGTACAGTACGCCCTGTCTCAGCTGGGGATGAACGTGTCGATCGAGATGACGGACTCCGCCGGAACAGCGGAGTACCAGGAACGCCCGTTCCCCAAGGTCGGCCCGTACCTCCTGGTCATTCAGCACGGAAATCAAGCAGGCGACGCCGCGTTCACCGCCGACCAGTACCTCATGAGCGAAGGGTTCCAGAGCGCAGGCGGAACACCGGAGTTCGACGAGCGCGTCCGTCAGGCCGCTGTTCTCACCGGCGACGCTCGGCAGGACGCATACGCACAGCTGTTCGCGGAGGAGCCGAAGGAGATCATGCAGATGGCGTTCATCGCCCACATGGAAGGTGTTCTCGCCAAGGCGGATTCCGTCGACTACACCCCCAACTCGGCCACTGTCGACGAGATGCATCTCGCCGCGATGACCCGCGCCGACTCACCCGAAACGGACTAGAGGCCCATCATGTTCAGATTTCTGCGACGAAGGATCTACACCAGCCTGGTTCCGCTGATCGTCGTGCTTCTCGGTGTATTCCTCCTGGCCCGTCTCACCGGCGACCCGACGAGTCTCTACCTGCCGGAGTCCGCCACCCAGGCCCAGCGTGAGGCGTTCCGGGCGTCGAACGGGCTCGACCAGCCGCTCCTGACGCAGCTGTTCGATTACCTCAGCGGCGTCGTCCACCTCGACTTCGGTGACTCGCTGCGTACCGGTGAAGCCGCGTCGACGATGGCCCTTCGCGCGTTCCCCGCCACGCTGCAGTTGGCGTTCATGACGATGTTCCTGGCGATCGTCGGTGCCATCGTCATCGGGTGCTGGGCGGCGTACCGACCCAACTCCCTCGCCGACCGGATCTCGAGCCTGCTGTCCATGACGGCGGCGAGCATCCCCGATTTCTGGTTCGCGATCATGGGCGTTTGGCTCTTCGCCGTGACCTTCGGAGTGCTCCCGACGTCGGGAACCGGTGCAGGCATGCTGTCGTGGATCCTGCCGATCGCGACACTGCTCATCCGCCCACTGGGTGTACTGACGCAGGTCGTGCGAGGCGCGATGGTGGCCGCGCTGTCCGCGCCGTACGTCAGGCTGGCACGCAGCAAGGGCGCAAGCGACATCCGAGTGGTCACCCACCATGCACTGCGCAACGCAGCGGCACCGGCGCTGACCGTTGCAGGTGACCTCATGGTCGGTCTGGTCAACGGAGCAGTCGTCGTCGAGGCGATCTTCGGATGGCCCGGTATCGGCAAGCTCATGATCGACGCCATCCTGCAGCGTGATTTCGCGGTCCTGCAGGCGGCCGTGCTGTTGACCGCCATCAGCATCTTCGTGCTCAACATCGTCATCGACGCCTGCTACGCACTGCTCGACGCCCGTGTCCGCGACAAGGCGAAGGTCTAGGAGCCACCATGTCACTCGATTTCGAAGCCCCGAAAACGTCCGAGCCGGAGGATGTTCCGGATCCGACGCCGGCGTCGCGCACCAGCTCCGCGCCGCTGTGGAAGCTCCTTCTCCGCGACCGCGTCGCGACCGTCGCAGCAGGCATTCTGGTCCTGGTCTTCCTGACGGCGATCTTCGGGCCGATGCTCGTCGGCGACGCCGCCACCGCGCAGGACCTGAACCGCTCCAACCTGGCACCGTTCTCCCTCGACACCGGCTGGATGAACATCCTCGGGACCGATCCGCTCGGCCGCAGCATGCTCGCTCGTCTGATCGTCGCGTGCCAGACCACGCTGTCGGTGGCGATCCCGGCGGTCATCCTGTCCGCCATCATCGGCTCGATCATCGGAATGTGGGCCGGCTACCACCGCGGGTGGCGTGAGACGACGGCGATGCGCGTCGCCGACGTCATCATGAGCTTCCCGTCGCTGCTGATGGCCGTCGTCGTGCTGTACGTCTTCTCCCCGAGCGCCGCGAACATCGTTCTGGTTCTTGCCATCACCCGCATTCCGATCTACCTGCGTACCGCCCGTGCCGAATCCGCGGAACTGCAGAGCCGGTTGTTCGTCGACGCCGCCCGTACCTTCGGTGCGTCGAGCGGGTCGGTCATTCGTCGGCACGTCGCACCGATCCTGTTGCCGACGCTGCTGACCGTCGCTACCTTGGACTTCTGCTTCGTCATGCTGGCGGAATCGTCACTGAGCTTCCTGGGCATCGGAATTCAGCCACCCGACGTCAGCTGGGGTCTCATGGTCGCGCAGGGCCGCACGTACCTGCAGACCGCCTGGTGGCTGTCGTTCTTCCCCGGCCTCGCCATCGTCATCACCACGGTGTCGGCCACCGTGCTCGCAGCCTGGGCACGCATCGCCACCGATCCCGCTCAGCGCTGGCGTCTGACCGTCCCGCGCTCGGCCAAGTCCCGCCTTCTCCCCGTCCGAAAGGTCGTCTCATGAGTGCACCTGCCCCAGCACGCCCGGACACCGACCGCATCGCCATGGACGTGCGAGACCTGACGGTCGATCTACGCACCCCCTCGGGCGTCATTCGCGCGGTCGACCACGTCACGTTCAGTGCGCGGCGTGGTGAAACCCTGGCTCTGCTCGGTGAATCCGGTTGCGGTAAGTCGATGACGGCACAGGCCGTCGTCGGCCTCCTCGAACCGATCGCCGACGTCACCGACGGTTCCGTGGAGATCGACAGCTCGGATCTCGGCAAGGTCGACCTGGTGTCCGCGAAGTCCAAGGTGCGACGCCACATCGCCGCAACGGAGCTGGCGATCGTCTTCCAGGACGCCCTCACCGCACTCAATCCGGTGTACACCGTCGGCACCCAGCTGGCCGAGCCGTTCCGCATCCACCGCGGACTGAGTGCGAAAGAAGCCAAAGTGGAGGCCATCTCGCTGATGCGCCGCGTCGGGATTCCGCAGCCAGAGTCGAGAGCGGACTCCTATCCCCACCAGTTCTCCGGTGGTATGCGTCAGCGTTTGCTCATCGCGATGGCCGTGGCCCTCAGCCCGTCGGTGCTGCTGGCCGACGAGCCGACCACGGCTCTGGACGTGACGGTGCAGGCACAGATCATGACCCTCCTCCGCGAGCTACGGACCGAACACGACATGGCCGTCGTGCTCATCACGCACGACCTCGCACTCGTCGCCGAGGAAGCTGACCGAGTGGCGATCATGTACGCGGGCAACGTCGTCGAGACGGGCCTGGTGTCCGAGGTGTTCGCCGATCCTCGCCACCCGTATACCAAGGGACTTCTCGATTCCGTTCCCGTACACGCGGTGCGCGGAGAGGACCTCAAGTCCATCGGTGGCACTCCGCCGGATCTGCACTCCGTGCCCGACGGATGCGTCTATCAAGCTCGATGCCCGCTCGCCCGGGACATCTGCATCGACCGACGCCCGTCCCTCGAACCCGTCGGAGACGGCCGATTCTCCGCCTGCCACTTTTCGAACGAGGTGTCTCATGTCTGAAACAGCCCGAGCAGAACAGCTTCTGACGGTCCGCGGATTGAACAAGACGTTCAAGGTGAGCGGAGGTGATCTCCGCGCACTCGATGCCATCGATCTGGATCTGCGTCGAGGCGAGACCCTCGGACTCGTCGGCGAATCCGGTTGCGGTAAGTCGACACTCGCCCGGACGCTGATGATGCTGGAGCGGCCGGACTCCGGAACCGTCGACTTCGACGGTGTCGACCCGTTCTCGCTGAAAGGCAAGGATCTCCTGGGGTTTCGCCGACGCGTCCAGATGGTGTTCCAGGACCCGTACGGTTCCCTCAACTCACGAATGACGGCCGCGGACATCATCAGCGAGCCGTGGCGGAGCCACAAGACCCTGTACAAGACTCGCCGGGATCGGTCCGCGAGAGTCCGAGAGCTGCTGCACCTGGTCGGTCTACGCCCGAGCGACGAGCACCGCTTCCCGCAGGAGTTCTCCGGCGGCCAGCGTCAGCGTCTCGGCATCGCTCGCGCACTGGCACTGAACCCCGACGTGATCATCTGCGACGAGCCGGTGTCGGCATTGGACCTCTCGGTGCAGGCACAGGTACTCAACCTGCTCAACGATCTGCAGAAGCAACTCGGGATCTCCTACGTGTTCATCTCGCACGATCTGTCGGTCGTCCGACACGTCGCCGACCGGGTGGCCGTCATGTACCTGGGCCGCATCGTCGAATCCGGGGCCACCGACGCCGTCTTCGACAGGCCGAGCCACCCCTACTCCGCTGCACTGATGTCCGCAGCGCCCAAACTCGACGCTGCGTCACGCGGAGAGCGCATCCTGCTGAAGGGCGAGGTCCCGTCTCCGCTGAACCCACCGTCGGGATGCCGGTTCCGCACCCGCTGCTGGAAGGCGACCGAACTGTGCAGCTCGGACGCACCACCGGTTGCCCGCGACCGCAACGAAGTCGACCACATGGCCGAATGCCATTACCCACTCGTCGAGAACGATCTGGGCCTCGTCGCGGCCGGAACATGAGAGGTGTGCGGTGATCGGTGATCTGCCGCTGTCCGGGTTCGCCGTGGTGGCGTGCGCGATCCTGTTCGCGTCGTGCATGCAGGCGTCGATCGGATTCGGCATGGGAATGCTCGCGGCGCCGATCGTCGCGATCGTCGACCCGGGCCTCGTGCCCGGGACCCTGATCATGCTGGCGATTCTGGTCAGCACCATGGTGTTGATCAAGGAGGGAACGTCACTGGATCTCTCCGGCGCCAGCTGGGCGCTCGCCGGCCGGGTTCCCGGCACGATTCTCGGGGCGTTGCTGTTGGTGGCACTGCCGGAGCGTGGATTGGCGTTGATGCTCGCGGGTGTTGTTCTCCTCGGAATCGCGCTGACGTCGTTCGGATGGATTCCCCTGCCGCGCAGGCGGAATCTGATGGTGGCGGGAGCTGCTTCGGGCCTGCTGGGCACCGCCACGTCGATCGGCGGTCCGCCCATGGCGCTGGTGTGGCAGCGCAACACGGGTGCCAAGCTCCGCAGCACCATGAGCGCGTTCTTCCTCGTCGGATCCGTCATGTCGTTGGTCGCTCTCGCAGCCGCCGGGGCGGTGGACGGCCACACGGCCTGGCTGTTCGTTCTGCTCGCGCCGGCCACGATCCTCGGCTACGTACTGTCTCGTTTCGTCAACCGACTGATGGACCGGAGGCGGCTGAGACTCACCGCCATCGCGGTGTCGACCATCGGTGCTGTCGTCCTGATCGGACAGCAGCTCGTCACCCTGTGAGTGTCAACTACTCACCAACTGGGTAGTTACGGGACATGAGCGAACCCCGACACCGCGCCCTGATCGTCGGTGCCACCGGAATCTCCGGTCAAGCACTGTGCCGCGAGACCCTCGCGAAAGGCTGGACCACCTACGGGCTCAGCCGCAGCGGAAAGACCCCCGTCGACGGCGTCACGCCCGTGGCGGCCGACCTGCTCGACACCGCAAGCCTGACCGACGCTCTCGCCGAGGTGAACCCCGACATCGTCTTCTTCACGGCATGGATGAAGAAGGACTCCGAGAAAGAGAACATCGAGGTCAACTCGGCCACACTGCGTAACGTCCTCGACGTGCTCGGGCCGTCCGGAACGGTGAAACACGTCGCGCTGATGACCGGCCTCAAGCACTACCTCGGGCCGTTCGACGCCTACGGCGAAGCCGTGATGGCCGAGACCCCGTTCCACGAGTCGGAAGAGCGACTCGACACACCCAACTTCTACTACGCCCAGGAAGACGAATTGTTCGCCGGAGCGGACAAGTACGACTTCACGTGGAGTGTGCACCGTGCGCACACGATCTCCGGCTTCGCCGTCGGCAACGCGATGAACATGGTGCTCACCCTGTCCGTCTACGCCTCGATCTGCGCCGAGTCGGGCACCCCCTTCGTCTTTCCCGGGTCGGACACCCAGTGGAACGGCCTGACCGACCTCACCGACGCGGACCTGCTCGCCGAACAGATGGTGTGGGCATCGTCGAACGACAACGGTAGGAACGAAGCGTTCAACATCGCCAACGGCGACGTGTTCCGCTGGCGCTGGATGTGGCCGCAGTTCGCGGAGATGTTCGGTGTCGAGCCCGAAGGGTACGACGGCGAACCGCGCCCGCTCGAACCTCGGATGGCGGATGCCGCCGAGACGTGGGCACGTATCGCCGCGACGCACGATCTGGTCGAACCCGACGTCACGAAGCTCGCCTCCTGGTGGCACACCGACGGCGATCTCGGTCGCGACATGGAATGCCTCACCGACATGAACAAGTCCAAGAAGGCCGGATTCCTCGGCTTCCGATCTACACCCGACGGCATCGCATCGGTGGTGCAGCGCTACCGCGACGCCCGACTGATCCCCTGACCTACACCCCTTCGGTCAGGTCCCTGACCTCTGCGTACCGTGCGCGGATCGACGGCGTCGGATCGGCCTCGTAGGTGCGGGCGGGCGCCGACTCCCATTGCGGCGGCTCGGGAGTCTGCGCCAACGCCCATGCAGCTTGGCGGGCGGCGCCGTCCGCGACGTACTCGCCCGGCTCCGGAACCACGACGGGCATACCGAGAATGGCAGGCGCCAGCTCACGCAGTGCTGCCGACTTGGCACCGCCGCCGACGAGCAGGACTCGCGTGGTCTCGATTCCGGCATCCCGGAGTGCGTCGATGCCGTCGGCGAGCCCGCACAGCAGGCCCTCGACGGCTGCGCGGGCCAGGTGACCCGGCGTCGAATTACCCAGGCGCAGACCGTGAACGGCCCCGGATGCGTCCGGCCGGTTGGGAGTCCGCTCGCCTTCGAGGTACGGAACGAGAACGAGGCCGTCACTCGGCGTCGCCAATGCGAGCCGGGACAGTTCTGCATGGTCGACGCCCAGCAGCGACGCCGTTGCGTCGAGCACTCTGGCTGCGTTCAACGTGCAGACCAACGGCAGCTGACGTCCGGTCGCGTCGGCGAAACCGGCGATGATTCCCGACGGGTCGGCCGCGGCGACGTCGGTCACCGCCGAGACGACACCCGACGTGCCGACCGATACCACCACGTCGCCTGGGCGAGCAGCCAATCCGAGTGCGGCTGCCGCATTGTCACCGGTACCGGGACCGATCACCGCACCGCCTGCCGTCTCGCCGATACGCTCGAACGGCGTTGCAACTCGGGGCAATCGGGGCGTCCGGCCGCGGAATCCCAGTTCCAGCAAATCGTGTCGGTACTGTCCGGTCGCCGCTGAGAAGTACCCGGTACCACTGGCGTCGCCGCGGTCCGTGGCGAGCACGTCCAGACCCGGGGCGCCGGCAAGCTGCCAACTCAGCCAGTCGTGCGGAAGACACACCGCTGCAGTGCGATCTGCGTTCTCCGGTTCGTTGTCCGCAAGCCACCGAAGCTTCGTCACCGTGATCGACGCCAGCGGAACCACGCCGACCGCGTCGGCCCACCCCTGCGCGCCCAACTCGTTCACCAGGTCGGCACCCGACGGCGCCGACCGTGTGTCGTTCCACAGAAGGGCAGGCCGAACGACGTCGCCCGACGAGTCCAGACAGACCATCCCGTGCTGCTGAGCGCCGACGGACACGGCGTCGACGTCGTCCAGTCCACCCGCGTCGGCGACAGCGGTGTCGAGCGCCTTCTTCCATTCGGCCGGGTCGATCTCGGTTCCGGACGGGTGCGGCGCCCGCCCACTACGAACGAGCTCTCCCGAATCCGCATCGCGTACAAAGATTTTGCACGATTGAGTGGACGAGTCGATACCTGCGACGAGAGCCAAGATCGAAGATCCTTCCAGCGCGAGAAACGGTTCAGTCGACTCTACCGGCCCGGACGAACGACACAGCCGATTCCGTAGATAGGAGTTCTCGACACTCGCGGAACTGGGATACCTTCGTCAGCTATGCGTGACACCGAGGACTCCGAGGCCTTTCGTCTGACCGTGGCGAAGGCCGCACTCGACCTGTTCTCCGTCCGCGGATACGACGCCACCTCGGTGGACGACATCGCCGAGGCGTCGGGCATCTCGCGTCGTACGTTCTTCCGTCAATTCAAAGGCAAGGACGACGTCATCTTCGTCGACCACGAGATCCTCCTCGCTCAGGCCGCCGCGTTCCTCGACGCCGAACACGACGATCCCTGGGTTGCCGTGTGCGACGCCGCCCAGCTCGTCTTCGATCGTTTCACCGACTGGAAGGAGTACGCCCGACTCCGCTACCAGGTGGTGCACCAGAATCCGGCGCTCCGCGACCGAGAGATCGTGACCGTGTTCAAGTACGAGCGATTGTTCGTCGACTACCTGCGCAGCGCCGCCCCCGACCACTCGCACCTCGAAACGATCCAGTTCTGCGCGACGGTCACAGCCACCCACAACTACGTACTCCGGCGCATGATTCGCGACGGCATCGACACCGCGCCCGGCGACCTGCGGGCCGCCTTGAGCACGGTGCGCGAGGGATACGGGTCCTCGGCAAGAGGGGCAGGCACCGACTCTGCCGACTCCGAGGGCCGATCCGACGACGTAGTGGTGGCCGTGTTCCGGCGGGGAACATCGACCGAGGCCGTCGTCGACGCACTCGGGGAGCACCTGGACGGGTGACATCTCGGCTTGTCGGGCGAGCGGAGCCTGGCACCCAGTGCCAGGAAACCTTGCTCGAATGTCCAAGTCTGCCGTAGTCTCGACTCATACGTGGCACTGAGTGCCTACCGATCTATGCCGTAGGAGTTGCACCATGGCCGGTAATCCGGACTTCGACCTCTTCCGCCTTCCGGAGGAGCACGACGAGCTGCGCGCAGCCATCCGCGCGCTGTCCGAGAAGGAAATCGCCCCGCACGCGAAGGCGGTCGACGAGGATTCTCGCTTCCCGGAGGAGGCGCTGACGGCTCTCAACAACTCCGGCTTCAACGCCATCCACGTCCCCGAGGAATACGAAGGCCAGGGAGCGGACTCGGTTGCCACCTGCATTGTTATCGAAGAGGTCGCCCGCGTCTGCGGTTCCTCGTCGCTGATCCCCGCAGTGAACAAGCTCGGCACCATGGGCCTGATCCTCAACGGCTCCGACGAGCTGAAGAAGCAGGTCCTGCCGTCGCTCGCCGGCGGCGCCATGGCGTCCTACGCCCTGTCCGAGCGTGAGGCGGGTTCCGACGCCGCCAGCATGCGGACTCGCGCCGCAGCCGACGGTGACGACTGGATCCTCAACGGATCGAAGTGTTGGATCACCAACGGCGGCAAATCCGACTGGTACACAGTCATGGCCGTCACCGACCCCGACAAGGGTGCCAACGGCATCAGCTCGTTCATCGTGCACAAGGACGACGAGGGCTTCGTCGTCGGCCCGAAGGAGAAGAAGCTCGGCATCAAGGGCTCGCCGACGGCGGAGCTCTACTTCGAGAACTGCAAGATCCCCGGCGACCGCATCATCGGCGAGCCCGGCACCGGCTTCAAGACTGCGCTGCAGACTCTCGATCACACGCGTCCCACGATCGGCGCTCAGGCTGTCGGCCTCGCACAGGGCGCACTCGACGCTGCGATCGAATACACAAAGGACCGCAAGCAGTTCGGCCAGTCCATCTCGAGCTTCCAGGCCGTGCAGTTCATGCTGGCCGACATGGCGATGAAGGTCGAAGCAGCGCGCCTCATGGTCTACACCTCGGCTGCCCGGGCCGAGCGCGGCGAGAAGAACCTCGGATTCATCTCCGCCGCATCGAAGTGCTTCGCGTCCGACGTCGCGATGGAGGTCACCACCGACGCCGTTCAGCTGTTCGGCGGCGCCGGATACACCACCGACTTCCCGGTCGAACGCATGATGCGCGACGCCAAGATCACGCAGATCTACGAGGGCACCAACCAGATCCAGCGTGTCGTCATGTCCCGGGCGCTGCTGAAATGAGCACCATCGAACTGGTAGGAGTCATCGGCGGCGGCACCATGGGTGCCGGTATCGCCGAGGTCGCTGCGCGTGCGGGCTCGTCGGTCATCGTTCTCGAGACCAGCCAGGCAGCCGCCGACGCAGCCGAGGCACGCCTGGACAAGTCCTTCGCTCGCGCAGTCAAATCCGGACGCATCGAGGCCGACGCAGCCGAGAAAGCCCGTGCGGCAATCTCGTTGACGCTGGACATCGAGGACTTTGCGGACCGTGACCTGGTCGTCGAAGCCGCACCGGAGATCGAGTCGCTCAAGCTGGAGCTGTTCGGCAAGCTCGATTCCATCGTCAAGCCCGAGGGCATCCTCGCGACCAACACGTCGTCGATCCCGGTCATCAAGATGGCGAACGCCACGAAGCGGCCGGGCCAGGTCGTCGGCGTGCACTTCTTCAATCCCGTTCCGGTGCTCCCGCTCGTGGAGATCGTCGTGAGCCTGGTGACCAGCGAAGACACCGTCGCCGCCGTGACCGAGTACGCGGGGAACACGCTGGGCAAGAAGACGATCCGCTCCGGAGACCGGGCCGGGTTCATCGTCAACGCTCTGCTCATCCCGTACCTGGTGTCCGCGATCAGGATGTTCGAATCCGGCTTCGCCAGCGCCGAGGACATCGACGAGGGCATGGTCAACGGGTGCGCCCACCCGATGGGACCCTTGCGCCTGACCGATACCGTCGGCCTCGACGTCACCCTGGCCGTCGCGGAATCGCTGTACGCAGAGTTCGGCGAGACCCACTACGCACCGCCTCCGCTGCTTCGACGCAAGGTCGAAGCCGGGCAGCTCGGCCGCAAGACCGGTCAAGGCTTCTACACCTACTGATCTACCGCTCCACCGCTTCACCGCAGCATGAATGCGCCACTGTGGCTTTTCGACAGCCGTGCAGTGGCGCATTCATGCGTTTGCGACGCATGACTGCAGGGAAAGCAGCGGGAGTACTGAATCGAGACACCGGTTCGCATTCACACTCCACGTTTGGGAGACGCATTCACCGTGACGGACCAATACACATTCACCGATCCTGTGACGCAGTACCGTCAGGAGGGGTACCCCGAGCAGCATCAGGATCCGCCGGGTCTGGCCTCGGATCTGGAACCGAAGGCCGATCACGGCGAGGACACCTACCGTGGCACGAACAGGCTGGCGGGACGCAAAGCCCTTGTCACCGGTGCCGATTCGGGCATCGGACGCGCTGCGGCCATTGCCATCGCGCGTGAGGGCGCGGATGTCGTGCTCAATTATCTGCCGTCCGAGGAGAAGGATGCGCAGGAAGTCGCGCAGCTGATTCGCGACGCCGGACGCACTGCAGTACTCGCGCCTGCCGATCTGACCGACGAGCAGGGTGCCCGCGGGATAGTCCGGACAGCCGTCGAGGAACTGGGTGGGCTGGACCTGCTCGTCACGGTGGCCGGGAAGCAGCAGTTCGTCGAGGATCTGGCCGACCTGACCTCCGAGCAGTTCGATGCGACGTTCAAGACCAACGTCTACGCACTGTTCTGGACCATTCAGGAGGCTGTTCCGCACATGCCGCCGGGATCGACCATCGTCAACACCAGTTCCATCCAGGCGTACACCCCCTCGCCCGGCCTGGTGGATTACGCCACGACCAAGATGGCCATCAACACGATGAGCAAGGCCCTCGCGCAGCAGTTGGCGCCCAAGGGAATTCGAGTGAACGTTGTGGCGCCGGGCCCGTTCTGGACGCCGTTGCAGGCGTCGGGCGGGCAGCCGACGTCGGCTCTGCCGGAGTTCGGCAAGGAGACCCCGATCGGCCGCGCCGGTCAGCCCGCCGAACTCGCCGGGGCCTACGTCTACCTGTCGTCCGCGGAATCGGGCTACGTGACGGGTGAGACCCTCAACGTCAACGGCGGAATGCCGACGCCGTAGAGCGGAGGGGAGGTCTGCCGGGTAGGCAGACCTCCCACGGCCGCTAGTCCTTCGGGCCGCCGGCGGCGTAGACGACCTGACCGGAGATGAATCCTGCGCCCTCGCTCACGAAGAACGACGCGAGGTGTGCGATGTCGTCGGGGTTGCCGACTCGGTTGACCGGAATCTGTGACGCTGCAGCGGCTTTGAAGTCCTCGAACGGCACGCCGACGCGTTCGGCCGTGGCAGCCGTCATCTCGGTCTCGATGAAACCGGGAGCGATGGCGTTGGCGGTGACGCCGAACTTGCCGAGCTCGATGGCCAGGGTCTTGGTGAACCCTTGCATGCCTGCCTTGGCGGCCGAATAGTTGGCCTGCCCGCGGTTACCGAGAGCGGAGGTACTGGACAGGTTGACGATGCGACCCCACTTCGCGTCGATCATGTGCTTCTGAACTGCACGGGTCATCAGGAACGAACCACGCAGGTGCACGCCCAGTACGGAGTCCCAGTCCTCGACGGTCATCTTGAACAGCAGGTTGTCGCGGGTGATTCCGGCGTTGTTGATCAGCACGGTCGGTGCGCCGAACTCGGTGGCAATGCGGTCCACCGCGGTCTTGACCGACTCCTCGTCGGCGACGTTCGCACCGATGGCAACAGCCTGCCCGCCCGCAGACTGGATCGCTCCGACGGTATCGGAACATGCTGCCTCGTCGAGGTCGACGACGGCGACGCCGAATCCGTCCTTGGCCAGGCGTTTCGCTACCGCCGCGCCGATTCCCCGTGCTGCTCCGGTCACCACTGCGGTCTTGACTGCATCACTCACGTGCGTCTCCCTGAAGTTGCGATGGATGAAACCTCTGTCACCTGTTCTACCAACAACCGAGTGACCGCTCAGTAAGCGGCCACCGCGCCGTCGAGGGCCTGCTGCATACCGTCGGACACGGTGCGCGTGATGTGCAACGGCTTCTCCGGCAGATCGGTGATCGGAGTGTCGATGTACACGCTCGCCGATTTGAGCTTCTGCGGGTCGCCGTAGCTCAGCCCGATGCAGATCAGAACCGGCTCGACGCCGAGCGCACGAACGCGCGAGACGATGTGGCCGATGCCGCTGCCCACCTTCTGCACCTTCGTCGGATCCTCGAGGTTGCAGGTTCCTTCGGGGAAGATCGCCAAGTCGTCACCGCGTCGCACCCGCTCGGCACTGACGTCCATCATGCGGTTGCCTGCCGCGCTGACGGCCCGCATTCCGTGATTCTTCCCGCGGAACACCGGTATTCCGCCCATCATGTCGATCCGCCTGCGCTGCTTGGGTTCCTGGAACAGCTCGTCCTTGGCCAGCACCCGTGTCCGTCCGATGACCGGGCGCAGCGGCGACGCCCATGCCGTCGCGGCGACGGTGTACGGGTCCGTCTCCGACAGGTGGTTGACGGCAATGATCAGGCGCGTGTCGTCGTAGACGAGGCGACGCAGTTCCTCCCGTGCGCCCTCGGGGTAGCTCACGCGCGGCTTGAAGCGCCTGGCCAGCGTTGCGTAGGCCAATCTCGCGACCTGACGGTTCTGCTGGTGGCGCAGATAGAAGTCGTAAACAGTGGTGTCGTTCTCCAGAATTACCGCGGGTCGATCCATGGAGGGAAGCTTAGCTACCCGAAGATCGGAAACCGACGCTTCGTCGCTAGGTCGTCCATTCCGCTCTGGATGAGCGCGCGCACTTCCTCGTATTTCGCGTCGACGTAGTCCTCGTCCTCGCACCGCGTCGGGTCGTGGTCGACGGTGATCGCCGGCATGAACCTGGTGCGGATCTTCGCCGGAAGCGGAATCTGAGGGAGCGCCGCGGGGGCGATGATCCACGGCAGAGACAGTGCTATCGGGAACACCTTGAGCCGTGCGATCCGGTCGAGTCCCAGCACTCGCGCGAGCCTGTCACCTCGAACGAGCACGGGCATCGCGTCGGCCCCGCCGACCGTCGCGACCGGGACGATCGGAACGCCCATGCGGATCGCCATCTTGACGAAACCCGTTCGCCCGCCGAGGGTTGCGACATCGCGTTCGCTCCACGGCCGCAGCGAGTCCACTTCGCCGCCCGGCCAGACGATGACGTCGCGGCCCTCGGCCAGGGCGGTCGCCATGGAGTCCGGGGCGGCCGGAAGCACACCCATCGCGCGAAACACCGTTCCGATGACGGGGAAAGCCATCAGCGCGTCGTGCGCTGTGCCGTGCAGAGTCCGCTTCTCGCCGAAGCGTCGCCACCACTGGGCACCGACAGTCCACGCGTCCCACACGAACGGTGCTCCGGTGTGGACTCCGACGACGAGCACCGGAGGGTCGGGGATGTTGTCCCATCCGTCGATCTCCATCCGGAACCATTTGTCGGTGACGAACCGCCAGAACCGCACCTGCCGATCCATCGCAGCCGTGTTCTGGTCGTCCAGGTCCCAGTCCCCCGCCCGTTCGGCGACGTATCCCCCCAATCCCCCTTCTTGCCGGTCGCGGCGGTGCTTCATCTTCACCCGTGCCGCCGCGGCCTGCCGCTGAGCTTGCTCCTGCAGTTCCTCACTCCGGTGATCTGCATCACTCATACCCGAACCGTACTCCACCTCGTCAAGAACTAATGTCCATACAAAATGCGGATCGGGAGGTTGTACCAATGGCCATCGCATGGGCGTCGTATCCCTACGCCGAGCACGTGGTCGTCGTGACCGGCGGCGGCTCGGGTATCGGCCGAGCCGTCGCTGTCGCGTTCCTGGAACAGGGTGCGACGGTATGCGTCCTCGGCAGGTCCGACGCCACACTGCGGGAGACCGTCGTCGGCTGGGGAGACCGAGCATCGGCGTGGGTCGTCGACGTGACGCAACGCGACGAGGTCGACCGCGTCGTGGCGAACATCGTTGCGCGACACGGCCGAATCGA
Source organism: Rhodococcoides fascians A44A (assembly GCF_000760735.1). Taxonomy (GTDB): domain Bacteria; phylum Actinomycetota; class Actinomycetes; order Mycobacteriales; family Mycobacteriaceae; genus Rhodococcoides; species Rhodococcoides fascians_E. The sequence continues at coordinate 2,029,293 of NZ_JMEX01000008.1, read as the reverse complement.
CGTCGTCGTCAACAACGCGGGACTCAGCGAACCCACGGTCATCGACGACTTCGACCACTCGGCGTGGGACCGGATGCGCGCGGTCAATCTCGACGCGCTCATCCATGTCGCGCGAGCCACGGTTCCCCACCTCGAACGATCGGGAGGCAACTTGATCGCGATGTCGTCGGTCGCCGGCCTGGGCGGCGACTGGGGCCAGTTCGCGTACAACGCGACGAAGGGCGGCGTGAACACCTTGGTGCAGAGCCTCGCTCTGGATCTGGGACGACGTGGAATCAGGGTGAACGCCATCGCCCCCGCGTTCACGGCGACCCAACAGACGAAGTCCCGCCTCGACGACCCCACATTCCGCGGCGCACTGATGGACCGCGTCGCCCTCGACCGCGTCGGCGAGCCGGAAGACATTGCGCGCGTGGCACTCTTCCTCGCCTCACCCGACGCCGCCTACATGACGGGCGTGATCGTCCCAGTCGACGGCGGCACCACTGCATCCGTCGGGACTCCCCGGCCGCCGGCCTGACGATCGACTCGTCCGCAATCGAGCACAGGTTGTGTGAACGATCTCCCAGCGGGTATCTCAGGCCCAGGCAACCCGAAGGGACTACTCGTCATGGCCAAGAACAAGACCGCGCCCGGTCCGCGTTGGATCAAGACCGCAGAGAACCGCACCGGAATCATCCTGGTGATGTCCGGCATCGTCGCTGCCGCGTTGTTCATCACCGCACTCGCAGGTGGCTTCGAGGGATGGGTATGGATCGCCGGTATCGCAACGATCGTGCTGGTGGCGTCCGGCGTCCTTCTACTACGCGCCGGCGCGAAGCGCGCCACGGCGGCTCGGCCCGTCCTATACCATCCCGACTCTCCTGACGTCGTGCTCGACATCGATCCCGACACCGGTGAGCGGACACCGCACAAGGACTGATTCACCCGAACGATCCACAGCGCCGTCCGCGAACCGCGGATGGCGTTGTGTGCTGTGTGCTGTGTGCTGTGTCCGGATGTCCATCCACCGCCTCGGCGAAACGGTCGAAAGTGTCGGCGATATTGTCTTAACATTCGCACATGGACTGGTGTAGTCTTCAAGCACCATAGTGACACAGCACACACGACGGCCTCGCACCCGACCGTCCCGAACCGAAGAAGGACACAACCAATGTCCGCATCCACCACGCCTGACCTGACTCCCGCACTCGCCCAGCGAGTACATCGGCATCACGTCGTCATCATCGGCTCCGGGTTCGGCGGTCTCTTCGCGGCGAAACAACTGCGCAAGGCCAACGTCGACGTCACGCTGATCGCGAAGACCACACACCACCTCTTCCAGCCACTGCTGTACCAGGTGGCCACCGGCATCCTCTCCGAAGGAGAGATCGCCCCTTCGACCCGCATGATCCTCAAGGACCAGCACAACGCCTCGGTCATCCTCGGCGAGGTCAACGCCATCGACCTCGAGAAGCGAGTCGTCACCTCCCAGTTCCTCGAGCGCATCACCGAAACCAGCTACGACAGCATCATCGTCGCCGCAGGCGCCGGCCAGTCCTACTTCGGCAACGACCACTTCGCCGAATACGCACCGGGCATGAAAACCATCGACGACGCCCTCGAGCTCCGCGGCCGCATCCTCGGAGCGTTCGATCAGGCCGAACTCGCCACGGACCCGGCCGAGATCGAGAAGCTGCTGACCTTCGTCGTCGTCGGCGCCGGACCTACCGGCGTCGAAATGGCAGGCCAGATCGCCGAACTCGCGAACAAGACCCTCGACGGCACCTTCCGGCACATCGACTCGCGATCAGCGAGGATCATCCTGCTCGACGCCGCACCCAAGGTTCTGCCCCCGTTCGCCGACTCCCTCGGTCAGGCGGCCGCGAAACGGCTCACCACGATGGGCGTCGACATCCAGCTCGGCGCGATGGTCACCGACCTCGACGCCAACGGCTTGACCGTCAAGGACAGTGACGGAACCGTCCGACGCATCGCCTCGCGCACCAAGGTCTGGTCTGCGGGTGTCGCCGCGAGCCCACTCGGCAAGACCCTCGCCGCACAGTCGGGCGCCGAGATCGACCGCGCAGGCCGCGTCCTGGTGAACAAGGACCTCACCCTCCCCGGCCACCCCGAAGTATTCGTCGTCGGCGACATGATGGCACTGGACAAGCTCCCCGGCGTCGCACAGGTCGCGATCCAGGGTGGCCGCTACGCGGCACGCGTGATCGAAGACGGCGTCGAAGCAGTGCGCGCGGGCAAGCAGGTACCCGAGCGCAAGGACTTCAAGTATTTCGACAAGGGCTCGATGGCGACGGTGTCCCGCTTCTCCGCCGTCGCGCAGGTCGGCCCCATCAAGATCACCGGCTTCATCGCCTGGGTCATGTGGCTGTTGGTTCACCTGCTCTACATCGTCGGCTTCCGCAGCCGCCTCACCACCGTGATCTCCTGGCTGACCGCGTTCTTCTCCCGCGGACGAGGCCAGCTGGCGATGACCGAGCAGCAAGTCGACGCCAGGCGCGCGATGTTCTACTTCACCGCACCGGAAACCCCAGGAAGCGACGCCCCGGTCACTGCACCGGAGCCAGAATCCGCCACGCGCCCACTGCAAGACAGCCGGACGTAACCAGCAGGAACAGGCCCACCCAGACGATTCCCGGTAGGAACGTCAGGCGAGCCAACTGATCGGCGTCGGAATCGCGTGCCCGTCCTCGACTGCGTGAGCGTTGCAGTTCGAGGACGGGCCGTGGTCCGGCGATCAGCAAGAACAGGGTGATGAAGTACGCGGCGGCCACCTGCTGCTCGCCGGTTCCCCACCAGGACACCGCGAACAGCGCCGCACCGACCACGACCAACGACAACGCTCCGTAGACGTTGCGGATCATCGACAGCATCAGTGCGATCGAGACGATTCCGATCCACAGCACCGCCGACGCGCGCTGCGTGCCCAGTACGAACGCCGCCCCGAGGCCGAGCAGCGACGGCCCGACATATCCCGCGAAGGTCATCGCGATGACCCCGAGGCCCGTCGGCTTGCCCTTCGAAATCGCGACGCCCGACGTATCCGAGTGCAATCGCAGTCCCACCAGTTGCCTGCCGGTGACCAGAGCAACGAACAGATGAGCACCCTCGTGGGCGATCGTCACGACATTGCGCGCAACCCTCCACGTCTGCGGAATCAACACGATCGCCAGAGCGACCAGCGCTGCTACTTGGACGATCCAGACGGGTGGATCAGGACTCACCGCGGAAATGCGGTCCCAGAATTCGGTCACTCTTCATTATGCGGCTCCGCCGCCAGTGACCCCCGCGTGCGGCTCCGCCGTCAGTGACCCCCGCGTGCGGCTCCGCCGCCAGTGACCCCCGCACGACCACAAAGACCTTTGTGTCCATTGGTTTCCTATGCGTGACGGCGATCACGACGGTGGGTCAAGATGAACGGGCGATGACGAACCGACCGAATCCGATGACGCGTAGACGCGCACTGACCGCTATGGCTTTGTTGCCGATAGCGCTGTCGGCCGGCTGCGCTCTGGCCGCGGACCCGCCGCCGTCGGATCTCCGCATGCTCATCCCCAACACTCCGGGCGGCGGATACGACGTCACCGCTCGCACGGTCGCACGCATCTGCGAGAACCACGAGCTGAGCGGGCCCATCGAGAAGTTCAACGTAGTCGGCGGCGGCGGATCGGTTGCGCTCGCGAGGGTGATGCGTGAAAGCGGAAACGTGTCGCTTCTCGGCATGGTCGGAGTCGGCGTGGTGGGTGCGGCACACGTAGACAGGTCACCGTGGGGTCTGTCGGACACGACGGCGCTCGCGCGGCTCGTCGACGAACCGGAAGCGCTCATCGTTCGATCGAGCGCGCCGCTGCAGACCGTCGAACAGTTCGTCGACCGTTGGCACGCCGACCCCGCCACTCTCACCGTCGGGGTCGGTTCGGCGGTCGGCGGTCCGGACTACGTCTTCGCGTTGGAACTGGCCCGAGCTGTCGGCCTCGACACCAGAGACCTCCACATCGTCGAATACGACGGTGCAGGGGATCTTCTGACGGCGGCGATCGACGGCAGTGTCGATGTCGCCATCGCGGGGGCCGGTGAGTACATCGACCAGATCAGCGCAGGGTCGCTCCGCGTGCTCGCTGCGTCGAATCCGTCCGGCGACACACCGACTCTCATCGATTCCGGCATCGATCTCGTGTTCACCAACTGGCGCGGGTTCGTTGCTCCACCGGACATCCCCGATCAAGTCCGCGCCGACCTGATCGACATGCTCGCCCGCATGCGCGATACCGACGATTGGCACCGCGCAACCGTCGAGCACGGCTGGATCGACTCGTTCCTCGCCGGTGACCGATTCTCCGAATTTCTTGCAGCCGAGGATGTTCGGATGAAGAGCACCCTCGGCGAACTGGGTGTGCCTCGGTAACGAGGAAACCCTGCCCCTCCCCGGCCCGACGCCGGCCGATGAACACTGCCATGCGGACACTCCGCTGCGCCCGAAAAATACGGAAGGACTTCTCGTGGACGACTGGGTCCAAACCCTTTCCACAACGGCACTGCTGTCCATAGCCGTCGTCGCCATCGTGGTTCTGCTGCTGTTGATCATCAAGGTCAAGCTGCATCCTCTTCTTGCTCTCGTGATCGTTTCCATCGCAACAGCTTTCGCGGCTCGGATTCCGATCTCGGAGATACAGGACGTGCTGATCGACGGGTTCGGCACGACGCTCGGCGAAGTCGCACTGCTCGTCGGACTCGGCGCGATGTTCGGTCGTCTCGCGGAGATCAGCGGCGGCGCACAATCATTGTCCGACGCCTTGATTCGACGATTCGGCGACAAACGTGCACCGCTCGCGCTCGGCGTCGCATCACTGTTGTTCGGCTTTCCGATCTTTTTCGACGCAGCGTTCATGGTAATGCTGCCCATCATCTTCAGCGTCGCCCGCAAGCTCGGCGGTAGCGTGCTGCTCTATGCACTGCCCGCCGCGGCAGCACTCTCGACCATGCATGTCTTCCTCCCGCCGCACCCGGGCGCGGTGGCGTCGACCATTCTTCTCGGCGGCGACGTCGGCCTGACCATTCTCATCGGCATAGTCGTCGCGGTCCCCACCTGGTTCATTGCAGGGCACCTGTACGGAACGTTCATCGGCAAGCGAATCAACCTGCCGGTCCCCGATCTACTGAGCGGCGGACCACAGGTGGAGACAGTGGAGAATCCGCCGAAGCCGAGCACCATCGTCGCCCTCCTGATGCTCCCGCTGCTGCTGATCTTCGCCAACACCGCCGTCACCACCGCCGCGCGGACGGGCAGTCTGGACGAGAACTCGCCGTGGGTCACCATCCCTCAGGTCATCGGATCGACGCCGGTCGCACTACTCATCACCGTTCTCGTGTCCATCTACGTGCTCGCGCTACGACGCGGACGCACCGCGACATTCGTCGAAGATCTGCTCGACAACGCCCTCAAACCGATCGCACCCGTCGTCCTCATCACCGGTGCAGGCGGCATGTTCGGCGCAGTGCTATTGGCAAGCGGCATCGGCGACGCCCTGGCCGAGACCCTGCGCGACCTGGGTCTCCCGTTGATTCTTTCCACGTTCATCGTCGCCGCGATTCTGCGGATCGCACTCGGAACCGCAACGGTTGCGATCACCACGTCCGCAGGACTGCTCGGCGCATCGATCATGGCCGCAGGATTGAACCCGGTCCAGACCGTCGCGATGATCCTGGCCCTGGCTGCAGGTTCGTCGATCTTCCCGCACGTGAACGATGCGAGCTTCTGGCTCATCGGCAAGTTGCTCGGAATGGACGTTCCGACGACCTTCAAGACGTGGAGTGTCATCAAGACGCTCATCTCACTGGTCGGATTCGCGCTGTCCTGCGTCGTGTTCGTACTCGCATCCGTCTGAGCCGACCGCCATCATGAAGAGCATGACTCGACGACGACCCGGTGCCAGGAGCCTGGCGCAGCAGGTCCTGCTGTTGCAGTTGGTCGTCGTCGCGGTCGTGCTCGTCGCCGTCGCCGGGGTCTCGGTCCACCAATCGGGAACGGAGTTCCGCGACAGCCAGGGCGGACGCATGGTTGCGGTAGCAGAAAATCTCGCCTCCACACCCGTCGTGCGTGAGCAGCTGGACTCACTCGAGGCCGACCGCGTGCTGGCCCCGGAAGTCGACAGGGCCGTGGATCTCTCGGGTGCCACTCTGGCGGACATCGTCCTACCCAGTGGCCGAATCATTGCGTCGTCGACGCCGGATCGCGTCGGGCAGCGCGACGAACTGGACGGCGACGCCGCCAGCGGTCGGGCGTGGAGTGGTGACGTCGACATCGACGGCCGACGCGCGATCGCAGGCCACGTACCCGTTCTTTCTCCGAACGGTGACGTCCGTGCCGTTGTGGCGGTCAGCTCGTCGTACCCGTCGACGTGGCATCTCATCGGCGAGGCCGGGGCGCCGCTGCTCCTGTATCTCGGAATCGGTGCCGGCCTCGGCCTGGCCGGCTCGTTGCTGTTGGCGAGGCGGATCAAGATGCACACACGGGGACTGGAGATCGCCGAGATCGCAAGCCTGGCCGATCACCGAGAAGCGCTGCTGCACAACATTCGCGAAGGTGTGGTCGCGGTGAACCCGGACGGGGTCATCACGGTCTTCAACGACAGTGCAGCCGAACTCCTCGGCTCGAGCGGAACCGCCGCAGTGGGGCGCACCGTCGACGACGTGATAATCGAACCGGCGGTGCGTGAATACCTCATGGACGAACAGGACAGCGGCGACGTCGTACTCGCCACTGCGTCGAAGGTTCTGGTTCTGAGTCGCCGTAAAGCATCGAGCCGGGGACACCGCATCGGGACGGTCACCACGATGCGCGACAGTACCGAGTTGGCCAGGTTGCAGAGCCAACTCTCCTCGCACAAATCCGTCACCGACACGCTGCGCGCGCAGACCCACGAGTTCGCCAACCAGCTGCACACCATTTCCGGACTCAATCAACTGGGTGACCATTCCGCGGTAACGGATTTCGTCGGCGCCCTCACTCGCCGGCGCGCCGAGATCAGCGATGCCGTCACGCACGCCGTGTCCGACCCCGCGGTCGCAGCGCTTCTCATTGCCAAGACTTCCCTCGCCGCCGAGACGGGGATCGTTCTCGAACTAGAACCCGATTCTCACCTTTCGGCTCTGGACCCGATCCTCGCGACCGACATCATCACCGTCCTGGGCAACCTCGTCGACAACGCCGTCGAAGCGTCGACCTCGGTCCCCGGCGCCAGGGTCACGGTACTCATCGACGATTCCGACGGCATCGAAATCGAGGTGTCCGATTCCGGCCCAGGCGTTCCCGTGAGCATGCGCGACGAGATCTTTGCACGCGGCGTGACATCCAAACCCGACGCTCCTGGCGGTCGCGGTATCGGCCTCGCGCTGGTACGAATCGTCAGTACCCAACACGGAGGCACGGCGGTGGTCGACGACTCACCGACCACCGGCGGGGCGCGGTTGACGGTGTTCATTCCAACCGAAGTCGATAGGATCGACACCGATGGTTGACCAGTCCCCGCCGCGCAAGGTGCTCGTCGTCGACGACGACTTCATGGTCGCCGAAATACACCGTCGCTTCGTCGACGCCACTCCTGGCTTCAGGACCGTTCGAATCGTCCATACCGCCGCCGATGCCGTGGCAGCAGTTCGCGAGCTCGAACCAGATCTCGTACTGCTCGACGTCTACCTCCCGGACATGTCGGGACTCACTGCGCTGCAGCAGCTTCGGGGTGAAGGCTACGACGTCGCCGTCATAGTCGTCACGGCGGCGCTGGAACTCGATGCCGTCGGCAAAGCTTTGCACGGCGGTGCGTCCGACTACCTCGTCAAACCGTTCGAGTATCCGCAGCTCGTGGAGAAACTGGACAACTATCTGCGCAGGGCCCGCGCGCTGGCAGATCCGACCACGATGGACCAGTCGACCATCGACTCCTTGTTCGGCGTAGCACGACCGGCCGAGCCCGTCGTGTTACCGAAGGGTCTGAGTCAGGAAACTGGACAGCTCGTGCTCGAGGCCGTTCGAAACGGCCGTGAAGTATCGGCGACCGAGTGCGCCGAGCTCGCGGGTCTGTCGAGGGTCAGTGCTCGGCGCTACCTCGAACACTATTCGTCCGTTGGTGTCCTGACCGTTCGCCTGGAGTACGGGCGCGCAGGCCGCCCAGTGCATCGGTATCGCACGACGACTCAGCCCTGAAGCGCATCCGAGACGATCTCCAGCACCTCCGGTGCGTACGGCACGGAAGAGTGGCCCACGGGCTGAGGCAACGTGATGTTCCGAACACTCGCCCCTGGTCCTGCAGTGAGAAACGTCGACTCCCACGGGGTGACGGTTGTGTCGCCGGTAGAGGCGACGACCGTGTAGTCGACGCCCGGTTCGGTGTCACCACCTGCGTCGAGCGCCTCGAGGAACGGTGATCCTCGCGTCTGATCCACTGCAGCCTGGCCGAGGACGGAGCCGAGGTTCGGGTCGGGCGCCAGGTCCGTTCGGCTACCGAGGGTGGTTCCGTGATTGGAACCCGAAAGACTCACCACCGAACCTACTTTCGGCGCTCCGTCGCCGAACCGGAGATACTGTCGAGCCACCAGTGCACCCTGCGAATGACCGACGATGTCGACTTTCTCTGCCCCGGTCCGTTCCAGGACACCGTCGACGAAGACGCTCAGCTCGTGTGCGGACCGGGCCACAGAAGCGACTCCACGTCGCTGCAGAAGTCCGGCCGCGCTCGTCGCCTCCTCCCCGTAGTTCAGAGCGAACACGCAGTAGCCCTGCGCCTTCAGTGCCGGTGACAACGACGCGAAGGTTCCGTACGCAGTGCTGTACGTGCCGTGAACCAGCACAACGGGTTCCGGATGTTCCTCGGACGGAACGCAGCCGAAGTCGTTGGACCCCGCCGGTGCGGCGTCGGGATGCAGCTGGGCGTACAGCAACGCTTCGTTCCGCGTCGACGCCTCGGGTCCGACACCGACGGTCTCCGTCGTGACGTCCGGAGAAGGGGCCGCTCCCGAGATCCCGGCAGTGCCCGCGCCGAACACGAACGCCAGAACGACGATCGCCGACGCTCCGATGCGGGTCCCTCCACTCATGTTCGTGCTCACACCGGCCGCAGCAGCGATCGACGCCGAGGCGGGAGTGGCTCGGGAGTCTTGTCCGCGAGCAGTTTCAGCGCGCACCTGATTTCGAGCCGGGTCTGCGACGGTTCGATGACGGCATCGATGTACCCACGCTCGGCAGCGGTGTACGGCGTCGCGACGTACTCGTTGTAGAAATCGATGAAGTCCTGACGCACCCGCGGGCCGTCCTCGCCCGCTGCCTCGATCTCCCGGCGCTTCAGCAACCCGACGGCACCCTCGGCACCCATGACCGCGATCCGTGCCGTCGGCCAGGCGAAGTTCAGATCGGCACCGAGGTTCTTCGAACCCATGACTGCGTACCCGCCTCCGTAGGCTTTTCGGATGACGACGGTCACTTTCGGTACGGTCGATTCGATCACTGCGGCAAGCAGTTTGGCGCCCCGATAGATGACGCCGGCTCGCTCCTGTTCCAAGCCGGGCAGATAGCCGGGGATGTCGACGAGGAACACGATCGGGATGGCGTAGGCGTCGCAGATGTAGATGAAGCGCGCTGCCTTCTCCGAACTGGCGATGTCCAGTGCTCCACTGAGATACGTCGGTTGGTTCGCGACGACGCCGACGGTTCTGCCGTCCACTCGGGTGAACGCAGTGATGACGTTGGGTGCGTACGGCGCACCGACCTCGAGAAACTCGCCGTCGTCGAAGACCTTCATCATGACGTCGTGCATGTCGTAAGCGGTGTTGTCCGAGTCCGGCAGAAAGGAATCGAGGCTCAGATCCGATTCCGTCACAGTCGGTTCCAGACCGGGGTTCACGACGGGTGCGCCCTCGTGGCAGTTGCTCGGCAGGTAGCCCAGGAGCGTCTTCACCCACACGAACGCGTCGGCCTCGGAATCGGCGACGTGATGCACCGTGCCGTAGCTGGCCTGCTTCCTCGCGCCACCGAGGTCTTCCGCCGAGATATCCTCCCCGGTGACCGCTTTCAGAACGTCCGGTCCGGTGACGAACATGTACGACTGGTCCTGGACTGCGACGACGAAGTCGGTGCACGCCGGCGAATACGCGGCACCACCAGCACACTTGCCGAGCATGATGGAGATCTGCGGAGCCAATCCGGACAGCAACCGCTGGCGGCGCCCGATCTCGGAGTAGAAAGCCAACGACGTGACGGCGTCCTGCACCCGGGCGCCACCGGAATCGTTGATACCGATGATCGGACACGCCGTCTTCGCGGCCAACTCCATCATCGCAACGACCTTGCGGCCGAACATCTCTCCGAGCGAGCCACCGAACACGGTGTTGTCGTGCGAATACACGACAACAGGCCTGCCCCCGACAGTTCCGCGGCCGGTGACGACGCCGTCGCCGTACGGATTCTTCGGGCTGCCCGGAGCCCGCATCAACGCGCCGTACTCGATGAAACTGCCCGGGTCGAGGAGCGCGTCGATGCGATCTCGCGGACCGGGTAAACCGGCAGCGGCTCTCTTGGCGATCGCCCTCTCGCTACCTGGACTGTGCGCCCGGTCGAGTTTCTCGGCGAGGCTGGACAGTTTCTCGGCTGTCGTGTTCAGTGCGAACTCCCGTGTTCGGTACGGCCCCAGGGTGCAAGCGAGCGGGGATCAGGACGCCTTCTGTGCCTTCTCCGCCTTGGCCGCATCACGAGCCAGCGAACGGTCGCGCATCTCCTCGAACTTCGTCGCCTGCTTCTCGAGGTCGTCGAGGAACACAGCGAGTTGCTCACGCTTGTTCTCGCCCTCGCCGGTGAAGTCCTCGCGCTCGAACACTCGCCACTTGCGCAGTACCGGCCACACGACCTCTTCGAGGTGCTGGCGCAGGTCGTAGATGCCGTGCTTGGCCATCAACACACCGTTGCGGCGGAAGTTCGGCATCCCAGCGCCGGGCATCTGGAAGTTCGTCACGATGTCCGACACCGCGTTCAACGTCTGATCCGGCGCGATGTCCATCGCGGCGCCGCAGATGTTCCGGTAGAAGATCATGTGCAGGTTCTCGTCCGCCGCGATGCGCTGCAGCATGCGGTCGGCAATGGGGTCCTCGCAGACCTTGCCGGTGTTGCGATGCGACACGCGCGTCGCCAGCTCCTGGAACGTCACGTAGGACACCGAATGCAGCAGCCCCGTGTGCGAACCGGCGGGAGAGGCGAACCCGTTGGTCATGTGGATCATGCGAGCCTCTTCGAGCGCGACGGGATCCACGCCTCGGCTGACGACCAGGTAATCACGCATGACGATGCCGTGACGGTTCTCCTCGGCGGTCCACCGGCCGACCCAGGTACCCCAGGCGCCGTCCTGCGAGAAGTTCTCGGCGATCTCGCGGTGATACGACGGCAGATTGTCCTCGGTGAGCAAGTTGGTGACCATCGCGGCCTGGGCCACGTCCGACAGCCTGCTCTGCTCCGGGTCGTAGTCGACGCCGCCCAACTCCGCGAAATTGCGGCCCTCGTCCCACGGCACGTAATCGTGGGGATGCCACTCCTTCGCCATCGACAGATGCCGGTTCACGTTGTCTTCCGCAACCGGAACCAGCTCCTGCAGCAGCTCCAGCTGTGTCAGTTCCCTGACCATGGACATGCCTCCTCGAATCGAATACCTACGAGAGCGTAGGTGTGCTCGACCGGTCGAAACGCCAGCTGCCGGAAATTCTGTTAGATGTAGCAAGCCTGCCCGTGGGGACTTTGGGCAGGCTCACACCGTCGTGCCGGCGCCACCCGTCACCGCCACCCCGTCTGCGCGACTTGGCACCCTTTTTATCGACCTGCCACGCCTGTTCACCTTTGAACGAGTATGCGGAGTTCGCAAAAAGGGTGGCAGGTGCCCGCCGGGTCATTCCGCAGGCTCCACTCCCAGCCCCCCGGGTCATTCCGCAGGCTCCACTCCCAGCCAACCCCGGGTCATTCCGCAGGCTCCACTCCCAGCCTCAGCGGGAGGATTCGGCCCATCGCCCCCATCTCCGAACCCAAGCCCTGGGGATCGGCCACGCTGGCGAGGCCGACGTCGAGACTGCCCGACCACTCGCGCGCCACCTGAGCGTCGAGCGCGCTCAGCCGCGCGAGCAGCGGTGGGTGTTGATCCGGCGGGCATGCGGCCGTCAGGGTTTCGAACAACGACCGGAGTCGACGCTGCACCTGGGTCGAACCGCGGCTGAAGTGTCGGATCTCGTCGGTAGCGACTGCGACGTAATCACCCCATGTCCGACGCGTTCCTCGGACGCGGGTGAGCGCAGAGTCCTCGGCTTCTGCGTGCACTCGCGGTGCGAGTGTCATCAGCAGGTCCTCCAGGTGATCCATTGCCTGTACCGCACGTCCTGGGTCGTTGATGGCCGGGGACAAGGCTTTCAACGCGATGTCGACGATGGCCTGCAGGGCGGCAGCAGGGCTGACCGTCGGGCTGTGCGTGTCTCCGAAGACGAGGGCCGCCATGAGCTTGTGCGGACGAACCCGCAGTTGCGGTCCTTCGACGCGGAACAGGACGGCGTCCTGGGCGACGAATTCGCCGATGGTCGGCATCAGCTGCACGGTCACTCCCCAGGACGATGCCATGCGTTGGATGCCGGCCAGGTTCACCGCCAGCAGCACTCGTCCGTCCGGTGAGAGTTGCGTCAACCTCACCGTCGACGTCTCCTCGGGCGAGGACGCTCCATCGTCCGGCTCCGGCACCACTGCACTGTCCGCCGATGTCGTCGGGGCTGATTCCCTGACTGCCGGATACATTCGAACGATCGAGGTTCTGCCCTGGGCAGCGAGCCAGCGCAGTAACCGGGACGAGTTCAGGATCATCCCGACCCGGGCCACCAGCCCGATGAACAGGAACGCACTGACGAACGACAGCAGAATCGCGATCGACGTCGACAGTACCGGCGACGACGACTGACCGGACAGCGCGATGTCCGAGGCGATGACGATGGCGAACACGAAGGTGGACAGGAACATTCCGATGGACCATCGCATGATGGCTTCCTGTTGAAGCATCGGAACCACACGCACCGAGATCTGTGACGCGCCGAACTGCATGGCCAGGGTTATGGCCGTGAACACCAGACCGGTGAGGGTGATCATTCCTCCCGCAATGACGGCCAGAAGTGTTGCCGTCGCACCGATGTCGAGACTCGAATCGACCGTGACGTTTCCGTCGCTGCCCGCGAGTTCAGCGTCGACGACGACGAGAACGAGTGCGAGGATCAGAAAGAACAGCACCAGCAGGGTCGGAAGGCGCCACACCGGAGGCCTGCGCAGACGTCGGCGCGTGCTGCGCCACCGGATCGTCGCCAACACTCGGTTCGGCAACGGGGGTTTCGGCGCCTGGGGCGTCGCCGCGACAGGCAGTTCCTGCACCGGGGCGATGTTCACCGGGACTCCGAAGCGGCCGGACAGTGCCTCCTGCACAACGATCTTCGCGTGGATCATCGGCTCACGGAATCGCTTCTCACGCGACCACGCTTTGGCTTGTTTGCTCGGCTTGTCCGCGTACCTCCACCGCGCCCAGGGAGAACCCGGCCGCCCGAGCCTCGACGCGCCGACGATCAACAACGGCACGAAGAACAACCCGACGAGTCCCGTCCACAGTTTGCCCTTGAGCAACGTGACCGCGGCGAGCGCCAACTGGAACGCGAGCCCGCCGAGCACGAGAGCGAGCGTGACCAACGAACGATCCTGCTGATAGGCGTCGAAGTCGCCGGCGAAACCGATCGGATGCACCCCCAGCAGGTACAGCCCGGTGATGGCGACCGCAACGAAGACCGCGTCGATCGACGCTCGACCTTCCTCCGCCCAGTACACGTCACGCAGATGCAGGATCAGTGCGAACTCGTCGAGCATCAATGCGCTACCGACGCCGAAGACGCTCGCGAGGATGCAGTTGGCGACCGGGGTGTGGTAGTTCGCGATCGCGACCAGCGAGAAACCCGAGATCAGCACCATGATCAGCCCGAACATCACGTGGTGGATGTGCATCCCACCGGGGGTGACGTTGCCCGGCCACCAGGAGACCTCGGCCCGAATCATGCGAACGCTGAAGCGGATGAACAGGAAGGCCAGCAGAAACGACACGAGCAGGAAGAACAGCGGTAATCGACCGTTGTCGACGATCGTCTCGGTGAACCACCTGCTCATGGCCAGCCAGCCTATAGCCGGGCAGGTGAACTACGTGGTGAGAGCTAGAAAACCCACCCGCGGAGGGCGAGAAAGCGGAGAGCGCCGGTGGCTGCGCTCACGGCGATGACCGCGACTATCTGGACCAGAGCGGACGAGCCGGGGAACAGCACGTGCACCGCGGCGAGTGCGGCAGTACCGAGTGCCAACCCAACGAGCGCGAGGCCGCCTGCTTCCCACTGAGTCTGGAACCAGCCGACACGCTCCGCGGCGTGGAAGGTGTGGCGACGATGCAGTTCGTTGGCCAACACGGTGCTGGCGGCGATACCGACGATGTTGGCGACGAACGACCCGAACGTCGCGAGAGCCACGAACAGCGCGGCGTACAGGGCATTGCTGGACGCGCCGACGACAACGAATCTGACGAATTGCGCGGTGGCCGATTCACCGAGAAACCTGGCCTTGAGCCGCGGCCCGCAGGTATCGACTCCGGTATGCGTGTCGACCCTGCTGCTCATGAATCCATACAACCGCAGACCTACGACATTCGGTCCCGCACTATGGCCTATGTCACCGTAGAAGGGCCCGAATTACTTGGAACGGTTGTTCTTCTCCGCCTTGGCGCGCTTGCCACGCGTGAGATCGAAGTTGAACAGATCAGGCTTCACGGACGCCAGGAACAGCATCGCGCACCCGAAAACAACCAAGACGATCGTCAGAACGACCACGACGATTCCGATGAACGCGCCGATACTTTCCATAACTGCCTACCTCCCGTGTCGCCCCTTACCGTACTGGGCAGCCGAAGTGCGGGTCGAATCCACCCCGAATCGGACATCCGTGGCCGACGCCCTGCCGCCCTCTCACCCTTCTCCACCCAGTTCGGCGGCTCGCGCGATGGCGCGTCGAATCCGGAAGTACGTGCCGCAGCGGCACACGTTCTCGATGCGGTCGATGTCCTCGTCGGTCGGCTCGGGAGTACGACGAAGCAAAGCGACCGCGGCCATGATCTGCCCCGGCTGGCAGTAACCGCACTGGGCTACGTCCTCGTCCAGCCAGGCCTGCTGAACCGGATGCAGGCGGTCGCCGTCGGCCAGACCTTCGATGGTGGTGACCTCGCGGCCCTCGGCCTCGGCCAGCGGCGTGACACACGGCAGGATCTCCTCGCCGTCGAGGTGGCTCGTGCACGCGTGGCACACCCCGATACCGCACCCGTACTTCGGTCCCCTGATGCCCAGCTTGTCCCGCAGCGCCCACAGCAACGCAAGATCGCCCGGGGCATCGACGGACACCGGTCGACCGTTCACCACGAAGTCGGTCATGAGCGAGAGTCCGTCATACAGGTGCACCTTCCGTGGCAGCGGTAGTCATCGGGGGAACGGTTCGAAGTCGACGGCGAACCGCAGGGGAAACGACGTGATGTCACGTCCGGTGGCCTTCTCGTAGGCGTTCGCGACGGCCCCGACGGCGGGAGGCACCCCCAGCTCGCCTGCACCTCCAGGCTCGCCGCCACCGTCGACGACGACCACCTGAACGTCCAGCGGCGAATCCCGCTGCCTGGCGTAGTGGAACTGCGAGAAGCTGCCCTCCAACGGAAGCCCGGCCTCGATGTGCAGGCCCGCGGACAGTGTCGTCGAGATGGCGTCGGTGAGGCCACCGAGCATCTGCGCCTCCAATCCGAGCGGATTGATCACCGTACCCACGTCCACAGCGATCACCGCACGCCGGACGCGTGGCCGCTCCGGATCCACCGCATCGATCTCCACCACGACCGCCGCGCACGACCGGTACTCGGCATGGAACCCGATTCCCCGAGCCACTCCTGCGGGTAGTGGGTCACCCCACCCGCTGGAGGACGCGGCGGCGTCGAGCACCGCTCTGTGGCGTGGATCCTCGAGGTGTGCGCGACGGAACTCGACCGGGTCGATGCCCAGTCGCGCCGCGACCCGGTCGACGACGATTTCCGCGGCGCCTCGACTGGTGGCGGAGAACACCGATCGCCAACTGCCGGTGTTCATCGGCAGGTCCACTTCACGCAGTGACTCCTGCACCCCGCCGAATCGGTAGGGGGTGACCACGGTCCGCGCGTACACCGACCGTCCCGATCCACCGCTTCCGGCGGTCAACGCCTCACCGAACCCGTGCGAGAAGTCCGTTGCAACAGAAGCGGTTCGATGATCGAACGACGATACCGTCCGACCGTCGGTGCGGACGGCGAACCTGTGGTGGGACGCGGCACGGGCCCTGCCGTGACGCATGTCGTCGACCCTCGTCCACATCAACCGAACCGGCCTGCCCATGGCCTTCGAGATTCGAGCGGCCTCCAACGGCGCGTCGAAGAACAGTCTGCGACCGAACGATCCACCCCCGGAAACCACGTGCACGGTCACACTCGGCACGGGCAGGCCGAGCGCGCGGGCGATGGTCTGCTTCGCGATGATCGGCGTCTGCATCGAGGCCCAGACCTCGGCCGAATCCGAACGCACATCTGCTACAGCAGAATTGGTTTCCATCGGTGCATGGGACACGAACGCGAAATCGAAACGGGCCTCGAGATCACCTGCCGTGTCGAACGGTTCGACGGCGCCGTGCAGCCGAGCTCGGATGGACTCGTCGTTCTCGTCGTCGACGGTGCCTGCCGTCCACGTGACCTGCGCCGCCGCGGCGGCGTCGATGGCCTGGCCGAAGGTCTCGGCCATGATCGCGACACCCGTCGGGATCACGGCGACGTCGACCACACCGGGAAGGCCTCGCAGGCTCGCTTCGTCGACGCCGTCCACGCGGGCGCCGATCGTCGGGGGACGCTTGACGACAACGGGAAGTGCGCCCGGCACGTCGAGATCGAGAGCGTACTCGTGCGCCCCCGTCACCATGGCGCGTGCGTCGAGCCTGCCTGTGCCGGCGAGACTCTTCTGCGGCTTGGGCGGACCGGAGACGACACGCAGCAACGGGTCGGCGGCGGCCACGGCAACGGATCCGATCCCCATCGACCGACCGTCCCGAGCGGTGAGAACACCCTCGCGTAGCGAAATCGCGTCGGGAAGCACCGTCCACGCCGCCGCGGCCGCCGCGATCAGACGTGCTCGCACACCCGCTGCCGCGTGACGCACCGGCCAGTACATCGATCGGATCGAGTTGGAACTGCCGGTCATCTGGCCGAACAGCAGTTCGGGCCGGGCATCGGCAAGGGACGCGCGCACGGCCGAAACGGGTACGTCGAGCTCGTCGGCGACGAGCATCGCCAGCGACGTCGTCAGACCCTGCCCCACCTCGGCGCGAGGAAGGACAAGACCGACGGTGCCGTCGGCGCGTACGTCCAGAACGATCAGCAGATGCTCCGTCGGCTTGCCCGCCGCGATGAAGACGTCACCCAGATCCATGCTGTCACCGAGACCCGTCGCATCCTGGGCCGAGGCGGACGGTGACACCGCAACGGTGAGCGTCGGAGCGATGAGCAGAGTCGTCAGAAACGCTCGCCTACTCCACACCGACTCCCCCTTCTCGTCACGCATGCCTGAGCGGTCACACCGAAACGCGTGTTGCCGCTTTGAGTTCCGCAGTAATGTCGCGGGAGCTGGGAAGGGACGACGGGTCGACCCACTGCGCGCTATCCCACAGCCCTGAACGCTGGAAAGCCTTGGGGCAGTGCGCGAATATCTCTTCTACCTCGACGACCACACCGAGCTTGGGCCGTGCCTCCTCGCCCTCGAGCAGGTCGAGGATCTCGGGCGCCACCGTCAGCTTGGCGCGGCCGTTGACCCGGAGTGTGTGCGATGCACCAGGCACCACGAACAGCATTCCGACGTGCGGGTTGGCGAGGACGTTGCGGAAGTTGTCCACTCGCCGGTTGCCCGGACGATCTCCGATCACGAACGTCCGGTCGTCGAGATGCAGCAGAGCGCCGCGCGCATCTCCCCGCGGACTGACGTCGCAGTTGCCGTCGGCATCCGACGTCGCGAAGAGCAGGAAGCGGGCGTCGTCCAGGAACGCCCGGACCCCGGGGGTGACCACGTGCCCGACCTTGGTTCGTACGAGTTCCGACGGCTCGCCGACGAGGTCTTCGAGATCCGGAACCGAGGCGATGGTGGCTGCGAACGCAGCGTCTCGAAGTGCCGACATGCAGTACAGGGTAGCGGGGGAATAGATCGTCTTCGTGGCCGTTACACTCGGCAGCAGTAGTTGACTAAGCAACTAAATTCAGCCGGCGGAAAACCAGCCGACTGCATCGTCGAGGAGCCCACCATGCCCGCTGTCACGGTCGACAACATCCTTGCCCTCCCCCGCATCCCCCTTCCCGACGCCACGGCGGTGGCCCGGCCGGTCAAGACCGTCACCACGGCGCCCACAGGGTTCGAGGGTGAAGGGTTCCCGGTTCGTCGGGCGTTCGCGGGTATCGACCTTTCTTCGCTCGATCCGTTCATTCACATGGACCAGATGGGCGAGGTGAATTACGCGCCCGGTGAGCCGAAGGGAACTCCGTGGCACCCGCACCGTGGTTTCGAGACGGTGACGTACATGATCGACGGGATCATGGAACACAAGGATTCCCACGGCGGTGGCGGAACCATCGGCGGCGGCGACACCCAGTGGATGACGGCCGGTGCGGGCATCCTGCACATCGAAGCGCCGCCGGAGCACCTGGTGATGTCCGGTGGACTGTTCCACGGGGTGCAGTTGTGGGTGAACCTTCCGCGAGCGAACAAACTGGCGACTCCGCGGTACCAGGACATCACGGGCAACAAGGTCGCACTGTTGTCCAGCAGTGACGGCGGAGCGCTGATCCGCGTGATCGCCGGTGACGTGGCAGGACACCCGGGTCCGGGATCGACGTACACCCCGATCGCGCTCACGCACATCACGGTCGCACCGGGCGCAGCACTGTCCCTCCCGTGGAACCCGGAGTTCAACGCACTGGCTTACGTGCTGGCCGGTTCGGGCACCGTCGGCGGGGACGGATCCGTCGGGAGTGCATCGGCAGGCAGGCCGATCCGCATGGGCCAGACCGCGCTGTTCGGCAGGGGCGACGTCATCGACCTCGCCGCCGATCCGCGTGGAGAGTCGATGGAGATCTTCGTGCTCGGCGGCAAGCCGATCCGTGAGCCCGTCGCGATGGCCGGACCGTTCGTCATGAACACCAAGTCCGAGGTCGTGCAGGCGTTCGAGGACTACCAGGCCGGGCGACTGGGCGCACCGACCGAGTAAAGGATCGTCAATTGCGGGCGGGCGGCGCCAGTCGTCGTACCGCCCGCATCGGGATCTCCAGCCAGGTAGGCCGGTTACGCGCTTCGTACACCGCTTCGTAGGCGGCTTTGTCCAACTCGTACGCACCCAGCAGTGCCTCGGTGGCGCGCGGATCCTCCCCGGTCACCGAGGCATACCCCTCGCAGAACGCAGCGGAGTTCTGCTCCACCCACCTCGACGCAACTGCCTCGTCCAGCCCGGCTCCGTCCGGCCCGGCACCATCCACGAGCAGATGGTGTGCGGCGTAGTCGAAGGACCGCAGCATGCCCGCGACGTCCCGCAACGGACTGTCCGGCCGTCGACGTTCCTCCAGCGACTTGGACGGTTCCCCCTCGAAATCGATCAGCAGCCACGTCAGCGGTGTCCGCAGTACCTGACCGAGATGAAGGTCGCCGTGGATGCGTTGCACCGTCGTCTCACCCGAGCGAGCGCGAGCGATCAGTTCACGGGCTGCAGGCAGGCACTCGGCCAACTCCGGCACCACCAGCGCCGCCGCCTCGACCCGCTCGGTGATCTCCTGTACCACCTCGGCTGCCGGACGCCTCGACGTTCCCAACTCCGTCGCCAGATCCGCGTGGACGTGCGCAACGGCCTTGCCCAGTTCGAACGACTCCACCGCGAATCCGTCGGACTCGCCCCCGGCGATCAGATCCGCGACGGACGCAAGGGCAGTCGTCCACCCCTCGGCCGAGTCGACGACGAAATCCTGCGCCATCCCCAGCATCGACAGATCGCCGAACTCTTCCGTCTGAATCCACCCACGCAGCGGCGCGACGTTGCCGCAGCCGGCTTCCGCCAGCGCTCGATGCAGCTCGATATCGGGGTTCACACCCGGTGAAATACGACGAAAAAGCTTGAGCAGCAGCACTTCGCCGAGCACAACCGACGTATTGGACTGTTCTGCACCCAGTACTCGACCGGCCAACCCGGAATCCACCGAATCGTCGGCGAGCGTCTCGAATTCGATGCGCCCGATCGACGCCGAGTCCGCAAGCGCGTCACCGTACAGCGGGATGATCGCCGGATCCCGCAAACCGTCGTACACGACGACGTCGTAATCCGGAAGCGGAAGTTGCCAGGCAGCCACCTCGTCGGGGGCGCTGCTGCGAAACCCCAACGGAACCTGATACCGCTGCACCTGTGGACTCTGCGCGAGCGGAGCGTCGAGCCCGATGTCCACCAGCAGATGCTCGGCCGTCACGTCGGAACGGGCGCCGATGCGCACGCGTTCGACGATGTCGAGGGAAACGACCGGTGTGCCCTTCGCGGCGAACCAACGCTGCTGCGGAATCCAGGTGAGCAGTGCCGTCTCGAGATCCACCGTGGTCACGCCCGTCGACTCGATCATGAAAAGTGTGCCGCCTTCGCTCGGTATGCCCGAAGTTCGATGTGCCCCGCAGTCCGATGTGCACCGCAGTTCGATGTGCACCGCAGTTCGATGCACCCGAACCCTATCGACCCTTACCCAGCGTCGCATTCGCTCACACATGGCCCCTTTCGTCGCGCGAAAGTTATGCGAGGACAGTTCCGAGGTTCGAGCGCGCTCCGTAGAGTGGTCTCATGTCCGCTCCACGACGTAGTCCGCACCAACCCTCGATCCCGCACATCGACATCCATCGCGCCGGTGATCGCCTGAAAACCCGTGTGGCATGGCTGGACTCGAAACATTCCTTCTCCTTCGGCCAGCACTACGACCCGGACAACACCCACCACGGCCTGCTGCTCGTCAACAACGACGACATCGTCTCTCCCGGGCAAGGATTCGACAGCCACCCACACAAGGACATGGAGATCGTGACCTGGGTGACAAAAGGGTCACTGGTTCACCAGGATTCGATCGGACACTCCGGCGTCATCTATCCCGGTCTGGCGCAACGGATGAGCGCAGGCCGCGGCATAATGCATTCCGAGAAGAACGATTCCTGGCGCATCAGCGGTGACACCCACCAGGAGCCGGTCAGATTCGTCCAGATGTGGGTTGTTCCGGACACGCCCGGTCTCGATCCCGGTTACGAGCAACTCGAGGTGCACGACGAATTGTTACGCGGCGGATTGGTACCCGTCGCATCCGGAATGAAGAAGCACGACGGCCACGCCGCGATCAGAATCAATCAGAAGGCGGCAGCACTGCACGTCGCTCGCCTACAACCCGAACGGCCCATCACGCTCCCCGAAGCCCCGTTCCTCCACGTCTTCGTCGCACAGGGCACCGTGCAGGTCGAGGGAGTCGGGGAACTGTACGAAGGGGACGCCATACGGATGAGCGATTCCGGTGGGCAGCGCATCCAGTCGTACGAACACGCGGAAATCCTGGTCTGGGAAATGCACTCCCGCCTCGGCTTCTGACACGCTGCCTTCGACACCATTCACGCAACCACAACGGGGGGACACCACATGACCTATCCGCCACCTGGAGACCAGCAACCCGGCAATCAGCCATCGGGTGACTACCCGCGACCGCCCGGTGACTACCCGCGACCGCCCGGTGACTACCCGCGACCGCCCGGTGACTACCCGCCACCGCCCGGCAACTACCCACCACCGGCGAGCGGATATCCCCCGCCACCCGGCAACTACCCGACGGGTGAGTATCAGCCCGGGGGCTACCAGTCGGGTGGCTACCAGCAGCCCGGGCAGTACCCGCCGTCGACGCCGAAGAACACTCTGGGCACGATGGCGCTCGTCGCGGCGATCATCGGCGTACTGACGTTCTGGTCGGTCGTCGGCGGGATCATTCTCGGCCTGCTTGCGGTGGCGTTGGGGTTCGTGGCGAGATCGCGAGTGAAGAAGGGCGCCGCGACCAACGGAACCGTGTCGTTGGTCGCGATCATTCTGGGTTTCGTCGCCGCAGCGCTGTCCGTTGCGCTGATCGCCTTCGGTGTCAGCTGGTTCAGCAACGTCGGCGGGCAGGAGTTCGTCGACTGCATGAACGACGCAGGCAGCAGCCAGTCCGCCAAGGACCAGTGCAGCGACAGATTCCAGCAGAACATCGAGGACCGATACCGCTAGCGAGTCCCTCCGCACGTCGGTTCCCCTGCCGGGTGCTCACGTGCGGAGGGAACCGATGTCCACGACCTGATTGCCGCCCCGATGCTTCGCCTCGTACATCGCGACGTCGGCCCGACGCATCAACCCGGTGACGGTCCGAACCGGGTCGGATTCGGTGGGCCTGACATGTGCGAGCCCGACACTGACCGTCAGAGGGCATGCGTCCTGCGGTGAGTGCAGTCGACTGCGCAACCACTCGGCGATCGATCTGGCCTGTTCCAGACCCACCTTGGCGACCACGGCGAACTCCTCACCGCCGGTACGCGCAACGAGCAGATCGTCGACGCGGAGCCGCCGGGCGATGAGCTGCAACGCCACGTCGCCCGCCTGGTGGCCGAACCGGTCGTTGATCGACTTGAACCGGTCGACGTCGATGACCATCACGGACACGTCGGGTGCAGCACCGAGGAACTGAGCGACCTTCTCGTCGAGCCCGCGCCGGTTCTGCAGCCCGGTCAACGGGTCGGTTCTGGCGCCGTCGGCGTCGATCCGAAGACTGAGCAACACCGATTGCAGAAACACCGGCGCCGCGAACATCACCGGCAGCAACACCACCAGCTGCGATACCGCCAGACCGTGGTCCAAGTGCGGGGTCGTCATGATCAGCACGAACATCAGCGCGACGGTGCACGCCGACCATCCGAGATGCATCAACAGCACCCGCGGACTGTGAAAGATCTGCACGTAGACACCGGTGGCGGCCAACAGCGCGCATCCGGGAAACGACATCTGGATCGAGCCGTAGGACAGCAACGCGAGAGTGGTCCCGACGTCGGCGTAGATCACGAACATCAGCGAGCGGTGCTCGTGCGGCCACGGCCCGCGAATCCAGAGCAGCCCCAAGGCGAACGACGAGACGGTTCCACCGATGATCACGGCATCGGCCACCGTCGAGGTGGGAGGAACCGCAGTGAGGTACGTCGTGATGGCGGCGAGGCCGAAACACAAACAGCTCAAACCGACGCCCACCCGGTACGCAGTGAGTGCACCGTGCCCGTCGAAGTAATGGACCATCCAGTCGTAGCTGTAGGACTGACGCCACCATCTGCGCAGAAACGTCACCAGCACGTCTCCTTTGCGCCCGAATATGGAACCAACTCCGCGGTCCGGTTGCGAGAGATGGTAACCGCTCGGGCTCAACCACGAAGATCGCGGTGCTCGAAGGCGACGACCCCGGCCACGAGGCCGACTGCCGACACGGCAACGAGCCACACCAGTGGCACCACCTCGACGGCACCGCCGGGAAGATGCGGCAGGTGCGTGAACGGAGACAGATCGAGCACCAGCTGGGGAAGACCGACCACCGTTCCCACCTGCCCCAGCATCACGAACACAGCCAACAGACCCCAGACGGCCGCCGAGAACCGAGGGACGAACCCGAACAGAACGATGCCCGACGCCGTCAGGACCCACACTGCGGGCAGTTGGCTCACCGCCCCGGCGAGCACTCCCGGCAGCACCGACCGGACGTCGCCCACCGACATCCCGTACGGAACCCCTGCCGCGAAGCCGACGACCGTCATCGCGACGGCCGGGCCACCGAGCGCGAACACGAGTGTGCTCACCAGCCACCGAGTGCGCCCGACACTCCCGGCCAGTACCACCTCCGCGATCGACGACTCCTCGTCGCCGTGCACGCGCAACACCGACGAGATGGACATGGCCGCCGCACCGATTCCGAGGATGCTCAGGGCCGTCGCCAGGAACGAGTCGACCAGAGAGGACCCACCGAACTTGCTCAGCGCGTCGCCGATTGCCGCGCTTTCACCCAGCTGGCCCTGCACGCTGTCCGCGGCACTGCCCAGCACGGCCGCGATCACCGCGAGTCCGACGGTCCACGCCATCAGGGTGCCGCGTTGCGCGCGCCACGCCAAGCCGAACACACCCTGCATCGACGTTGTCGGCTTGCCGTCGCGCACCGCCACCAGACCGGCGCCCAGGTCACGCCGGCGTGCGAGCGCGAACGCGAGCCCGGCTGCGACCGTCGCCGCTGCAGCTGGAAGCACCAGTACCCACCACCGTTCGTCGGCGAACGGTCGTAGCTGTGACGACCACCCGATCGGCGACAGCCACGACAGCGTCCCGGAAGACCCTGAAGTTCCTGATGCTCCCGCATCACCGACGGCCCGCAGCACGAACGCCGCCGCCAGCACCGAGATCGCATAACCGCGCGCCGCACGCGCGTTGGACCCGACCTGCGCGGCAACGGCAGCGACCCCGACGAACACGACGCCCACCGCGGCGATCGACAGCCCGAACGCGACGCCGCCGCCCACCGGGAATCCCGAGGCCGTGAGCGCTGTCGCGGCGATCGCCGCCGTCAGCACCACACCCGTCGTCGCCAAGGCCATCGCCGCGCACAGCCCGGCGCGTCGGCCGATCGCCGTCGAACCCACCAGCTCGGTGCGGCCTGTGTCTTCTTCCGCCCGGGTGTGCCGGACGACCGTCAGCAGCGCTGCGAGAGGGACGAGCGTCAACAGAATTCCGGAGCGCCAGGTCACCAGCGCGCCCAGATCGTCGCCGAAGATCGGTCCGACCAACGCCAGCTCGGCGGGTGTGTGTGCGGTTGCCTCGTAGAACGCCTGCCGATCTGCCGCCGTCGGGTAGAGGCCTTCGAAACTGACGGCGTAGAGCAACGGCACCAAGCCGATGGCCAGCACCCACAGCGGCAGGATCACCCGGTCGCGTCGGGCGAACAACCGGAGCAGCGCCGCCGTCCCGTTCACGACTGCGCCGCGTAATACTTCAGGAACAGGTCCTCCAGCGTGGGCGGCGAGCTGACGATGCTGGTGATCCCCAGCGCAGCCAGCCTCGTCATCAACTCCGGCAGTTCAGCGGACGTCACCCGGCAGGTCAGGCGGTGCCTGTCGACCTCGATCACCCCGGGCACACCGGCATTGGGCAGACCAGCATCGGGCAGGGTCTCGACGACGACGGTGACCGTCGTGTGCGTCAGATGCCTCATGTCCTTCAGTGATCCCGTGTCGACCGTTCTGCCCGCACGGATGATCGTCACTCGCTCGCACAGCTTCTCGACCTCCGACAGGATGTGCGAGGACAGCAGCACCGTCGCGCCGCGGGCCGACGCGTCGGCGACGCATTCGGCGAAGACCTGCTCCATGAGCGGGTCCAGACCGGATGTGGGCTCGTCGAGCAGAAGCAGTTCTGCGTTCGACGAGAACGCCGAGACGAGCGCGACCTTCTGGCGGTTTCCCTTGGAGTACGTGCGGGTCTTCTTCGTCGGATCGAGCGAGAACCGCTCCAGCAGGTCCGCACGTCGCCGTGGATCGAGGCCACCGCGCATCCGCGCGAGGACGTCGATCACCTCACCACCGGTCAACGACGGCCACAGCGTGACGTCCCCCGGAACGTACGCCAGGCGGCGATGCAACTCCACCGAGTCGGCCCAGGGGTCCTTCCCGAACACCGACACCTCCCCGGAGGTGGCACGAACGAGCCCCAGCAACACGCGGATGGTGGTCGATTTTCCCGCACCGTTCGGTCCGAGAAAGCCGTGCACTTCGCCCTGCTCGACACTCAGATCCAGGCCCGCCAGGGCGAGCGACGCGCCGAAGGTCTTCCGCAGTTCCCTGACGTGCACCACCATGGACGAGCTCCTGCCTCTGCAGTCACGACTCGAAGGCCACTTTCTGGCGATGAGTGTAAAGATGGAATGCATGACAGTTGTGGATTCTGGACAGGCGAACTCTGGTATCGACCTCAGCTACACGGACGCGGGCACTCGCGCGCAGGACGATCTGTTCGTTCACGTCAACGGCAAATGGCTGGACGAGTACGCCATTCCTGCGGACCGGGCCGTCGACGGCGCGTTTCGGACGCTGTACGACAAGGCGGAAGAGGACGTACGCACGATCATCCAGGAGAGCGCGGCGTCGCACCCCCCGGTCGGAACCGACGCACAGAAGATCGGTGACCTCTACTCGAGTTTCCTCGATGCCGACGCCGTCGAGGAAGCCGGCCTGACGCCCATCGCCGACGAGCTCGCTGCCGTCGCCGATGCGGGTGACCTGGTCACCCTCGCCGAGGTACTCGGTTCGTTGCAGCGCACCGGGATCGGCGGCGCCATTGGCCACTACGTCGACACCGACGCCAAGGATTCCTCCCGATACCTCGTGCATTTCTCGCAGTCCGGCATCGGTCTGCCCGACGAGTCGTACTACCGCGAGGAGGGGTACGCCGACATCCGCGACGCCTACGTCGCGCACATCGAGAAGATGTTCTCGATCGCCGGGCTCTCCTACGACGCCCGGAAGGTCGTCGACCTCGAGAAGAAGCTCGCCGCGGGCCACTGGGACGTCGTCGCGCGTCGTGACGCGGAGAAGAGCTACAACCTGGTCGACTTCGACACTCTCGTGAAGAACGAACCCGGATTCAACTGGACCGCATGGATTTCCGGACTCGGCGGTACCACGGAGCAGTTCGCCGAGATCGTCGTGCGGCAGCCTCCGTTCCTGTCCACGTTCACCGGACTGTGGGTGTCCGAGGACATCGAGGACTGGAAAGCGTGGCTCGCCTGGCGCATCGTGCACGGCCGTGCGCCGTACCTGACTGCCGCGCTGGTCGACGAGAACTTCGCGTTCTACGGAAAGAAGCTGAGCGGCACCGAGGAGAACCGGGAGCGCTGGAAGCGCGGTGTCTCGCTGGTGCAGGACCTGCTCGGCGAGTCCGTCGGCAAGCTCTACGTCGAGCGTCACTTCCCCGCGGATGCCAAGGCGCGCATGGAGGTTCTCGTCGCGAATCTGCGTGAGGCCTACCGTCGCAACATCACCGATCTCGAGTGGATGAGCCCGGAGACCAGGCAGAAGGCACTGGACAAGCTCGAGAAGTTCACCCCGAAGATCGGGTACCCGGATCGCTGGCGCGACTACTCCGCCGTGGAGATCGACGCGAGCGACCTGGTGGGCAACTACCGACGCGGATACGTCGCCGAATACCAACGTGATCTGGACAAGCTCGGCGGCGAGGTGGATCGCGACGAGTGGTTCATGACGCCGCAGACCGTGAACGCGTACTACAACCCCGGCCTCAACGAAATCGTCTTTCCCGCAGCGATTCTCCAGCCCCCGTTCTTCGACTCCGGTGCCGACGACGCCGCGAACTACGGTGGAATCGGAGCCGTCATCGGCCACGAGATCGGCCACGGTTTCGACGACCAGGGCGCCAAGTACGACGGCGACGGCAACCTCGTGGACTGGTGGACCGATTCGGACAGAACCGAATTCGGCAAGCGCACCACCGCACTGATCGACCAGTACAACCAGTTCGAACCGAAAGCGCTCCCCGGCCACAAGGTCAACGGCGAGTTCACGATCGGTGAGAACATCGGCGACCTCGGTGGCCTGTCCATCGCTGTCGCCGCGTACAAGATCGCGCTGGACGGCAAGGACGCTCCGGTGCTCGACGGGCTGACCGGTCTGCAGCGAGTGTTCTTCGGCTGGTCGCAGGTATGGCGAACGAAGGCACGCGACGAGGAGGCGATTCGCAGGCTTGCGGTCGATCCGCACTCGCCGCCCGAGTTCCGCTGCAACGGCGTAGTGCGCAATCTGGACAGTTTTCACGAAGCGTTCGATGTGAAGCCGGGCGATGCGTTGTACTTGGATCCACAGGAGCGGGTCAGGATCTGGTAACCACGTGAGTGGAAATGTAGTGCCTTCGGGTCGCTCCGCAGGCTCCGCTCCTGCCCCCTGGCCTACATTTCCACTCACAAAGGAGGGGGACGACGTGAAGAACAGAATCAGGTGGATCGCAGCACACGGTCTCGTGCGGTACGGGGCCAAGAAGGCCGCCAAGGCCGGTGACCTGCAGGCCAAGCTGGTTGTCGATCCGGAGACCCGCGCGAATCCGCGGCAGGTGTTCGAGAAGATTCGCGCCACCGGTCCCCTCGTCAAGACGCGAATCTCCAACATCACGGTCACCCACCGCGTGGTCCACGACCTGCTGCGCTCGGACGATCTCCGAGTCACCGAGATCGGCGCCAGCCTGCCGAGTCCGCTTCGGTGGATAGAGAAGCGAACCAGGTCCAAGGCTCTTCATCCGCTGAAACCGCCCTCCCTGTTGTCGGTCGAACCGCCCGAGCACACCCGGTACCGAAAGCTCGTGACCTCGGTGTTCACCCCTCGTGCGGTCGCCCGTATGCGAGAGATGGTGCAGGAGAAGGCCGACAGTCTGCTCACCGAGCTCGCCGCGGCAGGTCCACAGGTGGACATCGTGCACGAGTACTGCGCGCAGCTGCCCGTCGCCGTCATCAGCACCATCCTCGGAGTCCCCGACGAGGACCGGCAACGGGTGCTCGAATTCGGGGAGATGGCCGCCCCGAGCCTGGACATCGGGCTGTCCTGGGAGCAGTTCAACCGCGTCGAGGACGGCCTGGCGCAGTTCGACGCCTGGCTTGCCGGGCACCTCGCGGAACTGCGCCGCAACCCCGGCGACGACCTGATGAGCCAGCTGATCAGGGCCGAGGAGGACGGCGTCGGACTCGACGACGAAGAACTGCGGGCAACGGCAGGCCTCGTACTCGCAGCGGGCTTCGAAACGACCGTGAACCTACTCGGCAGCGGGATCCGGCTCCTGCTCGACAACCCGGACCAACTCGAGATTCTGCGCAACGACCCGTCGCACTGGCCGACGGCCGTCGACGAGATGCTCCGGCTGGAATCCCCGGTGCAGCTCACCGCCCGCATGGCACGGCACGACGTGACGATCGAAGGCGTCCCCATCTCCGAAGGGTCGCTGGTGATTCTGGTCCTGGCCGGCGCCAACCGCGACCCCGATGTCTTCGACGACCCGTACCGCTTCGACGTCACCCGAGCCAACGCAGGTAAGCATCTGTCGTTCTCCGGCGGCAGGCACTACTGCCTCGGCGCGTCCTTGGCGAAGGCGGAAACCGAAGTCGGCCTGAAGACCCTCTTCGACAAATTCCCTCACCTGCGGCTGGCAGGTGAGGGAATTCGCCGCGACACCCGAGTCCTGCACGGCTGGGCGTCGCTGCCGGTGGATCTGGGGCAGCCCGCTACAGCCGATCACCCGTCGTAGCGGAGAAGAAGAACACCTCGTCGAGCTTCGGGACGAGCCGAACGGTCTCGGCCAACCCGACGGACAACCGGCGGTCGACGCGTACCGACACCCGGCCGGACTGCGTGCTCCAGTCCGAACCGAGTGGTGGAGCGCCGTACAGGAACGACTCGGCGCCCAGCTCCTCGATCAGTTCGACCGCCACCGCAACAGCCCCAACCCCCTTCCCGACGAGATCCCACGACTCCGGCCGGATTCCGACCGTTACGCGGGGATCCTGCGTGGGAACAGGGATGCGCACGTCGCCGACCACGGCGGCGCCGTCGACGACCGGGGCGTCGATCAGGTTCATCCCGGGCGAGCCGATGAACGACGCGACGAACGTGTTGACGGGGTTGTCGTACAGCTCCCGCGGCGACGCGATCTGCTGCAACTTGCCTGCCTGCAGCACCGCGACTCGGTCACCCATCGTCATGGCCTCGACCTGATCGTGCGTCACGTACACCGTCGTGGTGCCGAGCCGCTTCTGCAATCCGGCGATCTGAGCCCGGGTACTGACGCGCAGTTTGGCGTCGAGGTTGGACAGCGGCTCGTCCATGCAGAACACCTTGGGCTGCCGGACGATCGCACGGCCCATCGCCACCCGCTGACGCTGACCACCCGACAGCTTGCCGGGTTTACGGTTCAGCAGGGGCTCGAGTTCCAGCATCTTCGCCGCGTCGAGCACACGAGCAGCTGTGTCCGCCTTGCTCATTCCCGCGTTGCGGAGCGCGAAACCCATGTTGTCCCCGACGGTCATGTTGGGGTACAGCGCGTAGTTCTGGAACACCATCGCCACGTCCCGCTCACGAGGAGCGAGCGACGTGACGTCGACGCCGCCGATGTCGATGTGGCCGCTCTCGACCGATTCCAGACCGGCCAGCATCCGCAGGCTCGTCGACTTGCCGCACCCCGACGGGCCGACGAGAACGATGAATTCACCGTCGGCGATATCGAGTTCGAGCGAGTCGACGGCCAGCGTGTCCGCCCCCGGGTAGCGGTGCGATACGCCCGCGTAGTGAACCCCTGCCATTACGACGGGAGGTTCGGGGTGATCTGGCGGTCGATGATCTGCTGCAGCTGATCCTGAACACCGGCGAACGTCGTTGCGACATCGGCATTCTGCAGTGCGATCTGCTCGAGGCCCGTACCGATGATCTTGTCACCACCGGGAACGAAGACACGTGCGTAGTCCTGCGACCGCGTCCGAGCGAGCTGGTCGACGGCCGTCTTGGCGTTCGGGTTGGCGGCGAGGAACTCGATCTCGCTCGGATCCTCCTGCGCGGACTTACGGACCGGCATGTACCCGGTGTTCTGCGAGAAGTACGACGTACTCGCTGCATTGGTGAAGAAGTCGATGAACTTCAGCGCATTGACCTTGCGCTCCTCCGAGATCTTCGACGGGATGGCGAGGCCGGCTCCACCCGTCGGGCAGCCCGGTTGTCCGTCGGCTGCAGGCAGGAATGCCGTGCCGAAGTCGAACGCCGCGTTCTGGGTGATGCCGGACAGGTCGCCGGTGGACGCGATCGTCGACGCGATGATTCCCGCGCCGAAGTCGTTGGCGATGTCGTTGGAGACGGCCGCGTACTTCTTGGTGTGGATCATGTCCTTGAGGAACTGGCCGGCGGCGATGGTGTTGGGGTCGTCGAACTTCAGGGTGAAGCCGTCGGAGTACGCACCGCCGAACGTCCAGATGGGGCCCTCGAATGTCCACCCCAGGTAGTCCACCGCATTGCCCCAGCCGTGGGCCAGCTTGCCACCCCCGACGACGGCTTGGATGCGCGGGCCCCACTCGTCGAATTCCTGCCAGCTGGCCGGTCCGCGATCCGGAAGTCCCGCCTGCGCCCAGACATCCTTGTTGTAGTAGAACAGCGGGGTCGAGCGTGCGTACGGCAGCGCCCAGTGGTTGCCGTTCCAGTTGTAGTCCGCAAGAAGGGAATCGACGTAGTCGCTGGAATCCACACCCGCGGCGGAGAAGTGCTGATCGAGCGGCTCGATGGCGCCGGTGAGCGCGAAGTTGAACCACCACACGTCGGAGAGGACCACCACGTCGGGGACGTCGTTGCCGGACAGCGAGGCGTTGAACTTCTGCGCCACTTCCTCGTAGTTCTTGCCACCATCGATGAGATTGACCGTCAGACCGGGGTTCTCGGCCTGGAAGCGGGAGATGAGCTCGCGCTCGAACTCCTGCGACTTGCCGGGGTGGCTGGACCAGAAGTTGATGGTGTTCGCGTCGCCCGAACCTTCGGATCCGGACGAGCTGGTTCCCGGGCTGCTGCACGCAGCCAGGGCGGCGGCAGCAGCCGCTGCACCGGTGAGCGTGAGGAATCCGCGGCGATTGATGTTGGCCATGTGTTTCTTTCTCCTGAAGAGGTAGAGCGAATCAACCTTTGACCGCACCGGAGGTGAGGCCTTTGATCATGTGGCGTTGCAGGGCAAGGAAAACGACGAGAATCGGAAGGATGGTCAGGATGGTCGCCGCCATCACTGCGCCCCAGTTGGTGTATCCCTCACTGTTCTGCAGCAGCGTCAGGCCCACCGGTAGCGGTGCGACGGAAGAATCGTCGGACATCAGGAACGGCCAGAGGTACTCGTTCCACTCGTTCACGATCGTGATGATCGCGAACGCCACCATGGTCGGTCCGGACAGTGGGAGCACCACCCGGAACAGCAGCCGGAAAGGGCCTGCTCCGTCCATTCGTGCCGCTTCGATGATCTCGGCGGGCAGCGACAGAAAGTGATTGCGCATCAGGAAGGTCCCGAAGGCGACGCCGGCAAGGGGAATAATGATGCCCTGGAACGTGTTTCGCCATCCCAAATCGGAGATCAGCGAGTAGTTGGAGATGACGGTGATCTGATTGGGCACCATGAGGGCGGCGATGATCACCAGGAACACGATGTTCTTGCCGGGGAAGCGCAGGAACACCAAGCCGTATGCACTGAGAACACCGAGAACGAACTTGATCGATGCCACGACACTGGTGATGATCACCGAATTGCGCAGGTACGTGAAGAACGGAACCTCCGTCGTCGCCTCGGTGTAGTTCTCCGGCCGGAAGGAACCCGGCCACCAGGTGACGGGTTGGACGTAGATGTCGCCGCGTTCCTTGAACGAGGTGACGAGGATCCAGAACAGTGGCAGCCCGATCATCAACAGCACGAGAACCATTGCAATGTAACCGAACACCGTCGACAGGCTGCGCTGACGCTGTGGATCCTTCGGTGCGCTACGAGGCGCCTGGGAGGTGTCGGGTTTCGATGTCACGGTCATCGCTGATCGTCTCGATCCATGATGCGAACCTGCACGAGCGTGACGATCAGGAGGATCACGAACATGATCGTCGCGACCGTCGCACCGTAACCCGCTCGGAAGTTGCGGAAAGTCTCCTCGTACACCTGGAAGACCATCGTCGTGGTGCCGTTGCCGAGCGGTCCACCTCGGGTCATGACGTTGATGATGTCGAAGACCTGCAGCGAGTTCAGGAGCACGGTGATGGACAGGAAGAACGTCGTCGGACGCAGTTGCGGCAGCAGAACTTTGCGGAACGTCGTCCACTTCGACGCGCGGTCGATCTCGGCGGCCTCCATCAACTCCTTGCGTGTGCCCTGCAGCGCGGCGAGGTAGATGACGAAGGTGTAGCCGAGGTTCTTCCACAGGTAGGTCACCGTGATCATGAACAGCGCCCACGTGGGGTCCTGATAGAAGTCCGGGGACGAGAATCCGATGCGCTGCAGCAGATCCTGTACCAGACCGAAGTTGGGATCGAACACGAACTGGAAGGCGATACCGATCGCCGCGCCGGAGATCACGAACGGCGCGAACACGGCGGACCGAACGAAATTGCGGCCCCGTAGCTTTCGGTCCAGAAGTATGGCCAGCACCAGGCCGAGTACCAGTGATCCGACGACGGCCGCAATCGTGAAGATGACGGTGTTGGACACGATGGTCCACGTGTCGTCCCGCGAGAACCATTCTCGATAGTTCGCGAATCCGATGAACGTCGACGTAGGCGAGGACAGATTCCAGTCGTAGAAGCTGAACTGGAAATTCTCGACGAGCGGCCGGTAGGTGAACACCACCAGCAGGGCCAGGTTGGGCCCCAGAAGAATCAGGAAGAGTGCGTAATCACTCCACGGTCTGCCGAAGAACGATTTCCGGCGTGCTGTGGGCAGCACTCGTTCCGTTGTAGTACTCACTGCGGGGACTGTGCTCACCTACCGAGAACGGTTGGTGAACGAATCCCTAACTCAGTCGGTCGTCGAAAAGAAAACAACCCACTGTGGGGGGCTAACGGTTCCAGTCCCCCAGGCCGTCGGAGCCGCTGAGGGTGCCGCCTGCCGTGCCGGTGACGACGACGGGGTCACCCTTCTGCGAGTTCTCGAAGAACCACTTGCCGTCCTCGGTGCTCACGTTGAGGCAGCCGTGGCTGACGTTCTCGTAGCCCTGGGAATCCACCGACCACGGCGCTGCGTGGACGAAGATGCCGCTGTACGAGATACGTGTGGCGTACTCGACGTAGGTGCGGTATCCCTCGGGGGAATCCACCGGCACTCCGTAGGTCGAGGAGTCCATGTACATCTCGCGGACACGTTCGCCGACGATGTAGGTGCCGTTCGGTGTCTCGTGACCGGGCTTGCCGAACGAGGTGGGCATGGTCCTGACGACCTCACCGTTGCGGGTGACGGTGATGGTCTTGGTGGCGTCGTCGGCTGTGGTGATCACCGAGTCGCCGGTGGAGAAGTCCGCGCGTGAACCGCCGGCCTCGACGGTCACCTGGGTGTGCGCCGGGTAGAACTCGTTGGGCAACCACCGCACCTGGGTGTCGTTGATCCAGTAGAAGTGGCCGTCGACGGATGGGCTCGTGGTGACCCGAATGGCGGCCTCGGCGGCGCCGCGGTCCGCAATGGCCTCGTTGAACCGAATGGCGATGGGCTGCGCGACTCCGACGACCTCGCCGTTGGGCGTGATCGACGGATCGGAGAAGTTGGCGGGCGCGAGGCGCTGGATCTGCGGTTCAGGAACAACAGGAAGAACCTGATCGGATGATCCGACGCCGGGGATTTCGGGGCCGCCGGGCCACAACGGCGCTGCGGTGGCGGGCGATACCAGGGTGGCCGCACCGACGGCCGCGATCACCGCTGTCAGAGAGATGCGTGTGACAGTTCGACGAAATGCCATGAGTATTCCGATCCATCCTTCTGTGCTGTGCAGGCTTCTGCTGGGCGCCCGTGCTGTGCCGGCGCGCGACGTCCTCGCCGCAATTAACACACACCCGTACCACCGAGTGCCAATCGTCGCGGTGACTGCACGGTCATTCTGCAGGCTGACCGAGGAGTCCCGCTTTCTTCGCCGCCGACCGTACTTGAAATGCAGATACGACGAACAGGACGCCGAACAGTACCGCGAATACGCCGATCAACCACACGATGCTCAGAATGCCGCTGACCGGGGAGAACACCAGTACGAGGCCGAACAGGAGCTCGACGATGCCGGCGAACAGAAGCATTCCCCAGTGAGATGCGCCCGGCGATGTGCCTGCGACCTTTCGCAGGCGGATGGATCCGGCTATTTCGAGAATTCCACCCATGATCGCCCAGATACCGATGACGAAAACAGCTGCGAGTGCGGTGATGCCCGGCCAGACGAACGCCACGATTCCGGCGACGAGCGAGACGACGCCGCCGAGCAGCCACCACACCCATCCGGATTCGACGCGGCGCGACTGGACGGCTCGGATGATCGCGGAGATGCCGTCGACGATCGCATAGGCACCGAAGACGACGACGAGTGCCCAGACGGTGACGCCGGGCCACACGAGGGCCACGATGCCGAAGATCACGGCGACGATGCCCCTGAGCAGCACCGCCCACCACAGGTCCTTGCCGATCCTCAGCAACGCATCGGCCCCGTCGCGTTCAGAGAATTCGTAGCGTCCCGAAGGCTCGGTGGTCACGTCGGTTCTCCCTCGTTCATCGCGGTACATAACGGTTGTCGACGCCTCACGGCATCGAGGTCCAGGTGGTGGACCCGTCGGAAACACAGATCTGGCCGGTGCTGAGGTTGACGGCGAATCCGGCGCCCGCCTGGCAGCTGACGCCTTCGGCAACTGTTCCGACGAACGTCTGTCCCCTCGTCAGCGACAACGCAAACGCGAGAGCGCCTGGATCGGGAGAGACGATCGACACGGAGTCCCCGCCGATCGACACGGCGCCGACGGTGCCCGCCGTCGTTTCCGCGGCGGCCACCCCACCGGACCGGGCGACGGACAGCGCGGATCCGCCCGCGTCGGCGCGGGCGAAGGACACTGCGTCGAGTGCGTGTGCGAGAGCGCGGGAGAACTCGTCGACGGTCGATCCGCACGCAGCGGTGCCGTCCACGACGACGGTGTCGACGCCGGGTCGCGCTGTGCACGACAACTCGGCGGCCGACGCGTGCGACGGCGACACGAGAGCCACCGCTGCTCCAGCGAGTACGCAGCCCGTGAGCAGCGCTGTCGATCGATATCGCCCGTATCCGCCGAACCCTGCCACCGGAGCACCTTTCTGTGAGCGTGATCGGAGATCGTATGTTTGGATTGTGCCACTACGGGGGACCATCTAGCGGGTCTATCCGACCCGTCAGTTCTCCGTCGAGCCACCGGCGGCTCACACAATGCCGCCTCCGACGCCTGTACGAATCGTTGCCCCTGGTCACCGCGGCCCGGGG
Organism: Rhodococcoides fascians A44A; assembly: GCF_000760735.1. Lineage (GTDB taxonomy): Bacteria > Actinomycetota > Actinomycetes > Mycobacteriales > Mycobacteriaceae > Rhodococcoides > Rhodococcoides fascians_E. Next base: position 1,993,042 of record NZ_JMEX01000008.1, on the reverse strand, counting down.
CCTGTTCTCTCGTATGGGGACGGAACGGCTTCCGCGGATGGGGGTCGAAGTGTTCGACAAGCAAGCGCCGATCGAGCGCGCTGTGGTGGTTGTGCCGGTTCACAACGAGGAAGCACTTCTGGACTCGTGCCTGTCTGCGCTGGTCAGGTCGTGTGAGCAGGTCGACATCGACGTCGACCTCGTCGTGGTTCTCGATTCCTGCACCGACACGTCCGCCGATATCGCCGCGACGTGGGCCGACAAGGTCGACGCGACCGTCCTCACCGTCGCGCGACGCAACGTCGGAGCAGCCCGCGCAGCCGGTTTCCTGTCGGCCACCGGACCAGCAGGCCGAGCACAGGACAACACCTGGTTCGCGACGACCGATGCCGACAGCACCGTCGGACTGGAGTGGATCTCCTCGCACCTCGCTCACGCAGCGCAGGGTGCGCATGCCGTGGCGGGGACCGTCGTCACCGAGCTGGATTCGCCCGCGTTGACTCTGGTGTACGACGCCGGCTACCGCCACACGTCCGGTCATCGCCACGTGCACGGCACCAATCTCGGACTGCGCGCGGATTTGTACTGGACCGTCGGCGGATTCGGCGCACTGACCACCGGCGAGGACGTCGACCTGATGGCTCGGGTCGAACGCGCGGGCGTACCGGTTCTGTACTCGTGCGATTCGCCCGTGCTGACGTCGTCGAGGCGCTCCGGCCGGGCACCCGACGGGTTTGCCGCTCACCTGCAGGATCTCGAATTGGCCATCGCCCGATGACGGTCGACGGTAGCTCGCTCGTCGAGCGTCTCAAGCGATTCGTCGCCGACGAGGCACCTGGAATGCCGCTCCCCGGTTCGGGTTTCACCGACACTCGCTGGTTGACGCTCGCCGGGCTCGGCCGCGAGGACACGGTTCTCGGGCGTCTGGCCGAGGGCCACGCCGACGCAGTGGCCATTCTCGCCGAACTGGGCGGCCCTGCTCCGAGCCGCGGGCAGATCTGGGGTGTCTGGGCGGCGGAACCACCGTCGCCGGTGCTCGAGGCGGCGCAGGGCAAGAACGGGTGGAAGCTCACCGGCGTCAAACCGTGGTGCTCGGGCGCTCATATCGTCACGAATGCCCTCGTCACCGCCCGCGTCGGAGATCGATCGCGGTTGTTCGCGGTCGACATGACCCAGGACTGGTGCTCGCCGATTCCCAACACGTGGCACGCCGTCGGGATGTCTCGAAGCGATTCCGGGACAGTGCGTTTCGACGGTGCACACGCAGTTCCCGTCGGCGAAGTCGGGTCGTATGTCGAACGCCCGGGCTTCTGGCATGGTGGGCTCGGCGTGGCAGCGGTGTGGTTCGGCAGTGCCTGCGCTGTCGCCGACACGTTGCACGCGGCAGCGCAGTCGAGCTCCGATCCGCACACCATGGCTCATCTCGGCGCCGTGGCGGCATCGCTCGGTGCCGCGTCGGCCGCGTTGACCACCGCCGCTGCGGAGATCGACGCCGATCCGACCGACTCCGAGGCCCGCGGCAGCACCAGGGCACGGACCGTCCGCGCGATCGTCGAGAGCGCCGCTACCGACACCATCGACCGCGTGGGCCGCGCGCTGGGCGCCGCCCCGCTGTGCGCGAACGGTGAGCATGCACGCCGCGTCGCCGATCTGACCGTTTTTCTACGCCAGAGCCATGCCGAGCGCGATCTCGCAGCGCTGGGCCAGGAGATCGCGAAGGAAGAGTCGCCATGGTAGCCGCCGCCGAACACACCGACACGCAGGAAACCAGAACGTTCGACACCGTCGACCCGGGCACACCGCTCGAGGTGTGGCAGCAGTGGACACCGTCGTTTCCGCCGCTCGATCTCGGTCGATGCCGCGAGATGATCGTCGTCGCGCCCCATCCCGACGACGAAGTGCTCGGTGTCGGTGGCCTGATGTCGCTCGCCGCCGCGTCGGGCATCCGGGTGTCCGTCGTGGCCGTCACCGACGGCGGCGCGTCGCATCCCGGGTCTCCGACGATGTCCGAGGCGCAACTGATCGACGAGCGGCCGCGTGAAGCGAGGCGCGCTCTGACCGAACTCGGTCTCGACGTCGACCCGATCCGGCTCGGCTTTCCCGACGGCGACGTCGCCGCGCACGAGGACGAGCTCGCGCGGGCGCTCACCGAGCTGTTGTCCGGTGGACAGGGCACCTGGTGCCTGACGCCGTGGCGCGGCGATCGTCATCCCGATCACGAAGCGACGGCGCGGGCATGCCTGACGGCGTCGAGACGCGTCGGGATCGCGGTGCTCGAGTACCCGGTGTGGATGTGGCACTGGGCGTGGCCGGATCATCCCGAGGTTCCCTGGGGTCGCGCGCTGGGGATCACTCTGGACGATCGCACTGCCCAGGCGAAAAAAGCCGCGGCACACCGGTTCACGTCTCAGATCCAGGATCTGTCGGACGATCCCGCCGACCGGGCGGTACTTCCGCCGCACATTCTGGCGCGTTTGCTTCGATCCGAGGAGGTGGTGTTCGCATGACGGACGGCACTCTGCAGAAGGACTATTTCGACGACGTCTACGACGGCAACGTCGATCCGTTCCGGCTGGGCGACAACTGGTACGAGGAGCGAAAATACGCTCTGACGTTGGCTGCGCTGACCGAACCGCGATATCGCCGCGCGCTCGAACCGGGCTGTTCCGTCGGAATACTGACCGAGAAGCTGTCCAGCCGCTGCGACGACCTGACCTCCACCGACATCGTCGCCTCGGCGCTGGAGACCACCAGGGCTCGTCTCGACGCGCGCACCGGCGAGTCCAGCGGCCGGGTGCAGCTGCGCGAATGGTCGCTCACGGACTCGTGGGACGAGTTCGACGAGATCGGCCCGTTCGATCTGATCGTGCTCAGCGAGGTCGGGTACTACCTCGGCCCTGCTGACCTACGCGCTGCCCTGGGCCAGGCAGTGGCGCATCTCGAGCCGGGAGGCACGCTCCTCGCGGTGCACTGGCGACACCTCGTCGCAGACTATCCACAGACCGGTGACCAGGTGCACGACGCCATCGGGGCCACCGACGGACTGGTCCGTATGGGCGGTTACGTCGACGAAGATGTGATACTCGAAGTGTTCGCTGCGGAGTCGTCCGCACGGAGCGAGTCGGCGGAGCCGACCGGAAGACCGGAATCGGTCGCACGACGTGAGGGTTTGATATGAGTGAGACTGAGATGAGCGACAGAATGACCAGCGGTGAGACCGCGACGCGCGCCTATCGCGGCGGCGCACTCGAGGATCTGCTCGGACCGGACAGTCTGCACACCGACTTCGCCCCCATCGTCGACCTGATGACCCGTGAGGTGATCGGTTACGAAGCCATCGTCATGGGACCCGAGGATTCGGCGTTCCGCGAGCCTGCGGCCCTCGCGTCCGCGGCGCGGGCGATGGACATGACCGTCGACCTCGACCTCGTTCGCTGGGCCGGCGCCGTCGAGGGTGCCGCACGCCTCGATTCGCTTCAGGGACTGCCGCTGTTCATCGCCATCGACCCGGACACACTGCCGTACCTCCCCGACCGCGGAGACGTCGACGCAGGTTCCGCCGTCCTGCAGCTGGACGAGACCTCACTCATTCGTCGACCCGCGCAGTTGCTGCGCGCGGTAGCGGACGTCCGCAAGCTCGGATGGGCAATCGCCGTCGACCATGTCGGTGTGAAGCCGGAATCGCTGGCACTGCTGCCGCTCCTCGAACCCGACGTGGTCAAACTCGATCGCAGCTTGATCACCCAACGTCCGAGCCGGTTCACAGCCCGCGTCGTCAACGCCGTCGCCGCGTACACCGAACGCACGGGCGCGATCGTCATGGCGGAAGGAATCGACACCGAGGACGCCGTTGGGACCGCCATCGCGCTGGGCGCACGCGTCGGGCAGGGCCGGTTCTTCACCGAGCAGAACCCCGTTCCGGTGGAACCGTCGAAGCGACTGTCACCGTTGGATTTCCGCACGTCACCCGAGCGCGGCTCGCTTCCACGTTCCTCGCCGTACCAACTGGCCGCGGCGGGACGCGATTCCAAGCCGTCGACCAAGCGTCTTCTGGTGGAGGTCAGCAAGGGGCTGGAGTCCATTGCCGGCCAGAGCCTGCAGACCGCCGTCATCCTCGGCTCGTTCGAGAGCCGGGAACATTTCACGCCGCTGACCGCACGTCGCTGGGAGGTCATGGCGACGAGGGCAGCCCTCGTCGGCGCACTCGCCGCGGGCATCGATCCCGAGCCCGCGCCGCGCGTGCGCGGAGCGGACCTCGACCCCGACGACCCGGTACGGCTCGAATGGGTGGTGGTGGTGCTGTCGCCGCACTTCTCGGCGGTACTGGCGGCCAAGGACATGGGAGATACCGGACCGGACATGAACCGGCGGTTCTCCTACGTCCTGAGCCACGACCCGCAGCTGACGGTCGACTGCGCGCGAAGTCTGCTGCTGCGGCTTCCGGTGGAACGTACCGGGCTCTGACCGATACCGATCAGCCTTCGGCCTTCTTTTTCGCTCCTGGCTCCACGGCCCTCTTCCTGGTCGTTCCTGCAGGCTCCACGGCCCTCTTCCTGGTCGTTCCTGCAGGCTCCACTCCGGCGTAGCTCTCGGCGTCGGCGACGACCTTGCCCGCCAGTTCGGCCAGACGCGTGTTGGTCTCCTGCGAGAGCCTGGAGAGCAGCGCGAACGCCTCCTGAGCACCCAACTTGTAGCGCTCCATCAGCATGCCCTTGGCCTGGCCGATGATGTCGCGTGAGGTCAGCGCGGCACGAATCTGCTGTTCCTCCTTGGCGCTGGAGAACGCGATGGCAGCGTGCGCGGCGAACAGCGAGCCGATCGACTCGGCGTCCTCCCCGAACGCGTCGTGACGGGTGGAGTGCAGGTTGAGCGCACCGAAGTTGTAGCCCTCGACGTACAGCTGGAAGCAGATCATGCTGCGCACTCCCAGCGCCGACGCGGCGGCAGCGAACCGTGGCCAGCGTCGGTCGGAATCCATGTCGTCGATCCGGATGGTCCGCTGCTCGACGGCCGACTCCAGGCACGGCCCTTCACCGATCTGCTGCTGAATTGCGTCGCACTGACCGGCGAGGTCACCGGTCAGTGCGGCGCTGTGGACGAATTTGCCGCGGAGCACCGTCGTGATGCTCGCTGCTTCGGCGGCCGGGACGTTCATGACGGCCGATTCGGTGATGGCCGCCAGTGTCCGGTCGGGGTCTCCGTGCTCGCGGCGAAGTTCCCTGGCCACCGCCGCCAGGCGCTGACTCAGATCGAAGTCGGCTCCGGTCGTCGTGGTGACGTCCGCGCCGAGAACCTGCTCACTGATGAGAACCACCTCCGCCGAGATTTTACGACTCAGAGTTCGCTGGGCGCGATGAGCTGGTGCACGTATCGCATTTTGTCCAGCACTGTGGGCGGCAACACGAACGGGTACAGATCCTGGTGGCCCATCGAGCGGTTGATCTGGTTGAGCGCCCAGGACAGCGGTAGCCACCACTCCACGATCTGGTCGAAACCGACGTCGCCCGGTAGTGGGCTGTCCAGCGTCGATCCGGCCGGGGCCATACCGAAGGCTGCCGCGGTGTCGAGCGTGTCACGAATGTGCAGGTAGTGGGCGAACGTCTCGGCCCAGTCCTCCGCCGGGTGCATCGTCGCGTAGGACGAGACGTAATCGTCCTCCCAGTTCTCCGGCGCACCCTCGTTGTAGTGCCGGTCCAGGGCGGCCTGATAGTCGGTGTCCGGGTCGCCGAACAGTTCCTCGAACCGCGGTCGGTGTTCGCCCGTTCCGACGAGGACCATCTGGAAGTAATGGCCGATCTCGTGCCGGAAGTGTCCGACGAGAGTGCGGTACGGCTCGGACATCGACACTCGGAGCTGTTCGCGGTGGACGTCGTCGCCCTCGGCCAGGTCGAGCGTCACCAGTCCGTTGGCGTGGCCGGTCATCACCTGCGTGTTGGCGCTCGACAGCAGGTCGAAGGCGAGACCGGTCTCCGGGTCCTTGTCACGCCCGTCGATCGGGAGACCCAGCTCGGTGAGCTCGAGGATGACCCGACGCTTGTTCGTCTCCGCGTCGGCGTAGGCGACCATCGCGTCGACGTCGTCGTCCGCGGGGCGCGTCCTGGTGAGTCGGCACGAGAAGCAGAGTTCCTCGCCGGTCGAGGTGTCGACGAGCCAGTTGCACCTGGCTGTGCTCAGGTTGGCGCACACCTTCCAGGTGACATCGACATCGCTGCCGGGTGTGGTGATGTCGATCTCGGCGGCGCCGTCACCGTCCGTGTCCGGGAGCGGCAGCAGGGCGCGGGTGGGAAGGTGGAATCCCAGCGCACTGTGGCAGCTGAGGCACAGCGAGTTCTCGAACGAGAGTTTCTGACCGCATTTGCGGCAGATCAAAGCACGCATGATCCCGACTTTCATTGCTCAGGTGCCTTGGTCGACTTCAGGCCCACCAATGCTCGACTGCGAATATGACGGTATCCCGTCGGTTTCGGTACGTCGGAGATAACAGAGTAGTCACGATACGGTCACGAGGTGCCGTAACGGTGGAAGCTTTCCTACCGTCGGCGCGTTGCGTGGTGTGCGCAGCGACCGAACACACGCTGCGGAGAGTCAGGTCCACCAGCTGGACCACCGATCGAGGGGATTTCTTCAACCGATGAGCACGCTTGCAATCCCCGGACCCCGCGCCTGATGGCCGACATGACACCGACCGTCTCACCCGTGCGACGGTTGGCCCAGCGCATCACCGACTCCCTCGGCCCGGGACACGGTGCCGCAACTCGCGGTGCAGGGGGTAGCGAGACCCTTGCCGCCGGTTTCCTTCTCGGGGCGACCCTACTCGCACTCCTGTGGGCCAACTCGCCCTTCGGCGACACCTATCAGAGCTTCTGGCACACCGAACTCTCGATCACCGTGGGTGGCCACGGCATCTCGCTCGACCTCGCGCACTGGGTCAACGACGGCTTGATGGCGTTGTTCTTCTTCGTCGTCGGCCTGGAGGTCAAACGCGAATTCGCGATGGGCGAGCTCACCGATCGCTCACGCGCGAGCATCCCGATCGTCGCGGCGCTCGCCGGTCTCGCCGTCCCCGCTGTTCTGTTCCTGATCCTCAATCCATCCGGTGAGGCCGCAGGCGCCTGGGGCGTCGTCATCTCCACCGACACCGCGTTCGTTCTCGGCGCACTGGCCGTCATCGGACCGAAGAAGGCCGCCCGTCTACGCATCTTCCTGCTGACGCTCGCCGTCGCCGACGACGTCGGTGCGCTCGCCATCATCGCGTTCTTCTACACCGACAAGGTCGAGATCGTTCCGTTGATTCTGGCGTTCGTCGGCCTGGCCGCGATCGCGCTGCTCCGACGCATGCAGGTGTGGCGCGGGATCGGTTATCTGGTCGTCGCACTGGCCACCTGGGTGGCCTTCCACGAGTCGGGCGTGCACGCCACTCTCGCCGGCGTCATGATCGCACTCATCCTGCCGGTCTACCCGCCGAGGCGCAGCGAAGTGGAACGCGCAGCCGACCTCACCCGAGCGTTCCGCCAGTCACCCAATCCCGAGTACGCCCGCGCCGCGAGGCTGGGCCTGGACCAGGCCGTGTCCGTCAACGAGCGTCTGATGCGGTTGTATCAGCCCTACACCGCGTTCCTGATCGTGCCGATCTTCGCGCTCGCCAATGCGGGCGTCGTCCTCAGCGGCGAGACCCTGCGTGCCGCCGCCACGTCGCCGTTGACGTGGGGCATCGTCGTCGGACTCGTCGTCGGCAAGCTCATCGGAATCACGGGTGCAGCAGCCGTTTTCGCCAGGATGAAGCCGTCGGCGCTGGCGCCCGGTCTGACGATCTCGCACATCGCGGGCGGTGCTGCACTGTCCGGAATCGGATTCACGATCTCGCTGTTCATCGTCGACCTCGCCCTCGACGACGAATTCCTCGCCGACCAGGCACGCGTCGGCGTGCTGGCCGCGTCCGTGGTGGCGGCGCTGCTCGGCTGGCTGCTGTTCCGTATCGACGCGCGCATCCATCCGCCCAAGCAGGAGGTGTCGCATCGGATCCTGCGACCGGTGAACGCCAAGCGCGATCACATCCGTGGTCCCGTCGATGCACCCTTGACCATCGTCGAGTACGGCGATTTCGAATGCCCGTTCTGCAGCAAGGCAACCGGAAGCATCAAGGAGGTCCGAGCCCACTTCGGTGACGACGTCCGATACATCTTCCGGCACTTGCCCCTCGACGATTACCACCCGCACGCGCGCTACGCAGCCCACGCCAGCGAAGCCGCGTCGGCGCAGGGGAAGTTCTGGGAGATGGCGGACGTCCTGTTCGCGAACAGCGACGCACTCACCCCCGACGACATCGACGACTATGCCGAGGATCTCGGTCTCGACATGGACCGGTTCTCCGAGGACCTACGTACCGGCGATTACGTGGTTCGGGTGGAGGACGACGAGCTCGACGCCGCGTCGAGCGACGTCGAGGGCACGCCGACGTTCTATCTCGGCCGCGGGGACACCGACTTGATCCGGCACACCGGGCCCTACGATGCCGCCTCGCTCATCCGGGAACTGACGCAGCTCCGCACCTCCTCGACGTGACGCGGCTCCACTCACAGACGGTTGCCGTCGTCGTCCCAGTGCTCGGCGACTTTTTTCGACGGTTGAACGCGAGGAGGTTCGCCGGGCATCTTGGGGTAGTCGGGCGGGAAGTTGAGTTCGCCGCCCGGCAGGGTCTCCCAGAGTTCCAGCAGCGGGTCCAGCGAGTAGGCCTGCTCGTCCATGTCCGCCCACGGATCGCCGTCGGACAGGTAGTCGGGGATCGTCACCAGGTTGTACTCGCGAGGGTCGGAGATCCCGGCCAGGTGCGCCCACGTCATCGGCGTGCTCACGGGCGCACCGGTCTTCGCCCGTAGGCTCCACGCGCTCGCGATGGTCCGATCCCGGTTGTTCTGGTTGAAGTCCAGGAAGATCCGTTCCCCGCGCTCTTCCTTCCACCAGTTGGTCGTGACCCCGTCGTCGCGGCGCTCCAGCTCACGTCCCAGCCCGATGGCGGCGTGCCGCACCTGCTCGAACGTGTACGACGGCGTGATCCTGACGTAGATGTGGATGCCGCGGTTGCCGCTGGTCTTGGGGTATCCCTTCAGCCCCAACTCCTCCAGCAGTTCACGGGTCACCTCGGCCACGCGCTGCGCGTCGGCGAACGTCGTCCCGGGCTGCGGGTCGAGATCGAGCCGCAACTCGTCGGGATGGTCGACGTCCGGGCGTCGCACCGGCCAGGGATGGAACGTCAACGTGCCCATCTGCGCGGCCCACACTGCGGACGCCGGTTCACCGGGGCACAGTTCCTCCGCGGTCCGGCGGCTGGGGAAGGCGATCTTCACGGTCTCGATCCAGTCGGGAGCGCCCTTGGGCAGCCGCTTCTGATAGAAGCCGTCGCCCTCCTTGTCCTGCGGGCCGAGGGCGAGACGCATCCCGTCGCGGAAACCGTCGGGCCACCGTTCCATCGCGGTCGGTCGAGTGCCGATCGCTCTCAACAGTGGTTCACCGACGGCGGCGAAGTACTCGCACACCTGCAGTTTCGTCATCTCCGGCGTGATGTCCGTTGCCTCGTAGATCACGCGGTCGGGGCTCGAGACTCGTACCTCGCGGTCACCTGCCTGCACGAACGCGGGCGGTGTCTTCGCTGCCATCTTATTTGCCCCCGGCGATCACGTCGGCCACGTCGTAGCTGACGGGCACTTCCAGCTGTTCGTAGGTGCAGGACTTCGGATCCCGGTCCGGTCGCCACCGTAGGAAGCGTGCGGCGTGCCGCAGACGCTCACCTTCCATCTGGTCGTAGGCGACCTCGATGACCCGCTCGATGCGCAGCGGCACCCAACTGCGGTCCTTGTTCGACGTCCACCGGTTGGCTTCGGCCGATTTCGGTTCTTCCCCGGTGCGCAACGGCTGCAGTTCTTCGAGGATTTCGACGCGCCGCTTGTCGGTGAACGCCGACGCGCCGCCGATCATCCGAAGCTCGCCGTTGTCGTACAGGCCGAGCAGCAACGATCCGATTCCGTTGCCGGATTTGTGCACTCGGTATCCGATCAACGCGCAGTCGGCCGTTCTGGCATGTTTGATCTTGATCATCTCGCGCTTGTTCGGCAGGTACAGCCCGTCCAGTTTCTTGGCAACGACTCCATCCAGCCCAGCGCCTTCGAAACGCTCGAACCAATCCTGCGCGGTCGCCGCGTCGTCCGTCGTGCTGGTGACCTGGCAGCGATCACCGCCTGCCATCACCTCGAGCAGCTTTGCCCGACGGACGGAGAACGGCTCACCCGTCAGGTCGGTCGAACCGATCGCCAGAAGATCGAACGCGACGAACATCGACGGTGTCTTCTCCGCGAGCATGCGCACTCGCGAATCGGCGGGGTGGATGCGCTCGGACAACGCGTCCCAGTCCAGCCTTGTACGCCCGTCCCGCTCCCGCGGCACGACGATCTCACCGTCGACGACGATCTTGTCCGGCAGTTCCGCCAGGACGGCCGAGACCAGCTCGGGGAAGTAGCGGGCGAGGTCCTTGCCGCCACGCGACCCGAGGATCACCTCGTCGCCGTCGCGGAAGACGATGGCACGGAAGCCGTCCCACTTGGGCTCGTACGACCATGCGGGCTCTCCGCCCTCCGGCTGTGCGGGGACGGTCTTGGCGGCTTTGGCCAGCATCGGTTGCAGCGGCCACGCGATCGGGAGGTCCACGAGAGCAATACTGCCCTAGTGGAACCGCCGAGGAGTACCTTCTTTCGCTGCAGGTAATCGTGAATGTCCGCCCCAGCGTTCACTCGAGCCACACCTGGTCTCACGAAATCGGGACGGACGGGATATTTTTGATCCGATTCTTGTCGTGCTCGGGTCCTCACCTTCATAGAACTAAGGAACGGTCAATGCTCTCCCTCAGTGAGAAGTTTCGCGGCGCAGCGATTGCTGTGCTGGCATGTAGCGCTGTCGTGCTCGCAGGCTGTAGCAGCACCGTCACTCCGCGGGCGATCCCGGCCGCCGACGAACTCGTCACCTCGACCACCCAGACCAGCTCGTCTGCGCCCACGACGGGCGAAGCGCCGGCGCAGGAAGGTGAGGACATGGGCGGTGACGTCGACATCGACGTCGAGATCGGTGAATGCGTCGACCTCGGGGGAACTGTCGACGACGCCACCATCGACAATGCCGCGTGCGGGAGCGCCGACTCGAACTACAAAGTGATCGGCAAAGCTCCCACCAACGCCGAGTGCATCTCCGACGCCGACCAGTACTACTACGAGACGTACGCGGACATCGAGCAGGGCGCACTGTGCCTGGACATCGACTGGGTCATCGGCGGCTGCATGGACATTCCGATGGACGACGATCCCGAGCGTATCGACTGCGGATCGCCCGGGTTCGATTCCGTCCGCGTCGTGGAGATCCTCAGCGGAACCACCGACGTCGACTCCTGCGATCTCCAGGCGACGAGCGGTTTCCGTTATCCGGAACGCAACTTCGTCGTCTGCGTCGAAGATCTGTAGATCGGTGCAAGACTTCCGTCATGACGGTGCTTTCATGACGGTGCTTCCATGACGGGGGCCGATTCGGTCCGATTGAAGACTCCGAGGGGACGCTGGATCGTCGCCGCGACGGTTCTGGGGTCCTCGCTGGCGATGCTCGACGCGACCGTCGTGAACGTGGCGCTGCCCGACATCGGCCGGGATCTCGGATCCGGCGTCTCGGGACTGCAGTGGACCGTCAGCGCCTACACCCTGACGTTGGCGTCGTTCATCCTGCTCGGCGGTGCGCTCGGCGATCGCCTCGGCAGACGGACGGTCTTCGTCTGGGGCACGATCTGGTTCGCCGTCGCCTCGGTCCTGTGCGGTCTGGCGCCGAACATCGAGGTACTCGTCGCCGCGCGATTGCTGCAGGGCGTCGGCGCGGCGTTGCTGACGCCGGGAAGCCTCGCGTTGATCTCCGCGTCCATTCATCCCGACGACCGGGGCGCCGCCATCGGCTTGTGGTCCGGTCTCGGCGGTGTCGCGTCCGCCGTAGGGCCTCTGCTGGGCGGGTGGTTGGTCGACGTGGCCGGGTGGCGATCGGTCTTCCTGCTGAACATTCCGCTGGCTGTCGCCGTCGTCCTGGTGGCCGTCAAGCACGTGCCCGAGAGCCGCGACCCTCACGCGGAGGGGAAACTCGATCTCCCCGGTGCAGGTGTCGTCGCCCTCGCGCTCGGCCTGCTCACCTACGGCTTCATCGACGCATCGTGGTGGGTCGTGGCGGCGGGCGTACTCGCGGTCGGAGCGTTCGTCGTCGTCGAGTTGCGGACATCCAATCCGCTGATTCCGCCGTCGTTGTTCGCGTCCCGTGTCTTCCTGGCGGCCAACCTGGTGACGTTCGCCGTGTACGCGGCGCTCGGCGGAGTGTTCTTCCTGCTGATTCTGCAACTTCAGTTGGCACTCGACTATTCGCCGATCGCCGCAGGTGTGGCGACTCTGCCGATCACCGCTCTGATGCTCGTGCTCTCCGCGCGGGCCGGACGGGTGGCGCAGCGCATCGGGCCCCGTGTGCCGATGACTGTCGGGCCGTTGGTCGCCGCCGCCGGACTGCTGCTGATGCTCCGTATCTCGCCGGCCGCGGCGGGAGTTAGGTCGGCATCGACATACCTCGTCGACGTGCTTCCTGCCGTCGTCGTCTTCGGCCTCGGCTTGTCGATCCTGGTCGCGCCGCTCACCGGCGCCGTCCTGGGAGCCGTGTCCACCGACCGCGCAGGAACAGCATCCGGTGTCAACAATGCCGTCGCCAGAACCAGCCAGCTCCTGGCCGTGGCCGCTCTACCTGGCCTCGTCGGAATCGCGGGCGCCGACTACGACCGGCCCCAGACCTTCTCCGACGGCTTCCACACGGCCATGATCGTCTGCGCCGGCCTGCTCGTCGTGGGTTCCCTCATCGCCGCAGTCATGGTCAGGAGTCCTTCTCGCAAGAACCCCACCTACAGCTGCGACCCGTCGTCCCCGGCGCTGAGCCCGAGGGAGCAGATATAGGAGGGCAGGAGTGGAGCCTGCGGAACGACCCGTTGGAGGCAGGAGTAGAGCCTGCGGAACGACCCCAATTAGGCCAGGAGTGGAGCCTGCGGAACGACCCGGATTAGGCTGACCGTTACGGATACAGCCCATATCCGAGATCAGGTCAGGAGAGCTATGTCGACCGAGAACGATTCGCCGGACGTCAAACCGCGGAGCCGCGACGTCACCGATGGTTTGGAGAAGACCGCTGCGCGAGGAATGTTGCGCGCGGTGGGGATGGGTGACGAGGACTGGGGGAAGTCCCAGATCGGCGTCGCGTCGTCGTGGAACGAGATCACTCCGTGCAACTTGTCCTTGGAGCGCCTCGCGAAGGCGGTCAAGGAGGGGGTCCATACCGCGGGCGGGTATCCGCTCGAGTTCGGCACCATCTCCGTCTCCGACGGTATCTCGATGGGCCACGAGGGAATGCATTTCTCGTTGGTCTCGCGTGAGGTCATTGCCGACAGTGTGGAGACGGTGGTCAGCGCGGAGCGCCTCGACGGCTCGGTGCTTCTGGCCGGGTGTGACAAGTCGCTGCCCGGAATGTTGATGGCCGCAGCGCGATTGAATCTCGCGAGTGTGTTCCTGTACGCCGGTTCTACGCTTCCCGGTTTCGCGACGCTGTCCGACGGTAGTGAGCACCAGGTGACCATCATCGACGCGTTCGAGGCTGTCGGTGCGTGCTCTCGTGGCCTGATGTCGCGCGAGGATGTCGACACGATCGAACGCGCAATCTGTCCGGGCGAAGGCGCCTGCGGCGGCATGTACACGGCCAACACCATGGCCAGTGCCGCTGAGGCTTTGGGAATGTCGTTGCCCGGTAGCGCTTCTCCGCCTGCGCCCGATCGTCGACGCGACGGGTACGCTCGCGCCAGCGGCGAAGCCGTCGTCGAACTTCTCCGACGCGGTATCACTGCGCGAGACATCATGACGAAGAAGGCGTTCGAGAACGCGATCGCCGTCGTCATGGCCTTCGGTGGATCGACCAACGCCGTGCTCCATCTTCTCGCCATCGCCCACGAGGCCGAAGTGGAACTGACGCTCGACGACTTCCGGCGCATCGGCTCCAAGGTGCCGCACCTCGCGGACGTCAAGCCGTTCGGCAAGCACGTCATGACCGATGTCGACGCCATCGGCGGAGTTCCCGTCGTCATGAAGGCGTTGCTCGACGCCGGGCTCATGCACGGCGACTGCCTGACGGTCACCGGAAAGACCGTGGCCGAGAACCTCGCTCACATTGCGCCGCCGGACCCCGACGGCAAGGTCCTGCGTGCGCTGGAAGAGCCGATTCACCCGACCGGCGGCATCACCATCCTCGAAGGTTCGCTGGCCCCGGGCGGCGCCGTCGTCAAGTCGGCAGGTTTCGACTCGGACGTGTTCGTCGGCACTGCACGAGTTTTCGAGCGCGAACGCGCCGCGATGGATGCGTTGGAGGACGGCACGATCTCCGCGGGCGATGTCGTCGTCATCCGATACGAAGGCCCCAAGGGCGGACCGGGAATGCGAGAAATGCTCGCGATCACCGGTGCCATCAAGGGCGCGGGACTCGGTAAGGACGTCCTGTTGCTGACCGACGGCCGATTCTCCGGCGGTACAACGGGACTGTGCGTCGGACATGTCGCGCCGGAAGCCGTCGACGCCGGACCCATCGCCTTCGTTCGCGACGGTGACCGGATTCGCCTCGACGTCGGAAAGGGAACCCTCGACCTCCTCGTCGACGACGCTGAACTCGAATCCCGCAAGGAAGGTTGGGCACCTCTACCGCCCCGCTACACCCGCGGTGTCCTGGCCAAGTACGCCAAGCTCGTCGGTTCCGCATCCGACGGTGCGGTACTGATCTAGCGCGTGACCCCATCGCTCGAATCGTCCGTTCACACGAACAGACAGCGTGTGAGGCGTTTTCGAGCGATGGGGGTGGGACGCAATCCCTGTACTAGAGCGGCATGGACCAGACGGAGCTCGAGCGCTCTTTCAGGTCGGTGCACTTGCGGCGGACGGAGTCGCCGTACTGGTAGAAGTTCAGCTGATCTTCCCGGACGACGGGCTTGGGTGCCCGTTTCATGACCGGAAGTTCCGCGAGGTCCAGCGCCGCGTCCAGTTCTTCTTCTGCGGTTTCGCGGCGCTTGCGAGCGATGTCGGCCAGGGCGAGGTGGTGGATGGTGAGATGGTCCGACGCTGCGAGGGCAGCTTCCTTCTCGGTGGCGGCCTGGACCTCGTAGACCTTGGCGGCGAGCTGGTAGATGCTGGGTCGGGTGAGTTCGTCGTCGACCACTTCGATTGCCACCGGATCCTGCGTCGACGCCTCGGGCGCAACCTCTTTCCGAGGTTTCTTCACCACGGCATCCGGGGCCGACGGTTGCTCGAGGAGATGCTCCAGCTCGGCAACTTCCTTGGCTGCGTCGGGATCGAATGCAGTGCGGACGGTAGGCACGACGCGCGGGGTGCGGCCGGGCAGCAACACGCCGACCACGACGGTCCCGATGGCGAAGACCACGGCTGCGATCAAAGACGTGTGCACGACGGCGTTCGCGAACGAGCTCACCGCGGTGATCACCAGGTTGTCGGCGTATCCGGTGAGAAAGGTGTTCTCGCGCATGATGTCTGCGACGATCACGGCCCCGGCGACCGAGTCGCCGGACGCTTCGATCGCTTGTGCGGCTTGCGCGGTCGGCTGGCCGTCGGGCCCTTTGCCGGGGAAGTCCGCGAGGTAGTCGACGATGCCGCCGCGGTACGTCGTTGCGAGAACCGAACCGAGAACGGCGATTCCGAGAGATCCGCCCAGTTCCAGCGCAGTGTCGTTGAGCCCGCCGGCGACGCCGAGCTTGCTCTCGGGGAATTCGGCCATGATGGCGTCGGTGCACGGCGACACGCTGAGGCCGATGCCGAGGCCCAGTAGCGCCAGAACCGGAACGAAGTCGACATAGGTTGCGGTGGTGTCGATTCCGAGCATCGAGACCACGGCCAGCGTGCCGACGACCATGCCGGCCGTGACGGTGTACTTCATGCCCACTCGCGGCGTCAGCCATTGTGTGATACCCGAGCCGACGAACACGGCGACCGCCAGAGGGAGCAGGTGCACCCCGGTCGAGACCGGGCCCATGTCGAGTACGAACTGAAGATATTGGGCCACATAGTAGATCGCGCCGAAGGTGACGAGGAAGAACAGCAGGACGGCCAGTACGGCACCGCTGAGGATGCGGGACGAGAACGCTCGGACGTCGAGAAGTGGGCTCGGGTGGCGAAGCTCCCAGGCGACGAACGCCGCGGTACTGAGCGCGCCCACCACGGCGAAGTACGTGGGTCCGACGCTCCAACCGAAGTGCATGCCCTCGATGATCGCGTAGACCACCGTGGACACCGCGAGCACGGAGAGCAGCCCTCCGAGCCAGTCGATCCTGCCCGGGTTCACCGCACGCGACGGCGGCACCAAAGCGACGGCGCCTACGATCCCGATGATCGTGAACGGGATGTTGATCAGGAAACTCGAACCCCACCAATAGCTTTCGAGCAGCCAGCCGGCGAGCAGCGGACCCATCGCGATGGCGAGACCCGACGTGGCGGCCCAGATGGTGACGGCCGTAGCCCGTTCGCGTTTGGGGAACGTCGCCACCAGGAGCGACAGCGTGGCAGGCATGACGATGGCAGCGGCGACGCCCATGACGATGCGAGCGAGAATCACGCCCGTCGTGGCGCCGGTCAGCGCGCCGGCGAGAGAACCCGCCGTGAAGATCAGCAAACCGATGATGAGTGCGCCTCTGCGAGAATACCGATCGCCGATGACGCCGAACAGAAGCATCAAGGCCGCGTACGGCACGGTGTATCCGTCGATGACCCACTGAAGGTCGCTGCTCGACAGGTTCAGATCCAGCGTCATCGCAGGCGCCGCCACCAACAGCGACGTGTTCGCCATGACGACGACGAGCAGGCTCAGGCACAGCACCCCCAGCGCTGCCCAACGTTTCGCGTACGGCTTTTCCATCTCCTGAACAGGAGTCATCGCAAGCAATGTCATGTGTGTTCCCCCCTAGGCACCACACGCGACACACCGCGCGCAGTGCTGTGCAGCCTAGGAAGGATGCGTTAGAGTACGCAATTCTTTGTGGCGGCCGTTACACAAGTGACTGGGAGAGATCCCAACGAACGAAAATGCCGCCGTGTCAATCGAACTGACACGGTGGCATGATCTGTAACGCTGATGACCCGATCGGTGACTCGGAGAGTCCGATCAGGGGATGGGGGCGAAACCTGCTCCGACGGCGTTGCCTGCGTCGATGTGGCGCAGAATCGCGTCGATGTTGGTACCTACCTGCGGTCCGAAGCACGCCACACCGAGGTACGCGTTCACCATGCCGACGAGCGTGGTGCCGACGACGACCGGGCTACCGGAGTCACCTTCGACGACGCACAGCTGCGACCAAGTCTCCTGCGACTGCAGGACGTCCCCGTAGGCGACGCCGCACGTGTTACCGGTGGTGCGGCCTTCCTTGCAGACGATGTTGGGGAACGAGGCGGGAGGACCGACCTGCGTGATGGTCACGTTGCCCACCCGGTTGACCGGAACGACCTTCGCGCGATCGAACTCGATCACCGCGTAGTCGTACTCGGGGTTGGAGAACGCGATGCGTCCGACGACGCCTGCCGACGGGTCGTACTCCGGCACGATCGTGGCGCCTGCTCCACCGCAGTGACCGGCGGTGATACCGACGAGGCGGCCTTCGCGGTCGTTGCCGATGGTCGTCAGAGTGCACTCGGCAGCATCGTCGACGATGATTCCGGATCCGCCCCCCAGCACCGCCGGAGCCGCAGCTGACGCAGTTCCGACGCCGAAGCTCGCAGCAACAGCGGCAGCAGCCACGGCGACGAGCATGAACTTCTTCAACATGTATTCCCTCTCCAGCGGTGTCCGCAGAACCCTAGCAATAAGAAGCACCGATGGACGAGTACCTGACGTCAACAAGTACGCACGAGTACTAAAGGTCCGATTCCAGAGCGGCCAGCATGGACCGGGCTTCCTCGAGTTGGCGGCTGAGCTCCTCCACACGCGACGCTGCCTCTTCTCGCGCGTACGAGATCACGGCTTCCACGGCGTCGCGTGCCGAATCGTCGCCCAGTTCGCGTACCGCGCGGGAGACGGACTCGGGGGACACCGACTGCGCTTTTCCTGGCCTGCGGGCACCGTGGGTGACCGTCACGGACCAGTCGTTGTCCGGCCCGGCGTGGATGGTGACGCTGACGCTGTCCGGCCCCTTCTTTCCCTTCCTCGCCGGCGCAGGCTTGGGCGCAGCAGTCTTGGGCGCGGCAGTCTTGGGCGTGGCAGTCTTGGGCGTGGCGGGCGTCGTCACCTCCGACTTCGGAGCTGCGGATTTGGTGGCCGCAGGCTTGGGTGCTGGGGCCGGCTCGGTCCATTCGGCCACCTCGGGCCCCGGCGTCGACGCCGGTTTCGGTGCCGGTTTGGGTGCACCGCCCGGAGGGTTCCGGGTGATCCGGAGTTCCTCCGCTTCGAACGGGAGCTCGTCGTTGACGCCCTTGGGGCTGATGGTGACGGTGTTTCCGTCGATCGAGACGACCCTCGCCGACGTTCCCTCGGGCAGGCCCAGGCTCGGCGTCGGCTCGATGAGGTACACCGTCGCGCGCCGCCCCTCGGAGAGGGCCGTGGCCAGCGTGTCGAGATTCTCCGGCGTCAGGGAACCGGTGGGCGTCGAACGTCTACGCGGTGGCATCGGTGCATACCTCTCTCGAAAGTGTTTGCGAATACTGTCGCATACTTGTCCCCCGGAACGCAGAATCCATGCATGCGATCGACACCCGTCACCTCCGACCTTCTTCTCGGCGCACTCGATGTCGAGGTCACCGAACGAGGCCTGATTCCGCACCGGCTGCCCGCGTGGACTCGCAGCCGGTTTCCCGACGACCGGATCGCCGGGGCCGAGGTGCAACCGGCGGGAGTTCGGCTGGCTTTCCGCACCGATGCGACAGTCGTCGAACTCGACGCCCTTCCGACGCGGCAGGAGTTCGTCGGACTCCCGCCCCGTCCGTCGGGGATGTTCGACATGACGATCGACGGCGAACTCGTGCACAGCGTGGCGTCGGCTGGTGGCAACGTGCTGTCGATCGACATGGTGACCGGCAGTGTCGATCGAACGGACGGCCCGGTGGTTCCGGTGCGATTCGAGATGACACCCGGCGCCAAGGACGTCGAGATATGGCTGCCGCACAATCAGCACGTCGAGTTGATCGCGCTGCGCAGCGACTCTCCGATCGTCGCCGCATCCACCTCCGAGCGGCAGGCGAGGCCGAGGTGGATCCACTACGGCAGTTCCATCAGCCAGGGATCGAACGCGACGAGTCCCAGCACGACCTGGGTGGGACTGAGCTCGTCGGCGATGGGTTTTTCCGTGACGAACCTCGGGTTCTCGGGCAGCGCGATGCTGGATCCGTTCGTCGCCCGGGTCATGCGCGACGAGCCTGCCGAGGTGATCAGCCTCGAGGTCGGCATCAACCTCGTGAACGGTGACGTCATGCGGACGCGCGCGTTCACGCCCGCGGTCCACGGGTTTCTGGACACGATTCGCGACGGGCACCCCAGCACACCGATCGTGGTGGTGTCACCGTTCTACTGCCCGATCCACGAGAACACTCCGGGGCCAGGCGCATTCGACCCCGACGCACTGGCCGAGGGCGCCGTGCGGTTCGTCGCGACAGGTGATCCGGGGCCGGGGAAGCTGACGCTCACCGTGGTCCGGGACGAACTGCGGCGCGTGTTCGACCAGCGCGAGGATCCGAACCTGTATCTCGTCGACGGTCTGGATCTGTACGGTCCGAGCGACTTCGACGAGTTCCCGCTGCCCGACGGATTACACCCGGACGCCCGTGCTCATCGTCGGATTGCCGAACGGTTCGTCGAGGCGTTCCCCGCCGCACAGAATTATGTGTAACTCGAAGTAACAGATAGATTTGGCTTTGTCGGAGCTTCACTCGACGACGTCCTCCAGCCTACTGCGCGGCAGCCCGAGGGGCATGGCGAGAGCATTGTGAGATAGCCGACCCCAAACCCGCATATAGGCCGCTTCGCCCCCGTAGCCTGGCCGAGTACCTGCGTGCGGTACGGGAAACGGGAGGACTCGATGTACCACGTCGAAGCGAGTGATCAGCGAACAACCGAAGGCCGGCAGGTCTATTTGCTCGACGCAGCGGGGGCTCTCGAGATCCAGGCACTCAACTCGTGGATCGACGCGACGACGCCCGACGGTGAAACTCGTCCTCCGTCGATCGCGCTGTCCGGCGACTCGTCGGGGCAGGTGGCCGAGCTGGTACGCGGGATCGGTGACGACCCCCTGCTGATTCCGCTTCGCGTGACCCTGTCGGCCAAGAAGCGACCCGGATTCCTCCGTCGGGCACTCGCACCGCGCGGCAACTCGCTCCCGACGAAGACCTGGCAACGATGGGTCCAAGGCGACGACCCGGACAGGTCCGCCGTCCTGGTCGGCGAACCCGCGACGCTGGGCGATCTGTCGGCCAAGTTCGAGAAGTCGGGCGGAAGGTCGTTGTCCTCGTTCATCGCCCGCCAGGCCACTCTTGCCCTCGACCGGGCCGAGCGAGACGTCATCGGCTCGGAGTACAAGATTCCGCGCTTCGTCGTCGAGGACATGACCGAACAGAAAAAGTTCCACGACGGCATCGCGGAGCTCGCGCAACAGGTCGGCGAGGACGTACCCGAGGTGGAGCGACGGGTACACACCATCCTCGGCGAGATGGTGGCCACCGAGACCAGGCGGGCGGTCGAGATGTGGGGCACCCTGGGCGCCTACTTCTCTCGCGCGTACAAGGTCGACGTGGACCGAGCTCAACTGCAGAAGGTGCGTGAACTCAACAAGAAGCACCCTCTCGTCTTCCTCCCCAACCATCGCTCGTACCTCGATCCTCTGGTCCTGCGGCCCGCACTGCTTGCCGAAGGGCTGCCACTCAACCACGTGATGGGCGGCATCAACGTCGGTTTCTGGCCCATCGGCCCCATCGCGAAACGCAGTGGCGTCGTGTTGATCCAACGCAAGTTCTCCGACGAGATCTACAAGTGGACGCTGCGTCAGTACATGAGCTTCCTGCTGAGCAAGCGCTTCAATCTCGAGTGGTACATCGAAGGCGGACGTAGCCGCACCGGCAAACTCCGTCCGCCGCGCTTCGGCTTGTTGACCTATCTGGTCGACGCCCTCGAGTCCAGCGACGCCGAGGATGTCTATCTGGTGCCGACGGCCATCACGTACGACCGACTCCACGAGGTCGGCGCCATGGCCGCCGAATCCCACGGCGCGCAGAAGCAAGCCGAGGGAATACGGATGGCCATCGGCTACATCCGCGCCCAGGGCAAACTGCGCGGCAACGTGTACCTCAACTTCGCCGAGCCCGTCTCGGTGCGGTCGATACTCAACGACAACGAGGACAAACGCGTTGCGGTGCAGAAGATTGCGCTGACGGTGTCGCACGCGATCAACGACACGACGCCGGTGACCCCTGCCGCGCTGGTGACGATGGCATTGCTCGGTATCGAAGACCGCGCCCTGAACGTGCACGAGATGTGGGCAATCATCTCGCCTCTTGCGAGCTACATCAAGAGACGCGGTCTCCCGACGGCGGGCGGCATCGACATCAGCGAGGTCGACGTGGTGCGATCCGCCGTCATCGCGCAGGTGAATGCGGGCGTCGTCAAGCGCTTCGACGACGGACCCGAGCCGGTGTTCTATCTCGCCCAGGACAAGCACCTGGTTGCGGCGTTCTTCCGCAACAACGCAATTCACTACTTCGTGATGCGCGCCATCGGCGAACTGGTCGTCCTGCCCGACCTGGGCCAGGGCACACCGTCGACGCCCGAATCGTTGTGGAAGTCGGCGCTCGAGCTCCGCGACCTGCTCAAATTCGAGTTCTTCTTCGGCGACAAGAAGGACTTCGGTGATCGCCTCGAAGCCGAAGTGGCACTGATCGATCCGGATTGGCGCGCCAATCTGGACGATCCCGAGTACTCCTCGCGGCAGCTCGAGTCCCAGGACCTGCATCTCGCTCACCGCGTGTTGCAGCCCATCCTGGAGGCCTATCAGGTGGTGGCGGATCAGCTCATGCTGCAGCCCACCGGAGTCGAGTTCGACAAGGCGTCGTTCGTCACGCATTGCCTCGGCGCAGCTCAGGCCCGCAGGCTTCGGCAACAACTCGACCACAGCGAAGCCATCTCGGGTGAACTCTTCGACACTGCACTGCAATTGGCCGACAATCGCAACCTCGTCGATCCGGGCGGGGAAAACCTTGCGCAGCGCCGACGGGACTTCGCCCGCGAGATCAACGAATGGGCACGGAAAGCGAGAATCGTCCGCGACATGGCCCACCGCATGCTCGACGAGGTGGATCCGTTGACCCTTCCGGCCCCTGTCGCGAGCACCGACGAACGTGAGGACGACGCCTGATGACCAGCCCTCTCGACCTCCAGCTGCAGGCCATCGCCGAGGCACCCGAAGGCCCGGACACTGCGGCGTTCTTCGACCTCGACGGCACGCTGATCAACGGCTTCTCCGCGAAAGCCGTGTTCCTGGAACGCCTGAAGACTCTCGATGTCACCGTTCACGAACTGTGGGAGATCTCGAGCGCCGTCGTGGAGATGCGGATGCGCAACTCCCCCGTCGACAATCTGATGGGCAAGGCCGTCAAGGGTCTAGAGGGACGGCGCGAGGAGGACCTCATGGAGCAGGCATACACGCTGTTCCGCAACGAGATCGCACCGATGATCTACCCGCAGGCCCGCAGGCTCGTCGAAGCACACCGACACGCGGGGCACCGGTTGGTGATGGCTACCTCCGCGACCCCGTATCAGGCCATTCCCGTAGAGCAGGACCTGATGTTCGACGAGTTGCTGTGCACCACACCGGTCGTCGTCGACGGCGTCCTCACCGGCGAACTCGTCGGGACGTCGTTGTGGGGGCCGCGCAAAGCGAAGGCCGTCGCGGATTACGCGGACCGGGAGGGCCTCGACCTGGCTCGCTGTTTCGGATACTCCAACGGCGGCGAGGACGTGCCGTTTCTGGCGGAGGTCGGCCGACCCGTCGCACTCAACCCCGACGAGGAGCTCACCCGGCACGCGGACAAGGCCGGCTGGACGTCGTTGAGGCTCGAGAACCCCAAGCGCGGCACCGACCTGGCGTCGGCTGTTCGCAGTACCGCTGCCCTGGGCTCCGTCCTCGCCAGTGCCGGGATCGGGCTCGGTCTCGGCCTGTTGACCCGCAGCAGGCGGACCGGTGCCAACATCACCTCCTCCATCGCCCCGGACATCGCGCTGACGCTCGCGGGCGTGAAGTTGAACGTCGTCGGCACCGAGAACGCGTGGTCCGCTCGGCCTGCGGTGTTCATGTTCAATCACCAGAGCACCGCGGATTCGATCATCGTGGCGTCGATCCTCCGTCGCGACATCACCGCCGTCGCCAAGCGGGAACTCGAACGCGACCCGCGCTTCGCTCTCCTCGGCAAGATCTTCGACGTCGCCTACATCGACCGCGGCGATCCAGCCCAGGCCAGAGAGGCCATGGCCCCGGCCATCGAGAAGTTGCATTCCGGCATTTCCGTGGCGATCGCGCCCGAGGGCACCCGGATGCCGACGTCGCGGCTCGGCCGGTTCAAGAAGGGCGGCTTCCACCTCGCGATGCAGGCCGGCGTACCCATCGTTCCCATCGTCATCCACAACGCAGGCGACGTGATGTGGAAGAAGGATTTCACCGCGCACTCCGGTACGGTCGATGTCACCGTCGGCGAGCCCATCTCCACCGAGGACTGGGTTCCCGAGAAGATCGACAACTACATCGACGACGTCCGGTCCTTTTTCGACAGAACGCTGGGACATGCCTGAAGAACAGATCAACTCGGTCGTGCAGAGAGAAATCGAAAAGAATCTGCTGGGGGGAACACCGAAATACACGCGCACGGATATCGTCGAGAAATCGGGGATACCGCTCGAGCGAGTAATTCAATTGTGGATCGCGATGGGCTTCCCGGTTCACACCGACGCCGATGCCGTCGTGTACACCGACGCGGACCTCGATGCTCTGCGCATGATCACCGGTCTCACCGAGCAGAAGGTCATCCGGCCGGACATGGAGGTCGCCATCGCGCGCACCCTCGGTCAGACGATGTCCAGGCTCACCGAATGGCAAGTGGGCGTTGTGAACAGTCACATACACGACCGCGTCGCCGAGGGACGTGACGCCGAGGGCCGGGACGCCGACGAGCTCGCGAGCCCCGCAGACCTCGACGCCATCCGCCGCGACGCGCGCGAGATCGCGGCGCAGACGGTGCCGACTCTCGAAGCCCTGCAGTCCTACACCTGGCGCAGGCATCTGGCGGCCACCGCCGGCCGCGCCATCGCCGATCCGGGCGAGGAGACCACCAGCCGTACCTTGGCCGTCGGTTTCGCCGACATGGTCGGATACACCAGCCTGACGCGACGCCTCGCCATCGACGAGCTCACCGAACTGCTCGAGCAGTTCGAGTCCGTGGCCACCAACATCATTGCGCGCGGTCGTGGTTCGGTGATCAAGAACGTCGGCGACGAAGTGATGTTCAGTGCGCAGACGCCCGAGGACGCCGCCCACATCGCCCTCGATCTCCAGGATGCGTTCGCGACCTACGAGGACATGCCCGAGCTCCGCGTCGGAATCGCCTGGGGACCGGTGCTTGCCCGTTACGGCGACCTCTACGGTTCGGTCGTCAACATGGCTGCGCGCCTGACCAGCTCGGCGCACCCGGGAACCATCCTGGTGGACACGACGCTGACGGAACTGCTGAGGGAAGATTCCGAGTTCTACCTCAAGTCTCTTCGCTCCCTTCGTGTTCGCGGCTTCCACAAGCTCAAGCCGCACGCACTGCGAAGGAACAGAAGAGACTGACCCTATGTGAGGACCGACCGATAGAAGTCGAGGTGCCTGCGTGCTGCTTCGTCCCACGTCAGGCTGCGCGCAAGGGCGCGACCGACGTCCGGGTCGTGGCCGTGATCGATCGCATCCGCCAGTCCCGACGCCATGTCCTGTGGGCTCGTCGCGTACGTGACGGCGTCCGCGAACACCTCACGCAGTACCGGCAGGTCGCGGGCGACGACGGGTGTGCCTGCCGCGAGCGCTTCCATGGCGGCCAGACCGAAGCCCTCTTTCGTCGAGAAGAACGGAAGAACGCTCGCCTGCGCGACCAGGTGCGGCAGTTCCTCGTCGTCGACGACGCCGAGCACGACCGGTTCGATTCCCAGTTCTGCTGCCCGCGAATCGAATTCATGCCGGTAGTCGCGGTAGTCGAACAGTGTTTCCCCTCCGGCGAACACGAGCGAGAAGTCCGGCCTGTTCAGCAACGAGAAGGCGTCGAGCAGGTCCAGTGACCCTTTTCGAGGCTCGATGCCGCCCACCGCCAGGACGTACTTCCCGAGCTTGTCCCGCCACTGGGTTCCCCTCGACCTCGCTGCGGCGTCGAAGCGCTGCGCATCCACTCCGTTCGGAATCACCGTGGGTGTGAAACCCCAACCGGCTCGTACTTCTTCGGCCACGGCGGCCGATACGCAGATCCGCGCACGAGGCTCCGTGATCGCGCGCTCGTGGCACGCAGCCAGCGCGGGGGTCGTGAACGTGTCGAGGTGGTGGATAGTCCGGATGCACTGCCCCACGGCATTCGCCGAGATGCAGTCCTGCGCGTGGACGATGTCGTACTCCTCGCGCGAGAATGCCTGCCCCAGAACGTCGATCGAACGAAGAATCCTGTCTCCGACGGTTTCGTTCTCGCGGGCCTCGAACGGAACCATTCTGACCGTCACCGACGGATCGACGGGACGGAAGAATGCCGCATCGCCGCCTCGACCCAGCGACCACACGGTGACGTCCTCGCCGGCGCGGGCGAGCGCTTCGGCCAGATGAAGCGTGTGCACCACTCCGCCGCGCGGCTTGGACGAGTACGTCAGGAGTGCCACCTTCAACTTCCTGATCCTTTCTCGTCCAACAGATTCGGGTACGCATCCACTCGCCGCTCTTCCAGGTGGTGCAGACCCCGGCGCGCACGGTCGACTTCGGCGTCGACGTCGATGTCGACGACGGCGAGGCCTCCTTTGTCGCGTGTCTTGACGAGCACGTCGCCGCCGGGACCGACGATCTTGGCCTGTCCGAGGAATCGGAGCGAACCCATCACCCCGGTCTGGTTGGACGAGACCAGGACCACCTGGTTCTCCGCGGCACGTGCTGCGTCGTACAGATCGAACAACCGAGACTGGCGATCGTTGGGCAGACTGGACGCCCGGTCGGTCACACTTGCAGGCCACGCGGACAATGCAGCGATGATGCGAGCACCGTCCAACGCCAGCGTGCGAGCGGATTCCGGGAACGTCTTGTCGTAGTCGATCAGCATGCCCATCCGACCGACAGGAGTGTCGAAGGCCGAGAATGTGTCCCCCGCAGCGTAGGCGAGCGACTCACCCAGCGGCTGATGCACCTTCCGGTGACTACCCAGCACACCATCGCCGGTAAGACACACCGCGGCGTTGTAGCGAAGCCCGCCGGCCAGCTCGGTGTACCCGACGCACACGGTCAGATCCCCGGCGGCGGCCATGATGGCGGCGATCTCCGGTCCGTCGATGTCCAGAGTCGGCGGCAGTTCGGACACGTCGGGATTGCGGAGACTGTCGATGTACCCACCGAGGGAGGCGTCCGGCAGCACGAGAAGATCGAGTCCGTCTCGCTTGGCGCTGTCGACGATCGTGACGATCTTGGACACCGCGCGACCCACGTCTCGACCGAAATGTGCTGCCAGAGCGCCTATCCTGATGGATGTCACGAAGCTAGACCACTACCTTCTCCGGCTGAGCAGCACTGATTTCCAAGCCGATCTGCTCGGCCAGGAACTCGGCGTCGCGGGCTACGGAAGCAAAGCGTCCCGACCCCCAGGTGTGTTGCCACGGCAGCCCGAGGAAGTACAGACCCGACACCGAGGTGACACCGCGGTTGTGCGTCGGGTGGCCCTCGCCGTCGAACGCACCGACCTTCAGCCACCGGTAGTCGGTACGGAAGCCGACGGACCAGACCACTGCCGTGACGTCGCTGTCTGCCAGATCGAGCTCCGTGGTCTCCTGCTCCGGACGCCACACCGGAACGTAGCGCTTCTCGGTGGGTGCATCGATACCCTCACGCTCGATGTAGGCATCGATGTTGTCCTTGATGGACTCGGCGACGGCGTCGGCTGCATCGAGTGACGCTTCGAGCGTCGGCGCGAACCGCAGCACCCCGTCGTCGACGCCGAGAAGCCGGCCGTAGAGCTGCATGCCCTCGGTCGCGAACGCGCGCAGGTCGATGTCACGACCACCGTCGCGTCCCGTCACGTAGTGGTTCGTGTTCTCGCGTTTTCCGACGCCACCGGGCTGATCTTCGATGGACACATCGTAGACGCCCATGTCGTGCAACCAGGCGACACAGTCACGGCCACGATAGAACCGTGCGACGCGCGGAGCGGTCCCCGCGACCAGGTGCACCCTCCTGCCGTCCAGGTGCAGGTCCTCGGCGATCTGCGCACCCGATTGTCCGGTACCCACGACCAGCACGTCACCGTCCGGGAACTGATGAGACCCGCGATACTCCGACGAGTGGATCTGAAGGATGTCGCTCGGCAGCTTCTCGGCGAAACGCGGGATCGTCGGGATGTGATATCCCCCGACCGCAACGACGAGGTGGTCGGCGTGCATCGGCCCGGCTGTGGTCTCGAGATCGAAGCCGCCCTCGGTGCCTTGGAGTGCGTTCACCACCGAGACGTGTTCGCGGACGGGTGCGTCGAAGGTGTCTGCGTACCGCCGGACGAAGTCGTAGACCTCGTCGCGCTTCATGAAGCCGTCGGGATCGTCACCGTCGTAGGAGAATCCGGGCAAGGCGCACTGCCAGTTCGGCGTGACGAGGGTAAAGTTGTCCCAGCGGGAATCCTTCCACTCGTGCGCGACGGTCTCGGCCTCGAGGACGACGTGGTCGATTCCTCGCTGCGTCAGATGCCAGCTGATGGACAGTCCCGCCTGTCCACCGCCGACGACGATCACGGAGTGATGTTCGCTCATAACAATTCAGCTCCCGACATACTCAGGACACGAACTGCGCCCGAGGAGTACCCGGCGCCGACGTCGTGAATTTCTTCCATCTGCTGGGCGGCGGAGGTGCACCGCATTCCGAATTTCGCCAGCACGCGATCGCTGGCCACCGTCAACGCTTCCGAGGTCAGCTTCACGAATTCCTCGACCGAGTACTCCGCTCCGGGCGTCAGGTAATCGTGCATCACCAGAGACGGTGAATAACAGGATTGTTCGCGGCCGTCGGGCCACTGCACGAGAAATCGCATCTCAGGCATGAACTGGCTCTTTCGTGATGGTCTTGTACACCGAGGGCCGACGATCGCGCAGGTTGTACATTCCGCCTCCGCGTGCAGCCGCCATCAACCCTTGGACATCCACCGTCGCCGTCGCCAAACCGGGTTCGACGCCGGTGCCCGCGAGAATCTCGCCACCGGGTCCGACGATCTTGGCGCTGCACACGAACCGCAAGGATCCGAAGGTGCCCGACTGGTTGGCTGCCACCCACACCACCTGGTTCTCCAGTGCGCGGGCGCGGTCGTAGATGTCGAAGCGCTGCTTCCAGCGGTCGTCCTCCATGTTCTCGACTGTCGCGGTACGGGCGGTCGGCCACGCGGAGATGGAGGTGATGATCTCCGCGCCGTCGAGCGCAAGTTCACGTGCGGCTTCAGGGAATCCCTTGTCGTAGCAGATCTGCATACCCATCCGGCCGACCGGAGTATCGAAGGCAGCGTAGCTGTCGCCTGCGTCGTAGCAGAGGTTTTCGCCGAGCGGCTGATGCACCTTGCGGTACGAACCGAGTATTCCGTCGCCGTGCAGCGTGACCGCCGCGTTGTAGCGTGTGCCGCCGTCCTTCTCGCAGAATCCGAGGGTGATCACGGTGTCGCCCGCCATGTCGATGACCCGCTTCAACTCCGGTCCGTCCAGTTCCAAAGCAGGAGGAAGGCTTTCGAGCCTGCGCCGGCGCGCTTCCTCGGATTCGTCACCGCCACCCAACGAAGGGAGGTACCCGCCGAGGCAGGCCTCGGGCAGCACCAGCAGCTGACTTCCGCGGTTGCGCGCCTCTTCGAGCAACGCGGCAATGGTCCGGTATCCCTGTTCCATGTCGCGGCCGAATTCGGCTGCGGCCACGGAGATGGTCGTGTCGTTCATGCTTCTCCCAATCCGGTCACGGTGGACGTGACCGCTGACGTGGTGATTCCGTCGGGCCACCGCAAAGCGACGCCCGGAATGTCGGTGAGCTGGCCGCATCGAGCGGATACTGCTGGTCCCGACGGTGCACACTGCGCATCGGGACGGTCCGCGGTGATCATCGCGAACCCTGGAAAACACGTGACCCACTCGCCCATGGCGGCGGCGTCGGGTTTGGGGATGGAGGCGACGTCGAGAACGGCTCCGGTTCCGCTCGCTTCGGCGAGCATTCCGGTAGTGCCGACGAGGCCGGCCATCGAGACATCCTTCGCGGCTCGGGGCGCCGTCCGAGCGACGAACGACGCCATCTGCGTGAGCTCCTCGGAGTTTCGTCTGGACGACGAATCCCACTGCTGACCTTGATAACCCCGTCGCCAGTTGCCTTCGATGTCCGCGGTGAGAGTCAGGACGTCTCCGGCGGACGCGCCGCCGGCGCGAACGGGGCGCGGGGTACTTCCGAGTGCCGTGACCGACAGCGACGACGGCACCCCGACCTGGGTGTGACCACCGAGGACCGGTACTTGCCAGGCCTGTGACGCGTTGGCCAACCCTCGGACGATGCGCGTGAGCCTCGACTGTGTCGGGGCACCGACCGCGTCGAGCATTCCGACGGCCCGGGCCCCCATTGCCGACAGGTCGTTCAGGTTGACCAGTGCGGCACACCAGCCCGCCCATTCGGGATCGCGGTCGACCATGGAAGGCAGGATGGCGTCGCACGCGGCGATGATGTCGCTCCCCGGAACGGGGACTCCGTCGTCGCCACGGAATCCTTTGGCACCGAGACCGAGTGGCTGAGCACGCAAGGGTGCGAGCACACCCGCGAGCATCGCCTTGGTCGAGACCACGAGCCGCTCGATTCGATCGATCGGCCAGTACATGGCGACGTGTGGCGCGCCGTGCACGTCGACGTCGGCGCGTCTGACCCATCCCAGCCTGGTGAAGAGCGTTTCGTTCTGTTTCTGCACGGTGGCGTCGAAGCGCAGTACGCCGTGACTTTCGGCGTGCGCACACGCGGCCCGCACCAACGCCGGCCCGACCCCGGATGTGCGCGCCGCCGACGAAACCACCAACCGGCTGCCGGCCCACCACCCCAGATCGGTCGATGTGCAGGGAGCCAACCGAACTCCGCCCAGCACGCTGCCGTCGGATGCAGTGGCGACCAGTACTACCGTGCGCGGGTCGTCGTCGACGTCGTCGTGATCGGACCCGGCGAACAGCCCCTGCTCTCGGACGAAGATGTCGCGTCTCAATCGGCGGTAGGTGCCGAGCTGCGAAGCGTTCGAACACGGTTGGATCAAGAAGTGCGAATCGGCTTCGGTAGGTACCGTTCCCGACAGACCGGCCAAGTCACTCGCATACATCAGCCACCCGCATTCTGCAGTACGCTGCACGCTCCGCACGCCGCGCAGCCTGCTTTCTGATCCGAACCGAGCATCGATGCCGCTTGCAATTCCTTGGCTACCCGGCGCGTCACGTCCTCGAGCACGTCTCGGTTCGGAGCGACCGCATGGTCGACGTCGACAGCCAGCGTGCCGCCGAGCGGCCGGAACGGAACGACGAACGGGTAGACACCCATCTCGATGAGTTGAGCTGCACCCGAAACCAATTCGTCCGGATCCTCACCGAGGCCGACGAGTATGTACGTCGAGACCTGGTTGCGCCCGAAGACGCGAACCGCTTCCTTCCACGCTGCTCGGTATTCGTCCATCGACACCGAGGCCTTACCCGGCATCCATTTCCGACGGACATCGTCGTCGAGTGATTCGACGTGAATGCCGATGGATTCGGCACCGGCGTCGTAGAGATCGGTGATGGTCTGAAGGTCGCCGGGTGGTTCGCACTGCACCTGGATCGGCAGATCCGGGACCACGGCCTTGATGGCCTTGACGCACCGTGCGAGGTGCCGCGCTCCGCGATCCTTCGCCGCGGAGGTACCCGTCGTCATGACCATCTGGGTGACACCGTCGAGTCGGACTGCAGCTTCGGCAACCTCGGCGAGCTGCGCCGGAGTCTTGACAGCGATCGTGTCTCCTGCTTCCAGCGACGCCTCGATGGAGCAGAACCGGCAGCGCTGGTCTGCGCCGTACCTGATACACGTCTGCACGACGGTAGTTGCGAGAACACTGGTTCCGTGGAGTTTGGCGATCTTCTCGTAGGCGATTCCGTCGGCAGTCTTCAGGTCGTAGAATTTCGGCCGGTCGATTGCTTGGACGTCGAGACCGATGTCCGATCCGTCGAACAGGATTCGCCCCTCTTCGAGGACATACGGACTCAACGGATTACGAGGGATGGCTGCGCCGAGACCATCGATTCGAACATGCCCGTCGTCGCTGGGCCCGGCGCCGGCCGTTCTGTTGACCGGCGGCGTCCCTCGAACTCCGAGCAACGCCAGGTCTACACGCGCACTGACAGACATGTCAGGCTCCTAGACCATGTAGGTCGAGTTGATGATGGCGCCCTTGCGTGCGTAGTGAATGAGGGCGTCCTGGACGTCGAGGGGATGCGCCGGGATGACGCCCTCGATCAGGTCTTCCTCGCGGCCACCGTGCAGCGCGAGGCCGAAGCGACAGCAGAACACGGTGCCGCCCTCGGCGATGAACGTCGCGAGCGAGTCGTTGATGTTCTGCTCGCCCGGGAACCCTGAGTCGCCGGTCGTCGGGAAGCCGCGCGTGGCAAGGCAATTGATAGCGCCGGGACCGTAGAAGTACATGGCCGACTCGAAGCCCTTGCGCAGTGCCCGCGTTGCCTGCAGCACGGCAACGAAACTGACGGATGATTCGTGGGCGATACCGTGCACGAGCGTGAAGTAGCTCTCGCCGTTCTCGGCCTTGTAGTCGGGGAAGATCTTGGTGGAACCGTAGATGTTGCTGCCCTTGGGGAGCGAGGGGTGCGGGATCTCCGAGAGGGACTTGGCGATGTTCTCGGCGATGGCGTTGTCGATATCGGACACGTAGTGCTCCTGGGATGAGAGGTTGTCGATCAGCGGGTGACTGAGAACCGAGTGGGCAATCGTTGGCCACCGGTGGAGAGAAGAATCGAAGCCGGAGATGCTCTTCGGCCATGAGACAAGTACAAGCCCCATCCATTTCCGAATGGTCACGCGCGGAATAACGCACTGTTTCGAAGGGCTCACATCGAGGCACGTGCGCGGACCGATACTCTTGAGTTCTACTGACCACCCGCACCACTGCCTAGTTCGAACGAGGAAACGATGATCGGCGCCGTCACAGGCTTGCTGTACGTGATGTCCCTGATCGTCGGCGTGTGGGTTCTGGTCAAACTCGTCATGGGGAGCCCGGTACTCCTGAAGTACCGATCCAACCGGGCGCTGTTCTGGACGATCGCCGCGACCGAGGCCGTCGTGCTCGCTCAAGCAGTCATCGGATTCGCCATGATGTTCACCAGCGACCGCGAGATACATCGCCTCACGTTCGGCTCGTACCTCGTGGGGCTCCTGCTGCTGTTGCCGATCGGCACCTGGTGGTCGCTCGGCGATCGCTCACGCGGCGGTACAGCAGTGCTGCTCGTCGCCGTCGTCACCCTCGCAGCCATGGTGTTGCGCCTCAGCCAGATATGGGCCGGATATGCCTGATACCTCGTCACCCCGGGACAACCTGCAGCAGGCGACACGCACCGGATTCGGCCGATTCCTGATCGCCGTCTACGCGGTGTTCGCTGTGGCTGCAACGTCCCGATCGATCGTGCAGCTGACGACGCGGTTCGACGTCGCACCGTTCGCGTACATCCTGTCGGCCGTCGCTGCAGTGGTCTACATCGTCGCGACGGTCGGGCTCGCTCGTGCCACCGAGGCATCACGCAAGGTGGTGACGGTCTCGTGCATCATCGAACTGGTCGGCGTCCTCGCGATCGGCGCCCTCAGCTACATCCAGCCCGACGACTTCCCCGACGCAACGGTCTGGTCTCACTTCGGCCAGGGATACGTCTTCATCCCCGTCGTACTTCCCATCGCCGGACTATGGTGGCTGCGTCGCACCCGGCAGCCGCGCACTCCGCAGTAAACCGGAGTCCTCTACTTCAGCGCCGCGAGGTTGGCGACGGATTTCTTCACATCCGAGTCGAGTGCTCTGGCGACGACTTTTCCGACGGGACCGAAGAGGACGCCGCCGCCGAATTCCGCGTCGAGGGTCAGTTCGGAACCGCCGGGGCTTTCGCGGACGTGGATCGTCAGGGAAATCCTGACGCCGCCTTTTCCGCTGCCGGACATTTCGATGAGCTCGGGTTCCTTGTACTCGGTGAACGTCCATCGGATCGTGTTCTTGAAGCCTTTGACCTTCACGAGGGATTCGACTTCGGTGCCCTTGGACAGCGTTTTCGGCGGCGGGCTGCACCATCCACCGTGGATGGTCATCCACTCGTCGAACCTGTCCAGGGCCGACGCCTTGTCCCACGCGCCCTGCGGGTTCTCGGGCATCTGCACGGTCACACTGATCGTCGCCATACCTTCCATCATGTCCCACGTCGGCGACGGCCAAACTATGGTGGCGATCATGGCGACGCTCGACATCGCAGGTCGGAAGGTCTCGGTGACCAACCTGGACAAAGTGTTGTTCCCGGAGACGGGCACCACCAAGAGTCAGGTCATCGAGTACTACACGACGATTGCGCCTGCGATGCTTCCTCATCTGGCCGGTCGGGCCGTGACTCGGAAGCGGTGGCCGAACGGTGTGGAGCAGTCGTCGTTCTTCGAGAAGAATCTCGCGTCGTCGGCGCCGGAATGGCTGGATCGCCGGGACATGCAGCATTCCGATCGGGTGGTGACGTATCCGTTGTTCTCCACCACGGCGGACTTGGCGTGGCTCGGGCAGCAAGCTGCCATCGAGGCCCATGTCCCGCAGTGGCGGTTCGACGGCAGTCAGCCCGGACCGGCGACGCGCATGGTGTTCGATCTGGATCCGGGGGACGACGTCGACCTGGCCCGTTGCGCCGAGGTGGCCTGCGAGATCCGCGATCTGATCGCCGAGATCGGGTTCACGGCGTTCCCGGTCACGAGCGGGAGCAAAGGCATCCACCTGTACGTGCCGCTGGAGAAGCCGCTCACGACATCGGGGGCGTCGACCGTCGCCAAGCGTGTGGCGACGTTGCTGGAGGAGCGCTCACCGGACCGCATCACGGCGACGATGGCCAAGGCCAAGCGAACCGGACGGGTGTTCGTCGACTGGTCGCAGAACAACGGCAAGAAGACGACCGTCGCGCCGTACTCGCTGCGCGGCAGATCTGAGCCGACCGTCGCCGCACCGCGCTCCTGGGACGAGCTCGAATCACCTGGTCTGCACCAGCTTCGGTTCGAGGAGGTCCTGCGCAGGTACCACGACGACGGCGATCTGCTTGCCGACCTCGATCCGCCGTTGGAGGTCCGCGAGCCGGACAAGCTCACCAAGTACCGCAGCATGCGCAGCGCGTCGAAGACGCCCGAACCCGTGCCCGACGCCGCCGAACCTCGCGGCACTACCCCTGGACACGAACACGAACACGAACACGACGACACGTTCGTCATCCAGGAACACCATGCGAGGCGCCTGCACTACGACTTTCGCCTCGAGCACGACGGTGTCCTGGTCTCGTGGGCCGTGCCCAAGAACATTCCCGACGACCCGGCTCAGAACCGCCTCGCGGTGCACACCGAGGATCACCCACTGGAGTACGCACGCTTCGAGGGCACCATCCCCAAGGGCGAGTACGGGGGCGGCGAGGTGACCATCTGGGATTCGGGCACCTACGAACTCGAGAAGTGGCGTGACGACGAGGTCATCGTCGTTCTGAAAGGCACTCGGGCACAGGGCCGTTTCGCGTTGATCCGCACCAAGGGAAACCAGTGGCTCATGCACCTGATGAAAGAAAAGGATGCACCCGAGCTACCGAAGAGCGTTCAGCCGATGTTGGCGACGGCAGGCGACGTGACCGACCTGCCCGACGGCGAATGGGCGTTCGAGGGCAAGTGGGACGGCTTCAGGGTCGTCGCGCGGATGTCCCACGGGGAGATGAAACTGGAGTCTCGGACCGGCAAGGATCTGACCGAGCGGTTCCGCGCCTTCTCGGCGCTGGCCGCGGATCTTGCCGACCACGAGGCCGTCCTCGACGGCGAGGCCGTGGTGTTCGCTGCCGACGGATCGACGAGTTTCGAACTGCTGCAATCGAGTTCCGGTACCGACGTGAAGTTCATCGCGTTCGATCTACTGCACCTCGACGGCACATCGCTGGTGAAGAAGAAATACTCGGACCGGCGCAAGCTGCTCGAACTCCTCACGACCGGCCTGGAGTCGGTCCTGGTGCCCGAGGCGCTCACGGGCACGGCAGAAGAAGCTCTGGCCACCAGCGTCGAGCGTGGCTGGGAGGGCGTCGTCGCCAAGCGTGTCGACTCCGTGTACCAGCCAGGTCGACGCGCGCACACCTGGATCAAGACGAAGAACTGGCGAACACAAGAAGTCGTCGTCGGCGGGTGGCGACGCGGGAAAGGTAGGCGCGGCGGTGGTCTGGGTTCTCTGCTCGTCGGCATTCCCGGCCCGAACGGACTGAGGTATCTGGGCCGGGTGGGAACGGGGTTCACCGACTCTGCACTCGACACTCTGGCCGCGCTGCTCTCGCCTCTGGAGTCGGACGAGTCGCCGTTCGAGGAACGGCTACCGACCGCCGACCGAAAAGATGCGGTATGGGTCACACCGTCGCTCGTCGGCGAGGTTCGGTTCTACGAATGGACGGACTCCATGCACCTCAGGCACCCGAGTTGGCGTGGCGTTCGTGACGACAAACAGCCGACTGACGTGGTTCTCGAGAACGATCCCTAGCCGACTGGTCAGTTTGTAGCCGCGTGCCATAAAATCTCGGAGTCTTCGGTGATCGCTGCCGGGGGGCGGCGTAACGAGCGGATTGCTTTTCCCTATATCGCATTCGGTGGGGTAGAAGGACAGCAACATACGCTCGAGTAATCAGAGCTTTCGGGAGGGAACCCAACGTCATGCGCGCACTCAAACTGGTCGGGGCTGCCAGTATCACGGCAGTGGCGATCGCCTGTTCCGCGGTGATATCGACGGGCACCGCAGCGGCCAATCCTCTGGAACCGACGCCGATCTCCGACGTCTTCTATGCGCCCGTGCCGGACCTGGAGGCCAAGAATCCAGGTGACATCATCTCCAGTCGGCCCATGCCGCCTCCCGCCGGTTTCCTCGACACCGACGTGTGGCAGATCCGGTTCCGCTCGACCAACTCTGCCGGCGATCCCATCGCGGCGGTGACGACGGTGTTCTCACCGCGGAACAAGGTTCCGAACGGGCCGTTGCTGTCCTACCAGCACATCATCAACGCACTCGGTCTGCAGTGCGCGCCGTCGCAGGCCTTGTGGACGCAGGACCCCAACCTGATGATCCGTGAGGCTCCTGCACTGAACGTCGCATTGCAGCGTGGCTGGACCATCAACATGGCGGACCATCTGGGACCGAACAGCGCGTACGGCGCGGCCAAGATGGGCGGGCAGATCGTCCTCGACAGCATTCGGGCGACCCAGCGTTTCGATCCGCTGCAGGTTCAGCAGAGCCCGGTTGCACTCGCCGGTTACTCGGGCGGCGGCATGGCCACCGCGTGGGCTGCGGCATTGCAGAACGACTACGCACCCGAGCTGAACATCGTCGGAAGCGCAGCGGGCGGCGCACCGATGAACCTCGAGCGCATGGCACGCGACCTCGGATTCAACCCGCACCCGGTCTTCGGACTCGCATTCGCGGCGGCTCTGGGTCTCGAGCGTGAGTACCCGACGCGCATCCCGATCAGCGAGCAGCTCAACCCGCTCGGTCAGCAGATGGCAGCGCAGCTGCAGAATGCGTGCACCAACGACATCATCGCCGTCGGTGCGGGCAAGAGCGCGATGCAGGTGGCCAACTCCATCGACTTGATCGACAGCCCCGAGATGGTTGCCGCAGTCAACGAGAACAGCGTCGAGCTCTACCCCGGTGTCCCCAAGGCCCCGTACTTCGAGTGGCACAGCCCGACGGATGCGCTCATCCCTGTCTCGGCCATCAGCAACACGGTCGGCCGCTACTGCGCCGCAGGCGTTCCGGTCACCGAAGTGCTCGTTCCCAGCAATGATCACCTCACCGCTGCAGTTCTCGGATTGCCTCAGGCGCTGGAATGGATCGACGCACGCTTCAACGGCGTGCCCGCTCCCAGCAACTGCTGACGGCCGGCCGACCCCGGGCCTTGAACGTTCGATCGGTTCGAGGCCCGGGAGTGGAGCCCGCGGGACGACCATCCGATTTTGTTAGCCTTACCTCGCACAACGTTGTCGATGCGAGGAGTTTTCCGTGCGTTCCAGTGTTCTCAAGCTAGCCGCAGGTGCGGCCGCCATCGCCCTGGCCGCAGGGTGCTCTTCGGACGACAGTTCGTCGTCGTCCGAGTCGGGCGGCGAATCCGGAGCGTTTCCGGTCACCATCGACCACGCGTTCGGCCAGACGACCATCGAGAGCGAACCGTCCAACGTCGTGACGATCGGGTTCAACGAGCAGGACTTCGTTCTCGCGCTCGGCGTGAAGCCCGTGGCCACCCGCGGCAACCTGAGCTACGACTACCGCCAGCGTCCCTGGGCACAGGACGCACTCGGTGGCACCGAGATCCCCGAGGTCGGCAGCACCGACCTCAACCTCGAGCAGATCGCGGCGGCCGGTCCGGATCTGATCCTCGGGCCGTACTCCTTCATCGAGAAGGGCCAGTACGACCAGCTGTCCGAGATGGCTCCGACGATCGCCGACATCGGCGGGTACGAGGACGTACCCGCTGCCACCTGGCAGCAGGAGTTCGAGGTCATCGGAAAGGCCCTCGGCAAGGAGCAGGAAACCGCGGACAAGACCGCCGAACTCGAACAGAAATTCCAGACGGCGCAGGACGAGAACCCGCAGTTCGCCGGCAAGACGCTCGCACTCACGTTCCTCATGGACGACGGCAGCTACATGATCCTCGGTTCCGACGACATCCGTGCGCTGTTCTTCACCGACCTCGGCTTCCAGGTTCCGGAGAAGACCGAGACCGTCAGCCTGGAGGGACTCACCCAGCTGAACTCCGACGTGATCGTCGTCGCCGGCAAGAGCCGAGAAGAGCTCACCGCCAACCCACTGTTCGCGCAGCTGCCCGCCGTCGCCGAGGACCGCACCGCCTACATCGGTTCGTTCGATCAGGACCTTCCGTCCGCTCTCGGATATTCGAGCCCGCTCTCGCTCGACTACGCGATCGACGGCTTCACCCCGATGCTCGCCGCCGCTGCGGACAACGACCCGGCGACGGTCGTGCCCGCTCCTGCAGGGTGATCACGATCCACTGGTAGCGAATTGAGTTCGATGGAGCTCCTCGTAGCGGCCACCCGCTGCGAGGAGCTCTTCGTGTGTTCCCCGCTCGACGATCGAACCTGCCTCCACCACCAGGATGGCGTCGGCGGCCCGAATCGTCGACAGTCGGTGCGCGATCACAACCGAGGTTCTGCCCGCGAGCGCCTCGGACAGCGCAGCCTGGACCGCTGACTCCGACGTCGAATCCAGCGACGCCGTCGCCTCGTCGAGAATCACGATCCGTGGCCGAGCAATCAGCAGCCGAGCGATGGTCAGTCTCTGCCGCTCACCTCCGGACAACCGATAACCGCGCTCTCCGACGACGGTGTCCAGCCCGTCGGGCAGAGATTTCACCAGATCTTCGAGCCGTGCCCGACGCAACGCGTCCCAGACTTCGTCGTCGGTGGCCGACGGCCGGGGCAGCACAACGTTGGACCTGATCGTGTCGTGGAAGAGATGTCCGTCCTGCGTCACCATCCCGACGGCACCTCTGATCGAATCCGCTTTCAGATCACGGACGTCCTTGCCGCCCAGCAGGATGGATCCACTGTCGACGTCGTACAACCGAGCGATGAGCTGCGCGACGGTGGACTTGCCCGCGCCCGATGTACCGACCAGGGCAATCATCTGCCCAGGTTCGGCGACGAACGAGATGCCGTGCAGCACTTCGTCGCCGCCACGAGAATCCAGCGTCGCCACTTCCTCCAGCGAGGCAAGCGACACTTTGTCCGCCGACGGGTAGGCGAACCTGACGTCGCGTAGTTCGACGGCAGCAGGCCCGTCGGGGACGTCCACGGCGTCGGGACTGTCCTCGATGAGCGGTACGAGGTCGAGGACTTCGAAGACACGCTCGAAGCTGACGAGAGCGCTCATCACTTCGACGCGTGCGCTGGCCAGCTCCGTCAGCGGTGAATACAACCGGGTCAACAGAAGAGACAGCGACACAACCGAACCCGGATCCAACTGTCCCTTCAGCGCGTAGAAACCACCGAGACCGTAGACGACGGCGAGCGCGAGGGCCGACACCAACGTCAGCGCAGTCACGAACACCGTCTGCACCATGGCGCTCCGAACGCCGATGTCCCGGACCCGAGCTGCGCGAACCGCGAACTCGCGCGACTCGAAGTCCGGTTGGCCGAACAGCTTGACCAGAGTCGCACCCGGCGCGGAGAACCGCTCCGTCATCTGCGTACTCATCGCGGAATCGTGTTCGGCTGCTTCACGTTGCAGCCTCGCGAGTCGCCTGCCCATCCGGCTGGCCGGTATCACGAAGACCGGAAGGATGATCAACGCAAGCAACGTGATCTGCCAGGAAATCCCGATCATCACGACGAGCGTCAGGATCAGCGTGACGAGGTTACTCACGACGCCCGAGAGCGTGTCGCTGAAGGCGCGTTGCGCTCCGATCACGTCGTTGTTCAACCGGCTCACGAGAGCACCGGTGCGCGTCCGGGTGAAGAACGCGATCGGCATCCGCTGAACGTGGTCGAACACCGCGGTGCGCAGATCCAGAATCAACGCCTCACCCAAGCTCGACGACAGCCACCGGTTCACCAAACCGAACGCCGCGTCGACGACGGCGATCAGTGCGATCGCCACCGACAGCCACAGCACGACATCGAACGAGTCGCCGTCGACGATGGCATTGACGACGCGTCCCGCCAGTACCGGCGTCGCGACCGCCAGAACTGCGAGCACGACGCTCAGAACGACGAACCCGATCAGTTTGTTGCGGTGCGGCTCGGCGAACCTCAGGATCCGCCGAGCCGTGATCGACGAGAACTGCGTGCTCTGCTCGGACGCATGCATCGTCCGATACAGCTGATTCCAGGCCGTGACTTCCATGCTCATACCGGCAACGCTAGAACCTCGATGTAGGTAGAGGTCAAGGAACGCGCCACATCACGCCACTGCGGACACAGCAGCCTCCTCCAGGGCGAGATCCACGATGTCCGCGACGTCGGTCATCGGACGTACGTCGAGGGCGGCGAGCACCTCGGCCGGCACGTCGTCCAGATCCGGTTCGTTCCTCGCGGGAACGAAAACGGTCTTCAGACCTGCCCGTTGCGCGGCCAGCAACTTCTGCTTGACTCCGCCGATCGGCAGGACCCGACCGTTCAGCGTGACCTCGCCGGTCATTCCCACATCCGACCGCACCGGCCGTCCCGTCGCCATCGACACCAGTGCCGTGACCATCGTGACGCCTGCCGACGGACCGTCCTTGGGTACGGCACCTGCCGGTACGTGGACGTGGACGCTGCGGTCCAATACCTGCGGATCGATGCCGAATCGTGCCGCGTGAGATCGCACGTAGGACAGGGCTATCTGCGCCGACTCCTTCATGACGTCACCCAGCTGACCCGTCAGCGCAAGTCCGGGCTTGCCCTCCGTCGAGGACGCCTCGATGAACAGCACGTCGCCTCCGAGTCCCGTCACGGCGAGACCGGTTGCCACACCCGGCACTTCGGTTCTCTCGTGAACGTCGGGAGTGAAACGCGGTCGGCCGAGGTACTCGACGAGTCCCGCCTCGTCGATACGCACCGTCGCCTTTCCCCCTGCCAGTGCTGTCGCGGACTTCCGCAGAGCCTTGGCGAGCAGACGCTCGAACTGACGCACACCTGGTTCACGGGTGTAGTCGGCAGCGATCTTTCGCAACGCATCGTCGGTGACGTCGACTTCGTCGGACGTGAGCGCAGAACGTTCCAACTGACGCGGCAGCAGATAGTTCCGCGCGATCACGACCTTGTCGTCCTCGGTGTACCCGTCGATGGTGACGAGCTCCATCCGATCGAGCAGAGGTCCCGGAATCTGTTCGACCACATTGGCTGTCGCCAGAAACACGACGTCGGAGAGGTCGAGATCGAGGTCCAGGTAGTGATCCCGAAAAGTGTGATTCTGCGCCGGATCGAGAACTTCGAGCAGAGCGGCACTGGGATCGCCGCGGTAGTCGGAACCGACCTTGTCGATCTCGTCGAGCAGCACCACGGGGTTCATCGAACCCGCCTCACCGATGGCGCGGACGATTCGCCCGGGCAACGCACCCACGTAGGTACGCCGGTGTCCGCGAATCTCCGCTTCGTCTCGAACGCCACCGAGTGCGACACGAACGAACTTGCGGCCCAACGCACGCGCCACGGATTCGCCCAGCGACGTCTTACCGACTCCGGGCGGCCCCGCGAGCACCATGACCGCACCCGATCCGCGTCCACCGACGAGGCCCATGCCGCGCTCTGCTCGACGCGCCCGCACGGCGAGATACTCGACGATACGATCCTTCACGTCGTCCAGACCATGGTGGTCCGCATCGAGAATCGCTCGTGCCGAATCGATGTCGGTCGT
This sequence comes from Rhodococcoides fascians A44A, assembly GCF_000760735.1. Taxonomy (GTDB): domain Bacteria; phylum Actinomycetota; class Actinomycetes; order Mycobacteriales; family Mycobacteriaceae; genus Rhodococcoides; species Rhodococcoides fascians_E. The sequence goes on along the minus strand of NZ_JMEX01000008.1, from coordinate 1,951,079 downwards.
GTCGGTCGTGGTGACCGACCACGGCAGGTCCAGGACGGTATCGAGCCACGTCCTGATCCACCCGGACTCGGGACTCTGATCACTCGCCCGCTCGAGCTTTCCGACCTCACGAAGTGCGGCCTCGCGCACCGCATCCGGGAGATCTGCCGATTCGACGCGGCCGCGGTAGTCGTCGGCGCCGTCTGGTTCGTCCTCGCCGAGCTCCTTGCGGATCGCGGCGAGCTGCTGCCGCAGCAGAAACTCTTTCTGGGTCTTCTCCATACCGTCGCGCACATCGTTCGAGATCTTGTCGTTGACCTCGACCTCCGCGAGATGGGACCGGGTCCACTCGATCAGCAGTGTCAGACGATCGTGCACGGATGGGGTCTCGAGCAGCTGCCTCTTCTGCACATCGGTCAGGTACGACGCGTACCCCGCGGTGTCGGCGATCGCGCCGGGATCGGTGAGCTTGTTGACGGAGTCGATGACCTGCCACGCGTCGCGGCGCTGCAACATCGCGACGACGAGCTGCTTGTACTCGGTGGCCAGCGTTCGGGTGCTCTCGGCAGTTCCACCACTACCGTCGACGGCGGATTCGTCGACGATTTCGGCCTCGACCCACAGGGCAGCACCGGGCCCGCTGACACCGTGACCGATGTGAGCGCGGCGCTCGGCCTTGAGGACTGCGGCAGCCTCCCCGGTCGCGAGCCGTCCCATCTGCACGATGGACGCAACCACGCCGTACGCGGCGTATCGGTCCTCGAGCCGAGGAGCAACGAGCAAGGTTCCGTCGTTGGAAGCCTGTGCCGCGTCCACGGCAGCGCGCGCGGACTCGTCGAGTTCGACGGGGACGACCATCCCGGGCAGAACGACGGGGTCGGTCAGAAAAAGAACAGGTAGGCGGATGGGTTCGGGCATTACAGCACCTCCGGTCGGTTGAGCTATGTGGACTCAACTTCACGTGTGCTCTCGGTGTTCCCCGTGGTGAGCGTGTTCTCCGTGGGCAGAATCAGCGTCCGCGACTGCGCCCGACGACTGCCGTCCCGTCCAGTTCCTCGGATCTGACGATCTCCGCTTCGAAACCCGCCGCCGCGATGAGCGCCGCAGTGCCCTGCGCTTGCCGAACGCTGGTTTCGACCACGATGCGGCCCGCAGGAGCAAGCCACTCCCCCGCCCCCTCGACCACTCGACGCTGGAGGTCGAGGCCGTCGACACCTCCGTCGAGAGCGTCTCTCGGCTCATGGTCCCTCGCCTCGGACGGCATGGAACCGATCGCCCCGGTCGGAACGTACGGGGCATTGGCGACCACGACGTCGACGGTTCTCCGAAGACTGTGCGGCAGAGCGCTGTACATGTCACTTCGATAGACATGACCTCCGACGGGCTCCAGATTCCGACGCGCACAGCGGACTGCAGCGGGTGCGATGTCGGAGGCATGCAGCGCCACCCCGGGCCGCTCGTGTGCGATCGCAACGGCGACTGCCCCGGATCCGCAACAGATGTCGAGCACAACCCCGGGCTCCGCGTCGACCGCGGCGTGCACGAGGAGTTCGGTTCTGCGACGGGGGACGAACACTCCGGGCGCGACCGATATCCGCAGACCAGCGAACTTCGCCCACCCGAGAAGTTGTTCCAGTGGAGTGCCGTCGACTCGCTGTGCGACAGCCTTTTCCAGAGCGCTTCCGCCGAACGCCTCCACGAGGAGCCGAGCCTCGATTTCCGCGAACACGCAGCCCGCGGCGCGCAACACCCGGACGATCTCGTCGAAGGAAGGCGCGGACATCGGACCCGAGATCAGCCGAGGGGCGTGAGGCGGTAGTGCAGCCGGACAGCGGTCACGTTCCACAGTTTCAGCACATGATCGGTCCGCAGCACCCCCTCGTCGTCGACGTAGACATGGAAGACCTCGTGGATCGGCGCTCTGGCCGCGTACCAGGCACCTTTGTCCAACACGACCGTGGAGGCGCCGTCCTGCCCGAACCTACCCGACGGGGACGTCAGAACGAGCGAACCTCCCTCGCCCACTGTCGGTTTCAGGAAAACCTGGACGTTGCCGTCCTCCAACGGGAAAGTCACATGGACGCTCGGACCCGACGCCGAGGGAAGCGTCGAAGCGCGGTAGTAACCGCTGTACATGTAGTCGCCGGTCTTCCGCAGAGTTCGCAACCAGGCAGAGCCGGCATGCCGGCCGTCGGCGTCGACGATCTCCGTGACCTCACTGTCCACACCGTGTGCCACCGCCAGAGGCTGCACCGGGAGAGCAAGCTGCTGCACGCGTTTGCCGTACAACGCTTCGATGGCCGCGCCGGGTAGCCCGAAACCCGTCGTCCACTGCGTCCACGCATCCATGCGCCACCGAGCAGTGTGCTCGTAGAATTCGCGAATGCGAGGGTCGATCGCGCTCGGGTCGAACTCCGGACCGGCCAGCGCGTCGAAGCTGTGCAGCAAACCGTCCGACGAGGAACCGGGTACGACGCGCCCACCGATGCGCTCCGCCTCCTGCTGCAGCCACCTGTCCCGAACGACGCCCGGACCCGATACCGGCCCCCGCAACCACGACTGGTCGCCGTCGAGGTCGACACGTCTTCCGACCGTCTTCCACCCCAGTCTCGACGCCTTGTCCGCCAGCGACCACGCCCCCATGCTCACCATGCACCCCAGCGTCTCACACGGGCACCTCAGGAGCGACCACTGCGACTACAGGCAGCCGGAATCAGGATCGGCTTCTACAAATCCACAGGTGCATCTGCTGACGAAACCCGCCTGGCGAATCCAGGCACAGCAGAGGCACTTCTGGGGGGATACCTACCAACGATGGATACCGAACCGATGTCCACTCCGGATCGGGGCAAATACTGGTGACAGCCAACATTGCGAACCAAGTCAGCCCCGCCGGCTGGACGTTCTACCGTGCGCCCGCATCGGGCTAGGCCGTGATCGTCGGCTCGCGTGGACGCGCGTCGGATAATTTCATCCGTCTATTCCTGCAGCCGCGGAGCGGTCCGAAATTCCATCCCCGAATGACGGCGATCGCCTCCGTACTCCCAGCGAATGGTCCGTTCGGGGCCATCTCGACGAGGCCTCACGCTGATTCCGCGATAGTCGTAACCGTCCTGTCTCACCTGTTCCCACTCGAAATCCACGGTCTCCCCCACGACCGCGTCAACACTGGAACCGGTGATATGAATGGACTCGTTCTCGCGCGCAGGAGGCAGCGCGATGGCCCACAGCATGCTGACGTGAACCCAGCAGCCGCCGGGAGTGTCCAGGGAGGCGAGAACGCCCCATCCTTCGTCGGCATACCACTCCCTGACAACGCCTGTACTGGTCATCGCCTCAGGTTAGCCAGGTTGCGGGAGCCATACCGGAGCAGACGACCCGACCACACCGATGTGGGGCCGAGAAAGAAGTTAAAGAGAGGCGTCGTCCGCTCTTGTGTTCGAACATATGTTCGATTACTCTAGGTGGCATGGCACAGCCGGGGGGCTCCACGCAGGTTCGATCCGATGCAGACAGTGCGGCATCGCGGTCACTGACGCGCCTGTCGGATGGACGGCGGGCAGAGAACCGAGCGTCGGCAGTGGTGATTCACGAGTTGCAGGATCTCTACGAGATACGACTGTGCGCAGAGATGGACGTCCATGCGCTGGGGGCCGTGCACGGCAGTGAGGAACCGAACGTCGATCGCGCCCGACACACAGTCGAATACGAAGCAGCAGTGTCCATGTCGACGACACGAACTGTTGCGCGCCAGATGATCGTTGTCGCCAACCATCTGTTCTGGCGTCTGCCGGCAATCGATGCCGCCTTCACGGCCGGGGACCTCGACTACGGCCGTGTCCGAACGGTAGTTCTGACCCTGCTCCGCGCCAGCGACGAGACTGTGTCAGCTCTGGAGGCAGACATTCTCGCCGCTGCACAGCGATGTGCTCCGAAAGCGCTGCGGGAGAACATCTGGCGCCGCTGGTTCCAATACGACCCTGACGAGGCCGCGGCTGCACAGAAAGCTGCGCTCGCCGAAGAACGATGCGCCGAGATTCGCCGCAACGACTCCGGCATCGCCACCCTGGTGTCCAAGATGAGCGTGCTCGAGGGCGCTGAATGCGACGCCCTCCTCGACGAGTACGTAGCCACCGTCTGCCCGAAAGATCCGCGAACCAAGAAAGAACTACGCGGACACGCCCTGCTTGCGTTGATCCACCGAGAAGATGCGCTCCAATGCCGTTGCGGGAGCCAGCAATGCCCGTTTCGGGGAGTCGATGCCAAGAACCCCAACCGGAGACCACACCTGCTGAACATTCACATCGACATCGAAACCCTTCTCGGACTGAACGAAGAGCCGGCAACACTGTCCGACGGCACAGTTCTGGACGCGGAAACCGTCCGACTCCTCGCCACCGACTCTCGCTGGCAGGTCCTGCTCACCGAAACCCTGACCGCCGCACGCGAACGTCGCGGCCTCGACATCGATGGCGCGACTGACGTTCTCGGTAACAACGACGGTCTCGGTAACAACGACGATCTCGGTGACAACGACGATCTCGGTGACAACGACGATCTCGGTGACAACGACGGTCTCGGTAACAACGATGGTGGTACCGAGTCTCCTGCTACACCGAATTCCAGACCACCGGAGCAAGATCCAGTACGGCGCAGTCGACGGAGGGCTGCTCGTGCTCGGCGGGTTGTCGCGCGCGGCCGAACACGTCCTGCAGCGCCTCTGCCGACTCCTACGCAGCGGGCGAAGGAGAACCCGCATGCGTCGGCGATCGGGGAAGAAGCAGCGCTGTCCGCGGCGATAGCTGCGTTCATGGACGCTGTGGCACTCGACCCGTCGCTCGCCGAGGGCCTGCACCCCGACGGACACGGTGGATTCTGCACGCCTCCGCCCGGAGCCCTCACCTACCGGCCGAGCGCTGCTCTGGTCGCGCTGGTTCGCGCGAGCTATCACACCTGTACGTTCCCGAACTGTGGGGTACCGGCTGCCCGTTGCGACATCGACCACATCGTTCCGTTCGATCATCGAGATCCGATTTCCGGAGGCTGGACCGTTCTCGGAAATCTGCATCCACTGTGCCCGTACCACCATCAGGCCAAGACTCTGCGTCTGTGGGCGTGCTCCAAGCTCACCGGAGACGGAATCTATTGGCGCTCAGGGGCTGGGCTGCAGCACATAACCCCACCCGCGTTCGGAACAGTCGACATTCCCGGGGACTTCGTCCACGTCCGTCGATTCCGCATGCCGTCCAAACCGACGTCGAGGGGCGCATCCCGTCGATCCGACACCCGTAACAACATCGACCGCCACGACGACTTGCCCGACCCGCCTGACGAACTGTACGAACCCACGTGGTGGGAAGCCAACATCACGGATGAGGACTGCCAACTCTGGAGGCTCCTGAATCCGCGCACCGACGGCGGCGCACCAAGTCTGGCGGACATCGCGAGACTCGACGATCCGCAGTGCCGAGCCGACGCGCTGTACCTCCGCGAGAAGTTCCTCGAGCATCGCGCCGTGGTCGCCGAACGCGAGAAGTACCGGCCACCGCCGTTCTGAGCAGCAGCTTTCGGGAGTGGAGCCTGCGCAATGACTCTCTAAGGTTCGAGCCCGAGTCCTTCTGCTTCCAAGGCGGCCTTCACGATGCCGAGCGCTTTGGGTCCGACGCCGTGGAGCTGTGCGAGCGCCGATTCCGACTGCCCGGCCAACGCCTCGAGCGATGTGAAGCCGGCGGCGAAGAATGCGCCTGCTGCGGGGCGTCCGGTGCCTGCGGGGAAATGGTCGATCGGCTCACTCATGGCCACATCTTAAACTCGCCGGTAACCTGGTCGGGTGCCTGACAACAAGCAGCGACGCGTCATCCTCACCGGCGGAAACACCGGAATCGGTTACTTCACCGCGCTCCAGTTGGTGAAGCAAGGCGACCACGTGACCTTGGCCTGCCGCAACCTGGACAAGGCCAAGACAGCGGCGGACAAGATTGCCGCAGAAACCAACAGCACCGGCGGCGTCGTGGACACTGCCGAACTCGATCTGGCCGATCTGAGCTCGGTGCGTGATTTCGCGGCATCGGCTCCCGACCGCGTCGACGTCCTCATCAACAACGCAGGCGTCATGATGCCTGCGACGCGGCGCGAGACCGTCGACGGCTTCGAACTTCAATTCGGTACCAATCACCTCGGCCACTTCGCGTTGACCGGCCACTTGCTCCCCAAGCTTCGCGCGTCGGACAAGGCCACCGTCGTCACCGTCTCCTCGGTCGCCCACAAGCAAGCACCGAAACTCGATTTCGACGATCTGCAGGCTACGCGCGGGTACAACCCACAGCGGGGTTACGCCAATTCCAAGTTGTCGAATCTGTTGTTCGCACTGGAACTTCAGCGCCGTCTCGATGCCGCGAAGATCGACATCACGAGCAACGCCGCCCACCCCGGCATCTCGTCGACCGAGTTGTACTCGAGTCCCGACGGCCTGGGGAGTTCCAAGATTGCGTCCCTCGTCGCGGCCGTCGGGCTGCCGATCATCTCGCAGTCCGCGAAAGCCGGCGCACTTCCTACCCTCCACGCACTCGAGAAGGGTGGACCGGGGTCGTACACGGGCCCGAAGTGGTTGTTCGAGTCCCGTGGCGCTCCCGCTCCGGCAAAGCTCTCCGGCAAGGCAAAAGACCGCCAGCTCGCCGAAAAGCTCTGGGAAGCAAGTGAACGACTCACCGGAGTCGTGTACGACCTCGGCTGACGCACCGACATGCGGGTCAGCCGCCTACCGTGACCGGAGCGGGTAGCGGCATACCCCGGTCGCTCAGCACCGCGCGTAGCCGGTCCGGGTAGTCGGTGATGATCCCGTCGACTCCCATGTCCAGCAGGACGTTCATGGTCTCGGGGTCGTCGACTGTCCACGGAATGACCCGAATTCCAGCGGCATGGGCGTCGTCGATCATCTTCTGGGTCACGTACAGCTCGAAGTCCGGGTCACTTACCTTGCCGCTCTGCGGATTTCCCTGAACCGGTGAGAATCCGGATGCGCCGAACGAGCGGATCGCGGCAATCGGGTCACCGTCGAAATCGTCGATGTCCACGCCACCGAGCCATGGCGACCTCCCGGACTGACCGATCTGAAGAAACTCACCGTTCGTCAGCGCGACGGTCGGTAGTGCGGGTTCCACTTCCCGGACCCGCTGCAGCGCGCCCCAGTCGAAGCTCTGGATCGTCACTCTGTCGAGCATCCCGGCGGCCCGGATGGTGCCGAGGACGGTGTCGACGAACTGCTCACGAGGTGCCGTCTCCGTCGGGCTTGCCGCTTCGACCTTGGTTTCGACATTCAGCTTGATCCCAGGGGCACTGGCGGCAAGTTCGAGAACGTCGGCCAACGTCGGCATCCGCGCACCCGGCACCGTTCGTTGCTCCGGATAGTCCGCCAGCCGCAACGTCCCACAGTCCAGGGTCCGAATCTGCGCCAGCGTCAACGTGTTCACGTACTTGCCGACGTAGGGGAACTCGGGATCCTGCTCGACGACAGGTGCCGTGTCCAGACATTTCTTCGACGAGACCTGCCGATCATGGGTGACGACGGCAATCCCGTCCTCGGTGATCTGCGTGTCCAGTTCCAGCGTGGTCACGCCGAGCTCCAGTGCTGTGGTGAACGATTCGAGGGTGCTCTCGGAGACGAGGCCGAGTCCACCCCGGTGCGCCTGTAGATCGAACTCGCCGTTCGACGGCTGAGGTCGAGGATCCGGCGACCGGTCCGCTTCGGCCGACGAACATGCAGTGAACGTGACCGCTGCTAGCACGGTCAAGACGAGCGCGGCACCTGGTAGTCGTCGCATGCCGTTCGACGCTAGGGGTGAGAAGCGTCGACTCCGTGAACTAGAGCTTCCCCGCACCCTTCAGATAAGTGACAACAGGCGCTCGGAACATTTCCGTGCGTGCGGCGCGGGCCCCGAGGGCAGAGGTCACCAACCCCTCGCACAACGCGATGTAGCCGGCTCCGACCTCGGCGTCGCCGAACAGTTCGACGGCACCAGGCCCTGAGAACAGGCTGCCCGCCAGCGCGGCGCGGTCGGCGTCGGACACCGTCGGGTCGAGCATCAGCACGTGCCGGGCGCGTAGTTGGGCGGCTCTCTCCGTGACGAGGTGGTCCAGGTACCGCACCGTAACTTCGACCGGATCACCCTCGATGGTCGACAGGTGGGTGAACTCGGCACGCGAAGTCTCGGTGATCCGGGCGATCACGGCGGCGAACAGATCGGCTTTCGATCGGAAGTAGTACGACGTGGAGCCGGCCGGCAGCGTCAGGGCGTCGTCGAGCTTGCGGTGGGTCAGTGCCCGGAGTCCGGAATCGGCGATGACGTCGATCGCCGCGTCCGCGATCGCAGCTCTTCTGTCCATGACGTGGATCATACGCCAATTTCCTCTACATATGTAGAGTGGGCGCCCATGAGGCCACCAGTACCCCGGAATGCGTTCGCCGCCGATTTCGACCTGGACCCGTCGCAGCACTCCGTCGTCGACCTTCTCACCGAGGCCGACACGCTCGGCCTGTACCTGTGGGGACCCGCCGGGCGAGGCAAGACCTGGTTGATGGACAGATACTTCGGCGCCGCACCGGAGCCCAAGAAACGCCTGCACTTCCACACCTTTTTCCGTGACCTGCACGCGTCGTACTTCGTTCATCGGTTCCAGCTCGAACCGACGCTCGACGCGTTGATCGGCCCCACCCGACTGCTCTGCTTCGACGAATTCCACGTGCACGACATCGGCGACGCACGGCTCATCGCCCGGATGCTCGACGCCCTGTGGGCACGAGGTGTCGCCGTGGTCGCGACGTCCAATTACCCACCCGACGGCTTGCTGCCCAATCCGCTGTTTCACGACGCATTCCTCCCGACCATCGAGGTTCTGAAAGCGAACCTCCGAGTGGTGTGCGTCGACGGACCCGTGGATTACCGCACCCTGGGCGACGCGAACACCGAGAACTCGGGATTCTCGGCGGGAACCTGGTCCACCACCGGAACTGCCGCAGGCGAGTCCTTCGCGGACCTGTGCGAGGCCCCGAGGTCGACGGGCGATTACCTGGCCATCGTCGATCGGCTCGACGCGGGCGCAGAACTGACGATCAGGGAAATACCAGCACTTGCCCAGGCGTCGGACGACGCAGTGCGCAGATTCTCGAATCTCGTGGACATCCTGTACGACGCGGATATCAGGACTCGATTTCACGCACGGGTGCCTTTGGAGGAGTTTGCCGACGGTCACCGGGAAGGCCTCGGCTCGGTCTCGTCGGGAGGAGTCGATCTGAAGAGGACGCTGAGCAGGCTCCATCAGCTTCGGCATTCGCGGGCGTCGACACGTCTCGGAGCCGAGAAGTAAGGGAGACGCCCACAGCTGACGGCGGTCGGGGGCGACAGCAGCCGCGGGCGTCTCATCCATCATTCGCCGCAGGTGAAAGGCTGGATGGGTCCGGATGGAAAGTTTTTCGGAAATTTCTCGGCACCGGCATGGAATACCACCCGGCAAACTCCCGTTAGAGTAGAAGTCAATGCAAACGCATGAAAATGCGTTCGAGGGATTCGGCCAGGGAGCACACCATGCAGTTCGGAATCTTCACCGTCGGCGACGTGACAGTCGACCCCACCACAGGTCGCGCACCCACCGAAAACGAGCGGATCAAGGCGATGGTCACCATCGCCAAGCATGCCGAAGAAGTCGGTCTCGACGTGTTCGCAACCGGTGAGCACCACAACCGGCCGTTCGTGCCGTCGTCACCGACGACGATGCTCGGGTACGTCGCCGCCCAGACCGACAAGCTGATCCTGTCCACGTCGACGACACTCATCACGACCAACGACCCGGTGAAGATCGCCGAGGACTACGCGATGCTCCAGCATCTGTCCGACGGCCGCGTCGACCTCATCATGGGCCGCGGCAACACCGCGCCGGTCTACCCGTGGTTCGGCAAGGACATCCGTCAGGGCATTCCCCTCGCGCTCGAGAACTACCAACTCCTGCGACGCCTGTGGACCGAGGACGTCGTGACGTGGAAGGGCAACTTCCGGACTCCGCTCGACAGCTTCACCTCCACGCCTCGCCCGCTGGACGACATCCCGCCGTTCGTATGGCACGGCTCGATCCGCAGCCCCGAGATCGCAGAGATCGCCGCGTACCACGGTGACGGATTCTTCGCGAACAACATCTTCTGGCCCAAAGAGCACTACATTCAGCTCATCGACCTCTATCGCCAACGCTACGAGCACTACGGGCACGGCCGCGCGGACCAGGCCATCGTCGGCCTCGGCGGTCAGGTGTTCATGCGCAAGAACAGCCAGGACGCAGTGAACGAGTTCCGGCCGTACTTCGACAGCGCACCCGTCTACGGACACGGCCCGACGATGGAAGAATTCACCGAGCAGACACCGTTGACCGTCGGCTCACCACAGCAGGTCATCGAGAAGACACTCGCGTTCGCGGACTTCTTCGGCGACTACCAGCGCCAACTGTTCCTGATGGATCACGCCGGTCTCCCGCTGAAGACGGTCCTCGAGCAGCTCGATCTGCTGGGCGAGGAAGTGGTACCGACGCTGCGCGCGGAGTTCGCCGCACGACGCCCGGCCGGGGTTCCCGAGGACCCGCCGACGCACGCGAGCATGCTTGCCGAGAAGGAGACGGCTGTTGCCGTCTAGCACCGAACTGTCGGTTGTCGCCTGGGAGGCGCTGTTTCGCTCCCAGGTGGCGCTGATGCGCAAGTTCACCGCCGACGACATCTGGGGCCCGATCAGTCTGCGCGAGTACGACGTGCTGTTCACGCTCGGCAATTGCCCGACGCGAACGTTGCGTCTGCACGACCTCAACGCCGAGATCCTGCTGACCCAGCCCTCGCTCAGTCGACTCTGCGAACGGCTGGAGAAGCTCGGACTGGTCACCCGCACGCCGGACCCGAACGACAAACGCGGAACCGTCGTCGGCCTCACCGACGACGGCCTCGCTGTGCAACGGGAGATCGGACGGAAGCACGCGTCGCGCATCAGGAGATACGTCGGCGACGCGTTGACCGACGAGGAACTGCGAACACTGACGGCATTGTGCACCAAACTGAGGCTCGCGCAGAAGGACATCTCATGACAGGCGGTTTCTCATGAACCTCGAGATCATCACCCCACGCGACGTTCCGCTCGGCGGCCCTCGCGACATGAACGTCCGGCGGACGCTACCGACGAAACAGCGAACCCTGATCGGCGCGTGGTGTTTTGCCGATCACTACGGTCCCGACGACGTATCCACGTCCGGAGGCATGGACGTCCCGCCGCACCCCCACACCGGGCTGCAGACCGTGAGCTGGCTGTTCACCGGTGAGATCGAACACCGCGACAGCATCGGCTCGCACGCACTCGTCCACCCCGGCGAGCTCAACCTCATGACCGCGGGCCGCGGAATCTCCCACTCGGAAGTCTCGACCGACAACACCCGAATCCTGCACGGCATGCAGCTGTGGGTCGCCCTGCCCGGGTCCGCTCGATTCACTGCGCCGGCCTTTCAGCACTACGTCCCCGACGCCGTGACGACGGGCGGCGCAGAGCTGCGGGTGTTCCTGGGATCTCTCGCGGGCCGGACATCCCCCGTCTCGACTTTCACACCACTCCTCGGCGCCGAGATCGTCCTTCCCGCAGGGAGTGCCGTTCAACTCGACGTCGACGAGGCCTTCGAGCACGGCATCATCGTCGACCAGGGCTCGGTGAACGTCGAGACCCTTCCCCCAGCTGACGACGCCGATCCCGAGGACGCGGAATCCGGCACCCTTGCCCGAGCCGAATTGGGATACCTCCAGCCCGGCAATCGCGCCATCACCCTGCGAAACTCGGGCACCGACGATGCTCGAATGCTGCTGCTCGGCGGGCCACCGTTCGGCGAAGAAGTAGTGATGTGGTGGAACTTCATGGGCCGCACCCACGACGACATCGTGGCCTATCGCGAGGCCTGGGAAGGAGCGGAGCATGCGGAGCGTGACAGGCAGTTCGGCACGGTCGATGGGTACCGGATACCGGGGTTCAGACTTCCTGCGCCCGAACTACCGAACGCTCGCATCGCCCCGAGACACTGAGGTGCGGGCGCTGCGAGGGTTCGGCTCGAGCCTCAGAAAAGAGTAGCGACCTCGTCGAGGGATTCGCTACGGGAAGGTGCGGCAGCGGCAGGCGTGCTGGCAGCGGTAGCAACAGGTTTGCTGGGGCCCGCTTTGCCCGAGGCGACGGCGCGAGCAGCTTCACCGGCGAGCGCGTCGGCTGCCTCGTTGAAGTGGTTGCCGACATGTCCACGGACCCAGCGGAATCGGACAGGTCCGCTGCGGTCCGCGATTGCTCGATCGATGCTCTGCACCAATTCCAGGTTGCGCACCGGCGATCCGCCCGCGGTTTTCCAGCCCTTACGCTTCCACCCCGGCAGCCATTCCGAAGCACACTTGATGGCGTACTGCGAATCCGACTCGATGAGCATCGGCTCGTCACCGGGGTGCGCGAGGATTGCCTCCAAAAGCGCTCGAAGCTCGGCGATCTGGTTGGTTCCCGACGCTTCTCCACCGGAGTTGGACGGCCCCGTGTGGTTGACCCAGGCCCAACCGATGGCGCCACCCGGATTCCGCAGACACGAACCGTCAGTACTCACGATGATCACGGGAAGGACCCTACTTCGCCCCACCGACAAACAACAGGCGCCGCGCAGGAGTGGAGCCTGCGGAACGACCTGATGAGGCAGGAGTGGAGCCTGCGGAACGACCTGATGAGGCAGGAGTGGAGCCTGCGGGCCTCGGAATTCGGGGCCAAGGACCGCTCGAGGCTGTGTGGGTGTCCGAATGGGTAGTGTGGGAAAGCATCCGAGAACGCACCCGACAGGGTCGATCACACATTCGCACTCACCGAGGACTCGAATCGTGACAACTGCAGCGCCAGGAGAATCCATCCCGTCGTCGTTCGAAGCATTGGTGGCGAGGGAGGCCGACGGCATCACGCTCACGCGAGAACGCGTCGACGCGTCGTTTCTGCCGGAGGTGTCGGGTCCGTCGGTGACGATTGCCGTGGAGTATTCGTCGGTCAACTTCAAGGATGCTCTCGCGATCACGCCGAAGGGTGGAGTCGTCCGCGAGTACCCCATCGTCCCTGGCATCGACATCGCGGGAACCGTTGCGGAGTCCACATCGCCGGAGTTCGAGGTGGGTCAGCGCGTCGTTGCGCACGGGTACGACATCGGTACTGCGCAGCACGGTGGTTACGCCGAGTTCGCGCGCGTTCCCGCCGAGTGGGTGGTGCCGTTGACCACCCTGTCCACCCGTGAGGCCGCGGCCATCGGCACCGCGGGTTTCACCGCGGCACTGAGCGTGCGTGCGCTGCAGGCGGCGGGCGTGACTCCGTCCGACGGGCCGGTACTGGTGACGGGCGCCAGCGGCGGAGTGGGGACGGTCAGCGTCGACCTCCTCTCGGCCGCAGGCTACGACGTGGTCGCATCGTCCGGCAAGCAAGGCGCCACGCAACTGCTGACAGAGTTGGGTGCATCGCGGGTCGTCGGCCGGCTGCCGGAGGATCCCGATGCCAAGCCGCGTCCGCTCGGCAAGGCGGAGTGGGGCGGCGTCGTCGACTGCGTAGGCGGCAAGACGCTGGCACATGCGTTGAGCACGGTCCGGTACGGCGGCGCTGTCGCCGCGAGCGGTCTGACCGGAGGCGCGCAGCTGCCGACGACGGTGCTTCCGTTCATTCTGCGCGGCGTGTCTCTGCTCGGCATCGACTCCGTGTTACTCCCCATCGACAAGCGCCGGGCACTGTGGCAGAAACTCGAAACCGATCTGCGCCCGCAGCGTCTGTCGGCGCTCACCACCGAGGTGCCCGTGGCGGACGTCGCGAGTGCTCTCGACTCGATCTCCGGCGGTGGCGTCACCGGCCGAACGGTCGTCGCCGTCTCCGGAGGCTTCGCGTAGGCCGCGGCGCTCGGATCCAGTTCCGGCGTGTCGGTCGGAGGGGATAAAGTCGGCGGCACGATGTTCCCGAAGACCACGCCAGGCTCTCCATCAGCCGCCGGAGACAGTGATGTCTCGACGGTGTTCGAGTCGGCGTCCCCGCTGGACCCGATGGCGTGCCTTCGGGATCTACGCAGGGGCAAGGGAGACCCCACGTTCGAGCGGGACAGCGCAGGCAGCGTCTGGCGAGCGTCGCGTCTTCCGTCCGGTCCGGTCACATACAGGATCACCCCTATCTCGCGCACCGCCGTCCGGAGCCAGGCGTGGGGTCCCGGTGCCGAGGAGTTCACCGGATTTCTGCCCGCGCTGCTGGGCAGTGAGGACGACTCGTCGGGCTTCGCGCCGGAGCATCCGACCCTGAAGGAAGCCCACCGACAGCATCCGCACCTTCGCCTCGGCAGGACCGGGCTCGTCATGGAAGCCCTGGTGCCCGCGGTACTCGAGCAGCGTGTCCACGGGCTGTCCGCGTTCTCGTCGTGGCGCAGGCTCGTCACGAAATTCGGCGAGCGGGCACCTGGCCCGACTCCGAAGCCGATGTTCGTTCCGCCCCCTCCGGACGTCTGGCGCCGCATTCCCTCGTGGGAGTACCACCTCGCCAACGTCGATCCTGCTCGTTCCAAGACCATCGTGCGATGCGCACAGGTGGCGCACCGTATGGAAGAAGCCGCCTCGATGCCGTTCGCGGATGCGACACGTCGCCTGCGGGCTGTCCCCGGCGTCGGCATCTGGACGGCAGCGGAAGTCGCGCAACGTGCCTTCGGCGATCCCGACGCCTTGTCCGTGGGCGACTACCACTTGGCCGCTGTGGTCGGTTGGTCGCTACTCGGTCACCCCCTCGACGACGCCGGAATGATCGAATACATGAAACCGCTTGCACCGCATCGCTTTCGTGCCGTCAAGCTACTTCAAATCAGCGGCCGGGCAATCAAACCGAAATTCGGTCCACGCACCCCGCTCGTCGACCACACCTGGCACTAGATACGCAAGCCAAGGGCCTCCGGAGCACCCCGCGGGAACAATCCGGCGACCTCCCCGCGTTGCCACACAGGAATAGTTCGCCTAGATAAGGAGTCATCTTGGTTGCCATCGGAAACTCGAACCTCGACATCTTCCCCCTCGCTCTCGGCGGAAACACGTTCGGTTGGACGAGCGACGAGAAAGCGTCGTTCGAGATCCTCGATGCGTTCACGGCAGGTGAAGGCAACTTCATCGACACCGCCGATTCCTATTCCGCCTTCGCCGACGGTAATTCGGGCGGCGAATCCGAGACCATCATCGGTAAGTGGACTGCCGCACGCGGCAACCGCGACGACGTCGTGATCGCCACCAAGGTGAGCCAGCACCCCGAGTTCAAGGGCCTCGCCCCGAAGAACATCGCCGCTGCAGCCGAGGCCTCGCTGAAGCGACTCCAGAGCGACCACATCGACGTCTATTACGCCCACTACGACGACGAGTCCACCCCGCTCGTCGAGTCCCTCGCCGCGTTCGACCAACTCGTCAAGGACGGGAAGGTGCGGTACGTCGCCATCTCGAACTACTCGGCCGACCGCATCCGCGAGTGGGTGTCGCTCGCCGACGAGCACGGTTTCGCCAAGCCGATCGCGCTGCAGCCGCACTACAACCTCGTCACGCGCCGCGAGTACGAGAGCGAACTCGCACCACTCGCCACCGACAACAACCTGGGCGTCTTCCCGTACTTCTCGCTCGCAGCGGGCTTCCTGACAGGCAAGTACCGCACTCGCGAAGACCTGGAAGGACAGGCACGTGAGCGGCTCGCCACGGGATACTTCACCGACAAAGGCCTCGACGTCGTGACCGCGCTCGACGAGATCGCCGATGCTCACGACGCGGAGATCTCCACCGTCGCACTCGCCTGGCTTCTCGCACAGCCGACGGTCACCGCACCGATCGCCAGCGCCAGCAAGATCTCTCAACTACCCGCACTGCTCGACGCACCACGCCTGTCGCTCGCCTCCGACGAAATCGCACGACTCACCGAGGTATCCGGACGAATCTGAGCCGGGCTCCGCTCCCGGCCTTCTCGGCTACGTAACCTCTGCCACACCGGGAACTTTTCCGCAGAGTCGGGAACAACGCGCCGGCATCGGTTGCTGACGGTTGGGTGACGCAAGCAACCGATGCCGTGTCGGCATCCACAGAACCGACCTCTGCCGAGCGCCTGCGAATCATTCTGGTGCTCGGCGCATTGATCGCTCTCGGTCCATTGACGATCGACATGTACCTTCCCGCTCTGCCGTCCATCGTCGACGATCTGAACTCGTCGGCAGCCGCCGTGCAGTTCACGCTCACCGGAACGTTGATCGGGCTCGCGCTCGGTCAGCTCGTCATCGGACCTCTGTCCGACATCGTGGGTCGGCGCCTTCCGCTGATCGTCGGCACCGCGGTGCACATCGGCGCATCCCTTCTCTGTGTCATCGCTCCCAACGTCCCTGTCCTCGGACTGTTCCGTGGCCTGCAAGGACTCGGTGCGGCAGCGGCGGCGGTCGTCGCCATGGCAGTCGTTCGTGACCTCTTCACCGGTCGGGCGGCGGCAACCGTCCTGTCTCGTCTGATGCTGGTCATGGGCGTCGCACCCGTACTTGCACCGTCGATCGGCGGCGGCATCCTCATCGTCGGAACGTGGCGGTGGGTGTTCGGTGTCCTCGCCGTACTCGGCGTCGCCTTGCTTACTCTTGCCGTCTTCGCTCTGCGCGAGAGCCTGCCGCCCGAGCGTCGTCGCAGCCGAGGCGTCATGCCCGTCGTGCGCACGTACGGCGGCCTCCTGCGCGACGGGCAATTCGTCGTACTCGTCCTCGTCGCCGCCCTCGCGATGTCGGCCATGTTCGCGTACATCGCCGGATCGTCCTTCGTGCTGCAGGACGAGTTCGGTCTCAGCGAGCAGCAGTTCGCGATCGTGTTCGCGCTCGGAGCCATCGCACTGATCGGCGCCTCGCAGTTGAACGTCGTGCTGCTCGGACGCTTCACTCCCGTACGCATCGTGATCAGCGCACTGTCGGCAGCTGTGGTGTCGGCTCTCGTCATGACGATCCTGGCGGTTGCAGGGATCGGCGGGATCTTCGGCTTCCTCGTCCCACTGTGGTTCGTGCTCGGTGCCGTCGGCTTCGTGATGCCCAACGCGCCTGCCCTCGCGCTGTCGCGACACGGCGAAGCAGCCGGAACGGCAGCCGCACTCCTCGGCGCCGCACAGTTCGGTTCCGGTGCGATCATCGCTCCCGTCGTGGGTGCGCTCGGCAACGACAACGTGGCAGTATCGCTGACGATGGTTGCCGTGTCGGCCATCGCCCTGCTGGCCCTGATCGGCGTGACGGTCGCCTCCGGACGCCGGTCCGAGCCGGAAGCCCAGGCAAGTCGGACGGTCCACGCGAGCGAGGACCGAAAGTCTCCTGAGGGGGCAGCCCAGACGGCACGAGCGAAGTCCGTGGAAACGTCTACCAGCGAGGTGTGAGAGTCGAGTGCCGGACCGTGAACGCGACGCCACCGGCAAACCGCTCAACGGGCGCCCCCGTGACGGCCTGGGAAGGCCGCTCGCGCGGGGCGCCGTCGGCGTCGAACGCATTCCCGACGATCTGAGGTTGCCTCCCGACGAGGCCATCACGAGAGCGCAGGAGCTGCTCGACGCGTCGATGCCGTTCCACGCTCACGAAATCCTCGAAGGCACGTGGAAGGACGCGCCCGAGCCGGAACGCAGACTCTGGCAGGGCCTCGCCCAGCTCGCCGTCGGACTGACTCACGTGCTCCGCGGTAACGTCGTCGGCGCGAAGTCCCTGCTGAGACAGGGGCACGACCGGATCCGCGACTACGAACTCGACCCACCGCACGGGCTCGACATCTCGGGGCTGCTCAGCTGGTCGGAAGGCATACAGGACCAGCTCGACGCCGGCGCTCTTCTGCCTGATCCCACCGTTCCTCGTCTACTCTCCTGAGCCCGCGTTTGGCGATGCCCGCCGCTTTGGCTACAGTGGCGCAAGGTTAGGTAAGGCTTGCGACAGTTAGACGAGAACTTCGAGGTGGTGTCGGCATGCTCGGGCAATCTGCAGTGGAGGCTCCGTACTGGGTCGCCGTCCTCACGCCCGAGGAACGCACCTTCGGCAGCAGGCGTACCGACGAACGAATCGACACCGTCTTCTCGTCCGTCGTCACCGAGACGCACACGCAATGGGCCGCGCTGGAGCACCCGACGTCCGCGACGCTCCTGGCCGTCCTCGCCGCCACCGTCGGCGCGTGGCAGAGCGACCGGTGCCGCTGCTCCTCGTCCGGAGTTCTCGTGGATCTTCCGTGCAGCACCGTGGGGCAGGACCATGCCCGGTACCCGGTTCGGCTCCCGGTGACCGGTGCGCCGAGCACGATTCTCACCGAAGTTCGACGCCGCATCGCCGCCGTCCCGGACGGCGGCGCAGGTTACGTCACCGCGAAGCGAGCCCCCGCCCTCGCCCGCAAGCACGGCGCGCAGATCGCGTTCTCGTTCGAGCCCGACGCCGCCGCGATCACCGCGCCCGGCGACGACGATCCCCTTCGCCACAACCTCTCGGTCACGTGCAGCGTGTCCGAACTCGACGGAGTGGTCATGGTCGACGCCGAGTTCCGCTGGAACAGCCGAGTTTTCACTCGCGCCGACGTCGACGACTTCGAGAGGTTCTGGGAGAAGACCGTCTCGGCGTTCGTTCGATCCTGAACCTCAGAGCGACTTCAGGTACTGCACATCGGCCGCGAGGCCCTCTGCTGGAGTTTCCAGGATCACCGGCGCGCCCGACGCCTCCGCGACTGCGACCAGAACGTCGGCGTCGATGGTTCCGTCGGCAAGATTCGCATGGCGGTCACGAGCGGAATCGAACTCGTCGCGTGAATTGTTCAGGTGCACCAGGTCGATTCGTCCGGTGATGGCCTTGATCCGATCGACCACACCGACCAATTCCTCCCCACCCGCCCATGCATGGCACGTGTCGAGGCAGAAACCTGCACCGAATTCTCCGACGGCATCCCACAGCCGAGCGATGTCGTCGAAATGCCTGGCCATCGCGAAATCCCCGCCCGCAGTGTTCTCGATGAAGATCGGCACCGCGAAACCACCGTCGTCGGCCTGGCGCTCGAAAAGCTTGCGCCAGTTCTCGAATCCTTTGGCGGTGTCCTCACCGTCGCGGACATGTCCGCCGTGGACGACCAATCCGATGGCGCCGATGTCGGCCGCAGCGGACGCCTGCTCGATCACCGCTTTACGCGACGGGATGCGGATCCGGTTGTTCAGACTGGCGACGTTGAGAACGTACGAACTGTGTACGACGACGTCGACGTCACTCGCCTTCAACTCCTCACCCTGCGGATGCGGTGTCAGCTTGTTCCACTTCTGCGGGTCGGTCAGAAACATCTGAACGAAATCGACCCCGAGGCTAGCCGCAGAACCGAGCGGGTCGGCACTGTCGCGAACGTGTGCTCCGATGCGCATCTCTCCATACTAGGGGCGGATGGGTGGTCTCCCCGATATGGAAATGCAGAAAACACTGAAACACTGATGCCATGACTGACACAGGACCCTCAGGTCGTTCCGCAGGCTCCACTCCTGGCCATCCGGGTCGTTCCGCAGGCTCCACTCCTGCCGCCCGGGCGAGCGCCCTCACCAAGACCTACGGTTCCGGCGACACTCAGGTCCATGCGCTGCGGGACGTGACGGTGGAGTTCGCCCGCGGCGAGTTCACGGCGATCATGGGCCCGTCGGGGTCGGGCAAGTCGACGCTGATGCACTGCCTCGCAGGTCTCGACACGGCCACCTCGGGAACGGTGACGATCGGTGACACCGAGCTGACCAATCTCGACGACAAGCAGATGACCGGACTGCGCAGAGACAGAATCGGTTTCGTGTTCCAGTCGTTCAACCTCGTGCCCACGCTGACGGCGTTGGAGAACATCACGTTGCCGCTGGACATCGCGGGGCGCAAGGCCGACCCGCAGTGGCTCGACACCGTCGTCGACCGACTCGGCCTACGTGACCGTCTCGGCCACCGGCCGAGCGAACTGTCCGGTGGCCAGCAGCAACGCGTCGCGTGCGCACGTGCACTCGCCGGACGACCCGATATCGTCTTCGGCGACGAACCGACCGGCAACCTCGATTCCCGCTCGTCCGGTGAGGTGCTGAGCATCCTCCGCGCTGCCGCCGACGAGTTCGACCAGACCGTCGTGATCGTCACGCACGATCCCCGCGCCGCCAGTTACGCCGACCGGGTCGTGTTCCTCGCCGACGGTTCGGTCATCGATCACCTCGCGAACCCGACCGCCGAGAACGTGCTCGACCGCATGAAGCGTCTGGAAACGGCCTGACCATGCCTTCGACCAATCCCATGCGCAAGGTCTCACTGCGCAATCTCGCCGCCCACAAGGTCAGACTCGCACTGACCGTCCTGTCCGTCGTGCTCGGAACCGCCTTCGTTGCAGGGTCTTTCGTGTTCACCGACACACTGCAACGAACGTTCTCGTCGATCTTCTCCGACACTGCCCAGGGCGCCGACGTCCGTGTCAGTGCCGAGGACGCACGCTCGAGCGGCGTCCCTGTCTCCGCAGCCGACGTCATCTCGTCCCTACCCGACGTTCGTGCCGTCGCACCGTATGTCAGCGGTCAGATCGTCGTACTGGATTCCTCGGGCGCTGCCGTGCAGACCGGTGGCGCGCCGACTATCGGCGAGGCGTACCTACCGCCCGAGCGGCGACTGGGCGAGGACGCGGTGTTCATCGCAGGTTCAGCGCCCACGGCACCGGGCGACGTCGTCATCAACGAGGGCGGCGCCACGCGCTCCGGGCTCGGCGTGGGTGACACCACGCAGGTCCTCGTGCCGTCGAAAGGCACCGTGGACGTCACCGTGACCGGGATCTACGACACCGCCGTCGAATCCGGCGGGTACATCGGCATCCAGTTCACCGAGGGCCAGGCCGACGAACTGTTCTCCGACGGCGAGCACGTGCAGTACTACGACATCGCCGGAACAGGCGTGTCGCAGACGGAGCTTCGGGACGAGATCGCCGCCGCCCTACCCGACTCGAAGGTGCAGACCGCGGACGACGTCCGGGACGAAGCACAGGCCGAGATCGAACAAGCCCTGTCCTTCGTGAACTACTTCCTGCTCGCATTCGGCGCGATCGCATTGCTCGTGGGCACGTTCATCATCTACAACACCTTCTCGATGATCGTCGCCCAGCGCGTTCGCGAGCTCGCTCTGCTCCGCGCGATCGGCGCCAGCCGCGGCCAGGTCAGCCGCTCCGTGGTGCTGGAAGCTCTCGTCGTCGGTGTCATCGGCAGCGCGATCGGCTTCGCGGGCGGCATCGGTCTCGCCTACGGCCTGCGCGCACTGCTCAACGCGTTCGACCTCGGATTGCCCTCGGGGGCACTGGCACTCGAACCTCGAACCGTCGTCGTCGCTTTCGCCGTCGGCATCGTCGTCACCGTGCTCAGCGCATACGCACCCGCTCGTCGTGCCGCCAAGGTGCCACCCATCGCGGCGATGCGCGAGGAGTTCGCCTCCGCCGGTGACAGTCTGCGCGTGCGCACCTGGATCGGCGTCGTGATCGGCGCGATCGGCGCCGCTGCCGTCGTCATCGGAGCGCAATCCACCGGCGGCGCTGCCGCAGCGACCGTCGGCGCAGGTGCCGTGGCGGTGATCGTCGCCGTCGCGCTGGCGGCACCGTCACTGTCCCGGCCGGTCGTCGGTGCCCTCGGTTCGGTTCTGACGCGGCCGTTCGGCCCGATCGGACGCCTGGCCCGAACCAACTCGGTCCGCAATCCCCGGCGTACGGCCGCCACTGCCTTCGCTCTCATGCTCGGGCTGATGCTGGTGTCGGTCATCGGCGTCCTCGGCTCGACCGCCAAAGCGAGCGTCGACGCCCTGGTCGACAACGGAATCGAAGCCGACTACATCTTCAGCGGCCCACCGTCGATCGGAATCCCGACGGGAGCCGCCGCAGCCGCCCGGGAAGTGAACGGGGTCGACCGCGTCGCCGTACTTCACCCGGTGTCGGTGGACATCGACGACGAGCCCGCCTTCGGCGTCGCGCTCGAAGGGAGCCCGGAAGGATTGTTCGACAGCGTCGTCGTCGCCGGGTCGCCGGAGCTGCAAGGCGACAGCATCGCAGTGTCGTCCTCCGCGTCGCGCGGCGAGGGGTGGGCGCTCGGCTCGATCGTGAACATGACGTCGGTCGACGGGCAGCAGGTTCCCGTCACGGTCACCTCCGTCTACGAGGACAACCCGCTGGTAGGGCAGTGGATGATCTCGAACGACGTCTACCAGAAGGTGACTCCGAGCATCGTCCGGTCGGACATCGTCGTGCTCGTCGGCGCCGCTCCGGGAACCGACCTGAACGTGCTCAGGACCGACCTGGAAGCCGCCACCAAGCCGTTCGTCGTCGTTCAGGTCCAGGATCGCGACGAATTCAAGGGGTCGCAGGGCCAGCAGATCGACACGCTGCTCGCCGTCCTCTACGGGCTGCTCGCGCTCGCCGTCGTCATCTCCGTGCTGGGAATCGTCAACACTCTCGCTCTGTCGGTCGTCGAACGACGCCGTGAAATCGGAATGCTCCGGGCCGTCGGCATGCAGCGCCCCCAGGTCAGGCGCACGATCTATCTGGAGTCGCTGCTCATCGCGCTCTTCGGGGCCATCGTCGGTCTCGGCCTCGGCGTGGCCTTCGGATGGGGATTCGTCAGAACTCTGCGCGACGAAGGTCTCGGTCTCCTGACCGTTCCGTGGGGCCAGATAGTGGCCATGCTGTTCGGCTCGGCCGTCGTCGGAGTCCTCGCGGCACTCTGGCCGGCGGTGCGCGCCGCCCGCACCCGACCTCTGGAGGCAATCACGGAACCATGAGACGGGTCGTGGCGGCCTCGTCGGTCGATCGAACGAAGAAGTTGCAGCCAAAAGGACCGCAGGGTTACCTTGTATGGAGTAAAACAGACTTTACGATTGTTTTCGGGTTGGTTTCCCGGTAGAGCGATCGCAAAGGACGCCGTACTCGAGGAGCAACCATGTCGGTGCACAAGCTGGAAGCGCCAACCCACGCGCCGCTTGCACCGCTGTGCAAACCCGGCACCAGGGATACCCTTCTCGACCGACTCTGCGAGGTCGCCCACGCGGTGCCCGACGCCGTCGCCGTCCACACCGAGGACGGGGCGGTCACGTTCGACCAACTCCTGCACCGCACCTATGCATCGGCGAGAAAGATCGCCCAGCTCGCGGGTGACGACCCTCGCCCGATCGCCGTGGAAGCCGCCTCCACGTCGGAGTCGATCGCCACGATGCTCGCGGTGATGGCGTCGGGCCACGCGCTGGTCCCGTTGGATTCCAACCTGCCGGCCAACCGCGCGGACCGCATCGTGGAGTCGGCAGCGGCACTCCGCCTCGACCAGGCGGACCTCGCGAACACGCAGGATTCCGCGATGCCGCTACCCACTCTCACCGGCAGCCGGACGGCATTGATCGCCTACACCTCGGGCTCCACCGGTGCCGCCAAAGGCGTGCTGCTGAGCCACCGCATGTGCCTGACCAAGGCGTACGAGGTCAGCTCGGCACTCGGCCTGTCCTCCCGCGATCGCGTCGGCAACGCCCTGCCGGTCAGCTTCGGCGCGGGCCTGAACACGTTGTTCGCCGGCATCCTCAGCGGTGCGACGGTCTACTGCACGGACCCACGCACCGTCCTGCCCACCACCTTGACCGAGTGGATCGAACGCTCCTCGCTGACAACACTGCACTGCTCCCCCTCGCTGGTGCGGAGCTTCCGAGGGGGAGCAGGGGAAAGCCCGTCCGACGCCATCGTCCCGCTCCCGGACAACGCCGTGCCGTCGCTGCGCGTCGTGACCACCTACGGCGAAGCCCTGCACTCGCGGGACGTCATCGGATTCCGTAGCGCACTCGGCAGCGGCGCCACCTTCGTCAACTGGTACGCAACCACGGAAGCAGGCGGCGTGGCGTACGGCGAATACCGATCGGACCACCCCCTGCCGTCGGGCTTCCTCACCGCGACGACCCTCCCGAAGGGCAAGATCGTCGACGTCGTCGACCCGGCGGGCACGCTCGCACCGGCCGGAGTGGCCGGGGAGATCCGCGTCTCCGCGGAATGCCTGTCCGACGGCTACCTCGGTCTCCCGGACCTGACGGAATCCCGCTTCGCGAGCGACGGGCCGCTCATGCGCTACGCAACCGGCGATCTCGGCCGATTCGACGAGACCGGACAGCTGCACCTGCTCGGCCGAGCCGACGACGCCGTCAAGATCCGCGGATACCTCGTCGAACCCGCCGAGGTGGAAGCAGCAATCCGCGGACTCGACGGCGTCCGAGACGTGGCGATCGTTCCCCGCTCGACCGACGACGAACCTCACCTCGATGCGTTCTTCGTCAGCGACACACGGGACAGTGCCTACGTCCGGGCGCGCATTCAGGACCAGCTCCCCACGTGGATGGTTCCCCGGAACATCACGCGCACACACACGATCGAACGCAACGAACGCGGCAAAGTGGACCGGCAGCGGCTGCCGGAGCAGGGTGCAGACCTGGAGTCCGCCACGGTGACGGAAGCGCCGCGCGGCGCGACGGAGATGTGGATCGCCAACATCGTCCACGATGCCCTTCGGGACGAGGTCGACGGGATCGACGACATCGGGTCCACCACCGACTTCACCGCCATGGGCGCTACGTCGCTTGCTCTGACGCGTATCTCGGTGGGGGTCGCGCGCGCCTTCCACATCGTGCTGTCGGCGGAGGAACTGGTCGGGGCCATGAGCGTCCGCCGTCTGGCCTCGATCGTGGACACCAAGCTCGCGTCCATCGACAACAACTCGGCCCGTTCCAGAGCCGAGTCGATCGCGGTGCCACTGCGCACCGCGGGTGCGCTCACGCCTCTCTTCGTCGTCGCAGGTGGTGGGGTGCCCGCCGTCGGTCTGGCCGCGCTTGCTCGGCGGCTCGATCCGGACCGTCCCGTCTACGTGATCCAGGCCAAGGGAATGGACACCCGGGCACTTCCCGACCGCACCATCCGCGCCGCAGCCCGCACCTACGTACGAGAGATCACGCGAATCCAGCCGACGGGCCCGTACCTTCTCGCCGGGCACTCGCTCGGCGGATGGATCGCACTCGAGATGGCACACCAGCTTCGGGCCGGCGGCGGATCGGTGGCGCGGTTGACTCTCCTGGACCCCCGCCTGTACCGCCATCTGCTCGACCGCTTTCCTGGCGGAAGCTCCCTCGAAGCTGCACCGGCGGGCGTAGGTGCAGCCGCGTCGCCGAAGATCACCGTCGCAACCCGCGTCGGTATCGCAGCGCGGGTGGTCACCGCGGGCATCGCACGTTATTCGACGACCGAGAGGTGGCTGGCATTCGCGGCGATCGGCTCGCTCGCTCTGCGCTTCCATCGTCCGAAACCATGGAACGGGCCGGTCAGCGTCATCGTCACGGCGGAGAACACCGACGATCGCCGGTCGTGGGCCGCGATAGCCACCGGTGACCTGTCCATCACACATGTCGACGGCCGCCACGTCGACATGGTCCGCGAACCGGTCGCCGAGGATGTCGCTCGAATCCTCGACCACGAACTACGCCGAGCAACCGAGGGAATCATCCACTAGTGCAGCACCTCGACCCGGAACGACGACACTCCTCTCGTCGTGCCGCCTCACGGTCACTGACGGCCTCCATCGCTGCTCACCGGGGCATCGACTGTCCCGAGGACGCCGATCCGCGTACGTTGGGCATCGAAGCCGCCGACGGAACGACCACGGCCACTGCGCGAGGAGGATCGATGCCAGACCGAACGTCGCCCTACGAGCTCGAGTCGGTCGAGTTCCATCGGGACACCCTGCGGTACGTCGACGCCGGGGACGGTCCACCTGTGGTCCTAGTTCACGGCCTTCTCGGCTCGCACGAGTCCTGGGCAGGTCAGATCGAGCGGCTGTCGGAGAAGTACCGCGTCATCGCACCGGACCTGTTCGGCCACGGCGACTCGGACAAGCCACCCGGCGACTACTCGCTCAGTGCGCACTCGGCGACCATCCGCGATCTACTGGACCACCTCGACATTCGTTCGGCACCGATGGTGGGGCATTCGCTCGGCGGCGGAATCGTCATGCAGACCGTCTACCTGTTCCCCGAGCGCGTGGAGCGGATCGCCCTCGTCAGCAGTGGCGGCCTCGGACGCGAAGTCAGCTTGTTCCTGAAGGCTGCGACTCTGCCGGGCAGCGAACTGGTGCTGCCGGTGTTGGCGTCGGACTGGGTCCGTAGGAACACCGAGAACGTGGTGACTAAGCTCGGTAAATGGGGGCTGCCTGTGCGTCCCGGTAAGAGCACCACCGAGACGTGGCGCGCGTTCAAGACGGTGGCGGACCACGGCTCCCGCTCCGCTTTTCTGGCGTCGACACGCGCCGTCGTCGGTCCACGCGGTCAAACAGTCAGCGCCAAGCAGCATTTCGAGAAGTTCGAATCGCTGCCCTCTCTCCTGGTCTGGGGCGGGAAGGATCGCATGATCCCGGCCTCGCACGCGGACAACATTCGACGCGAGGTTCCGAACTCGCGCGTCGAGATCTTCTCCGATGCAGGGCATTTCCCACAACTGGACGAGCCCGATCTGTTCTTCCGGGTGCTCGACCAGTTCCTCGGCACGGCAGCGGTGTCCGAGCTCGCACCGATTCCGCAGTCGACGCGGCCGGCCTCGTCGGACTGACCGTGGCAGTGATTCCGATGTTTCCCCTGGGAAGCGTTCTGCTCCCGGGTGAGCCGCTTCCTCTGCACATCTTCGAACCGCGCTACCAGGAGATGCTGCGAGACTGCCTCGCTACCGAGGACCCGAGCTTCGGGGTGGTGCTCATCGCCCGCGGCCACGAGGCCGGAGGCGGAGACGTTCGGCACGATGTCGCCACCAGGGCACACATCGTCGCGCACCAGGAGATCGGCGACGGCCGCTTTCTCGTGGAATGCGTAGGAGGGGAAAGAATCCGAGTCGACGCCTGGCTCGAGGACGACCCGTACCCTCGTGCCGACGTACGGCCGTGGCCCGATCATCCCGAGGATTCGGTCACCGAATCCGAGTTCGCCGAACTCCAGGAGCAGATCAGGGCGCTGTATCGACTGATCGGCACTCTCGCCGAAGCGGAAGGCTCGACGCCGCCGGACGATCCCGAATTCTCCGAGCTTCCCGCCGCGTCGGGGGAACGCCTGTTCCGCCTCGCCGCACAGGTTCCCATGGGCCAATCCGACCGCCAGGACGTCCTCGAGGCACTCGGCGCGTCGGATCGACTGCAGGCCCTGACCGACGCCATCGACAACGTCAGCGACATAGTCCGGTTTCGACTGCAGTAGCACATTCAGCGCACAAAGGAAGAACCCCCGGGAAGCAATGCTTTCCGGGGGTTCTTCTTTCGTAGCGGGGACAGGATTTGAACCTGCGACCTCTGGGTTATGAGCCCAGCGAGCTACCGAGCTGCTCCACCCCGCGTCGGGTGCTTCACTACCGTACCTCTCCACGGGCCCGAACACCCAATCGCCTGGTCAGACGCATTACGCCCACAGCGATCTCTGCTCGGAGCAGAGAATCCTTCCTTCCCGCCGACCCACCGCGCAGCCTGATGGGGACCGACGACACTCACGAGTGAGGAATGCACATGTACACCACCATGAACGAACGCGACACCGCCGCGGTGTCACCGTTCGACGACCAACTGGCGTCCCGACTGCTCGATCAACGCATCGTCGTACTGGGGGCCGCCGTCGACGACGCCATCGCCGGACGGATCTGCGCGCAGCTGCTCCTCCTGTCCGCCAACGACTCTCGCCGCGATATCAGCCTCTACATCAACTCACCTGGAGGTTCGGTGAGCGCGGGCCTCGCGATCATGGACACCATGCGGCTCATACCCAACGACGTATCCACCCTCGCAATGGGTTTCGCCGCCAGCATGGGCCAGTTCCTGCTCACCGCGGGCACCAAGGGAAAACGCTACAGCCTCCCGCACGCCCGCGTGATGATGCACCAGCCGTCCGCAGGCATCCGCGGCACCGCCGTCGACATCGAGATCCAGGCGCAGAACCTCGAATACACGAAGGCATTGATGCACAGCCTCAATGCCGAACACTCCGGCCACGACGTGTCCACGGTGACGGCGGACAGCGAACGCGACCGTTGGTTCACGGCCGAGCAGGCTCGGGACTACGGCCTTATCGACCACATCGTCACCACCCTCGACGACATACGACCATCGGCACCGCACCACAAGGTAGGACTGGGAGTCGAGCAATCATGAGCCAGTACACGATCCCCACCGTCGTCGAACGGACTCACAGCGGCGAGCGCGCCTACGACATCTACAGCCGACTCCTGTCCGAACGCGTCATCTTCCTCGGAACCGAGATCGACGACGGCGTCGCGAACGTCGTCATCGCGCAGCTCTTCCACCTCGAATCGGACAACCCCGATGCCGACATCAGCTTGTACATCAATTCACCCGGCGGATCGTTCACCGCGATGACCGCCATCTACGACACGATGGAATACATCAAACCCGACGTGTCCACCTTCTGCGTCGGGCAGGCAGCGTCGGCCGCGGGAGTGCTGATGGCGTCGGGAGCACCAGGTAAGCGAATCATGCTGAACCACGCCAGGATTCTGCTTCACCAGCCGTCAGGTGGAGGTGAGGGAACCATCTCCGATCTCACGCTGCAACGCGACGAGATAGTGCGCGTGCGCTCGGAGATGGAGAAGATCCTCGCCCATCACACCGGTCAGAAACCCGAGACACTACGGCTGGACACCGACCGCGATCGGATCTACACCGCCACCGAGGCAGTCGATTACGGGTTGGCAGACCTGATCGCGACCAATCGGAACTGACTGCGCTGCAGACCACTCCGCCCCGGTCAGGCGGCCAGCATGGTGACGGGAGCGGGACCGCGCGAGACTCGTTGGACGGAGTTCGTTCCAGCGAGTTCTCGCCCGGTCAACATCAGCAGGCGAGACGGGGCGATCTCCAGCGCGCCGCACAGAGCCGAGAGCACCTCGGACGACGCTTCCTTTCGTCCCCGCTCGACCTCGGAGAGGTAGGGCATCGACACCCGCGCCTCGGACGAGACCTCCTGCAAGGTGCGGCCCTGTTCCGTGCGGATTCGACGCAGAACCCGGCCCATACCCTCACGGACCAGCGGTTCGGGGCCGGGCGGCGTACGACCTGCGGCGGGGCGCAGCGGGAGAACCTTCGCGATAGCTCGTTCGTCTGCCATGCAGCCAGGCTAGGAGCTGTGTGGACCCTTCGCTCGATCTTCCGAACCTATTCTGCTGTCGGCAGAAATCGGTCCCGTCCGTCCTGGTCGTCTCCATACTGTCGCCGCGGTCATGAGCTCCCACGCCACGAAGGTGTAGATCGAGACACGCTCCACCGCGCCGACCGGCCCGACACCCGTGAGGAGCAACGCCGACGCCGCGAACCCCACCGTCCCCAGCCCGACGGAAGCGCGCGAGTACCAGCGCGGGAATCTCGTCGCATCGGAACCGACAGTCCGTGCCGAACCGACAGTCCGTGCCGAACCGACAGTGAGGGCGATGACGTTTCCTGCGCCGATGGCCAGAACCGCCCCCAGGGTGTGCAGGTTGCCCTCGCCCGTGTGCACCACGGCAACCAGCACACTCCCGACCGCGTAGGCGAGGACACTGCCACGCATCAGCTGCGCCCGTCCCCTCGTCAGCAGGGGAGCCGCGACGAGTCCCGCCGCGAGCACCGACGCCGCGGACACGCAGAACGAGGCGTTCATCAGTCCGTGCCACTCGGACACCTCCGGCACCCCGAGCTCGCTGACGGTGTCGTGCAGTGGGCTGTAGCCGTCGAACCGGAGAGCTGTAGCCGCCTCCGCGAGCAGATATTGCACACCGGCCACTCCGAACAGAGCGCCGGCAATGCGGCATCGTCGACCTACCGATGCGCCGCGTGCCCAGGCAGTACGCAGTGTCCCGATGACTGTCTCCCTGTACGAACGATCCGGAACCAAGGGGTCCGGGTGAACAGCCTGTACCGGTAGGTACAGTCGGGGTCGTTCCCACGCAGCGCGGCGCGGGAGCACCCCCTCGAGGAGCAACTGTGCCACGAACAGCAGCGTCACGAAGAGCAGCGTCACGAACAGCAGCGTCACGAACCACCGCCGACAGGCGGGACGTGGTGCCCGTCCTGGCAGGTGTCTTCGGAGACCTGGGCTGGAACGGGTCCTCGCTGTCGGTGATCAGCAAGCGAACCGGGCTCGGCAAGGGCAGCCTGTACCACTTCTTTCCCCGCGGAAAGACCGAGATGGCGGAGGCAGTTCTCGACGAGGTCGAGCGGTGGTTCCAGAGCAACGTGTTCGCACCGCTGCGTGCCGCGACGGACGCCCGCGCGCGCTCCCACGACATGTTTGCGCAGACCTCGAAGTACTTCCAGTCCGGCCGTCGGGTCTGCTTGTTCGCGGCGTTCTCGCTCGGTGAGGAGCGGGCACTCTTCGGCTCCCGCGTCGCCAAGTACTTCAGCGATTGGATCGACGCGCTGACGCCGGTGCTGCGGCAACTCGGACACGGCGACGACGCCCAGGGTTTGGCGGAGGAGATCGTCGCCGGGATACAGGGAGCGTTGGTGCTCTCCCGCACGTCCGGCGACACCCGTAGCTTCGAGCGTCTCATGTCCCGCCTGGAGACCGCCGCGCTCGGCACGGGCTCGCTGGAGATGGCGCGATGACCACCGGACCCATCACCACCAGACCTGCTCCGCCGCTGCGTACATTCGGAGTTCGCGAATTTCTGCGCCTGCTCGTCATCGGCGCGGTCCTGGTGTTCTATCAGGTGCTGGCTGTCGGAAAGTGGGCGCTCGCACCGCGTCGCGGTTGGCCGCTTCACGCCTCGGAGGGCGTCGTCGACGCCTTCTTCGTCCTGGGACCGACGTTCGTCAAGGTCGGGCAGTTGATGGGCTCATCCCCGGGACTGTTTCCCAAGGTCCTGGCCGACACCTGCCTCCGATGTCTCGACGAGGTCCCGCCCTACCCGGGTGCGCAGGCCCGCGCCACCATCGAGTCCGACCTGGGACGGCCGACGGCGGAACTGTTCAGCCGCTTCGACGACGTCCCGCTGTCCTCTGCATCGGTCGCGCAGGTGCATCTGTGCGTCCTGCGCGACGGCCGCGAAGTGATCATGAAGGTCCAGCGCCGGGGCATCTACCACCGCATGAAGGTGGACCTGCGCATCGCCTACATCTTCGCCCGGGCGCTCGAGAAGTTCATCGTGTTCTTCAAGACCGCCAACGCATCCGCGATCATCGTCGACCTCCACGCCGCCACATTCGCCGAGTTGGACAGTGTGGTCGAAGCGCGCAGGCAAGCACGCTTCCGCGAATCGATCTCCGCGTTCGGCGACAACGAGTACGTCACCGCGCCAGAGGTGTTCACCGAATACTGCGGCAGCCGCGTGATCTGCATGGAACGAATGCACGGTTCACCGCTCGACCAGTGCACGCCGGGCGACGCGTCGGAACTCGTCGTCCGGCGAGCCGCGAAGGTGTGGATGGAAGCGCTTGTGCTGCACGGCCTCTTCCACGGCGACGTCCATGCGGGCAACGTCTGGGTGCTCGACGACGGACGCGTGTCCTTCCTCGACTTCGGCGTGATGGGCGAACTCGACGAACAGTGGCGGATGCTCCTGCAGGACCTGTTCCACGCCACAGTCGTCGACGGCGATTTCACCCGCCTCGCGGGCAGCGTCAAGCGTCTCGGCATCGTCACCGAGGACGTGGGCACCGACGCCGAGGTCGGACTCATCCTTCAGGCCGTGTTCGCACCGATGCTGTCGGACACGTTGGCGCACTTCAGCCTGACCGATTTCATCAAGGCTCTCGTCGGAATGGGCAAGCAGTACCGAACGTCGAGTCCCGAGGAACTCATTCTCGTCGGCAAGCAACTCGGATATTTCGAGCGGTACGCGATCGAACTGGCCCCGAACTGGGCGCTCGGGACCGACCCGTTCGTCTTCAAGAACGTCTTCCCCGCGGAGATCGCTGCGTTGTCCACAGCACGCGGAGTGGAACTTCCCGATTGAACCGGAGTGGAACTGCCGGCTACTTCAGTTGTAGAACCACTTTTCCTGCGGCGGTGCGATTTTCGAGTGACAGTATGGCATCGGATGCCTTGTCGATCGAGAACACCGTCGGCTCCGGGGCTGTCAGTTCTCCCGACGCCAGCAGCGGTTCCAGCTCCGCCCACTGAGTCGCGAGGTACCCCGGCCGCGTCATCCACCATGCGCCCCAACCGACACCGACGACGTCGACGTTGTTGAGCAACAGGCGATTCACCTTCACTGTCGGGATCTCGCCGCCCGTGAAACCGAGCACCAGGATGCGTCCCGACGGCGCCAAACTCCTGATGCTGTCGGTGAACCGATCACCGCCGACAGGATCGACGACGAGGTCGACGCCTCTGCCGTCGGTCAGCTTCTTGACGGCGTCCTTCCATCCTGTTCCGTCCGCGTCCGCGGTGAGCACGACGTCGGTGGCGCCTGCAGCCCTCGCGATCTCACCCTTTGCCTCGGTGCTGACGACCGCGATCACGCGCGACGCTCCGAGTACCGGCGCCAACCGCAGCGCAGACGTTCCGATACCGCCTGCAGCGCCGTGCACCAGCACGGTCTCGCCCTCGGCCAATCGCCCTCGTTCGCGAAGCGCGAAGTGCACCGTCAGGTCGTTGAAGAGCAAACCCGCCCCTGCCGTGAGCGACACGGCGTCGGGTAGTGGAAACACGGTGTCGGGCGAGACGACGGCGACCTCCGCCATACCGTCGGACAGTCCGGTCAGCGCGGCGACACGGTCGCCAGGGGCGAACCCCGATCCCTCCGGCGCCGAGCGCACGATCCCGGCGATCTCGCTGCCGGGAACGAACGGTAGTTCCGGCTTGTACTGGTACAGCCCCCTGGTCAGCAGCGCATCCGGGTACGCGACGCCCGCCGCCTCGACGTCGATCACCAACGCGTCGTCGCGAACCGCGGGTTCGTCGATGTCGACGATCTGCACCGATTCCGGGCCGTCGAGACTCGTGATGTGTACCGCGCGCATGTGCTGTCCTCTCGGAAGATCTGCTGCCAGGGGGGATGCCGACGATCTACGTACCTCGATCCCACCGTACAAGTCGATGTGATCGAATCGACTCATGAGTACCCCCCTCACCGTCGAAACACCGTCCGGGCCGGCGCGCGGAGGCATCGTCGTCGTCCAGGAAGCCTTCGGAGTGACCACCCACATCGTCGACATCTGCCGGCGCCTCGCCGACGCCGGCTGGGTAGCCGTCGCACCCCATCTCTTCCACCGCCAGGACAAGCAGATTCACGATTACACCGACATGGACTCGGCGATGGCGTCCATCGGCGCGCTGCAGGCCACCGAGGTCGATGCCGACGTCGACGCGGCCCTCGGTGACATCGCCGCCCGAGGCTTCGAACCGGCCCAGTCCGCGATCATCGGGTTCTGCATGGGCGGATCGGTTGCCTTCCACACCGCTGTTCGACGCACGCTCGGCGCAGCCGCCACCTACTACGGCGGCGGTATCGACAAAGCCCGCTTCGGTTATCCGACAATGCTGTCCGTCGCCGACGCACTCCAGACACCGTGGCACGGTTTCTTCGGCGACCTGGACACCGGCATTCCCGTCGAACAGGTGGAACAACTGCGTGCCGCCGCAGCAACGGCCCCTGTGTCGACCGAGATCACTCGCTATGCAGAAGGCCGGCACGGCTTCAACTGCAACGACCGGCCCGCGGTCTACAACCCCGACGCCGCCGCCGACGCCTGGGTCCGCACTCTCGACTGGTTCGACGGCCATGTCGCCCACTGAACCGAGCTCGACCGAACGAGGAACGGACGAACCAGGAACGGACGAGACGGAGCAGGTCCGAGCGTTCTGGCAGGAGCTCGAACTTCCGGGGCTGTTCGACGTCCACACCCACTTCATGCCGAAGAACGTCATGGACAAGGTGTGGGCGTACTTCGACAGTGCGGGGCCGCTCGTGGGCATGGACTGGCCGATCACCTACCGCGAGGACGAGGAGGTGCGGCTGAACCGGCTGCGCGAGTTCGGCGTACGCGGTTTCACGTCGATGATCTATCCGCACAAGCCGGGGATGGCCGCGTGGCTGAATTCGTGGGGTGCAGATTTTGCGCAACGCACACCGGATTGCCTTCGGACGGCAACGTTCTATCCCGAGCCCGACGCGGGACGGTATGTCGCCGACGCGATTGCCTCCGGGACCCGAATCTTCAAGTCGCACATCCAGGTCGGGAACTACTCTCCCGGCGATTCGATGCTGGATCCCGTATGGGGCGCCATCGAGGATGCGGCGATACCCGTCGTCATCCACTGCGGTTCCGGCCCTGCACCCGGCGATCACACCGGGCCTGAGCCGATCGCGGCACTGCTTCGACGCTTTCCGCGCTTGCCGTTGATCATCGCGCACATGGGCATGCCCGAGTACACCGAATTCCTCGATCTCGCGACGCTTCACCAGGAGGTACGGCTGGACACCACCATGTCCTTCACCGATTTCTCCGAGTCGGCGTGGCCGTTCCCGGTCGCCGAGAGATCGCGTCTACTGGATCTGCAGGACCGCATCTTGTTCGGAAGCGACTTTCCCAACATCCCGTACCCGTATCTCGATGCGCTCGAGGCCGTCCGTCGACTCGATCTGGGCGACGACTGGGTTCGAGATGTCTGCTACCACAACGGCGCAACCCTCTTCGGACTGCACGACGCCTGAGCCGAAGCACCTGAACCGAAGGTCAGGCCAGCTTGAAACTGCGAAGCGCCTCGCTGGCCGCACTGCCTTGACGGAAGCCCGCCTCGGCGGCTGCAGAACGCACAGCCGGGTCCGTGGGGTCGGGTCCGATGACGGACAGGGTTTCGGCGTCGGGCCGGATGACCTCGACGCTCGAACCTCCCGCGATCAAGCGTTCACGCTCGGCAGCCGACGGATCCTGCCCGGCATCGATGACGCCGACCTGCAGGATCAGGACTTTCGCGAAACCGACTGCGAGGTCGGCGTTCTCGCTGGATCGAACGCCTCCGTCGACATAACGGTGCACGCCTATCGTCACCGGTGGCCACATTCCCGGGATGGCGCAGCTGGCCGCGACAGCGTCGACCAATCGCACTCCGGAATCACGATTCAGCACGCGGTGTCGGCCCGACTCCGCGTCCACCGCCACGACCCTGAGATCGCGGTCCGGCCACTCGTGCGACGGCAGCCGGTGTGCGATCACCGCACGCCGTTCGGCTTCGGACGGTGTCGACGCCGCCAGTGCGGCGGTACCGACGTAGCGGGCGAAGCGCTGACGGTCGCCGGCGGCCCGCTCGGCTGCCGTGTCGAGCAGCTCGTTCAACGAATCGATCGACACGTTCGGGCGCGGCTCGTCGATCTGCAATTCGGGCCGAACCTGCTTGTCGTAGAGGTCCGCGAGCGACACACCACTGCTGACCTGGGCTGCGACGGCTGCGCCCGCCGAGGTGCCGAGCAGCATGTCCGACCAGTCGGGGCCGGTCACGTCGACGCCGGCGTGGGCCAGTCCGTGAAGCAGTCCCGTCTGCCATGCGATTCCGGCGACCCCACCGCCGCCGAGAACCAACGCTGTGCGCGACACATTCATCCCCTTCGATACGAACATCCCCGGCTACGTTCTTCGAGCCCCAGGCACAGAACCTACTACCTCGGTGTCGACTCACTCGCGGAGCCAGACTGTCGATTCACCCGCGGAGCCAGCCAAGCGACCAGATCGGCGAGGACCTGCTCACGTTCGGGTTCGTTGAAGACCTCGTGGAACAAGCCGTCGTACACCTCGAGGGTGAGGTCGGTGGAGCCGGCTCTCTCGGCGATCATCCGGCTGCCTGCCACGTCGGCGAGCTTGTCCTCGCTGCCGTGCTGCAGCAGCACCGGCAGCGTCAACGACGGCAGAGCCGCCGGGAAACTGTCCATCGCGCCGACGAGGTGGCTGGCCAACCCGGCAGGAACCTTCCCGTGATGCACGAGAGGATCCGCGTCGTACGCGGCGACGACGGCGGGGTCGCGCGAGACGTCGGCCGAGTCGAGTGCCTGAACCGGAACGGAAGGCGCGATTCTGCCGAGAATCTTTCCGATCGGGACGAGGATCTTGGGTGTTCCGTCACCGAGCACCACGGCCGGTCCGGACAGCATCAGACCGTCGAGCTCGGCTTGATGCTCGAGTGCGTACGACAGCGCGATAGCGCCGCCCATGCTGTGCCCGAGCAGGAAGGTCTTGGTGTTCGGGTGCGCGGCGCGGGCGATGCGGAACAGCTCGTGCAGGTCGCTCACGTAGTCCGACCAGCTCTTGGACTCGAGCCGTTTGCCACCCGACCGCCCGTGCCCTCGGTGGTCGATCGCGTACACGACCAGACCGAGGTCGCCGAGGACGGCGGCAACGTGGTCGTAGCGTCGGGCATGCTCACCCAGTCCGTGGGACAGCACGACCAGCCCGGTAATCTCGGCATCGGGCGTCCAGACGTCGTAGACGATGTCGGTCCCGTGCCGGCCAACGAGCGAGAACTCGGCTCTGTCCACAGTGGTGCTCCTCACGTCGGGTCTGTGTGCCCATCCGATCACGTGGCTGGTTCGAACGACAATGGTGAGGACCTTTGCCCGAAAATAACTGTTACCTTTAGTCAGAGTAAATTTCTTGCGGTCGATTTTCCGAGAGGGGGTATGCGACCCTCATGAGCCAGCAGACTCCGAGCGTGCCGCTCACGTGGCGCGATCCCAAGAGATACCTGTGGCCTCTCGGCCTGGTGATCCCGCTCAGCCCGTTCATGGCCTGGGGCCTGGTCAGTTGGCTCGGCCCTGGCGCGTTCTGGCTGCTGGGCCTGGTGATCATGGGCATCGTCATCCCGCTCGTCGACGCCTTCTCCGGCGTAGACCGTCGTAACCCGCCCGTCGAAGCCGCCGAGGCGCTCGAAAAGGACAAGTACTACCGCTGGTGCCTGTATCTGCTGATCCCGCTGCAATACGCCGGGCTGGTCCTGGCCTGCTACCTGTGGGCGCACGGACCTCTCGGAGTTCCGGAGCGTGTCGGGTTGGCGATCACCATCGGAATCGTCGGCGGAGTCGGCATCAACGCCGCGCACGAACTGGGCCACAAACGTGAGAACGTCGAGCGCTGGTTGTCCAAGGTGACATTGGCGCAGTCGTTCTACGGGCACTTCTACGTCGAGCACAACCATGGGCACCACGTGCGCGTGGCGACGCCGGAGGATCCTGCGTCGGCCAAGTACGGCGAGAGCTTCTGGAGGTTTCTTCCGCGCAGCATGATCGGCGGCATCGTCTCCGCGTGGGAGCTCGAGCAGCGCCGGCTTCATCGCATCGGCAAATCGCGCTGGACCGCCCACAATCACCTGTTCAACGCGGCGGCCATCTCGGTCGTGTTGTTCGCGGCTCTGATCGCAGGCTTCGGCTGGATCGTGGCGCCGTACCTGGTGCTGCAGGCTGTGATCGCGGTAATTCTCTTCGAGGCCGCGAACTACCTGGAGCATTACGGGCTTCTGCGGCAGAAGACCAAGCGCGGGCGGTACGAGCGCACCAATCACACCCACAGCTGGAACAGCGATCACCTGTGGAGCAACCTGTTTCTGTACCACCTCCAGCGGCACAGCGACCACCACGCCAACCCGGTGCGGCGGTACCAATCCCTGCGCAGCATGGACGATTCACCGCAGCTCCCGGCCGGGTATGCGGTGATGATCTTCTGTGCACTCGTGCCTCCGCTGTGGCGGAAGGTGATGGATCAGAGGTTGATCGACTACTACGACGGGGACATGTCGCGCATCAATTCCCTGTGAGCGCGGAGCGCCCTAGTCGTCCGTCTGCGCCCGCAGGTATCGCCCGAAGTGGGGGACCGTGAAGGCGATGGTTCCCCGCTCGGCGGAGTAGATCAGCCCCTTCTTGATGAGCCCGTCCCGTGCGGGGGACAACGACGCGGGCTTGCGGCCCAGTTCGGTGGCCACCGCGGATGTCGGCACCGAGGCATCGTCGCCCGAAAGATCGGCCATTGCCCGCATGTACTCGCGCTCCGCTGGAGTTGCCCGCTCGTACCGCGAACCGAAGAATCCGACCGCGAGCTCTTCCTCCGCAGTCGGTGCTGCGACACGGACGTCCTCGGCGGTGATCGGTGATTCGGCCGCGAGATCCCACGTCGCCTTGCCGTACGCCTGCACGAAGTACGGGTATCCGTCCGCAGCGTCGTACAGCGCGTCGAGTGCCTCGGTGGTGAACTCGACGTCTTCGCGATCCGCCGGCGCGATCAACGCAAGATCTGCCGCGGTCCGTTCGAGCCTGCCGATGCGGTGATAGCTGAACAGCCTCTCCGAATAGCTCTTCGACGCGGACAGGACTGCAGGCAGATGCGGCAACCCTGCGCCGACGATGATCAGCGGCGCCGCGTCCTGGCTCAGCTCGTGGCAGGCCGCGCACAGGGCCGAGATGTCCGCAGGCCCGAGATCCTGCATCTCGTCGATGAAGATGGCGATACCTACTCCGACGTCCCCGGCGAGCGCCGACGCGTCGAGCAGCAGTTCGACCAAGTCGATCTCGATGTCACCCGAGTCGGCGCGTCCGGTCTTCGCCGGAACGTCGATGCCGGGCTGCCAACGCTCGCGCATGCCCTTGTCCGCCGACGCTCGGAGCGCGAACGCCTTGAGCACACCGAGAAATTCGTCGACGCGCTCAGGATCCCGGTGCGACGCAGCAATTCCTCGGACGGCCATGTGCAGCGCCGACGACAGTGGCCGTCGCAGCTCCTGGTCCGGCCGCGCTTCGATCTTTCCGGTTCCCCATCCTCGCGCGACGGCCGCCGATCGCAGGTGGTTCAGCAGCACCGTCTTCCCGACGCCGCGCAGACCCGTCAGTACGACGCTTCGCTCCGGACGGCCACGGGTGATGCGCTCGAGTACGACGTCGAAGGCGTCGAGTTGTTTCTTTCGCCCGGCAAGTTCGGGCGGACGTTGACCTGCGCCGGGAGCGTAGGGGTTACGCACGGGGTCCATGGGGCCAAAGTAACAAGTGGGATTGAACTTTATGGGCACATCTAGGTCGTGTCCTAGAGAGTGTTATCGAGACCTAGCGACTTCATCGCACCGTATCGGGCACTATCGGCTGAGCGCTAGACGCCGTTAGACGACCGAATTCTTGCTCTGCATGGGCAGGCGGGAGTACTTTGACACTCGTGCAGAAGTTTCTCGTAGTACACCGCCGTAGCGGGGTCTGATTCGGACCGACCCCCGCTGCGGGTCGTTGTGCTACCTATCTCGGTCCTTCCTTCACATTCGGAAAGACCACTTCCATGAACGCTCTCCCCTGCACCTCTTCCGCCCCGTCGTCTGCCAGCGAGTCCTTCGCGTCGCGTTTCGGCGGCATTCTCCCGCCGGAACTGACGGCCTCCGCGCAGGCCATGACCTGGTCGGAGTTCCGTGCCGAGTTCAGCGGCGCCTCGAGTCCGATCCGCCTGGGCAGCTGGCAGGAATCCGACGCGCGAGGCGGCCGGAAGACCTTCGATGCGACCTTCGGGATCGGCGACTCCATTCACTCCACGACGGCAACCAGCTTCGGCCCGATCGACGCGTTGACGTCGATGCTCTACGACGCAGGCATCCACATCGAGATCACCGCGTTCCACCAGCAACCGCTGGGCCTGCATGAGCTTCTGCACGGCTCGACGGCGACCTTCGTCCAGTGCGACATCGACGGTCGACGCGAATGGGCGATGGCCATCGACGCGAGCAGCGTCGAATCATCGATCAGGGCCGTCATCGGCGCAGCCAACCTACTACTCGACCGGCGCAGGGCTGCACGTCCGTCTCTGGATGGTTCTACACCTCTATCGGCTGCGCGCTAGATATGCGTAGAAGGCGATAGCAACGCTCACTATCGCCTTCTACGGCTTTCGTCCATGGACACTAGAAACATGTAGAAAGCGCTACGGCATTTCCATCGTCTGGGCCCGCCGAATCTCGCCGACCGCGCGTTGGATGTAGCCCTGGGCCGCGACCTTTCGCCTGACCAGCAAGTCGGTGATGATCAGGATCGCGTGCTCCGGCCGGGGAAACGGCCGTTGCTCCGCGGCCTCCTGCATGTGATCGGCGACGCCGAGCGCCCCCGTCAGCACCTCGACGAAGCCGGGAACGTCCAGATCCTCGTACCACGCGGCCGACGCCCGGACCGCGCTCGTCAATGCATCCTGGACGTCCTCGCCGGTAAGACCGTCGGGATGCAGTTCTTCGAGTAGCGAACGCACCATCTCGGCGTGGATCGAGGAGACCTGGGCTCTGTCCTCGGAGTCGAGACTCCGCGCGGCGTCGTCGAAGTCGCCTTTCGAGCGGGCGCGTGCCGCGGTGATTGCGTCATCGGTTGCGTCGGCGATCGCGCGTACGGTCGGCGGCCAGTCGGAGTTCTCGATCACCGGTCGATTCTCGCAGGCAGGACCGACAGTTCGTGTACATGTAACCCGGATTCATACTAAAGTCGAGTGCATGAGCACCGCTATGGACCGCAGAATCGTCGTCAACGAGGGCATGCACCTCGCCGTGTTCGAGACCGGCAACCCGGACGGTGAGACGATCGTGCTGGTTCACGGCTGGCCCGACACGCACGAGTTGTGGAGCCACATCGTCCCGCTCCTCGAAGAGGACTATCGCGTCGTGTCCTACGACGTGCGCGGAGCAGGCGAGAGCACGATTCCTCAGGAGCAGTCGGCATACCGGCTCCGCAACCTGGCCTCCGACTTCTATGCAGTGATCGACGCCGTCAGCCCGGACCGGAAAGTCCACGTCCTCGCGCACGACTGGGGCGCAGTCCAGGCCTGGGAAGCAGCGGCCGAGCCACACGCCATCGACCGCATCGCCTCCTACACATCCATTTCCGGTCCCAATCTCGACCACCTCGGCAAATGGTCGCGCTCGCGCCTCGCGAAACCGACGGCGGAGGGCATCCGACACGTCCTCGCCCAGGTGCGCGCCTCCTGGTACACGGTCACGTTCCACATCCCCGGACTGTCGACGCTGCGAATCAAACGCCAGTTCGCCAAAGGGTGGCCCGCGTTCCTGCAGGAGTTCTCGGGCGTCGATCCTGCTCTGGTGACACAGAATTCGACCCTGTGGTCCGATGCAACCAACGGCACCAACCTCTATCGCGCCAACATCGTTCCACGACTGACGAAGCCGCGGGAACGCTACGTGGACATCCCCGTCCAACTGATCGTGAACACCGAGGACGTCGCCGTGCGCCCGTACCACTACGCGGACACAGGCAAGTGGGTGAAGAACTTGACTCGCAACGACATTCCAGCAGGCCACTGGTCGCCGATCTCCCACGCGCGCGACATCGCGGAACTCACCAGGACGTACATCGCCGGACTGGCCGCTGAGTAGCCGGCCGTCGACCGAAGAACATCTCAGGGCGCGAGAACCAGCTTGTGCCGCACCGATGATGCTCGGCTCCATGCCTTCTCGACGTCGGACAGCGGAACTTCCTCGTACTCGATCCGAAGCTTGCCTTCGGCTGCCCAGTCACTGACCCGGCGGTAGGCGTCGACCACCGCTTGCGGCCCGTGGTGAATCGGCATGAACCCTGCGACTGTCGCTCCCAGTGCCCTCATGAGCTGTGCCGGGATCGTGATGTCGGCTCCGGCTCGGTCGCCGATCTGAATGGACCGCACGCCTCGGTTTCCCGCCCGAAGCGCGGCGAGTGCCACAGTGCCCCAGGTGTAATCGAGGATCACGTCGACGCCTCCGGACGCGTCGCGGATCGCTGCCGTCAGGTCGCCTTCGGTCGAGCCGACGGCGACCACACCGGTGGCGCCGAGTTCCAGCGTCGCCTCCAATGCCTGCCGGTCGCGTCCGACGACCGTGATGGACCCGGCGCCGAGCAAGGACGCAGCCTGCACGGCGATGCGCCCGACCACGCCGGTGCCGCCCAGGATGACGACGCTCTCGCCTGCCTTCAGGTGCGCCCCCTCGACGAGCGGCATACTTCCCGCCAGGCCTGCGTTTCCCAAGGTCGCGGCGGTTCCGAAGTCCAGGCCGTCCGGAATGTCGATCAGGTTGCCCACGGGTACGGGCGCGAACTCGGCCATCGAACCGAACGGAGCCCGCGGCAGGGAGAAGTACACCCGACGTCCGTCGGCGGTGACGCCACCGCCTTCGATGCCTGCGATCACGGGCAGGGTTCGCGGGCTCAGGTAGTGCCCGCCCGAGGCGATGGCAATATCGACGGCATTGATCGTGGCCGCTTCCACCCGAAGCACCTCGATGCCCTCCGCACCCGTCGGGTCCTCGTGATCGGCGAACCTCGGAATCCCGTAGTCGGTCAGAACTGCTGCTTTCACGACGTGCCTCCACCCATCGTCCGCACCCTCACGCGGGTGACTGAATCGGTATTCACTGAATCTAGATTCAGTCTGTACGCTACACATGTAGCTGTCAACCGAAAGGGCGCATGTGCCGACCACTTCACGCGAGCTTCAAGCCGCCCGAACCCGCACGGAACTCGAGGACGCCGCGCGCGTCGTGTTCGCGCGGACGGGATACCTCGCGGCCAAGATCACCGACATCACGCGCGAGGCCGGCCGGTCGACGGGGTCGTTCTACAACCATTTCGACAGCAAGGACGCACTACTGCTCGCCCTCGCCGAACGGCTCGGCGAGGAAGCCGACGCGATAGTCGCCGCGCAGGATCCGGTCGCACGAACCGCGCGAACCATGCGTCCCCACCTCGAGGTGTTCTGGCGGATCTTCGGCGAGAATCGAACAGTCATCGACGCGCTCCGCGACGCAGCCCTCGTCAACGACGAACTCTCCTCCCGTGTCGAAGAATTCACCATCCTGCAGTTCGAGCCGTGGGTCGACAGACTGCGCGGATTCGAGAGCGACGGCGTCGAGCTGCCGGCGTCACCCGCGGTGACGGCGCAGCTCGTAGCCGGCGCCGCCGAGTCG
The DNA here is from genome assembly GCF_000760735.1 of Rhodococcoides fascians A44A. Taxonomy (GTDB): domain Bacteria; phylum Actinomycetota; class Actinomycetes; order Mycobacteriales; family Mycobacteriaceae; genus Rhodococcoides; species Rhodococcoides fascians_E. Next base: position 1,908,107 of record NZ_JMEX01000008.1, on the reverse strand, counting down.
TTCGCACGCCGATGGACGGGCGAACCGTCGCACGGACTCGATGCGCTCGTCGACTTCGTCGATCGCGCAGTCTTCGGTCCACTCGTGAACACACGCCCCGATCAGGCGAGGTGACCACGCAGCGTGTCGGAGGTGTAGTCCCTACGGAAGAGCCCCCGCGACTGCAGGACAGGTACCACATGGTCGACGAAGTCGTCCAAACCGTCCGGATACAGCGGGGGCATCAGGTTGAAGCCGTCCGCTGCACCGCCGTCGATCCAGGCCTCGATCTCGTCGGCGATGGACTCGGGAGTGCCGATCATCGTCGCGTGGCCGCCGCCTGCGGCGAGCGTGCCGAGCAGCTCACCGACGGTCGGGGAGTCCTTCGCGATGATCCGAAGGATGGTCTCGTACCGTCCGTGGGGCCCGGTGAATTCCTCGATGGGAGGCAGTGAAGGGACAGGAGCATCGAGTTCCCACGCACTGCAGTCCTGTTCGACGAACGTGCTCAGTTGTTTCAACGACTGCTCCACCGGCAACAAGGCGTCGAGCTCGTCCTTCTTCGCTCTCGCCTCGGCTGTGGTCGATCCGACGTAGGTCACGAGGCCGGGCATGATGCCGACGGACGCCGGTTCCCGTCCAGCGCTGCGGACCCGCGCCTTCACATCTGCGTAATACGCTGCGCCGGAGTCGATATCGTAGGCAACTGCATAGATCGCCTCGGCGTAGCGGGCGGCCAGATCCCGGCCCTGCCCCGACGCGCCCGCCTGGAACAGCACCGGCCGGCCTTGCGGCGAACGAGGGACCGTCAGTGGACCGTCGACCCGGAAATGTTTGCCCGAGTGGTCAATCCGGTTCACCTTGTCCGGATCGGCGTACACGCCGTCACGGTCGAGCACGAGCGCGTCGGCGTCCCACGTGTCCCACAGAGCGAGGGCGACGTCGACGAACTCCTCGGCACGCGCGTATCGCTCACCGCGAGGCGGGATCTCGTCGAAGCCGTGATTGCGTGCCTCGGCGTCGAACATCGAGGTGACGACGTTCCATCCGGCACGTCCGCCGCTGATGTGGTCGAGGGAGGCGAGCAGGCGCGCGGCGTGGAACGGCGTGTAGAACGTGGTGGACACCGTGGTCACCAGACCGATGTGCGTCGTCGCCCGCGCCATCGCCGTCAGCGCGGTGATCGGTTCCAGAAACCATGTTCCCGCTCCTGCCGGGTCACGCACCGAGTGGCCGTCGGCGAAGAACACCGCATCGAGCTTGCCGCGCTCCGCCGTTTGTGCGAGCTTCTCGTAGTACCCGATGTCGCCCAGATCCTCGACGCGCGAACGCGGATGTCGCCAGGCGGCGCTGTGGTGACCGCAGTTGTACAGGAAGGCGTTCAGATGCATCATCAGTCCTTGACCAATCCACCGTCCACGACGAGATTCTGGCCGGTCACCGAACGGGACCACGGCGATGCGAAGAACAGCAACGCATCGGCGAACTCCTCGGGCGTCACCACACGCTTCAGTGGAGTGGAGGCGGCGATGAAATCGAAGACCTCCTCCGGCGTCGCGGCGCTCGCGTCGGTGGTGCGCAACAGGCCGCCGGACACCATGTTGACGGTGATGCCGTCGCCGCCGAGGTCGGCCGCAAGCGTCCTGGTCAGGGACAGAAGCGCGGCCTTCGATGCCGTGTAGTCGTGATACGGCACCACCGGGTTCTGAAACAGGTTGGTGCCGACGTTGACGATCCGGCCCGATCCGGCGGCCCGCATACCCGGCACCGCGCGCTGAGTCGTGTTGAGTGCGCCGCGCACTGCGCCTTGGAACTGGGCGTCGAACTGGTCCCAGGAGATGGTGTCCGCCTTGCTGCGCGCGTCACCGTCGAACGAGAAATCGGCGAGAGCATTGTTGACGACGGTGGTCACCGACGTGCCGAAATGCTGCTCGGCTGCGGTGAACAGGGCGTCGACCTGGGCGGGATCGGTGACGTCGGCAGCGACGGCCACACCACCGATCTCCGACGCCAGTGCCTCCGCAGCCTCGCGGCTACGTCGATAGTTGACGACGACGCGTGCTCCCTGCGCAGCGAACGCGCGGGCCACTGCGGTTCCCAGGCCCCGTCCGGCTCCGGTGACGACGACGGTCTGACGATCGAAGTTCATGCGTGTGCCTCTCGCTCGGCGGACACCACGAACGTGAGGATGCACGGACACCCAGATACCACTTTCGATCCGCGCTGACATCCCTAGGAATACCGGGGCATTCCGCAGGCTCCACGCCTGCCGCTGGTGTTGACCAGATCAGGTTCGACGGGTGTGTTCTCAGCCGCATCGGTGCGGCACCCCGTGTCGACTGCACACTGTAGTCCCTTCGCTGGGCACTACCGTTTATCACTGCTTCTACGGACATCTATCGAAATTTGTAGAGAGTGATAGATCGTCCTACGGTCGAGCTAGCCGATGACCGCCCATCCGTGTGCCGGCACCATCGTCCGTCCCCCGTCCACGGAGGCAATACCTGCCAGGACTTCACCGGAGATGCGGTAGTCGACGGTGTCGTCGCCGAGATTGAGCGCGACGTGCAGTGCGTTGTCGCCACTGTGGACCCGATAGAGCATCGCGGTGTTGGCCAGCTCGACGGTCTCGGTTTTCGCAGTGTGCAGCCACGGAGCGCGTCGACGTAGTCCGATCAGTTCCTGGTGCAGGTGGAACGTCGACCATCCCGCCGAATCGAGTTGCTCACGGGTCATGGGGAACTCGGGCCGGACGTCGTCGTCGCCGCCGACGCGCTCCTCCTTGACGCCGCGGAATCCCTGCTCGTCGCCGTAATAGATCATCGGTGTTCCACCAGTGGTGAACAGCGTGACGAGCGCGTGGGGGAGATGCCGTTCGTCGGAGATGGTGCTGGCGATGCGATTGACATCGTGGTTGCCCACGAACGTGGCGGGCACGAAGGTGTCGAGCCACTCGTTGTGGCGACCGAGGGCGTGCGAGAGCTCGAAGAAATTCTGCTCCGCGATTGCACTCCACGTCGCCTTCCACAGCTCGTACTGGGTCACCGAGTCCAGCGAGCTCCGCTGCACGATCTGTGCGTAGTCACCGTGGATGACCTCGCCGAGGAAATACGCGTCGGGGAACCGTTCGCGGACCCGCGGTAGCACGGTCGCCCAGAACTCCGGCGGCACAGCATATGCCGCATCCAGACGCCATCCGTCGGCGCCGCGGCCGAGCCAGTGTTGCATGACGTCGACGACGTAGTCCTGCACTGCCGCGCTGCTGTGGTCGAGCGCGACGAGTTCGTCGTGACCTTCGAAGTTGCGGTGACGCCCGGAGGCGTCGAGATGAAACCAGGATGCCGCGTCGGAGTCCCCGGCAAGAGCGCTCTGGAACCGTGGAAAGCTCTGCCCCACATGATTGAAGACACCGTCGAGCATGACCCTGATTCCCCGGCCGTGCGCTCGGTCGATCAGAGTGTCGAAGTCCTCGTCGATACCGAGCCGCTGATCGACGCGCAGGTGGTCGACGGTCTCGTACCCGTGGCCTTCCGAGGCGAAGATGGGACCGAGTGCGACACCGGATGCCCCGAGTTCCAGTGCGTAGTCGAGCCATTCGACCACCTTGAGCAACCGATGCTCCTCGGCCAAGGAGGTTCCGTCCCACTCTCGCACCGGCGCACCGGCGAATCCGAGAGGATAGACATGCCACCAGATTGCGTGCTCGACCCAGGACGGACTCATGCGCGCACCACGGATTCGCGGCCGAGTTCGCCGGCACCGGTGTGCCCGGACAAGCTGGTGACCAGATCGAATTCGGCGAGGATGCAGCGTAGTACGTGCTCCACGCCCTCCTGCCCGCCGAGCGCAAGGCCGTACAGGAACGGCCGGCCGAGCAGTACCGCGTCCGCTCCGAGCGCAAGCGCCTTGGCCATGTCCGCACCAGTGCGCACACCGGAGTCGAACAACACCGTCACCTGGTCACCGACGGCGTCGACGATGGCAGGCAGCGCGTCCAACGATGCTCGTGCGCCGTCGATCTGGCGCCCACCGTGATTGGACACCACGATGCCGTCGACTCCGTGCTCGACGGCAGACCTCGCATCTCCGACGGTGCAGATCCCCTTGAGGACGATCGGACCGTCCCAGTGATCCCGCAGGAACTTCAGCTGACCCCAGTTCAGCCCCGGATTGGGGAACATCTTGGCCCAGTGCATTGCCGCAGCAATGGGATTGGTCTCCACGGGCTGCTCGAGACCGGCCTTGAACGCCGGATCGGTGAGATAGTTCTCGATGCCGAGGTTGGCGAGAAAGGGGAGATAGCCGCGGTCGAGGTCCGCCGGACGCCATCCCAGCAGGGTCGTGTCCAGGGTGAGCACGAGCGTCGTGAAGCCGGTGGTCTTGGCCCGATCCAGAAAGCTCAGAAGCACCGATTCATCGGTGGGCCAGTACAACTGGTACCACCGCGGTGCGTCGCCACCGGCTTCCGCCACTTGCTCGAACGAGTGCGACGCCTGCGTCGAGTGGATGTACGGAATGCCGAGCGCCGCTGCGGCTCGTGCGGTGGCGAGCTCGCCGTCGGGATGGGCGAGGGTCTGAATTCCCACCGGAGCGATCAACACAGGCGCGGGTAGCTCCGTACCGAGCACCGTGACCGAGTGATCCCGCTCGGCCGCACTACGCAACATACGCGGTGCAATGCGCCACCGGTCGAACGCTTCTCGATTGGCCCGGGCCGTCGAACCACTACCGGCGCTGGCGACGATGTACCCCAGCGCCTCGGGCGTCAGCCTCGCCGCGGCCTGATCCTCGAGTTTCGCGAGGTTGGTGGTGATCTTCGGCTTCTGATCGGTGAACATGCCCTGGGCATAGATGCCGATCTGATGGTCACTGAAGTTCATGCTCCCCACCGTAGTGGGCGGCGGGAAGTGGACGGCACGAAATCCACCCGTCGAGCAGCGCAGCGCAGCGTGCGCGCAGGTCGGCTTCGTTATCCACCAGGTCTTTCCTGATGGCATCGACCATGTCCTGGTCCTGCTCGATACCGTCGCGCACCCACGCGTCGGCCCAGGAGTCGAAGACGTCGACGTCAATCTCGGGGTGGAACTGCAGTCCCAGGTGCCTGCCGTGCACGAAAGCCTGCTGGCCGGCACTGTTGCTCGCGATCACCGTCGCGGTGTCCGGCGCGACGAAGGTGTCGTCGTGATACTCCATCCACGGTCCGGGCCCGATCAGATCCGGGCGCGTCGAGCGGGTCTCGGTCAGGCCGTGTTCGGGGAACTGCGACCGCGTGACGGTCCCGCCCAGGATTCGAGCGAGCAACTGCCCACCGAAACAGACACCCAGAATCGGTACGTCCTTCTCGATGGCACGCTCGAGATAGTCGATCTCCGGGCCGATCCACGACGACTCTCCGTACGCGGCGTCCGGCGATCCCATGACGACCACCATCCCGGCGTCGTCCAGCGACGGCGGGGTATCGGCGTGCCCGTAGTCGAAGGAATGCACGGCGAGTCGGTATCCGCGACTCTCCAACTCGGGCGCGAGCGTACCGATGTTGCGTCGGCCCAGAGCCGGGTCACGATCGTGGACCAGAACGACTGCGCGCTTGTCGGTCGCGGAATCCTGTCGAGAATCGAACGTCATGAGGGACGAGGTTAGGACACGGTGCCGAACGGGACGTCCTCTGTACCGATACTGCCGTGTCGGTCGTGTGCTCTACGGTTGTTCTCCGTGCCACCACGTCGACGCAAACCCGCTTCCACCACTGCCCGCACGGTCGGCGCGGGCAAGAGCGCTGCCGCACGTAAGTTCAAGGCGTCGTCGGGAACCACCACCGCGAAGAAACGCACCACCACACGCAAGAAGCCGGTCCGTAAGACGGCGTCGCCGGATCTGCCGCTTCCCGATCCAGGCGAGCGCGTCTGGGTACTCGACGTCCCGTTCGAGGATCGCGCATTGGCATCGGCGTCGGGCGCCCGCTGGTATCCGGGCCCACGCGTGTTCGCGTACTACGGAACCGATCTGCCCGACGGGTTGGCCTCGTTCGAGTCCATGCCGTACAGCCTCCAGCGGTGGGTGGAGGACGACGCGAACGAAGAGTGGAGACCGGAGGTCGTCCACGAACGGTCGTTGACGCCTCGCGAGACGCAACTCGAATCGGTGCGCCGGCAGCTGGGCGCGATGAACGCTGGGTTCCCGTACTTCGCGCAGATGGACTCGACGGGTCTCGGTAAGACTCTCGCCGTCTGCGAGGCCGTCCGGCATGCAGGCTCCACTCCGGACATCGGCACGGTTCTGGTCGTCGCACCCAAGGGCGCGCTTCCGGGCTGGCGACGGACCATCGCCGATACCGAGGCGGATCTCGATCCCGCGGATCGCAAGCGTTGGCTGCTGGTGACGTATCAGTCCACCAAGAAGTTGTTGACGGTTCCCGAGGACACGGACCTGGGCAAGCGCAAGAAGACTCAGAACAAACGCACGATCACATTGGGCGAGTTACGTTTCGACATCGACGTCGTCATCGCCGACGAGTCGCATGCGCTGATGAACATCGAGTCGCAACAGTCGCAGATTCTGTGGCGGTATCAGGAGGCCGCGCGTGCGGTCGTGTGGATGTCGGCGACACCGGGGTATCAGCCGATGCACTTCGCGTACATGGCTCGCGCGATCGAGCAGAGCCGGGCGGCCGGTCCCATCGTCGGCGACGAGGAGGTCCTCGGGTACGGCGTGACCACCAAGTGGGCAGAATTCCTGATCGAGCAGGGATTCGCACTGAAGGAGGGCAAGGCGACCACCGGGCTGAAGACGTGGAGGTGGGAACCGGAGGACGCCGCGCAGCGTACGCGCGACATCGACACCATTCACCGGTGGCTCTCCGGAGGTGCTGTGCCGTGGTCGATCTCGCGGCCCTCGCCCCCGACGCCGCGTGAGCCGCTCGGCCAGGAACTCACTGCCGCGCAGAAACGCCTGTACAACTCGGCGTGGGTGGATTACCGCAAGGAGCTCGGCCTACCACTGTGGAAGTCCGTCGGCGGCAAGCGTGTGCTGCAGAAGAACCCGAGCACGAGAGCTGCGGCACTGCGGTTCCGTCAGAAATGCTCCTACCTGCGGATCCCGTCGACGGCCGATCAGGTTCGCGCGTGGATTCGCGACGGCAACCAGGTGTTCGTCTCCATGTTCTACCGCGAGTCGGTCGCCGGCCTCGCGGAGGCGCTCCGCGACGAAGGCAAGGAGGTCGCCGTCGTCGACGGCAGCATGAGCAGTCAGGACCAGGAGCACGAGATCCGACGCTTCCAGACCGGCGCCGCCCGGGTGATCATCTCGACCACGACGAGTGCGATCAACCTGCACTCGAACGAGCTGTTGCTTCCGGAGCGGACGGTGTCGACGTCGGCGCCGCGTGTGACCTTGATTCACGATCCACGATGGACACCGATCGAGATTCGTCAGATCGAAGGCCGAGCCAACCGCATCGACAAGGACCACGAGCACACGACGTCGACGTGCTATTACGGATACGCCGAGGGCACCGTCGAGGAGGAAATGGTGCTCACCGGGATCGAGCGCATCGCGGACCTGGGCTCCATCGTCGGTCAGGCCGACCTCATCGACCCGGAAGCATTCCTGGCGGCGCGGGCGGAGGCGGGATCGGCGTCGGGCGAATAACGTGGGGTAGTCGACCGAGCCACTACGCGAGGGGGAGTCATGAGTCCAGACAGTTCCGATCCGCACCGCTTCGATCCGCACGATCTGTTGGCCGAGGCACGTCTCGGCGTCCTGGCGACCATCAAGTCCGACGGTAGGCCGCAGCTGTCGCCGGTGACGCCGTACTACGACCGCGACGCCGGAATCGTCTACGTGTCGATGACCGACGGTCGCGCGAAGACCAAGAACATCCGGCGCGATGCTCGGGTGTCCATCGAGGTCACCAGCGCCGACGGCAGGTCGTGGGCCACGGTGGACGGGACCGGGACGCTGGTCGGGCCGGGAGCGGACGCGTCGAGCCCAGAAGTCGACGCACTGGTCGACTACTACCGAGCCGCCGCCGGAGAGCACCCCGATTGGGACGAGTACCGGTCCGTCATGGTGTCCGACCGCCGCGTTCTGTTGAAGCTTGCGATCGAGCACGTCTACGGCCAGCGAATCGGCTGACGAACCAGCTGCCCGTCGGGAACCGGCTGCGTTGACTTCCGCGACATGAGTCCCGTGCCCACCCACACGCTGACGATCGGTGTGCTGGGTCCGATGCGTGCGCGCCTCGACGAGCGCGACATCGACCTCGCCGGCCCCGGCCGACGCGCAGTACTCGCGCGACTCGTCCTCGCCAGGGGTTCGGTGGTGTCGACGGATCTGTTGATCGAGGAACTGTGGTCGGGTGAACCTCCCCCCCAAAGCGCTGGCAGCCCGAGGAATTGCAGCAGCGTCCCGATCAGCAGCAAGTACTGCGCGTACGGGTTGAAGGGTTCGCTGAGCGCTTCCACCGAATGCGCCCATCCGCCGACGACCGGATGCAGTGTTCCGCCGATCAAGTTGAAGACGAAGGCGACGACGACGGCGATACCGCTCAGCCTGTACAGGAGCGAAGGTGTGATGTTCATGGTCGACAGCGTCGCCCACTGCACTTGGTCGCCACTTGGCGAGAACTTTCGGCAGCTCACGTCAGCCGTAACCCGGAATAAGTAAGCCGACGTAACTATTGTACCTTTACAGAAAGGTAGTTCTAGGTTCAACTACCACTAGTTTCGATTCACGAGGAGATGGGTTGTCATGGCCACGTACGACGTAGCAGATCGCTCGGCGATCGTCACCGGAGCAGGCTCCGGAATCGGCCGCGCGGTTGCACTGGAATTGGCGGCGAACGGAGCATCGGTACTGGTCGCCGATCTCGACGGAGACCACGCGACGGCCGTCACCGATGAGATCACTGCAGCCGGAGGCACCGCGGCAGCCTTCGTCGGCAACGTTGCGAACCTGGACGACGTGAAGGCCATGGTCGCTGCGGCCGGTGACCTGGCTCCGCTTCGCATCGCCGTCAACAACGCAGGCATCGGAGGCGAACCCCTCCCCGTCGGCGACGTGTCGGTGGACAGCTGGCGCAAGGTCATCGAGGTCAATCTCAACGCGGTGTTCTACGGAATGAAGGCCCAGATCCCGGCCATCGCCGCAGCAGGCGGTGGATCCATCGTCAACATGGCCTCGGTCCTCGGCAGCGTCGGAATTGCCAACTCGGCCAGCTACGTCGCATCCAAGCACGGCCTGCTCGGTCTGACGAAGAACGCTGCGCTCGAGTACGGCGCACAGGGCGTTCGCGTCAACGCAGTCGGCCCCGGCTTCATCCGCACGCCGCTCCTCGTTGCCAACATGGACGAGGATGCGCGAAAGGCGTTGGAGGCCAAGCACGCTCTCGGTCGTCTCGGCACCTCCGAAGAGGTGTCCAGCCTCGTTGCCTTCCTTGCCAGCGACGCCGCAGGCTTCATCACCGGCAGCTACCACCTCGTCGACGGCGGCTACGCAGCCCAGTAGCTCCGGGCCGTGTCACCGCAGTCGATTCCGTCCGCTCGACGGTGCATCAGCGCACGAACGGCATGACCTGACGCACCTTGGGGTCGCGGAGGTAGAGCGCCGCCCACACCGCGACCCCGACGTACACCGCGAACAACACCGTGCTGAACAGTGGCTTGTCGACCCTCCAATTGGTCAGGACCGCTCCACCGAGGTAGCCGGTGAGCAGTACCGCGCCGAGAAATGCCGTGCGCGGCACCAGGAACAATGCAAGGCTGACCAACAGAACCACACCGATGACCGGCGTCATCTCCTCGCGTAGACCGAGATCGACCGTCGCGTCCCGCACTTGCTGCACATTGATCAACTTGGTCACTCCGTCGAAGATCAGGAAGATCGCGAGGAGTGCCGTCAGCACCCACCCGGCGCGTGCGGCAGTGCGGGAGCCGGACGGGACGGTCGGTGTCACGTTCTCGGTCTGTGTGTTGTTCGAGGCCATTGTCTTCTCCGATGCTCGCGGGGGAGTGTGTGCCTGTACCGACACCGCCCGGCTCGGAAACTCATCGCACGACGCGGTCAGGTACCCAGTTCGCCCGAAATGTCCGCCGCGGCGAGCATCGACACGAGCAGAGGCACAACCTTCTTCGCTCCGACTCGGTACTCACCTCTCCCATGCTGTTCGACGATGTGGGCCGAGCCCAGCACCTTGAGGTGGTGGTAGACCTGCCCCGTCGACCCGAGCCCGACGGCCTCCTGCAGTTCCGACGCGTTGGCCGGTCCCCGCAGGAGCACTTTCACGATCTGCAATCGGACGGGATGGCCAAGGGCAGCAAGCACATCAGTCGTACGCGCGACCGAGAGGTCCAGGACCCCGTCGGGCGAATACCCGATGTCCCATGTCACGTCCCCGTGTAGATGGACGTCGCCGCGGTACGCGATCTCACCGCCCGTCGGGGCAGCTTTCTCTGTCGGAGCACCGACTTCGCGGCGTTCCAGCTCCGCGACCCTGGCCTCCAACTCGGCGAGTCTGGCCTCGAACTCCCCGCTCACACTGCGCAGGCAATTCGGTCGAAGCCCGACGGTGAGCTCAGCGCGTCGACGATCAGCGTCTGCTGGTTCCCGAAGCCGGCGAGAGCTGCCTCGTACCGATCGGCAGGCAACGAGTCGATCAGCCACACCGCCGTCGCCACGGTGCCGTCGTCCCGCCGTAGCTCGAATGCCTGCGTCAGGACGCCCGGCAGGTTGCCGCCTTTGAACCCGATTCCGGCGGCACCGTCGGGCGCGGGTCGGTGTTCGAGCTGCCGCAGTGCGACATCGCTACCGTCACCGAAGGTTCCGTCGGCGATCGCGCGATAGAACCCGGCGAGTTCGGCAGCCGATCCCTGCGCCGACCGCTCCTGCACCCCGTCGACCTGCTGATCGTACGACGGCAGTTCGAGGCCTGCACTCACGTCCACACGGAACTGCTGATCGAAGGCCCACCTCTCCGCCGTCGCCCACGTGTCACCGTCGCCCAACGCGGGATCGAACAACGACAGCGTCTGCGTCACGAGTGTCGGAGCCTGGAAATTCTCCCACCCTCCGGCCGCGGCAGCACGCGTGAGCGCGTCGTCACCCAGCCGATAGCGAAGGTAGTCCGGCGCGGCATTGTCACTTTCCTGGATCATCGCGGAGACGATGTCGTCCAGCCGAACGGTGCCGGCAAGATCGGTCGCGCTGGTGCCGTCGCTCGCGATCCCCAGCCGTTCCAGCGCCGCCGGGTGCGCTCCGCCGTCCGTTCCCGGTACGTACCACCGCTCCCAATCCAACAGCGGCACTTGCTCGTCCGGGTCCAGTTCCCCTGCGGCGACCGCGCGAGCATAGGCGCCGAGGTGGACCACTTTCACGGCCGATGCCAGCGGCTGCTGCTCCTCGGCGCGATGTTCGACGGTGCGTCCACTGCCGTCGTCGACCAGCAGGCTCACGGACTCCGGCGCCTGACCGATCAGACCCAACCACCCGTCCTCGGTGTTCAGATCCGTCGACGTCACCGGCGTGCACTCGTCCGGCTCCGGCGCACTGTCGGTGCCGGATGTGGATGTGCACCCCGTCGACACGAGTAGAGCCAGGCAGCTTGCGGATACAGCAATGGTTCGACGCATCGTGACCCCTCTGTCATTCCGTAATTTCGTAATTTCGTAATTTCAGATTAGGACACAGCGAAGGCGAGTTCAATGGGAACATATGTTCGAATGCGTGTTACTCTGAGTAGGCCGTCCTGGAGTCCCCCGGCTCCGGACGGTCCAAACGTCGAGCAGGCGGTGGCAAGCATGGATTCACCCGGAAAGAACGCGGCGGCGCATGACGACAGCGGAGGGTGATGACGGCAGCGGAACCCTCCATCGATTGGGCGATCGATGGGTCGAGAACGCACCGTGCAGGTGCGCTCGCGGTCACGCCCTCGGCCCACGGACCGTACTGGTCGGGTCGAGGGCGTGTTCCTGCGGACGAGGGCACCACCGAACCCACGCGTGCCGCACCTGCGGAGATGTCACCTTCAGCCCGCCACTCGGCCCGAGATGCGCGGACGCGAGCTTCGACTCACGCGGATCCCACCGCACCTAGGGCCGCCGGCCCGGTAAGGGACAATCGAGGGCATGGAACGCGATGCCACGGGCGACGAACCCCAGGCGGTGCCGGATTTCGACCGGCTCCGGAACGACTTCACCCGATTCATGATGGGGTACAAGTTCGGCATCGACGAACTCATGACCAAGATCAACATCTTGAAGGAGGAGTTCACCCACATCCATCGGTACAGTCCGATCGAACACGTCGGTTCACGGCTCAAGACCCCCGAGAGCATCATCACCAAGGCTCGACGAAAGAACTGCCCGCTGGCCCTCGACGACATCCGGTCGACCATCGTCGACATCGCGGGCATTCGCATCACGTGCAGCTTCATTTCCGACACGTACCGCATCGCGGACATGATCGGCAGCCAGACCGACGTGCGTGTACTCGAGGTCAAGGACTACATCGCGACGCCGAAACCGAACGGTTACAAGAGCCTTCATCTCATCGTCGAGATTCCGGTGTTCATGAGCGACCGTATCCAACCGGTGCCGGTGGAGCTGCAGATCCGTACCATCGCGATGGATTTCTGGGCGAGCCTCGAACACAAGATCTTCTACAAGTACTCCGGGACCATTCCGGCGCCGTTGCTGGCCGAGCTCACCGAGGCCGCGGACAGCGCCAACCGCCTCGACGTCACAATGGAGCGGCTGCACGACGAGGTGGCCGAGTTCAAGAACGACAAGTCCGACGACGCCATCCACCTCAACTCGATGCCGCCGTTGGCTCTGCCCCGCGAACTGTTGATCGCCATGCTCGACGGCACCCGATCACTGTGACACGTCACAGAACCGTGAACGTGATCGACTGATACCGAACCGGTTTCGCCGCAAGACCCCCTCGCGGTGTGTCAGACTCCGATCGCGGAACCGTACAGAATCGGGGGATCGGGATGTCGGCAGCCGGCGACACGCTGGAAGAGCGGTACGAGTGGGTCGTCGACGCGATGGCGTCGCTCGCGATCACGACGATCGTCAAACGTGTGCTGGCGTTCGCGACCCTGAGCATGGCCATCATCCCGGCGTTGGAACTCGCGTCGGGTTACGCCCCCGCCACCACGGCCGGAGTAGCCGTCACGTGGGCATCGATGCTGTTCGCCTTCGCCGCCGCAGTGTGGTGGTGGGTGTCGCCGTGGCCTCGCATCGGCCCGGCCTTCGTATTCGTCATCGGATCCGACATCGCCATCTTCCTCGCAGTCTTCTCCTCGACCACACCACCCGCGATCACCCTGGCCAAGACTGCGTTCTTCATCGAGATCGGGATGTTCGTCGGCTTCTTCCTGGGCCGGTGGATGCTCGCGACGCACGTCGCGCTCTGCACACTGTTCACGACGATGATTGCCGTCTGGGTGGTGGTCGTGGACGGTCTCAGCCCCATGATGACCGTGTTCGTATGGGCCCCGATCGTCGTGTCGATCAACGGATTCGTGCTTCTCCTGTACTTCTGCGCCAGCTCGGTCCGAATGGAGTTCGAGTAGTCAGATACGTTCGCGCAGCCTCATCGCATCGAACGGAGCGAAGCCCTTGACGTCGTTGTCGAAGTACGCGAAGACGTCTCGGCCCGTGGCCGTCCACTGCGCGATGCGATTGGCCCACTTGTCCAGGGCGGCATCGTCGTAACCGCTCGCGTACAGTTCCTCGTCGCCGTGCAACCGGAGGTACATGAAGTCCGACGTCGGCGTATCGATGAACGGGTAGCGTCCGGCAGTGTCGGCGACGACGAACGCAACATCTTTCTCTCGCAACAATTCGACGGCCTCGTCGCATCGGAAGCTGTCGTGCCGTACCTCGAGTGCGTGACGCAACGGGCGGTCACCGTCGATCACGAGACTGACCCTGTCGTCGGGCAGCTTGTCGTCCCGTAGGCCCGCGAGAGCCACGGCCTCCGTGGTCGTGCGCGGCAGTAGATCGAAGAACGCAGCCAGCGCACCGGCGTCGAACTGCAGGTTGGGCGGCAACTGCCACAGAAATGGACCGAGTTTCGGTCCCAAGCTCAACACACCCGTCGAGTAGAAGTTGGCGAGAGCGGATTCGACGCCGACGAGCCTCTTGATGTGGGTGATGTACCGCCCGCCCTTGACGGAGAACACGAAGTCCTCCGGCGTCTCGTCACGCCACTTCACGAAGCTCGCCGGCTTCTGCATTGCGTAGAACGTTCCGTTGATCTCGATGGAGGACAGCCGTTCCGACGCGTACTCCAACTCTCGGCGGTGTGCCAGACCTTCGGGGTAGAAGTCACCACGCCACGGTGCGTACGTCCAACCCGAGATGCCGACCCCGACCGCCGGCGTCGATGTGTCCGGTACCCGTCGCGTCATGCGAATCAGTATGCCCTCACCGCATCAGACCGGCAGGGCTGTCTTTCCGGTTTCGCGAATGGTGAGAACCGTGGCGACGCCGATCGCGCAGACACCCATGACCCAGTATGCGGGAGACATGGCGTTGCCGGTCGATTCGACGAGCTGCGCCGCGACGTACGGAGCAGTACCACCGGCAGCGATGGTGCCGATGTTGAAACCGAGCGAGACTCCGGTGTAGCGAACGGACCTCGGGAAGAGCTCGGTGAAGAGAGGAAACGCGGGTACCTGGACGACGCCGTTGAGCACCATGTAGACGAAGTACACGATTCCGACGACGACGATGCTGGCCGTGGCACCGAGAATCATGAACGCGGGCAATGCGATCACGATGTACGCGAGGTATCCGGCGAGCAGCACGGGTTTGCGGCCGAATCTGTCGGTCATCATGCCGCTGAGGGGGAACGTGGCGCACGCCAACGCAATACTGATCGCGGATGTCCAGTACACCGCGTCCTTGGAGAACCCCAGATCGTTGATCAGGTACACACTGAAGTACGTCAGGCCGATGTACCCGGACCCGTTCATCGCGATCGCGATACCCACGACGCGCAGCACCGACCACGGGTTGCGCTTCACCACGTCGGACAGCGGGCTCTTGGTGACCTGGTTCTTCTCGGCCATCTCCTCGAATTCGGGGCTGTCCTCGAGCTTCAACCTCACCCGCAGGCAGACGACAGCCAGGGGCAGAGCGAGAAGGAACGGAATTCGCCATCCCCAGGACGACATCTGCTCGTCGGTGGTGACAAGGGCGACCAGACCGACAACCGCTGCGGCGACGGCGAATCCGAGTGTCGAACCGATCGGCGTGAACGATCCGAAGAATCCCCGACGGTTGGGCGGCGCGGACTCGGCGATGTACGTTGCGGCGCCGCCGATCTCACCCCCGGCCGAGAACCCCTGCGCCAGGCGGATGATCACCAGCAGAACCGGAGCGAGGTAGCCGACGGACGAGTGCGTCGGAAGCAGCCCGAGGATGCCGCAGGCGATGCCCATGCAGACGACGGTGATGACCAGAGCGGATCGCCGACCACGTCGATCGCCGAGGCGGCCGAAGAAGATGCCGCCGAGGGGACGTGCGACGTAGGCGACGCCGAACACGGCGAGTGTTGCCAGGATCGACACTCCCGGGCTGGTGGACGGGAAGAACAGCGGAGCGATGACGACGGCGAGGAACCCGTACACCGCGAAGTCGTAGTACTCGATCAGAGTTCCGACGCCGCCGGCGATCGCGGCCCGTCTGGCGGTGGTGTTCGACTTTCCGGGGCTTGCCACGTCGGTCCTCGTGGATGGGTGCGGCGCATTGGTCATGTCGGCTGTCCTTGCTGTACGAGTGACTGCTGTGCGAGTGACTGCTGTGCGAGTTGGTGCTCGGCGATGAGGAGTTCGTAGGATCCGCCGGCCTCGATGACGGCGACGGTCCTGGGGTTCGGGGGCGAGCCGACGAGTTCGGTTCCGTCGTCGGTGCGGAGGGTCGCGGAGCGCCAGTCCAGTGTCACGGAATCACCCGTCGCCACGGCGGTGGACACTCCGGGAACGGTGATGAGCGGCATCCCGTTGAACGTTTCGCCTCGCCAGAATCCGGGCGAGAACGACTCGGCGACGATCGCTGCGATTCCGGCGTTGCGCAGCGCGACCATCGGCGGGTAGTGCGGGTGACCGTATCCGAAGTTCCGGCCACCGACGATGATGTCTCCCTGCCGAACTCGGTCGACGAACCCCGGGTCGTAGGCGTGCATGCACACGGACCTGAGGTGGTCGGGGTCGTAGGACTTGATGTTGGAGACCCCGACGACGAGGTCGATGTCGAAGTCGTCGCCGAAGATCCAGGCGACTCGTCCTTCGATGACGTCGGGTGGTGGTGGATAGGCACTCACGTCATGAACTCCATTCTCGAACGGTTCCGGCCAGGGCACTCGCCGCAACCGTGTACGGCGATCCCATGTAGATGTTCGCGTCGGAACTACCCATCCGGCCGGAGATGTTGAGAACTCCCGTGGAGATGCAGTTCTCACCTGCCTGGAGTGGCTTCTGATAGCCGAAGCAGAAGTCGCAGCTCGACACCGCGATGGTGGCCCCTGCGGATCGGAGTACGTCCAGAATTCCCTCGCGCTCGGCCTGCTCGTGTACCTGCTGCGAGGTCGGGACGACGTTCAGTTCGACGCCGGGGGCGATGGTGTTGCCGTCGAGCACCAGGGCCGCGGCACGAAGGTCTTCGATGCGCCCGCTCGCACAGGATCCGATGAAGGCCTTGGTGATCGGCGTTCCGGCGGCCTCCTTCGCGGTCATGGTGTTCGCGGCACGCGCCGAGCCTGGCTGTACGACGCGGGGGACGACCTCCGACAGATCGATGGTGTGCCGGGCCGCGTACACAGCGTCGGCGTCGGGGTGAACCGGCTCGAAGCTCCGGCGTGCAACCGTGTTCGCGTACGCCAACGACGTCTCGTCCGGCTCGAACACCGCGGACACTGCACCGGTGAACATTGCCATGCCGCACAGTCCTTGACGGTGATCGATCTTCATCGACCGAGCGCCGGGACCGCCGAATTCCATGACCTGGTGCGCGCATCCGTCGGCGCCGACGAGATCGATGATGGTGTGGACGAGGTCTCTGCTGTCCACGCCCGGGGAGAATGCACCGACGAGATCGAACCGTGTGGTGGCTGGAATGTCGACGTACACCTTCCCGGTCACCCATGCCTCGATGAGATCGCGTCGGATTCCCCACCCGAGCGCTCCGAACGCTCCGACGCCGCTGATGTGGCCGTCGAAATGAACGAGGAAGTCGCCCGGAATCGCCAGTCCCAGTTCGGCCGTCAGCTGGTGCCCGATTCCGCGGCCTTCGTGCAGTTCGATCCCGTAGAACTCGCACCAATCACGCGTGACCTTGTGGACCTCGGCTTCTTTGTCGTTGTTCTTCGTCAACATGTGGTCGATGAACACGACGTACCGACTCGGATCCTCGAGCTCGGTGATGCCGAAGTCCTCCCGCATCTGACGGAACATCACGTCGGTGTACCCGGGGAAGTCGTAGGCGATCATGCGGGCCGGACGGACCGGGTGATTCTCACCCGCGCGTACCGTCTCGCTGTCGCAGGTGCGAGCCAGAATCTTCTCGGTCATGGTGTAGCCGGGACTCGTCGGGTGGGGACTCGTCGGGTGGGGACTCGTCGGGTGGGGACTCATTTGGCAGCCTCGGGGAGGTATTTGCGCTGTTTGGCTTCGACGTCGGAGAAGCCGATGAGGTCGACGAATTCGTGGTGCGACAGTGCGTCGGCGCTGACCGCGGCGGGAGCTTCGCCCCCGGCGAGGCGCCGCAGTGCCGTTTGCGCGGCGCCGGTTGCCGCCATGAGAACCTGCGTCGGCAAGAGGGCGAGTCGAACTCCGATGCGCTCCAGCACTTCCGGAGTGAAGTCGCGTTCGGTCCAGGTCGACGCCGTCAGCGTGGCCATCAGTGGAACGCCTACCTCGTCGTGGCAACGCTCCCATTCCTCGATGGTCTCGAACGTCTTGGTGACGGGCATGATCATGTCCGCGCCCGCCTCGACGTATGCCTGCGCACGACGGATCGCGTCGTCGCCCCGAGCATCGGTGCGCGCGATGAGCAGCACCGTGTCGGGTGTGGAGTCTCGCACGGCACGGATCTTGCCCGTCGCCTCTTCGACGTCGACGAGTGCCACCGGGTCGCCGACACAGATGGGGCAGGACTTGGGAGACACCTGGTCCTCCATGAACATTCCTTGCACGCCTGCGTCGACGAACTTCGTCGCGGTTCGTGCAGCATTGACGGCGTTGCCGTAGCCGGTGTCGATGTCCGCGACCAGGGGAAGTTTGGAGGTTTCCCGGATGGTCCTGATGGCCTGAAGGTTCTCCGTCATGGTGTACAGCTCGGCATCGGGGAGTCCGAGCGCAGCGGACACCGCGAATCCCGACGCGCACAGTGCGTCGAATCCGGCCTGCTCGGCGAGCTTGGCCGTCAGACCGTCCCACACCCCGGGGGCGTAGACGAGTCCGGCGGAGGTGAGGTCCTTGAGGGTGGGTGTCGAAGCCGTCATCATTGAGTCCGTTCCGTATTGCGGAATGAGTTCCGTATTTCGTGATACGAAGCTAGAGTGGTCCGGGTCACATGTCAACACGGCACCCCGAAGACGCCGGTTCGTATGATGGCCAGACCGA
Organism: Rhodococcoides fascians A44A; assembly: GCF_000760735.1. GTDB lineage: Bacteria > Actinomycetota > Actinomycetes > Mycobacteriales > Mycobacteriaceae > Rhodococcoides > Rhodococcoides fascians_E. The sequence goes on along the minus strand of NZ_JMEX01000008.1, from coordinate 1,889,500 downwards.
TCACGGACTACCCCCGAAAGCGAGTAACCAGTGGCTGCGCCCTTCCAGTCCGACACCCAGGCGGGACGGGACATCGTCGGAGCCGTCCTCAAGGCATGCACTCTGCTGGAGCATTTCGACGCCTCCCGCCCGGTCTGGACTCTCGGAGATCTCACCGCGGCGAGCGAGATGAACAAGACGACGGTGCATCGCTTGATGACCACTCTCGTTCACGCTGGGTGGATCGACCGGACGGCGGACGGGGCATACCGCGTCGCGATGCCGGTGTTCGAAATCGGCTCGGCGGCATTGGTGAACCTGGACATCCGAACGGCAGCGCGGCCGTACATGACCCAACTCGCCGACGCATTCGGGGACACCGCCTACCTGATGGTTCCCGCCGAGGAAGGTGCCGTGTGCATCGATCGGCTCGAAGGGAACAATCCGTTGGTGGTCGCGGGCATCAACATCGGCTCGGTGCTGCCCTACCACGCTGCTGCAGGCCCCATCGTGATGCTCGCCAACTCGGACACGTTGCGTGACAAGTGGATACAGAGCGATCTGCACGCATTCACCGAACACACCGTCACCGACGCAACCCGCCTGCGCGAGCACCTCGACGCCGTCAGAATCGCCGGATACTCCGTGAGCAATTCCGACTACCTGACCGGCGTCGCCGCCGTCGCCGCCCCGATCCTCGGACGAGGAGGAGCCGTCGTGGCCTCCATCAGCATCGGCGGACGAGTCGAGGCATTCGAAGGCGAAGCCCTGGACCGGAAGATCGAACGCGTTCGCGACGCTGCCACCCGGCTGACGCGTGCTGCCGAGGCGTTACCTCAGCGAACGTGACGTTTCGGTCCGTGATCGGGCCGTCACTCTCGCCCCCGACACCTACTCCCGAGCGTCGGTAGCCTGGACAGAGTGAAGGCCGCCCCGACCATCGGATCTCTCCTGCTCGCGTGTGCTCTCGTCGGCGCCGACGCCGTGGCCGCCCCCGGCGAGATCCGGTCGCAGGCACCCGCCACGGCGGTACCCGCCCTCGGACTCACCTCCGTTCCGGAGGCGGTGTCTGCCGACATGGTCGCCGGAGTGGGCGACGGCACCGCGAGTGTCGAGGAGTCGTCGGGCTCCGCCTCCCGAACATCGGCGTGGGACGAATTCCCGTACCTCCGCTACACCGCGACGTTCGCCCCCGGAGTCGAGTCCGCTGTTCTCACGTGGAACGGCACCTCCGTCAACACCAACGATCTTGCAATGCATGTGCGCGCACCCGGGTCGGACTCCTGGGGGCAGGCCGTCGCCGTCGCCCGCCCCGACACCAGCGGGGGCGACATCACTCTCGCGGCGCCCGTGACGGGAATCGACGGCGACGTCGAGGTGATGATCATCGACAGCCCCCGCGCCGATCGGTCCTTCGTCGACGACAACGCCTCTCCCGACGGCGCTTTCGCCGAGCCGGGCACCTACGACTTCGCGCTGCAACACATCAGTGACACCCAGTACATCTCGCGGGACGATCCCACCGTCTACGACGACATGACGCAGTGGACCGTCGACAGTGCCGAGAAGTACGGCATCGACTACAGCATGCACACGGGGGACATCATCCAGAGTTGGATCAGCCCCGGCCGTCCGGATGCGCAGTCGCGCATCGAATTCGAGGCTGCGAGCGAGTCCATGAAGCGGCTGGAGGATGCGGGTGTTCCGCACGGGGTGCTCCCCGGCAACCACGACAACCTGTGGAATGTCGCGGGCAAACTGGTGCCCGGAATGCACGAGCAGAACCACGTTCTGTACAACGAATACTTCGGCCCTCAGCGATACCGAGATCAACCGTGGTGGGGTGATTCGTTCACGGCCGAGGACAATTCGGCACACTACGACCTGATCGACATCGCAGGCGCGAAGTTCCTGATGCTCTACATCGGATACAACCCGCCCGAGAAGGTCATGAAGTGGGCCGAGCAGGTTCTCGACGATCATCCGGATCGGAACGTCGTGATCGGCACCCACTACTACCTGGACGAAGGCGGCGAGAAGAAGCTGATGGCCTTCGGCGACATCGGCGCCAGCTCGGGTCAACAGATCTGGAACCGCCTCGTGAAGCCGTACGAATCGGTGTTCCTCGTGTTGTCGGGGCATGTCGACGGGCAGGCCACCGTCGTCGACAGAGAGGTCGACGACACCGGCCGCACCGTCGTCCAACTCCTCGCGGACTACCAGTACTTCGAGGTCGACGGCGAACGCGCCACAGGCTTCCAACGCCTCCTGCAATTCGACGTCGACGGCGGACAGATGGCCGTCACGACACATTCACCTGCTCTGAATCGGTTCGACGTGGAGAACTACGATCCCCGACGCCGATTCGTCCCCGAGGACGGAGAATTCGTCACCGACTTCACACTCCGCGCCGACGTTCCCCGAGCCGTCAGCGCGCGATAGCCGAGTTCGGGAGCTAGCACCTTTTTTGTGAGGTTGGCACGCGAAATCGATGGATAGAAGGCGTGCCAGGTCCGCAGAAAGAGTGCTAGGTCTGTAAGAGGTGTGCCAGGCCGCCGCATTTTCGTCGACGGGCGGCCATAATCGGAGGCTATGCAGGCAGCTGGTCGGGCGGTGACCGTGGTGGTGCTGACGCTCGCGGCGACGGCGCTGGCACCCCAGCTGGCGCCGGGTGGGTTCGACGCTGTTCAGCCTCCGGTTGCGTTGCCTCCGGCACCACCACCAGCGCCCGCGGGGCCCCCGCTCACACCGGAGCAGTTGTCCGCCCGCGTGGATCCGACGGTGGTCACGATCTCCGCCGAGTTCGGCACGTACGGAGTGGCCGGAACGGGATTCGTCGTCGGCGCGGACGGGTTGGTTCTGACGAACTTCCACGTCGTCGAACAGGCGACGGATGTGACTGCCGTGCACATGGGCAACGGCCTGATCTACGACGCGTCGGTGCTGGGCTACGACAAGTCCCGTGACCTTGCGGTGCTGGAGTTGGCGACCGCGTCGGATCTCCCGCCGGCGCCCATCGGGTCCTCGGCGGACCTCGCGGTCGGTGACGCGGTCACAGCCGTCGGGAATGCGGCAGGCGGCGGAGTTCTCGTCCCGGCGCCGGGGAAAATCGTCGCACTGGATCGGGTTGTCACCGCGCAGAACTCGGTCGACGGAACCAGCAACGAGCTGACCGGGATGATTCAGATCGACGCCGACGTTCGCGCCGGCGACTCGGGCGGACCGCTTGTCGACGCATGGGGAGACGTCATCGGAGTGGACGCGGCCGGGCTCTCGGACGACGCCAGAGCCACGCAAGCTCCGGAGGCGTACGCCATCCCGATCGACGACGCCATGGCCGTCGTCGAACAGGTGCGGACCGGACGCTCGGGTGGGACTGTCCACGTCGGCCCGACGCCGTATCTCGGGGTGTCGATCCGGGACGTGTCGGCTTTCCGTTCGGCGGGCCCGTCGCAGGGAGCTGCGGTGACGTCTGTTCGGAACGACTCTCCCGCAATGAGAACCGGCCTGGCCGACGGCGATGTGATCGTCTCCGTCGACGGCAGACCTGTTCGATCCTCGAAGGACATGTCGGCGGAGATGATCGGGCGCAGGCCGGGGGAGACGATGCGTCTCGAGTGGGTGACCGAGCAGGGTATTCGTCAGGAGCAACCCGTGACGCTCGAGCTGGGAACTCCCACCGCCTGATTCGCACCCGCAATGTTCACGCCTGCAACACGGACAGGATGTTGCCGGACGGGTCGGTGAACCAGGCGATCAGCGGTCCGCCGTGGCGGAAGATCCCCTTCTCGTCGGTTCCCATGTCCGGATACTGCTGAAAGACAACTCCTTCGGCCGTCAACGCGTCGACGGCGGCGTCGATGTCCGCGACCGGAAAGTTGAGAATGGTGTACGGCGCGGGTTCGTGCCGCTCCCGCGGGTAGATCAGAATCTCGACGGCGTCGCTCAGGCGAAGGTGGAGCATGCCCATCTCACCTGTCTCGACGGTCAGCCCGAGCGTGTCCGCGTAGAACGCTCGGGCCGCCTCCATGTCGTCGACGGCGAATCCGGAGAACGGTGGTCCTGTGAGTTCGAGTGTCGGCATGGTCCGATTGTTCACCCGATGCACGTGTTCTGCAGCGAAAACCTGCTTCAGACCCGTTCCAGAACCGTCGCGTTCGCGAGCCCGCCTGCTTCGCACATCGTCTGCAGACCGAATCTGGCATCGTTCTGCTCCATGGCGTTGACCAACGTCGTCATGATTCGTGCTCCGCTTGCCCCGAGTGGGTGGCCGATCGCGATGGCTCCGCCGTTGACGTTCACCCGGGACGAGTCTGCACCGGTTTCCTTCTGCCATGCCAGAACCACCGAAGCGAAGGCCTCGTTCACCTCGAACAGATCGATGTCGGCCAGGCCCAGGCCCGCCCGCTTCAACACCTTCTCGGTCGCTGGAATGACGCCGGTGAGCATGTACAACGGATCGGATCCGACGACAGCGACGCTGTGCAGGCGCGCGAGAGGCTTCAACCCCAAGCGCGTGGCGATCTCGCTCGTCGTGATCAGCAAAGCGGCGCTGCCGTCGCTGAGCGGACTACTGTTCCCGGCGGTGACGGACCAGTCGATCTGCGGGAAGCGTTCACCTACTGCATCATCGACGAATGCCGACCGTAGAGCAGCCATCGATTCCAGCGTTCCGCCGCTACGGATGATCTCGTCGTGATCCAACTCCGCCAGGGGTGCCAATTCTTTCGAAAACCTGCCTCCGGTGGCGGCGGCGTAGGCCTTGGCATGACTGTTCAATGCGAACTCGTCCTGAGCGGTCCGGTCGAATCCCCACTTCGCTGCGATCAGCTCGGCGCTGTGACCCTGCGCCACAAGCCCTTCGGCGTATCGTTCGCTGAAGCCGATCCCTCGCGGATCGGAACCCGGCCTGACGTTGGAACCCATCGGCACACGTCCCATGGATTCGACGCCGGCAGCAACGACGATGTCGTACGCACCGGACATGACACCCTGCGCGGCGAAATGCACTGCCTGCTGGCTGCTTCCACATTGGCGGTCCACCGTGGTGCCGGGCACGGACTCGGGGTAACCGGCAGCCAGCAATGCCGTCCGAGCGATGTTGAAGGCTTGTTCGTCCACCTGCGTGACCGCCCCGGTGATGACGTCGTCGATCATCGCCGGGTCGATCCCGCTTCGTTCGACGACGGCCCGGAGGCTGTGCGCCAGCAGATCGGCTGGATGTACACCGTGCAGCGCCCCGCTGGCCTTGCCTTTACCGACCGGAGTACGGACCGCCTCGACGATGACTGCGTCGCGGCCGAATGTGTGTGACATGGCAAGACCCCTTCGACTGGCTTTGGTTTACCCTAGCTAGCCTGACTATATCTTTGCATAGTCAACTCGTCCAGGTGGCATACGTCACCGACGGGAGTAGCGTTCAGTACGTGACTATTCGTCTCGGTTACCAGATGCCCAATTTCAGCTACGAAGGTTCCGTCAAGGAACTGTTCCCCACGGTCATCGCGCAGGCGCGCGAGGCAGAAGCCGCGGGATTCGACACCGCGTTCGTCATGGACCACTTCTACCAACTCCCCGGAATCGGCAAGCCGGACGAGCCGATGCTCGAGGCGTACTCCGCCCTCTCGGGGCTGGCCAGTGCCACGGAGACCATCCAGCTGTCGGCCCTCGTCACCGGCAACACCTACCGGAACCCGGCAATACTCGCCAAGACCGTCACCACGCTCGACGTCGTCAGCGGCGGACGCGCGATCCTCGGCATCGGTGCGGGCTGGTTCGAACTGGAGCACACCAGCTTCGGGCTCGAGTTCGGCACGTTCACGGACCGTTTCGAGCGTCTCGACGAAGCCCTCCAGATCATCGAACCCATGCTTCGCGGTCAGCGACCGACGTTCGACGGCCTCTGGTACCAGGTCGAGAACGCGATCAACGAGCCTCGCATCCGCGACGATCTGCCCATCATGCTCGGCGGCGGCGGCGAGAAGAAGACGTTCGGTCTCGCGGCGCAGTTCGCGGATCACCTCAACATCATCTGCAACGCAAGCGAATTGCCGCGCAAGGTCGCAGCCGTCGAAGCGCGCTGCGAAGAGGTGGACCGCGATCCCAAGGATCTCGAAACCAGCTTCCTCGCGTTCGTCATCATCGACGAGGACGGCGACAAGGCAGTGAAGCTGAGGAACGACTACCTGCTCTCCACCGGCGTCGACGTGTCCAACCTGTCCGACGACGATGCCGCGGCCGCCACCGATCGCATCTTCTGCGGCACTCCCGACGACATCGCCGGGCAGATCCAGAAGCGCGTTCTCGACCACGGTATCGACGGAATCATCATCAATCTGGTCACCAATGGACACGAGCCCGGCGTCGTCGAACTTGCAGGTAAAACCCTGAAGCCGCTCGTCGGGTAAAGCTGGCACGGGGGAACTGCGCGTGGCATAGTTCCCCCGTGGCTCAGCTGACTTTGAACGGGCACCGAGTGCTCGTCGCGAATCTGAACGGTGACTCGCTGCGCGCGATCACCGGATCGATGGTCGCGTACGAGGGCGACGTCGCCTTCAAGAACGCCGGAATGGGCGGTGGTGGAGGTCTGCGCGCTGCGCTCAAGCAGAAGGTGACGGGCGAATCCCTCTCTCTGATGGAGGTTTCCGGTAAAGGCACCGTCTATTTTGCCGTCGACGCCCAGGACGTCACCATCGTCGACATCTCCGGTGACTCCATGCACGTCGAAGCGTCGCAGCTACTGGCTCTCACCGGTCAGCTGAAGACCGAGGTCAAGTTCTCCGGCCTCCGCGGAGCGTCGTCGGGCCAAGGACTGTTCACGACGGTGGTCAGCGGAAGCGGCCAGGTCGCACTGCTGTCGGCGGGCGGGCCGCTCATCGCGCTGGCCGTCGACCCGCAGTACCCGCTCGTCGTCGATCCCGACGCGTTCGTCGCCCACCGCGGGCAGCTGAACCAGAGCTTCGTGACGGACGTGACCTGGCGATCCGCCATCGGAGGCGGCAGCGGCGAAGCCTTCTCGCTGCGTTTCGACGGCCACGGCGTCGTCTACATCCAGCCCGAGGAGCGCTGACATGCCGCTGGAACTCGTCAACAGCAAAGTCGTCAAGTCGACCCTCGCACCGGGCCAGAACGTGTTGGCGCGCAAGGGTTCCATGCTCTACTACACCGGCGACGTCCATTTCATCCCGCACTCGATGGGTGGATCGGCGGGTGCCATGCCGTCCATGGGTGGCGTGGCGGGGATGGCGGGGAGGATGATGTCCGGCGAGCACGTCGCGATGATGGCGGCCGAAGGCCAGGGTGAGGTCTTCTACGGCCACGCGGGCCTGTACGTCGAAGTGATCCACCTCGACGGGTCGTCGATGCTGACCGTCGAAGCCGATCGACTGCTGGTGCACGACGGTTACCTCCAGAGCTCGATCGTCGCGCTCACCTCTCAGGGTGGTGTGCGCGGAGCAGTTCGAGGAGCGATGACCGGCCAGGGATTGTTCACCACGCAGCTGACCGGGCAGGGCAGCGTTGCCGTTCTGTCTCACGGCGGGGCCATTCCACTGCAGGTCGGGCCGGAGCACCCCCAGGTGGTGGTCGATCCCCAGGCGTACGTCTGTCACATCGGCAACATCGATGTCGACATCTCCGCCAACGTCGGATGGCGTGACGCAGTCGGTAAAGGCAGCGGCGAGGCCATCCAGTTGAAGATGACGGGCTTCGGGACCGTCTGGGTCCAGGCCTCCGAGCAGAAGTTCTAGGAGCTGACATGAGCCTCGAGATCCACACCCCACACACGCTCCCGGTCAACGACAACGTCCCCGGCAACGACTATGCCTTCTGCGTCGAACTCGCCGGCCAGCCCTGGTTCACTTCGAAGGGCGCAATGATCGCCTATTACGGCAACGTGCGCTTCGAGCCGCTCGGCCAGACGTCGATGCCTGCCATCGTCGCCGCGCGATTCTCCTCGCCGCTGTACTCGAACGACTGGGTGCTCGCACAGGGTCAGGGCAAGCTGATCCTCGGCGACCGCGGCTTCAACATCAACTCCTACGACCTCGACAACGGCAATCTGACCATCCGGGCGTCGAACCTTCTTGCGTTCGAGCCGACCCTCGATCTGAAGCAGTCGATCGTTCCTGGATTCCTGACCTTGCTGGGTACCGGCAAGTTCCTGGCGTCGTCGAACGGGCAGGTCATGTTCGCCGAACCTCCACTGCGCATCGACCCGGAAGCACTCGTCGGATGGGCCGACTGCCCGTCGCCATCGCATCACTTCGACGCAGGCTGGATGCAGAACTTTCTGGGCGCAGCGCGCGGATTCCTCGGCGCGAACAGTGGTGAAGAACGCCAGTTCGACTTCACCGGCGCAGGCACCGTGCTGATCCAGTCCAGCGAAAAGGTCCTCGACGACGGTCACCTGCTGCGCCACATCGAGTCGCAGACCGTCACCCTCGGTCAGAACAGTCTCCGGGCCCTGCACAACACGATCGGTGCACGGCTTCAGCAGTAACTCCGCAGCAGGCGCACACTGGAGACATGACCAACAACGGACCGTTCAACATCGACCCCGAAGACTTCGATCGTTTCGCCAAGGAAGCGAGCGACGGACTGCGTGACGTCGTCGGCCAGGTCGGCAAGATCATCGGCCAATCCGGTGCGATCGGGCCATGGGGTGCATTCTTCGGTGAGGCGGCAGCGCCGACGAGGAAGTCCGCTCCGGAGCCAGAGACCACCGGCGACAAAGGCGACGGCGTCTGGACCATCTACACCGTCTCCGACGACGGTGCTGCCATCGACCAGGTGTTCGCCACCGAACTCGACGCTCTGCGAGCACACAAGGACAACACCGACCCGACGCGCAAGGTTCGGTTCTTGCCGTACGGAATGAGTGTCAGCGCGCTGGACTAGACCTCTCGACCGCATCGGCCGCCTTGGCGATTCCGCCGTGCGCGCGGACCTCGGCACCGATCTCGATCAAGCGTGCGCGTACCTCGGGTGATACGGCAACCGATTCGACGGCCTTGCGCAGCGATTCCACCGTCACCTCGTCGTTCTGGAGCTGGACGCCGACGCCGAGTTCCTCGAGCAATGACGCATTTCCGAACTGATCCACCGCCTGCGGGATGGCGACCGTGGGGACCTCGAACCACAGTGCCTCGGTGCAGCCGCCCATTCCTGCGTGGGTGACGAACACCGACGCGGCACGCAGGACCGTGAGCTGCGGAACGCGCGCATGGATCTCGATGTTCGACGGCACGTCTCCTAATTCCGCTGCGCCGACACGGTTTCCGATGGAGATCACCACGTGCCAGTCCGTTCCGCCGAACGCCTCGATGCAAGTGCGGTAGAACTCCGGCCGCTCGTTGAACCCGGTACCGAACGAGATGTAGAGAACGCGTGCACTCGGGGCCGTCCAGCCTGTCTCGGCAAGACGCCCGGCATCGAGACACGGGCCGACGAATTGCACCCGGTCCGGTACCCGGTCCGCATTGGGCTGCATCGCACGCGGAATCAGCGACAGAACGTGTTCGGGATGGGAGATCCAGTCCCAGGCGTCGACGTGAATATCGTTGTCGGTGAGCCATGTCGAGTACGCGGCGTGGTACTTCTGCCCCGTCTCGGATGCTCGTAGTGGACCGAGCATCTCGGACAGATCGTCCTCGTATCCATCCCATGCGACCATCGCGGGTGAGAGTTGGACGGCCTTGACGTCGTAGCGACGACCCAACACCGGTGCCGCCAGACCGCCGATGTCGTACAGGAACAGATTCGGGCGGTCCTCGTCGTAGAACGCCGCCAATCCGGCGAAGGATTCCAGCGCCTCGTCCAGGAACACGTGCATCGCCGACGCCGGGTCGTCCGGCCAGTCGTCCTCACCCTGCGGGAGGATGGAGGAGAACGAAACCACCTCCACCCCAAGGGGTTCGACCAGCCCGGCCAGCTGTTCACCGACGGCGTACGTGACCCGATGCCCGCGGCGCACCAACTCGGCGATCAGGCCGCGAGAAGGGTAGATGTGGCTCGGCGCCGTCGTGCCGATCATCGCGATGTGCATGTCGACGACGCTAACGCGTGCTCTCGCGCGGTGCTACCCGATTTACGGCGACTCGTTGGCGATGAGGTCCAGCAGGCCGGGGAACCGCTCGTTCAGTTCCGGCCTGCGCAGCGTGACCTTGCGACTGTTGCCCCGATCGACCTGGAACACCAACCCGGATTCGCGCAGAACCCGAAAATGATGCGTCAGAGTCGATTTGGTGACGCCCAACTCGAACGACATACACGTTCGCTCGGCACCGTCGTCGTCGCCGACCAGCTCGGTGATCACCTTCCTCCGCAACGGATCTGCCAACGCGGACATGACTTTGCCCAGTTCCATCTCCGACACCTCGGGGTGCCCGTTCTCGTCCATGGTCCCACTTCCTAGTTAATAGGTACGCCTTGCGTCGTACCTATGTTTCTGCTTGTCTGGTACGGCAATCATCGTACCTAGGGGGAGCCGATGCAATCCAAGAACACTCTGGTCGTCGTTCTCGCGGCGCAATTCGTCGTACCCATGTCGATCGCGGGAACGGCCATCGCACTACCGGACATCGCGCGCGACCTCGGCGACGCCCCCGCTCCGCTGCACTGGGTCGTCAACGGGTTCAACCTCGCATTCGCGCTGTTCACGGTCGTGTGGGGCGCAGTGTCGGACCGCATCGGGCACCACATCTCGTTTCGGCTCGGTGTCGCGCTGACCGGCCTGGCCGGCATCGTGAGTGCCGCCGCTCCCTCGGTGGAGATCCTCGACGCCGCCCGGGTTCTCGCCGGAATCGGCGCCGCGGCTGTGCTCGTCGGATCGACATCGATCCTGTCGCATCTCTACACCGGTGCCGACCGCGCAACGGCTTTCGCCGCGTTCGGCACAGTCAACGGGCTCGGACTTGCGCTCGGCCCCACGATCTCCGGCTTCCTCGTCGGCGGAATCGGCTGGCGAGGAGTCTTTCTCGCGCAGGCAGCGGTGTTGATCGTCGCGCTGGCGGGGACAGTCGTACTGCCGCGCGTCCGGCCCGAACGCGTGGGCTCGGCCCCTATTCTCGACGTCGGCCTCCTACGCAACCGCACCTTCCTCGGCCTGTGCCTGGTGCCCGTCGCGGGCGCGATCGGATTCGTCACCCTCCTGACCTACCTGCCGAATGCACTCAGCGGCATCACATCGATGGATCCGACGTCCGCGGGCCTGTTCATGCTGACGATGACGGTCCCCGTTCTGCTCGCACCTGCCGTCGTGGCCAAGCTGATCACGACGGGGTCGGTCACGCCGAAGACGGTCATCGGCGTCAGTCTCGCCGCTCTCGTTCTGGGCGATCTCGGGATGCTCGCGCTGCGGCCCGACGCTTCCCTGTGGTGGATCGTGGTGCCGATGGTGGCCGTCGGCCTGGGATTCGGTCTACCCATCGGTTTGGTCGACGGAGAAGCTCTCGCGGCGGTTCCCCCGGAGCAGACCGGCACGGCTGCGGGCGTCCTCAACCTGTTCCGCATCGGCGGCGAGGCTCTGCTCGTCGCCGGCTATGCGTGGACGCTCACCGCGTTCGTCACGGCCTCGATGCCCGACAACCCCGTCGCCGACGCCACCGCGGCCGGGATTCCCGGCCATCCGCACGAGTACGCGGCGGCATTCCACGATGTCGTGGTCGTCCTTGCGCTGCTGGTCGCGGTGACAGCCGCTGCGGTCGTGCTGCTCACCCGCTCGCGCAAGCGCACTGACGTATCGTCGGCCGCGTGACTTTCCTGCAGCCGGTGACGTTGACCAACGACGTCGTGACGCTCGAACCGCTGAGCCACGACCACCTCGAAGGACTTTCCGACGCCGTTCGCGACGGTGAACTCTGGAACCTCTGGTACACCTCGGTGCCGAGGCCTGAGAACATGGCCGCCGAGATCGATCGGCGACTCGGCCTGCTCGACGCCCAGTCGATGCTGCCGTTCACCGTGCGCCGTAACGACACGGGGCAGATCATCGGCATGACGACGTACATGAATGCCGACGCCGCGAACCGCCGACTGGAGATCGGGTCCACCTGGAACGCCACCTCCGCTCAGCGCAGCGGAACCAACACCGCGAGCAAATTGCTGCTGCTCACTCATGCGTTCGAGGAAATGCACTGCATCGCAGTCGAATTCCGTACCCATTGGATGAACCTGCAATCACGCACCGCCATCGCACGGCTCGGCGCCAAGCAGGACGGCATCCTGCGTAACCACCAACGCATGCCCGACGGCTCCCTGCGCGACACCGTCGTGTTCTCCATCGTCGAGTCCGAATGGCCCGCTGTTCGTAACGAGCTGGTGCGTCGACTGGCGCGGTAGTCGGCCGGTCGGCGGCACCGCCACGGTAAGTTGGCGCACGTGCGAGTCGACGGGCGGGACATTCCGGTCACCGGGAGTCTGTTGCAACCGCTCGTCCGACGGACAAGCGACATCCTGCGTGTGGTGCTGTCCGTGCTGCTGCTCGCGACGGTCATCGCGGGCTCGCTCATCACCCGTAATCAGTGGGACGCCCTCGAGATGTCGGTGTCGAACATCCTGGGTGTACTGAGCCCCGATCAGTCGAATCTGGTCTACCTTCTGTACGGCGTCGCGATTCTGGCACTGCCCTTCGGCATCCTCATCGGGTTGATCGCCGGACGGAAATGGAAGCTCCTCGCGGGGTATGCGGCGGCAGGACTCATCGCAGGCCTGTCCCTGTCCATCACCGGGACCGGTATCTCGACCCCGGACTGGCACCTCGACGTGCCGGATCGTCTCGACACCTTCCTGTCCCAGTTCCTCGACGACTCCCGTTGGATCGCGATGCTGGCTGCCGTCCTCACGGTGTCCGGCCCGTGGCTACCCGCGCGGTGGCGTCGGGTGTGGTGGTTCCTGCTGCTCGCCTTCGTGCCGATCCACCTGTTCGTCAGTACCGTCGTGCCGGCTCGGTCGATTCTCGGCCTGTCCGTCGGGTGGTTGGTCGGCGCTCTGATCGTTCTCGTCGTCGGCACGCCTGCGCTCGAGGTTCCGCTCGACGCCGCCGTCCGGCTCCTCGCCAAACGCGGTCACACCGTCATCTCGCTGGAAGTACTGAAGCCTGCGGGGCCAGGCCCGCTGGTTCTCTCGGCGGCAGCGGAAGGACCGGAGCCCGAGATCATCGTCGAGATGTACGGCCAGAACCAACGTAGCGGGGGAGCCCTCCGGCAGGTGTGGCGATGGCTGTCGTTCCGTAACAGCGAGAGCGCGCCTCTGCACGCGTCGATGCGCCGAGCCGTCGAACACCGCGCACTGATGGGCATCGCCATCGGCGACCTCGGCGTCGCCAGCAGCAGGCCTCTGGCCGTGTCGGCACTCGACCGAGGTTGGGCGTTGTACGCCCACAGCGCACCCCGCGGCGTCCCCGTCGACGAGACCTCACCCGACGAGTTGGCGTCGAGCATCTGGAACGGACTCCAGACACTGCACGAGGTTCAGATCTCCCACGGCGATCTGCGCAGCGCGGAGCTCCGCAACGACGACGGCACGGCCCTGTTCGGCGGGTTCTCCAGCGCCGAGCTGGGCGCATCGGACGCGCAGATGCAGTCCGACGTCGCGCAACTTCTGATCTCGACATCCGCGCTCTTCGGTGAGGAGCGGGCAGTCCGGATCGCCGTCGACACCCTCGGCGAGGACATCGTCGTCACTGCAGCCGGGCGGTTGACCAAGACCGCGATTCCCACGCGCGTGCTCGAGTCCGTCCCCGACGGCAAGGGCATCATGAAGTCGGTACGCGACGAAGTCGTGAAGCAGACCGGCACCGAGAAGATCGCCACCGAGCAGGTCACTCGCTTCACCCGGAACCAGATCATCCAACTGGTCCTGCTGATCGGTCTCGTGTACGTCGCCTACCCGTTCATCAGCGCCGTCCCGACCTTCGTCACCGAGTTGCAGACTGCCAACTGGTGGTGGGCACTGCTCGGACTCGCGGTATCGGCGCTGACGTACGTCGGTGCGGCCGCGGCACTGTGGGCGTGCGCATCCGGACTCGTCAGCTTTCGGAACCTCACGATCATGCAGGTGGCCAACACGTTCGCCGCGACGACGACGCCTGCCGGGGTCGGTGGCCTCGCGCTGAGCGTCCGCTTTCTGCAGAAGGGCGGCCTCGGCGCGGTACGTGCGACCGCCGCTGTGGCACTGCAGCAATCGGTCCAGGTGATCACGCACGTCTCGTTGCTCGTCTTCTTCTCCGTCGCCGCAGGCACATCGGCCGACCTGGCGCACTTCGTACCGGACGCGACGGTGCTCTATCTGATCGCGGGTGTCGTCCTCGGCATCCTCGGCACCGTCCTGTTCGTACCGACGCTTCGGCGCTGGCTGCGCAATGCCGTGCGCCCGCAGCTGAAGGAGGTGTTCGGTGAACTCGGAGATCTGGCCAAGGACCCCACACGATTCGCGATCATCGTCCTCGGCTGTGCGGCAACCACTCTGGGCGCCGCACTGGCCCTGTGGGCGAGCGTGGAAGCGTTCGGCGGCGGCACCACGTTCGTCACCGTCACCGTCGTGACGATGATCGGCGGAACCCTCGCATCGGCAGCGCCCACACCCGGTGGCGTCGGCGCCGTGGAGGCCGCCCTGATCGGCGGGCTCGCGGCGTTCGGACTCCCCGCGAGCGTCGCTGTCCCGTCGGTGCTGCTCTATCGCGTGCTCACGTGTTGGCTGCCGGTCTTCTGTGGGTGGCCGACTCTCCGATGGCTGACGAACAAGGACATGGTGTGACATGCCCACTGCCGACGAACTCCTCGGCGCCGGAGTCGTTACCGAATTGGTCCGGCACCTCGGCGGGCGAATGCCCGCGACACTGGCCACCACCAGGGACTTCGACGGACTGAGCCTGAGCGACCGTGCCCGCGTCGTCCGGGACGCCCTGCTCGCGGAACTGCCGGCGGCCTACGCGCCGTTCGAGAAGAAGATCCGCACTGCGCTGAAGAAGAGCACCTTCACCGGATGGATGATCTGGCCCGTCACCGAGGCCGTCGCCGTCAGGGCAACCACTTCCGGCAAGCCCGGCCCGGAAGGAGAGGCACCGACAACGGCGGACACCGCCACGTTCGATTCCGGCTTGGCGCTCCTCGCCGACCTCACCCCGCGTCTGACGTCCGAGTTCGCCGTCAGGACCTTCATGGACGCGAACCTGGACCGCACGCTCCAGGCCGCCCTCACGTGGACCTCACACGAGGACGAGCATGTCCGCCGACTCGCCACCGAGGGCACCCGTCCGTTCCTGCCGTGGGCAAGGAGAGTCAAGGCACTCACCGCCCGGCCCGACGCGACCGTCCCGATCCTGGACGCGCTGTACCGCGACGAGTCCGAGTACGTGCGTCGATCGGTAGCCAACCACCTGAACGATCTGAGCCGCACGGACCCGACGCTCGTCGTCACGACCGCACGCCGCTGGACCGAGGCGCCGGACGACAACACCCCGAGACTCGTTCGGCACGCGCTGCGCACCCTGGTCAAGAAGGGCGATCCCGACGCCTTGGCGCTGCTCGGTTTCGCGCCGCCCGACGGCGTCACGGTGCACGACCTGACGGTGACCCCGACGAACGTGGTCAGCGGCGGCGAGCTGACGTTCCGGTTCGAGCTCGCGTCGACGTCGGAGCAGGCGGTCGCTGTCGACTACGTCCTTCACCATGTTCGAGCGAACGGCACACGCAGCCCCAAGGTCTTCAAATTGACCACACGGACGCTCGCACCCGGCTCGCCCGCGGTTCTCACGCGGTCACATTCGTTCCGGCCCATCAGCACTCGCCGGTACTACCCCGGTGAACATGTGCTCGAGATTCAGGTGAACGGTTCGACCCTCGCTCGTACCGTTTTCAACCTGGGCTGATCGAGCAGATACCATGCTCGCGTGACGAAGGTACTGCATGAACTTCCCGTCGGTGAGCGCATCGGCATCGCATTCTCCGGCGGCCTGGACACGTCCGTTGCCGTGGCGTGGATGCGTGAACACGGCGCTGTCCCGTACGCGTACACCGCCGACATCGGCCAGTACGACGAACCGGATCTGTCCGACGTTCCCGCCCGTGGCCGCGCCTACGGTGCCGAGCAGGCTCGCCTCGTCGACTGCCGCGAACCGCTGGTGGAAGAGGGATTGGCCGCGCTGACGTGCGGCGCCTTCCACATTCGTTCGTCGGGGCAGACCTACTTCAACACCACACCCCTCGGCCGCGCCGTCACCGGCACTCTGTTGGTCCGCGCGATGCAGGAGGACGGCGTCTCCATCTGGGGCGACGGTTCCACCTACAAGGGCAACGACATCGAGCGGTTCTACCGCTACGGTCTGCTCGCCAACCCGGAACTGCGGATCTACAAGCCGTGGCTGGACAAGGCGTTCGTGACCGAGCTGGGTGGCCGTCAGGAAATGTCGGTCTGGCTCACCGAGCACAACCTGCCCTACCGCGACTCCGCGGAGAAGGCGTACTCCACCGACGCCAACATCTGGGGCGCGACGCACGAGGCCAAGAGCCTCGAATACCTCGACACGTCGCTCGAGATCGTCAACCCCATCATGGGTGTCCGCTTCTGGGACCCCGAGGTCGCCATCGACACCGAGGACGTCACGGTCGAGTTCGAGCGTGGCCGTCCCGTCGCGATCAACGGCAAGCGCTTCGACAGTGCCGTCGACCTGGTGATGGAAGCGAACACCATCGGCGGACGTCACGGTCTCGGCATGTCCGATCAGATCGAGAACCGCATCATCGAAGCCAAGAGTCGTGGCATCTACGAGGCACCGGGCATGGCGCTGCTGCACATCACCTACGAGCGCCTGATCAACGCGGTCCACAACGAGGACACCGTCGCGTCGTACCACAACGAGGGCCGTCGACTCGGTCGGTTGCTGTACGAGGGCCGCTGGTTCGACCCGCAGGCCCTGATGCTGCGCGAAGGCCTGCAGCGGTGGGTCGGCAACGTCGTCAGCGGAAGCGTCACCGTACGTCTGCGCCGCGGCCAGGACTTCACGATCCTCGATACCCAGGGATCGAACTTCAGCTACCACCCCGAGAAGCTGTCGATGGAGCGCGCGAAGGACCAGGCGTTCTTCCCCGGTGATCGCATCGGTCAGCTGACCATGCGCAACCTCGACATCGCGGACTCGCGCAGCAAGCTCGAGCAGTACGCCTCCCAGCATCAGGTCACGGCGTTCGAGGATCTCGTCGGTCAGGTTCCCGCCGGTGGGGCAGCAGCCATTTCCGCGGGCGGAAACTCCGACCAGGTCAATTCGGACGCCCTCGACCACGCCGCCATCGAGTCCGGTACCGACTGACGTCCGACTGCCCGAAACCCCGTCGCATAACCTGATCGCTGGTACGGTTCGACCAGGTCGATTCGACGGGGTGGGGGCCCTCGAAGTACAGGGAGTGCGCCTGCCTCGCTCGACGCAGGCTCGATCGGCGTCGAGCGAACGAGAGGTCCAGTGACCGTGGAGGGTGTCACCGAGTCCGGTTCGGATTCGCAGACCGATCGGTCGCACCCCCAACCGCCGACTCGGCACGGCATCAACACCTACGAACCCGACGTCCCGGTCGCCGAAGCTCCCGAGGGTGAAGCCTGGGGACGAAAGCTGATCGGGCTTCTCACCGCGTCCTTCGGTATCGCCGGCCTGTTGATGATCCCGTCGGGGCAGTTCACCGACGTGGAATCGGTATTGGTGGCGCTGGCGTCGGCGTCGACGGTTCCCGTTGCTCTCGCCTGGATCCTGGGCCGGTGGCCCAGCCGGCGGATGGCCAACGTGTACGTCCTGTGGGCGGACATCGGCATCCTCTTCGTTCTCCTCGCGCACGAATCACCGTTCGTGGCCATGCCTGGGTGCGCGATGTTCGCCATCGTCGCGCTGTTCGCCATCGTCGGAACGTCGCCGCGAGTACTCACTGCGCACCTGATTCTCGCCGCCCTCGTTCTTGTCTATCTCGCTGTGATGGCGGCCCGCAGCGGTATGGAACCGTGGTCGGTCGCCTCACGCGTCGTCACGATCGGCTCTCTCTTCATCACACCGTTCGCGCTGCGCCCCTACATTCGATTCCTTCGTCAACGCGCACAGGTCGGACTCCGCGACTCGTTGACCGGGTTGTGGAACCGCCGCGGACTCTTCGACATGGTCGACCAACTGAACTACGCCCGAGCAGGCACGAAGGTGGAATCCCGAGCAATCGGCGTGGTGGTCGTCGACATCGACCGGTTCAAGGCCATCAACGACCGCTACGGACACCCGACCGGTGACGCCGTTCTCGTCGAGGTCGCAGACCGGTTGCAGCAGGCGGCGTCGACCGGGAGTGGAGACGGCAGAAACGACCCGACCACGGACTCGGTGGTGTCACGGCTCGGCGGAGACGAGTTCGTCTGCGTGCACATCGGCACTCGCGCCGAGGTCGACGACGCCGAGCAGCGGCTACGCGCCGCGCTGGAAGAATCGTTCAGTGGTCCGCCCTTCACGACCAGCGTCGGATCGGCCGGAGACACGACCATTCGCGGTGACGCCACCGGCACCCTCGTCCGAAAATTGATCGCGCTGGCGGACATCGAGCTGTACCGAAACAAACAAGAACACTCCGACGGAGATCCCCGCCGCTCGCACGATCCACTGCTGGTTCGGGACCGGATCGAAAGTCTCGTCTCCGACGGCGGCCCGACGGTGGTGTTCCAGCCGATCTGCGAGACTGCGACCACTGCCGTCGTGGGATACGAAGCGCTGTCGCGCTTTCCGTTCGGACACGGATCCCCACTGATGTGGTTCAAGGACGCGACCGCGGCCGGAGTCGGACCACAACTCGAACTGGCCGCGATCGACGCCGCATTGAGTGCGATGCACGTCCTGCCGGAGACGGCGTTCGTCTCGCTGAACGCGTCCGCGTCCACCATCCGCTCGACGGATCTGCTGTCGCGGCTGCGCCCCCACCTTCACTCTCGGGTGCTCTACCTCGAAATCACCGAACACGAACGCGTGGACGACTACCGGGCCATTGCCCGATCGGTCGAGGGGCTACGAGCCGCAGGCGTTCGAATTTCCATCGACGACGTCGGCGCAGGATTCTCCGGCCTCAGGCAGGTCGTCGAACTCAAGCCCGACACACTGAAGATCGACTACACCCTCGTCCATGGGATCGACACCGACCCGACACGGCGAGCGGCGACAGCGGCTCTCGCCGCGTTCGCGCGTGAGGTCGGTGCGACCTTGATCATGGAGGGCGTGGAGACGGAGGAAGAACTCCGCGTCGCCGTCGAACTGGACGTCGACATGGTGCAGGGTTTCTACACCGGTCGTCCGGTAACCACCTAGATGTCGGACACCGTGTACTTGGTCAACCCGGGCACGGCAGCCAACAGTGGACCCAACTCGGTGGTCTTGCCCGGACCTGCCCTGAACTCACGGTACTTGGCGTCCGCCTCCGCCGATTCCCAACGCTCGTAAGCGATCCAATGGGTCTCGTCCTCCTCGTCGACGAGGACGTCCACCCCGAGGCACCCCTCGAACGCCCGCGTCTCGGCGAGCACCCGTCCGAGAACCTGCTTGCCCTCGTCGAGGGCTTCGGGCTTCAGTGTCACATCGAGCAGGGCAACCAACGTCATGGTGAATCTCCTGGGTAGTTTCTTTTCGAGCATTCGGCTGTGCAGCTGTCGGCCCAGCCTATGCCTCGTCGTCGGACAGCGGCTTCGCATCGCGGCAGAACGCCCGCACCCGCTCGTCCGTCCAGACCTGAGCGGGGACCGCGCCGCCCAGCAACTCCCGGGCCAGTGCCGGGTCGTCGCCGAGTGGGACGTCGCTCCCCGCGATCACGACGTTGCCGTAACGACGGCCCTTGAGCATCGCCGGATCGGCGACGATCGAGGTGTACGGGAAGATCTCACCGATGGTCGCGGCCTCACGCTTCGCCATCGTCAAGTCCCGGGTGTCGCCGCAGTTGACCACGTACAGCCCGCCGGGGGACAGAACCCGTCGGACATGCTCGGTGAACTGCCGGGTGGTCAGTGGCCGCGGAGTCACCGCACCGGCGAACACATCTCGCACAACCAGATCGCGACTGTTCTCGGACAAGGTTTCGGTGACGGCACGCGCCTCGCCCACCCGGATGCGGAGCAGCGGTGCACGAGGTAGATCGAACCAGTCACGTACCAACTCCGCGAGCTTGCCGTCCAACTCGACTACCACCTGCCGCGCATCGGGATACACCGCCGAGAAGTACCGCGCGAGGGTGCACGCGCCACCGCCGAGATGCAGGGCCCGCAGCTTGCCGTTCGAGGATTCGGAGCGCGAAGCAGACGTGCCCGAAGAATCGTGATGCTCGACGAGAGACGCGATCCACCTCATGTACTCGAAATCGAGCCGCTGAGGATCCAGGGCGTCGATGTGCGAGCTGGGTACGCCGTTCACCTCGAGCGTCCACCCGTCGGCGGACAGGGAATCGCGCACGAGTGTCGCTGTCCCGGTGTCGATTCGATACTCGCCGGCCTCGGCCGTTCCCGAGCGCGCCGCGGGCGGTCGACGGGATTTCGGACTGCGCGCCTTCGCACTCATGGTCGTGGTCTCATGGTCGCCGTCTCATGATTGCGACACACAGAACGCGCGTCGGACGGTCTCGGCGAGAGCCGATTTGCGGCGCTCGTGTACGGCGTCGCTCTCGTCGGAGTCGGCGACGTGGACTATCGCGGCCTGCGCCCACGTGGCTGCCAGTGCAATCACCATCGACCAGAGATCCTCCACGGCAACGTCGTTCACGACCGTCCCGCGCTTCTGCGCGTCGTGCAGCGGTACCAGCTTCTGATTGTCGTGGTCCTCGCCGCGGTGGTGGAACAGATTCCCGGTCGGGGTTCGTTCCAGCCGCGCCCAGGTCAGCAGACGAACCAGCTGAGGGTCGCCCAGGTACATGTCGTACAGCGACGTGACGTAACCCGGCAGATCGTCGGCATCGAGGGGAACCCCGGCAATGTCTTCGTCGACGCGGGTGTCGAAGACCGTGTCGAACAGCTTGTCCTTGCTGCCGAAGTAGCTGTAGATCTGAGACTTGTTGATGGACGCGTTCGCCGCGATTCGATCCACCCGCGCGCCGGCGATTCCGTAGCGCGCGAACTCCTCGGTCGCGGCATGAAGTATCCGCTCCCGCGTTGCCACTGCGTCACCCATGCGCGCCAGCCTAGCCTGCTGTCACCAACTGGTTGGTTGCATCCTCGGCAAAAGCAGCTACGGTGGTGTGACCAACTAGTTGGTTGGAACCATCCGCCGAACACATCGACACCTCGGGAGACGCCATGCGAGCCACGACGGGATACCGCGCCACAGCACCGAACACCCCGCTGGAGAGGGCCGTACTCGAACGACGAGAACTGCGGCCCGACGACGTCGCCGTCGAGGTGTCGCACTGCGGCGTGTGCCATACCGACCTGCATCTGACGAGCGATCCGTCCGGCACCTACCCGGTGACACCGGGCCACGAGTTCGTCGGCACCGTCACCGCCGTCGGCTCCGACGTCACGGACTTCTCGGTGGGCGACGCCGTGGCGGTGGGCAACATCGTCGACTCCTGCGGTCGATGCGACATGTGCGTCGCCGACCAGGAGAACTTCTGCCGCGAGTTTCCGACACTGACTTACGGCGGAACCGATCGAATCGACGGGACGACGACGATCGGCGCGTACTCGCGGGAATACGTGGTCCGCGACGCGTTCGTCTACCGCCGCCCGGTCGGCCTCGATCCGGCCGCCGTTGCCCCGCTGATGTGTGCAGGTGTCACCGTCTGGGAACCGCTGCGGCGATGGAACGTGGGGCCGGGAGTACGCGTCGGGATCGCGGGGATCGGCGGTCTCGGTCACCTCGCCGTGAAGTTCGCTCGAGCACTGGGCGCCGAGGTCACGGTCATCACGACGTCGGCGACGAAGGTCGGCGAGGCCGCCGCACTGGGCGCCGACAGCACGGTAGTGTCCACGAACACCGAGCAGATGTCCGCCGCGCGCGGGAGCCTCGATCTGATCGTCGATTGTGTACCCGTTCCGCACGACGTCGCGCCCTACCTGTCGCTTCTCGCCTTGGACGGCACCCTGTGCTCGCTGGGTTTCCTCGGTCCGCAGTCCATCGAGATCATGGACCTTCTCGTGGGCCGGAAGTCCTTGAGCTCGGCGGGAAGCGGTGGACGTCGCTACACGCAGGAGATGCTGGATTTCTGCGGAGAACACGGGATCACCGCGGATGTGGAGACCGTGCCGTCCGCCGAGGTGGGCCACGCGTTCGATCGGTTGAGGAAGGGCGACGTTCGCTACCGATTCGTCCTCGACCTGTCCGATCTGGACTGAAGCCCCCACTGCGACGAGGAGTCGCCTGCGGGTCGACTTTGTGCGAACGGGAGCCGAGGCGCATACTGACTTGCATCGTGCAAGTCACTAGCCGCTAGGGGTAGCCATGCTCACCGAGGAACACCAGCGTTCGCAGACTTTCTCCTGGGTCAGCCCCCGAGAGGTGCTGCGTCACGCTTCGACGCTGAGCGGATTGGACGTCATGCAGGCGGTGGCCTCCGGCGAACTGCCACCACCGCCCATTGCGGTCCTCATGCAGTTCGCTCCCGTCGAGGTGAGCGACGGCAAGGTCGTCTTCGAGTGCACACCGTCCGAAGCGCACTACAACCCCATCGGTACCGTGCACGGCGGGTTGGCCTGCACCTTTCTGGACACCCTCGTGGGCTGCGCCGCGCACACGACGCTGCCCGCCGGCGTCGGCTACACCTCGATCGATCTGAACGTCAGCTACCTCAGAAACATTCTCGACACCTCCGGTCCGCTGGTCGGGACGGGAACGGTCACCAAGCGGGGCTCACGCGTGATCTTCGCCGAAGGTTCGATCGTGGACAAGGACGGTAAGCTCGTCGCTACCGGCACGAGCTCACTGCTGGTCATCCCTCCGAGGTAAGGCCGAGGTACAAACCGTGCAGCGCAACGCTTTCGACACGATGGGCTGCCCTATCGCGTCCGCGCTCGAACAGGTCGGCGAGTGGTGGACGCTCCTGATCCTGCGCGACGCCCTCGACGGCTTCACCCGGTTCGACGAGTTCGAGCAGAACCTCGGCATCGCGCCGAACATGTTGACGCGCAGGCTGAAATCGCTCGTCGAATCCGGGTTGCTCGAGCGTCGCCGGTACAGTGATCGGCCTCCGCGATTCGAGTACGTCGCCACGCAGCGCAGCCGTGAACTCAGCTCGGTCATCGTGGCGTTGTACGCGTGGGGCAACGAACACATCGAACACGAGGACCGAGAGGTCGTTCTCGTCGACGCCGACGGCGAAACCATCGACCCGGTCTTCGTCGATCGGCGTACCGGACGCACTCTGGCCGAGAGCAGAGCTCACTTCGTCGCCGGGCCTGCCGCGTCGGACATGATGCGCGAACGGCAGGATCCGGACAAGCGACGCTCACGCAGGAGCCGGGCGGCTTCCGTCGGTCGCGAGCCGAACAGCCAACAGCCCCAACACAGTTCCCATGACGTAGCGCTGCATCCTCATCCAGGTCGGACGTAACGCCAGGAACCGAGAGATGGACCCGGCACCGACGACGATCAGCGCATTGACGGTCACCGCGACACCGATCTGCACCCCACCCAGGGCGATGCCCTGCAGGAACACCGAACCCGCCGCGGGATCGACGAACTGTGGAATCACCGAGATGTACATGATGGCCATCTTGGGGTTGAGCAGGTTGGTGAACAGCCCCATCGTGAACAATCTGCGGTTCGAATCCCGATGCAAGCCCTCGACTTCGAACACCTTCGTCGTACCGCGCACAGCCGAGACAGCCAACCACAGCAGGTAACACGCGCCGACGATCTTGATCACGAGATACAGCGTCGGGACCGCCGCGAACACGGCAGCGAGGCCGAGATTGGTGGCGATCACGTACACCACCAACCCCAGCGCGACACCGCCCAAGGACACCAGTCCAGCACTGCGTCCCTGGGAGATGCTGCGCGACACCAGATACACCATGTTGGGGCCGGGAGTCAGCACCATCGCCAGAGCGACAGCGAAGACCCCCAGCACAGCTGCCGTGGACACCATGCCTCCCACAGTGTCACCGACGGACGCCGATGTATCGGTCCACTTCTACGATCCTGGCCCGCTCACTCTTCGGACAGCTGATCCGGTGCACCCCCGTCGGGCGCAGTCAGCTAGAGACCGATCGAATCCGCGACGACCCGGGCGAATGCCGCCATTCCCGCGGCAGTGGGATGCAGCGGCGCTGCGGGATTCGCCGGAACGACACCTTCGAGGTACCTCTCCGCGGGTGCGGCACATGCATCGTGTCCGACGCTGACCGGACGCACGTCGACGAACCGAGCACCGTGCTCGGTTGCCTGCTGGGCCAGTGCGTCGTTCATCCGGTCGACGCTCGCCTGCAGATAATCCGCATCGCGGGCCCACACCGCCTGCGTTCCGTAACACCCACCGGGGCGAACGTACGTTCCGTATCCGACGACGACCACCTGCGCGTTCGGCGCCCTCTCGCCGATGGCCTCGAAAACCTCACCCCACCCAGGAGCCGCCGCGGCGATGGCGTCGGCAAGCACATCGGTGCCTCCGGCGGTCGATGCGTCCGCGCACGACTCTCCGTTCGGCTCCGGTGAGAAGTTGACGCATCCGCGGGCCTGCCCGACGAGGTCGACGTCGTTGCCGCCGATGGTGACGGTCACCAGATCGGTGTCCGACGACAACGCATCGAGCTGCAGCGGGATCGGCCCACTGTTGGTCTGTTGTTGCTCGGTGACGATGTTCTCCGACCGCGCCCCGGAGCAGGAGACGTCCGTGAACGACGCCGCACCGACGAGCCCGGCGAGGACATGCGGATAGTTGGAGTCGGACTGCAGGCACCCGGGCGTCCCCGTCGACCGGGGAATCAACGGCCCCGATGCTGCCGAATCACCCAGTGCCACGTAGTCGATGTCCGTGCCGCCGGAGACCGTCGGCGTAAGCGATTCGAGCCCGGGCGATTCGAGCACGGGCGATTCGAGCCCGGACGACTCGACCGCGGAAGACTGGGGAGCGTCGGGGGATTCGGTGGAGCAGGCGGCCAGCATGCTCACCGCGCCCAGGACGAGTGCAGCAGTGAACCTGGTGGATCCAGAAATCCCCGGTGCTGCGCGCCGCATAGTGGACGACGTTACTCCCGCGCGCCGATTTCCCGGACGGCGTCTGCGACCAACTCGTTCATGGCCGCGGCGTCGGGATCGTCGTCCGCGGTTCTCGACAGCACGACCAGGAGAATTCGCCGCCCGTCGGGCCCGAGCAGAAGACCCGCGTCGTTGGAGACTCCATAGGACCCGGTGCCGGTCTTGTCCGCCGTCGTCCAGCCGGCTGGAACTCCGGCTCGGAAACGGGTGTCCGACGTCTGCGTGCCCGCCATCCAGTCCAGGAGCGTGGCTCTCGACGAGTTCGACAGCGGCCCGTCGGTGAGCAGGGACCGATATCCCGCGGCGAGGCCGGCCGGGGTCGTGGTGTCGCGGTCGTCGCCGGGCAGGGCGGTGTTCAGGTCGGGTTCGATGCGGTCCAGACGGAACTGAGCGTCGCCGAGGGATCGCGCGAACGCCGTCAGCTCGCCGGTCCCGCCGACTGCGTCGATCAACAGGTTGCCTGCGGTGTTGTCGCTGCGGGTCAGTGCGGCCACGCACAGCTGTTCCAGAGTCACCACCTGGCCGGCCTCCCAATCGATCGCCGATTCCGGCACCTTGTCCTCGGCCTCGACGATGCGTGTATCGGTCAGCGACAACGTCCCGGCGTCGGCAGCGGCGAGTACGGCACCGGCCGCATACACCTTGAAGGTCGAGCAGAACGCGAATCGCTCATCCGCCCGATAGGTCGTGGTCACCTCCGAACCCAGGTCGACGGCGAACACTCCCAGCCGCGCGTCGAACCGCTGCTCGAGCGCGGCGAACTGCTTCTCGGCGCCGGTCGGCTGTTGTTCGGAGGCATCCGACTGCCTGGATCCAGCGGCGTCGGGGGAGGGGTCCGTGCCACAGGAGACCGCGAGAGCCGCCGAACCTGCGATGACGAAGAACTGCCTACGAGATCGTGTGTGCGCCATGCGTCCCAGGAGACCACGAGTACCGATTCACAGGAACCTCCCAGTGCCGACGGGCCCGTGTACCTGGTCGGGCCCGCATTCGACCGGTACCCTCGACCGGGTTCACCTGGAATACATACGAAAGACGAGACACCTATGATCACGAACTTCATCAACCTGATCCTCGGCGGCGTCGGCACCGCGTCCGCCGGCAGCAGCGGCTTCGAGTTGCAGCCGGGCGTTCTCCCCTTCGGTCTCTGACTTCGCTCTCCTCTGACAGCCCTCCTTCGGGTGTCCGTCACGGGTGATCGGCTGCCGATCTGCGCGACCTGCGGAGTCCAGTACGACCACGACTCCGCAGGCCGCGACGTTCTTCCCGCCACGTGCATCATCTGCGAGGACGAGCGGCAGTACGTCGGCTACGACGGCCAGCGATGGACGTCGCTCGCGGAACTCCGGGAGCAGGGCCACAGCGTCGAGATCCGTGAGGAAATTCCGGGTCTGTGGGGACTCGCGACCTCCCCCGCGCTCGCCATCGGACAGCGTGCACTCCTCGTCCCCGGCCACGGCGGGACCGTCATGTGGGATTCGGTCACCTACATCGACGACGATGCCGTCGACCGAGTCGCCCAGTTGGGCGGCATCTCCGCGATCGCACTGTCGCATCCGCACTACTACAGCTCGATGGTCGAGTGGTCCCACGCCTTCGACGACGCCCCCATCTACGTTCACGAACGTGACGCCCGTTGGCTGACGCGGACCGACAACGTCGTCCTGTGGTCCGGTGGGCGCACGGAAGTACTGCCCGGCCGCACCCTCCTCCGTGCAGGCGTCCACTTCGACGGCGGAACGGTCATGCACTGGGCCGACGGCGTCGACGGGCGCGGGGCGCTGTGCGCGGGTGACATCTTCACCGTGGTTGCCGACCGCCGCTGGGTCGGTTTCATGTACAGCTATCCCAACTTGATTCCCGAACATCCGGACACCATCCTGCGCGCCGTGAACATGGTTGCCCCGTTCGGCTTCGAATCCCTCTACGGCGCATGGTGGGACCGGATCATCACCGACGATGCCCACGCGGCGGTCGTTCGCTCTGCCCGACGGTACTTCGAGCACATCGGCGCGCGCGAACATGCACTCGCGCTGGCGAAACCGGGCACTGTGGACCGCGGCGTGATCCACAACCGTCCCGACTGACAAACGGCCCCGTTCCGCGCCTTCGGTTCTACTATGTGACGATGCACTCGCTGCGGCTGTTCAGCTCGCGACTCGAACCGGCCGCTCTGTTCCTCGGCGTCGTGTTCTTCGCCTTCTCGATGACCCCGTCCCTGCTGCCGCGCGCCTGGTATCTGCAGGGCGTCGCGTCGGGCATCAGCATCGCCACGGGATACGGCGTCGGCTGCGCCGTGGTGTGGCTGGTGCATCGGTGCGGAATTCGTCCTCGATGGTCCGATGCGACGAAGCGCTACGGGTGGTGGGGTCTGGCGGTGTTCACCGCGATCGTGGTGCCACTGTTTCTGATACTCGGATCGTGGTGGCAGCAGATCGTACGACAGCTCGTCGAGGTCGACGTAGAAGGTCCGGGCCGAATCCTCTATTTGGCAGTACTTCTCGTCGCAGTCGTCGTTGCCGTCCTCCTGCTTCTCGCCGCTCGCGGACTACGCTGGTGCGCTCGTCGGCTGGCCGTTCTGTGCACGAGGTTCGTACCGATCCCCGCGGCGAAGGCAATCGGAATCGCCGTCGTCACGATCCTGACGCTGTTCGTCGTCAACGGAGCGGTGAACAACGTTCTCATCGCGACCATTGCCAGCTCGTCCAAACTGGCCGACGAAGGTAGCCACCCCGGCGTCGAGCAGCCTGACGCGATGGAGAAATCGGGTTCACCGGACTCGTACGAAGACTGGAATTCACTCGGAATGGAGGGGAGGCGATTCGTCGCGTCCGGCCCGACTGCCGAACAGATCGAATCGTTCACCGGTGCAGATGCTCTCACGCCGATCCGGGCGTACGTCGGGGCTGCGGAGGCCGATTCGATCGACGAGGCCGCCGACCGCGTCGTCGCGGAACTGGAACGTACCGGTGCGTTCGACCGGGCCGTCGTCGCCGTGGCCACCACCACCGGACGCGGCTGGGTCAACGAAGCCGTCGCCGGATCGTTCGAGTACATGAACGGCGGCGACACGGCGATCGCGTCGATGCAGTACTCGTTCCTGCCCAGCCCCATAGCGTTTCTCGCAGATCGTGATTCACCGCGTGAAGCAGGACGCGCGCTGTTCGACAAAGTGTACGACGCAATCCTCGAACGTCCCGAGGGCACGCGGCCCGAACTGGTGGCATTCGGAGAGAGCCTGGGCGCGTACGGCGGGCAGGACGCCTTCGGTGGCGCACGGGACATGGTGGCGCGCACCGACGGTGCTCTGTGGGTCGGTAACCCCAACTTCACCAAGCAGTGGGCGGAGACGACGGCGGACCGCGACGCGGGTTCACGCGAGATCCTCCCGGTGATATCGGACGGCCGCTACGTCCGGTTCGCGGGCAGACCTAGCGATCTCGACATCGGCACTCCCTGGGCCGAACCCCGTGTGGTGTACTGGCAGCACGCGTCGGATCCCATCACGTGGTGGTCGCCGGATCTTCTTCTGCATCAACCGGACTGGCTGCGCGAGCCCCGAGGAGTCGACGTCGACCCCGGCGTTCGATGGTTCCCGTTCGTCACCTTCTGGCAGACGACGTTCGACATGGTGTTCTCCACCGACGTTCCGCCGGGATACGGCCACAACTACGGCGAGGACGCCGTCGACCTGTGGGCCGAGATCCTTCAGCCCGAGGGCTGGACCTCGCAGGACACCGAGCGTCTTCGCGAGATCATCGCGGGTTGAGATCCCGCACTCGGGGTAACCGGGCCGCATGAGTGAAACGAACAAGAACCCTGATCCCGCGACAACCGATACCGATACGTCGCCGACGGGTGCCGACGACGACGTTCAGTCCGACCCCGCTGCGGGCGAGGAGTCCGGGGATTGGTCCGGTGAGGGCGGCGCGACCCACGACGGCCCCGCCACCGACACCGAATGACCCCCGTGCGTCGGTGACCTCAGGTTCCGGTCAGCCGACGCTCGGCGGGCCTGAGCAGGTGTACGTCACTGTCGGTCACGACCTTTTCGACGACGCATCGACCGGAGAGCCAATCTCCGGCGATGTCGAATTCCACGCGTAGATCCCCGAGCCAGTCGATGTCGACCACCACCCCGACGGTTCCGGCCGGTACCCCGCTGCACCATGCGCGCTTGCCCAGGTTGCGCGCGGCCACCACTACGTCACCTCGCCGGTGCGAGTGCTGTCCTCTCCTCATGTATCCCCCCAACGTCGATCCCTGCGGTCCGTGACTACGGCGGTTCCCACGTCGAGTCAACCTCACCCCAGCGAGCCCTTCAAGTCGTAGACAGTCCGCTGAGCTGGGGTTCTACCGTCGATCGACTTGGTTGGGGCGGTCCAAACCGACTCAGAATCCGAAGAAGGCATCCAGCGACGTACGAATACCTGTGACGTCGAGTCCGTGCGCGCGCTCGTGCTCGGTCGGTGTTCCGTATTTGCGGAGCTCCTGCTGCCCGACGCCGACACCGAGTTGCCGGTGCGGTACGTCCACCAGCGCCAGCGCCACCTCGCGAGCCGAGGTACCAGCGAGGTACGGCTCGACGATCGCGACGCTGTTTCCGGCGAGGTGAGTGCGGAGACCTGCTCTGTCGAACGGCCTGACGCGTTCGGTGTAAAGGACTGTCACATCTCGATCGCGCACAGCGGCAAGTACGTTGTCGGCCGTCGGCCCCACCGCGACGACCGTGCCGCGACGCCCTCGCTGCAGAACCGTCAGACCGGGATGCTCGGCATACGGCCGCGCGTTGGATGTGCCGTCCAACCGGATGTAGACCCGATCGTCGCCGTCCATTGCGGACCGCAACGCGCTCTCGGCTTCGTCGGCGTCTCCGGGCACGTGCACTCGCCAGCCGTCCAGGGTGTCGAGCAGCGCCACGTCACGGTGCCCGAAGTGAGTCTCGCCGCCGGCAGCCATCGAATACGAGCCCCCTGCACTGACGAGCACTGCCCCGACGCCTTGATGACCGAGGTCGAGTTTCACCTGTTCGAAGGGCCGTTCCACCAGGAACGGTGGGAACGTGTGCACGATCGGGCGCATCCCTGCCAGCGCTGCGCCTCCCGCGAACGAGATCATCAGCTGCTCCCGTATTCCCACGTTGACAACACGATCTCGCACTGCATCGGTGACGTGGGGTGCGATGTATCCCGCCCCGATCTCGGCCAGCACGAGCAAGCGTCTGTCGTCCGCGGCCAGCAGGTCCGGGATCGTTCGGTAGAAGCGCTCACGCTGGTCGGTGATCGTGGTCGTCCTTGCCGCTGTGTCCAGCATTCTCACTCCTTGCTCTCGGTATGTGCAACAACAACATTGGGCACTGCGAACCGTCTGGAGAATGCGCGGTGCAGCGCGTCGTGGTCACGACCGTCGACGTCCTCGGCGGCCCATCCCTCGACTGCGAACCGCGCCCCGATTCCGCCTGGCCAGCCCAGGCCGGCCGATCGGTTGTCGATGACGACGACCGTCAGATTTCCCAACCCAGCGCGACCCGCATACTGGATCGCCTCGGCGTTGCTTCCCTCGTCCAGCTCCGCGTCGCCGACGAGAACGATCACGCGCGCGTCGGAACCTCGGAGCGCCAACGTCGTCGCCGTGCCGGTAGCCAGTCCGATGCCGTGCCCCAGCGAACCCGAGGAGATCTCCACGCCTGGTACGAGCGTGCGGTCCGGGTGATAACCGAGGGGGGAGTCGAACCGTCCGAATCCGTCGAGTTGTTCTTCGGTGAGGAATCCCGCCGACGCGAGGACAGCGTAATAGGCCATGGGCCCGTGGCCTTTCGAGACCAGAAATCGGTCCCGCCTCGGATCCGACGGGTTCGAGGGGTCCGTGAGCAGGATCGTCGAATACAGAACCCAGATGACATCGAGCGTGGACGTCGCACTCGCGTCGTGCTTTTCGTCGCCGGTCATGCGCGTCATCAAGCCGGCCAGTTCGTCGTATGTCGTGTGCATGCCTCCACGGTGCAACCTGAACCGAACTCGAGGTCAAGGCCGATACGTCCGAGGAACGCGTTTTGCCGAATCGGCAAACCTACTTGCCAGACGGTTACGAGTGGGCCACAGTGGACGCATGACTACACACCTCGACCATGACGTCATCATCGTCGGCGGCGGCCCGGCTGGACTAGCTGCGGCGGTGACGCTCGGGCGTGCACGCCTGCGAGTCCTCGTCGTGGACGCAGGATCTCCGCGCAACGCGCCGGCCGAGCACGCCCACAACTACCTCGGGCTGGAGGGAATTCCCCCGCTCGAACTCCTCGCTCGCGGGCGCACGGAAGCGCAGAGTTACGGCGCAGTGATCCAGGAGGGCACGGCGACGGCGGCAACCGCGCACGGCAACCACTTCACCGTCGAACTCGCC
Source organism: Rhodococcoides fascians A44A (assembly GCF_000760735.1). Taxonomy (GTDB): domain Bacteria; phylum Actinomycetota; class Actinomycetes; order Mycobacteriales; family Mycobacteriaceae; genus Rhodococcoides; species Rhodococcoides fascians_E. The sequence goes on along the minus strand of NZ_JMEX01000008.1, from coordinate 1,857,942 downwards.
GACGGCGCCACCCTCACCGCCCGACGCCTGCTCGTGACTACAGGCCTGACGGACGAACTTCCCGACATCGACGGTCTCGCCGAGCGGTGGGGACGCGACGTTCTGCACTGCCCCTTCTGCCACGGCTGGGAAGTACGCGACAAGAAGGTCGGCATCATCGGGAGCCCCTTCGGCGTTCATCAGGCACTGATGTGGCGGCAATGGGTCGACGACGTGGTGCTCTTCACCCGCGAATTCACGCCCACCGTAGACGAATCGAAGAAGCTCGCCGCGCGCGGCGTCACGGTGATATCGGATGCCGTACAGAAGATCGCCGTCGAGAACGATGCGCTCGTGGGCATCCAGTTGACCACCGGTTCGGTGGTTCCGGTGGACGCCGTTGTGACCAAGCCGACGTTCACCGCCAACGCCGGCGTTCTGGTGAGCCTCGGACTGGAGGTCACCGACATGATGATGGGCGACGTACCCGCCGGGGCGTCGTTCGTCGCGACGGATCAGACCGGCGCGACGTCGGTTGCCGGCGTCTACGCCGCGGGCAACGTCGCCGCCCCGATGGAGAACGTGATCGGTTCTGCCGCAGCGGGCGTCCGCGCCGCGGGCGGTGTCGTCGCGAGCCTCATCGAGGAGGACACTCGACTGCCCGTCGGCCCGGACGATTCGACCGGCGCCGCGAGCTAAGTGCGGTCGCGCAGCTCGTTCGTCAGCAGCATCAGGGCCGGTGCTGCCGACACGAGTTGCGCGGCAGCTTCGTCGGGAAGTCGGCTCAGCGCCTCGATGATTCGAGCCGACCATGCTGCTTCGATGCGAGTTCGGTTGCGCCGCATCCGATCGGTGACCTCGAGTTGCGTGACACGCCGGTCCGTCGGCGACGGAGTCTTGACCACGAGCCCACGTTCGACGAGGGTGCGGACTGCCGCACTGACGTTGGAAGGCTGCATCGCCAGCATGTCCGCGAGTGCGGACACACCGATGCCTGTGTTCCTGTCGATCTGCTTGAGCACGGTGACCTCGGGCGCGGGGAGCCGTTCGATGCCGAGCTCTTCCACGCGATCCGTGCGCTGAATGATCCAACTCAGATCGTGGAGCACCGAGGCGAGGACTGCGGGGTCGGTCGTATCCGTCACACCGACATAATACATATAATTTTATAAGCTATTGTCGTAGCCGATGACTACCACCACACCTTCCCGGACCGCAGCACCGAGCGCCGTACTCATCGGCGTACTCGCACTGCTCACCGCCGTACCACCTCTCGCGACCGACATGTACCTCCCCGGGTTTCCGGCGATGGCAGCCGATCTGAACACCTCGGCCAGCAGCATTCAGCTCACCCTGACCACCTTTCTCATCGGCCTCGCCATCGGACAGCTGATCATCGGACCCCTGTCGGACAAACTCGGCCGCAGAGTCCCGTTGATCGTCGGGGCAGCCGTGTGTCTCGCTGCGGGCATCGCATCCGCACTCGCGCCGTCGGTCGAGTTCTTGATCGCTGCCAGGTTCGTACAAGGGCTCGCCGGTGCAGCGGGGGTCGTGCTGTCGCGGGCGATCATCGCCGACCGCACCGAAGGAAGCCACGCTGCCAAACTGTTCGGGTTGATGATGATCATCGGCGGCGTCGCGCCGGTCATCGCACCGCTCATCGGCGGCGCAGTCGTCGACTCCCTCGGATGGCGCGGAGTCTTCTGGATCATCGCCGGCCTGACCGCCGTGATGCTCCTGTGCGCCATCGCATTGGTTCCCGAGTCGCTGGACCGCGAGAACCGCCGCGGCGGAGGCATCGCTCAGATGATCAGCGGCATGGGAACGGTGGTGAAGAACCGCCGATACCTGTCCTACACACTGACGTTCGCCTTCGCGTTCAGCGTGATGTTCGCCTACATCTCCGCGTCACCCTTCGTACTCCAGAACATGCTCGGCCTGTCGGCGGGTCAGTACTCGGCGGCCTTCGCCGTGAACGCACTCGGACTCATGGTCGGAAGTGCGATCACCGCGAAGCTCGCCGATCGAATCCCTCTGCAGCGCATGATGACCGCCGGAATTACCGCCCTCGTCGTCACCACCACACTGCTGCTCGTTCTCGTCATGGTCGGGATCAGCCTGTGGCCGACGCTCGTTCTGCTGTTCCTCACCCTGGTGGCCGAGGGTTTCGTCTTCGCCAACGCGACGAGCCTTGCCGTCGCACAGGTTCCGCAGCTTGCCGGCACCGGCTCGGCAGTGCTGGGAGCACTTCAATTCGGTTTGGCCGCAGTCATTTCGCCACTTGTCGGCCTCGGCGGCGAGGAGACGGCCGTTCCCATGGTGATCGCCATGTTCGTCAGCGCGCTCATCGCCGCCGGCGCCTGCTTCGCGAGCCGAAAGGACTGACGAGACAGAGCCGTCCGAACAGGCGACAGAGGCGCAGCGCTCAGAGGGAGCCGAGAGCCGCCACCAACTGCTCCTCGACGGCGTTCTTCTCCAGGCCGAGGTCGGTGACCAGACCTGCGCCGTTCTCGAACTCGAGCATTGCCAGCAGCACGTGCTCGGTCCCGACGTAGTTGTGCCCCAGACGCAGTGCCTCGCGGAAGGTGAGTTCGAGCACCTTCTTCGAGCCTGCGTCGTACGGGATCAGCGCGGGGGACCGGCCTTCCGACGCGGGAAGCAACGCCTGCGCCGCGTCGCGCACCTGCTGTTCGGTCCGGCCGTCGGACAGCAGGAAACGGGTACCGATCGACTCCTTCTCGGTCAGCAAGCCGAGAACCAGGTGAGCGGGAGCGATCTCGGCATTGCCCGCGGCGTTCGCCTCGTTCTGGGACGCGACAACGACGTTCTTGGCCCGAGGGGTGAACCGCTTGAAGCCCTCGGAGGCGTCCATCGCGGAATCGGATCCGCCCGGCCCCTTCGGCACGAATCGCTTCTGCGCGGCCTGCTTCGACACGCCCATGCTCTGGCCGATGTCGGTCCACGACGCACCCGACCGGCGCGCCTGATCGACGAAGTGACCGATCAGGTGATCGGCGAGATCGCCGAGGGAATCGGCCGCGACGACCGCGTCGGACAGTTGCTCGAGCTCGTCGTCGTGCACTTTCTTGATGGCGTCGATCAGATCGTCGAGGCGGACAGGGAGTTGGATTTTCGTTGGTTCGACCATGCGTCAACCATAGGTTGACGATCGAGCATCGTCAACCCTGAGTTGACGATTTCAGGCGAACAGCCGCGCAGCAGCGACGCCCGCCTCGATGTCGACCTGCCGTGCCCCGAACATCGCCCGCAGCTGCTCCGACGTGACCGCCGGACCCGCAGCCACCGCGGCGGCCACCGCCGACGCGTCGACTACCGCGGTGACACCGTGGTCTCGTGCGATGCCGTTCAGGAACTCGGTCAGATGCTCGGTCGTCGCCTCCGCACTGACGGGCGGGAGATTCAGCATCACGAAACCGTCGGGAACGCTGTACTCGGCGCGTGACCAACGGCCGTGCTCGAAGACGTAGACGAACCCCAGCCACATGCCCGACCGCTGAATGTCCGCGATGTAGTCGGCCACCACGTCGCCCGTCCAGGCAGGCAACCCGCGCAGAAGGTCCGTCTCGGGTTCACCGAAGTACTCGGCGGCCGCGCCGAAGTACGTTTCGCTGTACTCGTGGTCGTACCCCACGAGAACAGCCCGAGAGATGCCACTCGAACCTCCAGCGGAGGCGTCGGCGATTCTCAGTGCCGCCCAATTGCCCCCGCCGTCGTCGTAGTGCCACGTCCCACCGTTCACTGCACCGCTACCAGGGCGAGCGTGGCAGTGGTCCGGCCGGCCCTGCGCCGCCGTGAGGGCCGCACACGACGCCCACCGACCACGCATGTCCTCCGGCCCCGGCAGATCAGGATGCGGCAGACCAGGCATGGGCGAGCCGCCGCTCATGCCACGGGGGCCGTTCCGGCCATCATGATCTGCTCGACGGCGCTCATGAAGTCCTCCGGTGCCTGGATCTCCGTGGACGCGGCGATGGTCGTCGCCGCCGTCAACACCGGTTGATCGCGCTGGTCGAAGATCTCGTTCTCCACGACCATCAGATCCGCGCCCACGGCCCGGCGCGCCGATACCAGTGACACTTCGCAGCTCAACCGATCCCCGGCCAGCAACGGGCGGTGAAAGGTGAATCGCTGATCCACCTGAAGGATCTGCGGCATCGCGTAGCAACTGAGCGTTTCCTCGAACAGCCGCCGCTGTGCCACGAACGCGATGAGCGACATGAAGGTCGGCGGCGCGACGAGGCTGCTGTGGCCGAGAGCCGTCGCCTCGTCCTGGTCGAAGTGCGCGGGGTGGAAATTCTGAACCGCGTTCGCGAACTCCGAGACCTTGGCCTTGCCCACCTCGTACACATCGTCGATTCGGTAACTCTGCCCGACCATGGCCCGTACCTGCCCAGGGACGTCCTGTGATGCGGCGTCGTCCCGTGATGCGGCGTCGTCCTGCGATCCTGTGCCGTCCGATGCACTCATGGAGTCCGATTTTACGCGTCTGTCAGGAGTGCACACTCCCGACGGCTCCCCGGCGCAGGGCTTCCAGGCCCAGCGGTACGACCACTGCGATCACGACGTGCATGAGCGAGAGGGTGACCGTGCTGGCCGCGTCGAAGTCGGCGGCGAGGGTCATCGCGATGGTGCCCAAGGGAGCAACGACTCCGACGACCTGCGCGATGCGGAGGACGGGAAGCCACTTCAGCGACACGAGGGCGGCGACGCCCATTCCTACGACCATGGGTACGACCGTCAACATGACGACTCCGCCCGGTGCGACCGCCATGGTGGTTCCGGCGTCGGTCAGTTCGAAATTTCCACCTGCCGCCAACCCGATCACCCAGAGCACGAGATTGAACACGAGTGCGAGCAACACGGAGAACAACACTGCACGCGGCCGCGACAACGACCGAGCAGAAATACCTGAAATCGACGTGGTCATGGGTGACTCCTGCCTGTACGCAAGGACCAGGGGCGCCTTGCTTCGACAGATCTGACCCGTACCGATCCGAGAACTCATCGCACACCGACGCGGGACTCGTGACGAGGTTCCCAGCACAGTGGAGGGGTCCTACAGTAATCTTCCCGACAGGGCGAACTTGACAGCCGGTTCGTGGACTACAGCAGCAGGTGAGGGGGCCTTCGATGAACACGAAGGCGCCGTCGATGCATCGAACGCTTGCCGGGGCGCCGAAGTTCGTCGGCTTCGCGAGTGTTCTCGCTGTCGGCGCCGTGCTGTTTCTCGTCGGTGACGCGTCGGTTCGGTCGATGGTTCTCGGCACGTTCGCCATCGGAGCCATCCTCGCGATCGGCGTCGGCATCCGCAGACACAAGCCGGCCGACGCCACCTCCTGGTGGTGCCTGTTCGGGACCGCAATCCTGTTCCTGCTGGGCGTCAGCCTCCGCGGGGACCCGAGTATCCATCCCTCGGGCGTGACGGCGCTGTCGAACACGTTCATGCTCGGCGGCTACGTGTTGATCGCCGTCGCACTGGCCCGCTGGATTCTCGAACGCCGCTCCCGCGACGACGTGACGCCGCTGATCGACGCGACGTTGACCGCGATCGGTGCGTTGTTCCTCTCGTGGGTCCTGCTGATCTCGCCCCTTCTCGACACCGAGATGGACACTGCCGTGGCCGTTCTCAACGGCATCTACCCTGCCGTCGACGCAGGCATGATCACGCTGACGGCGTATCTGTTGATGTCCTCCAAGCGCGGCAACACCTCGCTGCGGTTGCTGATGCTCGCGTTGCTGTCGGTGTTCGTCGGCGACATCGCCTACGCCCACTTCCTGTCCCGGGCATCACCACTGTCACCTGGCCTGCTCGACGGCATCTACCTCGTCGGCTACGTCTCGCTCGGACTCGCAGCGCTGCACCCGCAGATGGCCACGATGGCTCAGCGTCAGCGTGCGACACCCCGTCATCGGCGTCGGTCCGCGTTCCTCTTCGTCATGCTGTTGGTGTGCGCGGCCATCCCCGTCCTCGGAACGTCGTTGTCCACCGCCGATCTCGCGGTCCGCTCCACACTGCTCTCGGCCATCCTCATCGGCAGCTTCCTCCGCGGCGAACGCGCCATGAGCCTGATGGAACGCAGCGAGGACGACGCCAGATATCGCGCAGCGCACGACGCACTGACCGGCCTACCCAATCGCACCATGTTGCCCGACGAGTTCGAGCGCCTCGGCGCGCGGGACGAGCCGGGCAGAATTTTCATCCTGTTCGTCGACCTCGACAACTTCAAGGTCGTCAACGACTCCTACGGGCACCGCGTCGGTGACGAGATGATTGCGGCGACAGCGCACCGAATCCGGTCCACGGTCCGCTCGGTCGACACCGTGGTTCGCTACGCGGGGGACGAATTCATCGTGATCGGCCGCTGCACTCGACCAGAGATGGAAGCACTGGCGAAGTCGATCGTCGACCGAATCGCCGAGCCGTTCGTTCTCAGTGCCGCCAGCGCGTACATCACCGCGTCGGTCGGCATCGCCGCGACCACCAACCGGGCGCATCGTCTCGACGACCTCATTCGCGAGGCCGACACCGCGATGTACCACGCGAAGTCGCAGGGCGCGTCGCGCATCGCGTACTTCGACGAGTCCCTACGGGCGTCGTCCACGGCCGCGATCGAAACGGCCACCGCTCTGCGCGGCGCCGTCCGGCGCGGAGAGTTGGTGGTCTATTACCAGCCGATCGTGATGACCTCGACCCGCGCCACCGTCGTCTACGAGGCTCTGGTGCGGTGGCAGCACGGTGGGCGACTGCGCGGACCAGGCGAGTTCGTCGCCATCGCGGAGTCGACCGACCTGATCGGCGAGATCGGCGCTGCCGTCCTGCGAACCGCCCTCACGGACCTGGCGGCATTGCGGGCGCAGGGCCAGGACGTCACGATGTCCGTCAACATCTCGCCCGTTCAGTTGCGCGACGAGTCACTGCCAGTGCTCGTCGGACAGTTGTTGGCCGAACTCGGATTGCAAGGCTCCGATCTGGCACTGGAAGTCACCGAGACGGCGTTGATCGACGATGTGTTCGCCGCGAAGAAGATCCTCGACCGCCTCGCTGCACTGGATGTGCTGATCGTGTTGGACGACTTCGGAGTCGGTTACTCCTCGCTCAGTCGCCTCCGTGAACTGCCCATTGCGCTGCTGAAGATCGACCGCTCGTTCATCGCCGAGATCGGAACCGACACGTCGGGCGGCTCACTGGTCTCCGCGATCGCCGCGATGGCGCGCGCACTACCCGTCTCCATCGTCGCGGAGGGCGTCGAGACCGAGCATCAGGCCCGCGCCATCGAGGCATTGCACTGCCGGTTCGCCCAGGGCTACCTGTACGGGCGGCCTGCTCCGCTGCAGCACTGGCTGAAGCAGGGCAGCGGCTCCGCCCCGTCGTCCGTGCCCGTCCAGTAGCACTCAGGCACCCCAGCACCGGCTATTTCAGTCGGTATCCCATCCCGGTCTCGGTGAGCAGATGACGCGGCCGGGATGGATCGTCCTCGAGTTTCTGGCGCAACTGGGCGAGATAGATTCGCAGATAATGCGTCTCACGTTCGTGCTTCGGACCCCACACGGTCTTCAGGATCTCGCGCTGGGACACCAGCTTTCCGCGGTTGCGGGCCAGTAGCTCGAGCACTCCCCACTCGGTGCGGGTCAGATGAACGACGTCCCCGCCGCGGGTGACGGTCTTCGAGGACAGGTCGACCGTGAACGAATCCGTCTCCACCACTGCGTCTTCCACCGCCCTCGGGCCTCGACGCAAGGCCGCCCGCAACCGCGCCAACAACACGTCCATCTCGAACGGCTTGGTGACGAAGTCGTCGGCCCCGGCGTCCAGTGCGTCCACGGTGTCGGCGGAATCCGTTCTCGCCGAGAGCACGACGATCGGAACGTCGGTCCATCCGCGCAGACCCCCGATGACCTCGACACCGTCGAAATCCGGCAGACCCAGGTCGAGGAGTACCACCTCGGGGTGGAAATCCGCCGCCACCCGCAGCGCTTCGGCTCCCGACGCCGCAGCCACGACGTCGTATCCACGCACTTTCAGGTTGATGCGCAACGCGCGAACGATCTGGGGCTCGTCCTCGACCACCAGGATGCGAATGCTCGGTGATTCGGTCACTGCGCACCCTTCGGGCTCGGCGACGGAACGGGCCGAGCTGCCGACGACGTCGGTTCCGGAGACATGAGCTGCACGGCCACCGTCAACCCTCCGCCCGGGGTGTCGAGGGCGCGGACGGTGCCGCCCATCGCTTCGACGAATCCGCGCACGACGGACAGACCGAGGCCGACGCCTGCGCTGTTGTCGGTGTCCCCGAGGCGCTGGAAGGCGTCGAACATCGTCTGCTGAGCCGCTCGAGTGACACCTGGCCCGTTGTCTGCGACGGTGATCGTCGTCCCACCTCCGCTGTCCGTTGCACGGATGAACACGGTACTGCCGGGAGCGTGTCGGACGGCATTGCCCACGAGGTTGGCCAGCACACGCTCGAGCAGGCCCGCGTCGGCGAGTACACAGGCACTGCCGACGTCGGTGACCGTCGACGACGGGTCGGCCTCCAAGCCGATCAGTGCCCGCTGCACCGCGTCCTCGACGTAGACCGGTGCGAGGGAGGGCCGCACCACACCTGCCTGCAGCCGGGAGGAGTCCAGCAGGTTCTCCACCAGAGACGTCAGCTGATCCGCCGACTCGTCGATGGTGGCGATCAGTTCGGCGGTGTCCTCGGCGGAGAACTCCACGTCGGTGCTGCGGAGCGACGACGACGCGGCTTTGACAGCGGCGAGCGGGGTGCGCAGATCGTGACTGACGGCGGAGAGGAGCGCGCGGCGCAATGCGTCGGCCTCGGCCAGAGCTGTTGCGCGACTGGCCTGCTGGGCGCGGCGGGCAGCGAGATCGACCAGGACGGCCACCGCCACTGCGACGACCAGCAGCACCACGGTGACGAGAAAGTTCTCGGGCTCGGCGATCGTGAGGCTGTAGCGGGGTTCGGTGAAGAAGTAGTTGAGCAGGAACCCGGAGATCAGGGCCGACAGCGCTGCGGGTACGACGCCCCCGAGAAGGGACACGCACAGGACGACGACGAAGAACAGCGCGCTGATTCCACTCGAGTCGAAATCGGTTCCCAGCACGTCGATGAGTCCCGCCGCGGCACACGGAACCACCACTGCAGCAGTCCAACTCACTACTGCTCGTCGAACCGTGAGCCGAACGTTCACGGCCGTATCTCGATGTCGTCGACGTGCACGTCGACGTCGTCGCGCGTCAGCGACACACCGAGGATCTCGGCCACGATCGACATGGCGATGCGCGCCAGATCGTTTCCGACAGCTTGAAGGTCGCTGTCGTACGCACCGACCACCGAGAGCGAAACCCCGGTGCACTTGTGCTCGTCCGTGTGCACGGCGATCTCGGTCGGCTGACACCCGTGAACTCCGGACAGTGCCCGAAGCACTGCCGTGCGCACGACGTGATCGCTGACGCGCAGAGTGTCGGATCCACGGCCTTCCGGCGCCGTGGGGAACCGCGCATCCACCGGCCATGTCCGACGGGTCGTCGCACGGACCTTGGAGATGATGGAGTTGCTGATGTCGAACCAGCGCGGCTCGTCCGGCGCCTCCCGCAGCTCCCGCGCCGCGCGCTGCAACACCCAGTCGTCCGGTTCCGACGTCATAGCTGCATCACTGCCATGCCGCCAACCTTTCACTCAATGTTGCTCGGGCGCGAACCAGGTGACCGCGTACCGCGCTTGCCGACAGTGTCATGATCTGCCCGATCTCCGGATGTGTCATCCCCTCCACTTCTCGCAACAGCCAACACGCTCGCTGGCGGTAGGGCAGTTCGGCCAACGCACGCCCCAGATCCGCCATGAAGTCGTCGTTCGTGACGCTGACCTCGGGATCCGCGCGTGCATCCGTGCTTCGGCGCTCGAACACCCAGTCCTCGGCAGGTGCGACCGCACGCTTGCGCCGGTGATCGACGACCTTGTGCGAGACCATCGAGAACAACCAGGTCCGCAGCTTGGAGTCGCCCCTGAACGTATCCAATCCCTTCCATGCCGCGACGAAGGCGTCCTGGACGACTTCCTCGGCTGCACCGTGATCGGAGAGCATGTTGCGGGCGTAGCGGAACATCTCCGGGCCGTACCTGGCGACGATCAGCTCGAAGGCGTCGGTGTCGCCGAGTGCTGCATTGCTGACGAGCACGTGATCGGACAGCGGCCCGCCGTCGGACATGACACGGCCGGGTGGATCGTCGGTCATCGAACCGTGTCCGCCAACGGTGCCCCCGTCCTCGAAGTGCTCGTGCCACGTGTGTCCACCTGGACGAGATGCATTCGACACCGTTGTACCAGCGAACCATGATTGTGATGCACATCACTATTTTCGGACGTGCGCTTTCTCGACTTCGCTACGACCTACTTGACGTCACAATCGATTCGCGAGAGGACAGAACATGAGCACCCAGACGCTGGACAAATCGACAGACGCCGCATCCGGAACGGCTGCCAAGAGCGCGACCACCACGTCCGCACTGGTCAGCACCACCGGACGCACCACCATCGCCGACACCGTCGTGTCGAAGATCGCCGGCATCGCCACCCGCGAGGTCCAGGGCGTCCACGACGTCGGCGGCGGCACCTCCCGCGCCATCGGAGCGCTGCGCGAGCGCATCCCCGGTGCACGCGTCAACCAGTCGCAGGGTGTGTCGGTCGAGGTCGGCGAGCGTCAGGCCGCCGTCGACATCGACATCGTCGCCGAGTACGGAGTGTCGATCGCAGACCTGGCGTCGGGCATCCGTCGCAACGTCATCACCGCCGTGGAGCGGATGACGGGCCTCGAGGTCACCGAGGTCAACATCGTCGTGCACGACGTCTTCCTCGACGAGGGTGACGACGAGTCCGGGCAGGAAGTGTCCGGGACGCGAGTTCAGTGACATCAGGACCCGATATGAGCGCACCCGACGTCTCGGAAGTCATCGCCGACGTGGTGACGGCGACGGCGGGCGTCGCGGGTCTGCACGGCGGTATGTTCGGTGAAGCCGCGACATACCTGCCGGGCAGGCGCGTCTCCGGCGTTCGGATCCGTGAGGACGGCAGCGTCGACGTGCACGTGATACTGCGCGCGGGCAGCCCGATTCCGGCCACTGCCGACGCGATCCGAACGGCCGTCGCTACCGTGGCCGACGGCCCGGTTCACGTCACCGTCGAGGACGTAATCCGCTGATGATGCGGTCCACTCACGCATGAGCCGTTCGACCGAACACACCGCCGCCCGCCGCGCGGTGGCCAGGAAGCACCATCCGGACGTCGGCGGCGACCCGGCTGTGTACGCAGCCGAACTCGCCGCCGTCGACCGAAGGTTCTCGCGCGCGCCCACCACGATTCGTCGGCGCACGTGGAAGCACTTCTACCGCAGGATCTTCGGGCCCGCAGGGCGGCTGCGGTCCAAACGTTACTTCGACATCTAGCCCTCACATCTAGCAGGAGCATCATCATGACGACGTCCACCATCGGTTTGTTCGTAGGACTTCTGTTGGCCATTGCGGCCGCTGCCGGCGGATTCACCGGGTTTCTCTTCGCCGTGATCCTCGCCGTCGTCGGTTTCGCCGTCGGCCGCTACATCGACGGCGAACTGGACGTGTCGATGTTCCAGAGCCGCGACGCGTTCTCGCGTGGCCGCCGCCATGACCGCTGACGAACGAGGCCACCTCGAGGTACGAGTTCGAGCCGTCACCCGCATCGCCGAGATCACGGCGAGCCGGGTGGACGGCGTGGAACCCGTCCCCGGTGGCCTCACGTCGAAAGCCCTTCCGCGCGTGGAGGCAACTGTCCGAGACGGAAAAGTCCGGGCGACGGTCGAAGCCGCCACGCGATGGCCGACGCCCATCGCCGACGTCGCTGCGAGAGTGCGAACCAGCGTGGCGGACGACCTTCGACAATCGAGCGGGCTGGAGGTCGACACCGTGGATGTCGTGATGCGTTACGTTGCGCCGGAGAAAGTCACGAGTTCAGGAAGGCGAGTCGAATGACCACACAGGTATCGCCGAAGGCGGCGCCTCGCGCGAGTGCAGTCGCCGTGGTTCTCGCGCTGGCCCTCTGTGTCGTCGGCGTCGTTCTGGGTCGCGACGCGTCGATCGAGTTCGGTCTCGTCGACGGTGCACCCTGGATCGCGCCTGCGATCGACTGGCTACTCGGTGTCACCGTGCTCGGTGCGATGCTTCCGATCGGCATCGTCGCCGCGGTGATCGGGCTGGTCCTGCTCGTCTGTGCCGTATTGCCGCGCAGCCGAACTCACCGACCGTCGGGTTCCGATGGCGTCTGGATCGCCAAGGGCTCGGCGCGGGTCCGAAGTTCGTCGATCGGTGTCGGCACCGCCACTGTCGATCGTCTGGTCACCGCGCTGGTCGGCCTCGTTCTCGGCGCAGCCGGATTGGCGGCTGCCGCATGGGAACGCGACCGGCTGCCGCAGTTCGCGCACGACGCCAGGCGGACGGTCGAGTCGTGGAACCCCGCCGGGTGGGCAGGCACGTCGTGGTGGCCGTGGGCGCTCACCGGCGCCACCGTCGTCGTATCCGTCGCCGGGCTGTACTGGCTGTGGGCACACCGGCCCCGGCGTGCCGCCTCCCTGATCGGCAGCGACGACGCCAGGGTGGACCTGACCTCCGCCGCGCAGAACGCGGCCGCCGCATTGGCGTCGTCACCCGGGGTTGATGCAGCCAGTGGTCGAGTGGTGGACACCGGCACGGGCCGCCTGCTTCGAATCTCTGCCCGCGCGAGCGATGCGGGCACACCGTCCGCGGACCTCCTCGCGTCGGCGGTGGCCCTCCGCGAAACCTGTGCCGGCGCCATGTCCGGCCTCGAGGTGGACACCCAGGTGCTGATTCAGCCGGGTCGGGCCAGGTAGTCGAGGACGAGGGCATCCTGAGAATCGATCAGGTGCTCTGGGCAGGTGGGCGTCGACGAGAAGAGCCGTCGTTCGGGCTGCACTCTCAGGTTGGGCACGTACAGTCACGCCATCGTCCGTACAGCGTTCGCCGAACGCCGGCTCGCCACGAAGAGAGTTACCTATCGCCTCACCGACATCCACACACGACGCCCATCACGCTGCCGCAGGAATCGCGTGGGTCCTGTGCTTCGCCTACTTGCTCGCGGAAGTGTTCACCGCAGCAGCGTGGAGTACCCCGTACAGCTTCGAGGACAACTCGATCAGCTCACTCGGGGTGACGACGTGCCAGGTCGGTTCCTGCTCACCCCTGCACGACGTCATGAACGCCGCGTTCGTTGCCCTGGGAGTCCTGACACTCGTCGGAGCACTGTTCCTGCACCGCCACATCAGAAGTGGGCGAGTGAAGAAGGCGATCCTGTCACTGGCCGTGATCATCGCGGTCAGCACCGCGGCGACCGGACTCTTCCCCGCCGACGACGGAACCGTCCTGCACTGGGCCGCCGTGCTGCCCGGCTTCATCGCTCGGCACGTGGTTCTGGCGTTGATCGCCTGGCACTTCTGGCGTGAGCGACGAGTGGTCGCACTCTGGTCCGCGGTCTGCGCGCTCGTCGGTGTCGTCGGTGCGGTCCTGATGCTGGCGCAGACATTCGGATTCGGCCTGGGGGAACGCCTGGCGCTCTACCCGATGCCCACGTGGATGGCCGTCACCGGCACAGCAGTACTCGTCGCGCTGGCCCGTCGAACGGTGTTACGGCGATTCGACGCACGATGGCTGCATGTCGTCTTCCGCGCGTCAGCCGAATCGAGCCCGAAGATCGGCGCCCGCAGCAGCGGCGCCGAACAACCAGCCCTGCCCTAGCGTCGCGCCGAGGCCGAGCGCCCGCACCCGATCCCGCTCGGATTCGATGCCCTCCGCAAGGATCACTGCACCGGTGGACGCGACGTACCGTCGGACTGCCGACAATGCGCGCATGCTTCCGAACGCACGGGGCCGGCGCAGCACCGACGCATCGAGCTTCACGATGTCCGGCTCTACGATCGGCAGCGCTTCGAGAGTGCCGCGGTTGGCACCGACGTCGTCGAGAGCGATGGAGAATCCCCGCCGTCGGGCCGACGTCACCATCGAGCGGAGCCTGTCCGCGTCTCCGACGAGACCGCGTTCGGTGATCTCGAGAACCACCCTGCCGTCGCCTTCCAGGGCGTCGAGGTGCGCCTCGGTGCGTTCGATGTCCGTGATTCCCGACGGCTCGTAGTTCAGGTACAACGCCAGTCCGCGCCGCAGATCCGCCGAGCGTGCTTCCTTCAACGCCGCGGCACGGCAGGCGAAGTCGATGTCCGACACCACACCACGCGTGCGCGCGAGAGCGAACACCTCGGCTGGATCGACCCCGACGACCGTCGGCCACCGAGCGAGCGCTTCGACTCCGACGACATCACCGGTCCGCAACGCGACCACCGGCTGGAAGCACGGAACCATGTCGTCGATCGCGACGAGTGCGGCGCGAGCGGACAGAGACGTGACCGGCGCCATCACACCGATCTCTTCGGGTCGAGCGAGTCCGCGATCAAGGCAGCATGGAGCGATCGGAGTCCGGACGACTTCATCGGATCGATGCCGGTGATCTGCTGAATTCTCTTCAACCGGTAGTCGACGGTGTTCGGATGCACCACAAGCTGTTTCGCTGCTTTTTTACGGTTGGCCTCGGTGGAGACGAACACCTGAAGGGTCGGCAGCAGATCCGGTACGCGCCGCAGTGGATCCAGCATCCTCTCGAGGTGGCGACGGCCGACACCCGGCCGCGCGATCTGGAACTCCAACGCCAAGTCGGCGATTCGATACACGCCGGGTCGATAGTCCAAGCGCTGCACCAGCCTGAGCAACTCGTAGGCGTTCTCGGCGGCAGCTGCGATGCGCGACGCCACCGATACCGCCGCCGAGGCGGACACGGGGACTTCGCCCGCCTCCGTCAACCGGGTGATCAGGGATTCGACGACACCGGCCACCGGATCCGGCACGAGGATCGTTCCGCCGGTTGCACTGAGGATCGCCAGCGGGGGCTCGGCAGCGTGGAAGTCGGCGAGCGCGGACCGTATCCGTTGCAGTTTGCGCGTCGCCGCTGCCTCTCGCGCGACAGGGGCGCCCACCTCGTCGGCGTGCGGAGGAAAGTGCACCGCGACGACTTCGTATCGCTCGGCGAGCTCGGTGCCGTACCTCTCGGCGATGGACGGGGCACTCCGGTCTCCGGTGAGCAGGGCGGTGACCAGTGCCTGCGTCTGGTCCTGACCCTGCGCGGCCACGGCCTTGTATTCGTCGAGATATCCCGAGGAGACCGCCTCGGACACCACGTCGAGCAGACCGAACATCAGCACGGCGCCGTCGACGAGCGCGCCGTGCTCACCGTCCACCGCGCGCCCGGCGATCATGCGAAGGCATCGCGAGAACCCTTCGTGGAACGCGTGCTGGATGGCGGCCAGTGGAACGCCGAGTCGAGCCCACTTGCCCGCGGAGCGGCGCAGACGGCCGAGCGCCTCGGTCGACGGTTGTACGCCGCTATCCAGAACGTCTGCCGCCAGCGCGACGCATTCTGCGGTCACCTCGGCGACGACAGTCCGGCCGGACCTCCCGGTCAGCTCACGACACTGGGTGGTGTCGAGCACGTGGTCGATGATCTTCTGCGTCGAATCCCGCGCGACTCGAAGTTGGTGGGATGCCGGACGTCCTCCCAGGCTCAGTCCCTCTGCCGAATCGGAGGACACCATCGTGGTTGCCATACGCTTCTCACCTTCCGAAACGTTCGGGGCGGCCGGGGCCTCCGCTGTTGTCGTAGAAGGTCACGATAGAGCAACAAACGGACCGAGAGAATGTTTGGGTGCCGAAACGCGGATCCAGAGTTGGATTCGAGGACTTGTACTCACCCCTTCGGCCCTGCAGTTGTGACGAGTCCCCAGCAGAACTGGACATATTCACATTTCAACAATGCGCACGAGTTTCAGAATCACGGACCGAAGATGTCCGCAATCCGCTCTAGCTTGAGCCGCATGGACATCAGCGACTTCACCATCGACGTACCGCAAACGGACCTGGACGACCTCACCGCCCGCCTGACGCGCACCCGCTTCCCGAACGGCCACGCAACCGGATGGGGAACGGGGACCGACCTCGACACGATGCACCGCCTCACCTCCTACTGGGCACAGGATTACGACTGGCGCCGCGTCGAAGCGCGACTGAACGAGTTCCCACACCATCTCGCCGACGGCACCCTGCATTTCATCCATGCCCGATCCGATCGTCCGGACGCCCGACCGATACTGCTGCTCCACGGGTGGGGAGACTCGTTCGCCAAATACGTAGGAATCATCGACGCGTTGCGCAACCCCGTGAACGCCGACGCCCCGGCGTTCCACGTGGTGGTGCCGTCCCTGCCCGGATTCGGGTTCTCCGAACAGCTGCCCGACGGCGACGCGGGTCCGGAGACCACGGCCGCACCGCTCGTCGCGCTGATGGAGACCCTCGGGTACGACCGGTACTTCGTCCACGGCGGCGACTGGGGCAGCGTCGTCGGCCAGGAAGTGGTGCGCGCGAACCCGGACCGCATTCTCGGATTGCACCTCACGGACATTCCGTTTCCCAATTTATTCATGGTCGACCGAGTGTCCGTCACCGACGACGAGAAGGCCTTCCTGGACGCGCTCGACTCGTGGAGCGAGAACGACGCCGCCTACGTCTCCATCCAGTCGTCGAGGCCCTTGACACTCGCCTACGGTCTCAGCGACTCGCCGGTCGGCCTCGCCGCCTGGATCGTCGACCACTTCGGTCGCCTCTCGGACTCCCTACCGAGCGACGAGGACCTGATCACCAACGTCATGACCTACTGGGTGCGCAACTCCATCCACTCCTCGACGCGCCTGTACAGCGAAGGCGCAGCCTGGGACGAGGAGAGCGGCGATCAGGACCGGGCAGATACCGAAGACTGGGCAGATACGGGAGACTGGGACCCGGTCATCCACGTTCCGACGGCAATCGCCGTGTTCCCCAGAGACATCGGCCGGCCACCGCGCGAATTCGTGGAGCGCTTCTTCGACGTCGTCCGCTACACGGTCCACCCTCGCGGTGGACACTTCGCCGCCCTCGAAGTGCCCGAACTCGTCGTCGCAGACATCCAGGCCTTCGCCGGGAATCTGGAGGTCGAGTAGGCCGGCGTACGGATTCTCGTTACGTGTCGATTTCGAGAACCCTCGATCGTCATGTCTACGTACAACCACGAAGATCCGGTACAAAATGGACATCGACGCTAGGAGAGACACATGCGCTACACCCTGATCCTCAACAATGCCGAGCCCGAGGAGGGCGTCCTCGACCAGGAGACGATCGCCCAGATGCAGGAGGCGTTCGGAGCGTACGGCCGCGCACTCGAGTCCGCCGGTGTGCTCATCGCCGCGGAGGTTCTGACGTCCAGCTCGTCCGCCAGAACGCTGTCTCTGCGCACCGGCGAACTGCAGGTTCAGGACGGCCCCTTCGCGGATACGAAGGAAGGCGTCGGCGGTGTCTTCGTGATCGAGGTACCCGACGAGGACGCCGCGCTCATGTGGGCCGAACGGTGCCCCGGCGCGCAGTACGGAGTGCTGGAAGTTCGAGCGGCCGCCACCTCGTTCGTCGACGGCGCGTGGACCTGAGAGGCCGACCGATGAGTGCAGTGCAGGAGTCGGCCGAACATGCTGTGCGCACGTCGTACGGCCGGCTCCTTGCCCTCCTCGCATCCGCGGACGGCAACATCGTCGCCGCCGAAGATGCCCTCGCCGACGCCCTGGAACGGGCGCTGACCACCTGGCCACGCGACGGCGTGCCCACCGATCCCGACGCCTGGCTCCTCACCGCCGCCAGAAACAAGCGTCGGGACGTCTGGAAATCGGCGGCACATCGAACCTCGGTAGCGCTCGATCCCGTGGTCCACGCCGAATCGCGTCTCGACGACATCGATGTCGATGCGCTGCCGGACAAGCGGCTCGAGCTGATGGCCGTGTGTGCCCACCCCGACGTCGACCGTGCGGTCAGGACACCGCTGATGCTCGACGTCGTGCTGGGGTTCACGGCCAAGGACATCGCGCAGGCGTTCGCGCTACCCGCCTCGACGATGGCGGCACGCCTGGGCCGAGCGAAGAAGCGCATCCGGGATGCGCACATCCCGTTCGAACTACCCGATCGGAGTGCCCTGCCGGCACGGGTCGACGCGATTCGTGAAGCCGTGTACGGCGCGTTCGCGATCGACTGGAACTCCTCGGGATCCGAAGTGCGAGAAAACATGATCGGTGAGGCGATGCACCTCGCCGAGACACTGTGTGCAGTGTTGCCGGAGGACGCGGAGGCGCACGGGCTTGCCGCATCGATCGGACTGTCCGCCGCTCGGATGCCGGCACGCTGCCGAGACGGGGTACTGGTTCCGTTGGCCGAGCAGGACTTTCACCTGTGGGACGCAGACCTGTTGCATCGCGGGGAGCAGCATCTCGTCGCGGCACACCGCCTGGTGGCCGCAGGCTCCAGTGCACTCGGGCGTTTCCAACTGGAAGCAGCTGCCTCTGCCGTGCACTGTGGTCGCCGAAAGACCGGCCGAACAGACTGGACCGCGTTGCGCGAATTGTATTCCGCACTACAGACATCGGCACCGACAGTCGGCAGCGCCGTTGCGCTCGCCGTCGTCACCGCAGAAACCGACGGCGCCCTCGCTGCACTCCGTCTGCTCGATCGAACGAACGGAACCGAGCGATTCCAGCCCGCATGGGCGGCGCGCGCTCACCTGCAGGCTCAGCTGGGTAACGTCGACTCCGCCCGATCCGCCTACGAGAAAGCCATCTCCCTCACCGCAGACCCTCCCACCCGTGCCTATCTGGACAAACAGTTACGTCGGCTGTGAAACCGAGGCGGATTCACAGTCCTTTCGTGCACCGCGATGATTTCCATCGCGCCGTCGAGTCCACCTCTGCGCAAGGACAAACATAGACCTTGGAGGTAACCATGACCGAGGCACATGTCACCGGAGTGAGAATGGTGGCGATACCCGTCGCCGACCAAGACCGTGCAATCGAGTTCTACTCCGTTGCACTGGGTTTGACGAAGTCCGCGGACCGCGTGATAGAGGAACTCGGATCGCGTTGGGTGCAGATGAGCGCTCCCGGTATCGAGATCGCGCTACTGACGGAGTACCCGGGATTCTCCGCGGGCCGCGATACCGGCGTGCGGTTGGTGACAGCGGACGCCAGAGCCCTGCACGCCCACCTCGTCGGGCACGGGGCGAAGGTGAACGAGCTTCTGCTCTGGGAGGGGCTGCCGCCGATGTTCGAGTTCGACGACATCGACGGCAACACCCTCTACGCAGTGCAGTGAAAACAATCGGCCTTGCTCCTAGGCTGCTTCGCGGTCCTCGTGCTGTTTCGCCTGCGTGAGTACGGCGGATCTGTCCGTGTACTGAAAATGCGGGCGCTTGTCTCCGATGTACGAGCTCATCCACGACACCACGGCCACGTAGCGGTTGCGGAAGCCCACCATGTACATCAGGTGCACCGCCAACCACATGACCCACGCGATGGGACCCGACATGTCGACCTTCCCGAACAACCGCACCACTGCGCTGAACCGGCCGACGATCGACATGCTTCCCTTGTCGGTGTACGCGAACGGGGTTCCGGCGTCCGCCTTTCCGGTGATGACCTTGGCAACGTGGCGGCCCTGCTGCATTGCCACGGGCGACTGACCGGGCAGACCGTTCAACGAGGTCACGTCGCCGATGGCGTAGATGTCCTTCGCCGTACCGACGGTCAGGTCGTCGTGGACGAGAAGCCTGCCGGCACGGTCGGTCTCGCAGCCGGTGCGTTCGGCGAGCGTGGCCGCCAGATCGCTGGCCTGCACGCCGGCCGACCAGATGACGGTCTTGGCGGCGATGGTCCGCGACGTTTTCGAGTCCACATCCTGAACCGTGACCGTGTCGTCGACGATGTCGGTGACCATGGCCCCGGTGACCACCTCGACGCCCGACTTCTCCAACTTGGCGCGGGCGTAGGTACTGAGCTTGCCGCCGAACGCAGGCAGCACGTCCTTGACGCCGTCGACGAGTGTCACCGTCACGTCGTCCGGATGGATGTCCGGGAAGGATCCGGCGAAGTACCGCTGAGCGAGATCCCTGATCTGCCCGGCCAATTCCACACCGGTGGCACCGGCACCGACCACGACGAAACTGAGCAGCTCCTTTCTCGCCTCCTGGTCGGAGGTGTGGTGCGCAGTCTCGTAGCAGCGCAGGATCTGCTCACGCAGAGCGACGGCGTCGTCGACGGTCTTGAGAGCGAACGTGCGGTCCTTGAACTCGTCGCGTCCGAAGTACGCCTGCGTCGCGCCCGTCGCGACGATCAATCGGCCGTACCCGATGGTGTGGCTACCGCCCGCGCCGATGTAGGTGACCTGGTGCAACTCGGGGTCGACGTCGACGACCTTGCCGAGCCGGACATCGGCCGATTCGTAACGGGCGAGGATGCGCCGGACGGGTGGAGCGATCTCGCCGGTCGACAGCATGCCGGTCGCTGCCTGGTAGAGAAGCGGTTGGAACAGGTGCTCCGTCGTGCTGGAGACGAGCGAGAACTTCACGCCGGCCTTGCCCAGAGACTTGGCCGCAGCCAACGCTCCGAATCCCGATCCCACGATGACGACCTCGTACGTATCCACTGGTTTTCCTTTCCAATCGAGCAACCACACTCCATGAAACGCCCCGGCCAGTGGTCTATCAACGGGAAATTTGGAATAGTATCGATGAGTAAAACTCATGAATGGAGCGCTGTGGAACTTCGGCAACTGAAGTACTTCCTCGCCGTGGGCGAGGAGCTGAGCTTCTCGCGCGCCGCCGAGCGGTGCTATGTCTCGCAGTCGGCGATCAGCCTCCAGATCGGCAAACTGGAACGCGAGATGGGCGAGTCACTGTTCGAACGGTCGTCGCGCTCGGTCCGATTGACCGTTGTCGGAACACAATTGATGTCCATCGCACGGCACATGGTCGAGCTCGAGCAGTCCGCGCTCGCGTTGACGGCCAGGCGCCGGAATCAGCTGCGCCTGACCGGCAACATGACGTTCGCAGCCAACGCAATCGCCGCGATCGTCCAAGTACGCGAGCGGCATCCGGAAGCCGAGATCGACTTCGTCCTGAAACGATTCGCCGAACAGATCGAAGCCGTCACGTCGGGCGACTGCCAGGTGGCCTTGATCCGAGGCAACGTCGAGCGCTCCGGTCTCGAGGTCACCGAGCTGTGGAAGGAGAACCTCGTCGTCGTACTCGCCGACAGTCACCCACTGGCATCCGGGCCGGATCCGCGACTCGAGCAGCTCGCTCAGTACCCACTGCTCCTCCCCAAGCGCAGCGAGCAGATCCTGTTGCATCGGGTGATCGAAGGAGCCATGAAAAGAAGTGGTCGACGCCTGGCCTTCGGCCCACCCGTCGCCATGGACCACACGGCAAGCGCGGAGTTGCTCAACCACCCCGAATGCTGGTCCATCATCTACGCGAGCACGGCCGAGAGCACTCCGAAGACCGGGCTGGTGTTCCGCACCGAAGCGCAGCGCAGACTGAAACTTCCCGTCTCCGCGGTGGTCGACTCGTCCATACCCCCGACGGACATTCAGAGGGATCTCATTGCCGCACTTGCCGATACGGCGCCGTCTCCGGTGCCACTCTGACGATCGGGGTCACAGGATGCCGGACTCGCGCATCTGCTGCACGACGAAGGCCCCGGAGTAGACGTCGATGTACGTCCGCTCTGTCTGAAGCGGCGAGAACGCAACACCGAACCGAACCGGGCCCGGCTCCGACCTCGACACCGCGATGTCGACCGAGTACCGACCGTCGGGGGTGCTCACATCACCGGCGCGATACAGGTAGTCGGCGACGCCCACCCGAACATCTCGCTGCTCCGCCTTCTTTCCCGTACCGGTGATCTCCCGAAATGCGATGGTGTCCAACCCGACACAGGAGTAGACCCGCGCGAAGACGTCACCCTCCGGGTCCACCCAGCCCCCGCCGAGCGCCCCACCCGCCTGCGACAGCCACTCGTCGGACCACTCGGGAGCGGCCTCTCCCGTCACACGCAGATCCGACGCCACCGCGTCGCTGCAACTGGGGTCGCCCGGCTGCGGCGCGGCGCACCCACCGATCGCAGCCACAGCGACCAGCACCAGCCCAGGCGCGACAACATTCTTCACCGCTTCCACCACCTCATCCCCGACCGACAACGACACTCGTCACCGAAAACCATACCTGTCGGATTGTTCCTGAAGTGCGCCATGGCGTGAGCCGGCAGCAGCCAGCAATGCGTCGAGCCGTGGCTGCCACTCGGAACGATCGTCGGCGAAACATCTCGTCAACACCTCGATCATCGCTGAAGGCGCGACCGATGCACCGGGCGAGGCACCGAGCAGGCCCGCGATCGATCCGTCCCTGCCGGTGACGATCTCCGTGCCGAACATCAGATCACCGCGAAATCTGCTGCGCGGCTTGATCAGCTGAGCTCGTTGACCGGCCTGAATCAGACGCCACTGCGCGGGGTCGGCAGCGGGGTAGAACGTTTCGAGTTCGGCGAACTTGCGCTTCGACGACGCCAGAACCTGCCCGACGAGATAACGGACGAGGGGGAGGTTGCCGATACCGACCGACAACAGAACGGGCAGGTTTCGAAGACGGACGGTACCGAAGAGATCGCGGAGGCGACCGTGTTTCAGCAGGCGGGTGCTGAAGGTCGCGTACGGCCCGAACATGAGCGACGTCGTGCCGTCGACATGCCTTCTGTCCAAGTGCGGCAACGACATCGGAGGCGCACCGAGCGACGGTCTGCCGTAGACCTTCACGCCGTGCCGCGCGACGACCTCCGGGGCATCGGTGTACAAGAACTCGGCGCCGAAGGGAAATACCCCGTACCCGCGGATTTCGGGAACACGAGCCTTCTGCAACAGACGCAGTGCGTACCCGCCGGCTCCGACGAACACGAACCGCGCGCGAACCTCGAACACCCGCCCGGTCGATCGGACTCGACCCGATAGATGCCACAGACCGTCCGACGTGCGGCGCAGACGCGTCACCTCGTGGCCGGTGCGGATCAAGCACCCGCTCGCCTCCATCGTCCGGCCGAGCGATTCGGTGAGTGCGCCGAAATCGATGTCGGTACCACCGGCGTCCCACGTCGCCGCGATCCGCTCGCCCGGCGCGCGACCGTCGACGAGCAACGGCGCCCAGCCGCGAATTCGATCACGATCCTCGGAATACTCCATACCCTGGAACAGGGGGTTCGACTTCAGCGTCTCCCATCTGCGTCGCAGGTAGTCCACATCGGCATCGCCGAACACCACGTCCATGTGAGGCACTGCGTTCAGGAACGACGGATCGAGGTCACCGCTCCGCGTCAGCGAGTCCCAGAATGCCCTCGACACCGCGAACTGCCGTGCGATTTGCTCGGTCCGGGACGAGTCGTCGGCGTCGGGCATGTAGTTGAGTTCGCACAGACCTGCGTGACCGGTACCCGCGTTGTTCCACGGACCCGAGCTCTCGCCGGCCAGCCGGTCGAGTCGCTCGAACAACGCGATCGACCTGTCCGGCAGCACCTTCTGGATCAGCGTTCCGAGGGTCGTGGACATGACGCCGCCGCCGACGAGCGCGACGTCCAGGATTTCCGCATGTGAAGTCATGCCGTCAATGCTGGCGGCGACGAGACCGTTCCGTCCAATGAGATGTTCGAGCAATTATCATCCGGAAATGGATGACTACTCGTTCGACCGCCCGGAGTCCGTAGCGCCTCTGCTCGCCGCCTTCGACGCCGTCGCCGCGGAAGGCCACGTCACCCGCGCGGCCGCCCGGCTCGACGTGCCCCAATCCTCGGTCAGCAGGCGGGTGCACAGCCTCGAGCGCATCCTCGGGTTGGCGCTGATCCAACCGGTGGGTCGCGGGGTCGGTCTGACCGCGTCGGGCCGGGAGTTGTTCGACCGCACCCACCATGTGATGCGGGAACTCGACGACGCTGTCGCCGCGGTGCGGTCCGACGCCGATCCGGACAGCGGAGTCGTCGGGTTCGGATTCCCTCTGACGCTCGGATCGCGTTCGGTGGCCGCCCTTCTGACGGACTTTCATGCACTCGCTCCCCGCGTCAGGGTTCGACTGGTGCAAGCACACGGCGAAGCCCTCGCGGACATGATTCGCGACGGCCGACTGGATCTCGCCGTCATGATTCCTCCGCCCGACGACCTGGACGTGACGGTCCTGGGCAGCCAGCAGATCTTCGTCCACGTAGCGGCCACACACCCGTTTGCGTCTCGTCGGGCACTCGCGGTCGAAGACCTCGCCGACGAAGCCTTCGTGGCCAGCCCGCCGTCGTTCCAGCTGCGCACACTGCTCGACACGTGGTGCGCGGAAGCCGGATTCGTCCCGCGGGTTCCCTTCGAGATCAGTGAGATCGACACCATCGAGGCACTCGTACGAGCCGGGCTCGGGATCGCGCTTCTACCGAAGCCGGAGGTCGCCGTCGCCGGCGTGACGACCGTCCCCTTGACCGGTGACCGCACTCGATCGGTCGGGCTGGCGACAGGCCGACGCCGACCGACAGCTCCCGTCGCGCGCTTCCACCGTCACGTCACCCGACACGCGGATCAGCTCATCGTTCGCCCCTGAGGACTCGGAGCCGGCCTACCCGAGAACTCCGATGTCAGAGAACATGACCCGAGGACAGCTCGATGCCTCGCCCGACCCGAACGACGCTTTCGCGTAGAACCAGATAGGCCGACTCCAGATCCACGTTCGTCGCCAGCAGCGTGCCGTCCGAGAATTGAATCCCACCGTGCTCACCGGAGGAAATACGTACGACTGTCGAGCCGATTGCCGGTGAACCGGTCGGTGACGCAGGCGCGGCGGACGTTTCAGGCGCGTCCAGCGTCTCGATGATGCCTCCGGGAAGGCACAGCACCGTCGCACCGTCCGGCGCGGTGTACTCCCAGGACTCGACTTCCTCCCGGGGAGCTGCGGTGACGGCACTTCCGTCGTCGAACCGCAGCGTCAGCGTGCCGTCCGCAGCCAACTCGGACATCGCGCACCGAGTCGTGAGCAGGGACGTCAGTGCACGCAGCCCCTCGAACTGGTTGTCCTCGTCGAACCGTGTGCCACCGATGTCGAGCTGACTGAACGCCACCGCCGAACCGTCGTCGAAGCCGATACTCAGATCGAAGTCGAGGTGAACGTTCCGCACTGTTGCGTTCTGCACGTCGACACTCGTCACCGGGGAGGTCCACCGGACGCGAGGTGGACGGCGCGCTGGAACACGCCGGCCAGATCGGTTGTCTGCGGACCTGGTTCCAGTACCAGGGTGGTCGCACCAGCCTCTGTGTACTCGTCGAGGTCGTCCACCAGATCCGACACGTACACGACGATGTCGTGGCCCGGCCCACCACCGATGTGGCCGATCGCGTCGCGGACCTGCCGAGGTGTGGTGGAGCTGGTCAGTATCGTCCCGCGGCTCGTCTCGCCGCTCACAGCAAGGGTTTTCGGGCCCGTCGCACCGACCAGAAGTGGCGGAGGCTCCGCCGGCGGCCAATCCAAGCGGACGTTGTCCAACGAGACGTAACGGCCCCGAACGTCGACCGTCTCACCAGCCAACAGACTCGTCAGTGCCGTCATCTGCTCGCGAAGAAGAGTCAGCGGGGACTGCACTCGCGCCCCCACCTGCCCCATCCAATCCTGCACACCGTGACCCAACCCGACCCGCGTCCGTCCCGGGTACAGCCGAGCCAGAGCAGCGACCTCCATCGCCGTGGCCGCGACGTTCCGCAGAGGGGTGGGCAAAACTCCGATCCCGACGTTCAACCGCGGCGTCACCGCGAGAACAGTTGCGGCCATGGAAATTCCCCCGGAGAAGAAACAGTCCTCCCACAGCCAGATCTCGTCCACCCCGGCCTCGTCGGCCGCACGCGCCGCGTCGACGATGGTCTCCGGCGGCAGTTCCGGCCTCAGCACAACACCGAATCGCGTCATCACATCCCTCTCTTCCACTTCATCCTCCACTCCCGCCCCACCGAAGGTCATTCCGCAGGCTCCACTCCCGCCTCACCGAAGGTCAGGGTCGACGCCTACCCAGCAGAAGAACCCCGCCGAAGGCAACGGCCACGCTGACCACGCCGGCGACCCCGAGCCACAGGGTCGCCCCGATCGGAGGGGAATCGGCCTCCAGCACGGTGGGAGTGCCGTAGGAGCGCTCGGCAGCATCGAGCGTCGTACGATCGGTCGTCGGCGCCGTGGCCGAACAGCTGTTGACCTGCAGACGATCCCGCGACGACTCACCGCGTTGGGCGAAGAAGATGTACTCGTCACCGACCGCCAGCGTCGAGCCACACGCGGCCGACTCCGCGGCCGTCGACACCACGGCGTCGGCCTCCACGTCACCGTCGTAGATCTCGCTGACCCGAACGTCGTAGGTGAGTGTGCTGCCGTCGTCGCGGACATCGGTCGCCACCCCGACGAAGACCGCGCCGTCGGGAGACGAGTGCTGTCGAACACGGTCGCTCACCTGAGACAGGCCGTAGGCACACGTGCAAGCCTGCGCGACGGGGGGAGTGATGCCGGTCGCCAACCCTGCCGCCACGGCGCCGACCAACACGACTCGCCCTGCGATCCGCCCCGTACGCACGAGACCAGCGTCGCACGCCACGTCGGCGCAGTCCATGCGACCTACCGCGGACGGTCGGTCGTGAAACTCGAACCGCGACCCCAGACGAACCACACGATCGTCCCCAGAAACGGGAACGCCAGCACGATCAGGACCCAGATCGCTTTGCCCGCGGTCGTGTAGTTCTTCGACTGCAGAATGCTGACCAGGGCGGCGACGAACAACGCGAACGCCGCGACGACAAGTATCAGAATCAGAACCCCGAAACCGAGGCCGAAAACCGTGGTGGCCGTGTCGTCCTGCGCGCTGAGTTCCAGCAACATCGAACGTTCCTTTCGTCGAAGCGGTGATGTGCACTCCACCCTACGAACGCAGGCGCCGTCACACATCGTCGTTGCGATGTACATTCCGTACACCTTCGGAACGACTCGACCCCGACCTCGGGTGCTGTGGCACGATCGGACGAATGGGGCGTGACGACTTTCTGACGGCAATCGAAACCAATCCGGTGGTCGTCGAGATCCTCGAGCGTGGACCAGAACTCGGGCTCACCGACTGGTATCTGACGGCAGGTGGCCTGTTCCAGACCGTCTGGAACCACGTCGCCGGCTCCGATCCTCGAGCCGGCATACGCGATTACGACTTTCTCTACTACGACGGCACGGACCTGTCGTACGAATCAGAGGATCGCGTCATTCGACATGCGGAAACTCTGTTCGCCAGTCTGGGAGTCGACGTCGAGGTCCGCAACCAAGCCCGCGTTCATCTCTGGTACGAAGATCGCTTCGGCGCACCGGTGAAGCCGTTCCGAAGCACGGAGGACGGGATCGACCACTTCGTGTCCACCACCTGCTGTTTCGGGGCCCGCAGCGAGAACGACGGAACGACGACGGTGTATGCACCCCACGGATTCGACGACGTGTTCGCCGGGGTGATCAGGCCGAACCCGCTGCTTCCGATGCGGCACGTCTACGAGTCGAAGGCCGCCCGGTGGACATCGATCTGGCCGCATCTGACGGTTCTCCCGTGGCCGGAGTAGATGCGCCGTCCTACCCGTAGAAGGTCGCCGGGTCGAGGCCGTCGATCGGCAGCCGAGCAGCGTCGGCGTCGGGCGAGCTACTCACCCCGCGCAACTCGACCGCCGATACCGGGCGCTCGTCCATGCGTCGAGCAATCTCGAAGAACACCGCAAGCACGTGCACACAGGGACTGGTTCGTTTCGTGCAGTCGCAGTCGGCGGTCAGCTCGTCACGACTCGGACCGACGGGCATGCCTGCCTTCGACCATTCGGCGTGGACGGAATCCGGCACGTCGCCGGCGGGTAGACCGCGCAGCGCTGCTCGGGCCGACTCCGCAGCGTCGTCCGCCCAGAGGGGACAATGCAGGCTGACGTGCTGGTCACGCGCCCCGAACACGGTTGCTCTGATCGACCCGGCCGAGATCACGACGTCACCGACCTTGTCGTTCCGAACCAGTGATCGAGCCCGAGGAAGAGCTGGATTCGGTCGGGTGATGGACGTCGGCTGCGCCAGCCGTACCCAGTCACGCCCCCACGCGGTGACCCCGAGATCGTCACTCATTGGCCCGCCCCGATCTCGAGCAGCTCGCGAAGCTGACCGTCCGACAGTTTCGCCAGATCGCCACCGATGTCGAGCGTCGCTTCGCTGGTCGCGATGTCCGCAAGGTCACGCTTGTGTCCGTGCATGTCGTCGATCGACTGCTCGAGGGTTCGTTCGGTGAGCAGTGTGTGCACCGTGACGGTCTGCGTCTGCCCGATTCGGTGAGCGCGATCGCTCGCCTGGCTCTCCACGGCCGGGTTCCACCACCGATCGAAATGAACCACGTGCGACGCACGAGTGAGGTTGAGGCCGAACCCGGCCGCGCGCAGACTCAGGATCAGAATCGGTGGGCCGTCGCCCGATTGAAACTCGTCGACCATCGTCTCGCGGGCCGCAGTGGACAGACCGCCGTGCAAGAACGGCACCGGATGTCCGGTGACCTCGTCACCGAGATGCCGGGACAACAACTCGCCGGTCCCGCGATACTGCGTGAACACGAGCGCCGCCTGCCCGTCGTCGACGATCTCCGAGAGCATCTCCGTCACCCGATCGAGTTTGCCTGATCTGCCCTGGATTTCGGCACCGGTACCGTCGACGAGCTCAGGATGATTACAGATCTGTTTGAGGCGAGTGAGCAACGTCAGGATCCGTCCCCTGCGTCCGATCCCTGTCCCGAATCCTTCGGTCAACGAGCTGTCGAGGTGACGCCGATACAGTCGCTCCTGCTCCTGGGTGAGCGTGCAGACCACCGAATTCATCACCTTGGCAGGGAGTTCGGGTGCGACATCGACCTTGCGCCGTCGCAGAATATGCGGCCCCACGAGCTCACGAAGCCGACCCGCCGCGGCGTCGGACCGCTTCTGCTCGATGGAGACGACGAACCGTCGCCGGAAGCGCGCACGTGCTCCCAGAACGTCGGGTGAAGCGAACGCCATCAGGGACCACAGTTCGTCGAGTCGATTCTCCACCGGAGTACCTGTCATCGCGATGCGCAGGTGCGCCTGCAGCCTCCTGGCCGCGCGCGCCTGTTGCGAATCCGAGTTCTTGATCTGTTGCGCCTCGTCGAGAACTACTGTGTCCCAGTCTACTTCCGTGATCATGTCCGCATCGCTTCGCAGCGTCGGATAGCTGGTGATCACGACGGAACCCGGCCCGACGTGCTCGAGGCTCCGCGTCCTCGACGCCCCGTGATGAACGTGAACCTTGATGCCCGGCGCGAACTTGGTCAGCTCCCGAGCCCAGTTGCCGACCAACGACGTCGGGCACACCACCAGGTGCGGCGCATCGCGTCGCAGCGTGAAGACGGCGATCGCCTGCACCGTCTTTCCCAGGCCCATCTCGTCGGCCAGAATTCCCCCGCCGCTCGTTGCCACTGCGTTCATCCAGGCGACGCCTGCCCGCTGATACGGCCGAAGTTCTGCCCGCAGAAGCGTCGGCTCACCCGCCCGCCGATGCAGCGCCGCGTCGACGGTGGACGCTGCAGACCAGATCGTCGTCGTGTCGAGTCCGACCGCCGCGTGTCCGGCAATCGGCAGCGACGAGACGAGGCCCTCCACGTCCCCACCAGCCGCAGCCGCCACTGCTATGCGCGCCCAGACCCGCAGCGACCGACTCGCGCGATCTCCCGGTCGCCACGTGGTGAGCGCAGTGAGCGCGTCCGGCGCGTCCACCAGTGCAACCGGGACCGACAGCGCCTGCACCGATCGGGAGGCGGCGTCGGGCAGTGCGATGGTCAACGACGCCGGCGTTCCTGCAGGTAGTCCGGCCGCGACGGCATCCTGAGAGGGGCTGCCCGTGCCCCACCAGGCAAACTTGTTCAACTCGATCGAGTAGCACGCTTGCAGTGTTCCGGGGAGGTTCGCATCGACCGATGGTTCGTGGGTTCGGGCGTCTACCGTCGTGAAAATGTTCGTGACCTCCGGTCAGGGCACTGTGAGGTCCGACAAACCGCGTCGGACCCAACCTGGTGGGCGGTGAGGGATGGCGGGTTCCGATCGTTCGGCGATCGGCAGTGGGACAGCGCGGTCGGCCACCATCCGTGGGTTGAAGACCGTCGAGAGTAGACCGAAGTGCCGGAGTGTGCAATTACCGATCCGTGCGGCCGGGGTACCTCACTTTTCTCGCATGTCACAGAGTTTCTCGCAGCGATGTACTTACCTGCCGAGTGCCCCTATAACTCTTCCTATGAACAATCCCTACACACCCGAGTCGGGCGAGGTGCCGAGGGAACTGGCGGGACGCGAGAAGTACCGGTCGGCGTTCATCTCTCTGCTCGACGGCCTCGAACGCGGTCATACCGCACGGTCGCAGCTGATCACCGGCATGCGCGGCACCGGTAAGACCGTACTGCTCCGCGAGTACGTCTCGATCGCGCGGTCGAGGCGTTGGGCGATCGTCGACATCGATGCGGTCCGACGGGACGACGACGGATTCCGACGACAACTGGCCTTCGAATGCCGCAGTGCCTTGCTGGCCGTATCCGCCCGCGGGCACTGGGGATCGGAGGCGAAAAGAGCGTCCGGCGTACTCGGCTCGTTCGCCTCGGTGCTCGGAGCGAGCAGCCCCCTCACCGCGGAATGGACCGAGACAACGCCCGGGGCAGCCGACACCGGGCAGCTGTCCGCGGACACGACGGCAACTCTCCTCGCGCTGGGAGAGGCCGCGCGTGCCCACGACACAGGCATCGTCTTCGTGATCGACGAGCTACAGCGGCTCACCTCGGCACAGCTCTCCGCGCTGATCGACACGTTCCATCGTTGCTACCTGCGCGAACTGCCCATCACGGTCGTCGGTGCAGGGCTCACCGATCCCGTCGACGAGATACCGGAGGGCGCGCAGCCGCCGAACCGACCGACAGTGGACGAGGTTCGAGCGCGCGCGGACCGCCTGTTCGAATTCCCGGTTCTCGGTGCTCTCGCCGACGCCGATGCCGCCGCGACGCTGCGCAGTGGAGGGTCATGGACGGACGGAGCGGTCCTGGCCGCGTCGACGATCACGGGGAAATTTCCGGCGCTGCTGCACGCCCTCGGATACGTCGTCTGGGACGCTCGCAACACCGACGTCGTCACCGAGGCCGACATCGAGAACGCCGTTCCCGAATACGAGAAGTTCGTCGACGAGAACTTCTTCCGTCGAAACCTCGGTCGCGTCGACGACGTGGACCTCGCGTACCTGCGCGCAATCGTGGATGCTCCCGCCGAGATCGACACCGCACGAGCCCTCGAACGTACCGTCGCGCAGTGCACGCGAACACGGGCGGGGTTGGTGGACAAAGGGCTGCTGCACATCACGAAGAACAACGAATCGGTCTTCACCACACCACACTTCGAGAGTTTTCTGCTACGAACGATGCCGACACTGGAGGTACCTGCCCGCAAACAGCGCCGTCGACGCTACGACCCGTGAACGGTCTCACCGGTTGGTGTACTCGTCCGGGTCCTCTACTTCGCAGAAACGCAGCACGTTCGACGACGGATCGATCACGGTCACCGTCGGCCCACCCGGCGCATCGATGTCCAGACCCGGCCGCATCGATCGATACTCGGCGGCGTCGAGCCGTTTCTTCCACTTCACGTGCACTCACCTCACGTTCGCGTCGCTCTACGCCCCGCTCCTGCCGGCGACGGCGACGATGGTCTCGGCCAATTCGCCCTTGGCCTGATCCGGGGACAGGTCACCCGTCGCGGCCGCACGAGACAGCGCCTCTGCCGCGCCGAAGATCGCGGTGATCGAGGGTACGGACACCCCCGTCGACGATTGGACGAACGGGGCAAGGATTTCGCGGCACCGCTGCGAATAAGCTTGGTCTGCAGCGCGTTTGACCTGCTCGAGCTCCGGCGATCCTTCCAGCGCAGCGAGTACTCCGGTGAGTTCACGGCCCTGCGCGAGCGTGCACCCGACGTACGAGTTGGCAATTGCCGCGGCACGGCCGTCGAGCGTCGCTTCTGCGTTGTCGAGGTACTCCTCGAGCATGGCCGCCTGACGGTCGTCGAACTCCTGGAAGAGCGCGGCCAGCAGCACCGCCCTGGACGCAAAATGGCTGTACACCACGGGTTTTGCAACTCCCGCCCGTTCCGCGAGCCGACCGAGGGTGAGAGCGTCGGCGCCCTCTGCTCGGACGAGCGCCCACGAGACCTCGATCAATTGGTCGTACCTTTCGGCACGCGACAACCTGGTCCGAGCCATCCACACACCTCCTTGCGCTATGTACCAATAGTAACCTACCTTTGGTACATAGCGTTCTTCGCCCAACGAAAGGATCTCCGTGAGCAGCCTCGTCGTAGTCTCCCATTCCGACCCGAACTCCCTCACCCACCACGTCGCACGCTCGACCATCGACGCACTCGTCGACGCGGGCGACACGGTGGAGTTCGCAGACCTCGCCGCCGAGAACTTCGACCCCCGCTTCACCCGGGCCGACCTGGACCTCTTCCGCGGAACCGGAACCCTCGACGCCGATATAGCGTCCGAGCAGGCCCGCGTCGACCGCGCGGACCACCTCGTCCTCGTCTTTCCCATGTACTGGTGGTCCATGCCCGCTCAGCTGAAAGGCTGGATCGACCGTGTGTTCATCAACGGATGGGCCTTCGACGACAGCCCCGACACCGGGTTCGTCAAGAAACTGGGTCGACTCACCATCCACCTCGTCGCCGTTGCAGCCGACGACGCCGACAGCTTCGGGCGCCACGGCATCGATCAGGCATTCGCCATCCAGATCGAACGCGGCATCGTCGAATACGTCGGGGCAACACTCGGATCCTCGACCTTCCTGCACGAATCCGAAACCAAGAGTCGCGAAACCCTTGCCGCCGAGGTGAACGTCATCGCCGACGCTATTGCATCCCGAGTGTCAGGGCGTGCCACCGTCGATGCATAGAGGTCAGGGGCTGGGCAGCGGCATGGATTGCCCGATACTTCGCCTGTTCGACGGGATCCCGCCGATTCGGCCGGGTATCGGGCAATCCGTGTCGGGCCTTTTCACGGGCTGATGTGTTTCACTGATCAGGTGACCACGTTCGTACAGCTTCGGTGGCGGCCCTGAACCCGCGGCCCTGACCTGTGCACTCCTTCGGCCGCCTCATGTCGGCCGACGATTCTCACCTGTACGTCGCGTTCGTGGTCGACGCCCGAGGTGGCCCCCATCCCGAGAGGACCACCCCATGACCCTCGACGTAGTGATGACCGCAAGATCGTTCGACGAATATCGTGCGATGTTCGGCCTGACCGACTCCGATCTGTCCCGTCGCATCCTCGACTGCCCTGCGGGCGCCTCCGGGTTCACCTGCGAGGCAACCGACCGCGGCAGCGACGTAACAGCCTGCGACGTAGCGTATTTCGCGGACGACCCGGAGGGACTCGCGTCCGTTGCACTGTCCGAGACTGATCGCGGGCACGCATACGTACTCGCGCACGCCGACCACTACGCGTGGACGTTCTTCGCTGGACCCGACGAACACCGAATCGCCAGACACACCGCTGCGCAACAGTTTTCGGCCGATATACGACGGCACCCCGGCCGGTACGTTCCCGGGCGGCTACCATCGTTGCCGTTCAGCGATGCCAGCTTCGATCTGGTGCTCAGCTCCCACCTACTGTTCAGCTACGCGGACACCCTCGACGCCGCGTTCCACCTCGACACGATCGTCGAACTCATGCGAGTCACGTCCCACGAGCTGCGAATCTTTCCGCTCGTCCCGGTCGGGTCGTCGGAGCCCTATCCTCGGCTCGCCGAGTTGCTCGACGAACTGCGCAACCGAAACATTCACTGCCGCACAGCGAACGTCGACTACGAGTTCCAACGGGGCGCCACGCAGATGCTCGTGTGCCACCACGGCCCGTCCAGCTGAACACCCAGCGCGGCGATCAGCCCCTCGCCATGTCCACGAAACGCGACAGGTGCAGCTGGTGAGCCACTGTGATGGTCGCCGTCGGGCCGTTACGGTGCTTACCCAGAATGAGGTCGGCCTCGCCGCCACGGGGGTCGTCGCGTTCGATGGCGTCGGGGCGGTGCAGGAGGATCACCATGTCGGCGTCCTGCTCGAGCGATCCGGACTCACGGAGGTCGGACACCATCGGCTTCTTGTCGGTGCGCTGCTCAGGGCCACGGTTGAGCTGACACACGGCAACCACCGGGCATTCGAGTTCCTTGGCGAGAAGTTTGAGCTGACGGGAGAAGTCCGAGACTTCCTGCTGACGCGACTCGACCTTCTTGCCCGACGACATCAGCTGAAGGTAGTCCACGACAATCAACTTCAGACCGTTGCGCTGCTTCAGACGCCGAGCTTTGGCGCGAATCTCCATCATCGTCAGGTTGGGGGAGTCGTCGACGAACAGCGGCGCCTCGCTGATCTCGCTCATCCGTCGAGCAAGCTTGGTCCAGTCGTCGTCCGTCATCTTTCCCGAACGCATGTCACCGAGCTTGATCTTGGCCTCCGCCGACAGCAGACGCATCACGATCTCGGTGCGGCTCATCTCCAGCGAGAAAATGACACTGGGCATACCGTGCTTGATCGAGCACGACCGCATGAAATCCATACTCAGGGTCGATTTGCCCACACCAGGCCTCGCCGCGACGATGATCATCTGACCAGGGTGAAGACCGTTCGTAATTTCGTCGAGCTCGGCGAATCCGGTGGGCACACCGAGGGAGATACCGCCGCGACTGGCGATGGAGTCGATCTCGTCCATCGTCGGCTGCAGCAGCTCCTCCAAGGGGAGGAAGTCCTCGGAAGTACGACGCTCGGTGACCTCGTACACCTCTGCCTGCGCACGATCCACGACCTCGGCGACGTCCTGGCCGTCCGAACCCGCGTACCCGAACTGCACGATGCGGGTGCCGGCCTGCACGAGCCTGCGCAGGATCGACTTCTCGGCCACGATCTCCGCGTAATAACCGGCGTTCGCCGCAGTGGGAACAGTCTGCGTGAGTGTGATCAGGTACGGAGGACCCCCGATCCGCTTCAGGTCACCGCGACGATCCAGCTCCGCCGAGACCGTCACCGGGTCAGCGGGCTCCCCGCGGCTGTAGAGGTCGAGAATGGCGTCGTACACGCTCTGATGCGCCGGGCGGTAGAAATCGCCGGGACGGAGCACCTCGAGCACGTCGGCGATGGCGTCCTTGCTGAGGAGCATGCCGCCCAGAACCGACTGCTCCGCCGCCATGTCCTGCGGGGGTTGACGACCGAAATCTTCGCCCGGGGCTTCACTGGGCGGCGGCTCGGAGGAGTAGTCCGATTGCCCTCGATCGTCCACAACTGCCACGTGAAGTCGACCGTCCTTTCCCCGTACGAAACCTCGCAGCCGACTACCGCACGACTACGTACCGACACAATTTCTACCCCTCGCCACCGACAAGAATCCCGCACGCGCACCCACGATCGGGCACCTCCGTGCGTCACCCCTTCTGCCGGTGGAGACACGCTGCTGGGACGTTAGGCGCAATCGTTTCCCGTCACAACACAGCCTGTGGATGAACCTGGGGATCGAATGTGGATAGTGCTGAACAACTGTGTTGACCATCTGGGGATAACCTGGGTATAACTTTCCGAATATCGACCATTCCACCAGCTCAAAGGGTGTACATAAACTTTCTGTCCTGTGTATGAATTATTGCGCGGCGTGTCGCCCAAGTTGACAACTCGGGCGTGTTGAGTAAATGCGAAGTGAACAAACCAGTGATTCACGTCACAGTGTCTGGGAACACTCACAAAACCAGTCGTCAGCCCGGTTTCGCTGCATCCCGCCCGAATCCGCG
>NZ_JMEX01000008.1:1781442-1822031 GCF_000760735.1 Rhodococcoides fascians A44A | reverse complement strand
GCATCCGGACCCAATGTGGCGTTCGGTCACTCTGAGTGACCGGACGGTACATTCGGTCCGAAATGGGGGCGTAGGGCGTGAGACGCGCTGGAGGCCGAGGGCCGGGCGGGTCAGGCGGGCTGGATTTCGGCTGTGTCGAGGACGGTGATGTCCTTGGTGCTGATTTGGAGGACGCGGGCGGTGGGGATGTCGAAGAAGAGCCCTGTGACCCTCAGTTTCCCCTCTGCGGAGGCGCGGCCGACGACGCGGTGTCGGGTGAGGGTCTGTAGCTGTACTGCGACGTTGACCATGGCGAGCTGGTCGCCTTCGGAGAAGCCGAGTTCTGCGGCTGCGCGTCCGACGGGGTGCCCGCTGCGGTAGGCCTCGAGGCTTGCGAGGCCGTGTTCGAGCCATTCGACGACGCGTTCGTCGCCTGCTTTGTCCGGTCCGGCGAGGACAGCTTTCATCGCACCGCAGCCGGAGTGGCCGCAGACGACGACGGAGCTTGTGCCGAGGACGTCGACGCCGTAGGCGAGCGAGGCTTCCACCGAGGTGTCCTGACCCTGTGCGGGGATCATGTTGCCCATGTTCCGCACGGTGAAGAGGTCACCCGGTCCGCTGCTGGTGATGGTGTTGGGCATGACCCGCGAGTCGACGCAGCACAGGAAGAACGTGTCCGGGTCCTGAAATTCGGTGAGGCCCTGCAGGTGCGGCTTGATGGCCTCGGCGTGGGTCCGGTGGTACTCGGCGACGCCGGACAGGACCGGTCGCAGTGCGGGCGGGTTGTCGTCGACCGCACTGTCTTCCTTCAGCTGCCATGCCGACCACGGGGCCAGCGAGCCACGGACGCTTGCGAGTCCGCGCTTCGGCGGTGCTTCGGCTGCGGCTGCGAGCGAGGCGGATCCGTTCTCCTCGATCTGCACCGTGCCGCCACCGAGCTCGTGCTGACGTACCCATTCGTGCAGATGTTCGTGCACTGCGTGGTCCAGGAAGTCGACGGCAAGTTCCATGTTGACCTTGGAACCGCTTGGTACGGAGGACAACACGTGGGTCAGGCGAGGAAGCGACAGGAAGCTCAGCGAACCTTGCATGTGTACGCGCCAGGAACCGTCGACTGTCTCGTCGGCGTGCACGTGCGCCCACACGACGCGACGGAGAACCAGGAAGATGGCGAGCGCCAATCCGATCAGCACGCCCTCCAGCAGGTTCAGTGCAACCACGCCGAGAACGGTGACCGCGTACACCGCGATGTCACCCGTCTTGCGGGCAATCCTGATGTCTGCCAGCTTGATCAGCTGCACGCCGATCATGACCAGTAGACCGGCGAGTGCGGCGAACGGAACCAGCTCGACGACCGAGATGAAGAGAACGGAGAAGACCAGGATCCACAGACCGTGCAGGATCGCCGACGCACGCGACTTGGCACCGGCCTTGACGTTGGTGGAACTGCGCACGATCACACCGGTGACGGGGAGGCCACCTGCGGCACCGGAGACCATGTTGGCCGCACCCTGTCCGAGCAGTTCACGGTCGAAGTTGGTGCGCGGTCCGGTGTGCATCTTGTCCACCGCGACGGCGGACAGCAAGCTCTCCACGCTGGCGATCAACGCGATGGTCAGAACACCGGTGGCGACGCCTGCCCACTGGCCTTCGGGAAGCGCGGGGAGGCTCAGCGCCTCGATCAGGTTGCCTGGCAGATCGATTCGTTCGACGTTCAGATCGAGAACAACGGACAAGGCGGTTGCCGCGACGACGGCCACGAGTGCACCGGGCACCTTCGACACTGCACCCGGCAGCCTCGGCCACAGCAACATCAACGCGATGACGACGCCACCGACGAGGATCGACGGCCACTGGCCGTCGGCAACCGACGTGGGGATGGCCAGCAGATTCTCGACCGCGGAGCTCTCGGATTCACCACCGAGCAGAACGTGAATCTGTTGCAGCGCAATGGTTACACCGATTCCGGCAAGCATGGCATGCACAACCACCGGCGAGATGGCGAGCGCGTGCCGGGCAATTCGGCTCAGACCCAACAGGATCTGCACCGCACCTGCACCAACGGTGATGAGGCACGTTACGGCCCAACCGAATTGATTGACGAGCTCGGCCACCACCACGGTCAGACCTGCGGCCGGTCCACTGACCTGCAACGGCGATCCACCCAGTGCGCCGGCGAGAATGCCGCCGATCACGGCTGCGATCAGCCCGGCCATCACGGGCGCACCCGATGCAACTGCGATACCGATCGAAAGTGGCACCGCCACAAGGAATACGACCAGCGATGCCGGTACGTCGAACTTCAGAATGCTCCCGATCCGAGATGGAGACTCGGATCCTTTCGTTGATGACTCACTGTCCGATGAGTCTTTGTCGACTGTCGTGGTCACGGCAGGTCCTCCGGGCGTCTAGGCGTCTGGTCGGTCGTTTGCGTGTCGCGTACGCACATCTGTGTGCTTCTGTCGCCCCTCGTTAAAGGGTACGCAAACCTTGGGTCACGCGCCCGTGATGAGAGTCTCCTCACAATTGAAAACCGTTGCGGCAGTGTATTTTTTGTGACAAACCACGAAAAAAGCCCCACGAACCAAGGTTCGTGGGGCTTTTTCCAGCCGTATCGGGCCAGAAGCTTGAATCAGCTTCCGACGACCTCCAGCTTGAACTTCGCAGCCACATCGGGGTGCAGGTTCACGACGACGTCGTGCTTGCCCGTTGCCTTGATGTGAGCCTTGGGGAGATCGATGCTGCGCTTGTCGACGACCGGTCCGCCTGCTGCCTTGATGGCAGACGCGACGTCCGAAGCCGTCACGGAGCCGAACAGCTTGCCCGAGTCACCTGCGGTCTTGACCGACAGGGAAACCGACTCGAGTCCTTCGATGGCCTGCTTGAGCTCGTTGGCGTGCTCGAGGCCGCGAACGGCGCGAGCTTCCTGAGCGCGGCGGATGCCTTCGACCTGCTTCTGGGCTCCGCGGGTGGCCTGAATGGCCAGTCCACGGGGCAGCAGGAAGTTGCGGCCGTATCCGTCCTTGACCTCTACGGTGTCGCCGGGCGCACCGAGGTTGTCCACATCAGCGGTGAGGATC
Source organism: Rhodococcoides fascians A44A (assembly GCF_000760735.1). Classification (GTDB taxonomy): domain Bacteria; phylum Actinomycetota; class Actinomycetes; order Mycobacteriales; family Mycobacteriaceae; genus Rhodococcoides; species Rhodococcoides fascians_E. The sequence continues at coordinate 1,818,972 of NZ_JMEX01000008.1, read as the reverse complement.
AGCTTCATGATGATCGCTCCTTTCTTATCGTGCCGTCGCGGCGTAAGGCAGCAGAGCTACCTCACGCGAGTTCTTCACGGCAACGGCCACGTCACGCTGATGCTGGACGCAGTTGCCGGTGACTCGACGCGCGCGGATCTTTCCGCGGTCGCTGACGTACTTACGCAGCAGCGTCGTGTCCTTGTAGTCGATCTGTGTGTTCTTTTCCTTGCAGAAGGAACACGCCTTCTTCTTGAGCACCTTGTCGCGCAATGGCGGTTTCGGCATGGTCTTTCTCCGTTACGTCTGGTTGTTCTCGATCACGAAGGATCTAGAACGGAGGCTCGTCGTCCCCACCGCGAGACCCACCGAAGGAGCCCGACGCCTGCGGGGCACTGCCCCAAGGGTCGTCTCCGCCGGAATTGGATCCCGAGTTGGAGTTCGAGCGTCCGCCGCCCGATCCACCCGAGGAACCACCGAAGCCGCCGCCTCCGCCACCTCCACCACGATTGGCCTTGTTGACCTTGGCGGTGGCGTAGCGAAGCGAGGGACCGATCTCGTCGACTTCGAGCTCGACGACAGTCCGCTTCTCACCTTCACGCGTTTCGTACGAACGCTGCCTGAGCCTGCCGGTCACGACGACGCGTGCCCCGCGGGTCAAGCTCTCGGCCACGTTCTCCGCAGCTTCACGCCAGATGTTGCAGCGCATGAAGAGTGCGTCTCCGTCTTTCCATTCGTTGGACTGACGGTCGAACGTGCGCGGTGTGGACGCAACAGTGAAGTTGGCCACGGCCGCACCGGCCGGGGTGAAACGAAGTTCTGGATCTGCCGTCAAGTTCCCGACGACGGTGATGACGGTCTCGCCTGCCATGGTTCCTCTTTCAGTAGTAAGTCTTTGTTGATGCCAGCCTAGAGGCGAGCAACGACAATTACTTGCCCTGTCGCAGGACCTTCGTGCGCAGAACGGACTCGTTGAGTCCGAGCTGGCGGTCGAGCTCGCTGACGGTGGCAGGCGCGGCGTTGATGTTCACAACGGCGTAGATGCCCTCGGCGTGCTTGGCGATCTCGTAGGCCAGACGACGCTTGCCCCAGACGTCGACCTTGTCGACGCTGCCGCCGTCCTTGCGAACGACGTTGAGGAACGTATCGAGCGACGGAGCGACAGTGCGCTCGTCCAGATTGGGGTCGAGAATGACCATCAATTCGTAATGACGCATAAGACCTCATCACCTCCTGTGGACTGAGTGAAAACGGCCGCGGACGATCCGCGGCAGGAGGGTCGTTGCGTCAGCAACCCTTGGAGGGTACACGGCCATGCCCTGACCTGCGAAATCAGACGACGGTTCCGACGACCGCCTCGGCTCGTCCTAGGCTTACCTCATGCATCCGGGTGGACGGTCGTCTCGTGGGCGTCGCCTGCCATCGGCTGCCGCGTCGACGTCGACGATGATCGTCCTGGTCGCGTCCTGTGCGCTGACGTTGATTCTCGGCTACCTCAACAAGGCCCGCTGTGCCGTGGCGCCGTTCTACGACAACGGCCGGAGCACGACGTTCGACTCCGTCAAGGACAGTTGGGTCTGCTACTCCGACATTCAGTTCCTGTGGCTCGGCCGCGACATCGACAACCACGTGTTCCCCTACCTTCACGGGGCGATCACCTCCAACGGGGTGTTGACGGGTGGAACGGTCGAGTACCCCGTGCTGAGCGGGGTGTTGATGTGGCTGGGTGCGGTACCGGCCCACACCGACGCCGAGTTCCTCCTCTACACGGCTCTGCTTCTCGCGCCGTTCGGGCTGATCACGGCCTGGATGCTGGGCCGATTGGCCGGCAAGTCCGCGTTGCTGTGGTCGGTGGGTCCACCGTTGGTCATGTACGCGTTCCACAACTGGGAACTGCCCGTGGTCGCGACGGCCGTCGGTGCAGTGTTCGTGATGAGCATGCGGATGTCGTTGCGGGTGAAGGCTGTTCTCGCGGCGATACTGCTGGGAGTGGGATTCTGTCTCAAGCTGTACCCGGGCGCCTTCGTCCTCCCACTCGCCGCGTACGTCGCGTACGGCGGCGCCACGGGCCGGGTGCCGGGAACCAAGTTGGACCTGCGCGGCGCGCTGTCCGTGCTCGCCGCCGCGGCAGGAACCGTCGTCGTCGTCAATCTTCCCTTCGCGGTCCTCGGATACGAGGGGTGGAAGGCGTCGTTCGCGTTCCAGAGTCTGCGGCAAGCCGACATCACCACGAACTCGATCTGGTACTGGGGTCTGCGGCAACTGTGGGTGACCGACGCGATGACGGCGGAAAGTCACGAGCAGGCCGAGACGGCGTTCCAGAACACCGTCGACATTCTGTCGCCCCTTCTGGTGTTCGCGGCGTTCGGTCTTGCACTGTGGATGGGTGTGCGTCGCGCGAGTACCGAGCACGTGTACCCGTGGGTGGCTGTCAGCGGATCCATGCTGTGCGGATTCCTGCTGCTGCACAAAGTCCATTCACCTCAGTACACGTTGTGGCTCATCCCGTTCTTCGTCCTGCTCCGAGTGCCGTGGGCTCTGGTCGCGGCCTACCTGGTGGCCGATCTGTCGATGGGCATCGGCGTCTTCCGGTACTTCGCCGCGCTCGCTCAGGGCACCGATGCGGGTACCGAGGAATTCTTCGTCGAATTCGGGGTCTGGGGTCGCGCAGTACTGCTGGTCGTCGCGTTCTTCGTGTTCGCGCGGGCCCGGCCCCGTTTCGATGCGTCCCGCCGCGACGGCGACGTCCCGGCGCCCGACGTTCCCGCCTCGTCGACGTCGTCGACATCCGCTGCTCCCTGACCGAGTCCTGACTTCTCCCCGTTCCACACCGCAGACGTAACGAACCGGTCGCGTTGTTCGACATTCGTCTCAGGCAGCCGAGTTCACCTCGGCTGAGACATCAGAGGTGGGGCAATGACAGTGGTTCCGGGGGCGACGACACCGCACATCGCGGCGGATGAACCGCATTCACCAGCAGCAGGGCAACCGCTGCCGGCGCAGACGTCGATGGGCGGCGACACCGTGCCCGACGCCGCGGCAGGTCGCCGACGGATCGGCCTGGTCGAGGACCACGAGTCCGTCGCGGTCGGTCTCCGCGCCATTCTGTCCGACGAAGCCGATCTCGAGCTCGTCGCCGTGACCACCACCGTCGACGAGCTCGTCGGACTCGGCCACCGGCTGGATCTCGTCGTACTCGATCTTCGGCTGGGTGACGGTTCGTCGCCGAGGTCCAACGTCGAGAGGCTGCACTCCGTCGGCGTGCAGGTCCTCGTCTACACCGGTGCCGAGAACCCGTTCCTCGTGCGTTCCGCCGCGAGGGCGGGCGTGCTCGGCGTGGTCCGCAAGTCGGAACCCGCCGCCGCGATCGTCTCGGCCATTCGCCGGGCAGCCGCAGGTGGTCAGGTGGTCACGACCGACTGGGCCGCGGCCATCGACGGTGATCCGCATCTTCCCGACGTCGGACTCAGCCCACGCCAACGCGAAGTCCTGGCGCTGTACGCATCCGGCGAAAAAGCTGCTCGCGTCGCTCGGCTGGCCGGGTTGTCCGAGCAGACGGTCAACGACTACCTCGTGCGTATCCGGAACAAGTACGCCGAGGCAGGCAGGCCAGCGCCGACCAAGACCGATCTCTACAAGCGGGCCGTGGAAGACGGCTGGCTGCCGATGCCGGAGCCACCCAACCAGAACTGACGGGCCACCGCGCCAGAACGTCATCTCGGTCACAGTGCACGCCGTGTACATGGTTGTCGTTTCAATGCCCCTAGTTTTCAGGGCAGACAAACCTGGCAGTCAACTGTGAAGATCATTTACGCGAATGGTTGTGCCAAGCCACAACCGCAGGAACCTCGGGGAGAATTCACATGACAGTCAGCATCGACGCCTCAGCCTTCGACGCTTCAGCCTTCGACGCCTCGGCCTCGGGTACGGGCAGCGGGCTCGGCAACGCAGCTCCGCGACGGACCATGTCTCTCGTCCCACCGCCCATCCAGCTGCCTCCGACCGGCGGATCGCGCGCAACCGGACCGTTTCTCCCTCGGCCCATGCTCACCCAGCGCGAGATCGAGGTGCTCACCGGCTGGATCAAGTGCGACTCCAAGGTCGAGGTCGCGAAGTCGCTGTTCCTGTCGCTGGGAACTGTCAACACTCATCTCACGCGTATTCGCGCGAAGTACGCCGCTGTCGGCCGTACCGCGTCCACCAAGGCGTCGCTCGTTGCCCGTGCCCTGCAGGACGGCCTGATCGACATCGCCGATCTCTGACGCCCACCATCTGCCTAGCTCACGAATCAGCACAGCTCGCGGAACGGCGATCCCGGGAGATACTGATCCCACTCCTCCCGGGTGATCGTCGATCCTCCACCGGCGCAGATCCTTTCGACCACGTCCTCGGGATCGGTCCGCCACACTCGTAGGTCCTTCTCCGGTCCACCGCCGATCACTGCGGCACCGCCTGCGGTCAACACGGCGTCGTTGACGCGGTTGCCGTAGGCGGTCAGCGTGGCGAACGTCCGCGGATCGAACGGGTCGGAGATGTCCCACATCCACATCGACTGACCGTCGACGCCTGCAACGAGTCTGGTGCCACTCGGATCGAACGCCACCGAATACACCGCCTCCCTCGGACCCACGATCTGGGCGACGTGGCGCGGCGTCGTCGGATCGGCGACGTCCCACAGTCGGAGCGTGTGGTCCGCACTGCCCGCGGCGAGCAGTCGCCCGTCGGGTGAGAACGCCGCTGCCTGCGCGTCGCCGGAGAAGCCCGCGACGGTCGACACCTTCACCGGGGCCGCCGGGTCGCTGACGTTCCACAGTTCGACCTCGTCGTTCAGCGTCGGAACGGCCAGCGTTCGTTCGTCCGGACTGAAGGCCATGACCTGCGGATTGTTGCCGACGTCGAAGCCGGACAGCCGCGTGGGCCGCGACGGATCGCGGACGTCCCAGAGTTCGACGTCGGGAGTGTTCTGCGGGGACACGGCCAGCAGATCACCGGTACGGCCGAAGACCAACACGCCTACGAGCGAGTCGACGGCGGCGTGCGGGGTTCCGAGCGCAATCGGATTCTGCGGCGCCCGGACGTCCCACAGTTGGAACGCTCCCGACGACGTGCCACCGGCGGCCAACGATCCGTCCCACGACAGCGCCGCCGCACCCGTCAGCGGGTCGGTTGTGGTCGGGGACAGCGGCCGCGCGGACGCGATCGGTCGGTCCGGATCTGTGACATCCCACAATCGAAGGCCGTCGCCGCGCGAACCGACGCCGGCGAGGACTCGTGTTCCGCTGCCGTCCGTCGGGTTGATGAAGACGGTGTCGGTCTGTCCTGGCATCACCGGTCCAGGCAGGGGCCAGACGCGGGTGACTCCGTCCTGCCCCGCCGTGATCAGAGCGGAATCGTCCGGTGCGTAGTCGACCGACATGACGACCGTCGACCCCGGCAATGTTTCACGTAGAACACCCGTCGCCGCATCCCACGTCTTGATCGAGTTGTCGGAACTGACGGCGGCGAGTTCCGATCCGGTGCCGTCGAATGCCACGTCGTTGACGTAACTGGTGAAGCCGGTCAGCGGTGCTCGAGTGGCGAGGCGACCACCGGGTTCGACGGCCCAACGCGCAACATCTCGACCTGTCGTTCCTGCAGCGATCGTGCGACCGTCCGGGGAGTACGTCACCGACAGGTAGTCGTAGGTACCGCCGTCCGACGGAATCTCGAAGGAGGTCGTGGTCAGCGCCGGCATCTCCCACACCTGCAACCCACGAGCCTTGCCCGCCGTGACCAGTGCCGATCCGTCGGGAGAAAACGCCACGGCATTCATCGGGACCGACGTCGCCGGAACGACGGCGAGAGTGGGCGCCGCCGGGTCGGCCACGTTCCACACCGAGACGGCGCCGCCGCCGGACACCAGCGCCAACGACGATCCGTCGGGCGCGAACGCCATCGCTTTCGCCGTCGTCGCGTCGTCGCCGACGGCCGACAGGAGCGCCGGCGAATCGACGTCGGCAATGTCCCACAGGCTTGTTCCCGACGCACCCGACACCGCCAGAGTCCGGCTCGTCGGCGCGAACGCGACGGTGAGCGCGCTGCCCGGTTCCCCGATGTCGACGGTCCCGCGGGCGCGAGCCGGTGCACCGAGCGACCACAACCGGACCGTGCCGTCGGCGCCCGCAGCCGCGAGAACCTCCCCGGTGGAATCGACTCGCGCGACGGTCTCGCCCGACACGCCGGGCAGCCGGACAGGAGCATGCACCGCGGAAGCGTCGAGCAGCGCCGATCTCGCTGCCGTCGCCGGATCGATCTCGTACGCAGCGAGGGCCAGATGAACCGACAGGCCTGGGTCGAGTGCGCGGAAACGCTCGGCCGAGCCCGCCAACTGACCCGCCAACGCGGCTTCGGCCTCGACGCGCCTGTCGTCCGCATCGCTGCTCGCCGAGAACGCGACCACCGCCGACACCACCGCCACGACCGTCAGCACCGCGAGCGCTGCGGTCAACACCTCGAGCACTCGCCGACGCCTGCGCTGCTGCGACTCGGTGTGAGCGACTCGCCTCTCGCTCGCGGCGAGGTAGTCACGTTCGACGACGTTGAGGTCACCCTCCCGGTCGCCCTCGGCGAGCGAATCGTGCAGGGCATCGAGGCGACTCGCGGGCAGAAGCACCGTCGAGTCGCGCCCACTGTGATCCCACAGCACGGCAGCGTCGGTGAGGCGGCGATGCACCAGATGCCACTGCCGGTCCCCGTCGATCCATCGGCGAAGCCGATCCCAGGCTGTCAGCAGCACCTCGTGTGTCACCGACACCGAGTCCTCTTCGACGGTGAGAAGACGCGCCGCCGCGAAACGCTCCACCACCACTTCGACGTCGGCGTCGGTGCCCTCCCCGCGGAGAAGTTCGCCGCGGTCCACGCGTCGACGCGTCAGGACGTCGTCCTCGATGTTGACCAATCGCACGAAGACCAGGGCCGCGGCGATCTGCTGGGCCGGGTCGAGCGACGAGTAGACGGCCTCGGCGGACTGGCCGACAGCCCCCGGTATCCCGCCGGTGGAGAAGTAGTCGTCGACGGTCATCGTCGGGCCCGTCGCCGTCGACCACGTCGCGAGCAGTGCGTGCGACAGCATCGGGAGTGCACCCTGATCGTGCGCGAACACCGTTCCCGACGGCTCCATCTCCGACAACAAGGTCCGAAGCAGTGCGTCGTCGACGCCGATTCCGGCCTTGCGTGCGGGTTCGACGATGGCGTCCCGCAGCTGGTCCGGACGAAGGCGACCGAGCACGATCGGATTGTCGACGAGGCCGGGCCTCAGGACGTCCTCGGCCACCGCGTTCTGATAGAAGTCGGCGCGCAGACCCATCACGACGACGGCACCCGCCACCACCTTCCGCTGCACCGCAGCCAGAACGGCGTGCCGCCGATCCGCGCCGGCGAGCGTCCACAACTCCTCGACCTGGTCGAGGACGACGACACTGCCGTCCGTTCGGTCCGTCGGATCGGAACTCGTGGTTGCCGCCGTCGACCAGGCTTCGATGCCGGACAGTCCGGTATGCACCCGAGCACCGTTCACCCCGGCGCCGCCGAGGGACGCCGCCAAACCCGCCCGCAGTACCGACGACTTACCCGATCCCGATGCCCCGAGGACGAAGACGACCCCGCCCCCGTCGTCGGCGACGCGACGTACTTTCTCGCGAAGCTCGGCGACGACGTCGGACCGTCCGAAGAACCATTCCGCGTCCGACGCCTCGAACGATTCGAGGCCCTTGTACGGCGCCCGGCTGCGGTCGGGGCGCTTGCCCGACGCGGGGCGCACCCGGACGATAGCGTCCCACCACAGGGCTCGTTCGTCCGCGTCGCCGACGCCGCACTCGCGCAGGACCCTGTCGAACATGTCGGCGCTGGCGTCCATCGGAAGGTGTTGGCCGGAGAACCATCCGCTGATGGTGCCGTGGAGGGCGCCGGACAACTTCACCAGTTCTCGATACGTCTTGCCCGAGTTCTCCCGCACCGAGCGCAGGCCCGCGGTCAGTTCGGCCTTTGTGGTGATGGTGCGGGGATCGGGCTGGACCGCTGTCATGGCGGAACTATAAGCGAACGGTCGGTTTCACGGTGGTCGAAGCAGGTCTCGGTGTATTGACCTGTACGGACCCCCTGGTTGGGCTGGCCAGACGGCCGTCACGGCTACAGGATCGGACCACGGCGGTCGGGCGTCATCGATGTTTTCAGTGATGGTTTTTCAAGTCCGGGATTCTTCTCGTCTGGGGGTACTTTTCCGTGTTCGTTGCACCGATGCGTACGCACGCACCGACGTCTGTTTCATCGATCGGAGAACGTAGTAAGCACGTGTATCGCAGACCACCGCTCAGCGCGCGGGAAGTGGAAGTGATGATCGCCTGGTTCGCGTCGGACTCGAAAACCGTCGCGGCTGCATCCGTCCACATTTCCGTGGGAACCATCAACACTCACCTGACCCGGATTCGTCAGAAATACTCCGCCGTGGGCAGGCCTGCACCGACGAAGGCCGCCCTGTTCGCGCGTGCGCTACAGGACGGCCATACGAAGCTCGACGATTGGTGAGGACTAGACGTGCATGTGCGTGTCGGTGCCTGCGGCTTCCAGCTTCCGGTTCCGTACCACTGAACTGATGAACGCCGCACCGATGAAGAACACACCGACCAATCCGGTGATGATCTCGTTGATGTGCACGCCGATGGACACCATCAGGATGATCGCCAGTGCACCGATCGCCCAATGCGCCCCGTGCTCGAGGTACACGTAGTCGCTGAGCGTCCCCTTGCGGACCAGGAACACCGTGATCGACCGAACGAACATCGCGCCGATGAAGCCGAGGCCCAGAGCGATGATGATCGGGTCCGCGGTGATGGCGAACGCGCCGATGACGCCGTCGAACGAGAACGACGCGTCGAGCACCTCGAGGTAGAGGAACAGGAAGAAGCCGGCCTTGCCGGTTGCCTTGGCAAGCTCGCTCGGTCCGCCCGAGCCCTCCTCGCCCTCTTCCTCGACGTGGAACAACTCGCCGAGGCCATTGACGGCGATGTAGGTGATCATGCCGAGTACACCGGCAACCATGACTGTGGAGATTTTCTCGTCCTCGGCGAGGAACTCGGCCGTGAGGACCAGGATGATGCTGGCGACGACGACTGCGAGTTGATCCAGCCGGCCGATCCGCGCGAGTGGCTTCTCCAACCAGCTCAGCCACGTGATCTCGCGATCCTCGAAGATGAAGCCGAGGAACAGCATCAGCAGGAACATGCCGCCGAACGCCGCGATCTGTGGGTGCGCGTCCGTCAGAAGCGTCTCGTAACTGGGACGACCGTCGTCGAAGTACGCGGCGTCGTTCGGCGGCGGGTTGAGTGCGAGATCGATTGCGGCGACGGGGCCGAGACCCGACGCAGCCCAGACGATGGCCAGGGGAAACAGCAGCCGCATACCGAAGACGGCGATGATGATGCCGATGGTGAGGAAGATCTTCTGCCAGAACTCGCTCATGCGGCGAAGAACGGTCGCGTTGATGACCGCGTTGTCGAAGGACAGCGACACCTCGAGAACGCCGAGGATCAGCACCAGGAACAGTGCCTGCCAACCGCCGTAGAGGAAGGCGACGATCACCGAAACGATGGTGACGCCTATGGACCAACCGAAGATGCGTAGAACCACGGGCGTGTGGCCTTTCTGTAGCCGGCGCAGGTATTGGGACGAACCGGGCTGTGTCTACACACGACAAACCCCGCCTCAATCATGAAGGAAGAGGCGGGGTAGTCCCAATCTTGACCTGGGCTTTACTACACGTTTACTCCGAAATCGCGGGCGATTCCGGCGAGGCCGGACGCGTAGCCCTGGCCCACTGCACGGAACTTCCACTCGGCGCCGTTGCGGTAGAGCTCACCGAAGACCATGGCCGTTTCCGTCGACGCGTCCTCGCTGAGGTCGTAGCGCGCCAACTCCGACTGATCGGCCTGGTTGATCACGCGGATGAACGCGTTGCGGACCTGACCGAACGACTGCGAGCGTGCGTCGGCGTCGTAGATCGACACGGGGAACGTGATCGTGTCGACGTTCGGCGGCACGGCGGCGAGGTCCACCTTGATCTGCTCGTCGTCGCCATCGCCTTCACCGGTGGTGTTGTCACCGGTGTGCTCGATGGAACCGTCGGGGGACTTCAGGTTGTTGAAGAACACGAAATGCTGATCGCTGAGGGCCTTCTTGTCGGCACCGAGCGCGATGGCGCTGGCGTCGAGGTCGAAGTCCGTTCCGGTCGTCGATCGGATGTCCCATCCGAGGCCGACCGTGACTGCGGTCAGGTTGGGAGCTGCCTTCGTGAGTGAGACATTGCCGCCCTTGCTGAGGCTGACGCCCATGACTTTCCTTTCGCCGTGAGTTCCCCTACCGAGGAACACCGTAGTGTCTCGCGTGCCCGATTGGTCACTTTCGTCTTCGGTTCACAACGCTAACGCGCACCACACACCGCGAAGTTCCCGTCAGTACTATCGGGCTGGTGACAAGTCGCCGACCTGGACTCTTCCGCCGCTCGGGCGAGTCGGATCCGCGTGCGCGCGAGGCCCACGCATCCCAGGCACAGAGCACGGCCGTCGCTGCCTTTCTCGATATGGACAAGCGCCAGTCCATCGCGTCGTCCGGCGTCGACGCCGTCCGGTCGATGTACCCCGATCGGGATCCGACCACCGCGTGGGCACCGGCCGAGAAGGCCTGCTTCGACGCAGGCGCGGCATACCTCGCGGCGATGGAACAGTACGACGGCATCGAGACCGGACCGGCCCAGGCTGCGTTCCAGAACGCCGCCCACCTGCTGGGCGAAGCAGCCAAAGCCGTCGACCGGTTCTACGCGGCCCATCGCGACGACCTCGAACAGGCACGATCCGCGCTCGCCGCGACACCGCGACTGGCTCAGGACGCCACAGCGCTCGCCGAGAAGGCTCAACTGGCCGTCGCGTCGGCCGATCCTGCATTCGTCGACTACCCCTCGATTCGCTCGGCGTGGCGCGGCGTCGACACCGCGGTCGCTGCCCTCGACGCCGCGATGAGCTCGAAGGACGCCCCGCGAGCCCGTACCGCCGCGGCGGCGGTGCGGGAAGCCGCCGAAGAACTGGAATCCGCGGTTGCCGCAGCACCGGGCCGCGTCGCCGAGGCCAGAGCCGCGCTGACGTCGGTGAAAACCAGAGTCGAAGCGGTACGCACCCGATTCGATCGTCTCGCCCCCGCCTTCTCCGCGTTGCTACGCGAGTTCAACGTCGCCAGTTCCGCGGATCTCTCGCACAACGAACAGCACAGCGCCCGGCACATCGAGCAGGCCGAGGAGGACCTGTCCGCGGCCCGCGCGTCGTTCTCCTCGTCCAACCCGGAGCAGGCGCTCGAGTACATCGCCCAGGCGCGTAGCCACCTGTCCGACGCCGAGGAACTGGTCGACGCCGTCACCGATCGCCTCGAACTGCTGCGCGAGGTGAAGCTCGACCCAACGGGCGAAGAACGCGCGGTGCGCTTCAAGTTACGAGATGCACAACAGCTCGCCGTCAATCGTTCCCTGGTTGCCGAATGGGGGTCGGTGTTGGATGCTCAGCTGGCTCGAATCGACCGTGCAACCGCAACGCTGACAGGAACACACCCCGACTACTGGTCCTACCTCCAGGACCTGAGAAGTATTTCCGGCTTCATCTCCGGGGTGATCGACCGAATGCGCGGCTCGGCTCGCTAGATCACCTGTCACTACCCGCGAAGGATCTCGGTGCAACATTTCAGACATCTCGACGGGGCAGTCCTGGATCGACTGTTCCTGCACGCGCCGGAAAAGATAGACACCGCGGGCGATCTCGGCCTCGTCGCCGTCGGTCTCGGGGCAACCCTCTACATGCCCGCGACCCGCGCGGACCTGACCGAAACGTTGATCAAGCGCAGTGCAGAAGGCGTGTGCTCGCTCGTGATCGATCTCGAGGACGCGGTCGCCGATCACAACCTCGAAGAGGCGATCGACAACGCAGTCGCGACCCTCGACGCCCTCGCCGCCGACGACGTCCACGGCTCGCTCGTGTTCGTCCGCGCACGAACCGCGCAGCAGATCGAACGCATCTGCACCTCGCTCCGCACCGACGCGTCGGCATTGGCGGGGTTCGTGATTCCCAAGTTCACCGCCGCACGAGGAGGTGCATTCCTCGACGAGGTCGCTCGCGGTTCCACCCGCCTCGGCCGACGCCTCTTCTCGATGCCGGTGTTGGAGTCACCTGAGGTGGTGTTCCGCGAAACTCGCGACACCGAGCTCGTCGCGATCCGCGCTCTGCTGCAGGATCATCGACAACAGATCCTCGCCGTGCGCATCGGGGCCACCGACATGTGCGGGATGTTCGGGATCCGTCGCGACCGAGACCTCACCATCTACGACGTGCGCGTCGTCGCCGACGTCATCAGCGCCATCGTCAACCACCTGGGCCGGAGCAACGAATCCGGGTTCGTCATCACCGGACCGGTGTGGGAATATTTCGCCGACCACGAACGCATGTTCCGGCCCATGCTTCGCCAGACACCGTTCGCCGAGCAGGAAGCCGTGCGCTTCCGCCACCAGCTCGTCAGCCATGACCTCGATGCGCTGCTTCGCGAGGTTGCCCTGGACCGCGCCAACGGAATTCAAGGAAAGACCGTCATCCATCCGTCGCACGTAGCGGCGGTGCACGCACTGTCGGCCGTCACCCACGAGGAGTACCACGACGCTCTCGACATCCTGGAATCCGACGCAGGCGGTGTGCGGGCGTCCGGATACGGAAACAAGATGAACGAGCTGGGCCCGCACCGCAATTGGGCGCACCAAACCCTGCTGCGCGCCCGCGCGTTCGGGGTGACCAACGAGGGCATCACCTTCGTCGAACTACTGAAAGAGCTAGCAGAACGATGACCGACCCGACCTCGGGAATACACCTGACCACCACGAGCACCTCGTCGGACTGGACCATCGAGGAGCTCGTCCGTCCGGGACTGCGGCGCAATCCCCGCCGCGCACATCTGCTGGTGTCGGAGGTACTCGGCAAACACATTCCGGTCGATCCATCCGTCGTGACCGGTGCTGCCGACGCCTTGGGAGACCTGGTTCTCGAAGCAGTGGGCGGATCCGACGTCGACGTCCTCGGTTTCGCGGAAACCGCAACGGGACTCGGCCACTGTGTCGCCGCACGTCTGAACGCACACTGCTACCTGCACTCGACGCGGCGAGACGTCCCGGGAACCGGTGTGTACGCCGAGTTCCAGGAAGGCCACTCCCACGCCACCGACCACCAACTGTTGCCCACCTCGCCTGGCGTTCTCGACCCCCAGCTGCCACTCGTTCTCGTCGACGACGAGATATCCACCGGTAGAACAGCACTCGACGCTGTTCGAGCTCTCCACGCCGTGACGCCACGCACCCGGTACGTCATCGCCTCGCTCGTGGACATGCGCACCGACGAGCATCTCGCGGAATCCGCCGCAGCGGCCGAGGAGTTGGGAGTCACGCTCGACTCGGTGAGCCTCGCCCAGGGCCGCGTCGCGCTGGCGGACAACCTGATCGAGTCCGTCGTCGCGTTGCCGGAACCGGCGTACAACCCCGTCGCCGACCACGCAGGCACCATCACTCGAGTCGACGCGCACTGGCCCGAGACCGTCCCGGACGGTGGCCGTCACGGTTTCCGTGCCGGTGACACCGCGTCGTTCGTCGCCGCGACCGCCGAGGTCGCCGACGCCGTCGCGTCGGCACTCGAGCCCGGGCGGCCCGTCGTCGTACTCGGGCACGAGGAACTGATGTACCTGCCGCTGAAAGTCGCAGCCGCACTGTCGGACCGTGGGCACCCGGCACTGTTCCAGACCACGACCCGGTCGCCGGCCTACGTACTCGACGAGCCGGGCTACCCCCTTCGCCGAGGGTTCGAGTTCCTCGCCCCGGAAGACGACGAGGCCCAGGCCCGCTACGTCTACAACGCGTCGGGACCGGAGAACGCGCAGATCGTGCTGATCGTCGACGCACCCGCGGACACCGACCGTCTCTTCGCGTCCGGCGGCGTCGCCGACGTCGTGGCCGCATCCGGTTCCGACGTCCTGGTCGTCGTCGTCAGCGGCGCGGATCCACAGCGACTCATCGTGTCTCGACGCGCGACACCTCTGACCGGACCGGACTTCGGGTCCTACGCACCGAACGAGGTGACGTGGCTGCTGAAGGACCTCTCCGACATCTCCCTGGAAGCGGACATCGCCGAACGCGAGCGGAGAATCCAGGAAGGTACGGCCCACTACGCCGAATCGTTGCCGGTCGAGTACCAACCCGACGCCGCATATCGCGAGTTGTTCGAAGAAGTTCTGCACGACAGCGCATCTCGATTGGCTCTTGCCGTCGGTACCGTCACCGAGCTCGTACTCGCCGAACGGGGACACGACATCGTTCTCGCGTCGCTCGCACGCGCGGGCACACCGGTCGGCATCCTGATGCGTCGCTGGGCTCACGAGATGCACGGCATCGAGATCCCGCACTACGCCGTGTCGATCGTGCGCGATCGCGGAATCGACTCCGTGGCACTGAAATACCTGGCCGACCACCACGACCCACGATCGGTCGTCTTCGTGGACGGCTGGACCGGCAAAGGCGCTATCGCACGTGAACTCTCGGCCGCACTGGCGGAATTCGACGGAGCCGACTTCGACGACGACCTCGCCGTCCTGGCCGACCCCGGCCACTGCGCGAGAACGTACGGCACCAGAGATGACTTCCTCATTGCGTCGGCCTGCCTCAACTCGACGGTGTCCGGCCTCGTCTCCCGCACCGTCCTCAACGCAGATCTCATCCGCGACGGTGACTTCCACGGAGCCAAGTACTACGCGGAACTCGCCGCCGACGACGTCTCCAACCACCTCCTCGACACCGTCTCCGTACGCTTCGCCGACGTACGCGACGCCGCCACCGCGGAGGCGTCGGCGATCGGGGAGTCGGATCGGACGCCGACGTGGACCGGGTGGGCGTCGGTGGAGAAGGTGCGCGAGGAGTTCGGCATCTCGCACGTCAACTTCGTCAAGCCCGGAGTGGGAGAGACCACCCGGGTCCTGCTGAGGCGCGTTCCCTGGCGGGTCCTGGTACGCGATGCGAAAGCTCCCGAGCACAAACACATTCGGATGCTCGCCGAGGCGAGGGGGGTTCCCGTCGTCGAAGTTCCCGATCTCGCGTACTCCTGCATGGGACTGATCAAGGACGTCACGTGAGCACTGCCCTGATCTCGGTGGACCTGGATCGCACGATGATCTATTCGTCGGCAGCTCTGGGCTTTCCGCTGGACGCGTCGGTCACCTGCGTCGAGATGTACGACGGCGGGCCGTTGTCCTACATGAGCGTGCGCTCGACGGAACTACTGCAGAAACTGGCCTCCGAGGCAGTCGTCGTCCCGACGACGACGAGGACCGTCGAGCAGTTCGACAGGATCGATCTGCCCGGCGCACCGTGGCGGTACGCCATCACCACCAACGGAGGCAACATCCTGGTCGACGGCGTGCCCGACGCCTCGTGGCGCGCCTCCTTCGACGACGTCGACCTACCGGCCGTCCAGCAGGAACTCGCGGCACGCGCCGACGGCGACTGGGTTCTCAAACGACGCACCGCCGACGACCTGTTCTGCTATCTCGTCGTGGAGCCCGACGCTGTGCCTGCCGGGTTCATGGACGACTGGTCGCAGTGGTGCGCCGCGCGTGGATGGAACGTGTCTCAACAGGGGCGCAAGATCTACTCGATGCCCGACGTGGTCAGCAAGAGCCGCGCAGTCGCCGAGGTACACGCCCGCGCCGTCGACGACGGATTCCTGAGGCCGGAGTCCATCGCCCTCGCCGCCGGTGACGGCGCACTCGACGCGGACATGTTGCTCGCCGCGGACCACGCCATTCGGCCCGCACACGGCGAACTCGAGGCACTGAACTTTCGTCCACCTGGCTTGACCGTCACCACCGCAACCGGCGGACGCGCGGGCGAGGAGATCCTCGACTGGTTTTTCGGGCGAATCGCGGAGCACCGGGAACCGTGAGCGTCTCCGGTGCGTCCAACTAGGCAAAGGGTTGCGTAGAAGCTGGTTGGACCACTACAGGGGGCAGTCATGGGGATGCACGCGAGCGGACCTGACCGGAGTGGGCGGTGAATCCGGAGCCGGCCACAGCGGAGGCGGTGGCAGCATCGGTGATCGGCCTCCCCGGCGGCATGGATCTCGCACTCAACGGTGGCTCCGACCGGGCGCGCGAGGCCGGGGCCGAGATCAGGGACAACGCCATGGCGCAGTTCGGGTACACCGCGGTGTACGAGGGCAGGCCCGTCGACGACGACCCGTTCGAGGTCATGTCGCACGAGGACATCTGGAGCAAAGCGCAGGCGCTTCAGGCCGAGCACATCGACGCCACGTCCGGCAACTGGCGAATCCTGGGCAACGACGCTGCAACCGACGCCGCCGCCTTCGCGTTGAAGGTGACCAACCAGGTCGGGACCAACTGGCAGGGCGCCGCGGCCGAGGCCGCCGGGCAGGGTGTCGATCGCTACGCGACCTCGGCAGGCGAATTGATGCTGGCCGCCGACGGTCTTTCGCAGAAGGTTCAAGCGACGTCGGCCGGGGTGAGCGCCACCCGCGCTGCTCTGCCCCCGCCCGTTCCGTACGGCACCGGCGAGAAGATCTTCGACGTCGGTTCCTGGCTCACCAGAACACTGCTGCCCGGTGACCTCAAGAGTTTCCAACACCTCCACGAAGAAGCGGAGGAGGCTGCTCGTACCGTGATGAAGAGTCAGTATGCGCCCGTCATTCGTGAAGCGGCCGTTCAGGTTCCGGTTCTTCCGCCCGCACTGAACCCGTTGAGCGGTTCCGAGGGGCTTACCTTTTCGTCCCCTGGCGCGTCTCGACCGGATTCCGGTGGTTCCGGGTGGGGCGGTATGTCCAGAGGCAGTGCCGGTCCCGGCAGCGCGGGGACGACTACGGCGAACCCAGGCGGCGACGCTGCCGCAACGCCGCAGGCTCCCTCCACCGAGGCATCGAGCTGGGCGCCCGCAGAATCCGCCGCATCGGCTGCGAGCCAGACCAATTCGAGCCCCTACGGTGCCGGGCAGGGAAGCGGCGGAGCACAGGGCACCGGCGCACCCTCCTCCACCAGCAGCGCAGCTGCGGGATCACCGGTCGGCGGAGCACTCGCGCCGGGCGGGTCCGGCGGGCGGCCGGGAGGTAGCGGCGCAGGCTCGCGGTTCGGTTCGGGGGGTTCCGGAGTTTCGGGCGGCTCCGGCGGCGTGCGCGGTGGCGGCGGTCTGGGTCCAGGCAGCCTGGGCGCAGGCGGTTTCGGCGGACCGGGAGGAGGTTCGTCGGTCGGCGGCCCGTCCGGGAGCGGACTGGGTGCGGCTGGAGGCGGCGGTGTCGCCGGGGCAGCCGGAGCGACGGCTGGACGTCCCGGCACCCCGGGAATGGGTATGGGCGGCATGGCCCCTGCGGCGGGCCGTGGAGGGGGAGGTGGCGACGACGATGTCCATCAGACACCCGGCTACCTGATCGACGCGGTGAACGGAGACGAACTGATCGGATCGCTTCCGCTCGTGGCACCCCCGGTGCTCGGAGAGTGACACTTCAGCATTGGACACTCGACGGTCTCGTGTTCAGGATGCTCCTCGAGCAATCCGGGCGAGACCGCCTGCCGTTCCCCGTTCAGCATCGTCCGATGGCCGACTCCGCTGCCGACTATCACCGCAGACGTCACGAGGCCACGACTGCCGCGCTCGAGATCCTGGACGAGGATCTTCGTTTCGCGATCCGGACGATCGTCGAGCCGGTTGTCCGAGTGGAACTCGTCGGGCACGTCAGGACCGGAGACACCGAGCACACGAAACTGCGCGCGCACGCGGCTGTGGGACACGACGTAGCCGTCGTTCTGACGCAGGCACCCGGCATCGACGACCGCTCCGGCGGCGACATCACTCTGGAGACGATGGAATCGTTCCGAGGTGTGCGTGCCGTCGTGGATGTGTTGCCGAACGTGGTGCGCGGCACCGGCCCGCGGATCGATGTGAGCCGGCCCGCCACCGAAGGCGACACGGAGAGATCACCTCTGCTGCAGAGTATGTCGCGCACGAGCAACGACGACCGCTACGAGCGTTTGTTCTCCCGTCCACCGTCCAGTGCAGGCGAGATCCTGGTGTGCGCCGGCCCGGCACCGGACAGCAGGCTGACCGAGGGAACGACCGGTGTGCAGTGGGTGGATTTCGCCGACGACGGGCGCTACATGATCCGGCACACGTCGATCATCAGCGTGATTCCGGTGACGGTGTCGGAGCTGGTAGCGGAGGTTCGGGGGCTCGTCGGGAAAGCCACGGCGGTTCGATGACCCGTTGACACCATAACGATTCTCGATACTATATCGATATTCGTTGTTATCGACTATCGATATGGAGTTGTCATGGGCTCGTCACTGGGATCGCGACGATCGAACCGGATAGTGATGGCAATCTATGCCCTGATCGCCGTCGGCTGGTCGGCGTGGAGGCTGTTCGAGTACGGGCTGTCGTCCTACGTTCGGGTCTCGGTCGAGCCCGTCGTCGACACTCCCGTCGTCGGCCTCTACGGCGGTGAGCTCCAGCCCGGCAACGTGGCCGAGTTGGCATTCGCCAAGTCCGACGTGCAACGCCTGATGGGAATGATCGATTTCTTCCGATACTCCGAGACAGTCGTCGGGCTGGTTCTGTTGCTGGTGGGGATGACATTCCTCTACCGATTCTGCGACCGAGTCATCGACGGCCGGGCCTTCGGGAAGGGTGCGACGGTCGACCTGACGGTGGTAGCCGGCGTCGTCGTGCTCTACCCGTTCCTCACCGGAATGCTGCGGCAGATGGGCACCAACTCCGTCCTGGGATCGCTCGAGCTGACCGATGTACTGGACACCGCGGCCAGCTTCGACGGGGTCTGGATCGCGATTGCGGTCGCCGCATTCCTCCAATTCGTCTACGCAGCAATCCAACAGGGCACGAGGCTCGTCGAGGACACCGAGGGATTGGTCTGATGGGTGAGCCCACCGAACACCTGATCACCTGCCATCTCGGGGAGATACTCGATGCCCGCGGAATGACCTTGGCCGAGCTCTCCCGTGTCGCAGGCGTCAGCGTCGTGAACCTGTCGGTGCTGAAGAACGACCGAGCCAAAGCAATTCGGTTCAGCACACTGACGGCGGTGTGCCTCGCGCTCGGGTGCACGCCCGGCGACCTGTTCAGCGTCCGGACGCAGTAGCCCCATCCGGACAAATCCACCCAGTACATTGGTGTGCAGCATCCGCATCCGACCGAAGGACTTCTTTCATGTCTGCTCCCGGCCAACCCTTGGCAAAGGGTCAGAACGGCCCGATCACAGCAGCCGATGTTCTCGTCTCTGTGCAACTGTCCGCACCCGCCGACCTGTCCGCCCTACTGGTGACAGCGGACGGAAAGGTGCGAACCGACGCAGACTTCGTCTTCTTCAACCAGCCGACCGGACCTGGCGTTCGGCTGGTCTCCGGCCAAGCCGGGCAACCGGCACAGCTCGCCGTGTCGCTCGCGCAGATACCGGCGGACATCGAGCAGATTCGCGCGGTCATCACGCTCGAGGATGCATCGTCCAACTTCGGCCGGTCCGCACCCCCGGCTGCGTACGTGAGCGACGGTCAGGGAAATCCCCTCTACCACTACACCATCGACGGCCTGAGCAGCGAGTCCATCGTCATCGCAGTCGAGATCTACCGTCGTTCCGGAGCATGGAAGGTCCGCGCCGTCGGGCAGGGGTATGCCGGCGGGTTCGCAGCCCTGGTGACCGACCACGGCGTATCCGTCGACGACGCGCCGGCTGCCCCCGCAGCACCGACACCGCCTCCCGCCGCAACACCACCACCCGCTCCGGCGGCCGCGCCCGTGCCGCCACCACCGGCCGCGCCGGCAGGTCCACCCGAGGTCAACCTCACGAAAGCACGCCCCGTCAGCCTCAGCAAAGGCCAGAAGGTCACGCTGAAGAAGGACGGCGGAGTCGCGCTGACCATCATCCGCATGGGACTCGGCTGGGACCCCGTCCAGGCACCGAAGAAGACCAGCTTCTTCGGCGGGGGCGGCAAAGGCGGCAACGTCGACCTCGACGCGTCGGCCATCATGTTCGCCGGGAACAACGTCGCCGACGTCGTCTACTACGGTCAACTCCGCGCCAAGGACGGATCCATCCTGCACCAGGGTGACAACCTCACCGGCGAAGGAGAAGGCGACGACGAGGTAGTGAACGTCGACCTCACCCGCGTACCCCCGCAGGTCACGGCCATCGTCTTCACCGTGACCTCCTACCGAGGGCAGACCTTCGAGCAGATCCAGAACGCCTTCTGCCGGCTCGTCGACGACACCAACAACGCCGAACTCGCACGCTTCACCCTGCAAGGCGGCATGCCGTTCACCGGCCTCGTCATGGCCAAGGTCTACCGCGACGGCGGCAACTGGAAACTCCAGGCCATCGGCGAAGGCATCAACGCCAAACACGCCGGCGAAGCCGTCCCTCAACTCGGGCCCTACATCCGGCCCTGACAACCTCGCCCCGCCGCCGCCCGCATCCCGCCGGAGCGAACGTGCCGTTCAGTCACTCCAAGTGACCGAACGAACCGTTCGGTCCCCGGGTGGCCGGGTTGCACCGGACGCCCGTCGGAGCGAACGTGCCGTTCAGTCACTCCAAGTGACCGAATGAACCGTTCGGTCCCCGGGTGGCTGGGTTGCAGGGGTACCGGTGGAAACGCGGTGGACGTCGCGGGTGTGGTCGAGGACGCCGCCGATGGGGTCGTCGGTGCCGTTGCGGCGGATGAGGTCTTCCTGGGGTCGGTAGATCTGCCGGACGACGAGTGCGCAGAGGCCGATGACGGCGATGTCGCGGAGAACGATTGCGGCGGTGAACCATTGCTCGGGCACGCCTTTGTTGCCGATGCCGAGGTAGTAGTACATCCGTGGGAACCAGATGAGGGCGTCGACGGCCATCCAGGCGAGGAGGAGTCGGCGGTGCGGTAGCGCGAGGACGGCGAGCGGTACGAGCCAGAGGGAGTACTGGGGGCTCCAGACTTTGTTGGTCAGGAGGAATCCCGCGACGACGAGAAAGCAGAGTTGCGCCAGCCTGGGGCGCATCGGGGCGTTGACTGCGATGTAGGCGATTGCGACGCAGACGATTGCGAAGAGTCCGAGGGTGACGGCGTTGAGTACCAATGGCTTGTCGCCGGGGTATAGGGTGCCGTCGAAGCCTCCCCAGCCCGTGAAGGACGTGATGACGTTGTAG
Organism: Rhodococcoides fascians A44A; assembly: GCF_000760735.1. Taxonomy (GTDB): domain Bacteria; phylum Actinomycetota; class Actinomycetes; order Mycobacteriales; family Mycobacteriaceae; genus Rhodococcoides; species Rhodococcoides fascians_E. The sequence goes on along the minus strand of NZ_JMEX01000008.1, from coordinate 1,797,703 downwards.
ATCGAGTCGGGGTCGGCGCCGCGGGCGGAGTTGAGGCGGAAGAACTCGTACCATCCGCTCGGATAGAGCAGTGCGATGGGAAGATTGACGGCGAGCCAGGCGGCGACGGCCGCACAGGTGGCTTGTCCCCATTCCCTCATCTTGCCGGCGCGCCAACACAGTACGAGGAGCGGTCCGAGCAGCAGGAGGGGATACAGCTTGGCGGCGCCGCCGAGCCCCAGCAGAACACCTGCGAGGATCGGTCTCTTACGGCCCCAGGCGAGGAGGGCGCCGGCGGCGAAAGCGGTTGCGAGAGCGTCGAAATTGGTGAAGCCGTGTACCACGACGAGTGGTGACGCGGCAACGAGGGCGGCGTCCCATATTCTGCGTCCGGCGGATATGGCGGTGGCCCACACCGTCACCAGCCAGGCGATCGCCAAGCCGATGACGACGACGTTGAAGTAGACGGCGACCGGGAGCGCTTGCGGCAACCAGGACACCGAACTCCATGCCTCGGCCACGACCATCGACCCGTACTGGTACAGCCCGGACAGCACCGGGTACTCCATGTAGCGGATCTGGGTTGTGCCGTCGGCAGCTACTTCCTCCCAGGACTTCTTGTACGGGAAGGCGCCTTCGTCGAGACGTTCGGCTCCGAACAACGGCACGGTGTCGGAGTAGCACATTGCCACGTACTGACGGCTGCCGCTCCAGTCGAGCCCGAGCTCGCCGTCGGGACCGTTGGGGGCCTGTTGAATACAGCCTGCCTTCGCGAACCAGCCGAACGCGAGAAACACGACGGCGAGCAGCAACAGAACCCGCAGCGGGGTGAAGAAGCGTTGCCTGCCGATCAGCGCGTGCCGACCGGCGGGGCCTCCGATGGCGGCCGTGAGTTCGGCCGCCATCGGGTCCGACGTGGCGGGTAGATCCCGGGCACTGTTCGAGCGAAGATCCGGCGCGAGCGGCCCCGGACTTGCAACCCTGCGTTCGACGGGGGTGCCGGGGTTGCTGTCGCTCACTCCGGACAGGTTACCGGCCCGGGGCCGGTTCGGGTTCCTGCGCTGGAGCCTCCGGTTCGGCAGGAGTCTCCGGCGTCGGAGCGGGCGCCAGTCCGGGTAGCGGGATGGTCACGCCGGGCAGGATTTCCACCTGCCGCGGGGTGATCACCACGGGCGGCGAGATCTCCGTCGGGATCGGCAGTGTGATGGGCGGAGGCTCGGACGTCGGCGCGACGGTCGTCGGCGCGGCCGGCGCCGAATACTGCGGCACGCCTGCCTGTCCCGCGATGGGCTCAGGCGTCGGGAACGTCTCGTTGGTCGTTCCTTCGAGGGTTCCGTCCATCGTGTCCTTCCAGATGTCCGACGGAATTCCGGAGCCGTAGATCGAGCCGCCGTAGCTGTTCTGCAGCGGCAGCCCCTGCTCGGTACCGACCCACACGGCGGTGGACAGCGACGGGGTGTAACCCACCATCCAGGCATCCTTGTTCTCGCCGGTGTCGCCGAGCTGCGCCGTACCCGTCTTCGCTGCGGACTGTCGTCCACCGGCGAGGTTGTGCCCGTTGGAGTATCCGGCAATGGGACGCATCGCGGCGGTGACGTTGTCCGCCACTGCAGCGGGGACGACCTGCTGGCCGGGCTCGGCGCCTCGATCGAGGAGGACGGTGCCGTCGGCCGTCACGACGCGTTGCACGAAATGCGGTGCGTGATAGACGCCCGATGCGGCGAGGGTGGCGTAGGCGGAAGCCATGTCGATGACGCGTGACTGGTACTGCCCGAGGACGATCCCGTTGTTGGGTCCGACGCCGTCGCCTTCGGTCAGCGTGGGTCCGACGCCTGGAATTTCCTCGGCGACACCCAGTTTGTGCGCCATGTCCGCGATGGACTGGGGGCCGTTGTCCATGGCGAGCTGCATGCGATAGAAGCTCGTGTTCAAGGATCGCTTGAGTGCCTCTGCGATGGTGCACGTTCCGCAGGACTCGCCCTCGACGTTGCCGATGGAGATGCCGTTGACCGTCAGCGGGGAGCTGTCGTACATCTGCGACAGCGGGATGCCTTGGTCGAGCGCCGCGGCGAGACCGAACACCTTGAAGGACGAGCCCGTCTGCAGACCGGACTGCGCGAAGTCGAATCCACGGCCGTCGGCGCCGCCGTAGTACGACTTGACCGCGCCGGTTCTGGGATCGATGGACACCGATGCAGTGCGCAGGTCGCCCGGCTCTCCTTCGAGATTGCTGTTCACCGCGTCGATGGCGGCCGCTTGCGCGGCCGGGTCGATCGTCGTGGTGATCTGCAGGCCTTCGGTGTTCAGGTCCTGCTCACTGACTCCCGCGGCGGACAGTTCGCGGAGAACCTGCGCCTTGATCAGTCCGTTGGGGCCGCTGTCGGTGTCGTCGTTCGATGCAGCCGAGCTGGGGATCCATGGCGGATAGACCATGGCTGCGCGCTGAGCCTGATCGATGTTGCCCTGGCTGACCATGCCGTCGAGCACGTAGTTCCACCGCGACTGGGCACCCTCGGGATTGAACTCGGGGTCCAAGCCGGAGGGCTGCTGAATCGTCGCGGCGAGGACGGCACCTTCTTCGATCGTCAGCTGGTCGACCGGCTTGCCGAAGTACGCCGTCGACGCTGCCGCGATGCCGTACGCACCGCGACCGAAGTAGATCGTGTTCAAGTACGCGGCCAGGATGTCGTCCTTGGACCACTGGCGAGCCATCTTCGAGGAGATGACGAGCTCACGCATCTTTCGAGTCAGAGTGCGCTCGGATCCGACGAGTGCGTTCTTCACGTACTGCTGAGTGATGGTCGAGCCACCGCCGGCGCTGTCGCGGCCCAGCACGTTGTCGCGCAACGCGCGACCGAAGCCGGTGATCGAGAAGCCGGGGTTGGAGTAGAAGTCACGATCCTCCGCCGACAGCACGGCGTTGCGCACGTGCAGCGGGATCTGGTCGATCGTGACGTCGGTCCGGTTCCCTTCAGGTGGGACGACCCGGCCCAGCTCGGTGGTGCCGTCGGAGGCGAGAATCGTCGCCACCTGATTGGTCTTGATGTCGCCGGGACGAGGGACGTCCTCGACGGTGTACGCCACCATGAAGGTGAGGATCGGAACGATCAGACCCAACGCGACCAGCACGTACAAGGTCCGTCGAACTGTGCGCCACTTGGACTTCTTCTTCGTTTTCGCGGCGGAACCTCTCTCGGGCGGTTCGGGCGGTTCGTTGCCCGAAGAGCGTGGAACACCGTCGTCCGGAGGTCCGGTCGGCGGAAGATTGGATGGTGGAACGGGAGGCGGCGGACCGGCGGCAGGGCGTCGGACATCCTGCCGGGCGTTCGGCAGCGGGGGACGACCGGGAGGCGGGTTCTGCAGAGGGCGCCCTTGGGCGTCACGTGCCGGGGGGCGTGGATTCGGCGGAATCGGCCGACCCTGGGCGTCACGACGCAGGGGCGGGGGCCCGGCCGGTGGGCCGAGAGGACGGCCTTGCGCGTCGCGCCTGACACCGGGGGGAGGTCCTGCCGGACGACGCCCGGGGGGTGGCATCGGGGGACGTGGGCCCGGCGGACGACCGGAGGTGCCGGGGGGCACGTTCGGTGGGCGCCTGGACGGGTCACGATCCCCGGAGCTACCGCCGGGGGTGTTGTCGTAGGGGGAACTCACGTACAGAACTCCAGTGGTCTTGGGCGGGCACTACTCACATGGAAGACCGGGGTCGGTCAGCGCATGCGATTGTGTCACTCGCTCGCTGTTCGACGGCCAGGTCCGCGAGAATTGGACCGGGACCGTCGCGGTTGCTTGGGCGCGGGCACGGCGCCGAGGACATAGGACTGCACGAGGTGGTTCCAGCTGCAGGACCTGCAGACCTCCACCACGTGGACGGAGAATTCCTCCTGCGTCGCGGCGAGGCGTACCAGCTCGTCCGCGGTGCGAGCGGACCCGGACAGTGGGCCCAGTTTCTCGCCGAACACCCAGGAGACGTGGGTGAGCTGTTCCTTCCTGCAGATCGGGCAGACGACGTCGCTGCCGCGGCCGTGGAACTTGGCGGCCCGGAGCAGATAGGGATCGGCGTCGCACACGGCGCTCACTCCGGTCCTGCCCGAGTACACCTCGGCAAGCAGCGACCGTCGCTGAAGGGCGTAGTCCACCACCTGTCGCTGAAGTCGCACGAGAACCAGAGTACGTGCGGCCGCCGACGGGTGGGCGCCGGTGTCACCGCATCTGGGCAATTCGGGGACCCGAAACTATGCTCCACCTGTGCCGACGCGACTTCCGCCCTCCACCCGGGCGAGGGATACCGACCGAACTCAGGCATGCGCCACTCTCGACGAGGCCCGGGCCGACGGTCAATTGTCCGAGGAGGAGCACGCGGCGCGTATCGACCTGGCGATGGAAGCGGAGACGCTGGCGGATCTGCACTCGCTCATCGAGGACCTGCAGAACGAGACCGACCTTGCTCCCATGGCCGACCCGATCGAGCTGGTACATCCGGTTCGCACGGCGAGGTCGTCGCGCCTGGGGTTCTTCGCGGTCGCGATTCCGCTGGTGGCAGCGGCCGTCGCGATCACGTTCGGTGTCAGGTCGTGCGCTGCGGAGGGCGACCCCGTCGCCACCTACGGTGAGATGGGCTACCAGAACCCCGCCATCGTGGCGGATATCGCAGCCGCTCTGCAGGCTCGGACGGGCACCACCGTCGTCGACAGTCTCGGTCTGTACGAGTCCTACGCGATCCTCAGGATGCCCGCGCCCGGGGCGCCGCAGAAGCAGGTCACCTACGACTTCCGCGACGGCGTGCTCGAATTCGACGAGGACTGGTCGACGTCCAGGCGGGCGGATCAGCAGCAGATCGATCTCGCGACGGTCGACCTACCGAAATTGGCTGCCGTCGTGGCCGGAGCTGCGGCGAGCCTGAATCTGTCGAGGATCGACAGCCTCAACATTCAGATGCGAGGTGAGTCCGACGGTCCCGAGGTGTTGATCAGCGCAGACAACACCGACGAGGAAAGCGGCACCATGTCGGTCGATCCGGCAGGCAACTTCTTGTACGTGACCCCGTTCCAGTTCGGGAAGTAGGACTCTCATGGCGGCGAAATACCGTTCCACCGCATTCCGCGCACGCGACATCGACCGCGCGCTCACCGCGTCGGCGCTCGACACGGCCTACGCCGACGGTCAGCTGTCCTTCGGCGAGCATCGTCTGCGCAGCGAACGGGCCCGCAACGCGGTGACCTTGGACGAACTGCACCGTCTGGTCAGCGATCTGCAACTCGACGTCGATCTCCCCGAACCCGTTGCCCGACGGTCCGCGCCGAAACCCCGCGTGTTTCTCGCTCTCGGATCCGTCGTGATCATCGCCGCCGGGTTGGCACTGTTCTTCGCGACCCGAGACTCCGAGGAGGAACCCGTTGTAGCGCAACAGGAGACGACGGTGTCACCAGCCTCGCAACCGTCGATGCCGCTGCCGGCGGACGTGATGCCGATCGTCGCGCAGCCGTTCGTCTTCGACACCGCCGCGGGCCTCGAGGACTTCCGCAATCGGTACATCGAACGTTTCGGAACGACCGAGGTCCTGGAGTTGAGCATTCAGGTCGACGACGACAACCGCGCGGATGTGTACCGGGTCTCGGCAGACGGACGTCGGGAACGCGTCTTCGTCGCAGGCGGTTTCGAGGTGTATCGCACCACCGACCTGCTGGATCCGTCCGAGATTCCGTTCGATTGGACGCTCGTCGACTCAGGCGTCGTGGCCGGTCTGATCGCCGGAGCACCGGCGGCCGTGGGGGTTCCCGATGCAGTTGCCGACTGGGTGACCATCGACACCGACGACGGCGTTCCGCAGATTGCAGTGACGGCGTACGACGCCGACCGTCGCGGCGGCCGGATCGTGGCGGATCTCGCGGGCAACATCGTGCGCGTCTCGCCGTACTCCGGCTGACCCCTTCACCTGCGTCGGCAGGAATCTGCGCTTTAGATTAATGTCCTTACATTATGACTTGTATAGATGTATGTACATATATCGAGCCGATACATTTTGTGTATATGCTCGGGAACCGCATCAGGTGCACGACTACACGTCGAGGGGAGAGGTAGGCATGCTCGAGCTGGCAATTCTCGGTCTGCTACTTCAATCCCCGATGCACGGATACGAGCTGCGTAAACGACTGACCGGACTCCTCGGAGCATTCAGAGCGTTCTCCTACGGTTCGCTCTACCCGGCCCTGCGCCGCCTACAGGCGGATGGGCTGATCGCCGAGAACGACGGTCCGGACACACTCGTGAAGCGGCGAGCACGTCGGGTCTACGAGCTCACACCCAAGGGCAAGCAGAGATTCGCCGAGCTCGTTGCGGACACGGGACCGCAGAACTACACGGACGACGGTTTCGGCGTGCATCTCGCCTTCTTCAGCCGGACGCCGGCGGAAGCGCGGCTGCGCATCCTCGAAGGCAGACGTCGTCAAGTCGAGGAGCGCAGAGAAGGGCTCCGCGAAGCGGTGGATCGAGCCAGCGGGACGCTCGACCGCTACACCCGTCAGTTACATCAGCTCGGACTCGAATCCAGCGAACGAGAAGTCCGCTGGCTCAACGAAGTGATCGCTGCCGAGCAGGCGGGCCCGACCGCCACGCCCAACCCGAAAAGCGTTACGAACAAAGAAGGAGAACCCGAACATGGGTGAGAACAACAACACTTCGGACGGCAACGCCATCCGGGTAGCCATCGTGGGTGTGGGCAACTGCGCCGCGTCGCTCGTCCAAGGCGTCGAGTACTACAAGGACGCCGACGAGAACGTCACCGTTCCCGGCCTCATGCACGTCAAGTTCGGCAAGTACCACGTCCGCGACGTGGAATTCGTCGCCGCGTTCGACGTCGACGCCAAGAAGGTCGGATTCGACCTCTCCGACGCGATCTTCTCGAGCGAGAACAACACCATCAAGATCGCCGACGTACCGCCGAAGGACGTTCAGGTTCTGCGCGGACCGACCCTCGACGGGCTCGGAAAGTACTACCGCGAGACCATCACCGAGGCCGACGGCGAAGCGGTGGACGTCGCCCAGGCCCTCCGCGACGCCAAGGTCGACGTGCTCGTGTCCTACCTCCCCGTGGGATCGGAAGAGGCAGACAAGTTCTACGCACAAGCCGCTATCGATGCCGGTGTCGCGTTCGTCAACGCTCTGCCCGTGTTCATCGCCAGCGACCCCGTCTGGGCCCAGAAGTTCGTCGACGCAGGCGTTCCCATCGTCGGCGACGACATCAAGAGCCAGGTCGGTGCCACCATCACGCACCGCGTCATGGCAAAGCTGTTCGAGGATCGCGGTGTTCAGCTCGACCGCACCATGCAGCTCAACGTCGGCGGCAACATGGACTTCCTCAACATGCTCGAGCGCAGCCGCCTCGAGTCGAAGAAGATCTCCAAGACCCAGGCCGTCACGTCGAACCTGCAGCGCGAATTCAACACGAAGGACGTCCACATCGGGCCGAGCGACCACGTCGGCTGGCTCGACGACCGCAAGTGGGCGTACGTCCGCCTCGAAGGCCGCGCCTTCGGTGACGTGCCGTTGAACCTCGAGTACAAGCTCGAAGTATGGGACTCGCCCAACTCGGCCGGTGTCATCATCGACGCCGTCCGCGCCGCCAAGATCGCCCTCGACCGCGGCATCGGTGGACCGGTCATCCCGGCTTCGGCCTACCTGATGAAGAGCCCTCCCAAGCAGCTCGCCGACGACGTCGCGCGCCAGCAGCTCGAAGCGTTCATCATCGACGCCTAGCCCTCACATGAGTGGAGCGGAGCCTGACGGTCACTCCGCAGGCTCCGCTCCCGGGTGGCCTGCGAGTCACTCCGCAGGCTCCACTCCCGGTGGCCTGCAGGTCACTCCGCAGGCTCCGCTCCCGGTGGCCTGAGGGTCACTCCGCAGGCTCCGCTCCCGGTGGCCTGCAGGTCACTCCGCAGGCTCCGCTCACAAGGCGAGGGTCACTTCGTCCCCGTCGGTGCGCTCGGTGCAGATCAGCATTCCGTCGGGCGCGTGCGTTGCAGGGACTCGGCAGGTACCGCAGAAGCCCTGACGACAGGAGTACGCGACGTCGGGGCGCAACGGCATGACCGCGTCCAGGATGGACCTGTCCGCCGGGACCGTCACCCGTTCGCCGGTACTGGCGAGGACCACCTCGAATTCGACGCCGTTCACAATCGGCGGTGCCGAGAACCTTTCGAAGTGAAATTCCGACTCCGGGTCGACTCCGCGTTGCAGTGTGCCGATCATCGGCATCGGTCCGCACGCGTAGATCGCCGCTCCCGGCTGCGATCCTTCCAGCAACATCTCCGACGTCGGGATTCCGTCGACATCGTCGGTTCGAAGCGTCACCGAGCCGCCGAACTCGTCGAGTTCACCCAGGAACGGCAACGACTCTCGGCTTCTGCCGGTGTAGACCATCGACCAGTCGAGTCCCAGTCGGTGCGCCAGCCTCATCATCGGGAGAATCGGTGTGATCCCGATCCCGCCTGCGACGAAATGCAGACTGTCTGCGGGTGATCCGAAACCGGGAACTGCGAAGGCGAACGCGTTTCGCGGACCTCGGACGGTCAATCTGCTGCCGACCTCCAGGTCGTGCATCTCGATCGATCCGCCGCCGCCGTCCGGAATGCGCCGCACTGCAATGCGATAGCGGGTGCTGTCCGCGGGATCCCCGCACAGAGAGTACTGACGCAGCCTCCCCGAGTGCATCTCGACGTCGATGTGCGCACCTGCGCGCCAGGACGGTAGCTCGCCGCCGTGCGCCGCCGACAGAACGAAGCTCACGACGTTCTCGTCGAACGCCTCGATGCGACGCTCGGAGACGACTACCTCGAGTCGCCGATCATCCGTCGCGCCCACGAATTCTTTGCGATGCAGTAGACGCATCGTGCCCATGTGCGCGTTCATGACCCGCTCCAGCACTCGGAGGAGCGGGTCCCGTTCGTGACGACCGTAGAGATCACCGGGCATCGTGGTCGGTACAGGTAGCTGGAGGTTCACGGCAGTGCCGATCGGGCAGCGGGGGACTTCGCCAGATAGGCGACGGCTTGGGCGGTGTCGCCCTCGTCCTCCGGGGTGTACGACGGTTTCAGGTACCGTGCAACGCCTTTCGTCATCTGGGCGAGCGACGGGAGCGATCCTCTGCGCATCGCACCCAACCATTGCAGCCACAGGACGAGGTAACCCCGGTCGGTCAGCGTCGGATCCTGGCGGACGATGAATCGCGTGCCGCGCAGCATCAGCACGATGAAGCCGATAAAGGCGATGAGCATCGAGAAGTTTCGCCGGAAGTACCCGACGCCGAAATACGTTGCGACGTCGTGGGCGACGTTGCGGTGCTCCACTTCCTCGGCACCGTGCCAGCGATAGAGATCCACCATCGCGGGGTCGCCGTCGAAGTCGTCCCATCTCGAGTTCAGCGCGTAGTCACCGAGAAAGGCCGTCAGGTGCTCGATCGCGCCGATCATCGCGATTCGTCCGACCAGCTGCTGCTTCTGGGCTCTCGCCGACAGAGCCGGCCGAGGCCCGAGCACCTTGCGCATCAAATATTCGGAGTGCGACGTGAACGGCCTCGGATCGACGCCGTGTGCGTCGAGGTAGTCGTACAACACCACATTGTGCGTCTCGGCATGCATGGCTTCCTGCCCGATGAAGCCGAGGACGTCCTCGCGCAGTTTCGCGTCGGCGATCAGGGGGAGGGCTTCGGTGTAGGTGGCGCAGAACCACCGCTCCCCCTCGGGGAGTAGCAGATTCAACGCGCTGAGACTGTGCGAGGCGATGGGCTCGTTCGGCATCCAATGCAACGGAGTATCCGACCAGTCGAAGGCGACGTTACGTGCCTGCAAGGACACTTCACCGGGGTCGTGTTCGTTCACGATCGATCCTTTCCACGAACTTCGTTGTTTCGGCGGCGACGAGAGCCGGGTTCTTCAAGGGGAGCCAGTGCCCAGAGCGCACATCGGTGCGGCTGACCCGTGACACCCACCGCTCGATGCCGTCGAACGATGCGGGTCTGATGGCAGGGTCCCGTCGCGTGACCAGCAAGTGGACCGGAACGTGTGTGTACCGCTCCGTCGGCCTCAGGACCTTCTGAAGGACGTTGGCGCGGTAGATGCGCAACCCGTCGACCATGTCGCGGTTCAGGGTCGGCGCGACATGGAGATTTCGCTTGTCCACGCGTTCGACGATGCGCAGCAGCAACGACCAGATCCAGCGCCTTCCGAACATGCGGAAGAAGGTCCGAGACAGCGGCCCCGACATGAAGAACAGCGTGTACGCACCCGAGACCAGCTGAGTGAGTCTCTGCCACAGCGCTTTCGGGCTCGTCGGCGTCGACTGCAGCCACATTCCCATATGGTCGAGGCTCGGGCCCGAGATCGAGGTGAACGACGCGATTCTGGTGTCGGCGCCCGGCTCGCAGATCGCCTCCCACACCTGAACCGATCCCCAGTCGTGAGCGAGAACGTGCACCGGTATCGACCCCGCCACTGCGTCGACGACCGCCATGAAATCCGCGGCCAACTGTTCGAGCGTCATCTCCGTGACGGTGCCGTCACCGAAGGACTCGCCGTGACCTCGCGTGTCGTACGTGACGACGTGGAACTTGTCGGTCAGCAACGGGACCACCGCGTCCCACAGGTGATGGGTGTCCGGCCAGCCGTGCACCAGCACCAGCACCGGGCCGTCGAAGTTGCCGAACTCCTGCACGTAGAGCCCCGCACCGTCGACACGCACGGTGCGTGTTCGGTCGCGCGCCTTCTCGATGGTCATGTCCACTCCCCGCTTGTTCCCGTCACTCCGCCCCGTACCGATAGTACGTTTAACGTTACCGCCGGTACGCCATTGCTGTGAACTCTCCACAATCTCCGCGGAGGTGTCAAGGCACGACCGCCTCCACCTGGGGCGACACCTAGAATGACCAGATGCCTACCTCGCGAGATCCCGAAGCCCGCAGAACCAGGGCACGTGAGGAGTTCGTCGACGCGACGTTCAGGGTCATCGACGCGCACGGGCCGAACCCGAGCATGAACGACATCGCGCGAGAGGCAGGTGCCACGAAGCCGAGGCTGTACCGGCAGTTCGCGGACAAGGCAGATCTGTACAGCGCCGTGGCACAGCGCATGGCCGACGAGGTCTACACGCTCGCCGTATCCGACTTCAACTTCCTGCTCGACGCACCGGTGTCCGCGCTACGACATGCGATCTCCGGTTACGCGGATGTGGTGGGGCGCCACCCCAACGTCTTCCGGTTCCTCGCCCAGTCCAGATCCACTCCCGAAGACCCTGCGATCGCTCCGCCCCTCGACATCGGGCGTGATATCGCGACACGCTTCGCCACCGTCGCGAAGACGATTCTCGATTCGGTCGACGCCGACACCTCGGGCATCGAATACGCGTGCCGCGCCGCCGTCGGGGCTCTCCTGGCCGCAACCGACCTCTGGCTGGACGACACGGAACTCGACGCAGGCGACTTCGTCGACCAACTCACGACCCTGGTCTGGGGACTGCTCGACGCATTCCTGCAGCGCAAGGAAATCGACCTCGACGGCGACGTGCCGATCTTCATGACCCTGGCAAAGCTCAAGGCAGGAGCGGAGCCGGCGGAGTGACCCGATCAGGCAGGAGCGCAGCCGGCGAAGTGACCCGATCAGGCAGGAGCGCAGCCGGCGGAGTGACCCGCCGTCAGGCTCGGATTTTGCGCACCACGTAGGTCAGGGCGGCGAGGAGGCCGATCAGAAGGACGGAGGGCCAGACGGGCGGGTCGCCGCCGAGGATGCCTGCGACTGCGGCGATGAAGGCCATCAGTGCGAAGAAGCCGAGGATGCCGGCGAGGATCTGCAGGTGATCCTGAGCGGTCATGATTTCACGCCGCCTGCGGTGAGTCCGGAGATGATGCGGCGCTGAAAGATCAGCACCATGACGACGAGTGGGATGGCGACGATGGTTCCCGCTGCCATGATCGCCGCATACGGCACGACGTGTGGGTCGTTGCCGGAGAAGCGTGCGATGGCCACGGTGACGGGTTCGGTTTTGTCGCTGGAGAGCTGGCTGGCGAGCAGGTACTCGTTGACTGCGGCGATGAACGCGAGGATTGCGGTGGTGAAGAGTGCCGGCGCGGCCAACGGAAGCATCACCAGGCGGAATGCCTGGAACCGTCCGGCGCCGTCGATGCGGGCGGCTTCTTCCAGTTCCCATGGCAGTTCGGCGAAGAATGCCGTCAGTGTGTAGATGGTCAGGGGCAGCACGAAGGAGATGTTGGGGATGATCATCGCCTGGTAGCTGCCGATCCATCCGATGTTCGTGAAGAACTGGAACAGCGGTGTCACCAGAGCGACGACGGGGAACATCGATGCTCCCAGGACGATGCCGACGACGATGTACTTGAATCGAAAGTCGATGCGGGACAGTGCGTATGCGCAGAAGATTCCGATCACCAGCGCGATGAACGTGGTGACGCCGCCGATGATCAGGCTGTTGGCGACTGCACGGAGGAAGTTGTTTCCGTTGCTCGTGGACAGAGCGTTGCTGAAGTTCTCCGTGGTCACGTGCGTCGGCCAGGGTGTGGTGTCGAACGTGTACCGCGGGTCGCGGAACGCAGTGACGGCCATCCAGTAGAACGGCGCGAGCCCCCATACGAGGATGATCACGACGCCGAGGTAGATACGGGCGGTCTTCATCGGATCGTGCCTTTTCTTTGGTTCTCCTGTGTGCCAACCGCGTTCGCGCCGAGGAATTTCACGAGCACGAAGGCGACGATGAAGATCATGACGAACGAGATGGTCGACAGGGACGCCGCTGCGTTGAACCCTTGCCGGATCTGCTCGACCACGAGAATCGAGATGGTCCGCGTCGCCGGGTTGCCCTCGGTGAGGATGGCGGGCAGGTCGTACATCCGGAGCGCGTCCATCGTGCGGAAGAGAATGGCCACCATCAGCGCGGGCTTGACGAGCGGAAGTGTGATCTTGGTGAACCGTTGCCACGCGGACGCCCCGTCGACGCGCGCTGCCTCGTACACATCGGACGGAATCATCTGCAGGCCTGCGAGAATCAGCAGTGCCATGAACGGTGTGGTCTTCCAGACGTCGGCGATGATGACCGCGAACCTTGCCGGCCACGCGTCTCCCGTCCACAGGATCTGTGTGCCGAGAAGCTTGTTGGCGATTCCGTCGTAGCTGAAGATGAAGTACCAGAGCTTGGCGGTCACCGCCGTCGGGATCGCCCACGGGATCAGAATGGCGGCACGCAGCAAGGCACGGCCGGCGAACGTCTTGCCCATGATGACGGCCATCGCGAATCCGATGACCACCTCGATGGACACCGTCACGACGGTGAAGAACGCCGTGTTGCCGACCGCACCCCAGAACTGCGAACCCAGGGTGCCAGGTGGGCACGGGACGAGCGTGCCCGACGCCGACGTGCACTGCTGCAGGATCCAGTGTGTGTAGTTGGAGAATCCGGCGCTACCGCCCTTGACGAACATTCCCGTCGCGGGATCGAGACCGGCGTCCTTCTGGAAGGACATGACGACGGCACGAATTACCGGATAGGCGATGACGATTGCGAGAATCACCAGAGTCGGGGCGATGAGCAACCAGGCGCGCCCGGCACTCAGCCCGAATCGCCTCTTCTTGTCGGTGCGCACATGCCGACCTGATGGAGTCACTCCGCTGGCTGCGCTCCCGCCGCGGCCGGAGGATGATCCCCCGGCCGCGTCGACGTTTACAGCCCCACTGGGTTCACCAGTAGGTAGAGCCATGAAATTCTCCTGAAATCGAAAGCCGAAGGCTTAGTTAGCGCCTGCGGACTCGATGCCGGCCTGGATGTCGGCGATAGCCTGGTCGACCTGCTTCTCACCCTTGATCGCGGCGGCGGTGTTGTCCTGGATGGCCTTCGACACTGCCGGGTAGAACGGCGTGACGGGACGCGGGACCGCGTTCTCGATCGATTCCTTCAGGGCCGGGAGGTACGGCATCTCGGCGATGAGGGCCGGGTCGTCGTACAGCGATGCAAGTACGGGAGGCAGTGCGCCCTCGGCGATGATGCGCTGAGCCTGCTCACCCTGGAGGAAGCGAAGGAAGTCGGCGGCCGTGGCCTTGTTCTGCGAGAACGCGCTGATCGCTGCGTTGTATCCGCCGAGGGTGGAGGTTCCGACGCCGGTGACGCCGGGAAGTGGCGCGACACCGTACTTTCCGGCGACTGCGGAGCCTTCCTTGGCTGCTGTGCCGTAGACGTACGGCCAGTTACGCAGGTAGAGCGCCTTGCCGTCCTCGAATGCCTGCTGGCTCTCGGGCTCCTTGAACGTGGTGTCCTGGGCGGGGATGACGTTGTTCTGGAACGCCGTCACGAGTGCCTGCAGGCCTGCCTTGGCTTCGGGGGAGTCGACGGTCGGGGTCTTGCCGTCCTCGGCGACGAACGATCCGCCGTGGGCGTTGATGATCTCCGACGCGTTGACCGTCAGGCCCTCGTAGGACGCGAACTGTCCTGCGTAGCAGTCGATGTTGTTCTCCACGGCGACGGTGCAGCTGGCCGTGAGCTCGTCCCAGGTGGTGGGGGCTGCGGGCACGAGGTCGGTGCGGTAGAACAGCAGACCGCCGTTGGTGTTCTTCGGGGCCGCGTACTGGGTGCCGTTGTACGTCGCGCTGTCCACCGTCGACGGGAGGATTCCGGCGTTGTCGAGGGCGAACTCGCCCTCGAGCGGCACGAGCCAGCCCTTCGCCGCGAACTCGGCCGTCCAGATGACGTCGAGAGCCATCACGTCGTAGTCGCTCTGCTCGGCCTGAAGGTGCTGGACCAGGTCGTCGTGTGCCTGGTCGGCGTCGTTGGACTGTTCCTTGAAGGTGACCTGCTCGTCCGGGTTGGCCGCGTTCCACTCTTCGATGATCTGACGGACGACACCGGTTTCGGTGGTGTCCTTGCCTTCGACGTAGGTGATGGGTCCGCGTCCGTCGGTGTTCTCGGATGCGGAATCACTGGATCCGCTGTCGCTGGAACATGCGGTGAGCGTCAGCAGCGAGGCTGCTGTTGCGAGCACCGCCACCTTCGAGATCAAAGACGCCATGAGTTCTCTCCACTTGCTTCGTACACGGTGGTGTGTGTGGGAGGCGGCACAGTGAATGTGCGAATGTGCTCCCCCCGACGCACATGTCGATAGGAACTTATACACATTTCGGTCGCCGCGGGCCATTACCGGCGTTGCTGAATCGGTCAACCCTCACGCGACGGGTCTGTCGGTGAGTGGTTGTAGCCTCGCCCAGGTGACTTCGGACAAGATGCTGACCAGAATCGGTGGGCTTCTCCGCCAGGCGGAGTCGACGGACAACCCGCACGAGGCGGAAGCGTTCATGGAGGCCGCACAGCGTCTCGCGACGTCGACGTCGATCGATCTGGCCGTGGCCCGCTCGCACAGCGCTTCGCGCGAGAAGCAGGCGACGCCGACGCAGCGCGTCGTCCCCATCGGAGAGGCAGGCAAACGCGGTCTGAAGACGTTCGTCCAGTTGTTCGTCTCGATCGCTGCGGCCAACGACGTGACGTGCGACGTCGCACGGTCGTCGACGCAGGTGTTCGCCTACGGTTTCGCGTCGGACATCGACACCACCGAGGCGCTGTATTCGAGCCTCCTCGTACAGATGGTGCGGGCGTCGGACGCCTACATCAAATCGGGCGAGTACAAGAACGAGACTGCGGTACGCACGGTGGTGGAAAAGATCGGTCGCCGACGCTACAAGCGCCAGGAGACGGTCGTCGTCGCTGCGGTCACGGCGCGGTTGAACTTTCAGACTGCCTTCGCCACGCGGGTGGGCAAGCGCCTCGCCGCGGTGAAGAAGGAGGCGGAATCGAAGGCAGTGTCCGAGGAGAAACCGGACGCGGGCACGGCTCTTGTCCTGCGGAACAAGGAGGTCGAGCTGAAGGATTACTACTCGTCGAACTCCACCGCGCGCGGCACCTGGCGGAGCCGAAGCGCGGGTGCGGGGTACTCGCACGGCGCCAGTCGCGCGGGGGACAGGGCGGGCCGCACTGCGCGGCTCGGGGGTGAAACCGAGATCGGCCGCGGTTCGAAGCAGCTCGGGCGGTAATCTGACCCCATCGTGACGTGGCGTAAGCAGACGGACAGCCGTGAATTCTCACCCGGCGAGCGCCTACGCATCCTGGTCGCCCGCTTCCTCGGGGTAGGTTTCGTCGGATATTTCTTCGTGTCGCTGTCCGGAATTGCGGAGGGCGCTGGCATTCTCGTGTCGTGGTGGACGCCGCTGGCCGTGGTGCTGATCTTCGGTCCCGGTGTCGGATT
>NZ_JMEX01000008.1:1766795-1781432 GCF_000760735.1 Rhodococcoides fascians A44A | reverse complement strand
CGCCCCCGCCGTATCGGTCCAGCGGCAGGTTCGGCGGCCGTCGGAATTCTGATCGCCGCCTGCCTGTGGTTCCTCGCGTGGAACGGGGATGTGCTGCACGGTTCTGCACGGGGCACGTGGATGTCGGCGTTCGCGGGTATGGCTGGTCTGTGCGCGACACTCGCGTGGAAGCCGTGGATCGCGTTCGCCGTCCAGTTCGTCGCAACCTCGACCATCGCCACCGTCGACCAGGTCGGGTTGTTCGGCAACCGCGCATCACAGTCAGACATCGTCTATGCCGCGGTGTGGTCGTTCGGGTTGTCGGCGCTGTTGACCGCCGCGGTGATCATGGCGCTGCGGAGCGGATCGATACTGGATTCCACCAAGCAATCGCTCGATCGCAGTGCTGCGATAGCCGCTGCCGCGCAGGCGCGCGAACGCGAGAAAGCGCGGTTCGATTCGCTGATCCACGACCAGGTGCTGAGCACTCTGCTGGCGACGGATCGCGCCGATCCCGGTGGCAGGCTCGTGACCGACGCGAGGTCTGCTTTGGCCGAGCTGGACCGCGTCGTCGACGATTCCAGCCGAGACGCGACGGTGTCGGCCGACGGCATATTCGCGCAACTGTCCACGTTGGGAGCCGACCACGGTGTCGCCGTCGGAGCAACCGTCGACGACGGTCGCTCTCAATACCCGGGAGCTGTGGCGTCCGCGGTGGTGGGCGCCTCGGCAGAGGCCGTACGCAACAGCGTCGTGCACGCGGGCCCCGCCGCGCAGTGCCGTATCGCCGTCGAGCTACGTCCCGGCCTCGTCCGTGTGACCGTCGAGGACGACGGTGTCGGATTCGACACCGCTACAACAGGGTCCGGCCGTCTCGGCATCGACGTCAGCATCGTCGGCCGGATGGCGCAGCTCGACGGCGGATGGTCTCGTATCCGCAGCGAGCCGGGTGCGGGCACGACGGTGATCGTCGAGTGGGCGGCGGTATGAGCTCGCTGCGGGGTGACGCGTCGACGATCATCGGAATGCAGTCACGGGGCTCTTACGCCGTCACCGCGTCGGTCGTGACTGCGGCTGCGGTCGCGATTCTGGGCCCCGGCGGCGACGGTGTCGCCGAGAAGTGCCTGGTGATAGCGCTTCTCGCGGTCGGCGCTGCGCTCCTCGTCGCCGTTCCAGGCGATCCGTTTCCGAAGTGGGCCTCAGTGACCGTCGCAGCGGTGCCGGCCGCGCAGTTCGTTGCACTGATCCGCGTCGTGGACACGGGGGCGACTCAGTCCCAGGCGGTGACCACCACGGTCGGGGGAGGGGCGGCGCTCTGCGCGTTCCTCTGTGTACGGGGGAGGATTCGCTGGGCGTGGGCAGGCCAACTGGCCGCGTTCGCGGTGTACTGGACCGCTGCCCCTGACTTCGCCGGTGCAGCATCGACTTTCGTCACGGGTGCCGGGGTCATGATCATGGCGACGTTCTTCGCTTTCGCCGTCCGGCCGGCAGCAGCGTCGATCTACTCGCTCCGCCGAGAACGCGCTGCGACGTTCGCCGAGCGCGCCGCCGTGAGCGCGGCCGAACAGGAACGTGAGCACCAACTACACCGGCTCGACGACCTGGTTCGCCCTGTCCTGAGGCGCATCGCCGACAACCCACTGGACGACGCCGCCCGCACCGAGGCGCTGCTGGTGGAAGCCACCCTGCGGGACAGCATTCGCGCCCGCGCACTGGACGTGCCGGTGGTGGTGGCCGCAGCGCGAGCCGCCCGCGAGCGGGGCGTCACCGTGCAGTTGCTCGACGACGGTGGCCTGACCGACCAACCTCGTCGGGTCGCCGACGAGGTACGCCGCGCGGTGGCGCGCAGTTTGGACGGTGCGGACGCAGGGACCGTCACCGTGCGCATCCACCCGGCGGGGCGGACGGCACTGGCGACGATCGTGGTGACCGACGGCGACGACGTTGTTCGTACGGAACTCCCTACGTGAGTGGGGTCAGCTGAGCCGGACCCCGGCCTCGGAGCCGTCGAACACGTGCGCATGCGCCTCGTCGAATCGGATGCCGACCACGTCACCTTTCTGCGGGGGATCACGCCAGTCCGCGCGGGCGACGATCGTCTGGGTGGTGCCGTTGATGTCGGCCCGACCGAAGACGAAGGCCTCGGAACCGAGTTCTTCGACGACGTCGACCTCCAACTTCAGCCCGTCGGACACGATGTCGACGTGCTCGGGGCGAATGCCGAACACCACTTCGCTACCGGTCGAGCCGGCGAGCGTGCCCCGCGACACCGGGATGATCTGGTCACCGATCCGCACGCCACCGTCGGTGACGGGTACGCGGAACAAGTTCATCGACGGCGAGCCCATGAATCCGGCGACGAAGACGTTGGTCGGCGTGCGGTACAACTCGCGGGGTGATGCGCACTGCTGCAACACACCACCTTTGAGCACCGCCACCCGGTCGCCCATGGTCATCGCCTCGACCTGATCGTGGGTGACGTAGACGGTGGTCGTCGCGAGCCTGCGCTGCAGTTGAGCGATCTGCGTGCGCGTCTGCACCCGAAGTTTGGCGTCGAGGTTGGACAGCGGTTCGTCCATCAGGAACACCTGTGGTTGACGAACGATGGCCCGCCCCATGGCAACTCGCTGACGCTGACCACCGGACAGCGCCTTGGGCTTGCGGTCGAGGTACGCCTCCAGGTCGAGAAGCTTGGCCGCCTCGAGGACGCGGTTGCGGATCTCGTCCTTGCTCGCCTTCGCGAGCTTGAGGGCGAAGCCCATGTTCTCGGCGACGGACATGTGCGGGTACAGCGCGTAGTTCTGGAACACCATCGCGATGTCGCGATCCTTGGGCTCGGCGTGGGTGACATCCTTGCCGCCGATGAGGATGCGGCCGCTGTTCACCTCCTCCAGACCGGCGAGCATGCGCAGCGACGTGGACTTACCGCAGCCCGACGGGCCGACGAGGACGAGGAATTCGCCGTCGGCGATCTCCAGGTCCAACGCATCCACCGCGGGGGTGTCGGAGCCGGGAAAAAGCCTGGTGGCACGGTCGAACGTGATCGAAGCCATGAAAAACAGATCCCTCCACCGGCAGGAACGTGCCGGACGATCCGAGTGTTGGGTGCCGACGGGTGCCGACGACGAATGGTAACCGCACCCGTCGGCTACGTTCCGAAAACCGGCCAGCCGATCTCGGTTCGCCATCGACTCGGGTCGGCAGTGTCGCGTGGTCCGACGTGATAGATCTCGTGCACCGGCCCGGCGATCGCGAGGCCGTTCGATTCGACGTACACCCCGAGCGCACCGTAGGTGACATCGATGTCGTCGTGGCTGCCGTGGTGCACCGTCGTCGCCAGCTCCGTTCCGCCGATCGTCAGCGGTTGCACCCGTCCCAGCCGGGGTGCATCGGTCGTGGGCAGGTACACCGTCATCGTTCCGCGGCCGTCGGTGAACAGGTCGTTGTCGTACAACCCGCCAGGACTGCCGACGGGGGAGACCACTGCGGCGAGCTCGGCCATGGCGTCGGAATACCACTCGAGCATGTTCGACGAGTCCACCTCGCCGGATATCGCCGCGACCGTGACCTTTTCGGTGACGAGACGCGTGACCTCCACGGAAGCCCCGGTCGGTTGGAGGAGTCTCTTCATCGCGCTGATCGACGACTCCGCTTCCTTCACCTGACGTTCGAGCCGTTCCAGATGCCCCAGAATCAGCCCGGCCCGCTGCGTCGGGTCCGGGGTGGTGACGATCGCCCGCACCTCGCGCTCCGGCATGTCGAAACTGCGAAACCGGCGGATGATCTGAGCCGTCGGCACCTGCGCCGTCGTGTAATAGCGATAACCGGAGTGGGCGTCGACCTCGGCGGGTTCGAGCATGCCGGATTCGTGATAGCGACGAAGCGTCTTCACCGACAGATGGGTGATGCGGGAGAACTCACCGATGGTGAGCAGGCCGTTCATGCCCACATCCTGCCTGGGGTCGACTCTCCCGGTGGGGGAGGGTGGAGCGTGTCCGTCATGACATTCATCGACAGGTATTTCGAACTCGCCGCCGATTCCGATCTGGAGGCGTACTTTGCTCAGTTCCGTCCCGACGCCGTTGTCGAGGACGAGGGCCGGGAGCACCACGGCATCGACGAGATTCGCGCGTGGCGGACCGAGGTTCCCGACGTCACCTATCGTCCCGGGACGCCGTCGGTGTCCGGTGACGGTCATGACGTGAAGGCGGAGATCGCAGGTGATTTCCCGGGCAGTCCCGTCACTTTGCGGTTCCATCTCGAGCTGGACGACGCCGAGAAGATTCGAGTTCTTCGCATTCGGCCGTAGGTCCGGCGTCATTGCGGGTCGAAGATGTCCTCGATTCGGCATCGGAAGACCGCGGCAAGCTGGAATGCGACGGGCAGGCTCGGGTCGTAGCGTTCCTTCTCGATCGAGATGACGGTGAGCCGTGTGACGCCGATGCGGTCGGCGAGATCTGCTTGGGACCAGCCGAGTTGGAGTCGTCGTCGTCGAACGTCGTTCTTCATCTCACGCGAGGGTTCGTCGGCGCTCGATCGCGTAGCGTGTCGTGCACGATGCGAGGGCGACGAGCAGCAGCCCGATCAACAGTGTCGCTGCCGGGACATCGATTCGACCGATGGACACTGCCGCGAGGCCGAGGCCGATCACGATGATCAGATCGGTAGCTGTTCCACTCAATGCTGCACTGAGCCAAGTGGATTCGACGTCACCCGCGGACGGTCCCCGTTTCGGAATCGTCACAGGCGCCACCCAGAACAACCATCCGAGTGCGCCACACGCCGGGAGCGCACACAGTCCGAAGACTATCGCGGACAGCCCCGGCGCGACCGGGGACAGGAGCCAGGCCGCTGCGGCGACGAGCAGGGCTGCAGCAAGCCCGGTCGATCCGGCGTAGAACCAACGACGGGTCATGTCCATCCTCCGATGTATAGGAAGCTATACGTATAGCGGACTATACATCGACGGGGCGCCTCCCGCGTCCTAGTATCCGTCCATGGCGTACGACGCGGAATTGGCGGATCGGATCCGCGAAGCACTCCTCGACGAGCCGTCCGTCGTGGAGAAGAAAATGTTCGGCGGACTGCAGTTCATGGTCCGCGGCAAGATCGCCGTCGGTGCCCACTTCGACGGCGAACTGCTCGTCAAAACCGATCCCGCGCAGACGGAAGAACTGATTTCTCGACGGGGCGCACGAGCCGCGGTCATGGGAGATCGCGACATGGGCAACGGCTGGATCACCGTCGACTCCGACGGTGTGGCCGGTGACAGTCTGGACTACTGGATCGGCGTTGCCCTGGAGTACAACGAGCGCACCCGCCCGCAGAGGTGAATCCTCCGGAACCGGGCGTGAACGGTCGGTGGGCGGCATTATGATCGCGCCGGTGAAGACGAGGGACTCGCAGCGTTCCAAGGTGTACGAGGCGGAGACGATGGTCCGGCGCATGTTCGATCGCGCCGAGGAACACACTGTGCGGTCCGTGGAGATCCACGGCTCCACCATCACGCTGCCGGTGGAGCGGAAGTTCGCGTCGATCGAGTCCGTGCAGAGGTATGTCGATGCGGTTCTGGCGATGAACTGGGTGCAGGCCCGGTGGCCGCATGCGGACGGCGTCGTACATGTTCGTGAGCGGTCCGGCACCGGGGCGTCGCACTACGAACCAGACACTCAGACCATCGCCGTTCCGCTTCACCGCCGGAACGAGGCGTGGGCGCTGCGTGAACTGGTGGTCCTGCACGAGCTGGCGCATCACTTCGATCGCGCCGAGAACTCCTCGCACGGTGCAGAATTCGTGGATCTGTTCATCACTTTGGTCGGCGAGATCATCGGCCAGGAAGCCGGGTTCGTGCTGCGCGCGACGATGCTGGACTGCGGCGTCACCATCGGATAGCGCGCATACTGGAGGTCATGACTGTGAAAATCGGCGTTCAGCTTCAGCCCCAGCACGCTCCCGACTACCAGCTCATCCGCGACGCGGTTCTCCGTTCCGAGGACGCAGGCGTCGACATCGTCTTCAACTGGGACCACTTCTATCCGCTGTACGGCGACCTCGACGGCGAACATTTCGAGTGCTGGACCATGCTCGGCGCGTGGGCCGAGCAGACATCGAACGTGGAGATCGGCGCCCTCGTCACCGGCGGCGGCTACCGCAACCCGGACCTGCTCGCCGACATGGCTCGCACCGTCGACCACATCAGTGGAGGTCGGCTGATCCTCGGCATCGGCGCCGGATGGAATCAGAAGGACTACGACAACTTCGGTTACGAGTTCGGCACACCGGGCTCACGCCTGAAGCTCCTCGCCGAGTACCTGCCGCGCATCGTCGATCGTTTGAAGGTCGGCAACCCGGCGCCGAAGCGCGACATCCCCATCCTCATCGGCGGCGGCGGCGAGAAGAAGACCCTCAAGCTCGTCGCCCAGTACGCCCACATCTGGCACAGCTTCGCCGATCTCGACGAGTTGAAGCGCAAGTCCGGGATCCTCGCCGATCACGGCGACACCGTCGGGCGCGACGTCAGCTCGATCGCCAGGTCCGTCGCCTGGCCGGGCGCGGACAAGGCTCAGGGCTTCGTCGACGCCGGGGCCACGTTGTTCACCGTCGGAACCAGTGGTCCCGACTACGACCTGACCGAGCTGAAAGAGGCCATCGCCTGGCGGAATGCCGCGAACGACGGCTAGAGCCCTTCATCGACAATTTTGCCATTTCGGCAAAGCTAATTGCCGAACGCCCGCAGGTGGGGCATGTTGGTCTCATGACGGAAATGGATGTGTTCTCGGCAAGTTCCGAGGCGGAGGTCTGCGAGATCGTGCTCGGCAGTGCTCGTCACGGATTCGAGGTGATCGGCCGATGATCATGGACGAGAAGTTCTGGGACGACATGCACTCGGGCAGCGGCTCAGGTTGGAGCGGCAATCCCAATCCGGTTCTCGTGCAGCAGGTCGCGGATCTGAAGCCCGGGCGTGCGCTGGACATCGGCTGCGGGCAGGGCGACGATGCGAGATGGCTGGCGTCGAAAGGATGGACCGTCACGGCGTCGGACATCTCCTCCGTTGCTCTCGCTCGCGCCGCCGTGCGCGCGGAGGGCACCGGGGACATCACCTTCGTCCACGCGGACTACGTGGCCGAGGCACCGGCGGCCGCGGCGTTCGACCTGGTGACACTGCATTACTTCGCGATCCCCAAGGCGAATCCCGCCGCGGCTCGCGCGATCGCCGACGCCGTCGCGCCGGGCGGGACTCTCCTCGTCGTGAATCACGACGTGGGTGCCGACCAGGAGTGGAACGGGATCAAGCCGTCGGACTTCTTCGAACCACACGGCATCGCTGAGCTCCTGGACGAGTCGTGGACGATCGAGGTCGACGAGACGCGACCTCGATCGACTGCGCCGCCCGCGGGGGCGCATCACACCCACGACACCGTTCTCCGGGCCCGTCGGCTACTTCGCCCGCCCGCCTAGGTGTTCGGCGAGGAACTTCTCGACCGCACGGTAGAACGTGATGTTGTTCTCCGGATTGACGAAGCCGTGCCCTTCGTCGTCGAAGACCAGGTAGTCGACCTCGACGCCCCTCGCTCGAAGCCGCTCGACGACGTTGTCCGATTCGGCCTTGACCACGCGGGCGTCGTTGGCGCCCTGGGCGATCATGAGCGGGCGGGTGACGTCGTCGAGCCGAGAAATCGGTGACCGAGCAAGCATGTCCGCTTCCTGCTCCGGGATCGCGGGGTCGCCGACGTACCGGTACCAGTTGTTGACCAGGCCCGGCCGTGCGAACGCCGGTTGTGTACGCATGAAGTTGGCGAGGTCGGAGACCCCGACGTAGTCGATCGATGACGCGAACACCTCCGGCGTGAACGTGGCGCCCACGAGGGCCGCGTACCCGCCGTAGGACCCGCCCATGATGGCGACGCGGTCACGATCGGCGTAACCCTGGGCCACAGCCCATTCCACGCCGTCGACGAGATCGGTGTGCATCTTGCCCGCGAATTCACCGATCGCGGCCTGAGTGTGGGCCTTGCCGTATCCCGTCGATCCGCGAAAGTTGACCTGCAGCACGGCATATCCGCGATTGGCGAGAAACTGCACACCCGGCGTGTACCTCCACGCGTCTCGGTACCACGGTCCACCGTGCACGAGAACGACCATCGGCAAGTTGGCCGGTTCGACACCCACGGGAAGCGTGAGGTACGACGGCAGAGGCAGTCCGTCGCGGGCCTCGATCGTCACCGGTGTCATGACCGCCATGTCACGCGGGTCGAGGTGCGGATACGGCCGGAACAGCATCCGGCTCTCACCCGTCTCGTGGTCGTAGAAATACGTGACGTTGGGGTCACGGTCGTGGGTGAAACCGACCACCCATTTCTTGCCGGAATCATCGGAGGACAGGGCTCCCACGTCACCGTCGGACAATGCCTCCACGTTCTTCAGGACCTCGGCGAAGTCCGCATCCACAGCGTGAATCACCTGGCGCTCGCCGAGGTACCGCACGCCGATGAGCTCACCCGTCGACCTGCTGAAGATCAGCGGCGAGCCACTCTGTTCGACAGCACGCCGAGACGCATCCAGCTCCATGCTCGGATGACTGTCGACGACGGTCTCCTCGCCCGTCTCCAGGTCGATGCGCGCGAGCACCGTCAGATCACTGTTCGTCACGGAGTCGATCAACACTCCCGTGCCGTCGGCTGTCGGGTGCGTCAGCGTCACGCCGTACGGATAATCGGACCCGTCGAAGGTCGTCACGTGGGTGACATCGTCGGATCCCGCGCGGCGACGGGAAATCTTCATGTGGCCCTGATCGGTGAACTCGGACAGCAGGAGGTCGCCTCCGACGCCTGCACTCCAGCCCGTCCCCGGTCCCGGGCTCTCGCCGATGACCGTCAATTCTCCTGTGGCGATCACCAATTCGTACAGATCGAACTCGGCGAGGCTCCGCGCGTTCATGGCGAGGGTGAACACGCCGTCATTGTCGCGGGACTGTTCCAACGAGTACACCCGCGATCCGGGGAACGGGGTCAGGTCGACGGCGTCGGCCTCCGGGTCGTGCAGGTCGACGCGAAAGACGTGGTGGTTCTCGTCTCCACCGGAATCCTGAAGGTACAGAAGCCAGCGAGGATCATCCGTCCACCGATAGTCGAGCACACTTCGGACATCGTCGGCGGTGACACAGCGCGCTTCGGAGCCGTCCTCGAGGTCTTGGATCCACACGTTCAAACGGTTGCGCCACGGCGCGAGGTAGGCGATCCTGCTGCCGTCGGGGGAGATCGACGCCCCGGTGCGCTCGGGCGCGCCGAAGAAATCCTCGATCGAGATCAGGTCGGGTGCAGTCATGTCTTCTCCGTTTCCTTCGTTCACATCGATGTCCATATCGTTTCCATGTCGAGAATCTTGTTGTGCCGCAGCGTCAATGCGCGTTCCATCGCGGCGACGATCCCGGCGAACAACAAGACCGTGTTCGCCCACACCGGCAATTGAATCGGCGAGACGAACGTTCCGAAGCGTTCGGCCACCGCCGGGATTCCGGTCGCGATCTCCAGCGCGAACGGAACCGCCAGAACCAAGTTGACGATCAGAAGAACGATCGCCACCCACCCGATGACCCTGCTGACAACCGGGTGACGCTCGCCCAGGCGTCGGCGACGGTCTTCGAGCGTCCCTCGCACCGGCGTGAGCCTGCGCCCGACGCCGTCGCGTCTCGAGAAATGGACCCGGGTGACGCCGTAGAGCGACGCGGCGACGTCGATTCGGCCGTCGGCGACAGCGAACGACGCGGGCAAGTCCTGCGTCGATACGAGCCGCCCGTCCGCGTAGAGCTGAGCCGTGTCGCCGTCGGCGATGTCGACCTCGACCGTGAACCGAGTCCCGGCGAGGTCGAGCTCGTACAGGTACCTGTTCAGTACCTGCCACGGCCGCAACGGCGTCAACTTCCTCATGACTCCGAAGCCTTCCGGACCTGCTCGCGTCGGGGCAGTGCGCGCGGTCACCGGTTCTTGTTACAACGTCACGGATCGACGATGACGAATGTCATGGCGACGGGCGGAATACAACGCCGACGATGCGAGTTGGTTAACACGTTCGCAATCCGGGTACCGATCACCAGCTCAGGCACGTTAGCCTCAGTGGTCATCGAAACCATGCACCGAGGAGTTCTCTCTTGACCAGTCGACGTTTACGAGGCCGCGCCATCGCGGCTGTCGCTGCGGCGCTCGCACTCACGCTCGGGGCGGCAGCCTGCGGGGGCGACAACAGCTCGGGCGGGACAGGGGAGAACGCACTCGCCGGTTCCGACCAGCAGTCCCTCGACAAGTACACCACCGAGGACGTGACACCGCTCGATCAGATCGACACCGCGAACCTCGGCCTCATCAAGCCGGGAACGCTGTACGTCGGCACGCTGTCCGACGCCCCGCCGAACATCTTCATCGACGAGGCAGGCAACTTCACCGGCTTCGACAACGAGCTGCTGAAGGCCGTTGCTGCGAAGCTCGACCTGACCGTCGAGTTCTCCGCCACCGAGTTCTCCTCGCTGCTCGCAGCGGTCAACAACAAGGTGTACGACGCCGGATCCTCGTCGATCTCGACGACGGACGCCCGCCGCGACACCGTCGGGTTCACCAACGGTTACGACTTCGGTGAAATGGCGCTCGTCGCGAAGAACGACTACGCGGTCAAGACCATCGCCGAGCTGGACGACCAGCAGCGCATCGGTGTCGTGCAGGGCACGGTTCAGGACGACTACGTCACCAACACCCTCGGCATCGAGCCGGTTCGCTTCCCGGACTACAACACTGCGTACGCGAACGTGAAGTCCGGCCAGATCGACGCGTGGGTCGCTCCGTCGCAGCAGGCTTCGGGCCAGGTGAAGGCCGAGGACGGCGTCGCCATCCTGGAGAAGACGATCAACACCACCAACTTCACGGCGTTCGCTGTCGCGAAGGACAACCAGCCTCTCATCGACGCGCTGAACTCAGGCCTCGACGCTGTGGTGGCGGACGGTACCTGGAGCACCCTCGAGAAGGAGTGGTACCCGGACCGCGAGGTTCCGGCGGACTGGAAGCCGGGCAGCAAGGCATCCACCCCTCCGGCGAACTAGAACATGAGCACACTGTCGAATCTGTACGACACGTTCTTCGACTGGGAACTCATCTGGGACACCGTTCCCAAACTGATCACCGTCGGATTGCCGAACACCCTCATCTTGGCGGCGTCGTCGGGGGTCATCGGTACGGTGATCGGGCTCGGGCTGGCGGTGGCGGGTATCTCCCGCACCCGCTGGCTCCGGTGGCCGGCGCGGGTGTACACGGACATCTTCCGTGGCTTGCCCGCGGCGGTCGTCATTCTTCTCATCGGCCTCGGATTCGGGCCGACGCTGACCGAGTACACCGGCAGCCGCAGCCCGTTTCCGCTCGGCATCCTGGCGCTGTCGCTCATGGCGGCGGCGTACTTCGGCGAGATCTTCCGCTCCGGCATTCAGAGCGTCGATTCCGGTCAGCTCGAGGCGTCACGGGCTCTGGGCTTCAGCTACCGGAAATCGATGACGCTCGTCGTGGTTCCCCAAGGCATCCGCCGCGTCCTGCCCGCGATCGTCAATCAGTTCATCTCGCTGATCAAGGACAGTTCGCTGATCTACTTCCTCGGCTTGCTCGCGTCGCAACGTGAGTTGTTCCGAGTCGGTCAGGACACCGCCGCGCAGACCGGCAACCTGTCACCGTTGCTCGCGGCAGGCGTGTTCTATCTGTTCCTGACGATTCCGCTGACCCACCTGGTCAACTTCATCGACAAGCGGCTGCGATCGGGCAAGGCCGACACATCGGGAACGTTGGATCCGGTGGAAAAGATCATCGCGGTGGAGAGGTAGTCATGTCTTCGGTTTCATTGACCGGCACCGATATTCACCTCGCGTTCGGTACCAACAAGGTGCTGCGCGGAGTCAACATCCATGTCGACGCAGGCAAGACCACGACGGTCATCGGCCCGTCCGGTTCCGGAAAGTCCACGCTGCTGCGTGCACTCAACCGTCTGCACGAGCCGGACCAGGGCGACATCCTGCTCGCCGGCAAGTCGGTACTGAAGGACAATCCGGACGATCTCCGTCAACGGATCGGCATGGTCTTCCAGCACTTCAACCTGTTCCCGCACAAGACCGTTGCCGAGAACATCGCACTCGCGCCCCGCAAGCTGAAAGGCCTGTCGAAGGACGCGGCACGGGCCGCGGCGCTCGAACAGCTCGAGCTCGTCGGACTGTCCGCGAAGGCCGATTCGCGCCCCGGCAACCTTTCCGGAGGCCAGCAGCAGCGTGTGGCGATCGCCCGAGCTCTGGCCATGAAGCCGGAGGTCATGTTCTTCGACGAGGCGACCTCCGCATTGGACCCGGAGCTGGTCAAGGGCGTCCTCGCCCTGATGTCCGACCTCGCTTCCGGCGGCATGACCATGGTCGTCGTGACGCACGAGATGGGCTTCGCCCGTTCGGTGTCCAACAAGGTTCTGTTCATGGACCACGGCAGTGCCGTCGAAACCGGAACTCCTGATCAGCTGTTCGACGATCCGCACACCGATCGTCTCAAGCAGTTCCTGTCCCAGGTTCTGTAGCCCTATGCGAATGGAAGTTAGGTAAGGCTCGTTGGTCGTGACTTCACCATCACGTTCCTTTACCTTCGCTTTTGACTGACACTCTCCCCGTTCATGAAGCTTCTCCCAATTCTCTCGGTTCATGACGGCAGTTCCTCGCGATCGAACCTGACGTGCAAGTACAAGTGCGGAGACGCGTGCTTCCACGAGGTCCCGAACACGTCGAAGGGCCAGTACTTCGGCGACATCGTCAAGACGGCGATGTCGAGGCGTGGAGTGCTGCGCGGCGGCGCGATGGCCGTCGTCGCGGTCGGTGCCGGTGGTGTTCTCGCTGCCTGCAGCACGGACGAGCCTGCAGCTACCGGTTCTGCCGGGCGACGGACACCCCGCCCGTCGACGGCGTCGACTTCACCGCTGTCGCGCCCAACACCGAAGACGCCGTCGTCGTCCCCGAGGGGTACGAGCAGGGCATCATCATTCGGTGGGGCGACCCAGTGCTCGAGGGTGCGCCGGAGTTCGACTTCGACAACCAGACCGCAGCCGCACAGGCCATGCAGTTCGGTTTCAACAACGACTTCGCGGGTCTGCTACCCATCGAGGGAACCCCGAACGCGTACTTGCTGGTGGTCAACCACGAGTACACCACCGAGCCGTTTCTGTTCAAGGGATACGACGAGGAGAACCCGACGCGCGAGCAGTTCGACATCGCGCTTGCCGCACATGGCCTTTCGGTCCTGCAGGTGAACGGTGAGTCCGGTTCGGGCAAGCTGACTCCGGCGTTCAGCCAGTACAACCGTCGTATCACCGGTACCACCGAATTCGTCATCACCGGCCCCGCCGCGGGCAGCGATTTCCTCAAGACCTCCGTCGACCCGACCGGAACCAAGGCGTTCGGCACGTTCAACAACTGTTCCGGTGGCCTGACGCCGTGGGGGACGGTGCTCTCGGGTGAAGAGAACATCAACCAGTACTTCGGCAACGCGGAGTCGGTCACCGATCCCGTCGTCGCCGAGCGTCTCGCGCGCTACGGCATCGAAGGAGCCGCGAGCGATCGCAAGTGGGAGCGCTTCGACAAGCGATTCGACATCGCGCAGGAACCCAACGAGGTCAACCGATTCGGCTACGTCGTCGAGGTCGATCCGTGGGATCCGAACTCCACTCCGATCAAGCACACCGCTCTGGGCCGTTTCAAGCACGAGGCCGCGACGATCTACGTCACCGACGACGGCACGGTCGTCGCCTACAGCGGTGACGACGAGCGATTCGACTACATGTACAAGTTCGTGTCCAGTCGAAAGATGATGTCCGGCAACGGGCAGGCCGCCATGAGGCACAATCGAACCATCCTCGACGCGGGCACGCTGTACGTCGCCGTGCTCACGGGCGATGCACCCGACGCCATCGACGGCAGCGGAACCCTTCCGCCGTCGGGCAAGTTCGCCGGCAAGGGTGAGTGGATTCCGCTGCTTCGCACCGGTGAGGACGGACGAGGAGAGTCCCTCGTCGACGGCATGTCCGCCGAGGAGGTCGCGATCTTCACCCGCCAGGCAGGCGACAAGGTCGGGGCCACGAAGATGGACCGCCCGGAGGACTTCGAGCCCAACCCGGTCACCGGCAAGGTGTACGTGGCGCTGACCAACAACACCAACCGCGGCACCGAGGGCAAAGCCGCTGCCGACGAAGCGAACCCGCGCAACAAGAACAAGAACGGTCAGGTCCTCGAACTGGAAGACGACCACGCAGGCACCACCTTCGTGTGGAATCTGCTCATCGTCGCGGGAGACCCGAACGAGGCGGACACCTACTTCGGCGGTTTCGACAAGAGCC
Organism: Rhodococcoides fascians A44A; assembly: GCF_000760735.1. Classification (GTDB taxonomy): domain Bacteria; phylum Actinomycetota; class Actinomycetes; order Mycobacteriales; family Mycobacteriaceae; genus Rhodococcoides; species Rhodococcoides fascians_E. The sequence continues at coordinate 1,767,065 of NZ_JMEX01000008.1, read as the reverse complement.
AGGTCAGCCCGATCTCCTGCCCGGACAACCTCGCGTTCGACTCCAAGGGCAACCTGTGGGTCTCGACGGACGGCAACGCTCTCGAATCCAACGACGGCCTGTTCGCGGTGGTCCTCGACGGCGATCGCCGCGGCGAGACCCGGCAGTTCCTGACGGTCCCCGCGGGCGGTGAGACCTGTGGTCCGATCATCCAGGACGAGCGCGTCGTCGTCGCCGTGCAGCACCCGGGTGAGTTCGACGAGGCGTCTGCTGACAACCCCATGTCGCACT
>NZ_JMEX01000008.1:1517501-1766785 GCF_000760735.1 Rhodococcoides fascians A44A | reverse complement strand
GCCGAACAGCGCGCCGATCTCCGGACGAACCAGCAACCGCTGCAACGGCTTCTGCTTCTTGACCCGCTCATCGGTGACGACGGTGTGCTTGGACAGATCCAAATCGGCCTGTGTACTCATGACAAATCCTTGCAAGTGTCGGCTCGGGTCGAGCCTGATGTGGGTGACGCTACGACCTTGAATGTCGAACGTGAACTCCGTTCGACGATGCCGCGTTGCTCCAGATGCCGGAATGCGCGACGAACCGTTCCAGGTGCCATGTTCAGCCGATCGTGAAGAACTGCCACCGTCTCGAGCGTGTCGTCGACTCCGATCCGCCGCTCGTGGATTGCTTCTTCGATGGCGAGAGCGAGGCTGTAGTACAGGGGCACCGCACGGGAGGGATGCAGACGCAGCTGCAGCCCCACCACACTGCTGGTCATCGTTTTCTCCCTCGTCGTGGTGCGGTGCGGTGCCCCTCGAAGTGCCTACCGGGTGCCAGCGGCGGCCAGGTCTGCGATCGCGTCGATGTTGGTGTTGTCGATGAACGACGGACCGGTCAGGACGGCCTGACCGCCGCCGATGGTGTTCTTGTTGTTCAGGTACAGCCACAGCGAGTCGACTGCAAGGTATCCCTGCAGGTACGGCTGCTGGTCGATAGCCCACTGCACGTCACCGGACTTGATGGCGTCGACAAGTGCAGCATTGGTGTCGAACGTCGAGATCGTTGCGTTCGAACCGCTGGCCGACACGGACTCCACCGCAGTCAGGGCGATAGGCGCGCCGAGGGTGATGATCGAATCGATGCTCGGATCCTGCTGCAGCTTTGCCTGGATCGTGGACTGCACCGAAGGCAGGTCCTGACCGTTCACATTCAGGTTTTCGATCCTGCCACCGAAGCCCTCGGCGATACCGGCACACCGAGCTTCGAGCTGGACCGCACCCTGCTCCTGGATCACACAGATCGCGTTGGTGGCGCCGTCGGCCTTCATGCGCTCTCCCGCGGCGATACCGGCGATGCGCTCGTCCTGGCCGAAGTATCCCTGGAGACCGAAGTCCTGCCAGTTGTCGTAACCGGAGTTGAACGCAACGACCGGAATACCCTCTGCAACTGCGGTTTCGACGTTCGGCTTCATCGCGTCGGGTTTGGCGAGAGTCACAGCCATGCCGTCGACACCGGAATCGATGGCGTTCTGAACGAGATTGGCCTGATTGGGTGCATCGACGTCTCCGGTGTACTGGAGCTCGATGTTGTCCTTGGCCGCCGCAGCCTCGGCACCCTTTCTGATGAGATCCCAGAAGGTGTCACCGGGAGGAGCATGGGTGATCATGGCAACCGTTGCGCGGGGAGTGTCCGCCGTGCCGGCGCTGGATCCGGAGTCCGAGGACTCGGGCGCACCGCCCGTGCTGCTGCAGGCAGACAGCATCACTGCCGATGCAATCAATGTGACCGCTACGCGACGAGACGAAATCACGTTTTCCCTCTTTCGGAAGAGTTGGTTAGACCCATCTATTTGACCGGTCTAGTGTCACTACTATGAACCACGTCACATGTTCTGTCAATAGTGACCCAAACCCCGAGAGCAGGGTTCCGTCGGACGACCAGAAGTCGATCCACCGTCCGACAGGGCAGGCTGGCAGCCGCGCGCCAGAGTTCCGACGAAACAGATGCGCCGTCGACCGGCCCGATACGGTGTGTGAAGGAGTCGGGCTTCGGCCGCGAAGGCGGGTTCGAAGGGATCGACGAGTACCTGGAAACGAAATACATCGCGCTGCAGTGATCGTCCCGACGAACTACGCCTCCGACGCAGTGGTGCGGTTGGACGCCTGGCGAGCGATCCAACCGCACCTCTGGGAGCTCTAACAGGCGCCGAGGTTGAACGCTCGCAGCCGTGCCGGTCCGTCCGCATCGATGTCCAGGGCGGTAATACTCGGTGCTGCAACGGGTACGAGCCGGGCAGCGGGCAGCCCGATGAACCGGTCGAGTACGGATCGAATGACGCCGCCGTGGGTGAGGACCAGGACAGGGCCAGGCTGGGCTACGGCGTCGAACACCGCGGCCGCAGTGCGTGCCGTCACGTGCTCCGGTAGCTCACCGGCCGGTGGTACCAACGAGCCTGCGCGCCAACGGTGGTAGTCCTCTCCGACCTCCTCAGGGGTACGCCCTTCCCACTCCCCCAGGCCTGCTTCTGCCCAGCGGCTGTCGAGTCTCACCTCGCGTGCACCCAGCAATTCGGCGGTCGACCTGGTTCGCGCCAGCGGCGAGGCGATCACGGTCCGAGGCGCCCATGACGCCACCACTGCCGCCATCCGACGCACCTCGCGGCATCCGGTCTCGGAGAGATCGATATCGGTTCTGCCTTGCAGACGGCCATCTTCCGTCCACATGGTCGCACCGTGTCGTACCAACAACAGAGTGGTCACTGTCGTCGCCCCTCTGCATCGAACACCGCGGCCGGCTTCGGTGGTATCACAAGCGCGGTGGTCTCTCCTGCCGTCGCTGCAGCCTCGGTGATCACCGATACGCGCTGCTTGGCCACGAGGCCGGTGACCACGTGACGCCCGGCCATCGGGGTCGATTCCAGCACTTCGAAGGCGAGCGCGCCCTCGGGGTCCAACACGAGATCCTGCGGTCGATACATCACCCGCGTGCCCGGTTGGGCACCGTCGACGAGCGGGACGCCGTCGCAGAACAGCGTGCCGTCGATGACGTCGCCGCCGAGCAGCACGGCGGGCGGCGTACCGAGGAACGACGCGACGAACGCCGTTTCCGGTCGATCCAGCAGTTCGGCCGGAGTGCCCAGTTGCTCGATTCGTCCCTTGTTCATCACTGCGATATGCGTCGCCATCGCGAGTGCCTCCACCTGATCGTGGGTGACGTACACACTGGTGGCGCCGGTCATCCGATGCAGCCGAACCAGTTCTGCACGGGTCTCCACACGTAGGCGAGCATCCAGGTTCGAGAGCGGTTCGTCGAACAATAGGACACCCGGACGCGGGGCAATGGTGCGTGCGATCGCCACCCGCTGCTGCTGACCGCCGGAGATCTGGGCGGGCTGCCGATCGGCGAGTTGGGAGATCTCGAGCGCGGCGAGCACCTCGTCGATGCGGCCGACGCGGTCTTCGCGACTCCAGCCCGCGACCTGGAGGGGCCATTCGACGTTCGCCCGCACGCTCATGTGCGGCCACAGCGCGTAGCTTTGGAACACCATGCCGAGCCGACGGCGGTCCGCGGACAGGTCGATTCCCTTGGCTGGATCACTCACGACCACGTCGCCGAAGGTGATCGTGCCGCTGCTCGGTTGCTCGAGGCCTGCAAGCATGCGCAAGGTGGTCGTCTTGCCACACCCGGACGGCCCGAGAAGGACGAGGAACGAGCCGTCGGGCAGATCGACGTCGATGCCGTGCAGGGCTGTGTGATCACCGAACCGTTTGGTAAGCCGGTCGAGAACGATGCGGGTCATGAGGGTATTCCTGTCGGTTGGGCGCGGGTCAACCTCCGCGCGAGCAGCGTTGCCGCTACGGAGATCAGAGCGATGACGCAGGTGATCGCGTTGGCTTGCTGAGTGAATCCCTCCGAGGCATATCGGTAGGTCATCGTCGCCAACAGTGGGGTCGCGGGTGTGACCAGTAGAACGACGAGCGACAGGTCACGCACCATCGTGACGAAGACCAGGACGGAACCGCCGACCACTCCTCGTGAGACCAGCGGGGCGGTGATTCGGACGAACCTTCGCGGCCCGCCGGCCCCGGTGAGGACCGCTGCCTCTTCGAGTTCGTTCGACACCTGCCCCAGCGCCGCTTTCGAGGTCTGGAATGCGAACGGCAGGCTGGCCGCGATTCCCGCAAGTACCAGAATCGCGAAGGTGCCGTACAGCGACGGCAGTGGCCCGATCGGGGCACCGAACAGTGCGATGAAGGCAGCGCCGAATGCGACGCCGGGAATCAGGAACGGCACGTAGGAGAGGAATCCGATTGCACCGCCGAGGATTTTCGGCCGGATGACGTGCCGCACGACGTACGCGGCCAGTAGCCCGATCAGTGCAGCACCGATCGCGACGGACAACCCGAGCAGAATCGTGGATCGAGTTGCGTCGACCACCACGGGGTCACGGAGAACACCGCGCATACCCTGCGCGATCGCGCTGTCGGATTCGCCGACCCAGAAGTGCAACGTGAAACCGCCGTCGAAGGAGTTCGTCCGCCGCAGAAGTGTCGAGACCGCGAGCACCACACCGGGCACGACGGCGGTGACCGCGACCAGGGTCCCGGCCATGACGACCAACGGCCATCGCCAGACACCGGTCCGCACCGTACGGATGCCCGACGCTTTCCCTGTGATGGTTGCGAACGACCGGCCGCGGGTGGCACGGTTCCCCGTCCACAACACCAGGCCTGCGACGACGACGAGCACAATCGACAACGCGTAGCCACGCACGGCATCACCGGTCGATATGGATCCGTAGAGCCTGGTGCTCAGGGTCTGGAACCGCACCGGGAGACCGAGCAACGCAGGCACGGCGAAATTGCTGACCCCTTCGGCGAACGCGAGCAGGAAGCCCGAGAGGACCGCAGGCGAGATTGCGGGGAGAACGATACGGGTAGCGACCTTCAGCCGCGACGCGCCGGTGAGTTCGGCCGCGGCCACCAGGTCGCCGCCGATTCCCAGAAGCGCAGCGGAGACGATCACGAACGACAGCGAGTAGTAGTGGGCCGTCAGTACCAGCACCGTCGGCACCAGTCCCCAGGACACCGAGTCGGGCACATCGATTCCCATGCTGGACAGGAGACCGGGTGTACCACCGAGCCTTTCGTTGCGGAACACACTCTCCCACGCCAACGCGATCGCGAAGCTCGGCAACGCGAACGGGATCGTCGCGAGCACACCGATGATGCGCTTTCCTGGAATATCGCTCATGATCACGACCCAGGCCAGGAAGGCGCCCAGAAGTGTGGACAGAAGACCGACTCCGAGCCCGACCATGAGGGAGTTACCGAGTGGCCGCCACAGCAGATTCTCCGACAGTGGGCTGGCGAACACCTCGCCCCACACACCGTCGGAGTCCGCATCGAGAGTTCGAGATATCAACCCGGTCAGCGGGGCCGCCACCAGTAACGCAAGAACTGCGATCACGCCGGCCGCAAGCAAATGAACCGGACGACCGACCGCCTTCACCCGGTGCAGAACCGTCACTGGATGGTGAGCAGGAAGTCGGCCACCTGCGCGCGACGCTCGGCAGAGGCCTGGGGATCGATCCGCCACGCTCCGAGCTGGTCCAGCGTCAACGCGTCTGCCGGTGCGAGAACGTCCTGTCGCGTCGGGTAATCGCCTGCGACGTAGAACGGTTCGAACCCGGGACCACCGGTCTCGGTGTCGTCACCCATCATGTAATCGATGAGAAGGCGTGCTGCAGCTGGATTCTCAGCGCTGGCGGTGACGCCGAGCATGGCCGGGAACACGATGCCGGGCGACGGGGCGACGCCCGCTGCGACCTGCAGTGCCCAGCCCTCGTCCTCGTTGTCTCGGCGGTCGGAGTAGGTGGTGAATCCCACCGGCGGGTTCGTCTGTCCGACAGCACCGATCGACGAGTTGACCGTGTCGGTGTCGTCGACCAGCACGGCGTCGTTGCCGTACAGATCGTTGATGAACTGCAGACCCGCATCCTCGACGCCGTCGTCGAGTTGAATCTCGGTTCCGAAGTGGTCCTGATATGCCTGTGCCATGTCGTCGGCGCGCAAGGACATCTCGGTGACCAGGTCGAGATAATCGCCACGTACGTTCGGGTCGACCATGACGACGCGGCCTGCCCACTCCGGTTCGGTCAGGGCCCACAGATTGTCCACAGGCGGGCCGTCGGGGTTGGCCTCCTCGTTGTACATCAGCACCTTGGTGGACAACCGGTTGGCAGCGAGTGGTTCCTGGAACTCCTCGGCCAGCGCATCGGTGACTCGACCTGGAACATAGGGCAGCAGTACGCCGTCGGCGAGCAGTTCGGTGACGACGACAGGCGCATCGGATACGTAGGCGACGTCGGCAGTTGCGCTGCCCGCTCGGTGTTCGCTGGCCAGTCGGGTGATCAGCTCGGTCGAGGAGATGTCGGTTGCCACCACGTCGATGCCGGGGTAGGCGGCCTCGAAGGATTCCTCGATGGACGCGATGCGACTGGTGAACGCGTACACCGACACCGAACCCTCCTCCTGTGCCGCGCTGATCAGCTCGTCCTGAGACATCGACGCCCAGTCGGGCTCTACGGCATCGGGTTCGGCGGTTGAAGACGAGCAGGCCGCGAGACCGAACGTCAGCGCAAGAGCGGAACAGGCAGCAATCGCGCGGGGGCGGGCGGAAACAGACATGACGATCCTCCGATGATGGGGGTGAGTGAGCGAGAGAAGGGATCAGGCGTCGAGCTGGTCGAGCAGATGGGCAAGTCGGTCCAGCGAGCGGTTCGACTCGTCGGGTTGGCGGCGAGCGACGGTGAGCACCAAGGCATTGACGATCGCCATAGGAACTGTGAGAGAGAGAAATTCGTCACCATGACCACGTGGCGCGGCGATCAGTTGGTCCGGTTGGGGTGACATCGAGAGCAGAGTGTCGGTGATCAGCGCGTTGTAGCAGTCGTTGTCGGCGGCAATGGACAGGAGGGGTGCGAGCTGAGCTGGCATGCGACGGAACGCGAATGCCACCAGAACGTCCGCCGAGGTCAGACTGCTGACACGTTCTGCAACGTCACGTCGGGACCCGGACAGAGCGGTGACCCGCATCCCGAACCGCTGTAACCTTCGACTCGTCAAGTCCACCAGTACGGTTGCGTTTCCTTGACCGAACAGGAAGATGTGCCCTGCCGCGACCATGCGCGCAGCAAGTTGGTCCAGCTGCGATTGACCGACATGCCGGGTCAGCTCCGACAACGCCTCCAGTTCGTCCTCCACGAAGCCCCTGATGACGTCTCCGTTCGGGTGACGGTCCAGTCGTCCGCGGACCCGTTGCGCGGGCCCTTCCCCGGTCATGTAGTCCTGGCGCAGTGCATCTCGCAGTTCCGGGTAACCAGCGAACCCGAGCCGCTGAGCCAATCGGGTGGCCGCCGATTGGTGCAGTCCCAGTGGACCGGTCAGGTCGGTAGCCAACCAATACGACGCCGCGGCCGGTTGTGACTGCAGCAGCGCAACGAGCCGACGATCGTTCGCGGTGAGCAGGTGTCCCCGGCTGGTGACCAGGTCTGTGATGAGCACGGGTGCGACGCTATCCGCAATCGGACTTGCAAAGACCGCAAGCCGTGCAAGTTAACGTGCTGTTCGCCCGATATGCACCGCTTCGTCGTACAACCGCCTCGCTGACACCCCGTCACCGTCAGGCGTGCATGACAGCCGTGAACGTCATCCGGTCACCGCGGTGCAACGATCCACGTTGCTCGATGGGTACACCGTCGACGCCTGTGGAACCTTGGACTCCGGGTCCATCAAGCGATTCCGAATTCGCGCCCGATCTGGTGGCTGATAGAAGTTGATGCGTACCTTGTCCAGGCCGCTCGAACGTCTCTACCCGGACCGGCGCCACTACACAGCGCCTACACACCCTGCTCGAGGAACCACGGGCGATCGAGCGGCCCCGGCCTGCCCGGGATAAAGATCTGCGATTCGGCGTATCGACAGACCAGGCAAGTACGCCACCCGGTGTCCGTACGCCCGGGCGACGGTCACTGGTAGTGACCCGACCGTGTTGGGCTATAGGACAATTGTCGATAACTGCCCGTGCGCGGCGAGGCGGCCGAATACCGTCCGCGGGCGGGCCTCGTCGTTGGGTAATGCCCTGTCGTACCGATACGTGCCATCGGCTTCGAGACCTACCGCGTGATGTTCGAATTCTCCCCAAGTCAGTAGAACGCCGATCGGACCGGCGCCCACCTGCGTTCTTCGCCTCGCGAGATTCACCGCACAAAGGCCGCGGTGAACCTCAGCGCAGGTAGTCCACCCCTGAGAGTCGGGCGGAAGTAGCCCAGAGCTTTGCTGCCGCACTTACGTCGGTGGCTGACGCGGTGAAGGGTACGCCGACGACGTCTGGGTGGGACTTCGAGCCGGCAGGGCCCCAGAACAGCTGCGGGTCCACTTGCGGCGACGCAGCAGCGGTGAGGACAGCGACCGCAGCCGCATCGGAGTCTCTGCCGATGACTTTGGCGATCACCTTGGTTGCCACGCGGGTGGTCGTCGACGGGTAAGTTCCGTGCAGCGGTGTGCGAGCCATGCCTGGGTGCGCTACGAAGCTGCGAACCGGACTCTCGGCCTTCGCGAGACGGCGTCCCAGATCGACAGCGAACATCGCGTTCGCCAGCTTGGACCTGTTGTAGGCGCGGCCAGGTGAGTAACCGTTGGCACCCGCGAGGTTGTCGAGGTCGAGTGTGGCCCGCTTGTAGAGGGCGGACGAGACAGTGACCACGCGGGGTTCGCTGCCACGTTCCAGAGCCGTCAGCAGCGCACCGGTCAGCGCGTAGTGCCCCAAGTGATTGGTGGCGAACTGGCTTTCCACCCCTTGGGGGCTCAGTCGTAATGGCACACTGCTGATTCCGGCGTTCAGAATCAAAAGGTCGAGCGGACTATCTGCTATCTGCCCTGCGAACTTGGACACCGACTCGAGGTCCAGCAAATCGAGGTGCGCGACCGTAACCTGATCGGCACGAAGACCGCCTTGTTCGACCATGTGCCGCCGCACCTGCTCCCCGCGAGCCCTGTCGCGGACGCCAAGGAGCACGTCGGCTCCCAGATGCGCCAAACCGCGGCCGGTAGCGAGACCGAGGCCACTGGCACCGCCCGTGACGACGGCGACGCGACCGGAAAGGTCGGGCAGGTTGGACAGTGGGTCAGCGATCTTTAGTGATTGTTGAAGCTTCATGTTCACGAGCGTAAAGTCTGACACTGGTGTCAGGGTCAAGAAACCAGTCGAACCGACGCAATCAATGGAGTCGGCAGAGCCAGCGAGGAGTAGCACGGTGCAAATCGGCGAGTTGAGCAACCGCAGCGGTGCCAGTGTGCGTTCGTTGCGCTATTACGAGCAGCAGGGGTTACTTGCATCGCAGCGTGCCAGCAATGGCTATCGGACGTACTCCGACGATGCCGTCACGACGGTCGAAGCCATCCGCTCGTTGCTCGAGATCGGGCTGCCCACCACTTTGCTGAAGGACGTGCTGCCTTGCACGCTCGGCGAACGCTCGGAGCCGGCCTGCCCTCAACTGCTGGAACGTATTGCGGAGCTACGCGACGACGTTCGATCCGAAGCCGACAGACTTGCCGCAGTCGGCAGATCCCTGAACAACTACCTAAACAACAACATGTAGACCGCTGAGCGAGTCGCTACAGATTCAGTCGCGCAAGGCACGAATCGGGCGGAGATCGTCATCGTCCGTACCGCAACACGGCCTCCCGATCGACTGTTCGGCAGACAGCTGTGCACCACCCGCCGAGTAGTCGAGCTCGGAATTTTCATTGCAGGAATCTCCACCGACCGAATCCCGTGCTCTTGGAACGGAACGCCAACGGACAGCTGGCTCGCGTGGCACTCGGCCGCCTCCTCTCGGCCGTCTCTGTGACTATGTAGCAAACTGCAATCGGACAACGCAAGCAAGTGGCCTCCGATCGCGCTCCGACCGACCGAGGAGGAAAGCTGCCTCCCCAGACCTCCTGACCAGCACATCTGAAACCCACACATACGATTTCTGTGACACAGAGCCGAATCCGCCGCTCACCAAAGTCCGTAAGCACCCGTAAGCGTCCACTCAGCACATCAAGCACCCTCGAAATATGCTGTGACGCAATCGAGAATGGATCCACACGGACCCCTGTGCCCCCAGTCGGACTCGAACCGACACTGTGCGGCTTTTAGGTCCGGAGAAGTGGACTTACCCGGACTTCGATGAATCCACATTTTCCTGTTTGACAACACTTTTCGCACATTCGCGTCCAGGCCGATCCAACCCCGGATGTACCCAGTTGTGTCACTCTCGTGTCAACGAGGCCCTCGGCAAAGACCACGCTGAATCCACCTGCATCCTGACGTACAGCGGGGAGAGAACCCCGCCAACTGCGCCAATGCCGTCTTGCACATAGCCTACGTAACCCGGCGTTCTATGCCATCGAACGGTCGTACGTGCGCCCACCGCGAACCCACCTGCGAGCCGAGCCGGGTCGACCGACTGATTTCAACCGGCCCTTTACCAAGTTCGGCCAAACTTCAGGGTCGAGACTTCACGCTCACCGGCCAGCTCCCCCGGCTCTGAAAATACTGCGTCGCTTCGGGTTCCTCGGTGTACTCCAGAAGGTTCCCGACATGCCGGGCCAACACCTTCCGCACCTGACTGGGCTCGGCGAAAAAGAACTCACGCCTGAGGTTCGCGTGATTGAGCCGACGGGTCGCAAAAGCCGCGTGCAGTGCCCCCTCCAATGCGACAGCGTCGTCCGAGAAGTACAACGCGTGCACGTCGAATGGGAACGGCACCGACGCGCTCCCCAGTTCGCGGACTCGGTCCATCGGTTCGAGCCGACGGGTCATACCGATTTTGACCACGTCCGGTCCGAATGCACCGCGGTTGCTGATCACGTACACGTACCCAGCTCGAATGTTGGCACGACGATAGTCGTTTTGTGCGATGGCCTGGTCGAGTTCGCCCAACTTGACTCGAATACGCTGCGCCTCATCACCGGTGAGGCCACCCAAAGAGTCGAGCACATTTTGATAGTGCGCTCGTTCTTTGTTCAGCTTCTCCTTTTGCGCCGCCAGTTCCTGCTCGACCTTGCGTTCCTCGCGAAGACGCTCACGCTCCTCACGTTGTGCGAGTTTCTCTTCCTGAACTTTCATCATGTAATCGGCTGTGAGCTCGAGTTCTTCGACCCGCAGCCTGTGATACGTCTGGGCGACATGCATCTGCATCATGTCTCCGAGTTTTGCGATCGTGGCGGCGGCCTTTTCAAGGCGGTTTACGGCCGTCGCTAGGTTTCCCGCCCGGATGGTACGGACACAGATGTCGGCCTCGGCGTTATAGGCACGCAGCATGAGCTTCGACAGATCCGAAGTCATCTTGCGGCCTTTGGCTAGAGAGTTGTTGAAGCTGAACATGTCCGATGCGACTATGGCCTCTTCCCCGACGACCGCAGCCTTGATCTCGTCACGCACCGCGGCCAACCGTTCACGGAATTGCTCGGCGTTCTCCAGGGGGTGCTGGTAGGTGTAGATGCCCACCTCCTGCAACACGATCCGGTCGTCGGTCTCCACCACGCCGGTAGGCGCCGACCCCGGAGCCGTGGTTGGTGAGGAGCCCCGTCGCGCAGCGTGCGATCGTGCCTCGTCGCGTTCTTGCTCAACCACTTTGAGGCGATCCAAGAGATCGTTCAGCTCGCGCTCTTTGGCTACCAGAGTGGTTCGGAGAGCCCGGATAGCGTCTTCTGGGCCTGTCATCGTGGCCTGCACGCGTGATCGCAGACAGGGCTTTCCTGATAGGTGCTCAACCGCGCACTCCCCGTTTGTTGCCCACTGGTACCAGGTCATGGGGATTCTTCGATACGCCGGCACTCAAGTGCTGGAGCGTCGCGGTCGCCTGGACGCCAGATAGATTGAGCCGCTCGAAGACGGTTCGATCCGTTGCCAGTTCAACCAGTGTGATTCGAGTGGGATGGCCAGTGGCCGGGTCCACGGTGTCGACCCCGACTGTCATCGACAAGGTGCTGACCACACCGTCACGGTCCGCCTCGAAGATCTCGTGGGCGGTGCGGACCGCGACCTCGGCCACAGCGGTTGCATATCGGTCCTTGCGCGCTTTCAGCGGTAGTGGCGTGCTGGTGATCGTGTCAGTTGCCTTGGTGTACTTGAACGACTTCTCGGTCGGTAGATCCGAGGGCAAGGGAACCGAGACAGTCAGTTCGAGTTCCCGGGCGGCACCATCGAACGAGAAGTCATGCTGGACCTCGAAGCATTCCGGATACACCGAGTTCCCGAGCACGATCGATATGTACTCTTCGAGCGCGCTCGGCTCACCCTCTTGCAGCCCGACCATCAGCCGTTCCAACTGGACATTCGCCTGCATCACCTGCTTCCGGCGTTCTGCACACTCCGCCTCGTACTCGGACTGAGCGACGGAGAGCGACTGTAGGCGCCTCGCTTCGGCGTCCCTATAGGCGTCTTCGTTGGCCGCCTGGGTGTGGTTGCGCTGAGCGATAGCCTGTTCCCACCCTTGGCGCTGTTGCCAATACATCGCCTGTGCTTGCTCCACCGCGGCAGCGTGACGTTTCCTTCCGCCCAGCATCGCGCCGAGACCCTCGGGGGCCGCGGGTTCGACATAGACCGGCTCTGGTGGGAACGGAAGGGGTAGGGGCGGGGTTGTCGGTGTAGTCAGATCCGGTCGATCGAACGGCGGATGCTCGATCTTCTGTCGTAAAGCGTTCAGGTCGACGTAATCGTCCACGTCCAGCGTGGCCGCCAGGATGCCGTCGATCGCCTCGTACTTCTCAGCCAAGGTGGCGTTTCGCGCATCGACCTCTGCCAGTTGCGCCTCCACGTGCAAGCGGGCGCGTTCTTTGACCGCCGCTGCAGAAGCTTGATTCGCCGCGCGGTCGGCGGAGGCGCACGCGCGCTCCCAATCGCGCCGTGCCTTTTCCGACAACCGCACAGCTCGTGCAGTCGCCTGCGCGTGGGCTCGTGCTTGCTGGCGGTCACGTTGTTCGCGTAGCCGGTTTTGGTGCTGCATCTCCGCGAAAAAACCTCGACGCTTCGCCACCCGTGACACCTCTGTTCTGATCGTTGCTAGTTCCTGCACTGTAGCGACCCATCCAGACAAATCCGGTGCCCTTCGACTTCGGCCGGCGGCCCCTTCATCTACTCGAATGACACTTTCGGATGACATTGCCGCGATGGATCGAGTCACCGGCAAAGCCATTTGCATGGACGGATGGACTCGTGCCGCACGCGTCCAGTTCGTGATGACTTGTGACATTCTGTGACACCGAGCCATGACACTCGAGGCAAAACACACTCCTGCGAAAGCGCTCTGAACAGCACAAACTCGACCGAACGCACGACTTCTCTGACAACGAACAGAATCCGCTACTCCGCGGGGTCCATACACATCCGCGAGCGTCCACCCAGTACATCTATGCCCATCGAAATACGCTGTGCCGCAATCGAGAATGGATCCATCTGGACTCTGGTGCCCCCAGTCGGACTCGAACCGACACTGTGCGGATTTTAAGAGTGCCAAATTCAGCGTTTGCTGAATACGATTATGACCGGCGGCGTTGCCTGGCCGATGCTCACCTGCGTAAATGATGTTGGCAGAGTTGGTGTGCAACGGCGCCCGTCGGCAGTGCTGCGTACTCTCTGCGTACCGGTCGTCCTCACCGCCACTTGCGACCGAACCGCTGATTGGCCCCAGGGGGCGGCGGGCAGTCTCGCCACGAGAGCGGCCGCTCCACTATGGGGCGCACACTCTCGGGGGTGATCCGGCGCAGGCTGTAGTCGTCCCTGATCGCGTGGAACTGTCGCGACTCCCCCTCCAATTCGTATATTCGCTTCAGTGCGTCTACGACGATGAGTTCGAGGCGGTGACACTCCTGCTCTGCCGCAATCATCCTCTCCTGGAACGACACTGCTCGATTACCGCACCACTGCCGGATCAGCTCGAACTCAGGGCGCAGCGACCTCAGGTAGTACTCGTGATCCTCGTGCGGGGTGTAGCTCACCCGCGGCTTCTTTCCACCGCGGTACGGTTCGTTGTGTCCGGCCTTCGAGCGAATCATCGCTTCGGTCTCGCGCTCCCTCAGGTCGTCGAGCACCGGCATCGGATTGTTCCTACAGGCCATCTCGCAGATGTACAGGGAAGTCATTCCGGACACGATCGGCAAACCGTTGACAATCACGGACTCGAAGTCCTCGAGCAACTGGCCGCTGGGAATACCGAGCAGCTTTGACAGCTCCGGCTCGTCGACGATGGTCGTCGTGAAATCAGCCGGCATGATGTCTCTACGGGCGACGGTTTCGGGGATCAAAATCTTCATCACATTCCGAACAGCCAGCTCTTCACCCGGTTCGTAGTCGACAGCGCGGAAGCGTGTCCAAACCTCTTCATCCCGGTCGTATTGCTCTACCTTCGACCACGGGGCCTTCAGTCGCCGAACTGGAACATCCTCAGTCGTACCGTCGCCAAACTCCACGACGATCCGCCGATGCTGCTTCGGCGGCCCGAGTGAAACGATCCGCACCCGCTCCGACGGCGAATCGTCCTTCAACCGGTACACGTACTCATCCCCGACATCCATGCGTCCAATCATGCTGCAGTACAGCAGCAGCTAGCGTGCTCGCATGACAGAACCGATTCACCGGGTCCTATCCGTCGCGCACGCCGCCGAGTATCTCGACTGCTCCGCCGACCACGTCCGCAACCTGATGTCCGACGGGCGCATCCGATACCTCGACATCGGACGCGGCCGGGCAAAAATTCGGATACCGATCGCTGATCTGAACGACTACGTCGAGAAGGGTCTTCGGGCGGCGCCCGAGGTCAATCGGTGAGCGAAGTGACGACGCAGCCGGCTGCTACGGCCATTGGGGAGCCCCGCGCTCGATCCAGTCCCGGACGTGTTCTTCGGTGAAAAGATGCCTGTGACCTGTGCGCGGAAGTGATCGGAGCGCTCCACTGTTGACGGCTGTGCGCACCCAGTTCGCCCCGTGTGGAACCAGGGCGGTGACATCCTCGACGGTAAGCGGTTTTTCGATCACGCCTCTTATCTTCGCCCCACGCAGCCCCGGCAATTCAACATCCGACCGCCCCATCGACGGAAACGACGAAAAGCGCCCAACCTCGGCGATTGAGGTTGAGCGCAATGTTCGAACGTCAGTTCTAACGGTGGTAGCGTGGAGTGCAGCGGGTCACGGAGGGAAGCCGGGGCCCGCTTCCACATTTCTGGGGAGAGGTGGCCGACAGTGGGGACCACAGCGGAGCCTACGAATAGTTAGCTAGGCGCACTATCGTCCTGGATTGGGGTTCTGAAATCCTCGAAATCTTTTCTCCCCGTTGGGTTGTGACTGATTTACTAGCGTGCTAGTATTTGATTACACCACAACGGAGGAGAACGAAATGAACACCCACCAGATCATCGTCAACCACCTCGAGACCGCCATCGAGCTCCACCGCAACATCGACCTCGGCGCCCACGAGCACGCGATCACCGCACTAGCCCTCGCATCCGCCGCCGAGATCACAGTCCTGATCGAAGAGGCCGAGGGAGTCCTGGGCCGGATCGACCACGACTGGAACTGCAAGTACTGCCGCGGCAAGCTGGACGCGGACGCCAAGCCCGAGAACTTCTGGTGCACTAACTGACCCGGACGGGGTGGCCTCCGTGCCACCCCACACCCGGCCACGAACGCCCCTGTTTGTTCTCCGAACTAATTATTCCACTCCCAGACCCGAGAGGTGAGAGATGCCTTCGTGTTCGTGTGGTGCGCTACCGTCACTCACCGTGGACGAACCAACCGTGCGAACCGAGCTGCGGCGACTCAGAGACGCCCGCGCCGAACTGGTCCAGCAGATCACTGCCATCGACGAGGAGCGGTCAGCGGTGGTCCTGGCCGGCTTCGAGGCAGGCTTATCAGCGTCAGCGATGACCGACGACGCCGGACTCTCCCAGCAGCGACTGTCCCAGATCAAACGAGGCGGCAGAACCTGACCCGCTGCATCGATTCGTTCGCCTAACGAAAAATCACAGCTCTCGACCCACGCACGACGATGCCCCCACCCCCGGTGAGGAGGTGGGGGCAATTCGTCCTGGCTCCGTACACCGACGTTTCTTGGTGTTATGTACCGCTTCGGCGAGGGGGGGTCAGAGGGTCAGGACAGACGTCGACGCGTGGGCGGTGCCGGACCACACTGCACCCGTACTGTCGCCGTCGAAGTACGGCCACAGCGCCGCGCCCTCGGTGAGCATGACTCCGTCGACATCGATCGGCTGCGCATTCAGCAGGACGCTGATGATGAAATCCAGCCGGTTCGCGGTCGACGGCAGCGCGATGGTGAACGACACCCGTTCCCATTCGCCTGATGCACGCAAACCGGTCGTCTGCTGCACCACATCCAAGCCGCCCGTGCCGTACATACGGATACTCGGGTTGATGACACTGTTGAGCTGGGCGCGCACGTAGGCCGACACGGTCCACACCTTGCTTGCCAGCCAGGACGCGGACGGTATCGACATGATGCGCACTGCGCCCGTCTTGGTGGTGTCCGTCAGAGCAGTCCGCACGAAGGCAGTCCCGAACTTTGCATCGCCGACCGTACGTACTGGTGCTGCAGTATTGCCGTACGCAGTGAATCCTGTGACGTCGACTTCGGCGGACGGATTCGGAACGTAGTTCGTGATCGTGGTGAACGCCGCTGTTTCGATATTGTTCGCAATCCCGGTCGCGTCGGCGGTTATCTTCTCGTTGACAACGCCACCACCGGCGTTGTTGCGCAGGACGTTGTCTCGCACGACAGGCGTCGCGGCGACCTTCGCTGCACCGGTCAGGGCGATACCGGGGCCAGTGTGCCCGCCGATAGTGTTGCCGGTGATGCGTGGTTGGATGATGTCGCCCGTCACGACGACACCGCCTTTGAGTGCGCCGACGGCCGTGGGGTTGTTCGCTCGCAGCGTGTTGCCCGCGATCTCGGGACGGTCCAGGATCGGAGCCTCGTGCAAGATTCCCGCGCCGAGATTCCGTTCGATCAGGTTGTCCTTGAACCGGAAGCCGGTACCCATGACAGATGTCGACGGCGACCAGATGCCAGGTCCAAGGTTGTTCTGAATCTGGTTGTTGTGGAACGTGTAGCCGCCGGTGCCCGCGTGGGCGATGAGGATGCCTGCACTGTCGGCCTGGCCTGCGGTTCCGTTGCCCGTGATGATGCAGTCTGCGAGGACGCCGTCTTTGCCTCCCGAGCGAGGTCCAAGCAGGGCTGCCGAGCCGCGCAGCGCGACACCGGCGGCGAGGTTGTCGGCGAAGTTGCAGCCGATTGCAGTGAGGCCGTGCGCACCTGCGTCGTGCAGGCCGCTGTAGTGCCCGCGTGCGGTGCAGCCGATAAGGGTGATGCCCTTGCCGTCCTTCGGTGCCCACGGCAGCGTGGTGAGTCGTTCGAAGAAGAAGCCGCCGCTGTAGCCGCCGATGGCCATGCAGTTGATGAACGTGATCGATTCCTGCGCGAACGCGCCGACGCCGATTCCGAAGCCTGCGCCGACACCCCATCTGGACGAGGTGACGCCGCGACCGGAACCGATGGAGACGCAGTCGATGAACGTGCTGTCCTGCATAAAGTCGCAGCCGAACGCGGTCGCCCATGAACCGATGGAGGTGACGCGTTCGAAGCGGGCACGGTTGAGCCAACGGATCGCAAATGCCTTCGGGGTGGCGGTGAGCGGGTCGGAGACCTGGCCTCGGCAGTCGAGGGTGAAATCAGCGAACAGGCAGTCGTCGATGGTCTTACCCGACCATGCGTCGGTGGCTGACCCAGCGAGTGTGACGTTTCCTTCGGGCAGGAAGGTGGTGTGCCCACGGCCCGCGCCGATCAGTCCAGCACCGGACGGCCATGCGATCGTGGAAGTGATTCGGTAGCGACCGGGCGGCACGAGAACGGCCTTCGGTCCTTCTGTGGCTGCGGCTGCGCCGATGGCGTTGACTGCGCGGCGAATCAGGGCGGTGGCGTCGAGGGTGCCGTTGTTCGGCATCGTCTCGCCCGCTTGCAAGAATTTCGACAGTTCGACGGTGGCGAGCTTGGAGTAGTAGCCGTCCGCGTCGGTCTTGCTCAGTCCGCCCCCTGTCGTAGTCCAGGCTCCTTCCTCGGTGGCGTCGAACTGTGGGCGGGAGGTCCCCTGGGCGGTGCGGATCGCGGTCTTGCCGGTCGGGAGGAGCACTGCAGCGCCCGCCGCATAGGCGGCGGAGGGCTGCCAGAGCGGTGCATAACTCTGGTCGAGTGCTGCTTTCGTCGGACCGGGTGTGGTGATCAACGGGGCCACCGTCGCGCTCGTCGGAGCACCACCTTCCGGTAGCGGAATGGGCTCCGACAGGGCCGTCCCGGAGGACGTCTCGTACTCGATCGCGAACGCCGGCTCGTCCTCGACCGGGACGGCGCCGACGACTCCGAAGCCCCGAGCGCCGCGGGACAGTTGCACGGCGGTCGGATTCGGTGCGATGTTGATGTGGTCGCCGAGGTCGATCGACAGGCCGGGTTCGGCCCAGAAGTAGATCGGCGGGACCTTGACTGCGGTCGAGCCGTATTCCAGATCGAGGAACGTCGCACGCCACTGCAGTTGCGCAACATTCGATGTCGCGCTCGTCGGCGCCGGAACCGTCACGTAATCCTTGTTGCGATGACTGATCTCGCCGGTCAGGCCGATGTCGACCGGGAACGGCGCGATGGCCTTGATCTTCATGCGGCCGCCGTCGGAGACCTGTACCGGCTTCCCGGGGTCGATCATCGGCTCGAGCAACAGCTTCCCGGAGACCGGGACGTCGTCGTAGATGTCGTCGTCGTCGATGCCGTCGATGATCAGAGCTCCGACGTTTACGCGGACGGTGGTGTACCCCATTACAGGCATGCTGTTTCCTCTCGACCGAGCGTGATGACGCCTGGAGGTAAAGCCATAGCAGGACTCCAATCAGAGGACGTTGATGACGAGGAAGGTGGAGGAGGTGATGGTGCCGCGGCCGCCGGTGCTCGTGACGTTGGCTTCGAGGCGGACCACTGATCCGTTGCCGACGAATGTGCCGGTGCGGGTGACGGAGGTTGCGGTGCTTCCGACAGACGCGGTGCTGTCGGGGACGACGTCGGTGCCGTTCACTAGTCGCGCGGTTTGGTTTTGCGTCGACCCGGGTGCCGAACCCACCGACATGCGGTACTCGTAGGCGGCGGTTACGCCGGCGGGCACTCGGATGCCGTCGTCCTCCACCACGGTCGCGGGGTAACCGGACCGCGGGGCCCATGGCGTCAACCGCGACCACGTGTTGGTGGCACTGAGGGACTGGTTGCCGGACTTGTCGATGCCTTGGTTGGCGAGCATGTACATCTGCACTGTCACGGCGGGTGTCAGGTCCGCGGACGCGGTGACGACGGGTTTCGCCGCAGCAGCCGCATCGATCAAAGGTTCTGCCGCGGCGGGCACCGCAGGAACGACGGTTGGGGTGACCGTGACAGTCACGGCTGCGTCGGCGGTCATGATGTACGTTCCACCCTCAGGCTTCACGATCACGCTGACATCAGGCACCAGAGTCGCCGCGGCGGGCATCACCACGATCGGCAACTGCCGCACCACCACATCCACACCGAGCTCGATCGGCGCATCCATCCGCAACGCCTTCTTCGGCTGCGACGGCACCGACCCAGCAGGAGCCACCGACACCCCGACACGAGGCCGCGCACCCACCGACACCGACACCGCCGGTCTCGCAGCAACCGACACCGGAACTACAGGCCGCGGCGCAACCGAAACATCCATCAGCCCTGCGGCACAGTCAACGTCGGAGTGATCCGCACCTTCGCCTGACCCGGATACGAAATGTTCGCGATCGGCACAGCCCACAGGAACGTCGACCCCGACCAGCACCCCATATGCGTCGGAGTCACCGTCGTCGCCGGGGACACCGCCGGAGGAATGTTGAACTCCACTTCCGAACCGGTCACCACACCATCCGCTGTGCCACCAGTCCACGTCGTCGACACCCGGGCATACGCCGGAGACCCACCGGACAGTTCATTCGCGCCCGTCACCCCCGGATTCCCGGCATGCAGGGACAGTGAACTGCCCTGCGACGTGGCACCCAACGCTGTTGTTTCCCGGAACGCATTCGTCCCTGTCAAAGCTGCCATCAGTCTTTCCTTTTCACGTTGCCTCGGTACCAGCAGAAGTCGTAGGTGTCAGTGATCGGCGCGGCCGGTGGATACCGCACCATCAGCCGGTAGTGGTAGCGCGCCGGGATCTGATCGGTGTCGTCGGACTGCACCCAGAATTCGATGTAGGTGCCGGTGATGGATTCCGCATCCCATGTCACCAGCACCGGGGAAGTAATCTTGTCGTCGCGTGTGATCTCCACTCGCGCTGTCGTTCCGGCGGGGAAGACTGGGTCGGTTTTCGCTTTCTCGTAGCGGTGCGTCCAGTCCGCTGCACGAGACAGGGTCATGTCTTCTTGGATCGGTTCGTAACCGCTCACGAATCCTCCTCAGGCGTCATCTCACGAATCCAATTCAGCCGGCCGCGGAGGCGGCAGCTCATCACGGTCCGCGAACACCCGCAGCAACCGAGCCACATACGTGCGAAGGGCTAACACAATCCGATCCAAATGGTTGATCGCCCTGTCGCGTTCCTCGATCTGAGCCGTCAACATCGCAACCCGGCGCTCAAGACTTGCGATCTCCCCGTCATGCCGAGTCTGCATCTCCACCCGGTCTTCGGTGCGGGCCTTACGTTCCGCATCCAATTCGGTGCGAGCGTTGTCCAGTTTCGTTTGCAGCGAGGCGATATCGTCGAGCTTCACTTTCGAGCGTGTCGACAGAAACCCAGTCGCGACGACGCCCGTAGCTGTGATCACGCCGCCGATCGCGGCGAGAAGGTTAGGATCCATCACCGCATCCCCCGTTCGGCGCAACCTCGCGCTATCGCCAGATTGACCAAAGCTGTGAATGATGCGATCGCACCGGCCACCACAGGCACCGGTGGTTGAGTGAGGAACGCTGAGAACAGGATCGCTGCACCGTAGAACGCCCACACGAATGTCGCGCCGAGGTGTGCGGCGACGAACCCTTTTCGGCGTGAGTTCGCCAGCATCAATACGAGGCCAGTAATGATGAACATGACGGACCACAAAGGCCCGATGTTCTCGATGTAGACGACGGCGGATACCTGACCAGGCTGCAGCGGCCGGCGGACGAGTTCCTCGGGCATGGACGGGAGGTAGAGGACGCCGACTGTGACGTTCATGATCCCCATCGTCGCGGCGGTCAGCCGCGCACCGAGCATTAGCGATACTCGCCGAAAGCCTGCTCCGCCTGCCTACGGAGATCAGCAACCGTATTCGCGGCGTGCGTCTGAACTTCCCGCACGGTCACGTTCGCCCGCTCCTGCAGCGACGACACCACCTGCTCAGCGATCGCAGGGGTATCCACCACCGGTGCGGACGTCTTCACGTTCACCAGCGCCAACAGTGTTCCGAGAGCGCCGAGTCCTGATGCCAGATACCCGAGGTAGGCGGACGATTCCGCTTCGGTCACTGCGCCGAACGCGACTGCAGCCGCCAACACGGCGGTGATGATTGCGTAGATCGCGACACGGATCTGCGGGTAGAACTGTGCGATCTTCGACATCACTTGCCTCCCAGTTTCTTGACGAGGTCCGCGACCTGCTCACTGAGGGCCTCGACCTTCTGCTCTGTGCGGTACGTCGCGGCGTCGATGAACTTGATGAACGTCGGCAGGTCGAAGCTGACCTTGCCGTTCTCGTCGATCAGCGATTCGAAGGGAACGACCAGCGCGTCCCGGATGTCAGAGAGGCCGTCTACGATCGACTGGTCACCGAGCTGTTTCCAGCCGCGCTTGCCGTCCTCTTTCACTGGACCCATCAACTGGTCGAACACTTCATCGGCTTTTGCCATGTCATCCTCCTGAGGTAGAAGTGCGTCACCGAGAGCCAGTGCGCGGTAATAGAATTTGCGGCGGTCATCGATGCCGTTCAGACCGCCGTTCACGGCGCGAGTCGCGTCGACAAGCAGTTGCCGGTCACCGAGGTCGTTCAACTGCGGACGTGCGACGGTCCAGTACCAAACGGCGCCGAGGAATCCGAACTCCGGACGCGAAAGCAGGCCCGGGTCGTCGACGAACTTCGACGGGGAATCAACGATTCCTTTGCTGTGCGCCCATTCGGACAGGCGCGCGTAGTTGTTGCGGCCGGTGACTTGGATCGGGCCGCGGCCTTTAAACCGGCGCCCGTCCCCCTGCTGCGTGTTCCCGAGATCGCGTCGGCCCTCGTATGCCGAGCCGTCCGCGATCTCCTCCATCCACTTCAGCCCACCGGACTCGTGCCCGATCTGACTGCACCACATCGTCACCCGCAGCACCGTCGTACATCCTGCCTGGATAAGTGCGCGGTTGAAGTGCGGTGCGAGTTCTTCGTAGCGGGCCATCGGGACGCGGTTGTCCATCGCCGTCGCGAGTGTCTGTGCGTCCATCACCGGCGCCCCACGAACTGGTCGTAGATTGCGTCCCACGTCGCACCATCGTCAGGCTCGCCGGGAGGCGGAGGAGGCGGTGTCTCGCCAGGCCATAGGGCGCCGTTGAGCCAGGGCGCGGGGTCGAGACGGTTCGCTCCCGGCTGCGACCACACCGCGCGATGCACTTCGAAATGCAGGTGCGGTGCCACTCCCCCGTTACTGCGCGAATCAGGGTTGATGAACCCGATTCGCTGCCCGGCCTCGACGCGCTGGCCGAGGCGCACCTCCGGGATGATGTGCCCGTACACTGTGGTGCCGCTACCGTCTGCGGTCGGATGGTCCAGGACGATCCACTGCCCGAACCCGGATGCCGGGCCGACCATGACGACGGTGCCGCCTTGTGCTGCGTAGATCGGCTGTCCGCCTGATCCGCCGTCGCGGCCGTAGTCGATACCCCAATGTGTCGTTCCCCAGCGGGAACCGAATACGGACGTGACGTAGAAGCCGCGCGGGACGGGTATGAATCGTGGCGCCATCACGCCTCCTCTTGGAACACTCGGAGGATGGTTTCCGCGGTCGTGAAATCCACCGTCGTCGATGCTGTAGCACCAGGTTTCGATCGTGCAGCCATCACCGCCACCACCTCTGGAACCGTGCGCCCGCATATCTCGGCGACCTTCGTCACCGTCTGGGTCGCTTTGAACGGGGAAGCAGATTCCTTCGTGCGAATGAAACTCACGACGCCTCCGGAGTGGGCTCGATCTTCTCGTCCGGATCACCGGGTGGCGCTTCCACAACGGGTGGCGGCTCGACTGCTTCGTAGCCGATCGACGCCAACGCCTCTTCGTGCGAGCACAACTCCAACGGGATGGACAACGCCAACGTGTTGTCCACGTTGGTCTGCGCGATCACCCGTCCGTCGAACAACTGTCCGGGCAGTATTCGGGTTTCTCGCAATCCGAACGCCGCCATATCGATTCGCGACACGATCAGGTAGTCGACACCGTTGTACGGCTCGGACAGCTCGTATCCGTAGGCTTCGCCGGCCTTCCCGGGGATTCGATCGGTGATGCGTGTTGCTGTGGGCATGTGTCAGTCCTCGAGTTTCGTGTATTCGATGACGGTGACGCGGCCGTCCGCACCCAAGCCGCCTGCGCCGTCCGATGATCCGATGCCGTGGCCGCGGGCTCCGCCGCCGCCTCCTGGGCCCGATGGATAACCGCCATCGCCGCCTTTTCCGCCTACTGTTCCGGCGAGCTGCGTGCCGCCACCACCACCGCCGCCTCCGCCATTACCGCGGGCGACAGGGCTGAGTACTGCATCTTGGCCGTTGGATCCAGCGCGGGTGCCTCCCGTCGAACCACCTGCGCCCCCAGCTGCGAACGCGGAACTTCCGCCCTGGTCGCCACCCTCGGGAGGCTCTCCCGTATTGGGGTCCGAACCTTTGCCGCCATTGCCGCCCCGCTCGGTCGCAGAGTTCGACACCACCGCGCCCTCGACCGAGAGAACAGCGCCGACACCAGGTACCGACTGCACGTGATTACCGAACCGTGACACGCCACCCAACTGCGATGGAACCTCACCGCCCCCACCGATCACCACTTCCTCGGTGGCTCCGATGTCGTGTTCGATCGCCGCGAGCTCGAACCATTGGAAGCGGTAACCGCCACCCAACCCGCCGAGGCCACCGATACGAGGGGTGATCGTCGACCCCGACCTACCCGCATGCCCGCCGCCTTCGACAGCGACGCCCAATCGAATCAGTCCCGGTGGTTTCGTCCAGATACTGTTGAACGCGTACGTCCGGACAGTGACCGCGCCGCCCTCCAGTAGTTCGACACGGTTCGTGAGGTCCGTCAAATCCTCGGTGATTTCACCGGCCTGCGTGACCTGCTCGTCCAACACCGCGTTGAAGTTCGCGATCCACTCCGCGATACCGGCGAACAGTGACCCGAACCCGCCCTGCGCGACACCGAAACCGCTGATGGCTTTCGTCCGAATGCCGTCACGGATCGTCTCTTCGGACTGGGTTTGCGCATCGCGGACGGTGCCTTCGACGTAGGCGTTCGACGGCTTCGGTCCGACAGGGAACGTCATGTCAGCCCCATCCAGTCGGGATACTCGAGCACCTTCTTGCTCTTCCGCCCGCCCCGAAGTTCCGCTGCCAGAACGCGCTTCCGCTCGGCGTCATCCTGGCCAAGAAGGTACCCGATAACCACTGCGGGACCATGAGCAGCGGGATCGAATTCCTTACCCACGACGCGAGCAACTGACGGACCCGGCTCCTGTACGTCAGGGATTACCCCCGGCACACCCATGTTTCGCAGTTGCTCGACATGCTTGATGTTCTGCTCCACAGTGAACTGCGACATGTCCGCCACCGTTATCGGACCGGGGTCTGGGGTGTCCATGTCCACCCACTGTGAGGTGTTGTTGAGGGTGTGCGCCTGCCCCGCCGGGGGTGGTTGCAGCTTTTTGACCTGACGCCGTACCTCTGCGAGCGACACCATGCCCGCATCGTCCGCAAGCTCTTCTAGTTCCGAGATGTGCGAATACCCGGCCTCCTGCACTCGGGTGGACAGATACGCGAGCGTGTCACCGTCTGGCGTCCAGTACGTGTCTCGACCGAACGGCATCGAAGCCACGAACATCCACTGGTGCCGCTTCTCCGGGTCCTCTTGCTCGAAGCACCATTGTTGTGTCGGTATCTGTGGCATCAGCCGAACCCCAAATCCTTTACGAGACTCATGATTTCCTGCACTCGTTCCCACATGTCAGCCACTGGGTCTATGCCCTGCCGCTGCCCGATCGTGATAGCCCATGACGCGGGCTTGTCCCGGTCGAACGACAGCGTCAGTTCCGACACTTGCTCGACGTAGACGACACCGGTGGGCATGCCGATGATGTTGAATCCGACTCGGTCGCCGAGGAAAAAATCACCGAGGCCGCGATCGCCGATCTTCCAAGGCGCTCCGTCCGTTACTTGCAATGTCGCGGAACGCACTTCGCGGGTTTTCCACATCTGCGCCCGCTGCGCCAACAGATAGCCGAGGGTGTACGCCTTGTCGGCGCCCTCGGCAAACTGTTCGTGGTAGTGCGCGCCACCCAATTCCCGTGCGCGGGCCGAGTTCTTGATCTTGCCGAACGCCAGGAACACATTCTCGTACAGCGGCCTGAGCAACGCGTCCGCAATTCCACCCAATGGCGGGACGAACGGAATCATCGCCGTCAGATCGCCGATCATCTGCACGGTCGCCGAGATAAGCTCGTTCACACCCGGCATCGAGGAACCACCGGCCACCGACCCGACTGCGGACGCCGGCTTCCACGTGTACTCGGACGATTCGATGCCGGACATCTCCGACTCCCAGAACACGCACCCCGGCATCGACGGGATGGTCCCTTGGAACTCCGGCACCAGGTATTGACCGGGGACGTTCGGGTCGTCGACCTGCTCCACCGTCTGAGTGATGCCGTTGCCGTGAATGTTCAGGAACTCGCGAATGAATCCCGACCACACGTTGCCCCGGAAGGCCGTGCCGTCCGCGAAGGACGATTTATCCACCAAGTCCCACACCAGCGCGCCAGGGCGAACGTCCGCACCCTCCCATGGGGGCGGGTCACCCAAGTGGGGGTAGTAGCGGCGGCACGTCCACATGAGTTGCGCATCCGCGACGATCTTCTTGGAGCAATCGTGGATAGTCTTGAACCGCGAGAACGCAATACAAGGAAGGGATGTGTCCTCACCAGAATTCGGAGCGACGACATTCCACCACGTCGACTGGTTCAGGTTGTTCCACTGTGACTTGTCCAGCGGATCATCCGGCAACACCCAGAGCGACGACTCCAGGCGCATGATGTTGACGAACAGCGTCGTCTTCAGCGCCCACTGCGACCGGCCGTAGAGAACCCACACCTTGGGGAACTGGACCTCCGGCGGAAGGAACGGGTTCGCGTAGGCGAGCATGTTTTTCAACTGCTCGTAGTCGTGCTTGAACTCCATACGAACAACACGCTGGTCCGCCGACTTGACGATCTTCAGTTGGTCGAGCTTGCCGGTCCACCGAGCGCCGTCCTTCTCGATGCGGACGTGGATGTCTTTCGTGTCACGAGCATCGGCGTTCATCGCCCACTCGGACAGGTAATAATCGATCGGCATTTCGATCGTCGCCATGCCGGTCTCGTTCATCACATGCTGGGCGGAGCACGAGATGACCTGGCCGACAATGCCGACCGAGTTCTGATCCCCGTCGAACAGTTCGACTTCGGGCGGATAGATACGCCGTTCCGCCTCCTCCGCGAGCATCTTTTCGATGTCGCGGTGGAATGCGTCGTAGTCGACGAGGCTTGGCAAGGCAGCGGGCGCAGTCATGTCGTTCCCCTCACTGAAGACCCATCGGGCCCGACCAGGCGCGCTTCAAACGCAATTCCAACTTGACACCCGCTGGCGCAGACTTGATTGCGATCGGGAGAAGCGTGGGCTCGGTGTATCTCGGTATCGAATAGAGGAAGCGAATGCCGTTCATGCGCTTGCCGAAACTTTTATCCTTCGACTGGTAGCCGCCCATCATGGCGTCCGGCTGCGTGTCAATTCGCACGGGATAGCCAGGCAACGTCTCGGGCAGGACAATTCGCCGGTTTGCATCGACAGTGGCCGCGTCATAGGTGGCGCTGTTGAAACGTCGCGACCCCCAGGAGACATCGGGTAGTCGAGCGATCACAGAGTCAGGAACGATCCACATCGGCCATGCGGGCAGATCTGTGGGATTCGACACTTCGATCGTGCCTGTTTCCCATGACCCGTCCAGTGTGCTTTTAGTAGACGTCCACGACGCGATGAAATCTTCTTCCACCCAATCTGGATCGCCTGCCGTCGCGGTGACGACCAGGAGTCCGTACGACGCGAGGTTCGGGTCTCGCGTCGGTGTGAACGACGGTTGCTCCGACAGTCGAAACTTGAGGCTGCGCCTGGAGTTGTCGGTCTGCACCCACAGCGTTGCCTCATCATCGAACGAACCCAAGGCCTTACGGAACTCGGAGTGATTCTCTTCCCAGGACATGTCCGGCGTATTCTTGATGTGCACGCCGAACACGACGTCGCGTTGCAATTCGCGTTTGCCGGCATAGGTGGAACCACGCTGAAATGCGTGCGAGTTCCACAAGGTCTTTACCGGGGCGTCGAACAGTCCCGACATTTCCGGTGCCAGCCATACACCCCGGTCGCCTTTGCCTACGCCGCTGAGGGTGAACCATTCCCCGTTGACGCCTTCGAGCTCAATCAGAGTCGGCGAGGGCACGATTACCTACCTCCGAACGCCAGCGCGTTCTTCTTCTGCTCCAAAGTCCATTTACGGAAGGCCTCTTCGAGATTTGTCACGTGGAAATGCACCTCTCGCGGTTGGCCTGCACCGCCCTGATCGCTGGTTGGCGCCGTTGGAATGGCCGGCTGTTGCGACGGCGAGTTCGACCGGGCGTTATTGAAAGCAGCAGCCACGTCCTGACCTGCCTTGATGTAGCGGTTGTTCGTCAGGTCAAGCGGAGTCCCGGAGATGCCGAGGATTTCCGGCACTGCAGCCTTGGCGATCCCCGCAACATCGGAGCCGTATCTGGCCAGTCTGTTACGCAGGTATTCGTTGGGGTCGACGACACCGCCGTTCGCGAAACCCTGAATCATCGCCTGCTTGACGCCGTTGATGCCGCCCTTCTTCGCGACGGCGTTCATACCGTGGACGTAGTTGGAGCCGACGGCACGCGTCCACTCCGGTCGCATGATTGCTTCTCCGCCGCCAACGGCGATGACACCGGTATCCCGACCTGGCGTGTAGCCGGGATAGATTCCGCCGCCTGCGTAGCCATGGCCGTGGCCGATAACGTCGAGCAGGCTCGGCCCGAACTTCTGCTCGCCGTAGCGGACCATTGCGTTCGTCATCGCCCATGGATCGCGGCGATTGTCAGGCAACCGAGGATCGCGGTACGCCTGCCACGTCGTCGGAATCATCTGGCCGAGACCGACACCGGCAGCTTCACCGGTGCCGTTGACGTCGACGATCTGCTGCGCGATGTTCGGGTCGCCACCGGACTCGGTATCGATCTGTCGAACCCAGGCGTCGATCTTCGCGGGCATCGGTTCGTAGCCCTGGTTGATGTAGGCGTCGACCATCATCTGGCGCCACTGCTCAGCGCCGGCACCCGCCACGAACGACGAGGCTGGCGTCTTCGCGTCCTTCTCGTCGGCCTTGCCGCGGACGAACGCGATCGCCGAATCAGCCATGCGGTCGTAGATTCCGCGTGCAGTCTGCCCCCACGGCGCCCCACCGAAGTCGGGGATGTTGTTCCCGATCGCCCGCACTGGCTTCTCGAACAGATCCGCAACCTTGTCTCGGGCGAAGCTGACGACGCTGCTGATCGCGCCGCCGATCACGGACATGATCGACCCGCCGGACGGTTCACCGAGTGCTTGCTTGACTGCCCAGTGCACGTGGTTCCGGTGCTCGGACATCGTGCCGCCGCCGTAGAATCCCATGCCGTCGCCGACGAACCCGCCGCCGCCGATGTTGCGGTCGAACGGTGAGTGGATCAGCTCGATCGTGTCGGGTGCATAGTTGTCCGCGATGAACCCGGCGAGGGCCTTCATCTCCGGCGTGCCTGCGTCGCCGCCGTTGCTGAAGTCGGCAGCCATCCCCTTGGAGTGGTAGCCGTTGTCGGTGTAGCGCAGACCCGACGTCAGTTGCATGCCAGGGAATTTCGAGTCCACGATGCGCTTCATCGAGTCGACGATTCCGCCGTCGGCGTAGTAGCCGAGGAACTTCTTCACGCCACCGACGCCACCACTACGCGCGGCACCGTTCGCGGCATCGACGTAATTCGAACCGACCGCACGCGTCCACTCGGGACGCATGATCGCTTCCCCGCCGCCGACCGCGATCACACCGGTGTCGCGACCCGGGGTGTAACCCGGATAGATGCCGCCGGTTGCGAATCCCTCGATGGGCGAAAGCTTCTTATCGTCGAGTCCGATGAACCCGGCGATAGCGTTCCACGCGGGAACGATGCCGCTGTTGTAGATCGTGTTCACCATGAACTCGATCGGCTTGCGGACGATGTCGCGGATGCGGTCCCACGTGATCTGGATGGCGTCGACGATCTGCCCGAAGAAGTCACCGACTCCTTGCAGCCCTGACTTCAGTGCGTCGAAAGCGGGACGGATGATGTTGTCCCACACCCAGGAGATGCCGTTACCGAGCGCATCCCATGCTGGCTTGATGACGCTGTTCCATACCCAACCGAAGAAGTCACCGATGGCACCGAGGGCGGCCTTCAGTGCGTCGAAGGCGACCATGATGACGTTCTGCCAGTACCAGGCGATGCCGTCGCTGAGCGCCGTCCACGCGGGCTTGATGACCGAA
The DNA here is from genome assembly GCF_000760735.1 of Rhodococcoides fascians A44A. Lineage (GTDB taxonomy): Bacteria > Actinomycetota > Actinomycetes > Mycobacteriales > Mycobacteriaceae > Rhodococcoides > Rhodococcoides fascians_E. The sequence continues at coordinate 1,737,199 of NZ_JMEX01000008.1, read as the reverse complement.
TTCCACACCCACGAGAAGAAGTCACCGACTGCGCCGAGAGCTGTTTTCAGAGCCTCGAAAACCGGCTTGATGATCGACTCCCACGCGAAGGAGATCGCAGTCTGGATGCCCTCCCACGCTGCCTGCACGATGTTGCGGAAGGTCTCCGAGTTCTTGTAGGCGAGGATGATTCCGCCGACGAGCAGAGCGATCAGGCCGATGATGATGCCGATCGGGTTGGCGTTGAGCGCTGCATTCAGAAGCCACTGCCCGGCCGCCCACACCTTGGTCGCGGCCGCGAGAGTGGTACCGATGATGTTGTAGGCGGTCATCTGGATCGTGGCGAGCGTCCACGCCGCAGCCTGTCCGGCGAGGGAGATGCCGAGGGTGACGAGGGTCGGAAGCAGCGTCGCGGTGATGACGCCCGCGACGACGGCAAGCACGTCCTTGTGCTCGTTGAAGAACCCGATCAGTCCGTTGATCGCGTCGCCTACGTTGGCGATGATGTCGATTCCGAAGGTGAACGCATCCCAAAGGATCGGCAGGACGACCTGTGCGACGTTCAGTACGACGTCGGCGATGTCCTTCATGACCGGGACAATGGTGCCGATGAAGATGTCGTAGAGGTTGCGGGCGTGGATGCCGACCTGCTCGAAGAAACCAGCGAGACCGGACGACGTGACGTCGTCCCCGCCGTCGCGGAATGCTGCGACGAGCGCTGTGATGCCGCCGCCGATTTCGGTGAAGACGTTGTGCGCGATGATGCCAAGGCCTTCGAGGAACCCGGCGAAGCCTGAGCTCGTGATCTCGTCGCCGCCCTCGGTGAAGGTGGAGACGAATGCACGGATGCCGCCCTGCACCTCGGACAGCACGGGCCCAGCGATGGTGCCGATGGTTCCGAATACTGATTCGAGGGCGGGCAGGATGCCGCCGCCGACGAGGTCGGTCAGTCCGGTCATGATCGAGCGCTTGAAGGTCTCGATTCGCGTGGATGCGTTGTCGGCGAGGGTCGCGCCCATTTGGTCCGCTGCACCTGCGACGTCGCCCATAGCATCCGGCGCGCCCGCGAGGGAGTTGAGGAAGGCGGGGATCTGGTCGACCGACAGGTCTTCGAGCGGGGTGCCGAACAGAGCAATCGCGGTGTTCGCGCGAGTGGCCGGATCCTCGATCCCGAGGAGACCCTGCGCGGTCTTTTGAAGCGCGGCCTGAGCGCCATCGCCACCACCGGCTACGGCTTTCGACATCTCCTCCGCACTCAGGCCGATCGAGGCGTAGGCGTCCGACGATGCTTTCGACATGTCGGAACCACGGATGGTGAATTCCTTCAGCGCGTCGCCGGTCTTGTCCAGGACGAACTTGCCCTGCCCGGCAGCGCCGATAAGGAGATTGAACGCCTCTTCGCCCTCGAATCCGAGTGCGCGGAAGTTGGTTCCGTATTCCGACAAGATCTCCGGGAGCTCGCCGCGCATCGCGGCCGGTACCTTCTGGAACGACCGCGTGAGCATGTCGAAGCCCTGATCGGCAGAGTCCGCGAGACCGTTGCCAACTAGCTGGTTGACCAGCTGCACCTGCTCTGCGACGTCCGTGCCGTACACGGTCGAGAAGTCGAGTGCCTTCTTCGTTAGACGTTCGAGCGATCCGTCGTCGAGCTGCACACCGCCGACACCCTTGAGCGTGGATGCCACCGAATCGATTGCCGTCGTGACCTCGCCGAGGTTCTCGCCGTACGCCTGGGCGTACACCTTGCCCGCGATGGACCCGTAGGCCTTCGCCTGATCCGGCGTAGCACCGAGCCCGGCCGCGAGCTTGTCCGTCGTGACCTCGTTGGCCATGGCGTCCGATAGCGACTTGCCAATCGCGGCGCCCGCAGCGAGGCCGATGCCGGCGGCGCCGAGCAGCATCTTGCTGCCCATTGACGACGACATCGATTCGCCCATGCGGGAACCGGATCGGCCGGCTTCGTCCTCCGCCTCACCCAGACCCCGGCGCGTCACGTCTCCGACGTTGCGGAGTTCCGGGATCAGGGTGAAGTACCCAACTGCGAGCTCGACGGCAGTAGCCACTCTTCACCTCCGGTGGGTCGCTGTTGAGTTGTCAGTTCCAGCCGAGCAACGCGTCCAGCTCTTCCATTTCCATGGCTTCGCCGATGACTTCCTTGGCTTCGACTCCTGGTCGCGGGATTGGTTCGGGTTGATCCCGATGATGCTGCGCTGCTGTCGTTTTCGCCCACCGCAGCCAGCGCAGTGTGTCGACAGTTTCGGCCAACAGTTGCGCGTGCAGATCCCACACGACATCAGGATTGACGAGCGTCTTCAACGGTGAATCGTCAGGCGCGAACTTGAGAATGATCTTCGCCGCGACCCACGGCAGTGCATCTGTGCCGAGTTGCTCCGGGCGCTTGTCGAACCGGAGCAACTCGTAATAGGCAGCCTCCCCGTACTCCTCCGAATCGAGGAATTCGAGAAGGGCGTTCATTCCCCCAGATCGATGCCCGAATGCTTGAACCACCCGCGCTGGAAGTCTTGAAACTCCTCGGTTTCCATGTCATCGACGATGTCCAGAGTCGGATCGTCGTCCAGTTCCTTCTCGACGTCCCGATCGCTGATCTCGACATCTTTCTCGCCGGCTGCCTCGCGGGCTGCGACGAGCTCGGATCGTTTGCTGTCCATCTCGGCCTGGCGACGGTTGTCCAGGACGGTCTCGAGGATGGTGAAGAATTGGTCGGCCTGATCGAGCTTGCGGATCTTGCGCATCACTCCAGGCTTGACCGACTTGAACGGTGGAAGAACAATCTTCGTTCCGTCCTCGGTCGTGAACTCGAAATCTCCGAGAGCTTCCGGAGGGGTGCTCGGGGTGGCCTTCTTACGGGGGGAGCTGGCAGACATTGGGGCCTCTTCCGGTGGGGGTGTTCGGCAGACATTCGTGGAGCCCGGTGAGGTGGGGGTCTGCCGGAAACCCACCCCACCGGGGATCGTGACTAGACGGTGGTGAACTTGCCGTCGTCGTAGTAGCGGTAGACCTTGATGCCTGCCGCATCCTTGTAGCAATCCAGCGTCACAGTGAAGCCTTGGAGGTCGGACGCTACGAACGGCAGTTCCTCGACGGCAGTGAGCTGCCCGTTGGGAACGACGAGGCGCTGCTTCTTCGCGCCGGTGACCATGTCGAAGCCCCACGAGTTGAACGGCAAGTCGCTGCCGTCCTCAGTGACGACGATCTTCGTGCCAGCGGTCGACGTTGCGGGGGTGACCGTGACGTTGTTGGGGCCGAACACCTGGCGAAGGACATCCGGGTCGTAGACGGCGAGCAGGGTGAAGGAGAACTTGCTCGAGTGCCCGGACTGGAGGTTGGCGATGACGTCGCCCGCCCAGTCGCGCTTCTCCTCGTTCGAGCGTTCGCCGCCGGGCTGGACACCGTCTTCGCCGACGTAACCGAGCTTGACGAACGCTGCTGCAAACGTTGCTGCGGTGTCGACCGGGAGGACCGATCCGGTGGGTGCGACGAGGATGCCTCCGGTTGCCTTCGGCTTACCGGATCCGATCGTTGCTACAGAGTTTCCGGCCATGGTCAGTCCGCCTTTCGGGTGCGTGCGGTGGGCTTGTCCGAACCGAGGGGTTCGATGGGTTGGGGTGGGTCGACCGGCGACGCGGTATCAGCGGGCGCGGGGTCGGCTGGTTGTGTGGACGTCTCGGGAGCGGGTTCGCCGGACAGTGACTTCCATCCGGCGTCGACCCACTCGGAGACCTTCTCGGCGGGTGCGTCGAACACGATGCGCTCGACTTCGGGGTGCTGAATCAGGGCCATTACTGTGCCTCGCAGACGGTGAAGAGTTGGAGGGTGAATTGGTATCGGGGTAGGCCGGTGTCGGGATCCGGGAAGTGCACGACTCCGCTGCTGTCGCCGACGTCGTCGACCCACACAGGTTTCGTCCCGATCCATGTCCCGTCGGTGGCGAGCACGATGGCTTCCACGAGACGGCCCAACTCCGATGCCGCGACGGTGTCGAGATCCCAGCATTCGAACAGCAGCACAGGGGAATCCGTGATGAGGTTGCGTCTGGGTCCGCCGACACGCTGCGTTCGTACGAAGCGTGTCGGTCGCGGGTCTTGAATAACTGTCGATGCCGTCGCGGCATCGTTTCGTGCTGCCAGTTGCGCATTCAGGTGGGAGACAATCGCTGCCTCCGCGTCAGGCGCGACGACGAGTTCGGTCATCGAGTCTTGTTCGCTTGCTTGATGATCGTGTTGTTACCGGCGTTGTCGCGGATTGCCTTGGCGTTGGTCGTGATGACCGTCGCGCGTGCGCGGGTGCGGCCCTGAGAAACGCGGGAGACGTAGCCGTCGTCGACGTCGGCGGATGCGTTGCAGTCCTTGGCGATGTCGTCGGTGAGGTGCTTCATGGCGTCGGTCACCTTCGGGGCTTTCCGCGTCGCGCGGTAGCCGGCCATCTTGTAGACGATGCGACCCATCAGGCACTCACCCTCTTCAGGTTCGCCACGAGACCGGGTCGGAATCCGAACGGTCCGTGATTGAAGTCGGCGGGATCGCCCTGCATCTCGTACTTGCGCCCGTCGACTGTGACGCGGTCGTGCGCGGTCGCGGTGAACGACTCCGGCACGAGCAGTTCGAGATCGTGCACCACGCGGTTCGTTTGGCCTGCCGCTGTCGATTCGCTCGACGCCGGCGCGGACCATCCGTAAACAGGCGCGTCGATCGGTGGCGCATAGGTGCGCGTGACGTTGTTGTGCTCGTTCCGCGGCCCGTCGACCGCTTTCTCGACCTGCACCGTGAACAGCAGTGGGATGTCGATCGAGACGTTCACAGCGTGTCCTCGGTGACGATGCCGAGAGGGATCACCACGGCGGTCGGTGCGAGATCGATGCTGTACGCGGCGCGGGTCTTCTTGCCGCACAGCTTCCGCAGCTCGGTCAGCTCCGACGGCCAGAACATGGACTTGCGCGTTTGGCGTGTGTCGTAGGTGACCGACTTGCTGTATGGTCCCGCGCCGACGGACTCCGATACCGCGGCGCCGGAACCGGATTCGTGCCATCGGAGAATCGCTCCCCTGATGATGGCTTTCGCGGCTTCGGTGTGCGGGAAATCGGCAGCTTTGATACAGGGCGCGGTGATCGCGGCCATCGCTATCGCATCGACGATCATGATCTCGGCGAGCTCGTCGCTTATGCCTGGTGCGAACAGTTGCACCTCGGTCGCGGTGAGTTCCACCGGCCCGGACATGTATCAGTCCTCGTTCGGGGCGGTGGTCGTCTTGCGGGTCCGGGTGCGCTTACGCGGGGCGGGAGACTCGTCGGACACCGGAGCGTCGGACGAGTCGGCCCATCCCTGCGCGCGGAACAGGGCCTCGACCGCACCATCGCATTCGATGATCGTCCCGAGGTCGGGGTGCGTCAGTCGTGCCATGGCGAGCCTCCTGCTACGCGGTGTTGTCGGTGTACTTGACGAAGGCCGCGGCGTCGTTGACCAGGAGGCCGTACTCGGCCTCCGCCAAGATGGCAACGAGGTTGTTCTCCCAGAGGGAGGTCAGCGCTCCATTGATGGTGACTGTCGCTTCGGTGGAGACGCGGTAGCTGATGCCGCTCGTTACGCCGTAGACAACCTGGCTCCAGTCGCCGCCGTAGCCGACAACTCCGCCGGTGTTCGGGGTGCCAGTGACGATGGGGGTAGAGAGGTTGTCGCCGATGAATGCTTGGCGGCCAATCAGTCGGCCGGCGGTCGGCGCGTTGATCGGTGCGGTCTCAGTCAGGGGTGTGTCCACGAAGAGCGGACGGCCGTTGTTGTCGACGGCGCTGAGGAACGTGGGCTCGACGACGCGGTCGAACGCGAAACCTGTGAGCTTCTTCTTGTCGGTGGCGAGGAGCTTCAGACCTGCAACGATGTCGCCGTAGACGCCGCCATTGGCCTTCGAGGTAGTGCCGAGCTCAACAGACTTCGTGGTCGCGTCGATGTTCTGTCCGGCGCCGAACGGGCTGTTGGTTCCGTGCAGCGCGGCAGTGTCGAATGCGACCGCGAACGCTTCGGCGATGTCAGCGCGCAACAGCTCCATGTAGTTGCCGGGATTGGCGCGCACGGTCTCTGCCGATACGACGGAAATGGCGGCGAGCTTCTTCGGCTGCATCGTCTTGAATGCGATGGCAGAGCTGGTGGTCGGCTTCTGGCCGCCCTCTGCCACCCACGATGCGGTTGCCTTGGTTGTCGCTACCGGAATCTCGACACCGTTGGCACCGAGCGGGACCTGGCGTGCAAGCTGCATGACGGAGCTGGTCTTGCGGGCGAGCTCGAAGTACGGCTGCGCCTGGTCGGGCTTGATGAACCCGGCAAAATCGGTGGTCTTGGTAGCACTGGTCTGTGCCATCGTTTCCTACTTTCGGTTGTGGTCTGTCACTGAATGCCGAGCTTCGCTTTCAGGGCGTCTTCGAGTGCGTTCGAGTTGAGCGGTGTTGCACCGCTTCCCGTGCCTTCGCCGGGGATGGTGAGGGCGTCTCGGGTCTGCTGGCGCTGCTCCGCCTGCACTCGTCCTGCGAGCCGTTCGGCTTGCTTGGTGAGGGTGTCCTCGTCCGTCGCGGTGAGGAACAGTTCGGCGTCTTCGTCCGAGATGCCATGCTTGCTGGCGATGCGGTAGCGCAGCGATTCTGCGATTGCCTTGTCGGCGTCCTCGCGGGCCTGCTTCGCTTCCGCTTTCGCTCGATCGACGTCCGACAGCGTTGCGTTCTTGAGGTTCTGGAGTTCGGCGTTGGCCGTCTTCAGCGCCTTCTCGGCAGCGTTGCGCGCCTTGCGTTCTGCGTCCAGTGCCTTCTTCCCGCCGTCGCCGAGTTGCTGCTCGTTCGGTGTGGTCTGGGTGGTGGTGTCGGTGTTCTGACTGGACGCGTCGGTCGACGTCGTGTCGGTGGTGCCGGCGTCTGTCGACGTGGTTGCGCTGCTGTCGGTGTCGGACATGGTTCCTCCATCGCGGTGGATAATGGACCCCTGCCGTCGCGACAGAGGTAACCCCGGGAGCCGGGGAAGAATGTGGCTACTGCTGTTCGGCAGCGCGCATCCGGGCGAGGATGGCCTTCGTGCCTCCGCCGCCGCGGGATGCTTCGATGTACTCCTCGTCCCACTGCTGGACGTAGGACGGTGGTTCGTAGTTGGTGCCGGGTCGGACGGCGACGGCGATGCATTTGCAGTTGTCGTGGAATCGATCTCCCGACTTCTGATTGCCGCGTACCCGTACACCACCAGCTTGGCCGCCGCGCTTCCTTCGGCCGTCGGCGCGCATGTTCGTCGAGACATCCTTGCCGCGCCCAGCAACCCGGGTGGCTGCCTCCTTGGACCCGTACACAGCGCCGCGCGTGGCAAGCAGTCGACAGAACTCGCATGCCGTCTTCGAGGCGTAGCGGGCGTACTGCACATCGCCCTCGCGCGCCGCGTTGTCCAGGACCGTCTGCCGAGACGCGTTGAACACTCGACGCTTCGCCATACCGGACAGCAGTGACAGCGGTGACGTGTCGTTGCCTGGCGTGAACAGTGGACTGAGAGCCCATCTCGTCGACGCTGCAACGGCTTCGGTCGCGGACACTTCGGCAGGCTTGGCGATGAACCGTGATCGTGGTGCGAGATCCTCGTACCACGATGCTGTGAGTTCACCGGCCGCCGTCTCGTACGGGATCAGAATGTCCGGTACCGCCTGCAGAAGTGCGTCTCGCAGTTCAATCGGGTCGCCTCCCGCGTCGTACAGCGATCGCCATACGAGCGCGAGATCGTTGACCGTCAGCGTCGTCAGTTCACCGAGCCCCAACTGCAGCGCGCGGGAATCGTCGAGCAACGTCAACGATTGCCCGCTCGGAACGTCGGGGCCACACCGTCACCGGTGCCGGATCGGAAAGTCGTCGGCGCGGTGTCAGTCGGTGGTGTTGCTGGCCTGCCTTGCGCCGCCAGGTCGGCCACCTCGACGTTCGTCCGTGCAGCATCGGCCGCAGACGGCAGCCGGTCGAGGAGACCCGACACCTTATTGCGTCGCTTCTCAGCGAGCAGTCGTTCGATCGTGGTGCGGTCGTATCCGAGGGACTCGAGCGCGACCTCGGTCTCACCGATCCACGGCATCGCTGCGATCTGCTTCGACATCGCATCGGCGGCCTGAGACTTCGACGGCGTGTTCGGGTCACGCCACTTCGCACGCAGTCTGCGCAACTCCGCAGGCACTTCGTCGAGTCCGTCGCGCAGCTGCACCGCGGTGCGCATCGCGCGCGCCCACCCGACGCCGAACACGTTGTCGGCGAACTCCGCTTCGAGAACGATGTCCTTCGTTGCCGCGTCCATCGCATCGGCGCTCGACGGGTTGTCCTGAATAACACCGAGAGATCCGATCGGAATGCTGGTCTCCCCCGCGAACAGTGTTGCCCACATCCGTAGTTGCTCCGAGTGGGGCTGCATGCTGATCTGCGGGAACTGGCCGACCTCAGGCTTGAAGTTCGCGTCCGCGCCTTCGTCCTCGTCCGGTGGATCCAGTGCGAGCATGCGCCCGATCAGGGCTGCCCAGCCGTTCGTGCCGAAAGCTTCCTGCGGAATGTTCAGGGCGTAACGCTGCGGGGCTGTGAAGAACTCCGCGCCGATCTCCGACCGCACGACAGTGCGCAGCGCAGAGTCTGTGTGAGACATGACTGCACGCGAGATCCGCGACGCCCCAAACGGCCTCCCGAGTCGTGGCTGATAGACCAGCGGCTCAACCGGAACTCGCCCCAGGCTGTGCTTACGCGCCTCGGCTTTCCACACTCCACCCGGACTCTTGGTCATTGTGATGACCTTGTCCGGCAGGTACATGATCATGTAGTTCGGATCGGCCGTGTTCTCGTCGACGTCGACGATCGACAAGGCGGAACTCAGTGCGCGGGCCCGCTTGCTGTAGATGCCTGTGCCAGTCATCGCGTCTCGCGCTGTCACAAGCACTTCAGGCTCGCCCGAGGCGACATCACCTAGCGTCGTCGCGATGAACACCACGGAATGGATGAGAGCTGAGGTGTGCGCCTGGTGGCTCTCGATGTCGAGGTAGTTGTCTTCCCACAGTTCGGGAATGCCGAAGTCGGCGACGTCGGACTCGGGCAGCACGAAGTCGTCGAGGTTGCATCGGCGCGCGAGCTGATCGACGGCCTTCGCTGGCCACCCGAGAACAGCCTCGAAGTTCCGCAGGTTCGGCGGTGTCGAGATGCCGAGATCCTTCAACAGGTACTTGCTGTCGTAGTACGTCGCCCGCAGCTTGTTGCGCGGCATCTTCGCGGCGAGTTGGTTCAGCAGTTTGTCGAGGGTGTTCTGGTCGGTGTGGTCGAGACCGGGGATCTGCAGCATCAGTTCATGACCCCCATTCTGCGAACTCGCTTTTCACGTTTCTTGCCGATGCCCTGCGCCACTGCGTCGAGCCGGGCCTTCCATGCCATGACGCCGGCGTAGGCCGCGTCGATCTTGTCCGGTGAATCCGGGTACGCCTTGTGGATCAAGTAGCCCGTGCGCGTCGGGCGTCGGCGCGCATTCAGGATGTGCCGGGTGAGAGCCGCAGATCCGTCGTGTGTGAGCTCGCGGTCAGCGATCGCCTGCCGCATCCGCTCGACGTATTCACCGACCATGGTGGTTTTGCCGCGCGGCCACGCCGAGATCGGATTTGCTTGGCTCGCCTTCACCCTGAGACGTCGGCTGTACTTCGCTTCCCATCGAGCGATGTGCTCAGTCCAACCGGAGGGATCTGCGTAGAACCCGACGACCTTGTACGTCTCGAACGCGCGACGCACATATTCGTTGACCTCGACAGGATTCGGCGCCCAGTTCTTGCCGTCGGCGCCATCGGGCTGCTCCCACACCTTGACCTCGAACATGTGGCCGTCCTCGACGCGGCACCCGATCAACGCTGTCGCGTCGGCCTTGCCGCGCGCGCGGCCCTTCGATCCGTCGAAGCCGAGAACCACGACGTCACCCTCGTCGATGACCTTGTCGAGATCCATGCTTGCGAGCAGTTCAGGCTGTGAGACCCACGAGTCGGACGCGTGTGTGATCTGGTTCAGGAAGTCCGACCGGGACATCTGCACGTCCTGCGCTGGATCCCAGATCGTCGCGATGAGTGGATCGAGGTCGACGTGCCCGGGATCGCACGGCGGATCGTGGATCACGCAGCCGTCGGGGTGCGCCGACGAATCACCGTAGGAGACACGCAGACCGTCGAGCAGTCCGATGTACTCCTCCTCGTCGAGGTCGAAGTGAACGGGCGTCTCGCGCTCTTCCAGGCTGGTTTCCGGTGGTGCCTCGCGGTGGTCGTACAGCAGACCCTCGTCCTTCGCGCGGCCCTCACGGATCGACGCAGCGAACGCAGCCGACGATTCGGCGACCGAGTTCTCACCCGGCGTGTACGCGTTCGGCGACTCCAACGTCCGGCCGCCGATCTTCGCAGCGTTCGACCGCATGACACCGGCGAGCTTCACACCGCCGTTCGACGGCACCCACTCCTCGGTCTGGTCGAGCACCGAGAACACTGGCTTCGCGCCCTTGATCGTCCGAGCCGACGCGGTGCGCTGAAGGATCTGCCCCTTCGGCAAGTTCACCATCGTGTCGAGCGGCTCGATACCCGGATACTCGTCGAGCACCGGACCTTCGCGGAGCATCTCGAGCAACGGATCCCACGTGTTCTTCGTCTGCTCCTCCGACACCGCGGCGATGTGCACGTTCGGGGTCCGCACGTACGACCACGGTTTCCCGACCGGCTGCCCGTCCGCGTCCCACCCATCCGGGTAGATCGGCGCCAGCGCTTCGAGACAGGCGAGCGCTGCGAGGATCGGTGACTTCCCCCAACCACGCGGCCGACCGAGAAGGCCTCTGCGGTAGCAGAACAATCCGGTGCCAGGATCGATGGCGTACCACTTCAGGATGAAATCTTCCTGCTCGCGGTACGGGACGAACGGCTCGTAGTCCCGACGGTCAGGCGCCGCGAGGTACGCAGTGATCCAGTCGATCGCGTCGTACCCCAGCGTCGGAATCTCCCCAGGCTCCGACGGCTTCCACGGCACTAGACAGCTTTCAGCGGACCGCGTCGGGCGCGGCTTGAACCAGCACCGGGTTCCTTAACTCGCTCTTCAGCCTGAGTAGCCATTGCGAACTGAATACGCAGGCGCGCACGGTCTTCGGGGGTCGCTCCAAATTTTGCGACGCGCAACCTGAGCTCCCCCGCCAGCTTGAACTCGCCCGACCAAAAACGAGCATGCAGCAGTGCCGTATCGAGAAGCTCCGACCAATCGGTCGCCGTGAACTCATCGGACAGAGGCGAATCCCGCCACATTCCCCACCATGTCTTGGTGATCTCAGGCCATGCAAATCGGCGCTTCTTCCCATCCTCGTCCGGGAAGTACAGAACCGGGAGGTTCGGCTGGCGAGTCGGCTCGGCGGTTATAACCCGCATCCCGGCGGCGCGCGCCTTTGCCGCGCCATGCCCAGCAAGTTTGGATGCATCCTTAGGTGCAGAACCACGTCCAGCCATCAGGTCACCTCCTCGCGAAGTGATTGCAAGACATCGCGTCTCATTCGATCTGCATGCGGAACTCGAAAACCCCAGAGTCAGGCTGAACCGGAGCGACTATGCCGACCGTAGAAGCTCAGCCCCTGGGGGGAGGGGCATATGCCCAGGTCGGAGTCCTGCGGGCGTTTCCGCTGGTCAGGGCTGCTTGCGGGCGTACTCGTTGAGCCGTTGGTGGTCGATGAGTGCTTGCGCTGTAGCGATAGTCAGGTCGTGACGTTCGAGGTCTCCCTCTGTCACATCGTTGTAGAGCTCGACTTCGTGGTCTCGGAATGCGATGACACCGGCCGCGCCCGATGCTTCCTTGACTGCGTCGGCCATCGAGTCGTCCCACTCTTCGTCGGGTCCGAACCTGTCGAGGATGACGACGAATGGTGTCTTCGCTGTCGGGCCAACGATGACGGTGGGGAGTTCGAGCGTTCGCATGCGCATGGTCGGCAGACCTTTCGCTATCGGAGTCCGGGGTGTTTGTCTCGTGCTGGTTGGTAGCGTCCGCGTGCTCGGTATCGTTGTCGGCCGCGTGCTGCTTCCATCTGTGTCTTGTCGTCGGAGCATGGTTGGCATGCGGCCTGTCCATTGCTCACGTCGTACTGTGCGTCGGGGTGTTCGGCGACGTTGCGTATGTGGTCGGCGATTGTGGCTCTGCCGATGCAGCGTGGCCCTTGGATGCGGCATGTGTAACTGTCCTTAGAGAGAACAGCTCTCGCCCATGCCTTGTGCTCTTTGGTGCTGGTGCGTGTGTGCCCGTTGGCCCATGCCATCAGAACCTCGCGGGTCTGGGTATGCGTTCGAGTAGGTCATTCATGCGGCGCGTGTAGGTCGCTTCGGCTGCCTTCTCGCCGTTGGCTCTGGCGCTGAGCATCAGTCGGTACGTGTTGGTGATCCGCTGCGCGAGGCTTGGTGTGGCCATCAGCGATGTGCCGTGTATCGGAAGATGATGCGGGCGATGTTGTAGATCAGCCAGTCGATCATATTCATGATCATGCGCACCTCTACCCGGACAGCACTGAAGCCCCCCACGTTGGAGGGCTTCAGTGATTGCGATTGGGGGGTGGTCGTGTCGGTGGTTCGTGCTACACACCGATCGCCCACACGCAGTGTATCAGCTGACCTCGGACATGCGTTGTGACCGAGCAGCTTCTCGGGCGCGTCGGATAGCCAATACGTCGCCGAGTCGATACACGTATCCCTTGACGCCAGCGATCTCTTGGAACGCGAGAGCGTTGTCCTTGTAGCGTTTCCGGTCGGTCCATGAGTGGATGGTGTCCGCCTTCAGTGGCTTCTCCCCTAGCTGCGGCATGATGTTCTGCAGTTCGCGTGCGGTGAGGAGCATGTCATAGGACTGGTCGATTGCCTGCTGGTCGGGCTCCTTGCAGATCTCGTCGGGCGGTAGGTCGATGGCGTCGGTGCATGCCTTCAGTGCGTTGCGTAGTTGGGTGGGTGCGTGTTCGCTGTTCTCGGTCATGGCGAATGCGATGAGGTTCTGGTTGAGCCAGCGCGCGAGGGACAGGACGGGTTCTTCGGTCCAGCCTTCCGGGATGCGGCGCTCGTTAGCTTGGAGTGGTCCGATGAAGTGCTGCCAGTGTGTGTATCCGGGTGGGAGTGTGGGGGCGTAGATGAGGCCTCGGTACATGCAGGCGTTGGCGCAGTAGCCGGCGAGGAGTGTGCGGAGTCGGTCGGCTTGCAGCATGGCGTCGACGTTGAGGGGCAGGGGCATCTCGACGCGTTCGACGGATGAGCGCCCGCCTGGCATGGGGCGAGAGATGACGTCGCGGCGAGTGATGGTGACAGCGAGATCGGCGACGATGCGGGGTATTTGGCGGAGCATTCCGATGACGTGCTTCTGGCCTAGGCGGTCGAGGTAGAGGTGATCGGTGTTGGTCATGGGCCCTCCGTGTTCATGCTTGCTCGCTGTGGTTCTCGTAGGAATCCGTCGCGGGATAGGCGGCTGGTGATGACTTCGGCGATGTATCCGTTGCCGAGGTTGGCTCGCGAGTCGACGGTGTAGCTGTCGAGTTCGTTCTCGATGGCGTGTTCCACGGCGTCCAGCAGTTCCCGGTCTGAATCTGTACTCACGGCTTCTCATTGGTGTCGGAGATGGCCTGTCGGCGACGGTCGAGAACTTCGGGGATGTTGCCGTATCCGGTCCACGGCCATCTCGCTTCTTCTTTGGTCAGGCCGATGAATTCGTCGAGGCTTTGTGCGCTGTCGCTTTCATGCCAGCGGTCGATCCAGTCGTCGAGGTCGTTTGCGTCAGCGTCACCGGCGAGGCAGGCATCGATGAATGTCTGCGAGGTTGACGCAGGTTCGGGGCTTTCCGTGCATCGACATGGCCACCAAGGCAGCGCTATTACCGCTGCGGGCGAACCGGAGTACGGCAACGACAGCACGAGAGTGTGACGATCATGTTCGTCGCTGCCGATGTAGATGGGCCGTCGCGGCGTCCAGCTACCTGCTCGGTAGAACCAGATCCACTTCCGCTGCGACGCGAGCCGCTGCAGGGCATCCACCCGGCGTGCTCTCAGCAGCAGGTCGGAGGCGAAGAGGCGCAGCTGATCCGCGTCATGCCATTCACGCTCTCCACCGACGAAGTCCACGCTGAATCCTGTGAACTTGGGTGTCTTCGGGATCTTCACGGACTCGTAGCCCTCCCTGTGGCGGTAGCCGAGGGACATGAGCCAGTGCGCGATGCCGCCCACTGCGACGCAGAGGACGAGGAAAGCAATTCGGTGGATCGGGCTCTGGGCCTGCCAATCGTCAGTCGAGTCCGATGCGATGATTCCGCCGAAGATGATCCAGATCAGTGCCGCCGCTGTGCGATAGCCGAACTGAATCACGGCTTGAGTCAGTGTCATTTCCGCCTCTTTCGTGGTCGTCGTTTGTGTCCGATGTGCCACCCGTTGCAGTTGGTGCAGTGGTAGGCGGTTACGGGGCCGAACCGGTCTCTGAATTCGTTCTTCTTCGCGCCTTTCTCGGTGTCGTAGCGCTTCTTTCCAACGCACCCCCAGGGATTCCCGGGCTTAGTCTTGACTTTCTTGATCGGCATCTCATCCGCCGATACGAGCCTGGTAGCCGCGCCATGGCAGCGTCGCGATGTGCAGCGGCCCTGTGCGGTTCTTTTCGATGCGCATCTCGACGTCACCGGTGATCTGGCGGTCGTCGACGGTCGGGTGGTGCAGCAGGATGACGACGTCGGCGTCCTGTTCGAGCGACCCCGATTCGCGGAGATCCGAGAGTGCGGGTGGGCGCTTGTCCTTGGCGTTGCCGCGGTTGAGCTGGCAGGCAGTAAGGACTGCGACGTCAAGTTCACGCGACATAGTTTTGAGCGCCCAGGAGATCTCGGAGATTTGTTCCTGTCGACTCACTTTCGACGATGTCGCCTTGAGCAGCTGCAGGTAGTCGACGGCGATGAAGTCGAGGCCTCCGGAGCGTTTCATCGCGATCGCGTCGGCGCGGATCTTGTCGACGGTGATCGAGGGCTGATCGGAGATCCACAGCGGCATGTCGACGGCGTCGGAGGCGTACGCGGCGATGCGAGCGCGGTTGAAGTCGTCGAGGCTGCGTCGGGTGATCTGCCCGTACTCTGCTCGAGCACCGGCGGCGAGGATGCGGGACATGACCTCTGTGCGGCCCATCTCGATCGAGAACAGTGCGCCGCGGTATCCCTGCCCGGACGCGTAGAGCGCGAAGTTGGTTAGACCGATGGACTTTCCATGTCCGGGCCTTGCTGCGATCAGGTATGAGCGTTGCGGTTGCAGCCCGCCGGCGAGGGCGTCGTCGATCTCCGGCCACGGCGTCGGCATCGAGCGGACCTTCTCGGCGGGTGCGTCGACCCACTCCCACCAGTCGTCGAGGCCGTCGCCGAACTTCTTCAGGGCGGTGTCGCGCAGTGATGGCGCCGCGACGATGTCGAGTGCCTTGCGGGCGCGGCCGACAATGCTGGCGACGTGGCTGGATTCGGCGGACTCGTCGGCGAGCTGGCGCAGGATGGCGGCGAGCTTGGCGTTGTCGAAGTCGTGGGTCTCACGGAACTCGGCCAAGGTGTGTCCGCGAACGATGTGATCGGTCGCGTCCTTGCCTGCGATGGGTTCGACGACGCGGACGTTGGCGACGGCGCCTAGGAGTTCCATCAGCTTCCGTGCGCGCTTGGCGCCGGGTTCGTCCATGTCGCGCACGATGATGACGGTTTTGCCGTGCAGGGGCGTCATGTCGAACAGGTGGACGCTGCCTGCACCGCCCGCCGTCGTGGTGGCGACGACGCCCTCGGATTCGAGCATGTGGACGTCGCTCTCGCCTTCGCAGAACCACACCGTCGACGATTCCCGTAGTCGGTCGGCGCGGTAAAGCTGGTCGCCTTTCGTGTTGCCGTACTGCGAGAATTTTTTGTCGGTGCTGCGCCGTACGATCCTCCCGTCTGGGTAGGTGTGGGTCGAACCCTTAGGGGAGTCGAATAAATCGCTCTGCGTGAGCCTGAGGGCGTCGAGAACCTGTTCTGTCGGATCGGAGTGGCAGTAGATGATCGTCCGGTCGACTCCGTTGTGCTTGAACGACACCGACCTGTCGGCCGATGAATGACCGGGGGCTTGCGCCGCAGCCTTGCCGTGGCCGAGATCCTGAACGATCAGGCCCTCGTCACGGAAGGCGTCGACGACGCGCTCGAAACTGATCACCTGTCACCAGCCCTCGTGACGAGGTCCGCGGTAGCGGGACTGCCCACTGCGAATCGCGGCGACGAGCTTCTCGCGGTTCTCGTTCACCCAGCCGATAAGCCAGTCTCGGTGCCAGTTGTGTGCGCCCCAGGAATTGGTGCGGAATTCGTCGGGCTCGGGCGGCAGCTTGAACTCGACGCCGGTGGCTTCCATGAGTGCGCGGGCGTACGGGTGCTGCGCCCACGTGTCGAGGAACCAGTCGATGCGTTCCTGTGAGGACTTGGGGCCGAGCTCGATGTCGGCGACGCGAGCGAGTACGTCGCCGGGCATGATCGGGAAAGGGCTCGGCTGCGAGTAGTGATCTCCTACTGCCTTCACGGCTTCGTCGAGCCAAATCGGCTTGTCGGTGAAGCAGTCGGCCCACGCCTGCACGGTGGCTTCGGTGACGGTCAGACGGTGATCGAGGACGGCTGCGCGTTCGAGAGCCGCTGCGGCGGTGTCGAGTGCGGTCATGGTGTGGCTCCTTGTTGGGCTCTGATTTTCTGGGCAATGTCGGCCACGGAGCGGCCACGCTCGGTCGGGTCGGGCCTGGATGCGCCGTGCTGTTGATGTCGGGCGGGTAGCGGGTCGTCGTCCCAGCAGTCGCCGTTGAGCCAGGCTTCACCTTGCTTGGTGAACTGGTCTTCCCGGTTCGGGTCTTCGCGGTAGCGCGTAGCGCCGGCGATAAGGATCTCGTTGTCCCCCGTCCGCCGGACGGCGCGCTTCCATGCGTCGAACGCCTTCCGCTTTGCGGACTTGCGGGGGTAGGCGGTCCAGAACGATTCGAATGCAGCCGAGTACGAGCTCGTCTGCGGAGCAGATGAACGATCTTTAGAGTCTTTAGAAGATAAGTAATTACTAACAGAACCTTTACTACTCACCTTCACCTTCACCGCAGTGATTCGATTGCCATCGGAATGGGATTCGAATGGCATTTCTTGCTGGGATGCCATCTCGATGGGTTCGGAATGGGATTCCGATGGGTTCAGAATCCCATTCGAATGGGATTCTGAAGGGTTCTCGATGGGTTCGAAATCGGCAAGTGCAGCCTCCATTTTCGTGGCCGTCTCCCCCGCGTCGTCGCGACCCAGACGGCGGAGTTCTCGAGCAAGTACTCGCCGTAGTAACGCACTCTCGATCGCCTCTGCACACCCGAGGGCGTTCTTCATGATGTAACGGTGTTTCATGCCACCGTCGTTGCGGATGAACGACCGAATAAGCAGCTCTTCGGTGTCTGTGTCCGTCACGATGTAGCCATGCTCTTCCAATTCGGTGAGGGACTTGCGGACATCGTCCTCGTCGCCGGTCGGACCCTTTCGGGCCCACTTGCCGACGAGCAGTGGCTGGACTCCCGCGTTGTTGACCGTTGGTTGCGACAGCAGCAACATGTACATCCGTTGAGCAGACTCGGAGCGTGCCAAGAACTTCGGGTCGGTCCAGATACGGCACAGCACGCGGCCGTGGTCACGTGGCATAGGTGGGGCACCTCCGCTCGGTTGGGTGGAACGGGTGTCCGTGGCAGTCATTGCCACGGACACCCGGGGTGGTCAGTGAGTGGCGCACAGCTCCGCCTCGATCTCGACGTCGTTCAATCCGTACTTCCTTGCCAGAGCAACGAAGTACTCGCGGTGTCGCGGATCCCGGGCCGCGCACGAACGCAGCAGCTCCCGTGCGTAAGGCCGCAGATCCTCAGTGGACATCGACGCTGTCAGCCTTCTTCGCACCGTCGGCGTGGGCAGTCAGTGAATCCGCCAACGCGATGGCTTCCCCGGGATCGAGGTACACGGTGCGCCGCGTGACACTGTCGCCGATGTCGAGGGCGATCTTCTCGGGCCCGAACTCGCCGGTGAACTCCCCCAGCCCCACGTTCGCAACCATGTTCTCCACCGCAGCGACAGGTTCGGCGTAGTAGACGAACGAGGACTTGAACAGCTCCGCTTCGACGGTCTGCGCGGCCGGATCCACGTGCAGGTCGTAGCTGCCCGCGTACTGGCCGGGATCGGCGCCGAGCCTGCCGCCTCGAATCTTGTACGGCTCCTGCGGCCCCTTCTCGGGGTCGTAATGCCAGGGATGCACGTAGACGCAGCCCTGCTCGACCCACACCGACGTCGAGACACGTCGGCCATCCGAGAAGAGACCGGTGCTGGCTTTGAACTCGGGTTCGATCTCGAGCACCGCAGCGAGGAGGTTTTCAGCGAACTCGTTGATCGTGTCGAGTGGACTCTCCAGTACGTCTTCGACCCGGCTGGCGTCCTTGTCGGCCAGTTCATGATAGACATTGCCGCTGATGAAGTCGGTGGCCCATTCGATCTGCGACTTGGCGCGCACGGCGTAGTACTTCAGAACGTCGAGTGCTGTGTAGGTCATTTCAAACTCCCTGTGTTGTATCGGATTTGGTGCAAAATGCGCGGAAGTCCGCGGCGAGGTAGGCGAGGCTGCCCGCGATGAGCGCGACGCCGACGACAGTCATGACAGCGCACCCGGGTCGAGCTTCTGGTATGCCTCGAAGATCTGGGCCATCAAAAGTCTCAGGTCAGCGACCTGGTTGGCCTTGGCGCCGAGATCGTGGTCCGGGAATGTCTCCGGGAACTCGAAGTTGTCGACGACGATTTGCATGCCCGATGACTCGTGATCGCCGGCGTCGGTGACCCAATCGGTCCGCTTGATCGACGCGGTGAACGGTCCGACGTGTACGAGCGCGAGTCGCGTCCACCGGCTTTCTCCTGGCTGCAGCGTTGCCCAAACCTCGTCGCAGGTGGGCGCGCCGTCGGTGATCCGCGCGCTCACTGGAAGACCTCAGCGGGACTGAGGTCATCGACCTCGGTCATTTGCTTTTCGATCCGCTGAACGTGCATGTCCTGAACCGACCTCGCCTCTGCAATCGCATGGGCGACGTGGTCGTTGTCCGGGTGGACGGGCACCGAGACATAGGTTCGCCAGAAGTTGAAGTTCTTTCGGCGCTTGAAACTCCACCCGGTTGCCTTCGTCGGTTTTGTTCTGAACGCGAGCTCGGCGGTACCAATGAGCATTTCGATCTCGCGGGGAGTCAACCCGTCCATCGGCCAGGCGCTGATTTTGCCGGACGATGGGTAGACGTCCACGACTCCAATCTCCTTGAACACTCGCTTCTTGTGCTCGTCGAAGTAGTAGCTCGACCGGCCGAACGCCTTGCGCAACACGACCCCAAAAGCAGACGCATCCTCTATCCGTGTACGCGGCGCTTTGTAGTAGTAGGTGGGCATCATGCGACCTCGCCTTCTGCGATGAGGTCGACGGCTGCGAGGAGGGTATGCGCAAGCTGAGTTGCTTCCGCAGCTGTCATCTCGAAGTCCCAGTCCGTTATCCGCTGAACTCCTGCCACCTCGTTGACGGCGCCAAACCTGTCGAGCTTGACGACTGCAACCGCACCGGACAGCGCCCGGGCAACATGGGCCTGGATGTGGGCCGGCTCCCACACCCCGCTCTTCGTTCGCGCACCGTGCTCACCCGACAATGGGGTAGCGACAATGCTGCTGCTGCGGAACATGGACCAGTGCGAAATCGTGCTGAGCACGTCGTTGTCGGGGTCCGCCCATTTGGGGCGCGGGAAAGGACTGAGATTGTCGAGAGAGGATCTACCGTCCTTGAAGTTCCTCGGCACTCGAATGACGTTCTGCTCGGTGCCACGACGCTTCCATGCACCGGCAGCATCCGGTGAGTACTCGACCTTCGGTTTCGGCTGCTGACTGACGATCTGTTCGTGGATTGCGGCATCCTGCTCGGCCTTGGTCCGATACTCCTCGTTCGAAGCCGTGCACCAGACGTCGTAGAGATCCATTCCGACGGGGGCCTCGCCGTATACCTTCTTCAGGTGCGCGGCCATCTGCTTCTCGTTGGCATACTTGACCGGTGGATCGACCACGAAGGGCTCGATCTGGTTGTTGTCGGACGGTTGCGCTACAGTGCTCACTACTGGTTCCTTTTCTGGTGATTTGGTTCCATCAGCACCACCGCGCACAACTGGGACTGCCATCCCGTGAGCGGTGGTGTTTTTCGTCGTATGCGCGGCTTTCATGACGCGGCGCCTGGAAGTTGCCTCACGCTGCGGACTCCTGCTCGGCGACCCACGCGAGGACGACACTCTTGCGCCACACTCGGCGACGACCCAGGGAAAAATTGGCCGGGCCGCGTCCGATGTGGGCCCAGTAGCGCCACGTTCCCTCGGGGATGCCCGTGAACCTCGCGCAGTCCTTGGCCTGCCAGAACTCTTCCGTCTGGTCGGGGGGTGGGGAAACTGTGGTGTCACGCATGATCATCTCCTAATCAATGTGTTCGACGGTTCGCGCTTTCCGGCACGGTCTATGTGGTCGCTTTGATGGCGTTTTGCGCATCTACGTTCGTGACTTGGGCTGCCGATCGGGGTTCGTAAACGGTTGAGATTGATCCCGAGGGAATGTCGTAGGCCTTCTCGAGCGCGTCGAGTAGTTGAGCCGAGACGCCCCTGTGTCCGTTCTCGATAGCCGATAGCGCGCCTTTTGTCGGACGGTCGCCCGTAATCTCCTCAACCCGATCCGCAACGTCCTCAAGCGTGAGCTTGAGCGCCTTGCGGAAGACCCCGATGGACAAGTGCGGCGGAGTCCTACTGGGACGCTGGGTGGCGTACCGACGATGCGCGGTCTGGCTTGGCATAATCCGAACTCTATCCCAACTCTAGGCGTTGGCATACCTCGAACGGTAAAATTGGCACCGGCGGGCAAACCGAGCTGACCAGCCCCAACGGCACCCACAACGCCGAACACGCAGGAAATGACACCCGTGTCGTTTGCCGAGCCCGAGGAAGGTTTGCCGAACAAATCTGGGAGACTGCGGACATGCCGATGAACACCCCAAGCTTCGCCCAGACCATCCGAGCACGTCGGAACAAACTCGGATTAACACAGGAGGAGGTGTCAGCCAAGGGTGGACCGTCGGACACAACTCAGCGGCGTGTTGAGGGCGGAGAAATTTTCAACATCACTCAGTCAACGTTGAAGAAGTACGAGGCGGGTCTCGATTGGCGACCGGGTGTAGTCGCGGAGCTACTGTCCCGAGACACCGAAGTCGACATCGACAAAGCTGAACTCGAAGCTGCAGAGGAATCCGGGGACATCAGTGGGTATAGGCGCCGACGAGCGGAGCGCACCCAAAAGCCGCGGCCATTTCAATTCGCGACGAGTGAGGGGCCGCAGATTCAGATCAGCGCTCTTGAGATGGTGTCGCTGTACGTCTCGATCAAGCGGATCGGCGAGTACGCGGATGCTTTCGGTGGCGGGCAGCTTCCCAAGGGGCTGCTTGATCTGATTGACGTCGCGGCCGAGCAGGCGCAGCAACTGGCGTTCCCCGGAACAAGGCTCTCACAGGCTGAAGCAGGCCATCCAGATCTCTTCACCGAAGTGATGAAATCGCAAGGATTCGGACAGTTGGCCACAAATAGATCCGCAAATGATGATGAGAGGAAAGGCAATGCCAGGGATGACTAGAAGCGGGCAGAGGCGCAACCGACGCGCCGGCGTCGAGGATCTTTGGCGTGACCTGAAGAAGCCGCGACCAGTCTTGGACGACAGCGGCGCCCCTGTGCTTGAGCCCGACGGCACACCAACGACCACACTGCGGCCGAAGCTGTACGGCACGGGGAAACGCTGGCGAGGACGATACGTCGACGCCAAGGGCAGGGAGCACACGAAGCGCTTCGACCGGAAGACCGACGCGCAGGCGTGGATCGACAACGTCGTCGTCGAGCACGCCATCGGCACCTACGTCGATCCGAAGGCGAAGTCGGCGCTGTTCTCGACGCTCGCTGAACGGTGGTTCGACACCAAGTCCGGCAAGGCAGCCAAGACCGTCGCGGGCTACCGGTCGCTGCTCGACACCCTCGTCCTCCCCCACTGGCAGCACATGCAGGTTGGCGACATCGACTACGAAGACGTCCAGTCATGGGTGCTCGGCCTGCAGCGGCCCGGCGGGAGCTACAAGAACCCAGAAAAGGGACTCTCACCGTCGAGGGTCGTCGCCGCATATCAGGTCGTCGACCAAGTACTCGCGTACGCAATCCGCGCCAAGCACCTGGCGCACAACCCCGCCGACGAGGTCGAGCTGCCGCGCATCGAAAACCCGGAGAAGACGTACCTCACCCATGACGAGGTGGCCGCACTCGCCGCGCATTGCGGCCGGTTCGAAAATGTCGCGCTGACACTCGCTTACTGCGGCCCACGGTTCGGTGAGCTCGCCGCCATCCGCGTCCGTGACTTCGATCCCGTCCGGTCCCGGATCCGCATTTCTCGATCGGCCACGCATGTAGCCAAGCGAGGCATCGTAGAAGGGTCGACGAAGAACCACGCCGCCCGATCGGTGCCGGTCCCGAGGTTCCTGCGCGACCGGCTCGTGGAAGCCATCGCGGGCAGGTCCTCCGACGAGTACCTCTTCCCGAGTCGCCACGGCACCGTGTTACCGCTGGGCGAGTTCCGGTGGGCCTTCGACAAGGCCGTTGCCGCAGCGGGTCTGGGAGACCTCACGCCGCACGAATTGCGGCACACTGCAGCATCACTCGCGATCGCAGCGGGCGCAGACGTAAAGGTCGTTCAGCGCATGCTCGGGCACAAGACTGCGACGCTGACATTGGATCTGTACGGACATCTGATGGACGACAACCTCGACACCGTCTCGAACGCGATGGACGCCGGGTACGCCACCGCGCAGGAATCTGCTGCGTACTCTCTGCGTACCGGGAAGACGTCGCACCTCCGTGCAGTGCCCTGACCTGCACTGGAATGGTGCCCCCAGTCGGACTCGAACCGACACTGTGCGGATTTTAAGTCCGGAAAAGTGGATATAACAGGACTTGGGTGGATCCAATGTTTATTGCGCAACAGAGCTTTTCGTACATTCACGTCCAGGCCGATCCACCCCCGTGTGTACCCAGTTGTGTCACTCTCGTGTCATCGAGACCCACGGCAAAGAACATGCTGAATCCATCTGCATGTAGACGGACTGCAGTGGACAGACCACCGGAATGGCGCAACTCCTTCATTTCAGCTCACGGTCTGCGAACCCCGCATTCTGTGTCAACGAACGACCAATCGACCGGAAGCCCACGGCCCCACCTACGCGGCGCGCCTGCGCTCGAACCATTTACGCCGATGCGATGCTGACACCCTGCTCCGAACCACGTTTGTTCGAGTCGAATTTGAAAAATGCGCGTCGCCCCCGGGGCTTCTCGTGACAATCGCCACCGGTCGCTTCATAACCAGGGAGGGCAATAATCACACAGTTCGAAGCCTGAGATACGACCATCGGCGACATCAGCATGAATGGTCGGCCGGATCGGGTCCTGCGGTGTTCCCGCTTCACGGCCCTTCACGCACCCGCACGACCTGGTACCGGGTCGCGCCGTGGTTGTCGACACCGGATTCCAGTATTCCGCTCAAATTGGCTGCTTCTACCGATGACGTGTACGGCTAAAACGTTGCATCGCTGATGGCGCACCCGCATGACGGCGTCTGGGATATCGCCTCGGACGGTCTGATGGGTGATCGTGACGCCGAAGCGTCTACGACCCCGCAACGGCCACGCAGTGACTACATGTCTCCCCCCTGTCAGACGTGGCTCGCACCCAGACAGGGACAAGATCCTCGCGATCCCCACCGAGGGTCTCGGTTATTGTGGGGGCTAGTCACTCGCAGCTCGGCCAACTACTGCGCTGAGCTTGCTCGCATAGTCGCGTTGGACGTTTGTGTCCGTATCGCCGCGCCGCGCTCCAGGTGCATCGTGCCAGAATGTGCCATGAGGATCACGCGGGTCGAGACGGCGAACATCGCCGGCCTTGTCGATGGAGCTACAAATCTTCCGGACTCGCAAGTCGCGGCACTTGCCGGTCCTAACGGCACCGGAAAATCAAAACTGCTCGCGTGCATGCTGATTCCCTGGACGCACTCTATGCCGGAGCCTCGCAACGACCAGGTAGAGGCAGTCGTTCACGTCACTGTCAAATTCTCCAACGCCGAACGAGAAATTCTTGAGCAATATCGGATTGCGTCCGGGTGGACACACGAGAGTTCTGTTCCAACTGAAACTGTGTTTACGGCTCGCGCCACACCCCTCGCTGGTGTAAGAGTTACTACGGACGTCAGCCCCATCACGCTGACGAACATGGCAGGCAACAGCGACTTGCTGAAACGCCAACCGAGCCTTGACTTAGTCTTTCTCCCTGCTGAACGACGACTCACAGCACCGATTTCAGCTGGTGTCGATCTCACTCAACTCAGCGAAGAAGTCGCTATCGCAAAACTCGCTGAGGCACGCAACACGGTCCACACAAACTCGGGCCGGCTGGACGACTCGGAGTTCGAGTCGTACGCGACGGCGCTCTGCTTTCAAGGCGCGCTGGCCAGCACCGGCCCAGGTGTCACCGCGGCCACTCAACCGCGCTGGGTCGCTTTCAAAGCTGCTGTGGATGAACTTCTCCACCCCAAACAGCTGTTGCCACTCACGGTCGAGCACAGCTCAGGTCTGCGAATCGGACTCGCAGACGGCTCGGCACACCCAGTCGCCGCCCTGTCGAGCGGCGAACGCCAGGCTCTCATCATCATCAGTCGCGTCTTCCGCGCGGGCGAGGGACACAGTTTCGTTGTCATCGATGAGCCGGACGCGTATCTGCACCCTACCCTTAGCACCCGACTTTTGAAGGCGTTGCGTCCAGGCCTAGGCGACCAGGGTCGCATGCTCGTCGCCACACACAGCCCGGCAATCCTCGACGCAATCCCGCCCTCGGCGATCGTCCGGCTCAGTCACCTTGAGCCCCCTCAACTGGTCGAGACCGAGTCCGAACGGCTAGAGCTATACCGGGAAGCGGGGTTTCGTGCCAGCACTCTCACACAATCGGAAGTTCTCGTACTTACCGAAGGAACCTTCGATGCAAGCGTCATCCCCCTGCTCGTTCCGTCCGTCTCGTCCAGTGCAATCAAAGATGCTGGGGGGCGGCAGCAGGTGCTAAGCCAAGTGCAATCGCTGTCCGTCTACGACTTGCCAATCGTCGGAGTAGTGGACGCCGACGTACGTGCGCCCGCTCCACCTGCTGCCGTTGCACAGCACGTGCACGTGTGGCCTGCAGCGGATATCGAAGGTGTCCTGCTGCAAGATGATTCGTTCATAACCAAAGCCATCGAGGGAAAGCTACTCAAACCCTCGACCTGCTCAACTCTTCCAAACGCCCGGCAAGTGCTACTGGATCTACTCCTTGCGCAGAGGGACAATGCGATTGCGGAGTATGCGCAGCGCCTTCTTCGGGAGCAGGTGTCGATTAAATGGCCAAGCCCGAAGGGGGAAGACGCACTTCAAAGGCTCCGCGATCTCGCTGCCCAACCCCAAACTAGACCGGACACAACGACAATCGAGTCGGCTATTGGGCAGGCCGAAGAGGCTTGGGCTGAAGCACTTCCCGCGCCCTGGACTATGGTCCGGGGAAAATACATTATCGGAGAATTTGTCTCGAAGCACGCCGTCGTCAGTAATGCAGGTGAGTTCGTCGCCGCTGTGCTCGCACACAGCCCGAAGGTAGCCGCGATGGATGAGCTGGGAGAGCTTGTTGCCAAGGCTGTGTCGAACTAGCTGAGGCTGTCAGGTAGCGCGGGGGCGGGCATAGAACCTGATACGCGACGGGCGTGATGTCCTTGTGTCTAGGCATCGCCTAATATGCACATGAAATTCAATACTGACAAGCGAAGCTATTGTGACCGGGGCCGGATCCAGACCGGGTGGTAGAAGGCGTCGACAGACTCGACCGGGACTTTCATCACGGCCGATCCGGACCGACAGCGGTGTGTGCATCTGTGCGCGGACATTTCGCCTTCCGGAGTCCCGCTCCCCACGGTTGAGGACGGACCGAGGCGACAGTTGCTTCGGATGTGACGGCGAGGCGGAAATTCCTCCAGGCTCCCACACCGTCATTAGAGCGAATACCGCCAACGAGCCCTTCATTCGGTTGTCGATCGCACAGCCGACGATCCTGTAGACGACACGTCCGAGCTCGCACTCAGGTACAGCTTGTCTTTATACGTACCGTGTCCGGTGATGTGGTCAGCCATAGCTCATCAGCAATCCTGGTCGCAATCGCCAATCGCAACCCTGACAGAGATCAGACCGGTGGTAGCTTGCCCAGTAATTATCGTGATCCAGCGGAGGCGTTGCGGCAAACCTGAAGAAGAAAATGCGGAATTGCCTCCCGGCTCCCTACTGCTACGGGCACAAGGTTTCGCAACTTCAACTGCTCCGCTTCCTCTTCATCAAATGTCGAATTTACCACGAACCCCATTGGTTCGTCGTCAAATTTGCCCTCTCCCGCAGCTTCAAGATGGACATCAAGGTCTATGTCCGACATACTAGTTCCCACCGCGAGGAGCCTTTTCGTCGCAAATAAGTTTGTCAGAAAACGAGCCCAGGCTCGACCATCAGTGCCAGCTATCCTCTTGATGAATTGCTTACGTGTCAATATCATCCAGTCCGTCGGAATTCCGCTTTTGGTCAAAGGAATATATCCGTGTGGATGAAAAATTGTCACGTCAGCATCTGAGCTGACTACCTGCGGAAGCTCGGTAATTGGTTGGGTCGTGAAACCATGAATCCCCAGATACCATTCCAGAAGATCGTCGAAATTAAGGGTTAGCACTTCACGAACAGACCCACGCGACGATGGCATGATTAGTGCACCGACTGCGATAAGCATCATGTTTTGCAGCAGGTTATCTGGATACGATTCGCCATCCAGGTATTCGTCAGGGTAAAGATTTCGGCGCACAAGTTCACGAAAATCTACTTCAGATCGATCGGGACTCAAAAACTCGCTACGCACCTTATCCATAGCAGACATCAACTTCTCGCTGCTGCGTGCCCCAGCCGGCCTGCTCAACCCCAATTCATCCTCGCATCCTTCTACTAACGTTTGCCAAGATGGAAGACCTGAACCACGGCTCACACCTGCCCCGAGTAAAAGCGACAGCTCACCATGAAGCAGACTCTCGCCGAGATAATGGGCCGCGTAGCTGGGATTGGTCAGCTCATGTACCGACATTCCGCGATAAGACGACCCGTTCATCAGTCCTCCAACGAACTTATTGCTTTTTGCGCTTCCTCGCTTAATGGATATCTGCGGTCCTGGTGCAACAGATCAGCGTTGGAAAGCATGGACACGAGCGACAACGCACATCCTAATGTTTTAACCTCCGACTGGAACCAATGGATAAGACCGGTGCGGTTTACTGTGACCCGTGCACGTTGATCTTCGAATTCAACTACTGCGCCAACCCCGTACGGCAGAGTCGATTGACTGAGACCTCTGTGAATATCCGAGTGCAACGGCATCTTACCCGTCAGTGAAACCAGCTCTACATTCTCTTCAGAGATAATTCTAAGAATAACCCTCTTGACCGCGATGGAGTCAGCCCCCTGCGCTAGCAGGGCAAACACACCCTTCATATTTGCACTGGTGTATTGCAAGGCAGGTTCTATCAACCGCTTCGACGCTTCTGAGTGGATCTCGTCAAGGAGCCTGATGTACGGCGAGGCCACCCACATCACAGACCCCAGAGAACCGTAATCAAACAGTGAAATAAATATATCGTGCGCGTACCGACCACTCTTCCGCATCCGCGATCGAGCGTCGACGAGATCAGCGGGATACAAACTCGTGATCCGTTCATATTCACAGTGAAAGGTGTGCCAGCCATCAGGCCCCACATCTATCTTTCGCACTTGTCCAAGGCTCGGACCGAGGGCATCCCGGATCGACTTCACGTCAGGCCTTAGCGAAGGATGCATAAAACCAATCGCCGTGAACCGTCGCGCCTCGGTAGTACTGACATCACCAGACATATGCTTCTCCTACGCAAGTTGCAGCATTTGCCAGAGGCCCACGAACTCTGCGCTCGCATGGCCCGCCTGATCTTCGTAGCCCGGAAACCGATCTAATAGAAAACCAACCGGACTCTCCGGTCGTTGTCCAATGTACTCGCCTGGCTCGATTCCATACGTGAAACGCAACCCGTCTGTGGTAGCCGTATCGTCACGTAGTAGATCATTATTTATACGTGAATCGTAAAAAAAGTAGTTCGTCAACTGCACTGCATACTGCAACCCCACGAACTGAATCGCGAGCCGTTGCGACTCATCCTCCGACCGAAGTACGTCGATCGCGGCTGAGATCGCGGGTCGCTGACGCCGACGGGGGCGGCCGTTCATCTCATCCAGGATCGTCAGCATGAGGTTTTGGGCGTTCTGAAATCTTTTCGAATAGTCTACGTCCGGATCGCCCACCGACAATGCGCATAGCGTTCGTAACACATAATAATCAATTTTATCGACAACGCTGGGCACGAGCGACCACGAACTCCACACAGAGTCGACGTACTCTTTCGGCCTTGAAGCGTACACATACTGAAAATCGAGTACGTGTACCGCTACCTCTTGTATTAACTCCGAGTGACTTCTGAAAGATTCTTTAAGCTCGTTCACTGTTATACGATAAGGGACCTTAAAATTTGCCTTCCTGTCAACTGCGTCGCCGTCAATTATCTTTGCAAAATTTGACATACTCCTGGCGACCACTAATGTTTCTACGTACGCCGCTTGAATTGATTGCAAGGCGGAGCTACCTTGATCCCGCGAGTTATACCGATTCACGATCGTTTCCGCAAGATCGGGATCCGATTCCGGATTTAAGATCTGAGCGAAAATCGCGCGGACTTGAGAATGCAAAAATTCGTGCGTTAAAGTTAGCAGGTTCCATTCCTTGGTTCCGGAAGCAGTAATCGATTGCCAACTTAGGCTTATTGAATGCAGCGACTCATGATACCCCCAGCGTGAGCTGAAATGTGGAATATGCAATCTAGGCGCAGAGTCGGGTTCTGATTCGATGGCACGCAGAATCTCGTGAGGGTTTTGCCAGGATGAATAATCTCGACGAGATGACGCAGCCCCCTTCCAGTTGAATGAACCCATCGTGGGCAGATTTTTACTCAAACGGCCGACGTGATTGTTTTGTGCAAAAATTTGACTTAGATGGTAGTAGAATTCCCACGCAGCTTTCACAGGTACACCTATACCAAGCAAGGAATACTCGCCAACCGGAAAGCGCGAACGCCCGAGCGGCAAAGTTCCAGATCCAAGTTGCGAACAATAGAGAGTCGTAACCGCGTTTGTTTCGACAAGTACGCTTTCGAACACAACGCACTGCCGGATGGTGACGGCGTCTGTTTTGTCGGTCAAACCAACAAGTTGATCGATAATTTCTCCGACTCGAACGTGCAGATTGGTTATCAGAGGCCAAACTGATGGCGCATAGTGTCTGACAGTCCTGCCAAGCACAGCCAGGTTCGCGTTGAACTGCCGGACCTGTGCAGCAGCCTCAAAGCTGAGGCCCGCTACCGGGAGGTCGGTCGGCTGCGCAACCTCGATCTGATCAGGGGGCCGATTGAGCTCGATAACGGTGGCAACGGGCTCAAAGTCCCCATCGATTGACCAAATCTCTAGTCCCGCAAGGAATGTTCGGACGCGGGGCTCTACTAGTGCCCAACTTGACTTCGACGCGAGAAGTAGGACAACTGAGGCATGTCCGTAGCTCAAAAAGGTGCTTGATGCAACCGTAGCGTCGAAATCGTTTAGAAGAGCCGCGAGTAGCTTCGGCGTGTCCGAAGGCAGAAGAAAGACAGCCGTCGACACACCCACAAGTGAGGGACGAGCAGCATCTGGTCGGGCAGGCATTAAGACGCTGGCACGGCCCTGTCTGCGGCTCAAGTACACCGATGGAGTCTCAGTGAGAGCTGCGTGCGTCTGAGAATCCTCGTCAGACCAAACACACAGGAAGTCGCGGCTCACGCCTCGTCTAGCTCGATAGCCAATATTCCGCCGGATACAGTCAACCGCATCTCGCGGTCCGACTCGTCTACATCTCGTTCCATGTCGGGCACGGTAGCTGTCCTCAGAGTCGGCATGGCGCTAAAGTTAGTACCGGTATCGAACACTTTTGGCGAGCCAAGTTGCCCGCCGAACCAGTAAAACTCCGAGGCCAAGATGGCCCGCTGTTGCTCAGATCCAGACATTGCCGTCGCATTCAGAGATGGTCAACCCGAGGTCAGCCGCGTCTGCGGTTGACTGATCCACGATACACACTGGCCTGACGGAGCGTGAACAGCACCCCATATATGGCGCTTGGCCGGCGCGTGGTTTCCCTAGACTGACGCCAGGCGAGTTATGTGCTCGTGGCCCGCTGAGTGATGCGACTGAGGTCCGGTGCAATTGGTTGATCTCCGCGATCCAGGTACCAAAGGTGGCGACTGCTCACCCCCGCTCCCGTGTTTCGGTCCGGAGGTCGTCGGCGTCGACGATTAAGGCGGCGATCCTGACCGGGTGCGCTGGAAGCGTCCCGCAACCTTCGTCTCGCGCCATTCGGTGTAGCGTCTCGACGCGCCACCTAGGGCTTACGTGTCCTGTTCGGAACGGGCCTTTCGTGTTCGTTCGAAGGATTGGCCGGCACTCGCGATTCACTCCGCGACAGCGGAGCGGATCCTTTGGCTCAAGCCACCGACCGGGCACCGCCAGAAGGGCCCATGCCGCTGGTCACCGCAGGTGCTCGGGCTAGTCGAACCCCGTAGTAATAGCCTCACGCAGGTCGCCGTCACGTTCCCTGACCAAAACTAATCTGTCGCCATACAAGGAGTCCTATGAATCCAAATCCTCATGCATCACAACAGCTTTCGTCCATGGGTACACACCAGTCCAGCCCGATCCGTACCGATTTGTGTAACTCTAGTGTCAACGAGAACAAACGATGGGACGCACCCGGATCAGCATCATCCGTCCCGTATCTACGTGGACCCGGTGTCCGATCTGGAGAACACCTCAATCTTCTGCGCCCGTCCGATAAGGCCAACATCTGTATCAACGAACTCCGCCGCCTGTCCTCGGATATGGCAGGGACTCGAAGGCGACTTCTAAAACTCGCGTGACACTGAACGAGGCACACCTTGTCGGTCTCAGGCGAGCCTGAACGAATGTGGACTGCCTTGGTGTGTGGTGGACCAACAAATGACTGGCCGTGGATGTTTCTGTACTCACGAAGGATCTGGCTCTCGATGGAGGCGCAACCGCAGCCCAGCGAGGCAGCGGCCTGGCCATTTCCCACCCACCGTTGCCCCATCGTCGCGTCAGTCCCCGAGTGGTCCTGACTTTTCGCCGTTGTCTGGTAGCGCGGCGTACACCTCATCGGTCACAGGTTCGAGCCACTCATTGCTGACGTTCTCGCCAGGCGTTATGAAGGCGAGGTGGGAGAACCACGAGCCTGCCTTTGCGCCGTGCCAGTGCTTCGTGCCTGCCGGCACCCGGATCACCGATCCGGGCACCAAGCTGACTGGATCTTGGTGCTCGGCTTGGTACCAGCCACTGCCTGCCGTACACAGCAGAATCTGGTCGCCTCCGCCCGCAGATCCGTGGTGTATGTGCCAATTGTTGCGGCAACCAGGCTCGAAACTGACGTTGCTGACGGGGACGCTGCCATCGGACAACGGAGCTAGGTAGCTCTGGCCGGAGAAATACTGCGCATAGGCCTCGTTGGGCTCCCCGAGCGGGAAAATTTGATCGAATTCGCTAGCGGTCATGTCGTCTCTTTCAGCTCGTTCTCAACAGACTGTGGGCCGGCTCGATTTTGATCGCGTTTGTCTGACGCATCGCCAGTCGACTACGAAGCCCTCGACCCGAATGGCGTGTCGATCGAGGCTCACCTGCGCCGGTCGATAGTAGTTACACCTAGCCGTTGACCAAGGCAATGTGCTCGGCGTCGTACCGGTCCCCGCGCACTCCAACGGACTTTGCCAGCAGGTTCAGGCCGTTCAGCTCGTCAGCGGACAACCCGACCTCGGCGGCCGCCGCGTTCTCGCGGATACGTGCGGTGTGGCGGGTCCCCGGGATCGGAACGATCCATGGTTGCTGCGCCAGCAGCCAGGCCAGGGCAATCTGACCTGGTGAAACGCGCTTTGCATCGGCAAGGCCTCGCACGTGGTCGACGAGCGACTGGTTGGCAGCAAGGTTCTCCGCCTCGAACCGCGGGACGCGGTGGCGGATGTCGCCGTCGGCGAAACTTGTGGACGCATCGACAGCGCCGGTCAGGAATCCCTTGCCGAGCGGACTGAAGGGGACGAAACCGATTCCGAGCTCGGCCAGCGTGGGTAGCACCTGCGGTTCGGGGTCCCGAGTCCATAGCGAATACTCGCTCTGAACCGCGGTAACCGGATGAACCTTGTGCGCGCGGCGGATCGTCGTAGCCGAAGCCTCGGAGAGCCCGAAGTGCCGGACCTTGCCCTCGCGGACCAATTCACCGACGGTGCCGGCGACATCCTCGATCGGGACATTCGGATCTACACGGTGCTGATACAGCAGGTCGATGACGTCCGTACGAAGCCGCGTCAGTGACGCCTCGGCCACACGACGGATCTGCTCGGGACGACTGTTCAAGCCGGCGACCCGGCCGTTCTCGATATCCCAGCCGAACTTCGTTGCTATCACCACCTGCTCGCGGATAGGTTTGAGAGCCTCGCCGACGAGCTCCTCGTTGACGTAAGGGCCGTAGACCTCGGCGCTGTCGAAGAACGTCACTCCTTCGTCGGCTGCCGAACGCAACACTGCGATCATGTCGTCGCGGCTGCCGGGATTCGGGCCGTAGCTCTGCGACATGCCCATCGCCCCGAATCCGATCGCGGATACCTCGAGATCACGCCCAAGTGTTCTGGTGTGCATCCTCATCCTTTCGTTTCAGTGGTGCCGTCGAGTCTGGATGCGGAAACCTCTCGGCGCACCTAATCCCCGATCATCCATCGCCCACCTTCTACTTGCTCGGCTTGATCGGTCACGCCAGATTTCCTCTTCCGGAGAAGTTAATCGGGTCAGCCCTTCCGAGGGAGTCACTACTGTTGAGCGCACCAGCAGGGCACCACTCGGTGCCGAATCTTCCGCGGCCTGATGTCAGAGCGCTGCGTACAGCGCCTTCTCGAAGTCGCCGTACATTTTCCACGCATCGTCGCGTGCGATGAACGGCAGTGAATTGGTGTAGATAGAGGCACAGATTCCGGTGGTGCGGTCGATGAAGAAGTGCGTGTTGAACAAGCCTGCCCATGCTCCGGTTCCTGCGCGGCGACCGCCGGGCACGTCGTGAGTGTTCAGCATCAAACCGTAGCCCCACTTGTTTCCGGGACCGGCGTACATCGTGTCTGTCGTCGCTGGGTCTGCGGTCGGGATTTCGGCGGGAAAGTCTAGTTCGCCGATCTGATTGCGGAACGCCGCATCGACCGTTTCGGGTGCCAAGATCCGGACGCCGTCGAGTTCACCGCCGCGCAGCAGTGCCCGTTCGAACCGGATGTAGTCCTGCGGTGTCGAATACAAGCCATGCCCGCCCGCGTACCAGTCGGGTTCCTGGTTGAGAATCTCACCCGCCGACGTCCACGCTCCGTCCTCACCCTTCACGTGAACGGTCACTGCATTAGCCGTTCTCTCGGAGTCCAGAACGAACATGGTGTCGTCCATACCCAGAGGTCCCGTGACACCGTCCTTGATCACGCTGTCGAGGCCCGTGCCTGCCACCGACTCCACCACTCTGCCGAGCCAATCGGTGTTGATGCCGTAGACGAACTCGGTGCCCGGATCGGTTACAAGAGGTGCCTGAAAAGCCTCCGCTTTCCCTGGAACGACGTTCGGTACGCCCGTAACTGCCTCGAACCTGACCAGTTGGTCGTTCCAGAACCAGTAGCCGAGGCCGGATGTGTGCGTCACGAGCTGCTTCACCGTTGCCTTGCTCGCCGGCTCGCGCAGGATCGGGTTGTCGCCGTCGAACCCGTCGAGAACCTTGACGTCCGCGAACTCGGGCACGTAGTCCTACACCGGTGCATCGAGGTCGAGATCGCCGCGTTCGACTTGTTGCAGCGCGACGGTGGTCGCCACCATCTTGGTCATCGACATGATCCGAAATTGCGTCCGCGTCGTCACGGGATCGGTCGACTCCCCCGCTATTCGCGTGCCTGCGGCGCCTTCGTAGAACACCCCGTCGGCATCGGCGGCAATCGCGACGACATGGGGTACCGCTTGTCGACCGACGGACTCGCTCAATACCCGGTCGATTCCGGTGCCGTCGAAGCTTCTGGTCATGTCAATGGTCCTTTCGGAAAGGCCTTGTAGCCGTTCGGTATGTCTCACATCACACTCGTCCGTGAAGAGTCTCGAGAGAACCGACAACGCGACGCAATTCGGCCTGCGTCACCCGCCGAACGGCGGGTCGCCTGAGTCGAACACGCCAATCGGCCGCACCGCCCGACGATCGTGCGTACCGTTACGGGTCGGTGTTGCGATGGGAGGTCCAGGTGCAGAACGCATCCCGAGTCGTGCGTCCACCGTTCGACGCTGAGCTGAAGGCGGGTCTGGCCGTGGTCGGCGGAATGTTCCCACCAACCATCACCCCCGACCTCATCGACTTCATGAGAACGTCCTACGCCTCGCCCCCATTAGGAGAGTTGTTGGGCGACAGAGGAATTGACGTTTTCGACGTCGCGGTACCGGGGTACCGTGGTGATCCGATCACCGTGTCGGTACTGCGCCACGACCCGCCGGATCGACCGGCCCCTGTGGTCCTCTACGCGCATTCGGGCGGACTGATGTTCGGCGACCGCTTCAGCGGGATCGACCTCGTGCTCGACTGGGTGGACCGACTCGGAGTCACACTGGTGACCGTCGACTACCGGCTGGCACCGGAGTTTCCCGACCCGTACGGCCGAGAGGACATGTACGCAGCACTCGAATGGGTCGCTCAAAACGCGACGTTGTTGAATCTCAGACCTGATCGCATCATGGTCGCCGGAGCAAGCGCCGGTGGCGGGCTTGCAGCGGGCTTGGCTTTGGCAGCGCGTGATCGAGGAGGTCCGCCTCTCTGTGGCCAGGTTTTGGACTACCCGATGCTCGACGACCGGTGCCATACCCCCTCTACCGGCCAGTTCGACGGGGTAGGCGTCTGGGACCGGATCAGCAACGTCACCGGATGGGATGCCCTGCTCGGAAGCGCTCGGGGTACCGACGACGTCAGCATCTACGCCTCACCCGCGCGTGCCATCGACCTCGGCGGCTTGCCACCTACATTTATCGACGTCGGTGCCGCAGAGATTTTTCGCGACGAGGCAATCGCCTATGCCAGTGACATATGGAAGGCCGGAGGCGACGCCGAACTTCACGTCTGGGGCGGCGCGTTCCACGCATGCGACATATTCGCCCCCCCACACCACCGTCGGGCGGAGCATGATCCAGACTCGCAACGCCTGGGTGGAGAAGATTCTTGCCGACTGACCACGAGTGGAGCACACCGTCGGCTCATACGACAGGGGTGACCTGATGCAGGAATTGTTGGGTCGCATCGCGCGACTGGACCCCACAGCGAGCTTGGGACTCCGAATCATCGCCTGCTTCGACGAACTCGTCGTCGGCAACGTCAATACACGCGCTTTGCTCGCGTCGGCCGCATCGCTGTCCGGATGCGTTGTCGGATTAGGTCGGACGGAACCGGACCGGATTGAACGGATAGCACCCGACGGTAACAATGCCCCGGGCCCGGCACCGGAACGGCGGACGGATCTGACGACGGTCGTCATCGACGATCTGTGCGTGTGGCTCGAACGCGAGGGTCCCCATCGGCCGAACGACGCCATTGTTCTCGAACGCCTGGCTCTCGCGGTCAAAATTCGACACGGTCACGGGCGTCGCGAACTCGACAACCGACGTCACTTCGGATTGCTGGTCGATCAGACGGTGAGCGAGGAACAGCGACGCCTGTCGTCCGCGGCCCTCGGCCTGTCAACCGACTGTGGGTATCGCGTAGTGACAGCTCCTTTGTTCGCTGTGTGGAAGGTGCGTCCATCGGGCCCCGAGGACGTCGTGCCAACCCAGTTCGGGCCACTCCACGCCATCATCGCTCCCGAGCGCGTCACGGCCATCGACGCGAGCCCATGCGGCACCGGCGTCGCGACTACACCTAAGGATCTGCATCATTCGTTCCGCACTTCCATTGTCGCTCTGAGACTCTGCGACGATCCTCAGGCCGGACCGGTCGACGCAGCCGACTTCGGCGGACTCGCCGATCTGCTGGCCGACACCCCCGGTACAACTCGACAACCGGACGTCGAGAAACTGGCAACAGTTCTGCACCATACGTGGGGATCGACGACGGTCCGCGCGATCGTGCAGTCAGGATCGCTCCGCGAGGCGGCGCGTGAGGCGGGTGTGCACCACAGCACGATGCAGACGAGGGTCCTGACCATAACGGAGCTTCTGGGCTTCGACCCGTTCGTCGGATTCGGTCGTACGCGGCTGGGTACGGCGTACCTGGTGTGGCGACTGAACAATTCGCGAGTACTCGAGATGCCACCGCCGTGAGGTGGCGTCAATCGAGCAGTCGAGCCGTCGCGTCCAGCTTTCGTGAAGGTCTACGATTCAGGAGATCCACTAAGCCAGAACGGCGATGGAGTCGGGCCGTTCCAGGCTGATGAAGTGTCCTGCTGCAGGAACGTTCACGAACTCAGCACTGGGCAGCAGTGCCTGGTTGGCGCGTCGATCGGAGGGGCGGGACCAGTCATCTTTGCCGTAGACGATGTGCACGTCGGCCTTCACCTCGATATAGCATGACCGAGCGGCAATCAAGCTCGGGAGATTGGCGTACACCCCGCGTGCAACTGTCGAGTAGTGCGGGCGACGCCCCACGGCGAGTAATTCTTCGAGGTACTCATCCGTGAGTGCGGACTTGTCGACCAGGCCGCCGTGCAAAATTGCCCGCATCACCGGCTTGGGCTCGACTCCGGCAAGTAGGGGGCCGACACCCGGCATCAGGACTCCGCCGAGGACGAATCGTGCAAGGAGGCTGGACCTGGCCAGTCCACCGGCGAAATCGTAGGGGTTGACTGCAATCACCTTGCGAGCCCGTCCAGGCTGGTTCGCCGCTGTTGTCAGCGCAAGAACTGCGCCCATCGATTCGCCGATGATCGTGACGTCTCGTAGATCCATCTCGGTGAGGAAGTTCTCGACCCCGCGTCGCATCTGGGGTTCGTCGTAGGACGCACCGGGGACGATATCCGAATAGCCCATCCCTGGCAGGTCCAACGCGTAGATCGTATGGTGCGGAAGAAGTAGTGGAATCAGTCGATGAAAATGTTCGGCCTGCGTTCTCACCGTGTGCAGTAACAGGATCGGCGACCCGGAACCACCCGTGATGTACCGCAGCTTGCCGACCGGTGCATCGAGAGCGGCCGGGGTGTGAAAATGGCTCATAGTACCGTCGATTTTCATGCTGAATCCTTCGCTCGAACTGCGGAAGTGGTCGGCGTCGATTGTTCTCGGGGCCTGGCAGGGAGGAACAGGAAAGCGATGGCGGCACCGATGAGAGTGACCCCTGCTGCGACGTACGCTCCCACTGAGAGACCGTCGAGGAAGGCGGTGGCCGCGGCATCGGACACCGCCTGCGCACCAGCCGAATTGCCTCCCGCCGCTAGTCGCTCACTCGCAATATCGGCTGCTCCTACGGACTCTTCCACCAGAGACCTCACGTTCTCAGGTAACTGTTGCGTCGCGGCAGAGTCGGCCATGGTGGATGCATAGAGGGAGGCATACACGCTGCCGATGACGGCCACTCCGAGGGTGCCGCCGATTTCACGTGTTGCATCGTTCATGGCCGATCCGATACCCGCTTTGTTCAGCGGTACCGCGCCCATGATGGCTTCGGTCGCGGGCGCTGACGTGAGGCCGAGCCCCAGGCCGAGCGGAATCATCTGGCCGGCGATCTCGAGGTAACTCGTCGACGTGCTCAACGTCGCGATCCACACGAAAGCTGTGGTGAACAACAACAGACCGGTCGTCACGACCAACTTGTTCCCGATTCGTACTGCCAGGAGCGTGCCGACCACCGAACCGATTGCGATGGCTGTTGCGACGGGAATGAACTTGAGGCCGGTTTCCAAAGGACCGTAGTCACGTACGAGTTGAAAGTACTGGGTGATGAGAAAGATGAAGCCGAAGAGAGCGAAGTAAGCGAACGTCACCGAGACGCTGGCGGCGGTGAACCGCATATTGGTGAATAGTGTGACGTCGATCATCGGTTCGTCGCGGCCCCGCTCCCACAACACCAGTGTGCCGAAAAGGATTGCTGCCAGCCCGAATCCGATGATCGTCGTCCAGCTGCCCCAACCGTGTTCAGGTGCCTCGATGACCGTGTAGACAAGGCTGCCGACCGCGAGCACGGACAGGGCGAGTCCGCCGAAGTCGATCCGTGGCGTTGCTGGATCCTTCGAGGTCTCGACGAGGGCGAGCGTTGCGGCGATAGAAATCGCGGCGGCAGCCGACAGGGCCAGGAATACGCTTCCCCACCAGTATGATTCGAGCAGGAGGCCACCCAGAATGGGACCGCACGCAACTCCTACGCCGGTAGTAGCGCCCCACACGCCGATTGCTTTCGCCTTTGCCGCGCGATCGGTGAAGACATTGGACAAGATCGACAGCGTCGTCGGATAGACGAATGCGGCACCGAGCCCCATGACTGCTTGCCACGACACCAGCTGCCCGGTACTGCTCGCAAACGAGGCACCCACTGCACCGCCGGCGAATACGGCCAGACCCAGAAGAAGCGCGCCCTTACGTCCGTAGCGATCACTGAGGCTGCCGAAGGCCAGCACGAAAGTAGCGAACAGCAGGTTGTACGCATCGACGATCCATTGCAGGTCCCGATTGCTGGCCTCGAGTTCGACGGCAAGCGTCGGCAACGTCACGTTGATCGCGGTGGTGGCGAGGCTGATGGACAACGTGGCCAAGCACAGAGCGGCCAGGATCAGAACGGGCGACTTCTGTGGTCGCATCTCAGGTGAGGTCACCACTTTATTATTTCCAGTTGATGCTCTGTTTTGTCAAGCGTAGAGTTTCGAGCATGAAGACTTACGGGGAGTTCTGCGCGTTGTCACGTGCGTTGGACGTGGTCGGCGATCGCTGGACTATGCTGATCATTCGCCAGCTTCTGATTACGCCGAGCAGATACAACGACATTCAGAAATCGCTGCCGGGCATAGCAACGAACCTCCTCGCGCAACGGCTGCGGACCCTGGAGGAACAAGGCGTCGTCACTTCGACCGAACGACCCGCGCCCATCTCGGCACGGGTGTACGAGCTCACCGAATGGGGTCACGGCTTGCAGACTGCACTGGTGGGCCTCGCGCGCTGGGGCGCGCCGTTGCTCGCCTCAGGCATCGACGGCGACCACAGTCAGGGTCGATGGTTGGTGTTCGCGATCATGGCTCTGTATCCCGATCGAACCGAAAAAGATCTTGCCGGGCTCCCCAGCCTGACTGCAGCGATTGTCGCCGACGGAGATGTCCTGTTGCTCTCGTCCGGAACGGATGGTGTTACAACAACGTTGGCGAACACGACCGATACAGCAGAGGTGACAATCGAGGGAACCGCCGATGAAGTCCTGCGCACCCTCTCCGGCGAGTTGACCGACAAGCCGAAGGCATCGATCGACGGGAGTGAAGGTGCGTTGCAACGACTCTCGCAAGTAGTCCGCCACGCCAACACGTACGGCCTCGACCTCGAATCCCTGAAAGGACACAGCATGGCGTCAAACTCAGGGTAAGGCACGTTCACCGCTGGAGCCAACGGGCTGTCGGGCTGCCTACTGAGCGGTATATCCAGCATCGACGGGAAGGGCCACTCCGGTGACGTAACTGGATGCGTCACTGCTGAGCCACAAGACAGCCGCCGCGATTTCCTCGGGTCGCCCCAATCGCCCCAACGGCACTCCTGCTGCCGCAGCGTCGGGATCCAACTCCCTACCCGCGATCATTTTCTCGACCATCGGCGTGCTGATCGTGCCTGGACACACCGCATTGACTCGCACTCCATGACGTCCATATTGCAGCGCAACGCTTTTGGTGGCACCGATCACGCCGTGCTTGGTTGCGTGATAGGTGGCCCGCCCCTCTCCGCCGACCAGACCACCCAACGACGAACAGTTCACGATGACACCAGACCCCTGTGTTCGCATCTGCACCAGCTCGTGTTTCATCGTTGCCCAGACGCCACGCAAGTTGACGGAGACGATCTTGTCGAAAGCCTCTGCCGTCTCATCGGCGGAATCGATCGGAGGCAACATGATTCCGGCATTGTTGAACGCCATATCCAGGCTGCCGAATTTCTCGACGGTTGCACGGACTGCAGCCTCGACCTGATCCTCGTCGGACACGTCGCACCGCACCGCCAATGCTTCGAATCCTCGAGACGTGAGATCGTCCGAGAGTTGCCGGGCGGCGTCCCCGTCGAGGTCGACAACGGCGACACGGGCACCGGCTTCGGCGAAGGCGCGGACGGTGGCCGCGCCCATGCCTGCACTGCCACCGGTGACGAAGGCAGTCTTACCGGTAAAATCGTAGGTAACGGTCATGAGAATGTGCTCCAATCTTGCTTGTAGCGACGTCGAATCAGTTGCTCGACAGCTGAATTCTGGTGTGCTGCGCCAGAGCGGCGAGTAGGTCGGTCTGAAACTGCTCGTCGTGCACTGCTCGGTGGGGCACCGCGGTGCGCTGATGGTGCCAGTACTTACCCGAATCGAACGCCCGCGAATCGTCTGTGGTTGCGAGCCATGACTGAGTGACATGGCTCAGAGCAAGGTCGTCAGTGGCACCAGTGCCGCCCATCTTGGTCGGCACCCAACCAGGATCGACCGCGTGCGAGATCGACTCGGGGCGAAACCTGGCCACCGCAGCCATGAGCGCCGTTACGAACAGCTTGCTATCCGAGTACGAGACGGTCTTTCGAGACCCGGACCAGTCTGCGCCAGTGAGGTCTGTGTGCCCGCCGCGGTGCATGCTGCTACTGAGATAGATCAGCCGCCCCGGACCCTGGATTGCAGCAGTAAGTACGTATGGCGCAACAACATTGACTGGTAGTAACGAAGGCCCGTCTATGATTCCGGCATTGTGGACTACCGCGTCGATAGCCCCTATTCCATTGGCCTGCTCGGCAATCTGCTCCACCTCCTCAGGAAGCGCAAGGTCGCCGACAACGCTCGACGCGCCACGGGAAATCAAGTCCTCGACGGCAGTGAGACGCTGCTGCGTGCGAGCATGCACGACGACCTCGTGACCGTCGTCGAGCAACGACACGGCGGTGGCGCGGCCGATGCCGTCGGTCGACCCGGTGATCAACACTCGCGACACAGTTCCCTCCAGATGATTGTCACAACGAGACCGACCATCGCGCGGCCTATGTCATGGACGGTAGCGGGTCCAGGACGCCCGAGGGAGGCCCTGCGAGTACGTCCACCAGCTTTGCGTCCGACCCGCGCGGAAGTCGTGATGTCGCTGCGCACAGGCCGGGTGGCCACGACAACGAGAACAGGGACAGCTACCGGAGCAGTGACGATAGTCGGCTAGCCAAGTCGGCGGGCCGAGCTGGCGGAGTTATCGTGCTTCCCAGCGCAGCCAGTCTAAGGGTGTCCGGACGGTGCGAGCAGTTCGAGAACCCTCTGCT
Organism: Rhodococcoides fascians A44A; assembly: GCF_000760735.1. Classification (GTDB taxonomy): domain Bacteria; phylum Actinomycetota; class Actinomycetes; order Mycobacteriales; family Mycobacteriaceae; genus Rhodococcoides; species Rhodococcoides fascians_E. The sequence goes on along the minus strand of NZ_JMEX01000008.1, from coordinate 1,695,398 downwards.
GCTCCGGTTCGAATCCACCTTTCCCTTAGCAGCCCATCCTGAAATTCTCCCGACTGCAACACTTTCGATCGAGACAAGCAATAACCGTTTTAGGAGTCCCCTATCGAGCTGCCAGACTGCCCGGAATGGTGGCATGTAAATTGGCGACTAACACCACCATTGAGCCGGAACCAGACGCAGGGTGCGGCTGCATCTCATCTACGAGATGGTGCCGTGCCAAGAAGACCTTCGGATTGTTCGTGGGTCGCGCATTTTCCAGACTCCCGTGGAGGGAGACCGAGCGAAAAACGAGCCATCATTACGATGGTCTCGCACCAACCAGGAAGTAGAAAAAGAGATAACGGACATGAGCACATCGAAGAATCGACGGATCGTCGTAGGCACAGATCCCCAGGGTCGGTCGGTGGTCCTTTCGGACGCGCGAGACATGGCCGAATCCCATCCAGGGAAGGTGGCGATCGAAGAGGTCTGGTGGCAGCCACAGATTCCATTTCGTCCAGAGCAAGGACTGGCAAGCCGCGCAGGCGAAGTGGAAATTGAACCACCTTCGAGCGGAGCAGTAGTCCGCCTACTGTCTGTTCCGCCTCTGTCCGACGGCCAGGAGTGGGTACTCGATCTTCACTTCGACGATGCCCTTCACGTGATCACGCTGACCTCCGGGGCGCTCGACATAGTCCTCGAAACTGAAGAAGTGAGCCTTGAAGTGGGTGACAGCATCGTGCTACCTGGCAGTATGCACGATCTGCGCAACCTCGGACAGGTCCCAGCAACCTTCGTCTACACATCCTTCCCACTCTCTCGCTGAGAGTTCCTGCAACTCATCAGCCCGCCCTCACCAGACTCTAAGAGCCGTCCGGCGAGGGCGGGATCGAGGCAAAGATGCACCCTGTTCGTCTTAAGCAGCGGGGCGCTGTTTTTAGTTGAACACCTCGAAGCGCGCCTGGTGCCGTTGCGTCTAACTGCTGTTTGTGTCCACAGTGGATCGATCGGACGAAGAGATCCTCCCGGTTAATCCAGTCGACTGCACAGATGTTCGTAAGTCGGTGTTCTTGGTTTCCGGCGTCATGGCTATGCCGGCTGCACCGAGGGTGAGAATCAACAACATCGCGTAGAACGCAGGGGCAACTGGACTGTCGAAAGAGCCGACGAGGGCGGTGGCGACGAGCGGTGTGGTCCCTCCGAAAATGGCCGCGGAAAGGTTGAACGAGAACCCATGACCGGTGCCGCGCACTGCAGTCGGGAATAGTTCTACGGCCGTGACAAAGTAACCGGCGGCGAAGATGGCGACTCCGATCGCAAGAAGGCACTGTCCGACGAGTGCACCCAACAGCGTTCCGGACGCGGCGAGCGAGAACGCCGGGTACGCGGTCACCGCCAACCACGACGCGCCACCGATGAGCAGTGGCTTTCGACCGATACGGTCACCCAGCGAGCCGAAGAACACTGCGATTACTGCCAAGACCAGGATGGCCGCGGCATTGGAGAACAAAGCCGGCTTTTCACCGAGACCGCCTGTCTTCACGACGAACGTAAACATGTACCCGACCAGAAGATAGGCTCCTACGGCCTGTGGAACTTGCAGAAGTATCACTCGCAGCATCGACTTTCTCGAAGCAGCTACCTCCCGGATCGTGCTCCGCGCGTCACCTTGATTGGCAACTGCGGCAGTATATTCCTCCGGATCGTCGAGCGTTCGGCGTATCCAGAACCCTGCCACTGCGATGAGCCCACCGAAAATGAACGGCACTCTCCAGCCCCAATCCAAATAGGCCTCGCTGCCCAGGGCTGCTTGGACGCCAAGGACGAACACTGCGGCGAGCGAAGTCGGGACGTAGATGAAGCACACGGCGAAACCGATCCAACGTCCGCGTTTGCCGTCCGGTGCGGATTCCACGATGAAACTGTAGCCGCCTGACGATTCGCCTCCCATCGAAAGTCCTTGCAGGAGCCTGCACAGAACGAGGAGCACGGGCGCAGCGATGCCGATTGTCTCGTACGTGGGAAGCAACCCCGTGACGACCGTTCCTCCGCCCATCAGCAGAATCGTCAACGACAATATTTTGAGGCGGCCGACCCTGTCCGCCATGAAGCCGAACAAAACGCCGCCGACGGGTCGCGCGAAGAAGGCCAATGCATAGATTGCAAAGGTTCCGAGCAAGGCGGCGGTAGGATTCTCCCGCGAGAAGAAGTGCAGCGCGAGCGCCGGTGCGGCAAGAGCATAGATCGAGTAGTCGAAGACCTCGCAGACATTGCCGATGCATCCTCCGATGAGGCGGCGACGTGGATTTACTGTGTTCATTATCGGCCCTCTTGCGGGATAGCGGATTCGGCACCGACTCGTTCGACATCTGAATCCAGCGGGTCGAACACGAACACACCCTTCCCGGCGTTCTGCTTGTCGAATTCTTCGTAGGCTTGGGCGGCCTCACTCAGATGCCAGCGGTGACTGAACAATTCGTCAATCGGCACTTTCTCGCGCGCAATGAATTCGGCGCACTGTCGCTGTTGAACGATGGACATCGTCCACGACGTCATGACTGTAACCTGTGTTCGATAGAAATCGGTCACCCGGAATCGTGCCTCACCCGCACCCAAACCGATCAGACAAATCTTTCCCCACGGACGCAGAGAATTCAATCCAGCGGAGATTGCAGAGGAGTTTCCGGAGGTTTCCAGTACGAGCGGCGCTCCCGCACCGTCGGTCAAGTTCCGAATCATGTCCGACGCACTGCTCGTTGTCGGATCGACGGTGGCCACGGCGCCGAACCGCTCGGCATGAACCCGGCGGGCCGGTTCTGGGTCGACGGCGATGACACGAGCACCCCTCGCTGTCGCAAGCATCGTCGCTGACAACCCCACTGGACCTTGTCCGAAGACCACCAAGGTCGATCCCCCAACGTCGCCGAGGCGCTCCAGGCCGCCCCATGCCGTGCCGGTGCCACATCCGATGGCCGCCCCCGCCTCGAAGCTCAATGAGTCGTCGAGAGGCACCAAGGTCGCTGCCGGAACTACGATGTATGGAGCGTGCCCACCGTGCTCCTGAGTTCCGAACGCCCTGAACGGAGCTTGCGTGCACATCTGCGGCCACCCGGATCTGCAGCTGTCGCACGTCGTGCACCCGATGTAGTGGTGCACCATGACGCGGTCGCCCGGCGCAGCAAGCCGGTCTTCTACTCCGGTCCCGACACTGTGGACGACACCGGCAGGCTCATGGCCCGCAATCGCTTGTCCGTCCGTGTCGTCCCCGTCTGGCGAGGCGCGGTATACGTGAAGATCGCTTCCGCACATTCCGGACGCTCGTACGGCGACGACTACTTCGCCCGGTCCGGGCTCCGGAACGGGAAAGTCGCGAATTTCCACCCTGCGGTTGCCTGTAAAAATGACGCCTCTCATGGCTTTCTTCCTTCTGTCGTTTCGGCAGCACAGGCATTCGGCGACTCGGATTGCGTTCCGGCGCAGATGCTTTCGATCCCTACTGGTCTGCGTCGAGTCGACGGCAACCGTAGCTCCGATATCGAAAGTGTGCTCTACGACACTAAGACGGTTCAGGTGAATAAGTCAACGATTGACTAAAAGATTCTCTAACTTCGAGCGGGAATCGACGTCGATTTGCCGCAGGCTATATCCGTTATTCAATTTCTCGTCGTATGCGAATCCGGGGACGGTTCGAGATGGAAGCCAACGACTGGAGAACGAATCGCCGGCACGCTCTGGCAGGTCACCACAGACTGTGGCGTTCGGATTCGTGTCGGCCTCGTTTCGTCCGCCGGCAGATGTAGCGGACAATACGAGTCCATGACAGGCTCTCCCGCTCTCTCCTCCGATGTCGGCCGACACAACATGTCTCTGGTGATGGCCGCCGCCGCCGAGAACGCACCGTGTGCGCGTATGGAATTGCGTGAGCGGACCGGCTTGGTCAGCGGGACTGTAACCACCATGGTGGAGGACTTGATTGCGCGGGGATTGCTGGTCGAGTCCGGCAACGTCCAAGGACGACGAGGGCGACCGCGAAGGCTGTTGACGCTCGCACCGGATCGTGTGCGCACGGTTGCAGTGCAGCTCTTTCCCGAATCAGTGTCCGGCGAGGTCCGCGACATGGCGGGTCAAGTTCTGTGGTCCGGACGCAGAGCCCATACCATCGAGCCAGGCGATGCAACTGGTTTCGTTACCGCGCTTGCGGACATGTTCGATTCCGCGATCGAACGTGCGAACCATGCCACCAACGCGTGGATCGCGAACCCCGTTGCTGTTCTGCCGGCGATCGTTGCACACGACTCGAACATCGTGGCCGCCCTTCCATTGGGCCTACGCGCACTCGACATTCGATCACCTCTCGAAAAGGCGCTTGCGCAACCTCGGACCGTCGAAGTCATCAACGAGGGGCGGCTGAGCGCACTGGCCGAATACACCGCGAGCCAGAGTGATGCGCGGCCTCATGCGATGGCGTACGTCAGCGCACAGCGCGAGGGCGTAGGCGGTGCCTTGGTCATCGAAGGCGACATTTTCGGTGGGTCGCATGGACTAGCAGGACTCGTCGGACATGTGGGCGTCGATATGGCAGGCCCGCAGTGCAGTTGCGGGGCAAGAGGATGCCTCGGGTTGTATCTCAGCCTGAACGCGCTTCTGGAACACGCAGGCCTCGACAGTTCGCGATCTGTCACCGACCTGATCGAACTACTGAAAGCCGACAATGCCGATGCGCATGCGGCATTGGACCGTGGAGGCAAGGCGCTCGCATCTGCCGTCGGAACAATGAGCAACTACACCGATGTCGACGTCATAGTACTCGGCGGCGTACTCCCCGCCTTGCTCCCATGGCTGGAGCCGTACGTCAACGACCTCATCCGCTCACGATCCGAAAGGGTGCCACACTTCAACCCCCAAATCACCTTGGCCACATACGGACTGGAGTCTCCACTGATCGGTGCCTGGCATCACGCGCGCAGAACCGTGCTGGACAACCCAACCGTCGTTCCATACTTGTCGTGAGGCCGGTGGCCACAAATCAGAAGTAAAGCAAGCACGCCTGCCGAAGGTCGACCCGTCCGTCGCGGCAGCCCAACCGCGACACATGAGTCGGGGCACACTTTCCCAACTCGTTCTCGGGCTCCTGTGACGGAATCCGACGATTCCTCTGTGAGGTCGCGGGAGGTCGAGCAAAACGGGACCCCACATTTTCTGGTCCTCGCCGGGAGCTGAACACCCGCCGGTGGCCGGGGTGCCCTGTCAGGGTATTCCACCCAGCATGCCGATCGTCCTACGGTGGAAAGCGAAGCCGGCATCAGCGAGCGGGTTTGTCGTCGCGGGCGCGTTCGCGAACACGAAATGGCAAGTCGGCAGGCTCAACCGTCCGCAGAGCCTCACCAAACGAGGCGATGCGACGGATCACCCCTTGACGAGACCTTCGGAGGATCTATGCGTACCGTCCGGTTCGGATCGACGGATATTCAGGTGTCCAACATCGTGGCTGGCATGATGCGGATTGCTGGTAGTACCGATCAGGAGATCCGGCAGCTGTACGGGACAGCTCGCGAGGCAGGGATCGACTTCTTCGACCACGCTGACCTCTATGGGTTCAACCACCCCGGCGGTGGTCCACACCTGTGCGAGCGCCGGTTCGCCGAGGCTTTACAGCTGAGCCCGTCGGAGCGGGAGCAGATCACTGTGCAAACCAAGACAAGCATCGTCGCCGACCCGTGGGGTTACGACCAGTCTTACGAGCACATCGTGACCTCGGCGGAGAAATCCCTGAAGGCATTGCGCACCGACTACCTCGACGTGTTGCTGTTGCACCGTCCCGACGCACTGGTTGAGCCAGAAGAGGTTGCCCGTGCGTTCGATCACCTGGAATCCACCGGGAAGGTTCGCGCGTTCGGGGTCTCCAACCACACACCACGGCAAATCGACCTGCTCGAGACTGCGGTCACGCAGCCACTCGTCGCAAACCAGGTGCAGCTGTCTTTGACGCACTCCACCATCATTGCTCAGGGACTGTCTGCGAATATGGCCGGACAACCGGACTCTGTGACCCGCGACGGCGGCGGTATCGTCGACTACTGCAGGATCAAGAAGATCACCCTTCAGGCGTGGTCACCCTTTCAAAAGGGCTTTCAAGATGGCGTGTTCTTCGGCTCCGAGGACTACCTCGAGTTGAACGCCGAACTCGACCGGCTCGCTGAGAAGTACGGTGTCACCCCGATTGCGATCGCGACCGCCTGGATCACCCGACATCCCGCCGGGATCCAGGTCGTCCTTGGAACGACCACGCCGCGACGGGTGTCCGACGCTGCGGCGGGGTCGAACATCGCGCTGACTCGCGGAGAGTGGTACGGACTGATTCAGGCTGCCGGCCACAACGTGCCCTGACCACCCCGCGCAAAGCTCGAGGCCGAGCAGCCACCGCAATCTGGGGTCATCTCACTGAAATGCAGCGGGTCGGCCGGTCTACCCCGAAACACGAAAGGTCGATCATGCCAGTAACTTTCGACTTCACCAACAAGAATGTCTTCATCACCGGGGCCGGCAGCGGCATCGGCCGAGCCACAGCGGAAGCCTTTGCGGCCGCGGGTGCCGACGTCGCCGTCAGCGACACTACAGAAAAGCCACTACAGGAGACCGCTGAGCTCGTCGAAGCGCACGGCCGGCGCGTGCACATCGCCATCTGCGATGTCACCGACAGCAAGAGTGTCGAGGACGCGGTGAAGTCCGCTGTCGAAGCTCTGGGTCCAATCGACATCGGGGTGAACAATGCCGGCATCGAGCAGCCACCCAAACCCCTCGCCGAGATCAGCGATGAGGAATGGGACCGTCTCATCGCGGTCGACCTGCGTGGGGTGTTCGTCTCCATGAAGCACGAGATTCTCGCCATGACAGGCCGCGGCGGCTCGATCGTCAACATCTCCTCAGGTGCCGGAGTCATCGGCATCAAAGGCCAGTCCGCCTACGCAGCTGCGAAGCACGGCATCCTCGGTATGACGAAGTCGGCGGCCCTCGACTACGCCGCCCAGAACATCCAGATCAACGCGATCTGCCCCGGAATCATCGAGACTCCGATGATGGGCCGGTTCTCCGGTGACACACCGGAGGGGCGGGCGCGGGTCATCGCCCAAGAGCCGATCGGGCGCATGGGTACCCCCGAAGAGATCGCCTCAGCCGTCCTGTGGTTGTGCTCAGATCTCGGAGGTTTCACAATCGGCCATTCCCTGGTCGTGGACGGTGGCCAGACCATCGGCATCAGCTAGCACCAGAATCCGCCGGACGGCGCAAGTGTGACCTGGTTCGCGGTGTGGCGTGCCGATCACGCACCGAACCCGCAAAATCGTAGGAAGTGAACCCATTAAGAACGTCGTCATCATCGGAGCGAACGGCCGTTCTGCACGAGAGATCATCTCTCGCCTGGCCCAGCAGGAAGACGTTGCCCTCACGCTGTTCCTGCGCCGTCATCATCGACTCGACGGCGTCGCGACGGAGACCATGACGCTGGTCGAAGGTGACGCACACGACCGGGACTCGCTCCGTGCAGCGCTGACGGACCAGGACATCGTGATCGTCGCCCTCGGAGGCGAAGACCTGGACATCACCACGGCCGCAGTGGTGGACGCTGCGGAGGAGGTCGGCGTTCGCCGAATTGTCACAATCAATGCCGGAGGCATCTACGACGAGCTGCCGGAGCCCTTCAACACCTGGGACTACCAACGCGCCGGGGCCACCCGACCCAGGAACCGGCAGTCCGCAGATATCGTCGAGCAGTCATCGCTGGAATACACCATCCTGCGGCCGGTCTGGCTTACGGACGAGGCGGTGACAGATGTTGAACTCACACGGAAAGGCGAGACCTACAAAGGCACCGAGACCTCGCGCGCGAGCCTCGGAAAGTTCATCGCGGACATCGTCGCTGACCCCAACTCCTACATCGGTGAGAATTTGGGGATAACGCAGCCGGACACGGACGGGGACACACCGACGGCGTACCGCTGACCTCGATTGCTGGGCTCCGATCGTCCCAGCGAAGAGGACAGAACGGTGGTCGTTGCGTTCAGGTTCATCGCGCGGATTTCGGTTCGAAAACCCTGAGCAGTCGAGTCACTTCCTTCCCAGACGGCCGCACGGGTGCCCTGATGTTGGGTGTATCAGGAGGGCGTCCCATACGTCCCAATTGTCACCTAGTGTCGATCCAGGCCCTGTCGAGATCGACACATGGGTCGCCGACATCGCACTTACGAGCGGGTTCAGCACGAACGGGAGCAACACAATGCCGCACGACAGATTGTTCGGCGCATCAGGTCGGGCAGCCGCCCCAAGCGCGATGAGAAGAAAAGCTGGACACTCCATTCTGGCTGCAGACAGCGAACCATTGGGCACCGCGCAATCGAGATTCAGGACGCTCTCGATCGGTGCAGGAACGGGCACCCGATGAGAACTACGCATCCCGTTGCCCTCTGCGCCGCGGCGTCCGTCATCGCCGTCACTCTGTCGTCGTGCGCATCGCAGGCCATCGACAGCGAGACGGTGCCTCCAAGGTCCACTGCGTCGATCGAGGTACCCGTGTCGTCGAGCTCCGGTGGGGCCTCGGTCGTGACCGATGGCTTGGATGCACCATGGGCGATTGCCATTTTCGAGACCAGCATGCTGGTCAGCGAACGCGACACCGGACAGATCATCGAACTCGGCGCTGACGGCAACCGAACCACTGTGGGGACAGTGGATGTGGCCCCCGCGGGCGAAGCCGGGCTTCTGGGGCTCGCGGTCCGCGAGGGTGACCTCTACACCTATTCGACCGCCGCAGATGGAAATCGCATCGATCGATTCGACGTCCTCGGCGCACCAGGCTCTCTCACCTTGGGTGAACGAACCGCTGTGCTCGACGGCATCCCGGCGGCCAGCTATCACGACGGTGGCCGGTTGGCTTTCGGGCCGGACGGCATGTTGTACGCCACAACTGGGGACGCCGGACAACGCGACCGGGCCCAAGACCTCTCCTCGCTCGCTGGCAAGATCCTGAGAATCACCCCCGAAGGGGCTGTGCCACCGGACAATCCGTTCCCGGACTCATTCGTGTACAGCTATGGTCACCGCAACCCCCAAGGCATTGCATGGGACGCAGATGGCGCGATGTACTCGAGCGAGTTCGGTGCCAACACGTGGGACGAACTGAACCTCATCGAGCCCGGAAGCAACTATGGCTGGCCACTGATCGAAGGCATCGGGAATACCGACGGCTTTGTCGACCCGATCCACCAGTGGGCCACGAGTGAGGCCAGCCCGAGTGGCATCGCTGTCGATGGTTCCACCGTGTTCATTGCGAGTCTCAGAGGCGAGCGCCTGACCGAAGTCAACCTCGACGACCCCGACTTGTCCGTCGATCGACTTGTCGGTACATACGGACGCCTGAGAGACGTCACCGTCGCCCCCGACGGGTCCCTGTTGATACTGACCAACAACACAGACGGGCGCGGTAACCCCGAGATCGGTGACGACAGGTTGCTCCGGTGGCGCATCCAATGATGTGAAGGTGCGCACCGGTGCGTGAGCATCGGACTGGCCGGGTGTCGAGAAGTGCCTTGATCCGCAAACTTCGACAAAGGACTCAACATGGACAACGACAATCCCCGCGGTCCACTGCCCGGGCCCGACCCACCAATGCCCACTGTTGTGCTTTTCGTCGCTCTGATAGTTCTACTAGGAGTGCTGACCTATCTGGACGCGCGCGGTACGTGAAACGACCGTTCAGCTCGATATTCCGGACTACGGCATTGACTCGGGGCTCATCAGAGGTCCGTGAATGCAATCGATGTCACTGAACGCGTGCATCGAGATTTATGTCACTCAGGTGCTGGTCGCTGCACGCAGCCGCATAGGCATGTCGGTGAATTCTACCTCCGCCGGAAACCGAGAGACCAACGAGATTGCAACTCACTTTCGGTCAAAACCATTCAGTACGAATAACTTTGACTCTCGCGTTCGCGAATTCTCCCGGCGTGCCCGAACTTCGGATACATCTGAGACAAACTGCGCCGTGCGCCTTCTCCTCGTTCGACGCAGGTGGGGTTCCCTGTCCGTGCCTTCCAAGGCTACGTCGTAGCAAATACTGTCGAAGACGGAGCAGTTCAGGACGAATCCCGGTTCAGTTGGCAAGTCGGTATTGCCATATAGGGCCGAAATCGATCTCGCCGGCGCCTGTTCCCAACTAGTCATCAATACGACCCCACCCGAGAGAATTCAGCTGTGTCTACTTCCACCATTGAACGAAAGTCCTTGCCCTTCCTCGTCTACATCCTCGCAATGGGTACGTTTCTCATGGGCACGTCGGAATTCGTCGTTGCCGGAATCCTGCCCGATATCGCCTCGGATCTCACCATCGGCATCTCGGAGGCCGGACTGTTGGTCACTGCGTTCGCAATCGGCATGATCGCCACCCCGTTGATCGCAGTGGCGGCACTCGAGATTCCCGAACGGACGACTCTTCTCCTCGCACTCGCCGTCTACTCCGCCGGACACATCGTCGTTGTACTCACCGATGACCTCTCGCTCGTCCTCGTGGCCCGGTTCGTGACCGCGCTCGCAACGGGTGCGTTCTGGTCTATCGCAGCATCTGTCGCGTCCCGCGTTGCGGGACCGGACGCCAGCGCGCGCGCCATCGGCCTGGTCCTCAGTGGCGGCATTCTCGCGACGGTAATCGGGGTGCCCCTCGGCTCTGTTGTCGGCCAGCTCGTAGGCTGGCGCGGTCCGTTCTGGATCCTCGCGGTACTTGCCGTGCTCGCATCGGTGCCCATTGCCCGCTTCGTTCCTGGTGGTCGTCCGTCATCTACGGTCATCCCTCTGCGCTCACAACTCGCATCGATCGCCACTGGACGCTTCTGGGTGGTCATGGCAGCGTGCGTTCTCATCTCGACCGCCGTCATGTCCACCTACTCGTTCATCGCACCCCTACTCACGGAACGCTCCGGCTTGTCCGAGGACCTTCTACCCGTCGGTCTCGCGATCTTCGGTGTCGGTGCCGTCACCGGCACTCTCAACAGCGGCCGCTTCGCAGACCGGGCACCTTACGCCACCGCTTTGACCGGTGGCATCATCGTCGTGACAGCACTCGGCTTGCTGAGTATCTTCTCGTCGTTCGCGGCGCCATCGATCGCCCTTCTCGCAGTTGCAGGAATGGCCGGCCTCGGCACGAACCCCGTGCTCATGTCGATTGCCGTCCGATTTGCAGAGGGAGCGCCGACTCTGGCCACCTCACTGTGCACGTCGATGTTCAACCTCGGCACCGCCGTCGGCACCTGGGTGACATCTCAGGCGATCAGTGGATACGGACCTGCCGCGATCCCCGTCGCGGGTGCGCTGTTCGCGGTATTGCTCCTGCTTCCTCTGGCCACGCTCGTAGTCATGGACAGGGCACGTCGGAGCGACGTTGGCGCGTCGGCACCCAAGCAGTCTGTCGCCGACCACGACGTGGCGGTGTGCTGACCGATCCGGTCATGAACGCATCGCGGTGCGGCGGTAGTTCGGACCCGTAAGCACACCGGCGACGATCCAGGGGATGGCCTTGCCCATCGGTCGAGTGGCACGAGATTCAGCACGGAAGACTTTGGGGCTGAGCACTGCAAGGCACTGGTCTTCATCACAGCGGCGTCTTGCTTCGCCACTCTTTCAAAAGTGTGAGTCCACCTGCCACCACGATCCAGACAGTGAGTACCGACCAGCCCACCCAGTGGTGCTCACCGCCGAAATAACTGACGTCGCTGATCGAACGGATTGCAGCCCCGGGCGGGAGTGCCTGACCGAAAACCCGTGCGAGGTCCGGCAGCAAGTCGAGGCCGACAGTTGCGCCACTGGTGGAGTTCCCGACCGTGATCAGCAGCACCGTCGCGATCGGGACTCCGACCGCCCCGAACCACGCACCCAGCGCCGTCGTGGCCAATGCCGTCGCCGCCGACAGCAGCGCAAGCGTGATGGCCAACGACACACTGTGACCGGGAATTGCCCCCAGGACCGGGCCGGCCAGGACTGCCGCCATCACCCCGACCAACGCCGCAAAAGCGGTGACCGTGAGGAGTCGATGGTGCAGGTGCAGCCGAGCAGCCGTCAAGATCAACATCTGCGCGAGAACGAACGACGCCAGAGTCACACCGAAGGCCACGTAGAACCCGGCAATTCCCCGACTGTCGTACCTGACGAGTGGGATGACGTCTTCGGTGACGACCTGCATTCCGGTTGCCCTGCCGTATACGCCCACCAACTGTTCCACAGCACCGACCGTCGAAGGACCATTCGCACCGGCCACATCGAGATCGATTGCTGTCGGTGACGCCGACGAGACCATCGCGACAATATCGCCCCTGTCGAGAAGGGCTTTACCGCTTTCTATATCGGGAACCGACTGCACGCTCACCGCACTGCCGAGAGCATCCGCCAGCCCATCAGCGAGCTCGGTCCCCACGACCGCGATCGGTATGTCGTGTGGCACTGGTTCGCGTTGCAGACCTACGTACATACCGATGAATGCCACGGCGATGAGGCTGGCGATGATCAGCGGCTGCAACCAGGCACGAACGGGCGGGCGGGCGGGCATGTGCGCATGCTCGGGCCGGTCTTCGGACACCGCAGCTGGAGAAGTCGAATCGGACACAACACCCCTCGAGGTAATTTGGTTGGATAACCAGACCAAATGTAGGGGCAATCAGTTTGAAAGTCCAACCAAATGACGCGCTCACAATCGCACTCGATGCTGTGAGCGACCGCTGGTCTCTCCATGTCGTTCGCAGCCTTGCACTCGGCTCGGTGCGGTTCACCGATGTGATCGCCGATACGGGAGCGCCGAGAGACGTGCTGGCCAGTCGCTTGCGCAAGCTCGCCGACGAAGAAATCGTCGAAAAGCGTCCCTACAGGGAAGGATCGCCCCGCGACGGTTACTTCCTCACCACGAAGGGCCTGGACCTGGCGCGAGTGTTGCTGGTGCTCAAATCATGGGGCGATGCCTACAGTCCGCCGGATGCCCGGCGTCGCCGTTTCGTTCACACTCGCTGTGGAGAAGCCTTCGAGGCCATGGTCGTCTGTTCCCACTGCCGAGAACCACTCGGAACCGACGAACTCACCGACGAGACGCCGAAGAGCTGAACTGGAGACGCACCGGGCCCCTGACCACGTTCAAGCTTTCGACTTCCACTGAAAGAATGGTCCCGGCTTGCCATCGAGCGAGGCACCGGACAAACCTCGAAGTTCGGAGGGGTCACGACCGAGATCGAACTCGGTCAGCTGAGGGGTCAACTGGGATCGACACGGCCCGAAGGGAACAGCTCGGACGCAATCGCGGTCATGGTCCGACGAGCATGGTCCGCACCGACCGAACCTCCGCCGTATTCGCTCGCGGCCTCGCGAGAGGCGATTGCCACCAAGTAGCGGTGGTCGGGACCGACGAACCCGGTCGACAAATGAATCCAGTCGCCACCCACGCAGCACATCCACCCCTGCTTGACACCGAGGCTGTTCTCATCGGGTAACGCATCGGGAAGTCCAAAACGCTGGTAGTAGCCGTCCGCGCCGAAACGCGTGAAGTTCTGCAAATTCGATAGGACAGCAACCGACCGCGAGCGCGAGAGACCACCGGCACCGTCGATCATCGCGGAGTAGAAGGTCACCACATCGTTCATCGTGGTTCGAGTTCGACACCATTCGTCCCCCGGCTGCACCGAAGTGGAGGGCAACCCGTAGCGAGCAGCTACACGCCCCACGATGTCGTTGCGCCCAAAACGATTCCAGAGTTGCTCGGCCGCGGCATCGTCCGAGGAGCGCAGCATAGCGTCGATCTGGGTTCTGTCACTTCCGCTCAAATCGACCTCACCGCGCTCGTTACGGAACAGCAGATCGTCCGCGATGAAGAGCTTCGACACCGACGCAGTTTCGATCGGCTCCTCGTTACCGTTGGTAGCCCGAATCCCGCTGACCCGGTCCATGAAAGTGATAGACACTCGCGCACCGTTCAGCGCCCCCACCTCGGTGGCAGCGCGCATCCTCGTCTCGAGGCTCGCCGGTTCGATCCCTGACACTTCGGTGGCAGTCTCGGCAGGTGGTTCCGCACTCTCGACAGCGCTAGGCGCAGTGACCAAATCGGTGGCAACGCAGTGCATCGGTGCCGACACGGACAATACGAGAACGACGACTGCAGTCAGGGCAGCACGGCCGACTGCAGTTCGAGACACGGCCCGAGCGATCTGCCGGCGCGGTATTTCAGCGCTCTGCACGAGAAGTCCTCACTGTGACGACGGCGGACACCGCGGCGATCGCCGCATATCCGAATGCGACGTGCGGGAGGGCAACAATGCTGGACAAACGGCCGGCGACAAGGCTCGGTGCGGCGGCTCCACAATAGGAGAAGAGGTACACCGCCGACATCAGGCCTGCACGTTCGCCCCCAGCCGTTTTTGACAGTAACGCGCGGACGGACCCTGTGAACGTCATACCCTGTGCCGCACCGGCGATTACGCCGAAAGCGATGACCCCGAGGGTCGATCCGGCAAGCAAACTTGTTGCGATGCCGACGACGGCAACTGCGAACACCACGATGCCCGCGCGCTGCGCCCCGGATGGCGTAAGGCGGGCGGTGAGTGGGCCGCCCAATGCGTACGGGGCCATGAACGATGCGAAAACCACTGCAGCCACGAGGGTGTTGGTGGTCCCCAGGTCTCGGGCCGCGATCGTCGGGCTGAAAGCTTGGTAGAAACCGCCAAGCGCCCACGTGGCACCGAACACGGCAACAGCGCCCGGCAACAACGGTCGAACCGCAGCGGGAATGGACACGCGAGGACGTAGCGACGTCAATGCTCCCTGTCGTCGGTTCACAGGATCGTGAGCGAACAGGAGCAGCACAGCACACACAGCGAGCAGGCCGACATCGATCACGTAGGTGGCCGCCAGGGGTGCCGGAGCGTACTGAGCGAGAGCTCCGGTTCCGAGCGAACCGATGGTGAGCCCCGAGACCGGCGCACCCGCAGCTGCGCCGGCAGCAAGCCAGCGCGGGCGGTCGGGGGCAGTGTCGATGACGTAGGTGGTGAGCGCCGAAGACGCAAGCCCACATGCCAAGCCGTGAAAGACTCTGCCGGTCAACAATATACCGAGGTTGGACACATCGAGCAGAATGAGGCTTCCGATCGCGGCGAGGATCACAGCCGCGACTGCAACGACACGGCGGCCAAGATGGTCGGACAGGCGGCCCAGTACTACCAGTGCGATCAGGACGGCGACGAAGTACGCGACCGCGGCCAGCGACAGGTCTTGCGTGCTCAATCCTGCCGCAGCTCGATATCGCTCGTACAACGGAATAGGGGCCCCGGACGCAGCGAACACCGCAACGAGCGCCGCTGTTGCGGTGGCGAACGCGAACGGTTGCGGCGTTCGATCGTCAGGCGCGGTCATCGGCGGCGATGAAAGGCGATTGTCGTAGGGGCATGCGCTCGAGTAAACAGAGCGAGCGGCGACCGCGGGAGTCCCTGCTGTGGGGTGTACTGACAGGGAACCGCTCACGGCGGAAAAGACCTGGTCGCCGCCAGCGCCGAACTTGCCACTCGGGCGATTTCACGCCACTGTGGAAAGGACGGAAATCGGTGAGCGCCCCAACACGAGGAGATAGAAGAAATGACCACGATCGCAATCATCGGCGCGGGTGAAGGTCTCGGCTCCGCTGTGGCTCGACGTTTCGGGCGTGAAGGACTCGCAGTAGCGCTCATTTCCAGGAACCAGGACAACGTCGACCGCATCGCCGGACGGCTTGTCGACGAAGGAATTACCGCCCAGGGTTTTGCCGCCGATGTACGGGACGCGAAATCGCTGACAGCAGCACTGGATTCAGCGGCCGAACGACTGGGCCCGATCGAGGTACTGCAATACAGCCCCGTGCCCGCGAAGGAATTCATGAAGCCTGTACTGGAGACCACCGCCGATGATCTTGCCGGTCCAGTCGAGTTCTCCATCTACGGACCTGTCACGGCTGTGACGCACGTGCTGCCCGGAATGCGCGCGCTCGGGCGTGGCACCGTCCTCTTCGTGAACGGGTCGAGCGCTGTTCGGCCCGGACCCTCCGTCGCGGGCACCTCGATCGCGTTTGCCGGGGAAAGTGCTTATGCTCGACTGCTTCACGATGCCCTTGCACCCGAGGGTCTGCACGTCGGCCAGCTGATCATCCCGCGGGGAATCGGCGCAGGTGAGCCATCGCACGAGCCGGATGCCCTCGCCCAGTCGCTGTGGGGAATCCACACCGAGCGCAAGGAATTCCGCGTCTTCGTGGCCCCTCTGGATTGAGCTTCGGACCGGCGGTCGAGCGCCGACAAAGGTACCTTGCCAGTACACCTTTTCTCAGAGACTGGTTCGATTGCCGTCCGCGGTGTTCCATCGAAACATGACAACTTCAGTGAAGGCTTACGCCGCCACCGCAGCCGACCAGCCCCTGTCCCCCGCCACCATCGAACGCCGCGACCTCGGGCCGCACGACGTTCGCATCGACATCAAATTTGCCGGCATCTGCCACTCCGACATCCACACCGCACGCGGCGAATGGGGACCGATCAACTACCCCCAGGTCGTCGGACACGAAATCGCCGGCATCGTTGCCGAGGTCGGATCCGAGGTCACCACGCACGCCGTCGGCGATCGCGTCGGCGTCGGCTGCATGGTCAACTCCTGCGGCGAATGCGCCCAGTGCGTCAAAGGACTCGAACAGTACTGCCTCGTCGGCAACATCCAGACCTACGGCAGCACCGACCGCGACGGCACCACCACCCAGGGCGGCTACTCCCAGCAAGTCGTCGTCACCGAACACTTCGTCGTCAAGATCCCCGAGGGCATCGAACTCGACGCCGCCGCACCCCTGCTGTGCGCCGGCATCACCACCTACTCACCCCTGCGCCACTGGGGTGCCGGACCCGGCAAGAAGGTCGCCGTCGTCGGCATGGGCGGACTCGGGCACATGGCCGTCAAGATCGCCCACGCCATGGGTGCCGAAGTAACGGTGCTGTCGCAATCACTGAAAAAGCAAGAAGACGGACTCCGACTGGGCGCCGACCACTACTACGCAACCAGCGACCCCGACACCTTCGAGACGCTCGCATCCACATTCGACCTGATCATCAACACCGTCAGCGCCTCGATCGACCTGAACGCACACCTGTCACTACTCGCAGTAGACGGTGCCATGGTCAACGTCGGTGCCCCCGCGGAACCGCTTCCGATACAGGTCTTCTCGCTGATCCCCCACCGCAGAACGTTCGCAGGATCGGCCATCGGATCGATCGCCGAAACCCAGGAAATGCTCGACTTCTGCGCCGAACACCACCTCGGAGCCGAGATCGAAGTCATCTCCGCCGACAAGATCAACGACGCCTGGGAGCGGGTCCTGGCATCCGACGTCCGCTACCGCTTCGTCATCGATACCGCCACCCTGGTCTGAGTTCTCACTCGACTATGACGCCGACCGCCGGCGCACGCGCGTAATGTGCTTGCGCCGGCGGTCGTCAGCGTCGTTTCCAGTGGCGTCGGCATTGAAACGACTGGGCACCGGATGTAATCCGGTGCCGGTCAGGTACGCGGTATCGCCATGTATTTGTACTCGAGAAACTCGTCGATCCCCACCCGTCCACCCTCGCGCCCCAATCCAGAGGCCTTGACACCGCCGAACGGCGCGGCAGGGTTGGACACGATGCCGGTGTTGAGACCAACCATTCCGACTTCGAGGGCATCCCCGACGCGAAAGCTTCTATCGACATCCTGGGTGAACAGATACGCGGCAAGACCCCAAGGGGTGTCGTTGGCGAGACGCACAGCCTCGTCCTCCGAGTCGAATGGCACTATGGCGGCCACGGGCCCGAAAATCTCCTCGAACATGAGGTCAGCGTCGGCCGGGACGTCGACGAGAACCGTTGGTAGATAAAAGTATCCAGGACGGTCCGGCCTCGCACCGCCGCAGATCACCTTCGCTCCCCTGCGGAGGGCATCACCGACGAGATCTTCGACCTTCGTCAGAGCTTTCGTATCGACGAGAGGGCCGACTTCCGTAGCTTCGTCGACTCCGTCACCGAGCGAGAGCGCGCCCAACCGCTCTGCGAGCCGTCTGGCAAACTCATCTGCGACCGACCGTTGCACCAGAATGCGATTGGCCGCCGTGCACGCCTCTCCCATGTTCCGCATCTTGGCCGCGAACGCGCCTTCGACGGCTCGATCGAGATTCGCATCCTCGAACACGATCAACGGAGCGTTACCGCCGAGCTCCATCGACGACCGCATGACATGGCGAGACGCCTGCTCGAGAAGCAGGACACCGACAGCCGTCGAGCCGGTAAAGCTGATCTTGCGGGCAATTCCACTAGCCATCCACGGCGACACGACAGCCGATGCATCGGTCGTACACACGACGTTGACGACACCTTCGGGTAGGCCGACCCGAACAAGGATGTCCACGAGTGCGAGGGAAGCGAGCGGTGCGAGATTCGCGGGTTTGAAGACCACAGTGCATCCTGCCGCGATGGCCGGCCCGATCTTTCGCGTACCCATCGCGAGCGGAAAGTTCCACGGAGTGATGAGAACACATGGTCCAACCGGTTCACGAGAGACGATGATGCGATTCTTTCCGTCACCCGTTGTCGTGACGTCACCGGCGACGCGAACTGCTTCCTCGGAGAACCATCGGAAGAATTCGGCAGCGTAGGCGACCTCGTCCCTCGCCTGCCCAATGGGTTTGCCCATCTCGCTGGTGATGATGAGTGCGAGATCCTCCTGCTCGAGCAGCATCAGTTCATACGCCCGGCGCAGGAGCTCGCTTCGCTCGCGGGGCGAGGTCTTCGCCCAGTCTTTCTGGACGCGGCCGGCTGTTTCGATGGCGCGCTGCGCGTCCTCAGGTCCTCCGTCCGCGACCGTCGCGATAACGTGCCCACTTGCTGGGTCGATGACCTCGAAACGTTCACCGGATGCTGCTTCTGCCCACTCCCCACCGATGAATACGCCGGTAGGGACTGCGGCGATGGTCGCCCTTGCTCGTTGAGACGAACGGCTGTCGCTGAGATCGGTAGTCATGATTTTCTCAGCCTACTTTCCGGTGACGGGATGTCGACCAGTCGCCGATCGTCCAACTCTTGCGCACGCGGCGCGTGTAGGCGTACGTCAAGGCAAGGGCACGCCATCGTTCAGTAGCAGGCTCAGAACGTGTGCAGCACAGCGCGAAAGAACTCTGTGGGTTCGACGGCTTCGATGGCCACGGGCCCCTCGTTGGCCAGGAACTCGTAACCCGTTTCGGCACCGTACTTCTCGCCACCGACCAGCACGTTACCGTTGAGCTGGAACAGAATCTCGATCGACGAAAACTGTCCCGCCCCGTAGGTCGCACCCGCGTCGAGGCGGACGAACCCGAGGCGGAGGTTGCGCTCGGTGAAGTTGCCGAGCCACTTGTCCCACACTCCCGATTCACCCTGCTGGATCCAGTCGTATGCCTCTGGATTCATGGCTATCACGTCGGTGTAGCGCGGAGTCGCAAACTCCAGTTTGCGGCCTGTAGCGTGCTCGAAGATCGCCTGTGAACCGTCCAAGGTCTGCTCTACCCCGTTTTCGTCGGTGTAGTGGTAAAGACCCTTCTTGAACACACCCTTCTTGTTCAACTCGGCATTGGTCGCTTCACGCTGCGCTACAGAGAGATAGCCGTTGCCGCTGGCTCCACCGGCCTGCAGAACCAGTGTGCGCAAGCCTTCCTCACGTTCCTGGGGTCCGTAATGAACGCTCTCGGGGAAGTAGCCGACCCAACCCTGCTCCAGGTAGTCGGTCTCCGAGTACGGCAGACGGCCCTCGACGACGTAGCGGATCTGATCGAAGTCGTGTCGGTGACGCGGAGTCCTCCAACCACCGCTACCGGTGTAGCCGGTGTTCAGATCGTAGTTGTTGGGCGAGCCGTCCACACCGAACAGAAGGTGCTTCTGTTCGAGCTTTCCCTCGCGCATTGTGCCGACGGCTTCCTCGCCGGTCTCCGATGCCCTGCTCACTCGCATGTTCTGCTCCTTAGCTGCTTGTGCGTTCGTTCCGAACTTCATTGACAATATCCCATAGTTCGGGATATTGTCCACCACTAAGTAGATGCGGATCACAATTTCGCTGAAGACCCAGACACCACACAACGAGACTTCGACAAGGACCGACATGACCACAGCGCTCACACACGCCCCCCAGGATTCGGGAGTCCCCGCTTCGGCGCGCGACTTCAGCGTCAACGATCGCGTGGTGATCGTGACCGGTGCTGGACAAGGCATCGGCCGTGAGGTCGCAAGACAGTTCGCTGCAGCCGGGGCTCTCGCCGTTGTTGCCGATCTCGACGAAGGCAGGGCAAAAGCAGTTGTCGGCGAGATCGAGAATGCAGGCGGCGTCGCTTTGGCGGTGAAGGTAGATGTCGCCGACGAGCAAGCTGTGGGTGCCATGGTCGATACCGTCGTCTCCAAGTGGGGCCGTGTCGACGTGCTCATCAACAACGCATCCGTGTTCGCAACCATCGAGAAGGGGCCCTTCGACGAAATCCCCGTCGAACAGTGGGAACACGTGTTGCGGGTCAACATCACCGGGACATATCTGTGCGTCCGGGCAGTAGCGGCCCACATGCGCAAGGCGGGCTTCGGTCGTATCGTCAACATCTCCTCCGACGCGGTGACCCGCGGCACGGTGAACTATCTGCACTACGTGACCTCCAAGTCCGCGCTGATCGGTATGACCAATTCGCTGGCGCGCGAGCTCGGCCCGCACGGGATTACCGTCAACTGCATTCGGCCGGGGTCGGTTGCCACCGAGGTCGAACGAGTCATCAACCCCACCGCCGAGGTGCGCCAGCGCGCCCAGTCGCTCCAATGCATTCCACGCGGAATGGTGCCCACCGATCTCGTCGGCATCATGTTGTTTCTGGCAACTCCTGCGTCCGCGTTCGTCACAGGGCAGACGATCGCGTGCGACGGGGGCTACACACACAGCAGCTAGTCCAACCGACCTGACAAACACCCGAGGAAGGCTCGATCCATGAGGCAGTACCCGCACCTGTATATCGACGGTCGATGGGTCGAGCCCATCGCACCCAAAACGATCGAACTGATCGACCCCACCCGCGAAGAAGCATTCGCCACCGTTGCCCTTGGTGGCGTCGCAGACGTAGATCTCGCGGTTGCAGCCGCGCGCCGTGCGTTCGAAACCTTCTCGGAAAGCTCCGTCGAGAGTCGAATCGCGCTGTTGGATCGGATCATCGACGTCTACGAGTCACGTCTGGACGACTTCTCCGAGCTCATCGCGCGAGAGGTGGGCATTCCGGTCGCGAACCGTGCACAGGTCACCGGACCGGCCGATCACATGAGGGTTGCCCGCGACCTCCTACGCGACTATCCGTTCGAGTCGAGGGTCGGCGGAGCTATTGTTCGTCGCGAACCGATCGGCGTGTGCGGGTTGGTCTCACCGTGGAACTGGCCAGTTCAAACGGGAGCCATCAAACTCATCTACGCCTTGGCGGCCGGGTGCACCGTAGTCGCCAAACCGAGCGTCGAATCCGCTGCCAGCGGCGTGCTCTTGGCCGAGGTACTCCACGAGGCCGGTGTTCCAGCGGGAGTATTCAACCTGGTGAGTGGCACCGGTCGCGAGGTGGGTGACCGGTTGTCCCATCACCCCGACGTCGACATGATCTCGTTCACCGGATCCACCGGTGCCGGCAAGCTCGTGGGAGCAGCCGCGGCAACGAGCACCGTCAAGCGGGTATGCCTCGAACTGGGTGGCAAGTCTGCGAACATCGTCCTTCCGGATGCTGACCTCGAGAAGGCCGCGCGATGGAACATTCAGAGGTGCTTCCTCAACACCGGCCAATCCTGCCACGCGCCCAGCCGAATGCTGGTGCACGAGAGTCAAATCGAAAAGGTGGTCCCCTTCCTTCTCGATGAGGCGCGGCGATTCCGAATCGGCGATCCACTGGAGAGTTCGACCACGATGGGACCTGTCGTCAGCGCCGGCCAGCTCACATCGATCCAGAATCTGATTCGGAACGCCATCGACGAGGGTGCGGTTCTCGAAACGGGTGGCGCTGATCGGCCGAAGGGCCTCGACCGCGGGTACTTCGTGCAGCCAACAGTGTTCACCGGAGTCACACCGAAGATGACGATCGCCCGCGAGGAGGTATTCGGACCTGTTCTGGCCGTTCTTTCGTACCGCGACGAAGACGAAGCAGTGAACATCGCGAATGACTCCCCGTACGGCCTCGGCGGCTACGTGTTCGGCGGCGACCTCGCGAACGCCAGAAAAGTGGCGAACCGAATTCGCGCCGGGCGCATCAGCGTGAACGGCGCAGCAACGGACTCCCACACACCGATGGGTGGCTACAAGCAATCCGGAATCGGCCGCTCGATGGGCAAGCTCGGCCTCGAAGAATATTTGGAAGTCAAGTCCGTCTACGGGTTCGAGGACGAGGCGAGCGACTTGCCTGCCCTGTTCGGCTGAACACACCCAGATCACACAGGAGACCACAGCACATGAGCGACGAAACCCCAGTTTTACTTCACAATTTCGCGAAAGAGAAGCTTTCCCGAGGCGAACCCGTTTACTCGATGACGGTCCGCCTCGTACGGACGATCGACATCGCCTCGATCGCGCATACTGCGGGATTCGACACTGTCTACATCGACCTCGAACACAGCAGCTTCTCACTGCAGGACGCAGGCCAGATATGTATGGCCTGCAATCATCTGGGTGTCACGCCTTTGGTTCGCGTTCCTGACCTCGATCCGGCGCTCATAGCACGCGTGATGGACTCTGGCGCAATGGGAATCGTCGTTCCGGGTGTTGCGTCCGCCGACGAGGCGCGGGCCGCTGTTCGAGCGGTCAAGCATGCCCCGCTCGGCGAGCGCTCCCTTGCCGGGGCTGCCCCCCAATTGCATTATCGAACACTGCCGGCCGAGCAAGTCGTACGCGAGCTGGACCAAGCGTCGATGGTCATCGTCATGATCGAATCTCAGGCCGGTCTGGACGCAGCCGAGGACATCGCGGCGGTCGACGGCGTCGACGTGGTGCTTGTGGGAGCCAACGATCTGAGCGTCGAACTGGGTGTCGCCGGGCAGGTGGATCATCCGAAAATTCACGAGGCGTACCTGCGAGTCATCGCAGCATGCAAGGCCGGTGGAAAGACTGTGGGAATCGGCGGAATGGGCGGTCGTCCGGACTTGATCCGTCAGTACCTGGACATGGGTGCCGGCTACGTCTCGACCGGCAACGACATTTCGTTCCTTGCCGGTGCCGCCGCACAGAAGCGTCAGCAGTTCTCCTGACGCGGGAAAGCAGTCACATGCCCACGAAAGTATGTATTTACGGAGCCGGAGCCGTCGGCGGACACCTCGCAGGCCGCCTTGCTGCAGGCGGGAGCGGACCTGAGGTCTCGGTCATCGCGCGCGGCCCACATCTCGCAGCGGTACGCGAACGCGGCCTCCGGGTGCGAACCCACGATGGGGAGTTGCACTCACACCCGTCCGCCACCGATAGACCGGGCGATCTCGAGCCACAGGACATCGTCTTCGTCACGGTCAAGGCCCCCACGCTGCCGTCCATCGCCGCGGACATCGCGTCGCTGCTGCACGACGACAGCCTCGTCGTGTTCGTCTCGAACGGAATTCCATGGTGGTACTTCCACTCCCACGGTGGACCTCTGGACGGTACCGATTTACGACGACTCGATCCCAATCTCTCCCTGTTCTCGCTCATCGGTCCCGACCGGTCGGTGGGTGCCGTTGCGTACACCGCGGGAACCGTCGTCGCACCAGGCGAAATCGCCGCCGTAAATCCACGCAACAGGCTGATACTCGGCAGGCCTGACGGTCGAGTCGACAGTCGCTTGGAGGCCGTTGCGTCGCTCTTCGACTCGAGCGGGCTCGAAGCAACAACCACCTCGACGATCCGCGACGCCGTCTGGGCAAAACTGTCGATGAACCTAATCGGTGGCGCGCTGGGCGTGCTGAGCAGCTCCGTCATGAAGGACGTTCTCGACAAACCACCTGTGGCAGCGACCGCGTTGACGATGGTGACAGAAAACGGTGCCATCGCACGAGCGCTGGGATGCGAACCGGCCGATCCCGGAGACGTTCTACGTAAGCAATCGGCATCGACTCATCTGCAGAGCGTCGTTCAGGATCTACAGGCCGGCCGGCCGATGGAGATCGACGCTCTGTTTCGAGTCCCTCTCGAGCTGGCCGCACTGGCTGACGTCCCGACACCGACGTTGTCTTTCGTGATCGAACTGGTCATTCAACGAGCACGTGCTGCGGGCCTCTATCGCGACTCGGCGTGAACCGTCGACCCACACCCACCACTGTCAATTACGGAGATCGCACCTATGCGCGCAACGCCCGACACGATCACTCTGCTCACCGAGTACTACACGGCCATGCAGAACAACGATCCTCGACAATTCTCAACGTACTACGCAGAAAACATGACTCTGACGTTCGGCAACAGCCCAGAGATCGTCGGGCGCGAGAAGGTCATCTCGGCCTTCAGCACCGCGCTGGACAGGGTTGAATCACTCGCACACGATCTCGTCGACGTCTGGGAAGAAGACAACGGTGTCGTCTTCTTCGAGTCTCTCGGCCGTTGGACGTTGCGCGGCGGCGAGGTCGTCGAAATCAAAGCCGCCTCGAAGATCACCATCGTCGACGGAAAGTTCGTGGATCAGAAAATCTACGTTGACAATGCACCTGTAGACGAAGCACTGCTGCGCGAATCGGCGACACTCGACAGCGGACGGAAGGTTCACTGATGACCGGAGAACACCGCGAGTTTCAGTCTCGCCTCATCGTCACCGGCCTCGACGACAAAGGCCGATCAGCTATCACGAGTGACGGTCCAACGACAGACCGCCTTGTGGCCGACGGCTACACCCGGAATCACCTGTGGCAGGGAACCGAAGTTCCGACTCCGGTCACGGCTCCGAACGGCCCTCCGAGTGCCGCCATAATTCCGCCCCCGCCGGCGGGCTACAACTACGTCATCACCGCTTTCGCCCCCGACAACGAGTGGGATTACGAAGGCGGCTACGCGCGAATCCTGTCGGAATCCGGCGCAGGCGACGCGGTCGACTCGTCGGATCCTCCAGGCATGCATACGACGGACACCATCGACATCGTCACCGTCATCTCGGGTGAGGCGTGCGTCATCCTCGACACCGGCGAGACAGTCATGCGGCCGGGCGACACCATCATTCAACGTGGAACCAAGCATGCGTGGCGAAATCGGACCGACGAATTCTGCGTGGTCTCCGCTGTGCACATCGCCGCGACTCGCTGACTCATACCGACTCGAGCTCTAACCGACTCGAGCTTCAACCGACTCGAGATTCCGGTTCCGCTGAGCGGGGCCGGAATCTTTTGTCCGTCAACGTGACCGAAGCAATCGAATCCAGGGTCGATACTCGGCACCCAAGATCTTGCTTCTTCACCTTCCGCGTGGCGACAGTGCTGAACAGATCGAATCAAACTGTTGACTATTTCCCACATGGCAGGATATCTTCAACGATGTGAGTGCCGTCACTTTGCGTAATCGCAGCAAGTGTCAACACTCCACCGACGCGTGTCACTCAAGCAGCGCGGCCACTACCGCCCGCCCCTGGGCTCGCGCCCCGCGTTTCACCGTAGGACTTGCCGCTGCCGTGACAACCACGGCTGCACCCACACTGTTGCCGAAGACCGACCGCAAGACCGGGCATCGACCGATACATGCGAACTTCCGCGGCACAGGCCGTTCATCACGAAGGAGAATTTCTGTGTCCGACAAGTTGGACTCCACGCGGGTCGCGACCGATCAAGGTAGTCGTGAAGACCCCAGAACGTTTCTGTTCCGGCTGACGCTGATCGCCAGTATCGGCGGGTTGCTGTTCGGTCTCGACACTGGCGTCATCGCGGGTGCACTCGTATATCTACGTGACGACTTCAACCTCACCGCCGTCAGCGAAGGGTTGGTGGTCACCTCGCTGCTGTTTCCCGGCGCGACAGCAGGTGCACTCTTGGGCGGTCCGATCGCAGACCGCTTGGGACGCAGAAAGTCATTGGTCATCGCTGGCTTCATCTTCATCGTCAGCACCATCGTCTGCGCTCTCGCTCCGACGGTCGCAATTCTGGTCGCAGGACGAATTGCCTTGGGCTACGCCGTCGGAGTCGCATCCGTCGTCGTTCCGCTTTATCTCGCCGAAATGGCACCTGCGTCGCAGCGAGGCCGCATTGTCACGATGAATCAGTTGATGATCACCGTCGGGCTGTTCTTGGCCTTCGTACTCAACGCGTTGCTGGCCAACCTGGTCGACAGCTCAGTGGTGTGGCGCTACATGATCGGCATTGCCGCGATTCCTGCCGTCGCCTTGTTCTTCGGCATGCTCGCGCTACCCGACACCCCTCGTTGGTATGCGAGCAAGCAGAGATGGGACGAAGCCAAGAACGTGCTCCGACGCGCCCATATGGCAGACCGGGTCGAAGCCGAGTACAAGCAGATTTCCTCGATCGTGGAAGACGACCAAGTCCAGGGCAAAGTGTCGGTCATGGCCGTGCTTCGCAACGAACCCTGGATGAAACGCTTGATCATGGTCGGCATCGTTCTGGCGGTTGCTCAGCAGACCACAGGGATCAACGTCGTGATGTATTACGCACCGACGGTTCTCGAAACGTCCGGCCTGACCAGATCCGCCGCTCTGCTCGCGTCCGTCACAGTGGGAATTGCGATGATCCTCTTCACGATCATCGGAATGTGGATTCTCGGCATTATGGGACGGCGCAAGATGATGCTGTTCGGCTTCGTCGGTGTCGCGGTGTCGCACTTCGGTCTTTTGATTACGTACATGTTGCCCGAAACCACCGTGCGTTCCTACCTGATCCTGCTGTTCATGCTGTCGGTCACCGGCTTCATGGTGACCTTCCTCGGAACGACAGGCTTCCTGGTGCTGTCCGAACTGTTCCCCCTACCAATCCGCGGATTTGCCATGGGCGCCTCTTTGGGCGGGCTCTGGATTGCGAACTCGCTCATTTCGTTCCTCTTCCCAATCCTCGCGGAGCGGTTCGGGTCCGTGGTGGTGTTCGGCGGATTCATGGTACTGAACGTGCTCGCCGCACTGTTTGCGTTTCGGTTCATTCCCGAGACCAAGGGGCGCACCCTCGAAGAAGTGGAAGTCGAGATGCGAGCCCGCGGCACCGCATCCGCAGCAAGTTCGTAGCCTGACGCACAGCAAACCTTTCTCACTCACCCAACAGAAGGCGATTGCCCGAAAATGACTGAACGCAGATTTGCCGGAAAAGCTGTATTCGTGACGGGAGCCGGCAGCGGAATCGGCCGCGCAACCGCCTTGGCCTTTGCGAGCGAGGGTGCGGACGTGGTTCTGGCCGACATCGATACCGCCGGAAATGGCGAAACCGCCAGGCTTGCAGCCGAACACGGCGGTCGAACGGTAGCCGTGCGCTGCGACGTGTCGTCCTCGGCGGACATTCGTAGCGCCATCGAGCGGACCGTCGCGGAATTCGGACGACTCGACGTCGCATTCAACAACGCAGGCATCGAACAGCCGGCCGCACCGCTGGTCGACATCGAGGAAGACGAGTGGACTCGGCTGATCGACATCGATCTGCGAAGCGCTTTTCTCTGCATGAAGTACCAGATTCCCGCGATGCTCGAAAACGGTGGTGGATCCATCGTCAACACGTCTTCGGGAGCAGGTGTCATCGGAATTCGAGGACAGGCCGCATACGTCGCAGCCAAGCACGGATTGATCGGACTGACCAAGTCCGCGGCACTCGATTACGCTGACCAGGGCATTCGGGTCAATGCCATCTGTCCTGGCATCATCGAGACGCCCATGATGGACAGGTTCTCGGGCGGCACTCCCGAAGGCAGGGCTCGTGTGATCGGCCAGGAACCCGTGGGACGGATGGGAACCGCCGCCGAGATCGCGTCTGCGGTTCTGTGGCTGTCGTCAGACCTCGGGAGCTTCGCGACCGGTCATGCAATGGTGATCGACGGAGGCCAGACCGTCGGAATCTGATCGACCTTCCAGTATCGACAAATTGCCGTCAGACCGTGTGAGAGCACATCGTCTGGCGGCGATTTGCGTTGCGTACTCGGACGCTTCGATCACAGGGAGGTCGGGACCGGCCCCGCCCCGTCTGCGGCGTCGGCTCGACGTTGTATGTCGGCTACCCCGTCCGAAATCTTCGACGCTGCAAGCTTCACAGCCGCCACTGCCCGCCGCACGTCGACATCGCGCCGCTCGTTCACATCCCACGCCACCCCCACACTTCCAAGCGCGGTTTTCTGGCCAGTGAGAACCGGTGCCGCGACGCCGCAGACCCCAGGGTTGAACTCCCCCACTGTGACAACGAAGCCGTCTTTCTTGAATGCACCCAAAGTCGCACGGAAGGCGGTCCACGAGTCACCCAGACCCGCCTGCTGAATTTGCTCGCGTTGACGCGGGTACAACGCCTTCAGGCGGTGGTGCGGAAGGTAGGCCAGTATTATTTTCGACACCGCTCCTTGAAACAACGGACGCCGTTCACCGCGAGAAAAACGATTGGCCGGACTGAGCGGAGCTCGGTACTCACCGACACAGAGGACCGAGTCACCAAACGGTCGGCACAACAACGCCGAGTGGCCGATGTTGTCCACCAAGTCCTCCAGCACACCACGACTGGCCAGCAGAAGAGGATCGGTCTCACGAATCTGGCGATCCATCTCGATGATTCGGGGGCCGAGAGTGTACTGCCCGTTACGCACAGCGGCGATCAACCCGGCATCGTTCAGCGTCTTGATGTACCGATACCCCGTCGAACGAGAAGTATCGAGGTACTCGAGAATCGCGGCAGTGGACCACATCGGCTGAGCTTCACTGAACAATTGCAGGATGTGAAGCATCTTTTCCAGACTGCCAGCCGTGTCCGGGCTTTCCGCCACGTCATCGACGTCATTCGATGCATGAGACTGTGCCATCGTTCGAGTCCGACCCGTTTCTTCCGTCGTTCGCCGCGTACCGCTCATCCTAGTGCTCCGGCCCGTCATGGCGTGTAACGCCGCACGGCTGCCCGGTCGACGACCGATTAGCCAGTGATGCTGCCTACTTATCCGCCAGTGTACCCCCCAAAACGTACTAAAAGGCGTATATTCGTAAGCATTGCTGGCTATTAATGAGGAGGATCGCGTGGACGATCGGGTCGATGCACTTCGAGAAGACATCGTGCTGTTCAACCGAGCTATTCGAGCGAACGTCGCCGGCCATCTACTGACACCCACCCAGCTTCAGACCCTTGGGAACCTCGACCGCATCGGTGCAATGAGCGCCCGTGAACTGGCCAAAGTGGAGCGGGTGACACCGCAGACCGTGGCCAGGACGGTCACACTACTGGAAGAGCGCGGACTGGTGACCCGCATTCAAGACCCTGATGACGGTCGCGCGCAAATCATTTCGATCACCCACGAGGGCAAGGCCAAGCTCGGAGCCGATCGTCGCAAGCGCGACGAGTGGCTGGCAAACGCACTCGACACGCATTGCAGTGCTGTGGAACGCGACGTGCTCTTTGCCGCCGGAGCCCTGCTGCGCCGTCTGTCGAGCGCACCTGTCGTCAGCGACAGCGTCGAGGACCGGGCGGTGCGTAAATGACGCGGAGTACCGAAACAGGGCTGGCGCGAACATCGGTCCCCTTCAGCGTGCGAGGAGCAGCAGCCACCGGAACCGTGCTTCAACCGCTCAACTCGTCCATGATCGCTGTGGCCATCGTTGGAATTGCTGCCCAGTTCGGCCCGAGCGCCAATGTCTCGTGGGTCATCTCGGCTATGTACATCACAACGGCCGTCTGCGCGCCGATGGCGGGTCGCTTGGGATCGATGCTCGGCGCACGTCGCGTGTTTTTGGCAGGTTTGGCTTTCGTGGCGTCGGGTTCCGTCTGTGGTGCCTTCGCACCGAACATCGGAACGTTGATCGCGTCGTATGTAGTTCTAGGAGTCGGGATCTCGGCGCATATGCCCAACGCGATGACCATGGTCCGGGCGTACGGAGAACTGCACGGGCAGCAAACCCGCACTGCGCTCACCACCATCGTGATGTGCGGGCAGTCCGTTGCCGCTTTGGGCCCGACAGTCGGCGGGCTTCTGGTCGGAACGTTCGGCTGGCAGTCGATCCTCTGGGTGAACCTTCCCGTCGTGGCCATCAGCGCGATCGCAGTGTTATCGGTCGACGTCGGAGACGAGGGTCGGTCGACGGTCTCCCTGCGAGAGGCACTCGGAGCCATGGACGGAATAGGGATCGCGTTCTTCGTTACCACAGTGGCGTCGTTGATGGTGTTCCTGGCGTCGATCGCACACACAGCCCGATGGTGGATACTCCCTGTCTCCTCTGTCGCGTTCGTGCTGTTCGTCGTGTGGGAGCGTCGCACGAACCAACCATTCTTCGACGTACGCGCTCTCGCCCATAACCGTGCGCTGGCCGCGACCCTGGGCGGTGCGCTGATCACCTACACGTGCTTCTATTGTGTGTTTTTCGGAATCCCACAGTGGCTGCAGGCGTCTCGGGGAATGACACCCATCGAGACCGGCCTGACCATGCTGCCGGTCGCCGGAGTCACCGTCCTGTCCACGGTCCTCGGAGCCCGCGTATACGGCCGGTTCGGCGCGCGACGCACCCTTCTCGCCGGCACGGTGATGATGCTCGTCGGCGGCACTCTGATCGCCACCGTCGAGTCCAGCACCGCCCCGATGTACGTGCTTCTTCTGGTCGCCGCCGTACTCGGAATTCCCAACGGCTTTCACAACATCGGAAATCAGAGCCTCATCAATGCCACGACCTCGGTCGACGACGTCGGCACCGCTATCGGGATGTACCGCACCATCGCCTTCGTCGGAGCAAATCTTGCGGTGGTCGTACTCCAGATCACTGCAGGTCCGGTTGTCGACGACGCGGGCCTGCACCGTACAGGTGTGTTCATCATGGTCTGCGCTGCAGTCGTACTTGCGGGGTTGCTCGCGTACCGTCGAGCGGCGACGTCACGGAGTTGAGTACAAAAATCGGGCCCCCTCCGTTGATTGCGCAGTGACGCAACAGAATCGACGGAAGGGGCCCGCTTGGGCGGTCAGCGAGTCGTCATAGCTCCATGTAGACGCACTTGGTGTAGAGGTAGTTGTCCATATGGGCGGCGTTGCCTTTGGCTCCGTATCCGCTCAACTTGGTGCCGCCGAAACCGACCATGGGATCGATGTAGCCGTAACAGTTCACCCACATCGTGCCGGTGTGCACCCCACGAACCACTTTCATGGCAGTCGACAGACCTTGCGACCACACTGCACCGCCGAGCCCGTAGTCGCTGTCGTTGGCAATACGAATGGCCTCGTCCACGTCGTCGAACGGTAGAATGGAGAGCACCGGTCCAAAGATCTCCTCGCGAGCGATACGCATACTGTTCGACACACCGCCGAACACGGTCGGTGCCATGAAGTAGCCGCTGCCGAGATCGCCGCCCAATCGCTCGCCGCCACGGAGCAGTTCTGCTCCTTCCTCACGACCGATGTCGGTGTAGGCCATGACCTTGTCCAACTGAGGCTGCGAGATGATCGGGCCCAGGGTGGCCGCGTCGTCGAGGCTGTGTCCGACTCGGATCTCGTCCATGTACTGCAGGAGTCGTTCGGTGAACTGATCGACGATGGACCGCTGAACCAACACACGCGTTCCGGCGAAACAGATCTGACCGGAGTTGGCGAACACACCCATGGCGGCACCCGGTACCGCTTTGTCCAAATCTGCATCGGCACAGACGATGTCGGCGGATTTCCCACCGAGTTCGAGCTGCAGGCCTTTGATGTTCACAGTCGATGCTTTGATGATGCTGCGGCCGGTCTGCGTCGATCCGGTGAAGGCAATTCGGTCGACGTCAGGATGACTGGCCAGCGCGTTGCCTGCATCTTTGCCCAAGCCAGTGACCACGTTGACGACGCCGGCGGGAACGCCCGCCTCGTGCAGTATTTCTGCTGTCCTCAGAACGGATAGCGACGCATCCTCGGAGGGCTTCAGAACGGTGGTACACCCACTTGCCAAGACCGCACCGACGATCCAGAACTGACCGCCCAGCGGACCGTTCCACGGAATAATGCCTCCGATGACACCCACCGGAGCTTTCAACGTCATTGTGGCAATGTCGCCAGGGATGCCATTCATCAAGGTCTCACCCGAGATGTTTCCCGCTTGCGTCGAAAAGAACGACAACATCTTCATCAAGGCTGCCTTGGAGTTACGCAACCTCGTGACCGGGGCACCCATGTCCAGCGCCTCGATCTGAATCAGCTCGTCGAAACGGTCGTCCATGATGTGCGCGACGCGCGTCAGCAGAGCTTGACGTTCGTAAGGAGACCAGGTGCTCCACGGACCGTGGAAGGCGCGGCGGGCGGCGACTACCGCCCGGTCGATGTCGGACTCACCGCCTGCACCTATCCGGGCGAGAATCTCGCCCGTCGACGGATTGACGGTCGTCAAAGTCTCCCCGGAATCAACCGGCACACTGCGCCCGTCGACGAAAGGGTGGTGCACCTCCCGTGCCAAGAAGTTCTGGGCACCATCCAACAGGGCGAAATTCTGGAGATCTGTACTCACTTGCATCCTCTCGAAAGAATCTACGACACCGCGTCGATCGGCAGAGAATCAACCGACGGGTTCACACGTGCGCTCTACATATATAAGCCGAAACTGGTTCGCGTACAAGGATTTCACATCTGGTGTACCCCTCGGGCGAACTACGCCACGCTCGGATAAAACTTTCATTGGAACCGGTCGGCTCGACAAGGTCATATCGAGCCGACCGGGGTCTGATGCACCTGTTCACGCTGGGGTGAGCGCGGCCCGCAGCGCGCTCACGATGGCGTCGGTGACGGCCTCGGTGTCTGCTGTGCCGCCGATATCGCGGGTGAGAACTCCCCCCGCGGTGGTGGCTTCGATGGCGGCTTCGACCTGCCTGGCCTCGGCGTGGCGTCCGAAGTGATCGAGCATGAGGGCTGCGCTGGCGATCGCGCCGATGGGGTTGCTGATGCCTTTGCCAGCGATATCGGGGGCCGATCCGTGGACGGGTTCGAACATGCTCGGATAGCGGCGTTCGGGGTTGAGGTTGGCACTCGCTGCGATGCCGAGGCTACCGGCGAGTGCAGATCCGAGGTCGGAGAGGATGTCGGCGTTGAGGTTCGAGGCGACGACGACGGACAGTTCCTCTGGGTGAAGGATGAATTTTGCGCTCATCGCATCGACCAGAACGCTCTCCGTGGCAACGTCTGGATAGTCCGTTGCCACCCGATGGAAGACCTCGTCCCACAGCACCATGCCGTACTGCTGGGCGTTGGATTTGGTAACCGAGGAGACTTTTGCAACGGTGCGAGTGCGCGCCAGATCGAACGCGAAGCGCATGATCCGCTCACAGCCCTTGTCGGTAAACAGTGACGTCTGCAGTGCCACCTCGTTGCCCGGTCCGCGTCCGCCGAGGTTGCGTCCACCGAGGCCCGCGTATTCGCCCTCACTGTTTTCTCTGACGACGACCCAGTCGAGTTCTGTGTCGTCGGCCTTGCGTAACGGGGATTGCACTCCGGGCAGAAACTTCACCGGTCGCACATTTGCCCACTGATCGAAGTTTTGTGTGATGTTCAGACGCAGACCCCACAGACTGACGTGGTCCGGGACGTTCTCCCATCCCACGGCACCGAAGTAGATGGCGTCGTAAGTTCTCAGAATTTCGAGCCCGTCGTCGGCCATCATCTTGCCTGTCTTCGCGTAGTATTCGCTACCCCAGGGAAACTCGTCCCATTCAAAGGCGAACGCACCGCCGGAGTGTCCGGCCACGGCATCCAATACGCGTCTGCCCGCGCCCACCACCTCTGCGCCGACACCGTCGGCGGGGATCGACGCGATCCGATACGTGGTCGACTGCGAGCCCACTACTACCTCCGATGTCAGACAGATCACGCTTGATCCCACTAATTAAGACTGCGCAAGCTACCCCCCGTCCATTACCAAGTTCCGATGCCGCTCATAGGATCAATCAATAGAAGAGGTTCGACCGCAGCTAGACTGCATCGAACCTCACGACCAGCACAACGTGGAGGCAGGTTCGAATGGATGCACGAAAGCTCAAGTACTTCCTGGCTATCGTCGATGAAGGAAGCATCAATCGCGCGTCCGAGGTGTTACTCATCGCCCAACCCACTCTTTCTCAGGCCATCGCTGGACTGGAGCGCGAATTGGGAGTGCCGCTGTTCCATCGCATCGGTCGGCGACTCGTACTGAGCGACGCCGGCGAAACCTTGGTGGGGCCGGCTCGAGTGGTGTTGCGCGATCTGGACGACGCGGAAGCAGCTGTCCATGGCTTGAAGGGACTTCGGGGCGGACGCCTCGACCTGATTACGATGCCGTCACCGGGAATAGAGCCCCTCACCACTATCCTCACCGCGTTCGGTCGACTGTTTCCGGCAGTAACCGTGAATGCCCAAGCCGCATTCACACCTGAAGAGGTCCTCCGAGCGGTTCGCACCGGCGTCAGCGAGATCGGCATTCTCGGCTCACCTCAGGCCGTTCAGGCACCGGACCTGCGGGTGGTGACGTTCAAGAGCCAGCCTCTGTTGCTGCTGTCGAGCCCCGACGCGGATCTACCTGACCGGCCCGAGATTCAGCGGTCGGAGCTGTCAGGGCTGAGGTTGATAGCTTCACAGCAGGGGTCGCTGATGCGATCGCTGGTGGACGACATTCTCGCCAGCGGGATCCCCGCCACTATCGCTGCCGAAGTCGCACACCGGACGTCTATCCTTCCCATGGTGCTCAGCGGCTTCGGCCACGCAGTCACTCCCTCTGCCTGGGCGGCGTCGGCCGAGAAGGCAGGTGTGCGAGTTCGCCGCATCGTCCCGGAGTCATACCTGCACGTCGCCGCCGTATGCCGACTGACACACATGACTCCCCCGGCGAGAGTGCTGATGGACGAAGCCCAGAAATACGCCGGCGAAGTACCCAATTGAGCACTACCGAGAATGCTTCAACGCATCGCGCAGACCATTGTGGGCACTGTCGGAACGCGACCTCGCCCGGCACTTGAACATTGGCGCTACCGATAACTTCTATTGGTAAAACGTATTGGACATTCGAGGCTGCTTAGCCCCTTAATAGATCGACTCGAATTGTGACACAGGCGACAACGCGTATCCGGAACCGGACGCTGTCATTCGAGATAATCGCGATAGGGGTTTTTCAAATGCCGACCGAAACCGACGATCTGGTACATCACCTGGCGTACGCAGCGGCCAACAGTGCGTTCGAGTCACTGTCACCGGAGGCGATAGAAGCCGCCAAAAAAAGCATCTTGGACACTCTCGGAGTAATTCTCGCAGCCAGTGGCGTCGAGCCGGCGGTACGCGCAGCTATCGACCTGGTCCGAGAGGGTGGTGGTACCCCTGAGGCGTCCCTCATGGCTTTCGGAGGCAAGCTGCCGGCAATTGCTGCAGCATTCGCCAATGGTGCCTTGGCGCACTGCCTCGACTACGACGATCAGACTCCCTGGGGCCAGCATGCTTCCAGTTCGATCATCCCTGCCGTTTTCGCCGTCGCAGAGCGCAAGGGCGGGGTAACCGGCAAAGACCTCATCGCGGCGGTCGCGACGGGTCAAGACCTGTTCGCCCGGCTTCGGTGCAACGTCGGTTGGCGTAAGGACTGGAACCTGTCGACAGTGGTGGGGGTGTTCGCCGCCACCGCGGCAGCGGGCCGCGTGCTCGGCCTTTCCGCCAGTCAGCTTGCCCATGCACTCGGCATAGCAAGCATGCAATCGAGCGGTGTCATGGAGGTAGTGGCTGGAACCGGAAGCGACCTTCGTGGTATGTATGCTGGCTTTTCTGCCCGAGGCGCAGTGACAGCCGTTCTATTGGCCGAGAAAGGCACCACGGGCGTCGACACCCTGTTCGAGGGCGAATATGGCTTCCTGAAAACATACTTCGGCGGCGTATACGATCGCGCGCAAATTCTCGAGGGCCTGGGAAGCGATTACCGAGGTAGCGGAACTCTCTACAAGAAGTGGCCGGCTGTCGGTACCGCTCACAGTCACATTCACGCGACCATCGAACTACTGAAAGAAAATGAATTGACTGCGGACGATCTCATCGAGATTCGCGTATTCGTCGGCGACTACCACGATCTCATGTGCCGTCCGCTCGAAGCACGCCGAACCCCAACGACGTTGGTCGACGCAAAGTTCAGCCTCCCATTTCTCGTCGCAGTCGGCGCAGTTCATGGGACCGTAAAGATCTCGCACTTCAGCAGCGAATCTTTGAAGGACAAATCCGTCCTGGCCGTTGCTCAGAAAATAGTGCCGATAAGTGATGCATCTCTGGACTGGACTCTCGAGTTACCTCCGGGGCGAGTCGAGATCGTCACTCAGGACGGTCGGCGATACGAGAAGACCGGCACCGGGGTACCAGGGAACGATGATGCGCCGCTCTCTTGGAGTGACCTGGCCGAAAAATTCAGCGATTGTGCGGCAGTCGCCGTTACCAAGCATTCAGACGACGTTATCGTCAAGGTCGTGGACTTGATCAAGAACTTGGAGTCGCTCGACGACGCAACGGTCGTAATGGAAAATCTCAGTCCTGCTGTGGACGAGCGTTTTTCACTGAAGTACGAGACATCGTCGCAGTCGACTTCGACGGAATCCGAGGCGCGGTCGTGATCGCTATCTGGGCGCTCGTGGCATTCATCGGCGCCATCGTAGCGTGGAATGCAGTACTCAAACGAAACATCGGCGAGGCGATGCTCGTCGGCTTCATCGTAGTCGGCGCGTTCGCCGGCCGAGATGCGCCACGGTACATGGCGAGCGGCTTCGTCGACGCGATTCAGGCCGAAATTACTTTTGCTGCGCTGGCGTTCATTTTCATGAGTTTCATTCTGGCGAAAACACCGGTGCTCGATCGGCTCATCGATATTCTGAACTCATTCCTCGGGCGAATGAAGGGAGGGCCGATTTACACCACGACGCTGGCTGGGGCGATTTTCGGTGCGGTCGCCCATGTCGGCGCATCAATGGCCGCGGTCGTGGGATCGGTGACTGTTCCATGGATGAAGCGTTCCGGCGTCAGCGGAGAATTGTCTGCCACCGTCGTAGCCGGTTCAGCAGGCATGGGTTTGACGTTTCCATTCAGTGCGACCATGTTCATCTTGGTCGGATCTGCCACAGTCAGTGGCATGATGGACGCGGACGACATCATCGTCCCTCTCGGCATCGCCGGTGTGTGGTGTCTCGTCTACCGACTTGTACTCAATTTCTATCTGATTCGCAGGAACGGCCTGCAGCCGATCGCTGTCGAGGACCGAATTCCTGCCCGACGCAGTCTTCGCGCTGGGTGGACCTCGGGCCTTCTACTGATTCCGCTGCTCGTCCCCCTGTTCCTCACCCAGGGGCCGATCGCGAACGCACTGGGGCAATACACGGACTTGGTGATGTCGAGAGCAATTAGCATCATCACCTGGATCCCCGTTCTGATGATTCTGCTCGTCCTCTTTCTCGGACGTAGACACCTGCCCAGAGACGGCAGAGGCTGGTGGAAGATACTCGGCGAATCCGCGCCCCAGTTCGGAATCATCGGCACGACGCTCGTCGCGGCGTTCTCCGCGTCCGCCGTCCTTGGCCAATTGCGCCTTCCCGAGCAGTTGACCTCGATGCTCGAGTCATTGGCCGCACCGAAATGGCTGATGGCAATTCTGGTCGGAATCATCATAGTGGTCATCGCAATCCCCTTGACGGCGTCGGCCACCGTAGCAACCGTCGGACCGGTGGCGGTCGCAGCATTGGCCGGGGCGGGCGTTCCTGTACCGATCGCAGCTGCCGCGGTGCTGGTCTTTGCGTCCACCGAGGGAGCTTCACCACCGTCCGGCGCGCCGATCTACATCGCGGCAGGAATCGCAAGAATCGATCCGTCGAAAATATTTGTGCCGCTGCTCAAGTACTACTGCATTCCAATTCTCGCTATCGGTGTGCTGATCGCGCTCGGCCTTCTCCCCGTCTGAATGGATAGGACACCACATGTTCCGCACAGTCGTCTCGACCCTCTTCCGCCTCAGCACAGTGGTTTTTCTGGTCGGGGGGCTGGTGATCGTCCTCTGTCAGGCGGTCGGACTGATCCTCGGCAGAGGGGAATTCGTTACTCAGACTTTTGCCTCGATGAGCCCTTACGTATTCGGTAGCGCGGGAGTAGCCGGGTTGCTTGCATTCGTCATGTCGTATCTCGATGATCCCGAGGACTCTTCGACCGACTCCAGCTTTCATGACGCGGCACCGGGTGGAGCATCGTCCGCGCCGCAATGAACGAGTCCTGACGACCAGCGGTCGGGCACCTACCGACGAATACGCAATTCTACTGCTAGACAACCGCATTCGTCGACGGGCGTCGGTCGACACCGATAACCCCGTGCTGTCGATGTATGGGACCGTCCAACTGGCGCAGCCGCTGTCCCGATGCGCCGCTTCGGTCAGCTATCAGCTGCGCCAGAATCGAGATGGCTGTCTCCTCGGGGGACCGCGCATCGAGATCGAGTCCGAGGGGTGAGTTCACACGCGCGATCACATGCTCGGAAAGTCCCGTAGCACGTAGTCTTTCGAGCCGCTCGGAGTGCGTGCGCCGCGAACCGAGCGCGCCCACGAAGGCGAGCTCGTCCAGCTCCAGTGCGGCCACCAACATCGGGACATCGAACTTGCTGTCGTGTGTCATCACACAGACCACCGTGCGACCGTCGAGTCTGCCGGCAGTGTGTTCGGCTTTCAGATATCGGTGCGGCCAGTCGTTCACTACCTCGTGCACGTTCGGGAAACGTTCGGTCGTCGCGAAGACGGGCCTCGCGTCGACGACGGTCACCCGGTACCCGAGCAGCGTGGCAGATGCACCCAATGCTCGGACGAAATCGTTCGCGCCGGCCAAGACCATCCGCGGCGGAGGGAGGAAAGTATGGACGAACGCGCGGGCACCGTCGCCCGATACTTCGACAATTCCGGTCGATCCCGACTCGTGCAGGCTGAGCTCACCGTTGTGAAACGCGCACGTCGACCGGTTGCCTCCTGGCACCTCCGGGTCACCCGTCACGAAACGCCGCGGCTCGTCGTCGAGCACCGTCACCAGGGCGAACCGGCGATCCTGGTCACGGGCCGCGATCAACCGATCGATCATCTGTTTGTCCGAGGGGTCAATTCGCTCGATGAACACTTCGATCTCGCCCCCACACGGGAGTCCGACCTCGAGTGCGTCGGGGTCGGAGTAGCCGAACAGCTCGCACGCGGACGTCCCGGTTGTGATGACCTCGAGCGCTGTATGAATCACAACTGATTCGACGCAACCTGCCGACAACGAACCCAACGGCTCCCCGTCAGCGGTCACGACCATGCTGGCTCCGACGGCACGCGGGCCAGCTCCGGAAGTTGCCACGACACGTGCCAACGCGACGGGAGAGGACTCCAGGAGAATACTGATGTCATCGAGCAATTCGAACATTCAAGAGCCTTTCCCGAATCGCGACGCGATTGAGATCTCGGCATTCGAGAACGCGTGCGATTACATACATCAAATCCGCCGATGCCGCGGTGTCGAGACGCGAACGATATAGCGACGACCTGGCTTCCGCTCGACGGTACGCCGCAGTAACGGCCCCTGCCACCGAACCTGCGGCCAGAGGGGTTCCCTGCCAGTACGTGCCTAACCAGTGCCTGTCCGATTCACCGATCCGCTGCAACCATGGGGCCAACAGTCGCGTCCTCACGTTCGTACAGTGACCAGGAGAGTGCAATGGCCCCACAGCACGACACCGATTCGCCCCAAGAAGCTCGCGTTCCACACAGCATGACGCGCCGAACGTTTGTCGGTACCTCTATCGCTGCAGGTGGCGCAATAGCGGCCGTTTCTTTGCTGAACGGTTGCTCCAACGAATCAACCACACCGGTCACCCCGTCCGAAACGTCGCCGGTGCGATTGACGGTGAACGGAGCCGAACGTGAACTTGCCGTTGACAATCGCACTTCCCTGCTCGACATGTTGCGGGAGCACACGGAGTTGACCGGAACGAAGAAGGGCTGCGACCAGGGCGCGTGCGGTGCCTGCACCGTCCTGTCGGACGGTCAGCGGGTGTTGTCCTGCCTGACGCTTGCCGTCCAAGCGAACGGATCAGACATCACAACCATCGAAGGCCTCGAAACAAATGGCCAATTGCATCCGCTACAGCAAGCATTCATCGACGAAGACGGCTTCCAGTGCGGCTTTTGCACCTCCGGCCAGATCCTCTCGGGAATCGGCTGTATCCGCGAAGGTCACGCCGGCTCTCCCGAAGAGATTCGAGAATCGATGAGCGGCAACATCTGTCGATGCGGTGCCTACACCAACATCGTCACCGCCATCTCCCGCGTGGCGGAACAGGGAGGTGCGTGAATCATGTTTCCTTTTCAGTACGACACGGCTGCCGATGAGGCAGCAGCACTGGACGCAGCCGACGGCGGTGCCCGTTATCTCGCCGGAGGGACCACCCTAGTCGACCTGATGCGTCAGACCGTCGAACGTCCCACCCGAGTCGTCGATATCAACGCGCTGCCCTACCGCGACATCGAACTCGACTCGAACCGCCTGCGCATCGGTGCCCTCGCTCGAATGTCGGACGTTTCGGCCGACGAACAAGTGCAGAAACAGTTTCCGATGCTCACCCAGGCGTTGGATCTCAGTGCCTCGGCGCAGCTGCGCAACATGGCTTCCATCGGCGGGAATCTACTCCAGAGGCCACGTTGCCTGTACTTCCGCGACGTCAATGCAAGATGCAACCGTCGCCAGCCCGGATCCGGCTGCGCCGCAATCGATGGCCGCAATCGCACATTGGCGATCTTCGGAACAAGCACGGAGTGCGTGGCAACCCACCCGTCCGATCTTGCTGTCGCGCTGACCGCGCTCGACGCCACGATCGTCACCCGAGATCGAGACGGAGAGCGGACGATCCCGATCGCCGACTTTTTCAGGTTGCCCGCAGACACACCCGACCGCGAGAACAACCTCGCCCCCGGAGCACTCATCACCGCCGTAGAGATCCCGGTCCGCCCTGACACCAGGCGATCCGGGTACCTGAAGGTGCGTGACCGCTCGTCGTACGAGTTCGCTCTGTGTTCGGCTGCTGTCGCGCTCGACATCAGCGACGGTACCGTTCGTTCGGCCAGAGTCGCTGCCGGCGGAGTAGGTACGGTGCCATGGCGCCTGACCGGCGTCGAGGAACGACTCGTCGGACAGAGGCCGAGCCCCGAGTTGTGGAACACCGCGGCGGACGCTGCGACAGCGGGCGCGCAACCCCTCTCCGAGAACGGATTCAAGGTGATACTGCTCCAACGCACCGTCCGACGTCAGCTCTCGAGAGTGGCGGCCCTGTCGTGACGACTCCACTGAGTGCGAGACTATCCGGTCAACCCCTCACCCGCGTCGACGGCCGTCTCAAGGTCACCGGAGCTGCGCTCTATGCTGCAGACAACCCGGTACCGGACCACCTGCACGCAGTCCTGGTGTGCAGTACTGTTTCCCGGGCAACCGTGGCGTCGATGGACACCGATGCGGCCAGCGATCATCCTGACGTCGTCAGGGTGATCACCGACTTCCCGGGTATCGAACTCCCCTACGACATCTCTCGGGTCAACTTCTTCGGCCAACCGTTGGCGGTGGTCGTCGGCAATACCCTCGAGGCAGCGACGCACGGTGCGGCACTGGTGTCCGTTCGGTACAACGAAGAAGCCCAGAGCACCAACCTCGACGACGCGTCCGGAGAGAACCGCGAACCCAGCAGAATGGAGCCCGCGTACTCCCGCGGAGACGCGGACACAGCACTTCGCACCGCGCCTGTCGTCGTCGACCGCGAATATTCCATTGCGCGCAACTATCACAACCCGATGGAGATCCCCGCGACAATTGCGTCGTGGGACGGCGACCAGCTGACAGTGTGGGACAAGGTACAGGGAATCCACTACAGCAGGGCCGCATACAGTGGCGCACTGGGAATTCCGGCCGAGAACATTCGCGTCGTCTCCCCCTTCGTGGGTGGCGCATTCGGTAGCGCCGGCGAGACCTGGCCGCATCAATTCCTGGCCGCAGAGGTAGCCCGTCAGCTTCGTCGTCCAGTGAAGCTGTCACTGACGCGACCCCAGATGTACGCCGCGATCGGCTACCGCCCCACGAGTCGTCAGCGACTGGCTCTCGGCACCGATCGTGACGGAAGATTTCTTGCCACCGTGCACGAGAGCGAAGTCGAGGTGTCGCGTTACGGAGGGTACGAGGACTCCCCCACGGAGGGGACGAGGCTGATGTACACGTCTCCGGCATTCCGGTCGGCTGCAAGCGTAGTTCCCCTCGACACCAGTGAAGCGACCTACATGCGAGGACCAGGAGCTGTCACGGGCGCGTTCGCGCTCGAATGCGCCATCGACGAAGTCGCCGAGCAACTCCGGCTCGATCCGATCGAAGTTCGGTTGAGGAACGAGCCTACGGAAGACCAGACCAACGGCACCCCGTTCTCCACGCGCAGACTCACCGAGTGCTTCCGCAGAGGTGCCGATGCGTTCGGGTGGTCTCGACGCAACGCGACCCCCGGCGCCGTACGTGACGGCGACCAGCTCATCGGTATGGGTACCGCTTCGGCGCTGTACCACACGCTTCGCTCACCGTCCTCGGCGATGGCTCGGGTCAACTCCGACGGTAGGGCCGAGATCTTCGCCGCCGCAAGTGATATCGGGCCAGGTACATACACTGCGATGACTCAGCTGGCTGCCGACGCGCTAGGTTTGCCACTCGACAGGGTCACCTTCTCCCTCGGCGACAGCGACTATCCGCAGGCCGCAACGCAATACGGGTCACAGGGAATGGCGAGCGTCGGTTCGAGCATCGAGATCACCGCGAACATTTTGCGAGATCGCATCATCCGAACCGCCGTACTCGATCCCGCATCCCCTTTGAATGGGGCTCGGCCGGATGAGATCGACGTCGTCGACGGGCAGATGCAGGTACGCGGCGACTCGGGCAGAGCTGAGACCTATCGGGACATGTTGCGCCGCCGAGGCGAGCCGAGCATCGAAGCCTCCGAGACCTACACTCCGGAAGATGTGAGTGCCCAGTTCTCCATGCACGCATACGGAGCCGTGTTTGCCGAGGTTGCTGTGGATGAGCTACTCGGAACCGTGAGGGTGCGGCGAATCTACGCCGTGTACGACGCTGGCCGAATCATCAACCCCAGGATGGCGCACAGCCAAGCCCTCGGCGGTATGACACAAGGCATTGGCATGGCGCTGCTGGAGTCCGCAGAAGTCGACTACCGCGACGGACGTCTGGTCAATGCGAATCTTTCCGACTACCTCGTACCGGTGAATGCGGACGTTCCCGTTCTGGACGCTGTCTATCTGGACGCCCGCGACGATATTGCAGATCCGATCGGCGTCAAAGGTCTGGGTGAAGTGGTGATGGTGGGAGTTCCTGCAGCGATTGCCAACGCGGTGTACAACGCCACAGGGCGCAGGGTGACCGATCTGCCCATCAGCGTCGAGAGCCTGCTTTGACCCACGGCAGAAGCAGGCTCGGCCGATAGTGCTTGCTATCGGCCGAACTTGTTCTCGGTCTCGGTCTCGGAC
Organism: Rhodococcoides fascians A44A; assembly: GCF_000760735.1. Classification (GTDB taxonomy): domain Bacteria; phylum Actinomycetota; class Actinomycetes; order Mycobacteriales; family Mycobacteriaceae; genus Rhodococcoides; species Rhodococcoides fascians_E. The sequence continues at coordinate 1,651,728 of NZ_JMEX01000008.1, read as the reverse complement.
TGTCCCACTTACGACGGATCGGTCGGATCCCCGACACTGATGACGGCGATGAGGTCTCCACCTTCGACCTGCGCGACACCGGTGATCGCAAGGCGGGTGATACGGCCGCCGCGTGGTGCGGTGATTGTGGCTTCCATCTTCATGGCCTCGATGGTGGCCAAAGTGTCCCCAACTGAGACAGAATCCCCCTCAGCCGCAACCATCGTCACGACTCCAGCGAACGGTACCGCTACGTGAGACGGATCGTTTCGATCCGCTTTCTCCGAAGCCGGGGCATCCGCGGCAATCGACCGGTCGCGCACCGACACCGGGCGCAACTGCCCGTTGAGGATGCACATAACCGTCCGCATTCCGGCGTCGTCGGGCTCCGAAATGGCCTCGAGCCCGATCAGCAGCTCCACACCCTTTTCGAGCTTCACTCGGTGCTCGTCACCCTGTCGTAGACCGTAGAAGAACTGGTTCGCCGACAACGACGAGGTGTCGCCGTACTTCTCGCGGTGTTCGGCAAGTTCCTTGGCGGGGCCGGGGAACAGTAACCGGTTCAACGCTTCTCGACGAACCGGTCCGGCTGTGTCGAGTGCTGTCTCGTCGTCGGGTGTCAGGGGTGCGTCACGGCGTACCCCGGTTCGGCCGGCGAGCGCCCTTTCGCGGAACGGTTCCGGCCATCCACCGGCTGGCGTCCCGAGATCTCCGCGCAAAAATCCGATCACCGAATCGGGGATGTCGTATTTCCCCGGGTCCGCCGCAAAGTCGTCGACACTCACTTCGGCACCCACCAGATGCAGTGCGAGATCGCCGACCACCTTCGAACTCGGGGTCACCTTGATCAACCTGCCCAATAGGCTGTCCGCGTCGGCATAGGCCCTCTCGACCAGTTCGAATCGGTCCCCGAGTCCGAGAGCGATCGCTTGCTGACGCAGGTTCGACAGTTGGCCGCCCGGAATTTCGTGACGGTACACCCGTCCTGTCGGCGAGGGGAGCCCGGACTCGAATGGCGTGTACACCTTTCGCAGAGCTTCCCAGTACGGCTCTAGATCGCACACGCTCTGCAGGCTCAAACCGGTATCGCGTTCGGTGTTCGCCGCAGCCGCCACGATGGCCGACAACGCCGGCTGGGACGTCGTGCCCGCCATTGGAGAGGACGCACCGTCGACGGCGTCCGCCCCCGCCGTCCACGCAGCGAGGTACGTCGCCAGCTGCCCACCGGGTGTGTCGTGAGTGTGCACGTGCACCGGAAGGTCGAAGTTCGCGCGCAGCGCTGTCACCAAAGTGGTCGCCGCCGGTGCCCGCAACAGACCCGCCATGTCCTTGATCGCCAACACGTGCGCGCCGGCGTCGACGATCTGCTCGGCAAGCTTCAGATAATAGTCGAGGGTGTAAAGGTCCTCTCCAGGGTTCGACAGGTCACCGGTATAGCTCAGCGCCACTTCCGCTACAGCAGAGCCGGTTTCGTGCACAGCGTCGATAGCCGGTCGCATCTGGTCGACGTTGTTCAGCGCGTCGAAGATACGGAAAATGTCGACACCGGTCTGCGCGGCCTCCGCCACGAATGCGGACGTCACCTTCTGCGGATACGGGGTGTACCCCACTGTGTTCCGGCCGCGAAGCAACATCTGTAAGCAGATGTTGGGAACCGCCTCGCGCAGGGACGCCAATCGATCCCAGGGATCTTCGTGCAGAAAGCGCAGTGCCACATCGTATGTCGCACCGCCCCAGGCTTCGATCGAGAGCAGCTGCGGTGTCGATCTGGCCACGAAGGGAGCCACGGCCATCAAACCCGTCGTGCGCACCCGCGTGGCCAGCAGCGATTGGTGGGCGTCTCGGAACGTCGTGTCCGTCACCGCCAAAGCTTTCTGCTGTCGCAGAGCTCGCGCGAAGCCATCGGGGCCCAGTGCCCGCAGTCGTTGACGACTCCCGTCCGGCGGGGCAACCGACAGGTTCAGGTCCGGCAACTTGTCTCGTGCGTAGACCACAGTCGGACGGATGCCGTGCGGCATGTTGACCGTGATATCCGCCAAATAATTCAGGATCTTCGTGCCTCTGTCACCGGATGCGAACGAGGTCAACAAGCCGGGCCGCTGCTCGATGAACGAGGTCGTGATGCGTCCGGCTCGGAAGTCCGGGTCTGCCAGAACACTCTGCAGGAACGGAATGTTCGTCGCGACTCCGCGGATGCGGAATTCGGCTACGCCCCGTTGTGCACGCGCGACCGCGGTCTCGAAATTCCGGCCACGACACGTGAGCTTCACCAGCATCGAATCGAAGTATGCGGACACCTCCGCTCCGGTAGTGGTGCCACCGTCGAGACGGATGCCTGCCCCGCCGGGCGTCCTGTAGGCGGTGATCCGGCCGGTGTCCGGCCGAAAGCCGTTGGCCGGATCCTCCGTGGTGATGCGGCATTGAAGGGCAGAGCCGCGAATCTTGATGTCCCCCTGGAGGAGTCCCAGGTCCTCCAGCGACTCGCCCGCTGCGATCCGCAACTGCGACTGCACCAGATCGACGTCGGTGATCTCCTCGGTGACCGTGTGCTCGACCTGGATACGTGGGTTCATCTCGATGAAGACATGGTTTCCGTCGCGATCGACCAGGAACTCCACGGTTCCGGCACACGCGTACCCGATTTCCCGCGCGAAGGCGACTGCATCCGCGCACAGCCGAGAACGGAGCGCCTCGGCAATGTTCGGGGCCGGAGCGATCTCCACCACCTTCTGGTGGCGGCGCTGCACCGAGCAGTCACGCTCGAACAGATGGATGACGTTGCCATAGGTATCGGCCAAGATCTGCACCTCGATGTGGCGGGGCTCGATGACCGCCTGCTCGAGGAATACCGTCGAGTCACCGAACGCCGACTCCGCCTCTCTCGCAGCAGCTTCGATCGCCTCTCGAAGATTTTCTATCTTTGCAACCCGACGCATGCCGCGCCCACCACCACCGGCGACAGCTTTGACGAACACCGGGAAAGTCATGGCCTCGGCCGCAGCCAGCAACTCATCGACATCCGACGAAGGTTCGGACGACGAGAGCACGGGCAGACCAGCCGCCTTTGCCGCTGCGATTGCCCGAGCCTTGTTGCCCGTCAATTCCAACACCGTCGACGAAGGGCCGACGAAGGTGATTCCAGCGGCAACGCACGCAGACGCCAGATCGGGGTTCTCGGACAGGAACCCGTAACCGGGGTAGATCGCGTCTGCGCCGGCGCGGACTGCGGCGTCGACGACCTTCTCGACCGAGAGGTAGTTACGAACTGGATGGCCCGGTTCACCTATCTCGTAAGCCTCGTCGGCTTTGGTGCGATGCAACGAATTTCGGTCCTCGAACGGGAACACAGCAACGGTGCCCGCTCCAAGCTCGTAGGCAGCACGGAATGCTCGAATTGCGATCTCACCGCGGTTGGCGACCAGTACTTTGGAGAACATGTGGACAGCAAACCCCTCGACGAGCTGGAATCGGACTGTTGAGTCGTGCAGAACGTCAGTCGGTCACAGATGGGTACCACTTCTGCATGAGGTCGGTCTGATCGGCGGAGCCCCCGAGTCGTTCGACTGCCTCATCCATCATCTCGGCGACCAACGATCCGACTCGCAGTTTCTGCCCGACGTGGTCTGCCAAAGCCTCGGCGAGATGCGCGTCCTTACGCATCAATTCGAGCGTGAAGCCCTGCTTCAAGTTGGGGAAAACGATCTCAGGATACGTGTAATCGGTGACATAGCTGCGCCCGGACGACACGTTCAGGACGTCGACCATGACGTCAGGGGCGATTCCGTATCGCTCTGCAAGAGTGATCATTTCGACCGTCGCGAACCGATTGCAGTGGTTCAGAAGGTTGTTGACCAGTTTCGCGGCGTGTCCGGCACCTACCGGCCCCAGGTGAAACACGTTGGAGGTGATTGTGTTCAGCAGCGGCTCGGCGCGGGCGAAATCCTCGTCGGTTGCACCGACCATGAGGGTGGCCAGACCGTCGTAGGCGCGTCGGACCCCGCCGGCGATCGGTGCGTCGATGTACGAGATCGACTTCACGGCGAGGTCGCGGACGAGTCCCTCGTCGACGATGGGGGTGCTGCTCGTGGTGTCGATGACGAGTGAACCCGGATCCATCTTCTCGGCCAGGCCGCCGTCACCAAGCAGAAGCTTCAGGACGTTGTCGGGGCCGGGAAGAGACAGGAACACGACATCGCATGTCGCGATCTCGTCGAGCGGCGCGAACCTCGCTCCCCGTTCCTCGAGGGGGGTTGCGAGGGCGGGGTTCAAGTCGTTGACCCACAGCGTGTTCGTGTCGACGAGTCGAGACGCGATGGCCGACCCCATCGCTCCGATGCCGACGAATCCAATAGTTTGCGACAAGAGTCCGCTCTCCTCATAAAGTCTGACAATTCACATACTGCTGCACTGTGAATGGATTGTCAATGAACAGAGGCCTTCCCGGCGATGTGATCGGCACCGGACCGCCGAGAAGGAGCATCGATCTGCCGGACAGACAGGGCACACAGGGCCGAGATGATGGTCGATGCCGCGATCCAGAGCACGACCGGCATCCCAGAGTCCATGTCCGCCACCAACTTCGTCAGCACCAACGGCGTCACCGCACCGCCCAGAATGACTCCCAGGGTGAACCCGATCGACAGACCCGTGTATCGGACCGCACCGTCGAACGCCTCGGCGAAGAACACGCCAATGGTTCCCCACGTCATCGAGTACCCGGTCAGCATGACCAGGTAAGCACCGAGAACGACGGCCTGGTTCTCCGTGTCGAAGGCCCGCATCCATCCGTACGCGGTCACCGCGATAGCGATATTGCCCGTGATGAAGATCTGCTTTCGACCGACGCGGTCGCTCAGCGCACCGAAGAAGATACTGGCCGCGATCACCCACACGGCCGCCGGGATGATGATCACGAGCATCTCGTTTCGTGTGAAACCATGGTTTGAGCCGTACGACAGACCGAAGACGGTCGCAGAGTAGAAGGTCACCGAGTTGCCCACGGCTGCACCGGCTATCAACAGAACAGCCATTTTGTGACGCCGGAGCACTACCAAAACAGGAGCGGGGGCTATTTCGTGCGACTTCTGCAAGGACTCGAACGCCGGGCTCTCCTCGAGCCGCAACCGAATGATCAACCCAAGGATGACGAGCAGACTGCTGATCCAGAACGGGACGCGCCACCCCCAGCTGAGGAAGGCGTCGTCGCCCATCGCCGTGCCGACCACCAGGAACACGATGTTCGCTACGATCAGGCCGCACTGGGCACCCGTCTGAACCCACGAACTGTAGAAGCCCCGCTTGCCCTTGGGGCTGTGTTCGACTGTCATCAGTACGGCACCGCCGTATTCGCCGCCCAGCGCAATACCTTGGATGAAGCGGAGAACAACCAGCAGGATGGGGGCGGCGATCCCGATTGTGGCGTACGACGGAATCAGCCCGATGGCGACAGTGGCGGTGCCCATCATCACCAGAGTCGTCACCAACGTGACCTTGCGACCCACTCTGTCCCCGAAGTGACCGAATACAACTCCGCCGAGCGGCCGTGCCACGAACGCCACACCGAACGTCGCGAGTGAGAGAAGCGTTCCGGTCACGGGGTCGGAATTGGGGAAGAACACCGTCCCGAACACCAGCGCGGCGGCGGTTCCGTAGATGAAAAAATCGTAGTATTCGATCGTGGTACCCATCAGGCTGGCGATTCCCACCCGCCTGACGTCACCCGTACTCGGTGTCCGGGACATCTTGTGCCTCAATTCCGGTCGTCGTGTGCGAGTCGCTCGCGCAGCTCGACCTTGCGGATTTTTCCACTCATCGTTTTCGGCAGGTCGTCGACCACGACGACCCGTTCAGGGCAGTAGCGCTTGGCCAAGCCGCACCCAATCAAGAACTCCCGCAACGAGTCCACCGTCACAGTCGTTCCTGGCCGGCAACGAACGAACGCACAGGCTCGTTCACCCAATCGGTCGTCGGCGTAGCCGACCACGGCCACATCCGTTACGGCCGGGTGGCGGAATATTTGACTCTCCACGGCCCCGACGGGGATGTTCTCGCCGCCGCGAATGATGATGTCCTTGGTGCGGCCCGTTATCGTCACCGACCCGTCCGCGTGCTGTATCGCTGTGTCTCCGGTTGCAAACCAACCGTCTTCGTCGAACGCATCGACGGTGGCCTCGGGGCGGTTGTGATATCCCACGAACAATCCCGTTCCACGGAGCCACAGGTCACCCACCTCTCCTGTCACTGACTCGACACTGTCGGCGGTGCGAACGGACACCTCCGCATTCGCCAATGGCAGACCGTCGGTCGTGCGATTGATGTCACCGAGTCCCGGTCGGCCGGACACTGCAATGCCGAATTCCGTCATGCCCCATGCGGGGATCACGGAGCATCCGAGCACGGCTTCCGCCTCCGACATCAGGGGTCGAGGAATGGGGGCACCGGCAACGGCAACGAGGGCCAGATCGCGCGCGTGTTCGCGGGTCAGACCCGACGAGCGAATCAGGTCGATCAGGAACGTCGGAGAACCGACCATGCACGTGATCCGCTGCGACTCAAGGACTTGTGCGCCGACCTCGGGGCTCCATTTTTCCATGAAGACAGCCGTTCCGCAGAGATACACGGTGAACAAGGCACCCCAGAAGAACCCCGTCGAATGACCGACCGGTGACATCACCAAATTTCGCATCGGTTGTCCGAGCGAATCCGGACCGACGTGTGCAGCCCAGCCTCGCACCACGACGTCGAGCGTTGCGTGCAGGTTCATCACAGCTTTGGGGGTGCTCGTCGTTCCCGATGTGAAGGCGAGCTGAGCGGGACCCAGCGGGTCGGCCGGGACCTCCACGAACGAGTCTGCGGAGCCCATGAGCCCGTCAAGCGACAATGTTCCGTCGACTGGCTCACCGACCACCACTACCGTCAGGGCGACGTTGCCCAGCACCTCCTTCGGCAAGGCGGTGGCCACGACGTCGGAGGAACCGTGGTGGCGTGAGACGATGAGCACCGTCGTCCCCGTCGCACTCGTCATGGACTTCACTTCGTGTGAGCCGTAGGTGATCGGGATCCCCGAATAAGTTGCCCCTGTGCGCAAGACGCCATAGACGACGCCGAGAAACTCCGCCGAGTTCGTCATCATGACAGATACGACGTCACGAGGCACCACGCCGCGGGACTGCAGTCCCGCGGCAACCCGACGGCTCATCGCGTCCAACTCTGAGAACGTCATCTCCCGGACGGTCCGGCCCTCGTGGTCGACGCTGACCGCCGCCACTCGGTCGGGGTGCCGCGCGACGGCCTCGTCGAGGTACTCCCACAACGAGGCGTGTCGCCACAACCCTTGGTCGAGCCTGCGCAATGCCTCGTCGGCCGAGACCACCGAACCGGCGGGCAGGTCTCGCATCATCGTGCTCATCGCGCCGAGGGAATATCGACTCGCATCGACACGATGCTGCTGTCGCGCGCGGCCTTGCGGGCTTCGACATCGAAATCCGGTGTTGCACAGAAGAACAAGGTGTGGCCATCTGTGCCTCCGAGCGCACAGGCAAAGACGCACGAGCCCGGATCTACGCTCTCCACGATCGCACCGTCGACCACCCGATGCAGCCGATCCTGCCGAATGTCAGCCAGCCACACCCCACCCTCGGAATCGATGCACGATCCGTCCGGAGCGACCGTTACCTCTTTCAACGCCTCGTCCGCGTTCGACGAAATCGGTAGCGGCCCGAACGACGCCCAGACGCGTCGGTTGACTAGATCCCCGGATTCGGTCAGGTCGAAGGCTGTCATGCGATTGCCGAACGTCTCGTTGACGAGCATGACGTCGTCGGCGGTAATGACACACCCGTTGGGGAACCACAGGTCGTCCGCCACCCGCGTGATGGTGCCGTCCGGATCGACTCGGTGAATGAATCCCCGTCGCATGTCTTCGCCGGCGTAGAGGTCGAATCCGAAGTCTCCCAGATAGGCGCGTCCGTGCCGGTCGACCACGATGTCACCGAGGAATCCTCGGACGTGGTCGGACAGATCTGCATGTACGACGAGACTGCCGTCCGCCTCACGACGCAAGAGCGTCTTGTCCATCATCGACACGATCAGAAGACGACCGTCTGGCAACCAACCGAGACCCGACGGTTGTTGGGGTACCGTCGCTTCCTCTCTCAGGTCCGAGCCGTCCTCGCAGGCCGACTGCACCTTGTGTGTGTACAGGTCGGAGAACCAGATACGGCCGTCATGCCAGCGCGCGCCTTCGGTGAATGTCAGTCCGGGAACGACGGTGTCGAACGTTGTGGGCACGGTGAACTCCTCGATGGTGGATTCTGTGTCGAGCTCAAGCACGGCGTCGTCCCCGTTGGGCATACGCATAGGTACCGACAGCGATCAGCAGAATGAAGCCGTAGATGGTTTGGCGCGTCGAATCCGGGATGTTGAGCAGCGGCGTGACGTTGTTCAACAAAGAGAGGAACAGTGCTCCGAGGATCGCACCGATGAACGAGCCTCGACCGCCCGTCAGTACAGCTCCGCCCAGGAACACGGCGGCGAAACAGGTCAACGTGTATCCCGCACCGACCGAATTGGACCCGATGCCGGTCTGCGACGCTAGGAAGATTCCACCGACAACAGCACCGAACGAACACACCAACAGTCCCACTGTGCGCACGCGGGTGACCGATTGACCGACCCGTCGGCTGGACTCCATGTCGAACCCGGTCGCCCGCAATGCGAGGCCGGAGGGGCGACGTTGGAGCCACCATTCGGCTCCGATGGCAATGACGACGAGAACGATGAAAGGTGCAGGAACGAAACCGATTCCGAGTGAGAACATCGAGTTCAACCCGGGTGCGATAGTCCCCTCAGGCTTGGGTCTGAGCACGATAGCGAGCCCAGCAATGATAGCCATCGTCGCGACGGTCGCAACGATGGCGTTCACCTTGAGCCTCTCGATCAGGAATGCGTTGAGACATCCGATGACCAGCGCGGTGAGCACGAATGCCGGTACCGCGACGAGCAAGGTGCCCGCCGACAGATCCGGTAGCACCAGCGATGCGATGACTACGGTGAGACTCATGGTGGAGCCAACCGAAATATCCAGGCCACCTGACACCATCACGTATTGCTGTCCGAGCGCGACGAACGCGAGCGGCAAAGTCAGTAGCAAGAGGTTGGCAAGGTTCTGCGGAGTCCAGAAGACCTCCGATTGCGTTCCCGTGTAGATGGACACCAGTGCCAGCAGAATCAGCAGCATCGCCACTGGAATCTGGCCTGACACCCGACCGAGTGCCCGCCCCAACCAACTCGGGCCGATGGGAAGGCCGACCGACTCGTCGTCGACATCGACCGCACCGACGAAGCTGCGAACGATTGCGGCTTCCGTTGTGGGAGAGGGCAATTCCTCAATCGCCACGCCCTTCGACATGACGACGACTCGATCGCACAGTCCTGCCAGTTCCGAGGAATCAGACGAGTTGATCACAACGGCGACACCGGAGTCCGCGGTGTCGGCAATGAGGCTGTAGATGTCCAGACGTGCTTTCGCGTCCACTCCCTGAGTGGGTTCATCCAGCATCAACACCTTGACCTGGCGCAACGCGGCGCGCGCCAGCACTGCTTTCTGCGCATTGCCACCGGAGAGCGCACTGATGGGCTGATGCGCCGATGCGGCGACAATTCCCAGACTGGCTTTCGCGCTCTCGAACTCAGAATTGAGACGGCCCGGCAGGGCCAGTCCGAACGGTCCGGCGTCCGACCCGAGTTGGGTTGTGGCATTCGCCATCACCGACAGTGGCAGAAACACCGATTCTGCAGCGCGATCGCCGCTTTGGAAACTGATTCCGGCGTCCAGCGCCGAGGGCGGACTGAGCCGCTTGATCGGAGCACCATCCACCGAGACATCGCCTGCGTGCCGGTCGATCCCGATCATTCCGCGCAGTACTTCGCGCTGCCCGTTCCCTTCGGCACCGGCAAGTCCCACGATCTCGCCGGCTGCGACGCTGATGTCGACAGGACCGTATCCTTGCCCACTGAGTCCGACGACCCTCAACCGCTCCGGTGCACCATTCACTCGCGGTGCGCGGGTGGGAAATTCGAGCGCAGTCGGCGCGCCCACCATCATCTCGACGATGTCGTCGACTTCCCAGTTTCCCGAATCGAAGGTTCCCTGGATGACGCCGTCGCGAATGACGGTCACGCGGTCGGCGAGACGCCGAACCTCAGGCAGTCGATGGCTGACGTAGACGATGGCCGTGCCCTCGTCGCGAGATGTCCGAACCAGTCCGTCGAGATGCTCTGCGTACCGCATGTCCAACGCTGCGGTGGGCTCGTCGAGCATCAGAACGAGCGGGTTGTGAGCCATGGCCTTCGCAACTTCGAGGAGCTGCCTGGAACCGGGTCCGAGAGCTCGCACTGTGTCGCCGGTTCCGAAGGGCAGGTCGAATCGTGCGAGCAGACCGTCGAGATCCTCCGGTGGCGTCTCACCGACAGAGTGGAACGAGAGTTCGACGTTCTGCCGAACGGTCAGGTCTTCCACGAGGGATGTGTCCTGGTAGGCAACCATGAGCCCGAGCTGACGAGCTCGCCGCACACCGCTTCCGGCGAGCTCCGTGCCACCGATCAACACATTGCCCTGCTCCGGCGTGAGTACACCGGAGGCCGATTTGATCAGAGTCGACTTGCCGGAACCGTTTTCGCCGACGAGCGCATGCACCTCGCCTGGTCGTACGTCGAAGGAGATCGAGTCGAGCGCTCGGACACCCGGGTATACCTTGGTGACATCGGTCATCACCAATACTGGATCGAGGTTGGTTGTCGACGCCTGCTCGACGGGAGAATTCGCTACGGTCATGACGCGGACAATGCGAGCGCGATCTGAGCGGGCGTCAGAAGACTCGGAACCGGTGTGCTGGCGGGGATGGATGGGTCGGCATTCTGCAGTACGCTGTCGAGCGGAACCACCGGGTTGGGCGAAATCATCTGCCGGTTGACGTCCTGCCCCGCTCTGAGCATGATTCCCGCAGTAACTGCGATTCGTCCGCTCCATACCTGACTATTGGTGACGAAGCTGGTTGGGTTGAGGTTGGCGTTCCGAGCTTCCGTGAACGCGGTCAGCCAGGACTGGTTCACCACGTCGGACATGACGACCGGCGGTGTCTGGCCGCGGTCGACGAACGGACGCACCAAGTCTTCGGGGGTGTAGTCGTACACGATTGCACCCGGTGTGGTTCCGGACGACAGGAGTGCGTTGGCTGCCTGGGCTGTTCCCTGGGGAGTCCACTGCGTGAATCCTTCCAGTGCGCGAGTCCACCCTGCGGCTTGCATCGACCGCTCGAAGCACGGCTGCCATGTTGCTGCGTTGCTGTTTCCCGGGATTCCGGTGTACATCGCGTAGGACTTGTTGGGCGCGTTCGTCGCGGCGATCGCTGCACCTGCTTCGGTGTAGGTCTGGCAAAGGTCCGGAACCACCTGAGCCGCTACCGTTTCGACCACATCGTCGGGCAACGGTGTTTGGGCCTCGACGACGAGAATGCCGGCGTCCTTCGCCTGCTGCAGGACGGGGCCCACGGCTCCACCGTAGATCGAGTTGAGCACGATGACGTCGACGCGCTGTGCCACCAAGCTCTGGAAATTGGCGAGGAAACCGGCGACATCGGTGGACGAGTTGTAGACGATCTTCGCGACCTGCGGCGACGCTATCGCCTGAGCGGTGATCTCGCCTCGGAAGATGCTGCGCCACGGGTTGACGTTGTCGTTTGCGAACGCGACGGTGAGCGATCCGCGGCCGGTTTCGCAGACGTTGCTCTGCATGCACTCCGCAAACGTCTGATCTTGCTCGCCGGTGAGAGGAACGGATGCCACGGCCATGGTGTTCAGGATGGTCGGGTCGAGTGAATCCGCGGGAATCGGCTGTAGGAAGGCCTTGTCGATGGTCGCCTGCAGGGCCTCGGGAGTGGCGATATCGGCCGACACCGGTTCCACAGACGCACCGCTGCCGCTATCCCCGGCAGTAGTGCTCGAGCAGCCTGCAACCAAGGCCGCTGCAGCCAAGGCTGCGGCGTATCGAGCGCGCCGTGAACGGGCACGATGGCGCTGATTGGGCAGTGACGCGGAAGATCTCATATCTGACTCCATGTGTTGGGGGAACGCGGGACCGAAGAAGGGAACATGTCAGCTCTTGCTGCGAAGCAACCGGGTGAATCGACGGACGCTGCTGGCGCCGACCGTTCCTACGGTGATTGCGGCGACGGCGATCACCAGGGCGGCGCCCTGGACGATCGTTCGGGCACCGGCGGAGAGGCCGAGGATCGCAAGAGCCTGGTCGAGCAACTGGAGAAAGATGCATGCGACGACGACGCTGGCGACACTCGCGGGCCCGCCCGCAAAAATTCCGCCTGCGATTCCGACCGCGGTCACCGTGGCCAGCTGATACGGAACACCCACGGTGCTGTCCGGCGTACCGACGAACCCGGACAGCAGCACTCCGGAGAGTCCGTAGAGAAGGCCTGCAGCCGCGAAGCTCGACAGCCGCACTCGGGTGACTCTGACTCCTAGCGCGCGCGCCGCTCTCGGATTCGAACCCACCTCCGCGACTCGTCGACCCGCACGTGTCAGGTGCAGTACGCCCGCGAGGAGTGCGGCCAGTACGACTGCGACCAGGAAGCACGCGTTGACGCGGAAGACCGACAGCTGCGCGAAGTCTTGGAGAGCTTGGGGCGCTTGCCCGGTCAGCGAGAAGGAGACGCCGGTCGAGTAGCTGATGAGGCCGGTGACGATTCCGAACGTCGCCAGCGTGACGATCAGTGAGTTGAGTCCGAGAACCGAGATCAATATCCCGTTCACCGTGCTGATCACCACCGCCATCGCTACCGCTGCGACGAGGACGAGCGGGGCGTTGGCACCGTCCCCGCCGTAGTGGACGATGATTCCCGCCACTGCCGCAAGAATTGCCGGCACGGAGAGGTCGATAGCTCCGAGCATGATGATGAGCATCTGCCCCATGGAAGCGAGCGCAAGTGTCCCGGCGAGCGCCGTGACAACCCAGACCGAGTCTCCCTTGAGGCTGGCAGGTGCAACGATGAGCGCTGCAACGATGAGGAGCGCCAACGCGGCCCATGCCGCGAGGTAGCGACCGGGGTATCGATACTTGATGTCGGTCAGTCTGCGCGTGCTCCTCTTGGGAGCATGCGAACTCGCCGCCGTCGAACCACTCTGCACGACCGTTGACATTTGGTAACTCTCTTTACATTCAGCGAAAAAGACTGACCGAGGTGATGGCTGTCACAGCATGACTCAGAGTCGAGTCTCCGGTCAAGGCTTTCGGTCAAACAATTTACTGACTGTAGTGTTGAGCATGCCAGTGAATGCCGCGCAGGCTCACCATGTCCGGTCGTCAGCTCAAAGCCTGGCGAGAATCGTCCGCGCGCGAGAAATGACCGGTGGATCCACCATCTCACCGTCGATGGCGACAGCTCCCCCGCCTTCGGAAACCCAACCTGCATCGACGGCCGCCGCGACGCGACGCGCCCAGGCGATATCGGCCTCCGACGGACGTAGGACGTCGTGCACCAAGTCGACCTGACGTGGATGAATACACAGCTTGCCAGTGAGTCCCATTGCTTGTGCATGCATCACGTCGTCGATCAGACGTGCCGGGTCGTCCAACGACGTGGTGACACCGTCCACCGGGCCGGCGATTCCGGCTCCGGCGCTGGCAAGGACCAACTGAGACCTTGTGTAGAGGAACGCATCCCGTGAATCAGGATCGACCCGCAACGCTGCGGCAAGGTCGATGTGTCCGAGAGCAACCCGAACCACTCCCTCGGCGGCCGCGATCGACTCCGCCCGAAACACTCCGGCGGGTGTCTCGATCAGTGGTACCAACGGCAGTCCCGATCGGCGGTGCAAGGCCTCGACCATGACCGGAGAATCGGTCTTGGGGACCATGAGGGGCACACCGAATCTGCGCAACGAATCGATCTCGTTCTCGTGCCACCGCGAGTTCACCGCATTGATACGAACTATCGACACCGACTGTCGCCGTCCCGGTTCGAGCCACTGGACAACCGAGGCCAGTGCCGTGGACTTGTCGCCCGCACTCACCGCGTCTTCCAGGTCGAGAACAACGACATCCGATCCCGATGCATGAGCTTTCTCGAACCGGTCGGCTCGTGACGCCGGGACGAAGAGGAAGCTTCGGGCAGCTCCGATCTGCGCATGGACGCTCATCTCACGATCACGATCGGACGCCACACCAGCACCGTGGACGAACCCTGGTCGAGCGCGTCACGGCTCGAGGTGACAACTCGCAGTCCGAGAGCCCGGAGCCCGTCGGCGCTCGAGTCCACACTTTCGATCGTCACGGTCGAGGTGAGAAAATCTCCCTCGCGCACGGGGCCTACGTGATCGCAGCCATGCCAGCCGGCGACCGCAACGATTCCCGGAACGGCTTGACACACGTGATGGAACGCGATCCCGATGGAGTGACCGCCGTACACCAGCCTCTCTCCTCCTCCCGCCTCCGAATCGTGATGCACGCGTGCGACGTTCCCCGTCATCCGCGCGAGTTCGGGGGCACTGGAGACCACGTCGCCGCCGAGTACGTCGAGCTCGGTGCCCACCTCCCACGTCGTCGGACCGCCCGGTTCTGACAATTCGTGAACGTTCCATCCCGCCACCGACGAGAACAAGCCGGGATGTGCGGACGAGTCCGTTTCCGATGAGATGTCGTCGCGGTGGTCGGTCTCGGGGGCGAGCGGTGAGAGCAGAACCATCGCGCATCGGCGGTAGTCGAGGACTGTTCGCCCGTGCTGATCCACCGTGGTGATACGCAGTACGACGAGTCCCGTCGGCGGCCGGTCCGGCCGGCGGGCGTTCTCACGAAGGGCTTCGACGACTGTCGTGGTTCGCAGAGTGTCGCCGACCACGGGAGAACGATGAAAATGCAGCCCTCGGTAGAACAGATTTGCTCGTACGTGTTGTGTTGCCGGTGTCGACTGGCCGATCGAGATGTCCCACACCAGAGCGGGGTTGACGATCGAGCCGCCGCAGATCGCCTGCGCGGACGCACGATCGAGGGACAGTGCATACCGGTTGCCCACGATCGAACTGTGCACCGCAGCGAGCCCGTCGGTCAGCGTTACCGCCGGCGCGGTATCGAACAGCTGGCCCACGACCAGTTCATCGAAATAGGGACTCCGGACCGATTTCCGAGGGGACTCGACCACCGACATGCACATACCACCATTCACGAGTTGACCGATGAACAGCTAGACTACTGTCAGATTATTGATTGGCTGCAAGGTTTTGCCGTAGATGTTGCTGAGATCCAGTCGGTGGGAACTCACTCGCAACCGGAAGAACGTGCACTCGGGCTACAGCGTGGGAGACTGTGAAAATACCGCCGCAATCTCGATACTTGCACCTCACACAACGCCTTCTGGAGATTCCATGACGTCATCCTCGACCAACTCGTTCAAAGCGCGACAGGTGACTCGTCCGCGCGATCAAGTCGAAGCGCAGTTGCGGGAAGCGATTCTGGACGGACGGTTCAAGCAGGGCGCCAAGCTTCCCCCCGAAACCGAGTTGGCCCAGCTCTTCGGGGTCAGCCGACCCACCGTGCGGGAGGCACTCGGAGCCCTGGTCAGCTCCGGCCTGATACGAAAGATCCCTGGAGTGGCAGGGGGTAGCTTCGTCAACACCGTGACCCCGCACTCGCTCAGTCAGATGCTGACCGAGTCGATGGACACCATCGTGCGCATCGGCGCGTTGGATATCGAGGAGATCACCGAGGTTCGCCGCCTCCTGGAAATTCCGGCCGCGGAATGGGCTGCGCGCAACCGAACGGACGAGGACATCGCCAAGATTCGCAGCGTCATCGACCTGCAGAAGAACATCACGATCGACGATCCCGAGATCCCGGAATACGACCTTCGCTTCCACACCGCGATCGGATACGCCTCCGGCAATCGCCTGCTCGCCGCATTCATCTCGTCCGTACACGATGCGACTCACCCCGCCCAATACTTGGACGTGACTCCCGAGGTCGCCAAGAAGACGGTTCGTCAGCACATTGCCATCGAGGCTGCCATAGAGGCGGGCGACGCGGAGAAGGCCGGCGCGGCGATGCGCGAACATTTGGACTTCGTCCTTCAGTACTCGCTTCCCTGCTAATTCCCGCAGCATCGGCGATATTGTCAGACATTATCCTGGCTGCTATTTTGGGGATCATGAGTACTACAGAACCGCAGCCGGCCGACGCGCCATCGAGAATTCTGGTCACGGGAGCTGCAGGTTTCGTCGGCTCCCACGTGGTGGAATTGTTGGCTGCCCAGTCGGACGCAGCGGTGCATGCCACAGACGCGGGCGGCGAGGCCATGCTGGGGCAACTGGACCAATTGCCCAATGTGACTGCCTCTCTCGCCGATCTACGCGATCGGTCTGCAATCACCTCGCTGGTTCGTGACGTCGATGTCGTTGTTCACCTCGCAGCCGTGCGAACCAAAGCGTCCTCCTCGAACACCCGCGACGCACACGAAGTCAATGTCGGCTCGACCTACGACCTGTTGACGGCGGCAAGCGACGCCGATGTCCGTCGGTTCGTCTTCGGGTCGTCGCACACGGTGTACGGCTCGTTCCCCAATCCGAACAGACGGCCGTTCGCAGAGGACGAACCGTGGGCCTGCACAGGCATCAACATGTACGCGGCCACCAAGCTCGCCGCCGAGGCTTATTGTGAGGCGTTCGCATCCGCAGGTGGTCCCGACTATTTGGCTTTACGACTCGGCACGATTTACGGCCCCCGCACCAGCCCCGGGTCGAACGGGTCGTTGATGACCGACCTGCTCGCGGCTGTTCACGACGGCCGGACACCGACCATTCCATGGGCCTCGGGCGCTCGACACGGCTTGATTCATGTTTCGGACGTTGCCGAAGCCGTCCGTCGCGCGATCGAATCCGATGCGACGGGAATGGCCGTGAACGTTTCCGGAACTCCGCGAACCTCCACAGAGATCTACGGCACCCTCGCCGAGCTGGCCGGGAGCGATCCAACGGCAATCGTCTTCGACGAGAACCGGACTCGGCATCAACTGGTCAGCCAGCGGAGGATGCAGGAGGTGCTGGGCTTCACGCCGCAGGTCGAACTGAAGGACGGCTTGCTCAGTGTGATCGAGTGGTTCCATTCGACGCAAGAGTGAACGACGAACGACGCCGACCTCACGGTCGGCGTCGTTCGTGGATACACGTCGATTCAGAAAACGATGACACCCTTACCTGCACGCTGCTGGTCGAATTCCTCGTACGCCTCGGACACCTCGTCCAACTTCCATCGGTGAGTGAAGAGGGCGTCGACCGGAAGGTTTTGCGCCACAATGAAATCGGCGCATTCCTTCTGCCCCACCCAGGACATCGACCATGACGTCATGACCGTCAGTTGGCGTCGAAGGTACGGCAACACGCCGATTCGAATCTCGGCACCGACACCCACGAAACATGCACGACCCCATCGCGCCAGACTGTCGATCAACGCGGCAGCTGCGATCGACGAACCTGACGTCTCCAATCCGACAGGAACGCCGTCGGCACCAGCAATTTTCCGAATCGCCTCCGGTACAGGCCCGCTCGCCGGATCGACGGCGGCCACCGCGCCGAAAGCGAGAGCCTGCTCGCGCCTCTCCGCGTTCAGGTCCACCGCGATGACGCGCGCGCCCAAGGCCGTCGCAAGCATGGTTGCCGACAGGCCGACCGGACCCTGACCGAACACCACCACGAACTTGCCGCCGACGTCGCCCACACGGTCGAGTGCGCCCCACGCAGTGCCCGTTCCGCACGAGATAGCAGCGCCCGCCTCAAAACTCAGTGTGTCGTCGAGTGGAACCAGTGTCGACGCCGGGACCTTGACGTAGGGCGCGTGACCACCGTGGTCGTCGCTTCCGAGCACCACGATCGGCTGCACAAGACACATCTGCGACCACCCCGACCGGCAGTCGGAGCAGGCCCCGCAACCGATGTAGTGGTGGATCATCACACGGTCTCCGACTTTCGCCACAGCATCGGACACACCCTCACCCACCGAGTGCACCACGCCTGCGGGCTCGTGTCCGGCGATACAGCGTCCGGCACTATCAGCTGCGGCGCGGTAATAATTGAGGTCACTTCCACACAGTCCCGACGCCTTGGTCGCCACGACGACCTCACCCTTACCCGGTGTGGGCTCGGGGAAATCACGCAACTCGATCTTGCGGTCGCCGAGATATACAGCTCCTTGCATCACTATCTCCCATCTCACTTCTCGAGTGGTATGCAGCGGTACGCCGGCTAACCGACGACCCCGCGTACGCGTAGTCCAGCAAGCTCGGCGTTCGACAATCCCAGCGCGTCGCCGAGAATTTCGTCCGTGTGCGCAGACAAGTCCGGTGCCGCACATGACTTCGCGTGTACATCGCCCCACCGCCACGGCGCGGCAGCGCTGAGCATGGTTCCGACTCCCGGCTGTTCGATTTGGTGCACGATGCCGGTTGAGTCCTCGAGCGCGATCTTCACGACCTCGCTCATGTCGCGGTACGGGCTCCACAGCACTCTCGCTGCGTCCAGCGATTTTTCTACGTTCGCGAAATCGCGCGTCGCGAACCAGGGCCGAAGTATCGATTCGATCGTATCCCGGAATCGGTACCGCGCACCCTCGTCGTCGAGATCCGCACCGAATGTCTGTGCCAGCGCTGTGAATATGCTCTCGGTGCCCGTGGCTCGCTGCAGGGCGTGCCACTGGCCTGTCGTCAGGGCAACCACCATCACGCGTCGTCCGTCGGACGTCTCGAAATCGACACCGAAGGTGCCGAACATGTGATTGCCCAGTCTCTCTCTGGCACTCCCGGATTCGTGCGCCTCGGCCAGCCAGCCCATCTCCGCTACACCGGCGAGCGCCACGTCCGACAAGGCAACGTCGACCTTGGACCCGCGTCCCGTTCGGTCCCGGTGGACAACAGCCGCCGCCACCGACGTGGCCGCGATCATTCCTGTCACCAGGTCCCACGCAGGCAGCACATGGTTGACAGGCCCGATCCGGTCACTCGGACCGGTCATCATCGGCACACCGACCTCTGCGTTGATCGAGTAGTCGACCGCCGGCAGTCCCCCCCTACGCCCCTCGATATGGACGTGGATGGCGTCGGCGCGGCGCGCGATCAGCTGCTCGTGTCGAATTCGGCTGCGCCCTACCATGTTGTCGACCAGGATCCCCGTGCCGGGACCGGGTGCGGTCACCAGCCCGAGCAGAAGCTCCAGCCCCTCCTCGGTGCGGTGGTCGATAGTCACGGAGCGCTTACCCCGATTCAGATTCGTCCAGAACAGGCTCGCCCCGGTACGGGAAAGCGGCCATCGTCCCGCATCGCTCCCGCCCGTGGGTGGATCGACCCGAATGACATCCGCACCGAGCTGGGACAACGCCAACCCGGCAGACGGCCCGGCGACGAACGACGACGCCTCGATGACGCGGATGCCCGCGAGCGGACCCGTCACCCGACCGATCACGGCATCGCCAGCGACGGGTCCGCTGCGACGAGGGCGTCGGCCACCTCCGCCGAGACACCAACCGCCTTCAACTCGACATACGCTTCGAGCCCCTCGGGCCCGTTCTCCCGGCCAAGTCCGCTGAGCTTTATTCCGCCCATGGGCGCGGAGAAGCCGGCCGGATTTCCATTGACCTCGACGGTGCCGGTGTGGATCCGTTCGGCGACACGCAGACCGCGCTGAGCGTCACCGGTAAACACCGCGCCGTTCAGCCCGTAATCGGAATCGTTTGCCAACTCGATAGCGTGTGCCTCGTCGCGGTACGACAGCACCGACACGACCGGACCGAAGATTTCTTCGCGCACAATCTTCATGTCGGGGGTGGCATCGACAAAGACTGTTGGTTCGACGAACCAACCACGATCCAGATGGGCGGGTCGACCACCGCCCAGAACGCACCGTGCACCCTCTGCTCGACCGGCAGCGATGTATCCCTCCACGATGGTGCGCTGGCGTTCGGTCACCATCGGACCGATCTGGGTGTCGGGGTCCATCGGGTCGCCCACAGGCATAGCGGACACCATGTCCACGAGGCGGTCGGTGAACTCCTCCTGCTGCGACTGGTGCACCAGAATGCGTGTCTTGAGCGAGCACACCTGACCGCTATTGCGGAACGATCCCATGCGGAGCGCTTCGACAGCCGCGTCCAGGTCGGCGTCGGGAAGCACGACCGCCGCCGACTTGCCGCCGAGCTCGAGAGTCACACGCCGCAGATCCTCGCCACAACGCGCCGCGATGCTTCGTCCCGCCGCGGGGGATCCCGTAAACGTGACCTTGTCCACCATCGGGTGTCCCACGAGGTAGGCGCTCGCCTCTCGGCCTGCAGGAACGACGTTCAGAACGCCCGGCGGCAGACCGGCTTCGGTAGCCATCTCGGCCAAGAGGTAGGCATCCAACGGTGTTTCCGGCGAGGGCTTGAGCACCATCGTGCAGCCCGCGATGAGAGCGGGTACGAGCTTCTGCACATTGATCGACAACGGCATGTTCCACGGCGACACCGCGGCGACGACGCCGACCGGGCTCCGCGTGACAAGAGCATTGGCCGATCCGGAACGTCGCAGCGCTCGCCACGGGAAATCAGCGGCGATGTCGAGGGACGCGTCGATGACCCTGACCGGGTTTGCCGCCTGAATCGTCCTCGATTGCGTAATTGGACAACCCATCTCGGTCGTGATGGTGGTAGCGAGATCCTCCGCGTTCTCGACGAACAGCTGCCGTAGTCGACGCAGAATCTCCAGACGATCGTCGAGCGTGGTGTTCGACCACTTGCCGTCGTCGAACGCCATGCGCGCAGCGCGAACGGCGGTGTCCATGTCCTCGATGGATCCCGCAGGCACCGTGCCGTACACCTCACCTGTCGTCGGAGAGACGAGCTCGGTCACCTCCGACGAGGCGGGCGCGATCCACTTACCGTCGACGAAAATTGTTTCGTACGTTGACCTCTGCATCGAATCCCTCACGCGTCCGCGGTTGCACGTGTTGCAGCGAGACGAATGTCCCGTGCGACGAGCATGCTCTGAACTTGATTGGTGCCGTCGTATATCTCGGCGACCTTCGCATCGCGCATCAGCCGTTCGGCCCCGAGCGAAACCAAATCTCCGTCCGGCCCCAGAAGCTCGACGCATCGCGCGGCAACGCTCGTTCCCAATGTCGTGCAGTGCATCTTTACCAAGGACACCTCTGCGACCGGCTCCTCGACACTGGCGTCGACCTGATCGGACACCGACAACAGCATTGCCCGCGCGGCCGTGATGTCGCCGCGCAATCTGGCGAGCTCGAACTGCAGATCCTGGGCATGCGCGGTCTTGGACGAGAGTAGATCTCGATAGTTCGCCCAGGCCACCACGACGTCGAACGCACCCTGTGCGAAACCGACGCCCTGCGCAGCGGCACTGATTCGAGATCGAACGACCGAGCGCAAGAGCAGTGGGTAGCCGTCGCCTTCTTCGCCCATCCGGGCCGAGACGGGGATCCGGCAGTCCTGGAACGACAACGTCACCGTCGACGCACCCTTCTGACCCAACTTCTTCATCGGCGCTCCCGGCACGAAGCCGTCGAGTGTCGCAGTGTCGAGAAGGAAGGCAGTGATACCCGACTTCCCGAGGGCGGTGTCCACAGTGGCGAACAAGACGATAACGTCGGCACGGTCACCGTTGGAGATGAATGTCTTCTCGCCGTTGACGATGTAGCTGTCCCCGTCGCGTCGGGCGACCGTTCGCATCGAACTGACGTCCGAACCAGCACCGGGCTCCGTGAGCGCGATCGATCCGATCGCAGTTGCCTTGCACAGCTTCGGTACCCACCGCTCGCTCTGCTCCTGCGAGCCCTGAAGGTGAATCGGGTGAGCGGCATGCATCTGCGTCATGTAAACCGTCGAGGTCGCACCACAAACGGCCGAGATGCGCAGCAGCGCTTCGGCATACGTCGAGGTGCTCGCTCCTGCACCACCCAGGGACTTCTGCATCTGCAGAACCCCGAGGCCCGCGTCCGCCAGTTCGGAGATCGCAGCGGAGGGGAACGTGCCGGTCGCGTCGATCGCCTCGGCTTCGGGCGCGATGGTGCGCGCGATAATCGAGTCGACAATGTCGATGATGTCGTAATCGACGCTGGCCCATGGTGTGTTCATGTGATCTCCTGATGAAAGACGGGTGCCCGACGCTCGGCAAAGGACGTGATGCCTTCCTGCCCGTCGCGAGCAGCTATGGATACGGCAGCGAGTGCAGCCTCGTGATCGAGCGCCGCCGCGCGGAAGGCGGACCGTGCAGCGTCGAGGATGTTCGCGACGCCGGTTCGGCTTCCCGACGCGATCAACTCGGCCAGTCTCCGAGCTTCCGCCGCCGAATCTTCGGGCGGTAGCGGGGGAACCGAGAGAAGACCGATCTGCCAGGCTCGATCGGCGTCGATTCGTTCGCCCCCGAGCATCATCGCAAGGGCTGCCGGTTTGCTCACCGACATCGCGAGCCGTTGCGTGCCACCGAAACCCGGGATGCAACCGATGCGTGCCTCGGGAAGGCCGAATCGGCTCCGATCCGATGCGACGACCAGGTGGCAGGACAGCATCATCTCGAAACCGCCACCGAGCGCGAAGCCGTCCACGTCGGCGACCACCGGCACCACCGAGTCGGCGATGGCCGTCATCGTTCGTTGGCCTGCTCGAATGAACGAGTGCGCGGCCTCGACGTCGAGTCCGCGGATCTCATCGAGATCGGCACCGGCGCTGAAGGCGCGGTCTCCGCTGCCGCGAATGATGATGGCTCCCAGGGAATCGTCGTGTTGCGCTTCGACGACGACGCCGAGGATCTCGCCGAGAACGGTGGAGTTGAGCGCGTTCAATTGTCCGGGCCGAACGATCTCGATGGCCAGAACTCGCCCGGAACGGGTGGTGTCGATCATGGAACCCACACGACCTCCTCGTTCGCCAACTCTGCGATCGCCGCGTCGTCGAGCCCGATCTCTGCGAGCACATGTCGCCCGTGCTCTCCGCGCAGCGGCGCCGGAATACGAGCCTGCCGATCCTCGCGATCGGAGGCAAGTCTCCACGGAGTCCCGACTCCGCGGAATGTACCCGCCACCGGATGCTCGTAGGACACAATTGCCGAGCGTGCTTCGACCTGCGGGTCCGCGACCACCTCCGACAACGAGTTGATCTGCGAGCATGGAACGCCGACGGACTGCAGCGTTTTCAGTGCGGTCTCCGAGGACATGGTCTCGAGCCGAGCTTGGAACAAGCCGACGACTTCATCCCGCTTGGCACGGCGATCGGCGTTGGTTCGCAGGTCCTCCCGCTGCCCCAGATCGTGCAAGCCGAGCGCCTCACACGCGCGAGTCCAATGACCATCGTTTCCGATGGCGACGACGATGGGACGATCAGCGGTCTGCATGGACTGATAGATGGCCACGACCGAGTCACGACCCGAGCACGGTGCGGGTTCCGGATCTCCTGCGAGGTAGCTTGCGATGCGCGGCGACATGAACGCCAGATCGGCTTCAAGCAAGGCGATGTCGACGATCTCGCCCTCCCCCGTTCGCTGCTGTTTGACCAGAGCCGACGCAACAGCGAACGCGGCGACGGTCCCTGCTGCCACATCGGAGAGCGCCGTACTGACACGCTGCGGCACGCCGTCTGCACCCGTTACACTCATGATTCCCGATCGGGCCTGGGCAATGAGGTCGTAGCCCGGGAGCGCAGAGTCCGGTCCAGTGAGCCCGAAGCCCGAGAATGCGCATATAACCAACTTTGGGAATGCTTTTCGCAGAGTTGCTGGACTCAAACCGTGCTTGTCGAGTTTGACCGGGTTGATGTTCTCGATGAAGACATCGGCGGTCTCGAGCAATTTGAACAGGACGTCGCGGCCGGCCTGTCCGCGGATGTCGAGGCACATGCTGCGCTTGTTGCGATTGACCGACAGGAACCACGCGGCCTCACCGTTCAAGAATGGAGGGCCCCATCCGCGCGCGTCGTCCCCGCGAATCGGTTCGATCTTGATGACGTCGGCACCCATGTCTGCGAGGTACATCGAGGTCGTCGGTGCAGCGTAGGACGACGAGATGTCGACTACCCGCACACCGGCCAATGGCCCAATGGATGCGTCCATGCTGTTCTCCGATTCTGTGCTGGTGCCGCTCTCGCGCGATGCGGCGGTCATGGCAGCACTGTTGCTTGAGAACCCAGACCGAGCTGGGCAACCCGTGCCAGGTGAAGGCGCCGCCCACCAGCCCTCGACTGGATGCTGACTGCATCGCGCAACAGTCCGGCGATGGGGTACTCCTCGATGTATCCATACCCGCCGTGGGCCTGCACGGCATCGATGCACACGGCGACGGCTGCGCGCCCGGCCACGGCCGACACCGGCGACGAACTGTCGCCGTCGAGGGCCCGCAGCAGCAACGCCTCCGCTTCTCGAACGCGGAGATCCATCTCGGCGAGCAGGGCACGCAGACCCGCGAAGGACGCGACGGGGACGCCGAACTGGTGACGCCCCAGAACGTAGGACTGTGACTCGAGCACTGCCCGTCGGGCTGTGCCGATCAGCGCGGCCCCGGTGAACAGGTCCCACCGCGAGACCAGTTCCGTTGCGTCGCAACCCTCGACCACTGTGCCCGAGTCGATGGTGATGGAGACGAGCTCCGCCTGCGCCAGACCGGATCGTTTCGCGCTGGCGTCGGGGACGACGAGGTTCCACGGTGCTGAAGACACCGACCCGGTCACTGAGTCCCAGACAACCACGCGCTGTGGCTCCAATGCCGACGACACCACGGTCGTCGAGCCTGCGAAGGCCAATCCGAACGTCGAGCCACCCGGCCCCACATCTCGGCCGACATGGTCGGCCGCGTAGCGCCCGGCGAGCACGAAAGCGAGCGACGGAGAGGTCTGCGCGACTTCTCGCACGGTATGAGCGAGCCAGGCCAGACCATCGGGCTCATCGGCGACATCGCCTGCGAGCTCGAGAAGCCCGGTACTTTCCAACGCCCCCCGTGAAGCACTCATCGAGTCGGACGAGTCGGCCACCGACGATGCAACCTTCGTGGCTGTCGCCAGAAACTCCCGTAGCTCGGAGCCGAGGCCGCTCATCGGTTGAACTTCGAACGGTCGGGCTCGCGGCGCTGCTCGAACGATTCGGACATCTCGGTGGCCTCCTGAGTGCTGCGATACGCAGTGAGCAAGAGGTCGTGAGCCATCCGAGCCTGTCCGACGACACCGGTGTGGCGTCCGGAGAACGCAGCCTTGAGCGCACTGAGGGCGAAGGGGCCACGGCTGCGCAATGTCTGCGCCAACTCGATCGCATGGGAAACCGGATCCTCGGCGATGTCGTTGACGAGCCCTATCTCCTGCGCTTGCTCGGCGGTGTACTTGCGGTTGAGGTACCACATTTCCTTAGCGCGTCGACGCCCGATCGTCTGCTCGAGGTACCACGTGCCGTACCCGGCGTCGAAGCTTCCCACCATGGGCCCGACCTGCCTGAAGATCGAATGCGGTGCTGCAACGGTCAGGTCGCAGACAACCTGGAGAACGTTGCCGCCGCCGACAGCGAATCCATTGACGGCTGCGATGACCGGTTTGGGCATCGTGTCGATGAACTCGTACAAATCGATGACCGGCATCACGCTCGAGTAGTCGAGCGACGTAGGTTCCTCGTGTTCGCCGCCGATACAGAAGAACTTGTCGCCGACTCCGGTCAGCACCGCGACATCCACCGACGGCGTCTCACGCACCATGCGGAATGCGTCGAGCAACTCGCGGGCGGTCGTGAAACGCAACTTGTTCGCGTTCTCGGGGCGGTTGATCGCAATGGTCGCCACCCCCTCGTCGACCGAGACGACGATGTCTTCGTAGGTCATTGCGGTACCACTTTCTGTTCCGGTTCAAAGATCGATCTTTGTAAGACATTTAGTCTGATACTTTCTTTACAGAAACGTACATTGTCATACAGATAGAAGCAACAAGTTTCGTCCGTCTCGCAGCCTTACCATCGACTTCCAGGAGAGAACATGACCACAGCATCCACTCCGATCTGCGTCGTGGGCGCAGGCACAATGGGGCGTGGAATCGCGCAGACCGCGCTCGCTGCGGGCCATTCGGTCACTATCGTCGATCCACAGGAACATCAGCTGGTCGCCGCGGCAGCCGACATCGAAGCCCGCCTGACCAAACGGCACCCCGCATTGGCGGCCGACCTCGAGTCCGCGTTGACCACCTGCACGTCGATCCCACTCTCCCCGCGTCATCCGAACACCGTGGTCATCGAGGCGGTTCTCGAGTCGCTCGATGTCAAGTCTGCTGTCTTCACAGCAGCCGCGGACCACTTCGGCCCGCAGTGCATTCTCGCCACCAACACCTCTTCGCTGTCCGTCTCCGCGATCGCCGCACGCTGCCCACTCCCCACCCGGGTCGTCGGAATGCATTTCTTCAACCCGGTTCCAGTGATGAAGCTCGTCGAAGTCGTCACGGGGCTGCAGACCGACCCGCAGGTCGCAGAAGAGATCGACACGCTCGCGGTCGCATGGGGCAAGACGGTCGCTCGAGTGACGAACGCACCGGGCTTCATCGTCAACCGGGTCGCTCGTGGCTTCTACGGTGAACCCCTCCGACTACTCCAGGAGTGCGTCGCCTCACCCGCCACCCTCGACGCGGTCATCCGCGGCTCCGGGCAGTTCAGGATGGGGCCGTTCGAGCTGATGGATCTCATCGGCAACGACGTCAATGCAGCAGTGACCAGAACGGTCTGGTCGGCTTTCAACTTCGATCCCAGGTTCGAGCCGTCGCGAATCCAGGACGAGCTAGTCGCCGCGGGACGCTACGGACGCAAGAGCGGGCATGGCTTCTACTCCTACGCCACAGAGCACACCCCCGCCGAAGCTCCAGCACAGGTCCAGCTCGGCGCGCTTGCACCGCATGCCGTTCGACGCGGTGACAGCGCCGAGCTGGACGCGGTGTTGGAGCGATCCAGCATCGCAGTCACCCGCGACGAGCAGGCACCGGACGCACAGGCGGAACTCGTTCTCGACGGAACAGTCGTCGTCATCACCCGCGGCCGCACCGCGAGGTCGGAATCGGCAGCACGAGGCGGCACACCCGTCGTCGTTCTCGACCGCTGCATCAGCGTTGCCGAGGCCACTGCGATCGCGGTCGCATCGTCGCATGTGGAGTCGCTTTCGGCGGTGGCGGCCATGCTGCACCGGGCAGGCATCACCGCCCACCCCGTGTCCGACGTGCCCGGCCTTGTGCTCGCTCGGACCCTTGCCGTCATCGCCAACGAAGCCTGGGAGGCAACGATGCACGGCGTGGCCTCCCCCGCTGACATCGACATCGCGATGAAACTGGGCACGAACTACCCGGCAGGCCCGTTCGAGTGGACTCGCGATTGGTCACGTGCAGCTGTGTTGGAACTGCTCGACGCGCTGTGGTTCAGCTACCACGACACCCGCTACCGGGCCAATCGCCTACTGCGGGACTGACGCGAAAATCCCGTACGTTCACGCCGATGCGCGAACGTACGGGATTCTTCATGCCATGTAGCGGACGATGTCCTCTACCCGAGCCTTGGCGTCGCCGAACAACATTCGGCTGTTGTCTCGGAAGAACAGCGGGTTCTGCACACCCGCATACCCGGTTGCCATGGAACGTTTGAACACAATTACATCCTTGGCTTCCCATACGCGCAGCACCGGCATACCCGCGATCGGTGACGATGGGTCCTCGGCCGCGGCCGGGTTGACTGTGTCATTTGCGCCGATCACCAGCACCACGTCGACACGATGCAACTCGTCATTGATCTCGTCCATCTCCAAGACGATGTCGTAGGGCACCTTCGCTTCGGCGAGTAGCACATTCATGTGGCCGGGCAATCGACCTGCAACCGGGTGGATGGCGAACTTCACGTCAACTCCCCGCTCACGCAAAGCCTTGGCCAACTCTGCGACGGGATACTGCGCCTGCGCGACAGCCATTCCGTAACCCGGAGTGATGACCACCGAGGACGCGTTCTGCAGAAGGTCCGCCGCAGTCTCTGCGTCGACCTCACGGTGCTCGCCGTAGTCGGTATCGTCCGAGACCGAAGCGGTGGAACCGAATCCACCGGCGATGACGGAGACGAACGAGCGGTTCATCGCTGTGCACATGATGTAGGACAGGTACGCGCCCGAGGATCCGACAAGGGCTCCCGTCACGATCAGCAGGTCGTTGTTCAGCAGGAAGCCCGAAGCCGCTGCAGCCCAACCGGAATACGAGTTCAACATCGACACGACCACCGGCATGTCGCCACCGCCGATTGACGCCACCAGATGCCAGCCGAGGGTGAACGCCAGAACGGTGACCGCAACGAGCAGCCACAGCGACGGCACCGCGACGAACCAGACGGTGAGCGCGAAGAAAGCCACCAACGCCCCGATATTGAGAGCATTCTTGCCGGGAAGCATCAACGGGGACGAAGACATCTGGCCGGACAGCTTCAGGTTCGCAACGATCGAACCGGTGAACGTCACCGCCCCGATGAACACTCCGATGAACACCTCGGCGTGGTGAATACCCTCCACCGCCCCGGACTCGAAGGTTTCGTGCGCGAGATAGCCGTTCCAGCCCACCAGTACCGCTGCGAGCCCAACGAAAGAATGCAGTAGAGCAATCAGTTCCGGCATCCCCGTCATCTCGACCACCCGGGCACGCCACCGCCCGATGGCCGCGCCGATCAGCAGCGCCACGACGAGCAATCCGATTGCCACGCCGCCCGAGCCGTCGACGATCACCACGATGGTAGAGCCGACGGCGATCGCCATTCCCACGATGCCGTAGGCGATGCCGTTCTTCGAGGTTTCGTGCTTCGACAGCCCTGCGAGAGAAAAAATGAACAACACAGCGGCGACGAGGTACGCGGCGCTCGTCGCGGACAACACGGTCATGATGCCTCAGCCTTTACTGAACATCCGAAGCATCCGCCGAGTGACCGCGAACCCTCCGAACACGTTGATTGCGGCCAGAAGTGTAGCGACGAAAGCCAACACAC
Source organism: Rhodococcoides fascians A44A (assembly GCF_000760735.1). Lineage (GTDB taxonomy): Bacteria > Actinomycetota > Actinomycetes > Mycobacteriales > Mycobacteriaceae > Rhodococcoides > Rhodococcoides fascians_E. Next base: position 1,622,698 of record NZ_JMEX01000008.1, on the reverse strand, counting down.
GGATCACGCCGGCATTGGTGGAATCACCGCCAACACCGAGTTGGACTATCGCACCGACGACGATGATGCCGCTGATCGCGTTGGTCACCGCCATCAGCGGCGTGTGCAACGCATGAGCAACGTTGCCGATCACGTAGTACCCCACGATGACCGACAGCACCAGCACCGTCAAGTGTTGCGGGAGTGGAGCGGGCGCAAATCCTAGAATCAGGAAAAAAGCAAGCACTCCGCCCGCAAGCCAGACCCATCGATGCCAGATCGGCCGGGGCAATTGTGCCTGCGGAGCGACCACTTCGGCGGGTGCGGCGAGCGGCGCTGCGGACACTGCCGTCGGCGGCGGCGGCCATGTCGTGTGGCCGTCGCGCACCACGGTGACACCGCGCTGAACAACATCGTCGAAGTCTATGACCAATCGGCCGTCTTTCGCCGGTGTCAGCAGCGTCAGAAGGTTCACCACATTGGTGCCGAATAGCTGCGAGGCCTGGGTGGGAAGTCGGCGCGCCAGATCGGTATAGCCGAGGATGACCACACCGTTGTCTGTGACGACGCGCTCCCCGGCAACGGACCCGGCAACATTTCCGCCCTGTCCGGCAGCCATATCGAGCACGACACTTCCCGACTTCATCGAGGCGACATCAGCCTCGGTGATCAGACGAGGTGCCGACCGCCCAGGAATCAGCGCGGTGGTGATGATGATGTCCACATCGGCCGCCTGCTCGGAGTAGATTTCCGCCGCGCGTCGGCTGTAGTCCTCGCTGGTGGCCTTGGCGTAACCGTCGGTCGACACCGACTGCGCCACATCTACTTCGAGAAACTCTCCACCGATGGAACGGACCTGTTCGGCAACCTCGGGTCGCGGATCGGTGGCCCGAACAATGGCCCCGAGGCTCGAAGCCGTGCCCACTGCCGCCAGCCCCGCCACCCCGGCTCCGGCAACCAGCACCCTCGCAGGTGGGACCTTGCCTGCGGCGGTCACCTGACCGGTGAAGGACCGACCGAACTCGTGAGCCGCTTCGATCACCGAGCGATAGCCGGCGATGTTCGCCATCGACGACAGAACGTCCATGGACTGCGCGCGCGAAATACGAGGCACCGCATCCATCGCGAGAACTGTCAGATTCCGTTGTGCCAATGCTGCAACGAGTTCCGCGTTCGACGCCGGACCGATCAGACTCACTGTCGTCGCGTCGTCCGACAATCGGTCGATCTCCACCGGTGTCGGTGCATCGACCTTCAGGACGACCTCGGCAGCCCACACGACATCACCTGAGGCCACGGTCGCGCCCGCCTCGCGGTACGCACTGTCGCTAAAGCTCGCCCTCTCCCCCGCACCCTGCTCGACGAGGACCTCGTAGCCGAGGCCGAGAAGCTTGCGAACGCTGGCAGGGGTTGCTGCAACACGGGTTTCACCCGGCGTCGACTCGGCAACCACCCCGAGGCGCATGGGTTCGCTCAACTGCTCGAACCAGCGCTGTAACGCTCCATCACGGCAAGAATTCCAGTCCGGACGTCGGGCCGGGCGATCAACTCGATGTTCGCGGCCAGGCTTGCCCGGAGTGCTGCGTCCAATTCCACAGTAGATATCGCACGAGTGATCTTCTTGACGCTCGCGTACGTGGCCGATGGGCCGTGCGTCATATCATGGGCCAACTCCTGCGCCCGGTCCATCAACTCGTCGGGCTCGCGGACCTCGCCCACCATGCCAAGAGCGAGAGCGCTTTCGGCGGAGATGAACTCGCCCGTCGCGAGCAGTCGTAAAGCGGCCGCCGAGCCGATGAGCGAGGGCAGAAGGTACGCGCCGCCGGCGACCGGAACCATGCCGAGATTGACGTAGCTCTCGGCGAACCGTGCCCGCGAGGACGCGATCCGAACATCGCACGCGAGGCCGAAATCGAGTCCGCCTGCGGTAGCAGCACCGTTGTAGGCGGCGACGACCGGAACGGGAGCGCCCCACAGCATGCGCACCGTCGCCTGCACCGCAGGCATCCAGATATCGGCGAGGTAGTCCATCAGTGCATCGGGCCCATCGCCGGTATAGACGCCGTACATCTCACGAACATCGGCACCTGCGCAGAACACCTTGCCGGTACCGGTGAGCACCACAGCGGAAACCGAGTCGGTCTCCGCGAGTTCGGTTACTGCTTCGCCCATGCGTTGCACGACATCCGGAGTCACCGAGTTTCCCCTGTCCGGTCGGTTCAGCCGCACCGTTCCGACTCCGTCCGCCACTGATACGACGATATCGGTCACGTCACTTCTCCACTCTGGTCACGTTGGCAGGGACGCAGCTGGGGTCGGCGACCCAGGACTGCACGGTCTTCTTGATGTCGCCGCGGGCAATCTTCGACTCTCCCGATGCGCGTGGAATGGGATCTGGTGACACGAAGATATGTCCGGGCCGCTTGAACCCGGCGAGGTTGGTCTTGAGCCACTGATCCAGTTCGAGGCCGATCGACTCCCAGGGCTCCGAAAGGTGAACATACGCAGCTGGAGTCTCCCCCCATTTCGCGTCGGGAACACCGACTACGACGGCCTCGCGGACAGCAGCGTGCTCCTCGAATGCCCGCTCGATCTCCACAGGTTGAATATTCGTACCGCCCGTGATGATCGTTTCGCTCGCTCGACCCACGATGTAGATGCGCCCCGCGTCATCGAAGTGGCCGAGATCCGAGGTGCGCCACCAGCCGTCGGGTAGCGACCGTTCGGCGTGCTCGGCCTCGGCACCGAGAAGAGTGCTCGCGACACTCGGCGTGCGGATGACGAGCTCGCCGTCGACACCCGGTTCCGGACTGTCCAGGACAACGCCGTCGGCGTAGACAGAGAACTCGACACCGGGGACCGGGCGTCCGATCGACGCCCAGAGTTCGCGGTGCTTCATGTCGGTTCGCGACAGCAGCGTCGTCGATGCGGGCGCTTCGGTCTGGCCCCAGCACTGAATCAATGCGTTCGTGTGTTGCCCCACCACCTCGAGCGCGGGCAGAGCCGCCGGTTCACCGGCCAGCATGAGGCAACTGAGCGAGGATTCTCGGAGCGCGGACAGTCCCGTAAGCGTGCTCATTCGCCGTAGCATCGTCGGTACCGCGAACATCCACGTGATACCGCGTCGGACGATCACCTCCAGCATCTGCTCGGCATCGAAGCGATCCATGAACACGTTGGTTCCGCCGCACAGCAAGGTGGGAAGAATACTCCAGCCACCGGCGTACACCAGCGGCGCAACTTGCAGCGTTCGCGGCCTGTCGACGGGTCCACTGCTGCTCATCACCCAGGTGTTCCCGAGGATCGCCGCACGAGCACCGCGATGAGAGATGGCTATCCCCTTCGGTTTTCCGGTGGAGCCGGAGCTGAAGCGAATGTGATAAAGGTCGTCGGGACCGGTCGCGGCCTGTACGGATGTCGGTGCGCCGCCTGCGATGATCTCGGCGAAGTTCAGCCATCCGTCCCGTGGCCCGATGTGCACTCGCAGGATGTCGGCGTCGTGGAGAACCTCGTCGAGTACGGCAGAGGATGCCTCGTCGGCGACGACAAGTCGAACGTCCGCCAGTTCGATGCACCGACGGAGCTCGTTCGGAGCGAACCGATGATTGAGGGGAACTTTGACGAGTCCTGCTTTGAGCAAAGCGAATTCGAGCACCACGTACTCGACGTGGTTCTGCGCTACGTATGCGACGCGACTGCCCGGCGTCAGGCCGAGGCCTATAAAGGCGTTGGCCAAGCGGTTCGACGAGAGTACTAGTTCGGCGATGGTCAACCGATGCTGTCCGACAATGTCTTCCGCAGCCACCTCGTGCCCGGGGCGACGTTGGATCTGACTCATCAACTGGACGACGGTCTGGGCGACCGCCGGTGACTGCGCACTCATCATTAACCTTGACCGAAGCCGATTGGCATGGTCGCCAGTGACAGCCCGCCGTCGACCACGATGGTCTGGCCGTTGATGACAGCGCTCTGGGGAGAGCACAGGAACGCCATGACCTCGGCGACCTCGGCCGGTGTCGGGTACGCACCCGACGGGGTCTGCGCGAGCCACTGCGTCGCGTAATCGTCCCACGCGTCGCCGGCGTAGTAGCGGAAGGAGTCGGTGTCGATCGGTCCTGGGCAGACTCCGATCGTGCTCACCCCGTTGGCAGCCAACTCGATCGCAAGGTACTTCACGATCGTCTCCATCGCAGCCTTGGCCGCGCCGAGGAGGCCGTGTCCCGGGAGGACGCGGAAGCTGTCCCAACCGCTGACAGCCATGACGCGACCGCCACGGTTCATGTGTGGCAGAGTCAGTCGAACCAGGTCGAGGAAGCCCTGCACCGTGATGCCCATGGTCTTCTCGATGTGACGTCCATGAATGTCCATCAGCGGCTTGAACGCGCTGGCTGCGGCGTTGGCCACGACGACGTCGAGGGAGCCGAAGCGGTCGACCGCGTGTCCGATCATGGCCTCGACGGCGGCAGTGTCGGACACGTCCGCCTGCACAGCGAGTGCCTTTCCTCCTGCCGCTTCGATGGCCTCGACGGTCTGGCTCGCGGCCTCGGTGTCGCGGCGGTAGTTGACGACGATGTTTGCGCCTTCACCGGCGAGACGCAACGCGAGTTGCTGCCCCATTCCGCGGGAACCGCCGGTGATCAGGACCGTTTTGTCACGCATGGGGTGAACGACCTCTCGGTGTGGGATTGGAGAAACTCATGATCGGAATGGCAGGGCGGCGCGTCATGAGCCCATCGTCAATCCTCCGCCGACGCACAGGGTCTGCCCGGTGACGTAGCTGGCACCGTCGCCCGCGAGATATGCGATCGCAGCTGCGATTTCGGACGGCTCACCCGCTCGACGCATCGGCACGCCCCTCAGAATGCTGCCCAGCACCCCACCGTCCGCGCCGTCACCGGATACCAGACCTTGCTCCTCGAGCAGGGGGGTGGCGGTGATACCCGGTGCCACTGCGTTGACACGGATACCGAAGCGGGCCCACTCGCGAGCGAGCGACTTGACCAACGCAATGATGCCGGCTTTGGCGGCCGAGTAGACGGCTTCGCCGGAGGTGCCGACCGTGCCTGCTTCGGACGAGGTCAGCACGATGCTTCCGCCGCTGTCCTTCATCACGCGACCCGCGGCCGCCGACAGGTAGATCGCCGACATCAAGTTCACGTCGATGATGCGACGCCAGTAGTCCGGAGACTCGTCGAGGAACTTCGTGATCGCCGTCCACCCCACGGTGGAGACGACAGTGTCCAGATGCCCGACGGCCTCCACGGCGGCCGCGACCAGCGCGTCGCAGGCCTCCGGGTCGGTCGCGTTCCACGACTGTCCCAGATCGATGATCCCGTCCACTTCGGCGGCGAGTGCTGTCACCGACTGCGCATTGAGATCCGCCGCGACGACGCGAACTCCCGCGCCCGCCAATTCGATGGCGCTCGCGCGTCCGATTCCGGATCCCGCTCCCATCACCAGCGCGGTGCGGGTGCCATTACGTTCTGTCATCGACGATTCTCCTGTAGAACTCGAATACGCTGGTCGGTCGTGGTCGTGGTCACGCGTAAAAATATCATGGTGCGTATTGTCTGACAATACAGTTGCTGTTAATCAGCGAGTTCGTCGTGCGCCCACGACAAGGCCTCTACGACGGGTACTAGGCCGAGGCTCGTGCCGAGTTGGAGGATGACGATCTGTTCTATCTCCTCCAGCGTCGCGCCTGCATCCTTCGCGCGCGTGCAATGCACGCGGAAACCTCCCTCGTTCCGCGTGACAGCAAAGCCCACCAGCAGACTGAACTCCCGCTGTTTCGGTTCGAGAGTGCCGTACGAGTCGGCGGCCACGCGCAGCCCACGGAAGGCATCGGCTACGTCCGGCGCGGTTTCGCGAAGACGGTCCAGATTGGAGACGAACACATCCTGCTTGCTCAACGGGTAACGCACGTCCATCGAATTCACTCCTCTGTTCGTTGTGTGGCGGGGTCGGAACGGTCGATCGATCGCTTCAGGGCAGGCACGTTGTAGCCATCGGCGTATTCGGCGGCAGATTCCTGGATCGACGCTTGGGGTGCCCGCGCGTACAGCCTGCGGCGACTGACGAAAGTGCCTGCCTGCCGGTGTATTCGGACAGCCGACTCGACTGCGGTCACAAGCGAGACGGTTCCGTCGAGGAGCGGTGCACCGTCGACGTCGCGGATCCCCACTGCATTGAGGAACGCGGTCAGGCGACCACCCGCGGGGATGACCACCTCTGCCCCTTTGTCGAGGGACGCTCGCGCCGCCGCGACAAAGGAGTCGATCGCTTTCTGGCGACCACTGTGGTCCGAAAAGCACGCATCGAGTTCGTGCGGAGTCAGGCCCATGCATTCGATGCTCGCGAGCCGGTCGCGCAATCCGTATCTGGCGACGTTCTCCTCGAAGCGACCGCCGAAGTAGGGATTGACTCCTACGAGCGAGAACTGACTGCCCATCATGCAGGCCGTCAACATCGAGGTCTCCCCGAGGCCCAGCACCGGGATATCGACCATCGACCGTGCCTCGCGAAGCGCCGGATCGAGGATGTTGCCGATCGCCACCGCGTCGAAGCCGTCCTGTTCCGCACCCACGACGGAGTCGAGGATCGACACCCAGTCGAGTACTTCGAAGAACCGGAAGCTGTCGATGCGGCCGACCCGCGTGCCTCGGAGTTCGAACTCGACCTCCGGTGACTTCACCCCGTCGATATAGGTCCGCAGATACGGAAAGTAGTTAGGTGAGTATCTCTCCCGAGACATGCTCAGATACAGGACTCGTGTCACCTCACGCCACCCGCTCGAATATTGCAGCCAGTCCTTGACCGCCGCCCATGCACATGGTCTCCATCCCGTATCGCGACTCTCGTCGATCCATCTCCCGCAACAGGTTCGCGAGAATACGACCTCCCGTCGCTCCGATTGGGTGGCCGAGCGAGATGCCGGAGCCGTTGACATTGACGCGGTCCAAATCGGCGTTGCTCAACTCCCATCCGCGGAAGCAACCGATCACTTGAGCAGCAAAAGCCTCGTTCAATTCGATTAGATCGATGTCTTTCCAGGACAACGACGCCCGTTCGAGGGCCCGCCGTGCCGCCGGAACAGGGCCGATACCCATCAGCTTGGGCTCGACGCCGGCCAGGGACCAGCTCACGAGCCGCGCCAACGGACGCAACCCGAGCTGCTCGGCCTTCCCTGGCGTCGTCACGATCGCTATTGCGGCCGCGTCGTTCTGACCGCTGGAGTTGCCGGCCGTGACCGACGCGCCGGGCAGGGTCGCTCCCATTATCGGTTTCAGCCGCGAGAGTGACTCGATTGTGGTGTCCGGGCGCGGATGCTCGTCTTGAGAGACGATGAGTGGCTCACCTTTTCGACCCGGAACGACTACAGGGATCATCTCGTCCTCGAACAGCCCGGCGTCGATGGCCGCAGCAGCGCGCTGCTGCGACCGCAACGCCCACTCATCCTGCTGTTCGCGCGTGACAGAGTACCTGGCTGCAACGTTCTCGGCGGTCTCGATCATTCCGCCCCGAACTGGGTACCGCCGCCCTCCAGAATTGCTACGCGGGCTCGCGAGTCGATCACAGAGATCGGGCAGACCGCCTGAGTTCCATCGGGCATTCGGCATGTAGTACTCCGCTTGACTCATACTCTCGGCACCGCCGGCCAGCACCAGATCAGACCCCCCGGTAGCGACCTGCATGCATGCGTACAGCACAGCCTGGAGACCGGACCCGCAGCGCCGGTCTATCTGTAGACCTGGCACTGACACATCGAGACCGGCGTCGAGTGCTGCAATCCTGCCGATGGCGGCTGCCTCGCCGTTCGGGTAGCCCTGGCCGAAGATGACATCGTCGATATCCTCGGCAGTCAGACCAGTGCGATCGACCAGACCTTTCATCACCGTCGATGCGAGGGACGTCACCGGGACGTCCTTGAAGATGCCTCCGTAGCGGCCCACCGGCGTACGGATCGGCTCGCAGATCACTGCATCGGTCATGCTTGTTCCTTTCACTGTTCAGACGCTCGCTTCTCCGCCGTCGACCGCGATGGTCTGCCCGGTCAAAAAATCCGGTGCCGTAAGCGCCAGGTACGCCACGACGTTGGCGAGTTCGTCCGGCGTGCCCATGCGGTAGGCCGGAATGCGGCGCATGACCTTGGCCATGGCTGCGTCGTCGGCGCGGAGTTCGGCATTGATATCGGTTGCGAAGTAGCCAGGCGCAACGGCATTCATCTGCGCCCCGAACCGCGCCCATTCCGCAGCGACGGACCGAGTGAAGTTGATGACGGCACCTTTGGACGCGCAGTACGCGGAATATCCAGGCCGGCCAAGCAAGCCGAACACCGAAGCAACGTTCACCGCGCGCCCGGACCCGGCAAGAGCGAATCGCCGTCCGGCCTCACGACTGCACAGGAACATCCCGCGGACGTTGGTGTCGAAGATGCGGTCCCATTCGGCCTCGCCGAGATCGACAAGGTTGACACGGTTGGCGATACCCGCATTGTTCACCAGCACGTCAATCCGGCCGAAAGCATTCTCCGCGTCCTCGAACAATGCCGCCACTGAGTCGGAATCGGTCACATCCGTTGCGCGCACCAGCGCGCGTCCGCCCTGCGTTTCGATCCTGGACTTCACTTCTTCGAGCGGCTTGATCGATCTTCCGGCGAGGACAACCGGGGAGCCTTGACGCGCAACCTCGAGCGCTATCGCCTCACCGAGCCCTCGCCCAGCACCAGTAACCACTACTACCGAATTAGACATGCATGTAATATGTCTGACATCTAGTACCTTAGTCAAATGCATTTACAGAGGAGATACCGATCATGAGCCGACTCGCGCGCACAACGGGACTGACTGCCGAGCAGGACGAGATACTCGATGTCGTTCGACGCTTCGTCGAGAAGAAGATCATTCCCGTCGCAACCGAGTTGGAACATGCAGACGAGTATCCGACGGAAATCGTCGAGGGACTCAAGGATCTGGGAATTTTCGGACTCATGATCCCGGAGGAGTACGGCGGTCTCGGCGAGTCACTGCTGACCTATGCGCTGGTGGTAGAAGAAATCGCCCGTGGCTGGATGAGTGTCTCGGGTGTCATCAACACCCACTTCATCGTGGCGTACATGCTGACTCAGCACGGCACCGAGGAACAGAAGCTGCGCTACCTGCCGCGGATGGCGACCGGCGAGGTTCGCGGCGCGTTCTCGATGTCCGAGCCCGGGCTCGGTTCGGACGTGGCGGCCATCTCCACCAAGGCCAAGCGGACGGCCGAAGGATACGAGATCACCGGGCAGAAGATGTGGTTGACCAACGGTGGCTCCTCGAATCTCGTCGCCGTGCTGTGCAAGACGGAAGACGGCTCCGACTCGGTCTATAGGAACATGACGACATTCCTGGTGGAGAAGGAACCCGGATTCGGCGAGACCGCACAGGGCGTGACCATCCCCGGCAAAATCGACAAGATGGGCTACAAGGGCATCGACACCACCGAGATGATCCTCGATCATCATCGGGTGGACGAAACCCAGGTGCTGGGCGGCGAAACCGGTAAGGGGTTCTATCAGATGATGGACGGCGTCGAAGTGGGACGTGTCAATGTCGGCGCGCGCGCAGTGGGAATCGCCAATCGAGCCTTCGAACTGGGCGTCAAGTATGCCCAGCAGCGCGAGACCTTCGGCAAGCCGATCGCCCAACACCAGGCGATCTTGTTCCGCATCGCCGAAATGGCCACCAAGGTCGAGACCGCACACTCGATGGTGGTGCGCGCGGCTCGGCTGAAAGATGCCGGAGAGCGGATGGACGTCGAAGCGGGAATGGCGAAGATGGTGGCCAGCGAATACTGCAACGAGGTCGTTCAGGCCTCGTTCCGCATTCACGGTGGCTACGGGTACTCGAAGGAATACGAGATCGAACGGCTTTACCGCGAAGCAGCTTTCATGCTGATCGGCGAGGGTACGACGGATATCCAGAAGATCATCATCGGTCGAGCGATGCTCGCCGAGTACAAGCTCTGAAATGTGGTGCGGCGGGACGAGCACACCCTCGTTCCGCCGCACCACCTGTCGCTCATACAGGCCTGGACGTGACCCTCACGGGGGTCACGTCCAGGCCTGTATGTGCGATTGTGCGATCAGACGGTCTTCGCGATGTACACGTCGCAGGGCGCATGAGCAGCGACGGCACTGGCAACACTTCCGAGCACACGCGAAAGTCCCTGTGCCCGCTTGTTTCCCACGACGATGAGCTCTGCATCGAGCCGAGCAGCCTCCTCTGACAGAGCGACCGCGGCGCGGCCGTACACCACCGAAGTCGTCACCTGCTCGACCGTGGTCCGAAGCTCGTCCGCAGCGTCACCGACGATGGCGTCCGCAAACTCACCCGAGGTCACGGCAGTAGACCCCGGACGGCCGGGATACTCCTTGACGGTGCCACGGTCGACGGCGTTCACAACGTGCAGACTCGATCCCAGCCTCCGAGCGATCTCGGCCGCTCGGCGGGCAGCACGCATCGAGGCCTCCCCGCCGTCCACTCCGACAACGATGATGCTTGACACAGAGAACTCCTTGTCCTGATCAGACGACGACTATTGGCGGAAGGCATTGCATCGAATCACATCCCGCCGTCGACAGCGATGTCTTGGCCAGTGATCATGTCCGATTGCGGCGTGGACAGGAAGACGGCAAGGTTTGCTATGTCGACCGCTGCGATGCGCTTCTTCATACTCTGGTTCTCGAGCACCCACGCGTCGTACTCCGGCTGCTTGTCTCCACGGTCGCGGTATTCCGCGTCGGAGAGGACCGCACCGGGCGAGATTCCATTCACATTGATCAGGTAATCACCAAGCTCACGGGCCATACCCTTGATCAGTCCGTACATTGCTCCCTTGGACGCAATGTAGGGCACATAACCTGTCCAGCGGCCGGTGAGGGTGAGCGAGGTGATGTTGACTATCTTTCCGTAGTTCTTTTCCTTCATGTGCTCCGAACACACGCGCGACAATACGAAAACGGCCGAGGAGTTCACCCTCACCTGATCCTCGTATTCCTTGATGGTGAATTCGGCATGAGGCTTGAAGATCACCAGCGCGGCATTGTTGACCAAGACATCGACCCCACCGATCTCGTCGGCCAGAGCTTTGACCGACGTCTCGATACCCTCCAGATCGCCCAGGTCGCACCCGAAGAATCGAATCCCATCGCCGATACCGTCCAGGGTCTGCTGAGCGTCGGGCGCGTCAGGTCGATCCAACGCGATGACAGTGGCACCTTCCTCTACGTACCGGCCAACCAGTGCCTGGCCGATGGTGCCGAGAGCGCCAGTGATCAAGACGCTCTTACCTGTCAATGAACCCACGAAATATTCCTCACGTCGTCGAGCGCCCGGAGCCGTGCAGTGGAGTGGAGTGGCTCGATGGTAGGGCATGTTAAATGCATAATGTCAGACAGTTGATTTTTGGTCAAGCGATTAAAACGTTCAGACACTTTTTGGCGTCTGCAATACAGAGTATGCTTCGGTCTGACATTTCACATTCAGTTTGACTTTTTCAACGCACGGAGGCTTGAAGTGGAGCATTTCGGACAGCACTACATCGGTGGTCGATGGGTCACGCCCAGCGGCCAAGGAACACGGACCCTGGTCGATCCGACATCCGAAGAGCCCTGGGCCACGGTGGCATCCGGGGGTGGGACCTCAGATGTCGATCATGCTGTAGCGGAGGCGAAAACTGCATTCTCCAGCTTCTCCAAAACGACCGTCGGCCAGCGGATCGAGTTGATCGATCGCATCATCGCGGTGTACGAAAGCCGTGAAGCCCAACTTGCTCAGCTCATTGCGCAGGAGGTCGGCGTTCCAGTCTCCTTCAAAGCACAGGTGAGCGGCCCCGCCGGTCACATGAAGGTCGCTCGTGACCTCATTCGCGACTACAAGTTTCAGCGCGAGCTGGCCGATACGCTTGTCCGGCGCGAGGCCATCGGCGTCTGCGCCCTCATCTCGCCCTGGAACTGGCCCATTCAGACTTCGGTCATCAAGGTGATCTACGGAATTGCCGCCGGCTGCACGATGGTGCTCAAGCCTTCGGACGCCTCGCCTGCCTCGGGCGTCGCGCTCGCCGAGATCATGCACGAAGCCGGAACACCTCCAGGCGTCTTCAACCTGGTCATCGGGCGAGGAAGCGTGGTGGGCGACGCCCTCTCGCGACACCCCGACGTCGACATGGTGTCGTTCACCGGCTCTACGGGCGCGGGAGTAAAGGTCGGCGAATCGGCGGCCCTCACAGTCAAGCGCGTATGTCTCGAACTCGGCGGGAAGTCCGCAAATATTGTTCTCACCGACGGTGATCTTGAAAAGGCCGCTCGTTGGAACGTACAGCGCGGGTTCTCGAATACCGGGCAGTCGTGCCACGCCCCCAGCAGGCTCTTGGTGCACGAGTCCCAAGTGAAAGACATTCTGCCTTTCATCGAAGACGAGATCGGACGGATGCGCCTCGGCGATCCCCGAGACCCGGCGACAACTCACGGTCCGCTCGTGCACTCCCATCAGTACGACAGCGTCCAAAACCATATCGAAGTGGGCATCAACGAGGGCGGGACGCTCGTCACCGGAGGTTTGGGCAGGGCGGACGGTTTCGATCGCGGATTCTTCTGCAAGCCAACCGTTCTCGCCGACGTTGATCGCAAGATGACACTCGCCAAGGAAGAGATCTTCGGCCCCGTGCTCGTCGTCATGCCCTACCGCACCGAGCAGGAGGCACTCGATATCGCGAACGACTCGATCTTCGGTCTCGGCGGTTACGTCTTTAGTGAGAATCGTGATCGTGGTTACGAGTTCGCGTGCGGCATCAAGGCTGGCCGGGTGTCGTTCAACGGTGCCAACACCAACTCGCTCACGCCCATGGGTGGCTACAAGCAGTCCGGCATCGGCCGATCAATGGGCGAGTTCGGACTCGAGGAGTACCTCGAGGTCAAGTCGATCTACGGGTTCGCCTGACTCCAGCTTCTCACCCGCGGGAAACGCGTTTTCCGCGGGTGAGGCTTCGAGTGACCATAACACCGGACAGCAGCGCGATCGAGATTGCGATGACCACCCAGCCGGTGTCACGGATCCCGTCGTCACCCACGTCCGGACCGGCGGTGAACTGAAGTACTGCTGCGGCTAGATTCGCTCCCAGAAACTGCACCGTGCGATACATCCCCATAGCTGTACCGACTTCGTCCACCGAGGTCGCAGAGTTGACCATGCTCTGGTTGCTCAGGTTGTTGAACCCGCTGGGCACGCCGAGGACTGCTGCAACTAGAAGCACGACGACGATGGGGGCCGTGGAACGCTCCACGGTGGCCAATAGCAGTCCACCGATCGACAGGGCAAGCGACCCTACGGTGAGGGTGAATCGAATTCCGCAGCGTGCCAATACCTTCGAGGCAACGTATGTCGACCCCATTGCCACGATGGCAACGGGTAACATAGTGAGGCCTGTTTCGGTCGCCGTCATTCCGCGCTGATACTGCAGCCACTGCGGGACCGAGAAAAACACCGAATAGAACGCCACGTAGGTCAAGAGCGTTCGGACCAGAGTCGCGCTGAGTGAACGATTCCGAACCAGCGCCCTGACATCGATGAACGGTTCGTCGGTGTGCCATTCTCTCGCTACGAAGGCGATCAGCGCTAGGGCGGGGACCACGAGCAGAAGCCACGAAGGCGTTTCGGCCAGGGAGAGCAGAAACATCATGACACCAGCGGTCAGGACGACGAAGAGCCCGACACCGAGGAGGTCCAACGTTCGAAGCACCGAGCGTCGGGACTTTCCCAGCGCTGAAGCCGAACCCCGATCGACGTATCGAAGTACTGCGATCGCGCTGGCTGCGATTACCGGAAGGTTGATCCACAGAATCGATTGCCATCCGAAAGTCCCGACCAGAAGTCCCCCCAGAGTGGGACCGAGGGCAGCAACGGACTGACTGCACAGTACGAGCGTCAGCAATGCCGATTTCGGGTCACTTCGGTGACGGTCTGCATAGTTGCGAATGATCGTCATCGCGTTCGGAAAATGTGTAGCCATGCCCGTTCCGAGCAACACGTACGCGGCAACGAGCCAGTTGATATTGGGCGCGAAAGAGCCCACGATCGTTGCCACTCCGACGATCCCGAGCCCCACGAGATAGATCCTGCGCGCCCCGAAGATCGAACCGAGCTTTCCGCCGATGGGCGCGGAAACCGCTGTGGCTATGTACATTCCGGAAATCAACCACGATGCGCCTGTGGTCGATCCGAAATGCGTGACGATGGCAACCATTGCCACCGCGATCATCGAAGAGTTCAACGGCTGCAAGACACTTGCCGCCGAAGCGGAGACGCTGACTTTCGCCGGGACCTTCGCTCCGACGGCTCTCTCTGTCAGATTCATCGAATGAAGTGACTCACGATCGATGTGCGACCTTCGTCGAGTCGGACGCTTCGACGACAGGTTCCGAGTCCGAACGGGGCAGTCCGTAGACAGAAGTCCGCAGGTCGGTGTTCTTGGTTTCCGGTACGAGCCACACCCCCACCAATCCGATCAGACCGATGAGCGCCATTGCATAGAAGGCAGGCGATACCGGATTTCCGGTGACGCTGATCAACGTTGCTGCGATCAACGGCGTTGTGCCACCGAACAGGGCTACGGAAAGGTTGTACGAAATTCCGTGTCCCCGGCACCGGAGTGCGGTCGGAAAGATCTCGACCATTCCGGTGAACATCGCGGCTCCGTACACGGACAAGCCAATCGAGAGAAGCGCCTGTCCGACGAAGGCTCCGGCCACCGTTCCCGACCCCGCAAGCGCAAACGCGGGATATGCGGCGACCAGGAGCCAGATTGCCCCGGCGTAATACATCGGCTTGCGGCCGAGCCGATCACACAGAATGCCCATCACAGGAAGCAGTGCCGCGAGCACCATGATGGCAGCCATGTTCGACAGCAGGGCACTCGTTGCAGCGATACCGCCCTGGCTGACGACGAATGTGTACATGTAGCCGCTGAGCAGGTAGGCACCGATCGCGTACGGGGGCTGCAGCATTATCACGAGCAGCATGGACTTACGTGTGCTGAAGGTCCCACGCAGTGCGCCGGCCACCGCGTTCCCCGATTCGTCACGGGGGGTCATCTTCTCGTACTCCGCTGCTGCTTCGAGGAATTCGTCGGGATCCTCCAACGTCCTCCGCAGCACGTAGCCGACAACGGCCACGACTCCACCAAGGATGAAGGGGATCCTCCATCCCCACGCCTCGAACGCCTCTTCACCCAAGGCCGAGCGAAGCCCAAAGATGATCGCCGCCACCGCTGCGACGGGCCAGTACGAGAAGGACTTCACTGCTCCCATCCACGATGCTCGCTTCGTCGCGGGTGCCGACTCCACGATATAGCTCTCGACTCCTGTCGTCTCACCGCCGATCGACAGGCCCTGCAGCAGGCGGCAGAAAATGAGGATGAGTGTCGCCGCGATGCCGATCGACTCGTAGGTTGGGATCATTCCGATGAGCATCGTTCCGACACCCATCAGCACGACGGTCCAAGACAAGACGGCCAGGCGGCCGAACTTGTCGCCGACATACCCGAAGAGTGCACCGCCGAACGGCCTCGCAACGAATGAAAGTGCATACACCGCAAAGGTTCCCAGAATCGCGGCGGCTGGGTTTCCTGCCGGGAAGAAGTGAATCGCGATGGTCGGCGCCATCAGCGCGTACACCGAGTAGTCGAACTGCGTTCCGATTTCGCCTATCGCTCCGCCAAGCTTCTTTCGACGGTCACTGTCTTCGTGCGACGCGATCATTCGCTCTCCTTTGTTCTGCGACGAGAACCTCTGCCCGCTCAGGCCTCTTTGACGGCACAGACGGGTTCGCATGATGTAACGGACGACACATTCAAGTACATGCTGTACTAAACCAATCTGCATGTCAATAAGGTGCTAAAGTAATTGTCATACGTTTGACAACGAATATGACTCGACGGGGTGCAGGCAGGACCGCGGTCACCCAACGTCTGATCAGATACCGAGCGAGCAGGTGGGATGAAACAGGTCGGCCACAGACGGCATTTCGACGCGGCAGCGATTCGACAATCGACAACGGGGCTACCGTCCACTGGACTGCTGAAATCGCAGTCGTAAGAATCCATTTACGGGGATGCAGCTACATCGAAGGTCGGTGCCGACTCTATCGGCAACGCAGAGGGTGTTCATGCCCGGCGGCGCACGAGTCCCATGCCGTATGTGATGGACATTAGGCCGACACCGGCAGCGATGAGATACGGGGCAATGTTCGGATTGGCACCGACGGTGCTGCCCAACACCAGCAGAATAGTTACCCACAGCGCCGCGGCGGCAAAATTGCACAGCGCGAAAGAGCGGAACGACATGGGGGAGGCAGCCGCTAGTCGCGGACCGAGGGTTCTGGTGCCGCCGAACAGATGACTGGCGATGGAGGCGACGGTGGCATGGCGAGCGAAACCGCTCTGTGCCCGCCTGACAAATTTCGCTGAAGAACCTCTCTTCGAGGGAAGCGGTGTCGCATTCTCGCCGCCACGACGGCGGCGCAACAAGAAGGCAGTTTGTGCACCCCCGGACGACGCCAACACCATCACCACTGCCGCAACGATCGGGTCTACGCGACCGAGCCCTACAACCGACCCGACGATGAGCACGGTGCTGGTTCCCGGAAGAACGAGCCCCACGAGCAGCGCAGACTCCGCCAGCAGGACTATCCCGGCTGCACCAAGCAGATACGGCGCACAGATTCCGGCCAGACAGATGAGAACAAGTCCGACATCGGGCACCGCTCCAACCTTTCCAAGCTTCTTGACGAGATTGCTGAATACCGCAACCAGGCTCCGTTGCGGTGGTGCCGGTTGTCGACGTAGCCGCAGTGGCGCTCAGCAAGGACGGAGAGTTCAGATGATCGATCGATCCACATTGTGCGACCTGACCCGGTCGGATTCGTGACGAGTCAAGCTTCGCACGCGAAGTCGGAATATGCGACGTCGCGACAGTGCCTCCGCGAAAGGTGTACGGATAGGGCATCCTTCATTGCCGTGAATGGCTCTACGCTCGACACATGGACAACAAAGCGGAGGTACGCGAGTTTCTGATGACCCGCCGAGCGAAGGTCTCGCCGGAGGATGCGGGCATCACAGGCGGCGGGAACAGGCGCGTAGCCGGTTTGCGACGTAGTGAGGTAGCTGCTCTCGCCGGTCTGTCCGTCGAATACTATGCCCGCATCGAGCGCGGCGCGATCGGCGGTGCGTCGTCATCCGTACTCGATGCGCTATCGCGCGCTCTGCGCCTCGATGATACCGAGCACGCACACCTACTCGACCTCGCGCGGGCTGCTGATGGGGTCCCCACCTCCGGACGCCCGCGCCGAAAGGCCGGGCGCGCCGCTGCTCCTCGGATAAGCCTCCAGTGGGCACTGGATTCGATTACCGACGGCGTCGCTTTCGTACGAAATCAGCGACAGGATCTCCTCGCTACGAACAACCTGGGCAAAGCGTTCTACGCGCCGATCATCGGTGACGGTGGGCGAATTCCAAACCTTGCGCGGTTTCAATTTCTTGACCCGATATCCCGCGAGTTTTATCCCGATTGGGATGCATTCGCTCAGATGTGCGTGTCCATCATGCGAGCAGAAGCCGGACGCGATCCACACGATAAGGGCCTGCAAGACTTGGTGGGAGAACTCTCGACGCGAGACGAAACTTTCCGAACGCTGTGGGGGGCGCACAACGTTCGGTCGCATGGCGCTGGCAAGAAGCGCTTCAATCACCCGATCGTCGGTGAGGTCCACCTCGCCTACGAGGAATTGGTCATCACCGCCGATCCCGGTTCCATCCTGATGGTTTACACAGCCGAACCAGGTTCTCCGAGTGCCGAGCGACTGCACCTACTCGGGTCTTGGGCCGCCGAACACAGCCCGAGCAACAGTCAGTTCTAACACTGCGAATTTCGACCGCTGCCGGTCCGTCACCTGCTCAGTGACAACGACACGACCGCCGAACCTGCTACGCGTCGAACACCCGCCCGCCGGCTGGAAGGCGGGTGCACGAACCGCTCCTATTGTCCGCTGTTCATCGGTCCGATCGAGCAACTGTACCCGTCACGCTGCCTTCGATCGCCCCGACGACGTCGGGTCCGATCTCGTCCATGCTCCCCAAGATAACGATTCCGGGGAAGTAGCTTTGGTCCCCGTAGTACAGGACGAAATCGTTTCCCGGAGAGTAGTACCCGATGTCACCCGGGTTGGGGTCCGCTCCCGAAGGTGAACCGTCGGTTGTCAATTCGGCAGGTAGCGGTCCGGTCTTCTCCACCGAGCCGTGATCGGACAGGGTAAGCGTCAGTGGAAGTTGTGCCAGCAGTTCACGACTTGCCGCGCTGTCGTTCAGCGTTCCACCGACCGTTGTGCCGCCTACCTGAATTTCGACTCGCATGGATTCTCCATTCTCCGTCGTGACATTCTCCCCGCTGGTCGTCGCGGTATCCGCGGTCCGTGGCGTGGCAAAAGATTCCGATGCTGCGACGTCGGGGGAATCGGTTCCCCCGGAGCAGGACACAAGTGCAAGGACGCACAGCAGTCCAACCGCAGACGACGCCCCGCGCATTCTCGATCGGACCCTGGCTGTCGTGCCCATCCCGCTCACGAGCTGGAGTGACGTTCGTAGGTCACACGAAATCCGTCTGCCGGATCACTCGGCGTCAGGACCAACGTGTCGCCATCGACCTCGTAGTTTCGATCGAGGGTCTGCCCGATCAAATCGCGTGCCAACGCCGATTCGACTGTGATGGTGAATGTTCCGGCATCCGCATCGGTGGTCAGGTCGCCGTAGAACGCCTCGTATCCCTGCACCGTCAAAGCCGTGTCAGGTGCCTCGGTGTCTGGGTTCATGGCCTGGACGGACACTGTGTCACTGGTGAAGGTGATCTGGCCCGAGTAAGGCACCGGCTGCAGGTCGCCCTCGGTCCCGACCTCGAGTGACGTCATGCGCCACTCGCCGACCAGCGAGTCGCTACCCTCCTCGTCCGAGCCTTGCGAGCACGCAGCGATCGAACCCAGCAACCCCAATGTGATTGCTCCCGTAAGTATTTGCTTCTTCATCGTTCCTACCTCGAGTGTGAGACAAATCGTCTCTCCACACGGTAGGTGCACAAATCGGACAATGGGAGTCCCTGCCAGGGCACCTATCTCGCATCCTCTGTCGCCGTCGTACCGATCAGCCGCGTTGCAACACCGAACATGGACATTCAGCGACCGCCCATGGGGCCGGTCCGGGCAGGCGATCGACATCTGAACGCATCGGATCGGCGTCAAAACACTGCTGGCTGGCAGGATCCTCGCCCTTCTGAACCACGGAGATGTGTTTCACAACACCCCCGACGCGGCAACGGGGCAGTCCTATTCTTTGCATGACGCGTAAGTGTTGACCGTTCATGTGTAAGTGCATGCCGTGCTGGCTCCCGGGGCGAAACGAACCGTCGCGACAATACAGCGGACTCGATTTTCACGATCCTGCAATCTCGATCGATTCGATTGAGCTCACCTGCAGCCCAACTTATTGGGCAGCATCCCCGTCGAACAATTCTTTAGCGACGCCCATCGCAGCCATCCCCTTGGGCCAACCCGCGTACATCATGACGTGCGTGATCGCCTCGATCAGCTCGTTCTGCGTTAGGCCGTTCTCAACAGCGCGCCCGAGGTGGAACCCGAGCTGCTCGGTGTCGCCCCCGGCCGTCAGCACCGCTACTGTCAGCAGGCTTCGGTCGCGGGCAGCAAGTTCGGTCCTGTTCCAGACATCGGCAAAGAGCACGTCGTCGGTGAGCTCGGCGAGCTTAGGGGCGAACTCCCCGAAGCTCGCCCGCCCACCTCCTACTTGCTTTGGTTGGTCGGTCACGGCAATCCTTCCTGGTCGATATCACCAGCATGGCGTGTAAGGCCCGAGGAGGGAAGGCACTGCCGAAGAGCGCACCGACAGGGCATCATTCACTGCTCGAACCTGAAGATATGAGACCCGGAGCTCTCGAGGATTGTGGCCAAAGCGCTGGTCCCCTGCTGCCCGTGCGACACCGAGGCGTCAGTCGAAGACGAATACGCCCTTGCCGATCTCGCGTCGATCGAACAACCTGTAAGCACGTTCAGCTTCGGAAATCCGGAAGTCGTCTGTGAACAATGCTTCGATGTCGAGGTCACGCTCCGCCACGAACGATGCGCACTCCTCCTGGAGATTCTTGCTGAACGTAAGCGACCCCACGATCGTCTTGTGAAGATGGATCAGCTCGTCACTGCTGATCTCCAAGGGGCCGAATACACCGACCATGCACGCAGTCCCCCAAGGCCGAATCGACAGCACTGCGTGTTGACGCACGGTAGCGTTGGCGCTGCATTCGATCGACTTGTCTGCACCCTCGCCGTCACTTGTCAACGCTCGAACGGCCTCCACTGCATCGACTTCCGCGGAGTTGACAACGAAGTCGGCACCGAACCGCTTCGCCATCTCGAGTCGTGCAGGATCGATGTCCACCGCAATGACGCGAGCACCGAATGCTTTGGCCAACAACGTCGCACTCAATCCGACAGGTCCCTGACCGAAGATCGCGACCGTGTCAGTAGCGTTCAGGTCGATCCTTTTGATCGCCGCAAACGCAGTACCCGTTCCGCACGAGATCGCCGCACCCGTCTTGAACGACAAAGAATCCGGCAGTTTGATCAGCGTGTGCGCAGGGACCTTCATGAAGTCAGCGTGTGCACCATCGCCGTTGAGGCCCCCGTACACGATACGGCCGTTCGGGCAGTATTGCGTCCAGCCGGAGCGACAGTACCGACATGCGCGGCAGCCGTCGTAATGATGGACCATGACGCGATCCCCCACCTGTGCCTCGGTGGGTCGGACCGCATTTCCTACGGAATCGACAACTCCGCACGGCTCATGGCCTTCGATTACCTGTGCGTCCGCGGGCCGTTTCGGGCTGTGTAGGTGATGCAGGTCGCTGCCGCACATCCCGGAGGCCTTGACACTGATGACCACCTCGTCCGGACCTGGCACTGGATCCGGCAAGCGACGAACCTCGATCTGGTTCTCGCCAAGAAAAACTACAGCATCCATTTTGTGGCTCCCATGTGTGGTTGACGGGGTCAGTTGCCGGTTCGCGTCGGTCCGACCGACACGTCGGCGTCCTTCTGCGTCCGAGAATCGGCCTCTCGATCGACTCCAGACAGAGCCTCCTCGGAGATCTGGCTGAGAGCTTCTCGAGAAGTGTCGACGCGCGCAACGGCGTACATCAGGGTTGCGATCACATACAAGCCCGACAGAGCCAGGATTACTCCGACAATTCCGAAGTGGGAGTACAACCAAAGGACGATGAACGGGGAGAAGATCAAGCCCACACGACCGACGGTCTGAGTCAATCCCCCGCCGCGGAACCGGAAGGCGGTCGGGAAGAACTCAGGCACTGTGCCGAGACACATCGTCAAGAACGATGCGGCCATGGCCACCAGGATGAAGCCGATGACGACAATCAGAGCCGGATGCTGCATGAAGGGATAGATACCCGCGAATATCGCAGCGAGTGTTCCGAAGATCACGATGCTGTTTCGACGACCGATTCGGTCAGCAATCAGAACGCACAGCAACGGCCCGACAACGTATCCGGACATTATCGCGGCGTTGAAGCCTAAGGACCGCGACACAGTGAGCCCCTGCTCGACGAAGAAAGTGGGCATCCAACCAGTAATCACGTTGGAGCCGAACAAGCAGATGACAGTGAGGAACAAAGCCATTGCCGTCCGAGCGATCACCGGACGGGAAAACAGCACCGTGATCGGTACCCATTCGGCCTTCGCGCTGACGGAGGTCGACGCGGCGTCGGAGCTCTCCGGTGAGTTGTTCAGGCTGTGCGGGGTGCCGTTCTGCCTTTCGATCTCCTGCATGACCGCTTCGGCTTCTTCGTACCGCCCGCGTGACTCCAACCACCGCGGCGACTCCGGCATCGACCGGCGCAGCCACCACGCAACGAGTGCACCTACGCCCCCGATAACGAACATCGCGCGCCACGAGAAGGTGGGAATCACCAACCAACCCAAGACAGCGGACACTGTCACTCCCAGTCCACCGAAGAAGCCGAGGATTCCCAGATACCGACCACGACGAGCACGCGGAATGAACTCGGTGATCATGCCGTAGCAGATGACGTATTCGGCACCCATCCCGATACTCATGAGAAAGCGCAGGGCAATCAGAATTTCCATGTTTGGTGCCATCGCGGCGCACAACGCCAAGACTGCGAACAACCCCAGGTTGAACTGAAATGCGAAGCCTCGGCCGACGCGGTCGCTGAGCCAACCCGCGAACGCTGCCCCGATCGCCAGACCAGCGAACGTGAACGACAGAAACAGAGAGTTCAGTTCCAGCGTAGAAAAGCCGGTAGGCAGCATCGAAGCAAGAACTGCAGCAGAGAGCTTGTTGTCGAATGCATCCCAGAACATTCCGAGCCCTACCAGAATGATCATGCGCCGATGGAATCTTCCCATCGGCAAGTTGTCGAGTCGCCTACCAACATCGATGCGTGTGCTCACTGCCCCGCCCCTCTCGACACTGGCTCAGTACCGACACCGAGAAGCCGTACACCTCGCCTGCTTCGATCGACCGGACACGTTCGAAGTTCAGCTTTCACTGCAACATACCTTTGATTGGTGTTCTTATTTCGTCGGGCGCAAGCACCGAGCTCCAGGTGGTCTTCGCGGGATCCGTTGGCAGGCAACAGCGAGATGCTGCACTTGGTCGCGTGCAAGATCAATCGTCCTTCTTGTTGTACAGATCACGTTGAGCTCGATGTCCATTAAGTCGTCACAGCTCGCCCACGTCCAATACCGAAAGCCGATTCGGCATATAGACCACTACGATCTCCACCGACCAACTGCTGGTCGATCGAGGTGCCGGACACAGCGGATGCGTTTCGCCTACTCGAATTTCGGTCGGCCGAGCGCAGGAATCGGCGCGATGTGCGGTGCACCCGGTCGGCTCGGAATTTTGCTCGGCCGAGATAACCCCCGCGCGCAGCGCAGCCATTTCGAGTGGAAAAGTGCGGGTCTACAAGCAGGCCTGTCGACAGGGGCCACGACCGGCTCGTCGATCGCCAAATGATCAACCCAACCGCCCGATTTCCGATGACAAGCAACGGTGTTGGCGGCGGAACAAGATATAGCGGACACCGTCACCGACGCTGCTCATTCGGTTGTACGGTCCATCCGATCGCCATAATCGAGCGAGGACCCTGACGCTCTTTACAAGATGCTCGGTGCCGATTGCTCTGTGGCTCTCAACGAGTGAGGTTCGTCAGGGTCGCAACGCCGAATGCGCGGGCAGCATCATCCCACCGCCCCAGCAGACCGAGCAGGTTCTCCCCGTCCGCACGGTGCGAACGGATTTCGAGTTCGAGAACCTCGAGAATGCCAGTTCGCAGCTCTGTGTTGAAGTTGATCTTGCCGACGTTCATCGTTCTCGCCCTGGCCAGATCCTCCGCTAGGATTCCCGATGCACCGTGCAAGACGAGTGGTATCGAGGTGCGCGTGGCGACGTCGCGCAGAACATCCCACTTCAACTGTGGTTCGCCGCGATATGCGCCGTGAACATTGCCCACTGCAACGGCAAGAAGTTGAGCACCGGTCCGAGCCAGGAAGTCCGTGACCAATGTGGGATCGGTGAGGCCAGCACTGGATTCCTCGGCATCGGACGCGACATGAGCACGGTCCTCGTCGCCGGCGAGGCCACCCAGCTCTGCTTCGATAACGATGTTCGGGCCGATGAGCTCTCGTGCCGCTCGAACCAACGCGATGTTGTCCTCGTACGCGAGGGCAGAACCGTCCACCAGAACGGAATCGGCCCCCGCCGCCACCGCCGCGGCGATCACTTCCAAGTCTCCAGCATGGTCCAGCTGGACTGCGACCGGAACGACGGCTCCGTCCGCGAGGCCTCGAAGTGCCGTGATCAGCCGGCACCCGTTCTCGGTCGCCGCCACCTTGGGAGCGACCAGCAACGTCGTCCCGCAGCCGGAAGTCTCCGCAGCGGCGACAACGGCGAGCGCCGTCGTGAAGTCGTAACAGGTGAAGGCGGGCACAGCCGACCCACGCAACAGGCTCACGGAAACCAGATCATCGAGTCGCGTGCGCATCAGAGGACACCGTGCCAACACCCAGCAGTGGAACCCAGCTGTCGGATTACGAACGAGCTCGATCCGCGATATGTGCTCATGCTGTCCCGCCGACTTTTTCCTCGAATTTGCTACTCAGTTTTCGAGTCACATCGACCAGCGATCGATCGTCGCCGACGTTGCCGGGAAATACGATGTACGGGATGCCTTTACCCGGACCTTCGGCTGGCTCCCACAGAGAGACAATGCCGGGCAGCATGGGCCCGCGCACAATCGCGTGGCGGATCTCCATACCGTATGCGGCCACGTCGGAGGACGTAATCCCTCCCTTGGCGATGACAAACCGGGGCGGAAAGGCTTCGAGGGTCCTCTTCACGACATCAACGACCGCAGCGGAGACGGTACGAGCAATTTCCAAACTCGACGATGCATCATCGGTCTTGACGAGTGCTCGGCAAGTGTGCACGATGACGTCTCCGTCATGCAGGCCATCGACTACATCGGCGACGATACCGTCGATATACGGGTTGTCGGGCGCTTGGCGACCGGAAAGCAGTAGCTGCTCGACATCGATTTCGATGACACGAGCCGATCCGTGAGCCGATGTGAGGGCGTTGAGTTGACGGGTGGTGATCGCAACATGCGATCCCACCACGATCAATCCGCCGGCTTGGGCGGAAGTATTGCTTGCGTATACGTCCTCTGACACCAGAGCGGCACGGATTTCCTGACCGATGCGCGCCCGGACGAATGGCGGACCGACTCGGTACAGTAGCTTCTTTCCGCGGCGTTCGGCTTCCAGCAGTCCGAGCGCCAAGGCTCGAAGATCGTTCTCCGTGACAACGTCTGCGACGATCGGAGTCGAGTTCGTTGCAGGCTCGATGGCATCGGCAATAGCTTTGGCCGAGACGCTCGGGTCCTGTGTGGCCGCACCCGCTCGGATGACGTTCAGGTCCAGGACGATCACGGACTTCGCAGGAAAACGACCGTCCGACTTCTCTTCGATGTACTCGGGCAGC
This sequence comes from Rhodococcoides fascians A44A, assembly GCF_000760735.1. GTDB lineage: Bacteria > Actinomycetota > Actinomycetes > Mycobacteriales > Mycobacteriaceae > Rhodococcoides > Rhodococcoides fascians_E. Next base: position 1,597,549 of record NZ_JMEX01000008.1, on the reverse strand, counting down.
GACGAGTGGACGAAGCCGAAGCTGGCATCGCTCGCAAACTCCGTTTCCCCGACGGGTATCAGGTTTCCCGACTCGGTACCCGTCGCGCGCATGTAGTGGACTCCACCGATGGTGATCCGACCTGCGTCGGGAAATGCAGGGACGACCACAACGCCATCGGTGCCATCGCCGGTCACCGCTTTCACGGTGGCGGCGATGACGTCGGGCTCGAGTGGGTAGTGTCCACGCAGAGTCGAGTCACTCCGGCTTACGAACGATAGTGTCAAGCGTCCGTCTACGGTCGCGGCCGATGTCAGCGCGTTTCGTACCGCCTCTTCGTTGCGGGCAGCGGCCTCGGCAGGGCTGAGGCTGCGAGTGTTGGTCAGTACGTATACAGCCGGTTTGGTTTTCTCTTCTCGAATGTGCTTGAAGGCCCAGTCGAAATCACTCGGCTCCCACCGGGTGAGTACCGGTACGTCCCACACGGACTGCGTGCCTGTGGGGTCGTCATCCAGTACGACCAATACGCGAAAACTGTCGCCGTCGTGCGCGATGTTCTCCGACACGGCCGACGCTGAAATCGTTACCTCTTCGGGAAAAGCTGACAACACTTCATGTTCGAGCAACACTGCGCACTCCATTGTGACGGCTAGTTCGGTTTCGAGGTAGACAAACTCGGATCTGTCAGACGGCCACTGCGGAGACGCGTTCAGCCAGGTAACCGACACCCATGCGCGGACTGGACAACACAGTAACCCCAGTTTTCTCCTGCAACACCTCGGCGAGGCGGTTCATCGAAGCTTGCGCCAGAACGATCAGGTCGACCGTTTCGGCGAGGTTCGTCGCCTGCTCGATAATCAGTGCGTCATGCTTTTCGCGGTCTCCGGCCATCAGAACCGCGAACGCACCCTCACACAACCGCTGCTGGATTTCCACCTCGCGGCCGATCTCGACTGCCTTCTTTTCGATCAGATCGGACGTAGGGCCCAGAGTGGTCGGCACCGTTGCCAGAACGCCGATCCGTCGACCGTCGCTGGCGGCTTGGAGTGCCATTGCCTCGTCGATCTTAACTACGGGGGTGTTGACGTTCTGCGCGGCAACATCCAACGCCGGGCCGAGCGAGGAGCACGCGGAAAAGATGATGTCGGCACCTGCGGCCTCCGCAGCCTGGGCAAGACGGGTCATCCGTTCCTCACTCTTCCGAGAGATTCCCTGTTCGCGAACGACTGTGGCCAGAACATCGGAGTCCACGAAATGCATCACCTCTGCATCGGGAATCAACTCGGCGATCAAGTCGTTGATCACAGGCTCGACGGAGACGAAAACGAAGCTCGTATGGAGAATTGCAATCTTCTTTGTCACGATATCCTCTTTCTAGGTGGCACCGGATTGTGAATCAGAGCGTGTTCGGCGAACGGTTCATTGGGGCGAACGGCTACGTCCGCAGATCGCGACGCGTAATCAATTTGCATGACGCAGTGGCACGGCCGTGAATTGGTCACAACACGAGCCGGCTGACGGTCGACGCGCTCACGAAACGGCAGGTCCGCGGCGAAGGGTGGTCGCAGGGAGTCAGCCCGATCGGCGCTCGAGCGCGATCCGACCATTCCCTCCCCTGAAAGTCCTTTCGGGTCACATACCATTAACAGGCATGCACAATTCCATGTCCAATATCGGTTTGTGATCAGCCATATAGCCTCCCTCTATGGACCCGCGATGTGCGTAACCACGCGGCTCACGTCGGCCGAACGAGCGTGATCGCCCAATTCCCCCGCGTACCAGAATATGTGCCGATCAACGTAGAGTGGAGTCGACAGTCTGGAATGGGCGCACTCCCCTGATGCGCCTCACCGACGAGTATTCGACGCCCACAGCAAGGATCGGCATTGGCATCGCGAGAACGAACCTGGACCATCCGTCTGCTGATTCTTGCGGCTTCGGCTTCCATTGCAGTGAGCATCATCTATCTGCCACAGGCGCTATTGACCGCCATGGCGGCGTCGTTCGGTATCTCACCGTTGGTCACCGGTGCAGTGGCGACCGCGGTCCAAATCGGCTACGCAATCGGAATATTCCTGTTCGTTCCACTTGCCGACCGAGTACATCCGCGTCGACACATCACGATTCAGTCGGCCGCGCTCGGCGTGGCATTAGCAGTGTCCGCGGTGGTGCCCAATGTCGTTGCGCTAGCGATCAGCTTCTTCACAGTTGGGCTGGTGGCCAATATTGCGCAGGTCCTCATTCCGGTGGTGGGCAAATTGGCTCCGGAGGACAAACGGTCCCGGGCTACCGGGACCATGGTCGGCGCTCTTCTGATCGGGGTCTTCGGTGGCCGAATCATTGCCGGTCTGCTTGTCGACTCGATCGGATGGAGGCTCGTCGTTGCTGTTTTCGCCGCGACGATCCTCTGCACCATTCCGCTTACTCGACGAATTCTGCAGGTGAAGTGGGTAACTCCCGCACCGGGCAGTAAGTACCGCGTGCTTCTGGCCGATACTTTGAGGCTCACCACACGTAGTCCCGAACTCGTCGAATCCTCGTTCATACAGTTCTTCGCATTCGCGACGTTCAACATGTTCTGGACTGTCAGCGTGATACATCTGACGTCGGAGACCCACGGCTGGTCGGTTGCGTCCGCGGGACTCTTCGGATTGGTCGGCCTTTCAGCGGTTGTGATAACCCCACTTTTCGGCCCGGCTATCGACCGATTCGGATCCCTTGGGGTGATCGCAGTGAGCCTGCCGATCTTGTTGTGCGCCTGCATATCCGTCGCACTCGATTCCGATCACATCGCGTTGTTCGCGGTATCACTGTTCGTCGTAACTGCCTGCAACCAATCGCTGCAGGCAGCAAACCAGACGAGGGTGCTCTCCGCAAACGAGCAGTACGAGGCGCGAGCCAACACCATGTTCATGGTCGCCGTCTTTGCGGGTGGTTCGACGGGTGCCGTCCTGGCACCTCTTGCTTACGGGCTCGGCCAGACGCCTGCTGTCGCCATGATCGCATCGATACTCATTACCGTCGACATCGCGGTGTTGTGCGTGGTCTGCGTGCGTCACAGGCGCCGAACCGCAGTCACATCGAGCGATCTGGGGCTGGTCGATGAGTCGACCAGCCCCAGATAGTTCCGATGCGCTTGGCAGTAGCCGGTTCAGTGGAAGGACCGGCCTCCATCGGTCGCGAGCGCTGAGCCTGTGACGTACGAAGATTCCGAGCTGGTCAAGAACAGAATCGAACGAGCAATTTCGATCGGCTCAGCCAAACGGCCCAGCGCATAGTTCCCAACGTTGTTTCGGTGCCCGTCTGCCATCGCGGTGTCCACCATCCCGGGGCACACACTGTTGACTCGCACTGTCGGTGCCAGCTCGGCGGCGAGAACGCGAGTCAGGTTTAACACTCCACCCTTGGAGGCGGCGTATGCGGTGTATCCGGGGGCATTGGGTAGCAAGCCTTGCGCTGACGCGATATTCACGATTGTCGCGGTCTCCTCCTTCTGCAGCCAGGGGATACAACTACGCAGAACTATGTAAGCACCGGTCAAATTGACCTCCAGCACGTGCCGCCAGTCCGCCGCCGTGACGTCGGATGCCAGGCCGCGGAACATAATTCCTGCGGCATTGACTACACCGTCTATGCCGCCCAGCGCAGTGCCCGCTCGATCGACCGTGTACCCAACCGCCTCCTCGTCGGTGATATCGACCGCGTAACCGGTTCCACCGGTAAGTTCGGCAGACTGCATTACGCCACGTTCGTCACGATCCAGTAGCGCGAGCGAAGCACCCTCGCTCGCGAAGAGCTGGGCAGTCGACTTGCCGATTCCCGACGCTGCGCCGGTCACAACTATTTTGCGTCCGAGCAATCGTTGCCCGGGGGTCGTCGAATGAGCTTCCATGCCTATCGAAGGCGTCATGATGCCGTCCCTCTCCTCTGTCTTCCGATCTCAGCAACCAACGACGATCCGACTCAGCGCATCACGAAAGCATTGGATGGCGCACCGTCATCGGTGGAGATGACAATGCTCTTGGTATCGAGATATCCGTCCACGGCTTCTATTCCGTGTTCGCGACCTAAACCGGACTGTTTGGTACCGCCGAATGGAACCATGTAGCTGTACGTACGGTAGGTGTTCACCCACACGGTCCCGACGTCGAGGGCCTTCGACATTCGTAGCGCGCGTCCAACGTTTTCGGTCCACACGCCTGCAACAAGGCCATACGCCACGTCATTACCGAGGGCGATCGCGTGCTTCTCGTCCTCGAATTCGATGATCGAAAGGATGGGGCCGAACACTTCCTCCTGCGCGATCCGCATGTCGTTGGTGACGTCTGTGTAGATCGTCGGCTCGATGAACTGACCACCGGTGAGATCAGCGCCACTGGCCGGCTTACCGCCGAGAAGGCAACGAGCTCCCTCGGCGTTCGCAATGTCGATGTAGTCCAGTACTTTTCGATACTGCGGTGGCGTAGCGATGGGGCCCACATTGGTCAGTGGATCGTTCGGATCGCCGAGTCGGATGCTGCGGGCAATCTCCACCAACTTCTCGGTGAACGCGTCCTTGATGGAACTGTGGACGAGCAGCCTCGAGCCGGCGGAACACATCTGCCCTGAGGCACCGAAAATCCCCGAGACCACTCCTGTCGCGGCCTTGTCCAGATCCGCGTCCTCGAACACGATGTTCGGTGATTTTCCGCCCAGTTCGAGCGACACACGCTTCATCGTGCGAGCGGCGCTCTCGTAGACCCTGGCCCCGGTCGTATCGGACCCAGTGAACGTAATCTTCGCGACATCGGGATGTTCCACGAGCGCCGAGCCGACATCCGGGCCGAGTCCTGTCACGACATTGAACACACCGGCAGGCAACCCGGCCTGCCTGGTCAGCTCGGCGAATTCCAACGTACTGGCAGAAGCGAACTCCGACGGCTTCACGATGACGGTGCACCCGGCGGCCAGCGCCGGTGCACACTTGACCGCCGCAAACCACAGTGGCGAATTCCACGCGGTGAGAGCTGCGACAACCCCGATCGGCTCTCGGTACGTGAAGGCAACCGAATCGGACTTCTCGATGGGGATTGTCGATCCCTGAATTTTGTCGGCCAACCCGGCGTAGTAGTACCAAACATCGGCAAGCGATGCCAACTGTCCGTTAACCTCAGCGAGTAGCTTTCCGTTGTCACGAACCTCGACGGCCGCCAAGTGATCGGCGTTCGCGAGTACGAGATCTCCCAAACGGCGCATGATCTTTCCGCGCGCCGACGCCGACATCGACGACCACGGTCCGTCGGTCATCGCGCGGCGGGCTGCCGAAACCGTCCGTGTGACGTCGTTCTGATTACCGAGAGGGATCTGCGCCCACGCTTCCCCTCGATAGGGATCGACGGTGTCGGTCCACTGCCCTCCGTCGGGGTCGACCCAATCTCCGTCGACGAACATCTGGTACTTCTTCATAGTCGATCCCTTCGTTTTATTGTCATGCGAGAGTTGGCCATGCGAATTCGGTCACGGCGCAGGTCGAGCTCCGGCTGTACCGTGCGCGGTGGCGGCAACTCGGTCGGTCGTGTATTCGGACAGCTCGATGTGACGGCCCTCGTCGAGATTGGACACCGCGTATGCCGAGCCGACAATCACTGCCAGCGTGAACACCATCACCGAGCTGGTGCCACCTACGGCAGCGAGAGCTGCTGCAACGAAAGGTGCCGGGGCAGAGAAGATCAAGTTGGAAAACGTATGTGACATGGCAGCGCCTGAAAATCGCACCTCGGTCGGAAACTGCTCCGCGAACAATGCAGGCTGAGCGCCACTGAGGAATTGAATCGAGCACAAGACCAAGGTCACTATCAGGCCTGTCACGAATCCGTTCGCGCTGGCAAGGGTGAAGAAGAGTAAAATTCCAGCGAAGCAGCTTGCGAGTCCGATGTAAAAGACTTTCCTGCGTCCGATGCGGTCACATACCCATCCACCGGCGATCGAGAAGAAGATGGATACGCCGTTGGCAATCATCAGGATCACGAACGCCGTCTGCGAGGACATCCCCGTCTCACTCGGAAGGTAGCTCAGCCCGTACACAGCGATCAAGTAGAAACTGAGTGACGAGCCGCCCCAGGCCAGCGTGAGCATGAAAACCTTGCGTGGATGCGTCCTCAGCACCGACAGTCCGGCACCGCGAGACTTCTCGATCCTTTGCTCGACAGCACTGTTGACTACGAACGCTGGGGTTTCCTCGAGCTTCGTTCTGATGAAGACGGCTACGACGACGATAAGGATGCTGCCGAGGAACGGCACGCGCCAACCCCACGACTCGAACTGCTCCTGGCTGAGTGTTGCACTGAGAACGACCAAAGCGAGGTTCGCGAGTACCTGACTGACCGGCGAGCCAACTATGATGAACGAGCCCAGTAGTCCTCGCCGGCTCTTGTCGCCGTGTTCCATCGTCATGAGTTGGTTTCCGATGGCTTCGCCGCCCAACGAAAATCCTTGAACGAACCTCAGACCCACGAGCACAGCGGCAATGCCGAACCCCTGTCCCGTCGGCAGAAAACCGATCAGGATCGACGAACCGCCCATGAGAATCAGCGTGGCGAACAAGATGGGCTTCCGCCCATGTCGATCGCCGAGATGGCCGAATACCACCGCGCCTACCGGTCGTGCGACGAAACCGACGCCGAACGTCGCGAACGATGCCAGGAGCGCACCAGTGGACCCCAGACTGTGAAAGAACAAGGCCGGGAACAGTGTTGCTGCGAGAGCGCCGTAGACGGCAAAATCGAAATATTCCAGAGCAGACCCTAGGGTGCCACTCACGACGGCGCGAGTCTCCATCGTTCTGGGCTGCATACGCGCGGCCGGGATAGGAGCGGCCGACTCCGGTTGACTATCTGTGTTCACTTCACTCTCCGAATCTCTTCATCGAGTCGCCGGGCGGTCGCTGCGGTGGACCGGGCCCAGGAGGTCCCGATACGGAATGGCTGCTCGATTTCGGTATTGATGTTGCCTCGATCACAACTCCCCTGACCCATTAACCCCTCTCCCAGGACCCGCGTCCAATACCGACATCCGAACACCCGGATAGCCACTTCCTATCGCCAACGCCTCTCCTCGATTCTTCTTGACACGATGTTTCATATATGAAACTATTTGGCAGTTACGATGACTACCGCGAAAGATGGGCTAAGACGTTGACCGCAGAAGCACAGGATCAGAAGTACCGAGCGCCCGCGCTGGCGAAGGGCCTCGACATTCTGGAGCTTCTCGCTTCCACCGAAAACGGTCTTGCTCAGGCCGAAATCGGTAAGCAACTGGGGAGAACGACATCCGAGATCTTCCGAGTTCTGATGGTGCTACGCGAGCGAGACTACGTCCAGGTCGATGAAGCCGACAGATACCGACTGACGACAAAGTTGTTCGAAATGGCGCACCGCACCCCTACCATTCAGCGTCTCACTGCAATTGCAGGGAGCGAGATGCAGAAGCTTGCCAATCGTATCGGCCAGAGCATCCACCTCTGCATCCTTCATTCTGGTCAATTACTCGTCGTCGCTCAGGTCGATTGCCCCGATACTAACGTGCACACCGTTCGACTGGGTGCGCTCATTCCGATCGACAACTCTGCGTCCGGTCGGGTACTCGCTTCGCAGATGGATCCCGCCGACCTAGAGATTTTGCTTACCCTTGCCGGGCCCGGTGATAGTGACCAGCGCACTAGGTTTCTAGCAGATCTCGCCCAAGTACGGGGAGCAGGCTACTGCCAAGGCAGGTCGCTTACAATCGAAGGTATCACCAACATTTCTGCACCTGTCTTCGACTTCACAGGCAATGCCGTGGCCGCAATGACCACCCCGTTCATTCACCGACTGACGGGAACCGAGAATGTAGACCCGGACCATGCTCGGATGTTGTTGGTGCAGACCTGCGAAAGCCTTTCCCGCAGAATGGGAGCGGGAGCGAGTGCCAAGCACTGATGTCGAATCGGAGACGCATCTCTAAATTGTCGACTCAGCTTCTTTGCGCTTTCTCGATCCGGCTAATGCGCAGGGGGTCTCGCTGCGGAACCTTGACGAAAAGCAATAAGACGAAGGCCAGAGTTAGTGCAACCAACGGGACGCTCATTCCGACGATGATGTCGCCGGGGGTCGCTATCTTGCCGATGAGGAACGGTCCGAAAAATCCGCCCGCGGAGGCGAGCGAGTTGATCACTGCAATACCGACAACGGCCTGACGCTTGGTCAGAACCTCACTGATCAGGGCCCAATATGTCGGAATGTTCCCGATGACACCGCATGCAAGAAGTATCAAACCAATCATCCCCAGCAGCGGCGAGTCCCGGAACACACCAGTTGTAACAAGACCTACTATCGCAGTGGCGAAGCAGAACAGAACAATTGGCTTTCGTCGACCGCTGATATCGGCATACCGAACCAAAAGCAACATCACGATGGCGCCGCAGACGTACGGAATCGCTCCGTAAATTCCGATGCTGGTGGGTGAGTATTCCGGATTCAGCTGGGACACGACCTGCGGAAGGAAGAACGTCATTCCGTAGGTGGCAACTCCTGCGAGAGCATTGATGAGTCCGAGATACAGAACTTTGCGATTCTTCAGCGTCTTGAGCTCGCTCGAGTGGTCCTGGTCGTCTTCCGGCATGGCCGCGTACTCGTCCGCAATCGAATTCTCCAGCCAATTCTTCTCGTCGGCATTGAGCCACTTTGCCTTGTTCGGACGGTCCGCCAACGTCAGCAATATCCACACTCCGAGCAGGACCGGCGGCAAACCTTGCAAGATGAAGATCCAGCGCCACGAACTGAGCCCGAACCAATCGACATGATCGAGAATAAGCCCACCGCTGAGGCTACCGACGATGAGGGCAAACGGCATTGCCAGCGCCATAACACCTATGGCGCGGCCACGATCGTGGTTGAGGAACCAAAATGTCAGAAACAGAATCAGACCGGGGAACAACCCCGCTTCAGCGATCCCGAGCAATATTCGTGCGACGTACAGCTGAGTAACAGAGTGTACGAATCCGGTCGCAACAGTGACCAAGCCCCAGGTAATCGCAATACGCGCCAGCCAAACCCTCGCACCGACCCGAGCGAGGATGATATTGCTCGGAACTTCCAAGAGCACGTAGGCCAGAAAGAAGATTGCCGCAATAGCACCGTAGGTTGCCACATCGATGCCGAGCTCACTGCCCATTGTGAGTTGGGCATAGCTGATCGATGAACGATCCATGTAGTTGAACGCATAAAGCAGAAAGACAATCGGCAGGATCGTCTTTCGCACTTTCCTGACAACTGCCTTGCCGTCGACCGGCGAACTGACCGGCTGAGGATTTGTAGTCACCGCACTACCTCCATCTTGATTCGACCAGAATTTTTTGAACAGAACTTTCGGAACTCGGTACATCTAAAAGAATCATCGCTCAGCGAAGGAGCTCGATGATTTCGGTCAGGTCGTTACACGCCTCCAACCCCCAGAGCAGTGTCGTCACCCGGTCGATGTCCACCGTCGGTAGTGGTCGAACAGAAACGCGGGCACAGTCATCGAACTTCTTCGACAGTTCTTCCACGGTCATCGGTCGCTCCGGCGTGCCAGGAACATCAGAACCCCGGCGGGTGAATACTTGTCCGTTACTGAGTTGCACCTCGACTTTGCCATCCGGCAATTTCAGATCCCAGTTGAGTTCGGCATCCTGTACCGGAACCACCTTGCTCGCCACAGAAAGGACTTCAGCATCTTTCAATGTGTCAATAGAGAAGGCGGACAACAGCATCGAGCCCTTCACCAGTGCTACTGCGACTGTGAACGGTAGCGAGAATTTAGCGTCCATCATGGTTTGCGGTGCTTGTCGAGCGTGGAGTGGGAGAGTCATCCGTTCTGCGAAGTTGCCGACGTACACTCTGACCTCGGCGATGTCGGCAGCGTCGAAGGGGTTTTCGCGCACCAGCTCGATTGCGGCATGAATGTATGTATGCGCGTTTCCGACCGCTGGCCAGTACTTGTACGTCATGCCTTCGCTAAGGTAGTCGACTCCCAGGCCTTCAAGCATTTTCTCGCGGTCGTACTTGCCGCCGAAGTAGACGTTGAAAATTCCGGCCTCCCCCTCGAAGAGGTTCCGCATTCCATGCATACCTTTCCCGGCCAGGAGGGTTGCGTTCACACAGCTTTGAGCAATGAATCCCGCGTACAGACCCCGGACGTCGCTACCGACACCGAATATTTGCTCCATGGTGCCGCCTGCGGTAAGGCTTGCAATGCCCAACGAGTGGGCTATTTGCTCTGCGGTCAGCCCCATCAATGAGCCACAGGCGGCAGTGCCCGAGTACGTCCCGACGACACTCGACAGATTCCAGTCCATGTTCCATCCGACGTTGCAACGTAGCCGGATGAACAACTCTTGACCGATGGCCACCGCGGTGATGAGGTCCCTGCCGGTCACGGAGCCCTTGCGTTCGGCCAGAGCAAGGAGAGCCGGCACAAGTGAGCTGTCCGGGTGTGCACCCCACGGAGTCTGGCTGTCGTAGTCGAGACCGTGTGCGAGAGTGCCGTTCGCGAAGGCTGCGGCTGCGGCGGGAACGCGGCCACCGAAACCGAGGATGGTTGCTTCTTCCTTACCGCCTGCATCGGTGACAAGCTCGATGATCGGTCTGACAGCGGGCTCCATGCCACTTGCGCCCAGGATTACCCCGAGTGTGTCGAGAATGCTCTTCTTGGCGGCCGCGACCGCGCCCGCCGGCAAGTCCACATATCGCGTGTTTGCAGCGAACTCAGCAAGGTCCTGAGAGAGGTCACGGTTCGTCATCGTCGGTTTTCTCCGATTGGGTGATTGGTGTTGTCGGTTTGTCGGGGTGGCCGTTTCGTTGGCAATCCAGATCTCGAAACAGTGATCGGCCGATACAAAGTGTCGGTAGTGGCCCATGACCAACACTTCTGCGCCCCTATAGGCATGCTGTCTGCCCGCCGTCCACCGAAACGACCGAGCCCGTCATGAAGCTGGCGTCATCGCTGAGCAGAAAGACGATTGCCGCCGCGATTTCTTCGGGATAACCGATTCGACCAATTGGATGTTTTGCATTGATCGATGCGGCCTTCACCGGGTCGTTCATCATGTAATCGGTGAGAGGCGTTCTGGTCATTCCGGGAGCCACCGCATTGACGCGTATACCTAGGGGACCCAGCTCAGGGCACATCGATTTCGTGATTCCGGAGATCGCAAACTTGGACGCGACGTACGAGAGCCGATTCGGCACACCGAGAATCCCTGCCCCTGAGGAGATATTCACGATCGCCCGCGGACCTTGGGTGTCTTTCTCGGCCAGCACGAAGGCCTGGCACATGTTTATCGTGCCGTCGAGATTGACAGACATGATCTTGCGATGCGCCTCAGGGTCGAGGTCGACAATTGTTCCTGCACCGGTGATGCCGGCGCAATTGACGAGCCCGTTGATACTGCCGAACTTCTGGTGCATCGTGTCGAGAAGTTTCACGGCTGCGGCGTGATCGCAGACATCCAGCACCGCTCCGTGCACGCGGTCGGCGTTGGACACGTTGGCGATTGCCGCGTCGACCGCCTCCTGCGTGACGTCCACGACGACGACAGTCGCACCCTCGTCGATCAATCGAGCCGAGGTCGCGGCACCGATTCCACTACCCGCGCCTGTCACAACGACAGTCCGGCCTTCAAATCGCAACATCACTCAATCTCCTATGAATTGTCAGAGGCGTCGAGGTCACAGCCAGCTCTGGATGTGACGTGACGCACGTTCGCCTGTGAAAGACAGTTTCATATGTAGACGGTTGCGTCAAGGTCAGGTGCCCGCCGACTTGCACACCAGGTGACACTCGCGTGGCAGATCCACCGAAAAGGCACACGTCGTGGGTAAGTCGGATGAGGTACTCGATCCGTAGCGCGCGCGTTGTGAATTCGATGCCGCCGAACGGCGGTATCTGGTCGACCGCGCTCCGGCTCCGCGGCCCACGAGCACAGCTCCGCGGCGACGAAAAGTGGGAGCCATCCCGGCTGCAATTGCAAGGGTTGCCGGATTGCATGACTACGTCAGCGGTGGTTCTGCGCAACGTGCGAATCGACTTTGCCGTAACCAATGCGCTGGGCCGAGCGGAGCACGCTCCCCTACTTTGCGAAGGTCGGCGAGCCGACATCGCCCGCTATCAGTTGCTGAATACCTCGGCCCGGTACTTCGTTCCGGATTGAGGTGGAGCTGCACCTTCGTCCGTACTGTTGCTCTGGTCCGAGGCAGGACGGGCCCAAACAACCGCGCGCTGCCTGAGCTCATCGGCGAAATGGGCACCAATCAACGCGGGATCCAAGTCGAAGCGAACGGGCCCGAACGGCATTTCTACTACGACTCCAAGTTTGCGGTGGCGACGGGTGGCACCGACCATGGACGGCTAGTCGGTGAACCATCGTCGCCGACGGAGAGGCGTTTCAGAATTGTTGATGACAAGTCGGCGGTGCCGGGCAGATGACGGCCCACATCAAGTCGACCGTCCAACCGTTTGGATCCGACTCTGCATCTCGAGGTTGCTCTTAGAGCAGTAGCGTCATCGGTCAGCTCGTTCAACCGCTCGTGAGGACGTCGATTGTCCACATTCCAGGCGTGTACGAAGCCACTCGTACCCGATCATGGTCCAGTACCAGCAGATCTCCGCCTTGCATCACGCGAATGAGGTATGCATTTGGGTAGCAGTCTGCTCCCCCATCGCTGATCACGTGGATACAGCTGCGGTTCGAGACCTGACAGTCTTTTGCGATCGTTTCTCTCGTTTTCGCGGTCATTCAGCTGCTTTCGGGATCATATGAGCGTCGGCTAACCTCGGAGATCGGAACTTCAAGATTTTTCCAGACCAATTTCACAACTTCCTTATATCAAAATCCAGTATCGAAAGCCGATACCACTTATAGGCCTGGTAGTGACTTCTCCCTGACGTCGCTCCCCGTACCAACAAACCGGTAGGAGCAGATCGGAGGTCGACATGACCAGTTCACACTGATGATTCATCCTCTTACGGTGCCACCAAGTCGCGACTTCGAGGGGCGTTGGTCGCGGGCCAATCCCCACGACTCAGCCTGAATTGCTGAGACTGATAAGCCGTATCGAGTTTCGATATTGGACTTGGCTCACCAGATAGTGGATAAAGAAGGCTGACGGTGACGGAATCTACCAATGCAGCCGATGCAAACAGTAGTGACCCCGATGGTTCGCTGCATCAGCGAGTGCTCGACAGCCGTATCCCGGCCGTCCCGAACGTGGAAGGACCTGACCATTCTCGCATCTGACACGCCCGAGCTAACCCCTGCTCTCGCGGAGCGCATCCACAGACACCAGGTCGTTATTATTGGCTCCGGGTTCGGTGGATTGTTCGCGGCGAAACAGTTGCGTAAAGCCAACGTCGACGTCACGCTCATTGCCAAGACCACTCATCACCTGTTCCAGCCCCTGCTGTACCAGGTGGCAACCGGGATCCTGTCCGAAGGCGAGATCGCCCCGTCGACCCGGTTGATCCTCAAGGATCAGCACAACGCATCGGTCATCCTCGGCGATGTCACCGCCGTCGACCTCTACGCGAAGGCCGTCACGTCCCGCTTCCTCGAGCGCGTCACCGTCACCCATTACGACAGCATCATCGTCGCCGCGGGCGCGGGTCAGTCTTATTTCGGCAACGACCACTTCGCCGACTATGCACCCGGCATGAAGACCATCGACGACGCCCTCGAACTCCGCGGCCGTATTCTCGGCGCATTCGACCAGGCCGAACTCGCAACGGATCCAGCCGAGATCGAGAAGCTGCTTACCTTCGTCGTCGTCGGCGCAGGACCGACCGGAGTCGAAATGGCCGGTCAGATAGCCGAGTTGGCGCACAAGACGCTCCGTGGCACCTACCGCCACATCGACAGCCGCAGTGCCCGCATCATCCTTCTCGACGCCGCACCGAAGGTACTGCCGCCGTTCGCCGATTCCCTCAGCCAGGCCGCCGCAAAGCGTCTGACAAAGATGGGCGTCGACATCCAGCTAGGCGCGATGGTCACCGACGTCGATGCCGACGGCCTGTCGGTCAAGGACGGTGACGGCACTGTTCGACGCATCGCGGCCCGCACGAAGGTGTGGTCCGCAGGAGTTGCGGCGAGCCCGCTCGGTAAGCAACTCGCCGAGCAGTCCGGTGCCAAGATCGACCGCGCCGGACGCGTAGTGGTGAACAAGGACCTGACGCTCCCCGGCCGCCCCGAAGTTTTCGTCGTCGGCGACATGATGAGTCTCGACAAGCTCCCCGGCGTTGCACAGGTTGCGATTCAGGGTGGCCGCTACGCAGCACGTACCATATCCGCGGGAGTCGAAGCCGTCCGCGCAGGCCGGGACGTACCGACGCGCAAGGACTTCAAATACTTCGACAAGGGCTCGATGGCGACCGTCTCGCGATTCAGTGCCGTTGCGCAGGTCGGACCGATCAAGGTCACCGGGTTCATCGCCTGGATGATGTGGTTGCTGGTGCACCTGGTGTACATCGTTGGCTTCCGTAGCCGTCTGACGACCGTCATCTCGTGGCTCACGGCGTTCTTCTCCCGCGGCCGTGGCCAACTCGCGATGACCGAGCAGCAGGTGGACGCACGGGCCGCGATGGTCCGTTTCAATGCGCCCGACCCGAGCGACGCCGGTATCGAAGTCACTGCACCGGACCCAAAGTCCGTTACGCGCCCACTGCAAGGAACCCGAGGTTAACCAGCAGACCAATACACGAATGCGCCGAATGATGCGCTGCCGGCTTCGGAAGAGGCGAAGCCAAGCCATTCGCCTTTGATTCGCCGGACTTCGCCGATTTCCGATCGATCTCATGAACCTAGGACAACAATAATGACGCCAATTCTGAAATCGTCCATACCCATCCCGAACCTTCAGCAACCGGCACATATTTGCCCGTCGACGGTGGATATCTGGTCCGTGAAGCCGATGCACTCATGCCGGCCGAAGTCAGCACGATCATTCGTTGTTCGATCTTTACACGTGTACAAACTCGCTTCAATGAGAAACAACTCTGTGATCGCTGATCCAAAATGCTGGCGGACGTACAGAGTAGGACTGTAGATGCCGGCCGCTTCGACTCCACACGCACGTCCTGCCAACGCGGCCGGGGACTGGTTAGCAGCGCTTGCCGGCCGGTTGATCTGCGTCATCAGTAAGCCCCTCGAAGCTCGTCATCTCAGCCTCGAATTGTACGCAGCATCGCGTTTACTAGTTCCGGACGGCGAGCAGTGATGTAATCCCTACTTCTACGTGGAGCGCAATTCCCGTGCACGGCGTCGCCAGCATTTCCACGGTTCCCACACTTGGCACTCCCCCCACGTCGGACACCAACGCCATTCCTGGCATCGTCACAACCGCTGCGCAGATCAGTTTTCCAAGGTGTACTCTACGAAGCTCGCGCGATCGAAACAATGTCGAATCTGGCCGATCGGCTAGGTACACGCCTGAGCGCAAAGGACTTCGAGAAGTGAAAGGTCCCGATGACGACCGTCTCGCGGTTCAATATCGTGGCGCGGCCGGACCCATCAAGGTCGCCGAGGACAGCGCGTGTGTAGCACGTTTGCTGGTACACATCGTCAGATCGAACGTAGATTGTCGGCTACACTTCGGTCCCCGTATAGGCAGACTGACTTACGCCAAAGTGGCCCTATCACCACCCACCAACATGCACTGAGCGTTCGCCGTCTCCGAACTGTTCGCAAGGAAGCGCTTCGAAGTGACCACTGGATTTGCTTCACGGAATCGCTTACTCAGTCGGATCTACGCCTCAATTATTGACGTTATCAGGAGTGCAATGCAGCATAGTACCGAGACCGACCACGTCTCATCCGATCAGGCCGTCCCGCGCGGCCAAGTGGCACTCTCAATGTCTGTCCTCATGACACCGGACATGAGCAATTTCTCGGGAAATGTTCATGGTGGTGCGCTACTGAAATTACTGGATCAAGTTGCCTATGCTTGCGCGAGTAGATACGCGCAAACCTATGTCGTGACAATCTCAGTTGACCGAGTAATTTTTCGAGAGGCAATACACGTCGGTGAGCTCGTGACTTTCTCCGCTTCGGTCAACTACACCGGACGGACCTCAATGGAAATCGGTATTCGCGTGGATGCCGAGAACATTCGGTCGGGGCAACTCAGACATGTCAACAGTTCTTACTTCACGATGGTTGCCGTAGACGGGGCCGGCAATCCCGCACCTGTTCCACCACTGCATCCGAGCGGTGAGATCGCCATACAGCGCTATAACTCTGCCCGCGCCCGCAGACAGGGGTTCGCGAACCTGACAACACATCAGCAACCAATCTGACAGTATTCACGAGAGTCCCGCGTGCGACACGGGATTCGGCGGCGCCCGCGCAGATCCTACGAAGGTTGCGGCACTTGTGCTTGAGCGTCGACTACTGCGACTCAGCACACCATCTCCACCAACTCGCTTCGGCCGCAAGCATCGGTCAACTAGAAGCAGCAGGATGACCAAGTCACGGCGCTCAGGGAATGCGTTTGCACAGCCCCGACACCGTTCTCGGTCGAGTCCTCCAAACAGCTCGTGTCCTCGACGAGCAGTGGGTCGCATGGAGATGGTCGATCCCCGGCTCCGGCCTACTCGCGCCGTACCCCGGAGGGCTTCTCGGCGACGGGGTCATTCGCGGACGGGGACAGACGTCCGGCGGTGTGACGACGATAGTTGATCGCCACGATCGAGGTGCCGGAGGTGGCTGTCGGACACAGCTCATCCGAGCGACCGGATACAGACCAGCTGGTTGCTAGCGCGATGAGCGAGGAGTCGTTACGGTGCCTAGTTACCGATGGCACCGAGATCTAGGAGGCAGAGCAGATGCCGGGGGAATGGAAAGCAGCGGTCACCGGGGCAGGTTCGGGAGTGGGCCGTGAGGTCGCTCTGCAACTAGCACGCTCGAACTGGTCTCTTTCTCTCGCAGACAATAACTTTGATGCCCTCCTCGACACACAGTCAGAGTGCGCGGCTACCACCAACACCGCACACGCGACTCACCTGGATGTCACCAACCGAATCGAAATTGATTCGTGGGCGGCGTCGTCACGCTCCGCACTGGGCGGTATCGATGCGGTCTTCAACGTCGCAGGCGTTCTCTACAGCGGCGATGTCATCGACACTCCCCCAGCTGACTTCGATCTAGTGATGGCGACCAACTTCGAGAGTGTCGTCAACAGCTCTCGCGCTTTTTTGCCGGACATCCTGAAGTCGCGTCGAGGTCGAATCGTCAACGTGTCGTCTGCATTTGGTGTCATGTCTGCACCCGGCTATTCGGCGTACAACGCATCCAAGTTTGCCGTACGAGGTTTCACCGAGGCCCTCAACCAAGAACTGCGGCTGGCGTCACGAACCGCGCGTGCGACCTGTGTGATACCTGGTGGACTCAAGACGTCGATCGCTCGGACGGCGCGGGCGGCACCAGGCGTTGATCACGCGCGGACTGCCGATTTTTTCGATAGCCGCATAGCCCGAACCACCCCCGAAGTGGCCGCCCGAAGGATCATTGCGGGTGCGTGGAGGGGGAAGTCGCAGGTGACTATAGGGAACGACGCCCGCCTCGTCACCGCGACCACGCGCGTACTTGGCCCTCAGTACCAACGGCTGCTGCCTTCGCTCCAAGCACTACGACGGACCTAACAAGTCGTCATCAACAGAAACCATTCACCAGACCTGCGGGGGTCGGTCAACTATGTCGAACAGCTGGATCCTGATAGAGACGTTCGGAGACGCGGAGCCTACCGTGATTGGAGTTGGGTCTTCGCCCAAATCCTTTGTTCCACCTCGTAAAGTTCTCCGCAGCTCCACCAGCCGCGAAGAGGCAGTCGCCGCGGTAGCTGAGGCGCTTTCCACAGGCACCGTAGTGGATCGGCCATG
The DNA here is from genome assembly GCF_000760735.1 of Rhodococcoides fascians A44A. Taxonomy (GTDB): domain Bacteria; phylum Actinomycetota; class Actinomycetes; order Mycobacteriales; family Mycobacteriaceae; genus Rhodococcoides; species Rhodococcoides fascians_E. The sequence continues at coordinate 1,579,648 of NZ_JMEX01000008.1, read as the reverse complement.
CAAAGACCGCTACAGGCGAATTCTGGCCGAACCACTGCACACCTTCGCGGGCCGTACACATGGCGCATGGGTGTGGCTCGGCCAGCGCGACGAGACTCCACCTCGACGAGACGCCGCCGGGGCGTGGCAGTTCAACCTAACCAAGAGCACAGCAAGCGGTAGCAACGATCTACTCGACCTTTACTGCGTTCCGCAAGACGAGCGCGAGACGCAGCGTGCACTCGCCGGAGCGTTCACCCGACTTGTCACCAACCGGGACGAGAGCGAAGCTATGGCCAAGATCGTGCAATCAGCGCCGGGCACCACTCACCAAGCGGTCTGGACAGTGAGGCGGGACGACGGCGAACTTCGAGCCGCGCATTTCTCGTGCCGGATGATTGCCGAAGACGGGATTTCGGGCACCGAAGTCATCCTGAGGGGTATCACCCAGGACATCGGCCCCGCAGGTGAAATCAATATCGCTCCCCCACCCACGATTCTCGAGCATCGCGTTCTGGAGGCTTCCACCAAGGAGGGCGAGTACCGCGCACTGGTCAACCTTAGAAATCTGAGCTTGCTGCGCTGGTACAACTCTGAACCTGCACCGAGTATCTGCTGGGAAAACCTTCCTGACGAACCGGTACCGGCGATTCATCCGGACGACATACCAATTGCGAAGCAAATGTCGAACGCACTCGCACGCGAACGCACCAACGGCGTGCTTCGGTTCAGAACTCTTGACGGCGACTGGAAGCCGATGACAATTGATGCCGTTCTAGTTTCACTCGATCAGCACACCACGGCCGCACTCGTCACTCTGACCGAATTGTGCGAGGAGTAAATAAGTTCGCGGACCCATGCGGACCCACATAGCCCACTCCGGACTGAGTGCAGTTGAAGCGTGAACTCCGAAGGTGCGTTTAATAGTTGCGTCTTTTACAAGGATTGTGCGCGTGTCGTGCGGGCATCGCGAGTTCGACTCCACGCAGCTGCCACTGTTCGAGTCGACACACCATACGTTTCGGCGAACGACTCGATGCGCTCCTCGGTCTCGGACTTTCGCCCACGCTCGATGTCGGCGAGAACGGTAGTCGACATCCCGAGCAGCTGCGCAGCGTCACCCTGGGACAGCGCCGCATGCACCCTCAGGTCGGACAATTTGAGCTGAGACTGCGGGATCGGAACCAGCGCCGCTACGGACGTGTGCAGGGCGTTCGCGATTCGGCCAAGCGTCGCAGGCGGTGGCGTCGAGCGTCCAGTTTCCCAGGTCGATACCGCCTGCCTCGTCGCGCCCACCTTCGCTGCGAGGTCGTCTGCACTGAACCCCGCCCGTACCCGTAGCTCACGCAACCGGTCGGCGCGAAACCCACGAACTCCGCTTCGCGGCACTGTCCCCAACTCCCTGTCGACCTTTCAAGACAGTCCCATCTTCCTCGATCCGTCATGACTTTGGACTCTTGTGCGTTTTATAGTTGCGCGTTACAGTTGCTGTCATGCATCCCTTCGATCTCGGTGCTACGGAGCTGAACCAATTGCGCGGTGCACTGAACCTGTTCTACAGTCCTGATGCGCGCCCAAAAGGGATTCCTCGGTGCTTGCCTATCTCGGCACTGCTTGTAGCGCGGGACATCAGGTCGGTCTGTTCAAAGAATCCGTCCGATCATTCCTGTCGGGAGTTCCACATGTTCGCGTCGCTCGCCCTTGCCGCATCGCACATGCCATCGACGGCTCAGACCAGCATTTACCGTCGTCGAAGTTCAGCGTTGAGCCGTTACGGACGAGGTGCGACAGCAAGCGCATTCGACCGACATTGCCGTTTCCGTCGAAGTCACGGGGCCGAACCGAAGTGAGCACCGCACGGGATGCGATGGAGCCGAATTTCCTCCCAGAGCATCAGTTCTGCACGGCGATCGTCGTGAATCGGACACATGGCGACTTGATTGCATGCTCGCTCGACCACGGGCATTCCGGTCGCCATCAATACATCGGTGACGACGGAGCACTGCTAGCCGAGTGGAAGCCATCCACATCGTGCAACGAGCGGTCCATTCCTACCCGTATGCCGTAGACCTGGCAGTTCGGACTGCCCCGACTCGAGTGGGCTTTCGCTGATAGCCCCACTCGTGAGCTACAGGAGCTCCCCCGCGCCTTGTAGCTCGACCGGTGGACCGGCGCGAGGGTCGCGTAGTAAGCGCATTTCATCATGTTCAGCGCTGCGTGGCCCCGCCGGGACATCGCCCCTCGAACCCACACCCGTTCGCACAGAAAGGATTCCGTACCTGATGTGGATTTTCCAGCAGCCTTGGTTCTGGTCGGTGGTCTTCGGCTGGCTCTGAGCCTCTAGCACGTGATGGGTGCGTGCAACTGGCCCACAACCTATCGATCGCACGCACCCATCCACTTCTCCCCACCGACTCACTAAAACCAATTGTCGCCAGAGTAATTGGCCCGCAGACGCATTCACCAGCACGACCCGATCGCCGGGTCGCACCAGGAAGGGATCGGCACCAATGCCAGCATCACAGGGCACCGGACACCACCGCTCATCCAAGAAGCGAGGGCGGGTGATCAAATCGCTGCCCGCCGTGGCCGCGGTGACGATCGCCGGCCTGACCGTGCAGGCCGCTCCCGCGCAGGCTGCACCATCTCAGCCGGGAGTGACCAGTCCTCGAGGATCACAACCGGGGGTCACGAGCACACCGCAGACGGCACCGGCCATCCCGCCGCCGCCAGCTCCGAAACCGCGCCAGTACTTGGACGGCTACCAGCCCTCACCACAGGTGCAGCAAACCCCATCGCGTAGCTACGACGACTACTTGGCCGGTAACCAGCAGTCCTCGAACTACCAGAACACTTACTACCAGGCCCCCGCTCCGCCGGCTGCCCCGAGTGAAGCACCCCCGGCGCTGCAGGCGACTCCGCCGCCACCGCCGCCACCGCCGCCGGTCCCGACGGTGCAGCGCAAGGTCATCGCCCCGATCGAGGCCCCGCCCGGAACCTTCATCGCCGGCGGCACGTTGGTGCCGGTCGATACCAACATCGTCGACCAGAACCTGCTCACACGTACCAACAACACGTTGCAGGCGATACAAGCCGATGGCGGAAACTGGCTTGTGGACAACGGATTCGCCGACGCGCCCCGCGCCGACCGGATCGCAGCGGGTACCGCGACCGGTGTCATCACCGGTGGCGCTGTCGGCCTCGCTGCATCGGTGGTCCCGGCCGCGGTGATCACCGGCACCGCTGCTGCTGTCGGCGGCGGACTCGGAGTCGCCGCTACCACCGGCACCGGTGCGGTCGTCTGGGGAGGACCGGTGGGTTGGGTCTTCATCCCCGGCGCAGCCGCACTTGCCGGTGCAGGCGTCGGCGCAGCACTGTCGGCACCGATCGTGCTGGGCCTGACCGGCGCAGGCGCTGTCATGGGCGGCATCCTCGGTGCCACCGTCCTCGGCGGCGAGCAGCAGATCATCGAAGAGCCGGCCCCCGCCCCGGCAGTGGTTCCCCCGGCTGCCGACAGCGTTCCGACGATCCCGCCGGCCGCGACAGTCGATCTCCCCGGTCCCATCGGGCAAGTTCGCGACACTCTCGCGGCCGACCCGAACGGCCGTCAGGTTCTCGCGGCGGCCGACAAAGCCGTTCAGAACGCGGCTCCGATCGTAGACAAAGCCGTCAACGATGCGTCGGTGTGGACCGCACCGGCCGTCGAAGCAGCACAGGGGTTCACCTCGAAGGCCCTCGAGCAGCCTGCCGTCGCCGACACCGTCGCCGCGGTCAACACCGCAGCCGCACCCATCGTCGATCAGGCCACTGCCGCTCTCGGCGGCTTGCAGGCGGCGTTCGCACCCGCCTGATTCGCCCTACAGCCAGCTAGTTGAACCAGCCAGGAAGGACACATTCCAGATGATCCGCCGTTCGACGACATCTCCGATTGCCAGTGCCACCGGCCCAGCCCGATCAGGGGTGCCGTCGAGCTCGCCCCGTGTGCCGCGATCGCGCCGACGCGCGATCGCGGCCGCCGGGGCTGCTGTCGTGTTCGTAGCCGTCGCCGCCGCTGTGTTGCTCAGCGGTGGCGACTCCGAGCCGGACACGACAGCCACCGACACGATAGCCGCTTCCTCCGTCGCGCCGACAACCGTTGCGGCCGGGCCGGATTGCTCGATGCCGACCGGTGATCAGAACAGCGGCCCCGGGGTCATCGCCGCGTTCGAGCACGCGTACTACGTCCAGCGATCGGGCGCGGCCGCGCACGCTCTGGTGTCACCGAACGCCCCGGCAAGTGCCCCGTTCACCGTCGAAGCCAACCTGGACGCAGGTATCGCCACCGTCCCGGTCGGCACCACCTACTGCCTCGACATCGACCCGCTGCGCACCGGCTGCTACACCCTCACTCTCACCGAGAGCGGCCCGAACGGGCCTGGGACGCAGTACCGCCAACGGATCACCACCGACAAGGTCGACGGTCGCTACGTCATCGCCGCCATCGAGCAAGCGTGATCACCCACCGCCGCCACAGCGCGAGATCGCCGCAGCACCGCGGCGAACAGCCACCACGAAAGGAACGTCAGGACATGAGCGATGCAGCGAGCGAATGGGCCGAGGCCGCCACCGCAGTACGACAGGCACGCGAGACCCTCGAGGCGTCGACCGCGAGCGAGATCCGCGCATGGGCCGAAAAGTCCGGGCTGACCGACTGGTCGATGTGGCAGAAGATCAAACGAGAGCTCTACAAGCAGCTCGACCTCGACTACGACGGATTGCGCGCCAGCGAAGCCGAGCAGGTCACCGACGCCGTCGCCTCCGCGGCATCGGCCGCACCGGTGGTCGAGCTCTACGCCGCAGGTGATGAGCGTGGCAGCTTCGCAGTGGTCGGAGACGGTGACGAAACAGCCTGGTACGGAACATTTCACGCCAAGGACGCGGTCTTTCGGCAGGGCGATCAAACATCGGCCGACGACTCGGCGGCCGGCAAGGCAGCCTTTCTCGCCGGCAAGCTACGCGAAGAGCTCGACGCCCCCGCGATCCGGCTGATACTGCATATCTCCAACCCGCACCTCGACGGCACACGGCTCGCAGCTCTCGCCGCGCGATACGGAGTGCACCTCGAACGCCTCGAGATCGACGACGAGAACCCGGCCACCGTGTGGTGCGAGGTTCCCGGACACCGTCCGTGGCAGGCCATCCGGCTCTCCGATCTGCTCGTCGACGATCAAGCGGAGGTCGGCTGATGGCCGAACAGCACCCGCGCCCAGACGTCGACAACCCCGTCGCGGGGTACGAAGCCGAGGACACCGTCAACCTCCGCGCTCAACGCCTACGACGACCCGAATCCGAACCGGACGAACAGCCTGCGGAAGAGCCGGCCGACGACACGGCACCGGACCCGTACGGGGTCGGGCAGGACGCATTGGCAGCGGTCGAAACACCCGACGTCGACCCCGCAGCGTTCTACCGAGCACGACTGTTCGACCGCCAGGAAGAAGACCCGACCGCCGAGCCCGCCGAAGCAGGGCTGAGGGGCCGGATCAACGCCGCCCTGGGAACTCATCTCAAGCCCAAGCCCACCTCGGCCGAAGTCAGACTGCGTCAGTCGATTCGCGTTGTGCAACAACCCCTTCCCGGATGCTCGGTGGTCTCGGTCATCAATCCCAAGGGCGGAGCGGGCAAAACTCCGACATCGGTGCTGCTCGGTTCGACGTTCGGTAAGCACCGTGGCCACGGGGTGACGGTGTTCGACGCCAGCGAATCGCTCGGCAGTCTCGGCGATCGAGCCGCCCGCACCACCGATCCGGAGCTCACGGTGTGGGACCTGCTCGACCATGCACACGAGCTGGCGTCCTCGTCGGCGGTATCGGGATCGCTCAACGCGTTCCTGCGGCGTCAACCGACGATGGAAGACATTCTTGCTGCGGACAATTCGGCCGACCGTGAGCGCAATCTGGGGTGGGACGAATGCGCCGCGGTGATGGCAGTGCTGCGCCGACACCGGGACCTGATCGTCATCGACACCGCCGCCAATCCCTTGGCCGAGTCCTGGCAGTGGGCCGTGCAGCATTCCGATGCCCTGGTCGTTCCGCTCCCGCTACGCCTCGACATCGCCCGGCAGGTCTATCAGATGCTCGAGGGCATCATCGCCCGCGGCTACGGGCACCTGTTGGCGTCGACGATCGTCGTGACCTGTGCAACACCCGATTCCAACCCGCAGTTGGCGTCGGCGGTCTTCGAGGACCTGCGCAATCTCGGTGTCCAGGAAGGCAATTTTATTCAGGCCCCGTACGAATCAGCGCTCGCCCGCGGCGATCGGATCGTCTATAAGGACCTCCCCCCGGACACGATCGAGGCCTACACCAATGTCACCGCGCTGGTCGCCGACAACGTCGCCGCGGCACGAGCCGGCGCGGCCTATCAGTTCACCGATCCGTATTCCCCGCAGCCGGTGTACCGCCAGCCCGACAGCGCACCACCCCCACAGCTCTCGCAGTGGGAGCGGCGCAGCCGCGACCGTCGCGGAGCCTGACCCGTCCCCACCCCGCTCGAGCACACGAGGAGAACACCATGACCGGCCAGAGAACGCTCACCACCGCGCTACGACGACCGCGCTGGGCGCACTCCGCGATGGCAGCAGCCGCCGCGGTGGTCCTGGCCTTGGGCGCTGTCCCAGCACACGCCGCACCGGCAGCGACGGCGGCGACCTCGTGCGCGAAGTACGTCGCGATCATGGCCCCGGGTACGTGGGAGACCAATGCCGCGGCGAATCCCACCACCCCGGTCGGGATGCTCGCCACCGTCGGCAACGCCCTGAAACAGAAGTACGGCAACGACATCGAGGTCTACTACCCGGCGTACGCGGCGTCGGCGTTCGACAAGGGCCGTACCTACGCCGACAGCAAGGAAACCGGCAAGAGCGCCATCAACAACATCCTCACCTCGGCGTGCGCGACGTCGAAGTTCCTGCTCTCGGGCTACTCCCAAGGCGCGGACGCCGCCGGCGACGTCGCCGCCGAGATCGGTAACGGACGCGGCGTCGTTCCCGCGTCCCGGATTCTCGGCGTCGGCCTGGTCGCCGATCCGCACCAGGGCACCGCCGGCGGCACCGTCGTCGGACCGAAGGTCGACGGCCAGGGCATCGGCGGGGTCCGGCCCGAAGGCTTCGGCTCTCTCGCCCCGGTGGTCAAGCAGCTCTGCAATCCCACGGACCTGTACTGCTCGACGAACGCCGGCAAGGACGGTCTGCTCGCGGGCCTGGGCAAGGTCTTGGCGAACAAGCCTGTCGACCCGGCCACCACCGGCGGACAGGCCGGAACCGGGTCAACCGCGGCAGCGTCGAGTACCGCAGTGCCGTCGACGACCGCGCAGGGCGGTGTGACCGGTGCCGGGACACAGCCGGGAACGACGCCGACACAGGCCGGAGGGGTCAGCGATTTCTCGTCGTCGCTGGTCTCGGACTTCTCCCGCGTCGATCTGGCCGGTGCCGCGAACACCGCATCGACTCTCGGGGAGCGGGTAGCCACCCTGCCCGACTCGGTGGGAACCAACCGCACTCAGTCGCAGGTCGCCAGCGTCGGGGCCTCCGCGACATCGTTGCTCAACACCCTCGAACCGGTCGCCGACGTGCAGTCGGTGATCGCCGCGAACCCCGGCATCCGCTCGACTCTCGACACCGCCCCGGAAGGATCACCGGAGGCCAAGACCTCGACGGTGCTCGACGCACTGGACCAGATCGACATTCCCGCAGTCCTGAGCACAGCGACCTCGATCGCCGACACCGCATCGTCGGTACTGGGCGGCACCGGCACCACCGCCGGCCTCGCAGGCACTGCGTCGACCCTGGGCGGGCAGGTCGCACCGTTGCAGTCCGTGTCCCCGGACGCGCTGACCTCGGCAACGCAGGTGCTCTCGCTGCTCAAGCCGAAGACGGTGGTCAACCAGGTCGTCAACGTCGCGACCGGCTTCACGAGTCTGGACTACCAAGGCATCGTCGACAACCTGATCGCGTTGCCGCAGAAGGTCGCTGCACTCGATGTCACGGGATCGCACAAGATCGCCGGAGATCTCAACAACCAGTTCGCACCGATCGTGAAGATGGCCGCGGGAGTGGATCTGCACACCCTGTCGGTGTTGGTGGCGATGATCCCCGACCCCAGCGGCTCGGCGCAGATCGCCTCCCTGGTGCTGAGCTTGCTCGGCAACGTCGACGTGATCCGCCTGGCCAACGATGTCGGCGCGATTCAGGAAGTCGCGTGGAAGATCCTCGAAACCGGCAACCTCGCGGCCACCGCCGAGCTGCTTCCCATCGGGCTCGACCTCGCCTCGGTCGCGGTCGGAGTCCTGACCGGCTCGGCCGCCAAGACCAGCCCCGACCAACTCGGCGCACAGACCCAGGTCACCGGACAGTCCGCAGCGATCGGCCAGCAAGCCTCCACCGGCGATTTCGCCGGTCTGGCAGGCAGTCTCGTCTCACTGGCCTCGTCACCGAGTGCCGGCGATGCCGCCGAGCTGGTCGGTGCCGGTATCGACGCCGCGACGTTCTTCGCCTCCGGTGCGCACCAGTCCTACGGCGACTTCAAGGTCGACTCCACCGGCCGCAGCGCCCTGCAATGGCTCATCGACTTCTTCACCCAGAAGATCGGGGGCTGACCGGCGGCCACCGAGCAGGCTCTGCAGCCGGGCGGGCATGACGCAGAGCAGCCGAAAACTACAGCACCACAACCGAACTACACGTACCACCACAGGTGTCCGGGCGGGCACTGATCATCTTTTTCGATTCGTGAGGACATGCACCGATGGCAGCATCACAGCAGGGCAGCAAGGGCAGTGCCGGCGCACTGAGCCTGCTGCTGATCGCCGCCGTCGCTGCGATCGGCATGTTCGGTGTCCTCTCGGGCGATCGCACACCGCCGGTCGACGAAGGCACCTGCCTGCCTGCCGGCGCGGCCGTAGTGGCCCCGCACTCGGGAACAGTGGTGATGCCGCTGCGTGAAGGCACCTATCAGGCCACGAGCGGTTTCGGTGCCCGCACGAACCCGGTCACCGGCGAAGCCGAAGGACACCAGGGCCAGGACTACTCCGCCCCGATCGGAACCCCGATCTACGCGGCCACCGACGGCACGGTCGTCAAGGCCGAACACGCCAGCGGGTTCGGCAACTGGATCATCATCGACACCACCGTCGACGGACAGTCGCTCTCGACGGTCTACGGCCACATGAACGACGACGGCGTCGGGGTCACCGCGGGCCAGACCGTCAAAGCCGGCGACCCGATCGGCGGCGTCGGCAACGCCGGACAGTCCACCGGCCCGCACCTGCACTTCGAGGTCTGGCCCGGCACCCGCCTCGCATCCGGATCGAGCCCGGTCGATCCCGTCGCCTGGCTCGCCGCCGCCGGTGCCACCGCACCGACCGCCACCGCAGACGTCCTCGCCGCAGCCCCGGCCGGCCCCTCCGCCGCGACCCCGACCACCGGTGCCGCGGCGCAAGGCGTATCGAGTCGATCGGTCAAACTCGCCGCCGCCATCAAACCCGGCTGCGGAGTCCCGGCCGGATCGACCGGACTGCGACCGGGGTCGGTCCCGGCGGACTTCGAGCCGTGGATCGTCAAGGCCGGCACCGTCTGCGCAGAGGTCACCGCCCCGGTCGTCGCCGCGCAGCTCGAACAAGAGGGCGGCTTCAACGTCAACGCCCACAACAACGGTTCCGGCGCGGACGGACCGGCGCAGTTCATGCCCGCCACCTGGGCCGCGAAAGGCGTCGACGGAGACGGAGACGGCCGCAAGGACACCCGCAGCATCGCCGACGCGGTGATGAGTCAAGCCGCCTACGACTGCGAGCTAGCGGGCATCGCCAAGGACTCGCTCGCCGCCGGCAAGGTCAGCGGCGACCTGACCGAGCTGTACCTGTCGATGTACAACTGCGGGCCCGGTGCGACCCTCTCGCAGGGCCGGGTGTGCCAGAACGCCGAAACCCTCGACTACGTCGCGAAGATTCCCCGCCGCGCAGCAGAAGCGTTCTCCGTCGCCGTCCCCCAGGCCACGCCGGGCATCGTCCCCGGTGGACCGTTCGGTCAGAACGTCGTCGCGGCCGCGATGCGCTGGCTCGGCACCACCTACGCCTGGGGCGGAGGCGACCGCAACGGCCCCACCCGCGGTGTCAGCGACGGCGGCGGCCGCGCGGACATGATCGGCGACTTCGACAAGGTCGGCTTCGACTGCTCCGGACTGGTCCTCTACGCCGTCGCACAAGCCTCGGGCGGTGCGATCGTGCTCCCCCACCAGGACTCGGCACAGATCGCCGACAGCCGCGGCCGCGTGATCGCCACCCCCGGCGAGCTCGCTCCCGGCGACATCATCCAACCCCACTCGGGCCACATCTTCATCTGGCTCGGCGGAAACAAGGTCGTCGAGGCACCGCAGTCCGGCGACGTCGTGAAGGTATCGGACTGGACCCCGCCCGCGAGCGGCCTGACAGCACGGAGATTCGGATGAGAACCACCCGCACCGCCCTGACCGGATTGCTCGTCGCCGCAGCGGTTCTCACTGCCTGCAGTGGAGAGAGCACCTGCGACGGAAGCGAGGCACCGCCGATCCCGGCGCAGCAGTGGACACCGGGTACGCCCCCGCCGAGCGGCAGCGATCCCACCCGCACCCCGGCTCCGGCCGCGACCGCGCTGCCCGACATCGCGGCAGGGGTGGACCGCCAGGATCCGGACTCGGTGGCCACTGCGGCGTTGACGGTCTGGTTCACCTGGAACACCTCTATCGACGCCGGACCCAACGATGCCGCAGCCCGCACCGCACCGCTGCTCACCTCCGAGTACGCGCGTGAGATCACCTCCACCACAGCGCAATCGAGCCCTGGCGCGGCATGGCTGGACTGGGCCGCGGACGGCGCGGTGCTGACCCCCGATCTCGTCGCCGACGACGAACCCGTTCCCCCGCAGACCGATTCGACGGCCTACCGGTCCTACCGCGTCACCCAACGCATCGACGGTGCACCGGTGAGCGAGAGGGTCGTCGCGATGATCCTGCGGCGCGGCACCGACGGCTGGGAGGTGAGCCGCATTCAAGACAAATAGCCCCGCCTCGTACATCCACTGGCACTGCAGAACAACCCGTTTCGGAAAGGAACCCCCGATGGACACAGAATCCGTCACCACCCGCACTTCGCACCGAGCGCGCCGCGTACTCGGCGTCCTCGCCCTCACCGCCGCGCTGACCGTCCTGGCCGGCGGAGTCGCCGCCGCCCAGACCGTCAACCCGTACGACGGGGTCAACCCGGACATCGGCCTGTTCGGGCCCGCTCTGAACCAGACGTGGAAGCGCCTGCTCGCGGCGATCTGGGGAGCCAGCATCGCCCTCGCGGGCCTGTGGGTACTGACCTCGTTCCTCAGCTCCAGGAAGGCCCGCAAGCGCAACATGTCCAGCGATCTGAGCGAAGCGGGCGAGGATCTCAAGCTCTCCCTCATCATCTTGGGCGGAGTGGCCGCTGTCTCGCCGATCGTCGGCGCGGTCCTGCTCCTCGTCCAGCCCGGCGCATAACCGACCCGGCTCCGACCACCACTCTTACGCCTCCCCGACGCGGACACCGTCCGCAGAAACGAGTTACCCATCATGGCCATCGACTACCGCAATGTCGGTTCCGAACCCCCCAGCTCCCCCAACACCGGCAGCGACGCCGGTGACCGCCGCACCGACAGCAAGTCCGGATCCAAACGCTGGATCATTCTCGGGGCCATCGCCCTGGCGATCGTCGCCGTCGTCTCGGTGATCGTGGTCGGTCTGTCGGGCGGCTCCGACGAGACCGGCGGCAGCGATGCCATCCGCGCAGTACACGGGCCCACGACGGTGAACAACGGTGTCCCCAGCGGCTACACCCGCGACACCCAAGGCGCATCGACGGCCGCGGTGAACGTGCTCCAGGCGTTCGATCAGGCCAGCCAGGCCCGCATCGACATGAACGATGTCCGCTCGACGATGATCGCCGCCGACCCCGGCGCCGAACTGGCCCGCGAGATCGAACTCGGCAGCAACCGCGACGAGAGCGGCGACGTCATGAACACTCTGCCGGCCGCGGTGCACGTGTCCTCGTTCAGCACCGATGCCGCGCAGATCTCGGTGTGGTCGATGACCACCACACAGTCCGACATCAACAACACCGGCACCGTCGCTGTGAGCACTCTGTGGGCGACCACCGACATCTCGTTGGTCTGGCAGGACGGGGACTGGAAGGCCAAGGACTGGTCCTACCGCCAGGGCCCGCGACCCGAAGACGCCTCCTACCCGGCCGCTGATTCCGCGCTCGGCGGTCAACTGACCGCCGGGTACTACACCTTCTACATCGACTAGGAGAGAACATGATTCGCCGTCTCGTTCTCATCGCGGTCACCGCCGCACTGGTGGCACTGTTCGGATCACCCGCTGTTGCGCTCGCCCAGCCTTCCGCCGTTCCCGCCCCCGCACCGGGGGCGGTCACCGCCCAACAACCGGCATCGAGGCTGCCCGCGCACTTCCCGGACGATCTCAAGAAATTCATCGGCGGCACCGAGGAATTTCGGAGCGGGCCCTGGTTCACGGGCAACTGCGCAGACCACGGCGGCGACCTGGGAACCTATATCTCCCAAGCACTCACGAACGAAAACCGGCTCCTGTACTGGACAGCATCGGACGAGAACAAAGCCGTCATGCTCGGCGGAGCGGGCGCGGTCGGCAGCGACCCTCAGGCCCAGGCCACGGCCGAGATCACCCGTCAGGCCGTCTCCGACGGGACCGAACCACCCGCCGACGCTCTGCCGACGGTGTTCCCGGCCGGGGACACCAGCTTTCACCCACCGACGGGAACCTGCGCCGAGGACCTCGCCCGGTGGGGCACCAAGGAATGGGGCACGTGGGGCTTCGCCTGGGCGCAGAGCCCGGACGCGGACTCGCTGACCGCGATCAAAGCGCTGCCCGGTGCCGACAAGGTGCCCGACGCCGCCTGGTCGGACCCGTGCTCGCAGGGCTCGGGCGACCAGTACTGCATGCACGCGTTCTTCGTCGACTGCTCGAAAGCCGAACGGGCAGATGCCAGCCGCTGCCAGGACTGGAATCTGTCGATCGGACGATTGTTCGCCGGCACCGCGAACTGGATCGACAAGAACACCTCGTTCACCGAGCGCCTCGAGGACACCCTCGGCAAGGTCATCGCGGCCACCCCGCAGTACAAGCTCGGCAAGGCCTACCTGCAGGCGTTCTCGTGGATCTCGGGGGCAGCGAACGACGTCGTCGACTTCGTCACCGATCCGACCACCGTCATCGACGACTGGGTCAACGCCACCAAGAGCGGGTCACTCTCCCTTACCGACGCCGTGCTGCGCGGGCTCACCTCGACCGGCGACTTCGATCCCACCCAGCAATGGTTCGTGACCTATTACGCCGGATCGACAGGTCTGGGAATCATGGTCATGTCGCTGGCGGTACTGCTGGCGATCATGCGATCACGGCACAAGGGCTCACCGTCGGAGCTGGTGGCCAACGTCTTCGGCTACATGCCGGCCGGGGTGGTGATGATGCTGTTCTCCCTGGCCCTGGCTCAACTGGTGATCGAGTTCGCGACGGTGCTCACCGAGGGCATCGCCAGTTTCAGCGGATCCACGATCACCGAGATGGTGGAGAACATCTACGCCACGATGGGCACGCTGAACAAGGACACCGTCGTCGGCGGCTCGATCGTCGGACTGGTCTTCTTCGGCATCCTGCTGCTCGGCGCGATGTCGGTCTACCTGGGTCTGCTCATGCACCAGATCGGGCTTCCGCTGACCGCGTGCGTCGCCGGAATCGGCTACGGCATGTGGGTGCACCCGACGTGGCGAACCAAAGCTCTGCGGCCACTGTTCACGTTCGTCGGCATCGTGCTCAGCAAGCCGATGCTGTTCCTGCTCATCGCGATCGTGCTCGCCGGGGCGAACAACGCTCTGCTCTCGGGCGGCGGCGGCTCGGGAGATCTGACCTCGCTCGGCGCTCTCGTACTCGTCGGGGCCTCGATGGTCGTCGTCGGCCTGGCACCGTGGGCGATGCTCAAGTGGGCACCGATCCTGCCGACCAAGGCCGACTCCGAAGGATTCGGCGGCGGTGGCGGGTCCGTCGCCGGTGGTGTCATCGGAGGCGTGGGCAGCTCGGCCCTGTTCCGCAGCCGCAGCGGCGGAGGCGGCGGAGGCGGAGGCGGGTCGACGGTCACACCGCGCTCGACCCGCTCCGGCGACGGCGTCGACAAGGCCACCCGATCCGGGCATTCGACCCCGTCGACCAATTCCACCCCCGGCCACACCACCGGGGCCGCCCACAGCGGCGGCGCCGGAAACAAGAGCGGCAGCTCGACCCGTGGCGCGGTGGGCATGGCCGGGCGACTCGGCGGAAAGCTCGCGATGGGCTCAGCCGCGACGGTCGCCTCGGCCGGGGCCGCGGCGGTGCCGATCGCCGCGCAGTCCGCAGCGGCGGCGATGAACAAAGCCAAATCCGGTGCCGAGTCCGCACCGTCCGAAGCCGAAGGCAGGTAAGCGATGTCGACCGAGACCGTCGAACACGACAGCGAGCAGAGAACCTCCATCCTGGGCGGTGAGATCGCGCGCCGCGGCATGACCGGGATCTCGGCACCGGTGCTCATCACCTGGACCGCGGCTCTGATCATCGGCGTCGTGTACTACTTCGCCGCGGGCGGGGGCGCGATGACCGTCGGGCTCGTGGCCGTGTTCTACGTCGGGGTGTTCGCCTCGACATACGAATTCGGAGACGTTTCCCTGGCGGCGCGGCAGATGCACCGGTTGCGGAACTGGACGCGGATGCGGCGCGGGGAGCACGTCTATCGCAACGCCGACGACCCCGCCTACGGGGTAGCCGATCTCGACCCCGGCTGGGAGTACCCGGTGCCGCTCGGGCGGACCGCACCGCTCGACGTCGCCGGCACCGGCCTGGACGGGATGTTCATCGTCCGCACCGCCAACCCCGGCGAGCGGGCCTACTACACGGTCGTCCTGTCCGTGCAGGGCCTGGCCGGCGGGCTGCGCACCGACGCGGCCTGGGCGACGACATCGGAGAAGTTCGGTCTGTTCAGCGCCTCGATGGCCCGCAAGACCTCACTCATCCGCGGAGTGCAGCTGATCCACCGCTCCATTCCCGCGGATCTGACCATGCACGAGGACTGGGTGGAGCGGGAGGTCGAAAAGCTCGGCGACATGCGTCTGCGGGCACCGGTGGAGTCCTACGGCGACCTCATCGACACCATCCGGCCGCACTCGGAAGAGCATCGGGCCTACGTGGTGCTCAAATTCCCCCAAACCGACCACTTCGAGCACGCGGCCGCCCGAGCGGCGGGCGGGAAAGGTGCCCGATTCGAAGGCGGTGTCGCCCAAGTGATCCGCGACGAGACGATGCGCGCGGTGAGCAAACTCGTCGCAGCCGGCCTGGGCCGCGTCCAGGTCCTCGGTGAGCAGCGCACCTGCGCGCTGATCCGCGCGTTCGTCGACCCGTCGAACCCACTCGATCGTCACCAAGGGGCCAGGTGGTCGAACTGCTGGCCCTCCTACATCGGTGGCCACGACTCGGTCATGGTGTCCGGCCGCTGGCACACCCGTGTCGGGTTCCTCCCGCCGGCGAGCATCGAACCCATTCCGCTGGGCCCACTGTGGCTCGCGCCGCTGCTGACCGGGGTCGCGCCCGACATCGGCGACGACGAGAACCCGCCGTCCCCGACGATCCGAACCGTCAGTGTCCGAGTCGATTTCGTGCCCGATGCCGTCGCCCGGGAAGCGGCCAGCCAAGACTTCACCCAGGACAAGGCGGCGCAGGAAAGCGCCGCACGCAAAGGCATCACCGGCGACGGCTCGGCCGAAGTGATGGCCACCGCGTCCGGGCGTCGACGCGCCGATCTGATGCCCGGCTCGGGCCATCACGGCACCATCTACTCCCTGTCGATCGCGGTCACCGGCCGCGACGAAGACGACCTCGAGCAGGCGTGCACGCGCGTGGAGGAAGCCGCCGACGAATCAGGAATCAAAACCATCACCTGGCAGGACGACACACACGACGTCGCCCTGTTCACCACCCTTCCCTTCGCCCGCGGTCTCGCCGTGACGCGCTACACCAAGTAGCCCAGGAGATTTCGATGCCGCAACACACCACCCGTCGTCCCTCCACCCGATCCGCCGCGACCGAGCAACCGGTACGCCCGCGGTTGCTCGGCGGCGATCGGGAACGACTCGGCGACGGCGGCGTCGCCGTCCTCGAGACCGCGCAGGCGGTCCCAAAGCGGATTGCCCGCCGTAAGCCGCCTCGGCGGTTCGCGCTCCTCGACCGCTACGGCTGGTACGAACCCCGCTCCGAAGGTGCGTGGAGTACGACCAGGCAGTCCGAAGCGCTGAACCTGGCCATCAGCCGCCGCAGTGCCCGCCACCAGGGAGCGGTGACGGGCCTGAACCGGATCTCGCAGGATCTGGTGATCACCGATCCGTTCGAGCTCTACGGCACCGACATCTCCAACATCAACGTCTGTGTCGTCGGGGACATCGGCAAGGGCAAGTCGTCGATGATCAAGACCGCGTTTTTGTGGCGGCAGATCATCTTCGGCCGCCAGGTGGTAGTCATCGACAAGAAACGTCAGGGCAGCGAGGGCGAGTACTCCATCTTCGCCCGCACCCTCGGGGTCGAATCGGTCCGGTTCAAAACCGGTGGCGGCGGGGCGCGACTGAACCTGCTCGATCCGGCGATCACCACCGGCGGTGAACACGCCGGCGGTCTCGACGGTGTCACCCCGGCCGGTCAGGAAGCCCTCGTGCTCGCCGTCCTCGCCGACACGATGGAACGCCCGCTGACCACACCGGAGAAGAGCGCCGTCGGCCGAGCGTTGGAGCTGGTCAACGCCGACGCCGCCGCCACAGGTCGTGCACCGGTGCTCGAGGATCTCGCCCGCCGCCTCGTCGAGCCGTCCACCGACGACGGCTCGTACTTCGGTGACCGCTGGTCCGAGCGCTCGCTCGAATGGGGCTATGAGCCTGGCCTGGCCCTGCTGCGCCTGGTAGACCGGGACCTCAAAGGCCTCGTCGACGCCGAAACCTCCCCGGAGGTCCGGGAGGCGCTTGAGCACCCCTTCGCACACTTCGACGTCTCCGCGCTGCCGACCGAAGGGCCTGCGCTACGGGTGGTGATGACCGTGATCAACACCTGGCTGGCGAACCTGCTCGCGGCCCGCTCGTCGGTGTCCAAGCAGACCATTCTCATCGTCGAGGAAGGCTGGCACGTCGCCGAAGGATCGACCGGCACGGTGTTCCGGTCGAACATGAAACTCTCTCGCGGACTGGGCCTGTCGACCGTCTCGGCCTTCCATCACCCCTCCGACATGTCCCACGATTCCCCTGCCCGGGCGCTCATGCAGGAAGCGGGAATCGTGTTCCTGTTCGCGCAGGAACGCTACGACGACGCCCGCGAGACCGCGGAGATGTATCACCTCCCGCCCGGGTCCATCGACATCATCATGGGCCTGGGCCAGGGCGAATGCCTGGTCAAGATCGGCTCGGCCGACCCGATCCTGATGGAACACGTCCGCTCCCCGCAGGAGATCGCCCTCACCGACACCGATGCCGCCGTGAAAGGAGTCACACCCGCATGAGCACCTCATCGCCATCGCCGTCAGCGGCCGGGCGTTCCCGCACCATCGACGTCGACGTGAGCTCGCCGGCCCCGATCGGGTACGACGACACCCGCTCGAGCACGGGGGGCAGGTTCGCAACGCCCTCCGCCGCAGCACGATTCGCCGTCAGCCACGCCGCCGCCCGCGACGCCGGTCGCCCCGACATCACCGTCACTGTCGACGGGCACGACGAGGTCTGTGTGTCCGGTACCTCCGGCGAGATCGCCTGCGCACTCGCCGCCATCCCGGCCTACAGCGCCGGCGTCAGGAAAGCGCGGACCGCGCCGGCACTCGATCTCGGCGGAGAGCCGATGCGGACACTGGCACCGGACTTTCTCCATGCCGCCGTCGACGACATCACCCTGCCGATCCAATGGCGGAGCGACCTCGGCCCCGGTAGCCGT
The DNA here is from genome assembly GCF_000760735.1 of Rhodococcoides fascians A44A. GTDB lineage: Bacteria > Actinomycetota > Actinomycetes > Mycobacteriales > Mycobacteriaceae > Rhodococcoides > Rhodococcoides fascians_E. The sequence goes on along the minus strand of NZ_JMEX01000008.1, from coordinate 1,561,616 downwards.
GTAATTGTGACAACCGGCGTCGACGTGCGTGTGCTCTCGACTCGGCCCGATCCACTGCCGAACTCGCCACTAATGCTCGGACAGTGGGCACCGGTCATCGCGCACCGCCTCGCACACGCCCTCGCCCGCTCGATCACCGAGCGCAGCGGTCGACGGACCCCGCCTACCGTGACGTACCTGCCCGACCAGGGGCGGTTCGAGATCACCCATCCCGCCCCGATCTCCGATACCGATGCCGCCGCGGTGGCCCGGTACATCCGGATCACGCAGCTACGAGCCAACCTCGCCGCCCTCGACCCGGTCGCCGACGCGGACTGCGCTGTCGGTCTCGCCGCCGAGCTGCACGTGCTCGAAAGCTATTTTCGCCGTGTCTCTTCCACCGACGACAGGACAGTTCGATGAGTGCGATGCAATCCCCTCCCCGTCGGCCCAGCGATCTGTTCGTTCCGTCCGAGGTCTGGGTCGGTGCCGCTCTGATCCTGGGTCTGGTGGTCGCTGTCGCCGGCGGCGGCATGGTCTCCTCGCTGGTCTCGGGCAAGGTGATCGCGATGCCCACCAGCCTCGGTGAGCTGTTCTCGATCTTCCGCGGGTTGGCCACGAACCCGTCGGACCCCGCCGCTGCGTGGCCGGCGACCGCGCAGCCGGGCCCGGCGTGGGTGACCTGGGTGTGCATTCTGGTGCTCGGTGCGCTGTATACCGCTGTGGCCCTGTGGATCAGCTCCGAGATCGACGACTGGCAGCACCACCGCGGTCAGGCGCAACGTGGTTTCGCCGGCCGACGTGAACTCGCCCGGGCAGGTATCGACGACAAGAGTGTCCGCACCGCTGCCGTCGCCACCCGTTCGTCGTTGAAGGGCACGCGGGCCTCGAAACTGGACGCGAGCGAGGTCGCGATCGCGTTGGGCTGCAACATGGTCGACCCCGACAGGGTCGTCTACATCAAACAGAACGACTGCATGCTCGTCGAGGGCGTCACCGGCTCGGGTAAAACCTGGCGCGTGGCGTATCAGCGCTGCATGGACGCACCGGGGACCTTGCTGGTGACGTCGACGAAAGTGGATCTGATCTCGGCGACGTACGAGCACCGCGCCGCGCTCGGGCGGGTGTCGATCTTCGATCCGGACAACATCACCGGATGGCCCGACCCGATCCGCTGGTCGATCCTCTCCGGATGCCAGGACCCGGACGTGGCGATCCGCCGCGCTCAGAGCTTGGTGTCGGCAATGCCGATGGGAGACACGAAGAACGGCGGCTACTGGGAGGACAAGGCAGTGGTGCTGCTGCGCTGCTACCTGCACGCGGCCGCGATCAGCGGCGCGGATCTGGCAACGCTGCGCGTGTGGGTGAACTCGCGTAAAGGCCGCGAACCGCGCGAGATCCTGATGCGGACGATGCCCGGGTGGGAAGCCGAACTCGGCCAGATCCTCGACTCCGGATCGGATTCCTCCGACGACATGATCGGCGCGGCCAGCCGACTTCTGGCCCCGCTCGCCTCCCCCGCACTGCTCAAGGCGGTCGATGTGCCGATGCGCGAGTCGTTCGACATCGACGAGTTCATTCGATCCGGTGCGGACACGCTGTATCTGGTGTCGAAGGGCAAGGACAATTCTGCGGCACCGTTCATCGCGGCCCTGGCCAGCGAAGTGCACTACCTCGCCGATCGCCACTCGCAGAGCCTGCCCGGTGGCCGATTCGATCCCCCGATCCGGTTCGAGCTCGACGAAGTCAACAACGTCGCCCCGATCCCGGGCCTGCCGGATCTGATGTCGGACTCGGGCGGCCGAGGCATCACCATCCACGCCTACGCCCACAACGAAGAGCAGAACAAGCTCCGCTGGGGCGCGGTCGCGGGCAAGATGTTCGCCGACAACTCCCCCGCCCGCCTGATCCTTCCCGGCCTCAAAGGCGACGAGCTGCAAGCGATCTCGAAGATGCTCGGCGACCGATACGAGTGGCAGCCCTCCGGCAACGCCCAGTCCGGCCCGACACTGCGAGAGGTACCGGTGATGTCGCCGGCGCAGATCCGCCAGATGGACCCCGACCAAGGGCTGCTGATATACCGGACCGCCCCGCCGATCCTGGTGCACCTGCCCACGGTGTGGGACGAGAAACCATCAAGTGCCGCCGTGTTGCGCTCGCAGCAGGTGTTCGACGAGATCGTGGAATCGGGCACCGCGCCTCGTGCCGAGGCCGGGTCCGGCGCGGTGGTGCTCGACAAGGTCAGTGACGGGACGACACTGTCGTGACCGCAACGGGCGGCGAGCAGGAAGAGTTGGTGCCGTCGCGGTTCACCTGGCGCTATCTCGACGCCGAGCAGGCGCGGGGCCTGTGGTCGGAGCTGATCGACTGGACCACGTGGCTGCGCGAGCGCTACGAGCTCGGCACGAAGATTCCGCCCTGCTGGTACCGCCACGATCCCGTCGTCGAGGAACTGAGCGCCCTGATGGCGGCATGGACCGATGCCTACTACCGCGGTGACGAGTACCGGGACGACCTCACCGCCTGGCACACGCAGTGGTTCCGGCCGCTCATGGCGCGTATCCGTGACATCTCGGACTTCGACAGTTGCACCCACGATCGGTGCGCGCACCGGCCGTTGCCGCCGGCCACGCTCGCCGACATCGAGGAGTTCGTCGACGCCGATGTCGACGCCCGCCCCGAACCGGCACCGGCCCGGCCTGCACCGGGTGCCGACGTCAACGCGGCCGAGGAAGTGCGCACCATCCCCGCCGACGAAATGGACATGGCGATCGACTCCAGTCTCGCCGAACCGCTCGACCCCGCCGACCCCGACAGCCCCGTCAGCTTCGAAGGCATCGAATGGACCTTCAACGCCCGCATGGGTGCCTGGGTTCCTTTCACCTGACCTTCATTCACACTCCCTGCCGTTTTGGCAGCTAAGAAGGATCATGGAGAACGCCTCGGACGACCGCAGGTTCTCATCGACGACATTGTTGGTCGCGTGATTCGACAACGAGCATCCGGCACCACTTTGCAAGCAATTGCCGATGGGCTCATCGCGGACGACATCGCCACCGCTCTAGGTGGCCGTTGGCAGCCTGGCACTGTCAGGCACGTGCTGAACTCTCAACGCGCAGCCGACCTCCGGGCAAGTAGTCTGACAGCTCAGTGAAAAATCTCGAAAGGGACCAAGTGCCGCAACCTATCGCGCTCGACTTGACCAATGCGAGAGCACGACTCAATCGAGCCGTCAAGCACAGGCTGGAGATGGCCACGCTTAGGGAGGCAGATCGTGACGCGGGATCCTTTGCAGCGAGCCGCAATGTAGTCGGCAACACCGTTGTAATCGAAGCTAAGTACTCCGCGCATCCCGATCTCGCGATCGCGTTTGGCGAGTGGTTGGCGAGCCTCCGTAGCGGACTGGACTATCTGTTCTTCGACCTAGCGGCCGCAGACACAGGTTCAAACCCGCCGACTCGCCAGGGTTCGCGAATGTTCCCGATCAAGGAGACACCTGAGCAGTTCGAGCAGATTCGGAATTCCGACACCTTTCATGGCATGTCGGACTGGACTGTGGATTCGATTGAGTCGATGCAGCCCTACCACACGAAATATGGCGCGAAGGGGAACGCCCTTCTGTGGCTTCACGATCTGGCGCGGCGAGATCGCCATCGAATGCCGTTCAAAATGGGTGCGCTGATCACTAAGTTCGAGGCAAAGGTACATCCAGTTGCCGGTGCGCGCGGCATCGGTATGGACACAATCGATCCTGAGCAGACCGCAGCGGTCGTAGCCGAGGGCGAATCGATGTACTTAGGTCGGTTGCGGTGTCCTTCCGCCACTGACGCTGAGATCATGTCCGGGCGAATCGAGATCTGGATAGATCAGGATCTAGAGGTCGCAACCTGGTACCGAGAAGCGCATACAAGCGGGATATCTGCCAACATCCGAAATGACAGGCTTGAGGAACGTATGAAGTTCATTGAGTGGTACTTCTACACAGTGCTTGAGCACTTCGAGACAGGCTGGCACCAAACGTCGTAAAGCTAACCTCGATCTTTCTTTCTTCTGACGTGCCTCTCGAACTCGCTGGATTGTTGCCTTCGCAAGTTCAATCTTCCGAGTTCAGGGCACTATCCCTCCGAACTGACACTCGGTCGAGGTCAATTCGCGTGAAAGCCCGAGGCTAAGGCCACCTGCCCGCCACGTTCAACTGCACTCTGCCGGTAACCAACGCTGCTCCGACGCGGTATCAGCACCCACAAATACCCTGAATTAGTTTCTTTTCGCGCCACCGGACGGTTCACACGACGAACGTGCTGCTCGCATGGTGGTGCTTCAGGCGCGGTGTCGCTAATGGCGACGGAAGATGCGGGTGTCCGGTCTCAGATACGTGGTCCACGGGTCGGCCCGGATCGGCGGACCTGTTGCTGGCGCAGTTGTTCACGGCGTTCGGCTTTGCGCTGCTCGGCGAGGCGGCGTTGCTCTGCCGCGCGTTGCTCGGCGGCCTCTCGTCGCGCCCTGTCCGTGTCGACGATCGGATCTGGCGTCGCAGGTTGGGAAACCGGTGCCGACTGCTGTCCGGGGCCTGCGTGTGCGGGTACCGACGCGGGTGCGGTGACTGTCTTGATGCGGGCGCTGACCTGATCCCACGCTCGGGCTGCTTCCCCGTGTTCGGGTCGGTCTCCGATGAGGGTGCGGTCGGTGTCGATGCCGAATTGTTCCCGGTAGGCCCCGACTTGGCAGGCGGTGATCTGCCAGCGCAGTCGGGCACCGCCGGAGTCGGGCACCTCGCCGAGGTGGCGAGTCCAGGCGGGTTGTTCGTCGACGGCGTTCTGTCCGAGCTCGCGGGTGCGTTCGGCGATCTCGGTGTATCGGCGGCGGCTCCAAGCGACGAGTTCGGGGTCGATTCCCTCACGGTCCTGCATCGGCGGCAGGACCCAACTCGGGGCACTGTGATCGCGTGCTTCTCGGCCGAGGGGCCAGCGTCGTTCGGCGTCGTCGAGCAGATCCGCTGCACTCGGGTCGGGGTCGGTGACACCGCGGCGCAGTTCCACGATCGCGGCGTGGGGGTCTTTGCCGGCGCGTTCGGCATTGCGCAGATGGGCGGCGAGGTCGGGCCACGCCCCGTCGTCGCCGAGGATGGTCTCGGCGTGCTCACCGAACTGGGTGCGCAGCGTCGGTTCGATGCTTTGCGCCCACACGTGCATCTCGTCCGCACCGTTCTCGATGTGCTTCTCGAGACGCCAGTGCATCACGGCGGAGACGGAGTCTGCGCTGGCGAGTTCGCGCTCCGAGCGTGCGGCGGCGAGGGTGGGGGCGGCGTCGAGGCCGAGCTGCTCGGCGCGGCGGTACTGGTGGACGAAGGTGTCCCATTCGGCTTCGGCGATCATCGTGTTCGCCAACTCCGGGCCCATTTTCTCGCGGACGATCGCTTCGATGCGGTGCGCGTCGATGAGCTCGCCCGCGTACTCGTATCCGCCCACGTTGTAGTCGAGCTTGCGGTGCGCGACGGCGGCGTCGCGTTGCTGTTCGGTCGCCGAGACGTCCGAGCCGTCGCGGCCGATGATGGTCCGCACGACTTCGTCGGCGATCTTCTTGTCCGGGTGCACATGGATCAGGTGCGGGTCGACGATCCGGTCGATAGGCACATACAGCTGGTTTCCGTCGCGGCCACGGGTGAGGGCGACGTAGAGGGCTTGCCGGTTCATGGTGTCGTCGACGAGCACATGGACCTGGTCGACGGTCATCCCTTGGGAGCGGTGGATGGTGGCGGCGTAACCGAGCTCGCAGTGCTCTTTGACGTAGTCGGCCGGCAGTCGGATGCGCCCGCCGTGTTCGAGGTGGCGCACGGTCAGCGATCCGTCGCGGTGCGCGGTCTTGACCGTCCACAAGTCACCGTTGCGCACTCGTTCCCCGCGGGTACCGGTCACCCGCAGGCCGGTGTCGTTGCGGCGGGTGACGATACGGTCCCCGGCGCTGGCGCGCAGTCCGTCGGACAGGTCGTTGCCGCCTTTTTTGACCAGTCCCTTGGCGAGTCGATCGGTGCGGGCCCGGTCGTTGAGGTCGCGGACGGCGTGGTTGCTGCTGGCGATCATCAGCGACGTCGTGTCGGTGTCCGAGGTCTTCGCCCAGGCGGTGAAGACTTTCTCGGCGAGGTCGTCGGCCATGCCGTGCTGCACGCGGTCTTTCGCGGCGTACCAGGCGGCGACGGAGGTATCACCGTCACGCAGTCGCAGCGAGATGTCGGCTTCTTCCTTGTCGCGGAAGCGATGAACGTCGACCAGTTCCGGTGCCGCGCTCGACCGGGCGACCAGCCGCAGTGCGCCGCCGGTGTCGACGGCGGCGAGCTGCTGCGGGTCACCGAGCAGTCGGACCACTGCGCCGTGCTCGGCAGCAATGTAGGTCAACCGGTCCAGATCGTGTGTCGAGGCCATGCCCGCTTCGTCGACGAGGATCATCGACCCCGGGGTGATGCCGGTGTCGAGTTCGTTCTCGTGGCGGGTGAGGACGTCGGCGATGGTGCGGCCGGTGACACCGAGTTCGTCGCCTAGGACGCCGGCGGCTTTTGCAGAAGGCCCGAGGGCGATCACGTTGTATCCGGAACTGCGCCAGGCGTCGACGACGACGCGCATGGCGGTGGTCTTGCCGGTGCCGGCCGGTCCGACGCCGGCGGCCAGGAGGGCACCGGAGAACAGGAAGTGCTCGACGAGTGCTTTCTTGTCCGCGCCCAGATCCCAGCCCTTGCGTTGGGTGTGCGCGGCGAGGGCGGCGACGTAGGCGTTGCCGGGTGCCATGACCGCGGTCGGGGTGTGGGCGGCACCGACGAGGCGGTGTTCGGCGGCGAGGATCGCTGCGCTGGTGTAGGTCTCGTTGCCGTGCACGGTCAGAATCGACGCACCGTCACTGCGCTGCAACGCTGCCGGGGTCGCATCGACCTGGCGAGTCAGCCGGATCGACTCCCCGCCGAGCGCGGCTTCGGTGACCTTCTCGGCTACCGCGTCGCGCTCGGCCGCGGTGGCGAACACCAGCGGCCGCAGTTGTCGTTGGACCTCAGCTTGGATGTGCCAGCGGTTCCAGCTCGAGCGTTGCTGTGCGATTCGTGCGACGGCGGTGCGGGCGATTTCGCGGTGGTCGATCGCGGCGGCATCGGTGACGGTGATCGTGTTCCCAATGCTCGTTTTCAAGGCTGAGTTCAGGGCGCGTCGGCCCACGACGTCGAGCGCGCGTTCGCGCCATTCCGCGCGTTGGGCACCGAGAGATTTCGGGGGTGCTTTCTCATTGCGGGTTTCCAGGGTCGCTTGATCGGCGAGGCGCATCTGCATCGCGGTCGAGGCGTCTTTGCCGTGGGTTTTGCGGTAGTCCGAGACGAGCTTCTCGAGGCGTGACTCGATGGCGTCGCGGCGGGAGAACTCGCTGAGCAGTGCGGTGGGGATGCCCTCGATTTCACGGACTGCCCGCTTGTTGATTCCGGTGCCGGGTCGGTCGGCGAACACGGTGCCGAGCTCGCGGGTGACGTACTCCTCGATGAGGGTGTTGTAGCGCTCGGATGCGGCGACGGCGAGCTTGTGCAGCACGCGGCCGTCGAGGCTGCGCCATTTGCCGTCGACGCCTTGCACTTTGGTGGAGATCGCGACGTGGGTGTGCAGGTTCGGGTCGCCGTTGCGGTTGTCGCGGTGATCGAACCGGGTGTACATCAGGCCGGTCGATTCGATCTGTCCGACACCGGCTTTGCCGACACGGGTGTAGGAGGCGTTGTCCTCGACCCAGCCGATGACATCGCTCACCGCGGCGCTGTGTGCGCGCTCGATCGCGACACGGGTGTCGTCGTCGCCCAGGCCCCAGAGAACCGAGACAGATTTCTGTGGAGTGAACACGCAGTCGTAGCCGGCGACGGGTTGGCGTTCGCGGCGTTGCTGCGAGGCGATGTAGCGGACGAGTTCGGCTTCGCTGGCCGGTGATCGGCCGACTTCGCGGTGGAACTCGTCGGCTCCGATGCGGTAGCGGATCTGCTGGCACTGCTCAGCGGTGAGCGGCTTTCCGCCGGCGGCGCGATCGTTGTCGATCTCGGCGCGGATGCGCTTCATCAGCGGCACCTCATTGCGGAAACTCGCGAACTTGCGTCCGAGCCTCACACTCTCGATCGCCGCGTTCGCCTTCGTACCGTCGAGGACGGCGGCCTCGATCAACGCCTGGGCTTCGGGATGCAGGCCCTCCCCGAACAGCGCCTTCATCTGGTCCTCGCGGACGTATCCGGACACGCCGAGCTCGGCCGAGGCCCGCCCTCCCCACATGCCCGGTTCGGTGCCGTCAGCGGCGTAGTAGTCGGTGAGGTCCTGGCCGCGTTCGCGGCGGATGTCGTCGCTGGCGACCTCGCGGGTGAGGTAGGTGTAGCCGTCGCCGGCGTGCAGCGCGTGAACGGTCATCATCGCGGGCACCGCCGCCGACGAGCCGGTGCGCGACGAGATCTCACGGGTCGATCTCGCTCGAAATCTGCTTCGGAATCGCGCGGCACAGTCGCGATAGTACGCAGATTCCGCCCATGGACACTAATAGTGCAAGAGGTGTGTGGCGTTTAGTTTGTCATTTCGCAAACAGTCACAAGAAATCCGAAGTCGATAGTATCTGCATTTCGGACGAATCAGAACGTACATGGACCTTGGGGGACGAAAGCTGCAGCAGGACAGACGAATCAGGGCGAACGTGGGTACGAGACACTCTTTCGCCGGCCGGCATGTCGGCGGTAGCCTGTCTCGTATGACTCCCTCGAACGGTGGACCGGTCAGCGCTCGGGAACGGGCTCGGCGGGCGAATGCGCAGCGATTGTCGGACGCACAGTTGCGTTTGAAGAATCAGGAGCAGGATTTGATTTCATATTTCGATGCCACTCGCGACGAACAAAAAATCAATGACGATGTGACCTCGAGGATCGAGAGGTTGCGGCGGGACGCGGAAACCAAACTTGATGCGGCGCGCGAGCGGCGCGCAAGAGCACTTGCCGAGCTGAAGAAACGCGGTGAGACATACGCGAGCATTGCGGCCTTGGTGGATCTTTCAGTGCCAGAAGCGACGCGCTTGGTCAAATCGACGATGGCGGCACGTGCGACAGTCCGGTCCAACGTCGATCCGGCTGCAGAGATTGACGCGGGTGGCACGAGTAGCACGGAAGAGAGTGTCGAGAGCCCTGGAGATTCCGCATCGATCGCCGCTGCCGAGCCCTCGAGAGATGAAGACTCGTGGGCAGATGGCGAGGGCGGACGCAGCATCGCGGTAGGAGGTGAACGACCGTGATCGCATTTGTTGCCATCGGATTGATCGTCGCAGGAGCGCTGTGGCGCGCTGGTAAGTCAGAGACTGGTTGGCGGTTCGCTCCTCTGCGGGCAACGGGAGTCATCGCCGCGGGCGTGTTCCGCATCAGCGTGATTGTTGCTTCGATCTTGTTTGCATTTTTCGTCGCCGCCACTATTGGCGCATTGCGCAGCACCCTTCCATAACGAAGCGAGGCTTCGTCGCGTGGCGATTTTCCCGGCGTAGTCCGGATATTGCCCCATGCGGGTTCACGGGTACGCACCACTTCGCCTTCGCAGCGCTCGTGCTCGTGTGCGTTTGGTGTTCCACGATCGTGCTATTGCATGCGTGTCAGGTCAGCAGGTCACGTGCCTACTCGTGCAACCCGCAAGGAAACACAGTTGCATCCAACGGTGCGGGAACAGAATTCGATGTGCTGCAAGCGGCGCACTCGGGAATTGCGTCGACACCGCAGGAGCCGAACGGGTCGAGCGTGAGGACTTGTTGTCGGGAGCGATGCGGCATTGTTGATTCGTGACTGTGAAACTCGGAGGCGGCAGCCGACATCAAGGTCGACGCCGAAGTAACATCTGCGATGTCCAATGAATGTGTAAAGGCACCGAACAGGGAGAGACGCGCCTGTGACACTGACCCAACCCAGCAAGCACAGGGCGCGGGTGCCGGCCGAACACCGTGTGCTCGGCCTCGACATACGATCACTTCCAGCCGCACTGTTCGTCATCGCGGTCTTCGTGGTCCTGACCATCGTCGTACCGAGAATCGACTCATCTCTCGCCTGGGACGATCCGACCGAGGCAGGCGAGCAACTCGCCCTCACCGACGCCATCGAATTCACCCCCACCGCAGGCTGGAACGTCGAAAGCGGTTTTCGAGTCGACCCAGGCGAATCGGTACAGAAATCCGGCGACGTCATTCTCGCCGGCGACGGTGTGACGTTTCAGATCTCGTCGGACTCCTTCGACGGCACTCCGTCCCAACTACTGGACCAGACAGCGAAGGTCACCTCTCGTACCAGTGATCCTTCCTTTCAGGTCGAGGGCGATCGAACCAACCTCACGACGGTGACCGGAGAACCCGGCGTCCTTGCGCCCTACAGCAGCATCCGAGGAGACGGTCTGGCGGCGACCTTCGTCATCGACGGGACCGGCCTGCAGATCACGGCATACGGCCCACCCGCCCAGATGACTGCAGCCGCCGAGAACATCCGAGACATGATCACCAGCATCCGCAGCACGGACGGGAACAACCGATGAGCGACAACGCAATCGAGACGTCGACGGATCCATCGGCTACCGATGCGCTGCGACGCCAGGACGACGCTGTGAAGATCTCCGGCTGGGGCGAACGATTCGAGTTCTTCCAACCTCACAATTTCTCGTTCTGGGTGTTTACCGCTCTCACCGCCCTCGGTGCTGTACAAGCCTGGTCATTCTTCGCTCCGAAGGCCGGGTTCTACGCCGACGGGTTCGCGATAGCGGCCGTCCTCTGCGGCCTGTGCGGTCTCGCCTGGTTCGCGTGGTTCCGCCACATCGACCGGTGGGAACGTCAGCCCGGCACGCTCATTGCAGCTGCGCTGCTGTGGGGCGCAATTCCCGCGACGTTCGCCTTCGCCATGACCGTGAACACCGCGATGCTCGGCATCTACCCCAAGCTCTTCGGCCAAGTCTGGAGTGCCAACTGGGCCGCAGGTGCGACGGCACCGATCACCGAGGAAGCAGCCAAGCTCTGCGGATTCGTGCTTCTGATGGGCCTCGCTCCGCGCTTGGTCCGAACCGCAAACGACGGCTTGATCATCGGAGCCTTCATCGGACTCGGATTCGCCGTATTCGAGGACTTTCTCTACTCCGCGACCGCGTCTGCTGGGTCGTTCGGGACCGACCCGTTCGGCAATGCCGTGCAGATGTCCTTTACCCGGATCGCGGTCAGCTTCATATCCCACCCCCTGTTCAGTGCGTTGGTCTGCGGTGGAGTTCTCTACCTGATCGGGACCGACGCTCAACCCCGCAGAATCGGACGGGGTCTCGCGTTCGTGGCAACCGGAATGTTGTTGCACTTCATGTGGGACGACGCGGGTGGCCTCAGCGGCGGCAACGGCCTGGCCGTCTTCGGCGTCTGGTTCGTCTCGATCGCCCTCGGATTCACGGTACTGACCATCGCGTTCCGCCGTGCTGCGCCGCGCGAGTACCAATTCGTCCGCGACATCCTCGCCCCCGAAGTCGAGGCCGGACATCTCACCGATACCGAGGTCGAGGGCGTGCTGGAGAAGAAGGCACGGAAGGCATTCGAGAAAGCCGCTTCGAATCGGCGGTCCCGCAAGGCGCGTAAGCATCTCCGACGAGCAATCCTCGACCTTGCACACGACGTCGCGCGCGACAAGAGCTCAGACACAGAGGCCGTCCGACACTCCCGCGCCGAGGTGAAACGCCTCCGAACTGATTCAGAACTAACCCGGGCCCTCTGACTACTCGATCTCGCGCCTGGCTGTCAGCCGCGATTCCGCAGACTCGGACGATCCGGGAATGGGTGGCTTCACGAAAGCCTGATCTACGGACCAGTCGAGTCTTGCCACATCTTTCGTGAGGGACAACCTCATTCGCCGCCCTTGCCTCTTACGAGATCGGACGTGTCGTCTCTCGAGGCACGGAACCGTTGGATGGCAACCGAATACCGGGTACGTCCACAGTGGACGCACCCGGTTCTCGGAATCGCAGGATCTCTATCGCGTTCTAGATCTCACCGAATGCTGCTGCATAGGAGATCGCGCCGGCAGGAACCGGGCGATCTCCGAGTGCGAGCACCATCAACGCTTCGCCGGGCACGTCGATGTTCATGTGCACGCCGTGCTTCGATGCTCGCTCGAATCCGAACCGCGGGTAGTACGTCGGATGTCCGAGGACGGTCACGTACTGCTCACCCGCGTTTCTGGCGGCCGTCAGCGCTGCTCGAGTGGCTGCCGATCCGGCACCGGTGTTCTGGTTGTCGGGCAGAACGGCGCACGGCGCGAGGCACAGTGCGGGCGTATCTCCGATGTGGCACCGAGTCAACAAGGCGTAGCCCACAACCTTGCCGGCCTCGTCCACGCTGACGACCGATAGTTCGTCGATCCAGGCTCGGTCACGACGCAAGGAGTCGACGAGGTCGGCTTCTTCCTCGGTGTCGAAAGCTGCGAGATTGACCGCGCGGACAGCGGCGATGTCGGCGTTCGTCTCGGTGCGAGTGGTCCATCGGGTGTTGTTGTCGAGCATAGTTTTTGACTCCCTCGATGTAGGTGCAAAGCTAGCTGGGCGTTGCGTTCGGAGACGTTTCTCGTCGAACCTCCGGCGCAGGCATCGGGCCGCCTTCGCGCACACCGCTGGTGTCTCACCGCACGGGTGACGACGAATTTTGCTGTCTTACGCTCGGTCGGGTCGATGTTCCGCGTGTCCGTGAGTAGGGCACTCGGTGGCGAACATTCAACGACGCACCCCGTGCCAGTCGCGCAAGGAGAAAAATCAGACAGACCTGGCCTGCGAGGACGGTCGGGTGCATCGCGAAGTACTGGCCTCAGCGGCAACCATCAACTCACCTCACGTACATGATTTTCAATATCGCACACGACCGATTTACGCTAACACGCACAGCGGGGAGCTTCCACCGAGTTTCCGGCGGCGAGTAGTGGTTACGATCATGAATACGAATGCGGTTGCGCATTACGAATGCATCGATGAAAGGTTCTCCACTGTGGCCAAACGAGTGACAACCCAACTGGTGGACGATATCGACGGTTCGGTCATCGACGACGAATCCGGCGAGACTATCGAGTTCGCCATCAACGGCGTCGAGTACTCGATCGACCTGAAAGCGAAGAACGCGAACGAGTTTCACAAGAAGCTCGACTACTACGTAGGACACGCGACGCGGGTCGGTGGCCGCAAGCGTAAGCCCTCCCCCGCTGCCGCGTCATCCGCTGCCGCTGCCGACGGGTCAGCCAAGCGTGATCCAGAGCAGACACGTGCGATTCGGCAGTGGGCATTCGATCAGGGGTACGAGATCAGCGAACGCGGCCGCATCCCGGCCGACATCGAAGAGGCGTACAACGCCGCACACTGACAGGCGGCGAGCCGCCTGTCAGCCACGCGAGCGGCGGCTTCATATTCTCTCTGCTGACCGGTCTGCGGCAGGACGGGCAGTGGAGTTCCATTTGCCTGCTGCCCGCATGGCGGCAACTCGTTCTGCATAGTCGACGGCATCGATTCCCGTCGTGCACGACATGACGGAGGCCCGTCCCTCGGTTGGGCGGGCCTTGTCGGGTTGATGGGGTAGTCAGTCAGTCGCCGACTTGATGTCTTTGCCTGCGGCAACGTCGCGTAGCCACTGCGGGACTGGATCGTTGTCGTACTCGCGGAGCTTGATCGAGGCTCCTGCGGCTGCCGCGCGGACCTTCCGGCGTTGCTCGGGAGTCCAGGCCCGGCGTGGTTCGGTGGTGGTCATGGGCGCTCCTCGCGGGGTGTTGTAGATCCATTGTCGCTGTTGTCGTCGGTTTCCGCTAGGTCGTCGCTGCTGGGCGCAATATCTCGGTCGGCAATAGCTCGGAGTGTGCGACGGTCAGTCTTGGCGATGAAGGGAGTTGCGGCAACGGTGCCGAACACTGTCCAGCCGAGCGCAACTTTGTCAGGGTTGTCGCTGACGGTGCATTCGAGGCACCAGGTGATTCGTTGCCAGGATTGGGAGCGGTTGTCCGCTCGGGTGCGTTGGTTGACGGTTCCGGCGACGCCGACGACGGCGAAGACGCCGACTATGAGGGTGATCCAGGCTTGCGCTGGCACGGGCCGGGTTCCTTTCGTGTGGTGGGTTCGGAGTGCGGCGCGCTGCGCAGCACCTTCTGACATCTCGTCGAAGTTTCGTCACGTGGAGGGCTTGTGGCGTGGACCGAACGTTGCTCAGTGCACGGAAGCGCTCCGCGTCAACGCCGCAGCGAAGGAGCAAGTTCGCTTTCGATCTGTACCGGCCGATCTATACCGTGAATTCAGACCAGCAGGTCATACGCCCACTCGTACGCCCAGCGCGGCATTGCCGGTGCATCGAACGGTGCGGTAGCGAATTTTGGTTCGATGCGAACTGCGCACTCGGGGATCGCGTCAACGGTCCGGGAGCCGAAGGATCGAGCTGCGACGATCAACTGTCCTCGGTGATGCACTCGGATTGCAGTCGACACTGTGCATCGCCCACCTGAGTATCCGGCAGTCAGCTTGTGGCATTCCCATTCGACGTGCTGGTTCTGTCCGAAAAAGTGCGTCAGCGTCTCGGCGAAGGATGGCCCGTAAAGGGTGCCTCGGTCGGTGTCGATGCGGATGAAGTTCATGGCGTCGGCCTCTTCGAGTCATAGCGGCAATGCGAGGTGTGGGTGGAAAGTTGCTCAGAACAGGGGAATTTGGTCGCGCACCGCGAGAATCTCGCGAAACTTTCGGAACTTGCCCAGAAGGTCTGAGGCGACGGCCTCGGTGTACCCGGTGGACCGCGCAACTTCGCTGAGTGTCTTTCCGGCGGCCAGCGCGTCCTCTATCTCACTGCCGGCACCGAGGTCCTCGACTTCGTGTGTATCGAGATGCGCGACATCTGCGGCGGCGAACCAAGCGGAAGCGAGAGCAGCTCGCCGTAGCTCATCGCCTGTGTCTGCCTCGTCCGGTGCCGTCATAGTGCACTGCCGCTGCGGAAGGCGTTCAGGCGGTTCGTCGCTTCACGTTGCGCCCTTCCGATTTCGACGAGCTGGTCGAACAGAAATTCTTCCGGCGCTTCCTCGGCGAGCTGCTGAATTCTGATCCCTGCGTCGAAGAAGCTACGTCGGTAACTTTCCGACAGCACCATGCCGGCGTAGTCGGTTGCCGAGGCACCGCATGCGTTCGCTGCGGTGACGTCGGTCAGTGTTCGACGCAGCCGTGCACCGCGGTGTCCACTGGCACCTGACCGGACGAGGACGCCCAGAACACTCGCGGGATCGTGTGGGAGGTTGTCGATGATCAGCCCCTGCACGATGCCGTACAGCTCGCGATACACGGGATCATGGAAATCATTGGCCTGCAATGTCGCTGCGATGCGGGCGGCCTCGTCGGCGTCCTGCAACCACATCAATGCGCAGATCGCCAGCGCTTCCGGTGCCGTCTCCGGATGGTCCGTCAGATCAGCGTGATCGTCGTCGTCGGTGGGTTCCACTGCTCTCAATGGGGTCATCTGTTCGCCTCGTTTCCATTCGCGGGTCTGTTGCGGGAGAACTGGATTCGATATTCCGGCTGCGCTTTGCCTGGCTATGCCGCCTTCGACGTCATTGCGGAGGTGTGGGTCAGATGTAGAGAAGGTTCGGTGGTGCGGTGCCGTCGAACTGCTCGAGGCTGTCGAGGACGGCGTTGTAGTTCTCGAGCCTGCAGCTTCCGAGTCCGATGATGAGGGCACAGGTTCCGTCGAGTGTGACGAGGTAGGACGGCGGGCTGCCGTTGTCGGACGATGCGTGCTCGCGCGCGTCGAGGAGGGCGGTACGGACGGCATCTGCGGCGGCGCGTTTCGCACCTTGGAGATTGGGTTCTGCTCCGGTTGCGGTCAGAATTTCGGGGTTGTCTTCGGGGTGTGTGGTGACTGTCCAGGTGATCATCGTTGGTTCCTTGTCGCTCGTGCCGGCTAGCTGCTTGTTGTCGAGGGTCACACGAGGTCCGGAAAAACAGGTTTGGCGCGGAGACCAATCAGGCGAGGGTGTGGATAACTGTCGTGTCGAGTCAGCCTGTGGACAAACGACGTTCGGCCCCGGGGCTGGGGCCGAACGTGTGGTATTAGACGTCGTCGAAGACATCGAGGAGCTTGGCGGGGTCGCGGCGGTAGCGGCCGCCGTCGAGAAATACTCCGACGGCAGCACGGTGAACGCGTCGGAGTTCGGCCATCAGAGTGTCGTACCCGATGCGGTCGGTGATGCGCCAGGTGACAGGTCCCATGTGCAGGTCTACCCAGTGGATCGTGCGGCGTTGTTCGGAGCTGTAGCGGTGGTGTGGGACTGCGGTGTGTTCGGGGCTGTCGAGCCATAGGACGGAGATCGCAGCGGCACCGAATTCTGCGCCTGGTTGGGCGGGGTGGGGGGCTTGTCCATCGGCTCCGGCAAGTGCGGCCCGGACGGTGGCGAATCCGGTGATGACTGCGGATACTGTTTCGGCGCTGCGGAAGGTCATCATGACGTGACCTAGTGCGACGATCATCTGCGCTTCGTCGGTTGCTGCGGAGGTGGCGGTGATAGTGGCCTGTTGGGGTCCTGTGACCAGGACGGTTGTGTGGGTGACAATTCCGGTGGTTCGGGCGTTGTATGCGGCGGTGGTCCGTCGTCCTGTGCTGGAAGTACTCTGCGGCATGTCGGGCTCTCTTTCTGTTGCGGGACCGGCACCCCCGGCCCCTCCGCTCTGCCAATTTCTTTCGCCGTCATCTGGCTCGAAGGAGAGAAGGCGGCGCACTGGACCGGCGTCCTGGCCCTGATCCGGAAAGTTTTCAGCCGCAGGCGCTTTGAAAAGTTTTCGGAGCCCATCGGGCCGAAGCAAGGCGGAGTCAGGGTTGGGTAAGACGGGTCAGGGTGTTGCATGCTCGATCGGAGCCAGATGTGCGAAGGAAATTGTTCTTTCTGCTGTGCGGAGCGCAGCGGAGCTCAATCCGGAGACCGCCGGAGGTGGGCCCAGGGCAGCGCGGGCCTCGACGCAGACTGAGCCATCCGGGCGCGACCACCTCACAGCCCTCAACAGCCTGGGGTGATTGCGCGGGAGCGACGGAAAGCAACCAGGCTCGATGTCGCGGTAGCACTTCTATCCTGCGGACATGCGGTCATGTTCGCAGGCTGACCTGTTATCAAACTTGAATTGCCCGTCCTGGTGGCCATCGACGATCCCTGCGGTGACTTCTTCCCACTTCCGATATCGGCGCATCGCGGTCGATGCAACGGAGCCGTCCGTTTCTCTACCGATTCGTGCCCACGACCATTCACGGTGGGCGTGTCGAAGCCGCGCTGTCTCTGCAACTTCCGGTGTGAGGTCGTCTACTTGCAGTCGAGGCGAGTCCGCCGCGTCGACCTGTTCTTCCCGCCAGCCGTCTTCACCCCCTGAGTCATCCCCGCTCTGGCTTTGGCCTTCTTGGATGGAGTCGGCGTCAGTCCAATCCGGCTCTTCTGTGGCAGCACTCGGAGCCAACTCCTCCCCTGCGGTTCCGCGGGGCGCACGAAGGATGACAGCCAGCACTTCCGTCATCGCAAGGAGCGCAATAGGTGCAATGGTGGCAATACCCGCCGAGACCACGGCCGGAAGCAAGGTCGCACTCAACACTGCGTGATACGAGTTACCCGCAATCGACGCCGATGCCGCGACACGTAAAATCGATACGACAAAACGACGGCCCTTGATGGTGCGGTTGTCCGTGTGGTTGGACAGCGCAATCGCCGTCACTGTTGTCGAGACGATTGCACCGTCCAACACGATCGGAATCACCCAGGCTTCACCGGGACCTATCCCTGCCATCACCGCGAGATCACGCAACACAGCGAAACTGAGCCAGAAGGACGCCCCGGCGATGCCAACTGTCAACGCAACGGCTGTTGCGAGAGCCCACTGCAGAATCGCTGGATGTAGCGCAACGA
Organism: Rhodococcoides fascians A44A; assembly: GCF_000760735.1. Taxonomy (GTDB): domain Bacteria; phylum Actinomycetota; class Actinomycetes; order Mycobacteriales; family Mycobacteriaceae; genus Rhodococcoides; species Rhodococcoides fascians_E. The sequence goes on along the minus strand of NZ_JMEX01000008.1, from coordinate 1,543,717 downwards.
CGTCTGACGGCTTCGTTGTCAACGGAGTTGCCGCGGAGTGTGATCGGCTCATCGGATTCTCGGTCCTCGTGCGAGGGGGCCCGTTCGTTGCGGGAACGGCGCACCGTCGTTGAATCTGTTGCGCAACAACTCCAAGTAGTCTTCGATTGCCGCATTGACGAGATCCGACGGGCCCCGCGGTGCGCCGGGCGTTGCGGACAGCGCTTCGGCTGCGTTGAGAAGATCGTCGACGGTGGACTGGTAGAGGTAGTACGAACGCTTCTGTTTTGCGTTGTCCGGTGACGTTTGCGCACCGGTCTCGACCAACGAAACAGTGTCGTGGGGCTGCCGCGAGTTCTCCGGCGGATCGACCGGGCTCGATCCGGCGAGTGCGCTCTTCATACGTTCGGGCCGGGCCATCACAGGTGTCCCTTCGTGAGCAGCGCAAGGGTGTCGCGATAGATCGTCGACAGGCTGCGAGATTGTGTTGTCCCCCAGTCGACCAGGCTGGTTTGGGCCTCCATCGAGTCTTTGATGACAACCCGCTTGGGGACGGCATCGCCGAGGATGTTGATGCTTGCGGCGATCTCGATCAGTTGTTCTCGACCGCTGATCGTCGCGATCTCGTGAAGGTTGACGATCGCACCGAGCATGTCGAGGTCCGGGTTGTAGCTGCGCTTGACTGCGTCGATGGTGCGTAGTAGCCGCGCGAGTCCATTCGCTGAGAACAGCGCGGACTGAGTCACGACGACGGCGGCGCGCGCTGCAACAAGGGCGTTGATAGTCAGCAGATCGAGGCTAGGTGGGCAATCTATGAGGATCACGTCGTACACGCCTCGTACGACCTCGATTGCGTCGCGAAGCCGCCGTTCTCGGCCGGCACCGGCGACGACCAATTGATCGCGGACATAGGCCAGGGACTCGTTTCCCGGCGACGTGGGTACCAGGTCTACGCCGGGCCAGATGGTGGGGACGACAGCATCGGCGATGGTCGCGTTCGACGACTCGGCGAGTACGTCGGCAACACCGACATCGTCGCTCTCTAGCTCGGTCCTGGCCAGGACGGTGCTGGCGTTGCCTTGCGGATCCACGTCGATAACGAGTGCTCGCGTCCCCGCTTGGGCAACGGCGTAGGCGAGGTGAAAGACGGTGGTGGTCTTGCCCACTCCGCCCTTCTGGTTGCAGAACGCAAAGATGTCAGCGGGCATGGTGGGTCTCACTTTCCATGGATGAATGGGACGAACTGGGGGTATGGCGGGAATGGGATGTCATCCACGCCTTGGAACCGAGGGATGTGTCGTGCCCCGTAGAAGTCTTGGATGTATTGCAGGTAAGGGGCACGAAGCGCGAGTCGCGTGCCATAGGCGAAATGCACGCCACAGGGGTATGAGAAGCGTCTACTACCAACACATCCCAAGCGCGACTCGCATCCTTGGTGGGCAATGCTGGTGTAACCACCGCGGGACGTATGACGCCCGTCGCCAGCGAGTCATCTGAGGCACTCTTTGCGGGTAATTCAGGTATGGCACTCGCGGGGAACGCCGCCGTACCGCCCGCGGGAGCGGCCGGCACCAGCGAACTGCTGCGCTCGCGTGCAGACCGCCAAATACGTTGCTCTAGTTGGGTCTTCGGGGAATCGACATGCAGGAGGGCGGCACGGACTGAAAGATCGAGACCTGAATGACAGTTGGCCATACCAGGCAGCTCTGTGATGTGAGCATTGCAGATGGGTCGAGAACTCAACTGGTACCTCCATAGTGGTGACGTATGAAAGACAAGGGACTTCGTTCGTTCGCTCCGGACCCCCCATGGCCCCTGAGCCAATTTCCGCACCCACGTTGTCCGCTCCACGCCCGATAGCCCCGTGCCTCGTTGGGCGCGCGGCTAATCGGTATCGCCACCCGCTCGATGATCAGTCGAGCTGATGGTGCCTCGGGGCCGGTCTCCGAGGATTTACAAAGGGTGCACAGGCCGGCGGCAGGCTGGTTGTTCGTCGGGCTCTGCCAGAAAACGACGCTGCGACAGCGACTGAGGGCGGACTTCAACGGCACACGGGACCCACGCAGGGGTATGGCGTGACGCAGACAATCGCGTAAACAGTGTGTACGCAGATGGATTTACCTAGACGCGGGTAAATCCGGCCTCCACTCATCCCCGCTCTACGTCGACAACATTCCGAAGCAGAGTGAGGGCATGAGCGCGGCAAAACGCCTTGTGAGGCGCGTCAGGACCGATTAGTATCCGAGGACGAAGCTCCTTCCTGCAAGGTGGGGATTTCGAGGACGCCCTCGGCACCGGTGCTCGTAACACCGGAACTCGCCGGGGGCGTCTCTAGTTCGTACGGGTCTGCAGTGAGAGGCATGTCAGGCAACGCCCGAGCTGACGCGTGCCGCCTCCTCCAGTCCGACGATGTACTCGTCAATGGCCGTGTCGGGAATCAGTCGGCGCTTACCGACCTTGACGCTGCGAATCTCACCGGCCGCAAGCTTGTTGAACAGGTTGGAGCGTCCGAGACCTGTCCGAGCCATCGCTTCCTGGACCGAATACAACCGTCGAGACATGGTGTTTCCTCTCCGCATATTGTGTATTTTCACCACAATCGCGCACTCGATCGAGCGCCGTCCATGTGGTTCCACCACAAGGTAGCAATTCAGTAGCGCTGCCACAACACATACGGAAAATCGGCTAGACTGCGTGCTTATGACACAGTCTTGGGCTGAACAGCTAGTGGCCCGCGTCGCCGGTGAAGTTAGGCGGCTCCGAGGTAAGGAGCACTCGGGACTGTCAGCGGCGAAGCTTGCAGATCGCACCGTAGAGATCGGATATGGGATCTCGCGGTCAGTGGTCGCCGATCTGGAGACAGGGCGAAAGAAGACCATTGACGTGCCCGAACTCCTCGTTCTTGCTGCAGCTCTGGGAGTTTCGCCGGCCCAGCTCGTCTTCCCAGATCTCCCCAGAGGCAAAGTCGAGGTGCTTCCTGGCCTGGAGCAGGAATCACACGGTGCTTTGCAGTGGTTCAGCGGCGAGGCAGGCTTGATGAAACCGTCCGCCGACTGGACCGATGCGGAGACAGAACAGCCCGTCGAAATATGGGCGCGGGAACAGTTCGATCCGAACAACGACCGAGTTGGTGTTACGCGCGAGTGGCTTCAGGCCCTTCACACGATGCGGCGCGCACGTGTACAGCTGCGAACTGGTTTGTCGGCGCGGGAGTCAACGGAGCATATCGAGACCATGCAGATGGCCTACGAGGACGCGCGCAGACGCGCAGAAGAGCTGTTTCACCGGATGACAGATCTACAGATGGCAATGGGCGAGGACGACAACGATGGCTAGAACTCAGCTGCCGCCACAGATTCGCAAGCTGACGATCACGGACCGCAAGACCGGTCGTGCAATCGTGCGGTACGAGGTCAGAGTCGACACCGGTAGCAGAACTACAACGCGCAAGAACCCCGACGGAACGACGACACAGATCGTCAATCGAACACAGAGCAAGCGCAGATTTGCAACCGAGCAGGCAGCCCGCCAAGCACTCGCCGAGACTACGAACAAGGTTTCCAACGGCACGTTCATTCATTCGTCCGAGCTCACTCTTGCTCACGCCTGCGAGCGGTGGCTGGATTCGAAACACAAGCTCAAGGAGTCGTCACTTCGGGGGCATAGGGTCAACCTGCAGCCCGTGATCTCCGAAATTGGCGGCATCCCCGTACAGAAGCTGACCAAGACTGACATCGACAGCCTGGTCAAAAAACTCCGAGCGGGTGGCCTTCCCTTGCCGAACGGTCGAGCTCGAAAGCCCTGGTCCGCACGCACGGTCAATTACATGCTGAGCTTGCTGACGGCAATCCTCGACGATCAACTCAAGCAGGGCAGCATAATCCGAAACGTCGCCGCGATGGTCGATCGATTGCCGACCGAGGCCGTCGAAATGGAAACGCTGTCGCAGGTAGAGGCGAAACGCCTACTGAAGTATGTCGACAGAGATCCAATGGCTCACGCTTGGCATCTTGCTCTTTCCGGATTGAGACGCGGTGAGATTGCAGGCCTTCGCTGGTCCGACGTCGACTTCAAGAAAAACACCATCTCTATTGCGAACAGCAGAGTTGCAGTCGGCTCTCGCATAGTCGAAGGCACACCGAAGAGCCGTCGCTCCAAGCGACGACTACCACTCCCGAAACCCCTGGCCGCAGCGCTGAAAGCCGCGAAAGCTCAGCAGGCGGAGGACAAACTCTTGCTGGGCGTCGACTACACCGACTCGATATACGTAGTTCGCCTTCCATCGGGTGAGGCCGTGCATCCGAACCTCTTGACCTTTCGCTGGAAGAAGGTCCTTAAAGCAGCGGGCCTCAAGTCCATCCGTCTGCACGACGCCCGACATACTTGCGCGACTCTCATGCATCTGCAGGGTGTGCCGATCGCTGTCATCGCGGCGTGGTTGGGCCATGCGTCCGCAGCATTCACCCTGAGCGTCTACGCACATTCGCAGGAAGATGCTTTGTTGGAGGCTGCAAACAGCTTCGACCCGTTGCAGAAGCGTAGGAAGTCCACCTAGCGCACGGGCGCAACACATTTCGCTCAGACGCCACTCAATATTCCTTCGATAGTGACCTTCGAAGGTGCGGGAACGTTGTCGTAGATCCTACGAGGCGTCCAGGTGACCTTCAGTCGTCGATTTCCCACTACAGACGGACCAAGAACGACAGCGTCCACCACGGCAGCAGAGCCCGACTCGAACAGGTGTTGCGTAATCAGCAAGGACACGATCGGCCGGAGGACCGAGTCGTCAAGCCCAAGTCCACGTACCAGTTCGAGAGGATCGACCGGCGCGCCCCAGGGCAAAAAAGAATCGCCGCTTGCAGGCTCGCCGAACAACCCGGCTCCCAGCGATTTCTTCTGAACCTCTTCAGCAGGGACACCGTTTATCGAACCGAGACGGAATACGGCAGACGCCGACTGTCCCTGCGAGACAACAGATAATTCAATGGTTTCGTCGTGGACGTTTGTCGAGCGCATCGTCGAGGACAACCGATCGATCCGTACGACTTTGGACTCTGCAGTGGAGGCAAACACAATTTGCGTTCGAGCGTCCCGCAGCTGACCAAGTTCCGCGTGAACCGAGGCGGAACGGACTTGGGCTTTGATGATCAATTTCGTGCCGTCGCCGGAAATATCCGTTGCCCTGAAAAACAACGGTCCCAACCTGACCCACGGTGCCAGGTCCTCTGCTGCCAAAGCCATCAATCGCGCGCGAATGCGTTCTTGAAGATCGTCAATCGTATGCCATGTGCTGGTGGTGTAGAGATTTCGTGCACTTGCGATAAGGTCTCGCTGCTGGCCATCGAAGTCGGCGGTGTTGGCGTCACCTACGAACAGACACAGCCTCAACCCCTGTTTCTCTGCCTCCAGAAACTCCGCGTGGGTTGCCGAGTACCCATCGGGCATCCGGACTCCATATCGCGGACCCCAAAGACCGACGTAGACATCAGACCCCCGAACGCCCGCCAAATACGCCTCATCGGCACTGACGTCCTGTGCTCCGAGCTCATGCTCGAACATCACTGGATCCGCGCCGATATCTGCGATCGCGGACCTCGACGCTGCACGCTCATTTAGCATGTCGGTAATCAAGCTGGAAACAAAGATCCTGCGGCCTGATGCCCAGTCAGCGATGTCTTCTTGCCTCGGCACCACTGATGCGGAGCGTTGATCTATGTCTACATGTGGGGCCATCACCTCATTAGACATCACCCGACCGACAAGTCACATGAGACCGGGATCGAAGCGGCCTCGTTGGTCGTATCGTCCAGGTGGCAACATGTAGATCCGGCAACGTCCGGGAAGCACAGTTATTCTGAGATGTGTCAATATGTGTCACTCTCACTAGTGTTCGAACGTCCACTCACGTCCGACACCGACCTTGACCTGCACCTTTTCTGTGCCCCCAGTCGGACTCGAACCGACACTGTGCGGATTTTAAGTCCGCTGCCTCTGCCAATTGGGCTATAGGGGCGATTGCTGGGACCGCTGGTTCCAGCGGTGACGATCATATCGGTCCGCTACTGGGCGGGGATGACCGGTGGCACGAAGTCGAAGGTCATGCCCAGGAGCCACACCAGCAGCAGGACGACCGGGAAGTGGAAGATGAACTGCAGGAACGTGAATCCGATGAGATCGCGGGCCCGCAGGCCCAGTACGGCGAGCAGCGGAAGCATGAAGAACGGGTTGATGAGGTTCGGCAGTGCCTCGGCGACGTTGTAGATCTGGACGGTCCAGCCAAGGTTCATCTGCACGTCGGTAGCCGATTGCATGACGTAGGGCGCTTCGACCAGCCATTTACCTCCGCCGGAGGGCACGAACAGCCCGAGGATCACGGTGTAGATCGCGATGACGACAGCAAAGCCGCCGCCGCTACCGATGTCGGTGAAGAAGTTCGCGAGGTGCTCGGAGATCGTGACGCCTCCCCGTCCCTCGGCCTCGACCAGAATGGCAGCCATCGCCGCGTACAGCGGGAATTGAACGAGTATGCCCGCGGTGGCCGGCACTGCTTTGGACACTGCGTCGAGAAACCTTCTGGGCGTTCCGTGCAGGACGAGACCGAGGATCAGAAAAACCAGAAGATAGCCGTTCAGGCTCGACACCACCGACAGCACCGGCAACGTCAGTAGCTGCGACACAAGCCATCCCAGCGTCATTGCACCGATCAGCAACGGAAGGACCCGACTGTACTCGAGCCACTCGCCGGGACGCGACCGCGGAGCCGGCTCGTCGATCGTGTCGTCGAGATCGACGCCCATGCTCTCCGCAGTCTTGATCGCCGCGCCCTTCGGAGCGGACAGATGCGCTATGACGACGGTGATCACCGTGATGATCAAACAGGTCACCAACGACTGCCACGTGAAGATGGTCTTACCGAAATCGAGAACACCGGTGATCTGCAGCAGCGGTCCGGGCAGGGAACTCGCAGTTGCCTGCAATTGTGCCGCGGACGAGGACATTCCGAGCGCCCACACCGCACCGAGTCCCATGAATGCCGCGGCACCGAGAGCCCGGTAGTCGGCCTGCATGTCCGACCGTCGCGCGATCGCGCGAGCGAGCAGACCGCTGAAAACCAAACTCAATCCCCAGTTCAGAAACGACACCGTACAGGAGAGCAGGGCCACGAAACTCACTGCGCTGCTGGGTGAACGAGGCAGCAGTGCCAGACGGGTGATCAGCCGCGCCACCGGAGGCGACGTCGCTACGACGTACCCGGTGAGCACCACCATCGCCATCTGCAGCGTGAACGCCGTCAGATCCCAGAAACCCCCACCGAAGGCGTCGACGACGTTCTGCGGCGACGACCCGTTCGCGAACGCCGCCACCGCGACGACGACAACGCCCACCAAAGCGAAGATGTAGGCGTCGGGGAACCATTTTTCGGTGGCTCGAGCCAGTCCTTGCGCGAGCCGTGCCAGGCCCTTCTCGGCGGGTGCCTGCGTCGTCGTCATCGATGATCCTCGTTTCGGCGTAGTCCCCTGCGCGTGCGTGTCGCACGTCACAGAGTTCACCGAATCGGACACCGATGCAAGGAGCATCGCCGCAGGTATTACCTGCGAATCTGCAGAACTACGCCTTCACGGACAGGGCGATGCCATCGAGAATGTCGTGCTCACTGACCACCAGGGTGCTGACGGCGCCGCGACGCTCGAACTCTTCGGCCAGAACACTGGTCACGATGGCACCGCCACCGATGACGTCGACCCGTCCGGGGTGCATGGGCCCCAACGCCGCTCGGTCGGCGCGGGTCATCCCGATCAGACGGTCGCACACGTCGAACAGGTCTCCGAAGGACACTCGTGTCAGGTGGACCTTGTCCGCGTCGTACTCCTGCAGACCTGCAGCGATGGCTGCGATGGTGGTCATGGTGCCCGCGACGCCGACCCAACTCGAGGCCTCGCCGATGTTCACGTCCTCGAACGCTTCCTCCAACTTCTCGCGGGCGTACGCGCGAGCTCCGGCGATCTCGTCGGCGGTGGGCGGATCGGAGTGCAGAAAACGCTCGGTCAGACGGACGCACCCGATGTTGGCGGAAAACGCCGCACGCACACCCTTGCGATCACCCAGAACGAGTTCAGTGGACCCGCCGCCGAGGTCGACGACGACGAACGGTGCACCCTTGGCGTCGAGTTCGCCGACGGCACCGGCGAAGGACAGCCGTGCTTCCTCGTCACCGGTGATGACCTCCGCGACCGAACCTGGCACGATCGGATCCAGGATCTCTCGCGTCATCGCGAAGAAGTCGTCGCGGTTCGCGGCGTCGCGGGTGGCGGACGTCGCGACCATGCGCAGCGCCGACGCACCGGCTTCGCGAATGATGCCGGCGAACTCCTCGAGCGCTACGCGGGTACGTTCGATCGCCTCGGGCGCAAAGGAACCCGTCGCGTCGACGCCTTGGCCGAGGCGCACGACGCGCATCTCCCGCGCAACATCCGTCAGAACACCGTCTTTGATGTCCGCAACGAGGAGGCGGATGGAATTGGTGCCGCAATCGATGGCTGCTACCCGAGTCATGAAGTCTCTCCGCGAAGTTCGGCGATGGTCGGCCAGTCGGCCGGAATTGCTGTGCCGCGCAACGAGGTCTCGGCGGCGAGCGCCACCGACTCGTCACCGAGTGGGTTGACGCCCGGGCCCTTGGCGAGGGAGTGAGCGATCAACACGTGCAGGCACTTGACCCGATCCGGCATACCTCCGCCGGTGAAATCGGTTCCGAGAGATTCGATGTCGTTGCGCTCGGCCAGGTAGGACTCGTGCGCGCGCCGATATCCGGCGGCCAGTTCCTCGTCCTCGGACAACCGAAGAGTCATCTCTCGCATCACGCCCGCCGATTCCTGACGGCTGGCCTCAGCAGTCAAGCGCGGATCCGTCAGATAGAACAGGGTGGGGAACGGGGTGCCGTCGGGCAGCTTGGGGGCAGTTTTCACCACACCGGGCCTACCGTCCGGGGATCGATACGCGATGGCGAGAACACCGCGGGGTTCGCGTCCGAGTTGAGCCGCTACGGCGTCGAGATCTTCCTTCGAGACTGCCGAGCTCACCCGACCGGTCCTCCTTCGATGTCCGGTGCAGGCTCGGGCAAAACAGCCCGATCCGGCACCACTTCTTGTTCCTCCACGGGCCCCTGCGGTTGCACCGCGGACTCCCACAGGTCCCGGTACCACGGGCCTTCGGATTGCTTGGTGGTTTCCACGTCGTCCACCGGCGGACCGACGTCCCCCGGCAACTGCACCGTGTACGGCGTCTCCCCCGGCATCACCCAGCGGAGCCTGGACTTCGCATTGGCTGCGATGCGCGTCGGGTCGTTCAATTGCGTTTTCTCGAGCTCCAGGTCCTTGACGTCCTGCTCGAGTCCGGTGCGCTCGGCGAGAACCTGCTCGAGCTCGGCGCGCTGCGAGAAGTAGGTGCGCAGCGGCATCGCGAGCGTCAACGCCAACGCGCACACGACGACGGCGAGGACCACGGCCTTGGCCGTCGACAGGCCGAGAAAGGTGCGCTCACCGCCGGACGAAGCCCGCGCGCCCACGCGTCGGGGAGCTGCTTTGCCGCCGACCACGGCGTCACGCGCCTGATCGGACGGCTCCGGCGCCGGCTGACCGGAGCTGCGTTCGTCTCCCGACGCAGCTCCGGACGTCCGGCCCCGGGATGCAGAGCGACCACGAGGCCTGGGATCACGCCCACCTGGGCTTGTCCCGGATCTTCCTCGTCGTGCCGCCATGCAATCACCCTCGTCGAATCGAGCTGAAAACTATCCCTCGTAATTGAACCGGGGGAAAGCCAGCTCACCCGAGTAACGCGCCGCGTCACCCAGAGCTTCTTCGATTCTCAGCAACTGGTTGTACTTCGCGACGCGCTCGGAACGTGCGGGCGCACCCGTCTTGATCTGACCGCTGCCGACGGCAACCGCCAGGTCCGCGATGGTGGTGTCCTCGGTCTCGCCGGACCGGTGGCTCATCATCGTCTTGTAGCCGTTGCGGTGCGCGAGGTCGACGGCGTCGAGGGTCTCGGTGAGCGTGCCGATCTGGTTGACCTTCACCAGCAGCGCGTTGGCCGCACCCTTGACAATGCCGTCCTCGAGACGCTCCGGGTTGGTGACGAAGAGGTCGTCGCCGACGAGCTGCACCTTGTCACCGATGGCCTCGGTGAGGGCAACCCAGCCGTCCCAGTCGTTCTCGTCCAGCGGATCCTCGATAGAGACGAGCGGGTAGGCGTCGACGAGTTCGCCGTAGAACGCCGACAGCTCCTCGGCGGACTTGGTAGCGCGCTCGAAGGCGTAGCCGGTGCCTGCGGTGTAGAACTCGGTGGCTGCGACGTCGAGTGCGAGCGCCACATCCTGTCCGGGCTTGAGGCCGGTCTTGGCGATGGCGTCGAGAATGAGGTCGAGCGCTTCCTTGGTTCCGGCCAGGTCGGGCGCGAAGCCGCCCTCGTCGCCGAGGCCCGTCGACAGGCCCTTGGCCTTCAGCACCGACTTGAGGGAGTGGTAGACCTCGGCACCCCAGCGCAGGGATTCCTTGAAGGTCGGCGCACCGATGGGCGCGATCATGAACTCCTGGACGTCGACGCCACTGTCCGCGTGCGCGCCACCGTTGATGATGTTCATCATCGGTACGGGAAGGATGTGCGCGTTCGGTCCGCCGAGGTAACGGAACAGCTCGAGTCCAGCGGACTCCGCAGCCGCCTTCGCCACCGCGAGGGAAACACCGAGCAGCGAGTTCGCGCCGAGACGCGCCTTGCTCGGGGTGCCGTCGAGATCGAGAAGAGCCTGGTCGACGGCCCGCTGCTCGATGGCGTCGAGGCCGATGACAGCCGGTGCGATCTCGTCGAGAACAGCGTTGACGGCCTTCTCGACACCCTTGCCGCCGTAACGCTCGCCGCCGTCACGAAGCTCGACTGCCTCGTGCTCACCGGTGGACGCTCCGGAAGGAACCGCTGCGCGGGTCAGTGTTCCGTCGTCCAGTGCGACCTCGACCTCGACCGTGGGGTTGCCACGGGAGTCGAGAATCTCGCGAGCTCCGACCTGCTCAATGATGGCCACGAATGCTTCTCCTTGTAACGGGGGCGGGCGGGTAAGTGCCGGGTGTCAGACTAGCCGCTCGCCTGACCTCCCCGCGACGCACAGGAGCGGAGCCTGCGGAGTGACCAGGGAAAGTCAGGAGCGGAGCCTGCGGAGTGACCAGGGAAAGTCAGGAGCGGAGCCTGCGGAGTCACGCAGTGGTGCCGACTGAATAGGCGGCTGCAGCGTCGCGGACGTCTCGGAGATAGACACCGGACTGGTTGTAGGCCATGAGCGCGCGCTCCCACCCTTCCGCAGTACGCAGATCACCTCCGCGCGCGCAGAGGTAGCGAGCTGCGGTCAGAGCCGCGTCGTCGAGGTTGTCGGGATCGGCGATTCCGTCACCGTTGGCGTCGACGCCCCATTTCTTCCAGGTCTCGGGAATGAACTGCATCGGGCCCATCGCGCGGTCGTGCACCGGATCGCCGTCGAGTTGGCCGCCATCGGTGTCGGGAATTTCGGCGACGCCCGGGCCGCCGTCCAATGGGATGCCGCGAATCGCGGGCGACACAAGACCGTCGGGGGCGACGGACGAGCCCTGGTACGTGCCGTGGCGACTTTCGATGTAGCCGATTCCGGCGAGCGTCGTCCAGGCGATGCCGCAGCCGGGTGCCGTGTCGGACATGATCGCGGCGGCGTGACCGTAGGCCGCCAACGCCGGAACCGAGATGTTCATGGCGTCGGCCTGGGGCTCCGCCCAATCGAGCAGGAGGTCCGCCGTTCTCCCCTGTGCGTTGAAGTCGATCTCGGGCACCGGCGTTCCCGCTCCGGGAGGAATGCCTTCGGGAATCGCACGCGGCGGTTCCGACGAGCCGCACGCCGCAGCCAACAGACCCACCGCGACCACAGCAACGACGTAGGCCACTCGCTTCTTCACAGGTCCATCCTGCACACGAAAAGTAATAGAAACCTAAAGCGCCGAGTATGCGCAGGTCAAAGGCGTTTTCCAATATGCACGAGGGTGTATGTTGCTCTCAACCACATGAGGGTTCCCTACCCTTTCTCGCAACGCTTCAGGAGCACCGAACGTGTCCGTCCTAGCCGCTCCGCCCATCGCCACCCAAATGTTCGGAAGCGGGTTGATCGGCCTCCGAGAAGGCCTGGAAACGGGCATCGTCGTCATGATCCTGGTCGCTTTCCTCGTCAAGGCCGAGCGGCGCGACGCGTTGAAGTGGGTCTGGTTGGGAGTCGGGCTGGCTGTTGCCATGGTGGCAGCGATCTTTTTCGTCATTCACTACGGAACGTCGACGGTCACCGGACTGACCGCGGAGATCATCGCCGGAGCCGCCTCGCTGGTCGCCGTCGGCATCGTCACCGCGATGGTGCTGTGGATGCGCACCGCTGCCAAGGACATCTCCGGCGAACTCCGCTCCGGCATGGAGCGAGCGTTGACCGTCGGACCACTCGCGGTCCTGGCGCTGTCGTTCTTCGCCGTCGGACGCGAAGGCGTCGAAACTGCGTTGCTGATGGTCGGATACGCGGAGAACACGGGCGGCAGTTCGTGGCCGCTGCTGGGACTTCTGCTGGGAATCGTCGCCGCGGCCGGACTGACGGTTCTGCTGTACTTCGGCGCCATCCGCATCAATTTCGCGGTGTTCTTCAAATACACCGGCATCTTCCTGATCGTCGTCGCGGCAGGCATTCTCGCGTACGGAATCCGTGCACTGCAGATCGGCGGGATTCTGCCCGGCGGAGGTTCGACGGCCTTCGACATCACCGCACAGTTCGACGCTTCCAGTTGGTACGGCACCGTCCTCGCCGGCATCTTCAACTTCCGACCCGAACCCACCGTCCTGCAGGTCACCGGATGGGTGCTCTACCTCGCTGTCGTTCTCTACCTGTTCCTTCGGCCGGTTCGCGTACCCGAACCCGCAGTCACCTCATGAAAGGCACTCCCTTGCGCCGTACCACCTTTGCGCTGGCCGCACTCGCGGCTCTGCCGCTCGCTCTCGCCGGCTGCACCGAGAAATCGTCGTCCGACGGCGGATCCGAGTCCGGTTCCGGCGACATCGCCGTCGCCGCCACCGACACCACGTGCGATGTCGCGACGTCCGAAGGAACGACCGGCAACTCGACGTTCCAGATCACGAACAACGGAACCAAGGTCACCGAGTTCTACGTCTACGGCGAAGGCGACCGTGTCATGGGCGAGGTCGAGAACATCGGACCGGGCCTGACGCGTCAGCTCATCGTCGCCCTGCCCGACCCGGGCACCTACCAAACCGCCTGCAAGGCAGGCATGGTCGGCGACGGAATCCGCGCAGACTTCGTCGTCTCCGGCGACGCCGTGCGTCAGGCCGACGAGAACGGACTGCTCGACGAGGCAGCAACCGGCTACAAACGATACGTCGTCAGCCAGGTCGACGCGCTCCAGGAGACTACGTCATCGTTCGTCGCCGCCGTGAAGTCCGGCGACATCGAAGCCGCAAAGACCCAGTTCCCCGTCACCCGCAGCTACTACGAGCGCATCGAGCCGGTCGCCGAGGCGTTCCCCGACGACCTCGACCCGCGCATCGATCTGCGTGAACCGGACGTCGAGCCCGGTGATACCTGGACCGGCTTCCACCGCATCGAGAAAGATCTCTGGGAGCAGGGGCTGCAGCCCGACACGAACCAGATGGCCGATCAGCTTCAGGCCGACATCGCAGAACTCGCCGAGAAGGTCAAGGCCGAGGACTTCACCATCGACCCCATTCAGGTCGCAGGTGGCGCCCAGGGACTGCTCGACGAGGTCGCCAAGACCAAGATCAGCGGTGAGGAAGACTTCTTCTCGCACACCGACCTATGGGACTTCCAGGCGAACGTCGACGGCTCCCAGGCAGCAGTCGCCGCAGTGCGTCCGATCATCGATCAGAACGACGCAGAACTGGGGTCAGCCATCGATGCACGCTTCGCCGAGCTCGACGCCGAACTGGCCGAGTACCGCCAGGGCGACGGCTTCGTCTTCTACGACACCGTCACCGAACCCCAGCGTCAGGAACTCTCCAACAAGATCGACGCACTGTCCGCCGAGGTAAGTCAGGTACAGGGTGTCGTTGCCGGACAGTAATACCTCTCGCTTCTCTCGGCGGCGCCTGTTCGGCGCCGTCGGGGTGGGCGCGGCCCTCGTCGGGACGGGAGCCGTTGCCGCATGCGCGGAGTCCAACGAGGACCGGCCGTCGGACATCGTGGAATTTCGCGGAGCGCACCAGGCCGGCATCGTCACCCCGGCACAGGACCGCATGCACTTCGTCGCATTCGACATCACCACCGAGTCACGCGACGAATTCGTTGCGCTGCTCCAGAAGTGGACGCTCATGGCGGAGCGGCTCACCCGGGGCGAAGAAACATTCGACGGTGGCGCCGTCGGCGCGGGTGAGTACCGCCCGCCGTCGGACACCGGTGAGGCATTGGGATTGTCCGCGTCGTCGTTGACCCTGACGATCGGATTCGGGCCCGGACTGTTCACCCGCTTCGGGCTTGCGGATCTCAAGCCGACGTCCCTGGCCGACCTGCAGCACTTTCCCGCCGACAATCTCGACGAACGCCGCTCCGGCGGCGACCTCTGCATCCAGGCCTGCGCCAACGACCCGCAGGTCGCAGTCCACGCCATCCGCAACCTCGCACGTGTCGGATTCGGCACCGTGTCAGTCAAATGGTCCCAACTCGGATTCGGGCGCACGTCGTCGACGTCGACCACCCAGGCGACACCACGAAATCTGTTCGGATTCAAAGACGGAACGGCCAACCTCAAAGCCGAGGATCCCGACCTGCTCGACGATTACATCTGGGTCGGGGAAGACGACGATCAACCATGGATGGCCGGAGGCTCGTACCTCGTTGCGCGTCGAATCCGCATGCTGATCGAATCCTGGGATCGGACCACGCTGAAGGAGCAGGAACGAGTCATCGGGCGCAGTAAGGGAACCGGCGCACCCCTGGGCCTGAAAGACGAATTCGACGCTCTCGACCTCGATTCCAAGGGTCCTGAAGGATTGCTGATCGACTCCGACGCCCACGTGCGTCTCGCCTCGAAGGAGAACCTCGACGGCATCCAAATCCTCAGGCGCGGTTACAACTTCACCGACGGCTCCGACGGCTTCGGTCACCTGGACGCAGGACTGTTCTTCATTGCGTACTGCCGAGACCCACTCGAGCAGTTCGTGCCCATGCAGCTGGCCCTGGCACGCAAAGACCTACTGAACGAATACATCCAACACGTCGGCTCCGCCGTCTTCGCCTGCCCGCCCGGATTGGGTGAATCGGAATTCTGGGGGTCTACCCTCTTCGCATGAATGGTTCATTCATGCGAGCAGACAGCGTGTGTGGCGCATCCAGGCCGCTCGACGAGAACGTCTCCTGCCGAAGTGGAACCGATCCGGCCTCGCGTGCGTCTAACCTGACGACGTGATTTCTGCGAGGGGGAGACTATGCGTAAGGCCTGTCTGACGGCGATCAGCGTCGCACTGCTGGTCGGCTGCTCCACCGACATCACCGGCAGCGCCGTCGCCGACTCCCCCTCCGACCAGACCTTCGACCCCTGCACCATCCCCGACACCACCATCACCGCCGCAGGCCTCGATCCAGCCTCCAAAGACTCCATGGCAGACAAGGGCTACACCACCCCGGGCTGGACCATTTGCGGGTGGGACTCGATCAGTGGGGAAGATTGGTACACATTCGATGTCTACTTCACCCCCGACTACGACCTCAACGATGTACGTGAAAACCCGCAGAACTCGGGATTCCAGAGCGTCGAGGTCACTGATCGAAATGCACTCGTCTACCAATCGAGAGTCACCGACACCGAGAATTCGTGCGAGATCGCTTTCGATACCGCGATTGGTCTCGCCCTGTTCAGCGCGTCACGCAAAGGGTCGTCGCAATCCTCGAGAGACCTGTGCGAAATCGTCGTTCGCCATACTCGTTCCATAAGTCCCGCCGTGCCGAAATCGTAGGATACTGCAACAGAGGAGATTCTGATGTCGCCTGAACACCCGATTGCACCTCGTCTTACCTACTGGCAGAGCTTGGCCATCGCCGCCGACAACGGTCAGCTGTACTTGGACGCCGATACCGCTAGGCAATGCAATCAGAGCTGTGTCAACTACCTCGACAGACTCGACCGACATCGAGCGACGGCGCGTCAATTAGGCAAGATCGATGGATACGGCGACTTCGAGATGGGCAAACAGTTTGCACAAATTCTGTCCGAGAAAGCCGTGGGCGGACAGAACAGCATGGTCGGTGTCATCGACAGCCACATTCAAGTGGTGAAGGAAATGCAGGCGGTGTTCCAGAAGTTCTTCGATCAGTACTCGGACACCGATACAGATAATGCATCCGACGTCGCGCAGACGTTCCCCAACTGATCCACCGGCCAGGCCTCGCCGTCGTCGGCGATGAAGTTTGCGCGGATGCCGGGTCTACACTCCGGAACGGCACCTTCGATGCGGGGAGACACATGGCACAGCTACTGCGGGTACAGAATTTCACCATCTCAGCCGACGGGGTCGCCGCAGGCGTCGACCAGAGCCTCGAGAACCCGTTCGGTCTCGACCATCTGACGTTGATGAAGTGGTTCTTCGCCACGGCAAGTTTTCCGGGCAACGCCGGCTCCAGTGGGTCCCGGGGCTTGGACGACTACTTCGCCCGCGATTTCTCGAACAACATCGGCGCCGAGATCATGGGCCGGAACAAGTTCGGACCTCAACGCGGGCCGTGGACGGACCACGAATGGGAGGGGTGGTGGGGTGATGAGCCACCGTTCCGCACCCCGGTGTTCGTACTCACGCGCCACAAGCGCCCCTCGATCCAACTCTCCGACACAACGTTTCACTTCGTCGACAGTTCGCCGGCAGATGTGTTGGACAGAGCCAAGCAGGCGGCCGACGGTAAGGACGTACGTCTCGGCGGCGGGGTCACGACAATCCGCCAGTTCCTCGACGCCGACCTGGTGGACACTCTCCACATCACTGTCGCGCCCATCGAATTCGGGTCGGGGCTGAAGCTGTGGGAGTCACCCGACGAACTCGACGACCGATTCGAGCACGAAACCATCCCCAGCCCCAGCGGCGTCACACATCATCTGTTCTGGCGTAAGTAGCCTCATCGCAGACGCACGCCCAGGTGCGCAGCATTGACCGAACGTCACATTCGCTCCGGAAAACCGGCCGACCAGCCCCTCATCGCTTGGATGTCACATTCATGCGTACCGGTAGCTAGCAGGGCCCATTCGTGCGCCAAAGGGGGCGGACCTACCGCCTACCCCAGTTCTCGATCCATTCGATGGCGGTGAGTTTGCCGGGGACTGCGCCGTGGACCTTGGCGGATTTTTCGGCGTCGCGGATACGGTCGGCGAAACGCAAGACGTTGCGTCGCAACAAGTCCTCGGCGCTTTCGCCCCCGTGACTGTGGTCGAGGCCGATGTGTACGACGCGAAGTTCGTCGGGAATCAGCTCGTCGGGCAGTCCCGCTTTGCTCGCCCGCGCGACGACTTTCTGGGCCAGTGCCAGTGCGGGTTGGGACAGTGCGACGCCGTCCAAGCAGGAACCGCGGGCTTTCTCGGCTGCCTTCTTCTCCTCCCACGCTTTCTCCTGCACAGCGATGTCGATCGGGCCGGTCGATCCGTCGTCGAGGTGCGGGGTTCGGTGCGTCAGCTTTCGTACAAGACCCGCTGCTACGTCGTCGACGTCGAATGCATTTTCCGACGCGTCCTGCGCGATCCGAGAATGAAACAGCACCTGCAGCAGGATGTCGCCGAGTTCCTCTTTCAGGTCGTCGAGGTTGCCGCTGTGGATCGCATCGAGAAGCTCGTACGTCTCTTCGAGCAGGTAACCGCTCAACGACGCGTGTGTCTGCTGAGCTTCCCACCCACCGCGGACCCGAAGGCGGTCCATCAGAAGTACGGCAGCGATAAGGTCGTCACCAGGCAGTTTAGGCGACGAGATCACGCGGTCACCGCGCCGAATGCGCTGCTGCACATCCGGGTTCGACGGGTCGGTGCTGACGAGGACCTCGGCCGAGCCGTCGGCGTGCGCGGTACCCGAGAACAGCCACCGGGTGCGCACCGGAACCTCCTCGGTGAACTCGACGATTCCGTTGAGGAATTCCACGGCCTCGGCCGGGACCATCGTCGGGCGAACGGGATCCAGCAGCACTACCGTCATCACACCCCCACAGTCTGCTCCAGCAACACCGACCTGGACGGTTTACCGTCGAGTGACAGTATGAGGTCGGCGATGTACTGGACCAACTCGACGTCCCGCACTCGCGCAGCACCGACGCCGCCGCCTTCCACGCGAGGCAGGGGCGTCTGCACCACACCGGTGGTGGCGCGGTACGCAGCGTTGGGGTAGAGCCGCTTGAGTCGGATCTGCTTGGAATCGGGCAGATCCATCGGGGCCAGCTTGACCTGGGTGCCCGCGACGTTGACGTCCGTGAGCCCGTACTCCTTCGCGATCAAACGAAGCTTGGCGACGGACACCAGGCGTCCCACTTCCTCGGGAAGTGGGCCGTAGCGGTCGACGAGCTCGTCCAGCACTGCGTTGATCGAGTCGGAATCCGTTGCAGCAGCAAGCTTTCGGTAGGCTTCGAGCCGCAACCGGTCGCTGGTGACGTAGTCCGGCGGAATGTGTGCGTCGACGGGCAGGTCGATGCGCACTTCCTTGGGCGCTTCGTCGGTGGAGATCGGTTTGCCGTCGGCGGCTGCCCGGTACGCTTCCACGGCTTCGCCGACCAACCGCACGTACAGATCGAATCCGACGCCGGCGACGTGGCCGGACTGTTCGGCACCCAGAACGTTTCCGGCGCCGCGGATTTCGAGGTCTTTCATGGCGACGGCCATACCGGCACCGAGGTCGGAGTTCTGCGAGATGGTGGACAGCCTGTCGTACGCGGTCTCGGTGAGAGGCTTCTCCGCCGGGTACAGGAAGTACGCGTAACCACGCTCGCGGCTACGTCCGACGCGTCCACGCAGCTGGTGCAGCTGAGACAGGCCGAGCGAATCACTGCGCTCGACGATCAGCGTGTTGGCGTTGGAGATGTCGAGACCCGTCTCGATGATGGTGGTACACACCAGCACGTCGGTTTCGCGTTCCCAGAAGCCCTGCACCGTACGTTCGAGGGTCTCCTCGTTCATCTGGCCGTGCGCCGTGGTGACGCGCGCTTCCGGAACGAGATCACGAATTCGCTTCGCGGCCTTGTCGATCGAACTGACACGGTTGTGCACGAAGAACACCTGACCGTCGCGCAGCAGTTCGCGGCGAATCGCAGCCGCGACCTGCTTGTCGTTGTACGCGCCGACGTAGGTCAGAACCGGATGGCGCTCCTCGGGTGGCGTGAGGATGGTCGACATCTCGCGAATCCCCGCGAGGCTCATCTCCAACGTACGAGGGATCGGAGTCGCGGACATCGTCAGCACGTCCACGTGGGTGCGGAGCGACTTGATGTGCTCCTTGTGCTCGACGCCGAACCGCTGTTCCTCGTCGACGACGATGAGGCCGAGGTCCTTCCACACGACACCCGTCTGCAACAGGCGGTGCGTGCCGACGACGACGTCGACGGTTCCGTCGGCCAGACCGGCCATGACCTCTTTCGACTCGGCGCCGTGGGTGAAGCGAGAGAGCCCCTTGACCGTCACGGGGAACGCGGCCATTCGTGCGGTGAACGTCTGCAGATGTTGCTGTGCCAGCAGCGTTGTCGGCACGAGTACCGCCACCTGCTTGCCGTCCTGAACTGCTTTGAACGCGGCGCGGACGGCGATTTCCGTCTTGCCGTAGCCGACGTCGCCGAGGATTACGCGGTCCATCGGAACTGCCTTCTCCATGTCCGCCTTGACGTCGGTGATCGCGGTCATCTGGTCCATGGTCTCGGTGAACCCGAACGCGTCTTCCATCTCACGCTGCCACGGGGTGTCCGGACCGAACGCGTGGCCCGGCGCCGCCTGACGCGCCGCGTACAACTGCACGAGCTCGCCGGCGATCTCACGAACCGCCTTGCGCGCCTTTCGTTTGGTGTTCGCCCAGTCGGATCCGCCGAGCTTGCTGAGCGACGGCAATTCGCCACCGACATAGCGCGAGAGCTGATCCAGCGAATCCATCGGCACGAACAATCGGTCGCCGGGCTGACCGCGTTTGCTGGGTGCGTACTCGATGACGAGGTATTCGCGTCGTGCACCGCCGACGGTGCGCTCGATCATCTCCACGAATCGTCCGATGCCGTGCTGATCGTGCACGACGCTGTCGCCGGCCACGAGAGCGAGCGGATCGACTTGATTTCGCCTCTTCGCCGGTAGCTTTCGCCCTTCGGTGGCAGCGACGCGGTTTCCGGTGAGGTCGCTCTCGGTGACGACCACGAGCCGGGCGTCGGGCAGAATCAGTCCCTCGTTCAACGTGCCACACAGGACGCTGACGACGTCCGGCAACGGCTCGGACCCCGACTCGATATGTGCCGCAGGTACTTCCGCTTCGCCGAGCCGCTCGATGATGCGGTTGGCGGTGCCTGCACCGGCGACGGCGATGACCGCGCGCCCACCCGTCGAGACGTGTGCGCGGAGCATCGCGAACACACCGGCGAGCAACTCCTCGGAGCCACGGACCTCCGGGACCGACTCGACGACGAGTGCGACCTCGTCCTCGCTTCCGGACGCGAGAGGACTGATGGTCCACCACGGTCGTCCCAGCGCCTGTGCGGATTCACGAATCTGCCTGAGCGAGCGGTACGCCGACGCCCCGAGATCCAGGCTCACTCCGCCGAGACTGTCGGTGTTGACCGTCGACGCGTCGAGCGGAGCCGCTCCGCCGACCGACGCGGCCGTCCACGACGCTTCCAGGAACTCTTGGCCGGTACGGACCAGATCGGTTGCACGCGTGCGGATTCGCTCCGGATCACACAGCAGGACATGCGCGCCGTCGGGCAATACGTCGGCGAGCAGCTGGAGCTCACCGGGTTGCAGCAGCGGTAGCAGGGCCTCCATGCCTTCCACGGGAACACCCGCGGACAGCTTGTCCAGCATCTCGACCAGCGCTGCGTCCGCCTGGTTGTCCGCAGCGAGCGCCGCCGCACGGTCACGGACGGTCTCGGTGAGAATCAGCTCACGACACGGCGGCGCGATGACCGACTGAATGGCGACGTCCGGGAGCGACCGCTGGTCCGCGACCGAGAAGGCGCGCAGCTCGGTGACCTCGTCGCCCCAGAATTCGACGCGAACGGGGTGATCGGCCGTCGGCGAGAAGATATCGAGAATACCGCCGCGAACGGCGAATTCACCGCGCTTACCGACCATGTCGACGCGCGTGTAGGCCAGTTCCACGAGGCGGTGGATGAGCCCGTCGAAGTCGATTTCGACGCCGACGCGCAAGCCGATGGGTTCGATCTCCCCCAGCCCCGGCGCCATCGGCTGCACGAGCGAGCGAACGGTGGTGACGATGACCTGAAGCGTCGGGCCGTAGTCCTTGTCGTCCGGCCGGGCCAGGCGTCGCAAAACCTCGAGCCGTCGGCCGACGGTGTCCGCACTCGGGGACAACCGCTCGTGCGGCAGTGTCTCCCACGACGGGAACTGAGCGACGGCGTCGCCGAGAATCTGTTTCAGTTCCGTCGTCAGATCGTCGGCCTCACGGCCGGTTGCGGTGACGACGAGGACCTGCGCTCGCTCGGCGATGGCGGATGCGACGAACGGCCGCACCGAATTGGGTGCGACGAGGGTGCGCTCCGCGGCTCCGACGGCGTCGCGCACGGCGGCGAGCGTGGAGTCCGACAGTGCGACGCGCGCGAGGCCCGACAGTGCAAGCGAAGAATCGGAAGACAACTGCGGGGCTCCTGAGCGAGATCGGCGCAATGGATATCGCGATCGATCCTACCGCCGACGTCGTGCGTCCTTTACATACGTCCAGCTACGGGCAACTAGTGCCGGATGACGCGCCGGGCCGCGAACTCACGGAAGTACTCGACCTTGCCCGCCGTCACGAGTGACGGAAGGAGGTAGTACCAGAGACGTTCCATCCGTGACGGAAGTTCCTCCGTGTTGCCTGTGGCGACGGCAACCATGTGCACGCCGGTGAGGATCTCGAGGACGAGAGCACCGATGGTCGCGGGGTCGGCGTCAGCGGCGAGGTCACCTTGCTTGATCGCCTTGGCGGCCAGCGCGTTGAACGACTCGCTCCAGCCGGACATCACGTTGCCCTGGGTGCCCCGGTAGTCACCGATCTGGTGGCTGAGCCGCAGCATTGCCGACACCATCGGGTCACTCACCGACATGTCGACGACGATGTAGGAGATGCCGATGGCTGCTTCCAGAGCGGGGATACGGCCGTCGTTGAACTGCTGGCACGCCGCGATGAGCCGGCCGTTGCCCTCGTCGATGACCGCGCGAGCCAACTCTTCCTTCGACCCGAAGTGGAAGTAGAGGGCACCTTTGGTGACCTGGGACTGAGAGATGATCTCGCTGAGGCTCGCGTTCGCGTAGCCGAGCCGCAGAAAAACATTTGCGGCACCCGACAGCACGGTGTCGCGCGTGATCTCAGCGCGTGCCTGTCTGACCATTGGATCCGCCTTCGCAATACTCGACTGCCACTGCGCAAATTACGAGCGAACGGTACCACTCGGTGGCATTCTTACCTTGGTCAACGTGCAGATGGTCCGAACAACATACATGCGTCGCTGTGAAGTAGGTCTCATGGACGCAAATCAAACCCTACCCGCTCTTTCACCGACACGTGGGGAAATACTCGGCTCATTCACCGGCCAGTAGGGGCGCGGCCTCCAAATTGGTGAGACCGTTCCAACACAGATTGACGACGTGCGCGGCGACGACTTCCTTCGACGGCTCCCTGACGTCGAGCCACCACTGAGCCGTCATGGACACCATCCCGACCAGCGCCTGCGCGTAGAGCGGCGCGAACCCGGCGTCGAAACCTCGACGGGTGAAGTCGCCGGCGAGGATGTGCCCGACCTGGCTCACCGCATCGTTCAGCAACGACGAGTACTTGCCGTCGGCAGCAGCGACCGGAGAGTCACGGACCAGGATGCGGAACCCGTCGGTTCGCTCCTCCACGTACGTCAGCAATGCGAGAGCAACCCGCTCGACCCTCACCCGCGATCGGTTCTGCGACAGCGACGAGGTGACCATGTGCAGCAGAGTCGACATCTCGCGGTCGACGATGACGGCGTAGAGACCTTCCTTGCCGCCGAAATGCTCGTAGACGACGGGCTTCGACACGTTCGCGCGGACCGCGATCTCCTCCACCGACGTCGCCTCGTACCCCCGCTCGGCGAACAAGGAGCGGCCGATCTCGATCAACTGTTCGCGACGCTGCGTGCCCGTCATCCGGACACGCGGCGCCTTCTCGGGCTCGGACATGGCGCACCTCCCTGTGATCTGGTCACTCCTGCCGGTTTCCCGGCGTCGAAACTTGGAGCTCCGGTCTCCCAGCGTCGAAACCCGAGCTTATGGGACGAATGACACCGATCGGCGGGAGCGGTTCGACCTCGGGCCACCCCGCATGCGAGACTCGTTGCGCTCGGCGGGAGCTTCGAGGCCAGTAGTCTGTCTTGTGCAGACACCGGCGACCGGAGAAACCGCTGGTGAAATGATCCGCCGTGGTGTAATGGCAGCACCTCTGATTTTGGTTCAGATAGTTCAGGTTCGAGTCCTGGCGGCGGAGCGAGAAACATTGCCCTGAAGATCCAGTTCAGCGATCGTCGCCCGAGGAGCCCCGTTGCCGTTGCATACCGCCGTGGTCGTTCTCGCAGCAGGTGCAGGCACCCGAATGCGATCCAAGACCCCGAAGGTTCTGCATCCGCTGGCCGGGCGGACGATGCTCGCGCACGCTCTGCACGCCGCCGCCGACCTCGGTCCCGACCACCTCGTCACCGTCGTCGGACACGACCGCGAGCGGGTCACCGAATCCGTCCTCGAACTGAGCGAGGAACTCGGACGCACCATCGTCACCACGGTGCAGGAACAGCAGCTGGGCACCGGCCACGCAGTGCAGTGCGGCCTCAGTGCACTTCCCGACGATTTCGAGGGAACCGTCCTCGTCACGGCAGCCGACGTCCCCCTCCTCGACGGACACACCCTCAAAGCCTTGCTCGACGAGCACCTGAGCGCGCCGCTTCCCGCAGCAGCGACGGTCCTGACGTTCGTGCCCGACGACGCCAACGGGTACGGCCGCATCGTCCGCGCCGACGACGATCAGGTCGCCGAGATCGTCGAACACGCCGACGCCACCCCCGCGCAGGTACTGATCGACGAGGTCAACTCCGGCGTCTACGCGTTCGACGCGACCGCGTTGCGCGTCGCGCTCGGCAAGCTCAGTACGGCCAACGCGCAGCACGAGCTCTATCTCACCGACGTCGTCAAGATCAGCAAGAGCAGCGGCCTACCCGTGTACGGAACCCAGCTCGCCGACCCCGACCTGGTCATGGGCGTCAACGACCGCGTTCAGCTCGCCCACGTCACCGCCGTCCTCAACCGCCACATCGTCGAAAAGCACATGCGCGCGGGAGTCACCGTCGTCGATCCCGCGACCACCTGGATCGACATCGACGTCACCGTCGGTGCCGACGTTCGACTCGAGCCGGGTGTCCAGCTGCTCGGCAGCACCCACGTCGGCGAGGACGCCGTCATCGGACCCGACACGACTCTGCGCGACGTCGTCGTCGGCGAACGCGCATCCGTCGTACGTACGCAGGCAGACAAATCCACCATCGGGCCCGGCGCAACCGTCGGGCCCTTCGCCTACCTGCGCCCCGGATCGGACATCGGGGACAGCGCCAAGATCGGAACCTTCGTCGAGACCAAGAACTCGACCGTCGGCAACCACTCGAAAGTGCCGCACCTGACGTACGTCGGAGATGCGACCATCGGCGAACACTCCAACATCGGAGCATCGAGCGTGTTCGTCAACTACGACGGCGTCAACAAGAGCCGAACCGTAGTCGGATCCCACGTCCGCACCGGCTCGGACAACATGTTCGTCGCCCCCGTGCGAGTGGGCGACGGCGCGTACACCGGAGCAGGCACCGTGCTCCGCAACGATGTACCACCGGGGACGCTCGCTGTCTCCGCTGGTTCCCAGCGCAACATCGAAGGCTGGGTCGAGAAGAAGCGTCCAGGCACTGCCGCAGCAGACGCTGCAGCACGCGCTCTGGCGGCCGAATCGGCAAACGCGCAAAAATCAAAGGACGGCGAACAGCAGTGACCACCCCGAACTGGATCGACAACCAGAAGAACCTCATGCTCTTCTCGGGTCGAGCTCACCCCGAACTCGCACAGCAGGTTGCGAAGGAACTGGGGATCGAGGTAACCCCGCAGACCGCACGCGACTTCGCAAACGGCGAGATCTTCGTTCGCTTCGAGGAGTCGGTCCGAGGATCGGACGCCTTCGTCCTGCAGAGCCACCCCTTCCCGCTCAACACCTGGTTGATGGAACAGCTCATCATGATCGACGCGCTCAAGCGTGGATCGGCGAAGCGCATCACCGCGATCCTGCCGTTCTACCCGTACGCCCGCCAGGACAAGAAGCACCGCGGACGTGAGCCGATCTCCGCACGCCTCGTCGCCGACCTGCTCAAGACCGCAGGCGCCGACCGGATCATCACCGTCGACCTCCACACCGACCAGATCCAGGGCTTCTTCGACGGCCCCGTCGACCACATGCACGCACACAGCCAACTTGCCGATCACATCCGCGACAAGTACAGCCTCGAACACATCACCGTCGTCTCCCCCGACTCCGGCCGAGTCCGCGTCGCAGAGAAGTGGGCCGACAGCTTCGACGGCGCACCCCTCGCCTTCATCCACAAGACCCGTGATCCACTGGTGCCCAACCAGGTCAAGTCCAACCGCGTCGTCGGTGACGTCGAAGGCCGCACCTGCATCCTGATCGACGACATGATCGACACCGGCGGCACCATCGCCGGCGCCGTCAAGGTCCTCAAGGAAGCCGGAGCAGGCGACGTCGTCATCGCCGCCACCCACGGCGTCCTCTCCGACCCCGCCGCCGAACGCCTCGCCAACTGCGGAGCCAAGGAAGTCGTCGTCACCAACACCCTCCCCATCACCGACGAGAAGCGATTCGACACCCTCACCGAGCTGTCCATCGCACCCCTCCTCGCCCGCACCATCCGCGAGGTCTTCGAAAACGGATCCGTCACAAGCCTGTTCAAC
>NZ_JMEX01000008.1:1475397-1517491 GCF_000760735.1 Rhodococcoides fascians A44A | reverse complement strand
CCCCACGTTCGCTCCAGATAGACGGTCCACCCAAGTGACCGAACGTCACGTTCGGTTTCTTTACACCCGCTCCGCAGACCCCTGATTCCTGGAAATGAGCTTCGTCACTTCGGTGATGGAAAGCGCAGTTCGGGAGGGAGGGGGTGTGCGGGGCGGGTTGCGTTGTACCCTAAGATGACTCGTCGTGATCGACGCGCAAACCATGGACAGCCCTGCAGCAACTTCTACCGTCCGTATCGCCCGGTGGACTCCGGGCGGGTGCGTGTGGTGCGGAAGCACCGACTCGATCGAAACTTATCGCAATGAACCGCGTTGTGGCCTGTGCCGTGAAAAAGAAGCCGTCATCGACGAGGCGAAGCACTTCATCGGCATGTATGGTTTGCGCCCACTCGGCGGCACTCTTGCGTCCGACGACGAGGAGGAGCGCGAGTACCGCGTCACTGCTCGTGATGCTCGTGCCGTGTTGAACAGCATTCGTCTCGAGAAGCTGCCGGATCCGGCTGCGGTTCGCAAAGCGTTGCGCCCCAGGGCTGCTGCTGCAGTTGCTGCTCCTCGTCAGGCACCGAGCAGTGCAAGCTCGTCGTCTGCTTCCTCTGCTGCTGCGAGCAAGCCGGCCGCTCCCAAGAAGCAGCAGGCGGGTGTCAGTGGCATCGACATGATCGAGCTCGAGTCGCGGGTGCAGAAGTTGCTCGCTCAGCTCACCGAGGTCGACTCGCAGATCAGCGCGATCGAGGGACAGGAAAGCCTGCCGGCACGCGCGCGCCGCAAGGATCTCGAGAAGCAGCGCACCACGGTGCTCACCACCCTCGGTGCGCTCGAGAAGGCGCGTCGCCGCATCTGACACTCGGCGGTACGTACCCTGGACGGGTGTTCAGGACGCTAGCGCGCTATCAGGTCGCCATCGACGTCGGATTCGCCGCCGTCTTCACGGCCGTGCTGTTTCCGTCCGCCGCCGCAGACAACGGTGCGCTCGCCGTTGTCGTCCTGCTCGGCTACGGCGTCGCACTGGCACTGCGTCGTCTCTCGCCTCCTCTGGCGCTGGCGATCTCCTGGGTCTTCGCCATCGGTCAGATGGCCGGTGGTCTCGGCACACAGGGCGCCAACACTGCAATTCTGTTCGTGCTGTTCGCCACTGCTGCATACGGTTCGGACCGCGTTCGCAAGATCGGTCTCGTGTCCACCGTCGTCGGCGGCATAGTCGCCGCTACCTTTCTCACCCTCGTCGGGGACCCGAACGTCTCACCGGACGGCAGCCGCTCCGTCGGCGACTACGCGCAGCAACTGATCATCCTGCTGGTTGCCTCCTGGGCTGTCCTGGGATTGTCGTGGGCGCTGGGTCGCATCGCGCTGGCGAACCGGATGTCCATCGAGGAGAAGCACCAACGTGCGTTGGCCGAGATCGAACAGGAACGGGCACTGCAGGACATTGCCGTCGAACACGAGCGCAACCGAATCGCCCGCGACATGCACGACATAGTCGCGCACTCGCTCGCCGTCGTCATCGCGCAGGCCGACGGTGCCCGGTACGCACGCAAAGCGGATCCCGAGGCTGTCGACGAGGCCCTCGGCACCATCGCAGGCACCGCTCGCGACGCACTACGCGACGTCCGCGGCGTGCTGGCCCAGTTACGCCACAACACCGACGACGTTCCGGCCACGGAATCGCAGGACCTGTCCACGTTGGTCGACCGGATGCGCGCGGCCGGGCTGCGGATCGACTTCGATTCCACCGGCGACTCCGCGAACCTGGGTGCCGGCGGTCATCTGACGCTCTACCGGATAGCGCAGGAAGCACTGACCAACGCTCTGCGGCACGGGGACTCGTCGCGCCCGGTATCGGTAGCCGTCGAGTCCGGACCCAGCGGCACGACGCTCACCGTGCGCAACTCGGTGCGAAAAGCACCCGAATCCACGGGCGGGCACGGCCTCATCGGTATGCGCGAACGCGCGGTCCTGTCCGGCGGCACCCTGAAGACCAGCCACGATCATGGTGTGTGGACACTCGTCGCGCACATTCCCGGAGCACTCACAGGAACGGAGCCTGCGGAATGAGCCGAATCAGGGTAGCGCTGGTCGACGACCAGCAGCTTTTTCGTGCCGGGATCAGGATGCTGATCTCGTCGCAACCCGATCTCGAGTTCGTCGGTGAGGCCGGCGACGGCAAGGCCGGGGTCGAGTTGGCGGCCGAGGTCTCCCCCGACGTCGTGCTGATGGACATTCGGATGCCGGTTCTCGATGGCATTGCGGCGACAGCGGAGATCGTCGCCGCATCGAGCGAGCCGCCGAGGATCCTCGTGTTGACGACCTTCGATCTCGACGAGAGTGCGGCGAAGGCGATCAAGGCCGGCGCGAGTGGATTCGTTCTCAAGGACGCCGATCCTGAATTCTTGCTCGCGGCGATCCGCACCGTTCATGCCGGTAACTCGGTGATCGCGGCGTCGGCCACGACGGCGTTGCTCGGTCACTTCACCGACACTCCGGCAACTCCACAGGTGCCCAAGGAGTTCGAGCTTCTCACCGCACGTGAACGCGAGCTGTTTCACCTGGCGGCGAGGGGTGCGAGCAACTCCGAGATCGCGGCACAGGAGTTCCTGAGCGAAGCAACCGTCAAGACTCACATCAGCAGAATCTTCACGAAGCTCGGTCTGCGGGATCGGGTCCAGTTGGTCGTGTACGCCTTCGTACACGGTCTGGTGCGGTGAACTCCCCGATGCACCGACCCCAGATCATCCTCTGGATGTACGAAGCAGAGACTGCAGCCTGATTCTTTTCACCCCGGTGGTTCGTAGTTTCTACAGACATGACCACAACACCAGCACCGGTAGCCCGGGTTCACCGGGTCCACAAGAGCTACGGCGACGCAGCCAACCACGTGAACGCGCTCGACGACGTGTCGCTCGACATCCGCTCCGGAGAGTTCACGGCCATCATGGGCCCGTCGGGCTCCGGCAAATCGACCCTCATGCACGTGATGGCAGGCCTCGATTCGGTGACGTCCGGGCAAGTCGTGCTCGCGAACACCGACATCACCGATCTCGGCGACGATGCACTCACCGAGCTTCGCCGACGCCAGATCGGCTTCATCTTCCAAGCCTTCAATCTGGTCCCGACGCTGGACGTCAGATCCAACATTCTGCTTCCGTTCGAGCTCGACGGCCACGCACCGACCGAGATGGAAGCCGCATGGGTGGAACAGCTCATCGCCACACTGGGCCTGAGCGAACGCACGTCCCATCGCCCCCATCAGTTGTCCGGTGGGCAGCAGCAGCGGGTCGCCATCGCACGAGCGCTCGGCTCGCGGCCACACCTGATCTTCGCGGACGAACCGACGGGAAACCTCGATTCCCGCACCGGCCGTGAAGTTCTCGCGCTCCTGGCGGCCGCGGTTCGCGAATACGGGCAGTCGATCGTCATGGTCACGCACGACCCGGTCGCGGCCAGCTACGCAGACCGGATCGTGTTCCTGGCGGACGGGCGAATCGTCGACGAGCGCGGACGTTCGACGCCCGAGCAGATCTCCGGTTACATGCTTGCGATGGAGAAGGTCGCATGAGGGCCGCCACCGCGTCGACACCGCGTCGTGAACACGGAGCGAGCATCCTCGTCACAGCGCTCGCATCGTTCTTCGGTGTGGTGCTGATCCAGGCAACGGCGTTCCTGCTCGACATCTTCGGTACCGACGGACAAGGCGCTGTCGCCGTCGCTCTCTACAGCGTCGCGATGGTGTTCGTACTTCTCGCGCTGTACGTCGCGTCGGTCGTCACCGCGAACACGTTCGGTACGATCGTCGCCGGCCGCACGAAAACCATTGCGCTGCTCCGGCTCCTCGGCGCATCCGGCCGAGAACTGCGTCGATCCGTGTCCCGGGAAGGACTGTCCGTCGGACTGTTCGGTGCCGCAGTGGGCTTGGTGGTGGGTGTCGCCGCCAGTCACCTCGCCCGAGCGATCGCCGTCGGTGCAGGCAAGCTACCCGACGTCGCATACACGACGGTGCAGCCACTCGTCGCGCTGCCGGTCGTCATCGTCGTGGGAACCACGTGGGCCGCGTCGTACATCGGGAGCAAACGCGTCCTCGACGTGACGCCGATTCAGGCGACGGGCGTCG
Source organism: Rhodococcoides fascians A44A (assembly GCF_000760735.1). Taxonomy (GTDB): domain Bacteria; phylum Actinomycetota; class Actinomycetes; order Mycobacteriales; family Mycobacteriaceae; genus Rhodococcoides; species Rhodococcoides fascians_E. Next base: position 1,513,386 of record NZ_JMEX01000008.1, on the reverse strand, counting down.
TCGTGACCGCTGCGTCCGAGGATTCGCGGCGGCGAGCCGCACGCACGACGTTGTCGATCGTTCTCATCGCCGGTGGCGCAGTGCTGTTGGGACTCGGGGTGCTCGTCGGCACGGTGACCCCTGCCGGTGTGCTCATCGCCTTCTTCGGCGGCGCCGCGTCGTTCACCGGCATCATGGTCGGCGCACACAGAATCGTGCCGTGGGTCCTGCGAGTAGTCGGCAGGCTCTTCGGCAGCACGCCGTCGGCGCGCCTGGCCGCAGCGAACGCAACGCGGTACCCGGAGCGTGCCACGCGCACAGCGCTGGGTCTGCTGATCGGCGTCACGCTGGTGGTGACGTTCGCCGTGGCGATGTACAGCTACCGAACGATGCTGCAACACGAGTTCAGCGAAGAATCGCTCGATCAGGTGCTGACGGTGACCGTCGGGATCATGACCGGACTGATCGGCTTCTCGGGTGTCATCGCGGCCGTCGGGATGGTCAACAACCTCTCGCTCAGCGTCATGCAGCGCACCCGCGAACTCGGCCTGTTGCGCGCTCTCGGCTTCACCCGCAAGCAGGTCCGTGGAATGATCGTGTCCGAGAGCGCGCAGATGGTGATCGCGTCGATGGGTTTCGGCCTTCTCCTCGGCATCGTCTACGGATGGGCGGCCGCGCAATCGCTGCTCGGTTCCATCGCGCAATCGGGCATCGGCCTGCCGACGCTGCCATGGGCGCTCATCGCCGGAACCGTCCTGTCGGCTGCGGTGCTGGCGTTGGTGGCCTCGCTCATGCCGTCGCGCCGAGCGAACTCCATCTCACCGGTCGTCGCGCTGTCCGAGTGATGTCCGACTGGCGAGGATGAGGGCGAACCTGCTCTCCGGATCGGTCCAGAACTCGTCGACGCGGAACCCCGCGTCGACGAGTTCTGCTTCTATCCCCTCTTTCCTGAACTTGGCCGAGATCTCCGTGCGTAACTCCTCGCCCTCGTCGAAGTGGACGTCGAGGTCGAGATCCTCGATTCGGATGTCCTGCGCCGTGCGAGCCCGCAAACGCATCTCGATCCACTCGGCGTCCGAATTCCACAGCGCCACATGTTCGAACTGGCCTGGATCGAAGTTCGCGTTCAAACGCTCGTTCAACACCGACAGAACGTTCGCGTTGAACTGCGCCGTGACACCGGCCGCGTCGTCGTACGCCGGGACGACCACACTCTCCTCGACTACCAATCCCACTCCCAGCAGCAGGAATTCACCGGCGATCAGGGCCTGGGCGATGTCGGCGAGGAAGAGCGCACGCTCCTCGGGAATGAGATTGCCCAGAGTGCCGCCCAGGAACGCGATGGTTCGGCTGCCGTCGGCAGGAAGATTCTGCAGGGTATCGGTGAAATCGCTGACGATCCCCTGGATCTCGAGCCCGGGATGCTCGCGGGCGATCACCTCGATCGCCCCCTCCAGTGCCGTCGGCGACACGTCCTGGGGTACGTACTTGCGCAGCGACCCGTGCTTGATGCCCGCATTCAGCAGCAGTCGTGTCTTCTCCGAGGACCCCGAACCCAACTCCACCAGTATCGCGGCGTCCGTCCGCTCGGCGACGTCGTAGGCGTGTGCCTCGATCAGTGCACGCTCGGTGCGCGTCGGGTAGTACTCCGGCAGTTCGGTGATCTGCTCGAACAACTCGCTCCCACGCGCGTCGTAGAACCATTTGGGGGAAATCCATTTCGGCGCCGCCGTCATACCCAACCGCACATCGGAGCGAAGATCGTCGAGCAGCCTTTCGGGTGAGATGTGCACGTCCAGAGCGATATCAGCCATATGCTTTCCCCTCAATCGAGATCTGTGACGTCGACATGCCCCGGTCGGGCGACGACGAAAGTTCGGTCCGCAAGCGACATCCACCGGGAGTCCCCGTCGGTGGGCTCGGATGCCACGGTGACGGAGTCCCCCGTGTCCAGTACGGAGAGCGAGTGGTACACCGCGCTCGCGTACAACGTGTGACCGTCGCTCAGCAGGAGATTCAGACGCGGAGCGGGCGACGACTGTTCCACGCGGGAGATCAACACCCGCAACGCTTTCTCCGGATCGTGCTGCCGCAGCAGGTTCCGGAGAATCACCCACAGAGCCGCAGAATCCGTCGGTGCCGGCAGTGCCAGCAACTCGGTCGGCGGCACCTCCGACGCCAGTTCGGCCAACGCGTCGGGCCACCCGAACACGACACCGTTGTGGCTGAACGCCCACGTCCCGTCCGTGAACGGGGCGCAGGCACTCCGCTCGACCGGCATCCCGACGGTTGCAGACCGAACGGCTCCGAGCACGGCCGTCGACGACGTCGCACCGAGTACGTCGGCGACCGCCGGGTCCGACCAGATCGGCATCGCATTGCGGTAGCTGCGGGCACCGTCGTCGTCCCACCACGCCGCGCCGAATCCGTCGGCGTTGATCGTGCCGCCGCCCCGCATGTCCTTCGGCGCCCAGGACTGCACGAACAACGAGTTCTCGCCGGCGGTGAGAACGTCGGCGACCGACCGTCTCGGTCCGAGATAGCCCAGGTGCCTACACATCTCGGGCACACCGGAAGCCGGCGAAGATCTGCCTCCGGATCGGGTGGTCCCAGTTGCGGAACGTGCCGCGGCACGCGACCTCGTCCGTCCCGAACGATCCGCCGCGCAGGACCTTGTAATCACCGCGCAGAAACACCTCGGAGTACTCGGCGTACGGGAACGGCTCGAAGCCCGGGTAGGGCTCGAAATCCGACGACGTCCACTCCCACACGTCACCCATCAGCTGCTGCACTCCGAGCGGCGACGCCCCGGCCGGGTAGGCGCCGACGTCGGCGGGTTCGAGGTGCCGCTGACCGAGATTGGCGTGCACCTCGGTCGGTTCGGCATCTCCCCACGGGTACTTGCGTACCGTCGCGGTCGCTGGATCGAAACGGGCAGCCTTCTCCCACTCCGCTTCGGTCGGCAGCCTTTTGCCTGCCCACCGCGCGTACGCCTCGGCTTCGAAGAAACAGACGTGTACGACGGGCTGGTCGGGCTTGATCAGTGCCGTCACCCCGAATGCCCGACGCCACCAGCTGCCGTCGGCGTCGCGTTCCCAGAACTGTGGGGAGACGAGCCCTTCGGCGGTTCGGTGTGCCCAGCCGCGTTCGCTCCACAGTTCCGGACGCGAGTATCCGCCGTCGGCGATGAATTCCTCGTACTGACGATTGGTCACGGGCGCGACGTCGAGGGCGAACGTGGCGACGTACGTCGAATGTGCGGGTCGTTCGTTGTCGAGTGCCCACGGGTCGAGCGTGGTGCCCATGGTGAAGACACCACCGTCGACGATCACTTCTCCGGCCGCCGAGATCTGCGCTGCGGGAGGAGGCGGCGCGTGGAGAACCGCTGGACCGGTACGTAATTGGTGGGTCGCGAGCATCGTCTCGTCGTGCTGCTGCTCGTGCTGGGCCACCATGCCGAAGGCGAAGCCATCGCGTTCGAGCCTGCGCCCGTCCAGCGGACTGGCGGAGAGCACGTCCCACACCTTGTCGCGGACGGACCCGACGTACGCGCGCGCCTCGTCCGGTGTCAGCAGCGGTAGTGACGGACGGCTGGACCGGGAGTGCTTGAAAGCGTCGTACAGTTCGTCGATGTCGGACCGTACCGGTTCGCGCCCGCCGACGTCGCGGACAAGCCAGAGTTCTTCCTGGTTGCCGATGTGCGCGAGGTCCCAGACGAGCGGGCTCATCAGCGGCGAATGCTGCGCGGTGAGGTCCGCGTCGTCTACTGCGTCGGTGAGGGCCGAGCTGCGGGCACGACTGCGGGCGAGTACCCGCTCGACGGTGCTGCGCAGTTCTTCGGTGCTCGTCATGCCGATTCCTTTCCGGTGGAATGCTGTGCGGTAGGTGCCGATGCGAGACGACATCGCTCGGCGGTGTCCAGCAACAGCGTTCGATGGTCCGACGAGTTGTCGGCAGCCAAGTGCAGCAACGCTTCTGCGGCACGACGAAGATCGGAATCGGCGAGACCGTCGCGGGCAGCGTCGACCCACCGGCCGGCAGTCTCCGCCGCGATCTGCGTTGCGCGCTCGATCACGTCGGGCCCGGACAGCAATGCGTCGAACAGGGCTGCGGGAACGACCCACTGGCCGTCGGGCTGTGCGTCGAGGTAGCGGATCTCGAAGTGCCCACACGCGCGAACGTGCGGAAACAACGTCGTGAGGTGGTAATCCAGATCATCGGTGGTCGGTGGTCGCCCGACACGGCCGTGGTCGGCAATCCAGTCGGCGAACGTCGTTCCCGGTGGAGCCGTCCAGTTCTCGCTCTCGCCCCTGATGCACAGCAGCGGGACGTCGAGCGCCCAGGCCGAATAGTCCGCGATCGGATCGCCCGTGTTGGGCACTTCGGTTCTGCTGCCGTCCAATTCGAGCCACGTCCGCATCCGCTGAGACGCCCAGCTCCCCTCCGGTGCACCGCGTAGCGTCGGCGAGCACGCGAAGGCGGCGACGAGTGCGGGCCCGACGGCCTCCAACATGGTCCACCGGCGCGCCACGTCCTCGCGGTCCCGCCCGGCGTCGACGCTCACCTGAACGGCGGCCGTGTTGCACATCATCAGTTTGCCGAAGGGGCCGATGGTCGTGAACCTGTCCTCCATCGCGCAGTATCGAGGGAGAACGAGCAGACGCTGCGGTTCCCGGTCGCGATCTGCGGGAACGGACGTCATACCGATCCGTGCGGTGTTCAGCATCGACTCGAGAAGACGGGAGTCCGCGTCGACCGATCGAGCGAGCTCCCGCACCGACGGGAACGGCGAACTGGACAGTTCCACCTGGCCACCCGGCTCGATGGTCACGACGCTCCCGCCGGGGAGCGGACGGGCAGGCGAGATGGAGGAAATGTTTCGCGGGGCGTACTGCCCGAGGGCAGCCGCCAGAGAGTCCAACGCGGGCCTCGCCCCGTCCGGCGTGTGTGTCAACCACTCCAATTCGGCACCGATGAGTCGAGGTGGACCGAGCTTGAAGCACACACGTTCGACGTAGGCCGCTGCGGCAGGCCGCGAGCTCAGCCCCCGGGACTTGACCGTGGACGTCATCGCCATCTCCTCACGTTCGTCCCGACTAGCTGAGTTGCCACGACTACCCGAGGCTGTTCCGCTCGAAACCGAGCACATGTGAAAGCCTTGCAGGAGTGAAGCCTGCGGATCGACCCGTCGGGCTCCGCTTACGACAGTAACCACGACTCCCCAGCAGTGCACCAGGAAGGCGTCGACATGTTCGATCTCGATCGGATCCGCCGGGACACACCGGCCGCGGTCTCCTCGATTTTCCTCGACAGCGCGGGATCGTCACTGCCGCCCGACCCCGTCGTCGACGCCGCCGTCGCACATCTTCGTCGCGAAGCGGCGGTCGGTGGATACCGCGCAGCGAACGAACGGATGGCCGATCTCGCGGCAGTCAAAACCTCCATTGCCAGGTTGATCGGCGCGACGCCGTCGGGCATTGCTCTGAGCGACAGCGCAACTCGATCGTGGAGCGACTTCTTCTACTCCATCCCGCTGACTCACGGTGATCGGATACTGCTCTGCCAGGTCGAATACGCGTCCAACGCGATCGCTGCCCTGCAGCGCGCCGCCGCGACGGGCGCAACCGTGGAGTTCGTACCGAGCGACCCCTCGGGCCAGATCGACCTCGCCGCACTCGAGGACATGCTCGACGAACGCGTCCGAATTGTCTCACTTGTCCACGCGCCCACCAACGGTGGACTGATCAATCCCGCACGAGAGGTCTCCGAACTCGCCCACCGAGTCGGCGCACTCGTACTGCTCGACGCATGCCAATCAATCGGACAGGTGCGCGTCGACGTCGGCGAACTCGGGGTGGACGCACTCAGCGCGACGGGCCGAAAGTGGTTGCGCGGGCCCCGCGGAACGGGATTCCTCTACGTCCGCCCAGGTCTCGCCGACACGCTCGAGCCACCGGCACTCGACCTGCACAGTGCGCAATGGAGCGGCGAACGTGAGTACCAACTCGCGGCCGACGCCTCGCGGTTCGAATTCTGGGAATGCTCCGTCGCGTCCCGACTCGGGCTCGGCGTGGCCGTCGACTACCTGCTGGACATCGGAATCGATGCCGTCCAGGACGCCGTCAGCGCCCGCGCCGAACACCTACGCGCCGGCCTTCGCACCGTCGCAGGCGTCACCGTCCACGACCTCGGTGACCGGCGCAGCGGCATCGTGTCCTTCACCGTCGACGGCAGGAATCCCACCGACGTGCGCGACGAGTTGGCCGCGAAGGGCATCACCGTGACGGTCAGCCATCGACGTTCGACACTCGTGGACATGAGCTCGAGAGGGTTGGACTCGGTGATTCGCGCATCTCCGCACTACTTCGTGACGTTCGATCAACTCGACGAGCTGGTCGCCTCCATGCACACAGGGCGAGGGCACTGATCGCCGTCCCGGCCACAGCCGTCCAGGTGATGGGGTCGCCGAACATCAGCAGAGCCCACACCATCGTCGTCGCCGGTGTGAGGTAGAGCAGCGCGCTGACACGGGTGGCCCCACTGCGGCGCAGGACGAACATGTAGGTGCCGTATGCGCCGAAGGTCGACAGCACGACCAACCACGCGACCGCGCCCCAGAAGCCGACCGTGACGGGCGGCGTTGCGTCGCCGAGAACCGCGCTCCATCCCATGAAGAGTCCGGCCGCGACGCACGCCTGGATCAGCATCGCGAGCGGAATCGGTTCCGTCGTGCGCAGCTTGCGTTCGACAACGGTGCCGACGGCCAGCGACACCATGCCCGCCAGCGGCAGCAAGTACACGAACCAGGGCGCACCCTCACCGCCGAGGTCACCGGCGACCACGACGACGACTCCACCGAATCCCACGGTCAGAGACACGAACTTGCCGACGCCGAAACCCTCGCCCAACAGACGTGCAGCCAGGCCCGCCACGACCAGGGGCTGCATGGCCGCGATCAGCGCCGCCGTACCCGCCGGAACACCGAGCCCGACGCCCCCGAACACGCACGCAAGGTAGAGGAACTGGCTGAAGAAGCCGAGCACACTCTGCCGGCGAACCCCCGCCCACGTCGTGCGGAGCCCTCGATACCAGCACCAGGCACCGAGGATGGCGACAGCAACGAGGTACCGCCATCCCAGCAGTGTGTGTGCGGGCGCGTGGGCGGTGCCGAGGTCCGCGCCGATGAATCCGGAACTCCACAGAATCACCAGAGCGGTGGCCGCTAGTTTGTCCATACCGACGAGGTAACCATACAGGTCTGTATACTTGCAGTGGACCTGTGATCGGAGACACCCATGACCAAGGCTTTGACACCCGCGGGCGAGCGCATCCTCACCGTCGCCAGCGCGTTGTTCTACGAACGCGGCATCCGGGCCGTCGGCGTCGACCTCATCGCCGACGAAGCCGGGACGACGAAGAAGACGCTCTACGACCGGTTCGGCTCCAAGGACGGACTGGTGATGCGGTACCTCGAGCGACGCTTCGAGAGGTGGCGCGAGTTCGTCCTCGCCTACCTCGAAGCGATCCCCACCGGCCCCGAACGCGTCCTGAGCATCTACGACGCGCTGGCCTCCTGGATGCGCGACAACCACCGCGGCTGCGGGTTCGTCAACGCCTTCGCCGAATACGGCGGGACCGACCACCCGGCCCTGGACGTCATCCGATCCGAGAAGGACTGGACGCGAGCACTGTTCGTCCAGCTCGCCGAGGACGCAGACCTGCCTGCGCCCGACGAGCTCGGCCTGAAACTGTCCCTGATCCACGAAGGCGCCGTCGTGATGAGCACCGCGGGAGCTCGCGCCGACGCCGTCGACGTCGCCCGATCCATCGCCTCCACCCTTGTGAATGGAATCGTGAGTGGAGCCTTGCAGTCCGGTCGCTCCGCACGCTCCGCTCCTTCCCCCAGGTCTACGTTTCCACTCACGTGAGGGGGTCGTGTAGAGTCTCCCGGGTTGTCTCGGCGAGGGTAGCTCCGCACAGGAACTACCGTGATCGACGCGGCTCGGCTCCTCGGCCGTGCTCGTTCGTGTCTGCCCCGACGAAGCACTTGCCCACACCGTGATCTCAAGGAGCTGTTCTCTGATGTCGAACGAAGTAAACAACCTCAAGGCTGCTGTACGCACCGAGTTCGGCAAGGGCGCTGCACGCCGCGCACGCCGCGACGGCCTGGTCCCCGCTGTTCTGTACGGACACGGCACCGACCCGCAGCACCTCGCCCTCGACACCCGCGCATTCGCCGCAGTCCTGCGTAAGGACGGCACCAACGCTGTTCTGACCCTCGACATCGACGGCAAGGAGCAGGTCGCCCTGACCAAGTCCGTCGTCGTTCACCCGATCAAGCGCAGCATCGAGCACGCCGACCTCCTCGTCCTGCGCAAGGGCGAGCGCGTCACCGTCGAGATCAACGTCGTCGTCGAGGGTGACGCAGCCCCCGGCACCTTGGTCACCACCGACTCGACCGTCGTCGAGATCGAGGCCGACGCACTGTCCATCCCCGAGTCCGTCGAGGTCTCGGTCGAGGGCGTCGAGGCAGGCACCCAGATCCTCGCAGGCGGCCTGACCCTTCCGGCCGGCGTCACCCTGATCTCCGACCCCGAGCTCCTGCTCGTCAACGTCGTCGAGGCCCCGACCGAGGAAGACCTCGAAGCCGAGGGCGAAGAAGCTCCGACCGGCGACGTCGTCGACGAAGAAGAGGCATCCGAGGAAAGCTCCGACGAGAGCTGATCTCAGCCCCGCATCACGAAACGCGCCGCTCCCCTCGTCGGGAGCGGCGCGTTCTCGTTTCACCCTTCTCGATGGGAGCATGATCAACCGTGACTGCAGATACGGCCCTGATCGTCGGCCTGGGTAACCCCGGCGCACAGTACGAAACGACCCGCCACAACGTCGGATTCATGGTCGCCGACGCGCTCGCAGCCCGGATCGGTGCGAAGTTCTCCTCGCACAAGAAGTCGAACTCCGACATCGTCCAAGCACGCCTCGCGGACCGCTCGGTGATCGTCGCCAAACCCCGCACCTTCATGAACCTCTCCGGCCAACCCGTCGCAGGCCTGGCACGATTCTTCTCCGTCGAGCCGTCGAACATCGTCGTCGTCCACGACGAACTCGACATCGACTTCGGTGCCATCCGCCTCAAACTCGGCGGCGGCGAAGGCGGCCACAACGGGCTTCGCTCCATCTCTCAGCACCTGAGCACCAAGGACTACCTGCGTGTGCGCGTCGGCGTCGGGCGTCCTCCCGGCCGAATGGACCCGGCCTCGTACGTCCTCAAACCCTTCTCCTCGGCCGAACGCAAGGACCTCGGTGTCATCGTGGAAGAGGCCGCCGACGCCGCCGAACTACTCCTGCGCGTCGGCCTCGAAGCAGCGCAGAACCAGGTTCATCCGAGGTAGCTGGCACCGTTTTTGCCGAGCTGGCACGCGTGCTCTCGCACTGGAAGGCGTGCGAAGTCTGCAAAAAGGGTGCTGACTCGGTCCCACTCAGCCCAGCAAACCCGCCGAGTTGGATCGACGGAGTTTGCCGGAGGACGTCTTGGGAATCGATCCGGGACCGAGGACGGCAACGGTTCTGGGCCGTACTCCTACTTCCGAGTGCACGGCGTGAACGACGTCGTGTTCGATTCGCTTCACCTCGTCGGGATTCTGGAAGTCGTTGGTCTCCACGGCAACGGCGAAGCTCTCCCGCTTGTCGCCCGCGTCGAGCCTGATCGCGACGGCGTTACCCGGTCGCACCCCGGGTACCGAGCCTGCTGCACGTTCGATGTCGGTCGGGTAGATGTTGCGGCCGCCCATGATGATGACGTCCTTGACGCGGCCGCAGACGACGACCAGTCCTTCTTCGGTGAAGTAGCCGACATCGCCGGTGTCGAGCCACCCGTCCTCGTCCTGTGTGGCGACGGGTCCGTCGACGGTGATGTACCCCGGTGTGACGGCTTTGCCGCGCACTTCGATGATGCCGACGCCGCGCGGAGTGAGGACCTGGCCTTCTTTGTCCACGACACGGCCTTCGAGGTTCGGCACCATCTTGCCGAGTGTCGCGAGGCGTCGCAGATTGCCCTTGGTCGACGGGACGGCTCGGCCCATCGCCTCGAGCAGATCGGCGTCGACGACGTCGAGGACTTGTCCTTGGCCCGGGTCGGGGATGGACACGGCGAGTGTGGTTTCGGCCATGCCGTACACGGGCGCGAGTGCGAGGGGATCGAGGTTGTACGGCGCCCCGGCCTCGGCCAGCGCCGCCATCGTGTCCGGGTCCACGGGCTCGGCGCCGTTCCACGCGTAGCGGAGCGAACTCAGGTCGAGATCGAGATCGTCCTCGGCTTGCGACAGTCTCCTCGCGAGCAGCGAGTACGCGAAATTGGGTGCTGCGGTGACGGTTCCGCCGTACTTGTGGATCAGCTTGGCCCACAGGAGCGGTGACCGGAGGAAATCCAGCGGCGTGATGCTGACGACCTCGGCACCCACCTGCATCGGCACCGTCAGGAACCCGACCATGCCCATGTCGTGGAACAGAGGCAGCCAACTGACCATCACGTCGGAGTCGACGTCGAACTTGATGCGGTCGATCATGGCGTACGCGTTGACGTAGAAGTTCTCGTGCGTGATGCGCACGGCCTTCGGTGAACCGGTGGATCCGGACGTCAACTGCTGCAGTGCGATGTCCGACTCGTCGGTGTCGACGGGATCGCAGTCCCGGCCCGCCCGCATGTCGTCGATCTTCAGCACGGTGATGCCGCGTTCTTCGAGAATGGGCGCCGCGATGTCGAACGGGGCGCCCAGGATGACAGCCTTCGCGTCGATCATCTTCACGACCGTCTCGGTGTCGGTGCCCCACACCCCGAGGTCGGTACGCGGTGTCGGCTGGTGCAGCATCGTCACCGATCCGCCTCGCATCCACGTCGCCTGGCACGCAGGCGCGATGTCGACCGGTTGGCCGGCGAGGACACCGATGGCGTCGCCGCGTTCGATGCCTGCGTCGGCGAGTGCGCCCGCCATCGATCGCGCCACCTGGTGAATCTCGCCCCAGGACTGCCTCAGCGCCTGATCCGGCTCACCGGTGACGAGCCCCCGCTCGCTCGTGCGCGCCGTCGAGAACATCTCCTCGGTGAATCTGCTCAAAACTCATCTCCTGTGCCGACGGTCCGACCTGTACCCACGCTATTGAAATTCGCAGGCCCGCGGAGCCGTTACCCGAGAAAACGTACGAACGACCACGAGTACCCTGGTACCGGCAACACCGCCCCCGTGAATAGAAGAGGTTCGCTTGAGTACGCCGGATTCGGTCGAGACCAACACTGCGCCCACCGAGTCGGCCCCCAAGAACGCTCACAAGGAACTTCCCGCCGAGGTGTCCAGGCGCCGGACGTTCGCCGTCATCTCCCATCCCGACGCCGGTAAGTCGACGCTCACCGAGGCTCTGGCGCTGCACGCTCGTGTCATTTCCGAGGCAGGCGCGATCCACGGCAAGGCAGGCAGGCGCTCCACCGTCTCCGACTGGATGGAGATGGAGAAGGCGCGAGGCATCTCGGTCAGTTCGACGGCCTTGCAGTTCAACTACCAGGTCGACGCCGCCGTCGACGACACCAACGTCATCAACCTCGTGGACACCCCTGGTCACGCCGACTTCTCCGAGGACACCTACCGCGTCCTGACGGCCGTCGACGCCGCGGTCATGCTCATCGACGCTGCCAAAGGCCTCGAACCGCAGACCCTCAAGCTCTTCCAGGTGTGCCGACAGTTCGGTATCCCGGTCATCACCGTCATCAACAAGTGGGACCGCCCCGGCCAGTCGCCGTTGGAACTTCTCGACGAGATCGAGCAGCGGATCGGCCTGACGCCGACGCCCCTGTACTGGCCCGTCGGTATCGCGGGCGACTTCCGCGGTCTGCTCGACGTCCGCGCAGGCAACTACATCCGGTTCACCCGAACCGCGGGCGGCGCGACCATCGCCCCCGAGGAATTGCTCGACGCCGACGCCGCGGCCGCCCGCGAGGGTGACGAATGGGAGACGGCTCTCGAGGAGAGCGAGTTGCTGGTCTCGAGCGGGCAAGCGCACGACCAGGAGCTGTTCCTGGCGGGGCAGACGTCGCCGGTCATCTTCGGTTCCGCGATGCTGAACTTCGGTGTCCGCCAGATCCTCGACACACTGGTCGCCCTCGCGCCCGCACCCGGCCCGCGCGACGACGTCAAGGGCGGTGTCCGAGACGTCACCGATCCCTTCAGTGCCGTCGTCTTCAAGGTCCAGGCCGGAATGGACACCGCGCACCGCGACCGGTTGGCGTTCATGCGCGTCGTGTCCGGCGTGTTCGAGCGCGGCATGGTGGTCACCCACGCACAGACCGGCAAACCGTTCACGACGAAGTACGCACTGACGGTGTTCGGCCGCGAACGCACCACCGTGGAGAACGCCTACCCCGGCGACGTCGTCGGCTTGGTCAACGCCACCGCGCTGGCACCGGGTCACACCCTGTTCACCGACAAGAAGGTGGAGTTTCCGCCGATCCCGTCCTTCGCGCCCGAACACTTCGCTGCCCTGCGGGTCGACAGCGCGGACAAGTACAAGAAGTTCCGTCGCGCCGTGGAACAGATGGACTCCGAAGGCGTGGTTCAGGTGTTGCGCAACGATATTCGCGGCGACGCCTCCCCTGTCCTCGCCGCCGTCGGGCCGATGCAGTTCGAGGTGGTCACCGCCCGCATGAAGTCCGAGTTCGGCGTCGACGCCCGGCTCGAACCGCTCGGCTACTCCGTCGCACGCCGCACCGACACCGAATCCGCCGTCGAACTCGGCCGCCAGCGCGGCGTCGAGGTCTTCACTCGCACCGACGGCGCGTTGCTGGCACTCGTCAGCGACAAGTGGCGTCTGCAGTACCTCGAGAAGGAAATGCCCGAACTGACGCTGGAGCCTCTCGTCGCCGCGGGCGAATAGTGCTCCTCGGGCTGCTCGACGCGCAGGTCTCCATCGCGGGACACCCCATCCTGTGGCGCGAGATCGTCGGCAACGGCTTCGGCCTGGCGTCGGCGATCGGGGGAATGCGGCGAGTGGTGTGGGCGTGGCCGGTGGGGATCATCGGCAACGCCTTGCTGTTCACCGTGTTCCTCGGCGGCGCCTTTCACACGCCGCAGGCATTGGATCTGTACGGGCAAGCCGGGCGCCAGTTGCTGTTCATCGCGGTCAGCGTCTACGGCTGGTCGCAGTGGCTGCGCACCTCGCGGGCCCGCAAGACGGCGGTGTTGCCGCGGTGGGCGTCGACGAAGGAACGCATCGCGATGATCGCGGTGATGGTCGTCGGCACCGCTGCCTTCGCCCAGCTGTTCGGGTACCTCGGGTCCTACGGCAAATGGGCCGACGCGTGGATCTTCACCGGATCCTTGCTCGCGACGTTCGGCATGGCACGGGGAATCACCGAATTCTGGCTGATCTGGATCGGCGTCGACGTGGTGGGTGTGCCGCTGCTGTTCCGTGCCGGTTTCTACCCGTCCGCATTTCTGTATCTTGTGTACGCAGCCTTTGTGGCCTGGGGTTTCGTGGTGTGGCTGCGCATTCAGAAGGCGAACGGTACTTCGAAAATCTCCGCTTAAACGGGTGAAGTGTTATTCTTCGGTGGTCCGAACGGACTTCGAGTAGGTTTTCACGCTTCTGATGTGGGGTTGGATATGACGCAGGGCTCGCTATGACGCAGGGATCCAGCTATCCGCTGGCGGGAATCAAGATCGGCCAGGCGCCGGCTCACCGGTTGAGCACGCCTACTCCCAAGCTGGCCAGCGGCGTCTCGGCGTCCAAGTCGAACTCCCCCTCGGACGCGGCGACCGACAGTGCGGCTGCGGACCCAGTAGCGGCGAAGTCGACCGAGAACTCCGCATCGAAGGCCGAGACGAAGCAAGAAGCCGACAGCACAACGCCGAAGCAGCCCTCCAAGGATTCGAACGAGGTTGAAGTGACTACTAGCGATCAGATCTCCGAGCACGGCCTGCCTACCAATGGCCGTTCCACCCACTCGTCGGGCTCGACGTCCACGGCCGCCGGCCGCGGCGGAGCCCCTGACCGCCGCACCGCCATGGGCGTCGCGTCCGTGCGCATCGCGGGCCGCCTCACTCAGAACGAGCTCGGTAGCCGCACCGGCGACATCCGCACCCCGGACACGTCCGTCGGCCCGGACGAGCTGCTGCAGCTCCTCGGCGAGTACCTGGTGTCCGGCGGTCTGCAGAACCCCGAGATTCACGTTCGATCCAACGGCCAGACCATCGTTCTCGACCTGCTGAACCCGGCCAAGGGTTACCGCTGACCCGCTAGGTCACTCCCGTTCCACCAGCTTCGACGGGTGTGCTCCGGCCGGAATGTCGGCCGGAGCGCACTCGTGTTCTTCTGCGGTGAACCAGCCGTGATAGTGGAACAGCGTGCCCAGCAGCGGACTCTTGACGTCGATCTGCACCCGGTGCTTCTGTTCGTCTTCGTCCCACCACTCCCGCGCGGAGGTCAGAGCCGACGCCAGCTGCGGAATCCTGATTCCCAGTACCCGCGGCGCACCGCTCTCCAGGACGAGGCCGCCGGCGGAGTCGACCGAGCACGTCGTTCGGACGATCATGTCCGAGGAGAAGCCGAGGTAGTCCAGCGCGAAGTCCGCGCCGGGCGTGCGAGCGGGCGTCACCATCACCGAGTTCATCCCCTGAGGTGATCCGGCGAACGCGAACCGACGAATGAACGCCATGGTCTCGCGGCCGACAGCGTCGACGTACGCATAGTTTTCGATCGTGAACGGCACGTCCGTCCCCCGCCCACCGGGAAACAGCCCACGTTTTCCGCCGAGCCACAGCACCGGCGGCGGAATCAACGTCGAGTGCCGCATTTCTTCCATGACACCCACGCCGAGCTGGCATCGGTGGTCTCCGGATGCGAGACCGAACCTCCACTGCACCTTCGGATGGAGCTTCTCGAACTCGCTACCGAGAGCGGTACGCACGACGGATGTCATAGGTCTTTCCTCATCTGAATCGACGTTTCCCGATAGTCCAACGAGGTGTACAACTGCCGAGCTACGGCGTTGCCACCGAAGACATTGAGCCCCAACGACACAGCTCCCTCCGACCGAGCGGAATCCTCTGCCAGCCGCATCGTCGCCCGGCCGAGCCCCCGACCGCGGAACTCCTCGTCGATCTCGATGTCCCACACCCACCAGTGCAGCGGTTCCGCGTCGTTTCGCGGAGCGATCCACAGGTAGCCGACGCGTACGTCGTCGTCGAACACGTCGAAGATGCGCTGGGTCGGCGTGGGCACTCCACCGGGGAACGTGAGCCGGTAGGAAATCTCCGCATTGGCTTCCGCCTCGGCCTGCGTCTCTCCCGTCGCGACGCGTTCGGCCACGTACCGTTCCCTGGTACCCGCGAGCCATTGCCGGACTCGCTCGGGGTCCATGAGCACCAGCGTCGGGTTCATGCACCCCACCCTATGTGAGCGGAAATGTAGGGCAGGGGCAGGAGCGGAGCCCGCGGAGTGACCATAGGCACCACATTGCCACTCACGTAGGTCAGTCGAGCTCGGCAGCCAGTTCCATCCAGCGTTCCTCGGCGACGTCCTTGTCCGCCAGAACCTTCTTCAACTCCGTGTCGAGTTCCACGAGCTTGCCCGGATCCGTGGCCGCTTCCGCCAGTTCCGCGTGCAGCGCGATCTCGCGATCCGACAACCGGACCACCAGCTTCTCGAGCTTGCTCAGTTCCTTACGCGCTGCCCGCTCGGACGCGGCGTCGCGCACCGCCTTCTTCGCCGTCCCCCCGGTCGTCAGGGAATCCGGCGTCGCCTCGGCCGCGAGAACCGCACGACGCCGCAGGTACTCCTCGATCCCTCCGGGCAGGTTGGTGAGCTTGCCGTCACCGAACAGAGCCCACGTCGAATCACAGATACGTTCGATCAGGTAACGATCGTGGCTGATCACGACGAGAGTTCCGGCCCAACCGTCGAGCAGGTCCTCCAGCTGCTGCAGCGTATCGATGTCCAGGTCGTTGGTCGGCTCGTCCAGCAGCAGCACGTTCGGCTCGGCCATGAGCACACGCGTCAGCTGAAGCCTGCGACGCTCGCCGCCGGACAGATCGCCGACGGGCGTGCGTTGCCGCGCAGGCGTGAACCCCAACCGTTCGGCCAATTGACCGGCGGAGATCTCCTTGTCACCGAGGGTGATTCGCTCCGCGACTTCCTTGACGGCGTCGAGAACACGCAGGTTCTTCGGCAGATCGTCCAATTCCTGTCTCAGCCAACCGATCTCCACGGTCTGACCTTGAATCCTCTTGCCGGTCGCCGGTTCCAGCTCGCCCGCGAGGGTACGCAGCAGCGTCGTCTTGCCGGAACCGTTGACGCCGACGAGTCCGACGCGTTCACCCGGCGCCAGACGCCACGTGAAGTCCTTCACCAGCTCACGGCCGTCGGGAGTTTCGAGGCGGGCGTCCTCGAGTTCGATGACGACCCGTCCGAGCCTGCGCTTCGCGAACGACGCCAATGCCACGGAATCTCGGGGCGCAGGCACGTCGGCGATGAGGGCCTCGGCGGCTTCGATCCTGTACTTGGGCTTGGACGTTCGAGCCGGAGCACCGCGCCGCAGCCAGGCGAGCTCCTTACGTGCGAGGTTTCGACGACGCTCTTCCGACGCATCGGCCTGGCGGGCACGTTCGGCGCGCGCGAAGATCCAGTCGTTGTACCCACCCTCGTACGTCTCGACCTTGCCGCCGACTACTTCCCACGTCTGGTTGGCGACGGTGTCGAGGAACCACCGATCGTGTGTCACGACGACGAGCGCACTGCGCCGCGACACCAGGTGAGCCGCAAGCCATTGCACACCCTCGACGTCGAGGTGGTTGGTCGGCTCGTCCAGCACCAGCAGATCCAGATCCTGAACCAGGGCTGCCGCCAACGCGACACGGCGACGCTCGCCGCCGGACAGGTTGTCGATGGTGGCGTCGAGACCCGAGCTGCCCGCAGGACCGAGGTCCGCGATACCGATGCCGGTCAGGATGTTGCGGACCCGCGAATCACCGGCCCACTCGTGCTCGGCCATGCCGAGCGGATCCAGAACGACCTGTCCGACGGTCGATCCCGGCGGCAGAACCCCGCGCTGCGTCACGACGGCCATCCGCAGCCCGCCGACGCGGCTGACGCGCCCGGAATCCGGTGGTTCGAGACCTGCGAGCACTTCGAGAGTGGTTGTCTTGCCGCCTCCGTTGAGGCCGACCATGCCGATGCGCTCGCCCTCCTGCACACCGAGCGAGACGCCGTCGAGCAGCGGTTTGACACCGAAGGACTTGGAGACGTTTTCGAGATTGACGAGATTGACCATCAGGGGAAACCAATCGATTCACTAGTGACTACACGAGCGCCGGGAACGGGTCCGCTCGCGACACGCACGGTACGGCAGACGCCTGCACCGGAGAGTTCGGCGCCGACCGACACCGCGGTATCGGAATCGGCACAGAGAAATGCGCAGGTCGGGCCGGATCCGGACACGATCCCGGCCAGAGCACCTGCGGTCAGGCCTGCTCGCAACGTACGACGCAGCTGCGGGAGGAGCGACACCGCCGCGGCTTGGAGGTCGTTGCCCAGAAGTGGAGCGAGAGCGTGGGCGTCGCCGCTCACCAGGGCCTGCATCAGGGCGTCCGGATCGCCCAATCGGGGCGGATCGCCTTTCGCCCTCAGCTCGTCCAGTTCGGCGAAGACGGCAGGAGTCTGCAATCCGCCCTTGGCCAGCGCCAGCACCCAGTGGAAACTGTTGCGTGACAACACCGGAAGCAGCTTCTCGCCGCGGCCCGTCCCTACCGCCGTTCCGCCGTGCAGAACGAACGGGACATCACTGCCGAGCTGAGCGGCGAGATCACTGAGTTCGCTGCGCGAGAGGTCCAGCTTCCACAGCGAATCGAGTGCGACGAGGGTCGCCGCGGCATCGGAACTACCACCGGCCATGCCGCCCGCGACGGGGATTCCCTTGTCGATCGTGATCTCGACGAGAGGTTCACGCCCCACCTTGTCCGCCAGAAGCACAGCGGCCTTCCACACGAGGTTCCGCTCGTCCGTCGGCACACTCTTCGCGTCGGCGCCCTTGACGATCACCTTCAGCCCCTGCGACGGCACCACCGAGACCTCGTCGGACAGCGAGAGCGCCTGAAAGACGGTCGTCAGTTCGTGGTAGCCGTCCTCGCGGAGGTCACCCACGGACAGATGCAGGTTGACCTTGGACGGAGCCCGAACGACAACGGGACTGTGGACAACTGAGAGCACGGTGTTCAAGACTAATCGAGCATCGGTTCGAGGACAGCATCCGTCCGCAATACCTGCCATCATCGAACCCATGCGGGAAACATCTGCACGACTGCTCAAGCTGCTGTCACTGCTCCAGACACGTCGTGATTGGGCCGGAGCCGACCTGGCCGACAGGCTGAACGTCACGCCGCGCACCGTCCGCCGCGACGTCGACAAACTCCGAGAGATCGGATACCCCGTGAACGCGACGGCCGGGGTGGGCGGCGGATACCAACTCGGTGCGGGTGCCGAGATGCCACCGCTGCTCCTCGATGACGACGAAGCTCTCGCCGTCGCCTTCGGCCTCCAATCCGCAGCAGGAGGCTCCGTAGCGGGCATCGGGGAGGCGTCGCTGCGCGCGCTGACCAAGTTGCGCCAGGTGATGCCGTCACGCATCCAGCACCGCCTCGACGCATTGCGGATCGACGTCGTCGAACGCACGGCGGTGTCTGCGGTCGACGCCACGGTGCTGTCGACCGTCGCCGGGGTCTGCCACAACCACGAACGCCTCAGGTTCGACTACCGCCGCCACGACGGCACGGAAGCCCGCCGCGAAGTCGAGCCCTACAGCCTCGTGCGTTCGGGGGCACGCTGGTATCTGCTCGGGTGGGACCTGCTGCGCGAGGACTGGCGTTCCTTCCGCGTGGACAGGCTGGAACCCAAGATCCCCACCGGCCCGCGATTCACCCCGCGACCACTTCCCGACGGCGGTGCCGCGGCATTCGTCGCCGCCGGAATCGACCGCACCTTCACCCGAGTGCAGGCACGCATCGAACTGGCGGCATCCATCGAAACGATTGCACCGATGGTCGACGAGCAGTGGGGCACCCTCGAATCCGGCTCCGAGGACGCGTGCACCCTCATCCTGTCCGGTGACTCACTCGCCTCCATTGCACGATGGCTTTCGGCCTTCGACACGCCGTTCACCGTCCTCGACCCGCCCGAACTGCGCGACGAGTGCCTGAAAGTGGCTCAGCGACACAGCCTTCTCAGCGAACGGTATCTCGCGAGTGTGCGCTCGACAGTCGAGCGATGAGGGGCGAAGGATCAGGCTCGAGTGCCCGCCAACCGCACGAATGCCGCGGCGTCGATGGTTTCCCCGCGGGCACTGGGGTCGATGTCGGCTTCACGCAGCCGCCGCTCGGCTTCTACCGGCGAACCCGCCCATCCGGCAAGCGCTGCTCTCAACGTCTTTCGGCGCTGCGCGAATGCTGCGTCGACGACGGCGAAGACGCGACGGCGGTGCTCGTCGTCCATCGGCCACGGAGGCTCGGCGTACCGATCGATACGAACCAGTCCTGATTCGACCTTCGGCACCGGCCAGAACACCGAACGCCCGACTGAGCCTGCACGTTTGACGGTGCCGAAGAAGTTGGCCTTGACGCTCGGGATTCCGTAGATCTTGCTACCCGGGTCCGCCGCGAGCCTGTCCGCAACCTCGGCCTGCACCATGACCAATGCGGTGCGCAGCGTCGGTAACTGCGAGAACAGGTGCAGCAGAACCGGAACCGCCACGTTGTACGGCAGGTTCGCGACCAGAGCGGACGGGTCACCGGGAATGTCCGCAGCAGTGACCCGAAGCGCGTCGAACTCGACGACGGTCAACTGGTCGGCGTGTGACGGCGCTCGTTCGGCTGCCGTCTGCGGCAACCGTGCGGCGAGCTTGGGATCGATCTCGACCGCGATCACAGCGTCGGCGACATCGAGAAGCGCCAGCGTCAGCGAGCCGAGTCCGGGGCCGACCTCGAGCACGGTGTCCGCTCCCCCGACACCCGCCGAGGCGACGATGCGACGGACGGTGTTGGCGTCGTGGACGAAGTTCTGTCCGAGTTGCTTGGTGGGACGGACATCCAGTTCTGCGGCGAGAGACCGTACTTCCGCGGGTCCGAGCAGCGCCGCGGGTTCTCTCACATGTTCGGACACTGTGAAAACTCTACGCACCCGTCACTCGATGGTTCGTCACCGATAGCCGAGTCGCGAGGTGCACGCGGGCCAGGCGCCCCAGCCCTGGGACTTCTGCGTGACGGACGCGATGGCGATCTGTTCCTCGCGGGTGGCCAGGTCCGCGCGGGGGGCGTACTTCAGTCCGCCCTGACGTTCCCAGGTGTTCTGATCGAACTGCACGCCGCCGAAGAAGCCGTTGCCGGTGTTGATGGCCCAGTTGCCGGTTGCCTCGCACTGCGCGAGCGCATCCCAGATCGCACCGTTCTCGACGGGCGGGACCTCGGTTCCCGGCTTCGCTCCGACACGCACCACCTTGGGCTGTGCGGGAACCTGGATGTCCTCGTCGACCTTCTCGCGGCCCACTTCCTGGCCGTTGACGGTGTTGATCTCCCAGGTGATGTCGGAGACGCCCGGCGAACCCGGGTTCTCGACGACGGTCCTGGACATGTTCATCGTCGGGTCCTCGATGCGCTGCTCCGGAGGCTCGACGTCGGTGGTCTCGGTCTTGGTCTCGGTACGGTCACGGGTGACGACGATCTCGGTGCCGTCCTCGACCTTCTCATCCGGCGCGGGGGTCACGGTGTCGGCCTGCTCGAGCGGCTTGCCCGCTTCCTCCAGGAACTCACGCACGGTGGGCGCAGCCAGGGTCAGCGGTGCGGCAGGTGCGGCGCCGTCGACCAGGGACACTGCCTTGGGCAACGCCACGTCCAGTTCGGTGCCCTCCAGCGGAAGACGTTCGCCGCGCGACGCGGACACGTGCACATCCTCGGCCAGATCCATCTGCTGCAACGCCTCGTCGACGGTCAGCGCGGTCGTCCAGATCTGCTGAGGCTGGCCGTCCACCGTCACACTCAGCTCTCGAGCGCGACGGAGGACGACCGTCTCACCATCCGACAATTCCGAGTCACCCGAGGGTGCTACCAGGTCCTTGTCGCCTGTTTCGTAGCCTGCGGCCTGCAGAGCACCGTTGACGTCTCCCGTCATGGTGCTGAGCGTGATCATTTCGCCATCGACGTCGATCGTCACCGTTTTGTGACGTGCGACCGCGGTGGCGCCCCCGACGATCAGAGTGGCCAGCAGCGCAGCGACCACCAGGTACAACATCGTGGACCTGGAGGAGTTCAGGCGAGCAATACTGGACACAAGCAATTCCTGAGTTCTTCGGGCAGAGCCCGTCGGCTGGATCACGGTACGGTAACGAATTGATGGAGCTACCGCAACTCTGCTCACCCGGTCCGGAGCGAACGTGACGTTCGGTCACCCGGGGCCGCTGCCGCACACGTTTCAGTCACTCGCACAGGTTGCAACACGAGCGGATGACTGGAAGGTGAGCGAAAGTAGGCGTCAGGAGAGGCCGTACACCCGCTCGGCGTTGGCGGTGACGTGCGACGCGAGCTCGACCGGATCGGCACCGCGGATGTCCGCCAATGCGCGCACTGTGTACGGAAGGCAGTACGACTCGTTCGGTGCACCGCGGAAGGGATGCGGCGTCAGGAACGGCGCGTCGGTCTCGACGAGCAGTTGGCCGTCCGGAATCAGCACGGCCGCTTCGCGCAGTGCATGGGCGTTCTTGAAGCTGACCGTGCCGGAGAGGCTGAGCACGTAGCCGGCGTCGATGCACGCTCGCGCGGTCTCCGGACCCGAGGAGAAGCAATGGAAGATCACCGTCTCCGGCGCGCCCTCGTCCGTCAACACGGACAGCAGGTCGCCGTCGGCCTCGCGGTTGTGGATCATCAACGGCTTACCGAGCCGCTTTGCCAGGTCGATGTGCCAGCGGAAACCGTCCTGCTGCTCGGGGACGGTCGCGCACCCGTCGAGCTTGCCCGGCCAGTAGTAGTCGAGCCCCGTCTCGCCGACGGCCACGACCCGAGGATCCGACGCCAACCGCTCGATCTCCGCCCTGACGTCGTCGTCGAGAACGTTCGCCCGCGTCGGGTGGATCGCGACGGCCGCCCAGACCCGAGAGTCCCAGTTCGCGGCGTCGACGGCGAAGCGCGCGGCCTCGAGGTCGTCGGCGACGGTCACGACTCTCCCGACGCCGACGGACTCGGCCCGATCCAGGATCTCGGCCACGCTCCCGGCGTCGGATGCGCCGCAGGCGTCGAGGTGTGTATGCGCGTCGACGAGTGGCGACAGCGCTTCCGGCAAAGGTGGTGCAGGACGTTCTCTACTCACGCCGATAGAGTAGGCGCACCATGACTGCGCCAGCTGATGCCTCACGGCCCACCTTCTACGTCACGACCGCCATTGCGTACCCCAACGGTGTCCCGCACATCGGCCACGCATACGAGTACATCTCGACGGACGTGATCGCTCGATTCAAGCGACTCGACGGATACGACGTCATGTTCTTGACCGGCACGGACGAGCACGGCCTGAAGATGCAGCAGACGGCCACCAAAGAGGGCATCGACGTCCGCGACCTCGCGACGCGCAACTCCGACGTGTTCAAGAAGCTCGACGAGACACTCGGCATCTCCTACGACCGATTCATCCGCACGACGGACGCCGATCACCACGAGGCCAGCAAGGCGATCTGGTCGAAGATGGTCGAGCGCGGCGACATCTACCTGGACACGTACTCCGGTTGGTACTCGGTACGGGACGAGGCGTTCTACACCGAGGGCGAAACGACCGTCGCCGACGACGGGACCCGCGTGGCCACCGAGACGAACACGCCGGTGGAGTGGACCGAGGAGTCGACGTACTTCTTCAAGTTGTCGGCGTACCAGGACAAGTTGCTCGAGCTGTACGACACCACCCCCGACTTCATCGCGCCCAACACGCGGCGCAACGAAATCGTCAGCTTCGTCAAGGGTGGACTGAAGGACCTGTCCATCTCGCGCACCACGTTCGACTGGGGCGTGCAGGTCCCGAACGATCCCGAGCACGTCATGTACGTCTGGGTCGACGCCCTGACCAACTACCTCACCGGCGTCGGCTACCCGGACGCATCGTCGGAGAAGTTCGCCAAGTATTGGCCCGCCGACCTGCACATCATCGGCAAGGACATCACGCGCTTCCACACCGTGTACTGGCCGGCGTTCCTCATGTCCGCGGGCATCGAGCTGCCCAAGCGTGTGTTCGTGCACGGATTCCTGAACAACAAGGGCGAGAAGATGTCGAAGTCGGTCGGCAACGTCGTCGACCCGTTCGCGCTCGTCGACGAGTTCGGCCTGGACCCGCTGCGCTTCTTCCTGCTGCGCGAGGTCTCCTACGGCCAGGACGGTAGCTACAGCGCCGAGGCCATCGTCACCCGCATGAACGCAGACCTGTCCAACGAGCTCGGCAACCTCGCGCAGCGCTCGCTGACGATGGTGGCCAAGAACCTCGAAGGAAAGGTCCCGACGCCGGGGCCGTTCACGACCGACGACGAAGCTTTGCTGGCCCGCGCCGATGCGCTGCTCGAGATCTGCCGACGCGAATTCGACGTCCAAGCGCTGCACACGGCTCTGGAAGCAATCTGGTCGGTGCTCGGCGAGACCAACCGCTACTTCTCCCAGCAGGAACCGTGGGTACTGCGCAAGACCGATCCGGATCGCATGGCCACCGTGCTGTACGTGACGCTCGAAGTCCTGCGCATCGTCGGCATTCTGGTGCAGCCGGTCATGCCGGGGTCGGCCGCTCGCATCCTCGAACTCCTCGGCGGCCCGGCGAACCAGTTCTCCGACATCGGCACCCGCATGGTGCCGGGTTCGCCTCTGCCCGCACCGTCACCGGTCTTCCCCAAGTACGAGGTGAAGGACCTCTGAGGGTTCACCCCTCACGCAGACGCAGAGACCGCCTTCTCCAGCTCCTCCAGTGAGTTCTCCAGGTGTGTGAGCATGCGCTGCAGGTGTGGGACGCTGCGACGGCAGCCGATGAGGCCGAAGTTGAGCGAGTCGCCGTTGCTTGCGACGGTGATGTTCAATGCCATGCCGTCGCAGACGATGGACGCCGGGTAGATTCCGTCGAGTTTGGCGCCGTTCCAGTACAGTTCGTCCTTCGTTCCGGGGACGTTGGAGATGATGACGTTGAACGGCGGCGGGGTGTTGTTGACGAAGCCGGGTACCGGTCCGAAGAGTAGTGGCAGCATGGTGACGGCGCCGAAGGCGAGGGATTCGAGAGTGTTGAACTCCCGCATCATGTCCTTGCCCTTGACGGTGGAGTCAGTGATGGTGGCGAGCCGGTCCAGCGGATCCGGTTGGTGTGTACCGAGATTGCACAGGATGGTGGATACGGAGTTGCCCGGTCCGCTGTCCTCGCCCGGCTTGCGGAGCGAGACGGGAACCATTGCGATCAAGGGTGATTCAGGCAAGGCGTCCTGATCGATCAGATATCCCCGTAGGGCTCCCGAGCACATGGCGAGCAGAATGTCGTTCAGGGTAACGTCCAATGCCTTTGCGACCGCGTTCATTCGGCTGATCGACCAGCTTTCGGCCGCGAAGCGTCGCGCACCACCGATCGGCACGTTGAACATCGTTCGCGGCGCACGCAGCGGCAGTTGCGCACCTTCGTTGCGGACGGCGCGCACGCCCAATCGTGCTGCGGCAGGTACGAAGTCCGCGATGTCGCCGGCAAGCTTGCGACCGAGAGACAACCCCCCGGAGACCCTTTCCAGCGCTCCCGGCGCTTCCTTGCGCTTCTTCTCCCGGAACAGCGACGGATCCCACGTGGCGACGCCGGTGCGGTCGTCGGGGTCGGTGGTGAGGGTGTTCAACATCAGCTTGAGCGCGGACACACCGTCGACGAGCGAGTGGTGAACCTTGGTGTAGAGCGCGATCCGGCCGTCGGCGAGGCCCTCGATGATGTGCAGTTCCCACATCGGCCGGTACCGGTCGAGGGGTGCACTGTGGTGCAGCGAGAGAAATTGGAAGAGTTCTCTGATGCGACCAGGAGCAGGCAGTACCACGCGCCTCACGTGGTATTCGAAATCGATGTCGTCTTCCCTCGACCAGGCGAGGCTTCCCATGACGTTCACCGGTCGGCCGGGGCGTTTTCGAAACAGATCGTGAACGTCGCCCGTTGTGAATTGTTTGTGGATTTCTTCTGCAAATTCGTGGGGGTCACCAGGCGGAACGAACAACTGCAATCCGCCGACGTGCATAGGGTGTTCGCGAGACTCCGCGATCAAGAACATGGACTCGGTAACAGGCATGAGCGCCATCTGCGATCACCTTTCCGCCTAGTTTCGATCACGGTGTGACATCGAACACGACCGCATGTTTAGACAGACTAGGTCACGGGTTATTGTCCGTTACCAGGAGTTCCAAGAAGACGCGAAATGGAGGCGAGGACGATGACCACCGTGCTCACCGCTCTGCCCCAGCCGACGCCCGGAGGCGTCCCCACCAGGCTCGACATGCACGGTCGCAGCTTTCACTCGCGCGCTCTTTCGACGTATCTGCAGCTCACGGTTCGCCCCTTCCTCACGGTGTGGTCCAAGACGTCCGCTCTTCCGTGGCCGATGGGCCTCGTCGATTACGCGGGAATGCTGGTGCCGCCGCTCAAGGGAACCCGCCACAGCAAGGTCACGCTCGCCGAGTGCGAGGCGGAATGGATCCGCGCCGAGGGCGTTTCCAACGACCGCGTGGTGCTCTACCTGCACGGAGGCGCCTTCGTCTGTTGCGGGCTGAACAGCCACCGGCGTCTGACTTCACGTGTCTCGGCCAGCGCGGACGCTCCGGTTCTGTCGGTCGACTACCGGATGATGCCGCGCAACCCCATCGCACATGCGGTGGAGGACGGCGTCGACGGTTTCCGCTTCCTGTTGGAATCCGGGTACCGCGCCGACCAGATCGTCATCGCCGGCGACTCCGCAGGCGGGTACCTCGCCTTCATGGTCGCTCTGATGCTGCGCGATCTCGGACTGCCGACACCGGCTGGTATCGCGACCATGTCGCCGCTGACCGACATGGACCCCAGCGGCAAGCTCGAACACGCCAACGCATCGAGGTGCGCGGTCTTCCCTGCCGGGGCCGTACCCGCCCTGACGGTCCTCGCCGACCGAGTGGATGCCCGCATCGTCGTCGAAGGCGAACGGGGACCACGAGTTTCACCCGTCGACGCGGATCTCGTCGGCCTACCTCCGGTTCTGATCCAGGCGGGTTCCACCGAAATGGTGCTCGCCGACGCCGAACTGATGGCCGAGCGCCTCGCCGCAGCAGGCGTCGACTGCGAACTTCAGGTGTGGGACAACCAGGTACACGTGTTCCAGGCCGCCGACTTCGTGCCCGAAGCGCACCGCGCGGTACGCAAATTCGGCGCGTTCGTCAAAGCCCACAGCCCAATGTCGGCCACTGCCGACTCCGCCTGAGTTACCTTTCTTCTCATGGCAGTCACAGCAGATACAGAGGTCGACATCGCGGCCGAGCCGGCAGCGGTGTTGGACGTACTCATGGACGTCGAAGGGCTACCCGCGTGGTCGCCCGTCCACAAGAAGATCGAGATCATCGACCGATTCGACGACGGCAAGCCCCATCACGTGAAGATGTCGGTGTCGATCCTCGGCATCAACGACGAGCAGACCGTCGAATACACCTGGGCGGACGACAAAGTCGTCTGGGACCTCGTCGAGGGTTCGCAGCAGAAGTCCCAGCACGGCGAGTACACCCTCACTCCGACCGACAAGGGAACACACGTGACGTTCTCACTGACGGTCGACCCGAAGATCCCGATCCCGGGTTTCCTCGTCAAGAAGGGCACCAAGACTATCCTCGCGGCCGCAACCGAAGGGCTACGTCAGCAAGTCGTCGGCTGAGCTTCTCGCAGCCAGGACCGCCTCGTAGAGATCCCGCTTGGACACGCCGCCGACTGCCAACTGGGCACAGGCATCCTTCAACCGCATGCCCGACGCCACCAGCTCCTCGACGTCGTCGATGAGGTCTTCCGGTTCCGACGCCACGGCGACGGCTCCGGCGAGGACGACGGTGATTTCTCCGCGTACTCCGTCGGCAGCCCAGTCGGCGAGTTCGCCGAGGGTGCCTCTCTTGACTTCCTCGTAGGTCTTGGTGAGCTCTCTGCAGACCGCGGCGCGGCGGTCGGGGCCGAGTACTGCGACGGCGTCGGCGAGGCAGTCGGAGAGGCGATGAGGGGCCTCGAAGAAGACGCAGGCGCGCGATTCGGTGGCGAGGGATTCGAAGAATCGGCGTCGGCCGCCTTGTTTGCGCGGCGGGAAGCCGTCGAAGCAGAAGCGTTCGACGGGCAATCCGGAGAGTGCGAGGGCGGTGGTGACTGCGGACGGGCCGGGTAGGCACGTCACCGGCAGGTCGGCGTCGACGCATGCGGCGACGAGGCGGTAGCCGGGGTCACTGACCGACGGCATTCCGGCGTCGGTGACGAGCAGGACCGATTTGCCGTCGCGGACAGCGTCGACCAGCCCGGGAAGCCGGGATGTCTCCACCTGGTCGTAGAAGCTGACGATCTTGCCGGTGATGGCGACCCCGAGCCCCGACGCCAGCTGTTTCGTCCGGCGGGTGTCTTCGGCTGCGACGACGTCGGCCGTGGCCAAGGCGTCGCGGAGTCGCTGGGACGCGTCACCCAGATCGCCCATCGGTGTTGCGGCAAGGATCAGCATGGCGCCCATTCTTCTCCACCGGGACTCGACCCCTACGATCGGTGTGTGGCCCTACGCGAGTCGAGCGAGCGATACGTAGTCAGTCCGGGGCCGAGTACACCCGCTGCCGACTATTACCGCGACACCGATCGTCGGCGGGGGTGGATCGTCACTCTGGTGATCACGGCGCTCGCGGCCGTCACGCGGTTCGCGATGCTGCGCTACCCCACCGATGCCGGTACTCCGGTGTTCGACGAGAAGCATTACGCGCCGCAGGGCTGGCAGGTGTTCACCGGCGGCGGGATCGAGGACAACCCCGGGTACGGATTGGTGGTTCATCCTCCGGTCGGAAAGCAGCTGATCGCCGTCGGCGAGGCACTCTTCGGCTACAACGGGTGGGGCTGGCGGTTCTCCGCGGCGGTTGCGGGAACTCTGCTGGTGCTGATTGTGATTCGGATCGTGCGGCGTCTTGCCCGCTCGACGCTGGTCGGTGCGATCGCGGGCATTCTGCTGACCGTCGACGGCGTCACGTTCGTCTCGTCGCGCATCGGGATGTTGGACATCTTCCTGGCGTTCTTTGTGACGGCCGCGATGGGGTGTCTGGTCGTCGACCGAGACGACGTTCGACGACGCATGGCGAAGGTCCAGGCGGAGGGTCGCATCGCCGCCAGCGTGTACGGCCCACGAATGGGGGTGCGCTGGTGGAGGTTCGGCGCGGGAATCCTGCTGGGCTTGGCGTGCGGAACCAAGTGGTCCGGGATCTATTTCATCGTATTCTTCGGTCTGTTGTCGGTCGCGTTCGATCTCGCAGCGCGGCGTGCGAGCGGGGTGCAACGGCCGTGGATCGGCACGGCAGTACGCGACATCGGACCCGCGCTCTACGCGCTGGTGGTGATTCCGCTGATCGTGTACCTGTGCACCTACGCAGGGTGGTTCGCCAGCGAGACCAGCGTGAACCGACATGCCGTCGGCAACCAGATCGGCACGGACGGGCCGTTCTCGTTCGTGCCCGCTGCGCTGCGATCGCTGTGGTACTACAGCGGCAACGTGCTCACGTTCCACTCGGGTCTGACGAACTCGGCGGGCAACGTCCACCCGTGGGAGTCGAAGCCGTGGACGTGGCCGATGGGTCTGCGGCCGATGCTGTACTACTTCGCCGAGGGCGACACCGTTCAGGGATGCTCGGCGAGCTCGTGCGTCAAGGCGATCATGCTCATCGGCACCCCGGCCATGTGGTGGCTCGCGGTTCCGATGCTGCTGTGGTGCCTGTGGATGATGCTGGTCCGTCGGGATTGGCGATTCGCCGTCGTGCTGACCGGCTACGGCGCAGCGTATCTGCCGTGGTTCGCCACGCTGGATCGGCAGATGTACTACTTCTACGCTGTCGCGCTCGCGCCGTTCATGGTCATGGGATTCGCACTGATCCTGGGGCAGATCATCGGCCGGGCGCGAGCGTCGGTGGAGCGACGTGGCACGGGGCTGATGCTCGTGTGCCTCTACGTGGCGCTCGTCGTGGCGAACTTCATCTGGTTGTGGCCGATCCTGACGGGAATGCCCATCACTCCGGATCTGTGGCAGCAGCAGCTCTGGTTGCCTTCCTGGCGTTAGACCCCGGAGTCCGAGTTCTGCTCACAAGGGGGTCGTGGGAGAGGTCGCGGTAGAGCGAGATGCAGAGCCCGATCATCACGAGCACGAACGGTGCGGCGGCGATGATGGTCATGGTCTGGAGCCCGTTCAGTGCGTCGGCGCCGCCGGTCCACAGCATCAGCGCGGCGATGCCGCCGGTGAGCACGCCCCAGAACACGACGACCCATCTGCTCGGTTCCTGACTACCGCGTTGGCTCAGTGTGCCCATCACCATCGATGCGGCGTCGGCTCCCGAGACGAAGAAGATGGCCACGAGCACCATGACCAGGACACTCGAAATCCCTGCGACGGGCAAATTCTCGAGCATGCCGAACAATTGGGACTCGCTGCTGTCCCGGCCCGCGAGATCGATTCCGTTCTGTTGTTCGGCGATGCCCGCTCCACCGAAAATGGAGAACCAGACCAGGCTCACCGTGCTGGGCACGAGGATGACGCCGATGACGAACTCGCGGACGGTGCGGCCGCGGCTGATTCGTGCGAGGAACATGCCGACGAACGGCGTCCAGGACACCCACCATGCCCAGTAGAAGATGGTCCACGACGACAACCAGGTGGCGGTTTCGCCGCCGTCGCCTGCCGCTGCGGACCGAGCCGACATGTGCACGAGCTGGCTGGCGTAGTCACCGATGGTCGTCGGAATCAGATTGAGTATCAACACGGTCGGTCCGAGGACGAAGACGAAGACCGCGAGAACCAGCGCCAGCACCATGTTGATGTTGGACAACCACTGGATGCCTTTCGCGACGCCCGAGACTGCCGAGGCGACGAAGGCGAGCGTCAACAGTGCCACGATCGCGACGAGCAGCAGGGTGCCCGCCTCCCCCAGCCAGCCGAGAACCTGAAATCCCGAGCCGATCTGGAGTGCGCCGAGACCGAGCGACGCGGCGGTGCCGAACATGGTGGCGAAGATCGCGAGGATGTCGATGACCTTGCCGATGGGGCCCTCCGCACGGCGCCCCAGCAACGGGATGAACGCCGAACTGATCAGCTGCTTACGGCCGCGTCGATACGTTCCGTAGGCCACGGCGAGTCCGACCACCGCGTAGATGGACCACGGGTGCAGACTCCAGTGGAACATCGTCGTCGCCATCGCCGCCCCGACGGTGCCGTCCGATCCCGGGGGCGGAGAAACGAAGTGAGACAGGGGTTCTGCGACGCCGAAGAACATCAACCCGATCCCCATGCCGGCACTGAACATCATGGCGATCCAGCTGACGGTCTTGAATTCCGGCTTCTCGCCGTCTTTTCCGAGCGGAATCCTGCCGAACTTGCTGACTGCGAGGTAGATCGAGAACACGACGAACCCCGAGGCCGCGATGATGAACAGCCACCCGATGTTGGTCACCAACCAGCTCAAGATCGACGTCGTCGTGGATTCGAGCGAGTCGGCAGCGAGCAGGCCCCACACCAGAATCGCGGCGGTGATCGCTGCCGTCGTGCCGAACACCAGGTAATCCGTGCGCGGTGGGTGCGGTGTCGATCCGGAAACGACTGAACCCTGGGACCGCTCGGTATTCGTTGCCATAGGTGAAGTGAAGCACTATCACCGTGGTGGCGTGGCGAATTTCCGAGTAGGTGCCAGGGTTCCGGGTCGAGCGACGTGTCAGGCGCGCGCTTTCGCGAAGCTGGTTCGGCCGCCGGTGGCTGCGTCGAGGCTGAAGCGTCCGGCTCCGGTCGCGGCGATCAGCAGGGCGCCGACGCCGAGTGCCAGGACGAGCTCGTAGCCGCCCTCGGACACGAATACACCCAGGTCGTAGTGCACGAACAGGAATGCGCCGAGCATGTCGAGGAACAGCAGGATGCCGATGATCGGGGTGAAGATGCCCACCACCAGCGCGACACCGCCGATGAGTTCGACGAAGGTTGCGAAGTACGCGGAGGCTGCGGGCAGCGGGACGCCCATGCCTTCGAAACCGGCCTTGGTCGCGTCGAGTCCGTTGGTGTTGAGTTTCTGCCACCCGTGGGCGATGAACACGATGCCCAGGCCGATTCGGGCAACGAGGGTCGCAATGTCGCGGAAGATGGTCGAGTTCATGTCAGATCCTTCGGGCACGGCAATGGGAACCGGACTACCCTGACACAGTTATGTTGAAGCGTCAACTTAGTGCTGTGTCGACATGTCCCCGGATCTTCTCGTCGGACAACCCGAGGGCGCGCAACTCGGTGACGTACTTCCGCGCTGCGCGCGCCGCGTTGTCCTCCGTCGGATCCCCGCCCGACGCGATGAACGTCCCCAGACGCCCACGGGCGGAGATGACGCCCTGCGCCTCGAGTTCCTTGTACGCCTTCGCGACGGTGTGCGGCGCGATCGACAACTCCTCGGCCAGACCACGCACCGTCGGAATCTTGGTCTCCGCGACCAGTTCACCGCTCCGCACCAGATCGAGAATCCCCGACCTCACCTGCTCGAACAACGGGGTCCCGGACGCCGGGTCGACGTGGATGCGCATGCAGGACTTTCTATCACGCACTCACGCGGTCACACCGCGGAGACAGCGTCCTCCACGGTGACATCGCCCGACGTCAACATCAAGGTCTTGCCCGCGGTGGCCGGGGTGTCGATCAACGCTGCGATGACGGCCGCGACATCGGCGCGCGGCACCGTCCCGCGCTCCAGCGGCGGCGCGGTCAGCGTGACATGGCCCGACGGGTCGTCGTCCGTCAATCCCCCGGGGCGCAGAATCGTCCAGTCCAGCTTCTGCCTGGACTTCAGATCTTCCTCGGCCGCCGTCTTGGCCGCGATGTACGCCTTCCAAGTGTCCTCGGCGTCGTCCGCAACCGGCTCACCCGCTCCGAACGAGCTGATCTGCACGAACCGTGCAACACCGGCCTTCTCGGCAGCGTCGGCCAGCAGCACCGACGCCGCGCGGTCGACGGTGTCCTTACGCTCTACGCCACCGGATGGCCCGGCTCCCGCCGCGAAGACCACGGCATCGGCGTCGTGCAACAGGGCAGCGACGTCCTCGACGGATGCATTCTCGAGGTCCACCACCTCGGGGAGTGCGCCCAGCGCCGTCACAGCGTCAACGTGGTGCGGGTTTCGAATCAACGCCACCGCTCGGTCGCCCTGTGCCGTGAGAACCTGAATCAGGTGCTGCGCGATCTTGCCGTGTCCGCCTGCGATCACTACTCGTCGATCAGTCATTGCACTCGACTACCCGACCGGCTCGGACCACAAACAGTGGCACTATCTATGTCCATGACTTCGACTGCGACCATCTACCACAATCCCCGATGCAACACCTCGCGCACCGTGTTGAAAGCCATCCAGGAGGCGGGGATCGAGCCGACCGTCGTGAAATACCTCGAAACCCCGCCCACCAAGGACGGACTGCGCAAACTTCTCGACGACGCGGGCCTGACGGCCGCCCAGGCAATCCGTCGAAAGGAAGCGCTGTACAAGGAACTCGGGCTGAAGGACGCATCCGAGGACGGTCTGATCGCGGCAATGGTCGAACACCCGATCCTCATCGAACGCCCGATCGTCGTGACGGACAAGGGCACCGTGCTCGCGAGGCCGGCCGACAAGGTGCACGAGGTTCTGTAAGCGCAAGTAATGTCGAGGTATGCCGATGCCCGATTGGAAAGTGCGCGAGCTCAGCCCAGGCCAACTGTCCGAACGCAGCGGAGTTGCGGTGTCGGCCTTGCACTTCTACGAGAAGCAGGGACTCATCACCAGCCGACGTACGTCGGGGAATCAACGGCGCTACCACCGCGACACTCTGCGGCGCGTTGCGTTCATTCGCATCTCGCAGAAGGTCGGCATTCCGCTTTCACGAATTCGCGACGCGTTGGCCGACCTCCCGGAGGAGCGGACACCCACCAAACGCGACTGGGCCAAGCTCTCGGGCCACTGGCATGCCGACCTGGACCGTCGTATCGAGCAACTCGTCAGGCTTCGGGACGATCTGACGGGCTGCATCGGGTGCGGCTGCCTGTCGCTCTCCAGTTGCGCGCTGGCCAATCCGGGCGACGAGTTGGCCGACAGCGGGCCCGGCGCACGGCGACTGGACGTCGACCTATGACTTCTTCAGCAATTTCCCGAACTGGTCGTTGGCCTTCTGCAGCACGAACTCGTAGGGCAGCGCGAACTTTCGAGCCCACCAGTATCCGAAGCGGATGTCGTTGGACGAGTAGACAAGATAGCGGTTCTTGACGATTCCCGTGATGATCGCGTCGGCCACCACGTCGGGTTCGACAGCTCGTTTCTCGAAGCGATGCTGCAGCTTCTGCACGCGCGGATCGTCGCGGTCGACGCCTGCGATCTCCACGGTGTTCACCAGTCCGGTCTTGACCCCACCCGGTACGACGAGGCTGACGCCGATGCCGTGCCGCTTGAGGTCGTAGCGCAGGACTTCCGACGCACCGCGCAGACCGTATTTGCTGGCGCTGTAGGCGGCGTGCCACGGCAATGGAATGAGGCCCGCCGCGGACGAGACGTTGACGAGGTGACCTCCGCGACCTGCCTTGACCATCGGGGGAAGAAAGTTCTCCATGACGTGGATCGGTCCCATGAGGTTGACGTCGATCATCGACTTCCAGTGCCGGTGCTCGAGGTTCTCCACCGTTCCCCACGCCGAGATCCCTGCGACGTTCATGACGATGTCGAGGCTGTCGACGGACTCGTGCACCGTGGACGCGAACGACGTCACTGCCTCGTAGTCCGAGACGTCGAAGGCCGCGTGCATCTCGACCGACGAGCCGACCGCCGCGACGGTCTCCTTCAATCCCACTTCGTTGATGTCGGTGAGATACAGCTTCGCGCCTGCTCTGGACGCGGCGATGGCCGTGGCACGCCCGATCCCGCTGCCCGCCCCCGTGACGAGCGTCTTCTTTCCTCGCAGATCCTTGATGGTCATCGTGTGTCTCGTCCCCCACGAAGTCGAAGAATGTGTCCTTCGCACCCTACGCGCCTGTCCGGTTGTCGCTGGTGGTGTCGACGGAGGAGACTGGGCCGATGGCAATAGTGTCGAGGGGATTCGTCGGCAAGAACAGAGGCGACTCGTCCCGTATCCCGCCCGGCCAGTACCGAACCGACGATTTCCCGGTTCTGTCCGCCGGGCCGACACCTCGCGTTCGTACCGAGGGCTGGGAGTTCACGGTCGTCACCGAGCGCGGCGAGAAGCACCGTTGGACGTGGAACGAGATGCGCGCTCTGCCCGCAGAGAAGCCGACGGTGGACATCCACTGCGTCACCAAGTGGTCCAAGTTGGACACTCGGTGGCGCGGGGTGTCACTCGACACGGTGCTGGACGGAATCGAGACCACCGCAACCCACGTGATGGCTCATGGGCGCGACGGGTACACCACCAACCTCCCGCTCGGTGAACTGCGTAACGGAAAAGCTTGGCTCGTATACGATTACGACGGAAAGCCGTTGCACCCCGAGCACGGTGGGCCGGCCCGCCTGCTGGTTCCGGGCCTGTACTTCTGGAAATCGGCCAAGTGGATCGAGAAGCTGACCTTGCTCATGCGCGACGAGCCCGGATTCTGGGAACGCAACGGATATCACGACTACGGCGATCCGTGGCAGGAGCAGAGGTATCAGGGAGATTGAACTGGCTGGTTGCAACACTCGTCGCGAAGATCAGGGAAACCTCGAGCGCCGAGACCCTCGTCTTCGACATTCCGGACTGGCCGGGCCACATGCCGGGGCAGCACGTCGACGTGCGCCTCACCGCGGAGGACGGTTACTCGGCGCAGCGTAGTTACTCGATAGCAACTCCTACGGACGGCACGGCCGTCGCGCTCACCGTGCAGACCGTCGACGACGGCGAGGTGTCGCCGTACCTCACCGGAGTCCTCGAGGTCGGCGAGCAGGTCGAAATGCGCGGCCCGATCGGCGGATGGTTCGTCTGGAACGAATCCGACCCTGCCCCGGTGCTGCTCCTGGCAGGTGGCTCCGGCGTCGTTCCTCTGATGTCGATGCTCCGCGCGCGCAGGACGGCCGAACGCAAGACCCCCTTTCGCCTCATCTACTCGGTCCGGACACCCGCGGAGATCCTGTACGCCTCCGAACTTCGCGCGATGCCCGGCGGAATCGACGTCGCATACCGCTTCACCAGGGAAGCTCCCGAGGGCTACCGAGGCCGCGTCGGCCGACTCACGTCGGACGATCTCGTCGTCGACGGATGGCCCGCCGAGTTCGCGCCGTCGTGCTTCGTGTGTGGACCGACGGGATTCGTCGAAGCGGCAGCGGACCTCCTGGTGCAGGACGGCCACCTACCGCCGCGCATCAGAACCGAACGATTCGGTTAGAGGCGCTTCGACATTTCCTCACGGTAATCGGCAACGGTCGACTCGATGCGCGTTGCATCGTCCTCGTCTCCGCGGTGGCGGGCGTCGTCGGCCCTGCTCTGCAGCGTCTTGATTGCTTTGCGGAGCTCGGCGTCGGACATTCGATGCTCGGTCAATGCTGTGTGGTTCATGTCACACAGTGTCCGCCTGGTTCCGAGACTCCGCAAGCAGGTGTCAGACGTGGACGGACTCGTTCACCAACTCGGAAGCGGGAACGAAACTGGACAGGCTGCGAGCCGCGAATTCGCGGAAGTATCCGAGCTTGTTCGGCGGTACCAGGGACGGCAGAACGGTGTTCCACACCTTCTCCATCCGCGACGGAGCGGTTTCCAGCGTCGACTGAGCCTCGGACACCATCAACACGCCGGCCAGCATCTCGCACACGAGAAGCGCAGCGTTGGACGAATCCAGATGATCGGCCACGTCACCGTGCTCGATCGCTCGGTCGAAGAGGTGCTCGAAGATGTTGCCCCAGGTGCCGAACACGCTGCCGCGAGCCGTCTCCGAGCCGTCGATCTCCATCTGCAGGCGGTACATCACACGGACCAACGGATCCGACGCGGCAAGTTCGAGGACAGAGTAGGAGATACCGATGACCGACTCGAGGGCGGGCGATCGCGAATCAACGAGGCCTGCACAGGCGGTGGATACGCGCTCATGGCCCTCGTCGACGATGGCGCGCGCGAGCTCTTCCTTGGACGCGAAATGGAAATACAGAGCGCCTTTGGTCACTCCGGACTTCGCCGACACCTGACTCAGTGTGGCATTTGCGTGACCGACCTCGAGAAAGAGATCTGCGGCTGCACGCAATGCGGCTGCACGCGTGGCTTCTGCCCTCAGTTGCCTAACCATGAACTACTCACCCCTGCTCAGTTGCCTACTCATGACACCGACGCCGCCCTACTGAGACCGCTCGAGGAATGCTCCGAACCCGTCTTCTCGAATTCGCCGACCCACCCGACAGTCCGGTTGCGCAGGACAATACTAACCTCACATGTATCACTATTGTGATCCACGAGTGACGAATAAGTGACGCCTTGGACGAATCAGATAACTATCGAAATATAAAGTTCCACTTCGCCGGTTTTTGTAACGACTTCGATGTCTTCTTTGTACGCACGAAATAGCTCGCCATTTGCTGCTGCGTCTTCGACCTGGGCCCACACGTCCTCGACCGGGTCCTGAATTACCCCATCGGGGACGAATACCGCATACACCCCACTGGGTACGGACACGAAGACATCACCCACGGGAACGTCCGACGGAGAATCGAACGGTGTCGCGACCACGGCGTTGTAATCACCGGCCGCGTCCGGGACGTAGACGGTGCTGATGTCGACGGGCTCCAGGTGCTGATCGCGAATTCGTTCGCGCAGAAATCGGAACAGTTCACTGGTGCTGGCCTCGGCGCCCGGAGTGATCCTGGGCGCCACGAGGCCGCCGAACAACTCCGCGCTACGTGCGGTCACTCGATGACTCACGCCCGAGCACCCGACAGCTCGATCGACAGATAGAGGTCGATCTTGTAGGCGTGCGGATAACACTCGTAATCGGCGGTGAACGTCCGCGTGATCTCGTGCTGCTCTTCCGCGTGCTCGATCTGCTGCCACAACCGGACCATCACGTCGGGGAAATGACCGACGGACGAGAATTTTGCGTACTTGGCGGCCGGAATACGCGCGACCAGATGCCCACGCGTGACCTCAGCGAGAGTCGAACACCGGTAACCGACGATCTGAGTGTTGTACGAACCGATGCCCGGAGCGAAATCCGTGTAAACGGAGGCAAGTGGGCCGCCAATGTCCTGCTTCAGAACGGAAGACCACGCCTGATCGAGAGCAGGGTCGTTCAACCGCCCCAGCGCACGCTTGGGGCTGCGGACCGGAAGACCGGCAACCCAGGTTTCTTCGAGGTCGACGATCTCGAAAGCCATACACCACTCCACTACCTCGGGGTCGCGGCGAACGAGCCCGCGACCGGGGTGACGCTTCCCCAGTAGACGTCGACCATCGATACTGATTGAAACATTTTCCGGCCAAAGCCTACCGGTTCGATCTCCCCGCCATCACGACGGACTCGGCCCATGGACCAGTAATTCATCACGATCGGATGGCGCCGCCGAGACCATCCGCTTGTGATACCTCTCAAAAACAGACTGCGATGGATTAATTTCTTCCGTAACCGTGGACGTACCCGAATTGAATCCTGTATCAATACTCCTTGTCGGTGAGAGTGCCGACGTTCGCGAACACCACCCCTTCAGTACAAGGAGCTCACCGCATGGATCTCGCAGCATTCATCTCCAGCCTTCTCTCCAC
>NZ_JMEX01000008.1:1454406-1475387 GCF_000760735.1 Rhodococcoides fascians A44A | reverse complement strand
CCGCCCCGAACACCGGGGCGGAGCCTCATCTTGTATGTACGACCATCTCTGGTGGAGCTGAATTTTCGGTGGAGCTGAATCTTTGGTGGAGCTGAGGGGAATCGAACCCCTGACCTTCTCGATGCGAACGAGACGCGCTACCAACTGCGCCACAGCCCCTTTTTGCGATCCTTGCGAACCGCTGAGCAACCATATCAAAGGCGCGTAGGCGTCATGCTCCCGAGGCGCGTCGGATGTCGTCGTCCATCGAACCTTGCTGCTGGAACGGCTCGTCGTAGTGGTCCAGATGGTCGAATTCCGGGTCCTCATCGTCGATTTCGAGGACGACGGCACCCGGTCGCTTCAGACGCTGCGGTACCAGTTTGAGCTCGTCGTCCGTACGAGACTCCACACCGAGCCTGGAGCGGCCCATGCGAGTCATGCGTCGGCGACGGATTTCCTGCTCGATCTGCACCTGACGGCGGAGGTAGTAGAGGTACCCGACCAACGACAGCACTGCCAGACCGCACGCCCACCACAGCATCGGCGTGAGGATCACGGCTAGCGCGCCGGTGGTGATGGCCGCGAAGACCAACCCGAGCACTGCGCGCTGACGGAACGAGTACCGAGCGGCGCGCGCGATGGCGTCGGCCTCGGGATCGAATCCGCCGCGCCCCCGGCGGTTGGGAACGTAGTCCCGCTCGTCGGCGACGTCCGTGTCGTCCATGTCGGGATCTGCGTGAGTGTCCATACGGTCCTCCGCCTGGGTGTTCGGGTGTTCGCGACCGGATGGGTCGGTGTGCTCGGTGCGCCGCCCGAAGACGACGCTTGCCGGAGCGGATACGCGCTCGTCGTGTTCGGGCCGCCAGTCCGGGTCGCTGGCGTGGCCGGTTGCCGGTCCGCGTGCCGTCCGCTTGGTGCCGCCGCGATGGAGTACGCGGGTGGCCAAGGCGACGTCGGATGTCTGCATGATCCGAGGACGCTTGCTCGTCATCATCGGGAGCAGAACGAACACCCAGATGGCGACCAGACCGATCCAGATGATCGAGTTGGGCATCGCGCGCGTTCTCCTTCCGAGGCAGATCCGGTTACATCGGTGACTGGATCAGGCTATGCGGAAGAGGTGCCCTTACCGCGGAGACGCGCCGACCCGAATTACACACACGTCACTTTAGTCACAGGAGTCTCGAGCCGTCAGCGGAGATGCTCACGCCCAGGCAGCTCGGCCTGCCCGGACCAATCGATCCGCGACCGTCCCCTGTACCTCGGTGGACGTCATGGCCACCAGAACGTGGTCGCGCCACCGTCCGTCGACATCGAGGTAGTTCTTCAGCAAGCCCTCTTCGCGGAACCCGACGTTGCGTAGCACGGCCTGGCTCGCGTGGTTCTCCGGCCGCACCGTCGCTTCGACTCGGTGCAGGCCGACGGGGCCGAAGCAGTGGTCCAGGCCCAGCGCCAACGCCGCCGTCGCGACGCCGTGGCCGTTGACTTCCTTGGCGACCCAGTATCCGATCCACGCCGATCGGAGCGCCCCGCGGACGATGTTGCCGACGGTGAGCTGACCGCAGAAATCGCCGTTCAGCTCGATCGCCATCGGCAGCATGTGGCCCTTGCGGGCCTCCGACTTCAGACCGGACACGAGGCCTGGCCAGGCGGAGATGTGGTGGCGCGCAACCCATGCGCCTTCACCCGTGGGCTCCCACGGCTCGAGGTGTGCACGGTCGGCAATCCTCGTCCGACTCCAGGATGCACCGTCACGCAGCCGCACCGGGCGGAGCGTCACCGTTCCGGCCGACACCGTCAGAGGACCCAACTTCGCCGGCCACCCAGGGTGGCTCGACCACGTGCGTGACATTTTTCGATATTAGGCGCCCTGCGTATGTGAGTGGAAATGCGTCCCCCAGGACGCATTTCCACTCACCTGGAGCTCTATCCCCTCTGCGCCAGGAAGGACACGTCGACCTCTTCGCCGGTGCGGATTTCGGTGACGTCGGGGTCGATGACGACCAGACAGTTGGCCTCGGCGAGGGTCGCCAGAAGGTGAGACGACGCTCCCGGCGCTCCCCCGAGTGCCTGGACGAGGTATTCACCGGTTTCCTCGTCGCGCATCAGCTGGCCGCGCAGGAATCCCTTGCGATCCTCGATGGACGTGATGGGGGCGACGGTGCGTGCGGTGACGGTACGGCGCATCGGCTGTCTGCGTCCGAGCGCAATACGAATGAGCGGCCGGACCATCACCTCGAAGACCACCAGCGCGCTGACGGGGTTCGCGGGCAGCAGGAAGGTCGGGACCTCGTCCCGTCCGAGCTGGCCGAAGCCCTGAACCGATCCGGGGTGCATGGCGACACGTTCGACTTCGAGATCGCCCAGGTCCGAGAGTGCTTCGCGTACCGAGTCCGATGCACCGCCACCAACCGCGCCGGCGATGACGACGATCTCCGAGCGGATCAACTGACCTTCGACCACTTCTCGCAGTCGCTTCGGGTCGGTGCTGACGATGCCGACGCGGTTGACGTCGGCACCCGCGTCTCGGGCCGCGGCGGCCAGTGAATAAGAGTTGACGTCGTAGACCTGCCCCGGCCCCGGCGTCCGGTCGGTGTCGACGAGTTCGCCGCCCACCGAGATCACGGACAGCCTGGGGCGCGGATGGACCAGCACCTTGTCGCGCCCGACGGCGGCGAGCAGGCCGACCTGGGCAGCGCCGATGATGGTTCCGGAGCGGACGGCGACGTCGCCGGGTTGCACGTCGTCGCCGATCTTGCGGACGTAGTCACCCGAACGCACCGGGCGATACACCTTCACCCGTGCGTGCCCACCGTCGGTGCGGTCGAGCGGTAGCACCGCGTCGGCGAGCGTCGGCAACGGTGCGCCGGTGTCGACGCGGACGGCCTGCCGTGGCTGCAATCGGATCGGTTGACGCGAACCTGCGCTCACCTCACCCACGACGGGCAGGGTGAGTTCGATCCGCTCGTCGTCCTCGTTGCGGAGGTCCGTGCCTGCCTGCGCGACGTCGACGCTGCGGACGGCGTATCCGTCGATGGCCGCCTGGTCGAAGCCGGGCAGGGGGCGCTCGGTGACGACTTCCTCCGCGCAGAGCAGGCCCTGCGCTTCCGAGATCGCGACCCGAACAGGCCGCGGTGCAACTGCCGCAGCAGTCACTCGGGTCTGCTGATCCTCAACCGAGCGCATCTGGCCCTTCCTCCGATTTTCACACTTCGCGGGCCTACTCGTACTTCGTGAGCTGCGGCGCCCAGTCGTCACTCAGACGCTCGGTCAGCCACTCACGCAACGCCGGACCGTAATCATCACGTTCGAGAGCAAAGTCAACCGCAGCGCGGAGGTATCCTCCGGGATTTCCGAGGTCGTGTCGGGGTCCGCGGTGGACGACGACGTGGACCGGGTGTCCTTCTTCGATGAGGAGGGCGATGGCGTCGGTCAGCTGAAGTTCGCCGCCCGCACCGGGCTCGATGCGTCGGAGTGCGTCGAAGATCGCGCGGTCCAGCAGGTAGCGGCCCGCCGCGGCGAACAGCGACGGCGCGTCTTCTCGGTTGGGCTTCTCCACCATGCCGGTGACCTTGAGCACGTTCGGGTTGACGGCGTCGGGAACCTTCTCGACCTCGAAGACGCCGTACGCGGAAACGTTCTCTTCAGGAACCTCGAATGCGCACAGCACCGAGCCGCCGCGCTTGGCGCGGACGCGCGACATGACGTCGAGAACGCCACGAGGAAGCACCAGGTCGTCGGGAAGCAGCACTGCGACGGCGCTCTCGTCGTCGTCGAGCACTTCCTCGGCGCACGCGACAGCGTGGCCGAGTCCGAGCGGCTCCTGCTGCACGACCGACTGGACGTCGAGAAGCGCGGGTGCCACACGAACCTTCTCGAGCATCTTGAG
The DNA here is from genome assembly GCF_000760735.1 of Rhodococcoides fascians A44A. Lineage (GTDB taxonomy): Bacteria > Actinomycetota > Actinomycetes > Mycobacteriales > Mycobacteriaceae > Rhodococcoides > Rhodococcoides fascians_E. The sequence continues at coordinate 1,471,516 of NZ_JMEX01000008.1, read as the reverse complement.
CTTGCCGCTGGCTTCGAGCTTCGTTTCCAGGACGAGGTCCTCGACGAAGTGTGCGACGACGCCGTCCTTACCCGGCGATGTCACGATCACCAGACGCTGCGCGCCGGAGTCGGCAGCCTCGCCGGCGACCAGCTCGATTCCTGGCGTATCGACGACGGGCAGCAATTCCTTCGGGACCGTTTTGGTGGCGGGAAGGAATCGGGTTCCCATTCCTGCGGCGGGAACGATCGCCGTTCTGAAATGCCGTACCGGACCTGTCGACGCGTCTGTCATATTGCCTACCCTATCCATGCTCGCTACGGATTCGCTCCGCGTGTGATGGCTGTTTCCCGTTGGTGCTTAAGCTGAAAACTTATGACGAATGGTGAATTCCCGACGCCTGTGTCCAAGGACGCGTGGCGACGTCATGTCTTGAATTCTCGTCGCGCTCTCAGCGCCGAAGTTCACGCCGAGGAATCCAGGAAACTCTGTCATGCCGCGGCTGATTCGGCGCGGGGAGCGAGTGCCGTGGCTGCGTACGTGCCGGTCGGGAGTGAACCGGGCTCACTCGATCTGCTCGACGAACTTCTACATCGAACCCCCCAGGTTCTGGTCCCGGTCGCGAGGGAACCGGGGCCGTTGCACTGGGCAGAATACACAGGTCGGGGCAGCCTTCGGGCGGCTCCCTACGGATTGCTCGAACCGAGCGGTCCGGTGTTGAACCCGGAGTCCGTGACGCGGTGTTCGTTGGTGTTCGTGCCCGCTCTCGCCGTCGATTTCCGGGGCGTTCGGCTGGGCCGAGGTGCCGGTTTCTACGACAGGACGCTGGACTTCGTCGAACCAGGCGTTCCGATCGTCGCGATCGTGCGCGACGGGGAACTGGTGGAGAAGTTGCCCGAGGAACCGCACGATCGTCGCTCGACGCACGCGCTGACACCGGACGGAGGCCTGGTGGAACTCACTGGGGAATAGTCGGCCGAATGGCTTCGTTGGCAGTCATGACTGTAGAGTGCCAATGCTCTCTCTTTCACCGATGGAGTGGACCAGCGCGGAGGATCATCGATGCCCACATATTCGTACGCCTGCACCGAATGCGACAACCGATTCGACATCGTGCAGTCCTTCAGTGACGACTCCCTGACGGTGTGCCCGGCCTGCTCGGGCAAGCTGCGCAAACTGTTCAACTCTGTCGGCATCGTGTTCAAGGGCAGCGGATTCTACCGAACCGACAGCCGGGGCGGATCCAGCTCGGTGAGCGAGAGCGCAGGCGAGTCCAAGAGCGACTCGTCGACCAAGACGGAGACCAAGACGTCGTCTACCAGCGATTCCTCGTCCTCCAACTCCAGCACGACCACGTCGAGCACGCCGTCGAAGGCTGCTGCCAGCTCCTAGTTTTTCCAGTTGTCCACAGGCTCCGGCTTCATCCACAGCCGGGGCCTGTTTTCGTCGGTGTAGGACTCCGCGGTCGCTAGCGTGACCGACATGCCGCCTTCCCGTGATCGCCGCCGGTCCTCCGGCCGGCACCCGTCGAAACTCTCTGCGTCCTCTCGTCTCGACGCCACCCTGCTCGATCGCCTGTCGGCTCGGCCGACCTGGATGCACGCTGTTCTGCTCCGCCGCATTGCGGCGGGCGTTCTCGCCGCCTGCGCTGTGGCTCTGTTCGCGCGCGACGCGGCGGCCGACGATCATGTCGTCGTGGTCGTCGCCGCGCGGGATCTGACGCCAGGAGTCCAGTTGACGGTCGACGACGTGGAACTTCGTGAGTACGCACCGTCGTCCGTGCCGGACGGTGCGATCACCGATGTCGACGACGCGTCGGCCCGCACACTCGCCGGCCCGATCCGTGCCGGTGAGCCGTTGACAGATGTGCGCTTGTTGTCGTCGCGCCTGGCCGAGGCCATCACCGAGTCGGCGGACGCACGAGTGGTTCCGGTTCGTCTGGGCGATCCCGGCGTGACCGAATTACTCCGATCCGGAGATGTCGTCGACGTTCTGACCGGCGGCGACGGTGGCGACGACAAGTCGCCCCGCATTCTGGCGAGGGAGGCCGTAGTCGTTCTCGTATCGGCCGACACCCCACAACAGCGCGGCAGTGACCGTGTGGTGCTGATCGCCATGTCGGCGGAGGACGCAACCACTGTTGCCGGCGCGTCGTTGACCAGCTCGCTTGCGGTCACCTTGAGGTGAGGCGATCAGCTGCTGGCGGCAAGCCCCGGATCGGACTTCGCGGGAGGCTTCACTTCTTCGTCGTGAATCGGAGCCTGCTGCGGCTCCAACTTGCCGACGAACGTGGCGTGATCGGTGAACACGAGAGCGCCGATCGTATCGGTGAAGACGACGCGGACCCCGTACACGTCGGCGCCGTCGGAGGCCTCGTACGTCTCGATGAAGACGTCACTGTGCAACGTATCGTCGGCGCGCATGGGCCGGTGCTCCACGATGCGCTGGTCCGAGAGGTGAAGCACGTAGGAGTCGAAGTCGGCGAAGACGTTTCGCATGACATTGAGGGCCGCAGAGGTACCGAGATTCCGGTACGCCTCGTCGCGGTGGGCGTAATCCCCCACGTCGGCACGCGTCGGGAAGAGCCAGAGCAGCGCGGACCGATCGTCCTGCGCGATGCCCGGATCGTGGAACAGCGACAGGCGGTGCCGCTTGCCGATCTGAGCGTCGATCCAGTCACGTGACGGTGCAGCATCCCCTGCTCTGTGACGACCCATAACGGGGATCCTATCGTGCGAGGTCACCGCATACTAACTCTGTTAAAAATCACAATCACTTTTCTTACCAGGCGGTAGATACGCCTCTGCCGGAGACGCTCGAGTGTGCGTCACCGGCAGAGGCGAGAAAAGCGACAGGTCAGCCGATACTGAAAGGCTGTCCCCACAGTGTCACCGTGGACGTGACCGCGTCGTTGTCGATGGTGACGTTGACGTAGGAACGCGCCTCGGCGAATCCTGCGCAGCCCGAGACACTCAGAGTCTCGTCGGCGTACGTGTAGCCGCCACCGTTGCCGGAGAAGTCGAAGCTGTTGGACGTGTCCGTGGCAACGGTGACGCCGTCGATCTTGGCGCTGGTCTCGTCGGCGACCAGTTTGATGTCGTTGAGCTGACCGGGAGCCAGGTCCAGGTTGACGCCTGCGCCGATGTCGTAGGTGTTCGGCTGCGTACGGGTGATCTCCAGATCCAGCGTGCCCGGGGGCAGGCTGATGGTGTTGCCCTGGCCGAAGGATCCTTCGACGCCGCCGCTGATGCCGGCCGCGAAGTCCACCTGGCATCCGACGAGGAAGCCTGGTTCGATGGAACCGCCACCGGGGTTGGAGGTTTCGACGGTGTAGTTGCCCGTGACCCACACGTTGCGCTGGGTCGGGGTTGCGCCCATGGAGGGCGAGATGAGGCCGCTCTGGCCGAATCCCTTGATGGTCACGACGGTTCCGTCGATGAGCGTCTTCGAGATCTCGTTGTCCGCGAGCGGCACGAAGGTGTCTGCGTTGGCTGCACCGGCCGACCAGAAGCCGAGTGCGACGGCTCCTACTGCACCCAGGGCCGCGATGCGTGCGGCTGCGCTCTTGTTGTTCTTCACGTTGGTCTGTTCCCCTCGTAAGTTCTGCGAAGTCGTTCGAGCGTCAGCCGAGGCTGAACGGCTGGCCGTAGAGCGTGCCCTTGTAGCGGTAATCGCCGGTCAGCTCGAGCGTGGTGTACGAGCGGGCCTGGGCGTACCCACCGCAGTTCTGCACGGAGATTGCGACGTCCTGGTACTGGACTGCCGTCGTGCCGCCCTTGACGTCCTTCGATGCGATCTCGACTGCAGCGACTTCGCGGTCCTTCAGCGGAACATCGAACGAGAAGCCGCCCTCGATCTTGTTGGTGGTTTCACCTTCGCCGCCGATGAGGAACGGAATCGGGAACAGCGTGATGATGTTGGTGTTGCCACCTTCGATGCCTGCACCGAGGTCGAACCCGAGGTTGAGGTCTTCCATGTCCAGCTGGCAGCCGACGAGGTACCCGGTTTTGAGCGTGCCGGTGGCACCCTCGGGAACCTCGGACAGCGCAGTGCCGGTGGCCCACGCGTTCCGGTTCAGCCCGTTGAAGGCGATCTGCGGAGCGACCTTCGCGGACTCGTCGAAGTGGGCGATCTTGTAGGGCCCTGCCACCTTCTCACCGTTGGGGAGGGGCACGAAGGTTTCGGCATTGGCCACCCCGGTGGACATCAGCCCGACGGCCATCGATGCGGCTGCACCGAGCGCCGCAATTCGGCCGATTCGGCGCAGCGCCGTGAAACGAGACTTGTTCATAATTCCCCTCGTTGAAGCAACACATCGAGTCGTTTCGCAGGCTCCACTCCTGCCGAATCCGACCGCCTCGACTTACATCACCGAGACTCATTCCTGGGGAAGGATACGGGATGAAAAGCCCGTAGTCATTAACAACTTCGAATGATTTTTGTGTGTAACCCTCACATACGCGCACATTCAATCACTTCCGACGTCCGACAGATCCGCTTCTCGGTCGACTAACGTCTTGCCTCAGTACACAACGCGCACGTCCGATCGAAAATGAGGAGGGCTCATGCTCAAGGGATTCAAGGACTTCCTGCTCCGAGGAAACGTCGTGGACCTCGCCGTCGCGGTTGTCGTCGGCGCAGCGTTCACCGCGATCGTCACCGCATTCACCACCAACATCGTCAACCCCCTCGTTTCCGCCATCGGCGGCTCCAACGAGTACGGCTGGGGCTTCCAAATCACCTCCAGCGCCGAGACTTTCATCAACGTCGGTGCAGTGGTGACCGCAGTCATCAACTTCGTGATCATCGCGGCCGTCGTCTACTTCGTCCTCATCCTGCCGGTCAACACGGCCAAGAAGCGGTTCGTCAGTCAGCCGGAGAAGGAACTGAGCGACGTCGACGTCCTCGTCCAGATTCGCGACATCCTCGCGGGCGGCACCGACGTCGGCCGTAAGCTCTCCACTCCCGCGGACACCACCGGCGGTAGCGGCGAAGCCATCGGCGACACCGACGAGCCGAGCGGTGGGGCGCACAGCAAATCCTGATCCGAAACCGAGAAGGCCCGTAGTTCCGAAACAATTCGGAATCTACGGGCCTTTTCCATGGTCTAAATCAGCGACCTTGCCACGAATTCATGACCGAACTAGTCGATGAATCAGCCGAGGATCTGCGGATCGCCGTAGGACACGACGTAACTTCCGCTGTCCGATGTCACCCTTACGAACGGACGCACAGTGAGGTTGCCCAGGACGCCGGTTGCCGTTCCATGAATACCCGCGAACTGAAGTTCGCTGAGCGATCCCGCGACATCTGCCGACGCGATCTCGACCTCCTGGGTACCGGGCCCGGGAGCGATATTGAGCTGTCCGCCGGCCTGAGGCGCGGTAACGACAAGCTCACCCTCGGCGGTCGTTGTTGTGGTCGTAGTCGGCCCAGCAGGCTCCTCTGCAGTGACCTCGACGCCCTCGTCACCCGGTTCCGTTGTGTCTTCTGGATCCGTTGTGTCTTCTGGATCCGTCGTGTCCTCTGGGTCCGTCGGCTCGGTTGGGTCCGTCGGCTCGGTTGTGGTCGTCTTCTGTGTGATCGTGGCCGTCGCGGTTGGGGTATTGAACGACACCGTGATCTCGCCACCGATACTCATCGGGTAGGCGAATTGGTATCCCACACTCACGGTTCCGGAGAAGTCATCGGCCCCGGCGCCGAGAGCCGCGACAGAGATTCGTCCGTTGTGGAACCACTCGCGCGTCAGCGGGCTGCCGTCGAGCGGCACTACACCATTGATGTACGTGTCGGACTGAGTGACCTCGACGGTGGCTCCGCTGCCGTCTACGAATGAATCGACTCGGTTGACGTCCGCCTGCGCTACCCCAGATCCCAGCACGGACGCCAAGACTCCAGTGGATACGACGGCCACCGCGCGTGAGCGCGCACTGAAATGCATTTTCAAAACACTCCTCATCCCGGACATTAGGATCCGGCATTCGACACGGCCGCCACATTCTTGCCCGGCCGACTGTAGTTACCTCTACATTGAGATGCGCTTACATTACCCTAAAGAAGGGTCAATAGGTGCGCTACGAAACCGGTTCAGTCAGTTGAACGACTGGAGCGGGAACTCCGCCAAAGTGATTGCGGCTCCATCGCTTTCACACGAGGCAGCAACCGCTGCGGAGTTATCGACGAAAGCTTGGCCGGACTCGCTGTCGACCTCGGTCAATTCCAGAGAATCGGCGGGGAGCGCTTGAACAAGAGTCTGGATGCCTGTTTGCACAGTGCCCGTTGCTTGCTCGCCGATCGGCCCCAGCTTGGCGATCGATGCATCCTTCTCAGCGGTCCATGCATCGACGTCACCTCCCACCGGTCCGGCTTTGGTCAACTCGGTCAACTCGTCGTGGGCGCCCGCGAACTGGGTGCACGCATCAGCGTTTACGGCAGAGGCGGATTCACCGCTGTCACTACTACATCCGACCAAGGCGATCATCGCGGTGACAGCGACCGCGGAGATCAATGTGGAACGCATCGAGTATCAGCCATTTCCCGTGCCGAGCAGGCACACCGCACCTGCCGCACGTCATCGTATTCACAAGGGAGCAAACGCAGATCGGGCCCGGCCGGAAAACTCCGGACGGGCCCGATCAGAAGGTCAGCGAGTCAACGCTGGGTGAAGCAGTAGATCAACCGACCGAGATCAGTTGAAGGTCCACGGGACGCCGTAGGTGACGGCAACGTCACCGGTGGAGCTGGTGACCGAGACGTACGGGCGAACGCGGACGTTGCCGAGGATGCCGGTTGCGGTGCCATGTGCGTTGGCAATCTGGATGGTGCCCGAAGCGCCTTCCGCGTCAGCTTCCTCCACACCCTGGATGGCGCCCGATGCTGCGGTGGCGTCGACAATGCCGGGTCCCGGAGCGATCGAAGCAGAGAAGCCTGCCTGCGGGAGGATGTCGCCGATTCCAGCTTCGACGCCGTCACCGTTGAGGGTCAGGTCGAGCGAAGGAGTCGAGTAGTTGAACGTGATTTCGCCACCGAGGCTGGCCGGGTAACCGACCTGGTATCCGACAGCGACCGTTCCCTCGAAGTCGTCGGCGTCAGGTCCGGTAACTTCCCAGCCTGCAACGCCGTTGGCGAACCACTCACGGGTGAGCGGGTTGCCGTCGAGCGGCGGGACACTGTTGATGAAGGTGTCGGACAGCGTCACGGTGATGAGGTTGCCGTTGGCATCCACGACCGAGTTGGTGCTGTCGACTGCAGCGGATGCGGTTCCGGTACCGAGTACCAGGCCGACAACCGAAGCGCCGGCGACTGCCACAGCGCTCATGGACTTGAGTCCCCGGCTACGCCGCGACTTCTGGATCTCCGTCATTTACTTCCTCATCATGTTCAGTCCCAGCGCGTTCGCACGGGAAGCTTGTGGCTTTCACCCTCGGGTCATGACGGCAGCAATGCCGAGAATCCCCGAGCAGAACTAGATCCTTGGATCAGGTTCGTATATCAGTTCTGCCAGCCGCGTCCGGAGCGTGTTGCTCGCACCCGGTCTGCCAGAAGCTGAGGGGAACATTAGAGGAGTTGCCGGATCGTGACAATCCCTACGATTGCCCGTCGTACATGCCCGAATCGTGATGTGTTTCGTGCATGTGAACCGTTTTCACACCATACCGGACAGTAACCCCGGTCACACCCATCGCCGCCGTTGTCGATCCGTTACAAACCTCACTGCGGCGTAAACACGCGCTGATATGGGAAGACGCTCGAGTAACACGGCGCCCGCACCGAGACTGACGATCGAGCACTAGGTTTCGAATCGCGCTGATTGGAAGTCCAGCAGTGCGTATCGGACATGAGCGGACGCTAACGGCGCGTAAACGAACTACTAACAGGACTGTGATTCACACATAAAAATGTGTTGTGGATCACATCAGAAGTGGTGGGGTGGACGCTCGCGTTCGAACCAATCGGCCGACGTCCTGGACGTCGACTCACTCCGATCGTCGGCCGTCTGTTCCGGAAGAACGTCGCCGAAAACACGAGCGAGCCGGGCCCGTTGCGCACGGGCCCGGCTCTCAGCGTCCTGCTCTGTCTTGTCCTGCTCTGCCCTGTTTGTCGCGGGCTTCTCGTCCTCAGGCATCGGCGATGCTCAAGCGTCCAATCCGGACAGCTCGGTGATGACCTGAGCGGCCAGCGGAGTCAACGTCGCCATACCGTCGCGGATAGCCGCTCGCGAGGACGCCAGATTGACCACCAGAGTGCTTCCCGATACCCCCACGAGACCACGCGAGAGGCCGGCGTCGAGTGAACCGGCCGCGAGACCCGAGGACCGCAGCGCCTCGCTGATGCCCGGAATCTCGCGATCCAGCACCTCGGCCGTGACGTCGGGAGTCACGTCGCGGGGCGAAACACCGGTCCCGCCGATGGACACCACCAGATCGACACCGCCGATCACCGCAGTATTCAGCGCGTTCCGAACGTCGACCTCGTCCGACGTCACCGCGACCACCCCGTCGACCAGGAAGCCCGCCTCGGTGAGCAGCTCCGTTACCAACGGACCCGTCGAATCCTTCTCGTTGCTGTGTGCGGTCCGATCGTCGACGATCACGACCAACGCCCGCCCGGCCAGAGGTGCCTCGTGTTCCATACCGATAACCGTAGTAGTAGAGCCCGCTCCCGATTCACGCTGTGCGTAAATCGTTGCCACGGTTGCCAGACGTTCGGTGTCGATCGGCATCATCGACCACCGGGGAAGCCGGGGATCTGCAGAGGCGATTGCGACTCGGACGGCGCCTGCACCGCTGCCGTCTGCGGCTCTGCCGTTCCGAGCGTCACGTCCACGGTCTTCTCGCTGGCGCCCTCGGTGTAGGTGATCTTCACCGAGTCTCCCGGTGCGTGCGAGCGCACGGCTGCGATCAATGCATCCCCGCTGGTGATGACGCGATCGTCGACCTTGGTGATGACGGCACCCGTCGGGATCCCGGCTCCTGCCGCAGGCCCGCCTTCGGTGACCTCGACGACCGTCGCACCGTTCGCGTTGTCCTGAGACGGCACCTGCACGCCGATCATCGCCTGCGTGGCCTTGCCCGTCGTACTCAGTTCGTCGGCGATGCGTTTTGCCTGATCGACCGGGATCGCGAAGCCGAGGCCGATGGATCCGCTCTGCGATCCGCTCGACTGGCCACCGCCGAGTGTCGCGATAGCGGTGTTGATGCCGATCAGCTGACCCTCGGTGTTCACGAGCGCGCCACCGGAGTTACCGGGGTTGATGGCCGCATCCGTCTGGATGGCGTCGATGACGGAGTTCTGGTTACCGGATTCACCGCTCGTCGAGACCGGGCGGTTGAGCGAGGACACGATGCCCGTCGTGACGGTTCCGGCCAGGCCCAGTGGCGAGCCGATGGCCACGACCTGCTGACCGACCTGGAGGTTCGACGACGTTCCGAGTTCGATCGGCGTCAGGGCCGTGCGACCCTCGACCTTGATGACGGCCATGTCCGAGACCGCATCGGCGCCGACGAGCGTCGCCTGAGCCGTCGAACCGTCGTTGAAGGCGACCGTGAGCTTGCCGTTGGCTCCGGCGCCCGTCGCCACATGGTTGTTAGTCAGAATCAGACCGTCCGACGAGAGAATCACTCCGGAGCCCTCGCCCTCGGCCTGACTGCCGGTCACCTGGATCTGCACGACGCTGGGCAGGACCTTGTTCGCGACGGCCTGGATAGAGCCGTCGGGGATGTTCGCTGCGGGCTGAGCGGCCGTCACCGTCGAGTTGAGGGAGTTGGTGGCGTTGCCGGATCCGTTGCCGCCTCCCGCCGCGTAGACACCCACTGCCCCGCCGATACCGCCGCCGACCAGAACCAGTGCGATTGCACCCGCTGCGATCGTCGCCCGGCCCGGTCGCCTGCGCAGAGCGGGCGGAGCCTGCACCGGAGCGTCGTGCTGCGTCGGAGCTGCATGAGCCTGGTTGTACCCGTAGCTCTGGGTGGGCGCCCCCTGCTGGTACGGATTGTGGCCGTACGACGGAGCGGCGTACGGGTTGTGCGAACCCGGCTGCCCCTGCTGAGTCGGGAACTGCTGTGTCGCATGCTGATCGGACTGCGGAGCCGGATTCTGCCGCGTCGGATTCTGCTGGGCAGGATCGTGCGGGGTCGTGTTCGGCTCGGAGTCGTTACGATCGTCGGTCATCTGCAGTCGCTTCTTTCACTAGAAACCTCGCGTGGTGCGAAGTCACCCGCTCTGTTGTCGACTACATTGCCAATCCGTACTGAGAGTGCGCTGAGATGCGCCTATCAGTTTCCCATGACTGTGCCGTCGGAATCGCCCTCTTCGGCCGCCACCAGGTCCGGTGCCGATTCCCCCGGCAGAACGATCCGAATGAGCGCACCTCCGCGCTCCGACACCTCGACGCCGATGGTTCCACCGTGCTTGACGACGACCTGGCGCACGATCGCCAACCCGAGACCGGAACCCGGCATGGACCGCGATGCCGTCGAGCGATAGAACCGCTCGAACACCAATTCCCGGTCCTCCTCGGGAATTCCAGGGCCCGCATCGTCGACGGTCAGCTCCATCAACCCGTCGCCGATCCTGCGCATGACGACACGAACTTCACCGCCCGCCGGACTCCACTTGGCGGCGTTGTCCAACACGTTCAGAACCGCACGTGACAATCCGGCCTGATCGCCGTAGACGAACCACGGCTCCAGCGTCGCATCGAAGTCGATTTCATTGCGGCGACGCCTCGCTCGCTCGAGACTCCGCTCGACGGCGTCGGCCAGATCCACCCGCTCGAACACCGTCTCCGGTGCGTCCTCCCGAGCCAGATCCACCAGATCACCGACCAGCGTGGACAACTCCTGAATCTGCGCGACGACGTCCGTACGCAGCTCTGCCATGTCCTCGTCCGGAATCGCCGGCGCCCCGGGACGGCCGGCAGCGATCAACAATTCCATGTTGGTCCGCAGCGACGTCAGCGGCGTACGCAACTCGTGACCGGCGTCGGCGACCAATCGGCTCTGCCGCCCACGCGATTCCGCCAACGCACGAAGCATCGTGTTGAAACTCGTCGTCAGCCGGGCCAATTCGTCGTCGCCGGTCACGGGAATCGGCGTCAGATCATCCGTCCGCGCAACCCGTTCCGCGGCAGCGGTCAGGCGCGCAATGGGTCTCAACCCGGTTCTGCCGACAGCCATGCCCGCACCCGCCGCGAGCACGACGCCGAAGCCGCCGACGACCAGAAGCACCCACGCCAGCCGGTCCAGCACAGCACCCGTCGGCGACAGTCTTTGCGCGATGACGATCGCACTGCCGTCCTGTGCACGCTGACTCAGAACACGCTGATCGTCGACCGTGCGCAAGGACAGATCCGTCCGCCCCTCCGCGACAGCGATTTCCGGCTCGCCGATCGGCACCTTCGAACCCGGCGGCACGTACTTGCTCAGGTCCGGAAAGACAAGCGCGACGGACACGTCGGTGCTGTAGAGCGTCGCGCCGGCAACGTAACGAGGGTCGAACGTGACGATGTTGCTGTTGATCAGAGCGTCCGCGCGGGTGCGGAGCTGACTGTCCACGTCGCCGTACAGAGCCCGCGAGACCACCGCGTACGCCGCGATCGCCATCACGGCCACCGCCACAGCCACCACCGACGCCGCCAACAACGTCACCCGCCAGCGCAAGGAGACCGTGCGAGTCAGCGGCATCGGAGGACGCATCGCGGCCGGATCCGACGAACGCTGCCCTGCCGTCGAACGCTGACCGAAGGGGGCGACCATCACGGAGGCGTCTCGCGGAGAACGTAACCGACGCCGCGGACAGTGTGGATCAACCGAGGCTCACCCTCGGCCTCGGTCTTACGACGCAAGTAGCCGACGTACACCTCGAGAGCATTGCCCGACGTCGGGAAGTCGTACCCCCACACCTCCTCCAGGATGCGGCTGCGAGTGAGAACCCGACGCGGGTTCATCATCAACATCTCCATCAACGAGAACTCGGTACGTGTCAGACTGATCGACCGCTCTCCGCGGGTGACCTCACGGGTCACGGGATCGAGCGACAGATCAGCGAAGGTCATCGCCTCCGATTCACCCTCGGCGTCCATCGCCGTCCGACGAAGCAGCGCACGCAAGCGCGCAAGTAGTTCTTCGAGCGCGAAAGGCTTGGGCAGATAGTCGTCGGCGCCGGCGTCGAGGCCCGCGACGCGCTCGGACACGGAGTCACGCGCAGTCAGCACCAGGATGGGCAGATCGTCGCCCGTACTGCGCAGCCGACGGCACACTTCCAACCCGTCCAACCGCGGCATCATGACGTCGAGAACCAAAGCATCCGGGCGAGCCGCAGCGACTTTCTCGAGCGCATCGAGCCCGTCGACCGCCAATTCCACCGTGTACCCGTTGAAGGTGAGCGATCTCCTGAGCGAGTCCCGGACTGCTCGATCGTCGTCGACAACCAAAATGCGCATTGTCATAGTTTGTCCTGACGGACTGAGATATGTCTGAGAAGGGGTCTAGTCCACACTCGGCAAGCGCCGCGCAATGGGCAGATTCCATCGTCGCCACAGAGCCAGCACCCGCAGACCCGTCGCAATGATCGTGCCCGCGACCAGGCCCACGTTGTCCGGAAGGCCCGACCCCTCGACTATCGCCACCACCGTCGACCCCAGCAGAGCCGGCACCGCATACAAGTCCCGGCGCAGCAGCAGCGGAACCTCGTTGACGAGAACATCACGGATGACGCCACCGGCCACAGCCGTCGTCGCGCCGATCAAGCATGCCGACAGCGAGCTGCCACCGGCAGCCAACGCCACCGTCGCACCCGTCGCCGCGAACAGCCCCATCCCGAAGGCATCGAACAACAGAACCCCACGCCAAATCCGATTCATCACCGGATGCGCCACGAACACCACCAACGACGTCGCCAGAGCAACCGTCACATTCGGCCACTGATCCAACGACGTCGGCGGATGAATGCCCAGCAGCACGTCGCGAATTATGCCCCCGCCGATACCCGTCGTGATCCCGACAACGCACACCCCGAACAAGTCCAACCGCTTACGAACACCGATCAGCGCCCCGGACGCCGCAAACGCCACAATCCCCACATACCCCAGCACCTCGACCAGCACGGGACAAGCGTCGCACGACTCCCTACAGGCGCCGAAATCTTCCCCGTTCCGTCACCGCGACCGGCCGTGCGGTCGGGGGGTTTCGTCGCGACGACCTAGAGTTCACTGAGCCGGACTGTTCCGTCCTCGTCCACGCTCCAGCCGGGGTTGTGGCATACCTCCCAGATGACGCCGTTGGGATCGGCGAAGTGGCCGTTGTACCCACCGAATGCAGCTTTCTGCGGCTGCTTGATCAAGGTCCCACCTGCGTCGACGGCTGCCTTCACCACTGCGTCGGCTTCGGCGGGCGAGCTGACGTTGTGGGAGAGTGTCAACCCGCCCACCGTTGCGGGCCCGTCGTTCCGCCCGAGGTCCTCGGTGAATTTCTGTGCGTCGAACAAGCCCAGAACCAAGCCCGACGCGATCTGGAAGAAGATGATCTCTCCCGGTATATCCAGAAGAGGTGTCCACCCGAGGCCGTCGCGGTAGAACGCTCGGGACGCATCGACGTCGGGAGTAGCGAGTGTCAGGAAATGTACGCGCTGATCCATGCACCCAGTCTGACGCCTCCGGCCCGGTCTGGCAGGCTTTCCACGGTCACTACCGAAGAGAATGCAGGTGAGAAAGTTGCCGATCGTCGACAACGCGGTCTATGTCGACGGCAAGCGTGCCGTCACCCCGGACAACCTCGACAGCACGTACGAGGCCATGCGGGATCGACACGGCATGGCGTGGATCGGCCTCTACCGACCCGAGGAAGAGGAGATCAATTCGGTTGCAGCCGAATTCGGACTCCACCGCCTTGCCGTCGAAGACGCCATCGCCGCGCACCAGCGCCCCAAGCTCGAGCAGTACGGCGACCAACTCTTCGTCGTCTTCAGGCCCGCCCGCTACATCGACGAAACCGAGAAGGTCGAGTTCGGTGAGCTGCACGTCTTCCTCGGACCGGACTTCGTCGTCACCATCCGCCACGCCGAATCGCCCGAATTGTCCGCCGTCAGATCGCGATTGGAAGCCGAACCCGAGCTGCTGACGCTCGGCACCGAAGCCGTCATGTACGCCATCCTCGACCAAGTCGTCGACGAGTACGAGCCCGTCGTCGAAGGGCTGCAGAACGACATCGACGAAATCGAGGACCAGCTCTTCTCCGGCGACCCATCCGTGTCCCGACGCATCTACACGCTCTCGCGTGAAGTAGCCGAATTCCAGCGCGCAACCGAACCATTGGTGTCGATGATCGAAGCCCTGAAACGCGGCAACAACGAATACGAACTCGACGTCGAACTCAAACGATCCCTCCGCGACGTCCTCGACCACTGCGTCCGCATCACCGAACGCGTGGAAGGTTTCAAGGCGACGCTGCAGAACGCGTTGCAGACCCACGCCACACTCGTCGCGCAGCAGCAGAACGAAGAAATGCGCGCCATGACGCAGGTCAGCCTCGATCAAACCGAGCAGACCAAGAAAATATCGTCCTGGGGCGCAATCCTGTTCGCTCCCTCGCTGATCGCCGCCATCTACGGGATGAACTTCGAGGACATGCCGGAGCTCAAATGGCACCTGGGATATCCCATGGCCATCCTCGGCATGGTCGTCCTGTCCTCCGTCCTCTACCTGGTCTTCAAACGCCAGAAGTGGCTGTGAGCGGAAATATAGGCCAGGGGCAGGAGCGGAGCCTGCGGAGTGACCAGACTGCACTACATTTCCGCTCACTTGGTCAGGTGCCCTTGACGTTGAGGATCTGCCGCAACTCGTGCTCGACCTCCACGAGATCGACCGCGTCGGCCATCACGATATCGATGTCCTTGTAGGCGTCGGGAATCTCGTCGACGAACTCCTCGCCGTCACGAAACTCGATACCCACCATCCGATTCCGCAGATCCTCCACCGTGTACCGCTTCCTGGCCTCGGTCCGCGAGAACCTCCGCCCGGCGCCGTGGGGAGCCGAGCACAGCCCGGCTGCACTCCCCTTACCCACGACGACGTACGACCTCGTCCCCATCGAACCTGGGATCATCGCTTTGACGCCCTCGTGAGCATCCACCGCACCCTTACGTGTCAGCCACACGTCCTTGTTCCCGTGCCGTTCCTTCACCGTGTAGTTGTGGTGGCAATTGACCCTCTCGATCTCACCATGATCAGCGACGCCCATCCACCGCGCGAACACCGCACCGAACCGGTCCATCATCTCGGCCCTGTTGAGGTAGGCGAACCGCTGCGCCCACTTCAGATCCCTGATGTACTTACCGAACTCGGGAACCCCCTCGGGGATGTAGGCGAGATCCTTGTTCGGCAGATCGATCCACCACTGCTTGCACAACCTCTGCGCGACGGCAATGTGCTTCTTGGCAATCTTGTTCCCTACGCCACGCGACCCACTGTGCAGGAACAACCAGACATGGTCGGTCTCGTCGAGGCACAATTCGAGGAAGTGGTTGCCCGATCCGAGTGATCCGAGCTGCTCACGCCACTTCGGTGAATGCGACAGGTCGACGTCGTTCGCCGCCGCGAGGCCCTCCAATTCGGCCAACTTCTCGGCCGTGAAGTCCCACGCGTCGACACCGAGGTTGTAGTTGCCCATCGACAGCGGAATGCTCGTCTCGATCGCGAGCCGCAGCTTCGACAGGTCGCGTCCCTCGAGATCGGACTTCGTGAATCCAGTGCGTACACCGATCATTCCGCAGCCGATGTCCACCCCGACAGCAGCCGGAATGACAGCACCGAGCGTCGGAATGACGGTCCCGACGGCACTGCCCATTCCGCTGTGCGCGTCGGGCATCAGTGCGACGTGCGGGTGAACGAACGGCATCGACGCGGTCTCTCTGGCCTGCGCCAGCGTGTTGTCCTCGAGATGAGAAGCCCAATTGAGCAGCTTCGAGCCCACCTTGTTCGGGGGCATGATGTGTCCTTTCAGCCCCCTCGCACGGAGGAGGCGTTATTCGAAAAGTCGTTTCACGAACGGAACGGAATCCGCCTGTGATTGCAGTAGTGCACCGCTGTGATCCGTCGGGTACGTGTGGAGCGTGACGTCCTGACCGTTCGACTTCATCTGAGCAACCAGTGAAAGAGCAGCAGGCGCAGGCACATCCACGTCCGTCAGACCTTGGCCGATGAAGACCGGTCGGTCGTAGCCGGAGACGGGCACGCCCATGTAGTCGTTCAACAGACCGTAGAAATTCGGAATCTGGTTCAACGGTTTGGCAAACAGATCACCGGAGACGGTGCCCACGAACTCGTCCTCAGCATCGAACACGCAGACCCTTTCCGCGCGGTCGACCAGCTGTCTTCCCTGTTCGGTGAGGTACGAGTCGAGGTCGATCTCCGGATGCGCATATCGCAGACCCGCCAGGATGTACAGCAGGTACGTCGTCAGACCCTTGCCCGCGGCGACCGGAAGAACTCCCGGTCCCAGCGGCAGAAGTGCCAGCTCGATGTTCGCCGGCACCCCGGTCCCGACGGCTCCGCGGTAATCCAGCTCGGGGCCACCGTATTCCGTCGCGTATCGGGCAGTGGTGATCGCTGCGCCACCGCCCTGGGACTGGCCGATCACTACCCACTTGTTCGACAACGACGGCTCGACGGATCTGGCCGCCTTCACCGAATCCACGACACTGTGTGCAGACACCTTGCCGTCGAGATACGGCATCAATCCAGGCGTGCCCAGGCCGACATAGTCGGTCGCGGCAATCGCGTATCCCTGCTCGATCCACGTCGACAAGTAGCCGAAATCTCGCTCACGGTCGGCGGGGCCGACACGGGACGGCGCACACTCGTCGGCGAGACCCGAAGTGCCATGAGCCCAACCGACGACCGGCCAACCACCCTCGGGCGCCGGTCCCTCCGGAACGAAAAACGTTCCACTACTGAGCGCCGGAGCACCGTCGGATCCGACAGTCCAGTACGTGATGCGCTGCGCCTCACCGGTTCCGGGAATCCACAGATCAGTGGGCAGCGGGGACGTCTCCACAATCGTGCCGGGCGTCCTGTCCACCGGCTCTGCGGATGCAACAGCACCTGCCACGGTGCACGCAAGAACAGCGCACGTCA
>NZ_JMEX01000008.1:1238393-1453927 GCF_000760735.1 Rhodococcoides fascians A44A | reverse complement strand
CCTTCCGCATTGTTAGGTCTCATTCAAAAAATTGACTGCATCTGTGAATTCTCTTCACAGTCCCGGCCAGGGGCGAGGTTCGGTTGACCTTGGGTAACGGTTGTGTAAACCTCGAATTCTCAGACCTAGCGGGTGGGACCTTCGTCACAGAGCGAGCGGCGTTTCGGGGCAGCGCACGCCACGTCCGGTTCCGAGCCTCCGCCAACCACGCTCCTTCGACCGAGAGAGCACTACTGTGGATTCGGCTGATTCAGTTGCGCTGAGCAGGACCGACACCGGGCACACTGTGACGTCCGCGCCGTTCCCGCTCACTGCTGCACAACGCGGGCTGTGGTTCGCCCAGCACTTGATGCCGGACGTTCCGATCACCATCGCGAACTACATCGACGTCCACGGCGAACTCGACGGTGACTTGATGCGTGGGGCGGTGGAGCAGGCTGCGGCCGAGCTCGGTGCGGGCTCGCTACGCCTGGTGGAAATCGACGGTGAACCACACCAGTACATCGACAAGTCGACCCGACACGAGTCGACGGATCTCGATTTCACTCAGGAACCCGACCCCGAGGCCGCGGCGATCGACTGGATGCAGGCCGCCTACTCCCGACCCATCGACATCATCGAGGGCCCGCTGATCCGAGCTGCGACGCTGCGCGTCGGCGCCGATCGAACGTTCTGGTACTCGCACGTCCATCACATCGCTCTCGACGGGTACGGCGCGGTCCGGCTGATGAACCGTGCCGCGGAGATCTACACGGCGGTTCAGGCCGGTGAGTCGCCGTCGGTCTCGAAGGCGGGCGCACTCGAGGACGTCTACGCAGCCGAGGACGACTACCGCTCTTCGTCGCGCTTCGACAAGGACCGCGAGTACTGGCGGGAGAAGACGAGCGCGCTGCCGGCTCCGGTGTCGCCGTCGGGCATCGTCGCCCCACCGGCATCGCGGTCGCGGATCTGCGGGGAGCCGCTACCGGAGACTCTCGAGAAGGCACTCACCCGCGCCGCGGACAGGCTCGGATCGGCGTTCGCACCGTTGGCCGTGTCCGCGGTCGCTGCGTTCCTGTCCCGTCTGACCGGCAACGACGACATCGTTCTGTCGCTGCCCGTTGCCGGACGCACGACGGCGGTGCTGCGACGCTCCGGCGGCATGGTGTCCAACGTCCTCCCGATCCGTGTGCGCATCGTGCCGGGGACGACCGTCGCGAGCCTCGTCGACGCTGTGCAGCTGGAACTGACCGGTGCTCTGCGGCATCAGCGTTACCGCGCCGAGGACATTCGACGCGACGCCGGTGCCAGCCAGGAGCATCGCGGGTTCTTCGGTACCGCCATCAACATCATGGCGTACGAACGTCAGGTGCAATTCGGGCGCGAAACGGGATACTTCAACGTCCTGTCCACGGGCCCGGTCGAGGATCTGTCGGTCAACATCTACCCACCTGTCGACGGCGGTGGCTCCCGTATCGACTTCGAGGCCAACCCCAACGTCTACAGCGCCGAGGCGACCGAGGACCTGTACCGCCGCTTCGTCCGGCTTCTCGCGCAGTTCCTCCACAGCGATCCGGACTTCGCAGTCACCGATCTCGACCTCCTCGATGACGCGGAGATCGACGCCGTGGTCCCCGCGCGCGGCGGACCGGATGCACCACCGATGCTGCTTCCGGACATCCTCGCGGCCGGTGTGGCACGGAACCCGGACGGAATCGCTCTCGTCGACGGCACCACCGAACTCTCCTACACCGAACTCGATCGGCGCAGCAACACCATCGCCCGGGCGCTGATCGCCCGCGGCGCGGGTCCGGACTCGGTGGTGGCCGTCGCGCTTCCGCGTTCCATCGACTCGGTGGTCGCGTTCTGGGCCGCCGCGAAGTCGGGTGCGGCCTTCGTGCCGATCGATCCGACGTATCCGCCCGAGCGGATCGGCCACATGGTCACCGATTCCGGTGTCCTGGTGGGCCTCAGCACCACAGCGTTGGCGGACTCTCTTCCCGACGCCGTGCACTGGCTCGGGATGGACGACCCGGGCTTCGCCAGCGAGCTCGGGACACGCTCCGACGCACCGATCTCCGACGCGGACAGGCGGTCTCGACTCGGTCTCGACCACACGGCCTACATGATCTACACGTCGGGATCGACGGGGACACCGAAGGGCGTGCTCGTCGGCCACCGCGGTCTCTCCGTGTTCACCGCCGCTCAGCGCCCGGAACTCGCCCTGACGACGGACTCCCGTGTCCTGCGGTTCTCGTCGGCCAGTTTCGACGCCTCGGTGTTCGAGATGCTCGCCGCGTTCGGGGCCGGTGCCACGATGGTCGTCGCGCCTGCGGATGTTCACGGCGGCAGCGAACTGACGGAGCTGCTCACGCAGCACGCCGTCACACACATCGTCACTGCTCCTGCATTGCTGTCCACCGTCGAGGTGGAGAAGGTCGAGTCGTTGACGTCCGTCGTCGTCGGCGGTGACGTCTGCCCCCCGGACCTGGTGGACAGGCTGCGGTCGCGAGCAGAGCTGCGGAACAGCTACGGCCCTACCGAATCGACCATCGTGATCACGATGACCGAACCCCAGAAGGATCCGCGGGCGATCACCATCGGCCGGCCCTTGCAGGGTGCGACCGCCGTGGTGCTCGATCGGTGGCTTCGACCCGTACCGGTCGGCTCGAGTGGTGAACTCTACGTCGGCGGACCAGGTCTGGCCCGCGGCTACCACAACCGTGAGGGGTTGACGTCGACCCGCTTCGTCGCGGATCCGTACGGCTCGGGTCAGCGCCTGTACCGCACCGGAGACGTGGTTCGGTGGCGTGGATCGGACACAGTGGGTGTGGATCTGGAGTTCCTCGGCCGCAGCGACTTCCAGGTGCAGCTTCACGGCCTGCGTATCGAACTCGGCGAAGTCGACGCCGTTCTGTCCTGGCATCAGTCCGTGGACTTCGTCGTCTCGACGATGGCCCAACGCGGCGACCGATCCACCCTCGTCGCCTACGTCAAGACCAAGGCCGGTCACGAGTTCGATCGCGACGCCCTCATCGCATTGGCATCGGAATTCCTTCCCCGGCAGTCGGTTCCCTCCCTTCTGGTCGAGATCGACTCGGTTCCGATCACACCGTCGGGCAAGGTAGATCGATCTGCTCTGCCGGATCCGCTCGCCCACGTCGAAGCCGCGCCGTTCCGCGCCGCGAGCGATCCTGTCCAACAGATCATCGCCGACGCGATGGCGGAGGTGCTCGGCAAGGACTCCGTCGGCGTCGACGACTCGTTCTTCGCTCTCGGCGGCGACAGTATCGTTGCCATTCAACTTGTTTCGCGCGCCAAGGCGTCCGGGGTGGTGTTCACACCGCGGGACGTCTTCGAGCGTCGCACGGTCGCCGGCCTCGCCGACGCCGCAGTCAGCGACACCGACCGAGTCCGGCTCGAGGAACTGCCCGGCGGCGGGGTCGGTGACCTGCCGCTGCTGCCCATCGCCGCGAGCGTCCTGGCGCGGGCCGAGCAGCCGTCGGACCTCGACAACTTTCATCAGGCTCTCGTGCTGGTCGCGCCGTCCGATCTGAACACCGAGGATCTGGTGGCCGCGCTGGCAGTGCTGATCGATCACCACGATGCGCTGCGGGCACGGCTCGTCGACGACGGTCTCGTGGTCGGGCCCACCGGATCCGTGGATGCTGCGGCCTTGGTGTCGACGGAGTGCTCGACTGTGGATTCGGGGGGCGAATCGGGGATCGATCTCGAGGGCATCATTGCTCGCGCCGGTGCGCGTCTGCGGCCGCGGGATGCAGTGATGCTCCAGGTGGTTCACGTCACCGACCCCGACTGCCCGCGGATCGTGCTGGTCGCCCATCACCTGGTCGTCGACGGTGTGTCGTGGCGGATTCTGCTCCCGGATCTCGTCACGGCGTACGCGCTGCGCGAGTCCGGACCGACCCTCCAGCCGGTGGAGACCTCGTTCCGCCGGTGGGCTCATGCTGTCGACGACCTCCCGTCGCACGGGGCCGACGCGTGGCGCGCACTGTTGAGCGGTGACAACGCCCTGCTCGGGTCACGTCCACTGGACGCACGGGACACCGGAGCCACGACCCAGGTCGCCCAACTGGCCGTGTCGTCCGACATCACTCAGGCGCTGTTGGAACAACTGCCGAACCGCTATCGGATGGGTCCCGAGGACGCCCTGCTCACCTCCCTGGCCATGGCCCTGCGGACGTGGAGGGACCCGGCGTCGCACCTGGTGTCGATCGAAAGCCATGGCCGCGATACCGATTCGGTTCTCGGTGCGGACCTCACCAGGACCGTCGGATGGTTCACCTCGACACATGCTGCGCGTATCGAGGCGCCGTCCGGTTCCGATGCAGCCTCGATCGTCAAGGCGGTCAAGGAACAGCTGCGGAGCATTCCCACCGAACCCCAGATGTTCGGTATCCTCTCTGCGCGTGGTGAATTCGTCGATTCCCCAGAGCCACGGATCAGCTTCAATTATCTGGGCAAGGTGCCGGGGGGATCGCTGGATCAACCGTGGACACCCGACCTGACCGTCGGTAACGACGTCGGCAGCGGATCTGCCCTGCGGACCGCGTACGAGCTGGACATCAACGCACTGGTCCGCGACGGCTCGTTGGTCGTGCGCATCGGATTCCCGACGGGTGTGCTCGACGCCGCCGATGTCCGTCGTCTCACCGATCTGTGGTCCGATGCCATCACCGAGCTCGCGGAGCACGGCCGGTCCGAGGGCGTGGGGGAGTTGACGCCGAGCGACGTCCCACTGGTGACCGTCGACCAGGCTCGACTGAACCTGTGGCACAGCGAATTCGGGAACGTCTCCGACGTGTGGCCGCTCACCCCGTTGCAGCGGGGACTGATGTTCCACGCCGATCTGATGCGCGACGGGGTGGATCCGTACACCGCGCAGATCGTCTTCGATCTGTCCGGCGTCGTCGACGGTGATCGACTCCATCGTGCCGCGCAGCGTCTGCTCGACCGTCACGAGAACTTACGCACCGCGTTCGTTCACGATGCCTCGGGTCTTCCTGTCCAGCTGGTGGTCGACGATGTGGTCGTCCCGTGGCAGGAGGTGCAGACGGACGATGTCGCTGCGACCGTCGCGGCGGAACGCAGCCGACGCTTCGATCTCGCTGACGCACCGCTCATCAGGTTCGCCCTGGTGCACGGGCCCGCGAGTACTCGCTTGGTGGTCACCAACCATCACATCCTGTTCGACGGTTGGTCCATGCCGATCCTGATCAAGGAACTGCTGGTCCTCTATGCAGCCGACACGCAGATCGGGATTCCGGTCCGTCGGTACCGGGACTTCCTGGCGTGGTCGAGTGCTCGTCGCTCCGACTCGGATGTCGACCGCTGGGCTGCGCACCTCGCAGGCGTCGACGGCCCGACGTTGCTCGCGGGCCCACACGTTCCCAGCGGTCGGTTGCCGGAGGACGTCGACGTCCGCATCGACGGCTCCGTCCTGGCGTCGATCGCACGTGCGTCGAACGTCACCGTCAACACCGTGGTGCAGGCCGCGTGGTCGATCGTGCTGTCCACCGTCCTCTCGCGCGACGACGTTGTGTTCGGTGCCACCGTGTCCGGCAGGCCAGGTGATCTCCCCGGTGCCACCGAGATGCTGGGGCTGTTCATCAACACACTGCCGCTCCGCGTCTCGATCGACGTGCAGGACACCGTCGAATCGCTGACCGAGCGGGTGCAGCGCGAGCAGGTGGAACTGTTGGACGTCCACCACGTCGGACTCGCCGAGATCCACGCGGCGGCCGGGCGGAGCGCGGACTTCGACACCCTCGTGGTGTTCGAGTCCTACCCCGTCGATCACAGCGCACTCGACGCCGCGACCGACATCGCGGGCATGGCGGTCCGCGGTATCGACGTCTCCGATTCCACGCACTATCCGCTCACTCTGGTGACCGTGCTCGAGCCGACTCCGACGATGACGTTGCGCTTCTCGCCCGACGCCTTCTCCCGCGGTCAGGTGGCGACGTTCGCCGACCGTCTCCAGCGGGCCATCCGGGCCATGGCCGAGCGGCCCGAGGGGCGCGTTCTGGACATCGACGTGCTCGGCGAACTGGAGCGTCAGGCCGTCACGTCGGACTGGGTGGCGACCGAGGTCGACTGCGGCACGGACACTCTCGTGGATCTGCTCGGCCGGTCCTCGACGGTGTACGGCTCGTCCACGTGCGTGGTGTACGACGGCCACTCGTTGACGTACGACAACTTCGCCGCCCGCGTGCACTGCCTGGCGCGCTACTTGATCCGGTGCGGAATCGGCGCCGAGTCCGTGGTCGCGGTGTCTCTACCGAGGTCGATGGACCAGCTCGTGGCGATCCATGCCGTCGTGCATGCCGGTGCGGCGTATCTGCCGCTCGACGACACCTTGCCCGCGTCGCGTATCGCCTACATGGTCGATACTGCCTCTCCTGCACTGATTCTCGGTACCGATATCGAGACATCGGTGCCCTGTGCAGACCCGCGCACCCTGGATCTGTCGGCGTTCGCCACCGGTCCCATCGCCCAGCACGAGCGCCCCACACCGGTTCGCCCGGGCAACACCGCGTACGTCCTGTTCACCTCCGGCTCGACCGGACGACCCAAGGGCGTCGCGGTCTCGCACGCGGCCATCGTCAATCGGTTGCTGTGGATGCAGGACACCTATCCGTTGGACACGTCCGACGCCGTCCTGCACAAGACCCCGGCCACGTTCGACGTGTCGGTGTGGGAACTGTTCTGGCCCCACATCACCGGGGCGAGGACGGTAATCGCCGAACCCGGTGGCCATCGCGACCCCAAGTACCTCTCGCGCCTCGTACGAGACGAGTCGGTCACCACCGCCCATTTCGTGCCGTCGATGCTCGACCTGTACCTCGACCACGGCGATCACGAGGACACCGGTTCACTGCGCCGGATCTTCGCCAGCGGTGAAGCGTTGAGCCGCCGAACCGTGCAGCGTTCCCACAGCACTCTGACCGCCGAACTGCACAATCTCTACGGTCCCACCGAGGCCGCCGTCGACGTCACCTACCACCGCACCGACGCCGCCGAGACCGGGCCGGTACCCATCGGGGTTCCGGTCTGGAACACCGGAGTCCGAGTGTTGGACCACGCGCTGCGGATCGTCCCGATCGGAGCTGTCGGTGAGCTCTACCTCTCCGGTGTGCAACTGGCACGCGGCTACACCGGCAGAGCAGCCCTGACCTCCGAACGGTTCGTCGCCGACCCGCACGGCGACGGCCGGTTGTACCGGACGGGCGACCTCGTCCGCTGGACCCTCGACGGTGAGCTGCACTATCTGGGCCGCAACGACTTCCAGGTCAAGCTTCGCGGTCAGCGCCTCGAACTCGGTGAGATCGAGGAAGCCCTGTTGCGCGCCGAAGGTGTCACGGCTGTCGTGGTCACCGTCCACGGCGAGGGGACCTCGGAGAAGCTGGTCGCCTACGTCTGCGGTGACGCCGAGACCGATGCCGTCCGGGCACACGCCGACGGCGAACTACCCGCGTTCATGGTTCCCACGGTGTACGTGCCACTGGCTCGTCTTCCCCTGGGCCGCAACGGAAAACTCGATCGGAGTGCGTTGCCCGAGCCGTCCGTCGGCCAGGCCGAGCACGTCGCACCCGACGGTGCAGCCGAGACGGCCGTCGCGCAGATCTTCGCCGACGTGCTGGGAGTCGACGGTGTCGGTGTGACGGCGAGCTGGTTCGAACTCGGCGGCAACTCGCTGACCGCCACGCAGGTGGTAGCGCGCATGAACGCGGAACTGCAGGGCGATCTCGGTGTCCGGGACCTGTTCGAGGAACCGACCGTGCGCGGCCTGACGACACGGCTGAACCGCCTCTCTCGCAACGGCGGTGGTGGTCCCGCGCTCGTCCGTCGGGATCGGCCGGCGCACGTTCCACTCGCCCCCAATCAGCACCGGATGTGGCTGCTCAATCGGTTCGACCCGGTGTCCGGTGCGTACAATATCGCCGGCGCCGTCCGGCTGACCGGTGTGCTCGACGCCGAGGCGCTCGTCGAGTCGGTGTTCGATGTCGTCGATCGTCACGAAGCGCTCCGAACGTTCTACCCCGACTCCGAGTCAGGGAAGACCACGGCGACGGACGGCCCACGTCAGGTCGTCGTCGACTCGGATTTTCTCGACGTGAGCATCACGACCACGACCGAGGCCGGGTTGCCGGGCGCCGTGGCCGGGCTCGCGGTCCGCGGCTTCGACGTCACCGAACGACCACCCGTGCGCGCGGCGATTCTGCGTCTCGCCGCAGACGATCACGTGCTCGTCGTCGTCACCCATCACATCGCGGCCGACGGATGGTCCATGCGGCCCCTGGCACGTGACGTGATGATCGCGTACACCGCACGTGCCGCAACAACTGCACACCGAAGCTCGACACCCCGAAGTTCAACACCCCGAAGTTCAACACCTAAGTGGCCGGCCCTCGAGGTTCAGTACACCGATTACGCGCTGTGGAAGATCGAGTCGCTCGGTTCCGAGCAGGATCCGGATTCCGTTGCTTCGCGTCAATTGTCCTTCTGGCGAGAGGAACTCGCCGGTGTCGCCGATCACTTGCCGCTACCGATCGATCGGCCTCGCCCGCCGACCGCGTCGCATCGAGGCGAGACGGTCACGTTCGCGGTGGCCCCCGACACCCGACGCGCACTGACCGAGCTTGCCCGGCACTCCGGTGCGACCGAGTTCATGGTTCTCCATGCAGCGTTGGCGATCATGCTCGCGAGAGTGTCCGGGACGTCCGACATCACCGTCGGAACACCGGTGGCAGGCCGTGGAGAACGCGCTCTGGACGATCTCGTCGGAATGTTCGTCGGCACGCTGACTCTGAGGTCGGACGTGGATCCGGCCGCACCGTTCACCGATCTGCTCGCGTCGGTACGCGACCGGGATCTGGCCGCCTACGGCAACGCCGACATCCCCTTCGATCGTGTCGTCGAGGAGCTCACCCCCGTCCGGTCCACCGCGCATCATCCGCTGTTCCAGGTGATGCTGTCGCTGGAGGATCCGGTACCGACGGTCGAGCTGCCCGAGCTGACGGTCGCACCTCTCGCTCCGGTGGGCGCCGTGGCGAAGTTCGATCTGCAGCTGGCGTTCGAGTCGGAAGATCTGACGGGAACCCTGACCTACGCAACGGATCTCTTCGACGCCGGTACCGCTCGGTCCTTCGCCGAGCTGTTCCGGACGGTCCTCGACGCGGTGGTCGCCGATCCTCGAACGATCGTCGGAGACATCGACCTGGTGTCCGTCGATCCGCTTCGCGGTACGCCGTCACTGCGACACCGCACCCTGCCCGACGCACTGTCCGCAGCCGTCGTCTCGTCCGCCGGCGGTACCGCGGTGGTCTCCGGCTCCGTCTCCATCGACTATCCGGCGCTCGACGACGCCTCGACCCGCATCGCCCGTCAGCTCATCGCGCGCGGAGCGGGCCCCGAGACCGCGGTGGCGATCGCGCTGCCGCGCGGAATCACCGCGATGACGATGCTGTGGGCGGTGGCCAAGACCGGCGCCGCGTTCGTGCCCGTCGACCCGCGCTACCCGCACGACCGGATTCTGCACATCATCACCGATTCCGGCGCACGGCTTGGCATTTCGGACATGAACGGTATCTCGGAAACATACGGAAGCTTCGGTTCGGAGTCGGTCGGTGTCGACTGGATTCATCCCGACGAACTCGACCCGACGCTCGGTTCAGCGTTTCCGATCACCGACCGCGAACGCAACGCCGCACTGAGCCCCCACCATCCGGCCTACGTCATCTACACCTCCGGGTCCACCGGAACACCGAAAGGTGTGTCGGTCACCCACGCCGGGTTTGCCGACCTCGGCGCAGAATTGGTCGAGCGCCTCGGTCTCCACAGAACCAGTCGAACACTGCATTTCGCGTCACCCAGCTTCGACGCGTCGATCCTCGAACTGCTCCTCGCGATCGGCAGCGGCAGCACGATGCACATCGCCGATCCCCAGATCTATGGTGGCGCCGAGCTCGCAGCGGCTTTCGACGGCGTCACCCACGCCTTCCTGACGCCCGCCGCTGCCGCAACGATCGACCCGGCGTCGGTACCGGACCTGCGTGTCCTCGTCGTCGGCGGGGAAGCTTGCGGTCCCGATCTGATCTCCACCTGGGCCGATCGGGTCTCGTTGTTCAACGCGTACGGACCGACGGAAAGCACCGTCGTCGCGACGATGTCCGATCCGATGACAGTCGGTGCGCCGATCCGAATCGGAGCACCCACCCGAGGAATCGACGCGTACGTGCTCGACGCGCGCCTGCACCCGGTACCGACGGGAGTCGTCGGCGAGCTCTACCTCGGCGGCGGCGCACTCGCCCGCGGATACCACGCTCACCCGGCAACGACGGCTGCGTCCTTCGTCGCCAACCCGTTCGACCCGCGCGGGCATCGGCTGTACCGCACCGGCGATCGGGTGCGGCGCGTCGGAGACGCCCTCGAGTACCACGGGCGAATCGACCACCAGGTCAAGATCCGCGGATTCCGCATCGAACTCGGTGAGGTCGACGCCGTCCTGACCCGCCACCCCGGCGTCGAACAGTCGGTGTCGATCGTGCACGCCGACAGCGTGGTGAGTTACGTCGTCGTCTCCGGCGCAGTGTCCGGAGGACATACAGAGCCATCCGAGATCATCGAGCACGCTCGGCGGTCGCTGCCGGCTCACATGGTGCCGCAGGCCGTCACGATCATCGACCGGGTGCCGCGCACGCCGACGGGCAAGACCGACCGGACCGCACTGCCGGCACCGGTGTTCGCGACCCGTGAGTTTCTCGCTCCTCGAACGCCCACGGAAACGGTGGTGTCCGAGGTGTTCGGGGCGGTGTTCGGCGCCGCACGCGTCGGTGTCGACGACGACTTCTTCGACCTTGGAGGCAATTCGCTCGTCGCCACTCGGGTCATGGCGCACGTCAACGAGCGGGTTGGCCGGGCACTGCCGGTGCGCGCGCTGTTCGAGGCTCCGACGCCTGCGCAGCTGGCCGTGGTCGTCGACGCCTCGGAATCGTCGGCGCTGCCTGCGCTGCGTCCAGGACCGCGGCCCGAGGTGATCCCGCTGTCCGCGGCGCAACGCCGAATGTGGTTGTTGAACCAGGCCGAACCGGCTTCGGCGGCCTACAACATCGCGTTCGCCGTGAGATTGAGCGGAGAACTCGATGCGGATGCCTTGGCCGCAGCCGTGCGTGACGTACTCGATCGGCACGAGTCACTTCGGACCGTCTACCCCGTCTCCGGCGACCCACATCAGGTGATCCTTCCGGCCGACGACGTCGAACTCGATCTCGCTCCGCAGGACATCGACGAATCGGCCGTTCTGGCCTCGGCTGCAGCGGTCCTCAATCGCGGATTCGACGTGACAGCAGCAGTACCGCTGCGCGGCAGTGTTCTTCGCACATCCCCGACCGACTACGTACTGCTTCTCGTCGTTCACCACATCGCTGCGGACGGGCTGTCCATGGGCCCGCTCGCCCGAGACGTCGTCACCGCGTACGCGGCCCGAACACACGGCGCACCGGCGCCGTGGGAACCGCTGCCGGTGCAGTACGCGGACTTCGCGCTGTGGCAGGCGAACGTTCTGGGTTCCGCGGACGATCCCGAGTCCGTCCTGTCCACGCAGCTCGACTACTGGCGTACCCGGCTGGACGGCCTTCCCGACGTGCTGGATCTGCCCACGGACCGGCCGCGGCCTGCTGTCTCGTCCCAACGCGGGGCCGAGGTGGCGTTCGATATCGGCCCGGCCGTCGCGTCGGCGATCAGGTCGCTTGCCCATCGCCACAGTGCCTCGGTGTTCATGGTCGCCGGCGCCGCTTACGCAGTCCTGCTGGCCCGGTTGTCCGGTACCACCGACATCCCGATCGGCACCACCGTGGCGGGTCGAAGCGCAGGCAGTCTCGACGACGTCGTCGGCATGTTCGTCGGAACCGTCGTTCTGCGCAACGAGATTCGGCCGGGGGAAAGCTTCGCCGATCTCCTCGACAGGGTGCGCAGCACCAACCTCGAAGCCCTGGAGAATGCCGACGTCCCGTTCGAGCAGGTCGTGGAAACACTGCGGCCGACACGCGCGACATCCCACTCCCCGCTGTTCCAGGCGCTGCTGGCGTTCGAACCGGATCGTCCGTCGACGCTCGAACTGCCCGGCCTCACGGTCTCGGAATTTCCGTACGAATCCGGCGTCACGCGATTCGATCTCGCTCTGACGCTGCGGGAAACAGCAGACGGCCTCGGTGGTTCCCTGCGCTACAGCACCGACCTGTTCGACGCCGCCACCATCGAGGGCTTCGTGGACCGGTTCACTCGGATTCTCACGGCAGCAGTGGAGAACCCGGCGCAGGCCGTCGGCGACATCGACATCCTCGCACCGTTCGAACGAGAACCCGTCCGCGGCCCGGACGCGGTCAGCCCCCGTACCCTCACTCAGTTGATCGGACAGGCCGTCGCGCAGAATCCCGACGGGGTCGCGATCCGCTGGAACGGGGAGGACCACACCTACCGCGAGGCCGACGACGCGTCGACCCGATTGGCTCGGGTACTGCTCGGATACGGAATCGGCCCCGAGACCGTCGTCGCGATCGGGCTTCCCCGCTCGGTGGATTCGG
This sequence comes from Rhodococcoides fascians A44A, assembly GCF_000760735.1. Classification (GTDB taxonomy): domain Bacteria; phylum Actinomycetota; class Actinomycetes; order Mycobacteriales; family Mycobacteriaceae; genus Rhodococcoides; species Rhodococcoides fascians_E. The sequence goes on along the minus strand of NZ_JMEX01000008.1, from coordinate 1,441,343 downwards.
TTCTGACCGTGTGGGCCGTGACGAAGACCGGCGCCGCCTACGTGCCCGTAGACCCCGCATATCCGCAGGATCGACTGCAGCACATGGTCTCCGATTCCGGTGCAGTCATGGGCATCACGCTCACCTCGCACCGCAGTGCGCTGCCGGGCGACATCACCTGGCTCGAACTCGACGACCCGGAGATCCGCAGCGAAGTGGAGCGGGCACCGCGTCACGCCGTCGCAGCGGAAGAGCTGAACGGCGTCGCCGGACTCGACAGTGCGGCGTACATGATCTACACCTCCGGTTCCACCGGCCTGCCCAAGGGCGTCGTCGTCTCGCACCGGGGACTCGCGAACCTCGCCGAGTCCAGGCGCGAGGTGCACCGCATCGAACAGTCGTCGCGGTTCCTGCACAACACCTCACCGAGTTTCGACATGGCCGTCGGGGAAATGGTGTCCGCCCTGTCCGCAGCCGCAACACTGGTGGTGTCCCCACCGGAGATACTGGGCGGCGACGAACTGGCCGCGTTCCTGCGCGACGAGTCCGTCACCCACACGCTGACGACCCCCTCCACTCTGTCCACGCTCGATCCGAGCGGCCTGGACACCGTGCAGGTCGTCTGCGTCGGCGGCGAGGCGTGCAGCCCCGAACTGATCGCGCGGTGGGCGCCGGGCCGAATCATGGTGAACGGCTACGGACCCACGGAAGCCACGGACATATCGACACTCGGCGAGATCACCGCCGACGCCCCCATCGACATCGGCAGGCCCGTCGCCGGCCTCGTCGCTCACGTTCTCGACGGACGCCTCCACCCGGTGCCCGACGGCGCGCCCGGCGAACTGTACGTCGGCGGCCCCGCCGTCGCACGTGGCTATCACGGCCGGCCAGGGCTGACGTCGACACGATTCCTCGCGGATCCGATCAGCGGCGGCCGCATGTACCGGACCGGGGACATCGTCCGCCGCACACCCGACGGTCGGCTCCGATACAGCGGGCGCAGCGACACACAGATCAAGATCCGCGGGTTCCGCATCGAGCTCGGTGAGATCGACGCCGCACTGTCGACTCACCCCGGCGTCGACTTCGCGGTGACCGTCGGCCACGGCATGCCGTCGGGCGAGACGGTGCTCGTGTCCTACGTCCTCGGCAACCGAGACGCGGTGCAGGGTGACGCGGTGCAGGGTGACGCACTGCAGGGTGACGCACTGCGGAGCTACCTACGGAAACGGCTGCCCGGATACATGATTCCGGCGTCCGTCACATATCTGACGACCGTCCCCCGCACACCGACCGGAAAGCTCGACGCCGGTGCGCTTCCACCACCCGACTTCGGCCGCGACACCGGCCCGAACAGACTCCCGTCCACGGCGACCGAACGGCTCGTCACAGAAGCATTCTCGGAGGTACTGGCAGTGAACGACATCTCGGTGACAGACGACTTCTTCGACCGAGGCGGGTCCTCGCTCACGGCGATGCGGGTGCTCAGCAAGCTGAGGGCATCGACCGGCACGGCTCTGTCCCTGCAGGCACTGCTCGCCGAACCCACGCCGGAATCGATTGCGACACTGCTGGACTCCGGATCCGACGGCAGCTCGTCGTTCGACGTGGTGTTCCCGATCCGCACCACAGGCGACGGGGTACCACTGTTCTGCATCCACCCGATCGTCGGACTGTCCTGGTGCTACAACGGACTCGACAAGTACACCGACCGGCCGATCTACGGCATCCAGACCCCAGCGCCGTCCGACCTGCCGGACAGCCTGGACGCCCTCGCACAGCGCTACATCGACGAAATCGAGAAGATCCTCCCGGACGGCCCCTACCACCTGCTCGGATGGTCACTCGGCGGAACGATCGCCCACGCCATGGCCGTCCGCCTCCGGGCCCAGGGCAAAACCGTCGGATCCCTGGTGCTGCTGGACAGCCATGCAGTACAGAACCAGGACGTCTGGGAGACAGAGCTTCCCGCCGCGGACCTGCTCGACGCCGTCGGAATCACCATGCCCGGTATCGACGGATTCGGACCGGGCGGGGGGCAGCGCATCCGCCTCGATTCGCTCCCGTCGCTTGTCGCGGGATCGGGCATCATCGAGACGCACGAGGTGGAACGGCTGATCGCTGCCGCACGACACAACCACGAGTTGGCCGTCGGGCACACCCCCGGCGTCTACGACGGTGACGTCCTGTTCGTCAGCGCCGGGCACGAGGAACTGCACGGACTCGCGACGTGGCACCCGTACGTGACCGGCGATATCTCGAACTTCTCGGTGTCGCACACGCATTGGCAGATGACGTCGCCGTCGGCGCTACGCGCTGTCGGTCCGCTCGTGGCACGGCACCTCGAGGTCGGCGCGTGAGGGTGTCTCTCCGTCGGGCCCTCGTGGTCACCGCCGCCGCACTCCTGCTGGGACCGACCTCGGTCGCCGTCGCCCAACCGGAGACGCCCGGGGCGGTGAGCTCCGTCGACCACATCGACAAAATCAGCGATCGACGGTGGGACGTGCACGTCTACTCACCGTCGATGGATCGCGTGATCCCACTGCAGGTCCTCCGACCCGCGGACACCTCGGCACCGCGGCCGACGCTGTACATGCTCAACGGAGCCGGCGGCGGCGAGGACGGCGCAAACTGGCTGAAGCAGACCGACATGCCGGAGTTCTTCGCGGACAAGAACGTCAACGTCGTCATCCCCGTCGGCGGTTACCTCAGCTACTACACCGACTGGGAGCACGACGACCCCGGACTCGGGCGGAACAAGTGGCAGACCTTCCTGACCGAGGAACTGCCTCCCGTCCTCGACGACGCACTCGGGGCCAACGGCGTCAACGCGATCGGCGGCTTGTCCATGTCCGCCGGTAGCGTCCTCGATCTCGCGATCCAGGCACCCGGCCTCTACCGCGGGGTGGCGTCGTACAGCGGGTGTGCGCAGACGTCGGATCCAGTAGCACGCAATTTCATTCGCACTCTCATCGCCGTACGCGGCAAGGGCGACACCGACAACATGTGGGGTCCCGACGGTGATCCTCGCTGGGTCGAGCACGACCCGTACGTCAACGCCGAGGGGCTGCGCGGTCTGGAACTGTTCGTCTCCAACGCAACCGGTCTTCCCGGCCCGCACGAGCTGCCGAACGCCGTACGCCCGGTCGGTTCACCCCCACTGCAGGAGCAGATTCTGCTGGGCGGGGTGATCGAAGCCGTCGCCAACGGGTGCGCCGAACGGCTGCAGCAGCGGCTCGGCGAACTGGGTATTCCAGCGCAGTTCGACCTGGGACATCCAGGAACGCACTCGTGGCTGTACTGGCAGGACGCTCTCCGTGCATCCTGGCCGACCCTGGAGCGCGCGCTGGCCGGCTGACGCCCTTTCACGTGCAAAATACATATTCTACGAAAGCTGTGAGCATGACCCGTGCGTTGAAATCTCTCGTCATCGCCGGCGCACTGATCTGCGGCATGCCCGCAGTGGCGTCGGCCAACCCACAGACACTGGGCGCGCAGGGGCCGGACGTCTCCTCGTGGCAGCACATCGACGGCACCAAGATCGACTGGCACAGCGTGCGAAAGTCCGGCCACGACTTCGCGATGGTGAAGGCAACCGAAGGGCTCGACTACATCAACCCGTACTTCGTGCAGGACTGCCTCGTCATGCGAGCAGCCGGAGTGGCCCGCGGCGCGTATCACTATGCGGACGTGCGGCTTTCACCGGAAACGCAGGCCGCTTACTACTCGACGGTGGTGCTCGGAATCAACGGGCCCGGCGACCTGCCTCCGGTGCTGGACCTCGAACACTCGCACGGACTGCCGCCCGAGCACCTCATCGACTGGACCCACCGGTACCTGAACACGGTGCACCTGCTCACCGGACGTCAGCCGATCATCTACACCTATCCGAACTTCTGGCGCACCGCGATGGCGGACACCCACGAGTTCAACCACTACCCACTGTGGATCGCGGACTACAACGACACCCTCGGACCACTCCCCGGCGGGTGGACGAACTGGTTGTTCTGGCAGTACACCGACAGCGGCCGAATCCCCGGCATCGATGCACCGACGGACATCAACCACTACTCCGGCGACGACATCCGTCCGTTGGCGCGCTGGTAACCCCCATGTGAGTCAGCCGAGCCAGTCGAGAACTGCTGCAGCAGTCCAGGATTGCTGCATGCTGCCGAGTGGCTCACCCGTGAACGGCTCGTAGTACTCGGCGAACGTACCGTCGCTGGCCTGCCGCAAGCCTTCCTCACGCAGGTCCAGTGAACGCTCCGCCCAACCCCGGCGCGAGAACGCCCACGAGAACAACCACGTCATGACGGGCCACACCGGACCGCGCCAGTATTCGCGCGGGCGGAAATCTCGCGACACCGGCGACGTCGACGGCGGTACCGCGTAGCGAAGGTCGGGGTGCCCACAGAAACGTGTTCCCTCGAACAGCCGCAGCAGCGTCCGCTCCTGCTCACGCGGTAGTCCACCGCACAACAGCGGCGCGAACATCGCGATGGTGTCGGTGGTGATCCAGCGCCGAGCCCGCAGATCGTAATCTCGTGCCGCACCCGACCGGCTGTCCGTCGTGGCGATGACGCCTGTGCGAAACTTCTCGGCCCATCCACGCAACTCGCGCACATCGGAATTCGGTTTCGAATGCTCCTCGCCGATGGTCGCCAACACATCGCACGCCATGGCGAAGATCGCGCTGACGAACACGTCCTCGACCGCGAAGCTCATCTTCTCCTTGAGCGCAGCGTCGTCGTACCCCGCCTGCTTCATCTCCTCGACGAGCCAGATGTAGCGGTCGTACTCGATATTGCTCGGCCGCTGCGACGCGTCGGTCACGACCGTGTCGTCCTTGCGCACGTACGGCGGCATCTCCCCGGGCACGACACCCCGGTACGACGCGTCCCACCGCGGAGAGTTGTCCATCCCGGATTCCCAGCCGTGAAACAGGGTGACGCGGCCGTTGTCCGCGATGTCGCGCGCCTCGGCCAACCAGCGATGCCACCGCACCAGGTTGTCCCACCGGCGGTCGAGGAACTCCTCCGCGACCGCTCGGGTGGTGCGGCCGTGACGACGGGAATGATCGAGAATTCTCTGCACCGCGATCGCGTGGACGGGTGGCTGGGTGATGCCCGACGTCTGGGGCCCCAACGGAGCGTGCACCGCCAGTTCCGACGTCTCCCACCTCGCCGGACCGGGGAAGTACCCGTCGACACCGTTGGCGAACACGATGTGCGGAATCATCCCGTTCTTCCACTGCGCCGACAACAACGTGTCCAACTCGACGACCGCGCGTTCCACGCTCAGCGGCGCCAACCCGACCGACACGAACGCCGCGTCCCAGCTCCACATGTGCGGATACAGCTTCGGGGCGGCGCTCGTCATGGTGCCCAGGTCGTTGCCGCGCAGAAGGTAGGCAGCCCGCGCGGCCAACTGTGTCGAAGTGAATCCACGGTCGCCCATCCCTCTAGTTTGCGACCCTTCCGTACTTTCCGCCCATCGAGACTCGAGTTCTTTTCAGGACCGTAACTGTCCGCAATCGTCTCTACTGTCGTTCTCACCAGCAACGAAAGGGAACACCATGACTCTCACCGGTGAAAAAGCCGACATTGCGCGAATGCTCGCCGATCAGCGCAAGAACTTCCTGTACACCGTCACCGGCATCACCGACGACCAGGCCCGCACCCGAACCACCGTCAGCGAACTGACCCTCGGCGGCCTGCTCCACCACGTCGTCAGCAACGAGCGCGGCTGGATGAAAACCATCGCCGACATGGACGAGAACGCAGAATTCGACATGTCCCGTATGGGCACCGAATACGTCATGGGTCCCGACGAGACCGTTGCCGGACTGATCGCCGACCTCGCCCGCGTCGCCGCCGACACCGAAACAGCACTCGCCACCATGGACCTCGACGCCCAAATCCCACTCCCGACGGCACCCTGGGCTCCCGAACGCGCATGGCAATCGGCACGGTTCACCCTGCTGCACATCCTGCGCGAAATCGCCCAGCACGCCGGCCACGCCGACATCATCCGCGAATCCCTCGACGGCGCCAGCACCACCATGTCCATGGCCGCCGAAGCGGGCATGACATTCGACTGAGCCCGATCCGTCGGACCGAATGAACCGTTCGGTCACTCCAAGTGACCGAACGTCACGTTCGGTCCGGCACAGTGCACGGATCTAAGGTGGAAGCATGACATCCACTGCGCTGGTGACGGGTGCGAGCCGGGGACTCGGGGCGGAGATTGCCCGGGTATTGGCGTCGGATCACGAGGTTCGACTGGGCGGACGGTCGGCGGACTCGCTGGCGTCGATTGCGTCGGTACTGCCGGGTTCGACGCCGTGGCCGGTGGATCTTCTCGATCACGACGCTGTGGCCAGGGCGGCGGAGGGCATCGAGTCTCTCGATGTGCTGGTGCACAATGCAGGCGTTGCGGCGCTGGGGACGGTTGCCGAGTCCTCGATTGCGGATTGGCGCGCCCAGTACGAGTCGAACGTTCTCGCGGTCGTGTCCCTGACGAAGGCTCTTCTGCCGGCTTTGCGACGGGCAGGCGGCCACGTGGTACTCATCAATTCCGGGGCGGGTCTGCGTGTCAATCCAGGGTGGGGCGCGTACGCCGCGTCGAAGTTCGCGTTGAGGGCCTTCGGCGACGCGTTGCGCGCGGAGGAGCCGACGCTTCGGGTCACGTCGATTCACCCCGGACGCATCGACACGGACATGCAGAGGGCGATCGTCGAACACGAAGGGGATCACTACGAGCCGTCGCACTTCCTGCGGGCATCCACCGTCGCACAGGCAGTCCGCAATGCAGTCGACACACCGGCCGACGCTCATCCGACCGACATCGTGCTCAAGCCGATTCCCCGCTGAGCAATCGGAACACCGATGAACGGCAGCCATACTCGGGCGGTGATGATTCGACGCGAACGTCCAGCCGACCGCCCGGCCGTGCTCGGCGTCGTGCGGGCAGCATTCCGCCAGGACGACGCCGAACCTGTCGAAGTCGGGTTGACCGAGAAGCTGTTCGCCGACGGGTACGTCCCCGAGTTGTCGCTGGTCGCGGTCGTGGACGGGACAATCGCGGGGTACGTCATCGGTAGCCGCGGCGTCGACTTCGGGGTCGGGATCGGACCGCTCGCCGTGCTCCCGGAGTTCCAGGGCACCGGCGTCGGGAAAGCGTTGATGTACGCGCTGATCGGCGCGTCGGAGGCACTCGACATCCCGGTGCTGGCCCTGCTGGGCGACCCCGGTTACTACAGCCGGTTCGGGTTTCGCGCGGCCTTCGATGTCGGCGTCGAATCGCCCGACCCCGCGTGGGGCCACTTCTTCCAGGCCCTCCAGCTCGGTGCAGGCCCGGTGAACGGGAGCTTTCGGTATGCGAAACCCTTCGACGAGCTGGAGTGACGGACCTAAACTGAGCGCATGCCACTGTCGAAATCGGAACGAGAAGAGTTTCTGTCCGAGCCGCACATCGCGGCCCTGTCGGTCTTCGCCGGCAACGATCGAGGTCCACTGACCGTACCCATCTGGTACCAGTACACCCCCGGCGGCGAAGCCTGGGTGCTCACAGGGAAGACTTCCAAGAAGGCCGAGTTGATCCGTGCTGCAGGGCGATTCAGCTTGATGGTCGAGCAGGTCGAACCCAGCATCAAGTACGTCGCGGTCGACGGGCCTGTGCTTCGGGAGGAGCCCGGCACCCTCGAACAGCTTCGCGAGATGGCCGAGCGTTACCTCGCGCCCGACAAGGTGGAGGGATACCTCCAGTTCGCCGCGTCCGATCACGGAGACCAGGTTCGGTTCTCCCTGAGCACCGAGCACTGGATCGGCGCGGATCTGGGGTCGATCTGAACCAGGTACATTTCGTACCGTGAAGTCACCTGTTCCCGATTACCTGCGGGAAGTACTGGACAGCCTGTCGAGCAATACGGACGGCGAGGTCGCGGACTACATTCCCGATCTCGCGCATGCGAACCCCGACGTGTTCGGGATTGCGGTGACGACGGTCGACGGACGGACTCATTCCGTCGGCGACGACGAGACCGAGTTCTCGATCCAGTCGATTTCCAAGCCGTTCGCGTACGCGGCCGCGCTGACCGACCGGGGCTTCGACGCCGTGCTCGACACGGTCGGGGTGGAGCCGTCGGGCGAGGCGTTCAACGAGCTGTCCCTCGAAGGTGACACTCGCCGGCCGAAGAATCCGATGATCAACGCAGGCGCCATCGCCACACATTCTCTGCTGGGTTCGTCGGTCGAGGAAAGAACCTCTCGCGCACTGAGTTTCTTCTCGACCCTCGCCGGACGGCAGTTGTCCGTCGACGAGTCCGTCTGCCGGTCCGAGCTGGACACTGCGGACAGAAACCTCGCCATCGCGCACATGCTGCGCAACTACGGCATTCTGCCCGACGAGGCCCATGCCGTCGTCGAGGGCTACACGACGCAGTGCTCCATCAACGTCACGGTCCGAGACCTCTCGCTGATGGGAGCCACGCTGGCGTCCGGCGGGGTTCACCCGACGTCCGGCGAACAGGTCGTCAGCCGGGCGGTCGCCCGGCAGACCCTGTCGGTCATGGCAGGAGCGGGCATGTACGACGCCGCCGGCCACTGGTTGACGTCGGTGGGTATTCCCGCGAAAAGTGGTGTGGCGGGCGGTCTTCTGGGTTCGCTTCCGGGCCAGGTGGGTATCGGCGTCCTGTCACCGAGACTCGACTCGCACGGCAACAGCGTCCGCGGCGTGCAGGTCTTCGAGCGGCTGTCCGACGACATGGGCATGCATCTGATGGACGTCGAGCCCTACGGTTCGTCGGTCCTGCGGAGCATCCGCGAAGAGGACGGCGAATCGACGGTCGAGCTGCAGGGCGTCGTACAGTTCGGTGGTGCGGAGATGCTGCTCGACGCCTTGTCCCGCGACACATCGTCGGGCACAATCGTTTTCGACGTCTCCCGGGTGAACCGGTTCTCCGACGTCGGCCGACGAATGACTCTCGAGGGTATGCGACGCATCGCGCTCGATGGCCGAGACGTCGCGCTCATCGATCCCGACGGTGTTCTGCCGGACCCGAACCTGGGCGACGGCACTTACCCCCGGATCCGGACTCAGGACGCCTGATTCAGCAGGATCTCGGTGAATGCTGTTGTCACCGAAGTGATGTGCTCGGGGTGGGTGATCACCGAGACAGTGCGCGTCGGTGCGTCGACCACGTCGATCCGATGAAGCCGAGGAAACAACTCGGCCAGTGACGACGGCAGCAGTGTGACACCCAGCTGCGCCTCCGCCAGCCCGGTGACCAGTTCCGCCGAGTCCGCTTCGATGACCGGGCCCCGCTCGACGGACGACTGCGTGAACGCGTGATCGGTCTGCATGCGGGCTTCGCTCCCCGCGGGCCGGTCGATCATCGGCACTCCGCCCAGTTCGGCCAGGCGCACCGTCACCCTGCCTGCCCACTCGTGACGGGGGGAGACGAACAACGACAGCTTCTCCGTCCACAGCGCAGTCGACGTCAGACCGACGTGCGTCCGGCCCGGCGCGAGGCCGATGATCCCCAGGTCGAGGGAACCGTCGGCGACACCTGCGACGGTATCCGCGCTGCCCCTCGGCAACAGCGACACCGTCGTGTTGGGATGCGAGATTGCCAACGCGGCGACGGCCGCGACCACATCCACCCGAGTCAGGGGAACGATCATCCCGACGCGGAGGCGTCGGACTTCGGTGTTCGACGGCGAGACGTCCGAGACGAGGCGCGCCACCGCACCCAGCACGCCGTAGGCGCGTTCGAGGAAGATCTGGCCCGCCTTGGTGACGGTGACGCTACGGCTGGTGCGAGTGAACAGCTCGACGCCGAGCTCTCGCTCGAGGTCGCGGATCTGACTGCTCAGAGCGGATTGCGCGACGTGCAGGCGGGCGGCAGCTCGGCTGAAGTGCTGTTCCTCGGCCACCGCGACGGCGTATTGGATATGACGGAGTTCCACCCACTCAATCTATCGCTTAGCGCGATCGATGGTGCTGATCGATCTATTGGACAGCATGATCGATCAGGAGAAGGCTGTACCCGTGAACACGACAACGTCGAACAAAACCGGGATCGGGACTCCCGTCGTCGCCCTCATGGCGGTGGCAACGGGACTGAGCGCCGGCGGCAACTACCTCAACCAGCCACTGCTCGACCTCATCGCCGAACACTTCGGAGTCTCGCAGTCCGCGGCCGCAGTGTCGGTCACCGTCGCGCAGATCTCCTACGCACTCGGTCTGCTGTTCCTCGTTCCGCTCGGCGATGTGGTCGATCGACGGAAGCTCAGCGTCGGACTGATGGCGCTGGCTGCCGTCGGGCAGGCTCTCGCCGGCTTCTCGCCCGGACTCTCGTGGTTGCTCGTCGGGACCGCCATGGCCGGATTGTTCTCCGTTGCCGCGCAGGTCATCGTTCCGTTCGCAGCCTCGATGGCCGACCCGTCGGAGTCGGGCCGAGTCGTCGGAATCGTCATGGGCGGTTTGCTGACGGGAATTCTGCTGGCCCGCAGCATCTCCGGCCTACTGTCCGACGTGACCGGATGGCAGGGGGTGTACCGGCTGGCCTCGGTCCTGATGTTGATCGCGGCAGCGGGCTTGTGGCGGGTACTGCCGCGACACTCGGGGACAGCAGGTGTGTCCTACCTGCCCGCGCTGGCGTCGATGGGCGTGCTCGTCCGTCGGTACCCCCGGTTACGTGTTCGATCCGCCCTCGGTGCCTTGTCCTTCGCGTCGGTCAGCGCAGTGTTCGCCACGATGACGTTGCTGCTCACCACCGAATTCGGCTTCTCCGCAGCTCAGATCGGGCTGATCGGGCTCGCCGGCGTGGCCGGTGCGCTGATGGCGTCGGTCGCCGGCCGTCTGGCCGACCGCGGACTGGTTCAGTGGGGAACCGGAATCGGCGTCGTACTGCTGATCGCCGTGTGGCCGCTGTTCATGATCGGAAGCCACGTCTGGCTCGTGTTCGTGCTTGCCTTCGTCCTGGTCGATTTGGCACTGCAAGGCGTGCACGTCAGCAATCAGAACGTCGTCTACGCCTTGGAACCCGAAGCACGGGCGCGCATCAACTCGATCTACATGACGACGTACTTCGTCGGAGCTTCGGTGGGGTCCGCCGTCGGCACGCTCGCCTGGAAGCACTACGGCTGGACCGGAGTCTGCGTCACCGGAGTGGTGTTCGCCGGTCTGTCGCTGCTGGTGTGGCTGCGCGATCTACACCTCGGCCGTACCGATCACCCGCAACTACCGCCGACGCCGAGGCCGGACAGCGCGGAGAACAGTCGGTCCGCCAATCGAGCGTGACCACCGTCGTTCGGGTGAATTCCGTCGGGCGCGTAGTCGGTGGCCGGGTTCAACCATCGCTCCGCCTTCGGATCCAGGAACGTCACGCCTGCCACCCCGGCCGCATCGCGGAGGTGGCGTCGGATCTCGTCGATGTTGCCGTGTTTGGCATTGGGGGCACCGGTAGGCCCGACGACGATGATCCGCGCTTGGGGTGCCACCACGCGATAAGTGAGATACAGGCCGGTGGCCGCCGCGAACAACCTGCCGTCGCCGCGGTCGTTTCCGCTGCCCTGCACGATGATCACGTCCGGAAGCGACGTCGCGACGGCCGCTACCCGCGGGACACTGACGAACGGGTCGGTGCTTGCCGCGTACCCACTGCCGGACCGCGCCACCAGATTCAGATCCCAGCAACCCCTGGCCCCGAGCAGAGTGGCGTAGCCGCCGTAGCCGCTGCTCGCGCCGATGCCCGCGCTGAAGGAATCGCCGACGATCGCCACCCTCAACGGACGTGGTTGCGCGTGCGCGGGAACGTTCCCGACGAGCAGTGCGGCAACGACGATCGCACACAACGCAATCAGCTTTCTCACGAGAACGATGGTAAGTCAGCGAGACTCACGGAGCATCGGTCTTGAGAATTTTCATGGTGATGCGCGAGTCCACCCGCGCGATGGCCGGATCACCCATAAGTTGTGTCGTGAGCCATTTTTCGAACGCTGCAAGGTCCGCCACACGAACACGAATGAAATAGTCGGGGATGCCGAACATCCTGCGCAACTCCGCGACCTCCGACATCCCGGCCATGCGTTCCTCGAACGCGGCCACCGTCCGGAAGTCCTTCGCGACGAGGTCGGCATGAATGATGACTTCGAACCCCCGCCCCATGCGTGTTCGGTCGACTATCGCGGAGTAACCGGTGATGACGCCGTCCTCCTCCAACTTGCGGACGCGCCTCAGGCACGGCGCAGGCGTGAGCCCCACCTGCGCAGCCAGCTCTTGATTGGTCAACCGGCCGTTCTCCTGCAGCAGCAACAAAATGTGCTCATCGATGGCATCCACATCTCTGATATTGCGCGCATCTCGGGCTTTACACAAGAAGCGGCAACAAAATCGCGCGACGTATTTCCTATCATTGCCGCATGACCACGCTCGCCCCCACCCAGCTACGCTCCCCGTTCCGCGACGCCACCCGATCAGCAGGCGTCGTATGGCTCGGATTGTTCGTTCTGGGAATCGGTTTCGGGGTGATCGTCACCGCACACGATCTCCCGTGGTGGCTCGCGCCCATCATCTCCGGCGTCCTCTTCGCCGGCTCCGTCGAATTCATTCTGGTCGGGCTCCTGGCCGCATCCGCGCCCCTCGCCGCGATCGCCATCACCACACTGCTGGTCAACTCACGGCACCTGTTCTACGGTCTCACCTTTCCCCTGCAACGCGTCGACGGCCGAATGGCCAAGCTGTACAGCATCTTCGCGCTCTGCGACGAAGCCTTCGCCCTCGCATCCGCCCGACTACGAGGCCGACAGATCCTGTGGACCCAGTTCGGCCTGCACTCGTCGTGGATGGTCGGATCCCTCGTCGGCGCCGGTGTGGGCAGCTCCCTGCTCGCCGGACTCGAAGGACTCGACTTCGTTCTCACCGCACTGTTCGTCGTGCTGTTCCTCGACGTCTACCGCGAAAATCCCGACCGGGTGACGCTGATGTTGGCCGTCGGCGCCGGGATTATCGGGTGGGTGCTCGCACCTGGATCCATGCTGGTCGTGGCAATGTGCGTGTTCACCGCAGCCCTGATCATCAGGCACCGGCGTGGTTGACTACTGGTACATCGCCGCAGCCCTGGCCGTCGCCGTCGGAATCACATTCTCGCTGAGAGCAATTCCGTTCCTCGTCCGATCGTCCCTGCGAGAATCCGCCCTCCTCGACTCACTCGGTAAATGGATGCCCCTCGGCGCCGTCGCCATCCTCGCCGTCTACGCCCTGTCCTCCATCGACCTCACCGGCGCCGCCCACGGCATTCCGCCCCTCGCCGGCGTCACCGTCACCATCGGCCTGCACCTCTGGCGCCGCAACATCGCCCTCAGCATCCTCGGCGGCACCGTCACCTGCGTCGTCCTGCAGAACTGGGTGTTCTGAACCCGTCGAATTCGCACTTGTGCAGGTCCTCACCGGCGTGTCGTCTGCACAAGTGCGAACTCGAGATGGACTGGATGAATCCCGAATCCCACCAGTGTCATTCCGGGGCTCGACCGAATCGTAATATAACGAGTCTGTGACGCGGGTAACAGTGTTGGTTGAATGCGCGACATACTCCTCAGGCGGCACAAGAGACCCACTGAAGACATTCCGACAGACTCGACCCTGGAGGCACCGCATGACCGTAGTGAACGATTACTCGAAGTTGGCCTTCACCGATTACGCCGACACTGCGGTCACCAACTACGCAACGCCTGCGGTTCTACCCATTCGCACCACCGGCACCCAGGCTCCAGTATTCTGCATCCACCCGATCGAGGGGCTGACCAGCTGCTACGCCGAGCTCGTGGAGCATGTCGGCGAAGATCGGCCCGTCTACGGGGTTCAGGCCATCAGCACCACGGCCGAGTCCCTGACATCGCTCGCCGCGCTCTACGCCGACGAGATCGTGGCGGTCCAGGCGTCGGGCACCGTGCATCTTCTCGGTGTCTCCTTCGGCGGCGTTCTCGCCCACGCGATAGCCGTCGAGCTCCAGCGCCGGGGCGTGAGCGTCGGGCAGCTCATTCTGGTGTCGGCCGAACCACGTCCGCAGGCCGCCGACACGGGCCGCGAACTCCTGGCACGAATGGGCGACGTCATCGACCGCAGCCGCGCCGAGGAACTCCTGGCCATCGCCGCACACAACGGCACACTGGCGGCTCGGCATTTCCCCGGCGTGTTCGTCGGGCAAGCAGTGGTAGTTGCCGACGAGTTCGGCGGCGGCGCCTGGCACCCGTTCATCAGCGGAACGGTCACCAAGTACCTGATTCCCGACGCACGCGATCTCTCCCTCGTCGGCGAATTGGCCGACCGCTTCTTCTGACCGCGAACCGCGGAGTCACTCCAACGCCGTGATCAACGGGCCGATCGGGCCGAGATCGAGTGCTCCGGACCCCGCCGCGCGCTCGTCGACTGCAGGGAGCAGGGCCGTGTGTGCGCGTCGAGCAGCGCCGTGATGCCCGACGCGGAGGGCAGCTGTACCGACCAGGTACCAACAGATTTCGGCCATCAGATCGTGCGGCGGATCGGGGACCGTCTCGAGCATGCCCGACGCCTCCGCGTCGGTCGCGAGGAGCGGTTGGGCCCACGGCGCATAGGGGCCGAAGTCTCCCCTGGGTAGTGCAGTGTCGTTCCGCAGAGCCGTGGTCAGCGCGGACATGGCGGTCAATCCGGTTCGGAATCCAGGCATTTCGTCACCGTCCGGTGGAGGTGGTCCGCCGGTGAAGGTGTAGCGGAACCACGCGGTGAACACCGACGCGAGGGGGCGATCGAATCTGGCGGCGATTCCGTCCACGAGGTCTGCCTCCATCGAGGCTTCGTCGATGTCGTCGAGCGCGCACAACGCTTGCATGCGGATCAGTCGACCGGCGATGTCGAAGGTGGGCAACTCGGATGCCACGGCGATGTCGATGATGTCGGCACCGATGCGTTCACGATCGCGGGCCAGGCCGGTCCTCCGACACGTCTGCAGATAGCGTGCGCTCAGCGCGAGGCAGAGTAGCGCCGGGTCGGCGAGGGTCCGCGCCAGCCGCTCGGCCTCTCGTGCCTCGTCCATCCGGCTGTCCACGCCACGAGATTCCATCGCGATCGTCGCCAGCAGACGGGCCCGTACCCGGGTCGATGCCGTCGGCGGGAGGATCGCCAGAGTCCGGTCGGCGGCCTCGACGATGGCCGCTGATTTCGCCGGATCGTCGGACCGCGTCCAGACTCCCGGAACGTCGTAGCCCACGATGACGCGTGCCGTCAGCTCCGGATCACCGAATTGCTCGGCAGCGCGGATCGTCGCCACGCGCTGCTCGGTGGCGGCGTCGACCGATCCGGACTGGGCAAGAAGCGGCAGAAGCGCTGTAGCACTTTCGATCTGCGATCGCGCTCCGCCGCGAGCCTGCGCTGCCGCAGTCTGCATCAGGACAGAGCTACCGTGAGAGAGCAGCCCAGAATCCCGCGTCAGAATACGCTGTTCCAGACTTGCCAGGCGATCACTCGGATCGAGGCCCAGCCCACGAACGAACGTCTCGCGAGCACGCCGCAGAACCTCGAGCGCGTCACCCTGCCGACCCGCCCCGTACAACGCGACAGCCAACAGACGCCACCCCTCCTCACGCCACGGGTGCTCGTCGACGTGGCGGTCGAGTGACGCAATGATGCTGTCCCCCTTGCCCTCGGCGATCCGCGCCTCCGCACGTCGCTCCACGGCACCGGCCCTGAGCTCTGCGATTCGCGCGCGTTCTCCCGTTGCCCACGCACGATCCGCGAACTCCTCGAACGTATGTCCGCTCCACTGCTCGAGTGCATGCTCGGGCTCGTCGTCCCGAACCAACTGCTCCGCGCGCCACAGATCCACCGCGTCGGCGGCCAGAACGAGTGCGTATCCGGCACCCCTGGTCACCAACGTCGTCGGGGGAGTGCGCGCCGGCCTGCCAGGCTCCAGGATCTTCCGAAGCTCACCCACGAAGGTCTGCACGATGCCGAGTGCACCCGCAGGTGCGTCCTCCCACAGATCGTCGACGAGACTCGACGTGCGCACCGTCCTACCGCGAGCGATCACCAGCAGGCAGAGCATCTCGCGTAGCCGCGGCTTCGAGATGCGCACCGGCATACCGTCGATCTCCACCTCCACCGGGCCGAGAACGCGGATCCGAAGCTCGCTCACGCTGCGATTCTAGTTCGCGCTGATCGGCCGCTGATCGACGTGCACGACGATCGACGCATGTACATGAACCTCACCGGAAAATCGGCATTCGTCAGCGGTTCCACCGAAGGAATCGGATACGCCGTCGCGCGGGCGCTGCTCGCCGAAGGCGTCGACGTGACGATCAACGGCCGCGACACCGCGCGGCTCGATCGTGCCGTCGAATCACTGCAACACCACGCCCCCGACGCCACCGTCCGCGGAATCGTCGCCGACTTCGCCGTGGCCACCGACGTCGAACTCCTTCTCGACCGGCTCGGGGACGTCGACATCCTCGTGAACAACGTCGGTCTGTTCGAACTCACACCCTTCACCGACATCTCCGACGACGACTGGCAGCGATACTTCGACGTCAACGTCATGAGCGGAGTGCGTCTGGCCCGACGCCTCATGCCCGGCATGCTGGGGCGTGGCTGGGGACGAATCCTGTTCGTCAGCAGTGAATCCGGAGTCGACGTGCCGCCCGACATGATCCACTACGGCACGACCAAGACCGCGATGCTGTCCCTGGGGAACGGGTTGGCCAAGCTCACGAAAGGCACTGCTGTGACCGTCAATTCGGTCCTCGGTGGCCCCACCTACTCCGACGGAGTCGCACGGACCGTCGACGCTCTCGCCGCGGCGCGGTCCATCCCCGTCGACGACCTGAAATCTGCCATCGCGAGCTCCAACACGACGTCCCTGCTGCAACGTTTCATCGAACCGGCCGAAATCGCGAACATGGTGACGTTCCTGGCCAGCCCGGTCGCCTCGGCCACCAACGGCGCAGCGGTCAGAGTCGACGGGGGAGTCCTACCCACGCTGCTCTAGGGCACCGGCGTCGGCGCGAGGCTGTTGCCCGGGGGAATCGTGGCGCAATTGCTGTGCGTCGGAGCCCCCGAGAAACGCTCGGTCATGAACAGCAGCCCCTGGGCCTCGAACGGCGGAAAAGCCTCGCCGTGCGTCAACCCGTCGTACTGCGAGTACTGGACGTCGACGCCCTGGCTGCAGTACTGGTGTGCAAGCGCCTGAACGTCGGCAGTGATCATGATGGTGTCACCGATCGGATCCGCGTGGCCAACGGCCAAGAACATCGGAACACGCGGTGTACCTGCGGTGCCCATGATGTTGTCGTTGATCGCCTCGACTACCTCCGGCACATCCAGAAGTGACGTGTACGGCGCCTTCACCATGTCTGCATCGGTGAGGGTGGGGTAGTCGTCGGCGAACTGCGCGATGCACTCCTGATCCACCTGGTCCATCACCTGCAGCCCGTAGTCCGAGACGAATTCGCTCGTGTTCAGTCCGTACGCCCGCTGGTACGCGACGATGAGTGCCGGAATCACACCCGCCCACTGCGCGCTTCCGCTGACGTAAGGAAGATTGTGCGCGAGGTCGACCGGGAGACCACCCGCCGCGACGCCGACAAGGTTGAGCTCCGGAGCGTAACTCGGTGCAACCTCGGCACCCCACTGCGTCGGAACCGAGCCACCCGAGTATCCGATCATCCCAACGGGAGTCGACGTCGGCACCTGCAGGAACTGCTCGGCCGCGCGAATACCGTCCAGCGCCGCGTATCCGGACTGTCGTCCGATCGTCCACTCTAGTTCTTCACCTTCGTAATCCGGCGCGACGACGGTGTATCCCGCAGCGAGGTAACCCGCGATCACTGCCTGCTCCGCCTCGGCAATAGGACTCGTCGCACCACCGCTGAGGGTGTAGGACGGGTCGCACTGCGATCCGAGAGCGTCGTACGCCATGTGGTACGAGACGATCTTGGTCGGGCCGGGAATCAGCGGTCGGAGAACGGCCGCCGCGGTGACCGCGCCGCGACCCTGTTGATCGGTGGTGCGGAACAGCACCTGATCCCCGGTGATCGGCGTGGTCAGGGTCGGCGTTGCGAACACCATCGGCCGACTCCGCAGCACCGTGCCCGGCGCAACGTCGAGAGACCCGTCGTAGCTGTAGAACGGATCGTTCGCCGGAATGGGCGACCCGGGCCCCGGATCCGCCTGGGCAACGAACGCACTCGACCCGACGACCACGGCAGCGACCACGCCGACCAAGAAGCCTTTACCAACTCGTGACATGAGACAGATTAAAGCGCACCCATGCCCCCTGTGGCACCGCTGATCGCAAGTCTCATCCTCAAAGGATGGGTCCACTCGGTAGGGGATTACTTCAGAACGATATTGACCATGCGCCCCGGAATGACGATGACCTTCGTCGGCGCCTTTCCGTCCAGCAGGGCTGCGATCTTCTCGTCCTCCAACGCGATTTTCTCGACGTCGGCCGGAGCTGAATCGGCAGGTACGGAGACACGGCTACGGACCTTGCCGTTGACCTGGATCGGATAGTCGACGGTATCCGCGACGAGCCACTTCTTCTCCACCCGCGGGAACGGCCCGTGGGCGAGAGAACGATCGTGGCCAAGCAGCTTCCACAGCTCCTCGGACAGATGCGGAGCCATCGGCGCGAGCATCAGGACCAGCGGCTCCACGACACCGCGCGGTGCACCGTCCGGATACGCCTTCGTGAGATGGTTGGTGAGCTCGATGAGCTTGGCACCGGCCGTATTGTCGCGCAGCGCAGTGTAATCCGCCTCCACACCGTCGATCACCCGGTTGAGGACGCGCAACGTGTCCTCGGTGGGCTTGTCGTCGGTGACGCGCACAGCGCCGGTCTCCTCGTCGAGCACCAGACGCCACACACGCTGCAGGAAACGCTGCGCGCCGACGACGTCCTTGGTCGCCCACGGACGCGAGGTGTCCAGCGGACCCATCGACATCTCGTACACACGCAGGGTGTCGGCACCGTACTCGGTGAAGATGTCGTCGGGCGAGACCGAGTTCTTCAGGCTCTTGCCCATCTTCCCGTACTCGCGGTTGACGGGTTCGCCCTGGTAGAAGTACCCGCCGTCGCGTTCTTCGACCTCCTCGGCCGGAACGTAGACGCCACGCGCATCGGTGAACGCATAGGCCTGGATGTAGCCCTGGTTGTAGAGGCGACGGTACGGCTCGCTCGAGCTGACATGCCCCAGATCGAACAGCACCTTGTGCCAGAACCGCGAGTACAGCAGGTGCAGCACCGCATGCTCGACGCCGCCGACGTACAGATCGACGCCGCCCGGATCGTTCGGGCCGTGGATCTCCGGACGCGGCCCCGTCCAGTACTTCTCGTTCTCCGGGTCCGCGAACGTCTCCGAGTTGGTCGGATCGATGTACCGCAGCTGGTACCACGAGCTACCCGCCCACTGCGGCATCACATTGGTGTCGCGGCGGTACGTCTGCAGCCCGTCACCGAGATCCAGCTCCACCTCCACCCAATCCGACGCCTTCGCCAGGGGCGGGGACGGCTCGGAGCTTGCGTCGTCCGGGTCGAAGGAGACCGGTGCGTAGTCTTCGACCTCGGGAAGCTGAACGGGGAGCACACTGTCCGGGAGTGCGTGGGCATTGCCGTCGGCGTCGTAGACGATGGGGAACGGTTCGCCCCAGTACCGCTGACGGGCGAACAGCCAGTCCCGCAGCTTGTACTGGATCTTGCCGGTGCCCGTGCCGTCGGCTTCCAGCTTCTTCACGATGGCGGCCTTGGCGTCGTCGACCGAAAGCCCGTCCAGGAAGCCGGAGTTCACCAACGGGCCGTCGCCGGTGTATGCGGCTTCGGTGACATCTCCGCCCGAGATGACCTCGCGGATGGGCAGCCCGAACTTCGTGGCGAATTCCCAGTCGCGTTGGTCGTGGGACGGCACCGCCATGATCGCGCCCGTGCCGTAGCCGGTGAGGACGTAGTCCGCGATGAACACCGGGACCTGTTCACCGTTGACGGGATTGACGGCGTAGGAGCCGGTGAAGACACCGGTCTTCTCCTTGTTCTCCTGACGCTCCAGGTCGGACTTCGCGGCGATCGAAGAGCGGTACGCTGCAACGGCTTCCGCGGGAGTCGCGGCGCCGCCGGTCCAGATCTCCGACACACCGTCGGGCCACGAAGCAGCCACCAGACCGTCGACCAAGTCGTGTTCGGGCGCGAGCACCACGTAACTGGCACCGAACAGCGTGTCCGGCCGCGTCGTGAACACCGTGATGTCACCGAACGACACCTCGGCGCCGCGCGATCGACCGATCCAGTTGCGTTGCATCGTCTTGACCTTGTCCGGCCAATCGAGGTACTCGAGGTCGTCGATCAAGCGGTCCGAGTACGCAGTGATACGCATCATCCACTGCTTCAGGTTCTTTCGGAACACCGGGAAGTTGCCACGGTCGCTGCGACCGTCGGCCGTGACCTCCTCGTTCGCCAGCACCGTACCCAAGCCGGGGCACCAGTTGACCAGCGAATTGGACTCGTACACGAGGCGGAACGAATCCAGCACCGCAGCCTTCTCCGCCGCCGACAGAGCCGACCACTCCCGGCCGTCCTCGAGCGCCCGCGAGCCGTCGGCGAACGACGATTCCAGCTCCGAGATGGGGCGCGCCTTCTGCTGCTCCTCGTCGTACCAGGAGTTGAAGATCTGCAGGAAGATCCACTGCGTCCAGTGATAGAAGTCGACATCCGTCGTCGCCAGGGATCGACGCCGGTCATGACCGAGGCCGAGGCGTCCCAGCTGGCGACGCATGTTCGCGATGTTCGCCTCCGTCGTCGTCCGCGGATGCGTACCCGTCTGGACGGCGTACTGCTCCGCAGGCAGACCGAAGGCGTCGTATCCGAGCGCGTGCAGAACGTTGCGTCCGTGCATGCGGTGGAAGCGCGCGAACACGTCCGTCGCGATGTACCCGAGCGGGTGACCGACGTGAAGGCCACTGCCCGACGGGTACGGGAACATGTCCTGAACGAAGAGCTTGTCCTTCGGGACGTCACCGGCAAGCGCACCGACCGGGTTGGGAGCGTCGAACGTGCCCTGCTCTTCCCACAGGTCTTGCCATTGCTTCTCGATGCGCGCGGCCACATCCGCGGTGTAGCGGTGCTGGGGCGTTGCGTCCACTGGAACAGTCACCCACGCAGTTTAGTCGTAGCCACCTGCTGCCCTTGTGAGCGGGAATCCGCCCAGCTCAGATGCGCGTACTACGGGCGCGCGCAGAAGACGTATCCTTACCAGCGTGATCGTCGTGTCCATACTCATGTTCGTCCTCGCGCTCGTCGTCGGCTCCGTTGCCACGGCCTCGCTGACAGGCAAGCTCCCCCGCAACCGGTGGGCGGGAGTCCGAACGGCGGAGTCCATGCGCGACGACGAGACCTTCGTCATGGCCAACAAAGTCGCAGGCCCCACCACGGCAGCGTCAGCGCTACTGCTGCTCATCGGCGGTGCAGCGGCACTGATGCTCGGCGGCGCATTCTCGGTCATCGCCGTCGTCGCATGCCTGGTCGCCGCGTTCGTCACCGCCGGTGTCGGCGGATCCATCGGTGCGCGTGCGGCCGCCGCCACACCTGCCCCGGAGACGGGTGGGTGCGGTCACTCCTGCATCTCGTGCAGCCTCAAGGACGCGTGCGCCCCGAGCTGAGCTCAGGAGCGGAGCCTGCGGAGTGACCAGACCGACAGCAGTGAAGCAGCGGACGTTCGACCCGGCTGGAGTGATCTTCGGCGTTGTCGTGCCGATCGCTGCGGCCGCACTCGGACTCGTGGCCGTGCAGGTCTGGCGCACCCGGCTTCCGGATCAGATCGCCACCCACTGGTCGGGCACCGAACCGGACGGATTCATGAGTCCGTCGACGAGCGCCTGGACTCTCGCGATCGTCATCGTGCTCGTCGGCGGTGGATGCAGCGCCGTTGCAGCGCTGTCCCACGCCCTGCTCATCCTGCGCCGGACGATGCTGATGATCGGCCTCACCGTCGTCGGCCTCATCACCGTCCTGCAACTGGCGATACTCGCCAAGCAACTCGATGTCACGACCGTCACCAACGTCGAGATCCCCGGCTGGGCGATCGGAGTGGGAACGCTCGTCGGATTCGCCGTCGGACTCCTCGGCGCGACCCAGCTGCGTGACTACCGAGACCGTGTCGACGCCACTTCACCGCCGCCGGCGACGTTGCCGCGCGCGAGGGCCGAACTCCCCATCGTCGAACCCATCGGCGCGAGCCGCACATCCATCGCGATCGTGTTCACCATCCTGGCCGCGGCAGCCGCACTGACCTGCTGGCTGTCCGAGTCCTGGTGGCCGGTCGCCGTCTTCGCACCGATCGCGGCGTTCACCTCGTCGCTCATGCGGTACGAGCTGATCGTCGACAAACTCGGCATCCACGTCCGCAGCCTCGGCATGCCCGCCTTCGAATACTCCATCGGCGAAGTCACCGGGGCCTCGGTTCGCGAGGTGGACCCGTTCTCGGACTTCGGCGGATGGGGCCTCCGCGTCAAAGGCCGCGGCAACTACGCGGTGGCCACCCGTAAAGGTCCCGCCGTATTCCTCACCTTCGCGAACGGACAGAAACTGACCGTCACGGTCGACGGCGCGGACGCAATCGCGGGTACCGTCAACTCGCTGGCGTCCGAGCGTTGAATTGCGCTGAAACAAACCGATCGCCGCTTTTTACATCTAGGCTGTGATCGTAAAGGGGTAAGGGCTGGAGGCCGGCACGGACGACACACGATCATCAGCGGACGACAAGCCCGGATCGGTCCGCACCGGCAACCACAGGAAGCCGTCGACCGATACCGTGTGGACCACGCTGCAGGAGTGGTATCAGCAGCCGTTCGATTACGAGTGGATCATTCACCACCGCTCCACGCGGGGCCTGCACCGATCGCTTCAGAACATGTTCGGCGCGGCCACACTGCTGTACGCGGCCGCGTCGATCCTCATGCTGTTCAGCTCACGCGGACCACAGGGACTCTTCGCCCAAGCCTGGGTCGGCCTCGTTCTGCTCCTTCAGGTCGCCGTCGCACTGCGCTGGTTCTTCGGCCCGCTGCCCACACGCCGAGACTTCATCGCCTTCGCCATCTTCGGTGACGTCGGCCTGACGTCCGTGCTCGTGCTGTACGAGCCGTTCGGTGCACTCATCGGATCCGGCTTGTTCGTCGTCACCGGCGCATTGTGCACCTACTTCCTCAGCCAACGCTGGCTGCTCGCCCACCTCGCCTGGTGCGTCGTGTTCGTCTCCATCACGGCCGTCAGAGCAATGTTCACGGGGTCCGAGGACGTACCGACAGCCCTGGCCGGCGGACTCGTCGCCATCGCCATCAACTCCGCGATACCCCTGCTCGCCCACATCGCGTGGACCGCGATCGGCCGAGATGCCCGACGCTCGCTGCTCGACCCACTGACCGAACTGCTCAACCGTCGCGGCGTCGACGACGCGGCCCTGACCCTGATGTCGCGCAGCCACGCACGAGGTCACTGCCTGGTGGTCGTCGTCGTGGACATCGACCGATTCAAAGCCGTCAACGACTACTTCGGCCACGATGCAGGCGACGACGTCATCGTCACCGTCGCCCACCGTCTACGAGAACTCTTCGAGGACGACGGCGTCGTCGCCCGCACCGGGGGCGAGGAATTCCTCGTCGTGTTCACCGGCACGATCGAACATGCCCACGACATGGTGCACCGAATCGGCCACAGCCTTTACCGCGGCGACGATCGGATCCCCATCACGGTGAGCGTCGGAGCCGCCGTGGTGTCGAGCCCGTCGGACCTGTGGAACGACAATGCCGCCACCATCACCAAGGCCACCCGGGCCGCCGACTCGATGATGTATCGAGCCAAGTACGACGGCGGCAACCGCACCGCCTCGATTCAACTCTGACACCCCGAACCCGGACGACCCCCGCAGAGAGCCCGGACTTCACCGTGGAAGCCCGGGCTCGGTTCTGATTGCCGGCCGGCCTAGCCTCCCGTGACCGGAGCGTTCCACACGCACGGGACGTCACCGACCGGGAAGCCGTCCGGGTCGAGTGCGTTCTTGATGTACCCGATGGTCCGCGGGGACACCGACATCGACAGATGATCGGACAAGTCGACGCCGCAGCCGTCCTGCAACAGAACGTTGTTCACCGTTGCATCGGGTCCGGCTTCGAGGAACGTCGTCCGGAACGGAGTCACCACCTCGTCGAACCGAGTGGCGATGGCCGTGTAGTCGACACCGCGCTCGGTGTCACCGCCCGCCGTCAATGCCTTGATGAGGTCGGAGTCGACGACCTGGTCCGACGCCGCGGGCCCGGCGACAGCACCCACGAGCCCGAGCACGTTCAAGCCGAGATTGTTGATGGTCCGCCCCAGAGTTCCGATTCCGACGAGGGTCGTCCCGTGATTGGACCCACCGAGGCTGACGATTCTGCCGACCTTGTTCTTGCTCGGATCCGACGGATCGGCACCGCCTTCGAATCGCATGTACTGACGAGACGCCAGGCTGCCCTGGGAATGACCGACGATGTCGACCTGTTCCGCGCCGGTCCGTTCGAGGACCGCATCGATGTAGAAGGCGATCTCCTTGGCGCTCTCGGTGATCGGGCCCGTGCCTCGCAGTGCCTTCACGTGTCCGAGTGCGCTCGAATCCTTGTCACCGGTGTTCGGCGCGAAGACACAGTAGCCCTCCGCCTTCAGTGCCGGGGAGATTCGAGCGAAGTTGTTGTATGCGTTCTCCCATGTTCCGTGCAGCAGGACAACGGGATTGGGGTGCTCCTTGGTCGGCTTGCAGTTCCAATCGTTGGCACCCGGCGGTGCGACATCCGGCTTGACGATGCTGTAGAGGAAACCGGCGAGGAAGTTCTTCTGCTCGGGCCCGTACCCGATGGTCTCGGTCTCGGGACCGTCGGTCACCCGCGCCGGCGCGGCGTCGGCGACATCGGGTTTCTCGATGCCCTGCTCTTCCGCCTTCGGCCGCTCCGCCTCCGACCCCTCGGGAGGAATCACCTCCGTGCCGTCGTCGCTGATCGTCGCGGGCAGCGCCGACGCGGAGGGCCCGGTGGGCTCGCTCGGCTCGGCGGGTTGCGCGGACGCAACCGACATCCCGGCGAACACGACCGCCGCGGACAACGCCGCGAGGGTCGCCGTCCGTCGTGCTCTGCCCCGTACTCGTGAATGGTCGATCGACGTCGACCGAAGCTGTTGAACCATGCGCGTCCCTCTTCTTCTTCGGCATCGCTGACGAGAAGGTCGTGACTCGGTTACAGCGCGATGCTGTTCGCTGAACCACAGCAGACGGTAGAAGTGACACCGATCACTTACCACACCCGCGCCACACGTCTGGAAACGTGGTCGTCCGACGGCAGCGACATTTGGGTCCAGTCACAACCCAGCAACAGCCGTCCGCGCCGATCAGCGGCCGAGACGCGTCATGATCGCGTCACGCAACGCTCCACGAGGCGACCGGGCCGTGTCCTTCGTCAGCAGCACGAACTCGATACCTCCGAGCTCCGGAAGATCCTGGCCGTCCAGCGCGACCACGCCGTCGGGAAGCGTCGACTCCGCATGCACCAGGTAGCCGAGGCCCGCCTGAACGGCTGCACGCAACCCCAGCTCGCTGTCCGTGACGCAGGTGAACCGCCAGCCCCTACCCTCCCGACCGAGTGCAGCCAACGCCGCGGACCGCGTGATGCTCGGTGGTGGATACGTCACGAACGGCACCGGGCCCGGTTCCACCCGCGTTCCCGGAATACCTGCCCAGACCAACCGATCCGCCCACACCAGATCACCGTGCGTCTCACCTGGGCGACGCTTGCCGAACACCAGGTCCAGCTCGCCGCCGTCGAACTTGGACCGCAATGTCTCGCTCAACCCGACGGTCAGCTCGAGGTCCACGCCGGGATGCGCCCGACGGAAGTCGTAGAGCACGTGCGGCAACTCGGTCGAGACCAGGTCGTCGGACACCCCGAGCCGGAGCCTGCCCGCCAACGGGGCTTCGGCGAAGTAGTGCTCCGCCTCCGCGGTGGCGTCGAGGATGGAGCGAGCGAATCCGATCATCGCGGTGCCGTCGGCCGTCAGCTCCATGTTTCTGGTGTCCCGGAGGAACAACTCGCGCCCGACGGCCTTCTCCAGCCGCGTGATGTGACCGCTGACCGTCGACTGACGCAGCCCCAGCAGCTCGCCGCCTGCGGTGAAGCCGCCTTCCCGTTCGACAGCGAGGAAGGTTCGAAGCAGAATCGGATCAAGATTCACCCGTCTTTCCTATCACGATTCACGTTCACAGTTAACGCAGCTATCGACTTTCGCGATCAATCGCCGACCGATATCGTGAGTTCAGTGAACTTTCTGCGGCAGATCCGGCCCGACGGCTTCGTCCTGAGCATCATCGCGATCGCGGTACTGGCCAGCATCTTCCCGGCGTCGGGTACCTCGGAAACCGTCCTCACCTGGGTCACCCGAATCGCCATCGGACTGCTGTTCCTGATCTACGGCGCCCGCCTGTCGCCGCAGGAAGCATGGCAAGGCGTCAAACACTGGCGGCTCCACTCCGTCGTGCTGGCCACCACGTACCTCGTGTTCCCCCTCGTCGGACTCGGCCTCCGCGTCCTCGAACCGACAGTCGTCACAGCGGACCTCTACACCGGCATCCTGTTCCTGTGCCTCGTGCCGTCGACGGTTCAGTCCTCCATCGCCTTCACCTCGATCGCACGCGGCAACGTCGCCGGAGCAGTCGTCAGCGCCTCGTTCTCCAACATCATCGGCGTGTTCGTGACACCGCTGCTGGTGATTCTGTTGATGAACACCACCGGGGACGCGCACGTCGACGCATCGTCGATCCTGAGCATCTGCGCTCAGCTGCTCCTGCCCTTCCTCCTCGGGCAGGCCCTCCGACCGCTCGTGAAAGGCTGGCTCACCCGACATTCCGGGCCGACGAAAATCGTCGACCGCGGCTCGATCCTGCTGGTGGTCTACGCCGCCTTCAGCGAAAGCATGAATCAGAACGTCTGGTCGTCCGTGACGCCCCTGCAGATCGTCGCGGTCGTCCTCGTCTGCATCGTCGTCCTCGCGCTGATTCTGGCGTTCACGTACTGGATCGGCCGCGCCATCGGCTTTTCCGTCGAAGACCGCATCGTCCTCCTGTTCTGCGGCTCCAAGAAGAGCCTCGCGAGTGGACTACCCATGGCCTCGGTCCTCTTCGTCGGCGGGCCCGTCGGCCTGATCGTCCTTCCTCTGCTTCTGTTCCACCAGATCCAACTGATGGTGTGCGCCGTACTCGCCCAGCGATACGCGCGCCGAGCCGAAGCCCGGCTATCGCCTGACAAGGATGATGCGCAATCCGCCCTGGCGGATTAGCGTCGGCACCACAGACGACGAATGTGGAGGATCGACGTGCGGAAAGAGTTGTCGAAGCCAGGCAAACACCCAGGCGGAGTCATCGCCGCGGCATACACCGGGAGACTCGCCACCGATCCCATCCCCGCACTTCGGCTCCCCGACGAGCAACTCGACCCCGAAGCCGCGTACCGCTTCATCCACGACGAACTGATGCTCGACGGCTCCTCTCGCCTCAACCTCGCGACGTTCGTCACGACCTGGATGGACCCGCAGGCCGAGAAGTTGATGGCCGAGACGTTCGACAAGAACATGATCGACAAGGACGAGTACCCGGCGACGGCGTCGATCGAGGAACGCTGCGTCAACATGGTCGCGGACCTGTTCCACGCGCCCGGACTCGACCCGGAGGATTCCAAGTCCGCGACGGGAGTGTCGACGATCGGATCGAGCGAAGCGGTCATGCTCGCAGGCCTCGCCCTGAAATGGCGTTGGCGCGAAGGCCGCAGCGACACCTCGCGTCCCAATCTGGTTCTCGGAAGCAATGTTCAGGTCGTATGGGAGAAGTTCTGCCGCTACTTCGACGTCGAACCCAAGTACCTGCCCGTCGAACCGGGGCGGTACGTCATCACCCCGGAGCAGGTTCGAGATGCCGTCGACGACAACACCATCGGCGTCGTGGCCATCCTCGGAACCACCTTCACCGGCGAACTCGAGCCCGTGGCGGAGATCTGCGCGATGCTCGATTCCGTCGCCGCGTCCGGTGGACCCGACGTCCCCGTCCACGTCGACGCGGCCAGCGGCGGGTTCGTCGTACCGTTCCTTCATCCCCACCTCGAATGGGACTTCCGCCTACCGCGGGTGAAATCCATCAACGCCAGCGGTCACAAGTACGGATTGACCTATCCCGGAATCGGTTTCGCGGTGTGGCGGACACGCGAGGACCTACCCGAGGACCTGGTGTTCCGGGTGAACTACCTCGGCGGCGACATGCCGACCTTCACCCTCAACTTCTCACGCCCCGGCAACCAGGTGATCGGCCAGTACTACAACTTCCTCCGGCTCGGACGCTCCGGATACAGCGACATCATGCACGCACTGCGCGACACCGCCGTTCGCGTCGCCGGTCACCTGTCCGAGCATCCCGCGTTCCACGTCATCACCGACGGCAGCGCCATCCCCGTCGTCGCGTTCGAACTCGCCGGCGATCGCGAGTACACCGTGTTCGACATCTCCCACGAACTACGCGCACGCGGCTGGCAGGTTCCCGCGTACACGATGCCGGACAACGCCACCGGAGTAGCGGTGCTCCGGATCGTCGTGCGAGAGGGATTCAGCGCAGACCTCGGCAGGCTGCTGTGCGGCGCCATCACCGAGGTGATCGATCAACTCGACGCATCGGCCGCAGGAGGTGGGCACTCGTCGGCCACCCACTTCGCGCACTGAGTCCTCAGTTGCACCCTGGGACCTCAGTTGCGGTCGACGTCGATCGGGTGAGAGGCGAGCATCGCCAGCGGCAGGGGTTGACGACGCAGCACGTGGGCCCACAGGTCGATCTTCGGTGGACCGATGACATCGGAGGCGAGGGCGGAGACGACCATCCAGTCGTCCCGCTCCAGCTCGCCCTCCAGCTGCCCGAGCGTCCAGCCGGAATACCCCGCGAAGATGCGAACCCCCTCGACGTGCGGCGCGATGTCGGCCGGATCCGAATCCAGATCCACCATGACGACCCGACCGTCGACGCGGCGCACCCCGGCAATCCCGTCGATGTCCACCCCCGTCCTCACCGTCGCCAGACAGAGAGCGGAATCCCTCTTCACCGGACCGCCCACGTACAGGGCCTTCGGACGGGCCGCGAGGTCGGTCCACTGCGGTAACACGTTCTGGACCGCGGTGTCGCTCGGACGATTGATCACGACACCGAGGCTGCCTGCGTCGTTGTGCTCGATGACGTACACGACTGTGCGCCGGAACGTGGGCTCGACCAGCTCGATCGACGACACCAGCAAGCTCCCCGGTCGCACCGATTGCGGGGCCGGTGCCGTCTGGTCTTCGGGTTCTTCCGCATGCGCCGCCATGCAAGACATTGTGGCACCGCGCACCTACGGATGTAACGCAAGGAAGCTCAGGTGTTGTTCGGCGCCCCATCGAACCCCGAGAGCTCGGCCAGGCTCGCCAATTGGTACTCGAACAACGCATCTCGGCTGCTGAAGGTGTCCGAACCGTACTGATCGAACACATCGAAGCTGACGGCACCGAACAGTGCCGCCCACACCAGAACTCCGCGAGCGATCACCTCGTCGGACATTTCCGTTCCCATTTCGTTACGAACGTCCGTGAAATTCCGGCTCAGCGCAGCCAGCGACACCGGCTCCGTACGTTCCGCCAGCGTTCCCGCGGTCCACGCCTGATCGAAAATCGACACCAGCTTGACGATCACCCTCGTACCAGGACCGGTCGTCTGCTCGGCCGGAGCGTTGTATCCGGGCACCGGTCTTCCGAACAACAGCGCATACCGCGCCGGTTCCCGCAGCCCCCACCCACGGACCGCCCGACCGAGCGCGAGGAACTTCTCGACGGGACCGGCGACCTCGTCGACAGCCTCGTCCACGACGTCGCCGAGCTCGGTGTACGCGTCGACGACGAGCAGGGTCAGCAGCTCGTCCCGGCTCTTGACGTACCGGTACACCGCCGAGGACACGACACCCAGATCCCTGGCGACTGCGCGCAGAGACAACGCCGCGGCACCGTCGGCAGCCAGATGCTCCCGTCCGATACGGGTGATGTCGGCGAGGGTCTGCTGTCTCGCTCGAGCGCGGGGCGTGGTCGGCATGGATTCACAGTATCGGCCCGGCCGACAGTACCCAGCGGCGAAACCGTCCCGCCAGAAACGAGAGCACTGCTCTTGCTTTTCCCAGCCGACGAGTGCACACTGGAGAGAACAGAGAGCAGTGCTCACATTTCGAACGAGGGAGACACCATGAACCAGCTACACGTCGTCATCGGAGCCGGACCGGTGGGCTGGACCGTTGCAGAACAGCTTGCTGCACAGGGACATTCGGTACGGATCCTCACCAGGTCCGGATCGGGCCCGGATCACCCGGCCGTCGAACGTCACCGAGTGGACATCGAGACCGACGACCTGACCGACGAATTCGCCGGTGCCACCGCCATTTATCTCTGCACTCACGTCGCCTACCAGAACAAGGTCTGGCGCGAGAAGCTCCCCGCGATGGAACAACGGGTGCTCGACGCCGCCGCCGGAACCGTCGTCGTCTTCCCCGAAAGTCTGTACTCCTACGGCAAGGTCGACGGCCCCATCCGAGAGGACAGCCCACGCACGGCGACACACCGCAAACTGGGCGTCCGAACCCTCCTGTTGGCCGCCCGCGACGCCCACCGCACCCCGACCGTCAGCGTCGCCGCA
The DNA here is from genome assembly GCF_000760735.1 of Rhodococcoides fascians A44A. Lineage (GTDB taxonomy): Bacteria > Actinomycetota > Actinomycetes > Mycobacteriales > Mycobacteriaceae > Rhodococcoides > Rhodococcoides fascians_E. The sequence continues at coordinate 1,410,588 of NZ_JMEX01000008.1, read as the reverse complement.
TCGGACTTCTACGGTCCTCGCGTGAGGACGTCGCACATGGGCGAACGAATCGTCCCCAAGGTCACGGCAGGCAAATCCGTCAGCGTCATCGCGAAGGCCGACGTACCCCACTCCTTCACCTACATACCGGACTTCGCCGCAGCGATGATCGCCGCCGGAGCAAGGAAAGACCTGTGGAACACGTTCCTGCACGCCCCCACCGCACCTGCCGTCACGCAACGACGCATGATCGAACTCTTGGCCGACGCCGCCCGAGTACCCGCACCCACCGTCACCGCGATCCCGGCATGGATCGTCCGAGCGCTGGGCGTCGTACCCGGGCAGATGAAAGAACTGGGCGACACGCTGTACCAGTTCCAGTACCCCTACGTCCTGGACAGCACGCGCAGCGACACACTCCTCGGCCTTCACCCGACCCCGCTCGACGACGGCACCGCAGCCACCGTCGCATGGTGGAACGCCGAGGAGCTGACTCCGACCTCGTAAAGTACGTCAGGCTAAAGTTCAGCGAGTGAGCGAGACGACATTCCTGGCGCGATTGCGCGATTCGCCGGGCGCAGGCAAGCTCACCGCCATTCGTTTCGCAGGCCAGTTCGGCGACGGACTCTTCCAAGCCGCACTCAGCGGCGCCATCCTGTTCAACCCCGAGCGGGAATCGAATCCGGCTGCCATCGCAGCCGGGTTCGCTGTCCTCCTCGTCCCCTACTCCGTCATCGGCCCGTTCGCAGGCGCCATGCTGGACCGCTGGGATCGCCGCGCAGTCGTACTGTGGGCCAACGTACTTCGCATCGTTCTCATCGCCGTCACCGCAACCCTGCTCTGCGTCGGCGGCGGTGAGACACCCCTGCTCCTGCTTGCCCTCACCACCGTCGGACTCAGCCGATTCGTCCTCGCCGGCGTCTCGGCGTCGCTCCCGCACGTCGTACGAACCGAATGGCTCGTACCCATGAACTCCCTCCTCGCCACCATCGGTTCCGGCTTCGCCGCTGCCGGGGCGGGCGCAGCCGTCGGAATCATCGGATACGTCGGGGCGGGAGACTTCGGCTCCGGAATGGCCGTGGCCGCGGCAGCGTCGGGCTCGATCGTGGGCACCGTCGCCGCCGCTCGATTCGCACGTAGGTCACTCGGCCCGGAAACACTCCCCGAGCGTGGTGACCACGGCGCGATGAAAGCCGCGGTGGACATCGCCCACGGACTCGGATCCGGTGCCGTGGCCGTCTGGAGATCGCCGACGGTCACCGCCGCCATGACCGGCATCGGCGCCCACCGAATCGTGTTCGGCGTCGACACCCTCGTCATGGTGCTCATCCTGCGCGAAACCACGTCGAGTTCCCTGCCCGGCGGACTCGCCGGATTCGGCATAGCCGTCGGCGCCACGGCAGCCGGAATGTTCGTCGCTGCCCTGCTGACGCCGTTCGTTCTGCCACGATTCGGCCGTGTTCGCTCGATCATGGTGGCTCTCGCGGCCGCCGCGATCGTCCAGGTCACGTTCATCAACACCCTCACTCAGACGAGCCTGCTCATCGGCGCGTTCCTGCTCGGTGTCGCAGGCCAGACGATCAAGCTCACCGGCGACGCATCGATGCAGACCGAAATCGACGACGATCACCGCGGACGTGTCTTCGCCCTGCAGGACACCGTCTTCAACATCTTCTTCGTCGCCGCTTTGGCGGTCGCGGCGTTCGTCGTCGGTCCGGACACCACCGACCTCGCTGGTGAAACCTCTGCACACGTCGTCGTCCTGGCTGGTGCCGCGGTGTACCTGGTGGGAGTGGTAGCGATACTCCGCAGGTGAGTGGAAATGTAGGCCCTGGCCTACATTTCAACTCACAGGACGTTTTTCTCAACTCACAGGACGTTTTTCCACCAGGCCAGCAGTTCCTTCTCCGCCTCCTCGCGGGGGAGGGGACCTCGGTCGAGTCTGAGCTCCTTCAGGAACTTCCAGGCCTTGCCGACCTCGGGGCCCGCCGGGATACCGAGAAGTTCCATGATGGCGTTGCCGTCGAGATCGGGACGAACCCGCGCCAGGTCCTCTTGCGCCGCCAGGGCGGCTATCCGCTGTTCCAGATCGTCGTAGGTGGCCTGCAGTGCCGCCGCCCGACGCTTGTTACGCGTCGTACTGTCGGCGCGAACGAGCTTGTGCAGCTTGGGAAGTAGATCTCCGGCGTCGGTGGCGTAACGGCGCACGGCCGAATCCGTCCACTGACCTTTGCCGTATCCGTGGAAACGGAGGTGCAGAAACACCAACTGCGACACGTCGTCGATCATCTTCTTGGAGTACTTCAGCGCGCGCATCCGCTTGCGCACCATCTTCGAGCCGACTACCTCGTGGTGGTGGAAGCTGACGCCTCCGCCCGGCTCGTGCCGACGCGTATCCGGCTTCCCGATGTCGTGAAGCAGTGCAGCCCAGCGCAATACGAGGTCCGGGTCACCGTCCTCCAGCTCGATCGCCTGCTTCAGCACCGTCAACGAATGCCAGTAGACGTCCTTGTGCTGGTGATGCTCGTCGATCTCGAGCTTCATCGCAGGTACCTCGGGCAGCACGTACCCGGCCAATCCCGTCTCGCACATCACGTCGACACCCTCGAGCGGGAACTCGCCGAGGATCAGCTTGTCCAACTCCACCTGAACACGCTCGGCCGTGATGCGTTCGATCTGACCGGCCATCTCCGTGATCGCCTGGTGCACCCGCGGCATCAGCGCGAACCCGAGCTGCGACACGAACCGTGCGCCGCGAAGCATCCGCAGCGGGTCGTCGTTGAACGACTTCTCCGGGGTCGACGGAGTGTCCAGCAGTCCCTCGAGCAGTGCGTCCATGCCGCCGAGAGGGTCGACGAACTCCTGCGAGCCATCGGCGCCGAGACGAACGGCCATCGCGTTGACGGTGAAATCACGACGAACCAGGTCCTCTTCCAGGCTGGTGCCGTACCGAACTTCGGGATTACGCGAGACCTGGTCGTAGGAATCGGTGCGGAACGTGGTGATCTCGACCAGCTGATCGCCCTTCGCCGCACTGATCGTGCCGAACGCGATACCGGTGTCCCACTGATTGTCGGCCCACCCGGTCAGGAGCCGCTGGACGACCTCAGGCCTGGCGTCGGTCGTGAAGTCGAGGTCCGTGCCGAGACGACCCAGCACAGCGTCGCGCACACTGCCGCCGACCAGGAACAATTCATGTCCCTCGGCGGCGAACCGACCGGCCAGCGGCGTCAGGATGTCCGACAGTTCTTTCAACGACACGGCAGCCGACGCCAGCAATCGTGCGCGACGGTCGGCGGACACGTCGGGCTGCTGGGGAACAGGAGACTTCTCGGCCACGTCGACAGAGCCTATTAGCAGGCGGTCCGACCGGGGGAAGGGCCCCACGTGAACAGGCTCGGTATGGCCGCGAGTGGAGCCCGCGGAACGAGCTCGGAATGGCCGCGAGTGGAGCCCGCGGAACGAGCTCGGAATGGCAGCCCGAAGCATTGGTTCTTTCCCTCTAGTATTGGTTGGGTGTCTGCTGGCGAACGTGCGAACAGGAGCCGCCGCAACCCGCGGCGGCGGAATTCGCGTGCCGAGACGGACAAACCGCGGCTTCGAACGGTTCGGGAGACGTCTGCTGGTGGGTTGGTGGTGGATGGGCTGGACGGCCCGCCTGCGCAGCGTTGCGCGGCGTTGATCGGCAGAACGGATCGTCGGGGCCGGTTGTTGTGGTCGCTGCCGAAGGGGCATATCGAGCAGGGCGAGACGGCGGAGCAGACGGCGATGCGTGAGGTCGCCGAGGAGACCGGTATCCAGGGTTCGGTGTTGGCGTCGCTGGGAAGTATCGACTACTGGTTCGTGACGGAGGGCCGTCGCGTCCACAAGACCGTGCACCATTACTTGCTGAGGTTTCTGGGTGGTGAACTCTCCGACGAGGACGTCGAGGTCACCGAAGTGGCGTGGGTTCCGCTGAGTGAACTGAACTCGCGATTGGCGTACGCGGACGAACGGAAGTTGGCGGCCATCGCCAGCCGCCTTATAGACGGTATGAGCGGCGAGACGAACGACCCCGAAACGCCCGTCGGCAAGCAGTGATGGCGCTACGTTCCAGGATCACTGCAGCGACGTCGGTGCTCGTTCTCGGTGCGTCGCTGCTGCTGGGGACCGGTGTTGCTGCTGCACAGGATCCAGCCGCGCAGGATCCAGCCGCACAGGATCCACCGGAGAGCTCGCAGAGCGAGGACGGGACCGTCACGTATCAGTCGTCGGCGTCCGATCTTCCTCGGACGACGCGCGGTACTCAGTTTCTCGAGATGTCGATCGACGCGGTTGCTCCCGGGACGGTGACGACGACGAGCGAGCCGTTCGTGACGGTGCGCGCCACTGTCCGCAACACCGGGGACCGCCGGGTCGACGACATCAGCGTCCGTATGCAGAGCGCGGACGCTGTGGAGTCACCGGACGAGCTTCGGACGACGCTGTCGTTGGATCAGCAGGAGTACGCCGACGTCGGTGAATTCCAGGTCGTCGCGGACAGTCTCGAGCAGGGCGCCAGCGCTCAGTTCACGGTGTCGATGCCGCTTCGCGGAACGCAGTCTCCGTCGTTGGGCATCGACCGCCCCGGCGTGTATCCGCTGCTTCTCAACGCCAACGGAACGCCGGAGTACGGCGGAACGGCGCGGCTCGACGACGCCCGCTTCCTGCTCCCGGTCACCGGGGTTCCACGCGATCCGACGGTGCCGGACCCGATGGCTCCCGACGCCGTCCCGCTGCCGCCGAGCACCGCGGACCCGGTGGCGACGACGGTTCTGTGGCCGTTGGCGGACAAACCTCGCCTCGCGGCGGGCATTCCGGGTTCGATCGACGACAGGGTTCGACTCGTCGACGACGATCTTGCCGGTGAGTTGGCGTCGGGCGGACGGCTCGATCAACTTCTGGAGGCAGTGGAATCGGCGACCGCGTCGGACGTCGACCCGGGCGGCAAGCTCGCACAGAGCCTCTGCATCGCGGTGGATCCGGACCTGCTGGTCACCGTCTCCAACATGACGCGCGGATATCTCGTCGTCGCCGATCCCGCCGATCCTGCGGGACCGAGCAGGGAAGGCAACGGTCGCGACGCAGCGACGGCATGGTTGTCGCGGCTCGAGACCCTCACCGAATCGATGTGCGTGACAGCGCTGCCGTTCGCGCAGGTGGATCTGGACACGCTGGGGAACGTGGGCGACGCGTCGTTGGCGTCGACCGCCCTCGAGTCGCCGGCCGAGGTGGTCGACGCGATCCTCGGCGTGACGTCGGTACGCGGTGTGGTGTGGAGTTCGACGGGTCAACTCGGTGAGGCAGGCGCGGCGACGGTGCGGTCCGTCGGCCAACGCACCGCGCTCGTCGCCGACAACAGCATCGCTCCCGGAGCTGCGGGGGCCGTGGCCCGCGTCGTCGGAGACACCACTGTCGCAGCCGAGCTGAACGCGACCGTGTTCGACGGCCCGACGGCGACGGCTCTGGCCGGCGTCGGGACGGATCCGTCGACGCCGCGTTTCACGCCCGACGACCAGCGGTACGACCTGGCCGGCGACTCGCGGACCGCTCGCTTGCAGGATGCTCTCGGCGCGGTGACGTACCACGCGTTGACGCCACCCGACGGCGCTCCTCGAGCTCTGACCATCGCTCCGCCTCAGTACTGGACGGCAGGCGGTGACGAACCCGATGCGATTCTCGGCACGGTGTCCTCGCTGCTCCGGACCGGTCTGGCGACGCCGCGCCCGTTCACCGAGCTGGCCGAGGAGCAACCGACCGGGCTGCCCGTCGAGACCGTCACGACGAGTGTGAGCGATCGGGACCAGAACCTCGAGGATCGCATTCGAGCACAGAGCAAACGCATCGAGGCGTTGCGTGGATCGCTCGTCGAGGACCCCCAATCGGTGTTGACGCCGCGCCGGTTCACCGCACCGCTGCGTGAGGACCTGCTGCGTGCCATCGGGACCGCCGACCGATCGGTGGACCCGACGGCCGCATCGAACACGGCTCGAATCCGTCTGGACACGTCCGAGGCGGGGCTGAACTCCATCTTCGAAGCCGTGACGGTTCTGGCTCCCGGTGGCGTCTACACCCTGGCGTCCGAGCAGAGCCCGCTGCTGTTGGTCGCCCGCAACGATCTCCCCATCGGGGTCAACGTTCGGCTGAAGGTCGACGCTCCCCCCGAGATGACCGTCAGCGACGTCGGAGCGATGGCACTACCGGCGCGCGGAAGTCGAACGATCACCGTGCCCGCCCAGGTCGACGACAGCAGAAACCTCGCCGTCGACTTCTCCTTGACCACTCTGGACGGCCAACAATTGGGCGAAGCGTCCACGGTGTCCGTACGGTCGAACGCGTACGGACAGGCGTTGGCGATCATCACCGCCTGCGCCGGGGTCCTTCTGTTGCTGCTCGCCGGCCGCAGATTGTGGCATCGGTTCAAGGGTCAGCCGGATCCTGCAGACGAAGGGTACGAACGACCATGACGGGTAGCGACTTCCCGTATTCGGGAAACTTGCCCTATAAGGGAGCGCCGCCCGCCGGCGGCGGGCCTCGCGAACGGCTGCCCGCAGCTCAGGTTTTCCGACGCACCGAGCCGCCGAGGCCTGCGCCGTGGGAACGCGACGGACGGACCGCGGTACCGCCTCGGGAGATGCGGAGCTACCCGGCACCGCCGTCCCCCGACGGTGGCCCTGCCCCGGACAACTCGGTCACCCAGCTGATCCCGCGATTCCGCGACGAGGACTATCCGCAGCCCCCTCCGCCGGAGGCGGCACCGCCGCAGATGGACGAGCCGAAACCGCAGAAGAGCCTGCTCGCCGCCACCGGTTCGATCGCGGTGGCGACGCTCGTCAGCCGTATCACCGGCTTCTTCAAGCAGATGATCATGCTGGCGATCCTCGGCGGAGCCATCGCGAGTTCGTTCACCGCCGCCACGATCCTGCCGAACATGATCTCGGAGTTGGTGCTCGGCGCAGTCCTCACCGCGATCGTCGTACCGGTCCTCGTCCGGGCCGAGATGGAGGACCCCGATCGGGGCGCGTCCTTCATCCGTCGGCTCTTCACGTTGGCGTTCACCATGCTGTTCGTCGTATCGGTCGCCGCGACGATCAGCGCGCCCCTCCTCTCGCGCGTCCTGATCAAGGACGACGCCAAGGTCAGCAGCGACCTGACCACCGCGCTGTCCTTCCTGGTTCTCCCCGCGATCCTCTTCTACGGACTGTCCGGCCTGCTGACGGCCGTGCTGAACACCCGCCAGAACTTCCGGCCCGGCGCATGGGCACCGGTGTGGAACAACCTGATCGTGCTCGGTGTCTTCTCCCTCTACTTCTTCGTCCCGGGCGAGATCACGCTGAATCCGGTCGAGATGAGCGATCCGCACATCCTCATCCTGGGCCTCGGCGTCACCGCCGGTGTGGTGACGCAGGTCGCGGCTCTGATCCCGGCGTTGCGGCGCGAAAAGATCGACCTACGCCCACTGTGGGGATTCGACGCCCGCCTGAAGGCCTTCGGTGGGATGGCCGCCGCCATCGTCCTCTACGTGGTCATCAGCCAGGTCGGCCTGGTGTTCGCGACGAACATCTCCGCCGGCGCCGACGAAGCAGGCCCGGCCATCTATTCACAGGCCTGGATCCTGCTGCAACTGCCGTACGGCATCCTCGGCGTGACGGTGTTGACGGCCATCATGCCGAGACTGAGTCGCAACGCCGCCAACGGTGACACGCCGGCCGTCGTCGACGACCTGTCCGTCGCGACTCGCCTGACACTGGTCGCCCTGGTGCCGATCGTCGTGTTCCTGACCTTCACCGGCCCGTGGGTCGGCGAAGCACTGTTCGGTTTCGGCAACTTCAAGGACGAGGCACCGCGATTGGGAGAAGCGGTGAGCTGGTCGGCCTTCACCCTCATCCCGTACGCCCTGGTGCTGATCCACCTCCGCGTGTTCTACGCCCGTGAACAGGCTTGGACACCGACGTGGATCATCCTCGGCATCACCGGAATCAAGATCGCCCTGTCCGCGCTCGCCCCGGTCGTCGCCAGCTCGGACGAGCAGGTCGTGCTGTGGCTGGGTGTCGCCAACGGCATCGGTTTCGTCGTCGGCGCCTGTATCGGCGGAATTCTGCTGCACCGCAGCCTCGGAAATCTCCGCATGGCGAACGTCGGCAAGACGATCTGGATGGTTCTGATCGCGTCGGCCGCAGGCGGGACGGCGATGCTCGCGATCGACCGAATCGTCGATCTCGGTGGCCTCACCGAACCGTTCGGCATGATCGGTGCCATCGTCCGCGTCGGCATCTGCGCAGTGCTGATGCTCGGCATCACCTTCGGGATCCTGTGGTTCGGACGCATCCCGGAAGTCCTGGCCGTCACCGTCGCCATCCGCAGAATCGTCGACCGCGTCCTGAAAAGGTCAGCGCCCGCTCCCGAGCCCGTCGTCCCAGCACATCCCGATTCCATACCGGTCGTCAGTTCTGTTTCTGCATGGGACACTGCACCCGACCGACTCCCGTACCCTGGACGTCGGCGGACCGGGACGCCGTCCTCGTCGCGCCTGCCTGAACCTGGCGGGCGCATGGGGCTACCCGGGGCATACACGCGTGAAGGAGTGAGAGTGACCGACGACGAAGTGGCTGGGGGGCCGGCCGAGTCCGCACACAAGGGCGGCGACCGAGCACAAGGTGGCGTGGAGGTGGACGAGCGGCAGGCCGCATCGTCGGACTCCACCGAGCCGACCACAACAGCGTCGTCCGACAGCACTGCCACAGCCAAGCTCCCGGTGAACAAGCCCGATTCCAACAAGCCCGCTTCCGAGAAGAGCGCCGGCGAGAAGACGTCTCTGATCAAGGGTGCGACCGCGGCCGAGTCCGAGTCGGCTTCGACGACTGCTGCCGCCGAGCCGGCAGCGAGCAAGACACCTACTTCGAAGGCACCGCAGGCCGCGACAGCGGACTCCGAGACAGCCTCCACGGCTGAAGATGCAACCGAGAAATCGACGTCCGCAGCAGGCGCGGAATCGGCCGAGAAGGCCGCAACCCCAGCCAAGGACGCCCCGGCCAAGCAAGCTCCGGCCAAGGACCCTTCAGCCAAGGACGCTCCGGCTGCCGAGGTGACGCCGGTGAAGTCCGGTGCCCCGACCGAGAACCCGCGTTCGCTCCGCGGTCCGAAGCTGATCCCCGGCGCTTCGGTTGCCGGTGGCCGCTATCGACTGCTGGCACCGCACGGCGGTGCACGTGGCCTCAAGTTCTGGCAGGCGCACGACGTCAAGCTGGACCGCGAGGTCGCGTTGACGTTCGTCGACTCCGAGCAGCAATCGACCGACGTCTCGGTGGACCGCCCCGAGGGTCCGCAGGCCATCCTGTCCCGCACACTGCGCCTCGGCCGCATCAATTCCCCCGGCCTGGCACGCGTGCTCGACGTCGTGCGCGGAAGCTCCGGCGGAATCGTCGTCGCCGAGTGGACTCCGGGTCGCTCGCTCCGCGAGATGGCGGACACCGTTCCGTCGCCGACGGGTGCAGCACGGGCCATCAAGGCATTGGCGGCCGCGGCCGAGGCTGCCCACCGCAGCGGCGGCGCACTGTCGATCGACCATCCGGACCGCGTCCGCATCAGCACCAGCGGCAACGCCGTTCTGGCGTTCCCGGCAACGTTGGCCGACGCCGATCCAGGTTCCGACGTCCGTGGTCTCGGCGCGATGTTGTACGCGTTGATCACGGCGCGCTGGCCCCTCGTCGACGCCGCATCCGGCGGACAGCCTCGATCGGTCGGCGGCATGAAGCCCGCAGATCGCGACTCGAACGGTAACGCCGTCGAGCCACGCCGAGTCCGTTCGGACGTACCGTTCGAGATCTCCGCAGTGGCGGTGCGCGCCCTCGAGCAAAACAGTGGCATCAGGACCGCTGCGACGGTTCAGCATGTCCTCGACCAGGCAGCCGTCGTCAACGACAAGACCGATCTGATGCCCGCATTGAGGCTCGGACAGCGGGCACCCGGTGCATCCGGCCATTCGCTCGCCGATCCGGAGGAGATGGCGGCCCAGCAGGAGCGGTCCCGTCGCACCAACATCGCCTTGGCGGTGCTGGGCGTTCTCACGGTGGTCGTGCTGGGATTCGCGGGGTACTGGCTGTTCACGTTCATCGCGGGCGGCAGCTCGGACGAGCCACTGACGTCTCAGGAAGCCCTCGGTCTGACCACCGAGGAGACGGCACCGCCCGCACCGGGTGCGCCCGCTCCTGCGGCCCCGGCGTCGAGCCCGGTGGCAATCGATTCGGTGGAGGTGTTCTCGCCGCAGGGCAGCGCGGACAACGCCGGATCGGCATCCAATGCCATCGACGGGGACCAGTCGACCGTGTGGGCGACGGACTCCTACTTCCAGCCGTTCCCGTCGCTCAAGGACGGTGTGGGCCTGATCGCCACGCTCCCGTCGTCACAGGTGCTCACCAGCGCGTTCGTCAATTCCCCGTCACCGGGAACGGTCGTCGAGATCAGGTCCGCACCCAGCGATTCGCCGAGTCTGAGCGACACCACCGTGATCGGTCAGGCAACTCTGGGTAGTGGCGTGACCGATATCCCGCTCCAGGTCAGCGAGCCGACAAGCCACGTTCTGCTGTGGATCACCGGGTTGAGCTCGGACAGCGGTCGCAATCAGTCGTCGATCGCGGACTTCGGGTTCACCGCACAATCCTGACCAACGGTCTGCGGGATCTCCCCTCACCTGCAGAATGCTTGAATTCGACAACGTTTCGTACTCCGCGGTCTCTATGGCTTAGGCTCTCCAGCAATGCGGTAACACGGGGGGAGCCGTTTTCGTATGGGGAGTGCAGATCTAAGCGGCGTCGGGGATGTTCTGAGTGGGCGTTCCGACGTGGAGTTGTTGGCTGCGCACGTTGCAGGCGACGAGCGGGCGTTCACGACGCTCGTGCATCGACACCACGAGCATCTGTGGATGACGGCGCGGCGAACCAGCTACACCACCGAGGACGCCGCCGACGCCTTGCAGGAAGCTCTGCTGTCCGCGCATCGGACCGCAGCGTCGTTCCGAGCGGATGCGGCCGTACGTAGTTGGCTCCACAAGATCGTCGTCAACGCCTGCCTCGATCGCATCCGACGCAATCGCTCGAGGCCGACGGTTCCACTGCCCGAGGGTGACTCCGCCGAACTGCCGGACGTCCGCGATCAGATGTCCGCGGTCGAAACGTCGATCGAGGTGCACAACGCACTGATGGAGTTGGCCCCGGAGCAACGTGCGGCGGTCGTGGCGGTGGACATGGAGGGATACTCGGTGTCCGACGCGGCCCGGATCCTCGGTGTTCCGACGGGCACCGTCAAGAGCCGCTGTGCGCGCGGCAGATTGAAGCTCGCGGGGCTTCTCGACTTTCTCCGCGAGGAGGGGAACCGATAACCAGGTCGGTGCGTCTTACAGTGTGTAGGACCGAATCATGCGTGGAAGGAGATCGGCATGACTTCATCCGACGCCGGTCTCCTGGAGCCTCCGTACTCGCCGGATCTCCTGGCCGATCTCCATGCAGGCGTTCTTCCGGATGCAGTGAGTGCGCAACTGTGGCCACGCGTCCGACAGGACCCCGATGCGGTCCGGATTCTCGACGCACTCGACGCCGTCACCGAGCGGTTGGCTACCGCAGGCCGTGAGCTGGCCTCGGGCGAGCCGATGCCTCCCGAGGTCGCGGAACGTATCGATCGCGCACTGTCCGCCGCACCCCCGGTTCAGGCTCCGACGGACACCTCGACCCAGAACCGGGCCCCGGTTGCACTCGCGTCGCGTCGTCATACGTCACGCACCGTCCTGGCGGCCGGGATCGCAGCTTCGGTCGTGTTGGTGACGGTGGTCGCGGCAGCGGTGGTGGTGGCGACGTCGGACAAATCGGGCGTCACCGACGGCGGGTACGCGGATGATCTTCGAGCGGATGCACCCACGTTGGTGCTGAGCTCCGACGATCTGGACAGCTCCCTCGCCTTCGACGTGATGGCGACGCGGGGGCGAGACGAGGTCACCGACGCGGGCAACCTTCGCGAATGCCTGATCGCCAACGGCTTTCGCTCGAACAGCACGGTGCTCGGGTCTGCGTCCGTGGAACTCGACGGCAGGCCGGGAGTGATGCTGGTGATCGCGACCGCCTCGGCTGCCGACGGCATGGTGCTGTTGGCGGTCGGACCGGACTGCGGGGCGAACAATCCGGCGACGTTGGTCCGACGCGACATCGAGTGACTGGCCCGATACGAGCGGGAACAACACCCCTTACCCTGGTGTTGTCACACACGTCTGAAGTTCACTTGCTTCACGCGATTGCTACCCGAACATCTATCGGAAGGTCCGCATGACTACGCCCAAGGTTCACGACCTCATCATCGTCGGCTCGGGACCGGCCGGCTACACCGCTGGTGTCTACGCAGCCCGGGCCGAGCTCGAGCCACTGCTGTTCGAGGGCACTCAGTTCGGTGGCGCATTGATGACCACCACCGAGGTGGAGAACTTTCCCGGTTTCCGGGAAGGAATCATGGGACCGGACCTCATGGAGCAGATGCGCGAGCAGGCCAAGCGCTTCGGAGCCGACATCCGCACCGAGGACGTCGAAGAACTCGACCTGACCGGCGATGTCAAGACCGTGTCCGCGAACGGCGAGACCTACCAGGCACGTGCCGTCATTCTCGCGATGGGCGCAGCAGCCCGCTACCTGGGCATTCCCGGGGAAGAGAAATTGCTCGGCCGCGGCGTCAGCGCCTGCGCCACCTGCGACGGCTTCTTCTTCCGCGACCAGGACATCGCCGTCATCGGCGGCGGGGACTCCGCGATGGAGGAGGCGACATTCCTCACTCGGTTCGCGCGCAGTGTCACGATCGTCCATCGCCGCAGCGAATTCCGTGCGTCACGCATCATGCTCGAACGTGCGAAGAAGAACGACAAGATCCGCTTCCTCACCGACACCAAGGTCAACGAAGTCCTCGGTGACACGTCCGTCACCGGCCTGATCATCGAAGACGCCCGCACCGGCGAGACCAGCACCCTCGACGTCACGGGTTTGTTCGTCGCGATCGGCCACGATCCCCGCAGCGAACTCGTCAAAGGCCAGGTGGACCTGGACGACGAGGGCTACGTCAAGGTCGCCTCGCCGTCGTCGGCAACGTCGCTGCCCGGCGTTTTCGCCGCCGGAGATCTCGTCGACCACGTGTACCAGCAGGCCATCACCGCAGCCGGTACCGGATGCACCGCCTCGATCGATGCCGAGCGTTGGCTCGCGGAGCAGGGTGACATCACCAGCAATACGCTCGAACACGCTGACCAGCCGGTCGACGCTGTTTCCGCCTGATCGACCCTGCTTCATCTTTCGTCCCAACCCTCAGGAGCACACCGAATATGTCCGATGACAAGAAGACCGTGACCATCACCGATGCGTCGTTCGTGGACGACGTCCTGACCAGCGAAAAGCCGGTCCTCGTCGACTTCTGGGCGACATGGTGCGGACCGTGCAAGATGGTCGCCCCGGTCCTCGAGGAGATCGCCGCCGAGCACTCCGACAAGCTCACCATCGCGAAGCTGGACATCGACGCCAACCCCCAGGCCGCGCGCGATTTCAAGGTCATGTCCATCCCGACGCTCATCCTCTTCCAGGGTGGCAAGCCCGTGAAGCAGATCGTCGGCGCCAAGGGCAAGGCAGCACTGCTCAAGGACCTCGACGCCGTTCTGTAGCAGGCACACGGTCTACCTCATCCACGCCCGACTGCGCAAGGTCGCTCGTCCGGGTCCACTCGGGCGTGGATTGCGGTCCGTCGGCTACTTTCTGCGACAATCGTCTGATGTGCCGACGCAGTGTCGGCACATCGACTGTTGTTCGTCGGCGTCGTAGCCACCGGTGGTCACGGTTCCTCCGGAACGCGACGCGGCCGACGATCAGCGTTCTTCAGCAGGAGGTCTTGGGGTATGCACCGACTCGGTCACGGCGACAGCGGTCCCGCCGTCGCAGAGGTACGGAGCACGCTGGTTTCTCTCGGATTCCTGCTGGACACCGCGTCGCCCACCACCGATGACACGCTGCACTGGAGTGCACCCACCTCGGACTTCGATTCGTCCCTCGATGGCGCCGTCCGTGCATTCCAGCAACACCGCGGTCTACTGGTCGACGGCATCGTCGGGCCCGCGACGTACCGGTCTCTCAAGGAAGCGTCCTACCGGCTCGGCGCTCGCACTTTGATCTACCAGTTGTCCGCGCCGCTGTACGGCGACGACGTCGCCACCCTCCAGACGCGTCTGCAAGATCTGGGCTTCTACAGCGAACGTGTCGACGGATACTTCGGCCCCAAGACACACGAGGGTCTCTCCTCGTTCCAGCGTGAAATCGGACTGTCTCCCGACGGCATCTGCGGGCCCGCCACACTGCGTTCCCTCGAGTTGCTGGGTGCTCGCGTCACGGGTGGATCCCCGCATGCCATCAGTGAAGAAGAATTGGTACGGCAGTCCGGGCCACAGCTGACCGGCAAGCGCATCGTCATCGACCCCGATCTCGGCGGAGCGGATACCGGCCTGATCGTCGACGGCTTGTACGGCCGAATCTCGGAAGCCGAAATTCTGTGGGACGTGGCAAGCCGACTCGAGGGCCGCATGGCAGCAACCGGTATGGAGACGTTCCTCTCGAGGGCGCGCGGCACCAATCCCAGCGTCGCCGAACGTGCCGAGACTTCCAACGCCTTCAACGCCGACCTGATGATCTCGCTCCGATGTGCGTCGAGTTCCAGCACCGCCGCCAACGGTGTCGCGAGCTTCCACTTCGGTAACTCGCACGGCTCCACCTCGCTCATCGGCCAGGTCCTCACCGGCTACATCCAGCGCGAAATCGTCGCTCGCACACCGCTTCTCGATTGCCGTAGCCACGGCCGAACGTGGGATCTGTTGCGGCTCACCAACATGCCCACCGTTCAGGTGGACCTCGGCTATCTCACCAACTCGGCAGACGTAGCCGTCCTCGGCGATCCTCGCTCACGCGACATCATCGCCGAAGCAATCCTGATCGCGGTCAAGCGTCTCTATCTCCTCGGTCAGGACGATCAGCCGACGGGCACCTTCACGTTCGCGGAACTCTTGGCCGAAGAACTGGCCGCAGCCGACAGGCGCTGAGAAACCCGCCGACAGGCGAATGTCGGCGGGTGTGTCAGCGGACTCCGACGGGCGTCTTGTGCTCGATTTCCACCATCGTCAGGCTCGCTGCGATGAGGAGCTGCTCGAGCGCCGATTCGACGTCTTCCTTCCAACCGTGGTCACGGTCGAGCTCGAGGCGAAGGCGAGGGTAACGGTGATGA
This sequence comes from Rhodococcoides fascians A44A, assembly GCF_000760735.1. Classification (GTDB taxonomy): domain Bacteria; phylum Actinomycetota; class Actinomycetes; order Mycobacteriales; family Mycobacteriaceae; genus Rhodococcoides; species Rhodococcoides fascians_E. Next base: position 1,395,306 of record NZ_JMEX01000008.1, on the reverse strand, counting down.
GGCGCAACAACTTCGAACCCTGCTTTTTCGAGGAAGTCCGCGTCGATCATGCACGTGGCCTCCGTGCACACCAACGACGCCGATGCTCTCGGCCCCTGCACCTCGTCGTCGTCGGTGCGTCGTAGGCCGAATGCCTCGAGTGCCCGTACGCCGCGATTGACCAGATCTGCGACGACAGCTTGAATCAGCGCTGCCGAGTTTCCTTCGCTGTCGACATCGGATTCGGTTCGGAGGGTCGTCAACAGTACGGCGTCGGCACTCACCGGCGACGTCGGGAATTGCGCGGCTCGGGGGACAGCACTCGGAGGGGCATACAGGGCACAGCCCGCTGTCGCACCGTCGAGTGTGAGCAGTTGTCCGCAGGATCCCCACTCGAGCATGATCATCGACAACCATGCTTCGTTCTCGAGCTCGAGATCTACGGCACCGCCATCTGCTTTGTCGGTAGCTGGATCGAGTACCCAGAAGCGGCATCGCCGTGTATGGGTCGGTAGTCGATCGAAGGAGTCCAACGTGACTCCCGTGACGAGCGGCGACACTGCTTACCTCAGCTTCCAAGCCCTAGAACTTTCGGCGTCCCGCACAGAACATCGGGCACGCTCGTCAAGAATATGCGATCGATCTGCCCGTCGCGCCTCATGTAGCGGGCGCTGAGCCGACTGAACTCGTCCGGTCACACCTCGAATCGACGTGTTCGCTGTAAAGTTCTGCACTGCAGTACTTTTCACGTTCTCGACATACATCTTCGTCCGATCTTCCAGCACTTACGTCACCGTGACGTAATGACCGTGTGTGTCTGTACCTGAATTTTCGCGGCTACTTCTTCTTCTGATTTTCCATCATCTCGACAATGCGCTGAAGATCATCGACCGAGCCGAACTCGACCACAATCTTGCCTTTTTTCTTGCCGAGGCTCACCGTGACTCGGGTGTCGAACGAATCGGAGAGACGATCCGCGACATCCTGGAGCCCCGGCATCTGAATCGGCTTCCGCCGCGGAGCCGGATTGGGACCCGAACTGTCCTCCCGATTTGCGAGAGTGACCGCTTCCTCCGTTGCTCGGACGGACATGCCTTCCGCAACGATCCGTGCCGCGAGAGCCTCCTGAGCGTCGGACCCAGCGTCAAGTGACAGCAACGCACGCGCATGGCCGGCGGACAGAACACCCGCTGCGACGCGTCGTTGCACAGCGATCGGCAGCTTGAGAAGACGAATCATGTTGGTGACAACCGGCCGAGATCGGCCGATCTTGGCCGCCAGTTCCTCGTGAGTGACGTCGAATTCCTCGAGGAGTTGCTGATACGCCGCGGCCTCCTCGAGTGGATTGAGTTGAACTCGGTGAATGTTCTCGAGCAGGGCGTCGCGCAACATCGCGTCATCCGCGGTCTCTCGAACGATCGCCGGGATGGAATCCAGTCCCGCTTCCTGGCTCGCGCGCCACCGACGCTCGCCCATCACGAGCTCGTACTTGCCGCCTTCGAGCGTGCGTACGACGATCGGTTGCATCAACCCGAATTCACGGATCGAGTGAACCAGCTCGGCGAGCGCCTCGTCGTCGAAGACGCTGCGCGGCTGCTTCGGGTTCGGCTGAATCAGCCCCGGAGGAATCTCGCGGTACACCGCACCCGCGGGGGAGAGGTCCTCGTCGGAACTCCGCACCGGCGGTGTCGGGGTGGGCGCCGACGCCACCTCTTCGGCCGATCCCGCGGCAGCCGGCTTCGGCTTGGCCCGTGTGGCCGAGTTGTCCTTACCAATGACGACGTCTGCGGCTGCGTTGCCGAGCCGCGGTCCTGCGTCGGGTCCGGTGGGAATCAGTGCGGCCAGTCCGCGGCCCAAACCGCCTTTGCGTGTCTGACTCATGGTTCCTAGTGCTCCTGCGTTCCGTCGTTTGCTGCGCCGGCGGACCGCGCTGCCAGTTCTCTACCCGCGTCCAAATAGCTCATCGCGCCGCGCGAGCCGGGGTCGTAATCCAAGACGGTCATTCCGTAGCCAGGCGCCTCGGAGACCTTCACACTGCGCGGAATCACCGCGCGGAGGACTGCATCTCCGAAGTGTTTCCGAACCTCTTCGGCGACCTGATCCGCGAGCTTCGTACGACCGTCGTACATCGTCAGGATCACGGTGGAGACATGCAGAGCGGGGTTGAGATGTGCCTGAACCAACTCGATGTTGCGGAGCAACTGACCCACACCCTCGAGGGCGTAGTACTCGCACTGGATCGGGATCAGCACTTCCGTCGCCGCGACCAACGCGTTGACGGTCAGCAATCCGAGCGAAGGCGGGCAGTCGATCAGGACGAAGTCCGCGTCGATGGAGTCGAGGTCCGCCAGTGCCGTCTTCAGGCGTCCCTCACGGGCCACCATGGAGACCAATTCGATCTCTGCGCCGGCGAGGTCGATCGTTGCCGGAATGCAGTACAGGCGCTCGCTGTGGGGGCTCTGTTGGATGGCGTCGCGGGCGCTGACCTCTCCGATCAGGACCTCGTAGCTCGAGGGCACCCCGGAGTGATGCTCGACGCCCAGAGCGGTGCTGGCGTTGCCCTGAGGGTCGAGATCGACAACCAGAACAGTCAGCCCTTGAATCGCGAGCGCAGCAGCCAGGTTGACGGCCGTCGTCGTCTTGCCGACGCCACCCTTCTGGTTGGCGATCGTCAACATCCGTCGTTTGTCGGGCTTGGGGAGCGTGACGCTGCCCGGGTGCAGCACCTGACTCGCTCTGTGCGCCGCCGCACCGATAGGAGTGTCGTCGGGGGAGATACTGCTGTACGCGCCGAAACCAGATCCGTCCGTCGCTTTCGATCCTGCGCTGCTCCGGGAACTTCGGGAACTGGGCGCAGAAGATTCTGTTTCACGTGAAACGTTGCCATCTGTTTCACGTGAAACAGTGGGATCGGATCCACCCGACATATGTGCTCCTTAATGCGGAACGGATTGAACTACGTGGATTGAGGGACCTGACTCGAAGCCAAGTACTGTGTCATGAACGCGGAAAGCGACGGGGGACTCGTTCGGCACGAACCACGATCGTGGGCGTCGGAACAATATCCACGCCACACTTGACGACTTCCAGCTTGCCAGCACCCAAGCGAACAAGGGAAGAGCGATCGCGTTCGATTTCCTCTTCAGCGCTACTTCCCTTGAGGGCGAGCATCCGCCCGCGTTCATGGATCAGCGGGAGAGACCATTTGGCGAGCTTCTCCAGTGGAGCAACGGCACGGGAGGTGACGACGTCGGCCCCACCCGCTTCTTTCTTCACTCCCGGCTGCTCGGCGCGGCCCCGGACCACCAACACATCCAGCCCGGCGCCCTCGATGAATTCCGCGAGATAGACGGTGCGTCGAAGAAGCGGCTCGACGAGTGTCACGTGGAGATCGGGACGCGCAATCGCGAGTGGGATACCGGGTAACCCCGCTCCGCTTCCGATGTCCACCACGCGCTCGCCCTCGTCGATCAGCTCACCGACTACGGCGCAATTCAAGATGTGCCGCTCCCACAACCGAGGAACTTCGCGCGGACCGATCAGCCCTCGCTCGACACCGAGCGTCGCCAACGACTCGTGATACTGCTGCGCCAGATCGACCCGCGGACCGAACACGCGCTCGGCGATGGCCAATACTTTGTCGTCATCAAGCGGCTCTGGTTGCACGTCCTCCATCCTCCCGTGTAGGGGGTCGCTTCGCCAAACCCTCGAGGCGTATTGGCTCGGAAATCACCCAAATTCGTACGATCGGTGGAGTTTCACGTGAAACAGTTTCACCCGACCGGATGTGACCCCGTGGATGTCGGCCGCCGACAAGAGAGCCCTGCAGCGGCGTGGCTGCCTTGGAGCCGAACTCTGGAGATTCGACCACCGCCCCGCTGGACGGACACACAGTGCCTGACAGTTCGGCAATCATTCCTGGACGCCTTCGACCCAGCTTGGTTCGGACCCACTCGTCACCGTTCAGTGACCGGTTCGCTCGCAGTGGACGGACGCACTTCAACTTCATATCACTGAGGCGCCCCGCGGGCTCACTGCGACGGTTTCCGGAGGCTGTCGATGAAACCAAGGAAGTTGGCAGCCGTCGTGTACGAACATTGACGGGGGAGTTCGCCTGTCTTGAAACTCGTTGCGCATCCGCGACGATCCGGCACCCGTAGGATCGTGGCCACGGCCCGTTTTGTCGTTTCACGTGGAACAAGGCAACAGGGTCGGCTCCGGTGTGGTCATCTACAGATCGCGACCGACCAGACTCGATACCGCCGGTCTACAGCGAGCTACCGACTTCGGTCCGTCACGACACGACTTACATGGCTGCCCACTGACCCGCCCATCGGGTCGCAAAGCCGCATCCTGGTTTCACGTGAAACAGGCGCAATCGGGCTTGGGCATTCCCAACTCGGTGTTTAGTCTCTACCCACTCGACCACGTCCATCGCGCACACCCCTTTGTGCGATAACCCTCGACTGCGAACCGGCCTTCTTCGCGGAACCAACGCGTCACGGCCGGACCGACCGTTCCAGACTCGATCGTGCATCAGCACCGCACCGCGCCCCCGAGAGTCCGCGGCCGGTTCCAGCCGGTGCCTGGTTCCGACCCGAACCGGCCTCTTGTCATCGGGCGGGCCCTTGCGAACAAATCCCGCCACGTAGACACCAAACTCTCTTCCTTGACCCTCGTTCGATACATAAGGCCGCCGGATCACTTCACGACCGGGCGTACTCCTCGCAGACCCGCCGGCCCCGATGTCTCGCAATCGGACTCCCACCGGCGATTCTCCGATCATCGCTCGTATGGGGTTGTGTGGCCAACCGTTCGTTCCGACGCCGGGGAATTCGCGGTTCGCCGTCGAGTCTCCTTCTCGCATTCGGAACAATGCGCTGCCGAGCCGATGCGACCATCAATGCAACATCAGCAGTCGGCTGTCAGACGTGACCCAGTACAGCTCCATCGGTCGGATCCTGCGAACCGGACCCTGAGTGAACAGAGACGATCGGGCGACGCTCGACTGATCCTCTCGAACAATGATGATTTCGAACCATAAATTATTCGTACCTCCATCAGTCACCTAAGTTTCACGTGAAACACGGTGACGACGTGACTCCGGCGGTCTCGGATCTCACAACCAACACCGCCTACAGCCGGGGGAGTGGGAGACGATCCGACGACGGACCACGACTCACCGACACCTACGGCCGCGTACGTCTCCGACCCCAAACCCGAATCCCGTCGACACGCCCATCGGGTTTCACGTGAAACAGGCCGTCCGAACGACGACGCGTTCCGACTTTCGATATCGACGCGGCGCCGAATGGTCACCGAAGAGTCGACGCCCTCGCTAGGGTCGCCGTGATCCGGCTCCGCTATACCCGGCACCAAACCGCCGCCAATCACCGAAGTCTGGATCCAACCTCGCTGAGATTCCGACACGGTCAGTCCATCGATAACCGATCCGATGCGTCGAACCGACCGAGGCGGCTCCCAGTTTCACGTGAAACACACCCGCTCCGCGCATCGGCGTCGACGCTATGTCGATGATCGAGCTGTCCGACACGACGTGCGTAGGAAACTGTCACAGTGACGTTTCACGGCCACACTGGACTGCACCGGAAAACACTTGGAAATGCGAACCGGTCCACGAATAACATCGATGCAATTCGACCTAGTCCTGACACACGAAAGCCCCCTGCTGATTGCCGGGGGCTTTCGGTTCGAGCTGACATCATCGTCGAGAGACTCGACTCGACGGGATCTACGTCGGTGACTACGCCTTCACGACGACCACTCGTCGGGACGGCTCAACGCCCGTACTCTCGCTGTCCACGCCGTCGATCTTCGCGACGGCGTCGTGCACGATCTTCCGCTCGAAGGGAGTCATCGGCGTGAGCTCCTCGCGTTCTCCACTATCCAGAACACGACGTGCCGCTTCCACACCCAAGGTGCTCAGTTCACTGCGTCGGTTGGCGCGCCAACCGGCGACATCGAGCATCAGCTTGCTGCGCTCGCCCGTCGACTGCTGAACCGCAAGACGAGTCAGTTCCTGCAACGCGTCGAGGACCTCGCCCTTGCGTCCGACGAGCTTCGACAGATCGGAGCCACCGTCGATGCTCACAACCGCGCGATCGCCCTCGACGTCCAGATCGATGTCGCCGTCGAAGTCGAGAACGTCGAGCAACTGCTCGAGGTAGTCGCCGGCAATCTCGCCTTCTTCGACGAGGTAGTCTTCCGAATCCTCGTCGTCGATGTCCTCGTCGTCGACCTGTGCGGCATCGACACTCTGGGGTTCGGCAACTACAGGTTCTTTGTCCGACTGCTCGGTGTCGACTGCCACGACCTCACTCGCTCCATCCCCAGCGCTCACCGCGTTGTCCGTGTTCGTTTCTTGATCGGTATCTGCAGACATCTCTTGATCCTCGGTATCCCGGCGTCAGCGACGCTTGCGCTTGGACTTGCTTCGGTTGGCCTGTGGTCGCGGCTTGGGCTTCGCGGCGCCGGAGGAACTGCCGGTCGAATCCGCGTCCCCGTCCTCGACCTGTCCGCTTGCCTGAACATCGTCGGGAGCCAATTTCGAGAGCTTCGGACGTGCACCGGGCTTGGGCTTGCTGACGGGCTTCACTCCGGGCTTCGGCGCGTTCTCCGATCGCTTCTCGAGGGCAACCTGCTTCTTCGCTGCTTCCTCTTTGTCGATCTTGCCGAACACGAGGTGCTGCTGACCGTAGGTCCACGCGTTGTTACTCACCCAGTAGAGCAGGATGGCGATAGGCAGGAACGCACCGAACGCCAGGACGCCGAGGGGGAAGACGTACAGCGCGAGCTTGTTCATGATCGCGGACTGCGGGTTGGCCGCTGCAGCCTCACTCTGACGCGCGACCGACGCACGCGAGTTCAGGTGTGTCGCGACAGCCGCAATGATCATCAGCGGCACCGACACTGCGACGATCGTCCACACAGCCGGGATGCCGAGACCGAGGTCTGGGTTGGCGTAGGCGTCGAGCTGATCCTGCGGCATCGTGATGAAGGCCGAGATCGGAGCGCCGAACAAGCGGGCGTCCAGGAACGAGTTGACGTCGTCGACGTTGAACGCGTAGTTCGGAAGCGATCGAGTCTCTTGGGCGCTCAGACCGAGCTGACCGAATCCGGTGCCGGTTCGGTTGAACGACCGAAGCACATGGAACAGGCCGATGAAGACGGGCGCCTGCGCAAGGACCGGGAGACAACCCATGATCGGGTTGAAGCCGTGCTCCTTCTGCAGCTTCTGCATTTCGACGGCCATGCGCTGCTTGTCTTTGCCGTACTTCTTCTGCAGGGCCTTGATCTGCGGCTGCAACTCCTGCATCTGCCGAGTCGTACGCACCTGCTTGACGAAGGGTTTGTACAGAATCAAGCGAAGCGTGAACACCAGGAACACCACGGACAGCGCCCAGGCGAAGCCGTTGTCGTCGCCGAGGACGGCGCCGAACACCTTGTGCCATACCCAGAGAATCCAGGAGACCGGATAGTAGATGAAATCGAGCACGGGTCTATGTACTCCTCTGTTCGTCCACTCCTACGAACGAGTGGATGTCTTCGGTCGAAGTCTGTGTTGCGTCGCTGCTGGTTCGGTGTCGCCACGAACCGCGCTCGGGCACCGGATCCCAACCTCCAGAGTGCCAGGGGGCGCATTTGAGCAAGCGTGCGCAAGCGAGGATCAAGCCTTTGATTGCACCGTGGGTCTTCAACGCGTCGACGGCGTACTCACTGCAGGTGGGGGTGAACCTGCAGGTCGGCAGCCGAAGCGGAGACACGTAATTGCGGTACAGCTCGATCGAGAAGACAAGTGTTCGCACCGGGAGCGAACGAACGAGAGGGAGGAAGCTCATTTACGATGCATCTTTCGACGCAGTGGGGCCGGATGCATCCAAGTAGCCCATCTTCTTCAGTCCGGACCGGACCTGACGATGCAGTTCCTTCGACGTCAGCACCGAAGCTCCTGGTAGAGCTCTGATCACCACGTCGGTGCTGGACGGCACATCCACCACGAGCTGAGCGCAGATATGCCGAAGCCGGCGCGCAACTCGATGACGAGTTACCGCCGGCCCGACTGCCTTGCTCACGATCAGTCCGAATCTGGGGGAGCCGACAGAGAAGACCGAACGTGCGTCGTCTCGCGCGAACGCGTGAACAACCACGTCTTGTCTTCCCATTCGACGGCCTCGACGCACGGCACGCGAGAAATCCGCGCTGCGGTGCAGTCTGTTCGGCTCAGGTAACACCCCGAGCTCCGTAACTCAGACGAACAATGATTTAGGCGGTGAGTTCCTTGCGGCCCTTGCCGCGACGCGCAGAAACGATTGCACGACCTGCACGCGTACGCATACGAAGACGGAAGCCGTGAACGCGCGCGCGGCGTCGGTTGTTCGGCTGGAACGTCCGCTTGCCCTTGGCCACGGTCAACACTCCTCGAAAATTTTCGGCGCCCACTCCAGGCGCCTACTGGCGGTAGTACCGAGTTCGGTCGAACTCGAATTACATCCCACAGCGAGAAGGCCGAACACCGAACTGTAAACACCCAGCAAGCATCGGTCACCTCGCTTCGGGTGACTGTTCGAGAGTACTGATGGAGCGGGGACGGGTCAAACTCGCCCCACCGGGAGTGGAGCTTGCGGGGATGAGCCAAGCACGGGAGTGGAGCCTGCAGGAACGACCCAAGCAATTCGTCTCCCAGAAGACTACATCGGTGTAATTCATCCACAAGGGTGGGGACAGAGGTGTGTGAATAACCGCTCGGACGCGTACCGGTGACGCCGTCGACAGGATTCTTCCGTAGCTCGAGAATTTCGTCGAACGCAACATTGCAGCTCAGGGACCATGAGTGGCCGTTTTCCGACGGATTTCGACGTTCGGGGGTAACACCGGTGTCGTTCATCCACACCTGTGGATAATTGTGTGGAAACAGCCCGCAGGTGGCATATTCGTACCGGGCGCGCGCAATGTCCGTCTTCGAACTCGCCGGCATCCGTTCGCCGTCGGTGACGCTAGTCGACGACGAAGCGCCGCATGACCGCTTCGGCGATCTTCGTTTCGCTGAAATCTGCACAGTTCGGTTTGGTCTAGTAGGAGGCGCCGTGAGCGACGATCCGGGTGCGCTGGCGCGCGTCTGGCCAGAGGTTGTCACGGAGTTGACGTCCGACAGGCACAGTGGTCAACCGCTGACCAAAGGTCAGAAGGCATGGCTCGCTCTGGTCGAGCCGCTCACTCTGACCCAGGGGTTCGCGCTGCTCGCGGTGCCGTCGTCCTTCGCGCAGGAAGCGATCGAACGCGACCTACGTGAGCCGATTCTGCACGCACTCGGCCGTCATCTCGGCCAGGGAGTCGAAGGCCTCGGCGTCAGAATCTCCGCTCCCGAGGACGAGAAGCCCGAGCCCGAACGGACCGGCTATCCCGAGACTCCGAGCTCTCCGACGTATCGGCGCCGCTTCCTCACCAGCTCCGACGACGAGCCGTCGGACTCGGAGACCGCGGACTACGAGGAAGTCGACGACGAGCGAGAAGCGCTCGCGAGTGTGCAGAACTCGTGGCCGACCTACTTCACCAAGCCGCCGGAGACGACGACCACCACCCCGGGTGCGGGAAGTCTCAACGCGAAGTACACCTTCGACACCTTCGTCATCGGTGCTTCCAACCGGTTCGCTCACGCGGCCGCCGTCGCGATCGCCGAAGCTCCGGCCCGCGCCTACAACCCTTTGTTCGTGTGGGGCGCGTCGGGTCTGGGCAAGACTCACCTGTTGCATGCCGCCGGGCACTACGCACAGAGACTTTTCCCCGGCATGCGCGTGAAGTACGTCTCGACCGAGGAATTCACGAACGACTTCATCAACTCGCTTCGTGACGACCGCAAGGTCGCCTTCAAGCGTCGCTACCGCGAAACCGACGTGCTGCTGGTCGACGACATCCAGTTCATCGAGGGCAAGGAAGGTATCCAGGAAGAGTTCTTCCACACCTTCAACACCCTCCACAATGCGAACAAGCAGATCGTCGTGTCCTCCGATCGGCCACCCAAACAGTTGGCCACCCTCGAGGAGCGCCTGCGTACGCGATTCGAATGGGGTCTGATCACCGACGTCCAGCCGCCCGAGCTCGAAACTCGGATCGCGATCCTCAGTAAAAAAGCGAGAATGGATCGCCTGGACGTTCCCCACGACGTCCTCGAGCTGATCGCCAGTCGAATCGAACGCAACATCCGTGAGCTCGAAGGTGCGCTGATTCGCGTCACAGCCTTCGCCTCGCTGAACGGACAAGCACTGGATCTGACGCTGGCCGAGGTCGTACTCCGGGATCTGATGCCGGATTCGACGAGCCTCGAGATCAACGCGGCAACGATCATGGCGGTCACGGCCGAGTACTTCAACACCACCATCGACGACCTGTGTGGCCCCGGCAAGGCCCGCGCCCTGGCCATGGCCAGGCAGATCGCCATGTATCTCTGCCGGGAACTGACGGATCTGTCGCTGCCCAAGATCGGCCAGACCTTCGGCCGCGACCACACGACCGTCATGTACGCCGACAAGAAGATCCGCAAGGAAATGACCGAGCGTCGCAAGGTATACGACCAGGTCCAGGAGCTCACCGCGCGGATCAAGCAGCGCTCGAAGCGCTAGCGACACCGCTCGGACATCCCTCGAGGAACGATCACGGCGCGAGTCACCCGGAGGTACGGGGCTCGCGCCGTTTCACGTCGTGACTCGAGGGATGTGGTGTGTTCCAGGTCATGTTTCGACCTCCGGAAACAACCCTCGAGTCGGTACCGAGGAGTTTTTTTCGTACTTCACTCCATTGATTCACACCTGTGGATAACCATGTGGATAGTGGAGGACTTCTGGGGATGAACTGTGAGGGCCTGTGCACCGCCGAATTTCGTCCACAGGCGGTCCCGAGTTGGCCACCGATTGGTTCAGAGTTCATCCCCACGACACCACGCCTGACGACCAGCGCCGCATGGTGTGTGTGCACAGATTCCACAGGACCTATTAATAAGAAGATTTTCTCTTCGAAGGAATCTCTTCTAAAACAGGTGTTGGGGACCAATCCGTTCACAGGGTCGCTCGAGGGTCTCCGTCGGCGCCCGCCGTCGGGACGTTCCGCTTTCAAGTTGGTCACGAAGGGCATACGGTGTTCATCACCGCAGCCTGTGTCAGACTCTTTGACGCACCGGTAAACGAGCTCACCCGATGCTCGACGAAGACCCCTTCGAGACGATCCGCTGCCGAACGAGAGGAAAAACCGAGCGATGGAGCTTGGAAGTCTGAAGTTTCGCGTTGCTCGCGAAGATTTTTCCGATTCCGTTGCCTGGGTTGCTCGTAGCCTGCCGTCCAGGCCGCCGGTACCAGTGCTCGGTGGTGTACTGCTCGCCGCGGACGACCAAGGTCTGACCGTCTCCGGTTTCGACTACGAAGTCTCGGCTCAGGTCCGCGTCTCTGCGGAAGTGGCGACTTCCGGTCGCGTCCTGGTGTCCGGCAAGTTGCTCGCCGACATCACGAAGTCGCTTCCCAACAAGCCCGTCGACGTCAGCGTCGACGGCACCCGGGTGCTCATCAACTGCGGAAGCGCGAAATTCTCGCTTCCGACGATGCCCGTCGAGGACTACCCCCAGTTGCCCGAGCTGCCGACGCAGACCGGGTCGATCGCAGTGGATGTGTTCTCCGAGGCAATCGCGCAGGTTGCCGTCGCCGCAGGCAAGGACGACACGTTGCCGATGCTCACCGGTATCCGCGTCGAAATCCACGGCACGACGGTCGTCCTCGCGGCGACCGACCGCTTCCGGCTCGCAGTCCGCGAGCTCGAGTGGCTGCCCGTCGGCGGAGAGACCAAGACCGAGGTCCTGATCCCGGCCCGTACGTTGTCGGAATCGGCAAAGACGTTGACGGGCAACGCAAGTTCGCCGGTGGAGCTCGCTCTGGGGTCCGGATCGTCGATCGGCGCCGACGGCCTCCTCGGCATCATCAGCGGAGGTCGTCGGACGACGACGCGCCTCCTCGATGCCGACTTCCCGAAGTTCCGACAGCTGTTGCCACCCGAGCACACGGCGGTTGCCGTCGTGGAGATCGCACCTCTCGTCGAAGCGATCAAGCGTGTGGCGCTCGTCGCCGAGCGTGGTGCGCAGGTTCGCCTCGAGTTCTCCTCCGAAGGCGTCCTGCTGTCGGCCGGTGGTGACGATGCCGGTCGGGCCGAGGAGGCACTGCTCGCCGACTTCCAGGGTGAGCCGCTGACCATCGCGTTCAACCCCGGCTATCTGATCGACGGGTTGTCGTCGCTGCACAGCGAGAAGGTCACATTCGGATTCACGACTCCCAGTAGGCCTGCGGTTCTCCGGCCGACGACGGATGATGAACTGGTACCGGATTCCTCGGGTAAGTTCGCGGCACCGCAGAGCGCCTACACGTATCTGCTGATGCCGGTGCGCCTTCCCGGCTGATCGGGTACCACCCGCGAGGACGTCGGTGGACGTCCTCATCATCGGCAGCATCTTCGACGCAAAGGACACTTCGCATGCAGCTGGGACTGGTCGGCCTCGGAAAGATGGGCTTCAACATGCGCGAGCGGTTGCGCTCGCACGGCCACGAAGTCATCGGTTACGACCCGCGGCCCGAGGTCACGGATACCCCGTCGCTCGAGGGTCTGGCGCAGGCGCTCACCGCGCCGCGCATCGTCTGGGTGATGGTCCCGTCGGGCGAGATCACCCGAAACACCATCGTCGGGCTCGCGGATGCCCTCGAGGAGGGCGACCTCGTCATCGACGGTGGTAACTCGCGCTTCACCGACGATGGACCCAACGCGGAACTGCTGGCGAAGAAGGGCATCGGCTACATCGACGCAGGCGTGTCCGGCGGAGTCTGGGGCCTCGAGAACGGCTACGGCCTGATGGTCGGAGGATCGGAAGACGATGTCGCACGCGCTCAGCCGATCTTCGACGCGCTTCGTCCGGAAGGTGAGCGGGCCGACGGTTTCGTCCATGCGGGCCCTGTCGGTGCCGGCCACTACTCGAAGATGGTGCACAACGGCATCGAGTACGGGCTGATGCAGGCGTACGCCGAGGGGTACGAGCTGCTCGAGGCCGAGGAACTCGTGCAGGATACTCATGGTGTTCTTCGTGCGTGGAGCAAGGGCACCGTTGTCCGGTCGTGGCTGCTCGACCTGCTGGTTCAGGCGCTGGCCGAGGACCCCGAGTTCGCTGAAATCTCCGGTTACACAGAGGATTCCGGCGAAGGAAGGTGGACGGTCGAAGAAGCGATTCGGCACGCGGTTCCGGCACCGGTCATCTCTGCGGCCCTGTTCGCTCGATTCGCATCCCGCCAGGACGATTCACCGGCGATGAAAGCCGTGTCCGCGCTGCGCAATCAGTTCGGTGGTCACGCCGTCAAACGTGCGTCGACCGAAGAAACTCTTCGCGCACCCGATCCCAAGAAATAGATCTTGTTCGTTCGCTCTTTCACCGTGCGGGACTTCAGGTCCTGGGACGACGTCACCGTCGAACTCGAGCCGGGTTCGACGGTGTTCGTCGGTCCCAACGGTCACGGCAAGACTAACCTGCTCGAGTCGCTCGGCTATCTGTCGACGCTGTCGTCGCACCGGGTGTCCTCCGATGCTCCGATGATCCGTGCGGGTGCACAGCGTGCGTTCGCCAGTGCCTCGGTGGTCAACCTCGGTCGAGAACTGACCATCGACATCGAGTTGCTCGAGGGAAAAGCCAACAAGGCCAGGATGAATCGCTCCCCGGTGCGCCGACCGCGGGAGATACTGGGCGTTCTGCACAGCGTGCTCTTCGCTCCGGAGGACCTGTCCCTCGTGCGGGGAGATCCAGGGGATCGACGTCGCTATCTGGACGAGTTGCTCACCACCCGTAGGCCTCGAATGGCTGGTGTGCGAGCAGATTACGACAAGGTGCTTCGGCAACGGTCGGCGTTGCTGAAGACTGCGGGTGGGGCATTGCGTCGTGGCTCACGGTCGACCGACGGTGCCAGCGCGCTCGCCACGCTCGACGTGTGGGACGGTCATCTCGCGGCGCACGGTGCCCAGTTGCTGGCCGCGCGCATCGGCTTGGTTCACGAACTCGAACCGTTGGTGGCCGAGTCCTACGCATCCATTGCGCCTGAATCACGCCCTGCCGCAGTGACATACAGAAGCAGTCTGGGGGACGTACTGCCGCCGGAGTTCGCGGATGTAGCCCGTGTACCGGAGCCCGACGACGTCGATGTGCTCGAAGCTGCGTTTCTCCATCGGCTGAACGAGATGCGTCAACGCGAGATCGAGCGCGGAGTCTGTCTGGTGGGACCACACCGAGACGACCTCGAGTTGATGCTCGGTGATCAGCCCGCGAAAGGGTTTGCCAGCCATGGTGAATCGTGGTCGTACGCCTTGTCGTTGCGGCTGGCGTCTTTTCGGTTGTTACGGGCGGAGGGTACCGACCCGGTGTTGATGCTCGACGACGTCTTCGCCGAGCTCGACCGCAAGCGTCGCAGTGCCCTGGCCGCCGTCGCGGCCGAGGCGGAGCAAGTGTTGATCACCGCCGCCGTCGCGGAGGACATTCCGCCGGAGATCGATGCTCGTCGGTGGAAAGTCGAAGCAGTGCAACATAGTTCGGAACGAATCTCGACGATAACCCCGATCGACGCCACCGTCGACTCCACCGAAGGAGTATGAGACGTGAACGAAGAATCAGGCGAAGGAACGGACGAGCTCAAGGGCGTCGACTTGGCGCGCCGTGCCCTCGAGGACGCGCGAGCTGCCGCCAAGGCGAGCGGCAAATCCGTCGGGCAGGGGCGTTCTTCGCCGAAGGGAGGCGTCCGCGCACTTCGAGGTCGACGTAAGCGCGGATGGTCCGGTGCAGGTCCCGACGACCGTGACCCGCAGACTCTGGGTTCGCTCGCCGGGTCGATCGCGCAGAAACGCGGATGGTCGGACAAGGTGGCGGAAGGTACGGTGCTCGGGCGGTGGCCCGCGGTGGTCGGCGAGGACATCGCGTCCCACGCGACGCCGACGAAACTCGAGGACGGTGTTCTGAGCGTCACCGCCGAGTCCACGGCGTGGGCGACGCAGCTGCGCTTGATGCAAGCGCAGATTCTGGCCAAGATCGCCGCGGCAGTGGGACACGGCGTCGTGAAGTCCTTGAAGATCCACGGACCCACGACCAAGAGTTGGCGTAAGGGCGACCGCCACATCAAGGGCCGCGGGCCGCGAGACACGTACGGGTAGATTCAACTCCTACCGAAGCGGACCGACGCTGTGAATTGTCCCTATTGCTTGGATCACACTGATGAATCAAGGTGATCTTGGTTGCTCTGCACAGCCTCGGTGCGTAGCGTAATTCGGTGATCGATCACAAGCAACGAGATCGGGATCGTTGCTCGTGATCCGACCCGCTACGACGAAGGGACCGTGTGTTCTCACCCGACGCCAAAGAAGAATCCGACAGGTCGGCGATCGACCGACAGCCGGAGGACCGCGTGGTGCTCCAGGCTCGAAACGTCAGATTCGACTGGTCTGCTCTGCCGCTGCACTACGTCGACGGCGATCCGCTCGCGACTCATCTGGTCAACGTGATGCATCTACTCCTGCCCGAGGGTGAGGAGTGGTTCGTCCGTACCTTCAAGGAAGCGCTTCCTCTGATTCACGACGAGCGCCTACGTGAAGACGTCATCGGTTTCATCGGCCAGGAGGCGATGCACGCCACGGCCCACACCCAGGTGCTCGATTCGTTGACCGCCCACGGTATCGATGTCGCACCGTACGTCGAGCAGATGCAGTTCCTGTTCGGTCGCGCGCTCGGAAACAGGCGCACGCACACCAGGAACAGCTTGGTGGAACGAGTGGCGCTGATCGCAGCCGTCGAACATCTGACGGCGTTCCTCGGTGACTGGGTGCTCAACGCGCGTGCGCTCGACGAGGTCGATTTCGATCCGACTATGCTCGACCTGCTTCGGTGGCACGGGGCCGAGGAAGTCGAGCACCGCTCGGTGGCATTCGAGGTCATGCAGTACTTCGATGTTCGCCCCGCCCGGCGCATCCGAACCTACGTCGCGATCGCACCCACGTTGGTGTGGTTCTGGACTCGTGGTGTGCGGTACCTGATGGATCGCGATCCGACGCTGGCTCACCTGCCCGCGAAGCAACGCCGGCCGTCGCTTCGACATTATCGCGCGGTTGCTGCACGTGGTCTCTTCCCCGGCCCCAAGATGATCTGGAAGGCCTCGCTTCGCTACTTCGCCCGTGACTACCACCCCTCGAGCGAAGGGTCGACCGAGCAAGCCGTGCAGTACCTGGCAACGTCGCCCGCCGCACGAGCGTGCGCACGGTGACCGCGGTTTCGAATCCGGAATCGAGAGTCGAGCACGTGGTGTCCAAAAAGAAGCAGGGACTGCGAAAGCGGTTGTCCGACATGGCCAGAACGGTCGACACCTTTCGTGAGGGTCGTCAGGTTCCACAGGATCTGTACGGGCGCGCCGTGCCCGATCAGACGATGTCTCTCGTCACCGACGCGTTGGACAAGTGGTTCGCGTTGCTGGACAACGGCGAGTTCGACGACAGCCACGCGGCTGCGCCGGTAGTCCGCGACATCGCATTGACGCTCCGTTCGCGCGAGGTTCTGTGCGTGGACCAACAGGTCGTCCGGCTGGAATTCGAAAGTGCACTGGGCGAAGAACTTCCGGCATGGGCTCCGGGAATGCACCTCGATTTCGTCCTGCCGTCCGGTCGACGCCGGCAGTACTCGTTGTGCGGTGACCCGTCGGATGCACGCGCGTACACCGTTGCGGTGCGGTTCATTCCGGACGGCGGCGGTGGTTCGGCGGAGATGCATGCACTCGAGATCGGAACGCCCGTCACCGTGACAGGTCCGCGCAACGGATTTCCGTTCGTCGCCGACGGCCGGGCGGTGTTCGTCGCAGGCGGAATCGGTATCACCGCCATCCTTCCGATGGTGCGGGCAGCCCGCGCCTCCGGGATGGACTGGTACCTGGAGTACCGGGGGCGCTCGCGGGAGTCGCTGCCGTTCCTCGACGAGATTCTCGCCTTGGACAGCGAACGGGTGAACGTCCGCACCGACGACGTCGACGGGATCGCGTCGGGTAGTGAACTGCTCGGTCGCGTGGCGGGCGGTGCCGTCTACTGCTGTGGCCCGCCGCCGATGATCGACGCGGTGCGCGTGGCCGTCGACGGCACCGACGCCACCCATCTGTACTTCGAGCGTTTCTCTCCACCTCCGGTTCGGAACGGTGTGGAGTTCGAGGTCCAATTGGTCGATTCCGGTGACGTGATCACCGTCGGCGCAGAACAGACGGCGTTGCAGGCGATCCGTGAGGTGAAGCCGTCCGTGGCGTACTCGTGTCAGCAGGGCTTCTGCGGAACGTGCCGAACCCGAGTGCTCGTCGGCACTCCCGAACACCGCGAGACTCGGCTGACCCCCGAGGAGCAGGAGAACGAGATGCTGATCTGCGTGTCGCGGGCAGCGGGTGGACGGATCGTCCTCGATCTGTAGCCCTCGGAGCTGATTCTGCTGTCCATATTTGCCGTCGGGACGCGAAAAAATGCGTCTGTGAGGCAACCAGGGGGCATTTCGGGGTGTCATCGTCCCCATGCCGTCGGTACGTACCAGTAGTATGGACGGGTAACAGAGAAGCCCTTCGGATCTGCTCACCGTCACGGCCTACCCGCAGGGTGAGGCAGGACGGCCGAGCAGACTCGTGCGGTGGCACCACCCGGTGCCCACACGGCAGCACCCATTCGGTGCGAGGGGGACCTTGACGCTGAAGGAGAACAACCGAATCGTGGCTGCCGAGAAGTCGGGTAAGACCGAGAACAAGGATTACGGCGCTTCGTCGATCACCGTGCTCGAGGGACTGGAAGCAGTTCGCAAGAGGCCCGGTATGTACATCGGATCCACTGGTGAGCGAGGCCTGCACCACCTGATCTGGGAGGTCGTCGACAACTCCGTCGACGAGGCCATGGCCGGATACGCTTCCACCGTCGACGTCACCATTCACGAGGACGGCAGCGTCGAGGTCAAGGACGACGGTCGAGGAATTCCCGTCGCCACGCACGCCTCCGGTGTTCCCACCGTCGAGGTCGTCATGACGCAGCTGCACGCCGGTGGAAAGTTCGACTCGGACTCGTACGCCGTGTCCGGTGGTCTGCACGGCGTCGGCATCTCCGTGGTCAACGCTCTCTCCACCAAGGTGGAACTCCAGATCGCTCGCGACGGTCACCGCTACACGCAGACGTACGACTACGCCAAACCAGGCCCGCTCGAGACCGTCGGCGACACCGAGGACACCGGCACGATCGTCCGCTTCTGGCCGGACGGCAAGATCTTCGAGACACTCGATTTCAGCTTCGACATCGTGCACCGTCGCCTCCAGGAGATGGCGTTCCTGAACAAGGGACTGACCATCAACTTCACCGACGAGCGCGTGGCAGCAACCGACGCCAGCGAGGAAGAGCTGGCCGAGACCGCGGAGGCACCGAAGTCCGCGTCCGAGGAAGAAGCTCAGGCCGTCGAGGCCAAGCCCGCCAAGGTCAAGAAGCGCACGTACCACTACCCCGACGGCCTCGTCGACTTCGTCAAGCACATCAACAAGACGAAGACATCCATCCACAACTCCGTCGTGGGCTTCACCGCCAAGGGTGAAGGCCACGAGGTCGAGATCGCGATGCAGTGGAACGCCGGTTACTCCGAGTCGGTCCACACTTTCGCCAACACGATCAACACGCACGAGGGCGGCACGCACGAGGAAGGCTTCCGTACCGCGCTCACCTCGACGGTGAACAAGTACGCAGCGGACAAGAAGCTCGTCAAGGAGAAGGACGGCAAACTCACCGGCGACGACATCCGCGAGGGTCTCGCCGCGGTCATCTCCGTCCGGGTGGGGGAACCGCAGTTCGAGGGTCAGACCAAGACGAAGCTCGGCAACACCGAGGTTCGCTCGTTCGTGCAGAAGGCGTGCAACGAGCACCTGGCGCACTGGTTCGAGTCCAACCCGGCCGACGCGAAGACCATCATCAACAAGGCCGTGTCCTCGGCTCAGGCCCGTATGGCCGCGCGCAAGGCGCGAGAGTTGGTGCGCCGCAAGAGCGCGACGGACATCGGTGGCCTGCCCGGCAAGCTCGCCGACTGCCGCTCCAACGACCCGAGCAAGTCCGAGATCTACATCGTGGAGGGCGACTCCGCCGGCGGCTCGGCCAAGTCCGGTCGTGACTCGATGTACCAGGCGATCCTCCCGCTCCGCGGAAAGATCATCAACGTCGAGAAAGCTCGCATCGACCGCGTTCTGAAGAACAACGAGGTCCAGTCGATCATCACCGCGTTCGGCACCGGTATCCACGACGAGTTCGACATCACCAAGCTCCGCTACCACAAGATCGTGCTGATGGCCGACGCCGACGTGGACGGCCAGCACATCTCGACGCTGCTGATGACGTTGCTGTTCCGTTTCATGCGTCCGCTCATCGAGCACGGCCACGTCTATCTGGCCATGCCGCCGCTGTACAAGTTGAAGTGGAGCCGCGGCGAACCCGACTTCGCGTACTCCGATCGCGAACGCGACGGACTGCTCGAGGCCGGTATCGCCAACAAGCGCAAGATCAACATCGAGGACGGCGTCCAGCGTTACAAAGGCCTCGGCGAGATGAACGCGAAGGAACTGTGGGAGACCACGATGGATCCATCGGTGCGCGTGCTCCGATTGGTCACCCTCGACGATGCCGCCGCCGCGGACGAGCTGTTCAGTGTCCTGATGGGCGAAGACGTCAGTGCCCGGCGCAGTTTCATCGCCCGCAATGCCAAGGACGTCCGCTTCCTGGACGTGTGACGAACTTTCACGCACTACTTGAAATTCGTTACACCTCTTAGACTTTCGCTGAAGGAGATTCCATGTCGGACATAACCGAGCCTCCTGTCGGGCCTCCCGGACAGACCACGAACGCCGAGGGCGGCGACCGCATCGATCCGGTCGACATCCAGCAGGAGATGCAGCGTAGCTACATCGACTACGCGATGAGCGTCATCGTCGGCCGCGCACTTCCCGAAGTACGCGACGGCCTCAAGCCCGTGCACCGTCGTGTGTTGTACGCGATGTACGACTCCGGCTTCCGCCCGGACCGCAGTTACGTCAAATCCGCACGCCCCGTTGCCGAAACGATGGGTAACTACCACCCGCACGGTGACACCTCGATCTACGACGCGCTGGTGCGTCTGGCTCAGCCCTGGTCCATGCGGTACCCGTTGGTCGACGGCCAGGGCAACTTCGGCTCCCGTGGCAACGACGGCGCGGCTGCCATGCGATACACCGAGGCACGTCTGACGCCTCTCGCCATGGAGATGTTGCGGGACATCGACGAGGAAACCGTCGACTTCATCCCCAACTACGACGGCAAAACCCAAGAGCCGACGGTACTTCCGTCGCGGGTGCCCAACCTGCTGATGAACGGCTCCAACGGCATCGCCGTCGGTATGGCCACCAACATTCCGCCGCACAACCTGCGTGAACTCGGCGACGCCGTCTTCTGGGCACTCGACAACCACGAGGCCGACGAAGAAGCGACCCTCGCCGCGTGCATGGAACGCGTGAAGGGCCCCGACTTCCCGACCCACGGCTTGATCGTCGGCGGGCAGGGCATCCAGGATGCGTACTCGACCGGACGCGGATCCATTCGCATGCGCGGCGTCGTCGAGATCGAGGAAGACTCCAACGGCCGCACCACGATCGTCATGACCGAGCTTCCGTACCAGGTCAACCCGGACAACCTGATCACGTCGATCGCGGAGCAGGTGCGCGACGGCAAACTGGCCGGCATCTCCAAGATCGACGACGAGTCCTCGGACCGCGTCGGCATGCGCATCGTCGTCACCATCAAGCGCGACGCCGTCGCGAAGGTGGTGCTGAACAACCTCTACAAGCACACCCAGCTGCAGACGAGTTTCGGCGCGAACATGCTGTCGATCGTCGACGGTGTGCCGCGCACCCTGCGTCTGGATCAGATGATCCGCTACTACGTGGCTCATCAGCTCGACGTCATCATCAGGCGCACGCGATACCGGCTGCGCAAGGCCGAGGAGCGCGCTCACATCCTGCGCGGACTGGTCAAGGCACTCGACGCTCTGGACGAGGTCATCGCCCTCATCCGTCGTTCGCCGAC
Organism: Rhodococcoides fascians A44A; assembly: GCF_000760735.1. Lineage (GTDB taxonomy): Bacteria > Actinomycetota > Actinomycetes > Mycobacteriales > Mycobacteriaceae > Rhodococcoides > Rhodococcoides fascians_E. Next base: position 1,374,162 of record NZ_JMEX01000008.1, on the reverse strand, counting down.
CGCCGACGACGCCAAGGCCGGCTTGATCGAACTGCTCGACATCGACGAGATCCAGGCCGACGCCATCCTCGCGATGCAGTTGCGTCGTCTGGCTGCCCTCGAGCGTCAGAAGATCATCGACGAGTTGGCCGAGATCGAACGCACCATCGCCGACCTGCAGGACATCCTGGCCCGGCCGGAGCGTCAGCGTCAGATCGTCCGCGACGAGCTCGGCGAGATCGTCGAGAAGTACGGCGACGACCGTCGTACCCGCATCATCGCCAGCGACGGAGACGTCAACGACGAGGATCTCATCGCCCGCGAGAACGTCGTTGTCACCATCACCGAAACCGGCTACGCCAAGCGCACCAGAACCGACCTGTACCGCTCGCAGAAGCGCGGCGGCAAGGGAGTGCAGGGCGCGGGACTGAAGCAGGACGACATCGTCAGCAAGTTCTTCGTCTGCTCGACGCATGACTGGATTCTGTTCTTCACCACCAAGGGCAGGGTCTATCGCGCCAAGGCGTACGAGCTTCCCGAGGCCAACCGGACGGCCCGCGGGCAGCACGTCGCGAACCTGCTGGCGTTCCAGCCCGACGAGCGCATCGCGCAGGTCATTCAGATCAAGACTTACGAGGACGCGCCCTACCTGGTGCTCGCCACCAAGGGTGGGCTGGTCAAGAAGTCCAAGCTCACCGACTTCGACTCCAACCGAAGCGGCGGCATCGTCGCGGTCAACCTCCGCGGCGAGGACGAACTGGTCGGCGCTGTGTTGGCGTCGTCCGACGACGACCTGTTGCTGGTGTCCGCTCAGGGTCAGTCGATTCGCTTCTCCGCAACCGACGAGGTTCTGCGTCCGATGGGTCGCGCGACCTCCGGTGTCCAGGGCATGCGGTTCAACGGCGAGGACGAGCTGTTGTCGCTGAACGTGGTGCGGGAGGGCAAGTACCTGCTGGTGGCCACCTCCGGTGGCTACTCCAAGCGCACCGCGATGGAGGACTACCCGGCGCAGGGCCGCGGCGGAAAGGGCGTGCTGACGATCCAGTACGACCCGAAGCGTGGCACCCTGGTGGGGGCTCTCATCGTCGACGACGAGGACGAGCTGTACGCCATCACCTCCAGTGGTGGTGTAATCCGGACCGCAGCGAAGCAGGTACGGAAGGCCGGTCGACAGACGAAGGGCGTTCGGTTGATGAATCTCGGGGAAGGCGACACACTGCTCGCTATTGCCCGTAACGCCGACGAAGCCGAACCCGAGCCCGGCGCCGCCGGAGACGAAGACGACGCACCGAAGGAGTCGTAAGTGAGCACTCCCAACAGGCCTGGTAGCAGGCCCGTTCCGCCCAGCGACGCCGAGCAGCCACGCACTTCTGCGCGGCCGCAGCCGGCGGTTCGCCCCGGAACGCCGCAGAACGGCGGCGGGCGTCCTCCGTCGCGACCCGGTGCGCCGGCCCCTCAGCAGGCCGGTCCTCAGCAGGCCGGTCCTCAGCAGGGCGCTCCACAGCAGTCCGGTTCTCAGCAGTCCGACCCACGGCAAGGGAACGGTGCGCGTCCCGCCGGCGGCGATCGGCAACCGCCGAGCCAGCCGGCGCGTCAGGCACCCGAACGCCAGGCACCCGAACGTCAGGGAGGTGCTCCGGAAACCGCGAGGACGTCCGACGGCTCGGCGCGTGAGCAGGCCACAGCTCGGCCTCCCCAGCCGCCGACTACTGCCCAGCCGCCGACGACTCAGCAGGCTCCGACTCAGCAGGCTCCGGCATCGGCACCTCAGCGTCCGGATCAGCGTCAGCCGGAGAACCAGCGGCCCGCGGAGGCACCGAAGTCGCAGCCGCAGAATCAGCCGCGTCCGCCTGCACCGGCACGCCCGGCTGCTGCCCAGCAGCCGCCCACCGAGGCGGCACCACGGGTGGACAACGAGCGTCCGTTCGATCCACTGGGTGCGGGTGATGTCACGCAGCCGCCGGCGGGTGGCTACCAGAACGGTCCGGGACCGGTGCGCAGTGCGCCTGTCCAGAACGGTTCGGGTCAGGGCAGTGCCTCGGGTCAGGGCAGTGCCTCGGGACAGGTCGGTGGTTCGGGTCAGGGCGCACCTCCGTGGCAGCGCGGTCCGGCGAACGGCGCACAGAGCCAGCCGCAGACCAACCTGTCGGCGCGCGGCGGAACGCTGCCGCCGGTCGGACCGGGCGCTCAATCGGGCCAGCCGGGACAGTCCGGACAGCCAGGCGACGATCGTCGTGGAACCCAGGCAGGGGCCGCAGCAGCAGCCACCGCCGCAGTGGGCGCCGAGAGTTCGGCGGACAGTTCACAGCGTCGAGAAGCAGCCAAGACGAAGGCCGCCGGCATCGACGGACCGACGCGGCACATCGAACGCAAGGATCTGGCGAAGGACATGCCGGACCTGTCGGAGGTCCGGCACACGGCACCGGCGTCGGAGACGCAGCAGATCGCTCAGCCGGTCGCCATCGCAGCGCGTGAGGACGGAACTCCTCTGCGTGCCACGATTCAACTGCGCAAGATTGATCCGTGGTCGACGCTCAAGATCTCCCTCGTCATCGCGGTATCGCTGTTCTTCGTGTGGATGGTCGCAGTCGGGCTGCTGTACGCGGTTCTCGACGGAATGGGTGTCTGGGATCGCTTGAACAGTGCGTTCACCGACATCGTGTCCGAGTCGGGTGACGGTGGATTGGTCAGTGCCGGACAGGTATTCGGCTACGCCGCAGTGATCGGTGTCATCAACGTGGTGTTGTTCACGGCGTTGACGACCATCGGATCGTTCATCTACAACTTGTCCTCCGACCTGGTCGGGGGCGTCGAAGTAACCCTCGCGGATCGGGACTGAACCAGGTCGCTCGAGAGTGCCGGATCGAGCCGTTTTGGAGTACGGCGGTTCGATGCGGTAATCTCTCTCCTCGGTTCGGAAAGAGAAATCTTCTGTCCGAATCGAGGTTCACGGGCCTATAGCTCAGGCGGTTAGAGCGCTTCCCTGATAAGGAAGAGGTCGGAGGTTCAAGTCCTCCTAGGCCCACACCGAGCAATACGGAAGAGGGACATGATCATGAAAATCCTTCTTCTGATCGGTGCAGTGATAGCAGTCGTGTCGGCAGCGTCGAAGGTGCGGTCCCTCCGCAACAGTGACGGTGTGTGGCACGAGGTTTCCACTCGCTGATCGTCCGCACGGAGTCGTCAGGACCAGGAAATTTCGAGTTCGAGATTTCGTAAGGTACTGTTCGCTTGCACCACCCCGGGGCCTTAGCTCAGTTGGTAGAGCGCTGCCTTTGCAAGGCAGATGTCAGGAGTTCGAATCTCCTAGGCTCCACAATTAGATATAGCTCCACAATTCGATAGCTTTACAGATCGACAGTGACCCCGATACGCGAATGCGTGTCGGGGTCACTGCGTTGTGGGATCACTGCGTTGTGGGTCCGATTTCATCGTGAGGTGCGTGTGTCAGGGTTCAGGTCCCTGATATGCAGTCGGCAGCAGCGCGGCTGTCCGTCCGGGTGTGGTGGGTGGGAACGGATTCCTCGTCGGGACGGAAGTAGTTGTATCGGTAGGGGCTGGCCCAGAGTCTGCTGACCGAGCTCGAGGTCTGGTGCCGCACGTAGGTGGTTGCGGCGACGTGGATGAATCCGAGTACGAGTACCAGTGCGAGGAAAGTTGCCATGGTGCAAGTGTCGATCGGTGCAGGCCACGTCGAACAGTGGCAGTTATGTCATACTTCCGCGAAAAACTGCCAATGTCTGTGACGGTGGCCAAACGGCCGCGGTCCGGATGTGGAGATTCCCAGACAACCGGCGGACGGGGGACCGGGCGCCGGGGACTGCTCTAGCGTCAGCGCGTATCAGGCCACTCGGACGCGACGTGCGTATCGAACTCGTGAACAGGAATCAGCGATGCGCAACCTCGATCACACCGAACTGCTGACCGAACTCGAGGCGACGATGGAGCTGAACCTCGACCGCCACCTCGCGATAGCGAAGGAATGGCATCCCCACGACTACATTCCGTGGGACGAAGGCAGGAACTTCGCGGCGATGGGCGGTGACGACTGGGACGAGTCGCAGTCGTCACTGTCCGACCTGGCGCGTACGGCGATGATCACGAACCTGCTCACCGAGGACAACCTGCCGTCGTATCACCGAGGTCTGGCGGACAACTTCTCGCTCGACGGGGCCTGGGGTACGTGGGTCGGTCGGTGGACGGCAGAAGAGAACCGGCACGGCATCGTGATGCGGGATTACCTCGTCGTGACCCGAGCGGTGGACCCTGTCGAGCTCGAACGGGCACGGATGCAGCACATGACCACAGGCGTCGACGCTCCGATGGACGGTGCGAACTTCCTGCACTCGGTCGCCTACGTGACGTTGCAGGAGCTTGCGACCCGTGTGTCCCACCGCAACACCGGCCATGCGTGCGGTGACCCGGTGGCGGACCGAATGCTGGCTCGAATCGCCGCGGACGAGAACCTGCACATGATCTTCTACCGGAACCTCGGCGAGGCCGCGCTCGACCTGACACCGGATCAGACGGTGCGGGCAATCGCCGACGTCGTGACGGACTTCGCCATGCCAGGACTCAACATGCCCAACTTCCGCAAGAATGCGATGTCCCTGGCCAAGCACGGAATCTACGATTTACGCCAGCACCTCGACGAGGTACTGATGCCGGTCCTGCGGAAGTGGCGCATCTTCGACCGCACCGACTTCGGGCCCGGCGGCGAGCAGGACAGGGATCGCCTCGCGGCATTCGTCGAGCAACTCGGGGTGAAGGCGACCAAGTTCGAGGAGTCGCGCGATCGCCTCCTTGCCCGCGAGTCGGCTCGAGCCGAACTGGTGTCCTAGCTTTCTCCCCCTCGGCTCGTTCCCTACGGTTCACCGGGTTCGCTTCGCGTTCGGATGTCGGCGGAAGGTGTTAAAGTCCCGCACGACAGACGTCGCCGTCGACGCTGGATGCGATGTTCTGGGGGAGGTGGGGCGGCAATGCTGGATCGTCTGATGGCGAAAACTCGAAAGCTGGACGAGTCCGCGCTCACCCTTCTGGTGTACATCGGGGGCACGACGGTTCTGTACGCGGCAGGGGGAAGCGCGTACTGGCCGAGCGCAAATACCTGGGCGCGGTGTGCGGTTCTCGTGTCCCTGATTCTCGGTGTCGCGGCGACCGTCATGTTGATGCGGTTGAAGGGTCCGAGCCCCAAGCGCACGATCGGTCATGTCACCTTCATGGGGATCGTTGCTGTCGCACTGTCCTTCTCGGCCAGCAACACCTTGCCGACGTACCTGATCTGTGTCCTGGCGACGATGTTCCTCGGCATGCACATCGGCGCTTTCTGGTCCGAGCGCAACGCCGGGATGTGGGTGGGCGCGCTTGCGGTGTTCGCGGTACTCGGCGCCGCGGCAGGCCCGTTCGAGTCCTCGTTCATCGCGTACGTGCTCATTGCCCTCGGCGTCGTGGGTGCCACCGAAGTGTTCGGGGCCTTCGCCAGGCGCATGCGGTACACCGCCACGCACGATGCGCTCACCGGATTGTTGAACAGATTCGGCTTCGAGTCCAAGGTCGCCAAGATGTTGCCCGTATGCGCGGCGCGCGGTCTGTCGGTCAGCATGGCCGTTCTGGACCTGGATCATTTCAAGGACATCAACGACGAGTACGGGCACATCGCAGGCGATGTCCTTCTCGCGCGCGTGTCGAAGGCCTGGAAGGCGGAGTTGAGCCGACGGGACGTGCTGGGCCGTCTGGGCGGCGACGAGTTCGTGCTCTTCATGCCCGGAGTGCTCGAGGCCGAGGCGTGGCAGATCATCGACCGTCTTCGGCGTGCACATCGTGCCGAGTGGAGTGTGGGCATCGTCTGCATGCCTGCTGCGCGTCGCTGGGCGGAGATCTACCGCGCGGCCGACGCCGATCTGTATCGAGCCAAGCGAAGCCGTCCTCCCAAGTCGGCCCGCCCGTCCGCACCGTCCGCACCGCCCCGCCCGTCCACACCGCCCCGGCCGGGCACGTCGGGGCCTGAACAGTCGGAATGGAGAATAGCGCGCTGACGTTGCTCCACAGATTTCATCCACAGGCTGTGGACAACGCTCCGCAGCCTGGCGCCGGGCGGGGTTGACTGTCTGTCATGTCGATCGCGTCCGCGTCGACCTGACCGACATCGGGGTGGATGTGTTGTTGTGGAACGAAATTCAGCGATGGCAACCGTCGGAGATCACCCTGCTGGGTGCGCGGGTTGCACGGACGGCCGACTCTCTCGCCTCCACGGTCGGCGAGATCGAGGCCGCCGTTGCACAGCTCGAGTGGAGCGGAGACGCGGCTGATGCCGCACAGTTCTCGGTGTCGCACCTGATCGCGGACTACCGCGCTCACGCCGACGAGCTGGGTCGCATCGCCCGCGCTGTGACGACGTTCGCGAAACAGGCCCATCCTGTGCGGGCCGCGCTGCGAGAGTGCGACAGCATCGGCGTCGAACACAGGCTCGAGATTTCCGATTCGGGAACGGTGGCCGATCCGCTGACGACGTACTCCGTCGCGGCCGAGGATGCGTTCGACCATGCACGCGATCGTCTCAGGGTGATACGTGAGCTCGAGGCCCGAGCCCGGCAAGTGATCCGCCGTGCCACCGACATCGACGTCGCAACGGCCGCTGCGCTTGCCGCGGACGTCGATACAGCCCCGGACGTCTTACCCACGCCGACAGCGGCAGCAGCGGCGAACAACGTGTCCTGGCAGATGGCGAGTCCGGCGGAGCGAACGGCACTGCTCGTCCGTGATCCCGGCGCTGTCGGGAATCTCGACGGCGTTCCGGCCGAGGTACGCGACGCCGCGAATCGGAGGCTCCTGATCTCCGAGCGAGCGCGTCTGGAATTGGTTGCCGACGACCTCGCTCGGACGTTGGACGGCAACGTCTTCGGCGGGCTGTTCGACGACGCGGACGCCGGTCTCGCTCAGACCGAGAAGCGGTTGAAAGCACTCGACGAGATCGAAGCCGTTCTGGCACAGGGTAATCGCCAATTGCTGGTGCTGGACAACACCAGCGGTGAGGACACGTTGGCGGCTGTTTCGGTGGGTAACGTGTCGACAGCCACTCACGTCGCCGTGTTCGTCCCTGGACTGGATTCCGATATCGGCGGCGATGTCGGGCGCTACGACTCCGACATGGACGCGCTGGCTGCGACTGTGCGAAGCGGGCTGCCCCCGGACGAATCGGTGGCGTGCGTGACGTGGATGAATTACGAGGCGCCGCATCTCGGCTGGAACCTGCTCGATCCGACGCGCACCGTCGTCTCGCCGATGGCGGCCGCGGTCGGCGCTCCCCGTTTGGCTGCGTTCCTCGATGGTCTCGACGCCTCACGCACGGACGATCCGCATCTCACGCTGCTGGGGCACTCGTACGGCTCTCTCACTGCCGCGCTCGCCCTACGAGGGGTGTCCGGCGTGGACGATCTCGTGGCGCTGGGCTCACCCGGTCTCGGCTTCGACGACATCTCGGCACTCTCGGTACCGCCGGGACACACGTTCGTGGCGGAGGCGCGCGAGGACGTCGTCGCCGATACGGGGTTCTTCGGATCGGATCCGAGTGAGCTCGACGGTGTCAGGCCACTGGCGACGCGGTCCGACGGAGGTCTCTCGGACAGCCGAGGCCACAGTGAGTATCTGACGGACGGCACCGTCACACAGCGAAACGTCGGCCTGGTGATCGCGGGTCGAGCCGGTGAGGCGAGCGGCTAGACGCTACGTCTGCTGCGGGGTGTCCGCGCGCGTCGCGGCCTGTGCGGACGATCCGTTCACCGGGGACTCGCTGTAGTCCTCGAGGCTCGGCGGAGCGTCCGCCGGCGGGTCGAACGCGTTTCGCCGCTTGGACACGAGCACCGCAATGCCTCCGGCCGCACCCAGAACTGCGCCGACCGCGACGATCTTGCGTGTCGGAGTACCGAGCAGCGACGGGCCCGAGGAGGTCTTCGACGTACGGGTCTTCGCCGTCTTGATCTTCGACGATGCCGAGGTCACTCGACGGACTCGGCGACGGGCGGCTTCGCGTCGGGCCAGCGCGTACGCCCGGTTCGCCAGCTGTAGTCCGACGCCTGCGGATCCGGTTCCGAAAATTTTCGCTGCCTTGACGAGGGTGCCCCCGGTGCTCACGGCGACATCCCGGAACTGCGCAGACTTCGATGTGCTCGTCATGCCCCCACTGTTCCACATCCTGTGCGGCCACATCCGACCGTCCGCGACCGGCCGACGAGCGCGGGGTGGCACGATGGTGGGGTGAGCACACCAAACAAGACATCAACGGCAACGCTGCACACCAACCGCGGCGACATCGTCATCGAGCTGTTCGGCAACCACGCGCCGAAGACCGTCGAGAACTTCACCGGCCTCGCGGACGGTTCCAAGGAGTACACGACGTCCAACGCGTCGGGCTCCGATTCCGGTCCGTTCTACGACGGCGCGATCTTCCACCGCGTCATCGACGGCTTCATGATCCAGGGCGGAGACCCCACCGGCACCGGTGCAGGTGGCCCCGGCTACAAGTTCGCCGACGAGTTCCACCCGGAACTCCAGTTCGACCGCCCCTACCTGCTGGCCATGGCCAACGCCGGACCGGGAACCAACGGATCGCAGTTCTTCATCACCACGACGAAGACGCCGCACCTCAACCGCAAGCACACCATCTTCGGTGAGGTCACCGACGAGGCGTCGAAGAAGGTCGTCGACGCTATCTCCGGCACTCCCGTCGGACGCGGTGACCGTCCCGTCGACGAGGTCGTCATCACCAGCGTCACGCTGGCCTGATACCTCGAGTTTCAACTCTTTTTCGAAGAGGAGCATCGGTAGATGACGAACCCCGGCTGGGGTGGCGCGTACGGCGATCAGCCCACTCCACCTCAGTCGAGGTGCGTCCGACACCCTGACCGACCCACGGGCCTTGCGTGCTCGCGGTGCGGTCGTCCCGCGTGTCCACAGTGCCTGCAGGCAGCGGCCGTCGGGCAGCACTGCGTCGACTGCGTACGTGCAGGCAATGCGCAGGTCCGTCGTGCGCGCACCGTCGCCGGCGGGTCTGCGGACTCGACGTACGGTCTGGTCACGTACGTCATCATGGCGCTGAACGTTCTGGTGTTCGCGGCGACGGCCTTGCAGTCCCGCAGTGTCATGGACAACACCGGCGCGTCGTCGCTGTACGAGTCCTTGGCCTTGTTTCCGCCTGCCGTCGCGCTCGGAGACTACGAGCGGCTGATCGGTAGCGGATTTCTTCACTACGGCTTGATTCACCTGCTCGTCAACATGTTCGCGCTGTACATCATCGGTCGCGACGTGGAAGCGATCCTCGGAAAGACCCGCTACATCGCGGTGTACGTGGTTTCTCTCGTCGGCGGTAGTGCGTCGGTGATGCTGCTCGAGGACCCGTTCACCGCGACGGTCGGCGCATCCGGTGCCATCTTCGGCCTACTGGGTGCACAGGCGATCATCCTGCTCAAACTCCGCCGGAGCCCGACGCCTGCGCTGGTCGTGATCGGCCTCAACATCGTCATCAGCATCACCATCCCCGGCATCTCGCTGTGGGGACACATGGGTGGCCTGGTCGCCGGTGCGCTCGCGACGGCGGGCATTCTGTTCGTTCCCGCGCGGGTGCAGAACCGTCGGACCCGCAGCTACCTCGGATGGGCGGCCGTAGCCGCAGTCGCAGTGGTGGCGCTCGCGGTCATCGCCTTCCGGGTGCTCGACCTCCGATCCCGAATGGGCCTCTGACGCTCTGCCTGTCTCCGGGGGCCGGTGTCGGGAGTGCTGTCAGCGCTCCTCGACGAATCCGCGTTGCTCGAGGGCGTCGTACACGTTCTGGGGGCTCGTCCCCAGATCCCACCGGCCGAAGATCACGAGTCGATCGTCGTCCTCGCCCGGGTGGCGGACGTTCAGCTCGAGCATCGGAACACGACGTCCCAGCCGGGGGTACGGCACCAGCGTGATGCGGGAGATCTCGTCGCGCGTGTACGTGTGAATGCCGGACAACCGCTTCACGGACAGCCGTCCCGCCGAATCTATCCACAGGCGCGGTCGCTGATACGCAGCGAGACCGGCGATTATCCACAGGCCCAGGGCGCCGATCGAGATCAGCACGCGGCCCGCTGGATCGTTGTCGGTGAGAAATGCGGCCACGAGCAGGGCAAACCCGCCGACGGTCAGTGCGATCACCGCAGGCAGGGGCGTCGCCCACGACAAGTTGTCCACATTCTGTGGATGGCCGCCCGATTCATCCACAGGCTTTATCCACATTGGGGATGAATAACATGTGTGTAAGTAGATCGGCCGGACGACGGTAGGGCGACGCCGTCATCGCCACTTCATCGTCATGACGAGACCGACCACCATGAACCCGAAGCCGATCAGGAAGTTCCATGCTCCGAGGCTGTTCATCCACGAGATGTCCTCGGCGGCCAAGTAGTAGACAAGCAGCCACAGGAGCCCGACCAGCATGAATCCGAGCATCACGGCAACGTAGAACGGGCTGGACGGGCCCGACGCCACCGAACCGGGCGTACGCGTCCCGGGAGCGATCACATAGTCCTTCTTCTTGCGTACCTTCGATTTCGGCATTCCTCGCCCTTTCGTCGTCGCGGTCTTCGTCTGGGTGTGCACGGAAGCGGTGCCTGTGGATACCGGACTGTGAACAGCTGTGGACAATCGCGGACCGGCCTGTGGATGAACACGGCCGAGTCGCCACTGCGTGACCTTGCGGCCCGCGGAGATCCCCCGAGCAGGTAGCGTTCGGTGCTGTCACATGATCACGGCAGCCTGAAGGCCCAACTGCGTGCACATGTCCTGTACACGCTAGCTCAGCGGAAACGCTGGGGAGAGCACCGGAGGATTTCATGGCTTCGGACAACGACCGCTCGGGCGTGCTCGCGTCGCGCGCGTGGCAGGTGATGGTGGTCGTCGTGTGCCTTCTCGTCGGTGTGCTGTTGTCCACCACGCGGCAGTTCTCCAGCGGTGACGAGATCCGTCGGACCGACACCACACGCCTGTCGACGCTGGTCAGATCAGCTCAGGATGATGCGGACCAGGCCGAGAACACGCGGGACGAGCTGGCGGCGCAGGTCGAGCAACTCCAGCGGGAAGCCGGTGCCGGAGACTCCGACGTCGCCGACGCGCTCGCCGGCGTCGGCCCACTGTTGGCGCCTGCCGGGCTCGAGGCGGAGTCGGGCCCGGGAGTCGTGGTGACACTGACCGATGCACCGAGGGGAAGCGACGGGCGGTACGCCTCGGACGCATCCCCGGACGATCTCGTGGTCCATCAACAGGATGTGCAGAGCGTTCTCAACGCGTTGTGGTCCGGCGGCGCTACCGCGATCGCGATGCAGGACCAGCGGGTCGCCGGCAATGTCGCACCCCGGTGCATCGGAAACACGTTGCTGCTGGGCGGGCGGACGTACAGCCCGCCGTACATCGTCACCGCGCTGGGCGACGCGGCCGCACTGAACGCCGCTCTCGACGCCGAGCCGGGTGTGCAACTCTTTCGGCAGTACTCGGTCCGATACGGCCTGGGTCTCACCGTCGGAGCCTCCGACGATCTGACGGTGCCCGCATACCAGGGGTCTCTCCGGCTGCAGTTCGCCCAGCCAGGATGACCGACAGGCCGTGACCTATTCTGGGGCGCATGCGCATCCTCGTCGTCGACAACTACGACAGCTTCGTCTTCAACCTCGTCCAGTACCTGGGCCAGCTCGGAGTCGACGCAACGGTGTGGCGCAACGACGATCCGCGCTTGGACGACCGCGATGCCGTGGCCCGCGACTTCGACGGCATTCTGCTCAGCCCGGGACCAGGCACTCCTCAGCGTGCGGGAGCGACGATGGATCTCGTCACCGCCGCCGCGAAGGAAAGGACCCCTCTGTTGGGGGTGTGCCTCGGGCACCAGGCGATCGGGGCCGCGTTCGGTGCGACGGTCGACCGCGCGCCGGAACTACTGCACGGCAAGACCAGCTCGGTGAATCACGATGGCATCGGAGTCCTCGAAGGGCTGCCGCAACCGTTCACCGCTACTCGGTACCACTCGCTGACGGTGCTTGCCGACACCATTCCCGACGAGCTCGAGGTGACGGGCCGAACCGACTCGGGTCTCGTGATGGCCATGCGGCACAAGGACTTTCCGATCCACGGTGTCCAGTTCCACCCGGAGTCGATCATGACCGAGGGCGGGCACCGAATGTTGGCGAACTGGTTGAAGGTGTGCGGGGCGGAAGCCGACGACGCGTTGGTGGATCGGCTCGAGGCCGAGGTAGCGCTGGCGTTTCGGTAGCAGCGAACGTGCCGATGTGACGGCCATCGGGCGCCCGTCGAACCAACCTGCACATCCCGCCGCTCGAATCCGTACGTGCACGCACCGCGGCGGGCATTTTGCTCCACTGTTCGGCCGAAATCGGCAGAACGTGCACCTTTCGCCCCGATAGTGGAGGTTTTTGCCCGCTCGCCGTGTGTGAACGGGAGCGGACGTCAGCGCCCCGGAATTCCCAGGGCGCCGACCGTGACGTTGACGGTCTGGGTCTTGGTGATTTCCGACCCGGCTGGTTCGGCCTGATTGACGATGCGGTTCACGACGGTCGGGTCGAGCTGGACCTCGGTCGTGGTGCTGATGTTAGACGTCGTGCCCGTCCAGCCTGCGGACTCGAGGGCGGACAGTGCCTGGGACACCGTCAGACCGAGCAGGTCCGGCATCGGGATCTTGTCGCCGTTGGACACTCGCAGGGTGACGGTGTCACCTTCGACTGCGTTGGACCCACCTGCCGGGCTGGTCGAGACGACCTCTCCCACGGGTTGGCTCGAGTCGATGTTCTCGACTTGAACTCTGAATCCGGCGCCTTCGACGTTCGGCTGCGCCACGGCGACCTGCTGGCCGACGACGTCCGGAACGCGGATCTGCGCAGGACCGGAGCCGAGGGTGATCTTCACGGACGATCCGACGGTGATGCCGACCCCCGACGACGGATTCTGCTCGACGACCTTGTCGAGGTTCTCCGGCGTCGACGGTGCACGCGCGCGGGTGCCGTCGAGTTCGAGGCCCAGCGCGGACAGGGCCTGTGCGGCCTGCTGTTCGGTCTTGCCGGTCAACTGCGGCACCTGAACCTGCTCGGGTCCGGTCGACACCTCGAGGTTGACGGTGCTCTTGGAGTCCACTTCGGCGCCTGCGCCCGGTCTGGTGGTGATGACGTCGCCGGATGCGACGGTGGCGTCGGGCTTCTCCTGGATCGCGACCCGCAGGTCGGCCTCCTGGAGGCGTGCTTCGGCGTCGGACGCGGACAGGTTGGACACGTCGGGGATCGCGACGCGGTCCGGTGAGGAGCCGGGGCCCAGAGACCACAGGAACGCACCCACGATTCCCACGATCACCAGTGCCGCGACGGACAGGAGGGCAATCCTGACGCCGCGGTGCCGCGGCTCGGAGTCATCGGAGTCCGCGTGGCGCCCGGTGCTCGTGCTGTCGGCGGAGTCGGCGGTCGCCTTCGCTCGTGGTTGCGGTGCACGTGCGTCCATGGCGCCGAGGATCGTGGTGCGATCCTCGTCGTTCATGACGGTCGGTGCGCTGGGGCGTTGCCCACCGAGGACGCGGACCAGATCGGTACGCATCTCCGCGGCGGACTGGTAGCGGTTGGCGGGGTTCTTGGCCATCGCCTTGAGGATGATCGAGTCGAGTTCGCGCGGAACGTCGGGGTTGACGCGTGACGGTAGCTCGGGATCCTCACGGACGTGCTGGTAGGCGACGGCGACGGGCGAGTCACCCTTGAACGGCGGTTCTCCGGTGAGGATCTCGAACAGGACGCAGCCCAGCGAGTACACGTCCGACCGTGCGTCGACCTGCTCGCCCCTGGCCTGTTCCGGCGACAGGTACTGCGCGGTTCCGATGACGGCGGCGGTCTGCGTCATCGGGCTCGAGCTGTCGGCGATGGCGCGGGCGATGCCGAAGTCCATGACCTTGACGGCGCCGGCGTTGTTGATCATCACGTTCGCCGGTTTGACGTCGCGGTGCACGATTCCGTTGCGGTGCGAGAAATCCAGCGCAGCGCAGACGTCGGCGATGACTTCCATCGCGCGCCTGGCGGGCATCGGACCTTCGGCGCGCACGATGTCCCGCAGTGTGCTGCCGTCGACGTACTCCATGACGATGAACGGAAGCGGTCCTGCTTCCGTCTCGGCTTCACCGGTGTCGTAGACCGCGACGATCGCGGGATGGTTGAGTGCGGCCGCGTTCTGGGCTTCGCGACGGAAACGCAGGTAGAACGTGGGGTCGCGGGCGAGGTCGGCACGCAGGACCTTGATGGCGACGTCGCGGTCGAGGCGGTTGTCGCGCGCGAGATGAACCTCGGACATGCCACCGAATCCGAGAATCTCGCCCAGCTCGTAGCGGGACGAGAGGTTGCGGGGAGTCGTCATGGCTGTCCTAGTCGATCAAAGAAGGGTCGATCGGTGGGGGGTCGATCCGAGAATTCGTCCGCTGCGGCGGCGCCGTCCGTGGTGCCCGACGCCTGAGGTTCTTCCTCCTGGCCGCCGCCGATTCCGGGGATGGACGGCAACGTGAACGACGGGATGGTGATCCCGCCGCGGCTCGTCGTCGTGGTCTCCGAGGTGGTGGTCGGTTCGGTCGTCGTCGGTTCCGTCGTGGTCGTCGTGGTGGTGGTGGTCGTCGGTTCCGTGGTGGTCGTCGTCGGCTCGGTCGTGGTGGTGGACGGCTCCGTGGTGGTCGTCGTGGTCGTGACCGGCTGCTGAGACGTCGTCGGCGGAACGAACGGCGCGGGAGTTTCGTCCTCCCGATTCAGCAGCACGAACCCTCCGATGACGATCGCGAGGAGCAGCAGACCTCCGCCGCCCCAGGCGAGGGCCTTCTGCGCCGAGGACATGCCGGTCTGTTCGGGTACCGCAGGCGCAGCGGCACCTGTTGGTGGGCCGGTGTAGCGGTTCTGCGACGTCGGCATCATCTGCGTGCTGGTCGGCGTCGGCGCCGGTACGACGCCCGGCATCATCACTCGACCCGTGCCGGGTCCCCGGCTGGTACCGGGCGCGGGCGGCCTCCGGCCCGCGCGGACAGCGGCCACGGCGTCGGCGAATTCACCGCCGTTGGCGTAGCGCTGTGCCGGGTCCTTCGCCATCGTGATCTCGATGAGCTCTCGGACGCCTGCAGGGAGGTCGGCGGGCAGCGGGGCAGGTGTCTCGCGCACGTGCTTCATCGCGACCGTCAAAGCCCCGTCGCCGACGAACGGGCGTGTCCCCGACAACGCCTCGTACCCGACGACTCCGAGCGAGTAGACGTCGGATGCCGAGGTGGCTTCCTCACCCAGGGCCTGTTCCGGCGCGATGTACTGCGCGGTGCCCATCACCATGCCGGTCTTCGTGACCGGGGAGGCGTCGACGGCCTTCGCGATTCCGAAGTCGGTGATCTTCACCTGGCCGGCCGGGGTGATCAGGATGTTTCCCGGCTTGACGTCGCGGTGTACCACTCCCGCGGTGTGGGCGACCTGCAGTGAACGCCCGGTCTGCTCGAGCATGTCGAGGGCATGACCGAGGGGGAGCCGGCCGATGCGTCCGAGGACGGCGTTGAGGGGCTCGCCGTTGACGAGTTCCATCACCAGGTACGCGAGGGACTCGCCTGCTTCGTCGCGGGTCTCGCCGTAGTCGTAGACACCCGCGATGCCGGGGTGGTTGAGCTGGGCGGTGGTCCGGGCTTCGAAACGGAAGCGCTGCAGGAATTCCGGGTCCTCGGAGAACTCGGCCTTGAGCACCTTGACGGCGACCTTGCGATCGAGGCGGTTGTCCATCGCCTCCCACACCTGGCCCATTCCGCCTGTCGCGATCAGTCGTAGCAGGCGGTAGCGCTGTGCAATGACTGCACCGTTCTTCAGTGGCACGAGATGGTCACCTCCCCTGCAATCCGGCAGCGATGACGGCGCGACCGACCGGAGCTGCGACCGACCCACCGGTTGCGGCGAGGGCGCGGTCGCCGCCGTCCTCGACGATTACTGCGATTGCGATCTTCGGATTGTCGGCGGGCGCGAACCCGATGTACCAGGCGTGCGGCGGTGTGTTCCGCGGATCGGTGCCGTGCTCGGCGGTTCCGGTCTTCGACGCGATCTGCACGCCCGGGATCTTGCCTTCGCCGCCGGTGTTGTTCTCCGACCCGATCATCAGGTCGGTGAGCGTCTTCGCGGTTTCGGGACTGATCGCCTCGCCTGCGGACTGCGGGACCGTCGTCGACAGGTTGGACAGGTCAGGGGACTGCAGCTGGCTGACCAGGTGCGGGTCCATCCGTACTCCGGAGTTGGCGACGGTCGCCGCGATCACCGCGTCCTGCAACGGCGTCAGTGCGACATCGCGCTGTCCGATGCTGGACTGACCCAGGGCGGCATCGTCGGGGATCTGGCCGATGGTGCTGTCCGCGACAGGCAGCGGCAGCGACGTCGTCTCGCTGCCGATTCCGAATGCGCTCGCCGTGTCCTTCAGTGCGTCGGCGCCGGTTGCGATACCGAGCTCGACGAAGGCGGTGTTGCACGAGCGCGCGAAGGCCTCACGCAGCGTCGCCGTCGGGCCGCCGCCGCAGGTGCTTCCGTTGTAGTTCTCGAGGGTGGTCTCGGTGCCGGGCAGCGTGATGGTCGGGGCCGCCGTCAACTGGTCGTCGGGTGTTGCACCGTTCTGGAGGGCCGCGGCGGTGACGAGCACCTTGAACGTCGACCCGGGCGGGTACGTCGCCGAGATGGCGCGGTTCAGAAGCGGTTTCGCGGGGTCGGCGTTCAGTGCGTCCCAGGCCTCGGTGGTCTGCGCGCCGTCGTGGCTGGCCAGCAGGTTCGGGTCGTAGCTCGGCGAGCTGGCCATCGCGAGGATGTTGCCGGTCGACGGTTCGATCGCCACGACCGATCCGGTGTATCCGCGGGAGAACAGCTGATCGTAGGCGACCTGCTGGACGACGGGATCGATTGTCGTGACGACGTTGCCGCCGCGTGGGTCGCGTCCGGAGATCAGGTCGAACAGGCGGCGACCGAACAGGCGGTCGTCGGAGCCGTTCAGTACTTGATCCTCGGTCCGCTCGAGGCCGGTGCTCGAGTACAGCATCGAGTAGAACCCGGTGATCGGGGCGTTGGCCATCGGGCTGTTGGGCGCCAACTGGTTCGGTGGGTAGGTACGCAGGTACTTGTACCGATCGTCGGTGGCGATCGACGCGGCGAGGACCTGGCCGCCGGCCGAGATCTGACCGCGCTGGCGGGAGTACTCGTCGAGCAGGACTCGGGAGTTGCGTGGATCGGACCGTAGGTCGTCGGCCTTGATGACCTGCAGGTACGTGGCGTTGAGCAGCAGCGCGACGACCATCACCATGACGGCGACGGAGACGCGACGGAGCGGAGTGTTCATGAGCGCTTCACCATCTCGGTCGGTGCCTCGGCGATGGGGGCGGCCGGTGCCGGCTTCTTCTTCGGCGTCGCGGGTTCACGTGCGGCGTCGGAGATCTTGATCAGCAGGGCGACGAGCAGGTAGTTGGCGAGAAGCGACGATCCTCCGTAGGACAGGTACGGCGTGGTGAGGCCGGTGAGCGGGATGAGCTTGGTGACGCCGCCGACGACGACAAACAACTGGATCGCGACGGTGAAGGACAGGCCTGCGGCGAGGAGTTTGCCGAAGCTGTCACGCACCGCCAACGCAGTCCGCAGACCACGGATGATGAAGACCAGGTACAGGACCAGCACCGCGGTGAGTCCGATGAGGCCGAGTTCCTCGCCGATGGCCGCGATGATGAAGTCGGTCTTCGCGAACGGCACCTGCGACGGACGTCCGCTGCCGAGGCCCGTTCCTGCGAGACCACCGGTGGCGAAACTGAACATCGACTGGACGATCTGGTAGCCGGTGTCGTTGTAGTCGTCGAACGGGTGCAGCCACGTGTCGGTACGGATCTTGACGTGGCCGAACACCTGGTACGCGAACAGGAACCCGACGAGCAGCAGGCCGAAACCGATGATGAGCCATCCGACGCGTTCGGTCGCGATGTAGATCATGACCAGCACGGTGCCGAAGATCAGCAGCGACGAACCGAGGTCCTTCTCGAACACGAGAACACCGACGGAGACGATCCACACCAGAAGGATGGGCCCCAGGTCGCGGGCGCGGGGGAAGTCCATGCCGAGGAAGTGCTTGCCGGCGGTGGTGAACAGTTCACGCTTGGCGACCAGCAGCGACGCGAAGAAGATGAGCAGCAGGATCTTCGCGAACTCGCCCGGCTGAATGCTGAACCCCGGCAGCCGGATCCAGATCTTGGAACCGTTGACCTCGGAGAACGCCGATGGCAGGACGGCTGGGATGGCGAGCAGCACCAAACCGCACAATCCGACGGTGTAGCTGTACCGAGCGAGGGTGCGGTAGTCGCGGAGGAGAACGAGGAGCGCGATGAAACCGGCGATGGCCAGGGTTGTCCACAGGACTTGCTGGTTGGCGTCGGGAGACGGAATCTCCTGTCCCAGATACGCAGCCGACTGCTGGTCCGCGAGATCCAGTCGATGGATCAACACCAATCCGAGCCCGTTGAGCAGCGCCACGATCGGCAGCAGCAGCGGGTCGGCGTACGGAGCGAACCGACGTACGGCCAGATGAGCGACTGTGACCAGCGCGAGGTACGCCAGACCGTACTTCGCCAGATCCCACGTGATCGCCTGTTCCTGGCTCGCTTCCACCAGAACGAGCGACAGCGTCGTGATGAGCACTGCGATACCGAGCAGAAGCAACTCGATGTTGCGGCGATTGGACTGGACCGGAGCAGGCGCGAATCCGCCCGGTGGGCTCGGAAAGGACGCCCCCACAGATGGATTGGAGCTCATCAAGTACCGGTCCTGCAGTTCTGACCCGGCAACTGGGTGACCGTGGGTGCCGGAGTGGTCGTGGTCGGCGGCGCAGCAGGATCGGCAGGCGGCGCGGCCGGGTCTGCGGGCGGTGCAGGAGGTGCCGCCGGATCCGCGGGCGGCGCGGCGGGCGTCGGCGACGGAGTGGTCTGGCTCGTCGTCGAGGCGACCTCGTCGCACGGCGGGAGAAGATCTCCCGAGGCGAGGCGGTTCATCTGACTGTCGACGTCGTCCAGCTTGCCCGACGGCAGCCCCGCGCGCACCTGCTCACGGGCGGCAGGAGCGAGGTCGTCGACCTGGAAGACGGTGCAGTCGGCGGGAACGGTGTCGGGTGCGCTCAACGTGAGTGCCCCCTCGTCGCCGAGGCATCCGATGCTGTGCACGGATTGCAACGAGTATCCGAGGATCGAACCGGGCACACCGCGCATCACGGCGACGCGGCCGTTGTCCTCGCCCACGTAGTAGTTGCCACGGATGGCCGCATTGGCGACGAAGGCGCCGCCGACGAGCAATGCGACGACGGCGAGAGCAACGAGCGTCCACCGCAGCTTGTGCGACTTCTTCTCCGGCACCGGTGCAGGCGTCGTCACCCGCTTCGGAGTGGTCCGGGGTGGGCGCATGGCCGCGGCGCGTCCGGCTGCCGTGTTCGGCGGCGGAGCGTCTTCCTCGTCCTCGGTGCTGGCTGCGCCGCCGAGAATGGGCGAGCTCTGCCCGTAGTCGATGTCCACGACGTCGGCGACGACGACGGTCACGTTGTCCGGACCGCCACTGCGCAGCGCCAATTCGATGAGGCGGTCCGCGCACGACGCGCAATCACCCTCGTTCATCGTGTTCTCGATGGTCTCGTCGCTCACGACGTCGGACAATCCGTCGGAGCACAGGAGATAACGGTCTCCGGCTTTCGCTTCCCGCACGGTCAGCGTCGGCTCGATCTCGTTGCCGGTCAACGCGCGCATGATCAACGAACGCTGCGGGTGCGTATGTGCCTGTTCGGCGGTGATCCTGCCCTCGTCGACGAGGGACTGGACGAACGTGTCGTCGCGGGTGATCTGGGTCAGCTTGGTGTCGCGGAGCATGTAGGCGCGGGAGTCGCCGATGTGGCAGAGCCCGATCTTCCTGCCTGCGAACAGAATTGCGGTCAGGGTTGTGCCCATGCCGTCGAGCTCGGGCTCGTCCTCGACCTGATCGGCGATGGACGCGTTGCCTTCGCGCGTCGCGGCTTCGAGCTTGCCGAGGAGGTCGTCGCCCGGTTCGTCGTCGTCGAGGTGCGCGAGCGCGGCGATCATCAACTGCGACGCCACCTCGCCTGCCGCGTGGCCGCCCATGCCGTCGGCGAGGGCGAGAAGACGCGCACCGGCGTAGACAGAATCCTCGTTGTTCGAGCGCACCAAGCCGCGATCACTGCGGGCGGCGTATCGCAGTACCAGTGTCACGGGCGCAGCTCGATCACGGTCTTACCGACACGCACCGGCGTGCCGAGCGGAACTCGAACTGCCGTCGTCACCTTCGCGCGATCGAGGTAGGTCCCGTTGGTCGAACCCAGATCCTCGACGTACCAATCGCCGCCGCGTGGCGAGATTCGAGCGTGGCGAGTGGACGCGTAATCGTCGGTCAGCACGAGCGTGGAGTCGTCCGCGCGGCCGATGAGAACAGGCTGGGTACCGAGTGAAATTCGTGTTCCGGCGAGACCGCCCTGTGTCACCACTAGATTCTTGGCAACCTTCTGTTTGTTGAACGACGGGAGAACTTTCGACCCGCCCGAGTACCGCGCAGGCATCCGCATTCCCGACGCCGCGTAGATGTCGCTGCGAAGCGTGCGAAGTACGGCCCAGACGAAGAACCACAACAACAGCAGAAAGCCTGCCCTGGTCAACTGCAGAATCAAGCCCTGCACAGCCGTCCACCTCCTTCGCAGGTCGTACTTGGTCGGCGTCGCGGGCGCACGCCGGGATCTCCCCCCGAGCCGCCAGCGATCGTAATGACACGACGTCTCACGCAGCATCCTAAGGGGAAGCTGCGCGTGTCGATCACCATACGGGTGAGGTGCGTCAGACGATGCGGACGAGGATCTCCGAGTGACCAGCGCGAATGACGTCGCCGTCGGCGAGTTGCCAATCCTGGACCGGTGATCCGTTGACCGTCGTTCCGTTGGTGGATCCGAGGTCGGAGAGCATCGCCACCCGGCCGTCCCAGCGGATCTCGACGTGCCGGCGGGACACGCCGGTGTCCGGGAGACGGAACTGAGCGTCCTGGCCACGGCCGATGATGTTCTGGCCGTCGCGGAGCTGGAAGTACCGTCCGCTGCCGTCCTCGAGTTGCAGCGTTGCCGTCAGGCCCTGGCTGTCGGAGTACGCGGGCTCGTCGTAACCGTAGGCAGGCTGCTGATACCCCGCGGTGGGGTACTGGCCCTGGGGGTACCCGTTCTGCTGCGGCGGGTAGTCGTACGCGGGCTGCTGGTAGCCGGCGGGTTCGGCGTACGCCTGCTGGTCGTAGCCCTGGTCCGCGTATGCCTGCTGGCCGTAGTTCTGCTGGCCGTATGCCTGCTGGTCGTAACCCTGGCGTCCGTACGACGGATCGGAGTAGGCCTGGCCGCCCTGATCACGTGCAGCCTGCTCATGCCCTGCCTGCTCGTACCCGTTCTGATCCGAGTACGCCTGCTGGCCGTATGCCTGCTGGTCGTATCCCTGATCCGGATACTGCTGGTCGTAGCCCTGATCTGCGTACTGCTGGTCGCCGTACGCCTGGTCGTCGTGGCCCTGGCCGTAGGACTGAGGGTCGTACTGACCCTCCTGGACGGGTGCCTGTGCTGCCGGGGCGCCGTAGCCGCCTCCGTACGGCGCACCGTTGCGGTAGCCCTGGTCTGCTGCTGCGCGCGGATCGCGTCCGTTCTGCTGTGCGTACCGAGGATCCTGACCCGGCGCCGGGTATCCGCCGCGTGCGCGAGGGTCGGGGCGAGAGCCGTCGGCCGGGTCGCGTTGCGGGTCGTAACCTGGGTTCTGCGTCATGTGGCCGGCTCCTGATGTCGACTTAGGTGGGGCGGACGGGCGCGGGGGTCGCGGACCGGGTGCTGCAGGTTTCTGTGGCGCGGCACCGGCTGCAGTCGGTGATCGTCCCACATCGGGGTCGACCGAACCACTGGCCCGGAACTGGCCGGTGTG
Source organism: Rhodococcoides fascians A44A (assembly GCF_000760735.1). Taxonomy (GTDB): domain Bacteria; phylum Actinomycetota; class Actinomycetes; order Mycobacteriales; family Mycobacteriaceae; genus Rhodococcoides; species Rhodococcoides fascians_E. The sequence goes on along the minus strand of NZ_JMEX01000008.1, from coordinate 1,352,177 downwards.
CAAAGTAGGGGACGGCTCGAAGCGAACCACGATCTCTCCGTACGTCTGCCAGCCCTGATCGCGTATGTAGTCGCCCAGGTGGCGGGAGAATGCCTTCATGGTCAGGTCCTGGTCCGCGGCCAGTTCCTCGTGATCGGAGCTGTTGATGGTGATCACATAGCTGTTGGGGGCGAGATAATGACCACCGTCGAGTGGTCGGACTCTGTCCGACGCCTCCTGCTGAAGTGCCGCCTCGACCTCTTGGGGAACGACACCGCCGCCGAACACTCGGGCGAAGACGTCGCCCACTGCGCCCTGGAGCTTTCGCTCGAAACGCTGGACAATGCCCATGGTGACCTCACTTCCCGGTCGTGCTTCGTTGGATTGCGCCTCAGACGCGTGTCGCCTACAGGTCGTCGTCTCAGCATGATATACGTTGCCGCTCGGAGCCTGTCGGTGCTGCAGTCGGCCGACGAACGGGCACGATTTTCATGCAGCGATATCTGCGTGTTAATGTTCACCGGTCGCCCGGGCGGGTGGCGGAATGGCAGACGCGCTGGCTTCAGGTGCCAGTGTCCTTCGGGACGTGGGGGTTCAAGTCCCCCTCCGCCCACAACACTGGCCGCAGCTGATTCACTCGCTGCGGCCAGTAGTCATTTTCGGGGTAGTGCGTCCAGGACGCGTCCGATCGGATCGAAATTTCCTCCGTGTAATTACCGGATCCTCTTCCAGTACCGCAGAACTCGCCGCGAACGCGGGCCGATGAGGGTATTTTTCGAGTTCGAACGATCATCGAGCGAGCCAGGGGGGCGCAATGCGGGGGTCAGGGAATTGTAAAAGCCCAGGTAGAGAGCCTGAATAGGCTTACCTTATTTGCAGGTTGGCCTAGGTGCTGACTTATCGTTTGTTGTTGGACCGACGTACCCAATTGTCGATCCGCCCGAAAGGCACCTTCGTTTCACCGTTTCGAGCGCACCCGCTCGACGTTATCCGAAGATCGCCTCCGGTGGTGCTGCTTCAACGGCGAACGGCACCGAATAGCCGTCCGCGACGGCCGGTTATCTGTGCCGCGCCGATCCGACGTACTTGAAGGCTGGACTTATCCGAAGGCTAGGTATGAAGCACACTCCGGGCCCCCAAGGCCTCTACGACCCCCGCAACGAACACGACTCCTGTGGTGTCGCGTTCGTGGTGGACATGCATGGTCGTCGTAGTCGAGACATCGTCGAGAAGGCCATCACCGCGCTGGTCAACCTCGAGCACCGGGGCGCCGCCGGCTCCGAACCCAACACCGGTGACGGCGCCGGAATCCTGATCCAGGTACCGGACGCGTTCTTCCGTGCCGTGGTCGATTTCGAGCTGCCCGCCGCTGGTTCGTACGCCACCGGAATCGCATTCCTGCCGCAGGGCAAGAAGGACGCCGCCCGCGCGAGCGACGACGTCGTCCGCATCGTCGAAGAAGAGGGCATGAAGGTCCTCGGATGGCGTGAAGTTCCCACCGACGACTCCTCCCTCGGGGCGCTCGCGCGTGACGCGATGCCGACGTTCCGTCAATTGTTCTTCGCCTCGCCGGCCGGCTCCGTTACCGATCTGGCTCTCGAGCGCGCCGCGTTCGTCATCCGTAAGCGCGTCGAGCACGAGCTCGGCGAAGAGGGTGCAGGCAAGGACGGGCCCGGCCGCGAGACCGTGTACTTCCCGTCGCTGTCCTCGCAGACCTTCGTCTACAAGGGCATGCTGACGACGCCTCAGCTCAAGGGCTTCTACCTCGACCTGCAGGACGAGCGCGTGGAAAGCGCTCTCGGCCTTGTGCATTCGCGCTTCTCCACCAACACGTTCCCGTCGTGGCCGCTGGCGCACCCGTTCCGCCGCGTCGCGCACAACGGTGAGATCAACACCGCCACCGGTAACGAGAACTGGATGCGCGCCCGCGAGGCACTGATCACCTCCGACGTGTTCGGTGGATCCGAGGCCCTCGAGAAGATCTTCCCGGTCGTTACCGAAGGCGCAAGCGACACTGCACGTTTCGACGAGGTGCTCGAGCTTCTGCACCTCGGCGGCCGCAGCCTTCCGCACGCCGTCCTCATGATGATCCCCGAAGCCTGGGAGCGTCACGAGTCGATGGACCCCGCTCGCCGGGCGTTCTACAAGTACCACTCCTCGCTGATGGAGCCGTGGGATGGACCGGCGTCGGTGTGCTTCACCGACGGCACCGTCATCGGCGCGGTCCTGGACCGAAACGGTCTGCGCCCCAGCCGACTCTGGGTCACCGACGACGGATTGGTCGTCATGGCCTCCGAGGTCGGCGTCCTGGACATCGATCCGGCGAAGGTGATCCGCAAGGTTCGTCTGCAGCCCGGCCGTATGTTCCTGGTGGACACCGCGCAGGGCCGCATCGTCTCCGACGACGAGATCAAGGACGAGCTCGCCGCCGAGCACCCGTACCAGCAGTGGCTCGACGAAGGTCTGACCTCGATCGACGACCTGCCGGACCGCCCGCACGTGCACATGCCGCACGACCGCGTTCTCATCCGTCAGCAGATCTTCGGCTACACCACCGAGGAGCTGAACGTTCTGGTCTCGCCGATGGCGAAGACCGGCGCCGAGGCCATCGGTTCGATGGGTACCGACACTCCGATCGCCGTGCTGTCGGTTCGTCCTCGGATGCTGTTCGACTACTTCTCGCAGCTGTTCGCCCAGGTCACCAACCCGCCGCTCGACGCGATCCGCGAGGAGATCGTCACCAGCCTCGGCGGAACGATCGGACCCGAGGGCGACCTGCTCAACCCCGGCCCCGACGCGTGCAAGCAGATCGTGCTCCCGCAGCCGATCCTGCACAACGACGACCTGGCCAAGCTCGTCCACATCAACGACGAGGGCACGCAGGAAGGCCTGCGCTCGGTCGTCGTGCGCGGCCTCTACCCCGTCGCCGAAGGTGGCGAAGGTCTGCAGAAGTCGTTGGAGGCCATCCGCGCTCAGGTGTCCGCCGCCATCTCCGGTGGCGCACGGATCATCGTGCTGTCGGACCGTGAGTCGAGCGAGAAGCTGGCCCCGATCCCGTCGCTGCTGCTGACCTCGGCGGTGCACCACCACCTCGTTCGCGAGAAGACGCGTACCAAGGTCGGCCTGATCGTGGAGTCCGGTGACGCCCGCGAGGTGCACCACATGGCTCTGCTCATCGGCTTCGGTGCCGCTGCGGTCAACCCGTACATGGCGTTCGAGTCCATCGAGGACATGATCGAGCGCGGCGCACTGACGGGCATCGAGTTCGACAAGGCCGTCTCCAATTACATCAAGGCCGCAGGCAAGGGCGTGCTGAAGGTGATGTCCAAGATGGGCATCTCCACCCTCGCCTCGTACACCGGCGCACAGCTGTTCCAGGTCATCGGCCTGTCGCAGGGCCTCGTCGACGAGTACTTCACCGGTTTGAACAGTCACCTCGGCGGTATCGAGCTCGAGCAGATCGCACAGGATGTGGCCACCCGCCACGGCATGGCGTACCTCGAGAACCGTCAGGAACGTGCACATCGTGAACTCGAGGTCGGCGGTGAGTACCAGTGGCGTCGTGAAGGGGAGTACCACCTCTTCAACCCCGACACCGTGTTCAAGCTGCAGCACTCGACTCGCACCGGTCAGTACGACATCTTCAAGGAATACACGAAGATGGTCGACGATCAGTCCGAGCGCCTCGCGTCGCTTCGCGGTCTGTTCCGCTTCAAGACCGAAGAGCGCCAGCCGATCTCGATCGACGAGGTGGAGCCCGCATCGGAGATCGTCAAGCGATTCTCGACGGGTGCGATGAGCTACGGATCCATCTCCGCCGAGGCTCACGAGACTCTCGCGATCGCCATGAACCGCCTCGGCGGACGCTCCAACTCCGGTGAGGGCGGCGAGAGCGTCGACCGCTTCGAGCCCGACGAGAACGGCGACTGGCGTCGAAGCGCGATCAAGCAGGTGGCGTCGGGACGTTTCGGCGTCACCTCGCACTACCTGACCAACTGCACCGACATCCAGATCAAGATGGCGCAGGGCGCCAAGCCCGGTGAGGGCGGCCAGCTTCCGGCGCACAAGGTGTACCCGTGGGTCGCCGAGGTTCGCCACTCGACGCCCGGTGTCGGCCTCATCTCGCCGCCGCCGCACCACGACATCTACTCGATCGAAGATCTCGCTCAGCTGATCCACGACCTGAAGAACGCCAACCCGCAGGCACGCATCCACGTGAAGCTGGTCTCCGAGGTCGGGGTCGGCACGGTCGCGGCCGGTGTCTCGAAGGCACACGCCGACGTGGTGCTCATCTCCGGCCACGACGGCGGTACCGGCGCAACGCCACTGACGTCGGTCAAGCACGCAGGTGGACCGTGGGAGCTCGGCCTCGCCGAGACCCAGCAGACGTTGCTGCTCAACGGTCTCCGTGACCGCATCGTCGTGCAGGTCGACGGCCAGCTCAAGACCGGCCGCGACGTCATGGTCGCCGCACTGCTCGGCGGCGAGGAGTTCGGATTCGCGACCGCGCCTCTCGTCGTGTCGGGCTGCATCATGATGCGCGTCTGCCACCTCGACACCTGCCCCGTCGGTGTCGCGACGCAGAACCCGGTGCTGCGCAAGCGTTTCGCAGGCAAGCCCGAGTTCGTCGAGAACTTCTTCATGTTCATCGCAGAAGAGGTTCGCGAGCTTCTGGCCGAGCTCGGCTTCCGCACGCTCAACGAAGCCGTCGGCCAGGTCGCTCTGTTGGACACCACCGCTGCGAAGGAAGCGTGGAAGGCGTCCAAGCTGGATCTGTCGCCCATCCTCGACGAGGTCGAGTCGGCGTTCATGAACCAGGACCTCTACAACACGGGCGTCCAGGATCACGGACTCGACAAGGCGCTGGACCAGCAGCTCATCGTGCAGAGCCGCGATGCTCTGGACAGGGGCGAGAAGGTCACGTTCGAGTCCAAGATCACCAACGTCAACCGCACCGTCGGCACCATGCTCGGACACGAGTTGACCAAGGCGTACGGCGGAGTCGGCTTGCCGGACAACACCATCGACATCACGTTCACCGGTTCGGCCGGTAACAGCTTCGGCGCGTTCGTGCCGTCGGGCATGACCCTGCGCCTCAACGGCGACGCCAACGACTTCGTCGGTAAGGGCCTGTCCGGCGGACGCATCATCGTGCGGCCGTCGCTGAATGCTCCTGCAGGATTCGTCGCCGAGGACAACATCATCGGTGGCAACGTCTTCCTGTTCGGCGCGACGCAGGGTGAGGCTCTCATCCGCGGTGTAGTCGGCGAGCGTTTCGCGGTCCGTAACTCCGGTGCCGTTGCCGTCGTCGAAGGCGTCGGTGACCACGGCTGCGAGTACATGACCGGTGGAAAGGTCGTCATCCTCGGCGAGACCGGCCGCAACTTCGGTGCCGGTATGTCCGGCGGCGTGGCGTTCGTCTTCGATCCGAACAAGACGTTCGAGGCGAACCTCAACACCGAGCTGGTCGACATCGAGAGCATCGAGGGCGACGAGTTCACCTGGCTCAAGGAAATCGTCACTCGTCACCACGAGGAAACGGGATCCGATGTCGCGGAGCGCATCCTGGCGGACTGGTCACAGCAGGTGAACCACTTCGTGAAGGTCATGCCTCGCGATTACAAGAAGGTACTGCTTGCCATCTCCGAGGCCGAGAAGAACGGCGCGGACGTGGACGAGGCGATCATGGAGGCAGCTCGTGGGTGACCCACAGGGATTTCTGAAGAACACCGTCCGCGAACTGCCGAAGCGTCGGCCGGTCGACCTGCGACTGATGGACTGGAAAGAGGTCTACGAAGACTTCCCGAAGGACACTCTGCAGACCCAGGCCAGCCGGTGCATGGACTGCGGAATTCCGTTCTGCCACAACGGCTGCCCGCTCGGGAACCTGATTCCCGAGTGGAACGACCTGGTCTTCAAGGACCGCTGGCGTGAGGGAATCGACCGTCTGCACGCCACCAACAACTTCCCGGAGTTCACCGGGCGGCTGTGCCCGGCGCCGTGCGAGGCGTCGTGCGTTCTGGGCATCAACCAGGATCCGGTGACGATCAAGCAGGTCGAGGTCGAGATCATCGACAAGGCCTTCGAGGAAGGCTGGGTCACCCCGGTCTACCCGACGCACCTGACCGGCAAGACGGTCGCCGTCGTCGGCTCCGGTCCTGCGGGTCTCGCTGCAGCGCAGCAGCTGACGCGTGCCGGCCACACCGTGACGGTGTTCGAGCGTGCCGACCGCATCGGCGGACTGCTGCGCTACGGCATCCCCGAGTTCAAGATGGAGAAGCGCCACATCGACCGCCGTCTGGCGCAGATGGAGGCCGAGGGCACGGTGTTCCGCACCGGCGTCAACGTCGGCGTCGACATCACGGCCGACGAACTGCGCGCGGAATTCGACGCTGTCGTTCTCTCCGGTGGCGCCACCGCGTGGCGCGACCTGCCGATCGAAGGCCGCGAGAACGAGGGCATCTACCAGGCCATGGAGTTCCTGCCCCACGCCAACCGCGTGCAGCAGGGCGACTTCGCCGAGCCTCCGGTCAGCGCCGAGGGCAAGAAGGTCGTCATCATCGGCGGCGGCGACACCGGTGCGGACTGCCTCGGTACCTCGCACCGTCAGGGCGCGGCAAGCGTTCACCAGTTCGAGATCATGGCGCGTCCGCCGGAAGAGCGTGCAACGTCCACTCCGTGGCCGCTGTACCCGCTGATGTTCCGCGTGGCGTCGGCGCACGAAGAGGGCGGCGAGCGCGTGTTCTCCGTCAACACCGAGCGTTTCCTCGGCAAGGACGGCAAGGTCACCGGACTCGAAGCTCACGAGGTCGAGTTCAAGGCAGGCAAGTTCGAGAAGGTCGAGGGCAGCGAGTTCACCCTCGAGGCCGATCTCGTCCTCCTCGCCATGGGCTTCGTCGGGCCGGAGAAGCCAGGCCTGCTCACCGATCTCGGTGTGGACCTGAACGAGCGCGGCAACGTCAAGCGCTCGAACGAGTGGGTCACCAACGTTCCCGGCGTCTTCGTCGCCGGTGACATGGGCCGCGGCCAGTCGCTCATCGTGTGGGCCATCGCCGAGGGTCGCTCCTGCGCAGCCGCTGTCGACACCTTCCTGCAGGGTGCCACCGCACTGCCCGCGCCGATCGTCCCGACCCAGGCGCCGCAGAGGTAGTTTCTTCTCGCTTCGGCATGAATGCGCCACCGCAACCGTCAGACGGCTGCGGTGGCGCATTCATGCGTTTGGGGGCCGGTCGAAAAGCACGTTTCACGCGCTGAAACCTCGTTTTCGTTCCCGTATGTGAACCTTCATGAATTTAGGTAACCTGCGTTTACCGATTGGGCATCGATTCGACATCAGGCACTGGAATTCTCACAGTGAGTAGTCGAATGTCCGCTGACGCAGTGAGGCCGCACCATGCGCGTGAAGAAGCTTGTCGCCACCATCGGATCCGTGTTGACGATCGCTGCCGGGTCGGCGGCGATGTCCACCGTCACTGCCAGCACGGCGTCGGCGGATCCGGCATCGTGCCCCAGCATGTACGTAGTCGCGATTCCGGGCACGTGGGAGACCAGTTCGGGCGCTGCGCCGCGGCCGGGGATGCTCACTGCCGTCACCGACCGCATCGCGAGCAGCGATATCCGAACCGACTACGTGTCCTACCCGGCGACGGCGTTTCCGTGGGAAGGCGGCATCTACGGCGAGTCGCGTGCAATCGCCACCGCCAACGCGGGCGGCATGCTGAAGTCCGTGGCCGACCGTTGTGGCGCAACGAAATTCGGCATCATCGGATACAGCCAGGGCGCGGATGCCGCAGGCGACCTCGCGGCGTCGATCGGTACCGGCCTCGGCGTGGTTCCGGCGGACAAGGTCGTCGCGGTGGGGCTGATCTCCGATCCCAAGCGGTCCGACGCCGATGCGCTGGTCGGGCCCGAGGTCGTCGGCACCGGTGTCGGTGGGCCTCGGGTGGGCGGGTTCGGATACGTCAGCCCGGTCGTCCGAACGTTCTGTGCGGTCGGTGACCTGTACTGCTCGACACCGAAGGACGACTACGTGGCGCGGCTCGCGGGTTTCCTTGCGGTGTCGTCGGATCCGAGCCCGGACGTCGCAGCGAAGGCACAGCAGGATGCACAGATCCTGCTCGGTGACATCGCGTCGGCCGGCGGGCTCCCGGTTCTGCAGGGGCAATTGTCGGACCAGGCGAACGAGCAGCGGCGCCGTGAGATCGAGGCGTTCTACCGCTCCGGAATTCACCAGGAATACGCGTCGTACGCGGTGGATTCGAGCGGTGTGAGCGTGACGACGTGGCTGGCGAACTACCTCGTGGGTGCGTCGGGCACGTGATCGGCCGCATACTCCAGTAGCGGCCTGGCCTGGGTGTGCAGCTCGTCCACCGAGCCGGTCCAGCCGAGTACCCGGACCGCTGCTTCCGCGACGACGCGGGCGTAGTCCTCTCCTGACGCGTCGCGGCCACTCTCGGCGTCGGCGCGACCGTTGACGACGGTCTCGACGAGCCGGAACGGCAACTCCTCGGTGCCGGGCAGTGCAGCCGTCGTTCGGTGGAGAACCTCGGCTGCTATCGAGGCGTAGCGGTCCATCAGTGCGTGCCGGTGTGCACGGAAGGTATCGAAGCGAGGTTCGCGGATCTCCGGGAGTAGATACAGCGCACCGAGGTTCCACCGGGATCGGCAGAGCTGGTCGGCGTCGAACAGTGCGAGCGCGTACATCTTGACCGCAGCGGCCGCGTCGGAATCGGCGATGCGCTGTGCGACGGCCAGTGGACCGTCGACGGTTCCGCTCAGCAACAGACTCAGCAACTCGTCCTTGTTGGCGAAGTGGTGGTACAGCGACGCCTGACGCATGCCCACGGCGTCGGCGATCATGCGCGTGGACGTGTTGGTGAAGCCGCGGGTGGTGAACAGCTCCGCCGCGGCGTCGAGGATTTCTTCGAGAGCCGTGTCTCCTGGCCGCTTCTTGGTACTGAGCCTCGGTCGGCCTGCGGTGGTCATGGGTCCATCCTGGCATCGACGACGCGGCAGTGAAGTTTCTGTCATTCGATAGAAACCTGCGAAACGTAGTTGTTTCATCGCTGTCACTCGTGGGGCACCTCGGGCCGGAAAACTATCGACTGACAGAAAAGCCCGCACCGGCAGCGCAGACGGGCGGTCAGGCACCTTCCCGCAGTCACTCTTTCTCTCGAGGAGACATCCATGAGCTCGACTACTCTGCCCGCACCCGAAGGGTCCTCGCCACCGCGCAGTGACCACTCCGATCTCGCGGAGCTCGGATACGAACAGCAACTGCACCGTTCGCTCGGTAAATTCGCCTCGTTCGCGGCGGGGTTCTCGTTCGTCTCGATTCTCACCACGATCTTCCAGCTGTTCGCACTCGGCTTCAGTTTCGGCGGCCCCGCGTTCTTCTTCACCTGGCCGCTGGTGTTCCTCGGCCAGTTCATGGTTGCGCTGAACTTCGCGGAACTCGCTGCCCGGTATCCCATTTCAGGCGCCATCTACCAGTGGGCGCGCAGGATGGGCGGTGAGATCGTCGGCTGGTTCGCCGGCTGGTTCATGATCATCGCGCAGATCGTCACGGCGTCGGCCGCGGCGATCGCGCTGCAGGTGGTTCTGCCGAGCATATGGAGCGGGTTCCAGATCGTCGGCGACGATCCGGCACTGACGTCCCCCAGCGGTGCCACCAACGCAGTGGTCCTCGGGTCCGTGTTGCTCGTCCTGACGACGACCATCAACTCGATCGGCGTGAACTGGATGTCACGCATCAACTCGATCGGTGTGACGTGCGAGATCGTCGGAGTCATCGCCCTGGTACTCGTGTTCTTCACCCACGCACAGCGCGGACCCCAGGTCGTCCTCGACACCGGTGCCGCGGGAGCCGAACCCGGTTACATCTGGGCGTGGATCGTCTCGGGACTCATGGCCGCCTACGTGATGGTCGGATTCGGTTCTGCCGGTGAGCTTGCCGAGGAAACCCACAACCCGCGTCGGGTCGCGCCGCGTACGATCAGGCTTGCGTTGTCCGCGTCGGCCCTCGGCGGTGGGCTGATGATCGTCGGCGCACTGATGGCGGCACCGTCGCTCACCGACGGCAATCTCGCGACGCTCGGCCTGCCTTACGTCATCGACTCCATCCTGACGTCGCCGTGGGGCACGGTCCTCCTGATCGACGTCGCCATCGCGGTGTTCATCTGCACGTTGGCCATCCAGACCGCTGCCTCGCGACTGATGTTCTCCATGGCCCGTGACGGACGACTGCCCGCGTCGGACATCCTGTCCAAGGTGAACTCCAAGACCGGAACGCCCATTGCCCCTTCGGTTCTCATCGGACTGGCCTGTGTCGCGGTCCTCGCGGTCAACGTCGGCAACGCCGCCCTGTTCACGACCCTCACCAGTGTCTGCATCGTCCTGATCTACCTCGCCTACATGATGGTCACCGTCCCACTGCTGGTCCAGCGACTGAAAGGCTGGCCCCGCGGCGGAGTGCAGGTGGATGCCGAAGGAAAGAAACTCTTCACCCTCGGCTGGCTCGGTATCCCTGTGAACATCGCAGCAGTTCTGTACGGCGGGCTGATGGTGGTCAACCTGTCCTGGCCGCGTGCCGAAATCTTCAATCCCACCGGGGAATACCCGATTCTGCAGTGGGCCGCCCCGCTGACCGTCCTGGCCGTCGTGGTGGTGGGCATCGCCTGCTTCCCCCGCGCCAAAGCACACCCACGACCCGTCACGATCGGAGCGTAGAACACATGAGCACAGCAACCACCCACGCCGCCAAGGAACATGCTCGCTCGCAGGCCGCTGAGGTCGACGCCCCCACCGGCCCCGACGGTGTGACGCTCACCTGGGCCGAGACGATTCCCGGCGGCCGGTATTCCACCAAGGTCCTGGCCCGCGGTACACGGCTGCGTTTGCGCGACGTCGACGGCGCCGCCTGCGCCCACCTGCTGCTCTACCGCGCCGATGCCCCGTGGGAGAGACTCAATGCGGCCGACACGGTGAAGGTCCCGTGGCAGGCGTACGTCACGACGGGACATCCGCTGCTGTCGGACCAGGGCAGAGTCCTCGCCACCGTCGTCGCGGACAGTTCGGGTCGTCACGACGCGCTGTGCGGAACCACCTCGGCAGCAACGAATGCGGCGAAGTACGGGACCGGGGCGCTGCATTCCTCGTCGCCGGCGGGCCGCGAGATGTTCACCGTCGGCGCTGCCAAGAACGGTCTGGAGCCGCGCGATCTGCCCCCGTCGATCTCGTTCTTCCACGGGGTACGCGTCGAGGCCGACGGCGCACTCACCAGCACCGGCTCGGCCGGCCCCGGCACCGAAGTCGATCTACTGATGCACCTGCCGGTCGTCGTGCTGCTCGCGAACACCGCGCACCCACTCGACCCCGCGGACACGTTCGGTACGACGGCGCTCGACGTCACCGCCTGGGATGCGTCGGAGGAGTTGCTCGCACTGGCGAACACCGAACCGGAGTACGAACGCGCGGTATGGAACACCGACAGCGCCTGGAACGCGCTGAACCCGAAAGGTGCATGATGACAACGACACTCGGATCAGTGGTACTGGACCAGGTCGCCGACGCCCGGGGCCCCTGGTCGGCCGTCGTGAAGGCAGGCGATGTCCTGACGATGATCGACCTGCACGGCAACCAGGCCGTGGACACGTTGCTCTATGCCGCCGACGATCACGCCGTCCGGTACTCCGCCGCGGCGACGGTCACCTCCCAGCGCAACCTGTTCCTCACCACCGGAACCGTGCTGCGCAGCGATGATTCGACACCGCTGATGACGATCGTCGCCGACGAGGTCGGTAACCACGACACCGTCGGCGGCGCCTGCTCGCAGGAGTCGAACACCCTGCGGTACGGCCACCACACTCGGCACCAGCACGCGTGCGTGGAGAATTTCCTGATCGAGGGCGCCAAGTGGGGACTCGGCAAGCGAGACATGGTGTCCAACATCAACTTCTTCATGAACGTTCCCGTCGACGCGGACGGCACGCTCGGCATCGTCGACGGTTTGTCCGCGCCCGGAAAGTCACTGTCCTTGCGCGCCGAGGTGGACACCCTGGTTCTGGTCTCGAACTGCCCGCAGATCAACAATCCGTGCAACGGGTTCGACCCGACGTCGGTTCGTCTGGTGGTGACCAGGCCATGAGCACCACCAAGATGACCGTCGTGCGGCCGGGCATGCTGACGACGGTGCAGGACTGGCCGGGACGCGTCGGCTACTGGAAGGTGGGGGTTCCTCCGTCCGGACCGATGGACGATCTGTCGTTCCGACTGGGCAATGTGGCCCTGGGCAATCCCGAGGGCGCCCCGGGTCTCGAGTCCGCGATGGCCGGCCCGGCGCTGACGTTCGACGCCGATACCTACGTGTGCGTCACCGGCGCGGACGCTCGTGTGCGGATCGACGGGACCGATGTGCCTCAGTGGCGGCCCGTCCTGGTCTCGGCCGGTGCGGTGCTGGACGTCGGACCCACCACCGGCGCAGGCCTGCGTGTGTACGTGACGGTGCAGGGAAGGATCGAGGTGGACGACTACCTCGGCAGCGCAGCCACATTCACGCTCGGCAAATTCGGGGGCCACCGCGGCGGCACCCTTGCCGAAGGAGACGTCCTCGAGGTCGCCGGGGGCGCCGGTCGAGACGGCATTCGATCCATTCCGATGGAACATCGGCCCGTCCTGACGACGACGTGGGACATCGCGGTGACCGAGGGGCCGCACGGCGCGCCCGAGTTCTTCACCCGCGCGGACATGGACACTCTGTACGCGACGCGGTACGAAGTCCACTTCAACTCCGACCGCACCGGTGTGCGCCTCATCGGTCCCAAACCGGAATGGGCGCGCGAGGACGGCGGTGAGGCCGGACTCCACCCGTCGAACATCCATGACAACGCGTACTCGGTAGGCGCGCTCGATTTCACCGGTGACACCCCGATCCTCCTGGGGCCCGACGGCCCGAGCCTCGGCGGCTTCGTCTGCCCGGTCACCGTGGTGGCTGCCGAGCGCTGGAAGCTCGGGCAGTTGAAGCCGGGGGACACCATCAGGTTCGTACCGGTGAAGGCAGCGCATGCCGCCGCGCTCGGCGCACTGGGACTCGAACGCAGGGCATCGCTTCCGGTTGTCTTCTCCGCCGGCGGAGACGGGGACGACGGCGTCATCGCGCGCCGCGACGGTGAGACCGCGGTGACGTATCGGCGCTCCGGCGACGACAACGTGCTCGTCGAGTACGGCGACATGAAGCTGGACCTGGCACTGCGCGCACGGGCACATGCGCTGCACCAGCGCATCGAGGCGATCGCCCCGAAGGGACTGCTGGACCTGACACCCGGAATCCGGTCTCTGCAGGTCAAGGTCGACCCGGACGTACTGCCGATCACGACGCTGATGGGGGTGCTCGACGAGGTCGAATCCGACCTCCCCGCCGCATCGGAGCTCGTCGTTCCGTCCCGGACGGTCCGCATGCCCTTGTCCTGGGACGACCCGTCGACCCGCGAAGCCATCGCCCGCTACATGCACGGCGTCCGGTCCGATGCACCGTGGTGCCCGTGGAACATCGAATTCATCCGGCGCATGAACGGATTGGATTCCGTCGCAGACGTGTTCGACACCGTCTTCGCAGCCGACTACATGGTCCTCGGCCTCGGTGACGTCTACCTCGGCGCACCCGTCGCCACCCCACTCGACCCGCGGCACAGGCTGGTCACCACCAAATACAATCCCGCACGTACCTGGACCCCGGAGAACGCTGTCGGAATCGGCGGGGCATACCTCTGCATCTACGGAATGGAAGGCCCCGGTGGTTACCAGTTCGTCGGCCGCACAACTCAGGTCTGGAACCACCGCTATTCTGCCGAAACAAAGTCCGCAGGCTCCGGTCCTGCCTCCCCAGGACAGTTCCAACCCGAAAGCCCCTGGCTGCTGAGGTTTTTCGACCGGATTTCGTGGTATCCGGTCGAGCCCGAGGAACTGATGGATCTGCGCGCGGACACGGCGGCCGGGAGGGGCAACGGCGGAGTGGAGATCACCGACGGTGAATTCTCGCTGGCGGAGCACGACGAGTTCCTCGCCGCCGAACACGAGTCGATCGAGCAGTTCCGCACGATTCAGGCGGCAGCGTTCGATGCCGAGCGTGCTGCATGGTCGGCAGCGGGCGAGTTCAGCAAGAAGGAGGGGTCCGATGCAGCTGCATGACAGGATTCGGCAGGCGTACGCGCGAATTGCCGAGGTCGATCGTCCCGAGGTGTGGATCACGCTGCGCAGTGAGGCCGACGTGCTTGCCGATGCGGACCTCGTCGACGCGTCGTTGCCCCTCGCGGGGATGCTCGTCGCGGTGAAGGACAACGTCGACGTAGCCGGGCTGCCGACGACGGCTGCGTGCCCCGAGTTCTCGTACGTGCCCGAGGTGTCCGCGACGGCGGTGGCCCGGCTCGTCGAGCAGGGTGCACTGATTCTCGGCAAGACCAACCTCGACCAGTTCGCCACCGGTCTCGTCGGGACGAGAAGCCCGTACGGGGCAGTGCGATGTGCGTGGGATCCCGAGCGAGTGTCGGGCGGTTCCAGTTCCGGATCGGCCGTGGCGGTCGCGCTGGGAATCGCGGATATCGGAATCGGCACGGACACTGCAGGTTCGGGACGCGTGCCGGCGTCGTTCCACGGTCTCGTCGGGATCAAGACGACTCTCGGGGTCGTTCCGACGACCGGTGTGGTCCCGGCGTGCGTCGACTACGACTGCGTGACGGTGATGGCCGCCGACCTCGACACGGCGACCCTCGCCACCCGCGTCATGGCCGGGTTCGACGAGGCCGATCCACGCAGCCGGTCGTGGCCGGTGGACGTGAGGCTCGCTGCGTCGCCGACGCCGAGGGTGGCGGTGCCCCGAGCCGAGGACCTCGCCGCACTGAGTCCCGAGTACCGCGATGCGTTCGACAGAACGGTGGCCGGCCTGCGGGTACGGGGGATCGAGTACGACACGGTGGACATCTCGCCACTTCTGGACATCGCGACGTTGCTGTACGACGGAGCGGTTGTCGCGCAAAGGTATTCGGCGGTGGGAGGGTTCCTGGCCTCGAGTCCTGCGTCAGCGGACCCTACGGTGGCGCGCATCGTCTCCGGGGCCGCCGAGCCGTCGGCGCACCGGTACGTCGACGATCTGTCGACGATTGCCGCAGGCAAGCGCATTGCCGTGGCCCTGCTGGACGGGTACGACGCGCTAGTGCTTCCGACGACGACCGAGCACCCGACGATCGCTGCGGTACAGGCGGATCCGCTTGCCGTCAATCGGCGAATGGGGACGTTCACCAACTTCTGCAACCTACTGGACATGGCGGCCGTCGCGGTTCCGGGAGAGCCGACCGGTGCCGGTGACCCGTTCGGGGTCATGGTCGTCGTACCGGGTTTCCACGATCAGGTCGCCGTGGACATCGCTGCTGCGCTCACCTCGGCCCCGGCACCTGTCCTCGTCGCCGAGGGCATCGATGTTCTCGTCGTGGGAGCGCATCTGAAGGGCTTTCCGGTGCACCACCAGCTGACCGATCGAGGTGCGCGCTTCCTCGGCGACGTCCTGACGTCCGACGCGTATCGCCTGGTCGATCTGGGGACGACGCCGCCGAAACCCGGTCTGGTGCGGCACGCCTCCGGCACCGGGGCTGCGATTGCCGGGGAGTTGTATCGGATGTCCGCGGCGGGTGTGGGCACGTTCCTGGCCGGTCTTCCGGTGCCGATGGGTCTGACGTCGGTGGAACTGTCCGACGGCCGGTGGGTCACGGGTTTCTGCTGCTCGTACGAGGCGGCCGACGCGGCTGTGGACATCACGAAGTTCGGTGGCTGGCGCGCGTACCGCGAGCGCACCCCCGCACCGGTATGAATCAGGTACGACGCAGGAGGCCGTAGACCACGACGGCGGAGACGGCCATGAGCCCTGCGCTCCACACGGCAGCCAGGTTCAAGCCGTCGACGAAGCTCTGTGCGGCGAGTTCGCGCAGCATGTCGTTCAGCGGGGGTGGCAGTAGCTCGGCCACTGCCATTCCGCCGCCGACGGTTTCGGTGGCGGGTCCGGCGATGTCCGCGGGGGTGTTCGGCGGTACCTGGGCGGAGACGCCGTTGCGGTAGACGGTGGATCCGATGGTGCCGAGGATGGCGATGCCGACGGCACCGCCGAGCTCGGCGCCGGTCTCGGAGAGTGCCGATGCGGCACCGGCCTTTTCGGGTGCGGCGGCGGTCAGGACGATGTCGGAGTTGAGGGTGGACGCGGCACCGACGCCGAGGGTGATCAGGGACATTCCGGTGATCAGAAGCGGGATGCCGGAGTTCGAGCCGACGAAGTGCAGCGCCAGCGAACCCACGGCGATGAGCACCAGTCCGCCGGCGATGATGGTGCCCGTCGGGACGATCTTGCTCAGAGTCGGGGAGAAGACGGCACCGACTGCCGCTGCCGCAGCGGGGATCAGCAACCACAGTCCGGCAGCCAACGGGCCGAGGCCGACGAGGAGTTGGAGGTACTGCGAGGCGAACAGGCTGAAGCCGGTCAGTGCGAAGATCACCAGGAACTGGACCAGGACGGCTGCGCTGAATGCGCGTTCGCCGAAGAGTGTCACGTCGATCAGCGGGTCCTTGGCCTTGCGTTGCCGGAGGACGAACAGGAATCCGAGTACCAGCCCGCCTGCCGCGGTGGAGACGGTGGCGACGTCGAAACCTTCCTGTGCACCGTGTTTGATCGCGTAGACGATGCCGAGCATCGCGACGATGGACAGGGCGACGCTGATGGGGTCGAACTTGCCGGGCTCGGGGTCCTTGAACTCGGGAACCAGCAGGGGCGCCGCGACCAGGATCACGATCATCACCGGAATGTTGACGAGGAAGACCGATCCCCACCAGAAATGCTCCAGTAGGAAACCGCCGATGACGGGTCCGATCGCGCCGCCGCCGGCGAAACCTGCCGTCCACAACCCGATTGCTTCCTTGCGTTGCGCGGGGTCGCGAAACATGTTGCGAATCAGAGACAGTGTGCTCGGCGCGATGGTGGCACCGCCGACACCGAGAAGAGCGCGGGCGATCAGGAGCATCTCCGGCGAGGTGGAGAACGCGGCCAGTACCGAGGCGGCACCGAACACGAGGGCGCCGACCATCAGCAGTCGCCGTCGGCCGATCCGGTCACCTACCGACCCCATCGTGATCAGAAGTCCGGCGAGGAAGAACCCGTAGAGGTCCAGAATCCAGAGGGTCTGGTTGCTGCTCGGCTCGAGGTCGGCGGTCACCGCGGGCAACGCGAGGTAGAGCACCGAGATGTCCATCGAGACGAGCAGAATGGGTACGACGAGGACAGCGAGCCCCAGCCAGTCCTTCCGCGTCGCCTTCTCGTGCACGTCGCTCACGATTCCCCTTTGATCTGTTTCAGCCGATGCGGATGCGCTCATGACGGTACCGTCGGACTCGGTGGTTGCCGTACACCCCACCACTGGCGAAAGGGAGAATTGTGCTCAGTGATCTGAAGGTCGTCGCAACGATCACCGCGAAACCCGAATCGGTGGACGTCGTTCGCGCAGGCTTGGCCGAACTCGCGGCGGAGTCACTGCACGAGGACGGCAACGTGTCCTACGAACTGTTCGAATCCGCCGCCGAACGGGGAACGTTCGTGACCATCGAGGTATGGCGGTCCGAGGACGATCTGGACGCGCACATGAAGACCCCGCACCTACAGAAGGCGCTGAGCGAATTCGGCGAGCACTTGGCAGCCCCGCCTGCCATTCACCCGCTACGCGTGGTTCGGTAGCTCCGCGGCTCTTCCCTCGGTTCGCGAGGACGTCCGGTACACGACTCCGGAGACGACGAGCAGCGCGGCGGTCAGCACCAACGCCAGCCAACCGGTCGACGTCATCGACGAGTAACCGATCTCGCGAGCACCCGCCGCGGTGTACGCCATCGGCATGAAGGCCGACAGGTGTCCCCAGATGGCCGCGCTACTGGCCGAGGCAGCGCCGCAGACGACGACCTGGACCACGAGAAGCACCACGTTCACCGCCTGTCCGACGGTCGATCCCAGTACCCGTTGGATGGCACCCGCGGCCGCGAGGTAGGCGCCTGCCGAGACGACGAGGAACGCTCCTGCTCCGATCAGGGCACCGATCGAGGCGTCGGGTGCGGTGAAGGCGAACGCGAGAGCTGCGCACGCTCCGACGGCTGCCACTGCGACGGCGGCGGCAACCCACCGCAGACGGGAGTCACGGCTCAGGACTCGTACGAGGCTGACGGCGCCGACCGCGCCGACGGCGACGAGTGCTGCGATGAGGTACGGGGCGACCGAGGTCGTGGAACCGGATGTGCCGGAGGCTGCTGCCACGTCGGTCGAATCGTCGGAGGCGGCAGCGTTCCCGCTGTTCAGTTGCTTGGCCGTTGGGAGGCCGGCTGTTGCTTCCTGGACGTTGGTCTGGATGCCGCTGACGATGCCGGAGACCGGTTCCACCGCGGTCACGAGTTGGTCGGTGCCGGCCCGCAGCTGGCCACCGCCGTCGTCGAGCTGTCCCAGCCCGTCCCGGAGCTGAACGGTGGCGTCGCCGATTTGGCTTGTGGCCGACAGGAATTGGCTCGACGGGTCGTTGAGTTCCCCGGAGAGCTGGCGGGCTCCCGCCTTGAGTGTCTGCAACTGATCCAGAGTGTCGGGGCCGAAGCCCTGGGTGTTCAGAGTGTCGATGACCCCGCGAATCTGGCCGGAGATACCGTCGGATCCGGGGTGGGGGAACGCGTCGACCTGCTGCGCCGCGGCTTCGAGCGATGCGGTGAACTGAGCCTGCTGGGCACCGAATCCGGCGAGGGTGTCCACGACCTCGTCGACGCCTCCGCTGATCTGCGACGCGCCGTCACCGAGTTGGCCGATGCCTGCGCGGTACTCCACGAACCCGTCGGCGAGTTGGACGGTGCCGTCGTGTGCCTGGGTGATGCCGTCGGTGAGCTGCACGACTCCGTCGTTGAGCTGGTTGCCGCCGTCGGTGAGTTGGCTGACGCCTGCAGACAGGAAGCTCACGGGCAGTCCGGCTTCCTGCAGGTTCTTCCGCGAGGTGGCCAGCGGATCACCGGTGGGGGTTTCGGTCGGAGCCTCGGCCGTGGACGCGACCGTGGTCGGCTGGGTGTCCGCAGTCAGGTCGACGCCGGCGCCGAGCGCGAACGAACCAGCAGCCACCAGCGGAAAAGCGATGGCGAGAAGTGCGACGGACGGCCGACGAGTGAGACTGAATTTACCCATAGTGATCCTGAGGCTAACTGCCTCTCGCGAGCCGGTTGACCAGCCGACGAGCGGAAACGGCGTCGAAACCGTCTCTGAACTGCCTGTTTAAGAGGTCTATGAGGATTCCAGCTCGCTACCGGTTGCGTGGAAGCAGGTCCCAGACGTGATGGGTTTCGTTGACCGACGACACGGATCTGGTGCCGTTGCGCGAGAACAGCACTCGGGTGATGGAGCAGTAGTCGATGGGGAAACCGAGAGCTTTCGGAGTGCCGAGGATGTCCTGGAGGAAGATGTTGATGACCCCGCCGTGCGCGAACAGGGCGACGGTGTCGGTGTGTTCGATTCCGTCGACCGCGGCCGCGATACCGCCGAGGACTCGGGCGCGGAAGGCGGCCTCGTCGACCTGCTCGGGCAGATGGCCAGCCTTGATGCGGTCGAACGCGTCGCGGAGTTCGGTGCGTGCATCTTCGATGGGGATGTAGCCGCCGAAGTCGCGGTCGTATTCGGTGATTCTGTCGTCGGTGCCCAGGTCGAGTCCCAGTTGGGCCGCCACCGGGGTGCCGGTCTGCACTGCCCGGAGCTGAGTGCTCGCGATCGTCCGGGTGATGGGGAAGCGGGACAGTGCGTCGGGGAGGCGACCGGCCTGCTCGTGTCCGAGTTCGGCGAGGGGCGGATCGGCGGATTCGTCGGATCGCAGGGGGAGCGCATGTCGAATCAGGATCAGCTGCACACGATCACCTAACCACGAGCGATCTGCCGCTGCGGATCACCATCGTCCGGAAAGCGTGCACCTGCCCGGCTGCCGTCCTGCCGGACCACACCATGCCGATTCTTCGTCGAGCCGCGGGATCGGAGATCTTCACCTCGACGACCTCGGGACCCAGGCCACGGGATCGAGGCAGGATCGAGATGCCCAGGCCCGCGCCGACCAGGCCCCGCACGGTGTGAATGTCTCGGCCTTCGAATTCGATGTCCGGTGCTATCCCGGCGTCGGCCCACAGGTCTTCGCAGATCGACCGCATCCCGTAACCGTGACCCATCGCGATGTAGCTGTCGCCTGCGGTGTCCCGGACGTGGACCGAACGCGCACGCGCCAGACGGTGGTCGGCGGGTACGACGAGGACGAGCCGCTCGTCGTAGAGCTGGAACGAGTTGGCCTCGGTGTGTTCGGCGCTGAGCGAGACGAAGGCGAGATCGGCCAGCCCGTCGTCGAGACGGTCCAGGCACCGTGCCCGCGCGCCTTGATCCAGGTCGAAAGTCACCGCCGGGTGGTCCCCGCGAAATTGCCGGATCAACGCCGGAACGATGTCCTCACCGAGGGTGTTCTGGAAGCTGATGGCGATGCGGCCCCGAGCGTTCGCATCGTGTTCCCCCGCGGCGTCGAGGCCGGCTTCGAGGTCGACGGCGACGCGTTGCAGGTACGGGACGAGTATTCGGCCCGCGGTGGTGAGCGCGATACCGCGTCCGCTCCGTTCGACGAGCTGTACCCCGAGGATGCTCGACGCCCGGGCGATCTGCCGGCTGACAGTCGGTTGGGGGACGCCGAGAAGCTCGGATGCTTCGGTCATGTGCTCGGTCTCCGCGACCGCGAGGATCGCCGGTATCAGAGGAAGTAGGTGACGGGCCTCGTCGCGCATGAGCAAATCATAACGCTGATGCATGAATTCGAACCCGATCATGCATTGGACCGTGATAGTTTCCCGGCCTAACGTTGTCGTCATGACTGCGACGACCGACGTGACACTGGAGTGGGAAGGCCACCCTCGTGGATCGCGCGAGTACAAGCGCCTGGTGGCGGCCCTGTTGTTCGCGGGTATCGCCACGTTCGCTCAGCTCTACTCGGTCCAGGGGATCCTGCCTCTGATCGCCTCCGGCCTCGAGATCACACCGTCCCAGTCCTCCCTGGCTGTGGGATTGGCCACCGTCGGTGTCGCGGTGTCGGTGCTGCCGTGGTCCGTCGTGGCCGACCGCATCGGTCGCGTCAAGGCCATGAGCATCTCGATCGTCGTCGCCACGATCCTCGGCCTGGTGGTGCCGTTGTCGTCGTCGCTGCCGGTGCTGCTGTCCATACGATTCTTCGAAGGTGCAGCGCTCGGTGGACTCCCGGCCATCGCGATCGCCTACTTGAGCGAGGAAGTCCATCGCAACCACACGGCACTCGCCGCCGCCACCTACGTCTCGGGCACGACACTCGGGGGTCTGCTCGGCCGCATCGTCGCCGGACCGGTCGCGGAGGTGACCAACTGGCGCATCGGCACCCTCACGGTGTCGATCCTCGCCGCCGTCGCCGCGACGTTGTTCCTGATCCTCGCACCGGCGCCCCGACGCTTTCGAGCCGGTGACTCGGCCGGTCCGTCGCTCGGCACCCGCCTGCGGGCCAACCTGAAAGAACCGGGAATGCTGGTGCTGTACGCGCAGGCGTTTCTGTTGATGGGCGGATTCGTCGCGATCTACAACTTCCTCGGATTCCGCCTGGAAGGATCCGGTTTCGGTCTGCCGCAGTCGCTGATCAGCCTGATCTTTCTCGCCTACCTCAGCGGCACGGTGTCCTCACGTGTCGCCGGTCAGCTTGCCGTTCGCCACGGTCGAGCCGGGGTTCTGGCCGGGTCCACGCTGCTGATGATCGCGGGCGTCGGCCTGACGATCAGCAGCAACCTGATCGTCATCCTCGTCGGCCTGGTGATCCTGACCGTCGGGTTCTTCGCGGCCCACGCCATCGCGTCGGGCTGGACCGGTCAACGCGCGACCGTCGGGCGTGCGCAGGCGACGTCGTTGTACAACCTCTTCTACTACGGCGGCTCGTCCGTCGTCGGTTGGCTCGGCGGCGTGGTGTACCAGCAGTTCGGGTGGACCGCGATGGCACTGTTCGTCATGGGCCTCGCGGTACTGGCCCTGATTGCGGCAGCCTCGCATCATGCGTTGACGAACAGGACCGCGATCCAGAAGAAGACGGCGATCACGACGAACAGAAGCACCACGCTGACGTAACCGAGGATCAGCCCGGCGAGCGCGATTCCGGCGCCGTCCTCGCCCGTCCGCTTGATCTGACTCCGAGCGATGTGGCCGAGAACGATGGCGACGAAGCCGACGAGCCCGGTGAACAACCCCACCACGCCGCAGATCAGTGCCGCGACAGCGGTGGAGTTGGTCCGGGGCGGGCCGGGGACAGGCCTTGCGTAGTGCCCGTACGGGGTGCCCTGCGGATAGGTCATGCCCGAGTGTTGCACTCTCGGACAAATCGGGCAATCGGCACCGGAAGCTAGGAACCGATCTTGCCCCAGCCGACGTAGGCGTCGACCTCGAGCAGCCCGGTGACGCGCTCCTTGTCCCGCACGGGGTACGGCTCACCGGTGTAATGCGTGGAGATCCGGTCGATGTCGACCTGACCCGGATCGTCCTGCAGCGTGATGGTGCCGTGAATGGTGACGTGGGTGTACCAACTCGCCTCGTCGAGCACCGAGATCGACACCTTCGGGTTCGCCCGAATGTGCTCGAGACGCTTGCGATCGGCCTGGAAGTTCAGAACGATCTTGTCGTCCTCCCAGAGGTACCACGTCGGCGCCGTGATGGGCGTTCCGTCGGCACGAACAACCGCCATGACAGCGGGATTGGGCTTCTTCAGAAGTTCGATGGCATCTGCAGGCAACGGTGGCTTCGGCATGACGCCCAGCCTAACCGCCGACGAGTCCGAGGTTGTGGACGAAAATCATCGGATTGTCGTCCACAACCTCGACCAGATCAGATCAAGTCAGAACCGGTTACAGCTTGGGGAGTTTGACGACCTGCCCGGCGTAGGAGAGGCCTGCACCGAATGCGAGCAGCAGCGCGGTGTCGCCTTCCTTGGCCTTGCCGGTGCGGAGTAGTTCCTCCATGGCCAGTGGGATCGACGCGGCCGACGTGTTGCCGGTCTCGGCGATGTCGTTGGCGACCGGGGTCTCCTCGTTCAGGTTCAGGCTCTTGGCGAGGAGTTCGGTGATGCGGCTGTTGGCCTGGTGCGGGACGAAGGCATGCAGTTCGTCGGCTTTGATGCCGGCGACGTCGAGGACCTTCTGTGCTGCCTTGCCCATCTCGAACGCGGCCCAACGGAACACGGAGATGCCGTTCATCTTGATCCACGGACGTTCGGCGTCCTCGCCGGTGATGTAGTCGTACCAGTCGATGGTCTGGACGATGGCGTCGGACTGCGATCCGTCCGATCCCCAGACGACGGGGCCGATCTCGGTCTCGTCGCTCTGTCCGACGACTACTGCGCCTGCGCCGTCGGCGAAGATGAAGCGAGTGGTGCGGTCGTACGGGTCGGTGGTCAGGCTGAGCTGCTCGGCACCGATGACGAGGACGTACTGTGCCGTTCCGGCCTTCACCAGGTCCGATGCGACAGCGAGCGCGTAGCAGAAGCCGGCGCAGCCTGCGCAGATGTCGAACGCGGCGGGGCCCTTGGTGCCGAGGCCGTGTGCGACCTTCGCGGCAGCCTGGGGCGTCAACTCGAGGTGCGTCGACGTCGCGACGATGACGGTGTCGATCTGCTCGGCGGCGATGCCGCTGGCTTCGAGCGCCTTCTTGCCTGCGGAGATCGACATCTGGACGACGTTCTCTTCGGGTTCTGCGAACCGGCGGTTCTTGATGCCCGATCGAGTCTGGATCCACTCGTCGCTCGAGTCGATGAACTCGCAGATCTCGTCGTTGGTCACCACCCGCTCGGGTCGGTGGACTCCCAAGCCGAGGAGCTTGGTCTGCCGGCCTTGCGTTGTGCTGATCGCACCCATCTTCAGTTCCTCTCGGTGGCTACCGTGCCATCGCCGGGCTTCGGCTCGGGTCTTGGGCAACGGGCTCGACAGAACACGTTACGTGTCGATGCTCCTGTGATGTGACACCAACCTCACGATGAGAGCGGAGACGTCCGCGGGTTGATCGATCATCGCGTGATGATGGGCGTGGTCCACCACGGCGAACTCGGCTCCCAGGTATCCGGCGAGCCGCGCCTGCTTGCGCAGCCACCAGCGACCCCACGGCGTTTGCCTGCCGGTGTGCGCGGCCGCGACGATCGCCGCGGTCTCGAATCGTGTTCGACGCCGGATTTCGTTCAACTCCGCGGCCATGTCCGGGTAGACGAAGTCCTCGATCAGGGCGGCTTTCAGATACGACCGTCTCCGGTAGATCCGCCGGGTCCAGTCCAGCGTCTCGAGCGGAATGCCGTCGGGTGGGATGGAGTGGTTCAGAATCCTGCGGACCGTCGGTCCCAGAAGGAACTGAAGACCGCTGCCCGACGCCACCGCCGCGAGCAGGTGGGCCCCGGCAACTCGCCACGGTTTCGGAAGAACGACCCACGGGTCGCGTTCGGCACTGGAGTCGAGCAGCAGCACACCGGCGGTCCGCTGCGGATACAGCCTCGCGAAGGCCTCGGCGTAGAAACCGGCGATCGAGTGCCCGACGATCACCGCCGGGCTCGTCAGCTCCAAGGAGTCGAGGACGGCGAGAATGCGGGCGGCCTCGTCGGCAACCGTCGGGACCCGGTCGTCGGGAAGCGGTTCGCTCAGCCCGAAGCCCGGCCGATCGAACACCACGACGGTGTGGAACGGGGACAGAATTCGGACGCAGTCGTCCCAGTCGAACCAATTGCTCGCGAGGCCGCCGCACAGCACCACCGTCGGCGCGGCACCGAATCCGTCCTCACCCTGCGCATGAGACAGGACGACGTGAGTTGTCAGGTCGTCGACGGTCACGAACTGCCCGGGCGCAAATTGTTTCACGTTGAACAATTACTGCCGGGGTTTGGCGAGCGGGAACGCGAGGGTCTCGCGGATGGAGCCACCGGTGATGAGCATGACGACACGGTCGACGCCCATGCCGAGTCCACCGGTGGGCGGCATGCCGTACTCGAGGGCCTGCAGAAAGTCCTCGTCGAGACTCATCGCCTCCTCGTCGCCGCCTGCTGCAAGCAACGACTGCTCGGTCAGACGCTGACGTTGATCGACCGGGTCGGTCAGTTCGCTGTACGCCGTACCCAACTCCACGCCCCAGGCGACGAGGTCCCACTTCTCCGCGACGCCCGGTATGGACCGGTGCGGCCGAGTCAGCGGCGACATCGATGTCGGGAAGTCCTTGTAGAACGTCGGGAACTCGGTGTAGTCCTCGACCAGGTGCTCGTACATTCCCTGCGCGACGGCCCCTGCGTCCCATTCCTTCTCGTAGGGAATGTCGTTCTCGTCGCAGAGTCGCTGCAGTTCCGCGAGCGGTGTACTGGGCGCGACGTCGACGCCGAGTTTCTCCGCGACGGCTCCGTGCAGTGTCTTGACGGGCCACTCCCCGGAGATGTCGATCTCGATCATCTCGCCGTTCGGTCCGTCGGGACGCAGGATGATCTCGCGCCCGTGTGCCGCGACGGCTGCTTTCTGAATCAGCTCGCGGCACAGCACCATTGCGCGCTCGTAGTCGCTGTGTGCCTCGTACGCCTCGAGGATCGTGAACTCCGGATTGTGCTTGAAGTCCGCGCCTTCGTTGCGGAAGACCCGACCGATTTCGAACACCTTGTCCATGCCGCCGACGCACAGACGCTTCAGGTACAGCTCCGGAGCGATACGGAGATAGAGGTCGAGGTTGTACGCGTTGATGTGAGTGATGAACGGCGCTGCGTTGGCACCTCCGTGCACCTGCTGCAGGATCGGAGTCTCGACTTCCATGTAGCCGCGGTCGGACAGTGAATCCCGCAGAGACTTCACGACGTTGCTGCGCGCGATCATCAGGTCACGGGCACTGCGGTTGATCGCGAGGTCGACGTAGCGCTGACGCACGCGGGACTCCGGGTCCTGCAGTCCTTTCCACTTGTCCGGCAGCGGGTGCAGGCACTTGGCGTTCATCCGCCACTCCGCGGCCAGCAGCGAGAGCTCACCCTTCTTGCTGCGGCCGATGGTGCCACTGACCTCGATGAGGTCGCCGAGGTCGAAGTCGGAGTCGAAACTGTCCAACCTGTCGCCGACGCGTTCCCGGTCGAACAGCACCTGGATGTCGTCCGTCCAGTCCCGCACGACCGCGAACGCGACGCCGCCGTAGTCGCGGTTGCGCAGGATACGGCCGGCGATGCGGACCGTCGTTCCCTGCGGGGCGGCCAGTGCTTCGGCGACGGAATGCGTCGGGGGATAGGCGACGGGATAACCCTCGGTGCCCTCGTCGTTCAACCGCTGGAGCTTCGCGAGCCGCACCCGCACCTGGTCGGGACGCTTGGGGCCCCGCTGGGGCTCGTCGTCCTCGTCGATCTGATCGGGGCCGCTGCCGTCGGCGTGGATGTCGGCGGTGTCCGCCAGGGCCGCCGGGACCGCCGTGTGAGAACCGGTGTGCTTGTGGGCGCGCCGGAAGCTCGGAAGCGTCAGGAACCCTTCGGCGATGGCCGACGCGATGCCGACCTTGGGAAGCTCACGGTTGTCCGCGAAGCACAGGTACCGGGGCTCCCAGTCCGGCAGGTACTTCAGGTTGGAGCGATACAGAGCCTCCAGCTGCCACCACCGGGAGAAGAACACCAGCACCGACCGCCAGATCCGCAGGACAGGGCCTGCGCCGATGCGGCTGCCCTCCTCGAAGACCGCACGGAACACCGCGAAGTTCAACGAGATCCTACTGATTCCGAATTGATCTCCGCCGGTTGCCAATTCGGTGACCAGAAGCTCGATCACACCGTTCGGTGCCTGCGGGTCGCGGCGCATCAGATCGAGCGACACTCCGGTGCGGCCCCACGGAGCGAGCGAGAGCACCGCGACGGTCTTCTCGCCCTCGCGGGCCTGAACCAGTAGGCAGTCACCGTCGAGAGGATCGCCGAGGCGGCCCAACGCCATCGAGAACCCACGCTCGGTCTCGGTGTCACGCCACTCGTCGGCGCACCGGATGATGTCGGCCATCTCTTGAGCCGGAATGTCGCGGTGGCGTCGTATCTGCACTGTGACGCCTGCCTTGCGGGCGCGGTTGACCGCCTGCCTGACCGGCCTCATCTCCCGGCCGGCGAGGTTGAACTTCTTGGTGTCGAGGATGGCCTCGTCGCCGAGTTCGAGAACGTTCAACCCCGCCCGCTTGAACGCCGTGGCGCCCGTCTCGCTCGCGCCCATGACCGCGGGCGTCCACCCGTACTTCTCCGCCAGGTCCAGCCAGGCATCGATTGCGTGCGGCCATGCCTCCGGGTTGCCGATGGGATCGCCGCTGGCGAGACACACCCCGATTTCGACACGGTAGGTGACGGCGGCTTTGCCACTCGGTGCGAACACGACGGCCTTGTCGCGGCGGGTCGCGAAGTATCCGAGCGAGTCGTCGGCGCCCCACTTGTCCAGCAGGCCGCGAAGCGCGGACTCGTCGCTACCGGTCAGTGCGTTGGACGAGCGCTGCGACCGGAACAACGTGACGACGGCCGCCAACAGTGCGAGCGCCCCGAACAAGCCCAAGAGCGTGTTGACGAAAACGTGTGTGCGGCCGTCGAACTGCTCGTTGTCGACGGTTGCGAGGGCGGTGACTCGGTTGAACGCCCACAGGAACGTCTGGTTCTCCGGGAGTGTGCCGGGGAACAGAGCGACCAGCGCCCAGCCGACCAGCGTTCCGACGACCGCGCCGAGGATCAGTACACCCAGAGCCTTCCACGCCGCACCGCGTCGAACACGGGTGTAGAACTCCTTGCGAGCGGCGATGAGCACACCGACGATCACGATGTGCACGCCCAGCGCGATCCACGCACTGATGTTGTTGCCGTCGATCACATCCGCCAGGTTGCTGACCGCGACGAGCACGAGATACAGCGTCAGGAACCACCAGGCGATGCGTTTGCGGCTCGCGAGGGCGGCTGCGGTGAGCCCGAGCACCAGAGCCCACGCGAGCGAAGTGTCCGGTGCGTCGATGTAGTAGTTGTCGATGTACTCGCGTGGCACACGGATGACGGCGCGCAGCGCCGGAGACAGGCTCCAGAGAAACACCAGTACCGCGAACACCCCGAGGACGAGCCCGGAGATGTGCGGCACCTCGCGCAGACGCCCGTGCTCCGGCGGCGTGAATGCCCGCGGAGTGCGGTGTTCTGGATTCTTCGTCGACTCCGATGTCACCGGTGTGCTCGTCACGATCCGCTCCTGCCCTCGGCGCTTGCCGTTCCCTTCGTCGGCTGCTTCGAAAACAGCCGAGGTAACGGTAGCGCCGAGGACCGACTTCGAGTGATCATTCGGCGCCTCGCGGCGCGGTAATCACCCGCCGCGGATCAGGCGGGATGGACCGGTGTGTGCTGCTTCAGCATTCCCAATGCAGTTTTCAGGCCGCGGCGCCGGCCCGTCGCCGGATCCACACCGAACACTTCCTTGATTCCACCGCGAATGCGGAACTTCAGCTCGGACGACGTTTCCGGCGCATTGTCCGAGGTCGCGGAGAGCAGTCGATTCGGCAAGGACAGTTTCAGAATGGTGCGCAGCGTCTGTCCGTACTGGTGCGCAAGCGAACCCGTCGTGTACGGAAGGTCGTACTTGTCGCACAACTGCCGAATTCTGGGAGCGATCTCCGCGTAGCGATTGCTCGGTAGGTCCGGAAACAGGTGATGCTCGATCTGATAGCAGAGGTTGCCGCTCATGAACGCCAACGTGTTGCCTGCCTCGAAATTGGCGCTCCCCAGCATCTGTCGCAGATACCATTCCGGCTGCGTCTCGGTCTCGTATTCCTCCAGCGTGAACTTCTCCGCGCCATCGGGAAAGTGACCGCAGAAAATGACCGCGTACGACCAGTAATTCCGAATGAGATTGGCGACGACATTCGCCGTGAGCGTCGACTTCCACGCAGGGCCGGTCAGCAACGGGAAAAGAACGTAATCCTTGCCCACCTGCTTTCCGATCTTGCGGACGACGTCGACCGCCATCTCCTTCTTGTCCTCCCACTTCACCTCGCCGGTCTTAAGCTTGTCGGTCTCCAGGTGATGCAGCGCCACGCCCCACTCGAAGAACGTCGCCAGCAACGCATTCACCAGCGGCTGCGCGACATACTTCGGATGCCACTCCTGATCGCGCGTGATGCGCAGAATGCCGTAACCGACATCGTTGTCCAAACCGACGATGTTGGTGTACTTGTGATGCGTGAAGTTGTGCGAATGCTTCCACCCCGACGA
The DNA here is from genome assembly GCF_000760735.1 of Rhodococcoides fascians A44A. Taxonomy (GTDB): domain Bacteria; phylum Actinomycetota; class Actinomycetes; order Mycobacteriales; family Mycobacteriaceae; genus Rhodococcoides; species Rhodococcoides fascians_E. Next base: position 1,322,880 of record NZ_JMEX01000008.1, on the reverse strand, counting down.
CGGGCACGTGTTGTCCCACTCCCAGTTACTGGAATGGATCTCAGGATCGTTCATCCAATCCCACTGACCGTGAATGACGTTGTGCCCCAACTCCATGTTCTCGATGATCTTCCCCGCACCGAGCAACGCAGTACCGAGCAACCACGCAGGCCTCTTCTTGCTCGCGAACAACACCGCCCGGCCCGCAACCATCAACGACCGCTGAAACGTGATGGTTCGCTGGACATACCTGGCATCCCGCTCACCACGAGAATCCTCGACATCACGCCGGATCGCATCCAACTCCGCACCGAGCGCCTCGATATCCGCCTCGGTCAAATGGGCATATTCCTGAATATCCGATATCGCCATGATTCCCCTCCACATGCGAACCCGAGTGTCCCCGGTCACCACCTCGACCCTACGTACCCCCGGCCCCGCCGTCGACCGGTGTCCGCTACCCCCCCAGTTTCCGCCTGTTTCCGGCGGAGTTTGCCGCGGCGTTCCGGAGCGAACGTGGGGTTCGGTCAGTCTGACGGACTGGAGGGCACTTTCGCTCGGTTGGGTGCGGCCTCGTGCCTGTGTTCGTGCGCGTTCGTTTCGGAGCGAACGTGGGGTTGGTCAATCGGTGCTTCGGACACTTATCCACAGCGTCGGGCAGTTATCCACAGGCAGCCGGGATTACGGTGCAGAATGTCCGACCCTTCGTATTCGATGGCCAGCATGAAACGGGGCGAGTGGGCGGACGATCGGGAACTACTGATGCGTCATGCACGGAATGGTGTGATTCGTACGGCAGATTTGAGGAGGCTCGGAGTGGGGGCGCAAACGGTAGTAGACAGAACCGCCGGTGGGCCGTGGCAACGAATCTTGCCCGGACTGGTCCTTCTACACAATGGTCAGCCGACCAGGCAGCAAAGAAACACCGCGGCGGTCATGTACGGCGGACGAGGCTCCATGCTGTCCGGTCGTGCAGGCCTGGCGTTGCACGGGTTCGGGTCTTCGACGCAACCGACGGATTGCGTTCTTCTGATACCGAACGCTCGAAGCCGTCAAGCTACAGGGTTCGTCAGTGTCGAGCGTACGACGCGTCTGCCGCTCGCGATGAAGAAAGCAGGATTGCCCGTCGCGCCGGTCGATCGGTGTTTGCTCGATGCAGTCCGCCGGATGTCCGATCGCAAGCAATGCACAGCCCTCGTCGCCGAGGTCGTGCAGCGCGGCGCGGTTGACGTCGGCGCTTTGATGAACGAACTCGACGACGGGTCATCACGAGGAACTTCCATGCCGAGAAGGGTGCTGTACGAACTCGGCGACGGCGCGCATTCGGTGGCGGAAGTCGACGCTCAGGCACTCTGCAGAAGTAGTGGCCTGCCTCCGGTGGTGTCCAACCAGGTGCTCTTGACTGCCCACGGTGATTTCATTGCAATCGTCGACAACTGGTGGGACGAGGTAGGAATGGCACAGGAAATCGAATCCTTCAAACACCACTCTTCTCCTGAGGCGTTCGAGAAGACGCTGGAACGACGCGCATACATCGAAAGCCATGATGTCGTCCTCGTCGCGCATACTCCCAAAGCGATTCATTCTCAACCCAATACAGTAATCGACGACCTGCGACACGCTTACGACAGAGCCCGGAACCGCCCGCGGCCGAGGGTAGTTGCAATCCCACGATCGGAGTGGCGTCAGGACGCGTCGTAGATCCAGATCATTTGACGGCCGGTCTGATGCGACGTCGTGATCGGGTGATCGATCACGCGGTCGAGGCGGTATCCGAGGCGCTCGGGTACCGCCCGACTGCGGTCGTTCGCAGCATCGCAATGGATTTCGACGCGCACGATGCCGTCGAGCTCCGCGGCGAGGGCCGTCAGAGCTCGCGCGACACGAGTGACGATTCCTCGTCCTTCCGCATCTTCGGTGACCCAATAACCGATCGTCGCGTGATCCGGTCCCGCTAATCGAATCCCCGCTTTGCCGAGGAATTCATCGCCGGAACCGCCGGCGATCATGTAGTCGAACATCGAACCCGAATCCCATTGTGCAAGAGAGTCGGCAATTCGACTTTCCTGGGTTGCGACGGGTGTGGCGTCCTCGACGGCCCACTCCATCCACGGCGCAAGCCGCGGGATGTTCGACGCTATCGCCTCGGCCACCGGTGCAGCGTCGGCAAGCGTTTCCCGACGAAGTACGAAGTCGTCGAACTCGATCAGTTCTGGGGGGATCGGCCGCATTCGTGCAGTTTGCATCAGTTGCTGATTCAGTGCGAGTCATTTTTCGTCAACCCCTGAGCGAAAGTGCCGTTCGGTCAGTCAGACTGACCGAACGGCACTTTCGCTCCAGAAAGGGGGCAGAAAGGGGGCAGAAAGGGGGCAGAAAGGGGGAAGAAGGGGGCCGCTGAATTCTAGGACGCTTGCCAGGATCGCCAGGTGAGCTTGCTGATGACGATGACGGGGCCGTCGGGGGGTGTGGGGGTGTAGTGCTCGTATTTCTTCACCAGGGCGGCGATGGCGGTGCGGCCGCGATCGGTGTCGGCGTCGATGACTTCGGCCGAACCGCCGGCGCGGATCCACCAGAGGTCTTTCCAGTTCTCGGAGTAGTTGTCGACGATGAGGCTGACGGCCGGGTCGGCGCGGATGTTCTCGAGTCGTTTGAGTTTCTGGGTGCTTTTGGGTTTCCAGTCGATGGCGGTGACGAGGGTGTCGTCCACGCGGGCGAAGACGATCGGCACGAGGTGCGGGGTGCCGTCGGCGTTGACGCTGGAGAGGATGGCGCGTCGGGCTTCGCTGAAGCGTCCTATTTCGTCGTCGATCTTCACGGTGCGTCGTGTCCTCGTGTCAGGCCGACGCGCTGTGTGCGTCGTTCGGCAGCAGGATCGTTTCGAGCTGTGGTGCGGTCATGGGCTTGCCCAGTAGATGACCTTGCCCGAATGTGACGCCCATGTCGACGCAGCTGGCGAGTTGGTCTTTGGTCTCGATGCCTTCGACGACGGTGTCGCGTCCGAGATCGTGTGTGACGTCGACGACGGCCTTGCAGAGCGAGGTCATGGCTCGTCTGCGCTGTAGGTCGCGACTGTCGAGGTGTTGGGTGAGTGATTTGTCGATTTTGAGGATGTCGACGGGCAGGGTGGCGAGGCGTTCGAGGGAGGAGAAGCCGGAGCCGAAATCGTCAATGGCGATGAGGGATCCGTGGCGTCGGACATCCATCAGTTGGTAGTGCACTGCGTCGATGTCGTGCAGCGATTTCGACTCGGCGAGTTCGAGGACCAGCCGGCCCGGTTCGATTCCGAGGGAGTCGATGATGCTGTTGACGTCGGTGGCGAGTGTGCCTGCGGCGAAGTGGAGTGGGCTGACGTTGACGCCGACCTGAATGTTCAGGTCTTTGCACTGCCAGGCGGCGAGGGTGCGGCAGACCTGCGAGAGGATCCAGTTGCTGAGCGGAATGATCAGGTCTGCGTCTTCGGCGAGACCGATGAAGCTGTCCGGCATCAGCAGGCCCAGTTCAGGGTGGTTCCACCGGATCAGTGCTTCGGCGCCGATGACTGCGCCGGACGCGAGTTCGACGATGGGTTGGTAGACCATCTGCAGCTCGTGTTCGGCCATCGCGACTCCGCGGAGGCGTTCGACGAGTTCGAGGCGTGTGCGGTTGCTGTCGCGCAGATCCGCCGAGAACACCTGGTGGCTGCTGCGGCCGAGGTTCTTGGCTGCGTGCATGGCGGTGGTGGCGTCGTGGATGAGCTGGACCGGGTCGTCGGAATCCGGTCCCGAGGTGGCGACGCCGACGCTCGCGGTCACCGTCAGCTGACGGTCGTCGACGGTGAAGGACGGTTCGAGGACACTGGAGAAGCCGGCGGCGAGGGCTCGAGCAGCGATCGACTGGCAGCCTCGGGCGATGACGACGAACTCGTCGCCGGTGAGCCTGCCGAGGGTGTCGTTGGGCCGGGTGGAGGCGGCGATTCTTTCCGCGACCTGCTGGAGAAGTTCGTCGCCGTGTACGGGGCCGAGTGCGTCGTTGAATTCACGGAAGCCGTCGATGTCGACGAGCAGGATGCTCACTTCGTTCTCGTCGGAGCGCACCGCGAGTTCGGTGGCGAGGAGCGCTTCGATCTCGTCGCGGTTCGGCAGACCGGTCAGGGGATCCTGGCGGACGGGCGCCTCCGCGGCCTGCGCGGTGATGTCGGTGTGGGTGAGGTAGATGCCGCCGTCGGCGAGGCGGGTGGCTCGGATTCGGTAGACCACGGACCCGAATCTGTGGTTGGAGGAGAAGACCTGCCCGGATCCGGAGATCAGGGCGCGCAGGCCGTCGACCAGTGAGATTGCGGTGTCGTTCCCTCGGGCGATTGCCGGTGCCCACAGGTCGAAGTAATTGGTTCCGGGGAGGCACCCGTCGGTCTGTGGTCGATCCGCCCAGAACGTGGACCACACGCTGTTGACCAGGACGACCACCCCGTCGACGTCCAGGACGACGACGCCGGACGGAACGGCGTCGAGCATGGTGCGCGCGAGGTCGTCGGTCCATTCGACGCGGGTGTCTCCGAGCCGCTCGCTGGTGATGTCCGTTGCCCAGATCGCGTGCCCGGAACTGCCCTTGACGGTGCGGTAGGACAGCCATTTCTGCAGGGTGTACGAGAAGTCCTCGTACACTCCTGGGCCGTTGCAGGAGGAGACGAACGCGGTCCAGGCGGGATCGGTGAACCAGGCGTCGATGCATCGTCCGACAAGGGTGTCGATCGGCGCCGTGAGCAGCGCCGCGGCAGCGGGATTTGCGTAGGTGACGACGAAATCTCGATCGACCAGCACGAGGGGGTCGGACAGCAGGTCCAGCTCGGCCTGAGGAACGGCAAATGGATTCTCGACGGCAGGGCGGGGCATGGGTGTCTCTCGGTTCATACTTCCCCCCCGTGGCCGGTCGGCCGCGTTCACCATAACCCGAAGTTTGCTTATGCGCTACAAACAGGTCGTATTCCCCTTTTTGAGGCGACTACGAGTGTGAATTACCCGGTTAGTGGGGGCGCGCGGGTCTCGTCGAATTCCGGACCTGCACCGACCATGGGCTCTCGGGGATGCGGTCGAGGGAGCCGAGCACCCAGCGCGCTGCGTCGCAGCCCTGATCGAACAGTGATTGCGCGACGGTGGTCAGACCGGCGGCTCGGGCCGCATCGGAATCGTCCCAGCCGGTGATCGCAACGCCGTCGCAGCCGTCGAGCGGGCCGACGACATCGAGTGCCCCGAGCGCGAGGTCGTCACTGCAACACAGAAGTGCGTCGGCGTCGACGAGTCGCCGTGCCGCGTCGGCGCCTTCGGGGGACGCGTTCGATCCGGCGAAGGCGACGGGAGTGGACTCCCACTTGAAACCCGCGTCGACGACGGCTCGGCGGAAGCCGGCGAGGCGTGCGGCGGTGACCGGGAAGGTGGCGTCGGCCGGGTCGGGGCCGTGCACGATTTCGACGACGCGGTCGCGATTGCGCGGAAAGCTGATCACTGCAGGCTTTGTCGACTGTCGCAGTCCTACTTGCCCGACTGCGAGTGCTGCTGCCGAATCGTCGATCCCGATCATTGCTGCGCCCGGGACGACGGGTCCGCCCTGGATGCAGACCGGCTTGCCGGTGCCGATCACGACGTCCAGCATCGGGTCGTCGGACACCGTGGTCCACAACACGTACCCGTCGACCTGAGCGCCGCGTATGCGCTCCAGATCGGCCTTCGCCGGCGAATTCGGCTGAGACCGGCCTCCATTGGGCAGCAGGACGAGTCCGGAGTCGGTGTCGAGGCAGGCCTCGGCGATTCCGGTCAGGAACGCGCGGGCCTGGGGGTTCTCGAACGAATACGTCAGTTTCTCGCTGAGGACGACGCCCACGTTGTTGGTCTTGCCGCTGCGCAGCGATCGTGCGCCCGTGTGCGGGCCGGTGTATCCGAGGCGCTCCGCTGCAGCGAGGACTCGCGTCCTGGTGGCGTCGGAGACGCGTGTCGGTTGGTTGTAGGTGTAGGAGACGCTCATCGTGGACACGCCCGCGGCGGCGGCGACGTCGGCCATGGTCGGGCGGGGGTGCATGCGTTCACACTAGCGTTCCTCGTCGACATGTGTAACGATACACAACATGGGTGACGGTAGATCTCTCGCCAAGCTTCTCGTTCTTGCGGCCGCGGCCTTCGTCTACGTGACCGCCGAGGCGCTGCCCGTCGGGCTGCTGCCGGAGATCTCGTCGGACATGGGGGTCAGTGAATCGAGCGTCGGCCTGCTGTTGACGTTCTATGCCTACGGAGTCGCGGTGATGACGATGCCGCTCATGACGTTCGTGCGCAGGTGGCCGCGTCGAACAGTGGTCGTGGTGACCGTGGGCGCACTCGCGGTGTCGCAATTGCTGTCCGCGGTAGCCATCGGATATCCGATGCTGGTCGTCGCTCGAATGATCTGTGCTGCAACGCACGGCGTGTTCTGGGCAGTGGTCGCACCGGTCGCAGCATCGCTCGTCGCCCCGGAACGCAAAGGCAAGGCCATCGCGACGGTCTACGCCGGAACGTCGTTGGCGCTGGTGGCAGGCAATCCGGTGACCGCTGCCCTCGGCCAGTGGCTCGGCTGGCGCACAGCGGCCGTGTGCATCGGTGCCGTCGCGGGGATCATCGCGGTGACGCTGTTCGCGGTGCTGCCGACGATGAAGGTCGCCGACGCCGGCCCGGGCCCCGGATCACGGGCACGCGTCCTCGACCGATCGCTGGTGATGATCTGTGTTGCAACGTTTCTCGCAGTGCTCGGCCACTTCGTCGCGTACACGTACTTCTCGTTGATCGTGGACCGCGGCCTCGGGTCCGTCGGAACGACCCTGACCGCGATGCTGCTGCTGTACGGGCTGTGCGGAGTCGTCGGTATCTGGATCGTCGGCAGGACCTTCGATCGCTGGCCGAGGCGATCCACCATCGGTGCACTGTCCGTCGTTGTCGCCGCACTCACCCTGCTGTGGACGACCGTGCTCTCCGCCCCGGGTTCCCTTGCAGCACTGAGCGTCCTGGGCATCGGACTGTGGGGTCTGGCCTTCACCACCGTCCCGGTATGCCTGCAGTCGACCGTCCTGAACACCGCGCGCTCCGACCCCGACCGCGCCTCGGCCGTCTACGTCGTCGCATTCCAGCTCGCCATCGCCTCGGGCGCCCTCGTGGGCGGAATCGTCGTCGACAGGGCATCCATCGCCGACGTCATCGCCCTCGCCGGCCTACTCGTCATTGGAGCCCTCGTCACCGTCACCGCCGGGCGCAACACCTTCCCGGGCGCGCGTCCCACCGAACCGAACGTGACGTTCAGTCACTACAAGTGACCGAACGCCACGTTCGGTTCACGAACAGGGGCCACGTTCGGTCCATGAACAGGGGCGAGAGCTGAACGACCGGGTCGAGGGGAAACGTCAAGAGGGGTTAAAGTAAGCCCAGGATTACCGGTGTGGTGGTCTGTGTGATGGGCGAGGGAATCCGGTGTGAATCCGGGACTGACGCGCAACGGTGACCACGAGTGTGGGAGTCCGATCGCTTGCCTGTTGCAGCGTATGTCCCGCGGCTCCGCGAACAGGGCCCCTAGTAGGAAGTTTGCGCCACCTCATGGCTATTCGTGTTCCCTTCGGTGTTGCTGTGCTGTCAGCAGCTCTTGTTCTGTCTGCTTGTTCTTCCGGTTCCGAGTCGGAGGCGGTGCAGGAATCGTCCGGCAATTTTCCGTTGACTATCGAGAACTGTGGTCAGGAGGTGGTGATCGATGCGCCTCCGCAGCGAGCGGTGTCGCTGAATCAGGGGTCGACGGAGATTCTGTTGAGTCTCGGTTTGGCGGATCGGATGGTCGGGTCGGCGACGTGGACGGATCCGGTGCGGGAGAACCTGGCGGCGGACAACGAGCGTGTTCCGCGTTTGGCGGACAACAAGCCGTCGTTGGAGGTGGTGCTCGACGCCGAGCCGGATTTCGTGTCGGCGTCGTTCGGCGGGACCCTCGGGCCTGGCGGGGTGGCGGAGCGTGGTCAGCTCGAGCAGCTCGGTGTGCCCAACTACCTGTCGCCGACGGACTGCAACGGCAAGACCGACGAGAGCGTCAATTCGGACGGTGCTCGTACTCAGCCGTTGGAGATCGAGTCCGTCTACCAGGAGGTTCGTGATCTTGCGGCCATCTTCGACGTGTCCGAGCGCGGTGAGGAGTTCGTCGCCGAACTGCAGGAGCGGTTCGACAAGGCGTCGGGCACGGTGAATGCGTCGGGCACCTCGTTGGTCTACTGGTTCGCCGATACTGCGACGCCGTACATGGCGGGGTGCTGCGGGTCGTCGGGCATCATCACCAATTCGGTGGGCGCGGAGAACATCTACTCGGACACCACCGACGAGTGGCCGCAGGTCAGCTGGGAGTCGGTGGCGGACCGCAACCCGACGGCGTTCGTGCTGGCCGATCTGAGCCGCCGGTCGCTGGCCGGTGACGCGTTGGATTCCAAGATCGAGTTCCTGGAGAGCAATCCGGTGACTCAGCGCCTTCCTGCGGTGACCGACAAGCGCTACATCGTCGTGAACGGGGCGGATCTGAATCCGTCGATCAGGACCGTCGACGGCGTCGAGAAGGTCGCTGCTGCACTGCAGGGCTGGGGCCTGGCGAATTGACCGTGCCCCAGGCGGAGCCATCGGTGCGGAAGGCGGAGCCGTCGGTACGGAGCTTTCTGCTTCCGCTGCTGCTGATCGGCTCCGTCGTTCTGGTGCTGTCGATCGCAGTTGCGATCACGATCGGGCCGGCGGATCTGTCGGTGGCCGATGTCTACCGAATCACGTTCGAGCACATGGGGTTCGGAAGCTCCGGCGTGAGCCGGATCAAGGATGGGATCGTGTGGGAGCTTCGGCTTCCGCGAACGCTGCTGGCAGCGGTGTGCGGCGCCGGTCTGGCTCTGTGCGGCGCGATCATGCAGTCCCTGCTGCGTAACCCGTTGGCCGATCCGTTCGTGCTCGGCATCTCGTCCGGTGCGTCGACGGGCGCGGTGCTGGTCGCGGTCCTCGGGATCGGCAGCGGTATGTATTCGCTGTCGACGGGCGCGTTCGTCGGAGCGGTGTTCTCGTTTCTGCTGGTGATGTTGCTCGCCGCCGGTGCCGGGGGAGGCACCGATCGGGTAGTGCTCGCCGGAGTGGCTGGGACGCAGTTGTTCTCGGCGTTGACGTCGTTCATCGTCATCTCGTCGGCCGACGCAGAACAGACACGAGGGGTTCTGTTCTGGCTGCTCGGATCTCTCGGTGGCGCCGACTGGGGCGATGTGATGATGTGCGGAATCGTCTGTGCCGTCGGCATCGTCGTGTGCCTGCTGTATTCGTCGGCGCTCGACGCGTTCACCTTCGGTAACGACGCCGCGGCATCGCTGGGAGTGTCCGTCAAGTGGATTCGGATCGTGCTGTTGGTCATCACCGCGTTGATCACCGCGACGTTGGTCAGTGCTGCCGGAGCGATCGGATTCGTCGGGTTGGTTCTGCCGCACGCGGCGCGGTTCCTGGTCGGCGCCCGGCATCGTCGCCTGTTGCCGACGACGGTGCTCGTCGGCGCGATCTTCATGGTGTGGGTCGACGCGATCGCCCGCACGGTGTTCCAGCCACAGGAAATTCCGGTGGGCGTGGTGACCGCGCTGATCGGCGTGCCTGCGTTCGCGGTGATTCTCTTCAGGATGCGGAGGACGAGATGACGATCGAGGCCGCATCCGTGCGGTGGTCTCGCGGCCACAACCAGATCCTCGACGGAGTGGATTTCGATCCGCATCCGGGGGAGACCGTCGGGCTGATCGGACCGAACGGGTCCGGTAAGTCGTCGCTGTTGCGGATTCTGGCGGGAATCGTCTCGCCCGATTCCGGTGACGTCACGCTCGACGGCGCGCCGATGGCGTCGATGCGGCGCAAGCAGATCGCTCGACGCGTGGCGATGGTGGATCAGCATTCGGACACCGAGGTGGACATCGCGGTGCGCGACGTGGTTCGACTCGGTCGGATCCCGCACCACGGTTTGCTGGGCGGAGATTCGGCAGCCGACGACGTCGCCGTGGACAAGGCCCTGACGGACACGGGAATGACGTCGAAGGCGAATCGGCTGTGGCACACCCTGTCCGGCGGTGAGCGTCAGCGCACGCAGATCGCCCGTGCGTTGGCGCAGGAACCGACGGAACTGCTCCTCGACGAGCCCACCAACCACCTCGACATCCAGCACCAACTCGACATCCTGGCGTTGATTTCGGGCCTGCCGTTGACCAGTTTCATCGCATTGCACGATTTGAATCTGGCGTCGATGTTCTGCGATCGCATCGTGGTGTTGCAAGCGGGAAAAGTCGTGGCCGTGGGCAGGCCGTCGGACGTCATCACCCAGGATTTGGTGCAGGAGGTCTACCACGTGCGAGCGTCGGTGGAATTGGACGAGACGGGCACGTATCCGCAGGTCACCTACAAACCGTTGGTCTCGAGAGCTGTTCGCTGATCCCCGCCGTCAGGCGCCGTCGCCGCGAGCTTTACGACGCTGTTCCTCGGCGCGGGCACGGCACTGACGCAGAAATTCCTCGTCGGCCTCGGCCGTGGTTCCGGTTGCCCGGCCGGGCCGCGTGTCGTATTCCGGATACGCCGAGTTGCTGCGGCGGGCTGAACTTCCGCCGCCCGCTCCGCCCCAGATTCCGCCGTCGACGGGCCGTCCCACGAGGAGCCACACGATCGATCCGGCGAGCGGGATGAAGATGACCAACAGCAGCCACATCATCTTGGGAAGGTGCCGTACACCGCCTTCGTCGGCGGTGATGACGTCGATCAGGCAGAACACCCACAGGATCATGATGATCAGGCCGAGGTACGGCATCGAACTTCCCTCCAAGTAGAGACCGGTCGGTCTTTCGCGAAGGGAACTTTACTATCGGCTCAGATTTCTGCACAGCGGGAAGTGGTCGGTACTCCTGCGAACCGATCCTTGATCCAGTCGAGCCCGACGCCGAAGTCCGTCGCCGCGGGTGCGAGGTGGTTGACCCCGAGGCCTCCTGGGACGGGCGGGAGCTCGTTGACGTACAGCGATGCGTCGGCGCCGCGAGAGCACCATTCGGCGACGAGTCGGCGTGCTTGGTCCGTCGGGATGAAGTCGTCGGCCTGCGCGGTGTTGACCAGAACCGGAGCGCTCGGGGTTCCGTTTCCGATGCGCTGGTCGTCGAAGACCCGCTGCACGACGGGGTTGCCGCCGATCGAGTCCGCCAGTGTCTTTCCGTCCTTGGTCCATTGCGCCGTGGAGGTGCCACCGAACTCGCGCCGAGCTTCGATGAGGCATTGCGTCGACACGCGCCTCAGTACTTCCTTGCCTCGATCGTTCGACGCCTCGTCGACGACGGACTGCAGTTCCGGATAGCGGGCGACGAAACCGTTGATCGCAAAGCCGATTGCCGCAGTCAGTCCCGTCCCGTCGATGTGCCGCAGTACGGCGTCGAGGTCGGCGGGAGGCGCACTCGCGTAGGTGCCGGCCACGTTCAGTTCCGGCGCGTAGTCACCTACCAGTTCGGCCGCCGATGCCGCGGCACCGCCGCCCTGGGAGTGCCCCCAGAATGCGACGGGTCCCGCATGGTCATCGTCGCCCAGTGTCGTGGCGGCGCGGGCGGCGTCGATCATGGCGTGCCCTTCCTCGACGCGGTTGACGTAGGTGTGGATGCCCGGTGTGCCGAGGCCGATGTAGTCGGTGACGAACACGCGGATGCCCTGCGTCAAGAATGCGACGGCGAAGGCGCCTTCGTAGTTGATGGAGGTGCTCCCGGTCTTCGGGTCGTATTGGCCGCCGGTCGGGAATTGCCGCGACGGCGCACACTGGTCACCTTGGCCCTGCGTGCCCGGCCCGATGACGACGGTCGGCGTCGGGCCGGCCGGGTAGGGGGCCGACGGTTCGAGGTACGTGCCCGTCACCGCGACGGGCGTGCCGTCGGCGAGGGTGGAGGTGTACTTCACGCGCTGGGCGGGCGCACCTGTCTGCCCGACGAACGGGATCGGCTCGGTAGCGACAACGGTCCCCGGTTCCGAGGGGATCTCCGCCGGTTCGGCGTAGAAGTCCGGTGCAGCCTGGGCCGGTACAGCACCGGCTGCCAGTACAAGTCCCGCTGCCACTATCAACCGCGCTGCCAGTGCAAGCCGAATACGCATGTCCACCCCTACTTTTCGATCACTCGTGCCAGAAATTCGATCAGCATCGCGGCGCTCACGTCGCGGGGCAACTGTTCGACGCCTGCAAGTACCGACGCCATGTCCAGGTCCCCGCTCCCGGTCACGCCTGCCGCTTGGAGTGCGCCGTACACCTCGTCGGACGACAGTGCCGATGCCTGTTCGGAGGTGAGCACGCCGTCGCGGAACAGTCGGGCGAGCTCGGCCAGTGCGGGCGGCGGCTCCGCTGCGGCCTGACCACGCACGTCGTCGGCGGCAGCTACGAGAGCTGCGACCAACTCGCCCTGCACGGACACTGTCGCGGGTGTGACGGTCAGATGAGTGGTGCGCGGCAGCACCGTTCCGTCGGATTGCGTCAACGACGGCTGTGCCTGCAGCGAGAAACCACGCTTGCCGACGGCGCCGAGCCACACATGCGGATCGACGGCAGCCTGCGGCCCGTCTGCGGAATCCTTGGCCACTGCGAACAGCGGCCCGACGGGGTCGCCGACGACGCGTAGGCCGTCGATGGCGCGGATCGCGGCGACGAGTGCCGTTGTGGAATCGTGCATTCGGTCGGTGAGGTCGGCGAATCCGTCGACGCCGAGTGCGGTGACTATCGCCCATGCCGCCGTCATCGCCCCGACCGATCTGGAACCGAGCAACGTCGGGTTGACGACGGGATATCCTGGCCAGTCCGTGAGTCCGAAGTACTGGTGGCGGTGGCGATCTCGGCCGCGCACCAGCAACAGCGATGCGCCTTTGGGGGAGTAGCCGTACTTGTGCAGGTCCGCCGAGATGCTCGTGACGCCGGGCACTCCGAAGTCCCAGGCAGGCACGTCGCCCCACCAGGGCAGTGCCAGACCGCCGATACAGGCGTCGACGTGAACGGCCACCCCGCGCGTTGCCGCGACGGCAGCGATGTCCGCGACGGGGTCCATCGTCGCGAACGGGTAACTGGGAGCCGATGCGACGACGAGAATCGTGTCGTCGCGGATGGCGTCGGCGATGCGTCCTGGATCCGGCACGCCCGAGACCGGATCGACCGGTACGACAATGGATTCCACACCGAGTAGGTGCGCGGCCTTGCGGAAGGCGGCATGTGCCGTCGTCGGGTGGACGATGGAGCCGCCGTGCTTACCTGCCGCATCACGTGCTCCGAGGACCGCCAGGATGCAGCTTTCGGTGCCGCCGGTCGTGACGTTGCCGACGACGTCCTCGCCTCCGTGGAAGATCGAACGCCCGAAATCGACGAGTTCCCGCTCGATCGTGGCAACCGAGGGAAACACCGTCGGATCGAGGCCGTTGACGGATTGGACCTCACGCATGGCCGCAGCGGCGAGCTCGTCGAGTTCGGCGACACCACTGTCGTAGACGTAGGACAGGACACGGCCGCCGTGGGTAGGTGCGTCGGCGGTGCGCAGCTCCCGCAGGCGCGCCAGCACGGCCTTCATGTTCGACGCTCTCATGTGGTCCTTTCGTCGATTCGGCCACGACGCCGGCTCGGCTCGGATATTCGAAACTGCTTCAGCAGAACGACACTCAGTATCACCAACGTGGCAGGAACCATCGAGCATCCCACGACGATGCCGGGAACCACCGAATCCGGTTGGGACACGATGTCGTCCGTCGTGCTGGACCGGAACCCGACCGAGGCGAGGATCAGCAGGAACACCGCAGGACCGACGGCTCCCGCCCCTGTCTCGCAGGCAGTCCACACGCCGCTGAGTGCGCCTGCTCGTGATCGGCCGAAGCGGGCGGCGTCGTCCTCGATGGTGTCCGGCAGCAGGGAAAGTGGAAAGGCCTGCATCCCTGCGTATCCGATGCCGCAGGCGGCTGCCGACGCGAACACCCACGGGCCGGGCGTCCACAACGCGATGACGAACGACACGCTGCCGAGCGCGAAGAGGATCGACGCCGCAACGAATCCGACCGTCCTGCTGTACTTCAGACCGAAGCGATACCACACCGGCATCACCAGAAGAGCGGGTCCGACGACGGCAGCGAACAGCAGCGTCAGCGCGGCTTCGTCGCCCAGGACGTAGGTGGCGAGATACTGCACACCTGCGAGCAGGATTGCGACCGCAAGTGCCTGAACGACGAAGGTGATCAGCAAGATCCGAAACGACCGTGTGGAACGCACTGCGCCGAGGCCTTCGCGGTACTGCGCCCACACCGTCCCGTCCGACGGATCGGCCCGACTCACCGATTTCCCTCTCGTGCCCCACACCGTCAGCAGCATGCCGACGCCCATGACCGTCGCCGCCGCGATCGCCATGACGAGGTATCCGGTGGGGCCACCGCCCGCAGCATCGCGAACCGCGGGTCCTCCTCCGCCGACCAGAAGGATCGCGGCGGCGAGCACCGCGATGCGCACGGTGACGAGGCGGGTCCGATCTTTCGCGTCGGTGTACAGCTCGGTGGGCAGCGCAATGTACGGCACTTGGAAGAAGCTGTATGCCGTTGCGGCGAGCAGGAAGAACACGAACACCCACAGCGCAGCAGGGCCGATCGGAGGCGCGAACGTCAGCACGAACAGCACGGGCATGGCCAGCGCGCCGACAACCATTTCCGGCGTTCGAGATCCGGTGCGCGCCGAGCGTGTATCGCTGAGCGCTCCGACGAGTGGGCCGAGCAGCACATCCCAGATCTTCGGAATCAGGATGACGAGCGACGCGAGCCCGGCAGCCACGCCGAGGGTGTCCGTCAGGTAGTACGCCAACACGAGGCCCGGAAGAGCAGCGAACCCACCGGTGCCGATACTGCCTGCGCCGTACCCTGCAACAACACCCGCAGCAGCGCTGCCTGCAGGTACCGCACGATCGGTCACCCGGTCAGACTAGAGGTAGATCCGATGAATGCGAACGGTTTCGATCACCCTGACGTCAGGAGTGGAGCCGGCGGAATGACCCAGGTGTTCAGGAGTGGAGCGGGGGGTTCGGTTGGCGGTGATGGGGGTAGTGAAGTGGCGAGAAACGAATCGAGACGGAGGTCCACGTGGGGTTGAGTGAGCTCGAGGCGATGGTGAGACGCACCGTCACTGCAGGCCAGCCGTTCGAGTACGGCGCCGACGAGGCGGAGCTTGCCTATCTGAGTTCATTGGCGGCCGACGACGGCGTGGAGCTGATCTGCGAGATCGGCTTTAACGCAGGCTTTTCGACGTGGGCCTTTCTGTCCGCGTCGCCGACGGTCACGGTCGTGTCGTTCGATCTGGCCGAATACGAGTACAGCGATGCCGCCAAAGCTCACATCGACGAACTGTTCCCGGGCCGACACACCTTGATCCGGGGAGATTCGCACTCCACCGTCACCGAGTACGCCCGCACGAATCCCGACGTGCGCTTCGACGTCGTGTTCGTCGACGGTGACCATTCGCTGGACGGCGCGCGTGCGGACCTGGCGGACGCGCGCGCGTTCAGCACCACGGACACCGTCGTCGTCATGGACGACATCACCCCGTGGCTCTGGTTCGGTGAAGGCCCGACCGCTGCATGGCAGGATGCCGTCGACTCCGGCTTGATCGACCACCGGAGCTACTACCAGGACGGCAGGATCGTGGACGCCGTCGTACCCCCGGCCGACCGAGCCTGGGCCGTCGGCCGCTACGTGACCACCGGAACCTCGGCTGAAAGTACCGCTCCCATCTAGTTTCCGCGTTCCTGAAGCCGTGCCACACACCGCTCCACCGCGTCGAGTCCTCGGTCCAGGTCCGCTTCGCTGATCGTCAGTGCCGGCCGGAACCGAACCGAGCTTCCGCCACATCCGAGAGCAAGGACGTGCTCGGTCTCGCGGAGGTCGTCGATCAGACGATCCCGGGTGGTGGCGTCGGGGAGGGTGAAGGCGCACATCAGACCGCGGCCGCGTACCTCGGTCACCACGGCGTGCCGCGACGCGATGTCCCGCATCCGTCCCAGCACGCGTTCACCGAGCGCACCGGCGCGCTCGATCAGGTTCTCGGATTCGATCACTTCGAGAATGCGACGAGCCCGCACCATGTCGGTGAGATTGCCACCCCACGTGGAGTTGATGCGCGACGAGACCTCGAAGACGTTGTTCGGGACATCGTCGACGCGGCCGCCTGCCATGACTCCGCACACCTGGACCTTCTTCCCGAAGGCCACCACGTCGGGTACGACGCCGAGCTGCTGGAAAGCCCAGGCGGTTCCCGTCATTCCAGCGCCCGTTTGCACTTCGTCGACGACGAACAGCGCGTCGTGTTCGTGGCACAGCTGCCGCAGCTTCTGCAGGAACCGTGGCCGGAAGTGGTTGTCGCCGCCCTCGCCTTGAATGGGTTCGACGATGGCACAGGCAATATCGTGCGGGTTGGCTTCGAACGCGAGGCGTGCCGCGGCCAGGGCGTCGTCCTCCAGTGCGTCCATGTCCGCGCCGGTCCGAATGTACGGCGACGGGATGCGGGGCCAGTCGAACTTGGGGAAGCGGGACACCTTGTTGGGGTCGGTGTTCGTCAGCGACATCGTGTAGCCGGATCGTCCGTGGAATGCGTGCTCGAGGTGCAGTACCTGCGTACCCAGGCCGGCGTCCAACCCGTGCGCTTCGTTCCAGCGGCTCTTCCAGTCGAACGCGACCTTCAGCGCGTTCTCGACGGCGAGTGCACCACCTTCGACGAAGAACAGGTGAGGTAGCCGCGGATCGCCGAGCACCCGTGCGAACGTGTCGACAAACCGAGCCATCGGGATCGAGTAGATGTCGGAGTTGCTCGGCTTGTTCATCGCGGCCTCGAGCAAATCGGCTCGGAACTGCGCATCGCCTGTCAGCCTGGCGTGATTCATGCCGAGAGCATTGGATGCGAAGAAGGTGAACAGATCCAGGTACTCGGTGCCGTCCCGCGCGTCGACGAGGGTGGATCCGCGGGAAGCCGTCAGGTCCAGCACCATCGCGAAGCCGTCGGCGAGCATGTGGCGGCCGATCGTGTCGTGAACGTCCGATGCGTCGAAGGAACCGGAGGCATGTGGGGTGTGCAATACCTGCGTCATGATCGCCAACGTACCCGACAATATTCCGTAAAGAAACGGCTACGACCGTAAATTTTACGGCGTTGTGACCCGTCGGCTAGATTGAATGTTGCTGCCACGGCGACGAAAGGTGATTTTCGCGATGACTTCCCCGGTCAAGCACGACGAGCTGAGCGTCCGTACCCGCGCAATCCTGGGACGCCTGGGGGTGACCGCCGACCTCGACGTGCCCAGGTCGGAACTGCCGGTCGTCGCACGTTCACCGATCACCGGGGGCAATCTCGCGTCCCTCGCCGCGGCCACCGCTGCGGATGTCGACGCCGTCGTCACCGTGGCGAAATCTTCGTTCGCCGAGTGGTCCGCCGTTCCCGCTCCGGTTCGAGGTGGACTGATCCGCGAACTCGGCGAATTACTGCGTGAGTACAAGGCCGATCTGGGCGAGTTGGTCTCCATCGAAGCGGGCAAGATTCTGTCCGAGGGCCTGGGCGAGGTCCAGGAGATGATCGACATCTGCGACTTCGGCGTCGGGCTGTCCCGTCAGCTCTACGGCAACACCATCGCAACCGAGCGCCCGGGCCATCGCATGATGGAGCAGTGGCATCCGCTCGGCGTCGTCGGAGTCGTCACTGCCTTCAACTTTCCTGTCGCAGTCTGGTCGTGGAACACCGTCCTCGCCTTGGTCGCCGGCGACACCGTCGTGTGGAAGCCGTCGGAGAAGACGCCCCTGACCGCGCTCGCTGTTCAAGCGCTGTTCGAGCGTGCCGCCGCCAACGCGGACGTCGATCCCCTCGTTGCGCAGTTGGTCATCGGCGACCGAGTGGCCGGTGAGGCGCTCGTCGACGATTCCCGCGTGGCTCTCCTGTCCGCGACCGGGTCCACGCGCATGGGCCGAGCCGTGGCGCCCCGCGTCGCGGAGAGGTTCGGACGCGTACTGCTCGAACTCGGTGGCAACAACGCCGCCATCGTGACCCCGTCCGCCGATCTGGACCTGACGACCCGCGGGATCGTGTTCTCCGCGGCGGGTACTGCAGGGCAACGGTGTACGTCTCTGCGACGACTGATCGTGCATTCCTCCATCGCCGACGAGCTGGTCGGGCGGATTGCGAAGGCGTACGAATCGCTGGCCATCGGGTCGCCCCTGGACGCCGACACGCTCGTCGGGCCGCTGATCGACGCGCCGGCCTTCGCCGGCTTCCAGAAAGCGCTCGACGCTGCCGTCGGCGCTGGCGGTGTCGTGAAGGCAGGCGGTTCGCGCGTCGACATCTTCGGCGAGTACGCCTACTACGTCCAGCCGACGGTGGTGACGATGCCTGCGCAGACGGACATCGTGCGTCACGAGACGTTCGCGCCGATTCTGTACGTTCTCACCTACGAGACGCTCGACGAGGCCATCGCGCTGCACAACGATGTGCCACAGGGTCTTTCGTCGTCGATCTTCACGACGGATCTGCGTGAGGCCGAGCGGTTCCTGTCCGCCGCCGGATCCGACTGCGGCATCGCCAACGTCAACATCGGACCGTCGGGAGCGGAGATCGGCGGCGCGTTCGGCGGCGAGAAGGAAACCGGTGGCGGACGCGAATCCGGTTCGGACGCCTGGAAGTCCTACATGCGACGGGCAACCAACACTGTGAACTACTCCAACGAGCTGCCTCTCGCGCAGGGAGTCGAGTTCACCTGAGCAGGCCGTTCACCAAATCGTCGACGATGTCGTCGGTCGAGGTCTCCGGGTCGATCGGGTAGGTCAGTCGGTCGAACAGGAGACCGTCTATCGCGTAGTGGAACAACGCGATCTCCTTGGCGCCGCCGGGAAGTCCCGCGGCAAGGTTGAATTCGACGTCGCCGCGGAAGTTCGACCGTTGCCACGTGCCGAGAACGGCGCCGATCTCCGGCCGTCTCGACGCCTCGAGTCGCAGTTCGAACAACGCCAGCGTCACTTCTCGGTTGGTCAGGAGCCGCGCGACGATGTCGCGGGTGTACTCAGCGAACAGTTCCGCGCTCGGAGCTTTGGCGGCGAGCGGGGCATGCACGTCGGGATCCGGGGCGAGCCGTTCGCCGATGCGCTCGATCAATCCGGCGATGACATCTTCGCGCGTCTTGAAATAGTTCGACGTGGTGCCTTTCGGTACTCCTGCCTGCACATCGATGGCACGGTGGGTGAGTCCGCGTGCGCCTTCGGCGGCCAGGATCGAAATGCCGGCGTCGGCGAGATCGGATCTGCGTTGCGAATTGCGTGCCATGGAAAAAGACTAGCGCAACCACGACAGGTGTCGTACTCTCTGATTCGAACCACTACATCCGTCGTGATTGGAGATTCTCATGCGTGAACTGGTCTATTACGTAGCCGCCAGCCTCGACGGCTTCATCGCCGCCCCGGACGACACGTTCGATGCTTTCCCCCAGACGGGCGATCACATCGACATGATCCTGCGCGAGTACACCGACACGATCCCGACGCTCGGCCTTCGCGCCACCGGACTGACGCCGCCTCTGACGAGGTTCGACACGGTGATGATGGGATGGGGAACCTATGCGGCCGAGGGTGCACACCGGCGCGGCGGACCGTACGAGCATCTGAAGCAGTACGTGTTCTCTCGCAACCACACCGCCGACGATGCGGTGCCGGAGGTGACCGTGACGGACGAGGATCCGGTTGCCCTTGCGCGGGAGCTGAAGCAGCAGAGCGGATCGGACATCTGGTTGGCCGGTGGAGGGGTCTTCGCGTCCGCACTCGTCGACGAGATCGACCGGATCATCCTCAAGATCAACCCGATTCTGCTGGGATCGGGCAAGCGGCTCTTCGCCGACCGCGACTATTCGGTTGCGGACTTGAATCTCGTCGCCAGCACGCCGTATCGATCCGGGGTGGTCATCAACGAGTACACGCTCGACCGATCCTCGTAGGTCACACCAGGATGCTGTGCGCGCGCAGCCGTTCGACGATGTCCGGCGGTGGCCAGGCGGGAACGCGATAGCGAGCCGGGTCCAGGCCTGCCATCGGTTGGACACCACTGATGGACGCCACGTCGGCGAACTGGACGAAGAACGGCTCGACGCCCTCGCGGCAGAACGCCACGAGGTCGGTCTCCGGCAACGTGCAGTCCACCTCGTCGGCCCAGATGGTGACCGTACGGGGACCGAACGGAGTCGACTTGACGGTGACCGTGCCGATCTCGGAGTGCACACGATCCAGCTCGTACTGACGCTGTAGCCAGTCCGACTGTGCTGCATATTCTTTCGAGATGTGCACGCAACGGGCCCGTGCGCTGCCGGGATTGTCCGGCGCCGTGACGTCGAGCGTCACCACAGCACCCGAGTCGTCGACGGTGTACGCCTGCGGAGACAGGAACCGCGACGTGTGCAGATACTGCTCCTCGGCCAGACGGAAATGCTTGGCCAGCAGGTCATCGTCGTCGCTGGGCACGACGTAGAGCGTGTCCACCGTGGGGACGAACGCCACTGGTGCACAACCGAACCGCGACCTGTGCGACTCGAGCCACCCCGAATCCAACAGCCACGACGTGTAGTACTGCCCGCCGCGGTCGACCAACCGTTGAGTGGCGCGGCCCTTCGTGGGGTCGGCATACCGGGTGACGGTGGCCAGATTCGACCGGGCCGCAGCGAACACCGTCGACGGATCCACACCCCATGTCTCGATCGACTCCCACGACACGATCGAGCTGTGGAAGGGCATGTCCACCGCCACGAGCTCGTCGACCAACGGGAACACGCGCCGCGACAACAGCAAACCCGACGGTGCGCCCAACGTGTACGTCGACGGTTTCAACACCGGACGCAGCCTCGGCAGCGCCTCGTGCCAGTCACCGGGCCAGAAGTTCGAAGACATCTTCGTCGATACGAAATGCGCGACATGCGACTCCAGCGCCAGATCCGACGCTCCCGCCGTGTCGTGGAACAGGTGATCGAGCGGAAGGACCGACGACTCGTCGTACCTCACCGCGAACGCCGACGAATCCAGCCGAGCCCCAGCTCCACCCTCGACCGTGACACGTTCGATCACCAGACGCGCCAAACGCTGCCTCGGATCCTCGATCTCCCCCATCCCCGGAATGGTAACGCGGCATCGTCGTATTGGGGACACCCATCTGTCTGCGGGGGGATTCGCACGGGGATCGATGGTCGTGGCGCGACACTCCCAGCGCTCAGGCACGGGTTGCTGCGGGCATGGGTGTGAGCGGCACAGGTGGTGGTTGTGCCGCTCACGGGTGAGTGTTCGATTCGATGGTCCCGGGGGTCCGGGGCTATCCGGTCCGGGTCTCGGGGTCGGGATCGTCTGATGGGTAGAGGTATTCCTGTGGGTGGTGGTAGTGGTTGACGAGCCCTGTGCGTCGGGGGTCGACGGATTCTGGTGGATGCCAGGCGGTGCGGCCGGGTTGGGGATGATCGGGTCCGGTGGTGGTGGTCGCCCATTGATTCGGTCCGTCGCCGACGAGGGGGTGGTGGCAGTCGCACCCGAAGGTCAGGTCGTCGATGTCGGTGTTGCCGCCATCGGCCCATTCGTCGATGTGGTGGACCTGGCTCCAGGTGGCGGGGCGCGTGCAATTGGGGAAACTGCAGCCGCGGTCGCGTGCGATGAGGACGATCCGTTGATCGGCCGAGGCGAGCCGTTTCCCGCGCCCGAGGTAGAGGGCGCGTCCGTCGTCGTCGAAGACCGCGAGGTAATGGTGGGCGTGGGCGGCCATGCGGATGGCATCGCGAATCGAGACCAGCGATCCGGTGCCGGTGACGGCATGCCCGGACGCGGTGGCCAGATCGGAGGCGGACATCGAAATCACCGTGGTGACCGGAAGTCCGCGATGAGTTCCGAGGGTGCCGGCTGCGAGGGTCTGACGGAACACCGCTTTGACGGCATCGTGGTTGCGTTGGCCCTGGGTGCGCAGGTCCCGGCCGGCGCGTGCCTCCAACTCCGCGCGAGCAGCAGTCTCCTCGGGATCGAACAGCGTCAGCGGACCCGGCGACCCCGTAGAAGCAGTACCCGACCCAGCAGAAGCCGTACCCGACCTGGCAGCAGCAGTACCCGCCCCAGGATCACCTGATCCCGCCGTACCGAAACTCGTGGCGTCGCAATCCTGCTCGTCCGCGCCGTCACCGTCCGGGTTCGGTTCGTTCTGCCCATCACCGTCGGCGCTGTCGGCGCTGTCGGTGCTGTCGGGGGTGGTGCCGGGGTAGGCGGTGCTCAGGTCGGTGTCGTGGACGGGTTTGGGTTCGTCGGGGTTCAGCACTCCCTTGCGGGCGAGTTTGGCGAGAACCGGCTCCAGATAGGCACGGAACTCAGCGTCGATGACACCGGCCATCTTCGAGGTCCCGTCGACCTCCTGCGGCCCAAGCCGAACAAAGCATTTCCTCGCGATGTCCTTCTTGTCCCGCAGTTCCCCATCCGGATCCAACAACGCCGTCAACCGGTGCGCCGCGACCGTCAACTGCTCCGGCGAGACCTGTTTCGCCAAGTCCACCAACAAGATCTCCGACTGCACCAACGACTCGTGATCGATCCCGGCGGGCAGGGTGTCGAAGAACTTCTCGATCACCCGCACATGCGCAGCATCGAGATGACCCTCGCACTGCGCTCGCGCAGTCACCGGCAACAACGCATCGAGCTGCTCCCCGGTCAACGACCGCCGCCGCGCCAATTTCCCCGCGATCTTGATGCGTCTACCCGCGACTGCGGAATCGATCCGCAACAAACACGCCAACCGCGACGGATTCGACCGCTCCGGCAGCACCGCCAACCCGTCACCGTCCACCAACTCCGTCAACCATGTGTGCGACGTCCCGTACATCGCCCGCGACACCGACTCCATCCGCACCAACACCGCACGCCGATCCGCATCACCGACAACCCGACCATCCAACGACGCCTCCGCAACCGCACCCCACGCGGACTCCATCTCCTCCACCGCAGCACGCAACGCAGGGTCCTCGATCGGCAACACACCACGCGCAGTGTCGACCCGAAGGTCCCCGGCTACATCGTCGACGCTCTCCCCCAAAAGCATGACTCCACCATAACCCGAAAACCACAAATTGTTGAACATATGTTCGAACTACATCGTCGACCTACCCGCTCCGTGGAACTGGTGACCGCCCGACGGGTGCTCCACGATGCGAGCGGACGGCAACAACGCCGCGTTCGACGCCAGGTGCTCGAACGGGACCACCTCGTCGTCGCGGCAATGATGAAGCGCCAGAGAGGTAGTGGGCTCGGGTCCGTCGAACGCGTATTCGGGAACGTCCCACCCGCCGACCCCCCAATCCGGCATGGCCAGAAGGGTGGCCGGCTCACGGAAGCCCCACTCCCGCTTCGCGAGGACGCGTAGTAATACGGACGCACCGAACGAGTGCGCCACGAGGATGTCGGACGGGTCCAGCGATTCCAATCGAGCTCGCAGTGGACGCGCCCATGCTTCGAAAGACATGTCCTCGTCGGAGAACTCGGGCATGTCCACGTCGACACCCGACGCCCCCGCAAGGGCGTCGGCCATCGATCTGTCCTCCAGGAAACCACCGGCGCCGTGTACGAACAACAGTGTCGTCATGCGCTCGATTCTGCCCCGAAACCGGGCGTGCCGTCAGCTCCCCACGTAGGCAGCCAGGTGCTGCCCGGTGAGCGTCGAACCGTCGGCGACGAGATCAGCAGGCGTTCCCTCGAACACGACGCGGCCGCCGTCGTGGCCTGCACCGGGGCCGAGGTCGATGATCCAGTCGGCGTGGGCCATCACGGCCTGGTGATGTTCGATGACGATGACGGATTTACCGGACTCGACCAGGCGATCGAGCAGTCCGAGCAATTGCTCGACGTCGGCGAGGTGTAGTCCCGTGGTCGGCTCGTCGAGGACGTAGATTCCGCCCTTGTCGGCCATGTGGACGGCCAGCTTGAGGCGTTGGCGTTCACCGCCGGACAGGGTCGTCAGGGGCTGGCCGAGCTTGATGTAGCCCAGGCCGACGTCGGCGAGCCGGACCAGAATCTTGTGAGCAGCAAGCAGTTTCACCTCGTTGCCGAAGAAGTCCTCGGCCTGCGCCACGGACATGGCGAGCACTTCGCTGATGTTCTTACCGCCGAGGTGATATTCGAGCACCGACGCCTGGAACCGCTTTCCTTCGCACTCCTCGCACATCGTGGCGACGCCCGCCATCATCGCGAGATCCGAGTAGATGACGCCGTTACCGTTGCAGACCTGGCACGCACCCTCCGAATTGGCCGAGAACAGAGCAGGTTTGACGCCGTTCTCCTTCGCGAACGCTTTGCGGATCGGCTCGAGCAGGCCGGTGTACGTCGCAGGATTGCTACGACGGGACCCGCGGATGGCACCTTGGTCGACCGCGACGACGTCGTCGAGTTCGCCGAGCGAGCCGTGTATCAGTGAACTCTTGCCGGAGCCGGCTACGCCGGTCACGACGACGAGGATGCCCAGGGGCACGTCGACGTCGACGCTCTGCAAGTTGTGCGAGTCCGCACCGCGGATCTCGATGACCTCGGAGTACTCGCGTACCGAATCTTTCACCGCCGCACGGTCGTCGAAGTGGTGGCCGGTGACGGTGTCGCTCGTGCGGAGGTCGTCGACGGACCCCTCGAAGCAGATCTGACCGCCGTTGGTCCCGGCGCCGGGGCCGATGTCGACGATGTGGTCCGCGATGACGATGGTTTCCGGCTTGTGCTCGACGACCAGAACCGTGTTCCCCTTGTCTCGCAACTGCAGAAGGAGCTGGTTCATGTTCTCGATGTCGTGGGGGTGTAGGCCTGTCGTCGGTTCGTCGAACACGTAGGTGACGTCGGTGAGCGACGATCCGAGATGGCGAATCATCTTGGTGCGCTGGGCCTCGCCGCCGGACAGGGTTCCGGCGGGCCGTTCCAGGGACAGGTAGCCCAGCCCGATCTGCACGAACGACTCCAACGTTTCCCGCAGAGATTCGAGCAGCGGCGCCACCGACGGCTCCTTCAGACCGCTGACCCAGGCGGCGAGGTCGCTGATCTGCATGGAACAGGCGTCGGCGATGGAGATTCCCTTGATCTTCGAGGACCGAGCGCCCTCGTTCAGGCGGGTACCGTCGCATTCGGGACAAGTCTGGAACGTCACGGCGCGTTCGACGAAGGCACGAATGTGCGGCTGCATCGCGTCGACGTCCTTGGACAGCATGGATTTCTGCATTTGCGGGACCAGCCCGAGGTAGGTGATGTTGATGCCCTCGACCTTGATCTTCGTCGGCTCGCGGTACAGAAGGTCGTTCAGTTCCTTCTTGTTGTACTTGGCAATCGGCTTGTCCGGGTCGAAGTATCCACTGCCGCGAAAGATCCGGCCGTACCAGCCGTCCATGCTGTAGCCGGGGATGGTGATGGCGGACTCGTTGAGAGACTTGCTGTCGTCGTACAGAGCGGTCAGGTCGATGTCGCTGACCGATCCGCGCCCCTCGCAGCGCAGGCACATGCCGCCGGTGATCGAGAAGGTCCGCTTCTCGGTGGTCTGACGCCCGCCCTTCTCGACCTTCACCGCGCCCGCCCCGGACGCCGATGCGACGTTGAACGAAAATGCCTGAGCCGAACCGATGTAGGGCTTTCCGACGCGGCTGAACAGGATTCGCAGCATCGCATTCGCATCGGTGGCGGTGCCGACGGTCGAGTGCGGATTGGCACCCATTCGCTGCTGGTCGACGATGATGGCGGTGGTCAACCCGTCGAGCACGTCGACGTCCGGCCGCGCGAGCGACGGCATGAACCCCTGCACGAACGCGCTGTACGTCTCGTTGATCATCCGCTGGGATTCCGCGGCGATCGTGGAGAACACCAACGACGACTTGCCGGACCCCGAAACGCCGGTGAACACCGTCAACCGGCGCTTGGGGATCTCGACGCTGATGTCACGGAGGTTGTTCACCCTCGCGCCCTGCACACGGATCAGATCGTGGCTGTCGGCCTTGTGGACCTCGGTCGTCGAACTGGCGCGTCGGGCCATCAGGACATCTCCGTTTCTCGGGGGGACTGGCATCCAATCATGCGAATTCAAGCATGTTCGTCAGCTGCGGGCCTGTTGGATACGCAGCAGATTCCCTGCAGGGTCGCGGACGGCGCAATCGCGAAGACCGTACGGCTGATCGATGGGCTCCTGCACGATGTCGGCGCCCCCGGCCTGCAACGCGTCGAACGTGGCATCCAGGTCGGGCGTCGCCAACTGCAGGCCCGCGTATGTGCCCTTCGCCATCATCTCCAGGATGGTTTTCTTCTCGTCGTCGGTGATACCGGGATCGACCGCAGGTGGCGTCAGGACAATCGCCGTGTCCGGCTGTCCGACAGGCCCGACGGTGAGCCAGCGCATGCCGTCGTACCCGACATCCAGGCGCACCTCGAAACCGAGGAGATCGCGATAGAACCCCAGCGCCGCATCGGCATCGTCATGGGGAAGGAACGAGGAATGAATGGTGATGTTCATGTGGAAAGACGCTAGTAGGCCTCGGCGTCGGACACTTCTCGATTCCTGATCGGTCCGGACCTTTCCCGGACAGTTCCCTTGGAAGACCGAAAGCGCCGTTCGGTCAGTCAGACTGACCGAACGGCGCTTTCGCTCCGAATGGGAAAGGGAGTACGACTACCCAGCCGGTACGACGGTGGTGGTGGGGACGGCTGTGGTGGTCGGGGCTGCTGAGGTGGCAGCGGGTGGGGTGGTGACGACCGAGCCGTCGACGACTGCGCCTGCGGCGTCGGGAGCGGGTACGAGAGGTACTGCGGTCAGGTTCGGATCGACGGGAGCGGCCGGGTCGACGATCGGGGCGGGAACGCCAACCTCCGGGACCACAGGTGCGACGTAGGGGGCGACGACGGGAGCAGCTGTGGAGGTGCTCGTCGGCGCGGTCGTGGTGGGGGTCGCGGTGGCGGACAGAACGGTCAGGCGGGCCTGCTCCTGAACTTCCTTGGACTTGATGGGCTTGCCGGCCTGGGCGTCCTTGGCGAGCTGGGTCAGCCATGCGGCTGCGTATTCGGCCGAGGTCAGCGGCTTGCCGTTGGCGTTGTCGGCGTCACGCCAGTAGTCGAAGTGGTGTCCCGAGCCCGGTCCGAGGGTCTGACCGTACGGATCGTTCATCGCGACGGGGATGGTGTCGGTGTTGGATCCGATGAAGCCGATGATTTCCTTGGCGATCTTCGACGGCAGGTAGGCGAGGTTGACTGCGCTCTCGGCGGGCAGCGGTTCGCCGTTCTCGTCCGTTTCGGGCTTCGCGGCGACCTTGGTGGTCGGGTCGGCCGGCTTGTAGCCGGGCTCGGAGACCTTGATGAGCACGTCGAGGAATGTCTCGTCGCCGGCGAGCCAGTTGTCCTGGCTGGTGATGTCGGCGAAGGCGGCGACGGCGATCTTGCCGAGGACCATGGCGAGGTCGGCGCCGGTGGCGGGGGTCAGGGTGTTGTCGCGCTGGATGGCATCGACGTCGAGTTGGCGTCCGACGTTGGCGGCCAGGTGCAGCAGCGAGGTGTTCTTGGGCATCGCGCACGTCAGGTCGCCCTGCGAGCAGAACGAGGCGACGCGGCCCTCGAGTACACCGAAGCTGCCCTGCGTGGACGGTAGAGCGCCGGCGCCGGCGGGGCCGGAGCCGTTCTGGTACTTGGTGTCGAAGCCGTCGGGGTTGGTGCCCGACGCGGAACCGGGGAATGCGGTCTCGCCGTCCTTGCGGCCTGCATCGGCGAGAATGACGACACCGACCACGTTGCCCGGGTCGACAATGCCGAACTTGCCGTTGGTGTCGGCCTGCTGGTTGCCGATCTCCATCGCTGCGCGACGCGTGACGTCGGCGCCTTCGCTGTAGCCGACGATGGCGAAGCGGGTCTTGGGGCACGACGCGGCGATGGCGTTCATGACCGTCTTGGTGTTCGCGACGCCGGTCTCGACCGAGGATTCGTAGGTGGCCATGTTGGCCGGGTACTCGATGTAGACGGCTGCGTAGGAGCCGTCCTTCACCTGGCCGTTGGGAGCGCCGACCATCTGGTCGATCCAGTCGCTCTCGAAGTCACCGGCGAGCGCTGCGGGCAGTCGCGTTCCGGTGGGGGTTTCGAGCATCTTGGTCTTGCCGGCCTCGGGCGAGTCGCCTCGGCCACCGACGGCGATGCTGACCATGTCGTAGCAGGTGGCGGTCGATGCGAGCTCGACATCGGCGTCCGACGACGTCAGCTTGTCGGTGGTGAGGACGGCGGCACCGACGGCCAGGGCGCCCAGAGATACGAACGCAACGGCGCTGGTGACGAGCCGTCGACGATTCGCAGGTCTGCGATTCGAAACGCGTAGAGACATGGCTTCCCAATCAGTTGTTCCCCGAACCGATTACACCGCCGCTGCACTACGCGGTGGCTACACGGAAGTCGCCGCGGAGGTACCCCGCGTTACACCGTGACCGGATCGAGACCTCCCGATACCCTAGGGGGGTATGGTAGAACGGGTGAGACGAAAGAGGTGCTTCGCGTGAACACGACGATCAAACTGGCAGGCTTCGTACTCGGAATCACACTGGTGTTCTTTGCCGCATTCCTGATCGGCGGAGCGGTCGGCCCTGTCGGTGAGGCACCTACGAGTCACGAACACGCGCAGGTGGACCATGAGTGAGACGGAGTTGATTCTGGGCGGCATGACGTGCGCGTCGTGCGCCAACAGAATCGAGCGAAAACTCAACAAGCTCGACGGCGTGACCGCGACGGTGAACTACGCGACCGAGAAAGCGCGTGTTCGGTCCGACGGCGTGCCCGTCGAGGATCTGATCGGCGCTGTCGAGGCCGCGGGGTACACCGCGACACTCCCCGCTGCCGACCCGGACTCCACGCCCGAGACGGATCCGCTGAAGCAGCGTCTGATCGTCTCGGCGGTTCTGTCGGTGCCGGTGATCGCGATGGCGATGATTCCGGCTCTGCAGTTCACCAACTGGCAATGGTTGTCGCTGACGCTGGCGGCACCGGTCGTCGTGTGGGGTGCCTATCCCTTCCACAAGTCCGCGTGGACGAACCTGCGGCACGGCACATCGACCATGGACACCCTCGTGTCCATGGGAACGCTGGCTGCGCTGGGATGGTCGCTGTACGCACTGTTCTTCGGCGCCGCGGGCGTTCCCGGCATGAAGCACCCGTTCGAGCTCACCATCGACCGGATGGACGGCTCGGCCAACATCTATCTCGAGGTCGCAGCAGGCGTCACCACGTTCATTCTGGCCGGCCGGTACTTCGAGTCTCGGTCCAAGCGCCGGGCAGGTGCAGCGTTGCGCGCCCTGCTCGATCTCGGTGCCAAGGACGTGACGGTGCTGCGCGACGGCGTCGAGAAGCAGTTTCCCATCGACGATCTCGCGGTGGGCGACACGTTCGTGGTCCGGCCGGGCGAGAAGATCGCGACGGACGGAACCGTCGAATCCGGATCCTCCGCCGTCGACGCATCGATGGTGACCGGTGAGTCGGTTCCGGTGGAGGTGTCGCCGGGCGACACGGTCGTCGGTGCGACGGTGAACGTCGGCGGCCGGTTGGTCGTGACGGCCACCCGCGTCGGCTCGGACACCCAGCTGGCCCAGATGGCCAAGCTCGTCGAAGACGCGCAGACCGGGAAAGCGCAGGCGCAGAAGCTCGCCGACCGGATCTCGGGAATCTTCGTTCCGATCGTCATCGCGATCGCCGCCGGCACACTCGGATTCTGGCTCGGCACCGGCGGATCCGTCGCCGCGGCCTTCACGGCTACCGTCGCCGTTCTGATCATCGCGTGCCCGTGCGCGCTCGGCCTCGCGACGCCGACGGCACTGATGGTCGGGACCGGCCGCGCCGCACAGCTGGGCATCTTGATCAAGGGACCGGAAATCCTGGAGTCCACCAAACGCATCGACACCGTCGTACTCGACAAGACCGGCACCGTCACCACCGGCCAGATGTCCTTGCTCTCGGTGACTCCCGAGAACGACGAGCTGCTTCTCGTGGCCGGGGCTCTGGAGGCAGGCTCGGAGCATCCCATCGGCAAAGCCATCGCCGACGCCGCCCGCCGCAGCGGCTCGGTGCCGGACGTCGAGAACTTCGCGGCCGTGCCCGGCCTCGGCGTGACGGGAATCGTCGACGGTCGGGCCGTGGTTCTGGGGCGTGCCTCGTTGCTGGCGGAGTGGTCCATGACCCTTCCCGCGGAACTTGCCGCGGCCTTCGCCGACGCCGAACGCGACGGCCGCACCGCTGTCGCGGTCGGGTGGGACGGACAGGCGCGCGGAGTGCTCGTCGTCGCCGACTCGGTGAAGCCCACGTCGAAGCAGGCGGTCGCGGAACTGCGTGAACTCGGACTGACCCCGGTGATGCTGACCGGTGACAACGAGGCGGCCGCGAGGAAGATCGCGGCCGACGTCGGGATCGAGGAAGTCTTCGCCGGAGTGCTCCCGCAGGGAAAGGTCGACGTCGTCGCGCAGCTGCAGTCCGAGGGCCGGGTCGTGGCGATGGTCGGTGACGGCATCAACGACGCCGCCGCGTTGGCCACCGCCGACCTGGGGCTGTCCTTGGGTACCGGCACCGACGTCGCCATCGAGGCAAGCGACCTGACGCTGGTGCGCGGGGACCTCCGAGCCGTCGGCGACGCCATCAGGTTGTCGCGAAAGACTCTCGCGACGATCAAGGGCAACCTGTTCTGGGCGTTCGCGTACAACGTCGCGGCCATTCCGCTGGCGGCTGCGGGCCTGCTCAACCCCATGCTTGCGGGTGCGGCAATGGCCTTCTCTTCGGTGTTCGTGGTGACCAACAGTCTGCGATTGCGGCGCTTCGCTCCCGCATGAGTCAAGATGGGGGCATGGCTGATGCAGTGGACGTACCGATCAGAGACGAGTCGATTCGGCTCGGGCAATTCCTGAAGCTCGCGAACCTGATCGAATCCGGCGCCGAAGCGAAGAGCTTCATCGCCGACGGGGTGGTCAGCGTCAACGGTGAGGTGGATCTTCGTCGCGGCCGGCAGCTGCATCAGGGCGACATCGTCTCGATCGAGGGAGGCCCGTCTGCTCGGGTCGTCAACGGTGGTGGCTGGTGAGCGTAGGCCGACGGGGTCTGCCCCGTGACCAGGTACCCAGCGCGTTCGATCAGGACGCGAAATCGTACGACCGGCTCGTCGGAGCCAACCCCGGTTACCACGCGCATCTCGCGAAGTCGGCCGAGCGGCTGCGGCTTCCCGGGCTCGGCGCCGGTCTGCGTCTGCTCGACATAGGCTGCGGCACTGGTGCTTCCACAGCTGCGCTGCTGAAGGCCGCGCCTCATGCGGAGATCATCGCGGCCGATGCGTCGTCGGAGATGCTCGAGGTGGCGCGGAGCAAGCAGTGGCCATCGAACGTCACATTTGTTCACTCGCGGGTCGAGGACCTTGCCTCCCACGGCGTCGAAGGGCCCTTCGACGGGATTCTGGCGGCGTATCTGGTTCGGAACGTGGGTGATCCGGACGCCGTTCTCGGGTCGTTGCTGTCCCTGCTGAAGCCAGGATCGTCCATTGCGTTCCACGAGTACTCGGTCAAGGAGTCGCTGCGCGCGAAGATCGTCTGGACGCTGGTCTGCTGGGCCATCATCATCCCGCTCGGGTACGCCGCGACCCGCGACTTCACGCTCTACCGCCACCTGTGGCGCAGTGTCACCAGTTTCGACGGTGTCTCGGAATTCGCTCGACGCATGCAGCACGCAGGGTTCACCTCGCTCGACACCGAAACGATGACGGGGTGGCAGAACGGCATCGTGCACACCTTCCTGGGGGCGCGGCCACGTGATTGACAAGAAGAGCGTTCTGCATCCAGCGGCGCCGGGGTACGCGTCGGCGTCGTCGTTGGCGTCGGTTCCGCGCGTCGCGGTGGTCGGCGGCGGTATCGCCGGACTGTCGGCGGCAGCTGCTCTGGCGGAACGTGGTGTGTCCGTGGAGGTCTTCGAGAAGGAGAACTTCCTCGGCGGCCGCGTCGGCGGATGGTCCACCACGTTGGACGACGGTTCGACGGCCACCATGAGCAGAGGCTTCCACGCGTTCTTCCGGCAGTACTACAACCTCCGCAATGTGTTGAAGCGCACCGATCCGGGTCTGCAGCGCCTGCATGCCGTCGAGGACTACCCGCTGATCGACGCGGACGGCCGAATCGACGGATTCAAAGGCCTGCCGTCGACGCCGGGGCTGAACGCCGTCGCCTTCGTCGGGAAGAGTCCGACGTTCCGGTGGCGGGACCTCAAGGCGCTGAACGGTATTGCCGCGCTGCCGCTCATGACCGTGAGCGTTCCCGGGACGTACGAGCAGCTCGACGAGGTCCCGGCAGCAGAATTCCTGCGACGCATCAACTTCCCCGAGGCTGCACGGCACCTGGCCTTCGGAGTGTTCTCGCGGAGCTTCTTCGCCGATCCCGAGGAGATGTCGGCCGCCGAGCTGGCGATGATGTTCCACCTGTACTTCCTCGGCTCGTCCGAGGGGCTCGTGTTCGACGTGCCTACCGGCCCGTACCCGCAGACTCTGTGGGAACCGTTGGGCGAGTACCTGCGTGGGCTCGGAGTCGGTTTCCGGATGGGCACGTCGGTGTCGTCGATCGAACGCGGATTCTCCGTCGACGGCGAGAAGTTCGACGGTGTCGTCCTGGCTGCCGACATCAAGGGGCTGCAGAGTCTCGTCGGCTCACTCGGCACCGACGAATGGCGCGAGGATGTCGCAGCGTTGCAGAACACTCCGCCCTTCCTCGTACACCGAGTCTGGCTCGACAAGCCGGTCGACGCAGACCGTCCACCGTTCATCGGCACCGGTGGAATGCCGCCCATCGACAACATCAGCGTCCTCGAACGATTCGAGGACGAAGCAGCGGAGTGGGCCTCCCGCACCGGCGGATCCGTCGTCGAGTTGCACGCCTACGCAGCAACCGAATCCGAGGACGTCACGCGCGAACAGTTGATGGCGCGGATGCACGAGATCTATCCGGAAACCCGGGATGCCACCGTGATCGCGGCTCGGTCGGAATGGCGCAACGACTGTCCGTTGTTCGGCCTGGGTGATTTCGCCCGGAGGCCGACGGTGCGTACGCCCGAACCTGGACTCGTGCTGGCCGGCGACGGAATCCGCATCGACCTGCCGGTCGCCCTCATGGAACGCGCCGCAACCACCGGTCTGCACGCCGCCAACACCCTGCTGCAGAGCTGGGGCCTCGCCGGGCACGACATCTGGACCGTCCCGACCCGCGGGCGATACCGAGTTTTCGACAAAATCGCGCGCGTCGTCTGAGCGACGCTCAACGGCGAAGCGCCGCGACGTAGCGATCGGTGATCCGCTGCTGCGCCCAACGACCCACCGGACCGGCCAGCTGCGCGTACCAGGTCCCGGGCCGGGAGAAGGCTGTGATCACGACGTAGACATCGCCGGCGTCGAACTCGACCAGGAAAGACTCTTCGCCGCATTCGGGGTGGCCGCCCAAGGTTCCGTAGGCGAAGCCGATGCGGTCGGGCTCGTCCACAACGTAGACGACCTCACACCTGAACCCCGTGACCATCGACACCGTCGACCCGACTTCCACCCGACCACGAGACGGCCGCACCCGAGGCAACGATTGCCGGTGCATCTCCCAGGTCATCAGCGTGTCAGCTGCAGCGTCGAAGGCGGTGCGTCCCGAGCCGATCAGTTCACGTCGACGGACGTGGTGATAGCCGTCGGGCAAGATCCCGGAACGCGTGGCGCCGACCTCGTCGTAGTTCAGTCTTTCGTCAGAGCCCCTTCGACCGGAGCATGTAGCGACGCTCTGCGTAATCGAGGTCGTCTTTCCACAGCCTGGCGGCTGTCCAGCCCATCGGCGGACGCAACAACGGCGCCACGCGTCGGGCAATCCGGAAGCCCTTGCGGTCGGAACTGGCGACGGTGGCTTCGATGACGGCGGTGCGGGGCTTGCCGTCGGGGCCGGGGCCAATCGGGGTCGCGTGGGTTTCGACGACGCTGCCGGCGCCCTCGCCGTCGACGATGCGCATGACGATGGTGCGTGGGCCCGGGCAGACGAATTCGGCTGTCACCGGGACGCCGACGCCGCGGCTGACGCGGAAGGTGACGTCGACGAGGAAGCGGTCGTCCTCATCGGGGACGTCGATGTCGGTGGGGGCGTCGAGTACGCGGAGGCGGGCGAACGAGTACGGGTGGAACCACGCACCGTGCCACGGGTCGAGTCGGTTGGCGACGACGTCGTCGGGCTCGCAGATGCCGGTCAGGGTGATCACGGCGTCGACGCTCGTGGCGGCGGGCGGCCGGACGGGTACGAGGGGCGCATCCGTGGGTTCTTCACCGCCGAGGTCGTCGAGGCGAACCCAGACGAGGATGCCGTCGTCGAAGGCAGGGAAGGGGCGCCAGCCGGGGCGTCCCTTCGGTCCGAGTGGCATGCCGTGCCAGAGGCAGATGAGGGTGTCGCACTCGATCTTCGCCTTGTCGAGCGGCGCACCGAGGTGCGGGCAGGATCCGGGTGCGATGTGAATGCCGCGGTTCTCGTCGCGCCAGGCCACCAGCTCCATTCCGCCGACTGTCCTGCCGAAAGGTTCCTTGGTCCCGACATCGCGGCTCGCGGCGAAGACGAACCAGTTACCCGACGGCCGGGTCTTGGCTCGCTTCAACGCCGATTCGATGACTTGGGGATTGGCACCCTTCCACGTGGGCTCTTGTTTTGCCCATGATTCGGAGGGAAGCGGCTGCAGCGGGAGGCTCTTGGGCCAGCGAGCGCGGACGACCATGACTCCAGTATGCCCGTGTGTAGTTGCGTGTACCTGGAGACGGCGTCCCGCGGGCGCCGTTGACAGTGTCCTGTCATGGCCGTAGGTTGACAGGACACTGTCGATCACGGAGGTAGTCATGCCGAAGAACATCGTTCTCTACGCGACCGACACGATGGCGGACTGGGAGTATTCGTATCTCGTCGCCGGCATTGCCATGGCCAACGAGCAGGGCGACGAGCGCTACCGCCTGCGGGTCCTGTCCGACGGTGGCCGACAGGTCACCAGCCTCGGCGGAATCAGGATCCTGCCTGACGGTGACCTCGCGGATCTCGACACGGCGGATGTCGCGGCGTTGATTCTTCCCGGCGGTGCCACGTGGGGTGAAGGACACGACAAGGTTCTGGGCCTGGCCGTGGACTTGCTGGACCGCGGCGTCACCG
The DNA here is from genome assembly GCF_000760735.1 of Rhodococcoides fascians A44A. Lineage (GTDB taxonomy): Bacteria > Actinomycetota > Actinomycetes > Mycobacteriales > Mycobacteriaceae > Rhodococcoides > Rhodococcoides fascians_E. Next base: position 1,287,680 of record NZ_JMEX01000008.1, on the reverse strand, counting down.
TCGGCGGCATCTGCGGTGCGACGCTGGGGCTCGCACGGTTCGGCGTGTTGAACTCCCGGCCGCACACGAGCAATGCTCCGGAATTCCTCACGGCAGCACAGCAGTACACCGGCACCGATCGGTACCGCGACGAGCGCACCGTCGCCGACGGCACTCTGATCACTGCTCCGGGAACGGCGCCGCTCGAGTTCGCCAAGGCTGTGTTCGAAGCGTTGGAACTGTTCCCGCAGAGCATCATCGACGCCTGGTACGGGCTCTACACGACCGGCGAGAAGAGGTACTACGAGCAGTTGGCCGGGGCATGACCAGAACTCCCGCCGGTGATGCGTTGACGTCCATCGTGCTTCCCGCCTTCGAGCTGAACGGTGAATTCCTCGCTGCTGCACAGGACATCGCAGCACCCGCAGGTCTGACGCCTGCCTGGTGGCAGGTATTGGGCGCGACCCTCGACGAACCTCTCGCCGTAGCCGAGATCGCCCGTCGCGTCGGCCTGGGGTTGGCACGCCAGAGTGTGCAACGCACCGCGGACATCCTCGTCGACAAGGGATGGGCGGAATACGTCGACAATCCCCGGCATCGACGGGCGAAGCTGCTGCAGCCGACCGAGCGCGGGCGCGAGACGGTGGCCACGTTGCGAGACGATCAGCATGCCTGGGCGGACGCCGTCGGCGAGGAGGTCGGCGCCGACGAGATCGCACGCGTCGCCGACGGCATCGCCAGGATCATCGCTGCCTCGCGGCGCTACCGGGGAGTGAGCGACTCGTAGTACCCCTTCTGGGCGGGGTAGTACTCCTCGAATGTCGGTAGCTCGGCGCCTGTCCGTGATGCGATCAGCAGGTCGAGGTAGTACTCCCAGCCGGGCCCGATCTCACCGACTCCGTCGGTGCTCTCGCGATGGTGAATCAGGGTGACGGTGGTGATCGGACCATCCCCGGTCAGCACGAGTTCGAGCGTCCATCCGTCGGTGGTGGAGACCGCAAGTCGCCGCGGTGGCTCGCAGGCGTCGATGTTCATCTCCATCCACGGCTCGCCGTCTTCGAACACCATCTGGACGCGGATTCGATTGTCCGCGAGCCGCTCCCACGGTCCGAACCACAGGGCCGTCCGATCGGAAACGGTGGCGCTGCTCCACACGTCGTCGAGACTGGACGTGATCTCGCGGATGATCTCCACGTCGACGCCCGATGCGGTGGCGCGGAGGAGGCCGGTGGGGGTGGGATTCATGGCGCCCATTATCACGCAACTCCGAACCATCGGAGCGTTGCTGTCGTCGCGGCAGCAGCCACGACGATCGTCACGAACGATGCTGTGCGCCAAGCAAGGACCGCGGCGACAAGCACTCCGGCCGGGCAGGCGAACCCGGCGAACCCGTAGTCCACGATCAGTGCGGACGTCGCGATCAACGCCACGAAGATGACGGCCACCGCGATGGACACCAGTCGCTCGACGCGGGGCGAGATCGTCGTTCGGCTGCGGAGGTACGGTCCGACGAGCCGAAACGCCAGGGTTCCCGCCGCGAGCCCGACCATGGGAAGCACGTAATTCATGCCGTTGCCTTCGTTGCGACGAACGCGGGCACCACCGCTGCCAGCGCGAGCAACACCGGCAGGCCCGGCGGCAGAATCAACGCCGCGGCTACGGCGATCACCGCGCCGAGCAGAGCGGTGTTCCTCGTGAGTGGATCGCGGAGTGCTGGAGCAACGAGCGCGATGAGCACCGCCGGAAACGCTGCGTCCAGTCCGAGAGCAGCGGTGTCGGTGATCCTGCCACCGAGAAATGCCCCACCCAGCACGCCGATATTCCACGCGACGAACAGGCCGACGCCGCACAACCAGAACGTGGATCGTCGACGCTGGGGGTCGGGCTCGGCGGCCGCGAACGCCACGCTTTCGTCGGTCACGAGGTGCGCCCCCAGGATCTTGCGAGGCCAGGACACTTCGCCCAACGAATCTCCGACGGAGTACCCGAGCGGGATCAGCCGCGCGTTCACCAGTAGTGCGCCGGCCATCGCGGCGAGCGGATTTCCCCCTGCTGCGAGCACTCCGACGACGATGAACTGGGCCGCACCGGCGAAGACCAGTACCGACATCGCCAGGGGAACCCACATCGGAAGGCCTGCGCCGACGGCGATGGCTCCGAACGACGCACCGACGAGGCCGTCGGCGAGGCAGACGAGACCGATGTCGCGGCGGGTTCGCCAGATCGAACGCATGGACAGAATAATGAACCCTAGGTGTGGTGTTCGTCAAGATGGACGCTTGTACCGATAGAGTGAACAACTGTGTCCGCCCCGATCGCCGCTATCGCCGCGTCACTGCACCGCGAACGAACGAGGATGGGACTGTCGCTGGCCGAGCTCGCCCGACGCGCAGGAGTAGCCAAGTCGACCTTGTCCCAGCTCGAATCAGGAACAGGCAACCCCAGCGTGGAAACGCTGTGGGCGCTGAGCGTGGCACTGAACGTCCCGTTCGCTCGGCTGGTCGAGCCGGTGAAGCCACGCGTGCAGCTGATCCGAGCAGGTGACGGGCCGAAGTTCTCCTCCGACACAGCCGACTACGTAGCGACGCTGCTCGCCTCCTGCCCACCGAACGCACGCCGCGACATCTATTTCGTCAGCGCACAGATCGGCGAGCCTCGAAGGTCCGACCCACATTCACCCGGCGTCGTCGAGCACGTGATCCTGTCCGCCGGCCGAGCACTCGTGGGGCCCACCGACGAGCCCGTCGAGCTCCACCCGGGCGACTACATCAGCTACCCCGGCGACGCGCCCCACATCTTCGAAGCCATGAACGCCGACACCACAGCAGTTCTGGTGTCCGAGCACGTGTGAACAAAGAGCCGGCCGTCACAGCGTCTGCGACGGCCGACTCATGGGGGCGCGGGATCAGACGACGGCCGTCTCCGATTCGTCGTGCTTCTGCATCGTGCTGTCCACCAGACGCCTACGTACGACGAACAGCAGGGCGACGGACATCGCCATGAAGCCGCCGACGACCCACAGTCCCGCCTTCGAACTTCCGGTCGTGTCGAGGAGCCAACCGGTCATGTACGGGGCGGCCAGCCCTGCGGAAGCGCCGATGGTGTTCACCAGAGCGATGCCCGCGGCAGCTCCGGCGCCGGTCAGGAAGGTGGTCGGCAGGTACCAGAAGATCGGGAGGGCAGAGAAGATACCGACAGCGGTGATCGTGATGACGACCATCGTCAGGAACGGCGAATTCATGTACATGGCTACCGGAACGCTGACTGTCGCAAGCGCGGTCGGTGCGATGAGGTGCCACATACGTTCGCGCAGACGGTCGGAGCGACGAGTCCACAGAATCATCGATACCGAGGCAATCAGGAACGGCACGGCGACGATCAAGCCGTTCTCGGCGATGGAGAACGTCGTGTCGAACTGCTGCGCGAATCCAGCCACGATCGTGGGCAGGAAGAAGCTGATGGCGAACAGACCGTAGCCGATGCCGAAGTACGTCAGTCCGAGAAGCCAGACTGTCGAGTTGCGCAGAGATTCGCGTACCGAGACGTGGCCGGTGGTTGCGGTCTGCGACTGTTCCGTCTCGATACGGCGGTCCAGCCAGTTGCGCTCGTCCGCGGTCAACCATTTGGCGTCCCGCGGGCGATCGGTGAGGTAGAACCACGCGGCGATGCCGAGCAGCACCGTCGGGATTCCCTCGACGAGGAACATCACCCGCCAACCCTCCAGTCCGAACAGACCGTGCCAGTACTGGATGATCGCGCCGGAAATCGGAGCGCCGAGCGCGCTCGACAGCGGCAGGGCGACCATGAACACACCGACCAGTCGAACTCGAACTGCACGCGGGAACCAGAACGTCAGGTAGAGCATGATGCCGGGGAAGAAGCCGGCCTCGGCGATACCGAGGGCGACGCGAGCGATGTTGAGCCAGGTCGCATTGGGAACGAACGCCATGAGGGCCGCGATCAGACCCCACGAGACGAGGATGCGAGCGATCCAACGCCTGGCGCCGAACTTGTGCAGTGCCAAGTTGCTCGGAACCTCGAGGAGTATGTAGCCGACGAAGAAAAGACCGCTGGCCAAGCCGTACATCGTCTCGGTAAGGCCGAGGTCCTCGCTCATCGTCAGCTTCGCGAACGAGATGTTCGTACGGTCGATGTAGTTGAGGAAGTACGCGAGTCCGAGGAACGGGATCAGCCGCAGCGCAACCTTGCGCATGACGCGGTTGGCCATCTGATTCTCCGGCACCGACTCGTCGGGTAGGTGGGTGCGTGACGCCATTGCATCGCTCCAGTCTCGTTCTACGAAGCCCGTCGAATTGTGGCGGGCTCACACACCTTGCTCCCATAGTGACCTGTGTCACGACCGTTGCGTGACGAAGCTCGAGGGATCAGTTTCCTCTATTTGTCGAACCCTGGCACTCGGGGTTCGACGAAGTCGTGAGGGCTACGCTTTGCCCATGTCGCGAGACGCCGTTCAAGCAGTCGTCGACCGGTTCGCCGACGAGCTCGGCAGGTCGGTCGTGGTGAACGACCCGGAAGTCCGGATGCTGTTCGCGAGCCGCCACTTCGGCGACGAGGACCCGGTCCGAATCCGCGCGATGCTCAATCGGGACGCCGGGAGCGAGGCCATCGGGTTTCTACTGTCCAGCGGGATTGCCCAGTGGACTCGGCCAGGCCACGTCCCAGGGTCGGAGGCGCTCGGTCTGCACGCCCGTGTGGGAGTTCCGATTCGCTGGCGGGGTGAGATGCTCGGAATGATTCTGGTGATGGACGCCGGCAGCACCATCACCGACGAGGACCTCGGGCGCATTGCTGAGGTGGCTGCTGAAATCGCACCGCTGATGGTCGGTGATCGCACGCCCGAGGACTCGGCGCGCTCGGAAGCTCTCGTTGCTGATCTGCTCGGAACGGACGAGGCAGCCAGGGATGCGGCACTCGCCGAATCGACCGTCGCGGCCGGGTCTGTGCGGGTCGTCGCAATTTCGCTACGCAACGTCAAAGATGCCGAGCTGACGGCGATCGCCCTTCGTCACGCCCTGGTAGCCGCGCGTTCTCGAAGCCGTGGTGACGCGCTGCACAGCGTTGTCGGTGAGGTCGGTTACTTGGTGTACCTCTCGACGGCCGCGCGAGATCTGGAGACCGTTCTCGCCGAGACCAGGACGATGGCGCGCGACGCCGGGGACGTGGCGGGCAAGGGGGCGACAGTCCACGCTGGGGTCGGGGCTCCCGCTTCAGGACTGTCCGAAGCCTGGATTTCGGCGCGTCAGGCCGGACTGGCGGCGACGGTCGCGCGCCGCATCGGTGACGATCACGTCGTTGCATGGGAACGTGCAGGGGTCCTGGGAGTGCTCGCGAGGATTCCGTTCCCCGAACTCGACATCACAGCTGTACCGGACGAGCTGCGCCGTCTCGCAGAAGTCGATCGCTCGGGCCGGCTGATCGAGACGCTGCGCGCGTTTCTCGATCATGCGGGGTCCGGTCCGGGTGCGGCGGAGGCGCTGTTCATCCACCGCACGACGTTGTACTACCGTCTCGACCGGATCCGCGAGGCAGTCGGTGTCGACTTGGACGACGGAACGGTCAGGTTGCACCTACACCTCGGGTTGCGGGTGGCGGACTTGATGCGAGCCGAGGGAATCGACCCGTTCCCGGCGCTCACCGCGCGCTGAGTGCTCCTTCTGACAAGTGGCGGTGTGCCGGTACACCTTGCGGATAGAGAACCACCTTGCACGCGTTGCCAGTGAGCAATTCGATTGCGGTGTCCACCTCTTCGAGTTCCAGGCGGTGCGAGATCAGCGAGTCCAGATCGACTCCGCCAGAGGCGACCAAAGCGGTCAGCTCGGTCCAGGAATCCCAGATACGGCGCCCGAAACTGCCTTTGAGAGTGAGGCCGCGGCTGATGAGATGGCGAGTGGCGCTGACCTCCAGCGCCCGGTTCGTCAACCCGATGCTCATCACGGTGCCTTCTCGACGAGTCACCTCCAGTGCGGTCTCCAAGGCAGGCATTGCTCCTGAGCACTCGAGGACGAGGTCGACGCCCCCTGCCGCCCCGGTCAGATCCCGCACCCGATCGACGAGACCTTCGCCCGAGTTCACGAGTGTTGCGCCCAAGGACTCGGCCATCGCACCGCGGTGAGGATTGGGCTCGACCACCAACACCTCGGCGCCCTTCGCTCGCGCGATCTGAAGTGCGGCGAGCCCGATCGGCCCGGCTCCGCTGACCAGTACGTGCGCGCCGTCGAGGCTCATCCCACTGCGTTGGACGGCATGCATGGCACTGCCCGCGGGCTCGAGAAGTGCCGCCGCTTCGAGGCTCAGCTCGTCCGGTAGACGAAAGCAGGTCGACGCGGGCAGCACGACCTGTTCAGCGAACGCACCGTCGATCGTCAGACCCAGAAGGTCCATGCGGAGGCAGTTGTGCGCGTTTCCGCGAACACACTGGAAGCACTCCAAACACGCGACGTGAGTTTCGACGGCCACTCGGTCGCCGACCCTGAAACGTTGGACATCGGGAGCAACCTCGACGACGGTGCCTGCGCATTCGTGACCGGTGACGACGGGTAGACGAAGACCGAGATCTCTGACGGCTGGACCGTAGTCGAATGTTTCTCGGTCGGTACCGCATACCGATACCGCCCCCACCTCGATCCGTACCTGCCCTCGGCCGAGTTCGGGCTCGGGGTGGTCGGTCACCAGGTCGAAGCCTGGTGCAGGTTCGGTCTTGAGCACTGCGCGCACGTCATACCCCTCGTCGTGAATCGGTGTGGGCTCAGTGTGGGCGTGACGCCGATCACGGGGCATCGAGCGCGGAGTGAGGAATCGGGGCGCCGTTTCCTCCCGCTGTAGAAACGGCGAAATTCGACAACGGGAGGAATTCGGTGCTCGGCCTCTCGTCCGGCGGCGGTGCACCTGGCTCCGATTCGCGACGAACATGACAGGCATCGAGGACGTGACCTGCCTCACGCTCCGTACGCACCGCAACGAGAGGTTCCACCGTGACTGCACCGCACATCATCGGTTGGGCGCATACGCGCTTCGGAAAGAGTGAAAGTCCGGACGTCGAATCGCTGATCGCCGAGGTGTCCCTAGCCGCCATCCAGGACGCCGGTCTCGACGACGCGGATGTGGACATCGTCACGGTCGGAGTCTTCAACAACGGCTTCTCGCGTCAGGGATTCGAAGGAGCACTGGTCGGGGCAGGCCAACCCCGTCTCGCTCTCGTGCCGTCCACACATGTCGAAAATGCTTGTGCAACGGGGTCTTCGGCGCTGTACACGGCACTCGACAGCCTCCAGGCCGGTCGCGGACGGGTGGCACTCGTCGTCGGCGCGGAGAAGATGACCGCCACCGCGAACGACGCCGTCAACGACATCCTGCTGTCCGGTTCGCACCGGGCCACCGAGGAGCAAGCGGGCAGCTTCGCCGGAGTGTTCGCGGGCCTGGCCGACCAGTACGCCGACCGCTACGACGATCCGCGTGATGCAATGGCGCGGATCGCGGCCAAGAACCACCGCAACGGCGTCGACAACCCGTATGCGCACCTGCGACGCGACCTGGGATACGAGTTCTGCTCCACCGAGTCGACCAAGAACCCAGCCGTGGTCGGACGACTACGACGCACCGACTGCTCGCTCGTCAGCGACGGCGCAGCGGCAATGATCGTGGCACTGCCAGAGGTGGCTTCCGCTGCCCGGCGGTCGGTGCGCATCATCGGCCGTGCGCATGCCAACGATCATCTGGCCATTGCCCGGCGAGCGGATGCGCTGGCATTCGACGGCGCGGCGCGGGCGTTTCGCGGTGCACTGCTCGACGCGGGTGTCACTCTCGACGACCTGGATCTGTTGGAGACGCACGACTGCTTCACCATCGCCGAGCTTCTCCAATACGAGGCGTTCGGGTTAGCTGCACCGGGCAAGGGCGCCGAGGTGTTGGCCGAGGGCCGTACCGAACGCGACGGGATACTGCCGGTCAATCGATCCGGCGGGCTGAAGGCGAAAGGCCACCCGCTCGGCGCCACCGGCGTGTCGCAGCACGTCATGGCAGCGATGCAATTGGTCGGAGAAGCAGGCGACATGCAGTTGCCGTCACCGCAGCGCGCAGCGGTCTTCAACATGGGCGGCGCAGCCGTCGCCAACTACGCAACAGTATTGGAGACGGTCGGATGAGATCCCTACGTAGAGCAGCGAACCTGGCCGAAGTCCTCCGTCAGACCGCGCGACGGTTGCCGGACGGCATCGCCCTTGTCCACGGAGACGTCCGCTGGACGTGGCACGACCTGGACCGGCGTGTCGACTCATTGGCCGCTGAACTGGAGCGCCGAGGCGTCGGCAAGGGCGACGTCGTCATGCTCGACAGCCCGAACCATCCCGAGTTCGTCCAAGCGATGTATGCGACGTGGCGAATCGGAGCTGTTCTCGCGCCGGTCAATTCGCGCCTACACGACGACGATGTCGCGGTCATCGCCGGGGTCTGTCGTCCCAGTGCAATCGTCGCCCACAGCTCGACAGCATCACATGTCGACGCCGTGCGTGCGTGTGGTGGGCTGAGCGCGGGTGTGTTGTGGATCGAGGGTAGCGACGCCGATGCGGTTGCAGCCGTCGACGAATCGACGCCAGCCGCGCCAGTGGCAACCTACGAGGGCGAACCGGCTTGGTACTTCTTCACTTCGGGTACCAGCGGGACACCGAAGGCCGCGATCCTCACGCATGATCAGCTGGGCTTCGTCGTCAACAATCATCTGGCCGACTTGATGCCCACCACAGATCGTCACTGCGTCTCCCTGGTCGTGGCACCGCTCTCCCACGGTGCGGGTGTACACATGCTGCCGCAGGTGGCCCGCGGTGCGGCGACGGTGCTACCTCCGTCGGGGAGTCTCGTGCCCGCGGAGGTGTGGGGCCTCGTCGAGTCCGAACGAGTGACCAACATGTTCACCGTGCCGACGATCCTGAAGGTGCTCGTCGATCATCCGTCGGTGCACCAGCACGATCACTCGTCGTTGCGACACGTCATCTACGCGGGCGCGCCGATGTACGCACCCGATCAGAAGAAAGCTCGGGAGACCCTGGGAGAGGTTCTCGTGCAGTACTACGGGCTCGCCGAGGTGACGGGGAACATCACCGTACTGCCCAGTGCCGAACACGGTCGCCCAGTGCCGGAGGGGCTTTCGGCAGGAACGTGCGGCTATCCACGGACGGGGATGCTGGTGAGTGTGCAGGACGACACGGGCTCAGAACTTGGGCCAGGAGAAATCGGCGAGCTGTGCGTCGCCGGGCCCGCAGTGTTCGCCGGCTACCTCGACAACGACAAGGCGAACGCAGAGGCGTTCCGCGACGGATGGTTCCGCACAGGCGATCTGGGTGTCGTCGACGAAGACGGTTTCGTGTACGTCACCGGCCGATCCTCCGACATGTACATCTCGGGCGGTTCCAACATCCATCCGCGGGATATCGAGGAGAAGATCCTGACGCACGACGCGGTCGACGAAGTTGCAGTCCTCGGTGTGCCGGACCCCAAATGGGGTGAAGTCGGCGTCGCGATCTGTGTGCTGCGAGAGGGTGCAGATCTCACCGCCGAGCAGCTCTCCGACTGGCTCGGCGAGCGTATGGCCCGGTACAAACTCCCACGCCACATCTTGTTCCGTGATTCTCTCCCGAAGTCGGGTTACGGCAAGATCGTCAAGCGCACCATTCGAGACGAGCTCGCCGCGCAGGGGTGGGGGCCGTACGCGCAGACGTTGGTGAGCGCGTCGTGACCACCTCGACTGTCCTTGTACCCCTGGTCCACCCAGGTCCCGTTGCCGACCACCGGCTCGAATCCGTGTCCAGCGCAGTACTCGTGAAGCGGGCATCGCTTCCGCCGGGAAGCAGGCTCGTCGACGCCATCGACGGCGAACTGGCCGAGCTCGGTGTCGATTCTGCGCAGGTGGAGATACTCGGTGGACCGCTCGCACGGGTGTCCTACTGCGTCCCTGCTCTGTGTACCGACGGCTCTCGCGCGGCGTGGTACAGCGACACGATCGAGGCGACTGCGCCTGCCACCATCGTCGCAGGAAGCGCAACCGTCGGTCGCCGCGAGGGCGAGCGTTTCATGCACTGCCACGCCGCCTGGTACGACGCTCACGGTTCGCTGCGAGGTGGCCACTTGTGGCCGGACACGGTTGTAGGTGCGACTCCTGTCGAGGTGGTGATACGCGGATTCGCCTCCTGCGAGCTACGCAGCAAGCAAGACGACGAAACACTCATGCCGGTGTTCACGCCGTCAGCTGGTGACGGTTCGAGTACCGGGTCGGCGCGAGCGGTGATGACCCGCGTCCGCCCGGGAGTCGAGATTCACGATGCTGTACGAGAAGTGATGTCTCGAAACGGGTTCCGCCGTGCATCGGTCCGCGGCAGCCTCGGAAGTCTGGTCGGTGCGACCCTGCGGCGCGATGACGACATCGCCGTGGCGCCCGGCCCGGCCACCGAGGTGACGATGTCGGGTCATGTCGTCTGTGAGGGTGGCCGGCTCGTGGAGGTTCACCTCCCCACCTTCGTCGTCGACCGCTACGGGAAGGTTCACATGGGCGAGCTTGTCGAGGACGGAAATCTTGTCGCCGTGACGTTCGAGCTGTTGTTGGAAGAGCTCTTGTGAGCGGGCGGTTGGAAGGCAAGATCGCGCTGGTGTTCGGCGCAGGATCCAGTGGTGCCGCGGTCAGCAACGGTCGCGCCGCCGCGCTGACCTACGCGCGCGAAGGGGCCCTGGTGGCGGCGATCGATCGCAATGGCGACGAGGCCGAGCTGACAGCCGAGGAGATCGTCGGCGAGGGCGGAATCGCGGTCGCCTTGGTCGCTGACGTCACCGACGAAGAGCAGGTCCAAGAGGCAGTCGCGCTGGCCACCGACAGATTCGGGCCGCCGGATGTGCTGCACAACAACGTCGGAGCGGCCGCCGTCGGCGATATCACCGAGATGGACCGAGGCAGCTGGGACACGGCGATGGCGGTGAACGCGACGGGTGTTTTCCTCACCTGCAAACACACGCTTCCCGCGATGCTCGCGCGCAGGAGCGGATCTGTCGTGAACGTCTCGTCCACCGCGGGCATGCGGTACACCGGTTTCGACTACCCGAGCTACAGTGCGTCGAAGGGCGCGGTGAACCAGTTGACGGTTGCGCTGGCGCTGCAGTACGCGGCGCAAGGCATCCGGGTCAACGCGGTAGTGCCGGGACTGATCGACACCCCGCTCGTGTCGAGTCAGTTGGTCACCGATCCCGAGGTGTTGGCGGCGCGCCACGCGAGTAGTCCCACCGGACGCATGGGAACTCCGTGGGACGTCGCGAACGCTGCGGCGTTCCTCGCATCGGACGATGCGGCGTACATCAACGGGGTGTGCTTGCCCGTCGACGGTGGATTGGCGATGAGGGTTCTGTGACCATGCTCGTGCAGTCGATGATCGACACGTTGCCCGCGGACATCGTCGTCGACGACCCGGACATCGTCGCGGCGTACGCCCGTGATCAATCCAAGTTCACCGACGGCGGAATGCCCTTCGCCGTTCTGGTTCCGCGTACCACCGCCGAAGTCTCGGTGTGCATGGCCGCCGCGCATCGACACCGTGTCGCAGTGGTCCCACGTGGAGCAGGAAGCGGCCTGAGCGGGGCAGCGAACGCCACTGCGGGATCGGTAGTGCTGAGTCTGCATCGGATGAACACCATCCGTGAGATCGACGTAGCCAATCGACTGGCAGTGATCGAACCGGGAGTGATCACAGCAGACCTCCGTGCACGTGTCTCCGAAGCCGGATTGTTCTATCCCCCCGACCCCGGCAGCGTGGAGTTCAGCACGGTGGGGGGAAACGTCGCTACGAACGCCGGCGGAATGTGCTGCGTCAAATACGGAGTGACGGGTGACTTCGTACTGGGTCTCGAGGTGGTGCTGGCGGACGGCCGTGTGTTGCGCACAGGAAGAAGGACCGTGAAAGGTGTTGCCGGGTACGACCTCACGCATCTCCTGGTCGGGTCGGAAGGCACCCTCGGTGTCATCACCGAGATCACCGTCGAACTACTTGCTGCACCTCGCCCGGCGCAGACTCTGGTGGCATCGTTCCCGACGCTGGACGGCGCAGGTCGTGCGGTCGCGGAGATCACGTCGTCGGATCGCACGCCGTCGATGCTCGAAATCCTGGATCGCACCACTGTTCTCGCGGTGGACCGAATGTCGAAGATGGGTATCGAGCCGGGAACGGCTGCATTGTTGCTTGTCCAAAGCGACGACGTCGACGCCGAGGTTGTGCTCGCCTCGATCGAGACGATGTGCTCGCAGCACGGTGCGGTGGACGTGGTGGTCAGTGCGGACCAGGGGGAGGCCGCTTTGTTGTTGGAGGCGCGCAGGTTGGCGCTTCCAGCGCTCGAGCTCCTCGGCGACTGGCTCCTCGACGATGTGGCAGTTCCGCGTTCACGTGTCACCGATCTGATTGCCTCCATCGAGACGATCGCAGAGGAGGCCGGTCTGACGATCGGTGTTTTCGGCCACGCAGGTGACGGCAACCTGCATCCGACGATCATCTACGACGATGCCGACGCCGACAGCCGCGCGGCGGCGATGTCGGCGTTCGACGCGATCACGCGACGCGCGCTCGAGCTGGGTGGCACTATCACCGGTGAACACGGTGTCGGGAGGCTCAAGACCGGGTGGCTGACAATCGAGCACGACGAGACGTCGATGGCAGTGCAGCGGTCGGTGAAGGACGCCCTGGATCCTTCCGGAATTCTCAATCCCGGAGCGGTATTGCGATAGCTCTTCATCTGGCACAGTGGAGATCATGCAGCGGTGCACGGGCGAGAGTCGGTCCGCTGGGCCGATCTCAGGGGTAACCCCTGGGCGAGACAGAAGAACTGGTCACTGCGTCCGACGCCGGTCCGCACGCTCCGCGTGCTCGGCGGCGCCGAGTACACAAGATTCAGGTCGCCCGGCGCCGCTGCATGTACACCGGGTGCCTCGATGAGCCGTCAATTCAGCCCGCAGATGGCGGCGTGGCTCGCGTCGCTCGCTGCGGATGCTCTGTGGACGCGTAGTGGTCTGGAAGAGGCGTTCCTGCCGATTCTGGGTGAGAAGGCGCCGCGTCTGGCGGATCGTCTGATCGACCTGTCGCCGGTCGCGCCGTACGATCCGGAATCGCTCCGCGGACTCATCACCGGACTCCCACTGCTACCCGAGCCTGCCACCGTCGAACCATCGCGTCGCACAGATGGTTTCAAGCCGTGGTTGTTCGAAGTCCCCCGGTACGCGAGTACCGGAGACCTGGCAGAATCGCTCGATCTGACGATCAGCGAAATCGAGTGGTTCACCGACGCACAGTCCCGGCTCCGGACGGCCGCGACGCCGCTTCGGCATTACCGCGTCACGCCCGTACCCAAGCGAGTCGGATTCCGAATTCTCGAAATACCCAAACCGCGGTTGCGTGAAATCCAGCGAAAGATACTGCGACGCATACTCGACAACGTTCCAGCTCACAGTGCAGCGCACGGATTCGTCACAGGTCGAAGCCCACGCACGTTCGGAATTCCACATGCGGGACACACCGTCGTGGTCTCGGTGGATCTGAAGGACTACTTTCCCTCGATCGGAATCGAGCGTGTCGTCGCGGTGTTCGATGCGCTCGGCTATCCGAAATCCGTGGCATGGAGCCTCGCCTACCTCTGTACGACGGCAACGCCCGCGGAACAGCTCGGCGGATTCCCCTACGCCACTGCATCGTTGCTGCGCACACGCCACCTGCCGCAAGGCGCGCCGACGTCCCCTGCGCTTGCCAACCTGGTCTCGCGGCGGCTCGACATTCGGCTGACCGCGCTGGCGAAGTCCCTGGGCGCGAGGTACACCCGGTACGCCGACGACCTGGCATTCTCCGGTGACATCGACGCGGACAAGATCATCTGGAGCGCGAGCAAGATCATCGCCGACGAAGGATTCGCGGTCCATCCGTACAAGACCCGCGTGCGTCGTGCACACAAGCGCCAGCAGCTCACCGGCCTGGTGGTGAACGACTGGCCGTCGGTGCCGCGGAAAGAGTACGACGCACTGCGCGCAATCCTGCACAACTGCGCCGTCACGGGGCCGGATCCGCAGAACCTGTCCGCGATCCCCGATTTCCGTGCGCACCTCTACGGGCGGATCGCACGAATCGGCGCGACGAGCGCAGTGAGGCGTCGGAAACTGCTCGAGTTGGCGGAACGAATCGACTGGGAGTGACCGCTGCGCTCTCGTCCCGTCAACCGCCGGTGCGTCGAGGCGTCTCCGGCGACACGGGCAGGCATGCGAACACCAGGCAACCAGGTGGGGCGTCGGACAGTGGCGGCGCTACCGGCCCGGTCGGAACGGCGGCGTCAGGGCCGAGCCCGAGAGTGCCGAGGAGAATGTCGGGGTCGAAGAAGCTGCTGACGTCGATGTCGCGGTTGAACGTCGGCTCGTAGGGGATCGACGGAAGGTCCTCGTCGGGCAGCGCTTCCCCGAGTGCACGAAAGAAGTTGGTGTAGAGCTCGCTGTTGGTGCTGGCGCTCAGAATGGTCGACAGGTCCGGAGAGACGTCACCGAGGACCCCGTTCCAGGTCACCTGGATGCCCAGGCTCGGAATGATGAAATTGTTCTGCTGCAGGAAGCCCACCATGGCATAGGCGTCGTCGGGCATGCCTGCGAGCATCGGTGTGTTCAGCGTCTGTTGCGACGGGAAACTCGGACCGATGCACGGAGTGTTGTTCAGCCAGAACAAGTATCCGTAACACTGGTTGGCTTCTGACGGAGTCCGCAACTGCCGGATGTACTCACTGCCGATGATGCGCCGTCCGTTCCACGCGCCGTCGTTCGCCATGAGCATGCCCAGCCGTGCGAAATCGTTGGGCGGCAGGAACATCAGTGCAAAACCGTACGTGTGGCCCGTGCGATCGCGAGCCCAGTAGTAATCCTGCGGAGCAATGCCGATGGGATCGAACAGCTCTCGCTGCGCGAACGCCTGAAGATCCTCACCGACGGCATTCTCGACCACGTAGGCGAGCAGGTCAGGGCCTAGCTGTGAGTACTGGAACCGGCCCGGCTGCGAGATCGGCAGTGTCAGCGCCTGCGCTGGTGCGTCGACGCCGAATCCGAGGCCAGGAACGATGCCCTCGGCGACTATCCCTTGATCCATACCCGAACTCTGGGTGAGCAGCGCACGTACGGTGATCGCGCGGTGTGCGTCGTCGCCCTCGCCGGCGGGGAGGTACCGACCGATGGGTGAGTCCACGTCCAGCCGCCTCTGAGTGACAGCGACGCCGGCGAGCATCGAGACGATGCTCTTGGTCGAGCTCCACAGATGCCAGGGGGTGTTGCCGGTGACGTCGTTGAGCGGACCCGATCCGACGAGGCAGTTGTTTCTGAAGATCTGGATGTTCGTTCGCAACCTCGACGACGCGAAGTCGACCGCCCGCTGCACCGCGGCCGCATCCATGCCGACCTCCGCTGCCGAGGCACGCTCGAAACCATCGGCCGCGGCCTCGGGCGCAGAGCACGACCGTTTATCCGGCGGCGCTGCCTGACCCGGAACGGTCGTGCCGATTGCAAGCAGTGCCGTCGACACCGTCGTGACCAGTAGAAGTCGGAAGGCACGTCGCACCGAAACCCCCTGTGAGCCGAATCACTGTCGATCAGGTCTAGCACACAGCGCACGCGCGTACGGGCAGGATCGGCTTACGACGCCTCGGCCAGTTCGATCACGCCGACGCACTGGCATCCGCCGGTGATCTCCTCGCAGTCCAGCACCAGGAAATGACGGACGTACTCCATGTCCACGCAGTCCGGCTCCGTGCACTCGGCGTCGCCGACTGCGTGGATGACGAGCGTTCCTTCACAACGATCTTCGACGGTTCGCATCGACACTCCCTTCTCTTGCACGTCTTGGCCTGTAGCTCCATTGGTATCACCGGAGTCCGACAAGTTCGGGAGAAGGAAGGCGTGTTCGACGCCCGGAGCGATCAGTAACGCGCCCCCGCCGGGTCCGGGAGGTCGTCGAGAGTCTGCAGCTGAGAGGGGGTCAGGCGTACCGACGCGGCGCCTGCGTTCTCGTCCAGGCGTGACGAGCGCCGCGTACCGGGAATGGGGACGACGTGCTCACCCTGCGCCAGTACCCACGCCAGAGCAACCTGCGCAGGGGTGGCTCCCACCTCGTGACCGACGGCTGCGACGGCGTCGACGATGACGAGGTTCGCATCCAGGTTCTCCTGCTTGAACCTGGGTAGTTGTGCACGGAAGTCGTCTGCGGCAGGGGCCGTTCCACGGAAATTTCCGGTGAGAAAACCGCGACCGAGGGGTGAGAACGGGACGAAGGCGGCGCCGTTTCGTTCGGTCCACGCCAGCGACGTCGCGAGATGATCCCGCGTCCACAACGACAGTTCCGACTGCACCGCTGAAATGGGATGTACCGACTGCGCCCGATCCAGCTGTTCGACGGTGAACTCCGAAACGCCCAGTGCGCGAACCTTGCCGGCCTGCACCATTTCCGACATCGCGCCGATGCTGTCCTCGACGGGCACCGCCGGATCGGGGCGATGCAGGTAATAGAGGTCCACGTGGTCAACCCCGAGTCGCCTGAGTGAGTCGTCGACGGCCGAACGGAGGTGGTCCGGGTGACCGTTGGGGCCCGAAATGACCGGTTCCCCAGCGTCGCCGACGTGTGATTCGAGCCCGCCTTTGGTTGCCAGGGTCACCTCGTCGCGACGGGAGCCGATGGCTGCACCCACTACTTCCTCGTTGGTGAACGGTCCGTAGACGTCGGCGGTGTCGATGAAGTTCACCCCGAGATCGAGTGCGTGGCCGATGACGCGGTCGGGACTCTCGGAGTGCTCGTCCGCTTTGTATGCCCAGGTCATACCCATGCAGCCGAGGCCGATTGCGCCGACGCTCGGGCCGTTCTTCCACAGTGTTCGGGTGGGGACCATGACTACAGACCCTACGCCCGATATTCGGTGTCGCCCGTGCTGCGGCTGCCGATACCATCGCCGCATGGCTACTCCTCACGGCAAAGTGTTCTTCGGAAACGGCATCGTCGATGCCCGCGACGCGAAGCTGGGGGTCGCCACTTCCGCAGTCCTGTACGGGCTCAGCGTGTACACGGTGTTCCCGGTGTACGTATCGGCGCAGACGCGCACGGCGTTCAGGCTGCAGGACCACTTTCAGCGACTTCTGGAGTCCTGCAGAATAATCGGGATCGACACGTTTGCGCAGCAGTGGACGTACGAGCGGTTCACCCAGGTCGTGCGTGAGGTCGTTCAGGCCAACGACCCTCAGCGCGAGGTGTACGTCAGAGCGACCGTCCACGTGGACGAGTCCATTCCGGGGACACGAGTCCGTGGTTTGAGCACCACGGTGTCCATCTTCCTGTACGACGCGGTGCCCATCGTCCCGCAAGACGGAATGCGCCTCAAAACCAGTGTGTGGCGCCGAATCCCGGACAACGCCATCCCATCGAGAGCCAAGGTCAACGGCGCGTACGTCAACTCCGTGCTCGCCAAGCAGGACGCCATCGACAGCGGGTTCGACGACTGCATCTTCCTCGATATCAACGGCCACGTCTGCGAGCTCAGTGCCGCGAACATCTTCCTGGTCAGAAACGGTGTCCTGATTACTCCCGACGTCACGAGCGACATCCTCGACGGCATCAACCGCCGGACCATCCTCACGCTGGCCCGCGAGGAAGGACTCGAAGTGCGGGAACGCGTCGTCGACCTCACCGAGCTGTACATCGCCGACGAGGTGTTCGTGTGCGGCACGTCGGCAGGGGTGGCGCCTGTTTTCCAGATCGACGGCCGAGCCGTCGGATCCGCTCCCGTGCTCGGCCCGGTCTCGTCGACACTGCGCACGCGCCATCAGGACGCGTTGACCGGAGACCAGGCGCACGGCTGGGTCACCGTTCTCTGACGTTCACGCCGGGCAGGTGGCGGCGAGCCCGGCCACGAGACCGTTCAGGGCGGGTTGCTCCAACGGATCCGTCGCCGGGTCGATGGCCGACGCCGTCCATCCGAGAGTGACCTGCCTGCTGCCGTCGGGACTCGAGAACGACAGTGTGCGGTACCCGAAACCGTTACCGCGCTGACCGAACACCACCTCGGCCGCCCCCGGATTGCACGCGTCACCGCCGACGAGCAACCCCAGGCCGTACCCCGACGGGGTCACCTGCTGCATCTGGTCGACGAGCGTTCGCGGTAGCAGGGTCTCGTCGAAGAGAGCGCGAAAGAACGTGTTGACGTCGCCGACGGTGGAGACGACAGCTGCGCTTGCCGACCAGATCGACGGATCGACATCGCTGATGTCGACGAGGGTGTCACCCTCGAGGATGTACCCGTGCAGTCCGTCCTCCGGAATGGCGGCGACGCTCGGATAAGACGTCGACGTCATCTGTAGGGGTTCGAACACCCGCTCGTGCAGCGAATCTGCGATGCTCCTGCCGTCGAGCTGAGCAACGACCTTGCCGAGTACGACGTAGTTGGTGTTGGAGTAGGAGAATTGGGCACCGGGAGCCGCGGGCCACGGCTGTGCCAGCGCGAGCGCGATCAGTTCGTCGTCGGAATAGGTATCGTCGGCGGCCGCGACGAGCCCCGCCACGTCGGACGGCACGAGAGTCTCGAGATAGTTCGGCAGACCGCTGGTGTGATCGAGCAGCTGACGGACGGTCACCGGCTTGGGCAGAAGACCGGGAAGCACGTCGTCGACGGTTGTCTCCAGGGTCAATTTCCCCTCGTCGACCAACTGCAGAACAACGGCCGCCACCATGGATTTGGTGATACTGGCGATTCTCAGAGGATCCGCGGCGGACGCGGCCTCGTCGGACCCGCGTTCGACGACGCCTGCCGCGCCTTCCCATTCACTGTCGCCGTCCCGAAGGGCGATGACCGCGGCCGGCGCTCCAGCGCTCACCAACTGGTCGACGACGGCCTGGGCGTCGGCAGTGCGAATGGTTCCTGGATCGGTGGGTGCAGGCGAGCTCTGCTCAGCAGAACACGAGACAAGCACAAGGGCAGCTGCAAGGGGGAGTACTGCCGAGCGAAGGTTCACACTTCGGACATTACCGGCGGACTTCGTCAGACACGGAAAAATGCGAGCGCAGAGGTCACCAGGTCGGAGTTTCCGGTGGCAGGAGAGCCGTCGGGCATGGTCAGGGTGTCTTCCAGGCCGATGCGAGTGGCCAATCCCTGTGCGACGGCCGATCGTAGTGTGGCCCAACATGTGTCGTCCTGGCCGTGCAGCAGCAGCGGGACTCCGCTCGTGTCGGTGAGTGTGATCAGTTCGTCGGCGACGTCCGGGCTATCTCCCGGCTGGACTTCCAGTAAGGCCCGTATGCAGTCTCCGGTGAGGCCGGAGGCCAGCCATGCGCGTGCGGATGCGGCGGTCCACAGACCCGCCTCGACGCCGACGCCTCGGCGCATCAGCAGTCTTGCCAGATCCGCTGCGCCCTCCTCGTGCCAGTTGACCGACGCGAAATCGGGCAGGGTGGTCCAGGATTCGACTGCGGCCAGCCGGGATACGGCGTCGGGTGTGCTCCACGCTCCGGTAGTCACGCCGACCGGAACTCCGGCTGCGCGGGCAGCGCGAACTGCGGCGGCCACGTGTTCTGCGGCAAGCGAATCGGTGCCGTCCGGAGTCTTCGGATGTACGTGAATTGCCTCGGCGCCTGCGTTCACTGCGGCGATGGATTCTGCCCTGATCTGGTCCGGGGTGATCGGAATTGCGCTGTGCTCGGCCGGTGTTCGAGGGCCGTTGATGCACGCCTTCAGTCTCATCGGCCCAGACGCGCTCATTGGCCCAGACGCGCTCATCGGCCCAGACGCGCTCATCGGCTGGCCGCGTCGAGCAGGACCGTCGCGGCTCGCTTTGCCGCGACGGCGGACTCGGGAGATTCCGAGATGGCTGCGGTGGTCTGCGCGCCCTCGGCAAGTAATGCGATCTGAAGGCCGAGATCCTGCGGGCATCCTGCCTCGACGGCCAGATCGGTCACGTACTCGACGAATTCGCGTTTGTGCCGGTGTGCGGCGTCGGCGACGGCCGGCATGGTTGCACCGAGCTCGCCGAACGAGTTGATGAAAGCGCAGCCGCGGAAGTTGTCTTCACGAAACCAGGCGTCCAGGAAGTCGAAGATGGAAAGGACCTTGTCTCGCGGCGAATCGTGCTTGGAGGCCTCCATCAGGATGCGCTCGTTCCACACCGCGGTCCGGCCGGCGAGTACCGCGGCGACGATGTCCGACTTGGACGGGAACAGCGAGTACATGCGTTTGAGCGAGATCCCGGCGGCGGTCCGCAGTTCGTCCATGCCCACTGCTTGAACGCCACGTGTGTAGAAGAGCTCGTCAGCGGCTACCAAGACGGCCGATCGTGCGTCGCTCGTTTCCACTGCCACCACCTCCTTGCGCAGAGAACCATCGTTCTCTACCGTAGTCCATGACGGGAGAACGACCGTTCTCCCACCGGAAGATCCCGAGGGAAAGGCAACAACATGGCTTTCGTCAATGTGGGCACGGAAAACAGCACACCTGTGGACGTCTACTACGAGGATCACGGCAGCGGGCAGGCAGTGGTGCTCATTCACGGCTACCCGCTCGACGGCAACTCCTGGGAGCGCCAGAGCCGGGAGCTTCTGAAAGCCGGCTACCGGGTCATCACGTACGACCGTCGCGGATTCGGCAAGTCCAGCAAGCCCGTGACCGGCTACGACTACGACATCTTCGCCGCCGACCTGAACGCGGTCCTCACCGAACTCGACCTGACCGACGTCATCCTCGTCGGCTTCTCGATGGGCACCGGGGAACTGGCACGCTACGCCGCCAAGTACGGCACGGACCGCGTCGCGAAGTTCGCGTTCCTCGCATCGCTCGAGCCGTTCCTGCTGCAGACCGACGACAACCCGGCAGGCGTCCCGCAGTCCGTGTTCGACGGAATCGACGCAGCCGCTCGCGAAGACCGCTTCGCGTGGTTCGACAACTTCTACAAGGACTTCTACAACCTCGACGAGAACCTGGGCAGCCGCATCAGCGAAGCAACCGTGCGCGCCAACTTCGCCACCGCGGCAGGAAGCGCACCGGTAGCCGCCTACGCCGTGGTCCCGACGTGGCTCGAGGACTTCCGCGCAGACGTGCAGAAGGTGCGCGAATCCGGCAAGCCCACTCTGATCCTGCACGGCACCAAGGACAACATCCTTCCCATCGACTCGACGGGACGCGAATTCACCAAGGCATTCCCCGAAGCTCGGTACGTCGAGGTCGACGGTGCCCCGCACGGACTTCTGTGGACCCACTACCAGGAAGTCAACGAGGCTCTGCTGAACTTCGTCAAGTAACCAATATGAGTGGAAATGTAGGCCAGAGCCTACATTTCCACTCACGAAGCGGGGTAGCATCCGGCCGTGCCGGAAGACACTGCACAGCCGGTCGTGACGTCGGAGTCCGTGCGACTCGGCGTCCTTCTGGCGGCAGTCGGCGGGTTCGTCGACGTCTACACCTTCATGACGCGCGACGGCGTGTTCGCGAACGCTCAGACCGCCAACGTGGTCCTCTTCGGTATCGATGCCGCAGGGGGCCATTGGCGGTCCGCGGCGGGATACCTCCCGCCCTTGGTGGCATTCGTTTTCGGTGTCTTCGTCGCCGAGTCCCTGTCCAGCCCCGGCTTGACGCGGGTCGTTCGTCGGCCGATCCGTGCCGTCCTCGTGATCGAGATCCTGGTGCTGTTCGTCGTGGGCTTCGTCCCGGAGTCGGCACCGAATGCCGTTGTCACGGTGTCCATTTCCTTCGTTGCCGCTCTGCAGGTGACGACATTCAGGGTGCTCGTCGACCAGGCCTTCAGCACGACGATGACCACCGGCAACCTTCGTAGCTTCTCTCAGGCGATCTACCACCGACTGTCCGACGGTGACACCGCCGCCGGACTGCGTGCCGTCAACTTCGGATCGGTCATCGCGGGGTTCCTCGCCGGTGCCGTGCTCGGCGCCTTCGCGGTACGAGTCCTCGGCGTGGGCGCGGCCTGGGTCGCGTCGGGAATGCTCGTCGTCGCGCTCGCCCTGTTCCTGTTCGACGAATGGCGTGGGGTTCCGCGGGTGCGCCGCTGATTGACGCCGTCCACACGTCGGTCTACTCTACTGAACATGTTCACTGAACGTGTTCAGTCACGGAATCATCAGAAGGAAGCGACACGTCAGAGGGTTCTGACCGCGGCGGACGCGCTGTTTCGGGAGATCGGTTTCGACGCAACCACCATCCGGTCCATCGCCGCATCCGCGCAGGTCAGTGTCGGCACCGTGATGGCCGTTGGCGACAAGAACGCCATTCTGGTCGCTGTCTACGACGAATGGATTGCCGACGTCCACCGACAACGCAGCGTCGCCGGACGGGCCGATGTCTCTGCTCAGGACAATGCTCCCGCCGAGGTGCTGGGGCTGTTCCTGCCGTTCCTGGAACACTTCGCGCGCGACACCGCCCTCTCTCGGGTGTACGCGTCGATCATCGTCGGAGGGCGCGTCGACTCAGAAATCTTCAGATCGTTGGGCCTCGCTCTGACCGACGAAATCGAGCAGACGCTTCGGCGTGCGGGTCACGATTCCACCCGTGCAGTCCAGGGCGCCCAGGTCATCTATTTCGCGTACCTCGGAATGCTTATGTCCGTCGGAGTAGGCGACGACCTGAATCGACTCAAAGGAGTCATTGACTTCGTGACCAACCAATCCGATGGGGGAGAAAGATGATCGACTACTGGTGGCTCACAGCGCTTCTCGCGATGGTACTGCTGATCGACGCGCTGATGTCCATACGGCCGCCGATGTTCATCGTGAAATGCCTCGACGGGGTCGGGTTTCCGCGTGACTGGTGGTGGACGCTGATAGTAATCAAGCTCGCCGCAGCCGCCGGCCTCGCCGTCGGACTCGCACACCCCGGTGTCGCGTCGGCCGCGAACGCCGGAGTGATCGTCTATTTCCTCTGTGCAGCCTACGCACACTACCGCGCACGGTTCATGAAACAAGAGTTCTGGATCAATTGCCTTGGCATGCTGGGGTTCTCGATCGTCGTTCTGGTTCTGTCCAACGTATGACCGATCCGAAGCGGAATCCACCCACCTGTTGTGCGTTCCGAGGGCTGACGGACGCACAACAGGAGGGTGAATGTTCGGCAAATTACACGACGACCACGCCGTCGGAGTCGCTGTAGACGATCTCGCCCGGATTGAACGTGACACCGCCGATTTCGACCGGAACGTTCTTCTCCCCGGAGCCCGTCTGGGTGCTCTTGCGGGGATTGGTGCCGAGTGCCTTCACGCCGATGTCGAGAGTCCGCAGAATCGCCGAGTCCCGGATGGCACCGTTGACGATGACCCCGGCCCAGCCGTTGGAGACTCCCTTGCCTGCGATGATGTCGCCGACGAGCGCGGTGTGAACGCTCGCATCGCCATCCACCACCAGGACTCCACCGTTACCCGGCTCACCGAGAGTCTGCTTGACGAGCAGGTTGTCCTGGAAGCACTTGATCGTCGTGATCGGTCCGGCGAACTCGGTGTTCTTGCCGAACTGAATGAATTGTGCATCGCAGCTGCGGATTTCAGGCCCGATCTCGTCGGCCAGGTCAGCAGTTGCCTTGAATTCGACGGAAGTCATACCGGACAGCATAAGTGCGTCGTTCCTGCAGGCTCCACTCCTGCCCATCGAAGTCGTTTCTGCGGGCTCCACTCCTGCCCATCGGAGTCGTTCCTGCGGGCTCCACTCCTGCTTAGTCCAGCCTTCCGTGACGCCTCTCGTAGTCGTCCCGGGTGCGATCCAACTTCGCCTGGGTGCTGGCACCCAGCAGCTGCGGATCCAGGTCGTGCACCAGGAGGCGGTGGCGTCTGTATACGTTCATGAGCGCGATCGCGAAGTAGACCAGCGGAATGAACAGCAGCGCCATCATCGCCAACCCGATCCACAACGGTCCGGGAACCAACAGGAACAGGCACAGGAATGGGATCACCGGCAGCGTGAAGCGGATCAGGTAGCGAGCCTGGGCACCGTGACCGACCAGATCCTCGCGAACCCAATCCTGCATCGACGGCGGCAGCACTCGGCCGAACTGGTAGCCCAGGTACTGCCAGAAGTTCGGTTTCACGTCACGGACCTTACGCTCCGATTTCCTTCAGAACGACCGCACCGATCGACAGCGCGACGACGTCCTCCACCAGCGCGGCGGCGACAGGCGGAACCCGCTTCGACGCCCATGCGCGGTATGCGTGGCCGGCGTAGGAACCGGCGACGGCCGACACGCCCCCGACTACGGCCGCCGGGATCGGATGGTCGCCCGAGCGTCGGGCGATCGCGTAGGCCGCCCCGGCGCCGGCCACGATACGGCCACCCAGGGGCGCCGGATCGAGACGTGACGGCGTCGACGGCAACTTGTCCCCGACGAGTTCTCCCGCCGTGGCCACGGCTGATCCACCGATCGCCCAACGCTCGTACTTCGACCCTCGGAACCAGGTCAGCAGCCCGACGCTGATTCCCACGGAACTGCGAAACCCACTTGCCTTACCGACAGCGGCGGACAGAACGGCCGAGCGAATCGTCAGGTTCATGTCCACGAGTATCCACCCAGGGTTGTCGCTCCGGCGTGTTAGCGTGTGCCGACTTCGGGGGGAGTGAACATGGGGCTGAAGAAGCAGCTGCTGCGCACGGCGCTGGTTCTGGCGTTGCTGTATGCCGCTGTCGCGCTGCTGCCCAGATTGGGGCCGCAGGCACCGGGCAGGTTCGAAGGCGTCGCGGCACCGCCTACCTCCCGTCCTTCGTCGACGGCGGCACCGGCACCGGCACCTACCGCGACCCTGCCACCGGGCTTCCCGTCGATGGAATTCGCGCCGCCGGAAATCGAGGTGCCCGAGGGTGACCCGATCCCCATCGACACCAAATACGGACTCAGCTACACAGTGCCGGGGGATTGGAGGAATGCCTCAGGTGGAGTAGCGGGCTGGGAGGGAACACGAGGGTCGGTTACATACGGCGCGATCGCAATGTACGGGTACGACTACTGTCCGGAACATCGAGACGGGGCGCGGAAAGCTGTTTCAGGAATGACGGGCCGCAACGGTGTCGACGTTCCCACAGCAGCCTTCGAGGCAAGCCGCCAGGCCGAGATCATCTTTCGGGATGCTCCCGATGACGCCGTGACACTCGACTACTCGGAGCCGATCCAATTCGACATTGGTGGAGCTCCCGCCGTCAGATACTCGGTGAAAGCATCGAATCTCGCCCAGGATTTCGATTGCGATCCAACGGAAGCAACATTCGACGTGGTTGCGACGGAGGGTTATTCGAATGCGACCGTCGCTGTATTCATGATTCAAACCGACCAGCAGATCGACGAGTCCTTGCCGCCGGATGTCGTAGACCGGATTGTGTCGACGCTCCGCCGAACCGAATAAGACAGGTGCCTGGACATGAGTGAAACATTTTTCGCGGACCCAAGGCAGGTCGCCGGGCTCGGCCGGCTTACGGCCGAGATCGGACAGCAGACGCTGACGTCCTATCGGTATTTCAATGACCACGGACAATTGACAGGGGTCGACAACGGGGAATTGTTCGGTTCGTTGGCCGTCACGTTCGATGCTCTCCGCGATGTGTGGCGTGATCGGCATGTCCATTTGGCAACGAACTGCGCCGGATTGGGTGACGAACTCAATACCGCGGCCTGGCTTTACGCGGATCAGGAAAAGAAGAACTACGAGGCGCTCAACGCACACACGGACCTGGTACCGGTGCCGTACCCGGACCCGGGTGACGCAGATCGACCGGCGCGGGGGAATGCCGAACCTTACAGCGACTGTGCACATTACGGGTCTCCGGAGGGTATGGATTACCCGGCTCCCGCACACTTCCCCGACGACGTAGCCGACGTCGTCGCCGATGCAGCAGGGTGGCTGGGGGACCTCGATTACGCGATCGAGGAGCTTATCGGGCACAGTCCGCTTCGCGAACTCATCGATCCGATAGGCGGAAACTGGAACGATCTGAGACGTCTCGGTGCGGCATACCGGATTGCAGGGGAGGCTATGTCCGCCGGCGGTGATTCTCTCGCCGAAGGGACTTCGCGCGTCGACGAGTTCTGGGACGGGTTGGCTGCCGTCGCGTACAAAGACTACGCCGCACGGCAGATCGCAGCGATGCGCTGGGAGGGTTCGTGCGGTCGCGTCATCGAAGCTGTCGCGGACAGAGCCGCCGACGAAATTCGCAAGTCGGTGTTCACACTCGTGACTACGATGAGAGAACGTCTCGAAGCGCAAGTCGATGTGTCCAGCCCCGCCAAGGTTGCCGAGTTCTTGTCGAAAAAGGTATCGCCGCTGGGGAGCCTTTACCAGATATACAAGATCGCCGACATCTTGTACTCGGGATACACCCTCGCCAAGAAGCTGCTCGATGACATTCGGATGGTCACCGACGCGTTCAACGAATTCCTTTCGCTCGTTGCCAGTCCCAGCGGCTACTTGAACGAGCAGTTCCAGCAGAAACTCGAACCGATCACCAAGGGAATCCACAACGCTCGACTGGTGAAGGACGTGTACGACACCGCGTCCGCCGAGCCCGTCTACAACGTTCCGAAGGATTCTTTCTCGGTCGGAACAGGTAGACAACCATGGGAAGACGCATGAACGCACCGGACGACCCGATCCTGCGCCGCGCGGTACAGAAGATGACCGATGCCTTCGACCGTATGGCACAGACGCGGGCCGTGGTCGAACGGACCCCGCTCTCGTCCATCGACGAACCGCGAAACGTCGACAGTGCTCTGATGTTCGCCATCGCGTCGCTGGCGAGTGCGTCACCCGAACTGAGGGCGTACGCCGGGCGCGTAGCGGCTGGAGAGTGCTCATGGGACGAGATCGAAACCCTGTCCAGGCCTGTACCGCCCGAAATCGGCGAGCTGAAACGAGACCCAGCGCTGATTTGGTTCCCGGCCAAGCAGACTCCACCACCGGACGACGAAGAGCCCTACAGGATTCCGTGGCAATGACCGGCGATCTACCCCCCGATTGTGCGTTCCCGAGGCTCGAGAACGCACAACTGGGGGGTAAATTGCCTACTTGCCCGCAGCATTCGCGACGATGGCGTCGCGAATGTACTGCGCAAGCCCGGGCGTGATGTCGTCGTAGTGCTTGGTGAAGCGCTCGTCGGCGATGTACATCTCGCCGATACAGACCTGCATGTCGTATCCGCAGTCGTAGAAATTCTCGATGCCGGCGCGGTGACGTTCGGCCAAAGCCGCCGCCTGTGGTGAGTCGGTAGCCACTCCCGAGGCCAACGCCGTAGCGAAATCTGCTTCCAGCGCATCGGTTTCGGACTTGATGCGCTTCCAGTCGTCCTTCGTGAACGACGCCGTACGCGCCTGGGACTGCTTCCACTCGTCGGTCTGGCCCCAACGCTGTTCTGCCTCATCGGCGTACTGTTCGCCGGTCCAGTTCTCCCCGAACACTTCGCGTTGCTCTTCGGGACTCAACTGAATTCCCATCTTCTTTGCCTCCATCATCTTGTCCACGGCCGCAGCCATCTGATGCAAGCGATCGATCCGTGCGTCGAGTAGCTCCCGCTGACGCTGCAGATGCGCCATCGCGTCGACCGACGGGTCGTCCAGCAGGGCGGCGATGTCGTCCAGCGCGAAACCGAGTTCGCGGTAGGTCAACACCTGATGCAACCGTTCGACGTCTACTGCCGAATAACTGCGGTAGCCCTTCGCCGTGCGTCCGGACGGCACCACCAGCGAAATCTCGTCGTAGTGGTGCAACGTCCGCACGCTGATTCCGACGAGGCGGGCCACTTCGCCCACCAACATCGTTTCCGAATCGCTCACAGAGGACACTGTGCAGCCTCCCGTGGCGTGAGGGTCAAGAGTTACCGGACCACTCTCTCGCATCCTCCGGTGGGAACGCCGGCCAGACGCTGAGAAAGCCACTCGAACGCGCCCGGCCTACCGCCGCCCTCGGCCACCGTGTGGTCTCCGGGGATCTCTTCCAGATGGACCGACGCACCGGCCGCACACCACTGATCCTGGACGGCCTCGGCGCCTTCCTTCGGGATCAGGAAGTCCTGCAGGCCCTGGTAGATGTAGATCGGTGCCTCGGGCGCGATCTGACCCATCCGGTTCTCCTCGACCACCGCGCGGGTGATCGGATGGTTGAACACGTCGGGCACGTTGGACAGGTTCTGCTGGTCGAACAGTGCGAGTCCGCTGTAGGACAAGACGTCCACACACTGATCCTTCTGCACCAGAGCGAGCCGCTTACCGTTGTCGTTGGCCAGCGACCGCATCTCCGGGTACTCGCGGCTCAGACCGATTGTCGCGGCGGTGAACAGCCCGGAGCCGATACCGCCGTTCAGCGAACGCTGCAGGATCTTGTAGTCGGTAGGAGGCCCGCCGAAGGCCACTCCGACGATGTTCAACTCGGGCGCATACGACGGCGCCAACTGCGCCGCCCATCCCGACGCGATCGCACCGCCCGAGTATCCGGTGATCGCGACGGGGGCGTCCGGTGCGATGCCGACTGCCCGGGACGCTCGCAGCCCGTCGAGCACGGTGTGACCGGAGACCAGACCGGCGGAGTACGCCTGGCGGGGACCTTGATAGTCGGTGACGACGACGGAATACCCGCGAGCCAGCAACTCCTGCATCCGGTCGAGTTCCTTGTTGGTGCCGCGCGGCAGCGTCGACGACGGCGCACACGCGTTGCCCAAGGAATCCGTTGCCTCGTTGTAGGCGACGACGGGCCTGGGGCCTCCGCCGGTCCACGGCGCGTCGGGAACCAGGATCGTCGTCGCGGCCGCAATGGGATTGTTCTTCGAGTCCGTCGAACGGAACAGCAACTGCGTCGAGGTAGCGCCGGGTTGTACCGCAACACTTCTCGTGTTCAGAACGGTCCCGGGTTCACTGCTCTCGAAACCCGCCGGAGGGGTGAACCAGGGGTCACCCAAGGGAGTGGGTAGGTAGGCGTCGGGATTGGCGGGAGGGGCGACGAGGTCACCCACTGGATCTGCCTGCGCCGACGGTGCCATCGCGAGCGCTACAGCTGCTGCGCAGGCGACGACGAGTCCCCTGCGTGTGGTCGTTCTCATGAGATTGCCCCACCCTGCTTCGTCTCCAGTGCGCCCCGACGCCTAGGAAAGACCACCGCCCATGGTGCCACACGTCGACGGGTGCCGACCAGGGCAGCGGAATCGGCACTGTGATCCCAGCCACCGACGATGTAGGTTATGTGTAACTCCAAGAACTACTCACCAGTAGGGGTACCGAAATGCCAGCTCCGAGCGCTGCGACCTTCTCGCGGCTCGCCGACTTGATCGCCATTCCCGACGCCGACGCACGGCCGACGAAATCCATCACGGAGGTGTTCACCGGCAAGGAGCTCGCGACCATTCCCGTCGGGACCGCCGAGGACGTCGTCGGTGCCATCGCTCGTGCTCGGGTCGCGCAGAAGGCATGGGCCAAGCGCCCGGTGTCCGAGCGCGCCGAGATCTTCCACCGGTACCGCGACCTGGTGCTCGCTCATCGCGAGGAACTGATGGACATGGCGCAGGCGGAGACCGGCAAGTCCCGCGCCGCCGCGCAGGAAGAAGTGCTCGACATCGCGATGACGTCGCGTCACTACGCCCGCACCGCAGCCAAGCTGCTGTCACCCAAGCGGGTGGCCGGCATGCTCCCCGTGCTGACGAAGACGACGGTGCGGTACCAGCCCAAGGGCGTCGTCGGGGTCATCTCGCCGTGGAACTACCCGATGACTCTCGCGGTGTCCGACGCCATCGCCGCGCTGCTCGCCGGCAACGGAGTGGTGCTCAAGCCGGATTCGCAGACTCCGTACTGTGCGCTGGCCGTCGTAGAACTCCTCTACAAAGCAGGTCTGCCGCGTGATCTGTTCGCCGTGGTGCCCGGCCCCGGCTCGGTCGTCGGCACCGCCATCGTCGAGAACACCGAATACCTCATGTTCACCGGTTCCACCGCAACGGGCCAGCTCCTCGCCGAGCAGGCCGGGCGTCGGCTCATCGGTTTCTCGGCCGAGCTCGGCGGCAAGAACGCGATGATCGTCGCGCGCGGGGCGAACCTCAGGGAAGTGTCCGACGCCGCCGTGCGCGCGTGCTTCTCCAACTCGGGCCAGCTGTGCATTTCCATCGAGCGCATCTACGTCGAACAGTCCATCGCCGACGAGTTCACCGCGAAATTCGGTCAGCGGGTGCGGGACATGACCCTCGGTGCGGACTACGAGTTCGGCATCGAAATGGGCAGCCTCATCTCCGAGGACCAAGTCAAGACCGTCTCCGCGCACGTAGACGACGCAAAGGTCAAGGGCGCCAAGGTCATCGCGGGAGGAAACGCACGCCCCGACATCGGCCCGCTCTTCTACGAGCCGACCGTCCTGACGAACGTGCCCGCCGACGCGGAGTGTGCCGCGAGCGAGACCTTCGGGCCGCTCGTGTCGATCTACCCGGTGGCCGACGTCGACGAAGCCATCGCGAGGGCCAACGACACCGAATACGGACTCAACGCCAGCGTCTGGGCGAAGACGAAGGCTCAGGGCGAAGCCATTGCAGCTCAGCTGCATTCGGGAACGGTCAACGTCGACGAAGGGTACGCACCCGCTTGGGGCACCACCGGCGCACCGATGGGCGGAATGGGCGTTTCGGGAATGGGCCGACGCCACGGACCCGACGGCCTGCTCAAGTACACCGAATCGCAGACCATCGCCACGACGCGTCTGCTGAACCTCGGCGGCCCCCGCGGATTGCCTCCGAAGTTGTGGGCGAAGATCATGCCTCCCTTCGTGAAGGCACTGAAGTACCTTCCGGGGCGGTAGCCCGGCCCTCTTCGCGCACCGAACGTATCGTTCGGTCACTCCAAGTGACCGAACGTCACGTTCGGTCCGGAAAGGCGGGGAGTGCTCCGACACCGAAAGAGCCCGCACACCGGGGGGTGTGCGGGCTCTTTCGTGTTGCCGAACTAGTTGACGCTGTGGCCGTTCAGTCCGGAGTTGACGTAGTGCTGATGAGGATCAGGTACGTGTGCGTCGCCGAGTACTCGGGCGATTTGATCTTCGCTGAGTCCGAGGCGACGGAGTCGCTCGCAGACGGCGTCGAAGTCGAGCATTTTCGCGTCGAGTTCCTGCTGCAGTGCGACGACTTCGGCGCGGATGGCCTCGGCTTCGTCGAGTGCTTCGAGGGTGTCCTTGGGTTCGGGGAGCAGGAGGTTCAGCAGTCGATCACGTGCATCGGTGCTGAGGCCCTCGAACGGTGCCGAGCCTGCTGGTGCTTCGTGGCGCCCGGTTCCGTCGAGCTCTGCTGCGACGTACTCGCGGGTGTCACCGAAGGACGGGACCTCGATGGTCTCTTCGCCTTCGACAGGTGCCTGGGCGAAGTCGATCGTCTTACGCAGCGGGCGGTTCGGGATCATGATGACCGCGAGCAGCGTGACGATGGCGACGAATCCGGCGATCATGAAGATCCGTCCGGTGGCATCGCCGTAGGCGGTGCGGACGACGGCGAGGATCGGTGCGGGCAGCGAGCTCAGGTCGAGTGATCCTCCGCCTGCGCTTCCGGAGCTGTCCACGCCCAGCTGGGCGAGGCCGGCTGCGGACTTCTCGGCGACGCGGGTCGCGAGGAGCGATCCGAGAACCGAGACGCCGATCGCGCCACCGAAGGTGCGGAAGAACGCGACGGTCGACGACGCTGCGCCGATGTTGTGGACGCTGACCGTGTTCTGGACTGCCAGAACGAGGTTCTGCATCAACATGCCGGTTCCGAGTCCGACGATGGTGATGAAGACGCCGACGGTCCACAGGCTGGTTGCGTGGTCGATGGTTCCAAGAAGCAGGAATCCGATGACCAGCAGTACCGATCCGGTGACGATGAACGGCTTCCACTTTCCGAACTTGGTGATGAGCTGGCCGGATCCGACGGAGGCGACGAGCATTCCGAACACCAGTGGGATGGAAAGCAGTCCGGCTTCGGTGGGGGTGTAGCCGCGTGCGGTCTGGAAGTACTGGCCGAGGAAGGTGGTGGCGCCGAACAGGCCGACACCGACTGCGATGGAGGCGATGATGGCGAGGCCGGTGGTGCGCTCGGTGACGATCTTCAGCGGGATGATCGGCGACTTGGCCTTGGCTTCGACGATGACGGTCAGGACGAGCAGCAGAACTCCGCCGCCGACGAGGTAGGCGGTCTCACGGGAGATCCATGCGTAGTAGTCCGCCTTGCCTGCGAACGAAACCCAGACCAGCAGGACCGAGACGCCCGCGGTGAGCAGGAGCGCGCCGAGCCAGTCGATGGAGACGTTCTCCTTGCGTTCGGTCTTGATGTGGAGCGTCTTCTGGAGCAGTCCGAGGGCGATGACGGCCAGCGGAACGCAGACGAAGAAGCACCAGCGCCAGCCGAGGGGGCTGTCGACGATCACGCCGCCGAGGATCGGTCCGCCGGACATGGACACAGCCATGACAGCGCCGGTGTAACCGGAGTAACGGCCGCGGTCACGCGGGGAGACGATGGTGCCGATGATGGCGATGACGAGTGCCGTCAGACCACCCATGCCGATGCCCTGGATGACACGGGCGACGAGCAGCAGTGGCACGTTGTGTGCAAAGCCTGCGATGAGCGAACCAGCGACGAAGATGACGATCGCGCTCTGGACCAGGACCTTCTTGTTGAACAGGTCGGCGAGCTTGCCCCAGATGGGCGTCGATGCTGCGTTGGCGAGCAGAGCGGTGGTGATGACCCAGGAGTACGCGGTCTGCGAACCCTGTAGGTCACCGATGATGGTGGGCAGTGCCGTCGAGACGATGGTGGTGCTCAGCAGTGCGGTGAACAGCGCGGCGAGCAGTCCGGTGAGGGCCTCGAGGATCTGCCGGTGGGACATGGCGTCGGGATCGGCCTGTTGAATATTGGGCGGAGCTTCGGTGGTTGACATTGTTCTATCTCGCAATCAGTTTCAAGTGCGCTGTGTCCTGCGCGTCTTCGTTGAATGTGTTGTTGAGTTTCTGAATCGAATCGAGGGCGGCCAGCGCCTCCGTTTCGCTCCAGTCGCTCAACATCTCGCGCAGTCGATTCGCGCGACGGTCCCAGATGACCTTGAGCTTCTCGCCGCCGTCGGACGAGACACGCACGCGTGATGCGCGTTTGTCGTCGGGATCGGGCGTTCGGTCGATGTATCCGAGATCCACCAGGTCTGCGATCTGCCGGCTGAGGGCGGACTGGCTGACGCAGAGCCTGTTGGCGAGGTCGGTCTGTCTGCATTCACCCTCCGTCGCGAGGATGGCCAGAACTCCGGTCAGTGCCTGCGGCAGGGGTGACTCCTCATCTCCGGTGGTCACGGCCCGCTTCAGCGCACGACCGAAGAGAAATACCTCTTCGACCAACGCTTCCGCGGTGGTAGTTCTTACTGCCATGAGGGCTCCAACGGTTCGAGTCAATTACTTGCTGTCCGCAACCATATAGATAAATAGATGAGGTAAACAACTATTTTACCTATCTCGTGGGTCACACCGACGGCGAGAACGGACAATCCGATCGACACCGCGTGCGACGGTAGGGACTATCCCGAAGTTGGCGTGAACATTCCGCGCTCGATGGTCATGATGACGCCGTCGCCCACTGCGGGGCGCGGACCGCGCACCGAGCAGCGGAAATCGACCCCGTGCGAGTCGACGACGACGTCGCTTGCCTCTCGGCCGAAGAGAGACGACGTGATCACGCCTGCGCCACAGTCGTGAGGTGAACCTGGACCGAGGACGATGTCCGACGGCATGACGGTCAACGTTCCACGGCCCTGCCTAGCGCTTTCGACGACGTCGAGCACTACTTCCAACGGGTGATCGTCGGCGTGGAATCTGCCGCCGTCGACGACGCCGGTGATGATGTTGGCGTCGGACAGGAACCGTGCGACGAACGCCGAGGAAGGCTGCTGCACCAGTTCCTCCGGGGTGCCGATCTGCGCGATCGAACCACCGTCGAGCACCGCGACACGGTCGGCCAGCGCCAAGGCTTCGTTCCGGTCGTGCGTGACATGGATGACGGTCAGTCCGGCGGCGCGCGTCAGCGAGCGAAGTTCCAGTCTGAGTCGGTCGCGCAGAGGCTCGTCGAGCGCGGAGAGCGCCTCGTCCAGCAACAGTGCCCGCGGCGTCCTCGCCAGAGCCCGCGCCAAGGCAACTCGCTGCCGTTGACCTCCGGACAACGTCGAAGGATCTCTCGATTCGAGACCGGGTAGGCCGACGAGTTCGAGGACTTCGCTCACACGCCGCTTGCGATCCGAGCGCGACATCCCGGCGAGCTCCAACGGATAGGAGACGTTCTTCCCGACGGTGCGGTGCGGCCACAGAGCGTGCTGCTGGAACACCATGCCCAGTCCGCGATGCTCGGGTGCGATCGGGCGCCGCCCACCTGCGACGACGTCGCCGCCGATGGTGATGGTGCCCGACGTCGGCGTCAGAAATCCCGCAACCGTGCGCAGCAGGGTCGTCTTACCGGAGCCGGACGGACCGACCAAGGCGAGGAATTCGCCGTCGGCGATGCGGAGGTCGATGCCGCGCAGACCGACGGCGCCACCGGGATATTCGAGGTCGACGGCATCGAGGGAGATGGCGGACATCAGGCATTCTTCTTTCGGTCGGAGACACCCGCGACGAGGCCGAGTCCGGCGATCCCGACCAGGGCGACGAGAAGGGACAGGGCCGATGCCGCGTTGTAATCGCCCGCCTGCTGCAGGTTGAAGATCGACACTCCGAGGGTCTGCGTGCCGGGGGCGACCAGGAGAACCGACATGGTGAGCTCGCGCACCGCCGTCAAGCCCACCAGAACGGCACCGGAGGTGGCAGCGGGAATCGTCATCTTCCACGAGACGTCGTACAAGGCTCGTGCGGGTGAGGCGCCGGAGGAGCGGGCGACCTCTTCGAGTTGGAGCGGCGTCGAGAGCAGCGGCGCTCGGACGGCCTGCACGACGATCGCGAGGAACGCCATGACGTAAGCGCACAGGATCACCCAGCGGGTGTCGAACAGGCCGGTCCAACGTCCGACGATCAGCCATCCGACTGCGATGACCAGGCCCGGTATGGCTTGCGGGAGCATCGCGACGAGGTCGAGGCCGGTATTGTCCCGTGAGCGGGTGCGCGTCGTGACGACACCCAGAGTCAGGCCGACCACTCCGCAGATCACCGCGGCGCCGATCGCCAGCATCAGCGAATTCTGGATACCGACAACCGTTCCAGGTGCAGTGACGGCTGCGACGATGGAATCGAGAGTGAGGTTGGCCCACGTCAGGGGAACACCGGGCGCGGGCAGCAATGCCTGGGTGGCGAGCGCGAAGATCGGCAGGGCCGTGATGCTCAGTGCGAGAAGCCAGGTGGCGACGCCCACCGCCGACCGGGTCCGCCCCAACGCGAGCCGAGTCGGGGGAGTGACCGGTCCGTCGAGAGCTGCACTGCCGCGGCTGAGTCCTCGGTCCACCGCTACCGCGACCACCGCCAGCAGCAACAGGACGATGCCGATGGCCGAGACCACCTCCAACGGCTGTGCGACGGTTCCCGATTGGATGAACCGGTACACCATCGTCGACAACGTCACGTACCGGTCCGGCAGTCCTACGAGGGCGGGAATCCCGAAATCCGCCAGATTCGACACCGCAACCAACGTGAACGACGCGACCGCGGCCGGCCGAAGCAACGGCAATGTCACGTACGTCAATGCACGCAGCGGGCGTGCCCCGGACATCCGCGCAGCCTCTTCGAGGTCACCGGGAATGCGGCGCAGTGCTGCTGCGACGATCAAGTACGCAATGGGATAGGAGTGGATGGTCAGGAGGAAGACCACGCCGTCTCCGCCGTAGACGTTCCACAGTGGTCCGCCGAACCGTTCGGCCCAGAACTTGTTGATCATCCCGCTCGGCCCGAGCAGGCCGGTCCACGCGATCGCCCCGACGAACGGCGGAATCAGCAACGGCGACAGCAGGACGAGCCGCAGCACCGAGCGACCGGGAAGATCCGTCCGGTCGAGCAGCAGGGCCATCGCGACGGCGATCGCCACGGCGAACAATGCCGACAGTCCCGCCGACACGACGCTGTTCACGGCGGCGTCGACGATCCCGCCGTCGATCAGTTCACGAACATGGTTGCCGCCCAGCCCGATCGATACCACGGCAGCAATGGGCGCCAGGATCGACACCGACACCACGACCCACAGGAGCAGTCTGAGGGACACCAGACCACTCACATAGGGGTTACCCGACAAGTTCGTTGAACCTCTCGACCGCCTCGGGCTGAGATGCCGTGATCTCGGCGAGATCGGGGTTCAGCAGGTTCAGATCGTCGAGAGCCGGTGCGCCGTCGGGGGTTCCGACGTCACCGCGCACGGGAAGGTACTGTTGCTCGACCGCGAGTTCCTGGCCTTGCTTGCTGACGAGGAAGTCGACGTACTTCTTCGCCGCGTCCTGATTCTTCGAATCGGCGAAGATGCCCGCAGGCTGGGAGATGTACGGAACACCGTCCGTCGGGTACTCGAGCGCGATGGGTGAACCCTTCTCCGCCAGTTCGCGAACCAGATAGTCGACGACGATCCCGATCGGCTGAGTGCCGGCCGCAACGGACTGTCCGACGGGACCGTTGCTCTCGGCGACGATCGGTTCGTTCGCGGCCAGGCCTTCGAGCCACGGCTGACCGAGCGACTCCTCGTTCAACCACACCGCCGTGTTGAATGCCGCCGCACCGGAGACATCCGGATTGGGAAGAGTGATCTGCCCCTTGTACTTCGGGTCGGCGAGTTGCTGCCACGACGTCGGTGGCTCCGACACGGCACCCGTGTTGTAGGCGATCACCGTAGGGATGATGCGGGTTCCGACGTAATATCCGTCCGGATCGACGATTTCCTGGTTCAACGCGGACACGTCCGCGGGGGTGTACTGGAGCAGCAGGTTCTCGTCCTTGTACCCCTCGAACGTCGGTGCGTCCGCAGCCAGGAGCACATCCGCGCCGATCGAACCCGTCTCACGCTCGGAAGCGATGCGCGCATTGAGATCTCCGGTGCCGGCGCGGTAGACCTGCACCTCGATGTCCGGATTCGCAGCAGTGAACTCCGCGTTGAGTGCGTCGATCTTCGCCTGCGGTTCGGAGGTGTACACCGTGAGGGTCCCGCCGCTGGACTCCGTGCTGTCGACAGTCGGGTCGGCAGGCTCGGAGCACGCGGACAGCGCAGCTATCGAGGCAATCGAAACGAGGACGCCCACGACCGGGCGGCGAAAAGGTATCACGTGACAAGCTCCTGACGAACGACGAAGCTGACATCGTGACCGTCCCGAACGACGCGAGTCGGTCGCCGCGGGAAACGCGAAGTGGACGGGGCGTGAAGGACTACGCCGTCGTTGCCAGAGCCGCAGCCAAACCGAACGCGACAGCAAGCACGCAGACGTGGAGAGCAGCACGCACGGTCGACTCGTCGGCTTTCGTGCGATGCGCGGCCACCGACACCAGCCAGGTCGCGCGCAACCGTCGGGCAAGCACCACGAGGACGACGAGAAGAACGGTCTTGCCGAGGACGATACGGCCGTATCCGGTGTCGAACAGGGCAGGCAGACCACCGAGTTTCACAGCAGCGTTGACGGTTCCGCTCACGGCGAGAGTCCACACCGACCACCACGCCAGGCGCGAATACACGGGCAACACTGCGGCCCAGGCGCCCCGGGCACGCAAGGTCAGGGCCATCGCGGCCAGAACGCCGATCCACACCGACGCCGCCACGGTGTGCACGGACACGAACAACGCGCCGAGGACCTGCTGCGACATGTGCCCGGTGACGGGACGCGCCACGAGCGCGACGACGATGAGGACGACGACGGGTACCGGGGACAGATCGCGCCGACGCCGCTGCATCGGCGCCGAAGGTGGCGCCGTCCGATACGCGAACAGCGAATACGCCACTGCCGCGGCGGTACAGAGGATCGTCACCACACCCAACTGCCCGACGGTGATGTCGGTCAGGAACGTCGCGAAGTTCGACACCGACAATCTTGCGATACCGCCCCCGAACGACTCGGTTGCTGCCGTCGCCAGCAGTGCCGTTTCCACCGCGGTCCACGTCCCGCCGACGACGACGGCGGTACGCCACACCGAAGGCTTCGATCGATCCGGAAACAGGTCCGTGCGCAGCAGCGCGAGTCCGAGCATCGTCGCGCCGAGGCAGTCCGCGACGACACGGAGCACCGACGACGGGTCGGGGCCGTCGGGGTGGGCGAGCAACCATGCCAGCCCCACCCCGACGATGCCCGCCGCCCCCGCGGCGAGCACCCACCACCGGCGGAACGCGTTCAGCTACTTGTCCTTCGGCTTGCGCAACGCGTAGGCGAGTCCGCCTGCGAAGACGAGGACACCCGCGACGAGGAAGATCCAGACGGGAATTCCCCCGCCGCTGCCGTCGTCGGACTCACCCTCCGTGGCGGCGGATGCGGCGGCGCCCGGCGTGCCGGATCCTTCCGCGGTCAACGTGAATCCCAGTGTCCCACTGATGGGGTGACCGTCGGCCGACGTCACGCGATAGGCGATCGTGTACTCGCCGACCGGTCCGAGTTCGCCGACGTCGACGACGATGCTCTGTCCCTCGATGCGCGGGTCGCCATTGGACCACAGGTTGCCGTCGGGTCCGACGACGTTCAAGGTCGCGAACTGCGACTGCGGAACCTCGTTGAACGAGATCGACACCTGCGCCGGGCCGGACGCGATCTCGGATCCGTCGGCCGGGTTCGATCCGGTGACCACCGAGTGGGCGGATGCTGTGGGTGCGCCGATCAGCAGTGCCGAGATCGCGAGCACCGCGACGATCAGTTTCCTCATGACCGGCGTCCTCGCACAGTCGCGCCGATGCCGAGTGCGGCACCGAGAGCCCCGAGTACCAAGGCTCCGCCGGCGAGCCATCGGGCGGTCGTGTCGGAATCGGAACTCTGTGCTGTCTCCGTCGAATCCGACGCCGCGGCGGAATCGACGGAGTGACCGCCGTGTCCGTCGGAACCGGCGGCTGCGAGTGTCAGCGACGGGGCCGGGTACTCGGGCTCGCTACCGTCGGCGGCCGGTTCCTCGGTCCACTCGACGACCTCGCCGTCGTTGTAGGTCTGAACGGCCGGGAAGCTGACAGTGTCTTCCTCGGGCAGAGGACCCGCGGACAGCAGGAACTGCTGGAATTGGCCGGGAAGCACCTCGGCGCCCGGGCCCGCAGTCCACGTGACCGCGGTGGCGAGGCCCTCGGCGTTCTTGTCCACGACCGAGGTCCACCCCGGAATCGGCTGAGTACGTGCGGAGTTGAGGCCCGGTAGTTCGACCCGGACCGACGACGTCGCGGCGGTGTCGGATTCGGTGGGGACGCGGAAGGTCAGGACGGCGTAGCCGCCCTGCGCAGCGTCGGGCGCGGCGACCGTCACGTGTGCGGAGGCTGCACCCGCTCCGACGACGAGGGCGAGTGACACGGTGCCTGCGATGATCGAGGCACGACGAACGAAGCTGTTCATGGCATGGGTACTTTCTCGAAAGACGATGTGGCAGAGATGATCGGAGAGTCACGCCGGCGTCGGCGGGCCACGTCTCGAGATGGATGTCGTGAACTCGAATGGTGCACGGGGTACTGGGCTCGAGATCTCGACGGCCAGCCCGGGTGGAACGGCGAGGCGTTGCGGCGGGTCCAGTACCGATCGGACGACGGCGGTGATGGGCCCGTACAGCCGCTCGGCCGCGCACACCAACTCCGCAGCCAGCGCCGATGCGGCAACGTGGAATGCAGCCATGGCCGGGCTCGGCAGAATGGTATGGCCGTGCATCATCGCGTGCGGGTCGCCGACGACCAGGGCGACGTGCGACGCGAACTGGCCGAGCACCATCCCCGCGAGAAGCAGGGGCACGGTCGCGCGGCCGGACCGCGGCACAGCGGACACGGCGCCGATCCCGAGGCCCACGATCAGTACCAGCACAGCCGCGGAGCCCGACGGATACCCGCCGTCGGCCCACCCGTGCGCTGCCACGGACAGCGACACCGTCGTCGCGCCGACAGCTCCGCCGCGAAGCGAAGCAGCGGGCGACCTCATGGAACCGGAGGTACTACCGAACGCCGAGACGAGCCAGAAGGTCGGCTTCGATGCCGTCCAGCTCGGCCGAGATGGCGTTGTGCGCAGCCTTGCGACGTGCGGGAGGCATCTGTTCCGACGTCCGCACCGCGGTACCCAGATCCGTGAGGCGCTGGGAGATCGCGTCGGAGAACTTGCGGGTCTCGGCGTCGGAGCTGTTGGCCGTGACCTGGGCAAGCGACTTCTCCGAACCGGCGATACGTGCGCTCAGCTTCGCGCCGTAGCCGCTGTACTCGCTCAGCTCGGCGGGGTTGACGCCCAGCTTGCCTGCCTTGCGCTCGTCCAGACGGTTCCGAAGGACCGCAGCGCCGCGGTAGACGATGGGCGTCAGAACGGGGATCAACACCCGTGCAATCGAGATGTACTTGCGCACCTGAGCCGCGTTGAACGACCCCTGCAGCGCTGCCTTCTGCTGCGCCTGAAGTGTCCTGATCTGCGCCTTCTCGACGTTCTTCTGCGACTTGGCCTCGACCGCGCTCAGCTTGTTCTGTGCCTTCGCGATGGACTTCAGTTG
This sequence comes from Rhodococcoides fascians A44A, assembly GCF_000760735.1. Taxonomy (GTDB): domain Bacteria; phylum Actinomycetota; class Actinomycetes; order Mycobacteriales; family Mycobacteriaceae; genus Rhodococcoides; species Rhodococcoides fascians_E. The sequence goes on along the minus strand of NZ_JMEX01000008.1, from coordinate 1,247,080 downwards.
CTTGCGCTCGTTCTTCGCTCCGAGCTTGGCCTCGAGTGTTGCCTTGTGCTTGAGCGCCTTGGCCTCGGCCTTACGAGTGGCACGACCCTTGCGCTTGCGGAACAACCCCATCGACAAGGCCCCTAACGTCAGCTTCGGTACGGTTCGGGCGCGGTATTCGCGCTGGCTGACACACAGCCTATCGCTGACGCAGCGGTGGGTCGCATGGGGCGTGTCGGTGGGGGGACATAGGCTCATCAACTGTGAACAGCCAGCCTGTCGCGGCGACACGGTCAGCCGGAATGCGGTCGTCGGTACTCATCGACGCCGGGTCCCTGACGCGGTGCCGTCACCGGCTGTACCTGGACACGGCCTACTCCGCGCTGCAGCGCTACGAACCGGAGAATCCCGGCGTCCGGCAACGGCGTGAGGCCGCGGCGGCCCACCGGGAGGCCACCCGTGCCGCCTTCGCAGCCACCGAATCCGGGTGGACGGAGATCGACGCCCCCGACGCCAGGTCGGCGTCGGAGATGACGATGGCGGCGTGCAGGCGCAAGGCCCGCTGGATCTGGAACGCCGTGCTTCCCCTCGATCACGAGCACGGTCGACGCGGCCGCAGCGAGATGCTGATGCTCGATCCGTCCGGTGCCGGATACATCCCGGTCATCGTCGTCAACCACAAGGTCACCGACCCCGGCCGGGGAGCGACCACCACTCCGTTCGACCGATGGACACCGAGCGTCGACGAGACCCGCAAGGTTCGCAGTCAGCTGCGGGACCAACTGCGCCTCGCGCATCTCTACCGAATGCTCGAACGTGAAGGCCTCGCCTCTCCCACTGCAATCGGCGGTGCAATCGGATATCGCGCCGAGTGCATCCTCGTTCACGACCTCGAGACCGTGTTCGCAGAATACGATTCACGATTCGCGGACCGTCTCGCCGTCGCGCGGGGTGAGAGCTTCACCGTGCCCTCCCAGGTGAGCGAGTGTCGGTCGTGCTCATGGTGGTCGGACTGCAAACCGCAGCTCACCGCCAACCGCGACGTGTCGCTGGTGGCGTCGGGGATGCGTGCGGAGGTGTTGCGCGAGCACGGCGTCTTCACCATCGACGACCTCGCCGACTGGACCGGACCGGAACCGGAGGACTGGCCGTTCGGCAGCTTCGACGACGCCGTTGCCGCAGCGACGGCGTGGCGCGCGGATGTTCCGCTTCTGCGCCGGACCGAGAGAACGACGGTCTACCGCGCTGACGTCGAGGTCGACGTGGACATGGAGAGCTACCAGGAGCACGGCGCCTACCTGTGGGGCACGCTGCTCACCGAGCAGGGAGGGCAGCCCCCGGTCTACCGAGGATTCGTCACGTGGGATCCGCTGCCGACCGTCGACGAGGGGCGATCGTTCGCGGAATTCTGGGGCTGGCTGATGGGCAAGCGCCGTGACGCCGCCGAACGCGGTAAAACCTTTGCTGCGTACTGCTATTCGCGCCAGGCCGAGGACAAGTGGCTTCTTGATTCTGCCCGACGCTTCGGCGCCGTTCCCGGCGTTCCCACCGAGGCCGAGATCCGCGAATTCATCGACAGCGAACAATGGGTGGACATCTACCAGGCAGTCAGCGACCAATTCATCTGCCCCGGCGGCAAAGGGCTGAAGAAAATCGCCCCCGTCGCCGGCTTCACCTGGCGTGACGACGAAGCCGGCGGCGAGGCGTCCATGGGCTGGTACCGCGACGCCGTCGGCTACGACGGAGAACCCGACCTCAGTCAGCGCGAACGGTTACTCGTCTACAACGAAGACGACGTCCAAGCCACGAAAGTCCTGCGCGAGTGGATGACCGACCGCGCGGACCTCGAAATCCCCACCCTCGAATCCTTGCGCAACGGAGCCTGAAATCGCGGCTGCCGAAACCCGGATGCGCTTACCGCGGCGCCATGCGGATTGCGCCGTCCATGCGGATGGTTTCGCCGTTGAGGTAGTCGTGCTCGGCGAGCATCTGCACGAGCTGTGCGTACTCCGCCGGCTGTGCGAGGCGCGAGGGGAACGGGACGCTGGCTTCGAGGCCCTTGCGGTATTCCTCGGTGACGCCGGCGAGCATCGGGGTGTCGACGATTCCGGGGGCGATGGTGTTGACGCGGATGCCGACCTGGGCGAGGTCGCGGGCCGCGGTGATGGTCATCGCGTGCACGCCGCCCTTCGATGCCGTGTACGCGATCTGGCCGATCTGGCCTTCGAAGGCGGCGACGGAGGCGGTGTTGACGATGATGCCGCGCTGCCCTGCGTCGTCGACCGTCGGGAGTGACTGAATTCGGTTGGCGGCAAGGCGCATCACGTTGAACGTGCCCAGCAGGTTGATGGTGATGACGGTGCGGAAGAGCTCGAGCTCGTGCGGGCCCTTCTTCGACAGGATGCGTCCCGCCCAGCCGACACCGGCGCAGTTGACGACGATGCGCAGGGGCACCCCGGACGCGGTGATGGTGTCGAGGGCTGCCTCGACGTCGGCTTCGCTGGTGACGTCGGCGGCGATGAGCGTGACACCGTCGGGCACGCTGTCGCCCGCCCGCTCGATCGACTGCGCCAGGTCGAGGCCGAACACCGTCACCCCGGCGTCGGCGAGGCGCTTGGCCGTTGCCGCACCGAGGCCGGACGCCCCGCCTGTGACCAACGCTGCTGTTCCCGAAATCTCCACGTGCACATCTCCTCGACTAGAGCGGTGGACGATCGGCGCAAACGATCAGCGCTGACCGTGATTGTCTCGTTCTGCACCATAACCGGACAGCAGTGAGCCGCAGCCGGCGGAGTGACAGAAGTGCAGTGGATCACACTCGGTGTCAGTGGCTGATTTCGCGAGCCCGACCGTCGTGCTCGTACTCGATTCGGTAGGTCCGTTCGGAATCGACCAGCATCGTGGCGAGGGCGGGCCGCCCTGCCGGGAGCAGTCGCACAGTGGCCGATCCGCTCGCCATCCCGTCGATGTGCTCCGCTGCGGAGTCGACGACGAGGTCGCGCACCGCGGGGTCGAGTTCGACGTCGGCGCGGTCGTCGAGGAGTACGACGCTGACGCCGCGGTCGCGTGCCGTCCGCACCGACGTACGTAGTCGATCGGTGACAAGAGCGCGCGCTCGCAACGAATCCCGCAACTCGGCTTCGAGCAGGGTGTACGACGCGATCTCCTCGGGAGCCAGGTCGGGGCCGTGGACGGTCCGTTCGAGGAGTGGGCGAGCGAGTTCGTCGAGCCGACGCAGTTGCGAGTCACGCTCTTCGAGCACGGCTGCGGCGGCCGCCTCGGATGCGACTCGCGACGTCGACTGGTCACGCAGCGCGAAAACGGAGCGAGCGAGGGGCCGGAGCGTGAACGCGAAGAACGTCGACATCAGCAGTGGGGCAGCGTTGATGACGCCGAAGGCGATGCCGTAGGCGGCGCCCTGCCCGGTCTGGACGGACCAGAAGATCGTCACGGCAACCGTCGTCCCCAGTCCGGCCCACGCTGCCGACGTTCGTCCTCGCACGCACAGGGCCGTGAACAGTGCGACGCTCGTGCCCAGCGGCCAGGTCTGCAGTGGGCTGCTGACCGGAACGGGAATCACGCTGTAGGTCAACGCGCAGCTGACGGGGCCGAGGGCAGCGATGAATACGGTGTACCGCCACGGCAGTGGATCTCCTGGTGCGGTGATCATCGTGACTGCACCGATCGAGCACAACCCAGCGGAGACGAAGATCGGCCACGGGGAGCTCACTCCCTCCAACGTTGCTGCGGCGCAGAGAAAACACGTGAAGATGTAGAGGGCGACCAGTCCCGTCGCGAATCGCGACCGCAGTCCGATGAGGTCGCGAATATCCTGACCCGAGCCGTCCTGACACGCGTCGTGCGTGCTCCGGGTGCCGATCACGACGGTGCCGACCAGTGCAGTGCCACCGTCGTTCCACCGTCGTTCTTGTCCGACTCGACGCGCGCCGAGCCACCGGGCAGGCTGCGCATGCGTCCGACGATGCTCACCGCGATCCCCATGCGATGCGGCGCGACCGAGGTGGGGTCGAACCCGGACCCGTCGTCGGACAGCACGATGGAGATGTCGTCCCTCGTCAGCGACAACGTTGCGACCCGCGTCGCGTCGGAACCTGCGTGCGTGACGCTGTTGCGAACTGCCTCGGCCAAGGCGGCACTGGCCGTGCGGATGACCTCGGCGGGATACAGAGCGTCGGTGCGTGATTCGACGGCGATTTCGATCTCCTCGTCGACATTCGTTGCGGCCGAACGTAACCGGGCGAGCGCCTCGTCGACATCGAACGTCGTGGCGGACGAGTGGTTTCGCAGCGAGTCCAGCTGAGCGAGAGTGTGCTCGGTCTGTCGGATCACGCCCTCGGTGCGTCCGAGGCGAGCCACCGCGAGAAGGGAGGACAACACGCCGTCGTGGATGAGGGCGTCGAAACGCTCACGCTCGACGGCGCGGGCGCTGACGGCAGCCTCCGTCGCCGCCTGTCGGTGGGTGGTTTCGCGCGTGCTGTCGAGAATGCGTGCGGTGCGGATGACGCCCAAGGTGGCGGCCACGAAGATGGAGCAGAACATCAGCGCGAACGTGATGTCAGCCAGCAACGGGCCGTCCAGCAGTGGACCACGGAGAATGTTGATGCTGAGCTGAACCGAGACGACAGTGACGGTCAGCTGTGCGAAAGCCAACCATGACGGCAGCGACGCGGCCGCGGCCAGTCCCGCCAGGCCGGGGAACGACGCCAGGGGCATTCCGTTGGTGTCGACGACGGAGCTGTCCCACGCGAGCCACCAGCTCAGCGCGGCGGCCAGGAAGGTGAAGGTCGCTACGGCACCGGTGACGCGGATCCACCTGGTGTCCGTGGCCAGGGAAGCCACTCCCATGGACAGACCTGTTCCGAACACGGCGACCATCGCTGCGGGCGTCCACCAGGATTCCGTCACGTAGGCGGTGCGGAGGAAATCCGGCAGCAGAATCGCGAAATAGATGAGGTAACCGGCGGCGACGAAGCGCGCTACCGTCCGGAGAAGCCGATCCGACGACGTGTTGTCGTCGTGGGTGGTGCGGCGCGTCCTGCTGGGATCGTGGTCGATGGTTGTCATGTGCCCCTGGTTCTGATCGGGGCAGATGATACGTCGATTCTTACTTGTCGTTCAATACCTCGACCGGCGTCGGGCGACGGCGCCGGACGGTTGCGATTGCTCCCCACACCGCTGCCGACAGGACGAGAACGACGCCGCCGGCGATCACGGGCGCGGACGTTCCGGGCATGACGCCCTCGAAGAACAGCGAGACGCCGAACACGAAGAAGAGGATTGCGGCACCGAACTGGATGATGCGTTCGGGAAGATGCTTGCCCAGGACCGCGCCCACGACGATGGCGAGGGCATCGGCTGCGACCATGCCGACGGTAGAGCCGATCCAGACGCCGGCCCAGTTGTTGTCCGCGGCGAGGGTGACGGTGGCGAGCATGGTCTTGTCGCCGAGCTCGGCCAGGAAGAATGCCGACGCGATTGCGATGAACGCCGAGCGGGTGACCTTGGAGGCTTTGTCGCCTTCGTCGTCGGAAAGCTTGTCTCCCTTGAGGGTCCACAGTCCGAAGACGACGAAAGCGACTCCGGCGACGATCGAGATCAGGTGGGTGGGAATCGAGAGTCCGAGGAAGTGCCCGACGGCGACCGACACGAGGTGGGTGACGGTGGTGGCGATCGTGATGCCGCCGATGACGACGTACCACTTGTAGCGCAGGGCGAACGTCATGGCCATGAGCTGCGATTTGTCGCCGAGTTCGGCGACGAAGATGACTGCGAAACTCAACAGCAGCGCGGACAGCATGTGGAGGCACTCCTTCGGTCGTCTGAATGACCGAAGGTCTCGCCCACCGGCGCCGAGCACGCAGCCTGTGCGTGAGCGGTATCGGTTCACGGTGCCGGGCCCGATTGCGGACCAGTATGTCGACACGGTGATTGGGGGCTACTCCCCTTCGCTGCACTCCACAGTAGGAGGAGGTAGTCGAAAAGTCCAATGCCGCAGCAAGTTTGGGAACCCGAAAACTCTTGTACGGGCCACGTTCAGGACGCGAGGAGCATGGCCAAAACTGCAGTGTCGGGATCGCTGATCGGGTCGAGGCCGATGCGGCTCACCATCGAGGTCACGGTGCCGTCGGATTCCGCTTCCACCCAGGCAGCGCGATGATCGAGACCGAGATGCGGCAGGCCGGGAAGGAGGACACACCCGGACGCCGCGCCGGCGCATTCGGGGAGTGACGGGGTGGTCTCCGACGGCGGATGCAGCATCAGAATCGCCGCCGGCTGGTGGTGCGCGAACCGCTCGGGTGTGACAGCAGTCTCACCCACGATGGGCCCCTCGGCGAGGACCAGCCCTATCGTTCCCGGGGCCGGATCGTCGGGAAGCTCCTCGCGAGCCCCGAAGACCGTCGACGTTGTGAGCAGGCCCGGCATCGATGCGACCTGGACGGCCAGCACGAGAAACTGCGCCCATTCCTTCGTCGTGTCCGGCCACCGCCCGGAGATCACGAACCCGCGCAGAAGCCCAGCGGCATGGAAAGGGGAAACGCCGATCAGATCGCGATCGCTCATGTGCACTCCTCGTTCGCCCAGAAATATCCGGTACGCCACGCTGGGTACACCCCAATATGAACCAGAAACGTGCTGGCACACAAGACGTGTCGAGTGCTAACGAAGGGAAACACGAAAAGGGCCATCACGACGATGCGTGATGGCCCTCTGCGGTGCAGAAGAATTACGGGAAGATCAGACCCGGGGTCTTCGACGTGGCTGCCTCGAAGCGGGCCTGAACGTCGGCCCAGTTCACGACGTTCCAGAACGCCTTGACGTAGTCGGCCTTGACGTTCTTGTACTGCAGGTAGAAGGCGTGCTCCCACATGTCGACCTGGAGCAGCGGGATGATGCCCAGCGGCACGTTGGCCTGCTGATCGTAGAGCTGGAACGTCAGCAGCTTCTTGCCGAGCGAGTCGTAGCCGAGAACGGCCCAGCCGGAGCCCTGCAGACCGTTGGCCGCCGCGGTGAACTGTGCGCGGAACTTGTCGAACGAACCGAACTGATCGTCGATGGCTGCGCCGAGTTCACCCTCGGGCTTGTCGCCACCGTTGGGGGAGAGGTTCTTCCACCAGATGGAGTGGTTGACGTGGCCGCCGAGGTGGAACGCGAGGTTCTTCTCGAGCAGGAAGATCGAGCCGTGATCCTCGGCTTCGCGGGCTGCAGCGAGCTTCTCGAGCGCAGTGTTGGCGCCGGCGACGTACGTTGCGTGGTGCTTGGAGTGGTGCAGTTCGTTGATCTCGCCCGAGATGTGTGGCTCGAGGGCGGAGTAATCGAAATCAAGGTCGGGCAAGGTGTACTCGGACACGTGGTTCCCTTCTTTGTCGACGCCGGCTTCATCGATCGAAGCGCGGCGCGTAGTGCTGCGGATCTTCTCTCGGGTTCAACCCAATCTCATTACTACCCCCAGTGCAACTGTTGTACTCGAGACTCATTTCTCGGAATAAAACCGCGCTGCCGCGGCAGCCTCGGGAGGTCACGGCGAGGTCACGGCTCGGCGTCACGATTGGTCCGGCAGGTGAACAGGAATCTAGACTGGCCGCCGTGAGCCCCCATCGCAGGTCGACCGATGCGGTCGACGCCCGACAGGCGGTCACGGACGTCCATGCGCCGAGGGTCCAACTCGACGGCGCGAACCTGCTGCGGTTGATCGCGGTACTCGCCGTTCTCTACTCGCACATCTCGTTCTACCTGATCGACGACCGCGGCGAAGGCTGGTGGATGATCGACGTCGTCTACCGGGTGTTCGTCCAGGAAGCCGGCCTCAACAACCATCTCTCGTTCGTCGGCGTCGCGATCTTCATGCTCCTGACCGGCCTGCTGGTGACCCGCTCGGCGATGCGGCAGTCGCGACGGGATTTCGCGGTCAGCAGGCTTTCCCGCCTGGTCCCGGCGCTGTGGGTGTCCGTCGCGCTGGCCATTCTGCTGGTGCGTCTGGGTATCAACGGCATGTTCAGCGGTCAGAACGGGATCAGCAACTCCGAAGCCGCGCTCAGCTTCGTGCTCGGCGGGTTCTTCCTGAAGCCCGAAGTCGCCGTACTGGGCGTCACCTGGACGCTGACGGTCCAGCTGATGTTCTACCTGTACTGCATCGCGGCCCGCGACATCCTACGGAAGTGGCCCGTCGTCGTTCCCCTCTTCGGGGCCTTCCTCTGCGCGGCCGTGCTGATCTACAACCTCTACATCCCGCAGCCGTGGTCGGTGCCGATGCTGTCGAAGATCGCCGCGACGCTCCCGACGCTGTTCCTCGGGCAGATCATCTACCTCGGCTGGGCCCGGATCATCAGCTGGAGATGGGTCGTCGTCTCGGTCGTCGCGCAGGCCGAGGTGGTGCGACTGGCAACCGACGTCCACGCTTACTGGGCGGGCGACCAGTACATGTGGACCATCGTCGTCGTCACCGGTCTGGTCCTGCTCCTCGCGCGGTACGACGGCAGGATCGCTCATTGGGCGATCGTTCGCTGGACGGGCACCCGCAGCTACGCGATCTACCTGGTCCACACGCTGATTCTCTACCGGGTGTACGAGAACGTGGTTCCGTACACCGGACCGACGGGCGCGGTCGTCGCGTTTCTCGTCGCCACGGCCGCCGTGTCGGAAATCGTCTACCGATGGGTCGAGACTCCCGCTGCACGCTGGCTGGGCGC
>NZ_JMEX01000008.1:1097482-1238383 GCF_000760735.1 Rhodococcoides fascians A44A | reverse complement strand
GGCGAGCCGGGGCCGACGTATCAGAGCTGAGGCATGACCTCCGACGCCACCAGTTCCAGATGGTCCAGGTCGGCCAGGTCGAGGACCTGCAGGTACACCCGGGATGCTCCGAGCTCGCCGTAGCGTCCGAGTTTGTCCACCAGTTCTGCGGGGGAACCGGCCGCACCGTTCTCCCGCAGCTCGGACACGTCACGACCGATCGCGGCAGCGCGGCGGGCGATCTCCTCCTCGGACTTGCCGCAGCACAGCACGAGCGCGCTCGAATACGCCAGCTCGCGTCCGGTCTCGGACGCCGCGGCCCGCACTCGATCGAACTGCGTTCCGGTGGCCTCGAGCGAGGCGAACGGAATGTTGAACTCGTCGGCGTACTTCGCAGCCAGTGCCGGGGTGCGCTTCTTGCCGCCACCGCCGATCAGGATCGGGGGCCGCGGGGACTGCGCCGGCTTGGGAAGCGCAGGTGAGTCGACGATGGGGTAGTGCTTACCGTCGTACGAGAACGTCTCGCCGACGGGGGTCTCCCATAGTCCGGTGATCACGGCCAGGGACTCCTCGAGCTTGTCGAAACGCTCTCCCAGCGGTGGGAACGGAATGCCGTACGCCGTGTGCTCCTCCTCGAACCAGCCTGCGCCGAGACCGAAATCGACGCGGCCCCCGCTCATTGCGTCGACCTGCGCGACGCTGATGGCCAGTGGGCCGGGATAACGGAAGGTGGCCGACGTGACGAGAGTGCCGAGGCGGATCGTCTTCGTCTCGCGAGCAATTCCGGCGAGCGTGATCCACGCGTCCGTCGGACCGGGTAGGCCGTCGGAGTTCATCGCCAGATAGTGATCGGAGCGGAAAAACGCGCCGTAGCCCAGACTTTCAGCGGTCTGGGCGACGCGAAGAAGATCGTCGTAGGTGGCGCCTTGCTGAGGTTCGGTGAAGATTCGAAGTTCGATTGCGGCCATGGATTCGAGTCTAGGGAATCGAGCCGGGAGCGCTCCGCGCCTGTGGATGAAACCGGCAGATGCCCGGTTTCTGTGGATCGGTCTGTGGATAGTGTGGATAACTTCCTTGCTCTATCCACAGGGAACGGGTGGCAGGGCCGGCGGATTGCGTGACAAGATCGTTTTGTGTCTGCTCCGGATCTGCCCTCAGTGACCGTCGCCCAGCTGCCCACCGCGCTGAGCGAGTCGGTGATTCTGCTCGACGTCCGCGAGAACGAGGAATGGCAGCAGGGCCACGCTCCCGGTGCCGTGCACATTCCGATGGCCGAAGTGCCGTCCCGCATCGGCGAGATCGACGCCGACGCCGACTTGTACGTCGTGTGCAAGGCCGGGGGGCGCTCGCTCCGCGTCGTCGAATACCTCGCGCAGATCGGATACGAAGCCACCAACGTCGACGGCGGCATGTCGGCGTGGCAGCACGCAGGCCGTCCACTCGTGCGCGACGACGGCGCCGAGGCGAGAATCGTCTAGTGTCCGCATTTCAGGTCTGTGCCCGCTGCGCGACGCGGTGGCCCGTCGGAACGCGACCGGCGGTGTGGTGTCCGCGCTGCCACGGCGTGCTGCTGTCCCCGGTGTCGGCGCAAGCGCCCGCAACCGGAACCCGCAACTTCCGCTGGGTCGCCAAGAAGCCGCGGAACAAGACCTCGCGGCCGGCCGGCTCGTCGCATCCACGCCGCACCGCGATACCGAAGTACGACGAGATCCCGCGCTGGGGTCTGATCGACCAGCCCGTATCGAACGTCCAGGAACGGGAACCGCGACTTCGACGCTGGGCAGGCGCTGCACCCGGTCTGCTGGTGCTCGCCGCATCGCTACTCGGCCTCGCCGCAGCAGCGGAGCTGTTTCGGTACGGAATCCTGCTGTACAACCGCACACGCCTCGTCGGGCAGACGACGCTCGTGACGTCCGACGCGGTGGTGCTGTTCGCCGAGACCGCGTCGATCGTCATCGGAATCGCCGCCGCCGTCGGCTCCGCATGCTGGTTGGTGGATCGACGACGAATCTTCTTCGAGAGAGCCGGAACACGTGACCCACGCTCGTCGCGCACCCTCTTCGTCGGAACACTCGTTCCGGTGCTGTCTCTCGCACTCCCCGGAGTCTTTCTCACCGAGCTGGCCGACGCCAAAGCCGGCGTCGACAAGCCACGCCTGGTCCGTGACATCCGCATCTGGTGGGGACTGTGGGTCCTGAACTGGGCACTCGTCGTCGCCGCATCCCTCTGGCGGCTGCGCGACTCCCTCCAAGCACAGGCCGACGGCGTACTGCTCTCCGCCATCGTCGCCCTGGTGGGCGTCCTCACCGCCCTGTGGACCGTCCACCTCCTCCACAGCATCGACGGCCTCGGCTGGCGCGGCACCCACAAACCCTCGCCGACGCGATGGGTCATGTCGGTTCCACGTGAAACCGTCGCCGACGCCCCCCTCCCGGACCGAATGAACCGTTCGGTCACTCAGAGTGACCGAACGTCACGTTCGGTCACCGAGACGGAGAAGGCGGCGGCGTCGTGAGCGGAGATCGTCGCGGACCGTTCGTCGTTGCGCATCGCGGAGCGTCGGCGGAGAAGAAAGAGCACACGCTGGCTGCCTACGACCTTGCGCTACGCGACGGAGCCGACGGCCTCGAGTGCGATGTTCGGCTGACCCGCGACGGCCACATCGTGTGCGTGCACGACCGGAGAATCGACCGCACGTCCTCCGGTACCGGAATCGTCAGCGAGCTGGACTACGACACCCTCAAAGGCTACGACTACGGCGACGGCGCCGAGCCCGCCGATCTGCTGACACTCAGCGACCTGATTCAGCTGGTGCTGGACTGGACGTCCAAACCGACGAAGCTGTTCATCGAAACCAAGCATCCGGTGCGCTACGGGTCGCTCATCGAGAGCAAGGTGCTGGCGGAGCTGCACCGCTTCGGCATCGGCCAACCTGCGTCCGCCGACCATTCGCGCGCAGTGATCATGTCCTTCGCGGCCACCGCTGTCTGGCGAATCAGACGAGCCGCGCCGATGCTGCCGACAGTTCTCCTCGGCGACTCGTCGCACTACCTCGGGGGAGGCGCCGCCACCACCGTCGGAGCCACGGCAGTCGGACCGTCGATCAAAAGCCTGCGCGAGCACCCGTCGATCGTCGACCGCGCGGCGGCGTCGGGCCGCGCGACGTACGTGTGGACCGTCGACGACAAGGCCGACGTCGACCTGTGCCGTGAACTGGGCGTCGGGTGGATCGCCACCAACAACCCAGCGCGCACCCGTGCTTGGTTGGCAGGAGCGGAGCCTGCGGAGTGACTCGGTAAGGCAGGAGCGGAGCCTGCGGAGTGACTCGGTAAGGCAGGAGCGGAGCCTGCGGAGTGAGCTGGAGCTTTGGGCTTGCTGGACGTGCAGGTGGGGTGACCCTGTAGGTTTCGGGCGTGGGTAAGAGCAAAAGAAACAGTGGTCCGAAGCAGGACAGTAACCGCGCAGCGAAGCTTGCTCAGCGCGCGGCCGAGCGGGAGAACCTGTCCGCGGCGCCGGTGCGGCCGTTCCATGGTGTGCGGGCCGAGTGCGATCTCGTTGCGATGCGGGAGTTCGTTCCGTCGGCGACGGCCCCGGTTGTGGTCGACGGTCGCACGCTGACGGTGGCGACGGTGTTGCCCGGTGCGGTTGCGGCGCTGGTGCGTGAGGAGAGCGGCGACGTGCGGGGCTTTGCGGGCCTGCAGGTTCAGGTGCATTCGCCGAATGTCGCTGCTGATCTGTCCAGTGCATTGTCGTGGGCGTCCATCGCGCAGCCGGGTGAGTCGTTGGAGTCCGCGGGGCCGGACGGCAACACTCCTGCGCTGTCGGAGGTGCTGGATCCGACGCTGGAACTCGACATCACGGTGCATCAGGATTTCAACTGGTGGCTTCCCGAGGGCGCTGAGCCTGCTGCCGACGTCGCGGCGACGGTGGAGCGTGCGAATGGGGCCATCATGCCGTCGGCTCGCCTCGAAGGTGAGGGCCTGACTGCTGCGTGGTGGGTCGATGCGGGCGACAAAGCGCATCTTCGGTGGGTTCGTCCGGAGAGCGAGGACGATCTGATGCTCGCGTTGGCGCGTCTGCACGCTGCCGGTGATCTGACGCTCGGCGAGGGCTCGCGGTACGCCGGTTCGTTCCGGACGCACGGGCTGCTCGTGCCGGTGTTCGATCTGGATCCGGAGATGCACCCGACGGAATGGGCCGCGCCCACCGTTCGGTTCGGAAACAAGCTTGCCGAGGCTCTGGCTGTGGATGCGCCGCTGACCTCGGAGCAGCGGCGGTCGCGCGACGGACTGCGCGGGCGTCAGGTGACGCTGAGGTGATCCGTTGTGAGTGGAAATGTGTCCCCCAGGACACATTTCCACTCACGAGCGCGGGACGCGCGACTTAGATGGCGCCGCCGGCAGCCTGAGGTGCACCGCTGTCCGAGGGGACAGTGTTGCTGTACTCACGAGCAACGAACTGCTCGAGGTCGAACAGGTTGTGTCCGGCACGGTCCGCGACGTTGAGCAGCGTCTTCATGCTCGCAACTTCCTCGACCTGCTCCTTGAGGAACCACTGCATGAACTGCTCGCCGAGGTAATCGCCCTCTTCGCGTGCGGTGCTCGCGAGCGCGATGATCTGCTCGGTGACGGTCTCTTCCTGGGCCAGGGCCAGAGCGATCGGCTCGCGGGCGTCGGTGAAGACGGACTTGGCGCCGTCGACTCCGGTGAGCTCGACGGTGATGTCGCGGTCCAGGAAGTACTGGACGATCATCATCGCGTGGTTGCGCTCTTCGACGGCCTGCGCGTAGAAGTGCTTGGCCAACTGCGGCAGGTCGGTGTTGGCGAAGTAGACCGCGGTGGCGATGTACTGATGCGAAGCGTTGAACTCGTTCCGGATCTGATCGCGGAGGAGTGCGTGGAATTTGGAATGGTTGGTTTCTTTGACGTCTGCGCTCATGGTGAAGAGAATATGCAGGTCAGAGGCTATTGTCACCCAAGTTCACCCTTATTGAGGTCAAGGTTGCCTAAATAAGAGGGCCCTAATTCTTGACTATGACCAGCGAAAAAGTCATACTGCGCCGGCCTGTTTGGGGGCGTTTGTGGTGCGGTTCACTCGCGCGGCGGTCTCCCTCGCAACGTACGTCTCGACGTCGAACAGTTGATTGCCTGCCCGGTGCACGATGTTCAGCAGGCTCCTCATGCTGGCCACTTCCTCGACCTGCTCCTGCAGGAACCACTGCATGAACTGCTCGCCGATGTAGTCACCGTTGTCCCGTGCCGTGCGCGCAAGGGCCGTGATCTGCTCGGTCACCTGTTTCTCCTGGGCAAGCGCCAACTCGACAGGCTGGGCGACCCGGTCGAACTCGTCGACGACGTCGCCGATCCCGGAGATTCCGACCTTCACCTTCCGGTCGATGAGGTACTGCACGATCATCAGGGCATGCCCGCGCTCTTCGGCCGCCTGCGCGTAGAACCTCGCCGCGAGCTGGGGGAGATCGTTGGTCTCGAACCACACCGCAATCGCGATGTACTGCTGCGACGCCGTGAACTCGTGACGCACCTGAGCGCGGAGAAGGTCGTGAAAAGCGTTGCTGCCGTCGCTCGAAGTCATGCACCCCAGATTACCGCTGGGGGTTGCTCGACCCCGGTCGTTCCGCAGGCTCCACTCCTGCGGCACCGCCCCGGTCGTTCCGCAGGCTCCACTCCTGCGTCAGGGCCCGGACGTCCTGAGGTCCTCCGGGATCTGCTGGTCGTCGGCCAGCAGTCCGAAGAACTGCGAGGCGCGGTCGGAATCCCACAACAGGACGTTGCCGACGTCGGTGTTCTCGAATCCAGCGACGGGCACCGTCGTCGTGACGAGGTCTCCGCGCATGGCCCAGGCGAGCGAGCCGAGATTCCAGATGTGATCGCCGTCGTCGACGCTGAGGGATCCGGCGGCGTCCTTGACCAGCGGCCACAGACGGAACGGGTTGAGGAATGTCGACGGACTCGTCGCCTTGTCCAGCAGGGCGGACATGAACTGGCGCTGATTGTTCATGCGGTCGATGTCGGCGAGCGCGGTCGCGCGGGTGCGAACGAATCCGAGAGCGTCCGATCCGGCCAGCTCCTGGCATCCGGCGGGCAGGTCGATCCCGGCGAGGGGATCGGAAATCGCGTTCTGCAGGCAGACGTCGACGCCGCCGACAGCGTCGACGATCCCCGCGAAGCCACCGAAACCGATCTCGGCGTAATGGTCGATGCGCAGACCCGTCGCGCCTTCCACCGTCTGGACCAGCAGAGGCGCGCCTTCGAACGCGAATGCCGCATTCAGCTTGTCCTGGCCGTAACCGGGAATGGACACGTACGAGTCACGCGGGAGGCTGACCATTGTCGTGGCGCCACCACCCTCGGGAATGTGGATGAGAATGATCGTGTCCGTGCGCGACGGGCCGGTCTCGCCACCCGTCGACAGCGAGGCCTCCTGCTCGGGCGTCAAGCCGGTTCGAGAGTCCGAGCCGACGAGCAGCCAGTTGGTTCCCGGTGTGTCCGCGATGCGCCCGTCGTAGCTGGTGAGCGCGTCGACCCGGGTGAGCGAGCTGTCGACGTAGTAGACCAGTCCGCCGACGATCAGAAGCAGCACCAGGAACGTCAGGCCGAAGCGTCGACCCCAGTGCCGTTTCTTGCGAACCCGAGGAGGCTTCGCGGGCTCGGGGCGGCGCAGGGCCCGCTGCGGGGGCGGCGGAGTCCGGCGGCGTGGAGGTTCCTCGACGTACGGCCGGGGAGTCTGCCGCGGCGCGTGATCGCCGTCGTAGCGATCGGCTCTGTCACGAGGCGGGTACTGCTCGGTCGGGCGGTATCCGGCGGTGCGGTCGCGGGATACGACTCCCGGCTCGGGTGCCTGCGACCACGCCTGCTGCGATGCCGGTGGCCGGTGCGAGTCCGGCCGGCCGTCGCGTCGAATGATCTGAGTGCCCTCCTGCCGCGGTGGGAGCGGCGGGCGAGGGCCGGGAGGGGGCGGCCGGTAGCCGTCGTGTGGTCGGCCGCCGGCGGGAGGTGGCCGGCGATCGACCGGAGGCGGCGGCTGACGATGACCGGGCGGGGGCTGAGAGCCGGCCGGCGGCGGAGGCCGGTAGCCGGGCGGGGGTGTACGACGCCCAGGGTTTCGAGGCGCAGCAGGTGGACCCTGTGGCGGGGTGCCTCGTCTTCTGCGGTCGTCGTCGTTCACCCGTCGAATGTACCTACAAATCTAGGGTAGCCAGGAGAGATGGTCGCGGAGGAGGGCGTAGCCGACGAAAGCGACGATGTCGATGAGGGCGTGGGCGACGAGCAGTGGCCACAGACGGTTGGTCTTCTGCCAGAACCGTCCGAACACCAGGCCCATCAGAAAGTTCCCGACGCCGGCTCCGAGGCCCTGATAGAGGTGGTACGAGCCGCGGAGCAGGGCGGAGAGCAGCAGTGAGGAGTTCTCGCCGAGTCCGAGCTTTCGCAATCGGGAGATGAGGTAGGCGACGACGAGTATCTCCTCGGCGCCGGAGTTGGCGAAGGCGAAGGCCACGAGGGCTGGAATGCGCCACCAGGTGTCGTCGATCGTGCTGGGGACAACGGTGAGATTGAGTCCGACGGCGTTTCCGACGAGGTAGAACACCAGGCCTGGCAGGCCGATCAGCGCGGCGAGCCCGATGCCGGCGAGCAGGTCCTTGCCGAGCTTCGGTGTCGCGAGCCCGACGAGCCTCGGTCCCAGCCCGGCGCGCCACAGTAGGTACAGACCGAGGGCTCCCCACGCGCACAGTCGCAGGATGCGCAGTACCTGGTACAGCAGATCGATGACACCGAGGGAGGAGTTCGACGTGTTCAGCGCTACCGATCGGTCGGACAGACTGCCCGCGAGCAGGGCGTCTTCCACGAGCGAGAGGATGCTGCTCGCGCCGCTGAGGCCGAACGTCACCAGCAGAACGATGACGATCTCGATTTTGATCGCTCGTCGTTCTCGCGGATCCAACGGAGGGCCGTCGGGCACGTTCGGCGGGTTGATCCAGCCCTTCAGATCGATCACGAATCAAGTATGAGCTAACCCCGTGCGCGCAACCCGTTCAGGAACGGGCACCCAGCGAGTACACGGAGCGCGCGGCTCAGCGCCATGGTGTCGTCGACGGGTTCGGCGAAACCGAGCCGAACGTCGTTGTCCCCGTAGTCGCTTTCGATGCGCAACCGGATGCCGTAGCGATCGATGCCGAGAGGCCGGATGCGTCCCTGTCGCAGCGACGGCGGGAGGCGTCGGGCAAGTTGGTTGACGAGGTCTGCATGGTCCTCGTCGAGGTGCTGCAGCCAGCTGGTCTCCATCTCCCAGAACGGATCCGGCTCGGCGGAGAGCAGGTCGTCGACGGCGACCGGCTCGGCGCCGGTGCTGTCCGCGACGACGGCCGAGGTGAGGATCAGCCGCAGCAACACCGTCGAATGTCCGACGTCGAGCAGTGCGGGGTGTGGGTGCTCGGCGGCAACGGCACCGGCCATGGGTCGCATCAGCGACTCGGGCACGGGCCGTAGCTCGCCGCGCAGCCACACCAGCGAACGAACCGGCTCACGCAACGCCAGTGGTGCGTGATCGGTCAGTTCGAGGACAGCCGGGACCCCTGCACGGGTCGACTGCCACGCAATGGCGCCGGTAGCGGAATCGCTGGGCACCGCAAGCACTACTTCACCGTTGGACCGCAGGTGGTGAAGGCTCGTGACGACGGGTTCGCTGCCTTCGATCGCCAGAGCCGCACCCTCGGCACGCGCACAAGCGCTGCGGACTCGTTCTGCGGTCGACGGTCCGGTCGTCGTGGCGCCGATCATGGGCTCCTCCGATGCGGTTGCTAGTAGGTGAGGCAAACCTAAGTTAAATGACGGGAGCCGGTATCGCAAGTGCACGACGAAAATTCCTCCGCGCTAGCGTGAGAGCCGTGTCCATTCCCCTGACCCTGGGCGTGCCCCACCGACCGGAACCGGGGGCCCTCGTCGCCGGCCTCCTCCACCAGCGTTCCCGCAGCTCCGAGCGCGTCGAGCGGGATGCCGACGAGGTGACGAGCGGTCCGGCGATCGTGTCCGCATCGGTGTTGCGCGACCATCCGGGGGAACCTGCGCTCGGCAGACTCGTCGTCGACCTCGACATCGATCCCGAGGAACTCCGAGGATCCCGCGCCGTCTACGAAGCCGTCCGGTTCCACCTCGACGTCGACGCCGAGACCATCGACGACGCCACCGCCCTGCGCGTCCCGTCGCCGCTGGTTCTGTTTCCCGACCTCGGTGACGGACCGACACTCGACGCGGTCACGCAGATCGTCGAAGCACACCGCATCCCCGGTCTGATCGCGTCGGCGTCGCCGCGGCAGGTCGCCGACGTGCTCGCCGTCGTCGCCCACGCCGACGGCGGATTCTTCGCGCGGGCTCGGTCGGGTTCCGAGGTCATCGCGTTGCTGTCCGCCACCGTCGCAGCCCTGCGCGGTGACGACATCGCCACCGCATGGGCGAACCCCGACACGGCCGCGTTGGCGGCATTGAGGCCCGAGGCCGCGGAGGCGGTGCGGACGGTACTTCTCGGCATCGAGGTCGACGACGCCACCGCCGCGCATCACGATCTCGCGGCAGCGGGCTTGGTTCCGGCACCGTCGGCGTAATCTCGTCTTCCGTGCCCACAATCGCGTATTTCGGTCCATCGGGAACATTCACCGAGATGGCACTCGGCCAGTTCGAAGCGCAGGGCGTCTTCGCGGATCTCGGTTTCGTCGGAGATATCGAACGACGTCCACTCGGTAGTCCGCCGGCGTCGCTCGACGCGGTCCGCGCAGGCGACGTCGATGCAGCGGTGGTGCCCATCGAGAGTTCCGTCGAGGGTTCGGTCTCACCCACTCTCGACGCTCTCGGCGCGGGCAGCAGGCTGCAGATTCTCGCCGAAACCGAGGTGGACGTCGCGTTCTCGATTCTCGGCGCGCCCGGTGTCGCGCTCGCCGATGTTCGTACGGTCCGTGCGTATCCGATTGCCGCAGCACAGGTTCGGCAATGGATCGACGCCACGATCCCGGGTGCGGAGGTGCAATTCGCCTCCTCGAATGCCGCTGCGGCGGAGGATGTTGCGGCCGGGCTGGCCGACGCGGCGGTGTCCACGCCGCTGGCCGGCGAGAAAACGGGATTGCCGACGCTTGCTGCGGGCGTCGCCGACGTCGACAACGCGCGCACCAGGTTCGTGCTCGTCGCGCCTCCGAGATCCGCACCACCGCGAACCGGTGCCGATCGCACCGCGTTGGTGCTGATGCCGGACAACGTTCCCGGCGTGCTCAACCGGGCTCTTGCGGAGTTGGGCATCAGGGACATCGATCTCACACGCATCGAATCACGTCCGACGCGTGAGCAATTCGGCACTTACTGGTTCTACCTCGACCTCGCCGGTCACATCGACGACGAAGCCGTTGGCGAGGCACTGCGTGCACTGCACCGCAAGATGAAATTGCGGTTCCTCGGATCTTGGCCTGTCGCGACGGGAACAGGGCACCGTCCTCCGTCGTTGGAGGAGGAGATCGAATGGTTGAGTGCGCTTCGCGGAGGTGCGCACCGAGACGAAGAGGAGGATCGATGACGGGCAAGCTCGTACTCGTCCGTCACGGACAGACGTTCTCCAACGTGGACAAGCTCCTCGACACGAAGCTTCCGGGGGCGCAGCTGACCGATCACGGTCACGAACAAGCCAGGCGCTACGGCGCCTCGATCGCGTCGACACCTCCGAGCGTTCTCGTCTCTTCCTTCGCGATCCGTGCCGTGCAGACAGCGACGCACATCGGTGATGCCACCGGACTCGATCCCCAGCAGCGCGAAGGTATTCACGAGGCGCAGGCAGGGGAATGGGAGGACCGGAGCGACGACGCCGCGCACAAGGGCTTCACTGAGATCTACGGCCGTTGGCACGCAGGCGATCTCGACGCCACGGTCCCTGGCGGGGACAGTGGGCGCAGCATCCTCGACCGATACGTGCCGGTTCTCGACGAGCTGCGGGAGCAGTACCTGACGTCCCCGGATTCCGCCGATGTCGTTGTGGTCAGCCACGGCGCCGTGATCCGGTTGGTCGCCGCCGTACTCGCCGGTGTCGACGGCACATTCGCCGCGGACAACCATCTGGACAACACCGAGACCGTCGAGCTGGTGCCGTCGGGAACAGGTTGGACCTGCGAGCGTTGGGGTACGTTCCTGCCGCCGTTCGAAGGCAAGGGAAGCACGACCGCGGACAACCCGATCTCCTAGAGCGGCCTGTCGATCAGCGCGCCCTGTCGATCAGTTCGGACAGGGCCGCTCTGATGCGGGTGTCGGTGCCGGCGGACAGGGTGGTCCAGTGGCTCCCGTCGGCAGCGCTGCTGGACGTCGCGGCGATCCGTCCCCGCGGGGTGTCGAAGAAGGCGACGGGGTGAGCGCCTGCCGATCTGTTGCCGGATTCGACGGTGACCGAGGTGATCTCGGCTTGTGCCGAACACATACTGATCGCCGACGCCACCTCCTGGGCCACGTCGGCGTCGATTCCGAGGTGTGCCAGGCGGGATGCCGTGGCCCCGGAGTCGGTAGGCGCAGCGTCGAGGGCCTCCGCGAGTCCGTCCGTCGGAGCCGACAATCCACGGAATTCCAACGGCCGGCCACTACCGAGCTCGGTGAACAGCTCGACGGCCGGGTCGGCCGCTGCGATGCGCAGCCGTAGACGGCCTTCCGCCTTGGTTGCGATCACGGTGCCAGTGCTGTTGGCTGCCAGGCAGATTCGTAGGATCGGACTGTCCTCCGTGTACGGCGTGGGGATTCGACGCGCCGATACGTACCATCGTGGCTGCTCGAGAATCCGGAGCCATGCCTCCAGGTCCGGGTGGATGAAGCCGTCGACAATCAGATTGTCCTGCACCAGGCCGGCATGACCGCGTGCGAGCGATTCGTGTTTCTTCTCGAACGAGTCGTAGCGAGGGAACACGTCGAGAACGACGGGCAACTCGACGATGCTCAAACTGTCGACGAGGAAATCCGTTCTGTCCGCGTCCAACTCGGCGAACGGGAGAGTATGGCCGAGCGGTTGGGTTCCCAAGTCGATCAACGATCGTTCCAGGACGGATCGGCCCCGATCACCGAGGGAGCAACCGTGCGCCCGTCGGAGAAATGCTCGAACTGACGTAGATAACCGGGTGTGTCGTGTTCGTCGTCTTCGTTGTTGCCGCTGTGGCCTGCGCCGACGGGTCCTGGGCCGTGGGCTCCGCGTGCCGCCGCGGCGCCGTCCGGCGCGGCAGAGCCGAACATGGACCCGGTACCGACCGCGCGTTCGCCGCCCACCCCGGGGCCCGAGCTCGGCGACCCTGCGACCGGACTCCCGAGTGAACCTGCAGCCGAACCGAATCCGCTGCCCGAGCGCAGCCCACCGGCGCCCGGCACGCCGACGTTCGACGCGGACACCGCACGGGTGGACGTCGTCCCCGCCGTCGGGGACTCTGTTCTGAACGAGGCAGGGGTCGACGCCTGCCCGGTGGAACTGGAGTTCGAGCTCATCAGCGACGACACCGCGGCGCTGCCGATGTTGGTTGCCGCCGATGCCACGGTGGTGACCGACGACCCGGCGACCGAACCTGCCGTGCTCGCAATCTGGCCTGCGGCACCGGCCAACGCGGGATTCTGCAGCGCGGACCCGACGGCGGCGAGAGCTGCCTGAGCCGGGGACGTGTTGGTGCTGAAGCCGAATATGCCTGTCTCCGAATGAGATCGTGCGGAGTCGATGGGGCGTCCCGCGCTGTCGATGCCTCCGCTCACGGCAGAGTCGTTGACGATCTTCGGCGGATGGTCGAACGATACCTGCAGTGCAAGGGGTGTCGTCGCGGCCTCGTAACCCTCCATGACCAGGCCCGCCCGGACGTCGAGGGCGCGCTCGGCGACTTCGAGCGCCTGGGCGCTCCCGTTGAGCGCACCACCGGCACCGTAGGCGGCGATCTTGGCGCTCTGCACGGCACCGATCTCGACGGGATTGGGCATGGTCAGCGCGGCCGTCGAGTACGCCGCGGCTTCGCCGGCAGCCATTCCGGATATCTGAGTGGCCTTCGCCGTGACGCCTTGCGTCCAGGCGAGAAAACCACCGAGTCGCTCCTGAGCGGCATTGGCGGCCTCACCCTCCCACCCCGCGGCGAGAACGGCCATCACGCGAGTGAGGGTGATCGAGGTGTCCGCGTACGCAGCCGCGACGGCCTGCCAGGCTCCGCCGGCAGCAGCCAACGGAGCAGCGCCCGCACCTGCCAACAGCGACGTCGAGTTGACCATCGCCAAGCGTGGCATCCACACCACACCGGTGACTCCGAGTGTCATCGTTTTGCTCCCAAGGATGAGTGGGCGTGAAAGAAGGTTGTTCGGCGCGCGGAGGTTCTCAGCTGCCCAGCGCTTTTCCGTGCTCGAAATCCACGTTGCGGTAGGCCGCCGCCTGCGCACGGAGGGCAGCTGCCGTCTCGATCAGTTCGCCCACCGCCTGGGCCGCGGCCGGGGAGAACGTGCCTGCCGAATTTCTGAAGAACCGGTTGGCGAGCAGAGAAACTTCCTCGCTACCGGAGGGAATCGGTTGAATGGGCAGTGACACCGCGGTGAGGTTCGCCTGCAACCGCGCGGCCGCGGCATCGAGATCCGCGGCAGCAGCGTCGAGGGCCACAGGATCGACGCGCACGGTACCTGGCATGCTCACTCCTCGTTCAAGTTGTTCTCGCGATGCGGCGGCCCTCGTTGCCGAGAATTCGCCCTTCGTATGGATTGGACGAGACCGGAACCCGATCGGTTCCAGCAGAACGAGAAAAAGCTCAGCTAATTTTTTCCGCGACCGAGCGGAGGGTCCATCGACCCGCCCGACACTGCACTGTCGTCGAGGTCAGCGGCGGAATGTCGACGCGCCAGAACGACAGCTTCGGTGCGTCGAGAGTTCGCACGACCGCCGCCCTGATCACCGCGGGATGAGTCACCGCGCAGACCCTCGTCGGATCGGAGGCGACACGATCCATCCAACCGGTGACCCGAGAGAAGAGATCGTCGACGGATTCGCCACCGGGCGGTGTGAACGATGTGTCCGTCAGCCACGCCAGAACGTCGGGCTCGGGGAGTCGGTCCATCGTCGAGCCACGCCAGTCGCCGTAGTCGATGTCCGCGATCGCCTGCGTCGTCGACCCCGTCAATCCGAGCCCCTCCGCAGTCTGCCGGGCGCGTAGTTCGGGAGCGATCACGACTGCGTCGGCGATGCCTGGATACCGAACGGCGACAGGAGCAATGACCGGTTCGTCCGATTCGAAGCGCGCCCGACGCTGCGCTTCTGTGACGGCATGGCTGACCAGCGTCAGTCGCAGCACCGAATTGCCCACGCGCGTCACTGTAGTTCCGATTGACAGCTGTAGGAGATCGGTGCCACAGTTCGCGGGTAAGTGCGACATGTGCAGGTAATCCGGTGGAAATCCGGAGCGGTTGCGCCACTGTGAGCAGGTCCCGGCCTGTCAGCCAGAAAACTCACACGTCGTGGACGTTTCTACGGGACGCACAATCCCAGGAGGCAACACCGAATCATGGCTACAGTCGTCCATCCCAGCAGATCCGCGGAGTCCGCGGCCCTCGCCCTCGTGGTGGGAGCGGTCATCCTTCTCGCATTCCTCGTGCTCTATCTGGTCGGCTTCGACCAGGGCGCCATCTCCCGCAGCGGGATGTACATGCACGAGTTGATGCACGACGGACGCCACCTGCTGGGGCTCCCGTGCCACTGACCACACTCGGAGGCACGTTCCTCCAACTTCTCGTGCGCGGTCTGCTGGCCGGCCTGATCGCCGGATTACTCGCCGGTGCGGTGGCCTTCACCATCGGTGAGCCACACATCGACTCGGCCATCGCCATCGAAGAAGCCGCAGGCGCGGGCGAGCATTCGCACGGTGAAGAGGCCGCGGCCGGACACTCGCACGACGAGGAGGACGCTCTCGTCAGCCGCGACGGACAACGCGCAGGACTGTTCCTCGCGACAGGGCTGGCCGGTCTCGCTCTGGGAGCGATCTTCGCCGCGGTACTGCACTACGCCCGACGATTCACCGCACTGCCCGGATCGATCCTCGCGCTCGCGACGGCGTTCCTCGGGTGGGTGGCCATCGAAGCGGTCCCGTTCTTCAAGTACCCCGCGAACCCACCCGCCGTCGGAGACCCGGACACGATCACCCAGCGAACCTGGCTGTGGCTGGCAGCAGTGGTTCTCGGACTCGTCGCCGTCGGCATCGGTGTCTACGTCGCCAAGCTCGTGTCGACCCAGACCTCCGTCGCCATCCGCATCGGAGCCCCGACCCTGACCTTCCTCGTCATCGCGGCACTCGGATACGTACTGCTACCCGGAATCAACGAAGTCGGCGACGACTTCCCCGCCACCCTGCTCTGGGAATTCCGACTGTCGTCCCTCGCGACCCAGGCAACACTGTGGCTCGGCCTCGGCCTGGTCTTCGCCTTCCTCACCGACCGCACCTCCTCGCCCACCAGGGAAGCGGTCTCGGCCTAGCGCCTCCCGCCTGCAGCTGGGCCGGGGGTCAGCCGAAGCCGAGTTCGTGCAGACGTTCGTCGTCGATACCGAAGTGGTGGCCGACTTCGTGGGCGACGGTGATGGCGATTTCGCGTTTGGCGGTGTCCGCGTCGTCGACCATGTCGAGGATCGGTAGCCGGTAGATCGTGATGACGTCCGGCAGGTGTCCGCTGTATTCGTAGCGCTCGGTGAGGGCGACGCCTTCGTACAGGCCCAGGATGTCTTCCGTCGGGTGTTCTTCTTCGACGAGGATGACGACGTTGTCCATGCGGTCGGTGATATCGGGCGGGAGAGTGTCGAGGGCGTCGGCGACGGCTTCTTCGAACTCGGCGCGGGTCATGTCGGTGGGAATGTCACCCTCCGGGAGTGATCGGCGCTGCGCCGGGCAGCGGAGTGGGGAGGGCTCGGCCGTCGGGAGCGGCGGGGGGCGGCACGGGGGCTTCACCGTTGATGAGGATGTCGCCCTTCGCGGATCCGGCGATGGTCGCGAAGCCGCCTTCGTCGAGTTCCTTGCCGATGGAGCAGCTCACCTGGCGTGAGCCGGCGAGCCAGCTGGTGACGTCGATGGTGTTCCAGAAGAGCGTGAGCGTTTTGTCTCGCAGCGCGGTGTCCGAACCGAGGTAGCCGTTGACGGCTTCGGTGCAGGTCTGTTCGAGGTAGGCGTCCTGGTCGGCTTCGGTGGGGATGCCGCTGGGGAACTGCTGCTGCAGGTCGATGATCGATGCGACTTCGAAGGCGTGTGCCTGGGCGCAGTCGACGGGGTCGGCCGGGACGTTCTGGTTGATGCCGATGCAGGTTCCGACGTCCCACACGTTCGATTGGTCCTGTCCCTGAACCGAGCCGCTCATCTCCTGCGGGATGCCGGTGTTGGAGGACTGCTGGATTCCGCAGCGCAACGTTCGTTCGCCCGACGCCCACCCGGCCTGGCTGGGGAACATGAGCCCGACGCTGAACTTGCCGCTCGGATCGAACTTGGTGCCGAGGTAGTCGTCGACGACGTCGATGCAGTGTTCGTCGCGTAGTTGCCCGAACCGTAGGGCCCCGGGGTACGCGGCTCCCGGGGCGAACTCGAGGCCCGGGTACGCGGTCATGTCGACGTCCTTGGCGACCTCGAATCGATGCGGCTCGGCGCAGGAGACTTCCGCCAGATCCTGGCGGTCGGTCTCGGGGTCGTCGGTCGGCGTCCAGTCGAGGCAGGTGCCCGGGTCGGCCGAGCCGAAGGACGCCGCGGACACCGGGCCGTCGGTGGCGGGACCTGCCTCGGAATGCGTCGTGATCTTCTCGGGCTGGGAGAAACCGTCGGACACGAAGAGGGTGATCGCCGCGGCGGCGACGGCGCCGATGGCGACGAGCACCAGGCCACGACGCGCGACGTGGGCGGTGACGGTGCGCTGGTTCGGTTTCTCGGGCTTGCTGGACATCGCCTTCCATCATGCCCGAGTAACTTCTACTGTCATGACGGGACCTGATGACGCCGACGACGTTGCCGAGCTCGCCGGACGGCTGTTCGACATGGCTCGTGCCGGGGACACCGAGGAGCTGACGGCGTACGTCGATGCGGGTGTTCCGGTCGATCTGAACAATTCTGCCGGGGACACGTTGGTGATGCTCGCGGCGTACCACGGGCATGCGGCGACGGTGAATGCCCTGGTGGAGCGGGGTGCGGACGTGAATCGGCCCAACGACAAAGGTCAGACGCCGCTCGCCGGTGCTGTGTTCAAGGGCGAGGACGACGTCGTGAAGGCGCTCGTCGACGGTGGTGCCGACCCGGCAGGGGGTCACCCGTCGGCGATCGATGCAGCTCGGATGTTCGGACGCGAGGACTACCTGGGGTTGCTCGGCAAGTAAGGTTTGTCTCCGTGATCGACCTCAAGTTCCTCCGCGAGAATCCTGACGTAGTTCGAGCCTCGCAGCGCACACGTGGTGAAGACCCTTCACTGGTGGACGCGTTGCTCGAGGCGGATGCGTCTCGTCGCGCAGCTGTGCTGGCCGGGGATCAACTCCGCGCCGAGCAGAAGGCGCTGGGCAAGAAGGTCGGCAAGGCGTCTCCCGACGAGCGCCCGGCTCTGCTGGCCGGCGCGTCCGAGTTGGCGGCTCAGGTCAAGGCTGCCGAGGCGACGCAGAACGAGGCCGACGCGGCCCTCGACGTCGCGGCCCGCAAGATCTCCAACATCGTCGAGGAGGGCGCACCCGCCGGCGGCGAGGACGACTACGTTCTGCTCGAGACCGTCGGCGACATCCCGACGTTCGATTTCGAGCCGAAGGATCACCTCGAACTGGGCGAGTCGCTCGGCCTGATCGACATGGAACGCGGCGCGAAGGTGTCCGGTTCACGGTTCTACTTCATGACCGGGTACGGCGCTCTGCTGCAGCAGGGAATGCTGCAACTCGCCGCGCAGAAAGCCGTGAAGAACGGTTTCACGATGATGATTCCGCCGGTGCTGGTGCGCCCGGAGATCATGGCGGGCACCGGTTTCCTCGGGGCGCACGCGGACGAGATCTACCGGCTCGAGGCCGACGATCTCTATCTCGTCGGAACGTCGGAAGTTGCTCTTGCGGGCTATCATTCGGGCGAGATCATCGATCTGTCCGACGGTCCCAAGCGCTACGCGGGATGGTCGTCGTGCTTCCGCCGCGAGGCAGGCAGTTACGGCAAGGACACCCGCGGCATCATCCGGGTCCACCAGTTCGACAAGATCGAGATGTTCTCCTACATCAAGCCGGAGGACGCTGCGGCCGAGCACAAGAAGCTGCTCGAGTTCGAGCGCGAGATGCTTGCCGCGGTGGAGCTTCCGTACCGCATCATCGACGTCGCCGGTGGCGATCTCGGTTCGTCGGCCGCCCGCAAGTACGACTGCGAGGCATGGGTGCCCACCCAGAACGCCTACCGCGAGCTCACCTCGACCTCGAACTGCACGACCTTCCAGGCGCGTCGTCTCGGCGTTCGGTACCGCGACGAGAACGGCAAGCCCCAGATCGCGGCGACGCTCAACGGCACCCTGGCGACGACCCGGTGGATCGTCGCCATCCTCGAGAACCACCAGCAGGCCGACGGTACCGTGCGGGTACCGGAAGCGTTGGTGCCCTTCGTCGGAACGGATGTCCTGCGCTGACGCGCGGGGTCATCCGCCGAACTTGGCGGTGATCCGGTGCTCGAGCCATTGGAGTGCGATGGTGGGTGGCAGCGCCATCACCATGATCAGTACGACGGTGCCCATGATGTTCTCCATGCGGACCAGGCTGACGTTGCGCAGCAGTTCGTAGCCGATGCCGCTGGACGACGAGAACATCTCGGCGAGAAGCAATCCCAGGAACGCGAGCCCGAACGTCATGCGCATTCCGGTGGCCAACGCCGGCAACGCCGAGGGAATGACGATCTGACGGATCAGCCGTGGCCAGCTGACCTGCAGTGACGCTGCCATCTTCAGGTGGATCTGCTGGACCGACGCGGTGCTCTCGACGGCGACGAGAAACATGGGTACGAAGGCTGCGTAGAACGTGAAACCGCCTCGGCTCAGTTCGCCGATCCCGAGGAACGACAGGAAGATCGGGTACAGGACGATCTTGGGAATGCTGTTGATCGAGTAGAAGATCGGCAGGATCGACCGTGTCCAGAACGGGCTGATTCCAAGAGCGAGTCCCAGCAGCGACCCGGCCACGGTACTCGCGAGGTAGCCGAGGGCGAGGATGCGCAACGAATCGAGAACGTTCGCACGGAATTCGGCTTTCCCGAGGTCGTCGGCGAGGGAAGACATGGCCTCGGCGGGCGTCGGGAAGATCAGGCTGTTCGCCACGACGGCGGCGAGCCACCAGAGAGCGACAGCCAGGACTGCGACGACGACCGGGGGTGCGAACCGCCGCAGCAGGCTGGGTTTCGTCGAGGGGGAGCGTTTCGGTGCGGCACCCGGTGCGGTGGCAACCTTCGCGGTCACGGTGCTCATCGGCGACGCCTCCAATCGAATCGGTTCAGGGCAGCGGAGATGCCGAGGGTGGCGAGAAGGGCGAGAGCGGTGACGACCAGGATTCCTGCGTACATCTCTGCGATGTCGAAGCTGTCGTAGGCGATGGAGATGTAGTGACCGAGGCCTTGGGTCGACAGGATGAACTCGCTGGCGAGCACGGAGATGATGGCGTAGGACAGGCCCAGCTTGAGTCCGGTGACGATGTTGGGCAATGCATAGGGCAGGAGTATCGACCGGAAGTACTGCCACCGGGTCAATCTCAAGGTCGACCCGAGTTTGGCGACGATGGGGCTGACGGAGTTGAAACCTGTACGAGCGTTCATCGCGACGACACCGAACGCGAAGATGGTCGAGAGTATGGCGATGGGGGCGATGCCGCTACCGAAGAGTACGACCATGATGGGGTACAGCGCGAAGGTCGGCACAGCGTAGTACACGTTGAGGTAGGGCTGGAATGCTCTGTCCCACACATCGAACCGCCACAGCAGGTAGGCCGCGCCGATCCCGAGCAGCGAACTGAGAACGAATGCGACGACGATGACGCCGAGGGTCCGCCCGAGTGCATCGACGAGGAAATCCGGATCGGTCATGAGCTGCAGGGCTGTGGCGGCCATGTCGGATACCGGCACGATGTCGAGTGGCGAGGCCAACGGGGAGCGTGCGTACATCTCCACCACCAGCACAGCCAGTACGATGACCGCTGCGGTCCAGCCGGCAGCTGGAATCTTCAGTACGGCTTTCGGTGCGGGACGCAGATAACCCGGTACGACGGAGCGTTGTCGCGTTGTTTCTGCCGCAGTGGACGTGGTCGTCATGGCTCCACGCTCATCGTCTTCTTGGCTTCGTCCCGCAGAGTCGACCAGATTCGCTCGTGAACGGTGATGGCCTCGGGGCTGGACAAGACGTCCTCCGACCGGGGCCGCGGAAGATCGATCGGCATCTCGTCGATGAATCGGCCCGGCCGCGCGCTCATGACGAGCACCCTGTCGGACAACAACACCGCCTCCTGAATGCTGTGGGTGATGAACAGGACTCCACACGTGAGCTTTTCGACGATCTTCAGCAGCTCGTAGGACATGACGAGCCGAGTTTGCTCGTCGAGCGCGCCGAACGGTTCGTCGGCGAGAATCAGATCGGGTTCCATCGACAGGCATCGGGCAATGGCGACGCGTTGGCGCATACCGCCGGACAACTGCGTCGGAAAATGGTCGCCGAACTTCGACAGTCCGACGGTGGCGAGCAGTTCGTCGGCGCGTGCCCGTCGTTCCTTCTTTCCGACGCCCTTGACCTCGAGCGCGAACGCGACGTTGTCGCGGACGGTCCTCCACGGAAGCGTCGCCGATTCCTGGAAGATGATGGCGGTCTTGCTCCGTGGGCCGGTGAGCGGACGGTCGTCGACGGTGACGGTGCCCCCGTCGTGGTCCTGCAGGCCCGCGAAGATTTCGAGCAGCGTGGATTTGCCGCAACCGCTGGGCCCGACGATGGAGACGAACTCACCCCGTCCGATCGTCAGGTCGATGTTGTGCAGAGCGGTCACCTCTCCGAAACGCCGGGACACCGAGTCGGCGACGGCGATGTTCGGTGTGGTGGTGGTGCGTGGTCGATCGTCTGTCTGTGTCACGTGGAATACCCTCTCGTGCAGGCGGAGTGAAGATCAGGTGGTGCAGTCGACAGGCATGTCGCGCGCGACGCCGTCGGCCAGGAAGTCGGGGTCGAACAGAGTGCAGAAGTCGGGTTCTCGGTCGCTGCCCGACGCCTCGACGCCCGCTTGTGCGGATGTCACGGAAGCCGGGTCGAATCCGCCGCCCCACGTGTCGACCGAGGATGCGCGTTCCACCACCGCCAGTGCCGACGCGGCGTCGAACCCGGTGTAGG
Source organism: Rhodococcoides fascians A44A (assembly GCF_000760735.1). Lineage (GTDB taxonomy): Bacteria > Actinomycetota > Actinomycetes > Mycobacteriales > Mycobacteriaceae > Rhodococcoides > Rhodococcoides fascians_E. Next base: position 1,217,045 of record NZ_JMEX01000008.1, on the reverse strand, counting down.
CGGCGTAGATCTGCGCCGCGGCTTCGGGATCGGCCTTGATCGACGCCACGGCCTCGGTGTATCCGGCGTTGATGGCGCGGACGACACCTGGATTGGATTCGGCGTAGTCCTTCGTGGTGGTGATCGTGGACTGCAGAAACCTCTGCATGTAGTCGGGGCTGCTGACGATGAGCTTGAAGTCCTCCGGACGCTGCTCGGCGACGATGGAGGGGATGAGCGCGATGTCGACGGAGCCCGCTTCCAGGAGGGCCAGGCCTTCACCGATGCCTCCCGACGAGACCCGTTCGATCTTGCTCGCATCGACGCCGGCGAGGTCGGGTAGCAGAAGCGTGAGCGCGTCGGAGGCGGAATTGGGGCGGGTGTACGCCCACCGGCGAACGTCGTCGATGGAGTTGATCGACGGATTCGATGCCAGCGCGTAGAAATTCATGGGGTATGGCCCCTGGGTGCCGCCTCCGACGATCCGGAGCTCGGAACCGCCTGCGTCGGCCTGGACGATGGAGGGGTAGCTGACCTCGCCGATGGGGATGTTCCCGTCGAGCAGCGTGCGCATCGTGGCGCTGCCGCCTTTGCCCGGCACGATGTTCTCGACGATGACCCCGTGCTTTTCGAAGAGGCCCTGCTGCTGGGCGACGAGCCACGGGATGCTGTAGATCTCCGCGGCTGCGGACACGGTGACGTCGATGGTTACGGGGTTCTCGGGGTCGGCGTCGGGGCCCGGATCCGACCCACAGGCGGTGAGTCCGAGAGCGAGTGTCAACGCCACCGACAGGGCGGCGGTTCGATGAAGGAACATGGCAGGCCTCGTAGACTTGTTGCGGATTCGAGCGGCGGAGCGTCGCCGCAATGACCTCGGCCACTCACGGTGGTGAATGAGACGTAAGTAACAGATGTCCAACTCTAAACATAAGACGTTTACGTCGTCAAGGTGAGCCTGCGGGGCCGCGAGGATGGTCCGACTCACCCTGGGGCGGGATCGATCGAGCTCTTGACTCGTTAATCATCTGATGTTTATGGTGTGAGCAACGCTACAGCCCAAGCCTGAGGAGGCACCGTGGCAACTCACCCCGCAACGCTCGGACGATTCTTCGAGGACTACGTCGTCGGCGACGTGTATCAGCATCCGCTCGGTCGCACCATCAGCGAAGCCGACAACACGTGGATCACGCTGCTTTCGATGAACACGAACCAGAATCACTTCAATGCGCATGTCGCAGAACAGAATCCGATCACCGAAGGGCGAGTGATCGTCAATTCCGGGCTCACCGTCGCCGTTGTTCTCGGTATCTCGGTGCTCGACATGAGTCAGAACGCGATCTCCAATCTCGCGTTCACCGACATCAAGATGAGTCACCCGCTGTACGCAGGCGACACCCTGTACGCGGAAAGCCTCTGCACGGACAAACGCGAATCCAAGTCCCGGCCGTACGCCGGGATCATCTCGATGATCACGCGCGGACTGAATCAGGACGGCGACGAAATCATCTCCTGGAAGCGGTCGGTCATGATCGCCACTCGCGCAAGCGGAATCGGCCAGAACTATTTTCCCGACGCCAAGGCCGGGCCGCTGGAACTGTCGGCCCTCGTCTCGACCGGAACCAACGGGGTGGCGAAATGAGACCACTGGAAGACGTACGGATCTTGTCGCTCGAGCAGTACGGTGCCGGCCCGTTCGGCAGCCTCCACCTGGCGGACCTCGGCGCCGACGTCCTCAAGGTCGAGGACCCCGGTGTCGGAGGCGACGTGGGGCGGTACGTGCCTCCGTATGCGTCGGGGGAGGACTCGTTGTTCTTCGAGACCTTCAACCGGAACAAGCGCAGTATCTCCATCGACCTGAACACCGAGTCCGGGCGCCGCGTCTTCGAGGACTTGGTGCGAGAAAGCGACGTCGTCTACTCCAACCTCCGCGGCGACGTGCCGGCGAAGATCGGCATCACCTACGACGACCTGAAGCATCTCAATCCCGCCATCGTGTGCTGCAGCCTCACCGGGTTCGGTATGACCGGCCCGCGCGCGAAGGAACCCGGGTACGACTACATTCTCCAAGGCCTGGCCGGGTGGATGTCCGTCACCGGTGATCCCGACGGTCCACCGACCAAATCAGGTCTGTCCCTTGTCGACTACTCGGGCGGGTTCGTGGCCGCCATCAGCATTCTCGCCGGCCTTCATGCGGCACGGCGTGACGGCGTCGGCGGCGACTGCGATCTGTCGTTGTACGACACGGCCATGGGACTGCTGACCTATCCGGCCACGTGGCACCTCAACGAAGGTTTCGAGCCGGTCCGGACCAAGAACTCGGCTCATCCGTCGCTCGTTCCGTTCCAGGCCTTCGAGGCGTCCGACGGTTGGCTCGTGGTCGGTTGTGCGAAGGAGAAGTTCTGGCAGCGCCTCGTCGAGGCCATCGGTGCGCCGGACCTGGCGTCGGACCCGCGGTTCGCGAACTTCACCGAACGCGGAAAGAACGCCGACGCTCTCCTGCCGATACTGGAGAAGATCTTCGCGACGGAGTCCGTGGCCCATTGGCTTTCGCTGCTCGGACCGGCGGGTGTGCCGTCCGGACCGATCAACGACATCGCGGAGGCGCTGACCGAGCCGCACACTCTCGCTCGCGGCCTCATCGTGGAGACCGAACACCCGAATCTCGGCACGATCAAACAGGTCGCATCGCCCGTTCGATTCGGCAGCGAGCCTGCCGTCTACACCCGCGCCCCACTTCGCGGAGAACACTTGGACGAGGTGCTCGATTCGCTCGGCTACGACGCCGAGACAGTCGCCGATCTTCGCCGCAGCGGCGCATTCGGGAAGACGGCAGTGGGAAGCACCGTATGAGAACGGCATCGGAAACCCTTGCTGGATGGGTCGTTTCCTTCGGTTCCGACGATGTCCCGGATGCGGTCGCCCACGCCGTGAAACGGCACCTCCTCGACGGGATCGGCGACGCCATCGCCGCGCGGAGGCTGGGTGCGGGCGCTCCCGGGTGGGCCGTCGCGCACGCACTCGGAGGGCCGGGTGAAGCCCGAGCGCTCAGCGGAGACGTCGCACTCTCGGCGCCCGCCGCTGCCATGGCGACCGGAATACTGGTGCACGCACTGGATTTCGACGACACCCACGCCGGCGGGCTCGTGCATGCCACTGCAGTGGTGCTTCCCGCAGCGTTGGCCGTCGGCCAGGAAGTAGGCGCGACGGGTGCCGAGGTGGTGACGGCGTCGGTGATCGGAATGGAGACGGTGTGCCGACTCGGCGCCGTCAGTCCGCACGGATTCCATGCACGGGGACTGCACGCCACTGCGGTAGCAGGACCACTCGCCGCAGCTGTGGTGGCATCGAAACTCGTCGGCTCGCGCGAGGACACCGTCGTCGACGCACTGGGTATCGCCGGATCGTCGAGCGGCGGGCTCCTCGAATTCCTCGACACGGCAGCGGACACCAAGTCGCTGCACCCGGGTAGCGCCAGTGTCGACGGCATCCTCGCTGCTCGTCTCGCCGCTGCCGGGGCCACCGGACCGCGCACCGTGCTCGACGGTCGCCGAGGCGTGTACGCGGCCCTTGCCGATCGGCCCGTCGACTTCGCCGTGCTGACCGAAGACCTCGGAACACGCTGGGAAGCAGCGCAGATCGGCATCAAACCGTACCCGGCATGCCAGCTCATGCACGTGACCCTCGATGCGGTGACCGCAGCGACGGCAGGAACCGTCGTCGACCCGTCGGACATCGTGTCGGTGCAGGTGCACGTGCATCCGGATTCGTCTCCCTTCGTGTGCGGCGAGCACGCGGGTACGGCCGCACCGCGGAGTACCTACGATGCCAAGTTCGATTTGCCGTGGAGTGTGGCCGCGTTGCTCGTCGACGGGTCGGTGACCATCGCGACCTACACCGACGAGTCGATCTCGCGCAGTGATGTTCTGCAGATCGCCAAGGCGGTCGAGGTGATCGACGCGCCCACCGACGGTCCGGCCGCCGCGGCACCGGGCAAGGCCGTCATCACCCTGCGCGACGGTTCCACGCTCACCGGTGAGGTCGGTGGCAGCCGGGGGACGCCGAGTTCGCCGTTGACCGACGACGAACTGCGCGCGAAGTTCCTGGCCAACTGTGGTGAACATTCACGCGCCGCCGAGCTGGCCGACATCGTCGCGAATCTCGAACTCGAACCCGACCTGACCCGCGTGCTCGATCTGGCCGCGGAGATCTCCCGAACAACCGACTCCTAGGACACGTCATGGATTTCACGTTCACCGAGCAACAGCAGGACTTTCGATCCGCACTGCGAAAGTTCGTCGACAAGGAAATCATCCCGGTTGCAAGCGAATACGAGCGCAGCGGCCGATACCCGACGGAAATCGTCGAACATCTCAAAGCGATGGGCCTGTTCGGAATCACCACTCCCGAGGAGTTCGGCGGACTGGACCTGGACAAGGTGTCCTTCACGCTGGTCTACGAGGAACTCGCACGTGGGTGGATGGGTGTGGCGGGCATCCTCGGCAGTCACAACCTGTCCTGCTGGATGATCGCCAAGCACGGTACCCAGGAGCAGAAGGAACAGTTGCTTCCCAAACTCGCGGCAGGTGTGTATCGCACCGGCGTCGGCCTCACCGAGCCCGGTGCCGGTACCGACCTGCAGGGAATTCGGACGACCGCCAAGCGCGACGGTGACCACTACATCGTCAACGGGACCAAGACGTGGATCACCAACGCCCGCTACGCCAACGTCCTGCCGACGCTGGTGAAAACCGACAACACCGCCGATCCAGCGCACAAAGGCATGAGTCTGTTGCTGATCGACACGGAGACCGAGGGATTCGAAGTACAGCGCGATCTCGGCAAGCTCGGTTACAAGGGCACCGAGTCGTGCGAAATCCACCTCCAGGACGTCCGCGTTCCAGCGTCCGCCCTCCTCGGTGGTGTCGAGGGTCGCGGGTTGCAGCAGGCGCTGTCCGGGCTGGAGATCGGGCGACTCAACATCGCGGGCCGCAGCGTCGGAATCGCCCAGGCTGCCTACGATGCCGCACTGAAGTACGCGAAGGAACGCACCGCATTCGGCCAATCCATCGCGGACTTCCAGGCCATCCAACTGAAGATCGCCGACATCGCGACACGGTTGCAAGCCGCGCGGCTGATGACGTACTGGGCTGCATCGCAGGCCGATTCGGGAAAACGCGTCGACATGGAAGCCGGGATGGCCAAGTACTTCGCCTCCGAAACCGCGATCGAAGCCAGTCTGGAATCGATGCGCATCCACGGCGGCTACGGATACTCCACGGAATTCGTGGTCGAGCGGTTGTACCGAGATGCCCCACTGATGGCGATCGGTGAAGGAACCAACGACATCATGCGCACCGTCATCGCCAAGGCACTCGTGGCAGGCCACGGAGTGATCGGATGACCGCACTGACGTTCCTGTACGTCCCGGGCGACGTACCTGCTCGGTTCGACAAGGCGTCGAGATCCGGAGCCGATGCCGTGGTCCTGGACCTGGAAGACGCAGTCGTCGCGTCGAACAAGGACGAGGCGCGCAGTACCGTCGCCGCGTGGTTGGCCGCCTGCGAACCGGGGCAGGTCGAGATCTGGGTGCGGGTGAATCCGGGTGCTCTGCAGGATGCAGACATCCGTGCGGTTGCAGGCCCGAACCTCACCGGCATCTGGCTACCCAAGGTCGAATCGCTCGAGGAGATCGAAGCAGCCGCGCGCATTCTGGATACGGTCGCACCGCACGCGGAACTCTCGGCGCTGATCGAGACGGGAAAGGGGCTACTCGCCCTACCGGCGATCGCGACGGGCCCGAGGCTGCGGTTCCTGCAGATCGGCGAGGTCGACCTCGCCGCCGACCTGTCCATCGAGCCCGGCGACGACGGTCGCGCGTTGCTGTTCGCACGCAGTCAGGTCGTTGTCGCGAGCGCGGCAGCGGGGCTCGAGCCGCCCCTCGCCGCGGTCTCGGTCGAGTTCCGCGACACCGACGCGTTCGCTGCCGACACCGTGGAACTGCGCAGGCTGGGGTTCCGCGGCCGAGCGTGCATCCACCCGGCCCAGGTGGCCCCGGCACGGGACGCCTTCGTACCGACGTCGGAGGCGGTGCAGGAGGCCGAGGAGATCCTGGAGGCCCTTGCGCAGGCGACATCCGGCGTCGGCGTCGACAAGAACGGACGTCTGATCGACGAGGCCGTCGCACGATCGGCACGCCGAGTTGTCCAGTACGCCCAGAGCCGAACCTAGCGTCGGCGTCAGATCGTCGGCTTGGCGTCGCCTGCCCAGGCGATGCGTTTGGGGTCGCCGTGGCATTCGACGATGGCAGCGTGGTCGCTGTCGAAATAGTCCCACGCCCAGGACAGGAAAGCGTCGACCTTGCTGTGCGCGCCGCTGAGCAGGGCGGCGTGCACACCCAACCAGGCCGCGAACGCGAGGGGACCCTCCACCTGGTGACGGTGCGCTCCCACCTCGGCGACGGCGGCGCCGCGTCCGATCATCGCCATGATTCCCTTGTCCTTGTAGGCGAACGGCTTTCGAGGTTCACCCGCGATGGACAACAGAATGTTGCGGGCGGTCCACGCTCCTGCCTGCTGCGCAACGGATCCCAACTGAGGCAATGTCTTTCCGTCGGAACCGGGGATGTTGGCCACGTCGCCGACGGCGTACACGTCGTCGAACGTCGGTACCGTCAGATCGGCGAGTACGTCGATGCGGCCGCCGTGGCCGGGCGTCACCGACGCCGTGGACGCGATGGGTGACGCGGACTCCCCGCCTGCCCAGACGACAGTGCGGGAGGCCAGGCGAGAGCCGTCGGACAGCTGCACACCGTCGGTGTCGACAGACGCCACACCGACGCCGAGCCGCACCTTCGCGCCGTGCTGAACGAGCTTGTCGTGGGCGTACTCGTGGGAGCGTTCGCTGTACGGCGCGAGCAGCGCGGGCCCGTGGTTGATCAACCACGCCTCGCCGCGGCCGCCCGGGTGGTTCATCTTGCGCAGCGCCGTGAACAGCTCGGCGAACGCGCCCGCGGTTTCGACTCCGGTAGGACCGCCTCCGACGATCACCACGTCCAGCGGGTCGTGTTCGCCCCCGAGGAGGTCGCTGACGTGGTGACGCAGCTTCTCGGCGTCGGCGACGGAGTAGAGCGGAAACGAGTGTTCTTCGGCGCCCGGGGTGCCGAAGAAGTTGGCCGTCGCACCCGCAGCCACCACCAGGTAGTCGCCGGACACCCGCTCGCCACCCGCTACGAGGGAGCGTTCGGAGAAGTTCAGATCGGTGATCTCGGCCTGGACGACGCGCACCGACTTCATCGACTCGAAGATCGACGCCAACGGCCGGGCGATGTCCTCGGCGGGCAGCTGCGACGTCGCCACCTGGTACAGCAGGGGCTGGAACTGGTGATAGTCGTTGCGGTCGACGAGGGTGACGTCGACGCCCTTTCGGCCTAGATCGTGCGCACATGCAATTCCGGCAAGACCGGCACCTGCTACCACCACGTGAGTCATGGGATCCACAGTAGTTCCGCCGCGTGCCGCCCGGCGGGTTTACGCTCTGTCGCATGGTGCGTCTGCGCTCGTGGTTCCTCGGTGAGGTGACCGAGAACCCATCCGGGCATCTGGGTCCGTACCGCAAGCCCACCGAAACCGAACACACCCACCCGTGGTGGAAAGTGATGTGCCTGACGGGCGTCGACTACTTCTCGACGCTCGGGTATCAGCCGGGAATCGCGGCCCTCGCCGCGGGCACTCTTGCACCGCTCGCCACCGTCGTGCTGATCGTGTTGACGCTGTTCGGGGCTCTCCCGGTCTATCGGCGCGTCGCCCGAGAGAGCCCGACGGGTGAAGGTTCCATCGCGATGCTCGAGAAGCTGCTGCCGAAGTGGGGCGGCAAGGTGTTGGTGCTCGTTCTGTTGGGCTTCGCGGCTACCGACTTTCTGATCACCATGACGCTGTCCGCGGCCGACGCATCGGCGCACGTGATCGAAAACCCATTCGCGCCAGCAGGTCTGGACAGCGCACAGGTGATCGTCACCCTCGTGCTGCTTGCGTTGCTCACCGCGGTCTTCCTGAAAGGGTTCACCGAGGCGATCGGAATAGCCGTCGTTCTCGTCGGGACGTTCCTCGCGCTGAACCTCGTCGTCGTCTTCGTCGGATTCTGGGAGATCGCGAAGAATCCGTCGCTGCTGTCCGACTGGCAGCACGCCATGACCGCGCAGCACGGAAACCCGCTCATGATGATCGCCGTCGCCCTCATCGTCTTTCCCAAACTGGCACTGGGCCTGTCCGGTTTCGAAACCGGCGTCGCCGTCATGCCGCAGATCGCCGCCGACGGTGACGACGCGCTTCCCAACCGGATTCGCGACGCCAGAAGGCTCATCACCACGGCCGCTCTCATCATGAGTGGCTTCCTGCTGACGTCGAGCATCATCACCACGGTCCTCATTCCGCAGAACGAGTTCCAGAGCGGCGGCGGAGCCAACGGACGCGCGTTGTCCTATCTCTCGCACGAATACCTCGGCGAAGTGTTCGGCACCGTCTACGACGTCAGCACCATCGCAATTCTGTGGTTCGCCGGGGCGTCGGCGATGGCGGGACTGCTCAACCTGGTTCCTCGCTACCTGCCGAAGTACGGCATGGCGCCGGAGTGGGCTCGCGCGGTTCGACCACTGGTGCTTGTGTTCTCGTTGATCGCGGTCGCCGTCACGCTCTACTTCGACGCGAGTGTCGACGCGCAGAGTTCTGCCTATGCGACGGGTGTTCTGGTACTCATCACCTCCGCGTCGGCTGCGGTCGCGATCTCCGCCGCGCGGAACCGTCAGCGTGTGCAGATGTGGGTCTTCTCGGTCATCGCCGTCGTCTTCGTCTACACCACCGTCACCAACATCTTCGAGCGTCCCGACGGCGTCAAGGTGGCGTCGTTCTTCATTCTGGTGATCATGGCCGTGTCGTTCTGGTCGAGGGTCACGAGGTCCTTCGAACTGCGCACCGATTCGGTCGAATTCGACGAGGAGTCGCTGCAGTACATCGAAGAAGCAGCCGCTCGCGGACGGATACGCATCGTCTGCCACGACGCCCGGCATCTGGACCCCGCGGAGTACGCCGCGAAGGAAGAGCAGCAGCGCCGCGACAGCAACATTCCCGCGGACGAGCCGATCCTGTTCCTGGAGGCCAATATCCGGGATGCCTCGGACTTCAGCTCGGACCTCCTCGTCCACGGAGAGCAGAAGGGCGACTATCGGGTGCTGTGGGTCGACGCCTCGGCCGTACCCAATTCCATTGCCGCAGTGCTGCTGCAGATCAGGAACGTCACCGATGTACGCCCCGATGTCTACTTCGAATGGTCCGAGGGCAATCCGCTGGTGAACCTACTGCGTTTCCTGTTCATCGGCGTCGGCGAAGTCGCTCCGGTGACCCGAGAAGTGTTGCGCCGGGCGGAACCCGACCGAGACCGAAGGCCGAACGTGCACGTCGGGTAGGTCTAGAAGAACTGCCCGACGACGAAGCCGGCAACCAGTACCCCGGTCCCTCCGATTTCGGCGACGGCAAGGGTCCACATGAAGGCGTGGGTGCCGTGGACTGGGTTCTCGAATTGGTTGTCCGTGTCTCGCAACAGCCCGTGGACCATGTAGCTCGCGATGGCTGCGACGAAGAAGACGGTGACGACCAGTCCGGCGATCAGATTCACGGCCGTCGGGAAACCGGAGAACTCTGCCAGGGCTGCGAGGATCAGGGTCGCGAAGGAGTACATCAGAGCAGCGCGGTGTGCGATGTCGACGTAAGGGTGGGCCAGAGCCGTCGGCGACGTCGCCATCTGGCGGTACTTCCACACGCCGAGGCCCAGTGCCCACAGCAGGATCAGCCCGGCGAGCAGCAGCAGTATCTTGGTGTCGATCCCCAGCATCGTGTCGTACCCCCCGTTCGTGGACGTTGCGTCAGGCGATGTCGCCTATGCAGTACCCGTTGGCCCCGATGGCCAGTGTGAACACTTGGTTCTGTTCGAATCCCGACACGTTGGTCACGTCGGCGTACACCGTCTTGTAGTCCCCGTTGGTGAAGGCCACGTAGACGCTCGCCGGGTTGTAGGACGCCGACCCCGTGAGCCTGCCCGGGTTGTTCGCCAGCGGCGCGGGCGTGGGAACGCCTGTTCCCTGCGGATCCCACGTCGGGCGGGTGTCGCAGACGAGGGGGTAGTCGCCTTCGAGGTCGGCGGGGTCGACCGGCGCTCCCGTGAATCGCCCGAGGTATCGCTCGACGGTGTACGTCGCGTCGAGGTCGGTGAACACCGGTGCGGTGCCGGTCGGGTAGACGCTCGGGCAGGCATAACCGGAGGCGATCTCGCTGCGCTTGATCGACACCGTCGACACCGGGCCGGTCCACGTCACCGCGTACTGACCGTCGACGCCCGGCTGACCGGCCGCGTCGACGATCGAGGCGACGTCGGAGTATCGCACCGGAATGTCCGTCGGCGGCACGGTCCAACACGTCGGCGTCACAGCCGGCGGCCCTCCGGCTTCCAGGTCGGCCAGGAACGCCCCCAGTGCGGACGCGGCCTGCGGATTGCCCGGAACGTCGCCGACGGCGGGTCCTGGAGGCGGTCCGGGAGTGGTCGTCGTCGCTGACGTCGTCGGGGTCGTCGCTGTGGTCGTCTCTTCCGTCGTGGGTGCCGACGGTGGATCGGTGGGGATGCCCTGCTGGCCGTCACCCTCGCACGCGGTGAGTACCAGGACTGCCCCCAGCAGCCCTGCACCGGCACGAGCGATTCTGCTAAGCGAACTCATGTTCAGCTGACCTTCCCCGTTCACGGCTTCTCCCCAGAGCGTTCTTCTCGCGACCGCCCGATACGACTACGCTAGCCGACTGTGGAACCCGTCTACCGAACTGTCATCGGCATCGCCCGCGTCGTCTTCGCGTCCCAAGGCCTGAAGTTCGAGGTGGAGGGCGAGGAGAACATCCCTGCCAGTGGCGGCGCGGTCATCGCCGTCAACCACACCGGTTACCTGGACTTCACCTATGCCGGGCTGCCGCCTCGGCGGGTGAAGCGCTACATCCGCTTCATGGCCAAGAAGGAAGTGTTCGACAACAAGATTTCCGGTCCCATCATGCGGTCGCTCAAGCACATTCCCGTCGATCGCGGCGCGGGCGCGGAGTCCTACAAGGCCGCGGTCGCGGATCTACGCAGAGGCGAGCTGGTCGGGGTGTACCCGGAAGCGACCATCAGCCGCAGCTTCGAGATCAAGGAATTCAAATCGGGTGCGGCACGCATGGCCATCGAAGCAGGTGTTCCCATCATCCCGACGGTCATCTGGGGTGCGCAGCGCGTCTGGACCAAGGGATTCCCCAAGAGGCTGGGCCGCACCAACACTCCCATCCGCATTGCCGTCGGCGCGCCGTTGGAGCCCGTCGGACCGGCGAACGAGCTGACCGAGAAGCTGCATTCCACGATGAAAGAGATGCTGCTGAAACTGCAGGACGGATATCCGCACGAGCAGGGTGCGTACTGGGTGCCGGCACGCCTCGGCGGCAGCGCTCCGACCCTCGAGGAAGCGGACAAGCTCGACGCCGCGGACGCGGCAGCGAGAAAGGCAAAAAGGGAGGGCTGACGCCATGTCGCGCGAACCGGTGTATGCCGCGTTGACCGGGTTGGTTCGTGCGATCACCGCCGTGCAAGGCCTACGCATCACCTATCGGGGAACCGAGAACATTCCGCGCCGCGGCGGCGTCGTACTCGCCGTGAACCACACCGGGTATCTCGACTTCATGCAGGTCGGACTCGTTGCGCGCCAGGGCAAGCGGCGGGTTCGCTACATGATGAAGAAAGAACTCGAGCGCAATCCCGTCGTCGGGTTCCTGATGCGACACTGCAAGGCCATCGGCGTGGACCGCGCAGCCGGAGCCGAGTCGTATGCCGCTGCTGTGCAGGCGCTTCGGGACGGTGAACTGGTCTGTGTGTATCCGGAGGCCACCATCAGCAGAAGCTTCGAGCTGAAGGCGTTCAAATCCGGTGCCGCACGGATGGCACTGGAAGCGGGCGTTCCGATCGTTCCGGTCGCCATCTGGGGTCGCAGCGAATCATGACCAAGGACATGCCGAAAGCATTGGGTAGACACAACTTTCCCGTGCACATCGCCGTCGGACAAGCAATTCCTCCGCACGGAACCCCCGACGAACTCACCACAGCTCTACGCAGTGGATTGGAAAGCGCCCTCGGCGTGGCGCAGCAAGGTTACGAACACCCGGCAGGCGCCCGGTGGGTACCGGCACGATTGGGCGGCAGCGCACCCACCCTCGACGAAGCAGCAGTCATCGAAGCGGACGAGAAAGCCCGGAGGGCAAAGGGATAGTCGGCTGTCCCTCGACTGCTCAGCTGGTCGAGGCGTGCCAGACCAGTGCGGCGGCGAGGGCGCCGAGGCCGTTGAGGGACCAGTGCAAAGCGATGGGAGCGATGAGGCTGCCGCTTCGGTTGCGAAGCCAGGTGAACACGAATCCCGCCGCGGCCGTCGCGATGACTGCGCCGACGATGCCCACGACCTGGCCGAACAGTCCGCCGCCCAGGAAGTTGCTGAATCCGGTGTTGTTGGCGGTGAGGCCGAGCGACGAAGCGATGTGCCAGAGGCCGAACAGCAGGGAGCCGGCCGCGAACACTCCGCGCGCCCCGTAGATCCGACCCAGGGTGCCGTGCAGGACGCCGCGGAACGCGAGTTCCTCCGGGATGACGGTCTGCAGCGGGATGACGATCATCGACGCGACCAGCGCCGCCGAGATGGTTGCGTATCGATCGGCCATGAAGAACGGCCGAGTGATCGGCAGCAGTGCGCCGATCGCGATGACCGCGAGGACCAGCCCCACGGCTGCGAGAGCATAGATCGAACCGGTCTTCCACTGCTTGGGTGACAAACCGAGCTCGGACCAGCCCAGACCCCGGCGTCGGGTCAAGGCGACGAGAACGACGGCAGCGATGGGGACCGTCGCGATGCTGGCCCACACCGTCGTGAAATGCGCGATGAGGTTCGTTGCGATCAACACGAGCACGACGACGGCCACGTCGAGGTAGGCGTGGAAGCCGCGCCAGCGAGCGGCCCGCGCAGCATCTTGCGTCATGAGCATCCCGCCGAGTGTACGGATCGATGCTGAGAAACTCAGCCGTTCTCGGGCTGGGACTGGGTCGTCGTGGTCGCGGGAGCGTTCGGCGTGGTCGTGGTGGGTTCGGTCGTCGTGACGGGTGGATCGGTGGTCGTCACCGGTGGGGCAGTCGTCGTCGGCACGACGGCGGCGGTGGTGGTGACGGGTGCCGGTGCGGGAGGTACGACGGCGGGAGCAGGCGATTCCGGGACCACCGTGGCGACCTCGGCGGTGGAGGTCGTCGGCGCCGCGGGCGACGGGGACGGCGGTTCGGTCGTCGTGGTGGGCATGGTCCTCGGGACGGGGCCGGGTGCGACGTCGACCTGCGCCGGCGCCGTCGGGCGGCTCGCGGGCTCTGCCACCAGGAATCCGATACCCGCGGCGATCAGCAGAGCAACGCCGGCGACTGCCGCCCACACGACCTTCCCGGAGGCCGGACCGTGCGTCGGGAAGCCGAGTCGGTCGGTCCGATCGAGAGTGGTGGTGTTCACGACGACCCCCATCTCGGAGTCGGTCAGAATCTTCTCCCGCAGCCCGAACGGCGCGGTTGCCAGCGGAAACAGCCGAAGAATCGCGGCAGCTCCGGCGACACGCTCCTGCCCGGCTCCGGCCGAACGCTCGAGCTCCTCTCGCGCCCGGGAGATCAGCGTCGACGCCCGACGTGTACCGATCCCCAGCACCGCGGCGACGTCGGCGTCGGCGAGTCCGTGTCGAATACTCAGGTCGAGAACCTCACGGTGCTCGGCGCTCGAGGCAGTTGCCGCCGTCGCGACGAACTCCTGAACGGACCGTTCCTCGTCGCTGGCATCTGGAGCGATCGTCGATGTGAAGTCGCACCGGTCGCGGCGTGGGCGGGGCAGGCACTCGGCCCGAGCGATCGCGTACAGCCAGGCCCGGAATCGTTCCGGATCGCGAAGCACAGCACTCCGCCGTGCGGCGATGAGCATCGTGTCGTGGACGACGTCGGCAGCGGCGTCCTCGTCGGCCAGCATTGCCTTCGCGTAGCTGAACAGGTGGCCGGAATGCCTGTCGTACGCGTCGCCGAGGCCCGAAAGTTGGCCTGCGACCAGCGCGGCAACGATCCGGGCGTCGGGCGAATCCTCGGACACCCCGGGCATCGTCGGCTCCCTCCCTCGTCGGTTCGCAAGTCTAAGGGACCCAGCGGCGGGCACTGCCGGAGCCACCTCAGGCACAATGACCTCGATGCCTACCACCAGCCGCGCACCCCGCCTCGTCGCCAGTGATGTCGACGGAACGCTCCTCGACCACCGCGAGAAGGTCACCGAGCGCACCCGACGCGCTGTACTGGCGATGGTCGGCGACGGCACACCGTTCGTGCTGTCGACGGGTCGTCCGCCGCGCTGGATTTCCCCTGTCGTCGACCAGCTGGGCTTCGCGCCCATGTGCGTCTGCGCCAACGGCGCCGTCATCTACGACGCCGGCACCGACCGGATCCTCGACGCCGAGGTTCTGACCGGGGAGACGCTGCACTGGCTCGCCGACCTCGCATACCAAGCCCTGCCGGGCTGCGGGCTGGCCGCGGAACGCGTCGGCGAAACAGCGCACGACGCCGCCACACCGCAGTTCGTCAGCTCGCCCGGCTACGAACACGCATGGCTCAACCCCGACAACACCGAAGTGTCGTTGGCCGAGGTCATCGACGTCCCCGCCGTGAAATTGTTGATCCGGCTCTCCAGCGCGTCCAGCGGAGACATGGTGGCCGCCCTGGCACCCCTCGTCGACGGCCGGGCCGACATCACCTTCTCCACCGACAACGGACTGATCGAACTCTCCGCACCCGGCGTGACCAAAGCATCGGGCCTCGCCCTCGTCGCCGAACGCCTCAACGTCCAGGCCGCCGACATCGCAGCATTCGGCGACATGCCCAACGACGTCCCCATGCTGCACATGGCAGGCCTCGGCGTCGCAATGGGCAACGCACACCCCGCAGCAGTCGCCGCAGCCGACGAAATCACCACAACCAACGCCGACGACGGCGTGGCCAGAGTCCTCGAACGCTGGTGGTGAGCTCCGTCTCCGGACCGAACGTGCCGTTCAGTCACTTGAAGTGACCGAACGGCACATTCGCTCACTCACCCGGTCCCCTTTGGCGGCGCCGGTCGGTGCGACTGGGTGGGACGGAGTGCCCGATACTTTCGAAATCGGCGGACTTCCGCTGTTCGTCGAAGTATCGGGCAATCCATTGCATCGGGCGTGCACGAATGCGGGTTTCGCCCCCCCTGACGGAAGCGAACGTGACGTTCGGTCACTCCAAGTGACCGAACGGTTCATTCGGTCGCCCTCGCCTTGACGGTTGGCTGGTGCGCGGACGGAGCGGAACGCGGCGCATCAGGAGGTCACAAGCCGAGGTCGGACAGGCTCGGATGCTCCGCCGGTCGCGGTGCATTCCGGTCCCAGAAGAACTTGCGCTCGCTTTCGTCGATCGGCACGTCGTTGATGCTTGCGTGGCGGTGCGTCATCAGGCCGTCCTCGTCGAAGAGCCAATTCTCGTTGCCGTAGGCTCGAAACCATTGACGCGAATCATCCTGATACTCATAGGCGAAGCGGACGGCAATACGGTCGTCACTGTGCGCCCACAGTTCCTTGATGAGGCGGTACTCGTGCTCGTGGTTCCATTTACCGCTCAGGAATTCGACGATCTGCGCACGGCCGGTCACGAAAACGGACCGATTCCGCCAGACGCTGTCGATCGAGTAGGCCAGCGCAACCACCTCGGGATCACGGCTGTTCCAGGCATTTTCGGCCAGCCTGACTTTCTGTACCGCTGATTCGTCGCTGAACGGCGGAACCGGTGGCTTCGTGGTGGTTTCCACATTTGCAGTCATTGATCGTCCTTCGCTTCGAGGGTTGGTCGAGGTGCTCTGCCCATGTAGACAATGCTGTCTACATGGCAAGAACGTACGCCATGTAGACAGACTTGTCCACATGCATGTGGCGCCGGTGGACAGATTTGTCTACTCTTGCGACGTGAGCATCTCCCAGACTCTTGATCCGCAGGTCGACGTGTCGGCCCTCCCCGCTCGGGAGCGGATACTGGCCACCGCGTATCGGCTGTTCTACCGCGAAGGAATTCGAGCAACCGGTGTGGACAAAGTGATCGCGGAGGCAGGCGTCACAAAGGTGACCTTCTATCGCCACTTCCCAAGCAAAGACACGCTGATCCTGGCGTTCCTGGACCTACGGCATCGGCGTTGGATGGAGTGGTTCGTCGACGCGTTGGACCGCTACGCTGCGGGCAACCGTCGCAGGCCCGTGGTGGTCTCGGCAGTCGAGGAGTGGCTGACCTCGGATACCTTCCGAGGATGCGCCTTCATCAACAGTGTCAACGAGATCGGGGCTGAACTGCCGGAGGTGTACGAGATCGCCACTCGCCACAAGGCCGATATGGTCGGGGCTATCAAAGCGACACTTCCGCCGGGCCCCAACCGAACCCGCGCGGCACAAGCGCTCGCAGTGGCGATCGATGGCGCTGTTGTACAAGCTCAGTGCCAGCTCGACGCCACATCGGCAGTCAAGGCTCTGACGACGATCGCGTCGATGCTGCTGCCGGTAGGCAGGTAGCTGAGCGGCGCCGGTACATGCGCAGTGAGATGAATTGCCCGATACTTTCGAAATCGGCGGACTTTCGCTGATCGTCGAAGTATCGGGCAATCCATTGCATCGGGCGCGTACGCATGCGGGTTTCGCCCCCCCGACCGGAGCGAACGTGGCGTTCGGTCACTCCAAGTGACCGAACGGTTCATTCGGTCATCGGTGGGGTCGGTCATCGGTGGGGTCGGTGGGGGAGGGAGCGGAGATGGGTCGAGCGGCGATTCGGTGGATTCGAATCGCCGCTCGACTGAGGGTGGTGATTTACGGTGCCGGTGCGGGCTCCGGGGCCGGGGCCGGCTCGATCGGGGCTGCGACGGGGTTCTGCATCTGCTGCTCGTAGGTGTCGTTGTAGGTCTTGATGACCGTGGTGACGATGCCGGTGAGCTCGTTGAAGATCAGTGAACCGTTTTCGAAGTCGGTGCGCAGACCCTCGGGGACGCGGTATTCGTCGGTGGTCGGCAAGCCGAGTTCGCCGTTCTCTCCGCCGAGTGCCATGAACTGTTCGAAGATTTTTCCGATCACGGCAACGGCTTGGCCGGCAAGGGAAGTGAAGATGGAGCCGTTGGCGAACTGTGCGGCTTCGCCTCCGCCCTTGACCTGGACGAGGCCGCTGACGGGGGTGCCGAGAGTGCCGGTTTCGCCGCCGGAGGCCAGCCACTTCTGGGCGATGGGGTTGGAACTGGCGAGGCGAACCAACTCGTCGACGAGTCCTGGAATGTTTTCTCCCAGAGTGCTGCTCGCGTCGGAGGTCGGCAGGGACGAATCCGTGGTTGTGTCGGATTCCGTGTCGGACGGTGCCGGAGCGGTGTCGACGCTTCCTCCGCCGCCGAGGTTCGCGGCGGCGATGTCGCGAATTTCGTCCATCTTGGCGTAGGCGCCGTCACCGGGGCATGCGGTGTTGCCGACGTCGCGGTGCGCGAAGATGACCGGCAGGTCGACGCTCTGGCCCTTGCCGACGAAGGTGAAGTTGGTGCCTTCGCTCGTCATCGTCGTCTCACCGTGTGGGTCGAGACCTGCTTTGCCCAAACGCCATCCGAGGAACTTGCCCACCGAGTCGAGGGTTTCGGTCGACGGCGCTTCGCTGGAGTAGTCGCCCATCATTGCGATGCCCATGGTGTTCTCGTTGAAGCCACCGGCGTGTGCGCCCTGGACGGGACGGTCGAGTCCGCCTGCGCGGCCTTCGAAGATCTGACCGTACTTGTCGACGAGCACGTTGTAGCCGATGTCGCACCAGCCGAGCGTCTGTGCGTGGTAGGCGTAGATCGCCCGCACGATCTCGGCCGATTCGTTCTTGGAGTACTCGTTGCTGCCGGCGGTGTGGTGCACCGTCGCACCGCCGAGGAAGTCGTCGTACGTCGGTGTGGCGCAACGGATCGACTCGTCGGCGCCCCACTGCGACCGCGAGATGACCTTCGGTCCTGCGTTGCCCGCGACCGGAGTCGCGATGTCGGCGAGCGCTGAATCGGCGGGGGAGCTGCCTGGCTGGATCAACACTGCGCTGATGTCGGCCAGTGCGTCCGCCACCGGGGTGTCCTGCTGACGCAGCGGCTTCGAAACCGATGCCGGGGTGTATCCCAGCTCCTGTTCCGGTGCTGGTGCCGCCGCGGGTGCGGGGGCAGGTGCAGCGTCGGGTGCCGGCGCAGCGGGAGTGGCAGGCGGTGTCAGAAGAAGCTGAACGGCTTTCGTGGCTCCGACGAAGATGGGCTCGGTGCCCTTCTTGTCCGGCTCGGCCGCGACGTCGCTGGCTGCGGTGTCGATCGGCTCGGTTGCGATCCACGGACCCCAGGACCCGTCGTCGAGCTGGCGACGAACCTGCGCGACGGCACCGTCCACGGCGGTCGACGTCAACGCGACCATGCTGAACGGATCGTCCTGACGCAGTTCCTTCACGACCGCTCCGAGCGGGGCGCCCGGGTCGTCGCCGGCCGGGAGTTCAGCAGGCGGGGCGATCGGGGCCGCGACGTCGTTGCGGCCCGGCACCGGCGCCTGGGCCGACGGGCTCGTCGGGGACGGCACGGTGATGCCGGGGATTTCGGGAATCTGGATCGGCGGGATGGTGATGTTGTCCGGAAGCGGCAGGTACTTCAGATCGGACAGGCGCAGGTCGGGCAACGGCAGACCCGTCAGTTCCTGCAGAGGAACGACGATGTCCGGTGCCGCAGTCAGTGCTGTTTCGACGATCTTGGTCGGCACGGTCACAGGGGTGGTCTCGTTTGCCGATCGAACATCGGTGGACGCGGAGTCGCCGGAAATGCTGTAGACCGCCACGGGACTCGCGACGGCCAGCAAGGCGACAGCGCCGAGAACGATCGACGGCTTCGTTCGACGGTGCAAGGCGGTACTCCCTGGTTGTTGGTGCGTGCCTGTCCGACACGATTCGAACAGGCTTGCGAATTGCTTCGAGGTTGACTACTCTTCTGTCACAGGAGTCACATCAACCTCATCCGACACAAGGCTAAACCTTAGCTTGAGAGTTAGCCACCTCATGGATTGACCGGCCCACGGCGCGTCGGCATAGGTTTGTTCCGTGACTGTTCACTTCATCGGCGCAGGACCGGGCGCGGCAGATCTGCTGACGCTGCGAGCCGTCGAGCATCTACGCACCAGCCCGGTATGCGTTTATGCAGGTACCTACGTAGACGACGCGATTCTGGACCACTGCCCTCCGGGCGCGCGGAAAGTCGATACCGCGAAGCTCGACCTGGACCGGATCACCGCGGAACTCGTCGGTGCGCACGAGCGCGGCCAAGACGTCGCACGGCTGTGCTCGGGTGATCCATCTCTCTACTCGGCGCTCGCCGAGCAGTCCGCGCGTCTCGACGAAGCGGGTGTTCCGTGGGACGTCACGCCTGGCGTGCCCGCGTACGCGGCTGCTGCGGCCGAGTTGCGCGTCGAGCTCACGGTCCCGGAAGTAGCCCAGTCGGTGGTGTTGACGCGAGCTCATGCCCGTTCGACGGCGATGCCCGACGGCGAGAAGCTGGCCGCGTTCGCCGCGACCGGGTCGACGCTCGTGCTGCATCTGGGGATCACTCGCACGAGGCAGCTCGCCGACGAGTTGACGGGGTACTACGGTGCCGACTGCCCGGCCGTCGTCGTCTTCCACGCCAGCAAGCCGGACCAGCTGACGTTGACGGGCACCCTCGCGGACATCGCGGATCAGGTCGACGCAGCCGGATTGAGACAAGCAGCGGTGATTCTGGTCGGCCCGGCCCTCGGCCGCACGCCCGGACGGGAACGACCCGAAAGGCCAGGAGTGGAGCCTGCGGAACGACCCGAGAGGCTTGCTGTGGAGTCTCATTTGTACGACGCGAATCGAGCCAGGACATGAAGGCCCATCTCGTCGGTGTCGGTGGAGGGCATCCGAATCAGGTGACGGTGCAGGCGATCGAGAAGCTCCAGCAGGTGGATGTCTTTCTCGTTGCCGACAAGGGCGACGGCGTCGGCGATCTGGCCGAGGCGCGGACGGAGATTCTGCGGCGCCATGTGACGGGGGACTACCGCGTCGTTCAGGTGCCGGACCCGGCGCGGGATCGGAAGCCGAGTGACTACGGCACGGCGGTGACCGACTGGCACGAGGCCCGGGCGCGCGCGTACCGGGAGGTCCTGGACGGCCTGCCGTCGGACACTGTCGTGGGTTTTCTGGTGTGGGGTGACCCGTCGCTCTACGACAGCACCATTCGTGTCGCCGAGCAGTTGGGCGTGGAGTTCGACGTCACGCCGGGTGTGAGCAGTGTGTCGATGCTGGCGGCGTCGCATCGGATCGTGCTGAACCGCATCGGTGGACCGATCGTGATCACCACGGGCCGGGCTTTGCAGAAGGACGTCGCGGCGGGTGCGGACAATCTCGTCGTGATGCTCGACGGCGGCTTGGCCTGCCGGGAGTTGGTCGGATCGCGGCCATGGGACATCTACTGGGGTGCCAACCTGGGAACGGAAGATGAAAAGTTGGTGGCGGGCGTTCTCGACGACGTCATCGACGAGATCGCGTCGATCCGGGCCGAGCTGAAGGCTAGACACGGCTGGGTGATGGATATCTACGTACTGCGTGCTCGGCGCTGACGAGTACCTGCGGAGCCTGCAGGAGTGACCATGGGGGGCCGGGAGCGGAGCCTGCAGGAGTGACCATGGGAGGCCGGGAGCGGAGCCTGCAGGAGTGACCATGGGAAGTCGGGAGCGGAGCCTGCAGGAGTGACCATGGGAAGTGAATGCTCGGCTGTCGGATACCCTGGTTGCCCGTGACTGCTGTAAGCCCTGAGCCCACCTCATCCGATGCATCCGTGACCGGCCGATTCGACCTGATCGTCGTCGGATCGGGGTTCTTCGGCCTGACCGTGGCGGAGCGTGCAGCGTCCCAGTTGGGCAAGCGCGTGCTCGTGTTGGATCGTCGCCACCACCTGGGCGGTAATGCCTATTCGGAGGCGGAGCCGGAGACGGGTATCGAGATCCACAAGTACGGTGCCCACTTGTTCCACACGTCGAACAAGCGTGTGTGGGAGTACGTGAACGAATTCACGGAGTTCACGAGCTATCAGCACCGTGTGTTCGCGATGCACAAGGGCCAGTCGTACCAGTTCCCGATGGGGCTGGGCCTTATTTCTCAGTTCTTCGGCAAGTACTACTCGCCGGCGGAGGCTCGCGCTCTCATCGAGGAGCAGTCCAGCGAGTTCGACGCGAAGGATGCGCAGAACCTCGAGGAGAAGGCGATCTCGCTGATCGGTCGCCCCCTGTACGAGGCGTTCATCCGCGATTACACGGCCAAGCAGTGGCAGACCGACCCGAAGAATTTGCCGGCAGGCAACATCACGCGTTTGCCGGTGCGCTACAACTTCGACAATCGCTACTTCAACGACACCTACGAGGGTCTTCCCGTCGACGGTTACACCGCGTGGCTCGAGAACATGGCGGCCAGTGACCTCATCGAGGTTCGCTTGAACACCGATTGGTTCGATGTCCGCGAGGAACTGACGAAGGAAAGCCCGGACGCGCCGATCGTCTACACCGGCCCGCTGGATGCGTACTTCGACTACTCCGAAGGTGAACTCGGCTGGCGCACACTCGATTTCGAGACCGAGGTGCTGCCGACGGGTGACTTCCAGGGAACGCCGGTGATGAACTACAACGACGGCGACGTCGGCTACACCCGTATCCACGAGTTCCGTCACTTCCACCCCGAGCGGGAGTACCCGGCCGACAAGACGGTCATCATGCGCGAGTTCTCTCGGTTCGCCGAGAGCGGCGACGAGCCGTACTACCCCATCAACACCCCCGACGACCGGCAAAAGCTCGAGGCGTACCGGAACCGCGCCAAGGCGGAAACCGCGTCGAACAAGGTGCTGTTCGGTGGCCGGCTCGGCACCTACCAGTACCTGGACATGCACATGGCCATCGCCAGTGCGCTGAACCTGTACGACAACACGCTCGCACCGCATTTCGAGACCGGTGCGTCGCTGGCGGGGGACAAATGACGGCCAAACATCTGCTCGACGACGGAATCGCCGACGTAGCACCTGTTCTCGGCAAATCACTGCTGCAGCGGATTCTGCTGCCGCGGTCCGGGGAGCCGCTCGACGTACGCACCCTGTACCTCGAAGAAGCCAAAACCAATGCCCGACGGGCACACTCGGTCTCGCGTACGTCCGTCGCCATCGGTGCGGAGTCCGAGGTGTCCTTCGCGACGTACTTCAACGCGTTCCCGGCGAGCTACTGGCGTCGCTACAGCATCCTGAAGTCCGTCGTGCTGCGTGTCGAGGTTTCCGGGCACTGCCGAGTCGACGTCTACCGGTCCAAAGCCGATGCGTCTCGCATTCACGTCGAAGGTCGCGAAGTGACCCCGAGTGATGCGGCGCAGGAATTCGAGATCGACCTCGGTCCGTTCGAGGACGGTGGCTGGATCTGGTTCGACATCACCTCCGACTCCGAGGTCGTTCTCGAGAGCGCCGGCTGGTACGCGCCGATCGACGCACCGGGTGAGGCGAGCGTCGCCGTCGGCATCCCGACGTTCAACCGTCCCACCGACGCCGTGAAAGCCCTTGTCGCGCTTGGCTCGGACCCGCTGGTTCTCGACGTCGTCGAGGCCGTCATCATGCCGGATCAGGGCACCCGCAAGGCCAAGGACGAGCCCGGGTTCGACGAGGCCGCAGCCGGTCTCGGCGGCAAGTTGGCGGTCCACGATCAAGCGAACCTCGGTGGCTCCGGCGGATACAGCCGCATCATGTACGAGGCGTTGAAGAACACGTCGGCGCAGCACATCCTGTTCATGGACGACGACATCGAGATCGAGCCGGACTCGATTCTGCGTGCGCTCGCGATGTCGCGGTTCGCCAAGGTCCCCACCCTGGTCGGCGGTCAGATGCTGAACCTGCAGGCGCGCAGTCACCTGCACGTCATGGGTGAAGTGATCAACCGCGGCAACTTCATGTGGACCGGCGCTCAGAACGTGGAGTACGACCACGATTTCTCCGAGGACCCGCTGCGCTCGTCGAAGCTGCTGCATCGCCGCATCGACGTCGACTACAACGGCTGGTGGATGTGCATGATCCCCCGCGTCGTCGCCGAGGAGATCGGCCAGCCGCTGCCGCTGTTCATCAAGTGGGACGACGCTGAATACGGTTTGCGCGCACGGGAAGCCGGATATCCGACGGTCACCTTGCCGGGTGCCGCGATCTGGCACATGGCGTGGAGCGACAAGGACGACGCCATCGACTGGCAGGCGTACTTCCACCTCCGCAACCGCCTGGTGGTCGCCGCGCTGCACGCTCCGGGCAACGGACGCGGCATCGTGGTCGACACCGTCAAGGCGACCGTCAAGCACCTGCTGTGCCTGGAGTACTCCACCGTCGCGATCCAGAACAAGGCGATCCGCGACTTCCTCGCCGGACCCGAGCACATCCTCGACATCCTCCCCACGTCGCTCGGCGAGGTGCACGCACTGCGCAAGACCTATCCCGACGCCGTCGTCGTCGGATCCTCGACGGAACTGCCGCACGCATCCGGTGAGGAAGTCGGAGCCGTCGGCGAGCCGAAGAACCCGCTCGCGAAGGTCAAGCGCCTCGCGTCGGGACTGCTGCACAATGTCCGGCCCGCACACGAGCGGCACCACGAGCGCCCGCAGCTCAATGTCCCGACACTCGACGCTCGCTGGTTCCTGCTGTCGCAGGTGGACGGCGTCACCGTCACCACCGCCGACGGGCGAGGGGTCGTCTACCGCCAGCGCGACCGAGACAAGGCAGCAGCGCTGCTGAAGGAAGCGATGTCGCTGCGAGCCGAACTGTCGCGCCGGTTCCCCGAACTGAAGGGTCGCTACCGCGACGCCGTCCCTCACCTCACCAGTAAGGAAACCTGGGAACGTGTCTTTCGTTACGAGGCGTAAGAACCAGACCGAATCCGCCGCCGAGGTACGCATCCTGTCGGCGATCCAGTCGACGATCGGTGCACAGCCCGGCGTGGTGTCGGTCGCGAGGGGCATGTCCCACTTCGGCGAGCACGCCCTCGGCTGGGTGGCTGTTGCCGGCATCGGTGCCGTCGCCGACCCGGGCCGGCGCAGGCAGTGGGCCGGAGTGGCCGTCGGAGCAGTCGGCGCGCACGCCGCGTCGATAGTCGTCAAGCGTGTCATCAGGCGCCCTCGTCCCAACGATCCGTCGGTGAAGATCAACGTGTCGACACCGAGCAAGCTCAGCTTCCCGTCCTCGCACGCCACGTCGACCACAGCAGCCGCCGTGTTGCTCGGTCGGTTGACGGGGCTACCCTTGCCTGCGGTCCTGGTACCGCCGATGTTGCTGTCGCGGCTGGTGCTCGGCGTGCATTACCCCACAGATGTTCTTGCAGGATCTGCGCTCGGCGCTTTGTCTGCAGCCGCAGTGTGCAAGTTCGAAGGAGACAAATGAGCGAGGAAGCCACCGCCGTCGGAGCGCCACCGAAGAATCTGCTCGACGGTGTGATCAAGGCGCTTCGTCCACGTCAGTGGGTCAAGAACGTTCTCGTTCTCGCGGCGCCGCTCGCCGCTGGTTCGGTGACGCAGGCCGACGTGCTGCTGCCGGTCGCGCTGGCGTTCGTCGTGTTCTGCCTCGCGGCGTCGGGTGTCTACCTCGTCAACGATGCGATGGACGTCGAGGCCGACCGGGCCCACCCCACCAAGCGTTTCCGTCCGATCGCCGCGGGTGTCCTTCCGGTCAACCTCGCGTACGCGATGGCTGTGGTGTGCCTGGGCGGTGCGATCGGCCTGTCGTTCATCGCCAACTGGAAGCTCGCGCTGGTCATCGGCGTCTACATCGCGATCCAGCTGGCGTACTGCTTCGGCCTCAAGCATCAGGCCGTGCTGGACATCTGCATCGTGTCGTCCGGCTTCCTGCTGCGCGCGATCGCCGGTGGCGTCGCCGCGTCGATTCCGCTGTCGCAGTGGTTCCTGTTGATCATGGCGTTCGGTTCGCTGTTCATGGCGGCAGGCAAGCGCTACGCCGAGCTTCAGCTCGCCGAGAGCACCGGCGCGAAGATCCGCAAATCCCTCGAGAACTACACCACCACCTACCTTCGCTTCGTCTGGACGCTCTCCGCCACGGCAGTCGTGATTTGCTATGGATTGTGGGCCTTCGAACAAGACGCCGAGACGAACTCGAACTGGTTCGCCATCTCGATGATTCCGTTCACGATCGCGATCCTGCGCTACGCCGTGGACGTCGACGGTGGGCAGGCCGGTGAGCCCGAAGAGATCGCGCTCGGCGACAGGGTGCTGCA
Organism: Rhodococcoides fascians A44A; assembly: GCF_000760735.1. GTDB lineage: Bacteria > Actinomycetota > Actinomycetes > Mycobacteriales > Mycobacteriaceae > Rhodococcoides > Rhodococcoides fascians_E. The sequence continues at coordinate 1,191,624 of NZ_JMEX01000008.1, read as the reverse complement.
GGTGCTGGCTCTTGCGTGGATCGGAGTAGTCGGTGTCGCTGTATACGTCGCCGGCTGAGGTAGATCAGCAGGCTTCACGCGGGGGCCTGACGAGCAAGGCGATTTTCGCCGTCGGCGTCGTCGTGACGTCGGTGCTCTTCTTCATCGGTGCCTGGGAACGGCGCTGGATCGCCGACGACGGGTTGATCGTCCTCCGCACGGTGCGCAACCTGTTGGCGGGCAACGGGCCTGTGTTCAACGCAGGCGAACGCGTCGAGACGAACACGAGCACCATCTGGACCTACCTGGTGTACGCGGGCAGTTGGCTCAGCGAGGTGCGCCTCGAGTACGTCGTGCTCACGATCGCACTCGTCCTGTCGACTGCCGCCGTCGCGGTGGCCATGATCGGAACGTTCACGCTGCATCGCGCCGGTCGGTGGACCGCCGGCATCACCGCGTTCCTTCCGGCCGGGGTGCTCGTCTACATCGCGGTTCCTCCGGCACGCGATTTCGCGACGTCCGGGCTCGAGACCTGCCTGGTGATCTTCTGGATCGCCGTGCTGTGGTTGCTGATGGTGCGCTGGGCGACCAGGGACACGAGCACCGTGGGCGTGCTGTTCCTGGCGTTCTGGGCCGGCCTCGGCCCGCTGGTGCGTCCGGAGCTGGTGATCCTGTCCGGTCTGTCGCTCGTCATGATCTTCCTGGCTCGACAGAGCTGGCCGAGTCGCATCCTCGTCTTCGCCGTCGCGGGTGCGACGCCTGTGCTGTACCAGATCTGGCGGATGGGCTACTACGGTCTGCCGTATCCCAACACCGCGGTGTCCAAGGATGCAGGCGGAGCCAAGTGGGCGCAGGGGTTCGACTACCTGTGGAACCTGCTCGGCCCGTACATGCTGTGGCTCCCACTGATCCTTCTCCTGCTCGCGGGTGTGGTGTCCTCGTCGCGCCCGACGGTTCCGCGCACCATCCGTGACGCGCAGGGTTGGCTCCGCAGCCCGACGGCCGTCGTCGTGTTCGTTCTGGTGGGTGGCGTGCTGTCGCTGGTCTACGCGGTGCGCGTCGGCGGCGACTTCATGCACGGACGGACCCTGTTGCCCGCCCTCTTCACCCTTCTGCTGCCGGTGGCGGTCGTACCGCTCCGAGTCCCGACGAGCATGTCCGACGTCCGTCAGGTGGTCGTCTTCGCCGTCGGAGGTCTCGTGTGGGTCACGACGGTCGTGTGGGCGTTCTTCGCGGCGAACACGACGGGTATGCCCGAGGGCTCGATCGTCGGAAGATCCGGCATCGTCGACGAGCGTGCGTTCTACGCGCTCAACACCGGTCATGCGCATCCGATCCTGGCGTCGGACTACCTGGACTATCCGCGCATGCGCGCCATGGTGGAAGCCATCGACAACACCCCGGACGGTGGCCTGCTGCTGCCGAGCGCCCAATTCACCTACTGGGACGTCGTGCCGCCACCGCTGCCGATTCCTCCCGGCGGCGCCGGCCATACGGTGTTCTTCCTCAACCTGGGCATGACCAGCATGAACGTCGGCCTCGACGTGCGCGTGATCGATCAGATGGGTCTTGCATACCCGCTGGCGTCGCACACCGAAAGGTTGGAGAACGGCCGCATCGGCCACGACAAGAACTTGTACCCGGATTGGGTCGTCGCGGATCTCGGGATGGTCGGCGAGCACCCTTACCTGCCGTGGTACATGGACGAGGACTGGGTGACGCAGGCGCGAGTCGCACTGTCCTGCGCGGATACGCAGGAGCTGATCGCGTCGTACCGGGCCCCGCTGACGAAGGAATTGTTCGTTCGTAACATCAAGCGGTCGCTGTTCTACGCCGGATATCGGTTCGATCGCGTTCCCGAGTACGAAATACAACGATGTGGTTTGGAGCCTCCGATTCTGGAAGGTCACAATTAGTCGATCGGGTCGCGTCGCAATCCGTTCGTCGCCAAGATGGGATATCTCATTTCGGTAACGGACAGCGCCTCACGGACGATGTATGCGAAAGATGTGTGTGACTGCCCCTGGTCTGTCGGCCGGGTCGGCGCTCTCGATGAGCGTCGAAGGAGGGGCATGACCGCCGAAACGGGTGTTGCGTGCAGAGACTGCACGGTTCACCGACACTGCTGAGAGGTCGAATTGCATGCTGGGTAGAACGAAGAAGGGTGCCGGGGGGCGCCTCCGCCGGATAGCTACATCTCTGGTGATGGCTGTTGCACTGCCGCTCGGTCTGGCCGTGGTCGGAACAGGTGCGACCGCCAGTGCCGCGTTCGATCCCGGTGCCCAGGATTTCTGGACCGATTCGAGCATGGGCCCGATCAAGAGCAGGATCTGGCGTGCGGCCGACGGCAACACCGACCGCGTCGTCTACTTGCTGGACGGACTCCGCGCCACCAGCGACATCTCCGGTTGGGAGCACGAGACCGACGCAGGTGCCTACCTTGCGTCGTGGAACATCAACGTCGTTCAGCCTGTCGGTGGACAGTCCAGCTTCTACTCGGACTGGTACGCGCCGTCGAACTTCAACGGTCAGAAGTCCACGTACAAGTGGGAGACCTTCCTGACGCAGAACCTGCGCAACAACCTGCGGGACCGTCTCGGGTTCAATCCCAACCGCAACGGCGTCGTCGGCATCTCCATGGGCGGAAGCGCGGCGTTGACGCTGGCGGCGTACCACCCGGATCAGTTCTCCTACGCGGGTTCGCTGTCCGGTTACCTGAACATCTCGGCACCCGGAATGCGCGAGGCCATGCGAGTGGCGCTGCTGGATTCCGGTCGCTACAACATCGACGCCATGTGGGGACCTCCGTGGGATCCGGCGTGGCTGCGCAACGACCCGTTCGTCTTCGCTCCGCGTCTGCGTGACAACGGCACCCGAGTGTGGGTCTTCGCAGGTAGTGGTCTGCCCGGTGGTCTCGACCGCCCGCGCAGCTTCATCGACTACTACAACACCGGCAATGCAATGGGCCTCGAGGCGATCGCACTGGCGAACAGCCGCGCGTTCCAGATTCGCATGGCGAGCATCGGTGCGAACAATGTCACATATGCGTTCCCTGCCGTCGGCACCCACCAGTGGGGCTACTGGCAGGAGCAGGCGCACATCATGGCACCGGATCTCAGCGCGAACATCGGCTGATTCAGCCCGCTCGACACCCGCAGGCCACCTTGTTTTGTGAGAAATCACTGGTTTGACAGGGTGGCCTGCGGCGGTCGCGCGGGATAGTGTCACAGTCTGATACCGCCCTCGAAGCAAGCACGAGATGCAGATCACAGTTTTGCTTCGGGGCGAAGGAGTGGAATAACCTCCCTTCGGTGCGTATGTCCACTGGACGTGTGCGCTTCACAACTTCATACCCAGTACTACGGCCCGACGGGGCCGAAGACAGCCCTGTTGGAATGCCGGGGGCCGCAGATCGCGGAGACCGCAGCAGAACGAGAGAGAGCACGATCCATGCGATTTTCCGGCCCCTCGAACAAACCGAGTGTGACCAAACGATGGCGGCAGCGACTGCTCGGACTCGGCGCAGCAGCGCTGGTCCTTCCCCTCGCAGCCGGTGTCGTCGGTGGAGCAGCAGCAGTTGCAGCGCCCACCGCGGTCGTGCACAAGGCTCCTGCCGGTGGACGTGAAGATCTCTGGGTACCGTCCGAAATGGGCCCGATCAAGGTCCAGGTCCAGTGGGCCGCTCGCGGTGGCAACGCCGCCCTCTACTTGCTCGACGGCCTCCGCGCCCGCGACGATCGCAACGCGTGGACCTTCGAGACCAACGCCCAGGATCAGTTCGCAGGCGACGACGTCACCCTCGTCATGCCGGTCGGTGGCCAGGCCAGCTTCTACAGCGACTGGTACGCGGCGTCGAACCTCAACGGCCAGGAAGTCACCTACAAGTGGGAGACGTTCCTGACGCAGGATCTGCCTGCCTTCCTCGAGGGCTACGGAGTTTCGCGCTCCAACAACGCCGTTCTGGGAATCTCCATGGGCGGCTCGGCTGCACTGACGCTGGCCGCGTACCACCGCGATCAGTTCAAGTTCGCCGGCTCGTTCTCCGGTTACCTCAACATCTCCGCTCCCGGCATGCGTGAAGCCATTCGTGTCGCGATGCTGAGCCAGTCCTGGTTCAACGTCGACTCCATGTGGGGACCTCCGTGGAGCCCGGCATGGCTGCGCAACGATCCGTTCGTGTTCGCTCCCGAGCTTCGTGGACTGTCGCTGTACGTCTCCGCCGCATCGGGTCTGCCCGGTGAGTTCGACAAGCCGCGCGCCCCGATCGACTTCTACAACACCGCGAACGGCATGGCCCTGGAAGCTCTCGCACTGGCCAACAGCCGCGCATTCCAGGTCCGCCTGGCAACGCTCGGAATCCCGGCTACCTTCAGCTTCCCGAGCAACGGCATTCACAGCTGGCCCTACTGGTCCGCCGAGCTGTTCAAGGCTCGTGGCCAGATCCTCGAGGCTCTGAACGCCTGACCTGTGCTTCTCTCGCCGATGCCGTCCTGCCGTGCGCAGGGCGGCATCGGTGCGTTTCCGGCCTCGATCAGCAGTGTCGTCGGGATCTCGACGATTCCTGATTCACAATTGCACCATCAGTCACAGCGAGCCTCGGCCTGACCGACGCACTTCGCGTGTAGAAAGACTTGAGAACTACAAGTCTGCGACTCATGCGTTCGGTGCGGACTTGATCAGGTAAGAGAAAGAGAGTCACCACCATGCGTACTGGGTCCAACAGGTTCGGCCGGGGTCGAACGGCCGGAACGGCGGCCTGGCAAGCAAAATCCACGAAAGCAGGAGCTCGCCGGATGGCGACGGCTGCAGTCGTCGCTGCTGCGCTGATCTCCCCGTTCGGAGCCGCAGGCATCGCTCAGGCCGCGCCGACGGCCCTGACCGCGCCGTCGCAGACTCAGGCCCCGTCCGGTGCGAGCGTCACGGCCGTCGACTGGCTGTCCGACCGCCGCGTGGCCCTCTGGATCGACTCCCCGTCGATGGGAACGCCCATCCAGGTTCAGCTCCTGCTCGCTCGTGACTGGAACATCAACCCCCAGGCGACGTTCCCGTCGGTGTGGATGCTCGACGGTCTGCGTGCCACCGACATGGAGAACGGCTGGACCGCCGAGACCGACGCGGAGTCCTACTTCGCGGACAAGAATGTCAACGTCGTCCTGCCGGTCGGTGGGCAGTCGAGTTTCTACTCGGACTGGGTGGACCAGGACAACGGCAAGAACTACCAGTGGGAGACGTTCCTGACCAAGGAACTCCCGCCGATTCTCGAAAGCAGCTGGCGCACCAACCAGACCCGCGGCGTCGTGGGCCTGTCGATGGGCGGCACCGCTGCGATGTTCCTCGCTGCTCGTAACGAAGGCTTCTTCAAGTTCGCCGGGTCGCTCTCCGGAATGCTGACGACCACGACCCTCGGAATGCCGCAGGCAATCCAGTACGCGATGGCGGACGCCGGTGGTTTCGACTCCAAGGCGATGTGGGGCGCACCGTCGAACGACCTGTGGGCACAACATGATCCGTACCTTCTCGCGGAGAAGCTGAAGGGCGTGAGCCTGTACGTCTCGAGCGGCAACGGCGTTGCCGGACCGTACGATCCGCCGTCGGGCATCCCCGGCGTCAGCTCCAACTACGCCGGCATGGGCCTCGAGATCCTGTCCCGCCTGACGTCGCAGACGTTCGCGACCAAGCTCAACAAACTCGGCATCCCCGCTCAGGTGGTCTACCGCCCGTCGGGACTGCACACCTGGGAGTACTGGGAGTTCGAGCTCAAGCAACTGTGGCCGCAGCTCGCGAGCGCGCTCGACGTCGAGGCGGACAAGCCGTCGTGCAGCGTCGCCGGAGCAATCGGAAACGCCGCGGGAGCGAACTCCTGGCTGGGCGACTGCCTGACGGCGGAGTACAACGTCGCGGGTGGCCGTGCACAGGACTTCCGGTTCGGTCGCGTGTTCTTCAGCCAGGACACCGGCGCTCAGGTCGTTGCCGGAGCAATCGGCGGTAACTACCAGGGTTCGGGTGGGCCTGCGGGTCCCCTCGGCTTCCCGAAGACCGGTGAGTTCGGAACCCCCGACGGCCGCGGACGAGCCAATGCTTTCCAGAACGGCATGGTCTACTTCACGCCGCAGACCGGCGCGCACGCCGTACGAGGAGCCATCCTCGACGAATGGGCGCGCCAGGGCTACGAGGCCGGGCCGCTCGGCTACCCGGTGCTCGACGAGGTCGCCACACCGTCGAAGCCCGGCGCGGTCCAGGGATTCGAGATCGGTGCGATGTACTGGAACCCTGATCTCGGTACGCATTCCGTGCAGGGCATGATCCTCGGAAAGTACGGTCAGATCGGGTGGGAGAACGGGCCACTCGGCTTCCCGAAGACCAGCGAGCTCGGCCCGATCAGGGACGGCGGCAGGTTCAACGAGTTCGAGGGCGGCAACATCTACTGGAGCCCCCTGACCGGCGCCTGGGCGATCCGCAACGGCGAGATTTTCGACGCGTGGAAGAGCGTCGGCTACGAAGCCGGCCGGCTGGGCTACGTCACGAGCGATCAGTTCGAGATGGACGGCGGCGGAATCCAGCAGAACTTCCAGTTCGGCATCATCACCGTCAAGGACGGCAAGGTGACCATCGCGCCGTGACGTCGCGGCACGTCGGCTCCTGCAGGGTCCCTCAGAGTTCTCTCAGTGGCCGTCGGTAGCGTCTCGGTTTGTCGTCGTCCGTCCGGCCGCCCGGTCGTGAACCCATCGACCTCCGGGTCATGGTCCCAACGAAACGTCGAAGGACTCTCCATCATGCGCACTTCTCTTTCCCGGACACTGTCCCTGGCGGTACTGAGCGTCGCCGCGGGCGGCCTGCTCGTCGCCTGCGGTAGCGACGACTCCACCGCGACCGGGTCACCGTCCACGTCGTCGACCACCACGGCGGCGGAGACGACCAGCGCGGAGGCAACCTCGTCGCAGGAGACGTCGAGTGCGGCTCCGACGACCAGCCCCGGCGATGCGGCGACCGCACCGCCGGAGCAGCCGCAGCCGGTGCCCGAGGGATTCCCCGGGCCGACGGAGGCACCCGTCGACGCGCGGGGCCAGGCGTTCCTCGACGAGCTCGAGAAGCAGGGCGTCACAGTTGCGGGCAACGGTGAGATCGCCATCTCGACGGCGTCGTACATCTGCTCCGCCCAGTCCCAGGGCGTGCCCGCCGACGAGATCGCGACGTTCGTGACCGCCAACGTCGGTGTGGAGGCGAGTGCCGCCGGCACCCAGGTGTCCGCGGAGCAGGCAGGTGAGACCGCGCAGGTCTACATCGCGTCCGCTCAGAACACCATCTGCAAGGCCTGACGGACACGTCGATGGCCAATCGAACGAAGCGCAAGAGAAGGCTGCTGCCGAAGCTGCTCGCAGGGGTGGTCGTTCTCGGGCTGATCGTCGTAGCCCTGTGGTACCTGCTGGCCGGACGTCTCCCGAAGGAGATCCCGTCGCCTCTGCCGGGGCCAGGGCCCGATCAGCCGCAGTCGCAGCCCGCCGATTGCGCCGACGTCGCGGTCATCGCGATTCCGGGAACGTGGGAGTCGGCCGTCGGCGACGATCCGTACAACCCGACGGCCAACCCGGCGTCGCTGATGCTGAACGTGACCCGCCCGCTGCAGGAACAGTTCGATCCGTCGCGGGCGAGCGTGTACACGGTTCCGTACGTCGCTCAGTTCTCCAACCCGATCGCGTTCCCACCGGACGGGCAACAGTCCTACAACAACAGCAGGACCGAAGGCACCGCCGCGGCCAGAGCCGAACTGGCTCGCGTCAGCGATCGCTGCCCGTTGACGAGCTACGTTCTCGCCGGCTTCTCCCAGGGTGCGGTCATCGCCGGGGACATCGCCGCCGACATCGGTGCGGGCAACGGCCCCGTCGCCGCGGACAAGGTCCTCGGTGTCACGTTGATCGCCGACGGTAGGCGCGACGGCACGTCGGGAACAGATATCGGACCGCCCGTCGACGGCGTCGGTGCCGAGGTCGCGCTCGGTGGTCTCGACCTTCCGGGAATCACGATGACGGGTGCGCGTCCGGACGGTTTCGGAGCGTTGAACGACCGCGTGAATCAGATCTGCGCGGCGGGCGACCTCATCTGTGCGGCACCCTCGGAAGGGTTGTCGCTGCGCAACATTCCGCAGAGCATCGGCATCCTCGCGGGTGCGGCAGGCAACCCGGTCCACGCGTCGTACAACTCGTTCGTCGTCGACGATGCAGGCACGACGTCGACGCAGTGGACGGCGGGCTGGGCGGCCGGGTTGATCTCGTCGGCGCCGGAGATTCCGCACTCCTGATGCACCCCGTGTAGTTCTCACAAGGTCGCCTCGGGGCACCTGAGGAATACGCACAAAGGTGGTCCCGGCGTACCCCGCGAAGTGTATTCCCATGTCGTGAGCAGATAGAGTGGCGCCTTGGACCAGCTGGCGATTGGCGCTGGGCACCGAAGATGACCGCACGAGGAGACCTATACATGTGTTCTGCCCAGGCCCCCGATCTGCCCGCAGAAGGGCACGTCACGGCACTGCGCAAGTTCCGATTCGCGGCAGGCGGAGAAGGCAACGCGGAGGAGGGCGGGGCGCGTAAGTTCGTCAAGCTGGCTCAGCAGGCGGAGGAGCTCGGGTACGACAGCTTCATGATCCCCGATCACCTGGGCAACCAGGTCGGGCCGATCGCTGCGCTGGGCGCCCTGGCCGTCGCGACCGACAAGATCAGGCTCGGTACGGCTGTCCTCGCCAACGGCTTCCGGCATCCGGCGATTCTCGCCAAGGACGCCGCCACCATCGACGTGCTGTCCGGCGGTCGCCTCGAGCTCGGTCTCGGCGCGGGCTGGATGCGCGACGAGTACGACAAGGCGGGCATCCAGTACGACAAGCCCGGTATCCGCATCGAGAAGCTGGAGGAGAGCCTCGAGATCCTCGACACCTTGCTGCGCGGCAAGGAGTGCAACTTCGAGGGCAAGCACTTCCAGATCTCCGGACTCAAGGGCAGCCCTCGTCCGCGGCAGGGACCTCGTCCTCCCATCTGTGTCGGTGGCGGCGGCCCTCGCATGCTCGCGCTCGCGGCCAAGTACGCGGACATCATCTCGGTGGTTCCGGCCAGCACGAAGGAAGGCAAGCTCAAGCTCTCCGGTATGACGCTCGAGCAAACCCTCGAACGCGTCGAGCTCATTCGCGCAGCAGCCGGGGATCGCTTCGACGAGATCGAACTGAACTGGGCCATCACGACCATCGTCGTCACCGACGATCGCGAGCAGATGGCGGAGATGGCGCTCGCCGCATTGGACAACGGATATCCGCCCAACGTCGACGTGGACGTGAAGCTGAGCGTCGAGGACATCCTGACGTCGCCGTACCTCGCATTCGGGACATACGAGGAGATCGCAGATCAAATCCGTAACGTTCGCGCGAAAACGACGATGTCCTATGTCGGGGTTTTCCCCACTCAGATGGAAGCGTTCGCTCCGGTCATCGACCTGTTGAAAGGCGAGTGACCGAAGGACGTGTCTTCCGGGCATGCGCCGCCGTTTCGGAGGAGCATGACGAAGACAGCAAGTATTTGCCGTGAGGCAAGCTACCAGCTAGTAATATTCACGCAGTTCGGGTGCGAGTCGTGAGTGAAAAGGAAGTCGGGGCGCGGGCCGAAAGAGCTCCGGGGCGCCAGCTTCGGGAAGCGCAATCGCAGCGGACACCGTCGGAGGAGAAACGAACACCATGAGCCACACATTCGATGACTACATCGATGAGAACGGCCACATCACCATCGCCGAAGGCAAGACGCTCGTCCGCCACGTCGAGGTGAACGTCGCCGAGAACGCCGACACTCTTGCCTATCGGTTCATGGATTACTCCCGCGAACGTGACGGTGAAGCACACGAGCTCACCTGGGTCGAGTTCGGCAAGCGTCTTCGCGCGGTGGCAGCACGGCTGCAGCAGGTCACCCAGCCCGGTGATCGCGTCGCAATTCTTGCTCCGCAGGGCCTCGACTACGTCGTCGCATTCTTCGGCGCCATCTACGCAGGCACCATCGCCGTGCCGCTGTTCGACCCCGACGAGCCCGGTCACACCGACCGTCTGCACGCGGTCCTCGGCGACTGCAGCCCTACCGCGATCCTGACGGCCACCAACTCCGCGGCCGGTGTCCGCGCCTTCTTCCGTGCACTCCCCGCCAAGGAGCGCCCCCGCGTCATCGCTGTCGACGCCATCCCGGACAGCGTCGGCGAGACCTGGGTCGAGCCCGCCGCCAAGCTCGACGACATCGCGTACCTGCAGTACACCTCCGGCTCCACCCGCGTCCCCGCAGGCGTGGAGATCACGCACCGCGCGGTCGGCGTCAATGCGCTGCAGATGGTCGACAGCATGGAGATCAACGAGGACTCGCGCGGCGTCACGTGGCTGCCGATGTTCCACGACATGGGCCTGCTGACGGTCATCCTGCCCGCGCTGGGCGGCAAGTACATCACCATCATGAGCCCCCGCGCGTTCGTGCAGCGGCCGTGGCGCTGGATCAAGGAACTCGCCGCGGTCTCCGACGGTGCAGGCACCTTCGCCGCCGCCCCGAACTTCGCGTTCGAGCACGCTGCGCAGCGCGGGTTGCCGAAGAACGGCGAGAAACTCGACCTCTCCAACGTCATCGGCCTCATCAACGGCAGCGAGCCGGTCACCACCACGTCGATGAAGAAGTTCAACGACGCGTTCGGCCCGTACGGCCTGCCGAAGTCGGCCATCAAGCCGTCCTACGGCATGGCCGAGGCGACGCTGTTCGTCTCCACCAGCAAGCATGCCGACGAGGCCAAGGTCGTCTACGTCGACCGCACCGAGCTCAACGCAGGCAACTTCGTCGTCGTCGACGCCGACGCCCCGGGCGCGATTCCGCAGGTCTCGACCGGCACCGTCGCTCGTAGTCAGTGGGCAGCGATCGTCGACTCGGACTCCGCGACCGAACAGGCCGACGACCACGTCGGCGAGATCTGGCTTCACGGCGAGAACATCGGTCAGGGCTACTGGGGTCGCGACACCGAGACCACGGAGACGTTCCACAACAAGCTCGTCAGCCGCATCGCGACCGGCTCGCACGCCGACGGTGCCCCGGACGGCGCCAACTGGATGCGCACCGGAGACTTCGGCGTCTACCACGACGGCGAGCTGTACATCACCGGCCGCGTCAAGGACCTCGTCATCGTCGACGGCCGCAATCACTACCCGCAGGACCTCGAATTCTCGGCGCAGGAATCCAGCAAGGCACTGCGCCCCGGTTTCGTCGCCGCCTTCTCGGTCCCGCTCAACCAGCTCCCGGACATCGTCTTCGACTTCAGCGGCTCCGCGCTGACGAAGGATCCCGAGGACGGCGCCGAGCAACTCGTCATCGTCGCCGAGCGCGCCCCGGGCGCGGGCAAGGCAGATCCGCAGCCCATCGCCGACGAGGTCCGCGCCGCCATCTCGGCACGGCACGGCGTCACCGTCCGCGACGTACTGCTCGTCCCGGCCGGATCCATCCCCCGCACCTCCAGCGGCAAGATCGCCCGCCGCGCCTGCAAGGCCGCCTACATCGAGGGCACCCTGCGCGGCGGCTACCAGCAGCAGGCCTTCCCCGACGCGGAACTGCCGGACTGACGTCTTCGGATCGGGTCCCGTTTCCTTCTACACGTAACTTGGTGAGTGATGGCTGAACAAGAAACCGACAAGATCCAGCGTGCGTCAGAAGCGTCCGGTCATTCCGCAGGCTCCACTCCTGTGAACGGCGACTTGACTGTCGCTCAGCTTCGCGAGTGGCTACGGAACTGGGTCGCCGAGGCAACCAACCAGTCACCGGACCAGATCTCCGACGACCGGCCGATGGAAGAGTTCGGCCTGTCCTCGCGTGACGCGGTCGCACTGAGCGGTGAGATCGAGGAGCTCGTCGGAGTCACGCTGACCGCGACGGTGGTCTACCAGCACCCGACGATCGCGTCGCTCGCGAAGATCATCATCGAGGGCGAACCCGAGGTACCCGCGGGCGATGTCGACGACTCCTTCTACACCCGCGGCATCGTCGCCGGAGACTCGCACGACATCGCCATCGTCGGCGTCTCCACCCGTTTCCCCGGAGCAGGCACCACCCCCGAGGAGATGTGGGCCCTGCTCAGCGAGGGCCGCGACGGCATCACCGATCTGCCCGACGGCCGCTGGGAGGAGTTCACCTCCGACCCGGCCATCAAGGCAGCCGTCGACGCCACCGTCACCAAGGGCGGCTACCTGGACGACGTCAAGACGTTCGACGCCGAGTTCTTCGCGATGTCGCCCAACGAAGTCGTCAACGTCGACCCGCAGCAGCGGCTGGCTCTGGAGCTCACCTGGGAGGCGCTCGAGCACGCGCGCATCCCCGCCAGCTCGGTCAAGGGCTCGCAGGTCGGTGTCTTCATCGGCAGCTCGTCCAACGACTATCAGCTCCTCGCCGTCAGCGACCCGAAGGCGCACCCGTACGCCCTGACCGGAACGTCGACGGCCATCGTCGCCAACCGCGTCTCGTACTTCTACGACTTCCGTGGCCCGTCCATCGCAGTCGACACCGCGTGCTCGTCCTCGCTCGTCGCCGTCCACCAGGCCGTGCGCAGCCTGCGTACCGGTGAGTCGGACCTCGCCGTCGCCGGTGGCGTCAACATGTTGCTCGCACCGCCCATCACCGTCGGCTTCGGTCAGACCGGTGTGCTCGCGCCCGACGGCAAGATCAAGGCGTTCTCCTCCGACGCCAACGGCATGATTCGCTCCGAGGGTGGTGGCCTCGTCGTACTCAAGCGGCTCGAGGACGCCAAGCGCGACGGCGACAACATTCTCGCAGTGGTCGCAGGCTCGGCCGTCAATCAGGACGGACGCTCCAACGGGCTGCTCGCACCGAGCCCGGATGCTCAGGCCGACGCGCTGCGCTTCGCCTATCGCGATGCAGGTATCGCACCGTCCGGCGTCGACTACATCGAGGCGCACGGCACGGGAACCATCCTCGGTGACCCCATCGAGGCCGACGCTCTCGGACGTGTCGTCGGACGTGGCCGCGACGCAGACAAGCCGGCACTGCTCGGATCGGCCAAGACCAACTTCGGTCACCTCGAATCTGCCGCCGGTGCAGCAGGTTTGATCAAGGTCGTGCTGGCCATGCAGCAGAACCGTCTGCCTGCCTCGCTCAACTACGCGGGACCGAACCCGTACATCGACTTCGACAAGGCACACCTGAAGGTCATTCCTGAGGGTTCCGAATGGCCGCGCTACACCGGCAAGGCCGTCGCGGGTATCTCCGGCTTCGGCTTCGGCGGCACCAACGCCCACGTCGTGGTGAAGGAGTATGTCGCCGACGAAGTTTCGGAGGGTTTCGATCCGGAAGCGGTTGATCCGGAAGCTGTCTTGGTAGAGGGTGTTTCGCCGGTCTCGGAGATCGAGACCACCGATCCCGTCGCCGAGGCCGAAGAAATTCTGGAGCAGTCCGTTTCGGTCGACGAGACGGTCGTCCTCGCGGTGTCCGCTGCTCTGCCATCGCGCCGTAAGCGCGCCGCATCGGATCTCGCCGACTGGCTCGAGACCGAAGAAGGCAGCACGACGCCTCTTGCGGACGTCGGCCGTGCGTTGGCCAAGCGTAACCACGGGCGTTCGCGTGCAGTGGTTCTCGCGAAGACCCGAGCGGAAGCGATCACGGGGCTTCGTGCCATCGCGGCCGGTAAGCCCGGGCAGGGTGTTTTTTCCGCTGATTCGCCGGCCTCCAACGGTGCTGTGTGGGTGTTCTCCGGCTTCGGCTCGCAGCATCGCAAGATGGCATCGACGCTGTACCGCACCAACCCGATCTTCGCGGCGGCACTCGACGAGGTCGACGAACTGCTGATCGACGAGGCCGGCTACTCCATCAAGGAGATCATCCTCGACGATTCGCAGACGTACGAGTTCGAGAACTCGCAGGTCGGTATCTTCGTCATCCAGATCGCTTTGGCTGCAACGCTTCGTGCGCACGGCGCCGAGCCCGCCGCCGTCATCGGGCACTCGATGGGTGAGGTCGCCGCCGCATACGTCGCAGGCGGGCTCAACCTGGAAGACGCCGTGCGGATCATCTACGCCCGCTCGCGACTGCTCGCCGAGGGCCAGGACGGTCTGGGAGCCGCGTCGCAGGGCGCAATGGCATTGGTGGAGTACACCGCCGACGAGGTCACTGCCCTGACCGATCAGTTCCCGGACGTGGAGCCCTGCGTGTACGCCGCGCCGACGCACACCACCGTCGGTGGGCCTCGTGCGCAGGTGGAAGAACTTGTCACCGTCGCCGAAGCAGCCGGAAAGATGGCTCGCCTTCTCGACGTCAAGGGCGCGGGCCACACGTCCGCCGTCGATCCGCTGCTCGGCGAACTCGCCGCCGAACTTGCAGGCATCGAGCCCAGCACGCTGACGGCCGGGGTCTACTCGTCCGTCGATCTCGAGGCGCACTACCGCGTCGGACACGAGGCCATCCACGGCGTCGACTACTGGGTCAAGGGCATGCGGCACCCGGTGAACTTCACCCAGGCCGTCAATGTTGCTGTCGGAGACGGCCACACGACGTTCGTCGAACTGGCTCCCAATCCTGTCGCGCTGATGTCCGTGGCGGCGACGGCATGGGCTGCCGGTGTTGCGGACTCGACGCTGATTCCCACCTTGAAGCGCAAGGAAGACGAGTCCGAGACGTTCCTCGCTGCCCTGGCGCAGCTGTACGTCCACGGCCACGCCCTGGATCTGCCGACTCTCTTCGCCGAAGGTGGCTACGCTCCCATCCCGCGTACGGCCTACCTCCGCAAGGAGTTCTGGCTGAACACTCGCGTCAATTCCAGTGGTAGCGGCCGTATTCCGGGATCGCACGTCGCCCTCCCGGACGGCAGGCACGTCTGGGAGGTCGAGGCGCCGAGCGTCGAGTCTCTGGGAACTCTGGTCGAAGCCGCGGCAGCGCAGGTCTTCTCGGGCGTTGCGCTCGGTGCATCGGTGTCGCACGCCGCCATCCCGACCGCAGGAACCTTGGTGACCACGCTGACCCCGCACCTCGGGGGAGCGTCCGTCCAGGTGCACGCGCACGCGGGCTCGTCGTTCACGTTGCTGCACGACGCCGTCGTGACGTCGGGCGAGGCGCTGCCGGAACCTGTTGTCGCCGAGCCATCCACGGGTGTCGTGGACCGTGGCCGGCCCGGAGTGGAGGAGTTGCCGGAGGTTGTCGAGGACTTCGGTGATCGTTGGGATCCCAACGGCAACCAGAAGCTCGAAGACCGCCTGGCCATCATCGTCGCCGAGTCCATGGGGTACGCACCCGAGGACCTGCCTCCCGAGATCCCGCTCATCGAGCTCGGTCTCGATTCCCTGAGCGCCGTCCGTATCAAGAACCGCGTGGAGTACGAGTTCGACATCCCCACTGTTCAATTGCAGGCCGTCCGGGACGCAAACCTCCTCGAGGTGGAGAAGTACCTGCGGTACGCGATCGAGAACCGTGAGGAAGTTCAGGCTCTCGCAGACAAGCAGGCGGCCGAGAAGGAAGCGGAAAAGGAAGCCGAGAAGGCTGCCGAGGCCGGAGCGGGGGCACGGGACGCCGCAGTCGACACCGCCGTCGCGTCGGACGAGGTTGCGACGCCGAGTGCGGAGTACCAGCCGGCGCCGTCCGCGCAGACCGATCTCGGTGGCAAGGAAGCTTTCGCGGAAGCAGCGGGATCCGATGTTCCGCCACGTGACAACGCCGAGCGCATGACGTTCGCGACGTGGGCCGTGGTGACGAAGGAATCCGCCAAGGGCATCTTCAACACGCTCCCGATTCTCGACGACGAGACCGCGGAGAAGTTGGCGGCGCGCCTCACCGAGCGGGCCGGCGGCGAGATCACCTTCGACGACGTGCTGGATTCGGAGACGATCGAGCAGCTCGCGGACAAGGTGCGTCCGCACCTCGAGGGCGGAGAGATCGACGGTCTCGTCCGCAATCTGCGTCCACGTCCGGAAGGATCCACC
This sequence comes from Rhodococcoides fascians A44A, assembly GCF_000760735.1. Lineage (GTDB taxonomy): Bacteria > Actinomycetota > Actinomycetes > Mycobacteriales > Mycobacteriaceae > Rhodococcoides > Rhodococcoides fascians_E. The sequence continues at coordinate 1,175,678 of NZ_JMEX01000008.1, read as the reverse complement.
GCGACACCGGTGTTCGCGTTCCACTCGGCCGGCAGCTCGACGGTCGCGTACGAACCACTGCTGCGCAAGCTCCCTGCGGGTACTCCGATGTACGGGTTGGAGCGCGTCGAGGGGCCGATTTCAGTCCGTGCGGCGGAGTACGTTCCGCTGATCAAGGCGATCCAGCCGGAGGGCCCGTACGTCTTCGTCGGATGGTCCCTCGGCGGCATCCTGGCCTACGAGGTCGCCCGTCAGATGGAGGAAGAGGGCATCGAGGTCGCGTACGTCGGACTCCTCGACACCGTCATGCCGGGTGCGAAGATTCCCGACACCAAGGACGAGGTTCGTCGTCGGTGGGAGCGGTACGCGAAGTTCGCGAAGAAGACGTACGACGTCGACTACCCGATTCCGTACGACAAGCTCGTCGAAGCCGACGACGAAGGCCAGATCCGGATCATCACCGATCTGGTCAAGCTCAGCGGCGCCAAGATCCCGGGCGGAATCATCGAGCACCAACGCACGTCGTGGCTGGACAACCGCGCGATCGAAACAGCGGAGCTCAAGCCGTACGGCGGCCCGGTGACGCTGTACATGGCGGACAAGTACCACGACGACGCCATCGCGCTCGAGCCTGCCTACGCCACTCGTGAGGATCACGGCGGCTGGGGACCGGTCGTGAAGGATCTCGAGATCGTGCAAATCGGAGGCGACCATCTCGCCGTCGTCGATGAGCCGTACATTGGACGAATTGCGGCACACATGACGAAGAAGCTCGATGAGATCGAGTCGCTGAGAACCGGAGACTAAATCTTGACTGGTACTACCGCCGAAAAGTTGGCCGACCTGCGGGCCAACCTCGAACTTGCCAAGGAACCGGCAGGTGAGATCGGTATCGCCAAGCGCGCGAAGAAGGGCATCCCCAGTGCCCGGCAACGCATCGACATGCTGCTCGATCCCGGCAGCTTCGTCGAGATCGGCGCCTTGGTGAAAGCGCCCAACGACCCGTCGGCTCTCTACAGCGACGGTGTCGTCACCGGTCACGGAACAGTCGACGGTCGCCCCGTCGCCGTCTTCTCGCACGACCAGACGGTGTTCGGCGGAACTGTCGGCGAGATGTTCGGCCGCAAGGTCGCCGGCGTGATGGACTTCGCCATCAGGGTCGGATGCCCGGTCATCGGCATCAACGACTCCGGTGGCGCTCGCGTGCAGGACGCCGTGACGTCCCTGGCCTGGTACGCCGAACTGGGGCGTCGCCACGAGCCGCTGTCCGGAATGTGCCCGCAGATCTCGGTCATCCTCGGCAAGTGCGCAGGCGGTGCCGTCTACGCGCCCATCAACACCGACGTCGTGGTCGCCACCGAAGAGGCGTACATGTTCGTCACCGGACCGGACATCATCAAGTCCGTGACCGGCGAGGACGTCAGCCTCGACGACCTCGGAAGTGCACGCAAGCAGGCGCAGTACGGCAACGTGCACCACGTCGCGCCCGACGAGAAGGCCGCGTTCGACTGGGTTCGCAACTATCTCAGCTACATGCCGTCGAGCTGCCAGGAAGACCCACCCGTCGTCAACCCGGGTCTCGAACCCGAGGTGACGGACTCCGACCTGTCGCTCGACAAGATCATGCCCGACGCCGACAACGCCGGTTACGACATGCACGACATCATCCTTCGGCTGTTCGACGACGGTGAATTCCTGGAGATGTCGTCGGAGATCGCACCCAACGTCATCACCGGTCTGACCCGTGTCGACGGCCGGTCCGTCGGTGTCGTCGCCAACCAGCCGATGTACCTCTCCGGTGCACTCGACGCCGACAGTGCCGACAAGGCAGCACGTTTCGTGCGCATCTGCGACGCCTACAACATTCCGCTGGTCTTCCTCGTCGACACACCCGGCTTCCTCCCCGGCGTCGACCAGGAGAAGGTCGGCGTCATCAAACGCGGTGGCCGATTCCTGTTCTCCTACATCGAAGCATCGGTACCCAAGGTCACCGTCGTCGTCCGCAAGGCCTACGGCGGCGGTTACGCCGTCATGGGTTGCAAGCAGCTCGGTGCCGACATCAACTTCGCTTGGCCCACAGCGCGTATCGCCGTCATGGGTGCCGAAGGTGCCGTCAACATCATCGGCCGCAAGCAGATGGCCGCCGCGGGAGAGAACGCTCCCGCCGTGCGTCAGCAGCTCATCAACTTCTACAACGAGCACGTGGCCACTCCCTGGGTCGCCGCGGAGCGTGGCTACATCGACGCCGTCATCGAGCCCTCGAGCACCCGCCTCGAGCTCCGCAAGGCGCTGAAATTGCTGAAGGACAAGGAAGTCTTCAAGAACCCACGGAAGCACCACCTGTTCCCGATCTGACTGTTGCTGGGTGGCTGCCCCCTGCCGCATGCTGAGCAAGGACCGCCGTCGCTCCCTCGGTCCACGTTTCCGGTGCCTGATGTGTCGGTGGAGAGTTCGAGGTGGTCTGGCATGCTGTCCGAATGACTGCGGGGCGTGAAACGACGGCATTGGTGAAGGTGGTCTTCGAGCTGCCCAGGACCGAGGACAACTGGCCACCTGTGGGTTCCGAGCGTATGTGGGCGATACCCCGTGGTGACGATCTCGTCGAGCTCAACAACACGCCGTTCTTCGTTCGGGGCGCTGCCGAAGGCGACATCGTCCGTGTCGAGGAGAACGCGGACGGCGAACTCGTCGTCCAGGACACCGTCGAACCGTCGGACAACTGCACGGTCAGAGTCATCCCGTTGCGGGACGGCGGGGAGACCCTTCAGTCGGTGATGGACGTGTTCGGGGAACTGGGTGCCGAAGGCGAAGGCGCCGAACAGTTCAACTTGCTCGCTTTGAATCTTCCGTCGTCGGTCGACCATGGTGCCATCAAGCAACTGCTGATGGCAGGCGCGGCCGACGGCCGATGGGACTGGGAAGGTGGCGCGCTCACCCAGGAATTTCGCGACGCCTGATCGCGTGCCTGGGCCCGTCACGTGATCAGGAACGACCATCCCGACGGTCGAGGATTCTGCTCGAGCCGACAATTGCCACAGCAGAGAGAAATATGGTCGCGCCGACTACGGACAGGGTGGATCCCGCGGTGAGCGAGCCACCGTCTCCGAAGGTGCCGGTGGCGAGTTGTGTTGCACGCGAGACCAAGGCATGCGGCAGTACGACGATGGCGGCACCGACGTCGGCGGTGAGCAGGAATGCCGAGACGCCTGCGCCGACCAGCGCAAGGGCAATCGGTACGGCGAAGGATCCGACGAGCATCGACAGTGCGGACTGCACTGCGGCCAGTGGAACCGCCGCGAAGATGGTCAACCCGGCGGCGATCCACAACGGCGCGGGCAGTGGTCCGTCCAGTCCGAACACCAGTTTGCCGACGACGAGGACTGTCGCGACCATCGACACCTGCATGGCAGCGGTGAGGAGTGCCACGACCGAGGTCTTGGCGACGACGATTCGTAGCGAGGGGGCCCGGCCGCTCATCAGGAAATTCCAGTTCCCTCTGTCGTGCTCGGGTTTCCAGATCAGCGATGCCAGGAGGGCGACTCCCAGTGCGAGCGGGAAGAGGCCGTGGAACACCACCGTTCGCAACCAGAGTGTGTGCCAACCGTTCTGAAGTTGTTCTCCGGACAGAACTGTATTGAATGTTCCGACTCCGACTATCAGGATGGGCAGCAGGATCACGACGGTCAGGCTCTGGGATCGTTTGAGTTTGATCAGTTCGGCGGCAACGGTGTTCATGCCAGAAACTCCTGTCGATCGAGCCGAGCCGTGACGAACAGAAACAGTGCGACGCCGACGACGGCGAGCCCGGCCACACTGGTGTAGGACGGGGACAGTGTCATGACGTGGTCGCCTCGGTAGTCCGCGGCGGACGCGAGTGCGTAGTACCCCCACGGTGTGAGATGTGCCAGCCACGAGGGAAATCCGGATGCGCAGATCGCGACGACGGTGCCCAGGACGCCGATTCCCAGCGAGATCAGCTGGTTGACCGCGAGTGTCGAAACCGTCAGGTGCAGCGTCAGGACCGCGAGATTGACGACGACCATCGCGCCTGCGTAACCGAGCCATGTCCACAGCGGCTTCGTTCCGCCGAGTAGCGCCCCGAGGGAGACGGCCGCGACGGTCGCTGTGGTGACGACGAGTCCAGCGGATACCACCTTGGCACGTAGGAGTTCACCGAGGGCCACTCCGGTGGCGCGACTGAGAAGCCATCCGTTGCCGTGGTGTTCGATGTCGATGGTTCGGCTTGCGACTACGGCGATCATGAGCGGCGAGACGAGGGGAAACGCGAGGGACAGTCCGGCGAGGGACAGTACCGAGGCGTGCTGTGCGGCATCCCCTGTCATCGTTCCGACGACGGTCAGCGCGACGATGCCGGCGGTCATCGACGCAGCAAGGGCCACGAGGTGCAGATGCCGCAGTTTGGCGAACTCGTTGCGCAGTATGTTCACAGTCTTCCGCCGCTCGTGAGGTTCATGAAGACGTCGTCGAGTGACTGCTCGTCTCGCCGGACTCCGTAGACCCCGGCTCCGGATGCGACGAGTTCGCCGACGACGTGGGCGGTGTGAAGGTCGTCGACGGATGGGATACGCAGCGTCTCTCGATCCCGAAGCTGTTGTTCAGCAGTGGAATTGGGGTTGTCTGAACCGAGGATGTCGATGACGACGTCGGGAGTGGAGGCGGCAAGAAGTTGGTCGCGGCTGCCTTGGAAGATCAGTCGCCCCTCGCTGAGAATTCCAAGTACGTTCGCCGTCTTGTCGATCTCGCCGAGGAGGTGCGACGACACCATGACGGTCACTCCGTGCTCGGCGAGATGCTTCAGCAGGGCTCGAATTTCCTCGATTCCCGCGGGATCCAGTCCGTTGGTGGGCTCGTCGAGCACGAGAAGTCGGGGTTCGCGGGCCAGTGCCATGGCGATTCCGAGTCTCTGCTTCATTCCGAGTGAGTAGTTCTTCACCTTCTTGTTCAGTTGGTCCTGCAGTCGAACGGTGGCGACGGCGCGAGTGATCTGGTCGTCGGTCGAGCCCAGGTATCGTTGCACGATCTTCATGTTCTCTGCGCCCGTGAGGTGACCGTAGCCGGGTGGTGATTCGATCAACGAACCTATCTCGGTGAGCAATTCGCGTCGGGTGTCAGAGTTCATCGGTCGACCGAACACTTCCACTTCACCGGAAGTCGGCCGGATCAGAGACAGCAGCAGTTTCATCGTCGTCGACTTGCCCGATCCGTTGGGACCGAGGAAACCGTAGACGCAGCCCTCGGGAATGGCGAGGTTCACGTCGTCGACGACGGTGTGGTTGTCGTATCGCTTGACGAGGCTGTGAGTTCTGACGATGTCCATGCCTCGACCCTGCCGCGGATCGAGGATGGAATCATCCGTCCAGAGGATCAATCACGAGTACTACCGCGGTATGACCCGGTGAAGGGCAACGAGCTCTACCGATCGAACACCCTCAAGTTCCCTGGCGTCCAGAAGCCGGACCTGGTGACTTCGTTGGTGTCGAGTGTTGCCGGTACAGCGCCGGGGTAGTACTGCTCGTACCGTTCGAGCGAGCCCCAGTCACGAGCCCAGTCGCGGTCGAGGTACGTCGGGACGGTGACGGGACGGGCGAGGAGTTCGCTCCAGCCGAGTGGTCCGCCGTTGTCGCCGGACTGCCAGGTGTCGGTGGAGCTGACGGCCAATGGGCGGTCCGGGAGGATGCGGTATCCGGGTACTTCGGCGACGCCGTATTCGTGGTCGAACGGGCGCTGGCAGGGGAACTGCAGTCCGACGGCCCAGTCGAGCAGTACGGGCTGTTCGCTACCGATGAGGTCGTTCAGCTTCTCCAGCTGAGGTACTCGCGGTGGTGTGAATGCGAACCACTGGTCGCCGGTGAGGTTGGGGTCGTTGGCGACGATGCGCACGGCGTCGGCGTCGGCGGGCAGGTCCGCGATGGGGATGCGGAGGTTGCGCCACGACGGTGCGGGTCCGATGTCGCGGGGCAGGTAGGTGCCCTTGACGTCGACGGTTCCGTTGGGCTGACGCGTGCCGTACTCGACGAGGAGCGACTGGCCGTATGTCATGGCGCCCGTGTCGTCGTAGGACAGGATGCGGCCTGCGGCGGACACGACGATCAGCGGTGCGCTGTCGGAGCGCTCGGGCAGCGAGTACCAGCTCGAGGTCGCCGACGCGGGTTCCTGGATGCCTGGCTGGTAGGAGCCGAGGACGGGGGTGGTGGCCGGGTCCAGTCCGAAGGGCAGGGCTGCGGTGGAGCCGTTGACGCCGAGGGCGCCGATGCCGCCGCCGGTGCCCGAGCTCTGGCCTTCTTCGAATGCGGGTCCGACGCTCTGCTGGTCGGTGTTGCCCTGTCCGGGTTTCACCTCGACGGCGTCGGCGCTGAGGTCGGTGGGAATTCCGTTGGGGGTGAAGCCCGACGGGGTTTCACCTCCGAGTGGGCCGGTCTGTGGGTCGAAGGCCGACGGGATGGGGTTCAGGATGCCGGCGTTGGGGTTCGATTCCACCAGTACGTCGTTCGCGAGGCCGCACGAGTTGCCGGTGAGGGCCTGGACGTTCGAGCGTGCGAGCGAGTAGGCGGGGTACTGGGACACTGCTCCCTTGACGAGGGAGAGGACTTCGAACAGCACCATGAGCCCGGCGATCACCGTCAGCGGTGCGGCGGCGAATTTCTTGATGCGCCTGCCTCGTTCGCTACCGGCACGGGGTTGTGGCGGTGCGTAACCCTCACGGAGGTACTGCCATCCCGCCAACGCGAGTGCGGCGGCGAAAAGCACGAGGAACAGGGTGTTGGATTCGTTTCCGCCGAGCGAGACGGTCTTGTCGAACCACGGCACGCCGTAGCTCGACACGTACCAGTACCCGTTGATTCCCGAGAACGCCAGTGCCAGCACGAACATCAGGCCGGCGAGGAATATCGTTCGGTTTCGGCGAGACCTCAACGCGCTGGCGGAGATCGCGACGGCGGTCAGCGCGGCGAGGCTGCCCGCGATGCCTGCGTACGACCCGAAGTGGTGGGTCCACTTGGTCGGGTTGAACATCATGAAGAAGATCGTTCCGAACACGACGCCGATGAGACGCCAGGCCGGTCCGTTGGAGATTCCGGGAACTCGCCTGCGTCGCAGCAGGATGAACAGCGTCGAGAACAGGCACAGCAGCATCACGAGGAATGCGAAGCGGCGAGCGACGGAACCGTCGACCGTTTGGACGAACAGATAGTAGTAGCGCAGGAAGTCCTGGTACCACTGCTCGTTGGGGCCGATTGCCGTGCGCACACGCGTCGACTCCATGACCGTCGCGTAGGTCTGATCGGCGAAGACGACGACGAGGACCAGGAAGCCGGCGGCAGCGAGCGGTGCGAGAAGCGGCAGGGTGCCGACCAGGCGGTGGCGTCGAACGACGATGCGCGCCATGGGCCGCGCTCCGGCCAACAGGGCAGCGACACACATCAGGCCCGTCGGCGCCGAGGCGAGGGTGAACGCGCCGATCAGGAACGCCGTCGCAGCAGGAAGCAGTCGGCCGGTGGCGATGGCCCGTTCGATGGAGCACCACGTCAGGAGGGCGCCGAGCGCGACGATGGGCTCGGGGCGGAGGCCGTTGTTGTAGGGCAGCCAGAACGCGAGGAACACGAGTCCGCCGGTCCACAGCGCCACGTTGGACTTGCGTACTGCACGGCCGAGACGCGGGACGACCTCGCGGCTGATGACCATCCAGCAGAGAACGCCGGCGATCAGGGCTGGCAGGCGCATCCAGGGGCTGGCGGTGGAGATCTTCGCGAAGACGGCGAGGACGTCGTAGTACCACCCGAACGGGGCCTCGGGGACTCCGAACCAACGGAAGTAGTTGGCCATGTAGCCCGACTGGTCCGCGGCCCGAGCCATGGTCAGCAGGTAGCCGTCGTCCGAGGTGTTGGCGCCGACGAAGTGCCAGCCGACGAGGACTCCGACGACGGTGACGTCGACTCCGGTGAACTTCCACCAATGCGACGGGAAGAACCGTCGGTGACCGCGTCCGTCGATGCCGTCGAGGCGACCGAGGGCGGTGACGGCGATGATCGTGCAGACCACCGCGAGAATCATCGCCAGCAGCTTCAGGATCGTCGGGCTGGAGGAGAAGCGCGAGTCGACGTCGATGGTGACGTTCAGTCCGGCGGGTGCGGCGCCGTCGAGGTCGGTGAAGACGCCGACGACCTGGGGCCTCAGGTCACCGTCGAGACGTCCGGTGCGTTCGAGGCCTTCGTCGTCGACGAGGCCGGTGAACGATGCCGAGGTGTAGTCGATGTTCGAGGTGATCTCGATGGAGCTGCAGGCTGCGCCCTGTACGTCCTCGCGCGGTGCCGACGCGACGACGACGTTGCGGTCCAGTACGTCGACCGAACCTTCGTTCACTCGCACGAACAGGCTGTTGAGCGCGGCACCCTCGCCCTGAGGCGGCGCGGTGGCGAGCAGCAGCCCGCCCTGCGGGGGTAGTGCGGCCACCGCGGAACACGGGATGGTCGCGGTCAGGGAGATCGGCGCCTGCGAGACGAGCGGGGCGTCGATGTCCTGGATCGAGCCCGATTCCGGCCACGAGATGGTCGACGTCGTCTGCACGACGGGCAGGAACGGCGTCAGGAGAGCCAGGACGGCACCGAGAAGACCCGTGACGATCGCGACCAGACGCGTCGTACGCACCGTGGATCGCAGATCGGTCCCGGTGCCCTTCGACACCGAACCCTTCGGCTGGGGGGCGTCGGGCACGGCGGGAGAATCATTCACGGCGTCGGGCACGGTTGTCGATGTTATTCGAACGTGATCGGTTCACCGCACCCGCATCGCGATGAAACCGGCTGTATGCCGGTTTCATCCGACCCTTATCGGACCTTCGGTCTCCCACCCGCTGCGGGTGACGGTTCCGACCGTCAATTCTGCCGGCGTCGCCGACGTGTCCAGTGGGATGAATCTCTCGAGCGAGCCCCAGTCGCGATCGAGATCATTGTTCAGATAGGTCGGGACAACCTGGGCGGACAGCACGAGTTGTTGCCAGCCGAGCGGCCCACCGCCGAAGGCGTCCATCACCGGACTGTGTGCGGCGGCACCGCTGCGGTCCGGCAGGATGCGGTACTCCGGCAGTTCCGCGACGCCGTCCTTGTGGTCGAACGGGCGCTGGCACGGGAAGCCCAGTGCGACGGTCCAGTCCAGCATGACGGGCACGTCGGGTCCGATGACGTCGACGAGTGGGGTCGTGCGGGGGATCCGCGGCGGCGTCACGGCGAGCCATTGATCCGGTGAGATGTCGCCGTCGGTTGCGACGAGGCGGATGCGGTCGGCTTCACGTGGGATGTCCGACAGGGGCACGCGCAGGTTGCGCCACGACGGCTGGGGCCCGATGTCGATCGGGGTGACGCGGCCGAGGACCTGATCGCCCGCGGCGTACTCCACCTCGAGCGGCTGGCCGGAGGCCACGATGCCGTCGGAGTCGACGGATCGGATGCGCCCGGCGGCGCTGATAGCGATGAAGTCGTTGCCAGGAGTGGAGCCCGTGGATCGACCCGATCGGTCCGCATCCGACGGTAGGGCGAACCATTCGGTTTCGAGGGTTGCGGGTTCCGCGGTGTCGGCGCCGTAGCTACCGAGGACGGGCGTGCGCGACGGGTCGAGTCCGAACGGCAGTGCGACGGAGCTTCCGTTGATGCCGGTGGCTTCGGTGGTGCCGCCTTGGGTGCCGGAGGAACCTGCGGAGGTGGGTCCCTGAGTGTCGGAGTCGGTGCCGCTGTCGGGGTCGTTGCTGAATCCGCGGGTGCTCTCCTGGGAGACGTCTTCTTCGTCGGCGGTGAGATCGTCGGGGATTCCGTCGGGGGTGAAGCCGACGGTGTTCGGTCCGGCCAGTGCATTCTGGACGGTGGATTCGATCGGTGTCAGCATCGAGCTGTTCGGATCTTGTTCGACGAGAACGTCGTTCGCGAGGGAGCAGGAGTTGCCTGCGAGCGCGTTCAGGTTGGAGCGGGCCACCGAGTACGCCGGGTACTGCGCGACGATGCCTTTGGCGAAGGACGCGAGCTCGAACAGTACGACGAATGCGGCCATCACCGTCAGCGCGGAGACTCCGAAGCGTGCGGAGCGGGTGCTGGTTCGGTACGGCGCGCGGAGGTGTTGCCAGCCTGCGTACAGCAACGCGAGCACGGTCAGTCCGAGGAAAATGGTGGAGAAGCCTTTGCCGAGGATCATCGGAGGCTTGTCGAACCAGGGGATTCCGTAGCTCGAGACGTACCACCAGCCGTTGGAGCCGGTGAACGCGAGCGCGGCCAGGAACAGCACGGCAGCGGTGAACAGAGTGCGGTTGCGTGCGTTGTCCCGGGTGGCCGACGCGACGGCGACCGCCGCGACGGCAGCGAGCGATGCGGCCAGGCCCGCGTAGACACCGAAGTGGTGGGTCCACTTGGTGGGAGTGAACATCATCAGGGCGAGGGCGCCGATCACGATGCCGACGATGCGCCTGGACGGTCCGATCGCGACGCCGGGGATGCGGCCGCCTCGTCGGAGCATGACGACGATGGTGACGATCACGCACAGGATCATCGCGAAGACGGCGAAGCGCCGCGCGAGGGAGCCGTCGGGGGTGATCTCCATGAGGGAGTCCCAGCGTGCGCGCTCGTTGAACCAGGCGACGTTCGGTCCGACGGCGGCGCGGGCGCGGGTGGCTTCGAGGACTGTCGAGACGGTCTGGTCGGCGAACACGGCGGCGACGATGACGACTCCCGACGCCAGGATCGGGGCCAGGACGGGTGCGTAGCCGACGATGCGGGCGCGGGCGATGACGATGCGCACGAGGGGGCGTCCGCCGGCGAGGAGCGCGGCAACGCAGATCAGACCCGTCGGGCCTGCGGCGAGCGAGAACGCGGCGATGAGGACTGCGACGGCCGCGGGCAACAGTCGGCCGGTCGCGACGGCGCGTTCGATGGAGCACCACGTCAGCAGGGCGCCGAGAGCGATGATCGGCTCGGGTCGCAGGCCGTTGTTGTAGGGCAGCCAGAAGGCGAGGAACACCAGGCCAGCGGTCCAGATCGCGACCTTGTTGGAGCGGACGGCGCGACCGAGACGCGGGATGACCTCGCGGCTGATCACGGCCCAGCACACAAGCGCGGCGATCAGCGCCGGCAACCGCATCCACGGGCTGGCTGTGGAGATCTTCGCGAACGCGGCGAGCATGTCGTAGTACGGCATCCCGAACGGTGCTTCGGGGACGCCGAACCAGCGGTAGTAGTTGGCCATGTACCCGGCGTGCTCGGATACGCGTGCCATGGTCAGCAGGTAGCCGTCGTCGGAGGTGTTGGCGCCGATGAAGTGCCACACGGCCAGTACTGCGATGACGACCCCGTCGACGACGGTGATGCGGAGCCACCGTGCCGGGAAGAAGCGGCGGCTGCTGCGTCCGTCGAGCAGATCGAGTCGGTGCAACGCGACGAGCGAGATGATCGTGAAGATCACCGCGGCGGCCATCGCGAGTTTCTTCAGAACGGTGGGGGTCGAGGAGAAGCGGGAGTCGATCTGGACGTCGACGTTCAGGTCCGCCGGTGCGGCACCCTGCAGTTCGGTGAAGATTCCCACAGTTTGGGGACGTGCGTCGCCGTCGATCGTTCCGGCGACGTCGGTGCCCGTCACCGACGCGGACGTCGACGTATCCGTCGAACTGATGGTCACCGACGAGCACGACGCGAGTTCGGCGTCGGTCAGCGACAGCAGAACCTTCTCGCGCAGGACGGCCTGCAGGCCGGAATCGGTGCGGGAGACGACGAGGCCGACGCCTTGGGCGTCCGGTGCGCCGGGAGCGGTGGTCGAGAGTACGAGCGTGCCGGGCGCTGCGGAGGCGATGATGTTGCACGGAATCGCGGCATCGAGCGACAACGGCGAGTACGAGACGAGCGGAGCCTCGACCGAGTTCAGCGTTCCGTTCTGCGGCCAGCTGATCGACGCCGAGTCCTGGGTCACCGGCAGCAGCGGCGTCAGAATCGCGGCGAGGACTGCGATGACACCGGAGACGACGGCAACGACTCCCGCCGACATACGCGTCGACGACGATGCTTCAGGGGGCTTCGGTGCGGTGGCTGCAGCGGTGGACACGATTGTCGATGCTAGGGCACAGCCCCGACCCACCCCTTTTCCTGCAGGTCAGCGGGCGAAGTCCCGCACGTCCCAGATCCACACACCGTCGTGGTACTCGGCATCGAAGCCGAGGAGTTCGTCGACGGTGTCGCGTAGCTGGGTGCTGTTGCGGCCGGGTTGGAGGACGACGACGTCGGCGCCCCAGAATCGAAGATCGGCCCGAGCGTCGGCCTGCTGCTGTGGTGTGACGTCCGGGACGGTGCCGGAGTTCCGCACGGACCCGAGCAGCAGGGCCGTCGGCCGATCCACGGCGCCGTACTTGGCTTTGCGTTCGACGTTGTCACCCGGCCCGACGAAGTATCCACCCGCGAGCGGGAAGCCCATGTCGGCTTCGATCTGCCAGTGCAGGGGACGAGCGTCCTCGGGACGGGGGAGGGGCACGGTGACGACGGATCCGTCGTCGACGTAGTTCTTCCATTCACCGCTGGCGAAGAAGGACGGCGTCGACGCGCGTTCGACGGTGTCGAGTGGCGTCGGAAGCAGTGGCACCAGCGCGAGTGCGAGAGCGATCGACCACAGTGCCGGAATCGGCCGCAGTCCGGCCTTGAAGGCCTTGTCGGTGGCCAGTACCAGCAGAAGCGCCAGTGCCGGAACGGCGGCGAGCGCGAAGCGCGTTTCCAGGATCGACTCGACCAGTGGGGTGTCGGCGAGCCATTCCCACGGCAGTGCGATCTCGGTGTTGTTCTTGCCGATGATCAGCTCGGACCCGAGGGACAGCACGGCGACAGCGACGGCGGTGGCCGCGGCCGCTCGGGCGCAGGCGACCCGCCACAGCCAGACCGCGGCGACCCCCGCGAGCACCAGGAGGGGCCACCCGAAGTAGGCGTTCTCTTCCGTCGCGTTGATCCGGACGTTCTGACCGGGGGTCGCGACGCCGCCGATGGATTGCGTCGGGAACTGGGTGAGGGCTTTGGCGTCGTTGCCCATCGCGCCGTGTTCGAGGAACGAGTAGCTCTGCGGGCCGAAGAACTGCCAGTACAGAGGGAACGCGACGAGGGCGATCGCGAGCGCAGCCGCCAACGGCAGGCTTGTCGCCGAGTTCTTCACGGCCGGCCACAGGCTGCGCGGCTTACCGACGTAGTAGACGACGGCGAACAGTCCGAACGCGATCGCGAAGATCAGCAGGGGTTCTTCGCCGAGCATGATCTGCAGCGCGACGACGAGTCCGAGCGCGATGGTTCGTTTCGCCGTCGGGCCGTCCTGGGCGGTGCGGACGACGAGAGCCGCGATGACCGGCAGCAGGAAGAGTACGACGAAGTTGGGGTGGCCGTTGGCGTGGGAGATCATGCCAGGCGCGAAGCCGCACAGTGCTCCACCGAGCGCCGACGACGGTCGCGACGCCCCGAGCGTGCGTGAGAACAGCCAGTACCAGGCGTATGCAGTGCCTGCGAGACCGATGGTCAACGCGATGGCCCAGGTGACAGTCGGGCCGAACAGCAACGTCACGGGTGCGAACGGAATCGACAACCCGAACATGGCCGTGTTGGCCATCAGGTTCACCCCGAGCGGGAAGTTCTGCAGATCGCTCGACATCGGGTTCTCGAGGTGCGCGACGGAATGCGCAGCCACCGCGAAGAACCATTCCCACATGGCCTGGTCCTGGCCACTGTTGTAGAGATAGCCACTACCGAGGTTCCGCCACTGTCCCTGCAGCACGAAGAGAGCGACGACGGTGAAGGCCGACGCAGCCGCGACATCGGCTCGATCGGCACGCCGAAGACGGGTGGAGAGCGCCCCGATTCGCCGTGCCGGGGCGGTCCGCGGCTGCTCGAGAACAGTCTGGTCCGAGGTAGGCATCGGTTGAACGTTACGTGAACGTTATGTCATTTGCCTATGTAGCGCGGGTGACCAGCGCGAACGGCCCGATATCGGTGACCTGGAACCGCGGATCCTCGAACAACGACTCGTCGAACGTGACCGTGTAGCGACGAACGTTCGGATCGTTCGGATAGACGTCCTCCGCCAACCGCAAGGTGTAGCCGTCGGCGCCGCGGCGGAACAGGAAGGCGTCGGGCGCCTGCCACCGGCTCTCGTCGAGCTTGGTGACCAACTCGTCCGGGGTCTCGGCCGTCGTCCAGTCCTCGATGGCCGCGGCGCGCTGGTCGAACTGAGCGAGCGGGTTGGCGTAGTGCGACGTCAGCCCCTGGAAGCCGAAGTACGGGTAGTAGCTGAGGAACGAGGTGTCGGCCGTCAGGACGATCGTCTCGTCTCGGGGCCTGCCGACCTGCTCGGTGATCGCTCGGTCGACCTCGGAGTAGTAGGACACCGCACTCGGTGGGCGCTTGTCGGCGCGGTTGCCGTCGCCGTCGGTGTCCGAATACGCGACGGTGATCTCCGACTGCAGAACCTGAGGGATGTTCTGTGCGAACGCAAGTGCACCGATCGTCCCCACCGTCACCGCGGCGACCTTGAACCGCGACGGTTCACCGACTGCCTGGTAGATGGCCTTCGCGCCTTCGACGAAGCCGAAAACGCCTGCCGCTCCCAGCAATACGATCAGTACGGCTTCCAGGCGGAAGCTGAGCAGTGTCGTGCCGGCAACGGTCGCCGCCATGGACAGCAGCGTCCACAGATACACGGAGACGACGCCGATGCTCAACGCCTGTGCTCGACGCGACGTCGCTGTCCTGACGGCGAGCCACAGGGTCCCGGCCATGGTCAGCGCACCGAGCAGGGAGAACTCGAACATCGGGAACGGCAGCTCGGCACCGGCCTCCGGAAGGTAGTGCAGCGCAGTACCCGACGTCGCAGGTGCTCCGGTCAGTGCATCGACAAGATAGGGAGCCCAGACCGTCAGTGCGACAAGTCCTGAAATCGCGGCGATCACAACGAGGCGAACAGCAACCGGAATTGCTGCACGCCAAGTTTTGTGAGCGCGAACATTCAGAAACGCCGATACAACGGCCATGAGCGTCACCGCAAACGCCGCCACACCCAGATACAAGGTGTAGAACGTTGCCGCGAGGCCGAGAAACAGACCCGTCCCGACGACAGCTCCCCAGCCCCAGTTACTCGATCGCTCGGGCTCGTCGGGAACCGGCCGATTCAGCGCGCCCCACGCGAGTAGGAGTGCAGGCGCGACAAGCAGCGCGATGACGGCACTGTAGGCCTCCGGGGAGGCGTAGGCGACGACGAGAGCGGTGGTGACGGCCGAGACGGCTACCGCGAGGTCGGCGCGGACCAGTTGGCGCCAGAGCGTGTAGGCGACGACGGCTGTGACGGCGAGAAATCCGATTGCGAACGGCTTGAACACTTCCCAGCCGTCCATGCCGAGCAGGTTCCCGACGCGTCCGCCGATCCAGAACCATCCGGCCGGGTAGAACGGTGGGATGTCCGGGTACGTCATGTCGCGCAGCGCAGGCGAATCGGTGAGGCGCGTCAGGTACTCGGTTCGAAACTCCTGGTCGACGGATATGCCGAACAGATAGAGCTTGGTCGCCGCCAGAGGCATGCCGAGCGTGACCGTCACGAACCCCGAAAGCCCGCCCCACGTCAACACTTTCGCGAGCCACGCAAGGGTGCCGCGTCGGTACAGCACGATCGCCGTGGCCAACAGGGCGACGCAGAGCACCTGCCCGAGCGTCGTCAGCGCACGGGTGACGTTGGACGAGTTGAACGCAGGCCACTCGACGAGTGAGAACGCGAACAACCCGACCGCCGCCACCACAGCTGCGACTAGAGCGGCCAGTACACCGTCGACGGCTGTGCCGAGCGCTCGTTTCATCTAGATGGGGAGTTTGCGGAAGATCGGACGCGGCACGTGCCGCAGAGCGATCATGACGAAGCGGAAGGGACCCGGTGCCCAGACCAGATCCTTGCCCTTCTGCGACGCTGCGACGGCGAGCTTCGCGATGTCTTCCTTGTCCACCGTCAGAGGTGCTTCCTTGACGTGGGCGCTGAACTTGGTGCGCACCATGCCCGGGCGGATGACGGTGACGCGAGGGCCGAACTCGCGCAACGCTTCTCCGAGCCCGAGGTAGAACCCGTCGAGACCCGCCTTGGTGGAACCGTAGACGAAGTTGGATCGGCGCACGCGCTCGCCCGCCACCGAGGACATGACGATGATGCGTCCGTATGCCTGGGCCTTGAACTTCTCGGCCAGCAGAACACCGACCGACACCGACGCGGTGTAGTTGATGTTCGCCGTCAGGACGGCCTTGCGCTGGTTCTGCCACAGCTCTTCGGCGTCGAAGTCCACCGCGAACGCGACGATCGCCACGTCGACGTCACCTTTGGACCACGCCTCCTCGATGACCTTGGGGTGCGACTCGGTGTCGAGTGCGTCGAAATCGATGACGTCGACATCCTTGGCGCCCTTGGCTTTCAACTGAGCAACCGACGCATCCCGGAGCGGGTCGTTCGGCAAGGCCGCGAGGATCACGCGCGCCGGCGACTTGGACAGGTACTCCTCGGTGATGGCGAGACCGATCTCGCTCGTTCCACCGAGTACGAGAATGGTCTGCGGATTGCCCACAGCGTCGATCGTCACAGCAGTTCCAACCTTCTGGCCATATCGGAGGCGAAAACGCCCGTGGGGTCAACGGATCGGCGGACCTTGATCCACTCGTCGATCCGCGGGTACATCGAATGGAACGTCTCCGCATCGGTGCGCGAGTCCTTGGCGGTGTACAGCCGGCCGCCGAACTCGAGCACGCGCTTGTCGAGTTCGCGCACGAACTCGTTCAGGCCCGGCTTGATGGGGAAGTCGACGCAGATGTTCCAGCCGGGGATCGGGAAGCTCAGTGGCGCTTTGTTTCCGGGGCCGAACAGCTTGAAGACATTGAGGAAGGAGTAGTGCCCCGACTTCTGGATGTCGACGATGATCTTCTTGAACTCACCGACGGCCTCGGGCGGCACCACGAACTGGTACTGCAGGAAGCCGTTCGAGCCGTAGGCACGGTTCCACTCACCGAACATGTCGAGCGGATGGTAGAACGCGGTGAGGTTCTGCACCTTGTTCCGGTAGTTGCCTGCCTTGAGGTACCAGGCCTGACCCACTGCACTCAGCGTGAACTTGTTGGCGAGTCCGTTCGGGAACACGTCCGGGAACGTGACGAGTGGCTTTGCGTTGAACCGCAGCGGATCCTTCTGCAGCTTCGTCGGCAGCTGATCGAGCTTCGCCAACGATCCACGTGAAACAGCGGCGCGACCGAGCTTGGGCGGCGCGGCGATGGCGTCGAACCAGGCGCTCGAGTAGTCGTAGTTGTTCTCGCTGCCGTCGCTGTGCAGGGCGATGGTCTCGTCGAGCGTCTGCGTGACGTCACCGTCGGCGATGAAGTAGGCCGTCTCGGTCGGCGTCATCTCGATGGTTGCCCGCAGGATGATGCCGGTCAGACCGTTACCGCCGACCGTCGCCCAGAAGAGCTTCGAGTTCTTTCCCGACGGCGTGAGGTGACGAATCTGGCCGTCCGCGGTCAGCAGCTCCATCGAACGCACGTGGTTGCCGAAGCTACCGGCACTGTGATGGTTCTTACCGTGGATGTCCGTGCCGATTGCGCCGCCGATGGTGACCTGACGCGTGCCCGGCAGCACCGGAACCCACAGCCCGAACGGCAGAGCGGCGCGCATCAACTGATCGAGGTTGACGCCGCCGTCGACGTCGACGATCCTTGTCGTCGCATCGATGCTGTGAATACCGTTCAGCGCATTCATGTCGACGACGAGGCCGCCGGAGTTCTGCGCGTTGTCGCCGTACGACCGACCGAGGCCGCGGGCGATGACGCCGCGACGCAGGTGGGCGGGCTTGCTGTCGTTCTGCTCCGCGACCTGCTTCACAGCGCTCGCGATGAGCTCTGGATCGGAGGTCGAGAGCACCTCACTCGTCGAGGGCGCGGTGCGTCCCCAACCTGTGAGTGTGCGGGTCTGCGTGGGTAGCGGCGCAGTGTTCCCGGCCTGTGGTTCCAGGGGGAAGAGTGCGTCGTCGGCTGTCGTGGACATCGTCGTTGAGGGTACCTGTTCGATCGGGTCGCTCCGCAGGCTGCGCTCCCTGCTCGTCATGACAGCTAGTCTCAGTGATCGTGTCCACCCCGCAGAACGACGACTGGCCCGCCGAAGCGTCGGAGCCGCAGCATCACGTGCCGCTGCCCGTCGAACTCCCACTGACGGAGAACATCGCCGACGAGGCCCTCGACCTCAAGACCCAGATCGTCCGGTTCCTGGCAACGGGTGTGCTCTCTGCCGTCGTCGACCAGGGCGTCAACCTTCTGCTTCACTTCGTGTTCGGTGTCGGTGTGACGCTGGCGAAGGCAATCGGCTTCGTCCTGGGCACCACGACGGCATACCTCATCAACCGGCGCTGGACATTCAACGCAGCACCGTCGCGCGCCCGCTTCTTCGCGGTCGTGGTGCTGTACGCCGTCACCTTCGCCGTCCAGGTCGGTATCTACACCTGGCTTTACCAGGCATTTCCCGACGGTTTCTGGTTCGCGAACCTCGCCTTCGTCGTCGCCCAGGGCACCGCAACGGTCATCAACTTCATCGTCCAGCGGGCCGTGATCTTCAAAATCCGCTGACGCTCCCGGGGACCGAACGGCACATTCGCTCCGCGTGTCCGTGAGCGCGCAGGTTGCAGCGGGTGCGCGGGTTGCAACCTGCGCGGGGGATGAAAGGTGCGCGTGCGGCACCTCTCGGTGACCGAATGAGCCGTTCGGTTCCGACGCTCCTGTATCGAGGAGGTCAGCCTCGGTAGGTGGGGAGGTAGCCGTCGGCGATGGCTTGGGCGAGGGAGGGTGCGGCGCGGTCTTTGTCGGAGAGTTGGTACTCGAGTACCGATCCGTCGCGGGCGTGGGTGGGCCAGTCGATACCCAGGTCCGGATCGAGCGGGTTCAGATCGCGGTCCAGCGACGGGGTGTACTCGATCGAGCACAGGTACATCACGGTCGAGCCGTCTTCGAGGGACAGGATGGCGTGCCCGAGACCTGCCGGCAGGAACACTGCGCGGCGGTCGACGTCGTCGATGAGCACGCTGTCCCACTGCCCGAAGGTCGGCGAACCCACCCGCAGGTCGACGATCACATCCAAGAATGCGCCTTTGACACAGGTGACGTACTTAGCCTGCCCGGGCGGGGTGTCGGTGAAGTGGATGCCGCGCAGCACCCCGGCCGCGGAGACCGAGCAGTTCGCCTGCTGCAGTTCCAACGGCCCGCCCACTGCGTTCTCGAAGGCGGAGGATTTGAACCATTCGAAGAACACGCCGCGATCGTCGCCGAACTGTCGTGGGGTGAATTCGTAGGCGCCGGGGATGGTCAGTTCACGAAAACTCATCACTTGCCTCGCGCCAGTAGATCGAGCAGGTACTGTCCGTATCCGGATTTGACGAGTTTCTCGGCTCGTACTCGTAGTTCGTCGTCGGTGATGAAGCCGCGTCGCCAGGACACTTCCTCGGGTGCCCCGATCTTCATGCCCTGACGTTGTTCGATGGTGCGGACGTAGTTGGAGGCATCGAGCAACGAGTCGAAGGTGCCGGTGTCGAGCCAGGCGGTACCACGCGGAAGCACTTCGACAGCCAACTTGCCTGCCTCGAGGTAGTGGCGGTTGACGTCGGTGATCTCGTATTCCCCGCGCGCCGACGGCTCGAGATCGCGGGCGATCGCCAGGACGTCGTTGTCGTAGAAGTACAGGCCGGGGACGGAGAAGTTCGATTTCGGTGCGGCGGGTTTTTCCTCGAGGGAGATGGCCTTGCCGTCGGCGTCGAATTCGATGACGCCGTAGGCGCTGGGGTCCTTGACTTCGTAGGCGAAGACAGCGCCGCCGTCGATGCCTTCGAATCGCGAGAGCTGGGAGCCCAGTCCGGTGCCGTAGAAGATGTTGTCGCCCAATACGAGTGCGGCGCTGTCGGTGCCGATGTGGTCGGCGCCGAGGACGAAGGCCTGGGCGAGGCCGTTGGGCTCGTGCTGGACCTGGTAGGTGAGGTTGATTCCGAATTGTGAGCCGTCGCCGAGGAGTCGTTGGAACTGATCGGCGTCCTGTGGGGTGGTGATGACGAGGATGTCGCGGATGTTGGCGAGCATCAGGGTCGAGAGGGGGTAGTAGATCATCGGTTTGTCGTAGACGGGGACAAGCTGCTTGCTGATGCCGACCGTGATCGGATGAAGACGCGAGCCCGTGCCGCCCGCCAGAATGATTCCCCGCATACCGGGAAGTCTCCCAGATGGCACCTGGTCGTGCGCGCTCACTGCCAGGGGATGCTGTACGGCTCGTCCTCCTGTGGCAACGGCCAGTGGCGGGGCCAAACAATTCTGGGGTCGGCCTTCATCTGTTCGACTTCCGGTGGGATCGGTACGGCATCGAACTCGATCCGGTCCCATGTGGAGCTGCCCGACGCCACCCTCACGCCGTACGTCCGGAGTTCCGGGCTCGCTGTTCTTGCCTGTGAAATGCGTTCGAGCAATGCCTCATCGACGACGACAGGGCCCTGGTCCACATGGATCGGTGTGGCATCGGCGCGGAGTCGAGCTGCGCGCAGGCGGTCGACGGCGTCGAGCACTCTCCTGTACTCGGGAGTGTTCCTGGGATCGGTCATACCGCGTCCTGCCACGGTTGGTCGCCTTCGCCGACGGAGAATTGTTCGTCAGGCGTGTCGAGGACTGGGGTATGTCGGCGGTTCTGCCTGCGTCGACGGCAGTGTTGCCCTTGTCCAGAGCCTCGTTGAACGGCTGGAGGTACTTGTCGATCGTGCGGCTGACCTGACCTTCCGGGTCGATGATCGCGTCGAGGAACAGTCCGAACTGGTCGACAAGTTCTTCGATTCTGCGCACGAGATCCATCGTCAGGTCCATCGTCTGTCTCAGGATGTCGACGATCGCTCCGAGCTGCCAGGCTGTCCCGAGGACAGGAACTTTCTCGAGCGCCACTTTCATTGCTGCGGAGCCGGACCCGAGATCTACCTCGGCCTCCAACATCTCGGCGAACTTCCTCACGACGGTCTGGACGCCCTCGCGAATTTCCTCGGCGATGGCTTCGGAGATGGCGTGGATCGTGCGACCGCACGAACCTTCCCAGTACATGGCTGCAATCTGTCGACCGGAATACTCGTTGAATGCTTGGGCGGCCTGGCCATCCCAGTAGTCGTCGACGCGCCGGACGCCACGCTCGAGTGATGCGGCGGCAGCTTCCATTGCGCTGCCCGCGATGTCGAATGCTTCTCCAGCTCGTCTGATCTCGTTCCAGTTCCCGCTCAGCGGTGTGGTGACCTCAGTCAGGGGGCTCCAAGTGGTGAGTTCGAAGATCGTCTCGTCCACGTCGCCCAGCCAGCCTGCAGCCGCTTGAATGACCTCACGGGTGTCGTCCACGGCGGGATTTGCTGGCGGATAGTCGATTCCGTCGGGGTGGCCGTAGTCGGCGGCATTGACGTAATCGTCGACATTTCCCACCGCGGCGGTCTTCGAATTACCTGAGGTGGACGTGCCTGCTGCGCGTATTCTCTTGGTAAAGAGCAATGAACGGTGCAAGCCGCTGCAGAATCTGACCGGGGATTGTATCGCTCGAGCCCGCGTGATCTCCGATATAGCGATGGCATGCCATCGTTTGTAGACCTATCTCGGACGCCATTTTCCCCATCCCAGCTATTTCACTTGCCTCTGCACGGAATAGTTCATCGGTTAACTCCAGCCCCCTGAATTGAAGTCGCTGCGCCTTATGGTCGATATCATGGCGTCGGCGATGGAATGGTTAAGCGCGTCAGGTAGGCCTTGATGGAGCTCGATCATGAAAACCGCGATGGGGGCCGTTGCAAACCCCGTGGTTGCGACGACGTCGAAGGTCGCCTGGTGCGGATCGCAGTTCTCTTGCCGATGGATATTCTCCGCGCGAACGGTGTACCGGACTGCGGGCTCACCTTGGATCTTGAAGTAATACGGTTGCGAATACTGCAGCCTGGGTGGGGCAGCGTCGGAGTTACCGAACACAACTTCGGCGTCGCGAGCGGCGGACAGTGCCGCATCGTCGATCGTCGTTCCGGTCCGTCCGGTCATGCCCGACAGAGCAAGGGCCGATCCGTCCGACTCCGGACAGTACTTGTAGCCGTAGTCGCCGATTGCGCCGTAGACGACCGACTCGCCACCTGTGGTCCAACCGGCGACGCCCCCGGAGACGTTTCTCCAGTCCGCTGGAATGTCGTAGGTCAAACCGAATTTCGTTGCGATGGGCTGGGGCTCCCCGTCAGGAACGATGATTTTGGGAGGCGGATACTCCATCGTCGGAAACCCCGACGGCAGAGGAGCTGGTGTTGTCGTCGGAGCTTGTGGGCTCGTCTTGGACGGTTCGGCGACCGAGACCCCCTCGTACCGGCCGGGCGCTTCAGGTGCCAGTTTGGGTATTCCCCACAGCACTAGGTTGAAGACAACCAAGCTCCCTGCCAGCAGCAGTAGCCGTTTACGTAATCCCACGAACGCTCCCCCCGAAGTCTGCGAAAAGGTAACACGGGGGTCGGACAAGTTCGGCCCGAAACCGGGCACACCGGTATGGTCACGGTTATGAAACTGCTCGTGACCGGGGGTGCCGGGTTCATCGGCGCGAACTTCGTCCATCTGACCGTCTCTCAACGGCCCGATGTGGAGATCACTGTCCTGGACAAGCTGACCTACGCCGGCAACCGAGCATCGCTCGACCCGGTTGCGGACCGGATCGAGTTCGTCGAAGGCGACGTCGCAGACTCGGATCTGGTGTCGAGCCTGATCAAGGACACCGATCTGGTGGTCCATTTCGCCGCGGAATCCCACAACGACAATTCCCTCGCGAACCCCTGGCCGTTCGTACACACCAATGTCATCGGCACCACCACCCTGCTGCAGGCAGTCCGCGAACACGACGTGCGCTATCACCACATCTCCACCGACGAGGTCTACGGCGACCTCGAACTCGACGACCCCGCACGGTTCACCGAGAACACCCCGTACAACCCGTCGAGCCCGTACTCGTCGACGAAGGCCTCCAGCGACCTGCTGGTCCGAGCGTGGGCGCGGAGCTTCGGGGTCCGAGCCACGATTTCCAACTGCTCCAACAACTACGGCCCTTACCAGCACGTGGAGAAGTTCATTCCGCGTCAGATCACCAACATCCTGTCCGGTCTGCGCCCCAAGCTGTACGGCGAAGGCAGGAACGTCCGCGACTGGATCCATGTCGACGACCACAACAGCGCTGTCTGGACGATCATCGACGCCGGTGTGCTCGGCGAGACCTATCTCATCGGCGCCGACGGGGAGAAGAACAACCGCGACGTGCTCGAGACGATTCTCGAGGAAACAGGACAAGCCGCCGACGCCTTCGATTTCGTCACCGACCGTCCCGGCCATGATCTGCGCTACGCAATCGACTCGACCAAACTGCGCACCGAACTGGGTTGGACCCCGCAGTACGTCGACTTCCGCAGTGGTTTGAAAGCAACCGTCGACTGGTACCGAGACAACGAGAACTGGTGGCGTCCACAGAAGGACACCACCGAAGCCGCCTACGCAACCGCGGGTGAACGCACTGTCTGAACGCGTCCGGACCTATCTTCTTCCTGCGGCGACGGCAATTGTCGCCGCCGCGGTATTCGCGTTGGCGTCGCGGTTCCTGATCGACGACACCTTCATCACCCTGTCGTACGCGAGGAATCTTGCATTCCATGGTGAATGGGCTCTGGTCAGTGGTCACCCGTCGAACACGGCAACGTCGCCGCTGAACGTTCTGGCGCTCGCTGCCGGAACAATCGTGGTGCGCGACGCCGTACTTGCCTGTGGGATCGTGTTCGTCTTGTCCTGTGTGGCGACGGTGGTGGCATTTCGAAGAATTGCTCTTCACCAAGGTTTCTCGACGGGCTTCGCTCCGGTGACGCTTGCATTGATCGTCGTGAACCCGGTGGTCTCGTCGTCTCTGGGATTGGAAGTGATTCTGGGAACGGCGATTTTGGCGTGGGTGGCGGTGTTCGCCATGGAGCACTCACCGATTGCTCTCGGTGTGGCGTCGGGCCTCGCCGTGGTCGCTCGTGTGGATTTGGTCGTTGTTGCGGCCGCGTTGGTGCTGATCAGGAGCGCGCCGCTGCGTCGACTATGGCTGTCTGCGCTCGCCGCTGCAGCCACAGCGTTGCCGTGGTTCTTCGTCAGTTGGGTGTTCCTCGGCTCGGTGGTCCCGGATACCGTCGTCATCAAGACCGGCCAAGGGGCCTGGGGGGAATGGGGTTTCGGCAACGGTTTGCTGATGTACCTCGACATCTATCCCGCCGCGGCTGTCCTGACAGCTGTCGTGCCGATTCTCGGAGCGCTGTGCTTGCTTGCAGTGCCGGCGGTGCGGCGATGGCGTCGAGCAACGGTGTTGTGGGCCTGGGCGCTCGGCGGCGTCGTCTACTACGCCGCGTACACCTTGCTCGAGGTTCCTCCGTACCACTGGTATTACGGGGTTCCGGCAGTGGCGGGGACGGTGATGTTCGTCGGCGCGATGTTCGCGGCTCCTTCTGTCGTGAAGTCTGTCGGCCTTGCGGCGGCGGGAGCCGCAGGGCTGGCGGGCGCGGCCCTGTGGAGTTGGACGACGGCCACCGATCGCGTCGTTCCCATCACGACCAACCATGCGACGGCGAATCAGTACGAGGACATCGGCGCCCAGCTGCCTGCCTACGCGGGCGACAAGGCTGTCCGTTCGGGCGGTGAAATCGGCGCGCTGTCGTACTACTGCGAGTGCCTCGTCGTCGACAAGTTCTCCGATCGGGGTGCACTCGAAGCGGATCTCCGGAAAAAGACGGCCGAGCCAGGAGTCGCCGGCTGGTTGTGGCGCAAGAACTTCCACTTTCTGGATTTCGACGCTCTCGAACAGGTAGGTCCGATCCCGCTGGACTACCGGCTCCTGCGGGTGAACTTGGTGCAGGAGAGCCCGCCGTCGTTCGTGGACTGGCCGATCACCTCCCCGTGGACCGGAGCGGGCGAGCTGCATTTGACGAATCCGGATGTGTCAGTTCCGAACTAGCGCGAAGTGTGCGACGCCCCGCGCTGCGGAATCCACTGTCCATGTCCAGGGTGAGCCGTCGCTCGGGCCTGGACGGTATTCGATGCGGTAGACCGGTACGACCGGCTTACGGGAGTAGTCGAGGTTGGCGTAATTTGCGCGAAGTAACAGGTCGCCGACAGGCCCGGATTCCTCCAAGCGCGGGATGATCCGCTCGTTGATGATGACGCCTCGGTCGGAGAACTCGTCGACGATTCTGCACTCGCATGCGTAGGCCAGCGTTCCGATCTCGCCGGGCGACTTGACGGCGTCGTCGCCGACGATCTTTCCGATCTCCTCGCCGACGCGCTGGTAGTCCGCGGCCGAAGCGAAGTTGCCGAAGATGGGCGGTGACGCCCACGGCATGGGCCTGGCTGTGTCGAACGCGATGGAGCCCGCGATTCCGATGACGACAAACAGAAGTGAGACGGCGGCCACCGGGCGCGGTGATATGCCGGCAAGGAATATTGCTGCCGATCCACCCGCGATCATCGGGGTGACGTAGTACCAGTGGTAGGGGACGGTGTCGAGAGCTGTGTACGCGAGGTAGTAGGCACCTCCGCCGAGTCCGAGACCGATCAGAGGCCATGACGCCCGGTCGCGCGCGCGTCTGGATACGCATGCGGCGAGCCAGCCGACGGTGACGACGAGGCCGACGACGGCAGGGCCGAAACTCGCGAGCGTGCCCCACCAGTCGCCGTCGTAGTAGAGGGACGGCCCGTCGAAGTAGTTGAAACCCTCGATTGCCTGGCCTTCTTTGAGGACGAGCGTGTCCGGCACCAGTGATCCGAGCACGATCCAGCTGAAGACGTACCAGGGCAGGGACACCGCAGCCGCGGCTAGAAGAGCCCGGGGCCAGCGGCGGTACAGCGTCGGCGCGAAAGCAGCGAGAAGTAGTACGAAGAGGACAAGGTCCAGTCGTACCAGGACGGCCAGTCCGCTCGCGACGCCGAACAGTACGGGGCTGCCGCGCAGAGCCGCAGCGGTCAGCGTGAGCACCGCTGCGGGAATGAGGAGAACTTCGAGTCCGATGGACGACAGCAGGAACGGGTTGCTCATCACCAGAACGACCGCGATCCCACCGAGCCACAGGCCTCTACCGATCGACCGTGAGATCGACGCGCATGCTGCACCGACGATTCCCCCGGCCAGAACGTTGGCGACGAACAGAGCGAACAACGGCGCCGGCGCGCCGAAGAACGACGTGATCCACACGATGAAGCCGAGGAGCAGAACGTTGAGGGGCGAGGTCGACGTATTCGCGGTCAGGTCGGTGACGATCGCCCACTGACCGTGTTCGGCGAGATTTCGGGCCGCGGAGAGGCTGATGTACGCGTCGTCGGTGAGGCTGGGTGCAGCAACCCAGTACCCGACGGCGCCCAGGGCCGCGCCGAGCGCGATGAGTATCCATGACGAGTGTCCTGCGCGCGACAACCGGGTTCCAGGCGAGTACGCCTCCGCGTCGGCGGCAGCGGACTGTGCAACCATGGTCACCAGAATGGCAGACAACAGGGCTCGTACGCTGCACCGCGAGCCCTCGCCCGGCGTTGTGTCTCGCAATACGGGCAGCACAAGAGCCAAGGAGAAAAGGGACCGTTGCTGTGAGTCACGCTGATTCCACCACCACGACCGAGGCAGACACCGTCGACCTGCCGTCGTCGACGGAGTTGCGCGCACAGCGTCTCCTCTTCGACGGGCCGTCGCCGCTGGTGAGTGCGGATATGTACACGAATGTGGCCAAGGGCAATGTCGAGCGTTCGAGGTATGCGGCGAAGCTGGCCAAGCGCACGGTTCTCGAGACGAACAGTTACTTCGGGCGGTTCCCGGCGAGTTACTGGCAGCGCTGGACCGATGTGACCGAGGTGCGTTTCTCGGCTTCCGTTGCCGGTTCGGGGCGCATCGATATCGTCGCTACCGACTACAAGGGTCGTAAGCGAACGATGGCCAGCGAGACTGTGACCACCGACGGGCGGGCCAGGCGGCTGGACTTCGCTGTTCCCGTCAAGCAGTTCCTCGACGGTGGAGCCTTGTTCGCCCGATTCACCACCACGTCCGGTGAGCTGACGGTCGAGGACGCCGAGTGGACCGTCGACGCGCCGGAGAAGCTGCGTCCGACGTCCGTGGTCATCTGCACGTTCAACCGGGCCGACGACTGCGCCAACACCGTGGCAGCCATGGCCGACGATCCGATTGCACTGCTCGGCGTCGACAACGTGTACGTCGTGGACCAGGGCACCGACCAAGTCCAGACGCGGCCCTTGTTCCAGCGTGTCGCGGCCGAACTCGGCGACAAGCTGGTCTACATCACTCAGCCCAACCTCGGTGGTGCGGGTGGCTTCACCCGCGGGCTCTACGAGGTGCAGGGCAAGGGCGGCGACCCGGCCAACGTCGTGTTCATGGACGACGACGTGCTGTGCGAGCCCGAGGCGATCGTGCGTATGAACGCGTTCGCGAACAAGACCATCGAGCCCGCGATCATCGGTGCGCAGATGCTCTACCTTCTGCATCCCGACCGGGTGCATGTCGGTGCCGAGGTCGCGAACCTCCAGAAGCTCGAAGCCGGGTTGCACGTGAAGAACGCGATCTCGGACAAGAGCGCGTTGAAGAAGAAGCAGGAGATCCGCGTCGACGCCGGCTACAACGGCTGGTGGTCGTGCCTGATCCCGTCGGAGATCGTCTCGCAGATCGGTTATCCACTTCCGTTGTTCTTCCAGTGGGACGACATCGAGTACGGCTACCGGGCCCGTGCCAATGGATTCGCGACGGTCACACTTCCAGGCGCGGCGGTGTGGCACGCCGATTTCGCGTGGAAGGACTGGGACGAGTGGCACCGCTACTTCAACCTGCGCAACGGCATGATCACGGCGTCGCTGCACGCGGGGCTCGACGGTAAGAAGCTCGCGCGTCAGCTGACGACCGATCTGTTCCGCTATCTCGTCTCCATGCAGTACGGCATGGCGTTCACGTTGATCAAGGCCATCGAGGACTTCCTCGTCGGGCCGAGCAAGCTCACCGACGGCGGCATGGATGCTGCGGCGGCGATCCGTCGTGACCGAGCCGCGTACAACGAGACCAAGCGCTACAACGCGAACGCGGTTCCTGACGTCCGCCCTGCGGACATGTTCATCACCCCGGCAGGGCCTCACCCCAAGAAGAGCCTGGAGTGGGCCGTTCTGGCGAAGCGTGTGCTAAACCAGTCGCGTGGCCGCGTTCACCCCGGCCCGGTCGCGATCTCGGCCGATGACGCGCATTGGTGGCACGTCTCGCTGTTCGCGCATGCCGTCGTCACCGATCGTTCGCAGGAGGGTGTGCGAGTACGTAAGCGCGACAAGGCAGCCGCCACGGAGCTACTGAAGCGAGGGCTGAGGGCGCTGCGTCGTCTGCGTGTCGAGACCGACAGCGTGGCCGAGTCCTACCGGCAGGCTGTTCCTGAGCTCACCAGCCGAGAGAACTGGACGCGGCTCTACTCCTAGGTGAGTGGAAATGTAGGCCGACCAGAACACACCGCATTGTCGCTCACAACGACGGAGCGGTGCGGATTCGTACGACGACCTGTTCGTTGTCCGCGGTGTAGCCGAGGTAGTCGAATTCCGTGCCGGTGCGGCCGACGAACTCTGTCCACGCGCGGTACTCGTGATTGCGCCAACCGGGGAAGTTGAAGTACTCGTCGAAGACGATGACGGTTCCCACGGCCAAGCGGTCGGCGACGAGGTCGAGGACGGTCACGGTCGACGAGTACAGGTCCGCGTCGAGATGAAGGAACGCGAGCTTGTCCGTGTGGCTCTTCAGGAACTCGGGTAGCGATTCCTCGAACATGCCGGGAACGATCTCCGCGCCGGGCACCGTCGGCTCGGTTTCCTGCTCGAACAGTCCCTTCGGGAAGCCCGTTCGCCACGTCTCGGGGAGACCGGAGAAGACGTCGAATCCGGCGACGATGGAAATGTCGCTTCGCTTCGCCATCTCCTCGGCGATGATCTCCAGCGTCGTACCGCTGGCGACACCGAACTCGAGCGCCATCCCCGGTACCGATACCTCGCCGAGCGCGAACCTCAGCGTCGCGTGGGGGCGCAGGAACGTGGGTGCCTTCGGCATGACCTCTTCGGCGAACTCGGCGCTCTGAGCGGCGGCCTCGACGTCGGACGCATACGGGATATCGCGTCGCATGCGCATTTCGAGTCCACGGATGAAGGCGTGCAGGTCGTCGATCTCGCGGCGCTGACGTTCGAGGATGTCCAGCAGCTTGGTCTGCTGATCGCTCGTCTGCTCGGCCAGCTGAGCTGTCTGCTTGTCCAGAACCTCGCCGATCGCGCGCTGCAACTTCTCTCGCGCCGAATGCCGAATCCGATCCGTCAGCTTCCGAGATTCCGTCATGCGCACACGGTAGCGGACGCAGGCGCCCACGGCCGTTGTCAGTGGAAATGGAGGCCCTGGGGCAGGAGCGGAGCCTGCGGAGCGACCAGATCACACCGCATTTCCACTCACCTGGGTCACCTCCGGAAATGCTCCCGACGCCCGAGTCGACGGAGACGAAGCCATTCCAGCAGGCCCTTGGGATTGTGAGTGGTCACAAGGAAGAACCAACCGAAACGAATCCACTCCTGCGGCAGCAGTTTCCGCATACCGGGCTGTGACATGAGGTACCCGCGGTTGCGATAGGTGAAGTAGCGCTTGGTGGCGTCGTCCGGGTACTGCGTGTGCATCCGCCCGCCGAGGATCGGTTTGAACTCCTCGGCGCCGTTGGGGTGGACGTAGGCGGTCGTCAGACAGGTACCGAACTTCAGGCCCGATCGCTGCAGTCTGCGATGAACTTCCACCTCGTCACCGCGGACGAAGAGTCGCAGATCGGGCACCCCGACTGCGTCGATCGTCGAGGCTTTGAACAGTGCACCGTTGAACAGTGACGCGATTCCCTCGAGCAGATCGTCGTGGGGGTTACGAGGGTCGATCAGTTCGGACCTCAGTCGCCGCCATTCCACTCCGCGCCGCAGCGGGAACGCGAGACGATCGGGGTCGTCGATGTCGCAGACGACGGGGGAGACCTCGTCGAGGCCGTGCTTCAGTGCGCACTCGTGCAGCGTTTTCAGTACGTCCGGACCCTCGGGCCGCCCGTCGTCGTCGGCAAGGAACACCCAATCCGCGCCGAGCGACAGGGCGTAGAGAATGCCGAGCGCGAATCCGCCCGCACCGCCCAGATTGTGATGCGACCCAAGATAAGTAGTCGGAATCGACGCAGACTCGACGAGCTCGCGGACCTCGTTCTCGTGCGCGTTGTCGACGACGACGAGATGGTCCAGCGGGCGGGTCTGGCGCGTGATGACATCGAGTGACTTCGCGAGGAGCTCGCGACGCTTGTGCGTCACGATAACTCCGATGATCGTCTCAGCCACTGGTTTCATCTCTAGGTCGTTCCGCAGGCTCCACTCCCGCTTCATCTCTAGGTCGTTCCGCAGGCTCCACTCCCGATCCGTCTCGAGGTCGTTCCGCAGGCTCCACTCCCGCTTCGTCTCGAGCGAGCTCTTCCAAGATCGTCGCCACGTGGTCGCCCGCGTCGTTGCCTTCGTACGCACGCACGACTTCTTCGATGCCACCGTCCTGACGGATCTGGCCGTGGTCGATCCACATCGCGCGGTCGCAGAGCTGGGCGAGGAACTCGTTGGAGTGGCTTGCGAAGACGAGGATGCCGGATCGTTGCACCAGTTCCTGGAGCCGGATGCGTGCTTTCTTCATGAATTCTGCGTCGACGGCGCCGATGCCCTCGTCGAGCAGCAGGATTTCAGGATCGATGCTGGTGACGACGCCCAACGCTACGCGGACGCGCATGCCGGTCGAGTAGGTCCGCAGCGGCATGTCGAGGTAGTCGCCGAGTTCGGTGAAGTCGGCGATCTCGTCCATCTTCGCGAGCATCTGCTTGCGCGTCTGGCCGAGGAACAGGCCTCGGATGATGATGTTCTCGTAGCCGGAGATCTCCGGGTCCATACCGACACCCAGGTCGAAGACGGGGGCGACGCGGCCGCGCACCGAGGCGGTGCCGCGGGTGGGCTCGTAGATGCCGGAGAGCAGGCGCAGGAGCGTCGACTTGCCTGCTCCGTTGTGTCCGACGAGGCCGACGCGGTCGCCTTCCTTCAGGTTCATCGTGATGTTCTTGAGGGCTTCGACGACGACGACGTCGGAGCTGTTCCGGTCGATGGCACCGCCGGCTTTGCCGAGGAACGCCTTCTTCAGGGAGCGAGTTTTGGCGTCGAAGATGGGGAAGTCGACACAGGCGTCGTGCGTGTTGATGCTGACTGACATTGCAGACCCCTAAACCCAGTAGGGCACTCGGGCCCGGAATTTCTTGAGAGCGAAAATGGTCAGGAGCCAGCCGACGATGGTGCAGGCGATCACGATGTACCAGTGGTAGGCCTCCTGGGGCTCACCGATCATCGGGGCTCGGAGGATGTCCAGGTAGTGAAAGAGCGGGTTGATCTCGACGAGGCGGGCGCGCTCGGCGGCCTGTCCGCCCTGGTTGAGTAGCCCCTGCGTCGTCCACACGATCGGTGTCATGAAGAACAGCAGCGTGACCATGGACCCGAGAATCGGCGCAATGTCGCGGTAGCGCGTTGCGACGATGCCGAACAGCATCGCCACCCAGACGGCATTGATGGCGATGAGCGCGAAGGCCGGGATCGCCGCGAGGTCGGTCCAGTGGAACGTCGGTCGGAAGATCGCGATGATGATCACATAGACGATCAGGTTGTGCGCGAACAGCAGAATCTGACGCCACACCAGCCGATACACGTGCACCGACAGCGCCGACGGCAACTGCTTGATCAGGCCTTCGTTGGCGACGAAGACATCGCCGCCCTCGAGGATCGCCGCACTGATGAAGTTCCAGATGATCAAACCGACGGCCACGTGCGGCAGGAACGTCTTCAGATCCATGTCGAGCAGCACCGAGTACAGCAGGCCCATGGCGGTGGCCTGGACTGCAGTGGCGATGGTGATCCAGAACGGGCCGATGACCGAGCGTCGGTATCGCTGCTTGATGTCCTGCCAGCCGAGGTGGAGCCACAGCTCACGCTGATTGAACCCGGTCTTCAGATCGCGGAATGCGCGCTTGTACGTCTGCGAATCCGAAACAGGGACGCTCACACGCTCTCCTGTCTCGTTCTCGGGTTCCTTCGCTGGAGCTGACACGACGGTCGACCTTACCCGCTCCCGACGGTCGTTCCGCAGGCTCCACTCCTGCCCAGCCCCGGGTCATTCCGCAGGCTCCACTCCCGCCGCCTCCCTGGGTCATTCCGCAGGCTCCACTCCTGCCCAGCGCTACAGGTACTGGCCCGTTCCGCCGCCGGTGTGGCCTGGGCCACTGGGGTTGATGGCGACGCCGGGAGGCAGGGCGCCTTGGCGCATTTGTTCGAGTTGGGCGCGTGCTGCCATCTGCTGGGCGAACAGGGCGGTTTGAATTCCGTGGAACACCCCTTCCAGCCAGCCGACCAGCTGGGCCTGCGCGATGCGCAGTTCGGCGTCCGACGGGATGGCGTCCTCGCCGAAGGGAAGGGCCAGGCGTTCCAGTTCCTCGCGGAGTTCGGGGGCCAGGCCCTGTTCGAGTTCGCGGATCGAGGACTGGTGGATGCCTTTGAGTCGTGCGCGGCTGGCGTCGTCGAGAGGAGCTGCCCGCACCTCTTCGAGGAGCTGTTTGATCATCGTGCCGATGCGCATGACCTTCGCCGGTTGCTCGACCATGTCCGACAAGGGCGTTTCGCCGTTCTCCACGTTGTCGGTGCCTGCGGCGCGGGCCGCGGCGGCGGTTGCCTCTTCCCGGCTGAGTGCGAGAGGCTGTCCGTCTGGACCGATCACGACGACGTGGTCGCCGGCTTCTGGATTCGAGTGCGAGTCCGAGTGCGTCATGTTCGCCATCCTTCCGGTTTCGGTGGGATTGCGCGATGAGCGGGGCCGATTATTGTTGTTTCGGGTCGTTGAGGAGGGAAGACAAGCGTGCAAGACAGCCAGGCGGTCGATCCGAAAAAGGGATGTGGAACACACGCTCACGAAATCGGCGCTTAGAGTGTCCGGCATGGGGTACGACGTCGCACGAGTCAGGGGATCCATTCCCTCGTTGGGCGACGGCTGGATCCACCTCGATCCGCAGAACGGTATGCAGATCCCCGACCGTGTGTCGACCGCCGTGTCCACAGCGTTTCGCGGAAGTGCGCCAACTCACACTTCGGGTCACCTGTCGTCTCGTCGCAGCGCTGGTTTGCTCGACGCCGCGCGGCAGGCGATAGCGGATCTGGTCGGCGGCGATCCCGCAGGTGTCGTTCTCGGCCCTGATCGCGCGACGATGCTCGCGTGGCTCGCCGAGTCCATGTCGTCGCGTCTCGGGCTGGGAACGGGTCTTGTGCTGTCGCGCCTCGACGAGGAAGCGAACGTGGCGCCCTGGCTGCGCATCGCCAACCGCTACGGTGCTCAGGTCCGGTGGGCCGAGGTCGAGATCGACACGTGCGAACTCCCCAGCTGGCAATTCGAAGAACTCATCACCACGACCACTCGCCTGGTGGCAATGACCGCGGCCTCGCCCATCGTCGGGTCGGCCCCGAACGTGCGTGTCGCGGCCGATCGTGTTCATGCCGTCGGCGGCCTGATCGTCGTGGACGCCGCGGGCGCGGCCCCGTACGCGCACGTCGATATCGAGGAACTGGGTGCCGACGTCGTCGCCGTCCAGGCGTCGGCGTGGGGTGGTCCGCAGGTGGGCGCGCTCGTCTTCCGTGATCCGGGTCTGCTGGATCGAATTCCGTCGATGTCGCTCAATCCGTTCGCGAAGGGCGTCGAGCGGCTCGAGGTGTCGGGCCATCAGTACGCGTTGCTCGCCGGTGTCGTCTCATCGGTGGACTATCTGGCCAATCTCGACGACTCCGCGACGGGTACCCGTCGCGAGCGTTTGCAGCTGTCCATCGGGTCGTTGCAGGACTACCACGACCGGCTGTTCGATTATCTGTTGCGATCGTTGGAGAAGCTGGACCACGTCATGGTGCTCGGCGACGCTCCCAGCCGTATCCCGACGTTGAGTTTCACCGTCGCGGACACGTCCGCCGAGAAGGTCGCCGAGCACCTCGCGCAGAACCGCATCGGCACCGTCAGTGGAATCCATAGCGGCAGTAGGCTTCTGGATGCCCTGGGGGTCAACGACGAGGGTGGTGCGGTGACGATCGGGCTCGCGCCGTACACGACGCGGTACGAGATCGATCAGCTTTCCAAAGCGTTGTCCAAGCTCCGTATGTGAGCGGAAATGTGTCCTCGGGTCGCTCCGCTGGCTCCGCTCCAGTGGCCCACGGCCGACATTTCCACTCACGAGACGCGGAGGACGACCTTTCCGATCGCGTCGGCGTCGAGCAGTCGATGGCCTTCTGCCGCATCGGTTATCGGTAGTTCGGCGTGAATGATCGGGGCGACGGCGCCTTCCTCGACCAGCGGCCACAACCGTGCAGTCATGTCAGCGACGATGTCCGCCTTGCTCGACGCTCCGGTTTCCGGTCGACCACGCAGACCTGCGGCGTGAACGGTGCCGCGCTTGGCCAGAAGTGCACCGAAGTCGAGCTCACCCTTCAGGCCGCCCTGCATCCCGATGGTGATGAGCTTCCCGTCCTTGGCAAGAGCATTTACATTGCGCCCCAGGTACTTCGCGCCCATGTTGTCGAGAATCAGGTCGGCTCCGTCGGGTAGTTTCTCGACGAAGTCCTCGTTCTTGTAGTCGATGAGGATGTCCGCGCCGAGGGATGCGCAGAAGTCGAGCTTCTCGCGCGATCCGGCCGTCACGGCGACGGTGGCGCCGAATGCTTTGGCGACCTGGATAGCGTGCGTTCCGATGCCGCTTCCGCCGCCGTGGAGGAGAACCACATGACCGGAGCGGAGGCCGCCGAACATCACCAGATTGGACCAGACCGTCGACGCCACTTCCGGAAGTGCCGCTGCCGCATGGAGATCGAGCTTTCCTGGGATGGGAAACAGCTGAGTCGACGGGACGGCGACCTGCTCGGCGTACCCGCCGCCGGCGAGGAGGGCGCAGACTTTGTCTCCGACCTTCCAGTCGTGCACTCCTTCACCGAGTTCGGAGATGATCCCCGAGCATTCGAGTCCCAACGTTTCGCTCGCCCCGGGCGGTGGCGGGTAGAAGCCCTGGCGTTGCATCAGGTCGGCGCGGTTGACCGCGGTGGCTGCGACGTCGACGATGACCTGCCCGCGCTCGGGCCGTGGGTCCGCCACTTCGGTCCACTGCATCACGTCGGGGGCCCCGAACTCTTTCAGCGTTATCGCATGCATGCCTGTCTCCTTACCCGATATCCCAGAGATTGATGCCGAAGTCCCGAGCGTGCTCGTCGATCCGGCTCAGTTCGTCCGCCGAGAAGTCGAGGTTCTCCAGTGCACCCACGTTGTTCTCGAGCTGCTCGACGCTCGATGCTCCGATGAGTACCGACGTCACGCGAGGGTCTCGCAGCGCCCAGCTCAGCGCGAGCTGCGCGAGTGTCTGGCCACGTGAGGACGCGATGTCGTTCAGGCTGCGCAGGTGGGCGAGGTGGTCGTCGGTGAACCAGTCGGGGTTCAGCGACTTGCCCTGTGTTGCGCGTGAGCCATCGGGGATTCCGTCGAGATACTTGTCGGTCAGCATGCCCTGCGCGAGGGGCGAGAACGCGATGGTGCCTGCGCCGATCGACGCGAGGGCGTCGAGCAGCCCGTCCTCGATCCACCTGTTGACCATGGAGTACGACGGCTGGTGGATCAGTAGGGGCACCCCGGCGGCGGACAGGAGTTCGGCCATCTTCGTCGTGTTCTCGGGTGTGTAGGAGCTGATCCCGACGTACAGCGCTTTGCCCTGATGCACTGCGCTGATCAACGCCCCTGCCGTCTCTTCGAGGGGTGTCTCGTGGTCGGGGCGGTGGCTGTAGAAGATGTCGACGTAGTCCAGGCCCATTCGGTGCAGCGATTGGTCCAGCGACGACAGGAGGTACTTCCGCGATCCGCCGAAGCCGTACGGCCCCGGCCACATGTCCCACCCGGCCTTGCTGGAGATGACCAGTTCGTCGCGGTAGCCGGCGAAGTCCTCGCGCAGAATGCGTCCGAAGTTCTTCTCGGCGCTGCCGTACGGAGGTCCGTAGTTGTTGGCGAGGTCGAAGTGGGTGATCCCCAGGTCGAATGCTCTACGGAGAACCGCGCGCTGGGTCTGCAGCGGCGCGTCGTCGCCGAAGTTGTGCCACAGGCCGAGCGAGATCGCCGGGAGTTTCAGGCCGCTGGTGCCGGTTCGCCGATACTGCATCGAGTCGTAGCGATCTGCAGCCGCGACGTACGGGGGATCGATATGAGGTTCGGACATGCACCGAGCCTATTCCGACCGCCCGAAACGGACATCGAGCGGGAGCGTGGCCCACGGAATGACCTGAAGGGACAGCTGATCTACTCATCGGTAGCTCTGATGCCTAATATGGTCGGGTGACGGCCGAACGATCCTTTGGTCCAGGGGGGGACCCGCAGTGGTTAGATGCTGCGGAAATGAGAGCGTGGCGCGCCTATATCGACGGCGGCCAACGATTGCAGGGGGTACTCAACAAGGATTTGCAGGACGCGCACAACCTGACGATGGCGGAATATCGCATCCTCGTCATGCTGTCGGAATCATCCGATGGGTCGCTACGAATGAGCGACCTCGCCGACGGTGTCCTGTCGTCGAGGTCTCGCCTGACGCATCAGATCAGGCGCATGGAGTCAGACGGCATGGTCGAACGCAGCACGTGCGTCGACGACGGGCGGGGTGTCCTTGCCGTCATCACCGCCATGGGTCGCCGCCGGTTGGAGGAAGCTGCACCTACTCATGTCACCAGCGTCAGGAAGCATCT
The DNA here is from genome assembly GCF_000760735.1 of Rhodococcoides fascians A44A. GTDB lineage: Bacteria > Actinomycetota > Actinomycetes > Mycobacteriales > Mycobacteriaceae > Rhodococcoides > Rhodococcoides fascians_E. The sequence goes on along the minus strand of NZ_JMEX01000008.1, from coordinate 1,138,746 downwards.
CGTCGATCTGTTGACCGCCCGTGAACTCGCGGTTCTCGGCGACATCTTCGAAAAGGTCGACGCAGCGATGGGCAGCCCGACGAGCCGGGGGTGATTGACCCCGGGCCAGCAGAACCGTTTAGGATCGTCTGCGTCGAGAAGACAATGGAAGCGTGGCAGAGCGGCCCAATGCACTCGCCTTGAAAGCGAGAGACGTCCAAAAGCGTCCGGGGGTTCAAATCCCTCCGCTTCCGCAGCATGTCAGGGGCGGTTTCGCCTAACCGCCCCCGGCATCGACGCATTTAGCCGTACGCCGGTACGACACATATGTGACACGTCCTCAGTCGGTTCGTGCCATAGCGTTGCGACAAGGCGTGGATATAGTGGCGCTTGGGGACATCCGATACGAGGTGAGGGTAGGTAGCCTGGACCTTGCTTCGTACTTACGTTGGTACGACGGTCCTTGCGATCGGACGGCGTGTGTCACGAGTTCCAATGCTGAGTGCTTGCAGTAAGTCGCCGTTCACCGATCCCGACCGAGCGGATCCTGTCGGATGCTTTGGAAGTACATGTCGTCGACCTCGAGAGTCTGCGCCGGTTCAGCCTGTGTGCGGGCGGCGTAGCTATCGACGAACGAGGCTATTGCCTGGGCATCGGGGTCGCTGAGAAGATCCCGCATCGCCTTGTCCAACTGTGGCTGCTTGTCGAGTAGCGCGGCTCGGTACGCAGCCAGGATTAGGTCGGCATCTGGGTGATGCAGTGCGACGAGTCGGTTCTCGGCGTCGACCTCGACGGCGATATCACCGACCCTGCCGACACCACGAATCTCGCGCGCAACCGATTGTGCGCGTTGCACTTTCGCGCCCAACTCGTCGAATTCACTGCTCGACATCGTCATCTGGACTCCCTCGACGAGCAGACGATCACGGGGTCGGCGTGACCGGAGCCTGCGCCCCTGACATCTTCGCCTGTGGCAGGCGACATCCCGTGCTCGCCGAAATTACGGCACCTCGGCTGCCGATGAAGATGGCCGTTCGTTCCGGGCTGTAGAAGCGGACCTCGTGGTTGTCCGGATCGTCGTGGAATGTCTGAACCTTGGTCGCGCCCGCAGCCGTGGCGACACGTGTGGCGAACTCGAACACCTGCGGCCATACCGCATCCGGGATCGGCCCCTCCGACACATAATTCTTCAGTTGGACATCGTCACCGTCGGTCCCATCGAACGGCCGGCCGCAGCCGCCGACACTTCGCTCGCGTATCCAGGTCCACCTCATGCCGGGCACCAGGGTGTCCACGAATGCTCCGATCTGCACGACGGCACTCTCGAGCTGCGCTTCGGTGTCCTCGAGCGACGGCAACGTCTTTAGGATCGCGGCTGAGTCCGTCGTCACGGCCGGGTCGGATTTTTCGTACGGGTTGTCGAGCACGTCTGATCCACATCCTGTCAACGTAACGACTGAGGCGACGGTCAATGCCGTCATCCACCGTCGTGATCGGGTACCGGTCGTTCGTCTCTTGCGCATCATCGGGTCAGGCCGACCAGCCCGTCGAGAATGTCGATACCTCCGGTTTTCATTGCCGAGTCACCGGTCACGAGCTGGCCCGGCACATCGGCCAGACCGGCGATGACAACGGCGGTGTTGTAACCGGAGGTACGCAATTCGCCGTTGTCGCTCGACCTCGGGTACTCGCTGTGCCCTGTCGCTCCTTGGCGCGCCACTCCGTCGGCGGTGGTCGTCGCATCGGTGTCGAGGTGGGTGAATTCGGACATGTAACCAGGACTCCATCCGAAGCGGTTCATGTGCGCGACGGGATCGTCGTGCGCGGTCATCTCGTACGCGTGCCCGGGTGCGATGTTGAGCTTGTCGAGGCTGCTGTCGACGAAGTCATGGCCGGTACCAAGGCCGGGGGACCCGTAGACCATCACATCGTCGACGATTCCCTCGGGAGTCTCTTGGAGCGCGAGCCCGGTGGTGAACGACCCGTACGAATGCCCGACAGCCGTCAGATGTGGGTCGCCGTCGTGGTTCGACGCGTCGATGCCCTCGTAGAACTGCGACAGGTCGGGCGCGGCTGCCTGCGCGTTCCATGGTTGCGCCACCTGGATTGCCCCCGCAATGCTCTCCTCGGAGAAGTAGTTGTCTTTGTCGAGTTGCGGTGCGTCGTACCCGATCCAGGCGATGGTCGACACCGTTTCGCCCGCATGGCCCGGTATGTTGTCGAGTTGCTTCTCTGCGGTCGTCTTCATCTGTTGGCCTTCGTCGGTCATGGCACCGATGGCACCGCCGACGGTGGTATTCAAACCCGGCGTGGTGACGGACACGTGCTCTGCGGTGTCCGGGTTTCCGACCGCCACCGCCGCGTGGGTCTGCGCACCCGACCGAGTATCGAGGAGCATCAGCATCCGGTTGGGGTCTTTCTCGACGGTGTCCCGGACGGCCTGTAGGTCCTCGAGCCGATTCGACACGGTCGGATCGCAGGCCTCGGCGCGAGTCAGCTCGTCGTCGAGTTCGATTCGGTTGTAGTGATCACGATCGACGACGGGGAGGCCGTCGCGGTTGCCGATGTAGTTGTCGTGAGCGAACAGCGCATCCTTGTCGGCCGGTGACAACGTGGACCACAACTCGTGCAACTGCGCCGGGTCCGACGGCAGCGAGGTCTTGCCGCTGACGATGTCCGATACGACCGGGCTGATGGCTGCAGCCCCGGGCGATCCGGTCGCGTCGAGACGCTCTTGCGCTACTCGAATTTCTTGCGCCGCTTGCATTTCGGCTTCTCGGAACTGAACGAGAAGTGCCTTGATGCGTACCTCGACGGCGTCGGCCTGCGCGTCCAGTGTGCTCTGCAGGAGCATCGAGACAACTACAGCGCTACCGAGTGGAACAGTCGGGGCCGTCACGGTGCCGTCGTCGAACACCGTCATACCGGCACCGGGTGCCTCGAGGTCCACGATGGCCAACAGGGACATGCGGATGCCGTCGAGTATTCCTCCGTGGGAGGCGTGCGCTTCGGCGATGGCGATGACGGCCGTGTCGATGTGCGAGGCGGCGAGGCTCTCCGACAGACTGCGCGCCGACGCGGCTGCTGCCGCCTCCCCCTGCCATGTGTTCATCGCTGCGTCGACCGCACGATCCATCCGGAGGATCTGATCGGTGAACGTACTGTTCGACGCCAGTAGGGACGTGGCGTAGTCGAGCATCGAGCTCGGTTGGCAAAGGCGGACGTGCGAGATCGTGGTCACTGAGGGACACCGTTGCCGTAGCGTTGCAGCTGGGAGTCGAAGGCCTGGTCGATGTCCTCGTAGCTCGTTGCGTTCCACTCGCACGCTGCCGACATCTCGGCGACGTTGCCGGCGATGCGTGTGTAGGCGTCGGCCGTGGTCCTGGTGCACTGCTCCGAGGCCGGGGCGATCGGCGAACCCGGCATCGTGACCGTCGCCGTGACGCTGATTGCGTTCATCGCACTCGCCGTATCGGCGAGTGTTCTACCGAGCGCTCGAAGCCCTTCGAGATCGACTGCCAGCGTTTCGCCCACTTCTCGCCCCCCAGCGAATCCATCGGCGCGATCGAACCAGCGCCATATCGCCAGCAGGCTAACACGCCGACGCCAGCTAGAACTCACAGCGATTCGGCCGATGGGTTGTCGGTCTTGAAGATTTTCGATCTTTATGTGGTTCGGGAATTCGGGTGAAGCGGGTGCGCGACGAGTTGCAACGCGGCGATCGAGACGCGGACCGACATCCCGCATCTGTTGTGGTCGATCCACACTGAGCTGTACCGCCACCCCTTCAGCGAGAATTTGTCGGTCGTCACGTCAGCGCGTGGTCCAGGCGTCGAGCTGAGTGAAATTGCCTGCGTTCTCCGGTCAGCGGGTCGGTGAACTCCATCTCCGAGGCCAGGAGCTGCAATGGCTCGGTGAAGTCGTCGACGGCTCGGTCGGTGGGACGCGGATAAAGATCGTCGCCGACGATGGGGATCCCCATCGAGTTCATGTGCAGCCGTAGCTGATGGGTACGTCCTGTCGTCGGGTGAAGACGGTAGTGTCCCAGTTCATCACGGTGGGCGACGAGTTCGATGGTGGTGTGCGCGTTGGGCTCGCCGGAGACCTCTCGGGCGGCGAAGTCGTACTTCTCCCTGGCGATGCGGCTCGATACTTCACGCGGAAAGTGCAGTGCCGGATGGTAACCGGCCACCGCCTCGTAGACCTTGCGGACTTTTCGGTCCTGGAACAGAGTCTGGTAAGGGCCGCGTGCGCTCGGATCGATCACGAACAGCACGAGACCTGCAGTGACGCGATCCAATCGGTGCGCCGGAATCAGTTGCGGCAGACCCAATTCCTGGCGCAACCGCACCAATGCTGTCTGCAGAATGTGGCCGCCGCGCGGGATGGTCGGCAGGAAGTGGGGTTTGTCGATCACCAGGATCGTGTCGTCGCGATGGACGATGGGGATGTCGAACGGGACAACGGATTCGACCGGAAGATCGCGGTGGAACCAGACGGCCTCGCCCGGGGCGTACGCGGCGTCGCGGCTGACAGGACCCTGCATGTCGACGACGGCATCGGCGTCGAACATCTCGTCGATGCGGTCCGGTGACATCCGCGCTTCGGTTGCGACGAGAAATTCACGCACGGTCACCCAGCGGCCGTCTTCCGGCATCCGAACCCGGGCTGGATCCAGGCCGTGCCTTTTCGGCAACGGGGGTTGCTGCCGTCGTCTCACCGACCGACGGTACCCAGTTCGCACTTGTGCAGGCAAAACGCAGCCTGAAAGCTGCACAAGTGCGAACTCGTGGGGTTATTCGCAGCCGATGCCGTCGTTGTCGCGGTCGAGGTGCGGGCCGTAACCGTATTCGTCGCGGTAGACGGGGGCGGCGCCTGCGTCGCGTGCCTCGGTGCAATTCTTGTACTGGAACGCGGACTGTGGCCGGGGTGCGGCCTGGGGGGCGGGGGCAGGCGGAGGTGCGGGAGCGACACGCGGCGCGGGAGCCGGCTGTACGAACACGGGGCAGAACTGCGACGAACCGGAGTTGCAGAGGAAGTCTGCGACGGGATCGGCGGATGCGACGGCTGGGCTGACGGCCATCGTGGCAGCGAGGGCGATACCGCCCAGTCCGAGGCGGGCGAGCATGGAGGTCTTGCCGGTCATAGGTGTGGCTCCTGAGCTGAGGGGGGTTTCAATCGTCGGCCAGGGGTGATCAAACGGTCAATCATCTGCGCGAATGAGTTTGGGATCCGACGATCGTGCGTATACGAACGTATGAGCGAAAACGAGCAGGTCAACCAGAACCCCGAGAAGGACCCCGACCAGTGGGTGACCGGTGACGAGCCGATCACCGGGCCGCAGGAAAGCTACTTGAACACGCTGGCGCAGGAAGCGGGCGAGGAAGTGCCGGCTGATCTGACCAAGGCGCAGGCGTCGGAGATGATCGACAAACTGCAGGGCGAGACGGGTCGCGGATAACCATCCCCGACGGGTGAGGACGGCGCGGGCGGAGACCGCGACAATCGGCCGGTGAACGTGCAGGGGCTGCGGCGAGAGTCATGGGGATTCGTCGTCGGCTCGCTGCTGTTCGGGTTGGCCGCGGTGCCTGCGTATGGGCACTGGGTAGGAATCGACGTCGACAACGTCACCTACTTCGTGGGTTCGTTGTTCTTCACCGCGTCGGGTTTCATCGCGTTGAGGCTCAGTGGGCGCCCGGTACCCGGTTCGGAGTCGGAGAAGGTGGAGCACTTCGACTGGTGGGCGGCTGCCGTGCAGTTCGTGGGTACCGTTCTGTTCAACGTGAGCACAGGTGTCGCCCTGGTTGCCGGGTTGACGGCGGCTCAGGCGGACAAGTGGGTGTGGCGTCCCGACGTGTTCGGCTCGGCGGCATTTCTCGTCGCGAGCGCGCTCGCTGTTGTGGCGACCACTGAAACGGACAAATTGTGGGATCCGCATGCGCGTAACTGGCGGAGCACGTGGTTGAACATGGTCGGGTCTATCGCGTTCGGAATTTCGGCGGTGGGGGCGTTCGTCAGACCTGCGACCGGGGATCCGGAGAACGCGTCGATGGCAAATCTTGGAACACTCGCAGGCGCCGTGTGTTTTCTCGCTGCGGCCCTGCTCATGCGGCCTTTGGGACGAGTCCCAAACAACTCGTAGAACTTTTGTACGACCCTCCTTACGACTATTGTGAGCGGAACCACAGCTCGCGGCACGGCTGCCTACCGGTGAGTTACCTTGTGGAACAGATGTTGTTCGTGTTGCGCCGGAGACGGGGCAACGGGGGAGGATGGATCAGTAATGCACCGTCGTGTTCTGGCAGCGCTCGGAACCGGTATCGCCTTGTCGATACTCGGGTCCGGTGTGGTGTCTGCCCAGCCGCTCCCCGGGACCGGTAGCTCCGAGGGGGCCCCGGCACCGTTCTCGCAGACTTCCCCCGCCAAGTCAGCTCGCATCGACAAAGTCGAGATGTTGACCGATCGTCGTGCCGCGGTCTTCGTGGATTCGCCCTCGATGGGCAAGATCGTTCAAGTTCAGGTTCTGCTTCCTGCCGCCCAAGCCGTCTCGCGTCCCACGCTGTACGTGCTCGACGGCGTCAGCGCAGGCAAGGAATCCAACTACGCCGAGAGTACGTGGACGCAGAAGACCGACATCGTCGACTTCTTCGCCAACAAGAACGCCAATGTGGTTCTCCCGGTTGGTGGTTCGAGCAGCTACTACACCGACTGGAACGTTCCGGACCCCATCCTCGGCGTGAACATGTGGGAGACGTTCCTGACGCAGGAGCTCCCGCCGCTGATCGACGCGCGCTTTTCCGGTAACGGCACCAACGCCATCGCCGGTGTCTCGATGGGCGCGCAGGCTGCGATGGACCTCATCACCCGTCATCCGGACCTCTACACCGGCGTCGCAGGGCTGAGCGGGTGCTACGACAACTCGCAGAACAACCTGAAGGACGCCGTTCGCGCGACCGTCGCGATGAACGGCGGCAACGCAACCAACATGTGGGGCGAAAACGCCGACCTGCGCTGGGTCGAGCACGATCCGTCACGTAACGCAGAAGCACTGCGCGGCAAGGACGTCTACATCTCCGTCGGCACCGGGCTGCCCGGTCCCTACGAGCTCGGCCCCGGTGGAAGCGGATTGGAGGTGGCAGCACAGGGCGGTCCGCTCGAAGCTGCCGCGCTGTACTGCACCACTCTGTTCGATACCCGGCTGCGCTCGCTCGACATCGACGCGACCGTCGTCTACCGCCCCTACGGCATCCACCAGTGGGTCTACTGGCAGGACGACCTACGTGAGTCCTGGCCGACGCTCGAGCGGGCCCTGGGCCTCTAGAAAGCCGCGGTCGCCGCGTATTTCAGGAAAGCGTCGTTCTCGTGCGGATCACCGATGGTGATCCGCACGCCGTCGTTTCCGTAGGCACGCAACAGGACTCCGGCCTCGGCCGACCCTTCCGCGAAGGCGCCGGATCGGTCACCCAGCGGCAGGAACACGAAGTTCGCGTCGGAACGAGCGACGTCGTAACCCAATTCGATCAGAGCGTTTCGCACCCGCTCGCGTTCGGCGACCAGAGTGTCGGTGCGCGCCAGAAGCTCGTCCTTGGCCGCCAGTGATGCCAGTGCCGCCTGCTGTGCAACGGAATTGACGGCGAACGCGATGCGCACCTTGCCGAGGGCGGTGATGATCGAGGGATCGCCGACGGCATAGCCCACGCGGAGCCCGGCGAGCCCGTAGGCCTTGGAGAACGTGCGCAGAACCAGCACGTTGCGACGGCCGCGCGCCAATTCGACTCCATCGGTGTATTCGCCTTCGGGGTTCTCGCGGGCGTACTCGAAATACGCCTCGTCGAGCACGACGAGGACGTGCGCGGGCACGGCGTCGAGGAAGTGCTCCAGTTTCGAACGACGGACCACAGTGCCGCTCGGGTTGTTGGGGTTGCAGACGAACACCACGCGGGTGCGGTCGGTGATTGCCGCGAGCATCGCGTCCAGGTCGTGGACGTGGTTCTCGTCGAGCGGTACCTGCACGGGTGTCGCTCCAGCGACGCGGGTGATGATCGGGTACGCCTCGAACGAACGCCACGCGAACACCACTTCGTCGCCCGGTTCGCAGGTGATCTGGACGACCTCCTGGCACAGTGCGACGGAGCCGTTGCCTGCCGCGACGTTCGCCGGTGCGACCTTCAACTGCGAGGCGAGGGCTGCGACCAGTTCGGTGGCCAGGATGTCCGGGTAGCGGTTGACACCCGCTGCGGCTTCGAGGATCTTCGCCTGAACGCTCGGCAGCGGCCCCTGAGTGGTCTCGTTGCTGGCCAGCTTGATCGCCCCGGGGAAGTTGCGGCCGGGTACGTAGGCGGGGATGGCGTCGAGGTCGGTGCGTATGCGAGCAGTCACGGCTCACATTATGCGCTCGGCGTTCATGTGCATTTTCTGTGTGTCCGCCGGTATTGATGCGAGCGCCGCACGAGCGCACTAGTTTGGGTTCATGTCGGGAATCTTCACGGATGTGGCAGTGCTCCGAATCGATGTCGACCCCGGTGTGGTGGAAGCCGACACCGAGCAACCACCTGCGGTGCAGCAGAAAGTCCCCCTCACCGCCATCGAGCCCGAAGGCAGTGTGCGCGGCGGCATCGTCGTCCTGCACGAATCCCGCGAGATCCCGGCGTCGCTGCTGGACCTGTTGCGTGCCCTCGCGCTGGAGGGCTGGTTGGCCGTCGCGCCGGACCTCTTCCACCGCGACGCCGACACCGACGGCGACGAAGTATTCGGTGAGAACCTCTTCGCCGACTTCGACGCCACGTTCGACTGGCTCACCACCAGAGGCGTCTATCCGGACTGCGTCGGCGTCATCGGGTTCGACGACGCCGGGACCGCCGCCCTGATCGTCGCGACCAACCGTCCCATCGGGGCAGCCGTCAGCGTGGCCGCAGCCGGCATTCTCGAGCCGCTGAACGACGACGCCGTCGCGCTGGTCGAAGCCGCCCCGTCGCTTCAGGCGCCGTGGCTGGGCCTGTACGGCGAGAACGACCCCAAGACCCCACCCGAGCACATCGAGAGCCTGCGGGAGGCGGCGACGAAGGCATCCGTGGCAACCAACGTCGTCAGCTACGGCGGCCTCGGTCACCGCGCCGACGCGCCGCCGTCACCCGGCAGCGCCGAGGACGGCGATCCGACGGCGGCTGCCCTCGTCGAGGCGCAGACCCGAATCTTCGACTGGTTCGACTCATTCCTTCGCTGACCAGCCGTTTTGCGTTAACCGCGTAGGCATGTGTAATCTTCTTCCTCGGCGGTCCGAGAGGGCCGGCAGCCTAGGAGGCGTGCCAGAGCGGCCGAATGGGAGTCACTGCTAATGACTTGACCCTTCACCGGGTCCGGAGGTTCAAATCCTCTCGCCTCCGCCACGGTTGGTAGAGTTCTACCGGCCAGCAAGACCAACTGAATAACATGCGCCCGTAGCTCAACGGATAGAGCACTTGACTACGGATCAAGAGGTTAGGGGTTCGAATCCCTTCGGGCGCACAGAAGAGAGCCCCTGATCTGCGAGTTATCGCGGATCAGGGGCTCTCTCTTTGCGCCGGATCTATCCCGAGAGCAGTCCGACCGGCAGTGAAGTGTCGAACGGGTGTAAAGCCTCTTCACCCACAGCTCACACGGGGGCGAGAAGGCCCAACTGTTCGAGATCGCTGAGGTACTTCTCGATCAACGCCCGATCCAGGTGCGGGATGTCGTCGGACTCTTCGCGGACCGCGGCTCGGAAGACGTCGGCGGGGAGATGAGACCCCGCTGCGGGGACGTCCGGGTGTTCGTATGCATGTAGGAGGGGGAGCAGCGATCGCGACCTCTGCGGTTCGGGCAACTCGTCGATGGCAGCGGAGAACTTCGCAAACCACTCGTCGTAATCCTCGATACGCTCGATGCTCCTGCCGGACTCGATCATCCAGTCGACGAACGTGTCGAGCGAGATGCCGTCGTCGTGCGGATTGAGTACGTCGTAGGTGGTGTATCCGTCGACGGTGTCGCCTCCCAGCGTGGTGATCGCGGCGGCACTGAAGTCGGCGGGAAGGCCGTCGTAGTGCGCGCGGGGGCGGCCTGCGTCGTCGAGCGGCGCTCCGGTGTCGCTGCGGTAGAAGCTGTTCGGTGCGATGCCCGTCGCTGCGATCGACAGCACCAGTCGGGTGAACACGTCGGGGACGTTCAACTGTCCGGACCACGTACTGTGCGCGAGGATCATGTCCGATCGGAACACCGTCACGGGAAGTCCGAGATCGTCGAAAGCATTGCGCAGAAGAACCTCACCTGCCCACTTCGAGGTGCCGTAGCCGTTGGCGTACGACTCGTCGACGCTGCGCGAGCTGCTTTCCACCCGAATGTCGCCGTTCTCGACGAATTCGTCGACGCCCGCCGCAACGGCCACGGTGGAAAGGTACGTGACAGGCTTGAGGTGGTGGTGGGTGGCCAGTCGCACTATCTCGGCCGTACCGACAACGTTCGGGCCGAACATGTGCTGGTACGGAAGTGCATGGTTGACCAGAGCGGCGGGGTGCACGATGCGATCGACCCGCGTGGCCAACGAGTTCCATGTGTTCTCGTCGAGTCCGAGCCGGCTTTCACCGATGTCGCCTGCGACGACCTCGAGTGCCGCGTCGGCGAGGGCTCGATACCTGGCGGACAGTTCCGCATCTCCCGAGTCGAACGCTGCATCGAGGCGCGCGCGTGCGTCGGCGGCGTCGCGGCCCCGGACGAGGCAGACGACGGTCCCGCCCACATCGGCCATGCGTTCCAACCATTCCAGCGCCAGGAATCTGCCGAGGTAACCGTTGGCCCCGGTCAGTAGAACCGTGCGCGTCGTCGGGCGAGGCCGGTCGGCGTCCTGCGCGGCTTTCAGTGCGTCGGTGGACAGGAACGCATCGAGGGTCAGATCGGATGCCTTCACCACCGTCGCACCGCGCCCGTGCACCGAATCGAACGTCACCGCATCCGTATCGGAGTCCTGGTGTGCGGAGATGTAGTCGGCGATTCCCCTCAGGTCGGTCGAGGGACCGGTGATCACTCCGACGGGGACCTCGATGTCGAAGATGTCCCTCAGGAGGTTCGAGAAGGTCAAGGCGGACAGAGAATCTCCCCCGAGATCGGCGAAGCGCACGTCGGGACTCACGTCGGTGCCCGCGCAGCCGAGCAGTGCCACCGCCGAATCGCCGACGGTCGCCAGCACAGGCGCGTCGGGTCCGCGGCGTCGCAGGTCGCGAAGTCGACCGGACTGCGATTCCTCCAGCTCGGTGTAGCGCGCTTCCAATGTCGCGCCGTATCGGTCGACGAGTTTGGGACGCAACTGTTTTCCCGCGCCGGACAACAGTCCGTTGTCCTGCGTGAACGACTCGGTCTCCACGATCACCTCGCGCGGTACCTCGTAGGAGTTCAACCCTGCGTCCCGCGCGATCGTCTGAAGCGACGCCAATATGGATCCCGGGTCGTCGACGCCGGGCGCGGGTACCACCACGGCGAGCAAGTAGGACCGTTGACTGTTTCCGTAGACGAAGATCTGGTCGACCAGATCGCTGGTACCGAAGACGGATTCGAGCCGTGCAAGTGCGACGAATTCACCCTGGGCGAGCTTGAGGACGTTCTTGCGTCGGTCCACGTAGGCGAGATGATCGGGAGCGAGTTCAGCCACGACATCGCCTGTGCGGTAGTAGCCCTCGGCGTCGAACATCTTGGCCGTGACCTCGGGACGCTTGTAGTAACCGGGCGTGATGGACTCGGTCTTCAGCAGCAGTTCGCCGCGAGGATGCGGTGTGTCGGTGACGAAGTATCCGAGCTCGGGTACGTCGTCGAGCTTGTAGTCGATGACCGGCGGACGACGGACGACGCCGTCGTGCAACACCATTCCCGCTTCGGTGGATCCGTAGTTGTCCTGGACCTGCGCGTCGAGCAGCTCGGCGACGAAGTCCTTCACCTCGGTGGCGATGGGCGCAGTGCCGACGACAGCGGCGAGCACGCGGCCGCCGAAGGTGTCGCGTCGGAATTCGCCCAGAACGACGTCGCGGACCGTCGCCGGGTCCGCGCCCGCGTCGACTCGGCGATCGATCTCCGCAAGCGCGGTGTGGCGAATCATCTCGCATACCCGGGGGACCAGAAGCGCCAGGGTGGGCCGTGTCAGGGAGAAGTCGTCGAACAGCGTCGACAGGTCGCTCGAGCCCGCGAAGGTGACGGTTCCACCTGCAGCAAGGGTGGAGAACACCAGACCGCGTCCGGCGAGGTGGCTCATCGGCAGGTAGTCCAGGGTGATCACGGGAAATCCTGGACCGGCATCGGAGTCCGATTCCGAGCCCGTGCTGTGCCAGGCGCCCGTCCACGTGCCGGTCACGATGGCCTCGGTGTGGATCGCGCCCTTGGGCGTTCCGGTGCTGCCCGAGGTGTAGATCAGAGTGGCGAGGCGCTCGGGATCGTCGAATTCGACGAGTGGGTACGGCCCTTGTGCTCGGCCTCGCTCGATCACGTCGGCGAGGGTCGAGAGTGAGACGGCGTCGAGCGCACGTGCGGCGGTGAGTCGCTCGCGGTCGGCGTCGACACGGTCGTCGTGGTCCAGAACGATCACGGTGTGTACCGAGGGGCTTTGCTGGGCGATCTCGGTTGCCACCGCCAGGTTTTCGCTGTCCGCTGCGATGACGGCAGGCTCCACCTCGGCGACGATGTCGATCAGTTGCGTGGCGCTCGCACCGGCCTGCAGTGGCACCGCGACGGCGCCGAGTCGCACGGTGGCAAGCTCGACGATCGCGTAGTCCACACTGGCGAAACCGAGAGTCGCGACGAAATCACCTGGCTGAACCGGGTTCTCGTCATGCACGAGGGCGGCAGCCGTTGCGCCTGCACGGTCCCATGTCTCTGCGTAGGTGATCGTGTCGATGGAGGGGAGCAGGGACGCCGCGCCGTCGACGATGGTTCTCGCGCGCCGACCGAGCGCTGGTCGATCGCCGTATCCGATCATGACCTCCTGGACCACTGCGGCCAGATTCGGCTTCAGCGCGAGGGCTGCCGCGGCGACGCCGTGATCGGGTTCGGCCGAGCGGAACTGCTCGTCGGTGCGATGAAGTTCGGCGAAGCGGCGTCGTAATGCGTGGTCGGTGGCGGTTGTGGCAGTACTGGAAGTCATGCGCGAGTTCCCCTCCGTGATCGGCATCGATTTCATTACCTAAGGTAAGGATATGCCCGGAGGGGAATCCGGTAATCGTGATGCTGGTCATAGAGTGGGTGGTCCGCTGGTGGGCGAAGGAAAAACATGCTCAGGTAATTGTCGCGCGCCACACCAGCAGTGTCTCCGTGTGGCAGAGTGACTTACTCTAGGCCCTGCAAGGCCGTCGGGTGGTCGTTCGAAGGGGAGCCTTGTGCGCGAGGATTCGAATGAAGCGGTGCCGGCGCTGCGGGTGATCGTTGTCGGTAGTTCGGCTGGTGGCCTCGAAGCGCTTACCTCGATGCTCGGAGCAGTCGAGGTAGGCCTGGGCTGGTGCGTCGTGGTAGCTCAGCACATGGCACCGACAGAATCCAGCGGGCTAGCTCACCTCCTCGATCGTACGACGGACATGCAGGTCGTCGAAGCTGCGGACGGAGATCGACTCCGCGCGGACACAGTGTTCGTCGCGCCGCCAGGCCACGACATCTCGGTCGATGCTCACCACCTCGCGATCGAAGTCCCCAGCGCGAACACTCGGCCGTGGCCCAGCATCGATCATCTGTTCATCTCGGCAGCACGGGCGTTCGAGGACAGGTCCGTTGCCGTCGTCCTGTCCGGGACCGGGAGCGACGGAGCATCAGGAGTCGAGGCCATCGAGTCAGCCGGCGGTCTTGTCGCGGTTCAGGAGCTCGCAACCGCAGCTTTCGATCCGATGCCGACGGCCTCGTTTGCAACCGGATCGGTGGATATCGAGGCACCGGCGCAAGACATACCTCGGGAACTGAAGCGCTGCCTCGACAGCACCGCGTCGATGCACAACAGTGATTTTCACACCGCCGAGCCGGCCGATGCCGTCGATCTCAGCCCGTCGCATCTCGATGACGTCCTCGAGGCATTGCATGCAGAAACCGGGCTCGACTTCTCGGGATACAAGACCTCCACCCTGGGACGTCAGATAGCCCGTCGACAACGCCTTCTGGACATTGGAAGCGCGACTGCGTATGCCGGTTTTCTACGCGCCAGTCCCGCAGAGGCGACGTCACTGTCGAGGGCGCTTCTCGTGACAGTGACGGCGTTCTTCCGTGACCCGGACATCTGGGACGGTATCCGTGAGCATCTGCACACAGTCGTCGACGCATCAGCCGATCGAATTCGGATCTGGGTGCCCGGCTGTGCAAGTGGGCAAGAGGCCTACACAGTCGCAATGCTTACTGCCGACGTTCTCGGTATCGGGCCAGACGAACTGTCGGGCCGTGTGAAGATCTTCGCCACGGACCTCGACGAGCAAGCACTGACTGTCGCACGAGCGGGGAGATACCCATCGATCGAGGCCGATGAGATTCCTGACCGCTATCGTCGTCAGTGGACGCGCACCGTAGACGGCATGGTGGAAATTGTTCCCGCGCTGCGCGAGTGCATCGTGTTCGCTCGGCACAATGTCGCGTTCGATCCGCCGTTTCCCAATCTCGATCTGATCTCTCTCCGCAACACGCTGATCTACTTTCAGCCGCGACTGCAGGAGCAAGTGCTGCACCTGTGCCAGTTCGCCTTGAACCCAAAGGGGTTGCTTCTGCTCGGCCAGAGTGAACGCGTTCCACGTACGGATGAAGCATTCACCGTCGTCGACCCCGATCGCCGGCTCTATCGGAGGCGACAGCATCCTCGTGTATTCGGCCTTCCGCTTCGCGGCGTCTTTCCGGCCGCCCGTTCGCCGAAACAAACCGAGCAGGTCGATGTTTCGCCCCACGCCTCCGTCGTCGATCGAGAGTTCTACCGTGACATCGTCAAATCTGTTGTTCCGTCTGCGCTGATCGTCGACGACAGGTCGATCCTCATCGAGGTCGTCGGCGATGTCGCGCAGTGGTGCACGATCAGCGAGGGCGTCCACAGTGGCAGCGTCGTAGACCTTCTGAAAGAGCAATACCGCCCGACTGTTCGTGCAATGCTCAGTCAAGTCCAGCACAGTGCACCGAAAACAACGACCCGAACGATACGATCCAACGAAACAACTACTCGGATATCGGTCACCCGGATCGGCTCCTCCCTCACCGATAGCAGTGGCGACGGTGCCATTGTCGCTTTCGAATCCGAACCAGTCCTTCACGGCGAACTTGCTCCGGAAACAGTGGGAGCGGCAGTTCAATTCAGCGACGAACTCGAAACCGTGTACGACGCACTTCAGGCGACAGTCGAGGACCTCAGCACCGCCAACGAAGAGCTGCAAGCCCTCAACGAGGAACTGCAGGCATCGTCGGAGGAACTGCAGGCGTCGTCCGAGGAGGTACAGGCGTCGAACGAAGAACTCGAAGCGACGAACGAAGAGTTGACGACGCTGAACCAAGAACTCACGACGCGTGGAACCGAATTGACTCGTGCGAACATCGACCTGGAGAATATTCAGAGTTCCCTCACCAATGGCCTGATCCTGCTGGACAGAGACCTCCGCGTCACTCGTTTCACCCCACTGGCGGTTCGCCTCTTCTCCCTCATCCCGTCTGACATCGGACGGACTCTCGGTGCGGTCCCGACCGCCATTGCCGTTCCCGGACTGGACGAAGCGTTACAGAGAACGTTGGGCGGGGATTCGATCATCATCGAGCTCGAAAGCGACCAGCGTGACTTGCTGATGCAGACGCAGCCCTACCGCGGAGACAACAGCGAAATCCTCGGCGTGATCGTGGTGGTGATCGACGTCAGTGACATCACAGCCGAGCGGCGGGCACGCGAACGGGCATTGACCAACCTCGAAATAGTCACCGAGTCCATTCGAGAACTTGTCTGGCAACGCGATACGTCCGGAGTGTTGACCCTCCTGACTCGCCGGGTCGAGGAGTTGTACGGTCTGGACCGGTCTCGTGTACTCGCCGACCCTTCGCTTCTTCTGGCCGCAGTGCATCCCGACGACCGCGAACGTGTAGCCGCTGTCTCCGCGTCGACGGACCCGAGCTGGCAGATCCAGTACCGAATCATCCGACCGGACGGCACGATCCGATGGATCGACGAGTCGGCCACCTTCATGCAACCACCCGACGGGTCGCCACCGGTGCGCGTGGGCAGCGCGTTCGACATTTCCGAGCAGCAGAAGCTCGCGGTGCATGTCGACGGCCAAGCCAAGCTCATCGAGTCCCTGTTTCTCAACTCGTCCCTGGGTTTGCTTCTCGTCGACGGTCGGGGGCGGATCGAGCGGGTGAGCCCCGTGATCGAAGCTATGACCGGATACACCGCCGACGCGCTCGCAGGGCGCACCCTGTCCAGTCTCGTTCCGTCGATCCAGTACGAGAACGAGAACCGGGTACCTACGAATCGTGTTCTGGTTCGCGCGGACGGTCACACCATTCCGGCGTCGGTCGAGTTCGTCGACGGCGCCGGGGCGGGCCGATCCGTTGTCGTCGTCCAGGACAGTTCCCGATTGCGTCGTCTGAGTGCAGAATTGGCCGCGCATGAACAGTTCGATCAGCAGACCGGCCTTCTCACGCGCACGTTCTTTCGTTCCCGTGCCACGGATGTGGTCGCTGCGAGCAACGAACCATCGGCGGTTCTGTGGATCGACCTCGACGGATTCAAGGAAGTCAACGACAGGTTGGGTCACCGGAACGGTGATCTGGTTCTCGGCGTCGTCGCACACCGTTTGAAAGGTGCAGTGCGCAAGGACAACCTGATCGGCAGGTTCGGGGGTGACGAGTTCGCAATACTCGTCAGTCGCGCAGACGATCTCGATGCTCTCGACAGCCTGGTTCACCGAATATTGAACGTCGTACGCGAGCCGATCGTCGTCGACGACTCCCACGCCTTCGTGTCGGCGTCCATCGGAATAGCCGTACAACCGACCGACGGCAACACAGCTGACGAGTTGCTCCACAACGCAGACGTCGCGATGTATTCCGCGAAGCAGAACGGCCGCGACCAACACATCTACTTCACTACTGAGATGGACCGCGATGCCGACGCGCGTGCAACTGTGCGCCACCAGCTCTCAGCGGCAGTGAGATCCCGCGACTTCGAGCTGTATTACCAACCGATTCGTTCGATCGCGACGGGCGATACAGCGATGATCGAAGCTCTTGTTCGGTGGAGACGAGACGGCGAGCTGATCAGTGCCAGCGAATTCATCGACATCGCCGCCGACACCGGCCAACTCCGCGCCCTCGGCCATCTCGTACTGGACTGCCTCATCGAGGACGTCGACACACTGCACACACGGTTCGGTGCGGACCATCCACGCGTAGCGGTGAACATGTCAGCCACCGAACTGCGTGAACGCGACCTGATGGACAGACTTCTGGCGTGGCGTCCGGCCGGTGGTTTCGACAAAATCGTCGTCGAAGTCACGGAACAGATCACACTCACGCCCGGTGACCGCGCGTTCGGTGTTCTCACTCTTCTGCAGAGACTGGGCGCAACGATCAGTATCGACGACTTCGGTACCGGTTACTCCAATTTGGAGCTGCTCGGCCAACTGAAACCGGGAATCATCAAAATCGACCGTTCGCTGACCGAACGCGCTGCCGAAGACGCACGTGGAGAACGCATACTCGAAGCGGCGGTGGGGCTCGCACACGCTCTGGAGACCACGGCGGTCATCGAGGGGGTGGGGGACACGAGGTTGTCGGCTGTCGCAGCGGCGTCCGGAGCCGAGCTGGCCCAGGGCTACCACCTCGGACGGCCGATGTCCCTGCCGGACATCATCGATTCGATCTCCGGCCACATGTGACGCGAGGCGATCAGTTCAGCGCAACGAGCTCGTGCAATGTCCTCCCCGTCCGGACTTCGGTTGTACCGTTCCGGGTGACGGTGAGCTCGAAGGTCGAATCGAACCGGAAGTATCCCGGGTGTCCGACGAGTCGATACAGCAGCGGCCGGACGGCTTTGTGGCCGGCCACGGGTACGTCGCTCAGCAGATCGTGTGCATGAACTACCGTGTCGACGGTCAGTATCAGCTTCACCACGCCGGGGATCTCGATCCGAAGCCACTCCGGATAGGCGCGGTTCGCGACGGCGTTGTACTTCATCGGCCCTTCCGAGACCTCTGCTTCACCGGAGCTGAGAATCACCTCGCCCTTGTACGCCAGCATCAGCGGTCGGCTCTCGTGCGCTCCGAGTCGCTCCTTCGTTTTGACCAGTGCGTAGAGCAAGGAGTAGTCGTCGTCGTACAGGCGCCCCCAGTGCCACCGATCGATGACGCTCTTCATGTCGCCTGCGCCCCAATTGTGGTCGGCGTACCCCCGTCCGGTGACGGTCTTCGTCTCTGCTCCGATCGTGATCGACCCCTCGACACGTGCACGGGGAGCAGCGACAACCCAACCGAACACATCGGTTCCACCGAAGAGGGTCTCGCCTTCGCCCGGCATCCAGCTGGGCAGCTCGTTGTGGAACCGCAGATCGAACGTCACGTCCTCTTCGGACAGCGACAGATGATGTATCGGTAGACCGTCCGGTGGGAATTCGGCCCAGGCGTGATTGGGTCCCACTCTCACGTCGCATCGAGCAATGGATGCCGAGGCCTGCTTCTTGGAGTATCGCGTGAAGATCTGACGGCGGGTACCGTCGGGCGCGTAGATCAAGATCTCGACGCTGGGTTTGGCGACCAATGCCGGCTCCTCGGGTCGCCGGAGGTTCAGGAAGCCGATGATGGTGTGTCCGTCGTCGAGGTGCGCGTCGAAGTACCAGTGCTCGAAACCCGTTCGGCTCCCGGGCACCGGATGCGCGCCGTTGTGTCTCGGTTGAACCGTGGTGAGGGCGGCGTCGGCTCTGCCGGGCCCGTTCCAGGTTTCGACGATCTCGGGAGCTGTCATCTGTTCATCTCCGTTTCGTGCGGTGAAGTTCGGCATCAGATGCCGTCGAAGCCGATGTGGACGGTCTTTTCCTCGGTGTCCCCGTCGAGTCCGGATCGGCCCAGTTCGCGTCCGATACCGCTTCCTGCCCGGCCACCCCAGGGCAACGCTGGGTCCGGAACACCCCATCCGTTGACCCACACCGTGCCCACACGAAGCTTCTCGACTACGGAGTGGACGCGAGAGATGTTCTGCGAGTAAACCATCGCGTTGAGGCCGTAACGCGTGTCGTTGGCTATTCGGACGGCTTCCTCGGTGGTGCGGAATCCGATCACCGTGGCGACGGGCCCGAAGATCTCGTCGCGGGCGATGGT
Organism: Rhodococcoides fascians A44A; assembly: GCF_000760735.1. GTDB lineage: Bacteria > Actinomycetota > Actinomycetes > Mycobacteriales > Mycobacteriaceae > Rhodococcoides > Rhodococcoides fascians_E. The sequence continues at coordinate 1,119,469 of NZ_JMEX01000008.1, read as the reverse complement.
GAGTTCGTTGGTACCGCGGAACACGGTGGGTTGTGCGTAGAAACCGACACCACGCTCACGTTTGCCGCCGCAGATCAACTGTGCGCCCTCGGATATGCCGGAATCGATGTACCCGTTTATGCGGTCGAGTTGCTTCGCGTTGACGATGGTCCCCATCGTGGACCGGTCGTCGAAAGGATCTCCGACCACAGCGCTCTCGGCTGCGGCGACGAGTCCGTCGACGACCTGGTCGATGACCGACTCGTGCGCCAGGACTCGCGTCCCAGCGGCACACACCTGTCCCTGGTGGTAGAAGTTCCCCATCGAGATCCAGGGCATCGCAGCCTCCAGATCCGCGTCCTCGAAGATCAGCTGTGGTGCTTTTCCGCCGAGCTCGAGAACGAGTTTTCGGAAGCTCTCGCCCGCAAAGCTCCGAATCGACTGGCCGACAGCGGGACTTCCGGTGAAGGAGACCTTGTCGACGCCGCCATGACCTGCCAGGGCAGCCCCCGCAACCGGACCGAGGCCGGTGACCACGTTGAGCACTCCGTCGGGAATACCGGCTTCGGTGGCGAGCTCGGCCAATCGCAGCGTCGACAGCGACGCGTCCTCGGCGGGCTTGACCACGACGGTGTTTCCCGCGGCGAGGGCGGGGGCGAGCTTCCAGGCTGCGATCAGGGCCGGGTTGTTCCACGGGGTGATCGCCGCGACGACACCGAGAGGTTGACGCACCGTGTAGCCGAATCGTTGCTGCGGGCCGAAGTTCGGCAAGGACATCGCCGAACCGGAGATCTTGTCGGCCCACCCCGCGAAGTGCCGGAACGCTTCGGCCGCGCAGGGAATGTCGCCGCCGGCGGAGTCGCGGTACAGCTTGCCCATCTCGACAGCTTCGAGAGCCGCGAGAGTCTCGGCGTCGGCGTCGATCAGTGCTGCCAACCGGGTGAGGGCCTTTCCTCGTTCTGCGCCGCTGGTGCGGGACCACTCGCCGTGCTCGAACTGTTCGCGTGCCGAGCGGACGGCCGCATCGACGTCGTCCTGGCCGGCCGCGGCGATCTCTGCGACCACCTCACCGGTAGCAGGATCGGTCGAGGTGTACGTCGCACCGTCGGCGGCCCCGACACGGGCTCCACCGATGCGGAGCAGCGGCTCCGGTAGATCGAATTCGGGTCGTGTGATGTCGGCCGTGGTCATCGTGACTCTCCTGTGGCTGCGGAATCCTGCGAATCGAAATGTCGTTGCAAGCCGCTCCACGAGGAGTCGTAGTCCGGCTGACGGTGTTTCGCGTTGTAGGCGAAGTCCGTCGTGATCAACGGGAGTCGTGTCTCGAACATGAACGCCAACGAGTTCTCCAACTTCTGCGGTACCAGATCCGCACTCGACGCGGTGTCGAAGGTCTCGAGATCGGGACCGTGGGCGCCCCACATGTTGTGCAGGCTCGCCCCGCCGGGGACGAACCCTTCCGCCTTGGAATCATGTTGTCCGCGAACAAGCCCCATGAACTCGGTCATGATGTTGCGGTGGAAGTGGGGTGGTCGGAACGAATGCTCGGCAACGTTCCACCGTGGCGGGAAGATGGCGAAGTCGACATTGGCTTGGCCGGGTCGCTCCGATGGAGAGGTGAGTACGGTGAAGATGGACGGGTCGGGATGGTCCCACCCGACGGTGCCCATCGTGTTGAAACGGTTCGTGTCGTACTTGTACGCGCTGTGTGTACCGTGCCACGCCACCACATCCAAGGGCGAGTGATCGTATTCTGCTGCCCAGAGCTGCCCACCGAACTTCTGGATCACCTGCACCTCGTCAGTGCGATCTTCGTAGGCAGCAATGGGATACGAGAAGTCCCGTGCGTGGGCGAGTCCGTTCGACCCGATCGGGCCGAGTTCGGGCAACGCGAAATAGGCGCCGTAGTTCTCGCAGATGTATCCGGCGGCGGAATCATCGTGTAACGACACCCGAAACTTCACCGCACGGGCGATCACGGCGATCTCGCCGGGTACGACGTCCAGGAGTCCGAGTTCGGTGTGCAGCCGGAGGCCACCCGACTGCGGAACCACCAGTAGCTCACCGTCGAGGTCGGCGAAGTACCTGTCGGTCATCGACCTCGTCGCGTGATACATGTGTACCGCGATACCGTTGCGCTCCAGTACATTGCCGTTCGCAGCGATGGTGTGGACACCGTCGAGGAAATCAGCATCGGGCCACGGAGCGTCGAACGGATTCCACCGCAATCGATTGACATCGAGTACCCCGTCGGTGAGCGGAGCCGAACGGAAGAGGCCGTTGTCGATGCGCTCGAATCTCGGATGACGCGCGGACGGGTGGATTCGGTACACCCACGTGCGTCTGTTGATCTCCCGCGGTTCGGTGAACGCCGTACCGGAGAGTTGCTCGGCGTAGAGGCCGTAGGGTGCTCGCTGCGGAGAATTCTGCCCCCAGGGCAAGGCGCCGGGGATCGCCTCGGACTGATGTTCGTTCCCGAATCCCGTGCTGTATTTCAGGGTCTCGGTCATCGTCGCAACGCTCCCTGTGCGTCGAACTCGGCTTCTCGCCCGTCCATCTGGGCGCGGAGCCAACTGCGCCGATGTCGATCGGCGATGTGTTCCATCCGGCGTCCCGCTCTCGGAACAGTCCGCCGGACGAGCTCGAGGACTGTGATGAGGGGGAACCGGGCGATCACGATCAGAATCCACGGAAACGCAGAGGGCATGTCGTACTTCGCACGTGTCGCCGGGCCCATGAACAGCGTGGTGTACGCGCCGTAGATTCCGTAGTTGTATCGAGCGCGCATTCGCGCGAGTCCTTTCTGGTGCGGTCTGGGCGCGAAGCTGGCGGGAAAGGACTCGATGAGTTCCTTGCCGTGCACCCCCGCGTCGTAGCTCCGTGCTGCCGAGACCATGGCCGTCATGCGGAGGGAGTCCGCAATGGTCGTCGGGAAGTTGCGCACATCGACACCGAGGAGATGGCCCATGAACTTCTGGAAGTGCAGCAGTGCGCGAATCTCGGTCGGTGTGGTCTGCAGTCCAACCAGTCGGAGCGCCAACGCAGGCACGGTGCTGCCACCCAGCAACGTCAACATCTGATAACCCTGGCTGATCGGGTATCCCCACTTCTCGGTGTCCCATTCCGGGTGGCCGTCGATGCGGCGTCGGACAGCAACGTGCATCACTCGTACCTTCATCGCGGTGGCGCGGCCGGCCGAGCCGATGCGCAGCAACGCTCCCGGCTCCGAGGTATCGACCCAGAACTGGCACGTTTCCAGAAAGCGCCGCAGGGCGTTGTCGCCCGCGTACCCGCCGGCGAGAGACAGCGGGGTCGCGACGGCGGCCTCGGTGTACATCTCCAGAGTGATTCCGCCTGCGACGGCGAACAACATCGTTCCCCAGCGGCGCCAGATGGCGGCGCCCTGTTCGACGAGCTCGGGCCGCACCCAGTCCGGCAGCGTCTCGAACTCGTCGAAGAGCACCCGCATGCTGGCCGGCACGTCGTCGAGCGCGTCGATACCTTCCGTCAGGGCGCGTTCGAGTAGTGCTCGGCCACCCTTCGGATCGGCTGCGAACACGTCGTCGACGAAGTTCTCGGCGACCGTGTCTCCGCGAAACAGGCTGTCGCAGAACTCGGCGGCAACATCGTCACTCGGAAAGATCGACGTGCCGAACACGTGCCTCGCGGCCGACTCGAGTCGAGCGATTCGAGGGTTGCGGCGATGTTCCCAATACGTGAAGGCGGTCGGGACTCGCATCGAGTTCTGGGTGAGCGTCATACGTTCTTCTCCATCCAGGCGCCGCACTCGCCGGTGACGGTGCCGATTCCGTGCGGCTGATCGACGAGATAGTGATTGAGTTCGGGCAGTTCGACCAAGGTGGAATCAGGACTGACATCGTGCATCGCTCGGGCGTCGTCGGCGAAGGCAGCTTGGTCGCCGAGCAGCGAGACGATGAGGGTCGGTGCGTGGATCCTCGGTAGATTCTTCAGCGCGTCCGCCCCGGTGTGATCCGAACTCCATGTGCTGAGCCAACTCCGCACCGACACGAATCGGGCGAGCCCGCCTGCGGCGGTGTTGGCACGTTGCGGATCTCCGTACATGCTTCCCAGCTCTCTGTCGCTGGGATCGAGCGTGAGGTCGACGAACCGAGGGTCGGCGACGGTGCGGTGCACCACGAACGCGTGATCCGAAGCGCCTCGTGCGGACAGTGTGTCGAGCTCACGAATCGCCCAGTCGTCGATCCTTCTGATGCGGTCGAGCTGAGCCGCGCGATACTGCTCGACCCAGTCCCGATTCAGGGGGACGGTGCGAGAAGGGTCGTACAGGTCGAGTGCGGGGTCGGTGGAGAACGGATCCGATTCGTCGGTGACCGAGGCGTCGATCCAGTGCCTGAGGACCCTCGCACGTCCGGAATGGGCCCCGACGAGCATCAGTCCATCGGCCGGGACGAGAGGGGGACCGTCGACCTCGACGGTCTGCGTCTCCGCTTGCTCTTGGTAGTAGGTGGACAGCGAACCACCGCCGCTGAAGCCGAGAAGGATCACCTTGTCGAATCCGAGTTCGTCCTTCATCCACCGGACTCCGGATCCGAGGTCGGCGATGGCGCGTTCCATCAGTAGTGCCGGCTCGTTGGAGGTGTATCGCGTGTTGAGTCCCATGATGGGCATGCCGGCCTCGGCGAAGCCACGGAGAAGAAAGTGTGACAGGAAGTCCGAGGTGGGATGTGCGAGCAGGATCCCCACGCTGCGATCGTGGCCCTGCGGCGCAACGAAATTGGCATGCAGGGTGGGGTAATGCCGCGATAGACCCGAGTGCATCTCCACTCGGCCGTCCCGAGCTGGTTCGTACTGAATTCTCTGGAAATTGTCGACGATCACGTCTGGGTCCGCCTCCTAGGACGAATGCGATCCGAGTCACAGAAACGTACCATACTTCGAGGTATGGACAAGGGTGGTTTTTCTCGCGCATTCGGCTGCGGAGTCTCCATACTGTGTAGTACGGTCGGATTTCTGCGGACCGGAAAGGTGACGATGTGAGTCAGCGAGAAACAGTGCTGGACAGTGCATCCGAGGAGAATGAGGACACTCCGGAGCGGGAACCGAGCGAGCTCGAATCTGCCTCGTCGAAGCCCGCGAGGCAGGTGCGTCGTGGGGCGGTGGGGGCTGCGGTGCTCGCCGTGGTGGCGCTCGGCGCAACGGCTGGAGTGCTGCTTCACCAGCATCGCGCGTTCGAGTCCGCGCACGACCTCGAGCAGCGCTATCTGCAGGCCGCACGACAGAGTGTGCTCGACTTGACGACCATCTCGGCCGCCACTGTCGACGACGATGTCGCGCGGGTGCTCGACCGGTCGACAGGAACGTTTCGTGACCAGTTCGCCGAACGCTCGGACGATTTCGTCTCGGTGGTGGAGCAGGCCGATGTTCGGGCGACGGGATCGATCACCGAAGCGGGTATCGAGAACTCCGACGACAGTGCCGCGAGTGTCCTCGTGGCGGCGACCTCCAGCGTCACCAATTCTTCCGGGGCGCAGGAGGAACCGCGAGTATGGCGGCTTCGAATCACGCTCGACAACGAGGACGGGACGATTCTGGTCTCCGATGTGGAGTTCGTGCCATGATCGGTCGTCGAGCATTCGCAGTGGGCCTGTCGCTGGTACTCGTCGGTGCGGGGGCGTCGACCGCCTCCCTGTACGCGCAGACCCGTACGGACGAGCAACTGTCCCAGTCACGCTCGGCGATCGGTGACGCGGCCGACGACGGTGCCGTCGCCGTGCTGTCCTACAGGGCGGATTCGGTGGACGCCGATATCGAGCATGCAGCGTCGTTCCTCACCGGAGATTTCCTGAGCTATTACAGTGCGTTCGGTGCAGAATCGATCGCTCCTGCGGCCAAGGAACGCGGAATCATCTCCAGCGCAACGGTCTCGGCGAGCTCGATCGTGTCCTCGTCGGAGGATTCCGCCGTTGCACTGGTCTTCGTGAACCAGAACATCACCTCGACCGACGCTCCCGATCCGAAGGCGGCGTCGAGCAGCCTTCGGATCGAACTCGATCAGGTCGACGGCCGATGGTTGATCTCGAAGCTGGATCCGATCTGACGGGCGGTCATTCTCCGTCCGGGACGAGCAGCCCGTCCAGTGTCTCGGGCAGGGCGTCGAGTCCACCGTCGACATACCGGCGTCCGTCCCCGGCGATGTAGGAACCGTCGGTCGGGTCGTAGTCTCCGGTGGACGCCACCGGGTCTCGACACAGTTCCACCGTGGCTGCGCGTCGTCCCGGGAACTCCATGCACGGGAGGTTTCGCGCGCCGCGGACCGCGGTGGGGTCGGCTGGATCGATCCTGCAGTACAGGCCCTTCGGGGTCGGAATCGTATCTACCTCGGTGGGTGATCGGCGTTCGGACGCAGGCAGGAATCCGGTGGTGCACGGAGGCGGGTCGTTCACCTGGGCGGCGAAGAAGGTGTTCTGACCGGGCTCTCCCGACTGGGAATTCAGCATCCCCGTTCCCTGGGTCGCTGCGATGAGCGGCGGATACAGCACCAGAATCTGCTCGATCGAAGGGTTGTACACCGCCGCAACCTGTTCCACGGTGGTCAGGTTCTCCAGCAGAAGTGGAAGAGTCGGCTGCAACTGGTGAAACAGGGCGGTCACCTCCGTTGCCATCGGCGTGCCCTTGTCCACGAGGGCGCGCACCGACCCATCGTGGTCGCGGAGCGTCCCCGTGACTCCGGTGAGCGACGCTGCCCAGGCCTTGATCGACTCACTGCTCGCGGCGGTTGCTGTCAGGAGGGGGTCGGCTTCGTCGATGAGCGCGATGATCGACGATGTGTCGGCGTTCGCGTCGGCGGTGAGAGTTCGAAGCGAATCGAGTAGCTGGGATACGTTCGCTCCGTTGTTTCCCAGTGCGGCAGCGCTTTCGTCGAGCACGCTGCGTAGGTTGTCCGAGCCGATGGATGCCAGCGCAGACTGCAGGAGATCGATCGTCGGGCCCACCTGCTCGGGAACGGAGGTTCGGTCCTTCGAGATCACCGCGCCGTCGGACAGGTACGGGCCCTCGTCGGAGCTCGGCACCATGTCGATGTACTGCTCTCCGATTGCGGACATCGAGTGCACCTCGGCCGTCGTGTCTGCGGGAACGTCGACATCGGATTCCAGGGACACCACCGCTCGCGCGCCGGTACCGAGGGTTGTGAGCTCGACGACCCGTCCTATCTCGGAACCGCGATAGGTCACGTTCGCACCGGTGTAGAGGCCGGCGCCGTCGGCGAGCTCGACAGCGACTCGGTAGCGGCCGATACCGACCTGCTCCGGCACGCGGGCGAAATAGGTTGCCGTGGTGGCGGTGGAGACGACGCCGACGGCCAGGATGATCCAGAGCTTGCGATGGAGCGTTGTCTTCGACGTCATGGGTTGCCTGCCGGTGGGATGAGGAGGTCGGTGGTCGACGGAATCGTCGGCGACGGAGTGGGTGCGAACGACCCGAGTGCGCCTTCGAGCGGTGTGCCGAGAAACAAGGCGTTGTCGAGAGTGTCGAGCCGAAGATCGAGAGTCACCTCGCCGTTGGCGTAGTCACCGCGTACCGCGTTCTGATAAGTGTCGATCGGGAACGGGTAGGTGAGCAGGTAACGGAAGGCGTCCGTCAGGGACGTCCCGGAATCTGCCAGTGAGGCAAGCACAGGACGCAACTCCTGCAGCTCGGCCACCAGATCGCCTCCGGTGTCGTCGACGATCTTCTCGGCCGTGGTACCCAGTCGGCCCAACGAGGTGAGTGCGGCGGTCAAGTCCTGCCGGCTGTTCGACAGTACGGTCAGCGCGGGGCCGAGCGTGGTCACGGCGTCGGCGAGCACCTGGTTCTGATCGGCGACGTCGGCGGCGAATCGATCGAGGTTGTCTATCGTCCGCTCGATGTTCGCCTGCTGTTCGACGAGTCCGCCGAGGAGAGCGTTCAGCCGATCGATCACGGACCGCACCGATTCCGGTCGTCCGCCGATCGCGGCATCCAGTTCGTTCACGATGTCGCCCAGTTGGGGGAGTCCACCGCCGTTCAGTACGAGCGACAGCGACGACAGGGTCTGCTCGGTGGTGGGATACGCACCGGCGCGATCCAGTGGGATGACATCGCCGTCGGCGAGCCGGCCGGTCGGTGCTTCGGCAACGGGTGGCGACAGTTCGATGTGCGTCGATCCGAGAAGGCTGGTCTGACCGACCGCTGCGACGGCGTTCGCCGGCAGGTCGACGCTCTGGTCGAGGTGAACGGTGACGACGGCGTGGCCGTCGTCGAGCTCGATGTCCGCGACGCGGCCCACGGTGACGTCGGACGCGAGCACTCGCGAATTGCGATCGATGGTGGACACGTCCGGCATCTCGATGGTCACCTAATACGCTCCTTCCCCTTCTCCTGCGGTGCCGGGGAGCGGAAGTGAATTGAGGCCCTGCCAGCCGCAGCCGGACGTCAGCAGCGCGAGTGCGAGCACCACTGCCTGCCGAGGCCCGATTCGTCGTGTCGTCATCGATCACCTCCGGGAAGTAACAGATCCGTCAGCGACGACGGCGACGGTGCCGACGTCGGCGCGGGGGTGGCCGGTTCCAGGTCGGGTTCGCTGTAGACCAGCTGATCCGGCAGTGCGCCGACACCGTGAATCGGGTTGGTGGACAGAGGAAGGTAGTCGAACGCCAGCGTCTTCAGCAGGGGACCGAGGTACTGCACGCACAGGTTCGCTCCTTCCTGAGCACCGACATCCTCGGCTGCGGCGATGGCCGAGCAGATGAAGTCCATCGGATTCGCGAAGTTGTTGGGCGCGAGCGCGGAAACTATCGCGTTGTGTGCGGGCTGGTAGATGTTGTTCAGATTCGACAACGCGGTTGGCGCCACATGGAGGATCTGGGCGAGTCCGTCACGCTGCGAGGCGAGTTCGCCCACGACGGTCTGCAGGCTGCGGAGTGTGTCGTCCAGACCGTCGCGATTGTCGGCGACGAACCTCTGCACATCGCCGACGGCGAGGTCCAGAGACGTCAACGCGGTGCCGATCTGCTCGGAGTTGTCGTCCAGGACAGCGGTGATCGATGCCATCGAGTCGTTGAAGTTCACGATCTGTTGCCCACTTGCGGACAGTGCGGACACGAACACCTGCAGGTTGCGTACGACGGCGAACAAGTCGGTTCGACCGTCGGACAACGTCTTCAACGCGTCCGAGAGTTGAGCGACGGTCGCTCCGAGGTTCTGCCCCTGCCCCCTGAGGTTGGCATCGGCGGCGTTGACGAGGGCTCCGAGAGGTGCTCGGCCGTCGGGCGCAGCGGTTCCCACCGCGTCCGCCAATCGAGACAGTTGAGCTTTGATCTGGTCCCACTCGACCGGTACCGCGGTGCGCGACATCGGGATGTGCTGCCCGTCGACCATCGTCGAGCCCCCGGTGTAGGGCGGAGTGAGCTGTACGAAGCGACTGGCGACAAGACTGTGCGAGACGATGACCGCCAGGGCGTCGGCCGGCACCGAGTAGGACGAGTCGATCTGTAGCTCGACGTCGGAGTGGTCACCTCGTGGTTCGATCGAGCCGACGGTTCCGACGTCGACACCCATGACTTTCACGTCGTCGCCGACGTACAGTCCTGTGGTACTGGGGAACTGGGCGATGATGGTCGTGGTGTTCAGTGCAGGGACGACGGTGTAGGACACCGCGGCCAGAATCGCCAGACCGATCCCGATGGCCGCGAGTTGCCATCGCCTGGCCGTCATCGGGGTGCTCCGTCGATGGCGGACAGTGGGTTGACACTGGCGGATTCACCGGGGGCGGGGCCGAGTCCGAGGGCGGCACGGATGAACGGTGAAATGATCTGGCCAGGGATCAGGTTCTGAATGTACGAGTTGAAGAACGGTCCGCTCGACACCGCCTCGCCGAGTTGAGTGATGTACGGGCCCAGATTCTCGATGGCCGTGCCGATATCGGCTCTGTTCTGCTCCAGCACCTCGAGTACCGAATCCAGCGATGCCAGCGTCGATCCCAGTTGCGCCTCGTTGTCCGCGACCAGCCCACTCAAGTGCCGGGCGAGCTCGGTGACGCTGTCGAACAATCGATCCACGACGGCTCGCCGACGGTCGAGTTCGCTCAGAATGGTGTTCGCGTCGGTGACGAGGATGCCGATCTGTTCACTCCGGGTGGCGAGTACTCCGGTGACCTGTTCCGCCGCTGACAGCAAGGACCGCAGAGAGCCGTCGCGCGAGGCGATGCTCTGGGAGAGTCGGCCCACTCCGTCCACTGCCGCAGCGAGATCCGCGGGGGTCTGCTCGAGCACCTCGGTGCTCACGCGCATGGCGTCGGTCAGTCCGTCGGTGTCGAGTTCGGTGACGTCGTCGGTAAGGTCACCCAGCGCATCGGTCAACTGGTAAGGACTGGATGTGTGATCCAGTCCGATCCGAGAGCCTGGGCTCAGCCGTCCACCGGCACCGGGATCGACACTCAGATTCTTCGTGCCCAGCACAGTCTGTGTCGGTATGGCCAGGCGTGCATCGTCGTGGAGTTCGACCCCGCCGCCTACGGTGAATGCGATGACCACTGTGTCCGCATCGATCTCGATATCGGTGACCTCGCCGACGACGATTCCTGCCACTTCGACATCGGCTCCGGTCGCGAGTCCGCCGGTGTCTCGGAACACGCCGCTGTAGGCAGCGCTCGCCGACAGAATCGGCAAGGATGACACGTTCGTCGCCACCACTGTCACCAGTACCGCGAGGACGGTGCCGACTATGCCGAGCCGCACGGTGTTGCGCTCGCGTACACGCTGATTCATCGTGGTGCGCACCTTCCCGTCTCCTGTCCGATCAGCGGCGTGGTGAGGCCGCCGCCGTCGGGAGTGTCGATCTTCAGCTTGATGCCGCAGAGGTAGTAGTTGAAGAAGTTGCCGTAGGCACCGAGTCGGCTGAGCGCGGCGTAGGTGTCGGGGAGGCGCGAGACGATGCTCCCGATGCTGTCCTTCTGCGAATCCAGTTGCACAGCAGTTCGATCGAGTTCGTCGAGTGTCGACTGCAAGGGCGGTCTGGCCACGGTCAGCAAGTCGGCCACGGTTGTCGCAGACGAATCGATCTCCGTCAGGGCGGTACCCCATGCCGCGCTGTCGGCAGCGAGGCCGGTTGCCAAGTTCTGTGCCCGATCGAGTGCGGTCGACACGACATCCTTCTGGTCGGTCAACGTTGTCAGCGTGGTGTCCAGGTTGGTGATCACCCGTCCGATCACCTCGTCTCGATCGGCGAGTGTGGTGGTCAACGTGGCGGTGTGGGCGAGCAGGGATGCGATCGAACCGCCCTGTCCCTGGAGAGCAGCGACGAGTTCGGCGGTCAGATCGTTGACCTTGGACGGATCGACGGACTCGAACAGGGGCTCGAAGCTTCCGATGAGTTGGTCCAGATCCAGAGCGGGTGAGGTTCTTTCGAGGGGGATCGTCGAGTTGTCGCCCAGAGGTTCGGCCTCACCGGCGCCGTCGGCCAGTTCGAGATAGCGGTCGCCGACGAGATTCTGGTACCGGACGGTGGCAGTGGTCGACGAGGTGACCACGTAACCGGGCCCCACGTCGATGCCGACCTCCGCGTGGTGGTTGTCCACGATGGCTACTTCCGAGACCTTTCCGACTTCCACCCCTGCCACCCGTACGAAGTCACCGCTGCGCAGACCCGACGCGCTGGTGAAGACGGCGCGGAAGGATGTGGTCGACTCGAACCGGACCTGTCCGAATACCACGACCAGGCATGCGAGGACCGCGGTCATCACGACCACGAAAACGACCAGCTTGATCGTGCTCGATGTGCGGTTCATCGGGTGCCACCCGGTGCAGCGAGCCCGCCGGGCAGAAAATCCAGTATCGAACCCGGCGAGACAACCGGGCCGGTGTTGCCGGCACGGAACGGGTTCGATCCGGTGTCGGCAACCACGTACGGGGTCGGCACGGCGTCGTCGGGCACGATGGGCAGTGCGCCGCATCGCGGGCCACCCGACGCGGCAACGCGCGGGAGATCCGACTCGGGCCTGTAGGGCGGGATTCCGAACAATACGGTGCTGTTGAGCAGCATGGTGCGTCCGTTTCCGCCGGACACCTCCTCTGCCCCCACCCGGGCTCGGTCCGCGCCCTGCAGGAAGCAGGTGAACTGGGGTGAGTATTCCTCCAGCAGTTCGGTTGTCGGCTTCAGTTCGAGCACGGTGCTCGAGATTCCTCCGGCATTGTCCGTCAGGACTCGGTTGCCTACATCGGCCATCCCGATGACCCCGAGCAGAACGGCGTCGAGAGCGTCGGCCTCGTCGACGAGAGTGCGCCCGGTGGTCGTCAGGTTGCGCAGATCGGTCATTACATCCGGTGCCGCAACTGCGGCGGTGTCGCTCACGGTCGATCCGGAGTCGATATCGCGTTGCAGGGTCGGAATTCGAGGTTCGACGGCAGCGAGGAGTGCGTTCGTGTCGTCCAGGCTCCGTCCCAGGTCGCCGCCGCGCCCACCGAGTGCCGTGGCCAACGTCGTGAGGGTGGCGTTGAGCTTGTCCGGTTCTACTGCCGACAGAACCTGGGTGAGCGATTCGAAAACGGTGTTGACCTCCACGGTCACCGAGGATGAGTCGATGACAGCGCCGGAGGCAATCGGCGTCGTCGACGGATCGGCCGGTTCGGTGAGTGTGACGAACTTCGAACCGAAGATCGTGGTGGCGGCGATGTTCGCTTCCACGTTCTCGGGTATCGATTGTGCTGCATCGCTGTTCAATCGCAGTTGGACGACGGCACCTTCTGCGTCCCGATCGACGATGTCGACGGTCCCCACTTCCACCCCGTGCATCTTCACCAGGGCACCTGCTTGCATGACGAGACCGCTACGGTCGGATCTCAGTGTCACCCGCGTCGGTGGATCGACGGCGTCCTGCGCGGCACCGGTGAAGGCGAGGTAGGTGGCGGCGACTGCGACGGCGATCGTGGTCGCCAGAACCACAGCCGCCAGGCGGGGTGCGCCGGATCCGGTGCTGTTCACGTCGGACATCTCATCCCGCCAAGTGCACTGATCGGGAATTGCCGTAGAGGGCAAGTGAAATCATCAACGTGACCATGACGACGGTGATGAGCGAGAGTCGAACAGCGCGACCGGTTGCGGTCCCGACTCCCGCCGGCCCACCCGATGCGGTGTAGCCGTAGTAGGTGTGAATCAGCATCACCGCGGTGGCCATCACGAACACTTGAAGGAAGGACCACAGCACGTCCGAGGGGACGAGGAACGTGGAGAAGTAGTGATCGTAGACGCCACCCGATTGGCCGAGAACGACCACGGTGGCTATGCGGCTCGCCAGAAAGGAGGTGATGAGAGACAGGGAGTACAGGGGCAGGACTGCGATCATGCCGGCGAGCACACGAGTTCCGACCAGGTACGGAACCGATTTGATAGCCATCACTTCGAGCGCGTCGATCTCTTCGCTGATACGCATCGCGCCCAACTGGGCGGTGGTACCCGCGCCGATCGTTGCGGCAAGGCCGACGCCTGCCGTGATCGGAGCCACGACTCGCACGTTGACGTATGCGGCGAGGAATCCGGTGAGCGCGTCGACTCCGATGTTTCCCAGTGAATCGAATCCCTGGACGGCAACGGTGGCACCGGCGAAGAGAGTGAGGAATCCCAGTACGACGATGCTTCCGCCGACTGCCGCGAGAGCCCCTGTGCCGAGGCTGATCTCGGCAAGTACACGGAGTGTCTCGGCGCGGTAGTCGCGCGCGGCCTTGCCCGTCGACGCGAGGGCGCGTCCGAAGAACAGTGCCAACTCGCCGACGTCGTCGATCCCGCGAACGACACCGCGCACACGGTTACTCACTCGGATCGACATATCGAAGCCCATCGCTTGTCACCGGTCACTCAGAGCGAGGCCGACGGATGTCAGTGCGAGATTGACGAGAAACAGTGCGACGAAGGAGAACACGACGGTTTCGTTGACCGCCTCGCCGACGCTCCTCGGCCCGCCGACGACCGACAATCCGCGGTAGCAAGCGATCAGCGCGGCCAACAAGCCGAACAGGGCCGCCTTGATCTCGGACAGGACCAGTTCCGGGAGACCGACGAGCAGGGTGATGCCGGATACGTACGCACCGGGCGTGACGTCCTGTAGGTACACCGAGAAGAAGAAGCCGCCGACGAGGCCGATGGTGCAGACGGCACCGTTCAGCAATGTAGCGATCAGAGTGCAGGCAACGACGCGGGGGACCACGAGCCGATGAACGGGGTCGATACCGAGAACTTCCATCGCCGCGACTTCCTCGCGGATGGTGCGTGAACCGAGGTCGGCGGCGATCGCGGTCGCCGCAGCGCCCGCGACGACCAGGACGGTCACCAGGGGTCCGATCTGGGTCACCGCGCCCAGGCCCGCTCCCGCACCGCTGAGGTCGCTTGCCCCGAGTTCGGAGAGCAACGAGTTGAGGGTGAACACAACCAGGACTGTGAACGGAATGGACATCAGGATCGTGGGCAGTAGTGACACCCGAGCGATGAACCAGCTCTGGTCCACGAATTCGCGCCACTGAAAGTCTCTGCGGCCCAGAGCTACTGCGGTGTCCAGGGCCAAGCCGTAGAACTCGCCGACCGAGGACGTCGCAGCGACGGTAGCGCGGGCAGCGCTCCGAAGAGCCTGCGTCACGGCACTATCCGGTACTTGAGCATCATGTCGTGGTCCTCGTGGTCGAGGAGATGACAGTGCCAGACGTAGCCTTGAAGGTCACCGGCGGATTCCCCGGAATGGTCGATTCCGTTGTGGACCTCGTGCATGGGGTCGTGATGGTTGTCGTGATCGGTGCTCGGCTGTGCGGCAGCGGCCGGTCGGGGGAAGGTGGCGTCGGGGTCGAAACCCAGTTCCTCGGCCGTCGGGAAACGTACGACGATGCGCGTGACCGTCCCGCCGTCGACTCTCACCGTGTCCTTCCAACCGGCCTCCCACGGTGCAGGCGGGGTCATCGGTCCGCCGAGGAAGCCTTCCGGATCAGGGGTCCATTTGATTCCGATGGCAGGCTGCGGATTCGCGATCTGGTAATCGACGGTGCGCAGTGGGGTGCGACCCACGATCCGGAAGGTGACGAGGTGGATGTGAATCGGGTGTGGATCGGGCGTGATGTTGACGATGTTCCACTGCTCGACGGTGCCGGGTCGCGGCATTTCGATGTCCGGGTCGCTGTAGCGAAGATTGTTCAGCGACATGATGGCCGGTGGATTGCGTAGTGCGTAGGGCTGGCTGACGGTGACGGTACGAATCTTCGTCGGCTGCTGGATGGGTCCGATCGGTGCAGGCCCTCGACCGCCGCGCAGCGACGTCGGTATCCCACCGGTGAATCCGCGTGCAGTACCGACACGGAAACGACAGAACAGCGGCATGGTGACTGCCCCGATGACGGCCGCCTGGAAGGGCGGAGCCTCGTCGTTTCTCAATTCGACCGTCTGGCCCGCGTCGTAATCGGAGAAGTCGACGAGCACGTCGTATCTCTCGCCTGGAGCGACCCTGATCGACGTCACGGGCACGGGAGCGTCGAGCAATCCGCCGTCGTTGCCGATGACCCAGAACTTCATGTGGTTCTCGAAGTGGAGGTTCCACACGCTGTACGAGGCGGCGTTGATCATCCGAAAGCGGTACAGCCCTCGGGCAACGGTGAGTTCCGGCCAGATCATGCCGTTGACGAGCCCGACGTCTCCGACGGCTCCACCTTCCCACGAACCCTCCGGCACGATGCGAGTCGATCGGATGCTCAGGTGGCTGTCTTCGCGAAAGATCTTCTCCTGCATGACGAGTGGCATCTCGAACTCACCGGCGGGGAGTCCGAGGGGATTGTCGGTACGACCGGTGTCGAACCGATCTCGGAGCAAGTACATCCCGGCCAGGCCCGCGTAGACGTTGACACGGGTGATTGCCATCGCGTGATCGTGATACCAGAGTGTTGCCGCTTCCTGCCTGTTGGGGAAGTGATGAACGATGCTTCCTCCGGGGACCGTGAGCTGCTCCGGATTGCCGTCGCTGTCCGGTGGCGTCACGCCGCCGTGAAGGTGCAGCGACATCGGGGTCGAGGTACGGAAACTCTCGGTCACACCGTGCAGCGAGGTGTCCATGTCCTGAGCCATGGGGTGCAGGGTCATGGTGTTGGAGAATCGAAGGGTCAGCGGATCGTCGGCGTGCGCTTCGATGATGGGCCCGAGGTAGCCGGGTCGCGCGTTCGGTCCGCAGTGATATGCCAGCGCGGGGACCTCGGGCATGTCGGCATGAAATCTGTGCATGGCAGACACCGCGTCGACCGAGAGAGTGGATCCCGACACCGTAGGCAGCGTCGGTAGCGTATCTCGGAACGGAGTCACGTCGGGAGAGTGGAACAGCAGCGGACTCTCGAACGTGTCGCCGGCGGGTGAGGTGAACGCGCGGGAGGCGCTGACGCCGCCGAGAGCCACTGCTGCGGTGCCCACACCCAGCGCTCGGAACAGGGTGCGGCGGGTCATGTCCTGCGCCATGTGTGAGGAGCCTTTCGCACGGTCCGATGATGTGACACGCACCATACCGCACTGTATGGTGTGGTCAGTCGATTTCGACGAATCCGCAGATCGGAGGCCAATGAGGCTGCGTGAGAACGCCTGTCGAGCACTACGTGGAATGGTTGCGATCTCGATCGCTGTCGCCGCAGTTCTGAACGTCGAGGCTGCGACGGCATCCGCCTCTCCGGCGGCGTGCGAGACGCCCACCGTCCTCGTGCACGATCTCGCGTCCTCGGAGCGCGAGTGGGACGGGTGGCTCGACGACCTGGACAGGCGTGGGTTGTGTGCGTTCTCGTTCACCTACGGCAGTTCGGATGCATCGGTTCTGTTGCAGCAGGCTGGGCTCGCGGTGGCCGGTCTGACCAGCATCGAGGACTCGGCACTCGAGTTCGGCGCATTCGTCGCCTCCATCCGTGAAAGAACCGGGGCCGACCGAGTGCAGGTTCTCGCCCGCGGTGCCGGCGGGTTGGTGGCTCAGCAGTGGATTGCGCACTCCGGTGCGCAGGACGTGCGCACGCTCGTGACCGTCGGACCGCTGTGGAACGGAACCGATGTGGCAGGCCTCGGCAGCCTGGCCGCGTTCAATCGGAGCATCGGGATCTACGACGCTCTCGCCGCCCTGGAGAAGCCTCTGCTCGAACCGATCTGCGCCGCATGCGGTCAGATCGTCGCCGATTCCGGCTACATGCACGACGCTGCTCGTACTGGATGGATGTCGCCGGGAGTGCGGTACGTCAACGTGATCTCGCTGTCCGACGGGCTCATGACCGATCCGCTCGTGGCCGCAGTGCCCGGCAGCGAGAATCTCGTCGTCCAGGATGTGGACCCGGCGGACCGGACCGATCACCTGCACATGACGAACGGTCCACTCGTACGTCGGCTGGCCCTCGGCGGCCTCACCGCCGGATGACGGCGACGGATCGTACGATCGAAGGGCGTACGCCGCCCCGACAGCGAGGAGTTCACTCTGATGGCAGGCACACCCAGGTCGGCTTCAGCGCGCCGTGCACCCGCAAAGAAGGCAGCGGGTGCAAAGACCGGGACCAAGCCGACGCGTCGGACAACACGCCTGTCGGTCGACGACTGGATCGACGCCTCGTTCGAACTGATGGCGACCGACGGCGTGTCCGGTGTGAAGATCACCAAGCTGTGCGAACGCCTCGAGGTCACCAAAGGGAGCTTCTACTGGCATTTCGCCGACATAGACAAGCTGATGGAAGCGATCGCGGACAAATGGTGCGACACCCAGAACGACACGGTGCGCGGATTGAAGGGGCTCGAGACCGTCGAGGTCGAACAACGCTTGCAGATCATGGCCGAACTGTTGATCGACCAACGCACGTGGGCCGTGGAGTCGGCCGTCCGGGATTGGGCTCGCAACTACGGCAAGATCGCCGACGCCGTGCGCGAACTGGACAATCGAATCTTCGAGGTCGTACAGCGCTCCTTGCTCGATCTCGAATTCGACCCGGACGAAGCGCGGCTCCGAGCAGGCATTCTCGTGTACTCGGGCATCGGCTTCGTTCACGCTCGGGGCTCCCTGCCCACCCCGACAGCTGCGGAAGTACATGCAATGTTCGAGCTGCTCACACGGCACTGAAACCGGCTCATCCCACTCGACGGAGGCACATCTGCTCGGAGAATATTCGCTTGACGACTCGAATACGCTGCCAATGAATGGTTTTCGAGTCCTGGAGCTGGGTAACTACATCGCCGGGCCCACTGCGGCGCGCATGCTCGCGGATTTCGGTGCCCAAGTGATCAAGGTGGAGCGCGTCGTCGACCGGGGCATGGGCTCACCGGTCATGCGTGAGGTGGACGACCCGCACGAGCACGTCGAGTTGTGCGGGACGGTAGAGATCTGCAACCGATGGATAAACGGCGCTGTCCACTACGTCCGGTGCAGCGGTGATGTGTGACTCTCGGTTGAGGAGCCAGGGGTAGTCCTCCAGGTGCCGGCCGAGTAGCACCGCCATTCTCTCGGCGAGATCCTGGCGGACGCTGTCGCTCGAGCTTTCCGGTAGTTGCTCGTATTCGCGGTCCACATCGGTCTGTGCGACTTCTATCATTGCGCGAATGTCGTCCAACGCATCGTCGTCGAAGTACTGCGCCACTATCGTCAGCAGGGCTCGGTCCGGAGCAGGCAATCGGTCGGCGACAGAACCGAATCCGGCGGGAACGTCGGACTCGGCACCCTCACTCAGGGTGGCCGCCAGTCGTTCCCGAGCGCGCTGTAATTGCTCGATGGCGGCCACCAATTCTTCGTCGAGAGTCTGGAGCGCGCTGTCGGGCCCATCGATCGAATCGATCTGTGTAAGGGGAACACCGAGCTCGCGGTAGCGTCGGATCCGAAGAACACGCACGAGGTGCCCAGCGCGGTACTGCTTGTATCCGTTGCTCGACCGCTCGGGTTCCGAGAGCAAACCCAGGCGGTGGTAGTGACGGATGGTGTTGACGGTCGTGCTTGCGAGCTCCGCGAGTTCACGTGTACTCCAAGCCATATCGACCCTCCTCACGTGATGCAGCGCGCGTCCTCGTCGGGTACCTGCAAGTTGATCAGGTAATCGGACACTATGCCATCGACACACGCATTCGTGCCCTGCCCGACGATGCCATGGGCGCCGCCCTCGACGGTGAGCAGAGAACTTCCCAGTGAATCGGCGAGGCTGACGCCACCGGAGTGCGGGGTCGAGGGGTCGCGCGTCGTGGATATGACCAGGGTGGGAGGTAGTCCGTCGACGTTCTGCGCGTACGGAAAGCCGAGCGTCGGCTCCGCGGGCCAGTGCTCACACGCATCGCGGGCACCGTCGGCGACATCGACACCTGGATCCATGAACGGCGCCAGGTCGTACGTCCAGCGTCGTAGTTCGGCGCTTCGAGTTGGCGTCAGGCGATCGAGATCCATGCAGTTGATCGCGTAGTTCGCTTCCGTGAAGTTGGTCCACTGGCCCGCCGCGCTGCGACCCCCGAAGGTGTAGAGCAGCTGCATCAGACCGTCGCCCCGCCCTCGGGCGAGTTCTGCGAGACCGTCGACGATAAGCGGCCACGTATCCGGCGCGTAGAGCCCCGAGATGACGCTTCCGATTGCATCGTCGAAGCTCAACGTCGTGTCCAGAGCAGGAACAGGCTCGGTACGCAGTGGCCTTACCAGCTGCTGAAACCTCAGGGTCGCCCGTGCTGGATCGTTACCCAGGGGGCACTCGAAACGGGCCGCGCATTCGGTGGCCAAGCCGTCGAACGCTTGTTGAAACCCTCCGTAACTACTGAGCACTGCTTCGTGGCCGTCGAGGCGAGGATCGACAGCTGCGTCGAACAGCAGTGCGCGCACGCGGTCGGGAAATTGTTCGGCGTAGACCGCTCCCAATCTCGAGCCATAACTCTGACCGAAGTAGGTCAACTTGTCCTGGCCGAGTGCTGCTCGCAGAACATCCATGTCCCGCGCCGTGTCTCGGGTCCCGACGTGCGCGAGGGTATCGACACCGCCCGACCTCTCGGCGCATTTGTTCATGATCGCTTGCGTGTCATCGCTGGTGAATTCTACTGTCGTACCCAGCGATCCGAGCGGAACAGTACCTGCATCCGCTTCTTCGTCGCTGTAGCAATCCACGGCCGGTTGTGAGGCGCCGACACCGCGCGGATCGAATCCGACGATATCGAAATTCTCGGTGATCGGGCTTTCGACAAGCCCTAAGGCGGTCAAGATCGCCCCGACGACGCCTGACCCGCCCGGCCCGCCTGGATTGATCACCAGCGGCGTACTGGGTCCGTCACCTCGGGACGGCACGCGCGATACCGCGATCTCGGCGATATCGTTCTCTGGATCGTCGTAGTCGAGTGGCACCTCGAGACGCGCACACTCGAGCCCTGGAACGATGTCCATGGCTTTGGTCTCCTCGTCGGTGCTCGCGTAGTCGCTTCCGCAGGCGCCCCAGGCCAACTGCTGCTGGTAGAAGCGATCCAGCGCAGCGTCGTCTACGACCTGCTCCCCTTCGGGTCTCGTGTTCGATGTGCATGCCACGAGCACTGCCACTGCCAGAGCCGCCGATCCCGCAGCTTTCACTGCACGTTGTTGTTTCGTTCCGAGCATCAATGGTCCTCATCGTCGACGGCGGTGCGAAAGCGACACCGCGGTCCATCCGACACTGTGTTCTCGGAACAGGCTCAAGTGATCGGTTTCGAAGAGTAGGCAAACAAATGGTCCGGCACCTAGCATTCAACGTCGTACGGGTTGCTGCTCGCCTTCTCCTCTAGTGAATCGGACAATGCCCAACCACACGAATGAACGACGATTCGCTCTCGACTTCGGGCAACTAGTGCTCCGGGACCTTGTGTCCGGGAACGATCCCGTCGTGACGGCTTGGACTGTCCTTCAGGTGCCGGAGGGGTGGCAGATCGATGTGTTCCTGCATTTACCGCCTCGCCACCACGGGTTGATCGTTGCACTGTCCGCAACAGTCCCGGCGTTCGATGCCGATCTCGGAATGGACATCGAGACCTACGCGATCATCACCAGCGCGGGGATTCTCGAGTCATTCGACTGCGATACCCCGCGGACGAATCCTCGAATGCAGTATCGCGCACCGGCGGGTTGAATAATCAACGCGTCATTGCTTCGCCGAAGCGTGCGCAGTCAACTACTGAACGTGCGCGCAGGCGTCGGAGAAGGAATGGGTTTTCATGCGGTTGAGATGGCGGATGTGCGTCGTGCTGTCTCTTGCATGCCTAGCGCTGGCCTCCTGTGCTTCTCCTGAGCCCGGTGAGCAGCTGGCGGTCGATGAGGATCAAATTAGAAACTATCTGGAAGCAGATGGATTCACTGTTCCGAGGGGATTCGAATTCGCAGAGGCATTCGTGTTCTGGGAGTTCGTCGGTGCGCCCGCGTGGTCTGCTCGATACGAGGCGGACGCGGCGTTCGGTGATGCATCGACCGTAGCGGCGGCGAATCCGAATTTTCCCCCGATGGAGCCGGTCGGGTGCGGGACGGTGCCCCCTGGAAAGTGGTCTTCCGTGGGATTCGAATGCCGGTCTGGAGCTCTGTCCACACGGTATCCCGCCTCCGGCGGCATGGATTCGATGACCATTGTGCTGACGCAGGACGATGAAAGTGCGCAGCTCTACATGTACAGCGCGGGCCACTGACTGCTGGACTACGAGTTCACCGCCGAGCCAGGATGGACACCCACGCAACGATGGTCAACGACAAGCACGCCAACACAATTGCAGCCCAGAGTAAATCGATGCTGAGGGGCAATGTGGGGTTGATGTCTGCGCTCCTCACATCCCGACACTTTAGTCGCACGAGCCCCGTTCGCACACAGTGTCGGCAACGTCAGCCGGCGGTCCATCGGGTCCCGTGCTCGCAGCCCCCGACGGTTGATGTCCTCCTGCGACGTCAATTGCATGTGGCGGCCTTCCGCAGGTCACCCTAACGTCCTCGGTCGTCAGAAGGGTGGTGGTTTCTTTCGTTCGCGGAGGTGTTGGATGGTTTTGTGTTGTCGTAGTTTTCGGCGGAGGAGT
>NZ_JMEX01000008.1:993997-1097453 GCF_000760735.1 Rhodococcoides fascians A44A | reverse complement strand
GGTCGGTAGGTCAGGGCGCCGGGTGGTGGTTCGGTGTCGCCTCCGTGGCCGTCGGGGTGGATTCCTGCAGCGAGGGTGGGGTCGGCGGTGATCGCTGCCAAGAGCGTCGCGGTGATCTGCGCACGAACAGTGTCACTGAGCAGACCAGTGCTATCGGGCAGACCACTGCCAGTGAGCAGACCGGTGCGGTTGGGCATGCCTCTGCCTCTGCCGCTGGTGGGTGTGCTGGTGGGTGTGGGTACGGTTCCTGCTCGGCGGATCCGGCCGCGGTGGATCAGGCGCGGCACCCGGATCCGTAAAGGAGAGAGGATCTTTCCTGAGATGCGCTGGATCGAACCACCCTCGCCACCTGTACTGCCGGCATCGCCTGCTCTGGTTCTCGAGGGATCCTCGTCAACAACGGTCTCGGTGTCATCCGGCTCGGTATCGGTGTCACCCAGGCCCGTGTCTTCGGAAGTCACTGTGTCATCGCGAGTCACTGTGTCGTCGGGAGATGCTGTGCTGCCGGGAGGGTCGGCCTTGGCCGGTTCACCTTGTGTCTGGGTGTGTGGTGTTCGGGCGGTGAGGACGTCGTGGAGTTCGGTGAGCAGGCCTTGCCAGTGGGCGTCGGTGGCGATGAGGCGGGCCAGTTCCGGGTCGAGTGGGGTTCCGTCGGCCAGTACGGCGGGGTTCTGGCGTAATCCGAGCAGTGTTTCGGCGTCGAGGAGGATCTGCACCAGCGGACCCCGCCGAGGATCGGGCCGGTCCGCGGCCCCGTCCTGCGGGCAATGCTCACCGCGGCCGCAGTGGCATTCGAGGGCGTGTTCGCCGTGGATCAACGCCATCAACCCATCGACCCGTAACGCTGTCGTCGACCTGGGGTCTTGCTGGCAGACCGTTGCGGCGATCTCGGTCACCACTGCGTCGACTTCGGCGCCTTCGAGGTCGGTGACGATCGCTTCGAGTACCGATGCCCCACCGGAGTCGCGGCGCACCCGCATCGCCCGGCTACTGCGCGCCGTGCGCTCTTGTGCGGCTGCGGCCTCGTCCCGGTCGTGGGCGAGCCACAGTCGCCACAGCCACAGTCGCAGTGACCGCGGGGTCAACCGTTCCGCTGCAGCGACGGCCTCGTGTTCGAGGGCTGCGATGGTGGCATCGGATGCTTTGCCCAGCACAGCGGTCAGTACCTGGATCCGCGGCCAGTCGATTCCGCCGAAGACGAACCGCAGCGCTGTGAGCGGCATCCGCGACAGTTCTTGCCCGACGGTCAGCAACGGTCTCGTGGCGCTCTGCGACAGGCCCAGCGTCACCGCCACCTCGGTGACCGCCTGCGCCAGAACGGTCAACGGATCACCACCAGTGGTGTCGGCGTCCGTGAGGCGGATGTCGGCGATTTCGCACACCGCTTCCACCGTTCTGGCGCGGGCTATGTTCTCCCGTACCCGGCATACCGCGGCGTAGCCTGCCAACCCGGCCACGCACGCCGTACTCGATCCCGCCGAAACCCCCGTATCGAACATACTTTCGAATATACCGAGAGGGTCCGACAGGTTCACTCAAACAGCTGGTCAGGCATCACTGAAGCACCCGGTCGAGGAGGTGTTCGATGAGTTGCTCAGCGGAATGCCTTGTGCTGTAACCCTGCAGCATGCCTTGTGCGAGTCCGCCGACGGCCATGAGCACGAGGTCGGCATCGAGTTCGGCGGCGACTGAACGAGATTCGGCGTCACCGCGCGCACCTGCGAGCTGGTCGGTGACGAGTGTCGCGAGTGCTCGCGGTGCGGCGAGGTGTCCTCTGACGCTCCAGTCTTCGCCAGACCGCGGATCGGTCTGCTGCTGAAGTTTCTCTCGGCGGGAATTGCACCGACGGAGAAGCGGATGCGGAAGCTCATCGAATGGCTTCAACCTCGTACCGTGCTCAGCGACGAGGAATACGCTCTTGCACTGGCCGCGGTGAAGTTTCACGGACGCGGAAGTCGGCGCGATCACTGCACCGAGCCTTGTGCTCTTCGGTGCGGAGACGGTCGTCGCCGATCCGAACCTTCTGCGGCCCGGGCTCGTCGACACATCGGGCCTTCACCGATAGCCATGATCCGGTTCGTGCCTGACCGAGCGTCACCAGTTGCGTAGGTACTCGAGTGCGCGTGCTTGGGCGGCGTCGGATTCGGGGTGGGTGTAGAACGCGAAGTGGGTGCCGCGGTCAAGGGTCAGCAATTCGGACTCGGCGATACCCACGTGTGCGTGCTCGCTGTTCTCCGGCAGTACGTCCGAATCCGCGCTGCCCTGCACCAGCAAGGTGGGCGCTTCGATCGCTCCCCATCCCGGGTCGGCGGATTTGGCGAATTGCACCAGATCGTTGTCCCAGCCCGCTTTGCGCCTGCCCACCTGTGAGGCGGTGAGGGCCATGTCGAGGACGAACTGCTTCTTCACCGGATCGGAGTCGATGTATTTCACGTGTTCGTCGAATTCGTCACCACTGAGGGAGCTTTCGTCCGACACGGCGCCCTGGATCACCTGAAGCGGTTGATGCGCAACGAGTTTGCGCATCAACCAATCACCGATCCTGGTGGTCTGAAAGATGCGCGACGCGATGTCCGGAGTCGGGTTGACCCAGTGTTCGCTCAGGCACGCAATGGCCACGAGCGCACCGGTTCGGTCCGGGTGTGTGGCCGCGAACTGGTAGGCCGACGGCCCGCCTCCCGACCATGCCAGCACGCCCACCTTGGCGATCCCCAACTCGTCGAGCAGCGCGGCGTACAGATCAGCCTGCTCTCGCGGCGTCGCGCGATCGCCCAGTTCGGTTCCGAGGTAGCCGGGCCTCGACACCAAGATCGCCTGGAACTCGTCGACGGGGAGGAAGCCCGCCATCGCGGCGGCGGCGTCGATCCCGCCCGGCGAACCGTGCAGCACCAACACCGGTTTTCCGGAGCCTTTGACTGCGTACTCGATGGGCCCACGCGCAGTGGAGATCACCTTCACATCGACCAGTTGTTCCATGGCTCCTCATCAGCGCTCGGCGACTGAGGATCGATTCTGCTCGCCTGCTGACCTCGTCGCTTCGCCCGAATCGTGTGAGAACAGGGCTCTACATACTGAACGCGCCGCTGAAGTCGAGGGGCGCGGCTTCGACGTGCCGTCCGCGGGGCGTTGCGTCGACCAGTACACCGCCGTCGACGACGATGTCACCGCGGACGAGGACTGTGACGGGCTTCCCTCGCAGCGGTATCCCTTCGTAGGGTGTGTAGTCGGTTGCCATGTGCAGGGTGTCCGTCCCGGCGGTCCATTCGAGGTCCGGGTCCCAGATGGCGATGTCTGCGTCGGCCCCCGGCATCAACGATCCTTTGCGGGGATACAGGCCGTTGGTGCGGGCGGGATTGGTGGAGGTGAGCTCCACGAATCGGCTCGGGGTGAGTCCACGGCCGTTCACGAACGTCGAGAAGATCACCGGCAATCTCGTTTCGACGCCGGGTAGCCCGTTCGGCATATGCCTGACGTCGTGGCTGTGCACCTGCTTCTGGGCGGTGTCGTAGCAGCAGTGGTCGGATCCGATGGTGGTGATGTGGCCGGTGAACAGGTGCTGTCCCAATTCCTCGACGACATCGGCTGCACGCAACGGAGGGCAGCACACGAAACGTTCCGGGTGCTCGCCCTCGTACGCGGAGTCGTCGAGGATCAGGTGGTGTGCGACGGCTTCGGTGAAGGCGACGAGCCCACGCTTGCGGGCGTCGGCGACGAGTTCCACAGCTGCCGAACTGGATTGGTGGACGAAGTAGACGGGTGCCTGCTGTGACTCTGCAATCGCGAGAACGGCGGCAACCGACGCGGTTTCCGCCAGTTCGGGTCGTGTCTGCGACATGTGGGCCGCGTCCACACCGTCGGATGCCGCGGCAAAGTTCTGGGCGTCGGTGACGATCGCGTCGGATTCGCAGTGGATGATCACCATTCCGCCGAGGTCGCGTGTGGTCTGCATCGTGTTGAGGATGGTGTGTTCGTTCGCCATCGTCTCACCGGCGTAGGTGGTGAACATCTTCACCGTGCGGATGCCGGCGTCGGCCATGGTCGCGAGCTGATCGGCCGTCGTGTCGTTCCAGTCCACGACGCATGCGTGCAGCGCGGAATCGCACACACCTTCCTCGGCTTTGGCGCGTTGCTTCTCCGCTGCATCCAGCGGTTCCTGGCCGGGACGGGGAATGGCGAAGTCGACGATCGTCGTCGTTCCACCGAACACCGCAGCTGTCGTGCATTCGAGATAGGAATCGAGGGAGGTGAACTCACCGGAGGTGAAACCGACGTGGCAGTGCGGATCGACACCGCCCGGCATGACGAGTTTTCCGGTCGCATCGATCGTTTCGGCTGCTTCGTCGACCTCGCTGCCGGGGCTGAGTACGGCGACGATCTTGCCGTCGTCGATGAGTAGGTCCGCCGGGCCCGCCCAATGGGGCTCGACGAGAGTTCCGCCGCGGACGACCTTCATCGCTGTGCCTCCAGGTATGCCAACCAGCCTCCGCGGTCGCTGATGTCGACGACTCCCGCTGCCGTGAGGGAGTTCTCGCGCATCCGCATCGACAACGATCCCGTGCCGTCGGCCAATTCGATGACACCGAGTTCCAGTTCGGCGGGCTCACGCGGCAACAGTTCCTCGCGGAGTACGTCGTACTCGACCTCGTACAGTTCGCCTGGGACGACGAAGCCCGCGGTCGTCACCGGATGGAGTCCAGGAAACTCGTCGCGCACGGAGTAGAAGCGATACTTCGGTGCGGTGTCGACCGCGCCGAGAAACTTTGCGCGATTCAAGGCGTCGTTGAGCGTGCCACCGGACATTGCCTGCCCGTTGACGAACATGGTGACCAGAGCCATCGTCTTCCTTCTTTCGGGGTGGAGCGTTCAGTGAGCGGTGAGTTGGGTGAGTCGTGCGGGCGAGAAGGTGGAGACGTCCAGCTGCGGGGTCGATCCGTGCACCAGAGCGGTCAGGACATCCGCCCACAGTGGCGCGAACGTGAACGAATACGTCCCGCCTGCCACGAACAGTCCGGGTGCACCGTCGAGTTCGCCGATGACGGGCATCTCGTCCGGAGTGGTGACGACAGGTCCGGTCCAGGTGTCCGTGGGCGTGTCGCGATGCAGGGACGGCAGCAGCCGCGCGACCTGTGCGAGGTTGCCGACGGTGCTCTCGGCCAGCGTCGGCGCTGCATCATGGTCGTGGAACGGCCCCGCCGGCCAACCGCCTCCGAGGACGAGACGACCACGTCGGTCCTGCTTGATCGACATTCCCTCTCCCACATGCTGAACCAGCACCTCGAGTGTGCCGGGCGCGGCGTCCAGGGAGTGCATCTGAAGGGATGTCGGAACTAGATCGAGCGAGACCCCGGCCATGGCGGCGATCCGAGCCATCCACGGTCCGGCCACATCGACGACGACGGGCGCGGTCCACGTGCCGGCCGGGCTGGCGACGTGCCACACACCGTCGACGCGGTCGAGTCCGGTGACCGGGGTCTCGGGGTGCAGGACTGCGCCTTCGGCGACTGCTTGGCGCAGCAATGCCGGTCCGGCGAGGTCCGGTTCGGCGAACCCGTCCCACGCGCACCAGGTGGCTGCCGTGACGCTCGGCCCGAGCAACGGGAGGGCGCGGCGTGCTTCGTCGCCGGTCAGCACCTCGGTCGGGATCCCTGCTGCGTCTTCCCAGGTGTGCTTCGTCTGCAGCGTGAGGGCCTGTTCGTCGGTCTCCGCGGCCATGAAACCGCCGCAGCGGTTCAAGCCGAGGCCGGGAACACTCTCGCCGAGAACATCCCACAGTGCGCTGGTCGACTTCTGCAGTGGCAGCAGCTGTTCGACGTCGACGGCCGTTCCCTGACCGGGGCGTCGGGTGTGAATGGTCTGAATGTGCAGATTGCCGGCGGTCGTACCGGATCCAGCGGTGTTGGGCAGCGTTCGATCCAGCACGGCGACGCGGGAGCCGGCCCGCGTGAGTGCAAGGGCCGTCGCGGCGCCGACGATTCCGGCACCGATGACGACCACGTCGACCTCAGAGTGCATGACTTGCCCCTACCGGCCGCGCGTACGCGTCTTGAATGCCGGACTGCACGACGATGTTCTGCAGCACGTCGAGGGTCTCGGGATCGGTGACCGGCAACAGCGGGTCGCGAACGTATCCGCCGGGTTGCCCGAGCAGGTTCATCACGGCCTTCAGCTGAGGAATCGGAGATGCGTGAATTCCGCTGTAGTCGCCGTTGATCAGGCTTCCGGAGAACGCGCGGTACTTGTCCACCCAGCCGCGTGCGGAGTCGGCGTCACCTTCCGCGACCGCTCGATAGAAGGGAACGGCGAACGGGGCGCCGACGCCACCGCCGTCGATGTTGCCGTCGCCACCGAGCTCGAGCAGCGTGGCCAATCCTCGGCGGTGCAGGAAGCTCCCGAACACGCGCACTCGATCGGATACTGCTTCGACGGTGTCGAGCATCCTCAGCCAGTCGCCGGTGCTGTCCTTGATCGCCACGACGTTGTCCAAGTCGGCGAGGCGTGAGAACAAGCCTGGTACCGCAGCCATGTCGACGGCCACACCGCGTGGCCAGTTGTACGCCATGAACGGTAGTTCGGTTGCTGTGGAGACTTTTTCGTAGAACCGGAAGGTCTCCTCGCCGGAGGTGTGCACGTACGGCGGGGGAGTGGACAGCACACCGTCGGCGCCTGCCGATGCGGCATGCGCCGCGAGTTCACTCGACTCGCGTGTGGTGTAGGCGCTGACGCCGATGACCACGGGAAAGCGTCCGGCGACGGCGTCGATCGCGATCTCGGCGACCTGTCGGCGTTCGTCGTCGGTCTGGCTGAACCATTCACCGGTGCTTCCGTTGACGAGGACTCCGTCCACAGCGACATCGGCGTAGAGGTTCATCAGGTCGCGGAGACCGTCGGCGTCGACGGCGCCGGACTCGGTGAACGGGGTGGGGGATGCGGGCCAGTAGCCGGACCACGCGACATCATCGCGGTTCATGATGGAGACCTTTCGAACGAGATCGGTCGGACGAGCGACCGTCTCGGAGAAGTTTTGGGATCGATTGCATAGACTGCCGTCGGGTGGCCGCGATCGTCAAGCCGGAAACGTACTTGTAACGAGCGCACTGTCCAATATCCCTACCGGCCACCGAGAATGTCCGAGTGAACAGCGAGAGGAAGGTGAGGCGACCGATGGCGGTCACCTTGATCGACGTGGCCGATGCCGCTGGAGTGTCACGGAGTACGGCGTCCCGTGCGCTGAGCGGATCGTCGTTGATCTCGGCCGAGACTCGCGCTGCAGTGCAGGAGGCGGCGCGCTCGCTGGGATATCGACCGAATCGTGCCGCGAGTGCCCTCCGGTCCAATCGTTCGCATCTGATCGGCCTGGTCATGAACAACCTGATCAACGCCTCTTTCCACACCGTTGCCGAAGTGGTGCAGAAGCGTGCGTCGGCGAGCGGCTTCCAGGTTCTGCTGTGCATCACCGACGCTGATCCGGCTCGGGAGAACGACGTGCTCGCGATGCTCGGCGACCACGGAGTCGACGGCACCATCGTCATCGGCAGTGGCCGAAGCGCTGCGGCGTCGAACGCGCTGCTCGCCGAGGGCCGAGCCGTGGTCAACCTCATCAGGTCCGTGCAGGGCAGCAAGGCGTCGACGGTCCTCGCCGACGATCTCGACGGTGCCCGTGATGCCATCGCTCACCTCGTGTCGTTGGGACATCGCCGGATCGGTTACATCGGTGGCACCGAGGACGCGACGTCGGGCCGGGAGCGCTACGAGGGATATCGGTCTGCGTTGTTCGACGCGGGCATCGACGTCGACCAGGCCATCGTGAGGCAAGGGCCGTTCACGACCGAGTTCGGCGCCGAAGCCGTGAACTCGCTGTTGGACGGGCCCGAGCCCATGACCGCGCTCTACGCGGCCAACCATGAGGCGGTGTTCGGGATTCTGCCGACCCTCGCGTCGCGAGGGGTTTCCGTGCCCGACGACTTGTCCCTCATCTGCCACGAGGACATGCCCTGGTTGGCGTTGTGGCAGCCGGCGATCACCGTGGTCGACAACGGCGCGGCTCAACTGGCGAATGTGGCGATGGATCTGCTGTTCCAGCAGATCAACGGGGCCGCGGTGCCGGACAGGCGGACCTACCGAGTCGGGGCCCAGCTGGTCGAGCGTGCCTCGTGTGGCGCGGTGACGGGCACTACATGAGCGGCGCGGTACGTGGGGTCGCCACCCTCGAATGGTTAAAACTTCATGTATCGCGTGTCATCCGTGTTAACCACGTTGACGCTGACGAAATGCTCTGAGACGCTTTATGCAATCGATCCCATTGGGATCGGCTCGCACCTCGCGAACATTCGAATGGTCACTGCTGCAGTGCAGTTGACGAACGAAAGGCACACCCATGCGCAGGATCATCACGCGGACTCCGCTCCTCGGAATCGCCGCCGCGGCCGTCGTGGCAGCAGGGCTCACCGGCTGCAGCTCCGCTGCGGACGAGCAGGCAGCGCCGACGGACTGTACGCCGACGCTCGGGGCGTCCGATCTGGCCGAGGAGGGTGCGTTGACGATGGCGACGAACGCCACGCTGCCTCCCATGCAGTACGTCGACGCCAATGGCGACGTCGTCGGAATGCGGGTCGAACTGGGCAAGGAAATCGCCAAGCGTCTGTGCCTGACGCCGAAGTTCGTCAACATCGAGTTCGAGGCGCAGATCCCCGGAGTGCAGAGCGGACGCTGGGACATGATCGACACAGGCATGTTCTACACACCGGCGCGTGCGGAGACGATCGACCTGGTGCCGTACGAGGTTCAGGCGGTGTCGATTTCGGTGCCGTCGGGTAATCCCGAGTCGATTTCCAGCGTCGACGATCTGGCCGGCAAGACCATCGGCGTCGAGGCGCCGGGTTACGAGTTCGACACGCTCACTGCGTTGTCCGAGCAGTTCGCGTCCGAAGGCAAGCCGCCGCTGACGGTCCAGACCTTCAAGACCAATGCCGATGCTTACCAGGCTCTTTCGGCTGGACAGCTCGACGGAACCTCCATCGTGGAATCGGTCACGTCCTTCTACCAGGAGGACGGACGCTTCGAGACGGCCGTCGGTGGAATCAACGAGGCCCCTCTCGCAATGGGATTCGCCAAGGGCAGCGCGTCGTCCGCCGAGGTCGCACGTGTGCTGACGGAGATGCGTGAAGACGGCTACCTCCCCGAGTTGTTCGAGCAGTACGACGTCACCGGGTACGAGGGCGACATCGCCGTCAGTACCGGGCCGCTGGACAGCTGATCCACATGTGGTCCTGGGACGCCTTCTTTTCCATTCTCACCAGCACGCAACTCCTCGAGGGTGCGTGGGTCACGATCTGGCTCACCGTCGTCAGCATGATCCTCGGTTTGATTCTCGCGGTCGTCGTCGCCGCGGCGAGGTCGTCGAAGCTGATGCCGCTGCGCGCGATCGCCGGGTTCTACGTCTGGCTCATGCGCGGAACACCGCTGCTGGTGCAGCTGGTGATCATCTACACCGGCCTACCTCAGGTCGGAATCAAACTCGGTGTCATCGAAGCGGCGTTGCTCGGCTTGGTGCTCAACGAGGCCGCGTACCTGTCGGAAATCGTTCGGTCCGGTTTGCTCTCGGTTCCGACCGGTCAGACCGAAGCAGCGCGTGCGCTGGGAATGTCTCCGACAAAGGTCTTCCGCGTCGTGGTTCTGCCTCAGGCTCTGCGGGTGATGATTCCGCCGCTCGGCAACAGTTTCAACGGTCTGCTCAAGACCACGACGCTCGTGTCGGTCATCTCGGTGCAAGAGTTGCTCCGCCGCACCCAGTTCCTGGTGCAGATCAATTTCCGGGTGTTGGAAGGACTGTGTGCCGCCGCGCTGTACTTCCTCGTCCTCACGACGCTGTGGGGCTTGATTCAGCGCATGATCGAGGTCCGTGTGGGTCGGGGCTACGACCGTGACTACCGACGCAAAGGTGGCGCGAAGACCGACAAGTTGGACGACAGTGTGATGGAAGCCGAGGCCGTGAACCGATGATCGACGCAGCGAAAGTGATCGACGCCAGGAAAGTCACCACGACGATGGTCGAGGTGCGCAACATGACCAAGGCCTACAACGATCTGGTCGTCCTCGACGACATCGACTTCACCGTCGACAAGGGCGAAGTAGTGCTGCTTCTCGGTCCGTCGGGCAGTGGCAAGAGCACGTTGTTGCGGACGCTGAACTGCCTCGAGACCATCCAGTCCGGCACGGTGCGTGTCTGTGGGGAGATGATGGGCTTCTCCGACAATGCGAATCGAACTCCCTTGTCCGAAGCACAGATTGCGAAGCAACGTCACCACACGGGCATGGTGTTCCAGAGCTTCAACCTGTTTCCGATGATGACGGCACTGGACAACGTGGCGTCCGGCCCTCGGCACGTGCTCGGCACACAGAAGGACCGTGCACGTCGCCAAGCCCGAGAACTGCTCGATCTGGTGGGCTTGGCGGACAAGGGCGAGAACTACCCCTCGCAGCTCTCCGGTGGGCAACAGCAGCGCGTCGCCATCGCCCGAGCACTTGCCATGAAACCCGAAGTGATGCTGTTCGACGAACCGACCTCGGCTCTGGACCCGGAGATGGTCAACGAGGTGCTCGACGTGATGCTTCGCCTGCGCGACGAAGGCATGACGATGGTCGTCGTCAGCCACGAGATGGGTTTCGCCAAAGCCGCAGCCGATCGTGTGGTCTTCATGAGCGACGGCAAGATCGTCGAGGAGGCGCCCCCGAACGAGTTCTTCGACAACCCGAAGAACGCTCGTACCCAACAATTTCTCAGCCGGATTCTCTGACCGCTGAGGAGCCGATGTTTCGAAGGCCCCGGTACGTGGAAGACAAGACCGAGTTCGGACGTGATCGCCCGGGCACCGCGGTCGAGCCAGGGCCCGGAGGTTCAAACACTCGTGCCTCCGGGCCCGCCGCTGCGGGTATCCAATCCCCCCGACGAATCAGCGACCGATGACGTCCAGGGCTGCTCCGATGATGGAGTCCGTGTCGATGTGGTGGTATCTGTACACCTCGTCCAGTGAGCCCACCTGACCGAAATCACTGACGCCCAACGACGTCGACGCGACTTTGTTGACGGTGGCCAGAAACGCCAGGGTGTGTGGATGGCCGTCGAGCACGGTCACCAGGGGCGTTGCCCGATCCGAGGGCAGTAGCTGGTCCAGAATCCAGGAGTCACCTGTTCTGTGCCCCTGGCGTGCCTGGATCGCGCGGTAGAGCTCGCCGGGGCTGGTGACGCACAGGACGTCGGCGACGACGCCGATGCCGTCGAGTCGTTCGGCAGCCTGGAGTGCCTCGGTCATCAGCGCCCCCATCGCGGCGATCGTGACCGTGGCTCCGTCGCGCCTGACGAGGGGGTATCCGCCGGCAACGACCTGGCGTCTGCGCCGTTCCCGGGCAGCGGGGTCGGTGGGCACGTCGGCCAGTGTCTGATCGACGGGACGAGTGGACAACCGCAGGTACGCGGAGCTGCCGTCAGGCCTGCCGAGGCGGCCGATGCTGGCGAGCAGCGTCCACTCGACATCGATGGCGAACGCAGGCTCGTACGTGATGCACCCCGGTTGTTCCAGGCCGATCGACGGAGTCTTGATCGACTGGTGCGCGCCGCCCTCCGCAGCGAGAGTGACACCGGACGGAGTGCCGACGAGAATCGACTGGCCACCTGCGTAGATGCCGTAGGACCAGGGTTCGAGCGCGCGTTCGACGAACGGGTCGTACATGACCCCGATCGGGAACAAGGGCTGTCCCCACCGACTCCACGTGGCGCCGAGTTCGCCCATGAGTCCGACGAGGTTGGTCTCGGCAATGCCCAGCTCCATGTGCTGGCCGGTGGGCTTCTCCCGCCAATGCATGATCGTCTCCGCGTCGTCCTCGAACCAATCGTGACGCTCGGCCGAGGACCAGACCCCGACCTTGTTCACCCAGCCACCGAGGTTGGTGGTCGAGCTGACATCAGGGCTGACCGTGACGACCCGGCTCGCGGCGTCCGGCGCATCCCGCGTCAGATCGATGAGCACGCGCCCCAGTGCAGCCTGAGTGGTGGCTGTGCCCTTCGGTGTCCGGCCGATGTCGACCGGCACGGCGGGAGGTTCGGATACAGCGACGGGATCGCGACGAAGGCGAGCAGCTGCCGCGTCGCACACCAGGTCCGACGGGCTGCCCGGGGCGAACGTCGCCCACGGATCGGCCGGATCGACGCCGAGGGATCTACCCAGAGCCTCGTACTCGTCGACGGTCAGAAGCGACGAATGATTCTGCGGGTGACCCTGGGTCGGCAGGCCGAATCCCTTGACGGTGTAGGCGATGACGACGGTCGGCCTGGTGTCGTCGATGCGGGAGTACGCGTCGCGCAACGCCGCCATGTCGTGGCCGCCGAGATTACGGATGGACTCGGTGAGCAGTGCGTCGTCGAGATCGGAGATCAGGTCCGCGATCGCCGACGCGTCCTGGCCTGTCCCGGGAAGCCGGGATCGGAGTTCGTCGGCGGTGCAGCGGAGGAGCCGCTGGTACTCGGGGTTGGGCATATCGAGAATTCGGCTGCGCAGTGCTTCCCCGCCTGGACGGGCGAAGAGATCCTCGAGGAGGCGGCCGAACTTGACGGTGATCACTTGCCAGCCGGCGGCGTCGAACATCTTCTCGAGGCGCCGTGCAGCGATGTTGGGGACCACCCGATCGAGCGATTGACGGTTCAGGTCGACGATCCACACGATCTCGCCGAGCTCGGCGATACCTGGATCGATGATCGCCTCCCACACGGCTCCCTCGTCGAGTTCGGCGTCTCCGACCAGTGAGTACTGGCGTCCGGAAAACCCCGACGGTCGTGATGTCTCGTCGGGATCGCCGAAGCTGGTTTCGACGTATCGGCGTGACATAGCACCCCAGATGGGTGCGGTGGCACCGATTCCCACCGAGCCCGTGGAGTAGTCGACGGGGTCGGGATCCTTGGCACGCGACGGATAGGACTGCAATCCGCCGAACGAGCGCAGAGTGGTGAGGTACTTCGCGTCGAGCTCACCCAGCAGATAGTTGATCGCATGGAGAACCGGAGAAGCGTGCGGCTTGACCGACACGCGATCCCCGGCTTCCAGCTGTTCGAACCACAGCGAGGTCATGATCGAGACCATCGATGCGCACGAGGCCTGGTGACCACCCACTTTGAGTCCCGACGGGTTGGGCCGAACTCGATTGGCGTGATGGATGATCGACGTCGACAGCCACAGCACCTTCTCGGCGATCTCGTGCAGATCGTCACGAGCGCCCCGGGGCGAATGATGTTCGGCGGGAGTGATGCTGGTCATGACTGCTCAGTCGATCAGACATCGATGTACTGCACAATGCACGAACGGGAGACTGAGCACGATGCACGGTTTCAAGTGCACCAGGCGGCGTCGAATTGGTCGAAGTGGTCAATGGCAGCCGCCCATGACATCTGTCATCACGTTTTCATGGAGAAGTCACTGCACAAGATGATGAGGCGCACTGTTTTTCGTTTCCGATGAACGACAGAGTCGTAGATGGAAAGGGCACCTGGCTCACAGCATCCACGAAGGAGACGAAGATGAGGAATTCGACCAAGTTCGCGCTGACCACCCTGGCCGCTGCCGCGCTCTTCGGGACCGCGGGTGCCGTCGGGACCACGGCAGCGTCGGCGGACACGATCGAGAACCTGACGCCGCGAGCGAACGACGGCGCGCAGTGCGTGGTGTTGGACGACCACGGTCGTGAGCAGGAGTTTCTGTACAGCCCGCTCGACTGCTCTAACGCTCAATCGGATATCGATCGAGAGGAGCGCCGCGAAGAACGACGCGAGGAGCGCGCGTCCGCGGAATGAGGCATGAGCCGTTCACCGTGAGATAGTGGCCCATGCGGCCGACCTGTTCTGTGTACGTGGATACCGGCTACCTCTTGGCTTCTGCCGCAACTCGAAGGACAGGCACGTCTCTGCGCAGCGGAATCTTCGTGGATTACGCAACGTTGATCGCCGCTCTGGTCGACGCCGCAGAGACCCGATCGGGCTTACCGATACTCCGCGTGTACTGGTACGACTCCGCGCGGAACGGAGTTCCGGACGCCCAACAGGAGCGCATCGGTGAACTGTCCAAGGTCAAGCTCCGACTCGGCCGGTTCGGGGTCAACGGTGAACAGAAGGGCGTCGACCTCCGCATCGGACTGGACCTCGTCGCTCACGCGAG
This sequence comes from Rhodococcoides fascians A44A, assembly GCF_000760735.1. Classification (GTDB taxonomy): domain Bacteria; phylum Actinomycetota; class Actinomycetes; order Mycobacteriales; family Mycobacteriaceae; genus Rhodococcoides; species Rhodococcoides fascians_E. The sequence continues at coordinate 1,083,255 of NZ_JMEX01000008.1, read as the reverse complement.
GAGCAACGCGTCGGACGTGTTCTTCCTCGTGTCCGGAGACGACGATCTGACCGAGGCCGTCGAGGAGGCACAGGCACACGGTGTGCAAGTGCTGCTCCTGACCGTCCCGACGAACGACGGCAAACCCCACGGCGTCAGTCGCCACTTGATCCGAGCGTCCGACGGACTCGACTTCTTCGACGGCGCCGCCGTGGATGCGGCCGTCATGAAGATCGATCGGCAGCCGCCTCCCGTCGTCGTCACCGATCCGGTGAGCGTCCCCAAGCCTGCGCACCGGCCGGGACCCAAGCCCGGCCCCCGCGTGCCCACTCCGCTCGACGTCGCGTCCACCGCGCAGGCACCCGCTCCCGTTCGGCCCGCGAACGTTCTCGTCTACAGCGGAACCACCGGATCGGGCAGTACCGTCCAACCCGAGTACGTGATGGCGGGTGAGGAAACCGAACTGATCGACGAAGTGGTCTCCCGCGTCCTGGCATCGTTGGAAGCGAGCAGCACACCCGAGGACAAGCTGAGCCTGCAACGCACCAGGCCGAACATCCCACCGGATATCGACCGGGCACTCCTGCTCGACGCCTCCGACGCCATGGGGCATCACGACCTCGACGAGGGAATTCGATACCGCCTGCGCGCGCGATTCTGGGAGAAGTACGACGAACAGTGACGGCCGACGGGCCCTACACTCGTCGCATGCATCGCATCTTCACCACCAGCGTCGCTTCGGTGTATCCGCTGTACGTCACCAAGCTGGAACGCAAGGGACGCACGGAAGAAGAGTTGCGTGAAGTCGTGGAATGGCTGACCGGATTCGACAGTGCTGCATTGGAACACCATCTCTCCGCCGAAACGACGTTCGAGGATTTCTTCGCCGACGCACGGCTCAATCCGGGCGCGTCGTCGATCACCGGTCTGGTGTGCGGGGTGCGCGTCGAGAACGTAGAGGATCCGCTGATGCAGAAGATTCGCTACCTGGACAAGCTGGTGGACGAACTGGCCAAGGGAAAGAAGATGGAGAAGGTGCTGCGGACCTGACCGGACGTGTGTATGTACCGTTGCTGCGGTGAAATCAACTCGTGTTTCGGTGTCCGGTGTTCTCGTGTCCAGCGCGGCACTCGTCCTGACGTTGGCTGCATGTAGCTCCGACTCCGATGCTCCGGCGGCGTCGACGTCCTCCGCCGCATCGTCGGTAGCGGAGGCAGCGACGTGCCCCACCGCGGAACCGGACGACGCGGGCGACCCCGAGTGGACTCTGGCGGGAGATACCGGCAGCGTGTCGGTCATCGGTTCCACGGATTCGTCGGCTCCCGTGGTGGACGTCGAGGCGCCGTTCAGCGTCTCGCAGACGCAGGTGCAGACGTTGCAGGCCGGCGACGGACCTGTCGTGGCGGACGACGCCGAGGTCTCGGTCTGCTACATGGGCGTCAACGGACGCGACGGATCGGTGTTCGACAGCAGTTACCAGCGCGGAGCCCCGGTGGAGTTCCCGCTGACCGGCGTCGTCCCCGGATTCCAGAAGGCGATCGCAGGCCAGACGACGGGGTCGACCGTGGCTGTGGCCATGAACTCCGCCGACGGCTACCCGGACGGTCAGCCCCGCGCCGGAATCGAAGCCGGCGACAGTCTTGTGTTCGCGATCAAAATTCTGGGCGTCACCGGATAACTTCCCGGTGCGTGGCACGAATAGTTGCGTGCTGTGACCGATGTTCAGCGCCACGTACCCCGGCAGAATCGATGATGTCAGATCGAGGACTTCGGCGAAGGGCGGCCCGGGATGCGCTTGCCTGGTCTTGCACTCGGCTTCGTGCCGTGGGCGCTGTTCCTCGTGATGCCGCATCGCGAAGGCGACCACGCGCTGCTCTTCTCGAGCATCCTCACTGCGCTCGTTGCACTGGTGCTCACCCACTGGACCCGCGGGCGGGCGGGAATCAAGTGGCTCGGCGCCACTGCGGTGCTCATCTTCGCGGGTTTCGCAGCAGCATCCCTGGTGTCGGTCCCGTCGTCGACGTGGCTGTCGGAGTACGCGTCGGGAATCGCGCTGTTCGTGCTCGCCGCCGTGATGGCGACGTCGACCCTCGGCGTCACCTTCACCGAGCAGTACGCGCGTGAAAGCCTGCCGAAGGAGTACTGGGGCGCGCCGCGGCTTCGCTCGCTCAACGTGCGGATCTCGGCCACGTGGGCAGTGTGCACCTTCGCGGCAGCCCTGAGCATGACCGTTGCGACAGCGGTCGCCGACCCGTTCTCGAAATACTTCGCACTCACGTGGATCGTCCCAGTGTGCTTGACACTCTTCGCTTCTCGTTACACAGCTACGTCGCTGGGGGCCCTCACCTCGCGCGCATGAGTAATGTCAGGTCGTCAATTGCCCGCCCGCAGAACGCCAGTGGATCAAGCCACCGCTCATGTTGACAGCGTCGAAACCGTTCTCCACCAGGAGGTTCGCGGCGCCTGCTGATCGCAGCCCGCCCGTACAGAAGGTGATGATCTTCCGGTCCTCCGGGAAATCGATGCACTTGTCCAGCAGGACTTCCAGCGGTGCGTGCACGGCACCCGGGATGTGCGTCCGGTTCCACTCGAACTCTCGTCGGACATCGACGACGAGCGCGCCCTCCTCCACCAAGCGAACGGCCTCCTCCGCCGAGACGGCGGGTGGTCTACGCAGATAGTGACGGATGCTCATGAGTAACTCGATCCAGGGCGAACGATCATCAGTACGACGACGATCACCCACAGCAGGTTGAAAACGCCGGTGGCCATGCCGATTTGCTTCAGCCTTGCCCCGTCGTCGGGAGTCGCCAGGGCCTCGCTCTGCATGGGTGCGATGAGCAAGGCCAACAGGCCGCCGGCCACGATCGTCAGCACGAGAGCGACGCTGATCCACACTTCACCGATGCGCCCTTGAACAGCAGCGAGTACCAGTCCGACGACCGGTACGACGATGGCCAGTAGGCCGTAGACGCGGGTGATGCGATGGAGTGCCTTTGCGACGTCGATGCTGTGTCCGGGCGACGCGTACTTCGGGAACAGGCTTGCGACGACGGCGACCGGGCCGACGAAGAGGATTCCCGCCACCACGTGGATGGAGAGCAACAACGATTCCATGACCTTCAGCCTAGCTGAAGGTCATCGGTGTCGATCACTCCGTGGCCGACATCACCCGCAGCATGTGCTCCCGTAAGGCCTCCGTCAGTTCGGGGTGATTCTCGGCGAACTGCACATCCAGGGCGGTTACAGCCTGAGCTGCATCGTCCAGCAGTCTCGTACCTGCGTTCGTCACCCGCAGCGTCGACGCGGCCCCGGCCTGCGCCGTGCCGTCGTCGACCAGGCCGGAACTGACAAATCCGGCGACCGCACTGTGCGCGCTCTGCACAGTGATGCGAGAGCGACGCGCAAGTTCACTGAACGAAATCCCAGGCGTACCGCGAATATGGCCCAGCAGCCCGTACTTCCGCGTCGTCAGCCCAAGCGGCTTCAGCGCCTCCGCGAACGCCGCATCCCACACCCTCGCCACCGTGAGCAACGTAATCATGGGACTGAACGGAACAGGCGCGGACATACCGGCAGATTACCGACGGCCGGGTTGGTCCGTGTGGTGCGGCTCGAGAATTCGTGCTCAGTTGGTCAGATGCCCTGTATCGCTGAGGCGAGCGTAGTTCTGGTGCAGAACATCATCGACAGCCGAGTAGACGCGTCGGGAAAAGGCGAGAACTGCTATGTCATGCACGAGCAACCGTTCTCGTCGGCGGTAATCCACTATCGGCAGTTACCCTCTGACCGCGGTCCGAGCATGCGCCGCATGACGAGTGCGGTAGCGCCCGATGCCAGGACCAGGCAGCCGGTCATGACCCAGGCGATGGTCCGCCAGGGGAGATGCAGTCCGACCTCGGTGCCGGTCAGTTGGCTCAACCCGGCGGCCATGCCCAACAAGGGTGGGATGGTCACGATCGAACCGAGTGCAGAACCGATGAGGACGATGATCACCGTCTCGAAGACTGCCGTCGACAGTAATTGTCGTGATGTGCCGCCGGAGGATTGCAGAGCCGAGATGTCCGGCCCACGACGGTACGCCGACACAGCCATGCCGTTCGCGACGGCAAGGCCGCAGTAACCAACGGACATCGCAATGAGTGTCGCTGCAAGCCAATTGGTCAGCCGAGCGTCGACTTCGTAATCCTGCAGCGCGAAACTGTAGGCATCCTTCACCGTGGCGCCCGGAGGCAGTTCAGAAGGTGTCATTTCCTGCGGCAGGAAGACGACATCGGTCAGGGCTGATGGATCATGCTCGCGCACCAGGTCCCGCGGCAATACGAAGGCCCCACGCGCGGGATCGAGTGGGAGTACCTGCGAGATGGTCACGTTTTCGGACATTCCGTCCGCAAAGCGCACCGTGATCGTCCGTCCGACCTGCACGTCGAGCAAAGTCGCAGTCGCTTCGTCCACAGCAGCATGCCCTGCTGTGGCATAACGTTCGTCGAGACTTCCGATGGCGTCGATGACCGTTGTACTGCCCTGTGTTCCAGGTACGAACAACCGGGTCGGTAGGCCTGCGCGAGTCCCGAGCGGGCCCGCCCCTGATTCCGCCACCACCTGGTCGCTGAGGCCTGGGGTGCCGTCGGATGTCACGAGCACCATTCCCTGCAGTTGCTCGGTCTGCTCGGCGGGATAAGCCACCGCCATCGTCTCTACCATCTCGCTCAACAGCACCGCGAATCCGACGGCTGCAATGACTGGAGCAGCCGTGCCGGCGGCCCGTCGCGTACTCGTGGTGAGTTCTGCTCTCAGGAGCATCGGTCCCGCCGAGCGGGATGAACGCGCGAAGGGCCATGTCACCAGCTGTGCGATCGGACCGATGACGATGGGCGCGAGCAGCGCGGCCGAGACGGTGAACAACATGGCTGCTCCGATTGCGTTGGTTGTCCTGCTGTCCGGTGCCGCGCCCGCGGTCAACGCAGTCGCGCCCACACCGCCGAGGAGTGCGGCGATTCCCGATACCCAGCGCACCTTCGTCATGGGATGTCGCTCGACGGCGGCGGCGAGCAGTGCTTCTATCGGAGCCACCCTGGTTGCGGACTCGGCAGCCGTCCAGGCGCCGATCACCGCCACGGCTACTCCGATGGCCACTGCCACTATCACTGGCCAAGCGGAGATGCGCAGATGAAAGTCAGGAGGCTGAACGTCGAGACTCGACAGCACGATTCGCAGTACCGGAGCAAGTGCGAGACCGACTGTAGCGCCGATGATTCCACCGATACAACCGATGGCAGCAGCTTCGCCGAGAACCATGCGCCGAACCTGCCCCGGTGAGGCGCCGACGGTTCGAAGCAAACCGAGTTCCCGACGGCGTTCGGCCGTAGCGAGCGCAAATGTCGAGGCTACGACGAAGACGGTCGTGAACAGCCCGATGGACGACATCGCGATGATCAATTGATTACCGAGGTTCCTCCGGTGGCTGACGAATTCGGGCTCGAGTGCTGCTCGATCCTCGCCGGTGACGATCCGGCCGCGGTCGCCCAAGTACTGTTGCGCCGTAGCGGAGACGGCGTCGATCTGCGTGTCCGTCGAAATCACGAGTCCTATCGCCCGGACACCCGGATCGAGTTGCGCAGCACGCTCGTCGGCGAAATACAGACCAGCACCGCTGAGCGTCCCCGATACGGTGAAGGCCTCCAATCCCGCCGCGAGATTGACCGACACAGAATCACCGGGTTCGAAGCCCAGCGCATCCGGTACGACGACCTGATTGCCATTGGTCGGCGGTGTTCCGGATGTCAATCGATACGGGCTCAGATCGACACTCGCCCAGCCGTGTCCGGCTTCTTCGGCTCCCTCGTCCTCGATCGGAATGCCGTCGACCACGGGTTGCGCATAGAACGAACGGTCGGCGACGACGCGCACGTCCGGCAGGGTGCCGAGATCGTCGGCGATCTGTTGGGCTTCGGTCGCACTCCACGGAACGAAATCCGATGTGTTGCCGAACTCATTGTCGGCTCGAAGGGGTAATGCGAGCGCAGTCGCCTCGGTCAAACGTGGTTGAACCACGGGGCGTGACGAGTCGTAGACGACGAGTGTCGCACTGATCAGCGCAGCACCGAAAGTGGTAGCCAGGAGCGCGGCCATATAACTCGGCCAGAGACTGCGAAGGTTGGCCGACGCAAGCATCAGGACTCCAATCCGGCCAACCGAGTAGCGATCGTGGCAACACTGTCGGACCGACCGCGCTGGATGCTCAGTGAGTCCACTATTCGACCGTCCGCCAGGAAGATCGTTGTATCTGCATAGGAGGCGGCGAGTGGGTCATGGGTGACCATCACGGTGGTCTGCTGTTGCCGGTCCACCAGTTCACGCATCAGCGTCAGAACGTGTTTCGAAGTCCGGGTGTCCACTGCACCTGTCGGTTCGTCCGCGAAGAGAACATCCGGGCGGGTGATGAGGGCACGCGCGAGGGCGACGCGCTGCTGCTGGCCACCGGACAGTTGAGCTGGACGATGAGAGGCACGGTCCGCGAGTCCCACCTCGGCCAGGGCTGCCGCCACGTCCGTAGGGCGTACGCGCCGACCGGCGAATCGTGCAGGCAGTTCGACGTTCTGAGCTGCAGTCAACGAGCCCACCAGGTTGAATGACTGAAAAACGAATCCGACGTGTCGTCGACGTAGTTCGGTCCGCGCTTTCTCGTCCATCTCGGTGATGTCGGAACCTGCAATCCTCACGGTGCCACCACTCGGTGTGTCGAGGCCGGCCGCACAGTGCAGCAAGGTCGATTTGCCTGAGCCCGACGGGCCCATGATCGCGGTGAAACTTCCTCGGGCGAAGTCCATCGACACCCCGGAAAGGGCTGTCACCGCGCGGTTGCCTCGACCATGCACCTTGCGGACGTCCTCGAGTTCGATCGCGGCTTCTGCGTCGTGGTGCTTGTACATTCCTTCAGTGAATCGGCTGCTCCTGACTCGCACAGTCACGCGCGCTCTATGCGACAGGGGTATGCCAGCACTACCGCGTCGATCACGTCGAGAATCTACGATCGATACATGCGCGTCACGACGGCCTGGCAGGCACTAGCGCACCATCCTTTACGTTTTCTGCTGACGCCATGGCCATGGCGTAGCCTCCTGTATCTGCTTTCCGGCGGCATCCTCAACCTGATCGTGTTCGTGGTGCTCGCAGCCGCAACCGTCCTGGGCGTGATCTTCTTCGTTGTAGTCGTCGGCATCGTCCTGCTGCTGCTCGTGGCGCTGTCGGGCATCGTCGTCGCCCGGGTGGAGCGAATGCGGATACGGCTGGTCGATCTCGACGGAATCGCCGATCCACACCGTCGGCCCCTTTCCCCCGGTGTGCGCGCCTGGGTGCGTACCCGATTCTCGGAGCCGGTGACCTGGCGTGAGTTCGGTTTTGCGGCGTTCTCCGTGACCGCGCTCTGTTGGCTGGACATCACCGTGCTTGCCTTCGCTTTCGTCCTGCCGGTCCTCAGTTTCCGTGCCCCCATGGACGACCCGTCGGCCTGGCCTTGGTGGTTCATCGGTGTGGTCACACTCGCGGCAGGGCCCTATCTGGTGACGGCCTGGGCAGGTGCGCACGCAGCACTCACACGCATCTTCCTGGCGCCCCGTGACGACGAGATCGGGGTCGACCTCACCGACGTCTCCAAGTCGCGCGAGCGTTTGCTCGACGCCTTCGAGTCCGAGCGTGCCCGAATCGAACGCGACCTGCACGACGGCGCACAGCAGCGCCTGGTGACCCTCGGGATGAACCTCGGGCTGGCAAGACTGGATGCGAACGATCCAGAACTCGACGCACGGTTGTCCGACGCGCAAGGCCAGCTCACTGTCGCGCTCGCGGAGCTCAGGGATCTGGTCCGTGGACTGAATCCGCAGGTGCTTGCCGACAACGGCCTCGCGGCGGCTGTCGCCGACGTCGCCAGTCGGTCCTCCATCGACACCGAGATCGACATCCGTCTGCCCGAGCGTGTTCCCCGCCGCGTCGAGACGACTGCGTACTTCGTTGTCACAGAAGCGCTCACCAACGTCTCGAGGCACAGTCGTGCGACCCGAGCCAGAGTTCACGGTCGCATCCACGCAGACATACTCGTGCTGGAAATTTCCGACGACGGAGTGGGCGGTGCGGATCCACGAGTCGGAACCGGTCTGACCGGGCTTGCCGACCGTCTCGATGTTGTTGCCGGACAACTGAAACTGTCCAGCCCTGCCGGCGGGCCGACCACGCTCAGAGTGGAGATCCCATGCCGTATCGCGTGATCCTGGCCGAGGATTCCACCCTCATGCGGGAAGGCCTCGTCGGGCTCCTGCAACGCTTCGGACACACCGTCGTCGCCGCTGTCGGCAGCGCCGACGAGATCGCTCGTGCGGTCGACGACCACGAGCCGGACCTTCTCATCACCGACGTCCGGATGCCACCCGGTCACGCGGACGACGGCGTGCGGGCGGCCGTCGTTCTGCGAGCGCATTCCTGGCTTTCCGGTACTGGTTCTCAGTCAGTACGTCGAGCAGTCCTACGCGTCACAGCTGTTGGGCGCAGAAAACGCCGGCGCAGTGGGTTACCTGCTCAAGGACCGCATCGGTGCAGTCACGGAGTTCAACGACGCGGTGGAACGAATCGCATCGGGCGGGACCATCGTCGATCCCGAAGTGGTCCGTCAACTACTTCACCGACGGACGCGCCCGCTCGACCGCCTCAGCAAACGGGAAAAAGAGGTCCTCGCCCTCATGGCCGAGGGCAGATCGAACTCCGAAATCGAAAGGTCCTTGGAACTCAGCGTCCCCGCTGTGAACAAGCACATCAGAAACGTCTTTCTGAAACTCGACCTTCCCAGCGACATCGACGGGCACCGGCGCGTACTCGCCGTCCTCACCTACCTTCGAGGCTGACGAATTCCCGAAGTGCCGCGGCGAATTTCTCCGGTTGGTCTTCTCGATGGAGAAGTCCAATTCCGTTGCTGTCACGGGCTTCGTCCAGTGCAGCTCGATCGAAGAGTACTGAGCCCGTTCACAATCGGGAGGTCGAAGACCGAGAGCGCTCGACAGCCGAGCCAATTTCGCGTGCGGCAATCGGGTAGTCACCGGGGTTCCGACCTGCGAAGTTGAGGCGAAGATACTTTCCTGTTGGTTCGGCCGGGAAGTAGTCGTCTCCTGCGCCGACGATGACGCCGGCCGACCTGCACTCGGAGACCACGACGTCGAGATCCGTCTCGTCGGGGAGCCTCAGCCACAGGTTCAGTCCACCTGCCGGTATGCCTTCGAGTTTCCCCGTTGGAACGTGCTCTTCGATGCTCGTCACGAGAAGATCGCGGCGGGCGGCCAATTGACTGTGGAGACGAGTGAGATGCGTCCGCCATGCCGGCTGAGTGACGACGTCCAAGGCGACGGTCTGAAGAATCGAACTCACGTACATGGACTCCGCGCTCGTGTCCGCGATGATCCGTTCCCGAGCGGGTCCGCGGGCGATGATTGCTGCAACCCGCACCGCGGGTGACACGCTCTTGGTCAATGCTCGCGAATACACGACACGTCCTGTGTCGTCTCGGGCTGCCAGGGGGCTCGGGTGCGCCGAAATTCCGAAGTCATGAGCAGAGTCGTCTTCGATGATGAACGCCCCATGTTGTTCGGCGATCTTCAGAACCTTCTCCGCGAGTTCCGGTTTCCACAACGCGCCGGTCGGGCTCGCGAAGTTGGGTTGGGCATAGAACGCGCGAGCACCGGTGCTCTCGAACGCTCGTCGAAGTTCCTCAGGGTCGGGCCCGGTGAATCCGGAAGGAACAGGAACGACATCGACGCCGGCCTGGGCTGCTGCCAGGATTGCGCCCCAGTACGTCGGCGACTCCATCAGTAAAGGCCGGCCCGCTCCGACCAGTGCTCTGAACGCAGTGCTCAGGCCTGTCTGACTGCCGGGTATCACCGTCACGTCGCTCGACGACGGTGGATTGATTCCGGGGGAAGTGATCGACGCGAGTTCTCGAGCGAACCATGATTGCAACTCGGGTAGACCTGCGGTCGGTGGTCGATCGACAATGGCGTCACTTCGTGCAGCCCGGGCGAAAGCACTACGTACGAGCTTCTCCGGCAGCAACGTTCGGTCCGGGTAACCCGAGTGAAGTGAGACCACGTCGTTCGACGGCGACTGAAGCGCTGCCGGTAGTTTGAGCCGTGTCACGGGGGCGCCGAGTGCGGCGGTTTGCCAACGATAATCGTTGGCTCGGACCGATGTGTTCTCACGCACGAACGTGCCCACGCCGGGCCTGCTCTCGACCACCCCCTGCGATACCAGGACGCGAAGCGCTTTCTGTACGGTCACCGGACTTGCACTGTGTTCGACGACGAGAGAGCGCGTGGACGGCAGCTGCGCGCCAGGTGGGGCGGAGGCGATCCATCGACGTAGGGATGCAACGATCCGCGAACTGCTATCGTCAGACATGAGTCCCCATAGTAGCGCTACTTGTAACCGCGCATCGGCGATATCGTACGTACCCGGCCCGGGAATTCTGTGGGGGTTAGTCGGTGTCGTGGCGTTCTCCCTGACAGTTCCTCTCACTCGTGTGGCCGTCCTGGGCGGCATGCCGGCGTTGTTCGCGGGGGTAGGGCGCGCCGTAGTCGCTGCCGCGCTCGCCGTCCTGGTGCTGGGAGCTACTCGGCAGCGGCTACCGAACGGGATGCAGTGGGCTCGTCTGGCTGTCATCGCCTCTGGCGTGGTGGTCGGATTTCCACTGCTGACCTCGTATGCCCTGACGATCGCCTCTGCCAGCCACAGCGCAATAGTCATCGGACTTCTGCCCGCCACCACCGCAGTGGTCGCAGTCGCGCGAGGCAAGGAGAAGGTCCGTACAGCATTCTGGCTCATGGCTGTTCTCGGGGCGACGGCGGCGTTGGGGTTCTCTGTCGTGAGGAGCGGAGGATGGTCTGTGCCGCAATGGTCCGACCTACTGCTGCTGGCCGCTGTCGTCAGTGCGGCCATCGGGTACGCCGAAGGCGGGCTACTGTCAAGGGAATTGGGATCGTGGCAGACGGTGTCGTGGGCTTTGATAGTGGCTTTGCCGGTAACGGTCCCGTTGACATTCTTATCGCTCGACGGATTGTCCGAGATCGAGCCGAAGGCCTGGGCTGCGTTCGGCTACTTGGCTTCGATCAGCATGTATCTGGGTTTCTTCGCATGGTACAGAGGCCTCGCCATCGGTCCGATCACCAACGTCAGCCAGGTTCAACTTGTTCAGCCCGTTCTGAGTCTTGGTTGGGCTGCAGTCATTCTTCACGAGTACTTGACTTGGTCGTCGGCGCTGGGTGGTGCAGTCGTCGTTGTATGCGCAGCGATGACCGTGCGAACGCGATCATCTCCCGAAAGACTGCGAGCGCGAAAGTAGGCCTATGGCCACGTCTTCAGACGTTTCTCGAAGAGTGTCACGCTGAACCATTTTCCGTCCTCGAATTCGCGACGACCGACTTCGGTGAAACCTTGACCGAGGTAGTACCGGCGGAGCGTGGGATTGGTTTCGGCGCAATCCAATCGAACACGCGAGATGCCTGCGTCGGCTGCCGAGCGGGCCGCGTGGTCGAGCATGGCTGCACCCAGGCCGGTGCCCGCATGACAGCGATCGATGACGAGTCCGTGTACGTACAACGCGTCGCCGTCGTCGGGCCAGATCTCGGGGTCCGACCGTATCGTGCGCATTGCGGCCACGATTGGCGACGACCCGGGATACCGAGCGACGACGAACTCACCGCGCGAGACCTGCAGTCGAACGGTGGACAGCGGAACTTCACCCGGAGACCACTGGTCGATCGAGCGGGATGCCAGCCAGTCCTCGGCAGCATGTCGAAGAGCCAAAATAGCTGGTGCATCGTTTGTTCGGGCGGCCCGCACGTCGAGCATGGGTCCTCTCTTTCACCGGTATCGGTGAAACACCCAGGCGGACGATGTTTCGTGTTCACAGGCTCCCTGATGGTGACCCATCCTTCGCCAGTCGCCTGCAGAAAAATGTAGCAGTGCCGAGGGTGGCGCTCGGTTAGTCTGGTCGCTGTGTCTTTCCGCATAATGCCTGTCGACGGACGATCCTGGCAGTCGTTCCGCGATCAGCGGTTGGAGATGCTGGCGGATTCACCGAAGGCCTTCGTCGAGACGCTCGACTCCGCGACGGCCCAGACCGACAACCAGTGGCAACAGCGCGCCGAGAGCACGAACTCGGCGTTGTCCTGCGGCTTCGCTGCAGTGGACGACACGGACGCGTGGCTCGGAATCATGCGCGCACGCATCGAGGACGGCAAAGTCTTCCTGCTCGGCGTCTACGTATCGCCGACGGCGCGTGGAGGGGGCGTCGCCGACGCACTGTTGCGCGAAATCGAGCAGTGGGTGTACCGGCAAGGGCACCGTACCTTGACCCTGGAAGTCCACGAGGCGAACGGGCGGGCGCAAGCCTTCTACCGACGCATGGGGTTCGCAACCACAGGTGAGACCGTTCCCTATCCCTTGGCGCCGGACGAGCTCGAGATCGTCATGACGAAGCGGGTCGTGTGCGCAGGTTGAACTCCCGCGTTCGGGCCGTGTAGCGGTCGACGCACTACCCTTCGAAGTATGGAGTTCGATGACGTGCTCGACGCCGCCGCCCCGGGACGGGTTTCGCGAGACGCCGACGTCATGGCCTCGTATTCGGTCGATTGGACTCGGCGTTGGAGTGGACGACCGCGTGCGGTGGTGCGCCCCGAGTCTGCAGAGCAAGTTGCGGACGTGTTGAGAGCCTGCACCCAGCACGGGGTTGCGGTGACGGTGCAAGGCGGCAACACCGGGCTCGTCGGAGGTGCTGTTCCGTCCGATGGAAGTGTGGTTCTGTCGACGCGTGCGTTGCGCTCACACGGACCGGTCTCGGCGGACGGTTCCGTCACGGTCGGGGCCGGTGTCACTCTCGTCGAGCTCGAAACGCTTGCCGCCGAGGCGGGCTACACCGCTGGTTTGTCACTGGCGTCGGGACAGTCGGCCACCGTCGGCGGCGCCGCATCGACCAACGCAGGTGGGGCACGCGTGTTGCGCTACGGCTCGGCTCGCCATCGTATTTCAGGACTCCGAGCCGTCTTGCCGAGTGGCGATATCGTCGACCGTCGGACATCGCTGGTGAAGGACAACACGGGCTACGATCTGACGAATCTGCTGATCGGATCCGAAGGAACGCTCGCCGTCATCACCGACGTCACTTGGAAGTTGGTCCGTCCGCTGACCGACCACTTGGTGATAGCGATGTCGTTCCCCGACGTCCGAGCCGCTGTCGATGCCCTCCCGACGATCCTGCAGCTGCCCCAGATCGACGCCGTCGAATGGGCCGAAGGTGCCGCAGTGAGCCGCGTTGCGGAACACTCCGGTACACCGACGCCATTACCCGCCGAGGGTTTCTGGGTGTTCGCAGAGATGGGTTCTTCTCTCGTCGGCGCGGAGCCGGTGCTGGAGGCGTTGATGTCCGGCGGGCTGGACAGCAGCAGAATTGCGATCGCGGAATCCGCTGCGGAACGTCGGGCACTGTGGTCGTTCCGTGAGCGAATCACCGAATCGATCTCTACTGCTGGGGTTCCCGTCAAGCTCGACGTCGGTGTACCAGCCGAGCGGTTCGAAGAGTTCGTCGGCTCGATCACGGACGCAGTCCACTCAGTCGACATAGATGCTGTGCCCGTTCTGTTCGGTCACTTCGCCGAGAGCAACATCCATGTCAACATCCTGCCCGGTGCCGGTACATTCGCAGACGACGTTGCCGGAGCGTTGGAAGATGCTGTCCTGGAACTGGTTTTGAGTCACGACGGCACCATCAGCGCCGAACACGGCATCGGCCGAGCCAAACGTAGATGGCTGATCCGCCAACGTGGTGAAACGCAGTTGGCAGCCATGGCGCTGCTCAAGAACGCATGGGACCCACACCGCATCCTCAATCCTGGTGTGCTGCTGGATTGACCGCGGAGTACGGTCAGGACCAGGTCGATTCCCTCCGGTTCGGGGCAACCGTGTACGCACACACGTAACTCGCGGTCAGCAGCACTACAAGACCTATGGCCGACGTCGGCCATCAGGCGGGCGGTCACCGATAAGGTCCTTTCATGCGAAGCAATAAAGGACGCAGCGGCGTATGGGTGGATATCGCAGTGGTGGCAGTCATCGTGGGAACGGGAGTAGTGGTTGCGGGGATCACCGACACTTCGTCGCCCACCGATCTGGCGATTCCCGGTTGCGAGGAGATGATTCAGGAAGAGGATCTGATGCGAATCAACTACGCCTTCACCACGGGCGCTGAAGTTGCTCGTACAGACGAGTCGTGGATTACCGACAGCAAATTGAATGGAATGGCCGAGGCCCTCGTCGGTGCGCTGCCGGCAGGTACGGTTGTCGAACCGGATTCCGTCACGACGCGATTGGAATTCTCCGGTGACCGAGAGACCTACAGTGTCGCCGGTTCGACCGCCGATGCAGGTGCATCCGGGACGATTACGTCGGACGGGCGAACTGGAATGCTGGATGTAATCGTCGGACGCGCCTACCAGCCACCCGGCCCGTGCTTCGTCGGGATTGTCGATGAGCGCGTCACGTCTCAGGACGGCGCCGTCTTCGATATCCAGGATCGCGGGGATATCCGACGGGTCGTCGCCTTTACACCGGATGAAACGCAAATCGAAGTGACGTCCGTCGGGGTGTTGACGATCGACCAGCTGACCGACATCGCCTCGGCGCCCGGACTCAGAATCAACGCGCCCGGTCGATAGGCGGTTTGCTGGGCGGGGTGTAACACTTGTGCATTCTGCAAGCGGGATTCCGCCTGCACACGACGCAAGTGTTACACCAGAACCGCGAGGAACACGGTGGGCGAGGATTTCGCCTGTCGAATCTCTCGCTTTCTGAGGCGTCAGCTGTTTCCCTGTTCGGTGGCCAGAAGCACGGCCGCAGGGCCGTCTCCTAGGTCTGCGACGAAATAATCGGGGCGTTCCAATGACGCGGGAAGTGCCCACCCGACTCGGGTTTTCGCAATGGGAGTGGAGCTCCTGATCGCTCCAACGTTGACGCCCTGACATGCGACAAGGTTCGGGAATGTCGTTGTGATGACAATCGGACCGACCGCGGTCACAATTGGGTTCGCGCTGACACTTCGATTGGACTCGAACCCGGGTTTTCTCGATCTGCTGCCTTCCTTGCTTTTGCTTGGTGTTGCCTTTGCTGTCAAGTACGGTCCGCTGACAGCTTCAGCGGTGGAAGGTGTCGAGGCCCGCCATCACGGTGTCGCAGGCGGCATCGTCTGTACCGGCCTTCAATTCGGCGCAGCCCTCGGCGTGTCCATTGCGCACCATTGTTCTCGTTGGGAACGAGCACTTGGTGCTGGACCTGGCCGATTACAGGCGCGCACTGATCGTGCCCGCCGTCGACGGATACTCCACAGGTAGGCGCGAAACGGCTGCTGACCTTCTATCCAGCGTCATCACGAAGACATCTTCTGTTCGATTGCCCTCGCCATAACTCGCTTCAGAGGGTTCGCAGGTGCCTTCGAGTGTGGGAGTGGCGGGTTGTGGCGAGTCGGTCGAGTGCAGCCTGGGAGGCCGGGTCGGCGGCGCGGTAGACGATGAGTCGCAGATTCGCGTCGCCGAGAGGATTGAGGACGTCGTAACTCACGGTGATCGGCCCGACGTTCGGATGGTTCATCGGCTTGTTGCCCTGCGCTCGTACGGCGACGTCCCGCGATTGCCAGTAGGCGGAGAATTCGGCACTACCGGCTTCGAGTTCCTGTATCAGGACTACCAGGTCAAGATCATGCGCGTGGTCGACCCACGCTGCTCTCAGATCGGCCACAGCTCCGCGAATTACGCTGTCGCGGTCGCCGTAAAAGTCAATGAACCGATCGTCCAGGAAGCACATTCTCAGTACATTGCGTTCTCGTGCTGTTGTGCCGTCGAGGTCGAGAAGGAGGGTCGACATCGTGTCGTTCCATGCCAGGATGTCCAGGCGGTAGTTCAGGATCATGGCGGGCAATGGAGAGACATCGTCGAGAAGACGTGCAAGACCCTCGGGGACAGACGGTTTGGTACTGCGTTCGAGTTGACGATGTCCGGCCAACGTCAGGAGGTAGTCGATCTGGTCATCGGACAGCCTCAGTGCCCTCGACAAGGATTGCACTACCTGGGCCGACGGCCGAACGTCACGCGCCTGCTCCAAACGAATCAGATAGTCCACGCTCACGCCGGCGAGGGCTGCGACTTCCTCTCGTCGCAGCCCAGGCGTCCGGGAGGATCCGAGCCGTGGCGGCAGCCCCACCATCGACGGTTGAAGCGCTTCGCGCCGCGCACGCAGAAAGGCTGCCAACTCGTGGCGGGCGATGGGCTGCGGAGTCGAACTCACGTCCCCAAGGCTATGCCACACCGATGCTGAACAGCCTGGTACTGATCTTCCCAGGATGTCCTGAGCCTTCACGGACCAGGCGAGCGCAGGCATGGTCGACCACACATCGAACTGAGGAGTAACCGTGGCGGAGTTGACCGATTATCGACTGCTGGGACGATCGGGACTGAGGGTCTCGCCGTTGTCACTGGGCGCCATGACTTTCGGCGACGCGTGGGGTTGGGGTGCGAGCAAAGACGAGGCTCGACGGATCTTCGACACCTACCTCGATCGAGGCGGAAACATGGTGGACACGGCCAACATCTACACCGACGGCCAGTCCGAGAGCTTTCTGGGTGAATTTGTCAGGGATCGAAGAGATTCCGTGGTGATCGCCACGAAGTACGCTGGTACGCGGAACCCATCAGACCCCAATGCGGGAGGTGGTAACCGTAAGAGCCTCGTAACCTCGGTCGAGGCAAGTCTGCGCAACCTGAATACGGACTACATCGATCTGTTGTACCTCCATGCGTGGGACGGGCTGACGCCCGGCGAAGAGGTCATCGCTGCGTTGGGCGAGCTGGTACGCAGCGGCAAGGTGCTCTATCTCGGCATCTCCGACGCGCCGGCTTGGGAGATTTCACGCATGCAGACGATCGCCGAGCTCCGGGGATGGCCGACCCTCTCCGCACTTCAGGTCGAGTACAGCCTCATCGAGCGAACCACCGAGCGTGACCTCCTACCGATGGCGAGCGGATCAGGACTCGGAGTTGTTCCCTGGTCACCGCTGGGTGGGGGAGTGCTGACGGGCAAGTACACACCCGCTGACCTTCCTGAAGATGTGACGGCTATGCCGCGCAGTCGAAGTGATCACGCCGCGGCCGGCAACAGCTTGACCACTCGGGGACTCGAGGTCGCGAACGTCGTAGTCGACGTTGCGCAGCAATTGGGAGTCACCCCGGCTCAGGTCGCCATTGCGTGGACCCTCCACAACCCAGTGGTGACGAGCACTCTCGTGGGTGCGCGAACCGCAGAGCAGTTACAGAGCAACCTGGCTGCGCTGGACGTGGAACTTTCCGACGAGCATCTGACCCAGCTCGACGACGTCAGCGCGCCCGATCTGGGCTTTCCCCACGAGTTCCTGGCGCGTCCCATGGTGCAGGGCGTCATTCATGGGCACACGCGAACCCGCCGGCGGTGATGAGTTTGCGTTCGAGCGCGCTCGAAGTCATAGCGTCGCGGCATGACGAAGAGAAGCTGGATCATCACGGGGGCGTCGTCGGGTTTGGGACGAGCACTCACCGAAGAGGCTCTGGCAGCCGGTGACACGGTTGTGGGGGCTGTTCGTCGACCGAGCAGGTTGGACGACATGGTGCGTCGATACCCGGATACTTTGATGGCGGTCGAGTTCGACGTACGCAACACCGCAGCGGCACCACAGCTGATTGCGGCCGCGGCGGAGCGATTCGGAGCGGTCGATGTGCTGGTCAACAACGGTGGGGTCGGGCAGATCGGCGCTGCTGAGGAGGTGACCGATTCCCAGCTGCGCGACATGCTCGACCAGCATCTGTTCGGCCCCGCGGCCCTCACGCGTGCTGTGTTGCCTGGAATGAGGCGGCGGCGAACCGGATCGATCGTGCAGGTCAGCAGTCAGGGCGGCCGAGTGTCGTTCCACGGAGCGGGCTCGTACTCGGCCGGGAAGTTCGCCTTGGAAGGGTGGTCGGAAGCCCTGGCCGGCGAGGTCGAACAGTTCGGTGTTCGAGTCCTCATCGTCGAACCGAGCAGGTTCCGCACCGGGTTCAACGAAGCTGGCGTCCTCAACCTCGTCGACCCCAGCGACGTCTACGACGGACTGCTCAGCGCGGTCCGCACGGACATGCTGGCCGTCGATGGGAAGCAGGAAGGCGATCCGACGCGGGCGGCCCGGATCATCATCGAACTTCTGAACGGAGAATCCGCCCCGCTACGAATCCCGTTGGGAAGAGAAGCGGTTCGGCGATTGTCGGACGGCTACAGGTGGAACCTCGACGAGGTCGAGCGTCTCGCGGAGATATCGGCCAGTGCAGATTATCCGGGGGTTGCCGAGTCCGTCCGTCCAGTCTGAACCGCTGGCCAGGGCTATCGTGACGTCATGGCGACCGTTGATCTGATGGACAAGGCTATTGCTGCGCTGGCCCAAGCGGATGTATCGATGACGATCGACATCGTCCACGGACTGATCGAACCCGGTGAAGTAAGCGAGCCGATCGGGATTTCCGAGGTCGCGCAGCTCTTGGGTGTGTCGGCGCACACCCTCCGGTACTACGAACGGTGCGGGTTGATCGAGGTCGAACGAGACGCGCACGACCACCGCCTGTACGACGCCGCCGCGGTGCGCCGCTTGGTCTTTCTCACTCGAATGCGTCTGTCCGGCATGCCGATGCGTGATCTGCAGCACTACGTGGAGCTGGTCGATCAGGGGGACGATACCGTCCCGGAACGCCTGGACATACTCGTCGAACATCGGGACACCATTCGCAGACAAATTCTCGAGCTGCAATTATCCTTGGTAGCAACCGAATACAAGATTGCAACCTACGGCGGTGCGGCCGGCGAGTAGGTCTTGCGTCCCGTCAGGAAGAGCTACCGGCCAGGACGGCTGAGATGGAGGCGTCGAGGATGTCGATGCCGTCGTGTAGTTCGGTTTCGGTTGTCGTCAGTGGGGGAGCGATGCGGAAGATGCCGCCCATTCCTGGTAGCTGGACGATGTTGAGGTGCAGTCCACGCTCCAGGCAGGCGGTGGTCACTTTCTTGCCCAGGTCGTCGGCGGGGTTCTTCGACTCCTTGTCGGTGACGAATTCGAGTCCGCGTAGCAGGCCACGGCCCCGGACGTCGCCGACGACTTCGTAGGTGTCGCGCAGTGCGTCGAGGCGGTCGGAGAGCTGTTCGCCGAGTTTTGCGGCTTGCTCGACGAGTCCGTCGCGTTCGATGACGTCGAGCACGGTGTTTGCGACGGTGGCAGCCAACGGATCCGATGCGTGGGTGGTCAGGAACAGGAAACCTTTGTCGTTGCAGACGTTCTCGATCTCGTCGCCGGTGATCACCGCGGCGACGGGAAGCCCTGCGCCGAGGGTCTTGGACAGAGTCAGGATGTCCGGGGTGACCCCGTCGCGTTCGAAGGCATACATCCGGCCGGTGCGGCCGAGGCCGGTTTGCGCTTCGTCGAGAATGAGCAGCATTCCGCGTTCGACACAGAGTTCTTTGAGCCGTGCGAGATAGCCGACGGGCGGATCGATGATGCCGCCGGACGACAGGATGGGTTCGACCAGACAGGCCGCAAGTGCGCCGGTGGACTGTCTGTCGATGAGCGAGAAGCCGTAGTCGAGCTCGGTCTCCCAGTCGTAGGAGCCGTCGGCACGCCGAAACCGAGGCCGGTAGGAATCAGGCGTCGGCAAGGTCAGATTGCCGGGGATCACCGGGCCGTATCCTCGTCGTCCGGCGGAGAAGGTCGCGGCCGCCGCGCCGGACGTCATACCGTGCCAGGACCGATCGAACGAGACGACCTCGTATCCGCCGGTGTACAACTTGGCCATTTTCAGAGCCGCTTCGTTGGCCTCCGCGCCGGTGGTGAGCAGTAGCGTCCTGCTGAGTTCCGGCGGGAGGGTGGCGGCGAGCTTGGTGGCGAGGTCGACCACGGGTCTGCTCAACATCCCGCTGAAGAGGTGGTCCAGCGATCCGACGGACTGCGACACCGCTCGAACGATGTCCGGGTGGGAATGGCCGAGGACTGCGCTCATCTGGCCCGAGGTGAAGTCGAGGATTGCCTGGCCGTCGCTGTCGTACACGTGCGTGCCTTCGGCCCGTTCGATGATGCGGGGAGTGAACGTCACGCCGTAACGAATCAGGTGGCGATCGGCGTCGCTCCAGAAGCTGTCGGTGCTCATGGGCGTCTCCTCGATTCGGCGGCCCTCCGGTCACGCACAGACTAAGCCACGCGGTGCCGATCCGTCGGCCCATGACAAACGTCATCTCGATTCCGTGACGATGTCAGCCGAGCCCATGATCCTGTGCACTGTTGCCGAACAGCGGACGACGACAAGATCGTATGTGACCGAAAGCCATGCTGCGGAACACGATAGAAGGAGTCATCATGAAGAATCTTGCCATCCGCGCCGCCACTGTCGCTGCCTTGATCGGAGGGCTCGGTGCCGCCGGCGCAGCAGTCGCCACGGCCGATACGGTGACCGAACTTGTCCCGGCTATGAACGGCGGCGCTTACTGCCTGGTCGTCCAGGACGACGGGACAGAGCATTTGCTGTACAGCAGCTTCCGCTGCGACGAAGTACAGGCCGACATCGACGAAAAGGCCCGCCAGGACGAGCGTCGCGAAGAGCGCAAGGAAGAACGACGCGAAGAGCTCCTTCGCAACGGCTGATCGCACGGTAAGGCCATGAACGAAGTAGCTCTGCCGGAACAGATTTCGAATCGAATCGCTCATTACCCCGCCCGATCGGCCCGGCGCGTCGATTTCACCACCACGGACTCGGGCAAACGCCGCGTCGATTACGTGGCAACGAGTGTGTCGACGAGGGCTCGGATGGCCGGGCTGGAATCTGCACTGCGGCGCCAGACGGCGTGCAGTTCACGGGTTGGTGGGCGACGCAGTTCGAGGGATACAAGGTGTTCGCCCAAAGGGGGACGTGCGAGTCGAGGGATGAGTGCGACGGCGTTCGTCGACGCCACCAAGGCGAGTTGGCTGGAGAAGTCGTCGACCAGGTGCCGGACGTCGGGACTGTCCGGTAGGTCGGCGACGACGCGTCGAAACCATTGGTGGCACACGGTTCCCGGTGGACTCGTCACCCAGGTGAGACCGGTCAGTGCGCTGGCGGGCAACGGGTGAACTTCGCGGGCGAGTGGGTGATCTCGATGTAGGACGATGTCGCCGATGTCGGTGTGCAACGACCGTCGGTTCAGAGACGGCGGTGTGGGGGCGATGAGTCCGTCTGCGTCGTGCACGAGGGCGACGTCGGCGATACCCGAGTCGACGCTGTGAATCGCGCGGTCGGGATCTTGTTCGGTGATCTGCAGGCTCAGCTGTGGGCATGCCGCGCCGAGGGCGTGCATCGCCGGAGCAAGCACACCGCGGATGGCGGTGGAGAAGGCTGCGACCCGCAGAGTGCCGCGCGGTGCACCGTCGGCCACGGAACGTGCGGCTTCGGCGCATCGTTCCAGTGCATCGAAGACGTCGGGAGAGGTGTCGACGAGTGCCTGGCCTGCCGGTGTCAGCACGACACCGCGCCCTGACTGCGCGAGAACCCGAAGACCCAGCTGGCGTTCGAGTCGCTTGATCTGCTGTGAGACGGCAGAGGCCGTGAAGCCGAGTTCGTCGGCGGCCTTCGCCAGGGTGCCGAGGGTGGCCACCGACTTCAGAGCGTGTAGCGATGCGACGTCGACCATGAAGCGATGCTACGCATTATCGGCGAAAAACCATCGCTGGACCGAAAGCTTACTGCGTCGCACACTTCTGTGCATGACCACCGAACAGCTCTTCGGCACCAACTGCGTCGCCATGGTGACGCCGATGACCAAGGATGGAGAGCTCGACGAGCACTCCCTCGGCAGGCTCGTCGACCATCTCGTCGCCACGGGGTGCGACGGAATCGTCGTCGCAGGCACGGCGGGGGAGGCGCCCACGCTGACGGACGCCGAGACGGAGAAGCTCGTCGCCGCGGTGGTGTCGCGAGTCGACGGACGGGCGAAGGTGACGGCCGGCGTCGGAACCTACGACACCGCGGCCAGCGTCGCGAGGGCTCGTCGCGCGGAAGCGGCGGGCGCCGACGGGCTGCTCGTCGTCTGTCCCTACTACTCGCGGCCTACGCAGGCGGGCATCGTCGCGCACTGCACTGCCGTCGCCGACGCGACGAATCTCCCGGTGATGTTGTACGACGTGCCGGCGCGGTCCGGCACGGCGTTCTCGCCCGAATCGTTGATTCTGCTGGCCGAGCATCCGCGAATCCGAGCGGTCAAGGATGCCAAAGGTGACCTGTACGAGGCCTCGACGGTGATGTCTCGGACATCTCTCGCCTACTACTGCGGAATCGACGAGCTCAACCTGGCGTACTTGGCAATCGGCGCAACAGGACTCGTCAGTGTGGTGGGCAATCTCGTCGGCGATCGGAACGCGGCCCTCGCGGATGCGGTGCGGCGAGGTGACCTCGTCTCCGCTCGTCGAATCCAGAACGAACTGCTCCCGCTCACCGACGCCGTCATGCGTACGTCTCAGGGCGCGATCATGGCCAAGGCAGCGCTGGCGGAGATCGGCGTCATAGACTCTGCGGCAGTGCGACTTCCGCTGCTCGAATCGCCTCCGGAGGATCTTCGACGCCTGTCCGCCGCGACGCGAGAGTGCTGAACGGCGTTCTACAGCTTGCTGAGCCTCGTCAACTGGACAGCGCTGCCGATTGCCACGATGGGCCAACACACGATGGCGATCCACTCGCTGGTGGAACGTTCGCCGTGAGTGATGTCGTAGATCGCCAATACGGTCAGTGCGATACCGATCACGAGGGTGATCCAGTTGAGCCGTATGCGCGTTGCCGTCGACGTGGTTGTCATGGGAAGAAATGTACGACCGGACGGCGGGTTTTGCTCCCGAATTGTCCAGATGAGCGTGCCGGTGCGGTACGCCGACGGCGTGCGGCGTCCGGTCCGGGGTTAGTGTGACCCGGAGACTCGGACAAAGGGTGTGGGATGAGCGTCGTCGACGAAAAAGCCGGTAGATCTCCGTGGGAACCGCAGGAGATGCCGCGGCCGAACCGGGCAGCACGGCCGGATGCGGACCCGTTCTACGTCGCGCCCGACGGCTTCGAGGAGGCTGCGCCGGGTGATGTCCTGCGGTTCCGTGAGGTCGAGGTGGCGCTGTACGGGAAGATTCCGCAGCAGGTCGACGCGTGGCAACTGCTGTATCGGACGTCCGATCTCCACGGATCGCCGCAGGTCAGCGTCACCACCGTCTTGATGCAGCGCGGAGCGGTTGCCGAAACTCCGCGCCTCCTGTCGTATCAGTGCGCGATCGACGCGGTGTCGGCCACGTGCTTTCCGTCGTACGCGCTGCAGCGGGGCGCAAAAGCGTGGGGCGCGGTTCCGCAATTCGAGTTCGTCCTGGTGCTGCATGCGCTGCGCCGCGGCTGGGTCATCTCGATCCCGGACCACGAGGGTCCGGACGGGCACTGGGGCTCGCCCCGTGAGCCCGGCTTCTTCATCCTCGACGGGGTCAGAGCCTCGTTGCGGTTCGCACCGGCCGGACTGACCGACGACACCAAGGTCGGTCTGTGGGGCTACTCGGGCGGAGGGCTCGCGACGTCCTGGGCTGCGGAGATGGCCCCCGAGTACGCACCGGAGATCGCACTGGTCGGGGCGGCCCTCGGCTCACCCGTCGGCGATCCTGCGTCGGCTTTCACCAGGCTGAACGCGACGTTGCACGCCGGTCTGCCCACCTTGGTGGTCGAAGGGTTGCGTAGGACGTACCCGGATCTGGACAGGGTGGTCAGAGCCCACGTCAATGCCGACGGGCTGGCGTTGCTCGAGTCGGTGGACGACCTGACCACCGTCGCTGCCGTGCGCAAGCTCGCGAAGCACGATCTGGACAGGTACATCGACATTCCGCTCGCGGATCTGCTGGCTACACCGGAAATCCTCGAGGTGTTCGAGGCTATTCAGCCCGGTAGAACCGCTCCCACCGTCCCGATGCTCGTGGTGCAGGCCGTCCACGACCAGATCATTGCCGTCGACGATGTGGACGGACAGGTCGACCGCTACCTCGACAA
The DNA here is from genome assembly GCF_000760735.1 of Rhodococcoides fascians A44A. Classification (GTDB taxonomy): domain Bacteria; phylum Actinomycetota; class Actinomycetes; order Mycobacteriales; family Mycobacteriaceae; genus Rhodococcoides; species Rhodococcoides fascians_E. Next base: position 1,059,124 of record NZ_JMEX01000008.1, on the reverse strand, counting down.
CGGGGTCCACGTCACGTACCTGCGGGACCGACTCAGCGAACATCTGTCCCTGCACCCCCTGTCCGCGCCGCTCACCCTCGACTGGCTACAGGACCGGTTCGACGGACGCCCGGTGCCGCCGTCGGGCGTCACCACGGTCTGGTCGACGGCGTCGTCCTTCGGTGCGGTCCGTGACCTTCTCGCGCTGGCGTGGTCGACGACGATGGCGGTCCTGGGCCGCCGGCTGTGAGTGAAAATGTGTCCTGGGGGACACATTTTCACTCACCTGGGGTCTTGCTTCTGATGCTCTCGTTCGGCGCAGGTGCGACGGATGCGTTCGCCTTCCTCGCACTCGGCGGCGTATTCACCGCGAACATGACGGGCAATCTGGTGCTCGTCGGACTGGTCGGCCGGGACGATTACCTTGCCAGCCTGGTCGGGGCCGCGATCGCCATCGCCGTGTTCTTCGTGGTTCTGCTGGCCGGGTTCCGCTACGCGCACCGCTCCGTGCGCGTCCCGACGTTGCCGTTGCTGGGGACGGCTGCGGCCGTCCAGGTGCTCACCCTCGTGGCGTGGTGGCTCGATGTAGGCACCGTCGTCGCTCTGGTGGCGATGTCCGCGGCGGCGATGGCGTTGCAGACGGTGGTCGCGCGCTCGTCACTCCCCGAGGGAGGATTGTCCTCGACGTTCGTCACCGGAACGATGGTCAACATAGCCGACGACCTGGCCCGGGGCAGGACCGAGCATCTTGCGCTCAGACTGGGCGCAATTGCCGCCTTGGTCGCGGGATCGTTCGCCGGTGCCCTGTCGATTCACGCCGAACCCCGACTCGGTCCCCTCGTGGCCGCGGTCGTCGCCTGTATCGGGTTGGCCCTGGCCGCTTTCGTCGTTCGCCGCTGACTTGCGTTGCGGCCTGCCGAGGTCGATACTCGAACTAATAGTTGTGTATCTACAAGTATTGGATTTCGATGAGCGAACTGACCAAGCGGCACCGCTACCTGGTGCTCGCAATCTGCTGCATGAGCTTGTTTCTCGTCAGCATCGACAACACGATCGTCAACGTCGCGCTGCCGGCGATCGGGTCCGACCTGCGGGCATCGGTGTCGGGTCTCCAGTGGATCATCGACGCATACACCTTGGTGCTGGCGTCGCTGCTGATGCTCGGCGGCTCGAGTGCGGACCGGTTCGGCCGCAAGAAGTTCTTCATGATCGGTACGGCACTGTTCATCGCGGGATCGTTGCTGTGCAGTGTCGCGCCGTCGCTGGGCTGGCTCGTCGCGTTCCGCATGGTGCAGGCCGTCGGAGGGTCGATGATGAACCCGGTGGCCATGTCGATCATCACCAACACCTTCACCGATCCGAAAGAACGCGCAGGAGCGATCGGAGTGTGGGGTGGCGTGGTCGGAATCTCGATGGCGGGAGGCCCGCTCATCGGCGGCGCACTGGTCACGTCGGCGGGTTGGGAGTCGATCTTCTGGGTGAACGTGCCGATCGGCCTGATCGCGCTGTTCATGACGTGGAAATTCGTTCCCGAATCCAAAGCAGCGCATGCACGACGCTTCGACCCGGCCGGGCAGGTGTTGATGATCGTGCTGCTTGCCAGCGTTGTGTTCACCATCATCGAGATGCCGACGAAGGGATGGTCTTCGCCGACGATCCTTGCCACTGCCACCACCGCTGTGGCGTCACTCCTCGGTTTCCTGTACGTGGAGACTCATCGGACCGAACCCCTTGTGGAACTGAGCTTCTTCCGCAGCGTTCCGTTCTCCGGGGCGACCGTCATCGCCGTGTGTGCGTTCGGATCACTCGGCGGATTTCTGTTCCTCAACACGCTGTATCTGCAGGACGTGCGCGGATATTCGCCGCTGCACGCCGGCCTCTACACACTCCCGATGGCGTTGATGACGCTGATCCTCGCGCCGATATCGGGTCGGCTCACCGGTTCTCGCGGACCTCGAACCTCACTGGTGGTGGCAGGAGTCGGCTTCATCGTTTCGTCCCTGATGCTGACCCAGCTGACGGCGACGACGTCCTTCGCGTGGCTTGCTCTTCCCTACCTCGTGTTCGGTATCGGATTCGGGATGGTCAACGCACCCATCACCAACACCGCTGTGTCCGGAATGCCCCGTAGTCAAGCAGGAGTCGCGTCGGCGGTGGCATCGACGTCTCGGCAGGTGGGCCAATCGCTCGGTGTCGCAGTGGTGGGGTCGATCGTCACCGCCGGTCTCGTCGGCACCTTCGCCGACGGGTTCGTCGACGCCGCCCGTTCGGCGTGGTTCGTCATGACTGGTGCCGGAATCATCGTCCTCGCACTTGCTTTCGTCACGACCGGTTCGTGGGCTCGCGGCACAGCAGAGCGGGTTGCGGATCGGTCGTCGGAGCTCGTGGCATGAGCGCGGAGGACGTGTGGGGTGACATCCGTACGCTTGTCTTCGACCGAGCCGATCCGCACCGCGCCGTGGTCGCGGCGACAGGAGAGAGCTTCTATCGGTGCAAGGTACTTCGGCGACTGGTGCCCGGCCCTCTGTCGGCCGGAGCGCTCGCGGAACGACTGAACACCGACCCGCCGTATCTCTCGGTGACGCTGAAAGAGTTGGAATCTCGTGGATACGTGGTACGCACCGAAGACCCTGCCGACCGGAGGCGCAGGGTCGTCGAACTCACCGACTCCGGACGTGAGCTGGCCGACCGGGCGAATGCTGCACTGAACGCACCGCCCGCGGAGTTCGCGAATCTATCGGCCGACGAATTGGGGCAACTCGAGACGTTGATGGGTAGGCTGCTCCGAAGCTGACAGGCAAACCCGGTGCTAACTCTCGGTACCCGGCATCCGGTCTGCACCCCAGCTGCGTTCGATGTAGCCGATGGTGTCCTGCACTGCCGATGCGGGAACCTTGTCCGGCTCGCCGTTCTCCAGCGGATCGGTGTGGAAGATGTACAACCGGGACGCGAACTGCTCGAACGGAAGTGAGCCTTCGCCCGCTTTCTCGCCGTTACCGGCCGTGCCGACGACGACGCCGTCGCCCCAGTCCTGACCGCTGTCGTTGTTCGGGTTGAAGAAGTAGACCCGCATGACAGCGTCGGGGTCGGGGGCGACGCGCAGGATCGTGATGGCGTGCCACCCGATGTACCGTGCGGCGCTGTCGGTGACGGCGACACCCGCAGGCTGGGGGTGCACCAGCGGTTGGCCCCCGTTGTATTCGAGATGGTACGACGCGTAGAACTGCCGAACGAAGTCGTCCAGGTCGATCAGGTTGCCCGTTGCGACATCGACGTCGATGTTGAATCCGCGTGCGGACCACCAGCCGTGGAACTCCGGGTTGACCCACTTGTGCGGATCCCCGGGGCGGTCGGCGCACCTACGAATCATCTCTGCGTAGATGCGATCCAGATGCGGAACCAGGAGCTGCGACACAGGATCCAGGTCGAGGGGAGCAGTGGTGGCCACGCCACCGGAGCTGTCCTTCGACGACAGTGGCTGCCCCTCGAAGTGCATGACGATCTCGTCGTCGCGCGCGGCCCACACCACCATCTGCAGGAGGTAGTCCGGGTCGTTGTACGCCCACATCGACAGCGCGCGAGCGGACTGGCACGTCGGATTGTCGCCCTGCCCGACGCCCAGCGGTTGCCCGAGCATCGACAGAAGCCCACCGAGCAAACGGGATTCGGGCTCCGGCGTCGGGCCGAACACGTCGACGAGCCGCTGACGTACGCCTGGTTCCAGTCGAAGCGCCAGCTGCCGCCACAGCGACGGCACGATCGGCGGTTGGTGCAGGATGCCGCGGTCGAGCATCAGGGCGATACCGTACAGGCATTGCGCGGAATCGGGATGCACGGCTTCGACGATCAAGCAGTGGACCAGCTCCGGGTACCGCTGAAGGCAGGTACGTCCGGTTTCGGAGACGCCGAGTGCCTCACCGAGCAGATAGGTGTTGTGCTCGATCAGGAATCGAACCAGCGTCGCGTGGTACGGCGAGACCAGACCGGTGTCGTGCATGGCACGGGCGAACCCGCGAGCCTCGAACTCGAGACCCTCGGCGTCCATGGCGTCGAGGCGTGAGCGATACACGTCGACGCCCGGATCCTCGCGGCACGCCTCCGTCGGACCGAACAACGCCGAGATCAATCGATCCAGACCTTGCCCCGATGCTCCGAGATCCACCTCGGGGTCTTCGCGGTACACCGCGATGCGGGTCACCATGGCTTTGATGTGGTCGACCTGAATGGGCCTCTGCCGCAGTACCCGCCAGATCTCGTCGCCCAATTTGTCGAGGACGCTGTCGTATCCGATCTGGTCGGCGACGTAGCCGAACAGATCTCGGATGAGGTGCGCGACCCGGCCGAGCTTCACGCGCTCGGCCTCCGACGGTGCGGAGAACAGCACCTCGAGGTTCATCGCCAACACCTGCGACAGAAAGTGTTTCGCGTCCTCGGCACTGACCGCGGGGTGCGTGTACTCGCCTGCAGCGATTGCTACCAGCCGAAGCTCGCTCGTTGCCTCGAGGACGACGGTATCGATCACACCACTGCGCAGGGACGGCCCGACGAAACCGGGCACCAGGATGTCCGGATGCGCCCAGTCGGTACCGGTGAACAGCCCCGCCTCGTCCAACGCTGCGGCACGTTCACGGACTGCAGCGCATCCACCGCGTTGCAACAGAACTCGATGCAGCGCGTCGAGGACACGTTTGACCTTGGTGGTCTTGGAGAATTCAGGGGCCCCCGCCAATGCTTCGGTGGCGTGGTCGAGTTGTGCGACGCGACTGACCAGCGCCTGGTCGACGGGTGGGTCCAATGTCTGTGACGGACCGGTCGAGAAGTCCCCGAAGTCTTGCCTCACACGTAGAAGTCCAGTTCTTCCTGATGCTTCAGCAGGTCACGCATGCGGTACGGGTCGTCGCCGAAGAAGTACAGCAGACCCCAGTGCGTGCCGAAAGCTGTTCGCTTGGTGACGGTTTCCTCGACGGGTGCCGAGAGGTCGTTGGTTTCGTAGTAGTCGTGCTCGGCGGTTTCGGCAGGAATCTCGAGGTGGCTGACGACGCGCCGCCGTGGGTACACGCCGAAACAGCCGGCGATGCCGGTGGCGTCCTCGACCTCGGTCGGGAAGAACGCGTCGATCTCTTCCTCGGTGGTCTTCGGGTCGAACGCCAGCGCGAGCCCTTGGTAGGCGTTGAAGCCGTAGGCACGCTCGAGGAGCTCGAACACCTTGAAGCCCGGTGGCCGGTACGCGACTTCACCGAAGTACATCTCGCCGTCGCTGGTGACGAAGTATTCCGGATGAACGAATCCGAACTCGATGTCGAAGGTCTTGATGAGCTTCTCGATCTGCGCGGTGATCTGCGGCCGGTACTTCTCGAGCTCCGGAGTTGCGGGCACGAACACCGAGTACCCGAGCGTCACGTACTCGGAGATGTTGAGGAACTTGATCTTTCCGTTGTGGATCCACGCTTCGACAGCGAATTCCCAACCGTCCAAATGCGATTCCATCAGTACCGGGAACTCGTCGTCGGGGATGGAGTCGACCTCGTCGGGAGTGCGGATGACGCGGTGCCCGAGGCATCCGGCCTTGTCGAAGGCCTTGAGGTGGATGGGATCGTTGGGGTCACCGTCGAGTTTGAGCAGTGTCTGATTGACCCGGCGGAGGAATCGGACGACGTCCTCTCGGTCGTGCGCCTCCTCGAAGATGCCGACGCGAATGCCGCCGAGCTGCGCGCGACGTTTCATCAGCGCCTTGTCTCGCAGCAACATCGCTTGACCGAACAACCGTGGATTGCCGAGCAGAACGGAGTTGATGGCACCCGCCCACTCGACAGTTTCCTCGTACAGCGGGATCGCGACGTCGACACCACGATCCTGCAGTGCCTCGGCGATCTCGAGCGAACGATCGTTGATGCGCTCGAAGTTCCAGGAGATGTACGGAATGTCGTGTTCGGTGCAGTACTGCTCGGCCCATTCGGGTGCCACGACCACGTACCGACGGTCGAATGCATCCAGGGCCTCCACCGCGGCGAGACTCCAGCCCAGTAGTGCGACGTAGCCCTTCTCCGGATTCTTCTCCAGTCGTGTGGGCTGCGGCATACATGGTCCTTTCCGTCGGAAACGTGTCGTCAGGTCGTCCCGTCCACCGTACAGAGGGCAGTGCGCAGGGCAAATCGCGCACGCGTGTCCCCGTCGCGACGTGCGGTGGTCACCGCCGGGCTAGCGCTGGTTGACGTCGACGGCGCCGCGGACGAGGTCCGAGAAGCCTTTCTCGTCGACGACGTCTCCGGAGTGGATGTCGATCGCACGGCGCGTTCCGGCGTCGAGGCTGGCGTTGAAGATGCCCGACGGATCGGCTACGGACGCGCCCTTCGCGAAGGTCACCTTGACCTTGTCCTTGTAGGTCTCGAGCGTGCAGAGCAGCCCGTCGAGGCTGAACGTGGGCACGCCGTCGGGGTTGGACGGCTTGCGCCACTTCACTTCCTCGGTGACGCCTGGGGCCGCGGAGAGAATCAGTCCTCGGAGGGTGTCCACGGTGTCGATCCGCCAGTCTGCGCTCATGGCCGAAAGACTACTGGCGTCGGCGCCACAATCGCAGGACGACGTACGTGTTCGCGACGAGAACCGCGATGTACGGCACCACGAACAACGGCGTGCCCGACGGTGTCAACGCCGAGACCCAGTCGGCCGGGTCGCCGTCGACGACGGGGCGGAACAGGTCGGTGATCTCGGCGGTGACGAGAACGGTCATGCCGAGGATTGCAGTGATGTTGCCGAACGTCGACACCGCCCGGCCGGCCCGAAAATCGCCGATCATCACCAGTGCCGCCACGCAGGCGACGATCATGATGGGAGCGAACACCGTCAGGCCGAACACCGCATACAGATTCCAGTCGCCCAGTGCGCCGGGAAGAAGATCCTGATGGTCGATCAGTGCTACGACCGGCATCGTCAGAACCAGAACGAGTAGCGGCGCAACTCCGACGGTCAATACCCATTCGATATCGCGAGGGCTGCGGGTGCGGTGCCCGACGGCCGTCGTTTGGGGGTATTTGTCCGCTTCGTGCACGGACCTACAGTGCCATACGCGCAGGTGAGATCGAAACGGTTCTCCGCAGGCCAGGCCCGGGATCTGCAAGAATCGACCGATGATCGACGACGTAGGGCTACGACGGGATTCGCTCGTGCGGATCCTGGAGGTCGTGCGCGGCCTGGGCGTCGGCGAGGGATTGGAAGTCACCCTCGCGCGCGTCGCTGCAGCCGTCGTCGATGTGCTGGGTTTCGGTGCCGTCGTCGTCAACGTCAAGGTTCCGGGCGGCGGCCTCGTCGTCTCGACGGCGACAGGCCCTCCCGAGGTCCGCGACATGGTCGGCGAGACGATGACGCACGAGGTGTGGCTGGGTCTGCTGGACGCATGCGAGCGGTGGGGAGAACTACGGTTCCACGAGAACCTGGCGGAGGTCGATGCTCTCGGAGGCGTGTCCTATCGTGACCCGCACCGAACTCACTACCTCTCCGCATCGCCGGATGGTGAGCGGAGGATCTGGCAGCCCGAGTACGCGCTTCTGGCACCGATGTGGGCCGGGGAGAACGCGCTGCTCGGTGTTCTGAGCGTCGATCTCCCGATCTCCGGGCTGATCCCGGACGCCGAGCAGTGCGCGATGTTGGAATTGTTCGCAGGCCAGGCCGGCGCAGCCATCGCGGAAGCGGCGAGGATCGGTGATGCCGAGGACCAGCAACTGCAGTACCGCGCAGTGTTTCTCGATTCGCCGATTCCGACGGCGATGCTCGGGCTCGACTCCACCGTCGTCGAGGTCAACAGGGCGTTCGAGGAGCTCACGGGGCGGATCGAGTGCGAGCTCCGCGGTCTCGATCTGACCGCGGTGTTCGGCGCCGAGACCAGGCACGCAGGCGTCGAGGACCGTCGCGTGTTGCGTGTGGACGAGGAACGATGGGCGCACGTCCGGGTCCAGCGCATCGAAAGTGCTTACGGCACAAGGTTCGTGTGCACTGCCGAGGATCGCAGCGCATCACACCTCGCTCTCGACCACCTGCGCCTGCGCGCGGAGCGCGACGACCTCACCGGACTCGGGGTCAAGAGCCTCGCGATGACGGAACTTCGTGAGCGGCTCGAGCGTCAGGCCGAGGACGACCTCGTCGCATTCCTGTTCTGTGATCTCGACGGCTTCAAAGCCGTCAACGACGGGCACGGCCACCTCGTCGGCGACCGCGTTCTGACGGAAATTGCTGCGTGCCTGCGTGAATGCGTCGAGGACGGTGACCTCGTGTGCAGACTCGGCGGCGACGAATTCGGGATCGTCGCCACCAGGACAACGGTGGACGGCATCGAGGATCTCGCGCGCCGCTGCGTCGGGAAGCAGAGTTCCGTCCACGGCAGGATGTCCGTCGGAGTATGCATCGTCCCGGCGGGGAGCGGCAGGACGGCCGAGGCGGTGGTCGAGGCCGCCGATTCGATGCTCTATCGGACCAAGGGCGACGGTGGTGGCAACTGGCGGAGCACCGTGCTCGGGCCGGCTGTCGGGAAGCTCAGCTGATTTCTTGACTCCTCTCGGCGGGCTGTGCGAACCTGAAACGGTGACCGAGCGATCGCTCGGTCGGCCCAACTTCGAGGAGCGCGCCGGTGTCGATCGATCTGACGTATTCGCCCCAGGTCCAGACCGTGATCGACAAGACTCGGACGTTCGTTCGTGAGACGGTGTTGCCGATCGAGGACAAGTTCCTCGGAAACATCGCCGATGCGGGGGGAGACGAACTGCGGATCTCCCTGCAGCAGGCAGCCAAGGACGCAGGCGTCTTCGCACCGCACGCGCCCGTCGAATACGGCGGGCTCGGACTGAACATGAGCGATCGCGCTCCCGTGTTCGAAGAGGGCGGCTACTCGCTGTTCGGTCCCGCTGCACTGAACATCGGCGCCCCCGACGAAGGCAACGTGCACATGCTCGCCCACATCGCATCCCAGGGCCAGAAGGAACAGTTCCTCGCGCCCCTGGCGTCCGGCGACGTGCGCTCCGCGTTCGCGATGACCGAGCCGGCCCCCGGTGCAGGCTCCGACCCCTCGGCCTTGACCACGGCCGCAGTCAAAGTCGACGGCGGATGGAAGGTCGACGGGCAGAAGTACTTCATCACGGGCGCGGACGGCGCCGGGTTCTTCATCATCATGGCCAGGACCGCGGGCAAGCCGGGTGACCGCGGCGGTGCGACGATGTTCCTCGCGCCGGCCGACACCCCCGGCATCAAGGTCGGCAGGCACATCGGAACCCTGGACAAAGCAATGATCGGCGGACACTGCGAGGTGTTCTTCGACAACGTCTTCGTCCCCGACGAGAACGTGCTCGGTGCCGTCGACGAAGGCTTCTCCTACGCGCAGGTCCGCCTGGGACCGGCGCGCATGACCCACGTGATGCGATGGCTCGGTGCCGCCCGCCGCGGCCACGACATCGCCGTCGATCACGTTGCGCGTCGCGAGGGATTCGGATCCGTGCTCGGCGATCTCGGCATGGTGCAGAAAATGGTCGCGGACAACGAAATCGACATCGCCGCGACGCGCGCGCTGCTGGTACAGGCCTGCTTCGCCCTCGACCAGGGATCACACGCCGGGAACGAGACGTCGATCGCCAAAACCTACGCGGCCGAGGCTATTTTCCGCATCGTCGACCGCAGCATTCAGATGTGCGGCGGACTCGGAGTGTCCGACGACCTGCCGTTGGCCAGGTTGTCCAGGGAAGTCCGCCCGTTCCGCGTCTACGACGGACCCTCCGAGGTGCACCGCTGGGCCATCGCCAAACGAGTCGTCGGCGCAGCCAAGAAGGCCGCGCGTCAGGCCGCCGACAAATGACCGAACTACCAGGCATGAACACTCCCGCTCTCGCCGTGTTTCTCGGCGAGAACGGAGTGGCACTCGACGGCGAGCTGCGCGTCGAACTGATCAGTGGCGGCCGATCGAACCTCACCTACAAGGCGTTCGACGACACGAACGCCTGGGTCGTTCGCCGTCCCCCGACGAGCGGTCTCACCCCGTCTGCACACGACATGGCCCGCGAGTGGGCAGTGACGAGCGCGCTGCAATCCACCGACGTACCCGTCGCCAGGACCGTGGCCTTCGACCGCAACGGAGACGTATTGGGCGCTCCGGCAACTGTTGTCGAGTTCGACCCGGGTACGGTCATCAGAACCCGCGAGGACCTGGACGCCCTGTCCGACGACGACGTCGCGGCCAACACGTCCGAACTGATCCGCGTACTCGCCCGCCTGCACCACGTGGACTACGACGCAGCGGGCCTCGGCTCGTTCGGCAAGCCCGCGGGATTCGTCGGGCGCCAGGTCAAGACATGGGCTCGCCAGTGGGAAGCCGTCAAGACGCGTGACCTCCCCGATGTCGAGAAGTTACGGGACAAACTGGAAGCGGCGGTACCGTCGTCGTCCGGTGCGTCCATCGTGCACGGCGACTACCGGGTCGACAACGTCATCCTCCGGCGCGGGAATCCAGGTTCCGTTGCCGCAGTGGTGGACTGGGAGATGTCGACCCTCGGCGACCCGCTCACCGACGTCGCCCTGATGTGCGTGTACCGGCAACCGGTGTTCGACGCGGTCCTCGGAACGGCTGCGGCGTGGACCAGTGACCGCTACCCGTCCGCGGACGAACTCGCCGAGATGTACAGCCGAGAAACCGGTTCCGGATTGTCCGACTGGAACTTCTACCTTGCCCTCGCCAACTTCAAACTCGGCGTCATCGGCGAAGGCATCACGCACCGAGCGTTGTCCGGCTCCGACTCCGGGCCGGGGGCAGCGTCGGCAGCAGAAGCAACACAGGAATTCATGGCGTCGGGACTCCGCGCGATCGAGGGGAAGAAGTGAAATCTGCACTGGTCACCGGTGGATCGCGCGGCATCGGTCTGGGAATCGCCACTCGCATGGCGCACCTGGGCTACTCGTTGACGATCACGGCGCGCGATGCCGCCGCTCTCGAGGAGGTCGCCGAAGACCTCGGGAAGGCAGGTGCTCCCCAGGTGGTGACGGTGGCCGCCGACCTCGCCGACCGGGACGCCGCCGACCGAATCACCGGCGCGCACGCGAACGCGTACGGATCCATGAACGCACTGGTCCTCAACGCAGGCGTCGGAACGGCAGGCCGCATCGAGGACTACCCGATGCGCCGCTTCGACAAAACACTCGACGTCAACCTCCGGGCGCCGTTCCACGTGCTGCAGAACTCGATCCCGCTCATGCGCACTGCCGTCGACGCCGACCCGGACAACGGAGCCAAGGTCATCGCCCTCGCATCCATGGCGGGCGTCTACTCCGAAGCAGGACTCGCCGTCTACGGCGCCACCAAGGCGGCCATGCTGTCGCTCGTCGAAACCCTGAACGCCGAGGAAAGCGCCAACGGCATCAGCGGAACGTCCATCGCGCCCGGTTACGTCGACACCGACATGAGTGACTGGACCAAGGACAAGATCCCCGGCGAATCCATGATTCGGGTCGACGACATCGTCGAACTCGCGGCCGGCATCCTGTCCCTCTCCTCCCGTGCAGTCGTACCTCGCCTGGTGGTCACCCGCGCCGGGGCCGGGCTGGGAGCGTAGCCGATAACAATCGAATGGATTGGTACACCCGCTTTCGATTGAAGACTCGCCGGTTTGCCACCCGGTCTGTGGACGAAGTTGCCCCACAATCGTTTTGGTGTGCAAAACTGCCGGTGGACACGGTCGTCGGAGCCGTCTCGAGCGCGGGGGTTTCATGGTTCACGCATGGCGTTTCGTTGTGTTCTGCGCGGTCCTCGTCGTGGGCTGGGCCGGTATCCCCACCCTCGCTGCCGCGGAACCGTCGGCCCCGAGGATCGACAGTCGAGTGGACGTCAGCACCACCCTCACCCAGCTCGCGGTGTACTCGCCGAGCATGGATCGAATCATCGACGTCCAGGTGTTGACCCCGGAGACCGAGAGCGGCCCCCGTCCGTCGCTGTACATGCTCAGCGGCATCGGTGAGGAGGACCCGACCAACAGCATGTGGCTGCGCAAGGGGGGAGCTGCCGAGTTCTTCCGCGACAAGAACGTCAACGTCGTGCTTCCGCTCGCCGGGCCGGGAAGCTTCTACGCCGACTGGCAGCGCGACGACCCGAAGCTCGGGCGGTACAAGTGGGAAACCTTTCTGACGCAGGAGCTTCCGCCGCTGATCGACGAGGAGTTCGACGGCAACGGCCGCAACGGTATCGCCGGCTTGTCGATGGGTGCGCAGTCGGCGATGATGCTGGCGTCGCGTAACCCAAGTCTCTACTCGGCCGTCGGTGCGTACAGTGGCTGCTTCGCCTCGGCGGAACTGTTGGGTCAGGGCAGTATGCGCGGGATCGTCACGGCCTTCGGTGGCAACGCGGACAACATGTTCGGGGGACCGCTCGACCCGGCCTGGGCGGCTCACGACGTATTGGTCAACGCAGAAGCGCTGCGTGGCACATCGATCTACGTCTCCGTCGGAACCGGGTTGCCGGGGCCGCACGAGAAATTCGAGACCGCCAAGGACTGGGACGTCGTTGTGGTGGGTGGCCTCATCGAGGTGGGATCGAACTTCTGCACGCATCGACTGGACGACCGGTTGCGTGAGCTCGCCATCCCCGCCACTTTCGATTTCGAGGACGTCGGCACCCACTCGTGGGCGTACTGGGTCGATCAACTGCCCAAGAGCTGGCCTACCCTCGCCGCCGGCCTCGGGTTGTGAGTTCGAGAACCGAGACCAACGTCTCCACTGCGCGAGGGAAGGCACGGTCGCTCGGTGCGGAGAATCCCACCAGGATTCCGTCGGGCATGACGTCAGACTCGACCTCATCGGCGCTTGGATGCCTGAACCAGCCGAGACCCTCGACGGCGAGGCCGGCCTCACTCGCACCGGCCAGCACGTCGGACTCCGAGCCGGGAGGAAGCGTCAGGACGGCCTGTAGGCCGGCGGCGATTCCCATCGTTCCGATTTCGGGTACCCGCTCCCGCAGGGCATCGACGAGCGCGTCTCTTCGTCTGCGATATTTCAGTCTCATCGCCCGAACGTGACGGTCGTAGGCGCCGGTGGTGATCAAGTCCGCGAGGATCAACTGATCCAGAGCACTCACCGTTGCCTCCCTGACGCCTTTCGCGTCCAGAATCGGGTCGAGCAGGTGCTCCGGCACCGCCATCCACCCAACACGTACGCCGGGTGAGAGAGACTTCGAGATCGAGCCTGCGTAGAGCACCCGATCCGGATCCAGGCCCTGCATTGCTCCCACCGGCGTTCGGTCGTAGCGGAATTCGCCATCGTAGTCGTCCTCGACGACAAGTCCGTCGGTGGCGCGGGCCCAGTCCACCGCCGCGGTTCTTCGCTGCGGGTGGAGGGAGACGCCCGTCGGGAACTGGTGGCTTGGCGTGAGCACCAGCGCAGCTGCCTCGATCGGCTCATGGGTTCGGCCACCGTGCTCGTCGACGCCGATCGGCACGGTCGGGCCCGAGGTGTCGAACAGGCGCCGGTGGAACGGCAGGCCGTACGACTCGACCGCGAACGGTCCGGAGACAACCGACGTGAGGATCTGCGCTGTCTGAGAGAAGCCGGAACACACGAGAATTCGTCGCGGATCACTGCGAACTCCGCGGGTACGGGCGAGGTACCCGGCCAGTGCGCGTCTCAGTTCGAGTCGGCCGTGCGGATCGCCCGGGCCGAACGCGTCGACGGGCGCGCCGCTGACCGCTCGGCGTGCCGCGGCCATCCACGCCGCGCGCGGAAACGCTGACTGATCAGGACGGCCCGGCCGAAGGTCGTGCTCGGGACGCAACTCCGGCCGCACCGTCGACGACGCCGCGCGCACCGATGCCGCTCCGCGATGCGCGACGCGGGTACCCGAGCCTCGGCGGGCGTCGAGCCACCCTTCGGACACGAGCTCACCGTAGGTCTCGGCGACCGTGTTGCGGGCGACGCCGAGATCGGCTGCCAACGCGCGGTACGACGGTAACCGGGTGCCCGGCTCCAGCCGCCCGGTCGCGATGGCGTCGCGCAGGGCGCGTCCGAGCGCGGACCGCCGCGAGCCGGTCGGGGCGAGATCCAGGTGAAGGTCGATCCCCGAATCGACCACGATTTCTGCCACGGAATTGAACCTTATTGCGGTCATCGAGGCGTCGTAGCGTTCCGGTCATGACAACACGCATCAACTTCGCATCCGCATCCCCGGCCGTGCGCACGGCGCTCGTCGCTCTCGACGTCGCCGGCCGCAACGGCATCGACCCAGCCTTGGCCGAACTGATCAAGATCCGAGCGTCACAGCTCAACGGCTGCGCGTTCTGCCTGCACATGCACACCACCGACGCCAGGAAGGCAGGCGAGAGCGAGGAGCGCTTGGCTCTCGTCGCGGTGTGGCGAGACGCGAGCAACTTCTTCGACGAGAAGGAACAGGCGGTACTCGCGCTGACCGAACAGGTCACGCTCATCTCGCAGGGAGGAGTGTCCGACGAGGTGTACGAGCGTGTCGCGCAGCACTTCGACGAGCACCAGATCGGTCAGCTGCTGGCTCAGATCTTCACGATCAACGCCTGGAACCGCATCGGCGTGTCCACCCACCTGGTGCCGGGTGTGAACAATCCGGGCCGCTCCGCCTGAGGGCGAGTGGGAATCGACGTAGTCGCTCAAGGGGAGCACGGAGATCGGAAAGGACAAACTGCACGTGTCGACGCCGCGGGAATGGTCGATTTCTCCATAGGCCAAGCGCCCACCAACCCATAACGTGTCCCAGGTCACTCTCACCACCGAGAAAGCCGAGACACATGCCTGCAGACGCACCGAAACCCGAGATCGAAACGCGGGTGGTCAAGAAGGTCGCCCGACGGATCATTCCGTTCCTGGGCCTGGCCTACTTCGTCAACTACCTCGACCGAACGAACATCGGGCTCGCGAAACTCACCATGAGCGACGAGCTCGGCCTGACCGAGACGATGTTCGGGTTGGCGTCCGGACTGTTCTTCATCGGCTACCTGCTCTTCGAGGTGCCGAGCAACCTGGCGCTGCACAGGTTCGGTGCCAGGCGCTGGATTGCCCGCATCATGCTGACGTGGGGAGTGATCGCCGCGGGCATGGCCTTCGTGCCCACCGCGGGCTGGCTCTACGGTTTGCGCATTCTGCTGGGTATCGCGGAAGCCGGCTTCTTCCCCGGCGTGCTGCTCTACATGACGATGTGGTTCCCGCGTGCGTACCGCGTGCGGTTGATGGGCCTCTTCCTGCTGGCGCTCCCGATCTCCTCGGCGCTGGGGGCGCCACTGTCCAGCGCGATCATCCAGTACTGGGACGGGCTGTTCGGGCTCTCGGGATGGCGCGTGATGTTCCTCGTCGAAGGCCTTCCCGCGGTTCTGCTCGCCGTCGTCACCTGGTTCTACCTGACCGACCGGCCTGCTCAGGCGAAGTGGCTCGACGACGACGAAAAAGCATGGCTGACGGCCGAACTGGAGTCCGAGGACTCCGCGAAGGGTGGACACGTCAGTGGCTCGGTGACTCGAGCGCTGCGCGATGCAAGGGTGTGGATGCTCGGCCTCGTCTATTTCGGTATCACCTACGGGCTGTACTCGCTCAGTTTCTTCCTGCCCAGCATCGTCGCCGGGTTCAAACAGACGTTCGACACCGACTTCTCGCTCGTCACAACGGGTCTGATCGTCGCCGTTCCGTTCGCCGTCGGTGCGGTGGCCATGGTGCTGTGGAGCAGGCACAGTGACCGGACCGGTGAACGTACCTGGCACGTCGCGATTCCAACCCTCGTCGGCGCTGTCTCCATCCCGTTCGCGCTGTACATGGACTCACCGTTCACGACGATGCTGGCGGTGACGGTCAATGCCGTCGGTGTCTTCTGCGCGCTCCCCGTGTTCTGGTACCTCCCGAGCACGTTCCTGACGGGGGCGGGTGCCGCCGCTGGAATCGCGATCATCAACTCGGTCGGCAACATGTCCGGCTTCGGCGCTCCCTACGTTACGGGGTGGCTGCTCGACACCACCGGAAACGCGCGCGCAGGGCTGTGGGTAGTGGGCGCGGTGATGCTCTTGGCCGTCGCGTTGGTTCTGATACTTCGCGGTCGTGTGGGCGCCCGACCCAGCCCCGTCGCCGCACCGCGCGAGCAATCAATGCGCACAAGATAAGCACGTTTTCGTGACCAGGAAACGTGCAACGTGCTCAATTCGAATCCGAACTATTGATCCTTCTGATGATTCTTGATTGTGTTCCAGGTAACAGTGCAACTGTACGGAGGCCGAGATGGACACCGCAATTTCACGAGCGAGCGATGACGACCTCATCCAGCTCGTCACACCCGAAGGCACGCGAACCGAGCCTTCCGAATTCACCGGCCTCGTCGAGGACATCACGACGGACAAGCTCCGCGACCTCTACGAGGACCTGATCGTCGTACGACGGATCGACGCAGAGGCCACCGCGCTCCAGCGGCAGGGAGAACTCGGGCTCTGGGCACCTCTGCTGGGACAGGAAGCCGCCCAGGTCGGATCCGCCCGCGCACTGCACCCCGACGATTTCGTCTTCGGCAGCTACCGCGAGCACGGGGTCGCGTACTGCCGCGGCGTCGACCCGACGGAAATGTTGCGGTTCTGGCGCGGTTCCACCCAATCCGGCTGGAACCCGTACGAGTACAACATGACAACGCCGGCCATCATCGTCGGATCTCAGGCCCTGCACGCCACCGGATACGGGCTGGGAATTAAATTCGACGGAGCCGACGGCGCCGTCATCACCTACTTCGGTGACGGCGCCACGAGCCAAGGCGACATCTCCGAAGCATTCGGATTCGCGGCAAGTTTCAACGCCCCTGTCGTGTTCTTCTGCCAGAACAACCAGTGGGCAATCTCCGAGCCGGTGACTCTGCAGACGCACATCACGATCGCCGAACGTGGCCGTGGATTCGGTGTTCCCGCGCTACGCGTCGACGGCAACGACGTGCTGGCCGTCCTTGCGGCCACCCGGATGGCACTGACTCGCGCACGCGAAGGCAGCGGACCGATGCTGATCGAAGCCGTCACCTACCGAATGGGACCGCACACCACTTCCGACGATCCCACCCGCTACCGGTCGGCGGCAGTCGACGACGAATGGAAGAAGAAGGACCCCATCGACCGCATCGAGCGACTGCTCGACGCCGAAGGAGCGATGGACGACGCGCTCCGCGCACGCGTCAAGGATCGGGCCGACTGGACCGCAGCCGAACTCCGCCGCGGATGCCTCGGCACCGTGGAGCCGACGGCGATGTCGGTGTTCGACAACGTGTATGCAGACCCCCATCCGTTGATCGCCGAGGAACGAGACGCCTACGCCACCTATCTCGCCGGATTCGAAGGAGCTCAGTCATGACCGCGACACTTGCCGCCCCGCAGCTTCCGCTCGGTAAAGCGCTGAACGCAGGCTTGCGTCGGGCGATGGAAGACGACCCCAAAGTAGTGCTGCTCGGCGAAGACATCGGCAAACTCGGCGGGGTCTTCCGCATCACCGACGGCCTGCAGAAGGACTTCGGGCCCAACCGCGTCATCGACACTCCACTGGCCGAGTCCGGAATCATGGGCACCGCAGTCGGACTCGCCTTCCGCGGATACCGGCCGGTCGTCGAAATCCAGTTCGACGGCTTCATCTACCCGGCGTTCGATCAGATCGTCTCGCAGGTGGCCAAGCTGCACTACCGCACCGGTGGCAACGTCACGATGCCCCTGACCATCCGAGTGCCGTACGGCGGCGGAATCGGTGCCGTCGAACATCACTCCGAATCCCCGGAAGGCTACTTCGCGCAAACAGCCGGCCTACGCGTCGTCAGCTGCAGCAATGCCGCCGACGCCAACGTCATGCTGCGCCAGGCCATTGCGTCGGACGACCCGGTTCTGTTCTTCGAGCCCAAGCGACGCTACTGGCAGAAGGGCGAGGTCGACGTCACTGCGCCGATCGACGATGCGTACCCGCTGCACCGAGCTCGGGTTGTCCGTGAGGGCACGGACGCGACGATCATCGCGTACGGCCCACTGGTCGTCACCGCCCTCCAAGCAGCGGATGTCGCTGCGGGCGAGGGTCGGTCGCTCGAGGTGATCGATCTGCGTTCGCTCTCGCCACTGGACATGGACACCATCGCGAAATCGGTCCGCAAGACCGGCAGGCTCGTCATCACCCACGAGGCAGCGACGTTCATGGGTATCGGCGCAGAAATCGCCGCACGAGTACAGGATCAGTGCTTCTACAGTCTGGAAGCGCCCATCCAACGCGTCGGTGGATTCTCCACCCCGTACCCGGCGGCGAAGCTCGAGGAGTTCTTCCTCCCCGACGCCGACCGGATCCTCGACGCAGTGGACAGGACGTTCCCGGCATGACGAACAGCTTTCGCCTACCCGACCTCGGAGAAGGACTCACCGAGGCCGAACTGATCAGCTGGTCGGTCGAGGTCGGTGACACCGTCGAACTCAACCAGGTGATAGCCGAGGTGGAAACCGCCAAGGCGTCCGTCGAGCTCCCATCGCCGTTCGCCGGGACCGTCACGGCGCTGCACGCCGAGGAAGGCTCGACCGTCCAGGTGGGCAACGTCATCATCGACATAACCGACGGCTCGGCCGAGATCTCAGTCGAAGAGCCCGCCGAGAAGGAAGAACGCGTCCCCGTCCTCGTCGGGTACGGCGTAGCCGGTGAGGGCGCGAGCCGACGAGGCAATCGTCGCCCGTCGCCCCCGGCGTCGCCGCCCCCCACGAACGGCAGACCGCTGGCGTCCCCACCGGTCCGATTCGTCGCCAAGCAGCGCGGCGTCGACCTCGCGGACGTACCGGCCACCGGTACACACGGCGAGGTGACCCGGGACGACCTGGCGGCGTACACCGAACGCGGCACCGTCCCGGTCGCAGGTACGGGCAAGAACGAAACCCGCACTCCCATCAAGGGAGTTCGCAAACACACCGCGGCAGCCATGGTGTCGAGCGCCTTCACCGCGCCACACGTCACCGAGTTCATCACCGTCGACGTGACCCCGTCGGTGGAACTGCTGGAGAAACTGCGCGCCACCAAGCACTTCCGCGACATCAAGCTCACCCCGCTCGCTCTCGTCGCCAAGGCACTCCTGGTGGCTCTGCGCTCCAATCCGAGCCTGAACTCGGAATGGGACGAGCAGGACCAAGAAATCGTCACCAAGAACTACGTCAACCTCGGAATCGCTGCGGCGACGCCCAGAGGCCTGATGGTGCCGAACATCAAGGACGCACACACCCTCGGTCTGAAAGACCTCGCGCACGCGCTGACCCAACTGACCGTGACGGCCAAGGAAGGCAAGACCGGCCAGGCCGACCTCGCCGACGGCACCATCACGATCACCAATGTCGGTGTCTTCGGTGTGGATTCGGGGACCCCGATCCTCAACCCAGGGGAGGCAGCGATCCTCTGCTTCGGCGCGATCCGTCGTCAGCCGTGGGAGTTCGAGGGAGAGATCGCTCTGCGCTCGGTCACGACGCTGAGCCTGTCGTTCGATCACCGTCTGGTCGACGGTGAGCAAGGATCGAGATTCCTGGCCGACATCGCGTCGATCCTCGCCGACCCGATGAACCTGGTGGCGTTGGCATGAGCGACGTCGTCGTCCTCGGAGGCGGATCGGGCGGGTACGCAGCTGCATTTCGTGCTGCGCAACTGGGACTTTCGGTCACCCTGGTGGAGAAGGACAAGGTCGGAGGAACCTGCCTGCACCGCGGGTGCATCCCGACCAAAGCCCTCCTGCACGCGGCGGAGGTGGCGGACACCGCCCGGGAGAGCTCGTCGGTGGGGGTTCGTGCGAACTTCGAGGGTATCGACATCGGCGGCGTCCACGCGTACAAGGACGGCGTGGTCTCCAAGCTGTACAAGGGCTTGCAGGGCCTCGTCAAGGCTCACAAAATCGAATTCGTCAGCGGTACAGGTAAATACGTCGGAAACAAGACCGTCGACGTGGACGGCCGCAGGATCACCGGATCATCGGTTGTCCTCGCGACTGGGTCGTACGCGAAGGTGCTCCCCGGAATCGAACTCGGGCCGCGAGTGCTGACCAGCGACCAGGCGTTGACCCTCGACTACGTCCCGAAGCGGGCCATCGTGCTGGGCGGGGGAGTCATCGGCGTCGAATTCGCCAGTGTGTGGGCATCGTTCGGTGTCGAGGTGACCATCGTCGAAGCACTGCCCCGATTGGTTGCAGCCGAGGACGAGTGGGCGTCCAAACAGCTCACCCGCGCCTTCAAAAAACGCGGCATCGTCGCACGGACAACGTCGCCGTTCACCGGCGTCAAGGAAACCCCCGACGGTGTGACGGTGACCCTCGACTCCGGGGAGACGCTCGATGCCGATGTTCTGTTGGTCGCGGTCGGGCGCGGGCCCACTACGTCCGACCTCGGCGGCGTCTCGATGGATTCGGGATTCGTCGGCGTCGACGGCAACCTGATGACCTCGGACGACGGCGTCTACGCCGTCGGTGACATCGTGCGCGGACCACAGCTGGCGCACAGAGGATTTCAGCATGGCATCTTCGTCGCCGAGCACATCGCGGGTCTGAAGCCCACCGCAGTCCCCGACGAGAACATCCCCCGGGTCACGTACTCGAACCCCGAAATCGCGTCCGTCGGACTGACGGAAGCGCAGGCGATCGAGCGTCACGGTTCTGCGGATTCCGTCGTCTACGACCTCGCCGGCAACGGCAAGAGTCAGATCCTCGGCGCGTCGGGCGGGGTCAAGCTGGTGCGGGCCGGGGGCTCCATCGTCGGCATTCACATGGTCGGCGCACGCGTGGGCGAACTGATCGGTGAGGCGCAGTTGGTCGTCAACTGGGGCGCATACCCCGAGGAAGTCGCGCACCTGATCCACGCTCACCCAACGCAGTCCGAGGCCTTCGGCGAAGCTCACCTCGCACTGGCGGGGAAGCCGCTGCATTCCCACTGAGGTGTCTTCTGTTACGCCCGTGAAAACTAATCCTCCCAGCGTCCCGCATACGTAAATCTACGGACGTGCCCACTGCCGAGTAGTTCCTACTGTTCAGCCATCGCATCAATCGGATGCGCATCACCGATCTCGGTGAGGCAAGCAGAAGGAGGCATGATGGGACGTCTGTCCGGATCAGTGGCCATCGTGACCGGTGCGGCGGGCGGTATCGGGTTGGGTATCGCCGAGCGTTTCGCCTTGGAGGGCGCAACCGTCGTCGCGACCGACGTCCAAGGCCTGACCAGGGACAGTGCGGTTGCGATCCGTCAGCACGACGTGACCGACAGAGGCCAGTGGTCGGCACTGTTGGAGGACGTGCTGGCCGCCCACGGCAAGGTCGACGTACTCGTCAACAATGCGGGCGTCGCCGGCTACCACGACATCGTGGAGACACCCGTCGACGAGTGGCAACGCATCGTCGCTATCAACCAGACCGGCGTGCTGTTCGGTATGCAGTCCGTCATTCCGGCGATGCGCGCCAACGGCGCAGGGTCGATCGTGAACGTGTCCTCGATCTGTGGATCGACAGCTGTGCCCGGTGTCGCGGCCTACCACGCCACCAAGGGCGCGGTGATCACCATGACCAAGAACGCGGCCGTGAGCTACGCCCGCGACGGGATCCGCGCCAACGTGATTCTTCCCGGCTGGATCAAGACGCCGATGACCGTCGGGCAGACCGACGAACTCAACGCTCGCTACCTCGACGCCACACCGCTCGGACACGGTGCAGATCCCGAGGATGTCGCCTGGGGCGCCGTCTATCTCGCGTCGCGCGAATCAGCCTTCGTCACCGGCGTCGAACTGCCTATCGACGGCGGATACCTCGCGCAATGAGCGCCCCTACCCGAGAAAGCGAACGCTCCACCATGAACAGGTTGCACGGCAAGGTCGCGCTGGTCACCGGCGCGCAACAGGGAATCGGACGCGCGACGGCCGAAGCGTTCGTGGCCGAAGGTGCCACTGTCTACGCGGCCGACCTGACCGACAGTTTCGAACGGATCGACGGTGCCCACTCCATCGCCCTCGACGTCTCGCAGGAGGCGGCCTGGCAGCGCGCAGTCGAGGCCATCCTCGCCGAGCACGGCAGCATCGACGTACTGGTCAACAACGCAGGCGTCATCGCATACTCCGGCATCGAGGAGATCGATGTCGACGAGTGGGACCGAGTCATCGGCGTCGATCAGACCGGTGTGTGGCTCGGTATGCGCGCGGTCGTTCCGTCCATGCTCGCGGCAGGCGCAGGCTCGATCATCAACCTGTCCTCGGCATGGGGGGTTGTCGGTGGCGTCGGCGTCGCGGCGTACCAGGCTGCCAAGGGAGCCGTACGGTCCATGACCCGAAATGCGGCAATCACATATGCGCAGCAGGGAATTCGAGTGAACTCGATCGTGCCCGGGTGGATTCGAACGCCTCTCGCCGAAGCTCAGGATCCGGAGATCAACGCACGCGTCATCGGTGGAACGCCGATGGGACGGGGCGCGGAACCGAGCGAAATTGCCTATGGCTGTGTCTATCTCGCCAGCGACGAGTCCTCCTACGTCACCGGAACCGATCTGGTCATCGACGGCGGCCTGCTCGCTCGCTAGAGCCCGAACGAGAAAGAGATTCATTATGAGCAGGACAGTCACCGTTTCCGCGGTGCAATTCGAAATGCGCGAGCTCGACGGTTTCGACGCCTTCGCCGCACAGGTCCGAGGGCTCACAGAGCAGACGGACGGTAGCGACATCGTCGTGTTCCCGGAGCTCGTCACCGAGCCGCTGTTCACCGTCAAGCCCGGGTGGCAGTCCGATCCGATCTCCGAACTCGGACGTATCTCGGAGTACACCGACGACTACCGCGCGTTGTTCGCGGACCTCGCCCGCACTCGTGGTCAGAACATCCTCGCCGGCACACACCTCGTGCGCACCGAGGAGGGGCTGCTGAACACGGCCTTTCTGTTCACTCCGGACGGCACCGAATACCGGCACGAGAAGACTCACATCTTCCCGGCCGAGGCCGACTGGGGAACGGGTGAAGGAAACCGACTCGATCCGATCGATCTCGGCAACGTCACCGTCGGAATCGCGGTCTGCTACGAGGCCGAGATACCTGAGGTCAGCACGGTTCTGTCACGGCGCGGAGCCGAACTTCTGCTGATGCCGTCGTACACGTTCACCGAGGCCGGCTTCTATCGCGTCCGGCACACCGCGTCAGCGAGATGCATCGAGAACCAGGTCTACGCAGTACACGCACCGATCGCAGGTTTCGCCGGAGCACCACTGTCACCGGGCTGGGCGAGGGCATCGATCCTGAGCCCGTGTGATCTGGACTTCCCCGCTGACGGTGTGGTGGCCGAGGCCCGGACGAACGTCGAGGACGTCATCACGGCCACGTTGGACCTGGACCTGCTTGCGGAGAACCGAAAGACGGGAGCGGCGACGACGTTCTTCGATCGGCAGCGCCGAAATCCGCTGTATCGCACATTTTCCGCAGACCTACTCCCCG
Source organism: Rhodococcoides fascians A44A (assembly GCF_000760735.1). GTDB lineage: Bacteria > Actinomycetota > Actinomycetes > Mycobacteriales > Mycobacteriaceae > Rhodococcoides > Rhodococcoides fascians_E. Next base: position 1,035,708 of record NZ_JMEX01000008.1, on the reverse strand, counting down.
AATGAAGGAGACCTCGACAAATGCCTCTGAACCTGCCCGAAGGTAAGAAGATCGCCGTCAACATCGGCTGCGATTTCGACGCACACAGTGTCTGGATGGGAACGTTCGGCAAGACCAGCCCCAGCTACCTCTCCCGCGGTGAGTTCTGCGCCGAGGTCGGTGTGCCGCGGATGCTCTCACTGTTCGATCGTTACAAGATCGCCGGAACCTGGTGCACCCCCACACATTCCATGGAGACGTTCCCCGACGCCTTCCAGAGCATCGTCGACGCAGGACAGGAAGTCGCTGCTCACGGGTGCTACCACGAGTCGGTGCCGTCGCTCGATCTCGACACCGAACGGCACCTGATGGACAAGACCCTGAAGCTGCACGAGAAGTACGTCGGAAAGCGCCCGCGCGGATACCGTTCGCCGGCTTGGGACTTCACCGAGCACACCATGTCGATCCTCGAAGAGCACGGTTTCGAATGGGACTCCTCGCTCATGGGCCGCGATTTCGAGCCGTACCATCCGCGTCCGGTGGAGGTGCGCTGGGAAGAGGGAAGCGTCCTCGGCGCCCCGTCACCGATTCTCGAGTTCCCCGTGTCCTGGTTCCTCGACGACTTCCCCGCGGCCGAGTACATCCCCGGCGTCAACCAGGGCTTCGAGTCGACAGCGTCGATGTACGAGCGCTGGAAGGACCACTTCGACTACTGCTACGACAACGTCCCAGGCGGAGTCATGGCCCTGACGGTGCATCCGCAGACCATTGCTCGCGCGCACCACATCGTCATGTTCGAGAAGCTCCTCGACTACATGTCCGGTCACGACGGCGTCTGGTTCGCGTCCCTCAGCGACATCTACGACACGTGGACCGAGAACTGAACGCCCCTTCCAAACTCAAAGGACCATCATGAAGCTTCGCACCATGAGCATCGCAGCCGCGGCAGCAGTGCTCACCGTATTGCCCGCCTGTTCGGTCGACGCAGTCGCCGACTCCTCCGGCGAAGGGCGCGAGCAGACAGTTCCCACCGTCGACTCGGCATCCGATCTGAAGATCGCGTACTTCTCCGCCGGAGCGAGCAACGCCTACCTGCAGGCCTCCATCGACGAGGCGAAGAAGACAGCCGACGAACTCGGCGCCGAACTCGATGTCTTCGACGGACAGTTCAACGCTCAGACTCAGTTCGATCAGATGCAGAATGCGATCACGAGCGGAAAGTACAACGCGTTCGCTGTCGAGCCGAACGACGGAAACCTCGTGTGCAACATGCTGACTCAGCAGGCACCCGAAAAGAACATCATCGTCTCGGTGTTCAACCTCCCCATCTGCGGCCGCGCCACCAACAGTGGCGAGGAGACCTGGGAGCCCGGCACCGTCAACTACGTAGGCGGGCAGACCCTCGACGTCTACGAAGCATGGGTGGAGAAGGTCAAAGCCGACCATCCCGACGGCGCCAAGATCGCGCTGATCTCCGGACCCGACCTCAACGCGAACACGCTGTGCTTCTTCGATGCAGCACAGGCGTTCGACGGTGACGGCCGGTACCAGGTCGTCGCCAAGCAGACCACCGACTACACCACTCCCAAGGGTTTCCAAGCCGCACAGACGATTCTGCAGGCCAACCCTGATCTCGACGTCGTGATGTCGAACTTCTCCGGCATGACGCGTGGGGTCGTGCAGGCGACCGCAGGCCGCGATGTCTCGGTGTACGACTTCGGTGGCGATCAGTGGGCGCTCGACAACGTCTCTTCCGGTGCCATCACCAGCAGCGTGATGATGCTTCCGCGTCTCGAGACCCGCATGGCGATCCAGGGACTCGCCGACACCGTCGAGAAGCGCGACACCGCGCGGTTCGTCGATCTGTCCACGTCGGACTCCCTCCCCGGTACACCGTTCGCCGAGCGCAGCAACGTCGCCGACTTCACGGCCGAGTACTAGAGGCGCGAGATGACTGTGAACGAAACGCGGTCGACCGCGATCGACTGCATCGAGGTGAGCAAGACCTACGGCGCCAATCGCGCAGTGAAGTCGGCGACGGTGCAGATCGAAGCAGGCAGTGTGCACGCTCTGGTGGGGGAGAACGGCGCAGGCAAGTCCACGCTCCTCGGCATGATCAGCGGCCGTGTGGAAGCCAGTTCGGGTTCCATCACGGTGTTCGGCACCGAACTGCACGGTGGCAACCCCCGGGAAGTACGCCAACTCGGTCTTGCGGCCGTCTACCAGGAACTGACGATGGTGCCCGCGCTCGATGCGGTGGCCAATGTATTCCTCGGACAGAATCTCACCCGGCGGGGCATTCTCGACGGGAAGGCGATGCGCGCCCGATTCACCGAGATGTGCGTCGACTTCGACGTCGACATCCCGGCGGGCGTCCCGGTGCGTGAGTTGTCGGTGTCCACCCAGCAGATTCTCGAGATCATGCGCGGTGTCCAGGCGGACAGCAAGGTGTTGATGCTCGACGAACCCAGCGCGGCTCTGGCCGAGCACGAGCGGGATACGTTGTACCGGCTGCTCGACCGCCTACGTTCACAGGGCACGACGATCATCTTCGTAAGCCACAACTTGGAAGAAGTTCTGGCACTTGCGGACCGCATCACCGTGCTGCGAGAAGGAACGATCGTACGCACCGCGGACCGTGCCGAATGGGATCGAAAGCGTCTCATCCAGGAAATGGTGGGCCGCGACGTCGAGGTCGCTGTGCGCGCCGAACGCCGGCCGCTGGGCGAGACAGTGCTGCAAGCACAGGACGTGTCGTTGCCGAACGTCCTGCACGGTCTCGACATCACCGTCCGCCAGGGCGAGATAGTCGGGTTGTGGGGACTCGTCGGGTCCGGCCGGACGACGTTCATGCGCTCCATCTGCGGCATGGAACCGGCAGCCACAGGTCGGATGACGCTCGACGGTGCCGAGATCGCCTGGCCCAAGAGTCCTCGCGCGGCCATCGACGCAGGGCTGGTTCTGGTTCCGGAGAGTCGACGTGCCGGCCTCGTACTCAACATGGACGGTGCCAGCAACTACTGGCTCGGCCGCTCGACACGCACGTTCGGATGGCTCCGTCCGGGACGAGAGCGTGACGGTGCGTCGGAACCGGTGCGGTACTTCGGATTCGACCCCGGTCGTCTCGGCGAACCGGTGGTCCACCTCTCCGGCGGCAACCAGCAGAAGGTGTTGCTCGCCAAGTGGGCTGGGCACACACCGAAGGTCCTGTTCGTCGACGAACCGACGCGCGGTATCGATATCGGTGCCAAGTCCGAGGTGCTCGCCTCGCTCGTCAACTTGGCCGAGGAAGGCGCATCCGTCGTGGTCACGTCCTCCGAACTCGAGGAAGTTCTCGCAGTCGCCGACCGACTGCTCGTGTTCGCGCACGGACAGATCGTCGACGACATTCCAGCAGGTTCACCGACATTCACGGTGGCCGACATCGTCAAGCTCGGCTTTCGAGAGGATGCAGCATGAGTACGTCAATCGACACCAACCCGGTCGCGAGCAGTCCCGCTCCCGACAAGTCTTCGAAGAAGAAGACCAGTCCCAGCACCTTCCTGGTGAAGTACAGCATGCTGGTCGTGCTGGTACTTCTCGTCGTCGTCGCGACGTTCCTGTACGACGGGTTCCTGGCGCCGGCGAACATCCGGGACATCCTGGTCCAGAACGCAGCCGTCGGAATCATCGCTGTCGGTATGACATTCGTGATCATCTCGGGTGGATTCGACCTGTCCGTGGGCGCAACGTACGCACTCGGTTCGACAGTGTTCGCCGGCGTCACGATCTCCACCGGTTCGGTGGCATTGGCCGGCGCGGCAGCGTTGGCCGCAGGTCTACTGTGCGGATTGGCCAACGGATTGTTGGTGGCGAAACTTCACATCAACCCATTCGTCGCGACGCTCGGTTCTGCGTCGGTGATCTCGGGGTTGGCCTACATCTACTCCAACTCCGCACCGTTCATCGTCTCCCAACCCGGTTTCCAGGCACTATCGAAGTCGCACACGCTCGGCATCCCGACTCCGATCTTCATCCTGATCCTGACGATGGTCGTCGGCGGCATCGTGTTGGCCAAGACGACGATCGGACGAAACGTGCAGGCCGTCGGTGGTAACACCGAAGCCGGCTGGTTGTCGGGACTGAGGGTTCCGTCGATAACTGCGAGCGTGTACGTGCTCACCGGCGCGCTTGCCGCGATCGCGGGGATGATCGACGCGTCGCGCCTAGCCGTCGGGCAGGCGGATGTCGGTGCGAACATCGCGCTCGACGCCATTGCAATCGTTGTCGTCGGTGGAACGTCGCTGCGCGGCGGAGAGGGCGCGATGTGGCGCTCCGCGGTCGGTCTGCTGATCCTCGCGACGCTGACCAACGTGTTCTACAGCCTCAACGTCAGTCAGCATTGGCAGCTCATCGCCAAGGGTCTGATCGTGATCGCCGCTGTCGCTCTCGATTCCGCTGCACGACGCCGATCCTAGGGAGTCCCATGTACAAGGCTCTGGTGGGCGGGGAGCGATTTCGATTCGATTCGCTGAAAGAGGTGTTGGCGAAAGCGAACGAGATCAAATCCGGTGACGAGCTTGCCGGCATCGCGGCTCGATCCGACAGCGAACGGATAGCAGCCAAGATCGCATTGTCCGAGGAGACCCTGGCGAGGATCCATGGTGAGCCCGTCATCGAGGACGCGATCACCGACGCCGTCCACGCCGCGCACGACGAAGTGGGCTTCCGTTCCATCTCGGCGTTGACCGTGGGCGAGTTTCGTGAGGTCGTTCTGTCCGAAAGTTTTCCGACGGAATGGAACGGCGGACTGGCGTCGGCGATCGGTCCTGAAATCGCCGCAGCAACAGCAAAACTGATGAGTGACCTCGATTTGATCGTCGCAGCATCGAGGCTGCAGGTGGTGACCAAGTGCCGCAACACGCAGGGTGAACGCGGCGTCTTCGGGTGTCGAATTCAACCGAATCATCCGACCGACGACGTCACTGGAATCATGTTGTCGGCGCTGGACGGTCTGATGTACGGCTGCGGCGACGCCGTCATCGGTGTGAACCCGGCGACCGAGTCGCCCGATACCGTCGGCCGGGTACTGCACGCGATTCACGACCTGATCGAACTGACCGGAGCACCGACCCAGTCCTGTGTGTTGTCGCACATCACGACCCAACTCGCAGCGCTGGAACGCGGCGCCCCCGTCGATCTGCTGTTCCAATCGGTAGCGGGCAGCGAGGCAGCGAATCGGAGCTTCGGGATCTCGCTCGACATGTTGGCCGAAGGGCGCGACGGTGTGGCGGAATCCCATCGGCGTCGCGCACACGAGTTCGTCGGCGAGCAGTTCATGTACTTCGAGACCGGACAGGGGAGCGCGCTGTCCGCCGACGCACACCACGGCGTCGACCAACTGACGTTGGAAGCCCGGGCGCAGTCCGTCGCGCGACTCTACGACCCGTTCCTGGTGAACTCCGTGGTGGGATTCATCGGCCCCGAGTATCTGGCCAACTCGCGTCAGATCACCCGAGCCGGACTGGAGGATCACTTCGTCGGCAAGCTCATGGGACTCCCGATGGGGTGCGATGTCTGCTACACCAACCACGTCGACTCCGACCAGAACGACAACGACAACCTCCTGGCCCTGCTGGGCCTGGCCGGGTGCACGTTCGTGATGGGCGTCCCGGCAGGGGACGACGTGATGCTCAACTATCAGTCGACCAGCTACCACGACGTCGCGAGCGTCCGGAAGCTGCTCGGGAGCGGCCCCGCTCCGGAGTTCGCGTCGTGGCTGTCCGAGCAACGTGGCTGGGACCCGGCGCAGGGGATCCTCGAGCTACCGGAGCAGTGGTCGGCGGCAGTCGGTGCGCGCAGCCTTCCAGCGATCGGCGCGTGATGGACGACCTCGTCGAGAACGGTGGGGCGGCGGCTCGGCGCGCCCTGGAAACCGTGACTCCTGCGCGAATCCGAGTGGGACGGGCCGGTACGTCGTACCCGACCTCGCTGTTGTTGCAGCTTCGAGCCGACCACGCCAGTGCCCGCGACGCGGTCCATTCCGCGGTCGACTACCGCTCCGGGGAACTCGAGCGGGTGCTGGCAGGTCGAGATCCCATCCACCTCGTCAGTGCGGCCGGATCCCGCGAGCGATACCTGGTGCGTCCCGATCTCGGACGCGTACTCGACACCGAGTCACGGTCCGAACTGCGGCATCGAGGAACGAAAGACGCCGACATCCAGATCGTTCTGGGTGACGGTCTTTCCGGGACTGCCGTCGCCCGCCAGGTCCCACTCGTTCTGCCCGGTCTGCTGGACGGTGCGAGTGCGCGAGGATGGACCGTCGGGAGGGTGATCACCGTCGAGAACTGCCGCGTCGGGATCATGAACGATATCGGCGCTTCGCTCGGCTCGGGCGTGGTGGTTCTCCTCATCGGTGAGCGACCAGGGCTGCGTGCGGCGGACAGTCTGTCTGCGTACATGGCGTGGCGACCGGGGCCGGGCAACACCGACGCCGACCGCAACCTCGTCGCGAACATCCATGCACGTGGGGTGGGCCCGGTCGATTCGGTCGCTCGGATCCTCGACTTGGCCGCCCAGATGCACAGCCGTCGCTACAGCGGAGTGGCGATCAAGGAAAATCTCGCGCTCGCCGCGGAAGATCACACTGCTGGTCGAACGGATTTAACTCGTTCGACACAACTGACGCCGGTTTCCGGATTAGTGTCCTGACCAGGGCGGGGAAGCTCGAGTTCTAGGTCGGAAAGGCTCTTCGCCAGTGAAGCTACATCATCATGCGGACACCACTGTCGCGGCGAGCTATCTGGTTCGTCCCGACGGCACCGTCGAACATTCCTGGGTGACCGAGCCGGGACCGCTGTCGACGATTCCCGGTGACGTCGCGGCCATCGCCGTCGGAGTCATGCGTGACGACCTCCTCGAGGCGCGCTTTCGGTGGATGTCGCCGAAGAAGCAGCTGCTCGCCGTGTGCATCTCCCTCGTCGATGCCGGTGCGGAGGCACGCGCCGAGGTGTCGATACGCGAGGACGCAGAACTCGTGTGGGGGCTCACCGCACGGGAGGTCGACGTCGTCACCCTCCTGGCCGGTGGCCTGACGAACCAGGACATCGCCGACCGACTGTGGCTCAGTCCGAGGACGGTCACCACTCACGTCGACCGAGTTCTCGCGAAGCTCGGGGTCAAGAGTCGAACCGCGGCCGCGACCAAGGCTTTGGACGAGGGCATGACGCGGTTGCCCGTGCCTGGCGGGACCGACGGTTTCGAGCATCTCGCTCTCGTCCGGGCATCCGCCGCGGTGCCGGGCAGAAGGCTGGTCCCTGCATCGCGACGTATCCGTTTGCAGCCACTCGTGATCGGCTCGGCTGTTCCGATCACCGGAATCGCACGTGCCGACGGCGAGGAAATGGTGCGCGGCACCGAACTGGCACTCGCGGAGATCAACGCCCGTGGTGGTGTCTGCGGTCGACGTGTCGAACTGGCCACCGCCGACGTGGACATCGTGTCGGAGTCGAGCATCGAGAAGGGCATGCTCGAACTGGCAGGCAAAGGCGTCGACGCCATTACCTCGGGTTATTTCGCGTGGCAGGAAGTGGCGCACGAAGTCGCGGCCGATTACGGGGCACCCTATCTGCACGCTGCGACGCTCGACGCGATGGTCCAACGTGTCGAGCACGACCCGTCGCGGTACGGGCGGATCTTCCAGGTCTGCCCGAGTGACACCAACTACGGCCCCGGGTTCGTGGAATTTCTTGCAGGCCTGAAGAGGCGGGGACAGTGGAACCCGTCGTCCAAGCGGTTGGTGGTGTTGCTCGGAGCATGGAAGGTGTCCAACTTGGGACTCGATCGAGCTGCCGACCTGGCTCAGGAACAGGGGTGGTCGCTCGACATCGTCCGGGTCGGTCCCAGCACGCAGGACTGGGTCGACGCCGCCAGCCGTGTGCGGTCTCTCGCTCCTGCAGCACTGTTGATCGGCCACTACTTCGTCGACGGCACCGTCGCGACCATCCGAGCACTCCTGGACAACATGCCGGATACGTTGATCTACAGCCTCTACGCGCCGTCGATCCCGGAGTTCCGAGAGCAGTTGGGCGAGCGTGCCAACGGGATCCTGTGGGCGACGGTGACCGGAACGTACTCGGATCCGGTGAGCAAAGGCTTCGCCGAGCGTTACAAGCGCGCCTACGGAGTGTTCCCCGGACGGTCGCACGCCGGAATTTCCTATGACCGCACGATGATTCTCGCCGACGCGTGGTCTCGGTCGGCATCTCCGCGGGACTACGGAAAGGTCTCGCACGAGATACGCAGTCTCGTGCACCGCGGTGTCAACGGCTCGTACTACCTCGGCGGCAAAGGGCAGGCTGCCGTCGCGTACCCGTTGGCGTCGGCGGATGCCTCGTTGGCCCAGGCGCATCTGGTGTATCAGATCCAGGACGGCAAGCACCGAATACTCAGTCCGGACCCGCAGGCGGACAGTGCGTTCCAGCTTCCACCGTGGTTCAGGCAGTCGCCTACCCGGTGAAAACCTTGCCCGGATTCAAGATGCCGTGTGGGTCGAGGGCGTTCTTCACCGAGCGGTGCATGTCGAGGACGATCGGGTCGAGTTCCTGAACCAGCCCGTCCATCTTGAGCAACCCGACGCCGTGTTCACCGGTGACGGTGCCGCCGAGTTCCAGTGCCGCGTCGATGATCTCGGCGAACGCTGCCTGTGCGCGTTCGCGCGCGGGGAGGTCGTCGTGCGGTGTGATGAGCAGTGGGTGCAGGTTACCGTCGCCTGCGTGGGCGATGTTCGCGATCGTCGTCTCGTGCCGCAGGCCGATCTGCTCGATCCGCGAGAGCATCTCCGGCACATGTCTCTTCGGGACACACACGTCCTCGGTGAGTACCGGTCCGAGGCGCTCCATCGCGGGGTAGGCCAACCTCCTGGCCGCGAACAGCGCGTCGGCTTCTTCTTGATCGGTGGACACCGCCGACCAGGTTGCGCCCGCCTCGTCGAAGCAGGACAGCATCTTCTCTGCCTCTTGGTCTCCCACGAGGCCTGGATCGTCGATCCGCCCGAGCAACACGACGTTCGCTTCGACCGAGAGCCCCATGTTCTTCCAGGCATCGACGGCGATGAGGCATTGTCTGTCGATCAGTTCCAACGCGGACGGAGTGAGTCCCGCTGCGGCAACCGCGGCCACGGCTCGCCCGGCGTCGACGATCGAGTCGAAGTATCCCGCGACCGTGCGCTGCGGATCCTGCAGCGGTCTGAGTTTGACGGTGACCTCGGTGATGATCCCGAGGGTTCCCTCCGAGCCGACCATGAGGCCTGCGAGATCGTATCCCGCAACACCTTTCGCGGTCTTCCGACCGAGCCGGACCAGCTCACCGGTTCCGGTGACCACCTGCATGCCCATGACGTAGTCTCGGGTGACGCCGTACTTGACGCAGCACAAGCCGCCGGCATTGGTGGCGACGTTGCCGCCGATGGTCGACCAGGGTGAGCTGGCGGGGTCCGGTGGGTACCAGAGGCCTTGTTCTGCGCAGGCTGCCCTCAGGTGGTCGTTGACGACGCCAGGCTCGACGACGGCATACCGTTCGAGCGGATCTATCTCCTTGACGGCGTCCATTCCGTCGAGGGCGAGGACGACGCACCCCTCGGTGGCGTTGGCGCCGCCGGACAGTCCGGTGCCCGCGCCGCGGGTGACGACGGGGGCGCCGTGCGTCAGACAGGCTCGTACGACGGCCTGGACTTCCTCTGCGGTCCGCGGCCGGACAACCGCTACCGGCACGGAGTACGGAGCCCACTCGGCCTCGTCGTGTTGGTAGGACGCGACGACGTCCGGATCGACGACGATGCGGTCCGCGGGGAGAGAATCCAACAGTTGTTCGACGAGCGTCATGTCTCCGAGTTTATCTGTGAGCTGGGTCTCCACCAATGTAGGTTCTGTCCATGGCGTCGGATAGATCATGGATGGATTTGCTGCTCGACGACGCTTCGATCGACGAGCTCGAGGCGCATCGCCTCGCCTTCCCCGGTCCCGACGCGCACGCTGCCCTGCGGCTTCGTGCGTTGCTGGACCAGCGTCGCCAACGCAGCACCGAGCTGGCGGCTCTGAACGACATTGCAGTGCGGTTGACGACGGCACGTGACGACCGTGTCCTGCTTCAGGAGGTCGTCGACCAGGCGCGCAGGTTGTTGGGAGTCGACCTCGCCTACATGGGCTCGGTGTACGACGACGAATTCGTCATCGAGGTCACCAGCGGTGCTCTGACTCCGAATCTGATCGGGATCCGGTTGGCTCAGGACGAGGGGTTGGTGGGCGTCATCGTGCGCGGAGCGTCTCCGTCGTGGACGCCCGACTATCAGAGCGAGCCGGCGTTCCGGCACATCACCGGTGCGGACAGCGCGGCGCGGTCGGAGAACATGCGGGGGCTGCTCGGGGTACCGCTGAAGGTAGGGGATCGGGTCATCGGTGCGTTGTTCGCGTGCAAGCGTCAGGAGCGTGACTTCGCGGACAGTGAGATCGCATTGCTGTCCGCTCTTGCCGCGCACGCTGCGATTGCCATCGAGAACGTCCGCGCCATCGAACGGCTCGAAGTGGTGAACGCCGAGCTGTCGGCACGGACCGCCGAACTGGAACAGACACTGCAGTGGGACAGGACGCTGACTCAGGTGGTGCTGCGCGGGGGTGGGGTGGGTCGTCTCGTTCGGGAGGTGGCGACACTGTCCGGTCGACCGGCGTTCTTTCTCACCGACGCCTCGTCTGTTCCGGAGTCTCTGGAGGAACGGGTCGTTCCAGTCGAGATCCTGTTCGGGCAATGCCGCGACGGCGCCGACATCGTCGCCGACGACTCCGTCATTGCCCACCGTGTTGCCGCTGCGGGCGAGTTTCTCGGTGTCCTGATCTCGGTGGGTCCGGACGATCAGCAGACGCGGCTGCTCCTGGACCGCGCGGTGCCCGCCATCGCGTTGTCGCTCGCCGAGGAGCGCGCGGCGGCCGAAGCTGCCAGGCGGGCGCAGGACGCGTTTCTGGTTGATCTGCTCTCTCATCCGGCGTCGACCACAGACGACGAGCGACGGCAACTTCGCCTTGCCGGCCTGTCCCCGGGCGCTTCGTACTGCATCGCCGTCGCGCAGGGTATGGTGTCCCGTACCGAGATCGGCAGATCGGAATTCCCGGTGGGTACGGTTGTGGCAGAACATGGTTCGAGGGTGCTGGTCGCGGTGCCCGCGCAGGAATCGGCTGTGGTTCGGCCGATGTTCACGACGGGTGCAACGGTGGGGATCTCGGAGCCTGCCCGCGGAGCGGTCGCGCTGGCGGCTGCCTACCGCGAGGCCCAGCAGACCGTCGACGTGTTGATCACGCTCGGACGAGATGGCGAGGTGTCGTCGGCACGCGGACTCGGTATCTACCGAATCCTGCTGAGCCACATGGCTCGTGAGCATCTCGACGAACTGACCGAGGAGCAATTGGGTCCGCTGATGGCCGAGCAGAGCAAGCGGGGCGTTCCGTTGCTCGAATCGCTGTCGGTGTACCTTGCCCACGGGCGTCACCATTCGGCCACCGCCGCAAGCCTAGGAGTGCACGTCAACACGCTCTACCAACGACTCGACGCCATCGATCGGCTCATCGGTTCCCAATGGCGTGACCCGGACAAGGCACTGGACCTGCAGGTGCTGATGCGACTCCGACGAAGCGCGGATCTATTGGGGAAGTGAACCGAGAAAGTCCAGCAGTGCAGCGTTGAATTCCATGGGGCGGTCCATGTTGGACGCGTGACCGCAGTTTTCGAGCACCACGGAGCGTCCGAGTGGGTTTCCGGCAATGGAGTCCGCTGCGTGCGTACACGGCCAGAACTGGCTCTCCCTACCGGCGACCATCAGTACCGGGACGTCGACGGTGGCAACGACCTCGCGCCAGTCCGCTACTGCGTGATCGTGCAGAAGGGCTTTCATCGGTGGCGTATCGGGTGAGACCATCTTCGGCATCGCGCGGAGCTTCGTGACGAGCTTCAGGATCGGCAACGCGGACTTCCACTTCGGCAGACCCCTTCCCGTGTCCGGTACCCCGTCGGCGAAGAACGTGTCCTTGTTGGAGTCGGTCAATCCGTAGAACCCGTTGGACCATTCGGCATCGTTGATCATCTTCGGGGTCTGATCCACCGACACGACGGCCTTCACACGGCCGGTGCCGAACTGCGAGACGAACGACCAGATGGTGCTCGCGCCCATGGAGCCGCCACACAGCACAGCATCGTCGACGCCCAGAGCCGCGAGGACATTCTCGACATCCTGACCGTGCCTGGCCATCGTGGCACCGTGCTCGGGAGACTCCGAGTCACCATGCCCTCGGCGGTCCAGAGCAAGAACTCGATAACCGGCTTTCACCAGTGCGTCCTGCTGCATCACCCACGTCGTCGCAGGAGCGCAGAAACCTGCGATCAGAACGATCACGGGCCCGGCGCCCTCGTCGATGTAGTTCAGAGTCACATTGTCGTTGGTGACGACGGTGGGCATGGGCACTCCTTCGGGTCGCTCCCGATGCAACCACGGATCAGTCGCCTACGACATGGAGGATTCCTCTACCGAGCGCATCACACCGGCGCGGTCAGGTCGTCGATCGGGCGACGGCTGCGGCCGGATGCTGTTTCGATCGCCAGCCCCTCACGTGCCCAGTACTCGAAACCTCCGATGAGCTCGCGGACGTGGGTGTAGCCCAGTCGAGTGAGAGCCAGCGCAGCTCTCGTCGAGCCATTGCACCCCGGACCCCAGCAGTAGACGACGATGTCCGCGTCGCGATCAGGAAGTGCGCGCGAAGCATGTTCCTGCATGTCGAGTGTCGGTATGTGCAGTGCTCCAGGGATATGGCCTTGATCCCACGACTGTCGGTTTCGGGTGTCCACCACGATGGGGGCAGGTCATCGACACCACCCCGGAAATCATCGAGGCCCACCACACCACCGGGGACGACTGCTTCGTGTTCAAAGTCGTCGCCCGCACCATGCGTGACCTCGAACGGATCACGGGTCGTCTGGCCACCCTCGGCAGCATCACCACGAGCGTCGTCTACTCGAGCACCTTGCCCGGTCGTCCTATCGCACCGGCTCGATAGCATCCCTGAATTCCCGCGGCGAGCACCCGAACCGGCTCCGGAACGCGCGACTGAAGTGCGCCGGGTCGGTGAACCCCCACGACGCTGCGAGAGCACCGATGGTCGTGTGAGCGTTCTGAGGTTCGCACAACGCACGCTTGACGCCGTCGAGTCGCTGCATCCAGATCCATTCGCTTGCGGTGCACGGCTCACCGGCGAAGGCGCGGTGCACTGTGCTGAGCGACAGATGCAGTGCGGCAGCTACTTTTGCAACCGTCAGGTCGGGATCACGCAGGCCGGCCGTCATCGCACGCTTGATCTCGTCGAGGCGTTGCGATGCCGCGTACGGCGCGGGCTTCTCGACACCGGTGAGCCCGACGAGACCGGCGACGAGGATGTACTCGACACTCTGCGAGACGGCCTCGGCGGAGGCCGCGCTCATGTCGACGTCGTCCATGATCGAGGAGATCATGCTGACCAGAAGTTTGCCGGCACCGTGACGACCGGACACCGCTCTCGCGGTCAGCTCGTTGGTGTCCCGCACGAGGGTGCGCAGCGTGGCCCCGGGAAGCATGAGGACGTACTGCGCGAACGGGTCGTCGAAGTGCAGGCTGTAGGGCCGGGTGCTGTCGTAGAGGGCGAAGTCGCCGGGTTCGAGAATCGCCGTCCGATCGTCCTGCGCGATGATCCCCGTTCCCGACGTCTGCACGCTCACCAGGAAGTAGTCGGCGCTCGTGCGGGAGATACCGGCTGGGGTACGCAGCACGTTCTGGGCCGTCGCCGCCACTCTGGACAGACCGAGCGTCGCCAGATCCGTCGACTCGATCTTCCCGGATATCGCCGACGCATCCTGGGGCACCGTGCAGTCCAGGTCGACGTAGGTGCGGCTCACCGCCGCCGTCCAGAAATCGATGCTGTCTGCCTGGTCGACGGAATCCGTGCGCAGAGCGTCAGCCATGTGGGGTACCTCCAGTCTCATCCCAGCGTAGATCGCGCCGACGCCGTACGCAGGAGACCGGTGCGATCATGGCAGCCGAAGTACTCGAAGAACTGCTCGTCGGCGGACGCGACCGTGACCTCGTGGTAGAGCCGTAGCTGCGCGGCCGGCCCCATCGTGGACAGGTAATTCAGTGCCGCGCCGAAGATGGCGACGTGCGTCGGATGGGACTCCGCCCAGGCCTCCAACTCGGCCAACGAGCGCCACCAACTCATGCCGAACGACTTGTCGAGATCGTATCCGTGCTCGTCGACGACGGTCATGTACCGGTTGGCGAAGCATCCGATGCTCAGGCCGTCGTCGCGCAGGAAGTCCATCCCGGCCCGCAGGACCGGTTCGACGTCCCGCAGGTACATCTCACGTTCGGTGCCCGCGGTGTCCGCCCAGTCCTGTCCGGACCTGATGAGGCAGATGTTGTCGTGCGGAACGATCCGAACCTTGTTGCCGTCGCGGACGATCTCCGGCATACCGGACGGTTTCAGAGCATCATGCTGCGACCGGGGAATTCGATCGCGAACGCCGCCCCAGTAGGCATGTTCCTCGATCTGTCCGCTCAGGGAATCAGTGAGCGTAGCAACGCCTTCCAATCGTCCGGTCGACGAGAACAGTGTCTCGTAGCGGTCGACCGTCGGACGGATGACCTCGACGAACCGTCCCGGCGTGTCCGTCCACGCGATGCCCTTGGACAGATACCAGCGGTCGAAGGTCAAGGTGTCGTCCCAGTAGCCGATGAACACCGTCGTGTCGATGCCTTCCTCGTCGACGTACCGTGCACGATCGCTGCGCGGCGGCCCGTCGACTCCCCATGGGCTGTCATCCGGAGTGCCTTGTATACCGAAGTACGCCATGACCACTCGCGTCGTCGAGACCGGGAATCGAGCGACGTACGACGGGAACGGCGGTTGGTAGGACTCGGGTGTCCGGCGGGGGCAGGTGCGTTCTCTGGCCAAATGCTCCGGGATCGCGGATTCCAGATCAGACATGTGCCGGGGCCTCGTCACGAGCGAGTTGCTCGACGATTTCCAGGCGAACTTCAGCGGTGACGTCTTCGGCATTTGCGACGACGTCGTAGCGGGTGGCGGTGGTCTGCTGAGCGCCGGAGACGACTCGATCACCTGGAGTCTTGTTGAGCCACAGTCGAGTAACGTCCGGCCGGGAGTAATGTCCGGCCGGATCGGCCGCTGCCTTGGCGATCGAGATGAGGCTGGTGTCGATGTCGGCGAAGACGAGTCCTTCTTCGTCGTGTGCGAGAGGTTCGTGCATCAGCTGGCCGTCGGGCGCGAAGATCCTGGCGTGTCCTCCGCCCGCGGTGAGCATTTCGCGTTTGGCGTCGTCGGTGCACATGATCTCGATCATCTCGGGGGAGACCGTCGCGCACGGGCTGATGACGAAACAACCACCTTCGACGGCGTAGATGCGGCTCGCCGCGGTGTTGACCTCCGGTCCGAGGGCGTACGCGGCGCCGGTGTACAACGAGAAGCTGGGCCAGGCGCCGACGTGGACCTGCTCGTTCTGCGAGTACATCGCGTACTTCGACAGTGGCTGCAGGTGCTCCCAGCAGCACAGTGCGCCGACGCGTCCTAGATCGGTGTCGTATACCGAGAGGTCGGAACCGTCGCCCTCGCCGTAGACGGTCCGCTCGACGTGGGTCGGCTTGAGCTTGCGACGCATCGCGACGGTCTTGCCCTCGGCGTCGATGATCCATTGCGCGATGTAGAGGCTGGCCTTGTAGCGTTCGCTGAGGCCCATCACGACCATGATGTGGTTGTCCTTGGCGGCCTGCGTAATTCGGTCTGCCTGCGGTGTTCCGTACTCGAGCGAATTGTCGAAGTAGCGCTGCGTGAACTGGAAGCCCCAGGCGGGGGCGTCGAGCCAGATGTACCAGGGGTAGCCGGGCAGGTAGGTCTCGGGGAAAGCGACGAGCTCTGCCCCAGCACGTGCGGCGTCCTCGATCAGGCCGATGGCCTTGTCGATGGAGGCATCCAGATCGAGGAATACCGGTGCTGCCTGGACGGCTGCGGCGCGGAACTGATGGTGCGTCATGGGTGGGCCTTTCATTGGGGGAGTGCCTTAGTTTTGCCTGCGAGAAGGCCCTCGGATGGCCTGAGAATGTCGAGAAATTTGACTCTGCGTTGCACGCGGACGCGCCGAAACAGAGCGGTAATCGCTGGGGTAGATCCCGGGAAACAACTCGGCTGAATTGGACAGCTGCGGCCGATGCATGGCCGAGTGCGCATAACGACAACATCTGTGCGCGCAGCGACAAGTCTTTGCGGGGTGCCCGAGACGAAGCTATGACCTAGGACACACTCGGAAAGAAGGTCAGCAATGACATTGCAAGCAGCAGTTCTCTGGGAAGCCGGTCAGGACTGGAAGATCGAGGACCTGGTTCTCGATGCTCCGAAATACGGCGAAGTGAAGGTTGAGTTGGCCGCGTCGGGCCTGTGCCACTCGGACGAACACGTGCGTGACGGCAGCGTGCCCGTCGGACTGCTTCCGTTCATCGGCGGACACGAGGGCGCAGGGATCGTCACCGAAATCGGACCGGGCGTGACCTCCGTCGAGGTAGGAGACCACGTCGCACTCGGCTTCATCCCCGCTTGTGGTCGATGCAGGGCCTGCGCGAACGGCCAGTCCAGCATCTGCGACCTGGGCGCTCACCTGCTCGAGGGCTACCAGGTCAGCGACGGTACGGCCCGCCATCATGTGCGAGGCCAAGACGCAGGCATCCAGTGCCTCCTCGGCACGTTCGCGCCGCAGACCGTGGTCAACGAAGCGTCGTGCGTCAAGATCACCAACGACATCCCACTCGACAAGGCCGCGCTCGTCGGCTGCGGCGTCACCACCGGCTGGGGTTCCGCTGTCTACGCCGCGGGAGTCTCTGCAGGCGAGACCGTCGTGATCCTGGGTATGGGTGGCGTCGGCTGTGGCGCTGTTCAGGGTGCTGCTTTGGCGGGCGCACGCCACGTGGTCGTGGTCGACCCGTCGCCGTTCAAGCGTGAACAGGCCAAGATCTTCGGTGCGACGCATACCGCAGCCAGCATCGACGAGGCGCTGCCTCTCGTGAACGACCTGACCTGGGGAGCGCTCGCGGACAAGGTACTCATCACCATCGACGTGGCGAGCGGTGCGATCATCGCACCTGCCATGAGCCTGGTGGCCAAGGGTGGAACCTGCGTGAACGTCTCGGTCGGAGACGTCACCCAGACCGAGACCTCGCTCAGCCTGTTCGACCTGACGGCCATGCGCAAGACGCTCAAAGGTGCGTGGTTCGGCAACGCGAACATCCGCTTCGACATCCCGCACTTGCTGCGCCTGTACATGGAGGGTCAGCTGAAGCTCGACGAGATGATCACGCGCACCTACACACTCGACCAGGTCAACGACGGGTACGAGGCCATGCGCAACGCCGAAAACGTCCGCGGACTCATCCTGTACTAGGAAGGCTCGACACATGACTGCAGTACTCACGACTCTTCCCGACAACACCGCCACGCAGCTGTTCGTCGCCGGCAACTGGCACGACGCGTCCGACGGTGGAACCTTCGCGGACCTGAATCCCACTACGGGTCAGCTGCTCGTCGACATTGCCTCCGCAACGGCTCAGGACGTCGATGCCGCGGTACGAGCTGCCCGCGCACAGCTCAGCGGTGAGTGGGGATCGACTCCAGGAGTCATCCGCGGAAAGCTGCTGAACAAGATCGCCGACCTGATCGAACGCGACGGCGATCTGCTTGCCCGCCTCGAAGCTCATGACGTGGGCAAGCCCGTCGGACAGCCCGCAATGCTGGACATCCCCAACGCGGCAGCCACATTCCGGCACTTCGCTGGCTGGGCCGACAAGATCCAGGGCACGACGATCCCGACGGCCGGCTACTTCGGGCAGCCGACGCACTCGTACACCGTGCGTGAGCCTGTCGGAGTGATCGGTGCGATCATCCCGTGGAACACCCCGCTGATGATCGCAGCCTGGAAGTTGGCTCCCGCGTTGGCGGCCGGCAACACGCTGGTCGTGAAGCCGCCGGAGGACGCGCCGCTGTCGATCCTGCATCTGGCGCGACTCATCGACGAGGCAGGAGTGCCCGCCGGCGTCGTGAATGTCGTTCCAGGCCTGGGCGAGGTGACCGGCGACGCGCTCGTCGGACATCCCGGCGTCGACAAGATCAGCTTCACCGGAAGCCCGCGCGTAGGCCGGATCATCGCCAAGAAGGCCGCCGATACGTTCAAGAGAACCACACTCGAGCTCGGTGGTAAGTCGCCGCAGATCATTCTGGAGGACGCCGACCTCGACGCTGCCATCAACGGCACCGCGATGGGACTGTTCTTCAATCAAGGTCAGGTCTGTGCCGCGGGTACCCGTGTGTTGGTGCACCGTTCGCTGTACTCGCAGGTGGTCGACGGCCTCTCCGCGGCAGCGTCGGCGCAGGTGCTCGGAGATCCGTTCGACCCCGCCACCACGATGGGCGCGCTCGTCAACGCCAAGCAACGCGACTCGGTGATGGGATACATCCAGGCAGGGCGTGACGGTGGGGCCAGGGTTGCCGCCGGTGGTGGGAGTCCGGAGCGTGACGGATTCTTCGTCGAGCCGACGATTTTCGCGGACGCGAACAACGACATGAAGATCGCTCAGGAGGAAATCTTCGGTCCTGTCGGCACGGTCATCCCGTTCGACACTCCCGAAGAGGCGATCCGCATCGCCAATGCGACGGATTACGGCTTGGCGGCGTCGATCTGGACGCGCGACGTCTCGCGTGCGCATTCGCTGGCGGCGCAGGTTCGCTCCGGCGCAGTGTGGGTGAACGGTTGGGCTGCAATCGATCCGGCACTTCCCTGGGGCGGCATGAAGAGCAGTGGCACCGGCCGTGAGCTGGGTTGGGCCGGTATCGAAGCCAACACCGAGGAGAAGGTCGTCACCATCGTCCTGTGACCCGCTGTGAGTGGAAATGCGTCCTACAGGGCGCATTTCCATTCACAGACTGGCGAGGCGCGCCTGCCGTGGTGACATTCTGTAGGCCTCTTTGAACACTCTCGAAAAATGAGCCGAGTCCACCAGACCGTGACGTGCGCAGATGGTTCCGATGCTGTCCCGCGCGTGCCGAGGATCTTCGAGGTCCCGTCGACAACACTCCAGCCGGCGAGACCTGATCCATGCTGCGACACCGCCGTCCGATTCGAACAGTTTCTGCAGGTAGCGCGGGGAAATGTGTTGGGCTGCTGCGACCATCGCCGTATTGAGGCCGGGATCGTTCAGGTTGGCCTCGATGAACGACTGCGCTCCGGCCAAGATCACCGCACCCGGTGACTGGTTCTCGTGTGGAGCTCGCTCGTCCAGTGCTGCGCTGACGAGATCGAGAACGGCATCCTCGAACAACCTGGTCGACGGGGAGAAGCCGTCGGACAGGCCTTTTCGCAGTCCGGCGAGGAACGGCGAGACGAGCGACCCGACGCCGTCGTCGCCCTTGATTCTGAGCGCAGACACATGCGATAGATCGTTGGGCCTGATCTTGAGCGACTCACGCGGAAACATCAGGACGAACATCGCGAAGTCGCTTGCGAAGTGCAGGTCGTAGGGCTCGCTGGTGTCGTACACGGCGAAGTCGCCTGGTTCCAGCACCGCTTCACGATCTCGCTGGACCACGACGCCTCGGCCGCGTAGCTGCACACCGACCTTCACCAGGCCCGGATCGCTGCGTCGAATCACCGCACGAGTTCTGCGGACGTCGACGCATCGACCGGATACTTCGCTGATGTGCAACGACCCCATCGATCCGGAGTGCAACCCGCCGTCGAAGCAACCGTCGGACGCGGACGAGGAGGCGTCGAGCGGCACGAACGCCGCCGACACCTCCTCACGCCACCTGTCGAACTGCACTCACGTCACCTTTAGCTCGGACGGTTGTCGATCAGACGACGAGCTTTGCCGATGGAACGCTCGAGAGCCGCGGGCGCAACCACGTTCACCTGCACCGTGACGCCGATGCGGTCCTTCACCAGCTTCCTGAGCGTCGCGGCCGCCACCGGATGGGCCTCGGGTGTGGCATCCGGGCGAGCCTCGACGAGCACCGTCAGCGAATCCATGCGACCCGCACGCTCCAGCACACACTGGAACTGCGGGGCCAGCGTCGGAACCGTCAGGATGAGCTCCTCGATCTGTGTCGGAAACAGGTTCACTCCGCGCAGGATGATCATGTCGTCGGTGCGGCCGGTGACCTTCTGCATCCGGCGCATCGTGCGGGCCGTGCCCGGCAGCAGCCGCGTCAGGTCGCGGGTGCGGTAGCGGATGATCGGCATCGCCTCCTTGGACAGCGACGTGAACACCAACTCACCCTCCTCGCCGTCGGGCAGGACTTCGCCGGTCACCGGGTCGATGACTTCCGGGTAGAAATGATCCTCCCAAATATGTAGTCCGTCCTTGGTTTCGACACATTCCATCGCAACACCCGGTCCCATGACCTCGGACAGGCCGTAGATGTCGACGGCGTCCATGTCGAGGGTCTTCTCGATCTCCTTGCGCATCTCCTCGGTCCACGGCTCGGCACCGAAGACTCCGGTCTTCAAGGATGTCTTGGCCGGGTCGATGCCCTTCTTGATCATCGCGTCGACGATCGTGAGCATGTACGACGGCGTGACCATGATCGCGTCGGGCTCGAAGTCCTCGATGAGCTGGATCTGACGATCGGTCATTCCGCCCGACATCGGAATGACTGTGCAGCCCAAACGCTCTGCGCCGTAATGGGCGCCGAGACCGCCGGTGAACAGGCCGTAACCGTAGGCAACGTGAACTTTGTCCGACGGCTTGACGCCACCCGCGCGTAGGCTTCGAGCGATGAGGTCGGCCCAGTTGTTGATGTCGTTCGCGGTGTAGCCGACCACCGTGGCTTTGCCGGTCGTTCCCGAGGACGCGTGGATCCGCGAGACCTTGTCCTGGGGAACCGCGAACATGCCGAACGGGTAGTTTTCGCGCAGATCCTTCTTCGCGGTGAACGGGAATTTGGCGAGGTCGGATAGGTCCTTCAGATCCGTCGGGTGAACTCCGGCGTCGTCGAATGCCTTCTTGTAGTGCGGCACGTTGTCGTACGCGTGCTGAAGCGACCATCGAAGCCGTTCGAGCTGGAGCGTCGAAATGCGATCACGTGATGCGAACTCGATGTCGGGGGTATCGGTCGGGGCGGACAAGACGCTGGTCATGGCGGTCTCCGGAGGGGTCAGGCGTCGAAGTCGACGGTCACGGTGTCGCTGAGGGGGAATGTCTGGCAGGTGAGCACGAAGCCGGCGGCGACCTCGTTCTCCTCCAGGGCGTAGTTGCGGCGCATGTCGACGTCACCGCAGGTCACCTTGGCGCGGCACGTGCCGCAGACACCGCCCTTGCAGGCGAATGGCAGGTCCGATCGCAGCAGTTCCGCGGAATCGAGGATCGACTCGTCCTGCGGGAGAGTGCCCGTGACGCTTCGGCCGTCGAGGGTGATGGTGACCTCGCTGCTGGGTCCGGTCACGCCGGGCTCGCGATGCTTCTCCTGCGGTGGGGGAACGTCGTCGACGTAGAAGAGTTCGGCGTGCACGTTGGATTTGGCGACGCCGAGTTCACCGAGAACGGCTTGCGCATCGGTCACCATCCCGAATGGACCGCACAGCCAGAAATGATCTATCTCGGGTGTCGCGACGACCGAGTCGAGGATGGCGCGGAGCCTGTCGGCGTCGAGCCTGCCGCTGAACAGTTCGACCTCGCGAGGCTCCCTGGACAGGACATGGATGACGTCGAACCGACTGCCGTACTGGTCTTTCAGATCGGCGATTTCCTCGGCGAACATCACCGATCTGGTGCGCCGGTTGCCGTACAGCAGAACCACTTCGGCGTTCGGGTTGGCCAGAACGGATGCGGCAATCGACAGCATGGGGGTGATCCCGGAGCCTGCCGCGATGAGTACGTGCCTGCCGCCTGCGGCGGGGTCGGCATGGAAGTTTCCGGTCGGTCCCTGGACCTCGATGCGGTCGCCGGCCTTGACCTCTCGCACGAGCCACGACGAGAACAGTCCGTCGGTCACCTCACGAACGCCGACGCGGGGGCGTGCACCCGCCGGAGCGCAGATGGAGTAGGACCGCCGATGTTCGACACCGTCCACCGTGCGCGAGAGCATCAGGGACTGGCCTGGGCGGAAATCGAATTCGTCGCGCAGGTCTTCTGGTACGTCGAACGTCACGGCAACGGCGTCGTCGCACAGTGATTCGACGTCGGCAACGGTCAGCGTGTGGAAGGGCCTGTTGCGATTGGGGGCGACGACGGGCTCGGCGGTCACAGTCATCAGATCTCCTTCACGTGGTCGAAGGGTTCGAGGCAGTCGTCGCATCGGTACTGGGCTTTGCACAGGGTTGCGCCGAACTCGGAGGTCAGTTGGGTGTTCATCGACCCACACCGAGGACACGCGAGCTGGCGTGGCTTGACGGTGAGGGTGAGGGGCACCGGACCCGACGTCCGCGCGGGAGCAGGCCCCGGCGTCGAATAGCCGGTTTCCCGGAGCTTCCGGAGGCCGTCCTCGGAGATCCAGTCCGTGCTCCACGGCGGAGTCAGGCTGGTGACGATCTCGACGTCGGTGTAACCGTGGTCTTCGAGCTTGTGGGCGATGTCGTCGCGCATCGTGGCCATCGCCGGGCAGCCCGAGTAGGTGGGGGTGATGGTGACGAGCACGCTGCCGTTCTCGCGGACCTCGACGTCGCGCAGTACGCCCAGATCGTCGAGGGTGAGCAGCGGCATCTCGGGGTCCAGGACGGTCGCCGCGATGTTGCGAGCAGAAAGTTCCATTGTCGTCACCAGACTCCCTCCGGATGTGCACGGGCGACGACCTGCATCTCCGCGATCAACGGGCCGAATGCCTCGGTGTGGATTCCGCGTCGGCCGCCGCGGCCGCCGATGGTGCCGACTGACTTGCCCTCCGGCGCTTGCAACTCTGCCGCGTGCAGGACCTGCGCGATCACGGAGTCGAATTCCTCGCGCACATCACGCGGATCCACTGCGACGCCGACCGTCGCCAGGGCGATCTCCTCGTCGGTGGGGACGAACAGCTCGGAGACATACGGCCAGATGCGGGTGATGGCCTCACGGACTCGACGCTTGGATTCGTCGGTCCCGCACCCGAGGGTCACGACCCAGCGTGCTGCGTAGTCGCGGTGGTAGGTGAGCTCTTTGACACCCTTGTCGGCGACGGCCGCGAGGACCGGATCCCGTGAGTCCTTCAGACGCGAGAACACAGCGAGGCGCCATGTCGAGAACACCAGCAGACGAACGAGGGACTTCGCGAAGTCGCCGTTGTCGAGCTCGGTGAGCCGGACGTTACGGAAGTCCGCTTCGTCACGGAAGAACGCCAGAGCGTCCTCCGCGGGCGCGGGCGAGCTCTCGGAGACGAACGGGATCACGGCCGGATCGGCCTTGGCGGCGCGCGCAAGCAGGAGACGTGCCTGCCCGAGCAAGTCCAGCCCGACGTTGGCCAGCGCCACTTCTTCTTCGAGTTCCGGTGCGCGTGTGCTCCACTGAGCCAGGCGCTGTGAGCTGATCAGCGCATCGTCCCCGAGCATGAGGCAGTACGCCGCCAGAGCTTCGAGGTCGACGTCGTCCGGAACCGTGGTGTCGACGCCGGCGAGCGGGTCGTCGAAACTGGTACCGAATGCCCACTGCCCGTGTGAATCCTCGTCGACGAGGCCCTCGTAGGCGTTGTCATGATCTGTCATTGCAGGCCTCACATGTGGGGAACGTTGTCGGGAATCTCGTAGAACGTCGGGTGCCGGTACACCTTGTCTCCGCTCGGAGCGAAGAACGGATCCTTCTCCGACGGAGACGATGCGACGATCGAGTTGGACTGCACCACCCAGATGCTGACGCCTTCGTTGCGGCGGGTGTAGACGTCCCGTGCATGACGCAGTGCCATGTGGTCGTCGGCGGCGTGCAGGGATCCGACGTGCACATGATTGAGCCCCCGCTTGCCACGGAGAAACACTTCGTACAGGGGCCAATCAGCTTTGACCTGAGCCGGTTTGGGCTCTACCGGAACGTTCTCGGTCGGAACCGCGCCGTGGCCGCCCTCGGCAGTGAATTCAGTCATGATGCATTCCTTTCGGCGAAGGCCGTCGCTGCCTCGCGAACCCATGCACCGTCTTCGTGAGCTGCGCGACGGTTCGCGATGCGCTCGACGTTGGAGGCGCCGTTGCCCTTGATGACCTGCATGAACTCGCTCCAGTCGGGCTCGCCGAAGTCATGCGACTTGCGCTCGTCGTTCCACTTCAGGTTGGGATCGGGGAACGTGACGCCGAGTGCTTCGGCCTGAGGGATGGACATGTCCACGAACCGTTGGCGCAGTTCGTCATTGGTGTGGCGCTTGATTCCCCACTTCATGGACTGCTCGGTGTTGGGGCTCTCGTCGTCAGGCGGGCCGAACATCATCAGAGCAGGCCACCACCACCGGTTCACCGATTCCTGGACCATGGCGCGCTGCTCGTCGGTGCCGCGCATCATCGTCGCAAGCAGTTCGTATCCCTGGCGCTGGTGGAACGACTCTTCTTTGCAGACGCGGATCATCGCGCGCGCATACGGCCCGAAGCTGCTGCGGCACAGAGGAACCTGGTTGCAGATGGCGGCGCCGTCGACGAGCCACCCGATGGTGCCGACGTCCGCGTACGTCAGGGTGGGGTAATTGAAGATCGACGAGTACTTCTGCTTGCCCTCGATGAGCTTGACCGTGAGGTCTGCGCGATCGGCCCCGAGCGTCTCCGCGGCCGAGTACAGGTACAGGCCGTGGCCTGCCTCGTCCTGCACCTTGGCCATCAAGATGGCCTTGCGGCGCAGCGACGGCGCGCGGGTGAGCCAGTTGCCCTCCGGCTGCATCCCGATGATCTCGGAGTGCGCGTGCTGGGCGATCTGGCGGATGAGCGACTTACGGTAGCCGTCGGGCATCCAATCGCGGGGTTCGACGCGCTGCTCGCGGGCGATGGTCTCGTCGAAACCGTCCTGAAGCGCATCGGCTTGCAGGGTCTCTGACGTGGTCATAAGTCCTACTTTCATTACCGAATGATCGGTCGAAAACTAGTATGCAACGAAGTGGCGTGGATTACAAGGGGAAGCGGAGCCGCTAGTGACCCTGAAACACCGGCTTCGCCTTGGCGAGGAACGCGTCCACAGCGGCCTTGTGGTCGACGGTCTGGCCGAGGGCGGTCTGCGCCCGAGCCTCGCGATCCAGTGCGTCGAACAGGCCGGAAGCAGAGGCGCGCACGAGAGATTTCACGTGCCGATATGCCTCGGTGGGGCCTGTCGCGAGTTTCCTGGCGATCTGCGCGGCCGCGTCCCGCACCTCCTCGTCGGGAACCACGCGGTGCACCAGGCCCCAGTCGAGAGCCTGCTCGGCGGTGATCTTGTCACCGAGCAACATCAACGCGCCGGCCCGTGAGCTGCCGAGCGACTCCACCAAGGAATAGCTGAGCCCGGAATCGCTGGCCAACCCGATTCCCGTGAAGGCGGTCGCGAACGACGATCCCGTGCCGGCAACTCGAACGTCCCCGGCCAACGCGATGCCGAGGCCGGCTCCGACGCAGGCTCCGGGGATGGCGACGACGACGGGAACGTCGAGATTCTTCAGCGACCTGATCAGAGGGTTGTAGTGAATTCCGACGGTGTCCATAGCGGTCTTGGGATCTGCCTGCAGGGCTTCGACGTGCTCAGCCAAGTCCTGGCCGACGCAGAAGTTCTTTCCCTCGGCGGTGACGAGCACGGCGCGAGCGCCTGACACCCCGTCGACAGCCTCTTGGAACGCCACCTTGGTCTCGACGTTCAGCGAGGACCGCTCCAGGGTGATGGTCGCCAACCCGTCGGATATGTCCAGTCGTACGGTCATTTCTTCTCCCAGTCGTGGAATCCCTTACCTGACTTACGTCCGAGCTCACCACGCGCCACCTTGTCCCGCAGCAACCGAGGTGGAGTGAAACGGTCGCCCAGAGTCGACGCGAGGTGTTCGGCGATCGCCAGCCGCACGTCGAGGCCGACGAGGTCCGTCGAACGTAGCGGCCCCATCGGGTGCTTGTATCCGAGTTCCATTGCTCGGTCGATGGACTCGGCATCGGCGACGCCTTCCTCGAGCATGCGCATTGCTTCGAGCCCCAAGCACACTCCGAGCCGGGACGTCGCAAATCCGGGGGAGTCGTTGACGAGCACCTCGGTCTTGCCGAGCAACGAGACCCATTCGCGGACGTGCTCCACGACGGCCGCCGACGTGGCCGGCGCTCGGACGATCTCCACCAACGTCGACGCCGGAACCGGATTGAAGAAGTGCATACCGATGAAGCGCGAAGGATCGTTCAGCGCCGCACCGAGCTCGGCGATCGAAATCGAGCTGGTATTCGACGCGATCACCGTGCTTGCCGACACGGTCCTGTCGATCAGCGCAAGTACCTCGACCTTGAGCGACGGGATTTCCGGTACGGCCTCGACGACGAGTTCGAGATCGGCGGGCAGATCGGTCGGGCCCGCGACGGTGGTGACACGCGCAAGGATCGCGGCGGGATCCTCGTCCAGCTTTCCGCGCTCGTGAGCCCGGGCCAACCCGGTCTCGACGCGGCCGAGCGCCGCTGCCTGGTCTGCCGCTTCGGCTATGGTCACGGGGGCGCCGAGAGCGGCGAAGACCTGGGCGATTCCCGCGCCCATCCTGCCACCACCGACGACACCGACGCTTACGGGAACTGTCATTTCTTCTCCAAGAATGCCGTCATGCGGCGTTGTTTGTCCTCGGTCTCGAACAGAACGGCTTGAGCGATGTCGTCGGCCCACGGGTGCGAACCGGGTGCATCGAGGATCGTCTTGGTCAGTTTCAGGGCCAATGGTGCTTGCTTGACGATGCGATCGGCGAGCGTGTGTGCGGAAGCCAGCGGATCGTCCACGATCTCCATCACCAACCCCGATTTCGACGCTGCGTCGGCGTCGAGCAAGCGGCCTCCCAGGAGGACCTGTTTGGCGACGGACACCCCCACCAACGTCGGCAGCCGGTAGCTCGCTCCCGCGGCCGCCATGATTCCGAGGCCCGGCTCGGGATTACCGAAAACAGCCGTAGCGGAAGCGATTCTGATGTCGCAGGCATACGACAGCTCGGCGCCGCCGCCCAAGGCGTAACCGCGGATGGCGGCGATCGTCGGCAGCGGAAGAGAAGCGATGCGGTCGAACAGGTTTCGGTTGATGCCACGCAGAGCGTCGTCGCGCGTGCGTCGACGGAGCTGGTTGATGTCAGCACCGCCGGCGAAGTGCTCACCGCGCCCGGTCAGGATCAGTACACGAGGATCCCGCTCGATCAGCGCGCACACGTCGTGCAGCTCCGAGATCATGTCGGAGTCGATCGCGTTGCGCTGCTTCTCTCGTGCCAGCGTGACGACGACGCGATCCGCACGTTCGTCGACGACGATGGTGTTCACGGCGCCTCGATCAACATCGACACACCCTGCCCGACGCCGACACACAGCGTCGCCAGTCCCCGCGACGCCTTCTCGCGTTCCATTCGGCCCAGGAGAGTCAACAGGATGCGCGCTCCCGATGCCCCGAGTGGATGTCCCAGTGCGATGGCACCGCCGTCGGCGTTGACGATCGTCTCGTCGAGCTTCAACTGTCGGATGACGCCGAGAGATTGCGCGGCGAAGGCCTCGTTGAGTTCGACGGCGCCGAGGTCGTCGATCGCCCACCCCGCACGTGCGAGTGCTTTGTGGGTCGAGGGCACGGGTCCGAGGCCCATGACGTGGGGTTCGACGCCTGCGCTCGCGCTGGTGACGATGCGGCCCCGCACGTCGAGGCCGTACTTGTTCACTGCCTCTTCGGATGCGACGACCAGCGCTGTGGCGCCGTCGGTGAACGGCGACGAGGTTCCGGCGGTGACGATGCCGTCCTGCCGAAACACCGTCTTCAGTGTGCCGAGCTTGTCCAGGGTTGTTCCACGCCTCGGTGTTTCGTCCTCGCTGACGTCTCCGGTCTTCGTGGATACCGACACGATCTCGTCGACGAATCGTCCTGCATCCTGCGCGGCGACCGCGCGCTCTTGGCTGCGGAGGGCGAAGGCGTCGGACTCCTCGCGGGTGATGCCCTCCTGGCGGGCCACCTCCTCTGCGGTCTCGCCCATGGACAACGTCGTCTTGTCGTCGAAGCGAGGATTCGTGAAACGCCAGCCGAGGGCCGTGTCGAAGATCTGGCCGGGCTTGGCCCACGGCGTGCCGGGCTTGGCCATCACCCATGGGGCACGAGTCATCGATTCGACACCGCCCGCGACGATGACGTCTGCTTCTCCGCTGCGGATGGTGGACGCGGCACTCGCGACCGCGGTGAGCCCGCTCGCGCACAACCGGTTGACGGTGTAGCCGGGCACGGTGTTCGGCAGGCCCGCGAGAAGTACCGCCATGCGTGCGACGTCGCGGTTGTCCTCGCCGGCCTGGTTGGCTGCGCCGAGGATGACCTCGTCGATCCTGTCCGCGGGGACGCCCGCTCGGCGCACTGCCTCGGCGACGACGCACCCGGCGAGGTCGTCCGGACGGACCGTCGCGAGCGCGCCGCCGTATCGACCGTGCGGTGTGCGCGCGCCCGCTACCAGAAATACTTCGCCCACTGTTCGCTCCTTCTTCAGTTCCTTTCAATTAATAACCGAACATTCGGTCGTCGCGCAAGGGTGGGCGGCGTCGGTGCTGTGGAATGGGGCAGCGCCTGGGAGGATGTTCGACATGACAACTGCACGGACTCCGCGCCGGACCGGTCTGCCGGGACGCCCGGGTTACGACCTCGACTCGTTGCTGGCCGTCGCAGTCAAGGTCTTCAACGACAAGGGGTACGACGGTACGTCGATGGAGGTCTTGGCCGGACGGCTCGGTATCACCAAGTCGTCCATCTACCACCACGTGTCCGGCAAGTCCGAGCTTCTCGAGCTGGCCCTGTCGCGAGCGCTCAATGCGCTGTTCGCCGTCACCACGGAGGAGCGGGCCACTACCGGTCGATACATCGATCGGCTCGAGTACCTGGTCCGGCGTAGCGTCGAGATCCTCGTCGCCGAGTTGCCGTACGTCACGCTGTTGCTGCGGGTGCGTGGGAACACCGAGGTGGAGCGTCGTGCCCTGGCCAGGCGCCGCGAGTTCGACGCCTTCGTCAGTGGCCTCGTGGTCGCGGCCGCGGAGGAGGGGGACCTGCGCGGCGACATCGATCCTGCTCTGGTCTCGCGCTTGCTCTTCGGCACGGTCAACTCGCTGATCGAGTGGTACAAGCCCCGGACCGGCGGGTCCGCCGACGCCCTGGCCGACGCCGTCGTCGCCTTGACCTTCGACGGTTTGCGTCACCGCCCCGCGTGAGACGTTCCTTGACATCTCCGCGCCGGAGCGCGATGGTAATTACCGACCGAACGTACGGTGAGACGGAGAGATGCTGTGAGCAGATTGTTGGAAAGCTACGCACAAGGTCGCTGGTTCGCCGCGAGTGACGAGGGCACTCCGTTGCTCAGTGCGATCGATGGAACCGAGGTCGCTCGGATTTCGTCCACCGGCCTCGATGTCGCGGGCATGGTGGACTACGCCCGCACGGTAGGTGGCCCGGCGCTCGCCACGCTGACGTTCCACGATCGCGCCGGTCTGCTCAAACAGGTCGGTCTGACGTTGATGGCAGGGAAGGGCGAGTTCTACGAGGTGTCGACCCTCACGGGCGCCACCGAGCGCGATTCCGGCGTCGACATCGACGGAGGATTCGGGACCGTGCTGAGTTACGCGAGCAAGGCTCGGCGTGAACTCCCCAACGACACCGTCTATCTCGACGGCGCCGTCGAGCAACTCGGCAAGAAGGGCACGTTCCTCGGCCAGCACATCTACACGTCCCGTCGCGGCGTAGCGGTGCAGATCAACGCGTTCAACTTCCCGGTGTGGGGGTTCCTCGAGAAATTGGCGCCTGCGTTCATCGCGGGCGTGCCGTCCATCGTGAAGCCGGCGAGCCAGACCGCCTATCTGACAGAACTCGTCTTCCGGCGCATCATCGAGAGCGGAATTCTGCCCGAGGGATCCGTACAACTGCTGGCCGGCAGCGCCAGGGGAATCATCGATCACCTGGGCGGGCAGGATTCCGTCGCGTTCACCGGTTCTGCCGACACAGCGACGCAGCTGCGTGCGCACCCGAACGTTGTCGGCGAGGGTGTGCACTTCACCGCCGAAGCCGATTCGCTCAATGCGTCGATTCTCGGCACCGATGTGACGCAGCAGGATCCGGAATTCGACCTGTTCGTCAAGGGTGTCTTCACCGAGATGACGGTCAAAGCCGGACAGAAATGCACCGCCATTCGGCGCGTCCTGGTCCCACAGGCGCAGGTCGACCCGGTCATCGACGCGCTGGCGGCCGAGCTGGGGAAGGTCGTCGTCGGCGATCCCCGCGACGACGGCGTCACGATGGGTGCGCTCGCCAGCATCGATCAGCGCGACGAAGTCCTCGAATCGATTCGTGGCCTGACCAAATCGGCGTCGGTTGTCTTCGGTGCCCCCGAGGCCGTCGACCCGCGCCCGGGCGCATTCATGGCGCCGGTCCTGTTGAAGGCCGGAGACTCGTCTGCACCCGAGCCGCACGAAATCGAAGCATTCGGCCCCGTGTCCACGGTGATCGGATACGACGACACCGCGGATCTCCTTGAGCTCGTTGCCCGCGGCAAGGGCTCCCTCGTCGCCTCGCTCGTCACCAAGGATTCGGCACTCGCCCGCGAGATCGTGCTGGGATCAGCGCCGTACCACGGTCGCATCCTGGTGCTCAACACGGGCGACGCCCGAGAGTCCACCGGCCACGGATCCCCCCTGCCGGTTCTGGTGCACGGCGGACCTGGTCGAGCGGGTGGCGGTGAAGAACTCGGCGGCATGCGAGGCGTGCTGCATCACATGCAGCGCACAGCGATCCAGGGCACACCGGATGTGTTGACAGCCGTCGGCAACAAGTGGGTGGCTGGTTCGGCTCGGATCACCGGTGACATTCATCCCTTCCGTAAAGACCTCGGTGAGCTGCAGCTCGGCGACACCATCGTCGGAGGTCCTCGTCAGGTCACCCGTGCGGACATCGACCATTTCGCCGAGTTCACCGGCGACACGTTCTATGCCCACACCGATCCCGAAGCGGCAGCAGCCAATCCACTGTTCGGTGGCATCGTCGCGCACGGGTACCTCGTCGTCTCGCTGGCGGCCGGACTGTTCGTCGACCCCGCGCCCGGCCCTGTTCTCGCGAACTTCGGCGTCGACAACCTGCGGTTCCTGACACCGGTGAAAGCCGAGGACTCGCTCACCGTGACGCTCACGGCGAAACTGATAACACCTCGTCAGAGTGCGGACTACGGTGAAGTGCGTTGGGATGCAGTGGTAGTGAATCAGGAGGGTGACCCCGTCGCGACATACGACGTGCTCACACTCGTCGCGAAGCCGGAGGGAGACAAGTGACTGCCCGTGTAGTCGTGTGTTACGGCACACCAGAAGATCCGGCCGCATTCGACGAGCACTACACCTCGGTGCATGTCCCGCTTGCTGCCGCGGTGCCGGGATTGATCGAATTCACCTACGGCAAAGCCAGTTCCATGGACGGATCCGAGCCGCCGTACTACATGATCGCGTACCTGGTCTTCGCGGACGAGGCGTCCCTGAAGGTCGGTCTGGGATCAGCCGAGATGAAGGCCGCAGGCAAGGACGTCCGCAACTTCGCCACCGGTGGAGCGACGATGTTCACGCAGGAGGACGTGCGGGTCTCATCGGTGGATCGGTAGTGATGGGACAGAACAGGATCGCTCACGAGATGTTCGCCGCCGACGTCGCATCCCGCACACTCGGAATCGAGTTGCTCGAGCTGAGGGACGGCCACGCCAGGATGTCGATGGTCGTCACCGAGGACATGGTCAACGGTCACGCCATCACGCACGGAGGATACGTGTTCATCCTTGCCGACACGACGTTCGCGATGGCGTGCAACAGTTACGACGATGCCGCAGTGGCGGCGCGTTGCGATATCCGCTATCTGCGGCCGACGAAGGCCGGAGACGTTCTCGTCGCCGACGCCGTCGAGCGTGCACGCTTCGGCAAGAACGGGATCTACGACGTCACCGTCACCAGCGGTGAACGAGTAGTTGCGGAGTTTCGAGGCGACAGCAGGACGGTTCCGTCCTCGAGGGGAATTTGAGGGACTGTGACGTTGCGAATGCGGTGATCGGCGCTGAATACTTGCTCACCATGCGCTACAACAAGCTGGGTAGGACCGACCTCGAGGTGTCCGAGGTGTCCTTCGGGACCGCGCCGCTCGGAGACATGTTCGGATCTGCAGACGAGGATCAGGCCATCGCGTCGGTGCACCATGCCCTGGATGCCGGGATCAATTTCTTCGACTCGTCGCCGTACTACGGCGGGGGCTTGGCGGAGGAACGGCTCGGCGCAGCCTTGGCGGGCAGGCGCGAGGACGTCCTGATCGGCACGAAGGCCGGCCGATACGGCAACGAGGACTTCGACTTCTCGCCACGGAAACTACGGGAAAGCATCCACACCAGCCTGAAGCTGCTCCGCACGGACTACGTGGATGTGCTGCAACTCCACGACATCGAATTCGTGCCGTTGTCCCCGGTGTTCGAGGACTCCTACGCGGAACTGGTGAAGCTGAAGGACGAGGGATTGTGCCGCTACATCGGCATGACCGGGTACCCGATGCACACGTTGACGCGCGCTGTCACCGAGACCGACCTCGACGTCATTCTGTCCTACGCGCACTACACGCTGCTCAACACCGAACTCGCGACCGCCTTGAAGCCCGTGTGCGACGAGCGAGGCGTCGGCGTGATCAACGCTGCGGCAGTGGGATTGGGCCTGCTGACACCCGGAGGCGTCAAGCCGCACATTCCCGCGACCGACGACGTCAAGGCGGCGGCCGCACGGGCTCGCCAGTGGGCGGCGGACAACGGACAGGACATCTCGTTCCTCGCCAATCAGTTCTCGCTGCAACGATCCGGCTGCCCGACAACCGTGATCGGCACGACCAAAGTCCATCACCTCGATTCCGCTATCCGCGCCGCGACGGAACCCATCGACACCGACGTCCTCGATGCAGTGCTGGCTCTGACCGCAGATGTGCACGACGTGTCCTGGCAGAGCGGACTTCCCGAGAACAACGGCTGACCTCAGCTCCCGGCCGGGTGCCGCCACATCGACGTCATCACGGCGCCCGACGCCAACGGGAACGTCTCGGTCACCTCGAACCCGAACTTCTCGTAGAAGGTGACGTTGTCGGCCGACGTGCACACGAGATAGGCGTCGTCGCCGTCCGAATCGCAGCGCGCGAGCCGGTCGAGCAGGAGCGTCGAGACGAAGCCCCGGCCCCGAGCCGACTGGGTACTACCCAGATTCGCCAGATACCACGCCGGTTCGGAAGGATGATGGGCATCGAGCGTCGACCTGACTCCCACCGCCGCGCCGACTCGGGTCCGCAACGCGGGAAGCAGCGCCGGCAACGCGCGCGCGGTGCGCAGCAGCGACGAGTGCTGCCGACCGGGCGGATCCCACACCTCGACGGCAACGGCTGCCCCGTCCTCCTCGACGTACCGCACCCCGCCTCCGGCGATGTGAAAGTGCCGCAGCGACGCGGTGAAGTAGCCGGTCAAAGCCGCGTGCCGTCGCGCGCGATCGGGCCAGATGGACGCCATCAACGGATCGTCGCGGAAGGCGTCGGCCAGAACCGAGCCGCAGGTGGCGGCGTCGGCGATGGTCGCGGTGACGATTCGGCCAGTCAAGAGTCCCCCGGGGAAATAATTCGGAACAGTCGGTTCGCACTAGGGTGGCTGTGTGAAATCGAAACCGGATGCCGCGGCGCCGCAGCGCAACGTCGACGCGGGGGCACAGCCATGGATGCTGGTGGAGACGCTACATCAGGACAGAGCGACTCTGGTCTCCCTCGGCGGACGACTACGCGAGATGTCGTCCTTGCCGCGCGCCGTCAGGTCGACGGTCGGTGGTCGATCGTCGGCACAGGTCTGGGCGGAAGTCGCCCGGTCGATCGACGTCGTCCGTGAACACGCCACCTCCCGAGACGTCACGATCCCCACCGGCAGCGGACGCACCCGCGTCGTACTGCATCCCGTCGTCGGCCCGTCGGGTGCCGTGCACGGCATTGCGTTGTGGGTCGGCGACGCAGAGTCCGCCGTCCCGCAGCGGCCCGAGGACGCGCTCGCCGTGACGTTCGAGTCCGAGCGCCGCGCGTTCGTCGTCGACGCGGACTGCCTCCGCGCACTTGCCACGGACCTGCCCTCCGACATCCGAACCAGCTTCACCTCGCCCGAAGTGTTCCGGAAGATCGACGTCGACGACGCGGTGGGCGCCATCGGCGCGCTTCTCCAACCCGCTCCCGACGACGGCGCGACCTGGACCGGCCTGGCGTCGACGACGCACCTGCCCGGCGTTTCCCGCCTCGACCTCGTGTTCACCGCCGACGACGACGGGTCGACATGGCGGGGCCTGGTCCACGCCGTCGAGTCCGAGACGGTGGCACAGCCGCGGCTCGAGACCGCGGCGTTCGCCGCTCTGGGGCAGGTGTCTCCGCAGATGGCGCTGGTCCTGATGGACGTCACCCACAACCGACTGATTCGGTGGCTGACCGATCCGGTGCCACAGATCCAGTGGAAAGGCATCGTCGACGACAGAGACACTCCGCACCCGGACGACGTCACACGCATCTTCGCCGCCGCGTCGGGGATGTACGCGGGCACGGAAACCAGTACCTCCGTCGACGGCATCCGCCTCCGTCGCATCGGCGGAGGATGGACCGTCGTCGACGCTCGCGCGGCGCTGCTGCCGCGTGAGAAGTCGAGCCCGCGATTGATGCTGGTGCAGATGACCGTCGTCGGACACACCGACGACCCGGATCCTGTTCCCGTCGACGACACCGGGCACCCCAGCCTGCTCGACTGAACCCGGCAGAGTGGCCATGGTGCAGAGTGGTCGACACAACGGTGTACTAGAAAAGGATGTGACGATGGCAGGACAGCTGTGGGCACTCGAAGGGGGAAGCCCGGACATCGACCAGGACGCGTGGATCGCGCCGACGGCTACCGTGGTGGGCCGCGTGAAGGTCGGCCCGACGTCGGGAATCTGGTACGGCGCGGTGCTGCGTGCCGAGTTCGAGGACATCACCATCGGCGCGGGCAGCAATCTGCAGGACGGCGTCGCCGCCCACGTCGACCCAGGCTTTCCGCTGACGGTCGGTGAGAACGTCAGCGTCGGCCACAATGCTGTGCTCCACGGCTGCACCATCGGCGACGGCAGCCTCGTCGGAATGGGCGCGATCGTCATGAACGGCGCCGTCATCGGCGAGGGCAGCCTGGTGGCAGCCGGTGCATTGGTGCTCGAAGGGACCCAGGTGCCGCCGCGTTCACTGGTCGCGGGTGTGCCCGCGAAAGTTCGACGCGAACTCACCGACGACGAGGTGAACCACAACGGACTCAACGCCGCCGTCTACCGCGAACTACTGAAGCAGCACCGCGCAGCCCGTCCGTTGTGAGTGGAAATGCCGCGTCTTCTGGTCGCTCCGCAGGCTCCGCTCCTGGCCCTGGCCTACATTTCCACTCACCTGAGGAGGCCGGTCAGTGCGTGGGCATGTTCCAGCAGGAGGGTGCCCAGTTCGTGGTGCCGATCCGGGCGAAAGCGAGTCTCGACGCCGGTGAGACTGAGGGCCCATGCGGGCTTTCCTGATCGGTCGAACACCGCGGCACCGATGCCCCAGCTGCCTTCGACGAGCAGCGCGGGGTTGACGGCATAACCCGTCGTTCGTGTTGCGACGATGCGCCGCCGGAGCTCGGCAGTCGCGTGTTGCGGGCCCCACGCCGGCTCCAGGTCGGCGCCCGTCAGGTACTGATCGATGTCGCGATCCGGTAGATGCGACAGGATCACCAGGCCCGCCGACGCCACTCCGAGCGGCAGCCGAATCCCCTCGTACAACACGTGTGACCGCAGGGGAAAGCTGCCGTCCTCGCGGAGAAGGCAGACGGTCTCGTCTCCACGCCGAGCAGACAGGAATGCACTCTCACCGCTGGCCGCAGCCAGAGCATGTACGACGCCGCGCGCTGGGCCGGTGATGTCGTATCTGCTGGCGGCCGCAGCGCCGAGGAGATACATCTCGGGTCCGAGGGTCCACGAACCGGTGGCGGAGTCGCGGTCGAGAAACCCCTCGTGGGCGAGCGAAGTGAGCAACCTGTGCGCAGTCGGTCGGGCAAGGTCGGTGGCGCGTGCAAGTTCCGTGGTCGACGCCCCGGCCGGTTCGGCCGCACCGACGGCCTTCAGAAGCGCGGTCGAGCGCGCGACGACGTTGGGCTGCATAGGGGCAACCCTACCCGCTGCGTTCATTCAACGAACGCAATGCTCGACGCTTTTCGGTGAACGAGCAGTTTCGGTCAATCTTTCCGGATCATCTCCACGTCAGGGTCTACTGAAGGTGCGTTTACTGAATGAACACGTGAGGAGTATTCGGATGGCAAGGAAGGTGTACCGGTCGGCCGCCGCTGCCGTGGCCGACATCGGCACAGGCGCGCGGATCGCGGTCGGAGGATTCGGATTGTGCGGAATCCCGGACGCACTGATCGACGCGATCAGCGAGACGGACGCCTCCGAACTCGAGGTCTTTTCCAACAACTGCGGCGTCGACGACCACGGATTGGGCATCTTGCTGTCCCTCGGCAGAATCCGCCGAGTCACCGCGTCCTACGTCGGCGAGAACAAAGAATTCGCGCGGCAATACCTCGCAGGCGAACTCGAAGTCGAACTGACCCCCCAGGGCACCCTCGCCGAGCGACTGCGCGCCGGAGGCACCGGCATCCCCGCATTCTTCACACCCGCAGGCGTCGGAACCCCCATCGCCGACGGCGGAATGCCGTGGCGCTACGACGCCGACGGCGGCATCGCGGTGGCGTCGCCGCCGAAGGAAACCCGGGTGTTCGGGAACAAGCGCTACGTCCTCGAAGAAGCCATCGATGCGGACTACGCGCTCGTGCACGCCGAGATCGGTGACACCGATGGCAATCTCGTGTTCGACAAGACGGCGATGAACTTCAACCCTCTGGCCGCGATGGCGGGAAGAATCACCATCGCCCAAGTGGAGACGCTCGTCGAACCCGGTGAGATCGACCCGGGCGCAGTGCATCTGCCCGGCGTGTTCGTCCAGCGCATCGTCCACACAGGACCGCAGAACAAACGCATCGAAAAGCGCACCGTCACTGCAGGAGGACAGGCATGAGCTGGACACGAGACCAGATGGCTCAACGCGCAGCAGCGGAGATGGTCGACGGTGAATACGTGAACCTCGGAATCGGCTTGCCCACACTGATACCCGCCTATCTGACCGACGACGTCACAGTGGTCCTGCACTCGGAGAACGGCATCCTCGGCACAGGCCCGTACCCGACGGAGGAGAACGTCGACGCCAACCTCATCAACGCAGGCAAGGAAACCGTGACGGTCAATCCCGGTGCCGCCTACTTCGATTCGTCGTTGTCCTTCGGCATGATCCGCGGCGGTCACATCGACACGGCCGTCCTCGGCGGCATGCAGGTCTCGCGCACCGGCGATCTCGCCAACTGGATGGTCCCCGGCAAAATGGTCAAGGGCATGGGCGGCGCCATGGACCTCGTGCACGGTGCACGCCGAGTCATCGTCGTCATGGAGCACACCGACCGCGAGGGCAACCCCAAGATCCTCGACGCCTGCACCCTGCCGCTGACCGGCCAAGGCGTCGTGAACCGCATCATCACCGACCTCGCAGTCCTCGACGTCGTCGGTGACGGGACACTCTCGCTCGTCGAGTTGGCGCCCGACGTCACGCGTACTCAGGTGGAGGACGCAACGGGAGTAGCGCTCGTCTGAATTCGTGCTAAGGTTGAACCTTCAACTTAAGTAGTCGAAGGACAGCCCATGACGTCTGTGATGAATCCGCCGGTCGCCGGCGGTGCGTTCGATGCGTTTCTCGCCGACACAGCCCCCGCGAGTCTCGGCCAGAAGCTGTGGACAGCCGCCGACGGACCGCTTCCCGCGCTGTACATCAGCCACGGTGCACCGCCGGTATTCGACGACCCCCTGTGGATCGACCAGCTCTTCACCTGGTCACAGGCCATGCCCAAGCCCAGAGCCATCCTCATCGTCAGTGCGCACTGGGAAGAAGCACCGCTGAGTCTGTCCGCCATCGACGCACCGCTGGTCTACGACTTCGGCGGCTTCGCGGAGCGATACTTCTCGATGACCTACGCGACGCCCGACGCCACCGCGCTGGCCGACCGAGTGGCCGCGATGATTCCGGCATCGGCGAACCTGCACAGGCATTCGTCGCGTGGACTCGACCACGGTGCGTGGGTTCCGCTGAAGGTCATGTACCCGTACGGCGACGTGCCGGTCCTCCAGCTGAGCCTGCCGACGGATTCTCCCGACGCCCTGCTGGACATCGGGCGACGGCTGAAAGCGCTTCGCGCAGAAGGTGTACTCGTCGTCGGTTCCGGATTCATGACCCACGGGTTGCCGTTCCTCTCACGCGAGAACTTCTTCACCAACACCGTTCCGACCTGGTCACGCGACTTCGATCAATGGTCCGCCGAGGCGCTGGCCCGGGGCGACGTCGACGCGCTGGCGAACTTCCGCACCCGAGCTCCAGGAATGCCGTACGCGCACCCCACCGTCGAGCACTTCACACCGCTGTTCGTCACGCTCGGGGCCGCATCGGATCCGGAAGCCCCTGTGCACACCGAGATCACGGGCTTCCAATTCGGTTTGGCGAAACGCTCCTTCGCGGTCGCCTGACGGATCGTTAGGGTGGAGGAATGTTCGTCAACTCCGCCCGAACGTTCGTCGCCGACGCCATTCGAGGGCTCGTCGCCTCCACCGCAGACATCTCCTGGCATCCCGATCCAGGCTTCCTGACCCGGGAAGAACCACTCGCAGCGGGACAGGTAGCTCTCCTGTCCGGCGGCGGTAGCGGCCACGAACCGATGCACGCCGGATTCATCGGAGCCGGAATGCTCGCCGGGGTCTGCCCGGGGCTGGTGTTCACCTCACCCAACGCACTCCAAGTGCACGAGGCATCGAAGTCCGTGAGCGTCGGAGGCGGCGTGGTGCACATCGTCAAGAACTACACCGGTGACGTCATGAACTTCTCGATCGCCCGAGAGCTGTTGCGTGAGGACGACATCGAATCCGACTACGTACTGATCGACGACGACGTCGCGACGGAGCGGGCCGATGGTGACGGGCCGGGCAGACGCGGAACAGCAGCGACGGTGATCGTGGAGAAGATCTGCGGCGCCGCGGCCGAACGCGGAGACACACTCGCCGACGTCGTGGCACTCGGACGCCGAGTCGCGGCGAATTCACGAAGTATGGCGGTGGCACTTCGGGCATGCACGGCACCGGGCTCGAACGAACCCTCCTTCGACCTGCCCGACGGCGAAATCGAACTCGGCATCGGAATCCACGGCGAGCGGGGCACCTCACGCGTACCCGACATGCCCGCCCAGGACATCGTTGCTGCACTGACGCAACCGGTAATCGATTCGCTGGGCTTGGAACGCGGTGAATCCGCCATCGCCTTCGTCAACGGACTCGGGGCAACCCACCCGATGGAGCTGCACCTGCTGTACGGCGAACTGGCGGAGTACCTGTCCGACAAAGGAATCGAGGTGGCGCGTCCACTCGTCGGCAGCCTGGTCACCGCCCTGAACATGGCCGGCGCATCGATCACACTCGTCCGCGTCGACGACTCCGTTCTCGAACTTTTCGACGCCCCGACCGACGCTCCGGCATGGCCCGCTCTGGTGCGTGACACAGTGCTGGGGGAGCGTACGGGATTCGGCCCGAGCTTCGCCCCGAGCGAAAACGACTCGCCGCGAAGCGAGTGGGTGTCGGACTGGATGGCGTCGTGGGTGCAGCGAGTGCTCACCGAAGAACCCGCACTGACCGATCTCGACCGCCGCGCGGGTGACGGAGACTTCGGGACCAACATGGTGTCCGCGCTCGAACAGGTGGATCTGGCGCAGATCCGTGAAACCTATTCTGCGCAGACGATCTTCGAAGCCGTGTCCGCTGCGTACCTCGGCCATGCGGGCGGCACCTCCGGAGCACTGTTCGGTATCTGGTTCCGACAGTTCTACCTCGCACTGCACGCCGAAGACCTCGCCGCGATCACCACCGCCGCACGCAACGGACTGGAGAGAATCACCGAACTCGGGGGCGCCCGCGTCGGCGACAAGACCATGGTCGACGCCATCGCCCCGGCAGTCGACGCCCTCGACAACGCGACGGACTTGCGCACAGGTCTGACCGACGCAGCTCGCGCCGCGACCGAAGGAGCGCAGTCGACCGAGAACTTCACCGCCAACAGGGGGCGAGCGTCCTACGTCGGTGACGCCGCCCGAGGCGTCGTAGATCCGGGTGCGCTGGTCATTGCGTGGTTCTTCGAAGCGGCCGCGGACGCTGTTCGGGGCTAGGGGTTGGGTGTGGCGTAACAGTTGCGCATTCCCCAGGCGGGATCCCGCCTGTCAGAGGCGCGATTGTCACACCACACCCGGGTCAGGCGAGGGATTCGACGAAGACCGCGGCGATCTGTTCGAGACCGGCCTGGTCGTCGGCATCGAAGCGGGCGAGCAGGGGACTGTCCAGGTCGAATACTCCGACGAGTGTGTCCCCGTCGTACAGCGGCACCACCAGTTCGGATCGGGTCGCACCGTCACACGCGATGTGACCGGGGAACGCGTGCACGTCTTCCACGCGCTGGGTCTGTCGCGACGACGCCGCGGTACCGCACACTCCCTTGCCGAGCGCGATCCGCACACATGCAGGCAGACCCTGGAACGGTCCGACGACCAGCTCTGTGCCGTCGAACAGATAGAACCCGACCCAGTTGACATCCGGGACGGAGTTGAAAACAAGGGCAGACAGGTTGGCGGCGTTGGCAATCCGATCCGACTCGCCGTCGACCAGTGCCCGCGCCTGCTGCGTCAGCTGTGCGTACTGCTCGGACTTCGTACCTTCGAGTGCAGTTGCGGTGAACGACATGGCCCGATTCTAGGTATCGGCGCTTCGGAGCCTCGCGCGCACCGCGAAACCGAGCGTCAGGAGGTAGAGCGACATGCCGGTCACCTGCAGCCGCTGAGCGATACCGAGCCCGTACGAGCCCGGAAGATTGTCGGCGATCATCAACCACGCTGTCGCCAGCGACGTCACGATCAACACGACGAGTCCCACCGTGCGCAGCAGCGCAAGACTGCGGTACCGGAACGCCGCAACGGTGAACGCAACCATGGCAGTGAACACCGCGAACACAGCAACTGTGCTGGTCAACGCGTGAATGTGATGCAACTGAGGAAACAGCCCACTCGGTTCCACCGGGCAGGACGGATCGTTCTCCGCAACACACTCGATCGGCAACTGTGAATCGGCAATCGTCGCTGCCCCGAAAACAACCAGCGCACTCCACCCGACATTCGTCAACCGCCGACGAGGCAACGTCAACCCCGCCGCACCCGCAACGATCAGCAGAACCCCGGTGACCAAATCCGCCGTACTGAAAAAATGTCGATACGGCTGATCAGCCGCATCGAGTTCACTGAGGAACGAATGCGCAGGGTCCAATCCCGTATCGAGAAAGAACTCCGCCACCCACGCCGAATACAACA
>NZ_JMEX01000008.1:404017-993987 GCF_000760735.1 Rhodococcoides fascians A44A | reverse complement strand
CGTCGCGTTCGGTCAGTCAGACTGACCGAACGCCACGTTCGCTCCCGAAGGGGGGCGAGGATTCGAGGGCGTGCAGGACGAGTGCTGCGGCGTCGGTGACGGGTTCGTGCTCCCAGACTCGGACGACGGTCCACCCTTCGGCTTCGAGGCGCGCGTCGGTGTCGCGATCACGTGCGACGTTGGCGGCGAGTTTGTCCGCCCACCACTGGGCGTTGTTGCGCGGTTTCGTCGCATGAACGGGGCAGCTGTGCCAGAAGCAGCCATCGACGTACACGGCAACCTTTCGGCGAGGAAAAACAACGTCGGCCCGACGCCTCATACCCTTCAGCGGGGCACGGTCGACGAAATATCGCAGGCCGAGCCGGTGCAGTTCTCGTCGAAGCGCAACCTCGGGCTTGGTGTCGCGTCGCCGTTGCTTGCTCAGCCGCGCACTCGTAGCGGCATCGGTGACCGGTCTCCCCACACCCCTACGTTACGGTCTCACCTAGCCGTCTTCGCTGTCCTCGGGCTCGGACCACGTGGGCGCGAATTTGTTGCGGCGCTCGACTTCGCCGTGGACGACGGAGACGAAGTCGTCGAAGGACAAGGTCTGAGTGTCCGACGGCCTGCCGTTGCGGGGAGGGGATTCGTCGACGTCGAAGAACCGGACTTCACCGTCGGGGTCGTAGAGGCCGATGAAGACTTTCTCGAACAGGTCGTACCGAGTGTCCTCGGCGCCGAGGTCGACCCACATCTTGCCGGTTCCGCCGACGACAGCGCGTTTGCCGCGACCCGACCGCTTGGACAGCGTCGTGACGTGGTGCGCGAAGGAGGACTTGCCGATGTCGCTGGCCTTGGAGGCGTCACCGTCGTCGCACGTGGCGAAGGGCTCGAACATCACGGCG
Organism: Rhodococcoides fascians A44A; assembly: GCF_000760735.1. Taxonomy (GTDB): domain Bacteria; phylum Actinomycetota; class Actinomycetes; order Mycobacteriales; family Mycobacteriaceae; genus Rhodococcoides; species Rhodococcoides fascians_E. The sequence goes on along the minus strand of NZ_JMEX01000008.1, from coordinate 993,103 downwards.
ATCAGCACGCTGTACGGCTGGCGCTGGTGTAGGACCATGGCCTCACCGCGCAACTCGTGGTCGTTGCGGACGATGTTCTTGGTCCAGCGGCCGAACTTGCCGGTCCGGGGGCTGAAGTCCCGGAAGCTGTACGTCTTGATGGAGACGCACAGAATCAGTCCCAGCGTGGGGTCGAGCGCTTTGACATCCAGCCGCTTGCGGCCTTTCGCGACGTCGACCTGTGCTTCCTGGCCGACGCCCATCGCGTCGGGAGTGATGTTGGGATAGTGCGGGCGCAGGGCGTCGGCGACGGTTTGCGCCAGGTGGTTCGAGAGCCGCTGCGCGTAGTTCTTCTTGTCACTGCGATCGGCGTCCGGCGCGGGCTTGTCGCCGGCGAGGGCAAGCGGCCGGGCGAGTGCCGGTGGATCGGGGAACAGGTGGTCGCTCATGCGGCCGGGACTGCACGAGACGTCGGGCTGGGATGCCCGCCCATACGGTCGAGGTGGGACTCGACGTCGTCGAGAAATCCCGGTTGGAACCGAAGATTGCCCATCCGAGCGCGCTTGAGGAATCCGGCCGTCGCCCGGGCCGAGAGCAGCTGGGAATCGTCGAGAAAGTCGCTGAGGTTCTCGTAGGGCTCGTGCACCGGCCACGTCGAGCGGTGCACGCGGTACGCCGAGCCCTTCGCGCCCCACGCGGCGGCGGGCCAGGCTTGACCGGGGAGGATCTGAACGTCGTCGGAGTCGTCGTGGACCTGCGGGCGCTCGATCTGCGCGGCGACCCACGACGCCATCCGAACGCTCACCGCGTTGCCGACGAGCTTCCATCGGTGCCCGGCCCTGACCCCCGGCAGACCGAGCGCCGGTGCAGTCCAGTCCGGGTCGAACCCCTGCAGTCGCTCCGCGCCGACGATCCCCGGCGTGACGATCTCGCCCGACGGCAACCGAACAGCCGGGGGACTGGCGATACCGAGGGACGAGCCGCCCTTCAGCGTCGGAACGGCGTTGACTGCCCAGCCGAGCCCACGGGTGCCCTCGGTCCAGTAGAAACCGCACGGCTGCTCCGACGGGTCACCGTCGGGAAGCGGGCCTTCGTCCTGCGCGAACAGGATTTCGCGGGGGTCCTCGGTGCGGGATGCGAGCATGAGGACTCGCTGACGGCGTTGCGGAAGACCGAACGACCTGGCGTCGACGACGCGGTAGGCCCACATGTACCCGAGATCCGACAGGGCGTCGGTGATGTGACGCATCGCGGCGCCGCGGCCGAGTTGCAGCATGAAGGGAACGTTCTCGATCAACAACCATCGAGGCCCGTTTCGGCGCTTGACCAGACGGAAAACCTCGTCGACGAGCCCGGAGCGTTCCCCGGTGATGCCCGCCGTGCGCCCCGCCTGCGACAGGTCCTGGCACGGAAATCCGGCTGCGACGAGCTCGGTGCCCGACGGCAGCGCTCGGAGCTTGGTGACATCACGGTGAAGCGGCACATCGGGAAAGTGAGCAGCGAGAACCGCGCCGGCGCCGGGGTCGATTTCGCACAGCAATTCCGTCGACCAGCCCTGCTCCGAGAGCCCCAACTCGAGCCCGCCGATCCCGGCGAACAGCCCGACCATCGATCGCGAACCCACGTGCACCCTTCTCTCCCGTAACCGAAACTCGTGGAGAACGTTACTCGAGAAGTACGACAGGTTTTCGCAGGCGCACGGTAGCAGGGCCGAGGCGTGCTTGACCTGAACAATGGTTCAGGTTCGACGATGGAATTCAGCAGTCGAAAAATCGGTTGGTCGAAGTGCTGTCGCGATGAAACCATTCACGCACGGCCGAGTAGGGAGAGCAAACGTGTCGACGGGTGTACTGGAAACGCAGGAGACGACGGCTGCAGTGCCGAACCTTCGGCAGGACGCACCCAGTTCGCTGGCGAGGTTCGTACCGTTTCTGGCCCCGTACAAGTGGTACTTCATCGGGTCGATCGCTGCGTCCATCGTCGCCACGCTGACGGGTCTGGTGATTCCGCTGGTGCTGCAGGGCGTCATCGACGGCCCCATCACCGACGGCAATTTCGCCGGTGTGTGGTGGCCGGCGGCGTTGGTGCTGTTGCTGGGCACGATCGATGCCGTGGGTATCTGGATCCGGCGCTACTTGGTGTCCGGGCCGTCGAGTCAGTTCGAGATATCGGCCAGAGCAACGGTTTTCGAGAAGTTGCAGCGGTTGTCGGTATCCGCTCACGAGGGCTGGGAATCGGGTCAGCTGCTTTCCCGCGCCATCGCCGACTTGTCCTCGCTGCGACGGTTCGTCGCGTTCGTCGGGCCGTTCATCATTATCAACAGCGTCACGTTGGTGGTCGGCCTCGGAGTGCTGTTTCTCCAGTCCTGGCAGCTCGGGCTGATCATGTTGGTCACGTCCGTTCCGCTGGTCGTGATCTGCACCAGGTTCGAGACGCTGTACCGGGTCGTCGCCCGCGATGCGCAGGATCAGGCAGGCGACGTGACCACCACCGTCGAGGAGTCCATCCAGGGCATCCGGGTGCTGAAGGCGTTCGGCCGCAGCGCCCACCTCGGGCGTCGCTTCCTGCGAGAGGCCGCGACGTTGCGTGGGACGGAGATGAAAAAGGTTCGCTACCTTGCCATTCTGTGGTCCTTGATTGTCGGGATTCCACCGCTCGGGATCGGTGCGATGCTGGCGTTCGGCGCGTATTCGATCGTCCAGGGGACGATGACGGCGGGCATGCTCGTCGCGGCCATGGCAATCGTCGCGTTCCTGCTCTGGCCGATCGAAGCATTCGGGTTCCTGCTGGCCGAGCTGAACAACGCGCGCACTGCCGCGGACAGGTACTGGGAAATCATGGACACGGCGGAGACCATCACCGAACCCGACGACCCGGTCACCCTCCCGCAGGGCACGCGCGGTGTCCTCGAATTCCGCGGCGTCGGATTCGCGTTCCCCGACTCCGACGCAGCGCTGCTCACCGACGTCGACTTCCGGATCGATCCGGGTGAGACGGTTGCCCTCGTCGGCGTCACCGGTAGCGGCAAGACCGCGCTGACCAATCTGGTTCCCCGGTTGTTCGATGTCACCTCGGGTTCCATCACCGTCGACGGCATCGACATCAGAACCATGTCGCTCGCGGATCTTCGGTCGGTGGTGTCGGTCGCGTTCGAGGACCCGGTGCTGTTCTCGGCAAGTGTCCGCGAGAACGTCGCGTTGGGTCGACCCGATGCGACCGACGCCGACGTCGACGAGGCTCTCGGCGTCGCGCACGCACGCGAGTTCGTCGACGCACTGCCGTGGGGACTCGACACCCGGATCGGTGAGCAGGGAATGAGCCTGTCCGGCGGACAGCGTCAGCGACTCGCGCTGGCCAGAGCCGTTCTCGGCAAGCCTCGAATCCTCGTGCTCGACGACCCGCTGTCCGCGCTGGATGTGGGCACCGAGGCGCTCGTGCAACGCGATCTACGACGCGTACTGACGCACTCGACGACTCTGCTCGTCGCGCACAGGCCGTCGACTGCCGCACTCGCAGACCGAGTGCTCTACCTGGAGAACGGAACAATCGTGGAGCAGGCTACGCACGAGCGCCTGTTGGCGACGTCGACGCGGTACCGCCACGTGATGGGGTCCCTCGATGACTGACGAGAACGAGAACGATCAGAGCCCGCACGACGACACGGTCGATTGGCGCGGAGTGGCGAACGAGGAATCCGACATCGACCGCACCGGCAACTCGATTCTCGCCGGCCGATCGAGGCGGTTGTTGGCGTCGCTGGTGAGGCCGTACCGGAAGCAGGCGTTGCTGGCGCTCGCGATCATCGTCGTCGACAACATCGCGTTCGTCGCCGGTCCGTTGTTCATCGCGTACGCGTTGGACCACGGAGTGTCGGCTGCGATCGAGGGCAGGTGGGCGCCGCTGGCGTGGACCGTCTTCGGCTACATCGCATTCGGCATCCTCGGAACGATCACCACGTACACGTTCCTGATGGTGTCCGGACGGCTGAGCCAGGCAATTCTGTTCGACCTCCGCGGCCGTGTGTTCGATCATGCCCAGCGGTTGAGCTTGTCCTTCCACGAGCGTTACACGTCGGGCAAGCTCATCTCACGGCTGACGAGCGATGTCGAGTCGCTGCAGACGCTGCTCGAAAGTGCCCTGAACGATGCATTGTCCGCGGTGCTGTCCATCGTCAGTATCGCGATCATCCTGGTGTATCTCGATGTGCCGCTTGCGTTGGTTGTGCTCGCGGGGTTCGTGCCGCTGGTGTTGATCACTCGGTGGTCGCAGCGTAGGCAGCGCACCGGTTACCGGCGGACGCGAGTGGCGATCGCGAAGGTCGTCGTCCACTTCGTCGAGTCGATGGGTGGTATTCGCGCCGTTCAGGTCTTCCGGCGTGAGAGAAGAAACAACACGATCCTGAACACCGAGGACACCGAATATCGCGACGCGACGACGGCTGCTCTGCGGGGCATGGCCACCTACACCGGCGCCGTCCGATGGATCGGAAACGTCACTCTCGCGATCATCCTCGTGTTCGGCAGCTACCGAGTGATCAACGGACACTTGGACATCGGAGTGCTCGCCGCGTACGTACTGTATCTGCGTCGGTTCTACGGCCCGCTCGACGAACTCGCCATGGTCTTCAACGCCTACCAGTCGGCAGCGGCCGCGCTGGAGAAGATCTCGGGTGTGCTGGAAGAAGAACCGTCGGTGCACGCACCGACGGATCCGATCGAGTTGCACAGTGCGCGAGGGGACATCGACTTCGACGCAGTCCGCTTCGCCTACACCGGCGACCGCGTCGTGCTACCGGAATTCTCGCTGCACATCCCGGCCGGGCAGGTCGTCGCGATGGTCGGCGCCACCGGCGCCGGAAAGTCCACGCTCGCCAAGCTGCTCGCGCGGTTCTACGACCCGACGCAGGGAACGGTCCGTCTCGACGGCGTCGACCTCCGAGAACTGGGTGACGAGAACATGCGTCGACACATCGTGATGGTCACGCAGGAGTCGTTCCTGTTCTCCGGATCGGTCGCGGACAACATTCGCCTCGGCAAACCGTCGGCGACGGACGACGAGGTGGCTGCCGCAGCCGACGCCGTCGGGCTCACGGAATTCATCTCCACGTTGCCGGACGGAATCGACACCGACGTCCGCAAACGCGGTGGACGGCTTTCCTCCGGTCAACGTCAACTCGTCGCGTTCGCGCGGGTGTTCCTGGCGGCGCCCGCGGTGATCGTGCTCGACGAGGCCACCTCCAGCCTCGACATCCCCAGCGAGCGGCTGGTCCAGCGCGCGCTGGAGACGATTCTGCAGGGCCGTACGGCGCTGATCATCGCGCACCGGCTTTCCACCGTCGCCATCGCCGACAGGGTGCTGGTGATGGAGAACGGGCGGATCGTCGAGGACGGTACGCCGTCGGAACTCATCGAGGAGAAGGGGCGATTCGCCGACCTGCACGAGCTCGCGGTGGCGTCGACCTGAGTGTCGTCACCAGGGTGCGATGGGCGGCTTGACCCACATGATCTTCTCGTCGGCGTGCTTCGGGGAGGCCGACGGGTGACTCGAATTCGACGCCGCCCACTCGTTCTTGCGGTCGAGGAGTTCCGCGGTCATCGTCCACGTCTCCAGCGTGCTCGGGGGAGTGATGTCCGCGGCCCTCGCGAGCTTGCGTCGGGCGGCGTCGGTCATGGCCAGCAGTTCGCTGCCGTCGATACCGCGCTCCCAGATGTAGCGCGCCAACGCCGTTGCCTTGTCCTGTCGCGATTTCGCGGCCTGTTCGGAGTGCGCGAAGTCGAAGCCACCTCCAGTCATGTCGATCACAATAATGCGCCTCGAGAACGAAAAATCACCACAGCTTGTTCCGATGGCCCCCCTGTCGCTTAACGTAGTCGGGTGACCACTCCAACTTCGGGTGCAGAAGCCGCCCCTTCCGTGACCACTTCGACCTGGCCGGCGATTCTGACCTGGCGAGCACACGACGTACCCCGCATGGAGTCGGTCCGCGTCCAGCTGAACGGAAACCGAATCAAGGCGTCGGGCCGCATCATCGGCGGTGCCTGCGACGAACATCCGGCGTTCAGTGCGTCGTACGACCTGGTGACCGACGAGAACGGCATCACCCGCAGGCTTTCCCTGCGCACCGCGGTCGCCGGCGGCGAGAAGCAGGCATCGGTCAGCCGCGACAACGAGGGCTACTGGATGATCGAGGGGTCCCACGCGTCGCAGCGTTCCACCTACAACGGTGCGCTCGACGTCGACGTGGTCCTGAGCCCGTTCTTCAACACCCTGCCGATCCGCAGGCTCGGTCTGCACACCGACTCGTCGGACATCGTCGTACCGGTCGTGTACGTCAACCTTCTGGACCTGAGCATCCAGGAAGCAGGCCTGACCTACAGCAGCGGCGCCGACGGCATTCACGTGCTGTCGCCGGTGTCCAGTTCGTCGGTGACCGTGGACGCCGACGGCTTCGTTCTCGACTACCCGGGGCTTGCCGAACGGATCTGACGCACGACGCCGCCCCGTCGGCCGGCTGCCCGAAATTCTTCGATCCAGTTCTCGTCGCCCGGCTCGATGCCGGTGATGTCGAAACGTTCGTGCTGCTCGTACTGTCCGCGCGCGGCATGGCCGGCGGTGACCAGCGTGCGGGTCGACCCTTCGTCGACGAGTTCCCTGCGGGCTGCAGTCAGCAGGTCCAGAGCCGCATCGAGCGCGTCGGTGAGGGCGACGGCGTTGCCTTCGCACATGGCCCGAACCAGATCGGGCGCCGACGACGCCACTCGCGTCCCGTCTCGGAACGAGCCGGCGGCCAACCCCAGCGCGAGAGGGTTGGCTGCCCCGACCTGGGCCAATGCCTCGGCCAGCAGGTGAGGCAGGTGCGAGATGCGTGCGACGGCGCGATCGTGTTCCACGCTCTCGACCGGGATCACGACGGATCCGCAGTCCACGGCGAGCGACGCGACCTGACGCCACACATCGGGATCGGCCCCGTCGTCGACGCCGACGACCCACACCGCGTCCTGGAAGAGGTCAGGATCGGCCGCCGCCCAGCCGGATCGATTCGTTCCCGCCATCGGGTGCCCGCCCACGTAACGCGACGACAGCCCGCGACGCGCGACCGCCGCGGCGACCTCTGCTTTGACGCTGACGACGTCGGTGATCGGGTTGTTCGGGGCGTGCTCGGCAATGGCGGCGAGAATGCCGTCGACGGCGGGCATCGGCACCCCGACGACGATCAATGCGCCGGTCTCCGCCGCCCGGGTGAGTGCTGCCGTCAGGTCGGTGCCGGTGTCGAACCCGGCGTCGGCCGAGCCGGCGATGGCGTCGGCGGAACGGTTGTATCCCCATGCGGTTCGTCCCGCACGAACAGCAGCCTGCAGGACCGATCCGCCGATCAGCCCGAGCCCGAGTACACAGACATCAGTGTTGGTCACGGCACCCAGTTTCACAGGTGGACACGGTGGACTTCATTTCGAGGCGGTAAGGCGACTACCGTTGCGCGCATGGCTGCACAGCGCGGGAGTAACAACTCCGCCAAGGCGAAGAAGTTCGACGGTCCGAGCAAGGAGACATTCGACGACCTCGAAGGGTTCGGCGTTGCCGTCGTCCGCGAGGACGGCAAGTGGCGCGTGACCCCGTTGACCACGGCTGCGTTGTCCTCCCTGTCGACAGCTGAGACCGAACTGCGGGAAATGCGCAGCTCCGGGGCGGTCTTCGGACTCCTCGACGTCGACGACGAATGCTTCGTGGTGCTGCGGCCCGCACCGTCGGGCACCCGTCTTCTTCTGTCCGACGCCAGTCTTGCAGGCGAGTACGACATCGCCGCCGACGTTCTCGACGAACTCAACATCGAGATTCCCGACTTCGACCCGGACGAACTCGACGACATCGAACCGTGGCCCGAGGGCGACATGGGCCTGCTGTCGGATCTGGGGCTGCCGGAGGCCGTCATGGGCATCATCGTCGCCGAGACCGACCTGTACCCGGACGAGCAGCTCGGCTCCATCGCAGGCCGCCTCGGATTCGCCGACGAGTTGTCCGCTGTGCTGGACAAGCTGCCTCGGTGACCGACGAGGACCTCGTTCGCGCAGCGCTCACCGCTGCGCAGGGAGCGTCCGACCTCGACGTACCCGTCGGTGCCGTCGTGTACGACGCCGACGGGCGAGAACTGGCCCGCGCGGCCAACGCCCGTGAAGCGACCGGCGATCCAACGGCGCACGCCGAGATTCTCGCACTCCGCGCCGCAGCGTCGCTTCACGGCGACGGTTGGCGACTGGAAGGCTGCACGCTGGCCGTCACGCTCGAGCCGTGCACGATGTGTGCGGGAGCTCTGGTGCTCGCACGGGTCTCGCGCGTCGTGTTCGGGGCATGGGAACCGAAGACGGGCGCCGTCGGCTCGTTGTGGGATGTCGTGCGGGACCAGCGGCTGGCCCACCGCCCCGAAGTCCGTGGCGGCATCCTGGAGAACGAATGCGGCGACGTCCTACGCCGGTTCTTCGACGCCAGACGCTTATGAAACTCTCATGTTTGTGGCCTCTACCTGTGGGTAAACCGTCCTCGGGGAACGCGGAACACGCGTTCTGAATGACGCATCCTCAGGAGGCAAAAATGGGACTCGACGACAAGATCGGTAACAAGGCCGAGGATCTGGGCGGCAAGGCCAAGGAAGCCACCGGCGCAGCCACCGGCAACGAAGAGCTCCGCCAGGAAGGCAAGGGCGATCAGCTCTCGTCCGCTGTCAAGGACGGCGCCGAGAAGGTCAAGGACGCAGCCTCCAACATCAAGGACAAGCTCACCGGACACTGATCCGGCCGCTTGACCAGGCGATTTAGCCACAGGCCGCTACTGCGGTATTGTTCTCCGCGGTGGCGTGTCCGAGCGGCCTAAGGAGCACGCCTCGAAAGCGTGTGACGGGTAACCCCCGTCCGAGGGTTCAAATCCCTCCGCCACCGCCAAAACTCCCCACCTGCACCACGCAGGTGGGGAGTTTTTTGTGTCACTGTCTCGCGTCGATCTACACAACAAACCACTCGGTTGATTAGGGTACCCTGCCCTCATGAGCAGAGGCGTTGAAGGCATCATCATGAAGGCGTACAAGACGGACGACTACAAGTTGACCGTCACGTCCAGGGAACACGTCACCGACAAGTACGTTCGCGTCGGCTTCGACGGCGGCGGATTGCTGAAGAACCACCCGGTCCACCCGACGCAATGGGTCCGCCTGTGGATCGACGACGGCACCGGCAAGGAACGCCAGCGTGGGTACACGCTGACGCAGCAGGACCCCGCAACGGACACATTCGTCATCGAATTCGCCGTCCATTACGGCCCCGCGTCGAAGTGGGCCGAAACCGCCGAAGCCGGTGACGTCCTCGAAGCCACCCTGATGCGCGGAAACAACGGTTCCAGCTTCGAGATCCCCGAGCCTGCGCCGTCCGAGTTCTTGCTGTTCGGCGACACCGCATCGCTCCCGGCGATCAACACCATCCTCGACACCCTCGGCGACACTCCGGCGAAGGTATGGCTCGAATGGCAGTACGAATCCGACCCGACCCTCCCCGTCCACGCAGGACCCAACACCGAAGTGACCTGGCTCCAGCGCGTCGACGACGGTCGTCTCCTGCGCGAGCAAGCAGAAGCTCTCACCCCAGCGGCCGGCGCCTTCGCCTGCGTCGCATGCGACGGCCGAACCACGCGCTCGATCGTCAAGACCTTCAAAACCGTCCACGGCTTCGCGAAGGATCGCATCAAGTCACAGGCGTACTGGAAGTAGTGCCGGCCCTCCGTTCCGGGGTCACGTCAAGCGATGGAGGGAGTGCGCTCCAACCTCCAGCCGCTGGACCGCGAGCGCTCGTGCCAGAAGCCGGCGTATCGGCCGTCGAGGGCGAGGAGTTCGTCGTGTGTTCCACGTTCGACGATGCGCCCGTCGTGCAGGAACAGAATTTGATCCGCGTGCGCGATGGTGGCGAGTCGGTGTGCGACGACGATGACGGTCTTGTCCCGAGTCAGCTCATGGATGCCCCGGACGACGACGGCTTCGTTGTGCGGGTCGAGGGCACTGGTTGCTTCGTCGAGAAGGACGATCGGTGCGTCCTTGAGCAACGCCCGGGCGATCGACACACGTTGACGCTCGCCGCCGGACAGGGTGGTTCCGCCTTCGCCGACTTCGCTGTCGTATCCGTCGGGGAGTCGTTCGACGATGTCGTCCACGCACGCGATCGCGCCGGCTCGACGGATGTCGTCGTCGGAAGCGTCGGGTCTCCCGATCCTGATGTTCTCGGCAATGGACCGCTCGAACAGGTAGACGTTCTGGAACACCAGTGACAACTGCCCGAACAACGTTTCCGACGGTTGCGCACGCACGTCGTGGCCGCCGACCGTGATGCTGCCTTCGTCGACGTCGGCGTATCGAGCAGCAAGCCGAAGCAGTGTGGTCTTGCCCGATCCGCTGGGGCCGACGATTGCCGTCGTCGTACCGGCCTCGACGGAGAACGACACGTCGGAGACGACGGGGGTCTCACCGTAACCGAAGGTGACACCGGTGAATTCCACGGCGGGCGCGTCGGGCTGGACCGACGAATTCGTTTCGGGCAGAGCAGGTTCGACGAGCAACTCCGTCGCGCGGGCGATCGACGTCGATGCCGACCGCAACGCGGTTCCGATCTGTGCCGCCTGATTGAGTGGTTCGATGAAACGCGCACTCACCGCGATCAGCGCGATGGCTGCGGCGGTGGAGATCGCACCGCCCGTCACTTGGCCGACGACTACATAGGTGAGAGCCAGGAATGCGGCCTGCACGAGCAGGCCGAACATGATCACGCCGGTGACGGCCGATACGACGTTACGAGTTGCCGCGGACTTCTGCGCTTCCAAGGCCGCGCCCAGCGCGCGGTTGCCGTCGCCGACAGCGCCGAACGCACGCAGAACGGGTTGAGCCTGCGCGAATTCGACGACGCGTGTGTCCGCCTCGGTGGCAGCTGCATGTGTTCGCTCGTCCGCTCGGACGTACGCTGCGTTCCCGAGACGGTTGACGGCGAACAGAATCGGTGCGGCGACGAGCATGGACAGAGCAATTCTCCAGTCGACGAACAGCATTCCCACGGCAACTCCGACGGGAACGAGGATGCTGGTGATCAGCTTGGCCGTGAGGTACGCGACGGCGTGCTGGATGTCGAGGACGTTGTCGATGACGATGCGGGACACCGATGCAGCGTTGTGGGTCTCGAACCACGCGAGTGGGAGAGCATTGAGCCGATCACCCAAGCGAGTCTGCAGTCCCGACTGCATTCCGATGGCGATTCGCAGACCGAGCGTTGCTTGCAGGACCGTGAGCCCGCCCATCAGAGCGACGGCAACGGCCATGACTGCCGCCCAGCGCCATGCGCGGCCGGTGTCGCCGTCGAACAATGCCTCGAGCAGCGGCACGAGCAAGCAATACGCCGCGGCCTGCGACAGTGCCTGCGCGACCGTGACGGCGATCAGTCGGGGGTTGAGATGCGCGTACTCGTCGGGTACGAGACGGAAGACTGCAGCGATCATCGGTTCTCCTCCACGTGTACGGCGGCGCCCAACGCAGCTTCGTTGACATCCCAGAGCCTCTGGTAGAGCCCACCGCCGTGGACCAGATCGTCGTGCGTGCCGCGCTCGACGATCGCTCCCTTCTCCAACACCAGGATCTGGTCGACGCCGGTAACGGTGTGCAGGCGGTGTGCTATCACCAACACGGTTCTTCCGGAGACCAGCACCGCAAGAGCGTCCTGCACCGAGGCCTCGGACTCCGGATCGGCGAACGCGGTCGCCTCGTCCAGAACCAGGATCGGTGTGTCGGCGAGCAAGGTGCGGGCAATCGATAGTCGCTGGGCTTCACCGCCGGACAGGGAGGCGTCGATGCCTATTTCCGAGTCGTAACCGCGCGGGAGTGCAGCGATGCGCTCATGGATCCGAGCTGCGCGAGTTGCGACCTCCAGCGCCGCTTGGTCGGCGTCGGGACGTGCGAGGAGCAGATTGTCACGAATACTTCCGGCGATGAGACGGACGTCCTGGAACACGAACCCCACTGTGCGGTAGAGCTCCTCCGGTCCGATGGCGCGGATGTCCCTGCCGCCGATCGTGATTCGTCCGGACTCCACGTCGTAGAACCGAGGCAACAGGGCCGCGAGGGTCGACTTCCCCGATCCCGACGGGCCCACCAGAGCGGTGATGGTTCCCGGCGAGAGCTCGAACGATACGTCGTGGAGAACGGCACGGTCTTGTCGGTAGCCGAAGCTCACGGACTCGAACTCGACCGTCCCGTCGACGATGCCGGGCGCATCGGTGGTAGCGACGGCCAGTTCGGACTCCTCCTGCAGAGCGTGCAGTCGCTGCGCGGCAACGGCGCCGTCCCTCAGGGCCTGACCACTGTAGCCGAGTCCCATTGCAGCGCTGCCTATCCCGAGGCCGACGAGGAGGAACGGCAGGACGTCGATGGCGTCGAACCACCCCTGGGACACCCCGATCAACCCGCCTACGACCGTCAACAGCATCACGAAGACCGGAGAGATGACGACATCCGCAGTCGCCTGCAATGGGATCATCGGTGTCTTGAACTTGCCGAGGGCGTCGGCCTGACCGTCGACGGAGTCCTGGAACGACCTGTGTGCTTTCCCTGCTTGGCCGAATGCGCGGACCACCTGGATGCCGTCGACGTATTCGATTGTTGCGGAACGCAGCCGACGATTCCACCGATTGAATACCGCGAGACGGTCGCGACTGGACTGATCCATCATGCGGCTCAACAGAATTGCGTAGACCAGCAGCGGGAGGATCAGCAACAATGCCAGTCTCCACTCGACAGTGAAGAGGTACACCAGCGTGACGAGAGGTATCACCACGGCCCCGACGAACTCCAGCCGCGCATGCGCGACGAGGTAGTGGAGTGCGTCGACGTCGTCCTGTAGATAGCCCTTGATCTCCGCGGAATTGTGAGATGCGAACCAGCCGAGTGGAACCCTGGTGAGTTTCAGCGCCAACGCTCTACGCAACGAGAGTTGAAACCCCGCATCCGTGAGGTGGGACAGAGTCATCGCTACCGCTTGTAGAAGTATCTGCGCACCCAGTGCCCCGAACGCGACGAACAGCAGCACCCAGATGCGCCCGGTATCGGTGGATTCGTCCAGCAGCTCACGGCACATCTCGACGATCACGATGAACGGGGCGACGGCGCACACTGCGGCAACTGCCGCGATGACACTGGCCACCGTCAGGGTGCGACCGACCGGCGCGAGGATTGCGCGTCGGGCATGCGCTTGGTCTTTCTTGTTCTGTTGGGCAACCGTCCGCGGAAGGCTGTTGCCTGCATCGTCCGCGGTCAGCGGTTCGGATTGCACCGTCATGCGCGCTCGCAATCTTCTGTTCTTCACGGGCACCAGCCCACCGGTCGGATTAGATCCTTACACATTCTCAGTAGGCAAGGCTAACCTCGAAAACCGGAAGGTCTGTTACGAGTGGTCGTCGTGCGCCCGGGGTAGATGGTTTGCAGCAAACCTTGCCCGCGTCTACTATTTCCTAGTGTTATTAGGCAAAAGCCGGTTCCGGCTAGGAGGGAGGTAACGATGGCACGCGCAGGCCTCAATGCTGCTCGCCTCACCGCGGCGGCCGCGGACATGGCGGACGAGATCGGGTTCGAGAACGTCACTGTTCTTGCCCTGGCCAAATCGTTCGGCGTGAAAGACGCCAGCCTCTACTCGCACATCAAGAACTTGCGAGATCTCCGGCAACGGGTGGCTGTCGCCTCGCTGTCCGAACTGGCCGATTGGGTATCCGACGCCGTGGCGGGGCGGGCGGGCAGAGATGCGCTCGTCGCGTTCGCCAACGCGTACCGCGACTTCGCCCGTCAACATCCAGGGCGATACAACTCGACTCGATACGAGCTCGACGCGGACGTAGCGCTCGCGAGTGACGCACGCAAACACTCGCACATGTCGCGCGCGATCCTACGCGCGTACAACTTGCCCGAACCCGACGAAACCGATGCAGTCCGATTGCTGGGCAGCACATTTCATGGCTTCATCGAGATCGAGAGCTCGGGGGGATTCGGCTACGGCATCCCCCCGCGAGAATCCGAACAGACGTGGCAGCGAGTACTCGACGTACTCCACCACGCACTCGAAAACTGGCCGAAGGCCTGACGTTCCGGGAGAACACACATGCAGTCCATCACCGAGAAAGAGATCAGACAGTCGTTCGTGAACTGTTCCAAGGGCGACGCCAAACGAATGAACCTGCCATCCACCCTGACCGACACCGACTGGGAACAGCTGGATTTCCTCGGTTGGTCCGACCCGTCGTACGCAGGTCGAAGCTACATCGTCCTACCCAAGGGCGACGAGCTGGTCGGCGTCGCGCTCAAACACGAATCCGGCGGATCCGACCGCGCGCAGATGTGCACCATCTGCACGACGACGCACTCACGCGGCGACGTATCGCTCATGACCGCCAAGAAGACCGGCGAATCAGGGCGGCGCGGAAACACCGTCGGCACCTACATGTGCACGGACCTACTGTGCTCTCTGTACGCACGAGGCAAGAAGACCCCGGCGCTGGGCAACCGGTACCGCGAGAACCTCAGCACCGAGGAGCGCGTCGTACGGGTTCAGGAGAACATCGAAGCATTCATCGCCAGGCTGTACACCTGACAGCTGTACACCTGACAGCTTCACTCCCGCCGCCTCGGTTCAGCAGCTGCCGAGGCCGGCTGCGTCCAAACCGCGGAGCATCTGCTGCTGGTCCTCGGGAGGGACCGTCGACCAGCTCGGATTGGCCTGCAGCTGTGCGGAAATCCCGTCGACGGTCACGTTCCGTGGAGCGCCGGTGACGGCGAGGGCATCGATCGCGGCAAGGAACTGCTGGCAGGTCTCGACGTACAGTTGCTCGCCGGTGGGCCGGTTCGACCCGTCGCCCTGGTCGATGGGCAATTGCACGGGTGCCGGTGGGGGAGCGTCCGCCGGTGTGGTCTCGGGTACGAAGGATTCGGCCGGAGCGGCAGGCGGCGGCTCCGCAGTCGTGGAAGGGGCGGCCGTCACCGTCACCGTCGTCGACGTGGAGGATGTGCTGGGCGCGGCCGAGGACTGCTCGTCCGAGCCGCATCCAGCGAGGGCGAGCATCAACACTGCGCCGGTGAGGATGGTCCGCTTCATGGCCAACTGTGTACCAGACATCACTCGACATCGGCCGCGTGGGCAGCAATGGCGTCGACCGTCGTGCGCCACGCAACCGAACCGCTGTTCGTGAAATCCCCGTGCCCGGCTCCCGGCAGAACGACGACGTCGACGGTATCGCCCGCGGCACGTGCGGCGTCGGCATAGGCCGTGCTCTGGTTCACGGACACGGTCTTGTCGGCGTCGCCGTGGATTGCCGTCACCCGTGTGCCGATGGGCAGATGCTCGATCGGTGAGGCGACGCGATACCGGTCCGGAACCTGATCGGGCATACCACCGAGGAACGCGGGCACGAGTTTGTCGCCCCCGATGTTCGCGGCACGTGCCATGTCGAAGACGCCGGCCATGATCGTCGCGCTGCGGGGCATGATCTTCGGCTGCGCGCCAGGAGCCGACGCATCCAGGGTGTGACGCCCCGCCAACCAGGCGGCCAGCTGGCCGCCGGCCGAGTGGCCGGCCACATGAACGCGGCCCAGGTCCAACCGGCCACCCGCAGCCTCCTGGACCGTGTTGGCCAGCGCCTCCGTCGCGTTGTCGACGTCGGCGAGCGTGTCGCGGTAATCGCCGGTGCCACGGCGGTATTCGATGTTCCACACGGCAATTCCGCGATCGGCCACGGCTTCCGAGATCGGTCCGAAGTACGACATGTCGTACCGCTGCTGCCACCCGCCACCGTGCACCATCACGACAACAGGCAGGGAGTCCGCGCCGTTGTCCGGCAGATACAGGTCACCCACGTTGTCCTCGTCGGCGCCGTAGAGCAGTCTGATCGGCGGATCCGCCAGGGCCGGGATCAGTGCGGGAGACGGCGTCGGAATCGGGGGCGGCGTGTGCACGGTGGATCCACTGCATCCAGCCGTCAACGCTGCCGTCACGAGGAAGGCCGCTAGTCGTGTGAATTTCACCGGCTGCCACCGGTCCAGGCGAGAAGTTCGTCGGCCGACCAGGTGTTGACGACGCGTTCAGCCGGCACGCCCCGAGCTTCGGCGCGTAGGGCCCCGTAGCCCTGCCAGTCGAGCTGCCCGGGCGCATGTGCGTCGGTGTCGATCGAGAACAGGCAGCCCCGCTCGAGGGCGACATCGATGAGGCGCTCCGGCGGGTCCTGACGCTCGGGCCGGGCGTTGATCTCCACCGCGGTACCGAACTGCTTGCATCCCTCGAACACCACGTCGGCGTCGAACTTCGATTCCGGCCTCGTTCCCCGGCCACCCTCGACGAGCCTGCCGGTGCAATGTCCCAACACGTCGACGTGGGGGTTGGCGATTGCGTTGACCATGCGGCGGGTCATCGACTCGGAGTCGGCCCGCAGGTTCGAATGCACGCTGGCGACAACGATATCCAGTTCGGCGAGCAAGCCCTCGTCCTGATCCAGGCTGCCGTCGTCGAGGATGTCCACCTCGATACCGGTGAGAATGCGGAACGGCGCGAGTTCCTCGTTGAGTTCGGCAACAACGTCGAGTTGCTTCCTCAGCCGATCGGCCGACAATCCGTTGGCCACCTTCAACCGGGGTGAATGATCGGTCAACGCGCAGTACTCGTGACCGAGCCGGGCTGCGGTGCGCATCATCTCCTCGATCCCGCTGCCGCCGTCGGACCAGTTGGAATGGGTATGCAGATCCCCTCTGAGGGCAGACCGGAGATCGTTGTCGCCGATCGGCTCGGCCTCGGCACGCTTCTCGGCAAGAAAGTCCGGTACGTCGCCCGAGAGGGCCTGACGGATGATGAGCGACGTCTTGGCTCCGATGCCCGGCAACGCGGACCACGAATCGGCCTTCCGGCGCTCGGATCGCGCAGTCTCGCCCAACGATTCGACCACGTCGGCTGCACGCCGATACGCCTTGACGCGGTGAGTGTCCGCGCGCGAGCGCTCGAGCCAGTAGGCGATCTCGCGCAGAGCTTCGATCGGGTCCATGTCCCTATTGTCCAGCAGCGGGGTGGCAGCCCGACACGGCGGTATCGGACAAACTTCTCAGCAAGTTGCCAGGTGCACGAACCCCCACAGGGTTGAAGGTGCAACTAGCATTGCGAGGCATGACAAAGAAATGGTGGATAGCCGGCGCACTCGTCGTCGTGATCGCGCTCGGTGCGTACTTCGGCCCCAAGATCTATGCGTCGTTCCAAGAGGACGACGCGCCCGCCGCGACGGTCTCGACCGAGGGAGCGCAAGCCGCCTCCACCGACGACCTGGACGGAACATGGACCATCGTCCCAGGCGACGCGTCGAACACCACGGCCGCGGGATACACCGTCGACGAAGTGCTCAACGGCTCGGACGTCACAGTGGTCGGCACGACCCCCGAGGTCAGCGGCGACGTCACGATCACGGACAACACCCTCACCGAAGGTGAGGTGACAGTGCAGACGGGGTCGATCACCACGGACAGCGACCGTCGCGACAACCAGTTCCGCGGCAACATCTTCGACACCGCCACCTATCCGACGGCGACCTTCACCTTCGACTCGCCCGTGGACCTGGCATCACTTCCCAAGGACGGAACTACGGCCACCGTCACCGCGAACGGAACGTTGACCCTGAAGGACCAGTCCCGTCCTGTCTCCGTCGAGATGGAGGTCCTGCAGTCCGGTGACACGCTCATCGCGTCGGGAAGCATTCCGACGACGTGGACGGACTTCGGCATCGAGCCTCCATCGCTCGGATTCGTGACCGTCGAGGGCTCGGGATCGGTCGACTTCCTGATCAACCTGAACTCGAACTAGTCTCTTTCGCCTCGGCCCCGCTCGGCGTCCACCCCGGCGGGCCGAGGACGAAACCGAACCGTTCACGCCACGACCGCGATGCCGCTACATCCCGTGCGATGGAGCGGTATTCGTGTGTCTGGAGTGTCCAGATGTTGAATGTGTCGACCTTCTTCGTCAGGCCGTAATGCGGCCGCGCCACCTCGTCGGCGTAGCTGCCGAACAGCCTGTCCCACATGATGAAGATGCCGCCGTAGTTCTTGTCGAGATACTGCGGATCGTTCCCATGATGGACCCGATGATGCGACGGCGTGTTGAACACGAACTCGATCACGCGAGGCAGCTTGTCGATCCGTTCCGTGTGAACCCAGAACTGATACACCAGGTTGATCGAGAAACCCACGAACACCATCCACGGCGGAATCCCCAACAGTGGCAACGGAAGCCACATGACGATCTCGCCACTGTTGTTCCACTTCTGGCGAAGAGCGGTGCTGAAGTTGAAGTACTCACTGGAATGATGCGCCTGATGCGTCGCCCAGATGATCCGCGTGCGGTGTGCAGTGCGGTGATACGCGTAGAAGAGGACATCGACGCCCACGATGAGAATCACCCACGTGTACCAGGCGTCGGCCGGCAAATGCCACGGAGCGACGTACACGTACAAGGCCGTGTAACCGAACAGAGCCAGCGTCTTCCACACCGTCGTCGTCGCAATCGAGACAACACCCATCCCGAGGCTGGCCCGAGCATCGGCCCCCTTGTAGCTGCCCCGGTCACCGTCCTCGAGCTTGATCGCGGCACACCACTCGATCACCAGAAGCAGAGCAAACGCCGGAATCGCCAACGCCACCGGATCACGTAACGGCTCGGGGAGTGCATTCCAGGCCGACTGAACCCACTCGCCCACCATTCGGCTCCTTTGCGTGACACTTAGGGTTCGAGTGTAACGCTTCGACGTGTCGTGGACCACACCCAGCCGACCCTCTTCGAGACCGAACGTGGCATTTGGTCACTTGGAGTGACCGAACGGTTCATTCGGTCCCGAGGGGGTTCGGGATTCGCCTATTTCCTATTCGAATGGTAGGAATTAGGAACCATTCGTCGGCCGAGGAGATTGCTGTGCACATTACCGCCAAGGCGGATTATGCCGTGCGGACTTTGCTGGAGCTGGCGGCCGCGGATGGGGTTCCGGGGAAGGCTGAGGCGCTGGCGGGTGCGCAGAAGATTCCGCACAAGTTCTTGGAGTCGGTGCTGTCGGATCTGCGGCGTGCTGACCTGGTGCGCAGTCGGCGAGGGCCCGACGGAGGGTATTGGCTTGCTCGGCCGGCGTCGGAGATTTCGGTTGCGGATGTGATCAGGGCGGTGGAGGGGCCGTTGGCGTCGGTGCGCGGGCAGCGTCCGGAGGATGTCGACTACCCGGGCCCCGCGAAGCCGTTGCAGCTGGTGTGGCTGGCGGTGCGGGCGAACATGCGCGCGGTGTTGGAGGAAGTGTCGCTGGCGGAGATCGTTGCCGACGATGTTCCCGCGTTCGTGTTCGAGCTGACTGCCGACCCGGCGGCCTGGGCGCGACGCTGACTCACGTCGGGGTGTGAGCTGACACACCCGTGTGCGTTGGGTGTGACTCAATCGTCAAACGTGCACCCTTCTGCAATAGTGCAGAACTCTGCAACTTCCGTACCTTGGAGTTCGTGACCGCTCCCCGCACTGGCCTTCGTGATCTGAAGAAGGCCGCCACGCGCGACGCTCTAGGCCTCGCAGCAGTTCAGTTGGCGAAAGCGCGGGGACTCGACGCCGTCACCGCCGACGCCATCGCCGCCGAGGCGGGTGTGTCGACGCGGACCTTCCACAACTACTTCGCCAACAAGGAAGAAGCGGTTCTCCACCACATCGAGGCTTCGGCGCTCGAATGGTTCGAGATGCTGCGTGATCGCCCTGCCGACGAGCCCATCTGGGACGCGATGAGACACGTGGCAGTGTCGATCGTGTCCGATCCGGACAAGGACCTCGCGGAGACCTTCGCCGTTGCGCAACTGATCGAAGCGACGCCGAGTGTCATGGCCCGCAAGCTCGAAGTTCACCACTCGCTCATCCGAGTTCTCGGCGAAGCAATTGCCGCGCGTACCGGCACGGACATCGACCGTGACCTGTACCCGAACCTTCTCCAAGCTGCCGTCGGCAATGCCGTCACAGCTGCCTTGACGATTTGGACCGCCGACCCTGAAGGAGATTCTTCGCCGAAACAGCTCGTCGAAGACGCATTCGACCAACTGCAGGCCGGGCTTCCGGACCCTCGCGAAACGAAAACCAGCGCACCGAACACAGACTTCAGGAGCTGACCTGTGGCTACATTTCTCTATCGAGTCGGTAAGTTCGCCTTCCGACGAAAAGGCATTGTCCTCGCCCTATGGCTGGCGATTCTCGTACTGGCAGGCGTCGGCGCCGCCACTCTGTCCGGCCCGACGGCCAACTCGTTCAACATCCCCGGCACTCCGGCGCAGGAAGCTCTCGACCTGCAGAGCGAGCGATTCGGCAACGCCGAGGATCCGCTGACGGCGGTATCGGCGCAGTACGTCTTCAAGGCGCCGGACGGCCAGACTCTCGACACTCCGGCGTACACCGCCGCGATCGACGCGACCATCGCGGACATCGACCAGATCGCCGACGTCGACGCCGCCGCCAAGCCCGGTGGGGCGCAACCGCTCGCCAACCCGGTCGCGGGCAACACCGCCATCGTCGAGCAGTACAGTTCGCTGGCCGAGCAGGACGGAACCCCTGCCGACACCGCCGCAGCCAACGCGGCTGCACTGTCGCCGCTGAGCCCGAACGGCAACATCGGCACGCTCGAAGTTCCGCTGTCCGTCGAGCTCGCCGACGTCACGGAGGACCTGCGCACCTCGCTCGACGAGGCTGCTCAGCCTGCACGTGACGCCGGATTGACCGTCGAGCTGGGCGGCAGCGTCGCCCAGGATGCATCGCCGCCGGGCGGCACGTCCGAGCTCGTCGGCCTCGCTGTCGCCGCCGTCGTCCTGCTGATCATGTTCGGTTCCGCCTTCGCGGCCGGCCTCCCGCTCGTCACCGCCATCGTCGGCATCGGCATCAGCAGCTTGACGATCACCACGGCGTCGGGATTTGCGGACCTGTCCACCTTCACCCCGATCCTCGCGGTGATGATCGGCCTGGCCGTCGCGATCGACTACTCCCTCTTCATTCTCGCCAGGTACAGGCACGAGCTCACGCTCACCGACGACCGAGAGGAAGCCGTCGGACGGTCGGTGGGTACCGCCGGATCTGCGGTCGTGTTCGCCGGCGCAACGGTGCTCATCGCGCTCGTCGCACTGCGTGTCGTCGGCATCCCGTTCCTGTCGCAGATGGGTTACGCAGCCGGCTTCGCAGTGTTCGTCGCAGTCCTGATCGCGCTGACGTTCCTCCCCGCGTTGCTCGGTGTGTTCAAGGGCAAGGCGTTCGGCGGCAAGATCAAGTTCGTCAACACCACCGATCCCGAGGACCCGAACGCACCGCCCACCAACGGTCTCCGCTGGGCACGTGCGCTGGTCAAGCGTCCCGCGATCGGCCTGATCGGCGGCGTCGTACTGCTCGCCGTCATCGCAGGCCCGACGACCGGCCTGTCGCTGGCACTGCCCAGCATCGCTACGTCGGACCCGTCGACCTCGGTCCGAAAGGCGTACGACCTGGTCGACGAGGGCTTCGGGCCCGGCCGCAACGGACCGCTTCTCGTCATCGCCGACGCCTCCGCAACGCCGGAAGCGGATCGCACGGCCGGATTCGGCAAGGTCATCGAGTCGATCTACGAGGAAGACGACGTCGAGAACGCGCAGATCGTCGCGGTGAACCAGGCTGGCGACACGGCACAGATCCTCGTCACGCCCAACAGTTCGCCCAACAGCGATGCGACGAAGGACCTCGTTGCGAACCTTCGTGCAGCAGAGCCGGGCTTCGCCGAGACCGACGGCGTGTCCTACGGCGTGACCGGTCAGACCGCGCTCGAACTCGACGTGTCCGAGCGTCTGCAGGATGCACTCGTGCCGTACCTCGCCGTGGTCGTCGGACTGGCGTTCGTACTGCTGATGGTGGTGTTCCGGTCGATCTTGGTGCCGCTGACCGCGACACTCGGATTCCTGCTCAGCGTCCTCGCGACGTTCGGTGCGACGGTGTTCATCTTCCAGGAAGGCGGGCTGGGGCTGATCAGCAACCCGCAGCCGATCGTCAGCTTCATGCCGATCTTCCTCATCGGTGTCGTGTTCGGCCTCGCGATGGACTATCAGGTGTTCCTGGTGTCGCGAATGCGCGAAGAGTTCGTCCACGGCACTCCGGCGAAGGACGCCGTCGTCAACGGGTTCAAGTACGGAGCCCGTGTGGTGACGTCGGCAGCGGTCATCATGATCTCGGTCTTCGCGGCCTTCATCGCCGAGCCCGACTCGTTCATCAAGTCGATCGGTTTCGCCCTCGCGGCCGCAGTGTTCTTCGACGCGTTCGTCGTCCGCATGGTCATCATCCCGTCGGTGATGGCACTGCTCGGCGACAAGGCGTGGTGGTTGCCGAAGTGGCTGGACAAGATCCTGCCCGACGTCGACATCGAAGGTGCCAAGCTGCAGAAGGCGCCCCCGAAGTCCTGACCAGCCTCGATGGCCGAAGATTGATGTTCACCGGTAGAAATGTGGAGACTGTTACCCATGTGTACGAGTAATCTTCGGCCATCATGCTGATCCCGCTTCTCAAGAAATTTCTCGCTCCCTACAAGGGCGCGATCGCGGGGTTGGTCACCCTGCAGCTCGTGGCCACGGCCGCGTCGCTGTACCTGCCCAGCCTCAACGCCGACATCATCGACAACGGCGTCACGCGCGGCGACACGGGCTACATCCTCACGACCGGTGGGTGGATGTTGCTCGTGTCGCTGGTGCAGATCGTGTGTTCGGTCGCGGCGGTACTCATCGGGGCCAAGGCCGCGATGGGCGCAGGCCGGGATCTGCGCGGTGCCATTCTGCACCGCGTCGGCACGTTCTCCGCTCGTGAGGTCGGCCAGTTCGGTGCACCCTCACTGATCACTCGTAACACCAACGACGTTCAACAGGTCCAGCTTCTGATCGTCATGGGCTTCACCATCGTCGTGATGGCGCCGATCATGTGCATCGGCGGCGTCGTGATGGCGTTGCGCGAAGACATCGGACTGTCCTGGATTCTGCTCATCGCCGTACCCGGCCTGGCCATCGCCATGGGCTTGATCGTCGCGAGAATGGTCCCGGGTTTCCGCGCCATGCAGGTGCGGATCGACGCGGTCAACCGGGTACTCCGTGAGCAGATCACCGGCATCCGTGTCGTTCGGGCCTTCGTCCGCGAACGCAAGGAGATCGACCGGTTCGGCGTCGCGAACGATTCGCTCACCGCCGCAGCACTGCACGTCGGCCGTCTGATGGCGTTGATGTTCCCGACGGTCATGCTGATCTCCAACGTCACCAGCGTCGCCGTCATCTGGTTCGGCGGACACGCGATCAACAACGGCACCATGGAAATCGGCGCACTGACCGCCCTGCTCAGCTACATCATGCTCATCCTGATGTCGGTCATGATGGCGTCGTTCATCGCCATGATGGTGCCCCGCGCCTCGGTGTGCGCCGACCGCATCAGCCAAGTCCTGTCGACCGAGTCCTCCGTCGTCCTGCCCGCCCAGCCGAAACCGTTCGCAACAGCGCCCGGAATCGTCGAGATGCGAAACGCCGAGTTCGCCTACCCCGGAGCCGAGTTCCCGGTTCTGTGCGGCGTGAACTTCACAGCGGAACCCGGCAAGGTGACTGCCGTCATCGGTGGAACCGGATCCGGAAAATCCACTCTGATCAACCTCGTCCCACGGCTCATCGACGTCACCGCCGGCCAGGTTCTCGTCGGCGGCACCGATATTCGTGACCTGGACATCGATGCGCTCCGGCAGGAGATCGGCCTGATCCCGCAGAAGCCCTTCCTGTTCTCCGGCACCATCGGATCCAATCTCCGCTACGGCAAAGCCGACGCCACCGACGACGAACTCTGGGAAGCACTGGAGATCGCGCAGGGCGCAGACTTCGTTCGCAAGATGCCGGAAGGCCTCGAAACCGAAGTGTCACAAGGCGGCACGACGGTCTCCGGCGGCCAGCGTCAACGCCTGGCGATCGCACGAGCGCTGGTCCGCAAGCCGAGCATCTACCTGTTCGACGACTCGTTCTCCGCCCTCGACCTGACCACCGACTCCAAACTCCGAGCCGCGCTGAAGCCGGTCATGAAGGACGCCTGCATGATCGTTGTCGCCCAACGAGTCTCCACCATCATCGACGCCGACCAGATCCTCGTACTCGACGACGGGCAACCCGTCGGGCTCGGAACACACGACGAGCTCATCGCCACGTGCCCGACGTACGCGGAGATCGTCGACTCCCAGCACGCGGTGGCTGCATCATGACGCGACCGGTCCCTCCCACCAGCCAGCCCACACCCGCACCGCCGAATGCACCGGTTGCGCCGGCGAAACCCGGCAAGACGATAGTGCCGGGAACGAGAGCGAAGAACTTCAAGCCGTCGCTCAAACGCATGATCGGTCTTCTCGCTCCCGAGAAGATGCTGCTCTCGATCATGCTCGTCTTCGCGGCCTCCAGCGTCGTACTGTCGGTGGCGTCACCGACGATCCTCGGACACGCGACCAACCTGATCTTCAACGGCGTGATCGGCGGTCAACTCGAGCCCGGACAGTCCAAAGCGCAAGCGGTGGACGGCCTTCGCGCGCAAGGGCAGGACACGTTCGCCGACCTGGTGAACGGAATGGACGTCACGCCCGGCATCGGAATCGACTTCTCCGCCGTCGGCAACGTCCTACTGTTCGTCCTCGCGCTGTACGTGGTCTCGGCACTGCTGGCGTGGGCTCAGGGGTACATCCTGAACATTGCGTTGCAGCGCACCATCCGCAACCTTCGCGGCAGCGTCGAACGGAAGATTCATCGGCTTCCACTGAAGTACTTCGACTCTCACACCCGAGGAGAACTGCTCAGCCGAGTCACCAACGACGTCGACAACGTCTCGACCAGCCTGCAGCAGACCCTGAGCCAGCTGATCACCGGCATCCTGACCGTCGTCGGCATCCTCGGCATGATGATCTGGATCTCGCCGCTGCTGGCTCTCGTTGCCCTGCTGACGGTTCCGGCGTCGTTCCTCGTCACCGCGGTGATCGCCAAACGCTCGCAACCGCACTTCGTCAACCAGTGGAAATACACCGGCAAACTGAACGGTCAGATCGAGGAGACCTACACCGGACACGAACTGGTGAAGGCGTTCGGCCGCCAAGCCGAGGTCGAGCGCGAGTTCGGCGAACGAAACAACAAGCTCTTCGAGTCCAGCTTCCGGGCACAGTTCATCTCCGGCATGATCATGCCCGCCATCATGTTCCTCGGGAACGTCAACTACGTCATCATCGCCGTCGTCGGCGGACTGCGCGTGGCGTCGGGCACCCTGAGCCTCGGTGAAGTCCAGGCCTTCATCCAGTACTCGCGACAGTTCACTCAGCCACTGACGCAGGTCGGTTCCATGGTGAACCTGGTGCAGTCGGGAGTGGCGTCCGCGGAACGCATCTTCGACCTCCTCGACGCCGACGACGAGGACCGCGATCCTTCTCGCCCTGCCCTCCCGGCCACCGATCACGGCCGCGTCGAATTCGAGAACGTGTCCTTCAGCTACCGCGAAGATCAACCGCTCATCGAGGATCTCTCGCTCGTCGCGGAGCCGGGGCACCTCGTCGCCATCGTGGGCCCGACAGGTGCAGGCAAGACCACACTGGTGAACCTCATCATGCGCTTCTACGACATCGACGCAGGCCGGATCACCGTCGACGGCGTCGACACCCGCTCCATGACGCGAGACGAACTCCGCGAGCGCACCGGAATGGTGCTGCAGGACACCTGGCTGTTCGGTGGAACCATCCGGGACAACATCGCCTACGGAGATCCCGACGCCACCGAGGAAGAAATTCTCGAAGCTGCGCGCGTCAGCTACGTCGACAAGTTCGTGCATTCGCTGCCGGCCGGCTACGACACGATCATCGACGAGGAAGGCAACAACGTCAGCGCAGGCGAGAAGCAGCTCATCACCATCGCGCGCGCGTTCCTGGCGAAACCGCTGATCCTGATCCTCGACGAGGCCACCAGCTCCGTCGACACTCGCACCGAACTGCTCGTGCAGAAGGCAACAGCCGCTCTACGCAGTGACAGGACCAGCTTCGTCATCGCCCACAGGCTCTCGACCATCCGCGACGCGGACCTCATCGTCGTGATGGAGGACGGCCGAATCGTCGAGCAGGGCGACCACGACTCGCTCGTCGGCGCGGGCGGTGCATACGGGCGGTTGTACGCCTCTCAATTCAGCTAGCCAGGGAAGGACGTTTAGGGTTGGGCCTGTGAGCACTCCGAACGATCCCTTCTTCAGCATCGACACCCGGCTGGAGGACCGCCTGGGACGTACGGGGACCATCCACACGCCCCACGGAGACATCGCGACGCCCGCGTTCATCGCCGTCGGCACGAAGGCGACGGTGAAAGCGGTGCTGCCGGAGGCCATGAAGGACCTCGGTGCGCAGGCGGTGCTCGCCAACGCCTACCACCTCTACCTTCAGCCCGGCCCCGACATCGTCGACGAAGCCGGTGGCCTCGGCACGTTCATGAACTGGGACGGTCCGACGTTCACCGACAGCGGCGGCTTCCAGGTGATGTCGCTCGGTGTCGGATTCAAGAAGGTCATCTCGATGGACGCGAGCCGCGTCGAATCCGACGACGTCATCGCCGAGGGCAAGGAACGCCTCGCCCATGTCGACGACGACGGAGTCACGTTCAAATCGCACCTCGACGGATCGCGGCACCGGTTCACTCCCGAAGTGTCGATGCAGATCCAACACCAACTAGGCGCGGACATCATGTTCGCGTTCGACGAGTTGACGACCCTGATGAACACCCGCGGCTACCAGGAGATGTCGGTAGACCGCACACAGGCATGGGCGAAACGCTGTGTCCTCGAACACGAGCGGCTGACGGCGGAGCGCGTCGGGAAGCCGTATCAGGCACTGTTCGGGGTGGTGCAGGGCGCGCAGTACGAGGATCTGCGCCGCAAGGCCGCACACGACCTCGAGACCATCACCGGCGAGACCGGCCGAGGCTTCGACGGCTACGGCATCGGCGGCGCGCTGGAGAAGCAGAACCTCGGCACCATCACCCGGTGGGTGAACGAAGAACTGCCCGAACACAAACCGCGCCACATGCTCGGCATCAGCGAACCGGACGACTTCTTCACTGCCATCGAGAACGGCGCGGACACGTTCGACTGCGTCAACCCGTCACGCGTGGCCCGCAACGCAGCGATCTACGTACCGACCGGCCGATTCAACATCAACACCGCCAAGCATCGTCGAGACTTCACGCCGATCGACGAGAACTGCGACTGCTACACCTGCGCTCACTACACCCGGGCCTACATCCATCACCTGTTCAAGGCGAAGGAGATGTTGGCGTCGACGCTGTGCACCATCCACAACGAACGATTCACCGTGAAACTCGTCGACGACATCCGTGAATCCATCCAGCAGAACAGATTCCACGAATTCAAGGACGAGTTTCTCGGTCGTTTCTACGCATCGCGGTCGTGAGATAGTCACCGAGCTCGCGCTGAAGATTCTCGTCCAGAGCCCGGGCGAGCGTCGAGTTCACCGAATACACGGCCAGCTCGCGCATCCGGGTGAGCATGTCCGCCGTCGCGCCCACCTCGGTCTCGCCCGGTAGCCACCCTTCACCGTGCTGGTCGACGATGTGCTGCTTCGCCGTGGCGATCATGTCCTTGGCAACACCGTCGACCGCTGCATGAATACGTTCGTGGACGTCGATGAGCTGCCCGACGGTGAAGCCGTGGCCCGACAACGACGAGAACCCCTCGAGTAACTCCGGGTCGGTGAACACGCAGTTCTCACCCTCGACCCGAGCCAGGCCCAGCGCCTCGAGCCGCGCCAATTGGTCACCCTCACCGAGGAATTCGTCGACCAGCGCCAGTGGAATCTCCACCGAGTCCTGGCGGGACCACTGCTCGGTGACGGCATTCTGCAACCCGAGGACCTCCGCGAGATCCTTACCGTTCTCCCACCCACTGATGAAGTCGCTGATGTGCGACGTCGTGAAACCACGCTGCAGCAGAATGTCGATCAACTTCAGACGCGCCAGGTGCGTGTCGTCGTAGATTCCGACGCGACCACGCTTCTCGGGAGGAGGCAACAAGCCACGTTCACGGTAGGCGCGCACGTTCCGGGTGGTGGTACCGGCCGCATGGGCCAGATCGTCGATCCGATACTCCACCCGTGATCCTCCCGACAGCCTGCCTGTGTCGGTTACACGGTAGCCGCACGGGCGGCGGTCACCCTCGCCCGGTACTCGGTGACGGTGTAGTCGTCGTAGTTCACCGACTTCAGCTGCCCGACGTACTGGCTCGCGAAGCCGGGGAACATGGTCGCGTTGAAACCGTCCTCGGTGAGATACCAGCTCGAGCAGCCGGAATTCCACGTCGTCCGCTGCAGCCGACGCTGCAGATCCGTGTTGTACTCGCGCTGCCTGTCCGCCCTGACCTCGAGAACCGAGTTCCGTGCGATCGCGTGGGAGATGGCGTCGACGAGATAGTCGATCTGTGCCTCCATGTAGACCAGCGCGGAACTGTGCCCCGGACCCGAGTTGGGGCCGAACGTGAAGTACATGTTCGGGTAGCCCGCGACGCTGATGGACTTGTAGGCCTTCGCGCCCGAGCTCCACTCGTCGGCCAGCACACGGCCGTCGCGTCCGGTGATGGGAACCGGCGTGCCCGTCTTGGACACGTCGAATCCGGTTGCGAAGACGATCACGTCCGCCTGATGTTCGATACCTTCGACGGTGCGAATTCCCTTGGGTGCCAGACGCGCGATCGGCCAGGTCACCAGAGTGCAGTTGTCCCGCTGCAGTGCCGGATAGAACTCACTCGTCATGAGCAGTCGTTTGCATCCGGCCCGGAAATCGGGAGTGAGCTGCCGTCGAAGCCAGGGATCTCGAACCTGTCGCCGCAGGTGCAGCTTGCCGACGGCTTCGACGACGCGGGTGAGCGGCGAATTCCAGACGACGCCGAGGGCGACGGACTCGTGACCCCAGAACCAGGCCTTGCGTGCGATCGACTGCGCAGCCGGGAACTTTCGGTACAGATCCTTGGTGGTCTGACGAGTGGTCAGATTGGTGCGGGGGAGTGCCCAGCCCGGCGTGCGCTGGAAGACCTTGACCGACTGCGCCACCTTGACCAGCTCCGGCACGATCTGAACACCCGACGCCCCGGTCCCGATGACGGCCACCTTCTTGCCGGTGAAGTCGAACTCGTGATCCCAACGAGCGCTGTGGATCTTGTGGCCCTCGTACGTGTCGAGGCCGCGGATGCCCGGGAAGCTGACGTTCGCCAACGGCCCCGACGCCATGACGACAGACCGTGCACGTACCGAGGGGTGATCGTCGAACGTGACCTCCCACAGTGACGATGCCTCGTCCCAATGGACACCGGTGACGTTGTGCCCGAAGCGCAGCATCGGACGCAGGGCGAAATCGTCGACCATCCGCTCGATGTACTTCAGGATCTCGGCGCTACCGGAATACGTGTGCGACCAATCCGGATTCGGGGCGAAACTGTACGAGTACAGCCTCGACGGGATGTCACACGCCGCGCCGGGGTAGGTGTTGTCACGCCACGTGCCGCCCGGAGCCGATCCCCGCTCGAAGATGGCAAGGTTCTCGATTCGCTTCTGCTTGAGTCGAATTGCGGTACCGATCCCGGCGAAGCCGCCGCCGATGATGGCTACATCGAGCGGGAGTGGAGCCTGCTGGAATGACCCATGGGACGGGAGTGGAGCGTGCGGGAACGAGTGCGGTGTTTCGCTCATGCGACTGGCTCGTAGGTGAGTTCCTTCGACCAGGTCGGCTGGGGGCGCAGCAGCTTCTTCGGGTACTTGGCCGTTGCTCGGACCAGGGCGTCGGCGAACTTGTGGTACGGGTGCGCGCGGTTGATGACGACGCCGGAGTGCCAGCTGATGAAGCGGTACATGGGCAGACGCTTCGGGAATTCGCTTCTCTCGCCGACCTTCTTGAACCTCCGCATCGCGGTGTAGAGGCGTTCCTCGTCGACACCCATGGCCACGATGTTGTCGCGCATCTTGTTCAGCAGTGGGATGTAGCGGAGGGTGCCGATGATCAGCGACGGATTCATCCAGGCTCCGACGGTCTCCACCAGGATCTTGCGCATCGTCGCGTGCCCCAGGAGTTCGATGACCTGGAAATCGACTGCAAGATGGCGTGATTCGTCGGAGTTGATCTTCTTGAAGACCTCCTGGCAGACCGGGTCGTCGATCTCGTCGACGATGAACTTGACCAGTGCGCCGTCGAGTGCGACCTCGAGCATCGGGATGACGGTCCCGAGCACGGCGAGTGACGTCTGATCCGAGTACTTGTCCAGCCAGTCGATGACGAGTTTGACGTTGACATTGGGCTGAGGGATCTCGTCGCCGTCGAGCATGCCCCACCGCCGCATCAGTGCGAGTTCGGCGTTGGCGTGTTTCTGTTCCTCTGCGTGGAAGTAGGTGTAGATCTCCTTCAAGGTGTCCGTCGGAGCCTTCTTCGCCATGGCCGCGAAGCCGCGGGCGCCGACGTTCTCGATCCACATCAGGTCCGACATGAACGGCTTCAGCTTGGTCCAGAGTTCAGGACCGATGGTCTCCGCTCCCGGTGCGTCCCAGTCGATGTCGGCCAACGCCCACTGCTTGTCCTTGATCTTGACGAGCATCTCGTCGAAGTCGAATGCCATGTCAGACTCCTGCTTCCTGTGTGGTTTCCTGTGGTGCGAACCGAGCGAGCAACCCGAGCGTTCGGGTGTAGAGCGCAGGGGCGATGCGCTTGAGGCGCCAGATGACCTTGGCGTCGATCTGCGGCACGACGTAGAGGCGTCCGCGGTCGTACTTGTTCAAGGTGTCGACCGTGACCTTCTCCGGCGTGAACCCCGTCGTGCGCATCAGTGTTTCGGCGATCTTGTTGCCGGCAGCGGTGATACGTCCGTCCTTGGCGACATTCGTCTTCACGAACGTCGGACACAGCACGGTGACTCGCACGCCTTCGGCAGCCATGGTCTCCGACAGCGAGATCACGCCGGCCTTCCCCACGTTGTACGGCGCCATCAACGGCGCAGCACCGAATCCGGCTGCGGACGCGACATTGATGAACCCGCCCTCGCCGACCGCCTTCATTGCAGGCGCGAAGATCTCGCATCCGTGGATCACTCCCCAGAGATTGATCCCCAGCGCCCAGTTCCAGTCCTCGAACCCGATATCGCCGACAGGTGTGCCACCGATCCCGACGCCCGCATTGTTGATCACGAGAGTCGGAGGACGGCCGAGGGTCAGTTCTGCGAACAAGGCAAGGTCCTCGACCTGCTCACGTCGAGAGACATCGCACTTCACCGCATGCGCTTTGTCGCCGATGAGAGCAGCGGTCTCCTCGGCGCGCGTCAGGGAAATATCGGCGCAAATCACCTCACCACCTCGCTTCGCGAGTTCGAGCGCAAACGCACGGCCGATGCCACTGCCCGCTCCGGTCACCACGGCACGAGCGTTGTACGACGGATTCATTCGTTCAGACTCATACTGATTGTGCCATTTGTCAATGGCTCAATAGGCGCGGGAAGGTGCAC
Organism: Rhodococcoides fascians A44A; assembly: GCF_000760735.1. GTDB lineage: Bacteria > Actinomycetota > Actinomycetes > Mycobacteriales > Mycobacteriaceae > Rhodococcoides > Rhodococcoides fascians_E. The sequence goes on along the minus strand of NZ_JMEX01000008.1, from coordinate 961,502 downwards.
GGACGAGTTCGGGCGTGACCGAATGTGTCGTTCGGTCACGCCCGAGGGGTGAGAGGTACCAGGCCGGAAGCTATGCCGCGACGGATTCCTGGTAGCTGGGTTCGCGCTTCTTGATGTAGGCGATGACGCGGTAGGTGATGGGAAGTACGAGGATTTCGACGAGGGTCTTCCAGATGAAGCCGACGATGACGTAGTTGATGAAGTCTTCCCATGTCGAGATGCCGATGACGCCGGCGGCGATGGAGCAGAAGATCAGGGTGTCGAAGAATTCGCCGACGACGGTCGAGCCGATCAGTCGCGCCCAGAGGTGCTTTTCCTTGGTGCGCTGTTTGATCTTCACGAGGACGAGGGCGTTGAGCATCTGCCCGACGAAGTATCCGGCGAGGCCGGCGATGACCAGCCGCGGCACCACGCCGACGACGGTTTCGAGTGACTCCTGATTCTCGTAGAAGCTGGCTGCGGGGAGCTCGATGGCGATCCAGAAGCAGACGGCAGCGAGGATGATCGACCCGAACCCGAGGTAGATCGCGCGTCGCGTCGCCTTGAAGCCGTACACCTCGCTGAGGACGTCGCCCAGGATGTAGGCGAGTGGGAAGAGGAAGAATGCGCCGTCGGTGTTGATCGGCAGCACCTGGAACGGGCCGAGGAATACTTCGCTGTCACCGAAGAACGCGACGCCTTTGCTCGCCGTCACATTCGAGATGATCAGGGTTGCGGCGAACAAGGCCACGATGGTCGGGTAGTAGCCGCGGCTGACGTGCGCGAACTGCGCAACGGCGCCTGGCGTGTCTTCGGATTTCTGAGCTGTCACGTGCCTCATCCAAACACGGGAAATCCCCAGGTCCGAATCGGAAGTGCACAGAATCGACCGACCGAGTCCGTTATGTCTCGAATACCCAGGGGGTCGTCGGAAGCTTCTGCGGGTCGAATCGCCGAAGAATGTCGCCCGGGGACACTTGCTCGTCGGCTTCGGCCAGTTCCAGAGACCGAGCCAGAAGGTGCAGAACGTCTCGCGGCCCGAGACCCAGCGCAGCCTGGTCCTCCAGCGTCACCGCGCCGTCGCGCTTCGCCAATCGTTTTCCCTGAGCATTGAGTGCGAGCGGCACGTGGGCGTAGGTGGGAGCGGGGATGTCGAGCAGCGACGCGAGGTACGCCTGACGCGGGGACGACGTCAGGAGATCGTCCCCGCGGACCACTTGATCCACGCCCTGTTCGCCGTCGTCCACCACCACCGCGAGGTTGTAGGCCGCGACACCGTCGACGCGGCGAAGTACGAGGTCGTCGACCTGGCCGTGAAATGCGCCGAGCACGTCGTCGTGAACGGAGAACTCGGTCACGTCGGCCTTCAGGCGCACTGCGGGAGGCCTGGTTTTCGTTGCCCGTTCTGCGGCCGTCAGATTTCTGCAGGTTCCGGGGTAGGCGCCGTCGGGTGCGTGGGGTGCCGACGCTGCCTCCTGTATTTCCCGACGGGTGCAGAAACACTCGTAGGTCATACCCGCCGCGGTGAGGTGGGCGATGGCGTCGTCGTACAGCGCGGTGCGCTCGGACTGTCGAACAACGGCGCCGTCCCAGTCGAGGCCGATGGCGCGGAGGTCGGCGAGTTGACGGGCCTCGGCGCCCTCGCGCACGCGATCGAGATCCTCCACGCGCATCAAGAACTGTCGTCCTGTGGATCGCGCGAACAGCCATGCGAGCAGCGCGGTACGGAGGTTGCCGAGATGCAGGTCGCCCGACGGGCTCGGAGCGAATCGGCCGGCAGGCATGGCTCGATGCTAGGACAGTCTCGATGCTAGGACACCGCGGGCGTGGAGCGGCAGTTGCGCGAAGTTCGGGCTACGCGCGACCCAGCAGAGCGTCGCGCTGGTCCAGGACGGAGGCTTTGATGGCTTCGACGACTCGGGCGACTTCCGGGCGTCGCAGAGTCTCGGCGCGCGAGACCAGCCAATAATCCAGCCGCACGGACACTTCCTGCGGCAGCAACCGCACGAGGTCGTCGTGCCGATCGGCCATGAAACAGGGGAGCAGTCCGATCCCTGCCGCCGCACGGGTCGCCTCGACGTGCACGAACACGTTGGTCGACGTCACCGACTCTCGCATCAGCGGTGCGAAGCCGGGAGCGATGTCGAGGTCGTCGACCTGCAGCATCGAGTCGATGAAGTAGACCAGCGGATGAGCAGCGAGATCGTCGACGGTGGCCGGTCTGCCGTGGGCTTCGAGATAACTCGTCGACGCATACAGCCCGAGGTGGTAGTCGCTGAGCTTCATCGCCTCCGCGCGGTGCACCTGAGGTTCGCCGACGACTATCTCCACATCCATTCCGGAGCGTTGCTGCGAGGCGCGCCTGGTGGTCGCGACGATCTCCACGGCGATACCGGGGTGGCGAAGTCGAACTCGGGCGACTGCGGGGGCGATGACGTATGCGCTGAATCCGTCGGTCGCGGACACTCTGACCACGCCTTCTGCGTCGTCGTCCGGTCCCATCAGGGAACGGACCGCGGCTTCGATGTTCTCGGCGGCGGCGAGTGCATCCTTGCCGCGGGCGGTGAGTTCCCAACCGTTGCCGGACCTGGCGAGAACTCTGCCGCCCAGGCGTGCTTCGAGCGCGGCGATACGCCTGGAGATGGTGGTGTGGTTGACCCCGAGGTCGTCCGCCGCGGTGTTGTACCGGCCGGTTCTGCCCACTGCCAACAGGATCAACAGGTCGTCTGCGCTGGGCGGCCGACCATGATCGGGGTGAGCATGCGACACATGTGCATTCTTGCAGATCGCACATGCGTTGTTGGGTATTGCGGGCGGTCCGATCTGCATCGATACTCAGCGATACCGATATGTGTGGTGGTAGTCACAATCTAGCCCGCACATGTCCCAGAACACGAGGAGTAGCAATGAGCGTCGAAGAACGCACCGAATCACCGGGGAACGACCCCGACGCCACTCCGAGCGGCCTCAAGAAGGTCGTCGGTGCATCGATGGCGGGCACCATCGTCGAATGGTACGAATTCTTCCTCTACGGCACCGCGGCCACGCTGGTCTTCTCCAAGATCTTCTTCGCAGCAGGCACGAGTGAGCTCGACGCCATTCTCGCTGCCTTCGTCACGTACGCCGTCGGCTTCGTCGCACGTCCGCTCGGCGGCATCGTATTCGGTCACTTCGGTGACAAGTACGGCCGAAAGAAGCTGCTGCAGTTCAGCCTCGTCCTGGTCGGCGGCGCAACGTTCCTGATGGGATGTCTGCCGACGTTCAACCAGATCGGCTACTGGGCGCCTGCACTTCTCGTCGCGCTCCGGTTCATCCAGGGCTTCGCCGTCGGCGGCGAATGGGGTGGCGCGGTTCTGCTCGTCGCAGAGCACAGCCCGAACAAGAGCCGTGGATTCTGGGCCAGCTGGCCGCAGGCAGGCGTACCCGCCGGAAACCTGCTCGCCACCGTCGTGCTGCTCATTCTGACCACCGTCCTGCCGGAGGACGACTTCCTCAGTTGGGGCTGGCGCGTTGCGTTCTGGCTCTCCGCAGTGATCGTCTTCGTCGGTTACTACATCCGCACCAAGGTCACCGACGCCCCGATCTTCGTCGAAGCACAGAAGCAGGCCGAGGTCATCAAGGCAGCGTCGTACGGTGTCTTCGAGGTCCTCAAGCGCTACCCGCGTGGCGTCTTCACGGCCATGGGCCTGCGTTTCGGTGAGAACGTCATGTACTACCTCGTCGTCACGTTCACGATCACGTACCTCAAGGTCGAGGTCGGTACCGACACCCAGACGATTCTGTGGTGGATGCTCGTCGCCCATGCCGTGCACTTCTGCGTGATTCCGTTGGTGGGCAAGCTCGCCGACCGCGTCGGCCGCCGTCCCGTCTACTTCTTCGGCGCAGTCACCGCAGGAACCTGGGGCTTCTTCGCCTTCCCGATGTTCAACAGCGGCCACAACGTGGTCATCATGCTCGCGATCATCATCGGCCTCGTGTTCCACGCCTTCATGTATGCAACGCAGCCGGCGATCATGGCAGAGATGTTCCCGACGCGTATGCGTTACTCCGGCGTGTCCCTCGGCTATCAGGTGACGTCGATCGTCGCGGGCTCGCTGGCGCCGATCATCGCGGTTGCGTTGCTCGACCGCTTCGGCTCGGGCGTTCCGATCGCCTGGTACCTCGCGGCGTCCTGCGCGGTCACGTTGATCGCCGTCATCGCCGCCCGCGAAACCAAGGGCCTGGCACTCGAGACCATCGACATCGCCGACGCGAAGAATCTGGCCACGGAAGCCGAGCTCGCCAAGGCAGGGCTGCTCGAACCGGACGTGAAGCGATGACCGACCTGACCGGACGCACCGCACTCGTCACCGGTGGTGCGTCCGGAATCGGGGCAGCGTGTGCACGCGAACTGGCCTCGCGCGGAGCGACCGTCACCATCGCCGACGTCGACGAAGTAGCGGCGAAGGAACTTGCGTCCGAGCTCCACGGCGAGACCTGGGCAGTGGACCTACTGGACGTGGCCTCGCTCGAAGAGCTGCACCTCGACACCGACATCCTGGTCAACAACGCGGGAATCCAAACCGTCGCCTCGATCGTCGACTTCGACCCAGCCGCGTTCCGGCGGATCCAGACCCTGATGGTGGAAGCCCCGTTCCTGCTGATCCGAGCTGCGCTGCCCGGCATGTACTCGCGAGGGTTCGGACGAATCGTCAACGTCTCCTCGGTGCACGGCCTCCGCGCATCGGAATACAAGGTCGCGTACGTGACCGCCAAGCACGCCTTGGAAGGACTGTCCAAGGTCACGGCACTCGAAGGCGGCCCACACGGCGTCACGAGCAACTGCGTCAACCCCGGTTACGTGCGAACGCCGTTGGTGGAGAAGCAGATCGCCGACCAAGCGGCCGCGCACGGGATCGACGCAGACCAGGTGCTGGAGAAGGTCATGCTGACCGAGAGCGCAGTCAAACGACTCGTCGAACCGGCAGAAGTGGGATCCCTCGTCGGATGGCTGGCGTCCTCGGATGCCGGCATGGTCACCGGCGCGTCGTACACCATGGACGGTGGTTGGTCGGCGCGATAGGGCTGTCGCCCGTCACGTCCGGACGTGATGCTCGCGGACCCGAGAACGAAGAAAGCCCCCTGCACGTGCAGGGGGCTTTCTCACCGCGGAGGATAGGGGATTTGAACCCCTGAGGGCGTTAACCCAACCCGCGTTCCAGGCGAGCGCCATAGGCCACTAGGCGAATCCTCCGTGGGGAAGCATACCGGGTTACCCCCGTCCGATCCCAAACCGGCTGCTCGTGGGCCGATTCGGAGGCCTGTAGCGGGGCCTCGCGGCAGTCGTGGAACCCTGCCGGTCACCCGTCGTCGACGGTGCGGCTACACTCTTCACTGGATCCCGCGCGGCGCGCATCCTGTGAACTCCCCCAGGGCCGGAAGGCAGCAAGGGTCAACGGGCTCTGCCGGGTGCGCGGGGTCCCCTTTATGTCAAGGGACCAGCATCACGAGAGGCCGCTCCGCATGTCAGCGCAAACCCAGTTCGGGTTGATGAACCATGAGGAGCTCGTCGCCGAGCACGAGCGACAGGCAGCGAGCTACGAGCAGCTGAAGGCCCAGAATCTCTCCCTCGATCTCACCAGAGGCAAGCCGTCGCCCGAGCAGCTCGATCTGTCCTCGGATCTGCTGACACTGCCCGGTGGCGATTTCCGCGACGGCAGCGGCACCGACTGCCGCAACTACGGCGGCCTCGCCGGCCTGCCGGAACTGCGCGCGATCTTCGGGGAGCTGCTCGGGATTCCCGTCTCGAACCTCCTTGCGGGCAACAACGCAAGCCTCGAGATCATGCACGACCTCGTCGTCTGGTCCCTGCTGCACGGCCTGCCGGACTCACCGCGGCCGTGGTCGGCGGAACCCAACATCCGTTTCCTCTGCCCAGCTCCCGGATACGACCGCCACTTCGCGATCTCCGAGAGCTTCGGCATCGACATGATCCCGGTCCCGATGAACCCGGACGGCCCCGACGTCGAGGAAATCACGCGGCTCATGGCGTCGGATCCGCAGATCAAGGGCCTGTGGGCGGTCCCGAACTACTCCAACCCGACGGGTGCAGTGTTCTCCGAAGAGGTCGTGCGCGCACTGGCGTCCGTCCCGGCTGCGGCACCCGACTTCCGGATCTTCTGGGACAACGCCTACGCCGTTCACCCTCTGACCGCGGAGTTCGCACCCGCGTACGACATTCTGGGCTGGGCAGCCGAAGCCGGGTATCCCAACCGCCCGTTCGTGTTCGCGTCGACCTCCAAGATCACGTTCGCCGGTGCAGGCGTCAGCTTCTTCGGAAGTTCCGACGCGAACCTCGAGTGGTACCTGAAGCGTCTCGGCACCAAGAGCATCGGGCCGGACAAGCTCAATCAGCTTCGCCACCTTCGCTTCTTCGGTGATGCCGACGGTGTGAAGGCCCACATGGCCAAGCATCGGGAGATCCTGGCACCGAAGTTCGCTCTCGTCGGACAGATTCTGGAAGATCGCCTCGGAGCGTCCAAGATCGCCTCCTGGACGGAGCCGAAGGGCGGGTACTTCATCTCGCTCGACGTGCTGGACGGTACGGCAGCCCGGTCCATCGCTCTGGCGAAGGACGCGGGCATCGCACTGACCGGCGCAGGCTCGGCTTATCCGTACAAGAAGGACCCCGAGGACCGCAACATCCGCCTCGCGCCGAGCTTCCCGTCGCTCTCCGAGCTGGAGAAGTCGATGAACGGCGTGGCGACTTGCGTACTTCTGGCCGCGGCAGAAAAACTCCTCCGCACCACGTGAGTACTTATGTAGCGCCCATGGTCGCTACGCAGGCTTCGCTCCTGCCCCAGGGCCTACACAAGTACTCACAGCGGATCAGTGGCCTACTACGACTGCGCCTTCCGGGGCTGCGGGGAGCAGACCGGGCTTGACGACGATGGCCGAGATGACGGCTCCGAGCAGGAAGATGCCCGTCGCCCACCAGAACGTCGTCGTGTAGCTGGCGATTTCAGCGTTGGCTTGGAGTGCGGCTGCATTCGACGCCGACGCCAGGTTGTCGGTCACGTAGTTGGTGGCCGCGGTGGCCGCGATGGTGCTCAGAAGTGCGGTACCGATGGACCCGCCGACCTGCTGCATGGTGTTGACCGTTGCCGAGGCAACACCGGAATCGTCGGGGTTGACTCCCGAGATGGCGCCCTGCATGGCGGGAGCCATCGTTGCGCCCAAGCCGAGGCCCATGATGATCAGGCCGGGCAGGATGTGCGTCGCATACGCGGAGTCGACGGCGATCTGGGTGAGCAGTCCCATGCCCAGTGCGGCGACGAGAAGTCCCGACGTCATGAGAACACGAGGTCCGAAGCGCGGCAGCACGATTGCCGTCGACAGCGTCGCGGTGACGATGAGGGCGGCGATCATCGGCATGAACGCGAAACCGGTGCTGATCGGTGTGAACCCGAGTGTGTTCTGCAGGTAGTACGTCAGGAACAGGAACACCGCGAACATGCCCGCACCCGTCACGAAGACGGCGAGGAACGATCCGGCGCGGGTGCGGTCGAGGATGATGCGCAGCGGAAGCAACGGGTGTGACACACGCTGCTGGATGGCGAAGAACACGCCGAGCAGCACCACGCCGGCGGCGAGGAATGCGATGGTGACCGTGTTGCTCCAGCCGTCGGACTCGGCGTGAGCGAAGCCGTAGACGATGGCGAACAGCGCTGCCGACACGGTCAGCGTTCCGGGAATGTCCAGGCGTGGACGGACGTCGGCCTTGTGCTTGGCGAGCAGGAGGAATCCGGCGACGAACGCGAGTGCGGCGAACACCAGGTTGATGTACAGGCTCCAGCGCCAGTTGGCCCATTCGGTGAGCATTCCGCCGAGCAGTAGGCCGAGTGCACCGCCGCCGCCTGCGATGGCGCCGAAGATGCCGAACGCCTTTGCTCGTTCCTTCGGGTCGGTGAACGTGGTGGCCAGGAGCGAGAGCGCCGCGGGTGCGAGCAGGGCGCCGAACACGCCCTGGCCGGCGCGTGCCGCGACCAGCATGCCGAAGTTCACGGCTGCGCCACCCACCGCGGACATCACGGCGAATCCGATGAGTCCGATCAGGAAGGTGTTACGGCGTCCGAACAGGTCGCTCAGACGTCCGCCGAGCAGCAGGAGGCTGCCGAATGCCAGGGCGTAGGACGTGACGACCCAGGAGCGGTTGGCGTTGTCGAAGCCGAGGTCGAGCTGGGCGGCGGGCAGAGCGATGTTCACGACGGTGGCGTCGAGCACCACCATGAGCTGGGCGAGGCCGAGGGTGGCGAGGATCAGCCAGCGGTTTCGGTGTGCCCTGGCGTCGGTGGTCTCCTCCGTCGCCAAGGTCGACGACGAGGTGTCGTCCGGTGACAATGCGGTCATGGTCATCCTTCGATTCGGCTATACGGAGGTGTATTCTCCGGTTACGAAGACGAAGGTAGCAGCTAAGTGGAGGAATGTCCTCCGCTTTTCGGGTGAAACGGACATCGAATGAGTGTGAGAGCCGACACAGGCGTGAAGAAACCGTTGCGAGCGGACGCGGAACGCAACCGCCGACGAATCGTCGACGCGGCTCGCGAACTGTTCGCCTCGCGCGGAATCGACATCACGCTCGACGACGTTGCTGCTCATGCGAAAGTCGGTGTGGGGACGGTGTATCGGCGGTTCTCCTGCAAGGAGGAGCTGATCGACGGCGTGTTCGAGCAGCGTATGCAGGAAATGCTGGCCACCGCGGAAAGCGCTCTGGCTGCTGAAGATCCATGGGACGGACTCGTTCTGTTTCTCGCGGATCTGTTCGCAGGAATGTCGGCGGACAAAGGTCTCGGCGAGGTCGTGCTCGGCACGGACGAAGGATGCAACGGAATCGCCCAGATGAGGGAGCGGATCGACCCGTACGTCGACCGTATCGTGATGCGTGCGCGCGACTCCGGCCAACTGCGCGCCGACGTGGAGGTCAACGACCTGTTTCCGCTGATCGGAATGATCGGTGCGGCTTCGGAATTCATGAAGACGGTAGAGCCGGACAACTGGAAGCGGTACTTCACGATCGTGCTCGACGGCCTGCGTTCGACGCCGGGCGCCGCGACGGAGCTACCCGGTAGGCCGTTGACGGCGGAGGAGATCTCGATCGCGAAAGCGGACATGCATCGCCGACGACGCTGACGCACTCTCGGTGATGCGCTACCCCACTCTTCCCAAGTGTGTCCCCTGTCACGTATGGTCCCAGTCGGATATCACTACCGGTGGGTAAGTACGGGGGTTGGACGATCGATGCGAGTATCACGATTGCTGGGCACTGCGGTGGGCGTTGCACTGCTGGCGGCGGTGGCGGGAGTCCCGCTCGCGTCGGCGCAGCCTGGAGCGGGATCGTCCACCGGGTCGACGGGTGAGTCCGACTTCTACCTCCCGCCCACCCCCTTGCCCGACGGCGGTGCCGGAGACGTGATTCGCACCGAGCCGTCGCCTCTGGCGCTGTCGGTCCCCGGTATCGGCGGACCGCTCCCGGGGACGGCGACGCGAATCATGTACCGCAGCACCGACTCCAACGACGCACCCAACGCGGTCACCGGTACCTATATCGATCCGGCGGCGGAATGGACGGGACCCGGCCCGCGGCCGCTCGTCGTGCTGGCACCGGGGACGCAAGGCCAAGGAGATCAGTGTGCGCCGTCGCGCATGCTGAATCGGCTGATCACGTACACGCCACCACTCGGATTCATGGTCGAGTACGAGGTCCTGGCCGCGTACTCCTTGCTCTCGCAGGGATACGGCGTCGTGATCACCGACTACGACGGTCTCGGAACACCCGGCGCGCACACCTACGTCAACCGCGCGGCCGAGGCGCACGCTGTTCTCGACGCCGCCCGCGCTGCCCAGCAGCTACCCGGCACCAAGATCGCTGCGGGCGGACCCGTCGCGACGTACGGATACTCCCAGGGCGGTGGCGCAGTGGCGGCCGCAGCCGAGGTGGCGGGCGATTACGCTCCCGAACTCGACCTCGTGGGCAGCTACGCAGGCGCTCCGCCTGCCGACCTGAAGCAGACCCTCGAACAGGTCGACGGCACCATCCTCACCGGCGTCATCGGGTACACCCTCAACGGTCTGCTGAAATCGGATCCCGACCTTCAACCTCTGATCGACGAGAACATCAACGACGCAGGCCAGGCCATGCTGCGGCAGGTGGCGAATCAATGTGTGGGCGAGACGATCCTGACCGTCGGACTGCATCGGACCACCGAGTACACCCGCACCGGCGAGCCGATGTCGGTCGTCCTGGATCGGCTTCCCAAGGCCCAGGAGATCCTCGCGAAGAACAAGATCGGCCTGCGCACGCCGACCGCCCCGGTGCTCGTCCAGTCCGGGACGTCCGACGACATCGTCCCGCACGGTCAAGCCGTCGAACTCGCGGGTGCCTGGTGCAGCAGGGGAGCGACGGTTCAGTTCAGCGCCGCGAATGTTCCGTCCATCGTCCCCGGTTCGGGTGCGGGACATATCATTCCGGACCTCCTCGGACTCGGCGAGGCGCAGAACTGGATCAAGGACCGTTTCTACGGCGTGCCCGCCCCGACCAACTGCTGACGCAGGCGATCCCACCAGCACAGCGCCTGGTGTAGAAAGATCAAGGTCCGGGTACAGGACTGAAGGACTTTCGACAGGCAGAGGACGGCGGATGGGGATCTCGATGGACAGGTGGGCTCGCTGTGCGTGAGAACTACAACGAGCAACTCGTCGAGATCCGAGCCGACCTCGCCGACATGTGCACCCTGGCCGAGAAGGCGATGGCGTCGGCGACGCAGGCGTTGCTGACGGCCGATCTGGCGCTGGCCGAGGAAACCATCAGCAGCCGGGAACGCATCGACGAACTCGCCGCGGCGTGGGAGCACAAAGCATTTTCGGTACTCGCGTTGCAGTCACCCGTCGCGCTGGACCTGCGAATCATGGTGAGCGGGATCCACATAGTCGCCGATCTGCAGCGAATGGGTGGCCTCGCCATCCACATCGCCGAGCTAGCGCGCAGACGTCACCCTGCTCACGTCCTCCCCGTCGAGGTGGAGAGCGTCTTCGCCGAGATGGGCCGCGTCGCGGTCGAGCAGGCCGACGCCACCCGCGAGGTTCTGCTGACCAGGGACGCGGACCTGGCCGCCGAGCTGCAGGTCAAGGACGAGAAAATGGACGAGCTGCATCGCAGCCTGTTCACCCTGACCTCGTCTCCCGACTGGCCGCACGGTGTCCCCGCCGCCGTCGACATGACGCTCCTCGGACGCTTCTACGAGCGCTTCTCCGATCACACGGTCGAAGTCGCCAAGCGTGTCATCTTTCTCGTCACGGGTGAATTCCGCCCCGACGAGTCCTGAGGGTGCTCGAGTCCGATCTGCAGGATCGAATGAACGGTGGCAGGATCATCACAATGAAACGCGAAGTCTCGGCCTACCTCGACGTGGACGTCACCGAGGCGAGCACCCTGGAATTCCAGATCGCCATCGCTCCACACCCGGGCGCCGAAGTGTGGGAAGCGCTGTCGTTCACTCTCGATGGCCAGCCGGTCGATTTCCAGGAGATCAGCGGCGCGCACGGCACCCGAATCCACAAGTTGCATGCGGGCGTCGGAAAGCTCGAGGTGTCGTACTCGGCCACCGTGTACGGCAACACCGACCCGGCGCCTGTGTCGGATTACGATCTCTCGCTGTATCTACGTCCCAGCAGATATGCCGAGGCCGACAAGTTCTTCGGTTTCGCGGCAACGGAATTCGGTTCCTACGCGGCGTCGGAGAAATTGCTCGCCGAGGTGTCGTCCTGGGTCGGCTCACGGCTCAACTACGTTCCGGGAAGCAGTGACCCGATCGACGGTGCAGTGGACACCCTCCTCGCAGGTGCAGGTGTGTGCCGGGATTACACCCATCTCGTCGTGGCGTTGCTGCGTGCGGTGAACGTACCGGCACGGCTCGTCGCGGTGTACGCACCCGGATGCGACCCCATGGACTTCCACGCCGTCGCCGAGGCATTCGTCGACGGCCAGTGGCGTGTGGTCGACGCGACGTGCCTGGCTCCGCGGTCGACGCTGGTGCGGATCGCCACCGGTCGCGACGCTGCGGACACGGCATTCCTCGACAACCACGGCGGTTCCATCACGCTCAACAACGCAGTCGTCGGGGCCGTCGTCGACGGACCACTGCCCTTCGACGACATCACTCAACTGGTATCCATCACCTAGGAGCCTCGATCCACAGGTGGCATGATCGACGACATGTCTCCCACCTTGCATCTGACTGGCGACGCGGAAGCCGATGCGTTGTTGGCCGAGGACCCGTTCGCGCTGCTCATCGGGATGCTGCTGGATCAGCAGGTGCCCATGGAATCGGCATTCGCGGGCCCGAAGAAACTCGTCGACCGTCTCGGTGACCTCAAGGTCGACACCATCGCGCAGGCCGACCCCGACGAGTTCGCCGCGGTGTGCGCGACGACCCCTGCAGTGCACCGCTTTCCGGGCTCGATGGCCAAGCGGATTCAGGGTCTCGCGGAGTTCGTCGCCGAGAACTACGACGGCAAACCCGACGAGATCTGGCGTCGCGGCGACCCGAACGGCGCCGAGGTTCTGAAGCGGCTGAAAGCACTACCGGGATACGGCGACCAGAAGGCCCGCATCTTCCTCGCGCTCCTCGGGAAGCAGATGGGCGTCACTCCCGAAGGCTGGCGGGACGCCGCAGGGGCCTACGGCGACGACGGTTCCAGGCGTTCCATCGCCGATGTCGTCGACGAGAAATCCCTGCTCGAGGTCCGCGAGTTCAAGAAGGCAGCGAAGGCAGCCGCGAAGAACAAGTGAGACGCGCTCCGGCCATGGCGGCGGGCATGCTCGACCGCCCGACGGGGTTGTGCCGGTGTCGGTGCGCGCCGGTACCCTTCCATGCGTGGCTCTCTACCGGAAGTACCGTCCTGCGACGTTCGCTGAGGTCGTCGGGCAGGAGCACGTAACCGAACCGTTGAGCACCGCGCTCAACTCCAATCGGATCAACCACGCATACCTGTTCTCCGGGCCCCGAGGCTGCGGTAAGACGTCGTCGGCGCGCATCCTCGCGCGGTCGCTGAACTGCGTCGAAGGCCCGACGTCCACGCCGTGCGGCGTCTGCAACTCCTGCGTCGCTCTCGCGCCGGGTGGGCCGGGCAACCTCGACGTCGTCGAGATGGACGCGGCAAGCCACGGTGGCGTCGACGACGCACGAGATCTCCGAGACAAGGCGGTCTACGCGCCCGCCGAATCGCGCTACGTCATCTTCATCATCGACGAGGCCCACATGGTCACGACAGCAGGCTTCAACGCACTGCTCAAGGTCGTCGAAGAGCCGCCGGAGCACCTTGTCTTCATCTTCGCGACGACGGAGCCGGAGAAGGTGCTCCCGACCATCCGTTCGCGTACGCACCACTACCCGTTCCGGCTGCTCCCGCCGTCGACCATGCGTGGGCTGCTCGAGAAGATCACCGCGCAGGAGTCGGTCCCCGTCGAGGATCCCGTCTATCCGTTGGTGATTCGAGCCGGCGGCGGATCGCCGCGTGACTCGCTGAGCGTGCTGGACCAGCTGCTCGCAGGCGCAGGACCCGAAGGCGTCACGTATCCGCGGGCACTGTCCCTGCTCGGCGTCACCGACGTCGCGTTGATCGACGAAGCCGTGGATGCACTCGCGGCCGGGGACGGTGGATCACTGTTCGGGACGGTCGACAAAGTGGTCGACGCCGGACACGATCCGCGCCGCTTCGCGACGGACCTGCTGGAAAGGCTCCGCGACCTCATCCTCATGCGCGCCGTCCCCGACGCAGGTGAGCGCGGGCTGGTCGATGTTCCCGGTGACGTTCTCGAACGTCTGCGCGACGAAGCGGGCCGCATCGGCTCGGCGACCCTGGCGCGCTATGCAGAGATCATCCACGCCGGTCTGGGGGAGATGCGCGGCGCCACCGCACCGCGCCTGCTGCTCGAAGTCATGTGTGCGCGGATGCTGCTTCCCTCGGCATCCGACGCCGAATCTGCTGTGCTGCAGCGTCTCGAGCGTCTCGAGCGGCGCCTGGACGTCACGTTGCCCGCCGGCGAGCAAGCAGCCGTCGACCAGGCTCCGCAGCGTCGTGCTGAGCCGTCGACCCCCAGCGCGCCGCCGGTCGACGACACACCGCCCAAGTTCGTCCGGCCGTCCCAACGGGCGGCTGCGGCCCCCGAGCCTGCAGCGCCCGCGCCTGACGTACCTCCCGTGGTTCCGACCGCTCCCGCAGTCCCTCCGGCACCTGCCGCCAGCATTCCGACGACGCCCGAGCCCGAACCCAAACCCACTCCTGAGCCCGAGCCGACGCCGCAGCCCGAGCCGACGCCGCAGCCCGAGCCCACTCCTGAGCCCGAGCCGCAGCCCGAGCCCACTCCGGTGCCGCAGCCGGACCCCGAGCCGACCCCGGAACCCGAGCCTGTTCCGGAGCCTGTGTCGACCCCGGAACCCGAGCCGACCCCGGAACCTGAAGCGGCGCCCGTAGAGCCCGAGCGTCCAGTCGCCGAACCGACCCGCGCGTTCGACTTCCCTGCGCCGGTCGAGCCCGAGCCTGCCCCGGAACAGATACCAGCCCCTGAACCAGTACCGAATCCGGAGCCCGAGCCGGTTGCGGCGGCGTCCACTCAGCCGGACGCCGCGGCGATTCGTGCGGTCTGGTCCGAGGTCCGAGCCAAGGTGCGCGAGCGCAGCCGCACGGTCGAGGTCATGCTGTCCGGTGCCTCGGTTCGAGCGGTGAGCGACGGCTCGATCACGCTCGGCCACGATTCCGCGCCGCTCGCGAAGCGGCTGCAGGAAGGACGGAATGCCGACGTCATCAGGGATGCGCTGCGTGATGTGTTCGGTGTCGACTGGCAGGTGACGTGCGTCGTCGGAGCAGCAGCTCCTGCTGAGGAAGCTCCGGTCGCCAAGGCCGCGCCCGAGCCTCCGAAAGCGCCTCCGACCAAGTTCTCGCGTCCGAGCCAGGCGAACAAGCCGGCTTCGACGGCGCGGGAGTCGGGAGCGACCGACCACGGATACGACGACATACCGCCCCCCGAGGCGCCCGACTATCCCGACGACCCCGAGCCGGCCGGTCCACCGCCCCCGGAAACACCGGAGGACGAGGAAGAGCTGCTCAAAGCGGCCGCCGAGCCTGCCGACCCGTCGGTGCGGCGCGACCCGGAAACGGTGGCCATGGAACTGCTGCAGGCAGAACTCGGAGCAACTCCGCTCAAGGAGTAGGAGTCAGCACCCTTCTTGCCGAGCTGACACGCCCAGTCCGCGGATAGAAGGCGTGCTGGGTCGGTAGAAAGGGTGCTGAGTCGACCACATGACCGACCTTGGTCAGGTTGCTTCGATGTCCTCGGGGTCGACGAAGACGAGTCGGCCGTCGTCGAGGGCGACGGCGTAGCGGTGAGCCCGGGCCCAGGTGCGGTCGACCGATGCCGTCTGCTCACCGAAGTCTTCCTTGACGACGCCTGATTCCTTGGGCCACTGGTCGCGTGGCAGGGAAGAATCGGAGCTGTAGCGCACTTTGACGTGCGCTCCGACCGCGAGCGGCTTCTGGGTGTCCATGGTCATCATCTCCGTAACTGGCCGAGCTCGAACCTCCCCCGCAGGCTCCACTCTGTGGAACCGGTTCGTTCCGCTGGCTCCACTCCCATATCCCCCCGAGTGGTGATGCTATCTCTACCCCTGTCTCGTCGAGCTGAAACGCACGCGCCGGTCACGGACCGCGCTCGTTTCGGTCCTTCACCGGGTTGTGTACCGCGTTCTAGTGTGAGAGGAGCCGAGGTGTGATCCTCGAGTCCTGCGGCGCCCTCGGGTGCCGCCGCCGAGTCAGAAGTACGTGGAAGGAACGACCGCGCTGTGACTACAGAAGCGTTCATTTACGAAGCCATCAGGACCCCACGCGGCAAGGGGAAGAACGGCTCACTGCATTCCGTCAAGCCCATTTCGCTGGTCACCGGCCTGATCGACGAGTTGCGTCGACGGTTCCCCGACCTCGACGAGAACCGCATCTCCGACTTGATCCTCGGTGTGGTCTCCCCGGTGGGCGATCAGGGTGCCGATATTGCGCGCACCGCGGTTCTGGCCGCGAAGATGCCGGACACCGTGGGCGGATTCCAGCTCAACCGGTTCTGCGCGTCCGGCCTCGAAGCCGTCAACCTGGCTGCGCAGAAGGTGCGTTCCGGCTGGGACGAGGTCGTCATCGCCGGTGGTGTCGAGTCCATGTCCCGCGTCCCGATGGGCAGTGACGGCGGCGCGTGGGCGATGGATCCGGCCACCAACTACGACACGTACTTCGCGCCGCAGGGCATCGGCGCCGATCTCATCGCGACGATCGAGGGGTTCAGCCGCGAAGACGTCGACGCCTACGCAGTGCAGTCGCAGGAGCGTGCCGCCGCTGCATGGTCGGGTGGCTACTTCGCCAAGTCCGTCGTACCGGTCACCGACCAGAACGGCCTGCTGATCCTCGACCACGACGAGCACATGCGTCCGGGCAGCACGGTCGAATCGCTCGGCAAACTGAACCCGGCCTTCACCGGTGTCGCTGCGATGGGTGGATTCGACGACGTCGCGCTGCAGAAGTACCACTGGATCGAGAAGATCGATCACGTCCACACCGGTGGTAACAGCTCCGGCATCGTCGACGGTGCAGCCCTCGTCCTTGTCGGTAGCGAGCAGGCAGGCAAGGACCTGAACCTGGTTCCGCGTGCGCGCATCGTCGCGACGGCCACCTCCGGTGCAGACACGACGATCATGCTGACCGGCCCGACACCCGCGTCGAAGAAGGTTCTCGCAACCGCAGGATTGACCGTCGACGACATCGATCTCTTCGAATTGAACGAGGCGTTCGCGTCCGTCGTCCTTCGCTTCCAGAAGGACCTGCAGATCCCGAACGAGAAGCTCAACGTCAACGGTGGAGCCATCGCGATGGGCCACCCGCTCGGCGCCACCGGAGCCATGATCACCGGAACCGTGCTCGACGAGCTCGAGCGTCGCGGCGGCCGGTACGCACTCATCACCCTGTGCATCGGCGGCGGCATGGGCGTTGCCACCATCATCGAGCGAGTCTGAGGAACACACCATGAGCGAAAACATGATCACCTGGGACCAGGATTCCGACGGCATCGTCGTGCTCACGATGGACGACCCCAACCAGGGCGCCAACACGATGAACCAGCTGTACAAGGACTCGATGGGCGCGACCGTCGATCGACTGGAGAAGGAACTCGACTCCATCACCGGCGTCGTGATCACCTCGGCGAAGAAAACGTTCTTCGCCGGTGGTGACCTCAACAGCCTCATCACCGCGAAGCCCGAGGACGCCCAGCGCGTGTTCGACGAGGTACAGGAAGTCAAAGCGCAGCTGCGACGCCTGGAGAAGCTCGGCAAGCCCGTCGTCTCCGCGATCAACGGTGCTGCACTCGGCGGTGGACTCGAGATCACTCTTGCGACCCACCACCGGATCGCCGCGAATGTCTCGGGCGTTCAGCTCGGTCTGCCCGAGGTATCCCTCGGTCTTCTGCCCGGTGGCGGTGGCGTCACACGCATCACGCGCCTGCTCGGCATCCAGAACGGATTCATGACGGTCCTCGCCCAGGGCACCCGGTTCCGTCCGGAGAAGGCTCTGGAGATCGGCCTCGTGCACGAGCTCGTCGACAGCATCGACGCCCTCGTGCCCGCGGCGAAGGCGTGGATCAAGGCCAACCCCGAGGGTGGCGTCGCACCATGGGACGTCAAGGGCTACAAGATCCCCGGCGGCACCCCGTCGAACCCGAAGCTCGCTGCCGTCCTGCCTGCGTTCCCGTCGAACCTGCGTAAGCAGATCAAGGGTGCGCCGATGCCGGCGCCGCGCGCGATCCTGTCGGCCGCAGTCGAGGGCGCTCAAGTCGATTTCGACAATGCGTCGACCATCGAGTCCCGCTACTTCACCGAGTTGGTCACCGGCTCGGTATCGAAGAACATGATCCAGGCGTTCTTCTTCGATCTGCAGGCGATCAATGCAGGCAAGTCCCGCCCGGACGGCATCGAGAAGACGACGTTCACCAAGGTCGCAGTGCTCGGTGCAGGCATGATGGGCGCCGGTATCGCCTACGTGTGTGCCAAAGCGGGCATCGAGGTGGTCCTCAAGGACGTCGCCATCGAATCCGCGCAGAAGGGCAAGGCGTACTCCGAGGCCATCGAGGCCAAGGCACTCTCGCGTGGCAAGACCACTCAGGAGAAGTCCGACGCGCTGCTCGCGCGGATCCATCCGACCGCCGACGCCAAGGACGTCGAAGGCGCCGATCTCGTCATCGAGGCGGTCTTCGAATCCGAGGAGCTCAAGCAGAAGGTGTTCCAGGAGATCGAGGACCTCGTCGACCCGTCGGCGTTGCTCGGTTCCAACACCTCGACGCTACCGATCACGAGCCTCGCTCAGGGCGTGAAGCGTCAGGAGGACTTCATCGGAATCCACTTCTTCTCGCCCGTCGACAAGATGCCGCTGGTGGAGATCATCCGCGGCGAGAAGACGTCGGACGCTGCGCTGGCGAAGGCCTTCGACCTGGTACAGGTCATCAAAAAGACTCCGATCGTCGTCAACGACAGCCGCGGATTCTTCACCTCGCGCGTCATCGGCACCTTCATCAACGAGGCCATCGCGATGCTCGGTGAAGGTGTGGAGCCGTCGACCATCGAGCAGGCAGGTCTGCAGGCAGGCTACCCGGCGGCGCCGCTGCAGCTCTCGGACGAGCTGACGCTCAACCTGATGCAGAAGATCCGCAAGGAGACCTACGACGCCATCAAGGCCGCGGGTGGAACTCCTCCCGAGGATCCGGCCGGCGCAGTCATCGACAAGATGGTCGACGAGTTCGAGCGTCCGTCGAAGGCCAAGGGCGCAGGCTTCTACGAGTACGCCGACGGCAAGCGCGCCGGCCTGTGGCCTGGCCTGCGTGACGCGTTCAAGTCAGGTACCGCGGACATCCCGTTCGAGGATCTGAAGGAGCGCATGCTGTTCATCGAGGCCATCGAGACGCAGAAGTGCTTCGACGAGGGTGTCCTGAACACCACCGCCGACGCCAACATCGGCTCGATCTTCGGCATCGGCTACCCGGCCTGGACCGGTGGTGTGCACCAGTACATCGTCGGCTACGAGGCCCAGGACGGTTCCCTCGGTCAGGCTGCGTTCGTCAAGCGTGCCGACGAGCTGGCTGCCAAGTACGGCGAGCGGTTCACCGCGCCGGACTCGCTCCGTTAGGTGAGTGGAAATGTGTCCCCTGGGACACATTTCCACTCACAGGGCGCGGTACGCGATCAGGCGTTCCGCGCCATCGGTGAACTGTCGGCGCATCAGCGTGCAGGCCGCATCCACGTCGCCCGCACGGAGAGCGTCGATCAACTGTTCGTGATTACGCACCGCCGCTCGCCCCCATTCCGGATCCGACGCGTACAGCCGGGTGGGGGTGTAGCGGGTGGCGTTGTTGAGAAACCACGCCAGCTTGGTTGCACCGGTGAGGCGATTGAGAACCCGGTGGAACTCGAACTCGGCGATCTCGACTTCCTCGGCCTGATTCTTTTCCACCGCCGCGGCCAGGGACTCGTTGAACTTCTCCAGCTCGGCAACGACGTCGTCGGTGATCTTCGGTGCCGCCCGGCGGACCAGTTCGACTGCGATCTGTCCCTGTAGCCAGAAGATGTCGACGATGTCCTCGGGCGTGAGCGGGGAGACGACGTAGCCGCGGTGCGGCACCAGTTCCACCATTCCTTCGCCCCGCAACGTGAGCAGTGCTTCGCGGACCGGGGTGACGCTGACACCGAGTTCGGCAGCCGTCTCGTCGAGTCGGATGAAGTCGCCCGGACGGACCGCGCCGGACATGACGATGTGCCGCACGTGGTTGGCGACGTCTTCGGACAATTGTGGGCGCCGACGCAATGCGGGGGCACCGTCCGCTGGTGATCGACGCTGCTGGGCCATTCGGTCAGCTTAGGCGTCGCAGGAGTGGAGCCTGCGGAATGACTTGATAGAAGCAGGAGTGGAGCCTGCGGAATGACTCAGTGGGGGCAGGAGTGGAGCCTGCGGAATGAATGTTGTCAGTCTGCGCGGACTGCGGGTGGGACGGCGATGACCCGTGCTGCGACAGGGCCCAGAACGGCCATGAGCAGTACGTACGCGGTGGCGAGGGCGGCTAATTCTTTGTCGACGGCTCCGGCTGCCACGGCGAGGCCGGCGATCACGATGGAGAATTCCCCGCGTGCGACCAGTGCGGCGCCTGCGCGAAGCTGCCCGGGTCTGCCGATGCCCTGACGACCGGCGGCCCATGCCCCGGTCATCACTTTGGTGATGGTGGTGACGATGGCCAGGACGATTGCCCAGCCGAGCACCGGTGGCACCGTCGCGGGGTCGGTCTGTAGTCCGAAGACGACGAAGAACATAGCCGCGAACAGGTCGCGGAGGGGTTCGAGTACGCGGGTGGCGTTGTCGGCCGTGGAGCCGGAGATCGCGATTCCCAGGAGGAAGGCGCCGACGGCGGCGGAGACCTGCAGTTCGGACGCGATGCCGGCCACCAGTAAGGCGGCGCCGAGGACGTTGAGCAGTACGACCTCACGGTTCGCGCTGTCGACCAGCGCCGAGACGAACTTGCCGTACCGAAGCGCAACCACCAGGACGACCGTCACGACCAACAGCGAGATACCGACTGCTTCCATGCCGCCGAGAAAACTGACACCGCTCAGCACGGTGGTCAGGATCGGGAGATAGATGGCCATGGCCAGGTCTTCGAACACGAGGATCGACAGCACGACGGGCGTCTCGCGGTTTCCGAGGCGTCCCAGGTCGGTGAGGACTTTCGCGACGATTCCCGACGACGAGATGTAGGTGACCCCGCCGAGGACGAGTGCGCCGACGCCACCCCAGCCGAGCACGAGTGCCAGTACTGCGCCCGGTGTGAAGTTGAGGACGATGTCGACGATTCCCGCGAGCGAGGAGCGGCGAAGTCCGGTGACGAGTTCGGCTGCGGTGTATTCGAGCCCTAACAGTAGGAGGAGAAGAATGACGCCGATTTCGCTGGCGAGTTCGCTGAACTCGTCGATTCCGCCGAGGGTGACGAAGCCGCCGTTCC
Organism: Rhodococcoides fascians A44A; assembly: GCF_000760735.1. Lineage (GTDB taxonomy): Bacteria > Actinomycetota > Actinomycetes > Mycobacteriales > Mycobacteriaceae > Rhodococcoides > Rhodococcoides fascians_E. The sequence continues at coordinate 940,414 of NZ_JMEX01000008.1, read as the reverse complement.
CGAAGGCCAGGCCGCCGAGTAGGTAGAACGGGATGGGCGACACGCCGATCTTGCCGGCGAGACGAGCAAGAAGTCCGAGTGTGAAGAAGACCGCGCCGAGTTCGATCAGAGCGAGCGCGCTCTCGGCCATGTCGCTATCGGCCGAGCAGCTTGGTTGCGGCGTCGAGGCCGTCGGCGGTTCCTACGGCGACCAGAAGGTCGCCCGCGACGAGCGTGAAATCGGGAGTGGGCGACGGCTGGACCTGGCCTGCGCGCATGACGGCGACGATGGACACACCGGTCTTGGTGCGCATGGTGGTGTCGCCGAGGGTTCGGCCGTCGAATCGCGAGCCCAGTTTGATGGGCAGTTGGCGTGTGTTGATGCCGGGAAGGTCGCGATGCTCTTCCCCGAGCTGAGCAATGAGTTGCGGCGTGCCGAGCAGGTTGCCCAGCGCCGCCGCCTCCTCATTGCTCAGGGTGATGGACGCCTGTGTTGCGTCGGGGTCGTCTTTACGCGAAACGATCAGCTCGTTCGCCCCGTCTTTGCGGGTGATGACACCGATGCGGCGCCCGGATGCGAGGGCGAAATCCTTCCGCACCCCGATCCCGGGCAGCAGGGTCACTTCGACGTTCATGGGGAAATGCTAGCCCCGCACGAGCGAGATATGTCCTCGATAACCCTGCAGGCCGATCCAGCGTCGTATCAGGACGCGACAGCCGCCAGAAGTGCCTCGCGCTGGTTTGCGCCGAGTCCACCGATACGGCGGGTGTCTGCGATGGACAGCTGCTCGAGCAGCTGTGCGGCGCGCACCGAACCGACACCCGGAAGTGCCTTGATCAGGGCAGACACCTTGGTCTTCTTCACGATCTCGTCGTTCTCGGCCTTTGCGAGAACGTCAGCGACGCTGAGCTCGCCGGACTTGACGGCGGCCAGCAGCTTCGACCGGGCGGTGCGTGCCTCGGCAGCCTTGGCCAGAGCCGCGGTGCGCTGTTCCGGAGTCAATACTGGTAAAGCCATGGCCTGTTCTCCTCGATTGTGGTGACCCGTCGCTTTGGTGACATGGTCTTCGACCCTCTTGCATCGTGCCTGGTGGCTCCGACAATCTATCGAACCAACACGCGTGTGATTCGACGAGAGCCACCGTTCCTTCCCAGCCAGGCTACGTCCTTTGCGTTTCGGGGTGTGCCCCGACCAGCAGTTAGGTCCGACCCGAGGGCCTGCGATCATGCGGCGAGGGCCCGTCGGCGGCTGTCAGCGAGGCTCGGCCGATGCGAGCAACCACCGGTCTCCGTTTCGCTCGAGTTCGATGATCATGCGTGACGAATCGGTGCGGCCGTCGGGTGCTGCGAGGTTCCGTACTTGCTGATCGAGGAACACCGCGACGGTGGCTCGATCGTCGCTCAGTTCGACGATTCCTGCGGCGACGACGTGCCCGGTCGCGGTGCCCTGTCCGGTCGTCAGGAGGTCCTGCAGTTTCGTGGACACGTCGCGGTAGGTGCCGGCGAATTCGTCGGTCGACGCAGCGGTCACTCGGTCGAGGTTCGCACCCGGATCGTTGAAGTCGTACGTGGCGAGTTCCTCGGTGTACTGCGTCGCCGACGCCAGTGCGGCGGACCGGAGGTCGTTCTGCTCTCGGTCGTCGAGGTGGAGGTATCCGAGGACGGCCACACCCATTGTGAGAGCGGCGATCACGAGTGCGACGGTGCGGGTTCGGAGCGTCATTTCCGTACTCCTTCCAGGAGTTGCTTCCAGTAGTTCAGTGCCTCCACGCCGGTGGGGACGAGGAGGGGATCCTCGGCGATCGGGGGCCCGGTGACGCTGCCGGGGACGGTCGACCCGGACAGTCCGAGGTTGTTCGGTCTCGGCGCGTTCTGGGCGCCGCGCTGCTCGAGGTCGTCGCCGGGTGGGCAGTAGAGGTTCAGGTTCGGATCGCGCGGTGAGGTGTCGCCGACGGCGCGGCGCGGTGTGTCGTACCAACAGACCGGGCCTTGGGTGCCGACGAGAGTGAAATCGCCGCGGTCGCCGTGCACGATGGACGTCAGCTTTCCGAGTGTCTCGGGCATCGCGATCAGCAGTGCGTCCAACGCGGGTGTGCGGTCACCGAGTACGCCGGTGACGGTGACGAGGTTGGTCATCAAAGCTCCGACTGTCCCGCGCGTGTCGTCGAGCAGTTGTCGGGTTCGTCCCAGTGCGTCCGGTGATCGATCGAGCAGGTAGATCAACGTCGGTTCCTGCGCGAGTAGCTGCTGGGTGACGTCGGCGGCGGCGCGCGCAGCTCCCGGCAGCGCGTCCGAGCGGGATGCGAGCGCGTCCAGCATCGGTAGCGAATGGTCGACGATGTTCGCCAGCGCCGGGGCGTGTTCGTCGAGAATCCGGCTGAGTGTGTCGGCGTCGTCGAGCAGTTGCTGGAGTTGGGTGCCGGTGCCGCCCACGGCGGTGCCGAACGTCTCGCCGATCGTGGTGACCGAGGCCGGATCGATGGATTCGGCGAGGGCCGCCATTCGCGTCAGCAACTCGTCGAGTTGCACCGGCGCGAGTTCGGGCGGAACGTCCAGGCTGTCGCCGTCGGCGAGGTACGGGCCTTGTCCGGTAATCGGCGAGATGTCCAGGGTTTGGATTCCGAGGGCGCTGTTGCTGGTCACGGATGCGACGGATCCGACGGGAACGCGGGTGTCCGGGTCGAGGGCGAGCCTCACTTCGGCGCCGCTGACGGTGACCGATATGTCGGTGACGGATCCGACCGCGACACCTCGGTAGGTCACACCGGTACCGACACCGATGTTCGACGCGTCGGCCATGGTTGCGTGTACGTCGATCGAGCCGCGCAGCGATTGCGATCCGAGCGCGTAGGTGCTGCCGACGACGAGTGCGACGACGGCGGTGACGGCGAACAACACCAGCTGTATGCGGACCGGCCTGTTCATCGCGGTGCCTCGGGGGCGAAGAGTGGATCCAGTGCCCCGGGTACGTCCGCGAGGCGACCCCCGGTGGTCAGTTCGCCGACGGTCTCGGGGAGGTCGAGTGCGCCGTCGAAGACGAGGTAGTCGCCGTGGACCGCACCGTTGAATCCGGCGATGAACTGGTTCATGTTGGCCAGTGCCGGAGTCACGGACGCGTTGAAGCTCTGGATCGAGTGCACGATGTGGGCCAGATCGTCGATGCCGTCGGTAATCTCGGACTGGTTGTCCGCGAACAGCTTCTGTGCGGAGGCTGCGAGTGACGCAGTGGAGTCGACGAGCGAGGCGATGTGGTCGCGTTGGGAGACGAGGAGCTCCATCGTGGGAGCGGCTACGGTCAGCCCGGCGTCGATCGCAGCGCGGTTGTCCGCCAGCATCGCAGAGACGGACCGTGCCGCGGCCAGGACGCGGTCGAACTCGGCTTGGTGCTCGGCGGCGTTCGCCAGAATCCGGTCGGCACCGACCAGGAGCGTACGGATGTCGGGACCCCGGCCGTCGAACGCGGCGTTCAGCTCGGTGCCGATGGTGCGAAGTTGGTCGAGTCCGCTGCCGTTCAACACCAGACCCAGAGTGGCGAGCGACGTCTCGAGCTCGGGCCCGATCTCGGTGTTCTCGAGCGTGTCGCCGTCGGCCAGCGTGTCGTTGTTCGTCGAGGCATCGCCCGGGATCGTCAGCCGTACGTAGGGTTCGCCCAGGGCGGAGGCGAGTTCCAGTGACGCCGTGACATCGGCCGGGAGCGGAACGGACTGGGACAGGCTCAGTCCCACCGCTGCGACGACGCCATCGGTGGACAGGTCGTCGACACGCCCGACCAGCTGCTGGCCGACGCGGACCTCGGTGCCGAGCCGAATCCGGTCGGCACGGGGAAATTGTGCGGTGACATGGTAGTCGTCACCGTCCGCCGACCGGCCGACGGGGAGTTGTCCCAGACCGATACCGCAGCCGGACAACAGCATGCCGGACAACAACATACAGGCGGATACCAGCGCTGGACGTCTCATCGTGGTCCCCCCAACAGTTGCGGCAGGCCCAGCGGATCGGGCGTCTCGAACGGCACGGTGATCGGGTTGGTGATGCCTGCACCGGTGCAGATGGGCAACGCGTATTCGCGACACAGCGGTACCGCGGCGGCGAACTGGTCGAGATCGGTCGAGATGTTCAACCGGATCCGGGCGCGCTGGTCTTCGCCGATGGTGTTGCCGATGTTCTGCATCATCAGCGGCAGTACGTCCATGAATTCGGCGAACTGTGCTTCTCGCGCCGCGAACTGCCCGGTGAGTGCGCCCGCATTCTGCACCACGGCCCGCACGTCGTCCCCTCGGTCTGCCAGCAGTCGGTCCAGATGGTCGAACATCGATCTCAGCTGGGCGATGGGTTCCCCGATCTCGAGGTCCTGACGCTGTATCTCGTTCCCCAGATCCGCAAGCGAGTCGGTGACCGACTGCACCGCGCCCTGACGGGCCGTGACGGCGGTGATCAAGCGGTCGAGGTTCTCGATCAGCGCACCGAGTTGTTCACTGTTGCCTCCGACGACTGCGGTTGCGCGCGAGATGTCTCCTATGGCGTCGTTGATCTGCGGCCCGAGACCGGCCGTTCTGTCGGCGAGGGCGGACAGAGCGCCCCCGACATCGGCGCCCTCTCCGCCGGTACCACTGTCGGGTCCGAGCGCTGTGGCGATGGTGTCGAGGCTGTCCTGCAGTTGGTCCCAGTTGATCGGGGAGTGACTGCGTTCGACTCCGATGACCTCGTCGCCGAGGACGGGTCCGCCGCGGTATGCCGGTCCGAGTTCGACGAAGCGGTCGCTGACGACCGACGGGTTCATGACGAATGCCTGTGCGTCCGCGGGGATGTCGACGTCGCCCGCCACCGTCATGGTCACGCGGACCGAGGTGCCCTGTGGAGCGACGGCGTCGACGGTCCCCACCGGGACTCCGAGGACCTGGACCGGGCTACCCGGGTAGATTCCGTTGATGTACGCGAAATCCGCGGTGACGGTGGTGTTGTCGCCGCTTCCGTGGAACACGAACCACGCGCTTGCGGTCACTGCGACGGTGGCGAGGGCGAGCGCGGCTCTCGCGGCGCGGGTGTTCATCGGGTGCAGCCCTGTTGAACTCCGAGGGAGCAGAGGAGGTTGTCCGGAATCGGTCCCGCGGGGGCGGAGACATCGACCCAGTTGCCGTTACCCGTGGCGTCGGTGACGGCGCGCAAGGCGGGAGGAAGTGTCGTCAGGAGCGTGTCGATGTTCTGTCCGTTCCGTTCGAGGGTGTCGGTCACCGACGTCATGTCGACCAGGAGACGGTCGAGTTCGTCGGCATTGTCGTCGAGGAACGCCGACGCGGTGCCGATCAGCGTTCGGAGGTCGGTGACCAAGCGGCCGAGTGCGGTTCGGCGATCCGACAACGTGGACAGCACGAGCTGTGCGTTCCCGAGGAGTGTCGTCATCGACTGGCTTTCTGCGGCGACGGTCGACGTCAGCGACTGCGCGACGTCGAGCAGGCTCGCTATCTTGTCGTCGTTGCGGGCCAGGACCTCCGACGCCGCACTGATACCGGTGAGAGCATCGGACATCACGGACGAGTCCTCCGGCACGGTCTCGCGCAGGGTGGTGACCATGGACTCGAGCGCGGATACGTCGAGTTCTTCGGCGACCGTGCGTACTTCGGTTCCGATGTCGTCGAGAGAGTAGGGAACCGACGTCCGTTCCGTCGGGATCGTTCGATCGTCGCCGACGGGTCCGCTTCCGTCGGGAACGATCTCGAGGTATCGCTTCCCCAGGATCGTGCGGAGTTTGACGGCAGCATGGGTGCGGTCGCCGAGCGGCTGGTCGCGGTCGAGTCGGAAGTGGACGTCGACGTGATCTCCGGCCAGTTCGACGCTGTCGACGCGTCCGGCCGGCACGCCGGCGAGGAACACGGGGTCGGCTTCGGTGAGTCCGCCCGCGTGCGCGAATTGTGCTGTGTACGGCGCAGTTCGAATCAGATACCAGCCTTGTGGAATCAGGAGGGCGGACGCGAGCAGGACTGTCACGGCGAGAATTCCGACGATGCCGAGTCTGGTGGTGTTCATCGGCAGATCTCCGTGTGCGCGTCGCCGAAGATGTTCGTCTCGGCGTCGCCCGCCTTCAGGGTGAAGTTGCAGGTGTAGAGGTTCAGCCAGCCGCCGTAGTCGCCGATGCTGTTGATGGAGCTCGCCAGCTCGGGCAGCAACGTCATCGTGCGATCGAACTGCTCGGTGTTGGGTATCCACGATCGGGTCGTCGCACGGAGATCGGCGACGGTGCCGTCGAGTGGCGCCGACGCGTCGGTCGCCAGTTCGGCCAGTGCCGCCACAGCGGTCGATCCGTCGTCGAGAAGAGTGATGAGGGAGTCGTTACGGTCGGCGACGACCCGGCTCATATCGGTCAATCCGGTGATCAGGCGGGTGATGTCGGCGTCGTGGCTGTTCATGGTCTGCAGTACCGCGTCGAGGTCGGCGATCAGGTCGCTGAAGATCTGGTCGTTGTTCGCGAGTCCCCGAGTCACGCCGGCGACGTGACGCAGCAGTGAGTCGACGGTGCCGGCTTCGCCTTGGAATGCGTCGGTGATGGACCGCGCGAGCGCGTTGACCTGACTGGGCTCGATGGCGTCGAACAGTGGTTTGAAGCCGTTGACCAGGGCCGTCAGGTCGACGGGTGGCGACGTGCGGTCCAGGGGAATCGTGGAGTCGAGGGTGCCGGCGGGGTCTTCGGGTGGCACGAGCGCAAGATAGCGTGCACCGAGCATGTCGCCGTATCTGATTGCTGCCGTGACGTTTCCGGGAATCGGCACGGAGGTCTGCACGTCGAAATCCACCACAGCGATGGTTCTGGCGCCGTCGGCTTCGTAGCGCACGTCGTCGACCTTGCCGATCCGTACACCTGCGAGCGTGACGTCGTTGCCGGTGCGGAGCCCTTCGACACCGGTGAATTCTGCACTGTGAGTTATCGTCTCACCGCTCACCGGCACACTGAGGGTGTCGACGACAACTACGGCGGACAGTAACCCTGCCACCGCGAACGCAGCGAGTGCGAACATCGGACGTGCCAGCGACGTCATCTGATGGTCACCTCCGTTCCGCGGAGAAGGGGAGCGAGCAGCATGGTGCTGGCCGGGTTCAACGGTTCCGATGTCCCGCTCGCGCTGTCCTGAACCTCGGCAAGTGCACAGTTCGGCCCGTTCAGCCCGGGGTAGCGGGGGCAGTCCGCCGCGGTGTAGGGCAGCGGCGACGAGAAGTCCGGGACGGCGGTGATGTCGAAGCGACCGGTCGCGAAGATCCGCGCTCCCGCTGCCCCGAACGGCGCGAACTGATCGAGTGTCGACGCCAGGCCGGATGAGTTCTCGGACACCGTGCCCAGTACGGGCGAGCCGCGACGAACGACGGTGATGGCGCCGGGCAGGTTCTCGTCGGCGACGGTCACTGCGGCGCCGCCGAGTCGCGCGGCCGTCGTCAGCAACGCTTCGACCCCGGTCGAGTGGTCCAGCATCGTCTGCGACAGGCTGGTCGCTGCCTCGATGGTCGCCAGGACGTCCGGTGTTGCCGCAGCGGCTGCATCGGCCACCTGCAGGGTCTGCGGGGTGCTGTCGAGGACGGCGTGGATGGACGGTTCGAGCGTCGTCGACAGTGATGCGAGCCGCTCGATCGTGGCGGCGAGTTGTTCACCTCGGCCGCGCAGGGCGGTGCTGATCGCCGTCAACGCGGCCTGTGTCTCGGCCGGTTTCAAGCTGTCCAGCAGGTCGGTGACCTGTCGATAGACCTCGCTCAGTTGCACGGCGTCCTGCCCGGTGTCCATCGCGAGTTCGTCGCCCGCACGCAGAGGTTCGGAGCCTGCCCCGCCATGGTCGACGAGGCGTAGGTAGACGTCGCCGAACAACGTCCGCGGTACGACGCGCACGAGCGCCGACGCGGGGACCTCGGTGTCGAGGCGCATGGTGACGCGGGATCGATCGACGCCGCTGTCGATGTCCACGACTTTTCCGACCTGCACTCCGTGGTACTGGACGCCGATTTCACCGATCAGTAGGCCCGCGGACGACGGGATCTCCGCGTACACCTCGGGGGCACGTTCGAACGCGCCGTTCCCGTACGCCACAGCGGCGACGGCTGCGACCACGAGGGCTGCGGCCGTGGCCAGTCCGCGCAGGGCGAGCGCTGTCCGGCTCGGGCCCAGTACACGTGGTGTCACGACACACCGAGCCCGGGGACGGAGGGGACGACGCCCCAGAGAACGAAGGTGAGGAACACGTCGGTGATACCGATCGCGAGGATCGACGTACGAAGCGCGCGCCCGGCCGCCCGTCCGACGCCCTCGGGGCCACCGGATGCGTGAAAACCGTAGGAGCAGTGCACGAGTGCGACGATGATCGCGAACACGACGGCCTTGACGACCGAGTAGACGAGGTCGCCGGGGGACAGTGCGAGGTGGAAGTAGTAGTCGTAGGTCCCGGCCGAACTGCCCCCGAAGGTGACGACGACGAGACGCGTCGCGACGAACGTCGCGATGAGTCCGACCATGTAGATCGGCACAATGCAGATCACTGCTGCGATCACCCGAGTCGTCGCCAGAAACGGTATGGGGCGCACCGACATGGAGTCCAGCGCGTCCACCTCGTCGGAGATCCGCATCGCGCCGAGTTGGGCGGTGAACCCGGTCCCTACCTTGGCGGCGAGGGCGATGCTGGCGATGACGGGTGCGAGTTCGCGGGTGTTGGCGATGGCGGAGAGCAAGCCGGACAGCGATGTGAGGCCGATCAGGTCCAACCCTCGATAGGTTTCGACGCCGACCATCATCGCGGCGACGGCCGACATCGCGAACACGATGCCGATGGTTCCGCCGCCGGCGAGCAGTGACGCGTAGCCGAAGCTGACCTCGCCGACGTGCTGTGCCACGTGCTTGGGGTAGCGGCGAAGGGTGTACGGCACGGATGCGACGGTTTCGGCGTAGAACGTCACGTGACGGCCGAGTTCGGAGAAGGCGTTCGTGACACCCCGGCCGCGTCGCCTCAGCCGAACGAAACTGTCGTAGTTCATCAGTAGGTCCCCACCGCGGGAACGATCACTGCATACAGTTGCGACAGAACGGTGTTCACGACGAACACCATGACGAAGGCGAGGACGACGGCTTCGTTGACGGCGTCGGCGACCCCGCTCGGTCCGCCCTTGGCGTTCAGGCCCTTGTACGACGCGATGAGAGTCGACGTGATCGCGAAGCACACGGACTTGACCATCGCCATCGCGAAATCGGACACCCGGCCGTATTCGCTGAACGTGGCGAGGAATGCTCCTGCGGATTGGTCGGCGACGAAGACCTGGTAGAAGAAGCAGGCTCCCACCCCGACGACGGTGACCATTCCGCACACTGCGAGTGCGACGAACATCGAGGCGATCAACCGGGGCACGACGAGCCTGGCGATCACGTCGAGCCCCATCACCTCCATGGCGGCGATCTCCTCGCGGATGGTGCGCGAGCCGAGGTCGGCGCAGATCGCGGACCCGGCGACCCCCGCCAACATCAATGCGCAGACGAGTGCGGCGGCCTGGCCGACGACGACGAAGGCGACGACTGCGCCCGAATACGCTCCCGCGCCCAGTCTTCCGGCCAGCGACCCGACGGACACCGCGATCAACACTCCGATGGGAAGCATCAGCAACAGCGCGGGGATCGTGCACACCCGGGCGACGAACAAGGCCTGGGTGACCGTCTCCGTGAGGGAGAGCCTCCGTTGTGCGATCGTGGTGACCGTGCGGGTCGCCGCGGTGACCGAGAACGCGATCAGACCGCCGACCTGATTCGCGAGGTCGCGCGTCGGCGACGCTTTCGCCGCGGGGTCGACAGTCACCGGTTACGCGGGTGTCGGTGAATAGGACGTGCGCAGTGCAACTTTGACGACCTTGCCACTGGCGTTGCGGGGGAGTGAATCGACGACGACGAGTTCCTTGGGGTGCTTGTACTTCGCCAGGTGGTCCCCGAGCCACGAGGTCAACTCGGCCAACGTGAAGTCGTCGGGGTCGTTCAGGGCGACGACGGCGACCGGGACTTCGCCCCACTTTCCGTCCGGGCGTCCGATGACGGCTGCCTCGAGAATGCGCGGATGCCCGTACAGGACGTTCTCCACCTCGGCGCAGTAGATGTTCTCACCGCCGGAGATGATCATGTCCTTCTTACGGTCGACGACGAACACGAATCCTTCGTCGTCCTGCCTGACCAGGTCGCCCGAGTGGAACCAACCGCCGTGGAAAGCGTCGGCGGTGGCGTCGGGGTTCTGCCAGTACTCCTGCATGAGAGTGGGTCCGCGGTAGACGATTTCGCCGATCTCGCCGGTCGGTACGTCGTTCATCTCGTCGTCGACGATCCGCGCCGACACAGTGGGTACGACGCGTCCGACCGAGCCCAGTTTGCGTAGCGCGTCTTCGCCGTCGAGCACGCAGGTGATGGGCGACATCTCGGTCTGGCCGAACACTGCCACGTTCAGGGCGTTCGGGAACGTCTCGGCCATGGCTTTCAAGATCGTGTCCGACGCCGGTGCCGCGCCCCACGAGATGACGCGAAGGCTCAGATCTCTCGGCTTGCGTGTCTGCTCGGTGCACATGGCCTGCCACTGCACGGGCACGAGGAACAGGGTGGTGACTCCTTCTTCGGCGAGGACGTCGAGAAGGGTCGAGGGATCGAATGCACCGACGGGGTAGATCACCGTCGGTATGCCCAGTTGCAGACTGGGTGCGAGGCTGCCGAGGGCGGCGATGTGGAACATCGGCGATGCGCAGAAGCCGACCTCGTCGACCCCGTGCATCTGCAGTGCTCGAATACAGGTCAGCGACTGGGCCTGCATGTTGGAGTGTGTCAGCACAGCGCCTTTGGGCCTACCCGTGGTGCCCGAGGTGTACATGATGAGCGCGGGCGCGTCGTCGCGCACGTCGACAGGTGGTGCAGGCTGCGCGGCGGCGAGCAGTTCTTCGTAGGCGTCGCCGACGACGATGATGTCGCCCAGTGAATCGACCTGTGCTGCAACTGCATCGGCCAAGGGGGACAGTGTCTCGTCGGTGATCAACAGGTGGGAACCGCTGTTCTGCGCGAGGTAGGCGACCTCGGGCGGAGTCATGCGGAAGTTCACGGGGACGGCCAGTGCGCCGAGTGCGTTGATCGCGAGCACGGCTTCCAGGTACTCGGGCCGATTGAGCATCAGGATCAGCACACGGTCTCCTGAGCCGACCCCTCGTCGGCTCAGGACGCCGGCGAACCTGCCGACCCGGCTGTCGAGCTGGGCCCAGGTGATGGTGGCGCCCTGGAAGCGCAGGGCAGTGGCGTCGGGCTGCATCAGCGCATGCCGACGAACCTGGTTGTTCCAATTGTTTCGAATCGAACGATGGGGTTCGTTCAAGGGAGCGGACAAAAGCTCTTCCTCTTTCGTCGAAGGCGGGATGTGCAGTGAGCGTACCGAAGGTCGGGCTTACCCGAGGGCAAATCGAGACGTTTGTTTCTGCATGTCATGTGCTGTCTAAGTTTGCCGTGATTCGCCTTTGTCGCCGAGTAGTGCGCCTACTCGATTGCGAAATTCCGGCGCAGTCAGCAGTTCGATCTGCCCTTCCCTCTCGCGCGCCAACGCATCGCCCAGAAGTGCAAGCGTCGATGCCGTCAGTGCGTGCTTGGTCAGCTGCAGGGCGCGGGCCGGTCCGTGTGCCAGTCGGCGCGCGACCGATGCGACCGTGTCGGCGAGCTCGTCCGCCGGAAGCGCCTGGGTGATCAGACCCGACGCGGCGGCGTCGCGCGCGGTCATCGGCTCACCGAGCAGTGCCATCGCGGTGGCTCGGGCGCGTCCTATCGCTGCCGGGACGAGCAAGCTCGCCCCACCGTCGGGCATCAGCCCGACGCCCGTGAAGGCCAGAAGAAACGTGGCGTCCTCGGCGGCGTAGACGAGGTCGGCGGCCAGTGCCAGCGACACCCCGATGCCCGCGGCGATGCCGCTGACCTGTGCAATCACCGGAACGGGTGCGTCTATGACGGCCCTGATCAAGGAGGATGCGACGTCCATCGTGTGGTCTGCCTGCAGGCGTGCTTCGGCGTCGCTTCTCGGCTGGGCGCGGGAAAGTTCGACGATGTCTGCTCCGGTGCTGAACGCAGGTCCGCGCCCGGTGATCACGACGACCCGAACGCTCGGCCCGAGTGCGGTGAGTGCGTCGATCAGTGCGGTCGTGGTGGCGCCGTCGAGCGCGTTCATTCTTTCGGGTCGATCGATTTCCAGCGTGAGTACGCCGTCGTCTTCGGTTCTGTGCAAACCGTGGGTCATCGAGAGCTCCAGCCGGGTGTCAGGACGTGGGGCGGATGCAGGAGGGGTGCATGCGAATTGCCGCTAACTTAACTCCTCAAATCGAATGTCTGTCAAGGGTCGTGGAAAATTTCTGAACCGACGGGCCGGCGACGGTCACGCGCTATCATGGTTTCTGCTGCTCTCGAGCAGCTTCATGTGCGGTAGCGCGGTAACGGATGGAGGTGTGGTGACGGAAGCGGAAGTGACGGTGAAACGTCGTCGTCCTCGAAATCGGAAGGCGCAGATTCTCACGGCTGCGGCCGAAGCGTTCAGCGAACGTGGCTACCATCCGGTCGGCATCGACGACATCGCTGCGACGGTCGGCATCTCCGGCCCGGCGCTCTATCGTCATTTCCCGACGAAGTACGCACTGTTCGTGCACACCGTCATGCGGCTGGCGGATCAACTGCTGGCCGCGACGGATCCCGCGGTGGTCACCGAGGACGATCCGGAAGCGCGTGTCGAGGCCATGATCACCGCGATCATCCGTACGACCATCGACAACCGCCGGACCGGTGGTCTGTATCGCTGGGAGGGTCGGTACCTGATCGGCGAGGACAAGACGTCGCTGCGGGACAAGCTGTACACCCTGCACGGGCGCGTGGCCGAGCCGCTCCGTCGGGTGCGTCCGGCGTTGACGGAAGCCGACGCCGCGCTGCTGGCCACCGGTGCGATCAGTGTGGTGGCGAGCATGACTGCGCACCGAACCGCACTGTCCGCCAAGCAGATCGAGGTCACCGTCCTCCAGGCCGCGTGGTCGGTACTGAGGACGGATCTACCGAAGCTCTCGACGGACGAGTCGGGTGCGGAGCGCCGAGGCGGCGACGGAGGAGATTCCAAACGCGAAGTGCTGCTGCGGGAATCGATGCAACTGTTCTATCAGCGCGGTTATCACGACGTCAGTATCGAAGACATCGGCGCAGCAGCCGGCATCAATGCGTCGAGCGTCTACCGTCATTTCTCGAGCAAGGCCGACCTGTTGGCCGCGGCATTCCACCGCGCGAACGAAAGACTGATCGCGACACTGGACGAGGCGCTTGCGGTATCGACGGAACCGGAGGCCGCTATCGCGACACTGTGCCGGCTCTACACCGAGCTGACGTTCCGTCAGAGCGAGCTCGTGGCCGTCTACTTCGCGGAGATCGGCAATCTCCCGGCCGACCAACGGTCCGGACTTCGGAACGTACAGCGGCAGAACATCGAACAGTGGGCCCGGCTTCTGCGTGATGCGCGGCCCGAGCTGTCGGTGGTGACGTCACGATTCCTGGTGCACGCCGCACTCGGAATCGTCTTCGACGTCGGCCGCGCCGTGCGGTTCGATCGATCCGACACCACGGTCACGCGGGTGACCGCGGTCATGACCTCGGTTCTTCTGAACTGAAGCTCAGTTCTTGCGCCGCGCCAGCGCGGACTTCACGCCCAACTGTGCGAGTACGACGATAACGCCGACGATCAGGCCGAGCAACGCCGACGCGAGGGTGTTGACGATCCACGCGAGGATCGGTCCGATCCCGGCGATGTCGTGCACCGCTTCCTCGCCGTGGTGGACGAGTTCGTAGAGGGGATGGAAGCCGAGCTCGTCGATGCCGACGAGGAGGATGTGGCCACCGACCCACAGCATCGCCGCGGTGCCGACGATGCCGAGAAACGACATGACCTTCGGCATCGCCTTGACGAGCCCACGGCCGAACTTCTCGACGAATCCCGTCGACTTGTCCGCCAGGCGCAACCCGATGTCGTCCATCTTCACGATCAAACCGACGACGCCGTAGACGATCACCGTGATGACGACGGCCACGACGGCGAGGATGATCAGCCTGCTCCAGAAGCCTTCGGCAGCAATCGTGTCGAGCGCGATGACCATGATCTCGGCGGAGAGAATGAGGTCGGTGCGGACGGCGCCGGAAACGACGGAGTCCTCGTCCTTCGGCTCGTCGGCGGCCTCGTCGTGGTGGTCACCGTGGCCGAAGACGGCGCCCCAGATCTTGTGCGCAGCTTCGTAGGCGAGGTAGCAACCACCCAGCATCAGAATCGGTGTCAGCAGCCACGGCAGGAATTGGCTCAGCAGCAACGCGATCGGAAGAATGATCAGCAGTTTGTTGCGCAGCGAACCGATCGCGATGCGTTTGATGATCGGAAGCTCACGCTCGGCAGCGAGGCCGCGGACGTACTGAGGCGTCACCGCGGCGTCGTCGATCACGACACCCGCAGCCTTGGCCGTCGCACGTCCGGTTGCCGCTCCCACATCGTCGATGGAGGCCGCGGCCAGGCGCGCAAGTGCGGCCACATCGTCCAACAGGGCAACAAGTCCACCCGCCATCACTGGCCTCCACTTCGAATCGTCCGAACCGCAGCATCACCGCAGGCAGCCCACTCGAGAACGATACCGCCTGCACAGGTAATGCTTTGGTCAAGCAAAGTTGTTAGCATGCGTCACATGTCGTCGACTCGAAAGCTCGTAGCCGGTCTGTCCGCCTCCGTGTTGATGCTGGCGGGGGCAGCCACCGCTCACGCCGCTCCCATCAACACCCCGTGGTCTCCGGACGCGTCCGTCGACAGCGAGCTCGAATTCGTGTCCGACGGTGTCACCTACTACGGCAGCCTGCGCCCCGCGATCGGTGAGGTACGCGGCGCTGCGCTCCTCCTGCCGGGCAGCGGACCGATCGATCGCAACGGCAATTCGCCCGAAGGCAACATCACCCCGAACACCATCGCCTACGTCGCCGACGCCCTCGCAGCCAAGGGCATCACGACGCTGCGTTTCGACAAGATCGGAACGGGCCGCACCGGCACCGAGGGAATCGACACGTCCGTTCCGCTCGGATTCACGCAGCAGATCGACACAGCCGAAGCTGCGGCCGCAGCGCTCTCCGACGCCACCGGCATCAGCGGCGAGAAGTTCTCCGTGCTCGGACACAGTGAAGGCGGGCTGACTGCACTGGCCCTTGCGGACCGCGGCGTCGAGATCGGCAACCTCGGACTGCTGGCACCGTTGGCCATCCGCTACCTCGACCTGCTCCACGCTCAGCTCGACCGCGTCCTGGACAACGTCGTCGCCTCGGGTGAAATGACACCGGAAGAAGCCGACGCCGAGCGAGGCAGAGTCGACGAGACCATCGACGCCATCCGCAACGGACGCCCGGTTCCATACCCCGACGACGAAATCCTGGCGTCCGTAGGACTCAGCGACTCGGGCGCGAAGTTCTTCTCCGAAGCAGACGCGCTGGACCCCGCCGTTCTCGCAGCCGCACTTCCCGCCGACACCGACGTGCTGCTGACCTGCTCGGAGAAAGACCTCAACGTCTCCTGCGGACAGACCGACCGCGTCGCCGACGCACTCGCCGGACGCGACCTGCAGTACTCGCGCTTCGTCAACTCGTCGCACATGCTGAGCGAACTCGGCCCGCTGCCGGCGACCGGCCTGGACATCTACGCCCCGCTGCCCCAGTCGTCAGAGTTTCGCGGCGCTCTCGACGCGTGGGCGGACAGCGCTCTGTCCTGACGCACCCGGGTACGGACAACCGAGCGCACCGAGATCGCTCGGCCGGTAGTTGTTCGGATACCCCGGATACGTCTTGTTGTGCGGGTCGGTGGTACTGCGCGAGGACTTGCGGGTCGGCAGAAATCTCTCGGCCCGCGCCTTCGTTCGTAGGCCCGCCACAGCAAGGCGTCGAACAGTGGGGGAGCCTGCGGGGAAGCCGAACGCGTGGGCCATCTTCTCGTCGAGAAGAGCGAACACACCCTGCGCGACGGCGGGGCGCAGAGGCGTCGGGAACCAGGAGCAGAACAGGTCGAGCGTGTACGTGCCGACTTTGTGGTTGTCCTCGGTGTACCGGAACGTGCGGTCCTCGTAGTCCAGTTTGAACCGGGCGAGCTCGGTGTAGGACTCTGGAATGTCCTTGATGCCCATGCGAATTCCGACCTGGCGGTAGAAGTGGAACGTCGCCAGGCGCTCCGAGGGATGCAGTCTGCGCCACCCGAAGGTGTCGATCCACTCGATCGGTTCGTAGATGAAGGTCGTCAGCACGTAGAGCATGTCGTCGTTCGAGATGGCGTACTGCGAATGCATCCGGTTGACCATGCGTAGCGCTTCGCGGCCGCGCTCGGAATCGTAACCGTGCTCGACCATCTCGCCCATCAGCAGCGCAGTGTCGTCGTACCGCCGTTGCGGCCGGTCACGGAACTCGCCGGTCTTCTCCAGCAACTCGGAGATGGTGGGAACGCAATAGGTTCGGAACAGAGCGAATTCGAGGGCGCGTTGGTAGTCCCACGGGAACTCGTATCCGGCAGTGATGCGGTGAATGGTGTGGCAGTCCGCAACGGGGTCGAGTTCCTCGATCCGCTTCAGCCAGCCGTAGCGGCCGCGTTTCGGAGTGAGTTCCTTCGTCGTCGTCATGGCGTCAGCCTCTGCCGTGGCGAAGCTTGAGCACCAGTGCGGAGATCTTGAGATCGCGCGCTTTTCTTCGCATCGTCAGTAGATTGAGCGGCGCGGCGAACTTTTGCACGGCAAGGGATTTGACGGTACTGAACTCGCGGAGACCGTCGGCGCCGTGGATGCGGCCGAAGCCGGAGTCCCCGGTTCCGCCGAACGGCAGCGCTGGAATGCCGGCGAAGCCCAGGACGGAGTTGACGGTCACGACGCCACAGGCGAGCTTCTCCGCCGCACGTCGTCCGGCTGCGTTGTCCTTGGTGAACACCGATGCACCGAGGCCGTAGGACGATGCGTTGGCGCGTTCGATGCCCTCGTCGAGATCGCGAACCTTGTTCACGACGACGGTGGGGCCGAACGTCTCCTCGGTGATCGCTGTGGAGTTCTCGGGTACGTCGGTGAGAATCACCGGGTCGATGTACGGGCCGTGCAGCGAATCCAGGCCTCCCAGAACGGCTCTGCCACCCTTGGCGAGAGCGTCCTCGATCTGGGATCGGACGATGCCGCTCTGCTTGCCCAATGTCATCGGGCCGTACGAGGACGTGCCCGCGCCGCCGGGTTTCAGGGCCTTCGCCGACGCGGCGAACTTCCGCAAGAACTCGTCGTAGACCGGGGCGGCGACGTAGATGCGCTCGACGCCCGCGCACGTCTGGCCGGCGTTGCCCATGGCGCCGAAGGTCGCGAACTCCACTGCCGCATCGAGATTCGCGTCGACGTCGACGAGCATGGCGTCCTTTCCTCCGCACTCGGCGACCAACGGAGTGAGGGACTGGGCGCATGTCGCCATGACCTTCTTGGCGGTCGCGGTGGACCCGGTGAACGCGATCTTGTCCACACCGGCGGTGCACAGCGCAGTTCCGGTCGAGCCGTCGCCGGTGATCGTCTGGAACACCGGATGAGCAGCAGCGATGGACTCCCACTTCTGTGCCAGCCAGACCCCGACGCCCGGAGTCAGTTCGCTGGGCTTGAACACCACGGTGTTGCCGGCAGCGAGCGAGTACGCGATGGATCCCATCGGGGTGTAGAGCGGGTAGTTCCACGGCCCGATGACGCCGACGACGCCGAACGGCCGGTACCCGACGTAGGCCTGCTGGTTGGGGCTGATCAAGCCGGAGGACACCTTGCGTTGTTTCAGAATCTTCTCGGCGTTTCTGGCGGCCCAGTCGATGTGTTCGACGCCCAGCATGACCTCGAGCAGCGCGTCCTCGTCGGGCTTGCCGCTCTCGGAGGCGATGACGTCGGCGAGAGATTTCGCGTCACGCGCGATGGCGCTCTTGAATTCGAGCAGCCACCGTTTGCGGCCGGTGAACCCCTGGACGTCCCACCACCTGGCGGCGGACCGTGCGCGATCGACTGCGGCCGACACCTCGGCGTCCCCGGCAATCGGATAGGTAGCGAGTACGTCACCGGTGCGTGGGTCGAGGCTGTCGAACGTACGGGCTTTCGTCTCTACGACCTGGTCCGTCATGGTTGTCCTCCGCGTTGTCGAAATCGCATCACATATATTTGATGTGATTTACTGTTGTGGAGCTCACACTATGCGCCGCGTCCGGTCGATGACAACCCTTCGCATCCCGGCCCTCTACCGTCTGGAGCACTTCATGAGTACGGACTTCACCCAGGAACAAGCATCCTTCGCCGCGGCGGTCGCAGCGTTCTGCGCTCGCGAAGCCGGTACTCGAGAGCAGCGCGACGCGTTGACCGAGCACGGACAGCACACCCACAACCAAGGCCTGTACGACAAGATGGCCGAACTCGGATGGCTGGGCGCGACGATTCCCGAGGAGTACGGCGGAGCCGACGGCAGCGTCGTCGACATGTGCATTCTGCTCGAACAAGCAGCCAAGGGCATGGCCCCGATCGGCGGCATCGGCCCGACGCTGATCACCGGCGCCGCCTACGAGAAGTTCGGCACCGCGTCGCAGAAGGAAACGGTGCTCGGCGGCATCGTCGAGGGAAAGAGTTATTCGATCTCGATGTCCGAACCGGAAGCAGGCTCCGACGTCGGCAACCTCAGTTGCAAGGCCGAGAAGACCGAGGGTGGCTGGCTCATCAACGGCCAGAAGACCTGGTGCTCCAACGCGCACTTCGCGGATCGCATTCTGTTGGTTGCGCGAACCGGCAGGAGCGTAGCCGGTGGAGCGACCCGACAGGAGCGCGGGGAAGGGAAGCACGAGGGATTGACGATGTTCGATGTGCCCGCCGACATCGACGGCCTCAACATCGTGGGAATCGGCACGATGGGTGGCAAGGAGGTCAACGACCTCTATTTCACCGATTGCCTGCTCCCCGAGGATTCGGTGGTCGGAGTCGAAGGGCAAGGATGGGCGCAGCTGATGACGGGCCTGAACATCGAACGCCTCATCTTGGCGGCGATGATGCTCGGGACGGCGCAGCGCGCATTCGACGACACCCTCGAATTCATCACGCAACGCAAGCAATTCGGTCGTCCCGTCGGCACCTTCCAAGCACTGCGTCACCGCGTGGCAGACCTTGCGACCGAGATCGAATGCGGTCGGCTACTGGTGTACCACGTCGCCCGGCTCGTCGACGAGAACCCGACGAAGCTGTTCCCGCGGGAAGCGTCGATGGCGAAACTGAAGTTGACCGAAACCGCCAAGAAAGTCGCACTCGAAGGCATGCAGATGATGGGCGGCTACGGCTACGCCACCGAATTCGACATGGAGAAGCACGTCCGCACCACGCTCGTCTCGTCGATCTACGGCGGTACCAACGAAATTCAGCGTGACATCATCGGCAAGACATACGGGCTGTGACTGCTTCGGTACTGCGACGGCGACCGCAACTGTCGGAAGAGGTTGCGGCGCGCCTGCGAGCGCAGATCATGTCGGGAGTGCTCGGGCCGGGCACGTTCGTGCGCATCGACGACACCGCAGCAGATCTCGGCGTCAGTGCTACTCCCGTCCGCGAAGCGCTCGTGACGCTGCGCGGTGAGGGACTCGTCGAGCAAGTGCCCAATCGCGGCTACCGCGTCGGCGAACTCAGCCGCGAGGACATCGACGACATCTTCTGGCTGCAAGGCACCATCGCCAGCAAGCTCGCCAGACGAGCAGCACGAGTCATCACCGACGTGCAGATCGAAGGGCTCGTCGGCCTCAACGCCCGGCTGCGGGACGCCGTGGCGCGCGCCGACGCACAGGCCGTCGAAACCTGCGAATTCGAGTTCCACCGCTTCATCAACCGGGTGGCGGGCGGCAAGAAATTGGCGTGGTTCCTCTTCGGGGCAATCCGTTATACCCCGGCCAGGCTCTACGCCTCGGATCCGTCGTGGGGCGAGCAATCGGTCCGCAGTCACGACGCTCTGATCGCGGCCTTCTCGCGATGCGACTTCGACACGGTCGGCGAGCTTATGCGCAGGCAGTTCGCCGACGGGGCGGAGCGCCTGGTCGCGCACCTCGGTCTTCCGTGACGCCTGCTTACGCAGGAGTGGAGCCTGCGGAATGACCAGAGTGGGCAGGAGTGGAGCCTGCGGAATGACCAGAGTGGGCAGGAGTGGAGCCTGCGGAATGACCGGACCAGGCAGGAGTGGAGCCTGCGGAATGGCCGGGGCGGGACCCGGTAGGGGCGGCGGCGAGGAGTAGGTCCGTGCACCAGTCGACCACGGCATTCTCTTCGAGAATCAGTTCGCCGCCCAGCCATGAGGTCAACACCTGGGCGAAGCCGCCGACGACGAAGTGGGTCGTGAGGTCGAGGCGTTCGATGGTGTCGGTGGCGTAGAACTCGCTGGCCTGCGAGGCGAGCAGTCCGGCGAACATCTGTGTCGACTCGGATCGTTTGGCGGCGAGAACGTCGTTGCTCAGGGTCGCCGAGAAGAGCAGTCGGCCTCGGCGTGGGTCCTCGGCGACCAGACGCACGATCGTGTGTACTGCGGCGTGGACGCGGTCGTGTTCGGTGTCGGGTGCGGCGCCGACGGCTGCCAGGGTCGTCGTCGTGATTTCGCCGATCACGTGGTCGTACACCGCTTCCATCAGGTCGTTCTTGTCGCCGAAGCTCTCGTAGAAGTAGCGCGAGGCGACGCCTGCTCGGCGGCAGACGCCGCGCACGGTCAGTTCCGGTTCGGTCGTTCCGAGCAGGTCGAGGCCCGCTTCGACGAGGGCTCGGCGACGTTCGGCGACCCTGGCCGAGCCGTCGACTCCGCCGTAGGTGCGCGGTGATTCGGCCATGAACACATCTTGACACCGATCGTGCAGCGCGCCTAGCGTCATCTGCACACGCACGTATGCAGATATCCGATCAGAAGGGTTCGCCATGACAGTCGACAACGAACTGCTCCGCAAATCGATGACCGGGGTCGGCCTGCTCGCCGGTGGCGCCAACGTCATCATGCAACTGGGACATCCGGCCGTCGGGTACGGAGTGTTCGAGAGTCGCGTCGAAAGCGGCCAGATCAACCGACATCCGGTGAAGCGGACCCGGACCACGCTGTCCTATCTCGCCGTTGCGGGCATGGGCGACGACGACGTCAAGGCTGCGTACCGTAAGGCGACCAACAGATCTCACGCGGCAGTCAAGTCCACGGCGGACAGTCCCGTGAAGTACAACGCCTTCGACCCGAACCTGCAGCTGTGGGTAGCAGCATGCCTGTACCGAGGCTTCGAGGACGTCTACTACGCGCTCTACGACGAACCCGACCCGGAGTTCCTCGACGAGATGTACCAGCGATGCCACGTTCTCGGATCGACGTTGCAGATGCCGCGCGACATGTGGCCCGCGGACCGCATCACGTTCGAGAAGTACTGGGACGCAGCGCTGGCCGACGTGCACATCGACCCGACCATCCGTCGGTATCTCCACGGAATCGCGTCGGCGACGTTCGTCAAACCCCGAGTGCTGCATCCTTTCATCGGCCCGTTCATGCGGTTCGTGACCACCGGGTTTCTCCCCGAACGGTTCAGGGACGAAATGGAACTGCCGTGGGACCCGATCAAGCAGAAGCGGTTCGATCGGCTCATGGGCACCCTCGCCGTGATCAACCGAGTGACGCCTCAGGTGGTCCGGGAAATGCCCTTCAACGTGCTGCTGTGGGACGTGCGGTCCAGAATTCGCGCGGGGCGCGCCCTGGTTTGATGTGAGTGGAAATGTAGTGCCTTCTGGTCGCTCCGCAGGCTCCGCTCCTGCCCCATGGCCTACATTTCCACTCACATAGGGGTCAGCTGAGATGCCGCGGCTGCGGGTGGTTCTTGTGCGCCTCGTCGGATCCGACGCGATCCTGCGTTCCGTCGCTTGCACATGCGTGCGAGGTTCCCGTGCGAACGAGCTGGATCACCACGGACTTCGAGGTCGGGCAGTTGCTGTCGGTGGCCGTCGAATCGAGTGGGACAAGGGGATTGGTCTCCGGGTAGTACGCCGCCGCGCAGCCGCGCGGAGTGTCGTACTCGACGATGCGGAAGCCGTCGGCGCAGCGGTCGACGTCGTCGTCCTCCCACCGCGTCAGCAAGTCCACGATGTCGCCGTCCTGAAAACCGAGCGCCGCGATGTCCTCGCGATGCACGAACACCACGCGTCGTCCGCCTTCGATTCCGCGGTACCGATCGCTCAGGCCGTAGATCGTGGTGTTGAACTGATCGTGGCTGCGCAACGTCTGCAACAGCAGGTGGCCGTCGGGCACATGCAGTACGTCGATCGGCGACGTCGTGAATTCGCCTCTACCCGACTTTGTCTCGAACGTTCGTGAATCCCGAGGTGGATGCGGAAGCACGAAACCGCCGGGCCGTCGGACATTGACCTCGTAGCCCTCGCACCCGTTGACGACGCGTGAGATGTGCGAGCGGATGGTGCTGTAGTTCTCGCGCATGCCCTTCCAGTCGATCCCGTGGCGATCTCCGACGGCTGCTTCGGCGATACCGGTCAGGATGGCGACCTCGGATTTGAGCAGATCGCTCGCCGGCTTCAGCGGCCCGCGCGACGAGTGCACCGAGCACGTCGAGTCCTCGACCGAAATCCACTGCTCGCCGGTCGCCTGAACGTCCTTCTCGGTGCGGCCGAGAGTAGGGAGGATGAGGGCGATGTCGCCGGTGACCAGGTGCGAGCGGTTGATCTTCGTGGAGATGTGCACCGTCATCGCCATGCGTCGCATCGCCAGATGCGTCACCGTCGAGTCCGGCGTCGCCTGAACGAAGTTGCCGCCGAGGCCGAGGAAGAAACTGGCCTTTCCGTCGCGCATGGCTCGGATGGAATCGACGGTGTCGAGGCCGTGCTCGCGCGGCGGGTCGAAGCCGAACTCGGCCTGGATGGAATCGAGGAAGTGATCGGGCACCCGTTCCCAGATTCCCATGGTCCGGTCGCCCTGGACGTTCGAGTGACCACGAACCGGAAGCAATCCGGCGCCGGGCTTTCCGATGTTGCCCTGCGCGAACGCGAGATTGGTCAGTTCCTTGATGGTCGCGACGGCGTTGCGGTGCTGCGTCAGGCCCATCGCCCAGCAGAAGACGGTGGCCTTCGAGTCGCGCAGCATCTGCGCGGCCTCGGTGATCTGGTGTCGGGACAGGCCCGTCGACGCGGTCACGACGTCCCAGTCGACGGCGGTGACGTTGTCGCGCCAGGATTCGAAGCCGGTGGTGTACTGCTCGACGAAGGCGTGGTCGATCGCGTCCCACTCGACGAGCAGCGACCCGATGGCCTGGAACAGTGCGAGGTCACCGTTCACACGAATGGGGAGGTGGAAGTCGGACAGGTCCGTTCCCGGCCCGACCATCCCGCGGGGCGTCTGTGGATTCTTGAAGTTGACCAGTCCGGCTTCGCGCAACGGGTTGATCGACAGAATCTTGGCGCCGTTCTGCTTCGCCTTCTCCAGCGCGGACAGCATGCGTGGATGGTTGGTGCCGGGGTTCTGGCCTGCGAGGACGATCAGCTCGGCGTCGTACACGTCCTGGAGGGTGACGCTGGCCTTGCCGATACCGATGGTCTCCTGCAGAGCGATCGACGTCGACTCGTGGCACATGTTGGAACAGTCGGGCAGGTTGTTGGTGCCGAACGCACGGGCGAAAAGCTGGTACACGAAGGCGGATTCGTTCGACGCGCGGCCCGAGGTGTAGAAGATCGCCTCGTCGGGGGAGTTCAGGGACCTGAGTTGCTCGCCGATGAGTCGGAACGCGTCGTCCCAGTCGATCGGCTCGTAGAACCGCCCGCCGGGAAGTTTGACCATCGGGTGGGTGATGCGACCTTGCTGGCCGAGCCAGTGTTCGCTCTTGGAGTCGAGCTCGGCGATACTGTGGGCCGCGAAGAACTCTGGCGTCGCGCGGGTCGTCGTCGCCTCTTCGGCAACTGCTTTCGCGCCGTTCTCGCAGAACTCTGCCGCGTGGCGGTGGCCGGGATCAGGGTCCGGCCACGCGCAGCTCATGCAGTCGAAGCCCTCGGCCTGATTGAGGTCGAGGAGGGTCTTGGCGGTGCGCACCGGCCCCATGTGTCCGAGTGCGCGTTTCATCGACACCGCAACGGCGACGGGTCCGGCCGCGTGTGTCTTGGGCTTGTCGATCTTCAGGTCGGCTTCGTCGTAGTCGCGCACGCGGTCCCTTTCCTCGCCGGTGACCGCGACGCCCGCCGGGTCAGCCGAGAAGCTTTCCGACCAGGTCGACGTAGGACTGCTTCGCCGAATCCTGGCTGGTGCCCTCGAGCTTCGCCCAGGCGTCATACTTGGCGCGGTTCACCATGTCCAGTCTTCCCGGACGCTTACCCGTGACGTCGCCGTTCGAACCTTGCTTGTACAACGAATACAGGCTCAGCAGGTCGTCGTTGCTCGGCTTGGAGGTGAGGGTCTTGACGTCGACTTGAGCTTGCTGGAACGACTGATCGAGATCGGACATCTTCACTCCTGGGGCATGTGCGTCGGTGGTGCGGTCGGGTCGATCATGGCACGAGGGTGGAAGCGTCGGAAACCAGTCGGACGCAATGGGCTACGAACTTCTCTCGCGGTGTGCGGACGGTCCCGTCCAGGTATCCGACGAACAGTGCGGTGAGCGCGCCGACGACACCCACGGCAACCAGATGCCTGTCGTCCTCGGAGAGTCCCTTCAGCTGCGCTTCGACCAGGGAGACGAACGTCGGTGCGAGCGCGAGGCCGCTGCCGCTGATGGCGGACTCGGACATCGGTGCCAGCAGCAGGACGCGACCGACGCTGGGCTGGTCGAGGACCAGTTCGACGAACGCGCGCACCGGGGCCTCCGGACTGGTGGCTGGTACCGCGCCGGCGATGGCGGCGCGCGCGAGCTCGCCGACGTGGCCGTACACCGCGCGGATGAACGTGTCGCGGTCGGTGAAGCTCTCGTAGAAGTACCGCTCGGTGAGTCCCGCCGTGCGGCAGACCGCCCGGACGGTGACCGACGGAGCCTTCGGGTCTCCCAGCATCTCGATCCCTGCGTCGAGCAGGGCGTGATAGCGCTGGTACTGCCTGTCCGCGAGGGATTGACTACGCATGTTGTCAATCATAAGCTGACAACATGCGTAGTCAGAATGAGCCGCTCGGACCTGACTCACTCACCTGGAAGTACTTCGGGGACTGGCGGGGCCTGCTCCAAGGCGTCTGGGCGGGGTCGATGCAGAACATGCACCCGGGTCTCGGGGCTGGCGTCGAGCAACACTCCAAGTTCTTCGACGAACGGTGGGAGCGGCTCTACCGATCGCTCTACCCCATCGGCGGCGTGGTGTTCGACGGCGACCGGGCGGAACAGACCGCGCTGCAGGTGCGCGGCTACCACACCGACATCAAGGGCATCGACTCACAGGGCAGGCGGTACCACGCACTCGACCCGGAGACGTTCTACTGGGCGCATGCGACGTTCTTCATGGGCACTGTCCTGACTGCCCAGCACTTCATGGGCGGGGTCAGCGAGGACCAGAAGCGGCAACTTTTCACCGAACACGTTCAGTGGTACCGGCTGTACGGCATGAGCATGAAACCTGTGCCGGAGACCTGGGAGGACTTTCAGCTCTACTGGAAGCGCATGTGCACCGAGGTTCTCGAGGACAACAGGGCAACCCGAGGAGTACTCGATCTGTCGCAGATCGAGCAGCCGCCCCTTGCGACCTGGATCCCCGACGCAGTGTGGGCGGTCATGCGGGTGCCGATCGCACGCGGTGTCGTGTGGATGACGGTGGGAATGTACGACGAGCCGGTGCGTCAGCTCTTGGGCTATACGTGGAACGACCGTGACGAGAAGTTGTTCGAGTTGGTGGGGCGGGGAGTGAATGCGGCGTTCTCGCTGGTTCCGCGCAGGCGCCGCATGCATCCGCGGGCCAGGGCCGGATGGGACCGGGCAACCGGGCGGATCGCGCCGGACAGTCCGCTGGTGCAGACTCCGGCGCGCAACCTACCGCCGGCCAGCGCCGCGGGCGATCCGAGGCACTACCACGGTTAGCCCTCCCACCAGGGGCGCAGGGGTACGTCGGCAGCGCCCTTCGGTCCGAGCTTGACGCCGAGGACCTGGTGCAGCTGAACGACATTGCGCTCGAAGCCGAGACGTGAGCCGGCCATGTACAGGCCCCATACGCGTGCGGTTCCCTCGCCGGCTTCGGCGACGCAGGCATCCCAGTTGTCCACCAGGTTCTTGCACCACGCCTTCAGGGTCAGCGCGTAGTGCTCACGTAGGTTCTCCTCGTGCCGGACCTCGAGGCCCACGTCCTGCATTTCGGTGATGATGCGGCCGGAGCCGGTCAGTTCACCGTCGGGGAAGACGTATCGGTCGATGAAGGATCCGGCGCGGGCGTGACTCCGGTTGTCCGGGCGGGTGATGCAGTGGTTCAACACCCGGCCGCCGACGCGCAGTTTCGACTTGATCGCTTCGAAGTACGCCGGGTAGTTCTGCACGCCGATGTGTTCGGTCAGGCCGATCGAGGACACCGCGTCGAAGTTCGATTCCGGAATGTCGCGGTAGTCGGAGAAGCGAACCTCCGCGAGGTCGGACAGTCCTTCCTCGGCAATCGCCTTCTGCGCCCATGCCGCCTGTTCCTTCGACAACGTCGCGCCGATGGTCTTGACGCCACGGCGTGCGGCGTATCGCACCATTCCGCCCCAGCCGCAACCGATGTCGAGCAGTCGGTCGCCTTCCTTCAGGCCGAGCTTCTCGAACACGAGTCGGTACTTGTTCTCCTGCGCGGCCTCGAGCGAATCGTCCTCCGAGGTGTACGCGGCGCAGGTGTACGTCATCGACGGCCCGAGGACGTACTCGTAGAACGTGTTCGACACGTCGTAGTGGTGGGAGATCGAGTCGGCGTCGCGCGTCTTCGAGTGGCGAAGGCCTTCGGCGATTCGACGCCACCTCGGCACCACTTCCTGCGGAGGAGGTGCGATGGGTCGCAACAGATCCCAGCCGAGCGAGCGAGTGATCGACGCCAGGGTCAGCGCGCCGGGGCGCCGGAAATGCAGTTCGTCGCCCATGACGCGGAGGATGTCGTACGGGTCTCCGGGATGGACGCCGACGGCTTCGAGGTCACCGGAGACGTAGGCGCGTGCCATTCCGAGGTCGCCGGGAGCTGTTGCCAGGTAGGTGGTTCCGCGGGGACTCTTGAGGTTGAGGCCGAGGGTCGCGTCCTCGGGGCCTGCGGCGCTTCCGTCGTACGCGGTGAAGCGCAGTGGGATGTTTCCGTCGGACAGAAGCTCGAGGATCTGAGAGATGGTAAGCTTGTTCGCTCGGTGCGCGTCCTGCGCCGTGGGTTCCTTGAACGTTGTCATTTTCCTTGCACCGCCTTCGAATACAGATCCAGCAATCGGGAATCGGGGTCGTATCGTTTCTTCAGTTCTGCGAGCCTCTCGCCGCCGTAGAGCTCGGAGAACTCGGCTTCGGAGTAGAACGCATCGGAGTAGAGCGACTTGTGGCCGTCGAAATCGGTGACCTTCTTCTCGATGGCGCGGTTGGCCGCACCGTCGGGCTCACCGGGGACGATGGGGACCGAGGACCAGAAGCCGACGTTGACGTAGGTTCGTTTCGGTTCGAGGGGGTAGAGGGGCCACGGGCGCGCAGCGTCGGCGCCGGGAGGGGCCGGCTCGCGAAGTCGCAACGGGCACAACCACAGTGGCTCGATGGGGATTTCCTTCAGGAACCACCGCAGGAACGAGGCCGTGTTCTCGATCGGGACCTCGATGTCCTGAACCACCCGTTCGCGCGGCGGGTTTCCCTTGCGGGCTTCGAGTCGATCGGCGATGTCGTACTTACGGTCGAGCGCGATCAATTTCCAGTAGAAGCTGGACCGGCGGTACTTCTTGGGCCAGAAACGCCTGATCCTGGGGTTCTGAGTTCCGAACGCACGGGAGCACCAGAACCAGTCGGTGTCCCAACGCCACAGGTAATCGGCGATGGTCAGGCGGTCGGTGGTCTTCTGCTGTATCGAACGGTAGTAGATCTCGGACCCGGCGTGGTACTCGCTGACCGGACCGGGAGCGGAAGTCTGGACGCCGAGGGTCAGGTAACTCTCCTCCGGCGTGAACACGACGCCGTCGAGGTACTGCACTCCGATGCCCTCGTAGGAGCGGTCCCGCACGATGTCGTCCATCGTGGCCTGCATGACGTCGAGGTCGTGGAAACGGAGGTGGCGCAACTCCACGTACGGCAGCACGGGCTCGAGCTGGATTTTCAGGCGGGTCGAGTATCCGAGCGTTCCGTAGGAGTTGGGGAAACCCCAGAACAGGTCGGAATTCTCGCCGTCGGGAGTGGCGGTGACGACGGTCCCGCTGCCGGTGAGGATGTCGATCTCCAGGACCGATTCGTGAGGCAGCCCGTTACGGAACGACGTGCTCTCGATGCCGAGGCCGGTGACCGCGCCACCGAGGGTGATGGTCTTGAGCTGCGGTACGACGAACGGTGCCAGACCGTACGGAAGCGTCGCGGCGACGAGGTCCTCGTACGTGCACATTCCGGCGACGTCGGCCGTCCGGTCCTGTGGGTTGACCGTGATGACGCTCGTCAGGCCCGATACGTCGAGGCCGGGGGCCGTCGATGCCGCGCGGGCGCGGAAGAGGTTCGAGGTCTTCTTCGCCAGGCGCACGGTTGCGGAAGCGGGGATGGCGCGGTAACTCTCGAGCAGCAGTTCCACGCCGGCACGATGTGCGGCGAATCCGCTTTCTCGCGGGGCGGGCCTACGTCGGGGAAGAGCAATCGCAGATGGCACATGAAGACGCTATATCCAGGCGTGCCGCGGAGCCACCGAGTATGCGGCCTCGACTGCGAAATTTCACGTAAATGTTGTCGTCGAACGAGGCATTACGGACAAATGTATGCAGCATGCATGTCGTTTGTGCAGCTAAATAAATCCCGGTGAACCCTGTCACACACACTGACATCCTGTTCCCGTCCGGGTCATCGGGAAGGGCAGGATGGAGCGCCAGGACTCACAATTCGCGTCGACCCGAGGAGACACCACGTGGCACAGGTAAGCGCCAGCAGTTCCATCACCATCGCTCAGGCACCCGAGCAGGTGTTGGCGGCACTCGTCGACTACGAGACGGTACGCCCGCGGATCCTCCCCGAGCAGTACCTCGACTACACCGTCGTCGAGGGCGGTCAGGGCAACGGCACCGTCGCGCAGTGGACACTGCAGGCCACCTCGAAGCGGTCGCGCAACGTGAAGGCGACCGTCGCGGTCGACGGCTCCACCATCGTCGAACGCGACGCCAACTCCTCGATGGTCACCACCTGGACCGTTGCCCCGTCGGGAGCTGGCAGCGAGGTCACCACCACGACCGAGTGGAAAGGCGCCGGTGGCATCGGTGGCTTCTTCGAGAAGACCTTCGCGCCGCTCGGTCTGAAGAAGATCCAGGCACAGACTTTGGCCAATCTCGAGCGCGAGGTCCGCTAGTAGGTCGAGAACCGCGGGTGGTCGATGACGACCGATGCGCCCATGATGAGGGCGCGCATCGACCACTCGTAGTTCGAGTCGTCGTCACGCTTCTTTCCGTCGATGGTGCGCGGAATCAGCTTCAGATCCGACCTCGCGAGGACTGCCGCGTCGTCCTCCCGCTCACGTCCCTCGACGTGCACCATCTCCGACAACGCCACCGCGTGCTCCGCGACCACCGTCACGATGAAGTTCGCTTGCTTGGGCGTCAGCTCGTACAACGTCGAATATTCCATCTGCACCTCGTCGATCCGCGCCAGCGCGCCCGGCGATGACGTCCCGATGTCGAGGAGATACCGAGCGATACCTGGATTACGGTGGACCAGGGAGCGCAAACGCAGGCTGAGGTCCATCAGCGATTCCTCGAGCGTGGCGTCCGCGTCAGGGATGGGGAACTCCCATCGAGCGAGGATCTCTTCCGCCACCGCGGTTCTGAGTGCATCCAGGCTGTCGATGTTGTTGTACACGGCGACGATGCTGACACCCAATTCTTCCGCCAATGCCTTGACGGTCAGGTTCGGCAACGTCAGCGAGATGCCCGTCTCGATCAATTTTTCGAGGGTCACGCGGCGACGGCTGGGTCGAGACTCTTGCATATCTGCAGCTTAAGGCGTGTTCACGTGTCGACAGGGGCCGACGTGTGGCAAACTTCGAGCAAAGTTTAGCCTTACTCAAGTCACGGTCGGGGTGAAGGGAGCGGGCTGTGGAGTATCCGCACGGCGTCATCGACGCCGCGGTGCCGACGATGCACACGTTGGCGATCGGCAGGCCACGACCAGGCACGATGCGAATGACGTCGCTTCTGTCGGCCGGGAGCTACCAGCGTGATTGGGACGAGGACGCGATAGCCGAACAGTTGCGATTCCCCGGCGTCGACGAGCGGGATTTTCGTGTCCGACGGTTCGACGCGGCGCACGGCATCGTCGACATCGAGTACACGCCGTCGCACGAGAGCACGATGATGTCGCGGTGGCTGGATTCGGTCGAGGTCGGCACGCGCACGCGAATCGCGCCGATAGGCGCTGGATTCGGACCTCGTTTCGGCGACGGTCGACGTGTGCACATGTTCGTCGACGAACCGTCCATCCCCGCCGCCCGCGCCGTTCTTCGCTCGTGGCCCGCAGGAACGCTCGGCACGCTGTGGGTGGACACCCCTCGGCCGGAGGATGTCGCCGACCTGCCCGACGTGGACGGTGTCAGCGTGATGAGTTTCCACACCGAACTCGGATTCGACCCGCTGGTCACCGCCGCGAGGCGGATGAGGCTGGACAGCTCGGTCACGGTGTGGGGAACCGGCGAGTCCGGTCGGATGGACGAGATCCGAGCCGCGTGTCTGGCCGCTGGGCTGGCGGACGATCACGTCCGCGTGTTCGGCTACTACTCTCGTAGGTGACGTACCCGAACCGAGAGGACATCACTGTGCAACCCGGTGAGCAGCCAGACATCGCCTCGATCATGCAGCAGGCCCAGCAGATGCAGCAGCAGTTGATGGCGGCCCAGGCGGAGATCGCCGACGCAGAAGTGACCGGTCAGGCGGGCGGCGGGCTCGTCACCGCGACGGTGAAGGGAACCGGCGAACTCGTCGGCTTGGTGATCGACCCCAAGATCGTCGACCCGGAGGACGTCGAAACGCTGCAGGACCTCGTCATCGGAGCCATCGCCGACGCGTCGAAGTCGGCGTCCGCGGTCGCAGCGGAGAAGCTCGGCCCTCTGGCGGGTGGCCTCGGCGGTGGGTCGCTCGGCCTACCTGGATTCTGAGGTGTACGAAGGTCCTGTACAGGATCTGATCGACGAGCTCGGCAAAATGCCCGGCGTCGGGCCGAAGAGCGCTCAGCGGATAGCTTTTCACCTCCTCGGCGTCGAACCGCCCGAGGTGGACCGGCTGATCAAAGCGTTGGCGCGTGTACGTGACGGAGTTCAGTTCTGCACCGTGTGCGGCACCGTCTCGGACAAGGAACTGTGTCGTATCTGTGCCGACCCGCGGCGGGATCGGTCGATTATCTGCGTCGTCGAAGAGCCGAAAGACGTTCAGGCCGTGGAGCGTACGCGCGAATTCAAGGGCCGATACCATGTCCTCGGCGGTGCGCTCGATCCACTCAACGGCATCGGTCCGGACCAGCTCAGGATCCGAGAACTTCTGGTGCGCATCGGAAATCAGGACGACGGCGTGGACGTCTCCGAGGTGATCATCGCCACCGACCCCAACACCGAAGGAGAGGCGACGGCGACCTACCTGGCGCGCATGATGCGCGATTTCCCCGGTCTGGCCATCAGCCGGCTGGCCTCGGGTCTCCCCATGGGTGGGGACCTGGAATTCGCCGACGAATTGACTCTGGGCAGGGCGCTGACCGGTAGGAGGTCGCTCCGCGACACGTGAGTGGAGCGGAGCCTGCGCGTCACTCCGCAGGCTCCGTTCTGCTCACGTGCGGCGGAGCCGCTCCCGACGCAACTGTGTGACCTCCGCCAGATCGAGGGGGGCCAGGATGGTCCCGGTCGCCCGCTCGAGCAGGTAATCGGCCAGTTGGGGGTTTCGGGCGAGGACCGGACCGTGCATGTAGGTCCCGATCACGGACCCCTGTACGACGCCTTCGCGGCCGTCGCCGACGCCGTTGCCGACGCCGTGGGTGACCGTCGCCAGTGGACTTGCATCGGGTCCCAGAGTTGTTCCACCACGGTGGTTTTCGAATCCGGAGAGCTTCTCGGTGAGACCGGTGACGACGGGTTCGGTGATGACTTCACCGATGGATCGTGTTTCCTGGGGTGCCGTCGTGACGTCGAACAGGGATATGCCGTCGACCTTTTCGCCGGACGAGGTCTCGTACCAGTGACCGAGTACCTGGATGGCGGCGCAGATCGCGAGCACCGGGACCCCGCGCGCCGCGGCGTTCTGCAGGCCGGGGTACTGCGTCAAATGCCGCGTCGCGAGGCGCTGAGCGGAATCCTCGGCGCCGCCCAGGGTGTAGACGTCCAGCGACTCGGGAACGGGATCGCCCAGGGTGACCTGGACGATCTCGGCGTCGATGTCCCGCATCCTGAGCCGTTGCCGCAGGATCAAAGCGTTTCCGTTGTCGCCGTACGTCCCCATGACATCGGGGAGTACCAGGCCTATGCGGACGGTGGATTCAGACATTGCCGTGCTCCCGTGCGAGTGCGCGCCCGAGGTCGCGGAACGCGGTGTAGTTGGCCAGCACCTCGACTCGCCCTGGTGGGCAGGATGCGATGGCCTTCAGCGGATCTGCGACGGTGGTGTGCTTCGACCCCGCGTACAGCAGGCGCACGCCGAGATCGGTTGCGCGCTCCCCCGATGCGACGACGGCAACGTTCTCGAAGTGTTCGAACCGCACGTCCCACAGCCAGGACAGGTCCTCGCCGTCCGGAACCTGCCCGTTGACGGCGATGACGAGTCCGTCGACGGTCGGGTCGATCATCGACAGTGCCTCCTGCCAGCCTGCTGGGTTCTTCGCGAGAAGCATTCGGACGGAATGAGATCCGTACTGGACCGTGGAGTAGCGACCGGCCACTTCGTCGACTCCCGACGCGGCGGCCACTGCGTCCTGGGGATCCGCGCCCAGCGTCACTGCTGCAGCGACGGCCTGAGCTGCGTTGCCTCGGTTGGCTTTTCCGGGAAGGGACAACGACATCGGTACGACGAGGCCGTCGGGGCCGTACAGGTTGTTCTCGTCGAGCCACCAATCCGGTGTGGGTCGGGCGAAGTCGCTTCCGGTCGAGTACCAGTGTTCGCCGTCTCGGATGATCGGTTCTCCGGTGCGGGGCCACGACACCGAGTCGCCCGCCCAGCCGCCTCCGGCGGCGACCCACACGACGTTCGGGGCGTCGAACGCAGCCGAAGTGACCAACACGTCGTCGCAGTTGGCGATCACGACGGTTTCCGGGTGTCGTGCGAGACCCGCACGCAGTTTGCGTTCGATCATGTTGATCTCGCCGACGCGATCGAGTTGGTCGCGGCTGAGATTGAGAAGTACCACCGCGGCGGGAGATACGGCGTCGCAGACGTGCGGGACGTGCAGTTCGTCCACCTCGAGGGCTGCGAGCGGGGCATCGAAATGTGCGTGCAGTGCAGCGACGATTCCTGCGTCCATGTTGGCGCCGTCGGCTTGAGTCGCCACGTCGCCGAGCGTCCCCAGCGCGGCGGCGGTCATCCGCGTCGTCGTCGATTTTCCGTTCGTTCCCGTGACGACGACGGTGCGACGCCCGGACCCGAGTCCGGTCAGAATGTCCGGGTCGATCTTGAGGGCGACGAGCCCGCCGATCATCGACCCTTTGCCGCGTCCTGCCTTGCGTGACGCCCACGTTGCAGCCTCGGCTGCCCGGAGTGCCAGCCGGCCGCGCGCTCCGATAGCCGCTCTGCGCTCGTCTGCTCGAACCATGCGCCGAGTCTGGCACAAACCTGCCGGTGGATTCTCGTCGGCGTCGACGGTGGCGCGGCCCCCTCGGCGCGGTTGTGAGGCCCACCACGTCTCACACGCGTAAGGGTTCCACGGTGGTCGCGGCGGTCCGTGTCCTTCGCCTGGTCGACATTCCGCCGAGGCACCCGGCGATGACGACGGCTGCTCCCACCATCGACAGGACGCTGGGGGTCTCGTCGAGGAAGATCCAGGCGCCCGCGATGCCGACGACGGGGACCATCAGTGAGAACGGTGCGACGACGCCTGCAGGGTGGCGGCTGATCAGGACCGTCCACAATCCGGATCCGGCGATCGTCCCCAGCAGCACGATGTAGGCGAGTCCGGCGAGCGCAGGCCAACCGTCCCAGCTGAACGCGGTGGCGAGAGCGTGCCATCCGGTGGTCGGACCTTCGACCACAGTGGAGAGGGCGAGCATCGGGATCGGTGGAACGACGCACATCCACAGCATCGAGCGCATCGGTTCTTCCCCGCGGGCGAGGCGGTTGCCGAGGTTGCCGAACGCCCATCCGAGCCCGGCGAGAAGAGTGAGTACGACGGGTATCAGGGACGCGGCTTGGGCGCGGTCGTACCCGATGAGGCACATTCCGGCGACGGCGACGGTGATGCCCAGAATCTGACGCCTGCTGACCTTCTCGCGCAACAGCAGAGCACCGAGGATGATCGTGAACGGTGCGGAGGACTGCAGCACCAGGGAGGCAAGGCCTGTCGGCATTCCGGCGTTCATCGCGGCGAACAGGAACGCGAACTGAAGGAAGCCGAACCCGAATCCGTAGAGCAGGAGCCACTTCACGGGGACGTCCGGGCGGCGGACGAACAGGATCACCGGTACGGCGATGACCAGGAACCGGAGTGCAGCGAAGAAGAACGGTGGGAAATGGTCGAGGCCGATGCGGATGGCGAGAAAGTTCAAGCCCCAGAGCACGGCCACGGTCACTCCGAGGAGGCGGTCACGAGTGGGCACGGGTCCATGGTGGCGGAGTTCAATGCATCAGCACAATCGAATTATTCAGCACTGACAGTTAAGATTCCCTACATGAACGTGGAGCGGTTGCGGATACTCCGGGAGTTCGCCGATCGAGGGACGGCCGGGGCAGTGGCCGACGCCCTGTCGATGACCCCGTCCGCGGTGTCGCAGCAACTGAAGATCCTTGCTCGCGAGGCCGGTGTGCCGCTCCTCGAGCCCGACGGTCGACGCCTCCGACTCACGGATGCGGGTGCCGCACTGGTTCTGCGGGCCGACGAGGTGCTCGGCGCACTGGACCGGGCGAGCGCGGAGATGGCGTCGTACGGTGCATCGCCGCGGGGACGCGTGCGCGTGGCGTTGTTTCCCTCGGGTGCTGGGCTGCTGCTGCCGGGTGTGCTGAATCGGTTGCACGACAGCGGAACACAGGTCGATGCACGCGACGAGGACGTTCCTGCATCGTCGGTGCCTGCGCTGCTGGCCGACTACGACGTCGTACTGACCCATCGCGACGACAGTGCACCCGCCACGGCCGCGCCCCGCCTCGAAGTGCGAACGCTGATGCGAGAGCCCATCGATCTACTTCTACCCCTGACACATCGATTGGCCTCCGAGGAGTCCGTCGACGTGCGCCGGCTCGTGGACGAGGAGTGGATCAGCGTCCGCGACGGGTTCCCGGTGGACGACGTGTTGCTGTCGGTCGCCGCTGCCACGGGCGTTCGGCCACGAGTGATTCAGCGCATCAACGACTTCCGGGTCACCGAGGAACTCGTTGCCCGAGGCCACGGAGTCGCACTGATGCCGCGCTACGCCGTCGGGCACCCGGGTGTGATCACCCGACCGCTGGCAGGTGTGCGTGCGGGCAGGATCTACGAACTCGCGACGAGGCCGAATGCGACGACGCTGCCGGCCATCGCCGCGACAGTGGATGCATTCGAGAAGGAAGCCGCCGCTGTGAGTAGAAACGTATAGCAGGGGCGGCAGGAGCGGAGCGACCCGAAAGCAGGCGAACGCTCACGTGAGGGCTTTGGCTTTGAGCTGCGCGAATTCCTCCTCGGTGATAGTGCCGGCATCCAGGAGTTCCTTCGCGTGCGCGATTTCCTCGGCAGAGGTGCGCCCCGCGACCTGCTTGATGTACTGCTCCTGCTCGTCCTTGGCGTGCTGGAGGGCCCGCACCTGACGCTTGGTCATGTCGCCGCCCTTGACGATGATGTAGACGAGAGCGGTCAGGAACGGCGCGATGATGAGGAACAGCACCCACACAGCCTTGGCCCATCCGGAGCTCTTGTGGTCGCGGAACAGGTCGCCGATGATCGAGAACAGCACCATCAGGTAGGCGACGAAGGCAAAGCTGACGACGATCAACCACAGAAAATCCCAGAAGGAATCCACGATTCGGTGCTCCATTCGGCAGAAGGTCCCCGAATGGTCTCAGGCAGCACCGAACAAGATCATCATCCTCAGCGGGTGAATTGGTCCCGTTCCGCTCCAGCTCACCTGCATCGGCAGGTACAGATGGAGTCATCGGAGCCGGGGGCGGTGGGAAACCACGAGAGCCCCTGCTCCGCCCGAACGGCGGAACAGGGGCCCTCGTGGGTAACAGATGCCGGGTCAGCCGGTGAGCGACGGTGCCGCCAGGCTGGAGCGCACTTCATCGGCGAAATGGCAGGCGGATCGGGATCCGTTGTCACGGGTCTCGAGTGCCGGTTCGTCTGTCGTGCAGATCTTTCGTGCGTGCGGGCATCGCGATGCGAACGCGCACCCCGCGGGCGGGTGTGCGGGATCGGGTGCGTCACCGTCGAGGACCGTTTTCGGGCGGGCACGTTGGATCGCGGGATCGGGTACGGGAATCGCCGAGAGCAACGCGTAGGTGTACGGATGTCGTGGTGACTCGTACACCTGTGCGGCGGTACCGATCTCGACGATTCGGCCCAGATACATCACGGCGATTCGGTCGCTGATGTGGCGGACCACGCCGAGGTTGTGCGAGATGAACAGGCAGGTCAGTTCGAATTCCTTGGTGAGGTGCACGAGCAGGTTGATCACCTCGGACTGCGTGGACACGTCCAGCGCCGACACTGCCTCGTCCGCGACGATGATCTTGGGGTCGAGCGCGAGCGCGCGGGCGATCGCGACGCGTTGCCTCTGGCCGCCGGACATCTCGCCCGGATAGCGAGCGGCGAACTCGGTTCGGAGGCCGACCTTGGTCAGCAACGACGCGACTCGGTCCTCGTAGTCGGACCGGCTGCGCCGATCGAAGATGCGCATGGGCTCCGCGATCGCATTGCCGACGGTCTTGGTCGGGTCCAGCGACGCATACGGGTCCTGGAAGATCATCTGCAGTTCTCGACGCTTGCGACGTAGTGCTCCGCGTCGGAGGTCGAGAAGGTTCTCACCCTGGTAGAGCACTTCGCCCTGTTCGGGTTCTTCCAAGCGCAGGATCGACCTACCGAGTGTGGATTTGCCGGATCCCGATTCGCCGACGATGCCGAGTGTCTCACCGGTCCGAACGCTGACGCTGATGTTGCGCACGGCCTGGACCGTCTCGCGTGGCCGGCCGAAGACGTCCCGCGAACGAACGAACGACTTGGACAGGTTTCGCACGTCCAGGAGGACCTGCTTCTCGGGTGCGGTCATCGGATCTCCTCCAGATCGCCGGGGTCGATGGCGGTGGCCGCCGGGACGGCTTCGATAGGAAGTGCAGGCAGGAGGTCTCCGATCTCGCCGTCGACGACCCGCACGCACCGTGTGCTTCTTCCGTCGCGGATCTCGATCGACTCCGGATGCTTGCTGTCGCATGTTCCTGCCCGAGAATGGCTGCAGCGAGGAGCGAAGCGGCATCCGACGGGCATGTTCTCCGGGCGCGGCACCATGCCGGGAATGGCAACGAGGTCGTCGCCGGGTTTGATTCGCTGCGGCAGAGACGCCAACAGTCCCGCGGTGTAGGGATGCAGTGGTTCGTCGAACACCTCGTCCGCGTGACCGGTTTCCACGGGTTCACCCGCGTACATCACGGTCACCTCGTCGCAGAAGTCCGCCACCACGCCGAGGTCGTGCGTGACCAACAGCACCGCTGTACCGAGGTCGGCCTGCAGCCGTCGGAGAAGCTGGAGTACGCCGGCCTGGACCGTGACGTCCAGCGCAGTCGTCGGCTCGTCGGCGATCAGGAGTTTGGGATCGCAGGCGATGGACATCGCTATCATGGCCCGTTGACGCATGCCGCCGCTGAAGCTGTGCGGATAGTCCTTCGCACGGCGTGCGGCAGCGGGGATGCCGACGAGGTCCAGAACCTCGACTGCTCGTGCCCATGCCTGTTTGCGTGATCTGCCCATGTGCGCGCGCACTGTCTCGGCGATCTGTTCGCCGACGGTGAAGACGGGGTTGAGGCTCGTCATCGGCTCCTGGAAGATCATCGCGATCTCGCGGCCCCTGATGCGGCGCATCTGAGATTCGGTCTTGCCCAGCAGGTCGGTACCGTCGAATTCGATTGTTCCGCCGGTGATCCGGCTGTTGTGCTTGGGGAGCAGTCCGAGCACCGACAACGCGGTGACCGTCTTGCCGGAGCCTGATTCGCCGACGAGCGCCCGCGTACCGCCCGGCTCCAGATCGAGCTGAGCTCCGGTGACGACGGGCGTCCACCCGGAGTCCGTTCTGAACTCCACCTGGAGGTCTCGGATGCTGAGCAACCCGTGGCCGGTCCGTTCGGGCTTTCGTAGCGTGTGGGAAGAGGTCATGACTTCCTCCGTTCCTGGCCGACGGCATCGCGGATCCCGTCGCCGAGCATGTTCAGGGACAAGATGGTGAGCATGATCGCGAGACCGGGGGGAACAACCATCCATGGGCTTTGAAAGCGGTTGTCGAATGCGCTACGCAGCATGGAACCCCAACTTGCAGTCGGCGGTTGAACGCCGAGGCCGAGGAAGCTCAGGCCGGCTTCCGCGAGCAACGCCAGCGAGAGCATCAGCGTGATCTGAACCAGCAGCGGGCTCCTGACGTTCGGCAGTACGTGCATCAGAACCGTTCGAGGAGTGGAGCATCCGACGACCTTGCTCGCCTCGATGTAGGTTTCCTCGCGTACGTTGATGGTGGAACCACGCACCACACGGAACAGTCGGGGCGCCGATGCGGCGCCGACCGCGAGCATCGCGTTGACCAGGCCTGGACCGAAGATGGCAATGATGGCCAGTGCGAGGACCAGTGCGGGAAGAGCGATGAGCGCGTCGGCGATGCGGCCGGTGATCCAATCGAACTT
Organism: Rhodococcoides fascians A44A; assembly: GCF_000760735.1. Lineage (GTDB taxonomy): Bacteria > Actinomycetota > Actinomycetes > Mycobacteriales > Mycobacteriaceae > Rhodococcoides > Rhodococcoides fascians_E. Next base: position 901,242 of record NZ_JMEX01000008.1, on the reverse strand, counting down.
TCCGCCGAGGTAGCCCGCGAGCAGCCCGAGGGGCAGGCCGGTGGCGGCGGCGAACCCGACGGCGATGAGCGGAGCGACCAGCGAGATCTGGGTTGCGTAGATGAGCCGACTCAAGGTGTCGCGTCCCAATTGATCCGTCCCGAGAATGTGACCGTCGGAGAACAGCGGCAGGAATGCCGAAGCCAACTTCTGATAAGCCGGGTCGTACGGGGCGATCCAGGGCGCTGCCACGGCGATCACACCGAGAAGGCCGAGGAACGTCAGGCAGACGACGTTCGTACGCGAACGCAGGATTCGACGGACGAAGATCCTGCCCGGCGACGGGGGTGCGGGCCTCGATTTCGTGCCGGCCGACGAACCGAGACGCCGTCGTGCACCGCTCAGGGGCGCGGAGAGTGGTGTGCTCGTCATGATTGCCTGGCTTTCGGGTTGAAGTACGCGTACGAGATGTCGACGGCGAGGTTGATGACGAGCACGAACAGGGTGATCACGACGACGAACGCTTGGATCACCGGGAAGTCGCGCTCGAGAATGGCCTTCAGTGCCACGGATCCGAGGCCGGGCATCCCGAACACCTGCTCGATGATGACGGCGCCTCCGATGAGCGCAGCCGCCTGAAGCCCGAACACGGTGACGACAGGAACCGCAGCGTTCTTGGACGTGTGCTTGACGATGACCTTCCACCTGGGCAGCCCTTTGGCCGTGGCGGTACGGATGTAGTCCCGTTCGAGCACATCGATGACGCCGGCGCGGGCCTGTCGTGCGATCTCCGCGGCGGTGACGGTTCCCAAGGCGAACGCCGGCAGCGCGAGGTGGGAGAACCATGCCACCACACCTTCGCTGAGCGGTGCGTATCCGGTCGCGGGGAAGAGTCGCAACTGCAGGGAGAAGAAAGTGACGAACAGAAGGCCGAGCCAGAAGCTCGGCATGGAGATTCCCAACGTCGTCAGTCCGGTCAGTGTGCGGTCGATCCACGTCCCTCGGCGCAACCCCGCCATGACACCCGCGAGTACACCGACGACCAGCGACCAGGACAGGGCGACGAACGCGAGAGACAGCGTCACGGGCAGTGCTTCGAGTATCGCGTCGATGTTCTTGTGGCTGCTCAGCAGTGACGTTCCGAAGTCGCCGGACATCAGGTTGCCGACCCAGCTGAAGTACTGCACCACGATGTTCTGGTCGAGGCCGAGTTGAGCTCTGGTCTCGGCGATCTGTTCTGCCGTGGCGTTCTCGCCCGCCGCGACCACTGCGGCGTCGCCGGGAATGAGGTGAATCATCGAGAAGCTCAGAACGGTCACGAGAATCAGCACGGGAATGGCGGCGAGTAGTCGTTTGATCATGAATATCAACACAATTGGAACACCTCGTTCGGATCGAAGGTGGATGTCACTTGCTTACGTCCAAGGTCCGCAGACCGGTGCCACCGGTCTTGTAGAACACGTAGTTTCCGATGTTGCCCTGGCTGGCGACCGATGCCACCGAGTGGCAGAGAACGATCTGCGCCGGCCCCATGTCGAATGCCTCGGCAAGAAGGTCTTCGTATGCGGATTTGCGCTCGTCGACGTCGGTGGAGCGGGCCGTTGCGTCGTACAGCTCCGCCATCCGGTCGGTAGTGAGCCTGCCGGGATTGTCACCGCCACCGGGGAGGTACGCCGACTGTGCGTAGAGGCCGGGATCGGTCCCTCCGCCGTACTGGCCGACGAGTGCATCCGCCTCGCCCGTGACGAACCGGGCACGTGCCTGCGTCGCGTCCATCACCTCGATCCGCATGTCGATACCGACATCGGCCAGATTCTGCTGGACCACCTGGGCGTTGTTCTGGTAGATGGACAAGCTCGGCACTGCTGCGGTGAAGGTGAATCCGTCGGGCAGTCCGGCGTCGTCGAGAAGAGCGCGGGCACGGTCGGGGTCGTAGGAGGACCAGCCGCTGTCGTCCAGTGCGTCGCTGTGCGCGAAGTATCCTTCGGGGTACGGCTGGGCGCCGGGAATGCAGTCACCGGAGTACAGAACTCGCGAGATGGCTGCGCGGTCGATCGCCAGATTCATCGCTTGTCGCACCTGTTTGTTGCCGAACTCGCTCCTGGCGGAGTTCAGGGAGATCCGGGCCATGCTGGTGCTCGCGCCCTCGGAGGTGAAGACCTGCAGTCCGCCGGCCTTCGCTTCCTCCTTCTGCGGGCCCACCACTCCTGTCATCGTGGACTCTCCCGCCTGGAGCGAGTTCATGCGAGTCGCGGTGTCGAGTTGGATGAGAAAGGTGAGCTTGCTGTACCGATAGGCGTCGTCGTCCCAGTAGTCGGGGCGACGCTCGAAGTGGTAAGCGGTACCGGGAATGCTGCTCGTCATCCTGAAAGCGCCTGCGCCGACCGGATTCTGATCCAGGTCGGTGTTTCCGAGCGCCGCGGGTGAGATGAGCATTCCGGGTCGTGACGCCAGAAGCGTCGGCAATGCTCCACCCGGGCCCACCAGGTCGAAGCGGACCGTCGAATCGTCGACCACATCGACGGATCCGATCGTCTTGTCGATCTGTCCCTTGATGGTGGTCTGGGGATCGTTCAGGATTCGGTCGATGTTGACCTTCACGGCTGCAGCATCTACCGGCGTACCGTCCGAGAATGTAGCTCCCGCACGCATTTTCAGGGTGAAAGTAGCGTTCTCCTCGTCCAACTCCCAACTCTCGGCCAGCATGGGTACCGGGTTGCCGTCGGTGTCGACGTCGGTGATCCGATCGTAGATGACGGCAAGTAACGGTAGGTCGTTTTCAGTAACTCCGCGATGCGGATCGAGACTGCTCGGGACGACGATCTGTCCGTACACGACGGTGGCGTCGCGGTCGAGCGCGTTCGCGTCGAATGTCCGCTGGTCGATACCGGCGCACGCCGTCGACACGGCGCACACGGTGAGGATCGCGAGGGCTCGACCGAGAATCGATCTGCGCGACATGTGGAACCTCCGTTTTTCGTAGAGGTGGCCATTCCCCCGGGCTGGGGAGGAAGTGTTCTCGGAAGTTCAGATCGACTGCGAGCCTGAGCTGCCGGGTACTTCGTCGATGTGCCACGCCCCGGGCTGCAGGGCGATTTCTAGAAGGATGTTCTAAAACCTATCCAGTGTCAAGGCTTGGCCCGATCGAGCGATTCGGTCTTGACAAACCGGGCGTGGATACTTCAGGGTCGCACTAGATCGAAGTTCTAGAATGAGATTCGATCCTCCTACGAATCGTAGCTCCGAACTCCTGGAAGGGAAGTCAGGTCATGGTCGATTTCGCCCTGAACGAAGAAGAAGAATTGATGCGCAAGTCGGTGCGCGCATTCCTCGAGAAGGAGGTCATTCCGCTCGAGAGCGAAGTGCTGCGCAACGAGCGCGAAGGTAGGCCGGGCCTCGAGGACGGCGTCGTGAAGGAGCTACGCGCGAAGGCCAAGAAGTCGGGATTCTGGGGGATCAACACACCCGAGGAGTACGGCGGAGCGAACCTCGGACCGGTGATGAGCGCCATCATCGCTGCGGAGGCAGGCAGGACCTTCGTGCCGTTCTCGTTCGGTGGTTCCGCCGACAACATTCTGTACGGCGCGAACGACGATCAAAAGCAGCGGTATCTGATCCCGACGATCGAAGGTGAGCGGCGATCGTGTTTCGCGATAACCGAGCCAGGCGCCGGCTCCGATGCACGAAACATCAAGACCCGCGCGGTCAAGGACGGATCCGACTGGATCATCAACGGTGAGAAGATCTTCATCACCGGAGGTAACGAGGCCGACTTCGTCATGGTGTTCGCGGTGACCGACAAGGAGAAGGGCGCGAACGGGGGAGTCACGTGTTTCATCGTCGATCGCGACATGGGATGGACGTCCACTCCTATCCCGACGATGGGGCAGTGGGGACCGGCTGCATTGTCCTTCGTCGATGTGCGTGTGCCGGAATCGAACGTCCTCGGCGAGGTCGGCAAAGGATTCGACCTTGCGATGAGTTGGATCGGGCAGGGGCGGTACATGATCCCCGCCCGTGCCATCGGTTCGGCGGAACGGCTTCTCCAGATGGCGATCGAGCACTCGAAGAATCGAGTGTCGATGGGGCACCCGATCGCCGAGTACCAGGCAATCCAGTGGCAGATCGCAGACTCGCACGTCGAGATCGAATCCACGAAACTGCTCACGCTTCGCGCAGCGTGGGCGGTGGCGCAGGGCGTCGATGCACGGCATGTCTCGTCGGTCGCCAAACTTCACGGGTCGATCACCGCCAACAACGTCGTCGACCGAGTGCTGCAGATCCACGGCGGGATGGGATACACGAAGGAACTCCCCATCGAACGGTGGTATCGCGAACTGAGGTTGCTTCGAATCTTCGAAGGAACGGACGAGATTCAGCGCCGGACGATCGCGCGGAATCTCATCAAGGGATATGTCAATTCCGACGGCTTCGGGCACTGACGCCGGTGATGCTGGTAATCGAACGCCTCAGTCGAAGACAGGAACTCGTCACATGACCAACCCGACCATCGAAGGCATCGACCTGCGTGCGCTCTTCGAACCCCGATCCATTGCGCTGATCGGGGCGACGGACAAGTCGCCGTGGTCCCTCAACACCTTTCGAAACATCAAGGACAGCGAGTTCGAGGGGAACGTGTACCTCGTCAATCGCCGCAGTGCCGTCGTGCACGGCGAGAAGACCTACTCCGCGCTCGCAGAGTTGCCGGAGGTGGTCGACCTCGTCTTCGTCATGGTTCCCACGACGGTGGTGCTGCCGACGCTGCGCGACGCCGTCGACCAGGGCGTCCGCGCGGCAGTGATCCTGACGTCGGGATTCGGCGAAACGGGTCAGGAAGGCAAGGCGCTCGAAGACGAGATAGTGGCGTTCTCGCGGGCGAGCGGGTTGACGGTGCTGGGTCCGAACGGGAACGGTTTCATCAACGCGGCCGAGGGAATCACTCCCTACGGTCTGCCCATCGGACGCCCGCTCCTGACCGGGTCCGTCGGGTTCGTCCTGCAGAGCGGTGCATTGGCCAGCTCGGTTCTACAGTTCGCGCAGACCAGGAACGTCGGCTTGAGCTTCCTGACCGCCATGGGCAACGAGTCGATGATGTCCGTGACCGACGTGATGGAGTACCTCGTCGACGATCCGGCCACCTCCGTCATCGCGTTGTTCCTGGAATCGGTACGGGATCCGGTCGAGTTCCGTCGGATAGCGCACCGGGCCCTGCACGCAGGCAAGCCCATCGTCGCGCTGAAGATCGGCCGAAGCGCACTGGGCGCGCGGGCTGCACTCGCGCACACCGGGGCACTCGTCGGGGACAACTCCGTCATCGACGCCGCGTTCGAGCAGATGGGCGTCATTCGGGTCAGGTCGTTGGAAGATCTCATCCTCACGGCCGGTCTGATGGCAAGTCTCGGCGGTGGACTGCCCGGACCGCGAATGGGGGTCGTCACGCCCTCCGGTGGGGCCTCGGAAATCATCGCCGATCGCGCCGAGGACGAGGGACTGCAACTACCGACGTTCTCGGCCGACACCACTCACAGGCTGCACGAGATCGTGCCGGACTTCGCCACCGTGCAGAATCCGCTCGATGTGACCGGTTACGTCGTGATCGACCGGACGTTGATGCGCCGCTCGCTCGCGGTGGTCGCCGAGGACGACGACGTCGACTTCGCTGTTCTCCTGTCGGAACTGCCGCGAGTTCCCGGTCCGGACCCGGATGCGGCGTTGACCGCATACGGTGAGTCCGCGAAGAACATTCGCACCACGGCCGTGCCGACGGTCGTGCTCAGCACTGTTCTCACCGACGTCACGGATTACGGCCGGTCGGTGTCGAACTCCGTCGACTTTCCGCATGTGCTCGGCGGCATAGAACACGGTATGACTGCGCTGAGCAACGCTGTCCGCTGGGGAGCGTTGCATCGGGCGACGACGGCCGAGAACGCCGACGTGGCAGTCGATCCCGTGCCGCTGACGTTCGATCGTGAACCGACGGGAATGTGGACCGAGTATTCGGCAGGCAGACTCCTTGCCGAGCAGGGAGTTCCGGTGGTCCCGACGACGCTGGCGTCGACGGCGGAGGAGGCCGTGACCGCGGCAGCCGAGTTCGGTTATCCCGTCGTGCTCAAAGCCGTGGCCGACGGTCTGGGTCACAAGAGCGACATCGGCGGAGTGCGGCTGAACCTGCACGGTCCGGACGCGGTGCGCGACGCTTTCGACTCGGTGACGTCGGCATTGACCGAACTGGGCTCCCGCGGCGTCGCAACCGTCGTCCAACCCCAACGCAGCATGGACGGAATCGAGATGCTCGTGGGTGTCGTCAGGGACCCGGTGTGGGGGTTGACGCTCGCCGTCGGGTTGGGCGGCGTGTGGGTCGAAGTACTTGCGGACGCCGCGGTCAAGGTGCTGCCGGTAACGGAGAACGACGTTCGTCAGGCCATCGAGGGCCTACGCGGAATCACCCTGCTGAAGGGTGCACGCGGCACGACCCCGGTCGACCTCGATGCGCTCGCTCGCACGGTCAAGACGGTCGCCGACGTCGCGGCCGGGCTAGGCGACCGACTGCAGGCGCTCGAGATCAATCCGCTGATGGTGAACGGTTCGCACTGCGAGGCGCTCGATGCACTCATCACCTGGACGGCGACAGACGACGAGAAGGACGAGGAGTTTCGATGACAGGGATCTGTGAAGGCAGAGTAGTGATCGTCACCGGGGCCGGACGTGGCATCGGCCGCGGGCATGCGCTCGAGTTCGCGCGTGAAGGGGCGACTGTCGTCGTCAACGACATCGGAGCCGACGTCGACGGAACCGGCAGTGCGGACGGTCCGGCGGGCGACGTGGTCGAGATGATTCGAGCCGAGGGTGGTCGCGCCCGCGTCGACGGTTCCGACGTGTCGGACGAGGAAGGCGCTCGCCGGCTGATAACCGACACCATCGAGGAATACGGTGACCTCCACGTACTCGTCAACAATGCAGGCATCCTGCGAGATCGAATGTTGACCAACATGACTGCGGCGGAGTGGGACGACGTCATCCGGGTGCATCTGCGCGGAACGTTTCTGCCCCTCCACCATGCCGCGCAGTACTGGAAGCGCCAGTCCAAATCGGGCGCGGCAGTGGACGCTCGGGTGATCAACACCTCGTCGTCGTCCGGGATATACGGGAACGTCGGGCAGGGCAACTACGGGGCGGCCAAGGCCGGTATCGCCAGCTTGTCGATCATCGCTTCGATGGAGCTGGCCCGGTACGGCGTCACCGTCAATGCCATCGCACCCGCGGCGCTCACTCGCATGACCGAGAACCTCGGAGGAAATGCCCGACGGGAGAAGCCCGCACCCGGTGAATTCGATCCGTCCGCGGCGGACAACATCGCTCCCCTCGTCGTCTGGTTGGGCAGCGAGCAGTCGAGTGGCATCACCGGGCGAGTGTTCAACGTTCGAGGCGGCCACATCAGCGTCGCCGAAGGCTGGCATGCGGGACCGAGCGAGGACAAGGGCGCGAAGTGGCAACCAGGCGAACTCGGCGAGGTGATTCCTCGGTTGGTCGCCGAGGCCGCGCCGAACGCGGGCATGAACGGGTCGATACCCGAAGGAGTGCGCTGATGCCGCTCGACGAATCCCTTGTCGGCGTACCGAGCGATCCGGCACGGAGGACCTGGGGATCCAAGGATGCCCTCCTGTACGCGGTGGGCGTCGGCGCCGGGCAGGACCACACCCTGCACGAGCTGCCGTTCGTCACCGAGAACTCGGCCCAGGTCGACCAACGCGTGCTCCCCACGTTCGCGGTCCTGGCTACACAGGCCCCGTCCGGACGTAAGCTGGGGAACTTCGATCCCGCCATGCTGGTCCACGCCGAACAGTCGTTCCACATCGACGGGTTGCTACCGGTCGACGGGGACGTACAGGTCACCTCGCGGGTGGTATCCATGCAGGACAAGGGGAGCGGCGCGCTCGTCGTGGTCGAAGCAGATGCCGTCGACAGCGTGACGGGCGCCCCCGTCGCGTCCACTCGCTCGTCGATGTTCATCAGAGGCGAGACGGTCGGCGGTGGACGGGCCTCGAGTCCGGAGGTGGCGCCCATGCCGTCGGGTGCGCCCGACGCGAAGGTGACCTATGCGACGCGGCCGGAACAAGCGCTCGTCTACCGCCTTTCGGGCGATCGGAATCCGCTGCATTCCGATCCGTCGTTCGCGGCACGCGCCGGATTCGACCGGCCGATCCTGCACGGGTTGTGCACGTACGGAATCACCGGTCGTGCCCTGTTGCACGAACTCTGCGGATCCGATCCAGCTAGGCTGCGCTCGATGGAGGGCCGCTTCACCAAGCCGGTTCGCCCCGGTCAGGATCTGACGGTGTCGATCTGGAACACCGCCGACGGCACGCGCTTTCGAACCGAACTGTCGGACGGAACGGTCGTGATCGACCGGGGAACGGTAGTGGTCGCATGACTGCCGGAACCGACGCGGGCCCGACGCCGGCGCCCGCACCGGAACACGATGTCGGCGACGGCGCCGCATTCTTCGACGGCGACGAGGGACGGTACGTGCCGCGACCACATGCGCGTAGTCCCTGGTCGGAGAACCTCGTGCACGGACGACTCGTGTCGGGTCTGATGGCGAGGGAAGTGGAACGTTCGGATCTGGCCGGCCTGCATCCCGCGCGCATGACCACCGACCTGTTCCGGCCGATCCCGATGCAGCCGATAGACATCACCACCTCGGTCCGCCGATCGGGACGACGGGTGCGCATCGTCGAGGTGCTGGCGTCCGTGGACGGAACGCCGGTGGCGCTCGCCAGCGTGCAAGCGCTGCGGTCCGGAGGTGAGGCAGCCCAGGTGGCGTGGGTGCCGGAGCTGTACAAGGCACCGGCACCCGACTTGCTGCCACCTCCCGAGCGTCGGGCACCACGGCACTTCGGTGAAGTTCGCCGAAGCGGCGACGGTGCACCCACACGGAAGTTCTCGTGGTTCCGCGAGACATGCCCGCTGCTGGAGGGTTCGGCGGATTCTCCGTTCGAGATCGCCTCGATGGCGGCGGACTGGGTCAGCCCGTTCACCAACATGGGTACCGACAGCCTGCAGTTCATCAATGCCGACGTGACGTTGTATCTCAGCCGCCTTCCGATCGGGCCGTGGATCGGTTTCGAGAACCTGGACCACAAGGCGGACAACGGTATAGCGGTGTCGGTGTGCGCTCTGCACGACGTGCACGGCCGCATCGGCACGGCGGCATCGGCTGCAGTTCCTTACTGACCTCACGAACGTACGACGACCGAGAAAAGAGAAACCGATGACCAGTTCCACGGTCCATACTCGGCGCATCTCCGCACCCGCTGCGGCCGCGCGCCCCAAAATGGCGCCGAAACCGACGCCCGAGACCGCCCACTTCTGGGCGTGCGCCACCGAGGAACGACTCGTGGTGCAGCGCTGCTCGAAGTGCCACACGACGTACTTCTATCCGCGCGACCTGTGCCCGTCGTGCAGTTCGGAACGGGTCGAGTGGATCGACTGTTCGGGCCGCGCGACCCTGCACACGTACGTCATCGAACACCGGCCGGGACCGGGGTTCGAGAACGATGGTCCGTACGTGGTGGCCGTCGTCGAACTGGAGGAAGGTCCCCGGATGATGACCAACATCGTCGGCGTGGACCCGGACCCGGACTTGCTGCCGCTCGACCTGCCTCTCGTCGTGCAATTCGAGGACCGCGGCGACGTCAAGGTACCGGTGTTCCGGCCCGAAGGGAGCAACGCATGAGCTCGGGAACGGTCATCGTCGGCGCCGCCGAAACCGATGAAATCGGCGTTCTACCGGACCATTCGACGCTGAAGCTGCATACCGAGGCTGCCCGGAACGCGCTCGCGGACTGCGGCCTGACGATCGGCGACGTCGACGGCATCGCTGGAGTATCCATGCCGGGGCCGTTGTCCGTCGCGCACAGCCTGGGCATCACGCCGCGCTGGATGGACACGACCAGTGTGGGCGGTACGTCCTTTCTGACGCATGTACGCCATGCGGTGGCCGCGCTCGAATCAGGTCAGTGTTCGGTCGTGCTGATCACCCACGGCGAATCGGGGCGGTCACGAGTCGGTGCACCCGCGTACGCACCGGACCCCGCGTCGCTACCGGGACAGTTCGAGGCGCCCTACGGCGTGACCGGGCCGCCGAGTCGGTTCACCCTCCCCTTCCTGCGTTTCATGAAGGAGACGGGTACCGAGGCGCGTCATCTCGCAGATGTGGCAGTGGCACAACGGAAATGGGCAGGCTTGAACCCCCGTGCGAAGTTCCGTGACCCCATCACCGTCGACGACGTCCAGAATTCTCCGGTCATCGCCTGGCCGTTCCACCTCCTCGAGTGTTGCCTGGTCACCGACGGCGGCGGTGCTCTGGTGTTGACGACCGCGGAGAGAGCGAGGGATCTCGAGGTACGACCCGTGCACGTCCTCGGAACCGGTGAGGGGTACGAAGGACCGGGTATCTCGATGATGGAGGATTTCACGTCGTTCAAGGGTTTCAAGAACTCCGGAGCCGACGCGTTCCGATCCGCCGGCCTGTCGACGTCCGACATAGACCACGTCATGATCTACGACGCCTTCGCCCATCTGCCGCTCTACGGGCTCGAGGACCTGGGATTCGTAGGGCGTGGGGATGCCGGAGAATTCGTGCGAGAGGGGAACACCGCTCCCGGAGGAACGTTGCCCGTCAACACCAATGGCGGAGGACTGTCCTACACGCACACCGGAATGTACGGGATGTTCGCGATTCTGGAGTCCGTGCGTCAGTTGCGAGGAACCGCCGCCGCCCAGGTCGACGGCGTACGGACGTCGCTCGTGCAGGGCAACGGAGGTATGTTCGCGGCCGGTGCCACTCTGATACTGGGGGCCGCCTGAGGACATGATCAGTCCGCTTCGACTTGACCGTCCGCCAATTCTAGAATTACGCTCTCCTGACGCAGAAGCGAGACGATGCTGGGGGGACACGATGACCGACAGGGCGGCTTCGGCGACGACGTGGCAGTGGAGCAAGACGGGGGAGACCCAGCGCAAGCTTCTCGACGCCGCGCTGGACGTGTTCGCCGAAGCGGGATTCCTCAACGCCAACATCTCCGACATCGTCGAGCGTGCAGGATCGAGTACCGGCAGTTTGTACCATCACTTCGGCGGCAAGGCCGAGTTGTTCAGTGCCCTGTGGGACAGGCACAATTCGGCGCATCTGGAGCAGGTTCGCTCGTCGGTTCTGGCCGAGCGCAGATCGGGTACGGCAGATCCGTTGGAGTTGTTCTGTATCGGCGCTCGCGCGTTCCTCGCGGGAAGTTGGCAACGCCGGGATGTCGCGCTGGTCTTCCTCGATACCGACGGGCCCCCCGGGTTCGAGAAATTGAGGCGTGACAGGAGGATCGAGTGGATTCGACAGAACTCGGCACTTCTCGGCCCGGGCGACGACAGTGAGCACAGGATCGCCCTGGGGGTGTTGACCGACATCATCGTGGAGTCTTCTCGCGAAGTGGTGTTGAACTGCAAAACCAAGAAGCAGGCGAACGCAGTGGCGGACATCATGTGCGACATGATTCGAAGGATTGCCGCACCCTGACACAGCTCGACAACCAGTACGGCCGGCTTGCCTGTTCTTCAGGCGGGCCGGCCGTATTCGTGTATGTCGTGAATTCTCCTTCGCTGTAGCAATTTTGGCTTTCGTGGCGCTCGAATTCGGATAGATTTTCGAGTACGATTCTAGAAGTTACTTCTGAAAGAGGCCGCGATGTGGATCTCGAACGATGCAGTGTCGAAAGAATCGGTATCGAAGAATGCCGTGCCGGTTCCTGGTGTGGCAACACGGGTGGCGCCGAGGGTCGAGTGGCTTCTCGCCCCGAATGCGGGAGCATGGACCTTCGAGGGCACCAATACGTGGATAGTCGGCGAACCGGACGCCGATGCCTGTGCGGTGATCGACCCCGGACCGAAGGATGCAGACCACATCGAGTCGTTACTTCGGGTCATCGGACGCCGCTCGGTGTCCTACGTGGTGCTGACACACGGTCACAACGATCACGAGGGTGCCGCGCGGGGCATCGTGGATGCCACGGGCGCTCGAATCGTGAAAGCCAGAAAAGAGATGTCTCACAGCAACTTTCCCGACGAACTGGATGACGGGATCGAAGTCCGGTTGCTCCCGACGCCCGGCCACACACGGGATTCACTGTGCGTCTACTTGCCTGCCGACAGAATAGTGTTCACCGGAGACACCCTGCTGGGCAGCGGATCCCCTGTGGTGCACCCGGAACTGCTGCGAGAGATGCTCGACAGTCTGCGAACGTTGCGAGCGCTCGGAGCGTCGACCGCCGTGACCGCACTACCCGGGCACGGTCCCGTTGTCGCGGACTTGGCTGCGTCGGCAGATCGCCGACTGAACGCGCGCAACAGGAGGATTCGACAGGTGCGTGACCTGTTGTCCGAGCGGGAGATGTCCATCGACGAGCTCGTCACCCGGATGTACCCGGAGGTCGAGCACCCCGACGTCCTCTCGGCTGCCCGCAGCTCGATCCTCGCCATGGTCACCTATCTGAACGAGGAATCGGCGCTCGGCCGTACCGTCCTGCAGGACGATGCCCGATGACGGCACGTTCCGATACCGGCGAGGCCGACGCTCGGTGTGAAGCGGAGCAGGACAAGCGCCCGGAACGTGAGGTCATGCGCGATGCATGGCGGACGTTGAGTGTGGTCGCCTTCGCGAGCATGGTGATAGGAATGTCCGGCAGCGCACTGAACGTCGCTCTGCCAACGGTCGCACGACATTTCGACGCCAGTAGTCTTGCCGCCAGCTGGATACTCCTCGCCTACATGCTCACCAACACGGTGTTGCTCGTGGCGTTCGGTCGCATGGCGGACATGTTCGGTCGTAGAACGATGTATCTCACCGGGCTCGCGTTCTACACCGTCGGAAGCATCGCGTGCGGGCTCGCTCCCAATGCCTGGTGGTTGGTGGGTTTCCGGGTGATCCAGGCTGCGGGCGGCGCAATGCTGTTGACCAACAGCGCAGCTCTCGTCACTGCGGCATTTCCGCGCCGTCGCCTCGGCGAGGGAATGGGCATCTATCTTGCATCGTTTTCCATCGCTCAGCTCTGCGGACCGACGCTCGGCGGACTGCTCGCTCAACAGGCAGGTTGGCAGTGGGTCTTCTGGTTCAACGTTCCGATCGGGATTCTCTGCTTGCTGTGGGGATTTATCGCCCTGAAGCCGTCGCCGCGGACCGGTCGTTCGTACTCGCTCGATCTGCGAGGCAACGCCATGATCCTCGTGGCACTGACGTGCGGTCTTGCGGCGCTGTCGCAGGCCACATCGCTCGGATGGTCGCACCCTCTCGTCATCGGCGGGCTGATCGTCAGCGCTGCAATCGTTCCCCTGTTCCTGTGGTTCGAGAAGTCCGTCGACGATCCCTTGATCGATATCCAGTTGTTCAAGCACTGGCCGTTCGGATTCGGGCTGCTTGCGTCGTTTCTCAATTCGATTTCGCAGAGTGGCGTCGTACTGTTGATGGCGTTGTACTTCCAAGCGGTTTCGGGGGTCACACCGCTCGTCGCTGGAGTGATGGTGCTGCCGGTGGCCGTCGCAGCATTGACGGCATCGCTCAGTTCGGGTCCGTTGCAGCGGATCGTGTCGCCGTCGACCCTCGCCGTGACGGGCAATGTCGTGACAGTCGTGGCGCTCGTCGTTCTGTTCGTGGGAACAACTGGCCGAATGCCGCTCTGGGTACTTCTGGTGGGGTTGGCAATCGCGGGTTTCGGTTCGGGTCTGTTCATGCCGTCCAACGCGACAGCGATCATGGGCGACCTGCCCGACGAAAGACTGGGGATCGCCAACGCGATGCGCCTGTTGCTGCAGACAAGTGGATTCGTCGTCGGCACCGCGGTGATTCTGTCGGTCGTGACGAGTGCGCTACCGCTCGACCTGCGCAAGTTCGTGTTCGCGGGCACGATCAGCGAGATCTCGGACTCGGCTGTCGAGCAACTGCTGACCGGATACGGGCGAACAATTATCGCGATGATCGTGGTGGCAATCCTGACAGTCGGAGTCTCACTCTTCGCGCGACACTCGCGCACCGCCGGTCGACGATGACCGGCGGTGCAGCGGAGTCCTACTTCAGCGCCCGGTTGACGGCCGAGACGACGGCGCGCAGGGATGCTGTGGTGATGGAGGTCGCGATGCCCGCGCCCCAGACGGTGACGGCGGTGCCGTTGGGTCCGGTGACGGAGGCTTCGACGTAGGCGGCGGCCTGGGCGTCGTCGCCGGCGGACATGGCGTGCTCGGAGTAATCGAGGACGCTGACGTCGTAGCCGACGGTCGACAGTGCGTCGACGAAGGCTGCGAGCGGGCCGTTGCCGGAGCCGGTGATGTCCTGTTCGACGCCGTCGAGCTTGACCGTCGCGACGATGTTGTCGGTGCCGCCGTCTGTTTCGGCGGCGATGACGCGCTGCTTGATGCGTTCGAGCGGGCGGATCGGCGACAGGTATTCCTGCGCGAAGACGTCCCACATCTCCTTGGGCGAGACTTCGCCGCCTTCACCGTCGGTGATGCGCTGCACGGCCTGAGAGAACTCGATCTGCAGTCGACGTGGCAGTGCCAGACCGTGATCGGACTTCATGATGTACGCGACGCCGCCCTTGCCGGACTGCGAGTTGACTCGGATGACGGCCTCGTAGGTGCGGCCGACGTCCTTCGGGTCGACGGGCAGGTACGGAACCTGCCAGGTGATCTCGCCGATGTCCGAACCCTGCTCGTCCGCAGTGGCTTTCATCGCGTCGAGGCCCTTGTTGATGGCGTCCTGGTGGCTTCCGGAGAACGCGGTGTACACCAGGTCGCCGCCGTACGGGTGGCGCTCGTGCACGGGCAGCTGGTTGCAGTACTCGACGGTGCGGCGTACCTCGTCGATGTTGGAGAAGTCGATCTGTGGGTCGACGCCGCGGGTGAACATGTTGAGCCCCAACGTGACCAGGCAGACGTTGCCGGTGCGCTCACCGTTGCCGAACAGGCATCCCTCGATGCGGTCGGCGCCGGCCTGGTAGCCCAGTTCGGCGGCAGCGACGCCGGTTCCGCGGTCGTTGTGCGGATGCAGCGACAGGATGATGCTGTCGCGCCGGTTCAGGTTGCGGCTCATCCACTCGATCGAGTCGGCGT
This sequence comes from Rhodococcoides fascians A44A, assembly GCF_000760735.1. Lineage (GTDB taxonomy): Bacteria > Actinomycetota > Actinomycetes > Mycobacteriales > Mycobacteriaceae > Rhodococcoides > Rhodococcoides fascians_E. The sequence goes on along the minus strand of NZ_JMEX01000008.1, from coordinate 886,113 downwards.
AGACGTTGGGCGTCGCCATCTCCACCGTTGCGGGCAGGTTCAGGATGATCGGCTTCTCGGGCGTCGGATCGATGATGTCGACGACGGCGTCGCACACCTCTTTGGCGTACGCCAGCTCGGTGCCGGTGTAGGACTCGGGCGAGTACTCGTACCGCCAGTCGGTGTCGGGGTAGTTCGCGGCGACCTCGAGGCATTTACGTGCGCCGTCGGTGGCGATCTTCTTGATGACGTCACGGTCGGCGCGGAAAACGACGCGCCGCTGAAGAATGGACGTCGAGTTGTAGAAGTGGACGATCACGTTCTTCGCGCCCTCGCAGGCGAGGTACGTGCGTTCGATCAGTTCCGGCCTGCACTGAGTCAGGACCTGGATGGTCACGTCGTCGGGGATCGCGCCGTCTTCGATGATCTCGCGGACGAAGTCGAAGTCGGTCTGGCTCGCGGAGGGGAACCCGACCTCGATCTGCTTGTAGCCCATACGAACCAGCAGATCGAACATCCGACGCTTGCGTGCGGGGCTCATCGGGTCGATGAGGGCCTGATTGCCGTCACGCAGGTCGACGGCGCACCACTGCGGTGTTCGGTCGATGACCTTGTCCGGCCACGTGCGGTCGGGGAGCGTGATGGGCTCCACCTCGTCGGCGAACGGGCGGTACCGGTACGTCGGCATCGACGAGTTCTTCTGGGTGTTCCACACGGGCTGATCGCTGGGCGCGGGCCGTGACGGAGGGGTGATGGTGCGCGATCCGGATGTGAATGCGTCGGCAGGTGACATTGGTGTGATCTCCGAGGTTACTGGCTGTACTTGGATATCGACCGGCGCGATGAAACCCCGCGACGGGAAGCCAGTCTGGATCAGACCCCGTCGCGGCGATCGAGGAGAAGCGCGCGCTGCATGGATGCGAGTGTACTACTGCACCTCCACCTCTCACGGCCGGGTTCGCCGATCTCGTGTCAGTCGGGTAAACGACGCAATTCGACGACGGTCAGACCGAGGGCGTCGAACCGAGCCAACATGCCGCGCAGGGCGGTGTCGTCGTCGATCGGCCCGAACATTCGAGTGAACGTAGCGGGGACACGTGCGATCGACAGATCGGGGAACGCGGCCTTCGCACGTTCGGACAGGTCGCCTTCGACGACGAACTCGTACCGAACTCCGTGCGATATGCCGCCAGCGGGTTGAGCCATGTGCCCTCGCTCCACGAAGAGAATCGATGCTTCTCCACCAGCGTCCGCGCCCGGGTCGTCCACTGCATCACCCGTAGCAGATGAATGAATCGCAAGGGGAGCGTCCGTCAGAGCAGCCCGAGTTCGTGGGCGGCGGCGATGGCGTCGCGGCGAGATCGGACTTCGAGCTTGCGGTAGATGCCGCGCAGGTGTGTCTTGATGGTGTTGACGGAGACGAAGTGGTCCGCGGCGATCTGCTCGGCCGTCCGCCATGACGGGAGTTCGCGCAGCAGTTCCAGCTCGCGACGGGTCAGTGCGGCATTCGGTGACCGGTCGACTCCGGCTCCCGAGTGTGGAACCGAGGCGCGGGCGAGGTCCGCGAAGGGCTCGAGAAGCCCGAACCTGCCGTGGTTGTGGGTCAGGACGTCGCGCACGGTGGTGCCCGCTTCCGCGAACGGAAGCAGAATCGACTCCGGTTGTGCGGCGGTCAGGGCAGCGACGGTGGAGTCGAAGGCGCGGGTGGGGTTCTTGCGTTCGACGGCGACAGCGGCGGCTGCGAGCAAGGCGCGGATCGAATTCACCGGGTTCAGGCAGCGCTTGGTGCCGTCGATGACGCGGGTCAGTTCGGCGTCGGCGGCGTCGAGACGCCCGGCTCGGCGGTGCAGTTCGGCCGCCAGGAGGTGGACTTCACCGACCGGACCGAGCCTCCGCGCGGTCAGGTCGACGAACTCCGCGGCGCGATGAAGTTCTCCCTGCCCGAGGTGTCGACGTTGAATCATCGGGGCCAGCAAGGCCTCGAATCCGGGTAGCGCCGGCCGTTCCAGGTCGGCTCGATCACGCTCGCTCGGCGCGGAACGGCCCGGCTCGTCGGATGCGCCGAGGGCCCACCGTGCCCGGCGTCCGTAGCTCGCGATGGCCAGGTCCGGTGAGGTGCAGATCGCGCGCCAGACGTCGTCGGGTGCAGCGTCTGCCGGCGTCAGCCGCACGATGCCGACGAGCAACTCGACCGACTGCGCGACGGCATGCACGGGCGATCCGGTGAGTCCGTGCGTCCGCGAGTAGTGGAGTGCGTCGTGCGCGGCGGTGTGTGCGTCGGTCAATTGTGACGCGAGGAAGTGACTTCCGGCGATCGTCGCCAGGCATGTGAGTGCGGTGAGGTGCAGATGTCCAGCCTGTGCGTGCGCGACGGCGTCGGACAGATGGACGTCCGCGGCGGCGCGTCGTCCGAGATGCAGTTCCGCGAGGCCCGCGACCATCGACGCGTAGGCGTCGAGATCCGGAGACCCTGATTGTCCGATTCCGACGCGCAGGGCCCGGTCCAGCGGCGTCGCCACGGTCCCCGTGTAGAGCGATGCGTGCAGATCGAGGGCCCTGCGCAGTACCTCGGCGCGAGGGTCGCCGAGGCCGTCGCCCGATCGTCGAAGCGCGGACAGGATGCTCACCGCGGGTGCGATCCGGCCGGTTGCCAGGAGAGCGGCCGCGCTGACCAGTCCTGTCCGAACATCGCGTCGAACATCTGCCGGGCTCTGCTCGACGGCGTCGAGTACCTGGGGGCCGTCTCCGCGCAACACCATGCCCAGGCCGGACTCGGACAGTATGTCGACGATTCGTGTGCAGTCGGCGGCGTGCACGCTGTGCTGGAGTGCGAACAACGGGTGGCGAGTGTCGGTGAACCACGAGGACGTGACGCGTTCGAGGTTCCTGATCTGCTCCGCCCCCAGACGTGCGATCTCCGCGCGGAGATAACCGCGCATGAGCGGGTGGTACCGGTAGCCGGTCTCGGGCCCGGGAATGCGATCGACGAGGAAGTTCTGGGCGAGAAGGCCGTCGATGATGTCCTGGCACCGACGGTCACCGGTGAGCTTCTCCGCGAGGTCGGCCGTGAACCAGTCGGGAACGGACGTCTCGATCAGGAACGTCCGGACGTGAGGCGGAAGGTTGGAAAGGACTTCCCCGACGAGGTAATCCGCGACGGTGTGCTGCGTCCCGGTGAATGCGTCGATGACCTCGGACGGCGGTCGCGCGCCCGTCAACGTCATTCCCGCAAGCCGCAGACCGGCCGCCCATCCCTCGGTCCGAACCATCAACTTGGACAGATCGTCCTCTGCGAGAACGGTTCCGGTGCGCGCCAACATCGCGGCAGCTTCGTCCGCGGTGAACGCGATGGCGGCCGGGGAGATGTCGTGCACTCGACCGTCCAGACGTAACTTCTGCAGCGCCAGAGGTGGTTCGAACCGTCCGGCGAGAACCGTGCGGACAGTGCGCGGCGGCCACCGCAGGAAATTGCCGAGCAACGACAGTGCGTCGTCGTCGTGGAGTAGATGCGCGTCGTCCAGGATCAACGTCACCGGACCGTCCACCGTGTCGAGTGCCTCCACGAGCAGCGCACCGAAGCTGCCCGGCGAGCCTGCAGGTGACGGCACCCGTGCCATCGCCTCGCTCAGCTCGTGCGAGCCCGCATGCTCGAACGCCGAGACGACCGACGATCGCAGATGCGCGACATCGTTGTCGGACTCCTCGACGGTCAGCCAGGCCACCGACCCGGCACGCGCACGTTCGTCGGCGCCGATCCAGTCGACCAACAGGGTCGTCTTACCCGACCCCGCCGGTGCGGTCACCAAGGTCACCACCGAGGGATCGGCGTCGTCGAGCATCGTGAGCAGGCGCGGCCGGCTGATCGTGGTTCGAGGACGAAGCGGAATTCTGCTGCGCAGCTCGGGCGGCGTCACCGAGGGCTGCCGAGACGGCGTCGAGAGTGAAGACAGGGGCAACGTGGTCATACACGACCCTCTCCCGACGAAAAAGGCGCATGTGATGCGATGGACTGGCCAATAGTATTCCGGTTCTTGCGATTTCGGGAAGTAACGCTCGATTCGGACACCGTTCGGTTCGCTTTGGAGGGGCTCAGGCGGAAGGCCGTCCGAGGAGAGTCGGCCGATCGGTACCCACCCGCCGAAACCGCCCGTTTATCCGGATGGACTCCACGTTTCACCCTCCTCGCATCGGGGTGACCCGGGCACCGGCGTCGGACGAATATCCTGGATTCGGGGCCGGGCTGGGACGTGAGCGGCCGGGGGAGACGCTCCCGGTGCCCGTCGGCGGACGGAAGACGCAGGTCAGGGGCGCTGTTGCCGTACCACCAGCGCAAGGAGAGGCCGGACCTCGGTAAGGTAGCTCCGGCAAGTTGCACCAATCGAGACGCACCCAAGCAGCGGAGGTACACACGCGTGGCTCTCATCGTCCAGAAGTACGGTGGATCGTCGGTGGCTACCGCCGAACGTATCCGACGCGTTGCTGAACGAATCGTCGAGACCAAGAAGGCGGGCAACGACGTGGTCGTCGTCGTGTCCGCGATGGGTGATACCACCGACGAGCTCCTCGACCTGGCCGAGCAGGTCTGCCCAGCGCCACCCGCGCGTGAAATGGACATGCTGCTGACGTCGGGTGAGCGCATCTCCAACGCCCTCGTCGCGATGGCCATTCATTCCCTCGGTGCCGAGGCACGCTCCTTCACCGGCTCGCAGGCAGGCGTCGTCACGACGAGCGTGCACGGCAACGCCAAGATCATCGACGTCACCCCCGGCCGCGTGCGCGACGCCCTCGACGAGGGTTCGATCGTTCTCGTCGCCGGTTTCCAGGGCGTCAGCCAGGACAGCAAGGACGTCACGACGCTCGGACGCGGTGGCTCGGACACCACGGCCGTCGCCCTCGCGGCGGCATTGAACGCCGACGTCTGCGAGATCTACACCGACGTCGACGGCATCTTCACCGCCGACCCCCGCATCGTTCCGAATGCACGCCACCTCGACACGGTCTCGTTCGAGGAAATGCTCGAGATGGCGGCCTGCGGAGCCAAGGTGCTCATGCTGCGCTGCGTCGAGTACGCACGTCGCTACAACGTTCCCGTACACGTACGGTCGTCGTACACCACGAAACCCGGAACCATCGTCTCCGGATCTATGGAGGACATTCCAGTGGAAGAAGCCATTCTCACCGGCGTCGCACACGATCGCAGCGAAGCCAAGGTCACCGTGGTCGGCATCCCCGACTCCCCGGGGTACGCGGCGAAGATCTTCCGCGCCGTCGCGGATGCGGAGATCAACATCGACATGGTGCTGCAGGGAGTGTCCAAGGTCGACACCGGCAAGACCGACATCACGTTCACCTGCCCCAAGTCCGACGGCCCGACGGCCGTGGAGAAGCTCACCAAGCTGCAGTCCGAGATCGGGTTCGCGCAGGTCCTCTACGACGACCACATCGGCAAGGTCTCCCTCGTCGGCGCAGGCATGAAGAGCCACCCGGGCGTCACGGCCACGTTCTGCGAGTCCCTCGCGGACGCAGGTGTCAACATCGACCTGATCAGCACGTCGGAGATTCGTATTTCCGTGTTGGTCAACGACAATCAGCTCGACGAGGCCGTGCGTGTACTGCACGAGGCATTCGATCTCGGCGGCGACGAAGAAGCCGTCGTACACGGAGGTACAGGACGATGACCGTAGTTGCAGTCGTAGGAGCCACCGGCCAGGTCGGCGCCGTCATGCGAACCCTGCTGGAAGAGCGCAACTTTCCTGCAGACACGGTTCGGTTCTTCGCGTCGGCGCGGTCGGCGGGCAAGAAGCTGCCGTTCCGCGGCGAGGAGATCATCGTCGAGGACGCATCCACCGCCGACCTCGCCGGGATCGACATCGCGCTGTTCTCCGCCGGTGCGACCCTCTCTCGCGAGCAGGCCCCGCGCTTCGCCGCGGCCGGTGCCGTCGTCATCGACAACTCCTCGGCGTTCCGCAAGGACCCCGAGGTTCCCCTCGTGGTCAGCGAGGTCAACCCCGACGCGGCGAAGAACCCGCCCAAGGGCATCATCGCCAACCCCAACTGCACCACGATGGCCGCGATGCCGGTCCTGAAGGTGCTGCACGACGAGGCGGGCTTGCAGCGCCTCATCGTCTCCAGCTACCAGGCGGTCTCCGGCAGTGGCCTGGCCGGAGTCGAAGAACTCGCCACCCAGGCGCGTGCCGTCATCGACGACGCGGAAAAGCTGGTGCACGACGGTTCGGCGGTCGACTTCCCGGCGCCGAACAAGTACGTCGCGCCCATCGCCTTCAACGTGTTGCCGCTCGCGGGATCGCTGGTCGACGACGGTTCCGGCGAGACGGACGAGGATCAGAAGCTCCGTAACGAGTCGCGCAAGATCCTCGGGCTGCCGGACCTGCTGGTCAGCGGCACGTGCGTCCGTGTTCCCGTCTTCACCGGCCACTCGCTGTCGATCAACGCCGAGTTCGCGTCGCCGTTGTCGGTGGAGCGCGCACGGGAACTGTTGGCGTCGGCACCGGGCGTCGAGCTCGTCGACGTTCCGACCCCGCTGCAGGCTGCGGGCAAGGATGCATCGCTGGTCGGTCGGATCCGTCAGGACCCGGGCGTTCCCGAGGGCCGCGGACTCGCGCTCTTCGTGTCCGGCGACAACCTGCGCAAGGGCGCTGCTCTGAACACGATCCAGATCGCAGAACTGCTCGTTTAGGCGCCTTCGGCGCGCGTGAGTGGAAATGTAGGCTCCGGGGCAGGAGCGGAGCCGACGGAGCGACCAGAATGCACCGAATTTCCACTCACAACAGGGGGGTGTCGTGTGAACGAGATGTCACGGCGATCCGCGTTTCGCCTGGCCGTCTTCGGTGTCGTCGCCGCGGCGCTGCCGGCGTCGTCGGCCGTGCGCCGCGCGACTGCGGACGACATCTTCGGCGGCCACAGTCCACTGCTGTTCCATTCGCCGCCCCTGCAGCCGTTCCGCGACGAGCTACCCCGTCTGCCCGTCGTCTCCGGCACTGCCGTCGAGCTGAGGGCGCGAAGCGGATCGCATTCCTTCCACGCGGATCTCGCGCCCGGTCCGACGTTCGGTTACGGCGATCTCGACTACCTCGGGCCGACGATCGAGAGCGTCCAAGGCCAGCCCTGGACGTTGCGCTACAGCAACGACACGGACGGTAATCCGTTGGCCGCCGATGTCGACACCTCCCTGCACGGCATGAGCGAACACGACCGGCACATGACGCCGACCTCGCTGCATCTGCACGGGGCGATCACGCAGCCCGATTCCGACGGGCACTCCGAGATGCTGGTCCGTCCCGGCGAGTCGCTGACCCACAGTTTTTCCGGCCTGAACGACGCGGCCGGGTTGTGGTACCACGATCACGCGATGTCCATGACGCGCATCAACGTCTACGCGGGGCTCGTCGGCGTCAATATCGTTCGTGATCAGCATGATTCGGGGGCAGCGGATAATTCGCTCGGACTCCCGTCCGGCGAGTTCGAGATCCCGCTGGTACTGCAGGAGAAGATCATGAATCCCGACGGATCGATGAGCATTCGGTCCAACATTACTGTGCCGCAGGGCAAGTGGGAGGGCGGCGGAACCGGCGACGTCGGCGTCGTCAACGGAAAGATATGGCCGACGATGGAAGTCGCGCGCGGCCTCTACCGGTTCCGTATCGTCAACGCAGGTTCGTACTCGGTGTGGAATCTGTTCATGTCGGGCCAACAGAGCGCGCAGCGGCTGCAATTCTGGGTCATCGGGAACGACGGCGGACTGCTCGACGCACCCGTTCGAACCGACAGTGTTCGCCTCGCGCCCGCGGAGAGAATCGACGTCCTGGTCGACTTCGGGGCCGCAGAACCCGGCGAGTTGATCGAACTGCGCAACGACGAGCCGCCACCGGCGCAAGCCGCGTCGCTGGGAGCGATACCGATGCCGTTGTTCTGCCAGTTCAGGGTGGCGTCGGGCCGCGGGTTCACCGGCGACGTCATGACCATGTACCGAGGCGGGAAGGGGCAACCTCCGCTTCTGCCCGCGCTGCTTCAGGTGCAGGTGCAACGCACCGTGACCGTGAACCAGCCGTCGGCAGGCCTGTCGTTGGCACCGCCGATGATGACGCTCAACAATCTGCGGTACAGCGACCCGGACATCGAGATGCCCGCGCAGGGAGCCGTCGAGCAGTGGAACATCGTCAACACCACGCTCGAACCGCATCCGATTCACCTGCATCTGGTGCATTTCCGGACCCTCGGTCGTGCTCCGATCGACCTCGCTGCGTACCAGCGCGACAATCCGCGCCCCGACGTCGGGGTCAAATGGGCCCCCGACGTCGAGCGGTACGTCACCGGGCCGCTTGCTGCGCCTGCGCCGTGGGAAGCGGGTGCCAAGGACACAGTGAACACGTACCCGGGGACGGTCACGCGGATCCTCGTCCGGTTCCCCCGCGCCGACGAACTCGGATTCGACCCGGACGCAACGTTTTCCGCCGGGTCCGGCGGGCACCACGGCTCGGCCGAGCTGCAGGGGTACATGTGGCACTGCCACATGCTCGACCACGAAGACCACGAAATGATGCTCCGCTACCGCCTGGTGTGAGGCCTGCCGTGTGATCGTCGACGGCCGATCCAACTGCCGAACTAAAAAGCAGTCTGGACTGTTTGTTGATTTTCGGATACGGTCAGCAGTGTGACCCAGAGCACCGAACTGACCGAACGCCGCACGCAAGCGGAACGCACGGCGGGCACGCAGGCCAAACTGCTCGACGCGGCGATCGAGTGCCTCGTCGAACTCGGCTTCGCGCGGACCAGCACGCAGGAGATCGCTCGACGTGCCGGCGTGTCCCGAGGAGCGCAACTGCATCACTTTCCGACGAAGGAAGCGTTGGTCACCGCGGCCGTCGGCCATCTGGTGGACAAGCGACTCGCAGAAATCCTGGCCGCGAAGCCCGATCCCGAGCGCGGTGTCGAGGTGTTGAGCGAAGCATTCTCCGGCCCACTCTTCTACGCGGCGCTCGAACTGTGGGTCGCCGCCAGGACCGACGCCGCCCTGCACGAGGCGATGCTTCCGCTCGAACGCAAGGTGTCCGAGGCGCTGATGGGAGGTGCGTCCATCGTCATGGGTAGCCGGATGTCCACCGAGAGCATCGAACTCAGCATAGAACTGGCTCGCGGACTGGCCGTGTCGGCCTTGTTCCGTAGCCCCGACGCCGACGCCGCACTCCGGTCGCGGTTGTTGCCCGCATGGGAGCAGAAGGTGATGGAATGGTGATCCCCAGTTCGGTCGATGTACTGGTCGTCGGCGCAGGATTTGCTGGAATAGCCGCGGCCACCAAGGTTCTCGACGCAGACCCGTCGGCGGACGTGCTCGTCATCGAACGTGCTGCCGACGTCGGCGGAACGTGGCGTGACAACACGTACCCCGGGTGTGCGTGTGACGTGCCGACGTCGCTCTACTCGTTCTCGTTCGCGCAGAGCCCCGAGTGGACGCACACGTTCGCCCGTCAGCCGGAGATCTACGCATACCTCAGGGGAGTCGTGGAACGGACGGGTCTGCGCGAGCGCATCGTCACCGAATGCGAATTGCTCGGCGCCACCTGGGATTCCGCATCCTCTCGGTGGAACGTGCAGACGTCGTCCGGCCCGGTGTCGACGCGTGTGCTCGTCGCGGCGACGGGTGCTCTGTCGACTCCGAAACTTCCCGAGGTGCCCGGTATCGAGACGTTCACCGGCGAGATGTTCCACTCCGCGACGTGGAACCACGATCACGACCTGACGGGTAAACGCGTCGCCGTCATCGGCACGGGCGCATCCGCCGTGCAGTTCGTGCCCGAGATCGCCGACCGTACCGAGCGGCTCACGGTGTTCCAACGAACTCCCGCCTGGGTCATTCCTCGGTTGGACCGCACCCTCGGCCGCGTCGAGAAGGCGATGTATCGGCGTTTCCCCCTGTCGCAGAAAGCGGTTCGGGCGGCCATCTACAGCTACCGGGAGGCGTACGTCCTCGGTCTGGCGCGCTTTCCCAAGGTGCTACCGCTGGTGTCGATCGTAGCGAGGACGCACCTGCGTCGGCAGGTGAAGAACCCGGCGAAGCGGGCGGCTCTCACACCGAACTTCGTCATCGGATGCAAGCGGATCCTGCTGTCCAACGACTGGTTGAAGACCCTCGACCGAAGCGATGTCGACCTGGTGGCAAGCCGGCTCGCTTCGATCGGGGAGAACTCGGTCAGCGCGGCCGACGGCACGTCCTACCCGGTGGACACGATCATCTTCGCCACCGGATTCACCCCGACGGAGCCACCCGTCTCCCACCTGCTCGTCGGCGACAACGGGGAGACGCTCGCTCAGAAGTGGGGTGGCAGCCCCAACGCATTCCGAGGCACCACCGTCAGCGGATTCCCGAACCTGTTCCTGATGTACGGGCCCAACACCAACCTCGGCCACAGTTCCATCGTCTACATGTTGGAATCCCAGGCCGAGTACGTGGTGTCCGCGTTGGCGCAGATGCGTGAGCGGGGCATCGGCTCCGTCGACGTCACGGAAACCGCCCAGAAGGAATACAACACGTGGATCCACGACTCGCTGGCCGGAACGGTGTGGAACTCCGGCGGTTGCTCGAGTTGGTACCTGGACTCCGAAGGAAAGAATCCGGTGATGTGGCCGACCTACACGTTCACGTTCCGTAACTCGACCCGGACGTTCGACTTGGACAAATACGAAACGAAAGGATCTGCGAGATGACCCATTTCGACGTTCTTGTCATCGGATCAGGGTTCGGCGGTAGCGTCAGCGCGCTCCGCGCCGTCGAGAAGGGGTACAGCGTCGGCGTGCTCGAATCCGGCCGGCGCTTCGCCGACGATCAGCTGCCGAAGACCAGTTGGCGACTCAGAAAGTACCTGTGGGCGCCCGCCCTCGGATGCTACGGAGTACAGCGCATTCATCTGCTCCCCGACGTTCTCGTCATGGCGGGCGCAGGCGTCGGCGGTGGATCGCTGAACTACGCCAACACTCTGTATCAGCCCCCGAAACGGTTCTTCGAGGATCCGCAGTGGGCAAGCATCACCGACTGGCACCGTGAACTCGGCCCGTACTACGACCAGGCCAAACGCATGCTGGGCGTCGAGACCAACCCCACGATCACCCCGTCGGACAAGGTCATGAAGGAAGTGGCCGAGGACATGGGGGTGGGGGAGACGTTCACCAGCACACCCGTCGGTGTGTTCTTCGGTCAGCCGGGAAGGACCGATCCGGACCCGTTCTTCGGCGGCGTCGGGCCGGCACGGACCGGCTGCACCGAATGTGGATCCTGCATGACGGGATGCCGCGTCGGGGCGAAGAACACACTCGTCAAGAACTACCTCCATCTCGCGGAACACGCCGGCGCACAGATCTTCCCGCTGACGACGGTCACCTCGGTTCGGCCACGCGCAGGGGGAGGCTACGAGGTGGTGACGCGTCGCACGGGCGCAAAACTGCGCCGGGCCGACACCGTCATGACTGCCGACCAGGTGGTCTTCGCGGCGGGTACCTACGGCACCCAGAAGCTGCTGCTGGCGATGAAGGAGACCGGGCAGCTGCCCAAGCTGTCCGACCGGATCGGCGGCCTCGTCCGAACGAACTCCGAGGCTGTCCTCGCCGCAACCGCGCGGGGTCGCGAGATCGACTACACCCAGGGCGTCGCCATCACATCGTCGTTCCATCCGGACGATCACACGCACATCGAACCCGTTCGATACGGCAAGGGCAGCAACGCAATCGGACTTCTGCAGACAGTGCTGAGCGACGGAGGGGGCCGCACGCCTCGGGTGCTGAAGACTCTCGGCGTCGCGCTGCGTCACCCCGGTGCTGCGCTGCGCAGCCTGTCCGTCCGTCGCTGGTCCGAACGCACCGTCATCGCACTCGTCATGCAGACCGACGACAATTCACTGGAACTGGGTTCGAAGAAAGGGCTGTTCGGCAGGCGTCTGACCAGTCGTCCCGGCCAGGGCGACCCACCTCCGCAGTGGATCCCGCAGGGGCACGAGGCAATACGCATGCTCGCGGACAAGATCGGGGGTGACCCGGGTGGCTCCATCGCGGAAATCGTCAACATCCCGATGACGGCGCACTTCCTCGGAGGGTGCGCGATCGGGGAGAACCCCGAGCGCGGCGTCGTCGACGCCTACCACCGGGTCTACGGATACGACGGCCTTCACGTCGTCGACGGCTCAGCAGTGAGCGCCAATCTGGGCGTCAATCCGTCCCTGACGATCACCGCCCAAGCCGAGCGCGCCCTCGCGTTGTGGCCGAACAAGGGCGAGACCGATCAGCGCCCGTCTCAGGGTCAGCCCTACCGCGAGATCAAGCCGACACAGCCACGCTCGCCGGTAGTGCCCGCCTCGGCCCCCGGTGCCCTGCGGCTGCCCCTGACCGTGAAAGGAGCGTGACGTCCCATGTGGAGCGTCAGTGAATCCGAGTCACCCAGAACCGAGTGGCCGCAGAGCCCGCCACCGCCGTGGCCTGCGTCGGTACGCGCCACGATCTGGTGGCATCGCGCGACCGACGAAGGACGCGGACTGCTTCCGCAGAAAGATCTGCCGGTGACCATGGCCATGGTCGTCGACTATCTGGATTCACCGGTCGGCCCGTACCGAGAGATCCTCGCCAGCCCGGTCCTGCGGCGGCCGGGGAAGCTCATCGGCGCGATGCCTCGCATGGCCGTGCCGTTCATCGCCGTCGACTCCGAGACATCCGTGCACGGAGGACGCACACATTGGAACCTCCCCAAGGTGCTCGCACACTTCGGCGGTGACGTGCTGGGGACATCGACGGCCAGCGGCGACGGATGGGCTGTCGACGTCGCCGCACGAGGCGTCGGGCCGCGGTTCCCGATTCGGGGCGGTCTCGGCTTCGCGCAACCCGTCGACGAGGAAGTCTCCCTGGCCGGCGCCTCGCTCAAGGGCAAGGCGAGACTGTGCCGCGTGCAGGTCGACGCGACAGGACCGTCGCTGGGGGACTGGCTGCGTCCCGGTTCCCACTTCGGCCTCCAGATCGTGTCCGGGACCATGTCGACAGGTGCATCGCGGCTGGTGGGTGACATCGAAGTCTGACGGCCGGTGTCATCCGGTCGGTCCCGCTGGCTCCACTCGCGTCTTTTGACTGATTCAAAAAAATGGCCTGAACAGGTTCGAAAACACGCAGACCGGTTATACGAGCGTGATAGACGTTCCGAGTACAGCCATGGCAGTCGGAGCCAGCCCCTCCGACTGTCCTCAGTGAATCTCTCAGGAGGCAGCCCGAATGACAGAACCGGCCACCACCAGCAACTCCGGAATCCCCGTACCCAGCGACGACCAGTCGTTGACGGCAGGAACACAAGGCCCGATCCTTCTTCAGGACCACTACCTCATCGAGAAGATGGCTCAGTTCAACCGTGAGCGTGTCCCGGAGCGCGTCGTGCACGCCAAGGGTGCGGGTGCGTTCGGAGTCCTCGAAATCACCGAGGACATCTCGAAGTACACCAAGGCCGCCGCCCTGCAGAAGGGCGTCAAGACCGAAGCGCTCGCCCGGTTCTCCACCGTCGCCGGTGAGCAGGGAAGCCCGGACACCTGGCGGGACCCGCGCGGATTCGCGCTGAAGTTCTACACCACCGAAGGCAACTGGGACCTCGTCGGAAACAACACCCCGGTGTTCTTCGTCAAGGATCCCATCAAGTTCCAGGACTTCATCCGCAGCCAGAAGCGCATGCCGGACTCCGGGCTGCGCGACCACAACATGCAATGGGACTTCTGGACGCTCTCACCCGAGTCCGCCCACCAGGTCACCTGGCTCATGGGTGACCGGGGTATCCCCAAGAGCTACCGCCACATGGACGGCTTCGGCTCACACACGTACCAGTTCATCAACGACGCCGGCGAGCGTTCCTGGGTGAAGTTCCACTTCAAGACCAACCAGGGCATCGACTTCCTGACCCAGGAGAAGGCCGACGAGCTCGCGGGAACCTCCCCCGATCACCATCGTCAGGACCTGTTCGGTGCGATCTCCGAAGGCGACTTCCCGAGCTGGGACTTCTACATCCAGGTCATGTTGTACGACGAGGCCGAGGGCTACAAGTACAACCCCTTCGACCTCACGAAGGTGTGGTCGCAGAAGGACTACCCGAAGATCAAGGTCGGCAAGCTGACCCTGAACCGCAACCCGGAGAACTTCTTCGCGCAGATCGAGCAGAGCTCGTTCGAACCGTCGAACCTGGTACCGGGAATCGCCGCCAGCCCGGACAAGATGCTGCTCGGACGCATCTTCTCCTACGCCGACGCGCACCGTTACCGCATCGGCACCAACTACGCGCAGCTGCCGGTCAACGCACCCAAGGCCCAGGTCAACTCCTACTCCAAGGAAGGGTCGATGCGGTACTCGTTCAACTCCGCCGACACTCCGGTGTACGCACCCAACTCGTACGGCGGCCCGCACGCGGACACCGCGAAGTACGGAGACGACGGATCGTGGGACTTCGAGCCACGTTTCGTCCGCACCGGATACATCGAGCATCCCGAGGACAGTGACTTCGCACAGGCCGGCATCCTCGTCCGCGAGGTCATGGACGACGATCAGCGAGAGCGTCTGGCGGGCAACATCGTCGGCCACGCACTCAACGGAGTGACCGAGCCCGTGCTGCAACGCGTCTTCGAGTACTGGACGAACGTCGACCCCGACCTCGGCAAGAAGGTCGAGGAAGGTGTGCGCGCAGGCCAGAGTGACGCAGCGCCGACGACCAGTCAATCGCCGACCACCCCCGGCGACGAGGCCGAGAAGGTCTGACGCGTCACAATCGGGAACATCGTCCACGTCCGGGCCGTTGAGCCGAGCGACCGTTGAGAACGTAGGAGGCGCACTCATGACCAACCCCATCAGCAGCACTCTCGATGCAGGTCAGCAGAAGATTGCCGGAGATGCCCTGCAGGGCACCGTCGTCGACCTGATCGACCTGTCCCTCATCGCGAAGCAGGCGCACTGGAACGTCATCGGCAAGAACTTCCGTTCGGTGCACCTCGCGTTGGACGAACTCGTCACCGCAGCACGGGACTTCACCGACGAGGCCGCCGAACGTGCAACGGCGATCGGAGTCAGCCCGGACGGACGCTCGGCCACGGTGTCGGCCACAGCAGGCACCAAGGGATTCGGTGAAGGCTGGACCAAGGACGAGCAAGTGATCGCCGCCGTGGTGGACAACCTTGCCGCAGTGGTGGATCGGCTCCGAGGGCGCATCGCGGACACCGAGGCCGCAGATCCCGTGACGCAGGATCTGCTCATCGCCATCACCGCCCGTCTGGAGCAACTGCACTGGATGTGGCAAGCGCAGGTCGACTGACCGCAACCCTGTGAGCAGGCCCTCTTCCCCATCGGGAAGGGGGCCTGCTCACGTTTCACCCCGGTACGACGCGGGTAGCCGTGGGCAATGACTTCGACTTCAGGCGCAGTCCTGTTCGACATCGACGGCACCCTGGTGGACTCCAACTACGTTCACGTGGACGCGTGGTCCAGAGCGTTCGCCGACGCCGGGGTGACCGTCCCGTCGTGGAGGATCCACCGGTGCATCGGCATGGACGGCGACAAGCTACTCGAATCGCTCGTCGGGTCCTCCGACAGTGCCGCAGCACTCGAAGCGAAGGATTTGCACACCAGCTACTACCAGCAAGCGATCGCGCGGCTGCAAATTCTGCCCGGCGCGCGAGAGTTGCTGCAGCGCATCGACGATGCAGGCCTGACCGTCGTACTGGCCACGTCGGCACCCGAGAACGAACTCGCCCACCTCCGTGACCTCCTCGACGTCGAGGACATCGTGTCCGTCGTGACGTCGTCCGAGGACGCCGACGTGGCCAAGCCGAGCCCCGAGATCGTCGACGTCGCTCTGCAACGCGCAGGCGTCGAAGCCCGCGGAGCGGTCATGATCGGCGACAGCGTGTGGGACATGAAGGCGTCCAGACGCGTCGGAGTGGCAGGAATCGGCGTCCGGTGCGGAGGAGTACCCGACGCCGAATTACGCGCGGCCGGCGCAGAAGCGGTCTACGAGGACCCGGCGGACCTCGTCGAACAACTGACCGACAGCCCCATCGCGAGGTTGACCGCCGTATGAGTCGTCAGGACGGCTACGCAGCAATCGAAGACTACGCAGCGATCGGAGACGGACGGACGGTCGCCCTGATCGCCGACGACGGCCGAATCGACTGGCTTCCCATCCCCAACCTCGACTCGCCGCCCCCGTTCGCCGCCGTCCTGGACGCCGAGCACGGCGGCACCTTCGCGCTCGCCCCCGTCGAACCCTTCTCCGTAGAGCGTGAATTCGTCGAGGGAACCAACGTGCTGACGACGTTGTACACGACCGACACGGGAACTGTCCGCGTCACCGACTCGCTCAACACCGGGGTGGCCGGCAGGCTGCCCTGGGTGGAACTCGGACGTCGCATCGACGGTGTGCAGGGAACCGTCGACATGGCATGGAAGGTAGCCCCGGGAACCATGCTCGGTATCGCGTCCCCGTGGGCGTACGACACCCAGCACGGCACCGTGCTCCGCGCCGACGGCCTGACGATGGCCGTTCGCACCCTCGAGGCGGACGACGTGACCGTCGGAGACCAGATCATCGACGGCACGTTCACGACGGCGCCCGGATCACGTCACCTGATCGGGCTGGTCGGCACCGAGAACGAACCGCTGCATCTGCCCGAGCCCATCAAGGTCGACGAAGGTATCGACCGCACCGTCGGCAACTGGAGGATGTGGTCCGACGAATTCCACTACGACGGACCGTGGAAAGAGCACGTAGCACGCAGTGCCCTTGCTCTGAAACTGTTGCTGCACAGTCCCTCCGGTGCAATAGCCGCAGCCGCGACGACGTCCCTGCCGGAGAACAGGACCGGTGGCAAGAACTGGGACTACCGCTACGCATGGGTCCGCGACACCGCCTACACGATCCGAGCGCTCATCAGGTTCGGTCTACGTGAAGAAGTACACGCCGCAGTGGCCTGGCTGCTGAAGGTCATCCGGCTCAACGATCCTCTCGTCAACGTGTTCTACACGCTCGGCGGCGAACTCCCCGGCGGCACCGAACAACCCGACGTGCCGGGATGGCGCGGCGTCGGACCCGTCGTCAACGGCAACGCCGCCGCAGATCAGTTGCAGCTGGGGATCTTCGGAGACCTGTTCGCGATCGTGCGGTTGTACGTGGACGCAGGCAACGTACTCGACGCCGAAACCGGCAGACTGCTGGCCACCATCGCCGACGAAGCCTGCGACTCCTGGCAGCGCCGCGACGCCGGAATCTGGGAACTCGAGGACGAACAGCACTACACCAGCTCCAAACTGGGCTGCTGGCAAGCGCTCGACTGCGCAGTCCACCTCGCCGAAGAGGGGCAGATCCCCGGCGTCGCCGACAGGTGGCGCGCCGAACGCGGGCGCATCAGGCGCTACGTCGAGGAGGAATGCTGGTCCGAAGAACGACAGGCCTACCTCGCCTACCCGGGAGCAGACGGTCTCGACGCCTCGGTGCTACTGGCCGCGGAGATGGATTTCGATCGGGGAGAACGGCTTTCGTCGACCATCGATGCGTTGGGCCGTGAGCTCGGCGTCGGTCCACATCTCTACCGATACAGCGGCGTCGACAAGGAGGAGGCCACGTTCGTCGCGTGCGGCTTCTGGCGCGTCTCGGCGCTCGCCTGTGTCGGACGCGACGCCGAAGCATCCGAACTGATGGACCAACTCGTCGAGACGTCCAACGACGTCGGTCTCTACAGCGAGATGATCGATGCTTCGGACGGGTCGTTTCTGGGTAACTTCCCGCAGGGCTTGAGCCACCTGGCCCTGGTGAACGCAGCGCTGACGATTGCGCATTCGCACGACGCAACGAACTGACTCGTAGGAACGAGGACGCACACATGGATCTGGGAATCGAAGGCCGCGTTGCGGTCGTGACAGGGGCGGACTCCGGCATCGGTTGGCACACAGCTCGATTGCTTCTCCAAGAAGGAGTCACGGTCGTGGTCACCGACCGGGACGAAGAGACGCTGACGAAAGCAGCAGCCGAACTCGACGCCGCCCCGGACAAATTGTTCGCCTTCGCCGCCGACGTGACCGACGCCGACAGTGTCGCCGAACTCGCCCGGAAGACAGCAGCGGCGGTCGGCGACATCGACATACTCGTTCAATCCGCGGGAGTGACCGGCGCGCAAGGACTCTTCCACGAAATCGACGACGAAGGATGGGCCAGCACCGTCGAAACCGACCTGCTCGGGCCGGTGCGGGTGGTCCGAGCCTTCCTGCCCGCACTGCGGCGCGGTGGGTGGGGACGCATCGTTCTGCTCGCATCCGAGGACGCCGAGCAGCCCTACATCGACGAACTGCCGTACTGCGCGTCGAAGGCAGGAATCCTGTCGCTGACCAAAGGACTGTCCAAAACCTATGCATCCGAAGGTATTTTGGTCAATGCGGTCTCACCCGCCTTCATCCACACCCCGATGACGGACAAGATGATGGACAAACGTGCCGACGAACGCGGCACCGACCGCGACGAAGCAATCGAGACCTTCCTCGACGAGGAACGACCCTTCATGGAACTGAAACGACGCGGCGAACCCGACGAGGTCGCATCCGTCGTCGTGTTCCTCTGCTCGGAACGCGCATCCTTCGTCAACGGCACCAACTACCGCGTGGACTCCGGGTCCGTCGCAACCATCTAGAGGAGGCACCATGACCAACTTCGGCTACACCCTCATGACCGAACAGAGCGGCCCCAAAGAGCTCGTGAAGTACGCCGTCGGCGCCGAGAACGTCGGCTTCGACTTCGAGGTGGCAAGCGACCACTACTCACCATGGCTGTCCTCCATGGGCCACGCACCGTACGCCTGGACCACGCTGGGAGCCGTCGCACAGGCCACCGAACGCGTCGAGCTCATGACCTACGTGACGTGCCCCATCATCCGGTACCACCCCGCCGTCGTCGCACAGAAAGCAGCAACCCTCCAGATCCTCGCCGACGGACGCTTCACCCTCGGCCTCGGCAGCGGCGAAAACCTCAACGAACACGTCGTCGGCGAAGGCTGGCCGTCCATCGACAAGCGCCAGGACATGTTCGCCGAAGCACTCGACATCATCGGCAAACTCCACGCAGGCGGCTTGGTGACCTACGAAGGCAAGCACTTCCGCGTCGACTCCGCACGCATCTGGGACCTACCCGAAGGCGGCGTACCCATCGGCGTCGCCGTGTCCGGTGAAAAATCCATCGCCCGATTCGCGCCCTACGCCGACCACCTCATCGCCGTCGAACCCAACGCAGACCTCGTCGAAGGCTGGGTCGACCACCACGACGGACCATCACGCACCATCGGCCAGATCCCCATCTCCTGGGACCCGGACAAGGACGCCGCCATCGACCGCGCCCACGACCGATTCCGCTGGTTCGCCGGAGGCTGGGCCGTCAACGCAGACCTCCCCACCACCGCAGGGTTCGCAGGCGCAACACAATTCGTCCGCAAAGAAGACGTAGCCGACACCATCCCCTGCGGCCCCGACCTCGACGCCATCGTCGACGCCGTCAAGCCCTACTGGGAAGCCGGCTTCACCGACATCGCCCTCGTTCAGGTCGGCGACGAAACCCAGGAACGCTTCCTCGCCGAAGCCGCAGGCCCGTTGCTGGAGAAACTGCGCGCCGCATCGAGCTAGGTTCCCCCGGTTCCGGACCGAACGTGCCGTTCGGTCACTTCAAGTGACCGAACGGCACATTCGGTCTCGAAACGGAAGTACGCAGACAACAAAAAGACCCTGATTCGTGAACCGAATCAGGGTCTTTGCTGTCGGGGTGGCGGGATTCGAACCCACGACCTCTTCGTCCCGAACGAAGCGCGCTACCAAGCTGCGCCACACCCCGTGTACCGCACGCAGAAGTCTAGCTTACGACTGCCTCGGAACGCGAAACGCCCTCGTCGGACCCCTCTTTTGGGCCCTTTCGGGGTGCTGGAGTGAGTGTCAGCAGTGTCGCTTCGGGGCGGCAGCAGAAACGTGCAGGCGCGTACGGCGACGTACCGATTCCGGCCGAGACGTGCAGCTGCGTGTGCGCGCCCCACTTCGACGGGCCCTTCACACGTGACCGATCGATCTCGCAGTTGGTGACCAGAGCGCCGTAGAACGGAAGGCACAGCTGACCGCCGTGGGTGTGTCCAGCGAGAACGAGGTCGTAGCCGTCCTCGGCGAACTTGTCGAGAACCCGCGGTTCGGGGGAGTGCGTGATACCGAGCCGCAGGTCCGCCAGTGGATTGGGTTGGCCGGCGATGGTCTCGTAGCGATCGCGCTTCAAATGAGGATCGTCGACGCCCGCGGACGCGATGCGCACGCCCGCGATCTCGAGTTCGCGACGGACGTGGGTGACGTCGTGCCAGCCACGCTCGGAGAACGCTGCTCGGAGGTCGCGCCAGGGGAGTGATTCACCCAGAACGCGCTTGTGGTTCTTCTTGAAGTACTTCAGCGGGTTCTTCGGCTTGGGCGCGAAGTAGTCGTTGCTGCCGAACACGAACAGGCCAGGCCTGGACAGGAGCGGGCCGAGAGCCTGGACGACGGCGGGGACGGACTTCGGATGCGACAGGTTGTCGCCGGTGTTGACGACCAGGTCGGGTTCGAGCCGGTCGAGCTCCCGCAGCCAGTTCTGCTTGAGCCGCTGATTCGGCATCATGTGCAGATCGCTGATGTGCAGAACACGCAGCGATGCCGATCCCGGCTCGAGGACAGCCATCGTGGCTTCGCGGAGAGCGAAGGCGTTGCGCTCGATGAGCGTCGCGTACCCGAGGCCGAGCGCTGCAGCACCGGCCGTGGCCAGGGCTGCCGTCTGCAACGGCGCCTGCTCCGCGTTGGCACGGGCGCGTGTCGCGGCGGCACGGAGAGCGTCGGATGCGAGCTGCGACTGCGGGGCGAACGGGAGGGTCCAAGCATTGTTTTTCACGGACACGTTTCCCACGATACGTCAGTACAGGTAATCGACGTGCGGATGCGGACGGCGCCCGCGTAGCGTTCTGGTACATGTCCGAACTGAAATCCCAGCTCCGAGCCGACCTGACCACATCCATGAAGGCCAAGGACAAGCTCCGCACGGCCACGATCCGTATGCTTCTCGCCGCGATCCAGACCGAGGAGGTCTCCGGCAAGGAAGCGCACGATCTGACCGACGAGCAGGTACTGAAAGTCCTTGCCAAGGAGTCGAAGAAGCGCGGCGAATCCGCCGAGATCTACACCGAGAACGGCCGCGGAGAGCTCGCAGCGAACGAGCGCGCCGAAGCGCAGATCATCGACGAATACCTGCCGACGCCGCTCACGGACGCCGAATTGGCCGATGTCGCCGACACCGCCATCGCCCAGGTGGCCGAAGAAATCGGCGAACGGCCTGGGATGAAGCAGATGGGCCAGGTCATGAAGGTCGCCTCCGCGCTGGCTGCGGGTAAGGCCGACGGATCGCGCGTGTCGAAGGCCGTCAAAGACCGCCTCTGACACTGATGCCCTATGTGAGTGGAAATGCAGGCCCTGGCCTACATTTCCACTCACATGCGGCGGAGCCGCTTATCGCGGTGCGGTGATGCCCGGGATGGCGGGAATCTGCAGCCCCGGCGGAATGGCCGGTAGTTCGATGCCCGGCGGAAGTTCCGGCAGAGCCGGAGCAGGCGGGGCCTCCCGCACCGATCCGTCGCTCACGTAGATCGTGATGGTCGATCCCGGGATTGCCGAACCCGACGGGGACACACCCGTCACCGTGCCGCGGGACGCCGAGTTGGCTGTCGTCGCGACCGTCACCTGGAAGCCTGCGCCCTGGAGCGTCGAGGTTGCCGAGCTCTGGCTCTGACCGGTCACGTCGGGAACCTGACCGTTGGCCGACCCACGCACGTACTTCTGGTCGACGGGTGGCAGCTCGACGGGGCCGAAGTTGTTCGCAACGGGGTCGATGGCGTCGTACCAGGTGCGCGCAGGTTCGTTACCGCCGTACAGGTTGCCGGACCCGCACGGACGAAGTGGGAACGAGCAGATCTCACCGGGGGTCGGCGAGTCGCCGTAGGTGTACACGGCTGCGGCGTAGCGGTTGGTGAAGCCGAGGAAGCCCGACGACATGTGAGACTCCGTCGTACCGGTCTTGCCGGACATCGGGAGCGTCCAGCCGACGGATCCCGCAGCCGACGCCGATGTGCCGCCTGCCTGGTCGTCCTTGCTCATCGCGTTCGCGAGAGTGTTCGCCAGACCGGGCTCGACGACCTGCTCGCAGGCCTGCTGAGTCACGGGGACCGGCTTGCCTTCGCGGTCGAACACCGAGTCGATCGGAGTGGGCGGGCACCACTTGCCGCCCGACGCCAGCGTCGCGGCCACGTTGGACAGCTCCAGTGGGTTCACCCAGGTGGGTCCGAGTGTGTAGGAACCGAGGTTCTGGTTCTTCTGGAAGTCGGCCATGCTCTGTTCGTCGAAGCCCGAGGTGTTCGGGTCCGCGTAGGACCGCAGGCCGAGACGAACGGACATGTCGACGACGGGTGCGACTCCGACGGATTCGATCAGCTTCACGAACGCCGTGTTGGGCGACTGGGCGAGCGCATCGGTGATGGAGAGCGACGCCGGGTAGTTGCCTGCGTTCTCGACGCAGTACGTGTTGGCCGGGCAGCCACGAGCACCGCCGTCGCCCAGGCCCTTGACTTCGGCTCGGCGGGGTACCTGCAGGGTGGCGCTGGTTCCGAGTCCTCGTTCCATCGCTGCGGCGGTGGTGAAGACCTTGAAGATCGATCCGGCGCCGTGCCCGACGAGTGAATAGGGCTGCGGCTGAACCGTTTCGTCGGTGTCGGCGTCGAGACCGTACGTGCGGCTGCTTCCCATCGCCAGGATGCGGTGCGAGTCCTGGCCGGGTGCGATGACGTTCATGACCGTGGCGACGCCGTCGAGCGTCGGGCTCGAGTTCGACGACAGCGATGCCTTGGTGGAGTTCTGCACAGCCGGATCGAGCGTGGTGCGGATGAGGTAGCCGCCCTTGTCGATCTGTTCGCGGCTGATACCGGCGTTCGCGAGGTACTGCAATGCGTAGTCGCAGAAGAATCCGCGGTCACCGGCGGCGATGCACCCTCGTGGAAGAGTCTGCGGCACCGGGAGAACGCCGAGAGGTTCGGTTTTGGCCTGGCGGAACTCGTCGGCCCGGTCCGGGATGTTCTGGATCATCGTGTCCAGCACGATGTTGCGGCGTTCGGTGACGCCCTGCTCGTTGGTGTATGGGTTGAGCGCCGAGCTGGACTGCACCATGCCCGCGAGCATCGCGGACTGCTTCGCGTCGAGCTGGCTGGCGTCGATACCGAAATAGGTCTGCGCGGCGTCCTGGATGCCGAATGACGAGTTTCCGAACGGCACAAGGTTGAGGTAGCGGGTGAGGATCTCGTCCTTCGTGAGTTCCTTGTCCAGCGTCAACGCCATGCGGATCTCGCGGATCTTACGAGCGGGCGTCGTCTCGATCGCGGCGCGGCGCTCGGCGTCGGTCTTGGCGACGACGAGAAGCTGGTAGTTCTTCACGTACTGCTGATCCAACGTCGACGCGCCCTGTTCGACCTGGCCGCTCGTGGTGTTGGTGAGGAACGCGCGCAACGTGCCCTGCCAGTCGACGCCCTGGTGCTCGGCGAACCGCTTGTCCTCGATGGAGACGATGGCGAGCTTCATCTCGTTGGAGATCTTGTCGCTCGGTACCTCGAAGCGTCGCTGCTCGTACAGCCACGCGATCGGGTTACCTGCGGCGTCGACCATCGTGGACACCGCCGGGACCGCGCCTTCGACCAATTCGGCGGACACGTTGTCCACCGTGTCCGCAGCCCGATTCGACGCATAGCCGAACCCGCCTGCCAACGGGAACATGACTCCGGCCAACAGCGCACCCGCGAGTGCGGAACATCCGGCGAGCTTCGCCACGGTTTTACCAACTGACACGAGCACAGCGTACGTGGACTACTGCAGCTGGCCCAGAAACGCAGATGATCCCGCCGCTTCCGGGGTGCGCTGTCGAGTCGTTACGGAGCGCGTCTGCTTGTAATGGATCACAGGTCGAGCGAGGAACCGCAGGTCGGGACGGTCGTACCAGAAAGTTGCCTCTCTCGTCTTGCGTTCGTCGCCGGATTTACCTAAATTATGAGCACGGTGTGATTCACATAACACTTGTATATGAATGTGGGGCAGCTCCTAGACCGATGTGCTTCGAGCAGTGGAGATCGAGGTCGAAGCAGCGCCGCAGGGGCTTCTGGAACGTTCAGCAAGGACGTTCGAACTGCAAAGGGGATCCGCAATGCACACGACAGCAGCACCGACGCGGCTAGATGTGGAAGAAGCAGAAGCACGCATTGCGTGGGTAGCGCAGGCGCGGTGCAAGGGCACCGATCCTGACCAGCTGTTCGTACGGGGAGCAGCGCAGCGCAAAGCCGCGACCATCTGCCGGCACTGCCCGGTGTTGATGCAGTGCGGTGCCGACGCGCTCGACAACCGCGTGGAATTCGGTGTCTGGGGTGGCATGACCGAACGTCAGCGTCGTGCATTGCTCAAGCAGCACCCCGAGGTCGACTCCTGGTCGGACTTCTTCGAGACGCAGCGCCAGCAGCAGGCCGCGATCTGAACGGACCTACGCGGACCTGGTGAGTTGATCCGCCACCGCGCGGAGCGCATGCAGGTCCGACACCTCGAACGGGAGGGACGGCACGCCGACGATCGGGACCCGTGGGTGTGCCGAGGTGAACCGTCGGAGCAGGCGCAGTTCGCGAGCGGCCGTCACTGCCCGGGCGGCGTGAATGCGCAGCACCGCGGCGGCGAGCTTCCCGTCGTCCGAGCCCTCCAACTGATCGGCAGCCGTGACGGCGTGATCGGCAGGCAGCGACAACAGCGTCGGGTGCGTCCGGTTCAGGATCAGGCCGGCCAGCGGCATTCCCTCACCGCTCAATCGATCCACGAAGTACGCAGCCTCGCGTAACGCATCCGGCTCGGCCGCCGCGACGACGACGAAGCTGGTGCCGCTCTCGCGAAGCAACTGGTAAGTGCGCGTCGCGCGCTCGCGGAAGCCCCCGAACATCGAGTCGAGCGACTGCACGAACGCCGACGCATCGGTGAGCATCTGACTACCGATCACCGTCGACACGCCGCGCAGGGCCAGGCTCATCGCGCTGGTCACCATCCGCGTCAGGCCGCGTCCCGGCGCCATCAACAACCTGATGAACCGTCCGTCGAGGAACGAGCCGAGACGCTGCGGCGCATCGAGAAAATCCAGAGCATTGCGCGACGGTGGGGTATCCACGACGATCAGATCCCACGTCGAGTCGGACGCGAGCTGGCCGAGTTTCTCCATCGCCATGTACTCCTGCGTTCCGGAGAACGACGAGGCCACCGTTTGATAGAACGGGTTGGCCAGCACCTGCTCGGCTTTCTCCGGCGTCGAGTGCTCGATCACCATCTCGTCGAACGTCCGACGCATGTTCAACATCATGGCGTGCAGTTCGCCCGTCGCCCCGGCAGGCAGTTTCACCGGCTGTGGCGAGTTGTCGAGCTCGTCGACCCCGAGTGCTTGGGCCAGACGCCGCGCTGGATCGATCGTCAACACCACGACCTTGCGGCCCTGCTCCGCCGCTCGAAGCGCCATCGACGCCGCTGTCGTCGTCTTCCCGACGCCACCTGCCCCGCACACCACGACGATGCGGGAGTTGGCACCCCGAAGAATCTTCTCGACGTCGAGTACGGGCGCTGCAGCCTTGCTCATTTCACACCCTGCTCTCTGAGTTCTGCCGCCAGTTCGTACAACCCGCCGAGGTCGACGCCGTCCGCCAGCATCGGCAGGCGCAGTCTCGCGGAATCCAACTCGTCGAGCTGACGGCCACTGTCCACCTGAGCTGCCAGCGTCGACGCGTGCTCGATCGTTTCCGTCAGCAAGCCTGCGAAATCGTCGTCGGACAGGGAAATTCCTGTCTTCTCCAGCCCGGTTCTGAGTGCGGTGACGTCGACGGTTCCGTGTGCCGCGTCGTCGAGCGACTCCTCCGGCAGGTACGTCGGCTCGGTGCGGTTGACGATGACGGTGCCCAACTGCAGATCGGCTGCCTCCAACTCCGTCACGGCATCCGCCGTCTCCTGCACCGGCAACGCCTCGAGCAACGTCA
Source organism: Rhodococcoides fascians A44A (assembly GCF_000760735.1). Taxonomy (GTDB): domain Bacteria; phylum Actinomycetota; class Actinomycetes; order Mycobacteriales; family Mycobacteriaceae; genus Rhodococcoides; species Rhodococcoides fascians_E. Next base: position 859,999 of record NZ_JMEX01000008.1, on the reverse strand, counting down.
CGAGATGTACGACGGTGTCGGCCGAATGCAGCAACCGGACGACGCCCTCGCTCTGCGAGCGGACCGGGCCGCCCTTGGCCAGGTCGGCCATCGCCTTGGTGACATCGAGGAAGTTGCCGATACGGCCCGTGGGAGGTGAATCGACGACCACCTCGTCGTACACGCGTTTCCCGGCTTTGTCGGTGCGGACGACGCACTCCTTGACCTTGCCGGTCAGCAGGACGTCGCGTAGACCGGGGGCGATGGTGGTCGCGAACTCGATCGCGCCGATCTTGCGCATGGCGCGCCCGGCGAAACCTAGGTTGTAGAACATGTCGAGGTACTCGAGAAACGCAGTTTCGATGTCGATGGCCAGCGCGTAGACCTCACCGCCGCCGTCCGCGGACGCCACCCGCGTCTCGACTGGCGGGAGTGGGGGAACGTCGAACAGCTGGGCTATGCCCTGCCTGCCTTCGACTTCCACCAGCAACACTCGCCGACCGTCGGCCGCGAGTGCCAACGCAAGCGCGGCGGCAACCGTCGACTTACCGGTGCCGCCTTTGCCGGAGACGAAGTGCAACCGCGCAGTGTCGGCCTTCTCCGGCCAACCTTCGAAACTCGATGTGACCACAACACGACCATATAGACGAATCGGATGTCACCTCGGCGGAACCGTGCGGTCCGAGGTCGCGGCGACTATCTCGCGTCCTTGATCACGGCGACTACGTCGTCCACGGCCTGCTTCAGAATGTCGACGTAGCGGGCGTGGTCGGGGAAGGTGTCGGGGCACGCAGTCACGCAGATCGTGACCGTGTCGCCCAGGCCGTAGAAGCCGTGGGTGACGGAGCGGGCGGGGCCGAGCATCGGGAAGCCGCCGGAGAAGAGACAGGGCGCCCCGCACAGTTCCAGATCGGTGTCCCCGCGGTCGACACTGACGACCGTCAGGTTGCTCGTCACCGATTCGTGAACGGTGCGCTCACGAGGTGCATGTTTGCGTGCGCGTCTGTCCACAGCGAGAAAGACCGGAGCGGGTACGAGATTCTCGGCTTCGATCCACCGCAGAAGGAGCGGGTCGAGGACGTTCCTGCGTGTCTCGGACAACGACGCCGCGGTTCGTCTTGCGCGATCGGCGATGTCGGGCACGCCGACGTGAAGGTCGACGTCTCCGTTCACGACGCGGTTCTCGGCGGGCCACGACACGTCCTCGGGAAGTCCCATGGGCACGAGCGCGTTCAGTGTGTCCGGGACTGGATCGCCGATGGTCTCGAGGTAGCGCTCGGTGGCGAGGCCGACGGCGGTCAACGCCGTGGTCGTGACACTGAATCGGGTCCCGGTGACCCGAAGTGGAGCACAAGGGATCACATGGGCGACACGGTTTTCGGTGGGCTCGACGTTGCCCACGATGGACGGTCGAAGGACGTTTCGATCGGTGATGGACCCGCGCGCACGCTCGAAGGTACGGCGTGAGCGGCGCGCGGCAAGACGGGCGGCCACCAGACGAAACGGAAGGGCGGCAGCGGCTCCCACCGCCACCGGAACACGCAGGTGAGGCTTGAACAGGCGTGCCTGGGATGGACGAGGGTCGGGCGGCTCCACCGAGAACAGGGCCCGCGCGAGCCGCGTCGCCCCTCGTCCGTCGGTCAGTGCGTGGCTAACCTGAAAGACCACGACCAGTGCGCGCCCCGAGGCGTGCGGTACGTCCTCGACATCTCGTGCCACGTGGACCTGCCAGGCGGCTCGAGTTGCATCGACGGGCGTCTGCACCAGCAGACCGAGTTCGTCGACGACGCCTTCCCATGTGCGAGAATCGAATTGGAGAATCCTCGGAGGTTCGCCGCTTCGGGACCAATACGGGTAATCGAGGTTTCCGGGGATCTCGACGAGACGCTTGTTCAGGTCCGGAATCGATCGGGCACGTACGCCGATGAACTCCGTGATCTCGTCGAACGTCGGGGACGGGAGGTCACCTGTGTCGAAGGTCAGCAGCACGTATTGGTCTCGTGATGTTCTCTTCGAGGCATAGTGAAATGCCGCGTCGAGGATGTCCAGACGGCTCACGGCTTCGACCCTCTCACATGACGCCCGGCCGATACACCGTCGAAGCGTCCGGTCGATCGGACTGCGGCATGACCGCCGACTAGGCTCACCGGCATGAGCGAAAAGATCATCTGGGAGTACTTCACCGCGCCGGTGCTGATTCACGCGACCAAGCAGATTCTGGACAACTACGGTGCCGAGGGCTGGGAACTCGTCACCATCATGTCCGGTCCCAACGGTGGCGACACGTTGGTGGCCTACTTCAAGCGCCCGAAGGCCTAGCGATGGCGTGGAGTGAGCGCTTGGCCGAACTCGGGATCGAGTTACCTCCGGTAGTGCCGCCGCTGGCTGCGTACATTCCCGCCGTGCAGACCGGATCGCTGGTCTACACGTCGGGTCAGCTGCCGTTGGTTTCCGGTGAGCTGACGGCCACCGGGAAGGTCGGCGCGGACGTGTCGGCCGAGGATGCCGCCGACGCTGCGCGTGTCTGCGCACTGAACGCGCTGGCGGCGATCAATTCGCTCGTCGGTGTCGATTCGATCAAGCGCGTCGTGAAGGTCGTCGGATTCGTAGCGTCGGCTCCCGGTTTCACCGGTCAGCCTGCCGTCGTCAACGGGGCGTCGAACGTGATCGGTGAGATCTTCGGTGACGCGGGAAAGCACGCCAGGTCCGCCGTCGGTGTAGCCGAGCTCCCGATCGATGCCCCCGTCGAGGTCGAGCTGATCGTCGAGGTCTGAGCCGTCACACGGCGTCGAGTGCTCGCTGAAGATGGAGCCCGCGGCGAACGGAACAGGGATGCTCGACGCCCCCGGCGATCGACTCGAGGAATTCGTCGAGAAGAACTCGGAAGCAGTCGGTCGCCGGTGTGGAACGGTCCTGCAGTGACAGCACACCGTCGCTGCCGCTGATCTCCACCCGAAAGACCGACGGTTGCACCGGTGTGGCGAGCGACAGGCGTGACGTGCTCAACTTCCCGCCCTCGTGTTCGAGCACCACGGTCCAGGTGTCCGAAGACTCGTCCCGACGGCTCAGCGCCACGCCGGTGATGGGCCCGAGGGTCAGGTCCAGCAGGTCGAAGACGTGCGGCCCGACGTCGAACAGGGCACCGTCGCGTCGACGCCACGGTGAATTCGAGTACTCGCCTCCGAGCACTGCCCCGGACAGCCAGGTCCCGGATGCCGAACTCCAATCCCGTCCGTCGGCCTCGGCGAGAAACTCACGTGTCTCCGGAGCGAACCGCCTGGTCAACGCCACGATCGAGCCGACGCCTGCGTCGGCGACGGCGTCGGCAAGCCGGGTGGCGTCGTCCAGGTTCGACGCGATGGGTTTGTCGAGCACGACGTGTTTTCCCGCCTCGGCTGCTGCGATGGCCAAGCCGGCCTGCACTTCCGGGGGCACGGCGAACGCGACGGCATCCACGTCGGCCATCAGTGTCTCGACGCTGTCGTAGACCGGGGCGCCCATCCCTGCAGCTGCATCGGGGCGGCGGGCCCACACGCCCACGAAGTCGACGGCGGGGTGCGCGGTAAGGGACGGGGCGTGTGTGGCGCGAGCCCATGGACCCGCGCCGACCAATCCGATTCTCATGCTCTTAAAGTACGACTATGACTCTCGCGCACCCGGCATACGGTCAGCTTCGACAGGTCACACCGACGGCAGCGGTTCTGCTCGCCGACAATCCCGGAAAGATGACACTCGACGGCACCAACACCTGGATTCTGCGCGCACCCGGAAGCGATGACGTGGTCGTCGTCGATCCGGGGCCGAAGGACAAGAAGCATCTCGACGCGGTGGCCGCGTCGGGCACTGTGGTTCTCGTGCTGGTGACGCATCGGCACGGCGATCACACGGGTGGGTTGAAGCGGTTCCACAAGAAGACGGGCGCACCGATCCGCGCGTTCTCCGACGAATTCGTCTACGGCAGCACAGCGTTGGTCGACGGCGAGGTCATCGAGGCGGCCGGGTTGAAGATCACCGTTCTCGCGACTCCCGGCCACACAGCGGATTCGTCGAGCTTCGTACTCGACGACGCGATTCTCACCGGGGACACGATCCTCGGTCGCGGCACGACGGTCCTCGATCCCAAGGACGGGACTCTCGCGGACTACCTGGCGTCGCTGGACCGGCTCGAAGCCGCAGGGGCAGGCAAGATCGCGCTACCCGGGCACGGAGCCGAGGTGGCCGACACAGCGGAGGTTGCGCGAATGTACCGAAAGCACCGGCTGGAACGCCTCGAGCAGATCAAAGCTGCGTTGGCGGTACTCGGCGAGGATGCCAAGCCGATGAAGGTGGTCAAGCACGTCTACGCGGACGTGGACAAGAAGTTGTGGCCAGCTGCGCGCATGTCCGTCAAGGCGCAGCTGACCTACCTTCGAGAGAGCTAGCGAGCTCGGCGAGCCAGACGCTCGGAGTCGGAGATCAGCACGCTCTTGCCCTCGAGCCGCAGCCAACCGCGGTGCGCGAAATCCGCGAGTGCCTTGTTGACGGTCTCTCGCGATGCGCCGACGAGCTGAGCGATCTCTTCCTGCGTCAGGTCGTGCGTGACGCGGAGCGAACCGGCTTCCTGGGTGCCGAAGCGCTGCGCCAGCTGGAGAAGCGCTTTGGCGACACGGCCGGGGACGTCGGTGAAGATCAGATCCGCGAGGTTGTTGTTGGTACGACGCAACCGGCGAGCCAGCACGCGCAGAAGCTGCTCGGCGATCTCGGGGCGCTGGTCGATCCAAGCCTTCAGAGCGTCGCGGTCCATGCTGACCGCGCGGACCTCGGTGACCGTCGTCGCGGTGGACGTGCGGGGACCCGGGTCGAAGATGGACAGCTCACCGAACATGTCCGACGGACCCATGATGGTCAGCAGGTTCTCGCGGCCATCTGGAGAACGGCGTCCGAGCTTGATCTTGCCGGAGACGATGATGTACAGCCGGTCACCGGGCTCGCCCTCGTTGAAGACCACATGTCCACGAGGAAAATCGACCGGCTGCAGCTGCTTCGTCAGCGCTGCTACCGCAGAGGGTTCGACTCCTTGGAAGATGCCGGCCCGTGCCAGGACGTCGTCCACTTGCGCTCCTTTTGGGATGTCGCCGGCGTGGTCACCCGCGTCGACGAAAGGCGTTTCTCGCTTACGTGCTCCCGGCGAGCCTGAGGCTCGACGAGCTCACGTCAGTAATCAAACATGACAATTATCTCGGTGAAGTCTACTTCGCCGAGATGGATAACGAGTGATCGGCACCACCGACGTGCCGTGAAGGTTGTGAACTAAACGAATTGTTCAGCCGCTGTTCATCGGAAATGCGACATTTCGGGCTCAGCTTGCGCGCTGATCCGCGAGTTCTTCGGATGCCGGGGTACGACGCTTGCGGCTGTTGAAGCGAGCGAGAGCGTGCGGCATGCCCTCGTTCGCGAGGGTCGCGACTTCGGAGGTGCTGGCCTGATCGAGGAACTCCTGCACTTCTTGTTCGCGGACACCGAGCTTGCTCAAGCGGAACTCCACGCGCTCCATGGCGAGGGCGAACAACATCAGGAGCACAGGGAAGAGCACTACGGCGAGTCCTTGCATACCGAGCAGTAAACACCGAAAAGGTCTCGATAAGAACACAGGGCCGATTCGTTGCAGATTCTTGTCCGTACAGTTGTGGAGTGAAATCGACAGCTCCGTCGGCGCTCGACGTGCGCAAACGCGAAGAGACCGCATTGGGGCTCAAACGCCGAGCGCGACGAATGAACCGAGAGCTCGCCGTCGCGTTTCCGCACGTCTACTGCGAACTCGACTTCACCAACCCCCTCGAACTGGCCGTCGCCACCATTCTGTCGGCGCAGTGCACCGACAAACGCGTCAACATGGTTACTCCGGCGCTATTCGTGAGATATCGCACTGCCAAGGATTACGCCGAAGCCGACAGAACGGAACTTGAGGAGTACATCCGCACCACCGGCTTCTACCGAAACAAGGCGAACTCGCTGATCGGACTCGGATCCGCCCTGCTGGAGAAGTTCGACGGTCAGGTCCCGGCTCGCTTGAAGGACCTCGTCACGCTCCCCGGAATCGGACGAAAGACCGCAAACGTCGTGCTGGGGAACGCGTTCGACGTACCGGGGATCACCGTCGACACCCACTTCGGCCGACTCGTCCGACGGTGGCAGTGGACCGACGAGGAGGATCCGGTGAAAGTCGAGCATGCCGTCGGCGCGCTGATCGAGCGCAAGGAATGGACACTGCTCAGCCACCGCGTGATCTTCCACGGACGCCGCGTGTGCCACGCCCGCAAGCCTGCGTGCGGTGTCTGCGTCCTCGCCAAGGACTGTCCTTCCTACGGCCTCGGCCCGACCGACAAGGTGGAGGCAGCGGCGCTCGTGAAGGGCCCGGAAACGGACCACCTCCTCGAGTTGGCAGGAGTGGAGCCAGAGTCTGCGGAACGATCTGGTGGGGGGCCGCGGTGACGGGGTCTGCGGCGAGGTGGTCGTTGGCGGCGTTGCTGGTGGTCGTGGCGTTGGTCTACGCGATCTGGCCGCGCGGCGACGATCCGGAGCCGGTGACGGGGATGCCCGGGCAGGGTGCGCCGGTCGTCGAGGAGCGGCGGTCCGCGGACACCGCCGAGGCGCTTGCCCCGCTGCGTGAGCGTGCCGGGTTGCAGAGTTGCCCGGCGCCGTCCGCCGAGAACGACTCGTCCGGTCCGTTGGCCGGGATCGTGCTCGAGTGCATCGGTGACGGTTCGCAGGTGGATCTGGGCCGCGCTCTCGCGGGGGCTCCGACGTTGATCAACCTGTGGGCGTACTGGTGCGGTCCGTGCGCGCAGGAGTTGCCGCATCTGCAGGAGTACGCGTCGCAGATGCAGGGACGGGTCACGGTGTTGACCGTGCACCAGGACCGGAACGAGTCGAACGGGCTGACGAAGCTCGCCGATTACGGGGTGACGTTGCCGGGTGTGCAGGACGGGGCAGGGCGCATAGCAGCAGCCGTCGGCGCACCGAATGTGCTCCCCGTGTCGATTCTCGTGGGCGCGGATGGCAATGTCGCCGAGGTGCTGCCACAACCGTTCGACAGTGTTCAGGAGATCGACGACGCCGTGTCCGCGGGGCTCGGAATCAGCCGATGACTCCGCAGTGGTTGAGGAAAGTCGTCGACGCAGCGAGTGGCGAACGAGGCTTGATCGACACGACGGGTACCAATCCGGTGCTCGAACGTACGGCGCCCGACGGCGCGATCGTGCGTGCGGCATCGGTGTTGGTGCTGTTCGGTGGTTCGGAGGATGCGGACCCGACGGCGCAGGGCGGAGTGCCTGCCGATGCGGACGTGCTTCTGACTCAGCGAGCAGCGACGTTGCGTCAACACAGTGGTCAGGTGGCTTTCCCGGGAGGGGCCACCGATCCCGAGGACGATTCGCCGGTCGCGACGGCTCTGCGCGAAGCGGTCGAGGAGACCGGCCTCGACCCGGGAGGCGTCGAACCGCTCGCCACCCTGCCCGGCATCTACGTGCCGCCGTCGAGGTTCGACGTCGTCCCGGTGCTCGCGTACTGGCGCAACCCCAGCGAGGTCGGCGTCGTGGACACCGCCGAGGCCGCGCGGGTGGTGCGCGTGCCCATCCGGTCGTTGATCGATCCCGACAACCGATTCCAGGTCCGACACCCGGCGGGATATCAAGGCCCCGCATTCGCGGTCGACGGGATGCTGGTGTGGGGCTTCACCGGCGGTATTCTGGCAGGCCTGCTCGCGGTGTCCGGGTGGGAACTGGACTGGGACACCGACGACATCCGTGATCTGGAGACGAGTTTGGCCACAGTAGGGGAGGGTCTGGACCAGTGACCGGTTCGACATGGGTCGACATCATCGTCCTCGGCGTCGCGCTGGTGGCGGCATCCTCGGGATGGCGGCAGGGCGCGGTGGCGTCGGCGATGGCGTTTCTGGGTGTGGTGCTCGGTGCGGTCGCGGGCATCCTGATCGCCCCCCACGTGTTGGTTCACGTGGACGGGTCACGTATGCGTGTGCTCGTCGGGATCGCGCTGATCGTTGTGCTGGTGATCGTCGGTGAAGTGTCGGGAATGGTGTTGGGCCGGGCATTGCGCAGCGGAATGCATTCTCGCGGAGCACGATCGGTGGACAGCGTCGTCGGCGCTGGGCTGCAGGCCGTTGCGGTGCTCGCGGCGGCGTGGTTGCTCGCCATCCCGCTGACGTCGTCGTCGCAACCGGAGGTAGCCAGTGCCGTGCGCGGATCGACGGTGCTCGGAAAGGTCGACGACGTCGCGCCCGGGTGGCTTCGCGAGGTCCCCAAGGAGTTCTCCGCACTGCTCGACACGTCGGGTCTGCCCGACGTCATCGGACCGTTCGGCCGCACCCCGGTAGCGAACGTCGACATACCCGATCCGGCTCTGCAGGCCAGCCCCGTCGTGGACCAGCTGCACGAGAGTGTGCTGAAGATCAGCGGTGTCGCGCCGAGCTGCCAGAAAGCGCTCGAAGGATCGGGATTCGTCGTCGCGCCGGAACTGGTGATGACCAACGCCCACGTGGTCGCGGGCACAGACGGAGTCACCGTCGACTCGCTCGGTACCGTCCTCGATGCCGACGTCGTCCTGTTCGATCCCGAGGAGGACGTGGCGATCCTTCGCGTGCCCGGGCTGCAGGCGCCGGTTCTGAACTTCGCTCCCGATCCTGCGGTGTCCGGCGAGAGCGCGATCGTTCTCGGCTACCCGGGCGGCGGTCCGTACACGGCCAGCCCGGCGCGGGTGCGCGAGATGCTCAACCTCAACGGCCCGGACATCTACCGCACCGGAACCGTCGAGCGTCAGGTGTACACCGTCCGCGGCACCGTCCGGCAGGGCAACTCCGGTGGCCCGCTCGTCACCGAGGACGGGCAGGTTCTGGGCTTGGTCTTCGGCGCTGCCGTGGACGACCCAGACACCGGCTTCGTGTTGACCGCAGCCGAGATTGCCGACGAACTCGCGCAGAGCATGAACGCCCCGGTGCCGGTGGGTACGGGAGCGTGCATCGTCTGATGCGGGTCAGCGGAGGCCGGACGACTCCAGGAGCTCCTTCAGCTGATCGGTGACCTCACCGGGCGACTCCTGGTGCGCATAGTGACCGGCGCCGAGAACGGTGTGCAGACGCCGCTGCGGTGCCCATCCGACGTCGCCGTGGACGGTGCGGGCCAGGACGTACGGGTCCAGTTCGCCGCGAATCTGCAGCGCGGGGATGTCCAGCGACGTGTCCATCGCCTTCATGAAACGACGGCCGTCGCCGCGGAACTGGCTGCGGAACGCCCACCGCTGATATTCGAGCGCACAGTGCGCGGCACCGGCGATGCGGATCGCGGACCGCAGCTGGGTCACGGCGTCGGTGCATTCCTCGGTGCCCTGCCAGGCAGGGCTGGTCCGCGACCTGAACAGCTGCTCGACGGCCTCACCGTTCTTCTTCGTCAGGGAACGCTCCGGCACGAGAGGCACTTGATAGCGCAGAAAGAACGGCAGAAGGGCTCGTCGCTGTGCCTTGTCGCGAAGTACCGACCGACGTAGCGCGATCGGGTGCGGCGACCCGACCAGGCCGATCGCGCTCACCATCCTGGGGTGCAACGCGGCCGTGGCCCAGCACACGAGTCCGCCGTCGGCGTGCCCGACGAGTGCAGCCCGCGAATGACCGAGAGCCCTGATGAGGCCGACGACGTCGCCCGCCAGCGTCCATCCGTCGTATCCGCGGGGTGGCTTGTCGCTGTCCCCGTATCCGCGTAGGTCGACGGCGACTGCGCGGTAGCCGGCTTCGGTCAGCGACGTGAGCTGGTGACGCCAGGACCACCAGAAGTCGGCGAAGCCGTGCAGCAGCACCACGAGAGGGCCGTCGGCAGGTGAATCAGCTGCCTCGACGACGTGGAAGCGGATGCCGTTGGCATGTACGTCCCGGTGCGTCCAGGGGCCGGCGAAACGCACCGTCGACGGGTCGGGCTGGCTCATGTTCGGTGCGTGCCGCCGCTACTTCTTGTAACCGGGGATGCCGGGAGTGCTCTCGTGCTGGTTCGGCAGCACCGTCGACGCCTGCTTGAGCGAGTCGATGGTCTTCTCGGGCTTGCGCAGCTTCTTGACGCGCAGGTAGCCGAGGAAGCCGAACAGTGCAGCGACGAGCAGCATGAACACGAAGACGATCAGGAACGCGGCCCACCTGGGCAGCCAGATGTCGAGCGTCTCCGCGGCGAAGAAGAAGAAGAAGAACGCACTGAAGATCAGAACCGCGAGCGCGAGCAGGAAGAACAGGCTGCCCTGCAGACCCTTCTTGATCTCACCGGTGACCTCGGCCTTGGCCAGCTCGACCTCGGCGCGCACCAGCGTCGACACCTGCGTCGTCGCGTCCTTGACCAGGTTGCCGATGCTGCCGGTGCCGGGCGCGCGGTAGTCGACGTCCGACAACGGGATGGACGAGATGGTGTTCGGCACCCCGTCCGGGTAGCCGTTCTTGCCGTTGGCAATGGTGCCTTGGCCGCGATTGGTATCGCTCAACTTCTCGACCCCTCCACTTGCTGGTGCATCGTTTGGTTCTTGCGGCCCTAACACTAGTGCCGACCCATGGTCGTACGCGTCGTGGCTGCAGGAACGACGCATCCGCTGAAATTCTCAGGTTGCTGTCAGGTAACTTCCCAGTTGTACATACCCCCATATATCGAGTGCAATCGCAGGAGCGCAGGCAGTGAGTACTTCCCCGGCCGTCCCAGGTGACGGCTCTGTAGCGGCGGCCCCGGAGGTACCACGGTCTCGTATCGTCGTGGCTTCGATGGTCGGAACGTCGATCGAGTTCTTCGACTTCTACATCTACGCGACCGCCGCGGTTCTCGTTTTCCCCAAGCTGTTCTTCCCGGCCGGGAACGACACGACGGCGTTGCTCGCGTCGTTCGCGACGTTCGGGCTCGCGTTCGTCGCGCGTCCCATCGGGTCCATTCTGTTCGGCCATTTCGGTGACCGCATCGGGCGGAAGGCGACCCTCGTCGGCTCGCTGCTGACGATGGGTGTCGCGACGTTCCTGATCGGTCTGCTGCCGACGTACGACTCCGTCGGCATCATCGCGCCTGCTCTGCTGGCCCTCATGCGTTTCGCGCAGGGTGTCGGTCTGGGCGGCGAGTGGAGTGGCGCTGCGCTGCTCGCGACGGAGACGGCGAAGCCGGGCAAGCGCGCCTGGGCTGCGATGTACCCGCAGCTGGGTGCGCCGATCGGATTCTTCTTCGCCAACGGCATCTTCCTGTTGATCGTCATCCTCACCGGGTACGACGCCGCGGTGTCCGGCAGCGACCATGCCTTCCTGACGTGGGGGTGGCGAATCCCGTTCCTGCTGAGCGCGATCATGGTCATCATCGGCCTGTACGTGCGGTTGAAGCTGGAGGAGACCCCGGTGTTCAAGCTCGCCGTCGAGCGCGGACAGAAGGTCAAGACCCCGCTGGCCGAGGTCTTCAAGACGAGCTGGCGTCAGCTGATCATCGGCACGTTCGTGATGCTGGCGACGTACACGCTGTTCTACATCATGACCACGTGGGTCGTCAGCTACGGAACCGGCAAGGTCTCCGACGTGAACGGTCCGAAGATCACCATCGCCTACACCGATTTCCTCGAGCTGCAGCTGATCGCGGTGCTGTTCTTCGCAGCCCTGATTCCGGTGGCAGGCATCCTCGCCGACAAGTACGGCCGTCGACCCACCCTGATCGTCATCACCGCGGCGATCATCGTGTTCGGTCTGTCGTTCCACTGGTTCGCGGCGCCGGAGAACGCGTCGGCCGGACGCATGCTGGTCTTCATGTGCGTCGGTCTCGGCTTGATGGGTCTCACCTTCGGCCCGATGAGTGCTGTTCTGCCCGAGCTGTTCCCAACGAACGTGCGGTACACCGGTTCGGGAATCTCGTACAACACCAGCTCGATCCTCGGTGCCGCAGTGGCACCGTTCATCGCCACCTGGCTGGTCTCGAGCTACGGCGTCGGATGGGTCGGGGTGTACCTGGCCATCGTTGCTGCACTGACCCTGATCTCGCTGATCGTGATGAAGGAAACCAGGGACCAGCAGCTCGAGAACGTGTAACGCTCGACTGACGAAAATACCCCCGAGATGTGCGGTTCCAGGAGTCCTGGACGCACAACTCGGGGGTATTTTGCAGGAGCGGAGCCTGCGGAGTGACCCATTTGAAAGCGAAAGTGTCAGCGGCCCTTCTTGATTGCCTCGAAGACCTTGGGATCGACGAGGGTGGAGGTGTCGCCCAGGTCGCGGCCTTCGGCGACGTCGCGCAGGAGGCGTCGCATGATCTTGCCGGAGCGGGTCTTGGGTAGTTCGGGGACGATGGAGATCTCGCGTGGCTTGGCGATCGGTGAGATCTCCTTCGACACCTGTGCTTTGAGCTCGGCGATGAGTTCGTCGCCGGTGTTGTCCACTCCGGCACGCAGGATGACGAACGCGACGATGCCCTGGCCGGTGGTCTCGTCGGCGGCTCCGACGACGGCTGCTTCGGCGACGCCGTGGTGGCTGACGAGTGCCGATTCGACTTCGCTGGTGGAGATGCGGTGGCCGGAGACGTTCATGACGTCGTCGACGCGGCCGAGGACCCACAGGGCGCCGTCGTCGTCGTACTTGGCGCCGTCACCGGCGAAGTACCAGCCTTCTTCGGCGTAGCGGGACCAGTAGGTGTCCTTGTACCGTTCCATGTCGCCCCAGATGCCGCGCAGCATCGACGGCCACGGCTGGTCGAGGACGAGATATCCGTTGCCGCCGTTGCCGAGTGGCTTGGCGTCGTCGTCGACGATCTTGGCGGAGATGCCCGGTAGTGGGGTCATCGCCGATCCGGGTTTGGTGGAGGTGACGCCGGGGAGCGGGGAGATCATGATGGCCCCGGTCTCGGTCTGCCACCACGTGTCGACGATGGGGGCGGTGCCGCCGCCGACGACGTCGCGGAACCATCGCCATGCTTCGGGGTTGATGGGTTCGCCGACGGATCCGAGCAGGCGGACGCTCGTCAGGTCGTGTGCTTCGGGGATTTCCTTGCCCCACTTCATGAACGTGCGCACGAGGGTGGGGGAGGTGTAGTAGATCGAGACCTTGTACTTCTCGATGACGTTCCAATGCCGGTGCTCGTCGGGGGAATTGGGGGTTCCCTCGTAGACGACCTGGGTGGCGCGGTTGGAGAGCGGGCCGTAGACGATGTAGGAGTGCCCGGTGACCCAGCCGATGTCGGCGGTGCACCAGTAGACGTCCTTGCCTGCTTTGTGGTCGAAGACGTTGTGGTGGGTGTAGGAGGTCTGCGTCAGGTATCCGCCGGAGGTGTGGATGATGCCCTTGGGCTTACCGGTGGTGCCGGAGGTGTAGAGGATGAACAGTGGGTGTTCGGCCGGGAACGGCTGCGCCTGGTGCTCTGTCGATGCCTGCGCGACGCTCTCGTGCCACCACAGGTCGCGGCCCTCGGTCCAGTCCACCTCGGAGTCGGTGCGCTTGACGACGAGCACATGCTCGACTGACGCGGCAGCGTTCTCGAATGCACTGCCGGCTGCCCCGTCGACGGCGTGGTCGACGGTCTCTTTGATGGGCGCGGGCTTGCCGCGTCGCCACTGGCCGTCGGTGGTGATGACGAGTTTGGCTTCGGCGTCGTCGATGCGTGAGCGCAGTGCGGTGGCGGAGAATCCGGCGAAGACGACGGAGTGTGTGAGGCCGAGGCGTGCGCACGCGAGGATGGAGACGATGGCCTCGGGGATCATCGGCATGTAGATCGCGACGCGGTCGCCGGCGACGAGACCGAGGTCGGTGAGGGTGTTCGCGGCCTGGGAGACCTCGGCGAGGAGATCGGAGTAGGTGACGTCGCGGCTGTCGCCCGGTTCGCCTTCCCAGTGGATGGCGACCTGGTCACCGTGGCCGTCGAGGACGTGGCGGTCGACGCAGTTGTAGGCGACGTTGAGTTCGCCGTCGCCGAACCACTTGGCGACGGGTGCATCGGACCAGTCGAGCACCTCGGTGAACGGGGTGTGCCAGTGCAGCCGGCGCGCTTGTTCGGCCCAGAACGCCAGTCGGTCCTTCTCGGCGTCGTCGTAGAGGTCGGCCGTCGCGTTGGCCTGAGCCGCGAACTCGGCCGAAGGCGGGTAGGTCTCCCCGGCGCCGTTCTCAGTGGCTTCAGGGGTACTGGTCGTCATCTCTGATTGCTCGCTTTCGTCGTCCGCGTAAGGCGCTCGATGCCATCACAGGCAGCCCTTGTGAGGGTAGTCACATGTGAGGGCGGTCGCATCGTTGCAGCGGCGTGCAACCCTCTGATCTGCGGTGATCGGTCGGTTTTCCGCGACGGACGGTATTCAGGACTGATCCGTCGGGCCTGCCCGTTCGGAGGGGCTCTCGAGCGGTGGGAAATGACTTGCCGAAAAGTTTCGATCGTGTTTCGTGCTTACTCGCGAGTCAGCAAAAACTGGGGGAGTTCACATGTTCGTTTCAGGATGTGTCTAAAGTCTGCGGTATTGAGATCGTTGCCACCCCGCACTAAAGGATGTGGCCGGCGGTCGCCCCACAGAACCCCGTGGGCGTGACGCCCGTGGGGAGAAGATCACGGCGAACCCGTGATCGACCGAAGAGAGGATTTGTCTTGCGTAGAACACGCATTGCGACAGCTGCGGTAGCGGTTGTCGTATCAGCGGCGCTGGTCACGGCGTGCTCGTCCGGTGACTCGACGAGCAGCGGAGGGTCGGGAGACGGCTCAGCGATCATCAACGCCTGGAGTGGCGAGCCCCAGAACCCGCTTGTTCCTACGAATACCAGCGAGAACACCGGTGGCCGAGTCGTCGACTCGATCTTCGCCGGCCTGGTCTCGTACACGCCCGAGGGTGGTGTGCAGAACGAGGTGGCCGAGTCCATCGACACCACCGACGGTCAGAACTACACCATCACGTTGAAGGACGGATGGACGTTCACCGACGGAACCCCCGTCACCTCCAACTCCTTCGTCGACGCCTGGAACTACGGCGCGCTGTCCACCAACGCGCAGCTGCAGGGATCGTTCTTCGACCCGATTCAGGGCTACGACGAGGTCGCCGCCGAGAACCCGACCGTCCAGACCATGTCCGGACTGAAGGTCGTCGACGACAAGACGTTCACCATCGAGCTCAAGCAGCCTGAGGCAGCATTCCCCGATCGTCTCGGATTCGCCGCGTACTACCCGCTTCCCGAGGTCGCATACGACGACATCGCGGCATTCGGCGAGAACCCCATCGGCAACGGACCGTACAAGTTCGCCTCCGAAGGTGCGTGGCAGCACAACGTCCGCATCGACCTGATCACCAACCCGGACTACGACGGAAACCGTAAGCCCGCCAACGGTGGTGTCAGCTTCATCCTCTACAGCAACCTGGACACCGCCTACACGGATCTGCTGTCGAACAACGTCGACGTCCTCGACAACGTTCCGTCCTCGGCCGTCACCACGTTCGAGACCGATCTGCCCGGCCGCACGGTCAACCAGCCGTCCGCCAGCATCGAGACGTTCACCATCCCGTCGCGTCTCGCACACTTCGGCGGCGAGGAAGGCGTTCTGCGTCGTCAGGCGATCTCCAAGGCGATCAACCGCGATCAGATCACCGAGCAGATCTTCAACAACACGCGTACCCCGGCCAAGGACTACACCAGCCCGGCCATCGAGGGCTGGACGGATTCGCTCGAGAACGAGTCCAACGTGGAGTACGACCCCGAGGCCGCGAAGGCTCTGTGGGCTCAGGCCGACGCCATCGCACCGTGGACCGGCACCTTCGCCATCGCGTACAACTCCGATGGTGGACACCAGGAATGGGTCGACGCTGTCACCAACAGCATCCGCAACACGCTCGGCATCGAGGCGCAGGGTGCTCCGTACCCGACGTTCGCTCAGCTGCGTACCGAGGCCACCAACCGCACCATCCCGACGGCGTTCCGCTCGGGCTGGCAGGGTGACTACCCGCAGCAGTACGGCTTCCTGGCGCAGAACTACCAGACCGGCGGCAGCTCCAACGACGGTGACTACTCCAACCCCGAGTTCGACCGTCTGCTCCGCGAGTCCGCAGGTGAGACGGACAAGGACAAAGCGCAGGAACTGGTCAACCAGGCTCAGTCGATCCTGCTGAACGACCTTCCCGCAGTGCCGAACTGGTACCGCAACGCAGCCAGCGGCTGGTCCGAGAACGTGACCAACGTGAAGATCGGCTGGGACGGTATCCCGATCTACAACGAGATCGAGAAGAACTGATCTTCTCTTCTTCAGCTCCATGAGACCGAGCAGGGCGGTAGGTCTTTCACCTACCGCCCTGCTCGTGTGCTTGCCCCCTCACTACTTTTCGACGCCCCGGCCTTCTCGGTGACGTCCACCTTCCTCCAAAGGAGGTGATCCGATGCTCTGGTACATCGGACGCCGATTACTTCAGATGATCCCCGTTTTCATCGGGGCGACATTCCTGATCTACGCCATGGTCTTCTTGCTTCCAGGAGACCCCATTGCCGCACTCGCAGGTGACAAGGCCATCAGCCCCGCCGTCGCCGATCAGCTGCGGGCTCGCTACAACCTCGACCAGCCGTTCATTGTCCAGTACCTGCTGTACCTGAAGGGCATCTTCACCTTCGACTTCGGAATGTCGTTCTCCGGCCGTCCCGTCAGCGAAGTTCTCGTGCAGGCATTTCCGATCACCGCCAAGCTCGCCGCGATGGCTCTCGTCATCGAGGGTGTCTTCGGTATCGGCTTCGGTCTGATCGCCGGTCTTCGCAAGGGCAAGCTGTTCGACTCGACCGTGCTGATCGTCAGCCTCGTCATCATCGCCGTGCCGATCTTCGTCATCGGCTTCCTGGCGCAGTTCTTCATCGGCATCAAATGGGGCATCGTCCCGCCGACGGTCGGTGGCAACACCAGTTTCAAGAATCTGCTGCTCCCGGCATTCGTGCTCGGTGCCGTGTCCTTCGCGTACGTGGTGCGCCTGACGCGAACCTCGGTCGCGGAGAACCTGAGTGCGGACTTCGTGCGCACGTCGACGGCCAAGGGCCTGTCCCGCAGCCGTGTCGTGAACGTGCACGTCTTGCGTAACTCGCTCATCCCGGTCGTCACGTTCCTCGGCGCGGACCTCGCTGCTCTGATGGGCGGCGCGATCATCACCGAGGGAATCTTCAACATCAACGGCGTCGGCGGCACGATCTACCAGGCGGTCATCCGAGGTGAGGCGCCGACGGTGGTGTCCTTCGTGACCGTCCTGATCGTCGTCTACCTGATCGCGAACCTCGTCGTCGATCTCCTCTACGCAGCGCTCGACCCAAGGATCCGTTATGCCTGAGTCCACATCTTCGAACGACCGCTCCGTGCGGCAAGCGCGATTCGTCGAACAAGACGAGGTCATCGACGTCAGTCAGACCGATGCGGTGAACATCGACGAGGCGCCCGCCAGCATCTGGAAGGACGCGTGGGTGAGCCTGCGCAAGCGTCCGATCTTCATCGTCTCGGCTCTCATCATTCTGGCCGTCATCGTCGTCGCTGCGTTCCCGTCGCTGTTCACCAGCGCCGACCCCAGGTACTGCAACCTGGACTTCAGCATGCAGGGACCGCAGTCCGGCCACATCTTCGGATTCGACCGGCAGGGCTGTGACATCTACGCACGCACCATCTACGGCGCACGCGCGTCGGTGCTGACCGGTGTCGGAGTCACCTTCCTCGTTCTGGTCATCGGCGTGCTGTTCGGTGCGTTCGCCGGCTTCTACGGCGGCTGGGCGGATTCGCTGCTGTCCCGTCTCACAGACATCTTCTTCGGTGTCCCGCTGATCCTCGCTGCCATCGTGCTCATGCAGCTCTTCACCGATCGCACCATCTGGACCGTGATTCTCGTTCTCGCACTGTTCGGTTGGCCGCAGATGGCGCGCATCACGCGTGGCGCCGTGCTGTCGGCGAAGAACAACGACTACGTCATGGCCTCCCGTGCATTGGGAGTCTCCAAGGTGCGCACCCTGATTCGGCACGTCCTCCCGAACTCGATGGCTCCGATCATCGTCATCACGACGATCTCGCTCGGTACCTTCATCGTTGCCGAAGCCACGCTGTCCTTCCTGGGTATCGGGCTTCCCCCGACCGAGGTGTCCTGGGGCGGCGACATCAGTGCCGCGCAGGTCACCCTGCGTCAGGGATCGACGATTCTGTTCTATCCCGCAGCGGCACTGGCAATCACCGTGCTGGGCTTCATCATGATGGGCGACGCGTTGCGCGACGCTCTCGACCCGAAGGCCCGTAAGCGATGAGCGAACGTACGAAAGACGACGCGATGACCACTGATCCAGGCAGAGCAGAGCAGCCTCTGCTCGACATCAAGAACCTCGAGGTGTCCTTCCAGTCGAATTCCGGTCCGGTACCGGCAGTTCGAGGTGTCAGCTTGACGGTCTATCCCGGCCAGACCGTGGCCATCGTCGGCGAATCGGGATCCGGTAAGTCGACGACGGCGCACGCCATCATCAATCTGTTGCCCGGCACCGGCAAGGTGACCGGCGGCGAGATCCTGTTCGACGGCAAGGACCTGGCCACGGCCAAGGAGAAGGACTTCGTCGAGGTACGCGGCAGTCAGATCGGGCTGGTTCCTCAGGACCCGATGTCCAACCTCAACCCGGTGTGGAAGATCGGTTTCCAGATCGAGGAGGCGTTGGCGGCCAACAACATTGCCAAAGGCAAGGCCGCGAAGGCTCGGGCGATCGAACTGCTCGACGAAGCAGGCCTGACGGACTCGGCGAAGCGTGTCAATCAGTACCCGCACGAGTTCTCCGGTGGTATGCGTCAGCGTGCACTCATCGCGATCGGATTGTCCGCCCGGCCGAAACTGCTCATCGCCGACGAGCCGACGTCCGCGCTCGACGTCACCGTGCAGCGTCAGATTCTCGACCATCTCGAAGGTCTGACGAAGGAACTCGGAACTGCGGTTCTGCTCATCACCCACGATCTCGGTCTTGCTGCCGAGCGCGCCGAGCACCTGGTGGTCATGAGCAAGGGCCGGATCGTCGAATCCGGTCCGGCACTGGAGATTCTGCAGAATCCGCAGCACCCGTACACGAAGAAGCTGGTCGCGGCGGCACCGTCGCTGGCGTCGCAGCGGCTGAAGTCGTCGGCGGTGCGCAAGGAGATCGTCGAGCAAGCCAAGGAGGTTGCCGGGGAGGTCGTCGCCGAGGAGCACGACAGTGCCTTCGAGCCCGCCAAGGACACCGTGCTGGTGGTCGATCATCTGACCAAGCAGTTCAAGCTGCGCGGCGGAAGCCCGTTCAAATCGACGCTCTTCACCGCCGTCAAGGACGTGTCCTTCACGGTCGAGCGCGGTACTACGACGGCCATCGTCGGCGAGTCCGGGTCCGGTAAATCGACTGTGGCGCAGATGGTTCTCGGCTTGCTCGACCCGACCGAAGGAACGGTGAAGTTCGACGGCCGCGACGTCGCCGGGCTGTCCAACAAGGATGCATTCGCGTTCCGGCGCCGGGTCCAGCCGATCTTCCAGAACCCCTACGGCTCACTGGATCCGATGTACTCGATCTTCCGCACCATCGAGGAGCCGCTGCGCACCCACAGCGTCGGCACCAAGAAGGAGCGCGAAGCTCGGGTGCGGGATCTGCTGGACAAGGTGTCGCTGCCGGCCTCGGTCATGCGGCGGTTCCCCAACGAGTTGTCCGGTGGTCAGCGTCAACGTGTGGCCATTGCCCGTGCACTCGCGCTTCAGCCCGAGGTGGTCATCTGCGACGAGGCGGTGTCGGCTCTCGACGTACTCGTCCAGGCTCAGATCCTGTCCCTGTTGAACGATCTGCAGGCAGAACTGGGACTGACGTACCTGTTCATCACGCACGACCTCGCCGTCGTCCGGCAGATCGCCGACGACGTCCTCGTCATGCGCTCGGGTGAAATCGTCGAAGCAGCGAAGACCGACGAGGTCTTCGACAATCCCAAGGAGGAGTACACGCAGCGGCTGCTCGCCGCTATTCCGGGTGGATCCATTCAGCTCGGAGCCTGACCCTCCTGTTCACTCGCACCACCGTGCGTTCACCGCCGACGTCCCGGTCGTGAGCGCACGGTGGTGCGGTGCCGGTGAGAAGAGCACGCGGGTACCGTCGTCACTCGTGACCGATCCACTTGCACCGCTGCTCGAGCTACCGGGAATCGTCGACGCCGCCGAGCGCGCGCGTGATGCTCTCGGCGCTGTTCACCGACACAAGGCCAACCGCCGGGGTTGGCCGGCGACCGCGGCGGAGGCCGCTGTCCGCGCCGCTCGGTCGTCGTCCGTGCTCGACGGTGGCACGATGGACTTCCCCCGTGCAGGCGAGGACGGCGATCCCATTCTGGCCGGGTGCTTGCGCGTCGGGTCCGCGCTCGACGGCGACGCGCTGCAGAACATGCTGCCGGTGTGGAAGCGGGCACCGCTGCAAGCACTTGCACGGCTGCACCTGCTCGCTGCGGCCGACCTCGTCGACGACGACGCACTGCTCGGGCGGCCACGCGACGGCGTCGGGAATCGGTTGGATCTTCTCGCCCAGCTCGTCACCGGGGGTACGTCCGCTCCTGCGCCCGTCGTCGCGGCGATAGTGCACGGTGAGCTGCTGACGTTGAAGCCGTTCGGAACCGCCGATGGTGTGGTCGCCCGCGCAGCGTCGAGATTGGTCGCGGCGTCGTCCGGTCTCGATCCGCACAACCTCGGGGTGCCCGAGGTCAGCTGGATGCGACGTTCGCAGGCGTATCGCGACGGCGCCGACGGTTTCGCGTCCGGCTCGGCGACGGGTGTCGGGAGCTGGATCATCTATTGCTGCGGCGCTCTCGAAGCAGGCGCGGCGGAGGCGACGTCGATTGCGGAGGCCGCCGGCTCCGCAGGCCAGTAGAAACCCCAAAAGGGCGGCGTCGTCGACCGAAGTCGACTTCGCCGCCCCTTAGCACGGACTAACCGGTTACCAAGCGTGCAAAGGTGGGCTGTGGCGATTCTGTGATCGCGAGGCCTCGGCGACGATCCGGTGAAGTAGGAGGTCATCCCTGCAACCGGTGCAGGGTTCTTGCTGCTGCTTCCCGAAACTCGCAGGCCCACAGCGCTTCTGCCCTGTCAGCGGCGCGCTCCGCGTGGGTGCCTGATGTCCGTGCTGGGAATCGCGGTCGGGAGAAACGAACCTTCTCTTCCGGTTCGAACTTGGCCTTCCGTTCTTCCGTACGTCATTTGTACCCTGTGGCGCCGCTCACATCAAGGGGTAGAGGTCATCGTTTTCTGCGGAGTAGTCCGTAGGTGATCGCGCCGGCGGCCAGAGCGCTGAAACCTACTGCGGCACTTGCCGCTACGGTTGTTCCAGATGGTTTCTGGATGCGTGATCGTAGAGACACCGGGTTGGAGAACGTCAGAATCGGCCATCCCGCGGCAGCGGCTTCCTTGCGTAGCGCCCGGTCCGGGTTGACTGCTGTCGGGTGTCCGACGGCGCCCAGCATCGGCAGGTCCGTGATGGAGTCCGAATACGCGAAACACTGTGACAGATCGTAGTTTCGGGACTCGGCGAGAGACTCCATCGCCTCCACCTTGCCCTCGCCGTAGCAGTAGAACTCGACGGTCCCGTTGTAGCGGCCGTCCTCGACTTCCATCTTGGTTGCCGTGGAGATGTCCGCGCCGAGTGCCTCGGCGATCGGCCTGACGATCTCCTCGCCGGATGCGGACACGACGACGACATCGTGTCCGCGCAGTTTGTGATCCGCGATGAGATCGGCGGCTTCGGCGAAGACGAGTGGATCGACTATGTCGTGCAACGTCTCTGCAACGATCGAACGGACTTGTTCCACGTCCCAACCCGCGCACATCGCTGCGATATGAGCGCGCATCCGTTCCATCTGATCGTGGTCGGCGCCGGAGAGCAGAAAAAGAAACTGTGCGTAGCTGCTCTTCAGTACGGCGCGTCTGTTTATCAGCCCCTGATCGAAGAACGGTTTGCTGAACGCAAGCGTGCTCGACTTGGCGATAATTGTCTTGTCCAAGTCGAAGAACGCGGCAATTCTTCCGGCCGGACGAGTGGATTCGGCGTCGTCGATACGGGCGCTGGTGGTCACACTGTGAAGGATAGAGGGCCCAGGTGACGGGAGGGGAGCCTGCAGGAACGACCCAGGTGACGGGAGGGGAGTCCGTAGTGGTCGGGTGGGTGTCAGGGCTACTGGTCGGTACCGGATTTCGGCGAATGTTGAACTTGCAAAGGGCACGTGATGCGGGTGTAGTATCGGTGCAGTCCGACTAGCTCGGACGTGTTCAGCCCGACCCCCCGGGGCTGAACCCGACGACCCTCGCCTCCTCCCCCCCTGGCGAGGGTCGTCCTCTGTTCGGGGCAAGAAATCTGGTACGGGTGTCCAGTAATTCATCCACAACCCCCCGATTCATCCACAATCGCGCACCGCCCCCTGGTGGCGAGCTGATTCCGCGTCCAAGCTTCTGGCCATGGACACCGACCGAACCGGGACGAGACGCATTCGACCGTGCTTGCTGCTGACCGATGATGCTGCCCTGCGAGCAGAAGTTCTGCGGATAGCAGCCGCGGCGGATTGCGTTGTGTTAGAACGGAACTTACCGGTCGGTAAGCCTCCGCTCTCGATGCGACTCGAATGGGAGGACGCCGGTGTCGTCCTGGTCGACGGCAGAGCAGTCCGCCTGTCGCTACCGCGACGAGCGGGAGTTGCCGTCGTCGTCCCCGGTGCTGCGAGCGTCGATCACTGGAGATTGGCCACAGCGCTCGGCGCGTCCGACGTCCTGGAACTGCCGAGCGACGACGGCGCGCTCATCGCGTTGCTCAACGCCGAGCCGGGCGAATCCGCGGGAGACGGTGGAGTCATCACGGTGACGGGTGCGACCGGGGGAGCGGGGGCGTCCACCCTTGCTGCGGCGATAGCCCTCACCGCGTCCTCACGAGACATCCGAACGTTGTTGGTGGACGGAGACGAGTACGGCGCCGGAATGGACTTGCTCCTCGGCTGGGAGTCCAGCCCGGGGCTCCGTTGGCCGGGGCTGACAGTCGAGGCCGGTCGTATCTCCGGCGACGCACTCCGGGGTGCGCTCCCCACCGTCGGACATCTGTCGGTGCTGTCGGCCGGCAGCGTGGCGACCAGAACGCCCGGCGCGGGCCAGGGCGAGGCGTCGACGTCCGCGGTTGTCGACGCCGGACGACGCATCGGCGATCTGGTGGTCTGCGACGCACCGCGCACCATCGGATCCCATTCCGACATCTACCACGACGCGGCGGATCTCGTGGTGCTCGTGGTGACCGCGACGTTGGCGTCGGTGTCCGCCGCAGAGAACGCATCGGCGTACCTCAGCGCCAGGAACTCGAACGTCGGCATCGTCGTCCGCGGCCCCGCCCCGGGTGGGCTCCGCAGCACCGACATCGCCGACGCGTTGAGCCTTCCGCTGCTCGCGAGCATGCGTCCCGAACCGGGGCTTGCCCGACGCGTCGAACGTGGTGGATTGACCCTCTCGGCGCGATCGCCGCTGCGTCGTGCGGCGTCGGACATTCTGGAGACGTTCGCACGTAAGCCTCAGCAGGGACGGTGGGCGGCATGAGCGCCGTCGTGACGGGGGAACTTCTCGACCGGGTGCGGGGCAGGCTTGCCGGCGCGGGTGAGGAACCGACACCGACGACCGTGGCTGCAGCCATCAGGATCGAGGCCGGCGGGGTGCTCAGCGACACCGATCTGTTGGCTGCACTGCGGACTCTGCAGACGGAATTCACCGGCGCCGGACCGTTGGAACCGCTGCTGCGTGACCCGGCTGTCGCGGACGTCCTCGTGACCGCGCCGGACGAGGTGTGGGTGGACCGGGGAGTCGGATTGGAGCGCAGCAGAATCCGTTTCGCCGACGAGACGGCCGTGCGGCGCCTGTGTCAACGGCTCGCGTTGTCGGCGGGCCGACGCCTCGACGATGCTCAACCGTGGGTCGACGGTCAACTGCCCGGGGTCGGTGACGGTTCCTTCGGGGTCCGGCTGCACGCCGTGCTCGCACCGGTTGCGCGCGGCGGCACGTGCCTGTCGTTGCGGGTGCTCCGGCCGGCGACTCAGGGGTTGGGAGCCCTGGCCGAGCGCGGGGCCGTCGATCCGGAGGCGCTGGAGCTGCTGCGCGCTGTCGTGCGGGCCAGGTTGGCTTTCCTGGTGGTCGGGGGTACGGGCGCGGGAAAAACTACGTTGCTCGCCGCGCTTCTCGGTGAGGTCGACGCAACCGAGCGGATCGTGTGTGTCGAGGACGCCGCCGAGCTCGCCCCGTCTCATCCTCATGTCGTGCGGATGGTGGCGCGTGCGCCGAACGTCGAGGGTGTCGGCGAGGTGACCGTGCGCCAGCTCGTGCGTCAGGCACTGCGCATGAGGCCGGATCGTCTGGTGGTGGGTGAGGTACGAGGAGCTGAGGTCGTCGACCTGCTGACGGCGCTCAACACCGGACACGACGGGGGCGCGGGCACCATTCACGCCAATTCTCCCGCCGAGGTACCCGCGAGGTTGGAGGCGCTCGCGGCGCTCGGCGGCATGGGGCGAGATGCGCTGCACAGTCAACTCGGCGCTGCGGTTCAGGTGGTGTTGCACGTGCACAGATCGTCCAACGGCCGCAGGCGATTGAGGGAGATCGCTGTGCTCGTTCCCGACGCGACGGGCCGAGTGGGGGTGCTGCCGGCATGGTCGATCGACGGTACCGCCGGTGGCAGAGCCGACCTGGACGACATGATTCGCCGTCGGATGGACTCGCTGTGACCGCGGTGGGCGTACTGCTCTGCGCAGCTGCGCTTCTGGCCGTTCCCGGTCCGCAGGCTCGCCTTCGATCGCTCCGCACTCCGCCTGTGATTGCCGTGCGGTACCGAGCAGCGATCGTTCCAGTTTCGGCGGTTGTCGGTGCAGTCACCCTCGTGTGGTTCGCGGGAGTGCATGCACTGTTCGCCGCTGTGATCGTCGGGGCCACAGGGTGGAAGCGTCGACGATCCGCAACCGAGAAGAGGAAGTTCCGTACCGAATCCGCACGTTTGATCGATGCACTGGACACCGTCATCGGAGAGCTCGGAGTCGGATCGCATCCTGCGTCGGCGTCGGCTGTCGCGGCGGCGGAAAGCTCCGGCACCGTGGGGATCGCGTTCGAACGCGCCTCCGGACACGCACGCATGGGTGGGCGGGCGCACGATGGGCTGTCGGTACCGGACGCAGCGATCTCCGGCCCACTGTCCATCGTCGCCTCCGCATGGCGAATCGCCGACGACCACGGTCTCGCCCTGGCCCGGCTGCTCGGCGCGGCTCGCAGAGACATGCAGGCGCGCAATCGGTTCCGCGACCGTACCCAGGCATCGCTGGCAGGTGCCCGCGCCACCGGAACCGTCCTCGCGTGCCTGCCGATCGTGGGCGTCGGCCTCGGTCAGGCCATGGGAGCGTCTCCACTGTCGGTGCTCCTCGGAGGAGGGCTCGGCGGCATTCTCCTCGTGATCGGAACGGCACTCGTCTGCGGCGGACTCCTGTGGACGGATGCCATCACCGACAAGGTATGCCGATGATCGGGATTGCGATGCTCTGTGCCGCAGCTGCTCTGATCACTGCACCGGCGGACAGGAGTGCACTCGGGAGGGTAGTGGGGGAGGGCGGCGTCGCCGAGAAGAGCGCGACCACGACCGTCGTCGATCGGCATGCGGTGGCAACGTGTTTCGACATGATGGCTGCCTGCCTCGCCGGTGGACTGTCGGCAGGGGCCGCGGCTCGCGCGGTGTCGACGATGGCTCCACCCGACGTGTCCACCGCTCTGCGAACCACAGCGGATCTGCTCGGTCTCGGCGCCGACCCGGACGATGCGTGGAAGGCAGTCGGTGCGCTTCCTGAGGTGGAAGCGTTGGCGCGCATGGCTCGTCGATCCTCCCGATCGGGTGCGTCGTTCGCGGACGCCGTCGCGGAATTGGCGGACTCCGAGCGCGCGAGCGCCGAGGACGCCGCGGCCGCGGAAGCCGAACGAGCGGGAGTGCTCGTCAGTGGGCCGCTGGGACTGTGTTTCCTGCCCGCCTTCGTCTGTCTCGGCATCGTCCCTGTCGTGATCGGATTGGCGAGCTCGGTGCTCGGAGGTGGTGTCCTGTGACACCACGACTGGAATTCCGGACCGGGTACGCCGGTCCGGACGTCAATGAGGGGGAAGACCATGAAAGCTGTGATGCAACAGGCCAGGACGCGATTGATTCTCGCCGCGGTGAACGACGACGGGATGTCCACCGCCGAATACGCCATCGGCACCATCGCCGCGGCGGCGTTCGGTGCGATTCTCTATACGGTGGTCACAGGCTCGTCGATCGTCGATGCGTTGACCGGGATCATCGATCGCGCGCTCGCCACTTCGGTGTAGCCGACGAGGGTTCGGCGACGGTGGAGGCGGCCATCGCGCTCGCTTCCATCGTCGCCGTCGTCATCACCTGCATCGGTGCGATCACCGCCGTGTCGCAGCATGTCCGGTGCGTCGATGCAGCCAGGGAAGCTGCTCGGCTCGTGGCCCGAGGTGACGACGTATCGGGATCGCTGCTACCTGCGAGAGCCTCGATGTCGGTGAACACCGAGGACGGGATGGTGACCGTTCGAGTCGAATCGTCCACGCTGCTGCCGGGGCTCACCGTCTCGGCCGATGCGGTGGCGGTCATGGAATCGATACCCGAATGAAAGCCGCTCGATTCCAAACACAGGACAAGGGCAGCGTGACGGTGACCGCGGCGTTCGCGTTGACCGCATTGCTGGTGGTGGTGATAGCCGTCGTGCACGTCGGTTCCGCCGTCGGCGCGCGCCACCGAGCACAGTCGGCTGCGGATCTCGGGGCCCTCGCCGCGGCCGGTGCGCTCGATCGAGGCGTCGTGGACGCGTGTGCCACGGGCCGAGACATCGTCGAGCGCGTCGGCGGATCCGTGTCGGCATGCACCGTCGAGGGGTGGGACGTCGTCGTCGAAGTCACTGTCTCGGTGACGCTGGGACGCTTGGGTATCCGTGATGCAATGGCCTCGGCCCGCGCAGGCCCCTGACCGTCACCCCGCAGGCTCCACTCGTGCCCTAACCGCCTCTGCGCATGATCCCGTCGAGCAGGCTGCCGAATCCGTCGTCGGCGGCGGTGACGCCGTTGTCGCGCCGCTCGTCGGTCCGGGCGACGAATGTGGTTCTGGTGGTGACGACGGGTTCGCCTGCAGAGTCGCAGATTTCGTTCCTGGTGACCATGATGTCGCTGCCACCGGCCTGGCGGAACGATTCCAGGCACAGGTCGCTCCCCAGGACATCGCCGGTTCGAATCGTTCTGTGCAGCAGGATCTGCTGGTCGGAGTGCAGAATGTCCTTCAGCCCGTAACCGATGAGGAGGTTCTCGAACAGTTCCGGCAGCACGGCTGCGCCGATGACGGCGACGAACGTGACGGGCGCGATGATGCCGTCGTGTCCCAATTCGTGGCCGGCTGCATCGTCGACGTGGGCGGGGTGGTCGTCGTGGACCGCGCGGGCGAATTCGCGGATCTTCTCGCGTCCGACTTCGTAGGTGAACGTTGCGAAGTGGTGCGCGCCCACCAGGTCCCGGATGGATCGGGGCTCGGACACCTCGTGATCGATCAGCGACACCGTCGACATGGTCACCTCTCCTCGTCTCCTGAAGAGAAGTCCACCATCCGACGGGAAGTTGTGCAGCGAAGCGGTCGAACTCGCCCACAACTTACAAAAGTTGCGGCGCCGTCGTGTGGCCGATCACGACGGGCGAATTGCGGCCACCACGGCATCCAGGACCGTCACAGCGCCGTCCTTGTCGAGGGGGTCGTTACCGTTTCCGCATTTCGGCGACTGCACGCACGACGGGCACCCGGACGGGCACTCGCACGAGGTGATCGCCTCCTTCGTCGCCTCCAGCCATTCGACGATCGCTCGATGTCCCCGATCCGCGAAGCCGGCACCACCGTCGTATCCGTCGTAGACGAACACCGTCGGAAGTCCGGTGTCCGGGTGGAGCGCGGTGGAGACGCCGCCGATGTCCCATCGGTCGCAGGTCGCGACCAGAGGTAGCAGACCGATGGCAGCGTGTTCCGCCGCGTGCAGGGAGCCAGGGAACCGTTCGGCGCTAATTCCTCTGTCCTCCAGCAACTCCGGGGTGATCGTGTACATCACGGCACGGGTGTCGAGCGTCTGCTCCGGCATGTCGAGCTCGATCGAATCGAGAATCTCGCCCGAGTGCAGCCGACGCAGGTAGCCGACGACCTGGTGCGTGACATTCACCTGAACGAGCGCGACGGTGACCTGACCGTGAGTGCGTCGAGAGTGGATGTCGGTGATGGCGATGTCGGTGGTCTCGCGGGCGGACGTGCTCCAATCGGGCTGCTCGGGATGAACGAGAGCCAGACCGTCCTCCAGGTTCAGATCGTCGACGACGAAGCTCTCACCCTGGTGAATGTGTACTGCACCGGGATGCACTGTTGCCGGTGCTTTTCCGGAGTCGACCGTCCCGAGCATCCGCCCCGATCCGCCGTCGACGATGGCAACCTGGGTGCCGGTTCCACCGCGGATGTTCACCGACGCGTGCGGGGCGTACTGCTGGCCGTCCGGCGTGATGAACCAACCGTGCGGTCGCTTGCGTACCAACCCGTCCGCGGCGAGACCGTCGAGCACCGCCTCGGCTCCGAACTCGGCGGCCTCGTCGACCGTGATGGGTAGTTCGGCTGCGGCGCAGAGCATCTGGGGTGCGAGGAGATACGGGTTCGACGGATCGGTGACGGTCGCCTCGATCGGTTTGTCCAACAGGGCGGCGGGATGGTGAACGAGGTAGGTGTCCAGTGGGTCGTCTCGGGCGACGAGGGCGACGAGCGACCCCTCACCTCGTCGACCGGACCGACCCGCCTGCTGCCAGAACGAGGACACCGTGCCGGGGAACCCGGCCACCACCACGGCGTCGAGTCCGGCGATGTCGACACCCAACTCCAGTGCGTTGGTGGTCGCGACACCGAGCAGGGTGCCGTCGGACAGATCGGATTCGAGCTTTCGTCGGTCCTCGGCGAGGTACCCCGCGCGGTAGGCCGCGACGCGGCCGGGAAGGTCCCGGTCGACGTCTGCCAGGAGGCGTTGCGTGCCGAGCGCGGTTACCTCGGCGCCGCGCCGGGAACGGACGAACGTGAGTGTGCGCGCGCCCTCGACCATCAAGTCCGCCATGATGCGCGACGCCTCCGCGCCCGCGGATCGCCGGACTGGCGCACCGTTCTCGCCGGTGATCTCCTTCATGAGCGGGGGCTCCCACAGCGCGACGGTGCGTGGGCCGTGCGGAGATCCGTCGTCGGTCACCTCTTCGCACGGTGCGCCGACGAGCCTCGACGCGGCCGTGCCTGGATTGGACGTGGTGGCGCTGGCGAGGACGAAGGTCGGGGTCGCGCCGTAGCGGGCGCAGATTCGGCGGAGGCGCCTCAGGATCAAGGCGACGTTGGATCCGAACACGCCACGGTAGTAGTGACATTCGTCGACGACGACGTAGCGGAGATTGCGCAGAAACCTGGCCCAACGCTCGTGTGCGCCGAGGATCCCGATGTGGATCATGTCGGGGTTGGTGAAGAGCCACCGGGCGTTGGCGCGTGCCCACTGACGGATCTCGATCGGTGTGTCCCCGTCGTAGGCGCTGGGAAATACCTCGGCCAGTTCCGGTGCATCAGCGCGCAACTCGTCGGTGACGGCGATGGTGCTGCGTAGTTGATCGGCACCGAGCGCTTTCGTCGGTGCCAGATAGAGCGCGGTGCCTCGTGGATCGCCGAGAAGTGTGGACAGGATGGGCATCTGGTATGCCAGAGACTTCCCGGATGCTGTGCCGGTTGACAGGACAACATGATGACCATTGTGGGCGAGAGTTGCCGCGTGCGCCTGGTGTGTCCACGGACGTGCGATGCCGCGAGAACGGAGGACGGCGGCTACTTCGGGCTTCAACCATGTTGGCCAGTCCGTGAATTGGGCCTCGCGACCCGGTAGCTCCGCGACGTGGGTGAGGGGCTGCTCGCCCGACGGAGTACCCGCCAGCACTCGGTCGAGAAGCACCCTGCCGTAGCTGTTCGAATGACCCGTCGGCGTTGGATCTGGTTGGGTCACTACTGCTCTCCATGTTTCGGTTCTGTTGCAGGTGCGTCGCGATGACGTCGCGACCTGCGGGTTTCATGCTATCGGTCGGTCATTCGCACGACGACGGCGCCTCGGCATACGTGCTGGTGAGAGGGGTCGGGCGGCGCAAATCTGCCGGTGAGAAGCGTCAAGATCAACAAAATGTGCGAAAACTGACTTTTTCGACTGTTGGAAACGCGAAAAGCGTGGTTGACTTGAACCGGTCGCAGCTTCTGTGTTCGTTTTCACGCTCGCAGGATCTTATGTTGCGGGCGGTGTGCTTTTGGAGCGTTTCCTGAAGGGGTCTGTGGTTCGGCAACGCCTGTCGGACGCGGGTTCCGCCTGAGGGGGAATTCAGGAAGTACAACGGTCGGAACCGGCCCGGTGGACTGTAAGTGCTGCCCACCGCATCCGGTGTTAGAAAGAGAAGGAAAAGCATGGCACAGGGAACTGTGAAGTGGTTCAACGCCGAAAAAGGCTTTGGATTCATCGCACCAGAAGACGGCTCCGCTGACGTTTTCGTCCACTACTCCGAGATCCAGGGCAGCGGCTTCCGCACCCTCGAGGAGAACCAGCGCGTCGAGTTCGAGGTCGGCCAGGGAACCAAGGGACCCCAGGCAACCGGAGTTCGCGCAGTCTGATCGACACCCGCTCCCCGCGAGCGGAATCGACACCTCTCATCCCCCTATCGCTTTCGGTGCATGCCGAAGCGAAGGGGGATGAGTTGTATCCACGGCCACTGCCGACACTGTCTCCTCGGGTCGTTCCTGCAGGCTCCACTCTCGCTTTTGTTCTACTGTCCACATTGTGAACCAGTTGTCCTTCTTCTCCGCCGAGTCGCTGCCGCCGTCGGTGACCGACTTGAGTGGACTTCTCGCGTCCACCGGGCAGGTGGTTCTGTCGGCGTCCGGTGCTCGCATCTCGGTCGTCGTCGATTCGTCCTGGCGCGCCGAGGCCATCGCGGACCTGATGGCGGAGTGCGGGCTCGTGTCCGAACTCGGCCGGTCCGAGGAGGACAGGCCGCTGGTGCGGACGGCGTCGGTGCCCGAGTTGTCGGCACTCGCGTCGTTGTGGACGAAGGGCGCGGTCAAGTCGATGCCGCCGGGTTGGGTGCCCGGCGCCCGCGAGCTCCGCGCGTGGGTGCTCGCAGGCGGCCGACCGGAAGCCGAGGGCGAACGGTATGTTCTGGGACTGGATCCGCATGCGCCCGACACGCACGCCCCGTTGGCTCAGTCGCTGATGAGAGCAGGGATAGCTCCCACTCTCATCGGCACCCGAGGCTCCAATCCAGGGCTCCGCATCACCGGGCGCAGGCGAATGCTGAGGCTGGTCGAGAACGTCGGACCTGCGCCGGAAAATCCGGACGCACGTACCAGTTGGCCGACCGCCGAGTAAGAAGATGTGAAGCTGATCTGCGAGTATTTTGACGTCGTATGCCACTCTGTTACCAGGCGGACCGGCACGATTGTCGGTTTCGACAGGTAGAAACTGCTCGCGGAGTGGCTCTACAGGACGCAACGAGGAAGGTTCGGCAGCAAGGTGGCAACACGCAAGAACGGCACGGGGGATACCACCACCGGCGGTGCCCAGCCGCGCCGCCTTGTCATCGTGGAGTCTCCGACCAAGGCCAAGAAGATCGCCCCCTACCTGGGGAGCAACTACGTGGTCGAGGCGTCGGTCGGCCACATCCGTGACCTTCCACGCGGTGCCGCGGACGTCCCCGCGAAGTACAAGGGTGAGCCGTGGGCCCGCCTCGGCGTAGACGTCGACCACGATTTCGAGGCCCTCTACGTCGTCTCGCCGGAGAAGAAGGGCAAGGTCGCCGAGCTCAAGAGCCTGCTCAAGGACGCCGACGAACTCTTCCTCGCCACCGACCCCGACCGCGAGGGTGAGGCCATCGCCTGGCATCTCCTCGAGACCCTGAATCCCAAGATCCCCGTTCGACGCATGGTCTTCCACGAGATCACCAAGCCGGCCATCCTCGCGGCCGCTGCCGATACCCGTGAGCTGGACCAGGATCTGGTCGACGCGCAGGAAACCAGGCGCATCCTCGACCGGCTCTACGGCTACGAAGTGTCGCCGGTGCTGTGGAAGAAGGTCATGCCGAAGCTGTCGGCGGGCCGTGTGCAGTCCGTCGCCACCCGGATCATCGTTCAGCGCGAGCGCGACCGAATGGCGTTCCGGAGCGCCGAGTACTGGGACATCTCGGCCACCCTCGATGCCGGGGCAGAGGCGTCGCCGCGCAGTTTCGGCGCGCGGCTGGTCAACGTCGACGGTTCTCGCGTGGCCGCGGGTCGTGATTTCGGTGCCGACGGAAAGCTGAAGTCCGACGGTGTCACCGTTCTGGACGAACCGCGTGCCCGACGCCTCGCCGAGGCCCTTCAGGGCGTGGACCTCACCGTCGCGTCCGCCGAGGACAAGCCGTACACCCGTAAGCCGTACCCGCCGTTCATGACGTCGACGCTGCAGCAGGAAGCAGGCCGCAAGCTGCGGTTCTCCTCCGAGCGCACCATGCGCGTCGCGCAGCGGTTGTACGAGAACGGCTACATCACCTACATGCGTACCGACTCGACGACGCTGTCGGAGTCGGCTATCTCGGCGGCCAGGTCGCAGGCGACCGAGCTGTACGGTGCGGAGTACGTGCATCCGTCGCCGCGTCAGTACACGCGCAAGGTCAAGAACGCCCAGGAGGCGCACGAGGCAATCAGGCCTGCAGGCGATGTGTTCCAGACGCCTGGCCAGTTGCACTCCGCGCTGCAGACCGACGAGTTCCGGTTGTACGAGCTGATCTGGCAGCGGACCGTCGCTTCTCAGATGGCCGACGTGCGGGGCACGACGCTGACGCTGCGCATCACCGGTACCGCGGGCACCGGCGAACAGTGCACGTTCTCGTCGTCCGGCCGTACCATCACCTTCGCGGGCTTCCTGAAGGCCTACGTGGAGAGCGTCGACGACGAGGCAGGCGGTCAGTCCGACGACGCCGAGTCTCGGCTCCCTGCGCTGAAGGAAGGCGCCGCGGTCACCGCGACCCAGCTCGATCCGGACGGCCACACCACCAACCCACCCGCTCGGTACACCGAGGCGTCGCTCATCAAGACCCTCGAAGAGCTGGGTATCGGCCGGCCGTCGACGTACGCGTCGATCATCAAGACAATCCTCGACCGCGGATACGTCTACAAACGCGGCAGCGCACTCGTGCCGTCGTGGGTGGCGTTCTCGGTGGTCGCGCTGCTGGAGGCTCACTTCGGCCGCCTCGTCGACTTCGATTTCACGGCGGGCATGGAGGACGACCTCGACGCCATCGCCGGTGGTCGTGAGCGCCGCGGCGACTGGTTGACGAGCTTCTACTTCGGTGGGGACACCGGGGCCGAGGGCTCCGTCGCGAGGTCCGGTGGCCTGAAGAAGATGGTCGGCACCAACCTCGAGGACATCGACGCTCGCGTCATCAACTCCATCAGGTTGTTCGACGACGATCAGGGCCGCGAGATCCATGTACGCGTCGGGCGCTACGGCCCGTACCTCGAGCGAATGGTGAAGAACGACGACGATCCCGATGGGGATCCGATCTCGCAGCGCGCCAACCTGCCCGACGATCTGCCGCCGGACGAGTTGACCATCGACTTCGCGGAAAAACTGTTCGCGACCCCGCAGGAAGGCCGCAAGCTCGGTGCCGACCCGCTGACGGGTCACGAAATCGTTGCCAAGGAAGGGCGTTTCGGTCCGTACGTCACCGAGATCCTGCCCGAGCCGGAGCCGGAACCGACTCCTCCCGAGCCGGACATCGTGCCGATTCCACAGGACTCGGACGGTGGAGGTGGCACCAAGACCGCAGTGAAGAAAGCTGCGGCGAAGAAGGCTCCGGCGAAGAAGGCTCCGGCCAAGAAGGCGGCGAAGAAGGCCACCGGACCCAAGCCCCGCACCGGTTCTCTGCTGAAGTCGATGGATCTGGCGACCATCACGCTCGAGGACGCCCTCAAGCTTCTGTCGTTGCCTCGAGTCGTCGGCGTCGATCCGGAATCTAAGGAAGAAATCACCGCCCAGAACGGTCGCTACGGCCCGTACCTGAAGAAGGGCACGGACTCTCGGTCGCTGACCGACGAGGAGCAGCTCTTCACCGTCACCTTGGACGAGGCGCTGAAGATCTACTCCGAGCCGAAGCGACGCGGACGGCAAGGTGAAGCGAAGCCACCTCTGCGTGAGCTCGGCACCGACCCGGTCAGCGAGAAGCCGATGGTGATCAAGGACGGCCGCTTCGGTCCCTACGTCACCGACGGCGAGACCAACGCGAGCCTCCGCAAGGACGACGACGTCGCCACCATCACCGACGATCGCGCCTCGGAGCTCCTGGCGGACAGGCGTGCCCGCGGACCGGTGAAAAAAAAGGCAACCAAGAAGGCCGCCACCAAGAAGGCCACCACGAAGGCAACGGCCACCAAGACCGCAGCCAAGAAGACCCCGGCGAAGAAAGCCGCAGCCAAGAAAACTGCTGCCAAGAAAACGCCTGCCAAGAAGACCCCGGCGAAAAAAGCTGCAGCGAAGAAAGCTCCTCCAGCGGACTCCTGATCGCTTCAAACGATGGGGTGCCTGTCGGTCTGCTCGCCTCCATCTGCTCGTATGAACGAACCTTTCGAGCGATGAGGGTGGGCGACGGAACCAACTGCGGCCTCGGTGCGTCCAAGTGGGTGTGGGGAAGAAACTGGTAGTCCTGCTGTGCGTGTTGTTGTCGGTGGTCGCATGTGCTCGGACCTCGCCCGGCAGAGCTGTCGGCCAGGATGCATGGCACGGGCAAGGTCTTGCCGCTGGTGGGTCTACGGGCGGGCAGGCGCCGTCGCCGTCCCCGGCAGCGGTCCCGTCGGCGACCCCGTCGTCCTTCGATCCGTGTGTCCTCGAGGATCTGCAGCTGAGTATCTACGCGGGCGTGGATCCGGCAACCAAGGAACCGTTGCCGGGGGTGGACGGGTGTAGCTGGACGGGCCAGTCCGGGCGTTTCTCGGTCGGGTACAGCGAAGGCGTCGACCGGACTCGGCTCGCGACCACACCCGGAGTCACCGAGTTGAGCGAGTTCGAGGCGGACGGTCAGATGGTGGACAATTTCGTGTTCGAGGGAAACAGGTGCATCTCGTTGGCCGAGATCGATGGCCGAACAGTGCAGTTCACGCTCGCGGAAACGGATTTCGATTCCTTCTGTATACGGCTGAAGGTCGCGACGACACTGATCCTGGAGGACATCTAGATGCGACGATCGGCAGCGCTGGCCATGCTGACAAGTGCGTTCGTGTTGTCCGTCGGGGCGTGCGGTTCCGGTGTCGGCGGGACGGCCACGGCGTCGGACGAGGTCCTCGATGCATCCGAAACAGAGTACGTGACAACGACTTCCGTCGAACCGTCTCCGGAATTCGACCCCTGCGCCTTGCCGGATGCGCTGCTGAGCGATCTCGATCTGGCGGAGGCTCGACCCACTGCGGTCGGAGAGCTCGGGTGTATCTGGGGGAACGACCGTATCGCGGTGTCGGTTCTGGTGTTCGAGGACACGTCGACGCTACCCGACCCGTACACGAGCCCCTCGACCACCGAGGTTCGTACGCTGACCGACGGCGGGTACACCACCTACGCCTTCCTGCTCGACGGCGACACGTACACCACTCAGACGATGACGGCGTCGGGTGCCGTGATGCTGAGCGCGAATCGACTCGGTGTTTCGTCCGCCGAGGAGGTGCGTGCCGGCTCGATCGACGTTTTGCGCGTGGTGCTGCCACACCTGCCGCCGCCTGCGTGATGCGCCGGGCGCGAGGCGTTCGTGTCGCACCGAGCGACTAGGCTCGCTGGCATGGCGGGAGTTTTCGATCGGCTGATCGGCCAAGAGGACGTGGAAGCAGAGCTGACCGCCGCGGCCGTCGGCGCTCGTACCGGGGACTCGGGGTCCGCGATGACGCACTCCTGGTTGTTCACCGGCCCTCCCGGGTCCGGTCGATCCATCGCTGCTCTGTGTTTCGCGGCGGCCCTGCAATGCACCACGGAGGGGTCACCGGGCTGCGGTACCTGCCATCCGTGCACCACGACGATGGCCGGCACCCACGGCGATGTCCGGCGGATCATCCCGCAGGGCTTGAGCATCAGCGTCAAGGAGATGCGGGAGATCGTGCAGATCGCTGCGCGTCGGCCCAGCACCGGGCGCTGGCAGATCGTCGTCATCGAAGATGCGGATCGGCTCAGCGAGGCGGCCGCCAACGCGTTGCTGAAGGTCGTCGAGGAGCCGCCGGAGCGGACGGTCATGTTGCTGTGTGCGCCGTCGACCGATCCGGAGGACATGTCCGTCACCCTCCGCTCGCGCTGCCGCCATGTGCATCTCGTGACGCCCACGACGCCGGCGATCGCGCAGGTTCTGCAGACCCGCGACAAGCTCGATGCGGAGACGGCCCAGTGGGCGGCGTCGATCAGCGGTGGACACGTGGGACGCGCACGGCGACTGGCGAAAGACGAGGACGCTCGTGCCAGGCGCAAGCGGGCCCTCGGCCTCGCGTCGGCTGCAGCGCGGCCCAATCAGGCCTATCTCGCGGCCGAGGAGATGGTAAAGGCTGCGGAGACCGAAGCCGCGGAGATAAGTGCCGCCCTCGACGACGTGGAGATGGAAGAGCTGCGCACCGCGCTCGGCGCAGGCGGCACCGGTAAGGGCGCGGCGGGCGCGCTGCGGGGGTCTGCAGGCGTCATCAAGGAGCTCGAGGCGCGGCAGAAATCGCGGCGTACCCGTAATCTTCGAGACGCTTTCGACCGAGCTCTGATCGACCTCGCCGGTTTGTATCGCGATGCGTTGACCCGCTCCTACGGATCCACCGCTGTGCTCAACCATCCGGACATGTCGGAACAGATCGAACGTATGGCCAGGGGTGCGTCGCCGGAGGCTCTGTTGAAGAGTATCGAGGCAATCCTCGAATGCCGTGAAGCCTTGGCGCTCAACTCCAAGCCCAAGTTCGCCGTCTACGCCATGGTCGCGCAATTGGGTGCAGCGCTGCGCTGAGGCGTGAGATCAGGCCCTCCGCCGCGCCCGCGAAGCCCGAAGATTCGCGATGTTCCCGCAGGTCTTGACGTCGTGCCAGACGCCGCTGTTGTTGCGGGAACGGTCATAGAACGCAGAGCCGCACGGTTCGTTCCTGCAACGCTTGAGTCGCCGCCAGGTGTCCGCGCGTTGAGCCAGCAGAACCTCGGCCCAGATACGCGACGTCACGTACTCGTGGCCGGTTCCAGACGGTCCCAACTGGACGGTTCCCGACGCGTCAAGGGTGAGGACGGCGTCGGCGGGCGCCGTTTCCGGGGGCGTGCCTGCGATGAGGAGTTCGAGCGTCGTGCGCAGTTCGCGTAGTGCCGCGGCGTCGGCATCGCTGAGGTCGTGCCCCATCGCCGCGGATGCCACCGCGCCGTCGGCGAGCAGGTCCGGGAGTCCTTTTGCGTCGATGGCTCGGGTGTTGAGCAGGTTCTGGACGTGAGCGAGGCCGTCGGGGGCGGGGTCGAGGCGGAAGCGCTCCGTCGGCGTCGGCGTCGATGACATAACTCAACAGTATTTGACTATGTCGATCCGGGCAAGTACTACTGACATAGTCAAAAGCATTTCAGATATGTCGAAGGGTGAGTCCGATGGTGGCAATCGAAGGCGCGGTCGTAGTGGTGACCGGTGGGCAGCGTGGGCTGGGCAAATCGATCGTCGACGAGTTCCTGGCGCGCGGCGCGGCGAAGATCTACGCGACGGCCAGGACGCCCAAGCCGACGGATGATCCGCGCGTCGTCGCGAAGCCGCTCGATGTCACCGACCCGGAATCCGTCGCGGAACTGGCTCGGGAGCTGACCGATGTCACCATCGTCGTCAACAATGCAGGCGCCCCGGGATCGGGTCCGTTGCTGGGATCGACACTCGAGGACGTGCGGACCGTGTTCGAGACCAACTTCTTCGGTGCCGTGCGGGTCGCGCAGTCCTTCGCGCCGATTCTCGCGAGCAACGGCGGCGGTGCACTCGTCGACGTGCATTCGGTTCTGTCCTGGGTGGGCGGCGCCGGAGCGTACGGCGCGTCGAAGGCCGCACTGTGGTCGGCGACCAACTCGCTTCGAGTCGAACTCGGCCCGCAGGGGACCCTCGTGACGGGAGTGCATCTGGGTTACACCGACACGGACATGATCGCGGAACTGGACGTTCCGAAGAACGATCCGAAGGATGTGGCGAAAGCCATCGTCGACGGCGTCGCGAACGGGGACACCGAGGTACTCGCCGACGACGTGACCAGGTACTTCAAGTCCGTTCTCGCCGGCCCGGTCGAGGGTCTCGCCATCCCAGCAGGGGCCTGAGGGGAGTCGATTTCAGTTTCGGGCTGATGCTCCGTTAGACTCACCAACGCCGAAAGGCACGCCGCCTTAGCTCAGTCGGTAGAGCATTTCACTCGTAATGAAAAGGTCAAGAGTTCGATTCTCTTAGGCGGCTCGTAAGAGCGAAACCCCTTCCCAATGTCAGTTGGGGAGGGGTTTTGTCGTGCGGGGCGGGGTCTCATCGAGCGTTGTCGAGCAGGTGCTCGGCGAAGGCGCGGGCGGAGGCGAGGTCGGTGTTGTTCGGTCGCCCGCGTCGGATGCCACCGACGAGCTTGAACGGCATGAATGTGTCGAATCCGCGGCAGGAGAAACCTCCGACGACGTCGAAGCCTTTGTGTTCGAGCCGTTCGACGAGTGATGCGGAGAAGCGGAGCCAGCGGGATTCGGCGAGGCCGCTGGTGGCGAAGAGGAACGCGGGTTTGCCGTCCTGGGGTGGTAGTGCCTCGATGTAGGCAACCAGGTCGGAGTGGAACGAGCCGTAGTAGATGCCTGATCCGAAGCCGACGAGGTCGTGCCCGTCGAGGTCGCGGCCGGCGGGATCGGCCGATTCGGGTGAGATCACCGAGGCGCCGAGGACCCCGGCGATGGCGTCGGCGACCTGTCTGGTGTTTCCGTGGGAGACGGATGCGCAGACAAGGATCGGTTCGCTCATGCCTTCGAGCTTAGCGACGGTCGATCCACAGCCGACCGGCCTCGTTTACTCACAGGCGTGTAATTCGCATACACAGCCCCTGAGCAGTGAAAACCTGTCGCTCGCGCACGTTCATCCACACGCCATCCACAGATCGGACAGGTTGGTCCTCGAGATTTCCACAGGTTTGTCCACAGCCTGTTAGTGCATATGTTCGAATGGGCGTCGGGGAGGCGTTCTGTCTACTGTTGCTCTCGAGGCGAAAACGACGGAAAGGGACTTCTGTGGCTCGACCGACCATGGCCGATGTGGCGAAAGCTGCCGGGGTGTCACCTGCGCTCGTCTCGATCGTCATGCGGGGAGTGGAGGGGGCTTCGGAGGAGACTCGTGCGCGGATCAAGTCGATCGCCGATGAGATCGGTTACGTCCCGGACCGTCGTGCGCAGAAACTTCGTCAGACCAGCTCCCGCCTGTTGGGGGTCACGTTCGATCTGCAGCAGCCGTTCCACGGCGATCTCGTCGAGCAGATCTACGGCGTTGCCGAACGCGCCGGGTACGACGTGATGCTCGGTGCAGTCGCGCCCACTCGGGACGAGGCCAGTGCGGTGAAGACGCTCGTGCACGAGCGATGCGAAGCAGCGCTGCTGCTCGGGTCGCGAATGGATGCAACCGAACTCGGTTCGGTCGACCGCGCGGTGCCGGTCGTGACGCTGCTGCGCACCAGCGGCGTCGACGGTATCGGATCGGTGCGCGGTGACGATGTGGCCGGTGTCGGTTCGGCGGTGGAGCATCTGATTTCATTGGGACACAAGCGAATCGCCCACATCGACGGTGGCAGTTCGGCGGGCGCGCAGGACAGGCGCCAAGGCTTCACCGACGCCATGACAAGGCACGGTCTGCCGGCCCCCATCGTCGAGGGTGGTATCACCGAAACCGAAGGCGCACAGGGAATGCGGCAGCTGCTCGACTCGTCCGATCCTCCGACGGCCGTGGTGGCGTTCAACGACAACTCCGCCACCGGAGTACTGGATCACCTGCTCCGTCGCGGTGTCGACGTACCGGGGGACGTCTCGGTCGTCGGATACGACGATTCTCGCTTGGCGCGCATTGCCCACATCCAGCTGACGTCGATCTCTCAGGATGTGGCCGCGCTCGCCGAGGCTGCGGTGCAGGAAGCGCTCGCGCGGATAGCGGGTGAGACTGCGCGCGATGTGGTGCTGGCGCCGGAGCTCGTCCGGCGAAGGACGACGGCACCCCCGCGGCGAGCCTCCGCCTGATCTGTACTTATCGGACATTCAGGTTGGCTCCGTAGGCTTGTTGAAACTGAAAGCGTTCAGGGGGCCATCTGATGGATCGAGCCGACCACAACCAGCACGTCTTCGACGATGCCCACGTCGCAGCCGTGTACGAGTCCTACGCCGCGCCGACCACTGGATTCCTCGACGGCGGCGAGGCCGCTGCACTCGCGCTCGCCGCACCCCACGTTCGAGGTCGACCGGTGCTCGACATCGGTGTAGGAGGTGGCCGAACGACACCGTTGCTGCGGCTGCTCTCCGATGACTACACGGCAGTGGACTACTCACCCAACATGATCGACGCGTTCCGGCGTAGTTTTCCGCAATTCCCGGCTCACGTCGCCGACGCCCGCGACATGCGTCCGATCGCCGATGGACGCTACGGATTGGTGCTCTTCAGCAACAACGGAATGGACACTGTCGACCACGACGACAGACTGTCGGTGATGCGTGAGTGCCGCCGCGTCGTCGCCGTCGACGGCATCGTCGTGGTAGCGACGCTCAACAAGAACGGCCCCGGATTCGGCGAGTCACCGTTCCAGCTCTCGCGCCCCAACCGTCCGATGACGTTCTCGCCGCGCAAGATCGCCGTGTCAGTCGGGCGTCGTGTTCTGGATCCGGCTGGTTCGGTACGCAGAGTGGTGAACTGGCGACGGCATCGGGGTCTGACGGTCGACCACGGTTCGTGGGCAGTCGGTCCGCTCGCTGCACACGACTTCGGGCCGGTCATGCACTTCACGTCGTTGACGGACCTGCGCAGTCTCGTCGTCGGCGCAGGGTTCGACATTCTGTCGATACTCGGCGACGACGGCGCCGCGATCCCGCCCGAGGTGACCGAGTCCACGGTGGACAACTTCACCGTCGTGCTGCGCCCTGCTGGTCGCTCGGTCGGGTAGTCGCAGCGATTTCTACCCAGTCTGCTCGAGTGGATCTACTCATGGCCTGACGGGCTGCCATCTCCTACATTGAACGGGCGATTGTTCTTTTTGTCCGATTCGGTGTGTTCGGGGAGGGTTGTCATGGCAAGGCGGAGAGTTCTCGCGACCAGGTCGGTCGCCGTGGGGGTGGCCGCGGTACTCGCGGTCGGCTGCGCATCGACGACGCAGGGGACGGCACTGTCCGAGGGGATGAGTGCGGTATCGACGGAGAGCAGGTCGATGACCATCGCGCCGCTCTTCACCACCGGAAGCGGCGACGGTGGAGTCGGTGAGGAAATCGTCACGAGGTCGGCGACCACGGACTCGTCGTTTCGCGTCGACTTCTCCGAAGACGAGGTCTCCGGCCTGGGCGACGCCTCGAGGGCGGCGTCGTGGAACGCCGCGATCGTTTCGACGTTGATCATGTCGCAGCCGATGTCCGGTCGCTTCGAGTTCGAGATCAGCGGGCAGATCGACGGTCCCAGCGCGGGCGCGTTGAAGACCGCGGCGCTCATCGCGTTGCAGCGCGACGAACAGATCTCCGACACCGCGACGATGACCGGAACGATCAACGCAACGGGCACCATCGGTCCTGTCGGCGGCATCCCCGAGAAGGTGCAGGCCGCGGGCGCCGCCGGGTACGACACGGTGCTGATCCCACTCGGGCAACGCAACAGCACCGACCGCAACGGAGACAGTGTCGATGTCGTGCGGATCGGGGACCGAGCCGGAGTGAACGTCGTCGAGGTCGGTGATATCTACGAGGCGTACGGGCTGCTCACCGGCTCCGAGTTGGAGGCACCGAGGCTGGAACCGGACACGCGGCTCGACAACCGGGCGTACGACAAGGTCGATGCGCAGTACACCGCCGCGATGGGCCGGTACGACAATGCGCTGACGATGCTGGACACGCTCGACGTGAACATCCTTCGGACGATGATGAACACCGGGCTCCCGGAGACTGCTGCGAAGGCCGCCGACCGGGCTCGAGATCTGCATCGGCAAGGGTCGATAGCCGGCGCGTTGGTCACCGCGCTAGAAGCTGCGGCCGTCATGGAAGCGTCGTATTCGGTGGGTAACTCGTTGACACCGTTGGTCTCTCAGGGTCCGGCGGGTCTGGGCGCATTTGTTGTGCAGGCTACCAACACCGGTCCGGCGGAAGCCGCGTTCTTCTCGTTTCTCGATTCCATCGCCACGTTCGAACCCAAGACCTTGCCCGACGTCGAAGCAGTGGTCAACGCGTACGCGGGCGCCTTCGACGCGCTGACGATCTTCGACTACGCCGCAAGCGAGATCGAGGCGATCGACGGCCGGATCGACACACAACCCATCGATATCGTCGAGTTCGTCGACTATCTCTCGACCCCGTTGATCTTTCTCGAAGCAGCGAAAGCCCAACTGGCAGGTACGAAAGCCGTGTGGGAGGTCGGCCGCGACAATCCTGGCGCCGACATCGACTCGGGCGTCGACCTCGCTCAGGTCGGCGACTTCTTCCGCCGCGGCGCCGACGCCAACCTCGCCGCGTTTCGGACCGGAATGCCCGCCCAGGTGGCGGATCGTACGGGGCGCTCACTGGATTCGGTGATCGGCCAGCTGTCCTACATGGACATCGACGTCGCGGCAGCCGTGCACCAACGGAACGCGCAGCCCGCGATCGAGAAGTATCTCGGAGAGGGAAAACCCAACGGGCAGTACGCGACCATCGGTTACGGCGTCAGCAACTACGTCCGCAATCAGCAACTGGTCGAGAAGTACTACAACAACGCGATCACCGACGACAACCTCCGCGTCACCGGGTTCATGTACGAGAACGCGCTGTCGAACGCTTTCGACCTCGCCCGCGCGCAGTTGTCCTCCGACATCGCGGCACTGCAGGCCGGCGGTACACAACCGGTCATCACCGTCGGGCAGTTCGAAAGCGCAGGCGTCAGGCGTGCGGGCACCCCGCTGGAGCAGTTCAACGCCCTCGGCGCCTACAACAGCGGGTACGTGACGACGAGGCTCATGACGTACCTGTCCTCACCTGGTAAGTGACGATGACCGGAGTGCGCGACTGATTCGGAAGTAGCGCCAGCGGGCATGCCAGGGCGCATGACGAAACTATTGTTCGCTGTGACCGCCGCCGACCACTGGACCCTGAACGACGGAACCAAGCATCCGACGGGCTTCTGGGCCGAGGAACTCGTCGAATCTCACCGCACGTTCGTCGACGCCGGCTGGGATGTCGTCGTCGCGACGCCGGGTGGCAGGGCGCCCGTCGTCGACGAGGGATCGCTTGCGGTCGACGCCAACGGAGGCGACGAGGTGAAGGTCGCCGACCAGAAGAAATACTTGGACTCGATCGAGTCGATACTGCAGAACCCGGCCTCGCTCGAGGATCAGCGGGCATCGGACTTCGATGCAATCTTCGTGCCGGGAGGCCACGGGCCGAT
Organism: Rhodococcoides fascians A44A; assembly: GCF_000760735.1. Taxonomy (GTDB): domain Bacteria; phylum Actinomycetota; class Actinomycetes; order Mycobacteriales; family Mycobacteriaceae; genus Rhodococcoides; species Rhodococcoides fascians_E. The sequence continues at coordinate 816,322 of NZ_JMEX01000008.1, read as the reverse complement.
GGAGGACCTCGCGGTGTCGACGAGTTTCGGTGCGCTCGTGACCGATTTCCTGAGCACGGGCAAGATCGTGTCGGCAGTGTGCCACGCACCCGCTGCCCTGCTGCCTGCCACGACGTCGGACGGGGGATGGGTGTTCGACGGCTATCAGCTGACCGGTTTCACCGACGAGGAGGAAACCCAGGCAGGTCTGGCGGACAAGGCGCCGTGGCTTCTCGAATCCAGGTTGAAGGAGCTCGGCGCACGGTTCGAGAGCTCCGATCCGTGGTCGCCGCACGTCGTCGTCGACCGCACGCTCTACACCGGGCAGAATCCGGCGTCGACGAAACCGTTGGCGGACAGAGTGGTTCAAGCTCTGTCCTGACAGTGTCCGTCAGCTCGACCGGTGAACGTCGCTCGCGGGTGTTGCTGTGACGATGCGATTGCGGCCCTGTCGCTTCGCGTCGTACAGCGCCCGGTCGGCAGCGTCGAAGAGCATCTCGAGACTGTCGGATCCGTGCGCGAGTCCGATGCTGACGGTCACGCCGTGACCGGCGAAGTGCTCTGTCGCACGCTGGAACTGGCCGATGCGAATGGTGTCTGCGATGGCGTAGGCGTCGAGCTCGGAGACGTCGGTGCAGAACACCGCGAATTCTTCTCCGCCGAGCCGCGCGAACAGGTGACGGCGGCCGAGGTGAGACCGGACGTCGTCGGCGAATCGCTCGAGAGCACCGTCGCCCGCGCTGTGCCCGTACGTGTCGTTGAGGGCCTTGAAGTGATCGAGGTCCATCATCAGGACCGTGGCAACACCGTCGGCGGCGTCGCGGGTCAAACGGTGTGCGCGACGGAAGAACTCGTCCCGGCGTAGGGCGCCGGTCAGGTCGTCGTGAGCGACGGCGTGGCGTAACGCGGTGATGGCTGCGCGCCGCTCGTTGGTCACGCAGGCCACGGCGATCGGGGCGATCGCGAGGAACGACAATCCGATGCTCACCGACAGTTCCACCGGCATCGCGCCGAGGTCCGGGACCCCGATGTGCCCGTCGGCGGTGAGGACGAGCATCCACATCGTCGTCGTCCAGATGAACAGCGATGTGACGAAGACCCCCGTCGTCAACGCGGCCACGACGAGGGCGGGCATGGCGAACGTGATCGCGCCCGAGCCTCCGACCGCCCACACGAGGATCAGGCAGAGCACCAGCAACGCAGCGGCTGGGGCGACCCGCCGCGCGAGTGCGATGACCTCGCCGCGCCGACGGAATCGACGGAGGTCCGCCCTCGTGGGCGCGGTGAGAACCGCAGGCATGACCGCCATGTAGTTGAGGAACTCTCCGGAGAACCAGCGCGCCCATCCGCTCTGCCACGGAGTCGACTCGATGGCCGAGTTCGCGAATCCGCCCGCGACACCGGCGACGGAGGACGCGACGAGAATGACCGCGGCCACCAACGCAAGCGACTGGACACGCGTCAGCCAGGGGCGTTGCTGGCCGATGAGACGGAAGACCAGGAAGCCCGCCGCGACGCCTGCGACGTTGCACAGGTTGAGGACGAGGTTGGAGAACAGTGGACTACCGGTCACCGTGTCGGCGGCAATGTAGCCGAGCGTCGCACTGACCCAGGTGGCGGGCGTTGCGAGGCGCGGTGAGCGAAGCAGTATGCCCAGCAGCAGGGCGTTGGCGGGCCAGAACACGGCCAGCGTGCCCGGAAGGCGAGTTGCGATCCCGAACAGACAGGCGAGAAACACCACTGCGCCGACGAGTGCTGCGCGACGAGTCACGTCGGCAGCGCTGCCGACACGTGAGCTGACGCGCTGCGAATCCATCGAAATGCCCGTTTCTGAACGATTCGTAGGGAAGTTGAATGTTCAGTGTGTCAGAAACGGCGGCGGAACCTCATACCGAGGGGCCTGCCGTCGGGATCGACGAACAGGCGATACGCGACCGCCGCCAGCCGTTGCTGCCACTGCGGAGGCACGTCGATTTCATGGCGGCGAAGTCTGCCCGACGGGCGCGGCGACGCCGACGGTGCCGTGTGCCAGGCGTCGAGACGCGCCGCGCTGCTGCTCACCGCGTCGAAGAACGACGCGGGATCGACGAGGTCTTCGTCGTCGCCCGGCGCGCGGCCCAGGTGCTCGCGGATGAGTTCCAGCCGTAGCTCGCGCGCGAACACCCGTGCTCCGTCGCCGAGACCGGCCGGGTCGACGGGTTCACGAACGTCGCGTTCGTCGTCGACGATCGCGGCCGTCAGCTCGGAGTCGTGAGTCCACGACCGCCGGTTGAAGTTGTCGGAACCGACGGCGGCCCACACGTCGTCGACGATGCACACCTTCGAATGCACGTAGACCGGGATGCCGCGATCATTCTCGAGGTCTAGGACGAGCACGCGGTCACCACCCGCATCGCGGATCACGTCGAGTGCCGCGGAGTGGCCGAGCAGAGCCGACGGAATGGTGATGGCACTGTCGTCGTCGAGATGCTTCGGGACGACGATGACCAGGCGCAGATCCTGTGAGCGTCGCAGAGCGGCGGCGAACACCCGCGCCACGTCCACCGACCACAGGTACTGATCCTCGACGTAGACCAGTTCGCGGGCGCGCCGCAGAACCTTCGCGTACGCGCGGGCCGCGCTGAACTCACCCTGAGTCGCGAACGGATACGCCGGGCGTCTGCGCGGATACGTGCGGAGAAGTTGGACGCTGCAGGTGCCCGCGGCTGCGGGTGCGTCGTGCTGCTCCGGCAGTTCCGACACCTCACGGGTGACGCCGCGGAGAATGTCGGGGATGGCGTGCCACGGCAGGCGGGACAACGCGGCCGGATCCTCCCACCGTTCACGGAAGACGTGCTCGATGTCGCGGACCGCGGGCCCCTGCACCTGCACCTGCATGTCGTGCCACGCGGGAAGTTCGCCGTACTCGGGCGGGAACGGCCGGCTCACGGGGTCGCCGAAATGATCGGCGTCGTCGCGTCGGGCACGCGCGAGATCGATACCACCGACGAACGCGAGGTCGACCGTGTCGGGATCCTGATACCGGACGACGACGAACTTCTGGTGATGACTTCCCAGCGTCAGGACCCGTTGGTCGAGAATCACCTCGCCGCCTGCCTCCTCGAGACGCAACGCCAACTTCCGGTTCTTGGGACCGGTGAAGCCGAGGGTCTCGATGTGCGAGCGCCACACCATGCCCTTGACGATGCCGCCGCGCTGCGCAACCGACGCGAGCGCGTCCTCGACGGTCGTGTCGTCGGTCAGCAGCTGTTCCGGGTCACCGCGCCAATCGGTGAACAGCACCAGGTCGCCCTCGCCCGCGGCGTCCAGCGCGCTCGCCAGAGCCGCGAAATAGGGTTTGCCGTGCACGAGCGGGGTGACCCGGTTGCCGTCCGTCCAGGCCGCGATGCGGGTGTCGGGGTTGCCGCGCTCCTCGGAGCTGAGGAACCAAGGGTGTTCGGAGTCGAACTTCTGGACCTGCTCGTTCAGTGCGGCACTACTGCGGCCGAGTCGCCGAGCGAGCGCATCGATCGTTCGGCGTAGCGGCTGCGGTATCACGAGGGGAAATACTGTCAGAGCAGTCCGACGGGGCGTGTCACGAGGTCGGGTCGAACTCCGGCTGATCGATGATGCGCAGCCACGAACCGTCCGGTTGACGCTGCACGACCTGGGCGCGGGCGCCTGCATTGTCCCTCGGTGCCGTCGAAGTGAGCGCGATGTCGCCGTACACCAGCGTCGGCAGTCCCTCCTCCAGTTCGAAACGAGGCCCGTGCGCGAGCACCGACGCCCACAGTTCACGTATTGCGGCTCGGCCTGTCGTCGTCTGTCCGGCGGGGTAGGCCATGACGGCGTTGTCGGCGTAGAGCGCCGCGACACCGTCGGCGTCTCCTGCGTTGGATCGCTCGACGAACAGGCGGGTGATGTCTTCCGGTGTCATTGCTTTGTCGGTCGTTGCATTGTTTGTCATGGTTTCATCGTCATCACACCGGTACGAGAAGTCCAACAGATAGTTGTGATGAAAGCTAGAATTACAGCTTATGGAACTGAGGCAGCTCGAGTACTTCGTCGCCGTCGCGGAGGAAGCCAACTTCACCCGTGCGGCCGAGCGGGTGAACATCAGCCAGTCCGGCATCAGTGCCCAGATCAAAGCGCTGGAGAAGGAGGTCGGGGCCGAGCTGATCGACCGCAGCAGCAGGGTGGCGCGGTTGACGGTAGCAGGGACAGCTGCCCTGGTACACGCGCGCCGCGCACTGGAATCATCTGCAGCCCTTCGCCATTCCGTCGACGAGGTGCTCTCCCTCGTGCGCGGGAAGGTCGCCGTCGGAATGGTCACCGCATGCACCGTCACACCGCTGTTCGACGCCTTGGCTGCGTTCCACTCCGCGTACCCGGGCGTGGACATCACGTTGGCGGAGGCAAATTCAGACGAGTTGATCGCGCGCGTCCGGTCGGGCGCGCTCGACGTCGCCCTCGTCGGCACCGCTCACGGTCCGCCCGAGGGGCTCGAATCGCTGGTCATGATCACGGAAGGACTGGCGGCGTGTGTACCGCCCGGGCATCCGTTGGCGTCGGCATCGGCGGTGACACTCGGCGAGGTGTGCGCCCACCGGGTGGTGTGCCTGCCGGTGGGTACCGGAATCAGATCCGTGTTCGACGACGCCTGTGCCGCAGCGGATATCACCGCCGACGTCGCGTTGGCCGCCAGTGCGCCGGGAGCTGTCGCCGACTTGGCGGCCAGAGGTTTGGGCGTCGCCATCCTGAGCCGTTCCATGGCAACGGATTTCGAGGATCGGTTGGTCCCGGTACCGATCTCGGACGTGCCTGCCGACGCTGTTCTCGCCCTGACCTGGTCGCCCAGGGCGAGCACGGCGGTGAGAAAGCTCGCCACCTATGTGAGTGGTTGTGTAGGCCCTGGCCTACACAACCACTCACATAGGGGCTAGACGAGTTCGGTGATGTGATCGCGGGTGAAGGCGATGCGCTCGTTCAATCGGCCGGACTCGACCTTGTTCACCCACTCGGCGTCGGCGAGCAGGGCACGGCCGACGGCGACGATGTCGAATTCGCCCCGCTCGAACTGCTCGAACAGCGGCGTCAGGTCGGTCGTTCCCGACGCACCGTCCGGACCCCAGGCGCTGCCGAACTCCTTGTCCAACCCGACCGAGCCGACGGTGATCGTCGGGAGGCCGGTGATTTCCTTGGTCCACCCGGCCAGTCCTCGGGTTGCATCGAGCTCGGGGAACTCGGGAATCCAGTGGCGGCGGGTCGAGGGGTGGAGCACGTCGACCCCGGCGTCGACCAGCGGGGTGAGGATCTTCTCCAGTTCCTGCGGGGTCTGCGCGATCCGAGCGTCGTAGTGATCGGCCTTCCACTGCGAGTATCGGTAGACGATCGCGAAGTCGTCACCCACCTCGGCTCGGATCGCCGCCACCACCTCGGCCGGGAAGCGGGTACGAGCTTCGAGGGATCCGCCGAAACGGTCGTCACGCAGATTGGTTGTCTGCCACAGGAACTCGTCGAGAAGGTAACCGTGCGCGCCGTGCAGCTCGACTCCGTCGAACCCGACGCTCTTCGCGTTAGCCGCTGCGTCGACCCAGTACTGGATCAGCTGGTCGAGGTCGCTGCTCGTGAAGGCGCGGCCCAACGGAGTGCCGTCCAGTGCGATGCCCGACGGGCTGACCGTCGTCACCTCGGGGTTGAGGCGCGGCGAGTCTCCGCGCTGCACGCCGAGGTGCCAGAGCTGCGGGATGATCACCGAGCCCTCGGCGTGGACGGCGTCGACGACGCTCTTCCATCCGTCGAGGCTGTCCTCGCCGTAGATGTGGGGAACTCGGGTGTCCGGGCCTGCCGCGGGGTCGGGGATCAGCGTGCCCTCGGTGATGATGAGGCTCGTTCCGCCTGCGGCCCGCCTGCGGTAGTACTCGGCGACGTTCTCGCGCGGGACTCCGCCGGGGGAGAACGCGCGGGTCATCGGCGCCATCGCGAAGCGGTTACGCAGTTTCAGGGACTTGGTTTCGAACGGAGTGAATAGCCCCGCGGATGCTGTTTCGGTCACGTCGGAGACGAACCGGCCGGGGCGCAGCGGTATTCCACCTCGTCTCGGATGGGGGGATATCGAGGTGATATACCTGGGTGATGAAGGTAACAGGCAAGGTTGCTGTGATCACCGGAGGCGGAGGCGGGATCGGCGGTGCACTTGCCCAGCGGCTCGTCGCGGAAGGCGCGAAGGTCGTCGTGTCCGATCTCGACGCGGCGTCGGCGTCGCGGGTGGTGGAGTCACTGGAACCTGGCTCGGCGGTGTCTCTCGGGGGTGACGCGTCGAAAACCGACGACATCACCGCGTTGATCGCTCTCGCCGAGGACACCTTCGGTCCCGTGGACCTCTACTTCGCCAACGCGGGCATCAGTGGCGCACCGGGCCTCGACGCGACGGAAGCCGAGTGGGATCTGTCCATCGACGTCAATCTGCGCGCGCACATCCGCGCTGCGCAGCTTCTGGTGCCCGGGTGGATCGAGCGCGGCGAGGGCTACTTCGTCAGTACCGCGTCGGCTGCCGGCCTGCTCACACAGATCGGTTCTGCCACGTACGCGACCACCAAGCATGCGGCCGTGGGTTTCTCGGAGTGGCTCAACGTCACTTACGGTGACCGCGGCATTCGCGTCAGCTGCCTGTGCCCCATGGGTGTGAACACCAAGCTGCTGTACGAGGGCAAGGAATCCGGTAATTCGCTCGGGGCGGCGGCTACTGCTGCCGTGCTCTCCGCGGGCGACGTGCTCGAGCCGAGTGACGTCGCGGAGGTCGTCCTCGCTGCGATGGATGCCGAGGAGTTCTTGATTCTGCCGCACCGGAACGTGCTGGAGATGTACCGCAACAAGGGTTCCGATTACGACCGGTGGTTGCGCGGCATGCGTCGCTACCAGAAAGCCCTTCTGGGGCAAGACAACTAAAGGAGCGACGTGTCCTTCTTCGAGACCACCGAGCGCGGCCGGAAGTATCAGCAGGATCTGTTGGAGTTCATGGACTCTCACGTCTACCCGGCGGAGTCCGTCTACGACGAGCAGATGCGCGAGCTCGGCGACCCGCACGGGCAACCCCAGATCATCGAGGATCTGAAGAAGGAAGCCCGGTCGCGCGGGTTGTGGAACCTCTTCCACCCCCACCAGGAGTGGGGGCCCGGCCTGACCAATCTCGAGTATGCCCCGCTCGCGGAGATCATGGGCCGGAGCCTGTTGGCGCCCGAGGCGTGCAACTGCAACGCGCCGGACACGGGCAACATGGAAGTGTTCACGCTGTTCGGAACGGACGAGCACAAGGAGAAGTATCTGAAGCCGTTGCTGGACGGCACTATTCGGTCCGCATTCGCGATGACGGAACCCGACGTCGCCAGTTCCGACGCCACCAACATCGCCATGCGAATGGAACGCGACGGCGACGACTACATCCTGAACGGCCGCAAGTGGTGGACGTCGAATGCGCTGCACAAGAACTGCAAAGTTCTCATCGTCATGGGCAAGACCGAGCCGGATGCCGCCAGCCACCGTCAGCAGTCGATGCTCGTCGTGCCCATCGATGCGCCGGGTGTCACCGTCGTACGGAACCTGCCGGTGTTCGGCTACGTCGATCGCGAAGGTCACGCCGAGGTGCTCTTCGAGGACGTGCGGGTGCCGTCGAAGGACGTGTTGAAGGGGCCGGGTGAGGGTTTCGCGATCAGTCAGGCCAGGTTGGGCCCCGGGCGGATCCATCACGCCATGCGGACCATCGGCGTCGCCGAGCGGGCACTCGAACTGCTGTGCCGCCGTGCGGTATCGAGAGTCACCTTCGGTAAGCCGATCGCGATGCGCGCCAACATCCAGGATTGGATCGCCGAGGCTCGCATCGACATCGAGAAGACGCGACTGTTGACGCTGAAGGCCGCGTACCTGATGGACACCGTCGGCAACAAGGAAGCACGCACCGAGATCGCCGCCATCAAGGTGGCAGCTCCGGAGATGGCACTGAAGATCATCGACCGGGCCATTCAGGTCCACGGCGGCGGCGGTGTGTCCGACGACTTCCCGCTCGCGATGATGTACGCCCACATCCGGACGCTGCGGCTGGCGGACGGCCCCGACGAGGTGCACAAGATGTCGATCGCGCGGATGGAGTTGAAGAAGTACCTCTAGAGGCTTAGGCGAGGCTGTGCTAACTTCACGCGCATGAAGCGGACCGCGATGCGCATGATCATTGCCTCGGTGGCACTTGTGGGCCTCGTGGCCTGCAGCAGTGACTCGGGGGACAGTAGCTCCGCCGGGTCGAACGACAGGACGGTGACAATCGATCACGTCGTCGGCTCGACGACGATACAGGGAACGCCCGAGCGCATCGTGGCCCTCGGGCAACAGTGGGTGGACGCGCTGGCGGAGTTCGACGTCTCCCCGGTCGGGTACATCTCCGCAGGATCTCAGGGAGACGAGCGGAAGCTTTACCCCTGGCAGACGGGCCTGACCGAGGATTCCGTGATGCTCGACTCGACGTCGGTCGACACGATGAACGCGACCCCGCCCGTGGAGGAGATCGCGGCACTGCAGCCGGATCTCATTCTGGTGGCGGGGATCGCATCTCCCGAGCCGTACCAGTCGCTCAGTGAGGTCGCGCCCACGGTTTTCCCCGAGAAGAGCACGGTGGACAGCTGGCAGTGGCAGATCGAAACGCTCGGAAAGATTTTCGACCGTGAGGACGACGCGCAGTCGATCATCGCCGAGGGCGAAGGCTTCACCGACGGCATCGCCGCCGAGTACCCAGGCTTGGACGGCAAGACCGCGGTGCTCGCCCAGTACATCGTCGCCACGCAGCAACTCGTGGCCGTCGTCGATCCCGACGACGGTGCCGCGCAGGTCTTCGACAGCATCGGTCTCAGTGTTCCTGCGGACCTCGCAGCCTCGCCGGAGGCGACGAGCGGCCGGTTGGTCTTCAGTCCCGAACGGATCAACGAACTCACTGCCGACCTGGTCGTCATGCTGCCCAACGGTGGAACCGCCGCCGACCTCCAGGCCCTGCCTGGCTTCGATTCGCTGCCCGCGGTAGCGAGCGGCGGCGTCTCGGTGCAGGACTACGCCACGGTGGTCGGATTCAATCTGCCGTCCAAGGCGTCGATCGAGTACTCGGTGGACAAGATTCGTCCCCAGCTCGAGGCGGTAGGCGGCTAGCTAGCTCCCCCTTGTGAGTACTTATATGTAGGTCAGGACCTACACAAGCCTCACAAGGGGGCGGTACTCACGTGGGTTCTAGAGGTGAATCACCCCTCGCATGTTCTTGCCGTCTCGCAGATCCTGGTACCCCTCGTTCACCTGCTCGAGTGAGTACGTGTTGGTGATCAGCTCGTCGAGCTTGAGCTGGCCGGCGTCGTAGAGGCGCAGCAGCCGGACGATGTCGTACTGAGGGTTCGCGGAGCCGAACAGTGTGCCCTTGATGGTCTTCTGGTTCAGCGTCAGATCCGTGCCGGAGACGTGAACGGTCAGCGCCTCGGGGTCGGCGAGACCGGTGATGACGACGGTGCCGCCCTTGCCGATGGCGGCTGTCGCTGCCTGGACCACTTCCTCGTCGACGGTGCCCACGAGAATCAGGGCCTGATCCGCGCCCTGGCCCCAGGTGAGCTCGGTGAGCTTCTCCTGGGCGCTGGCGTAGTCGCCGAAAGCATGTGTCGCACCGAACTTCAACGCCTGGTTCCGCTTGAATTCCAGCGGGTCGACGACGAGGACGTGCTTGGCGCCCGCGTGCACGGCGCCCTGCACCGCGTTGATGCCGAGACCACCGATGCCGTAGATGATCACCGAATCACCGGCCCGCACACCACCCGCGTACACGGAGGTGCCCCAGCCCGACGGCACGCCGCATCCGACGAGAACCGCTGTCTCCAAGGGCAACCAGTCGTCGATCTTCACGACGGAGTGTTGCGAGATCGTGGCGCGCTCGGCGAACGTTCCCAGCATGCACATCGCGCCGAACTCGGTTCCCTTGCTGTCGCGACGCCGGAATGAGCCGTCGGGCATGCAGCCTTCGAGAATCGTTGCGCCCATGTCGCACAGGTTCTGTCGGCCCGTCGAACAGTAGCGACAGGTACCGCAGTTGGGGATGAACGAACAGACGACGTGATCGCCGGGCTTGACCTTGGTCACACCGGGCCCCACTTCCTCGATGATTCCGGAGCCTTCGTGCCCACCGACGATCGGGAAGCGCGGTGGGAGGTCGCCGTCGAGCAGATGGAGGTCCGAGTGGCACAGGCCGGCAGCGACGTACTTGATCAGGACTTCGCCCGGCCCGGGTCCGTCCAATTCGAGTTCGAGGATCTCGAACGGCTTGTGTGCTTCGAAAAGTACTGCAGCTTTGGTCTTCACGAAAGATCTCCTAGCGGTAGATGGACTTGAACTGCTGGAAGTTGCCGAGGGCGTCGGGGCCGAGTTCGCGGCCGATGCCGCTGTCCTTGACGCCACCGAACGGTGAACCCGGGTCGACCATGTAGCGGTTGATGCCGATGGTTCCGGTGCGAATCTGCTTGGCGACGCCGTACCCTCGTTCGTCGTCGGAGGTCCAGACGGTGCCGCCGAGCCCGAAGTCGGTGTCGTTGGCGATGCGGATGGCGTCCGCTTCGTCGCCGTACGGGATCACCGACAGCACAGGCCCGAAAATTTCCTCCTGGGCGATGGCGTGATCGTTCTCGACGTCGGCGAACACCGTCGGCGACACGAACCACCCGCGATCGAGATCGGACGGACGGACACCTCCGGTGACCAGCCGGGCACCGTCGCCACTGCCCTTCGCGATGTAGCCCTCGACTCGATCTCGTTGCCGCTCACTGGCCATCGGACCGATCTGTGTCGCCGGATCCAGCGCGTCGCCGACGGCGAGTGATTGTGCGAATGCTTCGAGCACGCCGACCACCTCGTCGTATCGACTGCGCGGCGCGAGCACTCGGGTGCCGAGGAAACACGTCTGACCGTTGTTGAGAAACGTTGCACCGAAGAGGTCTTCGCCGATCTTCGCAAGATCGAGTTCGGCGTCGTCGAGAACGATCGCCGCGGACTTTCCGCCCAGTTCCAGGGTGACGGGCCGCAGTAGTCGTCCGCAGGTCTCGGCGATCGACCGGCCGGCGGCAGTGGATCCGGTGAATGCAACCTTGTCGATACCCGGGTGCGATACGAGGTAGGCGCCCACCTCGCGCCCGCCGGGAACGATGTTGACCACCCCGGGCGGAATGCCCGCCGCCATGACGGCTTCGGCGAACGGAACCGAGTCGAGGACGGTTTCCGGTGACGGCTTGATGACGATGGTGCACCCGGCCGCCAGAGCGGGTGCGTGCTTGAACGCCGCGAGAGTCTGCGGGAAGTTCCACGGCGCGATGGCACCGACGACGCCGATGGGTTCCCGACGCACCGTCGTCGTGCCGCCGAGAAGGTGCGGGTGCGATTCCTCGAACGTCGCCGTTCTGGCAAGCCCGGCGTAGTACCTGACGACCGCGACGGGAAAGCCTGCTTCGAGCTGCAGGGCGATCGAAATCGGCATGCCGTTCTGCGCCGAGACCGTGCGGGCTATCTGCTCACCGCGCGCTTCGAGTTCGTCGGCGAGCCGGTCCAGAGCGTCGGCGCGGGCCGACGGCTCCCACTGACTCCAGCCGCTCGGATCCTCGAACGCGCGACGGGCGGCCGCGACGGCTGCGTCGACGTCTGCCTCCTGCGCCTCCGGAACCGAGCCGATGATCTGTTCGGTACTGGCCGACCGTACGTCGATCCTCGCCGACGAACTCGGGGGTGCCCACTCGCCGCCGATGAACAGCGATGCCGCGTGTATTGCCGTATCTGTACTCATGCATAGATCGTGACCCGCATCACGCCGGGTGAGTGTTCAAAAACTGTACGTTCTCCGCGCGGTTCTCAGTGGATGCCGAGTTCCTTCATTCGCTTGTACAGCGTGGTGCGGCTGATTCCGAGGCTGTCCGCGGTGGCGGCTTTGTTGCCCCCGCACCGAGCGAGTTCGTGCACGATGGCATCTCGCATCGCAGCGTCCAGAGCTGTCAGACGACTCGACGCACCCCGCGCACCGGGCCTGACCAGATCGTGTTCGCTGATGTCGCCGACGGACCTGCGGGCTGCCGCGCTCATCACTTCGTCGCGTAGTTCGCCGATGTTGCCGGGCCAATCGTGATCGATGAGAGCGCGCATGGCGTCCGGGGTGAACCGGGCACGGGAGCCGATTTCCGCGAGCATCCCGCGGACCAGGTCGGGAATTTCGTGACGCCTGGACCTGAGCGGAGCGAGCTCGACGGTGTCCGTGCACAACGACAGCAGTTGGCGGTGCTCCGCCGTCGACGTGTCCCGGATGGAGCTGGACAGTGCGAACCATCCACGCGCCGACTTCAACAGGGCATGCAGTCGGTGCGCGACGGGTGCGTCGGCCAGGTGAATGTTCTTCACCACGACATCCGTACCGGCCGTCACCTGCGTTTCGACGGATGCGAGCCACGCCGCGGGTGTCGTCGTGACGAGATCGGCGGCGTCGAACCATCGTGGCGCGCGGGCGGCAGTCAGCCTGGCCAGTGTCGTCGACTTGCCCGTTCCCGGTTCGCCGACGACACACAGGGGTTGGGACGCGGCGGCTGTCGACGTACGACGCGCGGGCTCGTCGAGCACATCTATCTCGAGGACGACGCCGGTGCCGGACACCGGCCTTTCCCATCGCACGAGTGCCCGGGCTCCGGAGTTCAGGACGACGGAGTCGATGACTCCGCTGCGACGGATCGACTCGTCCGTCAGCGACCGCAGCGCGGCGTGGTCGACGGTGTCGATGACGGCGGCTGCGGACGTGTTCTCGAGCAGAAGTTCGTCACCGATCGCGACGACGGGTGCGCCGCGCCGCCGAGCCGACGCATGTTGGAATGCCTGGAAGAGCCGTTGCTCGCCGCTGCGCGTCTCTTCCAGCAACCGCCCCTGGATGTCCTGCGCGGAATGCGCGAGCATCGGCTGGAGCAGCGGGTTGTCCTCGGATTCGAGGAACGTGATGTCGAGGACGCCCTCGATGCGTTTGGTGATCGGATGGATCAGCGGGTGGCCGTAGCAGCTGAAGCCCTTCATCGACTCCATGTAGTGCTCGCTGCCCCGAACGGCCAGGGGTTTACGGAGTTCGAACGACGTCGAGATCGAGTTGGTGCCCGACGCCTCCTCGGTGAAGGATCGGCCGACGACGGCGCCGACGCCGAACACGACGTCGCGCAGTGTTCGCGTGCCGAAGCGGAGATCGACGAGCCGGGCGTCGCGGTCGGCGAGCAGTACGCAGTAGCCGGAACCGTCGAGCATGCTTTCCATGCGGTCGAGGATCGGGTCGGCGGCGGCGAGGAGACGACTGCGCCGGTCCACGTCACGTAGAGCGGATTGTTCGAGCGAGTGGGCGGGTTCCAGCCCGCTGGAGGCAGAGCGTTGCCACGACAATGCGATCTGCTCACGCACCACACCGTGCTCCTCGTTGTCCCTCGTGACACGAGGCTAGCGCAGAGGCACCGCCCCGCGGGTAGCGTTTTCGGCATGGCTTACAGATACCTCGGCAACAGTGGACTCAAGATCTCGGAGATCACCTACGGAAACTGGCTCACTCACGGTTCGCAGGTCGAGAACGATGTCGCGACGCAGTGCGTGCATGCCGCCCTCGATGCGGGGATCACGACGTTCGACACCGCGGACGTCTACGCGAACGGCGCCGCCGAAACCGTGCTGGGTGAGGCGCTGAAGGGCGTTCGGCGTGAATCGTTGGAGATCTTCACCAAGGTGTACTTCCCGGTCGGGCCGAAGGGGCCCAACGACACCGGACTGTCCCGCAAGCACATCTTCGAGGGCATCGACGCGTCTCTCCGACGGCTGAGCACCGACTACGTCGACCTCTACCAGGCTCATCGTTTCGACTTCGAGACTCCGCTCGAGGAGACCATCGCTGCGTTCGGGGACGTCGTCCGTCAGGGCAAGGCCCTGTACATCGGGGTGTCGGAGTGGACGGCCGATCAGCTGCGCCGGGGTCAGGCGCTGGCCCGCGAGAACGGTTTCTCCATCGTCTCCAACCAGCCGCAGTACTCGGCGTTGTGGCGAGTCATCGAATCCGAGGTCATCCCGACGTCGAAGGAACTGGGCATCTCCCAGATCGTGTGGTCGCCGATCGCTCAGGGTGTTCTCACCGGCAAGTATCTGCCCGGTCAGCCGCTGCCCGAGGGCTCGCGCGCCACCGACGACAAGGGCGGCGACAAGATGATCCAGCGCTACCTCAACGACGAAACACTCACTCGCGTTCAGGAATTGAAGCCGATCGCCGAGTCGCTCGGCATCACGATGGCTCAGCTCGCGGTCGCCTGGGTACTGGCGAACGACAACATCGCCGCCGCCCTGGTCGGTGCGTCACGCCCCGAGCAGATCGCCGAGAACATCAAGGCGTCGGAAGTCACCTTGGACGCGGACGTGCTGAAGAAGATCGACGACGCACTCGCCGGATCGATCGAAACCGACCCGGCGAAGACGCAGTCACCCGAGACGCGCCTGGTGTAAAGCGCTCACGAACGGAAGACGTTCAACGCTTCGGCCTCGTCGACCGGACCCTCGACGGTGATGTCCACGTCCGCTGCGCCGACGACCTCGGCGCAGCGCAGCGAGAACCGTGGACCACCGTCGAGGAGCTTCGAGAACTCCGGTTCCGAGGCCCCGAACACGATGCGTGTGACGCCGGCCCACACCATGGCGGCACTGCACATGGGGCACGGCTCGCCACTGGCGTATATGGTTGCGTTCTCGGCCGTCGCGGCGCCGCGGATCGCGACCAGCTCGGCGTGGGCGGTGACGTCACCGCCCGACGCGACTTCGTTGCGGCCCTCGGCCAGCACGGTGCCGTCGGCGCCGACGAGCACCGCCCCGAACGGCCGGTTCCCTGCCTCGCCCGCCTCGACGGCGAGTTCGATCGCGCGGCTCAGGTGTGTGCTCATGCCGAAAGGTCCACGGTCGTACCTACTTTCAATTCGTATGCTCTGTCGATCAGCGTGCGCGCCGACACCAGATCCTGCAGTCCGATCCCGACGGAGTCGAACAGCGTCACCTCGAACATTCGGCCTGTCTCGAAGACTACGACGAACAGCGGACTTCAGTCCGAGTCTCGACGCGGACGAACCTTCGCGGAATCCGTGGATTTTCTGAAGCGCATGTGTTTCACTTTTGGCTGTGACTCAGGCCACCCCGAGTTCTGCGGACATCGAAAGAGAGTGCACACGGTGAAGAGACTTGCGACGGCGCTTCTGCCCGTCGCGCTGGTCGGTCAGCTGATGGCGGCAACGCCCGCGTCGTGGACG
The DNA here is from genome assembly GCF_000760735.1 of Rhodococcoides fascians A44A. Lineage (GTDB taxonomy): Bacteria > Actinomycetota > Actinomycetes > Mycobacteriales > Mycobacteriaceae > Rhodococcoides > Rhodococcoides fascians_E. The sequence goes on along the minus strand of NZ_JMEX01000008.1, from coordinate 801,017 downwards.
GGGTCGACACGATCGCGGAGAGCACGAAGGCGCAGGTCCCCGCCTGGTCGGAATTGATCGACTCGATCCGAGCGAAAGCGCCCCACGCCCGCATCGTCCTCGTCGGGTACGGCACCTACATCAGGCCGGGCGGCTGCTTCCCCGACCAGCCGATGCACCCGGCCGACGCGGATTATCTACAGGCGAAGGTCGACGACATGAGCGACACCCAGCGCACCCTCGCGGCGGAGAAGGGCATCGAATTCTTCGACACCCGCCCTGTCACCGAAGGCCACGATTCCTGCGCGGCGCCGGAGGACCGGTATCTGGAAGGGCTCGTTCCCACGCATCAGGCATTGCCCTTGCATCCGAACGCTCTCGGAGCGGACGCCGTCGGGACAGCGCTGGCCGATTACCTGCGCTGACCGCAGCGGCAGGGATGCGAGAATTCGACGTGTGCAGCCCACTCCATCCCGCGCCTACGGCGGACGCTCGGCCGACGACAGACGGGCCGAGCGGCGGAGTCGATTCGTCGACGCGGCCTTCACCGTGTTCTCGACGACCGGGTACGCCCAGAGTTCGGTACCGCAGATCTGCGCGGAGGCGCGGCTGTCCTCCCGGCAGTTCTACGCGGACTTCTCCAGCCGAGAAGCGTTGCTGAGGGAGGCATACGACCAGGTGAACGAGGCGGCGCGGGCCGCGGTGACGGCTGCTGCGGCGGCGTCCGTGTCCGAGCCGTTCCAGGCTCGGGTGCGGGTGTTGGTCCGGGCGTACCTCGAGTCCGTACTGTCCGATCCGCGTCGACCTCGCTTGGCGTTCGTCGAAGTGATCGGCGTCAGTCCGGAGATGGAAGAGCACAGGAAAGTTCAGATCTCCGAGTGGATCGACGTGCTGCAATCGATCTTCCGCAGTGCCGTGGACCGAGGCGAAATCGACGACCGCGACTTCCGGCTGACGTCGACGGCGCTGATCGGGGCGACGAATGCTCTCGTGAATCTGAGCACCACCGCCTCACCCGCGCTGCCCGTCGACGTACTGGTCGACGAGCTCAGTCGCATCGCCGCCGCCTCCACGCTGCCCCCTCCGTTGTGATTGGAAATGCGCACTGGACTTCACACGCACTGGGGTGCGCATTTCCACTCACGTAGGGAGCGTCAGCGCAAGTGATGCACTTCCTGTAGGCCGTAGACCGGGGTGTCGATGCCCTCGTACCTGGCCTTGATCTGCAGAGCGAGGTACAGCGAATAGTGCCGTGACTGATGCAGGTTGCCGCCGTGGAACCACAGGTTCTCCTGCTGCGTCGGCTTCCACATGTTGCGCTGCTCGCCCTCCCACGGACCCGGATCCTTGGTGGTGTCCGAGCCCAGGCCCCATACCTTGCCGACCTTGTCGGCCGTCGCCTGGTCGATGAGGTCGGCGACCCAGCCGTTCATCGAGCCGTAGCCGGTGGCGTAGACGATCACGTCGGCCGGCAGTTCCGACCCGTCCTCCAGCACAACGCTGTTCTTGCCGATCCGTTCGACCTGTCCGGCAACGAGTTCGATCTTGCCGTCCGCGACGAGCTCCGATGCGCCGACGTCGATGTAGTAGCCCGATCCGCGGCGCAGGTACTTCATGAACAGGCCCGAGCCGTCGTCACCGAAATCGTGCTGGAACCCTGCCTTCTCCAACCGGTCGTAGAAGTCCTTGTCCTTCTCGGCGATCTGTTGGTACACCGGGATCTGGAACTCGTGCATGATCCGGTACGGCAGCGACGCGAACGTCAGATCGGCCTTGCCCGTGGTCATTCCGGATTCCACAGCCCGCTCGGAGTACAGATCACCCAAGGCGATCTCGCACAGTGAATCCGATTTGACGATGTGCGTCGAACTGCGCTGCAGCATCGTCACGTCCACGCCGGTCTCGTACAGCGCTTTGCAGATGTCGTGCGCCGAGTTGTTGGAGCCGACGACGACGACCTTCTTGCCGACGTAGGCGTCGGGACCCGGGTGCTCGCTCGAATGGTGTTGCTCGCCTTCGAAATCCTCCATCCCCGGGAAGTTGGGTACGTTCTTCTTGCCGGACATGCCGGTGGCCATGATCAGCTGCGTGGGGTGCAGGATCACTTCCTCGCCGTTGCGGTCGAGGACCACGGTCCATTTCTTCGCCGCCTCGTCGTAGGTCGCGGTCTTGGCTGTGGTGCGGCTCCAGTACGGAACTTCCATGACCTTGGTGTACATCTCGAGCCAGTCGCCGATCTTGTCCTTCGGTGCGAACACCGGCCAGTTCGGCGGGAACGGCAGGTACGGGAGATGGTCGTACCAGACCGGGTCGTGCAGACAGAGGCTCTTGTAGCGTCCGCGCCACTGGTCTCCCGGCCGGTTCGCTCGATCGACGACGATGGCAGGGACACCCAGCTGGCGGAACCGGGCGCCGAGAGCGATACCGCCCTGGCCGCCACCGACGATCAGCGCATACGGCTGCACGGTGTAGCCGAGCTCCTTCTCCTCGATCTCCTTCTTCTCCGCCCAGTTCTGGGTGTCGGCGTTGGAACCGTGGACTGCTCCCTTGATGCGGGTGTGCCCTTGACGCTCCTCGTGGCCTTTGAGCTCCTGCATGGTGGTGAGCAAGGTCCACCCTTCGTCGCCTCTCAGGCGGAGGTGCCCCTTGCCGCGGCTGGTGGCGGTCTCGAACTCGATCCACGCCGACGTCACCCCGTCGGCCTCGTCGGGTGTCTCGGTGGTGTGGAACCCGGACGGATCGGTGTCCTCCAAACGTTCCGCGAGCATCCCCTCGATTCCGTCTCGGCCCTCGACGGTCTTGAGGTTCCAGGTGAACGTCACCAGGTCGCGCCAGAAGCTGTCGACGGCGAACTTGGCCGCGACACGGCCCGGGTCACGAGCCTTCAGCGCGGCTTCGAAATCCGCGAGCCAGGCGTCGACCCGCTGCTGCGGTGTCTGCGAGAGAACGGGCGGTTCGATGGTCTGGGTCATGGAGACTCCCTTGTCGTTCGTTCGTGTGCTGTGACCCAGCACACTCCTTTCTACGACGAGCGGTCGAGAGTTGCAGTGGGTTGCATGTGACCGGCGTCACCGACGAAGCGCGTGATCTCCGACGCCAATTCCTCCGGCCGGTCCTCGGACACCCACGTACGAGACCCCTCGATCACGGCCAGCGTCGAGTTCGGAAAGTCCCGCGCCAGGCGCTCCGCGTGCTCGAACGGAAAGAACTTGTCATCCGACGCCCACGCCACCAGGACGGGTTGCTCGACGCCGCCGAACCGTCGGGCAGCGTCGAGCGTGTACGTCGTGTCGACGGATCGGAGGAACGTCGCGATGTCGCGGCGGATACCAGCGTCGAGGATGGGCATCGCGAAGTGATCGAGGAGCTCGTCACCCAGTCTCGCGTGGCTCAGCCAGCCGAACCCGATCGGTGAGCGTCCGTACAGCCGGCGCAGCCACGGCACCCGCAGGGCGAGGGCAATGAGGTCGAGGGTGATCGGGACCCGCGCCAGCCGGCACAGGTAGGCGAAGAACGGCGGCGGAAAGTTCTCGTAGGCGTCGCACGGCGTGAGGACGACGCGACCGATGCGCTCCGGACGACGCGTGATCACCAGCTGCGTCAGCATTCCGCCGCCGTCGTTTCCGACGAGAGTCACATCGCGCAGATCGAGTCGCTCGATGACGTCGGCGACGACGTCGGCAATACCGGTGGCCGTCATGTCACCTGCGGGACCTACCGGGATCGCGTGACTGCCGAAGGGCCAGTCGGCGGTGATGCACCGGTGGTTCGCGGCGAGCAACGGAACGACCTTCCGCCAGATCGCGGCATTGGCGAACAATCCGTGGACGAACACGATCGGGGATCCGCTCCCTCGCTCGTACACACGGACTCCGTCGACGATCCTCGAATCACCCAAAGCAGAAACGGTGCTCATGTTCCAGACCTCTTCCCTGTTGCCGGATGTGGTGCAAGCATGTCCGGCATGCGAGATGCGGCGCTTCCAGAAACGTGCTGTACCGAGCCGACGCTGTGGCTGTGGGCGGGCAAAGCCGTGTACGTCGGGCCGTCTCTGAACATCGACTACCACTCCGGTTCGATCCTGTGCTTCGCGGTCGGGGCGGACGCGCCGTTCACGCTGCGCGACGAGCACGGCGAACAGTGGAGTGTGCGCAGTGCAGCCGTCGCGCCTCGGACGGTCCATCGTGTGGAAGCGCACGGTGAGCGAATGGTGTTCGCCTACAGCGATCCTGGCGTATCCAGATCCGACCGTATCCTGGATGCGGCGAGTACCCGTACCGGCGGATTCGGCCTTCGACTTCCCTCCGAATCAGCACTGTTATAACTCGCGGCCGCGGGCTCGCCCGACCCGCGGGCACTCGTCGAGACGCTGTGCGGCCCCGAGCCGCGGCAAGTCGACGAGCGCATCCGTGCGGCCGTACGCATCGTCCGCGAGAAACCGGGCGCCGTTGTCGCAGCAGCCGACCTCGCCGCTGCCGTCAACCTGTCGACGTCCCGATTTCTGCATCTGTTCTCCGCCGAAGCGGGTACGAGCTTCCGGCGGTACCGCCTGTGGGCTCGGATGCTGCACGTCGGCGAAGCCGTGGCGCGAGGAAGCGATCTCACGACCGCATCGGTCGAAGCCGGATTCTCGTCACCCTCCCACTTCAGCGATTCCTTCCACTCGATGTTCGGCCTGTCGGCCGCAGCGCTTCTGGCCATGGGAACGCGCATCGAGATCCTGGACAGCGAACCCGCACCCTGACACTCGAATCGTGCTGATCGAAAGGGTTTCCCGCAGGCCCGAGTCCTCCTAGTCTTGCGAGGCAACGACGTCGGACAGAAAGTGACTCACTGCTGTGCCAGTATCGAGAACCGTTCCTGTGGGAGTGCGTCTGCGCGACGTACCGTCCGGCGGGGTAGCAGAACTCGCGCGGGCTGCATCCGCTCTCGACGCGTCGGGCACCGGGTTCGTGGTCCTCGGCACGCAGGTGGGCGGACTCGATCCCAGCACGGTCGCAAGCTTTCTCGCACGACGCACGTTCGGACTGGGGCTGGTGGGTGTTGTCCGACGACGATTCCACCGAACTCGGACTGGGGGTGCGTAGTTCGTGGGTCGATGCACCACGGTCGACGCGGAATCCGGACGCCGTGACGGCGGTACGAGCACTGTGGCGGACGTGGCCGGCGGCCGCGGTCGTCGGTGATGTCGAGTCCAACATCTTCACTCGTGCCGAGGACATTCGGTACGCCGACCACCGGGGGGTCTTCGCCACGGCCGGTCCGCTCACCGTGCCGACCACCCCGCAGGGGGAGCCGGTGATCTTCGGACCGGGCACGTCGGACATCGCCGTCGAGGGAGACACCGCCTTCGCCTCGGTGTCCGTGGACGCGATCGGCAGTGCACTCGACGCCGGCGCATCGGGCGTCGTCGTCGACGTGCACGACCTCGATGCTTGGTTGCACGACGTCCTCCCCGGTCTGATCCAGGACGGCGTCGTACGTCCCCGGCGATCGACGACGACGCTGCGTGGCTATCTGAACATCGGACTACCCGCGGAACCGGACCTGTCCGCGAACAGGCCCGTCTACACCTGACGACAGGGAGCAGTGACACATGTCAGCGGAACACGTCGTTCTCAACGTGAACGTCCTCGATATCGGCATTCACCTCGCCGCGTGGCAGAATTCCGGGTTGGCGCCCACGGCGTTCGTCGACCCGGACTACTTCGCGGACATGGCGCGTCTGGCAGAGCACGGAACCCTCGACGCCTTGTTCCTCGCCGACGGCCCTGCGCTACGAGAAGACCCACGGCTCAAGCCGTCCCGTGCGCTGGAACCGTCCGTGATTCTGGCTCTGGTCGCCGCGGAAACCGAGTACCTGGGCGTCATCGGAACCCTGTCGACCACGTTCAACGATCCCGTCGAACTGGCACACAGGTTGTTGTCGCTCGACCACCTCAGCAACGGACGAGCCGCGTGGAACGTCGTGACCACGTATTCACCACAGGCCGGCCACAACTTCGGCCTGAACGACTATCCCGAAAGGAGTGTGCGGTACCGCCGCGCCGCCGAGTTCGTCGACGTCGTACTCCAGTTGTGGAGTGCGGCAGGCACTGCTGTGCCCGTCGCGCATCACGGCGAGTTCTTCGACGTCGAGGGTCTTCTTCCGCTCGGGGCGTCGCCGCAGCGGCATCCGTTGATCGTGCAGGCAGGTGGATCACCACAAGGCCGCGCACTGGCCGCACGTTCGGCGAACGCGGTGTTCAGTGCCGAGTTGACGCTCGATGCAGGACGTCACCACTACCGTCAGGTCAAGGACGACGCGCGGGGGCAGGGGCGCAGTCCGGACGACGTGGCCATTCTTCCCGGCCTGATCACGGTGTTGGGCAAGACCCGAGAGGAAGCGGTCCGCCGCTTCGAACATCTCGAAAGGTATCTGCCCGAGTACTATTCGCTCGATCGCTTGTCCACCGTGTTGGGCTACGACCTACGCGGTCACGACCTGGACGCTGCGGTGCCCGACGAAGCGTTGGCCGACGTCGACCCGGACAACTTCACCGCCTCGTTGGGGTTTCGCGAGTCCATCGTGCGTTCGATCCAGGAGAGCGGTGCCACCGTCCGCGACGCAGTTCGCGAGTTCAGCGGTGGAGGTCACCGCATCGCCGTCGGTTCCGCCGAGGACGTGGCCGACACCATCGAGACCTGGTTCCGCGCAGGCGCCGCAGACGGTTTCAACCTGATGCCCGACGTGTTTCCCTCCGGTCTGGAGGATTTCGTCGAACATGTCGTGCCGATTCTGCGCGATCGGGGCCTGTTCCGGCGGGAGTACGCCGAAACGACACTACGAGAGCGGTTCTCCTCGGTGAACAGCCTCGATCGCGCAGTCGGCTAGAAGAAGCCGGCTTCGGGGAGTTCCGCGTCGTTGACGACGATGTCGCCCAGGACCCGAGCTTTGTACGACGTCGGGTTGTGCGAGAACAGTGTGCGCAGATTTCTCCAGTGCACGTCGAGCGCGCGACCCTGCCGTGTGGCCGATGCGCCGCCGACCTCGAACAGTCGACCCGCAGCCGACAGTGCAAGCTCTTCGACGGCTACTTTCGTCTTGGCGGCAGCGATGGATGCTCGCTCCTCCAGCGTTCGGTCGACGCCGGCGGTCCGAGCAGCGTCGGCGGCGAGATCCTGTGCCGACGCTGCGGCGGCGACCGCCGATTCGACGACGAACGCAGCCGAACTCAACCTGCCGACGACCTCCAGCAACTGTGGATCGTGCCGGGGCGACTCGGCGGCCGCGTAGGTGAACGTGCGCTTCCTGCTCCGCAACAGCTCGGCGGCGTCGTCGGTCACCGACCGGAGAATACCCGCGGCAATGGCGTGCAGGAACAGTTGGACGAGCGCCTGGCGAGGTCTGCGCTCGATGGGTTCGTTCCGGAACGGCAACGTGTCACCTTCGGCCACGGCCACGGCCGAGAACACAGTGGTACCGCTGCCGGTGTGACGCTGACCGATGCCGTCCCAGTCGTCACGGTGTTCCACACCGGGGCCGTACGACTCGACGATCGCCGAGAGCACGTCACCGTCCGGCGTGTTGGCCGAGACCCTGATGAAGTCCGAGTAGATCGAGCCGGTGCTGTAGAACTTCACACCGTCGACGACGTAGCCGCCGTCGGCGGGTGTGAGAGTGGTGTCGAAGGTCCCTCCGCCGACGTTGTGTGAGCTCAGCTCGGAGTTGGCTCCGCCGAACAGCTTTCCGTCGACCACGTGCGGTAGCCATTTCAATTTCGTCTCGGACGACGGAACGCGCAGAATGTCTTCCACGAAGGCCAAATGGACACGCAGGATGTGCGGCACGTCCGGGTCGGCTTCGGCCAGGTCGATCACGAGATCGAACAGCTGGGCCAGGGTGTACCCAGCTCCGCCGAGCTGGGTCGGTACCCGCACCGCACCGAGCCGATGCTCCTTGACCAGTTCGATCGCAGTGGTCGGAGGTTCGTGTCCGCCGTCGGATCGGCGTCGCCGGGCGTCCTCGGCGATGGCGGACACCAGCTGCCGCAATTCGTCCGAGCCGTGTGCCGGTGGGGTGCGCCGGAGTGTGGAAGTCATGGTCGAGGTCCTCTCTGTCGTGATGTGGCGTGGCTGGTGGTCACTGTTCGATCCAGGTGTCGTAGAAGAACGGCGGTGAGTTGGCCGCATTGCGGAATCCCCGAACTTCGGGTGCCACGCCGAAGATCTGAGTGTCGGCCAGTAACGGAATCGTGTATGCGTTGTCGATGATCCGGTTCTGGGCCTCGCGCAGAATCGTTTCTCGCACCAGTGGATCGGTCGCGGTGATGTGGTCTCGAAGCAAACCGTCGAGCACGGGGTCCTTGCCCTGTAGTTGAAAGAGGTCGCCTCGATCACTGTCGTAGTTGACCGACAAGCGCACGGGGTCGGGTGCGGGCCAGCCGTTGCGTCGCAGGCTCAACTCGGGGGCCGTCGTCGCCTTCGGGTAGTTGGCGAAGTCGGTCTGTTTGATCGTCAACGAGATTCCGATTCTGCGGAGCTGCCGCTGGACGAACTCGTACAGCGGTTTCGACGTGTGGTCGTACACATCGACGTAGACGCTCAGATCGAGCGGCCGACCGTCGCGGGTACGGATTCCGTCGGCGTTCCGGTCGGTGAATCCTGCGTCGTCGAGGAGCCGGTTGGACTCGTCCGGATCGAAGCGCACCTCGTCGGATCGATCGGTCCACCCCTGCACACCTTCGGTGGTCACGTTGGTGGCCACTTTCCAGTTGTCGGTGTAGAGCGTGTCGATGATCTCGTGACGATCGATCCCGTACATCAACGCTTTGCGCACCCGGATGTCGTCGACGAACTCTGCGGTCTGACGCACGTCGAGGACGTTGGCCAGACCCGGGTTTCGAAGTCCGAGAACGGTGAAGCCGCGATCGGACAACACCTTCTCGTCCGGTGGCTGCGTGTACCGCAAGGCGTGAGCCTGACCGGACAGCAAGGCTCCGACGCGGACGCTGTCCTCGCGCACCGGGACGATCGTCAGCGAATCCAGGTACGCCTCACCCTGATGGTCGGCAGTCGGGGGTGCCCAGTCGTATCCGCGGCGCTTCACGAGCCTGATCTCCTTGGCTGGAATCTCCGATTCCGCGACGAAGGGGCCGCTGCCGATCAAGTTCGTCACCACGGACTGCTGCTCGTTGGACGCGTCGATCGTCGCGTCGGCGACCAGCCCTGCGGTGTTCATCGACAACGTCGGAACGAACGGTGCATCGGGTCTCGCCAACGTGACGACGACCGTGCGCGCAGCGTTGTCGGCGTCGGCGGACAGTACTTCCGGGAAGATCGAGTTCCGCGGAATACCCTTGTCTGCATCGCCATTGGCGAACCACAGGAGGTTTCGGGCTACGGACGCGGCGTCCAGTGCCTGACCGTTGCTGTAGCTGACGCCGTCGCGGATCACGAAGGTGTAGACGGTCCGGGTCGGATCGACACTCCACGATTCGGCGATCCAGGGAACGAACTCGAACGTCTTCGGGTCCTGGTACACCAGGCGGTCGAGCATCTGGTCCTTCACCGCGGAGTTCTGCCAGTAACTGACCTGAACCTGCATCGACGCGGTGACCTCTGCGTCCAGGTAGACGAAGTCGCCGCCGCGCGTTCCGGTGCCCGCGGTCGGTCCGGCCGAGGCGTCGGAGCAGGCGGTGGCGGCGAAGAGCGATGCTGCGCCGAGGCCGAACGTGCGCAGCGCAGTCCTTCGGGAGATCGGGCTGGACATGACATCCTTTTCGGGAGAAACGTTCACGCGCGTACGTGCGCGCGACCGGGAATGGACTCGATCAAGCGCTGGGTGTACTCCTCGCGCGGGTCGCGGAACAGATCGGCGGTGTTCCCCGACTCGACGTTTCGTCCGTGCTCGAGGACGGTCACGGTGTCCGATACCTGGCGCACGAGGGACAAGTCGTGCGAGATGAACACGTAGGTCAGTGACAGATCACGCTGCAGTTCCACCAGTAGGTCCACGATCCGTGCCTGGACGCTGACATCGAGGGCCGACGTGGGCTCGTCGAGTACGAGGATGTCCGGTGCCAGAACCAGCGACCGAGCCAGCACCACACGCTGACGCTGTCCGCCGGAGAGATCGAACGGTCTACGCTCGAGAATGTCTCGCGGTAGGGCGACCTTGTCGAGCACATCGTGGACCCGATCTCGCCGCTCGGCTCGCGACCGAACGCCCGCGATCGACAGCGGCTCTGCGACGATGTTCTCGACGGAGTAACGAGGATCCATCGCCGCCAACGCATTCTGTTGGACCAGCTGCAGTCGTCGGGCGTTGCCGCGGCGTGCTCGCCGCGAGGTGTCGAGCGGCGAGCCGTGCACGAGCACCTCACCGGAGTCCTGCCGCTCCAGTCCGCTGACGATGCGCGCGGCTGTGGTCTTCCCGCTTCCGGACTCACCGACGACCGCATGGGTGGTGCCCCGAGCAACGGTGAAGGACACACCGTCCAACGCGGTGGATCGTTCGGTACGAGAGCCGTTGACGGCGAACGTCTTCACGAGGTCTCGCACTTCCAGTGCGGTCTCGACGCGTGCAGCCGGGCGCGAGGCGTACTTGTCCAGCGACGGCGCCGGCGCGTCGGCGATCAACCGACGCGTGTAATCGTCGGACGGTGACGCGAGAACCTCGGCGGCGCGGCCCTGCTCGCGGACGATTCCGTGGTTCAGAACCAGGACGTCGTCGGCATGATCTCGCGCCAGAGCCAGATCGTGGGTGATGAACAGGACGCCGAGACCCAGATCGCGGCGAAGATCGTCGAGCAGGTCGAGGATGCGCGCCTGTACCGTCACGTCGAGAGCCGACGTGGGCTCGTCGGCCACCAGGATCGACGGCCTGGCCGCGATCGCAATGGCGATCAGGACCCGCTGCAGTTGCCCGCCGGACAGTTGATGAGGGTAGGCGCCTGCCCGCTCGGCGGGGTTGCGGATGCCGACTCGATCGAGCAGGGCCACGGTCTCGTCGACGACGCGGCGGCGCTGGACGATCCGATGCAGCAGAAGTGTTTCCGCGATCTGATGGCCCACCTTCTTCAGCGGATCGAGGGAGCCCAGCGGGTCCTGAGGCACGAACCCGATGGTCGAGCCTCGTAGCCTGCGCCAACTGGACTGGGTGTACCGGGTGACGTCGGTACCTGCGATCCGCACCGACCCCGACGTGATCCGCCCCTCTCCTGCAAGCATGCCGATGGCCGCGCGGGCGATGGTCGTCTTGCCCGAGCCCGATTGTCCGACGACAGCGAGCGTCTCACCGTTCCGGAGTTCGAAATCGACGTCGGTGACCACTGGATCTGCGCCGTAGGAAATGGTCAGGCCTTCGACGGATACAGCGGTGGCGGTGCGAGCAGTTACCGGGCTGTCGACAAGTGTCACTATCCCACTCTCTTTCGGACGATGTGGCTGACTCGGCTGATGCTCAGAACCGTGATCACGATGGCGGCGCCCGGCGCGACGATGAGCCACGGCGCGGTGTGGATGTAGTTACGCGCCTCGGAGATCATCAGTCCCCATTCGGCGGTCGGGGGATTGGCGCCGTATCCGAGGAAGCTGAGTGCCGCGATGGACAGGATCGCGGTCCCGAACTGCAGTGCGGCCAGGGCGAGCACCGAAGAGTAGGCGTTGGGCAGTATGTGTCGTACCAGTAGGCGGCCACTACCTGCACCGAGGTGTTCGCTCGCTTCGACGAACGGAAGGTTGCGCACCGTCAGAACTTCCGAACGCATGAGTCTGAAGAAGACGACGATCGACGACACCCCTACTGCGATGGCAGCGTTGACGGTACCGAACCCCAGAGAGACGATGATCGTGATCGACAGCAGCAGAGTCGGAATGGACAGCAGCACGTCGGCGATTCGGCTGGAGATCGCGTCGACCACCCGGCCGAAGTACGCGGAGACGAGTCCCAGCGCGGTTCCGAGGACGAGTCCGATGACCACGGCGATGACCGAACCCAGCATTGTCACGGCGGTTCCGTGAATCAGCCGACTGAGCTGGTCGCGGCCGAGGTAGTCGGTCCCCAACCAGTGGACGGCACCCGGTCCTTGCAATGCGGCGTCGGGAAACTCCTGAAGGGGATCGAACGGGGCGATGACCGACGGTGCGACGACGAAGGCAGCGACGACGAGCAGGGCGGCGACCGCCGCCACGTCGCCCGGTGTCCACCCGCGCAGTCGGGAGCGCACCGTGATGGGGCTCGCGAGGGTGGGAAGTGCGAGAGTCATGCCGGCACAGCCTCCTTGGTCGGTGCGGCGGAAATACGTGGATCGATCACGGGATAGACCAGGTCGACCACGAGGTTGGTGATGACGAAGACTGCCGACACCGCGATGACGATGGCTTGGATGACCGGGAGATCTTGATTGCGTACCGCGTCTTCGACCAGATAACCGATTCCGGTCCGCGAGAAGATCGTCTCGGTGATCACCGAACCCGCCAGCAGCTCACCGACGGTGATCGCGGCGATGGTGAGAGTGGGAATCGATCCGTTCTTGGCGATGTGGCCGAACACGATGCGGTCCTCGCGCAGGCCTTTGGAGCGCAGAATGTCCACGTACGGCTGACGCGCCGCTGTGGACAGTCCCTGGACGAGCACCTGGGCAATCGGCGCGGACACCGGAATCGCCAACACAACCGCGGGCAGCCACAGAGACTTCACCCCTTCGTCGGAGACAGCGGAGACGAGCCCGAGCTGGAACGAAAAGACCTGCAGAAGAACGAGTCCGACGATGAACGACGGCACCGACAGGAAGATCGGCGGAACGGCCCGGGCCGTCTCACGCACCGTGGACGACGGTGCGAAGACCGCCGTGAAGGCGATCACGACGGCCAGCGCGGCCGCGACGAGGAAGGCGAGTGCGGCCAGCGAGGCTGTTTGTGGAATCGCGGTGCCCAGCAGAGAGGACACCGATTTACCGCTGGTCAACGAGTATCCGAGGTCACCGTGTGCGAGCCGCTGGACCGAGATCCAGAACTGTTCGAGTGCCGACTTGTCGAGCTTGTAGTACGCGGTGAGAACCTCGGCGTCCTTCGCGGAGATGGGGTTCTCCGGACTGCGTATCCGACTCTCGATCGGGTTGCCGGGCAGGACGTTCAACACGAAGAACACGAACGTGTAGGTCAGTGCAACGACTATGAACGCCTGAGCAATTCGGTGCAGCACGTAGCGTGCGCGTAATGACATCGAAGGAGTACCTGTCGTAGAAGACGATTGCGAGTATTCAACAAGACCGAGGTTGCCGATGTCGACGGATCGGATCGCCGTGATCTTTTCTCGCTGTCACCGACTCGGCCGCAGCGAATGCAACGCTCTGCAACCCTGTCCCCTGTGGCTGGGGTCACATAGACATGACTGCATCGTTCAACGCTAGGAGAAACACGATGCGCGCAGCTGTCTACTACGGTCCGAACAAGGTCGAGATCGCCGACGTACCCGAGCCGTCGCCCGGGGAAGGCGAGGTCAAGGTGAAGGTCGGCTACAACGGAATCTGCGGCACCGATCTGCACGAGTACTACGCAGGACCGATCTTCGTTCCCACCGAGCCGCATCCGTTGACGAACCAGCAGCTGCCGCTCGTCCTGGGGCACGAATTCTCCGGCACGGTCACCGAGATCGGTACAGGCGTGACGGGAATCGAGGTCGGGGACCGCGTCGCCATCGAGCCGCTGTACCGCTGCGGACACTGCGGACCGTGTCGCGCCGGGAACTACAACATCTGCCAGCAGATCGGCTTCCACGGACTCATGTCCGACGGTGGCATGGCCGAATACACCGTCGTGCCGACGAACATGATTCATCACCTGCCGGAGAACGTGTCCCTCGAACTGGGCGCACTCGTCGAACCGATGTCCGTGGCCTTCCACGCTGCGACACTCGGCGATCCCGATCCGGACGACACCGCAATGGTGTTCGGCGCAGGCCCCATCGGGATCGGGCTGTGGTTCGCGCTCCGCGGTAAAGGCCTCGAGAACGTCTTCGTCGTCGAACCGTCACCGACGCGCCGCGCCTCGATCGAAGCGCTCGGTGCCAGAACCCTCGATCCGACGTCGCTCGACGTACCGGAGTTCGTCGCCGACTTCACGGACGGCCGCGGCGCCGACGCCATCTACGACGCGGCGGGCGTTCAACCTGCCGTCGAGACGGCACTCGGCTGCATCGGAGCTCGCAAACCACTCGTCAGCGTCGCGATCTACGAAAAGCCTTTGACCACACCGCTGCAGAAGCTCGTCATGAACGAATCCCGCATCCAGGGATCGCTCTGCTACACCTCGGCGGACTACGACGCCGTCATCGAGCTCATGGCCCAGGGCAAGTACGACACGACGGGATGGGTGGACAAGATCGCGCTCGAATCGGTCATCGACGACGGATTCGAAGCTCTTCACGCAGGCACCAAGATGAAGGTTCTGGTGGATCCTGCAGTGGGACGCGGCAGCGAGGGTCTGGCATGAGCGTCGCACTCGTCACCGGAGCCGGCCAGGGCATAGGCCGCGGTATCGCACTGCGGCTCGCGGCCGACGGCCACGATGTCGCGCTCGTTGATTTGGGCTCGGACAAGATCGAGCAGGTCGCCCGCGAGATTCGGGAAATCGGCACCGACGCAACCACGTTCGTGGCCGACGTCAGTGATCGCGATCAGGTCTTCGCAGCCGTCGACCATGCGCACGAGGCCCTCGGCAGCTTCGATGTCATGATCAACAATGCCGGCATCGCACAGGTCGCCCCGCTCGACGACGTCCGTCCCGAGGACACGAAGAAGATCTGGGCCGTCAACGTCGACGGTGTGTTGTGGGGAATTCAAGCTGCGGCAACCAAATTCAGGTCACTGAGCCAGAAGGGCAAGATCGTCAACGCCTCGTCCATCGCGGGTCATGACGGCTTTGCCATGCTCGGTGTCTACAGTGCGACGAAGTTCGCCGTTCGTGCCCTCACCCAAGCCGCGGCCAAGGAGTACGCCGTGCACGGCATCACCGTCAACGCGTACTGCCCGGGCGTCGTCGGAACGGACATGTGGGTGACCATCGACAAGCGTTTCGCCGAGCTGACCGGTGCTGCCGAGGGCGAGACGTACGACAAGTTCGTCGGTGGTATCGCGCTCGGTCGAGCCCAGACGCCCGAGGACGTCGCAGCCTTCGTGTCCTACCTGTCGGGTCCTGATTCGGACTACATGACTGGTCAGGCGGGGTTGATCGACGGCGGCCTCGTGTTCCGCTGACCCGGCTTTGCATGTTCTGAGTGATCTGGAGCACAATTGTCGGTGATGACGCAGACGACAGGACCGGAACCTGCGCTGGCGGCCGGAGAGGACCCGCGCCGCTACGCGCAGATTCTGACTGCCGTGTACGACGCGACGATGGCGGGCGGCAAATCCCCCGCTCGTCCCCGCGACGTGATAGGTGATTCGTGGCGACGCCTGCAGACCCTCGGTATCGACCCCGAGCAACGCAGCGTGGCCTCACCGCAGATCGACGTGTCCGATCTGGAGCTGAGCCGTCGGGAATCGGGCTTGTTCGACATCCTCGACGACCTGGGTCGCGGACTCGAATCCGTCGTGCAGGACGGCGACAACATCCTCGTCGTCGCCGATCGACACGGACGGGTCCTGTGGCGGAGTGGGTCGACGTCGGTGCTCGACCGCGCCGACGGCCTCGGGTTCGTCGAGGGTGCCAGCTGGGCCGAGGATTCGGTCGGAACCAACGCGATCGGCACCGCGTTGGTGTCGCGGCGGGCGGTACAGATCTTCTCCGCGGAACATTATGTGCGCAGCCACCATCCGTGGACCTGCGCGGGTGCACCGATCAAGGACCCGCGTACCGGACATGTCATCGGGGCCGTGGACGTCAGCGGGCCCGCCAACACCGTCCACCCGACGACCCTCGCGTTGGTCGACGCCATCGCTCGACTAGCGGAATCTCAACTGCGCGAACATCACCGGCAGAACCTCGACCGTCTCCGGTCGGTCGCAGCGCCGATGCTCGCACGCCTGCAAGCGCCCGCACTCGCCGTCGACGCCAACGGATGGGTCGCTGCCGTCGAGTCCGTGGCGCTGCGCAACCGAGTACTGCTGCCCGAGGACGTCGTCGCCGGGCGGTTCTGGCTGCCGACCCTCGGGGTGTGCGACTTCGAGCCGCTTCCCGGCGGGTGGCTCGTCCGCCCGACCGGAGACGAGGCGTCGGAAACCGGTAGAACGACTGTGTCCCTGGATCTTCGGCACCACCAGCACGTGCGGGTGCAGATACGAAGCGAGGTGGGGGAGTGGACGCACGAACCCACTCCCCGGCACGCCGAGATCCTGTATCTCCTCGCGTCGAGCAGGGAAGGCCGAAGTGCAGCACAGCTGGCCGCGGACCTGTTCGGCGACGACGGCCGAGCCATCACCGTCCGCGCCGAGATGTCCCGGCTGCGCAAGCACATGTCGGGAATCGTGCAGACGCAGCCCTACCGGTTCGACGAGACCGCCGTCGTGGACGTGCTGCTGCCGGAAGACCCGAGCCGACTCCTCCCGCACTCGACGGCGCCTGCCGTGGTGCGGATGCGTCGCTCCTGAATCCATCCGTTCACGGCCGTAAGCTGGCCGAATGGGTTATCGGATCGTATCGGAGACGCTGCGGTTCCTCGCAGTCTCCGACCCCGGCAGGCTCCGGCTACGGGCAGCCGCGACGACGACGATCACCGTCGTCCTCGCGATGGCGATTCTGATTCCCGGGTCTCATCTCGTCGGCCAGCCGTTGACGGTCGCGCTGCTGGGCGCTGTCGTCGCCATGCAGTCCTCGGCGGCGGTGAAGGACAAGGACCAACGCAGCCGAGTGATCACGACACTCCTACTGGTGTTTCCGGCGATCCTCGCAGTGTCGCTGTCGGCGGTGCTCTCCCAGTTCGGCAAGGTCGCCGACGTCGGGTTCATCGTCGTGCTGTTCGCCGCAGTGTGGGTGCGGCGGTACGGCCCGCGCGGCACTGCGCTCGGCATGGTCGCGTTCATCTGCTATTTCTTCGCACTGTTCCTACGCGCTCAACCGAGCCAGATTCCTGTCCTCGCGGTGTCCATCGTTCTCGGCGTCGGGATCTCGCTCGCCGTGCGCACTCTCGTCCTTCCCGAGCGGCCGGGGCTGGAACTGCGGCGTCTGGTGCGAGCACTGCGAGCCGCGTCGATCGACGTCCTCGAGGTCGCGTCGAACAGAGTCGATCGCGATCTGGACCTGCTCCGCAAGCGTCTGGACCGGCTCGGCAGTACAGCGCTGATGATCGACGACTGGCTCGACCGCAACGATGCCTCGCAGCTGCTGAGCGTCACCAACGAGGACCTCTCGCTCCGCATCTTCGACGCGCAGATAGCCACCGAACAACTCGTGAGCGCGCTGTGGGCCCTCGACCCGATCCCATCGGGGGTCACCCCGCAGGCTGCGCTCCCGCCCAATTCTTGGCCCTCGTCGCTCGTCCAGGCCACCACCGCCCTCTCGTCGTGTCTGCAGAACAACCCGTCCGACGACCAACTCCGTGCGGCCAGGCGCCTCGCTGCCGCCGCCGCGGACGAAGCGGATCCGTCCACCCAGGCGGGCATCGCCACGACGGTCGCGATGCGAGCAGTGCAGGCCCACATCGCCATTCACCACATCACCAGCAATGCGCTGCACACCGAATCCGCACCCAAGGAAAAGCCGGAGAAGGACGGCGACACCGATTCGGGGCTGAACCCCAGCACCAAAGCGGCGATCCAAGTTGCCGTCGCGACCAGTGCGGCGACCGTACTCGGCGAAATCATCTCACCGGACCGCTGGTACTGGGCGGTCCTGACGGCATTCCTGGTCTTCACCGGGGCGTCGACTCGCGGTGAGATCCTCTCCCGCGCCGGACACCGCGTCGTCGGTACCGTCGGAGGTGTGCTGGCCGGAGTTCTGCTGTCCGCGTTGGTCGGTCGCAATCAACCGCTGCAACTGCTCCTGCTGGTCGTCTGCATCTTCTTCGCGTTCTACCTCGTGACGGTGGCCTACGCGTTGCTGTCGTTCTTCGTCACCGTCATGCTCGCGATGCTGTACGGACTGCTCGGCACCTTCAGCATCGAAGTGCTCGAACTACGAATCTACGAAACCGCGGCAGGAGGACTCGTCGGGATAGCGTCGGCGTACTTCGTCTTCTCCACCGGCACCAGATCGACGATGGTCGAGAAAGTCGACGACTACCTCGAACAGATGACGGCCATCATCGACACCGGCATCGACGCCGTCATCACGCCCGGCCGCCCGACGGACCTCGTCGTCGACATGCGCAAACTCGACAACGCGTTGAAAGACCTCGTCGCGGCCGGAAAACCCCTCGAGATGGGGCCCACGACACGCACACGCAAAGGCGTCAAACGGCTGCTGCGCATCATGACCGTCAGCAACCGATCCAGCCACGCCCTGGCCCGCGCCGGTGTCGGCGCCTCTCACGCCGAACCCGACACCGGTCCGTCACAGGAGACCGCCGACGCACTACGCCGGGCCGCCGAGGTAACCAAAGCCACCATCGCCGACGTCGGGCGTGCACTCGCAGGCGAACACGTCGACCCACCGGAAAAGTTGACGGAGACCTCGGCCCCCGACGTCATGCTGAAGTCCACCACGACCCCCGGTCCCGTCCGCAGCGCCGTCAGGTCACTGAGCACCCTCAACCGCACCATGGGTGAGGCGCTGACACGCGTCTGACACCGTCCGTGCATACTGCGATGCGAAGCACGAAGCTGACCTGACGCAGGGGGAAGCCGGTCCGAATCCGGCGCTGACCCGCAACGGTAGGCTGCCCTCGCCAGAGGGCAGCGAGCCCGATTACCCGGCGTCGAGGTTGTGCGACAACCCATTCGTCGTGGTCTACGAATCGGAAAGTCCAGCGCGTGGCGTTCCATGCTGCGCACCGGGCCGAACATTTCGTGGCTCTGAGCTCCAAGAGGTACTCATGTCACGCTCCATCGCCTTCGGCGCCATCGCCGCCGCAACCATTGTCGCCCTTACTGGCTGTTCCCGCGGTGACACCGCACAGGACGCTCGGCAGGCGGACTCGTTCGACGACCCGGTCTCCATCACCAACTGCGACAGCACCCAGCAGTTCGACTCTCCACCTCAGCGCATCGTGTCCATGAACGACCACGTCACCGAGGTGCTCATCGAGATGGGCGTTGCGGACCGCATCGTCGGCATGGGCTATCGAAACGCAACGCCTGCGCCCGAGTTCGCCGAGGATTTCGCACAGATCCCCGGCCTCGCCGACGAGTACCCGACGAAGGAACAGATCCTCGATCTGGACCCGGACTTCGTCGTCGGCGGCATGCGGAGTGCATTCAACGACAAGGAAGGGCGTTCGAGAGAGTCGTTCACCGAGGCGGGCATCCCGACCTTCCTGTTCTCCGAGTACTGCGGATCCGGATTCCCGGACATCGGCATGCTCGAGAACGACTACAGCCAGCTCGGTGGCGTCCTCGGCGTTCCGGAGGAGGCTCAGGCCGTCACCGACGGCGTCCTCGACGGTTTGGCGGCCATCGGTGCCGAACTCGGCGACGCGGAGCCGACGCCGACCTTCTTCTACGACTCCGGTGAGGACGTCCCGACGACCATCGGTGGTGTGGGCGTCGGACAGTTGATCGCCGATCGGTCCGGCGCATCGAACATTTTCCCCGAGGGTGAGCGCCCCTACCTGGACACGACGTGGGAGATCGTCGGAGAGCGCGCCCCTCAGGCCATCGTCGTCCTCGATTACGGTGACACGCCGGCGCAGGGAAAGATCGATTTCCTGAAGAGCCAGCCGATCATGGCGACCACTCCGGCTGTGCAGCAGGACAACTTCATCGTCGTACCGCTCGACGACTTCTTCGAAAGCCCGCGACTGGTCACGAGCGTGGACACCATCGCCCGTGCATTGCATCCCGACCGGTTCACCTCCTGATGGTCACCGTTGCCGACACCGACAGGCCCAGGGCCACGGCGAAAGCGGAGGTGTCCACTCGGTCGAGAATCGGGTTCGGTGCGTTGATCGCAGTTCTGACGGGCGCCTTGCTGATGGTGATCGCCACTGCGGTGTCGTTCGGGTCCGTACAGATTCCCGTCGGCGACGTCTGGGCGATCGTCGTGCACCGGTTGATGCCGGGCGCATTCGACTCGTGGTGGTCCGAGGCGAGGGCGGTGATCGTCGTCGACTCGCGGTTGCCGAGATCGCTGACGGCGGCCGTCGTCGGCGCGTCGTTGGCGATCGCGGGTGGTGTGGCGCAGGCAGTCACGCGCAACCCGTTGGCCGATCCCTATCTGCTCGGAGTGTCGTCAGGTGCCGGATTCGGCGTGGTGCTCGTGATGGCGATGGGAATCGGGGCCGGGGCCCTCGGGGTGTTCACGGTCCCGACCGCCGCGTTCGTCGGGGCCATGATTCCGCTGTTTCTGGCTCTGATGATCGGCGGGCGATACCCACAATCGACAGCCATCGTTCTCGTCGGCGTCGCACTGGGCAGTATCTTCTCCGCTCTGATCACCTTCACACTCCTGGTCTTCGCCGACGAACACACGCTCAGTGGCGTGATGCACTGGCTAGCCGGTGGATTCGGAGACGCGCGGTGGTCCACGTTGACACTGCCCGCACTCGCGCTGCTGATCATCGGCACTGGACTGCTGCTGAGTGCACCCCGGATGGATCTGTTGAAAACCGGTGACGACGGTGCCGCTGCCCTCGGTCTGAACGTCCGACGCTTCCGCGTCGTGCAACTCCTGGCGATCTCCATGCTGGCCGGCGCAGCGGTATCCGTCGGCGGCGGAATCGGATTCGTCGGTCTGCTGGTGCCACACCTCGCCGGATACATCGTCGGGACGCGAGCGATCAGACTTCTGCCGGTCGCCGCGCTGCTGGGCGCGATCGCATTGGTCGGCGCCGACACGCTGGCGCGGTCGGTTTCACGGAGCACAGAGGTGCCCGTCGGGGTCGTCACCGCGCTCGTCGGCGCACCGATCTTCGTCTTCATGCTCTACCGCCAGTACGGAAGGGCGGCTCGATGACACTCGTGGCCAATGCCGTCACCGCCCGACTCGGATCACGGGAGGTGTTGCACGGAATCGATTTTCGAGTTCGACCGGGTGAAGTTCTCGGACTCGTCGGACCCAACGGGTCCGGGAAGACGACGGCGCTCCGGTGCTGCTATCGCGCGCTGACGCCGACCGCCGGGACCGTTCTAGTCGACGGCGTCGACGCGCATGCGATGAAGCGCTCGGAACTTGCGCGCACCGTGGGCGTCGGCACCCAGGAGCCGGAAGCGTCGGTGGGACTGACAGTTCGGCAGTCGGTTGCGCTGGGCCGTGTCCCACACCGGGGCTGGTTCGACCGTCCGACGGGATCCGACGCGGACATCGTCGAACAATGCCTGGACCGGGTCGACTTGACCGGGCTCGCGGAGCGCGATGTCGGGGCACTGTCCGGCGGCGAACGTCAGCGTGTCGCCATAGCTCGGGCACTCGCACAGCAACCTCGCATACTGCTGCTCGACGAGCCCACGAATCATCTGGACCTGCGCCACCAACTCGTCGTCATGAACGCAGTCCGTGATCTCGCCGCGGAGGGCCTGGCCGTCGTCGTCACCGTGCACGATCTACGGCTGGCCGTCGAATACTGCACCTCGCTCGCCGTGCTCGACAACGGATCCGTGGTGGCGACGGGGCCGACGGCCGAGGTTCTGACCGATAACCTCCTCTCGGACATCTTCGGAATCCGAGCCATCGTCTCTGCGGTCCCACGCCCGTCCATCGACATCATCGGCCTCGCATGAGCGTCTACACCGAAGCTGCGGAGAGGGTTCCCGGACTCGCGGAGTTTCTGCACGGCCCGTTCGATCTGCCGGCGTCGGCGATGACCGATGCGGACTGGCTGCGGGAGCGGATTGCCGACACAGGCAGGCGCTGGAACTGCACCGACGACCGGATCAACGGGACGCTGTGGTGGTACTCCGCCAGCTCGACGATTGCCTTGCTGGCGGTGTCGACGGCGATGGTGACGGGAACGGCGGCCGATCCGTCGCTCGAGCATTCTCGGTGTTTTCTGCGCGGCGACGGTTACCTCGGCGGGGTGCGGAGCGATCGCACGGTGACGCCGGAGCAGTTGCCCGGTGCCCTTGCCGGCACGTTTCGCGCGGTCGTCGACGCTCTCGCGGCGGCGTCGGGAGCGACGACCAACGCGCTCTGGGCGATCACGTCGGACTCGATAGCCAACCGGTGCCTCGACGTCGGCACGGCCCTCGGAGACCGAGAACGAGGCAGCGCGTTCGCCCAGGAACTCGTGGCCGCGATGTCCTCGCCGCTACCCGCTCCCCGGTTCGTCGACGTGGGAGGCCGACGCTTCACACGCCGCAGCTCGTGTTGCCTGTTGTACCTGACGTCAGCGTCGGACAAGTGCACCAGCTGCCCACGCCGGACACCGTCGGATCGGCTACGAGGGCTCCGCGCCGCCGCGCAATACTAGGAAGCGTAGTAGTCGTCTAAGGTGTCCCCATGACTTTCCGCCCCGACGCTCGTGCGCGTATGCGCGGCGCGTTCGTCGGGGCTGCCTCCGGTGCGCTGAGCATCGCAGCACACGGCGTGGGCGGCGGAGTCATGGTGCCGAGCGAATCGGCCCTCGTACTGCTCGTGGTCGTCAGTGCGGCGCTCGGCGTCCTGACCGCAGCCCTCGGGGACCGCGTCCCGACGACGGTCGTGCTCGTGCTCGGCCAAGTCGTCGGACACACGGTGCTGACGGCGGCGAGTGGGCATCACCACGGCTCGTCGCTCAGTCCGTCGATGCTGGCGGCGCACGCATGCGCGACGGTGGTGTGCGCCCTGCTCATTCGTGGTGCCGTGCTCGGGCACAGTCGAGCGTTGGCCGTGTTGCGCCGGATCCTTCCCGTGTTGTGTCTGGTTCTGCCCGTGCAGGATCGGGCTCGCACCGAGAGCACCGAATACCGGCCGAACGTCGTACTCCGACTGTTGGTGTCGTCGGGAACAGGAACTCGCGGGCCTCCCTGCCCTGCTTGATCTTTCGTTCCCTCACACCCGGTGATCCCTCGCGCGTGAAGCGCCGTCGATCACCGGGGTCTTGCGACACCCGACAGAACTGGAACACCTATGTCCACAACCGGCACAGTCGTGCCCGACATCGGGCCGGGCCGACCCGATCGATCACCGCCACGTCCCTCTCTGGTCATGCGCCTGCACTTCTACGCAGGCATCTTCGTCGGACCGTTCATCCTGATCGCCGCGCTCACCGGTGGTCTCTACGCGCTCGCGCCGACGGCCGAGAACATCCTGTACTCCGACCTGCTGACCACCGACTCGGCTGGGCCCACCGCCTCGGTGGCCGAGCAGGTCACGGCCGCGACCCAGGTCAGGCCCGACCTGACCCTCGACGCCGTACGCCCGGCAACAGAACCCGGCACCACCACCAGGGTCATGTTCACCGATCCCTCACTCGGCGAGTCCGAACGGCGAGCAGTCTTCGTCGACCCGGTCACCGCGGAATCCGTCGGCGAATCGGTGGTGTACGGCAGCAGCAACGCACTGCCGGCCCGCACCTGGATCAGCGGATTCCACCGGCATCTTCACCTCGGCGAACCCGGCCGCATCTACAGTGAACTCGCCGCATCCTGGATGTGGGTCGTCGCCCTCGGCGGCGTCGTGCTCTGGGTGCGACGGTATCGACGCGGCGGACGACTCCTCACCGTCGACCGATCGTCGAAAGGTCGAGCCAGGAACCGCAATTGGCACGGAAGTGTCGGTATCTGGATAGCCATCGGTCTCGTTTTTCTGTCCGCAACGGGACTGACCTGGTCCAAGTACGCCGGTGAGAACATCACCGAACTGAGGTCCTCCTTGAACTGGGCCACGCCGGGAGTGAGTTCGTCGATCAGCGGTGACGCGCCGGCACCGCCCGGCGACCACGCAGGCCACGACATGTCGGCCATGGCACCGGAGGCCGACGTGGTGTCCGCTGGAATCGGCCGCCTCGACGCCGTCATCGGAACGGCTCGGGCGGCGGGGCTCGCCGGCGCAGTGGAAGTCACCATCCCTGGTACGGCCGACACAGCCTTCGTCGTCGCGCAGACGCGTGGGCCGTGGGTGTTCTCCACGAGTTCCCTTGCCATCGACGGAAATACCAACTCGATCGTCGATACCAACTGGTTCTCGGAGTGGCCGCCGGCCGCGAAGCTGGCCGCCTGGGGCATTGCGCTGCACATGGGCATTCTGTTCGGGATCGCCAACCAGATCGCGCTGGCACTGCTGGTCGTGGCCTTGGTGACGGTGATCGTCCGCGGATACCTCATGTGGTGGCAACGTCGTCCTTCGGCATCCGCCCCGCCCGCAGGCGGGCTGCGCCGGTTGCCGGTCCGGCAGCTCGTCCCGCTCGCTGCGATCACTGCCGTGATCGGCTGGTTCGTACCACTTCTCGGCATCAGCATCCTCGTCTTCCTTCTCGTCGATGCCCTTCTCGGGCTTCGGCGCCGCGCATCGACATCGGAGTCGCCATGAAAAAACTTCTCGTAGCCCTCGCAT
The DNA here is from genome assembly GCF_000760735.1 of Rhodococcoides fascians A44A. Classification (GTDB taxonomy): domain Bacteria; phylum Actinomycetota; class Actinomycetes; order Mycobacteriales; family Mycobacteriaceae; genus Rhodococcoides; species Rhodococcoides fascians_E. Next base: position 776,492 of record NZ_JMEX01000008.1, on the reverse strand, counting down.
CGTTCGCCCTGCTCGCCGGATGTAGCTCGGAAACTCCTGCAACGGAGTCGAATTCGGTCACCATCCGCGAGGCCTGGATCAAATCTGCCGACACGGGAATGACCTCCGCGTTCGCGGAGATCCAGAACACCGGAGACACCCAGGTCCGGGTGGTCTCCGCGCAGTCACCCGCCTCGTCGATGATGGAACTGCACGAGGTGGTCGCCAGTGCCGACGGAACGATGGTGATGAAGCCCAAGGAAGGTGGATTCGCCGTCGGCGCACAGGAAACCAAGGTGCTCCAGGCGGGCGGGGACCACATCATGTTGATGGACGTGACGTCGCCGTTGACTCCGGGAGCAGACACCGACATCACGCTGACATTCGAGGACGGATCGTCGTCCACGTTCACTGCGCAGGTCCGCGAGTTCGCGGGCGCGCAGGAAAACTACGGTGGCTGACGCGGCACCACGCCGCAGTCCCGGAATCAGCAGGCGACGCCTTCTCGGTGGAGGCGTCGCCGCGCTGGGAGCTGCGGGTGTGGCGTACGGATACACAAGGGAGCCGGAGGAATTCGTCTTCGGTCGACAGGTCGTTCCGTTTCACGGGAAACATCAGGCCGGTGTCTCGACTCCGCCGCAGGCGCACGGGACGTTCGTTGCACTCGACCTGGCAGGCGGTGCAGGACGCGAACACGTGGTGTCGGTGTTGAAACTGTGGACGACGGACGCCGGCAGGCTCACCCAGGGCATGCCTGCCCTGGCCGACACCGAACCGGAACTCGCGGCCGACCCGGCCAATCTGACGGTCACCGTCGGGCTCGGACCGGGCGCGTTCGCGGCGGCGGGAGTGGCGTCACCCGTCCGGCAGTTGCCTCCGTTCGGCATCGATCGACTCGAGGATCGGTGGAACGGCGGAGACCTTCTGCTTCAGGTGTGCGCCGACGATCCGTCCGCAGTGAGCCATGCGGTGCGGGTGTTGACCAAGAACGTCAGGTCGATGGCGTCGATTCGCTGGGTCCAACGAGGGTTTCGGTCCTCCCGCGGAGCCAGGACGGAAGGTACGACGATGCGCAACCTGATGGGTCAGGTCGACGGCACCGTGAACCCGGATCCGACAACGGATTTCGACACCCTGGTGTGGAACGACGACGGCAGTACGTCGATGATCGTGCGCCGTATCTCCGTCGAGCTCGACACCTGGGACGAGTTGGACCGCGGCGGAAGAGAATTCGCGGTCGGTCGGAAGCTGGACACGGGAGCGCCGATGACCGGCGAATGCGAGCACGACGAGGCTGATTTCGATGCCACCGATCGGTTCGGCATCCCGGTGATCTCGCCTGCGTCGCACATTGCACGTGCCCGGCACACGCACGACGGGGAGCGGTTCTTCCGGCGTGCGTACAACTACGACGATGCACCCGAGGGAGGTTCGACGAGCAATTCGGGGTTGATCTTCGCGACGTATCAGCGCGACATCGACACGCAGTTTCTTCCCGTGCAGCAGCGGTTGGACGAACACGACGCGCTGAACGAGTGGACGACGCCCATCGGCTCCGCGGTGTTCCTCGTGCCCGCAGGAACCTCGGAAGGGGGATACCTCGGCGAGGCGCTGGTCTAGCTCGAGACCACTCACATGGCGGCGGAGCCGCCTACGGAACCCACCAGTTTCCCTGCCCACGGACAAGGGTGAAGCCACCGGGAATGTCGGTCCAGGCCGAGACGTCACCGGAGCCGGTGCGGATCGGCCCGGACGGCAGGGGACCGGGGAACGCGACCCCGCCCTGCTGTGTGGTGTGGTTGAACCAGTTGATGGCGCAGTTGCACCAGTTGTTCAGCGAGAAATCGGTGAGGCCGGGAAAGTACGGGTCGACACGAACGAAGATCGGCTGGTTGACGATCGCCTGATCCAATCGCCACTCGATGACCGCAGCCGGATCGAAGCCGATGGTCGGGCTGATGGCGCCTGCAGGGACGAACTGGACCGGCCTGGCTTGCGCGGACGCGGTGCCGAACAAGGTAGTCGCGAGGAAGATCATCACGGTCGCGAACAGCAGGGTTGCCGACGATGCAACGCTGGTGCGGGCACGTCGTGTCGTCATGGACAAGCCTGGCCTTTCGGTCGATAGGTGAACGGCGGTGATGTTACCCGAGCTCACGAGATGCCATACGGTTGAAACTGTGAGACTGAAGCTCGGCGTAGCGATCGTGGCCCTGACCGTCGCAGGATGCACTTCCCAGCCCGCCCAGGAGACGGCTGCGCCGCCGGTGAAGAACCAGGTCACCGTGGCCGATCGTGCGTACACGCCAGCCGACATCACCGTCTCGGTGGGGGAGACCGTCACCTGGGTGTTCGACGACGGTGGGATGGCTCACGATGTCGTCGCCGACGATCGGTCCTTCCGCAGCCCCCTCGCCAAGGAAGGCTCGTTCTCACACACGTTCACCGAACCGGGCACCTTCACCTACCACTGCACTCCTCACCCGGACATGATCGGCAGCGTCGTCGTCGTGCCGTAGACAAATGTCTTTGTAAACCTGTGGTTCACAACGTACCCTCACCGGTGTGAACCAAAAGTTGTCAGTATTCGACCCCGGTGACAAGCCGACCGACATCGGCGACGAGCGGTCCCGTCGCACCCACGCGCTCGTGCATCTCGGGCAGGCCATCGAGAACGAAGCCCGCGTCGTCGCCGAGGCTGCCGCGGCGACGGAGAAAGCTGCGTCCACTGCAATGTGGCTCGGTGCCAGCCTGGCCGACCTCGCCGCGGTCACCGGCAAGACCCGTCAGGCGGCCAGGAAGAGGTGGCCGGCTCTGGGCGTCGTGCATCGCCGACGCCTGTGGCTCGCCAACCATGTCGACGATATTCGCTGGGCGGTGCGGGTGCTGTTGGACAACGAAGCCGACATCACCGTCCCGGACACGTCGATCTTCGCCGAGATGACAGACCTCGACGCATCCGTCGGACGCAACTTCGACGAGTCGGCAGTTCACGAGGAGGCCGGTCCGGCGGATCGATGGTTCGCCCTGGACCGCTTGGTCGAGGTCGTCCTGCGCCGGATCGTCGACGACGCCGTCACGTCCGGCGGTCAGGCCGAGTTCGCGGTGTTCGGAGCGCGCGGGGTGGTCGGCTACTACGACCACGCAGTGGACAAGCCCGAGACCGACTCGGGACTCACTTAGTCTGGATGCATGACCGAGACAGGGGCGCGACGTCGACGACGCTTCGCTGCTCCCGCGGCGGTTGCGGGACTGACGGTTGCGGCGGGAGCTGTGCTGTTCGTGCGTGATCCGAGGTCGTCGACGTATCTACCGTGTCCGTTTCATGCGCTGACCGGCGTGTGGTGTCCCGGGTGTGGTGCGACGAGGGCGTTCGGAGACCTGGTGCACGGCGACGTTGCGTCGGCCGTGTCGACCAACGTGCTCGCCGTGACACTGCTCGTGTTCGGAGTGCTCCTGTGGGCGACGTGGGTTCGCGGCCGGGCCGTTCACGCGCCGCCGAGGTGGGTAGTGCTGCTCTCGGTGATCGTCGTAGTTCTGTTCACCGTGGTCAGGAATCTGCCGTTCGGTAGCGCCCTGGCGCCTTGAGGAAAGAGGAAGCACATGTGGCTCGAAGCGTTTTCCGTGGTCGTTCTCGTCGGAGCTCTGGTGGTGCTGATCCCGACGGCTCGGCGTGTGTTCAAGAAGGGTGACGACGAATGACCGACTCGTTGAAAGCGCGAGTGCGCGCGAAGCTGCTCGATCAACTCGCAGGTGACGGCGCCACCGACGCGGAGGTGGCCGAGGGCGACGACCCACGGTTCACAGCGATCCGCGACGACCTCGCTGCTCTGGACGACGCAGCAGACGACGACCCCATCGTCGACGTCCTCGCCACGAGGTACTGGGTGCCCTAGTTCGACGCCGACCGCGGTTCATCTAGTATCTATGTTGTGTCTAAGGAACCCACTGCCGCCGAGCACGCCTATGTGACGGTCAAGGAAATGATCGTCACCGGTGAGCTGCCCGGTGGGGAACTGGTCAGCGAAGGCGACATCGCCGGCCGAATGAACATCAGCCGCACTCCCGTCCGTGAGGCATTTCTGCGCCTACAGGTCGAAGGATGGATGCGGCTCTACCCCAAGCGCGGCGCACTCGTCGTGCCCATCGCTGCCGGCGAGGCGGAACACGTCGTGTCCGCGCGGTGGCTCGTGGAGACCGGCAGCGTCCGAGTCGTCGCCGCGTCGCCGCACGTGCGCGAGCGGCTTCTGCCTCGGCTACGCGCGAACCTCGCCGAGCAACGGGAGATCGCCGCGACGGGTACGCGAGCCGACTTCAGCGCCGCGGACGCGGACTTCCACCGCCTGATCGTCCGAGCCGGTGCCAACCCACTGCTCGACGCCTTCTACGACGGACTTCGCGAGCGCCAGCGGCGGATGACGACGCATTCGCTCGCCCGTGATCCCGATCAGATCTCCCGCATCGTCGACGACCACAGCCGCCTCGCGGACTTGATCGAGGCCGCCGACGTCGACGGTTTCGGCGAGGCCGTCGACACCCACATGAGACGCACACACGGATTGGACGAAGGAGGCGCGACATGACCGAGAATTCAGTGAAGGGGTCCGAAGCAACGACTCCGACGCGGACGACCGATACCAGGACGGGACGGTGGATTCTCGTAGCCGCCGGGATGTTCGCCGTCGCGTGGGGCGGAAACGAGTTCACCCCGCTACTGGTGATGTACCGGCTCGAACACGGATTCTCGGCGATCACCGTCGACACGTTCCTGTTCGCGTACGTCATCGGCATCGTTCCTGCGTTGCTCGTCTGCGGTCCGTTGTCGGATCGGCTCGGCAGGCGTCCGATCATGTTGCCGGCGACGGCCGTCGCCGCGGCGGGATCGATCCTCATCGCCATGGGTGCGGACACCGCCGCGATACTCTTCTTCGGCCGCGTGCTCAGTGGTGTGGCACTCGGTATCGGCATGGCTGTCGGCGGCAGTTGGATCAAGGAACTGTCCGCTCGGGCAGGTTCCTCGGCGGGCGCGAGGCGCGCTGCCATGAGCCTCACCGCTGGATTTGCGCTCGGCGCAGGCGTGGCGGGCGTTCTCGCGCAATGGGGTCCGTGGCCCACGCATCTCGCGTACCTGGTGCATGTCGGGATCTGCGTCGTCACCGGCCTCGGCATGATCTCGGTTCCCGAGACGCGGCCCGCAGTGCCACCCGCCGATCGGCGTCGACTCGTCGACGACCTGAAGATCCCGTCCGCCGGGCACAAGCGGTTCCTGCTGGTCGTGGTTCCGCTCGCGCCGTGGGTGTTCGGTGCGGCCAGCGTCGCCTACGCCGTTCTGCCGTCGCTGATGGCAGACCACAGCGGAGGTCATCCGATTGCGTTGTCCGCGTTGATGTCCGTGATCGCACTCGGATCCGGATTCGCGATTCAGGCGGTCGGGCGCAGAATCGACACGCCCGACGCTGCTCGCGGCGCACTCGTCGCACTGACGATTCTGGTGGTCGGCATGGTGCTGGCCGCGTGGGCTGCCTCGGTGCTGACCATCGTCGCGGCGTTGATCGCGGCAGCTGTCCTGGGTTGCGGTTACGGCATGGCCCTGGTCTCCGGGCTGCAGGAGGTGCAGCGCATCGCCGGACCCGACGACCTGGCCGGGCTCACTGCCGTCTTCTACTCGCTGACCTACCTGGGCTTCGCTGTTCCCGCGATCCTGTCGGCGCTGACCGAAGCGTGGCCGGGGGTGGTGACCTATCCGGCGATCTTCACCGCCGGTGCCGTCATCGCTGCAGTCTGCTGGGCGTTCGTTCGTACCCGTTCGACCCACCACCTCCCGGCCGAGGCGTCTAAGATCAGCTGACTATGTCGGCCTCCCCGCTCGTGACCACGCGGCGGGTCCCACTCCTCGTTCCCGTCACCGGGTTGTCGGTGTGGGATTGGCGCGAGAGTTACGCCGTGTTCCTCGCCTTCGTGATCCCGATCCTGCTGCTCACCACCGTGCCAGTGTTGTTGCCGTTCTTCGCCATCGGGCTGATCGTCGTCGGTCTGGGGCTGCGTGTGCGCCGTATCGTCCGGTGGTGGACCCTGTTGAGATTCGCGGACCCGGTCGTCGTCGATGCCGTCGAGCAAACCGTGGCGTCGCGTGGCACCGTGCGTCTCGCTCATGCGACGGGGTGGCGTGTGCACCGCGGGTGGTTCACCGGCGAGATCCACGACAACACGATCACGTACACCGTGGGCGGAGCGCCGCGCACCCTCGTGGTGCGGGGCCTCCCGTACACCTCGGGGGTCGTACTCGCACACCCGACGCGACCTGATGCACTGTGCGTCAGCGCCTTTCCGTTCGATCTCCGGTTGAGCGACGACAGTCGGTGGTCGGTGTCGGTACCACCGTCGTCGTGGCTCGGTGCGGCGGCGACGGCCGTGCTGTACTCCGCGCTGGTGTTCGTCGTGTGGTGGACCCTGTAATTGCCGTGGTTCGAGAACTACGGCAGAGCGGGCAGCTGTTCCTGCCCCAGCCAGGCGTCCCACAGCGACCGCGGGGCTCCGAAGCGCGACGCCAGATCCGTGAAATCGGCGGTACTGACGGTCGAATAGCGGTACTTCGACGTCCATTCCTGGATCAGTTCGAAGAACTTGTCGTCGCCGATGGTGGTGCGCAGCGCATGCAACGTCAACGCGCCGCGCTTGTACACACGGTCGTCGAACATCTTCGCGGGCCCCGGATCTCCCAGAATCAGATCCCGCGGAAGCCCTCGCTGCATGGTGTGTACGCGTCGGGCCTTCTCCGCTGCGGACGAGCCTCCCGAGTTCTCCGCCCAGATCCACTCGGAGTAACAGGCGAACCCCTCGTGCAGCCAGATGTCCTTCCACTTGCCGAGAGTGAGGCTGTTGCCGAACCACTGATGGGCGAGCTCATGCGCCACGAGCCGCTCGAAATACCGTGTGCCGGAACAGTGATTGGCGCCGAAGATGGACAGTCCCTGCGCTTCGATGGGGATCTCGAGGTCGTCGTCGGTGACCACCACGGTGTACGCGGCGAACGGGTACGGACCGTACAGGCGGGTGAAGGTCTCCATCATCTGCGGTTGACGGCCGAAGTCGTGCTCGAAATTGGGCCTGAGCCGGTGCGGCAGCACGGCTTTCATGCGGACGGGAGACTCGGTGATGGTGTGCTGGCTGTACGGGCCGATCTGGATGGTCGCGAGGTAGGTGGCCATCGGCTCCGGCTGCTCGTACACCCACGTGGTGCGGCTGGCACGAGTCTGCTTGCGAACCAGTGTCCCGTTGGCGATGGCGTAGTAAGGCGAATCGGTCGTGATGGTGATCCCGTAACTGGCCTTCGACACGGGGTGGTCGTCGCACGGAAACCACGACGCCGCGCCGTTCGGCTGACTCGCGACGATGGAACCCTCGGTGAGCTCGTCCCAGCCCACTTCGCCCCAGAACCCGTCGATGGGCTTCGGGGTTCCGCTGTACTGAATGTTCACCACCAGCGCCGCCCCCGACGCAACCGGCTTGGCGGGGGTGATCTTGAGCTTGCCTCGGTGCTGGCTGAACTTCACCGACCGTGAACCGTTGACGGTCACCTTGGACACGCGCAGTGCCGGGCCGAGATCGAACGCGAACTTCGAGACGGTGTCGGTGGTGACCGCCGTGATCTTCGCCTTACCGGCGAGCCGGTTGCTCTCGACCTTGTACTCGAGGTCCAACTCGTACCGCGACACCCGGTAGCCGCGATTGCCGTTCTGTGGCAGGTAGTCGTCGATCGGTGGGTCTGCGCCGTCGATGTCGAACGTCGGCGTCACCAACTTGGAGCCACCGAATTTCATAGGCCGGCCCCGGAGTGGAGCCCGCCGGAACGATTGTCGTGGGGGGAGTGGAGCCCGCCGGAACGACTGTCGTCGGGGGCCGCGGTCACGATGCGTGCGAAGGGGTCGCCCTTGGCCCAGGGAGCGATGGGGTTGCCCTGCCAACGGGTGTGATGGGGAACCGTGTCTCCGCGCATGACCAATGATGCAGGACCGACCGTCGCGCCGTCACCGATACCGGCGGCAGGCAACGCGACGCAGTGCGGTCCCAAGGTTGCTCCTCGTCCCAGAGTGACGCTGTCCATGGACATGATCCGATCATGGAACAGGTGTGTCTGCACAACGCACCCTCGGTTCACGGTCGCGCCGTCGGCGAGAGTCACGAGATCAGCCTCCGGAAGCCAGTACGTCTCACACCACACTCCGCGTCCGATGTCGGCGCCGAGCCAGCGCAACCACATGTTCAGCACAGCAGTACCCTCGGCGGCCCGTGCGAACCACGGTGCGGCAACGGTCTCGACGAACGTGTCGGCCACCTCGTTGCGCCACACGAACGAACTCCACAACGGATGCTCGACCTTGTCGATGCGGCCGACCCACACCCATTTGGCGGCGGCCGACACTCCGGCCGCGACAGCTCCGGCGAGCAGCAGGACGAGGCCGCTGAGCAGCGCGGCCAGCCAGAAGCCCACGGCGTCGGCGATGGCGGTCAGCCCGAACAGAACGCCGAGCCCGATTCCGAACGTGACCATCACCGGGATCAGGCGGCACGTCTCGACGAGTGATCGCGCGATCTTCAGCTTCACCGGCGGATCGAACGTGCGCGACGAGTCGGCCCGGCCCGCTGCCCGGCGCAACCTCACCGGCGGGCTGCCGAGCCACGAGGATCCGGATTTCGCCTTGTCCGGCGTCGCCGACAGGACCGCGACGAGGCCGTTCTTCGGTACGGTGCGGCCCGGCCCGGTCATCCCGGAGTTGCCGAGGAACGCACGCTTGCCGACCTTCGCGTCACCCAGGTGCATCCACCCGCCACCGAGCTCGTAGCTCGCGACCATCGTGTCGTCGGCCAGGAATGCGCCGTCGGCGACGGTCGTGAACTTGGGAATCATCAGCACGGTCGATGCCTCGACGTCCTTGCCGATCTTCGCGCCCAGCAACCGCAGCCAGTGGGGCGTGAGCAGCGACGCGTACAGCGGGAACAGGAACGTGCGGGCCGAGTCCATCAAGCGTTCGGTCGCCCACACCTGCCAGCCGATGCGGCTCCGTACCGGGTGATATCCCTCGGTGAGGCCGATGCCGAGCAGGCGGACCGCCACCAGAGTGATCAGCGCGAACACACCGAGCGAGACGAGCGTGGCGACCGGAAGCATGATCGCCGCGCGCCCGACGGCACCCAGCAGGGTCGTCGCGGTGTGCAGCCACCACCCCATCAGTACGAGAGACACACCGAGGGAGAAGATCGCCATCCCGGACAGCATCAGCGACGCGACACCGTAGGCGAGGACCCAGCGCGTGGCCCGCGGGGGAGTCTCCTCCGGCCACGGATGCTCGGCCTTGCCGACCTTCTGCGCGGGCGATCCGGCCCACAGCTGCCCCGCCTTGACCCGGCCGACGACGGCCGAGCCCGCACTCACCACGGCGTTCTTGCCGACGGTCGTGCCCGGCAGGAGTGTGGACCGAGCCCCGACGGTAGCGCCCGCACCGATCTTGATACCGCCGATGTAGACGATGTCGCCGTCGATCCAGTGGCCGCTGAGATCCACTTCCGGTTCGACCGAACAACCGTCGCCCAGCTCGAGCATCCCGGTCACCGGGGGAAGGGTGTGCAGGTCGACGCCCTTGCCGATCTTCGCGCCGAGCGCGCGGGCGTAGTAGACCATCCACGGAGCACCGGACAGGTTGGAGGCGCCACTGGCGTCGGTCAGCCTCGTCGCGGTCCACAGACGAATGTGTGCGCTACCGCCGCGTCGATACGCGCCGGGCTTCAGACCGGCCAGCAGGACGCGCGAACCGACGACCGAGATCGCCATGCGGCCGACCGGAGTGATGAACGCGACGAACGCGACCAGAATCCACCACCACGACACCGTCGGCGCCCACGGAACCTCGGCGAACCAGCTCATCACGTTGAACAGGATCCCCAGCCACGTGATCCACTGCAGACCCGTCAACGTCGTCAGCGGGACCGTGGCCGCGATCTGCGTCCACTGGGCCGACCTGGACGTCGGCTCGACTTCACGCGGAACCACTTCGACGGGCGGCTTCAACTCGTCGAGATAGCGTGCGAGCGACCCGAGACGAGGGTGGTCGTAGAGCTGCGCGACGGTGATCTCCGGGAATCGCTCGCGCAGTGCCGTCACCAGCTGAGCCGCGGACAGGGATCCGCCGCCGTTCTGGAAGAAGTCCGCGTTCTCGTCGGAGACCTGCGCGCCGAGGATGTTGGTCCACAGCTCGGCGACCCATCCTGCGGTGCCGGCGAGATCGGAGCCCTCACCCATGCCGGGCAACGGCCACGGCAGGGCGTTGCGGTCCACCTTGCCCGACGTCCTCGTCGGCATTTCCTCGACGAGCGCGAGCCGCGGAACGAGTGCCGACGGCAACTGTTCGGCCAGAATCCGGCGAGCAGCTTCCAGGTCGAAGTGAGGATCGGTGCTGGCCAGATAGCCGACGAGCACCGAGTTGCCTGCGCCGGTCTTGCGCACGGCAGCGGCCGCACCGCCGACACCGGGAAGCGCCTGCAGTGCGTTGTCGATCTCACCGAGCTCGATGCGTCGGCCGCCCAACTTGATCTGATCGTCGGCGCGGCCCTGGAACAGCAGGCCTTCGAGCTCGAGCTTCACCAGGTCGCCGCTGCGGTAGGCGCGGTCCCATCCGAGCGTCGGCATCGGCGCGTACTTCTCGGCGTCCTTGGCCGGGTCGAGATAGCGGGCGAGGCCGACGCCGCCGATCACCAGCTCACCGACTTCGCCGACGGCAACAGGGTGGCCCGACCCGTCGACGACGGCCAGATCCCACCCGTCGAGCGGGAGGCCGATCCGAACGGGTCCCTTGCCGTCCATGATCGACGCGCAGGCGACGACGGTGGCCTCGGTGGGTCCGTAGGTGTTCCACACCTCGCGGCCGTCGACGGCGAGGCGCTCGGCCAGTTCCGGCGGGCACGCTTCTCCGCCGAAGATCAGCAGCCGGACGGCTTCCAACGCGACGGCAGGCCACAGGGCAGCGAGCGTCGGGACGGTCGAGACGACGGAGATGTCGCGGGACACCAGCCACGGCCCGAGATCGAATCCACTGCGCACCAGGGACCGGGGAGCGGGCACCAGGCATGCACCGTGCCGCCACGCCAGCCACATCTCTTCGCACGAGGCGTCGAAAGCCACCGACAAGCCGGCGAGGACACGGTCGCCCGGTCCCAGCGGATCGTCCTGCATGAACATCCGAGCTTCGGCGTCGACGAACGCCGCCGCGTTGCGATGACTGACCGCAACACCCTTCGGGGTGCCGGTGGAGCCGGAGGTGAAGATGACCCACGCGTCGTCGTCGGGAGTCGGGGTCGTCAGAGCATCAGGGGCGGGGGTGTCCTGCTTCTCGGCCGTACCGGCGGCGATACCGCCTGCCGTGACGACGGCGGTCACCTTGGCCTCGCCGAAGACGAGCTCGGCCCGCTCGTCGGGGTCGTCGGCGTCGACCGGCACGTAGGCGGCGCCTGCGTTCAGGATCGACAGAATCGCTACGTACAGGGAGAAGGAACCGGACGGCATCCGGATGCCGACGCGATCGCCGCGCCGGACGCCGGCCCTGGCCAGCCACTGAGCGCCTTCGTCGATGTCCTCGAGCAGTTCGCGGTAGCTGACGGAGACGGTGCCGTCGTCGATGGCCGGTGCGTCGGGAAACTGCGACGTCGTGGACCGCAGGATGTCGATGAGCGTGCGTTCCTGTGGAGCACGCTCACCGCGCAGGAACTCGGGCGGAACCCCGTTGCGGGTGTCGGCCGTTTCCGATGGTGATTGCACAGACAACCGGGTGTCCTTCTTCTCGTGTGGTACCGAAATTCGAACGAACGTCGCGCGTCGTTATCTCATGTTCGGTTGTCCAGAAGGTGAACAGTCTCGGCTGTCCCCTTCCGACACAAGTCGTAGCTCGGCATTGCGCGGATTCTACTAGGAAGGGCCCCGTTCGCCCCTGTCGAAGGGTTTCCTACCTGGGAGGTTGACAATCCCTCGCCGCGTTTGCCATCCTCTTTTCAGGTCATGAGTACCAGCATCGAGCCCCGGCTTGCTGGTCGGCAACCCTCCTCCGCGGTGGGGTGCTCCGGGTGACGACCTGGCTGGCGCCGGAAAACCGGTGCAGCAAGCGCGGACTCGATTTCCGACAGGTACGTCGGGTCCCTTGATCGACAAGGGGTTATTTGTCATGACTGCTGTTCTGAACAACTCGTGTGCGTCTTTCGCGGCCGTCAGCGGAGCTGACCTTCAGGTCCCGCTGGTCGACGGAACGAGTTGCACATACGCCAATTTCGACTACGCGGCCAGCGCGCCTGCGCTCGCCGAGGTCACCGCACGGATCGCCGAGTTGCTTCCGTACTACTCGAGCGTGCACCGCGGAGCCGGGTACGCATCCCGTGTGTGCACGGCCGCGTACGAGAAGGCCCGGGTGACGGTGTCCGATTTCGTGGGCGCACAACCGGATTCGGTCGTCGTCTTCACCAGGAACACCACGGATTCGCTGAACCTGCTCGCGGGATGTGTACCGGGTGACACCGTGGTGCTGGACATCGAGCACCACGCGAACCTGTTGCCGTGGAGGGATCGTCGCGTTGTGGTCGCCGCCGACTCGATCGCCGAGACGCTGACGCGCATCGAGGTCGAGCTGGAGACGAAACCCGCTGCGCTGCTGGCGATCACCGGCGCGTCGAACGTCACCGGAGAGGTGCTGCCGATCCGCGAACTGGCCGAGCTCGCGCACTCGCACGGTGCGCGCATCCTCGTCGACGGCGCGCAGTTGGTGCCGCATCGCCGCATCGACATCGGTGATCTGGGTGTCGACTACCTCGCGTTCTCCGGCCACAAGCTGTACGCGCCGCACGGTGCAGGCGTCCTCGTCGGCAAGCGGGACTGGCTCGACGCGGCCGAGCCGTACCTCGCCGGAGGCGGCGCCGTGCGCTCGGTCTCGATCGATCGGACCGAATGGGCGCCGGTGCCCGCACGGCACGAGGCCGGAACTCCGAACGTCCTGGGAGTCGTCGCACTGGCCACGGCATGCGAGGCGCTGGCTCGGCACGAGTCGGCAGGATCGATCTCGCACGAGCGCGAACTGTCCGACCGTCTGCGCGACGGTCTGTCGTCGATCGACGGCGTCGGCCTTCTGACGGTCTGGAACGACGCACCGGACACTGTGGGCATTGTCACATTCACGGTCGACGGGTACGGCCCGGGCGAGATCGCCGCGTACCTGTCGGCAGAGCACGGAATCGGTGTGCGCGACGGCAAGTTCTGCGCGCATCCACTGCTGTCCAGGCTCGGCCACGCAGGCGGGGCCGTACGCGCCAGCCTGGGGCTCGGCAGTTCCGGAGGCGACGTCGACAGGCTGATCGACGCGGTCCGGACCCTCGCAACCGACGGACCGTCCTGGACGTACGAGGAGGACGGCGGATGGTGGAATCCGGTGCCGGATCCCCGCCCGTTCCCCGATCTGGCCGACGGTGCCGCAGGCGTGGGATCCCCATGCGCCACACAAACGGTTAGCATCGCTTCATGACAGCAATTGCTCTGTCGCAGAGCGGACTCTGGTCGGATCGCTACGTCGATCTGTGCCGTACCGCCTCGGGGTCGTGTAGGCGTTCGGGCTAGGCCTCAGCCGTCATATCCCTGCTTGCACCAGAAGGACTTCACCTTCATGTCGAACAGTTCAGCCGTACGCGTAGCACTCGTCCACCCGTCGCAGTGGACCGAAATCACCGACGCAGCCCCCACCGAGACGATCGTGCGGATCGAAGCCGCAGACCTTCGTGAAGGGCAGCAGGCACGAGCTCGTGCCCGCGCCGAGGCCGTCGAGGCGGGCAAAGACGCGGACAGCGTCGCCGTGTTCCTCGACATCGAAATCCACATCGCCGACGACGCGAGGACGGCTCGCCGCGAGTTCGCGGCCCTCGACGCGCCTACGGTGCCCGGGTCGATTCGCTATGTCGGCACACCCTCCGGACTGGCCGGCCTGATCGCCGATGTCAAGGCCGCCGACGTCGCCGACGGTGTGACCCTCCTGCCCGTCGGGCCCACGTCCCGGAATCTGGACCGCGTCGCCGACGGCGTCGTGCCGTGGCTGGAGGACCGCGGCGTGGTGTTCGCAGCGGATGCAGTTCTCGAAGGTGCAGGCGTCGCTCGTCGCAGCCGAGTGCTGGCGTCCTGATCCAGGTCACCCTCGCGGTCGGGTCACGCGTTCAGGTGACGTCGACCGCGAGTCCTGCGGTGATGCGCAGTAGTTCCGCGCTGGTGGTCCGGAAGACAGTGTTCGGATGCCCCGCCGCCGCCCACAGTTCTTTGTGTTCGGCCAGCGACTCGTCCACGTAGGTGGGCAGGTTGGTGGGGTGCCCGACGGGCGCGATGCCGCCGATCGGCTGCCCGGTCGCGTGCTTGACGAGGTCGAGCGGGGCACGCGTCAACGTTCCGTCGAGGCGGGCGCCTGTCGCCTCCAGGTTCACCTGATGCGCACCCGACACGAGCAGAAGAACCGGATCGTCGTCGAGCAGGAAGACCAGCGATTTCACGATCGCGCCGACGGCGACACCCAACGATTCAGCGGCGGCCTCGGCCGTCGGTGTCGGCTCGGGCGAGGTGACGACGACGCCGTGGTGTCCGCGCGAGATCAGAATGTCCGCGACGTGGGCTGCGTTCGGGTGAAGTAGCCGGGGCATCTTCCAATGGTATTGCCACTCGGCCCCGTTCGCAGTTACTCGTTGCGCAGTTCGCCGAACAGCCTGAGCCTCGCCATGCCGCCGTCGGGGAAGATGTCCATGCGCACCTCGGACACCGGCTCGGAGTGATCGAGCAGGAAGCGATGCCTGGTGTCCGGCTGCAGACGAGTGCGCGGCAGCAGTTCGATCCATTCACCGTTTCCGAGTTTGCCCGTCAACGACGCAGCACCGGGAGCGTTTCCGAGGAAGCACGACGTGTCGAGCTCGGCCAGATGGATCGTGCCCGTTCCGGCGAGAGTGACCTGGACCCAGTCGTTGGCGTCGTTGCGGCGGCGTGATGTCTCCCATCCTTCGCCCATCGAGCGAGGCGGTCCGGGGAACAACAGATTGTTGGGTGAGCTGTAGAACATGTTGGAGCACGCCGAGACGTACCCGCCGTTCTCGAGCGCCGCAAGATCGAACGGGCCTGCGGCGATGAAGCGCGGATCCGGCTTTCCTCGGCCCAGCACTCGCAACCGCGCGACACCGCCGTCCGGGTAGATGCTGAGCTTGACGTGGGTCCAGCGCTCCTCCGAGGCCACCTTGAAACGGTTCTCGGAGTCGCCCTCGACGGCGCTCTTCGGGACGATGGTCTCCCACGTGGTGTCCTCGTACAGTTCCTTCGCCGACGGGAAGCCTTCGACGGACGCCGCTTCGACGGAAATCTCCGGCGGGTAATTGCCGGTGAACCAGGCGGTGTCGACGACGACTGCGTCGACGACACCCGGCGCTCCGAGCCGCACGATGGCCTCGTCGTAACCCGATTCGCGACGCCGCCGCGTCTCCCAGCCGTCGTAGATCTGCCCTTTGTGACCGAAGGTGGCGGTCTGGTAATCGGCCTTCCCCGGCTTGACCAGATTCTCCTTCTCCGCGAACGTTTCGTCGTTCGCCCACACGACTGCGCCACCGAGAGTACGTACCGCGAGATCTGGCAAGGGGAGGGGGAAGGTGGTTGTCATGGTGGTCAGGATACTGGGAGTGCGTCCGGTTGCTCGGTGCGTGCGGCCTTCGTGAAGGCGAACAGCAGGGCGATCCCCACCGCCGAATACGCCGCGAGGGCCAGTGCAGGCTGACCGAGGCCCGTCCCGGAGAAGTACACGATGCTGCGCACACCCTCGGTGCCGATTCCCGGCGTGATCCACCGCCCGACGGCGGCGTAGAACTCGGGGAGTACGTAGGGTCCGAACGCGCCTCCGGCACTGGGGTTTCCGAGGATCACGAACACGATGATGGCGATCGGTACCGCCGCCACTCCGATGGCTGCGCGCAGCCCGAGCGTGAACATCGACGTCGCGAACACCACTCCGGTGCCGAGGAGCCACAGCGGGAACCAGTGACCGGCGAACGTGCCGAGCAGGTGGGTGACGATCAGCGCTCCCAGCGCACCGGACAGCACGGAGTACGCGGCGAAGATTCCGAGTTGGGCAGCGGCGTCGCGGCGGGACTTCGGGGCGCCGACGAGCAGGCCGATCGCGGCGGCCAGCAGGTATCCGCCGACGACCCAGCCGACGGACAGATAGAACCCGGACAGTCCGCGGTTGTCGTGGATCCCGACGGGGATGTCGTCACGGACGACGAACTGGCGGCCCTGTGAGGCCTCGACCTCGGTGAAGATCGACTCGAGGGCAGCGGAGATGGAGCTTCCCGCGGCGCTCGCCGTGATGACCGTGTCCGTGCCCGAGGCGCTGACGACATAGGCGCCCAGCACCTCGCGGTCGCGGATCAACGACCTGGCATCTTCGGTGCTGGCGACCGCGCGCGCGTCGAGCGGTGTGCCGTCGATGGCGTTGAGCTTGTCCGCGGTGTCGGTGTCGATTCCTGCGGGCAGACCTTGCTCGGCCACCACCGCGATGGGTATTTCCCGCGGGGTGGGCTGATGGAACGCGGCAACATAGCTCGCGATGAAGCCGAGTTGGAGCAGTAGTACCCCGAACGCGATCCAGACGACCTTGCGCATGCGATCTCCTCCGACACGATTGTGAATACCTCAGGTATTGAATACTCTAGGTATCGTGAACCGACAGGGTCAAGCAACGTGGGCGCCGACACAACGTCCCGGCCGCGAAAACGTGCGCGAACGACTGCTCGACGCCGCCGCCGACGAATTCACCGAGAACGGCTACGCCGCAGCCAAACTGCAGGACATCGCCCGCCGAGCCGGATTCACCAAGGGCGCCGTCTACTCCAACTTCGAATCCAAACAGGCACTCTTCGCGGAGTTGCTGTCCAAGAAGTCGATGGACCTCGCCACCCGCGTCATCGACACCGTCTCCGGCCTCGGCCCGGGCGACGCCGCAGGCAGAAGCGGCGACGCCATCGCCTCCTGGGTCGTCGACGAACCGCGCTGGCCACTGCTCGTCACCGAATACGGGATCCAAGCCGGCCGAGACCCCAGCCTCGCCGACGGATATCGACACGAACGCCGCCGACTCCGCGACGAACTCGAACGACTGATCGCCGAACGAGCCGACGACTGGGGCGTCGGCACCGGAATCGACGCACGCCGCGTCGCAACATCACTGCTCGCCCTGATCTCCGGCCTCGCCGTCGAACACTCCGTCGACCCGGAAGAGATCGACCACGACGCCATCGGCGACGCCATCTCCGCCCTCTTCACCGGCGCAATCGCACGCGCCGCTCTCGAACGTTGAACCCGGGCATCCCGAAATCTCGCAGGCTCCACTCCTGATTGGAGCGGACAGGGATGGGTAACTACGACTCATGACTGCTCAAAATCCTGAACCCGACGACACTGCAGGCCTCGAGGCCGGCGGCGGCGTCACGCCGGGCGATACCCCTCCCGCCGAGACGGGAGTGAGCGGACCGCAGCACGAGCCCCCGCAGCGCAGCCTGGCCATGCCCGTTGTTGTTCTCGGTGTGATCGGACTGATCGTCGTGATCGTCGTGCTTGCCTTTGTCGGCCGGACGCTGGACCTGTTCTAGCGCCGATAGAGCTTCAACCCAGGAGCCGAATCAACGATTCGACCAATTCGCCTCTCCAGCACAGCCATTCGTGACCGCCGTCGAACTCGGAGTATCGAACGTCGATGCCCCGAGTTCGCAGCATGTCCGCAATGCGCTCGTTGTTCGCCGGCATGTGCCCTTCGTGAATCCCCACCGTCATGTCCACGCGGAACGGCGAAACCGCCTGATCGGCAATCATGTCCGCGATGCGCCCACCCAGTGGGCCCTGCGTGTCGCCGTGCGGCATCTGCGGCCACCAGAAGGAGCCCGACTGGCTCGCCACCAGCGCGAACCGGTCCGGCCGGGTCAGTGCGGCGAACATCCCTGCCAGGCCGCCATAGCTCTGCCCGGCGACAACAGTGCGCGTCGGATCGTCGGTGAACGGTGTGATGTCGGCCACCAGCGGCAGCAGCTCGTCGGTGATCGCTCGCCAGAAATCGGCGTTGCAGGGGAGTTCCCTACCCCGTGTGTCGTTGTCGATCGTGTGAACAAACACCAGGACGGCCGCGGGGAACTCGCCCGCCTCGGTGGCCAGGTCCAGAACCGGCGCGAGCGGATTGTCCTCCACCCAGCGCTCGCCGTCGAGAACGATCATCAGGGGGCGTCGTGCATCGACGTCGCCCGGGGTCCGGTGTACCCAGACGCGTCGGCTGTTGCCGAGAACAGTGCTGTCCCAGACCAGTTCGTGCGGACCCTCGCCGGTCTTGTCCGCCTCGTGCCACCAGCGTTGGACGGGCGCGTCCGGCATCTCGGCCAATGACGCCCGGTCCGTGCCCGACGCCGAGGACCGTCGTGGATTGAACTCGTCGGCCACCGCATGATCGAGAAGCCCGAGGAACCTCGATCGGACCCCCGCTACCGTGTCGGCTATCCCGGGCGGATCCACCTGCGCAACCAACTCCGCCGATGCTGGCACGAACCGGTAACTGCCGCGCCACGTCGATGCGACCTCGGTGGACCAGAACCAGATGCCTGTGTTGTCCAGTCGACGCATCGTCGTCAACTGCGCACTGTGATGGTCGGTCAACGAGCTCGCGTCGAAGTACACGCGCGCCGGATCCGCGCCTCTGGAGTGCCTGTACAGAAAGCAGACCTGCACGCGACCGTCGGCCACGGACTCGATTCGCGGAGTTCCCGCGCGCGAGACGCGTTTCCAGAACTCGGGCTCGGATCCGGCCTCCGCGAGCTGGGAGCGCACTGTCGTTTCCACATCAACTAACATCAGGCAAGCCTAACCTCAGATCGAAAGGTTCATTCCTCGTGCCCACCAGCCGTACCTTCACCCGCGCCGCGGCGGTACTGATCGCGTCGACGGTCGCCCTCGTCGGTTGCAGTTCGTCCGCCGACGACGCGGCCGAGAACTCCGAGACAACAGCAGCAGCGTCCTCCGACGGATCCTGGCCCCGAACGGTCGACACCGAACAGGGGCCGGTGGAGATTCCGGCGCAGCCGGAGAGAATTCTGTCCACGGCGGTCACCCTCACCGGCAGTCTGCTGGCGATCGATGCTCCCGTGGTCGCGAGCGGGGCGACGTCGCCGAACACCGACGTCGCCGACGGTCAGGGATTCTTCACGCAGTGGGGTGGCATCGCGGCCGAACGTGGCGTGAAACCGCTTCCCGCGACGGACATCGACGTCGAGCAGGTGATCGGTCAGAACCCGGACCTGATCGTCGTCTCCAAGACCGGTGCGGACTCGGCGATCGACCTGTACGACCAGTTGAGTGCAGTCGCGCCGACCATCGTCGTGGACTACGGCAACAACTCGTGGCAGGACGTCACCGAACTTCTCGGCGAAGCGACCGGCCACGAGGCGCAAGCGCAGGAGAAGATCGCGACGTTCGAGGATCTGGTGGCGTCTGCGAAGGCGGAGATGGCCTTGCCGCCGCAGCCGACCACGGCGTTGGTCTACAACGGCGCCGAGGGGTCCAACGTGTGGACGGAAGAATCCGCGCAGGGAAGTCTGTTGACCGAGCTGGGATTCACTCTCGCCGACATCCCCTCGGCCGCACTGGGTGACACGTCGATGGGTGCGCGCAAGGACATCGTCCAGATCTCGCCCGAGAACTACTCGCTCGCCTTGGCCGGGCAGACAGTCGTTCTCGTGACGGCCGACGACACCGACGTGGCCGAGTACCGAGCCGACCCCCTGCTCGCACAGACTCCCGCCGTGCAGCAACAGCACGTCTACGCCGTCGGACTGGACACGTTCCGGCTCGACTATTACAGCGCAACCAACTTCGTCGAGCGCCTGCAGGAAGAACTGTCCTGACGAGTGGCCGCCGTGCGGATCGTCCGAACGTCAGTACGGCGGCCAACCGTCCTCGGGGCCGAGTACGCGCTCGATGCGCGTGCGGTTGATCTTCGCCAGCTCGTCCCGCATGACCTTGCGTTCGGTCTCGTCGGAATTGTCGAGGCGATGCCCCAGGTCGACGAGCACAGCGCGGGGGTCGAGACGGAAGGAATCGTCACCGAGCATCGTCGAGCACACGATGTAGCCGTAACCGAACCTTTCGATGTACATGCGGCACGCGTCGATGAACACACTCTGCGTCGCCGGATCCATCCCAGCGCACGTACGTCCGACAGGCCGGAGCGTCGACGCCAGGTAGTCCACGTCTGCGTCGGACAGCTCCGCAAGTTCTGCATCCGCCCGCGCGAACAACTCGGAGTACGACCCGTACGGCCGCGCGTCGGCGACTCGTGATGCCCACGTGTGCGAACAGCTGCACTCGTACAGCGCGTGCACCGCTTTGCGACGCGGCAGATCGTTGAACGTCTCGAGCCCGAGTCCCTGGTGCATCATCATGAAGAAATCATGAGCCGCCGAGGATGCGAACTCCAGGCCTGAGCAGGGTCTTAGCCCAGGCGTAACGCGGCGTAACACGGTGCTGCACTTCCAGCCCTCCCCACCCGAGCCCCTGCGCCGTTCGGAACGGTGCGGGGTCGTCGGTGTCGTTTCGTTCGTGGGGTGTGGGTCAGCATGTGCAGGGCGAGTGGAGGACGAGCAAACTGCTGTTGCTGCGACCTACACCGACAGCCGAGGTGGGCTGCCCCAGGCTTGTTACTCTCGGGTTCATGACGGAACGGAACTGGAACGCATTCTCGGTCGAGATTTCCGACCATATCGCGTCGGTGACGCTGCTCGGGCCGGGTAAGGGCAACGCGATGGGCCCCGATTTCTGGAGCGAGTGCCCGCGGTTGTTCGCCGAGCTGGACGCCGACGACGAGGTGCGCGCAGTTCTGCTCACCGGATCCGGCAAGAACTTCACGTACGGCCTCGATCTGGCTGCCATGGGCGGGGAGTTCGCGCCGCTGATGGCGGACAAGGCGCTCGCGGGTCCGCGCACCACCTTCCACGACACCATCAAGCGCATGCAGCTGGCCTCGAACGCCGTCGCCGACTGCCGCAAGCCCGTCGTCGCGGCGGTGCACGGCTGGTGCATCGGCGGTGGCCTCGACCTGATCAGCGCCGCCGACATTCGCTACGCCAGTGCCGATGCCAAGTTCAGTGTTCGAGAGGTGAAGGTCGCGATCGTCGCGGACATGGGTTCGCTTGCACGTCTACCCGCGATCATCGGCGACGGACACCTGCGTGAGCTCGCGCTCACCGGCAAGGACATCGACGCCGCTCGTGCGGAGAAGATCGGGCTCGTGAACGACGTCTTCGAGGATCAGGACGCGTTGCTCGCAGGCGCTCGGGCGACCGCGGCGGAGATCGCCGCCAACCCTCCGCTCGTCGTACACGGGATCAAGACGGTTCTCGACCATTCGCGGTCCGCCGCCGTCGACGACAGTCTCCGCTACGTTGCGGCCTGGAACGCAGCGTTCCTGGCGTCGAACGACCTCACCGAGGCCATCACCTCCGTGTTCGAGAAACGGCCGGCGAACTTCAGTGGCAGCTGACATGAGCGGTACCGCCGACATCGACACCGCCGAGGAACTGGGCACTCAGCTCGTCCGACTGCAGCGCATTCGCGAGCGCAAGTTGGCTCAGATGTCCGTCGAGTCCGGTGGAGTGGAAGGCGCAGCGTTCGTCTGCCTCTTCCGGCTGCTGCGCGACGGGCCGATGCGATCGAGTGAGCTTGCGACTCTGGTGAACTCGGACCCGTCGACCGTGAGTCGGCAGGTTGCGCAGCTGGTGGAGCACGGCCACGTACAGCGAGTGCGTGACGAGAAGGACGGCCGGGCGTACGTTCTCGCGGTCACCGAGACCGGCCGCAGCGTCGCCGACCGGATGCACCGCAAGCGCACCGACAGCCTCGGGCTGGTACTGGCCGATTGGACTCAGGAGGATCGAGTTGCGCTCGTCGACCTGCTGGACCGGTTCCTGACCGACTACGAGCGAGTCAGGCCCGACGCGCCCTCCGGCCGCGACTGAACGAGTCGATCGCTCGGAGACATCGAATCCCGGGCACGCTGACCACAAGGGAGGACGCGGTGCTGTACGGCACACGACGGTGGTTCCCGCGTACCTTCCGTCCGCACTCAGGCTCCGCCCCGGCGGATCGACTCGAGCGCAGGGTCGGTCTCGGTATCGCGGTTCTCGTTCCCGTGTTCGCCGTCATCGGCGCCGTGGTGATGCTCTCGGACGAAGGCCCGTCGTCGGATCTCCGGCGCATTCTGTGTGGTGCCGTGCTGCTCTCGACTCTCCCGGTCGGGGGGTGGTGGTGGGTGCACGGCCGCGAAGTCGTGCGCATGCCGGGATGGTTCGTCCTCTACGCCGACGTGGGCGTGGCCACCGTTCTGTTCACGTTCGACGAGCGTGGGCTAGCGCTGTACGCGACCGTGTTGTTCGCCGTGATCGGCATCTACATCGCGTACTTCTCGTCCACCACGGTTCTACGGCTGCATTCTCTCTTCGTCAGCGCGGTGATCGTGGTCCTGGCCGTCGGCACCTACATCGAGGGAGTGCACGACGCCGCGTCCGTCGTGGCCCAGGCGCTCGTCGCCCTGGTCGTGGTCAACTCCGTGATCGTGTTCCGAGCCGTCATCAAAGCTCAGTTGGAACTCGCGGTCACCGACTCGCTCACCGGGTTGCTGAATCGACGCGGATTCGAAGTTCGGATCGAACGACTGCTCACCGAGTCCGGCGACGGGGACGACGTCGCAGTGTTCGTCGTCGATCTCGATCGGTTCAAGTCCGTCAACGACAGTCGCGGCCACGCAGCGGGAGACCGGGTGCTGAGGTCGACGGCGCACCGTCTCGAAGCCGTCGTGCCCGACGAGTCCTGCGTCGCCCGCACCGGTGGTGAAGAGTTCACGGCTGCGGTACGAGTGACCAGGTCGCAGGCGCCCGAAGTCGCGGGCATGATCCTCGAATCTCTGCACGAGCCCGCCGACGAAGTGTCGATCACGGGAAGCGTCGGAGCCGCCGTCGTGTCCGTCGATCGGTGGAAGAGCCTGCAGCCACAGGATGCGTCGGCGATGATCCATTCAGCCCTGCTGAAGGCCGACGCCGCCATGTACGAGGCGAAACGGTCGGGCGGCAATCAGGTGCGTGTGTTCGACAAGTGAACAGCCCACGTCAAGTGAACAGCCCATGCCAAGCAGACAGCCCACGTCCCGCGGGCCCCTGTCGAGGCATGCGGAACGTGGGCCGAGCCGTCAGCGCAGTGCGCTCTTCGGGTCGTTCCAGAGCTGATCGGTGAAATCTTCGAGTGCGACGAGCACCAGGTTGTCCTCCGCACGCCGAAGGATCGACTTGCTGGCCCGGACCTGAACAACGTCACCGGTCTTGTCGGTCATGCGCCACAGTGAGTCGGCGCGGGTGGCGACGGTCGTCAGGAACATGTCCGCGACGTTGACGCCCTCGGGCGCCTGGTCGGGGAAGATGTCGTGCAGGTGGAAGTCCGCGGGCTCGGACCGGTCGGTGCCGAAGAGCTCGTCGAACGCCTCGTTGGCGAACACGATCGCGCCACTGGGGTCGACGGCCAGAATCGGCACCGGGATCCGGTCGAGAACGACCGTGACGGGAAGATCGGGAAACTGTGCCGGATCGGAAATGGCTCTCGATTCCGAATTACGACGCTCGCCTGTCGTGTTGCTGTCGGTCATGTTTCTCCCCACCTGATGCTTTCCCTGGTTTACGTTGCTCGAAGTTCTCTCTTCACCCCACGATGGCCGAGCATCGTGTGTCAGTGCTCCGGATTGTCCGCCAAACGTTTGAACGATGCAGCGATTTCCGCTTCTGCCTCGGCGCGCCCCACCCAGTCGGCTGCGGTGACGTGCTTGTTCGGCTCGAGGTCCTTGTAGTGAACGAAGAAGTGCTTGATGGCGTCCAGCTCGAACGTCGACACGTCGGACAGGTCCTGGATGTGATCCCAGCGCTTGTCGCCTGCGGGAACGCACAGCACCTTGTCGTCGCCGCCCGCCTCGTCGACCATCTTGAACATCGCCACCGGGCGTGCCTCGACGATGACGCCGGGGAACACCGATTCCGGGAGCAGAACGAACGCGTCCAACGGATCGCCGTCCTCGCCGAGGGTGCCTTCGATGAAGCCGTAGTCGGCCGGGTATGCCATCGCCGTGTAGAGGTAGCGGTCAAGCCGAACGCGACCCGACTTGTGGTCGACCTCGTACTTGTTGCGCTGACCCTTGGGGATCTCGATGGTGACGTCGAACGACACGTGCACGCCCTCGCTCTTCTTCTACGTTGGGTGCGCCCGAAGTGACGCACGATGGTGGCGGCGCAAGCGTACCGGACAGGGCGATAGTGTTGAGGGACTGTCGCCGAGCCGTTGTGAGCAGAAATGCGTCCTGGGGGACACATTTCTGCTCACATGGCGAGATTGAACTGACGGAGGAATGGTGGCGGGGTTGACCAAGCGTTCTCTCGGCCCGACGGCGGGGCGCAAGCGCCGACGGACCAGAGTCCTGCTCGTGCTGGGCGTGATCGTGGCCCTGGCCGCGGGCGGAACCGCGGTCGCCGCGATCGTTCCCGGCATCTCGGGCGACGAGTCGCAGGCCGCGTCCGCACCCGAACCGGATCCGATCCAGCTCGATCCGGCGTTCACCCCGGTCTCCGATGCTGCAGTCGCGCCCACCGCAGCAGGCGTGGCGGCCGCCCTGGCGCCGGTCGTCGGAGTGGACGCACTCGGCGCGTTCACCGGAGTCGTCGCCGACGCGGTCAGCGGCGATGTTCTGTGGTCCTCCGGCGGCGACACCCCCATGACTCCTGCGTCCACGACGAAGGTGCTGACCGCGGCCGCGGCGATGCTGTCCATGCCGTCGAACCACCGAGTGACCACGCGGGTGGTCAAGGGGCAGAACGACGGCGAGATCGTGATCGTCGCCGCGGGCGACCCGACCATCACCGCCCAGCCGAAGGGAAGCCCCGGCTTCTATCCGGGAGCGGCACGGATCGACGATCTCGTGGAGCAGATCCAGAGTTCGGGTGTGCCCGTCGACCGCATCGTCGTCGACACCTCGATCTACTCCGGCCCGACGATGGCGCAGGGATGGTTCGATCCGGACGTTGCCGCCGGTTACATCACGCCCATCGAACCGATCATGATCGACGGAGGCAGGTCGGTACCGCTCGAGGACGAGTCGCCCCGCAGTGCCCAGCCTGCCCTCGACGCCGGTCGCGCGCTTGCCCGTGGGCTCGGGATCGACCAGGCGCGCGTCACGATCGGAACGGCGCAGGACGGAGCCGACCAGGTTGCCAGTGTGCAGTCGGCGCCACTGCGTGAGCGACTCGGTCAGATGATGGGCCGGTCCGACAACGTCCTCGCCGAAGCCATCGGACGCGAGATCGCGATCGAGACGAACACGTCGGCGTCGTTCACCGGGGCGGTGGACTCGATCGGGCAGGCGCTGTTCTCGGCAGGCTACGACCTCACCGGAATGACACTGCACGACGCGTCCGGCCTGTCCGTCGACGACCGCATACCCGCCCGAATCCTCGATCAGATCCTGACGTCCGCCGCCGGTACCGAGCGCGAAGAGCTTCGCCCGATGCTCGACTACCTGCCGGTCGCCGGTTCCACCGGAACCCTGTCCGACCGGTACGCGAGCGACGACCGCATCGGAGCCGGATGGGTCAGGGCGAAAACTGGCACACTGTCAGCAGCAAGCGCTCTCGCCGGATACGTCGTCGACGTCGACGGAAGGGCACTCACGTTCGCTCTGATGTCCAACGACCGACCGCCGGAGATTTCACGGCCGGCACTGGACGCAGTGGCGTCGACACTCAGGATGTGTGGTTGCCGGTGACCCGCTCGAACACGGATTCACAGCGCGAGGACGACACCCAGGCTCCCGGCGGGATCGGGGCGTCCGTCGACTGGGCGTTGGCGTCGAAGACCGGCGCCAAACTCGCCCCGAAGCCTCCGTCGACGTCCCGGTACACCGCCGATGCCATCGTCGCCGAACTCGCCGAGGCGTCCGTCCGTGCCGAGGGTCCGGTTCGTGACACCACCGGACTGGCCGACGGCCTTGCGGTGCCGCAGGCGCAGATCGTCGACCGCGCGGGCTGGATCGAGGCCGCCGCCGCGTCGATGAAGCACCTGACCGGGGAGGCGGACACCGAGCCGTCCGGCCTGCTCGGTGGCAAGCCCGCGGGATTGCAGGCGGGGGCGATGCTCGCGTTTCTGTCGAGCGCCATTCTGGGACAGTATGATCCGTTCACGGGTGAGAACGGAACGCTGCTTCTCGTCGCGCCCAACATCATTGCCGTCGAACGCGCACTTCGAGTGTCGCCCAGTGACTTTCGCCTGTGGGTCTGCCTCCACGAAGTGACTCACCGCGTGCAGTTCTCGTCGGCGCCGTGGCTGGGCGAGTACATGCGCAGCAACGTGGCCCTGCTCTCCGACGGCGTCGACGAGCCGGTGAGCGAGGTCGCGTCCCGGCTCACCACTGCGCTCAAGAACCGCAAGGGATCGGACAAGGCCGAGGACGCCGGAATCGTCGGGCTGCTCCGCGCGACGCAGCCGGCGCAGACGCGCGACGCGATCGATCGTCTACTGGTGCTCGGCACCCTCCTCGAAGGCCACGCCGACCACGTCATGGACGCAGTCGGGCCCGCGGTCGTCCCGTCCGTCGCCCAGATCCGCAGTGCGTTCGACGGTCGTCGGAGACGAAAGCAGAACCCTCTCCAGCGAGTTGTCCGGGCGCTGCTCGGCGTGGACGCGAAGATGGCGCAGTACGTGCGCGGCAAGGCCTTCGTCGACCACGTCGTCGGCGCAGTCGGGATGGAGCGGTTCAACACGATCTGGACCGATGGTGACACGTTGCCGCTGCTCCCCGAGATCGAGGACCCGGACCGGTGGATCGCGCGCGTCCTCGGCTGAGTCGGTCCGATCAGGCGCAGCCGGTGCTGCTTCCCGAGGAACCGGCGATTCTGGGCGTCCGGCATGCCGTCCGCTCGTGGTCGGCCGATCATGGCGGGGGACCCGTCGCCGTTGCCCTGTCCGGTGGCGCGGATTCGCTGGCCCTGACCGCAGCCGCAGTCGCCGAGGTACCGGATGTTCTCGCCCTCGTCGTCGATCACGGTCTGCAGCAAGGATCCGCCGACGTCGCGGCTGCGGCGGCGGCGCAGGCCGTGGCCTTCGGATGCAGTGATGCGGTGGTCCTGACGGTCGACGTCGGAAATTGCGGTGGGATGGAGGCGGCCGCCCGGCGCGCCCGGTACGACGCGTTGGGCGACGCGCGTGCAGGCAGGCCGGTTCTGGTCGCGCACACGCTCGACGATCAGGCCGAGACCGTGCTGCTCGGCCTGGGTCGGGGATCCGGTCCGCGTTCGATCGCCGGAATGCAGGCGTGGGACGACCCGTGGGGACGTCCGCTGCTGGGCGTGCGTCGATCCGTGACCCGTCAGGCGTGCCGCGAACTCGGCGTCGTCCCGTTCGAGGACCCGCACAACACCGACGCTGCGTTCACCAGGGTCCGGCTCCGGCACGAAGTCCTGCCGCTGCTCGACGACGTCCTCGGCGGCGCTGTCGCGGAGGCCCTCGGCCGGACGGCCGCGCAGATACGGGAGGACGCGCAGGTTCTCGACGACCTGGCCGCCGAGCTGCTCGACCTCGCGCGCGACGGTGACGCGGTTCTGGTGACGATGCTCACCGAGCGCCCTGCTGCGCTTCGTCGACGAGCACTGCGGCTGTGGCTGTTGGAGCGCGGCGCGAAAGGACTGTCGGACAAACAGTTACGGCTCGTCGACGATCTCGTGGGTGCGTGGCGCGGGCAAGGGGGAGTCGCAGTGAGCGGTGCGCCGACGGGTGCGAGGTTGGTGGTGGGGCGCCGACATGGCAGGCTGAACGCAGAGCTCGAATGGAACTGAATCCGACCACGAGAAACACCTGAAGGGACCCGGCGTGTACGAGGGCGACATCGAATCGATTCTCATCTCGGAAGAGCAGATCAGAGACCGCACCGCCGAGCTGGCCGAGACCATCGCGAAGCGGTACCCGGTGGATGCGCCGGAGGGTGATCTGTTGTTGGTCGGTGTGCTCAAGGGCGCCATCATGTTCATGACGGACTTCGCGCGTGCCCTCCCCATTCCGACGCAGCTGGAGTTCATGGCCGTCAGTTCGTACGGATCGTCCACGTCGTCCTCGGGCGTCGTGCGGATCCTGAAGGACCTGGACCGCGACATCAACGGCAGGCACGTGCTCATCGTCGAGGACATCATCGACTCGGGCCTCACGCTGTCCTGGCTCAAGCGCAACCTCGCGACGCGCAACCCGGCGTCCCTGTCGGTGGTGACGTTGCTGCGTAAGCCCGACGCCATCAAGGTCGACGTCGAGGTCTCCGATGTCGGCTTCGACATCCCCAACGAGTTCGTCGTCGGGTACGGCCTGGACTACAACGAGCGGTACCGGGACCTGCCGTACATCGGGACGCTCGCACCGCACGTCTACAGCTGATTCGTCGGCTTACGCGACACCACTCGACGTAGCGCACCGAGGTCGAGCTCCACCGACCGGAAGATCGCGTACGACGCCACGAAGGCGGCGATGCCCCCGATGCACACCACGCGCACGACGTCGAGGACGCCGGGGATGTCCGACGCCGGAACGAACGTGAGACCGGCGACGGCAACCAGTGGGATGGCGGCGGCGACCGTCAGGTAGCCGACGCTTCGACGGCTCAGTGCGTCGAGCAGCGCGTGATCCCTGTCGCCTGCGCTTCCGTACGGAAGAAGTGACGGGTACAGGCATCGGACGGTGAACAGCGACACCAGGAAGAACGGATAGGCCGTCGCCATCGCGCCGCAGACCACCAGTGACGCGATGAAATGGACGTACGCCTGACCCGGTACCGATCCGGCGGCGATCTGCAGGGACACCGGAAACGCAATTCCGGCACATATCCACAGTCCGAGGCACACCGCCACGACCCTGCCCGCCGCACGAAGGGTGTCTGCCCGAGCCTGCGCCAGTCGGTCGTCGGACACGTCGCGCCCGCCGCGCAGGGCGGCCGGAACCGCCAGGACATGTCGGAAGAAGTAGACGATGAGGGCGAGCCCGATCGGCCAGAACAAACCGTTGATCACCACCGTGACGGTCTCGAATCTGTCCTGCGCCACCGGGATCAGATCGCCGATGATGAGCGCCTTGTTGTGCTGGTAGTTGTAGACGGCCGCCGTCACGTTGGGGATCCCGATGGCGGCGGTCATCACCGGCACCGTGAACGATCGAAGCCGGGCGCGAGCACTCGTCGGCGGCGGGTCGACCAGAGCACGCGCACGACGATCCAGGCACAGATCCAACTGTTGGGCCACGTCGTGACCGCCCGGCAGGCGCTGGTCGACGTCGGCGGACAGGCAGGTCAGCAGTACGCGACGCAACGTGGCCGGACAGTCCGCAGGCAGCGACGCCTGCGCGGCCGCCGTCACGCCGTCCTCACGGGCAGTCAGCAGCGCGTCGATCACCGTGCGGTCTCCGTCGACGTTCGCCGCCGCTGCGTCGTCGAACGGTTTGCTGCCGGTGAGCAACTCCCACAACACGACACCGAGGGAATACAGGTCGCTGCGGGTGTCGAGTTGGTCGGCACGTCCCGGTCGCGACGGGTGACACGCCTCCAGCTGTTCCGGGGACATGTAGGACAGGGATCCGCCGAAGTAGGCGACGGGGCTGTCACCGTCGACCTGGTCGGAGAATCCGATGTTGAAATCGGCGAGTTTGGGCACGCCTTCGGCGGTGAGCAGAATGTTTGCCGGTTTGATGTCGCGGTGCAGAATTCCATGCTCGCCGGCGTAGTGCAGCGCGTCCGCGAGTCGCCGCCCAAGCCACGCGACGGTCTCCGGCCACGAGAGGGTCGAAATGTGTTCGCGGATGGACGAATCCGTCGGAACAACGCTTCCTCGCGATTCGAGTGCGGCGTCGACGGTGTCCAGCAGCAGCTGACCGCTGCGCGATTCGACCGGGCAGGCACGCACCCGACGAAGAAGATCGAGAAGTGTCCCGCCTGGCAGATACTGCATGTACAGCAGACGCAGCCCTCGACCGGGAAGTATCCGTTGGTCGAAGACTCGGACGATGTAGTCGTGATCGAGCTGGGCGAGCATCTGCGGCTCGCTGCCGTGGTTCGAGGAGATCTTCACCGCGACGATTCGCTGCATCGAACGTTGCCGGGCCAGGAACACGCGGGCGAACGCGCCGCGGCCGAGGCCCATCAGCAGATCGAAATCGTCGACGCGATCACCCGCGTCGAGATCCTCCAACTCGTCCGAAGATCCGGGGTGTGTCGGCGCCGCCCCCGGTCTCGTGTCCTGGGATCTCGTGTCCTGGGATCTCGTGTCCTGGGGGCTTGTGTCCTGCGAGATCGTCTCCTGTGGTCCCGTCGCGTCCAGGTCGGGGGACTGCATCTCGGTGTTCTCGCCGCTGCCGATGTTCAACAACCGAGCCAACGCGTCCTCGTGCGCCGGATACTCGCGGACGTACTGGGCGGGCGTCACCGAATCCCCGCTCTGGCGGCGGATGCAGAACTCCTCGTAGACCAGGTCGACCGGAAGTGATCCCACGTCGAAATCGGTCAGGATCGAGCGGAAATCAGCGCAGTACTCGGCCAGCCGCTTCGGTCGATGCGCCCGCAGCCACCGCTCCTGAAGGTCGACGGCGATCAACTGCATCAGACACCGGCGCCGGATCGACTCAGAATCGGGGAGATAATCCGCCAGGTCGGGCACCACCGACCCGCCCTCGGCCCGAGCGGTACGCCAATCCCGCCGCAACCTGCGTTCTGCGTCTCCCGGTATTAGCCGGGCAGCGGCAACCGTCCGGACGGCGTCCGCACTGGCCGGAACGTCGTTCGCGAAGGCACTGACTCCATCCGGGCCGGGCTGCACGGACCAACGATAGACCCGAAGTTGCCCAAGCACTGCTGGTATTTTTTCGTGACCGGCACGGGGAACCGGAAAGGCGTGATGCGCGTTGGATGGGGGAGAATCGTGATACATCCGTCGGGCGAACGGCGTGGGGGATGTATCGCCGGGTTACCGCACCACGAGTACGCCGCGGCCGCTCGCGGTAACCTGGGGCATCCGGTGCTCGAGCTGAACCAGCAGAGTGGCCCGGTAACTGGAACTGGAAAGGACGAGGCCGTCTCGGCTGAAGCTGTATGAATCGGAAGACAGTTATACGGAACCTGGCCATCGTGTTTGCGATACTGCTGGCGATTTTCGCTTTCAGCTACTTCGGAAACGACACGAGGGACTGGAAGTCCGTCGACACGTCGGTGGCCATCGCCCAGCTCGACGACAACAACGTCGAGAAGGCCCAGATCGACGACCGCGAGCAGCAGGTCCGCCTCACCCTGAAGAACGGCAACGACGCCACCGAGAACGAAACGCAGATCATCGCGAAGTACCCGGACTCGGCGTCGCAGACCATCTTCGACAAGGTCAGCGCGGACGGCCTCGAAAGCTACAACACCGTCGTCAGCCAGGACAGCTGGGTGTCGTCGCTGCTGCTGTTCGTTCTTCCGATGCTGATTCTGCTCGGTGTCTTCATCTTCATCATGAGTCGCATGCAGGGCGGTGGCCGCGGCGGCGTCATGGGCTTCGGCAAGTCGAAGGCCAAACAACTCAGCAAGGACATGCCCAAGACGACGTTCCAGGACGTCGCAGGTGCCGACGAGGCAGTCGAAGAGCTGTACGAGATCAAGGATTTCCTGCAGAACCCGGCTCGCTACCAGTCGCTCGGCGCGAAGATTCCGCGTGGCGTGCTGCTGTACGGCCCTCCCGGAACCGGCAAGACACTGCTGGCACGCGCCGTCGCCGGTGAAGCAGGCGTTCCGTTCTTCACCATCTCCGGCTCGGACTTCGTCGAGATGTTCGTCGGTGTCGGCGCTTCCCGTGTCCGCGATCTGTTCGAGCAGGCCAAGCAGAACAGCCCGTGCATCATCTTCGTCGACGAGATCGACGCCGTCGGTCGTCAGCGTGGCGCAGGCATGGGTGGTGGCCACGACGAGCGTGAGCAGACCCTCAACCAGCTTCTCGTCGAGATGGACGGCTTCGGCGAGCGCACCGGCGTCATTCTGATCGCCGCCACCAACCGGCCCGATATCCTCGACCCGGCGCTGCTGCGACCAGGCCGTTTCGACCGCCAGATACCGGTCGGTGCTCCGGACCTGGCCGGTCGACGTGCGATCCTCGCGGTGCATTCCGCCGGCAAGCCAGTCGCTCAGGACGCCGATCTGGAAGGTCTCGCCAAGCGGACCGTCGGAATGTCCGGCGCGGACCTTGCCAACGTCATCAACGAGGCCGCTCTGCTCACCGCCCGTGAGAACGGCACCGTCATCACCGAGGCCGCGCTGGAGGAATCCGTCGACCGCGTGGTCGGAGGGCCGCGCCGCAAGAGCCGGATCATCAGCGAGCACGAGAAGAAGATCACCGCGTACCACGAGGGTGGCCACACCCTCGCGGCGTGGGCGATGCCGGACATCGAGCCCGTCTACAAGGTCACCATCCTCGCCCGCGGTCGGACGGGTGGTCACGCGATGACCGTCCCCGAGGACGACAAGGGCCTGATGACCAGGTCGGAAATGATCGCGCGGCTCGTGATGGCGATGGGTGGCCGCGCGGCCGAGGAGCTGGTGTTCCACGAGCCGACGACGGGCGCATCCTCGGACATCGACCAGGCGACCAAGATCGCTCGCGCGATGGTGACCGAGTATGGCATGAGCAGCAAGCTCGGAGCAGTTCGCTACGGGCAGGAACAGGGCGATCCGTTCCTCGGCCGCTCGATGGGTGTGCAGTCGGACTTCTCGCACGAGGTCGCCCGCGAGATCGACGAGGAGGTGCGCAAGCTCATCGAAGCCGCGCACACCGAGGCGTGGGCCATTCTCAACGAGTACCGCGACGTGCTGGACACGCTCGCGACCGAATTGTTGGAGCGCGAGACGCTGACCCGCAAGGATCTCGAGAAGATCTTCACGGGCGTCACCAAGCGGCCGCGGATCACACTGTTCAACGACTTCGGTGAGCGCATCCCGTCGGACAAGCCCCCGGTGAAGACGCCGGGTGAGCTCGCGATCGAACGCGGCGAGCCGTGGCCTCCGCCGCCCATCGCGCCCAAGGTCGTTCCGCCGCAACAGTTCCCTCAGCCCAGCTACGCAGGCTCCCCGCAGCTGACCAAGTCCGGTCAGGACGGCTACAACGGTCAGGACGGGTACAACGGCGGCAGGCCGGGAGCGCACACCAACGGTGCCCCGGCCAACGGTTCCCAGCACAACGGTGGCCCGGTCAACGGTGGCCCGGTGCACGGTGGTCCTGCGAACGGTGGTCCTGCGAACGGTGGTCCTGCGAACGGTGGTCCCGCGAACGGCGGCACACCGTACGGCAGTGCCCCGTACAACGGTGGATCGCGCGGAGGCCAGCACTCCGGTGGTGCCGACGCCACGGGCAGCCACCCGGGCAACGGCAACTATCCGGGCGGGAACTACACCGGTGGCGGTGCTTACAACGGTGGCGGCAGCTACCGCAACCCCGAGACTCCGCGATCGCGTCCGGATTACGGCGCACCTGCCGGCTGGTCGGCACCGGGCTGGCCCCCGCGTGACGCTTCCGGTCCCGGCGGCGGTCGCCCGGGTGAATCGGGTCCGCAGTTCCAGGCGCCGCCGACGTACCAGTCTCCTCAGTACCGTCCGCCTCAGTACCAGCCCCCGGAGTACCGCGAGCCAGGTAACGATGGCAGGTCCGGCACTCCGGATTCCGATGACGCGTCCGGCAGTCAGGGTTCGGCGGGCCAGGGTGGAGGCTCGGCCGCGTCGGGTCAGTACGGCGACCAGCGCCCGTCTCCTCAGTACCGCGACCCCGCCGGTTCGCAGTGGGATCCCCTGGGCGGATTGCCGCTCGGCGGTCCCGTGCCCCAGCGTCCGAACGAACAGGGTCCGAACGAACAGCGTCCGAACGAACAGCGTCCTGATGCACCGCGTCCGGAGAACCAGCGTTCCGATGCGCCGGAGTCCGAGCACGGCGGCGACGAAGGTCCTCGCACGCAGCGGTGGGAAGGTCCCGGCGGGCACAGTTAGGTCAGTCGGGATCGGGCGATAGGCTTACGTGGCGCAATGAGTGGGCCTGCGGTTGTGAGCCGCGGGTGGACCGAAGGAAAGAGCACACGTGTCAGTCACGCGGATGGACGATGAGGGCGCCCCGGTTGCGCCGGACAACCTCGTCGCAGTTGCAACAGGGCGCACGTTCGACCAGCCGCGTGCCGAGGCCGCGGTCCGTGAGTTGCTGATCGCCGTCGGAGAAGATCCTGACCGTGCCGGCCTGCTCGACACCCCGGCGCGCGTGGCCCGTGCGTACAAGGAGATGTTCGGCGGGCTGTACACGGACCCGGATTCGGTGCTGAACACGACGTTCGACGAGGGCCATCAGGAACTCGTTCTGGTGCGGGGTATCCCGATGTTCTCTACGTGCGAGCATCACCTGGTCTCGTTCCACGGCGTCGCCCACGTCGGGTACATTCCCGGCAAGAGCGGCAAGGTGACCGGCCTGTCCAAGTTGGCCCGCGTCGTGGATCTCTACGCCAAGCGTCCACAGGTGCAGGAGCGTCTGACCAGCCAGATCGCCGACGCCGTGATGCGCAAGCTCGACCCGCGCGGCGCCATCGTCGTGATCGAGGCGGAGCATCTGTGCATGGCCATGCGCGGCATTCGCAAGCCGGGAGCCAGTACGACGACGTCGGCCGTCCGCGGACTGTTCCAGTCGAGTGCAGCGTCTCGATCCGAGGCGTTGGATCTGATTCTGCGGAAATGACGTCTTTTCGGCCGTTTCGGCCCGGCGCCCATGTGGTGATGGGCGTTCTCAACGTCACGGCGGATTCGTTCTCCGACGGTGGTCGGTATCTCGACGTCGACGCTGCCGTCGCACACGGTGTTCAGCTGCACGCCATGGGTGTGGACATCGTCGACGTCGGTGGCGAATCGACGCGTCCGGGAGCGGAACGCATCGATCCGGAGGTCGAAGCCCGACGAGTGGTGCCGGTGATTGCCGCCCTCGGTGAGCAGGGCATCCCGACGAGCGTCGACACGATGCGCGCATCGGTTGCCGCCGCCGCGATCGAAGCAGGCGTCACCATCGTCAACGACGTGTCCGGTGGCCGGGCCGACCCGGACATGGCGTCGGTCGTCGCGGACGCAGGCGTGCCGTGGATCCTGATGCACTGGCGGAGCTCGGAGAACTATGCGCACTCCGGTGCGGCCGATCACTACGACGACGTCGTGGCGGACGTTCGACGCGAGCTGCTTCACCAGGTGGATCGCGCTGTCGCTGCCGGAGTCGACCGATCCAACATCGTGTTGGATCCCGGCCTCGGTTTCGCCAAGAACGCCCACCACAACTGGCAACTGCTCCACGCGATTCCCACGTTCGTGGAATTGGGAATGCCCGTCCTGATCGGGGCGTCGCGCAAACGCTTCCTCGGGTCGCTGTTGGCGCAGGACGGCGTCGACCGCCCGCCGGCCGGCCGTGAGGTCGCGACTGCCGTCGTATCGGCGCTCGCGGTGGCAGCAGGGGCATGGGGCGTACGCGTGCACGACGCCCGCTCCACGCTGGACGCGGTGGCCGTCGTCGACGCATGGGAGGCAAGCGCATGAAGGGCGAGCATCGGGTGAGCGACCGAATCGAGTTGCGCGGGTTGAAGGTTCGCGGACACCACGGAGTCTTCGACTTCGAGAAGCGCGACGGCCAGGACTTCGTCGTGGACATCACCGTCTGGATGGATCTGAAGCCGGCTGCCGCGTCCGACGACCTGACGGCAACGTTGCATTACGGCGAACTGGCCGAGGCCGCCGCCGCCATCGTGGCGGGCCCGCCCCGGGACCTGATCGAAACGGTTGCCGCCGAGATCGCAGATTCGGTCATGACCGATACCCGGGTCGACGCCGTCGAAGTGGTATTGCACAAGCCGTCGGCTCCGATTCCTCTGGAATTCGTCGATGTCGCCGTCGTCGCCCACCGAGTGCGCTCATGACGCAGGTCGTACTGTCGATCGGCAGCAACGTCGGTGATTCGCTCGCACACCTGCGGTCCGTCACCGACGATCTCGGACCGCGAGTGCGAGCGGTGTCGAAGGTCTACGTGTCAGCGCCGTGGGGTGGCATCGAACAGCAGGATTTTCTGAACGCGATCGTCGTCGCCGACGACCCGGAGCGCGGACCGTACGAGTGGCTGGAGTTCGCCAGGGAACGCGAAGCGAACGCCGAGCGGGTTCGTGAGGTGCGGTGGGGCCCTCGCAGCCTCGACGTGGACATCGTGGTGTGCCGATCGGATGCCGGCCAGGACGTCGTCGGAACCGATCCGCAGTTGTTGCTGCCGCATCCCCGTGCCCACGAGCGCGCGTTCGTCCTGCTCCCGTGGCTCGACGTGGAGCCCGACGCCACCCTCGCGGTCGGCACGGACGCCAGGCGCGTCGACGACTGGCTCGCGACGTTGAGCGCCGAGGAACGCAGTGGCGTCCGGGCGACCGACATGACACCCGTCTCCGCAGAAGAGCGTCGAGAGTAGACGCGCGCGGATGACCGAGATGAAACCGACACGGGTACGAGACCTCGTCTCCATCGCGCTGTTCGCAGCCGTCGCGATGTGGCTGCTGGTCAGGTCGTTCTACGGGATGCTTCCGCCGATGTCGGTGCTCGTCGGCGCATCGCTGTACCCGATCGCCATCGGTGAGCTGATCTTCGCGTTCGTGCTGCGGTCGCGAGTGGGGACCAGCCGGATCGGCGACGGACCACGCCACGTTCACCCCATCACGGCCGCTCGGGCCCTGGCCCTGGCGAAAGCGTCGGCGCTGGTGGGGTCGGCCGTGACGGGTATCTGGGCCGGTTTTCTCGTTCACATCCTGCCCCAGGCGTCGACCGTGCGAGCCGCGGCCGCCGACAGGCCGGGAGCCATCGTCGGGCTGCTTGCCGGTCTCGCTCTCGTCGGTGCCGCACTGTGGCTCGAACAGTGCTGTCGCACACCGGAGGATCGCGGAGACGATCCGCGCTGACTCGCGTGGGTCCCGTCACGTGGCCGAACCACCCAGCAGGCGCTGTGGCGATCCACAACCGAGGTTGACCGGTTCGTGGCGATTTGCCAGCTACCCTGGTTGCCATGACCGAACCGACTCGCGCAAAGGCCGCACGCCGTTCGCGGCGCAGTGCGAGCCAGTTGTTCATAGCCGCGTTGGTCGTCTTCGGAGTCGCGGCGAGTGTGCTGCTGCTGTTCAGCGAGAACGTCCAATGGTTGCGGGTGGGCCTCGTCTCCGCGTTGTGGGCGGCGATCGTGGGCGCGTTCGCGATGACGAAGTATCGACGCGAGGCCGCGGCGGATCAGACGAAGGCCAAGGACCTGCAAACGGTGTACGAGCTGCAACTCGCGCGGGAGATCTCCGCCCGGCGTGAGTACGAGCTGGGTGTCGAGGCGCGTGTGCGCAGCGAAGTGCAGCTCGAGACCAGTGAGGTCGCGGCCCTGCGGGCGGAACTCGCGCACCTGCGGGAGAACCTGCAGATGTTGTTCGACGGCAATCTCCCCACCGAGCGGGTAGCCCTCCGCGCCGAGGCGACGCGGGTGGCCGAGCTCGGCGGAGGCCGCAACTACGACGGGTACCAACCAGCGCCGTCGGGGTTGTACATCCCCGGGCGTACCGGTGCCAACGAGCCCGACTCGGCGCTCAGGGATCCGCGAGGCCAGCGGCCGAGCGCCCCGGTCTCGCCGGTTCAAGGAATCGCCAACCCGTACGACGAACCCGTGACCGCGGAAACATCGGTGCTCTACCCCGACGTGCCGATCGGCAGCGAGGTACCACTCGGCTACACGCACGCTCCCACCTCCCCAGCTGCCGCGCCCCAGGCGTCCGGCGATGGAACTTCCGGTGGTGGAACTTCCGGTGGTGGAAGCCCGGTACAGCCCCGGCGAGGTGACGCGCGGGCTCCCGGCGGTGGCCGACGGGTCCCGACGCCTCCCCGCGCCTCCGCTGCGCCGTCGGCGTACCCGGAGCCATCCCCCGAAGTACCAGTCGAAGCCGAGTACGCAGACGTGGTGCACGACTCGCCGGCCGAGGTCGTTCCCGAGCCACAGTCGCAGCCCGAGCCCGAGCCCGAGCCCCAGCCCGAAGTTCGGCAGCATTCCGAGCCCGAGCCGCAGCCCGAGGTTCGGCAGGATCCCGAGCCCGAGAGCCCGTCCCAACATTGGGATCTTCCGGATCCCGAGCCGCGGTCACGGCGTCGGCGCCGGGCGGAACCCGAGGACGGGGACACCGCCGGAGCGCACTCCAACGGTCGTTCCGTCGCGGAGATCATGGCAGGACTGCAGTCGGGTTCCGGTGAGCCCACCGAACGCAGGCACCGTCGTCGCGCCGACTGACGCGATCGTGAACTAGATCACGTTGATGCGCCGTGGCCGGTGCCTGCCTGTGAGGCTATTCTCTTGGACAGGACGTCTGGTACCCGCCGAGCGGGACTGGAACGAACGAGAGGAAGTAATCGGTGACCTCATCCGAGTTCACTGCTGATCCCGCACCTGCGCGTTTGGCGGTCGGCATCGTGTCGGCAGGTCGCGTCGGCACAGCTCTCGGCGAAGCTCTCGAGCGCGTCGGACACGTCGTCGTCGCCTGCTCTGCCGTGTCCGAGGATTCGGTGCATCGTGCGCGCACACGCCTTCCGGACACGCAGATACTGCCGGTCGACGAGGTCGCCACCCGCGCCGAGTTGCTGATCCTCGCGGTCCCCGATTCCGAACTCGCCTCGCTTGCAACGGGTCTGGCGGCAACGGGCGTCGTGGCGCCGGGCAAGCTCGTCGTGCACACTTCCGGCGCCAACGGTGTGGGCATTCTGTCGCCGCTGTCCGCTCGGGGTGCCGTGCCGCTGGCGATCCATCCGGCGATGACCTTTTCCGGACTCGCCGAGGACACGGATCGACTGGCCTCGGCGTGTTTCGGCATCACTGCGGCCGACGAGATCGGTTACGCCGTCGCGCAGGCGCTGGTGCTCGAATTGGGCGGAGAACCGGTGCACGTCGCGGAGACGGAGCGAGCGCTGTATCACGCCGCTCTGGCGCACGGATCCAATCATCTCGTCACCCTCGTCGCCGACGCCGTCGAGGCTCTGCACGTTGCTCTCGACGGCCCGGGATTTCCCGGCATGGACACCGAACCCGGTGTGCCGCAGCGTGTTCTTGCGCCGTTGCTGAATGCTGCGCTCGAGAATGCGCTTCGACGTGGACAGTCTGCGTTGACGGGGCCGGTCGCCCGCGGGGATCTGAGCGCAGTGCAGAAACATCTGAGTGTGCTGCGGGAGGTGGACCCGCGGATTGCCGAAGGGTACCGAGCCCTGTCGCTGCGGTCCGCGCAGAGAATCGGCGCACCCGCGCCACTGGTCGAGTTTCTGGAAGGCGAACGATGACACTGGCAGGTAGCTACAAGGCCGGGGAACTCACGGTCCACCACGATCCCGCCGTGATCACCTCGGTGTCCAAAGCTCTTCGCGCAGTGGGCAAAACTGTGTCTCTCGTGCCGACGATGGGTGCGTTGCACGCAGGTCACATCCACCTCGTCCGGCAGGCCAAGCTCACCGGAGCTGTCGTCATCGTGTCGATCTTCGTCAATCCTCTGCAGTTCGGGGCAGGGGAGGACCTGGACGCCTACCCGCGCACGCTCGACGCCGACGTCGAACTGCTTCGTGGGGAAGGGGTCGAGCTGGTGTTCGCGCCCTCCGCGTCGGACATGTACCCGGCCGGTCCGCGCACCACCGTGCATCCAGGCCCGCTCGGGGCGGAGCTGGAAGGCGCTTCCCGGCCCACACATTTCGCGGGCATGCTCACCGTGGTCGCGAAGTTGCTGCAGATCGCGTCGCCGCACGCGGCGTACTTCGGCGAGAAGGACTATCAGCAGCTCACTCTGATCCGTCAGATGGTTCGCGATCTGAACTTCGACGTCAAGATCTACGGCGTGCCGACGGTCCGCGAGCAGGACGGGCTCGCACTGTCCTCCCGCAATCGGTACCTCGACTCCGCGCAGCGAGACGCCGCGATGGTTCTCTCGGCCGCTCTGGTAGCCGGAGCGCACGCAGCGGCAGGTGGTGTGTCGGCGATCCTGTCGACCGCGCGGGGTGTGCTGGACTCGGTCCCCGGGGTCGACGTGGACTACCTCGAGGTCCGCGGCGTGGACCTCGGGCCGGCCCCGGAACGAGGAGACGGGCGACTCCTCGTCGCCGCCAGAATCGGAACCACCCGCCTCATCGACAACGTCGGGGTGGCCGTGGGCACCGGCTTCCTCGAAGCAGGAGTGGAGCCTGCGGAACGACTCGGTAATGCAGGAGTGGAGCCTGCGGAACGACTCGATAAAGCAGGAGTGGAGCCTGCGCAGGCGAACGAATTTACCAAAGCTGAAGGGTGACAACATGTTTCGCACAATGATGAAGTCCAAGATCCACCGCGCCACCGTCACGCATGCCGACCTGCACTACGTTGGCTCGGTCACGGTGGATCTGGATCTGATGGAGGCTGCCGATCTGCTGGAAGGGGAGCAGGTCACCATCGTCGACATCGACAACGGTGCGCGCCTCGAGACGTATGTGATCACCGGTGAGCGGGGCAGTGGCGTCATCGGAATCAACGGTGCGGCAGCTCATCTCGTCAACCCCGGTGATCTGGTCATTCTGATCGCCTATGGAGTGATGAACGAGCAGGAGTGCAAGGACTACGCGCCGCGAGTGGTGTTCGTCGACGACAAGAACGCTCCGGTGGAGTTGGGCTCCGATCCTGCCCACGCGCCCGAGGGGTCCGGTCTGATCACTCCACGCACGCTGCGCGCCGACTCCGTGCTGGTCTAGCTGTGCTGCTCGCAGTCGACGTTCGCAATACCTCGACGACGCTCGGATTGTTCAGCGGAAGTGGTGATCACGCGACGCTGCACCGAGACTGGCGGGTGCGGACCGACCCCAACGTCACCGCCGACGAGCTGGCGTTGATGCTTCGTGGGCTGATCGGGCCCGATGCCGAGCAGATCACGGGAGTGTCGGCGTTGTCGACCGTGCCCTCGGTGCTGCGTGAGACGCGCACGATGCTGGCCCGATACTGGAAGCATGTGCCGCACGTGGTGGTGGAACCCGGTGTGCGCACGGGAGTTCCGTTGCTGGTCGACAATCCCAAGGAGGTGGGTGCGGACCGCATCGTGAACACGCTTGCCGCGCATGATTTGTACGGGAGTGCCTGCATCGTGGTGGATTTCGGCACCACGACGTGCGTCGACGTGGTCTCGGCCAAGGGTGAGTTCCTCGGCGGCGCCATCGCACCGGGCCTGGAGATCTCGACGGCGGCGATGTCGTCACGTTCCGCGGCGTTGCGTGAGGTGGAATTGCTGCGACCGCGTTCCGTCGTCGGCAAGAACACCGTCGAGTGCATGCAGGCCGGGGCGGTCTTCGGGTTCGCGGGCCTGGTCGACGGCCTGGTGAATCGGGTCCGGCGCGAACTGCCGGAGTTCGGGGGCAAGGACGTCGCCGTCATCGGGACGGGTGAGAGTGCGCCGCTCATCATGGCGGAAAGTGCGTCCGTCGAGCACCACGAGCCGGATCTGACGCTCGAGGGCCTGCGTCTGGTGTTCGAGCGAAACCTGGCGAAAAGACGGACCCGCTAGCGCAACTGGAACGGTTGTGTAAGAATCGTCGTCGTGATGATGTGCATGGGACCCCAGGAGTGTTGTCGAGGCTGACCGCTGCCTCGTTCAATTACCTATCCTGGAGAAGTTTCCATGCTTTCCACACCTGTCTTTTCTGGATCTCTGTCGTCCACTTCTGCGCCCAATCTGACGCTTCCGACTCGGTTGCGGCCTCACGACCTGCTGCGGATCACCGATCAGGGTGCGTCCGACGTCCTCGAAGGACGCTTCGACCACCTGCTGCCCGCCGGTGGCAACTGGCCCACCGGTGAGCGCTGGTCGACGCGGTTGCACGCCGACGACGACCTGGATGTCTGGTTGATCAGCTGGGTACCGGACCGCTCCACCGAGCTGCACGATCACGCCGGATCGCTCGGTGCACTCACAGTGCTGAGCGGATCGCTCGTCGAATACCGTTGGGCGGGAGACGGACTGAAGCGTCGTCGACTCGACGCCGGGGATCAGGCGTCCTTCCCGCTCGGATGGGTACACGACGTCATGCGCGCACCCGCATCGATCACCGGGCAGGAGCGGAGCCTGCGGAGTGACCCGATCACTGGGCAGGAGCGGAGCCTGCGGAGTGACTCGACAACTCCTCACCCGACACTGAGTGTCCACGCCTATTCACCGCCGCTGACCGCGATGTCCTACTACGAAGTGACCGACAAGTCGGCACTCCGACGAACCCGCACCGAGCTGACCGATGAGCCCGAAGGACCTTCGAAATGAGCAAGACCGTCGTCCAGATGCTCGACGAAGCACGGACTCGAATCGACCGGATGACCGTCTTCGAACTGCGTGACGCCGTCGAACGCGGCGCGATCGTCGTCGACATCCGTCCGCAGGCCCAACGGGCCGTCGAAGGGACGCTGCCCGGCGCGCTGGCCATCGAACGCAACGTGCTCGAGTGGCGTCTGGATCCCACCAGCGACGCTCGGTTGGTCGCGGCGGTGGATCACGACGTCGAGTGGATCGTGATCTGCTCCGAGGGGTACACGTCTTCCCTGGCTGCAGCGTCGCTGCAGGAGTTGGGGTTGCACAAGGCGACCGACCTCGTCGGTGGCTACCAAGCGCTCAAGTCCGCTGGACTGCTCGGTGTTCTGACGAAGGCGCGGCACTGCGTCCGTGAAGCAGAAGCCGTCACGGCGCACTGATTCTGTCTTTGTCGCACGCGCCGGATAAAGTGTGCTTCCGTGACTGACGCAGCTTCCCCCACCGCCGCCGTTCCAGAATCGTCGGACGCCCAAGAGCTGTCGGACACTCCGGAACAGCTTCGGATTCGTCGTGCCAAGCGGGACCGTCTGCTCGAGCAGGGGCAAGAGGCGTATCCCGTGTCCGTGGACCGCACGCATTCGCTGCTGGAGATCAGGGAGCAGTTCCCGAGCCTCGATGCCGATACCGCTACGGGTGAGCTCGTCGGCGTCGCCGGACGCGTCATCTTCGTCCGCAACACAGGAAAGCTTTGTTTCGCGACGCTGCAGGAGGGCGACGGCACCCAGCTCCAGGCGATGATCAGCCTCGCCGGAGTCGGGGAGGACGCGCTGGCAGCGTGGAAGTCGGACGTCGACCTCGGTGACTTCGTGTTCGTGCACGGCGAGGTCATCTCGAGTCGCCGCGGCGAGCTCAGCGTCATGGCCGACAAGTGGCAGA
Source organism: Rhodococcoides fascians A44A (assembly GCF_000760735.1). Taxonomy (GTDB): domain Bacteria; phylum Actinomycetota; class Actinomycetes; order Mycobacteriales; family Mycobacteriaceae; genus Rhodococcoides; species Rhodococcoides fascians_E. The sequence goes on along the minus strand of NZ_JMEX01000008.1, from coordinate 733,072 downwards.
TCGCGTCGAAGGCATTGCGTCCGTTGCCGGTTGCGCACAAGGAATTGAACGAGGAAACGCGCATCCGTCAGCGTTACCTGGATTTGATCACTCGCCCCGAGGCTCGTGAGGTCGCGCGCAAGCGCATCGCCGTCGTGCGTGAGCTTCGCACTGCACTCGAGCGCCGCGGCTTTCTCGAGGTCGAGACGCCCATGCTGCAGACGCTGCACGGTGGCGCGGCTGCACGCCCGTTCGTCACGCACTCCAATGCGCTGGACGCGGACCTGTACCTGAGGATCGCGCCGGAGCTGTTCCTGAAGCGCTGCGTCGTCGGCGGTATCGAGAAGGTCTTCGAGATCAACCGCAACTTCCGTAACGAAGGCGCGGATTCGTCGCACTCACCGGAGTTCGCGATGCTCGAGACGTACGAGGCGTACGGGACGTACGACGATTCCGCACGGATGACGCGTGAGTTGATCCAGGAAGTCGCGCAGGCCGCCCTCGGCACACAGATCGTGCTGCTCCCCGACGGCACCACGTACGACTTGAGTGGCGAGTGGACGACGCTCGAGATGTACCCGTCGCTCTCGGAGTCCATCGGAGTCACCGTCACCCCGGACACGACTGTCGACGAGCTGCTCGCGCTCGCCGAGAAGGTCGGGCTCGAGGTTCCTCGCAAGGACGGCAAGCCCATCTACGGCCACGGGAAGCTCGTCGAGGAACTGTGGGAGCACCAGGTCGGCGACGGCCTGTCCGCGCCCACGTTCGTTCGTGACTTCCCGGTGGAGACGTCGCCGCTGACTCGCCAGCATCGCAGCAAGCCGGGCGTCACCGAGAAGTGGGATCTCTACGTCCGCGGCTTCGAACTGGCCACGGGGTACTCCGAGCTCGTCGACCCGGTGATCCAGCGTGAGCGTTTCGAGGATCAGGCCCGTCAGGCTGCCGCCGGCGACGACGAGGCGATGGTGCTCGACGAGGACTTCCTGGCGGCGATGGAGCAGGGCATGCCGCCCACCACGGGCACGGGCATGGGAATCGACCGGCTCCTGATGGCGCTGACCGGCCTCGGCATTCGGGAGACCATCCTGTTTCCCATCGTGAAACCGCAGGGCTGAGTCCCTCGGCTGTTCGCCAGCAGCGGACAGATAATCGGAAACGAATACGCATCGGCCCGCGTTAAGAACTGTAAGCAGGCACTTCAGTCACCCACAGCAACGCCGAGCGTTGATCCGAGGGGACCGAGGGTCGGCGAGTGAACGACCGGCCAACTACAGTGAGGCTGGAGGCGTAGACGTCGTAGTTGTCGTCGTCGAGCGCCTCCGATGCCGAGCGACCCCGTGTACTGGATACTGTGGTGCTAGAAGACCTGGTGGGAAGTGCTACCTCCCACCGAGAAGTGAGGGAGAGCGATGTTCGAGAGGTTCACCGATCGCGCGCGGCGTGTTGTCGTCCTGGCTCAAGAAGAAGCCCGGATGCTCAACCACAACTACATCGGCACGGAGCACATCCTGCTCGGGCTCATCCACGAGGGTGAGGGCGTAGCGGCGAAGTCTCTGGAGTCGTTGGGTATCTCCCTTGAAGGAGTCCGCAGCCAGGTCGAGGAAATCATCGGTCAGGGCCAGCAGGCTCCGTCCGGTCATATTCCGTTCACCCCGCGCGCCAAGAAAGTCCTCGAGCTCAGCCTGCGTGAGGCTCTGCAGCTCGGTCACAACTACATCGGTACCGAGCACATTCTGCTCGGGCTGATCCGCGAGGGTGAAGGCGTCGCCGCCCAGGTTCTGGTCAAGCTCGGTGCCGACCTCAACCGCGTGCGTCAGCAGGTCATCCAGCTACTGTCCGGCTACCAGGGCAAGGAGCCGTCGGAGTCCGGCAGCAGCCGCGGCGAGGCCGGTACGCCGTCCACGTCGCTGGTGCTCGACCAGTTCGGGCGCAACCTGACCCAGGCTGCACTCGAAGGCAAGCTCGACCCCGTCATCGGCCGCGCGAAGGAAATCGAGCGCGTCATGCAGGTCCTGAGCCGCCGTACCAAGAACAACCCTGTTCTGATCGGTGAGCCCGGTGTCGGTAAGACCGCTGTCGTCGAGGGGCTCGCGCAAGCAATCGTCAACGGCGAGGTCCCCGAGACCTTGAAGGACAAGCAGCTCTACACCCTCGACCTCGGGTCGCTGGTTGCAGGCAGCCGTTACCGCGGTGACTTCGAGGAGCGCCTGAAGAAGGTTCTCAAGGAGATCAACACTCGCGGCGACATCATCCTGTTCATCGACGAGCTGCACACGCTCGTCGGCGCAGGTGCCGCCGAGGGCGCTATCGACGCGGCCTCCATCCTCAAGCCCAAGCTTGCTCGTGGCGAGCTGCAGACCATCGGTGCAACCACCCTCGACGAGTACCGCAAGTACATCGAGAAGGACGCTGCTCTCGAGCGGCGGTTCCAGCCCGTCCAGGTCGGCGAGCCCACCGTCGAGCACACCATCGAGATTCTCAAGGGTCTGCGCGATCGTTACGAGGCACACCACCGTGTCTCGATCACCGACGGTGCACTCGTCGCGGCAGCAACTCTGGCGGACCGGTACATCAACGACCGATTCCTGCCGGACAAGGCAATCGACCTCATCGACGAAGCGGGCGCGCGGATGCGCATCCGCCGGATGACCGCGCCGCCGGACCTGCGCGAGTTCGACGACAAGATCGCCGACGCGCGTCGCGAAAAGGAATCCGCGATCGACGCGCAGGACTTCGAGAAGGCCGCGAACCTGCGCGACAAGGAAAAGCAGCTGGTTCAGCAGCGTGCCGAGCGCGAGAAGCAGTGGCGTTCCGGTGACCTCGACGTCATCGCCGAGGTCGACGACGAGCAGATCGCCGAGGTCCTCGGAAACTGGACCGGTATCCCCGTCTTCAAGCTCACCGAGGAGGAGACCACCCGTCTGCTCCGTATGGAGGACGAGCTGCACAAGCGGATCATCGGGCAGGTCGAGGCCGTCAAGGCCGTCTCCAAGGCCATCCGCCGTACGCGTGCGGGTCTGAAGGACCCCAAGCGTCCGTCCGGCTCGTTCATCTTCGCCGGCCCGTCCGGTGTCGGTAAGACCGAGCTGTCCAAGGCACTGGCGAACTTCCTGTTCGGCGAGGACGACGCGCTCATCCAGATCGACATGGGCGAGTTCCACGACCGCTTCACCGCGTCGCGTCTGTTCGGTGCTCCTCCCGGATACGTCGGATACGAAGAGGGCGGCCAGCTCACCGAGAAGGTCCGCCGCAAGCCGTTCTCCGTCGTGCTGTTCGACGAGATCGAGAAGGCACACCAGGAGATCTACAACACCCTCCTGCAGGTGCTCGAAGACGGCCGTCTCACCGACGGCCAGGGACGCACGGTCGACTTCAAGAACACCGTGCTCATCTTCACCTCGAACCTCGGTACCTCGGACATCTCGAAGGCAGTCGGTCTCGGCTTCTCCTCGGGTGAAGGCACCGGCTCGAACTACGAGCGCATGAAGCTGAAGGTCAACGACGAGCTGAAGAAGCACTTCCGCCCGGAGTTCCTGAACCGTATCGACGACATCGTCGTGTTCCACCAGCTCACCCAGGACGAGATCATCCAGATGGTCGATCTCATGCTCAACCGCGTCGAGGGGGCGCTGAAGAACAAGGACATGGCCATCGAGGTCACCGAGAAGGCGAAGTCCCTCCTCGCCAAGCGTGGATTCGATCCGGTTCTGGGTGCGCGGCCGCTGCGTCGCACCATCCAGCGCGAGATCGAGGATCAGCTGTCGGAGAAGATCCTCTTCGGCGAGATCGAGCCCGGACAGATCGTCCTGGTCGACGTCGAGAACTGGGACGGCGAAGGCGCAGGCGAGGACGCGAAGTTCACGTTCCGCGGCGAGAAGAAGGCCATCACCGTTCCCGACGAGGTTCCGGTCGACCTGGCCAAGGCCGCTGGCGACAGCGACAGCGAGTAGTCGGGTAGTTCCACCACAGCGGGCCGCATCCCTCACGGGGTGCGGCCCGCTCTGCTGCGTAGGGGTGTTCAGCTGCCTGCCTCGCCGGGGGTGTGAACACGTCGGGCAGCCGGCATCGATGCCGGGGGTGGGCCGGGCTGGGCCTGGGGTGGGCCGGGATCAGCGCGCGAGGAGGCCCGCAATCCAGGGCATGACGTCGCCATAGGCGATCAATCCACCGGGGGCGTGGTTGACGCCGGGAACCGGGACGCGGGGGATCGGGTACTCGATGTAGGTGAGGTCGGTGAATCCGGCTGCTGTCCAGCGATCTCGGAGTGTCCGGCTCTGCTGGATCGGCACGGTGTCGTCGGCGACGGATTGCGACAGAAGAACCGGGGCGCTCGGCATTCCGTATCCGACGGTGTTCGCGCGCATCAGCGATGCCGCGGGCTCCTCGGCGAGCCGTGCTGCGAGGGATCGGCCGTCGGAGGTGAGGTCGGTCGATCGCAGGAGCCGGTTGGCGGCTATATCGGTCGAGCACCAGTTCTGTGACTCGTCGAGCAGGGCCTGACCGTTCGAATTGAATTGTGAGCGAAGTCGTTCGGCGTCGTCAGGGTGCGCGTTGATCAGCCCGCCGACAGCGTAGAGCAGTGCAGGAGCAAGCGGCGTGTTGTCGAGGTTGTCGATGTTGAGCGTCGGATCGGCCGGTGGCGCGCCGATGTACGAGCCGCGGACGTCGAGTTCCGGTGCGTACGACGCCGCCAGTTCTGCCGCGGCCCCCGCGGCGTGGCCGCCTTCGGAGTAGCCGAACAGGACGACAGGTGCGTCCGAGTCCCCGGCGCCGACGCGTGCGACGTCGAGCAGGGCGTGAGCTGCGTCGACTCGTTCGAGGTAGGTGTGCCCGCCCGGGGTTCCGAGGCCCACGTAGTCGGTGGCGGCGACGGAGTATCCGGCGAGGAGGAGTGGTAGGACAGCGGGGGAAGACCCGACGGTTCCCAGCACTGCCGAACCGGCGCATCGGTCGGCCATCCCGGATGTTCCCGGGGCGTAGGCGATGACGGGCCTCGGGCCTGGCCCCGGCCAGGGTGCGGTCGGTGTCATCGTGTAGCCGGAGACTACCGTCGGGTCGCCCTGAGTGTTCGTGGTGCGGTAAAGAATTCGGTCGATGTCCAGCCCGAGTCCGTCGCCGAGAGGTGGTCCGACGCGGATCGATCGCACGACATCGCCGTCTGCTCGCGCGGCGATGTCGGGTACGGGTGCGGAGTAGAAGTCGGTGAGCGGATCGGCCTGAGCAGGTGCCGCTCCCAACGAGGCCACGACGAGGGCGATGAGCACCGTGCACCGGATTCGAGTCACAGCCGTCACCGTAGTGCGGACAGACCGGGGTCGCAGGCCAACGACGCGCCCACTCTTGCGAGCGAGAGGGGGCGGCAGAACTTCGCACCCAACAGGTGAGGCGCAGTGTGCGGGCGATGCGCTTGACTGACGGTCGTGCCCCTCGACTCGAAGCCGGCCCGCGCCGGACTGGTGTTGTTCGTTCTGATCCTGGTCGCTGCGGTGGCGAATCTGAACCTTGCCGTAGCGAACGTGGCGCTGCCGGAGATCGGCCGGGACTTCGACGCGAGCCAGACGCAGCTCAACCTGATCGCCGTTGCCTATTCGCTCGGGTTGGCGGCGTCGGTGCTGTATCTGGGCGCGCTCGGTGACCGGTACGGCCGCAAGATGCTTCTGGTGCTGGGCATGGCGTTGTCGGTGCCTGCATGTGTGATCGCCGGATTCGCGCCGAACTTCGAGGTGCTGTTCGGCGCACGACTACTGGGAGGTGTGTCGGCGGGCCTGGCGTATCCGACGACGCTGGCGTTGATCACGGCGCTGTGGTCGGGGCCGGCGCGGACCAAGGCCATTGCACTGTGGTCTGCGCTGGGCGGTGCCCTGTCCGCACTGGGACCGCTGCTGTCGGGGGCGCTGCTCGAGAAGTTTCACTGGGGTGCAGTGTTTCTCGTGACGCTTCCGCTGGCCGGACTGGCGTTGCTGCTGGCTGCCGTGCTCGTACCGTCCCACGCCAACGAGACCACCGACCCGGTGGACAACCTCGGCGGCATGGTGTCCGTGGTGTTCATCGCGGCGCTCGTGCTGAGCATCAACTTCGCACCGGTCGACGGCAAAGGGACACTCGCGATCGGACTCGGGGCGATTGCCCTGGCGGCGGGTGCGGTGTTCGTGCTGCGGCAGGCACGTGCCGAGTTCCCGCTGTACGACCTGTCCATCGCTCGCCGCAAGACCTTCTGGGCGGCGGCGCTCGCGGGCATCATCGTCTTCGGTTCGCTGATGGGCGTCATCTTCGTCGGTCAGCAATTCCTGCAGAACGTGCTCGAGTACTCCACTCTGCAAGCCGGGGCGTCGACGCTTCCCGCGGCTGCCGCCATGGTTCTCGTCGCACCGCAGTCGGCGAAGTTGGTCGAGTCGAAGGGGTCGAGGTTCACGCTGCTGCTCGGCTACATGTTCATCGTTCTCGGTCTCGTCGTCGCGTGGGCTACCTGGAAGGAGAACGTCTCCTACCTGTTCGTCGCCCTGAGCTACGTGCTGCTCGGAATCGGCGTCGGGTTCGCCGGTACCCCGGCGTCGCGCTCGTTGACGGGGTCGGTGCCCGTCGATCGGGCAGGAATGGCGTCGGGAACGGCGGATCTGCAGCGCGATCTGGGCGGCGCGATCATGCAGTCGACGCTCGGGGCCCTGCTGACGGCGGGATATGCAGCGTCGTTGACGTCCGCGATCGCGAATTCGCCGCAGGCGAGCCAGGTCGGTACCGAGACTCAGTCGATCCTGACGAAGTCCTTTTCGTCCGCGGCCGACATGGCCGAGCGGTATCCGCAGTACGGCGATCAGATCATCGACGCCGCGAGGCAGGCGTTTCTCGACGGTGATCAACGGTCGTATGCGGCCGCGATCGCGGTGGTGGTCGTCGGAGCAGTCCTCGTGTTCTTCGCATTCCCTCGTCATGACGAGGAGAAAAGGCTTCTGGCGCACTATCATTCCCAGGACAGCAGGAGTCTGCCGGATTGAATCGCTAACCTTCGAGTATGCGGCCCTGTCGTCCGGCCGGGCGCATGTCGAGAGGAGTCAGACGCTATGCCCATACGTACATCGCGCACTGCATGGAACGGAACTCTGGAAGCCGGTTCGGGTCAGGTGGAACTCACCAGTTCCGGCGCAGCAACGTTCGACGTCTCGTTTCCCAAGCGTGCTGCCGAGAACGCCGACGGCACCACCAGTCCGGAAGAGCTGATCGCTGCGGCGCACTCGTCGTGCTACGCGATGCAGCTGTCCGCCCTCATCGCGGAGGCAGGTGGCACGCCGCAGAGTCTCGAGGTCAAGGCCGAGGTCTCTCTCGGACCGGACGACCCAGGGTTCAAGCTGACGGGGATCGCGCTGACCGTTCGCGGTGAGGTCGACGGCCTCGACGCCGAGGGCTTCGCGAAGGCAGCGCAGGCCGCGAAGGAGACATGCCCGGTCAGCAAGGCTCTCACCGGTGTGGAGATCACCCTCGACGCAGCGCTCGAGTCCTGACGGCCGACCACCGAAGAAAACGGGCTGATCGCCCGAAATTGTGACCTGTCACTGAAGAAGTGAGGGAGGCTAGATAACCTTTCAACCGTCGTGTCTGAGATCCTGGACAAGTCGAGCAATCCGAACGGCAAACGGCATCGAATGCAGTTCTTACGCCTGACGCGATTCGAACAAACGGACACGACGGTGGTTGGGACCCGGAAAGGACTCACTCGGGGCATGAGGTGGTCGAGCTTCCTGTCGGTAGGGCTGGTGGGTACCGGCGTCTACTTGTGGCTGCCGAGCGGATTGCCCAGGATCTCGGTGTACGCGCTGATCACCGCCGCCTGCGTCGTGACGTTCGCCTGCGTCAGCAAGCACCGGAGCCTCGCCAACCGACCCACGTGGTTCTTCCTGCTGATGGGCCTCGTGGCGTGGGGCCTCGGCGATCTGATCACCGCGGTGTATCTACTGGGCGACACAACCGTGCCGATGGTCTCGCCGGCCGACGCCGCCTACCTTCTCGGGCACGCTGCGTTCATCGTCGGTGTGCTTCTGATCCACGACGACAACGGCCATCGCGTTCTCCGGTTGGAGGACGCACTGGAGGGCTCGATCGTTGCCACCGGCGTCGGGCTGGCTGCGTGGATCTTCGTCGTCGGCAGCCGCCCGGACATCTCCCTCGGGTTCGATGCGTTCTCCGAGTACTGGCCTGTGGTGGTCTACACCACCGCAGACGGCTTCGTCGTCTCGTTGCTCGTCATCCTCCTGTTGTCCAAGCGTGCACGAACATTGCCGTTCACGATGACGGCGGCGGGTTTCGTGACGTTCGCGGTGTCGGCGTGGATCAATTTCCTCGCCGTCGAGCGGTTCGAATTCCGCGACACGAGCGTGGTCAGCGCGGGATGGCTCATCGGCTACATCCTTCTGACGGCGGCGACCCTGTATCCGCCACAAAAACTCTGGACCGTGCCCGACGAGAAGCCGAGACGGGTCGTCGAACGCACTCGGCTCGCTGGGCTCAGTGCAGGCATTCTGCTGTCTCCCGTCGTGATGGGCATCGAACTCGTACGCGGCGTGCCGGTCTCCGAATGGGGCTGGGTCGTGTTCGGGTCGTCGGTTCTTGCCGTCGTACTGGTCGCGGCGCGGATGGCATGTTTTCTGGCGGCGCTGCGCCGACAGGCCGAAGCGTTGTCCATCGCCGCGGTGTCGGACCCGGTGACGGGGCTGGCCAACCGACGCCACCTCGAAGAACTTCTCGACCGCTCCCTCGCCGACGCCGGTGCCTGTGGTGTCGTCGTGTTCGTCGTCGACGTCGACCGCTTCGCGCAGATCAACGAGACCTTCGGCTATCCGGTCGGGGATCGCGTGCTCCGTGAGATCGGGCAGAGGTTGTCGGCGGCAGCGGCGAGCGATTCCGTCGTCGGGCGTCTCGGCGGTGACCAGTTCGTGGTGTCCCTGGCCGCGGACCGGTTGGTCGTCTCCACGTCGGTAGCTGCGGATCATTTTCGCAGCGCAGTCAGCGAGACCATGTTCGTCCGCGACATCAATGTGGCTCTGGACGCGACGGTCGGCGTCGTGGAGTCCTCGAAGCTTGCCGTCGTCGACGCCGAGGCCCTCCTGCAGCACGCCCACGTCGCGCTCACCTTCGCCAAGCACGGCCACGAACGCTCGTCGCTGTACAGCCCGGCTATGGACTCCGACCGCCACGATCAGATGCGACTGCTCGGGGAACTCGAAACCGCCATCCGCGAACGGCAACTGCGGGTGTTCTTCCAGCCGTGCATGGATCTGAAGACGGGCCGGATCTCGGGAGTCGAAGCACTGTTGCGGTGGCAGCATCCACGCGAGGGCCTCATTTCGCCCTGGTCGTTCCTCCCTGACGCGGAACGCTCGGGTCTGCTCCCTTCGATCACCGCCTACGTCCTCGACGATGCGCTGGAATGCTGCAGCACCCTCCGCCGAAATCGGTCGGACTTCCGCGTGTCCGTCAACCTCTCGGTCCGCAACCTGCTGGACGCCACCTTGGTGGAGAACGTGGCCACCGCCCTGCAATCCCACCGTGTCCCTGCATCGGCGGTGCAGTTCGAGGTCACCGAGACCACGGCCATGACCGACCCCCGTCGTTCCGTCGATTCGCTCGTCGCGCTCCGGGATCTGGGCGTCTCGCTCGCCATCGACGATTACGGCACCGGCTACAGCTCGTTGGCCTACCTGAGATCCTTGCCGGTCCAGACCCTGAAGATCGACAAGTCGTTCGTCACGGCCATGAACAGTCAACCGACCAATGCGTCGATCGTGCGGTCGACCATCGATCTCGGCCGGAGCCTGGGCATGACCGTCGTCGCGGAGGGCGTCGAGGACGCCAAGACTCTCGACCGCCTGCGCGCACTCGGGTGTGACGGTGCACAAGGGTTCCACATCGGTCATCCGGTCCCCGAGGAAGAACTGGAGACCTCGATCGATCGAATCGAGAGCCTCGTCGGGGCCGGCCGACCGAGCCCCGAATCGCACCCGTCACTGCCCTCGTCATCGGCTTCTCATGGTGCGAAAGCCGTCGGATCGGCAGCGAATCGAAACTGAACATCGAGGAGCCACAGGTCCCGGACTGGGTGGCAGAATTCGCCGCGATTGCCGAACGTTCGCCCGACGCGATGTACCTGCGGGGCGCGGACGGTCATGTGGCGTACGCCAATTCGGCCGCCCAGGGGCTCGTCGGGGCCGGGGCGGCCGGCATCGAGTTCAGGGAATCGCTGCGTGTCGCAGGAGATGTCGACCCAGTCCTGCGGGCACTCGGTGCAGGTGGCGTCTGGACCGGAGACAGTGTCCTGCGGCACGTGCGTTCGGGCGCCGACATCCCTGTCTGGGTATCGGCGTTCGTCGTCACGGGACGACATGCTCGCACGCCTGTCGTGGCCGTCGTCGCACGCGACCTTCGCGGACGGTTCGACGTCGAGTGCCGCCTGCGCGAAGCCGTCGCGGACGCCGCTGCCCACGCGCGTGAGCAGCGGACGGTCGCCGACCTGAGTCGAACTGCGTTGACTGCCGGTCGGTCTCGTATTCTCGCCGAGGCGACCGACGCTGCTGCGGCGCTCGCCGGGATGGACTGTGCCGTCGTCTTCGAGCCGAGCGCTCCGGATCGCTCCGAACTGTTGGCCGTGTCCTACTCCGGTCCCAGCGCCCCGCCGTCCGCAATTCCGTTGTCGCGCTTGTCGCATGCTGGACTCGCGTTGCGCTCCGACGCTCCGGTCACGTGCGCGGACCGGGACACCGAAACGAGATTCCCGACGGATTTCATGGTGGCACGAGGCGTGCGCAGCGGCGCCGCCGTGGTCATCGAAGGATCGGATGAGCCGTGGGGAGTGCTCGCGGTGTACAGCGCGGAGTCAGGGGAATTCAGCGACGGAGAGCTGGCCTACCTGCAGACGGTCGCAGGTGTGGTGTCCGCGGCGATGCGCAGGCAGGACCTGGAGACGGAACTGCGTCGTCGGATAGCGCACGATCCGTTGACCGGTCTGGCCAACAGGGTGCTGGTGCGTCAGCGCATCGCAGACGTGAGGGTCCACGGGAACCCTTGTCCGATAGCGGTTCTGGTGGTCGACCTGGACAACTTCAAGATGATCAACGACACCCTCGGTCACGCGGTGGGTGACCGGGCGCTCCAGTTCGTGGCGACTCTCCTGGCAGATGCCGTCGACCAGGGCGACATCGTGTCGCGGTTCGGCGGCGACGAGTTCGTCGTCCTGCACCTTGGACCCGATCCTGTGGGTGTGGCGATGCGCATTCTCGAGGGACTCGCAGTGTCGTTCGGAATCGACGGCTTCGACATCACCGTCGCGGCCAGCATCGGCATCGCGGTGGACGAGAACTACACCGCCGATGCCGACGACCTGTTCCGGCGCGCCGACTCGGCGATGTACACCGCGAAGAAATCACGAACGACGGGGTACGCGGTGCACGGACACTCGGACCCGCGGCACGGCTCAGCGCCCCGGAGTCACATCCAGCACGACCTCGAATTCGAGCAGTGACGCCCCCGAGGCGACCGGCTTCGCGCGTTCACCGGAATGAGCGGCCCTGGCAGGTCCCGACGCCCACTGCTGGAAGGCCTCTTCGGTCTCCCACTGCGTGACGACGAAGTAGCGGTCCTCGCCTTTGGTGGGGCGGAGAAGTTGGAAACCGAGGAAGCCGGGTGAACCCTCGACGGCACCTGCTCGTGCAGCGAAGCGCTTCTCCAGCTCGGGGCCAGCGCCCTCGGGAACCTCGATTGCGTTGATCTTGACGACAGCCATGACGCCAGATTACCTGCGCGGCTACCATCGTCCTCGATGCTGCACGACGAGGGTGGAGACGGCCCGCCGATCCTGCTGCTGCACGGGCTCATGGGCAGCTCCGGGACGTGGCGGCGCGCCCTTCCCTGGCTGCGCACCCTCGGCCACGTCCATACGTACGACGCTCCGGGCCACCGGCGTCCGCCGCCCTCGACATTGACCACCGAAGCCTTCGTCGAGGATCTGGCGGCGCATGCCGAGACGCTGGGCGGGGCGGCGGTGATCGGCCACTCGATGGGCTCCCTGCACGGATGGTGCCTGGCCGCTGCCCGTCCGGAACTGGTGACGGCCCTCGTCGTCGAGGACATCGCGCCGGACTTCCGTGGCAGGACGGCCGACGCCTGGGCCGCGATGATCAGGAACTGGCCGCAGCCGTTTCCGACGGAGGCCGCCGTCCTCGACTACTTCGGGGAGGTGGCGGGCCGATACTTCCTGGATTCGTTCACCCGACGGGAGGACGGGTGGTACCTGCACGGTGAGGTTTCGACGTTCGAGGCCATCTCGTCGGAATGGGGAAGGCGGGACTTCTGGGCGGAATGGGAAGCCGTCGACGTGCCGTCGTTGCTTCTCGAAGGTGAGTTCGGGATCACACCCGACGGGCAGATGGCGGAGATGCACGCGCGGAACCCGAAGTCCGAGTACGTGTTCGTGCCCGGCGCGGCCCATCTGATCCACGACGAGTCCCCGCAGATCTACCAGGAGGCGGTGACGAGCTTCCTGACCGCACTACGATGACGCGAATGTCGTCGGCGAAGCTCAACGGAATCGAAATCGACTACGAGGTCACGGGCTCCGGCCCCCTCGTGGTCCTGGTGATGGGAACCGGCAGCCCGGGGCGAGTGTGGAAGGCGCATCAGGTGCCCGCGCTGGTGACGGCCGGTTTTCGGGTCGTCACGTTCGACAACCGGGGTGTTTCGCCGTCGTTCGAGGCCGGCCGGTCCATGATGCTCGACGACCTCGTCGCCGACACGGCCGCGCTGATCGAGCATCTCGGTGGCATGCGAGCACGCGTCGTCGGTACGTCGATGGGGGCGCGCGTCACGCAGGAACTCGCGCTCGCCCGCCCCGACCTCGTCTCCCACGCCGTGATGATGGCGACGTACGGGCGGTCGTCGACGATGCAGAAGGCGTGGTCGCAGGCCGAACGCGATCTGTACGACGCCGGGATCACGCTCCCCGCGTCCTACCGTGCGGCGATGACCGCGATGAACAACTTCTCGCCCGCAACGCTGCGGAACGAGCAAGCGATCGCGGATTGGCTTGCCGTGCTGGAATTCTCGGGTGGGCAGCCGACTGCGGGCCGACGCGCACAGATCGGTCTGGAGATGCGCGCGGGCACCGAGCGGCTGACGGCGTATCGCAAGATCACCGCGAAGTCGCTGGTCATCGGATTCGCCGACGACCGATTGATCCCGGCGCACCTCAGCCGTGAAGTCGCACAGGCAATTCCGGGAGCGCGCTACGAGGAGATCCCGGACACCGGGCATTTCGGCTACCTCGAACGGCCGGACGTCGTCAACAAGGTCCTGGCGGACTTCCTGCGCTGATCAGCCCTCGCCCGCCAGACAGAACAGACCGGACTCGGTCTGCTCGACCAGACCGTCGAGCAGCAGCGAATCCAGCGCCCTGTCGCGCTGACCGGGATCGGTGAGCCACACGATGTCCAACTGCGCCCGTTCCACCGGGCCGGGACTCTCCCGCAGCACGGACATCAGCTTTCCGCGCACCTGTCGATCGGTGCCGGCGAACTTCTGCACCTTCTTGACCGGACCTGTGTACGCCGGTCTCCCCGCGTCGATCCACGAGCACTTCGGCAGCGGACACAACAGGCAGGCCGGGTTCTTCGCCGTGCAGATCAACGCGCCGAGTTCCATCAACGCCGCCGAGTACCGCGCCGCGCGAGCCTTCGGGCGGGGGAGCAGGGCGTCCACGTCCGCGAGATCACGCGTCGTCGACGGATTCCCCGGCTCCGCCTCGCCGTGCACAGCACGGGCGACGACACGACGAACATTGGTGTCGACGACCGGAACTCGCCGACCGTAGGCGAAACAGGCCACCGCACGCGCGGTGTACGCGCCGATGCCGGGCAACCCCAGGAGAGTGTCGACGTCGTCGGGCACCACGTCACCGTGCTCGGATGCCAGGACCGACGCGCATTCGTGCAACCGCAGAGCCCGACGCGGATAGCCGAGCTTGCCCCAGGCCCGCAGAACCTCGGCCTGCGACGACGCCGCCATCTTCGACGGAACGGGCCACTTCCGAACCCACTCCTCCCAGATCGGAGCCACGCGAGAGACCGGTGTCTGCTGGAGCATGATCTCGCTCATCAGTATCTGCCAGGCAGTCACTCCGGGCCGACGCCACGGCAGATCCCGCTCCTCGGCATCGAACCAGCTCAGCAACGCTGCCGTATCGATGGGCACGTGTCCTCAACAGCCTTTCGTCCGCGCGACGGTCCGGTGGCCGTCCGGGACCGGCGAGGGAACCTGACTCGCCGGTAATCGTCGACCCATGCACAATGACTTACATGCCTGCCTCCAACCCAGCATCAGCATGGAAGTCTCTCAAAGAGGGTAACCAGCGTTTCGTCGCCGGCGCCCCCCTGCATCCCAGTCAGGGTATCGAGGACCGCACCAGACTCGCCGACGGCCAGAGCCCCCGCGCAATTCTGTTCGGTTGCGCGGACTCTCGCGTCGCCGCCGAGATCATCTTCGATCAGGGCCTCGGGGACATGTTCGTCGTGCGCACCGCCGGCCACACCGTCGACTCGTCCGTGCTCGGCTCGATCGAATACGGCGTAGCCGTGCTCGGTGCGCACCTCATCGTCGTCCTCGGACACGACAAGTGCGGCGCCGTCAGGGCCACCACGGACGCACTCGATTCCGGCGACATCCCCGGCGGCTACATCCGCGACGTCGTCGAACGCGTCACCCCGTCGGTCCTGTCGGCCAGGCGCGACGGCTACACCGACGTCGACGATTTCATGGCCCGCCACGTCGAGGAAACGGGCAACCTGCTCATGCAGCGCTCCCGAATCATCGCGGAGAAAGTCGAATCGGGTGATGCCGCCATCGTCGGATTGACCTACAAGTTGTCCGAGGGAAGTGCGCGATTGCGAGAGGTCATCGGCGACATCGGCGAGAAGCCCTGACGTAAATACCCAGGTCCGACGCGACACGCCGTATGTGCTTGCGGGATGGCTGAGCTACCGCCAATTACGGTAGTTCTGTGTTGCAACCA
Organism: Rhodococcoides fascians A44A; assembly: GCF_000760735.1. Lineage (GTDB taxonomy): Bacteria > Actinomycetota > Actinomycetes > Mycobacteriales > Mycobacteriaceae > Rhodococcoides > Rhodococcoides fascians_E. The sequence continues at coordinate 718,047 of NZ_JMEX01000008.1, read as the reverse complement.
ACCGGGCCGCTGCCTCCCGAAATCTATTGGCGTCGTCGCGCACTCGCCATCGGTGCTGCCGTCGTCGTGCTCGGTTTGATCGTGTGGTTCATCAGCTCGCTCGGTGGCGGTGAGGACGATCAGCAGACCCAACCGGCGGGTGTCGTGTCGAGCGCAAGCCCCTCGACCACGGCCCCGTCGTCGACGAGTTCTCAGCAGCAGGCGTCCGCATCGGACGGCGGCTCGGGTGGGTCCGGCGGTTCGGGAGGATCCGGTGGCTCCGGCGGCGGCGCTCCCGCGTCGTCGGGAGCCTCGGGAACCTCCGCTGCTCCCGCTGCGGATCTCCCGGTGGCCTCCAACCAGTGCGCGGATCAGAGTCTCGCGATCAAGGCGACGCCGGACAAGGCGACGTACCGAGTCGGCGAAGAGCCAGGATTCACCGTCGTCATCACCAACATCAGCTCGACGGAATGCCAACGTGACGTCGGTGCCGGTCTGCAGCAGGCTCTGGTGTTCACCCTCGACGATCAGCGAATCTGGTCCAACACCGACTGCTTCCCGGACGCCCAGTCGGACCTGCGGTCCTTCAAGCCGGGTGAGCAGGCAGGGTTCACGGTCAAGTGGTCGGGAACCAACTCGGTTCCCGGTTGCGGTGAAGAACGCGTCCCCGTCGGCGCCGGTTCCTACAAGGTGATCGCCCAGCTCGGTGAACTGCGCAGCTCGCCGGAACCGTTCAACATCACCACCTAGACGTCAGTCGAACGGCCCCGCGATGGACGATTCGGCCAGGCGCGACAGGCCTTCTCGGATGTGCCGGGCCCAGAGGCCGCCGATGCCCTCGACCGATTGCAGGTCGGCGGCGGTGGCCGCGAGAAGCCCCTGCAGAGTGCCGAAGGATGCGACCAGACGGTGGATCTGGCTGAACTGCAGACGCGGTACCCGCGTCAGTACCCGGTAGCCGCGCGGGCTCATCGGAGTGTCGAGGGCCTCGATCGTCGCGGGATAGCCGAACGCACGCGCCAACGTCGTCAGGTCGAGAAGGTCGACGTCGGTCAGCTTGTCCAGAGCGCCGAGCGCACGCTCGACCGCTGCCGTGCCCGCAGGTTCCGTGCCTGCCAGGTAGTCCCGGACGACGAGTTGACGGTCGATGTCGTTGTCGCCGAGCAGCTCCTCCAGCTGCAGCGCCAATTGCCTTCCGTCCGTGCCGAGTTCGAGAACGTTCTGTTCGATCTCCACCGACACGCGTCGCACCATCTCGAGCCGCTGCGCGACGGTCAACGCGTCCCGCAGGGTCACGAAATCCTCGATCTCGACGACCGACAGTTGCCGGGTGTTGTCGTCGAGACGCGCTTTGTAGCGTTCGAGAGTCGCGACGGCCTGGTTGGCGCGCGATTGAATCGTCGCGGAACCTTCGACGACATGCCGGATACCGGCGACGTAGACGCTGACGATGCTCATCGACTGGCTGACGGAGACGACCGGGTAGCCGGTCTGCATCGCGGTCCGTTCCGCTGCGCGGTGCCGCGTACCGGATTCCACGGTGGGGATCTTGTGGTCGGGCACCAGCTGAACGTTGGACCGCACGATCCGCTTGCCGTCGGTCGACAACACGACGGCGCCGTCCATCTTCGACAGTTCTCGCAGTCTCGTCGGGGCGAACTCGACGTCCAACTCGAATCCGCCGTCGCAGATGGCTTCCACTTCGTCGTCGTAGCCGAGCACGATCAACCCGCCGGTACGGCCTCGCAGGATGCGCTCGAGCCCGTCACGGAGAGCAGTGCCGGGGGCAAGGCGGGCAATGGTCTCCCGGAGAACAGGGGACGTCGGCTCGCCGCGTGTCGAGTCGGTCATGCTCATCCCCTCGTCGATGTCGGCGTTCACGGATGCAGGGGTGGTGCGTGTCCTGCAGGAAAGAGGTTACGTGAGCGGGAGTGGAGCCTGCGGAATGACCCGATTATGCGGGAGTGGAGCCCGCGGAATGACCCGAATTTGCGTGCTGACTAGCGAGAGCGGGGACGGACGGAGGTCAGGGCGTCGGCGAGGTTGGTGACTGTTCTGACTTTCATTCCGGCGGGCATCGGGTCGTCGTGTGGAGGCGTGATGGCGTGGGTGAAGCCGAGGCGTGCCGCTTCGGCGAGTCTTCTGCCGAGGCCGGACACGCGGCGGATCTCGCCTGCGAGGCCGACTTCGCCCAGGATGACGAGGCCGGGATCGAGTGGCACGTTGTTGACGCCGGATGCGACGGCGGCGGCGAGGGCAAGGTCCACGGCGGGTTCGGTGGTTTTCATACCTCCGACCGTGGCGGCGTAGACCTCGCACTTGGCGATCTTGAGGCCGCAGTGTTTCTCGAGGACCGCGAGGATCATTGCGACGCGGGCGGAGTCGAGGCCGCTGACGGCCCGTCTCGGTGACGGCATGTGTGTCTCGACGACGAGTGCCTGCAGTTCGGCGAGCAGGGGGCGCTTGCCGTCCATGGTGACGGTGACCGCCGTGCCTGCGACGGACTCCGTCCGGTGGTGCAGGAACAGCCCGGATGGGTCGGAGATGCCGACGATGCCCGTCTCGCGGAGTTCGAAGCAGCCGACCTCGTCGGATGCGCCGAATCGGTTCTTGACGCCTCGGATCATCCGCAGGGTGGAGTGTTTGTCGCCTTCGAAGTGGAGGACGACGTCGACGAGGTGTTCGAGGGACCTCGGTCCGGCCACCGCGCCGTCCTTCGTGACGTGACCGATGAGCAGTACCGCGACTCCGGTCGTCTTGGCGAGCGAGGTCAATGCACTGGTGATGGCGCGTACCTGGGTGACGCCGCCGATGACTCCGTCGACGTCGGCGGCGAGCATCGTCTGTACCGAGTCGACGATGAGCAGGCTGGGCTTGACTTGCTCCACGTGCCCGAACACCGTGGCGAGGTCCGATTCGGCGGCGAGGAACACACGCTCGTGGACAGCCCCGGTGCGGTCGGCACGCAGACGTACCTGCCCGGCGGACTCCTCACCCGTGACGTACAGGGCGCGTCTGTCCTCACCCGTTCGTGCCCACCGATGGACGACCTCGAGGAGCAGCGTCGATTTTCCGACGCCCGGCTCGCCCGCGAGAAGTACGACGGATCCGGGAACGAGGCCGCCACCGAGAACCCGGTCGAACTCGCTGATGCCGGTGGAATTGGCCTGGGACGTCGTGCTGCTGATCTGGGTGATCGCGGCAGCGGGCGACGTCGGGATCATCGGCGCTAGCGTCGACCGTGTGTTTCCGGCCCCGAGGCCGGACGCGCCTGCTCGGGTGGCGACGGGTGCGAGGACCGTGGCCTCGTCCATCGAACCCCAGCTACCGCACTCCGGGCAGCGCCCCACCCATTTGGCGACGGTGTGATGGCAGGCCGAACAGCGGTAGTTGGACTTCAGTTTGGCCACGGGAGAAGACTAGAGGTGACCACCGACATCGAATGCGTCGAAGATCAGTTGTTCCCGTCCGCGCCTTCTTCGACCTCGGTCTCGACGACGCTCTGCTCGGCTTCCGCAGCTTCGCCGTGCAGCTCCGCCTCGACGGGGGACTTCTCGGAGATGTTGCGCTCGAGGACCTGACCGGCATCGACGGGAACGAGAAGCTCCACGTCGCCCGCGTCTTCGAAGGTGAAGGTGATCGGAACGGTCAAGCCCGGACGAACTTCCTCGCCGATGCCGTTGAGCTCGACGACGATGAACTGAAGCGGAATGTCGGGGTTGGTGGCCTCGTTGTCCACGGGCGTACCGGCGCCGAGTGCAGTCAGCGGTGCGATCTCGGTTCCACCCGGCTCTTCGCCGACGGTGATCGACGACGCCGCTGTCGTGGAGATGCGCGTCAGAGTGTCTGCGTTTGCAGGGCTGTTGTTGACGGCGATGAATCCGAGCTCCACCTTGCCGCCTGCCTCGATCGAGTACTCCTCGGTCTGCGGGTAGACGACGTGAACGTTGCGCAGCGAGATGTCACCGATGTCGGCGGAGTTTCCGTTGACGGCGGACACCTGCGTCGCCGTCTGCGAGATCTGGCCTGCGCCGCACGCGGACAGTGCGAGTACACCGCCGGCTGCGAGGGCGACAACGGCTGCCAGTCGCTTTCCGGGGCGTACCGCAGGCTCCAGGCTGGTACTGGTCTTCGGGTTCGCGGTCGCAGCAATGAACGCAGTCACTTCGTCGTCCTCCAGGTGTGGCCGGTGTCGATGGCGCGGGCGAGGCGGCTGCGTCGTTCAGCCGATTCGTCGGTCCACTAGGCAGAGTAGTAGTCAGCCCGCGGCGATGGATCGCTGGGGCGCGAACACGCTGTCCGATTGCCGACTTCTCGGCGTGTCGGCGGGGTGTCGATTGCATGCTCGGAGGGGTGAGAAAGCGCTGCTCCGTGTCGTCTGCGCCACACGGAGGAGGGATGCGAATCGGGGGTCGAGACCGGAGCCCGCGGGGCGACTCGAGAGGTCGGCACTGCACGTCCAGGCGCCCATGTCAACCCCTGCCGCGTCGGCTCCGTGCCCCTGACCTGCGCCGTTGATCCGGGCGCGTGGTAAACTGGGAAAATCGAAAGGGGCACGGGACACATGATTTTCAAGGTCGGAGACACCGTCGTTTACCCCCATCACGGAGCGGCGCTGATCGAAGCGATAGAAACCCGCACCATCAAGGGTGAACCGAAAGAGTACCTAGTTCTCAAAGTAGCTCAGGGCGATCTCACCGTTCGAGTTCCTGCAGACAACGCCGAATATGTCGGCGTTCGCGACGTAGTAGGACAAGAAGGACTGGACAAGGTGTTCCAGGTTCTTCGTGCGCCGCACACCGAAGAGCCCACCAACTGGTCCCGTCGATACAAGGCGAACCTCGAGAAGCTTGCTTCGGGCGACGTCAACAAAGTTGCCGAGGTCGTTCGTGACCTCTGGCGGCGTGAGCAGGACCGTGGATTGTCCGCAGGCGAGAAGCGCATGCTGGCCAAGGCCCGTCAGATCCTCGTCGGAGAATTGGCTCTGGCCGAGGGAACCGACCAGGCCAAGGCGGACACCATGCTGGACGAAGTACTCGCCGCAGCATCCTGATCACCAGCGACACCACGGTGACAGGAGCCACCTCGGGTTCCGTCGTCGCACTCGTTCCGGCGGCGGGGCAGGGCCTGCGTCTTCAGCAGGGTCTGCCCAAAGCCTTCGTGACAGTCGGTGGCACCACGCTTCTTCGACGCTCGGTCGACGGCCTGATCGCATCAGGATCCGTCGACCGAATCGTCGTGATGGTGCCGGAGGAACTCGTCGAGCACACGCGTGACCTGTTCGCCGACGTCACCGTCGTTGCCGGTGCAGCAGAACGCACCGACACCGTCGCCGTCGGACTGAAAGCAGCCGAGGGCGCGGACATCGTTCTCGTCCACGACGCGGCCCGCGCACTGACCCCTCCGTCGCTGATCGCGCGCGTCGTGGCGGAAGTTCGAGCCGGCCGGCGCGCCGTCGTACCCGCACTGCCGGTAGCCGACACCATCAAGACCGTCGACCTCATGGGCGCGGTTCTGGGCACCCCCGAACGCAGCGGGTTGCGCGCGATACAGACGCCGCAGGGATTCCGCGCCGACCTTCTGCACCGCGCCTACGCGGAAGTTTCGAGCATCGCCACCGACGACGCAGGCCTGGTGGAACGTCTGGGCGAAACCGTCCACACCATCGTCGGCGACGCACTTGCCTTCAAGATCACCACTCCGCACGACCTTCTTCTTGCGGAAGCCATCGTCGGGCGGGAGAACTCATGAGAGTCGGGATCGGTACCGACGTCCACCCCATCGCGAAAGGCCGACCGTGCTGGCTGGCGGGCCTCGAATTCGCCGATGCCGACGGTCTGGACGGGCACTCCGACGGTGACGTCGCATCGCACGCGCTGTGCGATGCACTGCTGTCCGCGGCTGGACTCGGTGACCTGGGTTCGGTGTTCGGCACCGGCCGCCCGGAATGGGACGGCGTCAGCGGGGCTGCGATGCTGACCGAGGTTCGACGATTGTTGACGGAGAACGGGTTCTCCATCGGTAACGCTGCCGTACAGATCATCGGCAACAGGCCCAAGATCGGCCCGCGGCGCGCGGAGGCACAGGAAGTGTTGTCCGCGGTGCTGGGGGCGCCCGTGTCGGTATCGGCGACCACCACCGACGGTTTGGGATTGACCGGCCGCGGCGAGGGAATCGCCGCCGTCGCGACCGCACTTGTCATGAGCGAGTAAATGCACCGGTAGGATTGCTGGTCGTGACCCTTCACCTATACGACACCGAGACGAGGGCCCTGCGGGAATTCTCCCCCTTGGTCCCTGGCCATGCTTCGGTGTACCTGTGTGGGGCAACGGTTCAGGGTGAACCGCACATCGGCCACGTTCGTAGCGGCGTCGCGTTCGACGTCCTGCGTCGCTGGCTGTCGGCGCACGACTACGACGTCGCTTTCATTCGCAACGTCACCGACATCGACGACAAGATTCTGAACAAGGCACGCGACGCGGGGCGCCCGTGGTGGGAGTGGGCCGCGACGTTCGAGCGGTCCTTCACGTGGGCGTACGACAAACTGGGTGTGCTTCCGCCGTCGGCGGAACCGCGCGCGACCGGGCACATCACGCAGATGGTGGAACTGATCGAGCGACTGATCGCATCCGGTCACGCTTACGCTGCCGACGGTGACGTCTACTTCGACGTTGTCAGCTTCCCCGACTACGGCGCGCTGTCCGGCCACAAGCTCGACGACGTCCACCAGGGCGAAAGCGTCGGCGCAGGCAAGCGGGATCCTCGCGATTTCACGCTGTGGAAGGCCGCCAAACCCGGTGAGCCGTCGTGGCCGACGCCGTGGGGCCGCGGTCGCCCCGGTTGGCACCTCGAGTGCTCCGCGATGTGCGAGGCGTACCTCGGATCCGATTTCGACATCCATTGCGGCGGTCTGGATCTGGTGTTCCCACACCACGAGAACGAGCGTGCCCAGAGCAAAGCCGCCGGTGACGGCTTCAGTCGGTACTGGCTGCACAACGGGTGGGTGACGATGGGCGGCGAGAAGATGTCCAAGTCGCTCGGCAACGTGCTGTCGGTGCCCAACGTGCTCAAAAGTGTTCGGCCGCAAGAGCTTCGGTACTACCTCGGCAGCGCGCACTACCGCTCGATGCTCGAGTACTCGGACAACGCATTGCAGACAGCGGCGGTCACGTACCGAGGCATCGAAGGATTCGTCAAACGGACCGTCGAACGCGCGGGCGATATTCCACTCGGGACGTGGACCGAGGACTTCGCCGCGGCATTGAACGACGACCTCGGCGTACCCAAGGCTTTGGCTGCCGTCCATGCGACGGTCAAGGCAGGCAACAGCGCCCTCGAAAGCGGCGACCTCCTGGGCGCCGTCGAGCAGGCCTCGAAAGTGCGGGCCATGTTGTCGATTCTCGGTGTGGACCCACTCGACCCACACTGGTCGTCGGGGGCAAGCGACAACGACGCCGTCGTCGGTGCGCTCGGTGTGCTCGTCGACGCAGAGTTGCAGCGTCGCGCGCAGGCGAAGATCGACAAGGACTGGCCGACGGCGGACGCGATACGCGACCGCCTCGCCAAGGCCGGCATAGATGTGACAGATACCCCGAGCGGGCCGGAATGGACCGTCGGGGACACGAGCAGTAACGACGAAGCAGGGCAGTGATGGCAGGCAATTCCAGTAGGCGCGGCGCAGTACGCAAGTCAGGCACCAAGAAGGGGCAGGTCGCCGGATCCGGTGGCAACCGTCGCCGGGGCCTCGAAGGACGTGGCGCGACCCCTCCGGCCGAGGCCAGGACCAAACATCCGGCGTCGCGCAGGGCGAAGCTGGCGGACAAAGCCGCCCAGAACAGCGGCGGCAGGAACGGCGGCACTCGCCAGGGTGGTGGACGCGTCGCCAGTCGCAAGAACGACGACGGTCCCGAGGTCGTTCTCGGTCGCAACCCCGTCGTCGAATGCCTCCGCGCCGGCGTCCCCGCCACAGCACTGTGGGTGGCCGTCGGAACGGACAGCGACGAACGACTGAAGGAAAGCGTTCAGCGTGCAGCCGACGCCGGCATCTCCATCCTCGAGGTGCCGCGGTCGGACCTGGACAAGCTGAGCGCCAACGGTCTGCATCAGGGTCTGGCCCTGCAGGTGCCGCCGTACCGCTACGCACACCCCGACGACCTTATCGGCAACGCTCGCGCTCAGCAGGAGCCCGCACTGCTGGTTGCCCTCGACAACATCACCGACCCGCGAAACCTCGGTGCCGTCGTCCGGTCCGTCGCCGCGTTCGGAGGCCACGGCGTCGTCATTCCGCAGCGCCGAAGTGCAAGCGTGTCCGCCGTCGCGTGGCGCACCAGCGCCGGTGCCGCCGCTCGCCTGCCCGTCGCCCGCGCAACCAACCTGACGCGAACGCTCAAGGATTGGCAGACCAAGGGCGTCACCATCGTCGGCCTCGACGCCGAGGGTGACACCACGCTCGACAACTTCGACGCCAGTGGCCCCGTCGCCATCGTCGTCGGCTCCGAGGGCAAGGGCCTGTCCCGTCTCGTCCGCGAGACGTGCGATTCCATCCTGTCCATTCCGATGGCCGGACCGGTGGAGTCCTTGAACGCCTCCGTCGCGGCCGGAGTCGTGCTGGCCGACATCGCACGGCAGCGCAGGCTCTGACCACACGGCTCCGAATCAGCTGGTAGGTTAGGCACACCTTAGAGAGGGTGTGTCGAATGATGTCGAAGAAGTCACGGCTGTACGCCGGTGTCGCGACGGCCGGACTGTTGCTCGGATCGGTCGCATGTTCGTCGGAGTCCGCTCCCGATACGGCGAGCGACACCAGATCCGTCGTCCACAAGCTGGGTACCACCGAGGTACCCGTGGACCCGGAGCGCATCGTCACGGTCGGGTACTCCGATCAGGACACCCTGCTCGCGTTCGGTGAGGTCCCGGTCGGCGTCACCGACTGGTACGGCGACTATCCGGACGCGACGTGGCCGTGGGCGCAGGATGCCCTCGGCGACGCCCACCCCGAGGTGTTGAACCGGGGCCAGTTCACCGGTGCGGCCAACATCGATTTCGAGGGCATAGCGAAGCTCGAACCGGACCTGATCATGGCGCAGTACATCGACGTGAGCACCGACGCGTACGCCAGGCTTTCGGAGATCGCACCTACGGTGACGGGTTCGCCCGACTATCCGGATTTCGGTATGCCGTGGCAGGAAAGCGTGCGTCTCGTCGGCGACACGCTGGGCGAGGCCGACAGAGCTGCAGAGCTCGTCCGGAGCGTCGACGCCGAACTCGGCGAGCAGCGCGAGGCCCACCCCGAATTCGAAGGAAAGACAGTAGCGGTGGTCGAATCGGGTGAGCCCGGTTCGTTCTGGGTGCGGTCACCCAACGATCAGCGGTCCCGCCTGCTCACTTCGCTCGGATTCGTCATCCCGCAGCAGATCACGGACCTTGCAGGGGATCTCGATGCATTCGAGATCAGCACGGAACAACTCGGGATGCTCGAACTCGACGTTCTGGTGTGGAACACCGGGGGCACCGAAGGCACGAGCGACCGAATCAGAGCGACACCCACGTATCAGGTGCTGAACGTGGCCAAGGACGGACGGGACGTTTTCGTCGACGACCCCATCGTCTCCGGCGCCCTCACATGGGGCAGCGTCCTGAGTCTGCCGTTCGCGATCGACGCGCTCGTCCCCGAGTTGGCGGCTGCTGCGTCGAAGTGACGCGCAGGCCGAGGCATCTATCGAGGACCGAAGCGCACCGAGTCGCCCGGCCGTAGCTGCCCCAGCCGCGATAGGTCGGCGTCGCGCACCACGCCGATCACCGGGTAACCGCCGGTGACGGGGTGGTCGGCCAGGAAGACGACGGGTTTGCCGTCCGGAGGCACCTGTAGAGCTCCGATCACCATTCCCTCGCTGGGCAGTTCAGTGGAGTCGGTGCGCACCAGTGCGGTGGCGCTTTCGAGACGTACGCCGACACGATCGGCGTCGGCGGTGACGGTCCATTCCTGCTCGAACAGTGCCGACGGATTGTCGAACCAGTCCGCACGTGGACCCGGCACGATCCCGATCGGCCCGGATGATGTGACTTGCGGCGCCAGTTCTGTTGCGGGCCAATCGGATACGTCGTCGCCGATCGCGAGGATGGTGCCTGCCTCGAGCGGCGGGGGTCCCAGGCCGGACATCGTGTCCGTCGACCGGCTGCCCAGAACCTTCGGGACGTCGACGCCGCCGCGCACGGCCAGATAGGTTCGAAGGCCCGACGTCGGTGTGCCCAGGCTCAATTCGTCGCCGTCGTTCAGAATCAGCGTGCACTCCATGCCGTCGGCGATGCCGCCGACCGTCACCGGGCACTCCGCACCGACGACGGCGACGACCACCTGTCCACGCGCCCGAACGCGGAGGCCACCGAAGGTCGCTTCGAGGGTTGCGGCGTCGACGGTGTTTCCGACGAGTCGATTCGCGGCGTCGTGTGCAGCCCGGTCCGCGGCGCCCGACCAACCGACGCCGATCCCGGAATGCCCGGGACGACCGCGGTCCTGGACGGTGCACAGGGGGCCCGGGGTGAGAACCTCGAGGGATTTCATCGTTGTTCGAACCGAACTGTGACGCCCGGCCGGAGCAGTGCAGGTGGATCACGTTCCACGTCCCACAGCACGGCATCGGTCCGGCCGATGAGCTGCCAACCACCCGGTGAACTGCGTGGATACACTCCGGAGAATTGACCGGCGAGCCCGACGGACCCGGCGGGCACCGTCGTACGCGGTGTTGTTCTCCGTGGCACGGTCAAGCGGTCGTCCTGACCGACGAGATAGCCGAATCCCGGTGCGAAGCCGCCGAATGCGACCGTCCACGTCTGCTCGGTGTGCGCCCGGACGACCTCGGCGACCGTCAGGCCGGTGGCCTCGGCGACGTCGCTCAGGTCCTCACCGTCGTAGGTGACGGCTACGACGACGGTGTCGGTGTCGTCCTCGACTTCCTGCGCGGACGGTTCGGTGCTGCGAACCCAGGCGAGTACGGCGTCTCGATTTCCGTTGTGCCGAACCAGAACTGTCCGTGTGGCCGGGACGAGGTCGACCACCGAGTCGATCCGCGATGCCGCCAACGACCGGTAGTTCGCCATGGCGTCGGCGAGATCTGCGTATTCGACGAGCACTGCCCGGTCTCCGGCGTCGCGGACGAACATCAGACGAACGCGGTGATGTCGATGTCGTTGTCGGACAGTATGTTCTGTACGGCCACGGCCATCTCGACGGCGCCGGGAGAGTCCCCGTGGACGCACACCGATTCCGCGTCGATCCGTACGGTCGACCCGTCGATCGCTTCGATCGTGCCCTCCTGCACCAGGCGCAGAGCTCGCCTCGCCACCTCGGTGGGATCGGACAGGACCGAATCGGCTTCCCGCCGGGACACCAGTTCTCCCGCCGGTGTGTAGGCGCGGTCCGCGAACGCTTCGCTCACCGTACGAAGGCCGGCCTGGCTCGCTTCCTCGAGGAACACCGAGCCGGGAAGCCCCAGAACCGGAAGCGCGGGATCGTAGGTGCGGACGGCATCGACGACGGCGCGGGCCTGCTCGCGATGGCCGACGATCGCGTTGTACAGCGCACCGTGCGGCTTGACGTACGAGACAGCGGAACCCGCGGCACGAGCGAGACCGTCCAGGGCGCCGATCTGATACAGCACGTCCGCAGTCAGGTCGGCCGGTTCCATGTCGACGAAACGCCTGCCGAAGCCCGCGAGATCGCGATACCCGACCTGAGCGCCGATACGAACTGCATTGTCGACAGCAGCCCGGCACGTCGCCAGAATCGTCGTCGGATCACCCGCGTGAAACCCGCACGCGACATTCGCGCTCGTGACGAGGGTCAGCATGGCGTCGTCGTCGCCGAGCTTCCACGTGCCGAAGCTTTCGCCGAGGTCGGAATTCAAATCGATGGAAGGCATCGTCGACGATTCTATGCGGCCCGAGGTGACCGAACGGCACATTCGCTCCGAGGTGCGCGGGCGACCCCAGTGCACACAAGTCGGGTCCGGAGGGCCGGATGTGACCCCAGGAGGCGATTCGTGTGCACTCAGGACCGGTGAAACCGGATCAGACGAGCACGCGCCCCGAGTTGGACTTCCTCCGCGAGCCGACGACCCGGCAGACGAGGTAGATGACGAACGAGATGGTGGTGACGAACGTCGAGACGGGAACGCCGGGAGCGAGCGACAGCAGGATTCCGCCCACTGCTGCGGTCTCGGCGAACACGATCGACAGGATCGTCGCCTTCAGCGGGCTCGCGGTGACGCGGGCAGCGGCGGCGGCGGGCGTGATCAGCAGCGACAGCACCAGGAGTGCTCCGACGATCTGGACGCCCAGAGCGCAGGCAACACCGACGAGCACCGCGAACACGACCGACAGTGCGCGCACCGGGACGCCACGGGCCAGGGCGACCTCCGGGTCGGTGCTGGCGAACAGCAACGGGCGGTAGACGACGGCCAACACGATCAGCACGACGACGGCGCAGATCAGCAGCAACTGCAGGCCGCTCTGCCCGACGCCGACGATCTGGCCGATGAGGAGCGAGAAGCTCGTTCCGGTTCGTCCTGGGTAGAGCCAGATGAAGAGGACCGACAATCCGAGACCGAAGGACATGATGACGCCGATGACGGAGTCGCGGTCGCGTGCCTTGGATCCCAGTAGCGCGAACATCACGGCGGCGACGACGGATCCCACGATGGCACCGAGCCCGACGGTGATGCCCACCAGCAGTGCCGCCGATGCGCCCGTCAAGGACAGTTCGCTCGAGCCGTGGACGGCGAACGCCCATTGTCTGCTGACGATGAGTGGTCCCAGTGCTCCGGCGAGGAGTCCGAGGATCGCGGCGGCGATGAGCGCTTGCTGGACGAAGTCGTATCCGAGCAGGTTGGCGGTGGAACTGAAATCGAGCATCTTGGAGAAGGCGTCGACGACTTTCTCGTTCATGAGACGTCCTCGGTCGGGGGGTGGTGCGCACCTGCGGTGCCGAGTGCGTCGATGGAGTCGCCGGTTCCGACGACGACGAGGCGTCCGCGGACTCGGAGGACCTCGACCTCGGTCCCGTAGAGCTCGGAGAGAACTTCGGTGGTCATGACCGTCGACGGCGATCCGATGCGGAACTTGCCGTCGACGATGTAGACGATTCGATCGACGAGGGGGAGGATCGGGTTGATCTCGTGGGTGACGAACAGGACGGCGGTGTCGTGCTCGCGGCGTCGGCGATCGATCAGTTCGGACACGAGGCGTTGGTTGGCGAGGTCGAGGCTGAGCAGTGGCTCGTCGCACAGCAGCACCGACGGATCGCCGACGAGTGCCTGCGCGATGCGGAGCCGTTGCTGCTCGCCACCGGACATCGTTCCGACGGGTGCTCCGGCGAACGCGTTCGCGTCGACCTGGTCGATGGCGGCCTGGACGATGCGCTTGCGCTCACGCATTCCGCGGAAACCGAGGCCCCACTTGTGCCCGTCCCAGCCGAGCCCGACGAGGTCTCGTCCGCGGAGCGGCAGGCCGTCGTCGATGCTGCGTTGCTGGGGGACGTATCCGACGCCGGACTGGCCCCGCCGGACGGGTGAGCCGCCGATGGTCGCCGTGCCCGACGTCAGCTGGTTCTGGCCTAGCAACACCTTGAGCAGGGAGGTTTTCCCCGACCCGTTGGGGCCGAGGATCGCCACGAATTCTCCTGGCTCGACCTCGAGGTCGAGGTTCTGCCACAACGTGCGGTCACCGAACGACAGCTCGGCGTCGCGCAGTTCTACAGCAGACATGGGTTACAGCTTTCCAGCACCTGGGTGGTCAGGCCCACTCAGGATGCACTGAGTGCGGCTTGCAGATCCTCGGCAGCCTTGGTCTGCCACTGGATGTACGTCTGGCCTTCCGGCAAGGTCTCGGTGACCTCGACGACAGGAATGTTCGCGGCCTCGGCCGTGGAACGGATGTCCTGGGTGACTGCGTCCTGGGTCTGGATGTTGTAGATCAGAACGTCGACGCTGTTCGAGGTGAAGAGATCACGTGTCGCGGCGATGGACGCGGGGGACGGGTCGTTGCCCTCCTCGATGGCGTCCTTGAAGTCCTCCGGTGTGCGATCGTCGAGGCTCGACTCCTCGATCAGGTAGTGCGCGATCGGTTCGGTCTGTGCGACAGGTGCATTGGGGTGATCGGCCGCGATCTTCGCGGTCACGTCGGTGATGGCGTGGACCTGCTCGTGGAACGACTCGGCGTTCGCGGTGTACTGCGCCGCGTTGTCCGGATCCAGCTGTCCGAGCTTCTCGGCGATGGATTCTGCTGTGGCAGCGGCGACTTCGGCGTTGTACCAGACGTGCTCGTTGACCTCGCCGTGGCTGTGGCCGTGCTCGTCCTCGGTGGCAGCCTCTCCGGCGGCGGGCTCGTCCTCGTGGGTGCCCTCGCCTTCGTGACCGTGTTCTTCTCCGAGGAGGTCGAAGGCGTTGACGCTCGGGACGTTCTTGCCCTCGGAGGACAGGATGTCGTCGATGAATTCGTCGTATCCGCCGCCGTTGTAGACGACCAGGGAGGCCTCGGCGACCTTGGCTGCGTCACCGGGGGACGCCTCGTAGGAGTGGGGATCGGCCGACGGGTCCGCGATGATGGAGTCGACGGTGGCGAGGTCGCCTGCGACGGCTTCGGCGACGCTGCCCCACACGTTGGTCGACGCCACGATGGTGACGGGGCCGTCGACGGCGGTCGCGGGGGCGGAGTCGGTGGAGGCGGTGGACTGCGTGTCGGAGCTGCAGGCGCTGAGCGCGAGGGCCGCTGCACAGGACAGGCCGACGAGGGTGGTGGCGGTGCGACGCATGGGGGCACTCCTTCGGAGTGAAGAATCAGATGCAATTGGAAACGGTTACCGTTGTATTCTAGCTTCGCGCACGTCAGCGATCGAATCGGGCAAACACGGCCCGATTTTCGCTGCGACCCGGTATGCGACTAACGTCCGAGTATGTCCAGGTCGAGGGAGCCGCGTCGCCCGGCCACATTGGCGTCCATCGCCGCCGAACTGAAGGTGTCACGCACCACGGTGTCGAACGCCTACAACCGCCCCGATCAACTGTCACCTGAGCTGCGGGAACGCGTGCTGATGGCAGCCAAACGTCGCGGATACGCCGGGCCCGATCCCGTGGCACGGTCGCTGCGTACCCGGAAAGCCGGGGCTGTCGGTCTGGTTCTTACCGAGGCGCTGAGCTACTCGTTCCGCGACCCGGCCGCCATGGCGTTCCTCGCCGGCCTCGCGGAATCGTGCGAAGCCGCCGGGCAAGGCCTGCTGCTGATTCCCGCAGGCCCGGACCGAGACGACACCGCCGCCGCGGCTGTCGTCCAACAGGCAGGGGTCGACGCCTTCGTCGTCTACTCCGTCGCCGACGACGACCCCTATCTCCTGGCCGTCCGCGAACGGCACCTGCCCATCGTCATCTGCGACCAACCACGAGGCGTCCCCGAAGCCGCACTGGTCGCCATCGACGACCGCGCCGCGATGAAACTCATCGCCGACCAGGTCATCGCCCTCGGGCACAAGCACATCGCGGTGCTGTGCATGCGCCTCGGACGGGACCGACGCGACGGCGTCGTACCCCCGGTGCGGCTGGCCAACAGTCACTTCCACGTCCAGCGTGAGCGTATCGCCGGAGTCCAGGACGCGATGCGGGAAGCCGGACTCGACCCGGACGCTCTGACCGTCGTCGAACGTTTCGAGCACACACGACGTTCCGGCCACTCGGCGGCAGCCCAAGCGCTGCAAGCGAATCGAGACACCACCGCGCTGCTGTGCACCACCGACGTCCTTGCACTGGGAGCGCTGAACTTCGCGAAGGTCACCGGCATCGACGTCCCCGGCGAACTCACCGTCACCGGATTCGACGGCGTCGAGGACGCCATCCGAGAGAACGTGACGACGGTTCGTCAGGACGCCGAGGAGAAGGGTCGACGCGCAGGCACATTGCTGACGTCGACCGCGCGCTCCGGCGTCGTGACCGCCGAATTCCTGCCGACCGAATTGGTCAAGGGACGTACTGCGGGTGCTCCCCCCACCGCGTGAGCGGCGGGGGTGTTCAGCTGAGCAACGCCGCGCACCTGAGCAGTCCGAGGTGGCTGTAGGCCTGCGGGTGGTTACCCAGTGACCGCTCCGCGACCGGATCGTATTCCTCGCTGAGCAGTCCGGTGGGTCCTGCCGCGCTGACCAGCTGCGCGAACAGGGCTTCCGCTTCGGCGCGCTGCCCGACGAGCAGGTAAGCCTCGACGAGCCAGGCTGCACAGAGGTGGAACCCGCCTTCGCCGCCGGGCAAACCGTCGTCGTGGTGGTACCGGTAGACGGTCGATCCACTGCGCAGTTCGGCTTCGGTAGCGGTGACGGTTGCGGCGAACCGCGGGTCCGAGGGATCGATCAGGCCGGACAGGCCGATGTGCAGCGTGGCGGCGTCGAGGTCCGTGCCGTCGTACGCCGCGGTGTAGGACTGGACCTCGTCGTTCCACCCCTGCTCGAGAACCTCGGCGCGAATCGTCGAACGCAGTGTCTCCCACGTTGGTTCGGCAGTGCGGCCGAAGCTCGCGGCGAGGGTCAGCGCCCGGTCCACCGTCAACCAGCCCATGACTTTCGAGTAGACGTGGTGGCGAGGATTGCCGCGGATCTCCCAGATACCGTGATCGGGTTCGGTCCACCGCCGCATCACGGCCTCCACCATGGACCGGACCAGCGACCAATCGTCCTCGGACAGGGCCTCTTTCCCTTCCAGCCCTGTCGCCTGACGCGCGTGCGCGAGCGACGAGATGAGGTCGACGATCGGCCCGAAGACGTCGAGCTGAACCTGCTGGTTCGCGGCGTTTCCGACGCGCACCGGCCGCGAGCCGGCGTACCCGGGTAGTTCGTCGATGACGGCTTCCGGTGGCAGTCCCAGACCCCAGATGGTGTACAGCGGATGCAGACGTTCCGGTCCCGGAACCGATTGCAGCACACCGTGAATCCAGGACAGGTAGCTTTCCGCCTCGGCGGTGGAACCGACGTTGACCAGCGCCGAGGCGGTGAGGGCGGCGTCGCGTAGCCAGCAGTAGCGGTAGTCCCAGTTCCTGACGCCGCCGATTTCCTCGGGCAGTGACGTGGTGGCGGCCGCCATGATGGAACCCGACTCCGCGTGAACGAGGCCGCGCAGTGTCAGGGCGGATCGCTTCATCAGATCTCGTTTGAGCGGCGGAAGAGCCAGTCCGTCGACCCACTCCTTCCAGTACGCCTCGGCCTGCCGACGTCGCTCGACCTCGGGTACTTCCGACGGTCCGAGATCCTCTGTTCCCAAACGCAATTCGAGAACGACCGGGCCGCTCGACGGATCCACCTCGGCATGAGCGGTTTGCTGGGTGCCGTCGGACACGACGTTCCACCGCACTCCGGGGCTTCGCAAGACCATCGGGTCGGCCGTGCCGTGAATGCGGAGGCCGTCGGCCTCGGGTTCGAGTTGCACTCGGACCTTGCCGAACTCGGGGCGAGGCGCAAACGTCACGACCGCCGCGGCTTTTCCGGTGATCACGCGTGTCACACACGTCTGACCGGTGGGCACGTCGTGCGGAAGGTAGTCGGTGACCTGGAGGCTCGACCACTTGGTCTGCACGGTCATCGTGCCGTCGACGTACTGCTGGCTCAGCGGTAGAGCCGTACGCGTCGGGCCGACGCTGAAATGGCCCGCTTCGTCGCCGCCGAGAAGGTGCGCGAAGACGGCAGCGGCATCGGGCTCCGGATGGCACAGCCAGGTGAGGTCCGCGTCGGGAGTCACCAGGGCGACGGCGTTGGGGCTGGCCAGCATCGTCAGCCGTTCGATACGAGGCGCGTCGGCTCCCGAGAGCCACTGGCGTCGTTCCTCGAGCAAGAACGCCAAGGCCAGCGCAACCTGCTGCGTGGAGTCGATCCGGAACTCGGCCGAACTGTCGCCTGCACCGACCTTGACGCCGATGTCCGGACCGTGGAGGCGAGCGAAGGCCTTCTCGTCGGTGACGTCGTCGCCGAAGAAGACCGCTGCGGTCGCGCCTTCCTGGTGCCGGAGGATGTCCAGGGCGACGCCCTTGTCGGTGACGATGACAGCGAGTTCGATCACCGACTTGCCTTCGGTGACCTGCACTCCGTCACGGCGGGCGACGCCCTCGCGCACGGCGTTCAACGCCCGTTCCGCGTCGACGGGCTCGGCGTTGCGTACGTGCAGCGCAGCGCTCGCCGGCTTGACCTCCACTCCGACGCCGGGGAATCGGCCGGCGATCGACTCCATCTCGGCGGAGATGTCACCGAGCAGCTTCTTGGCCTTGTCGTCGATCGCGTGGATGAAACCGATGTCGAACTCACTGCCGTGGCTTCCGACGAGCTGAACTTCGGCGGGCAACCGGGACAGTGTTGCCAGGTCACGTAGTGCGCGGCCGGAGATGACCGCCGCGGTGGTACCGGCGAGCGTCGCGAGCCCGCGCATGGCGCTGACGGCCTCTGCGTGGGGAAACGCCTTCAGCGGATCGGACACGATGGGAGCCATCGTGCCGTCGTAGTCCGAGGTGACGAGGAGGCGAGGGGTCCGGGCGACGCCGATGAGAGCGCGTCGGAGTTCCAGTGGCAGTTCCAGAGCAGTCACTCGAATGAATCTATGCGATAGCCGCGGAACCGGCTCACCGGTCCCCTCACGTCACATCGACGCTTCGGCGTTTCCGAGGAGCAGGTCGACGGTCAATTCCAGCCTCATCGCAACATCGTTCGCCGACGATCGCCGCGTCAACCACGCCACCAGATTGGACAACCAGACGTCGCTGACGACACGAGCGATGTTGAGCTGCAACTGTGTCGGCTCACCGTCGCTCATCGCCTCGGCGAACATTCGGTCCATCAATCGACCCACATGATCGACCTCGGCGGCCGCGGAGGCGTCGGCCGACATGAATGCTCGGGTCATCGCTTCGGTGAGCAACGGATCACGCTGCATCGCACGTGTGATCTGACTCAGGACCAGATGCATGCGTTCCCGCGGCGTCCGGCCGGACGGGAACGTGCGTTTCGCGGCGATCTTCTCGAACTCGCGGGCAAGCGCGGAGACGAGCAGATGCACTTTCGACGGGAAATAGCGGTACAACGTTCCGACAGCCACGTCGGCACGTTCGGCGACCGCACGCATCTGCACCGCGTCGTACCCGCCCTTCGATGCCAGCGCGAGAGTCGAGTCCAGGATTCGTCGGCGACGTTCACGCTGCGCCTCGGAACCGAGGACCTCGTCCACCAGGGCGCCCGCGGATCGCGGTGACTCGTCACGGCCTCGGCCGGTGTGTCGATCAGTGGGCATCGTGTCACTCACCCCGTGCAGTCTCGGACATCGCGGCGGCGGACTCGGTGACGATCTCGAGCATGGCCTGCTCCGCGGCGGCCGCGTCCCCGGCCTGGATCGACGACGCGACGACGCCGTGGAGACGAATCGCTTCCGGGTCGGCCTGGTGCGGCATCAACGCGTGCCGTGTCCGACCGGCGAGTACCTCGACGACGATCTCCGACATCGAGCGCAACATCGGATTGCCCGACGCCGCGAGCAACGTGCGGTGAAAATCGGAGTCGTGAGCGAGGTAGGCGTCGGAATTCGCGGCGCGAGAGGTGGCCGACATGCCGATCACCGCCGCGGTCAGCTGGCCGCACTGCTGCGGGGTCGCACGATCAGCGGCGAGGCGAGCAGCCAAAGGCTCTATGCCGGAACGAAGTTCACTGAGAACGATCAGCTGCTTCGCGCGATCGGGGCCGGCCAGTTGCCACCGGATCACCAGCGGATCGAGCGCGTTCCACGCCGTCGACTCCTGCACGGTGATGCCTACCTTGCGTCTGACGGTCAGGAGCCCGAGCGACTCGAGCACGCGGACGACCTCGCGCACCACGGTCCGCGAGACCTCGAAGCGGGCAGCCACGTCGTCGGCGGAAATCCGGGTACCCGGGACGATCGTTCCGTCGACGATGTCGCGTCCCAGTTTCTCCAGGACGGTGACGTGCAACTGCAAGGATTCGGCTACCACTTCTCGATCGTGCCACGTGTGCGCCGGGTTCTCTTCCCGCTACTGTGACGGGCGGGAGGGATGTCCAATGACTGCAGACAGAGTCGACGTGCGTTTTCCGTCCGGGGGTATCGAGTGCGCCGCCTGGTTCTACCAGGGGGCTGCCGGTGCACCGGTGGTGGTCATGGGGCACGGCCTCGGCGGCGTCAAGGAGATGAGACTCGACGCCTTCGCGGAGATGTTCGCGGCCCAGGGATATTCGTGCCTGGTGTTCGACTACCGGCACTTCGGCGGCAGCGACGGCGAGCCACGTCAGCTCCTCGACATCGACGAACAGTTGGAAGACTGGGCCGCCGCCATCGCGTTCGCCCGCACCCGGGCCGAGAAGATCGTGCTCTGGGGCACGTCGTTCGGCGGCGGGCACGTGATCGTCGCGGCGGCGCGGGACGGTCACGTCGATGCGGTGATCTCCCAGTGCCCCTTCACCGACGGCATTGCATCGGCGCTTGCGACGAATCCACTGGTCGCGGTGCGTGTTACTGCTCGCGCTCTGCGCGACAAGCTCGGTTCTGCGCTCGGCCGAGCACCCCGAACGATCCCGCTCGCCGGCAAGCCGGGCGCGACGGCGCTGATGTCGTCCGAGGATGCGCTCGACGGTTACCTGGCGCTCCTTCCCAGCGGGGCGTCGTTCCGCAACGAGGTTCTCGCCAGGGTCGGGCTGGACATCCCACTGCGACGACCGGGGCGTCATGCGTCGAACGTCACGTGTCCGATCCTGTTCACGGTGTGCGAGACGGACACCGTCGCCCCGGCGAAAGCAACTCTCCGGCACGCTGCACGCGCGCCGCGCGGCGAGGTCATGAGCTATCCCGACGGGCACTTCGCCATCTACGTCGGCGACGCCTTCGAGCGCGTCGTCGCGGATCAGATCGCGTTCCTGCAGCGAGTGGTGCCCGTCTAGCTATTTGTAGTACAAATCGGCCGAGGTCTTGTCATTCGTCGTACTTTTGGGCATAGTGAGCCGAGTCACCTCCCGGGGGAGGTGCCGACCACCTCACCGAAAAGGTAAATGCCCATGCTCACGACACTTGCTCAGGCCGCCGACGGCGCCACCGCGTCGGACGCTCGACTCATCCTGTCCGCGATCGTCGGCGTCGCGGTCATCATCGGTCTCATCACCTGGCTCAAACTCCACCCGTTCGTCTCCCTGACCATCGGAGCCGTCGGAGTCGGAATCGCCGCCGAACTCGGTGCAGCCGATTCGGTCGCAGCGTTCGTCGAGGGCTTCGGATCGACGATGGGCAGCGTCGGCATCCTCATCGGCTTCGGCGCGATGTTCGGAAAACTGCTCGCCGATTCCGGCGGAGCGGACCGCGTGGTCGACACACTCGTCGGGAAATCCTCGCCCGCGCTCCTTCCGTGGACGATGGCGCTCGTCGGCGCCGTGATCGGGCTTCCTATGTTCTTCGAGATCGGCCTCGTCCTGCTGATGCCGGTGATCATCCTGGTGGCCCGGCGGTCCGGTCAGCCTCTGATTCGAATCGCCATCCCGACGCTGGCTGGACTGTCCGCGATGCACGGTCTCGTGCCACCGCACCCGGGCCCGCTCGTCGCCGTCTCCGCTCTGGACGCCAACCTCGGACTCACGCTCGGTCTCGGAGTGATCGTCGCGATCCCGACGGTCGTCGTCGCCGGACCGCTGTTCGGCAAGCTCGCGTCCAAGTGGGTCGATGTGCCGGTTCCCGCCCTGTTCGAAACATCCGAGAACGAGGAATCGCGCCGACGCCCGACATTTGCGGCGACCCTTGCTGCGATCCTGCTGCCCGTGGTCCTCATGCTCGGCAAGGCAGCGGCCGATGTCATTGCCGCAGAATCGAGTTCACCACTGAAGGGTCTGCTCGACTTCCTCGGCACACCCGTGGTCGCGCTGGGAATCGCCGTCCTCGCCGGAATCTTCCTCCTCGGCCGCGGAGGTGGAATGGACCGGCCCGCGATCGCGAAATCCGTCGAGAGCTCACTGCCCCCGATCGCCGGAATCCTCCTGATCGTCGGCGCCGGAGGCGGTTTCAAGCAAGTACTCATCGACACCGGAATCGCCGACGTCATCGCCGACGCCATCAAATCCAGCAGCCTCCCCGTTCTCTTCCTCGCCTGGTTGGTTGCGGTACTGATTCGCGTCGCGACCGGTTCGGCAACCGTGGCCACGGTGACCGCGTCGGGAATCCTGGCTCCTGTTGCAGCAGAACTGTCCTCGACCCACGTCTCCCTGATGGTCCTGGCCATCGGCGCAGGCTCACTCTTCCTGTCGCACGTCAACGACGCCGGATTCTGGTTGGTCAAGGAATATCTGGGTACCTCCGTCGTGCAGAATCTGAAGACATGGAGCGTGATGGAGTGCGTGATCTCGGTGACAGGCCTGGCCGGTGTCCTGGCGTTGAGTGTGGTGATCTGACATGACAACGCACCCGGTACTGGTGATCATGGGCGTATCCGGATCCGGAAAGTCCACCGTCGCAGGCATTCTCGCCGGAGCACTCAAATGGGACCTGCAGGAGGGCGACGACCTGCACCCCGACGCCAACGTCGCGAAAATGGCCTCGGGCCACCCACTCACCGACGAAGACCGATGGCCGTGGCTCGAGACCATCGCGGACTGGATCCGAGCGCACGCAGAAGCAGGTGAGCCAGGAATCGTCACGTGCTCGGCACTCAAACGCAGCTACCGCGACATCCTCCGCCGAGGCTCGGAGGGCAACGTCGTCTTCGTTCACCTCGCAGGCTCCCGCGAACGCATCAGCGGCAGACTCAACGCCCGCATGAACCACTTCATGCCCAGCGGCCTCCTCGACACCCAGATGTCCACCCTCGAACCCATCGACCCCGACGAACCCGCCATCGTCATCGACGTCGGCCCACCACCCGCAGACATCGCCGCCTCGATCATCGCCGAACTCGAGACCTATCTTCGGACCGAATGAACCGTTCGGTCACTCCAAGTGACCGAACGGCACATTCGCTCACTTCAAGTGACCGAACGTCACGTTCGGTTCGGCGGAGGAGCGAGGTATGAAGCAGCGGTGCTGGTTTTTAAGCATACGAATGAACGACTTTCTTGCCAAAAATATGGTGAATGCGAGAAAGTGAACTAGTTCACGACTACATCATCCGCGCGGACAGGTCACGAGCCTTGTCGCACGAGCGTCCGAAGAGGAGACACCGATGGTGAGAGGTGCGCCGTCCAGGCCGGTGGAGTTGCCGGTACCGACCGCAGATGTGTGGGAGTGGCAGTTGCACGGTCGGTGTCGTGGGTACGACTCGTCGGTGTTCTACCACCCGGAGGGGGAGCGTGGACGCGCTCGCGCGCAACGCGAGCGCAAGGCGAAGGACATCTGCTCGACGTGTCCGGTGCTCCTCCGATGCCGAACGCACGCGCTGTCGGTGAACGAACCGTACGGAGTGTGGGGCGGAATGTCCGCGCACGATCGCGCCGACTACTACCGCGCCGAAGCACGCTTCGCCTAACGGGTCGTTTCTGCAGGCTCCGCTCCTGGCCTGATCTGGTCGTTCCTGCATGCCCCGCTCCTGGTCTGACGGGTCGTTTCTGCAGGCTCCACTCCTGGTGGCCTAGTCTCACCGACGTGGATCGAACTCCGTTGCCGCCTCGGGTGAAGGGATGGGACGTCGCCGTCTCGGTGACTGCTCTCGTGTTCACGGTGATGCTCGGCGGGGTGGCATTGCTGGTCGGGGTGTTTTCGCTGGCGTTTCTCGATCACTGCCCTCCGGAGACGTGCAGTGCCGACGGGGCGGTCACCGCCGTCGGAGCAACACTGGGGGCGGCGGGGCTCGTCGGCGTCGCGGGCCTGGTGACGACTCTCGTTCGCCTGGCTCGCGGACGCGCTGCGTGGCCGTTCGCCGTCGGCACCCTCGTCGTGTGCATGCTCACCTGTATGGCGGGCGTCGTCGGATACGCAGCGGCCGTCGGAGCTTGAGGGGCGAGGCTTTCTGTCGGTGGGCAGGTGCAGGATGTCGAGTCATGAACAAGGTCCTGCGGGCGACGCTGGCTAGTGCGGTCGTCATCACCACCGTCATCGGTATTGCGTCGTTCGTTCTCAGTTTCGCTGCGCTGTGGGACCTGGCGACCATGGCGGGTGTTCCACGGAGCCTGTCCTGGCTGTGGCCCGTCATCGTGGACGGCACGATTCTGCAGGCCACCATTTCGGTGATCGCTCTCGCCCAGTTCGAGGATCAACGCAGTGGTCGACGCTTCTTCTGGGCGGTGTTGGTCACGGCCGCTCTCGTCAGCATCGGGGCAAACGCCATGCACGCCTTCATTTCCGGTGCAGGCACATTGCATCCGGCGCTGTCGGCGACCATCGCCACCGTTGCGCCGGTCAGCTTGCTCGCCGCCACCCACGGCCTGGGCATTCTGGTCAGGGTGCCGTCGGGCACCGTGGTGACGGTCGACCAGATTCCCGACGCCCCCACACCCGACGCCCCCACACCCGACGCCCTCACGCCCGAGGCCGTCGAAACCGGTGCCGGCATCGAAGACCGTCGCGAGATCACCCGGCCGACCGGACCTATCGTCGAGACCGTTCCGGACATGCCGTCCGTTCGGCCCGCGCAACGAGTACAGCCGGAGAGCACAGACGTCGATCCGCTCGTCGACGTGGACCGATGGGTTCTCGACGACGACCGCGTCGAGGATCTCTACCCGGTCGATGCGCCCTGAGCAGGCACGAGGCAGTGAGCTCCGATGGACCGGCGCAGTCCGTGGCACCATCGAGAGGATGACCGACGTGACGCCGCTACAGCCAGGCCCCGGGCAGGAGTCGGTGTGGGACTACCCTCGCCCTCCGCGTCTGGAGCATTCGAACCGATTGATCACCGTCAGGTTCGGGGGAATCCTCGTCGCCGAGACCAGGGAGGCGTGGCGAGTCCTCGAAACGAGCCATCCCCCGACGTGGTACATCCCGCGCGACGACGTCGCCGCAGATGCCCTGAGGCCGTCGGCGGCACGGTCCACCCACTGCGAATGGAAGGGCGCGGCGACGTACTGGGATGTCGTCTGTGGTGACGCGGTCAGCGAAGGCGCGGCGTGGAGCTACGAGACTCCGACCGAGCAATTTCTGCCCATCACAGGGCATCTCGCGTTCTCGCCCAGTCGCTTGGAGTGCGAGGTCGACGGTGAACGCGCCACCCCGCAGGAAGGTGGGTTCTACGAAGGCTGGATCACCAGCGATGTCGTCGGCCCGTTCAAGGGGATTCCGGGCAGCTGGGGCTGGTGAACTACTGCCGCCGGAACCGCTCGTGGTGAACGGCGTCGGACAGGGGACGGCGATGGCGCCAGCCGAAGCGCTCGAGGTCGGGGACCTCCTGGAATTCGGTGACCGGTCCCACGCACAGCCACGCTATGGGCCGCACCGGGGACGGTATGTCGAGTAGTTCGGTGAGGAACTGCTCCTGGTAGAACGAGACCCAGCCGACTCCAATTCTTTCCGACACCGCTGCGAGCCAGAGGTTCTGGATGGCGAGTACCGCGGAGAACAATCCGGTGTCGTCGACGGTTGCGCGCCCGAGGATGTGTGTGCCGCCGCGCTCCGGGTCGTAGGTGACGACGACCCCTGTGCGGCTCGATTCGATTCCCTCGATGCGGATCGGGTCGAACGTCGCGCGCCTGTCCGCAGGCAGCGATTCGGCGAACGCCAGTCGTTCGGCGGCAACGTGCCTCTCGAACGCGGCAAGGGTGTCCGGTGACTGCACGACCACGAAGTCCCACGGCTGAGTGTTGCCCACGCTGGGCGCATGGTGGGCGGCATCGAGAATTCGGTGCAGCATGGCGTCGTCGATGCACGTTCCGTCGAACTCGGCGCGGACGTCACGCCTCGACCGGATGGCCGTGTGAACGGACATGTGTTCCCCGGCGCCGTTGCCGAAAGTCATGATGTTTGCACCTCTCCACCGATTCTCTGTTCGAGTGCAGCGACCACCGCGGGTATGTCGGCGGCCGGCACGGGACGGCCCAGATGGAAGCCCTGAGCGTGGTCGCAGCGAAGTTCCTTCAACGCCAGGAGCGTCTGCTCGTCCTCGACCCCCTCGGCTACGACGGTGAGCCCGAGTGTCCGGGCGAGGTCGATCGTGGAACGAACGATGACCTGGTGTGCGACGACCGATGTCATGTCGGCGACGAAGACCTTGTCGATTTTCAGTTGCTGCACGGGCAGGGTCTGCAGGTACGCGAGCGAGCTGTACCCGGTGCCGTAATCGTCGATGACGAGCGTGACGCCGAGATCACGCAGCTGGTTCAGGGTTTCGATCGCCCCTGGCGGGTCCGTCATCGACGACGTCTCGGTGATCTCGATCGCGAGTGTCGACGGGTCGAGGTGCGAGGTGTCCAGTACTCGCGCAACCTGCTCGACGAGTGTGGTGTCCAACAGGTTTCGGGTCGAGATGTTGACCGACACGGTCAGGTCGATGCCGTCTTCGCTCCATGCGTGCCGTTGGGTGGCGACCTCGGTGAGCACGTAGTCGAGTAGCGGTCTGATCAGGCCGGTGCGCTCCGCCACGGGAAGGAATGCCGCGGGTTCGACGAGACCGCGTTCCGGATGGTTCCATCGCAGGAGGGCTTCGACACCGATCGCCCTCATCGTCGTCAGGTCGACCTGCACTTGATAGTAGATAGCGAGATGTCTTTGCTCGATGGCGTTTCCCAGCTCGCTGAGCAGTGACAGCTGGGCGCTGTTGTCGCGGTCCATCGAACTGTCGTACACGGCAATACGTGGCTGCACTGTTTTTGCGTATTGTGTTGCGCGATAGGCCTGTTTGGCCAATCCTTCGGTGGTGGCCGAGACGTCGGATCGAGTCCTGTTCGCCGACAGGGCAATGCCGATGCTGACTTCCACGAGCAGCGTGGCCGGGCCGACGGTAACGGGCTGATTCAGTGACGCATGCAGGCGCCCGGCGACACTGACGGCGTCCGATCGCTCGGCGTGCAGGACCACGGCGAACTCGTCGGCCCCGACTCGACCGATCACGCCGACTCGACCGATCGAAGCGCCGAGCCGAATCGCAACCGCGCGCAGCACGTCGTCACCGATACCGTGGCCGAAGGTGTCGTTGATCTCGTGGAACCGGTCGACGTCGATGATCAGGAACGCCAGTGGCGTGTCGCGGCGACTGTCGTGGGACATCCATTTCTCGACGCCGATGCGATTGGACAAGCCGGTGAGTTGGTCCGTCTCGGCGACGCTGCGCAGTGCACGCGTCTGTCGTGCCAGAAGCAGGAGCAGCTCGGACACGCGGATGAACACGAGGACGACGAGAACGGTGGCGCATGCCACGACGCCCCAGCCCCATTCCGCCACCGGTTCGCCGCGGATCAAGAGGATGGCCATGGCTGCGGGCGCGGTGAGAGTAGCGGCAGTGACGACCACGACGGTGGGGAAGCTGAACGAGGCAGCCGCTGTGTCCGCCGGGCCTCGTCGCGGTTTCGGCGACGCGAGAGTGCACACCGACGGGTGCAGAGCGGCCGTTCCGACCAGGAGGTAGAAGGCGAGATACCCGGCGTCGGTCACGCCCGTACCTATTCCGACGAACGAAGTGGAGGTCGCTTCGGCGGCGAGATCGGCTGCCAGCACGACGAGTACGGCGACGGTGAGCAGACGATAGGAGGCGCTCCGCCACTGCGGTGCGCCGACGAAGTGAACGAGCAGACCGAGCAGGTACACATCCATCGCCGGATAGGCGACGGCCAGCACTCCTTCGGCGGTGGACACGTCGACCGAATCGGGACGTACGACGAACACCCACAGCAACAGACCGAACGCGATCATCACGATGGCACTGTTGGCCACGTGACCGAGTTGGCCTCGACGCCAGCCCCGGTGGACCAGAAGGTAGAGCCCCGATGCGAGAACGGGGTATCCGGCGAGATAGATGATGTCGACGACGGTGATGGCGGGGGGCGAGTCCGCCGTCGCCAGAGCGAACGCCGTCGCGTCACCCAGGGCCCAGAGTCCGCTCCCGATCGCGATCAGAATCCACCCGGACATCGATGCGGGCCGGTTCACTGCAACGCCGACGACGACTGCGGCGACGGACGCGACGGAGACGGCCACGAAGAGCGTGTTCGAGGGAGTGCCCGCCGGCATCGACAGGTACACGGCGCAGGCGACGATGCCGAACGCGGGGAACAGCCACCATTTCACCAGGGTGCGTCCTTCCCTGCGTCCTGTACCTGCGCTCGGCCGACGTGATTCACTCTAGGTGACCGGGCGCTCGTCGGTTGGCAAGACCGGCAGGCGCGAGCGGGCCGTTTTGCTAGGTAAGGCTTAGCTGGGTTAGCTTTGCTTGCGTGTTCAACAAAGCTATCGTTCGCGCCACCTCCGCTGTGGCAGTACTCGCCCTCGCCGCCGGTTGCTCGACCACTTCCGGGGACGAACCGCAATCCACCGAATCCTGGAACTACACAACCGCATTCGGCAACACCGTGACGGCGGATTCACCGCCGGACACAATCGTCGTCGACGCGTACAGTGCTGCCGCGCTATGGGACTACGGCATCCGCCCGGACGGTGTGTTCGGATTCGGACTGGCCGACGGATCCGCGCTCGGCACTGCCGAAGCCGATCGGATGACCGTCATCGGCACCGACTCGGTGTTCGACACCGAAGCAGCTGCAGCGCTGGATCCCGACGTGATCATCGGGTACGCGAAGAAGACTGCGCCGCAGTCCTGGACGTGGTGGGACGCCGCACAGGCCGAGCAGATCGCCGCTGTGGCACCGTTTCTCGGAGTCGACGTCAGTCTGTCGATCGACGAGTCGCTCGACCAGTACCGATCCATCGCCGAGGCTCTCGGCGCCGACGTCGACAGCCCCGAGATCGCGGCGGACCGTGAGGACTTCGAGGCAGCGAAGCAACGGGTGAAGGACGCAGTGTCGGCCAAGCCGGGGCTGACGGTCATGCCCCTGAACGTCGACACCGACGGTATCTACATCGGCACCGAGAACCTCGTCGTACTGAAACTGCTGCGCGAGCTCGGTCTGACCCTCGCCGGCCCGGAAGCCGACGGCCCGTGGTCGACGGTGAGCTGGGAGAACGTGCCGCAGTACCCGGCCGACATCGTCCTCGAATACCCGGCGAGCAAACCGATCCTCGCCGACTCGGTGATCTACCGGTCTCTGCCCGCAGTAGCGGCCGGCCAGGTCCTCGACTGGGACGACAAGCGCCCCAACACCTACGCCGAGTACGCCGACTGGCTCCGGCAGCTGGCGGAGTCCATCGAGAGCGCGAACAAGCTCACCTGAACCTGCGGACGCATAATCCATGGCGTCGGCGACGAGTTCGGATTACCGTCACGGTTCGTGATCACGTTCCGACGCGTCGTCGACGCGGACTTCCCGCTGATCGGGCAGTGGCTGTCGCATCCCCACGTTGCGCGGTGGTGGAATCAGGACTCCTCCGTCGCCGCGGTGGAACGAGACTTCGGTCCCGTGGCGCGCGGCGAGGAGCCTGCGCAGGATCTGCTGGCCTTCGAGGACGGCGCGCCGTTCGCGCTGGTTCAACGCTGCAGATGGGCCGACTACCCCGAAGACCTCGCGGCGATCGCCGCGTACATCGACATGCCGCCCGAGGCCACCACGATCGACTACCTCATCGGTGAGGTGTCCGAGATCCATCGAGGCCGAGGAACGCGACTGATCGCGGCGTTCGCGGAGGACACCTTCCGGGCCTATCCCTCGTCGAACAGCATCATCGTTCCGGTCGTCGCGGGCAACCGTCAGTCGTGGCGAGCGTTGGAGAAGGCCGGGTTTCGCCGTATCGGCGAAGCGCAGCTCGACGCGGACAATCCGATCGACCCACCACTGCACTACGTGCAGCGCCTGGACCGCGTCTGACGGACGACGACGCCGGGAGCACAATCTCCTCATGGAGATTGCTGTCCTGCTCGTCGTGCTCGCGATCGGTGTCCTCGCGGTCGCGGCACTCGCCGAACGACTCGACGTCCCGGCGCCCCTGCTGCTGATTCTCGTGGGGGCTGCGGCGTCGTACGTTCCCGGAGTCCCCGAGATCCACCTCGAACCGGAGGTGGTGCTTCTCGGACTGCTGCCGCCGCTGCTGTACGCCACGGCAATTCAATCGTCGTTGGTCGACTTCAATGCCAACCGACGGTCGATCCTGCTGCTGTCGATCGTTCTGGTGATCGCGACGACCTTCGGCATCGGCGCCGTCGTACATGCACTCCTCCCCGGCATCTCGTGGCCGGCGGCGTTGGCGATCGGTGCCGTCGTCGCGCCTCCGGACGCCGTCGCAGCCACTGCGATCGGCCGCCGCATCGGACTGCCTCGTCGCGTCGTCACCATTCTCGAAGGGGAGTCCCTGCTCAACGACGCCACCGCGTTGGTCGCGCTGAGCACGGCGATCTTCGCCCTCGGACATTCGGTCCACGTCGGTCGGGTCGGACTGGACTTCCTCGTGGCCGCAGGCGGGGGCGTGGCCATCGGTCTGGTGACCTTCGTGATCGTCGCGAAACTGCGTCGGCGATTGACCAATCCTGTTCTCGACACCGCCATTTCGTTCATCGTCCCGTTCGCCGCGTACCTCCTCGCCGAGGAGGTGCACGCGTCGGGTGTGCTCGCCGTCGTCGTCGCCGGGCTTCTGCTGGGGCACAAGGCGCCCATTCTGCAGTCCGCGCAGTCTCGAATCGCCGAGCGAATCAACTGGCGAACCATCGCCTACATCCTCGAGAACGCCGTCTTCCTGTTGATCGGTCTGCAAGCGTCGTGGCTGCTCCGCGACGTCGGGACCAGTGCTCTGCCCGCGACGACGATCATTGCCGTCTGCGCCGCGACACTCGTCGGCGTCATCGCGATCCGCATGGTGTGGGTGTTCGTCGCGCGCTTCGCGCTGATTCACCCCGGCGCCGACGCGTCGACCGGTGTGGTCCCGTCCTGGCGCTACACGCTCCTGATCGGGTGGGCCGGCATGCGCGGAGTGGTGACGCTGGCCGCCGCGTTCGTGATCCCGTTGGGGACCGAGTACCGCGAAATCCTGCTGTTGATCGCATTCACCGTGGTGGCAGGAACCCTGTTCGTGCAGGGCCTCACGTTGCCGGTCCTCGCTCGTCTGTTGAAGGTGCCGTCGCCGGACCCGATGGACGACGCGTTGGCGCGGGCGACCCTGCTGCAGCAGGCGTCGAAGGCCGGGGAGAAGGCACTGGACGAGCTCGAGTACGACGACCCGCACGGAGTGGAAGCCCTGGTCCGCCAACGCGTCGAGCAGCGGAATTTCTCGGCGTGGGAACGGCTGGGTACCACCGCCGAACAGGAGACCCCGAGCGAGCTGTACGCGCGGGTTCGCCTGACGATGATCGAGGCCGAGCGCGCGCGGATCCTGGAGATCAGAAGCACCGGCACCGTTCCGTCCGAGGTGGTCGGCGAGGTTCTCGCCATGCTCGACGTCGAGGAGTCGATGATCGACATCGCGGGTGAGGACCGCAGCGAGATCAAGGTGTCCAACGCGCGGCGCGTCCATCCCGGGGCGGGGTGCGAGGAACTGGACCGATACCCGGTGGCGGAGAACGTGTCCGACGGTACGTGCCATGAATGCATCCGCGAGGGGACGGAATGGGTCGCCCTTCGGCAATGCCTCGAATGCGGCAACGTCGCCTGCTGCGACTCGTCGCCCAAGCGACATGCGACGGCGCACTTCCATGCCACGACGCACCCCGTCATGGAGTCCGCCGAACCAGGCGAGAACTGGCGCTGGTGCTACATCCACCACGTCACCGCCTGAGAAAAATCCGCACTTGTCGGACCGGCGTGCGAACATATGTTCGTGATCATGCATGCCGATCTCGACTCGTTCTACGCGTCGGTCGAGCAGAGGGACGACCCGCGCCTGAGAGGACGACCAGTCCTCGTGGGCGGCGGTGTCGTGCTCGCGGCAAGCTACGAGGCGAAGGCCTTCGGAGTGCGTACCCCGATGAGTGGGTCGCAGGCCCGGGCACTGTGCCGCGACGCCGTCGTCGTTCCTCCCCGGATGGACGCCTACATCGAGGCGAGCAAGGCCGTCTTCGAGATCTTCCGCGACACCACCCCGCTCGTCGAGGGGATCTCGGTGGACGAGGCGTTTCTCGACGTCACCGGTCTGGGAAAGATCCGCGGCACTCCGGTGCAGGTGGCGCAGCGGCTCAGACGCGAGGTCAAGGAGAAGGTAGGGCTGCCCATCACGGTCGGCATCGCGAGCACCAAGTTCCTCGCGAAGGTCGCCAGCGCAGTCGGCAAGCCCGACGGCCTCCTGCTCGTCGAGCCGGGACGTGAGCTCGAGTTCCTGCACCCTCTGAAGATCGAGCGGTTGTGGGGCGTGGGGAAGGTGACGGCGGAGAAGCTGCATGCCTTCGACATCGTGACCGTCGGTGACATCGCCGCGCAGTCCGAGGCATCGATCGTGTCGATTCTGGGGAAGGGCGCGGGGCATCACCTGTACTCGTTGGCCAACAACCGCGATCCCCGACGCGTGCAGACCTACCGTGGACGCAGCTCGATCGGCGCCCAGCATGCACTCGGGCGTGGTCCGACGTCACCGAAGGACGTCGAGGCCTCGCTCATCGCTCTGGTGGACCGCGTGACGCAGCGGATGCGTGCCGCCGAGCGGACCGGCCGCACGGTCGTTCTGCGGCTCCGGTTCGCGGACTTCACCAAGATCACGCGCTCGCACACACTGAACCGGGCAACAGCGGACACTCGGGACATTCTCGATGCCGCCCTCGCGTTGCTGCGTGAGGCTGCGCCTCTGATCGCCGATCAGGGCATCACGCTGGTCGGGGTGACCGTCGCGAACATCGAGCGCACGGGCGCCGAGCAGCTCGAGCTGCAGTTCGATGCGCCACCGCGCAGCGGGGTGCAGGGCGCACCGAGCGCATCGGCGTTGGACATCGCTCTCGACGGTGTGCACAGCAAATTCGGGAAGAAGGCACTGACCCGCGGGGTGTTGCTGGGCCGCGACTCCGGACTGTCCGTGCCGCTACTTCCGGATTGACACCGTCAGCCGGAAATCCTTCGGCATCAGCGTCAGCCGCTCCTCGACCTTCAGGCGATACGTCGGATCTGCCTGGAAATCGAAGTGCTGCAGCAACGTACCGAGTACGAGGACGGCCTCGTGGATCGCGAACTGCCTTCCGATGCAGGCGCGTTCGCCGGTGCCCCAGGGCTTGTAGACGTGGCCCGGGCGTGAGCGCACCTCGGCCGAGACGAAGCGATCGGGATCGAACACTTCGGGGTTCTCACCCCAGACCGGGTCGCGATGCAACCCGGGAATCAGCACGAACGCCCAATCGCCCTGCTTCATCTCGTGTACACCGCCGATGACGGTGTCCTCCCGAGCTTCCCGCGCGAAGGCAGGTGCTGTCGGCCACAGCCGCAGGGTCTCGTCCAGTACTCGCCGGACGTAGCGCAGCTTGGGTACCTGCTCGAACGACGGTGCTTCACCGCCCCAGACTTCGTCGACCTCCGCGCGTGCGGCGTCCAGTACGTGCGGATTGTTCGCGAGGTAGTAGAGGGCGAACGACAATGCCCCCGAGGTGGTCTCGTGGCCTGCGATCAGAAAGGTCAGTATCTGCTGGCGAATGTTCACTTCGCTCAGCGCATTCGGGTTCCCGGAATCCCGCGCGGCGTCCAGCATGATCTCGAGCAGATCTGCATGGGCGCCCGGGTCGGAACGTTCGTCGCGGCGGGTGCGCACGATGTCGTCGAGGACCTGTTCGAGGTAACGCTGATTCGCGAGGTTGCGCCGGTCGGCTTTCTTGAAGACGAGGTTCGCCAACCAGGGGATGGGAACGATCTCGCGACGCTGATTGTGCGAGAGCACGCCGACCATCGCGTCGACGAATGGGTGGGGCTTGCTTCGGCTGAAGGAATCGAAACCGTAGCTGAACCCGGTGCGTCCGATGGTGTCCAGCGTCAGCTTCGTCATGTCCGAGGAGACGTCGACGGAGGTCTGCGAACGCCAGTGTGCCGCAAGCTCGGACGCAACGGCGAGCATGATGTCGTGGTATCCGCGCATGGCGCTCTGAGCGAACGCGGGGCGCAGGAGGTCGTGTGCCTTCTGCCAGTTCGGTTCATGAGAATAGGCAGTGAACAGTCCGTCACCGCCGACTGATCTGAGACCTTCGATCGCGGGGGACACGTGCTTGACGAATCTGGACTCGTCGCACAGTTCCCCCGCGAGGTCGGCGCCGGAGACGAGCACGTAGCGGCGACCGAGGACGACCCGCTCGAAGATCGGGCCGAGCCGGGCGGCGAGTGCCATCGAGTCCTGGACCGGCCTCGACGCGTGGGCGCCGACGACGTCGCCCAGGACGGGCAGGCGTCGGGGCGGGTGGGGGAGAGCTGCGCTGCGTACTCCGACGTCGACGACCATGTGCGACCTCTTCGCTCGTTACTGAACTCGGATACAACAGTGAACGTACTCGCTACTGAACTCGTGTCAAGTAGCATCCTGGGTGATGAACGGCGTTCGAAAACGACTCTCCCCTGACCTGCGGCGCGCGCAACTACTCGACATCGGGTCGAAGCTGTTCGCCGACAGGCCCTACGACGAGGTGTGGATCGAGGAGGTCGCCGACCTCGCCGGAGTGTCCCGGGGCCTGATGTACCACTACTTCGCGTCGAAGCGAGATTTCTTCGCGGAGATCTTGAAGGTCGAGTCCGCGCGCATCCTCGACACGACCGCGCCGGACACGTCACTGCCGGTGGCGGATCAGGTCGCGGCCGGCCTCGACGCCTACATTCGCTACACCGTCGAGCACGAACACGGCGTCCGGGCCATCAACCGCGGTGCCATGCTGGGCGACGCGGAAATCCAGGCCATCCTCGCCGACGAACTGGAAGTGCAGCAGCAGCGGATTCTGGCCGCGCTGCCCGCCGAGATTCGCGAGGACGAGATCACCCGGACGGCACTGCGTGGTTGGGTGTCGTTCGTGCGTGCGGTCTGCATGGACTGGCTCGATCGCCGATCCATCAGCGAGGACGAGGTCAAGGCGCTGTGCCTGCGTGCACTCGACGGGCTGCTCAGGACGTGAAGACCGGCGGAAAAGTCTATCGTGGCTGGTATGTGCCGAAACATCACCACCCTGCGCGGGCTGGAACCGCACGCGACGGACGAGGAGATCGAGGCTGCGGCCCGGCAGTACGTCCGTAAGGTCAGTGGCGTTCAGAAAACGTCCGACGCCACCCGCGATGCATTCGAGCTCGCAGTTGCCGAGGTCACCGCGACCACTCACAGACTGCTCGACGCGCTTCCCGAGCGTCGCCAGCCGCCACCGACGGTTCCGCCGCTGCGTCGCCCGGAAGTTCAGGCGCGGATCGCAGCGAAAGCCGCCGGCTGATCGATATCAGCCGACCGCCGAGAGGTACTCGCTGTAGAACAGACCCATACCGAGTGCCGAGGCGATGGCTGCCATCAACCACAGCCGGATGATGACGGTGGTCTCCGGCCAACTCGCGAGCTCGAAGTGATGATGGATCGGTGCCATACGGAAGACCCGAACACCGTTGGTGCGGAAGATCGCGACCTGGATGACGACGGACGCAGCCTCGACAACGAACAACGCGCCGATCGCAACGGCGAGCAGCTCGGTCTTGGTGACCACGGACAGACCCGCGAGCAGACCGCCGAGAGCGAGCGATCCCGTGTCACCCATGAAGATCTTCGCGGGCGCGGCGTTCCACCACAGGAAGCCGATGCACGCACCGGCCGCGGCGGCACAGACGATCGCGAGATCGAGAGGATCCCGCACGTCGTAACACCCGACGCGTGGGTCGGTGCTGCAGGACTGCCGGTACTGCCAGAACGTGACGACGGTGTAGGCCCCCAGGGCCAGCGCCATCGATCCCGCGGCAAGGCCGTCGAGCCCGTCGGTCAGATTCACCGCATTCGACCAGGCCACGACCAGGACACAGATGAAGCCGACGAACAACAGGGTCGGCATGTACACGATGGCGAAGTCGCGGACATAGGACAGGTTTCGGCTGCCGGGCGTCACTGCGTTGCTGTCCGGAAAGCGAAGGACGAGAAGCGCGAACACGACCGCAGCGCCGATCTGGCCGACGTACTTGGCGCGCGCGGTGAGTCCGAGGTTCCTCTTGTTTCGCAGGCTCGTGTAGTCGTCGACGAAACCGACGATGCCGAGGGCCGTCGTCAGACCCAGGACGAGCAAGGCCGACGCCGAAGGGCCCCCGCCGTCGTATGCGATGCCGACCACGTGCGCCCCGCCGTATCCGACCCACAGCGCGACGAGG
This sequence comes from Rhodococcoides fascians A44A, assembly GCF_000760735.1. Lineage (GTDB taxonomy): Bacteria > Actinomycetota > Actinomycetes > Mycobacteriales > Mycobacteriaceae > Rhodococcoides > Rhodococcoides fascians_E. The sequence goes on along the minus strand of NZ_JMEX01000008.1, from coordinate 681,779 downwards.
ATCGCGACGCCGCCCATCGTCGGTGTTCCGCGCTTCGACTGATGGCTCGCCGGTCCTTCCAGCCGAATCTCTTGGCCGAAGCCCTGCTTCGAGAACTGCCGGATCAGCATCGGGGTGAGCAGAATCGACACCGCGAGAGCTGTTCCTCCCGCGAAGAGAATCAAGATCACCGCGTGTCATCCCCCTGATCGTCTGGCTGCAGTTACTGCCCGGTTATCGGCCGAGTCAACGCGTGCTGTCCGGAGGAATCTCCGGAAGCCCCTCACTGGCACGCAATTTTTCGGCCATCGAGCTCAGTAGATTCTGTGACTCCTCGGACAGATCGAACGCACGCGCCGACAGACGCTTGAGGCCATAGCCTTCGAGCTGAGTCACCAACTCGAGGTCGTGATCGATCTTGCGCGCGTAGATGTCGTTGAAGAAGTAATCCGGCTTCACCTTGAAGAACCGGGCGAGTGCAGCAACGGTGTCGTTCGACGGATTCGTCCGCTGACCGGAACGCAGCTGCGAGATGTACGGCTTGGAGATCTGGTGGCCGTGCTCGGCGAGCGCATCGGCGACTTCTGCATTGGTGTGGGGCTTACGGCCAGGTGGATGCACCGTGTTGAACAGACTGTTCAACCGTGCCGCGAAGTCTGCAGGCATCGGGATCTACTCTCACCCTTCTCGGTATGACCGGGCCGTCTTCGACGCGGCCCGGAAACGATAACGAGTAGGTAACCACATTCCAGGCCGACTGGCTGTTTCGGCGCGACGAACGGTAGAACGTGTTGCTTTCGGATCGGACGACCGGAGAAATGCGGAGCCCGGCGCGGCCCCGCCATCGACCACGTCATTCGAACGATCGACGAGGCACGGGTTCGAGCGCAGGCCGTTTGCCGAGCGTTAACTGCTCACAGCGGATCGTGCTGCACGTGTTCCATCGGGGTGCCGACCTTCCGCAATGCGTAGAGCGTCGTCCGCACCATCGACGGCGAACCACAAATCTGGATCTGCCTGTCCGCCCACGAGCCGAACTGCGTGACGACCTTCCCGATGGACCCGTGCAGCCGATGATGCATGCCCCACGGCAGTTCCGGCGTCGGACCGGAATGCCACCACGGATTCTCGTCCTCCTCGGTCACCGGAACCACCGTCAACCACGGGTTGGACAGCGACAGCTGCCACAGGGTCTCGGCGTCGTACAGATCCCGGGGATACGTGCCCCCGACGAACAGGTGCACTCGCGGGTTGTGGCTGCGTCGAGCCATGTCCATCACCTGAGCACGGAGCGGCGCCAGGCCGGTGCCGCCTGCGATCATCAGCACGTCCTCGGCGATTCCTCGGTCGATCTGCAATCCACCCAAGGGAGGGCTGACGGCCCATCGATCGCCGACGACCGACTCGGTCACCATGGCGGGGGACGCCCAGCCGCCGGACACCCGCCGAACGTGAAACTCGATCTCGCCCTGCGGATTACACGGAATCGCCGGCGACAGGTACCGCCAGAGTTTGGGGCGTTGCGGAATCTGCACGCTCACGTACTGACCCGGGTAGTAGTGAATGCCCTCGTCCAGTTGGAGGCGAATGATCGCCAGATCGTCGAGCACCCGTTGATGCTCGACGATCGTGGCGCCCCAGTACGGGGGCAATTCGTCCGAGTCCGCCGCAACGGCCATGTTGTCGGTGACGAGCGCTAGCGTCCGATGCCAGGCGTCCTCGACTTCGTCCGTCCACACCTCGTTGCCGACGAAGTTGCGGAACGCCGAGATCAGGGCCGAGGCACCCGCTCGGAAGTGGGTGCCGTCGACGCCGTGCTTGCGGTGGTCTCGGCCAAGTTGCTGGAGGAACGACTCGACGCGCTCGTTCTTGTCGAGATTGTCGAAGATGTAGGCCAGCGCACGGACGAAATGGTCGCGTTGCTGGTCCATCGACGCCGGGAAGAACGCCCGGAACTCCGGATGGTCGACGAACAGCTGGGCGTAGAAGGACCGTGCGAGAAGCGCCGGACCGTTCTCAGCGGCCAGAACGGACTTGAAACCGGCACGAACCAGGGAGATCGCCCGTGCATCGAGCATCGATCAACCTCCGCCGCAGCTAGACGGTTCCAAAGTAGACCGCCCGAGGGTATCCCGATTACACACCACTGGCCACAGAAGAAAACTGAGAAAATCAGACTTGAGCGGAACAGACTCAAGTCTTGGTACGTTGTACCCACCGACATCAAATTTTCTCCCAGCAGAAAGCAGGTGACCGGTGGACAGTTTCACCCCCACCACGAAAACGCAGGCCGCACTCAGCGCCGCTCTGCAGGCCGCATCCGCGGCCGGAAACCCGGACATCCGTCCGGCCCATTTGTTGGTGGCGTTGCTCGATCAGACCGACGGCATCGCCTCCCCCCTGTTGAAGGCTGTCGGCGTCGATCCTGCGACGGTGCGCGGTGAAGCTCGCACCCTGGTCGATCGACTCCCGTCGGCAACCGGATCGACAACGACTCCGCAACTCGGTCGCGAAGCGCTGGCGGCCATCACGGCTGCCCAGAACCTCGCTACCGAACTCGACGACGAGTACGTCTCCACCGAGCACCTCATGGTCGGACTCGCGACGGGTGGCAGCGACGTCGCCAAGCTCCTGACCGGCCACGGCGCCGGACCGAACGACCTGCGCGACGCCTTCCAGACGGTCCGCGGCAGCGCGCGCGTCACCAGCGCCGATCCCGAGAGCACCTACCAGGCGCTCGAGAAGTACAGCACCGACCTGACCGCCCGGGCCCGCGAAGGTCAGCTCGATCCGGTCATCGGCCGCGACACCGAAATTCGTCGCGTCGTACAGGTACTGTCCCGCCGCACCAAGAACAACCCGGTTCTCATCGGTGAGCCCGGCGTCGGCAAGACCGCCATCGTCGAAGGTCTCGCGCAGCGCATCATCGCCGGCGACGTGCCGGAAAGCTTGCGCGGCAAGACCGTCGTCTCGCTCGACCTCGGCTCGATGGTCGCCGGTGCGAAGTATCGCGGTGAATTCGAGGAGCGGCTCAAGGCCGTGCTCGACGACATCAAGAACTCGGCCGGCCAGGTCATCACGTTCATCGACGAGCTCCACACCATCGTCGGAGCTGGCGCGACCGGGGAGTCCGCGATGGACGCGGGCAACATGATCAAACCGATGCTCGCGCGCGGTGAACTGCGGCTCGTCGGTGCGACCACGTTGGAGGAGTACCGCAAGTACATCGAGAAGGACGCAGCGCTCGAGCGTCGATTCCAGCAGGTCTACGTCGGCGAACCCTCCGTCGAGGACACCGTCGGCATCCTGCGTGGACTCAAGGAGCGCTACGAGGTGCACCACGGTGTGCGCATCACGGACTCCGCGCTCGTCTCCGCCGCCACTCTGTCCGACCGCTACATCACGTCGAGGTTCCTGCCGGACAAGGCAATCGACCTGGTCGACGAGGCCGCGTCGCGTCTCCGCATGGAGATCGACTCGCGTCCCGTCGAAATCGACGAGGTCGAACGAGCCGTCCGGCGACTCGAGATCGAGGAGATGGCGCTCGAGAAGGAGACCGACGATGCGTCGAAGGCTCGTCTCGAGAAGCTGCGCGCGGAACTGGCCGACGGCCAGGAAAAGCTCAACCAGTTGAGCACCCGCTGGCAGAACGAGAAGAACGCCATCGATTCGGTTCGCGTCCTCAAGGAAGAGCTCGAGAACCTGCGCGGTGAATCCGAGCGTGCCGAACGCGACGGAGATCTGGGCAAGGCAGCCGAACTTCGGTACGGCCGCATCCCGACGCTCGAGAAGGAGCTTGCCGAGAAGACACAGGCAACTCCGGCGCAGGACGACGTCATGCTCAAGGAAGAGGTCGGTCCAGACGATGTCGCCGACGTCGTCGCAGCCTGGACCGGCATTCCTGCAGGCCGCATGCTCGAGGGTGAAACCGCGAAGCTGCTGCGGATGGAAGACGAGTTGGGCAAGCGCGTCGTCGGGCAGAAGGACGCCGTGCAAGCGGTGTCCGACGCCGTCCGTCGTGCTCGTGCCGGCGTCGCCGATCCGAACCGTCCGACGGGCTCGTTCCTGTTCCTCGGTCCGACCGGTGTCGGCAAGACCGAACTCGCCAAGGCGTTGGCGGACTTCCTGTTCGACGACGAGCGCGCCATGGTCCGCATCGACATGAGCGAGTACAGCGAGAAGCACGCCGTAGCTCGACTCGTCGGCGCGCCTCCCGGCTACGTCGGCTACGAGGCAGGCGGTCAACTCACCGAAGCCGTCCGCAGGCGTCCGTACAGCGTGATTCTGTTCGACGAAGTCGAGAAGGCTCACCCCGATGTCTTCGACATCCTGTTGGCCGTGCTCGACGAAGGCAGGCTCACCGACGGGCAAGGGCGCACGGTCGACTTCAGGAACACGATTTTGATCCTGACGTCGAACCTCGGTGCCGGGGGATCGAAGGACCAGGTCATGGACGCAGTCAGGCGCGCGTTCAAACCCGAGTTCGTCAACCGCCTCGACGACGTGGTGGTGTTCGACTCGCTCTCCGAGGATCAGCTGGAATCGATCGTCGACATCCAGCTCGGCTTCCTGGCCCGCAGGCTCGCAGCTCGCAGGCTCACGCTCGATGTGACCTCGCCGGCGAAGCTGTGGCTGGCAGCTCGGGGCTACGACCCGTTGTACGGCGCTCGTCCGCTGCGCAGGCTGATCCAGCAGGCCATCGGTGATCAGTTGGCCAAGCTGCTGCTCGCAGGAGATGTCCGCGACGGCGACGTCGTGCCGGTGAACGTATCGGCAGACGGCGACGCACTGGTCCTGGGTTAGACCGAGTATTTCGCTCCACTCTTGCGCGATATTTGCGGGATTCCGTGAATATCGCGCAAGAGTGGAGCTCTGTGCACGCCTGGACGTTCGTCACCCGCGAGGTGCCGGACGTACCCTCGGTGTCATGAGTCATCCGGACGGTCAGCGCGCGAGAGTGGAGCCCGCGGAAGGACCCCACGACCGGCCGTGGGAAGACGGCACCGCGAATCCGCCTCCGGATCGTCCCGAACCCGATTACGTCGCCGACGGCTGGCAGGCATATCCGGACACTCAGCCGTACCCGGATTCCCAGCCCTATCAGCAGGCACAGCCCTATCAGCAGGCACAGCCCTATCAGCAGGCACAGCCCTACCAGCAGGCACAGCCCTACCAGGACCAGCCGACGCAGCAGTACGGATATCCCCAGCAGTACTCGCCGCAGCAGCAGTACCCAGCCCAGCAGCCCAACCCGACCCAGGTGTTTCCGGCGTACGACCCGAGGCAACACCAGGCTCCGCCCGAGTACGGCGAGTATCAGGCTCCGCCCGAGCCGAAGGGGCCGCGGCGGTGGATGTTCGCGCTCGTCGCCCTGGCCGCGCTGGCGGTCGTCGTGCTGGCAGGAATTCTGGTGTTGACCAATCAACGATCCGACACCGAAGACGTCGCGGTTCGGCCACCGACCAGCCTGGCCCCGATCCCCACGCTCCCACCGAGCCAGGCGCCCCTCGCGCCACCGTCGGCTCCCGGTGGACTCGTCCCGGGAGGTATCCCGGAAATTCTGGGGAACTCCGGCGCGGCGATCGGAAACATCACCGCCATCGACGGTCCGACTCTGACGATCCAGGGCATCGACGGCGCCCCCGTCACGGTTCTCGTCACCCCGCAGACGCAGGTCCTGTCCCTGTCCGGCTTCGACGCCTCCTCGCTGAAGGTCGGGTCGCTCGTCGTCGTGAACGGCAGCCCCATGGAGAACGGTGCCATCACGGCGGACATCATCGTGGAAACCCCCGACCTGGGCGGGTGAGCCATCACGAGGCCGAACCGCTGGACGCTATAAGCTGACCCTCGATGACGGCTATGTGGTTCGGACTTGCAGCGATCGCCCTCCTTGGTGCGGTCGCCCTTCTGTACATCGACCGTTCGCGCCGGGACCAGGTAGGCCGGGTACGGCAGATGTGGGCCAAGGCGCAGGGATACACGTACGAGGCGTCCGACGACGACATCGTGTTGCAGTTCCGTCGTGCTGCACTCGCCAAGCCCGAGCAGACCACTGCGGTGGACCTCGTGAGCGGAGTTCGACGTGGCGAGAAGTTCGTACTGTTCGACGTCGAGGAGACGTCGACGATCGTTGCAGTCCAACGACCCGTCGGATCCGACGTGGACATCGACCTTCGGTTGAAGTCGACGCCGCCTCCGCGCGAATCGGACATGGAGCTGCTCGGGTCTATCGGCCCCCGTGTCGTGTTCGCGACGAACGTCGAAGTGGCGCGCCGCGTGTGCGATCAACGCATGGCTGCGTTCACCGAATCCGTTCCGGCCGGCCTGAACCTGCTGTGGAGCGAGAACGACTGGACACTCGGATCGTTGCCGCTCGGCAGCACCGGACGCGACTGGGACGCCGCCATCGACGCAGTGGCGCGACTGTCCGGGATGCTGCATGTACTCCCGCCCGTCAACAACCGACGTCCATCCGGTCCCGCTCGAACCAGCCCTCCGCAGCGCAGTCGACCCGAAACCACCGTCGGGCGCCAAAGCCCAGAACCCAGGCAGAACCCAGAAGCCAGGCAGAGCCCAGTGCCCAGGCAGAGCCCAGCACCCAGGCAGAGCTCCGAGCCTCGTCGGAGCCCGGAACCCCGCCAGAATCCGGAACCCCGGCAGGCGCGCCCCGAGGTGCGGCGTCCCGAGCCCAGGCCGCCGCTGCGTTCCGGTCCCGTCATCCAACCGTCCGGACCCCGGCCACCGAGCCGTCCGACACCCATCACTCGCGACTCGGACCGCCGCCGCCAGGACTGATCCGCAGGACCGGACATTCGGCGGTGTGGGACTCCACAACACGTCGATCGCACCGTAGCCTTCAGTTTCATGACCGCCGAACCGATCGAACCAGCGTCCCCCCTCACCGTGCGCCCGGTTGCCCTCGTCACCGGACCGACGTCCGGTCTCGGCGCAGGATTCGCCACTCACCTCGCTGCTCGCGGCTACGACCTCGTGCTCGTTGCCAGGAACGAGGTGGGGCTGCGTTCGCTCGCGGACGACCTGCGCGTCCGCTTCGGAGCCGACTCGGAGATCATCCCGGCGGATCTGGCCACCCAGGCGGGACGGGACGTCGTCGCCGAGCGGCTGAGCCGGGGCGTCGAATTTCTCGTCAACAACGCAGGTTTCGGAACTTCGGGTGAGTTCTGGACAGCGGAACCCGAGCTGCTGCAGGCGCAGCTCGACGTCAACGTCACCGCGGTGATGCAGTTGACCCGAGCAGCGCTTCCGTCGATGGTTGCTGCCGCGAAAGGCACCGTGGTCAACGTGGCGAGTGTTGCGGGCATTCTGTCCGGCCGCGGATCGACGTACTCGGCGTCCAAGGCGTACGTCATCTCGTTCTCCGAAGGACTGTCCGGTGGCCTCGCCGGCACGGGTGTCCAGGTGCAGGCACTGTGCCCCGGGTTCGTGCGCACCGAGTTCCACCAGCGCGCGGGCATCGAGATGTCCAGCATCCCGAAGTTCATGTGGCTGAACGTGGAACAGGTCGTGCGTGAATCCATGCGTGATCTGGGCAAGGGCAAAGTCATCAGTGTGCCGGGCGCGCAGTACAAGGTCCTGACGGCGCTCGGCACCAAGGTCCCCAAGAGTGCTGTGCGGAAGCTGACGAATCTGGTCGGTCGAGGTCGCGGCCGAACCTAGGCGACTTCGGCGCGTATGGGCGAGCCTCCGAGCGCGATTCGAGTATCACCGTTAAATTCAGACCTTGTGACTGTTTTCGTGATCGTGGCGATCCTCGTACTTGCAGTTCTCGCCTACGCGGCGAGCGTCGAGCGTCGGGTGCGGCGTTATCGGTCGAACACGGCCGCGAGCAGGCAGCTGGTGACCGTGGAGCTCGAGCGTCGCTACGTTCAGCTGGAGCCGTTCATCGCGGCCGTCGAATCGTCCGGCCTGGACCAGGATCTGGTTCGTCAGCTCGTCGGCGCGAGGTCGTGGTCCAAGGCGGTACGAGACAAGAACCTCGGTCTTCAGGCACAGGCAGCCGCCGAGAACGCGCTGTCGGCGGCGGTGCACGCAGTGCTGTCCGAGTCCGACACCCACCCCAAGTTGCGATCCAACTGGGCTTTCCAAGGCCCCGCCGGCGACCTGGAAACAACGGAGAAGCGCATCGCCGGCGCAGTGCGCGTGTACAACGACAATGCGTACGCGTTGGCGCAGCTGCGTAGTTCGTTCGCGACCAAGCCCATGGCCACGGTACTGAAGGTGGTTCCGCCCGAGCCGTTCGTCGAGCACGTCGACCTCGTCGCCGACGAAAAGCCGGAGGACGTGCCCGCCTGAGCCTGTGGGATTCCGGCCGGTAGATTCATCGACTGAATCGACCGAAGGGAACCTCACATGGCCGACAGTGCCCAGCGTGCCGAACTGGCCGAGCTGGTTCGTGAACTGGCCGTAGTCCACGGCAAGGTGACGTTGTCATCCGGCAAGGAAGCCGATTACTACGTCGACCTCAGACGCGCAACGCTGCATCACCGCGCGAGCGCGTTGATCGGAACGCTGATGCGCGAATTGGTGGCCGACTGGGACTTCGACTCCGTCGGCGGCCTGACGATGGGAGCCGATCCCGTCGCGCTGTCCATCGTCCACGCGGAAGGCCGCCCGATCGACGGCTTCGTCGTGCGCAAGGCCGCCAAGGCCCACGGCATGCAGAGGCAGATCGAAGGACCCGACATCGTCGGCAAGCGCGTTCTGGTGGTCGAGGACACGACGACGACCGGCAACTCACCCCTGACCGCGGTGAAAGCCCTCCGCGACGCCGGTGCCACGGTCGTCGGCGTAGCCACCGTCGTCGACCGGGCCACAGGCGCCGACGACATCATCGCAGCCGAGGGCCTCGAATACCGCTCGCTCCTCGGGTTGGGCGACCTCGGTTTGTGAGTGTTCGTGTGGGTCACGGCCTACACGAACACTCACACCAGCTGCGCGACGACGAAGAAGTTGTCTCCCGTCGGTTCGCCGTTGCGTACGTCGCAGTTGGCGAGGATCAGTCGGCCGGGGACCTGCGCTCGCAGGTCGTTGTCGGCCAGGAGGGAGCCCTTCGGCAGAGGCCCGACCGATTCGACGCCGTATTCGAGAGTGCCGGTCGCTGTGCGCACTACGACGATGTCGCCGACCTGCGCCACTCCGAGTGACCGAAACGGTGCGTCCCGCGTCGAGTAGTTGTGGCCCACCACGACCACTGTCTGCTCAGTGTCGGTTCCGGGTAGCCCGCTCTCGGCCCACCACGCGGGTCGCTCGTCCACGGGGTTGAGTACTTGCGACGAGTCGCGGTACAGGCCGTCGGGATTGACCGTGCTGCTCATGTAGGTCTGCGACTCGGCGGATCGTAGCTCGATCCACTCCGGTTGCGCGGGAGCAACCGGAGACGGTGGAGCCGCAGAAATCTGCGCCTCCACCGCCGACCGATCGGGCGGTGTCACACTGGCCGGCTCCGACTGCGCACAGCCGGTCAGTGTGACACCCAGAGCGATCGCGACTGCGAACTTACGCAGATGCATCGGTCGAGTTGCGACGACGCAGGTAGAGCCCGCCACCCACCGCGGCAACAGCGACGACGCCGACGCCGGCCAAGATTGCCGGTGTCGCGGACGAGCTGTCCGAATCGCCCGACGCTTCGGTGGACGAATCGCCCAGTGCCAGATCGACAGCGGGCAGTTCTCCGGCAAGGACGGTGACACCGTCGTCGTCGGTGGTGAAGTAGTCCGCGACCGTGAACGATCCGTCCTCGTTGGACACGCCCACCAATTCCACACCGGTCTCGTCGACGACCACCGTGGTGTCGTCGACCTGGGTCACGGGGACGTCGTCCTTCGTCGTCCCGCCGATGTTGATGGTCCAGCTGAATTTCGGTCCGCTCGCCGCCAATTCAGCTGCCTTGGCCTTCAGATCGGCTTCGGCCTTGGTCGCTGCATCGGCTGCCGTCTTGGCCTCGGTCGCTGCGGTCTGCGCAGCCTTCACGTCCGCTGCTGCGGTGTCGGACGCGGCCTGAGCTGCCGTCAGATCGGCTTCGGTTCGCGTCACGTCGGCTTCCGCGGTGGCCAGTGCCGCATTGGCTTCCTCGACCGCGGCCTCTGCATCGGCGGCGGCCTTTTCGAGTGCTGCGATGTCCGCATCCGACGGTGCTGCGTCGAGGTCGGCCTGCGCTTGCGTTGCCGCGGCCGCAGCCGCAGTGGCCTTCTCCTGGGCTGCAGTCGCAGCGGTCCGTGCGTCGGCAGCAGCTTTGTTCGCGGCGGTTGCTGCCTCCGTCGACGTCGCCGCTGTCGCTTCGAGATCCCGTGCGTTGGCCTCGGCTGCCGCGGAGACGTCCAACGCTGTGCGTGCGGCAATGGCCGCCGACAGCGATTCGGCTGCTCTGGCCGCCGCCGCGCGGACAGCGGCACTCACCTTGGCGAGGTTGAGAGTCTTGAACGAATCCTGCACTGCGACGATCGAATCCTGCAGCGCCGTGGCAGCTGCTTCGGCGTCGGCAGACGCGGTGGCAGCAAGCTCGGCCTTGGCGGTCGCGTCGGCACGTGCTGCCGCTGCGGCCTCCACCGCTTCCGGGTCACCGGCACCGGCCGCTTCGGCTTCCAACCGGTCTGCCTCGGCGAGGGCTGTGGCTGCGGCAGTGTCGGCGTCGGTCTTGGCCTGTGCAGCCGCAGTATTCGCTGCTTCGAGAGCTGCGGTGTCGGCCTTGGCCTTGTTCACCGCTCCGACGGCAGCGATGCGGTCCAGTTCGGCGGCTGTTGCGTCGGCGTCGGCCTTCTTGGCCTTCACCACCGCGTCCGCCGCAGCGAGCTCTGCCTTGGTGACCGCGGTACTTGCCGCGGCATCTGCGGCGACGGCTGCATCGAGACGAGCCTGCGCCGCGGTGGATGCCTCCGCAGCGGCTTTGCTCTTGGCCTCGGCGTCCGCGAGCGCTTGCTTCTCGGCGTCGCTGAGCTGCGGGACGATGTCGACGTTGATCGTCGCCGTGCCGTCGTCGTTGAACACGACCCCGCCCGTTACCTGGGGGAGAGGTCGATCGGTCGACGGTGCTTCGGGTGCAGGCACCGCTGCTGCCGACGCATCACCTGCGCCGGGTGCAGGAACATCCGCAGGCGGTTGCACGAGTGCATCTCCCGACGGCGTGGCTGCTTCCCCGGTGGGCGCCTGCTCGTCGGCCGGCGGATCGGTAGGTGCCTGCTCGGCGACGCTGTTCGACGGTGGCGGAGTCTCCTCCTGTGCTGCGGCAATTCCTGGTGCAGCCAGTGCGAAGGAGAGTGCGACGGCGGCTCCGGCGGCGGCGATGCGAGTCCTCCGCGAACGGGCGATCGACTTCTGTGACATGGATGTTCAAGCCCTTCGGTCCTGGTGGCCGGAGCCACCGACACCTCCGTCCCGATCCGGAAATGCTTTTAGTGAGGCACACGTACTTGTGCTGCATGGACCGTAACGGACCGAAAGGTCTCTCAGGGTTTACCAAGGAATTGGTTATGCAACTGTTACTGATGGTGTTGGTGTGACGAAAGTGAACATCAGAGGATGAAATCTCAGTCGCCGACGGTGACTGCCCGGGCCTCGTCGACACTGTGAGGTGCGGGGTCGTGATCGTCGACGTGGGCGAGGACCTTGCGGCCGGTCGACAGGACGACGATCGCCAGAAGGGTGCAAACCGCGCCGACCCAGAACGGGACATGAGCGTTGCTCTCTCCCAGCTTGCCCGCGAGGTACGGTGCTGCCGCGCCGCCCACGAAGCGGACGAAGCTGTAGGCCGCCGAGGCGGTCGAGCGCTCCACGGGTGCGGAGATCATCACGGTTTCGGTGATGAGCGTGTTGTTCACGCCGAGGAACAGTCCGGCGACGACGGTGCCGACGATCAGTACCGTCTTGGTCTCGGTGAACAGGGCCATCACTCCGAGGTCGACGGCAAAGAGGAGCAGCGAAAGCATCATCATGTTCAGAGTTCCGTACGCGCGCTGCAACTTCGGGGCGAGGAACACTGATGCCACGGCGAGGCACAGGCCCCAGCCGAAGAAGATGAAACCGATGCTGTACGTGCCCATGTCGAGCGGAAACGGGGTGTAGGCGAGGAGGGTGAAGAAACCGTAGTTGTACAGAAGTGCGGTGATGCCGACGGTGAGCAGTCCGCGGTGGCGAAGTGCACGGAACGGATCGAGTATCGACGTCGTGTGAGCGGGCTTGGGAGTGTCCGGCAGCATGACGATCAACAGAATGAACGCGACGGCCATCAGCGCCGCAACGCCGAAGAACGGTCCACGCCAGGAGAATCCGCCGAGCACACCACCGACGAGCGGTCCAGTTGCGATGCCGATACCCAGTGCTGCTTCGTACAGGATGATCGCGCGCGCGACGCCTCCCGATGCGGCACCGACGATCGTCGACAACGCAGTTGCGATGAACAACGCGTTTCCGAGACCCCAGCCGGCGCGGAACCCGATGATCTCACCGACTGATCCGGAAACTCCTGCGAGAGCAGCGAATACGACGATGATGGCAAGACCGGCCAGCAGTGTCCGTTTCGGGCCGAAGCGGCTGGACACTACGCCGGTGATGAGCATCGCGACGCCGGTGACCAGCATGTAGCTGGTGAACAGCAACGACACCTGGGACGGTGACGCATCGAGTTGTTCGCCGATGGGTTTGAGGATGGGATCGACCAAGCCGATACCCATGAAGGCGATGACACTCGCAAAAGCGACTGCCCACACGGCCTTCGGCTGTTTCAGCAAGCTCTCGGTGTTCGTACTCACGGCTGAGTTCCCCACGACGAGGTTCCTTTCAATCCGTGATCGACGATTTGAGCACGCTGCGAAGCTCGCTCAGTCCGTCGGTCAGTTTCTGTAGTTGCTCCGGGTCCAGTTCGGACAGGTACGGCAGCAGGCCGTCGGCGATCTGGCGTCGTCCGGCGGCCAGCCATTGGGCGCCGGCGTCGGACATCCGGGCGACGACCGCGCGCGAGTCGCTCGGGTCGGTCGTGCGTTCGACGAGCCCGGCTGTGGCGAGCTTTCCCAGCAGCGACGTCGCCGACGGCTGCGAGCAGCGATCGAGGCGAGCGAAGTCGCTGACTCGTAGGGGTTGGTATTCCTCGAGGAGGGACAGCGCTCGCATCCAGGCCTTGGGCCACTCGTCGGAGCCGAAGTGCGCGGCGAGGCGAACGAACCGGGACGATCCCGTGACCAGCTCGGAGAGCAGGTCGCGGAGATGCTGATCGGAAGACGGTTGCTGCACTCCCATAAGCTTACATAAGCTAACTATATTTGCAAACCGGCGATGGAAACGAAAAAGTCCCGGCCGTGTGGCCGGGACTTTCACGTAGGTACGACGTTCAGCTCAGGCTGTTCTCGTCCATGAAGTTCTTGATGGCGAGGTCCCAGTCCGCGTCGCGCTTGTTGTCGAGGCGGAACCGGGTGGCGGAGTAAATGCCGTAGAAAAGGAGTCCGGCCAGGAACAGGCTGCCGATGCCCGTGAAGGCGGCGGCGGCGATGGCGTCGGAATTCGACAGTGGCTGTGATGCTCGGATGCCGTTGTCGTCGACCCAGATATCCACTTCGGTACCCACCGGCGAGCCGCTCACGACGGACACCTGGCCGGTGTGCTCGACGCCCTGGTACGTCCAGGTGGCGTCGACGGTGGAGCTGCTCTGCGAGCTGAAGTCGGACTGAACGAGCGGCGAGGGGGGAGTGACGGACACGGTCTCGGCGGTGACGGCGTGCCGGGTGTACTGCTGCGCGGAGACCTGCTCGTTCTGGAACGACAGCGTCGTCATCGCGAGCCACGCAGCAACGGGAAGCATCAGAATCGTCAGGGTGGTGAGGATGGTCTTCAGCCGTGCCTGGATGCGGTCGGAGCGACGGAGCAGCGGGTTCGAAGCGTAGGCGAGACCTTCCATGGTCGCCCTACGATCATCGGTGTGTTTCCTGCGCATTGTCGTCCCAACGTGTCGAATCGTGTGTTTACCTTCCAACGATGACAAGGTGTACAGCCCTGAATCAAGGCGAAGGGGCCAGCATCACACAATTGGTTAGTTCAACGAATGGTCTGGTCGACGAACTCGGAGTGCCTCGATGAACCGCTCGACGTTGTCCAGAACGGCGTTCGCCTCGGCGTCGGCAGCCACGGTGCTCGGAGCGGTCCTCGGCGCAGACAGACTGCATCGCTTCGCGAAGCCGTTGATCGCTCCATCGCTGATGGCGGGGTTGCCCAAGCCTGCGTCGACGCTGGGTCTGGCGCTCACCGCAGCAACCGTCGGCGACGTTCTTCTACTCGACCCGGACGACGATTCGCGGATCCTGCACGGCGCCGCCTCGTTCGCCGTGATGCAGGGGTGCTACTGCGGGCTTCTTCGCGCTCGAGGTGCACGCGTCACCGCATCGGCGGCGGCGCCGCGAGCGGCGGGCTGGCTTCTCGCGGTCGTGTCGATGGCAGCGCGTTCGCCCGACGTCGCACCCGGCCTCGGCGCGTACGGACTGACGCTGGCATCGATGTCGACGCTTGCCGCGGACCCGACGCTCGTGCCCGGCGCGAGAACGGCGGCCGGCGTCGTCGTTCCCGGTGCGGATCCGGCGTCGAGAATCGCTCTCGGCGGTGTGCTCTTCACGGTGTCCGACGCGTTGATCGTGGCTCGGCGGCTGCTGTTGACCACGGAGTCGCATCGGCGAGCGGCGGAGGGAGTGATTCTCGCGACCTACGCGGTGGCTCAGCTATTCCTCGTCGAAGGTCTGTCTCGGAAGAAGTAGAACGCGGTGGTGGTCGTCCGGATCGACCATGATCGGCACGACTGCGCCTTCGGCGAACCTCGAGATCTCCGAGCGAGGGATGGCGTAGACGATGCGGCCGGAGAACGACTCCGAGCCGGGCACGGTGAACTGCAGTTGAAGTTCGCTTCGGTTGTCGTCGAGTGGGTGCACTTCCTCGATGGTGGCCCAACCTTCGACGCCGTTGCGGGCGATCTGTCGCTGTTCGGCGGTCCGGCGGTTCGCCACCAGCATGGACAGGCCGAGCGCAGCTCCGAAACCGGCGATCAGAGCGGCAAGTTGGTAAGGCAGGGTTCCCGGGGGCGCCGACGGTCGGAACCACAGCGCCCACACCGCCAGGACGGCGACGTAGCCCACTGTGACGACTACTATCGCGCGCAAAGTTCGTTTGTGATTCACCCACATCTCCTACAGGCCACATCCAGAATAGCCCTGAAAAGTTGTCGGAGGTCTTACCGATAACCCTGGTAACGCCTATTCTGTCGAGGTGTCTACACCAACTGTGTTCATCACCGGCGCTGCTGCCGGGATCGGACGATCCACTGCTCTGAAGTTCGCTCGCTCCGGATACCTCGTCGGGGCCTACGACATCGACGAAACCGGGTTGGCGTCGCTCGGTAAGGAGATCACCTCCGCCGGCGGACGCGTCGTGACGGGAACCCTGGACGTCACCGACCCCAAGCAGTGGGAGGCTCGGTTGAAGGAGTTCGACGCCGAGGCCCACGGCCGGCTCGACGTCCTCGTCAACAACGCAGGCATCCTCGTCGCGGGCCAGTTCGAGGACATGCCGCTCGAGGTGCACAAGCGTCAGATCGACATCAACTTCAACGGCGTCGTGTACGGCACTCTCGCTGCGTTCCCCTACCTCAAGGCAACCAGAAACGCCCAGGTCGTGAACCTGTGCTCGGCGTCGGCCATCTACGGTCAGCCGGAGCTGGTCACCTACGGCGCGACGAAGTTCGCCGTACGCGGTGTCACCGAGGCGCTCGATCTCGAGTGGGCCAAGTACGACATTTCCGTCAAGGCCATGTGGCCGCTCTTCGTTCAGACCGCGATGACTCAGGGCGTCTCCACCGGAACGACCAACTCGCTCGGCATCAAACTCACCGCCGACGACGTATCCCAGGCGATCTTCGACGCCACCCGCCCCGCGAAGGGACTGCGGCGGAACAAGGCACTGCGCAAGGTTCACTTCCCGGTCGGATTGCAGTCCAAGGCGTTGTCGCTCGGATCCAGGTTCTCGCCGGCCTGGCTCACCCGCGAAGTCAACCGCCGCCTGAGCCACACCTGATCCTGCTCGACCCATCGACCCCTGCCACGCACCACCGAACGGCACGGGTTTCGGTTCGCCGGTAGGGTCGCTCTGCAACATGATGAGCGAAAGTGGGGTCGGGTTCTTTCATGGCGAGAGCGCGCTTGAAGAAGCGTTCGGTACTGGCAGCATCGGTGGCGATCGTGGCCGTACTGTCCGCGTGCGGTAGCGAATCCGGTGCGGATGCGACGTCCGCACCGGCTACCACGACGACAACCGTCGCGCCGCCGACGACGACGGTGGAACCGGTGTTGCCGCCGCCGTCCACCGAAGCCCCGCCGCCGCCCCCGCCGGAACCCGCACCCGAGCCCGCGCCGCCGCAGACGACGTACGCGGCACTCGACGGTGCGTACTACTTCTCCTCGCCGGACGGGTTGTTCCAGTGCGGGATCGTCACGCTGGCCAGCCGTACCGAAGCGGGCTGCCAGGGCACGACGTCGCCGGTTCCTCCGCGGCCCGAGGACTGCATGATCAGCTGGGGCAACGGCATTCGGGTCACCAACGAGGGTGAGGCCGAGTTCATGTGTTCCGGTGGTGCGGTGTACACCTCGGGCGGCGAGACGATCGATCCTCCGCTCGCAGTCGGGCAGGTCATCAACGCCGACGGGTACTCCTGCGAGTCGACGGCCGGCGGCATCTCGTGCACCAACGACGAGACCGGTCACGGCTTCCGCATCGCCGCCGACAGCAACGAAATCTATTGAGCGACATCGATGTATCAGGTCCGACCGAGTGGGGAGACAACCCCAACGGCGTCGGACCGTGGGAACAGCACCACGACGAACCCCGGCCGACGGGACCGCAGTTCGATCCCGAGCTGCTCGACGCCGGGGACCGGCGCAATGTCGTCGACGCCTACCGCTACTGGACGCGGGAGGCCATCGTCGCCGACATCGACACGAGGCGTCATTCGCTGCACGTCGCAATCGAGAACTTCGCCAACGACGCGAACATCGGGACGGTCGTGCGCACCGCCAATGCGTTTGCCGCGCAGGCGGTTCACATCGTCGGGCGGCGCCGCTGGAACAGGCGCGGCGCGATGGTCACCGATCGATACCAGCACATCCACCACCACGACACCGTCGACGACCTCCTCGCCTACGCCGCCGCCGAGGGTCTGACGGTCGTCGCGGTCGACAACACGCCGGGTTCGGTGCCGATCGAGACCGCGGAACTTCCGAGGGATTGCCTGCTGCTGTTCGGGCAGGAGGGGCCTGGGGTGACCGAGGATGCACGCAACGGCGCGTCGATGACGGTGTCCATCGCGCAGTTCGGGTCCACTCGCAGCATCAACGCGGGCGTTGCGGCCGGAATCGCCATGCACTCGTGGATCCGGCGTCATGCCGACTTGTCACAAGCCTGGCCCTGACTGTTTGTGCTTCGCCCCCGGGCAAGTGGCAGGATTGCCGATCATGCAGGAGCTATGGGCGCAGCGCGCGGACGCTGCGGAGGGGGCCGTCGTCGCGCGACACGTGCGTCGATTGTGGGGCTTGCCCGGTACGGCGCTCGGCGTCGTGGCGTGGCCGCCTGTTCGGCGGGAGCGACTGTTCCTGAAGTGGCATTACTGGTGGCAGGCGCACCTGCTCGATTGTGCGGTCGATGCAGCGAGCCGCGAGCCCACCGCCAAGAGGCGCCGCCGAGTGACCAAAATTGCTCGTGCGCACCGCATTCGAAACATCACCGGCTGGACCAACAACTATTTCGACGACATGGCCTGGCTCGGGCTTGCTCTCGAGCGGGCTCAGCGGCTGCATGCCGTCGGCAACCGCGTCGGGATCCAGAAGATCGAGATGGAGCTGTTCGACGCATGGTCTCCGCAGGCAGGAGGCGGCATCCCCTGGCGCAGGGGCGACGATTTCTACAACGCCCCGGCCAACGGACCCGCCTCGATTCTGCTGGCCCGGACGGGTCGGTTGTGGCGAGCGCAAGCCATGGCCGATTGGATGGACGTCACGCTGAAGGATCCCGAGACGGGTCTGATCTTCGACGGCATCCGTACCGGCGACGTGCTCGATCGTGCGATCTACAGCTACTGCCAGGGTGTGGTGCTGGGCATCGAAACGGAACTTGCGGTGCGGCTAGGGGGTCCGCGTCATCGTGCCCGGGTGCACGCGCTGGTGACGGCGGTGGACGATCGACTGTGTCGTGACCTGGTGATCGTCGGCGGGGGAGGCGGCGACGGCGGTTTGTTCGACGGCATCCTGGCCCGCTACCTGGCGCTGGTCGCGACAACCTTGCCCGGCGACAGCGACGACGATCGGTCCACCCGCGCACTGGCCGCGTCGATCGTGCTCGCGTCGGCGGAGGCGGCCTGGGAGAACCGCCTGGAAGTCGAGGATCATCCACTCTTCGGTGCAGCGTGGGAATCGCAGGCCACGCTTCCCGGGCCCGGGCATTCGGTGGCGAAGTTCAGCGGCGGAACGGTGCGTTCGTCGGCGGTGCCGGAGCGCGATTTCGCGGTGCAGCTGAGCGGCTGGATGTTGATGGAGGCCGCGTACACCGTGGCGGACGCAGGCTTTCGTTAGCTAAGGTACTGGCTATGGGGACTTCGTGGAATCCGACGATATACGGGCACTACGCGGACGAGCGGACTCGTCCGTATTACGAACTGGTCGCTCGGATCAGACACGAATCACCCGATACCGTCGTCGACCTCGGATGCGGGACCGGCGTACAGACCGCCACGCTGGCGCAGCGGTGGCCGACGGCCCACATCACCGGACTCGACTCGTCGGCCGAGATGGTGGCCGACCAACCGTCGGATCTGCCCGCCGGCGTGACCGTCCGGCAAGGAGACATCTCCGATTTCGACGCGACCGGCGTGGACGTCGTCGTGTCCAATGCGGCCCTGCAGTGGGTACCTCACCACCGAGAGCTCCTGGCGACGTGGGCATCGCAACTGGGCGCGTCCAGCACCCTTGCCTTCCAGGTTCCGGGCAACTTCGACGCTCCCTCTCACGTCCTGATGCGTCGCCTCGCGGAATCCGACGAGTGGGCGTCGACTCTGAGCGGCGTTCTACGCGGAGGTGACAGCGTCGACTCCGCCGAGCAGTACGCGTCGGCGATGCTCGACGCGGGATTGACCGTCGACGCGTGGGAGACCAGCTACGTCCACGTTCTGCAGGGCGAGGACCCGGTGCTGCGGTGGGTGACGGGAACGGGCCTGCGGCCCGTCCTGGATGCACTCGACGACGAGACCCGGCCGGTGTTCGTCGAACAGTATCGAGACCTCCTGCGCGACGCGTACCCGTCGACCGCGTCGGGAACGCTGTTTCCGTTCCGGCGCATCTTCGTCGTCGCCCGTAAGGACTGAGTTATTCGAGGACTTCTTCGACCTCGATGGTCTCGGACGGCTTCGACATTTCCTTGCGGTACTGCCAGATGCCGACGCCGGTGCCGAAGACCAGAAGCACGATCATCCCGATCAGAACCGCGGGCAGCAGCCACGGCACCATGTCGAGGAAGCTACCGAAGTAGAACCCTGCCAGCAGTAGTACCGGCGCCCAGATGATCGCGCCGAGCGTGCTGGCGATCGTGTAGCGGCGATGGTTCATCTTGGCTGCGCCCGCGACCATCGGGCAGAGCGTCCGCACCCAGGGAATCCAGCGGGCGACGAGCACGGCCCAGAAACCGTGTTTCTCCAGCAGCAGGTTCACCTTGTGCAGGTTCTTGGTGTTGAGGTACTTGCCGTTCTTGCGCGCGACGAGTGTGGAACCGGTGCGGTGCCCGATGACGTACCCCACCTGGTTGCCTGCGATGGCCGCGATCATCGCGCCGACGGACAACGCCCATATGTGGCCGGTGCCCGATGCATGGGTGGCCATGACGATTCCGGCGGTGATGAGCATGGAGTCACCGGGAAGGAACAGGCCGATGATGACGGCGCATTCGATGAAGACGAAGGTCACCACCACGAGCCACACCACGAGCGGGCCTGCGGTTTCCAGTGGGCCGAACTGACCCATTGCCTCGATCACGGTTGCAACACCCGCACTTTAAGCGCTCGGACGGTCCTGCTGGGTCTCGATGGCGTCTGCGGCCTCCGAGAGCGGTGTCTTGCGGGCTCGGACCATGCGCTTGCCGACCTCGATGACGATGGGCAGAACCGAGACGAAGACGATCAGCAGGAAGATGTAGTCGACGTTGTCGCGGATGAACTGGATCTGTCCGAGCAGGTAGCCGAGCATGGTGACGCCTGCGCCCCACAGGATGCCGCCGACGACGTTGTACGTCACGAAGATCGAGTACTTCATGTGCGAGGCGCCTGCGACCACCGGCGCGAACGTACGCACGATCGGGACGAAGCGCGCCAGGATGATCGTGATCGGGCCGTGCTTCTCGAAGAACGCGTGCGACTCGTCGATGTACTTCTTCTTGAAGAACTTCGCGTCGTTCGACTTGAACAGCGCAGCTCCACCCTTGCGTCCGATGAAGTATCCGACCTGGTCGCCCGCGATGGCGGCGATCGGGATCGTGATCAGCAGGACGCCGATGGGCGCGAACGGCGGGATCTCGTCGGACTTCGATGCGGCGATGAGGCCGGCGGTGAAGAGGAGAGAGTCACCCGGGAGTAGCGGAAACAGCAGCCCCGATTCGATGAAGACGACGAGCAGCAACCCGACCAGCACCCAGGTGCCGAACGAGTTGAGCAAATTCACTGGATCGAGAAACCCCGGCAGGAGCGCCAGGTTCGTCGTCACAGATTCCGAGGCGGCAAGAAGACTCACGGCGCCCACCATACCGGCCGAACCTGGGCCGACCTGAACAACAGCTGGTGAATTGCGACCGTCGAGATGTCCGATTAGTCACGTTCGGGCCGGGAGTGATCAGGTGGGTACCGCGACAGGCGCACCGGAGGCTTGCCATACTGCAACGGACAATCAATCTCTTCACATGGAGGAATGACGCCGTGCCGATCGCAACTCCCGAGGTCTATGCCGAGATGCTTGGCCGGGCCAAGGAACACCAGTTCGCCTTTCCAGCGATCAACTGCGTTGGTTCCGAGTCCATCAACGCCGCAATCAAGGGTTTCGCCGACGCTGGAAGCGACGGCATCATTCAGTTCTCGACCGGTGGTGCCGAGTTCGGCTCCGGCCTCGGCGTCAAGGACATGGTCACCGGTGCAGTAGCGCTGGCCGAGTTCGCTCACGTCGTCGCAGCCAAGTACGACGTCACGATCGCGCTGCACACCGACCACTGCCCCAAGGACAAGTTGGACACCTACGTCCGTCCGCTGCTGGCCATCTCGCAGGAGCGCGTCGACGCAGGCCGCAACCCGCTGTTCCAGTCGCACATGTGGGACGGTTCCGCAGTCCCGATCGACGAGAACCTCGAGATCGCCAAGGACCTGCTCGCCAAGGCAGCAGCTGCCCGCATCATCCTGGAAATCGAGATCGGTGTCGTCGGCGGTGAAGAGGACGGCGTCGAGGCCGAGATCAACGACAAGCTCTACACCTCCAACGAGGACTTCCTGAAGACCGTCGAGGCACTCGGTGCGGGCGACGCGGGTTCGCGCTACCTGCTCGCCGCGACGTTCGGCAACGTGCACGGCGTGTACAAGCCCGGCAACGTGAAGCTGAAGCCGTCCGTCCTTGCCGACGGCCAGCGTGTGGCGTCGGAGAAGCTCGGCCTCGCTGCCGGTTCCAAGCCGTTCGACTTCGTGTTCCACGGTGGATCGGGCTCGGCGAAGAGCGAGATCGAAGAGGCTCTGGACTACGGCGTCGTGAAGATGAACGTGGACACCGACACCCAGTACGCATTCAGCCGCCCCATCGCAGGACACTTCTTCAGCAACTACGACGGTGTGCTGAAGGTCGACGGCGAGGTCGGCAACAAGAAGGCCTACGACCCGCGTAGCTACCTCAAGAAGGCCGAGGCCGGTATGACCGCCCGTGTCATCGAGGCGTGCAACGACCTCAAATCCGCAGGTCGCAGCGTAAGCGCTGGCTGACCCACACGAGTGGAACGGAGCCTGCGGGTCACTCCGCAGGCTCCGCTCCAGGTAGGCCAGGGTCTGTCTCCACTCCCACGAGGGTCAGCAGACCTTCCAGGTTTCGTCTTCCAGCCGCAGATCGAACGTCCGAGGTGACCGCTCGTTCGGATTCGCTTCGGTGTACGCGATGATCTGCGCGATTGCAGTGTCTCCGGTGATCTGAACGGCATCGATGCCTTCCATCACCGGCACGTTCCCCTGTTCGACGGCGACGCGGTGCACGTCCGCGAACTCCGCATCCGGGATGTCCCGGTAGTACGTCGCCAGGTCCCCGCACGACGACGATCTCAGCGTCGCCAGGTCCCCGCTCGCCAACGCCTCGGTGAACGACGTGACCGATGTTCTGATCTGCGCCTCCGGCGAATTCTCGCCGCCGTCACGCGCCAGATAGAAGAATGCGGCGGCACCGACTGCGACGATCACGACGACGGCAGCGGTCAGGGCGCCCAGCCAGCGCTTGCTCGTCTTCCGTGCGGGAACGGAGCCTGCGGAGCGACCGGAAGGCGCCGGAGTGGAGCCTGCGGAGCGACCGGAAGGCGCCGGAGCGGAGCCTGCGGAGCGACCGGAAGGCTGCGGAGCGGTGCTCGCCGCCGACGGTCCGGCGGGTTGCTGAGCCGGGCGGGGGACCTCCCCGCGAGCCGGAATGCGCTGCGGTACAGCGTGGGGTCGCGGCGCAGGCCTGACAGGTGGCTCGACGGCAGGAATCGCGGTCGTCTCGGCCTCCGACGCGTCGGGTTGGGAAGCCTCGGCGTCTTTCTTGTCCTGAGGCGTGGCGTCGGGGAGTTTCGGCGGGGTGGGTGTGCTGTCCGACGTGTCGGGTTCCGACTTCGTTTCGTCCTTCTCCGACACCTGGTGCTCCCTACTTCATTCTTCGACTCTTTCGAAAACGAAAGCCTAGTGGCCGAGGGTGGGTGGCCGGTTGCAGGCGAGGCGAGTGTCGGGCTCGAGAGCGCTGGACGCGGGACCACCGGGTGGAGGGCACAGGAGCATTGCGTGGAGGGCACAATGGTCCCCATGACTTCATTCGGTGACTTGCTCGGACCGCAGCCGACGCTTCTGCCCGGCGACGACGAGGCAGAGTCCGCACTGCTCAACCACGAGGATCCGGCGAAGGTCGCGGCGGAGAATCCGACGGCGTCGATCGCCTGGGCATATTTGGCCGAGGCGTCGTTGGACGCGGGTCAGACCATCACTGCGTACGCCTATGCGCGCACGGGGTATCACCGCGGGCTCGATCAGCTCCGCCGCAACGGATGGAAGGGATTCGGGCCGGTCCCGTACAGTCATGAGCCCAACCGAGGATTCCTCCGCTGCGTCGCTGTTCTCGCGAAGGCTGCGCGTGAGATCGGCGAGAACGACGAGTACGCGCGGTGCCTCGACCTCCTCGAAGACAGTGATCCCAAGGCTGCGGAAGCTCTCGGGCTCGGCTGATCCTGCTGTAACGACGCTGCGTCCGACGGCTCGGCGGGGTAGGGCCCGTGTGAGGGCGGGCCGGGCGAGGTTGCAGCTGTCGTTGTTGCCGATCGTTCAGTGTGCGCTGGCGGCGGGTGTCGCGTGGTTCGTCGCGACGGACATCGTCGGTCATGCTCATCCGTTCTTCGCGCCGATCGCTGCTGTCGTGTCGCTCGGTGTGTCGTTGGGCGCGCGAATGCGCCGGTCCGCTGAGTTGGTGGTCGGTGTCACGGTCGGGATCGGTGTCGGTGACCTGATCATTTCGGCGATCGGCAGTGGGCCGTGGCAGATCGCGCTGGTGGTTGCGCTCGCGATGTCGACGGCGGTGTTCCTCGACGGTGGTCCGATCATCGCGATGCAGGCGGGTTCGTCGGCTGTGTTGGTCGCGACGCTCATTCCTCCTGGCGATTCGGGTGGGATCGACCGAATGGTCGACGCATTGACCGGTGGTCTGGTGGGCATCGCGATCGTGGCGCTCATTCCGACGCATCCGGTGTGGCGGGCGCGTAAGGACGCGGCGCGGGTGCTCGGTATCGCGTCGGATGTGTTGCAGAAGGTGGCCGACGGGTTGGTGGCCAACGATCCGAAGCCCATCGAGGAGGCTTTGAAGAAGGCTCGCGCCACCCAGTCGGACATCGATGCGTTGCGCACGAACCTGAAGGGTGGTCGGGAGATCGCGCGGATCTCTCCGTTGTATTGGGGTCATCGGAACAGGTTGGCGGGTCTGGAGAAGACGGCCGATCCGATCGACAACGCGATTCGCAACATTCGTGTGTTGGCGCGTCGCTCGTTGACGCTGGTGCGGGACGACGAGATTCTCGATCCTCGGGTCGTCGACGAGGTGGAGAAGCTGGCTCAGGCAACGGATGTGTTGCGCCGGATGGTGCTGGCAGATCCGGGCCGTCAGCCGGATGCCGCGGAAGCGGCGAGGGTTCTGCGCGCGGTGGCTGCGGGCGCGAAGCCCGAGTTGATCTCCGATGCGGGCCTGTCGGCAACGGTGGTGCTCGCGCAGTTGCGGTCGATCATCGTCGATTTCCTCCAGGTTGCGGGTCTGAAACGTATTTCTGCGCTGGCGACGCTTCCGCCTACCGTCGCGAAACCGGAGGTCACGCCGGACCTGTTCTGACCCTGTCGAGACCATTGCACATATGCGTATGTACGCATATGGTGAGGTCGGCATCGACGGAAGGGGAAGTGATGGGCGCGGGGCACGGGCACAGTCACGGCATACCGGACTCAGGTGGAACGGCCGGACCGTCCACCAAGCGGATCCGCAACATGGTGATTGCACTGGCCATTCTCGTGGTCTTCTTGATCCTCGAGGCGACGGTCGCGTTGATCATCGACTCCCTGGGCTTGCTGGCCGACGCCGGCCACATGCTCACCGATGTTCTCGGAATGTCGATGGGTCTCGTGGCCCTCCTTCTGGCCCGTAAGGGAAGTGCCGCCGCTGCACGCACGTTCGGCTGGCATCGTGCGGAAGTCCTGACGGCCATCGCCAATGCTGTTCTGCTCCTCGGTGTCGCCGCGTTCATCATGTACGAGGCGATCGATCGAATCGGCGACGCGCCGGAGATCCCCGGTCTTGCGCTGATCGTCACCGCGGCCGCAGGTCTGGTCGCCAATCTGGTCGTCATGGTGCTGATTCGCGGCGACGCGAAGGACAGCATCGCCGTGCGCGGTGCCTACATGGAGGTGCTCGCCGACGCTGTGGGCAGCGTCGGTGTCCTCGTCGCAGGCCTGGTGATGGTGGTGTTCGGATGGACGTGGGCGGACATCGTGGTCGGTGTCCTGATTTCGCTGTGGGTGATTCCGCGGGCCATCAAGCTGGCGGGCTCCGCGCTGCGCATCCTGACTCAGGCGAGCCCGGGTCACGTCGACGTCGAGGCCGTCGAAGCCGATCTTGCTGCCCTACCCGGCGTGGTCGGTGTGCACGATCTGCACGTCTGGACCCTCACCACGGGTATGGACGTCGCGACCGTGCACCTCGAATGCGACGGCTCCGGCCCGGTTCTGCTGGATCGCGCCAAAACGGTGCTCGCGGCCTACGGTCTGGACCACGCGACCGTGCAGGTCGAGCCGTCCTCCCAGGGATCTGCGTGCAAGAACGAACTCACTTGGTGAACGTCTTCACCGGGCTTCCCGGTCGCCACAGCTCGATCTGCATGTGATCGTCGACGAGTGAGGTCAGCACCACCTCGGTGATGTCGAGATCGAAGACGTTGTAGGGCGTCAGTTCCGGGGGTGCTGCGTCGAAGATCTTCTGCAGTGCATCGGGGTCGGTGAGTTCGACGGCTGTGCCCGCGATTTTCGCGTCGCCGCCTTCCATCGAATGGTGGCCGGGGTTGCTGTGCAGGGCGAAGCGTGGATCCCGTTGCAGATCTCTGGCTTTGAGTGCGTTGAGCATCGACCCCAGGCGCAGCACGCCGCCGTCGGCGAATTCCACTTCTGTCCCGCTGACCCGCGGAGACCCGTCCTGTCGAAGCGTTGCGAGCACATGGTGCTTGTTGGCGGAGAACCGTGCCGCCACCCCGTTCGCCAGGGCGGGTGCCGCGGACTCGAAGTCTTTCCATGTCGTCATGCCAGCAGTATGCGGACACATCACTGACACCTTCTGTCAGTAATATCGGCGGTGTGCGTTCCTCGCGGCTGCTGCAGTTGATGCTGTCCCTCCAACACGGCCGTGCGACGACCGCACAGGCGCTGGCCGACGAAGCAGGAGTGTCGGTGCGCACCATCTACCGCGACATAACCGCGTTGCTCGACGCCGGGGTCCCGCTCTGGACCGAGTCCGGACCGGGCGGGGGAGTGCGGCTCCTGGACGGATGGCAGTCGAAGCTGTCCGGCATGTCCGGTGTCGAGACCTCGGCGTTGATGTTGCTCGGCGTGCCGTCCGTGGCTGCAGATCTGGGGCTGGCCGACGTCACGGCTGCGGCCGAGACCAAGCTGCTGGGTGCGCTCCCATTGCCGTTGCGCGCCGGCGCCCAGATGTGGCGTGAGCGGTTGCACGTCGACGCCCCGGGCTGGTTCACCGACGTCGAACCGTCGCCGCATCTGAAGGTGATCAGCGCGGCTGTGTTGGCGGGTCGGCAGCTCGATCTCGACTATCGGGGCTCGACGCGCACCGTCGCCCCGCTGGGACTGGTGGCCAAGGCGGGCGTCTGGTACCTCGTCGCCGCCCGGGGAGACGCCGTCCTGTCGTATCGTGTCGACCGAGCCGAGGGTGCTCGGACGCGGACGGAACCGGTGGCCAGGCCCGACGGCTTCGATCTCGCTCGATGGTGGGCGGAATCGGCGTCGAAGTTCGATCGGGTACTGCTGACTTTCGATTGTCGAGTCAGGTTGTCCGCGGATGCTGTTCGCATTCTCCCTGCTGTCGTCGGTCGTGAAGCAACTCCGGCACTCCCTGGCGCCGACGTCGACGGGTGGACGACCGTCGATCTGCGGCTCGAGACGTTCGACGTCGCCCTGGGGCAGTTGACGACGCTGGGAGGTGGCGTCGAAGTGCTGGAACCGGTGGCGTTGCGGCGGGCGCTGCACCGGGTGGCGTCGGAGATGGCGTCGCGAAACTCCTGACTGCATTCGACCGAAGTCAGGGTAGTCTCGGGGCATGACAGCGATGACATTGTCGGGCCCCCTCGCCGACCGTGATTCGTGGACGGCGAATCACTGCTCGATCGACAAGGCAATGGGTATCGTGGGCACACGCTCGGCCGTTCTCATTCTGCGTGAGGCGTATTACGGGGCAACACGATTCGATCAGTTCGCTTCACGCGTCGGGATCACCGAGGCGGTGGCGTCGGCGAGGTTGAAAGAACTGACGGAGGCCGGACTGTTCGTGAAGTCGCCCTACCGAGATCCGGGCCAGCGGACACGGTACGAGTACCTGCTGACCGAAATGGGTGACGATCTGCTGCCCGTCGTGCTCGGACTGATGCAGTGGGGAGACAAACACCTGCAGTCCGGCCGTGGACCGTTGGTGGTGACGGACGGCAACGGCCGGGTTCAGGTGGAGGTCAGGAGCACCGACGGACGGGCGGTGGCTGCGGACGATCTGGAAGTCAGAGCCAGAACCGCATGAGGTAGTTGCCGTACTGCGCATAGATGTCGGGGACTCCGGAAAGTCCGAACATCCAGTAGATGGCGTCGAAGAACACGATGTTGACCTGGGGCACGAACAGGAATGCGACGAGGATCAGAATGCCGTACGGCTTGAAGTTGGCCAGCGCTCGGCGGGTGTCGTGGGACAGGTTGTTCTCGATCGCGGCGTAGCCGTCGAGACCGGGAACCGGAAGAAGATTCAGCACCGTGGCCATGACCTGCAGAAACGCCAAGAAGCTCAAGCCCCACCAGAACGCGCGATGATCCGAACCCGTTCCCCAGACGCGAATCACGACCAGCAGAACCACGGCGGACACAAGATTCGCACAGGGCCCGGCAAGAGCGATCCTGCGCTGGATCCTCGGCTCGAACATTCCGGTGCGGAGATACACCGCGCCGCCGGGAAGACCGATTCCGCCGATCGCGATGAACACCACCGGCAGCACGATCGACAGCAGCGGATGGCTGTACTTCAGCGGGTTCAACGTCAGGTAACCGCGCAGCTCGACCTCGCGATCACCGGCCCGGAACGCGGTGTAGGCGTGACCGAACTCGTGCAGGCACACCGTCACGATCCACCCGGCCAGGACGAGGACGAACACCCCTATCCGTGCCGAGACGTCGGCTGGCGATTGTGCAGTCCACGCAACGACACCGCCGACCACCGCAGCAGCCACCACGGCCAGGAAGACCGGGCTCGGGCGTACGCGTCGACGCCGCAGGGGGATGCTCACCGGACCAGCAACCACTCCACGTGATGGCGATAGAACGTCGATCGCTTCACTTCTCGGTCGCCGGGCACGCCGTCGCGAGTCAGACTCGCCGCGTACGCTCCGAGCTGCATGGCGCGGCCGTGGGCCCACCGATGCGGAAGCAGGCGTCGGCCCCCGGTGACGCGGGCCTTGAGCCCGGGCATGTTCGGCGTCGGGACGATCTCGACGGCATGCGCCGTGCCGGAGAACAACTTCGTGTCGTCGACGTAGGCCTCACCTTCGAGCGAACGCCCGGAAGTACCGTGTACGACGGCCCGGCCGACCACGGCCTTGCCTGCGTCGTCACGGATCAGCGGGGTCGGCGACGCCGTGCCCGTCATGGCAACCTTCGCGGCCCGCGACCCCGTTCCGAGGCGGTAGACATGCCCCGCGGCCGTCGCCGACTCGGGAACGAACGCGACTTCGACGTCGAGGCGATCGGTACGCATCAACCTCGTCAACACGGCCGCGAGGGACGCGTCGCCGCCGAGGACGATGACCCGCGGGCCAGGTGACCCGGCGGCGTCGGCCAGGAGGGCGTCGCACTCGTCGTTGGTGGGAATCTCCGACGCCGACGTCAGTGGCACATCCGTCAGCGAGATCGGCAGCGGAGGGTTTCCGCAGTGCAGGACGAACGGTGTCACTGTGCTCCCGTGCAGTTCTGTGGTTGTGGCCTGGTGCTCGGTCTCCACCGTAGCGCCATGACCGGTGCCACACTGCCTCGGCTAGACTGACCCCCCGGCCTGCCTCCACACCTGGAAGCAACCTCCCGCACGTCAATTACACAGCTAGTTTTTGCACAGAAGAGACACCAGGAGAGCACATGCCGGCGATAGTCCTGATCGGCGCCCAGTGGGGCGACGAGGGCAAAGGCAAAGCAACCGATCTGTTCGGCGAACAACTCCAGTGGGTGGTTCGGTACCAGGGTGGCAACAATGCGGGCCACACCGTCGTGCTCCCCAACGGGGACAAGTTCGCGCTCCACCTGATCCCGTCGGGCATTCTGACTCCGGGAGTCAAGAACATCATCGGAAACGGCGTCGTCGTCGACCCGGGCGTTCTGCTGACCGAGCTGGCCGGGCTCGAGGAGCGCAACGTGGACACGTCAGGCCTGCTGCTCAGCGCCGATGCGCACCTGATCATGCCGTACCACGTGGCCATCGACAAGGTCACCGAGCGCTTCCTCGGAGCCAAGAAGATCGGCACCACCGGTCGCGGAATCGGACCCTGCTACCAGGACAAGTTCGCACGCGTCGGCGTCCGTGCAGCGGATGTGCTGGACGAGAAGATCCTGACCCAGAAGGTCGAAGCTGCACTGGAATTCAAGAACCAGGTGCTCTCCAAGATCTACAACCGACGCGCTCTCGACCCGCAGCAGGTCGTCGACGAGGTCCTCGGGCAGGCGGAGAAGTTCAAGCACCGCATCGCGGACACGCGGCTCGAGCTGAACCTCGCTCTCGAACGCGGCGAGACTGTGCTTCTGGAGGGATCGCAGGGCACTCTGCTCGACGTCGACCACGGCACCTATCCGTACGTGACGTCGTCCAACCCGACGGCGGGCGGCGCGGCAGTCGGCTCCGGCATCGGACCCAACAAGATCACCACCGTCCTCGGCATCCTCAAGGCCTACACGACGCGCGTCGGGTCGGGTCCCTTCCCGACCGAGCTTTTCGACAACTCCGGCGAATACCTCGCGAAGCAAGGCGGCGAGGTCGGCGTCACCACCGGGCGTGCGCGTCGGACAGGTTGGTTCGACGCGGTCATCGCCCGCTACGCGACCCGTGTCAACGGCATCACCGATTACTTCCTCACCAAACTCGACGTGCTCTCCAGCCTCGATACCGTCCCGATCTGCGTCGCCTACGACGTCGACGGAGTCCGTCACGACGAGATGCCGATGACGCAGACCGGCTTCCACCACGCCAAGCCGATCTACGAAGAGATGCCAGGCTGGTGGGAGGACATCTCCGGAGCGCGCACCTTCGAGGACCTTCCGGTGAACGCACAGAACTACGTGCTCAGGCTCGAAGAGCTCTCCGGCGCCCACATGTCCTGCATCGGCGTCGGCCCCGGCCGTGACCAGACCATCGTTCGTCGGGACATTCTGAACTCCTGATTCGTTCGACAAAGGCCCCGTAGCGTTCGCGTTGCGGGGCCTTTCTCGTCTCGTGGCCTGGTTCGGCCGACGCGTATCGAAAGATACTTGTCGGTCGTTATCTTTGCGCATACGCGACCGTAGGTCCTCCGTCTGACCCTCTTGGCTGACTGCCTCGGCTCTTTCTGTGCTGCGATCGAATGAATCGACGCTTTACATCGACCGTGTCGGTGTAACTGTCGGTTAGGTAAAAGTCCAGTAAAAAGACCTTCGGACTTTTACATTCGCAGGGGTAACAGACCGCGTGGTACTTGCGAAACAATGGACGTCGCACCAGGTGCGCGGGCCGGCACCGGCCGACTCGACCCGAAGAACGCCGGGTCCCTCACTGGCCTTCCATTGGGCCCACACGAAGAGAGAAACGAATGAACAAGGCAACCAAAGGCGCCATAGCCGCGGGGGCGGCAGCTGTCCTGCTGCTCGGCGGTTTGGGATCCTTCGCACTGTGGCAGGACGATGCCGAAGTCGCGGGTGGAGAAATCAACTCTGGTGAACTGAACTTCGAACCGGTCGCGGGGACTGCTCTGTGGACCGAGACGTCGGTAACACCCAACGTCGTCATCGGGCCTAGCCCAGCTGGGTTCTTGATCGTGCCGGGTGACGTTCTGGAATACTCCTCGGACTACGTGGTGAACTGGGCAGGACCCAACCTCCGGGCGACGATTACTGCGGACTTCACGGAAGTGACCGGTGATCCCGCTCTCGCCGCCGCACTGGCCGGCGCGACCGTCTCGGTCAATGGTGGCACCGACCTACCCAATGGATCGGCCGTTCCGCTGCCGCTGACGGCGTCGCCACAGACCATCAGCGTCGAGGTTCGGATCGAATTCGACCCAGACACGGCTGGTTTGGTTGCGCAGAACGAGTCGGTCGACCTGGATTCCTTCACGCTGACGCTCGACCAGGTACGTCCCTGATCTCTGCGAAGTGATCAAGCACGGCCGATACTGGGCACTCGCAGCCGCGTCCGTCGTTGTGGTGGTTTTCGGATCAGCACAGACGACGGGCGCGCTGTGGCGTGACGACGCCATCGTGAGCGGTGGAACCATCAACTCCGGGACCTTGGACATCAAGGTCGGACCCGCAGGGGCAGAGGTGAACGATTATGTGCTCGCCGCGCTCGGCGGGACGAATCTCGGTCCGAACGGGTTTTCGCAGGCATCGTTGTCGATCAAGAATGCGGGAAACGTTCCCTTCGACTACCGACTCCAGAGCACAACGGTCACCGGAACGGTGCCGCTGACGTTGACGGCAAGCCTGGTCGGGGCGGCAGCGAATTGCCCGCCGACGACCGCGCCCACCGGCGCCACTCAGCTGTACACCGGCAATGCCGCTGGGGCGCAGGCTCCGATGGCACCCGCCGCACGTTTGCTCGCCCCCGGAGCGGCGGAGGTCTGGTGTTTTCGGGTGTCCGTAGGTATAGACCCGCCGAAGAGTCAGTCCTCGACGGTGAAATTCTCGTTCCGAGCGGATCAGACATGAGCACCGAAGACACCGACGTGATTCCCGTTGTCCCGCCCGAGATGAACGGGGACGAGCGCACCGGGGTGTGGTGGTGGGTGAGTCGAATCGTGTCGTACACGTTGCTGGCCGCGATGCTGTTCGTTCTGGCTGTCACCGTGGTCGTTCCGCGTGTGTCGGGGGCGACGCCGTACACCATCCTCACGACATCGATGAAACCCACGTATCCGCCGGGGTCATTGGTCGTGATCAAGCCTGTCGACCGTTCCGAGCTCGCTGTCGGAACGGCAATCACGTACCAAATCCGTTCCAATGAACCCGATGTGGTGACGCACAGAATCGTGGCGACTCAGCAGTCCGGTGGCGGTGTCACGACGTACATCACGCGTGGAGACAACAACGGGTCCGATGACGAGAACCCCGTGCAGTTCGGCCAGATACGAGGCAAGGTCTGGTATTCCGTGCCCTACATGGGGTACGTCAACAATTGGCTGAACGGTGAACAGCGCCGAATCACTGTGACCGTCATAGTGATCGGGCTCGCCGGTTATGCGCTGTTCATGTTCGTCGGCGCGGGTCTCGATCACCGTAAGAAGCGGAGGGAGGCGTCGTGAATTCGAACGTCGCCGTTCCGTGCGCTGTCCTGGTGACGGGACTGGCAATCGTAGTGTTGCTCGGAACAGGTTCCGCGAGGCACGTGCAGACCGTCGGGTACAGCTACGACGGCGAGACGTGGGGACCGACGTTGCCGAGTCCGCTCTTCGACAACGAGATTCGATGGGTCCCTGGTGACCGTCGCGATGCTGCATTCCATGTCTTCAACGACACCGACGACGATGGTCGAATCCAACTGAAGCTCGTCGCCGACAGCAGAGAGTTCGGCGAATCGCTGACGGTGTCGATCGATGGGACGGAGTACCGATCGGGTTGCGGAACCGTACTGATCGGCGCACATGAGAAACGTCGGATCGGTGCCACCGTCGACATGACAGTGAATGCGGGCAATGCGACCCAGAATTCCCGAGCGTTTGTCGACCTGGTGGTGCGGTGGGACAACGGAGACAGCGTGGGTTGTGTTTCGGAGAATCAGGAAGGGGCGTACTCGTGATGGCGAGTCACAAGCAGAACCTGGGGGTCCTTCGCCGGATCGTCTCGGCGCTGATCAGCGCGCGGGCTCGCGCCATCATGTCCATCGGTATCGTTCTCGGGCTGGGTGCCGTAGGAACCCTTGCGGCATGGTCGGATACGTCGACAGCTACCTCGGGGACGTTCACGACAGGCACGATCGACATCAAGATCGGCAACCCTGCGGTCGACAACAATCCACCTGCATTCGCAACAGCCCTCACCAATACCGCGATTGCCCCGGGCAATACAGTCACCGCGCCGCTACTCGTGCGGAACTCCGGGACGGTGCCGTTCAACTACACGCTTTCCGTGGCAGCGACCAACACAGGTCTGGGCGGTTTGCTGGAAAGTTTCGTGTACGGGAACTCGGACTGCTCTGGGCCCGCGGTCAGTACGGTGTCCGGGTTGTTTCCGTCGAAGCCTTTCCCCGGCGTGAATCGGCCCATCCCAGCCGGTGGAACCGACCAACTCTGCATCAGGGTGACAATGCCGTCGACCGCCACGGCCCCGGCGACTCCCGCGACCGGAACCATCACCTACTCACTCGTGGCGACGTCGACCTAGATGAGTACCAACGCAGTACGTTCACGCGCGCACTCGAATCGAAGGTGGGTGCGCGAGATCGCGCTGACCGTCGGCGCACTGGCCGGGTTGCTGTGTGTTTTGGTTGCGCTGGCTGCGGTTGTGTTCGGGATTACGCCGCTGGTCTTCCGATCCGGCTCGATGTCACCGGCCATCGAGACGGGTGCACTCGCGCTGAGTAAGACCACGCCCGCGGTCGACATTCAAGTGGGTGACATCGTCAACGTGACCAACGCGGCGGGCAACGGAATCACGCACCGAGTCATCGAAATCGGAGCCGTCGGAAGCGACAGCGTCGAGCTCTATTTGAAGGGCGACGACAACGCGGAACCCGACGCCGAGCCCTACGTCGTGTCGGAAGCGGGACGGGTCCTTTTCAGCGTCCCCAAGCTCGGCTACGCGGTGATGTGGCTGAGCGGACCTGTTGCGGTCTTTGCAGGCGGTGTTCTTGTCGGCGTTCTGTTGATGGTCGCGTTTCGGCCGCGTCGGGTATCTCCGTCGGAAACCGATGAGGAGCCGCATGGGCGGCACAGTCGACTGCCGACATCGGGACTGGTGGTCCTCGCAACGCTCGGGGCCGTGGCTTTGTCGTCGACGAATCCTCCTGTGGCACTGGCTGCTCCGTTGACCGATACTTCGATCGCAACGAGTGGGAATTTCCAATCCGTTGTTCCGATACCGACAGGATTCAGGTGCGATGACTCGGGTGGTGCTCAACTCAGCTGGCAGAACAATCCGGCCCTTGGCTATGAACTGAGTTTCACGCCTGCGCCGGCCGGTGTGACAAACCCTGTCGTCCTGCCTCCCGCCCCCGGAACCACACGAACGTGGAGCGCCGCGCAACTCCTGTCGCTGCTGATGATCGGCACCCGCACCTTTACTCTCAGGGCAACCTACAACGGCGTCCGGTCAGCGCCGACTGGTAGCAGAGGAATCAACTACATCACAGCCTTGCTCACCGCGTGCGTCGCGGTCGGTCCCGCCGGTGCAGCTCCCAGGCTCGCGCCCCAGGCTGCGCCCACGACAACAACACCTGCCCCGGCGTCGACGACGGCGCCTGCGACCACGACGGAGCAGCAAGCCACCACGGCAGTTCCGCCGGCAACGACGACGACAGTTCCGCCGGCAACGACCACGACAGTTCCGCCCGCAACGACCACCACGACGACCACGACGACCACAACAATGGTGCCGACCACCACCACAACTCCGCCTCCACCTGCTGACTTGGTAGCGCCTCGAACTTCCCCGTCGGGCTCGGCGGTGGCGAAGGTGGTGAGTGTCGACGGCTCGCCGACGTTGCAGATCACGGACTCGTCAGGCGACATGCAGTACAGCGGTCCGATCTCGTCGAGCTCGGAGTACGGCTATGGAGTGGCCTGGGCGTCGGGTGACCAGCTGTGGCTCCTCGGACCGAGCCAGTTGGTTCGACTGGACGGAACCGGCGGAGGGTGGAGTCGCACTGTCGTCGATCCGGCGTCGGGAGAAGTTCCGGCCGAGATTTCGGCTCTGTTGAACTGACGCCGAAAAAGAGTCGAAACATATATTTGCTAATTGACGTGCTTTATCAGCGAAGTGGGCGGACAATGGTCGCCAGGTAAAGCGACGGAAGGTCGGTCGATGTCCACTTCGTACAATGGTCTAGATGTCTTCGGGTACCAATTCGACCGCTTCGCCTATGAACATCCGTGGATCGGCGAGGCCGTCGGGGAATTCATGCTCGGACCGAGCGGCGGGGGCATGATGGAGTTCGCCAAGGCCACGGTGTTCGCACTTCCGGAGGGTGGGGCGCACGAGGTTCACGGCGAGATTCTCGCGTGGTACCTGGCGCACGGGGGTCCGTACGGTGCTCTGGGGTACCCGATCAGCAACGAAAAGCCGACCCCTACCGGCTACGGTCGCTACAGCTTGTTCGAGCGTGGCTCCATCGGGTGGATGCCGGAGACGGGAGCTTTCACCATCGGTGGCACGCGTGAAGACGACGTCAGGGTTCCCGGACCCGAGGCGGAGAGCGTGTCCGCGGTCGAGGTACCTTCCGGGACCGAACCAATTTCCGCTTGAAATACCGCACGTCGGAATAGGCGCACATAAACTGGAATTACGGTTTGTTTCGGCAGGCGACTATTGCTTTTATTTCACTCGGCGACCATTCGTATAATGTACTGACAAATGGATAATTCACTCGAGTGAATTAGTTTCGCATTCATCTCTCGCGCGTCGTCGACTAGAACAGCGTCGGCTCCCCGAAGCCGGGAATGCCTTCGATGGCAAGGATTCTTTGCTTCGTCGACGGTCCTCCGGGAGCCGAGAAGCCGCCGACCTCTCGGCCTGCGCCGAGGACTCGGTGGCACGGGATGATCACCGGCACCGGGTTGCGGCCGAGCGCACCGCCAACTGCCTGCGCTGCGCCCGGATGTCCCAGCCGCGCAGCAACAGCGCCGTACGTCATCGTCGAACCTCGGGGGATCGCGCGGGTGACGTCGTAGACGGCGTTGTCGAAGTCGGAGACGTCGAGAACGACCGGAATGGCCGACAGGGCGGGGTCCCCGCCGTCGAACAGTGCTGTGATGCCCTCGATGGCTACGGTGGCGACGCCGTCCGGGTCGCCGGGGAGGGCGTCGAAGCCGGTCAGGTAGTCGATCAATCGGTCCTCGGACTCGGGCAGGGCGACGGCGGTGACGCCGTCGGCGTTCCAGGCCAGGCCGCATTGTCCGAGGGACGTGTCGAACAGCGAGTACGGCATGCGTCCAGTATGGACTGCGTTCGAACTGGACTTCGATCCAAAGGCCAGTAGGATCGGGAAATGGCGATACGGGTGCTGAACGCAACTTCGATGGCGCGTGATCTGGGACGGTGGCGAACCGAAGCCGAGGACGCGTCCGGTCGCAAGCGCACGTCCCGCCCCACGTACCGGGCCTTGGCCGACGGGATCAGGCTGCTCATCCACGACGGCCGGATTCCGCTGGGAGTGGGGTTGCCGAGCGAGCGCGATCTGTCGTCCGCGCTCGACCTGAGCCGTACGACGATCACGTCGTCCTATGCCGTGCTGCGTGAAGAGGGCTATCTGATCAGCAAGCAGGGTGCCCGCAGCACTGTCGCGCTGCCGGACATGGCCAAGCCCAACGGGTTGCTGGTGCAGTCTCGCTCGACCGGGCCGGTCATCGATATGTCCCATGCGGCGATGGCAGCGCCGACGGACGCCATGCTGCACGCGTACAACTCTGCGCTGCAGGCACTTCCGGCCTACCTGTCCAACCACGGTATGGAACCGATTGGGCTTGCGGTGTTGCGTGAATCCATTGCCCGACGGTTCGTCGAGCGCGGGTTGCCGACGACCCCGGATCAGATCATGGTCACTTCCGGTGCGCAGCAGGCAGTTCGGTTGTTGCTGGGCACTCTCACGTCACCGGGGGATCGGGTACTGATCGATCACCCGACATACCCCAATGCGCTGGAGGCGATCAGGCGCGTCGGCGCTCGCCCGGTCCCGGTTCCGATCAGGCCGGACGGGGAGCCCTGGGATCTCGACGGAATCCGCAGTGCTGCACGGCAGACCGCATCCAAGGTTGCATACATGATTCCGGACTTCCACAATCCGACGGGCCGTTGCCTTCCCGCCGACGGTCGCGCCGAGCTCGCCAAGATCGCCAGGGACACGTCGATGACGTTGATAGTCGACGAGACCATGGTCGATCTGTGGCTGGATGCGCCTCCGCCGCCGCCCGTCGCGTCGTTCGGGCGTGTGTCGGGCACGGATGTGGTGACGATCGGTTCGGCGTCGAAATCGTACTGGGGTGGGCTGCGTATCGGATGGATCCGAGCCAATCCGTCGTTGATCAGCAGGCTTGCTGGATCGCGAGCTGCGCACGATCTGGGCACGTCCGTCATGGATCAGCTTGCCGCCGGGTTCCTGTTGCAGGACGCGGATGCGATTCTCGACACGCGCCGTGAGCAACTGCGCGAGCGTCGGGGCGTGCTGGAATCCGCTCTTGCGGAGCACCTTCCGGGCTGGACGTACCGACGGTCGACGGGCGGGATGTCGTTGTGGCTGCAGATCCCGACGCCCGTGTCGAGTGCACTCGCCGCGACGGCGCCGACGTTCGGCGCCGTCCTCGCGGCGGGCCCCCGGTTCGGAGTGGAGGGTGCGTTCGAGCGGTTCCTCCGTCTGCCGTACACCCGGGAGCCCGCGGAGATCACCGCGGCCGTCGTCGCGACCGCCGGTGCTTACGCTGCCCTGGCGCCGAGCGCGGACGACCGAGAGCCCGCGCTCGTCTTCTGATGTGAGTACTTGTGTAGGCCCTGGCCTACACAAGTACTCACAGCCAGAGGGTGTCCGGATCGACCGCAGTCGATGCGGGTGCGGTGGGGATTCCGTTGGGAGTGCGGGAGAAGCGGGGCGCCGGCCGGTGCTGGGTGATGCCGTCGACCTCGATCAGAGTTTCGCGCGCGGCCAGATGCTTGTGGTCCGATGCTTCGCCGAACGTGAGGATCGGCGAGACGCAGGCGTCGGTGCCGTCGAAGATGGCGGCCCACTCGTCGCGCGTCTTGGTCTTGAACACCCGCGTGAAGATCTCACGCATCTCGGGCCAGCGGTCGCGGTCGCCCTGGCCCGGTGTGGTGGCTAAGTCGAGTTCGAGCAGACGGAGCAGCTCGGCGAAGAACTGCGGCTCGAGTGCGCCGACGGCCATGTGCTTACCGTCGGCGGTTTCGTAGGTGTCGTAGTAGGGCCAGCCGGTGTCGAGCATGTTGACGCCGCGCTCGTCCGACCAGGCGCCGACACCGCGTAGGCCCCAGATCATGTGCGACAGCGCTGCTGTCCCGTCGACCATCGCGGCGTCGACCACCTGGCCCTTGCCCGAGGTCTGACGCTCGAACAGTGCGGCGAGGATGCCGAAGATCAGGAACATCGATCCGCCGCCGAAATCGCCGACCATGTTCAGCGGTGGTACTGGACGCTCACCCTTGCGTCCGATGGCGTGCAGTACGCCCGTCACGGAGATGTAGTTGATGTCGTGGCCCGCCGCGGACGCCCACGGTCCGTCCTGTCCCCATCCGGTCATGCGGCCGTAGACGAGCTTGGGGTTGCGTTCCAGCGCGACGTCGGGGCCGAGTCCGAGGCGTTCGGTCACGCCCGGTCGGAATCCTTCGATGAGGACGTCCGCACGTTCGATCAGTCCCAGAATTCTCTCGACGTCGGCCGGGTCCTTGAGGTTGGCCTCGACGAGGGTGCGGCTGCGCAGCTGCTGATCGTGCTCCGAGATCTGGCCGGCGCGCTGAACGCGCACGACCTCGGCTCCCAGGTCGGCCAGCAGCAGGGCGGCATGGGGGCCGGGCCCGATTCCTGCAAGTTCGACGACTCGAAGTCCTGTCAGCGGTCCACCGGTACTCGACACGTATTCCTCGTTCCGATCAGTATGAAATAAGCGAATCGAGGTTAACTTAGCGCGACTGGAGGCGCGAGGGAACCCCGAGGCCGTGGATAATGAGCGGCGTGAGCGCAGGAGACGAAGCAGTCCGGATCGGCACACCTCTGACCCCGGGAGCCACGCGAGTGATGCTCCTCGGCGCGGGCGAGTTGGGCAAGGAGGTGATCATCGCGTTCCAGCGCTTGGGCGTCGAGGTCATCGCCGTCGACAGATACGACAACGCGCCGGGCCATCAAGTTGCTCATCACGCCTTCACGATCGACATGAGCGACCCCGAACAGCTCCTGGCATTGATCGACGCTCAGCAACCGGACTTCGTCGTTCCCGAGATCGAGGCCATCGCGACCGACGCGCTCGCCGAGGTCGAGAGTCGAGGCAGGAGTGTCGTCATTCCGACGGCCCGGGCGACGCAGCTGACCATGAACCGCGAGGGGATCAGGCGGCTCGCGGCCGAGGAGTTGGGACTTCCGACGTCGCCCTATGCGTTCGCCGACTCGCTCGAGGACGTTCGCAGCTCCCTGGACTCCATCGGCTATCCAGCCGTCATCAAGCCGGTGATGTCCTCGTCGGGCAAGGGGCAGTCGGTTGTCCGAGGACCTGAGGACGTCGCGGCGGCATGGGACTACGCGTTGAAGGGCGGACGCGTCGACCTCGGTCGTGTCATCGTCGAGGGATTCGTCGACTTCGATTACGAGATAACACTTCTCACCATCAGGTCGACGGCGGGAACGGATTTCTGCGAGCCCATCGGGCACCGTCAGGAATCCGGTGACTACGTCGAATCGTGGCAGCCGCAACCGATGTCGGACGGTGCGCTCGCTGCGGCGAAGGACGTGGCGGACAAGATCACCACTGCTCTCGGAGGGCGAGGCCTGTTCGGCGTCGAACTGTTCGTTCAGGGCGACAACGTCTACTTCTCCGAGGTCAGCCCCCGTCCACACGACACAGGGTTGGTCACGCTTCGTACGCAACGGTTCTCGGAGTTCGAACTGCACGCCCGTGCCATCCTCGGACTCCCGGTGGACACCACGCTCGTCTCGCCGGGTGCGTCGGCGGTCGTCTACGGCGGCGTCGACGCGGAGGGCATCGCGTTCGAGGGTGTCGCCGACGCCTTGGCCGTACCGGAGACCGATGTTCGGTTGTTCGGCAAGCCGGAGAGCTTCGTGCGTCGACGGATGGGCGTTGCGGTGTCGACGGCGTCCGACATCGATTCGGCTCGCGCGCGGGCAACCGAGGCTGCAGGCAAGATTCGTCCCGTCACGTGAGTGCCTGGGGGGAGGTGCTGGTCGCTCTGGCGATCCTCGTGGGGTTGGTCGGGATCGTCGTGCCGATTCTGCCCGGCGTGATTCTGATCTTCGCGGCAATTGCGGTGTGGGCGTTCGTGACCGGTGGCGCCGCGGCCTGGGTGGTCCTGGGAATCGCGACGGTTCTGCTGGTCGCCAGCGGCGTCGTGAAGTACACCTGGCCGGGGCGAAAGATGAAGGACGCAGGCATCCCGACGCGTTCGCTGGTGGTCGGCGGTCTCGTGGGCATCGTGGGGTTCTTCGTCATCCCCGTCGTCGGCTTGTTCGTCGGGTTCGTCCTCGGCACTTATGTCGCGGAACTTCCCCGGCACCGCAATCACGGTCAGGCGTGGAGATCCACGGTCCATGCGACCAAGGCTGCGGGGCTGTCCATCCTCGTCGAACTGTTCGGTGCACTCCTCGCGACCGGTGTGTGGCTCGGAGCGGCGATCTTCATTTGACCCGGTACCAGGCCCGGGCGTTGCCGCCGAGGACCGCGGGAAGGTCGCCTCCCACGGCTTCGGCGACGAGATCGATATCGGTTTCCAGGAACCGTCGGGGCGCTCGGGTGCCCGGTAGATCGGTCCCGAACATCAGGGCGGCAGGGTCGACGGCGTGGATTTTCCTCATGGCATCGACGATGTCCATGTCGACTCGGCCGAAGGCGGAGGCTTTCACGCGGACGCCACGCTCGACGAGGTCGAGCAGGTAGGGCAGGCCCTGCGCGGACATGCCGAGATGGTCGATGCTCACCGCGGGAAGCTTGGACAGGATCGGTTCGAGCGAGAGCAGCATCGAGGCTTCGACGTACAGTTCCGCGTGCCAGCCGACCAGTTCGTGGGCTCTGCGGGCTTGGGCGGTGAGCGTCTGGACGTCCGTCGCGCCTCGTTTGAAGTTGAGCCTGATGGCGCGGACGCCGGCTCGATCGAGTTCGACGATCTCGTCGTCGGACGTATCGGGATCGAGCTGGGCGACGCCTACCCAGCTGGGCCCGAGCGCGTCCAACGCGGCCACCAGGTACGCCTGGTCGGTGGTGTGGAACGACGAACTGATGACCGCGCCGCCGGTGATTCCGAGGCCGTCGGTGTCGCGGTCGTAATCCTCGATGGTGTACGGCTCCGGTGGGTACCCCTGATTCTCGACCAGCGGGAATCGCGGGTCGAGGATGTATCGGTGGGCGTCGAACACAAGGGACAGCATGCCAGCAATGCGATTTCGGCACCCGGGGACCCGCGCCGGTGTTTGAATGCGAAACATGAGAGCTGAAGCAGAAATCGTCCTCGACGGGTACACCTTCCTCGAGTGTCCGCGCTGGCGAGACGGCCGAATCTGGGTGTCCGACTTCTACAGCCAGCGGGTGGTGTCCGCTCGCGGTGACGGGTCGGACGTTCGCGTCGAGGCCGAGGTGCCGCAGCAACCGTCGGGACTCGGGTGGTTGCCGGACGGCCGATTGCTCGTCGTCTCGATGCGAGATCAGAAGTTGCTCCGGCGTGAGGGCGACGGTTCGCTCGTCGTGCACGCAGATCTGTCGTCGTACGTGAAGGCGAACCTCAACGACATGCTCGTCGACGACCGAGGACGCGCCTACGTCGGCAATTTCGGGTTCGATCTGATGAACCTGGCGACGCCGGACACGGCCGATCTATTGCGCGTCGATCCCGACGGTTCGGTGCACGTCGTGGCGAAGGATCTCTATTTCCCGAACGGGATGGGTCTGACGCCCGACGGGGAGCTGGTGGTCGACGAGACGGTCGGCAACCGCATCAGTGTCTTCGCGGTGCACCCGGACGGTTCGTTGGGGGAGCGGCGCGACTGGGTGAAGTTCGCGGAGCTGCCGGACGTGACGTCGATGGAGTCCGCGCTGGGGCAGCTGTCCGTGGCGTCCGACGGCTGCGCGATGGATACCGACGGATCGTTGTGGGTGGCCGACGCGCTGGGTCAGCGAGTTGTGCACGTGGTGCCGGGCAAGGGAATCGTCGATCAGCTCGAATTCGACACCGGGGTGTTCGCGTGCGGCCTCGGTGGTGACGACGGCCGAACGCTGTACGTCTGTGCGGCTCCGGACTTCAACGAGCACCAGCGCAAGGTCGAGACGGAGGGGAAACTTCTGGCGGTGCGGGTCTAGCCGCCGTGAGTAGGAAACGCACAGCGCTCTGTGCGTTTCCTACTCACGCGTGAATCAAGCCTTGTCGGGCTCGGAAGCGCGGAGCATGTCCTCGCGTTCGACGACCTTGACGCGTTCGCGGCCTTCGGGCTCGCCGAGGGAGCGTTCGTGGGCGTCGAGGCGGTACCAGCCGTCCCAGGTGGTGAAGGGAACCTTCTTGTCTTCGAGGAACGTGGTGACCGCGTCGAGATCGGGGTCGGTGGCGCCGGTGAAGCCGGGTGCGTCCTCGAGGAGGTTGGCGACGGTTTCGTTGGCGTCGCCCTTGGTGTGACCGATCAGGCCGACGGGTCCACGCTTGATCCAGCCGGTGACGTAGGTGGCCGGGACCGGGGTGGTCGAGGACGGGGACTCCACGACGCGGCCTGCTTCGTTGGGGATGGTGCCGGCTTGGTCGTCGAAGGGGAGTTGGGCGATGTTCTGGGAGAGGTAGCCGACGGCGCGGTAGACCGCTTGGACGTCCCAGTCGTTGTAGGTGCCGGTGCCGCGGACGTTGCCGGTGCCGTCGAGTTCGGTGCGTTCGGTGCGTAGTCCGACGACCTTGCCGTTCTCGCCGAGGATTTCGGTGGGGGATTCGAAGAAGTGCAGGAACAGTTTGTGGGGGCGGTTGCCGACGTCGCGGATGGCCCAGTCCTGCAGGGTGTTGGCGACCATGTCGACCTGCTTGGATCCGCGGCGGGCGGCTTCGGAGCCTTCGTCGTAGTCGATGTCCTCGGGGGCGACGATGACCTCGATGTTGGGGGAGTGGTCGAGTTCGCGGAGTTCGAGGGGGGTGAACTTGGCTTGCGCGGGTCCGCGGCGTCCGAAGACGTGGACTTCGAGGGCCTTGTTGGCTTTGAGGCCTTCGTAGACGTTGGCGGGGATTTCGGTGGGGAGGAGTTCGTCGCCGGTCTTGGCGAGGACGCGGGCGACGTCGAGGGCGACGTTGCCGACGCCGAGGACGGCGACTTTCTCGGCGTCGAGGGGCCAGGTGCGGGGGACGTCGGGGTGGCCGTCGTACCAGGAGACGAAGTCGGCGGCGCCGTAGCTGCCGTCGAGGTCGATGCCGGGGATGTTCAGTGCGCGGTCGGCGTTGGCGCCGGTGGAGAAGATGACGGCGTCGTAGAAGCGGCGCAGGTCGTCGAGGGTGATGTCGGTGCCGTAGTCGATGTTGCCGAGCAGGCGGACCTGGGGCTTGTCGAGGACCTTGTGCAGGGCGGTGATGATGCCTTTGATGCGGGGGTGGTCCGGTGCGACGCCGTAGCGGATGAGGCCGAAGGGTGCGGGCATGCGCTCGAACAGGTCGATACTGACATCTGTGTCGGACTTCATGAGTGCGTCGGCGGCGTAGATGCCTGCGGGTCCGGCGCCGACGATGGCGACGCGGAGTGGACGAGTCTGATCGGTCATGTGCAGCGAACTACCTTCGTCGAGGGCATGTACGGACACCCCAGCATAAATTAAGTGTTACCTGATCTGGGCTGGTGGTCGTCACTCAAGGCTACGTCGCACTCCGGGCACACTCCAAGGCATCCGGACTTGAGCTATTTCCCGGTTTCAGGTAGGAATTGCATCATGCAGACGACATTCCTGGTCCGGCGAATCGCCCTGGACCTTTGTCGTACCTGCACCACCATGTGTTGTCGGTGACCTCTCCCGCGCACCGGGCCCTCTGAGCGCCCTTCGCTTCTTTCGCCACACATCCAGTACGGCTGCACCGACCACGGTCTCGGCGCGGACGGGCCATGCGGCTCGCCGTCGAAACGTCCGCGGCCATCATGAATCGAGGACAGACATGACCACTGTGGAAACCACGGTTTCACTCACGCTCGACAAGTTCGGCCCGAGTTTCGGTGCCGAGGTGATCGGGCTCGATGTGGCGTCGGCGTCCGATGCGCACATTCGAGCGGTGCGCGACGCACTGGTCGAGCACAAGGTTCTGGTACTGCGCGGGCAGTCCCTCGACGATGCGGGGCAGATCGATTTCGGTCGACGGCTCGGCGAGCTGACGGCGGGGCATCCGGTGCACGACAGTGGTCATGTCGCTGCCGAGGTCTATGCCCTCGACAGTCAGGACAACGGGTTCGCGGACATCTGGCACACGGACGTGACGTTCATGGAGCGTCCGCCGATGGGGTCGATTCTGCGGCCCGTCGTCCTCCCTCCGCACGGGGGTGACACCAACTGGGCGGACAGTCAGCTCGCCTACGAGTCGTTGGCTGCGCCGGTGCGGCAGATGATCGACCAGCTGACCGCGGTGCACGACGGTAACCGCGAGTTCGGCTACTACCTCGCGCAGAAGCGAGGAGGCAAGGGCAACGTCTGGGACGGCAAAGAGGTGACTGCGCTGGTACCCGTCGAGCATCCGGTTGTTCGGGTGCACCCGGAGACCGGTCGCAAGGGCATTTTCGTCAACCCTGGTTTCACGTCGCACATCGTCGGTGTCTCCGAGGCGGA
This sequence comes from Rhodococcoides fascians A44A, assembly GCF_000760735.1. Lineage (GTDB taxonomy): Bacteria > Actinomycetota > Actinomycetes > Mycobacteriales > Mycobacteriaceae > Rhodococcoides > Rhodococcoides fascians_E. Next base: position 636,791 of record NZ_JMEX01000008.1, on the reverse strand, counting down.
GAGTCGGGGCATCCTCGACTTCCTGTACGCGCATCTGACCAAGCCGGAGCACGTGGTGCGTCACCGCTGGCGTCTCGGTGACCTGGTGCTGTGGGACAACCGGAGCACCTCGCACTACGCCAACCGTGATTACGGCACCGAGCACCGCAAGATGCACCGCATCACCCTGCGCGGCGACATTCCAGTCGGACCCCAGCAGCACTAGAGGTTTGCCGGGCGGGGAAGATTGTCGCCATGGCGTCGTGGCGTGAACGTAGGCAACAGTGGGTCGACAGTCGTGAGGAAGCGCAGAACAACGCGTCTGCAGCAGCTGCCGCGTCGGGTGAACGCCGCCCGCCGAACGCGTGGCCGTTTCTGATCGCCGTCGGCATCGTCGTCGTGCTGCTCGCCGGAATCTTTCTCGCGGCTCGGTTCGCTCCCGCCGAGGACAACGTCACTCAGGCTCAGTTGCTCACCGACAGCATCACCGAGTTCGTCGACGCCCAGAACGAGGGCGACGCCGACGCTCTGCGCGCCGTCACCTGTGACGAGCAGGTGAGCAGCCTCGTCACCGGGTCCGATCAGGACTACACCGACGCTCGGGTTGCCGATGTGGAGGAGAACGGCAAAATTGTGGTCGACGGGGCTCCCAGTGAGTACGAGATCAACGGTGACCGCGGGGTCGTCACGGTGCCGACGAAGTTCGAGAAGACCGGGGCTACGTCGAGCGAGGTGTGGAAGTTCGTCCGCGTCGACGACAAATGGCTGGTGTGCAACGTATGAAAGGCTTGATCCGTGACTTACGCAGGTGACATAACCCCGGAGGCGGCCTGGGAGCTGCTTCGTGACAATCCCGAGGCAGTTCTGGTCGACGTCCGCACGCACGCCGAGTGGCAGTACGTCGGCGTCCCGGACACGTCGTCGATCGAGCGGCCCACTCACCTGATCGAGTGGGTGAGCTACCCGAACGGCGCGCGGAACGAGAACTTCGTCGATCAGCTGAAGGAAGCCGGTGTCGACGGCGAGCGCCCGGTGGTGTTCCTGTGCCGCTCGGGGCAGCGTTCCATCGGTGCGGCGGAGGCCGCGACGGCCGCGGGTATCGGCCCGTCCTACAACGTGCTCGACGGTTTCGAGGGTGCAACCGACGCCGACGGTCACCGCGGCGTCGTCGGGTGGCGTGCAGTGGGACTTCCGTGGAGGCAGCAGTGAGCGAGCAGAGGATTCCGGGCCTGCCCAAAGGCGGAGGCTTCGACAAGAAGCTGCCTGACGGTGTGGGGCAGGGAACGCTGGGTGTTCGCGGCGGGTTGATGAGGTCCGGGTTCGACGAGAATGCGGAAGCGTTGTATCTGTCGTCGGGCTTCGTCTACGAGAGCGCAGGTGCGGCCGAGCAGGCGTTCACCGGGGAGATCGATCATTTCGTCTACTCGCGGTACGGCAATCCGACGGTCAAGATGTTCGAGGAGCGACTGCGGTTGATCGAGGGCGCCGAGGCGTGCTTCGGTACCTCCAGCGGTATGTCTGCGGTGTTCACGGCCCTCGGTGCGCTGTTGAAGGCGGGTGACCGTCTGGTGGCTGCGCGCAGCTTGTTCGGTTCGTGCTTCGTGGTGTGCAACGAGATCCTCCCGCGGTGGGGCGTCGAGACCGTGTTCGTCGACGGTGAAGACAACGCGCAGTGGGAAGAGGCGCTGTCGGTACCGACGACTGCGGTGTTCTTCGAGACGCCGTCGAACCCGATGCAGTCGCTGGTGGACGTCAGGCGTGTGTCCGAGCTTGCTCACGCGGCGGGCGCAACGGTGGTGTTGGACAACGTGTTCGCGACGCCGTTGCTGCAGAAGAGCTTGGAACTGGGTGCGGATGTGGTGGTGTATTCCGGCACCAAGCACATCGACGGCCAGGGACGTGTCCTCGGTGGTGCGATTCTCGGTAGCAAGGAGTACATCGAGGGCCCGGTGCAGACGTTGATGCGTCATACCGGCCCTGCGCTGAGCCCGTTCAACGCGTGGACGCTGCTCAAGGGTCTCGAGACCATGCCGGTTCGGGTGCGTCATTCGACGCAGTCGGCGCTCGAGATCGCGACGTTCCTCGAATCCCATCCTGCGGTGTCGTGGGTGAAATACCCGTTCCTGGAGTCACATCCGCAGCACGAGCTGGCGAAGAGTCAGATGACGGGCGGCGGAACCGTCGTCACTTTCGAGCTCGCTGCTCCCGAGGGTGAAGGCAAGAAGCGTGCGTTCGAGTTGCTCGACGCTCTGCGTGTCGTCGACATCTCCAACAACCTCGGCGACTCGAAGACTCTCATCACGCACCCTGCGACCACGACGCATCGCGCCATGGGGCCGGAAGGCCGTGCTGCAGTTGGTCTTTCCGACGGGGTCGTTCGTATCTCGATCGGCCTGGAGGACACCGAGGATCTCATCGCGGACCTGAAGCAGGCGCTCGGCTGAGCTCAGACGCCGAAGGCGGCCAGTACCGTTCGGAACTTGGCTGTCGTTTCGGCGAGTTCGGCGTCGGGGTCGGATTGGGCGACGATCCCGCCGCCGGCGGTGGCGAGGGCCGAGCGACCGTCGGCGGCGAGTTCGAGGCCTCGGATGGCCACCATCCATTCACCGTCACCCACGGCGTCGGCCCATCCGACTGCGCCTGCGTAGAAGCCCCGTGGTCCTTCGATCCGCTTGATCGCGTCCATCGCCGCCCGGCGCGGTACGCCCGCGACGGCAGGTGTGGGATGCAGGGCGATCGCCAGATCGAGCGAGGTCGTCGCCGCGTGGCGCAGAGTCCCGGTGATGGGTGTGCTGAGGTGCCACAGTTGCGGGGTGCTGCTGAGCTGCGGTTCCGGCGGGATGTCGAGGTCGCTGCACAGCGGTTCCAGTGCGGACCTGATCTCGTCGACGACGAATCGGTGTTCGGCTTGGTCCTTGGCGCTGGCTGCGAGGCGAGCGGCGATGGCGGCGTCCTCGTCGGGGATGTCGCTGCGCGCCGCGGTTCCGGCGAATGGATGGCATGTCACGGCGCGGCCGTGGCGCCGAATCAACAGCTCCGGGCTCGACCCGACGAGGTACGAGCCCGCATGCTCTGCCCCCGCTGCGGAGAGGTCGACGGCATAGCCGTTTCCCAGGACGTCCTTCTCGACGAGGGTGCCGAGCAGGGCCATGGGGTCGATCGGGGAGTCGGCAAACAATCGGAGCGATCGCGCCAGCACCACTTTCTGCACCGACCCGTCGCGCATGCTGTTCACCAGTGCGCGCACGCGCGCGACGTGTTCCTCCGCAGAAGGGATCTGTTCTCCGACGCGGACCCGGGGCAGCGCAGTCGTGAACGCTCGCCAGGGACCGTCGGTTCGACGCAGTGATGTCGGGTGTGTCAGGGCCACCGGGTCGGCGTCGTCGAACGGCAGGGCACCGACGACGGGCGTTCCACTGCGGACGGCTGCGACGGCGTCGTCCGTCGACGCGTACGCGTTCTCCACTCCGTCTGCTTCGACGTTGTAGGTGCTGCGTGACAGAACGAAGGTCGGTGTACCGGTGGGCGAGGGCGCCATCAGAACGGCGACTGGGTCCGGCCGACGAGATCGGCGACCGAGTTGATCACCTTCGTCGGGCGGAACGGGTAGTTCTCGACGGACGTCTTCGTGGAGATTCCGGTGAGTACCAGGATGGTCTGCAGGCCTGCTTCGAGTCCGGAGAGAACGTCGGTGTCCATGCGGTCACCGATCATCAGCGTGCTTTCGGAGTGACCGCCGATGGCGCGCAGCGCCGAGCGCATCATCAGCGCGTTCGGCTTCCCGACGTAGTATGGCTCTTTGCCGGTTGCCTTGGTGATGAGGGCTGCGACGGACCCCGTCGCGGGCAGGGAGCCTTCTCGCGACGGCCCGGTGGCGTCGGGATTGGTGGCGATGAACCGAGCGCCCTTCTCGACGAGGCGAATGGCGGTGGTGATGGCCTCGAACGAGTAGGTGCGGGTCTCACCGAGCACGACGTAGTCCGGGTTGGAGTCGGTGAGCACGTATCCGATGTCGTGCAGCGCCGTCGTCAGACCTGATTCGCCGACGACGTACGCGCTGCCGCGGGGACGTTGGTTCCCCAGGAAGTTGGCCGTCGCCAGTGCCGACGTCCAGATGGACTTCTCGGGGATGTTCAGGCCGGTGCGTTCGAGCCTCGCGCGCAGGTCGCGGGGTGTGCGGATCGAGTTGTTGGTGAGCACGATGAACGGAATCTCGTTCGCCTGCAGCTCCGCGACGAACGCGTCGGCGCCGGGTATGAGGTGATCCTCGTGGACGAGCACACCGTCCATGTCCATCAGGTAGGTCCAACGCTGGGGCTCGTCCTTGTCGCTCACCCCTACAGTCTTCCACTCGCGACGTTTTCCACTCGCGGGAAGTGCGATCTAGCCGGCTTTCTTCAGTGCCGTGCGCCGCAGGGCCCGTTCGCGGGCGGTCATTCCACCCCACACTCCGAACGGCTCGTTGGTCGCGAGGGCGAACTGACGGCACTGAACGATGACCGGGCATTGTTCGCACAACACCTTCGCCCTGTTCTCGCGCTGGCGCCGTGCGGTCCTGCCTTCGCCCGACGGGGAGAAGAACACATCGGAGATCGGATCGGGGCCTGCGGAGTCTTCGGTGGTGCCGTGCCCACGGCAAACCGCGTCCAACTGCCACTGCCATGCTGTTGTCGTTGGGGCCATGAACCGATGATGGCGTTCCTGCAGACCACGGAGAAGGTTTCGAATCATCGAGCGTCTAATGATGGAGTGAACATCTGGTGACCGCGTAGGGCAACGGTGTTCAGTGGTGACAGCGCCTCTACCGAGACCGGCAATAGAATCAGCCTGATTCTGAGTTTACCGAGTGCGCGAAAAGCATTGTCTTCGTGGGCCTTCGATGCACTTGTGCACTTCTCTTGTCGTCGAATTCAGGGAGATGTGAAGGTACGGGAACTAACCTCCTGACCGAAGTGTCTTCACTCGACGGGAGATCTGGATGACGACGTTGGCGGCGGTGCGGCCATCTCGACTGCGCGAACTGTACGAGGATTTCCACCGTTGGCCGGAGGTGGCGTTCCAGGAGAGACGGACTACGGCCGTGATCGCCGACGAGTTACGCGGCCGCGGACTTCACGTGTCCACGTCGGACACCGTGACCGGTCTCGTCGCGACGCTGGAGAACGGGCCGGGGCCGGTGGTCGGCCTTCGCGCGGACATAGATGCGCTGCCCATCGCGGAGCAGACGGGCGTTCCGTACGCGAGCACTACCGGTGCGATGCATGCCTGTGGCCACGATGTGCACATCACGTCGCTGATCGGCACGATCGACAGGCTCCTGGCGGTGCGGGACCGGTGGTCGGGCACCGTCGTCGCGATCTTCCAGCCTGCGGAGGAGGTCGGATCGGGGGCACGCGCGCAGTTGGCGTCGGGAATCTTCGACGATCATCCGACCCCGCACATCGTGCTCGGGCAGCATGCCAGCGGCGCACTTGCTCCGGGCACCGTCGGGTCACGGCCCGCGGTGTTGCAAGCCGCTGCCGATACCTGGCAGATAACTCTGCGCGGCGACGGTGGGCATGCTGCCGGTCCGCACAAGACCGTCGATCTCGTCGTGCTGGCGGCGTCGATGATCCTGCGTTTGCAGACCATCGTGTCCAGGGAGGTTCCGCCGAACGAGACTGCGGTGGTATCGGTGGGCACGATTCATGCGGGCACCGTCAGCAACATCCTTCCCGACGAATTGACGTTCACCGTCAACGCTCGGTCGTTCACCGAGGAGGTGCGGTCTCTGATCGAGCGATCCGTGCGTCGAATCGTCGTTGCCGAAGCCCAGGCCAGCGGCCTCCAGGCAGAACCCGAATTCGAGCACACGGTGCACTTCCCGCTGAACGTCAACGACGTCGCCGCATTCGAGACCGTTCGATCGGCGCTCGAAACCGAGTTCGGCGAGCACGGCTTCACCGTGGTCGACCCGGTCACCGGTTCGGAGGACTTCGGCGAATACGGCACCAGTTTCGGTGTCCCGTCTGTCTATTGGTACTTCGGCACCGGTCTGGCGGAAGAAGTGGCGAGCAGGGTTCCGGTGCCGAACGGTCACAGCCCCTGGTACGCGCCCGACCCCGACGTCGCCATCGACGTCGGGGTGCGAGCGTTCACCTCGGTTGCGCTCGCAGCGTTGAATTCGGTCGTGCCGCCTGTTCGTCAGAACGGCGGCGGCCGGTAGCGTTCACGCGCGGTCACGACTGCGCGATGTTCGAGGAGTCGTTCTCGGAGGAAAATCGCGTCGGCACGTGCCGTGGGGTCTGTCAGTCGCGCGATGTCACCGAGCGACGGCACGTAGGCAGCCCGATCGGTGTCGGCCACGTCGCCGTATTCGCTGTACTCACCGATGTACGTTTCCCACCACGTGGGTGCATACAGCTCGTCGGGTGGATCGCCGGTGGGGGTGGTCGGTCGGGGTGTGCGTGTGCGTTTGTTCTTGCGCGCGGGTACACCGTTGCCCGGGACCATCACCGTGCCGAAGGAGGACGGTGTAATTCTTCGCAGACCGGAGCGCGATGTCCAGAACACACTGTCGCCGTCCAGTTTCGCGGCAGCCCAGAGCTTCATGGTTTTGGCTTGATGGTGAAACGCGCACAGCGGCTGCAGATTCGACGCAACGGTCCACCCACCGGCCAGCGGGTCGGTGTGATCGAACGGAACGACATGGTCGATCTCGCACTGCGCGGCGGGCACACTGCACCCAGGGAACGTACAGGTGCAATGGGTCGCACGCGTCAGCGCGGCCAGCTCGGCCGACGGCCGGTACGTCAGTGCACCGGCAGGGGGTTCGCTGAACCCTCCGTGACCGTCCGGGTGCATCCCGGAGGCAAGCGAGGGGTTTTCGCCGACAGCGGCCAGAAATGCGTCGATGGCAGCCGACAGACGAACATCTCGTCCGGCGCCGTTACGGCCGGTCCTCGCCTGATTCGGATCGGGAAGTGTGGCGGCTGAACGGGTTCGGCCCCGCGCAATGATGCGGAAGGCTCTCGGCTCACCTGGTGATCCGGTAATGGTGTCGGGCTCGGGTTCGGGTGTCGTGTCACCTGAACTGTCGTCGGCAGCAGCTTTCTGTGCCTTGGCGGCGTCGAGGAATTCGGTGAGAAGTAACTGCCAGCGGGCGTCGCCTGCGATGAGGCGTGCCGTGTCGGGGTCCAGTACGGTGCCGTCACCGAGGGTCGCGGGTTCGCTGGCCAGACCGAGCAGTGTTTCCGCGCTGATCAGTATCTGCAGGAGGTGAGGGCGACGCCTCCGGCCGAGGTCGCCCGATCCGCGGACAGGGCAATCCTCCCTGCCGCACAGGCACGCGATGGCCTCCTCGCGGTGGATCAAGGCAACCAGAGCATGTCCGCGCAGCTGTCTCGTGGAACGCGGGTCGCGCGCACAGACCGTGCCTGCGATCTCGTCGAGAACCGAATTGCATTCCACGCCTTCGAGAGCGGTCATCTTTGCGAACAGAGTGGCCATTCCGTCGGCGCCGTGTTTGATCGATGCGCACCGTTCTTCCGATTCTGCTGCCTTGCGTGCCGCCAGTGCTTCGGCCTCGTTGTAGTCGAACCAGTGCGCCCAGATGCGCTCGCGCAATCGACGGATACTGCACCGACGTGCAGAGGCCAGAACATTTGCTTCGATCCCGCGGACGGTGTTGTCGCTCGCTTTCGACAGCACGAGCGCGATGGTGCGAACCCGTTGATAGTCGAGGTCGCCCGCTCTGAATGCGTCGAGGATGGCCGGGAGTCGCTCCTCCAATTCCCTGCCCACGATCAGTCTCTCGCGAGTCGCTGTGCGCGACAGAGCAAGAGTCACCGAGGCCTCGCATTCGACGGCTCGCTGCGCGAGTGTCACGTCCGCTTCGCCGCCCTGGCTGTGGATATCCGCCTCGGTGGCCAGCCTGAACTCTCCGAGTGCGTACACGCCGCGGATCAGTTCGGCCGAAGCTCGGTTTTCGGCCCTGCGTGACTCTGCAAGGCCGTCGAGGATATGCGCAGCCGCGTCGGCCTCGCTCCGTACCCGCTCTTCGATGCCCCCCGGCTTCCCCATGGCTTCGAACGTACTCGAACATGTGTTCGATTGCAACGCACTCCGAACAATCCGTTTTCCTGGATGCAAGGTTTGAAATCAGGGTGATTCGAACCCTAACGTCAAGCGCCGCTGCACAAATCGGTTGCGCTGACTTGACGGTTGCACTATCGAGCGAATACATTCCTGTCACCATCCAGAGCGACCGAGAGACCTTGGCTCTACGACGTCGCAGCAACCCCCTGCCTCACGGTAGGTGTGGGTGCTACCGCCAGGACCGATGGAGGACACATGAACAGCGCACCGCTGTACCGGACCGAGTGGCGTCGTCTGCACGTCGACCTGTGCCGTATCGCGACGTACTGCTGTAGCTAGCGCGCTACCCGCATCGCACCACCCCTCGCTCTACTTACCTCGGCAAAGGCTTCGATCATGCATGCTCACACCCGGTGGATCCGGTGACTCAATTGGACGCGCGGCCCGCCGCCGCAGAACCGACCGTCGACGACGAAGATCTGATCGTCGCCAAGAAATGGCACCCGTGGCGCTGGATCGTCAGCGTGGTGGTTCTCGTACTCGTGGCGCAGTTCGTCCACGGTCTGGCCACCAACCCGGGCTGGGATTGGACGACGTTCGCTCAGTACTTCACGGCGGCGTCGGTCATGTCCGCGCTGTGGTTGACGATCCAGCTGACGTTCTGGGGCACGCTGATCGGGTTCGCGATCGGTATCGGTCTTGCTGTCGCTCGGTTGTCCAACAACCCTGTTCTGCAGGTCATTTCGTGGTTCTACATCTGGTCGTTCAGGTCCATTCCGCTGATCGTGCAGCTTCTGTTCTGGTTCAACATCGCGTACCTGTATCAGACATTGACGCTCGGAATTCCCTTCGGTCCTGCGTTCTTCGAGTTCAACGTCAACAACGTCATCAGTGGATCGACGGCCGCGATCATCGGTCTTGCTCTTCATCAGGCTGCGTACTCGGCCGAGATCGTCCGTGCCGGCATCATCTCGGTGGACCAGGGTCAACTCGAAGCCGCTGCCGCGCTGGGTATCCCGAAGCGGCGCGAGTTCTTCAAGATCGTTCTGCCACAGGCGATGCGGGGCATCCTGCCGAATGCCGCCAACGAGGTGATCAGCCTCTTCAAGGGGACCTCGATCGTGTCCGTCATGGCGATCGCCGAGCTGTTCTATCAGGTGCAGGTCATCTACGGCCGTAACGGCCGCGTCGTTCCGCTGCTCATGGTCGCGACGGTCTGGTACATCATCTTGACCTCGGTTCTGTCCGTAGTGCAGTTCTACGTCGAACGGCACTACGCCAAAGGCGCGGTGCGGACCATTCCCCTGACGCCGATCCAGAAGATTCGCAAGCGGGTTGCCGAGATCACCGCACCGCCGCGCGGAGGAGCTACGCGATGACGACGCTCGACGCCACCACGCCCACCGAGAACAGCAAGTACGCCGTCGAGGTCCGGGGCGTGCACAAGTCCTACGGACCACTCGAGGTCCTCAAGGGTGTCGACCTCGTCGTCCGGCCCGGTGAGGTGACGGTGATCATCGGTCCCTCCGGATCGGGCAAGTCGACGCTGTTACGCAGCCTCAACCACCTCGAGAAGGTCGATCAGGGAACGGTCCGTGTCGACGGCGACCTCGTCGGATACCGTCGTCGGGGCAACAAACTGCACGAGCTCAGCAACAAGGACATCCTGAAGCAGCGCTCGCAGATCGGTTTCGTGTTCCAGAACTTCAATCTGTTTCCGCACCTGACCGTTCTCGAGAACGTGCTCGAAGCTCCGGTGTCCGCGCAGAAGCGCAAGCGTGCCGACGTCGAACCCGAGGCGCTCGCCCTTCTCGAGCGCGTCGGGTTGAAGGACAAGGCACACGACTATCCACGACGCCTGTCGGGCGGGCAGCAGCAGCGTGTGGCGATCGCACGCGCACTTGCTCTGCGTCCCAAAGTGATTCTGTTCGACGAACCGACGTCGGCCCTCGACCCCGAGCTGGTCGGAGAGGTACTCGAAGTCATCCGAGGACTGGCCCGTGAAGGCGCGACCCTGGTGATCGTGACCCACGAGGTCGGATTCGCCAAGGAAATCGCCGACACCGTCGTCTTCATGGATGCCGGGCAGGTCGTCGAACAAGGCACTCCTTCCGAACTGCTCGACAATCCACAGGAACCGCGCACCAAAGCTTTTCTCGCGCACGTTCTCTAGACCTCCACACCCACACAACACAAGGAACAACCATGCCCAGATTCAACCGGGGACTTATTGTCCTCGCGTCTGCACTCTCTGCTGCGGCCGTGACCCTCACCGCATGCAGCGAGCCGGCGGCGGAATCCGAGGTGGTGACCGAGACAGGTCAGACCTTCGATCTCTCGCCGGAGCAGGAAGGCCGCGTCCACGCCGACAAGGTGGACGACATCGCAGCCAAGGTTCCGCAGGCGATCCGTGACAGCGGCGTGCTGACCATCGCCGGAACATCCGGAACTGCCCCGCCGCTGCGCTTCTACGCCACCGACGACACCACCGTCGTCGGATCCGAGGTCGACTTCGGCATCCTCATTGCCGACATCCTGGGATTGAAGCCCGAGATCACCGTCGCCGACTGGGCGCAGAACTTCGTCAAGATCGACTCGGGCGAGAACGATGTCTTCATCTCGAACGTCACGGTCACCGAGGAGCGCAAGGACAAGTACGACTTCGCGACGTACCGTCTGGACAACCTCGCGTTCGAGACGCAGAAGGACACGGACTGGACTGTCGACAAGCGAGAGGACATCGCGGGCAAGAAGATCGGTGTCGGATCGGGTACCAACCAGGAGCAGCTGCTGGTGGAGTGGAACGAGGCCAACATCGCCGACGGGTTGGCTCCGGCCGAGATCGCCTACTACCAGAACACGTCCGACTATTACCTCGCACTGTCTTCCGGTCGCATCGACGGCTACGTCGGGCCGAACCCGAGCGCTGTCTATCACGCTGCCACCAGTGGCGAGAGCAAGATCATCGGCACGGTCTCCGGAGCAGGCGACGCTTTGCAGGGGGAGATCGCCGTGACGACGAAGAAGGACAACGGGCTCATCGAGGCCGTGCAGGAGGCGATCGACCATGCGATCGAGACCGGTGATTACCAGAAGGTCATCGACCGGTGGGGCCTGAAGGACGAGGCAGTCACCGAATCGGTCGTCAACCCGCCGGGTCTGCCGCGCAAGGCTGGATAATCGGTACATGAACGTAGTAGTCGTCGGTGGCGGAGTGATCGGTGCGGCGTCCGCCTGGGTGCTCGCACGGCGTGGCCACAGCGTCACCCTGCTGGAACAATTCGCGCCGGGCCATCGTAACGGCGCGTCACACGGAACTTCCCGCATCTTCCGTCATGCCTACGCCGACGACTACTACGTCGACCTCGCCGCGCGTGCGTACACACTGTGGCGAAAGCTCGAAAACGAGACCGCTACAGAGCTACTGACGCTCACGGGCGCCGTCGATCACGGTGCACCCGTCATCGTGACTCCGCGCGTCGAGGCGCTCGCGAAGGCCGGGCTGGCGAGCGAGGTCCTCGAACCGCGTGAGGCACAGAAGCGTTGGGCAGGGCTGAAATTCGACACAACAGTGCTTTATCACCCGGACGCCGGGCGGTTGCACGCCGACCGTAGTGTGGCCGCGTTCACCGCTGCGGCTGCCGCCTTCGGGGCGAGAATCGAGTACGGCAGTCCGGTGCGCAGCATCTCCGCGAGCGAGGTGTCCACCGACGCGCACACCTACGTGGCCGACCACATCGTGGTCGCCGCAGGTGCCTGGACGTCGAAGGTAGTCGACTCGCACGTCACCCTGCCCGAACTGGTCACCACACAGGAACAACCCGCACACTTCCTACCGACCACCTCGGCCGACTGGCCGAGCTTCATCCACCACCCCGGCGCCGAACTCGACGGTGAGGGGATCTACGGTCTGCAGGGCGAAGAGGGCGTCAAGATCGGCGAACACGGAACCGGACCGATCGTCGATCCCGACACGCGAAATTTCGTCGCTCGCGAGGACGGTGTCGACCGACTGCAGACGTATGCCCGCACCTGGCTGCCCGGCGTCGACGCCGCATCAGCCGACCCTCTGACCTGCCTGTACACCACAACGCCCGACTCCAATTTCGTCGTCGACCGTGTCGGGAACCTGACCGTCGCCGGTGGATTCTCCGGACACGGCTTCAAATTCGCGCCTGCGATCGGCGAGCTCGTCGCGGACCTGGTCGACGGTGGGACGTCCGAGACACCCTTGTTCCGGCTGGGAGCTCGACAGATTTCCTAGCAATCGGGAATGGAACAGCACCGGTCCCGGTTCGTACAACTGAAAACACCATCCAGACCATCCAGAGCGACCGAGAGACCTTGGCTCGACGACGTCGCAGCAACCATCACGCCGTGTGCGTGCGGGTGCTCCCGCCAGGACCGATGGAGGAGAAACATGACAACCTCGCTGGGAACCACAGCACTGCAGTTCGTTGCCGTCCACCAGACCGATCCGCTGGCGGCGCCGCTGATCGAGGAGCTGGCACTCGAGTATTCGAGCCGGTACGACACCACGCCGGGGCAGATGTACAGCGAGTTGACGTCGTATCCGGCCGACGAGTTCGAGCCACCGGGCGGTGCGCTGGTGGTGGCGATCGCCGAAGGTGTTCCGGTGGCCGGGGGAGCTTTTCGTCAGTACGACGCCACCACTGCGGAATTGAAACGCATCTGGACGTCGGCCTCGCACCGTAAGAGGGGTTACGGAAAGCTCGTCGTTGCCGAACTCGAGCGTATCGCGTCCGAGCGGGGTTACCGCCGTGTCTACCTGACCACCGGATGGAATCAGCCCGAGGCTGTTGCGCTGTACCTGTCCACCGGGTACACAGCGCTCTACGATCGGTCGCTGCCCTCGGCGGAAGTCGGCGTTCACCCGTTCGAGAAGTCCTTGAGCTGTGAGGGCGCAGAATGAAGTTTCTGCTGATGAGCCTCATCGCCCACCGACCGGATCCGATCTCGCAGGAGAAGAAGAGTCCTGCGGAGAGGTTCACGGATGTGGTCGAGACTGCAGTTCTCGCAGAAGAACTGGGTTTCGACGGATTCGCGGTCGGTGAACGTCACGAGGACCCGTTCATCTCGTCGTCGCCGCCGGTGGTGCTCAGCAACATCGCGGCTCGTACGTCGCGGATCGGGTTGTTCACCGCCGTCACGACGCTGAGTCTGTTGGATCCGGTTCGAGCGTTCGAGGATTACTCGACGCTGGGCAACCTGTCGGGTGGCAGGCTCGAACTGATCATCGGCAAGGGGAACGGTAGCGCGCAGGCAGATCTGTTCCATGTCACCCCGGACGATCAGTGGGACCGTAACCGCGAGGGTTACGAGTTGTTCCGCACGCTGTGGGAGAGCGATACCGTGACCTGGTCCGGTCGGTTCCGGCCGTCGTTGAACAACGCCAAGGCGCTCCCGCGTCCGCTGCAGGAGCGCATCAGAATCTGGCACGGTAGCGCAACCAGCACCGAGTCCGTGGATCTTGCTGCGCGCTACGGTGATCCGCTGTTCTCGGCGAACGTCAGCCACCCTGTTCAGCCGTACGCCGAGCTCATCCGCTACTACCGCGAGAGGTGGGAGCACTACGGGCGTGCTCCACAGGACGCACTCGTCGGCGCGGGCACAGCAGGCTTCCACGTGGCGCCGACCTCGCAGGAAGCTCTCGCTGCGTACCGCTTCACCTTCGAGGCACGCCTCGCGGCGCAGCGTAAAGCCGGTCTGCCCGTCGTCTTCGACACGTTGGAGGACCTGGTGGAGCGCAGCTCGGCGTTGATCGGCAGCCCTGAGCAGGTGATCGACAAGGTCGGCCGCTACCACGAACGGTTCGGCCACGAGGTGATCCACCTCAGCGCCGATGCCGACGGTGTGACCGCATCTCAACAGCGGCGCAGTCTGGAACTTTTTCAGTCCGACGTGGCTCCCGTTCTGCGCCACCGCATTCCCAGCCGGCCGCTGGTTTCCGAAAGTTCTCCGAAAGAGGTTCTGGTATGAGCATTTTCGCCCTCGGTATCGAGCTGGACGGGGAGGGAACGCATCCAGCGGCATGGCGTCGGGCGGCGCACGCACCGAGCGAATCCCTGTCCGGTCGAGTGCTCGGCCGCCGCGTCGCTGCCGCGGAGAACGCAGGATTCACGTTCGCGACGTTCGACGACTCCATCGTGGCTCCCACCGGGGACGTGGGCGCCCGGGTCGACGCCGTCAACCGCGCGTCGTTCGTTGCTGCGACCACGTCGACGATCGGGTTGGTTCCCGTCGTCGGGACCACCTACGCAGAGCCGTTCCACACCGCCTCGCAGCTCGCCACGCTGGACTACGCGTCCCGTGGCCGCGGCGGATGGATTCCGGTGCGGGTCGACGACGCTGCTGCGGCGCGGGCGTGGGGCCGTCCCCTCGTCGAGTCTGCGGTGGACCTGGACCGCGAACAGGCGGACACCATCACCGTCGTACGGCAGTTGTGGGATTCGTGGGAGGACGATGCCGTTGTGCGTGACGTCGCGACCGGACGCTTCCTGGACCGAGACAAGCTGCACTACGTGGACTTCGAGGGCGAGAGCTTCTCGGTGAAGGGCCCGGCGATCGTGCCGAGGCCGCCGCAGGGGCAGTTGGTCGTCTTCGGTACCGAAGACGACCGGGATCAGGTCGACGTCGTGCTCGAGTCGAACGAGAGCACACACCGCGGCGACGGGCTCACGTTCCTCGAACTGGACGTCACGCTCGACGCGTCCGGCGTCACGGCGTCCGAACGTACGGAGCTGTTGAATTCGCAGGGGAGTGCGCCGACGAGCGGACGGCGCGAATACGTCGGTGACGCGGCCGGATTGGTGAACCTTCTGACCGACATCGCAACGCGATACGACGGCGTTCGCCTGTTTCCGACCGTCGTCGACGAGGACCTTCCGGCCCTCGCGCGCTACGTTCTACCGCCGCTGTTGAAGTCAGGTGTTGCACATCGACCCGTACCCGGATCGACGTTGCGCGCCAACCTCGGACTGACTCGGCCCGCCAACCGCTACGAAAGGGTCTGACATGAGCCCGTACCGCCCCGACGCCCAGGTTCACTTCGGTGTCTTCTTCCAAGGCGTCAATCACACCACCATCTGGTCGGATTCGGCCAGCGGTTCGCAGATCGACTTCGAGACGTTCCGTCGGATGATCACGACCGCGGAACGGGGACTGTTCGACGCGTTCTTCCTCGGTGAAGGCCTGCGCCTGCGCGAGCAGGAAGGCAAGATACTCGACCTGGACATCGCGGGCCGTCCCGACGCGATCGCGCAATTGTCCGCGTTGGCCGGCATCACGTCTCGGATCGGCCTGGTCGCGACTCAGAACACGACGTACAACGAGCCGGGTGATCTCGCGCGTCGTCTGGCCGGCCTGGATGTTCTGTCCGACGGCCGGGCGGGATGGAATGCCGTCACCACCGACAATGCGTGGACGGGTGAGAACTTCCGGCGCGGCGGCTTTCTCGACCACGAACTGCGTTACGAGCGAGCCGGACAGTTCATTCGGACTGCCCGTGCGATCTGGGATTCCTGGTCGGACAACGCACTCGCGACCTCGCGTGACAGCCAGTACTGGGCCGAGAAGAACGCCGTCCAGCGGGTGTCGAGAACGACGTCCCAGTTCGACCTCGAGCTCGATGCGACTCTGCCACGCAGCGCGCAGGGGCATCCCGTCATCTTCCAAGCCGGTGACTCGTCGACCGGTCGCGATTTCGCTGCTGCGAACGCCGACGTCATCTTCTCTCGACACGGAACCGATTTCGACGAGGCACTGACCTTCGCCGACGACATCCGCGCCCGGCTTCGCACCGCGGGTCGTCCGGAGGACGACATCAAGATTCTTCCCGGTACTCAGATCGTGTTGGCGGAGAACGCGTCCGAGGTGGAGGAGAAGGAGCGGTGGGTTCGGGAGGGACAGTTCACCGGTCCGACCGCGCTGTCGCTCGTCGGCCTCGTCTGGGGCAAGGATCTGTCCGATCGCGACCCGGACGGGCCGTTGCCCTCCGAGGATCCGGTATCGGCGCCGATCTCCGGAACCCGGGGTGCGTTCCGAGACGGCAAGGATCCCAACGCGATCGCCAAGGAGTGGCGCGCATTGGCCGAGGCCAAGAACCTCTCGCTACGCGAGGTCGCCATCGAGACGACGGCGCGCTCCGGGTTCGCCGGTACGCCAGGGCAGGTCGCCGACGAGCTCACGAAATGGGTCCGCGAAGGAGCGACGGACGGATTCAACATCTCGCCGTACATCGTCCCCGGTGGCCTCGACGAGATCGTCGACTGGCTGGTTCCGGAACTGCAGGAGCGCGGTGCGTACCGGACCGAGTACACGGAGACCACGTTGCGTGGCCATCTCGGTCTTCGCGAACCGTTGACGTGGAGAAAGACCGGTGAGACCGATAGCAGCGCTGCAGGCTGATCTCGAGCAGCAACGAACCGGTGTCTCGCGAAAGGACGTATACGTCTGCGCGGCAGCGGGGTTCACCACCCTTCTGGACTCCGCGGTTCTGAGTATCGGCGTGCCCGCGATCCGGTCGTCACTGGATGCGGGCACGTCCGAGGTGCAGTGGATTCTGGCGAGTTACTCCCTGACGTTCGGTCTCGCTCTATTACCGGCAGGCAGGCTGGGCGACGTCATCGGGCGACGACGGTTGTTCCTCGCAGGACTCGGTGTGTTCTCCGTCATGGGCCTGATCGGGGCAGGTGCGGCCGAGCCGTGGATAATCGTCGCAGCGCGGCTGGGACAGGGGATAGGTGCCGGCACCGTCAGCTCGCAGGTTCTGGGCATCATCACCGATCGGTCCAGTGGCCGCGAACGCGCGAAGGCGCTCGGTGTCTACAGCACGGCGGGCGGCCTGGCCGGCCTCTGTGGTCCGATCCTCGGCGGAACGCTTCTCGGCGTCGCCGATCCAGACGTCGGCTGGCGCCTGCTGTTGCTGCTCAACGTCCCGTTCGCCGTAGCGACCCTGATCGCGGGTTCCCTGTGGCTGCGCAGGGATTCCAGTAGACGCTCCGGCGCCAGCATCGACGTGCTCGGTCTCCTCGCTCTCGGTGTCGCGACGCTTCTGCTGTTGCTGCCCATGGTGTCTTCGCTCGGCGCGGTGTTCTCGATCCTGTCGGTGGTCGGATCGGTGGGACTGCTGGTGGGCTTCTGGTTCTGGGAGAAGCGTTTCGCGTCGAGGGGCGGCACACCCGTTCTCCTGCCTGCACTGCTGGCCGCCAAGGGATACACGCTGGGGACGGCCGTTGCGATGTTCTGGTTCGGCGCCGTGCTGGCGCTGCAGGCGGTGCTGAGTCTCTACCTCATCGAGGGCCTGGGATACCCCGCGCTGCAGGCCGCTCTGATCATGGTCGGCAGTTCGATTCTGATGGCGGTGACGTCTGCGTTCGGATGGAGGGTCGTAGCGAAGTTCGGTCGCAGTGCCGTGGTCGGTGCGATCGTGCTCGAACTGTTCGTGGTGGCCGGCTACATCGGCGTGATCGCATACCTGCCCCGGGGTGCGACGGTACCGGCGTTCGTCGTGCTCGCGGTGTTGTCCGGCGTGGCAAGTGGATTCGTTGACGCACCGAATCGCGCGATGACGCTCGAGTACTCGCCTCCCCAGGCCAACGGCGTCGCGGCCGGATTTCTGCAACTGTCCCAACGACTTTCGGCAACAATTTCCCTCGCCGCGGTGCCGGGCATCTACCTGGGGGTTCTCGCGGCCGACGACACCGACTTCGGGCGTGCGGCAGGCCTCGGACTCGGGGTCAGTGGCATGATGCTGATCGGGTCTCTCGTATGTGCAGTGGCGGACAGCCGGCGTAGAGCTGATCGGAGACAGCAGTGACACGAACAGAAGCGACACGAACAGAAGTGAGCCAGAAGGCCTCGGTGACAACGAAGTTCTCGTGGTTTCTCCCGACGGGCGGTGACGACGAACGTCTGGGTGGTGCGTCGCACGGAGTCGGCATCGGGGCCACCGGAGTCGTCGTTGCGGACACCGGCCACCGGGAGGCGTCGCTCGACTACCTCACGCAGGTCGCGCAGACCGTCGATCGGCTGGGTTTTCACGCGGTTCTGACGCCGACGGGTGCGCATTGCGAGGACGCGTGGCTGGTGACGTCGGCGCTGATTTCGGCGACGAAGAATCTGAAGTTCCTGGTGGCTTTTCGTCCCGGTGCCGTGGCGCCCGTTCTGTCCGCGCAGATGGTGAGTACGTTCCAACGATTGTCGGCCGGACGCGCGTTGTTGAATGTCGTCGTCGGTGGAGACGACGCCGAGCAGCGAGCGTACGGCGACACGCTGGACAAGCAGTCGCGGTACCGTCGAGCGCAGGAGTTCCTCCAGATCGCGCGAGCCGTGGGCGACGGCGAGGCAGTCTCGGTGCACAGTGAGTTCTACGAGGTGGACCGGCCTGCAGGTGGATTCGGCGGGTACGCATCTACTCCGCTGCCCGAGGTGTACCTGGGCGGGTCCTCGCCGGAGGCGATCGACGTCGCAGCCTCCGAGGCGGACGTGTTTCTCACCTGGGGAGAACCGCCCGCGCAGGTCGCGGACAAGCTCGCCGCGGTCAAGGCCGCCGCGAGGGAGAAGGGGCGGAGCATTCGCGGCGGGATTCGCCTGCACGTGGTGACGAGGGAAACCAGTGAGGAGGCGTGGCAGGTCGCGGAGAATCTGATCTCGGGTGTCGACGACGAACTTGTTGCGCGGCGCCAGAAAGCGTTGCGCAGTATCGGGTCCGAAGGGCAGCGTCGAATGCTGGATCTGCACGGTGGCGATCGAACGAAGCTTGTGGTCGGACCCAATCTGTGGGCCGGATTCGGGCTCGTTCGCGGCGGAGCGGGCACGGCCCTCGTCGGGAGCCACGACGAGGTGGCCGAGCGAATCCGCGAGTACGTCGACGTCGGGATCGAGGAGTTCATCTTCTCCGGCTATCCGCACCTCGAGGAGGCCGAGCACTTCGGGGAAGTACTGCGCAAGAACTTCACCTAGTTTGCCGGTAGGAAACCGACCCAATTGGCGCAGCCCGACCGCGTCGTCGTAGACTCGTCGGCGAAACACCATCCAGAGCGACCGAGAGACCTGGCTCTACGACGTCGCAGCAACCCCCCGCGGGGTGAAACACGCGGGTGAGGGTGCTACCGCCGGGACCGATGGAGGAACGATGACCACCACGCAGCTCAGCGAGGGCTTCGTCACGGCCTGGGGCCGTATTCACGTGGATCTGTGCCGGTTGACCGGTTCGATCTGTCGCGGCTGAGTTCTCACTCGGTCTGCTGTTCTCTCCCTCCCTCTCCGCCTGACTCGGCGCGCCTGCGTGCGCGTCGACGGCGTCCTATCAAGATCCGGAGTATCTCGGTGTCTTCACGTTCCGTTTTTGCAGGTGTCAGCGCTGTCGCTGCCCTGAGTGTCGTGCTCACAGCCTGCGGAGGTGGCGGGGCAACCACCTCGGCCGATGCCGGAGAGCCCACTGCCGGCGGCACTCTGCGCTACGGATTGTCGGGTGCTCCCACCTGCTCGGACCCCGCTCAGTCCGGGACCAACCAGACCATCTACGTCGTCAGGCAAGTCGTCGACTCGCTGACGGATCAGGATTCGGAGACGGGGGAGATCACTCCGTGGCTCGCGGAGAGCTGGGAGGTGGCACCCGACGCGTCGTCGTTCACGTTCAAGCTGAAGGACGGTGTCACCTTCAGCGACGGCACACCGGTCGACGCGGAGGCGGTGAAGGCCAATTTCGACTCGATCGTGAACATCCTGACCACGGCCAAGTCGCCGCTCGGTGGTAGCTACCTGTCGGGTTACCAGGGCACCACCGTCGTCGACCCGCTCACTGCGCAGGTCGACTTCGACGGCCCGAACGCACAGTTCCTGCAGGCGACGTCGACGGCGCAGTTGGGCCTTCAGGCGCTGTCCACCGTCGCCAAGCCTGCCGAGGAACGGTGCGACGGCTCCAACGTCGGCAGCGGGCCGTTCACCTACGCCGATTATCAGCAGGACAAGTCGGTCACGTTGGCCAAGCGCACCGGGTACGACTGGGGCTCGGACGTGTTCGGACACGAGGGCGAGGCATACCTCGACACGATCGAGTTCACCGTCGTACCCGAGTCGGGTGTGCGTACCGGCAGCTTGTCCTCCAACCAGCTCGACGCCATCTCCGACGCGCTTCCTCAGGACGCGCCGCAGATCGAGGCCACCGGAGGGCAGATTCTGACGACGTCCAACCCGGGCACACCGTTCGGCTTCCAACCCAACGTCACTCGCGGGGTGCTGCAGGATCCTGAGGTCCGTAAGGCGCTGGTGCCGGCGATCAACCGTCAGGAACTGATCGACACCATTCTCGGACCCGACTTCAAGGTCGCGACGAGCACGCTGGCCAGCAAGACCCCCGGTTACACGGAGTTGGCGGACGTCACGTACGACCCGGAGAAGGCGAAATCGATTCTCGACGCAGCAGGCTGGGTGCCCGGTGCCGACGGAATCCGCGAGAAGGACGGCCAGAAGCTCTCGTTCAAGGTCATGTTCAGCGCGGTGTTCGCCGGTAATCAGGCGATCCTCGAACTGACGCAGCAGCAGCTTCGCGACGTCGGAGTGGATCTGCAGCTCGAGCTCGTTTCCAATTCCGAGGCCACGGCGCGTCAGGGGACGAAGGACTACGACTCGACGTACTACAACAGCACCCGCGCCGACGGCGACATCCTGCGTACGTCCTTCGCCGTGGACGGGCGAAACCTCAACGCCCGCGGACCGATTCCCGACCTCGACGCCTCGCTCGACGAGGAGTTGGCCACCACCGACACCGCTGCCAGGAACGAGATCATCGCTACCGCGCAGCAGCAGGTTCTCGACAACGGACTGTGGATTCCGACGATCGAACTGTCGCAGGCCATCGGTGCCGGACCGAACGTGCAGGACCTGAAGTTCGAGGCGTCGGCCCGGCTGCAGTTCTTCGACACCTGGCTGAGCGGACAATAACCATGATTCGTTATCTCGCACTGCGCGTCGTGCAGGCCGTCCTCGTTCTCTGGGCGGCGTTCACGATCTCGTTCATCGTGCTGTTCCTCCTGCCGTCGGACCCCGTCAGCATCGCCGCCGACTCGGCGGGGTCCGGTACGCCCGTCGACGCGGCGGCCATCGCCGAGTTGCAGGCGCGATACGGACTGGATCAGCCGGTGTGGGTGCAGTACTGGAACTCTCTGAGCGGTGCAGTGCGAGGTGACTTCGGGTTTTCCATCGCCACCGGTCAGAAGGTCACGACGGCCATCCTCGACGCACTGCCGAGCACCCTGGCGTTGGCGACGACCGCGCTGGTGCTGTCGCTGATCTTCGGCGGATCGGTTGCCTTCCTGGCCACCTACACGCGTGTCCAGTGGCTGCGTACCCTTCTGTTCTCCATCCCGCCGTTGGGCGTTGCGGTGCCGACCTTCTGGGTCGGGCTGCTTCTGCTGCAGGTGTTCTCGTTCCAACTCAGGATCTTCCCCGCGTTCGGTGACCAGGGAGCGTCGTCGCTCGTGCTGCCTGCGATCACGCTCGCGTTGCCGACGGGTGCCGTGATCGCTCAGGTTCTCGCCACGTCGATGACCACGACGTGGAAGCAACCGTTCGTCGAATCTGCCCGTGCCAAGGGAGTGTCACGTCTGCGAGTACAGACCAAGCACGTCGTGCGGCTGTCCTCGATTCCGGCCTTCACCATCGCCGGTGTACTCGTCGGCAACCTGCTCGCCGGATCGGTCGTCGTGGAGACGGTCTTCTCCAGGGCCGGTGTCGGCAGGTTGACTCAGACGTCCGTTCTGGCGCAGGACATTCCCGTGGTGCAGGGCATCGTCGTTCTGACGTCGCTGGTGTTCGTTCTGGTCAACCTGCTGGTCGACCTGTTCTATCCGTTGATAGACCCTCGGATCGTGTCCGAGTACAAGCAGTCCGCTCCCGCGAAGGAGAAGGCACATGTCTGACATCCTGACCCGCGTCGAGACGGTCGCCACCGCTGAACCCGTCGTCCCGAAGCCGAACCCTGTTCGTCGTAGACCGCGTGTGCGGTCACTGGTGAAGAACATCTGGCTAGCGCTGTCGGTCGTCGTACTGGTTCTCGCCGTCGGCTTCGCATTGTTTCCCTCGCTCTTCGCCAGTGGGGACCCTCTGAAGGGAACGCCTGCGGACAAATTGCAAGGGCCGAGCGCGGCGCACTGGTTCGGAACCGACAACATCGGACGTGACCTCTACACCCGCGTCGTCCACGGTGCCGGGTTGTCGCTCACCGCAACGTTGTTCGCGGTCGCGATTGCACTCGTGGCCGGATCGCTGATCGGTCTGCTCGCAGGCGCCGTCGGCGGCGTCGTCGACGCGATCCTGATGCGCATCGTCGACGTGCTGCTGTCGATTCCCGCACTTCTGCTCTCGCTGGCGCTGGTCACGGCGCTCGGGTTCGGTACACGCAACGTCGCCATCGCTGTCGGTGTCTCCCTCGTCGCGAACTTCGCGCGCGTCATGCGCTCCGAAGTGCTGCGGGTGCGGCAGTCGCTGTACGTCGAAGCCGCCTACGCCTCCGGCGTCCGGTGGTACGACGTGTTCGGGCGCCACATTCTCCGCAACTCCTACGGACCGGTCATCGCCCTTGCCGCAGTGGAATTCGGCCAGGCGGTGCTGGCGGTGTCCGCCCTCAGTTTCCTCGGATTCGGCGCTGTTCCACCGACACCCGAGTGGGGATCGTTGATCTCCGAGGGCCGGAGTTTCCTGGCCACCGCATGGTGGATGACCACACTGCCCGGCCTGGTGATCGTGGCCGTCGTCCTGTCGGCGCACCGCGTCGGCCACGCAATCGAGGGAGGCACACGATGAGCCCCATTCTGGAAGTCGAGAACCTCCAGGTGGCCTACGGCAACGGTGCCGCGGTCCGAGGAGTGTCGCTGACAGTCGAGCGCGGCGAAGTGGTGGCGGTGGTGGGTGAGTCCGGATCGGGCAAATCGACGACGGCACACGCGATCATCGGTCTGCTTCCCGGCGCGGGTCGCATCACGTCCGGCGAAGTCCGCTTCGACGGCAAGCGGATCGACGATGCCTCCGAGAAGGTGCTGGACCGCCTGCGCGGGGCTCACATCGGTCTGGTTCCCCAGGACCCGACGACGTCGCTCAACCCGGTCATCCGAGTCGGTGAGCAGGTGGCCGAGGTGCTCCGCGTGCACGGGCTGGCCACCAAGCGGTCGGCGAAGCTCGAAGCGATCAGGATCCTCACCGAGGCCGGGATCGACAACCCCGAGGTGCGGGCCCAGCAGTACCCGCAGGATCTCTCGGGCGGTCAGCGTCAACGCGTTCTCATCGGCATCGCACTGGCATGCACGCCCGAGCTCGTGATCGCCGACGAGCCCACGTCCGCGCTCGACGTCACCGTGCAGCGCCGCATCCTCGACCACCTGGACGCCCGTATCGCCGAGACGGGGACGGCCGTTCTGCTCATCACGCACGACCTCGGGGTCGCTGCCGACCGCGCCGACCGGCTCGTCGTCATGAGCAACGGTGAAATCGTCGAGACCGGGCGTACCTCCGAAGTTCTCGCGAACCCGAAGCACGAGTACACGAGGTCGCTGCTGGCAGCCGCACCCAGCCTGGGGACGGCACTGCGGCCGGCCAGGCCGTCGACGACACCGATTCTGACGGCCACCGAGGTGTCCAAGACGTTCCGAATCGGACGGCAGGAGTGGAGCCTGCGGAACGACCCGAAAGGCGGTGTGCACCTCGATGCGGTGAAGGCTGCGTCGTTGACGGTCGAACGTGGGCGGACACTGTCGCTCGTGGGGGAGTCCGGATCCGGCAAGTCGACGTTGGCGCGCATCACCATCGGGTTGGAGAAGCCGACGTCCGGGCGCGTCGAGTTCGACGGGACCGAGGTGACGGGCTTGCGTGGCTCGCGGCTTCGTGATCTTCGCCGACGCGTTCAGATCGTGTACCAGAACCCCTACGCCTCGCTCAACCCGAAACTGACCGTCGAGCAGATCATCGAGGAACCACTCGACGCGTTCAAGGTCGGGACGAGTGCCGAGCGTTCGGCGCGGACCGCGGAGCTGTTGAATCGAGTCGCGTTGCCTGCCGACTACTCCCGGCGCAAACCCGCGGAACTGTCCGGCGGGCAACGCCAGCGCGTTGCGATCGCGCGAGCGCTGGCACTCAGGCCGGACCTGGTGGTTCTGGACGAACCGGTGTCCGCACTCGACGTCTCGGTGCAGGCTCAGATTCTGGACCTTCTCGACGAGTTGCAGACCGGACTGGACCTGAGCTACCTGTTCATCTCGCACGACCTCGCCGTCGTGCGGCAGATCAGCGACACCGTCGCGGTGATGCAATCCGGGACGATCGTCGAATACGGGCCGACGGCACAGATATTCGATTCGCCACAGCGTGAGTACACCCGTGAGTTGCTGGCGGCCATTCCCGGCAACTCGCGCCCGAGAAGTCACGACAAGGAGACCGCAGGTGCCCGATAAGTTCTTGATCGCCGTCGAACTGCGCGGAGCCGGAATTCACCCGCATGCCTGGCGGCGGGAGGATTCTCGCGCCGAGGAACTGTTCACCGCGCAGTACTGGACCGATCACATCGAGGCGGCCGACCGCGCAGGGATCGACATCGCGTTCCTCCCCGACGCATTCGCGCTTCAGAGCGGTGATGGCGTCGAACTGGGCAGGATCGAGGCGGCGGCGATCGCCGCACGGGCTGCCGCGGGCACCCGCTCGATCGGCCTCGTCCCGACGGTGACCGTCACGCACACCGAGCCGTTCCACGTGTCGAAGCAGATCGCGAGCATCGACTACGCATCGTCGGGTCGCGCAGGCTGGGAAGTCGCTGTCTCGCAGGACGCCGACGAAGCGACGCTGTTCGGGCGCAAGGGCCCGCAGACCGTCGACGAACTCTGGAATGAGGCCGACGACGCCGCCGAGGTCGTCACCCGGTTGTGGGACAGCTGGGAGGACGACGCGGAGATTCGCGACGCGTCCACCGGACGCTTCATCGACCGAGACAAACTGCACTACATCGACTTCGAGGGCGACTACTTCTCGGTGAAGGGCCCGTCCATCACGCCGCGCCCGCCGCAGGGGCAGCCGATCGTCGTCGTCCGGGCCGAGGACGACCCGTCCACGGCCGTTGCCGCCAAGCGCGCGGACATCGCGCGAATCTCCGCGCCGACGATCGACGACGCAGCCGTCGTGGCCGCGCGGGTGCGTCGTGCCGTCGTGGCCGAGGGACGTGACCCTGCCGAGGTTCACGTGGTGCTCGATCTCGAAGTGCACGTCTCGGATACCGCGGCGGCCGACGTCGATCAGCTGAACAGCTGGTCGCCGTACGTGCCGGACTCGGTGAGCTTCCGGGGGAACGCCGCGGAACTGCAGGAGTTGCTCGACGGCCTCGCCGCATCCGGCGTCGTCGACGGCGTGACCCTGCGACCGTTGGCGCTCGCCCAGTCGGTCGAGGCCATCACGACCGATGTCGTACCCGGCTTGGCCTGGCACGATGGTGCAACGCCCCGTCTGCGCCCCGGTCCGCTGCTGCGCAGCAGGCTCGGCCTTGCACGACCGGAGAACCGATACGCAGTACGCCGTCAGGCAGCACAGGGAGCGTCGAAATGAGCGCGATCAAGAAGCAAATCCATCTGGGAGCGCACTTCCCGGGTGTCAACAACACGACGGTGTGGCAGGACCCGGAATCGAAGAGCCAGATCGAGTTCGACTCGTTCGTCCACCTCGCGGAGACCGCGGAGCGCGGGTTGTTCGACTTCTTCTTCCTGGCCGAAGGGTTGCGGCTGCGCGAGCACCGAGGCCGTATCCACGACCTGGACGTCGTCGGTCGTCCCGACACGTTGATCGTGCTCAACGCGTTGGCCTCCGTCACCACGCATCTCGGGCTGGCCGGCACCATCAACACGACGTTCAACGAGCCGTTCGAGCTGGCGAAGCAGTTCGCGACGCTCGATCACCTGTCCGGTGGCCGCGCGGCGTGGAACATGGTGACCTCGTCGGATGCGTTCACCGGCGAGAACTTCCGCCGCGGTGGATATCTGGACCGAGCGGATCGGTACGTCCGTGCTCGCGAGATCATCGACACGGCCCGAGAGCTCTGGGACAGCTGGTCACCCGACGCGCTCGTCGTCGATCGAGAGAACGGGGTGTTCGCACGTCGCGAGCACATCGCACAGGTCCGCCACACCGGACCGCAGTTCGACATCGATGCGGCGTTCACGGTGCCACGTAGCCCGCAGGGTCACCCGGTGCTTCTGCAGGCGGGCGATTCCGACGAGGGACGCGAGTTCGGTGCCGCGAAGGCCGACGCCATCTTCACCGTCCACGGCACGCTCGAGGCGGGGCAGGCGTTCTACTCCGACGTCAAGGGCAGGCTGGCGAAGTACGGCCGGGAGCGTGACGATCTGAAGGTCCTTCCCGCCGCGACGTTCGTCCTCGGCGACACCGCCGAGGACGCGGAGGAGCGAGCCGACGCCATCCGCCACCAGCAGGTCGGGCCGCAGACAGCGATTTCGTTCCTGGAGCAGGTGTGGGGGCGTGACCTGTCGGAATACGATCCCGACGGTCCTCTTCCCGACGAAGACCCGACGGACGACGTCAACATCACCCGAGGCCGGGTCCGCCACGCCGATCCGGTGCAGGTTGCGCGCGACTGGCGTGAGCGGGCCGAGTCGAAGGGTCTGAGCATCCGCGAACTGATCATCGAGGTCACCACGCGTCAGCAGTTCGTCGGCACGCCTGCACAGGTGGCCGAGGAGATCGACAGTTACGTACAGAACGACGCGAGCGACGGGTTCATCCTCGTCCCGCACATCACCCCGGCGGGGCTGGACGAGTTCGTGGACAAGGTGGTTCCGATTCTGCAGGACCGCGGCAGCTTCCGTACCGAATACTCCGGTACGACGCTGCGCAGCCACCTCTTCGGATCCGATTCCGCCGCGCTGAACCATCCGGACACCGAGCGAGAAGGAGTGCGAGCATCATGACCGCCACCGTGAACGAGACGTTCGAAGCATCGTGGAACCAGTGGCACAGCGAGCGTGAGAGTTACTACAGCGACCCACTCGGATGGGTGTCGCTCACCGGGCTGTACTGGCTGACGGACGAATTCGAGACCGTCGGAGATCTTCCCGGCCGCTGGCGCGCCGACGAGGATGTCGTTCATGTCGACGGATTGTCGGTCACCACGCTCGAACCGGTCGAGGGCGCACCGGGCATTCTGGTCGAGGACGGTGACCGACGCATCGAGGTCATCCGTCGTACCGGTTCGGTGGCGCTGCGAGTGCACGACCCCGCATCACCCCACCTTCAGGAATTCTCCGGAATTCCGACCTACGATCCCGACGAGAAGTGGAGTGTCACTGGCACGTTCACGCCGTATCCCGAGGCGAAGATCGTCACCACCGGTGCCGTCGTCGAGGGACTGGAGCACCACCACGCCGCGGTCGGTGTCATCGACTTCGAACTGGGCGGAGACAAGCAGCAGTTCGTAGCTTTCGGCGGCAAGGACGGTGGGCTGCGGGTGATGTTCACCGATGCGACGTCGGGTGTGACGACGTACCCGGCCGCGAGGACGCTCGTCGTGACCGATCCGACCGACAGCGGCGAGGTGATCCTGGACTTCAACCGTGCGTCGAACCTGCCGTGCTCGTTCACCGATTACGCGACGTGCCCCGTGGCGCCGGCGGAGAACAAGCTCGCCGTTGCGGTCGAGGCGGGCGAGAAGAATCCGCGTCCGTTCGGCAGCGCGTCGTGAGTAGGGTTCCGCTGTCGGTACTGGATCTGTCGCCGATCAGCGAAGGTTCCACCGCCGCCGAGGCATTGCGCAACACTCTCGACCTGGCGCGTCAGGCAGAGGAATGGGGGTACGAGCGCTACTGGGTCGCCGAGCATCACTTCGTCGCGGCCGCCAGTTCGTCCCCGGCCGTGCTCGTCGGGTTGATCGCGGCCGCCACCAACAGGATTCGCGTCGGGTCGGCGGCCGTACAGATCGGTCATCACACGGCTGCGTCGGTCGTGGAATCGTTCGGCACCGTCGACGCCGTGTATCCCGGTCGTATCGACCTGGGTATCGGACGATCGGGTCAGCGCAGGCAGGAAGCGCTGGCGGGTAAGGACGTTCCGGAGCCCGAGCACGAGGAACGGGTCGTCGACGGCATTCTGTTCCCGAAGCCGTTCCGTTCCGGCAAGCTCGTTCTCTCCGAGCGGGTGCTCGCATCGGGTGAGGTGCTGCAGCAACCACATGCAGTCGCCCCGGATTTCGACACCCAACTGCAGGACGTCCTCGACTTCCTCGGTGGGCGATTCTCCACGTCCGGTGGTGTGGAACTGACGGCCACACCCGGACTCGGTGCGCAGGTCGAAGTTTGGCTCTTCGGTAGCAGCGGTGGCCAGAGCGCACAGGTCGCCGGAGCACGAGGATTGCCCTTCGTCGCCAACTACCATGTCAGTCCCGGTACGACGCTCGACGCCGTCGAGGCCTACCGTGCGGCGTTCGTGCCCTCGGACACCGTGAAGGAGCCGTACGTCGTCGTGTCGGCGGACGTCGTCGTAGCGGACACGGATGCGGACGCGCAGTACCTGGCCTCGTCGTTCGGCCAGTGGGTCCACAGCATCCGTAGTGGACACGGTGCCATTGCGTATCCGGATCCCAAGACTGCGGCGCCGCTGACCCCGGAGCAGGCGGAGTTGGTGTCGGACCGAGTCGCCACTCAGTTCGTCGGCTCCGCCGTCACGGTGGCGGAGAAGCTCGACGGTCTGCAACGAGCCACGGGAGCCAACGAACTCGTCGTGACCACCGCGACGCATGGACACGGAGACCGGCTGCGGTCCTTCGAACTGCTCGGGAAGGAATGGGGACTGCCACGGCTGCGCGTGTAGGGGCCCCACGCGCATGATCGTTGTGGGCCAGGAACAATCCGTGACAGCGAGGAGTTGAAAAGTTAAATGACACGAGTAGCGGTAGCAACGGCATTCGGTGGACCCGAGGTGGTGCGCATCGTCGACGAGGCCTTGGCCGCCCCGGCGGCCGGCCAGGTCTCGATCGAGGTCAAGGCCATCGGCGTGAACCCGATCGACTACAAGCTCTACAGCGGAGCGTTCGGCTCGGACCCCTCCACTCTCCCACTTCATCTCGGAAGTGAGGCCAGCGGTGTCGTTGTCGCCGTTGGCAATTCGACCAGTGGTCCGGGCGGGCAGATCTCCGTCGGCGACGAGGTCATCGTCTCCGGGGCGAAGGGAGCGTACGCGGAGAAGCTGCTGGTTCCGGCAGATGCTGTGCTTCCCAAGCCTGCGTCGCTCGGCTGGGAGGCCGCAGCAGGACTGCTCGTCGTTGCCGGGACGTCGTACGACGCCCTCGAGGTCACGAAGGTCGCCGAGGGCGACACGGTGCTGGTACACGGCGCAGCGGGAGGTGTCGGGTCGATCGTCGTTCAACAGGCCAAGGCACGAGGCGCGCGGGTCATCGGCACCGCTCGGCCCGTCAACCACGACGCACTGCGTGAACTGGGCGCCGAGCCCGTCGAGTACGGTGACGGATTGCTGGAGCGGGTGCAGGAACTCGCTCCCGACGGAATCGATGTCGCGATCGACACGGTCGGTACCGACGAGGCCGTGGACGTCTCGCTTGCTCTCGTCTCGGACAAGGATCGCATCGTCACGATCGCCGCATTCGACCGCGCGGCCGAGGAAGGGTTCCCCTCCGTGGGCGGTGGCAACCCGGAGAGTGCGAAGCGCCGCAAGGCAGCCCGACTCGACCTGGTGAACTCGGCCGGTGCAGGCGATTTCATCGTGACAGTCGCCAAGACGTTTCCTCTCGCGGAGGCGGCCACGGCACACGAGGAATTGAAAGCCGAACACCCGCGCGGGAAGTTCGTGTTGATCCCGTAACTCGTGTGCCAGGTGTGGAATCAATCTCGATCGCCGATGGTTCGTCGAACGGTGAGCAACAGATACTGGGCGCTGCTGGCGTCGGCCATCGTGTCGGAAGTAGCGGCATCGCTGTCGTTGAAAGCTGCGCTGAACACGCCGGCCTGGTACGGCGTCGTGGTGGCAGGGTACGGCGCATCGTTCGTACTGCTGTCGCTGATCCTGCGGATGGGCTCGCCCATCGGGAAGACCTACGGGATCTGGGCTGCGTCGGGAATCGCGTTGACCGCCGTACTGGGTACCGCGGTGTTCGGTGAACCGCTGACGCCGACGATGCTGGCCGGCATCGTGCTGGTCATCGGGGGAGTGGTGTTGGTGGAATTCGGCGCGGGCAGGGCGCACGCCTGATGTGGTTGTTACTTGCCGGAGCAATCGTCACCGAAGTCATGGCCACGCTGTCCTTGCGAGCATCCGAGGGAGGACGCAAGAAGTGGTGGCTCGTCCCCGTCGTCGCAGGCTACGGAGCCGCGTTCACTCTGCTGGCCCTGACACTGTCGGCCGGGATGGCTGTCGGTGTCGCCTACGGCGTGTGGGCAGCGAGCGGCGTGGCCTTGACGGCCATCGCCGGCCGCTACCTGTTCCGAGAACCGTTGACCTGGGTCATGGGCGCAGGTATCGCCCTGATCATCGGCGGCGTTCTGCTGATCGAGATCGGTGCGTAGCGCTACACGGGTACCGCTGTGAACCGGTTGGCCGGACGCGGAAGACCGTAGTGCTCGCGCAATGTGGTCCCGGTGTACTCGCTGCGGAACAGCCCACGGGCCCGCAGAATGGGCACCACTTCGTCGACGAAGATCTCGAGTCCCGACGGCAACGCAGGCGGCATGATGTTGAAGCCGTCGGCTGCACCGCCGAGGAACCATTCTTCGATGGCGTCGGCGACTTGCTCGGGCGTGCCGGTGAACGTGTGGTGTCCGCGGCCGCCGCCGAGTCTGCCGATGAGTTCGCGCACGGTCAGCGACTCCCGTCGCGCAAGCTCGACGATCAGCGTGTAGCGACTCTTGGCTTCCTCGATGTCGTCTTCCGCCAGCAGATTCTCCGGTAGCTGCTCGTCGAGCGACAGCGCCGACGGATCCACCTTCAATGTCTTCGCGAGCTGCAGCAGTGCGTATTCCGGAACGATGAGGCGGTCCAGCTCGGCGTCGAGTGCACGAGCCTCGGCCTCGGTGGAACCGATCACCGGAACGATGCCGGGCAGAATCTTGATGTGGTCCGGGTCACGGCCGACGGCGACGGTGCGCGCTTTGAGGTCCGAGTAGAACGCCCTCGCGTCCTCGATGGTCTGCTGCGCGGTGAACACGGCCTCGGCGTACTTCGACGCGAGGACCTTGCCGTCGTCGGACGAACCCGCCTGAACCAGAAGCGGATACCCCTGTACCGGACGCGGAACGTTCAACGGGCCGCGCACGGTGAAGTAGTCACCTCGATGGTCGACGGTGCGAACCCGGTCGTTGTCACCCCACACTCCGGAATCCTTGTCCGCGAGGACGGCGTCGTCGTCCCAACTGTCCCAGAGTTTCTGCGCGACGTCGACGAACTCGGCCGCTCGGGCATACCGATCGCCGTGCGCAGGTAACGCGTCGAGATTGAAGTTCTGGGCCGCATCGAGCCCCGCTGTGGTGACGATGTTCCATCCCGCGCGGCCACCGGAGATGTGATCGAGCGACGCGAACGCTCGGGCCAGGTTGTACGGCTCGTTGTAGCTCGTCGTCGCCGTGGCTACGAGGCCGATTCGCTCGGTGACCGTCGACACCGCGGTCAGGATCTGAAGAGGTTCGAGATATCCCGACGGCCGACGACCGACGTCGGCGACGAGCTGGGGGCTGTCGGCGAAGAAGATCGAATCGAACTTCCCCCGTTCCGCGATCTGCGCGAGCCGCTGGTAATGCTTGATGTCGACACCGGCGAGCGGGTCGGACTGAGGTAGACGCCAGGACGACTCGTGATGCCCGGTCGTCATCAGAAAAGCGTTGAAGTGCAATTGCCTTGTCATGCCGTCACTTTCTCGAAAGCGCCGAGCGCGGTCAGCAGATCTTCACGCTGAGCGGCGAACTTCGGATCACTGTGTGTACGGGGCGTGTCGAGTTCGACTGTCCGATCGGAGACGATGCGACCGTCCTGAAGGACGAGTACACGATCTGCGAGCAGAAGAGCCTCGTCGACGTCGTGGGTGATGAACAGAACTGCAGGCGTGTGCTTGGCGCACAACTCGCGCAACAGAGCGTGCATGCGGATTCGAGTGAGTGCATCGAGGGCACCGAACGGCTCGTCCGCCAACAGGAGTTCGGGCTCACGCACCAACGAACGCGCCAGTGCAACGCGCTGCTGCTCGCCACCGGAAAGCTCCTTGGGCCAGGCCTTCTCGCGGCCGGCCAAGCCGACCTCGGCCAACGCCGCTTGGCCTCGCTCCGCTGCATCGCGGCCGGGAAGACCGAGGATCACGTTGTCCAGCACTCGGGACCACGGAAGCAGGCGTGAATCCTGGAACACCACGGACCGATTCGCCGGCACCTGGAGTTCACCCGAACCGAGTACGTCGTAGTCCAACTCCGCCAGCGCCCGCAGCAACGTGCTCTTGCCGGACCCACTGCGTCCCAGCAGCGCCACGAACTCACCCCGTGCGATATCGAGATCGATGGCATCGAGCACCACCCGATCACCGAACCCCCGGCTCAACGACCTCGCACTCACCACCCGACCGGCCTGATCGCCGCCCGTTCCTACCCGGCCGGCGTGATCCCCGCCCGTTCCTACCCGCCCAGTGTCCTTCCCGCCCGTTCCTACCCGCCCAGTGTCCTTCCCGCCCGTTCCTACCCGCCCAGTGTCTGGCGCCATGACAATGCTCTCCTTTCCACTCGCCTGACCAGGAAGTCGCCCACGAGTCCGAAGATCGCGTAGACGACCAGGCCGACGACGATGATGTCGATCTGTCCGTACGTTCGCGCCTGGGTCATCAGGTAACCGATGCCGCTGGTGGCGTTGACCTGCTCGACGACGACGAGGGCGAGCCACGAAATGGTCACGGCCATGCGAAGTCCGGTGAAGAAACCGGGCAACGCGCCCGGGAGGGCGATTCGCCGGACGAACTGCCACCTGGACAGACCGACCGTCTCGGCGAGCTCGACGTAACGATTGTCGACACTGCGCAACTGCGCATGGGTGTTGATGTAGACGGGGATCAGCACGCTGGTGGTGATGACGATGATCTTCATCGACTCGCCGATGCCGAACCACACGATGAACAGCGGAATGAGCGCAAGCGTCGGGATCGCTCGTTTGATCTGGACCGGGCCGTCGATGATCGATTCTCCGAGCCTCGACAGACCCGACACGAGTGCGAGTACGACACCGATCGCCACACCGAGAACGAGCGAGATCACTGCCCGCTGCAGCGACGTGAGCAGGTTGCTCTGGAGTCGACCGTCGTCGATCAGGTCTCGCGCGGCCTCGACGATGGTCAGCGGTGCGGGCAGGGTCTGAGGATCGAGTATCCCTGCCGCCGAGGATGCTACCCATGCCACGACCAGGATGAGCGGACCGATCGCGAGACCGTACGGTATGGCCTTACCAGGCCCCAGCCTGCGACGCGCGATCTTCCGGGGTCGTAGAACCGTCGACGACGCCGTGTTCTTCGATGTACCCGTGTTCTTCGAGGTACTCGCGGTCCTGGATTTTCTCTTGTTTCCTACCGGGGTTGCGATTGCCATCAGCTCTCACTCCTGGTGAACGATCCGCCGACTTCTTCGACGGTGCGGGCACCGACGTCGCCGAAACGGAGGTCGAATCCGTCCGAGGCCTGTACGGACTTGGGTAGCTCACCGGCGTCGTCGATGACGTCGATGGTCGACTGCTGCTGCTCCACGAGACTGTCCAGCTTGGGAAATGCGTACGCGCCGAGCGAGTCGACGATGCGCCGGCCGTCCTCGGGCGTCAACCCCTGCCCCTCGACGTAGTACTTCTGCAGCCACTCGTCGGGATGCTCGTTGGCCCACTGGACGGCACGCGTGAAGCTGGCGATGTACGCCTGCAGCGCAGCGGCTTTGGCGGGATCCTGAATGGCTTCACGACGGGCGTAGAGGTAGGACAGGCCCGTGGACGTGCCCCCGGACTCCGACGTGTCGATCAGCGTGGTCCCCGGATTGTTCAGAAAACGAGTCAGGTTCGGCTCGTTCAACGGAGCGACGTCCACCTGTCCGGTCCTGATGGCGTCGGGAAACTCCGAGAGTTGCAGACGGACCAGTTCGACGTCGTCGGTGCTCAGATCGGCCTTGGCGAGTGCGCGCAACACGATGGCCTGCTGCGCGGTGCCCTCGGCGTAGGCGATCTTCTTGCCCTTCAGATCGGCCAGTGTCGTGATGTCCCGGTCCGCAGCTACAGCCAACCGAGTGTTGTTCGGCTCGGATTGAGTGGCGTGGATGATCGGGACGTCCTGGCCGGCGATGAGCGCTTGGATCGGTGGGGTGTCGCCCACTCTCGCAGTATCGGCTGCGCCTGCCCGGAACGCTTCGAGAATGGCCGGGCCACCGACGAAGTTCGCGAACTCGTACTCGAACGGCAGCTTGTCCAGCTCACCCGAGGCGCGGAGGACGGATTGCTGGAACTCGGACTGGTCGGCGATGACAAGCGTGGTGCCGGCCGGGATCTCGGTCGGAAGTGCCGCATCCGACGCAAGTGCGTTCTCCGGAGTGTCGCTGCCGGCGCAGCCGGCGGCCATTCCGACCGCGAGGACAAGTGAGGTGAGGGCAATTGCTGTCCGCCGCGTCGATCTTCGGCTTGCCAAGAATGTTCGCATCCGCACAGCCAACATCGGCAGCGAAGCGCCGACAACAGTTTACGTTTCCGTGAATATAAGTATGTGCAGGTCGGTCCGAGCGCCCCGACTTCTCAGCCGTCGACTTTCCAGCCGTCGAATTTTTAGCCTTCGACGGCCACCGGATACGGAAGCGACGGGACCGAATCGAGGAGCTCGACGGTGTAGCTGTGCTGTGGGTCCTCGAAAATCTGCTCGGCTCTGCCTCGTTCGACGATCGCCCCGTCCTTCATGACCGACACGGTGTCGCTGACATGGCTGATCACACCCAGGTCGTGGGAGATGAAGATCATCGACACACCGGTTCGTGCCCGGAGGTCGAGCAACAGATCGAGTACCTGGGCCTGGATGGACACGTCGAGTGCCGAGACCGGCTCGTCGCAGATCAGGATGTCCGGCTCGGTTGCCAGTGCCCGGGCGATCGCCACGCGCTGACGCTGGCCACCGGACAGCCGGCGCGGTGTGCGAGCGAGGTGATCAGGGTCCAGGCCCACCTGGTGGAGCAGTTCGATCGTCCGAGCCTTGCGCGCGTCGGCATCGAGTGTTCCGGTCTCGACCAGTGCACGATCGATTACGTTGGCGACCGTGAATCTGGGGTCGAACGAGCTCAGTGGATCCTGCCAGATCGGTTGTATCCGCGACCGGTGCGCACGCCTGCCTCGTTCTCCCGGGCCGCTGGGTGAGTTCCAGTTCAGGCTCGCCCCACCGGGTGGGGTCAGACGTACCGTCCCGGTATCCGGTTCGACGAGTCCGAGGGCTATCGACGCGAGAGTGGACTTCCCCGAACCGGATTCGCCGACGAGACCGTGGATCTCACCCTGACGGAGCGTGAGCGAGACCGAATCGACCGCCCGGTGCCGTGAGCCGTCACGCCGATCGAAGGACTTGCTCACCGCGTCGACGACGAGCACAGGATCGCCTGAGTGGGCGGACGGGACAGCGATCGGTGTCCGGCCCACCAGAGTCGTTCCTCGTGTCGCTCCGCTCGGGGCTGCGCTCAACAGGGCTCGTGTGTACTCGTGCTGCGGATCCCGCAGAATATCTTGGGCTGCACCCTGTTCGACTATCCGACCGTCCTTCATCACTGCTATTCGATCGGCGAGTGCGGCGACGACGGCCAGATCGTGGCTGATGAGCAGCAGACCGGTGCCGTCGTCTCGGAGGTCACCGAGCAGAGCGAGAATGCGTGCTTGAACCGTGACGTCGAGCGCCGTGGTCGGCTCGTCCGCGATCAACAGTGAGGGGCCTGCAGCGAGACCCGATGCGATCAAAGCACGTTGACGAAGGCCGCCGGACAACTCGTGCGAGATCTGCGTAGCTCTGACCTCGGGGTCGTCGATACCGACCGAGCGGAGCAACTCCACGGCAGCACGTGAACGCGCGTGACGCGGGACGGTGTTGTGTATCGCCATGGGCTCGGCGACCTCGCGGCCGATGGTACGCAGCGGATCCAGCGACACCAGAGCGTCCTGCAACACCAGTCCGATCGTCGTGCCACGCAGTTGCCGGAACTGCTTCTCGCCGAACGACGATGCGTCGACGCCGTCGATGTGGAACCGCGACATGCGGACGTCCGCCCGTCGCCCGGCCAGGCCGATGACGGCACGTGCTGTGACGGACTTGCCCGAACCCGATTCGCCGACGAGGGCGAGGCACTCGCCGGAGGAGACGTGCAGTGACACGTCCTGCACGGCGCGCACCGGCGCCGATCGTCGACCGGCCGCCGGGAAGGACACGGACAGGTTCTCGATGTCCACCAAGCGTTGTCGTACCGGCATGGGTCAGACCTCCGAGTTTCTGCGCTGCAGTGCCCGCCCGAGCACGGTGATGGAGACGACGGTCGCGGCGACGGCCAGGCCGGGAAAGATCGAGATCCACCACGCCAACCTCAGGAACTCGCGGCCCTGGGCAAGCATCACGCCCCATTCGGCGTCCGGAGGCTTCACTCCCAGGCCGAGAAAGCTCAGTGCAGCGACGGAGATTATGGCGGTCCCGACACCGACGGTCGCCACCGCGAGCAGCGGGCGCACCGTGTTGGGGAGGATGTGGAGACGAACTATTCGCAGTCGCGGCGTTCCGAGTGCGACGGCGGACGTCACGTACCCCGCGCCGGCGACGGGGAGCGCCTGCGCACGTACGACCCTGGCGAACCGGGGAACCATTCCGAGAGCGACGGCGATCAGCGTGTTGAGCGGCCCGGGTCCGAGCACGGCGATCACGAGCAACGTCAGCAGCAGGTCGGGAAATGCCATGGCGATGTCGATGCCGCGTAGCAGTGTCGCGCGCACGACACGGGGACCGAGCGCGGCCGCGATGCCGAGTGCAGTGCCGATCACGACCGCGAGAACAGTTGCCCCCACGCCGATCAGCAACGAGAACCGTGCCCCGTGCACGACCCGAGCGAACACATCGCGACCCAGGTTGTCGGTCCCGAACAGGTGGTCGACACCGGGTTCGGCGAACGGTGAGGCGGGATCGGTGAGGTTCGGATCGGCCGACGCCAGCAGCGTCGGAAAGGCGGCCGCGATCGCTGCGATCACGACAAATACCGCGGCCAGGGCGAGGCCGGGGCGGGTGGTCCGCGGAACCGATCGCCGCGCGGTGAGTACACCGGTCACGCGGGAACCTCCTTCGCCGTGCCCGGGCGTCGGCGAGAGGTCGTGCGGAGCCGGGGGTCGATGACCACATACAAGGCGTCGAGCACGGTGTTGACGACGATGAACACCAGCGCGGACAGCAGGACTATGCCGAGTACGACGGGCATGTCCTTGGATCCGATGGCGGCGAGCGTCACGCGGCCGAGTCCTGGCCTGGCGAAGACGGTTTCGGTGAGGACTGCCCCGCCCAGGGTCGCGCCGACGAAGTACGCCGTCAGTGTCGTGGCAGGCAGGAGTGCGTGCCGAAAGGCGTGCACGAGAAGGACGCGTGCCCTCGATGCACCTCGTGCCTGGGCGGTGAGGACGAACGGTTGAGCCAGGGCGTCCTCGACACCGTCTCGAAGGACCTGCGACAGCAGACCTGCGACAGGAAGTGCAAGAGTGACGACCGGAAGAACAAGGGAAGCATCGGTTTTCGCGGACGACGCAGGGAACCATCCGAGGGTGAACGCGAACACCCACAGCAGCAGGATTCCGATCCAGAAGGTGGGGATCGACACGGACAGCAGCTCGAAACTCGACGCCCAGGACCGTGATCTGGGACGGCCTGCGGTGGTCAGCGCCAGGACGCACGCAATGACGACGGCGAGAACGACAGCCGGAACCGCCAGCGACACCGTCGGCCACAGCTCGGCCCCGATGACGTCGGCAACCGGTCGCTGCAACTGGTAGGACCGGCCGAGATCACCGGTGAAGACTCGCTTCAGATAGCTCAGGTATTGGAGCAGCACTGGCTGATCGAGCCCGTACGAGCTGCGTATCGCATCCCTCTCGGCGGGCTGCACCACGGAGTCGCTACCCAGGATGATGTCCACCGGATCGCCTTTGATTGCGTGCAGAGCCAGGAACGTCGCCGTTCCCGCACCCCACACCACGAGAACCGCGGCGAGCGCCTTACCGCCCACTGCACGGACCAGGCGGTGTGCGGTGGACGGCGGCGCTGTGTCGACCGGCGCTGTCTCGACCAACGGCGCTGTCTCGACCGGCCGTGAGGCGTCAGTCTGTGAGGAAGGCATCGTAGAACAGTGGTGATGCGTTGGTGGCGAACTTGATTCCGTGTACGCCGTTGGACGCCCCGAGCCGATAGGCCTGAACGTAGACCGGTACGTAGTACGCCTTGTCGATGACCTCGCGCTGCACGTCGGCGTAGATCTGCTCACGATCCGGGCCGTTGGCCGTAGCCGCGCCCCTGGTCAGGAGTTCGTCGAGTGCGGGATCGGTGTTCCGTGCATAGGCGCCACCGTTCGGCGGGGTGTTGGTGGAGAGAAAGACGGTACGGAGAATGTCCGGCTCCGGTCGCACGAAGAAGATGGCCGCAGCCTCGTAGTCACCCCGCGCAGCTCGGTCCGTCCACGTACCGGTGTCGATGGGCTCGACGACGAGGTCGAAGCCGACGTCGCGCTTGATCTGGTCCTGGAACGCTTCGAGCAGAGGCGCGTTCTCGGCGAAGTAGCTGGAGGAGTCGTACGGGAAACGTACGGTGAGGCGCTGACCGTCCTTGGTGCGGTACCCGTCGGCGTCGCGTCCGGTCCACCCCGCCTCGTCCAGAAGCGAATTGGCCTGGTCGGCGTCGAATCCCCACGACTGCGCGATCGAGGAATCGTAGTACGGCGTCTTCGGGCCGAGAACGTTGTCCGCCGCCGCGAGCTGTCCGAAGAACACCGATTGCACGAGCTCAGGCGAGTTGAGCGCGCTCTGGAAAGCCTTCCGAACTCTGACGTCCGTGAACGGTTCCGCCTGTGTGTTGAGGAAGATGCCGTAGTTGACACCTGGATTCTCGTACTTGATCAGTTGCAGATTCGGATCCTCTTCCACCACGGGCGCATTGGCAGACGGCACCGCCGCGATGGCGTCGACCTCGCCGTTCTCGAGCGACCCGAGGCGGGTGGAGTTCTCCGGCAGAATGCGGAAGTTCAGTCGGTCGAGGTACGCGGCGCCGGTGTGATCGGCGTACCCGGGTCCCCAGTTGTAGTCGTCACGCTTGGAGAGTTCGAAACCGACGCCCTTGGTGTAGCTGTCGAGGACGAAGGGACCGGAGCCGACGACGGTGGTGCACTCGGCATTGTCGGTGCCACGCAGGTGAGTCGGAGATTCGATACCCAGGAACGGTAGCGATGCGCCCTGCAGGAACGACGGATAGGGCGCGGTGAAGTCGACGCGGACCGTGGTCGGATCGACTGCGGTGACCTCACGCAATGGGCCCAGCAACGAGCGTGCGTAGTTGGACTTGGTGGCCGGATCGAATATCCGATCCAGATTGAACTTCACGGCGTCGGCGTCGAGTGGCGTTCCGTCCGAGAACGTGACGCCGTCGCGTAGCGAGAACGTGTAGCTCGTCGCGTCGTCGGACACTTCCCAGCTCTCCGCCAGCCACGGCGTGAACTCGTTGTTCTCGGTATGTCCCACAAGCGAATCGAGAACGTTGCGCGACACCAGTGCGGCAACGGAACTGCCGGTCTGCTGTGGATCGACACAATCGAGGTCCGAGTTGAGACCGAAGGTGAAGGTGCCGCCGCTGACGGGCTCGGCGTTCTCGTCGAACGTACTTGTGGTGTCGCTGTCGCCCGCGCAGGCGGACAGCAACAGACCGGCGGCGACGGCGAGAGCTGACGCCGACAGGACATGGTTGCGCCTCATGTCCCCCAGCCTGTATCAGTCGGGCAGGCCGTAAAACCCTTTCGATCAGCGTGATTCGTTGGCGCCGGACGTGAGGAGCTCGACGGCGAGAGCATCGTTGTGGCGGAAGAATCCGGCGTTGGTCCGAGGTCGCGGGAAGGCAGAGGACCAGGTGTGACCCGCGACCCACGGACCGACCGCGAACCGAGCGGGGTGAACGCTGCCGTCGGAGTGCAGGATTCGGGACCGTCCGTCGACGGAGATCTTGGCGGCACTGCGTTCGTTGGCGCGCACCTCCACCATCTGTCCACGTTCGTGCAGGGAGCGAAGCAGTGCGTCCCCGCTGGATCGGATGGACGCGACGGGAAGTCTGGCGTCGACGAGCGTTCGCGCGGTGACGGTGTCGTCGTGTGACGCGCTCCGAGCCGTGAACACGCCGGCGTTGGTATCGGCACTGAACGTGGTGTCGGGGCCGAGGAACCGAACGATCCCGCTCGACGCGAGCGCGCGCAGCTGTTCGAGACGTTGTGGAGGAGGGCCGCTGGCGATGAAACTGAAGAACGAGTGCAGCCACCCTTCGATGTCCTGCGCTACCGACTCGGCAGGAATTCGACCGCGTCTCAGCAATTCTCCCGTGGTCATGTACACCGACAGCAGCGCGTTGAACACCGCTGCGTCGCTACTGTAGTGATGATCGGCGCGTCGGGCCAGGTCCGATTCGATGTATCCGATGATGCGCGCGGTGGCGTCGTCGACGCTGTCGTACGTCTCACCGGTGAGAGGGCGATCGATCAGAGCGAGATCGATACGGTCGTCGTCTTTGGGTACGAACCGCTCGACCAGGGCTGCCGACTCCTTGGAACCCCAGGCGACAGCGTCGAACTCGATCTCGAAATCCTGCCACGTGCCGGTGGTGCGGTCGGCGTGCGAGGCGAACAGCTCGTGATAGTGAGCGCCGGCAAGCTCTTTCGCTGCGGTCGGCCACACGTCGCGCCGGAAGTCGAGAAACCCGTCCCCGGGGAAGCCGTCGGCGGTGAAGTACTTCGGGAGCGGTGGCCGGGCGGCGGCGATGTCGTAGCCGATCTTCGAGTGGTACGGCACGCCGCGGCGCGAGCCTGCATAGATTGTCGGCTCACGGCCCGACGGCCGGTAGGTCAAAGTTCCGTCCGGTAGCCGCGAGAACGTTCCACCGCGGCTTTCGGCGAGCAACACCATCCAGTCGACGAACGCGAGCCCCAGGCCTGCCACCAGGATGGGTTCCGACTCCGGGACGACGTCCGGATCCAGGTCGGCCGTGTACCCGGGCCCGACGTACGTCAGTCCGTGGGTACCGGCGAACGTGTGCAGATACTTCTCGGCGGACGACGGCAGGGCGTCCGGATGGCCCTGGGACAACAGCACGACATCGACCCCGACCACCGAACCGTCGTCGAGAATCAGGCGCTGCCCGGGCTCGTCGTCGACGATGTCGACGACGGTGTTGCGATGCACCGTGACATCCACGGGAGCGTCCGTCACGGCTCGCGCGAAGACCCACTCCAGGTAGCGGCTCTGCAGTGTCCGCGAAGCGAACGACCTGGGTGTGAAATCGGCAAGCTCGGCGGTGAGCGCCGGGTCGTCGCGGAGGGATTCGAGGTTGCTCTCGACCCATTCGGCGAGAGTCGGGCCGGTCGAGACCGGCCCGGCGACCACGGTGGTGTCGTCGGTGAACATGGTGACGTCGGCGGCGACCGAGTTCATCCACAGCAGCGGCGGTTGCGAGCCTCGCCAGATGCGGCCGGCGCCGGCAGGAAAAGGATCGAAGACGTCGACGGTGACGCGGCGCCCCGGCGTCGCGTCGAGATGGGCGAGCAGTCGCTCGAGGACACCGGTACCGCGCGGTCCCGCACCGACGATCGCAATACGGTGCGCGGGGGTGGTGCTCATAGTTCTGGTGCCTCCGTCGACCCTGGTAGTACCGCCTGATTGTTGCGGGAGTCGCATTGAAGAGTCAACGCAGAATCACGCTGATTCTATTTCTGTTCAGGGCCGTCGAAGCTCCTTAAACTTGCGTGTTGCTCTGCCGCGTGTGCTGTGTCCACGGCGGCTTTCCTGTTCGTTCTCGTTCGTTGGTGAGGTGCAGATGTCCATGGTGTTTACCCGATGAGCAGACGTCGAACACTCAAGACGGTCACCGGAGTCAGCGGCGGCCTCGACGTGTACGACGCCGCGGTCGACCCGACGCGGTCCACCCTCGCGTCGTCGATCGAGATCGCGAAGATCGCCGAGAACAACAAGATCGACGCGTTGTTCGCCGCGGACCTGTTGAGTTTCGGTGCACAGGGGGCGATCGGGGCCCAGGAGCCACTGATCTACCTTGCGGCGCTGGCGGGTGTGACCACGGACATCGGGTTGATCGCGACCGTGACCACGACGTTCCATCACCCGTACAACCTGGCGCGACTGTTCGGGACGTTGGATCACGTCAGCAACGGACGGGCCGCCTGGAACGCGGTGACGTCCTCGCTGGGTGAGGAGAACTACGGAGATCAGGACCTGCCGAGTCCCGAAGAACGGTATGCACGTGCCACCGAGTCGCTCGAAGTGGTGAACGCACTCTTCGACAGCTGGAAGCCGGGCGCGCTGGTGCCGGGTTCCGGCGGCGCAGTGTTGGATGCGTCGTTGGTGCGACCCATCGAGTACCGCGGCGCGTACTACACCGTCCAAGGGCCGCTGAACATTCCGTCGCTGCCTCAGGGCAGGCCCGTTCAATTTCAGGCCGGACAGTCTGCCGGAGGAATCGAACTCGGAGCGCGTTTCGCCGAAGTCGTGTTCACGTCGCTGGCGACCCTCGAGGATGCCATCACCTACACCAAGACCATCCGAGCCCGCGCTGCCGAGTTGGGGCGCGGTGACGAACTTCCGTTGATCTTCAGTTCGTTCCACGCAACGTACGGTGCGACGGAAGCCGAGGCCCGACAACGGGTCGAGGAGTCGATCGGCACTCTGGACCTCGTCGCCGGACGCGCACGGTTGGAGGACATGCTCGGAGGCGGAATCGACCTGTCGGAGCTGTCGTTGGACAAGCCGATCCCGGTGGAGTTGCTGCCCGACCCGAAGACAGTCAACCGCCGTCGTGGACGAGTGGAGATATTCGGCAAGCTCGCCGCGGAGGGAAAGACGCTGCGCGAGTTGATCATCGCCTCGAAGGACACCGGACATTGGGCCGAGTCCGGGACACCCGAGCAACTGGCCGACGCGATCGCGCAACGGTACGACGCCGGGGTCCTCGACGTGATCAGTCTCGGCGGTCTCGGTGATCCACGCACACGCGATTTCGTCGAGAACGGATTGCTGCCGGAGCTTCGGCGCCGCGGAATCGTCGGAAACGATTATCGCGGAGAAACATTCAGGGAGAATCTCGAACTCCCTCCACTCGCTCGATTCCAGGGGGAAGCATGAAACGGTCGGCTTCGGTTGTGCTCGCGGTGTCGGCGACGACGCTCGTCGCCGCATGCGGCGGATCGGCGGAATCGACGTCGCAGGACGGGGAGCCGCAAGCCGGTGGCACGCTCCGGTACGCGCTGTCGCAGGCCCCGACGTGCTCGGATCCCGCGCAGGGTGGCACCAACCAGACCATCTACGTGTCCCGTCAGATCGTCGATTCCCTGACCGACCAGGACCCCGAGACCGGTGAGATCACGCCATGGTTGGCCGAGAGTTGGGAAGTCAGCAGTGACGCAACGCAGTTCACCTTCGTTCTGAAGGACGGCGTCACGTTCAGCGACGGAACTCCTGTCGACGCGGAAGCGGTCAAAGCCACCTTCGATTCGGTCGTGAACGTTCTCGGCGCCCCCAAAGCGCAGCTCGGTGCCAGTTACCTCTCCGGTTACGCGGGCACCACCGTCGTGGATCCGTTGACGGCCCGAGTGCAGTTCGACGCCCCGAACGCGCAGTTCCTGCAGGCCACGTCGACACCTCAGCTCGGACTGCTGGCCAAGGCGTCCACGGACAAGCCTGCCGAGGAACGGTGCCTCGGCGACAACATCGGCAGTGGCCCGTTCGTCTACGAGTCCTATCAGCAGGACAAGGCGATCACGCTGAAGAAGCGCTCCGGCTACGCCTGGGGTTCGGGCGTGTTCTCCCACGACGGGGAGGCATACCTCGACGCGATCGAGTTCACGATCGTGCCCGAGTCCGGGGTGCGGACCGGCAGCCTGGCTTCGGACCAGCTCGACGCCATCAGCGACGC
This sequence comes from Rhodococcoides fascians A44A, assembly GCF_000760735.1. GTDB lineage: Bacteria > Actinomycetota > Actinomycetes > Mycobacteriales > Mycobacteriaceae > Rhodococcoides > Rhodococcoides fascians_E. The sequence continues at coordinate 592,501 of NZ_JMEX01000008.1, read as the reverse complement.
GCTGCCGCAGGATGCGCCGCAGATCGAGGCGTCGGGTGGCCGTGTGCTCACGACATCCAATCCCGGCACTCCGTTCGGCTTCACACCCAACATCACTCGTCCCGTTCTCGGCGACGTCGAGGTACGCCGTGCGTTGATCCCGGCCCTGAACCGTCAGGAACTGGTGGACACGGTGCTCGGGCCGGACTTCCTGCCTGCCACCGGGACGCTTGCGAGCAAGACCCCGCAGTACGTGAAGCTCGACGACGTCACCTACGACCCTGATCGTTCACGCGACATCCTCGACGCCGCCGGATGGGTCCCGGGCGCCGACGGAATCAGAGAGAAGGACGGCCGACGGCTGTCGTTCTCCGTCACGTTCAGCGCGGTGTTCGCCGGTAACCAGGCCATTCTGGAGCTGGTGCAGCAGCAACTCGCGGACGTGGGCGTCGAGCTCGTCCTCGACCTGGTCTCGACGCCGGAAGCTCTGGCGCGGCAGGCGAGCGGTGACTTCGACTCCACCTACGGAAACAGCACTCGAGCCGACGGCGACATCCTGCGCACCTCGTATGCACTCGACGGTCGCAACAACAACCGTCGCGGCCCCATCCCAGAACTGGACGATGTGCTGGCGCGGCAGTTGAGCACGACCGATCCCGCCGAGCGAAAGGAAATCCTCGCCGACGCGCAGCAACTGGTGTCGAGCAACGGACTGTTGATCCCGACCATCGAGCTCTCCCAAGCCATCGGTGCAGGGCCACGCGTACACGATCTGGAATTCGAAGCATCCGCCAGATTGCAGTTCTTCGACACCTGGATCGGGTAGTTCCGGCGGGCAGGTTAAGAATCAGGCTGATTCGAAGGGTCCCGCTGCGGTGTCGATGGGTCTAGGTTGCTCTACATGTCCTGGCTGAGGCGCTTGTTCGACCTGCGATGGTTCGACAGTCACACCGCATGCGGAGTCGGCTGTGCCCGGGCTGCGGTGGATCTGTCCGTTCACGGCTGAGCCTCGACCAGTCTGATCGGGGCCCTCGTTCTCTGGGGGTTCCACGTTCAGGTCTCGTCCCAGAGTCGGCAGTAGAAGTCGAGTTTCCGGCGGTCCAGTTCGATGCCGTAGCCGTCGAGAACTTCGGACGTGAACCGACGGCCGTAGTTCCACTCCGTGCTCATGATTGCAGGCGCCAGATCAGCCCATCGGTCGGCGACGCCCAGAGAACCCAGGTCGACGTGGGCGACCCAGTTGCCGTCGTTGTCCAGCAGCGTGTTCGGAGCGCACGCGTCGCCGTGACACACCACCGGGTCTATTGGAGGTGCTGTACCGACGGACGGATTCGACCCCAGCTTTTCGGCGGACTCGACTCGGGATTCGATCGACCAGTCGTAGGGGCACGTGGCGCGAGGCACTGCGTCGTGAAACGCGCGTAGACCGGTGCCGATGGAGCGGGCCGCGACGGTGGGATTCGCCGTCCAGGCATCGTCGACTGCATTTGTCCCCGGTAGCGCTACGGTCACCAGCCACTGCGCGTCGGAGTCGGAACCGGCGTCGACAACCTCCGGAACCCGAGTGTAGGCCGAAACCCAGCGCAACTTGTCGGCCTCGACAGCAAGGTCGATCTGCACGTCCAGCGGACACCATTTCACGAACACCTGTCCGGCGCGGAAAGTCAGTCCACCCAACTCGTTCAGCCAGACCGGCTCTATCTCGGAGCTGCCTGCGTGGCGCCGCACCACATGCGGAATCGACACCGAGGAATCCGGACGGGTCACGCCACCATTCCACCACAGCGCAGTAGTCGGCACCGGTCTCTTTCTCGACGACTGTGCTGCGCCTGTCAGAACGGTGCGGGGTCATCGGTGTCCGCTGCGTAGGTCGGCGGGGCAGTGGTGTCGTCGAGATCGGATTCGGGTTTATCGGTGCGGTGGTGGGGTTGTCGTCGTTTCTTCGGTATGTGGGGTAGGAGTGAGCTCGGGGCCAGGTCGGTTCGGCCGGTGGTGTTTCCGGGGAGGGTTACTGCCGTGGTGCCGGAGTTCGACTTCCAGTATTCGACGGCTCCGGCGAGCATGGTGGGTGTCCAGGCGCCCATGGTTTTGAGGGAGTGGTGGTATCTGCAGAGGCAGTGGAGGTTGGTGAGGATGGTCCAGCCGCCGCGGGTGGGGTTGCGGTGGTCGAAGGCGATGACGTGGTCGATCTCGCAGCCGGCTGCGGGGACGTCGCATCCGGGGTGGCGGCAGGTGCGGTCGCGGTGTCGGACGAGGTCTGCGAGCGCGGTGCCTGGTCGGTAGGTCAGTGCGCCGGGTGGTGGGGTGGTGAGTCCGCCGTGGCCGTCGGGGTAGAGAGCGACGGCGAGTGCAGGGTTGGTTTCGATGGCGGTTTCGAGTGCATCGATGAGTTGATAGGTGCCGCTGTAGTTTTCAGTAGAACGTCCGGTCGCCGTGTTCGGAAGAGTGGGTGGGGTAGGGAGTGTGAGTCCGCTGCGACGTCGTCCGCGGCCGAGTGGGTTGAAACTGATGTGCGTCGGTCGCGGTTGTGCCGGGGCAGTGGTGATGCCTGTGCGGTCGGCGAGGTTGGTGGCGTCGGTGAGGATGACGTTGAAGTGGCTGTTGGCGGCCAGTTCTCGGGCGTATTCGGGGTCGATGATGCCGTGGCCTGCGAGGTAGGCGGGGAGGTCGTGGAATCCGAGGAGTGTGTCGATGTCGATGGTGATACTGGTCAGTGGGGTACGGCGGTCGGGAAGTTGAGGGTTGGCGGTGCAGGGTTTGTCGTCGTCGGGTGTGCAGGTGCAGGTGAGGTGGGTGTCGCGGTGGATGAGTGCGACGAATGCTGCGGCGAGGCGTTGGCTGCGGGTGCGTGGGTCGCGGGGGCAGAGGGTGGCGGCCGTTTCGGTGATCAGTTGCCAGCATTGGGCGGCTTGGGCTGCTGGGAGGTTGGCTTCCAGGGTGGCGATGACGCCTTTGTCTCGGTAGCGCAGTGAGGTGAGTTTGTCGGTGACGTCTTTGCGGTTGGTTTCGGCTTCGTCGGGTGCGGTTCGAGTGATGATGGCGTTGATTTCGGTGGCGAGGGGCCCGGGGGAGAGGCGTCGGGCTGCGGTGAGGGTTTCGGTTTCGATGCGGTGGGCGGCGTCTGCGGTGAGGCTGGCGGTGGTGCGGTAGATGGCGCGGATGCGTGCGAAGTCGATGTCGCCGTCGGCGAATGCGGCGGCGACGGCGGGTAGGCGCAGACGTAGGTCCATGCCGACTTCGGCAAGGGTGTCGGCGACGGTTTTGGAGCAGCCGAGGGTGGCGGCGGTTTCCGAGGCGGCGTAGTTACCGGCATCGGTGATGAAGTCGCCGATCTGGACGGTCTGGTTCACGCAGGATTCCCAGATTTGGGCGGCGAGTGCGATTTTGCGGGCGCAGGCTCGGTTTTCCTCGCGTGCTGCGTCGGCGAGTTGGGTCAGTAGCACGGGATCGATGGTGGGTTGTGGTTGTGGTCCTGCGCATCGGGCGAATGTGCTGCGTGGTGCGGTGCGTGGCATATGGTGAACCCCCCGGTTCATGGGAACGTATGTTCGAATATACCGCTCCGCTCGGGATCTGGCAACAGTCTTGCTGTTGCTGTGCAACGGTTTTCGATGGCTGTGTCGCTACCACACGCCACCGACACTGTGGTGCTCAGCGCACCATTCGGATGGTGACGTAACCGTCGATCCCAAGGAGGTCCTGGGCTGAACCGTCGGGCTCGAAGCCGTTGCGTCGATAGAACTTCATGGCACGTCGGTTCGTTTGGGCGACCCAGAGTTCGGTCGGTTCGTCGGTCAGGACAGTGTCGAGCAGCAGTTGCCCAACGCCGGTGCCGTGGAACGCTTCCAGAACGTAGAGTGCAAACAATTTTCGTCGGCCGTCCTCGAGGCCGCAGTGTGCAATCCCGATGATGTTGGAATCCACCACTGCAACAGCAACATTCTGGCCTTGTTGGTTCGGGTCGAGTACTGTCCGCCAGTGCTGAGTTCGCCGTGTGATCGAACCCTCGTCGAAGTAGGTGTCCGGAACCGATCCTCCGTAGGTAGTGCGCCAGGCCTCGGTATGCATCCGAGCGATCGCCTCGGCCTCGTCTCGACCCGGCCGTCGTACTACTGGAGTCATGGTGTCACGCTAATCGGCAAATCGGGCACAGTCAGCGATATCATGCAGTCCGTTGCTGCAAACGAGCAGATATCCGGCTGAACACTGAGCTCATCGATTCGCGTCGGGGCTCTGACTGTTGGAAAGATGCAGAATCGATTGTGCAGCAGCAGCCTCGACGGTCTGAGCCTGCAGTACGGCTATCGTCATCGGGCCCACTCCGCCGGGGACGGGGGTGATCCACCCTGCTCGCTCGGAGGCACGATCGAATTCGACGTCGCCGACGTTGCCTGCGTTGTAGCCGGCGTCGACGACGACTGTGCCCGGTTCGATCCAGTCTCCGCGGATAAGTTCCGCGCGTCCGACGGCGGCGACGACGATGTCGGCTTCCGCGATTCGATCGGCAAGGTCCTCGGTATGGGAATGGCAGTACGTCACTGTCGCATTCTCGGCGAGGAGCAACATGCCGACCGGCAAGCCGAGAATTGCGCTGCGTCCGACGACGACCGCGTGTTTTCCACGCAGTTCGATTGCGTTGTCCTGCAGCAACCGGATGATTCCGCCGGGAGTACACGAACGAAAGCCATTTCCATGCAATGCCATAGCTGAAAACGATGCGGAGGTGACACCGTCCACATCCTTTCCCGGCGCGATGGCGTCGAACGCCTGTCGTTCGTCGATGTGGGCGGGGACCGGATGCTGAAGGAGGATGCCGTGTACGTCGGTGTCGCTGTTCAACGAGTCGATAGCGTCGAGTAGTTCTTCGGTGGTGGTACTGGTGGGCAACTCGATTCGTCGGGATTCGATGCCCACGTCTGTTGCACGCCGCGCTTTCATTCGGACGTAGGTGTGGGACGCAGGATCATCGCCGACAAGGATGGTTGCCAGACATGGCGTGACGTCCAAAGCGGAGACGCTCGAACGTACTTCGTTCAGCAGAGCTTCGGCCGAGCGGCGGCCGTCCAGAATTCGAGCAGTCAACATATGCTCCTTCACACCGTTGTAGTGTGAAGCACCCAGGCGGACGACGCTTCAGGCAGATCAGCACTTCCCGGTGGTGAACCACCCTCGCCAGTCGTGCGTGGAACCTACTCTAACGCCCGAAGCCGGAGGGTGCATGAACGCGGACTGTCTGCTCTGCCTCGAGGTCGAGGGGAAAGTCCCGCTGCCCGGTGGGGTGTACGAGACTCCGATGTCCGTGGCATTTCATCTACCCGAGCAACTGAGCGGTGACGTGTTGCTCGGGTATCACCTGGTGGTACCGAAGAGGCACGTCCACGATCACGGCGGACTCGACGAGAACGAGGTGAAGGACGAGCCCGGATCGCACAGAGTCGACTTCGCCACTGCTGCTTCGTTTGCCGAACGAGTTCGCTGGAATTTGGGTGATTTCAACCCTTGACGTAAAACGCGTCGATGGGTTGCATGGGCGGATGCCGAACGCACTGTCGCCGAGGTGTTGCGGGTCGATCTGACCCGCACCGACCATTCTTCACTCGACTCATGGAGCACACGCAGTGAAAACAATCATTCTTATCGGCATCGTGGGGCTTGCGGCCCAACTCGTCGACGGCGCACTCGGCATGGCGTACGGCGTCACGACGACGACGCTTCTGCTCGCCATCGGCACCAATCCCGCGGCCGCGTCGGCCACCGTGCACTTGGCGGAGATCGGCACCACGTTCATTTCCGGGCTGTCGCACTGGAAGTTCGGCAACGTCGATTGGAAGGTCGTTCGGCGGATCGCCCTACCCGGTGCGGTGGGTGCGTTCGTCGGAGCGACGGTTCTGTCCAACCTGTCCACCGAAGCCGCAGCTCCCGTCATGGCCTTGATCCTTCTGGGCCTCGGGTTGTACATCCTCATCAGGTTCACCGTCCAGGGGATTCCTCGGGGGAATCTCGGAAAGCCGCTGCGCAAGCGGTTCCTGGCGCCGCTCGGGTTGCTCGCGGGCTTCGTCGACGCCACCGGCGGAGGCGGGTGGGGCCCCGTGGGAACCCCGGCCATTCTCGCCAGTGGACGGCTCGAGCCGCGGAAGGTCATCGGCTCGATCGACACGAGTGAGTTCGTGATCGCGCTGGCCGCGAGCCTGGGCTTCCTGTTCAGCCTCGGCTCGCAAGGAATCAACATCAGCTGGGTCCTGGCGATCCTTGCCGGTGGCGTCGTCGCGGCTCCTCTCGCGGCCTGGTTGGTCCGTCACGTTCCGCCTCGGTTGCTGGGGGCTTCGGTGGGCGGCATCATCGTGCTCACCAACACGCGGAGCCTGTTCCGGAGTGGTTGGTTCGAGCTCAGCGGCGCAGTCCAGGCCACTGCGTACGTCACCATCGTCGTGGCCTGGGTGGGGTGCTTCGTGTTCTCACTGAAGGCGTACCTGCAGGACCGCGAGAACGAATCGGCGGACAAGATCTCGGAGGAGGCGAAGACCAATGCGGAGCAGGAAGTCGCTGTCTGACCTGGCCTCGATCGCCAGATCAGCCCTGATCGGGTTCGGATCGACCATTTTCGCCGGCCTCACCACGTACGGCGAGTACCACCTCGGCGCGCACTGACACACCGGAATTACGAACCTGCCCGATTCGAACCATTGACGAGGTTCTGTGCTGGTGGTGGACTTCGAGGATGCCATTCTTCGACGGGGCGCGGGGACCGATCTACTACCGGCACTGGGCCGCAGAGGTTCCGCGCGCGAACGTAGTGTTCCTCCACGGTTACGGGGAACATTCCGGTCTCTATCACCGATTCGCGGATTCTCTCAGCGCCGACGGTATCGACGTGTGGGCGTTGGATCTGATCGGCCACGGGCTGTCGTCGGGGGACCGCGGGGACTTCCGGTCGTTGCGTGACCTGCAAGCGGACGCGGGCGCCCTCACCTCGCTGGCCAGGGTGGGTGTGCCCGACGTTCCTACCGTCGTCATCGGGCACTCGCTCGGTTCGGTCGTCGCGACGCTGTCGGTCCTCGACGAGCCGGATCGCTACGTCGCCGCCGTGATCTCCGGTGCGACGCTGGCACCCATCCCGTGGTTGGACCCCGACAACGCTCGATTCGATCTCGATCCGAGTGAACTGTCGGCGGACCCGTTCTACCTCGACGCATTGATCAACGACCCGCTCGCATTCGTCAGTGCGGATTCGGGTCGACTGCTCGGTGCCGAGCTACGGACGGCGTGGGACAGGTTCGACGCCGACCTGGCCGCACTGCGGGTGTCGACGCTCGCAGTGCACGGCGACGCGGACACGGTGTCGCCTATCGAGAACGTCCGGACCTGGGCGGGACGAGTTCGTGAACTCGAACTACGTGAGATCGCCGGCGCCAGGCACGACGTGCTGAACGAGGCCGGGCATCGTCGAACCGCTGCCGTCGTCGCCGATTTCGTTCTCGAACGTGCCGATGCTGCATCACTTGTCGTCTACGAGGAGGAGCCGTCGTGGCGAGGCTGACGATCACCGACGCGCAACGGGCCGCCCTCGCCGACGCGGCCGCATTCCCGCTGCTCGACGCGATAGCCGGTCGACGGTCACGCCGTTTCCCTCTCGGTGGGAAGATCCCCGACGGTCCGCTGGCGTACGAGAGCACTCACCCGGTCACGCCGATCAGCGAGGTCGAACGGGCTCTTCTGCTGTCGGTCGTCGGCGGAGTCACCGGGTGGCACTACGGCATCACCCGCCACGGTGGGTACGCGCCGAAGTTCCCCAACTACTCAGGGAGTGCTGTGGGAAGAGCCTTTCCGTCGGCCGCCGGATTTCACACCAGTCAGCTGTTCTTCACCGACGATTCGGGAACGTACCTGCTCCCGACACGTGACACCCCACCGTCGCCCGGCGAGTTCGATCTCGAGGAGTGGCTGAATCACACTGCGGATCAGTATGTTCGGCTCGGTGACACGCGACTGGAAATCCCGCGCGAAGAGCCTTACATGGAGGGTCACAACACCTGGATAGCCAACCATCCGGGAAGCTTGCTCGCGTTTCCCGTTGCCGACCTCTCCGAGCACCTGATCGCCAACCTGTCCTTCTTCGCCGCCAACGGGTACGTCGTCTTCGACGACGTGCACGACCGGCCGATCCCGGGAATCGACAAGTTCTCGGCTCTGGCTCACTTCGACGATCCGGTTCCGCTGTCGTTCGTCGAGCAATACACCCTGACCGAGGCAAGCGCGGAGCTTGCGACGGCAACCCACAACGGCGTATTGGTTCTGCAGGCACTCGGTCTCGGCGGGTGGATGTTCGACGGACTCGACCGACTGTCCGTGCTGGGCGGATCCGGTGATCCGCGCGCTCCAGGTCTGGGCTTCCGGTCCGACAACGACCCGAGCTGGCCGTTCCCCAATGCAACCGGCTTGGACGGCGTGTTCGAGACATTGACTCCGCCGCATGTGAACACCGTCGCCGACGGTGTCGCCAAGTACATCGACCGCAAGTACGGGCCGGGTGGGCCGTTCCACCCGGACACACCCGGGGCATGGTCGGAGACGCCCAAGGTCCGTGCAGCCGCCCTGCCCGCGGACGCAGTGCAGGAACTCGTGACCGCGGAGGCGTCGTACATCTACGACGCATTCGGCAAACTGCCGGGAACCGTACCCACCGTCCACGTGCTGATGTATCTGCAGGCCCAGAACATCGACCTGGACTTCTACGACACTCACTTCGCCCCGGGGGCGTACCTTCACACCCACGCCGAGCATGCCCGGCGCGGGTGGTGAGGACGCTCCATCTCACTCCAGTTTGAACCCGACCTTGATCGTCACCTGGAAGTGAGCGATCGATCCATTTTCGATGTGGCCGCGGGTTTCGAGTACCTCGAACCAGTCGAGGTTGTTGAGGGTGGTGTTCGCGCGCGCGATCGCCTTTCGGATGGCGTCGTCGGTGCTTTCGGTGGAGGTTCCGACGATTTCGGTGACGCGGTAGATGTTGTCGCTCATGGGTTCTTTCGCTCCTCTGCAGTCTGGTGGACTTTCCGACTGCTGATACTTCTCCTGCAATGCCGATTTCGAAACAGAACGGTGAAATCGTCTGCTGTAGGCGCTGGTCGAGGCCACGCGCGGAAAAATCATCGTGATTCGAAGGGTGGTTTCCCGTCCGGCGACGGACCACACTCGGGCATCGGCATGAAGTGAAAAGCGAAGACCGGACGAGTTCTCCGAACCTGCAGCGCCTTTCATTCGAGCATGTCGCCCCATCGAGCGCCGGTGCTGTCCCTGTCGTCCTTCTCGAGGAGTATCTCCGCAATGACGCTTCGTCGCTTGTCCTTGTCCAGAATTCCGATGGCCGTTGCAGTTCCAGCCTCCGACGACGAAGCCGGACCGGGCACCGCAGCGGCGGTCTGAGGTGTACGACGTCAAGAGGCTGATACTGCTGCGAGATCTCGCGGAGTACGCGACGATGTCCGCCGTCGCCGAGCTGCACGGCATCACCACCTCGGCTGTGTCGCAACAGCTTCGTACTCTCGAAGACGAAGTCGGTGCCGTCCTGACGCGGCGCGACGGTAGGACGTTGCGGCTCACCGGCGCAGGCAGGGTGCTGGTGGATCACACAGCACGCGTTCTCGCCGCACTGGAAGAAGCCGAGAGTGCGGTGGCGGCGACCGGCGACGTCATCGCGGGTGTCCTGACCGTCGCATGCTTCCAGACCGCAATGGCGCAGCTCGCGCTGCCGGTGGCCGCGGGCCTGGAGAGCGCGCACCCGGGACTGCGTATCCGGTTGATCGAGTCGATGCCGGTCGATTCCGTTCCGGCGGTACGCAATCAAGAAGTGGATCTGGCAATCACGTACACCTACTCGTTCGGGGCCACCGACCTGCCCACCGGCATGACGACGGACTACCTGTTCGACGACCCACTCGTCGTGCTGGCGCCTACCGCGTGGCACGAGCGAATTTCGGAGATGGGTCTCGCGGCGCTCGCCGAAGCCGACTGGATCGCAGCAGCCGACGGTGCGCCCTCCGTACAGTCGGTGGTGTTCAGCTGCCGGCAAGCAGGGTTCACTCCGCGGATCCAGCACCGCAGCAACAGTTTCGCGATGATGGCCGTGATGGTAGGGCGCGGATTCGGTGCGACCATCGTGCCGCAGATGTCCGTGCCCGACGATTTCAGGCACCTCGTATCGCAACCCGGTGTCACCCAGCCGATCATCGACGGTGCCCGACGGCTCGGCGTGACGTACCGACAGGCCTCGAGCGAACGGCCGGCGGTAGCCGAGGCCGTACGCGCGTTCCATCGGCGCGTTCGCCCGGTCGAACTGGCGTCCTGACTTTGTCGAACCCCGGTTACTCGACCCTCGTGCATGTTCCTGGGTGCACACAGATCGCTTCGCGAGGGCCGGATGTGCCCTGCCGAACCGACTTGTGTGCACCCAGGAACACCGTCACCCCAGAACACGTCGCCAAGCACGTGGATCGGACGCTGACACCCGTGTTCACGCGCTGCGGAGGGATACCGGTTCGGTCACCACGCGGATGCCTGGTTCCGGATCGAATCGGTATCCGGTGCCGCGCACCGTGGTCACGAGCCGACCGAACGATCCCAATTTGGTGCGCACTCTCGACAGATGTACGTCCACGCTGCGACCGCCGCCGCTGCGGGTCAGCTCGTCACGTCCGACGACGACCCGCGGGTTGCGCACGAGGTGGGAGAAGATCTCGAACTCGGTGTGACTGAACGACACACTCTGTCCGCCGACGACGACGTCACGTGCAGGCAGATCGATCACCAGTGGCGAGTTGCGGTCGTTGAACCGCACGTCGAATCTCGTCAGGATGCGTGCGTTCGGGGCGAACGTTTCGGTGGTTCGGCGCAGCGCATCCGCGAGCGCGTGCAGTTGCGCCCTGGACAGGCCCTCCAGGGAGGGCGTACCCGTGTCGGAGATGTGCAGCACCACGGTGTCTTCGACAGTCATTCTCTCCCCCCCCGAAATCTTCGGCGCGACGGGTGAGTCCCGACGTCGGTCCATGGAATCTCGTCGACGCGCACTTGGGAAGATATTCGCTCGAGTTGATCGAAAACGAGAGGATCTGCGTGATCGAAACCGTTGACGTGCGCCGGCCCGCGGTGATGGACTTTTCGGCGTGAATGTCGAGAACGACCTGGTGACAGTGGCCCTGCGGACGGAGGAGGTCCCGTGGGACCACGCCGATGCCGAAGCCTTGCGGGCGGCGATGGCCGCGGAAGTCGGGCCGCGGTACGCCGACCGGGCCGCGGACATGGCCCGCACGCAGGCGAACGCCGTCGACCCGGACACTGTGCACCGCACCATCGTCGTCTACGCGGGAGAAACACCCGTCGGGCACGCAGCGGTCCGATGGAACGCCGGTGACCTGGAACTCAAGCGCATGTTCGTCCACCCGGACCACCGCGGAACCGGGGTGTCCACGGCGTTGCTCACCGCGTCGGAGGACGCGGCCCGAGAACTCGGACTGCCGCGGCTGATCCTGCAGACCGGCGACCGCCAGCCCGACGCCGTGCGCCTGTACGAGAAGAGCGGCTACACGCGCATCCCGATCTTCCCGCCCTACGAGGCCATGCCGTTCTCGAACACCTTCGAGAAAGTCTTCACCGACTGAGCCTGAACCCGATGTGGCTGCTGGAGGTGTCCTCCGTGACGCCCGAACGGGCCGAGGTGCGGTATCGCCGGCAGTAACTGGCGTGGCACAGGTGCGACCCGCCGCGGATGACGGCCCGGATGTCGCGGCGGGCGGCGTCGAACGTCCCGGTGGTCCATTCCCAGACGTTGCCGGTGGTGTTGTAGAGGCCGTAGCCGTTCGGCTCGAACGACCGGACGGGTGCAGTGAACACCGTGTCGACGTGCTCGCCGGGGAACTCACCGCGCCACGTGTTCATCCGGTCGAGCGATTCGTCCGCCCCCCAGGGGAACGGTTGCTGCTCCAACCCGCCGCGCGCCGCGTACTCCCATTGCTCCTCGCTGGGCAACGACGACCCGGCCCATGCGCAGTACGCGTCGGCGTCACGCCGGGACACGTGGGTGACGGGGTGATCGGCCACCGGGCTGATCGACGACGCCGGGCCCGACGGCCGCCGCCACGACGCCCCCGAGACGACGCGGAACCACGGCGTCGCGGTGACCGCGGGCGACGAGTCCTCGGCGGGGAGCGATCCGGCGAAGACGAGGGAATCACCGAACTGTTCGGCGTCGGTGACGTAGCCGGTCGCGGCGATGAACGCATCGAACTCGGCAACGGTGACCGTCGTCGGCGCGATAGAGAACGCCTCGACTTCGACGCGGCGGACCGGCCCCTCCAGATCGGCCGGATACGCCAGGGGATCCTCCGATCCCATCAGGAACGTCCCACCCGGCACCTCGATCAGCACGCCCGGCTCGGCGCCGCGCTCGGGAAGGTCCCGACGCCCACTGGACTCGTCGCGATCGGGCGCACAGCATCCACCGCTCATACCCCCATGCTGCCACCTGTCCCCCTGAGCGAGGGCCGGACATGTGCTAGGCAATAGGAATGACGAAAGAGAACGTCCTGCTGATCCACTGGCACGATCTGGGGCGGCATCTCGGCGCATACGGGCACCGCTCGGTATCGAGCCCGCGGGTCGACGCGCTTGCCGCGGAGGGCTTTCTATTCACGCACGCGCACGCGACGGCGCCGTTGTGCTCACCGTCGCGAGGGTCGCTCTTCACCGGCCGCTATCCGCACAGCAACGGGTTGGTCGGATTGGCTCACCACGGGTGGGAGTACCGCCCCGGTGTGCAGACCTTGCCCGCGCTGCTCGGTGAATCCGGTTGGCAGACGGCCCTGCTCGGCATGCAACACGAGTCCTCGTTTCCGTCCCGGCTGGGTTTCGATTCCTACGACGTCTCCAACTCGTACTGCGAGTACGTCGTGGAGAAGGCCGACGCCTGGTTGCGCGAGGATCGCACCGAGCCGTTCTTCCTGACCGCGGGATTCTTCGAGACGCACCGTCCGTACCCCGCCGAGCGGTACACCCCGGACGACGCCGATGCCGTGGAGCTTCCCGACTACCTGCCGGACACGCCGGAGGTCCGCGAGGACCTCGCCGAGTTCCACGGATCGATCACCGTCGCCGACGCTGCCGTGGGCGAGCTGCTCGACACACTCGCCGAGACGGGCCTCGACCGTTCGACGTGGGTCGTGTTCATGACCGACCACGGTCCGGCGTTTCCCCGAGCGAAGTCGACCCTGTACGAGGCAGGGACGGGGATTGCGTTGATCGTCAGACCACCGACCGATCGCGGTCTGGCGCCCCGGGTCTACGACGATCTCTTCAGCGGCGTCGACCTGGTGCCCACCCTGCTCGACCTCCTGGGTGCACCCGTGCCCGACGAGGTGGAAGGGCTCTCGCACGCAGCCAACCTCGCGTCGGGACGCGCGCCGGTGCGCGACGAGGTGTTCACCTCGAAGACTTACCACGATTCCTTCGACCCCATCCGCGCCGTGCGGACGAAGGATTTCAGCTACATCGAGAACTACGCCGAACGTCCCGTACTCGACCTGCCGTGGGACATCGAGGAGAGCCCGTCGGGCCAGGCCGTGGCCGAATCGGTGCGCTCACCGCGTGCGCCCAACGAGCTCTACGATCTGCGCAGCGACCCGGGCGAGACAGTGAACCTGCACGAGGATTCGGAGTACCGTGCCATTGCCGAGGACCTGGCTCTGAGGTTGCACACGTGGCGTGAATCCACGCGTGACGTGATTCCGTCGGACTTCGTCGGGTCGCGCATTTCCGACCGCTACACCCACGACTACCTCGTCACGAAAGGCCTGAAACTGCCGTCGCGGTCTCCGCTGTCGTCCGAGCGCGGGATAGCGGAGGGTACGCAGGACGGTACCGCTGCACACTGAGTTCGGTTTGGCAATGGTTTGACGCAACAGGATCGAAAATCCTGTTGTGCAAAGTGTTTCGCGTGTGTCTAGTATTCCCGGCATGAGCGATCAGCCGCGTTCGTACCTCGTCCTCGCGTCACAGCGAAGCGGAAGCACCCTGCTCGTCGAATCGCTTCGTGCAACCGGGCAGGCGGGCGAGCCACAGGAGTTCTTCCAGTACCTCCCGAGCACGTCGCTGGCGCCTCAGCCGCGTGAGTGGTTCGCCGGCGTCGACGACGAGAACATCCTGAGATTGCTCGCGCCGTGGAAGCCCGGAACACCGTCCACGGAGACGCCGCAGGAGTGGCGCGCCCGAATCCTCGATGCCGGGCGCACCCCGAACGGAGTGTGGGGTGGCAAGCTCATGTGGAACCAGACGCCGCTGCTCACCGCATGGGCCGACGGATTGGCAGGCCGGCAGGCCGACGATCCGGACGCCGGCGACCTGAAGACTGCCATCGAGGACGTACTGGGCCCGGACGTTCTGCTGGTGCATGTCGCACGGAAAGACACTGTGGCGCAGGCGGTTTCGATGTGGCGCGCCGTGCAGACCCAAGTGTGGCGTGGCCGTGCCGACCCGGAGGTGGACGCTCGCGCCGAGTACAACGCCGACGGCATCGCTCATCTCCACGCCATTCTGGAGGATCAGGAGCGGCAGTGGGCGCGATGGTTCGGCGAGGCCGGTGTCGAACCCCTCGACATCGACTACCACGAGCTGGCATCGGACACGACCGGACAGGTCGCCAGGGTGCTCGTCGCCTTGGGGCTCGATCCGGAGTTGGCGCCGCCGCCCGCCCTGCAGCGGCAGGGCAACGACAGGTCGAACGACTGGATCGAGCGTTACCGCGCAGAAAGGATTTCAGTATGACGACCACCGACGAGGTGACCCCCGACGTCACTCACGTGGACGAGCTCCGCGTTCTCGAAGCCGAGGCCGTGCACATCATCCGCGAGGTGGTGGCCGAACTCGAACGTCCTGTTCTCCTCTTCTCCGCGGGCAAGGACTCGATCGTTCTCCTTCGTTTGGCGGAGAAAGCGTTTCGTCCGTCACCGCTTCCGTTCCCGGTGATGCACGTGGACACCGGGCACAACTTCCCCGAGGTCATCGAGTTCCGTGATCGCAGGCTCGAAACGGCGGGACACAGACTGATCGTCGCCTCCGTGCAGGAATCCATCGACTCCGGGCGTGCGAGCGAGATCGGTGGCCCCAACGGCTCGCGGAACCGACTGCAGACCAGAACGCTGCTCGACGCCCTCGAGGCGGGCCGGTTCGATGCTGCCTTCGGCGGTGCGCGACGCGACGAGGAACGGGCACGTGCCAAAGAGCGCGTACTGAGTTTCCGAGATGCATTCGGGCAGTGGGATCCTCGTGCGCAGCGGCCCGAGCCGTGGTCGCTGTACAACGGCCGAATCAGACGCGGCGAGCAGGTGCGCGTGTTCCCGCTCAGCAACTGGACCGAACTCGACATCTGGCGGTACATCGAACTCGAAGGCCTCGAGCTCCCGTCGATCTACTTCGCGCACGAGCGCGAGGTGTTCGCCCGAGACGGAATTCTTCTCGCCACATCGGAATTCACATCTCCAGCAGAGACCGAACAGGCTGCGACGGAATGGGTTCGATACCGCACCGTCGGTGATCTCACCATCACCGGCGCCGTCCGCAGCCATGCAACCGACATCGCCGGAGTGATCGGGGAGATCTCGGCCGCGACGGTATCCGAACGGGGAGAGACGCGCGCCGACGACCGGACTTCGGTGGCCGCGATGGAAGATCGCAAGCGCGAGGGGTACTTCTGATGACACGGCAACTACTGCGACTGGCAACCGCGGGCTCGGTCGACGACGGCAAGAGCACGCTCATCGGACGGCTCATGTTCGACACCGACAGCCTACCCCTCGATCACCTCGAAGCAGTGACGCGCGACGACGGTGTCCCCGACCTCGCGGCCCTGTCCGACGGATTGCGCGCCGAACAGGAACAAGGCATCACCATCGACGTCGCCTACCGGTTCTTCTCCACCGAGAACCGCAGCTACATCCTCGCCGACACACCGGGTCACGAGCGGTACACCCGCAACATGTTCACCGGCGCATCGACCGCACACGTCGCCGTTCTCCTCGTCGACGCCCGGGCAGGCGTACTGCGGCAGACCAGACGGCACGCACGGATCTCGTCGCTGCTCGGCGTCCGGCACCTGGTCGCCGCCGTCAACAAGATCGATCTGATCGACTATGCGGAAGACAAGTTCCGTGACGTCGAAGCCGAGCTGCACACGCTCGCCGGCCGTCTCGGCGCCACCGATCTGACGGTGATCCCACTCGCGGCCAAGGACGGCGACAACGTCGTCCACCGATCGACCAACACCCCGTGGTACACCGGCCCCACCTTGCTCGAGTACCTCGAATCCGTCGAACTCGTCGCTCCTGCAACAAGTCCGGAGGAACTGCGCCTTCCCATCCAATGGGCGTCGCGACCCACGGCGAACGAGCGGCGACGCTACACCGGTCGCCTGTCCGCCGGAACGCTGCAGGTCGGTGACGCCGTGGTGGCACTGCCGTCCGGAGCGCGCAGTACCGTCACCGCGCTCGACACACTCGACGACAACCGCTCCACCGCGGTGGCACCGCTCTCGGTGTCCATCTCCCTCGCCGACGACATCGACATCGGTCGCGGCGACGTCGTCGTCAGCGGCGCCGAGGCCGCACACGTTCCGGTCCTCGCCCGCGAGATCGAGGCAACCGTCTGCTGGTTCGGCGACACCCCGCTGCGCGCCGGTGATCGCGTCGCGCTCAAGCACACGGCGTCGACCGTGCGTGCGACCGTGCAGGCACTGCACTCCCGGCTCGATCCCGAAACTCTCGACGAGCAGGATCAACCGGTCGAACTGACGCTCAACGACATCGGCACCGTGACACTGCGAACGTCCTCGGTGATCCTCGCCGACCCGTACACGGACAACCGCGACGCCGGTGCCTTCATCCTCATCGACGAGACGTCGAACGACACCGTCGGCGCAGGCACGATCTCCGAGGCCCGCGAGGTCAAACCCGGCGAACAGACCCGCAACGACATCAAATGGCACCCGTCGGCTCTCGACCGCGCCCACCGATGGTCGTCCACCGGTCAACACGGAGCGACGGTGTGGTTCACCGGGTTGCCGGCGTCGGGCAAATCGACCGTCGCCGTCGCACTGGAGCGCGCGCTCGTCGAATCGGGCCGCGCTGCATATCTTCTCGACGGCGACAACGTCCGGCACGGACTGTCCGACGACCTCGGATTCACCCCGGGCGACCGAGCCGAGAACATCCGACGCGTCGGGCATCTGACGAGGCTGCTCGCCGACGCAGGCGTCGTGGCCATCGCATCCCTCGTCTCGCCTCTCGAATCCGACCGTGCCATCGCGCGCGCCCTCAACGACGCTGCAGGACTCACCTTCGTCGAGGTCGCCGTCAGCACGCCGCTCGAAGAATGCGAGCGCCGCGACCCCAAGGGTCTGTACAAGCGTGCCCGCGCCGGCGAACTCAAGGGACTCACCGGCATCGACGCGCCCTACGAGCCGCCGTCGTCGCCCGACCTGACCATCGACACCACCGGCGCCGACATCGACGACCTCGTGGCCCAGGTCCTCGCCGTGCTCGACCGGGGGTGAGCACACTCGTCGTCCTCGCCGGACTTCCGGCCACCGGGAAGACGACGGTGGCGCGGGAAGTCGCGTCCCGTCTTCAGTGGCCGTACCTGCGACTCGACACGATCGAGCACCGCATCACCACCGCGGGAATCGTCCCGGGGACGGTGGGGTACTCGGTGCTGTACGCGCTGGCGGCCGATCAGCTCGCCGTGGGGGTGCCCGTGGTGGTCGACAGCGTGTCGCCGGTGGCCGCGTCGCGCGACGCATGGCGGAAGGTGGCGTCGGAAACCGGAGCCGAGATCGTCCTGATCGAGGTGGCCTGCTCCGACGTCGACGAGCATCGCCGACGCGTTCGGACGCGCGACGTCGGCATTCCTGGGCTGGCGGTGCCGACGTGGGCCGACATCCAGGGCCGCGACTACGAGCCGTGGACATCCGCGCATCACGTCCTCGACACGGCAGGCCATTCGGTGGAGGAATCGGTGGAGCAGGTGCTGCGTTGGATCGATGTGATGAAGGGCAGAGAGTTCTCGAAAGGCACACGGTGAGCATCAACTTCCTCGACGAGCAGGCGGGTCACCCGCTCGACGATCCGATTCGCAGTTCACTGCTGGGGGCGCACGCCAGGTTCGCGCGCACGGTGGGCCGCAGTTTTCGCTTCGACCCGGAGGTCGCGCCGTTTCTCGGCCACCCGCCCGTGCTCGAGCAGTCCGATTGGAACGACATCGTCGAACTGTTCGGACACGGTGAGATCGTGTCGCTGCGCGGCACCGGGCACGTGATTCCCGACGGCTGGGAGCTGATCGACCAGTTCGGCCTCGTCCAACTCGTCGGGACTCATCTCGAGACCCGGCCGTACGCGGATGCCGTCGTACTCGGCGCACCCGACGTTCCGGAGATGCTGGATCTCGTCGACCGCACCAAGCCGGGACCGTTCCTGCCGAGGACGTTCGAGCTCGGAACCTACCTCGGGATCCGCGACGCCGACGCCGGGGGTGCGCTGGTCGCGATGGCGGGGGAGCGGATGCACCCGCAGGGGTGGACCGAGATCAGCGCGGTGTGCACCGATCCGGCCTACCGCGGTCGTGGCCTGGCCACCGAACTCGTGCGTGCCGTCGGGCACGGTATCCGGGAACGCGGCGAGAAGCCGTTTCTGCACGCGTCGGCGTCGAACGAGAACGCCATCCGGTTGTACCTGTCCATCGGATTCGAGCTGCGCCAGCGTTCGGAACTGACGTTGGTACGCACTCCGGCCTGAGGTGTCCATTCGACTCAGGCTGATCCCAATCCTTTTTCCTACCCGGTCCGTGGGGAAAGATAGTTGGTTGATTCAGGCAAGTAACGCCACCTTTTCGTGAAAGAAGGACCATGAGCTCGAACGACGCATCACTGATCTCTCCCGCCGAGGCAGCTTCCGCCACCGCGACATTGATCGACGTCCGAAGTGAGAAGTCGCGAATCGAGTTCGGCACCGTCGCCGGAGCCGTCGTCGTCGACAAGGCTGCCGTCGAGGCCGAGTTCGGCGCCGCCGACCGTGATCGCGACGAGCCGATTGTCGTGTTCTGCGGATCCGTCAAGGGCTCGGGCCCCGTCGTCGACGAACTGAAGGGGCTCGGCTACACCAACGTCTCGCACGTGGACGGTGGGTTTCCTGCACTGAAAGAGCACGGCGTCCCGACGGTGCACACGCAGTGAGCACAGGAAACGGACTACTTCTGGCTGTCGAACTGGACGGCCGCAACGAATCGCCCAGGGCACTGAAGGAAGCGGTGACGGCCGCCGAACGCGCCGGGTTCACCCTCGTCACGTTCGGGGATGCGCTCGTTCCCGAAGCCGACGAGGAATACCGCATCGACGCAGGCACTCGTGCCGCGTTCGTCTCGTCCACGACGTCGACGATCGGACTGGGGCCGACGGTCCACACGCTCACCACCGAGCCGTTCTTCCTCGCCACCCAGCTGGCGAGCCTCGATCACACCTCGCACGGACGCGGTGCCTGGGTCGTCGGCGCCGACAATCGCAGCGCAGCCCACGATGCAGTGGGGACCGACGTGCGCGACGCCGACGCGATCACGCGGGAAGTACGCGACGTCGTCGATCTCGCACGGCGACTGTGGGATTCGTGGGAGGACGACGCCGTCATCCGCGACACCGCGACCGGCAGGTACCTCGACCCGGACAAGGTTCACCACGTTCGATTCGAAGGAGAGTTCTTCGACGTCGTCGGACCACTCATCACTCCGCGCTCGCCGCAGGGTCAGATCGTCGTCATCGGTCGCGCGGACCTCGGTATCGCCGATCTGCTCGACATCGTCCTCGTCGACGATCCGACCTCGGCCGCCGAGCACGACCGGCTGGTGTTCGCGGATGTGTCCGTGACGGACGATGTTTCGCCGCTCGTCGGTGTCGTCGACGGAGTGCGGTTCACGCCGGCATCCGCCGAGGAGCTCGGTGACCTGATCGACAGGGTCGCGCCCGCACTGGCCGAGGCAGGGGTACTGCGCCGCCCGGAACCGGGCCGCACACTCCGAGAGAACCTCGGACTCGACCGTCCCGTCAGCCGCTACGCCGTGACGGCACAGAACTAGGAGAACTCTTGTCGACCATCGACAGCCATCCCGACACCGGTGCCGCCTACGACGAGAACGCGCAGATCCACCTCGGAGTCTTCTACCCCGGCATCGGTGCCCAGACCGTGTGGGAGGACCCGAACGCCCCCGACCAGGTCGCCACGGACACGTTCGTCGAGGTCGCGCAGAAGCTCGAACGCGGACTGTTCGACGCCTTCTTCCTCGGTGACGGCCAGCGCGTTCGCGAGAACCGCGGCGCCATCCTGTCCACCGACATCGCGGGCCGGCCCGACGCCATCACCCAACTCGCGGCACTCGCGAGCGTCACCGAGCGCATCGGGCTCGTCGCAACGCAGAACACCACGTACAGCCTGCCGGTCGAACTTGCTCGGCGCCTCGCGAGCCTCGACGCGCTCTCCGAGGGGCGCGCAGGCTGGAACATCGTCACCACCGACAATGCCTGGACCGGTGAGAACTTCCGGCGTGGCGGGTGGCTCGCCCACGAACGTCGATACGAGCGCGCAACACAGGTCGTCGAACTCGCCAAGCAGTACTGGGCCGGTGAGAAGATCGGCTCGGACACCGACCTTCTGACAGCGCACGCGACGCCGAACGTCCCAGCCAGCGCGCAAGGTCGACCGATACTGTTCCAGGCCGGCGACTCGACGGGCGGCCGCGATCTCGCTGCGCGTCACGCCGACGTCGTGTTCTCGGCCAACAACGCCTACGACGACGCCGTCGCCTACGCACGCGATCTCCGCACCAGGACCGCGGCGTTCGGGCGGGCGGCGGATGCCGTGAAGATTCTGCCCGGCGTGACCGTCGTCCTCGGGGACACGCCCGACGAGGCCGAGGAGAAGGTCCGCTGGCTGCGATCCAACGCGCACAACGGTGTTCGCGCCATCGCGTTCCTGGAACACTACTGGGGCAAGGACCTGTCGGCGTACGACCCGGAGGGTCCGCTCCCGGACATCGATCCGGTGGACTCCGAGCTCGATCCATCCAGGGGCACGCTGTCGATCGACGCGCGCACCGGAAAGTTGGATCAGATCGAGCGGTGGCGAAAGCTGGCGTCGGACAAGGGGTTGTCCATCAGAGAGCTCGTTCTCGAAGTGTCGCCCGCGTCGCGTTTCCACTCGGGTACGCCGGCCCAGGTTGCCGACCGCTGGACCGAGCTGGTGCGCCACCGCGT
This sequence comes from Rhodococcoides fascians A44A, assembly GCF_000760735.1. GTDB lineage: Bacteria > Actinomycetota > Actinomycetes > Mycobacteriales > Mycobacteriaceae > Rhodococcoides > Rhodococcoides fascians_E. Next base: position 571,188 of record NZ_JMEX01000008.1, on the reverse strand, counting down.
CGTCGACGGATTCAACATCAATCCCTATCACCTGCGCGACGGTATCGACGACCTCGTCGACAAACTTGTTCCTGCCCTTCAGGAACGTGGTGTCCACCGCACCGAATACACATCCACCACATTGCGTGGCCACCTCGGTCTGGACGACGAGCACGCCGCATCGGACCGGAAAGCATCATGACCTACTCAGCAGCAGAGAACCGTTACGACAACGCGCAGTTCCGCCGCAGCGGTAGAAGCGGATTGAAGCTTCCCGAGTTCTCCCTCGGTCTGTGGCAGAACTTCGGCGACAACCGACATTTCCAGACCCAGCGCGAGATCATCCTCCGTGCGTTCGATCTGGGCATCACGCACTTCGATCTCGCCAACCGCTACGGTCCGCCGTTCCGTGCCGCGGAGAAAGTGTTCGGTCGGGTGCTCGGCAGCGATCTCGGGAAGTACCGTGACGAGATCGTCATTGCGTCGAAGGCGGGCAACCCCATCGGCGCGAGCCCGTACCTGGTCGGTGGCGGGCGGAAGACCCTGCTCGATTCCATCGACATCACCCTGCGTGACCTGGGAGTCGATCACGTCGACATCTTCTACTCGCACAGCCCGGACCTCGACACGCCGCTGGACGAGACCATCGGAGCCCTGGCCTCCATCGTGGCGCAGGGCAAAGCCCACTACATCGGCATCTCCAACTACACCGCCGAGCGTGCTCACGACGCGGCGATCATCGCGGAAAAGCTGGGCACACCACTGCTCGTGCACCAATCCAGGTACTCCATCTTCGATCGGACCGTCGAACGGAATGGCCACCTGGACACCGCAGCTCAGGACGGCACCGGTGTGGTCGCCTTCTCGCCGCTGGCACAGGGACTGCTCACCGACAAATATCTGCAGGGCACCGTGCCCGCGGATTCACGCGCCGCCGACAGTGCTTTCCTGAATGCCGACGACATCTCCGACGTCTACGTCGAGCGAGCCGCCGCGCTGAACAAGATTGCGCAAGCACGTGGTCAGTCGTTACCTCAGCTGGCGTTGCAGTGGGTTCTTCGCCGTCCGGAGGTCACCACCGCCCTCATCGGTGCGAGCTCGACAGCTCAACTCGAACACAACCTGGCAGCAACCACTTTCGCCGATCTGGACGACGCCGAGCTCGCCGCCATCGACGAGCACGGAGTGCACGGAACGGTGCTGCGCCCGAAGAAATAGCGGTTCCAGCCGATGGTGCATCATGTGGAGTGTGACCGACGAGCCGCCTGTTGGACCGCCCGCCCGCCCGGACGAACGATTCACCCTGGCCAGCGAGCGCACCTTCCTGGCGTGGATGCGCACGTCGCTCGGTTTGCTCGCGGGCGGCATCGCCATCGTCCACCTCGTTCCCGATTTCAGTACCGGATGGGTTCGCACGACGCTCGGACTGGTCCTGATCGGCATGGCGGCGTCGGCTGCCGTCGTCGGATTGCGACGCTGGTTGCAGGTCCGTCGGGCACTCGAAGCCGGAGCGCCGATGCCCGACGCCAAAGATCTCTGGATGTTCGCCGTCGGAATCGGTGCAGTTGCCGTAATGGCCGGAATTGTCACGGTGCTGGGGATCCACTAGCCCACCGTTTCCGTCGGGAGTGCACAATCGAAGGATTAGTGACATTCGACAAGGGAGCAGCGCGTGGCACAGGCTTTGAAACTGGGATACAAGGCGTCGGCGGAGCAGTTCGGACCGCGCGAGCTCGTCGAACTCGGTGTTCTCGCCGAGCAGCACGGCATGGACTCGGCGACGGTCAGTGACCACTTCCAGCCCTGGCGGCACGAAGGCGGACACGCACCGTTCTCGTTGGCATGGATGACGGCCGTCGGTGAACGAACCAAGACCATCCAGCTCGGCACCTCGGTCCTCACCCCGACCTTCCGCTACAACCCCTCCGTCATCGCCCAGGCATTCGCCACGATGGGCTGCCTGTACCCGGGGCGAATCATGCTCGGCGTCGGCACCGGCGAAGCACTCAACGAAATCGCCACCGGATTCACCGGAGAATGGCCCGAATTCAAGGAACGCTTCGCGCGCCTCCGCGAATCCGTGCGCCTGATGCGAGAACTGTGGCTCGGTGACCGCGTCGACTTCGACGGCGAGTACTACACCACCAAGGGTGCATCGATCTACGACGTCCCCGAAGGCGGAATCCCCGTCTACATCGCCGCGGGCGGACCCGTCGTCGCCCGGTACGCAGGCCGCGCAGGCGACGGCTTCATCTGCACTTCCGGCAAGGGCATGGAGCTCTACACCGACAAGCTGCTTCCCGCCGTCGAAGAGGGCGCAGGCAAAGCCGAACGCGACGCAGGCGACATCGACAAGATGATCGAAATCAAGATCTCCTACGACACCGACCCGGACCTCGCGCTGGAGAACACCCGATTCTGGGCGCCACTGTCACTGACCCCGGAGCAGAAGCACTCCATCGACGACCCGATCGAAATGGAGAAAGCAGCCGACGAACTGCCCATCGAGCAGGTCGCCAAGCGGTGGATCGTCGCCTCCGACCCCGACGAGGCCGTGGAGAAGGTCAAGCAGTACACCGACGCGGGCCTGAACCACCTCGTCTTCCACGCCCCCGGACACGACCAGAAGCGCTTCCTCGAACTCTTCGAGCGCGACCTGTCGCCGCGGCTGCGCAAGTTGGGTTAGTTCGACCGCTCCCCGCCGGCATGGATGTGCCACCGCAACGCGTAGGCGGTGGCACATCCATGCGGGTGGTCAGGGCTGCACGGCCGCCAGTTCGAACATGCGCATGTCCCGGTCGGTGCGGTTCTTGTACTCCCCGTAGACGCGGACCATGTCGTTGAACGCCGCGTAGATGCGAGCTTTCTCCGCGCCGACGACGGGGGTGGCGGTGACGGGGATCTTCTTGCCCCCGATGGCGACGGTGGCGTTGGGGTCGGCGAGGAGGTTCGACGTCCATGCCGGGTGGTGCTGTTGCCCGAAGTTGCTGCCGACGACGTACAGCTTGTCGCTCTCGCGGTAGTACAGCAGCGGGGACGTTCTGGGTCGACCGGATTTGCGGCCGGTCGTCGTCAGAAGCACCACCGGCGCGGCGATGGGACCGAGGATCGTGAACCGGCCGTTCGTTCGCTCGAGCAGCCTACGGTCGACGCCTGCGAGGTTCCGGATCACCCACGATCCTGGTTTGGTCGCGGCGAACGCGACGGCGGGTGTGCGGATGAAGCTCGTTTCGCTGCCCCAGCGCACATCGGGAAACGGTGATTCGGCCATGACCGATCTGACTACCGCAGGTCACCTTCTGTCAACAGCAGGAACCAGTACGCTGACTCCCATGGCCGAGCCTGCATCGAGCATCTACATCGCCTCACCCGAGGGCGACACCGGTAAGTCGACCATTGCACTCGGAGTGCTCCAGATGCTGTGTGCGTCTGCGGCCCGGGTCGGTGTCTTCCGGCCCATCGCGAGGTCGACGACGGAAACCGACTACATTCTGGAACTTCTCGTCGACCACACGACGGCGGATCTGTCCTACGAGCAGTCACTCGGCGTCACCTACGAGGCCGTGCACGCCGATCCCGACGCCGCGCTCGGCGAGATCGTCTCACGCTTCCACGACGTCGCCGCGCAGTGCGACGCAGTGGTGATCGTCGGCAGCGATTTCACGGACGTCGGCAGCCCGTCGGAACTGAGTTTCAACGCCCGTGTCGCAGCGAACCTCGGCGCGCCTGTGCTGCTTGCGCTTCGAGGCTCGGAACGGTCGACGAGCGAGATCGTCCAATTGGCGCAGCTGTGTCAGGCCGAGCTTCGTCAGCACCACGCGCACCTCGCCGCGATCGTCGCCAACCGATGCGATCCCGACAAGCTCGACGAGGTCACCGAGGCACTGACACCGCTCGGAGTGCCAGCGTGGAGCCTGCCGGAGATCCCACTGCTGATCGCCCCGACGATGGCCGAGCTGCTCGAGGCCGTCGACGGAAAGCTCTACAGCGGAGACCCCGAGCTCATGCAACGCGAAGCGCTTCGGGTCATGGTCGGCGGGATGACGGCCGAGCACATCCTCGAGCGTCTGACGGATTCAGTGGTGGTCATCGCCCCGGCCGACCGCTCGGACGTGCTGCTGGCACTGGTCAACGCCCATGAAGCAGAGGGCTTTCCCTCGCTCGCCGGCATCATCATGAACGGGGGCATCGAGCCGCACCCCGCGATCGCCAGGCTCGTGTCCGGTCTCGGTCCCAAACTGCCGATCCTGACGACGGACCTCGGTACGTTCGACACCGCCTCCGCGGCGGCGAAAGCACGTGGCCGGGTGGCCGTCGGCTCGCAGCGCAAGGTGGACACCGCACTGAGCCTGATGGAACAGCGCGTCGACGCTCGGGCCCTGCTGGATCGGCTGGAGCTGAGCATTCCGTCGATCACCACCCCGCAGATGTTCGAGTACCAGCTGATCCACCGCGCTCGCGCCGATCAGAAACACATCGTCCTCCCCGAGGGCGGTGACGACCGCATCCTTCGCGCGGCGGGAAGGCTGCTGCAGCGGCAGGGGGCCACGCTGACGATCCTCGGCGAGGAAGGCCCCATCCGGCGTCGCGCAGCGGAACTCGGTGTCGACCTCGGCGACGCGCAGGTGCTCGACCCCAAGACCTCGGACCACGCCGAGGACTTCGCCGCCGAATACACCGAACTACGCAAGCACAAGGGCATGCGCATCGAGCGGGCACGCGAGATCATGACCGACATCTCCTACTTCGGAACCATGATGGTGTACAAGGGAATTGCCGACGGCATGGTGTCCGGCGCCGCCCACACCACAGCCCACACGATCCGTCCGTCGTTCGAGATCATCAAGACGGCCGACGGCGTCGACACCGTCTCGAGCATCTTCTTGATGTGCCTGTCCGACCGCGTTCTCGCCTACGGCGACTGCGCTATCGTGCCGGACCCGACGGCGGAGCAACTGGCCGACATCGCGATCTCGTCGGCGACCACGTCCGCTCAGTTCGGCATCGAACCCCGCATCGCGATGCTGTCCTATTCCACCGGCGACTCGGGAACCGGCGCCGACGTCGACAAGGTACGCGAGGCCACGCGGCTCGTGCGGGAACGAAACCCGGAACTGCTCGTGGAGGGCCCGATTCAGTACGACGCAGCGATAGAGCCGTCCGTCGCGAAGTCCAAGCTGCCCGATTCCGATGTCGCCGGCCGCGCAACGGTGTTCATCTTCCCGGACCTCAACACGGGCAACAACACGTACAAGGCGGTGCAGCGCAGCGCAGGTGCCGTCGCGGTCGGGCCGGTTCTGCAGGGTCTTCGCAAGCCCGTCAACGACCTCTCTCGCGGTGCACTGGTGGAGGACATCGTCAACACCGTTGCCATCACGGCCATCCAGGCACAGGGGCACCAGGCATGAGCGTCCTCGTCGTCAACTCCGGTTCGTCGTCGGTGAAGTTCCAACTGGTGGAACCCGAGACCGGCCGGTCCGTCGCCTCCGGGCTGGTCGAGCAGATCGGGGAGCCGGAAGGTCGCGTCGTCCTCGAGTTCCACGGTGAGGAGATCGAGAACCGCCGGGAGATAGCCGATCACGGTGTCGGTCTCGCCGTCGCGTTCGAGATGCTGGAGAACGCGGGAGTGGAGCTGGGTTCCGACGTGACGGCGGTGGGCCACCGCGTCGTACACGGCGGGGAGATCTTCTACCGACCGACGCTGATCGACGACGCGGTCGTCAAGCAGATCTCCGACCTCAGTGCGCTTGCGCCGCTGCACAATCCACCCAACGTACTCGGCATCGACGTTGCGCGCGAACAATTGCCGTCCATCCCGCACGTCGCCGTGTTCGACACTGCGTTCTTCCATTCGCTGCCCGCCGCCGCGGCCACGTACGCGATCGACCGAGACGTGGCCCGCCGGAACGGGATCAGGCGCTACGGCTTCCACGGCACGTCGCACGAGTACGTGTCGGGTCGGGTGTCGGAGTTCCTCGGCCGAGACGACCTGAACCAGATCGTGTTGCACCTGGGCAACGGAGCGTCTGCATCCGCGATCCGCAGCGGCGTTCCGATCGACACCTCGATGGGCCTGACGCCCTTGGAAGGCCTGGTCATGGGCACCCGCAGCGGTGACATCGACCCGGGCGTCGTCATGCATCTACGGCGCAACGCGGACATGGACGTCGACGAGATCGACCAGTTGCTGAACCGGAATTCCGGGCTCAAAGGACTCGCAGGTGTCAACGACTTCCGAGTGCTCGCCCAGAAGATCGACGACGGTGACGACGACGCCGCACTCGCCTACGACGTCTACATCCACCGTCTCCGCAAGTACATCGGTGCCTACATGGTGAACCTGGGCCGACTCGACGCCATCACGTTCACCGCCGGCGTCGGCGAGAACGCCTCCGCGGTACGCGCCGACGCCCTGGCGTCGCTGGAAGGGTTCGGTATCGTCGTCGACTCCGAGCGAAATGCCGTACGCAGCAAGGATGCTCGTGTGATCTCGACCGACGACTCGGCGGTGACCGTCCTCGTCGTCCCGACCGACGAAGAACTCGCCATCGCCCGCGCCACCGAACAGGTCGTGTCGGAGCAGAACGGGTCAGAAGAGTGACTGTGGCCTGATGGCGTTGGCGAGGTCGACGAGCGTGTAGCGGTGCGCGCGGTCGGTCGCGTTACGGGCAAGGGCGCGTAACCCGGTCTCGGTGCCCGAGCGCAGGCCCGTCTCGGTGAACGGGGCACCGAGAATCGGCTCACGTTCGGTCTCGACAGCATGACCGGACCGAACCCAGTCCATTGCCATCGCCAGAACCAACGTGCGCATCTGCAACGCTCGAGGTTCGCGCCGGGGGAGCATGGCGACACGTCTCGCGGCCTCGCGGAAGTCGTCCTCCTCGAGGTCGGGGGACGGCCGATCCATCAACAGCGTCAGCACACTCGTCATACGAGCGACGGCGTAGTGCCGCGAGCTGATGGGAACCTGATCCAGCACTCCGACGGCCGCGGTGGGGTCGCTGCGATACATCATCTGGCGCGCAAGGCCGAAGGCGGAGCTGACGACGGCGCGATTGGTGCGCCACACCGAGAGATAGTACGACTCGGCGCAGGCCCGCCACTTCTCGCGCTCTTCCGGCTCCTGGACGGAGGTGCCCTCCATGATCAGCTCGGCGCTCGCGGCCAAGGCGATCTTGGGGGCCAGCTCACCCGGCATCGCATCGAGAACGTTCTCGAAATGCGTCGATGCGTCGGAGAACTCGTTGCGCAACAGGTCCAGAAGGCCGGAGTACCACTCGACCCGCCACGGATCGGGGCCGTCGGTGATCACCTGGTTCAGCACCGATTGCGCGGTCCCGGTATCTCCGAGGTCGATGTGCGCCTTCACCTCCGCGAGGGTGATCTCGAGTCCGCCCGGCGATCCGTCGGCGAACCTCTCGATACCGTTGCGGCGGGCGTGCGCAAGGGAATCGAGCGTCTGCTGCGGTTCGCTGTGCACCGCCGCCGCCAGTAGAGGTGCGCTCGGATCGAGTGGATCGACCAAGGGAACAGGAAGCGCGGAGACGACGTCGCGAGCACTGATTCTGTCGCCGCGCACCTTGCCGTCGACGTACGTGTCCGTGCGCCCGACGGATTCTTCGGTGCCGAACGTGGTGCGCGGCGGACTGAACGCCGTCGACAGGCCGGGACGTTCCGTTCCGGTCTGCAGCGACAGAATCTCGCGGAGTACACCGGTGGCCTGGCTGGCCAGCACGTCGGCGGTGGAGAACCGCTGTGCCGGATCGGGATTGGTGGCACGCAGCAGCAATCGATGGAACGAGGGGTACCGGCGGAGCAGTTCGTGATCCTCCGGCGACGGAATGCCCGGGTCGTACTTTCCCTTCGTCTGCGGCATGTCCAGAGTGAGAACCGCCAACGTGCGCCCGACGGTGTAGATGTCCGACGCCACCGTCGGGCCGGTCTCGACGATCTCCGGGGCTTGATATCCGGCAGTGCCGTAGAGGTATCCGAAATCCTCGATACCCGCGACCGCGCCGAGATCGATGAGCTTGATCTGATCGTCGGTGACCATGATGTTCTCGGGCTTGAGATCGTTGTACACCAACCCGATGGAGTGCAGGTAGGACAACGCGGGAAGAACCTCCAGCACGTAGGCGATGGCCTGCTCCACCGGCATCCGAACCCGCGCACCCGACTCGGCGTCCTTGCGAGAGGACAGAATGTCCCGCAACGAACGCCCACCCACGTACTCCATGACGATGAACCCGATGCGGGTGCCGTCGGTACGTGGCTGCTCGACGAAGTTGTAGATCTTCACGACGCCCGGATGCGCCACCTCCGCGAGGAACTGACGCTCGGCGACGGCGACCGCGTGGGCCTCGTCGTCACCGAAGTGCAGCAGACCCTTCAACACCACCCAGCGATCGCTGACGTTGCGGTCGATGGCCAGGTAGATCCAACCGAGACCGCCGTGCGCGATACACCCCTGCACCTCGTACTGCCCGACGACGAGATCGCCCGGCTCGAGCAGCGGCGTGAAATCGTACGTCGAGCCGCAATGAGGACAGATGCCCGACGGCTTGTCCGGCTCACCGTCTGCACTCCGGCCGACCGGTGAGTTGCATTTCCAGCAGAACCGTTTGCGTTGCGGAACAGTGGGATCCGACATCACCGCCGTCGCAGGGTCGACAGGATCGACACGAGGAATGTCCACCAGGCCCGCGCCGAGGCGTCGGCGAGGATCCGTTCGATTCGACCGAGTCGGCCTCGTCCGGCCGGACGTCCGCGACGAACGAACCTGCGAGACAGGAGAAGCCTGAGTTCGGTCGGCAGCCTGAGTCCTGTCGGCGGCCTGGGTGCGCTCGGACGCTTCGGTTCTGGCGACGGCTTCGGTACGGGACACGGCCTCGGTGCGGGACACGGCTTCGGTGCGCTGTGAGGGCGCGGTGGATCGACCGGTCGGAGTCTCGGGGTCTCGGGCGCTCATGTCAGTCCACGTACTGGGGGAACGGCGGGCCGGGCGAGCTGCCCAGGACCGACAGCCAGCGGGAGTACAGGCGGTTCCAGGTTCCGTCACCGCGGATTCGCTCCAGGGTGCCGTTGACGAACCGCACCAGATCCTCACTCTCCTTCTTGATTCCGACACCGTACGGCTCGGGGCTCAGGCTGTCGCCGACGAGTTCCAGGTACGGATCCTGCGCGGCGAGACCGGCGAGGATCGTGTCGTCGGTGCTGACGGCGTCGACCTGACGTTGTTGGAGGACGACGAGGCAGTCGGACCACATCGCGGCCGTGGTGATCTGCGCAGTCGGGACGATGCGCTGCAGCCGCCGCAGCGACGTCGTGCCGTCGACCGCGCAGACGCGTCGATTCGCCAGGTCCGCAACACCGTTGATGCCGGAGTTCTTGACCGCGAGCACCCGGTGCTGCGCCTGGAAGTACACCGTGGAGAACGACACTTCCTCCTTGCGCGCACAGGTGATGGTCATGGTCTTGACCACCACGTCGACCGTCGAGTTCTGCAAGGCCTCGATACGTTCCGCGGAGGTCAGGATGCGGAAGTCCACTCGATCCGGGTCACCGAAGAGGTCGCGTGAGATCTCGCGCGCGATGTCGACGTCGAACCCGACGAGCTTGCCGGTCATCGGATCACGGAAGCTGAAAAGGTTGCTGCCGGTGTCCAGCCCGACGATCAGTCGACCGCGCTCTCGGATCTGGTCGACGGTCGGAGACGGTGGCGTGTTCTCCGGGGCAAGACCGGCCAGTCCTGGTCCGAACTGCAGGGGACGAAGACTGGCCGTCGGGCGCGCGCACTGCGGGTCGGGGGAGTCGACTTCCGGTGCACCCGTTGCCGGGCCCGCACCGTCGGGCATGGGTGGTTCGGTGTAACTGATGTCCGGCTCGGGCGGCAACGCCTCCGGTGCAACGCAACTGGTGGTGAGCAGACCCACGAGGATCGCGGCGACGACGAGAAGAATTCGGTTCACAGGTACTCACGCAACCTTGGAACGAGACCGCCTGCGACGCCCGCCGCAGCGGCGATCGTGAGGACGATGGCTCCGGAGCTCAACGCGACGAGGGAGGTCTTGGCCCGCTCGACGTTGCCCCGAAGCTCGGTACGGCCCTGTTCGATGCCGGCGATCAGCATGTCGTCGAGAGCCTTGAACTGAACCGCCGAATCTGCGACGCCGCTTCCCGTCGCGATGGTGACGGCGGTGTTGAAATCGCCGACGGCCAACGCGTCGTCGATCCGCTGATGCGCGGTCTTCCACTTGGCCAACGACTCCGTCATCGCCGCATCACCGTCGAACAGATCGGCCAGTTTCTGCGTGTTGTCGTTGAATTCGGCGTCGTACTCGCGGGTGCTGCCGCGGCGCACGAGGTTGAGAGTCTCGTCGGACCTGGCCTGCTGAGCGAGGATGAACCCCGTGGTGAGCTTCTGCAGCGGGGTGACACCGCGGTCCAGCGCACGGTCGGTCGCGGTCGCGGAGATGAGCCCGGCCACCAGCATCCACCCGAGGAGCACCGTGACCAGACCCGACGCCGTCAGAAACCCCCAGTTCAGGGTCCGGTGCGTGCGCCGCGACAAGTACAGCTGAGCCAACACCAGCAGTCCGAGGACGACGACGATGGTCGCGATAGCGAACACCGGTGGGTGGACGAACCTTTCCTGATCCGTCGACACCCGCGATGCCTGCGCCGTGTACAGGCCCTCGGCGCGGGGAAGCAGCGAGGTCTGCATCAGCGTGGACGCCTCACCGAGGTACGACGATCCGACGGGATTGCCACTCCGATTGTTGGAACGGGCGGTCTCGACGAGGCCCGTGTACACCGGCAGTGCCGCACCGATCTCCGTGAGAGCGTCCCTGGCCTCGGTGTCGGACTCGCCGAGCCCGCCAGACGCCCGGATCAGCTCGGTGCCCGCGTCGCCGATGGCCTGCGCGTACCGGTCACGCACCGCCTGAGGTTCCAGGCCACCGGAGATGAACGCCGTCGACGCCGCGGCATCCGCGACCGACAGGGCGCCGTACAGATTCTGCGCGGAATTGGCCAGAGGCTCGGTGCGCACCAACAACGAATCGAGCGTGGACTCGCGATCGGACACAGCCTCACTCGTCACGAACCCCGTCGCGACCAGCAACACGATCAGCAGACCGCCCAGGGCGATCATGCGCGCAGGCGTCGAGCGTGCCAGGCGCCGCAACTCACGCCGCGAGTCGCTCTCCGAGGCCGTGGCGGCCGTCGTGGGAGGTACGGCAGCAGTGGGTGTAGTGCCGACCACGTTCACAGGTTCGAGCATATAAGTTTCCGCCCGCGGTGCGTACGTGGACGGCGAACACTCCGAAGGTGCAGTCCCCTAAGGTGTGGAGGTATGCGCGGCGACGGTGACGGGTGGGTAGTCGGGGAGAACGGCACGCGACACTGGGGAAGGTACGGAGCCGCAGGTCTGCTCCTGCGTGCACCGTCCGCAGACGGTGAGCCGACGGTACTGCTGCAACACCGCGCCCTCTGGAGTCACCAGGGCGGAACCTGGGCGCTTCCGGGCGGCGCGAAGGACTCGCACGAGAGCGCAGTGACGGCCGCCGTCCGTGAAGCCGACGAAGAAGCAGGAATCGGCGCGGCCCGGCTCAACGTCCGAGGAGAAAAGCTCACCGCGACGGCCCCGAGCGGTTGGACGTACACCACCGTCGTCGCCGACGCCGACACTCAGCTTCCCACCACCCCGAACGGTGAAAGCACCGAACTGCGTTGGGTTCCCGAAAGCATGGTCGACGCCCTGCCTCTGCACCCCGGCTTCGCGGCGAGCTGGCCCACCTTGCGGACCGAACCTCTCCGCGTACTGCTCGACACCGCCAACGTGCTCGGCTCCCGCCCCAACGGCTGGTGGAAGGACCGCAGCGGCGCAACCGGCGAGCTGCTGACCTCCCTCGCCGACGTCCTGCCGCGCACCGTCGAACTGCCCGGCGGCACCTACGGGTGGCTCACCACCATCGAAGCCGTCCTCGAAGGCGACGCCCGCGCAGCCCGATTCGACGACGCCCGAGTCCCCGTCATCCATGCGTCGGGCAGCGGCGACGACGAACTCGCCCGGCGCGCACACGACGGAAGCGCGCTGACCGCGCTCGTCACCGCGGACCGCGGCCTGAAGGAACGGTTGCCGACGGCGGTGCAGGTGCTCCCGCCGTCGACCGTCCTCGCCTGGCTGAGCTAGTTGCCCTTCAGCTTCTCCGCCAGCGCCTGAGCTGCGGCCTGCGGGTCGCGGGCCTGCGTGATGGCACGCACGACGACAACACGGTCCGCGCCGGCCGCAAGGACCTCGTCGACGTTGTCGGCGTCGACACCGCCGATGGCGAACCACGGCCGTGTCGGAGCCGAGTCGGCCGTGCTGCGCACCAGTTCGAGGCCCGCGGCCTTGCGATTCGGCTTCGTCGGCGTCGCCCACACCGGCCCGGTCGCGAAGTAGTCCACACCGTCCTCGATCGCCGCCAGACTCGCCTGGCTACGGTTCTGCGTCGAACGTCCGATCACCACATCCGGTCCGAGGATCTGCCGCGCGTAATGCACCGGCAGATCGCCCTGGCCCAGATGCAACACATCGGCGTTCGACGCCAACGCCAGGTCCGCGCGGTCGTTGACGGCCAACAGCGCGCCGTGACGCCTGGTGGCCGCGGACAGGACGGCCAGCGCAGCCAGTTCGTCCTTGGCCTCCAGCGGACCGAACTCACGCTCACCTGCGGAGTTCTTGTCGCGAAGCTGAATGATGTCGACGCCGCCGGACAGTGCCGCCTCGGCGAACTGGGCTAGATCGCCGAGCTCGCGCCTGGCGTCGGTGCACAGGTACAGGCGGGCAGAGTTCAAGCGTTCACGGGAGCTCTGAGTGGGATGCACGTCTCCAGACGGTAGTCTTCTCGTCGGAAAGACAGATACACGGGAGTCCTGGGGTACGCGGGGCTGAGAGTGGACACGCCCGTCCTTACCGTCAATACCTGAACCGGATCATGCCGGCGCAGGGAGTGAGGGTGGTTCTCGGTGAAGTTCGAAAAGTCGCAGTTCGACGGGCCGCAGTTCGAAAAGTCGGGGCTCGGAACGCTTGCCGTCGTCGGAGGCGGCGTCATCGGCCTCGCCGTCGCAGCCAGGGCGCAGCGCGACGGATGGTCGGTCCAGCTGTACGACCCGAACATCGGGTCGGGCGCGTCCTGGGTGGCCGGCGGAATGCTCGCACCGCTGTCCGAGGGATGGCCGGGCGAACACGAACTACTGAAGCTGGGGGCGCGCTCGCTGGACCGCTGGCCCGAGTTCGCACGCGAGCTCGGAGTCGACGTGTTCACCGCATCGGGCTCGTTGACCGTCGCACTCGACGCCGCCGACGCCCAGGACCTGCGGACCATCGCAGAATTCGTCGGCGAACACGGGCACCAGCTGGACATCCTGAACCGGGCGCAGATCCGGGAACTCGAACCTTCGCTCGCGCAGAACATCCGCCTCGGACTTCTCGCGCCGACGGAACAGGCCGTCGACAACCGCGCCCTCGTCGACGCACTGACAGCGTCCGCAGCCGGCGTCGACTTCGTCGCCGAACAGGTGACCGACCTCGACGCCCTGACTGCCGACCGAATCGTCGTCGCCGCCGGAGCGCAGGTCTCCGCCCTTCTCCCGGACATCCCCGTCCGACCCGTCAAAGGCGAAATACTCCGACTCAGACGACGACCCAGCGCGACGGCTCCGCCCAGCCGAACCATCCGAGGCAGCGTCCACGGCCGCCCCATCTACCTCGTGCCACGCGGCGACGGCCTCGTCGTCGGCGCCACCCAGTACGAATCCGGCCACGACACCCAGGTCACCGTCGCCGGAGTCCGCGACCTCATCGCCGACGCCGAACGACTGATGCCCAGCATCGGCGAATACGAACTACACGAAGCCGCCGCCGGACTGCGCCCCATGAGCCCCGACGGCCTACCGCTCATCGGCCGCGTCTCCGAACGCGTCATCGTCGCCGCCGGACACGGACGCAACGGAATCCTGCTGACACCCATCACCACAGACGCTGTCGCCGCACTACTCACCGGCGACACACTCCCCGAAGCCAAGGCTGCAGATCCAGCCCGATTCGAGACAGGAAGGCACCGATGATCACCGTCAACGGCGAAGAACACGCACTCTCCGAGGGGCTGACGATGCGTCGACTCCTCGCCGATCTGTCCATGCCGGACACGGGCATCGCCGTCGCCGTCGACGGAACAGTCCTGCCGAAGAGCCGATGGGACGCCACCACCGTCGAACCCGGCTGGACCATCGAAATCCTCACCGCGGTGCAGGGTGGCTGACGTGCTGACTATCGCGGACAGAACCTTCGAATCCCGACTCATCATGGGCACCGGAGGAGCAGCGAACCTGACCGTCCTGGAAGAGGCACTGGTGGCGTCGGGCACCGAGCTGACCACCGTGGCCATGCGACGCGTCGACGCCGCAGGCGGCACCGGTGTCCTCGATCTACTGCGCAAGCTCGACATCGCACCCCTGCCCAACACCGCCGGCTGTCGCGGCGCCTCCGAAGCCGTTCTCACTGCACAGCTCGGACGTGAAGCACTCGAAACCGACTGGGTGAAGCTCGAAGTCATCGCCGACGAGCGAACACTGCTGCCCGATGCCATCGAACTGGTCAAGGCCGCAGAGCAACTCGTCGACGACGGGTTCAACGTACTCCCGTACACCACCGACGACCCCGTCCTGGCACGCAGACTCGAAGACATCGGCTGCGTCGCCGTCATGCCACTCGGTGCGCCGATCGGCACCGGACTCGGCATCTCCAACCCACACAACATCGAGATGATCGTCGACGCGGCAGGCGTTCCCGTCATCCTCGACGCAGGCATCGGCACCGCCAGCGACGCAGCCGTGGCGATGGAACTCGGGTGCGACGCAGTTCTTCTCGCCACCGCCGTGACCCGCGCCAAAGACCCCGCACTGATGGCGTCGGCGATGCGGCACGCGGTGAGCGCCGGATTCGAGGCCCGCCGCGCGGGCCGCATTCCCAAACGTTTCTGGGCCCAGGCCAGTTCTCCTATGTGAGTGGTTGTGTAGGCCAGGGCCTACACAACCACTCACATAGGAGCGGGTGTCATCCGAAAGGATGAGTCGAATCGCGACTCGCGGGCGATGTGCGAGCACCCGTCGATCGGGCACAGTGGACCCCATGATTCAAGTGACGGGGTTGACGAAGCAGTACGGTGCGGTGAAGGCGGTCGATGATCTGTCTTTTTCCGTGAAGCCGGGGATTGTGACGGGTTTTCTCGGGCCGAATGGTGCGGGGAAGTCGACGACGATGCGGACGATTTTGGGTCTGGATCGTCCGACGAGTGGTCAGGCGTTGATCGAGGGTAAGCCGTATGGCGAGTTGAAGCAGCCGTTGCGGAGTGTGGGTGCGTTGTTGGATGCGAAGTGGGTGCATCCGAATCGTTCTGCGCGTGCGCATTTGGAGTGGATGGCTGCGTCGAACGGTATTCCGAGGTCTCGTGTGGACGAGGTGCTTCGGTTGGTGGGGTTGAGTGAGGTTGCGAAGAAGAATGCGGGTGGTTTCTCGCTCGGTATGTCGCAGCGGTTGGGTCTGGCGGGGGCGTTGTTGGGGGATCCGAAGGTGTTGTTGTTCGATGAGCCGGTGAATGGTCTCGATCCTGAGGGCATTGTGTGGATTCGTAAGTTCATGCAGCGTTTGGCGGCGGAGGGTCGGACGGTGTTGGTGTCGAGTCATCTGTTGTCGGAGATGGCGCAGACGGCGGAGCATCTGGTGGTGATCGGTCGGGGTCGGTTGGTGTCGGATACGTCGGTGCAGGATTTCATCGATCATGCGTCGGAGGCGTCGGTGAAGGTGCGTAGTCCTCAGTTGGATGCGTTGCGGAGTGCGTTGACGTCGGCGGGGTTGACGGTGCGTGAGCCTGCGGGGGTGGATCAGTTGCAGCCGGCGATCGTGGTGACGGATTCGACGACCGAGGTGATCGGTGATATCGCTGCTCGGCATCAGATCGTGTTGCATGAGTTGTCCTCGCAGCGTGGGTCTTTGGAGGAGGCGTTCATGAAGCTGACGGGTGAGGATGTTCAGTATCACGGTGCGGGTGCTGATGGTGTGGACGGTCAGGGGTCGGATTACAAGGCGATGGGTGGTGCTCTCTGATGGGTGTGTTGGCTGCGGAACGTATCAAGATCACCTCGACGAAGTCACCCTGGTGGTGCACGATCGCCATCATCGCCCTCGGGTTGGGGCTTGCCTTCGCGGTGGGACTGGCGGCCAAACTGGGTCTGCAGTCCTACAACAACCAGATCGCCGAGGGCAACAAACCCGAATTCGAGCCCTACCTACCGTCGGTCTTCGAAGTGGTCGGCAGTGGCGTCGGCGGCATGGGGCTCATGGTCCTCATGATCCTGGCTGCGCTGACGGTGACCAGCGAATACCGCTTCGGCATCATCAGAACCACGTTCCAGGCGGTCCCGAACCGCGCCGCAGTGCTGGTCGCGAAAGCGTCGCTCATCGGTGTGTTCGGTTTCGTGCTGACGTTCGTTCTCGGACTGCTGGCGTTCTACATCGGTAAGGCAGTCGCCGGACCGGATGCAGGCGCTCTGCTGAGCTTCGACATCGACGGCACCTGGCGAGCGATCTACGGAACCGCGATCCTGGCCTTCCTGCAGGTGTTCATCGCCGTCGGAGTCGGTGCGCTTCTTCGCCAGTCCGCAGGCGCCATCGCACTGCTGCTGCTCTGGCCGCTACTGGTCGAGTCGCTGTTCGGACTGTTCGGATCCTTCGGCCGCGCGATCCAGCCGTTCCTGCCCTTCGGAAACGCCAGCCACTTCCTCGGTGAAGCCGGAGGCGTCGACTATCACTGGGGACCGTGGGGAAGCCTGGTCTACTTCGCGATCTTCACCGCCGTCGTGTTCGGTGCAGCATTGCTGGTCGTCAACCGCCGGGACGCGTGAGTGTAAAGTAATACAAACCGCAAAGAACCTCCGAAGGAATACCTTCGGAGGTTCTTTGCATCTCAGGGAAAACCCTGACGAAATTCCGCTTTCCGTCATCCGTGAGAACGACTCGAAAGAATACTTCCGAGCGATGCGGTACGAACCGGAACAGGGCAGTATTTCCGTTCATGATCGAAGTGACGGGGTTGACGAAGCAGTACGGTGCGGTGAAGGCGGTCGATGATCTGTCTTTTTCCGTGAAGCCGGGGATTGTGACGGGTTTTCTCGGGCCGAATGGTGCGGGGAAGTCGACGACGATGCGGACGATTTTGGGTCTGGATCGTCCGACGAGTGGTCAGGCGTTGATCGAGGGTAAGCCGTATGGCGAGTTGAAGCAGCCGTTGCGGAGTGTGGGTGCGTTGTTGGATGCGAAGTGGGTGCATCCGAATCGTTCTGCGCGTGCGCATTTGGAGTGGATGGCTGCGTCGAACGGTATTCCGAGGTCTCGTGTGGACGAGGTGCTTCGGTTGGTGGGGTTGAGTGAGGTTGCGAAGAAGAATGCGGGTGGTTTCTCGCTCGGTATGTCGCAGCGGTTGGGTCTGGCGGGGGCGTTGTTGGGGGATCCGAAGGTGTTGTTGTTCGATGAGCCGGTGAATGGTCTCGATCCTGAGGGCATTGTGTGGATTCGTAAGTTCATGCAGCGTTTGGCGGCGGAGGGTCGGACGGTGTTGGTGTCGAGTCATCTGTTGTCGGAGATGGCGCAGACGGCGGAGCATCTGGTGGTGATCGGTCGGGGTCGGTTGGTGTCGGATACGTCGGTGCAGGATTTCATCGATCATGCGTCGGAGGCGTCGGTGAAGGTGCGTAGTCCTCAGTTGGATGCGTTGCGGAGTGCGTTGACGTCGGCGGGGTTGACGGTGCGTGAGCCTGCGGGGGTGGATCAGTTGCAGCCGGCGATCGTGGTGACGGATTCGACGACCGAGGTGATCGGTGATATCGCTGCTCGGCATCAGATCGTGTTGCATGAGTTGTCCTCGCAGCGTGGGTCTTTGGAGGAGGCGTTCATGAAGCTGACGGGTGAGGATGTTCAGTATCACGGTGCGGGTGCTGATGGTGTGGACGGTCAGGGGTCGGATTACAAGGCGATGGGTGGTGCTCTCTGATGGGTGTGTTGGCTGCGGAACGTATCAAGATCACCTCGACGAAGTCACCCTGGTGGTGCACGATCGCGGTGATCGTCCTCGGATTGGGCCTCGCGGGAATCGTCGGATTCACCTCCGAACTCGGCCTCGAATCCTACAAAGATCAAGTGGCTCAGGGTGACACACCGGACTACGATCCGTACCTCCCCACCGTCTACGACGCGGTCGGCAGCGGCGTCGGAGGTTTCGGAGTCATGGTGTTGATGATCCTGGCCGCCTTGACGGTGACCAGCGAGTATCGCTTCGGCGTCATCCGTACGACGTTCCAGGCGATGCCCAATCGCGCATCGGTACTCGTCGCCAAGGCATTTCTGATCGGTGTTCTGGGGCTGGTGCTGAGCTTCGTCCTCGGTCTCGGCGCGTTCTACATCGCCAAGGTGTTCGCAGGCGCCGAGGCAGGCGAACTGCTGAGCTTCGACATCGACGGCACGTGGCGCGTCATCTACGGGACCGCGATCCTCGCCTTCCTGCAGATCGTCGTCGCCGTCGGAGTCGGTGCCCTTCTTCGCCAGTCCGCAGGCGCCATCGCACTGCTGTTGCTGTGGCCGCTGGTGGTCGAGAACCTCTTCGGCCTGTTCGGATCCTTCGGTCGCGCGGTGCAACCGTTCCTGCCCTGGCTCAATGCCTCTCACTTCCTCGGATCCGACGGCGGAGTCGACTTCCACTGGGGACCGTGGGGGAGCCTGGTCTACTTCGTGGTCTTCACCGCCATCGTGTTCGGCGCCGCAGTGTTCGTCACCGATCATCGAGACGCCTGACGGCCGGAGAAGCTAGGGTGCTTCCATGCCACGGAAGACCTTGCTTGCAAGTTTCGCAGTCGGCGCGCTCGTCCTGGCCGGTTGCTCCACGTCCTCGGACAACTCCGGGGCCGAGGAGCAGCCGGCCGTGTCGGTTCCGACGCCGATCTCCAGTCCCGACGGCCCAGGGCTCGCGGACGCCGTCACCGGCGACGCCGTGGTCGCTCACCTCAAGGAGCTCGAACGGATCGCGTCGGAGAACAACGGCAACCGCGCCGCCGGCACCTCCGGATACGACGCCAGCGTCGACTACGTGAGCGGAAAACTGCAGGCAGCCGGATTCGACGTCGAGACACCGGAATTCGACTTCGACCAGTTCACGGTGGACACCGAGTTGCTGTCGGCCGGAGACGAGCAGATCTCGGTCAAAGCCCTCGGATACTCTCCAGCCACCCCCGAGGACGGCATCACCGCACGCGTCGTCGCAGCTCCCGCCGACGAGTCACCCGGTTGCGAGGCAACCGATTACGACGGACTCGACGTCAGCGGTGCCATCGTTGTCGTGAACCGGGGTCTGTGTCCCTTCGTCGCCAAACAAACCGTCGCGGCGGACCTCGGCGCCGTCGCGGTCGTCGTGGTCAACAACGTCCCCGGGCCCGTGGACAACGGCACTCTCGGCAGCAAGGACGACGCCAAGATCCCGACGGGCGGCGTCTCGCAGGAGGACGGCGCGGCCGTCGCGTCGGCGCCGGAACTGACGCTCACGCTGGACACGGTCACCACAACGACCAAGAGCCGCAACATCATCGCGCAGACCTCGACGGGAGACACCTCGAACGTCGTGGTCGCGGGCGCCCACCTGGACAGCGTCGAGGAAGGCCCGGGCATCAACGACAACGGCAGCGGCACCGCGGCGGTGTTGGAATCCGCGCTGCAACTCGGCAGCGAGCCGGACGTGACCAACGCCGTCCGGTTCACGTTCTGGGGCGCGGAAGAGAACGGACTCGTCGGATCGACTGCCTACGTCGAGGGCCTGAGCGACGAGGACAAGGCCGACATCGCGTTGTACCTCAACTTCGACATGATCGGCTCGCACAACGCCGGATACCTCGCGTACGACGGAGACGACTCCGACAAAGTCGGCGAACCGGCTGGACCGGCAGGGTCCGACGCCATCGAGCGTGTGTTCGTCGACTACCTCGGCGGAGAAGGAATCGCCGTCGACGGAACCGATTTCGACGGCCGATCCGACTACGGCCCGTTCATTGCCGCCGGCATCCCGGCAGGCGGAGTGTTCAGCGGCGCCGACGACGAGAAGACCCCCGAACAAGCAGAGAAGTGGGGCGGCACGGCCGGGGAGACCTACGACGAGAACTACCACACCGCCGAGGACACACTCGCGAACGTCGATCGCGAGGCACTCGCGAAGAACGCGTCGGCGATCGGTTTCGGAATCGGCACGTACGCGGAGTCGGTCGAAGGACCCAACGGCGTTCCGGTCGGGGACGCCCGCACCCAGGCGCGTTCGGGCCAGTGACCCACGAACCGGGGATCTTCGGGCTACGAAGTGTCTGTAACCCTCGGTTACGCTTCGTGTCGTGAAACTGTCGTCGATGGTCGGCTGGGTGCAGGATGTCAACCGCAGCCCAGGGGTCGTCGACGTGGTGCGGAGGTTCCGACGGGTTCTGCCGGGCGACCCCACGTTCGGTGATCCGCTGTCCCTGGCAGGCGAAGGGTCGGCACTCGCCGTGGCCCGCGTAGCCGACAAGTTCCGCGGTGACGAGCCTGGTGCCACCCGAGAAATCGGACTCGGAGCACTTCAGGTGTGGCAGGCAGTGCTCGAGAGAACCGGCCGAGGCCGGGGAGAACGCGACGTGACCATCGTCTTCACCGATCTGGTGGGATTCTCGTCGTGGTCCCTCGTCGCAGGCGACGCCGCGACTCTGACCCTGCTGAGGAAGGTGTCCCAGGCAGTCGAGCCGGCCGTCGCCGCGGGCGGTGGACACGTCGTCAAGAGGCTGGGCGACGGCATCATGGCGGTCTTCTACCGACCCGACCAGGCGCTCGAAGCGGTGGTCGCGGCACGGACGGCGCTGTCGGAGGTCGACGTCGACGGATACACACCGACCATGAGGGTCGGGATTCACACCGGAAATCCGCGACAGATCGGATCCGACTGGCTCGGCGTCGACGTCACCATCGCCGCCCGCGTCATGCAAACCGGCGGTAACGGCAACCTGATGATCTCCCGGAACGCGTTCGACGCAGTACACCCCGACACGGTCGACGCACTCGGATTGGTTCCGCGGCCCTACCGTCGCGGATTCTTCGCCCCCAAACTCACCGGCGTACCCGAGGACCTGAAGATTCTCCGGCTGGTACGCCACCGCTGACCGGGGTCCAGCGCGCCCTACGAGCTTTGGACGTGCAGCCTCCACAGCGGAGAGACGGGACCGTGGCCTGCGCCCAGGTCGTACGACGCCGCGAGGCACTCGGTGACCCAGTCCTTGCCGAACGCGACCGCGTCCGGCACCGAATACCCGTTGGCCAGCGCGCTGGCGATGGCGGCAGCCAACGTGTCTCCACCTCCGTGATCGTTGCCCGTGTCGATTCGCGGCCGGGAGAATTCGGTGAAGGTATCGCCGTCGAACAGGATGTCCGTGCTGGTCGTCGACGTGCGTAGGTGACCGCCCTTCACTATCGCCCACCCCGCGCCCAACGCATGCAGCGCTTCGGCCGCCCGGCGGGCGGTGGCGTCGTCGATCACGTCGATGCCGGTGATGAGGCGAACCTCGTCGAGATTGGGGGTGACGACAGTGGCGATGGGGATCAGAACGTTCCGGATGGCGTCCAACGCCTCCGCGTGCAGAAGCGGATCACCGTGCATCGACGCGCACACCGGATCGACGACGAGCGGGATCGTGCCGTTCTTACCGATGCCGACCTCGGTGCAGACATCGGTGACGGCTTCGATGATGGCTGTCGACGCCAGCATGCCGGTCTTGGCGGCGCTGATTCCGATGTCGCCGACGACGGTGCGGACCTGGTCTGCGACGACGGCCGGCGGGATTTCGTGGAAGCCACTGACGCCGACGGTGTTCTGCACGGTCACCGCGGCGACGGCGACGCACGCGTGCACCCCGCACATCGCCATGGTGCGGCTGTCCGCTTGGATGCCCGCACCGCCGCCGGAATCGGTCCCGGCAATGGTCAGAGCGCGAACCGGCGTGGAGCCGTTGGGGGGCAGCGGTAGGAACTTCACATCGCGACAGTACCGGCACGGCCGGTGTGGAGGACGCCCGGTTTTACCGCACCTTCGGGAGATGCACGGTAGTGCATGAATGTTGTTGCATCACAACGGTGATGGAAACTCTGTATGACCGATACCAGGGTCTGTGTTGCATGGAGGTTGCATACCTACGGAACCGAAGGTTTGTTGCTACAAACGGGTGACAAGCTATCTGATCGCATGTTTAATAGTGGTGCACGTCACATGTAATTGCTTCACTGCACATCCCGGAAATGCAAAGGAGGTGACCCATGCTTGCCAGTACTCCCAGTGCTGATGTCTCCATCAACACCGACCAGAATCGTTTCGAGTTGCGGCTCAACGGTGATCTGGTGGGAATCGTCGGCTACTTCGAAGTCGAGAACACGCAGAAGCGCGGAGCCCGTACGCACGTCGTGTCGTTCATGCACACCGTCGTCACCGAGGACTTCGGCCATCAGGGCCTCGCGGCTATCCTCGTCCGCCGATCCCTCGACAGTGCGCGCTCGTATGGATGGAAGGTGAAGCCGGTGTGTACGTACGTACAGCGGTTCCTCGCCGCCAATCCGGATTACTCCGACGTGGTCGTTCCGCTCTGAGTCGTCCGGTAACGGTCCGGGTTCGGCGCGACGTCGAATTGCTATCCAAGTAGCCGACTGTCCCTCGTGACGGGCCGACCTCCGCTCTACTCGGGGGATGGATCACACGTCGAGCACACTGGCAGCGTCGGTTCGCATAGTGGACAACGCCGAGCATCACCGATTCGACCTCTTCGTCGGGGGCGATCTCATTGGCATCCTCGGTTACCGCCGTTCAGGCAGTGACGCCTCCGTGGCGTTCATGCACACGGTCGTCACGGAAGATTTCGGTGACCGCGGCTGGGCGGGTGTACTCGTCAGGGGTGCACTCAACACCGCACGCGACCGGGGCTGGTCCATTCTTCCGGTATGCACCTACGTCCAGCGCTATCTGGCCCGGAACCCGGAATTCCTCGATCTCGTCGCACCGGACTGAGAGCAGTGCTCTTGTTTTCTCCGTGTGCCTGGTGAATACTCACTTCAGAACGAGAGCACCGCTCTCGCATCCTGAAGGAGGGCACGCATGCGATCGACTGTCGGGCTTCTGGTCGCCACGGGCGTTCTGTTCGCCGTCTATCCCGTTCTGAGGCCCTACTCCTCCGATTCAGGGCAGGCCGGCGCCGACGCGTTCGGGTCCGGACTGTGGGTAGCGGCGCACGTCAGCGCGATGCTCGGGTTCATCACGCTCGCTCTCGCAGTACGCACGATGAACGTCGGCGCCGTCGCCGAAGTGACGACGTGGGTCGGCGTCGGACTGACACTGCCGTACTACGGCGCCGAGACGTTCGCACTCCACGTGCTGGGATCCGACGCGCTGAGCACCGGCGATCTTCGGCTGATCGACCTCGCCGAACCCATCCGATACGGCCCCACACAAACGGTGATGTTCGGTGCCGGACTGATCCTCGTGGCCATCGGTACCGTTGCACTTGCGCGGCGCGTGCCCGGCTGGCAGTCCGCGCTCTTCGCGTCGGGCTTCGTCCTGTTTCTTCCGCAGTTCTTCGCGCCCCCGTGGTTGCGTGTTGCGCACGGACTGCTCGTTCTCGCCGGCGCAGCAGCGCTGGCGGTCCACGTCGCTGCGGGGCGTGATCGTCAGGAAATATCGACGACGACGGGTGCGTGATCGCTGGCACCCTTGCCCTTGCGCTCCTCACGATCGATCGAGGCGCCCGTCACCCGGGACGCAAGAGCCGGGGAAGCCAGAGCCATGTCGATACGAAGTCCCTGCTTCTTCGGGAAGCGAAGCTGCGTGTAGTCCCAGTAGGTGAACGTCCGCGGCTCGGGCGTGAACTGCCGAGTCACCTCGGTGAATCCGACCTCCGCGAACGACTCGAACGCATCCCGCTCCGGCTGCGACGTGTGGGTCTTGCCCTCGAACAACGCCGGATCCCAGACATCGTCGTCGGTAGGCGCGATGTTCCAGTCCCCGACGAGCGCGATCTGCGCGTCCGGGTCCGCCGACACCCAGGCCTGAGCGTCGGCCCGCAGCTTGGCGAGCCACTCGAGCTTGTACGTGTAATGCGGATCCGCCAGCTCGCGCCCGTTGGGTACGTACAGGCTCCACACGCGAACCCCGCCGCACGTGGCTCCGATGGCCCGCGCCTCGCGCACCGCCTCGACCTCCGGGTCCTTGCTGAACCCGGGCTGATCCTCGAAGCCGATCTGCACGTCGTCCAACCCGACCCGCGACAGCAAGGCGACACCGTTCCACTGGCTGAGGCCGACATGGGCGACCTCGTACCCGATCTCGGTGAACCGCTCGTACGGAAACTGCGCGTCCTTGCACTTGGTTTCCTGCATCGCCAGCACGTCGACATCGGATCGCTGCAGCCAATCCACGATCCGATCCTGACGAGAGCGGACGGAGTTCACATTCCAGGTAGCCAATCGCACGGCGATCAGACTAACGGGTGCTCACATAAGGTCGGCGTAGCGATAGCGATGATGCTCGGTGAAGCCGAGGCCCTCGTACATGGCCACGGCGCCTGCATTGGCCGCCGAGACCTGCAGGTACGCGTGCGTCGCACCCTGCGTGCGACCCCAGGCGACCAGTTCGCCGCAGATCCTCGTTCCGAGGCCGTTCCGTCGATGCGCCTCCGCGACCTCGATGGCCGTCAGACCGACCCAGCGTCGACCGTCGGGCGCGTCCGTCACCGCTGCACGCCCGATCGCCAGCATCTCGCTGGACGCCGAGCCGATCCGGCCGAACGCCGCCACACCGTCACGCACCGACGAGATGACCTCGAGCGCACCGTCGGGCAGGGGTCGCCCGCGGTAGCGGTACACGCCGAGCCAGTCGGCGTCGGGCACGTCGGAGAAGACCGACAGAGTTTCGACGGGCAGCTCCAACCGGGAGATGTCCGCGGCCATGACCAGTGTTTCGTCCCGCGTCACCCACCCGGCGGGCGGTGAACCCAGTCGGTCGGGCAGCAGGAGCACGGCAGGTAGGCCGCGCTCGGAGAACCATCGGACGATGTCGTCGAGGGACACATGACCGGCCGACGGTTCCACCGGCAACGCGGAGTTCGCCCGGCCGGTGAACCCGTGCCCGGCGCGCAGGAGCCAGCCGTCGATCCAGGCCTGTTCGACGCCGGGCCAGCCGTCGGCGGCAGCACGTTCCAGCGATCGAATCTCCGACGTGCGAATCGGACGCGGCCCGAGCTCCTTCAGCGCGACGACACGATCGGGCGCGACTCTGACTTCGCGACCGTCCGCGGACTGCACCGCGACCACCGACCGGCTGTGCTCGATCAGTTCGCCGATGACGTCCGTCATCGGGTGGCTGTGGCCGGGTGGCAGCCGGTAGCGCAGCATGACCCGCGGTCCCACCGCGTCAGTCCTCGTGGCCGAACGGATCTTCGACGGTGCCGGGGACCCAGGACAGACCCGGCTTGCCCCAACCGGCGCGTTTGATCGCCTTCTTCGCGGCACGCGCATTGCGGCCGATGAGAACGTCGACGTACAGGAAACCGTCGAGGTGCCCGACCTCGTGCTGCAGCATGCGAGCGAAGAAACCCGTTCCTTCGATGTCGACGGGCTCGCCCGCGGCGTCGGTGCCCGTGACGCGTGCCCAGTCCGCACGTCCGGTGGGGTACTGCTCGCCGGGAACCGAAAGGCAGCCCTCGTCGTCGTCCTCGGGATCCGGCATCGTCTCGGGGATCTCCGACGTCTCCAGAACCGGGTTGATCACCTCGCCGCGGCGACGGACGACCTTGCCGTCCTCGCCCTCGTCGGGGCAGTCGTAGATGAACAGCCGAAGGGGTTCGCCGACCTGGTTGGCGGCGAGTCCGACGCCGTTGGCGGCGGCGAGCGTGTCGTACATGTTCGCGATAAGGTCGGCGAGTTCGGCGGGCGTCTCGGTGACGGGCCGGGTGGGGGTGTGCAGTACCGGGTCGCCGACGATCCGGATCGGGAGAATTGCCATGGTCGACAAGAATACTGGCGTGAAGCCCCTCTCCGTGCACACGGTGAGGGGGCGCGACTCGCCGCACGTCCTGCGAGCTGTGCCCAAGCACTGCGCACCGTGGTTCAATAACAACCGAAACACACGTGTGTAATTTCGTGCCGACTGCCCGCCCCTCGGGTGCGTCGACGCGGGTCTGGGGCTCGTGGCAAAAGGTGGGGACCGGCATGACGGCACAGGACAGCATCACGGCACAGGATCGGGATCCGTCGACACGGATCCGCGAAGTCGAGGAGTGAGATGGACGGCGCAGCAGCGCGTGACTCGAACCAGTCTCAGCAACCGGGAAACACGGGGGACATCAACGAGGTCGGAGCAGACGGCCTGACCCGTCGTGAACACGACATCCTGTCCTTCGAGCGCCAGTGGTGGAAGTACGCAGGCGCAAAGGAAGAAGCCATCAAGGAACTCTTCTCGATGTCCGCGACTCGCTACTACCAGGTGTTGAACGCACTCGTCGACCGCCCGGAATCACTGGCAGCCGATCCCATGCTGGTGAAGCGTCTGCGCAGGCTCCGCGCGAGCCGTCAGAAGGCAAGGGCTGCGAGGCGACTCGGCTTCGAGGTCTAGCCGTCAACTAGTGTCTTCCAGTGTGAGCAGTCCCAACCCGGAATCGTCCGGCCCTCCGCTCCGCGCCTTGGCAATGGTTCTCATTTCGCTCGCGATTCTGTTCGCAGCGATCGGTGCACTGTCGTTGACCGGTTCCGGAGACAGTGAAGAAGCGGCCGCCCCCGAGGCCACCAGCGAAGTCGCGGAAGCGACCTCCCCGGCAGCTCAGGCGCCGGCGGCCTCGACCACCAGCGCCCCGACGACGTCCGTCGCACCGGCCGAGGTCGAGGTACGCGTGCTGAACAACAGCGACGTCTCCGGTCTGGCAGCCACCACTGCGGACACGCTCACCGCCCAGGGCTGGACGATCGCCGAAACGGGCAACTACGCCCAGACCCAGGTCCCCGCCACCACGGTGTACTACGGAGACGCCTCCGGCGCGGAGGCCGCGGCGCAGGAGATAGCCCAACAACTGGGCGCCACCGCCGAAGCCATGCCGGCCACACTGACCGGGTTCGGAGACAGCGTCGTCGTGATGGTCACCCAGTAGAGCCCCGACCGACCACGTGTCGACCGGGCTACTGCCGACTGGACTACTACCGGGGATAGTTATGATCTACGCAACGCCCAGCCTGTCCGACGAAGGAGCATTTTCCATGGCATCGACCAGCACAGCCCGATCCCGGACGATCAGGTCGTGGCGCTTCGCTACTCCCGTCGTCGCTGTCGCCGCATTCGGACTGGTCGCATGCACGGCCCCGGAAACCCCGTCCGACGTAGCGGGCACGACGCCTCCCGTCTGGACCGGCCACGAGGATCCCTCCGGTCACGGCGTCGCCGCCGACAGCCCTGAGGGCACCGTCGAAGCCGAGTTCGAGAACGCCGCAGGCACCACCGTCGGCACCGTCTCGTTCGTCGAAGAGGGCGACCACCTCGTCGTCACCGTCGAAGCAGAAGGCCTCACTCCCGGATTCCACGGTCTGCACGTCCACACCGCGGGCGTCTGCGAGCCCAACTCCGTGGCACCTGCAGGCGGCGAGCCCGGCAACTTCCTGTCCGCCGGCGGGCACCTGCAGGTCGGCGGCCGCACCGAACACCCCTCCAGCGGTGACCTGACATCGCTGCAGGTCGGCGAGGACGGAACGGCCATGCTGGTCACCACGACCGACGCCGTCACCCTCGACGACCTCCGCGCCGACGGCGGACGATCCGTCATCATCCACGAGGGCCCGGACAACTTCGCCAACATCCCGCCGCGCTACACCCTGCCCGACGGCGGCGCCGTTCCCGACATGAACACCCTCATGACCGGCGACGCGGGTGGCCGCGCCGCCTGCGCGGTCCTGGAATAAGCGGTTCCCGCTCACATGCCGGGCCGCCCCACCCACTCCGCAGGCTCCGCTCCTGCGGCATCGGGTCACTCCGCAGGCTCCGCTCCTGCGGCATCGGGTCACTCCGCAGGCTCCGCTCCTGCCATAGCGTTCAATTCCTCCCCGCGCCCGACCCTCGGCGTGGAGTGGGAGATCGCGCTGGTGGACAAGGATTCGCTGGATCTCGTCAACTCGGCCGCCGACGTCATGGACGGCGTGACCGAGCTGGCGGGCGCGGAGACTCCGCGCGTGACGAAGGAGCTGCTGCGCAACACCGTCGAGCTCGTCACCGGAGTGTGCGAGAACGTCGGTGAAGCGATGGACGACCTGGGCGAGTCGCTCGATCTGGTCAGGCGCGCTGCGGCCCCGCTGAACATCGACCTGTTCAGTGCCGGCACGCATCCCTTCGCGGAATGGTCGACGCAGGTACTCACCAGCACCCCGAGCTACGACGAGTTGATCGCTCGCACGCAGTGGTGGGGGAGGCAGATGCTGATCTGGGGCGTGCACGTCCACGTCGGCGTGTCCTCGCCGGACAAGGTGTTTCCGATTCTCAACTCGCTGCTGCTGCAGTATCCGCACCTGCTGGCACTGTCGGCGTCGTCGCCGATCTGGTCCGGAAACGACACCGGATACGCCAGCAACCGGGCGCTGATGTTCCAGCAGCTCCCCACGGCGGGCCTGCCGTTTCAGTTCGAGGACTGGGGTCAGTTCGAAGGCTTCGTTCGAGACCAGATGAAGACCGGCGTCATCGAACAGCTCGGCGGAATGCACTGGGACATCCGGCCGGCGCCGAAGTGGGGAACCATCGAGGTGCGAGTGTGCGACGGCGCGTCCACCAAGCGTGAGCTCGCCGCGCTGGTCGCACTGACGCATTGCCTGATCGTCGACCTCGACCAGCGTCTCGAAGCAGGCGAGACACTGCCGAGCATGCCCCCGTGGCACGTTCAGGAAAACAAGTGGCGTGCGGCCCGGTACGGGCTCGACGCCGAGATCATCCTCGACGCGGACAGCAACGAGCGCCTCGTCACCGACGACCTTGACGATCTCCTCGAACGACTCGCGCCCACCGCGGTGCGGCTCGGATGCGCCGACGAGTTGGCGTCGGTCGCCGACATTCCCCGGCGGGGCGCGTCGTATCAACGTCAACGCAAGGTCGCGGCAGATTCCGACGGAAACCTTCGCACCGTGGTGCAGTCGCTGGTGGACGAACTGCGCCGGTGATCGACCTTCGATCGTGACCTTCTGGATGTAATTCTTCGTTCATGCTCCGTTTACTATGAACGACGTGCTTCAGGGGGAAGAGCGAACGTCACACGTCGAGAGAGCGGCGCCGGGCGCACTACGCGTCTACGGTGTCGGCGCTGTCGTCGTTCTGATTTTCCTCGCATCGCTGCAGGTCGTCGCGTTCTGGAAGGGTTTCCCCGGCCCGCTTCCGAGTATCTGGAACGACTTCTTCGGCACCCCCAAGTCGATGGCCGTGCCGTGGGGCGGTCTGGCGTTGGCCCTCGTCGGCGTACGCATGCCGATTCGGCTGTGGGCACTCGGAATCGCCGTACTGATCGATGCCGTGGGCGCGCTCGCTCGGTTGGAAGCCGGTCACCCGTTCGTCGTCGGCAACGGAGCCGTGATCGCACTGGCCGGATTGGCCGTGTTCACCATCTGGCGCCGCGACGCCGGCGGCATCCGAGCAGTGTGCCTCGGCGGACTGCTCATCCTCGCCACCAAGGGCGGCGACGCATGGTTGCAGATCACCACCATCGTCCGGCCCTACGTCCTGGACGAGTACGCGCAACTAGCCGACCACGCGCTCGGCAACCCGTCGTGGATCGTCGGAAGCTGGCTCGATGCGCTCGGCCCGATCGTCTACGCGGTGCTGCACTGGGTCTACATCCAGCTCCCGGTCGCCGCCATCGCCATCGCGATCTACCAACTCCGTGGCGTCTCGCGCACCGGACTGTGGCCGTCGCACTACCTGGTCAGAACATTTCTTCTCATCGGCCTCGTCGGACCTGTCTTCTACGTGCTGTTCCCCGTCGTCGGCCCGGTCTTCGCATTCGGTTCGGCCGGCGAGGGGTTCCAGCTCGGAAACTACTGGCCGACGCTGGTTCCGTTCGACGCATCGCCGACGGCCATCGGTTTCGACGAACTGACTCCCCGAAACTGCATGCCGTCGCTGCACACCGCCTGGGCGCTGAGCTTGTTCATCCACTCGAGGCGTGGTCCGTGGTGGCTCCGATGGGGTGGAACGGTGTGGCTGGTGTGCACCCTGGCCGCCACGCTCGGCTTCGGCTATCACTACGGTGTCGACCTGGTCGCAGGCGTCGTACTGTGCCTGACCCTCGAATCGGTGCTGCGCGACCCCGAGCGCGGGCTGAAAGATCCTGCCCGCATCCGGATGGTCGCGTTCGGCGTCGCGACGATGGTGGGGTTGTTGCTCTGTTACCGCTACCTCGCCGTCCCCATGGGAACGTATCCGGAGCTGTTCGGGCCGCTGATCCTGATCGCGATGGGATCGGTGATCGGGATGTTCTACGCAACGTTCTTCGCGAACAGCACCGTCAGCGATCGTCCCCTTCGTTCGTCTCCATCTCGTTGACGATCAGCAGTCCGTCGCGACCACGCTGCTCGCGGTAGGCGACACGTCCGACGGTGTGCGCGATGACCGGAGCCGTCACCAGGGTGAACACCCCGACGAGCACCAGCATCCAGATGTCGACGTTGCCTCGCAGTTGGATCACGGCGCCCGCCAGCACCAGTAGCAGGCCGACGACCTGAGGCTTCGTCGCGGCGTGCATGCGTGACAGCGTGTCCGGGAAGCGCACGATCCCGACGGCCGCGGTGAACGCGAGGATCGCGCCCAGCAGAATCAGAATGCCCGAGATTACTTCCAATACCGTGTTCATTCGTCCCTCACCCTGAACCTCGCGACACTGACGGATCCGATGAAACTCACCAGCGACAGTGCGACGATCGCGGGCACGATGGTGGTGTCGGCGCTGTAGACAGCCCACACCGCCAGCCCGCACATCGACACCGCGAGGATGGTGTCCATGGCGACGAGGCGGTCGAGTGTGCTCGGCCCGTCGAGCAGACGGTAGGCGGTCACGACGGCTGCAGCGATGAGCAGGATGCCGGAAACGGCAAGTACGACGGTCACTTCCACTCACCCTTTCGTTCGTCGTCGGTCTTCTTGTCGTCCCGGAAAGTGCCGTCCGTACCCGGTGCCGACGCGATGTCGTCGCCCAGGACTCCGTGGTACCGCTCGTACTCCTGGAAGTGAAGCGGGCTCGGCTTCCAGTCGGAATCACGCTCGAACGCGGCGATGAACAGTTTCTCCAGGTGACGTACGTAGGCGTAGAACGAATCGACTGCCTTCTGGCTGCCCATGTCCAGCACGTGTACGTAGAGCAGGCGCCTGGTCTGATCGATCTCCAGAACCATGGTTCCCGGAACGAGATTCATGGCGTCGACGAACAACGTGAGAACCAGATCGGACTTGATGGCGATGCGGCAGCGGAGAACACCGGTGACCGGCGGAGCCTTGGGGCGGACCGCAAGCCAGGCGACGTTCACCGACGACTCGGCGGCGTAGTAGAAGAACCAGAAGGTCAGCTTCAGCAAGGACCACAGGTGAATTCGACCTTCGACGGGCACCTTCGGCAACGGAAGCAGGATCATGATCCCGAGGCCGACGACGATTCCGCCCAGGACGTTGGCGGCACTGACGTTGCCCCACAACAACACCCACACGGCGGTGAGCCAGCCGAGAATCCACAGGCGCAGCAGGACGAAGCGGTTCAGATATTTCATCGTCCAGCCTCTTCTCCGGCGACCTGGTCCATGGATTTGTCTCCGAGGAACTCGGCACCTCGTACGGCGTCGATGTAGACCGAGCGATCACGAAGGTCGGCGGCGGCGCGGTCGCTGATGTCGATGATGCGGCCCGCGAAGACCGTCAGCGCCAATCCGACTGCGACGAGCCCTACCGTCGGGATGAGCATGAACGCGGGCATACGGCCGACGTCCTCGCGGTCCGCGAGTTGGATGTCGCTGGAATCGTCGAGCAGAGCGGACGGGCTGTTGTCCGCGAGGTCGCCCTCGGGAGCGTCGGCGCGAGCACGCCAGAACGCCTTCGTCCACACGCGGGCCATCACGTACAGCGTCAGCAAGCTGGTGATGGTGCCGCCTGCAACGAGGATCCACGCGAGGACGCTGCCCTCGGCGCTACCGGCCTGCAACAGCGCCACCTTCCCGATGAAGCCCGAGAACGGCGGAATACCACCGAGATTCAACGCGGGCACGAGGAAGATGATCGCCAACACGGGGCTCGCGGCGGCCAGGCCGCCGAGACGTCGCAGCGAGGACGACCCGGCCTGACGCTCGATGAGTCCGACGACCAGGAACAGCGTCGTCTGCACGATGATGTGGTGCGCCACGTAGTAGATCGCTCCCGACAGTCCGGACTGCGTGGACAGTGCGACGCCGAACACCATGTACCCGATGTGGCTGACGAGAGTGAACGACAGCAGTCGTTTGATGTCGCTCTGTGCGATGGAACCGAAGATACCGACGAGCATCGTGAGCAGACCGCACACGAGCAGGACGTTGTCCAGGCCTCCGTCGGGGAACAGCAGCGTGTGTGCACGGATGATCGCGTACACACCGACCTTGGTGAGCAAACCGGCGAACACCGCGGTGACGGGGGCCGGGGCGGTGGGGTAGGAGTCCGGAAGCCACGTGGACAGCGGGAACACCGCAGCCTTGATGCCGAAGGCGACGAGCAGGACCGCGAAGATCGCCGTCCTGGTGCCCGACGGCACGTCGTCCAGGCGGGTGGCGATGTGCGCCAGATTCAGCGTGCCGGTCGCGGCGTAGACCAGCGCGATGCCGAACAGGAAGATCAGCGACGAGACCATCGACACCATGACGTACGAGACGCCTGCACGCACGCGGTCGGCGCTGGCTCCGAGAGTGAGCAGCACGAACGACGCGGCGAGCAGAACCTCGAATCCGACGAACAGATTGAACAGGTCGCCGGCGAGGAACGCGTTGCACACGCCCGCGCTCAACGCCAGATACGTCGGAAGAAAGATCGAGACGGGCTGGTTCTCGTTGCCGTCGCGAATGCCCTGACCGATGGAATACACCATGACCGCCAGCAGCACGATCGCGCTGACCAGCAGCATCAGTGCGGAGAGGCGGTCGACGACCAGTGAGATGCCGATCGGGGAGTCCCAACCACCGACCTGCAGCGCGAACGTTCCGTCGCGGTCGGCAAGGTACAGCAGGAATGCCGACACGACGACGATGGCCGTCAGCGAGACCATCGTGATGACGCGTTGGGCCCGTGGCCTCCTGCCCGCCACGAGTGTCAACGCTGCGGCGAACAAGGGGATCAGGACCGGTAGCGGGGTGAGAGCGCTGATGGTGCTTGCGGGGATGCTCATTCGGAGCCTCCCTTCTTGCGCTTCTTGGCGCTGGGTTTGGATGTGTCCTTCACTGCGCTGTCGATGCCGTCGAGGCCCTTCAAGTCCGGTTCGTCGTCGTCGTCGAAGTCACCCTCGTGCAAGTCTTCGTAGCACTCGAGGTCCTCGATGTTCTTGAGTTCCTCGATCGGAATCGGGTTGCCCTGGCTGTCGAAGGCGTCACCACTGAAACTCGGCTCACCGGTGACCGGGTCGTCGGACCGGTCGCGGTCCGGCATGTCGGCCATGGATCGGCGCTTGGAGACCTTGGTGTCCTCCGGGTCGTTCTCGACGTCGTCCTTGGTGTTGAGCGTGAACGAGCGGTACGCGAGTGCCAGCACGAACGCCGCGATACCCATCGTGATGACGATGGCGGTCAGAATCATGGCCTGCGCCAACGGATCCGCCATGGTCTCGTGGATCGACGTCGTTCGGCCGACTATCGGGGGATTGCCCGTCGGGCCACCGACGGTCAGCAGCAGGATGTTGATTCCGTTGCCGAACAACAGGAGTCCGAGCAGCATCTTCGTGATCGAGCGTTCCAGAAGCAGGTACACCCCCGTCGCGACGAGGATGCCGACGACTATCAGCATGCCGAGGTTCGCGGTCATCGGGCCTTCACCTGGCTCTGCATCTCCACCTGTGCGTCGAGACGTGCACCGAGGCTTCGGAGGACGTCGAGTACGAGACCGACCACGATGAGGTAGACACCGAGATCGAAGAACAATGCGGTGACCAACTTGATGTCACCGAGTATCGGCAGGGTCACCTCGAGGGTCGCCGACGACAACGCCGGGGCGCCGAGGAACATCGACGCGATCGCGGTGCCCGACGCGAGTATCAGGCCGAGGCCGAGGATCTTGCCTGCGTCGATCGGAACGGCTTCGCCGAGTTCGTATCGGCCGCCTGCGAGGTACCTCAGTACCAGCGCGAGACCCGCGGTCAGTCCACCGGCGAATCCGCCGCCCGGCGCATTGTGTCCGGAGAAGAAGAAGTACACCGACAGCACCATGATCGTCGGGAAGATCAGGCGAGTCGTGACCTCGAGGATCAACGACCGATGCCGAGGATCGATCAGGTCTCCGCCCAGCAACCACGTCGTGTCGGTGCCGGAGGGGCTGTCGGAATCGGTTGCCGGCGCATCCGAGACGCGGGGTGCGCTGCCGAAGCGTCGGTTGCGGAACACCAGCGATGCGACGCCGGTGGCCGCGACGAGCAGCACCGAGATCTCACCGAGCGTGTCCCACGCACGAATGTCCACCAGGAGAACGTTGACGATGTTCTTGCCGTCGCCCAGCAGGTAGGCGGCGTCGGGAAGTTGCAGGGAGATCGGGTCGGTGCTGCGCGCGTTCATCGCGAACGCTCCGAGGACGGTGACCGTCGCGCCGACGGCGATCGCGAGGGCTGCGCGAGGCAACCTCGACCCGGCTGCGCCCCGGTCGTCGACCTCGGCGGGCAGTTTCCGCAGCACGAGCACGAAGACGACCAGAGTCAACGTCTCCACCAGGAACTGGGTCAACGCCAGATCCGGTGCACCGTGCACCGCGAAGATGACGCCGCAGCCGTAGCCGGTGAGGCCGACGAGGATGACGCTGGCGAGGCGGTTGCGCATCACCGTCGCGCCGAGCGCCCCGGAGATCATGATGAGCGAGACGATGACCTGAAGTGGAGTGTCGAACAGGACGAAATCCAGTCCGGGTTCGCGTCCGAACGCCAGCACGGCCATCGGAAGCAGCACCAGCGTCAGCAGGATCGTTCCCTGCGTCAGAGGCAGCGATCCTCGCTGGGTGGTGCCGGTCAGACGGAGCGAGATGGTGTCCATCGACTTGAGCACCGCGTCGTAGACCCGGTCCGCGTTGCCGAGCGGCGGATGCTCGAACTTGAGGCGGTTGACCATGCGGTGCGCGATGAACAGACCGACACCGCCGGTGACGACGACGACCGTCAACCCGAGCGGCAGGTTGACGCCGTGCCACAGGGCGAGGTGGTACGGAGCCTGCCCGTAGGAATCGACGGTGGCCGCGTACGGACTGACGATGGCGTCGACGACGGGCGAGAAGATTCCTGCGGCTGCACCCAGAAGAGCGAGGAAGGCCGGTGCTGCGAGGAAGAGCGCCGTGGGCTCGTGCATGTTCTTCACCGCGGGGCTCGGTCGCTTGAGTTGCTTGCGCCCGAACGCTCCCCACACGAACCTGATGCTGTAGGTGACGGTCAGGATGGACCCGACGACCATGCCCGCCACGACAATCCAGGCGACGGCAGGGTTGAGCGTCGGAGTGTCGATGACCGCCGACAGTGCGGTTTCCTTGCCGACGAACCCGAGGAACGGGGGCAGCCCCGCCATGCTGGCCGCGGCAAGTGCGGCGACGGCGCCCAACAGCGGTGCCTTCTTGCCCAGGTGCGCGAGCTTGCGGATGTCGCGAGTGTGCGTCGTGTGGTCGATGATGCCGACCACCATGAACAGTGCGGCCTTGAACATCGCATGGGCGATGACCATGGTCAGACCGGCGAGCATCGCCTTCTCGGAACCGATGCCCACCAGCACCATCAGGAAGCCGAGCTGACTGACCGTGCCGAACGCGAGGATCAGCTTGAGATCGAATGCGCGCAGCGCACGCCATCCCGCCAGGATCATCGACAACAGACCGAGGGTGATCACCGTCGCGCGCCAGGGGCCGGAATCGGCGAATCCCGGGGCGAGGCGAGCGACGAGGTAGATGCCCGCCTTCACCATCGCCGCCGCGTGCAGATACCCACTGACGGGTGTCGGTGCGGCCATGGCGCCCGGCAGCCAGAAATGCAGTGGCACGATGGCGGACTTCGACAGCGCACCGATGAGGATCAGCACGATGGCAACGCCGGCAAGCCATCCCGACGGGGCGTCGGCGACCACGTCGGACAGGTTGTAACTGCCGGCCACCTGACCGAGGACGATGATTCCGACGAGCATCGCGAGACCGCCCGCGGTGGTGACCAACAGCGCCTGGGTGGCGGCGCGTCTCGAGGATGCGCGCTCGGCGTAATGCCCGACGAGCAGGAACGACAGAACTGTCGTTATCTCCCAGAAGATGTAGAGCACCAACATGTTGTCGGCGGTGATGAGTCCGAACATGGCGCCGGCGAACGCGACCATCTCGGCGGCGAAGATGCCGAGTCGTGGTTCGTCGTCCTCGAAGTACCGGGCGCAGTAGACGAGGATCAGCGCGCCGATACCGAGCACGAGCAGCGACATGATCGCGGCCAGTGAATCGAACCGCATGTCCAGGTCCATCGACAGGCCGGGGACCCACTCGATGTTCAGAGACTGTTCGGTGTTCCAATTGGCGAACACCCACACCAGGCTGACGAGTGGCACCAGTGCAAGCGGAAAGAATGCGTTACGGCCCCACCAGCGGACCAACAAGGGCGCAAACACGGCCGCAACCGTGTGCGCGAGCAAAATAGCGAGCAAAAACGTACTCCGTCGTCTCGGGTCGCGTGATCCTGGCGCGGATCACGCGGTGGTCGTGGGGCGGCGTCGAGTAGGCGAACAAACGGAAAATATGCTCGCGAGCCGTGTGCTCGGCCGGCGAGTATAAGTTCACTCCATCCTACTTTGCGTGGTCGACGCGCTGCCATTCGGTACTGTTTGCACCTTTTCGTTGACTCGGAGGCGTTCGCGTCGTACTGTAATCAACAGTTCAGTTGATAAAGGAAGTGGTTGACAATGGGCGCTCGAGCCGCCGACGACGATCGACTCGACGAAGCCTTCACGGCCCTCGCCGACCCGGTCCGTCGAGCACTCGTCGCCCGCTTGAGCCGCGGCCCGCAGACGGTCAACGATCTCGCCGAGCCGTTCGAGATCAGCAAGCAAGCGGTGTCCAGGCACATCCAGGTCCTCGAGAATGCGGGCCTGGTGACGAGGACCCGAGACGCACAGCGTCGGCCGGTCCACCTGAATCCCGACCGGCTCGAACAGCTCACCGTGTGGATCGACAAGTACCGCATCATCCACGAACAGCAGTTCCGCAAGCTCGACAAGCTGCTCGCAGAGTGAGTGGGGCCTGCGGAGCGAATCCAAACAGGAGTGAGTGGAGCCTGCGGAACGAATCCAAACAAGAGGCGAGTCGAAAGAACACTTCGAGAAGGAGAAGTCATGACGAATCCAGTTGCCATCACCGTCCCCGACGGCCTGCCGTTCATCACCATCACCCGGGAATTCGACGCTCCCGTCGAGGCGGTGTTCCGGGCGCACAAGGAACCCGAGCTGATCGAGCAGTGGCTCGGGCCCAACGGATACGACATGGCGATCGAGCGCTACGAGTTCGTGACCGGCGGCAGTTACCGATACGTGCACACCAACCCCGAAGGAGCGACATTCGCATTCCGCGGCGTCTTCCATGTGGTGCGGGAGAACGAGTTCGCCATCCAGACGTTCGAGTACGAGGATTTCCCCGACGTCGTCAGCCTGGAGGCGTTGACCTTCGTCGACCTCGGTGACGGTCGGACTCGGCTCGAGATCGCGTCGGCCTATCCGTCCGTCGAATCGCGCGACGGAATGGCACAGAGCGGAATGGAGAGAGGCGTCTCCGAGGGGTACGAGCGTCTCGACGCGATCCTCGGAAGGAGCTGACCGTCGTGGACTGGACTTTGGAAGTGGTCGTCGTACCCGTGTCGGACCTCGATCGGTCGATCGAGTTCTACCGGGACAAGGTCGGGTTCGATCTCGACCACGACACCCGCAACGAGCACATGCACATTGCGCAGCTGACGCCGCGAGGGTCGGGATGCTCGATCGTCGTCGGGTCGCTGGCGTCGCAGCGTGAGATGGAACCGGGTTCGTTGAAGGGGCTGCAACTCGTCGTGTCCGACGCGCACGCCGCCCGTGAGGAGTTGCTGTCCCGCGGTGTCGAGGCCGGTGAGATCACCGTGTTCGACGACAGGGACGGGGGCACCTTCTTCGGGTTCGCCGATCCCGACGGCAACACCTGGGCGGTGCAGCAGTTGAAGGTGCGGGCGGACAAGCCGCTGATCCCGCGGAACCAGTGATCAGGACTGCTGGGCTGGCGTTCGTCCGGGGTCGACGAATGATTCAGGCTCGTTCGGTGGGGAAGTCGGCGTTCTACATGGCGGGAGGCAAGATCGATCCGGGCGAGACGCCTCTCGAGGCGCTGCACCGTGAGATTCGCGAGGAGCTCGACGCGGCGGTGGTCGACGCTCGGCTGCTGGATGTGTTCGAGTGCGAGGCGTGGGGGCATCCCGCGGGAACCGAGCTCGAGATCCATTGCTTCATCGCGGGATTGGCGTCGGAACCGACGCCGACCAGCGAGATCGCGGAAATTCGCTTCTTCACTCGCGACGAGTACGCGTCGATGCCGGATGTCGCTCCGGGGTCGCTCATGGTGTTCGACCGGATGCAAGCGCTCGATTTGATCGACTGATGCGGGTACGTTGTCGGTAGGAGAACGCACGTTCTCCCGCCTCGACGCATTAGGAGTCTCCATGACGAGCTTGTCCCAGAAGGCAACAACCCTCCTCGAACTCCACCAGCCCGGAAACCCCGTCGTGCTGCCGACGGTGTGGGACGCATGGTCGGCCAACCTCGCGGTCTCGGCTGGATTCACGGCACTCACCGTCGGAAGCCACCCGGTGTCCGACTCCATCGGTAAGCCCGACAACGAGGGCATCACCTTCGACGAGCTGCTCACACGCATCTCCCAGATCACCTCCGCCGTCGACGTCCCGCTGTCCGTCGACATCGAGTCCGGATACGGCGAGGACCCCAAGCGCCTCATCGAGGGCCTCGTCTCCGCGGGCGCCGTCGGCCTCAACGTGGAGGACACGGTGCACAGCGAAGGTGGACGTCTGCGTGAAGCTCAGGAGCACGCCGACTTCGTTGGCGCGCTGCGTGCAGCATCGGACGCCACCGACGTTCACGTCGTCCTCAACGCCCGAACCGACCTGTTCGTCAAGCAGATCGGTGACGAGAACGACCGCGTCGACCGCGCGATCGCCCGGTTGAAGCTCGCCGCCGACGCCGGCGCCGACTCGCTCTACCCTGTCGGCTTCCACAACGACGCGGACTACAAGCGTCTGGCCGAGGAGCTTCCGCTGCCCATCAATGCCATCGCCAACCCCGCGGACGGCGATCTGAAGCACTTCGCCTCGCTCGGAGTCGGCCGGATCAGCTTCGGACCGCTCTTCCAGGGTGCGCTGGCCGGAGAGGCAAGCAAGATCCTCGCGCGCTGGAACTAGGCACTCACGGCGAAGTGCGCGAGCCGTAGGCCTCGAGGTGCGCCACTTGCTCGGGATCGAGCGAGGGGCGCACCGTCGCGCGTGCGGTCGCCACGTCTGCTGCGGTGACGTCGGCCGCATCCATCGACCGGCGCATGGCCGTCAGAGCGGCCTCGCGCAGGAGTGCCGCGCAGTCCGCCGCCGAGTATCCGTCCAGATCCTCGGCGAGGGCATCGAGATCGACGTCGTCGGCGAGGGGGACTGCTTTGCCGGTGGCACGCAGAATGTCCTTGCGCGCGTCGGCATCCGGGGGCGGCACGAACACGAGACGCTCCAGTCGGCCCGGTCGCAGCAGCGCCGGGTCGATCAGATCCGGTCGGTTGGTTGCGCCGAGTACGACGACGTCACGCAGAGGTTCGACGCCGTCGAGTTCGGTGAGCAGTGCCGCGACGACGCGATCTCCGACGCCGGAGTCCGACGATTGTCCGCGTCGGGGTGCGAGCGCGTCTACCTCGTCGAGAAAAATCAACGACGGCGCCGAGTCGCGGGCGCGCTGAAACAGCTCTCGCACCGCCTTCTCCGAGGATCCGACCCACTTGTCCATCAGCTCGGCACCCTTGACGGCGTGCACGCTCAGCTGGCCGGAACTGGCGAGAGCGCGAACCAGGAACGTCTTTCCGCATCCCGGAGGCCCGTAGAGGAGAACCCCGCGGGGAGGTTCGATTCCCAGCCGCGAGAACGAGTCCGGATGCCGAAGGGGCCACAGTACGGCTTCGGTGAGGGCTTGCTTGGTTTCCACCATGTCGCCGACGTCGTCCAGCGTGATGCTGCCGATCGCCAGTTCTTCGGAACCCGAACGAGACAGTGGGCGGATGACGTCGAGGGCGCCGAGCAGATCGCTCTGCAGGATCTTCGGATCCGCCTTGTCGGCGCTGGCTCGCGATGCTGCACGCAGAGCTGCCTCGCGCACCAGCGCCGCCAGATCTGCGACGACGAATCCCGGTGTGCGCAGAGCGATGTCACCCAGGATCAGACCCTCGGTGGGGGAGGCGCGCAGTAGATGTTCCAGTAGTGCGGTTCGGCCTGCGCCGTCGGGAAGCGAGAGCGTCAGTTCTCGATCGCACAGGTCCTGCGACCTCAGACGTGCGTCGGTCGCCTCGGGGTGAGCGGTGGTGGCCACCAAGGCAATTCCGGGCGTGTCGACACCCCGTTTCAGTTTCTCGAGCACCAGAGTGGACACCGGTTCCGCAGTCGCCGGCAGCAACGCGTCGATGTCGGTGACGAGCAGAACCCCGCCGGCGCGCAACCGCTCGAACGCGGACGCCACGGCGTCGACGCGCGCGGAGGCTTCCAGTGCCCCGATCGACGGACCGTCCAGTTCGACGACCGGCCGGCCGGCGAGAACCGCACGTGCGAGCGTCGACTTTCCGACTCCCGCCGGACCGGTGATCAGGACTCCTAGATGCGGCGACGCACCCAACGTGGCCAGCAGTTCCGATTCGTCGAGGGCCAACCGAAGCCACTCGGTCAACTTCGACTGCTGAGCGGCCACCCCGACCAGCTCCTTGACCTCGACCGGCGCGGGCTCGGCTGCGGCGGGTGGCTGTTCGTTCCTGTCCGACACGGGTGTTCGCGCTCCGGTGCCCCAGCTGACGGCCGAGTTGGGTTGCACGCTGACCGGACCTCCGCTCGGATCGGTGGCCGAGACCGTCAACAGCTCGCTGGTCCACGCAACCCCGAACGAACGTGACAATGCCTGGGTCGCGGCGCTCGTGCTGGTACCGGGACCGAGATCCCGTGGCAGCAGCGAGACGGTGTCGCCCGCAGTCAGAACCTTCCCGAGAAGGGCCTTGCGCAGCGTCGCGTCGGGAATGGATCCGACGGCCAGCGTCGAACCGGACAGCGTCACCGTCCTGGCCCCGTACACGGTGACGGGAGCGACGGCGATGGAGCCGTCCTCCTTGATGCCCGCGTTGGACAGCGTGACGTCGTCGAGCAGTGCTGTGCCCTGCGGGGTGCCGTCGGGTGCTGTGCCCACCACAGCCGAGGTCCGGCGCGCGCCGATCAGTGCAACAGCGTCCCACTCGCGAATGCCGAGGGCCGCCAACACCTCCGGGTGCAGCCGGACGACTCCTCGGCGCGCATCCGCAGCCGACGTGTTGAGCCGCGCGGTCAGCACCAACTCCGGTGCGGTCACCGTGACGTCTCGCTCATCGGGGGCTCTTCGGGCGACGAAGGCCGAGCCTGGCTGCGGACCTACGGTTGTTGCCCGGCGCCCGGCGGATGGCCCGGCGCTCCGCTCGACGCTCCGCCGGCTTGGCGTCCCAGGTGTAGGGGCGGGCGGCGACCCAGCGCTGCGACCGAACGGCGAACGGAATGTGCGCCAGGTACATCGCGACGAGAACCATCAGCAGAACCAGCGGATACGTGATCAACGCGGCAGCGGCCAGCGCCACCAGAATCAGAAGCGCGGCTGCCATTCGCGGCGGAACCGAGACTGTTTTGAGGGCGAGAGTCGGGATGCGGCTGACTGCGAGGCCCGCGGTGAACACGGTCCAGCCGACGACGACGTAGAACGACGACCACCAGCCGTCACCCCATTCCTGGAACGCCGCGATCGGGGTGAGCACGATCAGCGCACCGGCGGGCGCCGGGACGCCGGTGAAGAACTCACTGGCGTAACCGGGTGAGTCGTCCTCGTCGAGAAGAGTGTTGAACCGTGCCAGACGCAGCACCATCGCCACCGCGTACACCAACGCGATGATCCATCCACTGCTCGAACCTTCCAACAGCGTCACGTACAGCACGAGAGCCGGTGCCACGCCGAAGGAGATGGCGTCGGCGAGTGAGTCGAGTTCGGCGCCGATGCGGCTGGTGGCGTCGAGCAACCGGGCGATTCTGCCGTCGAGTGCATCGAGAATCGCGGCCGCGCCGATCATCGCCAGCGAGGTTCCCAGCTGACCGTCCAGGGCGAACTTCACCGCGGACAAGCCGGCGCACAACGCCAGAATGGTGACGACGGACGGCAGCAATCGGACGGCTGCGGGCGGGCGGGCGCGTCTGGTGATCATCGCCGGCTATCGGGGAAGCTCGCCGAGCACCGTCTCGGCTCCGACTGCCCGCTGGCCCGGTTCGACCAGCAGAGTCGAACCGGAAGGGAAGTACGTGTCCACCCGGGAGCCGAACCGGATGAGGCCGTAGGTGTCACCGATGGTCAAGGCGTCGCCGACCTTCGCGTTGTTGACGATGCGTCGAGCGATCAACCCGGCGATCTGCACGACTCCGAGATCGTGTCCCGACGGGGTGCGGATGTGCATGCTGTTGCGTTCGTTGACCTCGCTCGCCTCGGCGAGGTCCGCGGATTTGAACTGGCCCTTGCGGTGCACGACCTCGACGACCTCGCCGGCGACGGGCACGCGTTGCACGTGCACGTCCAGGACCGAGAGGAAGATGCTGACGCGGGGAACGGCCTCGGTTCCGAGATCGAGCTCGGCGGGCGGCACCGCGGTGTCGACGAGTGTGATCAGCCCGTCCGCAGGTGCGACGACGACGCCCTGACGGTTCGGCGGAACGCGGCTGGGGTGGCGGAAGAACGTGGCGCACGCGCCGGCCGCGGTGAGTCCGGCCCGGCGGATCCACTTGTGCCTGCGGCCGAGTGCAGCGACCGCGAGCGGCCCGGCGACGAAGGGAAGGCCTGCTGGATGCAGCGGCGGAACGGTGTTTTTCACCAGCTCGGCGACATGCGCTATGCCGCTGCTGGGTGGTTGACCGATCGGGGCTGGACGGCGGGCCACTTCGCTCCTTAGAACATCTCTGGGGGCAGTGCCTGAAACGGACACTGCCGGGGCTTCACACAGTACGTGAGAAGCCCCGGCAGCCGGGAACGAGCAGTGACCGTCAGGTCCTCGAGCGACCCGTCACAGCCTTGACGATGAACAGCAGAATCACTGCGCCCAGCAGGCAGGTGAGGAAGCTGAAGATCAGGCCGCCGCCCTTGACATCGACTCCGAAGACGCTGAGCAACCAGCCGCCGAGGAATCCTCCGATGATGCCGACGACGATGTTCAAGATGATGCCCATCGATGCGTCCGTCTTCATGATCTTGC
The DNA here is from genome assembly GCF_000760735.1 of Rhodococcoides fascians A44A. Taxonomy (GTDB): domain Bacteria; phylum Actinomycetota; class Actinomycetes; order Mycobacteriales; family Mycobacteriaceae; genus Rhodococcoides; species Rhodococcoides fascians_E. The sequence goes on along the minus strand of NZ_JMEX01000008.1, from coordinate 527,326 downwards.
TACCGATCCATCCGGCCAAGCCGCCGATGACGATCCAACCGATGAAACCGAGTGCGGGTGTCATGTCATGCCCCTTTTTGTTCGTTGCCGTTTGACAACTGGGGCTGCCCAGAAACTTCACTCGTCAAACATTTTACCGAGCGCGCTCGCTTTCCGACTTGATGCGCTGCAGGGTCTTGTTCATTCCGTCGACGAGTTCGACGTCGAACTGCTCGATGCCGCCGAGAACGTTCTTGACGAGGAAGCCGGACACGGCGCTCGTGCCCGTCGGGGCCTCACGCTTCTCCACCACGGTGGTTCCCGTTGCCGACGGGGTGAGTGTGTAGGACCAGATCGTCTTGTTCTCCGCGATGCGGAACGCGATGGCCTTGTTCGGCTGGAATTCGACGACCTTCGCCGTGGTCGGCCAGACCAGCAGGCCCTTCCGATTGATGTTGAGCGTCGTCGTGCCCTTGCGGACATCGCCACCGAAGACCTTCATCTTCTTGCACTGAGGACTCCACTCACCCATGCGCTTCAGATCCGAGACGACCTTCCACACCTGCTCGGGACTGGCGTCGACGTCGATGCTGGCTTCGAGGGTCTTGCTCACGTGTTCCTCCGTAGATGCAACCGATAGTTACAGGTAAACGTAGTCGACAGGGTAGGTGTGGCGTGGCACTTCCGCCCGTTCCGGCGGGGATCCCCGACGGTAACCGAGCACGGGGAACGTCACGCCCGCCCGAGCATCTCCAGGTAGTGAGGGTTGGTCATGATGCCGAGGACGTTGCCGAAAGGGTCGACCACGGATGCGGTGTCGAAGCCTTCGCCGCGGGCTCGGATCTCGTCGTGCAGTGTTGCGCCTGCGGCGAGGAGCTTCTCGAGCGATCCGGCGAGGTCGTCGACGTGCCAGAAGGTGATGGATTCGGACTTCGAGGTTCCCGGGATCGCGTATTTGCGGTCGACGATGCCCAGTTCGTGCTGGAAGTCGCCGACTCGGAACTCGACGTAGCCCGGTGTTCCGTCCGGGTTGTCGCGGCGAAAGTACGGAGCGATTCCGAGGATGTCGGTGTACCAGTGGCCTGCCGCGTCGACGTCGTCTGCGTAGAAGCTGATGTTGCTGAGTCCTCTGAGCATTGCGTTCTCCCTCTCTCGTGGTTGTGGAGTCGACTATGCACGTAAAAGTGCTCATCTTCTGAGCACTTTCGGAGGGATACTTTCCTGCATGCGCGCAGACCGGCTCGTGGCGACACTTCTCCTGATGCAGACCCGTGGGCGGATCACCGCAGCCGAGGTCGCCGAAGAACTGGAGGTGTCGGCCTCGACAGCACGCCGGGACCTGGAATCGCTGTCGTCCGCCGGTATCCCGGTCTATCCGCAACCGGGTCGGAACGGCGGATGGCAACTGATCGGTGGCGCACGAACGGACCTGACCGGACTGAGTTCCACGGAAGCGCAGGCGTTGTTCACGTTGGTCGGTCCGGGCGCCGCATTGTCGCCGGACGCCAAGGCCGCGGTGCGCAAGCTGGTGAAGGCGTTACCCGAACCCTTCAGGGTCGACGCGCAAGCCGCGGCCGATGCGACGACGATCGATCCGGCCAGGTGGGGGCAGGAGTTGTCCGCAGGCTCGGAGCATGTCGGACTGCTGCAGCGCGCGGTGGTTCGGCGAGTGAACGTGACGTTCGGTTACAAGACGTTCGGTCACACTGGGCCCGGGCACCGCGAGGTCGGTCCACTCGGGCTGGTGGACAAGAACGGGCACTGGTATCTGATCGCATCGACGGCTCACGGCCTGCGGACGTTCCGCCTCGACCGGATGTCCGAGGTCGCGCCCACCGACACGGTGTTCTCGCGTCCGGCGGATTTCGATCTCGCCGACGCGTGGGCGTCCGTCGTCGAGACCGTGGAAGACCGGCAGCGCGCGACGTCGGCGGTCGTCGAGATCCCGGAGAGGTTGCTGTCGGTGCTGCAGGCGCAGTTCGGCAAGCATTGTGTGGTGCAGAACGTCGTCGACGGACGGCTGAGGGCGACGGTCTCCGCGCCTGCGCCGGTGATGATCGCCCAGCACCTGGCGGGCTGGGGTGCCGAGCTCGAAGTCGTCGAATCCGATTCGGTGCGAGCCGAGCTCGCGCGAATCGGATCCGAACTCACCTCCCTCTACGGGTAGAGGCCCTCACATGCGTGCGTGACGAGCGAGGACGAAGGCGTACAGGCCGTAGAGCGCGATGCCGACGCCGGCGAGGACCAGGAGTATCTGGCCGAACGGTTGTTCACCGAGCGTCTTGACGGCACCGTCGATGCCGGTGGCCTTACTGGGGTCGGAGGTGAACACCGCGACGACGACCAGTGCCCCGGCGCCGATCAATGCGGCACCCTTGGCGGCGTACCCGGCGATGCCGAGATACTCGACGCCTTTGCTCTGGTTGCCTTCCAGGTCGTCGAGGAAGTTCTTCGATACGCCCTTGTAGACGTGGTAGCCGCCGACACCGATCACGACGAGTCCGACGACGATCAGCACGATCTTGCCGAATCCGTTCTCCATCAATCGCGCGGTCATGCCTGCGTTCTGTTGACCGCTCGATTGTCCGGAGCCCTTGGCGAAGCCGAAGGTGGACCAGGCGAACGCCAGGTAGACGACGGCGAGGGCGGCGGCTTTGAGCCGGTCCATCGCGCTGCCTTCGTCCTGATCCGACTTCTTGCCGACGACGGCTTCCATGACTCGCCACAGTGCGAGTGCGACGAACGCGACGACGGCGACCCACAGTGCGATGGCACCTCCGGGTTTGCTGCCCAGTTCGGCGAGCGCACCGGACTGGTCGGCGTTGCCGCCCTGCCCGAAGGCGAGTCGAACGGCGATGTAGCCGATGAGGATGTGCAGCAGCCCGCTGACGAAGTGACCGGCCCGGGCTGCTCGTTCGAACCACGTGTTGTTCTGGACCGTTTCCGCGGCGCCTGTTGCGCTCATTTCGTGCCCCCGACTTGTCGATTGGTAATCCATCTCTTTACCCGGCTGCGAACCCGACGAAACGCACATGCGTCGAAACTTCTTCAGCGCGCCTCACCCGCGAACGGTAACGAGAGGCGAAGACTGGGCGATGCAACGAACGAGGAATCAGGCCAAAACGAATTTTGTTCGGAGTGATCGATCGTGAACCTTCATTCGATCTTGCGTCGTCCAGGCTCGGGCGTGCCGCTGCTCGAATCGGCGCGGATGAGCGGAAGTCCAAGGAAGTGGCCGAGCGAAAAGCTCGAGCGCTTGTTGACCGCCCAGGAAATCGACCTCATCCGGCGCGGGCAGGTCTGACACCCCCTGCCGGCACCCCTGCTGGCACCAAGGCGCGGTGACGTCCGGCGCGGCATACTTGTCTTCAAGTAGCTGCCCGACCGGGAGGGTCATGAAGCCTGCAATTCTCAGCGTCGACGACGATCCGGGTGTATCCAGATCCGTCGCACGCGATCTTCGTCGCCACTACGGCGAGAACTACCGCATCATCAGGGCCGAGTCCGGTGCTCAGGCGCTCGATGCGTTGAAAGAACTGAAACTGCGCGGCCAGCCGGTCGCGATCCTGCTGGCCGATTACCGGATGCCGCAGATGAACGGCATGGAATTTCTCGAGCAGGCGATGGACCTGTATCCGGCGGCTCGCCGGGTCCTGCTGACCGCGTACGCCGACACCGACGCGGCCATCGATGCCATCAACGTCATCGACCTCGATTATTACCTCCTCAAGCCGTGGGATCCGCCGGAGGAGAAGCTCTACCCGGTGCTCGACGCTCAGCTCGAGGCGTGGGCGTCCAGCGATCACCGGCCGGTGGAGGAAACCAAGGTGATCGGCCACCGCTGGTCCGCGAGGTCGTCGGAGGTTCGGGAATTCCTGGCTCGCAATCAGCTGCCGTATCGCTGGTACATGGCCGACGACCCCGAAGGGGTGCGGCTGCTGACGTCGGCCGGTGTCGACGACACCGTGTGCCCGGTGATCGTGACTGCGGACGGCACAGCACTGTGTGCGCCGTCCGACTCGGAACTCGGCAATCATCTCGGCCTCACGACGACACCGTCCGGTGAGTTCTACGACCTGGTCGTCATCGGTGGTGGACCGGCAGGTCTGGGTGCGGCGCTGTACGGCGCGTCGGAAGGACTGCGCACGACGCTCATCGAGCGCACCGCGACGGGTGGGCAGGCAGGACAGAGTTCCCGTATCGAGAACTACCTGGGATTTCCCGACGGCGTGTCCGGTGCTCAGTTGGCCGAGCGTGCGCGTCGGCAAGCGTTGAAGTTCGGCGCCGAGGTGGTGACGACGCAGGACGTCGTCGGGCTCGAGGCCAACGGTTCGGCCCGGACGATTCGGTTCGCGGACGGTCGGAGCATCGACGCTCAGACCGTGATCCTGTCGACGGGGGTGGCGTACCGGCAGTTGGCGACGCCCGGCATCGAGAAGTTCACCGGCCGCGGAGTGTTCTACGGATCGGCGATGACGGAGGCCGCGCGCTGCGCGGAGCAGGACGTCTACATCGTCGGCGGCGCCAACTCGGCCGGTCAGGCAGCGGTGTACCTGGCCCGCGGAGCGAAGTCGGTGACAATTCTGATCCGTGGGCAGTCGCTCGAAGCATCGATGTCGTACTACCTGATCAAGCAGATCGAGGATCATCCGCGAATCACGGTACGGACGTGCACCGAGGTCGTGGGCGTCGGCGGCGACGATCACCTGGAGTCCATCACCCTGCACAACCGTGTGACGGACACCGACGAGACGGTTCCCGGGCAGTACCTGTTCCTGTTCATCGGTGCGGCACCTCGGACGGAGTGGCTCGACGGTGTCGTGGTGCGCGACGAGCACGGCTTCGTCGTCACGGGACCCGATCTGGTGGTCGACGGCAAGGGACCGACGGGATGGGATCGCGACAGGTTGCCGCACCATCTCGAGACCAGTGTCCCCGGCGTGTTCGCGGCCGGTGACGTGCGATCCGACTCGGCGAAACGCGTCGCGTCGGCTGTGGGAGAGGGAGCGATGGCCGTGATGCTGGTGCACAGATACCTGGCGAACCCGTGAGCGTGCAGAGCGACCCCGGATCGCTGCGGTGTAGTCCGGAGGAGCTGAAGACGCTGTTCCTGTTCGAGAAGTTGTCGGACGAGCAGGTGGAGAAGCTGTGCCACGAGGGGCACATCGAGATCATCGAGCCAGGGCCCGTGTTCAGCGAGGGTGAACCTGCCACGTGCTTCTACGTGCTGATGGACGGTTCGTTGGTGCTGACGAAGAACTCCAGCGGCGAGGAGATGGTGATCAGCCGGACGTCTCAGCGCGGGGTGTACGCCGGTGCGTGGCAGGCGTATCTGCGTGATCGGGTGCCGCAGACGTACCCGAGTTCGATGCGTGTGACCGAGACATCGCGGTTCTTCGTGCTCGACGCGGCGTGTTTCGCGGAGATCGTCGAGGAATGGTTTCCGATGGCGCTGCATCTGCTCGAGGGCTTGTTCGTCGGTGCGCTCAACACCAAGCAGATCGTCGACCAGCGTGAGCGACTGCTGGCGCTCGGGTCGTTGTCCGCCGGCCTGACGCACGAGCTGAACAATCCGGCCGCGGCAGCGGTACGGGCGACGGATGCGCTGCGCGATCGGGTCGCCCACATGCGCCAGAAGCTGAAGATGATCGCGAACGGTTCGCTCGACCCGGCGTCGCTGACTTCCCTCGTCGGATTGCAGGAGGAAGCCGTCGAGCTGGTCGCGAAGGCTCCCAAGCTGTCGCCGCTCGAGGCGTCGGATGCGGAGGACGAACTGGGGGACTGGTTCGACGATCACGGCATCGCGGGTGGGTGGGATCTGGCTCCGACGTTCGTGCAGGCAGGCCTCGACATCGCGTGGCTGGACAAGGTCGCGGCCACCGTCGACGAGTCCAAGACGCTCGAAGGTGCGATCCGCTGGCTCAACTACACCGTCGAGACCGAATTGCTGATGAACGAGATCGCCGATTCGACGACCCGGGTGTCGACGCTCGTCGGTGCGGCCAAACAGTATTCGCAGATGGATCGAGCGCCGTACCAGACGATCGACTTACGTGAACTGCTCGACAGCACTCTGGTGATGCTCGCACGGAAGATCGGCGACGACATTTCGGTGGTCAAGGACTACGACCCGGCAGTGCCTCCGATTCCCGCCTACGCGGCGGAACTGAATCAGGTGTGGACCAACCTCGTCGACAACGCCGTGCAGGCGATGAACGGGGCCGGAACACTGACCGTGGCAACGAGACTCGATCACGACCACGTATTGGTCGAGATCGGCGACACCGGGCCCGGAGTGCCGGAGAACATCCGTTCACGAATCTTCGAGCCCTTCTTCACCACCAAACCGGTCGGTGAGGGAACCGGCCTCGGCCTCGACATCTCGTGGCGCATCGTCGTCAAGAAGCATCACGGCGACCTACGTGTCGAATCCGAGCCGGGAAACACGCGTTTCGTCGTCAGGCTTCCCATCGAGCCGACAACCGAAGCAGAGCCCACAACCGAAGCGACAGAGGGGGAGTCATGACCGAGCCGATTCCTGGAATCGATGTCACCGCCGAGCCGTCGGGACCGGGGTGTCTCGAATGTTCGACCAGCGACGGTTGGTGGTTCCACCTTCGTCGGTGCGCGCAGTGCGGGCACGTCGGGTGTTGCGATTCGTCTCCGTCGCAGCATGCGAGCAAGCACGCCGAAAGCACCGGCCATCAGTTCATCAGAAGCTTCGAACCGGGGGAGAGCTGGTACTACAGCTACGCCGACGAGCAGATGTACGACGGGCCGGAACTTGCTCCGCCGCAGCATCATCCGCTCGATCAGTCGACGCCGGGGCCCGCGGACCGCGTGCCGTCGGGGTGGCAGAACTACCTCAACTGACATGAGCGAGAGCAAGACCGGGCCGACGGCGACGGACGTGGTCGCGTGGCTCGAGAGCGTCGAGCATCCGGTGCGCCGCGCCGACGGGTTGGCGTTGCACCGGCTGTTCACACGTGTCACCGGGGAACCTGCCGTCATGTGGGGTCCGTCGATGGTGGGTTACGGCCGGTACCACTACCGATACGACAGTGGCCGGGAAGGCGACGCACTCGCGGTCGGCTTCTCGCCCCGTAGGACCTCTCTCGTGCTGTACGGGTTGACGTACGCTCCCGAATCCCAGGCACTGCTGAACGAACTGGGCAAACACAAGCCCGGGGCCGGATGTCTGTACGTCAACAAGCTCGCCGACGTCGACTCGGCGGTGTTGGAGAAGATGATCGAGCTGTCGTATCCGTACGTGGTGGGTACGCTCGGCACATGACTCTGATCGCGGAGGATCTGTTTCTGGTTCTGGTCGACGACGTGACGGGTAAGCCGATCGTCGACAGTACGAAATTCCCGCGTGTGCTGGCGGGTGCGTTGGTGCTCGAGCTGGCCATGAACGGCGCCGTACGCATCACCGCGAAGGGTGAAGCGGTCAAGGACGGCAGGCTCGTGGTGTCGGGGCCGCCCCCGCAGGATCCGCTTCTCGCGCGGGTCCACGCGTTCATCGGAACCGAGAACAACCCGCCGAAACCGCAGAAAGTCATCGAGAAGCTCCACAAGAACCTGAAACAGGAGATCGGTCTCCGCCTGGCGCATCGAGGTGCGGTCACACAGCACGAGGACAGAATCCTCGGCCTGTTCCCGACGACGTCCTGGCCTGCCCGTGACACCACACGCACAGCATGGCTGATCCAGTGGATTCACAGCGCGATCGTCGACGGTACGACGCCGTTGCCGGAGATATCGGCTGTCGTGTCGATGTTGTCCGCGATCGACGCGGTCCACAAGGTGTTGCCTGCCGCCGACAAGCGAGCGGCGAAACGTCGAGCGAAGGACATCGCCGAGGGCGACTGGGCGGGCGAGGCCGTCCGGAAGGCAGTGCAGGATGTGAACGCCGCGCTGGCGGTGGCGATCGTCGTCCCCGCCATCGCTGCGTCCGGTAGCTGAGCACTGGGCAGCAGGTCCTGCGATGATCGTGCGATGACGCGATCTCTCGCCATTCTGATGTTCGACGACGTCGAGGTGCTCGACGCATGCGGGCCGTTCGAAGTATTCTCGGTGGCGAACCGAATCACCACGCGCGACGGGGGAGTGCGCGCGTTCGACGTGGTGCTCGTCGGAGTCGACGACGGTCCGGTGCATGCCCGCGGTGGCATGCGCATCGCGGTGGACACCACGATCGACGACACCAGGCGTTACGACGTGGTGCTCGTGCCCGGTGGTGTCGTCGACGAGGTACCTGCGGCCGCTGCGGCGTGGATCCACACGCAGTTCGGCACAACGGAAGTGACCGCGTCGGTGTGCACCGGTGCGTTTCTGCTGGCCGACGCCGGGGTGCTGGATGCACGTCCGGTGACGACGCACTGGGAAGACGTCGACGACCTCCGGCGGCGGTGGCCGAGTCTCGATGTCCGCGAGGATGTCCGGTATCTCGATCACGGCGACATCGCGACGTCCGCGGGCATCAGTGCAGGACTGGACCTGGCGCTGCACCTGGTCTCGCGACTGGTGAGTCCGGACGTCGCAACGAGCACCGCTCGGCAGATGCAGTACGAATGGTCAGACGGTCAGTAAACGCAGGACCAGTGCTGCGACAGCGACGACCGTCAGGAAGGCCGACGGTCCGATGCCTGCGGTGTCCTTGACCCGAAGGTGCGAGATCACGGCCCCGACGAAGTACAGGATGACGCCGACGGCTGCGGCCGCCCCGATGGGCCACCAGAAGAGTCCGACGATCAGGCCGACGCCGCCGGCGATTTCGAGGTAAGCGAGGACAGGAATCTTGTCCGCCGGAACGCCGACCTTCTCCATGATGGGGATGACGGACGGATTCTTGGTCAACTTGCCGACTGCGGAGAAGGTCAGTGACACGGCAAGAAAGATCGAAACGACAACGGTTGCAGCGAACATGGTGGTCAGGCCCAATCGAGTGTGTCGGCGGGATCCGATCGCGACAGGCGATCGAACCATGGGTTTTCACCGGGGTGTCCGATGTCGACGACCAGTATGGCCTTCCACCCGCCGTCTGGGAAATAGTCGGCGCGCTCACTGTCCGGGTCCACGACAACCTGTCGCCGCCGGAAGACACGAAAAAGGGGCCCGGTCGAACCGGGCCCCTTTTTCTACTTCTCGCTCAGGAATTCGACTGCGTCTGTCCCTCGTGGGAATCGGCGAATTCGGGAGTGTCGAACACTTCGCCTCCGAGCGGGTCGACGGGACCGCTGTCCGCCGAGTACTCCACTGCGCCGGTATCGGGATCGACCTCGAGCGATTCTGTCGACACTTCGTGCACGGCGAGGACGACTGCGCCGTCGGTGGGCGTGGCCACACCGATCTGCGACGGTCCGAGGCCCGAGAACGTCGACGAGATACCGGCTCCCCGACGACGTTTCTGTGTGTCCGCGTTCGTACCGGAGCTGTCGCCGTCTGCAGTGGGTGTCGCGGTGACCCGGACGTACCGCGGGGTCGTCGCGACGTCGTATCGGAACGCCTTCAACATGGACACGCACGCCAGCACGAGGATTATCGAGAACGGAACGGCCGTCGCGATGGACATCGTCTGCAGTGCCGTCAGTGACCCGGCGCCGCCGACGAGAAGCAGAATCGTCGCCGCGGTGCCTTCGAGGATCGACCAGTAGACGCGCGTGATCTTCGGCGGTTCCAGATCGCCTCCGGTAGACAGGATGTCGATGACGAGCGATCCCGAGTCCGAGGACGTGACGAAGAAGAACACGATGACGAAGATCGCGAGCAAGCTGCTGATCGTGGCCAGAGGCAAGCCGTCGAGCAGCTGGAAGAGCGAGGTGTTGGTGTTCACCGCGCCGTCGACGAGGAGATCGCCCTGCTCGCGCTGCCGAAGAATGCCTGCGTCGCCGAAGATGGTGAACCACAGCGAACCGATGATCGTCGGGGCCAGCAGAACACCGAAGACGAACTCACGGATGGTGCGTCCACGCGAGATGCGCGCGATGAACATGCCGACGAAGGGCGCCCAGCTCATCCACCAACCCCAGTAGAAGATGGTCCACGCGCCGGCCCAGCCGTCGTCGGAGAAGGGGGAGGTGCGCAGCATCAGCTCCGGCATGGCCTGGATGTACCCGCCGAGGTTCTGCACCCAGGACTGCATGAGAAACAGCGTCGGGCCTGCGATCAGCACGAAGACGGCCAACCCGGCGGCGAGTGCCATGTTGATGTTGGACAGCCACTTCAGGCCACGCTTGACGCCGGAGACCACCGAGTACGTGGCGATGCCGGTGATGCCTGCGATGAGCAGGACGGTGACCCAGTTGCTGGTGTCGACCCAGCCCAGGTACTCGAGGCCGGCCGAGATCTGCTGAACGCCGAAGCCGAGGGACGTCGCGACGCCGAACAGTGTTCCGATGATCGCGACCGCATCGATGGCATGGCCGATACCGCCTTCGATCCGCTTACGCCCCAGCAACGGCTCGAGCAGCCAACGCACCGACAACGGCCGGCCCTTGCGGTAGGTCATGTACGCCAGGCCGAGGCCGACGACCACGTAGATCGCCCACGCGTGCAGGCCCCAGTGGAACAGTGTCAGTTCCATGGCCTGATTCGCTGCGGCGTCCGTCGACCCGGCCACTCCACCGGCCTCCGGTGGAACGACGTAGTGCGACAGGGGCTCGGCGACACCGTAGAAGACGAGGCCGATGCCCATGCCCGCGCTGAACAGCATCGCGAACCAGGACAGCACCCCGAACTCGGGCTTCTCGTCGTCGCGTCCGAGTCGGATGTTTCCGACGCGGCTGACACCGCAGTACACGGCGAAGACGACGAATCCTGTCGTCGCGAGTATGTACCACCAGCCGACGCCGTCGGTGATCGCCGAATTCAGCGTCGAGAACGCGTCGGCAGCAGTGCTGGAATAGATCACGGCGAAGGCGATCATCACGAAGATGACGATGGAGGCGGGGATGAAGACGGGCTTTCGAAGCCCGTCCCACGCTTCCTTCACCGCGTTGGGCTTCTTGTCCAGATTCACGTCGAGTCTTCCGTCCTCACGATTTTCGTATCCGAATCATGGGCGGCTACCGATGCAGTCGAGACCGGGCCGACCACATGTCGTTTCTCTTACTTATGCGTTCTATTGGTCAAGTGCCGGTAAACACGATAACCGACCTGTTCGACTCGAGCGAATTCGGCGTTCGACCGAGAACTCGCTGACGTGGCGATCTGCCGTTAATGTTTCGTCGTGCCGCAAACAACGACGGTGGTGGTCCTCGCACTCGGTGCAGCGCTGTGCATCGCAGTCGGGACAGTGGTTCGGCAGCGCACGGCAGCGCAGGTCCCGGTGGAGTCCAACGGTGCATTGGGGCCCATCGGGTCGCTGGTCAAGCAGCCGATCTGGTGGGTGGGGACCGTCGTCGGGATCCTCGGCTACGCGCTCCAGGCGGCCGCGCTCGGGATGGGATCGCTGCTGCTGGTCCAGCCTCTGCTGGTGCTGTCGTTGCTGTTCGCGCTTCCGCTCGGCGCACGGTTTGCGCATCGGACGATCTCCGCCGCCGAGTGGATGTGGGCCGCAGCACTGACCGCCTCGGTGGCGATTCTCGTCGTGGTCGGGGACCCGAAGCCCGGAGTGGAGAGGGCCGAGGCTCGGCACTGGATCGTCGTCTGCCTGATCGGACTACCGTTCGTCGCGCTGTGCGTCCTTGCGTCACGTAAGGCGAGCGGTCCTCGAAAAGCATTGCTGCTCGGCATCTCCGGGGGTGCATTGTTCGGCGTCGCCGCCGTGCTGACCAAAGGCGTGGTCCACCTCGTGAGCCGCGGAGTCGTTCCTCTGTTGACCTCCGTCGAGTTGTACGCGCTGATAGCCGTGGCGGTCGCGGCGATCACCCTGCAGCAGTCCGCATTTCAAGCCGGCGCTCTGCAGGCCTCGCTTCCTGCCACCACGGTGATGGAACCGGTGGTGGCGTCGGCTCTCGGGTTCGTGGTCCTCGGCGAGTACCTCGCCACCGGAAGAGGCGGCGGTGTGGTCCTCGTGGTCGCTCTCGTCGCGATGGTCGCGGCCACTGTTGCACTCGCCCGGTCATCGGCGCGAGACGAGCCGTCGGTGTCGATCTCGCCATGACCACCGGCCGCCTGTCGCCGGGACGGACGTTCGCCGGGTACACGGTCGAGCGGCTGCTCGGGGTGGGTGGGATGAGTGAGGTCTACCTCGTCGAAGGGCGCGAGACACTCAAGATTCTCGACGAGGACGCCTCGGGAGACGAGCAGCTCCGGGCGAAATTCGTCATGGAGGCGAAGATCGCGGCGCGGCTGCACCATCCGAACATCGTGTCCGTGCACGCCCACGGTGAGTTCGGCGGTCGACTGTGGATGACGATGCACTACGTCGAGGGATACAGCGCAGCGCGGCTCGTCGCACGCGGCCAGATCGCCCTCGACGTCGACCGAGCTGCCCGCATCGTCAGCGAAGTGGCGAAAGGTCTGGACTACGCCCACACTCAGGGCGTACTGCACCGCGACGTGAAACCGTCGAACATCCTGATCAGTACCGAACCGCGTGGCGGTTTCGAGCAGGTGATGGTGTCGGACTGGGGGATCGCGCGATTCCTCGACGCCGGACCGGTGGCGCGAGGAGGGTCGGTCTTCGCGTCCATTCAGTACGCCGCACCGGAACTGCTTCGCGGTGAGCGTCTGTCCGCTCGAACCGATGTCTACGCGTTGGGCGCAACGCTCGTGGAATTGCTCACCGGCAAGCCCCCGTATCCCCTCGCGACGCCGCTCGCGATCACGGACGCTCAGCTGAACGCGTCGCCTCCGTCGGTGACCGCGCGCCGACGAGACCTACGGAAGGGTCTCGACGGCGTCGTCGCGACCGCGCTGGCCAAGAAGCCGGAAGATCGATTCGCGACGTGCACGGAACTCAGCAACGCCGTCGCCGACGCCCTTGCTGCTCCCGCTCCGGAGCCCCCGCCCCGAAAGTCGCCCTTCGGGGCCGGGTGGCGTCGGAGGTTCTGATTGTCCGGCCCGTCAGTTGTCCGGATCGTCGTCGAGTGGTCTGTTGGCGACGACGGGGTACTGCCCGGTGTAGCCGAGACGTTCCTCGGCGACGGCGAGGACCTTCGTCCGCACCAGGAACCATCCGCCGATCAGTGCCGGGATGATGACGACGAGGGTGGCGATCGTCCAGGACCCGATCGGGGCGTCGAAGGCCATCAGAACCAGCACCCCGAAGAGGAACACCAGCGTCGCGTAGCTCGTGTACGGGGCGCCGAACAGACGGAATTTCGGACGTTCGAGGATGCCCTTCTTGGACCAGCGGTAGAGCTGGATCTGGCACAGCACGATCGTCGCCCAGCTCGCGATGATGCCGAGGGCGGACATGTTCAGCACGATCTCGAAGGCCTCACCCGGGGCGATGGCGTTGAGTGCGACGCCGAACAGCGTGATGAAGCAGGTGAGCAGAATGCCGCCGAACGGAACGCCGCCCTTGGTCATCTTCTTGGTGAACTCGGGAGCGCTGCCGTTCATGGCCATCGAGCGCAGGATGCGACCCGTCGAGTAGAGGCCGGCATTCAGTGAGGACAGAGCAGCAGTGAGCACGACGATGTTCATGATCGTGCCCGCGCCGCCGAGACCGATGCTCGAGAAGAACGTCACGAAAGGCGATGTTCCTGCTGCGTATGCCGTGTAGGGGAGCAATAGCGCCAGCAGGACGAGCGAGCCGACGTAGAACAGCGCGATACGCGCGATCACCGAGTTGATCGCGCGCGGCATGATCTTCGCCGGGTTCTCGGTCTCACCGGCGGCGGTGCCGACCAGCTCGACGGCGGCGTACGCGAACACGACGCCGGAGATGACGATGACCAGCGGCCACGCGCCCGACGGGAACAGCCCGCCGTTGTCGGTGATGAGGCTGATGCCGGGCATCTCGCTGCCGACGGGGATGCGTCCGGCGAGGAAGACGATGCCGACGATCAGGAACGTCACGAGTGCGACGACCTTGATCATCGCGGCCCAGAACTCCATCTCGCCGAACCACTTCACCGAGACCAGGTTGAGGCTCATGACCAGCACGAGCGCGATCAGTGCGATGACCCACTGCGGGATCACCTCGAACGATCCCCAGTAGTGCATGTAGGTGGCGATGGCCGTCACGTCGACGATGGCCGTCATGGCCCAGTTGAGGAAGTACATCCAGCCTGCGACGAATGCGGCTTTCTCGCCGAAGAACTCACGGGCGTACGAGACGAACGATCCCGACGACGGGCGGTGCAGCACCAGTTCGCCGAGGGCGCGGAGGATGAAGAAGACGAAGATGCCGCACAGGGCGTAGGCGAGGAACAGGCCGGGGCCTGCGCTGGCGAGTCGTCCACCCGCGCCGAGGAACAGCCCGGTGCCGATGGCGCCACCGATGGCGATCATCTGGAGCTGGCGAGGTTTGAGACCCTTGTGGTAGCCCTCCTCCTCGTGGTCCATGGCGGAGTTGTCGTACTTCGTGTCGACCGAATCGGACATGTGACGATCCTTGCTGTCGATGCGTGTATGGGTGTTTTGTCCGAAATGAGCTAGTGGCGAATGTTGCTGTCTCCGAACGTTATTTCCGGATCGCATCGAGCCGAAAGGCGTGCAATGTAAACAACGCGCCTGCATGTAAACAGTGCGTGAAAGGGTGAGCATCTGCTCGAGCTTCGCCCCGGCGTCGGACTCGGCCGGTCTTCTGCGCCGTAGGCGAACACTTCGGTGACGACCTTGCACTCGCCATGGTCGAGTGCTAGAAATGCAGTTGGCACTCGCGCCTTGTGAGTGCCAGGTCGGGACGGTGAGGCTGGGAATCATCGACACCCCTGGTCGTCCGTCGCGGGCACCGAACTCGGCCGAGCAAGTGCAGAAGAGCGACTGAACACGGTCGCTCTGCGTGTCACCCCCAATCCGGAGGATCACTTCGCAATGGCCAAGATCATCGCGTTCGACGAAGAGGCACGCCGTGGCCTCGAGCGAGGCCTCAACGCCCTCGCCGACGCAGTAAAGGTGACGTTGGGCCCCAAGGGTCGCAACGTCGTGCTCGAGAAGAAGTGGGGCGCCCCCACGATCACCAACGACGGCGTCTCCATCGCCAAGGAGATCGAGCTCGAGGATCCCTACGAGAAGATCGGCGCCGAGCTCGTCAAAGAGGTCGCCAAGAAGACCGACGACGTCGCAGGCGACGGCACCACCACCGCTACCGTTCTCGCCCAGGCACTCGTTCGTGAAGGCCTGCGCAACGTCGCGGCCGGCGCGAACCCGCTCGGCCTGAAGCGCGGCATCGAGAAGGCTGTCGCAGCCGTCACCGAGTCGCTGCTCGCTTCCGCCAAGGAGATCGACACCAAGGAGCAGATCGCTGCTACCGCTGGTATCTCCGCAGGCGACCCGTCCATCGGCGAGCTCATCGCCGAGGCCATGGACAAGGTCGGCAAGGAAGGCGTCATCACGGTCGAGGAGTCCAACACCTTCGGCCTGCAGCTCGAGCTCACCGAGGGCATGCGCTTCGACAAGGGCTACATCTCGGCGTACTTCGCCACCGATGCAGAGCGCCAGGAAGCCGTCCTCGAAGACGCGTACATCCTGCTCGTCAGCTCCAAGATCTCCACGGTCAAGGACCTGCTGCCGCTGCTCGAGAAGGTCATCCAGTCGGGCAAGCCGCTCGTCATCATCGCCGAGGACGTCGAGGGCGAAGCTCTCTCCACCCTCGTCGTGAACAAGATCCGTGGCACCTTCAAGTCCGTTGCCGTCAAGGCTCCCGGCTTCGGTGACCGCCGCAAGGCTCAGCTCGCCGACATCGCCATCCTCACCGGTGGCGAGGTCATCAGCGAAGAGGTCGGCCTCTCGCTGGAGACCGCAGGCCTCGAGCTCCTCGGTCAGGCACGCAAGGTCGTCATCACCAAGGACGAGACCACCATCGTCGAGGGCTCGGGCGACTCCGACGCCATCGCCGGACGCGTCAGCCAGATCCGCGCCGAGATCGAGAACTCCGATTCCGACTACGACCGCGAGAAGCTGCAGGAGCGCCTGGCCAAGCTGGCCGGTGGCGTTGCAGTCATCAAGGCCGGAGCAGCGACCGAGGTCGAGCTCAAGGAGCGCAAGCACCGCATCGAAGATGCAGTGCGTAACGCCAAGGCTGCCGTCGAAGAGGGCATCGTCGCAGGTGGTGGCGTCGCGCTGCTGCAGGCTTCGCCCGCACTCGACAACCTGAAGCTCGACGGCGACGAGGCAACCGGCGTGAACATCGTCCGCGTCGCCCTCGAAGCACCGCTCAAGCAGATCGCGTTCAACGCAGGCCTCGAGCCCGGCGTCGTCGCAGAGAAGGTCCGCAACCTCCCGTCCGGTCACGGCCTCAACGCCTCGACCAACGAGTACGAGGACCTGCTCGCTGCAGGCATCAACGACCCGGTCAAGGTCACCCGCTCGGCACTGCAGAACGCAGCGTCCATCGCGGCTCTGTTCCTGACGACCGAGGCCGTCGTCGCCGACAAGCCCGAGAAGGCCGGAGCGCCCGCAGGCGACCCGACCGGTGGCATGGGCGGCATGGACTTCTAGTCCGTCTCTCTCGAACAGGCCCGACTCCACTTCGGTGGGGTCGGGCTTTTTCGTGCTCGCGGAGGCCCGGGTGTACATGTGCCCTGGGTGTACGTGTGCCCTGGATGCACACAAATCGGGTTCGCAGGGCCGGATGTGGCGTCGGGCGGCGGTTTGTGTGCAGTCCGGCCCTGGATGTCTAGGCTCGTGGAATGGCAGCAGCGTCGGAGGCGATCGAACTCGAGGTGGGGGAGCGCATCGTGCGTGTCTCCAACCCCGACCGGGTGTATTTCCCCGAGAGCGGGGCCACCAAGCTCGATCTGGTGAACTACTACCTCGGCGTCGGCGATGGCATCGTCCGTGCTCTACGGGAGCGGCCGTGCATGATGCATCGGTTCCCGAAGGGTCTGGCGGGCGACAAGGTTCACCAGAAGCGTGTGCCGAACGGCGCCCCGGACTGGCTCGAGACCGTGCGCGTGACGTTCCCGCGCTACAACCGAACCGCCGACGAACTGTGCGTCACCGAGCTGGCGCACGTCGTGTGGGCTGTGCAGATGTCGACGGTGGAGTTCCACCCCTGGAACTCCAGGCGCGCGGACGTGGAGATGCCCGACGAGTGGCGCATCGATCTCGATCCCATGCCGGACTGCCCGTTCGATCGGGTTCGCCGAGTCGCCGGCGTCGCCGCCGAGGTCCTCGAAGACCTGGGTGCGACGGGCTGGCCGAAAACATCTGGCGGACATGGGCTTCACATCTACGTGCGGATTGCGCCGGAGTACGGATTCAAGGATGTTCGACGCGCTGCGCTCGCGTTCGCCCGTGAGGTGGAACGCCGCGCCCCCGACGACGTGACGACGGTGTGGTGGCGCAAGGACCGCGATCCGACGAAGCTGTTCGTCGACTACAACCAGAACGCGCGGGACCACACCATTGCCAGCGCCTACTCGGTGCGAGGCAATCAGCAAGCGACGGTGTCGACGCCGATTTCCTGGAACGAGGTGCCGGACGTCGATCCGCGTGACTTCACGATCTTCACGGTGCCGGAGCGGTTCGCGAAACTCGGCGACCTGCACGACGGCATCGACGAGGCGGTGTTCTCGCTCGATCCGTTGCTGGAATGGGCGGAGCGGGACGAGCGGGAAGGGCTGACGGAACCCGAGGAGTAACCGATTCGAGTCGTCATCGTTATCCGTGATCGGTTAATGGCTTCGTAAAGCAGACCGATAGGACGGGTAGACGAGACGGCGCCCGGTTGTCTTGGGACGAGGAGTGTTCATGATCGCCGCACGGTCTGCCGTCGTCGTTGCCGCTGTGGCTGCTGTTCTGGCCGTGAGCGGCTGCAGTAGCGAGGAGCCGGATGGCGCTGCAGCGTCGGAAACGACGAGCGTAGCGCCCCAGTCGACGTCGGAACAGCCGACGTCCGACCAGCCGACGTCCGATCAGCCGCCGTCCGGACCTGCGCAGCCCGAGCAGGAGATCGTCATCGTTCCCACGGCGCCTGCCCCGGAGGAAGCGTCGGATCTGTTCCCGTGGAATCAGCCCCGACCGAGCCTGGATTCCGGCAATGTCGACCCGGCACTGTTCGCGACCGATCTCGGCCGGTACAACTTCACCACCCCGTCGGGAAATATTCAGTGCGGGATCTGGGCCGGGGGATCACCCGCAGGCCAGGTCGGTTGTCAGGCCAAGACGAGTGTCGCGCCGTTCGAAGGCCGCACATGCACCAATGCCGAGAACGACAAGTACGCAGTGCGAGTGAACGACGGCGGGACGCAACACATCTGCACGACGCAAGGGATCTACACGGCCGACGAACCTCGAGTGCTCGAGTACGGTCAGGTGTTGTCCGCGGTCGGTGTGGTGTGCGAGTCCGACGAGATGTTCGGCATCACGTGCTGGGGAACCGAGGGCGCGTTCATGTTCGCGCGTGACTGGAACGAGAGCTGGAGCTAACGGCGGAGCGATTCCACGGCGCCCCGGACGGCGTCGAGGTGCGCGGCCATGGCTTCGGCGGCTTCCTCGTAGCTGCCGGATCGGATGCCCTCGACGATGAGGTCGTGCTCGACGTTGGATTTCTGCTGGCGTCGGGCGACGAGGTTGAGGGTCTCGGACTGACGGGTGAGCGCGCCGCGGATGTCGACGATGATCGCTTCGAAGACGCGGTTCTTGCTGGCTCGGGCGATGGCGGTGTGGAATTGGCCGTCGAGCAGTACCCAGGCGTGGTGGTCGTCCTCGCTTCGCATTTCGTCGGTGAGCCCTTCGAGGACGGCCAGGTCTTCGTCGGTGCGGCGCTCGGCTGCCCAGCCAGCCGACGGGATTTCGACGTGGGGGCGGGCTTCCATCAGTTCGCGGGCGTCGTAGTTGCCGATGTCGAGATCGCCGGTGACGCGATCTCGGGTGACGAAAGTGCCTCGACCCGTTTTGGTTTCGGTGAGTCCGAGTGCATTGCACGATCGAAGTGCCTCGCGGATCACGGATCGGCTGACGGCGTATCGGGTGGCCAGTGCGCTCTCGGCGGGGAGTCGTTCGCCGATGGCGATGTGGCCGGCGACGATTGCGTCGCGGATGTCGGCGAAGACGGCTTCTGCCGCGCTCAGTCTCGTTGCGGTCGGCTGACTGACCGCCCAGCTGTCCGACAGGTTCATGTCTGAATAGTCCTCTTCCTGCGGCGGGCGAGTCAAGGTGACGGTTGACGGGCGGACGTGTCTTGGTTCACACTTTAACCTGTCAGACAGCCGGACAGCCGGACATCAGAAGGAGCAGGACGTGGTGGAGACTCGAATCGAGAAGGACCTTCTCGGTGAACGCGAGATACCCGCGGAGGCGTACTGGGGCATACACACCCTGCGCGCCCTGGAGAACTTCCCCATCACGGGCCGTTCGATCGGTACCAACGCTCATCTGATCCGCGGCCTGGCCGCCGTGAAGTGGGCCGCGGCCTCTGCCAACGAGGATCTGGGGATTCTCGACGCCACCCGAAGCGACGCGATCCGTCGGGCATGCGACGAGATTCTGGGCGGGCAGTGGCACGACGAGTTCGTCGTGGATGTCGTTCAGGGCGGCGCGGGCACCTCGACCAACATGAACGCCAACGAGGTGATCGCCAACCGTGCGCTCGAGATCCTCGGTCATGCGCACGGTGACTACAGCCACCTGCACCCCAACGAGCACGTCAACGCAAGTCAGTCCACCAACGACGTGTACCCGACGGCCGTGAACATCGCGACGATCTACGCGGCGCACGAGCTGATCGAGTCCATGAAATTCCTGCGCGACGCGTTCCGCCGCAAGGCATCCGAGTTCGCCACCGTCGTGAAGATGGGACGTACGCAGTTGCAGGACGCGGTGCCGATGACTCTCGGTCAGGAGTTCGGAACGTACGCGATCATGATCGACGAGGACTGCTCGCGGCTGGAGGAAGCCGCGCTGCTGGTGCACGAGATCAATCTCGGTGCAACGGCCATCGGTACCGGTCTCAACGCGCCCGACGGATACACCGCGGCTGCGTGCGAGCATCTGCGCACCAAGACAGGACTTCCGCTGGTCACGGCGACCGATCTGATCGAGGCGACGCAGGACGTGGGTCAGTTCGTGCACCTGTCGGGTGTGCTCAAGCGGATCGCGGTGAAGCTGTCCAAGATCTGCAACGACCTGCGGCTGCTGTCCTCGGGTCCTCGGGCCGGCCTGAACGAGATCAATCTGCCTCCGATGCAGGCGGGTTCGTCGATCATGCCGGGCAAGGTCAACCCGGTGATTCCCGAGGTGCTCAACCAAGTGGCCTACGAGGTGATCGGCCACGACGTCACCATCACCATGGCCGCCGAGGCAGGGCAACTGCAGCTCAACGCCTTCGAACCGATCATCGTGAAGTCGCTGTCCGAAGGCATGGCCCATCTCGGCGCAGCCTGCCGTACCGTCGCGACCCGATGCGTGGACGGCATCACCGCCAACGCCGATCTGCTGCGCGCGCGTGTGGAGAACTCCATCGGTCTCGTCACCGCGCTGAGCCCGTACCTCGGTTACGCCGAGTCCACGACGATCGCCCAGGAGGCGTTGGTCAGTGGCCGCAATGTCGTCGACCTCGTGCTCGAGAAGAAGCTACTGGCCCGTGAAGAACTGGATCGTCTGCTCAGCCCGCAACATCTCGCCAATCTCCGCGTCGCGCCTGCACCGCACGCCGATGCCCCCGAAACTTCGACAAGGTAGCCGCACATGACAGTCGACACTCGACATTCGGAAGACCTCGGATACCGTAAAGCTCTGGTACCGAGACAGATTCAGATGATCGCCATCGGAGGTGCAATCGGAACCGGCCTCTTCATGGGCGCAGGCGGACGGTTGCACGACTCCGGTCCGGCCCTGGTGCTCGTCTATGCCCTCTGCGGATTCTTCGCTTTCCTGATCCTCCGCGCGCTCGGCGAACTGGTGATGCACCGACCGTCGTCGGGAAGCTTCGTGTCCTACGCACGCGAATTCTTCGGGGAGAAGATGGCGTTCGCGGCCGGCTGGCTGTACTGGATGAACTGGGCCATGACGGCCGTGGTCGACGTGACAGCGGTTGCGCTGTACATGAATTTCTTCAAGAAGTACTGGGCGCCACTCGGAGATGTGGATCAGTGGGTCTTCGCGCTGATCGGCCTGGTTCTCGTACTCGGTCTGAATCTGGTGTCGGTCAAGGTCTTCGGAGAGCTCGAGTTCTGGTTCGCGCTCATCAAGGTTCTCGCCTTGGTCACCTTCCTGGTCGTCGGCGTGTACTACGTCATCTTCGGAACTCCCATCGACGGTCAGGCTCCCGGCTTGTCGGTCATCACCGACAACGGCGGACTGATCCCCAACGGGCTGCTGCCCGCGATCGTCGTGGTGCAGGGCGTCGTGTTCGCGTATGCGTCGATCGAGCTCGTCGGCACCGCGGCGGGAGAGACCGCGAACCCGGAGAAGGTCATACCCAAGGCGATCAACACGGTGATCGTTCGGATCCTGGTGTTCTACGTGGGTTCGGTGCTACTGCTGTCGCTTCTGTTGCCGTACAGCGCATATCACGCCGGGGAAAGTCCGTTCGTCACGTTCTTCGGCGCGATCGACGTGCAAGGCGCCGACGCCATCATGAACCTCGTGGTGCTCACCGCAGCACTGTCCTCGCTGAACGCCGGGCTGTATTCGACGGGCCGCATCCTCCACTCGATGGCCGTCGCCGGATCCGCACCGAAGTTCGCGGCTCGGATGAACAAGGCCGGAGTTCCCTACGGCGGAATCGCTCTGACAGCGTTGGTGGCGCTCGCCGGCGTCGGACTCAACGCTGCAGTACCGGCACAGGCGTTCGAGATCGTGTTGAACTTCGCGGCCCTCGGTATCATCAGCGCATGGGCGGTGATCATTCTGTGTCAACTGAAGCTGTGGTCGCGCTCTCGCTCGGGAGACCTCGCCCGGCCGAAGTTCCGGATGTTCGGCGCTCCCTACACCGGTATCGCGACGTTGGTCTTCCTCCTCGCCGTGTTGATTCTGATGGCGTTCGACAAGCCGGTCGGTACCTGGACCATCGCGTCGATCCTGATCATCGCACCGTTGCTCGTCGGCGGATGGTTCCTGTGCCGCAACCGGATTGCCGCAGTGGCCGAAGAACGAGAGGGATGACGGCTTGTCCCACATTGCCCTGCTGACAACAGGCGGAACCATCGGGAGCAGCCGCGACGAGGACGGCATCTCGAGGCCCGGCTCCGTGGGTTTCGACCTGCCGGGCGAAGTACGGGTCCGCACCCTGATGTCCAAGGACAGCTCGGCGTTCGACTTCGCGGACCTGGACCGCATCGTCGACGCCGTGTTCGACGAGCTCGACGACCCGGCCTGCCTGGGTGTGGTGGTGCTGCACGGCACGGACACGATGGAAGAATCCTCGCTGTTGGTGGATCTGTTCCACGGTGACCCGAGGCCCGTGGTGTTCACCGGTGCACAGCGCACGTCCGACCACGCGGACGCGGACGGTCCGGGCAACGTCGCCGCGGCCGTCGACGCCGTTCTCGACGAGGCGAACCGTGGCCGCGGTGTACTCGTCGTGTTCGGTGGACGGACGCTGCCTGCGCGGGGACTGTCCAAGTGGCACACAACGGAACTCGACGCATTCGTCAGCTCCGGTGAGCCGCGCGATGTCGTGCCTCGGACTCCGATCTCCGGTGTCCGCGTGGACATCGTGGCGCTGTACCCCGGCGCCGACGCGGTGGCCATCGACGCCTTCGTCTCCGCGGGCGCCCAGGGCATCGTGCTCGAGGCCACCGGGTCCGGGAACACCAATCCGTCCGTCGTGGCGGCGGTGAAGAGCGCGGGTGTACCGGTCGTCGTCACCACTCGCGTGCCCGTCGGGACCATCGAGCCCACGTACGGCGGTGGCGGCGGCGGAGCGGATCTCGTGGACGCCGGGGCCGTGTTCTCGCCGTTGCTACGCGCAGGCCAGGCGCGGGTGGTGCTTGCGGTACAGATCGCTACAGCTCCGACTCGCCCCAGGTCGTGACGTTCACGGTGTCTCCGACGGACAGTGTGCCGCCGTCGACCACGCTGAATTTCGCGCCGAAGGCAACGCCCTTCTGCCTTGCCTTGCGGTACGTGCCGAGGGTTTTCAGTGGTTCGCGTCCGTCTCGCACTCCGCGCGCCTGGTCGACGGTGGTGACGGGGCAGCGGATCGCGAGTTTGGTGTAGGCGAGCTCTGTCTCTCCGATCGAGATGTCGCGGACAAGATCTTCGGTGTGGGGGTCGTCCCAGCCGGTGACGACGATGTTCGGCCGGAATCGATTCATCGGAAGCGGCGCGTCCATCCGGGTGTTCAATCCGTCCAGGGTGGACTCCGAGAGGATGTGAACGGCGGAGCTGTCCGCGAATGCCGCTGTCCCTGGGGTGATTCCGTCGGTGACGCGGTGAAAGTCGGAGGGGACGGCAACCAGCCGCGACGCCTCGCCGACGACGTCGCTCAACCACGACGCGACGTCGTCGCCCTGATCGATGCCGAGGAACGGCGCACGGAACATGGTGACGTCGATCGGCTGTGACCGTCGATCGATCGTGCAGGTGACCGACCCGAATTCTTCGTGCGTGAGCGTCAGTTGGTCGCCGTCGATCGACGGCGTCACCACGGCGAGGACGGGGTCGCTGCGTTGGCTGCGGAACGAGAAGTCGTCGTCGACGATCATGAATTCTCGATCGTGGTCGATCCCGCGAACCGTCATTCGTGCGGTGTCGAGTGACTGCCCGGCACAACCCTTGACCGGGTAGCAGACCAACTCGGACACTGTGGCACTCCGACCTGTGGCACTCACACCGGCGAGGATACTGGGGGCCATGACACGTGCATTGTTGGTAGTCGATGTTCAGAACGATTTCACCGAAGGCGGTGCTCTGGGAGTCGTGGGCGGTGCCGATGTCGCGCGTCGGATCAGCGGGCTTCTCGCGCGGCAGGGCGACGCGTACGACGTCATCGTCGCATCGCGGGACTGGCACGACGCGGACAGTGACAACGGCGGCCACTTCGCCACCGACGAGCAGCCCGACTTCGTGACGACGTGGCCGGTGCACTGTGTTGCGGGCACCGCCGGCGCCGCGTATCACCCGGAGTTCGCGACGGACTCGGTCGACGTGCATGTTCTGAAGGGGCAGGGTGAGCCGTCCTACTCCGCGTTCGAGGGCAGCACCGAGGACGGCACTGCGCTGCGGGACGTGCTGGATGCCAACGAGGTCACCGACATCGACGTCGTCGGGATCGCGACCGACTACTGCGTGCGGGCATCCGCCCTGGACGCGATCCACCATGGATTGGCTGTTCGGATTCTGACCGAGTTCGTTGCAGGGGTCGCGCCGGAGTCCTCCGAGACCGCCCTGAAAGAACTGTCCGACGCCGGTGCCGTGCTGGCCTAGGGCGTGTCGATGGTCGTCGTGATCGAGGTGACCGACGGTGCCGCCGGGGTACTGCCGAACCCGAAGGTGACCGGGGGCGTGACGGGTGTGAGGTGGCCGAGGTCTTCGCCGCGCCAGGATGCGGTGGCGCTGAGAATTCGGTGTTGGTGCTTCGCGCCGTAGTACTCGCGCCTGTCGTTCCCTGCACTGCCGCGGGTGCGTACACCTCGGAGGACCACCCGTGCGATGGGATCGGAGATGCGGCAGAACCACGGTGCCGTGGAGATCGTGGACGGGACCATCGCGAGGAGGGTGCCGAGTGCGGTGGAGCGTCCCGTTCTCAGAGTGAGTCGAAGGTCGTCGGTGTTCACGCTCACCGTGTCGCCGACTCGTGTGAAGCCGACCGGGGTCATTGATACGTCGTCGAACGTGTATGTCGCGGTGACGAATTCGCGCACATCTTCGTCCGGTGCGAGCAGAAGGCGGTGGCCGCCGGAGAACTGGATCATGACGTCGGTGAATTCTCCGAGCGGAGATCGGGTCCAGTGCCCGACGACGATGCGTACGCCCGACGAGGTACCTACTCCGAATATCTCACCGTGAAACCGTGATCTTCCCATCACACCGACTGTAACCCTGCGGCGTTGTTCTGGGTGCATGATGGATTCATGGCGTCCACGCGTTCCGATTCGCAGCAACCCACGATCTTCGTCCTGTTCGGTGCGACAGGCGACCTTGCCAAGCGCATGGTTCTGCCGTCGTTCCATCAACTCCATGTCGAAGGACTGCTCCCGGAGGAGTGGCTTCTCGTCGGCAACGGCAGGCACGACACGTCCGACGACGAGTTCCGGGATCACGTGCGCAGTGCGCTCGAGGAGTTCGGCTCCGGGGCGGACGACTGGGATTCGTTCTCCGAGCGAATCCGGTTCGCAGGCAACGGGTTCACCGTGGACGATCCGGGAGATCTTGTCGACGTCGTCGCGAAGGCTCGTGAGGACATCGGCGACGCGCAGCTGGTGCACTACATCGCACTGCCGCCGAGCACGTTCGAGGACTACACGGCCGCGCTGGGTGCGCACGGCCTCGCCGACGGCGCACGGGTGGTGTACGAGAAGCCGTTCGGCACGTCGCAGAAGGCATTCGAGCAGCTCGACAAGGCCGTGCACGACGTATTGGACGAGAAGCAGATCTACCGGATCGATCACTTCCTGGGCAAGGAAGCGACGCAGAACTTGCACGTGCTGAGATTCGCGAACGGCATGATCGACGGGATCTGGAACTCCGAGCACGTCGAGCAGGTTCAGATCGACGTACCGGAGACGCTGAACATCGACGACCGCGCCGAGTTCTACGACAGCACCGGTGCCGTGTTGGACATGCTGGTGACGCACTTGTTCCAGGTTGCTGCGGAGGTCGCGATGGAGCCCCCCGCGACGCTCGACGCGGAGGACCTGCAGTCCGCGCGTGAATCCGTCATCGGGTGTTTCAGGCCGATCGACACGTCCGAGGTGGTTCTCGGCCAGTACGACGGGTACCGCGACGTGGAGGGCGTGGCCGAGGATTCCGTCGTGGACACGTTCGTCGCCGCGACGCTGTGGGTGGACACCGACCGATGGCGCGGTGTCCCGTTCCTGCTCCGCACCGGAAAGATGCTCGGGGTCGGGGCCCAGCGTGTGTCGCTGGTGTTCAGGACTCCGGCGAACAGCCCGCTGAAAGATCTTCCCCGCGACGGTGCGGTGTTGTCCTTCGACCTGTCCGGCAACGGCGCGATCGACGTCGCGATGACGGTGAAGGAGCCGGGCCCGGACTTCGACCTGTCCGTCGGCCACCTGTCCCTGCCGCTGCCGTCGGTGCCTGATGCCGAACCGTTGTCCCCCTACTCACGTCTGATCCTCGACGTGCTGAACGGAGACCGGTCGCTGTTCACCCGGCCCGACGGCTTGGCTCACGTGTGGGAGGTCGCGGCGCCGCTGCTGAACGATCCTCCCGAGGTCAAGTCGTACGCACCGGGCTCGATGGGGCCTGACGAGGCCGACGAACTCGCCGCGCCGTGCGGCTGGCTGGTGCACTGACCTCGGTACCGGTGAGGGGTCAGCGCTGGGGCATCAGCATCCACGCTGCGAGGTACACGAGGGCGACGGTGCCGGCGGAGACGAACGCACCGATGACGGTGAGTACTCGGACGAGGTTCGGGTCGATCTCGAAGTATTCGGCGACACCGCCGCACACACCGGCGATCATCTTCTGCGAGTCGGAGCGAACGAATTCCTTGGGGGCGTTGGTGTAAGTCATGACACGAAGTCTGCGCGACGTCAGGGCCCCGGCGCATCGGGAACAACCCCCATCTCGACCCTGATTCGTAGCGCATGCCCGCCGTTCTCGGGGTGAACCGCGTCTGTCGTTCACCGAAGTGTCACCGGTTCGTTTCCGTATCCGGCTAGCTTCTGCGGTCATGACGCAAGATTTCAGCCTCCTCGGCGACCTGGCCACGGCGGTCGACCTGACGGACACCTCCGGGTTCGTCGTGGACGACAACGACGACGACGATCCCGTTCTCCTGACCGTCCCCGACGGTCGGATCGTCGACACCTGGCGTGAGGACTACCCGTACTCGGAGCGGATGACGCGGGCCGAGTACGACCTCCAGAAGCGGTTGTTGCAGATCGAGCTGCTGAAGCTGCAGATGTGGATCAAGGACACCGGCCAGCGTCACGTCATCGTCTTCGAGGGACGCGACGCCGCGGGCAAGGGCGGCACCATCAAGCGATTCATGGAGCACATGAATCCCCGAGGCGCACGCGTCGTCGCGCTGGAGAAGCCGTCGATTCGGGAGTCCACGGAGTGGTACTTCCAGAGGTACATTCAGCATCTGCCTGCCGCGGGCGAGATCGTGATGTTCGACCGGTCCTGGTACAACCGTGCAGGCGTCGAGCGCGTCATGGGCTTCTGCACCGAGGACCAGCACGCTCGATTCGTCCGTCAGGCACCGCTGTTCGAGCAGATGCTCGTCGACGACGGGGTCAGTCTCACCAAGTTCTGGTTCTCTGTGTCGCAGCTCGAGCAGCGCACTCGGTTCGCCATCCGTCAGGTCGATCCCGTTCGCCAGTGGAAGCTCTCGCCGATGGATCTCGCGTCGTTGGACAAATGGGATGCGTACACCGCTGCGAAGGAAGAGAACTTCAGGGCCACCGACACCGACGTCGCACCGTGGACCGTCGTCAAGAGCAACGACAAGAAGCGCGCTCGGATCAACGCGATGCGGTTCATCCTCAACAAATACGACTACGCCAACAAGGATCCCGAAATCGTCGGCGAAACCGACCCCTTGCTCGTCGGCCGGGCTCGCGACGTGATCGGCGAGTGAAAGCGCCAGGTCAAACAAGTAATCGAGCTGTTACGGTGCCGAGGCGTTACCAAGTTTGTTTCTGGATTTAACGGGGTCGGAGCCGAGACCGCCCGTTAATGCGGTAAAAACGTACATGGGTCGTGATCGATCGGCTCGTTTCCAAATTCAAGGAGATCTCATGGGTTCTGCAGCAGGCTTCATCGGTGACATCGTCAGCGGCGTGTACGACGGCATCGTCGACGCCATCGTCGATCAGATCGTCGGCGTTCTGACCTCGGGCAGCGCAGCCTGATCGGTTGAATCACACG
The DNA here is from genome assembly GCF_000760735.1 of Rhodococcoides fascians A44A. Lineage (GTDB taxonomy): Bacteria > Actinomycetota > Actinomycetes > Mycobacteriales > Mycobacteriaceae > Rhodococcoides > Rhodococcoides fascians_E. The sequence goes on along the minus strand of NZ_JMEX01000008.1, from coordinate 499,282 downwards.
CGGTGTCGGGGGCCGCGGTGATTCGATAGTTATCAGTGAAAACAAGATTCCTGTTTACTGTCGATTTGAATGCATTCGGTTTTTTATCGTTGCGGCTGTAGCCAATTCGATATTCGGTTGGTAGGAATGTATTCGGAAGTGATCGTTTCGTAACTTTCACATTCCGAGTACCTGACCTCGAATCGAAGGAGCTCAAAGGATGTCCATCAAGCCGTCGAACAAGATCGAACTTTCCGAACTTCTCGGCCTCCTGGCCCTCCTCTCCACGGGCAGCTCGGACAGCGGATCGAGCGAGGCAACCATTCCTGGCACGCCTCCCGTCAGCTGATCCACCGACCGCACACCGCGGTCCACGCGAACCTCGACGTCAGCCCGAACCGTGACCCGGTTCGGGCTGACGTCTTTTTCGGCCTTCCCGGCCTCGCCTTCCGTGCATAAAAGTCCTGATGAAGGTTTCGAGTGTCGTTCGAATTATTTGATCCGGTAAACATTCATTCGAACGACGCAATTGCGATCTCTTCGCTTTCCTCACGGCCATCCTGGTTGATAGAACTTTCCTCAGCCCGCCCATTCGTGGCATGGCCTTCCCCCTCAAGGAGATCCTCATGCTTGCTGCACTTCTTTCCCTCCTCGCCACCGGTAGCGCCGGAAGCTCCGAAGGCGCCGACACCGACGGTGGGCTGCTCACGGTGATCGGTGGACTGCTCGGAGGACTGCTGGGCGGCTGACCCACGCGTCGAGGTACACGAACAGCCGGCTCGCGTCACGCGAGCCGGCTGTTCGACTGTCCGGGGCCTAAGGTGTCGGCGTGGAGACAGTGCCGATTCAGATGCCCGACGGGACGAGCGTCCCGGTTCGCTTGTTCGAGGCCGAGACTCCGAGGTCCGACCTGCCGGTCATCGTCGTGCTGCCCGGCCTCGGCATTCCGGGCGGGTACTACGCGCTGTTCGCGCAGGCTCTGACGGAGCGGGGTTTCCATGTGGCGACGGCCGACCTTCGCGGCCAGGGGGACAGCCGACCGAAGCCGAGCGGAGTCAGCACGTACGGCTATCAGGAACTCGTCTCGGTGGATTTTCCCGCAATCTTCGAGGTGGTTCGGGAACGGTTTCCCGACGCCACGCCGTACGCGCTCGGTCACAGCATGGGTGGCCAGCTCAGCTCCCTCTATGCGTCGAGAATCCGGGGGCGGCTCGGTGGGTTGATCCTCGTTGCATCCGGATCGCCGTTCCATCGCGGGTTCGGTGTGGCCCGCGGGGCGTCGCTGTTCCTCGGGGCAGCGGCGATGTCGTTGACCAGCAACATCGCCGGGTTCTGGCCGGGTGATCGCATCGACGTCGGCGGGTTCGGGCGCCAGTCGAAGGTGCTCATCGAGGACTGGTCGAGGTTCGCCCGCACCGGTCGGATCGAACCGACCGGCGCGGACATCGACTACGAGGAACGCATTGCCCGGTTGACGCTTCCCATCCTCGCGGTGACGCTCGCCGGCGACGATCTTGCACCGCGCGCGTCCATGGCCAACCTGTTGAAGAAGTTTCCGCGCGCGGAGGTCACCACGCGGCACCTCTCGTCGCCGCGCGGACACAACGAATGGATCCGGCAGCCGGCGACCGTCGTCGCGGAGATCGAGGCTTGGTTCAGTCGCTGAGGGTGTTCCACAGGAATCGGTACGTCAGCGCGGTCTTGAATGCGAGTTGCGCGTTGTCGGCTGCGCCGCCGTGCCCGCCTTCGATGTTCTCGAAGTAGCGGACGGTGTGCCCTGTTTCTTCGAGCCGAGCCGCCATCTTGCGAGCATGACCCGGATGGACTCGGTCGTCGCGGGTGGAGGTCGCGATCAGGATGGGCGGGTACGTTTTCTCTGCAGGCCCGACGACGTTCTGGTACGGCGAGTACTCGGAGATGAACGCCCACTCGTCCGGGTCGTCGGGGTTTCCGTACTCCGCGACCCACGACGCCCCGGCCAGCAGCAGGTGGTAGCGCTTCATGTCGAGAAGCGGAACCTGGCAGACGATCGCACCGAACAACTCGGGGTACTTGGTGACCATGATGCCCATCAGCAGGCCGCCGTTGCTTCCGCCCTGTGCACCCAGCTGACTCGGCGTCGTGATTCCCCGGTCGACGAGGTCGCGGGCCACGGCGGCGAAGTCCTCGTGCACCTTGTGGCGCCCCGCGCGGAGAACCTGTGTGTGCCAGTCCGGCCCGTACTCACCGCCGCCACGGATGTTGGCGACGACGTAGGTGCCGCCCTTCTCCAGCCAGGCCGACCCGGTCGCTCCGCTGTACGACGGGGTCAGCGAGATCTCGAAGCCGCCGTAGCCGTAGAGCAGGGTCGGGGCCGGGGAGTCGTCGGCGGGCTCCTTCCGGACGACGAAGTACGGGATCGCGGTCCCGTCGAGTGAGGTCGCGAAATGCTGTGCGACGGTGAGTCCTTCGGTGTCGAAGAACGACGGCGCTTGCTTGAGTGCCTCGACGCCGCCGCCGACCGTTCCGAACAGCAGCGTGGCGGGAGTGAGATATCCGCTCGACGACAGGAAGAACTCGTCGCCGTTCTCTTCGCCGTCGGTGCCGACGATCTCGATCGACGTCAGTTCCGGCAGGCCGGTGAGTGGCGTGTCGCTCCATCCGTCGGCGCTCGGGGTGTAGATGCCGATTTCGGTGGCGACGTCGACGAGGGTGACGACGAGCAGGTGGTTCTCGGTCCACGCCCACTGGTGCAGCGACCGATGGGCGTCGGGCCGGAAGAGGACCGTGATGTCGCGGCTGCCACCGACGAAGTCGTCGAAGTTCGTCGCGAGCAGGGCGCCCGACGGGTACGTCACGTCGCCGACGGTCCACTCGGTCATCGTGCGGATCAGAAGCCACTGCTTGTGCACCGAAGTGGTTGCGTCGGTCGGGGTCTCGACAAGCGTGAGTGCGTCCCCCTCGAGGAGGTACAGCTCCGCGTTGTAGAAGTCGGTGGCTCGCTGAACGAAGTCGCGTTCGAAACCGGGCGTCCTGTCGTGCCACGCCGAGATCGAGATGTCCGACGCCTCGCCCTCGAAGACCGTCGTCGCCTCGGCCAGGGGAGTGCCACGGTGCCAGCGCTTGGCGATCCGCGGATAGCCCGAGTCGGTCAGGGAACCGTCGCCGAAATCGGTTCCGACGTAGACGGTGTCCGCGTCCATGTACCCGACGTCGGTCTTGGCTTCCGGAACGAAGAACCCGTCGTCGCGAAAAGTCCTCGACTCCAGATCGAACTCGCGCACGACGGTGGCGTCGGCGCCGCCCCGGGACATCGTCACCAGCGCGATCTTCTGATCGGGACGCAGAACCTGTGCGCCGCTCCACACCCAGTTCTCGCTCTCCGCGGCGGCCACGGCGTCGAGATCGAGGAGAACGTCCCACGCGGGCTCGTCCTTGCGATATTCGTCCATCGTCGTGCGACGCCAGATACCTCGGACGTGAGATGCGTCGCGCCAGAAGTTGTAGAGGTACTCACCGCGTCGGCGTGCGTACGGAATCCGCGCGTCGGTGTCCAGGACCTCGAGGATCCGTGCTTCGGTGGCGTCGAACTCGTCTCCGGCGAGTGCTGCGGTGGTCGCGGCGTTGCGGGTGCGGACCCAGTCGAGGGCCTCGTCGGCGGTGACTTCTTCGAGCCAGAGGTACGGATCGATCGCGTTGCTCATGCCCTATTTCTACCGTCTGCGAGTACTGTCCGTAGGTCATGGCCGGCCATGCGCTGACGTTCGCACTCGTGGGTCTCGTCGTCATGGTGTGGCCGTGGTCGGTGGTACCCGCGTTTCTGCTCGCGGCCACCGACAACGGTCCGAGAAAGCTTGTCGCGTACGTCCTCGGGTACGTCCTGGCCCTCGCCCTCGTGATGGTTCTTGCGGCAACTCTGCTGCCGCCGGGGCCGCGGACGAAGTCGACGTCTCACGCCCTTTCCTGGTTCGAGCTCGCCGTCGGCCTCGTTCTGGCGTTGTTCGTCCTGGTTCTGTGGATCCGTGGGCGGCGCACGGCGGGGCAGACACCGAAGTGGCTGAGAGGACTCGATCGGCTGTCGGTGATCGCGGCGTTCGTGCTGGGCTTGTGGGTGCCCAATTACATGCTGGTGACGGTGGCGGTGGCCGAACTGTCGCTGTGGGAATTGCACGGCGCAGAAGCCGTCGCCGCTGCGGTGGTGTGGGTCGTGGTCGCGACGCTCGGGGTCGTCACTCCTCTGGTGGTGCTGGCGAGGTCGGACCGCAACTCCGCTGCCGTCCAGCAGTCCTGGCGAGAATGGCTCGTGCAGCACAGTGCTGTGATCGTGTGCCTGGTCCTCGGTCTGGTATCGGTGGTGTTGATCGTGAAAGGGGGAGCATCCGTATGACTTCGCGGGAAATGATTCTGTGGGAGCAGCACTGTTGCCTTCCGCTCGTCTCGGCGTCGTCGGATGGAACTGGCGCAGACATCGCGGAGGTCGCACGGTATCCGCTCGGTTCGTACGTGTCGGTGAACGTCGGGTTCTCGCCGCATTCGTATGCCGTCGCGACGGCGTTGGCCGAGGATTTCCGTCGTAAAGCGCTGTCGGACGGTCGATTTCGAATGGTCGACGAGGTGCCCGACGGCAATCTGATCACGCTCGCCTTCGACCTGGAGGATTCCGGTCCGCTGGAAGGCGACCTCGACAACGTCGCGCACTTCCACCGCCTCGGTGTCAGATCGATGCTTCCGTCGTACAACTGGGCCAACGCGGCAGGCTGCGGATGCCTCGACACCGACGACACCGGCCTCACCGGCTACGGACGCGACCTCGTCGCGGAGATGAACCGTGTCGGCATGGTGGTCGACGGCTCGCACTGTTCGACGCGAACCGGCCTCGACCTGGCGTCGGCGACGCAGGTTCCGATGATCTACAGCCATTCGAACTTCTCCGCGCTCTGGGAGCATCCGCGCAACATCACCGACGAACAGGCAGTCGAATGCGCTCGGACCGGAGGAGTCGTCGGCATCAACGGCGTCGGTATCTTTCTCGGAAAGAACGGACGGGACGAGGGTGCGCAGCGGGTCCAGACCATGGCCGACCACATCGAGTACGGCGTCGACCTGCTCGGTATCGACCACATCGGAATCGGCTCGGACTACTCGTTCGATCACGAGGATTTCAATCTGGAACTCGCGACGCATCCCGAGGCGTTCTCGGAGGAGTACACCAAGTACGGGATGCTGCAGTGGGTGCCGCCGGAGGACGTCGTGACGCTGCCTGCTGTGCTGCGTGATCGAGGGTTCGACGAGGCGTCGATCGCCGCCGTGTACGGAGGAAACTTCGCGCGGGTCGCCGCCCGGAGCCGTGCTACCGGCCGGTAACCGGACCGTCTGGAGACAGTGATACACGACGGGACTATCCTGGGGAATCGTGACCTCACACTATGACGTCGTTGTCCTCGGAGCCGGTCCCGGTGGGTACGTCGCTGCTATCCGCGCGGCACAACTCGGACTGAGCACTGCCATCATCGAGCAGAAGTACTGGGGCGGTGTCTGCCTGAACGTCGGCTGCATCCCCTCGAAGGCTCTTCTCCGCAACGCCGAGCTGGCGCACCTCTTCACCAAAGAGGCGAAGCTGTTCGGCATCTCCGGTGAAGCGTCCTTCGACTTCGGCGCAGCGTTCGATCGCAGCCGCAAGGTTGCCGAGGGCCGCGTCAAGGGAATCCACTTCTTGATGAAGAAGAACAAGATCCCCGAGTACGACGGCAAGGGCACGTTCACCGACGCCAACACCATCGAGGTCGAGCTCACCAAGGGCGGCACCGAGACCATCACGTTCGACAACGCCATCATCTCGACCGGCAGCACCACCAAGTTGCTGCCCGGTACCGAGCTGAGCAAGAACGTCGTGACGTACGAAGAGCAGATCATGACGAAGGAGCTCCCGGGCTCGATCCTCATCGTCGGCGCGGGCGCCATCGGCATGGAGTTCGGCTACGTCCTCAAGAACTACGGTGTCGACGTCACCATCGTCGAGTACCTCGATCGCGCGCTGCCGAACGAGGACAAGGACGTCTCGAAGGAAATCGAGAAGCAGTACAAGAAGCTGGGCGTCAAGGTCATCACCGGCGCAGGCGTGCAGAGCATCGACGACGACGGCTCCAAGGTCACCGTCGAGATCAAGCACAACAAGTCCGGTGAGAGCGAAACCTTCACCGTCGACAAGGTCATGCAGTCCGTCGGGTTCGCACCCCGCGTCGAAGGCTTCGGCCTCGAGAAGACCGGCGTCGAGCTCACCGACCGCGGCGCCATCGGCATCACCAACACGATGCAGACCAACGTCCCGCACATCTACGCCATCGGCGACGTGACCGCGAAGCTGCAGCTCGCGCACGTCGCCGAGGCTCAGGCTGTCGTCGCTGCGGAGACGATCGGTGGTGCCGAGACACTCCCGATCGACGATTACCGCATGATGCCGCGCGCGACGTTCTGCCAGCCTCAGGTCGCCAGCTTCGGTCTCACCGAAGACCAGGCCCGCGAAGAGGCTCAGGCTCGTGGCTCGGACATCAAGGTCGCGAACTTCCCGTTCGCAGCCAACGGCAAGGCACACGGTCTCGGCGACGCCACCGGCTTCGTCAAGCTCATCGCCGACACCGAGCACGGCGAACTGCTCGGTGGCCACCTCATCGGCCCCGACGTTTCCGAGCTGCTGCCGGAACTGACGCTCGCGCAGAAGTGGGACCTGACGGTCAACGAGTTGGCTCGCAACGTGCACACGCACCCGACCCTGTCGGAAGCGCTGCAGGAAGCCATCCACGGCCTCGCCGGGCACATGATCAACTTCTGATCCAGCTTCACCGAAGAACATCCGCCCACAGCCTCGGCCGTGGGCGGATGTTCTCGTTTCTTCGGTCGGAGCTCCTCGGACGAAGGCTCAGAAATCGCGCTCGATGCGAAGGGTGCCGATAGTGGTGGCCAAGCCGTCGTATTGGCTTACGAGCAACAGGAATTCGATGAGTTGGCGTTCGTCGAATTCCTGGGCCAGAAGGGTCCAGGTCGGGTCGGACAGGTTCTTGGTCTTCAGGAGTTCGTCGGTTGCCGTCAGGATGGTTCGGTACCGAGGAGTCAATCCCGGGGACTCCGGCCCCTCTTTCACCTGTGCGAGAAGCTCTTTCGTCACACCGAATCGGCGTCCGATGCGGCTGTGGTGGTCCATCTCGTAGCCGCAGTCCCGCAGGTGAGCGACGCGGTTGATGACCAGTTCGGTCTCCTTCTTGGAGATGCGGCCACCCGGCATCAAGCGCCCGCTGAAGAACAGCCATCCCCGGAACAGGCCTTTGTTGCGGCCGAGGGTGCTGAACAGGTGAGCGTCGGGTGTGCCTGCGACTTTGGAGAGAATCCGACACAACGCCCAGTTGATCGGGCCCAGCTCCTTGAACGTGCCTGTCGGAATTCGAGGTGTGGAGAGGCGGGGTGTCGTCACCGGACCGACGCTACCGCCCGACCCCCACCCCGCACCAGGTAACGCGAGTCGTCGGCGTGGAACGAGTCAGGACTTCCGCCAATGGTCGAAGCGTTCCTTGATGTCCGACGCCACGTCGCCGATTCCGTTTCCGACGGCGTCGACGGCACCGGTGAAACCGCCGCCGAGATCCCGGATCGTCTTGATCAAGGGGTCTTCCGACTCGTCGAAGTTCTGCTTGTAGGTTCTGGCGGCGTTCTTGAATTCCTCCGACGCCTTGGCTCGGTGGTCCTGAGATTTCAGCGGGTACTCGCCGCGGAGCACGGCGGCATACTCCCCGCTGTCCACCCACTTCTTCAGCTCCGCTGCGCGTAGTACCGAGAACGGGTGGGACAGCAGTTCGATGTTGAGGAGTTTGAGGACGCCGTCGCGTAGGTCGCCGCTGGACTCGTACTCGGCGGCCTGCGCGAGGAACGCGTCGACGTCGATTTCGCTGATGCGGGCACCGCCTGCCAGCTTGAGTTGCACGCGGATGGCGGTGTGGACGTCCTGGCCGCACAGCAGACCGGCGCGGTCACCCGAAAGTTCGGATTTGCGTTGCCATTCCATCAAGCCTGCGATGATCGCCCGCAGTGCCCAGCCGCCGACGGGTACCCAGCCGATGGTTCCGGCGAGTCGCATGAGGTGCATCAGAACGGTCCGGTAGACCGCGTGCCCGGACAGTGCGTGCCCCAGCTCGTGACCGACGACGAATCTCTGTTCCTCGTACGTCATGATGTCCAGCAGGCCGGTGGTCACGACGATGAACGGGCGGTCCATTCCGATCGTGAACGCGTTGACCACGGGTGACTGCATGACGAACAGCTCGGGCGTCTGATCCGCGCCGAGAATGCTCACGCAGTCGGAGCGAAGATCGTTCAGGTCCTTGAACTGCTTGTCGTCGACGCGTACGGCTGTGGCGAGGTACATCAGCCGGTGCTGGCGTTCCCTGAGCAGCCCGGAAAGGGTGCGGAGCACGGTGTCGAAACCCTTCAAGCTGCGCAGGGTCACGAGCGCGGCTCTGTCCGAGGGGTGTTCCCATGCTCGCGAGCTGATGTCCGGAAACTCGATACGGGTGCGGTCCGGTGCGGCAGTCAAGCGGTTCTCCCAGCGTCGAAGATTCGCAGTCCAAAGTATCAGTAAAACGGGCTGCACGGTCTGCCCATCGGCGACGCAAGACAGGCTAACCTTCATTGAACTTTCACTCATCGAGGTACGGAGGAATGCACGATGTCGAGGTCTGATCACCGCGGCGTGGCGGTAGCGGTCGGAATACTGGCTTTCGGTCTCGTGGCGTGCTCGTCGGGCGGCGGAGGATCGGCGAGCGAGTCCGACGGCAGCGCCGACGAACAGGGCAAGCGGACCGTCGAGACCGTTCGCGGCAACGTCGAGGTTCCGGACAGTCCGATGCGCATCGTGACGCTCGAGCCGGTCGAGTTGGATACGTCCGTCGCTCTCGGTGTCGTCCCGGTCGGCACCGCTGTTCTCAGCGAAGCGACCGGTGTCCCGGCGTATCTGGGCGACGAGGCCGCGTCGATCGCGACGGTCGGGACCGTCGCCGAGCCGAGGATCGAATCCATCGCTGCGTTGAAGCCGGATCTCATCCTCGGGACCGAGACGAGGCATGCCGAGTACTACGACCAACTCGCGGCCATCGCACCGACGGTGTTCATGGCCTCGCAGTCCGATCCGTGGCAGGACAACGTCGACTTCGTCGGTCGTACGCTGGGCAGGGAGGACGACGCGCAGGCCCTGCTCGGCGAATATCGAGACCGCTGCTCCGACATCGCAACTCGATTCGACACCGAAGGTCGCACCGCGCAACTGATCCGGCCTCGGGACGACGTGCTCACGCTGTACGGTCCGCTGTCCTTCGCCGGCAGCACGCTGGAATGCGCAGGCTTCACCACACCGCCGCGGCCGGAATGGGCCGACGAGATCTCCGTCGACCTGTCTCCCGAACTCGTCACCGAGGCGCGCGCCGACGTCATCGTCGTCACCGCGACCGATCCGTCCGACCCGGCGGCGATCCCCGCCGCGATCACGGCGAACCCAGGAGCACTGCCGAACCCGCAGGCCGTCGATCAGTCCTACTGGATCACCGGCGTCGGACCGAAGGGCGGACAAGCAGTCCTCGACGACATCGAACGCATTCTCTCGCAGCCGAACTGAGACGTATCACGTGTAGGGGTACGGCAGGTCGGTGTCGACGTTCTCGTCGACGTGGACCTGCCGCCCCAGCTGTGGGAATGCCCGCTGCGCGCACGAGGTGCGTTCGCACACCTTGCATCCCGGGCCGATGGGCACCGCGGCGGCGCCGGAGTCCAGCGGCAACCCGTCCGCGTAGACGACTCGGCTCGCGTACGCGATGTCGCAGCCGAGCCCGATGGCGAAGTGCTTGCGGGGTGAGCGAAACCCGAGCCCACCGCTCTCGGTGGTGCGGGCGATCCACAGATAACTGCGGTCGTCGGGCATCGTCGCGACCTGGGTGAGAATTCTTCCGGACGCCGCGAAGGCGTCGTGAATCACCCACAGCGGGCAGCTTCCGCCGACCCGGGAGAAGTGAAATGCGGTAGCGGACTGGCGCTTCGAGATGTTCCCGGCGCGATCGGTGCGGACGAAGAAGAACGGGACGCCTTTGGCGCCGCGTCGTTGCAGAGTCGAGAGTCGATGGCAGACGGTCTCGAATCCCACTTCGAACGTCAGCGACAGCAACTCGATGTCGTAGCGCACCGACTCCGCCGCGTCCAGAAAAGTCTCGTAGGGGAGCAGGAGCGCACCTGCGAAGTAATGGGCGAGACCCACTCGGGCGAGCTCGCGTGCGGGTGCGCTCAACGACGAATCGGCGTCGACGAGAGCATCGATCATCGTGGCCTGCGACAGAAACGCCAGTTGAGTGGCGATCTGGTACGCCCGCTGGCCCGCGGTCAATCGCCTGGCGAGAGTGAGCCTTCCCTGCGAGTAGATGCGCTTGGGGCCCAGCTGTTCTTTGGGTCCCAGCCGTCCCTTGGGGCCCAGCCGTCCATCGCCGTCGTCCTCGATGTCGACGGTGACGCCGTAGTTCGCCTCGATGACACGGGCCAGCTGTAGATCGAGAGCACCGATGGTCAAGCCCTCGCGTGCGAACAATTCCTCGGCCGCGAGGTCCAGATCCGGTATGTGATTGCGCCGATCGTAGAAGAAATCGCGCACCTCCTCGTAGGGCATCGGCGAACCGTCGACGGGCAGATCGGTGCCCCGGCCGTCGACACCCGCGGTGAGACGTTCCAATCGATCCGTCGTGGCGTGCAAACGCCGATGCAGACCGACGAGTGTGCGGCCGATGTCCGGCATCCGCGACACCAACTCCTGCACTTCCGACATGGAGACTTCACCGTCGTCCGAGGTCTCGGCGAGCACGTCGTGCAGATCGGCGACCAACCTGGCGTCGGTGTCGGTGGCGAAGAACGTGGGATCCAGGTCGAACGTGCTGTTCAGGCGCAGCAGGACCGGCACGGTGAGCGGACGCTGATCGTTCTCGAGCTGATTCAGATAACTCGGCGACAGCTCGAGCGTCTTGGCCAGGGCGAGCTGAGTCAACCCGCGGTCGGCGCGCAACCGTCGCAGGCGACTGCCGGCGTAGATCTTCTGCACTGCGACCTCCTCGTGCTGGAGAGAGTATCCGACGGGCATTCGCAACATTCGCAAATTTGCACCCTGCGCATCGCAAAAATAGGCACGGGCCACACCTTTCGCAGGTGAGGCCAGGTGCGTACGTTTGCAAAAGAAGCGTGACCGCACAGCAGAAGAGGACCAGTCAGTGAAGACCCATCTGGTACGTACCCGTCGATCCGCCGAGGACTTCCCCCGGTCCGAGCACCTGGCGTGGAAAGTCGCGGAGGTGGCGGCCGATGCCGTCCCGGTACCCGAGGACACGGCCGACATGATCGTGAACCGCATCATCGACAACGCGTCGGTGGCCGCGGCCTCCCTGGTGCGTCGACCGGTCACGAGTGCGCGCACCCAAGCGCAGGCGCATCCGTACAGCCCCGGTGCAACCGTGTTCGGCGTACCCGGCACGTTCTCACCGGAGTGGGCGGCCTGGGCCAACGGCGTCGCCGTGCGTGAACTCGACTTCCACGACACGTTCCTCGCGGCGGAGTACTCGCACCCCGGCGACAACATTCCGCCGATCCTCGCCGTCGCCCAGCATTCCGGGTGCTCCGGCCGAGACCTGATCCGCGGACTCGCCACCGGCTACGAGATCCAGATCGACCTCGTACGAGCGATCTCGTTGCACGAACACAAGATCGATCACGTCGCCCACCTCGGTCCGTCGGCAGCAGCGGGTATCGGAACGCTCCTCGGACTCGACACCGAGACCATCTACCAAGCCGTCGGCCAGGCACTGCACACCACGACCGCCACCCGTCAGTCACGCAAGGGCGCAATCTCGAGTTGGAAGGCGTACGCGCCGGCTCTGGCCGGAAAGGTCGCCGTCGAAGCCGTCGACCGGGCGCTGCGCGGCGAGGGGGCACCGTCGCCGATCTGGGAGGGCGAGGACGGCGTCATCGCATGGCTTCTCGGTGGACCCGACGCCGAATACCAGGTGCCGTTGCCCGGACCTGGCGAAGCCAAGCGCGCAATTCTCGACAGCTACACCAAGGAGCACTCGGCCGAGTACCAGAGTCAGGCGCCGATCGACCTGGCCCGCCGAATGCGCTCCCGCATCGACGATCTCGACCGGATCGAGACGATCGTGCTGCACACCAGCCACCACACGCACTACGTCATCGGCACCGGGTCGAACGATCCGCAGAAGTTCGATCCCACAGCATCCCGGGAGACGCTCGACCACTCGGTGATGTACATCTTCGCCGTGGCGCTCGAAGACGGCGAGTGGCACCACGAGCGGTCCTACGCTCCCGAGCGTGCGCAGCGACCGGCGACCATCGAACTGTGGAACAAGATCTCGACGGCGGAGGATCCGGAGTGGACCCGCCGGTACCACTCGACCGACCCGGACGAGAAGGCTTTCGGCGCTCGTGCCGAGATCACGCTGAAGGACGGGACCGTCATCGTCGACGAACTCGCGGTCGCCGACGCCCATCCGCTGGGCGCCCGGCCGTTCGCCCGTGAGCAGTACATCGACAAGTTCAGGACACTCGCCGACGGGATCGTGTCTCCCGACGAGCAGGACCGCTTCCTCACCGCTGCGCAGAACGCGCCGACGCTGGCGGCCGGGGAGCTCGACCGACTCACGTTCACGGTCGGCGGCGACGTGCTGGCCCGGGCGCCGAAGACCCCGAAGGGCATCTTCCGATGACCGGCCTCATTGCCGCATCGACGTCGGCGTCGGACAAGCGGGCGGCGTTTCGCGCCGGTCTCGCCTCGGGCACGATCCAGCGGTTGCCCGGTGCCTTCTCGCCTCTCGTCGCGAAACTGGTGCAGGAAATCGGGTTCGAGGGTGTGTACGTCTCCGGTGCAGTGCTGTCCGCGGACCTCGGACTGCCCGACATCGGACTGACGACACTGAGCGAGGTCGCGGGCCGAGGACAGCAGATCGCACGCGTGACCGACCTGCCGGTATTGATCGACGCCGACACGGGCTTCGGTGAACCGATGAGCGCCGCACGCACCGTCACGATGCTCGAGGATGCAGGCATCGCCGGCTGCCACCTCGAGGACCAGGTCAATCCCAAGCGCTGTGGCCACCTGGACGGCAAAGCCGTCGTCGACACCGAGACGATGGTGCAGCGCATCCGGGCCGCGGTGTCCGCGCGGCGCGACCCGAACTTCGTGATCTGCGCGCGCACCGACGCGCGCGCGATCGAGGGAATCGACGCCGCGATCACGCGGGCGAAGGCATACGCCGACGCCGGGGCCGACCTCATCTTCACCGAAGCATTGGCCGACGAGGCCGAGTTCGCCGCGTTCCGCGGTGCCGTCACCACGCCGTTGCTCGCCAACATGACCGAATTCGGCAAATCCGAGCTGATACCGGCACACGTACTCCAGGACCTGGGGTACAACGCGGTCATCTACCCGGTCACGACGCTGCGGCTGGCGATGTTCGCCGTCGAGAACGGGCTACGTGAGATCGCCTCCACCGGAACACAAGCCGCCGACCTGGACCGCATGCAACACCGCAGCCGCCTCTACGAACTGCTCGAGTACGACCAGTACAACCGATTCGATCGAGGGATCTTCACCTACACGAGGGACGCGAGATGACCTATCCGACAACGAGAGCTGCCCTGGCCGAGACGAAGACGATCCACAAAGGCCTGGCCGGAGTGGTCGTCGACACGACGGCCATCTCCAAGGTGGTCCCGGAGACCAACTCCCTGACCTACCGCGGGTACGCCGTGCAGGACCTCGCGGAGCACTGCAGCTTCGAGGAAGTGGCGTACCTGCTGTGGAACGGCGAGCTACCGACGAACCCGCAACTCGAGCTGTTCTCGCAGCGAGAGCGGGCTCACCGCCGCGCCGACCGATCGTTGTTGTCGCTGGTGGCGAAGATGCCGGACAACTGCCACCCGATGGACGTCGTGCGCACCGCGATCAGTTATCTGGGTGCGGAAGACCCGGCGGAAGAGGACAATTCGGCGTCGGCGAACCTGAACAAGGCGCTTCGGATGACCGCCGTCCTACCGACCATCGTCGCCGCGGATCACCGTCGTCGACGCGGCCTCGATCCGATCGCACCGCACACCCACCTGGGGTTCGCCGAGAACTTCCTGAACATGTGCTTCGGGAGCGTGCCCGACCCGAAGATCGTCGAGGCGTTCGAGGTGTCACTGATCCTGTACGCGGAGCACAGCTTCAATGCGTCGACGTTCGCAGCCCGAGTCGTGACCTCGACACTGTCGGACATCTACAGTGCCGTCACCGCGGCGATAGGCGCACTGAAGGGAACGTTGCACGGCGGGGCCAACGAAGCGGTCATGCACGCCATGCTCGACATCGGCGAACCGCACTTGGCGAGGCAGTGGCTCCTGGACAAGCTCGCGGCCAAGGAGAAAGTGATGGGCTTCGGGCACCGTGTCTACAAGAACGGCGACTCCCGGGTGCCGACGATGCGAGCAGCCTTCCAGGACGTGGCCGAAGCAACGAACGGCCGCAAATGGGTACGGATGTACGACGTACTCGAACGCACGATGAACGAGGAGACCTCGATCGAGCCGAACCTCGACTTCCCCACCGGGCCGACGTACTACCTGATGGGCTTCGACATCGACGTCTTCACCCCGATCTTCGTGATGAGCCGAATCACCGGTTGGACGGCCCACATCATCGAGCAGGGTGCATCCAATGCGCTCATCCGTCCGCTCAGCGACTACTCAGGCGTTCCGCAGCGCGCAGTCGGTGCATGACGCCGTCCGAGCTCTAATTCTGCACTGCCAGTGCTATCTTCGCCATCGACAGAGCCTGAGTCGCACGGTCGATGACGATCCGCTGCGCGAGGTCGATGTGCGCCAGCAGCGACGCTCGTGCCGCCGCGAGATCCCCTTCCACGACGGCCGCACAGATGGCAACGTGTTCGTCGACAGTGGACGCGATGCGCTCCCGAGTCAGGGAATCGAACATCCGCACCGGTCGTATCCGTGCGTTCACCGCACGAAGCGCCTCGGCCAACGCAGGATTGCCCGACGCCGCCAGCAGCGTCACGTGGAACGATTCGTCCCGCGCGACGAACTCCGCGTCCGGGTGCGGAAGTGACGACCTCGCCTGCGTCCAGTCGTTCAGGACCTCGCGGACCGCGGTGGCGTCGTGCGGCTCGGTGTCGACCCGGTCGATACCTCGGAGCTCCAAAGTCGTTCGGAGTTCGTAGAGGTCGGCCAGATCGTCGAGACGTGGCCGGTACGGAAAGAGGCCCGCGTCGAGTCGCTGCACCAACCCGTCGGCGAGAAGACGCGCCATCGCTTCTCGGACGGGCGTGCGCGACACCCCGTACGCCTCGGCGAGTTTCTCCTCGCCGAGGCGTGTCGTCGGGTCGAACACCCCCGCCATCAGATCCTGACGGAGCGCGACGTACACCTGTTCGCGCAGAGGTCCTCCGCCGCTGATCGCGGTGTAGGGCACATCTGTCATGTTCGTGGTCGCCGCTCAGATCGCCATCGCTGCACGAACGTCGGCTTCCGAATCGGCCCCGCCGTTGCCGCTCGACGTGATTCGCCCGGCCTCGAGAATGTAGTAGTTCTGTGCGGACTCCAGAGCGAAGCCGATGTGCTGCTCCACCAACAGGACACCGAGACCGCCGCGACGGGTCAGATCCAGGATGGTGCGCTCGATCTCGGCGACGACCGACGGTTGGATGCCCTCGGTGGGCTCGTCGAGAATCAGCATCTTCGGTTCGGTGATGAGTGCCCGGGCGATCGCCAACTGCTGACGCTGCCCGCCGGACAGCAGTCCGGCACGACGGGTGAGGAGCTCCTTCAACGCGGGGAAGAGGTCGAGGGCCTCGTCGATCAGCGCTTTTCCGCGTTTACGGCCGTCGGCGACGACCTGCAGGTTCTCGGCCGTCGTCAACTGCCCGAAGGACTGTTGCCCCTGCGGTACGTAGGCGAGACCACGAGCGACGCGCGCGCTCGGCCGCAACGCGCTGACGTCCTCACCGTCGAACATGACCTTGCCCGAGGTGACCTTCAACAGTCCGACGGCGGCACGGAGCAGCGTCGTCTTCCCCGCACCGTTGTGTCCCATGACGGCCGCGACGCCGTCGGCCGGAACGGTCAGCGACGCACCGTGGATGACTTCGCTCCGGCCGTACCCGTTGCGTACGTCGATCAGCTCAAGCATGACTGTCTCCTTCTTCTGCGATCTGATCGAGTTCCTCGCCCGCCGCTGCGGTACCGAGATACACCTCCTGGACCTTCGGGTCGGCCTGGACCTCGGCGACGGTGCCCTCCGACAGGATTCGGCCTCCGGCGAGGACCGTCACCGACGTCGCGAACGCGCGCATGAAGTCCATGTCGTGCTCGACGACGACGACCGTGCGCTCACCGCCGATGCGGCGCAGCAGTTCACCTGTCTCCTCCCGCTCCTCGTGACTCATACCGGCAACGGGCTCGTCGAGCAGAAGCACATCGGCGTTCTGCACCAACAACATTCCGATCTCGAGCCACTGCTTCTGGCCGTGCGCGAGAATGCCCGCCGGCTTGTCCCGGTGCGCCTTCAGGCCGATCGTCTCGAGCGCCTCCTCGATCTCGTCCGACACCGTCTTGCGTTTGCGGAGCATCGTCGACCACGTGCGTTTCGACCCCGCTGCGATGTCGAGGTTCTGCAACACGGTGAGCTGCTCGAAGATGCTGGCAGTCTGGAACGTTCGACCGACGCCGAGCCGTGCGATCTGGTGCACCTTCTTGCCGAGCAGTTCGACGCCGGACTTGGTGACCGATCCCGTTGCTGGGACGAGTCCGGTGATGGCGTCGATCAGCGTCGTCTTGCCTGCACCGTTCGGTCCGATGAGAAATCGGAGATCGCCCTGCATGAGAGTGAGATCGACGTCGGTGTTCGCCTTGAAGCCGTCGAAACTGACGGTGAGACCGCGGACTTCCAGGTACTGGCTCGACATGCCTGCATTGCCACCGAACGTGGGCTGATGCCCCTCCACGTGGATCATTTGACGAGCTCCTTCTCCACGGCATCGACGGTGACCACGTCGTCACCTGCCTTCTTTCGTTTCCGGAGTGCGAACAGACCGGCCACACCCGCGGGGAAGAATCCGACGACGACGATGAACAGCAATCCCTGTGCGTAGGTCCACCCGGACGGGAACTGCTCCGAGAGTGTGGTCTGAGCCCACGCGACGCCGAGCGCGCCCAGCACCGGCCCCAGAAGTGTGGTGCGTCCGCCGATCGCAACGCCGATCAGGAAGGCGATGGACGGGACGATGCCGACGTCGTTCGGTGAGACGATCCCGACGATGGGCACGAACAGGGCTCCGGCGAGGCCGGCGAAGAACGCAGCGGCGACGTAGGCGACGATCTTGACGTTCGCGGGATCGTATCCGAGGAAGCGGACGCGCTCCTCCTGGTCGCGAACGGCGACGAGCAGCTCTCCGTACCGCGAGTACATCAGCTGGCGAGTGATGGCGACGACCGCGAGCAGAACACCGGCCGCGATGAAGAACAGCATCTGCTTGTTGGCCGGGTCGTTCAGGTTGAACCCGAAGAACGTCCGGAATCGGTTCAGTCCGTTGGATCCACCGGTGCTCTGCTGACCGATCAGCAGGATGGCGAACGCAGCGGCCAGCGCCTGACTGAGGATGGCGAAGTACGCACCCTTGACCCGACGCTTGAAGACGCCGAGACCGAGGACGAGTGCGACGAAAGCCGGGATGAACAGGATCCCGAGGATCGTGACGAGCGGAGACTGGAACGGAACCCAGTACGACGGTAGCTCGCGAATACCGGCGATGGACATGAAGTCCGGGACCGCGTCGCCGCGGATGTCGGCGTCGGAGATCTTGAGGTGCATCGCCATGATGTACGCACCGAGCCCGAAGAACACACCCTGGCCGAGCGTGAGCATTCCGCCTCGGCCCCAGGCTAATCCGATGCCTACCGCAACGATGGCGTAGCAGATGAACTTGCCGAGAAGATTGAGCCTGAACTCACTGAGAACAGCCGGTGCGACGGCGAACAGGAGGATCGCGGCGATGGCGAAACCGAGCAATGCTCCACGTTTCGCGACGAAGGTTTTCACACCAAACTCCTTGTCTTGACCGCGAACAGACCCTGCGGGCGGGCTTGGAGGAAGATCACGATGAGGACGAACAGAATGACCTTGGCAATGGACGCCGTCGTGTTGTACTCGATGAACGAGTTGACGATGCCGAGTGTGAACGCGGCTATCACCGCGCCCTTGATCTGGCCGAGGCCGCCGACGACGACCACCAGGAACGCGTCGATCAGATAGCTCTGCCCGACGGTGGAACTGGTGGAGCCGATCAGCGTCAACGCCACACCGGCGACGCCGGCGAGGCCGGACCCGATGAAGAACGTCGAGATGTCGGTCCTACGGGACGAGATGCCCGACGTCTCGGCGAGATCGCGGTTCTGCACGACCGCGCGGATGCGTCGACCCATCGGTGTCGTCTTGAGCGCGAACGACAGTGCGAGAACGCAGAGTACGGCGAGAACGAGAATGAAGATCCTCGTCTTGGGGACGACGGCTCCGAGGATGTCGACACCGCCGGACAACCAGCCGGGGGAGACGACGTTGACGGCCGGAGCGCCGAAGATGTCGCGGGCGAGCTGCTGGAGAACCAGACCGACACCGAAGGTGACGAGCAGTGTGTCCAACGGCCGGTGATACATGCGCTGGATGAGCGTGACCTCGAGCAGGACGCCCATGGCGCCGCCGACGAGGAATCCGACGATCAGAGAGATGAACAGCGACGCTCCGCCGGTGGAGACGATCTGCTGCACGACGTACGCGGTGTACGAACCGGCCATGATGAACTCACCATGAGCCATGTTGATGACGCCCATCTGACCGAACGTCAGCGAGAGTCCCAGAGCGGCGAGCAAGAGAATCGATCCGATACTCAGGCCGGTGAACAGCTGCCCGACTACGACATCCATGTAAGGCTCCTTTACAGGCCCCTCCGTGCGCGTACATGCCGACCCTGGCCTACATGTGCGCGCACAGCGGGGACCGGGGTCAATTGAGGTCGGCGGCCCAGTCGTAGGTCTCCAGGAACGGGTCGGGCTCGATCGGTGCCGGCGACTCCCAGACCGTGTAGATCAGGCCGTCGGGACGGATTTCACCGATGCGTGCGGTCTTGGAGATGTGGTGGTTGTCGCCGTTGATGACCACTTCACCCTCGGGGGCTGCGAAGCTCACGCCGTCCGCCGCGGCCTGAATGTCGGCGACTGCGAACGAATCTGCCTTCTCGACGGTGTTCTTCCACAGGTACACCGAGGTGTACGCGGCTTCCATCGGATCGGAGGTCGGCTTGTCGGCGCCGTACTTGGCCTTGTAGTCGGCGACGAACTTCGAGTTCTCCGGTGTGTCGACCGTCTGGTAGTAGTTCCACGCCGTCAACTGGCCCGCGATGTTCTGTGCACCGATGCCCGCGACCTCTTCCTCGGCGATGGACACCGAAATAACCGGCATGTCAGCGGCATTGAGGCCGGCATTGGTGTACTCACGGAAGAACGCGACGTTGGAGTCGCCGTTGAGCGTGTTGAACACGGCGTCCGCGTCGGCGGATCGAACCTTGTTGACGATGGTGGAGAAGTCGGTGGACCCGAGCGGCGTGTAGTCCTCGCCCTTGATCTCGATGCCGTTGGCCGCGGCGTACGCCTTGATCTCGCGGTTGGCGGTCTGCGGGAAGACGTAGTCGCTACCGACCAGGTAGAGCGAGGTGACCCCCTGCTCCTTCAGGTAATCCAGCGCGGGGATGATCTGTTGATTGGTCGTGGCGCCGGTGTAGAAGATGTTGTCCGACGCTTCGAGGCCTTCGTACTGCACCGGGTAGTACAGGAGTGCGTCGTTGTCCTCGAAGACCGGAAGCATGGCCTTGCGCGACGACGACGTCCACCCGCCGAATACCGCTGCGACACAGTCGCTGCTGATGAGCTTCTCGGCCTTCTCCGCGAACACGGTCGGCTCGGACGCACCGTCCTCGGCGACCACCTCGATCTGCTTTCCGTTGACGCCTCCCGACGCGTTGATCTCCTCCACGGCCAGGGCGATCGAATCACGAACCGTCACTTCACTGATCGCCATCGTGCCGGACAGGGAGTTCAGCGAACCGACCTTGACGGTGTCGCCCGAGGTGTCGACGCAGGATTCGGTGGCCCCGCCACCCTCGCCCGACGCCGTGTCACCGGCCCTGCTGCCGCACGCGGTGAGGGTCAGTCCGACCATCGCCAGCGCTGCGGGGAGCACCAGTGCCTTGGTGGCGAACTTGCTGGAAGGAAGAGCAGGCATCGCGGAAGCCCTTTCGCTTGTATACGGAGTTGTATTCGCGATTGCAGACAGTAAAGGGGAAGTATTGCGTTGATATGTTCCGCGGTGACGAGTTCGTTGCACGGATTACGCGGGTGTAAACAACCGGCCGTCGATCGAAATGACAAGCAGGGTTGACATCCAGTGACAAGTCCGCTTGACTTTTACCTATGAGAGACGCGGCGAAGGCCACCGACGCGCTGAAGATCAACTCGGTGCGCGAGCACCGCAAAGCGGCGCGGCTCACCCAGGCCGAGCTGGGCAAGATCTGCGGAGTCAGCAGGCAGAGCATCGTTTCGGTCGAGGGCGGCGATTACGCCCCGAGCGTCTACCTCGCGATCAAGCTGGCGCGAGCACTGGGAACGACCGTCGAAACACTCTTCGAAACGGAGTAGAGATGAGCACCTTCACAGCGGCGATGCAGTACATCGGCGATCTCGACGACGAATTCTACGACGATGAACGTCAGCGCGATGTGTGGAACGAGGCCTCGGCCATAGGGTTTCAGCTGTTCGTCTGGACTCTGCTGATCGCCGGATCCGTTCTCCCGTGGGTGGCAGGCGTGACCGGCAGTTGGATCACGCTCGGCGTGCTGGCCGTGTTCTTCACGGTGTCGTCGATGGTTCTGATGTACGCGAAGGCCCGAGGCCTCGACATGTACACCTCCCAATCACTGGCTCGCCCAAGGATCTACCTGTGCACCGGCGTGTACCTGATCGCGGCGTTCGGCGCGATGATCACCCTGGCTTCCGAGTACCTGAGCGCAGGAGGTGCAGCCGTGTTCGTCGGTATGGCCATCGGAGCGTGCGTCGGTGTCGGGTGCGGGGTGCACGGCCTCGTTCGCAAGCGTCGACTCGACCGCGAGGCCGAAGCTGCTGCCGAAGCAACCGAGCTGCAGGAACTGACGAAGGAGCAGATATGAACGCGTTCGTGAAAGCACTTCGATTCGTCGGCGATCTGGACGACGAGTTCTACGACGACGAACGTCAGCGTGATGTGTGGAACGAAGCGTCGGCCATAGGGTTTCAGCTCTTCCAGTGGGCCTCGCTCGTCTCTGCCGCGGTGTTGCCGTGGGTGGCAGGCACCACCGGGGCATGGGTCGGCCTCGGCATCCTCGTCACCCTCACCGTGATCAACGTCCTGACCATCGGTTACTCGGCGGCGCGGAAGGTCAACCTGTACACCGCGTCCAAGATCAACCGGGTGCGCGGACTCGTCGTCGCGGTGGTGCTGATCATCGGATACGTCGGGGCGTTGATCAGGTTGCAACCGAACACGTTCTCCGATGCGAGTTCCTGGGCAGGCGGTGTCGTCGGAGCCGTCGTCGGCGGCGGAGTCGTCGGACTCGGGGTGTGGTGGATGCGTCGTCGCAACGCCCGCTTCGAAGCCGAGGCGGACCAGTGACCCGGTAGCTAGGGTCGAGTGCATGAACGCACAGCAGATCGCCGACGGCACCTGGGCCCACCTGTGGACGCCTGGAGGCTGGGGCCAGACGAACACCGGCCTGATCGTCGACGACGGTGCGGCATCGATGGTGATCGACACCGTCTGGGACACGGGCAGGGCCGACGCCATCGCGTCCGAGAATCGTTCTCTCACACGACGATCACCGGTCACCGACGTGGTCAACACGCACTCGGACGGCGACCATTGGTGGGGCAACGACACGGTTCCGTCGGACGCCAGAATCATCACGAGCGCAGCGTCGTTGCATGCGATGAAGGAGGAGACGCCCCCGTCGGGCGTGCACCTGTTCGCGTCGTTGGGGGCACTGGCGGGCCGGTTGCCCGGGCCGGTCGGAGCAACCGGGACTTACATGGACCGTGTGCGGGGCGGGGCGACCTTTCCCCGTACCTCGCCGCGGCTACCGAATCACACCTTCGACGTGACGGAACGGATCGACGTCGGAACCAGAGCCGTACAACTCAGATATCTGGGGCCCGCGCACACGGCGGGAGACCTGATCGCCCACGTGCCCGATGTTGGTGTGGTGTTCAGCGGTGACCTACTGTTCATCGGTTCGACGCCCATCCTGTGGCACGGCCCCTTGTCCAACTGGATCGATGCACTCGATCATCTACTGGCGCTCGACGCCGCCGTGTACGTGCCCGGTCACGGACCACTGTGCGGTGCCGACGAGATCCGCGCGGTCCGCGAGTACTGGACCTGGGTCGACGACGCCGGCCGCCAACACTTCGACGCCGGTGTCGAGTATGCGCATGCGGCACGAAACATGATGCAGTCGAGGGACTTTCAGCCGTATCAGGCGTGGGGCTCGCCCGAACGGCTCGTGCTCACCATGTCCACCCTCTACCGCCTGTGGAAGGGCGAGCCTGCAGCCCCGCCGACCCTGCTGCGCCGCGCACGAGCGTTCGCCGACGCAGGGGCGCTGCTGCGGGCAATAGAATCACGCTGAGTCCAACACTGTGCACGCTGCACCGACGCGGCAATCATCGTCCGAGTGACTCCTGCTCCAGTATTTCAGCGCTACCGCGACCCGGACCTACGCGAGCTCGCGCACCGGAACGAGACGCTGGAGGTGCTGCTCTCCCATCGCTCGGTGCGCAGTTTCACCTCGGACCCGATCGACACCGCCACCATCGAGACCATCGTCGCAGCAGCACAGTCCGCGCCGACGTCGTCCAACCTGCAGGCCTGGAGCGTCGTCGCCGTCCGTGATCCGGAGCGCAAGGCACGGATCGCTACGCTGGCAGGTGACCAGGCCTTCATTGCCCAAGCTCCGGTGTTCCTGGTTTTTCTCGCCGACCTGGGCCGTGTCCGGCGCCTGGCCGAACGCCGGGGTGTGCCGTCGGAGGGTGCCGACTACCTGGACTCGACGCTCCTGGGCGCGATCGACGCAGCATTGGCCGCGCAGAACGCCGTCGTCGCCGCGGAGTCACTCGGTTGGGGGACGGTGTACGTGGGAGCCGTCCGCAACGCGCCCGAAGAGATCTCCGACGAGCTCGACCTGCCTCCCGCGGCGTTCCCGGTGTTCGGGCTGTCCGTCGGCCGCTCCGCTGTCGCCACCGACGGCACCGGTCCCGGTATCAAGCCTCGACTGCCGCTGGCGTCGGTTCTCCATCACGACGTCTACGACGCCGAGACGGCCGACTCCGGCATCGACGTCTACGACGAACGACTGGGGGAGTACAACCGCGAACAGGGGCGCACGACGGCATGGACCACCGCCGTGCTCGCGCGGCTGCGCGACGCGACATCGCTGAAAGGGCGCGACACCATTCGGGATTCACTCTCCGCCCGCGGCTTGCTCTCCAAATAACAGAAAGACATTCGACGTGCGATTTCAGATTCTGGACATCATCTTCAACCCACCGCACCCGGTGACCGGGGAGGTCGTCCATCCGTCGGACAGGCTGGGTCGCGTCGTCGAAACGGCAGTTCTCGCCGAAGAACTCGGCTTCGATTCCTTCTCCGTCGGAGAACGTCACGCCGGGGACGTCCTGTCCTCGTCGCCGACGGTGATTCTCGGTGCCATCGCCCACGCGACCGACCGGATCCTGCTGTCGACCGGAGTATCCGTCGTCGCCGTCCTCGATCCGATCCGTGTCGCCGAGGACTTCGCGACGATCGACCAACTCAGCCGCGGACGATTCGAACCCGTCATCGGTAAAGGCAACGAAGCACTGCAGTACCCACTGTTCGGCCTCGACATCTCCAAGCAGTACGAGTACCTCACCGAGAACTACGAGCTGCTTCGGCGGCTCGTTCGTGAAGAGCACGTCGACTGGAACGGGACGCACCGGCACCCACTCGTCGACGCGACCACCCTTCCACGGCCGTTCGACGGGCCGTTTCGAATCTGGCACGGATCCGCGACGTCGGTGGAGGCGGTGGACCTGGCCGCGAAGTGGGGAGATCCCATCGTCACCGCCAACGCTCTGCAGCCGCGAGAGAACTACAAGGTTCTCATCGATCGATACCGGGAGCAGTACCTCGCGCACGGCCACGACCCGGAGAAGCTCTACGTCGGATCGGGTTCCGGTGGGCTGTTCCTCGCCGACACCACCGAACAGGCGACCGACGAGTTCCGCCCGATCTACGAAGGGTTCGTGGCCCAGCAGGACAAGCGGCTGGAGCGTAGCTTGCGGAGTGACCTCGGTGGCAAGCAAGACCCGGCCGCGAAGGGGAAGGTGACGAGTTTCCGGACCATCGAGGATGCTGTCGAGCGCGGCCCGGCACTGGTGGGATCCCCGGAGAGGGTTGCGGAGAAGATTCTCGACTACCACGACAGTTACGGGCACGATCTGCAGTCGGTGTCGGTGAATCATGTCCTGGACTTCGAGCAGCAGAAGGACACGCTTCGCCGCTTCGCGGAGGAAGTGATCCCTCTGGTGAAGAAGGAACTGTCCACGACACTGTGGAGTCCGTTCGACGCCGACCGAGCCAAGGGATTCACTGCCTCCTGACCCGCTGCGAGTGCGGCGACGCCGCTCAGCGAACGAGGTAGGGAGACACGGAGCTTCGATGCTCGTCGATGTCCAGGTCCTTGCCCAGGGGAGGGAAGGCGCGTTGAGGGCAGTTCGCCCGCTCGCAGACACGGCAGCCTGCTCCGATGGGCGTGGCGACCGACGACCCGTGTAGATCCAGCCCGTCCGCGTAGACCAATCGGCCCGCATGGCGGAGTTCGCACCCGAGTCCGATGGCGAAGGTCTTGCCCGGTTGGCCGTACCGCGCCGCGCGCCGCTCGACGGTCCGAGCGATCCACAGGTAACTGCGCCCGTCGGGCATCTCCGCGATCTGAGTCATGATCTTGCCCGGGTAGGCGAACGTCTCGTACACGTTCCACAGCGGGCACGTTCCGCCACTCGACGAGAAATGAAACCCCGTCGCCGACTGCCGTTTCGACATGTTCCCGGCGCGGTCGACGCGGACGAAGGAGAACGGAACTCCGCGGAGCTTCGGCCGCTGCAGTGTCGACAAGCGATGGCATATCGTCTCGAAGCTCACCGAGAAGAAGGCCGACAACCGTTCCACGTCGTAGCGAAAATCCTCGGCTATGTCGTGGAACTGGTGATACGGCAGAACGGTCGCGGCGGCGAAGTAGTTGGCGAACCCCAGCTTCGCGAGCTTCTTGGACGCCTCGGACGTGAAGCCTCCCTCCTCGACCATCTGCTCGAGCAGGTCCGCGCACTCCAGGTAGGCCAATTCTGCCGCGAACTTGAAGACCCGCTGCCCGCCGGACAGGTGGGGCGAGATCTCCAGCAGCCGAGTCTTCGGGTCGAACCGGTGCAGAACGTTCTCGCCCAGATCGATCCGATTGACGATCTGCACCTCGTGCACCGTGCGTAGGCGTTTGGCGATCTCGTTACCGACGTCGGCCCGATGGAAGCGGATCCGCGACGTCAATTCCTCTGCCGCTGTGTCCAATTCATGGAGATAGTTCTGTCGCTGATAGAAGTAGTCACGTACCTCCTCGTGCGGCTTGCTGATCGACCCGCTGCCACTACCGTCGGCGAACCGCTCCTCGGTCGCCGCGGCGAGTTGAGCGGTGGTGTTGCGATACCGACGATGCATGTTGACCATCGCTCGCGCCAACTGCGGATGGGAAGACACCATCTGCGCGATCTCGTGCGCGTCGGCGACGATGCCCATGTCCTGATCCAGCGCGACTTCGCGCAGCTCGGCCACCAGCCTGGTGTCGTCCTCGGACGAGAAGAACGACGTGTCGACGCCGAACACCTCGGAAATCCGCAGCAGGACCGGGACGGTGAGAGGCCGCACGTCGTGTTCGATCTGGTTGAGGTAGCTCGCGGAGATCTCGAGCTGTCCGGCCAGAGCTACCTGACTCATCTTGCGTTCCGTGCGTAGTTGACGCAGGCGCACGCCGACGAACGTCTTGGGCATGCGCTCAGGTTACGCCTGCGAAGAATGGCGTTAACAGGCTTCACCGATCGGTGCGCACGTGCAGTTCCGGATGGTCCGTGGATCACAATTCGGGGTCGAGCGGAACAACCGGGCGCCGGGATGCGTATACCCATAGGTGTTGGTTCGCATAAGTAATTAAGAGGGAGGCCCATCATGTCCGACAATCTTCGTGAACTCGTCCGCGACGCCGTCGTACTCGTAGCAGGCACCGTTCTGGTGGCGTCGACCATCTGGCTTCCGGTCGACGGTGACACCGGCGTGTCCGGGGCCATTCTGATTCTCGGTCTGCTCGCCGCAGGCACCGCGCTGTGGGCGATGTCCGCGGCCTCGAGGTCGAGTCACTGGGCGCACGTCGTGCTCGGCGCGGCTCTCGCCCTGTCGCCCGTGGTTTTGGCGTTCCCTGCAGGCCTCGTGACAGCAGACCTGTTCGCGCTCGTCGGGGGCGTCGTCATCGCGGTCATGGGCGTTCTCGGCGTGGCCACCGGTCGTAGCGACATTCGGCCGAGTGTGCTCGTGGCGTCGTCGCCCGAACGCGTGCGGGTGCGCAGCTGACACGTCCCTCTCTCACCGGAAGCAGCCTCGGCACTGTGCCGAGGCTGCTTTCGTCGTACGAGGCTCCGATTGCAGTATGTGATACTGGTCACAGTGCCTGCCTTCTGGCTCGATTCAGACGGTTTCATGAAAACAGTACGTTTGTCCGGTTGGAACGGCCGGACGGTTTTCGTAAATTGCGTTCATGAACTGCGCTTTCGTCCTACCGGCGAGTAGCAAAGCCGTCCAATCGGGCGGGTGTGATCCGACGGCGATCTTCGCAAAGTTAGCAAGGCTTGATTGAAACCTAACCAAGATTGGCACTTGTAACAGGTGGACGGCCCTTTTTGGGTGTGCCACTCTTTGGAAGAACACCCGCACGGCCTGGCAACGATGTGAAGAATTCGAGCACCGAGTCGGCCGTATCGCACATCCGATAGAGACTGGAGCTGAGATGTCGACCACCGGCACCCCGAAAACTACAGAAGAAATCCAGAAGGATTGGGACACCAACCCTCGCTGGAAGGGCGTGACGCGCAACTACACCGCCGAGCAGGTTTCCAAGCTGCAAGGCTCCGTCGTCGAGGAAGCAACCCTTGCTCGCCGCGGCTCCGAAATTCTTTGGGACCTCGTCAACAACGAGGACTACATCAACTCGCTCGGCGCACTGACCGGTAACCAGGCCGTTCAGCAGGTCCGCGCAGGCCTCAAGGCCATCTACCTCTCCGGCTGGCAGGTCGCAGGCGACGCCAACCTGTCCGGACACACCTACCCCGACCAGAGCCTGTACCCGGCCAACTCGGTGCCGCAGGTCGTTCGTCGCATCAACAACGCACTGCTGCGCGCCGACGAGATCGCCCGCGTCGAGGGTGACACGACCGTCGACAACTGGCTCGCTCCGATCGTCGCCGACGGTGAAGCCGGCTTCGGTGGTGCCCTCAACGTCTACGAGCTGCAGAAGGCCATGATCGCGGCCGGCGTCGCCGGATCGCACTGGGAAGACCAGCTCGCCTCGGAGAAGAAGTGCGGCCACCTCGGTGGCAAGGTGCTCATCCCCACCCAGCAGCACATCCGCACCCTGACCTCGGCTCGCCTCGCCGCCGACGTCGCGGACGTTCCGACCGTCGTCATCGCCCGCACCGACGCCGAGGCCGCAACGCTTCTGACGTCCGACGTGGACGAGCGCGATCAGCCGTTCCTCGACGGCACCCGCACGGCAGAAGGCTTCTACGGCATCAAGAACGGTGTCGAGCCCTGCATCGCGCGTGCCAAGGCATACGCGCCGTACGCAGACCTCATCTGGATGGAGACCGGCGTGCCGGACCTCGAGGTCGCCAAGCACTTCGCCGAGTCGGTTCGCTCCGAGTTCCCGGACCAGCTCCTGGCGTACAACTGCTCGCCGTCCTTCAACTGGAAGCAGCACCTGGACGACGCGACCATCGCGAAGTTCCAGCGTGAGCTCGGAGCGATGGGCTTCAAGTTCCAGTTCATCACCCTCGCGGGCTTCCACTCGCTCAACTACGGCATGTTCGACCTGGCACACGGCTACGCCCGCGAAGGCATGACCGCGTTCGTCGACCTGCAGGAGCGCGAGTTCAAGGCTGCAGCAGAGCGTGGCTTCACCGCCATCAAGCACCAGCGTGAGGTCGGCGCAGGCTACTTCGACTCCATCGCCACCACGGTCGACCCCAACACCTCGACCGCAGCGCTGAAGGGATCCACCGAAGAGGGCCAGTTCCACTGAGCTAGCCCGCCTCCCCGGATACACAGCACATCAGTCAGGCGGCCCCAGCGTTTCGCTGCGGGCCGCCTGATCTGTATCGCCCGGGTTCTGGGGGTACCCGGCCGGAGTTACCCCACCTCGCTTACAGCTGTTGTCGTGTACGCATCGAAGGAGTCCGCCGTGCCGGTCGAGAGGGTGGGGATTGTCGGCGCCGGCCAGATGGGGGCCGGGATTGCAGAAGTCTGCGCCCGGGCACACCTCGACGTTCTGGTCTACGAGCACACTCGCGAGCTGACGACCGCAGGACGCACGCGCGTCCTGCGATCGTTGGACCGTGGCGTCAGCAGCGGCAAGATCACCGAACGCGAACGCGAACAAGCAGCGTGCGCACTACGCTTCACGACCGATCTCGACGACTTCGCGGATCGAGAGCTCGTCGTGGAAGCCGTCACCGAGGACGAGGACATCAAGTCCGACATCTTCGCCCGTCTGGACGCAGTGGTGACGGACCCCGGCGCGGTCCTCGCGTCGAACACGTCGTCGATCCCGATCATGAAACTCGGTGTCGCGACGGCCTCGCCCGACCGAGTCGTCGGGCTGCACTTCTTCAATCCGGTGCCGGTTCTGCCTCTCGTCGAGCTGGTCACCACCGTGAAAACCAGTGACGCAGTGGCCGAACGCGCCGAGAAGTTCGCCGGCGACGTACTCGGCAAGCAGGTCGTCCGCTCGGCGGACAGATCCGGGTTCGTGGTCAATGCACTTCTCATTCCTTACCTGCTCTCCGCGGTTCGGATGGTCGAGTCCGGATTTGCCTCCAAGGAAGACATCGACAAGGCGACGGTGCTCGGTCTCGCGCATCCGATGGGGCCGCTTGCGCTCGCGGATCTGATCGGACTCGACACGGTCAAGTCCATCGCCGATTCCATGTACGCCGAGTTCGGCGAACCACTCTTCGCCGCCCCGCCGTTGCTTCTTCGGATGGTCGAATCGGGTTCGACCGGCAAACGCACAGGCGCAGGGTTCTATCGGTACGAGAACGGCCGGGTAGTGAAAGAGCCTTCGTGAGTGAAAATGTAGGTGTCGGACACATTTCCACTCCCGACCGCAGTAACTTGGTGGTGCGCACACGGCGCGCCAGACGACGTCAGGGGAGAGCGATGAGCAAGTCGAAGAAGTCCGGTGGAGTGTTGCCGAAGGCGTTCGGTATCGGACTGGCCGCGACGGGCGCAGCGCACTTCGTGGTTCCCGAGGCATTCGAGCCCATCACCAAACTGCCGTTCCCGAAGGACACCCGCGACTGGATCACGCGCAACGGTGCAACCGAACTGGTCGTCGGAGCCGCCATCGCGTACCCGAAGACACGCAAGATCGGCCTGCTCGGCCTCGGTGCCTACGTCGGCTGGCTCGGATACAACATCGCTCGCAACAGCTGACGCCGAGAATGTAGCGAACGCCTCACGCCGATCGGGAATTCCCTGCTCGCGGCGCCTTCACCTGCTCGAACGCGCCAAGGCTGTTTGCCAAGCTACCGATGCGTAGGTAGCAATGTAGTTATGACTTCAGCTACCGCGTACACAGCGACAGCCCCCGACGCACCCCTCGAGAAGGTGACGATCGACCGCCGCGAGCTCGGACCCAAGGACGTCCTCATCGAGGTCAAGTTCGCCGGCATCTGCCACTCCGACATCCACACCGCCCGCAACGAGTGGGGCGGCACCACCTACCCGGTCGTCCCGGGACACGAAATCGCAGGCATCGTTGCCGAGGTCGGCTCCGGCGTCACCAAGCACAAGGTCGGCGACCGCGTCGGCGTCGGCTGTTTCGTCGACTCGTGCGGCGAGTGCGACGCCTGCCTGGCAGGCGAGGAGCAGTACTGCTTCAAGGGCGTCACCCAGACCTACAACTCCAAGCAGGCCGACGGGTCGATCACCCAGGGCGGTTACTCGACGCACATCGTCGTGACCGAGGGCTTCGTGCTGTCCATCCCCGAGGGCATCGAACTCGATGTCGCCGCACCGCTGCTGTGTGCGGGCATCACGCTGTACTCGCCGCTCAAGCACTGGGGTGCAGGCCCGGGCAAGAAGGTCGCCATCATCGGAATGGGCGGACTGGGCCACGTCGGCGTCAAGATCGCCCACGCCCTCGGAGCCGAGGTCACCGTGCTGAGCCAGACCCTGAGCAAGGAAGAGGACGGCAAGCGCCTCGGAGCCGACCACTACTACGCGACCTCCGACAAGGAGACGTTCAAGAAGCTGCTTGGCGAGTTCGACCTGATCATCAACACCGTCTCCGCCGAGATCGACATGGACAAGCACATGTCGCTGCTCGCGATCAACGGCTCGCTCGTCATCCTCGGACTGCCGTCGGAGCCCATCAAGGTTCGCGGATTCACGCTCGCTGCGAACCGTCGCAGCCTCGCAGGCTCGATGGTCGGTGGCATCGCGCAGACCCAGGAAATGCTCGACTTCTGCGCCGAACACCACATCGGTGCCGAAATCGAGACCATCCCGGCCGACAAGATCAACGAAGCCTACGAGCGCGTCCTGAAGAGCGACGTTCGATACCGCTTCGTCATCGACGCCAACACCTTCTGATCCACTCCTGTGGGCGGCAGGTAGCGATGGGCGCTACCTGCCGCCCACAGGCGTAACGTCGAAGTCGGGTCGGAAGATGTTCTCCGCAAGGAAAGGACACTTTCATGAAGACTTCCTCCAGCCGTCACGGCAAGATGGCCGCAGCCGGGCACAGCTCAGCCGGCCACGCACTGGTCGGCGCCCATCCCGGCGCCGCGCGGTATGCACTGGTCACTGTCGGTGTGCTCGCGCTCGTCCTGTTCGCACTGTCGGCCTTCAACGGTCTCGGCACCGTCGCCGTCATCGCCGGTTGCGTGTGCGTCGTCGCGATGGCGTCGGCGATGGGTCTCGTCGGCGGAACAGGGCACCCCGACTCCTGACCTGGTCGGACGCCTGACCTCGTCGGACTCCTGACCTCGTCGTAGAGGTCCGTCGCTAGCTGTCCGCGAGACGCTGCTTCTCCACCTCGACGTCGAAATCGGCTTCGGGCCACTCGAGGTCGAGCTTCTGCAGTGCATCGATCAGCAGCTCGGTCACCGCCAAGCGTGCGTACCATTTCCGATCGGCCTGAATGACGTGCCACGGCGCGTAGTCCGTGTTGGTCCTGTCGATGACCCGCTGATACGCGGTGCGGTACTGCGGCAGAAAGCCGCGCTCGGTGACGTCGCCCGGGTTGTACTTCCAGTGCTTGTCCGGCCGATCCAACCTCTCCTGCAACCTGGTTCGCTGCTCTTCCGGAGAAACGAACAACGCAACCTTCACGATGTGCGTGCCGCCGTCGACCAACTCCTTCTCGAACGCGTTGATCTCGTCGAACCGCGGTTCCCAGACCTGACGCGGAACAAGGTCGTGGACGGCGACGACCAGCACATCTTCGTAGTGCGAGCGGTCGAAGACCCCGATCCGTCCACCGCGCGGCAGGGCGTTTCGGATGCGCCACAGGTAGTGATGCTGCTTCTCCTCCTGCGTCGGAACTCCGAACGACGCCAGGTCGACGCCCTGCGGGTCGACCATTCCGATGACATGTCGCACCATGCCGCCCTTGCCTGCGGTGTCCATGCCCTGAAGTACCAGCAGGATCGAGCGCAGGTCGCCGGTCCGGCCGTTGGCGTACAGCTTCTCCTGCAACGCCGACAGCACCTCGCCGCGCTCTGCGAGCAGCGCCTGCCCGTCGGTCTTGCTGCCCTCGAAACCCGGAGTCAGTGAGCAGTCCAGGTCCGCGACGGATGTCTCGTCGGTCGCACGGAGGATGTCGGCCGCAGGTGTCGACCACAGGTTGCCGCTCTTCTTCGAATGCTTTGCCATGATTGGACCCTAGTAGCAGCGGGGACCCCACCCGCCGAGAACCGAGATGGCGTCGCGCGGCGCGGCTAACCTGGAGGCATGGCTCCGAAACTGGCAACTGCTGAATCCGTCGCACGTGAACAACTGCTCGACTTCGTCCGCCCACGTCATCATTCCACGCTCATCACGCACAAACGTGATGGTGGCCTGCAGGTTTCGCCGGTGACATCCGGCGTCGACTCCGAGGGCCGCATCGTCATCGCGTCGTACCCCGAACGCGCCAAGGTGGCCAACATCCGGCGGAACTCCGCCGTCACCGTCTGCGTTCATTCCGACGAATGGAACGACGCCTACGTCCAGATCGACGGAACCGCTGAAATCCTCGACGTACCGGACGCCGTCGAACCGCTCGTCGAGTACTTTCGCAGCATCGCCGGGGAGCATTCCGATTGGGACGAGTACCGCGAGGCAATGGTGAAGCAGGGAAAGTCGTTGATACGCATCACGATCGAATCCTGGGGCCCCGTCGCCGAAGGTGGCTTCCCTCCGGGAAGAATGTGACAAGCCCTCCGGGAAGAATGTGACAAGCCCTCCGGGAAGAATGTGACAAGCCCGCCCGGGAGAATGTGACAAGCCCTCCGGGAAGAATGTGACAAGCCCGCACGGGAGTATGTGACGGCTCAGCAGTTGCTGGGCGCGGGGCCGCCGGTGAAGCGGTCGTCGACCCAGGTTTCGACGAGGGTGCCGGGGTCGACGTCGTGACCTTGGCCTTCGAGGCGGACGGCCAGCAGGGTGTCGCCGAGGCTGCAGGCTCGCCCGAGCGCGGATTCGGTCCAGGCGGGTTTCACCACGGTGTCCTCGGAGCCGTAGACGGCGAGAATCGGTGCGGGTGATGCTGCGCGGGGCAGCGAGTACTCCTGCATGCGGCGCGTCAGTTGTTCGGCGGCTGCCGGAGTCGATGCGGTGGTGTCACCTGGCTGGACGTCGGCGGCTGCGGCGGCTTGTGCTTCGCTGCTCGCGGCGTTGCATCCGACGAGTTGGTCGAGGTTGCCGGCGAGGGCACCGTGCAGGTGGTCGGCGGGGTCGATGGACGGGTCGACCCGGGCGGCGCCTTCGACGATCAGTGGGTACACCGCCCGCTGGCCATCTGCTTCGCCTGATGTTCCCGAGCTCTGGGCTTCGATGATTCCGGGCGAGATGTCCAGTGCTGGAGACAGGACTGCGGCGCCGCGCAGGTCGAGTCCGTCGCCGTACACGTCGTCGAATTCGTTTGCAGCCCACGCTGCTTGGCCGCCCTGGGACCAGCCGACGGCGACCCATCGTGTCGACAGGCGCGGGTCGAGGTTGCGGGCGGCGCGGACGGAGTCGATGACGTCGAAGGCTGCGGTCCGAGGTTCCAGATACGGGTGTGGCGGCGAGTCGACGGTGCTGCTCAAGCCCTGGTAGTCCGTGTATGCGACGGCGTATCCGCGTTCGAGGAAGCGTGACACCACGTCGGCGTCTCCGGCGAGGTCTCGCTTCTCGGACGGGGCGCACCCGGGGGAGATGCCGACGGTTCCGTGCGCGTACGCCACGATGGGTCGCCCGCCGACGGGGGCGGGGCCGACGGGGACGAACACTGCGCCGCTCACCTGGGTCGGGCTGCCGTCCACGCCGGACACGGAGTTGTACACGACAGTCGCCGCGGTGGTGCCGGCCGGGAACAGAGCTGGATCGAACGGCGTCGTGGTGGAACTCGACACGACGGTTCCGCGCGCGGCGACGGTCTCGGCCGTGGCGGTGGGGATGCTCGTCGAATAAGCGGGCGGCTGGGCGGCCGAGTGTGCGGGTGAGGGTGCGTGCGGCTGGGCGGATGTGGTGCTGCACGCCGCCGCAAGGGTTGCACATACGGCGAGCGCAGCCGCGCTGGCCTTCGGACCCACTGTCGGTTTCGCCGGCAGGAACCGGGGAGCGCGAGAACCGAACACGCGTCGATCCAACCACGGTCGGCAGTGCGGAACCAAAGCGTTCTCGGTGGGCAACGACGAGCGGCCCCGCCCTTCTGTCGAGGGGCGAGGCCGCGGGAGTGTCGTTCGTCAGCCCTTCAGCGGAGCAGCGAACAGCGGAACAGCGTTCTCGAGGGCGTATCGGGTACCTGCAACCGAGGCGGCCGAGAAGGCGTTGCTGAGGTCGAGGTCACCGAGAACCACCAGACGCCCGTCGCGGGCGACCGGGAGACCCTGGATCGACGGGTCGTTCGCGATGGCGTCGGCGGTCTCGCCGATGGGGAACATCACGGTCAGGTCCGCGTCGAGTTGGGCTGCGTTCTCGGCGGACAGGTCGATGGCGAACTTCCCGTCCGACGCCTGGGCCTGGATCTCCGGCTTGTTGACGAAGCCGAGCCGCTTCATGAACTCGACGCGAGTATCTCCGTCGACGTAGGCACCCAACTGCCCGCTGTACAGCGTGCCGACGACGACGTTCTTGCCGTCGAACTCGGGGTTGGCCGACGTTGCGGCGTCGAACGCGGCGTTGGTCTCGTCGATGAGCGTCCGGCCTTCGGCTTCCTTGCCGAGTGCCTCGGCGACCAGTTCGGTCTGACCGTCCCACGTGGTGCCGTACGCGATCTCGGTGCCGGCGGGTGCCCCGACCGTCGGCGCGAGTTCGGACAACTGGTCGTATGTGGCTTGGTCGTTGGTGCTGCGGGTCCACAGGATGAGGTCCGGGTCGAGCGCGGCCACGGACTCGATGTCCACCTCGTACGTGCCGAGGATGGTAG
Source organism: Rhodococcoides fascians A44A (assembly GCF_000760735.1). GTDB lineage: Bacteria > Actinomycetota > Actinomycetes > Mycobacteriales > Mycobacteriaceae > Rhodococcoides > Rhodococcoides fascians_E. The sequence goes on along the minus strand of NZ_JMEX01000008.1, from coordinate 464,144 downwards.
GTGGCGTGTCGTAGGACTCCTCCACCCACGGGCCGAGTCCGTCTCCGCCGACTGCAAGCCAGTCACTGGCTCCCACCGGCTGCACTCCGAGCGCGAGTGCGGTCTCGGCGTCGGACCAACCGAGGGCCACCACGCGTTGCGGGTTCTCGGGAACGGTGACGTCGCCGAAGATGGTCGAGACGGTGGCACCCTCGGCGTCCGTGTCCGACGAGTCGGAGCTGCTGCAGGCGGTCATCGTGAGGGCCGCGACCGCGGCGATCGCGGGGGCGAGTAGAGCGAGGCGGGATGTGCGCATAGGCAACGCTAACCTACGGTGTCCGATTTCGAGAACTGTTCCACCAGTGCAGCGCAGAAGGCGGGGAGGTCGTCCGGGTTACGGCTCGAGATCAGATTTCCGTCGACCACCACTTCCTCGTCGACGACGGTCGCGCCCGCATTGCGCAGATCGGTGCGGATACTGGGGAACGACGTCAAGGTGCGGCCCTGGAGAACGTCGGCCTCCGCGAGGGTCCACGGACCGTGGCAGATGACGGCGACGGGCTTGCCCGAGGACACGAATCGGCGGACGAATTCCACTGCGTCGGAATCGGTTCTCAACTTGTCCGGGTTGGTGGTCCCGCCGGGGAGAATCAACGCGTCGAAATCCTCGGGAGACACATCCGCGACGACAGCGTCGACCTCGAACGTGTTGGAGGCGTCGACGTCACCGGTCATCGCTTGAATGTCCCCGTGAGTCAGCGAAATCAATGTCGTTGTGCCACCGGCGGATCGGACCGCATCACGAGGTTGGACCAGTTCTACTTCTTCGACGCCGTCGGTAGCGAGAATGGCCACCGTGCGTCCTGTCAACGAAGGGCTCATGGTGCCAGGGTGACCGGCGAATCGGCGTTTCAAACCGAGCGCTGGTCCTCCTCGTCCTTCGGGGTGACGAGCGGATGCGGCTGCGCGTTGAATTTCGCCGGGGAACCGTCGGCCATCGCGACGCCGTGAATTCCGCCCCACGTCATCATGCTGAGGTAGTCGATGAGGTCCTCCATCGACATCGACTTGTTCGAGATCCACCAGTGGGTGGCGAGTTGCACGGCCCCGACGATCGCGAACGCGAACGGCACCGAACCGCCGGAATCCATTTCGCGCTGGCGTAGACGCTCGCCGAGAACCGTCGCCAACAGTTCGGCGATCATGCGCTCCGACTCCGCTACGACGTCCCGGTTGCTGCCCGCGTTGTTCGCCATCACGTACAGGTAGACCTCGGGATCGGTGGCAACCGTCTCCACGTACGCCGCGATGACCGCCCGGGTGAGGTGGTACTCGTCCAGTTCCTCCGAGATCGCGAAATAGATCCGCGGCGCGAGCGTCGTCTCGACGTACCGCGTCATCGTCGCGTTGGTCAGGTCCGCCTTGTCGGTGAAGTACCGGTACAGCACGGTCTTCGAGATACCGATCTCCGACGCGATCTCGTCCATCCCGATCTCGCGCCCGCGCAGGCGGATCGCCGCGAGAGTGCCGTCGACCAACTCTTCCCGACGCGCGATCTTGTGGTCGCGCCAGCGACGCTTGCGTCCGTCCGGCTTCTCCGTCTTGGTGGCCTCCGTCTTACCGGCTCCTGCGTCCTTGGCTGCTGCTTCGGTGTCGTCGTTGTTCGCTGATGTTGCATTTCTCGCCACGTGTGCCCGCCGTATCCCATCGCCTTCGTATGCAGATCAGCTTAGGCGTCCGGGCTGGGAGAGGTCGTCCATGGTGCGGCTCACGTTTGCAACGCCCGTGCGCGGGCACAATGGCGCTGTGGAACTGATGAAGATGGACGACGCGACCAAGCGTCGTGATCTGCGCAAGATGAAGGTCGTCGCGACCGGATTCCTTGCGTTCGCGACGGTGGTCTACCTGATCTGCCGTTGGCAGGAATCCCGCGGTGCGGGGGAGTGGGTCGGGTACGTCAGGGCGGCGTCCGAGGCGGGCATGGTGGGTGCGCTCGCCGACTGGTTCGCGGTGACCGCGTTGTTCAAGCATCCGCTCGGCATTCCGATTCCGCACACCGCGATCATCAGGAAGAAGAAGGATCAGCTCGGATCCTCGCTCGGATCCTTCGTGGGGAGCAACTTCCTCGCGCCCGACGTCGTGTCGGAGAAAGTACGGTCCGCGCAGATCCCGCTGCGGCTCGGAACGTGGCTCGCCGAGCCGCAGAACGCCGAACGTGTCGCCGCGGAATCCGCGACGATTCTGCACGGCGCCGTCGAAGTCCTGAAGGACGAGGACATCACCCAGATCATCGACAGCACCATCGTCAAACGTCTCGGCGATCCACAGTGGGGGCCGCCCATCGGACGCGTGCTCGACGAGCTGATCAAGGAGAACCGGCAGCTACCGCTCATCGACATGCTGGCCGAGCGCGCACACCAGTGGGCCCTCGGCAGTGAGGAGACCATCGAGCGCGTCGTGTCCCGTGACTCACCGACGTGGTCGCCGAAGTTCGTCGACGCCCTGCTCGGCGAGAAGATCTACAAGGAACTCGTCGAGTTCACCTGGAAGGTTCGGTCCAACCCGCAGCACGAACTGCGCCTGGCCGCCAACAAGTTCCTCGTCGACTACGCCCACGATCTGCAGAACGACCCCGCGACCATCGAGAAGGCGGAGTCGCTCAAAGCGCAGATCATGGGCCGCGAGGAGATCACCGGGCTCGCCGCGGCAACGTGGAAGGTGGCCAAGCGGCTCATCACCGAATCCGTGGACGACCCGTCCAGCACCCTGCGACGCAAGGTCAGCGAGAACGTCGCGAGCTGGGGCGCGAGAATCCGCGACGACGAGGAACTGCGCGCCAAGGTCGACGGATGGCTGCTCGGCGGGGCCCGCTACGTGGCGTCCAACTACGCGGACGAGATCACGACAATCATCACCGACACCGTCGCACGATGGGACGCCGACGAGGCGAGCCGCAAGATCGAACTACAGGTCGGTCGCGATCTGCAGTTCATTCGTATCAACGGCACCGTCGTCGGTTCCTTCGCCGGACTGGTGATCTACACGTTGTCGCACCTGCTGTTCGGCTGATGGCAACTACTGCTAGCAGAGTGCTTGCAATAGTTAGCACCCTTGGGTAGCCTCGGACGAGTACACCGAAGACCACAAGTTCGAGACACACGAAACGAGTGGTGACCATGACCCCCAGCAGTGAAGATCCGATCGACAGTCAGATCGACAACCAGGGGATAGTCGCGAAGGTGTCCGAGGCGACGGACGTCGTGGCCGAAGCGAGCGACCTCGTCGCAAGCGTCGTCACAACCGCGGCGTCGGACATCGGTAGTTACATCCGTAGCCAGCGCGAGGCAGCCCAGGTATCCATGCGGCAACTCGCGTCGAGGGCGGGGGTGAGCAATCCGTATCTCAGCCAGATCGAGCGCGGGTTGCGCAAGCCCTCCGCCGAGGTGCTCACGCAGATCGCCAAGGGTCTACGTGTGTCATCGGAAGCTTTGTACGTACGGGCCGGGTTCTTGGAAGAACGACCACACGGTCCAGTCCGGGACGCGTTGCTCGGCGACACGGAGATCACCGAACGGCAGAAGCACGTGCTGATCGAGATCTACGACTCGTTCCGCCGAGAGAACGACCAGAAGAACGCAGCCGGACCAGATCCGACAACCGACACCGAATCACCCTTACAGGAGTCTTCCCATGACTGATCCCAGGAACTTCGACAACGTCAAGACCCCCCTCTACGCCGCAGTCGGCGCAGGCGATGCCGTCGTTCAGGCCGTCGCCGACGTCGTTTCGCAGGTACGCAGTCGCGCCGAGACGCGCGGCAGCGAGGTCACCGATCGCGTCGACACGGCACGGGCACGGATCGCCGACCTGTCCGAGGACGTCACCGAAGGAGTCGAGTCCCTTCGCGAGCGCTTGGCGAACCTTCCCGCCGAACTCCCCGACGAGATCGCGGATCTGCGTGAGCGCTTCACCCCGGAAGAACTGCGCAAGGTCGCCGAGGCGTACCTGAAGGTCGCGTCCGATCTCTACACCTCGCTCGCCGAGCGCGGCGAAGAGACCGTCGAGCGGATTCGCCGCACCCCCGCCGTCGAAGAAGGCCTGGGGCGTGCCAACTCCGCCGCCAACGACGTCGTCGACCTGACCGAGCAGGCTCTCGGCACCGTCGCCTCGCAGACCCGTGCAGTCGGTGAGCGCGCTGCCGCACTCGCAGGCATCGCGTCGGACAAGGTCCGCGACACCGCCGACGACATCTCCGATTCGGCCGAGGAACTGGCCGAGGGCATCGACGAGGCGGGCGAAGGCGCCAAGGAAGCCGCAACCGACGCATCGCAGAAGGTGAGCGGCGTGGCAGGCAAGGTCGAGTCCAAGACCCGCGGCACCGCCAACGCTCCGATCAAGAAGGCTGCGCCCGCCAAGAAGGCGACGCCGGCAACCGCAGCGAAGAAGGCACCGGCCAAGAAGGCTCCGGCCAAGAAGACCACCAGCTGAGCGTCCGAACGGCTGTCGACCCCTGCACCGAGCGGTGCAGGGGTCGAATTGCCCAGTTCGAGTGGTTAGTATGGGCCTTGTGCCAGCCGTAGACAGCCTCACCGGACTGATCCTTCTCGTCCTGCGCTTCATCGCGCTGGCCGGCGCCGCCTACGCGGTGTTCCACGCAGTCAGGCAGCGGCCCGACGCTTTCACCGCGGTGGACAAGTTGACCAAGCCCGTCTGGCTGGGAATCCTCGTCGTCGCGTTGCTCGTCATCTTTGCGTTCGGAATCAACTTCATCGGCCTGATCGGCATCGTCGCGGTCTGCGTCTACCTGGTCGACGTCCGACCGAAGGTCGACAGCATCCAGCGCGGCGGCTCGCGCTGGTAGATCCTCGCTCGCCGATCCCGCGGGGCGTGGGCCTATCTTCTAGGGATGATGGAGTACCGGGTCGACGATCTGGCGCGTCGCGCAGGGGTGAGCGTTCGTAACGTCCGCGTCTACCAGGACCGTGGACTGCTTCCGCCGCCGCGGAAAGAAGGACGAACCGGCTGGTACAGCGAGTCCCACCTCGCCCGGCTGGAGCTGATCAGCCGGATGCTCGACCGCGGGTACACCTTCGCAACCATCAGCGAACTGCTGATCGCAGCGCAGTCCGGGCTCCGCATCGAGGACGTTTTGACCGCCGACGACGTCGACGACACCGCCCGCAAGCAACGGGAATCGACCCACCTGACCCGCGAGGACATCACCCGGAAGTTCGCCCGAGGCATCACCGACGACGAACTCGACCGGGGGGTTGCCCTCGGCGTACTGGCCCGCAGCTCGGATGGCTACCGCATCGACCAGCCGGATCTGCTCGACGCCGCGACACTGCTCCACAACGCGGGAACCTCGGTCGGTCGCATCCTCGACGAGACCGAAGCGGTGCAGAAGGACCTCGATGACGTCGCCGCAAGGTTTGTGTCGTTGATCACAGACAAATTCGTCGGCGAAGGCAAGGATCCGTTCGACACCGACGCCCTGACCGTAGGGCAACTGGCAACGCTGATCGACAACCTCCGGCCGCTCACGCATCGCGTGGTCGGAGCGCTGTTCCGGGAAGCAATGGAACACCGAATCACGTTGACCATGGAAGAGATGGTCGCGCAGTACAGCGCGGAAGGCGACATTGCGTCGGAAGGCGCGGCACTGTCGCAGACAGGGGAGGCTTGAAGTGGTTACACGCAAGGCAGTCGAGGCAACGATTCTCGGAGTCGGAGGTCTCGCGGCGATTACGGGCATCGGTGCCCTCGTCCGCAGAAATCGCCACGCGAACAGTTTCGTCCGCGCGGCGGACAGTCGACCCGACGAGCTGCTGCACCAGCCGACACACGTTCCTCGGACCGTCCCCGTCGTCACCGACGACGGCGCGCAACTGCACGTGCGGATCTACGGAGACCCCGACGCACAGCCGATCGTGTTCAGCCACGGTTGGACGTGCTCGGTGGACTACTGGACACCGCAGATCAACGCCTTCGCGGACAACTACAAGGTCATCGTCTACGACCAGCGTGGCCACGGCCGCAGCGACGTCGGCACCAGGCCGCTCGGCCCCGACGTACTCGCCGACGACCTCGCGGACGTTCTCGCGGCCACTGTCGATGAATCGGACAAGGCAGTGCTCGTCGGCCACAGCATGGGCGGAATGTCGATCATGGCCTGGGCGGGGCGGTACCCCGAACAGGTCGACCGCCTGGTGAGCGCAGTCCTGCTCGCCTCGACCGCCACGGACAGCCTGGTACGTGAGACCACGGTCATCCCGCTCCCTCAGCGATTCCCGCGCGTACCCGTGCCCGTCGGGCGGGTGGTCCTCAAATCAGCGGTCCCGCTACGACCGTCGTCCGTCACCCGCCACGCCATCAAGTACGTGTCGATGGCGCCGGGATCGACGCCTGCCGAGGTCGCGTTCTGCGAGAAGATCGTGCTCGAGTGTGCGCCCCGAACCCGAGGAATCTGGGGCGCTGCACTCACCGACCTCGACATTCACGAGGCGCTGAAGAACCTCAACGTGCCGACGACCGTGCTCGTGGGAACCGCGGACCGGCTCACGCCTCCCGTGCACGCCCGCAAACTGGCCGAAGCGCTCGACGCCCACGACCACCTCAGCGCCCTCGTCGAGATTCCCGGCATCGGCCACATGAGTTCGGTCGAGGCCATCGACGAGTTCAACGCCGAAGTCGCGCGCCTGCGCAACTTGTGAAGCCCGCGGGCAACTAGCTGAAGACGACTGTCTTACGGCCGTGGACCAGGACACGGTCCTCCAGATGCCATCGGAGGCCACGGGAGAGAACGAGCTTCTCGATGTCCCGGCCCTGGCGCACCATGTCGGTGACCTCGTCGGAGTGGTCGACGCGAATGACGTCCTGTTCGATGATCGGGCCGGCGTCGAGCTCGGCCGTCACGTAATGGCAGGTCGCTCCGATCAGCTTCACGCCACGGGCGAATGCCTGGTGGTAAGGGCGTGCGCCAACGAACGACGGCAGGAAGCTGTGGTGGATGTTCAGCGCGCGGCCGGCCCAGTGCTCGCACAGATCCTCCGGCAGCACCTGCATGAACCGGGCCAGAACGACGGCGTGGGGATCATAGGAGTCGACCAGCTCGCGAACCCGATCGAACGCCGGGCCTCGTTCGGCCGGATCCTTCGCGAACTCGACATGATGGAACGTGATGCCGTGCGCTGTCGCCACCGGTTCCAGCGACTTGTGATTACCGATCACGGCCGAGATCTCGGCAGGTAGCTCGCCGCCCGCCGCGCGCCCCAACAGATCGTGCAGGCAGTGCGCTTCCTTGCTGACGAGAAGTACGACGCGTTTGCGCTCGCCGGAATCCTGAAGCGTCCACTCCGTCTCGGGGCCGATGTCGTCGGCGACTTCCTGGAATCGTGCGCGTAGATCCTCGATGCTCATGTTCACCGACGACGCCCGGACGGCCTGGCGGGTGAAGAACCAGCCCGTGTCCGGGTCGGCGTGATACGCGGCTTCGACGATCCAGCCGCCGACGTCCGCGAGGAACGAGGAAATCCTGGCAACGATGCCGGTGGTGTCGGGGCACCCGAGGGACAGAACGTAGCGACGGTCGTCGGCTACAGCAGCGGAACTCATGCGTCGATTCTCTCAGGCGGTCCTGACGCCGGTTGCGACCAGTGTGGTGGCGTCGACGAAATCGATACCGCGCTCGGTCAGCAGCTCGCCGAACTCTCGTCGGATCGCGAGTGTGGTGGACTCGTCGAAGTTGCTCAAGGCGCCACGAAAGCCGCTGCCCAACACGAAGTTCCACACGAACTCCTCGGTGGCGGGAACGTGATTGGACAGTTCCTGAACCTGTACGTCGCTGCATCCCTCCGACTGCAGCCACTCGGCCAAGGAGTCCGCTGTCTCCACCCGTCGGATGGGGTTGGTGTCGTAGTTGCTCCTCGACCGAGGACCGTTGTGCGCGACGTCCGGCGCGTAGCGGGCGACGACGTCGAAGAACGCGTTACCGAACGCTTCCACCGCGCCCTTGCGCCACACGGTGACGCCGACACGACCGCCAGGTCGAACCAAGCGAACCAGGCGCGCGAACGAGATGTCCATGTCCGGAAGAAAGAAGATGCCGTAGGAGCAGGACAACGCGTCGTAGCCGTCCGGAACGGAACTCGGTGTCTCCCACTCGGTGGCGTCGGCGCACACGAAGTCGATGTTGCGCAGCGCGGCCGCCGTGGCCTTCACCCGCCCGACCTCGAGGAGGTCGTCGGCGAGATCGATGGCGTGGACGATGCCGTCCGGACCCACTGCCCGCGCTGCGGGGAGCGCCGACGCGCCCGTACCCGCGCAGACGTCGAGCACCGCGTCCCCGGCCCTCAATGCGATCGCGAACGCCAACGACTGGCCTGCCGGACCCCAGACGAGCGGGGTGACGGAGTCGAAATCGGAACTCGTGGAATTGAAAGTGCCTGCGACGCTCATGACCGATGAGTTTATGTCGCTCGGGGGCTGTGGTTGGGTGGTCTCATGTCTCTCTCACGCGGAGCCCTCGCCCGAATGGTCGACCACACCCTGCTCAAGCCCGAAGCCACGTCCGACGACGTGACTGCACTCATCGCCGAGGGCCTCGAACTCGGTGTCCTCGCAGTCTGCGTGTCACCCTCGATGCTGCCGATCAGGGCCGACGGACTCGTCGTCGCCGCAGTCGCGGGATTCCCGTCGGGCAAACATCATTCGCTCGTCAAGGGAGCGGAAGCGCGGCTCGCCGTCGATCAAGGTGCGCAGGAAATCGATATGGTCATCGACGTCGGAGCCGCAGTCGCCGGCGACTACAACGCTGTGCTGTCGGACATCCTGACCGTCCGCGAAGCCATCGGACCGACGGCTGTGCTCAAGGTGATCATCGAATCGGCAGCCCTGTCCGACGACGCGATCGTCGAAACCTGCCGCGTCGCGGAGAAAGCCGGTGCCAACTTCGTCAAGACCTCCACCGGCTTCCATCCGGCAGGCGGCGCCAGCGTCGAAGCAGTGCGGTTGATGGCGGAGACCGTCGGCGGACGACTCGGCGTCAAGGCCAGCGGCGGCATCCGTACGACGGACGCCGCCCTGGCGATGATCGACGCGGGCGCAACCAGATTGGGTCTCTCGGGTACGCGCGCCGTCTTGGACGGGGTGTAGGGGCCAGTTTCCGCTACGCGAGCATTCCGCAGCCTTCGGGAGCCTCGACCGTCTGACCCGGTTGGGCGGCGGGAATCGAGTACTGCCCGCCCTGCAGGTTCAGTGCGATGCCGCTGTCGGTGACGGTCAACGACGTCGGCGTCATGTCCAGCGGGTACTGCTGGAGGCTGTCGGAGAGGACGCCGACGATGCTGTCGACGAGGTCGGTCGGGATGCCGAGGCCGAGGATCGATGCGTCGACGGTCTGGACGTCGACGCGGTCGCCGGTGACGGTCGGCTTCACGGTCAACTGCGCGAGGCCGCCCACCGCGAAGGACAGCGTGCCCGCCGCGGCGTCCGACGTCACACCGGAGACGAGGGCACCGATGCCCTGGGACTGCAGGGTGCGGGCGATCCCGTCGGTCGACCACGAGATGTCGGCGCTGGAGCTGCCGATGGTCCCGTTGCTGTCCGCGGTCTGCGCGAGGTCGACGTCCTCCACCTCCGCGTGGACGGTCATGCCCTCGGCGGGGCCGAAGCGGGCATCGTTCGAATCGAGCGTGACCGAAGAAACCTGCTTGTCGACGAGCGAGATCAGAATGGGCTTCCATCCGAGACCGACGTCGACCTGGCTGCCGATCTCGGACTCCAGTTGGCCGGCGAGGCACGACTTGATCTGCTGCCGGAAATACAGTTCCCCGCCGAGCAACGCCGCGACGAGAACGAGTACGACGAGCACCGCGATCATGGGAGCTTTGCTTCGTGTCATTCGCCGCAGTCTTCCCGATGATTCTGAAAGTCCTCTGTGAAACAGAGATACAAGCGTGGGAAAGATGGATCGACACGGGAGTAGTGCCAATTCTTTGTGATGTGCAACACAGATTGTCGTACGCTGGGGCGCATGAGCACGTTACGGCCGAGCACCGTCGAACTGCGTCGTCTGGCAGCACGCCAAGACGGATACTTCACCACCGAGCAGGCCGAGGCCCTGGGCTTCGAGGCCCCTGCAGTGGTCGCCAACATCGCCGTCGGCGACTGGACCAAAGTGGAACGAAACCTGTGCCGGCTGACCGACTGGCCGCACAGCGACCTCGAACAGTTCGCCATGTGGTGCGCGTGGTTCGGTGGTGATGCTGTGATCTCTCACCAAAGTGCCGCCGAGCTACACGGATTCGGACACCTGCACCCGCAGTTCGTGCACGTCTCCGCGTACACCAACCTGCGTCTGACCGACACGCGCCTCGCCGTGCACCGACTGCAGCTGTCTCCGAAGGACTTCGAGTCCACCGGCACGTTCCGGATGACCACCCCGGTCCGAACTGTCCTGGACCTCGCCGCCGGAGGAATCTCCCAGATCACCCTCGACGAAGTGGTGGGCGACGCCGTCGCCATCGGCCGCGTCGACCCGGGAACCCTGTACGACGAAGCCGTCGGCGGGCCGGAACGAGTGGCCGAACGCGTCGAGCTCGCCCTCTCGTCCTGCACCTAGGTCTCGGCGGGCGCCACAGCATCCCAGGGAACGGTGAGGATGTTGTCGCGTAGCCTGCGCCGCGGCGCCGTGGTGGGAAGACCCTCGGCGACCAACTGATTCAAGGCCGCCCGCCATCGCACTCGCGGGCCGAACGGTGCCAGCGGCGCCGCCGTCGACCACGCCCTGTCCGCGGCGCGCAGCACCGCATGAATGCGTTCACCTGGCACATTGCGGTGAATCAACACCTTCGGCAGACGCTCCGCGATGTCCGACGGCGTCGCGACGGTGAACGGATCCCACGCCAAGGTCAACGAGATCGGACCCTGCTGCCCGACGAGCACCCACGCGCACCGACGGCCGAGTTCGTCGCACGTCCCGTCGACCAGGAGCCCGCCGGGTTCGAGCCCGGACAGGATGCGGGCCCAGGCGTCGGGAACAGCGTCCTCGGGGTACTGCCGCAGCACGTTGAACGCGCGAACCAGGTTCGGTCGGAGGCCGGCGAGCTCGAAGCCGCCGCGCGCGAACGTGACGTTCTCCTGCGACTCGACAACTCGTGCGGGATCGATCTCGAGGCCGGTGACCCGCAGGTCCGGCCGAACGGTTCGGAGCCGACGAGCCAGCTCGAGCGTCGTGTCCGGCCGTGCGCCGTACCCGAGATCGACGACCAGGGGATCGGGTGCATCGGTCAGCACCCGGCGCACGAGTGGATCGTGCATCAGCCACCGATCACTGCGGCGGAGGCGGTTGATGCCGGTGGTGCCGCGGGTAACAGTGCCTTCAGGAGTGGAGCCTGCGGAACGACCCGGTTGGCCAGGAGTGGAGCCTGCGGAACGACCCGGTTGGCCAGGAGTGGAGCCTCTAGTTGTTCTGGGCAAGCCAGTCGGCGGTGACTTCGCCTTCGCCGCGCCAGAGGTCTCGGAGGTTGACGAGCATGAGCTGTTCCAGTTTTCCGCCGACGAAAGGTAGGAACACCTTGGCCTCGGAGGAGGTCCGCAGCGTCGAGCCCGTGTCGGTGGAGAACAGGGAGGTGACGCCTTTGAGGCTGCCGGGGCCGGCGGGGATGGAGGCGTCGTATTTGCCTTCGGTGGTGTCCGAGTAGGGGTCGAAGTGCACGTTGCGGGTGATGACCATGTCCTTCTTCATGACCGTCTGCGCGATGTCCGGCAGTTCGGTCCTGGGAATGATGTGGTGCATCACGACGTCGATGCCTGCGTCGGAGACCTCGAAGCTCTTCAGCTCGTTGTGGGAGTACTTCTTCATCTCCTCGATGCGAGCGTCCCAGTGATCGCGGCTCGACAATGCCGCGTACACCTGCTCTGTGGAGTAGGTGAACCGGGCTGAGTAGTTCATTCGGCGCGCCATAACCGGAGAGGGTACCTATCCGAGGTTGTCCGCGATCCAGTTGCCCGTGAAGTCGTGCTCGTTGTCGATGAGCCCCAGTACCTGCTCGCTGATCATCGCTTCGATCTTGCTCCCGAAGAGAGGGATCTTGACCTCGGTGGTTCCGGACAGCGACATCGTCGACGACGTGTCGTCGCCTTCGAGGAGCGTGGTGCCGGAAATGGTTGCCGGAGCGCCGTCGACGGTGGCTCCGAACTTGCCCTCGGCGCGACCGCCGCCGAGAGGACCCCACGACTCGGTGCGCTCGATGATCAGCGGGCCCTTCTTGAAGGCGGTGACCGCGGCGGGGAGTTCCTCCTCGGGAACCGACTGCGTGATGACGACGCTGATGGTTCCGTTGATCGCGGTGACGCTCACCAACTGTGCGCCCGGACCGCCGATCTGCTCGATGCGGTCCTTCCAGTACTTCTCGGACACGAGCGCGGCGTGCACCTTGTCGACGGGTGCGGGAACGGGCGCGCTGTGCGCGATGGGGCGAGGCATAGGCGGAGGGTACCGGTGGCTCCCGACATCCGCGTCGACCGGTACCCTGGACTCCCGTGCCTACCGCAATTTCCGAGCTCACCACCATGCGACTCGGTGGCCCGGCTCGCGAGTTCGCCGTCGCAACGACGTCCGACGAACTCGTCTCCCTCGTGCGCGACGCCGATGCGTCGGGAACCCCGGTGCTGTTGGTCGGTGGCGGATCCAACCTCGTCGTCGGGGACCAGGGTTTCGACGGTCTGGTGATCAAGGTCGAGACGTCGGGAGTGCGCGTCGACGGTGATTCCATGTGGGTCGCTGCCGGTGAGCGGTGGGACTCCGTCGTCGCCGCGTCGTTGGACGAGGGTCTTGCCGGGATCGAAACCCTGTCCGGCATTCCTGGATTGGCCGGTGCGACGCCGGTGCAGAACGTCGGTGCGTACGGCACGGTCACGTCCGACGTGCTGGAATCGCTGACGGTGTACGACCGCGAGACAGGCGAGACCGCCGTCTGGTCGCCGGACCGATGCGGTTTCGGATTGCACCGTCAGTCGGTGTTCAAGCATTCGATGCGATACGTCATTCTCGACACGACGATGGGGTTGCGACGGTCCGTGTCCTCCGATCCTGTCCGCTACGCCGGTCTCGCGGACCGGCTCGGCGTCGACATCGGTGACACGGTCCCTGCTCTCGATGTGAGAGAAGCAGTCCTCGATCTGCGTGGCCAGAAGGGCATGGTGCTCGACGCGGCAGATCACGACACGTGGAGTGTCGGCTCGTTCTTCCTGAATCCGGTGCTGACGGAGATCCCCGCGTCCGCATCGAGGGCGCCTCAGTATCCGGACCCGTCGGGCATCAAGATCCATGCCGCCTGGTTGATCCAGAACGCCGGCTTCGCGCACGGCTACGGCACGGAGTTCGGCAACGGAACAGTGTCGTTGTCCACCAAGCACGTGCTGGCCATCACCAATCGCGGCGGGGCGAGCACGTCGGACGTCATGGCGTTGGCGTCGCACATTCGTGACGGAGTGGAAGCCGAGTTCGGCATCACCTTGGTGCCGGAGTGCGATCTCGTCGGCTGCTCGCTGAGTTGAATCGGTAGCAGCATCGAGTCGGTGGCAGCGCCTACCATTGATTCTTCGTAGCAAGTTAAGGAGTAGTTCGTTGCAGGTCACAAGCGTCGGGCACGCGGGGTTCCACATTCGGACCGATGCAGGCACCATCCTGTGCGACCCGTGGGTCAACCCTGCCTACTTCACGTCCTGGTTCCCGTTCCCGGACAACACGCAGTTGGACTGGGACGAGCTGGGCAAGTGCGACTACCTGTACGTCTCGCACCTGCACAAGGACCACTTCGACCCCAAGAACCTCGCCGAGCACGTGGACAAGGACACCACCGTTCTGCTGCCGGACTACCCCGTGCCGGACCTCAAGCACGAGCTGGAGAAGCTCGGCTTCCACAAGTTCTTCGAGACGACGGACTCGGTCAAGCACCGCATTTCCGGTCCCAAGGGCGATCTCGACATCATGATCATCGCCCTGCGCGCACCCGCCGACGGCCCGATCGGTGACTCCGGCCTGGTCGTCTCCGACGGAGAGACCGTCGCGTTCAACATGAACGACGCCCGGCCCGTCGACCTCGACGTGTTGACGGAGGAATTCGGGCACGTCGACGTGCACATGCTGCAGTACTCGGGCGCGATCTGGTACCCGATGGTCTACGACATGGTCGAGCGCGCCAAGAAGTCGTTCGGTGAGCAGAAGCGTCAGCGTCAGATGGATCGTGCGCGCCAATACATCGAGCAGATCGGCGCGACGTGGGTGATTCCGTCGGCAGGCCCGCCGTGTTTCCTCGACGACGAGCTCCGCTTCCTCAACGACGTGTACGAGGACCCGTCGAACATCTTCCCCGACCAGATGGTGTTCCTGGACCAGATGCGCCGCAACGGTCACGACAAGGGCCTGCTGCAGATCCCCGGCACCACGTCGACGTTCTCGGGCAGCGAGCTCGTTTCGCACGAGCACCCGATTCCCACCGAAGAAGCCGAAGCCATCTTCACCACCGGCAAGGCCCAGTACATCGAGGATTTCGCGCAGCGACAGGCAGGCGTCATCGCCGCGGAGAAGGCAGCGTGGGCACCGGCCGAGGGCGAGCCACTGCTCGAGCCACTGCGAGAGCTGTTCGAGCCCATCATGATTCAAACCGACCAGATCTGCGACGGCATCGGGTACCCGGTGGCCCTGATGCTCGGCGCGGAAACCGTCGTGCTCGATTTCCCCAAGCGCATCGTGCGTGAGCCCCTGCTCAAGGAGCGGTTTCGGTACAGCTTCACGATCTCGCCGCAGCTCGTGCGGACGGCCGTGCGGGACAAGGAACCGGACTGGGTCAACTCGATCTTCCTGTCCACCAGGTTCCGGGCCCGACGCGTCGGTGGATACAACGAGTTCCTCTACACGTTCTTCAAGTGCCTCACCGACGAGCGCATCGCCTACGCCGACGGGTGGTTCGCCGAAGCACACGACGACACCGCCACCATCGTCAAGGACGGCTACGAGATCCAGCGTCGCTGCCCGCACCTGAAGGCGGACCTGTCGAAGTTCGGCATCGTCGAGGGCAACAAGCTGACCTGCAACCTGCACGGCTGGGACTGGAACCTCGATACCGGCCGCTGCCTGACGTCCAAGGGACACGAACTCAGGTCGACGAAGCTCTGAAGTGCGCGGATTGTCCGAATCTCCTCGAGGATTCGATGTGAATCTCCGCGCACCCGAGCTTTCGATAGTGGTTCGCCCATGAGCCGCGAGTACGTTGGAATACGTGCATGAGCAGGTAGAACAGACAAAACGGACGCGGTTGTTGTGGCTGGTCACAGCAATCGTGGCGTTGGCGGCGCTTGTCGCGGGCTGCACCATCGGTGGCACCGACGGCTCCTCCGGTGGGTCCGAGCCGACCACCGAAGCGGCTCCCGTCGCCCAAGTGACGCAGAACCCCGCCGACGGAGCCGAGGACGTCAGCCCCGTCGCGCCGATCTCCGTGGCCGTGAAGAACGGGACCCTGGCCGACGTCACCCTCACCAACCCCGACGGCAAGGTCGTCCAAGGCGCGCTGGCGCCGGACAAGGCGTCGTACTCCGTCACGGAGCCGCTGGGCTACGGCGTCTCGTACACCTGGGCGGGCAACGCCGTCGGAAGCGACGGCAAGTCCGTACCCGTCGAGGGCAGCTTCACGACGGTCACGCCGGACAGCCGCACGTCGGTGAGCACCAACATCGGCGACGGCCAGGAGGTGGGGATCGCGGCCCCGATCATCCTGCAGTTCGACTCCTCGATCGAGGACAAGGCCGCCGTCGAGAAGGCGTTGACGGTGACGACCAACCCGCCGACGCCCGGCGCGTGGGCCTGGTTCCCCGACGACAACGGCTCACGCGTCCACTGGCGCCCCACCAACTACTGGGCTCCGGGCACGACGGTGTCGGTGAAAGCGAACCTGTACGGGGTCGACTACGGCGGCGGTGCGTACGGCGCCGACGACGTGACACTCGACTTCACCATCGGTCGTAGCCAGATCGTCAAGGCGGAGGCGACGAGCCACCGCATGCAGGTCGTCCGCGACGGCCAGACCATCATGGACATCCCCGTCAGCTACGGCGAGGGCAACGAAGCGCGCAACGTCACGCGCAGCGGAGTGCACGTGGTGACCGAGAAGCACGAGGACTTCCTGATGTCGAACCCGCCGTTCTACGAGAACGTGCGCGAACGATGGGCCGTGCGGATCTCCAACAACGGCGAGTTCATCCACGCCAACCCGGAGACGACGGGTGTCCAGGGGGCGTCCAACGTGACGAACGGCTGTATCAACCTGTCGACGTCGGACGCGGAGCAGTATTTCGGGACCGCGATGTACGGCGATCCGGTCGAGGTGACGGGTACGTCCATCGATCTGTCGGCCGCCGACGGTGACCTCTACGACTGGGCGATCGACTGGCCGACGTGGGAGTCGATGTCTGCGCTCTGATGCAACTTATGTGAGTGGAAATGTAGGCCCTGGGACAGGAGCGGAGCCTGCGGAGCGACCAGAAGACGCTACATTTCCACTCACACAAAGGGTTCTATTTTCTACTGAAGCGGCCGGGGCCGGCCTGGTCACGCGGCTTGATGATGATCTGATCGAGGTTCACGTGCGACGGACGTGATGCCACGAACCCGATGATCTCGGCGATGTCCCTGGCGACGAGCGGCGTGATGCCCTGATAGACGGCGTCGGCCTTGTCCTCGTCTCCGTCGAAACGGACGAGCGAGAATTCGGTTTCCACGGCTCCCGGCGCGATCTCCGTGAGCCGAACCGGCTGCCCGAGCAGCTCGCCGCGCAGCGTGCGATGCAGGACGGCCTGTGCGTGCTTGGCGGAGGTGTATCCCGAGCCGTTGTCGTACGCCTCGAAGGCGGCCACCGACGTGATGGTGACCACAAGTCCGTCGCCCGACTCGATGAGTTTCGGAAGCAATGCCTTGGTGACACGCAGGGTGCCGAGGACGTTCGTCTCCCACATCCAGCGCCAGTCGTCGAGATCGGCATCGATGACCGGTGCCAGTCCCTTCGCGCCTCCCGCGTTGTTGATCAACACGTGAACACGGGGGATCACCGCGGTGAACGCGGCCACCGAATCTTCGTCGGTGACGTCGAGTTGCAGTGCAGTCCCACCGATTTCGGATGCCAGCTTCTCGAGTCGATCGACGCGACGCGCACCGACGACGACGTGGTAGCCCTGCTCGGCGAGTTGGCGTGCGGTTGCCTCACCGATGCCGGAACTTGCGCCGGTGACTACGGCGATGCGGGCGTCGGACGGGATTTGTTCTGACAATGTCATGGCAGAAATTCTAGACTCCGGTCGGGCGCGGCCGGTACGCAGCGGAAATCTTGCCCGTATTGGTGATCGGGCGGGGAAGTGCTACTTTTGCGTTCATGTCCGCCAGCCACACTCCTGCACTGCGCGTCACGTACGTGACCGCTGCTCTGGGTTCCCGGCTGCCGCTCCCTCGCGAACTGTGTTGTCGCAGCTTCTAGGCCTGTAGCTTTCTCGGGATCGCTTCTCGATTCTCGGCCGTATCGGCCGTTCTGCAGGCGTCGCTCGCTCGACTTTCTCCTTCTCCAGCACCTGTGTCACCCACGATTCAAGTGGGTCTTCTGCCGAGGACGAACCACAGTGTCACTTGCAACTTTGCCGGTATCTTCCACTTCCGTGAACCTTCGAGGGTCACGGCCCACCTCTCTGTCCCGTGTAGCGGGACGGGCCCGAGTTCAGGTCGTTGCACCCGACCTGCGCATCGCCGACAGTCCCGCCGCATCGGTGCTTCGCGTAGCCTCCGCCGACGGTCCGCTTTCCCGTGATATTGCCGCTCGCGCAACAGGATTGAGTATCGCTACGGTCAACCGTCAGGTCTCCGCCCTGCTCGGCGTCGGGTTGCTTCGCGAACGCGCCGATCTGACGGCCTCCGGTGCGATCGGCCGCCCACGCGTGCCGTTCGAGGTCAACCACGAGCCCTTCGCCACCATCGGAATCCACATCGGTGCCATCGTCACCGGCATCGTCGTCAGCGACCTGCGTGGTCGCATCCTCGGTGCCGTCGAGATCCCGACGCCGGGCGGCCCCGCCTCCGAAGCGTTGTCCGCGATCACCCGCAGCGCAGGCGCTTTCGCGGCGCGCTGGCACCGTCGAACTCCGCTCTGGGTGGGTGTCGCCCTCGGCGGTCGAGTCGACGGTGCGTCGGGCACGGTGGATCATCCCCGCCTCGGCTGGGAGAACGCCCAGGTCGGCGCCATCGTCGGTGGCGGTCTGGGGTTGCCCGTCTCCGTGTCCGGTCACGTCGAGGCGATGGCGGGCTCCGAACTGCTCCTGACGCCGGCGCGGGCGGACACGACGACGACCGGTACCAGCCTGTACTTCTATGCACGCGAGACCGCGGGAATCGCGTTGACGATCGACGGCCGGGTGCACACGCCCTCCACCGGACCCGGGTCGATCGCTCACCTGCCCACCGGATCGAACGTGCTGTGCCAGTGCGGAAACCGCGGATGCCTCGAAGCGACCGTGAGCGACCGCGCGGTGCTGGCCATCGCCGTCGAGCGTGGGGTTCTCCCGGCAGGATCGGGCGTCGCCGCGCTGTACCAGGCCGCACACGACGGCTCGGCGGCGGCGCAGCAGATCCTCGTCGAACGTGCGAAGGTGCTCGGTCGGACGGTCGGACTCCTGCGGGATCTGTTCAACCCCGATCGGGTGGTCCTCGGCGGACAGGCGTTCACCGAGTACGCCGCGGGTATTCCGTACGTCGCCGAGGCATTCGGCCAGACGTCGACGCTGCCGCGCAAGGACATTCGAATCTCCGGTTTCGGAAACAAGGTGCAGGAATTCGCTGCGGCCGTGGTGTCCCTCAGCTCGGTCTACTCCGATCCGCTCGCGTCGATGCGCCGGGCCGCCGCGTAACTCGCGCTCCGAGCAGTCGGGCAGTCGGGCACCCGGGCATGATGGGGGCATGACTGGATCGGTACGCCACGCCACGAGCCGAATCGACACCACGACGGCCGGCACGAACATCGTCTATCGAGTGAGCGGCGACGAGTCGCACCGCCCGCTCGTCCTGCTGCACGGGTGGGCGCAGTCGTCCGCGTGCTGGGGTGACCGGGTGTTGACGACGCTGGCGGAGTCGTACCGGGTGATCGCGGTCGACCTGCGGGGCCACGGTTACTCGGACGCGCCGAACACGGGGTACGGCGAATCGGCCAACTGGGCGGCAGACGTGCACGCGGTACTGACTGCCGAGGGAATCGAGCAGGACGCGGTTCTGCTCGGCTGGTCCTACGGCGGCCTGGTCATCTGCGACTACCTGGCCGCACACGGGACAGGGGCGGTCGCGGGCATCGTGCTCGTCGGCGCGATCACCAGCATCGGCAGGGGGGAAGCCGGTGGTCGAGTCGGCAGCGCGATGCGCGCGGCGATCCCGGACGCGATGTCGGAGGAGCCGCGGGTGGCCATCAAGGCGCTCGGCAGCTTCGGTCGTGCACTCACCGGACCGATCGAGGGCAAAGGCGCGCAGGCTCAGGCCCTGTTCGGGGCGACGCTGTCCACGCTGCCCCGCGTCCGAGCAGCGCTGTTCGATCGGGCTGTCTCGCACGACGACCTGCTCGCGGGCCTCGACGTACCCGCGCTGGTCCTCCACGGCACCGCGGACACCGTCGTCGACGTCTCCGCTGGTGAGCATGCTGCGTCGCTGATTCCGGCGGCAACCGCCTCGTTCTGGGAGGGTGTCGACCACGGCCCGTTCGTCGCCGATCCCGACCGGTTTCTGGCCGAGGTGACGGCCTTCGTCCAGGGTCTGTGAACCCACCCGGCGCGGGAGAGTGCAAACTGGTGTGGTGAGTGGTCGCCAGTTGAATCGGGTTGCAGTGTTGTCGTTGCATACCTCGCCGTTGGCGCAGCCGGGCATGGGGGATGCGGGCGGAATGAACGTCTACGTGCTCCAGAGCGCCAAGGAGCTGGCGAAACGGGGCGTCGAGGTGGAGATCTTCACCCGGGCGACGTCGTCGGCGGACAAGCCTCTCGAGGAAGCGGCGCCGGGCGTTCTGGTGCGCAACATCGTGGCAGGGCCGTTCGAGGGGCTCGACAAACAGGACCTCCCGACGCAGCTGTGCGCGTTCGCGGCAGGAGTCCTTCGTGAAGAGGCCCGGCACGACGCCGGCTACTACGATCTGGTCCATTCGCACTACTGGTTGTCCGGCCAGGTCGGATGGTTGGCCCGTGATCGTTGGGGTGTGCCGCTGGTCCACACGGCCCACACACTCGCCGCCGTCAAGAACGCGTCGTTGGCAGCGGGGGATTCCCCGGAACCGGCCGCGCGGCAGATCGGCGAGCAACAGGTGGTCGCCGAGGCGGACAGGCTCATCGCCAACACCGGCGAGGAAGCGAAGCAGCTGATCGAGATCTACCACGCATCGCCTCGATCGATCGACGTCGTCGCCCCCGGCGCCGACCTCGGCCGGTACCGGCCCGGTGACAAAGCCGCTGCGCGAGCCGAATTCGGTATCGATCCGTCGGAAACCGTGGTCGCCTTCGTCGGCCGGATCCAACCGCTCAAGGCCCCGGACGTGTTGTTGCGCGCCGCAGCGGAACTGGTGGCCGCTCGGCCGAGCCTTCCGCTGCGGGTGCTCGTGGTCGGAGGGCCGTCCGGCAGCGGCCTCGACCGCCCCGACAGCTTGATCGAACTCGCTGCAGAACTGGGTATTTCGACGCGAGTGACGTTCCTGCCGCCGCAGCCCTCCGAGAAACTCGTCCAGGTCTACCGTGCCGCCGACGTCGTGGCGGTGCCGAGCTACAACGAATCGTTCGGACTCGTCGCGATCGAAGCTCAGGCCAGCGGAACCCCGGTGATCGCAGCGGACGTCGGCGGGCTCGGGGTCGCCGTGCGGTCCGGGGAGACGGGCGTGCTCGTGCAGGGGCACCGGACCACGGAGTGGGCGCGAGCCCTCGGCGCAATGCTCGCGGATCGAGATGGCCTGGCGCACATGGCGTCCGCGGCCCCGATCCACGCTGCGAACTTCTCGTGGGAACACACCGCGGAAGGCCTGCTGGACAGTTATCGTGCAGCACAGTTCCACTTCGACCGTCACGAGGCCCCGAGCGAGTTCTCGCCGCGGCGCGTGCGCGGACTGTCGAAGCTACGAAGGGCGGGGGCAACGGCATGAGCGAGCTGATCGAGCTGATCGATTCGGTACTGAGCGAACGCGAGCTCGAGTACCAACGCAAGGGGGACAACGCGTTCGTCGTCGAACTGCCGGGCGAGCGGAAGCTGAAGACGACCACGATCCTCACCGTCGGGCACCACGGCGTACGGATAGAGGCGTTCGTCTGCCGTAAACCGGACGAGAACTTCGAGGGCGTCTACAAATACCTGTTGCGCCGAAATCGACGGCTCTACGGAGTGCACTACACCCTGGACAAGGTAGGAGACATCTACCTCGTCGGACGGTTGTCCACCCATGCGGTGACGGGGGAGGAAATCGACCGAATACTCGGCCAGGTGCTCGAAGCCGCCGACGGAGATTTCAACGTTCTGCTCGAACTCGGCTTCGCCGAATCGATCAAACGCGAGTGGGCCTGGCGTGTGTCCCGGGGCGAGTCGTTGGCGAACTTGAAGGCCTTCGAACACCTGGTTACACCGTCGAAACTCGACAACTGATCGGACGTAACCGAGGGTTCGTACGCTTCGGTGCATGACCAGGCCAGAGGACGCCACGCCGCCGGTGCTTCAGATGTTCGGGTACGGCATGCAACACATCCTCTCGATGTTCGGCGGCGTCATCGCAGTGCCGATCATCGTCGGCGGCGCGGCGGGGCTCTCCGGTACCGACCAGGCGCTGCTCATCTCCTGCGCTTTGTTCGTCAGCGGTGTCGCGACGGTGCTGCAGACGGTCGGCGTGCCGTTCTTCGGTTCGCAACTGCCACTGGTGCAGGGTATTTCGTTCGCCGCCGTCTCCACCATGCTGACCATCATCGTCGGGGCGGAGAACGGCGAGACCGGCCTGCGAACCGTGCTGGGCTCGGTGATCGTCGCCGCGCTGATCGGCCTCGCCGTCGCACCGTTCTTCTCGAAAGTGGTGAAGTTCTTTCCGCCCATCGTCACCGGATCGATCATCACGGTCATCGGACTGTCGCTGATGCCCGTCGCGGCCCGGTGGATCACCGGGCAGGAAATGGTCGGCGGCGCACCGAATCCGGAGTACCTCGACGTCGGCAACATCGGATTGGCGATGTTCACTCTGCTCGTGGTGCTGATCCTGACGAAGACCCCCAGGGTGTCGCGGCTGTCGATTCTGCTGGGACTTCTCGTGGGCACGATCGCCGCATTCGTCTTCGGAAAAACAGATTTCGACGGTGTCGGCGATGCGGACATCGTGGCACTGCCGACACCGTTCGCATTCGGCAGTCCCATCTTCGCCGTGGGCGCCATCATCTCGATGACCATCGTGATTCTGGTGATCATGGTCGAGACCACGGCCGACATCCTCGCCGTCGGTGAGGTCGTGGGCACCGACGTCGACACCCGGCGCGTCGGCGACGGTCTCCGCGCGGACATGCTGTCCTCGGCGATCGCTCCGGTCTTCAACTCGTTCCCCGCCACCGCGTTCGCGCAGAACGTGGGGCTCGTCGCGATGTCCGGAGTGAAGAGTCGATTCGTCGTTGCCGTGGGCGGTGGAGTGCTTGCGCTGCTGGGTCTTTCGCCGATTCTCGCGGCGGTCGTCGGTGTGATTCCGCTTCCCGTTCTCGGCGGGGCGGGCATCGCACTGTTCGGGACCGTCGCGGCCAGTGGCATCCGCACACTCGGCAAGGTGAACTACGACAACAACAACAATCTCGTCATCGTCGCGGTGACACTTGCCTTCGGGCTGATTCCCGTTGTGGCGAGCGACTTCTGGGACCAGTTCCCGGACTGGTTCGTCACTGTGTTCCACTCCGGCATCAGCGCCGCGAGCATCGTCGCGGTGGTACTTAATCTCTTCTTCAACGTCTTCCGACCCGGCACGCCCGAGGACCCCTCGATCGTCGCTGCGGGCCCCGCCGTCATGGTGCGCGACGACGAAGCCGACGTCCCGAGAGACCGTGACGGGAGCAGCGTCGACGGCCGGAAACCGAACCCCCGGGACCCGGAGGCGTAAGGCGCGAAATCATGCGGGTAACCCGAGCGAGTAGTAGCGTCCGCAATCAGACAAACTAGCCACACACCGATCGCGTGTTCACGAGACCCGCGAACACGCAGCAGCGCCACCGTGCTGCACCGAACACTGGAGGAAGTTTTGACCGTCGTTCCCCGCTCACACACCCGCAGACTGGTATTCGGGGGAGTCGCGTCGCTCGGGGCGGTCGCACTCGTCGCTGGATGTGGCTCCGCCCCCGAGGACAGTGGATCGGATTCCGGTGGCACAGCAGCAGGCGACTTCAAGCCCTGCATGGTGTCCGACGCAGGTGGCTTCGACGACAAGTCGTTCAACCAGCTCAGCTTCGAGGGGTTGACCAACGCCTCCGAAGAGCTCGGTGTCGAGCCCATCACCGTCGAATCGGCGTCGCCGACGGACTACAACCCCAACCTGAACAACCTGATCGACCAGGGATGTTCGCTGATCCTGACCGTCGGATTCGACCTCGCCGACGCCACCAAGGCCGCCGCCGAAGCGAACACCGACATCGACTTCGCCATCATCGACGATTCCAGCATCGACCTGCCGAACGTCAAACCGCTGACCTACGACGCGGCCCAGGGCGGATTCCTCGCCGGCTACGCCGCTGCGAGCTTCTCCAAGACCGGTGTCGTCGGTACTTTCGGTGGCTCACAACTGCCCACCGTCACCATCTTCATGGACGGATTCGCCGACGGCGTCAACTACTTCAACGAGCAGAAGAACGGCAACGTTCGCGTCATCGGCTGGGACGTCCCGGCCCAGAACGGCTCGTTCACCGGCGGTTTCGAAGCCAACGCCGTCGCCAAGAACACCGCTCAAGGCCTCATCGACCAGAACGCGGACGTCATCTTCCCCGTCGGTGGACCGATCTACCAGAGCGCGGCACAGGCAATCCGTGATTCCTCGCGTCCCATCGCTCTGATCGGTGCCGACGCGGACGTCTACGTATCCGACCCGTCCGTCGGCGACCTGCTCCTCACGTCGGTCACCAAGGGCCTGCAGACCAGCGTCGACGAAATCGTCGCCTCCTCGGGTGACGGATCGTTCGACAACGCACCCTACGTCGGCACCCTCGAGAACGACGGTGTCGGCATCGCACCGTTCCACGACTTCGAGTCACAGGTCGACCCGGCACTGCAGGGCGAACTCGACACGATCAAGGCAGGCATCATCGACGGTTCGATCACCGTCGAGTCCCCGTCCTCGCCCAAGTGACGTGAAACTCGAACTACAGGGCATCACGAAGAGGTTCGGCTCGCTCGTCGCGAACGATTCCATCGACCTCGTCGTCGAGCCGGGAGAGATCGTGTGCCTGCTCGGCGAGAACGGGGCAGGCAAGTCGACGCTGATGAACGTTCTCAGCGGCCTGTATCGCGCCGAGGAAGGCAAGATTCTGCTCGACGGCGTCGAGCAGAATTTCGCCGGCCCCGGTGAGGCCATGAGCGCCGGAATCGGCATGGTGCACCAGCACTTCATGCTGATTCCGGTCTTCACCGTCGCCGAGAACATCATCCTCGGGCACGAGACAACCAAATCTGGAGGCAGACTGGATCTCGCCGCCGCCCGGAAGCTGGTGCGGGAGATTTCGTCGCGCTTCGGTTTCGACCTCGACCCGGACGCCAGGATCGACGACCTCCCCGTGGGCGTTCAGCAGCGCGTGGAGATCATCAAGGCGCTCAGCCGTGACGCCAAGGTGTTGGTGTTCGACGAGCCGACGGCTGTGCTCACGCCGCAGGAAACCGACGACCTGATGCGCATCATGCGTGAATTGGCCGAATCCGGCACGGCCATCGTGTTCATCACCCACAAGCTTCGCGAAGTGCGTGAGGTGGCGGACCGCATCACCGTCATCCGGCTCGGCAAAGTCGTCGGCGAAGCGGAACCGACGGCAACCAACGCCGAACTGGCTGCCCTCATGGTCGGACGCGATGTGCAGCTCACGGTGTCGAAGGAACCGGCGACGCCCGGGGATGCCGCGCTGGTCGTGAGAAATCTGACGGTCTTCGACGGAGCCGGTCAGAAGGTCGTCGACGATGTCAGCCTCGAGGTCCACCGAGGTGAGATCCTCGCCGTCGCCGGTGTACAGGGCAACGGGCAGAGCGAATTCGTCGAGGCCCTCCTGGGCGCGCGCGAGCAGATCAGCGGCGAGATCGAGCTCGACGGTCGCTCTCTCGTCGGCGCATCCGTGCACTACGTGCTCGGCGCAGGTGTCGGCTTCGTGCCCGAGGACCGCACGGTCTACGGACTCGTCGGCGAGTTCTCGATCGCGGAGAACCTCATGCTGGACAGGTCGACGGGGGAGCCGTTCGTTCGTCGCGGCGCCATCCGACGCGAGTATCTGGACACGTTCGCCGCCGAGAAGGTCGAGGAGTTCGACGTCCGAACTCCGGGAATCGACACACGCGTCGGGCGGCTGTCCGGCGGTAATCAGCAGAAGGTCGTGCTCGCTCGCGAACTGAGCCGAGACCTCCGGCTGTTCGTCGCGTCGCAGCCGACACGAGGTATCGACGTCGGCTCGATCGAGTTCGTGCACAAGCGGATCGTCGCGACTCGGGACTCCGGTGTGCCGGTGATCGTCGTCTCCAGCGAACTCGACGAAGTCGCGGCGCTCGCCGATCGAATTGCAGTCATGTACCGCGGGACCATCGTCGGCATCGTGCCTGCCGACACGTCCCGCGAAGTTCTAGGTGTGATGATGGGTGGAGAGAAGCATGGCTGAAACGCCTGCACCGTCGCGGTCCCATGTGGTTCTGCGGCAGATATTCACCGGAAGCGCGATCATTTCCGTGCTCGCCGTGTTCATGGCGGTGATCGTCGGAGCAGTGCTGATCGCCGTCACCGACGATCAGGTGCAGGAGACCGCCGGATACTTCTTCTCGCGGCCGTCGGACATGCTGGTGGCGGTCTGGGACGCAGTGTCGGGGGCGTATTCGTCCCTGTTCCAGGGGTCGGTGTACAACTTTCGGCGACCCGGATTCGAGAACGGCATCCGGCCGCTCATGGAGACCCTGACCTTCGCGACGCCATTGATCGTCGCTGGTCTCGGTGTGGCACTTGCCTTCCGGGTCGGGATGTTCAACATCGGTGGCCGCGGCCAGATGCTCATCGCCGCGGCGTGCGCCGGGTGGGTCGGTTTCTCGCTGCAGCTCCCGGCGGGGATTCACCTGATCCTGGCGATCCTCGCGGGTGTCGTCGGCGGCGCGGTGTGGGGCGGTATCGCCGGAGTGCTCAAGGCGCGCACCGGTGCCCACGAAGTCATCGTCACGATCATGCTCAACTACGTCGCGTTCTACCTCGTCGCATATCTGTTGCGCACACCGGGCGCACTGCAAGCACCCGGGCAGAACAACCCCAAGACCGCAGCGATGGAATCGACGGCGGTCTTCCCGAAGCTGTTCGGTGACCGCTATTCCCTGCATCTCGGTTTCGTCCTCGTCGTCGTGGTGACCGTCGCGGTCTGGTGGCTTCTCGAACGATCATCGTTGGGATTCCGCTTCCGCGCCGTCGGCGAGAACCCGCATGCGTCGAAGATCGCGGGCATCGATGTCAATCGGATGTACCTGTACGCGATGGTGATGTCCGGCGCCCTGGTCGGCTTGGCAGGTGTCGCCCAGGTTCTGGGCACGGTCACCACCGGTTTCGGCGCGGACATCGACGCAGGCATCGGATTCGACGCCATCACCGTGGCCCTGCTCGGCCGATCCAAACCGTGGGGAGTGTTCTTCGCGGGCATACTGTTCGGTGCCTTCAAAGCCGGTGGATTCGCGATGCAGGCGGCCGAGGGCATCCCCATCGACATCGTTCTCGTCGTGCAATCGGTCATCGTCCTGTTCATCGCGGCGCCTCCGCTGGTGCGAGCTGTCTTCCGATTACCGCCACCGGGAGCCGAGACCGCGGCCCGCGCCGACACCGCGAAGGTGGGAGCACTGTGACCACCCTCGACACGGCGCCGGAGGTACTGACGCCGAAGCGAAGCTGGAAGGTACCGGGCGTCCTCGGTGCAGCGACTCTGCTCGGGCTGATCCTGTTCGTCCTGCGCGGCAAGTCCGGTACGACCACCTTCGGCCTCGCCAGCGAGAACGACTTCTTCGCGCTCCCGGCAGTGGGAGTCCCGACCGGGGCGACCGGAATCCTCGTCGTCGTGGCATTGGCTGCGATTCTCGCGTTCTCCGTCTGGAACGTACTGCGCCACAGGTCAACGCCGCTGTGGCTGCTCGCAGTGTTCGCAGTGCTGTTCGTACTCGGGTTCCTGACGTGGGCCGCCGCCGGAGCAACCGTGCCCGTGCCCGGACTGCTCATCGGCGCCGTCGCACTCAGCACACCACTGATCTTCGGCGCGATGGGCGGCGTCATCTCCGAACGCGTCGGCGTCATCAACATCGCCATCGAAGGCCAGCTTCTGTCCGGCGCCTTCGTCAGCGCCGTCGTCGCGTCGATCACCGGATCCGCCTACGTGGCCCTGCTCGCCGCACTGCTGGCCGGAGCGTTGACCGCGGCACTGCTCGCGATGTTCTCCATCAAGTACTTCGTCAACCAGGTCATCGTCGGCGTCGTACTGAACGTTCTGGTCGTGGGACTGACGAGCTTCCTGTACTCGGTCGTGCTCACGAAGAATCCCGAGACCCTCAACTCCCCGCCGCGGTTCGGGCGCATCGAGATTCCGGTGCTGTCCCAGATCCCCGTGATCGGCCCCGTGCTGTTCCGCCAGACCCTGATCGTCTACATGATGTACTTTGTCGTCGCGCTGGTGTGGTTCGGTCTGTTCCACACCAAGTGGGGTCTGCGTCTGCGCGCCGTCGGTGAACACCCGCAGGCTGCGGACACCGTCGGTATCAACGTCGCGCGTACCCGCTTCTGGAACGTCTGCCTCGCCGGAGCCATCGCCGGCCTGGGCGGTGCGTACTTCACCCTCGGATCGGTCGGCGCATTCGGTAAGGAAATGACCGCAGGCGCCGGTTACATCGCCTTGGCCGCAGTCATTTTCGGCCGATGGGACCCGATACGCGCAACGCTGGCGGCCCTGCTGTTCGGCTTCGCGTCGAACCTGCAGAACGTGCTCGGCATCATCGGCTCGCCCGTTCCGAGCGAGTTCATGCTGATGCTCCCGTACGTGGTCACGATCTTCGCGGTCGCCGGCCTCGTCGGTCACGTGCGTGGTCCCGCCGCTGCCGGTAAGCCGTACGTGAAGTCCTGACTCGCCAGTAGGTCACCTGTCGGTTGTGACCGCGTTCACTGTAGGGTTTCGGACATATTGCCGTAAGCGTGTTCGAAGGAGAGTCATGAGCTTCAACAGCCCCTTTCCCGACGTAGAGATACCGAACCTGAGTGTCTACGACTACCTCTTCGGTTCCATCACGGACGCCGACCTCGAGAAGCCCGCCCTCATCGACGGCGCCTCGGGGGATGTCACGACGTACCAGGCTCTCATCGGCCAGATCAACGGCATCGCAGGAGCACTCGCCGCGCGCGGGCTAGAAGTGGGCGACGTCGTCGGCCTGCATTCGCCCAACGTGCCCGCGTTCGCCGCGGTCCTCCACGGCATCCTGCGCGCAGGCGGCACCGCGACCACGATCAACGCGCTGTACACCGCCGAGGACATCGCCAAGCAGCTCACCGGGTCCGGCGCGAAGTTCCTGTTCACCGTCTCGCCGCTGTACCCGCAGGCCAAGGCCGCCGCGGAGAAAGTCGGTATCGACGACGACCACGTCATCGTTCTCGACGGCGCCGAAGGCCACCCGAATCTGCGCGACCTGCTGACCCAGGGCGCGCCCGCCCCCGACGTGACGTTCGATCCCGCAACCCAGGTCGCCGTGCTTCCGTACTCGTCCGGAACGACCGGTGTGCCGAAGGGCGTCATTCTCACGCACCGCAACCTCGTCGCCAACGTCGCACAGATGGAACCCCGCGTCGGCATCGACACCGACGACGCGATCCTCGCGCTGCTGCCGTTCTTCCACATCTACGGCCTGACAGTGCTTCTCAACATCGCCCTGAAACTGCGTGCACGACTGGTCACCATGCCCAAGTTCGACCTCGTCGAATTCCTGCGCATCATCCAGGACAACAAGCTGACCTACCTCTTCATCGCACCCCCCGTCGCCGTTGCACTCGCCAAGCACCCCTTGGTGGACCAGTACGACCTCTCCAGCGTGCACACCATTTTCTCCGGCGCAGCCCCGCTCGACGAAGAACTCGGCAAGGCCGTCGCGGCTCGGCTGAACACGCGCATCCGTCAGGGCTACGGCATGAGCGAGCTCAGCCCGGTCAGCCACGCAATCCCGTTCGACCGCGACGACATGCCGCTCAGCTCCGTCGGCCTCCCGCTGGCCAACACCGTCAACAAGCTCGTCGACCCCGAGACCCTCGAGGAAATCGACATTCCGGCAGAAGGACGGTCCAAGCCGGGCGAACTGTGGGTCAAGGGGCCGAACGTCATGGCCGGCTACCTCAACAACCCGACCGCTACCGCAGAGACCCTCGACGACGACGGCTACCTGCACACCGGAGACATCGCAGTCGTCGACTCCGAGGGCGTCGTCTACATCGTGGACAGGCTCAAGGAACTCATCAAGTACAAGGGTTACCAGGTTCCGCCCGCCGAGCTCGAAGCTCTGCTGCTCACCCACCCCGAAATCGCCGACGCCGCCGTCATCGGTGTACTCGACGACGAGGGCGAGGAAGTGCCGAAGGCCTTCGTCGTGTTGCAGGCCGATGCGTCGATCGACGAGGACGGCGTCATCGCCTTCGTCGCCGAGCGGGTCTCACCGCACAAGAAGGTCCGCAAGGTCCAGTTCATCGACACGGTTCCGAAGTCCGCTGCGGGCAAGATCCTGCGCAAGGACCTCAGGGCCGCGGAAGCAGCACAGTAGGACCTCCGGGAGTGGTGTGACAATCACGTGCTCAGCAGTCGGATTCCCGCCTGCGTAGGACGGAACTGTCACACCACTCCCAGTCCGTCGGGTAGTAAAGAAGCATGGACGTCACAGTCGACATCGCTCAAGGGACGGTCCGCGGGCAACAGAGCGGACCGGTCACCTCTTTTCTCGGAATTCCCTACGCCGAAGCGCCGTTCGGTGCCCGCAGGTTCGCGGCGCCCAGCGCACCCCCGTCGTGGAGCGGTGTCCGAGATGCCGTGACGTTCGGGGCCACGGCCCCCAAGATCGGATACCGACCGCCCGTCAGCGACATACTCACCGAGCCAGTGGTTCCCGGTGACGAATGCCTGAACGTGAACGTGTGGACACCCGACGTGTCCGCGTCGGGACTGCCGGTGTTCGTCTGGATCCACGGCGGGGCATTCGTGAACGGGAGCAACGCCGTACCCATCTACGACGGCTCGGCGTTCGCGCGGGACGGCATCGTCGTCGTCACCGTCAACTACCGTCTCGGCGCCGACGGATTCGCGAGAATCGACGGAGCGCCTGCCAACCGAGGTCTCCTGGACCAGGTCGCCGCACTGAGGTGGGTGCGTGACAACATCGCTGCCTTCGGCGGAGACCCGAACGCGGTGACCGTTGCCGGTGAATCGGCAGGGGCGATGAGCGTCGGGACCCTGATGTCGATGCCGTCGGCGGAGGGGCTCTTCCGGCGCGCGATACTGCAGAGCGGGGCGGGCTACCACGTCATCACCGAGGGTACTGCCACGAAAGTAGCCGAGGCGCTTGCCGATTCGCTCGGCGTGCAACCCGATGTGAACGGTTTCGGTTCTGTGCCGGTGGAAGCGTTCGTCGACGCTCAGCGTGAGCTCGGCGACCGCGTCACCGCGGAAGCCCCGACCGGAGCGTGGGGTGAACTGGCGTTCAACATGATGCCGTTCGAGCCCTATGTCGACGGAGATGTCGTGCCCGACGTTCCGCACCGGAGAATCGCCGCAGGCGCGGGCTCGGAGATCGATGTTCTGATCGGCACCACCAGCGAGGAGTTCGCGTTCTTCCTGGTGCCGGCCGGTGTCGTCGGGTGCGTGGACGAGGCACGGGTTCGAGCCGCGATCGGCGCGTACGGTGCCGACGTCGAGCAGACACTCGACGTCTACCGGGCGCAGCTGCCCGACGCGTCACCCGGCGAACTGCTCATCGCGGTGATCACCGACTGGTTCTTCCGCATCCCCGCCGTACGCGTCGCGGAGACCCGCGGCGGAAACGCCTTCGTCTACGAGTTCACGTGGCGATCCACTCTCTTCGACGGCGCCCTCGGGGCATGTCATGCCCTGGAAATACCGTTCGTGTTCGACCTGCTGGACAAACCGGAGACGGCGCGCATCACCGGAGCGAACCCACCCCAGCAGGTGGCCGACGACATGCACCGAGCCTGGGTCGACTTCGTGCGCGACGGCTCGCCCGGCTGGTCCCGGTACGGGGCGGATCGATCGGTGATGATGTTCGGCGACCGGACCGAAGTGGTCGACGACCCCCGTGCGTCGACGAGGGAAGTCTGGGCCGGGGTGCGCTGACGAGGTCTCGTTTCACAGGTGAGGCGTCGACAACGGGTCTATAGTCACCACCAACCTGCGGGCTGGAGTGGCAATGGACGCTTTGGATCTATCGAGGTGGCAGTTCGGAATCACGACTGTCTATCACTTCGTACTGGTGCCGCTGACCATCGGTCTCGCGCCGATGGTCGCGATCATGCAGACGATGTGGATGATCACCGGGAAGGACTCCTGGTACCGGCTCACCAAGTTCTTCGGCAAGCTCCTGCTGATCAACTTCGCGCTCGGCGTCGCCACCGGCATCGTGCAGGAGTTCCAGTTCGGCATGAACTGGAGTGAGTACTCGCGGTTCGTCGGCGACGTCTTCGGTGCTCCGCTGGCGATGGAAGGTCTCGTCGCGTTCTTCCTCGAATCCACGTTCCTCGGACTGTGGATCTTCGGCTGGGAACGACTGCCTCGGGGCGTCCACCTCGCGACCATCTGGCTCGTCGCGATCGGTGTGAACGCGTCGGGATACTTCATCGTCGTCGCGAACTCGTTCATGCAGCATCCCGTCGGCGCGGAGTACAACGCCGAGTCCGGCCGGGCGCAGCTGACCTCGATCGGTGACCTGCTGTCGAACAACACTGCGCTGGTTGCCTATCCACACGTCATCGCCGGCGCATTCCTGACGGCCGGAACCTTCGTCGCCGGTATCTCCGGCTGGTGGATGGTGCGAAACATGCGTCGGGGCCGCGAACAGGAAGCTCGTGAACTGTTCCGTCCGGCAACACGTCTCGCGCTGTTGGTGATGGTCGTGGCAGGCGTCGCCGTGGCGTGGACGGGGGACTCGCAAGGCAAGCTGATGTTCGTGCAACAGCCGATGAAGATGGCGTCGGCGGAATCGCTGTGCAACACCGAGACCGACCCCGACTTCTCGGTCCTCACGATCGGCACGCACAACAACTGCGACAGCGTGACATCGGTGATCGAATTACC
Organism: Rhodococcoides fascians A44A; assembly: GCF_000760735.1. Taxonomy (GTDB): domain Bacteria; phylum Actinomycetota; class Actinomycetes; order Mycobacteriales; family Mycobacteriaceae; genus Rhodococcoides; species Rhodococcoides fascians_E. The sequence continues at coordinate 431,567 of NZ_JMEX01000008.1, read as the reverse complement.
CTTCGTGCTCCCGTTCCTCGCGGAAGGCAAGTTCTCCGGAGTGACACTGCAAGGCGTCGAACAGTTGCAGGAGCAGTACGAGCAGGAATTCGGACCGGGCAACTACACACCCAATCTCTTCGTCACGTACTGGTCGTTCCGAATGATGATCGGGCTCGCCGCTGGATCGGCCGCGCTGGCGCTCGCCGGGCTGTGGGTCACCAGGCGCGGGCGGGTGCCCGATCAGCGCTGGTACTCGTGGCTGGCGTTGATCGCGATACCGATGCCGTTCCTCGCCAACAGCGCCGGCTGGATCTTCACCGAAATGGGCCGACAACCGTGGATGGTGCACCCCAACCCGACCGGCGTGGACATGATCCGGTTGACCGTCGACCAAGGTGTGTCCGGGCATTCCGCCGCAACCGTGTGGATTTCCATCGTCACCTTCACGCTGCTGTACGGGGCACTGGGCGTCGTGTGGCTGAAGCTGATGATCCGATACGCGAAGGAAGGCCCCATGGATCACGACAGAACACCGCCGGATCCTGCTGAACCGAAGCAACTTTCGTTCGAGTACTAGGAGGCGACGATGGCCGAGATGTGGTTCGTGATCGTCGCAGTACTCTTCGTCGGCTACTTCCTGCTGGAGGGCTTCGACTTCGGCGTCGGAATGCTGATGCCGATCGTGGGGCGGCGCACCGATATCCCGCCGGACGTTCGACGTCGGGTCGTATTGAACACGATCGGACCGGTGTGGGACGGCAACGAGGTCTGGTTGATCACCGCGGGCGGCGCACTGTTCGCAGCCTTCCCGGACTGGTACGCAACCCTGTTCTCCGGCTTCTACCTTCCGCTGCTGCTGATCCTGGTGGCCCTGATCCTGCGGATCGTCGCGATCGAATGGCGCGCGAAGATCGACGACGACAACTGGCGCCGACGATGCGACTGGGGGATCGTCTTCGGGTCATGGGTTCCGGCCGTGCTGTGGGGCGTCGCCTTCGCCAACATCGTGCGCGGGGTCGAGATCGATGCGCAGAAGCAAGTGGTGTCCAGCCTCGTCGATCTGCTGAATCCGTACGCCCTGTTGGGCGGCGTCACCACCGCCGTGGTGTTCGCACTCCACGGCGCGGTGTTCCTCGCACTGAAATCGGCCGACGAGATCCGCGAGGACGCAGTCGCCATCGCAGCCAGGCTCGCGGTACCTGCCGTGCCGATCGCCGGAGCCTTCGTACTGTGGACCCAGATCGCGTACGGCAAGGGATGGACCTGGATCCTCGTCGGCCTCGCCGCGGCAGCCCTTCTGGGCGTCGTGGTCTTCACCCGAGACGAGAAGGAAGGACGTGCCTTCGCGCTCACGTCGATCGCCGTCGTCAGTACCGTGACACTGCTGTTCGCGTCGCTGTTTCCCAACGTCATGCCGTCCACCCTCGACCCGGCCTACAACCTGACCATCGCGAACGCGTCGTCCAGCCCGTACACACTGACCGTCATGACCTGGGTCGCCGCCTTCATGACGCCCGTCGTGATCCTGTACCAGGCATGGACGTACTGGGTCTTCCGTCAGCGCATCTCCAGCACCGCCATCGGACAGTCCCACGGATTGAAATGGGCGGGGCGTAGCTGACCCTGTTTCTGTAGAAGGGGTGCCAGGTCAGGGCTTTCGCCCGAAATGTCCGATAAACGTGTGCAGCACAAGACAATTCGGTCTGCTCTGGCCTATCGTCGACGCCTGTGAACCAACCGACGAGTAAGTTCAGGCTCAACCCCATGCGCCCGCGTGACGCAGCAGAACCGCATCGCGCCGCAAGTCCGCTGGAGTTGTTCTTCGACCTGGTGTTCGTGGTCGCCGTCAGTATCGCGGCGGTTCAGCTGCATCACGCGTTGACCGAGAACCACGTCCTCGACGGTATTGCCAGCTACCTCATGGTGTTCTTCGCCATCTGGTGGGCATGGATGAACTTCACCTGGTTCGCGACGTCGTTCGACACCGACGATTGGCTGTATCGCGTACTGACGGTGGTGCAGATGGCGGGCGTGCTCGTGCTTGCCGCGGGAATCGAACCGGCGTTCACCGACAAGGACTTCACGATTCCGGTGCTGGGCTACGTCGTGATGCGTATCGCGATGGTGGCGCAGTGGATTCGAGCGTCGAGGGCGCCCGAGCACCGGAAGACGGCGTTGATCTACGCGTCCGGTATCACGGCCGTTCAAGTGCTGTGGGTTCTCTGGCTGCTGGTCCCGCAGAGTCCGGTGCAGATCGTTCTGTTCGTGGTGTTCGCGGCACTGGAGATCTCGATTCCCGTCGTCGCCGAGAAGTCCGGTGGCACAACACCGTGGCACCCGCATCACATCACCGAGCGATACGGACTGTTCACGCTCATCCTCCTCGGCGAATCACTTCTCGCGTCGGCCAACGCCATCATCGAAGCTCTCCACGACGAGACCGCGCTCGCGCCACTGATCTCCATCTCGGTGCTGACGCTCGTGGTCACCGCCGGACTGTGGTGGATCTATTTCTGGCCGCCACATCACCGTGCGATCGGTGGATTCGGCACGTCACTGACCTACGGTTACATGCACTACTTCATCTTCGCCGCGGCCGGCGCGTTCTCGGCAGGCATCGAAGTGGAGATCGACGTGCTGACCCATCACAGCGAGCTCGGCGACGTCGCCGCATCGTTCACCGTGACGGTGCCCATCGCAGTGTTCGTCCTCGGCATCTGGTTCATCGCTATCAAGGACAACGCGGATCGCGTCGTCAACACCGTCGTTCCCGTCGGCGCCCTCCTGGTTCTCCTCGACCCGGTCATTCCCATCCCGATCACGCTGACGGCCGTCGTGATGGCGGTGATCGTGGCGGTGCTCGTCGTACACCGTCCCGTCGACGCGGCGCACCACGAAACCGGGCATGAGAAACTCTCCTCATGAGTATCGGAACCTTGATTCTGCTCCGCCACGGCGAGAGCGAATGGAATGCGTCGAACCAGTTCACCGGGTGGCAGGACGTTCGCCTCACCGACAAGGGCGAAGCAGAGGGCAAGCGCGCAGGTGAGCTGCTGAAGGAAGCAGGAGTGCTCCCCGACGTGCTGTACACCTCGCTGCTGCGTCGCGCGATCAGTACCGCGAACATCGCCCTCGACGCCGCGGACCGGCACTGGATCCCCGTCGTCCGCGACTGGAAACTCAACGAACGTCACTACGGCGCGCTGCAGGGACTGAACAAGGCTGAGACGAAGGACAAGTACGGCGACGAGCAGTTCATGCTGTGGCGTCGCAGCTACGACACCCCGCCGCCGCCCATCGAGGTAGGCAGTGAATTCAGCCAGGACAGCGATCCCCGATACGCAGACCTCGACAGCGTTCCACTCACCGAGTGCCTGAAGGACGTCGTCGACCGGCTCATCCCGTACTTCGAAGACGTCATCGTCGCCGAACTGAAGGCGGGCAAGAACGTGCTCGTCGCCGCACACGGCAACTCGCTGCGCGCTCTCGTGAAGTACCTCGACGAGATCTCCGACGCCGACATCGCCGGCCTCAACATCCCGACGGGCATTCCCCTGCAGTACGACTTCGTCGACGGCGAAGGCAAGCTGGTGCCGTCGAACCCGGGCGGAACATACCTCGACCCCGAAGCCGCCGCCGCAGGAGCCGCCGCGGTCGCCAATCAGGGCGGCAAGTAAGGCCCCGGTCCGAAACAGCAGGTGAACGATCGAAGAACACTGCCGACGAGGACTATGACGACCAGGGAAATGCCTGCACCCTGCGTATGTGAGGTGTCCATCGAACGTACGATTCCGGTGTGAGTGTTGCATCGGCCGTACTGCTGGCTATCGCCACGGCCTTCGTCGGATATCTCGTCGGCGGTGTTCTGATCCCCTATCTCGCGACACGTCACTCCGAACGCGCACGCGCAACGTCGGGACTGACGATGTCGCAGGTACTGGATCTGATCATCCTGGCGTCGGAAAGCGGCATCGCCGTCGTCGACCGCTTTCACGACGTGGTCCTGTCCAACCCACGGGCCGAGGAGCTCGGTCTGGTGCGTAACCGCCTCATCGACGACCGTGCATGGGAAGCCGCACAGAAGGTCCTCGCCGACGGCCACCCCGTCGAAGTCGACATCAGCTCCAAGGACGCCCGCACCACCACCAGCCGAGATCGCATGGCCGTACGGTGTGTGGCTCGGATGCTGAGCAAGGAAGACCAACGCTTCGTAGTGCTGTTCGCCGACGACGATTCCGAACAGGTTCGGATGGAAGCGACCCGTAGGGACTTCGTCGCCAACGTCTCTCACGAACTCAAGACGCCCGTCGGCGCCATGAGTCTGCTGGCCGAGGCGTTGCTCGAGTCCGCCGACGACCCCGATTCGGTCCGCCACTTCGGCGGAAAAGTCGTGGCGGAGTCGAAGCGCCTCGGCAACATGGTGACGGAGCTGATCGCGCTCTCCCGCCTCCAAGGCGCCGAGAAATTGCCCGACCTCGAAGTCGTCGACGTCGATACCGTCGTCAACGAAGCTCTCGATCGGTCGAAGATCGCCGCCGAGAACGCGGGAATCACCGTCACCACCGACCACCCCAGCGGCCTCGAAGTGCTGGGGGACCAGGCACTGCTGGTGACGGCGCTCGCCAACCTGATCCAGAATGCCATCGCCTACTCATCGGACGGATCGCCGGTATCGGTGTCGCGGGCACTGCGAAGCAGCTGCGTCGCCTTCGCGGTCACCGACCGCGGAATCGGCATCGCGAAAGAAGACCAGGAGCGGGTCTTCGAACGATTCTTCCGCGTCGACAAAGCACGGTCGCGGGCAACAGGAGGCACAGGTCTCGGCCTGGCCATCGCCAAACACGTCGCAGCCAACCACAACGGGAGCATCTCGCTGTGGAGCAAGCTCGGCACCGGATCGACATTCACCCTGCAGATCCCTGCGTATTTCGAAGAGGACGACCTCGCGTCGTTAGAAGGAGAAGAACAGTGACCAACGTCTTGATCGTCGAGGACGAGGAATCGTTGGCCGACCCTCTGGCCTTTCTCCTGCGCAAGGAAGGTTTCGAGGCCACCGTCGTCGGCGACGGACCCTCCGCGCTGGCCGAGTTCGACAAGGCCGGCGCCGACATCGTGCTGCTCGACCTGATGCTGCCGGGAATGAGCGGCACCGACGTGTGCAAGCAACTGCGTGCACGGTCCGGCGTCCCGGTGATCATGGTGACCGCACGCGACAGCGAGATCGACAAGGTCGTCGGACTGGAACTGGGTGCGGACGACTACGTCACCAAACCGTATTCGGCGCGCGAGCTCATCGCCCGCATCCGCGCGGTACTCCGCCGGGGCAGCGACGCCGAGCTCGACGGCACCGCGGACACCGGTGTGCTCGAGGCAGGCCCGGTCCGCATGGACGTGGAACGACACGTCGTCCTGGTGAACTCGGAACAGATCACGTTGCCGCTCAAGGAATTCGATCTGTTGGAGTACTTGCTCCGCAACTCCGGTCGGGTCCTCACCCGCGGACAGTTGATCGACCGGGTGTGGGGCGCGGACTACGTCGGAGACACCAAGACCCTCGACGTGCACGTCAAGAGATTGCGGTCGAAGATCGAGAACGACCCTGCCAAGCCGGAGCATCTCGTGACCGTCCGAGGCCTGGGCTACAAGCTCGAAGGCTAGATCCTAGGGATGGGGCCTCACCCTCGCAGAATCGGTAGTACTTGAAGGTTTAACATTCAGGTATTGCAATGAAACTGTATCGAGGAAGAAGTAAGTAATGAAGGCCCTTCAATACCGCTCCATCGGATCCCGCCCCGAACTCGTCGACATCGACAAGCCCACACCCGGTGCATCGGAGATTCTGCTTCGCGTCACGGCCGCAGGCGCCTGTCACTCCGACGAATTCATCATGGGCGTCTCCGAAGAGGAGTACTACTTCAAGCCCCTCCCGCTGACCCTCGGCCACGAGGTCGCAGGCGTCGTCGAAGCCGTCGGCAGTGGAGTCCACGACGTGGAGATCGGCGAATCCGTCATCGTCTACGGACCCTGGGGATGCGGCCGCTGCTACGCCTGCGCACAGGGCGACGAGATGAACTGCGAGAAGGGAATGCGCGCGCCCGGCATCTTCAGCGACGGCGGCATGGCCGAGTACATGATCGTCGACGACGCCCGCCACCTCGTCCCGCTGGGTGACCTCGACCCCGTGACGAGTGTGTCGCTCACCGACGCAGGCCTGACGCCGTATCGCGCGGTCAAGTCGGCGCTGAACAAGCTGACGCCCGGCACGACGGCCGTGGTGATCGGCGCGGGTGGTCTCGGGCACGTCGCCATCCAGATCCTCAAGGCGCTGACGCAGTCGACGGTGGTCGCGCTCGACCTGGGCGAGGAGCAGCTCGAGTTCGCCAGGAAAGTCGGTGCCGACCACACGTTCACCTCCGACGCAGCGGCTGCCGAGTCGGTCAAGGGACTCACTCGTGGCCTCGGCGCGGACGTGGTCTTCGACTTCGTGGGCATCCAGCCCACCGCGGATCTGGCCGCGAAGATGGTCGCGACCGCAGGACAGGTCGTCGTCATCGGTGTGGCAAGTGGCGCGGTGCCGATCGGGCAGCGGACGGTTCCACTGGACGTCACCGGACGTGCGATCAACTGGGGTTCGCGCGCCGAGCTGATGGAGGTCGTCGAGCTCGCCAAGCGCGGCGCCATCGAGATCCACGTCGAGAAGTACAGCCTGGACAACGCCACCGAGGCGTACGACAACCTGCACGCGGGCAAGATCCGTGGCCGCGCGGTGATCGTGCCCTGACGTCCGTTGTAAGTGGATATGTAGGCCTTGGCCTACATTTCCACTCACGTAGGGGAGAGGGCCTACTTCGTCCGCTGGGCCTCACGAGTCGCTGGGTGCACCGCGATGAGGCCGAGGCCGCGGCGCCGCTTGCACAGCGACGCCAACTCGTCGTACGCGGGCTTGCCGAGCAGCTCGGTCAGCTCGGGCTCGTAGGACTCGAACACCTGCCTGCTGCCGACGTGCGCGTCGGGGGAACCCGAGCAGTACCAGGACAGGTCGTGCCCGCCCTCGCCCCATCCGCGCCGGTCGTACTCACCGATGGTCGTCTTCAGAACCTCGGTGCCGTCGGGGCGCGTCACCCAGTCCTGAGTGCGGCGAATCGGTAGCTGCCAGCACACATCCGGCTTGACCTCCAGCGGCTCGATGCCTTTGCGCAGCGCCATCGAATGCAGTGCGCATCCGATGCCGCCGGCGAACCCCGGACGGTTCTGGAAGATGCACGCACCCTTGTATCGACGGGTGCGCAGCGACTGCTCGTCCTCGAGATCGTCGTACTCGACGTATCCCTTCTTCCCGAGTCCCTTGTCCCTGAACTGCCAGTCCTCGGCCGTCAGCATCTTCACCGACGCGTCGAGTTTCTTCTTGTCGTCGTCGTCGGACAGAAACGCGCCGTGCGAACAGCAGCCGTCGTCCGGGCGCCCGGCCACGGTTCCTTGGCAGGCAGGAGTGCCGAACACACACGTCCAGTTGGACAGCAACCACGTCAGGTCGGCGGCGATGATGTGTTCGGAGTTGTCCGGATCGGGGAATTCCACCCATTCGCGAGGGAAATCCAGGTCCACTTCTGCGGCGAAGGTGTGCTGCTTACTACCTGCTGTCACAAGTGTCGACGGTAGACCCAGTACCGTGGTCCTGTGCGATTAGGGGTGCTCGACGTCGGAAGCAACACGGTGCATCTGTTGGTGGTGGATGCGCACCGCGGTGGTCACCCCACACCGATGAGCTCGTCGAAGGCCACGCTGCGACTGTCCGAGAACACCGACGCCGACGGCAACATCACCCGCGAAGGCGCAGACCGGCTGGTGAACGAGGTAGGCGACTTCGCCTCGATCGCGACGAAGTCCGGTTGCGAGGAGCTCATGGCCTTCGCCACGTCGGCGGTGCGTGACGCACACAACAGCGACGATGTTCTGGCCCGCGTTCAGCGTGAAACGGGCGTCGCGCTGCAGACGTTGTCCGGTGTCGACGAAGCCCGCCTGACGTTCCTCGCAGTCCGCCGCTGGTACGGGTGGAGCGCCGGTCGCATCCTGAACCTCGACATCGGCGGAGGGTCGCTCGAGCTGACGTCGGGAACCGATGAGGACCCCGACGTCGCGTTCTCCCTTCAACTCGGCGCAGGCCGCTTGACCAGGGATTGGCTCGACGGTGACCCGCCGGGCAAGCGTCGCGTCGCGGTCCTGCGTGACTGGCTCGACGCCGAGCTCGCGACCCCGGCGAAGGAACTGCTGGCCGCTGGCGAACCTGATCGTGCCGTCGGAACTTCGAAAACGTTCCGCTCGCTCGCCCGGCTGACCGGAGCGGCGCCGTCGGCAGCAGGTCCGCGAGTGACCCGGACGCTGACGGCGAACGGTCTCAGGCAACTCATAGCCTTCATAACGAGGATGACTGCATCCGACCGTGCAGAATTGGAAGGAGTCAGCGCCGACCGATCACCGCAATTGGTGGCCGGGGCGTTGGTGGCAGAGGCGAGTATGCGAGCACTGTCGGTCGAGCAGATCGAGATATGCCCGTGGGCGCTGAGGGAAGGTTTGATTTTGCGGAAGCTGGACACCGAAACGGACGGCGATCTGGTGGTGCGGTCGACATGAGCGAGAACAACACCGATCCGGAGGACACCGGACAGATCTCCGTAGCCGAACTGCTCGCTCGCAACGGACAGAAGTCGACGTCGTCGAGCACCGGTGGACGCCGTCGACGCGGCGTCAAGGGCGGCATCTCCGTAGCGGAACTGACCGGCGAAATTCCCGTCGTCCGCGCCGAGCCCGCATCCGACGAGGCCCCGGTGATCGCCACGGACTCCAAGCAGGTGCCTGCGCAGGCCCCGGCGCCGGTCCGCACGCGCGAGACCGACGAACCGGAACCCGAGTTGCTGTCCGGATCGACGACGGCAGCCGGCGACCTGATGAACCGAGCTCACGACGAGGCCGACGAGCGGCGACCGTACGGCTCGACCGCGTCGCAGCGTCCGGTGCCCGCGGCGGGTCGACGCACGCCCGACGAGACCTCACGTTCCACGTCCGGCAGGCAGACGACCGGATTCGTGGCCCGTCCCCGCCCGTCGCGCCCGGAGCCGTCCGCCGCGACACCTGCGGACGCAGAACCGAAGACCGACGTCACGCCCAAGCCTGTTGTGCCCCCGAAGGCGGCAGGCCCGTCAGTCACGTCCACACCGGCAGCAACGTCGAGCCCAGCGACGCGTGCGTTCGCTCGACGTGACGACGCAGACGAGAAAGCGCTCGCCGAGGAGGAGACGACGCAGACTCCTGACCTGGTGAAGAAGGTCGCCGCGCTCGCCGACACCGAGGACGCTCCAGCCGAGAACAGCACTGTCGAGAGCAGCACTGTCGAGGACAGGGAGGCCTCCGCCGAGAGCGTCGAGGAGACGGACGAGTCGCAGCCGAGAGCCGAGAAGAAGGATGCCGCCAAGCAGTGGCTCGGGCTCGCAGGCCAGGGTGTTGTGGCGGTGGTCGTCGGCGCGCTGTTGTTCAAGGGCTTCGAAAGGCTGTGGGACGTCCTGCCGTGGGTGGCGCTCGTTCTCGCGGTTCTGGTGATCGTCGGTCTCGTTGCCGTCGTGCGGATCCTGCGCCGCACCGATGACCTCGTCAGCATGGTGATCGCCGTTGTGGTCGGTGTGTTCGTGACGCTCGGTCCATTGGCGTTTCAACTGAGTACTGGCTGACAGGCGCTCGGGTGTCGGGCGTAGCTGTCGGGTTGTCCACTGCCTCGGTGTATCCGCAGAACACCGAAGCGGCGTTTCGATACGCCGCCGAGTTGGGTTACGACGGCATCGAGCTGATGGTCTGGGCGGAGTCGGTGAGCCAGGATGCGGAGGCCGTACGGGCGTTGACCCGCAAATACGGCGTCCCGGTCCTGGCGATCCACGCGCCGTGCCTGCTCATCTCGCAACGCGTGTGGGGTGCGGATCCGGTGGCGAAGCTCGAGCGTTCGGTGCGTACGGCGGAGCAGTTGGGTGCGGCGACCGTCGTCGTCCATCCGCCGTTCCGGTGGCAGAAGAAGTACGCCGAGGGCTTCGGTGACCAGGTCGCCGAGCTGGAATCCGCGTCCGAGGTCGTGGTGGCCGTGGAAAACATGTTCCCGATGCGCGCGGACCGATTCTTCGGGCGCAAGGAAGGCTCGGCGGCGAGGCTCCGCAAGCGTGGTGGGCCGGGGGCTGCGGTGTCGGCGTTCGCGCCCTCGTACGATCCGACGGATTCCGGCCACGCGCATTACACCCTCGACCTGTCGCACACCGCGACCGCCGGGACCGACGCCGTCGACATGATGGACCGGATGGGCGACGGGCTCGCGCATCTGCATCTCGCCGACGGTCGGGGCGCGTCGATCGACGAGCATTTGATCCCGGGCCACGGAGATCAGCCGTGCGCACAGGTCTGCGCCGAGTTGGTTCGCCGCGGCTTCCGCGGGCAGGCGGTGATCGAGATCAACACTCAGAACGCACGAACTCTGCCGGAGAGAGCATCGATGCTCGGCCAGGCCCTCGCGTTCGCACGCCGCCACCTGGCGTGAGCGCACCAGTACGTCCCGATTCGAAAGGCACACCACCGATGACCAGCCCCTTCGCCGCGGCGACGACGTTGACCCCGCTGGAGAGATCCGAGTTCGAAGGCAGCTACGGCGCGGTCATCGATTCGATCTGGACGATCGGGCCGAAGGTGCACGGAGGCACGATGCTGGCGACGTGCGCCGCCGCAGCGAAGGCGCAGCTGGGGGACGAGGGAGTACAGCCACTTGCCGTCAGTGTCAGCTACCTCAGCGCACCCGACCCGGGTGAGGTGCACCTGACCGCAGTACTTCGCAAACGCGGAAAGCAGGTCTCGCACGTCGACGTCGAGATGACGCAGGGCGGACGTGCCGCGGTTCGTGCAGTCGTCACCCTGGGGCGGCCGGACACCGACACTCCCCGGCACACGGTGGAATCGTCGCTGGCGTCGATGCCTGCCGCGCCGCCGCCGGAGACGGATGCGATCGGCGGCGAGCATCCGATGGCGTCGATCGTGCACCTGGCACAGGGGTGCGAGATGCGGATCGACCCGACGTCGGCGCACTTCCTCACGGGACAGCAGGGCGAACCCGAAGTTCGCATGTGGGTCAGGCCCCGGCCGGGCGACGAGAACGACGTGGACACGGCAGCCCTGTTCGCGCTGATGACGGGCGACATCTGCGCACCCGTGACGATGAACCGAGGGATGTTCGGCTGGGCGCCGACTGTGCAGTTGACGACCTACCTGCGCAAGCAGCCTGCACCGGGATGGCTCCGGGTCGCCGCGAGCAGCACCGTCATCGGCGGAACGTGGTTCGAGGAGGATCACCTGGTGCTCGACGAGACGGGCGACGTCGTCGTGCAGAGCAGGCAGTTGGCGATGGTGCCCCGGTAGCGTTCGGCGACTCCCGGGCCGCAATCTACGCTTGTCACCCATGACGAGAATTGCAGTAATCGGAGGCGGGCGGATCGGCGAGGCGCTGATCGCCGGACTGCTCGAAGCAGGCCACGCAGTCCGCGACCTGGTGGTCGCCGAGAAGTTCGAGGCCCGGGCGGCCGAGCTCGCATCCACCTTCGGAATCCTCACGACCTCGATCTCGGAGGCGTCGGAGAACGCGGACGTCATCGTTCTCGCCGTGAAGCCGGGCGACGTCGACGGCGTCATCACCGAGGTCGCGAAGATCGACCTGGACGGCGAGCGTGAACAGCTGATCGTGTCGTTGGCCGCCGGAGTCCCGACGTCGAAGTTCGAGCCGAAGCTGCCCGCAGGTTTTCCCGTCGTCCGAGTCATGCCGAACACACCGATGCTCGTCGGCGAGGGCGTCAGCGTCCTCGCGCCCGGCCGGTACGCCAAGACCGAACACCTCGAACTGGTCGAGAAGATCCTGTCCTCGGTGGGCAAGGTCGTCGTCGTCAAGGAGAATCAGCTCGACGCGGTGACCGCGGTGTCCGGTTCGGGTCCGGCGTACTTCTTTCTCGTCGCCGAGGCGATGATCGACGCCGGTGTCGGATTGGGGCTGCCACGCGACGTGGCGTCGGCGCTCGTCGTTCAGACGATGATCGGCTCGGGTGCGATGCTGGATCGCTCCGACGACACCCCGACCGAGCTGCGCTACGCAGTGACCTCACCTGGGGGAACGACGGCGGCAGCGGTGCGCCGGCTCGAGGAGGGCGGTCTACGGACTGCGTTCTTCGACGCGTTGTCCGCAGCCAACGATCGTGCAGCTGAGATGGGCGTCACACCAGAATAAAAAATCAGTTCCCTACACCCGTCGCAGTAACCCCATTGGTCACGTTAAGCTCACAGGTAGCACGTGCGTGTCTGTTCGGCAGGAGGGGAAGCCTGCCGCGCGAGACGTGCCGGAGGTAAGTGGATTGATGGTGCCTGCAAACAAGCCGGTCAAGAGTGCGTCCCAGGACGGACAGTCAGCTGTCGCTGGAACGCAGTTCCTCACGGTCGCGGAGGTCGCGACCCTGATGAGGGTGTCGAAAATGACTGTGTACCGATTGGTGCACGGCGGAGAATTGCCTGCTGTGCGAGTGGGTCGATCGTTCCGTGTGCATGCCAAGGCTGTGCACGATTACCTCGAGACCTCGTACTTCGACGCAGGCTGAGCGGCCCGAGAGTCGTCGGCGGTACACCTCGCCGAGCCGGTTTCGTGGAACCAGGTCCACCCCGGTAAGGTGAGGTTTCGTCGTGGTCGAGTAATATCGACACTCGTGCCAGGAGCTTCAGGAGCTTCGTCGGTTGCATCGAGCTTCGGCAAACGAGGCCCGAGCGCCAGCTTGGGGATCGACGGCTCGGTCCGCAGTACGTGGGCGGATGGGTTCGAGGCTGCCAGGTAGGCGTACGCAACTTGCGTGCGCGAAACGCTAGAGAAGAACGTGAGGACACCCGCCATGGGTTCAGTGATCAAGAAGCGTCGCAAGCGCATGTCGAAGAAGAAGCACCGCAAGCTGCTTCGCCGTACCCGCGTTCAGCGCAGGAAACTCGGCAAGTAAATCTCGTCTCGACGGGCCCGTCACCTCGCAGGAGGTGTCGGGCCTTTCGTGTGTCATGGGACCGCTTGTTGCGTTTTCCACTGTCCTCGCATCTTCCGCGGATTCCAGTAGGCTTGCCGCCAGCGGTAATCAATCGGGGGTGTGAGTGACTTCGAACGAGCGAGGCGTCGCGGCGCCGAAGGTAGTGCTGGTCACCGGCGCGAGCCGCTTCCTCGGCGGATATCTCGTCACCAGACTTGCGCAGAACCCGGCTGTCGAGCGCGTCATCGCCGTCGACGCACAGTCACCGAGCAAAGACCTGTTGCGACGCATGGGCCGCGCGGAATTCGTGCGCGCCGACATCCGCAACCCGCTGATCGGCAAGGTCCTCCGGAACGCCAACGTGGACACGGTGGTGCACGCCGCCACCATCACCAAACCGCCCCGCTCGGGTGGTCGCGCCACGATGAAGGACCTCAACGTCATCGGGGCCATGCAGCTGTTCGCCGTGTGCCAGAAGTCTCCGTCGGTACAGAAGGTGGTCCTCCGTTCCTCGTCCTCGGTGTACGGGTGCAGTGCGAAGGATCCGGTGAAGTTCACCGAGGAGATGAGCGCCAGGCGGCCGCCGTCCGGAGCATTCGCCCGGGACACGATCGACATCGAGGGCTACATCCGCGGCCTCGGTCGGCGCCGCCCGGACATCGCCGTGTCGATCCTGCGGATGGCTCCGCTGATCGGTCCACGACTGAACGGGTCCATCTCGCGATACATGACGTCTCCGATCATTCCCAGCATCATCGGCCGCGACGCGAGGATGCAGCTGCTGCACGAGGAGGACGCACTCGCCGCGCTCGAACGAGCCACCGTCAGCGGTCCCGCGGGCACCTTCAACGTCGGCGCAGACGGCACCATCATGCTGTCGCAGGCCATCAGACGCGCAGGCCGTATCGAGGTACCCGTCCCGTTCGCGCTGTTCAAGAGCGTCGGGCGCGCCCTCATGGGATCGATGATGCGGGAGTTCACAACCGAACAGTTGGACTACTTCCACTTCGGCTGCGGACTCGACACCACTCGTATGCGATCGGACCTCGGATTCGAGCCTCGATGGACTACGGTTCAGGCATTCGACGATTTCGTTCGAGGCGCGGCGCTACGGCCGGTACTTCGCACGGAATGGGTCGATTCGGTGGAACAGCACGCGCTGCGCGCAGTCGACGGCGGCGCTGCCGTCACCAAGGCAGCACTGACGGCTGTGTCGGGTTCAGGACGGGAGGGGTGAACGAGGTGGCGAAGGTAATCCCGCTGCACGGCACCGGTTCCGGACGCGACGGAGCCGGTCGAGAGCGCGCTGCCCGCGCACGTGCCGACAACAACCGTGCCGATACCGGTGCGGCGAGCAGCCGTAGCAGACACCCGTCGTCGTACGCCGAGCCGACGCCGCCGATCCCACTGCTCACGCCGACCGAATCCACGGCCCACCCCACCGCGGCGACGGAGCCGTCACAGATCGACGACGTCAAGGCGAAGATCGTCGACACCATCTCGGAGACAGCGGAATTCGTGCGCCGCCGTCTCGCGGGCGATTACACGGTCGACGAGTTCGGATACGATCCTCATTTCGCCGACGCCGTCTGGCTGCCGCTGCTGCGACCACTGTTCGACAAATGGTTCCGTGTCGAGATCAAGGGAATCGAGAACATCCCCGACGACGGTGGCGCGCTCGTCGTCGCCAACCACGCAGGGGTCATTCCCGTCGACGCGCTGATGACGTCGGTCGCCGTCCGTGACCACCATCCTGCGCACCGCCCGTTGCGAATGTTGGCCGCCGACATGGCGTTCGAGATGCCGGGCGTCGGAACCATCGCTCGAAAGGCAGGGCACACCCTCGCCTGCAACCCGGACGCAGAACGTCTGCTTCGTATGGGTGAGGTCGCTGCGGTGTTCCCCGAGGGGTTCAAGGGCATCGGCAAGCCGTTCAGCGAGCGGTACAAGCTGCAGCGGTTCGGTCGCGGCGGATTCGTGTCCGCCGCTCTGAAAACCGGTGCGCCGATCATTCCGTGCTCCATCGTCGGTTCGGAGGAGATCTATCCGAAGATCGGCGACATCACCCCGCTCGCACGTCTGATGGGTATGCCGTACTTCCCGGTCACGCCGTTCTTTCCGCATCTCGGGCCGCTCGGTCTCGTTCCGTTGCCGTCGAAGTGGTACATCGAATTCGGTAAGCCGATCTACACCGACTCGTACGACGCGCAGGCGTCGGAGGACCCGATGGTGTTGTTCGAACTGACCGACCACGTCCGTGAAACCATCCAGCACACCCTGTACCGACTGCTGGCCAAGCGCCGCAATGTCTTTCTCGGGTAGGCAGTAACCTCGCCGGTGTGCTGATCAGAGACACCGTCACCGAAGATCTCCCGTCGATTCTCGACATCCACAACGACGCCATCCGGAACACGACGGCAATCTGGGACGAAACCGAAGTCGGTCTCGACGAGCGGATGGACTGGCTCGACGGCCGACTCCGCGCCGGATACCCCGTGCTCACCGCAGTCGTCGACGGCGCAGTCGCGGGGTATGCGTCGTACGCGCAGTGGCGCCTGAAGAGCGGATACCGTCTCACCGTCGAACATTCCGTGTACGTCGGTAGCGACTTCCACCGTCGCGGAATCGCCAGCGCCTTGATGGCCGAACTGATCGCCCGGGCATCCGCCGCGGGGATCCATGCGCTCGTCGGGGTCATCGAATCACGAAACACGACGTCGATAGCGCTGCACGAGAAGTTCGGATTCGTCACCGTCGGGCAGATGCCCGAGGTCGGCATCAAGTTCGACCGGTGGCTCGATCTCACCTTGATGCAGTTGACGCTCTAGCGCCTGCTCAGGCTCGGCGGCGGCCGATGACCGCGGCGAGGCCGCCGCCGACGGCACCGAGCGCGAGGGCCGTCGGGACGCCGATCTTGGCCGCCTTGCGGCCGGTGCGGAAGTCGCGGATCTCCCAGCCCCGATTCTTCGCCAGCTCGCGCAGGTCCGCGTCGGGATTGACTGCAACTGCAGTTCCGACGAGCGAGAGCATCGGCACGTCGTTGTGACTGTCGGAGTACGCGGTACACCGCTTGAGGTTGAGGCCCTCGCGTACGGCCAGGGTGCGGACGGCGTGAGCCTTGCCGAGACCGTGCAGGATGTCGCCGACGAGCCTGCCGGTGAAGATGCCGTCGTTGCTCTCGGCCACGGTTCCCAGCGCGCCGGTGAGACCGAGGCGTTCGGCGATGATCTGGGCCAACTCGAGCGGGGTCGCGGTCACCAGCCACACCTGTTGGCCGGCGTCGAGGTGCATCTGAGCGAGTGCTGCGGTGCCCGGCCAGATCTTGTCCGCGATCAGTTCGTCGTAGATCTCCTCGCCGAGCAGACGCAGCTCCGCGGTGGAGCGACCCTTGATGAAGGACAGCGCCTTCTCGCGGCCGCTCGCGACGTCGTCGCTGTTCTCCTTGCCGCTGACCCGGAACTTGACCTGCTGCCAGGCGAACTGCGCTAGGTCGCTACTGGTGAAGTACTTGCGCGCTGCGAGCCCGCGCGCGAAGTGAATGATCGACGCACCCTGCACCATCGTGTTGTCGACGTCGAAGAACGCTGCCGCGGTGAGGTCGAGTGGGACCGAACCTCCCGACTCGGCCTGCAGCGCTATCGCAGCATCGGCACTGGCCTCGCCTGCGACATTCGCGCGCACCTGTGCATCCGACGGACCGAGTGGATTACGGAGTCGCCGCTTGCGGCGCTTGTCCTCCCGCGGATGCTCCGTGTCGACCATGACCTCGTCCGGCACCTCGGTGATGGGAAGGTCGGGCGTCTCGGCGCTCGTGTCCGGGTCGCTGCTCCCGAGCGGGCCGTCAGGAGTACTTCCAGGCGTCTCGGAACCCCCGTTGCTCATCACGCGCACCTCCATGTTCGAGCACTGCCCCAAACCCTAGTCCGTAGCTCTCCGCGGGGAATCCCTCGCACTCGGTCACCCCCACCGATGACCTGCAGGCTCCACCCACGTGCGACCGGGTCGTTCCTGCAGGCTCCACTCCTGTACGACCGGGTCGTTCCCGCAGGCTCCACTCCTGTGTGACCTTCGTCTCTCTACTGTGGGTGAGAGGGTGGACGGTATGACTACAGCTGGTCCCACCGTGGTTCTTCTCACCCGAGCCGGATGTCACACATGTGTGGCCGCCTTCGAGCGATTGGTGGCGGTCTGCAGCGAGTTCGGGGTGACGCCGACGTCCACCGACGTCGACGAAGTCGCGAAAACTATGCCTGACCTGCGCGCAGAGTACGGCGACCGCGTCCCTGTCGTGCTGCTCGACGGCCGCGAACACAGTTACTGGGAGGTCGACGAACCACGTCTACGTGCCGATCTCGCAGCCAGAAGGGCACCCTAATAACGGGCCGTCGGTGCTCGCTTTGCAGGTGAGAGCCCCTCTAGCACGGATGCAGCGACTTTGTTCATTCGTTCACAAGCAGTTACCGTGGTGTCGGCGCAGGAATGGAACTGCGTGCAGTTTCTGGTGAGAGAAGCCCGCGGATCAGCGTGAAGACCGGCCGTCGCAGCCGATCGGACGAGGAGCCATGAACGTGACCGAAGAGCGCCCGGCCATGCCGGCTGGTGTCGACCGGTCACCTGGTGTCGATCCAGCCCGATCGGGCACTGCCGAACGGGTCATCCCACAGGCTACGGTGACGCGATTGGCCACCTACTTGCGGGTCCTCGGAATCCTCGCCGACGACGGCGTTCTGATCGTTTCGAGTGAAGAACTCGCCACTGCCGCCGGAGTCGGATCGGCCAAACTTCGCAAGGATCTTTCTTTTCTCGGGCCCAACGGTGTCCGCGGCGTCGGTTACGACGTTCTGCGACTGCGCGCCAAGATCGAGACCGCACTGGGACTGGACCGCGGGCACAAGGTGGTGCTCGTCGGCGTCGGAAACCTCGGCGAGGCCCTCGCCCGCTACGGAGGATTCGGCCGTCGTGGCTTCTCCATGGTGGGTCTGTTCGACCGCAACCCCGAGCGGGTCGGCCTCGACATCGACGGACTCCGCGTCCAGCACGTCGACCGGCTCGAAACGTCGTGCCGTGAACTGGAAGCGACCATCGGCGTCATCGCCACCCCCGACGATTCGGCCCAGGACGTGGCGTCGGCGTTCGTCGCCGGCGGAGTCCAGAGCATCCTCAGCTTCTCTCCGGTGACGCTGGACGTTCCCGACGCAGTGGAGGTCCGTCGCGTGGATCTGGCCGTCGAGATGCAGGTCCTGTCGTTCAACAGCTCCCGCAACGACGCGTCCGCGCTGTCGGCAGCGCCGCGGCTCGGCAGAAGCAGAGGCCCCCGCGTCACGCCCGGTTCTCTGGCAAGTTCGGCGCAATCCGCGCTCGGTACCCCGGTAAGTAGTTCGGCAAGCAGTAGCTTTACACAGAACGGATCGGTGATTACACCGTGAGTGTCCTCCTCGTCGGGATTTCGCATCGAAGCGCTCCCGTCGCAGTCCTCGAGCGTGTCGCCATCACGGAGACCGACCGTCCGAAGTTGACGGACAAGCTGATGGCCAGCGGAAACATATCCGAGGTCATGGTCGTGTCGACGTGCAACCGCGTCGAGGTCTACGCCGTCGTCGACGCCTTCCACGGTGCGCTCGCATCGGTGGGGGAGATCCTGGCCGAGCACTCCGGTCTGATGGTTCCCGAGCTGACCAAGCACGCCTACGTTCGCTACAGCGAAGCCGCTGTGGAGCACCTGTTCGCCGTCGCCAGCGGACTGGACTCGATGGTCATCGGTGAACAGCAGATCCTCGGTCAGATCCGTGCCGCGTACGCTGCATCCGATGCCTCGCAGGCGTCGGGACGTGTTCTGCACGAACTGGCCCAACAGGCACTGCGTGTCGGCAAGCGTGTGCATTCCGAAACCGGGATCGATGCCGCAGGCGCATCCGTCGTGTCGGTGGCGCTCGACCGCGCCGCCGCACTGTTCGGCGGCAGCCTCGAAGGCCGAACCGCTGTCGTGCTGGGCGCAGGGGCCATGGGCGGGCTGTCCGTGGCTCATCTCGGTCGGGCCGGAATCGGCTCGCTGGTCGTCGTCAACCGCACTCGTGAGCGTGCGGACCACCTAGCCGAGACCGCGGTGTCGGCCGGTGTCGCAGCAACCTCCGTCGACCTCGACGACCTCGCATCCGCCCTCGCCGACGCAGACGTGCTCGTCACCTGTACCGGCGCGGTCGGCGCCGTCGTCTCGCTCGCGGACGCCCACCACGCGCTCGCGCAGCGAGAAGCAGGCCGGCCGCTCGCCGTGTGCGACCTGGGACTGCCCCGCGACGTGGATCCGGCAGTCGCAGGACTCCCCGGAATCAGCGTGTTCGACATGGAGTCGCTGCAACGCGACCCCGCAGCCGGAGCGGCCTCGTCGGACGCGTCGGCGGCCCGCGAAATCGTGTCCTCCGAGCTTTCCGGCTACCTGGCGGGCCAGCGGCTCGCCGAGGTGACGCCGACGGTCACCGCGCTGCGCCAGCGCGCAGCGGAGGTCGTCGAAGGCGAGCTCATGCGTCTGGAATCGAGATTGCCCGGCCTGGACTCACCGCAGCGCGACGAGGTCGCGAGGACGGTGCGGCGCGTCGTCGACAAGCTTCTTCACTCTCCGACGGTCCGGGTCAAGCAGCTCGCCACCACCCCGGGTGGGGACTCGTACGCGGCTGCTCTGCGCGAACTGTTCGAGCTGAGTCCGGGCACGGTCGAGGCCGTCGCGAGCCCGATCGAGATCAACGGAATGGAACTCGTGGACGACTTCACCGCCAGCCGCACCGATGGTCGGAAGGGACAGTCGGAGTGAGCGTGAGTGAAAAGAATGTCGTTCGGATCGGAACGCGAGGGTCTCTGCTCGCCACGACGCAGGCCGAGACGGTCCGTCAGGGCTTGATCGCAGCAGGCCTCGACGCCGAACTCGTCATCGTCAAGACCGCGGGCGATCTGTCCGCTGCTCCGGTGCAGACCATCGGCGTCGGTGTCTTCACCGCCGCGCTGCGCGAGGCTCTCACCGACGGCAAGGTCGACATCGCGGTCCACTCCTACAAGGATCTGCCGACCGCACCCGACGAGCGCTTCGTCATCGCGGCAATCCCGCCCCGCGAGGATCCGCGCGACGCACTCGTCGCACGCGACGGCCTCGTTCTCGGCGAACTGCCCGCAGGCGCGAGGATCGGAACTTCGGCGCCGCGTCGCGCGGCGCAACTTCGAGCTCTGGGGCAGGGGCTCGACGTTCAGCCGCTACGCGGAAACCTCGACACCCGCATCGGCAAGGTCGCCTCGGGCGAACTCGACGCCGTCGTCGTGGCTCGGGCCGGACTGGCCCGCATCGGCCGCCTGGACGTCGTCACCGAGGCTCTCGACCCGGTCCAGATGCTGCCCGCGCCCGCTCAAGGTGCCCTCGCCGTCGAATGTCGGTCCGCGGACGTCGACCTCATCGAGGTGGTCCGCACACTGGACGACGCCAACGCGCGGGCATCCGTCGCCGCGGAACGTGGACTGCTGGCCGAGCTGGAAGCGGGATGCACCGCTCCCGTCGGAGCCATCGCCGAGGTCGTCGAATCCATCGACGAGGACGGGCGAGTGTTCGACGAGTTGTCGGTCCGTGGATGTGTCGCGGCAATCGACGGCAGCGACAGCATCCGAGCGTCCATCGTCGGCGCAGTGTCCGGCGCCGAGGAACTCGGTCGCGATCTCGCCCGCGAACTCCTGGACCTCGGTGCCCGGGATCTCGTCGCGGTGACCGAACCTGCACCCGCAGCCGGTTCCGCCGCTACCGGGGGAGCCGACCATGTCTAGGTCCATCACGGCTCCGACACGCGGACGAGCCAAACGCAGGGCCCCTCGGCCACCTGTGCGCGGCGGCGCGATAGCGACCGCGCGACTGATACCGAAACGGGGCCCGGCAACCCCGCTCGAACTGCATTACCCACACAAGACAGCACTGGAGAACAACCGATGAGCCCAGTCCGCAAGAACGCAAACGGACGGATCCTGTTCGTGGGATCGGGGCCGGGAGATCCGGCTCTGCTCACAGTCCGCGCACGCGAAGTGCTCGGCGCAGCCGAACTCGCCTTCACCGATCCCGACGTCGACAAGGGTGTCGTGGCGCTGGTCGGCAACGACCTCCCGCGCGACCCGGAGACCGGGGAGAACGGTGTCGACGTCCGTCCCGCCCTCGGTGAGCCCGCCGAGGTCGCGAAGACTCTGCTGGCCGAGGCCAAGAACGGCTACGACGTCGTCCGTCTCGTGTCGGGTGATCCGTTGACGACCGATTCGGTCATCGCCGAGGTCGCTGCCGTTGCTCGCACCCACGTTCAGTTCGAGGTCCTGCCGGGTCTCCCGTCCGGATCGGCTGTTCCCAGCTACGCGGGCATGGCCTTGGGCTCCGGTCACACCGAAGCCGACGTTCGCGGCGAGGTCGACTGGGCTGCTCTGGCGGCCGCTCCCGGCCCGCTGGTTCTGCACGCGACGTCCGGCCACCTCGCCGAGACCGCGAGTGCGCTCACCGAGCACGGGCTCGCCCCACAGACACCTGCCGCGATCACCGTTCGCGGCACCACCCGTCAGCAGCGGACCGTCGAGGCCACCCTCGCGACGCTCAACGACGCGGGCAGCGAACTCGTCGGCTCGCTCGTCGTGACCGTCGGAAAGGTCGTTTCGGGCCGAAACAAGATGTCCTGGTGGGAATCTCGGGCGTTGTACGGGTGGACCGTGCTGGTGCCTCGGACGAAGGATCAGGCCGGTGAGATGAGCGATCGGCTCGTCACGCACGGTGCGATCCCGATCGAGGTTCCGACCATCGCCGTCGAGCCGCCGCGCAGCCCCGCGCAGATGGAACGCTCGGTGAAGGGCCTCGTCGACGGCCGCTACCAGTGGGTCGTCTTCACCTCCACCAACGCCGTGCGCGCAGTGTGGGAGAAGTTCGAGGAGTTCGGGCTGGACGCTCGCGCGTTCTCGGGCGTCAAGATCGCCTGCGTCGGTGAAGCAACCGCGGACAAGGTCCGTTCGTTCGGAATCAACCCCGAACTGCTGCCGTCGGGTGATCAGTCCTCTCTCGGCCTGCTCGAGGACTTCCCGCCGTACGACGAGGTGTTCGACCCGGTCAACCGAGTTCTGTTGCCGCGTGCCGACATTGCCACCGAGACCCTTGCCGAGGGCCTGCGTGAACGTGGCTGGGAGATCGACGACGTCACCGCCTACCGCACGGTGCGTGCAGCGCCGCCGCCCGCCGAGACCCGCGAGATGATCAAGACCGGTGGATTCGACGCCGTGTGCTTCACGTCGAGCTCCACGGTCCGCAATCTCGTCGGTATCGCCGGAAAGCCGCATGCGCGCACACTCGTCGCGTGCATCGGGCCGAAGACAGCCGAGACGGCGGTGGAATTCGGTCTGCGCGTGGACGTGCAGCCGGAGACCGCGCAGGTCGGTCCGCTGATCGAAGCGCTCGCCGAGCACGCAGCTCGGCTGCGCGCCGAAGGCGCACTGCCTCCTCCCCGCAAGAAGTCCCGTAGGCGCTGAGGCCGGTGTTTCCCGTAGACCGTCCCCGCAGGCTCAGGCGTACCCCGGCGCTCCGGCGCCTCGTCGCCGAAACGTCGCTGCAGCCACGGCACCTGGTGCTGCCGATGTTCGTCGCCGACGGTATCGCCGAGCCTCGTGAGATCTCGTCGATGCCCGGAGTCTTCCAGCACACGCTCGATTCGTTGAGCACAGCCGCGGAGGAGGCTGTCGCGGCAGGCGTCGGTGGTGTCATGCTGTTCGGCGTGCCGAAGGCGGAGGACAAGGACGCCGAGGGTTCCGGCGCGAGCGATCCGGACGGCATTCTCAATCGCGGTCTGAGGCGGCTGAAGTCGGATCTGGGCGATGCGACGGTCATCATGGCCGACACGTGCCTCGACGAGTTCACCGACCACGGTCACTGCGGTGTCCTCACCGAGGACGGCGCGGTCGACAACGATGCGACGCTGACTCGTTACGTGGACATGGCGCTGTCGCAGGCCGATGCAGGGGCACACCTGCTCGGACCGAGCGGAATGATGGACGGGCAGGTCGGCGTCATCCGTGAGGCACTCGACGCCGCCGGGCACCGCGAGATCGGACAGTTGGCCTACTCGGCCAAGTACGCTTCGGCGTTCTACGGTCCGTTCCGCGAGGCCGTCGGCTCGTCGCTCCAGGGCGATCGCCGTACCTACCAACAGGATTCGGCGAACCGCCGCGAGGCCGTGCACGAGGTGGAGTTGGACCTGAACGAGGGCGCGGACATGGTGATGGTCAAGCCTGCGATGTCCTACCTCGACATTCTGCGCGACGTCGCGAACATCTCGTCCGTTCCGGTTGCGGCGTACCAGATCTCCGGCGAGTATTCGATGATCACCGCGGCCGCCCAAAACGGATGGATCGACCGCGACGCGGCAATCCTGGAGTCGTTGACCAGCATTCGCCGTGCAGGCGCAGACGTGGTGTTGACCTACTGGGCGACGGAAGCGGCGGGCTGGCTGTGAGCAATGACGGACAACGCCCGCCCGAGCCCGACTGGGCACGCTGGGAAGCCGAGCACGGCCCCGTAGGATTCGACGCCATCCCGCCGCAACAGCCCGCGGCCCGCAGTTCGGCTCCTCTGGACATCGAGACGTCACGGCATCTGTGGTGGGGTGTGACCGCGCTCGGGTTGATCAGTTTGATTCTGACCCTGGTGATGGTGAACTCCGATCGCACGCCGTTCGCCCAGCAACTGGTCGACGACGTGGCGAGACAGGATCCGTCGCTGCCGCTGACGCTCGAATCCGCGGAAAGTTACCTGACCGGCGCCCTGGTGTTGATGGCCGTCATCGGCATCGCGTTCGCGGGGCTGTTCCTGTACTGGGTGAACAAGATGCGACTCGGACGGCTCTGGGCGCGAACCGTGCTCACCGTCATCGGAACCGTCACGGTGGTGCTCGCCGTCCCGCAGCTGTTCGCCTTCGGTGTCGACGGTGGAGCCATGCAGATCGTCATGAGCGTCGCGGGCATTCTGCAGGGTGTTCTAGCGGGCGGCGCGGTGTATCTGATGCATCGCAAGGAGTCGCAGGCGTACTTTCTGGCGGCGCGGAAGCACTGACACTCGGCCGATGCTCCGCGTGTCACATCAGCCACATGCGTCACATGTGACTACGATCACGCGATGGGGGAACCCGTCGAGTAGATCGGACATCGCATGGCCCTATCCGAAGTTCCCGAGCCCGAACGCGGCCGTCCGCTGTGGGCGCTCCTCGGTCTGCTCACCGCCGTCTCGGTAGCCGTGCTGATCGTGAGTATGGGGTTGAGTGCAGCCTGACCTGGTGATTAGGGTGAGCACCCGAGCGAGGGTACGGTGACAATTGTCACTGCAGATGCCCGTTCGTCAGGATGAGGTGAACCCATGGTTCAGGCAAGTTCGAGGCGGATCGCACCACCCGCCGAGCGCACGATTCCCGTCGAACACGGTGTCACCCGAGAGCTCTTCCTGATCGCCCTCGTGGTTGCCATGGGCATCCTCGCATCGGTCGCAATCGTCATTCCGGCGCTCGTCTCGCACTGAAATTTCGCGCGGCGGTTCTCGGCCGACCCACTGTGGTTCGATCACACGCAACCGGGCACTATGAAGTCGTGAATTCGGACAAGGCCGCACGCCCGCGCGTCGTCACCGCTGCATACCTGCTGTGGCTGATCGCTGCGGTTCTGCTCGTCTTCGTCGCGTTGATCACGCTGACCGTGCCGGTGGACCAACTACGCACCTCTCTCGCCGACGAGGGCAACACACCCGCTCAGATCGATTCCTACCTCGGCACCATTCGTCTTCTCGGTGCAGGCTGCGGACTCCTGGGCATCGTTCTCGGATTCCTCGCCGGACCCGTGCGCGCCGGACACGCAAGGATGCGGGCCGTGTCCGTACTGCTGTCGTCGGTCACCGTTCTGCTGCTCCTCGTGGTGGTCTTCGTTTTCGGTCTGTTCTCCGAACTACTCGCAGTCGCCCTCGTCCTGATCGCCGCCTGCGTGGTGATCTACCGCCCCTCGGCGACACCGTGGTTCGCCCATGACTGACTCGAACGACGCGCTGTTCGAAGAGCCGGGAGCTCGGTGGCGATCGCTGCTGTGGGGGCCTGTCTTCTGCGCTGCGGTACTGGTGTTCGAGCTGCTGACGGGGCCTGTCGTCCACTGGGTCGCGCTCGCAGTGGTTGCCGTCGTGCTGATGGGCTTCACCTACGTTCAGGTCAGCGCAGCTCGCCGCCACGTCAGCGTGGCCCTCACGGCGACCGAGCTTCGCCAGGGCACCGAAAGGCTGCCCGTGGCGGACATCGCCGTCGTCTTTCCGGCGCCCGAGTACGCCGCGGGTGAATACGAGCCGAAGAAGTGGGAAACCGCCCGGGTGCTGGGTGAGCTCACCGGCATCCCCCGCCGACGCCACGGCGTCGGGTTGCGCCTGGTGGGAGGCGGCCTGGTTCAGGCCTGGGCGAAGGACGACGACGGCTTACGAGAGGCCCTGGAAGAAGTGGTGGTGAGCGGCCCATGAGATCCGCGGTGGAGGTGCTCGGTGCCGTGCTGTTGTTCGCGGCGGCCGTCGTGTGCTGGAACCTCGGTGCGACGGAACACCTGTTCGCGGCCACGGACGAGGGCGCGCCCGAATTCGTGGCGGTTCGGTACTCCGGTTCCTGGACAGCGGCCGGTGCTGCCTGCGTGACCGTCGCATTTCTACTGCTGGTCGACGCAGTCAGAGTTCGTTTTCAGGGGTGTTCCCATACCCGGTAGGGGTATCATCGGCGGCATGAGTAGTTACACGAGCGAGCAGGACGATCTGCTGAAGCGGCTGCGTCGCATCGAGGGTCAGATCGCCGGCATCTCGCGCATGGTCGCCGAGGATCGGTACTGCATCGATGTACTGACCCAGGTCTCGGCGGCAACCAAAGCGCTACAGTCCGTCTCGCTCAAGCTGCTCGACGCGCACCTCGCGGGGTGCGTCGTCGAGGCTGCCAAACGTGGCGGTCCCGACGCGGACGCAAAGGTGAAAGAGGCATCGGACGCCATCGCACGGCTCGTTCGGTCCTGAAGTCGCAGCCAACGGAGAGAGGTGTCGAGCGTGGAGAACAGTTACATCGTCGAAGGAATGACCTGCCAGCACTGCGCTGCGTCGGTGTCGGAGGAGATTTCCGAGATCGGTGGCGTGACCGGAGTGACGGTGGACGTGGCGTCGGGCAAAGTGGTGGTGACCAGTGATGCTGCACTGGAACGGGAATCGATCGCCGGTGCGGTGAGCGACGCGGGATACCGTCTCGTATCGTAGAAATGTCCGGTTTACCGGCCGCGGTTCGTGGTACAGGTCATAGATCATCCCTGCTCGCTTTCGAGGAGACGATCTGTGAACAAGTTGCTGGCCGGTACCGGAATCCTGGTGACCAGTCTTTCTCTGACACTCGCGTGTTCGACGGGGGCGGTGGCTCAGCCCCCGGAGGGCGGCGTCGGGTTGACCGTCACCACCGAGCTCGACGGGCTCGCCCGGCCGTGGGACGTCGTCCAGGCCCCCGACGGGACGATCCTCACCGGTGAACGTAGCGGCAGATTCGTCGTCAAGCGGGCAGACGGGTCGGCCGGTGAAGTCGCGGCGAATCTCGACGACCTCTACGCCCAGGGTGAGACCGGGCTGATGGGAATCGAACTGGCCCACGACTTCGAGCAATCGCGGGCACTGTTCACGTGCCAGGGCGTCGAGGGATCAGGCGTCGACACCGGGAGCGCGGCGCCCGGTAGCTCGCAGGCCGGAAGCGGCAATCACATCGAGGTCGTCCGGTGGACCGTCGACGAGGCATGGACGACGTTGACGCGGGACCGGGCCATCATCGACGACATCCCCGTCGCGTCCAGTGGCAGGCACGGCGGCTGCCGGATCCTGGCCGCACCCGACGGAACCCTGTACGTTGGCACCGGAGACACGGCGTCCCCGTCGGTGCCCCAGGATCGGAACTCGTTGGGCGGCAAGGTTTTGCACGTCGACGCTGTCGATGGCAGCGCCGCAGCGGATGCACCCGGCCGCATCTACACCCTCGGGCATCGCAACGTTCAGGGTCTCGCATTCCAACCCGGCACCGGCCGCCTGTACGAGGTGGAACAAGGCTCCACCCGCGACGACGAACTGAACCTACTGGTCGCGGGCGGAAACTACGGCTGGAAGCCGGACCGGAACCCGTTGATCTACGACGAGTCGGTCCCGATGACCGACCCCGATCGCGTTCCCGGCGCCATCGACGCGGTCTGGAGCTCGGGCGAGCCGACCATCGCCACCCCCGGCCTGACGTTCGTCGACGGTGCAGCATGGGGCGACTGGTCCGGCGCCGCAGTCATCTCCAGCCAGCAGGGCGAAAAACTGGTGTTCCTGAAACTCGGCGCCGACGGAATCACCGTCGAACAGGAAGTGGACGCTCTCGAAGGCGAGTGGGGCCGGCTCCGCTCACTCACCTCCACGGGCGACGGGTCGTTCCTGCTCACCACCGACA
>NZ_JMEX01000008.1:386590-404007 GCF_000760735.1 Rhodococcoides fascians A44A | reverse complement strand
CCTGGGGTTCGAGGCGGACTCTTCGTCGCTGCCGGCCTGGGGGTGACCGAGCATGGCTGCGCCGAGGAGCTGTTCGGGAACGCCGAAGCCTTCGACGAGTTCGAGGGCGTGCGGACGGAGGGTGCGGCAACGTTCGTTGATGCCGCGGGTGACGGCTTTGGAGCGTTCGGTGGAGAGGTAGCGGTGTTCGATGAACCACGCCTTGTCTTCTTCGATGACCGACAGTGCGTAGAGGTCGCAGACCTGCTCGAGTAGTTCCTTGGCTGCCTCGTCCTCGCAGGAGGAGATGCCGGCGACGAAGGCTTCGAGGATGATCCGATCGATGTGTGCGCTGGCTGCGTGCAGCACGTGGTCTTGCACGGCGTTGAAGGCGTCGAACGCGCTCGTTTCCTTCGATTTGCTCTGCAGCCTGCGGGCGACGGTGGAGAGCAGGTAGTCCTCGCGGTCCTCGAACATCTTGACCTGGGTTCCGCGGTTGAACAGGGAGCCCTCTTCCTCGTTGTCCTGGCGGGTGTCGAGGATCGTCTGCATGATCGTCTGCGCCGCAGTGCGTTTGACGACGCGATCACCGGCGAACTCTGCGGCGAACCGCACCCATTCGACGGGGCTCATGGACTTGACGTCGTCGGCGTACGCGGTGAGCAGTTCCTTCGCCACGAGCTGCGTGAGCACGTGATTGTCGCCTTCGAACGTGGTGAACACGTCGGTGTCGGCCTTGAGGGATATCAGCCTGTTCTCCGCGAGATAACCTGCGCCGCCGCATGCTTCACGTGCTTCCTGGATCGCCCTGGTGGCGTGCCAGGTGTTGGCGGCCTTGAGGCCGGCGGCTCGGGATTCCAGTTCGCGCTGCTCTTCGGCATCGGGGTTGTCCGAGGTCTGCAGCTCGTGCAGTTTGGCGACCAGTTCGTTCTGCGCGAACTGCAACGCGTAGGACTTCGCGATCAACGGGAACAGCCGGCGCTGGTGCACGAGGTAGTCCATGATGAGCACCTCGTCGTCGGACTTCGGTGCCGAGAACTGCCTGCGCTGCAACGCATATCGCGTGGCGATGTCAAGGGCTACCCGAGCTGCGGCGGCGGCGGACCCGCCGACCGTGACGCGGCCACGGATCAGCGTTCCGAGCATGGTGAAGAAGCGACGGCTCGGGTTCTCGATGGGCGAGGAGTACGTGCCGTCGGAGGAGACGTCCGCGTACTTGTTGAGCAGGTTGTCCCGCGGAATGCGGACGTTGTCGAACATGATGCGACCGTTGTCGACGCCGGGCAGTCCGCCCTTGTACTGACAGTCCGAGGTGGTGATGCCGGGGAGGTCGTTGCCGTCCTCGTCTCGCAACGGGACGAAGAAACAGTGGACGCCGTGTCCTTCGGGTTCCTCGCCCGGGCCGGCGGTGATCAGCTGCGCGAACACTGCGGCCACCGTTGCTGTTTCGGCTGCACCACCGATGTAGTCCTTGCGGGACGACGGTGTGGGGGAGTGGACGACGAACTCGTCGGTCTCACGGTCGTAGGTTGCCGTCGTCTCGAGCGACTGCACATCGCTGCCGTGACCGGTCTCGGTCATCGCGAAGCATCCGAGCAAGTCGAGGTCGATGAGGCGCCGTACGTAGGCATCGTGGTGACGCTCGGTGCCGAGGTTCTCGATGGCGCCGCCGAACAGTCCCCACTGGACTCCGGCCTTGACCATGAGCGACAGGTCCGACATCGCGAGCATCTCGATCATGGTGACCGCGGCTCCGACGTCGCCGGTGCCTCCGTGCTCTTTCTTGAAACCATCGTCCGCCGCACCGTGCTGGGCCAGCAACTTGAGTTGCTCCAGCGCCTTGGTGCGCGCGATCACGGTGTTGGGGGTGTAGTGAGGACGGAATTCGTCGCGAACCAGTTGAGCGCGCGCTTCGTTCTTCACGTCGCGCCAACGGCCGTCCAATGTGTTACGCAGATGCTCCGAAGTGGTTGCCATACTCGACGGTAACCTACGGATCCGGCTCGCTCAGGCGGGCCACAGATATTCGCGGCCGAACTTGCGCAGCCGAGACCAGAACTTGCTGCGCCCGTAGGGCCCGTCGCCGAAGACCGAGGCGCCGTTGTCCTCCAGTGCGCGGGTGACGAGAGGGCTGTAACCGTCGAACTCGCGGATCAGGTGCTCGCGGAACCCGTCGGGCCACGAATACCGGGCCGGCTCGTGTTGTGCCTCCATGCAGGCGAGTGTAATGCAGACGTAACACGGGTGTTACATATTCCACTTGCCCGGCTTCGCCCCCGAACGAGAACGGACACCAGCTTGGACGCAGCGCAGATCGCCGCAATCGACGCGCAGCACGTGTGGCATCCCTACGGTGGATTTCCCTCTGCGACGTCGCCGCTCGTCGTCGCGGGCGCATCGGGTGTCCGGCTGACGCTCGCCGACGGGCGCGAACTCGTCGACGGAATGAGTTCGTGGTGGGCGGCGGTGCATGGATATCGCCATCCGGTGCTCGACGCGGCCGCGCACGCCCAGATCGACCGGATGAGTCACGTGATGTTCGGCGGGCTCACGCACGAACCCGCGGCGCGGTTGGCCGAGCTGCTCGTGAGCATCACCCCGGACGGTCTCGACAAGGTCTTCTTCGCCGACTCCGGTTCGGTGTCCGTCGAAGTGGCGGTCAAGATGTGCATCCAGTACTGGCGGAGTCTGGGCAAACCGGCCAAGTGCAGGCTGCTGACCTGGCGCGGCGGCTATCACGGCGACACGTTCGCGCCGATGAGCATCTGCGATCCCGACGGTGGGATGCACTCGCTGTGGTCCGGCGTCCTCACCCGGCAGATCTTCGCGCCCGCCCCGCCGAGGCAGTTCGATGCCGGCTACCTCGGGCAGTTCGAGAACATCCTCTCGGCGAGGGCCGACGAGATCGCGGCCATCGTCGTCGAGCCGCTCGTGCAGGGCGCGGGAGGCATGCGTTTCCACGACCCGAGGTATCTGACCGAGCTACGGAGGATGGCCGACGAGCACGACGTGCTGCTGGTGTTCGACGAGATCGCCACGGGATTCGGGCGTACCGGTGAGTTGTTCGCCGCCGATCACGTCTCGGTCGCTCCCGACGTGATGTGTGTGGGCAAGGCGTTGACCGGCGGGTACATGACCCTGGCGGCGACACTGACGACATCGCACGTCGCCGAGGTCATCAGCGGGGGTGAGGCGGGCGGGCTCATGCACGGCCCGACGTTCATGGCCAATCCGCTGGCGTGCGCCGTCGCCGTTGCTGCGGTGGAGCTCCTGCTGGGACGTGACTGGAGGTCCGAGGTCGCGGGCATCGAGACGGGCCTGCGCGACGGTCTGGCCGGGGTGGGGGATCTGCCGGGCGTCGCCGACGTTCGTGTGCTGGGCGGGATCGGGGTCGTGGAGATGGACGAGCCCGTCGACATGCAGCGGGGGACCGATGCCGCCGTCGGCGAGGGTGTGTGGCTCAGGCCGTTCGGGAAGCTCGTCTACGCGATGCCGCCGTACGTCTGCGCGGCCGAGGACGTTGCGCGGATCGCGCGTGCGATCGGGGCCGTCGCGCGAACTTGAACGGTGTTCAAGTAGGGTCGCCCGTGTGGCGGCACTCGACTGGTTGACCGAAGCAGCACGCCTGCGCAGCGAGCGCGGGGTCCACCGAACGCTGCGTCCGCGCCCCGCTCGGCCCGGTGATGACGGCCCCGTGATCGATCTCGCCTCGAACGACTACCTGGGCCTCTCTCGTCACCCCGAGGTGGTGGACGCCGCGTGCGCTGCGGTGAATCGGTGGGGCGCGGGTGCCACGGGTTCGAGGCTCGTCACCGGCACCACGACGCTGCACGAGGAGTTGGAGGACGACCTGGCTCGCTTCGTCGGCGCGGAATCCGCGCTGGTGTTCTCCTCCGGGTACACCGCCAACCTGGGCGCCGTCGCCGCGCTGGCCGGACGCGATTCGGTGGTGCTGTCCGATTCCGCGTCGCACGCGTCGCTGATCGACGCATGCAGACTGTCGAGAGCACGGATCGAGGTGTTCGACCGTACGCACCTGGACGCCGTCGAACACTCGCTTCGAACACGTACCGAGGACCGTGCGCTCGTCGTCACCGATTCTGTGTTCAGCACCGACGGTCACCTCGCGCCTCTGCGAGAACTTCACGGACTGTGCCGACGGTATTCGGCTGCCCTGCTCGTGGACGAGGCGCACGGAATCGGCGTCCGTGGGTCCGGTGGCCGTGGTCTGGTGCACGAACTGGGATTACAGGGCCTGCCTGACGTCGTCGTCACCGCGACGCTCTCCAAATCCCTTGCGTCGCAGGGTGGTGTGGTCCTCGGGACGCACGCGGTGCGTGATCATCTGATCGACGTCGCACGGCCCTTCGTCTTCGACACCGGGTTGGCTCCCGCGGCTGCCGGAGCAGCTCGGGCAGCACTCGCGATCCTGCAGCGAGAACCGGAACGGGCGGCGGACGTGCGTCGTCGCGCACACCAATTGGCCGACATCGCCGGCGTCGAGCGTTCCGAGTCGGCCGTCGTCTCCGTCGTTCTAGGCGATCCGCAGCGGGCGTACGACGCAGCGCAGGACGCCTTTCGGCGAGGCGTACACGTCGGCTGTTTTCGGCCGCCGTCCGTGCCGGAAGGGACTTCCCGGCTTCGGTTGACCGCGCGCGCGAACCTCACCGACCTTGAGCTCGCGGCCGTCGCGAACGTCCTCGATTCCGTTCTGCATCGGGCTGCGGTATGACGGTTCTCGTCGTGACCGGCACGTCCACCGACGTCGGAAAGACCGTGGCGACAGCGGCGATCGCGGCAACGGCGTCTGCTCTCGGGGCGTCGGTCGCCGTCGTGAAACCGGCGCAGACAGGTCTGGGCTACGGCGAGGCGGGCGACCTCGCGGCAATCGAGCGGCTGACCGGGATCACCAGGTCCGTGGAAACTGCGCGCTATCCGGACCCGCTCGCGCCCGACGTCGCCGCGCGCCTCGCCGGAATGCCTGCGTTGGAACTGGGCGCGGTGGTGGACGACATCGTCTCGCTGACCGAGGACGTCATACTGGTGGAAGGTGCCGGTGGCCTCCTCGTCCGGCTCGGCTCCGGGGGTTTTACGCTGCTCGACGTCGCGGCGAAGATCGGTGCACCGGTCGTGGTGGTGTGTGGCGTCGAGCTCGGAACCCTCAACCACACCGCGCTGACGGTCGCCGCGCTCGACCGGGCAGGCGTCTTCTGTGCGGGACTGATCGTGGGAGCGTGGCCATCGCAGCCCGACCTTGCCGCTCGTACCAACCTCGTCGAACTTCCCGACGTAGCGGGGGTCCCGATTCTCGGGCGAATCCCGGCGGGAACGGGGAGCGTGGACCGGGAGCAGTTCCTCGCCGACGCACCCGCATGGTTCGACTCGGAGGCCGTCGCCGACATCTTGAACCGGTGAACCGCCGGTTCGTAGTTTGTCGAACCCCCGTGCGGGTACCCGAACCCATCATCGACAAGTTGGGGGCTCCACAATGAACACAGCAGTATGGATCGTCATCGCAGTAGTAGTGGTACTTCTCGTCGTGGCCGTCGCGCTGGCCCTGTCCAAGAAGCAGAAAGCAAGCCGTCGGGTCGAGGCCGAACGCATCCGTGAGCAGGCCGCCGACCGAACAACGGAAGTCGAAGAGCGTCAAGCGCGCGCCGACGAAAGCGCAGCCAAAGCCCGCCGCGCACAGGCCGACGCCGAAGCGAAGGCAGCCGAGGCGCGCAGGCTCACGCTGCAGGCAGAGAACCACCAGGGTGACGCCGCGTCCTCACGCGACGAGCTGGACGCGGAATTCGCACGCGCCAACAAGATCGACCCCGACGTGAAGACCCGCTCTCGCTCGGGTGACGTGGACAAGGCGTCGGCAGAGAAGATCGTGCACCAGGACGCGCGCTCGGGCGACCACAGTGCCACGCAGAACCCGGCCCACACCACCCACAACCCCACGAACAATCCCGGTAACCCGCTCGATCCTCGCGGCAGCAAGATCGACCCCCGCACCGACGACAACCACGTCGGCGAGCACCGCCAGCCGTAATTCCGCGGTTGTTCCGGCACGCGCTTACGCTCAGCGGCGATGCACACATTCGTTCTCGTCCCCGGCGCAGGCGGTGACGCACGGTACTGGTCGCGGTTGGAGCCCGAACTGCGCGACCGCGGCCATGACGTCGTTGCCGTGACTCTTCCCGCGTCGGATCCGAACGCCGGACTCGCCGATCGATTGGATCGATATCGGGCTGAACTCGTCGGCGATCCGCGATAACCTGGCATTTCGGACACCGACCGAGATGGGGTGCTTGTCCATGGGTTCCGATATGGAGAAGCTGCGCGTCAGTACCGCGGAGCGCGAGGCCACTGCGCAGCTCCTCGGTACCGCGATGGCGGACGGCAGGCTGACGCTCGTCGAATACGAGCAGCGCCTCGACCTGGTGTGGAAATCAGCGACGCGAGGCGAACTCGCGAAAGTGACCGACGATCTCCCCGTGCCCACGCAGGCCACGGAACCCGCGGAGTCGAAGGATGCTCGCGAGTGGCGCGAGTACTGGGACGAATGGCGATGGTGGCTCGGCGGCGTCATCATCATGTCCGGCATCTGGGGATTTCAGTCCATCTCCGACGGGGAACTGAACGGGTACTGGCCCGGGTGGCCCATCGGTATCTGGGCGCTGATCCTCGTGGCGATGGTAGTCATGCCCGAGGACAAGGACGACGACGAGGACGAGAAGTCCTGAATTATTACGCCCTGTAGTTGGCGAAATCGACGAACCTGGGACACTGGGGGTCGTGACTGTTTCTCCCGGCGACGACGCACCAGTATCTGCCCAGCTCTTCGAGCGCGCGAGCGCAGTGATCCCGGGTGGGGTGAACTCCCCGGTTCGTGCGTTCCACTCGGTCGGCGGTACGCCGCGCTTCATCACCGAGGCCAGCGGATACACCATGATCGACGCCGACGGGAACTCGTACGTCGAC
Source organism: Rhodococcoides fascians A44A (assembly GCF_000760735.1). Classification (GTDB taxonomy): domain Bacteria; phylum Actinomycetota; class Actinomycetes; order Mycobacteriales; family Mycobacteriaceae; genus Rhodococcoides; species Rhodococcoides fascians_E. The sequence continues at coordinate 397,056 of NZ_JMEX01000008.1, read as the reverse complement.
CTGATCTCGTCGTGGGGCCCGATGATTCACGGGCATGCTCATCCGGTCGTCGTGGAGGCCGTGCAGAAGGCCGCGAAAACCGGTCTGTCGTTCGGCGCTCCGACCGAGCGGGAAATCGCACTTGCGGAAGAAATCGTGCGCCGCGTCGGCCCCGTCGACCAGGTTCGGCTTGTGAATTCCGGCACAGAGGCGACCATGAGCGCCGTCCGCCTCGCCCGTGGTTTCACCGGGCGCACCAAGATCGTCAAATTCTCCGGCTGCTACCACGGCCACGTCGACGCGCTTCTCGCCGACGCCGGGTCCGGTCTCGCCACTTTCGGCCTGCCCACCTCTCCCGGGGTGACTGGGGCACAGGCGTCGGACACCATCGTCGTGCCCTACAACGACCTCGCCGCGGTGGAGCACGCCTTCGCCGAGAATGCCGGCCAGATCGCGTGCATCATCACCGAGGCCGCCGCGGGCAACATGGGCGCAGTTCCACCGGTCCCCGGCTTCAACGAGGGGCTACGACGCCTGGCCACGGACAACGGCGCACTGCTCATCATGGACGAGGTGATGACGGGCTTCCGCGTGAGCGCAGCGGGCTGGTACGGCATCGACGGCGCCGCGGGCGATCTGTACACCTTCGGCAAGGTCATGAGCGGTGGACTACCGGCCGCAGCCTTCGGTGGGCGCGCCGACGTCATGGCCTACCTCGCACCGGCCGGTCCCGTCTATCAGGCAGGCACCCTGTCCGGTAATCCCGTCGCCGTCGCGGCCGGTCTCGCGAGCCTGCAACTGGCCGACGCGTCCGTCTACGAGAAGCTGCAGAACAACGCGGAGCGACTCGGTGGGCTGCTCGGTGATGCCCTGACCGCCGAAGGCGTTCGTCACCACGTCCAGTTCGCAGGCACACTGGTGAGCGTGTTCTTCTCCGACGGGCCCGTCACCGACTACGCAGGCGCGAAAGCAGCCGAGACGTGGCGATACCCCGACTTCTTCCACGCACTGCTCGCGCGCGGGGTCTACCCGCCGCCGAGCGCGTTCGAAGCCTGGTTCGTCTCCGCTGCCCTCGACGACGCCGCGTTCGAGAAGATCGCCGACGCCCTTCCCCACGCCGCACGTGCAGCGGCCCGAGCCGAAGCAGGAACCAAGTGAGTACACCGGAGGCGCATCCGCATCAGACGACGCGCACCATCGTCCACGTGTTGCGGCACGGTGAGGTCCACAACCCCAAGGGCATCCTCTACGGACGCCTCCCCGGGTTCCGGCTGTCGGTGAAGGGGCAGACGCAGGCGACAGCTGTGGCGAATGCGCTTGCCGGACACGACATCACCGCCGTCATCGCGTCCCCGCTGCAGCGGGCGCAGGAGACGGCAGGTCCGATCGCGAAGGCGCACGGACTCGACATCGCCACCGACGACAACCTCATCGAGGCAGGAAACGAGTTCGAAGGCCTCCGGGTCGCCGTCGGCGACGGGGCACTGCGCAGGCCACGGCACTGGTGGAAACTGCGGGACCCGTTCACGCCGTCGTGGGGTGAGCCGTACCTGCAGATCGCGCACCGGATGCTGGCCGCAGTGAACGCCGCTCGCGTCGCAGCCGTCGGCCACGAAGCCGTTGTCGTCAGTCACCAGCTCCCCGTCTGGACCCTGCGTCGATTCCTGCAGGGTGAGCGTCTGTGGCACGACCCGCGGCACCGTCAGTGCGGTCTCGCGTCGCTGACTTCCCTTGTCTACGAGGGAGACACGCTCGTCGACATCGTCTACTCCGAGCCCGCGGGCGCCAGCGATCCACGAGTCACCGGTGCGTAAGGTACTCGCTTCGGCTCTGGCCGTCGTCGCAGTCACCGCAGGCTGCGCGACGGGTACCGACGCGGTCGCGACCGGCGGAACCTTCGACTTCGTCTCACCCGGCGGCCAGACCGAGATCTTCTACGACCCCCCGTCGGATCGCGGCACCATCGGCGAACTGTCCGGCCCCGACCTGATGGAAGACGGAAAGACGACGTCGCTCGCGGACTTCGAGGGCCAGGCCGTCGTACTGAACGTGTGGGGCCAGTGGTGCGGACCGTGTCGCGGTGAAGCCGACGATCTCGAAGAGGTGTTCGAGAACACCAAGGACCTCGGCGTCCAGTTTCTCGGCATCAACGTCCGCGACAACGCGCAGGACAAGGCGCAGGACTTCGTCATCGACAACAAGGTGACCTACCCGTCCATCTACGACCCTCCGATGCGCACCCTCACCGCCCTCGGCGGCATCCCCACATCGGTCGTCCCGACGACCATCGTGTTGGACAAGCAGCACCGCGTGGCGGCGGTGTACCTGCGTGAGCTGCTCGCCGAGGACCTGCAACCCGTCGTCGAGCGGATTGCAGGCGAGGAGACGGAAAGCCAGTGATCGAGTTGTACGCCGCAGGCATAGGCGAGACGTTCCAGACCACGGCGGCTTCCGGGCCGCTCGTTCTCGCGTTCGGTGTCTGCATCCTCGCCGGCCTCGTCTCGTTCGCGTCGCCGTGCGTCGTACCTCTCGTTCCCGGTTACCTGTCCTACCTGGCGGGCGTGGTCGGTGCCGATGCGCCTGCCGTCACCGCGGCGGAAGCGTCGACGACGAAGGTGCGCACGGCCAGCAAGCTGCGGGTCGCGGGCGCCGCGGGCTTGTTCGTCCTCGGATTCACCGTCGTCTTCGTCCTCGCGACGGCCACGGTGTTCGGGGCGATCTCGGTGTTGTCGGTCAACCGTGAACTGCTGATGCGCATCGGCGGGGTCGTCACCATCGCGATGGGCCTGGTGTTCATCGGTCTGGTACCGGCACTGCAACGCGACGTCAGATTCGAACCACGCCGGGTCGGCAGCCTGTTCGGCGCTCCGTTGCTGGGCGGAGTGTTCGCCCTCGGTTGGACGCCGTGCCTCGGACCGACGTTGGCGAGCGTCATCTCCCTGGCCGCGGGAACCGAAGGTGCAACGGCAGTGCGCGGTGTCGCGCTGATCGTCGCCTACTGCCTCGGCCTCGGCCTGCCGTTCGTGATCCTCGCGTTCGGCTCGGCAAGCGCTCTACGCGGAGTCGGCTGGCTTCGCACCCATGCACGACAGATACAGGTGTTCGGCGGAATCATGTTGATAGCAGTAGGAATTGCACTCGTCACGGGTGCGTGGGACGTGTTCGTGAGCTGGGTTCGCGACGCCTTCGTGTCCGACGTGGTGCTGCCGATATGACCGACCTCGACACTCGCGTCGCACCGCAGAAGCAGTCGCTACCCGGGCGTGCGCTCGCGTTGGTGCGCAACACCTGGAGATCGCTGACGAGCATGCGCACCGCCCTGGTGCTGCTGTTCCTGCTGGCCTTCGCCGCGATCCCCGGCGCTCTGGTTCCGCAGCGCAGCCTCAACTCCGGCAAGGTCGACGAGTACATCGCAGCCAGGCCGACGCTCGGTCCGTGGATGGACAGGCTCGAACTGTTCGACGTCTTCTCCAGCTTCTGGTTCACCGCGATCTACGCGCTGCTGTTCATCTCGCTGATCGGCTGCATCGTGCCGCGATGCGTCGAACACGCCAAAGCTCTCCGCACCAAGCCCGTCCCGACGCCGCGCAACCTGTCGCGTCTGCCTCACCACCGCCGGTACGTGTCCGACGAATCCGCCGAGGACACCGCGGCAAAGGTGAAGGCGCAGTTGCGTGGGTGGCGCGTCGCGCAGCGCACCGGTGGCACCGGCGAGGTGACGCTGTCCGCCGAGAAGGGATACTTCCGCGAGTTCGGCAACCTCGTCTTCCACCTTTCGCTCGTCGGACTTCTCGCCGCCATCGCCCTGGGGAAGCTGCTCGGATACGAAGGCAACGTCGTCGTCATCGCCAACGACGGACCGGGCTTCTGCAGTACGACGCCCGCCATCTACGACGGTTTCCGCGCCGGCCAACTCGTCGACGGCACCGGCCTCGAGCCCCTGTGCATCCGCGTCAAGGACTTCAAGGCCGACTACCTCGAGAACGGTCAGGCCGAGATGTTCACGTCGAACATCGAGTACCAGGCAGGCGAAGACCTGGCGAGCAACACCTGGCGCGACGACGTCCTCCAGGTCAACCACCCGCTCCGCGTCGCAGGCGACCGTGTCTACCTGCAGGGCCACGGATACGCACCGACGTTCACCGTGACGTTCCCGAACGGCGAGACACGCACCGAGACGATCCAGTGGCAACCGACCGACGCCACCACGTTCCTCTCCAGCGGAGTCCTGCGAATCGACCCTCCCGGCGGCCTGTACCCGGAAGCAACCGAGCGTCGCAAGAATCAGATCGCAATCGAAGGTCTGTTCGCGCCGACGGCGTTCTTCCACGGAAACCTGCTGTCGTCGAGCTACCCGGCGATGACGGATCCCGCCGTCGCGATCGACATCTACAAAGGTGACACCGGCCTCGACACCGGATACCCGCAGTCGTTGTTCTCCCTCAACCAGGAAATGGTCAACCAGGGCAGGCTCGTCAAGCAGGACCGGGTCAACTTGAAGCCAGGGGAGTCCTCGACCCTGTCCGACGGCACCAACGTCCGCTTCGACGGCGCAGAAGAGTTCGTCAACCTGCAGGTATCGCATGATCCAGCACAGAACTGGGTGCTGGTCTTCGCACTGACGATGATGGGCGGACTGCTCGTGTCGTTGGTGATCAAACGACGCCGAGTCTGGGTCCGGCTGCACACGGAACCGGACTCACGACGTACTGTAGTAGAACTCGGTGGACTCGCCCGAACCGATCAGGCGGGCTGGGGAGAAGAATTCGACCGGTTGTGTGAGCGGCTGATCGGCGAAGTCAAGACAGTGAACACAGACAAGCAGGAGAACTGACCGATGCCGATCAACGAGACGCTCTCGCAGTACAGCGACTGGTCCTTCGAATCCGCGTTCACCATCTACGTCCTCGCGTTCGTTCTGCTCATCGCGCAGTACGCCTCGCAGCGGGCCACCAAGGTCCAGGCACGCGAGCTCGTCGGCAGCGGTGCCCCCACTCCACTCGGGGCGGGCGTACCGGGACGTGTCGTCGAGACCCCCAAGCGTCCACTGTCGGAGCGTCTGGCAGGCATGGGCTTCGCTCTGCTGATCCTGGCGCTCGTGCTCCACGTGGCATCCGTCGTACTGCGCGGCTTCGCCACACACCGGTTCCCACTCGGCAACATGTACGAGTTCGTGACCATGGCGACCGCCGCCGCAGCGCTCACCTCGATCCTGTTGCTGCGCAAGAAGACGATGCGACCGATGCTCGTGTTCGTCCTCGCGCCGATCATCGTCCTCATGTTCATGGCCGCGACCAAGTTGTACGCCGACGCAGCACCTGTCGTGCCTGCGCTTCGCTCGTTCTGGCTGCCCATCCACGTCACCATCGTCAGCGTCGGCAGCGGTATCTTCCTGGTCTCCGGCGTCGCCAGCCTGCTGTTCCTGCTCCGCATGAAGCAACCCGCGGGCGACGAGAGCAGCAGCTTCTGGGGTCGCTTCGCGTCCAGGCTCCCCGACGCCCAGGCGCTCGACCGACTCGCGTACAAGACCACCATCGTCGCGTTCCCACTCTTCGGTGCAGGCGTCATCCTGGGCGCCATCTGGGCCGAAGCAGCCTGGGGCCGTTTCTGGGGTTGGGACCCCAAGGAGACGATGTCCTTCATCACCTGGATCATCTACGCCGCATACCTGCACGCCCGCGCAACATCGGGATGGCGCAACACCCGCGCTGCCTGGATCAACATCACCGGGTTCGCAGCCATGCTGTTCAACCTCTTCATCATCAACATGGTGGTCTCGGGACTGCACTCCTACGCAGGGCTCAACTAGCCGATAGGGCGCATCGGTCGCGGGCGAGAGGTCGCAGGCTCAGCTGGTAACGTCCGGCGGTGACGGGTGCGCCGGGGGCGCGCACCCTCCGACTGGGGAGTCGGATGATGGGGGGGAAACGCCATGGCCGAGTGGCAGATGAGTTCGTGGCAGCCGGTACGTCCGGCAGAGCAGGGGGAGGACGACGGCGCACCCGCCGCGCCACCGCCGGAGGCTGGGACCGGGGCATCCCCGAAACCTGACGTATCCACGCCGGACGCCTCGCCCTGGCAGCGACGCGCCGAAGCTCCGACCGAGAAGGCGACAACAGCAGCTCCGGAAAAATCAGCGGCCCCAGCGAAAGCAGAGACGGCGGCGAAGTCCAGTTCGGCCGACGAGGCTGGGTCGTCTGTCGAGCCTGCGAGTAGTGGGCCCAGAACCGGGGGATTTCGCTCGACCCCGGTCCCGATGCCGCCCGAATCGACCACCTACGGCCGTGTGAGCACAGAAGGCCGTGCCACTGCAGAACCCAGGCCGACTCCACCGGACCTCGGAACGCAGGGTCAGTTGCCTCCGGTCGCGTCGGCGTCGGCGTCGGATCTGACCAATGCCCTTCTCGTGAGGCAGGTTTCGCCGCCGCCTGTGTCCGGGTGGCGGAAGTGGGTCTACGACGTGACGCTGCGGCGGGTCAATCTCGGCAACAGCCACCGCGACGAGCGTCTGGCCCGGCTCTCTCGGCAGGCGGAGCGCCATCTCGTCGGCTGCTATCGCATTTCGGTACTCAGCCTCAAGGGCGGCGTCGGCAAAACGACGACGACGGCATCGCTCGGGTCGACGTTCGCATCCATTCGCGGGGACCGCGTCATTGCCGTCGACGCCAACCCGGACCGCGGAACACTCAGCCAGAAGGTACCGCTGGAGACGCCCGCGACGGTTCGAAACATGCTGCGGGACATCGACGATTTGAGTCGCTACAGCGACGTACGGGCATACACCTCACAGAATGCGCACCGTCTCGAGGTGCTCGCGTCGGACACCGACCCCGCCGTGTCCGAGGCGTTCAGCGGCCAGGACTACGACACCGCGGTGGAACTGCTCGAGAAGTTCTACAGCATCGTGCTCACCGACTGCGGTACCGGGCTCATGCATTCGGCAATGAACAGCATCCTCGCCGGCTCGGACGCGCTGGTCGTGGTCAGCTCCGGGTCCGTGGACGGCGCCCGCAGCGCGTCGGCGACACTCGACTGGCTCGACGCGCACGGTCACAGCGAGTTGGTCCGCTCATCTGTCGCGGTGGTCAACGCAGTTCGGCCGCGAGCAGGCAAAGTAGATCTGGGCAAGGTCGTCGAGCACTTCGAGCAACGCTGCCGTCAGGTTGTGTTGATCCCGTTCGACCCACACCTCGAGGAAGGCGCCGAGATCGACTTGAACAGGTTGAAAAGCGGAACTCGCGCCGCGCTGCTGGAATTGGCGGCGGCGGTGGCGTCGGGATTTCCCAGCAACCGGCCGGAAGATCTTCAGCGCGCGAACGAGTCGAGGACGCGCTAGGCGCACCCGAAGGGGCGAACGGAACAGCCCGCCTCGTGAGGCGGGCTGCTGTACTTCATTCTGTAGGTTCGGTTTTGCCCGTGTCCTGACTGTCCGTGCCCGACCGTCGAACATCTCGGTTCATACGCCACAGGAACTCCGGGTCGTCATCCGGACCGACGGTCCGTCCAGCCGGAGCCTGCGCAGTCGGACCGAAGGCCTTCCAGAACAGGACGATGACTGCCACCAAACCGATCAACGCCAAAAGATAGATCACGACGCACCTCCTCAGACCAGCGTAACCGCGTTGGGATGCGGTGTGCACCCCAACGCGGTTCGCAAGTTCCTGAGAATATGCACTTGTGTTCGACCTGGCGTCGGTAGTCGGTCTACGGGGTCAGTGGTGAGCGGCCTCGGTGGTCAGAGACGACAGAAGCTGCATGACCTCGGCCTCGCGGAACCGGCGGTGACCGCCCGGCGTACGCAACGATCCCAGACGACCGGCATGCGCCCAACGGGTGACCGTCTTCGGATCCACATGGAAGAGCGCCGCTACCTGCCCCGGTGTGAGCAGTGAATCCTGAGCCTTGTGCAGTGTTGGTGCGCTCATCTTGGTCGTGTCCTCCTGCGTGCGGTGTCCGGTAGGCCCGGCCCGAAGGCGGGTCACGAACCGGACAGTGGATGGAGCAAATTCGTGTTCGAGCACCATGGTGGCACTCGAACCCCTAGGTACTCGACTGATCTAAAGAAGGTAAAGGGGAGGTAATAGACAAATCGGTCAAGTCCGGCTGTCCGATATGCGACGTTGCAGCGGGTCCAACCGCAGGTCGAAGGGCGGGTAGCCTGAAGGCCGTGAACGAACGCAACACACCACCCGAGCCCACCGCGACCAAAGGACGCCTCCTGCGAGACGTCGCGATCTACAGCGGAGCGCGTCTGCTTCTGGTCCTCGTGATCGCCGCCGTGATCGTCGGAGTCGGGCTGCTCGTGGGCGTCGAGATCCCCGTACTGGTCGCCGCGGTGTTCGCCGTATTGATCTCGCTGCCCCTCTCGCTCGTGCTGTTCAAGTCCCTGCGGATCCGCGTCAACGAGTCGATCGCCGGCGTCGACGAGGGCCGTCGCCGTGCCCGGGCCGACCTTCAGGCGAAGCTGCGCGGCGAGGACGGCAAGTAGTGACCAAGGTCGTCGACCGTTCCGAGGCCCGCGACTGGGTCGACAACGCGGTACGCCTCATCGACGCCGACGCTCAACGATCGGCCGACACACATCTGCTGCGGTACCCACTTCCCGCGGCATGGGGAGTGCAGCTCTACCTCAAGGACGAGTCGACGCACATCACCGGCAGCCTCAAGCATCGCCTGGCGCGCTCGCTGTTCCTGTACGCGATCTGCAACGGATGGGTCACCGAGAACACCACGGTCATCGAAGCCTCGTCGGGATCCACCGCCGTCAGCGAAGCGTATTTCGCGCGCCTGCTCGGCCTCGAGTTCGTCGCAGTAATGCCGCGCAGTACGTCGCCGACGAAGGTTGCACTGATCGAATCACACGGGGGTCGTTGCCATTTCGTCGACGATCCTTCCGCCATGTACACCGAGGCGCACCGACTCGCAGCGGAGCCGGATTGCCACTACATGGACCAGTTCACCCACGCGGAGCGCGCAACCGACTGGCGCGGAAACAACAACATCGCGGAATCGATCTTCGATCAACTCACCCACGAGGAATCGCCGATCCCGACGTGGATCGTCGTCGGGGCGGGCACAGGCGGAACCAGCGCAACGATCGGTCGGTACATCCGATACCGACGCCACTCCACCCGACTGGCCGTCGTCGATCCCGAGAACTCCGCCTTCATCGGTGGCTACGAGACCGGCCGTGCCGACTTCTCCACCGGAAAGCCGTCGCGCATCGAGGGCATCGGCCGTCCCATCGTCGAGCCGTCCTTCGTCGGACAGGTCATCGACAGAATGATCGCGGTACCCGACGCCGCCTCGGTAGCCGCTGCGCGGCACGCATCGACGGCCCTCGGGAAAAGCGTCGGAGGCTCTACCGGCACCAACATCTGGGGTGCATTCGGCGTCATCGCGGAGATGATTGCGGCCGGCAGATCCGGCAGCGTCGTCACCCTGCTGTGCGACGGCGGTGAGCGTTACGCCAATACGTACTTCGACGACGCCTGGGTTGCGTCGCAGGGCATGGATCTGGCCGGGCCGACCGAGGTGTTGGAACGCTTCGTACGAACGGGCGAGTTTCAGCCCTGACGCGTCAGCACCAGTGACGCTGCCGCGGTGGCTCCGGCTGCGACGCTCACCGCCGGCCACGCTCCGATTTTCTTGGCCAAGGGGTGCGATGCGCCGAAGCCGACGAGGTACGTCGTCAACAGCGCACCCGCGACCTTGGGACCGGCAGCCGCATTCCATGACGCGGTGCTCGCCACACCCACAGCTGCCAACACAGCGCCGCCGAGTTGTCGATTCTTGGTCTGCTGCGCAACAGCGAAGCCGCCCAGCAGGCCTGCGGCCGCCAGAGCCGAGGTAGCGAGTGATGAAGTCGTCGAGTTCTTCCGAGCCATACCTTCAGACTAGATGCTCGTGTTCCGTCCGTGGCCGATCAGAAGGGTGGTGGTTTCTTTCGTTCGCGGAGGTGGTGGATGGTTTTGTGTTGTCGTAGTTTTCGGCGGAGGAGCCGGATTCGGGTGCGGGCGGTGTCGGTGGGTGCGTGTCGGAGGTCGGCGGTGGTGGGTTCGGGTGTGGTGGGGGACATGTGTTGTTCCCACCAGGTGGGTGTGGTGGTGTCGGGTTCGGGGACGGGTCGCCGCTGTCGGTGTCGGCGGGTGCGTGCGGTGGTGGGGCATCCGAGTTCGGGGAAGGTGAGGGTGCGGATGCCGGTGGTGTGGGTCCAGATGATGATGCCGCCGGCGAGGTGGGCGACGGTGGCTGCGTTGGCGGTTTTGTGTTTGTGGTGGGCGGTGCAGACGGGGTGGAGGTTGGTCTCGATGGTCCATCCGCCGCGGTGGGGGGTGTGGTGGTTGTAGGGGACGATGTGGTCGAGTTCGCAGTCGGTGGAGGGGACGTCGCATCCGGGGTGGGTGCAGGTGCGGTAGGTCATGCGTACGCGGGCGGCGAGGTCGGTGGTGGGTCGGTAGGTCAGGGCGCCGGGTGGTGGTTCGGTC
>NZ_JMEX01000008.1:385822-386580 GCF_000760735.1 Rhodococcoides fascians A44A | reverse complement strand
GTGGTACCCGAATCCGTAGGGAGGAGAGCACTGTCCTCTGTTTTTGTCGCCGATCGGCTGGCTCGTCGTCGTCGGCGGTATCGGTGTCACCCAGGCCCGTGTCATCGGGAGTCACTGTGCCATCGAGAGTCACTGTGTCGTCGGGAGTCACTGTGTCGTCGGGAGATGCTGTGCTGCCGGGAGGGTCGGCCTTGTCCGGTTCACCTTGTGTCTGGGTGTGTGGTGTTCGGGCGGTGAGGACGTCGTGGAGTTCGGTGAGCAGGCCTTGCCAGTGGGCGTCGGTGGCGATGAGGCGGGCCAGTTCCGGGTCGAGTGGGGTTCCGTCGGCCAGTACGGCGGGGTTCTGGCGTAATCCGAGCAGTGTTTCGGCGTCGAGGAGGATCTGCACCAGCGGTCCCCGCCGGGGATCTGGTCGGTCTGCTGCACCGTCCTGCGGGCATCGTTCACCGCGTCCGCACTGGCATTCGAGGGCGTGTTCGCCGTGAATCAACGCCATCAACCCATCGACGCGTAGCGCTGTGGTCGATCTGGGGTCCTCTCGGCAGACCGTCGCCGCGATCTCGGTCACCAATGCGTCGACTTCGGCGCCTTCGAGGTCGGTGACGATCGCTTCGAGTATCGATGCCCCGCCGGAGTCGCGGCGCACCCGCATACCCCGGCTACTGCGCACCGTGCGCTCTTGTGCGGCTGCGGCTTCGTCTCGGTCGTGGGCGAGCCACAGTCGCCACAGCCACAGTCGCAGTGATCGCGGGGTCAAT
>NZ_JMEX01000008.1:228854-385812 GCF_000760735.1 Rhodococcoides fascians A44A | reverse complement strand
TGCAGCGACGGCCTCGTGTTCGAGGGCTGCGATGGTGGCATCGGATGCTTTGCCCAGCACGGCGGTCAGTACCTGGATCCGCGGCCAGTCGATTCCGCCGAGGACGAACCGCAGTGCTGTGAGCGGCATCCGCGACAGCTCTTGTCCGACGGTCAGCAACGGTCGCGTGGCGCTCTGCGACAGGCCCAGCGTCACCGCCACCTCGGTGACCACCTGCGCCAGAACGGTCAACGGATCACCACCAGTGGTGTCGGCGTCGGTGAGGCGGATGTCGGCGATTTCGCACACCGCTTCCACCGTTCTGGCGCGGGCGATGTTCTCCTGTACCCGGCATACCGCGGCGTAGCCTGCCAAGCCGGCCACGCATGCCGTACTCGATCCCGCCGAAACCCCCGTATCGAACATACTTTCGAATATACCGAGAGGGTCCGACACGAACCGCAGAAAGCCGGTTCGACCTGCGGTTTCCCTCGAAAAGCGCTGGAAGTGCACCGCGCCACGGGTGTAGCGTCCGGCCACTATGACAGTGAACAACGATTCCACCGACGATCCGATGGACGGGTGGTTTCCGGAAAGCGTGGCCGCGCGATACGACGATCCAGGAGGCGAGAACGATTCTGCGGCAATCGATCCGGCGGTGGAACTGCTGGCGCGGTTGGCGGATGGACCGGTCCTGGAGTTCGCCGTGGGGACCGGACGGATCGCTGCACCGCTGGCGTTGCGCGGGCTACGGGTGAGCGGCATCGAGCTGAGCGGTGCCATGGCGTCGAGAATTGCAGCCAAACCTGGTGGAGAGTCGGTCGAGGTGCATATCGGAGACATGACCTCGACACAGGTCGACGGTGAGTTCGACCTGGTGTGTCTGGTGTTCAACACGATCGGAAATGTGACCACTCAGGACGGGCAGGTGGCCGTGTTCGAGAACGCCGCATCCCACCTACGTCCGGGTGGACGATTCCTAGTCGAAGTCGGGGTGCCGGACGTGCGCCGGCTACCGCCCGGTCAAGACACGGTCCCGTTCGCGGTGAACGATGCGGGCGACGGCGGTGGGTATGTCGGGTTCGATCGGTACGACGTCGCCACGCAACAGTTCACCTCGACTCATGTGACGGTCTCCGGTGACGGCTCAGGGTCTTTCCGCCGCATTCCCTTTCGTTACGTCTGGCCCGCCGAGCTCGACCTCATGGCCCGGATAGCCGGGATGAGGCTCGAGAGTCGGTGGGCCGGTTGGGATCGGTCGAATTTCACATCGGACAGCGTCAAGCACGTGTCGGTCTGGCGGAAACCTACCGGTTGAACGCCCGACGCACGCGAATACTCCGGGCCAAGTGATCACGCTGCTCGACGACGAGCCTGCGCAACGCGGCCGGTGCCCACTCGTGGGCCGTGAGCCACGCGTCGGCGGCGTCGGTCGAATCCTGCTGCGGGAACAGGCCTACGACGAGCCGGCGGGCGATCTCGATGCTGCGGGTCGACCACAGGTCGGCTATGACGTCGAAGTAGCGATCGTCGAACGAGGACAACAGCTCACGGCCGCCGGCACGGAAACCGGCAAGTGTGGCGTCGACGGCGTCGTTGGACAGTTCGTCGGAGTCGATCACGTCGGCCCAGGCCCGTGCCTTCGCCTCGGGCGTCGGTTGCGCGGCGACGGCGGCACGGTAGGAGTTTCGGCCGGAGGACGTCGCGTCCGTGTCCAGCTCGGCATCGAGGCGCGCCACGGTGGTACGGCCGAGGGCGCTGAGCGAACGCAGCAACAGCCATCGCTGCTCGGAATCGAGATCGATTCCCTCGATCGGCAAGGTGCCGCCGACGACGCGCTCGATCTGCCCGGCCCGAACATCCGACCTCTGCGACGCCGACGCCACCGCTCGGAACCAGACGATCTGTGCGTCACTGCCCGGGTCCGCGGTTTCGAGCCTGCTCCAGCACGTTGCGAGCCAATCCGCCGCCGCCGAGCCGGTTTCGGGCAGATAATGATCGACTGCGTACTGGCTGTTCGCCACCACCGCGCCCGCGATGCCTACCTTCGGCTCCGATCCCGCGAATCTCGACGCGATGTCGAGGTAGATCGCGGGGTCCAGCTCGGCGTCGCGCGTCGCATTCCACAGTGCCGACCACACCAACCCGCGCGCCAGGGGATCGATCAGACGCCCGAGCGATGTTCTGATCGTCTCCAGCGAGCGGTCGTCGAAGCGGATCTTCGCGTAGGTGAGATCGTCGTCGTTCAGCAAAGTCAGTGCAGCGCTGGGTAGATCGACGGGTGTGGTTGCATCGGTGATGTCGATCTCGTGACGGCCGGTCCGCACGAGGTGTCCGTCGGAGTCCTCGTCGTACAGTCCTATGGCGAGGCGGTGCGGACGTGGATCGGTCTGTTCGACGGCGGATCCGGTGTAGGACAGCGTCGACACGCCCGTCGTTCGGAGCCAGGCCGACGCCCATTCGTCGAGGTTTCGTCCCGACGCCGCCGAAGCGTGGGTCAAAAGATCCGCGAGCGTGGTGTTCCCGTAGGCGAATTCCGCGAAGTAACGCCGCGAGGCCTCGAAGAACGCGTCTTCGCCGACGTATGCGGCAAGTTGTTTGAGGACGCTGGCCCCCTTGGCGTAGGTGATGCCGTCGAAATTGAGCTTCGCTGCTTCGAGGTCCGGAATGTCGGCGACGACGGGGTGCGTCGTCGGCAGTTGGTCCTGAAGGTAGGCCCAGGCTTTCCGACGGTTGGCGAAGCTCACCCACGCGTCGGAGAATCGCGTTGCGCGAGCCGAGGTGAACGCGCCCATGAAGTCGGCGAACGATTCCTTCAACCACAGATCGTCCCACCACTCCATGGTCACCAGGTCGCCGAACCACATGTGCGCCATCTCGTGCAGGATGGTGTTGGCGCGTTGTTCGTACTGCGCTTCCGTTGCCGCGGAACGGAACACGTAGGACTCGGTGAACGTGACGAGGCCAGGATTCTCCATTGCGCCCAGGTTGTACTCCGGGACGAAGATCTGGTCGTACTTCCCGAACGGATACGGGAAGTCGAACGCATCGTGATAGAAGTCGAGGCCCTGCTTGGTGATCTCGAAGATGTCGTCCGGGTCGAAGTGTTCGGCAAGGGATGCGCGGCACAGCGCAGCCAACGGTACGGTGAGTTCTCCTCGCTGCCAGGAAGAGTCGACGCGGTGGTACGGCCCGGCGGCGACGGCCGTGATGTACGTGGAGATCGGCAACGTGGGTTCGAACGTGACGGTGGAGCCGGATCTGGTGCCGGTGCGGTTCGACAGCACTTGCCACTTCTCGGGCGCCTGTACCTCGAATACGAACGGCGCCTTGATGTCCGGCTGCTCGAAGTTCGCGAAGACTCGTCTGGCGTCGGCGGGCTCGTACTGCGTGTAGAGGTAGACCTCGTTGTCGGCGGGATCCACGAACCGGTGCAACCCCTCGCCGGATCGGCTGTACCGACCCACTGCGTCGACGACGACTACATGGTGGCCACCGAGGCCGATGAGTCCGATGCGCGAACCGTCGTGGTCGACGGGGACGGGTGTGCCGTCGACGGTCACGGAACGGACCTCGGGACCGATGAAGTCCAACCATGTCGCTTCGGTGGTGGCGTCGAACTCGAGGGTCGTGCGGGTGCCGAAGGTGGTCGCCCCGGCTTCGGATGCTTCCCGCAGGTCCAGCTCGACCCGATACGACACGCCGGTGATGTGGCGGGCGCGGCGTCTGGTCTCGGTTCGGGTCAGGTTCGCGGTCATGGGTTCCACCCTAAGGGAGTGGCATTGTCGTCAACCAGGGTTGACAACAGGGCAATGTCAACTTAAGTTGACGACATGACGGAAGCAACGACTCTGGCGGCTGCGGCAGGTAGCCCCGATCCGAAGGAAGGGCTCCGGGCGGTACTGGCCCTACGGCGACTCCTCGAGCGGCTCGAAGCGATTCAGGTCACGAACGCACGCAGGCAAGGCTGGTCGTGGCAGGCGATCGCCGACTCGCTCGACGTGAGCAAACAAGCAGTGCACAAGAAGCACAACAACATCTGACGCACGACACGTAGGGAGGACGGCGATGTTCGAGAAATTCACCGACGAGGCGCGGATGGCAGTCCTCGCCGCGCAGACGGAGGCCCGAGAACTGCACGCGACGCGGATCGAACCCGTGCACGTGTTCCTGGGCGTGCTTTCCTCTGCCGACCGCGACCTGAAGGCCGTACTCGAAGACGAGGGATACACCCGCGATTCGGTGCGTACGTCGTTACCCGACGGCGGCGCCCTCGGCGCGAGCGATGCCGAAGCGCTCGGTTCGATCGGGATCGATCTCGATGCAGTGCGGGCAAGCCTGGAAGCGTCGTTCGGTGCAGGGGCACTCGATCGACCACGGAGCGAGAAACGAGGATGGCTCGGGCGCAGGACGGGGCACCTCGCGTTCGCGTCGGCATCGAGGAAGGCACTGAAACTGTCGTTGGTGGAGGCACTTGCCGCCAAGGACTCCGAAATTCGCTGCAAGCACGTCCTGCTCGGGTTGATCAGAGCCGGAGATCTCGAGCGGAACGGAGTTCTCGACGACCCGGACGGATTGCGCGCGCGTCTCGCGTCGTGACCGGATTCGAGTCCTGGGGCGAGGATGTGTGCTCGCATAGGGTGTGGGCATGACATTCCTGGTACGGCTCGTCATCAATGCAATTGCGATCTGGCTCGCGGCGCAGTGGGTCGACGGCATCGACCTGGCCAGCTCCGGGCGCGGCACCGGATGGGACCTGGTGGTCCTCGCGGGCATCGCCGCGGTGTTCACGATCGTGAACGCATTCATCAAGCCAGTGGTCAAGCTGCTGTCGCTACCGCTTCTGATTCTGACGCTCGGGTTGTTCACCCTGGTCATCAATGCCCTCATGCTGATGCTCAGCGCGTGGATCTCCACCGCCACCGATTACGGTCTGCTCATCAGCGGATTCGGCGCAGCGTTCTGGGGCGCGTTGATCATCTCGATCGTCAACTTCCTGCTCGGTGCGTTCGTTCCCGAGGAGCGCTGAGCCCCAGCAGGCTGGGCGACAGACAGACAGAGAGGCAGGCTAGGCGACGGCGAGTGCGATGCCGGTCGTGAGTCCCCACACCAGCATCGCGAGCCCGGAGTCACGTAGGGCGGGGATCAGCGCGAGGCCCGTTGCTCCGGACCGGACCGGCTTGTTCGCCCGAGCGGCGAGCGGCAGTGCGATCAGAGCGATCAGGGCCCACGGTGTGCGCGCGACGAGCGCTACGGTGACCGCGAACGGAGCGACGACCAACGCCAGGTGCACGAGGCGAGTCCGGGTGTCTCCCAACCGGACCGCGAGTGTGTTCTTGCCGGAATCCGGGTCGGTGTCGATGTCCCTCAGATTGTTGGCCACCAGAACTGCGCTCGAGAACGAGCCGACGGCCACCGCCGAGACAACACCGGCCCAGTCGATCCGGCCGGCCTGAACGAACTGAGTTCCCAGCACCGCCACCAGACCGAAGAACACGAACACTGCGATCTCGCCGAACCCGCTGTAGCCGTAGGGTTTGCTGCCGCCGGTGTAGAACCATGCGCCTGCGATGCAGACGACGCCGATGACCACGAGCCACCACGCGGATGTCGCCGCGAGGACGAGCCCGGCGACGGCGCCGACGGCGAAGCATCCGATGGCAGCGGACTTGACTGCCCTCGGCGACGCGACACCGGAGCCCACGAGACGCAACGGCCCGACTCGCTCGTCGTCGGTCCCACGGATGCCGTCGGAATAGTCGTTGGCGAAGTTGACGCCGATGATCAACGCGAGAGATACGACGAGCGCCAACACTGCTTTCCACCACACGGCCCCATCGATCGACGCCGCCGCGCCGGTGCCGACGAGAACCGGTGCAATGGCGTTCGGGAGGGTCCGCGGGCGTGCGCCCTCGATCCAATGTGCTGTGGTGGCCATGGCTCGATCCTTGCCTATCGACTCCGAGCGCGTGTCGGTGAGGTACCGAGCACGCCGATCACGGGAACGGTAGGCGCGGAATCGGGGGTAGTTGGATCTGAGGCAGCTCGATACGCGGAAGCCCGAACGGGGCAGGCGGTGGCGGGGGAGGCGGCGGAGGAGCCACGTAACCGCCGCCGTAGCTACCGCCACCGTAACTACCGCCACCGTAGCTACCACCGCCGTAACTACCGCCACCGTTGCCGGAGTGCGGCGCAGGTGCTTCGGGGTCCGGTTGCGGCGCCGCGGTGGTCGTTGCCGTGACAGTCGGCGCGACCGGCGGTGCGGACTTGTCGGCTGCAGACGCCGTCGGCTCGTCGGACGCGGTCACCTTCGTCGTCGACGCGGTGTCGGCGATGGTGGTCACCGGGGTACCCGCCACAGTGCGGTCGGTGCCGTCGTCGGGCCACACCATCCAGGACAGAAAGCCGATGGCGACGATAGACGGCAGGCCGAACCTGAGCAACGGCGTCAACAACGTGCGAGCACTGCGTTTCGCGACCGTCGGCGCGGGCGGTCTGGCACCGTCCACCCTCGTCGCGTACAGCGCAGCACCCTCGGCGGCCATGAGCTCCGGGGCGTCGGGCACCACGACGGGAATGCGAAGGTAGCGACTCAGGACGTCCCGGATGAGCGGAATTCGTGCGCCGCCGCCGATGGCGACGACGACCTCGGGTGGTATCTCCGACATCTCGGCCAGATCGCGCAGCGCGATGGCCGTGCGCTCGGCGGGGCGGATGATCTGGAGGTCGAACATGCGCCGATCCATCAATCGGAACTGACCGTCGGAGGTCTGCGTCGCCTCGTGGGTGGTGAGGGCTTCCTTGATCTCCCGGCTGAAATCCAGCAGTGAGGCTTCTTCCTCGTGGTTGCGAGGTTCCGCGAGGATGTCGAGCGTCAGCAGGTGTTCACGAACGGTCCAGTCGATGGACGAGCCACTGAGCTCGTTGGATCGGGTGGCCGCGTAGATCGTCCCGCTGTCGATGTCCGCGATGGTCATTTCCAAGCCGGTGGCGCCCAGGTCGTACAACGCGACCGTGCGATATCGGAACTCCGGATCGGCCCGCAGCTTCTCGATGGTGCCGGAGATCTCCGAGATGATGTGCACCTCGGAGACGTACTCCTCGACCAGCGCGGTCTTGAGGGCGGAACTGTAATCCGGGTCCGGGAAGGCGACACCGAGCGACGTCGGTGCATCCGGCCGATCGACGATGGCGCGAATTGCGTGCGCGACGTCCTCGGCGTCCGGGACGGACCGCGCCGACGGGAAAGTCTCGACGGTGAACGAATGCCCGTCCGACGTCCGGACCGCGCGGATGCCGCTCGCACCCATGGACATGCCGACTGACGAACCCATCGTTGCTCGTGGCCTCCCGTCCAGTGAGCGTTCCGATCCCCGACCCGTCACACCATACCGTCAATCGGTCTGTTTTCCGACTCATAACCGACTGAAAGGTGAAAATGCAGGTGATGTCGACCGTTGACTACGATTGCCCGCAGTGCACACGCAACCCGTCGACCAGCGCGCGGCCGACATCAGGCCGACCCCACGTCCCGACGTCGAGGTGGGGTTGCTCGGTGCTGTCGTGACACGGATCGACGGTGTGCTCGTGTCGGTGCCGGGCGCTCGGGCGAGGGCTCTGCTGGTGGCGCTGGCTCTCGATCCCGGTCGCCGACGGTCCGTTGCTGCGCTGGTCGACGACGTCTGGCCGGGTGAGCCGCCCCGCTCACCGAAGAACGCCCTGCAGACCCAGATCTCGCGGCTTCGGTCACTGCTTCCCTCCGGGGCGCTCGATGTGGGCCCGAGCGGCTATGCGCTCGTTCTCGGCGTCGACAGCGTCGACCTGACGCAGGCGACGTCGCTGTTGTCGGCTGCCCGACGCCACGTCGAACGCGGTGACCACACGGAGGCGCTGACATCCGTCGCCGACGCCCGCGAACTGTGGCGCGGTGAGCCGGGCGCCGACCTCGGTGATCTCCCGATCGTCGAGGATCTCCGCCGTCGGTCCGACGCTCTTTCCGTGGACCTCACCTCGGTCGAGATCGCGGCCCACCTCGGGAGAGGTGACCACCGGGCCGCATTGCCGTTGCTGACCGCGTCGCACGAGAACGATCCACTGGACGAGGGGGTCGCTGCGGAGTTGATGCGCTGCCTTCGCGCGCTCGATCGGACCAACGAGGCCCTGGCCGTGTTCGCCCGTGTTCGACGCCTCCTCGTGGACACCCTGGGTGCGGATCCGTCGCCTGCGCTGGTGGAGTTGAACGTAGAGCTCCTGCAGGCTCCTGCTCCTGCGCCGAGGACCCAAGCCGCGGTCGGGCTCAGAGCATCGCCGAACGCCCTGATCGGCCGCGGTGCGGACATCGATGCCATCGAAGCGACGATGCGAGAGGCGCGCGTGACGACCATCGTCGGGCCCGGCGGCGCGGGTAAGACGCGCATCGCACACGAACTGGGTCGGCGTGCCGCCGCGAGCATGCCGGTCGCCTTCGTCGAACTGGCGTCCCTGAGGCGAGGGGAGGACGTCGCGTCGGCGATCACCGGAACCCTCGGCCTGAGCGAATCCGACCTCAAGATGACCGGTTTTCCGATCACGCGGGTGCAGACCGCGGGTGAACGTCTGCGTGACGCGCTGTCCGTCGCGCCCGGCCTGTTGGTCCTGGACAACTGTGAGCACGTCGTCGACGACGTCGCGCAGGTCGTCGACGAGTTGGTCGCCGCCAGTGAGTACGTCACGGTCCTGACGACGTCGCGATCACCGTTGGCGATCACCGCGGAGGCGACGTACCAACTGCCTGCACTCGAGACGGACGGGAACGACTCGGCCGCGACGCAGTTGTTCGTCGCGCGTGCTCGGGCCGTGCGTCCCGGCGTGACGTTCGACCGGGGTGACGTCGCGAGCCTGTGCCGGTCGCTCGACGGGTTGCCGCTCGCGATCGAACTTGCCGCGGCTCGGGTCCGCACCATGAGTGTCGCGGACATCGGCGCCGGTCTGGAGCACCGATTCTCGTTGCTGCGCAGCAGTGATCGGACGAGGCCCGAGCGGCATCGCACATTGCGCGCGGTGATCGACTGGAGTTGGGACCTCCTGCTCCCCGCGCATCGTGCGGTGCTCAGCCGGTTGTGCCGTTTCCCGGCGGGCTTCACCGCCGACGCTGCGGCTCGCGTGGCCGGGTTCGGCGACATCGACATCGCCGATGTCGCCGACGCGGTGGACGGGCTCGTCGGACAATCGTTGCTGACGGTCGAGGACCGGGACGGTCGAGTTCGGTACCACATGCTCGAGACCGTGCGGGAGTTCGGCGAGGAGCATCTCTCGGCCGCCGATTCGGCGCTGGTGACCGACCGGCTGATCGAGTGGGGTGTGCACGTTGCCGGTGTCGCCGAGGTCGACTTCCGGGCGTCGAGGCAGATGGTGGCGACCGCCTCCATCGAGGCGGAGCACGACAACATCGTCGACGTGCTGCGCAGTGCGTTGCAGGAGAAGCGTTGGGCCGCAGCGTACTCGGTCTTCGCGATACTGGCCTGCTCGTGGTCCATGCGCGGCGCGCACACCGAGGTGTTGAACTGGGCGCCGCGGATGACGGAGGCCCCGTTCGACGGTGACGGCGTGCGCGATGTCGACGACAATTCGATGGTGCTCGCCCACCTGGTGTTGCTTGCGCACGTCGGGTACAACGCCGACGTTAGGTCATCGGCTCGAATGCGTGTGCGGCTGCGTCGAATTGTCGGGTCCAGGAACGGCATCGACGCGAGCCTGAGGTTCGTCGCCGCGGCGCTGCTCGGACGATCCGACGGACGTGGGCTCGCTCGGATGCTCGCGCACGGCACGCGGTCGGCGGATCCGGCAGTGCGCAACGCAGCCTTCATGATCAGAGCGTCGCTGCACGAGAACTACGGCCACCTCCACGAGGCGGCATCCGACGCCGAGGCAGCCAAACTACTGGCTGCCGAACGCGGAGACCTGTGGAGTGTCGCGTCGTCGGCGCAGGCTCTCGGCAGCATCCACGGCCAGGCGGGAGCGGCGGACGACGCAATCGAGAACTACACTCTCGCCGCGGATCTGCTGTGGGACATGCACGCCTACGACGAATCGGTGCAGACCCGAGGATTCGCCGGTGCGTCGATGATCGCGGCCGGACGTGTAGACGAGGGGCGGGCCGTGCTCGATCGAATCACCGAGTTGGGCTCCGGATCCGGCTCGGCGTTGTCCTCGGATGCCGAGTACGCGGATCAGCGGGCAGTATCCCTCGGCGCGACGCGGGCGGAAGCCGATCTGGCAGAAGGGAAGATCGCCAGCGGGCTACTGCTGTACCGGCGGGCGATCGACGGTGCACGGTTCGAGGAGGAACGACGCGGCGACCCGTACATCACGATGCTCGCCAGCGCGTCCGTCGCCGCCCACGCCCTGCACGGCGCCACCGGTGAGATCGACTCGCAGGCAGCCGATCTGGGCGCCGCGGCCTCGCTGCGGTTGGGGCCGGTGGGTTTTCAGGATCTGCCGCAACTGGGTGCGGTGGCGTGTGCGCTCGGCTCGTACCTGGTGCAATCCGGGCGCGACGCCGGTGGCGGTGTCTCGCTGATCGCGCTGTCCCGCAAGCTTCGAGCGAGGCAGGACTACCCGTCCATGCGGATCGATCGGCACCTGGACGCAGCCCGAGCCATGCTCGGCGCGGACGTCGTCGATGCCGAACTGACACGAACCGAGTCGACGAGCCGAGCCGGAGCGCTCGCGGAAGTGTGCGAACTGCTCCGGCTCTGAGGCTCACGCCTTGCGCATGTAGGCCTTGACCGTCAGCGGGGCGACGATCACGACGACAGCCGCCGCGCCGACGAGCGACCACACCAGGTCCATGCCGACGGTGCCGTTGTTCGCCAGGTCACGCACCGCGGTGACCAGGTGCGAGACAGGGTTGACCTTGACGAATGCCTGCAGCCAGCCCGGCATCGTGTCCACGGGAACGAATGCGTTGGACAGAAATGTCAGCGGGAACAGGATGAGCATCGAGATGCCCTGCACCGACGACGCCTTGTTCATCAGGACACCCATCAGGGCGAAGATCCAGCTGATGGCCCAGGCGCAGAAGATCACGAGAGCCCCCGCGGCGACGAGGCCCAGTGCACCGCCTTCCGGTCGGTAGCCCATCGCGAAACCCGTCGCGAACGTGATGACGGTGGCGATGAAGTACCGCACCACATCGGCGGTCAACGCACCGGCCAACGGTGAGATGCGCGCGATGGGAAGCGATTTGAAACGGTCGAACACGCCCTTGTCCATGTCTTCTCGCAACTGCGTACCGGTGACTACGGATGTGGTGATGACCGTTTGCGCGAGGATGCCGGGAATGATCAACGGGAGGTAGCTCGACACGTCGCCGCTGATCGCGCCGCCGAAGATGTAGCTGAACATCAACGTGAAGATGACGGGTTGGAACACCACGTCGAACAGTTGCTCCGGGTTGTGCTTGAACTTGAGCAGTCCTCGGTACGCCATCGTGAACGAATTGGCGAAGGACTGGCGTAGCGAGATGTGGCGCGTCGGATTCAGGTCCGGTTGTACCGCGGCTGGTCGGTCGATTGTCGTGGTCATGCTGCCTCGTTCTCGTCGCGGCCGGTGATGGTCATGAAGACCTCGTCCAGGCTGGGTTTGGTGACGGTGATCTCGTCGACATCGATACCGTTGTCGCGCAGACGAATCAGAATGTCCGGTGTCTGCGACGCATCGGTCATGGGTGCGGTCAGACGACCCGATTCCGGGGTGATCTGAACTTCGACTCCCAACTGCTGGGCGACGATGGACCGCGCCTCGGCGAACCGTGTCGGCTCACGCAACGTCAACTGCAACGACGACGATCCGACGGAGGACTTCAATTCGTCCGCCGTGCCGTCGGCGATGACCTTGCCGTGGTCGATGACCGCGATGCGGTCGCACAACTGATCGGCCTCGTCGAGGTACTGCGTGGTGAGCAGGACCGTCGATCCCTGGGCGACGAGGCGTCGGATCGTGTCCCACATCTGGGCGCGGGTGCGGGGATCGAGCCCGGTGGTCGGTTCGTCGAGAAACAGCAGTGGAGGGGAGGAGATGAGGCTCGCCGCCAAGTCCAGGCGTCGACGCATACCGCCGGAGAAGTTCTTCAGCGGCTTGGTCGCGGCCTCGGTCAGACCGAATTCCTCGAGCAGCTCGGCTGCCTTCAGTCGGCTGTCCCTCCGGCTACGACCGAGCAGCCTCGCGAAGACGATCAGATTCTCCGTCGCCGAAAGATCCTCGTCGACGGACGCATACTGCCCGGTCACACCGACGAGGGACCGGACAGCCGTCGACTCGCGGGTGACGTCGTGGCCGAAGATGCGCGCCGAACCTGCGTCGGGACGCAGGAGAGTCGCGAGCATTCGGACGGTGGTGGTCTTGCCTGCTCCGTTGGGGCCGAGGACTCCGTACACGGAGCCGGTGGGGACGGTGAGGGACACACCGTCGACGGCGCGGTGTGCGCCGAACGATTTGACGAGGCCGTCTGCCTCGATGGCTGGGTTCATGACGACCAGCGTGAACCCAGCCGCTTGCACGGTGCATGCACGACGCTTGCACCGTGCGCGCGGTCAGAGCGGTAGCACCGTCTCCGTCAGCCCCGGGCCACCGCCGACGCGTCGGAACCACTCGCGTCCGAACACACTCGCCAGTATTTCCGGTGGCATCTGCAGGAACGGGCCGAAATCGCCGACCTGGGTCTCGTGCGCTTCCATTGCTCGTCGCTTCGCATCCATCACCGAGCTGACGTCGACGACGGTCGTGATCTCCGACTCCGGCAGACCGAAGCTCTCCACGTCCGGCGGGGTGCTGTCGTCCGACCAATTGGGGTTGGCCTCCATCAGCCGCTTCATGTGATCGCGGTTGGTGGTCGTTTCGTAGATGTGCGTCGTGCCGGCCAGCTCGCCCGCCCGGAGCCCGACGACGTGCACCTTGATGTGGTCCGGGTGCCCGTAACCACCGTGAGGGTCGTAGATGGTCAACACATCCGCCCGCTCCTCCTCCAACACGGCCGCGAGCTGGCCTGCCGCCTCGTCGACGTCGGCGTTGCAGAACGCCGTGCCCAGATCGTTCTGCGGAGTGCCCGCCATGCCGGAATCCGCGTAGTGCAGCAGCATGATTCGGCTGACACCGAGAGCGTCGGCCGACTTCTGCAACTCGGTCCTCCTGCGTTCCGCGAGCGACTCGCCGTCGGACAGAATGCCGTCCGGGAACTCGCCCAGTGCTCCGTCCGTCGCCGTCACCAGTACGACGCGGTGGCCGGCGTTCGCCGCGAGACGCATGACGCCACCGGTCGTGAAGACCTCGTCGTCGGGATGGGCGTGAAAGCAAACCAATGTGCTCATGACCGGAAATGCTTGCACACCGTGCGCCGGGCGGTCGACTTCACCGGCTCGGGCTCGACGCGGTCAGTATCTCGCGCAGGCGGGCACGATCGAGCTTGCCCGGTCCGCGGGTGGGGAGGGCGTCCACGAGATACAGCTCCCGCGGTGCGGCTGTGGCATCCAGGGTCGGGGCAACGTGCGTACGCAGATCGTGGAGTGTCAGTGGCCCATCGGCTACCACTGCCACCACGACCTTCTGGCCGAGTCGCTCGTCCGGCAATCCGAGAACTGCGCACTCGCGTACCAGCGGATGCGTCGCGAGAGCCGCCTCGACCACCTGAGGTACGACGGTGAGCCCACCGGTGGAGATCGCCTCGTCGAGACGCCCGGAAATGGACAGCACGCCGCCGGAGACCGCCCCGGCGTCGTCGGTTCGGAACCAACCGGGCTCGGCGAACGCAGGGTGATCCGGCATGCCTCGATACCCCAGTGCGATCGTGCTCCCACCCAGCACCACTCGTCCCGAGTCGATACGAAGCAGAGTGCCGTCCAACGGAACTCCGTCGTAGACGCATCCGCCTGCGGTCTCGCTCATCCCGTACGTTCGGATCAGCCGAATACCCGCGGCAACAGCGCGCTCGCGCAACGGAATCGGTGTCGCCGCACCGCCGAGCAGTACTGCGTCGAGAGAGGCGACCGCCTCGGTCGCCGCCGCATCGTCGAGAACCTTGACCAACTGCGTCGGCACCAGTGAGGTGTATCGAGGACCGCGCATCCGCCCGATCGCGTCGGGCAGCAACGACGTGTCGAACCCGCCTGTGACATCCACGATCTCCGGATCGGTGCCCGCCAACACACTGCGCATCAGGACCTGGAGCCCAGCGATGTGATGCGCAGGCAGCGCCAGAAGCCACGATCCGTGACCACCGAGCCGAACCGCCGTGGCCTCACCGCTCGCGCGCAGCGCCGACGCCGACAGCATCGCTCCCTTCGGCGTGCCCGTCGTACCCGAAGTGGCGACGACGAGCGCTGCGCCGTCCTCGATCTCGGTTCCCGGGGCCAGAGCGTCGCGCAGCCTCTGCGTCTCGCGTGGATCCGAAGCGGGAACCGGGAGCACCGCGGGCGACGAGCCATCCAGAACGTCGACAAGCCGCGGCAGGATAGCTGCCGCGGCGTCGCCGGTGGGGATCTTCAGTTCTTCGAGCACGCTCACAGGCGAAATTCTAGATCGTGAACGGATCCGCCAATGGCCAACCACCCGCAGCCAGCTTCGATCGAACTCGCGAGATGTCCTCCTCGCGAGGCATCTCGTTGGTGACCTTCGTGATGACGACGGCGATACCCGCTTTGTCGGCGGGCAACTGACCTCCCGCGATGAGCGCATCCACGACGGCCTGGATCTCGTCCTCGGTCAACCGTCGAGTCAGAAGAGCCAGTAGCGGAACGTAATCCGCATCCGGCACACCTTCCGGATACCCCGCTCGAAGCCACTCCAGAATCGACTGGAGAAACGAGGGCACAGCCATCACACCCCACCGTCCGTCACTCTGGGGTGAACCCGGGGCGTTCCGCGAGAGGCCAACCGCCCGACGCCAACTTCGCCGAGACGCGGGCGATGTCGTCTGCCGTCGGCTCGTGGTCGACGAGTTCGCGGATGTAGTCGGTGATCTCGGAGTTGGTGATGGCACCGTCCTCGAGCGCGCCGCCGTTGGGTGCGACGAGGCCGAGCACGACTTCGTGGACCTGAGCATCGGTCAGTGCCGCCTTGCGAAGCAGCGCCACCAGAGGAAAACGATCCTTCGGTGGAACGCCCTCCGGGTAGCCCGCGCGCAGCCACTGAAGCACCGACGCCGGGAAGGTTGCTGTCTCGGTCATGGTCATGCCTCTCAGAAGACGGAGATGCCGAAGGTGCTGTCCAGGAAGTTCTTCATGATGAAGAGGATTCCCGCGACGATGGCGACGACGACGACGGCGAAGCACAGGATGCCGGCTGCGGTGGCCGCGGCCGGGCGAGCGCGGACGGTGCCGTCCTCGGCGATGTCGCCGGTGGAGAGTGCTCTGAGCCCCAGAGCGAAGATGGCGGGCAGTCCTGCACCGAGCAGCAGTCCGACGAGTACTACCTGCCAGAGCGAATCGAGGGTGTGGGTGAGGGTTTCCATGTCAGTCCTAAACCTTGCTCGGGGTGTTCTCGTCGGCCGGGATCAGGCCGCCGTCCCACTCGGCGTTGACGTTGTCGGGGTCGACGGGCTGGCGGCGCGAGCGGATGTACATCAGCGCCGACAGTGCGACGAGGATGGCGAACACCAGCAGAATTCCGGGCAGGCCGCCGACGATGTGAGCGAGGAACCAGCAGACGGCTCCGACGATGCCCGCTGAAGGAAGGGTGATGACCCAGGCGACGGCCATGCGGCCGGCGACACCCCAGCGGACCTGAGCTCCCGGCTTGCCGATGCCGGATCCGAGAATCGATCCGGTCGCGACCTGCGTCGTCGACAGAGGAAGTCCGAGGTGGCTGGAGGTCAGGATGATTGCTGCCGAGGACGACTCCGCCGCCATGCCCTGCGGTGACGCGATCTCGACGAGTCCCTTGCCGAGCGTGCGAATGACACGCCAGCCGCCCAGATAAGTACCGAGCGCGATGGCGAGTGCGCAGGTGACCTTGACCCACAGGGGCATCTCCGAGTCCGGCGTCACGGTTCCGTAGGCGACGAGCGCCAGGAAGATGACCCCCATGGTCTTCTGTGCGTCGTTGGTTCCGTGGGCCAGCGACACGAGTGAGGCGGAACCGATCTGGCCCCAACGGAATCCACGTTCCTTGTTCTTCTCCGGGATGGCGTTCGTGATGCGGTAGACACCCCAGGTTCCGACGGCGGCGACGAGGCCTGCGACGACCGGCGCGAGGACGGCCGGAAGGACGATCTTGCTCCAGACTCCGTCCCACACGACACCGGAGGTGCCGAGGCCGGCGATGGTGGCGCCGATGAGGCCGCCGAACAGAGCGTGGGAACTGCTCGAGGGGATTCCGAGGAGCCACGTCGCGAGGTTCCACAGGATGCCGCCGACGAGGCCGGCGAAGATGATGGTCAGGAGGGATTGTCCGCCGGTGTCGCCGAGGTTGACGATGCCCTTGGCCACGGTGGCGGCCACCTCGACGGACAGGAAGGCGCCGACGAGATTGAGGACGGCGGACAACGTGACGGCAACCTTGGGCTTGAGTGCCCCGGTCGCGATGGACGTCGCCATGGCGTTGGCGGTGTCGTGGAAACCGTTGGTGAAGTCGAAGGCCAGTGCCGTTACGACCACCACGAGAAGTACGAGGAATTCTGCGCTCACGTCTTGAAAGTGTGGGGTACCGAGTGCCCGTTCGGATAATTTTGCTCAGAGTGTTCTTCTCGGGTTCTTCGACGACGCCTCTGGTTCATCTTCCGTTCACCTTTTTGCACTAATTGCCCGATTTGTGAGAGGCGTGCGTCACTCGGCTCCGAAGGCGGGTCGGACCGCACGATTGTGGGACAGTGGACGGCATGCAGATCGACGACGCAGTGGCCGCAGCCCTGTCGTATCTGGACTCCGTCGACCCTGCGTCGGCAGCGGATGCGGCGCTGGGATGGGAGGGGCTGCGTGCGGTCTCGCCACCCGGCGGTCCGACGCAGATCTCGGTGCAGACGTTTCTGTGGTCCTACCTCGGCGAATCGGTGGGGGACCCGGATCGTGCGTGGGACATCGCGGAAGCGCTCGCAGAACTTCTCGATCGGCTCGGGCACGCCCGGTACGCCGACATCGCGCGCAGCGAACGGACGCGCGAGCTACTGACGACCACCGACGAAGGCAGTCGGCAGGAACGCGTCGAACGCGCCGTGAACGCCTCGGGTGTCGCACCCGAGGACAGCGACCTGATCACCTGGCAGGACGTTCCGGAAGGGGCCGAACGCGCCATGGTCGACCTCATCGGAGAAACCCTCGAAGTCGCTTCCGTCGCAGGAGAATTCCAGTCCTCCGGTATCGACGGCAAGCCTCTGCGGGACTCGGCGGTCGCCGCGAAACGTCGACGGATCACCGACTCGGTCCTCCGATCCGAGCGTGCCGGTGGTGTTCTGCTCGAGCAACTGCTCGACCATCGGATCGCACTCTGGACGAGGTACAGCCCGCCGCGCGTCGAGCTCTACCGAGACCTGAACACCGCGCTGCACGACGCGATCGCCCCGGCCTACGGCTGCGTCCAGCGACTCGAAGGCATGCTCGCCATCGTCGGCGACGGAATCACGTTGACCGACAAGGGGTATCTCCCCGCTCCGGTCGTCGAACAGGCACTCGGGACACTGTGGACACCGCGGGAATGGCCGTTTCCCGTCGGCGACGAACGAGGAACCGAGCCCGTCCTCCGTGTCCGACGACTCCTGCTCCGGTTGGGTCTGGTCCGGAAACGCCACGGTCGCCTGCTGCCGACGGCACGCGCCAAGGAGATGAGCGCGGATCGGTTGTGGTCGACGCTCGTCGAACGGCTCGTCGGCGCCGAGTACCACCCGGAGTCCATCGCGGCCGAGGTCGTGTTGGCGGACGTCGCTCGAGGCAGTTGCTCGGACGATCCGTCTCCTCTGGTGACCGAGCTGTTGGCCGCCGAGGGGTGGTCGCACGTCGGCGGCCCCGACGCTGCCGACAAGGATCTACCCCTCGGCGACGACGTTCTGCAGGATCTGGCGGCGCTCGGCCTCCTCGTCTACGGCGACGATCCCGCTCCCACGCCCGACGGGATGCGTCTCGCGGCCGCTGTTCTGCGGCGGAGACTGCTTCACACCCGAATTCCGTCGGTGTGATCGGCAGGGTTCGGGCGGTGTGACCGGAATCCGACGCTAAGCTGACGTGCGGCCGGATTTCGAGAAGGCTCGAACAGCAGGGCCGGGACTGCGGGACAGGAGACGACGATGGAGCACGATCCGTCCTCGGCTGCCCGTCGGCCGCAGGCTCGCAGGCAGAGCGATTCCGCCCGCCGGTATCTCGATCTCGAGGCGACCACCCCGGCGTTGCGGTCGACGGTGGAGCTCGCGGCACGCAGTGTCGGCTTCGCCATCGCCCAGCTCAACGTCCTCGACGAGACAACCCAGTACACGCTCGTCAACATCGGCGGGCCGCCGGTGTCGACGGTCGAACGCTCGGACACCCTGTGCGATGACGTCGTCCGCAGTGAGAAGGCCGCCGTGTTCACCCGCAATCGCGTCGACGCCACGGTGCGGCAACGCAACATTCTCGACCAGAACGGGGTCGCGTCCTACGCGTCGGTTCCGCTGCGCGGGCGTGAAGGATTGGTCATCGGCACCTTGTGTCTGCTCGACAGGATGCCCCGCGAGCTCAGCGACAGTCAGCTGCAGGAGCTCGAGCAGTACGGGTCCGTCCTGGAAGAACAGCTGGATCTGCATCGCAGAGTCGGGTCGACGGCCGCGAAGCTCGACAACGACCACGACCTTGCGGGTGCGCTGTATGCGGGCCAGATCGTGCCGTGGTTTCAGTCCGTCGTGGATCTGCGCACCGGGGAGATCATCGGGTTCGAGGCACTGGCACGCTGGCACCACCCGCGGAAAGGCCTCGTCTCGCCCGCCGACTTCGTGCCGTTCGCGGAGTCGAGTGAACTGATCATCGACATCGATCTCGAAGTACTGCGCCTCGCGGTGAAAGAAGCGGAAGCCTGGCATACGACACGACCGGACCTGAGGTTGAGCGTCAACCTGTCCGGTCGCCACCTCGCGCACCCCGACGCCGTCGCTCAGTTGCAGAGCGCCGTCGCCATGTCTTCCGTCGCGCCGAGCTCGATCTCGCTGGAACTGACCGAGACGTCGTCCGTCAGCGACGGACCGCTCATCCGCAGACACATCGACGATGTGCACGCGCTCGGATTCCGGGTGCTGCTCGACGATTTCGGCTCCGGCTGGTCTTCGTTGGAACGCCTCGTCACGTTCGAGCCCGACGGTATCAAGATCGACGGACACCTGACGAAGTACATCGACACCCCCCGCGGGCGGGCACTGCTGCGTGCCCTGTCCACCGTCGCCCTCGACCTCGGTCTGGTCATGATCATCGAAGGCATCGAGACGCGAGCTCAGGCAGACGTCGCACTGGAGCTGGGTTGCACTCTGGCACAGGGGTTTCTGTGGTCGCGGCCCCAGTCGGCAGCAGCCGTGCGCAGGGTCGTCGCCGCGACACGGTCGTGAGAACCGGCGATCTTCCCGGCGTCAGCCCCGCGTGTCCCGCCTGAGCGGATGGTCTGCAGGAATTTCCACCAGAACGATCGGCACCCCGTCCGGATCACGAAGCCACATCTCGATCAGGCCCCACGACTCCTGCTTCGCGTCACGCTCGATCGGGACGCCCCGACCACGAAGCTCGTCGGCAGCGGCCTCCGCGTCGCGGACCTGCAGCCACAGCGCCCCGTCGAACACCTGCGCCGAGCCCGAACTACCGTGAGCCGCGATCTCGATCAGCGACTGCCCGGCGAAGAACACCGTCCCCGCCCCGTACTCGCGATGCACGGCGAGCCCGAGGCCGTCTCGGTAGAACGCGAGAGTCTTCTCGTAGTCGACTGGACGCAGGATCGTTCGGCCGCTGAGTATCTCCACGCCTCATCGATACCACAGCCTCATCGATACCACAGCCTGCACGACGTGTGTGAGCATCAGGGCGTTGCTTCGTGGCCCGATTTTTCGTGTGTGCGCCGCGACTCCTTCATTTCCGCCTCGAAGACGTGTCGCTTCCCTTCCTGCAGTTCGTCCCTCGTCTGCTTCTCGTGCTGCCGGAACGCCGACCAGTAGAGATCGTCGAACTCCTCCACGATCTGGAACGACCACCTGCCGTCGATCGCGTTGCGACCGATCATCTCCTCCGACAGTCGGTCGGCTGCCGACGTGTTGCCGGCATCTCGCAGCGCATCGACGGCCTCGCCGAGCTGCAGGTCCGCGTGTCCCATCAGCTGGTGGAACGAGTACAGGTGACCGCGGGCGCGTTCGATCGTCTCGAGTGCCTCGGAGACCTTGCCGACGGCAGCGACGGTGTCGTCGGACAGTCCGTCCGGTCGTCGGTGTTCGGGAGACGGGGTCTGGCGGTCGGTCGTCATGATCGGTGTATTGCCGCTTCGTCAGGTTTCAATCAGGCACGGTGTCAATCAAGCACGGTGTCGATCGGCACACGGTCAGATGAGGGTGGTGACCACTCGGTTGCCCCCGGACGCTTTGGCCTCGTACATCATCGAGTCGGCCACTCTCGACGCAGTGTTCACCGTGTCCGTGCTCGTCGTCCACAGCGGGGACTCGGCGTACAGAATCGCGGCGCCGACGCTGACGGTGACCGGAACGGAATCGCCCTCACCGTGCAGGGCACGCCTGATTCCGTGGATAAGCGCGTCGATGTGCAGTCTCGACGTCACCACCGCAGCCAGATACTCCTCACCGCCCGTGCGTCCCAGCGCTCCGTACCGCGACACATGCATGGTGAGGCGCTCGGCGACGCGGCAGATCACCGCGTCACCCTCGTCGTGGCCGTGGATGTCGTTGACCGACTTGAAGTTGTCGATGTCGACGACGATCACCGCAGCGCACTGACCTTCGCGGCGTCCCCGCGGCCACAGGTCCTCGAGGGCGGCGTCGAGACCCCGACGGTTGAGCAGGCCCGTCAGTGGGTCGAGCTTGGAACTCCGCGCGTCGGCGGACAGCGTCGTCAGGAAGATGTGCGAGGTGACGGGCACACTCATGATGCCGAGCAGCACCACGTCGGTCTGGACGAGCAGGGTGATCGTGTCCATGTCGCCGCGCACGTAGATCGCGACTGCGAAGCCGATCGCGATTCCGGAGGCGAAGATCAGGTGCGACACCACCCAGCGCGGGCTGAGGAAGAACGTCACGAACGCACCGATCACTGCGTACAGGACACAGCCGAGCAGCGCGTTACGGAGATCGAGGACCGACAGCGCGGCGGCGACGCCCAGGTCGGAGTAGATCGCGAACGACACCACGCCGAGACGCCCGGGGAACGGCCGCAGTACCCACAGTGCAGCGATGATCAGGTTGACGGTGCACAGCGTCAACGTCAGCGCAGTCGCCGCGGTACCCGTCGGGCCGCCGATCGCGAACAGCGACGTGAACGACATCGCACTGATGTTGATCATCGACAGGGCGACGATGATCCGAACGATCTTTCCCGACGGCCGCGAGTTCTGGAACTCGCGCATCCACTCGTAGTCGTGCTTCTGCAGAAACCACGACGTCACCGACGACCACGCACTGTCCGGTGCGCGGCGTCGATGCGTGAGGGGATTTCGAGAAACGGACATGAAACCTTTAGAAGTAGCGGGGGAACGGCGACCAGTCCGGATCCCTCTTCTGAAGGAACGAATCGCGGCCCTCGACGGCTTCGTCGGTCATGTACGCCAGACGCGTCGCCTCACCGGCGAAGAGCTGCTGGCCGACCAGGCCGTCGTCCTGAAGGTTGAACGCGTACTTCAACATCCGCTGCGCCTGCGGAGACTTGGCGTTGATCTTCGCGGCCCACTCGATGGCCACGTTCTCGAGTTCGTCGTGATCGACGACGCGGTTGACTGCGCCCATTCGATGCATCTCCTCGGCCGTGTACGTGTCGCCGAGGAAGAATATCTCGCGAGCGAACTTCTGTCCCACCATCTTCGCGAGGTACGCACTGCCGTAACCTCCGTCGAAACTGCCGACGTCGGCGTCGGTCTGCTTGAACCGCGCGTGCTCGCGGCTCGCGAGCGTCAGGTCGCAGACGACGTGCAGGCTGTGGCCTCCGCCCGCAGCCCAGCCGTTGACCAGACAGATGACGACCTTGGGCATGAACCGGATCAGGCGCTGCACCTCGAGGATGTGCAACCGTCCGGCCCGGGCCTTGTCGACGGTGTCCGCCGTGTCTCCCTCGGCGTACTGGTAGCCGCTGCGTCCACGGATGCGCTGATCTCCGCCCGAGCAGAACGCCCAGCCACCGTCCTTCGGGCTCGGTCCGTTGCCGGTGAGGAGCACCGTGCCGACGTCCGAGCTGACGCGCGCGTGTTCCAACGTGCGATACAGCTCGTCGACGGTGTGGGGCCGGAACGCGTTTCGGACCTCGGGACGGTCGAACGCGATCCGCACGGTGTCGTCGGTGACGTGGCGGTGATAGGTGATGTCGGTGAGGTCGTCGAACCCGGGAACCGGCTGCCAGAGCGAAGGAGTAAAGGTCACCTGGGCCACGATAGAGCCAGTGCTTCGGACCGCACGATACGGTGCAGAGATGAGTGAAGACGCACGCCAGGACGAGTACTCCCACCACGGCGGATTCCCGAAGTTCACCCCCGCGAACGTCGGCCCCGAGTGGGGACGCCTCGTCGAGGCGCTGCGGACACTGCAGGACCTCGCCGTCAGTACCGCTCCCACTCCGGAACTGACCGAGAAGCTCGCCGAGCAGGTCGAGGCGATGAACGCCGAACTTGCCCCGTTCCAAGTTCCCGAAGGCGAATCTCCGGCCGGGCGGGCCATCCGTCTGCCGGGCCGCGGATCACTGCTGATGCTGCCGTGGCGCATCGAGAAATTCGACGCGGAAGGCGTGCGCAGCCGAGGCGTGTTCCGCCGCTATCACCTGGGTGGGAACGGCGCCGCGCACGGAGGAACACTCCCGCTGCTGTTCGACGAGATGTTCGGGCTGATCCAGCACGCGTACGGACGCCCGATCAGCCGAACCGCATACCTGCACATCAACTACCGCAAGATCACCCCACTGAACACCGAACTCGTGGTCGAGGGCAGCGTCGACCGAGTGGAGGGCCGCAAGACGTTCATCAGTGCCGTCCTGCGTGACCTCGACGGAAACGTACTCGCGGACTCCGACGCCCTGATGGTGCAACTTCTCAAGGGCCAGCCGTGACACCGCCTCTCGAGGAGCTTCTCGCGTCCTCACACGTGCTGTCCCTGCCGATGCGCACGAAGTTCCGCGGCATCACGACACGCGAAGTGGTGGTGTTCCACGGGCCCGCCGGCTGGGGCGAGTTCGGACCCTTCGTCGAATACGACGACGCCGAATCGTCGAACTGGCTGCGCTCGGCCGTCGAAGCAGCGTGGGACGGACCTCCCCAGCCGTATCGCGAACGCGTCCGCGTCAACGGAACAGTCCCCGCCGTCACCCCCGACGAGGTTCCCGGCATCCTGGCCCGGTACCCCGGCGTCGACACCGCCAAGGTCAAGGTCGCCGAGAAAGGCCAGGTCGGTTTCGAGACGAGCGTCTCAGGCGACGTCGCACGGGTTCGAGCCGTCCGCGCGCTCGTTCCACACGTCCGAGTGGACGCCAACGGCGGGTGGACCGTCCCGCAGGCGGTGACTGCCATCTCGGCGCTGCTGGAGGACGGCGACCTCGAGTACGTGGAACAGCCCTGCGCGACGGTCGCCGAGCTCGTCGAACTACGACGCCTTCTTCCCGGAGTGCGCATCGCGGCCGACGAGAGCATCCGACGCGCCGAGGACCCGCTGCGGGTGGTCCGCGCAGGCGGAGCGGACGTCGCCGTCGTCAAGGTCGCGCCGCTCGGTGGCATGCGGGCGCTCCTCGAGCTCGCCGGTGAACTCGAGGAGTACGGGGTGCCCGTCGTGGTGTCGAGTGCACTCGACTCCGCGGTGGGGATGGCGTCGGGTCTCGCCGCTGCGGCCGCGATCCCCAGGCTGGAGTTCGCGTGTGGCCTCGGGACCGGAAGCCTGTTCACCGGTGACGTCGCGGACGGGCACGACATCGTGGACGGAACCATCGCGGCCGTGCCCGTCGAACCCGATCCGGACAGGTTGACGGCACTCGCCGCCGCACCCGAGCGGGTGCAGTGGTGGCACGAGCGAGTTCGGCGAACATACACCTACCTGCGGTAGTCTTCCCCGGTTCGAAGGAAGAAACTGAACCTCCGGGAGGAATTCGAAGTGGTTGCTGCACTCAGGGAATCGTTGCTCGACGAGTCGAAGCGCGATGTTCTGCTGCCCGACGTCCTGGCGCTGATCGACGCCGAGGTGTCGGACAAGAAGGGCGCCAGTGGCCTGGCGGTCAAGGGCGGCTACGGAGCCGTCAAGAAGGTCGGACCGTCGTACATCGAAAAGGCCGTCGAGACACTGTGGCCCGATTTCGTCGATCAGCTCGAGCCGTTCTGGCAGTCCTACAACGCCGCGCCCACCGGGACGTTCTCCGACTACCTCGTCGCGAACTCGGACCAGGTGTCGAACGCGCTGCTGTCGGTGACGGACTCGCGCATCGAGGACACCGACAAGAGCGTCGTGAAGAAGTTCTACGGCAGCCTGCGCGGTTCTGCGCAGAAGAACGTTGCCGAGGCACTCCCGCGTCTGGGCGCGCTGGTCACCAAGTACGCCGCCTGAGCCTCACGTGAGTGGAGCGGAACCGGCGGGTCACTCCGCAGGCTCCGCTCCCACTAGGCCAGGGCCTACAGTTCCGCTCACAACAGTTCCGCTCACAACAGTTCCACTCACAACGCGAAGCGGCCCCGGCGAACGGCGTCGACGAGCAACGCGTGATCGGCCTCGGTCTGATCGGCGTACAGCCGGGCGAACCTGCACAGAGCGACATCGAGCGTGTCGGACGTGCCCACGTAACCGGCGATCATCGACGCACCACTGGTACGCGCATGGCCCTTGGCCAGCAGCCGACCGACCACTCCCGCGTAGTCCACGAGGGCCGGAGCATCGATCGAACCCAGGTCGATCGTGCCCTTCATGTTCCGGAACTGCCGCACGTAGTACTGCCTGCCGTCGATGGTCGTCCACCCCAGCAGCGGATCGCTCACCGTCTGCAGATCCTGCTGGTACTCCACCACCCGCTGCCCCTGATGCGCGTGCCACGCATCCTTGCCGTGCACGTACGGCGCCAACACCGAACGCCTCGCCTGCTTGAGCTGCAGGAACACCACGTCGTCCGGGCTCGATCCCTCGAGCAGCGCCACGTACGCCCGCAGCCCGACGCTTCCGACGCCGACGACTCGATGCGCGACGTCGATGAGCGTGTACCCACCGAGCACCCGACGCCAGTGCGGGGAGAGCGTCGTCAGATACTCGTCCAGCCCCTCGGCCAGGAGATCCTCGTCGCGGGCCGAGATGCGGGTGGTGATCGGGGGCTCCTCGACCAGCCTGCGGGTGCCCTCGTGTTCCTCGGTGAACCGGGGAAGGACGCGGTCGCTGGTGCGCCGGCGAGCCTTCTTCGTGGCCCGCTTGATCTCCTTGCGCAGCGAACCCTCGGTGGCGTCGGCCTGCAGTTTCTCCGCAGTGAGCCGCTGGAACGACCGCGACATCAGCGGCTCGTCGGCCAGGCGTGACACCTCGACACGGTACGCCCGCACACATGCCGCGACGGCTTCCTCGCACTGGGCCTCGGTGCGCCCGTTCTGGCGGCCCGCCACCCAGATGCTCGCGACGAGGCGTCGGAGATCCCATTCCCAGCCGCCGGGGTGCGCCTCGTCGAAATCGTTGAGGTCGATCACCAGATCACGCTCGGGAGATGCGTAGAAACCGAAGTTGCCGAGATGTGAGTCTCCGCTGATCACCGGATTGATGCCGGTCGACGGCAGCAGCGCCACGTCTCGGGCCATGACGATGGCGGTGCCGCGCAGGAACCCGTACGGCGACTCCACCATCCGTTCGGCCCGCACCGGGATCAGCCAGTCGATTCGACCGTCGTGGGAGAACTCGATCTGGCGGATCGGGTCGTAGCGATCCGCCGGCGGAGTCCAGTCGCCCATCGACTCGCGGGAGACCTTGTCACGCAACTGCCTGCCGAGTTCGTAGCGTTCGGCACGTGGCGTAGGCCGTGATCGGAGCGAGGCGTAGGCCTGACGACCCATCTCGCCGATCTCGGGAAGCACTGCATGACCTTTTCGAGCATCGGGCATGACTAGAACTGTATGACCTGTGCCTCAGTCCGTGGTCGCGGGACGCCCGGGTCGATCGAGCAGACGAACCTCGGGAGGAAGACCCCATTCGTTGCGGCCGAGTCGACTGGCCGGGGCGACGGCGGCGAACGACGGCAGCCCGTCGTCGGCGAGGGCATCGGTCCGGACGGCGAGGGCGACGACGCGGCCCATGACGACGAAGGAGTCCCCGACCTCGACGATTCGGTGCAGCGTCGCCTCGATCGCGATGGGTGAGTCCGCGACGCGGGGCGGGGCCACCTTCTCGCTGTGTTCGCTCGCGATACCGAGCTCCTCGAGCTCGCTGACGCCGTGCTCGTAGCCGGCCGAGGACGCGTTGATCTGCTCCACCATCGCGTCGGTGGCCACGTTGATCACGAACTCGCCCGTCGCCTCGATGTTCCGCAGGCTGTCCTTGCGGCCCACGGACGTGAACTGCACGACGGGCGGGTTGGACGAGGACACCGAGAAGAAGCTGTACGGCGCGAGATTGGCCACACCGTCGGCGGACACCGTGGAGACCCAGGCGATCGGACGCGGCACCACGGACGCTGTGAGCAGGGGATAGAAGCCGCCGGGCGGCATCTCGGACGGATCGAAGACAGTTCTCACTGCTCCATGGTGTCAAACAGGACACATGCGGGCCGACTAGGGCGCCGACGCGAGAATCTGACAATCTGAAGTGGTGAACCCGTCCAGTGCTCAGGCCACAGCTGTCGTCGACGAACTCGTCCGCGGTGGTGTTCGAGACGTCGTGCTCTGCCCGGGCTCGCGGAACGCGCCGCTCGCGTTCGCTCTGCAGCAAGCCGACGCCGACGGACGGCTTCGCTTGCACATGCGCATCGACGAACGGACTGCAGGGTTCCTCGCGATCGGCCTGATTCTCGGCAGCGGTGCCCCGGTACCGGTGGTGATGACGTCGGGCACCGCCGTCGCCAACCTCGGCCCCGCGGTACTCGAAGCCAACTACGCCCGCCTACCGCTGATCGTGCTCAGCGCGAACCGCCCGTACGAAATGCTCGGGACCGGCGCCAACCAGACCGTCGAACAACTCGGGCTGTTCGGCAGTCAGGTGCGCGCGACCATCAGCCTCGGGCTCGCCGAGACCGATTCGCAGAACAGTCAGTGGCGCAGCGCCGTGTGCCGTGTCCTTGCCGCGTCCCGCGGAACCAGGTCGGGAAACGCCGGCCCCGTCCACTTCGACATCCCACTGCGCGAGCCCCTCGTGCCCGATCTCGCCGACGCCACCGCCGCACCCGCGGGCCGTGTGGACGGGTCCGCCTGGACGACGACCCAGCAGGCGACGCTCGACGTACCCGTCGACATCGATCTGTCGATCGACACCGTCGTCGTCTCCGGGCACGGCGCTGCCCTGCGGCCGGAGTTGGCGGGATTGCCGACCGTCGCCGAACCCACAGCTCCGCTGCACGGGCTGCCGCTGCATCCGCTCGCGCTGGCACAACTGCGGCCGAAGCAGGCGATCATCACCGGCCGCCCGACGCTTCATCGCCCGGTCTCCGCCCTCCTCGCCAACCCCGATGTCGACGTCTTCGCGATCACGACGGGTCCGCGGTGGCCCGACGTCTCCGGCAACGTTCTGGCCACCGGAACGCGGGCTGTGGTGACGGGAAGCCCGAGCGAGGGATGGCTCGCACGCTGCGGCGAACTGTCCGCGCGCGCCGACATCGCCGTGCGGGACCAGCTGGCGGCGCACCCGAAACCCACCGGCCTCCACGTCGCCGCAACGGTCATGTCCTCGTTGCGGGACGGTGACCAACTGCTGCTCGGAGCATCCAACCCGGTGCGCGACGCCGCACTCGTGGCGTATCCGACGCCGGGAGTCCGGGTCCGGTCCAACCGTGGCGTCGCCGGAATCGACGGCACCGTGTCGACGGCGGTCGGTGCGGCACTGACGAGCCCCGGACGCACCATCGCGTTGCTCGGTGACCTGACGTTCCTGCACGACGCGTCGGGCCTGCTCATCGGTACCGGTGAGCCGAGGCCGGAGGACTTGACGATCGTCGTCGCCAATGACGACGGCGGCGGCATCTTCGAACTGCTCGAACAGGGCGATCCGCAGTACGCCGGTGCATTCGAGCGTGTCTTCGGAACCCCGCACGGCATGGATCTCGCTGCCCTCTGCGCGGCCTACCGAATTCCGCACTCCCGCGTCGACGTGACCGAACTGGCCGACGCTCTCGCCGGCTCCACTCCTGCTCCCCATGGTCGTTCCGCAGGCTCCACTCCTGCCGGCATCCGGGTACTCGAAGTGACGACCGAACGCTCCGGCCTACGTGAACTGCACGCCGGGATTCGCGCTCGGCTGTAGGAGTTCGGTCAGTCGGTGTCTCTCGCTTCGGCCCACTCGACGGTCTCGCGGGTTTCCTGGTCGACCATGTCCTTGATCATGTCGTTGATGAGCGACTCGATCTTGCCGCCGATCAGAGGGATCTTGACGGTTGAGCGGCCGCGCACCGTCAGGATCGACCCGTCACCGTCGGGTCGAAGCGCCAACGTGCCCTCGACCTTCGCAGGCAACGACGACGAGCCGCCCGCGAGGGTGCCGTCGGCTGCATCGCCGTCGAGTGGCCCCCAATGGTCGGTGCGGGTGATCAGCAACTTGCCCTTGATGACCTTCTTGACGAACCCCGGCAGCTCGGACGTGCCGACCTCCTCGGAGATGTCGACGGTGAAGGCGCCGTCCTCGTGGCGGATCATTTCGTATCCGTCGGTCTTCTTGGCCTTCTCGAACCGTGCCAGCCACTGATCTTCACTGGTCAGTGCTTCGTGGACGTCGGCGGGAGGGTACTCGGAGACGATCGTGAACTCGAAGTCGCGAGACATGCCAGCAGACGCTACCTAAAGAGGCGAGCCGGTGGGCGCACAGTAACGTTTATCGGCGTGAGCACCCCGAAAGTCACGCATCGAGCGCGGATCTCCGTCCTGATCGTCGCTACCGGGATTTCCGTTCTGGCGTTCCTGTTGGTGGTCGCGGCGTGGCAGAACGATCGCACCATCACCTCGGACGAGGGACGCGCGACGGCGGAAGTGCTGTCGGCGGGAAAGTTGCGTTCCGCAGTCAGCTTCGTGACCCCGGACGGTGTCACCCACAATCCCCAACTGGGTGTGCTGTACCCAACCAATCTCATTGCAGGACAACGCATCGACGTGGAGTACGCGCGCGAGGATCCCGATCTCGTCCGCGTGGCCGGCCGTGACGCAAGCGTCGCGCTCGTTCCCGCCGGCTCGGTCATCGGCGGGACCTGGATCGTCGCGGGTGGAGTGTTGTTCCTTCTCCGGCGGCGGGAGACGTCGGCTTCCTGATCGGCCGAGCGGGACGCATTGCCCGATACTCCGCGCATCGACGGGAGTGCAGCAATCGAAAAAAGCATCGGGCAATTCATCGCACCATGGGCGATCGTGGGTCAGGCGGTGGACGACGGCTCTCGCGGATCCATCGTCGTCTCGCGCCGGGACTCTTGCGTGACGCCGCGCAGCATTAGCGCGAACTTCGCCCGCTCGTAACGTCGGCGCTGCCGGATGGTCCGAGTGCGACTCCACACTGAGGATCGTGCGAGTAGCCATCGTTGCGGAATCGTTCCTACCCAACATGAACGGCGTCACGAATTCGGTGCTTCGAGTTCTCGAACATCTCCAGCGCACCGGCCACGACGCCATGGTCGTCGCTCCGGACAATCCAGCGGGCAAACCGCGAGCCTCGATCGAGCACGATCGCGTACCGGTCCATCGAGTACCGGCCGTCATGGTCCCCAGGATCAGCTCGCTTCCTGTCGGCGTGCCCGGCCCGGGCCTGACGGCGACGATCCGTGAATTCGCTCCGGACGTCGTTCATCTCGCGTCTCCGTTCCTGCTCGGTGCGGGCGGACTCGCAGCGGCCGGCCGCCTCGGTGTGCCCGCGGTGGCGGTCTACCAGACCGACGTCGCAGGGTTCGCCGAAAGCTACGGCCTCGGTCTGACATCCCGTGCGGCGTGGCGGTGGACACGTCGAGTTCACCGCGGAGCGGCACGGACGTTGGCCCCGTCGAGCTCGGCCGTCGAGGCACTCGAACTGCACGGTGTTCCGCGGGTCCACCGTTGGGCCCGAGGTGTCGACGCCGTCCGTTTCGCGCCGTCGTCGCGCCGGGAGGCGCTGCGTACGCAGTGGTCGCCCGACGGCAGGCTGATCGTCGGGTTCGTCGGGCGGCTCGCGCCGGAGAAGCACGTCGAACGACTCGCCGCGCTGCCCGACGACGTGCAGGTGGTGATCGTCGGCGACGGTCCGGACAGGGGCGCTCTCGAGAAGCTGATGCCGACGGCGATCTTCACCGGCCAGCTCGGCGGCGACGAGTTGGCGCAGGCGTACGCAAGCTTCGACGTCTTCGTTCACCCCGGCGAGCACGAGACGTTCTGCCAAGCCGTCCAGGAAGCACTCGCCAGCGGGGTCCCGGTGATCGGTCCCGACGCCGGAGGCCCACGCGACCTGGTGGCGCACTGCCGCAACGGCTACCTGTTGCCCGTCGACAGATTCTGCGAGTTGCTGCCGAGCGCCGTGGCGGCATTGGCCTCGCCTGTCATGCGTGCCCGGTTCGGTGAGGCCGCGCGCACGTCGGTGCTGCACCGCACCTGGCCCGCGATCTGCGACGAGTTGCTCGGCCACTACGGCGACGTCCTCGGGTGGCAGCGCGAGCGGTCGCTGAGAACGGCCTGATCCCGGCGGCGGCTAAACTCGATCGTGTGCCTACAAGTTCACGTGCCACCCTCGAGAAGGAACCGCACGAGGTCGCCTCGATGTTCGACGGCGTCGCCCGTCGGTACGACATCACCAACACCGTTCTGTCGTTCGGTCAGGATCGCAGTTGGCGGAAGCTGACCCGCGCTGCGTTGAACCTGAAGCCGGGGGAGAAGGTCCTGGACCTCGCGGCTGGAACCGGGGTCTCCACGGTCGAACTGGCGCGTAGCGGCGCGTGGTGCGTCGCAACCGATTTCTCGAAGGGGATGCTGCAGGCCGGCGCTGCCCGGCCGGTGCCGATGGTGGCCGGCGACGCCATGCACCTGCCGTACGCCGATGCCAGTTTCGACGCCGCGACCATCTCCTTCGGGCTGCGGAACGTCTCCGACTTTCAGGCGGGTCTGAAGGAAATCGCGCGTGTCACCAAGCCCGGCGGTCGCCTCGTGATCTGTGAATTCTCGACGCCGACGTTCACCCCGTTCCGCACGGTGTACATGGAATATCTGATGAAGATGCTCCCTGCCGTGGCGCGGGCCGTCTCGTCGAATCCGGACGCCTACGTATACCTGGCGGAATCGATCCGCGCCTGGCCGACGCAGGAGCAGTTGGCCACCACCATCGCCGAGTCGGGCTGGTCCGGAGTGCAGTGGCGCAATCTCACCGGCGGAATCGTCGCGCTGCACCGCGCCGTGCGCTGATCGTCAGGTGAAGGGCGGCCGGCTGTCGACCTTCAGTGACGCGGTGCCCGACGCTCTCCATGCCCTGGCGACGAGGTCCGAATCTGCCTCCGTCACCAGGTTTCCCATGACGCGCACCGCGACGGTCATCAACGCACGCGAGCGCATACCGATCGGTCCCGTCGCGGGCAGGAAGCGAGGGACGGTCAGGAGCCCGGCGAGGCGTCGGGCGATGGAGAAGGCCTGTCCGTAGTGCTCACGCAGCAGCGTCGGCCATGCCAGTGTGAGGTCGTTCTCGCTCAGCATGTCGGCGACGAACCGGCCGCCTTCGAGGCTGTAGTCGATTCCTTCGCCGTTGAGCGGGTTCACGCACGCGGCGGCGTCGCCGATGATCGCCCAGTTGACTCCGGCCACGTTCGAGACCGCGCCGCCCATGGGAAGCAGAGCCGACGCCACTGCGCGAAGGTCACCCGTCAACGACCAGTCCTGTCGACGCTGCGAGGTGTACAGATCCAGCAGTGGCCGCAACGCTCCGGGGCCGGGG
The DNA here is from genome assembly GCF_000760735.1 of Rhodococcoides fascians A44A. Classification (GTDB taxonomy): domain Bacteria; phylum Actinomycetota; class Actinomycetes; order Mycobacteriales; family Mycobacteriaceae; genus Rhodococcoides; species Rhodococcoides fascians_E. The sequence goes on along the minus strand of NZ_JMEX01000008.1, from coordinate 353,645 downwards.
CGCTTGGCTGTCGCCAATGTACCGACGCCGATGTTCACCTGACCGGTGCCGAGCGGGAAGATCCAGCCGTAGCCGGGCTGTACGGTGCCCGCGGCGTCACGCAGTTCCAGGTGGGAACTGATCCACGGATCGTCCGACCTGTCGGAGTCGATGTACGCGCGGGCAGCGACCCCGAACGTGGTGTCGCGATGCCACTGTCGACCGAGTTTCTTACCGAGTGTGGAACGCACACCGTCGGCGACGATCAGCTTCTCGCAGCGGATCTCCTCACCGTTCGCGAACGTCACCGAGGTGACTTTCGCGCCGTCTCCGGTTGCGTCGACGGCCTTCGCGCCCTCGATCATCGTGGCACCGGAATCGACCGCCGCAACACGGATTCGGTCGTCGAGTTCGGTTCGCGGGACTGCGCTCCCGACCGTCGGCAAGGACCCGCCCGGCCATTCCAGCTGAAGTTCCTGACCGAAACCGGACAGCCGCAGGCCGCGATTCTCCGCTCGTCCGCGAACCCAGTCGCCGAGTCCCAGACGATTCAGCTCGGCGATCGCGCGCGGTGTCAGTCCGTCGCCGCACGTCTTGTCACGCGGAAAGGTCGCCGCGTCCGCGAGGACGACATCCCGGCCTGCTCTTGCGGCCCACGCCGCGGCGGACGACCCGGCAGGGCCCGCGCCGATGACGAGGACGTCGGTGCTTCGCACAGCGCTCACCCGTCCAGTAAAGCAGTGGCGCCGACGGGCCTGCTCCCGCGGGGTTTCGGCCCCCTCTCGCGTGGTGTGTGGCACCTTCCGGCGCTCGCCCGCGCCAGGTTCACTACGGTAGAGACGAAACGACGCCCCCGACGAGGACAGGACGAACAATCGTGAGCACTTTCGACGCGGCCGGATCGACGGTCGTTGCCGGGGTCGACCTCGTCGATCCGCAGCTTGCAGACACCGTCGCCGCGGGGCTGGAACGCGTCGAGAAGCTGATGATCGCCGAATTGTCCGACGGCGAGGATTTTCTCACCGAGGCCGCGCTGCACTTGGCGAAAGCGGGCGGTAAGCGATTCCGTCCGCTGTTCACCGTGCTGACGGCTCAGCTCGGACCCAACCCGACGGACGAGTCGATCGTCACCGCAGCGACCGTCGTCGAACTGGTGCACCTGGCGACGCTGTACCACGACGACGTGATGGACGAGGCGACGATGCGGCGCGGCGCCGAGTCGGCGAACTCGCGCTGGGGCAACAGCATCGCCATTCTCGCCGGCGACTACCTGTTCGCCCATGCGTCGCGGTTGGTGTCGACGCTCGGTCCCGAGGCCGTCCGCATCATCGCCGAGACGTTCGCGGAGTTGGTCACCGGCCAGATGCGCGAGACCATCGGCGTCAAGAAGGACGAGGATCCCGTCGCACACTATCTCCGCGTCGTCTGGGAGAAGACCGGTTCGTTGATCGCGGCGTGTGGACGTTTCGGCGGTACGTTCTCCGGCGGAGACGCTGATCACGTCGCGTCGCTGGAACGTCTCGGCGACGCTGTCGGTACGGCGTTCCAGATCTCCGACGACATCATCGACATCTCGTCGGCGACGGAGCAATCGGGCAAGACGCCGGGCACCGACCTTCGTGAAGGTGTGCACACACTGCCTGTTCTGTTCGCGCTTCGGGAGGACGGCGCCGACGGCGATCGATTGCGGGTACTGCTCGACGGCCCCGTGACCGACGATGCGTCGGTCACCGAGGCGCTCGAACTGTTGGGGCGCTCACCGGGAATGGTTCGGGCCAAGGAGACACTCGGAGAGTTCGCCGCGAAAGCACACGCCGAGCTCGAGAAGCTCCCGCAGGGTGCAGCCAACGATGCGCTGGGTCGACTGGTGGACTACACCGTCGAGCGGGTCGGCTAGATCCCGCTCGTCTCCGGCGCGCTACCCATGGGGAACTTCGTGGGGTGCGCTGATCGTTCTTCCCGTGGGTAACGAGAGAACTTCGGGAAGAGGCGCTGCAATGGGTTTCGCGAACAACGCAAAGACGTTCGGCCTGTTGGTCGGTATGTCCGCGCTCATCGTCTTCGTGGGGGCGTTGTTCAACAGTCCGACGATCTTGTTCGTATCGATCGCGCTTGCCGTCGGGATGAACGGCTACGCCTATTTCAACAGCGCGAAGCTCGCACTGCGAGCGATGCACGCCCAGCCGGTCACCGAGGTGGAACAGCCGGCGATGTTTCGCATCGTGCGCGAGTTGGCGACGACGGCGCACCAGCCGATGCCCGCGCTGTACATCAGCCCGACGAACAACCCGAATGCGTTCGCCACCGGCCGCAATCCGCGCAACGCTGCGGTGTGCTGCACCACCGGCATTCTTCAGATCCTGGACGAGCGTGAGTTGCGGGCCGTTCTCGGCCACGAACTGTCGCACGTCTACAACCGCGACATTCTGATCTCGTCGGTGGCGGGCGCGATGGCCGCGGTGATCTCCGGGCTCGCGAACTTCGCGATGTTCGCATCCATGTTCGGCGGCCGCGGCAACGGCGGCGCCAATCCCTTTGCACTGCTGCTCGTCTCGCTGCTGGGGCCCATCGCGGCCACCGTCGTCAAGCTGGCGGTGTCGCGTTCTCGCGAGTATCAGGCGGACCGGTCGGGAGCCGAGCTGACGGGCGATCCGCTTGCTCTGGCGTCGGCGCTGCGCAAACTGGAGCGAGGCGTTCAGGCGGCACCGCTGCCGCCTGAACCGCGCCTCGCCGCCGAGTCCCACCTGATGATCGCCAGCCCGTTCCGGGCCGGAGACAAGGTCGGCAAACTGTTCTCCACGCACCCGCCGATGGCGGACCGCATCGACCGCCTCGAACGAATGGCCAGGGGAGAGTAGAGCTAGCGGTAGTTGACGAACTGAAGCGCGAGGCCGAAGTCCTCGGACTTGAGCAGCTGCTGCACAGCCTGCAGGTCGTCCCGCTTCTTGCTGCTGATGCGTAGCTCGTCGCCCTGGATCTGCGCCTTGACGCCCTTGGGGCCGTCGTCGCGGATCTTCTTGGTCAGCTTCTTCGCGTTCTCGCTCGAGATGCCCTGAACGAGCTTCCCGGTCACCTTGTAGACCTTGCCCGACGCTGCCGGCTCGTTGGTCTCGAACGCTTTCAGCGACACATCGCGGCGAATCAGTTTTTCCTTGAAGACGTCGAGGGCGGCTTTCACCTTCTCTTCGCTCTCGGAGGTGATCACGATCACCTCGTTGTCGCCGCTGCCCGACCACTCGATCACGGTGCCGGAACCGCGGAAGTCGAACCGCGTCGCGAGCTCCTTCGCAGCCTGTCCCAGAGCGTTGTCGACCTCTTGACGGTCGACCTTGCTCACTACGTCGAAGGAAGAATCAGCCACGTGCAACTCCTGTACTCGAATCGGTTTCGATCGGCTTCTGTGAGCCGATCCGTGAGGCTCGTCCTGACGACGTTAGCTCGTTCGCACCCGCGCTATCCACCCGGTTTGCGTTTCCGGGGGACGTTCGTTGTATTCTTCTCTCCGCGTCGAAGAGAGCGAAAGTTCTCGTCGAGCACCCGGCAGATTGCCCGAGCGGCCAATGGGAGCGGACTGTAAATCCGTCGGCTTATGCCTACGTAGGTTCGAATCCTACATCTGCCACACAGATGCCCCGGCGAGAGAAATTCTCGCTGGGGTTTCTACTGTAAGAGGATCCGCAGAAGGCGCGGCGAGCACGCAATTTGGTACTCGACGCTCGGACTGTGTAACCTCTTGAAGGCTTCGACGCACGGCTTGCCGCGCAGAGAAGCGAACGCCCCCTTAGCTCAGTCGGTAGAGCGTTTCCATGGTAAGGAAAAGGTCAACGGTTCGATTCCGTTAGGGGGCTCGCTGGATTGGATGGTTCGCGTCCACACCCTTGTTAGTGAGATGGTGTAGGGGTGAGCACCTGAGGCGGTGTAGCTCAGTTGGTAGAGCAAACGACTCATAATCGTTGCGTCGCCGGTTCAAGTCCGGTCACCGCTACACAAGAAGAATGCACAGTCCTGATTAACCGGATCAGATTTACCCGAAAGTAGGCATCCAGTGGCCTCCTCCACCGATGTGCGGCCCAAGATCACCTTGGCCTGCGAGGTTTGCAAGCACCGTAACTACATCACGAAGAAGAACCGCCGCAACGATCCCGACCGCCTCGAGCTGAAGAAGTTCTGCTCGAACTGCGGCACGCATCGCGCGCACCGCGAGTCTCGCTAGTCGCGAGCCTCATCGGCTGCTGGTTCTCGTTCGGAGTCGACGCCACGCGTTAGGCTTACTTTTCGTGCCCTAACCGCATCTGCGTCCTGGGTAGAAAAGGTTCTTTCAGCGTGACCGAGTCAGTGCAGGACCCAGAGCTGGTGCAAGATCCAGCTCTGCATGCGGCGGCGATGGTGGGCCACCACTACAAGGTGGACCACGCCTACGAGGTCGGTCGTGAGAAGGTGCGTGAGTACGCCCGTGCCGTCCAGGACTGGCACCCCGCCCACCACGACGAGGATGCAGCCAAAGGCCTCGGATACGACGGCCTGCTTGCCCCGCTGACGTTCATCTCGTTGGTCGGCATCATCGCGCAGTCGCGGATGTTCAAGGAATTCATCACCGGGTACGACCCGAGTCAGATTCTGCAGACCGATCAGAGGCTGCAATTCCACAAGGCCATTCAGGTCGGTGACGAGTTGTCCTGCGAGGTCTACCTCGAATCGTTCCGCCAGATGAGCGGCAGTGACATCATCACCACCAAGAACATCGTGACCGATCAGAACGGCGAGCTGGTCCAGACGACCTGGACGACGCTGGTCGCCCGAACCGGCGGCGAAGTCGACGAGAACATCGCCCACGCAGTCAAGGAAGTGATCATGCATGGCGCTTCGTAGTTTTGCGGATGTGGCGGTCGGCGACGAGCTGCCCGAGCGCGTGGTCAAGCTGACCCGCGGAGATCTGGTCAACTACGCCGGCGTGTCCGGTGATCCCAATCCGATCCACTGGAGCGACGAGGTCGTCAAGCTCGCGGGATTGGACAACGTCATCGCCCACGGCATGTTGACGATGGGTCTCGGCGCTGGATTCGTGACGTCGTGGCTCGGCGACCCGGGTGCGGTCACCGAGTACAACGTCCGCTTCACCAGCTCCGTGTACGTGCCCGCGGATTCGGCCGCGTCGGTCGAGTACACCGGCAAGGTGAAGTCGGTCGACCCCGAATCCAAGTCCGCGGTCATCGCGATCACAGCGAAGTCCGAGGGCAAGAAGATCTTCGGTAGGGCGACGGCAACCGTCCGTCTGGCCTGACCTGCCTGATTTCAAACTTCCATAGCCTGTGCAGTACACTGAGATTTCTGGGGTTGTTCAGCGCTGCGCGCTGCCAAGACTCTCTTTCGAGGGTGTGAGGTAGCGCGTACGTTGTGTGTGACTCCAGAACGGTCCGACTCCAATCGGGTTGGACCGAAGGGGCGTAGCTCAATTGGTAGAGCAACGGTCTCCAAAACCGTAGGTTGCAGGTTCAAGTCCTGTCGCCCCTGCCCATGTGGCTCCCTCACCGCATTTCCGGTGAGGAGAGCGACGGTGTCAGCTACTGAGAGGAACGACGGGTGAGCGAGGAGCGCGGCAAGCGCGAAGACGAGTCCGGGGATTCGTCAACGCCCGATTCGTCGACGCCGGATGCCTCTGTATCCCAGAACGACACTTCCTCCGCCGCTGTCGCCAAGCCTTCCGGCAAGCGCACTGCGCGACGTTCACGGACCGCAGGCGCTGCGTCCGAGCCCGTGTCGATCTCCAAGTCGTCGGACGGCAAGTCCACCGCGCCGGCAGGCAAGGCATCCGTTGCCACCCGCACGCCGAAGTCCCGCGAGGCGAAGCGCCCGAACATCTTCAAGCGTCTGATCCAGTTCCTGCGCGAGGTCGTCGCAGAGCTGCGCAAGGTCATCTGGCCGAACCGCAAGCAAATGGTCACCTACACCAGCGTCGTGCTCGTGTTCGTGGCGTTCATGGTCGCGTACATCAGCGGTCTGGACCTGGCATTCACGCAAGGCGTCGAGTGGCTGTTCGGTTGACACCGATCCGCTGGCCGAGTCCGATGAGTAGTACGACATGCATGAAACGACAGAAAGGGTGCCTGCTGTGAGCACGCCGCACAACGACGCCACCGAAGTGGCCGCATTCGACGCCGATGTCGAGGCGACCAAACAGGGCCTCGAAGCGGAGCAGGCCGCTCTGGACCGCGAGACCGACGAGGCCATCGCTGCCGACGTCGCCGCTGCCGCCGGTGACGACGCGGTAGCCGACGAGACGGCAGAGGCCGAGCCCGCCGAGGTCGAGGATCCGGTCGCCGAGTTCAAGGCAGCTCTCCGACGCGCACCCGGTGACTGGTACGTCATCCACTCGTACGCAGGCTACGAGAACAAGGTCAAGACCAACCTCGAGACTCGTGTGCAGAACCTCGACGTCGGCGACTACATCTTCCAGGTCGAGGTCCCGATCGAAGAGGTCACCGAGATCAAGAACGGCCAGCGCAAGCAGGTCAACCGCAAGGTTCTGCCCGGCTACATCCTGGTCCGGATGGAACTCAACGACGAGTCGTGGGGCGCGGTGCGCAACACCCCCGGTGTCACCGGATTCGTCGGCGCCACGTCGCGTCCGTCGCCGCTGACCATCAACGAGGTCGTCAAGTTCCTCATGCCGCAGGACGGGCAGAAGAAGGACGCGAAGGCCTCGGCTGCTGCAGCCGAGGGCGCTACCACCGAGACCACGTCGAAGCCGGCCATCGAGGTCGACTTCGAGGTCGGCGAGTCCGTCACCGTCATGGACGGCCCGTTCGCGACACTCCCGGCCAGCATCAGCGAAGTCAACGCCGAGCAGCAGAAGCTCAAGGTGCTGGTATCCATCTTCGGCCGTGAGACTCCGGTCGAACTGGGCTTCACGCAGGTCGCCAAGATCTAGTCGGCGCCGCGTGGGCGAGCCCACACAGAACTTGCAGTAGTTACCGCAAGAAACCCGAGCGAATACAAGGAAAAAGAAATGCCCCCGAAGAAGAAGAAGCTAGCCGGGATCATCAAGCTTCAGATCCAGGCAGGACAGGCCAACCCTGCTCCTCCCGTCGGCCCCGCGCTGGGTCAGCACGGCGTCAACATCATGGAGTTCTGCAAGGCGTACAACGCAGCGACCGAGTCGCAGCGCGGAAACGTCGTGCCGGTCGAGATCTCGGTCTACGAAGACCGTACGTTCGACTTCAAGCTCAAGACTCCTCCCGCCGCCAAGCTGCTGCTCAAGGCTGCAGGCGTCGCCAAGGGTTCGGGCGAGCCGCACAAGACCAAGGTCGCCAAGGTGACCATGGACCAGGTGCGCGAAATCGCCAAGACCAAGGCAGAAGACCTCAACGCCAACGACATCGACCAGGCCGCGAAGATCATCGCCGGTACTGCTCGTTCGATGGGCATCACGGTCGAAGGCTGACCTAGGCCTCGTCACACACGAAGCGTCACGTGGGAGGGCCTGCCAGGCCTGTCAACCACACTGAACTCATGATTGGACAGTAAGAAATGGCAAAGCGCAGCAAGGCCTACCTCGAGCAGGCCGCAAAGGTGAATGCAGACAACCTGTACTCGCCGCTTCAGGCAGCACAGTTGGCCAAGGACACCGCGTCGAGCAAGTTCGACGCGACCGTCGAGGTCGCCGTTCGTCTCGGCGTCGACCCTCGTAAGGCCGACCAGATGGTGCGCGGCACCGTCAACCTTCCCCACGGCACCGGCAAGACCGCTCGGGTCATCGTTTTCGCCGCTGGTGAGAAGGCTGCAGAAGCAGAGGCAGCAGGAGCCGACGTCGTCGGCGCAGAGGATCTGATCGAGCGCATCCAGGGCGGTTTCCTGGACTTCGACGCCGCGATCGCCACCCCGGACCAGATGGCCAAGGTCGGCCGCATCGCCCGCGTCCTCGGACCGCGTGGCCTCATGCCGAACCCGAAGACGGGCACCGTCACCAACGACGTGACCAAGGCCGTCAACGACATCAAGGGCGGAAAGATCAACTTCCGCGTCGACAAGCAGGCCAACCTGCACTTCGTCATCGGCAAGGCATCGTTCGACAACGCCAAGCTGGTGGAGAACTACGGTGCGGCACTCGACGAGATCCTCCGTGCGAAGCCGTCCTCCGCCAAGGGCCGCTACGTCAAGAAGATCACCGTCTCGACGACGACCGGACCGGGAATCCCCGTGGACCCGAACCGCACGCGTAACCTCCTCGAGGACGACGCAGAAGCGTAAGCAGTAGTACCGAAAGAGGGCCGACCCCACCGGGGGTCGGCCCTCTTTCGTATTTCGTGCGTCTCGCGGGAACCGATCAGGCTCGCGCGAAGTTGGACGACAGTTCGCCGAGGATTTCGTCCCACAGTGGACGGGGGAGGTCGTGGCCCATTCCGCCGATGAGGTGGAGTGAGGATCCGGGGACTGCTCGGGCGACGGCTTTGCCACCGGAGGGGCGCATGAGTCGGTCGGCGCGGCCGTGGACGACGACGGTGGGTGCGGCGATCTGCGCGGCGATCCGGCGGAGACTGCCTGTTCCGGTCACTGCGGCCATCTGGCGGAGTGCGCCGGCGGGGTTGTAGTTGCGGTCGTACATTTCGCCTGCGGTGACGAGGAGTTCTTCCATGGGCGTGGGGTACGCGGGGCTGCCGATGATTCGTCGGGTGTTGGCGGAGTGGGCGACGATCTGTTCGCGGGTGGCACCCGGGCCAGGGCCTTTCATGAGGGGGAGGAGTGCGCGCGGGTCGGGAGGCGGCAGGAAGGCCTCGTTGGTACTGGAGAAGATGATCGCGGTGCTGAGTACGCGATTCGGGTACAGCCCGGCGAAGACCTGCGCGATCATTCCGCCCATGGATGCGCCGACGACGTGTACCTGTTCGATGTCGAGGTGGTCGAGTAGGCCTTTGGTGTCGAGTGCCATGTCCTTCAGGGTGTACGGGACGGTGCTCGACGCGCCGAGGCCCGTGCGGATCAGCCGGAGCAAGGCGGAGCCTTCGATGCGGAGCCCGTCCATCTTGGTGGACAGTCCGATGTCGCGGTTGTCGAATCGGATGACCCGGAATCCCAGGTCGACGATTCGCTCGCAGAATTCCCTGGGCCACAGCGTCATCTGGGCACTGAGCCCCATGATCATCAGGACTACCGGGTCGTCGGGGTTGCCCATGTCCTCGTAGGCGAGTTCGATACCGTTCGACGGCGCGAAGCCGGTGCGGGTCTGCATTGGTTCTCCTTCACCAGCCTGGGTCGTCGAGCATGGGCACGACGAGGAAGCTGGGGTTCTCGGGATCGATGACGATGTCCTGGCTGCGGGCTCGGGTTCGAAGCAGGTCGGGGAGGATGGGCATGAATCGGGGCGGGTCGGCGGCGAATACGTCGACTCTCAGGCGGTGTCCGACGGAGATCGCGGCTTCGGTGGTGAGCAAGTCGATGTCGAGGGTCAACGGTTCACCGACGGGTACCGGAAGCATCGAGGCTTCGGTCAATGGGTGGTGCGGGCGGGTGTAGTCACCGTTGGGGGCGAACAAGGACTTCTCGTCGTCGACGGCTCGGCGCGATGCGAGCAGGGCCCCGTTGGTCACGACGGTGGACGTGCCGTCGGGTGCGACGTCGCACACCATGATGGCCCAGAGTGCTTCTCGTGCACGGCATACGACGCGCAGATGCAGATTCATCGGTCCCGAGATCACCGTGTCGACCGAGGCCGGCATCGTCGTGAAACTGACCGCGGCGCCCTCGGCGAATCGATTGTCGTAGGTGAAGCCACCGCCGAGGACGGCGGTGACTCCGGCGAGCACCTGCGTCGTGTCCCGTGAGACGACGGCTCGAAGCGAGGGGCGGACGGTGAATGTTCCACTGCTGCCGTCGGATCGGCCGCCGAGTGTGCCGTCGGCTGCTGCGTGCCGCGCCGTTCCCGACGTGGCGGCGGACAGGTACAGCCGTTGCGGTACGGCGTGGGGTGCGGGGAAGCGGCCGTGGGCCGTCCACGATCCGCCCTGGCTGCGGAGCGTGACGGGCCCGAATCGCTCGATACCGTTGTCCTCGTCGCGTAGCCAGCGGTCGAACCATGCTCGTTCCAGCACGTCCAGCCGTGGCGGAAAACCCGGTCGGCCGAAGCCGATTCCGGGGTTGCCGTGGTAGCCGTCTCCGACGAGGAGTTGTTTCCGGCCGCGTTCGAGGGCCAGGCGGTTGTAGATGTCGGGTGCGGATCCACCGAAGATGTCGTGCCAGCATCCGTACACGAACGTGGGGACGTCGATCTCTTCGATGTCCGCGTCGATGTTGTCGTAGTACGGGTCGTCGTAGATCCGGGTGTCGCCACCGGTCAGGAAACCTTTGGCAAGGTCGAACATGTGGGTCGCGGGGGATGCCGCTCGGTCGCGAAGCCACGTCAGGGCGTCGACGCCGCGGAGCGTCGGAAACCATTTGAGCGCGTTCACCGCCGTCAGCCACAACGGGATGAACAGTGACGGTGCACCTCCCGTCGCGAAGATCTCCCGAACGATGTCGACGGAGCCCTCCACGGCGAACACTGCGTGCAGGCCGTCGGGCCGCTTGGATGCTGCTTGCAGTGCGTTGATGGCGGAGTAGGAGATACCGGTCATGCCGACGCGGCCGTTGCACCAGGGCTGGGAGGTGATCCAGTCGATGATCTCGACGGAATCGAGCTGCTCGCGATCCCCGAGGATGTCCCACGTGCCGTTCGACGAGCCGGTACCACGTGCGTCGACGATGACCTGGACGTAGCCGCTTCGAATCAGATGCCGGTTGACCGACAGCAGATCGGCGGCACCGCCGTCGACGATGCGCGTGATCTCGGTGATTCCGTCGAACGCGGTGTTGCTCAGGTCGAATCGACGCGACGCACCGCGAATGGCACGTCCCAGGACTGGCGCCCCGAGGAGTGTGTCGATGCCGGTGATCAACCGCTTGTTGTACGGGGTGATGTTGAGGACCGCGGGCAGTGCGGTCTCCACGGCCCGACCCGCCGCGTCGGCCGGACGCATGACATCCGCGCGTAGCACCGTCCCGTCGCTCATAGTGACCGGGACGTTCCGTGCGCGTGCGATCCGCGGGTACAACGGTGGTGATTCGACGAGGCTGCGCCAGGCGGCAGCTGCGTCGCCGCCGCTCGGGTCCCGCTCCGGGCTCGATCCGGCGGAGTCCGGTAGGAGCAGTGGGCGTGGCTGCGCTGCCGTCATGTTCTCGATTCAACAGCCCCGAGTACCGTCTTGTCCTGCGTGCGCCGATTGTTGTTCACGATGACAGCGTCGCCGGTGCGTCGTCACAGCAGCGCGTTTTGGACTTTGCGGCGCAGCGCTGTAGTCTGGTCGACGGCTCTGAATCGGATTTCGGTTCGGATCCGCCCAAACAAGTTCTACCCAAGACCGTTGGTCACCGCCTTCTCGGGGGATTTCTTTCACGAGATTGCGGTTGAAGGTCCGAGACACTCGGACGGCCCACGCAGGAGAACGAGGTAAGGGACCTGTTCGACGGTTCGGATCACTCCACGCCGCCATCATGTCTACGCCCCGTGTGCCTCCTGCACCGGGGCGTTCGTCGTTTCTGCAGGACCTCTCGCGATCGACATAACTTCCACGAGAGGAGGCGAAGTATGGCAAAGCCCGAAAAGGTCTCAGCGGTTTCCGAGATCACCGAGCAGTTCAAGGGTTCGACGGCTGCCGTCGTCACGGAATACCGTGGCCTGTCGGTATCCGGATTGACCCAGCTGCGGCGTGCGCTCGGCGACAGTGCCACCTACTCCGTCGCCAAGAACACCCTGGTCAAGCGCGCTGCTGCCGAAGCCGGCATCACCGGGCTGGACGAGTTGTTCGTCGGACCGACCGCCATTGCGTTCATCAAGGGCGAGCCGGTCGACGCTGCGAAGGCCATCAAGGCCTTCGCGAAGGACAACAAGGCCTTGGTCGTCAAGGGCGGCTACATGGACGGCGCGACGCTGTCCGTGGACGAGATCAACAAGATCGCGGACCTCGAGTCCCGCGAAATCTTGCTTGCAAAGCTCGCAGGTGCCATGAAGGGCAACCTGTCGAAGGCTGCAGGACTGTTCAATGCACCTGCTTCGCAGGTTGCACGTCTGGCTCAGGCATTGGCAGACAAGAAGGCCACCGAAGGTTCTGCAGCTCCCGCAGCTGCTGCAGCCGAGGCACCGGCAGAAGCAGAAGCTCCCGCCGAAAGCTGATCCGCACTCACAGCGACAGCTACACAACCAACCTGTGTCGCGGATCAGCGACTCGGTACTAAAGGAAGGACCGCCACCATGGCGAAGCTCAGCACCGAAGAATTGCTCGACCAGTTCAAGGAGCTCACCCTCCTCGAGCTCAGCGAGTTCGTGAAGGCATTCGAGGAGACCTTCGAGGTCACCGCAGCCGCTCCCGTCGCCGTCGCCGCTGCTGGCGCACCGGCTGCCGGTGGCGCTGACGCTGCCGAGGAGCAGGACGAGTTCGACGTCGTCCTCGAGTCGGCCGGCGACAAGAAGATCCAGGTCATCAAGGTCGTCCGTGAGGTCGTCTCCGGCCTCGGCCTGAAGGAAGCCAAGGACCTCGTCGAGAGCGCTCCGAAGGCAATCCTGGAGAAGGTCGCCAAGGATGCAGCCGAGGCTGCCAAGGAGAAGCTGGAAGCAGCCGGCGCGAAGATCTCCGTCAAGTAATTCTGGCGTAGCTCGTACACACGAAGGGCCATCCCCACTCGGGGGTGGCCCTTCGTCGTGTCGTGTTCGGGTCTGTTACCTATGTCTTCGCCTCGGTTCTGTTCGTTCTCACAACGCTGTGCCGTTGGGTTTCATCACAAATCGGGCGAGTCGCACGCGTGTCGTGGTGAGATGAGCCACACTGATGCAAGGACCGCAGCCCGACTCGGGGAAGTTATTACTGGGCAGTAAGCTCCGGTGTCGGTGTGGACACTCGTGTGCGATAGAGTGACCCAACCCACATCCGGGTCGATGTGAACGAACTGTGGAGGTCAGCGTGGGAGTCGAGGTTTCGGTCGAGGGATTGACCAAGTCTTTCGGTGTCCAGAAGATTTGGCAGGACGTCACTTTGACGTTGCCGTCGGGCGAGGTCAGTGCATTGCTGGGACCGTCGGGAACCGGTAAGTCGGTGTTCCTGAAGTCGCTGATCGGTCTCCTTCGCCCCGAGCAGGGCAAGATTTTCATCGACGGGACCGACATTCTGCAGTGCAGTTCGCGGGAGCTGTACGAGATCCGCAAGCTGTTCGGAGTGCTGTTCCAGGACGGTGCTCTGTTCGGGTCGATGAACTTGTACGACAACGTGGCGTTCCCGCTGCGTGAGCACACCAAGAAGTCCGAGTCCGACATCCGCAAGATCGTCATGGAGAAGCTCGAACTGACGGGCCTGATCGGCGCGGAGGACAAGCTGCCCGGCGAGATCTCCGGAGGTATGCGCAAGCGCGCCGGCTTGGCCCGTGCGTTGGTGTTGGACCCGGAGATCATCCTGGTCGACGAGCCGGACTCGGGGTTGGATCCGGTACGTACGACCTACATTTCGCAGACGTTGATCGACATCAACGCCGAGATCGATGCGACCATTCTGATCGTGTCGCACAACATCAACCTGGCTCGGACGGTGCCGGACAACATCGGGATGCTGTTCCGCCGTCAGTTGGTCATGTTCGGTCCGCGTGAGGTGCTGCTGACCTCCGACGAACCTGTGGTCAAGCAGTTCCTGAACGGCACGATGATCGGGCCGATCGGTATGTCGGAGGAGAAGGACGAGGCGCAGATGGCGCACGAGCAAGCTCTCGTCGACGCCGGGCATCATGCTGGTGGTGTCGACGACGTGGAAGGTATCGTGCCGCAGATGAAAGCGACTCCCGGTACGCCGGTTCGGCAGGCAGTCGGTCGCCGTCAGGAGCGGGTGCGTCAGATCATGCACACCCTTCCGCAGAGCGCTCAGGTCGCCATTCAGGAAAGCCTCGACACCACGGACCCCGGCAGCCAGACACCCGCGTACGCGGGCAGCCAGACGTACGAGAACGACGGCCACACCGGTTACGACAACGCCGGCTACGACAACGCCGCGTACGACAACTCCGGCTACGACCAATCCGGTTACGACCAATCCGGGTACGACAATTCAGGCTATGACACTTCAGGACGTAGCGATCAGGGCCACGGTCCTGCGCAGGGGCGGGGACAATAAGCACCATGGGGGGATCGAAGAAGTCCGCTCTTGCTCCGGCGGGCGCAGCACTCGCGCAAGCCGGAAACATCGTAGAACTACTGGTCGACGTCGTTCGGAACACGTTCCGGCGGCCCTTCCAGTTTCGCGAGTTCATCGAACAGGCCTGGTTCATCGCCAGCGTCACGATTCTGCCGACGGCGCTCGTCGCCATTCCGTTCGGCGCGGTCGTCTCGCTGCAGACGGGTTCTCTGATCAAGCAGCTCGGCGCCGAGTCGTTCACCGGCGCGGCGAGCGTGCTGGCGGTGATCCAGCAGGGAAGCCCGATCGTGACAGCGCTGCTGATCGCCGGTGCTGCCGGGTCGGCTGTGACCGCCGACCTCGGTTCGCGAACCATTCGTGAAGAGATCGATGCGATGCGAGTACTCGGAATCGACCCGATTCATCGTCTGGTCGTACCGCGCGTGCTCGCCATGATCCTCGTCGCGCTGCTCTTGAACGGATTGGTGTCCGTCGTCGGCATCGCGGGCGGCTACTTCTTCAACGTCGTGCTGCAGGGCGGTACCCCCGGCGCTTACCTCGCCTCGTTCTCGGCGCTCGCGCAGCTGCCGGATCTGTATGTGGCCGAACTGAAAGCAGCGATCTTCGGGCTGATCGCAGGCATCATCGCCTCCTACAAGGGACTCAATCCCAACCCCGGCCCCAAGGGCGTCGGCGAGGCAGTGAACCAGACGGTGGTCATCACCTTCCTGCTGCTGTTCTTCGCCAACCTCATTCTCACCCTGGTGTACCTCCAGGTCGTGCCGGCGAAGGGAAGCTGACGCGCAATGACCATCGCCAAAGGTCGCGGCGACCGTACTCTCATGCGCGCGAAGCGCATCGCCGGTGCTCCGCTCACCGTGTTGGACAACGCGGGCGAGCAGATGTCGTTCTACGTACGTGCCATCGGATGGATTCCGCGCACGCTCGTTCACTACAAGAAGGAAGTTCTGCGACTTCTCGCCGAGGTCACCTTCGGCTCGGGAGCCCTCGCGGTCATCGGCGGCACCATCGGCGTCATCGTCATGATGTCCGGTGCCACCGGTGTGGTCGTGGGTCTGCAGGGATACGCCGCACTCGAGCAGCTCGGAAGCTCGGTCCTCACCGGCTTCCTCTCCGCGTACGTCAATACTCGTGAAATCGCGCCTGTCGTCGCAGGTCTCGCCCTGTCCGCGACGGTCGGGGCCGGATTCACGGCACAGCTCGGCGCGATGAGAATCTCCGAGGAGATCGACGCGCTCGAAGTGATGGCGGTGCCCAGCGTTCCGTTCCTCGTCACCACACGCATGATCGCCGGATTCGTCGCCGTCATCCCGCTCTACATCGTGGGACTCCTGGCGTCGTACATCGCATCACGCGGAATCAGCACGATATTCAACGGGCAGTCGGGTGGGTCGTACGACCACTACTTCAATCTGTTCCTACCGCCCGAGGATGTTCTCTATTCGTTCCTCAAGGTGTTGATCTTCGCCTTCGTGCTGATCATGATCCACTGCTACTACGGATTCCATGCATCGGGCGGACCTGCAGGCGTCGGCGTAGCCGTGGGCCGCGCCGTGCGAACGGCCATCGTGACGGTGGCGGTACTGGACTTCTTCCTCAGCCTCGCAATCTGGGGAACCACGACGACAGTGAGGGTTGCAGGATGATCGACTCGCCGTCGCGGCTGAAGCGACTTCTGCTCGGCCTCGCGTTCTTTCTGGTGTTGATCCTCTTCCTCGGATGGTCGGTCACCTCGTACAACAAGACCTTCAAGAAAGTCGTCAGTATCGACCTGGTGACCGATTCGGTGGGTAATGCGTTGCCCAGCAACGCGGATGTGAAGGTTCGCGGTTTGATCGTCGGTGAAGTGCGGTCGGCGTCGTCGGTCGACGGTGTGGTGACGGCGAAGTTGGCGATCGATCCGGACAAGGCCGATCTGATTCCGTCGAACGCGACGGCGCGGTTGTTGCCCAAGACGTTGTTCGGTGAGCGGTACGTGGCGTTGCAGATTCCCGAGAACGACACGGCGTCGCCGATCACCGACGGGACCGTGCTCAGGCAGGACACCAGTGGCAGTGCCATCGAGGTCGGTCAGTTGTTGGACAACTTGCTGCCGTTGCTCGAAGCGATTCCGCCGCAGGATCTGGCGAGCACGTTGGGTGCGTTGGCGCAGGGTCTGAGTGGTCGTGGTCAGGAGTTGGGGTTGACGATCGATCGGTTGGACACGATCTTCAAGGGTCTGAACACCGAGTTGCCGAACATTCAGGAGGATCTGCGTGGGTTGGCGGATTTCTCGCAGACGTATGCCGATGCGGGTCCGCAGTTGATCGATGCGCTCGACAATCTGTCGGTCACGGGGAACACGTTGGTCGAGCAGCGTCCGGCGGTGGATACGTTGATCTCGTCGTTGACGGCGACGAGTGCGTCGACGGCGGATTTTCTGCAGGCCAACGCGGACAATCTGATTCGGATCTCGGCTGATTCGCGTGAGGCGCTGGAGTTGTTGGCGCAGTATTCGCCGTCGTTCGGGTGCACGTTCGCCAATTTCGTGCCGGTGGTGCAACGAGCGCAGGACGTCATCGGCGTCGGCGACGAGTACCGAGGCATCAACGTCTCGGCTGCGTTCGTCAACCCGAAGGGCCGCTACCTTCCCAACCAGGACGAGCCGCGTCTGTTCGACGATCGCGGACCGCGCTGCTACACCCCGGCGGACACTGCTGCCGGTGAGTTCTTCCCGCAGTACCCGGGCGGATCGGCGAACGACGGTTCCTACCAGGTGCCGTCGAGGAACCCCGGACCGCAGGATGTTCCGGAACTGCCTGCGCCGCAGTACTCGCCGCTGCCGGGCATCGTCGAGCAGACGCCGGTGTCCTACGCGGGCTCGGATTTCGAACGTGACACGCTCGCCGTGATCTACGGCGGGGCAACGGGAACCGCTCCGGAGGACGTTCCTTCCTGGGTGACTTCGGCGGGGGCGCCGGCATTGAGGGGTGTGGAGGTGACCATCAAATGAGGGGGCTACTCGCACCGCTCGTCAAACTGATCGTGTTCGCTGTCGTCACGATTCTGGCAACAGGCACGCTGGCGTTCTCGATCGCGAACATCTCCGGGGGCGGAGGACAGACGTTCAGCGCGATCTTCAGTGACGTCGCATCGCTCAACAAGGGCGACGAGGTACGCATCGCCGGTGTGCGCGTCGGTGACGTCAAGAACATCGAGATCGTCAACGAGCGCGAGGCCAAGGTCGAGTTCTCGGTCGACGGCCGGGATTACCTGCCTGCCTCGGCGACGGCCAACCTCCGTTACCGAAACCTCGTCGGGCAGCGGTACATCGCGATCGAACAGGGTGCGGGCGACCAGGGCGGCAAGATCAACCCCGGTGAGACCATCCCGTTGAGCCAGACCAAGCCCGCCGTCAACCTCACGACGCTCTTCGACGGCTTCCGGCCGCTGTTCCAGACCTTGAGTGCCGACGACGTGAACAAGCTGTCCTACCAGATCATCCAGGTGTTCCAGGGTGAGTCCGGAACGATCAGCGAACTCGTTCGCAGTACCGCGAGCTTGACCAACACGGTCGCGGACAAGGACGCGGTGATCGGCGCCGTCATCACCAACCTGAACACGGTGCTGCAGACGGTCAACCAGAACGACGACCAGTTGGATTCTCTGATCACCAACACGCAGGCGCTGGTGTCGGGACTGTCCTCCGACCGCGACGTCGTCGGATCCGCCGTCACGTCACTCGCCGGTCTGACAGACGCCACCGCGGATCTGCTCGAACCGACGAGGCCGTCCATCCAGGGCTCGATCGCCGCGTTGAACACTTTGGCGACCACGCTGAACAATCGTGAAGCGGAGGTCACCGCGGTCATCCAGACCCTGCCGAAGAAGCTCGACAAGCTGATCAGGACGGCCCAGCAGGGTTCGTGGTTCACGTTCTACCTGTGCGGCATCGACATTCAGGCGGGGCCTGGAACGTCACCCAACCTGAACTTGCCGACAGGGCTTCCGACGGTGAATCAACCGCTCTACACCAACGCGGCCGAGCGTTGCAAAGCTGGGGGGATCAAGGAATGAAAAAGCGTAGCCCGCTCGTGGCCGGCGCGCTCGGCATCATGATCGTGCTTCTGGCTACCGTGTCGGTGTTCTTTCTGGACAAGCTGCCGATCCTGGGAGCCGGTTCGACGTACACGGCGCAGTTCAAGGAAGCCGCCGGGCTCAAGCCCGGCAACGAAGTGAGAATCGCGGGTGTCAAAGTAGGGCAGGTCGATTCCGTCGAGCTCGACGGCGACAGAGTCAACGTCGACTTCCGTGTGCAGGACGCGTGGGTGGGCAACAACTCGTCGGCGTCCATCCAGATCAAGACCGTCCTCGGACAGAAGTACCTGGCCATCGATCCTCGCGGTGACGACGTGCTCAAGCCGAAGGACCCGATTCCGTTGGAGCGCACAACTTCTCCGTACGACGTGATCGACGCGTTCTCCGATGCTGCGTCCACGATCGAGGACATCGACACCACGCAGTTGGCGTCGAGCTTCGAAACGTTGTCGCAGGCGTTCTCCGAGACGCCGGCAGACATCCGTGCCTCGCTCGACGGTGTCAGCCGGTTGTCGCAGACCATTGCGAGCCGCGACGCCGAACTGCAGAGGCTGTTCGAGGCGACGGGGCAGACTTCGAAGGTGCTGGCGGACAGGAACGAACAGTTCACCAGGCTCATCGCCGATGCAGGGCCTTTGCTGGAAGAGCTGAACAACCGCCAGCAGGCGATCTCTCAGCTGCTCAGCGGAACCAGGCGGCTGTCGACGGAACTGACCGGCTTGGTCCGCGACAACGAAGAGCAGATCACTCCGATGCTCGAACAACTGAACGGCGTGATCGACATCCTCAACGAGAACAACGAGGCCGTCGAGCGCGGTCTGCAGCTGTACTCACCGTTCGTGCGCCTGTACGCGAACGTGGTCGGTAACGGCCGCTGGCTCGACATCACCTTGGCGAACCTCACGCCTCCTGGTCTGCCGTTGATCCCCGGCTACCGTCAGCCCGCGCGTGATCTGGGAGGCAACTGATGACCGACAGCACAGCTGACGGAACCACGGAGAACACCAAGAAGACCGGTGGCTCCCGCGCAGTCATCGCAGGCGTCGTCATCGCAGCGCTGGTGATCGCGGGCGGCCTCTGGTGGCTGTTCACCCGTGCGGGTTCGACCGACATCACGGCGTACTTCGACAAGTCCGTCGGTATCTACGAAGGTTCCGACGTTCGTGTCCTCGGTGTCGCAGTCGGCGAAGTCACCTCGGTCGTGCCGCAGGGCGACCAGGTCGAGGTGAAGATGCGCGTCGAGCGCGGCGTCGACATTCCGGCCGATGTGAGAGCGGCGCAGATCACGCCGTCCTTGGTGTCGGATCGCTACGTTCAGCTCGCACCCGCCTACTCGGGTGGGGAGAAGATGTCGGGCGACGCGGTGATTCCGCGTGACCGGACCGCAACCCCGGTCGAGGTGGACCAGATCTACGCCAGCATCGACGAGCTGTCCAACGCACTCGGACCCAACGGTGCCAACGCGAACGGGGCGCTGACCGATCTGGTCGACACCGGCGCCGCGAACCTCGACGGCAACGGCGAAGCGCTGGGCAACACCATCACTCAGCTCTCCGAGGCGTCGCGGACACTCAGCGACTCCCGCGGCGACCTGTTCGACACGGTCAAGAACCTGCAGACGTTCGTCTCGGCCCTCGCGGCCAACGACGCCCAGGTACGCGAGTTCAACGACCAGCTGTCCGATCTCACCGGATTCCTCGACGGGGAGCGAGAGAATCTTGGGGCGGCACTGAATCAGCTGTCGATCGCCCTGGGCGACGTGGCGGGATTCGTGGCGGACAACCGGGATCAGTTGGTGCGGGCGGCCGACGGACTGGTGCAGCCCACTCAGGCACTGTCGGACAATCGCGAGCAGTTGGTGGAGACATTGACGATTCTGCCGCTCGCGATCAGCAATCTCGTCAACTCCTACGATGCCGAGTCGGGCACTCTGGCCTCACGTGCCAACCTGCAGAACGAGACCCAGGACCCGCTCGGAACGGTATGCCGTCTGATCGACCTCGGCAAGTTGGTTCCGGGCGACCCGAGATTCGAACAGCTCGGTGCCCAGATACAACCGATCATCGACCGGTGTGGCGAGATCACGACGTTGATCCAGGGGCCGGTTCGCGATTCCGGGCTGGTGCTGCCGTTCGGCGTACTGACCAACGACACCCAACAGGGCGACGTCGTGCCGGGAACGGTGCCCGGTGTCGTGTCGCCGAGGCTCGGCGAGAACAACACTCTGCCAGGACTGCAGGAATCGCTTGGAGGGGGACAGTGAGCGCGTCGATGAGAACGTGGATTTCGTCGAAACGGTCGTTGACGTCCGTCGTCGGTGCAGCTGTCGTGGTCATGTCGGCCACGGCGTGCTCGCAGGGCGTCTACGGAATTCCACTGCCCGGTGGTGCGGATGTCGGCAGCAATCCGATCCGTCTGACCATTCAGTTCCAGGACGTTCTCGATCTGGTTCCCCAGTCGACCGTGAAGGTCGACGGTGTCGAGGTCGGTCGAGTCGACTCGATCAGCGTTCCGGACGGTGAGTGGACCGCGAACGTCGGCGTCATCGTCAACGATTCGACGGACCTGCCTGCCAACGCGACTGCGGCGGTGGAGCAGACGTCGATCCTCGGCGAGAAGTTCATTCAGCTGTCGGTACCCGCCGGTGACGCGGATCCGCAGAAGCTGAAGGACGGCGACACCATCCCGCTGGACCGGACCCGCGTGACGACGAACATCGAACAGGTCCTCGGTGCCCTGTCGTTGGTCCTCAACGGCGGTGGCGTCGGGCAACTCGCTCCGATCGTGAAGGAGCTCAACGCGGCCTTCTCCGGTCGCGAGGGCACCACGAAGAGTCTTCTCCAGGAAGCGAACACACTGATCGGTGGGCTCGAGGAGCAGCGCGACGACATCACCCGTGCACTCGACGGTCTCGATCTTCTGACCACGCAGGTCAGCGGTCAGACCGAGAAGATCGACCGAGTCCTGCAGGACCTGCCGATCGCGACGGAGGTCCTCGAGCAGCAGCGTCCGCAGCTGACGCAGATGCTCGGCCAGCTCGACAGGCTCGGCAGCGTCGGGACGGACGTGATCGATCAGTCCAAGGACAACTTGATCGCGGACCTGCGTGCGTTGCGTCCGACATTGCAGGCGCTCGCGGCGTCGGGTGACGACATCGTGACCACGCTGCCGCTGATCCCGACGCTGCCGTTCCCCGACGGTATCGAGGAGATCACCCAGGGCAACTCGGCCAACCTGTACCTCTCGCTCGATCTATCGATCGGCACCGCTCTGCGCAACTTCGGTGTCGGAGAGGGAGATCCGGTCTACATCCCGCCGAAGTACGGCGACACGCTCCCACTCGTGGATCCGTCGAACCCGTACTACAACGGAAACGGTCCACGACCGGGGTGGCCCACGATCTCGCTGCTGCCGTTGCCCCCGATCATTCCCAACCCGTCGCCTCCTCCCGGGGTACCGGTAGCGCCCGGGGCCGAACCGGACGAGGGTGAGACCGGCGCGCCGCTCACTCCGTTCGAGCCCTTGAACGATCTGCTCGAACAACTCGGAGGTGGGCTGTGAGATCGCGGCTGGTGAAGGTGCAGCTCATCTTCTTCGTCATCGTCGCTGTCGTGGGCGTTGTCTACGTCGGTGGAAAATACGTGCGTCTCGACAATCTGCTCGGCTTCGGTCAGTACAGCGTGACCGGTCAGTTCGCTGATTCCGGCGGTATCTTCACCAACGCCGAGGTCACGTACCGCGGCGTGCCGGTCGGCACCGTCGGCGCGCTGTCGTTGACCAACGACGGCATCGACGTGGAACTGTTGCTGGACAACGGCGGTCCGCAGATTCCGTCTTCGGCGCGCGCGGTCGTGGCCAACCGCTCGGCCATCGGTGAGCAGTACGTCGATCTACAGCCGACGAGCGACGAAGGTCCGTATCTCGAGAACGGTTCGACCATCGCGACGGCGGACACGCAGACACCGGTGCCCGTCGAGAACGTCCTCGCCAGCACGGATCAGCTCGTCAAGACCGTGCCGCTGGAGAACCTGACGACGGTCGTCCGAGAGCTCGGGGCGGCGTTCGACGGAAAGGGCGACGATCTGCAGGTGCTCGTCGACTCGCTCGGTGCGTTGTCCGAGACAGGCAACGAAGCACTGCCGCAGACACTCGCTCTGATTCGGGACAGCCGTACCGTGTTGGACACGCAGTCCGAGCAGTCGTCGGCCATCCGGCAGTTCAGCACGGATCTGGCGTCGGTGACCGCGCAGCTGCGCAGCAACGATCCGGACATCCGGAGATTGATCAACACCGGGACCGCAGCGAGCGATCAGGTCGGTGCATTGATCAACGAAGGCGGTGGGTCCTTGACGACGGATCTGACCAACCTGCGCAACGTGTTCGAGCTGGCTGCTCCTCGCACTCTGGCGCTCAAGCCTCTGCTGATCTTCCTGCCTGCACTGGCGTCCGGTGCGCAGACGCTTGTCCCGGGCGACGGCACGATTCACCAGGGTCTGCTTCTCGAGACGAACAATCCGCCTCCGTGCACGTTGGGTTACGAAGGATCGCAGGCGATTCTGGACGAGGAGAAGGCGAAGAATCCCAACTTCGACCTGACCGAGGAGAACTACCCGCTGAATCTCGACGCGAACTGCACGACACCGCAGGGCAGCGTCACCGGCGTTCGTAGTGCCAACCGGATCGTGTTCGCGGACCCCGAAACCCCGCAGCCGTGGGACAGCAAGCCCAAGGTGGATCCGGACAAGCTCAACCTGAATCCGATCGCCTCACAGCTCGCTCCCCTGATCGGAGTCACTCCGAAGTAACTGTGCACAGTCGTATCGTGGTCGTCGGCGGTGGATCTGCGGAAACCGAGCAGATTCACCGCCGTTTCGTGTTCCACGGTTTCACCGGCGTCGTCGATGCCGGTGTTACCGAAGAGTAAGGTTGAAGTGTGACGTCAAACACCGAAGCTGCACCACCGCAGCCGAAGAAGACACCGCGGCCGAAGAACAAGTCCCGGCCGGTCCTCGTAGCCCTGTCCATCGTCGCCGTGGTGGCCCTGGCGGCCTGCGTATGGTTCGGGATCGGATGGAAGAACGCGTGGGACGAGAAGGCGATCGCGGACACTCGCGATTCGGCGCTGAACGACGCACGTCAGGCCGCGATCAATCTCAGTACCGTCGACTCCGCCGACATGGACGGGTCGCTGGATCTGATGCTCACCTCGGTGACGGGCGATCAGATGACCAGCTATCTCGAGGAGACCAAGAAGGCCGTCACGGACGAGCAGCGCAATTCCGGCCGGAAGATCACTGCCGAGGTACTCGACGCGACCATCACGGAACTGAACGTCGACGACCGGACGGCTACCGCGATCGCGATCGTCGCGAACAACACGTCGGGGCCGGACGGATTCACCGAACGCACTCGCAGTGTCATGCGCATGTACCTCGAGGACGTCGACGGAACGTGGAAGGTCAACAACCTTCTGCCCGTCGGAGACCGAGTGCCGCTGAACCCCGTCGATGCACCGACCGACCCGGGCGCGCAGCAGCCCGCACCGAACGCAGGTACCCCGGACTCGGGGAGCCCGGAGGCAGGCACTCCCGCTCCCGATGCCGGAACCACAGACCCGAGCGCGACGCCTCCCTCCGGCGAGCCCGCGCCCGCTGATTCAGGCGCGTCCGAAGGTCCGTAGCCGAGGCTGCACCTTCCGCCCGCCCGCACATGTTCGAGTCAGGAGTACTTCAGTGCCCCCACAACGTCGCAAGATAGTCCCACCCGTCACCACCAGCAAGGTCCGTAAGAAGGTTGCGGGAACCAACCGCAAGCCCGCCGATTCCAGCGCACCGGACTCGAGTGCTGTCGACTCGGGTGCTGTGGATTCGAGTGCGCCCGACACTGCGCATCCCGAAGGCCCCTCGTCTGCTGAGCCCGCAACCGCGGTCTCCATCTCGAAGCCGCCGAAGCAGAAGGCTTTCGTAGCTGATACTCCTGTAGCCGAGACGCCCGAGTCATCGAAGGCGCCCGGAGCTGAGGCATCCGAGGAAGGCTCACCCCAGGAAGGCTCACCCCAGGCAGGCTCACCCGGGGGACAGCCGGCCGGTCGGACCAACTGGCTGCCGACGATCGTGGTCGGTGCTGTTGCTGCGTTGTTGGTTGCGTTCGCGGCGGTTGCCGCGCTGAAGCCCGGTACCGAGGTGGACAACGCCGCGTGGGTCGATCAGGGCGAGACATCCGAGGTGACGCGAGCGGCGTCGGACGCTCTGGTCGGGTTGTACAGGTACAACTTCGCGACGATCGACGCCGATATCGCGGCCGGGCTCGAGAAGATGACGCCAGCGTTCCGCGAGGAGTCGCAGAAGTTCATCGAGGAGATCAAGTCGACGGCGAACGAGACGCAGACGGCAACGGACGTCGACGTTCTCGACATCGGTGTCGTGCGTCTGCAGGACGACAAGGCCGAGCTCTTCGCCAACGTCAACGTGAGTGCGACGAGTGCCGGTGTCGCGTCGGGGAACGTCGTGTTCCCGCTCATCGCCAATATGGAAAAGATCGACGGGCAGTGGCTGTTGTCGGCGACGCAGGACAAGTGATCCGGTGTGATTTGGCCGACACGACGCTGAGTCGGCCACACCGATAAACCGACTGTAGATGCGGTTTTTCGTTTCGAATCAGTAGTAAGGGTATTTTCACAGGCTAACTTCGGTCCTCTCGGCAGCTACCATCGCGCTTGCGTCCCACCACGGGGCGAGCTCTGGTTGCGCGAGAACGCCTCCCGGCAGCTCGTGCCACCGGAGGCGGTTTCGCGAGAACACGGAGCTCACATGACCGACCTTTCTTTTCACCCGTCCACCACGCGTCAGTCGACCGGCCGCGACGGCTTTGCGGAGAACGTCAATCCCGAGTTGTACCGACTCCTGTCGGCGGTGGACGTGGACATCGAGTACGTGTCCGGTAACGGGACCGAGCTGCTCGACGCGTCGGGTCGTACGCACCTCGATTTCGCCGGCGCGTACGGAGCCCTCCCGTTCGGGCACAACCCCGAGAACGTCTGGCGAGCAATGGATGCCGTGCGACATTCCGGGGAAGCAGTGTTCGTCCAACCGTCGGTGTTGTATCCAGCGGGCGAACTCGCCCGCCGCCTCGTCTCCGTCGCACCCGCCGGTCTGACGCGGGTGACGTTCGTCAACAGCGGCGCCGAGGCGATGGAGGTGGTCATCAAGATCGCACGCGCCGCGACGGGACGCCTGGGTATCCTCAGCACGACGAACAGCTTCCACGGCAAGACGCTCGGCGCACTGTCCGCCACGGGAAACATCAAGTACCAGGCTGGATTCGGTGCTCCGGTCCAGGGATTCGACTCCGTTCCGTTCGGTGACGCGGACGCGCTCGAGGCCGCACTGGTCGCTGCACCAGGGCAGTTCGCGGCGTTCGTCGTCGAGCCCATTCAAGGTGAGGGCGGCGTCGTCGTGCCTCCCGACGGTTACCTGACGCGTGTGCGCGAGATCTGCACCGAGCACGGGGTTCTACTGGCACTCGACGAGGTGCAGACCGGTTTGGGCCGTACGGGCACGATGTTCGCGTGTGAGCGAGAAGGCGTCGTACCCGATGTTCTCGCTCTGGCCAAAGCGCTGGGGGGTGGAGTGCTGCCGAGCGGGGCGGTGTTGAGCAAGCCCGAGTGGATGGGGGAAAGCTTCGCACTGCGGCACACGTCGACGTTCGCGGGCAACGCGTTGACGGCGAGGGTCGGCATCGCGGTGCTCGACGAGCTCGCCGCGGACGGCGGTGCTGTGATCTCGCGAGTGCAGGAAGTGGGGGATCTGCTTGCTCGTGAACTGAGGAGGCTCGCTGCCGAGTATCCGACGGTGGTGTCGGATGTGCGTGGTCGTGGCTTGCTGTTGGGTGTCGAGCTCACCGACGACATCAACTTCGTGGGGAGGCAATCCATTCTGGGTTCGGTTGCGGACCAGGAGAACCTGGCGGTGATGATGTCCTCCTATCTGTCGCAGGTGGAGGGTATTCGGCTGGCGCCCACGATGTTCGGGGCGCGGGTGCTGCGGGTGGAACCGCCGCTGACGGTCACCGAGTCCGAATGCATGCGTCTGGTCGAGGCACTCGGTCGCGCGTGCGCGTTCGCGGCGGCAGGGGACCTCGCCGGTCTGATCGGTCATCTGGTCGGACGGAATCGGTCCGGTGGTTCTGTGGCACGGACCGAAGCAGGCCGCTCCGGAAGTACCGTGGGCGCACGGCTCCCGCACACTCCGGTGCAGTCCGGTGACAGCCGGTTCGGGTTCGTCGCTCATCCGCTGGATCTGAGCATCTTCGAGGCCTTCGATCCGTCGCTCGCCGAGTTCTCGCACCCCGAACGTGCGGAGCTGCTGGAGAGGTTCTCCTCGGCGACATCGGAACTGAAGCCTGCGTCGTACATCATCGGTAGCGGGAGGATCGTGACCGAGCACGACGGCGCAGCCCACGGCAACTTGATCGGGCTTCCCTTCACGTCGAAGGGCCTGCTGACGCTGCCGTCACACGCTGCGGTCGCAGCAGTCGGTGCTGCGGCGAATCTCGCGTTCGAGCGAGGTGCCACCGTCGTCGGGCTGGGCGGATACTCGTCGGTGGTCACGGCGAACGGGCTGGCGCTCGGCTCGATGGCGGGCGTTCTCACCACCGGAAATTCGTTCACGGCGGCAGCCAGTATCCGCGCGGTGCACCGAGTGTGCGCGGAACGCGGAATCGATCTCGGGGTGGTTCGGGTGACCGTTCTGGGGGCGGCCGGTGCCATCGGTAGGACCATCGCGCGTGCCTTGGCGCCCGACGTCGGCGCGATCGCCCTGGTCGGGCGGCCCGGTGAGCAGGGGCGCGTCGCGCCGAAACTGTGGGACGCAGCGGGGGAGATAGTCGACGCCGCTCGAGGTGGGGCAGGTGCGCTCGCCGCGGCGGCGGACGGGCGGAGTGTGGACGACCTCGTGGCCGGCGGGCACATCGAGTTCTTCGACGATCCGGCCGCCGGGGTTGCTCGCGCGCAGGTGGTCATCGCTGCGACGTCGGCGCCGCACTCGTTGATCGACGCCGCCGACCTGGGACCCGACGCCATCGTCTGCGATGTGGCGCAGCCCCCGAACATCCCGCACGACGTCGGCCTCACTCGGCCCGATGTGACGGTCTTCGACGGTGGCATCGTCTCGATGCCCGCGGGGTCGGATTTCGGTCTGACGTTCGGCCTCGCGCCGGGGCTGACCTACGCGTGCATGGCGGAGACGATGCTGCTGTCGTTGTCCGGCGAATTCGAACTGCGAAGTATCGGAACAGCGTTGAACGGTGCGAACGTTCGACGTCTGGGCGTGCTGGCGGATCGGTACGGGTTCGAACTCGCGGAGTCCACGCGGTGGCGCGAAGGGCAGTGACCGGGCACTGGCACCGGACTCGATACTGACGTCCCGGCAGGAGCCTGCGGAACCCGGTGACGGAGTTCCGCAGGCCCTGGCGGCGTCACGGCGGACGCGGCTACGGCCGTGCGCTCGGACGGCGATTCATGCGGTGGACTTCAGGCCCGCCCGGACCGATGGTGTCCGTTCCGACTTCCTCGAACCCCATCGCGGTCCAGAAGGGGATGTTGCCCTGTTTGCAGATCCCGAATGTCGTCCGGCCCTCGCGGTCGACCCGCTCGAAGAAGGATCGCGACAGTGCCGCGCCCACCCCGGATCGGTGGAGCGTCGGCTCGACCCCGAGATACACCCACAGCACCGCGTCGTCGTCGGGCGCCCCGGCGTCGAGCATCTTGTCCATGTGCATTCCTGCTCGGACACCACTGCGCATGGCCCACAACAATTGTGGACCGGCAATCAGGATTCGCCACCACTCGGGCGACGCGTCGTGCGGATGCCACAAGCTGACGCCGACTATCTTCCCGCCGAGCACTGCAAGCTCTGCACCTCCCGAGGGTAGGTAGCGGTGCCTGATCAGCGCCGACATCATCCGTCGCTGCATCTTCGGCCGCCGAGCGTCCTTCGGGAAGAAGTAACTGCTCACAGGGTCGTCGGATTGGAAGGCGCGTGCCATCAGGTCGGACATCTCGCGAATGTCGGTTCTCTGTGCGGCTCTGATCTCGACCGTGCTGACTTCAACCGGCATGTTCGATGTCCTTTTCCAGTGGTGTGTCCGGGGGAGTGTCGCGCGGACGAGGTTTCGGGTGCAGCCACCAGTTCGCCTCACCCATCAACGCAACGAGGGCGGGGACCAGGAGCATGCGAACGACCGTCGCATCGATGATCAGCCCGACGATGACGCCTATCCCGAGCAGTCGCATCATCGACAGTTCCGACAGCGAGAACGCCGCGGTGACGGTGACGAGCAGCAGGGCGGCGGCCGTGACCACTCGGCCGGTGCGTGCAGTGCCGATACGGACCGCGTCGCGGGTGGACTCGCCTCGATCGTGTGCTTCGACCATGCGGGAGAGCAGAAATATCTCGTAGTCTGTCGAGAGCCCGAAGACGACTGCGAGAACGAGAATGCTCATCGTTGCCTGCAGGGGTCCTGGTGTGACGCCGAGAAGTTCCGCGCCGTGACCGTCGTGGAAGATCCAGGTCAGGACACCGAACGTCGCGGCAAGGCTGACCATCGCCATGGCGATCGCTTTGACGGACAATACGATCGAGCGGAACGCGGCGGTGGTGACGAGGAAGGTCGACGCGATCATGATCGCGAACATCCAGGGGATCGTGTCCTCGATGGCGGCGATACCGTCCTGACTCAGCGCGGTGGGGCCGCCGAGGAATATTCGGGTACCGTCCGGCACGGGAAGGTCGCGCAGTGACTCCACCGCGGCGACTGCACCCTCCGTTCGGTCGGGGGAGGACAGGATGGCTCGCACGACTGCGTAGTCTCCGGTCGAACCCCCTGGGGCCGCGGCCGCGAATCCGTCGAGCGCGCCGATGTCGTTCGTGATCCGTTGGACCGCACGAGGGTCGGGCGCGCCGCCGTCGGTGGACCGGACCATCACGGTGACCCCGGAGTTGGCGAGCGGGAATTCCGTGAACAGAGCGTCGGTCGCGATCCGCGCCGGTGAATCCGACGGAAGCCCCCGGTGGTCGAGATCGCCCAGGGCGACACCGAAGACCGGCGCGCTGAGCAGGGCGAGCAACGCGAGGATGGTGCCGGCGACGATCACCGGCCGCTTCATGACCGAGGTCGCCACCGCGCCCCAGAACCGTTCGGCGCGTTCGTCTCCGCGTTCGACGGCACCCGTCCGCCAACTCAACGAGTCGATCCGAGGACCGAGAAGCGCAAGCGCGGCAGGAAGTGCGGTGAGCGAGACGAACGCAGCGGCGGCCACGGCTGCCATGCCTCCGAAACCGAGCGACCTGATCATCGCCTGCGGAAATATCAGCATCCCGACGAATCCACACACCAGCAGCAAACCGGAGAAGGCGACGGTCCGACCGGCGGTGGACATGGTCGCTCGGACCGCGTCCGGGGTGGTCGACCCGCGCCGCAGCTCTTCCCGGAAACGAGTGAGTACGAACAGGCTGTAGTCCACCGCCATACCCAGACTCACGAGGGTGGCGATGTTGGTGGCGAACACGCTCACCTCGGTGAAGGACGTCAGAATGCGCATCGCGGCCAGCGATGCGAGGATGCCCAGACCGCCGATGCACAGCGGAACAGCCGCCGCCGTCACCCCGCCGAAGATGATCAACAACAGCACCATCAGCACCGGGAAAGTGATGAGCTCGGCACGGATGAGGTCGGCGCGAGCCTCGGCGTTGTAGGCGTCGATGATGGTCGAGAAGCCGCCGAACTGAATCTCCACGCCGTCGATCGCGCGTTCATCCTTGATGCTCAGGTACGTCTTGACGCGGTGATCCTCGCTGCCGTTCAGCGTCAGCACGGCGATTGCCGAGTTTCGGTCGAACGACCTCAGGCCCTGCTGGAAGGCCGGCGCGATGTTCCAGTACGTCGTGGGAGGGCGTGTCAGCAGAGCCGGGTCGATGGCGGCGAGGTCGGCCGCGACGTCGTCGCCGATCTCGTCGATCGACCGCCCGTCTCGTGGGGTGTACAGAACGACGACGTCGGGAATCGTTCGTCCGAACTGCGCGTCCACGATGCCGTCGACGCGGGCCGCCTCGCTCGACGGATCCGAGTATCCACCGAGGCTGAGGTCCTCGATGACGCCGATACCCCAGACGCCGGCGGCGACGATCACGACGACACACGTGGCAACCACTGCTCTGGCGTGACCGATAACGAACTCCAGCAAAGGTTTACGAGCCGAAGGGGCGCTTCGCGGGCTCTCACGGTTCGATGAATCCTGGGTCAACGGCCGTCCTGTTCGATGCGAGAACGCGAAGCGAATGGATGAAAGACGTGTTCGATCACAGCAGAGGATCTTCTTCGATGTTGCCGTGACCCTACACCGATAGTTCTGCTCCGTCGAGACTGTCGGATCGACGCACGCGAGGTTAGGATACCGCTCGACTCTTCGGCGCATGGGAGCCGCTGAAGTCGTTCCCCCGCTTGTATTTTCGGCGCCATCTCTGGTCAAGAATTCAACTTCTGTCGAGCGAACGGACACTCGTGAACATGCACCCAGTCGTCAGCGTCACCGTCGGTCATTTCGCCGACGCAGTGCCGCCGCGCATCGTCGACAATGCCGAACTGTGCGCCACGCTCGACACCGACGCGCGGTGGATCGAAGAGCGCACTGGAATCCTGTCGAGACGATTCCTCGACTCCTCGCTCGCCGCATCCGATCTCGCCCTCGATGCTGCCCGAAAGACGCTGCGCTCCAGCGGATCGGCGGCTGCGGACATCGACGCGATCGTGCTGGCGACCGCCAACCCGGATCAACCGTTCCCGTCCACGGCCCTGACCGTCGCGCAGGCATTGGGAGCAGCTCGAGCTGTGCCGATCGACCTCACCGCAGCCGCGTGCTCCGGTGGACTGCTGGCCATCGAAGTCGCGTCGTCGATGATCGGACCCCGCTACCGCACCATCCTCGTGCTCGCCGTGGAGGTGTTCTCCCGGCAGACCGACCCGAACGACCGAACCACGCGAATATTCTTCGGCGACGCCGCCGGAGCTGCCGTGGTGACCGCGGCCCCGGCGTCGGGACGCGGTATCAGGTCGGTGGTTCTGTCGTCCGAACTCGACATGTCCGTCGGGATACGCGCGGGTGGTTCGCGCCGTCCGGCCGACGCCGGTGCAGTGATGCGCGGGGAGCAGTACATCTACATGGACGGGCCTCGGGTCTGGAAACTGGCCACGACACTGCTACCAGAAGTGGTGCGGCAGGCAGTGTCCGACGCGGGAATGTCGTTGACCGACATCGACAATTTCTGCTTTCACCAAGCGAATCGAAACATCGTGCACGACGTCATGGACACCCTCGGGATCGACCGATCACGCGCGCCGATCACGCTGGATCGGCTCGGAAACACCGGTGCCGCCAGTATTTTCACCGTGCTGGCGTTTCTCGAGCGGGAGGGGCGGACGCTACCTGGCCACACGACCGTCATCGCGACGATCGGGGCCGGGTTCATCTGGGGTGCGATGGTCGTGGTCCACTGAGCTGCTTCGGTCACATCCTATCGAGTACGGACGCCACCGTCGTCAACGCGGTGTCGATCTGCTGCTCGGTGTGCTCGCTGGAGACGAACAGACGCAGCCTCTCCTCTCCCAGTGGCACCGATGGGTACGTGATCGAGTTGACGTTGACTCCTGCCTCGAGAAGCGACACTCCGGCCAGAACTGCCTTCTGAGTGTCTCCGACGATGATCGGCAGAATCGGCGTTCCCTCGGCGAGTCCGGTGCGAAGACCCAGGCGCTGTGCGTGATCGAAGGCATACCGTGCGCGCGCATGCAGGCGAGCAATGCGTTCGGGTTCGGCATCGATGACGTCGAGGGCCGCGGACGCCGCGGCAATCGAGGCCGGGGCTGGTGCCGTGGCGAACATGCTCAGCCCGGGGGCCGAGTACTTGAAGGCGCGGATCAGTTCTCGGCTGCCGGCGAGGAACCCGCCGACGCTGCCGAGCGCCTTGGACATCGTGCCCATCCACACGTCGACGGCGTCGCCCGGCAAACCGTACAGATCCCGGATGCCGTGACCGTGCTCCCCGAGCACACCGAATGCGTGTGCCTCGTCGATCATGACCCCGCAGTCGTATTTGCGCGCGACGTCGACGAGTTGCGGAAGAAGCGCGACGTCACCGTCCATGCTGTAGTGACTTTCGAGAATCACCAGGGCACGCTCGAAGCTGTTCCTCGACATCTTCAGGATCGCTTCGAGCGCCGCTGGATCGTTGTGGCGGAACGTTATCCGTCGTGTTCCTGCCCACTCGGTGCCGGAGACGATGCTGCTGTGCACGAGGGCATCGCACACGGCCAGGTCGCCCTTCCCGAGCAGGTACCCCACCGCCGCCGCGTTCGTCAGGTATCCGCTGGTGGTGATCACCGCGTCGTCGACGTCGTAGATGTTCGCGATCCTCGACTCGAAGTCCGCGTACAGCGGGATCTGGCCGGACACGATCCGGCTGGCGGACACCGACGTGCCGTACTCGTCGATCGCGGCCTTCGCTGCCTCCGCCACTCGGTCGTCGTTTCCGAGGCCCAGGTAATTGAACGCTCCGAAGTTGATCATGTCGCGACCCTGCTGCCGAATGGTCGCGCCGCTCTTGCCGTGGTGTTCCAGGTACAGCGGATTGGTGACACCCAACGACTCGAACATAGAGTCCACTCCGTCGAACTGCGCAACCGTGGACACGATGTCCGGATGGTCGAGCAATCCGCGTCCACGAACCTTCGGTGCCGGCGTGGCAGGACGGGGCGCCGTCGGTCGCTGCGGGGGCGCGGGGTTGGAGGCGTCGTCGACCTGGACCGTCGAATACCCACTGCGAGAGAGAAGTTGACGTGCAATCTCCCGTGCTTCTTCGGTCATGTCAGACGGCTCCGGACGTGTCGGTCGTGGCCAGTACGGGTTCGGCATCGGCAGGCGCGGGGATCACGGCGGTGACCACCGTGTCCGTTCCGCGTGCGTGGTCCGGCACGCCTGCCTGGTCGACGGTGGGGTCCGGCTCGGCAGGGGTTGGTGCAGCCGGGTGTGCAGCAGTCCGGTCCTCGCCGTGGGCTCGTGCTGTCAGTCCTGCGGCGAGCTTTCCTCCGATGGCGGCGAGGCCGAGCCCACGACCGAACTCCAGTACCGACAGTTCCAGCCCGACGGTCTTGCCCACGCGGGCCGCGAACTCGACGGCCATCAGCGAATCGAGCCCGAGCTCGGGCAACGGTGTCTGCACGTCCACTGCCTCGGCGTCGATGCCCATCACCAACGCCAGTTGCTCGGCCAGGATGAACGTCAGCACGTCGGCGCGTTGGTCCTCGGGTAGCGCGAGGATTTCGGCGTGCAGCGCGGTGATGCCCGACCCGCCGGTGCTCGCTGCGGCGATGTGCGCCGCGAAACGCG
The DNA here is from genome assembly GCF_000760735.1 of Rhodococcoides fascians A44A. GTDB lineage: Bacteria > Actinomycetota > Actinomycetes > Mycobacteriales > Mycobacteriaceae > Rhodococcoides > Rhodococcoides fascians_E. Next base: position 319,949 of record NZ_JMEX01000008.1, on the reverse strand, counting down.
GAATGGTCGCCGACGCCGGATTGGCGATTCCCCACTGCTCCCAGTCGATTCCGACGAGAGCGACGTGCGGAACGTCGAACGTCAGAGCCTCGCGTAGCAGGAGCGTCGCGTCGTCCATGTCGATGTTCTTGAAGCCGAGCATGTCCAGATACCGCACCACTTCCTGTTTGGCCTCGGCCATGCCACCGCCCGCCATCGATCCCCAGCTGACGGTGAACGCCGCCTTTCCGCGCCGGCGCCGAGTCCACGCCAACGCGTCGAGCACCGAGTTGGCGGCCGAGTACGACACCTGCGGCGCACCACCGGTGAGGCTGCTCATCGACGAGAACATGACGAACACCGACGGGTCGGCGCCTGCCTCGTCCAGTGCGCGGTCGAGGTTCATTGCGCCGGTCACCTTGGGCAGGAAGATGCTGCGCAGGGAGTCGTCGGTGATGTCGTTGACGGCGTAGTTGTCGACGAGGCCTGCCGTGTGGAAGACACCCGCGATCGCGACACCGCGTGCGTGTACTCGTTCGATCAGGCCGAGAACCGAGGCGTAGTCGGAGATGTCGAGCAGTTCTTCCCCGACTGTCACGCCCTGCGCGGCGAACTCGGCGAGCGTCTGCTTGGCGCGGTCGGTGGTGGCACCGCTGCGGCCGACGAGCACCAGATCACGTGCGCCCTCGGCGACGAGCCATCTGGCCACGGCGGTTCCGAAGGCTCCGAAGCCGCCGGTGATCACGTACGACGCCGCCGGATCGATGTCGATGGTGGGGATCTGCGGCCGTACGACGGGCGCATCGTCGTCCAGCGACAACACCACACGTCCGGTGTGCGAGGACCGGACGACCGACTCGAAGGCGTCGCCGACTCGGTCCATCGGGAACGTCGTGTACGGCAAGGGTGCGTAGTCACCGGCCGACATCTTGTCCAGAACCTCGCGGGTCACCTGCCGGGCCAGGTCGGGTTTGTGCTCGAACATCCGGTCCATGTCGACGGCGTAGAACGTCAGGTTCCGGTCGAACGGTTTCAGATCCATGACGCCACCGAAGTAGATGTCGGCCTTGCCGATCTCCACGATCCGGGCGAATTCACCTGCCACGTTCAGGTTCTGCGCCATGATCTCGCCGGGGGAGGAGTTGAAGACCACGTCGACACCCCGGCCGTCGGTGAGGGCCATGACCTCGTCCGAATAGTTCAGGGATCTCGACGCCAACACGTCGTCGGCGCCGGCATCCCGTGCGACCGCGCGGCGCTCCTCGGTGCCCGCCGTGGCGATCACGCGGGCTCCCATCAGTTTCGCGACCTGGACAGCGGCGAGCCCCATTCCGCCCGCCGCGCCGTGGACGAGCACCGTCTCACCGGGCAGAACGCGTGCAAGGTGCACCAATCCGTATTGTGCGCACAGGAACGGCAGTATCGACGAGCACCAGCCGGTTTCCCAGTCCGACGGAATGGGCATCGTCCCGCCTTCGTCGATGCCGACGGTGACGTACCGACGCATCATGTTTCGAGCGCACACACCCATGTGGTCGCCCGGGGACACCTCGGTGACTCCAGGCCCGACCCGGGTGACGATGCCTGCGCCTTCGAGCCCGAGCGTGGTCCCGAAGTACGTTCCGGCCAGTTCCTTGTCGGTGAGGACGCCCATGACCTTCAGCGGATCCTTGTAGTTCACCCCGACCGCTTCCATCCTGACCTCGATCTCACCTGGACCGGGATCGCGACGGGCGTGGGCACGGAAAGTGAGGTCGGACAGCAGTTTCGACGCAGGCACCTCGATTGCGAACGATTGCTCCGGATCGCGCACGACCGTCGGCTGATCGCGAACTGCGAGATGCTCGTCGGCGTTGCTCTTCAGAGTCACCACCCATCGTGACCCTTGCCGGAGAGCGACCTCGTCGACGACGTCGTTCTGGAACGGACCGAACGCGAACGTCTCGGTCGTGATGTCCGACAACGGTGTCGACGGCTCGGTGTCGACGAAACGCCATGCTGCCGGCGACTGTTCGTTGCGCAGCGACCTGCGTGCCCCGACGAGTCCCGCGTGCGCGAGATCGGCGCCCTCGGTGTCGCCCGGCATGCAGAACGCTCGCTCGGTGACGATGACGGCCGACACCGATCCGGGATCCGTCGCAGGACCGGTCTCGTCGCCGTAGATCGCGATGTGCACGGCGCGAGCCGCGACGAGTGCCGAGCCGACGGCGGACGCCGGATCGGTGAACGCCCCCGCGACCGCGACGACGGTGGCCCGGTCCACGCCCGGTGTGGCCAACCCTGCGCGGAGAGCGGCCACGATGTCATCCACCGGCGTCACTGCGGCGTCGAGAACGATCGACGACGGTCGGGATGCGGCGATCGCGTCGGCCCGCGTGCGGGTTGTCTCGGTGGCGTCACCGAGGGTGAGGACGAGGGCGAAATCGCGCGCCGCCTCGGCGAGGATCGCCGCCGAGTCCCGGTTGTCACGCAACTCCCACACCGGCTCGTAGAACACCTTCGACAGGCGAGCATGCAGCGACTGCGGGGGAGCGATGGGCCGGAACTCGACGTTGCCGAGCGTGACGGCCGCGCGTCCCTCGGAGTCGGTCACGGCGATGTCGGCACGCATGGGCTCCGTGCTGGTCCTCGTGACGACGACGGTCGCGTCGTCCGGAACCGGCCCGTATCGCCTGACCGTTCCCACCGAGAAGGGGACGACGGCCCCCGACGGCCCGGTGGCCAGGGTCGCGACGCACTGCAGCGCGGTGTCCAGGACGGCGGGATGCACGAGGTGGCCCGAGCCTGCGTGGCGCCCGGCGTCGATGGAGGCGACGACGGTGTCCTTGCCGATGCGCGCGGACCTGATGCCCTGGAATGCCGGCCCGTACCGCAGCCCCGCCGACGCAAGCAGCGGATACAGCACGTCGCCGGTGATCTCGGTAGCGGTCTCCTCGATCTCCGACGCAACGAACGGAGCGTCGAAGTGTCCTTCGACGAGCCGCCCGGTTGCGTTGATCGTCCACGCCGAGTCCGTCGCCGACCTGGACCGAATGACGAAGCGCCTCGTGCTGTTCTCGACGGCCACTTCGAGCACGGGCACGTCGTGCTTGTCGACGACGAGTGGCGCGACGAACTCGACGTGTTCGAGGCCGACTTCCTGACGCCCGGACCGGACTGCGGCGGCGCTCATCGCCGCGTCGAGGTAGGCGGTACCCGGGAGGAGCACGAGTCCGTCGACGACGTGGTCCTGTAGCCACGGCAGTTGCGACACGGCGAGTTCCGCGTGCCATTCCGACGACAGTGCCGAGGTTCGGTCACCGAGCATCGGATACAGAGTGTCGGTTCCCATCCGGTCCGCGACGGTCTTCTCGTCCTCGTGCCAGACGCGCGACTTCTGCCACGGGTAGGCGGGAAGCGGCACGTGCGGCGACGGTTCGGTCCTGCCGCCGACGAACGAGCCGGCCGCGTACAGGGCGGACACCGCCGTGATCAGCGACTCCGCGTCGCTCTGCTTGCGAACGAGCGTGCCGATGGACGTGCCGGGATCACCGGTGCGGATCAGGATCTCGCGGATGTTGCCGGACAGGACTGGATGCGGACCGACCTCGAGAAACACCCGGTGGCCCCGACCGATCAGCGCAGTCACGGTGTCGGCGAACCGCACCGGCTTGCGCACGTTGTCCACCCAGTACCCGGCGTCCCAGCTCGCGTCGGTGACCTCGCCGGCAGTGACGGTGGAGAACAGCGTCAGGTCGGGTTGCCGCGGGTCGATCGATGCCAGGCTGCCGGCGACGTCGTCGAGAATCGGATCCATCAGATGACTGTGGTACGGCACCTCGACCTGCAGACGTTTGGCGAAGAACCCTCCCTCGGTGAGGCTTTCGGCCAACTCGGTCAGGTGCTCGGCGTCACCGGCCAACGTCACCGCGGTAGGACTGTTGATCGCTGCGATCGACACGTGCTCCACCATGTCCTTGCCTGCTTCGGCGAGGTAGGCCAACGCGTCGGCCTCGGACAGGCCGACCGCCAACATCGACCCCGTCCCTGCGGTCGTCGCCTGCAGCCTGGCGCGATGGCAGCTGACCAGCAACGCGTCGTGCAGGCTGAGGGCACCGCTGACGTATGCCGCACTCACCTCGCCCACGCTGTGCCCGACGACCGTCTCCGGTTCGATACCCGACGCTCTCAGCTCCGCGACCAGAGACACCTGGACGAGGAAGTTGGCGGGCTGCGCTACCTCGGTGTTGGTCACCCGTGAGTGTTCCTCGTCGCGGCTCAGCTCCTCGATGATCGACCACCCCGCGATCTCGATGAACGCGTCGTCGACGATGCTCGCCGTGCGCGCGAACTCTCCGCCTGCCAGCAGTAGTTCACGAGCCATGCCCCACCACTGCGGACCCATACCGCTGAACACGAAGACCGGCGCGCGTCCGTCGGCATCCACGACGTGGGACGTCTGCCCGGTCCCGGACGCGACGTCCCGAAGCTTCGTCGTCAGATCCTGCGCGTCGGTGTAGTGCACCGAGGTGCGGACGGGATGGTGGGCACGCCTGGTCCAGGCAGCCGCGGTGAACGCCTCGAGCGCGTCGTCGGAGCCGTCGAGTCGGTCCAGAGCGTCGGCGAGGGAGGCCGCGACGGCACGGACTGCGGCATCGGTGCGCGCCGAGAGCGGGAAGATCCGGACCGGGCGAGACGCGGTCCGGGTCGATGGGGCGGCCGACGGGGCGGCGGGAGCGGCGTCCATCAGCACGTGAGCATTGGTCCCGCCGTAGCCGAAACCGTTGATCGCGACGATGCGGCGGTCGTACTCCTCGGGAAACGGCTCGGCCTCGGTGGGGATACGAATTGCCAGGTCGTCGAACGGAATTGCCGGATTCAGTGTGTCCAGCCACGCCTGAGGAACGATGGTGCCGTGGTGCAGGGACAGTGCACTCTTGATGAGACCGGCGATGCCCGCTGCGGCCTCCGTGTGCCCGATCGACGCCTTGACGGACCCGACGACCAGTGGCGTCGTCCGACCGGGAACCGACCCGTACGCACCACCGAGTGCTTCGATCTCGAGCGGATCACCGACGGACGTGCCGGTTCCGTGCGCCTCGACGTATCCGACCTGTGCTGGGTCGATGCCGGCTTCGGCGCAGACCCGCTCGGCCAGTGCCCGCTGGGACACGGGATTGGGGACGGGAATGGCGATGGTGCGACCGTCCTGGTTGACGCCCGATCCCCGAATGACCGAGTAGATTCGGTCGCTGTCGGCGATCGCGTCGGCGAGCGGGCGGAGCAGCACCATGCCCGCGCCCTCGCCGCGGCCGTAACCGTCCGCGGCGGCGTCGAACGATTTGGAACGGCCGTCGAACGCGAGGAATCTGCCCTTGCACATCGAAATGAACGTTTCCGGCCTGATCATCGTGTTGGCGCCGCCGACGAGAGCCATCGTGCATTCACCACGGTCGAGCGCGCGCACGGCCTCGTGCACCGCGACCAGCGACGACGAACACGCGGTGTCGATCGTCATCGACGGACCCACCAGGTCCAGCGCATAGGAAATACGGTTGGACAACAGCGTGTGCGACGAACTGGTCGCGCTGTGTGCATTGATGAAGGCCCTGCCCATCTGCGAACCCCGCAGTCCCGCAGAGTCGTTGGTGAAACCGCCGACGTACACACCGATCGATTCACCCGACACCCGTCCGGCATGGCCGGCGTCGTCGAGAGCCTCCCACGCGACCTCGAGCAGCAACCGTTGCTGCGGATCGGTGACCGCAGCCTCACGCGGAGAGATGCCGAAGAACTCCGAATCGAAATCCCACAGCGACTGCGTCAGAAAACCGCCCTTGCGCGTGTACATGCGGCCTGGAGCATCCGGATCGGGGTCGTAGAACCTGTCCGCATTCCACCTGTCCGCAGGAATGTCCACGATGCCGTCGCCCTTGGAGACCATGAAGTCCCAGAAACTCTGCCCATCGTGAACTCCGCCCGGGAACCTGCAACCGATACCGACAATCGCAATCTCGACCATGATTCTCCCCCGATACAGTGTCGACCAGACCATGGACGGCTCCCGAGAGCGCACGGACAACACCCGCACCCCCGAACAGACGCCCCCCGAAACGCCGTCGAGCACGGAGAACGCCGTCGATGTGCGGTCCGATCTCCGTGCTGGGTGAAATATAAGCAGACTCCACCGACAACCGCCATAGGGAAATCAATTGCGAGCGCGCGGTCTTCGCTGTCTCAATGGCCGATGACAAGGTCCAGTTTTCAACAGTGTGTCCCGAACCCTGGTCGCGAGTGTTCGATGGTCGCGAACGACGAAAACTTGTGATGGTGAGCAGTTTTCGATAACTAGGCGCGGAACCGTTTGTCGTTCAGTGGATTTCCAGCTTTCCCCTCCGCGTGCCCCGGCGCCCTGGTTTTCCGGACCGAACGTGGCGTTCGGTCACTTGGAGTGACTGAACGGCACGTTCGGTCATTCCGAGGGTGCACATGTGCCGCGTGATCGAGCGGGGAGTGTCGGTCGGATGGTGTGCATGTGTCGGCGGCAGGTGGCCGGGTCGGCATTTCCGACGAGTCCGACTCGTGCCCCTGGGGGAGCGAACGTGGCGTTCGGTCACTTGGAGTGACCGAACGTCACGTTCGGTCAGACGTCGGCGGGCGGGGCTGGGCGGGGGCGGGCGAGGGTGTGAACGGACCGATCGGGATGGTTGTGAAACGGGCAGTGGGTACGAAAGTCGACGGTTGTTCCTCTTGACGCCGGGGCGCGCAGGGGTCACTCTTGTCCTGACGAAGGCACCCCGAAGCGATCGTGGAAGACGATTGCTCGACCGCGACACGCCGTGTTCGAAGGCGACGCCGGTTCTTGGCTCGGGTGCTACTTTTGATGCCCCTGTTGCGCCCTGCGCACATTTGGGGTACCTTTGGACGTTGCGCTGGCTGCCTCCTGTCCACCTCTCGATTGCCGTGTCTGCGAAGTGTTACTTCGAAGAGATTGCAGTGGGGATTCGGTCTGGTTGTGACCAGCGAATTCGCCCCACATTGAAGCAAGCAGATACAGCGGCGGTCGCACTGCACGAGCGGCCCGCGTGAGGTGCTGGAAGGACGCATCTTGGCAGTCTCTAGCCAGACCAAGGCAGTTGTCGGAACACCGGGAGCCCCGAGGAGGGTTTCGTTCGCGAACATTCGCGAACCGTTGGAGGTACCCGGTCTCCTCGATGTACAGACGGACTCTTTCGAATGGCTGGTAGGCGCGCAGAGTTGGCGTGACCGTGCCGCCGCGCGCGGGGACAGCAATGTCTCCGGTGGTCTCGAAGACATCCTCACCGAACTTTCTCCGATCGAGGATTTCTCGGGTTCGATGTCTCTTTCCTTCTCCGACCCACGGTTCGACGAGGTCAAGGCCTCGCAGGACGAGTGCAAGGACAAGGACATGACGTACGCGGCTCCGCTGTTCGTCACTGCCGAGTTCATCAACAACAACACCGGCGAGATCAAGAGCCAGACGGTGTTCATGGGTGATTTCCCCATGATGACCGACAAGGGCACCTTCATCATCAACGGAACCGAGCGCGTCGTCGTCTCGCAGCTCGTCCGTTCGCCCGGCGTCTACTTCGATCACTCGATCGACAAGACGACGGAGAAGGACCTGCACAGCGTCAAGGTCATTCCTGGCCGCGGTGCATGGCTCGAGTTCGACGTCGACAAGCGCGACACGGTCGGTGTTCGTATCGACCGCAAGCGTCGCCAGCCCGTCACGGTGCTGCTGAAGGCTCTCGGCTGGTCCACCGAGCAGATCACGGAGCGCTTCGGCTTCTCCGAGATCCTCATGGCGACGCTCGAGAAGGACAACACCGCCGGTACCGACGAGGCTCTCCTCGACATCTACCGCAAGTTGCGTCCGGGCGAGCCGCCCACGAAGGAGTCGGCGCAGACTCTGCTGGAGAACTTGTTCTTCAAGGACAAGCGCTACGACCTCGCTCGCGTGGGCCGCTACAAGATCAACAAGAAGCTGGGCCTGAACTCGGGCCAGCCGATCGTTGCGTCGACCCTCACCGAGGAAGACATCGTCGCCACCATCGAGTACCTGGTGCGTCTGCACGCAGGTGACACCTCGATGACGGCGCCGGACGGCGTCGAGGTTCCCGTCGAGGTCGACGACATCGACCACTTCGGCAACCGTCGTCTCCGTACCGTCGGCGAGCTGATCCAGAACCAGATCCGCGTGGGCCTGTCCCGCATGGAGCGCGTCGTTCGTGAACGTATGACCACTCAGGACGTCGAGGCGATCACGCCGCAGACCCTGATCAACATTCGTCCCGTCGTCGCCGCGATCAAGGAGTTCTTCGGAACCTCCCAGCTGTCGCAGTTCATGGACCAGAACAACCCGCTGTCGGGTCTGACGCACAAGCGTCGTCTGTCGGCCCTCGGCCCCGGTGGTCTGTCGCGTGAGCGTGCAGGCCTCGAGGTTCGTGACGTTCACCCGTCGCACTACGGCCGTATGTGCCCCATCGAGACCCCTGAAGGCCCGAACATCGGCCTGATCGGTTCGCTGTCGGTGTACGCACGGGTCAACCCGTTCGGTTTCATCGAGACGCCGTACCGCAAGGTCGTCGACGGACAGGTCACCGACGAGGTCGACTACCTGACCGCGGACGAAGAGGATCGCCACACGCTCGCGCAGGCCAACTCGCCTGTCGATGCAGGCGGCCACTTCACCGAGGACAAGATTCTGGTCCGTCGTAAGGGTGGAGAGGTCGAGTTCGTCTCGTCCTCGGACATCGACTACATGGACGTGTCGCCTCGTCAGATGGTGTCGGTCGCGACCGCGATGATTCCGTTCCTCGAGCACGACGACGCCAACCGTGCCCTGATGGGCGCGAACATGCAGCGTCAGGCTGTTCCGCTGGTGCGGAGCGAGTCGCCGATCGTCGGAACGGGCATGGAACTGCGTGCTGCCGTCGACGCCGGTGACGTCGTCATCACCGAGAAGACCGGTGTCGTCGAAGAGGTCTCCGCGGACTACGTCACGGTCATGGCCGACGACGGAAGCCGCAAGACCTACCGCATGCGTAAGTTCGCGCGCTCCAACCAGGGCACGTGCGCCAACCAGCGTCCGATCGTGGACGAGGGTCAGCGCGTCGAGTCCGGTCAGGTCCTCGCCGACGGCCCGTGCACCGAGAACGGTGAGATGGCGCTCGGCAAGAACCTGCTGCTCGCGATCATGCCGTGGGAAGGCCACAACTACGAGGACGCGATCATCCTGTCGCAGCGCCTCGTGGAAGAGGACGTCCTCACCTCGATCCACATCGAGGAGCACGAGATCGATGCCCGCGACACCAAGCTCGGTGCCGAGGAGATCACTCGCGACATCCCCAACGTCTCCGACGAGGTCCTCGCCGACCTCGACGAGCGCGGCATCATCCGTATCGGTGCCGAGGTTCGTGACGGTGACGTCCTCGTCGGAAAGGTCACGCCGAAGGGCGAGACCGAGCTGACCCCGGAAGAGCGCCTGCTGCGCGCGATCTTCGGTGAGAAGGCGCGCGAGGTTCGCGACACGTCGCTCAAGGTTCCTCACGGCGAGAGCGGAAAGGTCATCGGCATTCGCGTGTTCTCACGCGAGGACGACGACGATCTGCCTCCCGGCGTCAACGAGCTCGTTCGCGTGTACGTCGCGCAGAAGCGCAAGATCCAGGACGGCGACAAGCTCGCTGGCCGCCACGGAAACAAGGGCGTCATCGGCAAGATCCTCCCGCAGGAGGACATGCCGTTCCTGCCCGACGGCACCCCGATCGACATCATCCTGAACACCCACGGTGTTCCGCGTCGTATGAACATCGGTCAGGTTCTCGAGACGCACCTGGGATGGATCGGCAAGACCGGATGGAACGTCCAGGTCGCCACCGACGGCACGAAGCCCGATTGGGCCGAGCGTCTGCCGGAGGAGATGCTGGCTGCTCCTGCCGACAGCAACATCGCCACCCCGGTGTTCGACGGCGCCAAGGAGCATCAGCTCGCTGGTCTGCTCGAGAGCACCATCCCCAACCGTGACGGCGTGCAGATGGTCGGCCCGGACGGAAAGGCCACGTTGTTCGACGGTCGTTCCGGCGAGCCGTTCCCGTACCCGGTGTCGGTGGGCTACATGTACATCATCAAGCTGCACCACTTGGTCGACGACAAGATCCACGCTCGTTCGACCGGGCCGTACTCGATGATCACGCAGCAGCCCCTCGGTGGTAAGGCTCAGTTCGGTGGTCAGCGCTTCGGTGAGATGGAGTGCTGGGCAATGCAGGCGTACGGCGCTGCCTACACGCTGCAGGAGCTCCTCACCATCAAGTCGGACGACGTCGTCGGCCGCGTGAAGGTGTACGAGGCCATCGTCAAGGGCGAGAACATCCCGGAGCCCGGTATTCCCGAGTCCTTCAAGGTGCTCCTCAAGGAGCTCCAGTCGCTGTGCCTCAACGTGGAGGTGCTGTCCTCGGACGGCGCAGCCATCACGATGGCCGACGGTGACGACGAGGACCTCGAGCGTGCCGCAGCCAACCTGGGAATCAACCTCTCCCGCAACGAAGCTGCCACCGTCGACGACCTCGCGCAGTAGATTTCTCGGTCCCGTGGGCCTCACCGCACTGCCGACACGCAGCAGGTGGGCCCACGGGGCGATCGACTTGATCTGATTCGCACAGCACAACACCCATCACGGGGAAAGGAAGTTACGTGCTCGACGTCAACTTCTTCGATGAACTCCGCATCGGTCTCGCGACCGCGGAGGACATCCGCAATTGGTCCTACGGCGAGGTCAAGAAGCCGGAGACCATCAACTACCGCACGCTCAAGCCCGAGAAGGACGGCCTCTTCTGCGAGAAGATCTTCGGCCCCACCCGGGACTGGGAGTGCTACTGCGGCAAGTACAAGCGCGTCCGCTTCAAGGGCATCATCTGTGAGCGCTGCGGCGTCGAGGTCACTCGCGCCAAGGTGCGTCGTGAGCGCATGGGCCACATCGAACTGGCCGCTCCGGTCACCCACATCTGGTACTTCAAGGGTGTTCCGTCACGCCTCGGTTACCTGCTCGACCTGGCACCGAAGGATCTCGAGAAGATCATCTACTTCGCTGCCTACGTCATCACCACGGTCGACGACGAGCTCCGCCACAACGAGCTCTCGACGCTCGAGGCCGAGATGGAGGTCGAGAAGAAGGCTGTCGCCGATCAGCGTGACGCCGACCTCGAGGCACGCGCTCAGAAGCTCGAAGCCGACATCGCCGAGCTCGAGGCGGAGGGCGCCAAGTCCGACGTCCGTCGCAAGGTCAAGGACGGCGGCGAGCGTGAGATGCGTCAGCTCCGTGACCGCGCGCAGCGTGAGCTGGATCGTCTCGAGGAGATCTGGAACACCTTCACCAAGCTGGCTCCGAAGCAGCTGATCGTCGACGAGCTCATCTACCGCGAGCTCATCGACCGGTACGGCGAGTACTTCACCGGTGCCATGGGTGCCGAGTCGATCCAGAAGCTCATGCAGAACTTCGACGTCGACGCCGAGGCCGAGAACCTGCGCGAGACCATCCGCAGCGGCAAGGGCCAGAAGAAGCTGCGCGCTCTGAAGCGTCTGAAGGTCGTCGCCGCGTTCCAGGCCGGCCGCAACTCGCCGATGGGCATGGTTCTCGACGCCGTCCCGGTCATCCCGCCGGAGCTTCGTCCGATGGTGCAGCTCGACGGTGGACGTTTCGCGACGTCCGACCTCAACGACCTGTACCGCCGTGTCATCAACCGTAACAACCGCCTCAAGCGACTGATCGACCTCGGTGCTCCCGAGATCATCGTCAACAACGAGAAGCGGATGCTGCAGGAGTCGGTCGACGCACTGTTCGACAACGGCCGTCGTGGACGTCCGGTCACCGGACCGGGTAACCGTCCGCTGAAGTCGCTGTCCGATCTGCTCAAGGGCAAGCAGGGTCGTTTCCGCCAGAACCTCCTCGGTAAGCGTGTCGACTACTCGGGCCGTTCGGTCATCGTCGTCGGCCCGCAGCTGAAGCTGCACCAGTGTGGTCTGCCGAAGCTGATGGCTCTCGAGCTGTTCAAGCCGTTCGTGATGAAGCGTCTGGTGGATCTCAACCACGCGCAGAACATCAAGTCGGCCAAGCGCATGGTCGAGCGTCAGCGTCCGCAGGTGTGGGACGTTCTCGAAGAGGTCATCGGCGAGCACCCCGTGCTGCTGAACCGTGCACCTACCCTGCACCGGTTGGGCATCCAGGCGTTCGAGCCGCAGCTCGTCGAGGGCAAGGCCATCCAGCTCCACCCGCTCGTGTGTGAGGCGTTCAACGCCGACTTCGACGGTGACCAGATGGCTGTCCACCTTCCGCTGTCGGCCGAGGCTCAGGCCGAGGCACGCATCCTGATGCTGTCCTCGAACAACATCCTCTCGCCGGCCTCGGGCCGTCCGCTCGCCATGCCGCGTCTGGACATGGTGACGGGTCTGTACCACCTCACGCGTCTCGACGCGGGTGCTGTGGGCGAGCGCGTCGATGCCAAGACCGACGAGCCGGAGTTCGGTGCGTACTCGTCGCCTGCCGAGGCTCAGATGGCAGTGGACCGTGGCGCTCTTCGGGTGCAGTCGCAGATCAAGGTTCGTCTGACGAACCAGCGTCCGCCGCTGGACCTCGAGGCCGAGCTGTTCCCGAACGGCTGGAACCGCGGCGATGCATGGACCGCGGAAACCACTCTGGGACGTGTCATCTTCAACGAGCTGCTCCCGGCGGACTACCCGTTCGTCAACGAGCAGATGCCGAAGAAGCGTCAGTCGACCATCATCAACGATCTCGCCGAGCGTTACCCGATGATCGTCGTCGCACAGACTGTCGACAAGCTGAAGGACGCAGGCTTCTACTGGGCCACGCGTTCGGGTGTCACCATCTCGATCTCCGACGTCCTCGTGCCGCCGGAGAAGCCGCAGATCATGGAGACCTTCGAGGCTCAGGCCGATCAGATCGAGAAGAAGTACCAGCGTGGCGCACTCGACAAGGTCGAGCGCAACTCTGCGTTGGTCAAGATCTGGCAGGACGCGACCGAGCAGGTCGGTAAGGCCATGGAGGCGCACTTCCCCGACGACAACCCCATCCCGATGATCGTGAAGTCCGGCGCAGCCGGAAACATGACTCAGGTGCGGTCGCTCGCCGGCATGAAGGGTCTGGTGACCAACCCGAAGGGTGAGTTCATCCCGCGTCCGATCAAGTCTTCCTTCAAGGAAGGCCTGACGGTCCTCGAGTACTTCATCAACACGCACGGTGCTCGTAAGGGTCTGGCCGACACGGCGCTTCGTACCGCCGACTCGGGTTACCTGACGCGTCGTCTCGTCGACGTGTCGCAGGACGTCATCGTTCGCGAGGTCGACTGTGGCACCGAGCGCGGAATCGTCACGACCATCGCCGAGAAGCTCGCCGACGGCACGATGATCCGCGACGCACACGTGGAGACCAGCACACGTGCTCGCACGCTGGCCACGGACGCGGTCGACGAGAACGGCAACATCATCGTCGCTCGTGGACACGACGTCGGCGATCCTGCCATCGATGCTCTGATCGAGGCCGGCATCACCGAGGTCAAGGTCCGTTCGGTGCTCACCTGCACCACCGGCACCGGCGTCTGCGCTACCTGCTACGGCCGTTCGATGGCCACCGGCAAGCTCGTCGACATCGGTGAGGCCGTCGGTATCGTCGCCGCACAGTCGATCGGTGAGCCCGGTACCCAGCTGACCATGCGTACCTTCCACCAGGGTGGTGTCGCCGGAGATGACATCACCGGTGGTCTGCCTCGTGTGACGGAGCTGTTCGAGGCACGTGTGCCGAAGGGCAAGGCTCCTATCGCGGACGTGTCGGGACGCATCCAGCTCGAGGACGGCGATCGTTTCTACAAGATCACCATCATCCCGGACGACGGCGGCGAAGAGGTTGTCTACGACAAGCTCTCCAAGCGTCAGCGTCTGCGCGTCTTCAAGCACGACGACGGCACCGAGCGCCTTCTGGCGGACGGTGACCACGTCGAGGTCGGCCAGCAGCTCATGGAAGGTGCTGCCGATCCGCACGAGGTGCTGCGCGTGATGGGTCCTCGCCAGGTCCAGATTCACTTGGTGAACGAGGTCCAGGAGGTCTACCGCAGTCAGGGTGTGTCGATCCACGACAAGCACGTCGAGACGATCGTGCGCCAGATGCTCCGTCGCGTGACGATCATCGACTCCGGCTCCACCGAATTCCTGCCCGGTTCTCTGACCGAGCGCAGCGAGTTCGAGGCGTCGAACCGTCGTGTCGTCGCCGAGGGTGGCGAGCCCGCAGCCGGACGTCCGGTCCTGATGGGTATCACCAAGGCGTCGCTGGCCACCGACTCGTGGCTGTCGGCAGCGTCCTTCCAGGAGACCACTCGTGTGCTTACCGATGCGGCTATCAACACCCGCAGCGACAAGCTCATCGGTCTCAAGGAGAACGTCATCATCGGTAAGCTCATCCCGGCTGGTACCGGCATCAACCGGTACCGGAACATCCAGGTGCAGCCCACCGAGGAGGCACGTGCTGCGGCATACGCAGTGCCGTCGTACGACGATCAGTACTACAGCCCGGACGGCTTCGGCCAGAACACCGGCGCCGCAGTGCCGCTCGACGACTACGGTTTCTCCAACGAATACCGCTAGGACTCACAGCAAGAGCCCCGCATCCGATTGGGTGCGGGGCTTTTGCGTGTTCCCAGCCGTGTTCTCAGCCGTGGTGGCAGACGGCTTCGAGATCGATGCCGTTGAGATCGCGTACGAACGAACCGTAGTAGGTCGCGTGGTACTCCGGCTGCAACCCGGGAGCCCTGAGTTCGGTGGCACCGGCCGCGAGTGCGGCCACGTGAAACGCGTCGACCGTCGCCCGGTCCGGTGCACTGAAGGCCAAGTGTGTGTGCGGACCGATCCGTGAGCCTGGTGCGTCGACGATCCAGAAGAACGGTTTCACCGCGGCCCAACCGAACGCGATCATCGCGAGCTGATCGGGTCCGACCGGCACTCGCATGATCTCGGTGATGCCCAACGGTTCGAGGGCTGCACTGTAGAACTCCGCGCTGGCCGCGAGATCGTGGACGCCGAAGTTCAAGTGGTCGATCTGGGATCCTGTGCGATCGAGTGATGTCATGAGTCCAGAATGCACGGTATTGCGGACACCGACAGTCCGCGTTCATCGAAATGTCGGACGCCCGACAAGTCCAGTTCGTGCCCACGAGAGAGCCTCGGAGGATGGGGCAACGAGACGTGAACATCGGACGGGACATCTCTCTGCGAGGAGGGGCGACGAGGCGACAGTTTCTGACGTGGAGTGCGCTGGTCGGGGCGTTGGCGTTCGCTCCGGAACTGAACCCCGCCACGGCGAGTGCGCAGTCGGGAACGCCCAGCAGCTATCCGTTCCGCCTCGGGGTCGCGTCCGGTGATCCTCTGCCGGATTCGGTGGTGCTGTGGACGAGACTCGCCACGGATCCGTTCGCGCCTGCCGGTGGTATGACGCCGGGTGTGGTGCCGGTGCAGTGGCAGATCGCGGCCGACGAACGCTTCACCCGGGTGACGGCGCAGGGCGTCGAACTCGCGACGGAGTTCGACGGGTGGTCCGTCCACGTGGATGTGCGTGGCCTCGAGCCTGCACGCGAGTACTTCTACCGGTTCCTGGTCGGCCCGCACGCCAGTGCGGTCGGTCGGACGAAGACTGCGCCGGCCGCCGGGCAGCCGCTGGCCAGGCTCGATTTCGGGTGGGCGTCGTGCCAGAAGTGGGAGGACGGGTACTTCGGTGCCTACGCGGATCTGGCGGCGTCGAACCTCGACGTCGTGTTCTTCCTCGGGGATTACATCTACGAGTACGCGGTCAAGGACGAGGGTGCCAGGGCCGGTCGACCGAGGCCGGAGTCCGCGAGCCGAGAAACCATGCAGCTCAGCGACTATCGTGACCGGTACGCGATGTACAAGGCCGACGAGAACTTGGCGGCAGCGCATGCGTCGGCGCCGTTCGTGTCGGCGTTCGACGATCACGAAGTGGACAACAACTGGGCTTCGCAGATCAGTCAGGACGACGACGATCCGGTGCTGTTCCTGAACAGGAGGGCCGATGCGTTCAAGGCATGGTGGGAGAACACTCCGGTGCGGGCCAGTCTGAAGCCGCAGGGCCCGGACATGAAGGTCTACCGCCGTCTGAGTTTCGGCGACCTCGTGGACTTCTCGGTGCTGGACACGAGGCAGTACCGCAGCGACCAGGCCAACGGAGACAAGGAACACGCGCAGAACGCGGAGACGGCCGATCCGTCGCGCACCATCACCGGCGCCGAGCAGGAGAAGTGGATTCTCGACGGTTTCGCGTCGCCGTCGAAGTGGAATTTCCTTGCGCACCAGACGGTCATCTCGGATCTAGCGCAGGGCTTGGACGGCGATCGCAAGGTCGGAATGGATCCGTGGAGCGGATACGAGGCGTCCCGTCATCGGATTCTCGACGGCGCACGGGAGCGCGGGACGACGAATGTCGCGTCGATCGTCGGCGACATCCATCGCACGATCGTGTCGGAACTCCGGCGGGACTACCAGGATCAGGCGTCTCCGGTGGTGGGTGTCGAGATCGCGACGACGTCGATCGCGTCGGGCAAGGACGGCGCCGACGTGGACACGACGGGTGCGGCGATCGCGAACGGCTCGCCCCACGTGAAGTACGGCAATGCGCGTCGCGGTTACCTGCGGTCGACGCTCACTCCGGGTGAATGGCGTTCGGAGGTACGGGTTCTCGATGCGGTGTCGACGCCCGGGGCTGCCGTCCGGACGGCGACGACGGTCACCGTTCCGGACGGTCGCCCGGAGATCCAACTGGGTTGAGCGGCACGGGCGGCGGAGCCGCTCTACCGCCCGTCGGCGATGATCCGGGCGATGTTGCGCTCGGCCAACGCCGTGATGGTCAGCGAAGGGTTGGCGGCGCCCGTGCTGCCCGGGATGAGGGCGCCGTCGACGACGTACACGCCGTCGTGTCCCTTGACGCGGCCGTAGGAGTCGGTGACGTCGCCGATGACTGCGCCGCCGAGGGGGTGGGCGGTGAAGGTGTCGTCGACATCGCGGGTGAACGGCTCGGCGGAGACGACGGTGCCGCCTGCTTCGGCCATCCGGTTCTGTACTGCGCGTAGTGCTTCCACGGTGTCTCGGCTGCCGCCCTTGGGCCAGGACAGTGACATCGAGTCGGTGGCCGAGTTGTAACTGAAGTTGGCGCGCAGCGGGTCGATCGTCATCCCGAGGGATCCGATGAACCCGAGATCCCACGGGACTCCGGGCACGTACCAGTTCTCGACGGTCAGGGGTAGGCCGGAATCGTCGACGATGCGTGACGCGCACGGCGCGGCCTGGGGGACTCCGGCCGCGGGGCCCAGAGATCGGGTCATGGAGGCGTCGCCGTTGGTCCCCCACCCGCGTCCGACGAATTCGTTGAGGTTACCCAGTGCGCCGGTGGCCTGTGCGCGCAGCAACAGTTCGGTGGTGCCGATGGATCCGGCGCCGAGTACCAGCTTGTCGCATGTCAGGGTGCGCGTTTCGAGTACGTTGCCCTCGGGATCGACTCGGCGTACCTCGACGCGGTATCGGCCACCGGATTCGGTGCCGATGGACGCGACCTCGTGGCTGTGAGCGACGAGTGCATTGCCGGTGGCTTCGGCCTGCGGGATGTAGTTCTGGGTGAGGTCGTGCTTGGCGCCGTTGGAGTTGCCGAAGGTGCTGGCGCCGACGGTTGCCGACGGGCGGGATCGGCCGGCGATCTCGTCGCGGACGACGTTCCAGTTCCAGTTGCCGTCGACGGCCTCGGGAGTGAAGCCTGCTCGTCGGGCATGGTCGTCCCATGTGCGCGAGTGCGCGAAGTTGGGACTGCCCAGGATGTCGGCAGGGATCGGCGACGGCAGCAGCATCGACCGGGCTTTCGGGTACCAGGTGCCTGCCATCTCGTCGTAGGATAGGCGTCCACCGAAGGACATGTCGAAGAATCGGCGATCCGGTGCGATGGTGACGCCGGTGTAGACGACGGAACCTCCGCCGACTGCGGCGGCGCGCCAGACCGACAGGTTCTCGAAGCGAGTGGTGTCGAGGACACCACCGAAGTGATCGACGGGCCCGACGGGTAGTCCGGTGATGTTGGTGAACGAGCTCTGACGCCACAGGCCGCGTCCGTCGGCGGTCATGTCGGAGGTGAAGATGTCCCGCCACGGGTCACGCGGCCACCGCAGGCCACGTTCGAGGACGGTGACCTCGGTGCCGGACTGGGCGAGGCGCAGCGCCGCAGCACTGGCGCCGAAGCCGGATCCGATCACGATGACGGGGGAGTGGTCCGGTGGGCGAGGGGGGTCGGCGAAGAGTTCGGGAACGAGGCCACGGATGGACCCGACCCCGATGGGAATGGCACCGGCTCGACCTGCCGAGGCGAGCGGCGGTACTGCCAATCCGGCGATTCCAGCTGCCGCCAGTTGCAGCAGTTGACGTCGCTTCACGTGTGTAGCCCCCTGCAGTTCTTAAACCCTGTCCGTCCCGACCACCGGCCATTGTTCCTCATTCGGACACCGAAAAGCGACCGGATGTCCGTGACCTTGGGATATTTCCAGATCGGCCGTGCCGGGGGCCTCAATACTGTGGCAGCTGCTGGACGGCCCACTTGTTTCCGTCGGGGTCCGCGAAGAACACGAACTTGCCCCAGCCCATGTCGACGACGGGGTCGATGTCGAGTCCGGCGTCGATGAGGTGTGCTCGAGCTTCCTCCGCGTCGGCGACGACCACCTGGAGTCCTTCGACGCTGCCGGGGGCGGCGTCGGTGATGCCGCGTCCGACGGCGATGGAGCAGGCGGATCCCGGGGGAGTCAGCTGCACGAACCTGATGTCCTCGGTGGGACTCGAGTCGTGATCGGCGTTGAATCCGATCTTCACGTAGAAGTCCTTCGCGCGGTCGACGTCGGAGACGGGAATGATGACGAGTTCGAGTTTGATGTCCATGCCGATCATTCTGAACCCGATCGCGGACAGAAACGGTCCTCTTCGGTGACTGAAATCCCGTACGAAATATGCCCGACGCGATACTGGTTGGCGTGAGTGTGCGCGTCTCCGTTCTCGATCGTTCTCGAACCCGTCTGGGGTCGCCGGACGCTGCTGCGCTGACGGCGACGATCGAACGTGCTGTCCACGCGGAGCAGCTCGGCTTCCACCGATTCTGGGTCGCTGAGCACCACGGTGTCCCCGGTATCGCGAGCGGAGCTCCTCCGGTGCTGCTCGCGGCGATCGGTGCCAGGACGTCGACCATTCGCCTCGGGTCGGGCGGGGTGATGCTGCCCAACCATCAGCCGTTCGTCGTGGCCGAGCAGTTCGCGATGCTCGAGGCGTTGTATCCAGGACGTGTCGACGCCGGGGTCGGGCGTTCGTTGGGATTCACCGGTCCCGTGCGCGATGCGCTTCGCACCGGCGCCGCGGATACGTTCGAGGACGATCTGGACGAGCTACGGCGGTATCTCGACGGGTCGGGCCCGGTGACGGTGCGGCCGGCGACGGTGGCACCCCCGCTGTTCGTACTCGCAACGGGTCAAGGTCTGGCGATCGCGGCTCGTGCCGGGTTGCCGGTGGTGGTGGGTGGACCGATCCTGAAGGGTGACGCGTCGGCGATCGAGGTGTACCGACGTCGCTTCCAGCCGACCGAGTCCAATCCCGAACCGACAGTGGTTGTTTCGCTGGACATCACCATCGCCGACAGTGCCGAGCGGGCGCGTGAACTGGTGCTGCCCGAGGCATGGGCCATGGCGCAGTCCCGGCGGACCGGAGAATTCCCACCGTTGATGTCGCCGTCGGACATCGATGTGGATTCGGCGCCGCCACGGACGCGAGAGCGCATCGAGCGGTCCATCGCGACAGGTGTCCACGGAACTCCGGACGAGGTTGCGTCCCAGCTGGACAAGCTGATCGACCGGACGGGCGCCGACGAGATCCTCGCGTCGACGTCGACGTACGACAGGGATGCACTGTGGCAGGCCGACGCGGCGCTGATCCACCTGGTGCGTTCGCTGTCCCGCTAGGTCTTTCTGTGCTGCGGCGGCGCACAGCCGATGCGCGCTACTGTGGAGAACACGGCATAACGGACTCGCCTCGGACGTCCGCGACACAGGGAGGTTCCCCATGGCTGGCAAGAAGATCGATCGCGTTCATGCGCAGACGGCACTCGAGACGGTTCGCGAGAACCCGGGCATCGCCCTGATCGCCGCAGCGCCTGCCCTCGTGGTGTTCGCCGTGGTGTGGTGGCTCGCCGGTTTCGGTACCGCGCTGCTGTTGTTGATTGCTCTCGGCGTCGTCGGTTTCGTGGCCGCCAAGCTCAAGAGCTGACGCGCGCTAGCGGGGAACGTGGTACCGGGTCAATACCCCGGTACCACGGCCGATCTCGGCCCACGACGTGTCGAATGTCAGAACGGCGATCGCCGACGTCGGGAACTTCCTGCCGATCTCGATAGCGGCTTCGGACCCGTCGGCTTCGGCCAATTCCAGTGCCGTGAACGGGATCCCGGGGGCATGCCCGACGACGAGGAGTGTGTGCACTGCGTCGTCGGTCAGAGCGATCTCGTCGATGATCTCGTCTGGTGACGCGCCGTAGATGCGCTCCTCGAAGGTCACGGGGGCCTCGATTCCCGTCGCGACGAGGGTCTCGCGGGTGCGGGTGGCCGTCGAACACAGGATTGCGTCGACCGTGCCGACGTCCGAGATTATCCACTGGCCACCGAGCGCCGCTTCACGCTCTCCTCGCTCGGCGAGCGGACGATCGTGGTCGGGAACACCGTCGGGGTAGCCGGACTTGCCGTGTCGCATCAGGACGAGGGTGCGCGTCATGGATACCACCGTATCGGCCCGCGCGAGCCGCGCTCGGTCTACATTGTCACTCGATCAGGGGTGGATCGTGTCGAGGGGGGAATCTCGTGCGTAGTTCGGTGACGACAGTTGTTGCTGCGGTTCTGCTGGTTGTCGTAGGCAGTCCGGCGGGAGCGGTGCCTGGGGTGTCGGGCGCCGAGCGCAGGAGCGAGACGCCGGTGGTGTCGAGTTCGCCCGTCACGGAGGTGGAGGCGTCGGTGGTCTCGGTGTTCGCGCCGCTGCCGCCCGACGCGTTGCCTCATCCACCGGAGTGCGACACCCTGTCCTATCTGCGGTGGAAGTCCGTCGACGGCCCCACCGAATCCGCCGACGCCGACCGCATCCTCGTCGCTCAGCCCGGCATCTTCGAGGGCGCGAGCGCGTTCGAGTCGGTCGCCGGAAACACCGTGTCGGCTGCCGCCGCGCAAGGATCGTACGTCGAGTTCTGGGCGCTCGATCGTCGGTCGAACTGCCTGGAGGATCACACCGGTACCCGGGCGGCGCTGGCAACCGGCAACCTCGAGACGGCCACCGATTACTACTACGGTGGCGCGGAGATCGACGGCCGAACCTTCGACGGTTTCGCGGACGGTGACCGCACTGCGTGGTTGTCGAATCAAGGCATCGAGCAGACAGTGCGTGACCAGTACGATCTGTTGCGCTTCGAACTGCCGGATCAGAAGCTTCGTAAAGAGAAAGTGTTGTGTGGTGGCCACTCGCTCGGCGGGTTCGTCACCGGGTACTTCGCCGAATGGGACTTCGACGGAAATCCTGAAACACTCGACGACGCCGGCTACAACCAGTGCGGCGGCTACTTCGCCCTCGACACCATCGTCAAGGCCGGCACCCCGCCACTTGTTCGCGGAATCCCGGATCTCGATCTGCCTGCGGCTGTTGCCGATCCGATTGCGGATCTCACAGGCCTCGTGGACAGTGCGCTTCCGGTTCTCGCGCTGCCCGCCGTCATCAATCCCGAGACCACCAATTTGCTCGCGATGGCCGGAGTAGCGGCGAGGCTGGACCCGGGCGGTGTGAACGATCTGGTGAACGTGTTGCCGAACAACGTCAACATCGACGCGACATTGAGGGCGCTGCTGTCGAAGGACGCACTCATGGCAACCACCGGGAATCCGTCGGTACGCACGTTGTACGCCACGAACGACGCTGTCCTGGGTGCGTTGCTCGACGACAATTCACAGCCGTTCGGCTTCCTGCAGGCCAGTGTCGGGTTCATCGGTGCACAACCTGTGGTCGACAAAGCATTTCCGACGTTGCCGGGAATGGAGAACCTGCCGGTGGTCGGGAGTGCACTCGGTGACGCGAAGAAGGCGGCCCCTGCGCTCTACGGCGACCCGAACACCGTGTACACCTGGAACGATTACGACTCGCTCGACAGCTCGCCGCAGACCGCGCGTTACACCGATTCCAGCAGCGAGGTCACGTCGATTTCACAGCTGGCGCGCAGTCTCGCCGAGCCGCCGCTCGACTTCACCGAGTGGTACTTTCCCACGAAATTGAGCACAGACCTGGCGCAGTCGAGTTCGACGGCCATTCGCGAGCATCGCCTGCACCGTGACGGAGTGCACCGCAATCCAATCCTCACTCTGCAGGGGACCGGCGGGATCGAGCTCCCTCCCTCCGGTCACCCTGGCGACCGTCCGATCGTTGTGCAGGGGTACAACCACCTCGACGTGCTGACGGCTGCACGCACCCAGAACAACGGGCTGCCGGAGGTGGTCAGCACCGAACTCGCACGGTTCGCTGCGAACCCGTCGTAGGGACGCGCGTGTCGCCACCCTCGTCGACCTGCTACCTTGAACGCCGTTCAAGTTTGCATCACGAGGAGTGGTCATGTCAGGTTCCGAAGGCGTACAGGAGTCACCGGTGGCGGGTTCGAGGTTTCACGTCTCCGCGAGAGACATGGCGCAGGTCGCCGTGTTCGCTGCGCTCATCGCAGCTCTCGGACTCGCCGGGGCCATCACGGTCGGCTTCAGTGGTGTTCCGATCACGCTGCAGACCCTCGGTGTCATCCTGGCGGGCGCCGTTCTCGGACCACGCAAAGGCGTCATCGCGGTAGCAGTGTTCATCGCGTTGACCCTGATCGGGCTGCCGCTGCTCTCGGGCGGACGCACCGGGCTCACCGCGCTGGCAGGGCCGAGCGCCGGCTACCTCGTCGGCTGGATACCTGCCGTCTTCGTGATCGGGTTGCTGACCGTACGGATCCTGCCGAAGTACCCCGTCGTGCTCGGACTGCTCGCCAACGCGATCGGCGGCATCGTCGTCGTCTACATCTTCGGGACCATCGGCTTGCTGCTGCGCACGGACCTGAGTGTGTGGGCCGCCGTCTCCACCAACTTCGCCTTCGTGCCCGGTGACCTCGTCAAGGTCGTCATCGCCACCGTCGTCGCGAAGAGTGTTCACCGGGCGTACCCGGGCATCGTCCACACGTGAAGTTGCCGCACGCCGCGGACGCTCTTGCGATCGACTGGGCAGGCACCCGGCTGACCTACGCGGAGTTCGACGCCGCGGTCGACGCCTGGCCCGCACCTCGTCTTCACGAACACTCGGCACACGACGCGTCGGAACTCGCTGTTCCCGATGCGTTGATCTGCGTGTTCGCGGCAGCCAGGCAGGGCCGAGCGGTGCACGTCGAGGACCCTGCAGCCAGGCCCGATCGACAGTCCGTGCCTGCGGACGCCTGGTTGCTGATCGGCACGTCCGGGTCGACGGGTAGGCCTCGGCCGCTTGCTCGCACCGTGCGGTCCTGGACGGACAGCTTCGACGAGTTCACCTCCATCACCGGTATCGACGGGTCCGACCGGGTGCTCGTCACCGGTCCGTTGCACGCGACAATGCACTTGTTCGCCGCCGTCCACGCCCTGTGGGTCGGTGCGTGCGTCACCGACGATCCGCGTGGCGCGACGGTCGCTCACGCAGTGCCCGCGGTCCTCCGAACTCTCGTCGAGACCGCCCCGGAACTGCGCCTCGCAGTCGTAGCAGGCACGACTTTCGATTCCGGGGCAGCCGAGGGCTGGAGTGGAGCCGGCAGGAACGACCGATTCGATCGACGACATCTCCGTGTGGTCGAGTACTACGGGGCGGCCGAACTGTCGCTCGTCGCTACCCGCGTGGTCCCGGAGCCGCTGCGGTTGCTTCCAGGTGTGGACGCGGAGATCCGCGACGGCCTGCTGTACGTCAGGTCGCCGTACCGCGTTCTCGGTGCCGACGAATGGGTCGGCGTCGGGGACCTGGCCGATCTCGGGTCGGACGGCGAACTCGTCGTTCACGGCCGAGGGGACGCCGCCGTCGACGTCGGTGGCACGACGGTCATCGCCGAGGACGTCGAAAGACTGCTCGACGCGATCGACGGAGTGCGCGCGTCGGCGGTCGTCGGGACACCACATACGGTCCTCGGGGCGACGGTGACTGCCGTCCTCGAACTGGACGACCCGGTCGTCCTCGATTCCGTCAAGGCCCGTGCTCGCGCCGCACTCCAGAAGGAAGCAGTCCCGAGGCGATGGGTCGTCGTCGACCGTCTACCTCGCACCGGCAGCGGAAAGATCGCCCGCGCCCGAGTGAGAGACTCGTTGCCATGAGTCGGTCTGCATACAAGGCTGCTGCGCCGGTCCTCGTGGCCCCACGTCGAACACCGATCGGCAACGCCGGCCACGGATTCTCCCGGCTGACCACGACGGATCTCGCGGCACCGGTCCTCACCGCAGTGCTCGAGACGCTGCGCGACGCCGGGGCACCGGACCAGGTGGACGACGTCGTCCTCGGCAACTGCCTCGGCCCCGGCGGCGACCCCGCACGAATCGCATCCCTGGCCGCCGGGCTCGGCGTCGACGTGCCCGGCGTGACCGTGGACCGGCAGTGCGGTTCCGGCCTCGACGCGGTCGCACTCGCCGCCGCCCGAATCCGCAGCGGCGAGGACGACCTGATCCTGGCCGGCGGCGTCGAATCCGCCAGCACCGCACCGTGGAGACTCTGGCCGGAGACGCGCGAGCGCTACACCCGTGCCCCGTTTGCTCCTCCCGGTTTCCCCGACCCCGACATGGGAGTCGCGGCGGACGATCTCGCCAGGATTCGAGGGATCAGCCGAGAACGTCAGGACGCCTATGCGGCACGTTCGCATGCGCTGGCCGCGCAGACGGAGTTCTCGTCCGAGATCGTTCCGATAGCAGGCGTCGACCGCGATCAACGAATTCGATCGAACATGACCGAGGCCAGGTTGAGCCGACTCCGTCCGGCATTCACGCCGGACGGCACCGCGACCGCGGGCAACTCGTGCGGAATCTCCGACGGCGCAGCCGTTCTCGCCGTGACGACGCAGGCGGGTGCACACGGCTTACCGGCGCTGCGTGTGCTCGGATCCGCGGTGGCGGGGTCGGATCCGTCGCTGCCCGGTCTCGGCCCGGTTCCCGCCATCGAGAAAGTGTTGCGCCGTAGCGGAGTTGCGCTGTCCGATGTCGGGGTCGTCGAGATCACCGAGGCGTTCGCATCCGTCGTACTCGCAGTCGCCGACGAACTGGACATCGACGAGGATCTGCTGTGCCCGCAGGGCGGTGCCATTGCGATGGGGCACCCGTGGGGTGCGTCGGGCGCAATCCTGCTCGTGCGGTTGGCGACTCGGATGTTCGCGTCGGACGGGCCGGAACTGGGATTGGCCGCGTGCGCCATCGGCGGCGGCCAGGGAGTAGCAATGATCGTGGAGCGTGTGCAATGAGCGAGATCGTGTTCGAGCAGGTCCGTCACGCCTTCGGTGAGCGAGAAGTGTTGCGGGGCGTCGATCTCACCATCACCGAGCGCCGTGTGGGCATCATCGGGTCCAACGGATCCGGCAAGTCGACGCTGGCGCGGACGATCAACGGGTTGCTCGCGCCGACGTCCGGGACAGTGACCGTCGACGGCATCGACGCAGCGAAGAAGGGCGCCCAGGTCCGTAAGAAGGTGGGGTTCGTCTTCACCGACCCGGACACGCAGATCGTCATGCCCACGGTCGCGGAGGATCTCGCGTTCTCGCTCCGCAGATCGGGACTGAGCAAGCCCGAGATCGCCGAGCGAGTCCAGGACATACTGACGAGGTTCCGCCTCGACGGACACGCCGAGCATCCCGCGCATCTACTGTCCGGCGGTCAGAAACAGCTCCTGGCAATCGGAGCCGTCCTGATCCGCAGGCCGGAGGTCGTCGTCGCCGACGAGCCGACCACTCTGCTCGATCTCCGCAACGCCCGAGTCGTCGCCGACGCGTTGGACTCCATCGACCAACAGGTCATCGTCGTCACTCACCAGCTCGCTCTTCTCGAGTCGTTCGAGCGCGTCATTGTCGTCGACGACGGTGTTGTTGCGTTCGACGGCACCCCCGACGCGGCGGTTCCGGCGTATCGGGAGTTGGTCCTGTGATCGGGCTGTACCGGCCGGGGAACTCTCTGCTGCATCGGTTGCCTGCGGGTCCCAAGCTGCTGCTCCTGCTGGCGTCGATCATCCTCGCCACGATCTTCGCGCGCACCCCCGTGCACGTCGGGGTGATCGCACTCGTCGTGGCCGGGTTGTTCGTCGTGGCACGTATTCCGCTGAAACTTGCTGCGGCGCAGCTACGTCCCGTGCTGTGGATGGTGCTGATCATCGGTGTCTTCCAGGTGATCATCACCGACTGGAAACGCGCGGTGGTGGTGTGCGGAGTGCTCGTGATCTCCGTTGCCCTCGCTGCACTCGTCACGTTGACGACCCGAGTGACGGACATGCTGGACACCGTCACTCGCGCGCTCGGACCACTTCGGCGGTTCGGTGTCGACCCCGACCGCATCGGTCTGATGCTCGCCCTCGCCATCAGGTGCATCCCGGTGCTGGCCACCATCGTGCACGAGGTGTCCGAGGCGCGCAAAGCGCGCGGATTGCAGTGGTCCATGACTGCACTCGCCACGCCCGTCCTGGTTCGCGCACTCCGCACCGCCGACGCGATGGGCGATGCCCTCGTCGCTCGTGGCGTCGACGATTAGCGGGGCGATCAGCGCGTGAGCCCGCTACTCACCGACCGCATCGCCGGTCACGCACGCGAGAATCCCGAGGCGATCGCCGTCGTCGACCGTCGGGAATCGGTGACGTACGGCGATTTCTGGGAACGGGTCCGCCGCACCGGTGCCGGGATGAACGGCATGCGACGCGTCGCGGTTCTTCCGACGTCGGACGTCGGCTCGCTCGTCGCGGTGACCGCGGCGATGGCGTCGGGAATCGGTGTGGTGTTGTTGCACAGGCACTTGCTGCCCGGTCAGTTCGGCAGGGTCGTCGAGCTCGCCGCCCCGGACGTGGTGATCGCTGCGCAGCAACAGCATCGACGGGTGGCATCGCTCGGCTGGCCCGGCCCGGTCGTCGGTCTGGACGGGCGGGGGCCGCACGGGAGTCCCACCGAGGGCGGTGAACTCCTGGTCGGGATCACGTCGGGAAGCACCGGTGAGCCCAAGCTCTTCGTACGGAACCAGCGTTCGTGGGCCAGGACGCTGGACCGCAGCGACGCCGTGTTCGACGTTCGGCGGGGAGATCGCGTGTCGACGCCGGGGGTGCTGGACCACACGCATTTCCTGTACGGCGCGCTGCACGGGCTGACACGGGGTGCGGCCGTCGACGTCCGGCCCGTGGTCGACGCACTGAACAGTGGCGCGACGCATCTCTATTCGGTGCCGACGATCGCGTGGGACGTCGTACGCGCCGATGTCGGCCCGGTAGGGAGTGTGCGTGAAGTGCTCTCCAGTGCGGCCCGCTGGCCGGAGTCGGGGCGTCGAACGCTGCAGAACGTGCTGCCGAACGCGTCGCTCGTTCACTTCTACGGCGCCTCGGAGCTGAGCTTCGTGTCCTACGATCGCGGCGTGAATCCCGGTGCGGGCACACTGTTCGACGGTGTCGAGGCGCGGATCGTCGACGGTGTCGTTCACGTGCGCAGTGACATGGTGTTCGACGGGTACCTGACCGACGGGGGACTCGCAGGCGGACCGGTCGACGGCTGGATGACGGTGGGAGACAGAGGAAGTGTGGACGGGTCGTCGCTGACTCTGTTCGGTCGTGATTCCGAGACGCTGATCCGGGGAGGGCTCAATGTCGAGCTCGCGCCGATCGAGCATGCAGCCCTGAGCATCTCCGGTGTTCTCGAAGCGGGAGTCGTTGCGATTCCCGACGCACGATTCGGTGAGGTACCCGCGCTCGCACTCGTCGTGAGCGCGGGCGCACCGCCCGTCGAGCGCATCCGTCGGTCGTTGCGTGAGGCCCTGCCCGCCCCCAGTGTGCCGACGCGGATCCTCGTGGTGCCCGCCCTGCCCCGCACACCGCGCGGCAAGCTGGACCGTCAGGCCCTCGGGGCGACCTTCGCGACGGAGCGCACCGCATCGTCGACGACGAACCACACGGTGAGCGCGCCGCCCTCGAAGCGGTGACGAATGGTCACGTGGTCGCCCGCCAGAATGGGGGAGAGATACTCGATGACGGCCCGGTGCGGGGCGTGCAACAGATCGGCGTGATCGACCAACAGTTCCTCGACGGCGTGCCAGTACGCGGCGTTGTTGACGTGGTTGAACGGGTCGATGTCGGTGGCGCGCAAGGGAAACTGCACGTCGGTGTGCGCGGGTGACGGCACCGGCTCGGTCAGCCAGGCCTTCCACCGCAACCGATGCTCGTCGGTGGTGCGTGCCAGCAGGGCCAAGGCCTCGTCGCTGATCCGGGTGGGCATACCGGTACTGGCACTGATGTTGATCCAGAATCCCTCGGTCTCGATGGACGCGCCCTTGTCGGTGGTGATGTTCACGCGCATGTTCGACCACCTCGTCGACATCGACGAGCACCACCGTCTCATGTGCACTCGGTCCGGGAACTCGACCGGGGTGTGCACGTCGATGACCGTGCGCCGCACGATCCAGAACGGGTCCGTGACGCCGAGCGAGGTGGCATCGAGATTGTCCGACCCGATGTCCTGCAGGTAGCGGGCCATACCGTCGAACCGCAGGCGGTTGTTCGGGTCGACGTCTCCGGTGCGGACGGTCCAGTTGGTCTCGAAGCCCTCGCCGTCGGCCGGCGCCGGAGCAAGAGGGTCGTCGAAGCCGACAGGTTCGGGGCTCCGCTGCGTTGCGCTGGTTCCGTCGGTCATGGTGAACGAACCTACCCGGCCGAGCGTGTCACAGGACCCGGCGCGCCTTCATTCCGTCGAACACCGGCCCGATCTTGACGACGTCGCCGAAGGTGGGCGCGTGCACCATCTGCCCGTTGCCGACGTAAATTGCGACGTGCCCGGGACCACCCGCCTGCCAGTTGCCGAACAGCAGGTCGCCGGGCTGAGCCAGCCCGAGCGGGATTTCCGTGCCGACGTTCCACTGCGTCTCCGACGTCCGCGGGAGGGTCACCTTGCCGCCGGACGCCTTGAAGATGGCGTAGGACGTCAGACCGGAGCAGTCGAACCCGCCGCCCGACGGTCCGTTGATGTTGCCGCCGCCCCACACGTACGGCAGACCGAGATAGTTCATGGCGGACCGTACGGCGTTCGCGCCTGCACCGGCGATGTCCAGGGCGGAGAACGGGTTCAGTATCGCGGAGAACTGCATTTCCGTCGCCCGGATCTTCGCGACGTACGGCTTCGTCTGGTTCTCGTAATCCGGTGTACCGGAGGGCATTCCGCCGGAACGAAGGACTGCGCCCGCACCCGCGTTGTACCCGGCGATGGTCAAGTCGAGGGTGTCACCACTGACCCTGCCCTCGGACTTCCATTGCGAGACCTGACTGTGGATGTCGCACAACATGTTTCCCGACGCCATCACCGAATCCGCGATTCCGTTGATGTCGGCCACACCGTCACCGTCGGCGTCCTTGCCGTAGGTCGCCCACGTTCCCGGCATGAACTGCCCGGGGCCACGTGCCCCACTCGAGGACACCGGGGCCGTCGGACCGTGCCGGAACCCGTTCTCCGCGGCGTACAGCGCGGCAATGACGGGTGCCCCCACGCCGTCGCAGATGGCCCCGGCCTTCATGAGCCAGGGAACGAACGCGGTGATCGCACCGATAGGCGACGCGGACACTCCGGTGAACGTGGCGGGTACCCCGGGGAACAGCGCACGCCGAAGTGCCTCGGCGGCGGGCATGAACGCAGTCTGGGACACCAGATCGCCCAGTGAATACGTCGACGTACCGAACTGCAGGGCGCCGCTCGCGCTCGGTATCAGGGCTCCGAGCGATGTGATGGGCGAGCTCGTCACCGAGGCGACGGGCACCTGCGCCAGAGGCGGTGTGGGCGGTGCGTCCGTCGCGGCGCCCCCGTCCGCCGGTTCGGTCTCCTCGGTCTTTTCGGTGTCCGGCTCGTCCGGAAGCATCGGGTCGGCCGCGGATTCGATCGCGGCCGCGGCATCGTCGAGCATGGCGGAGGCGTCGTCGCGCTGATCGTCGGGAAGGGCCCCGAGAAGGTCGTCGAGTTGCTGTTGCAGACCGGGTGCGGCGTTCTCCGCGGATTCGGCGACGCCCGCAGCTCCGTCCTGGATCGGTGGGGGAAGGTCGGTCCCTGCTGCCGCCCCTGCTGCGGACACGATGACGGCCACGATGACTGCGATCGGATCGCCTGCCATGTAACAACTCCTGGTGCTGTGCGTCTCTCCCCAAAATGCTTCCATGCCCACTCATCCCCGCGTGAGGTGGCTCACATCATCATGCCCTGCGACGGCGCTCCGTGGTTCGGAATGCGCGGACGCAACCTACGCGTCGCATCTTCCATTGCGGCATCGGTGCGTAGGTTGGCGGTGCGTAGGTTGGCGGTGCGGACGAGAGGAGAAACGAATGGACAAGCGAGTGGTGTCACCCGTGAGCGTGTGGGATCCCGGCGCTCAGTTGTTGTCTCAGTGTGTTGCGGTGGAGAACGCGTCGACGACGCTGTATCTGTCGGGCCAGACGGCGATCACGGCGGACGGTCAGTTCGCGGGAATCGGGGATGTCGAGGCGCAGATTCGTCTGGCGTTCGAGAACATTCGCCTGATCGTCGATGCAGCCGGTGGAGCCTTGGAGAACGTGGTCAAGCTGACCGTTTACTTCGTCGACATGGCACACCTCGACACCTACACCGCGGTTCTCGGTGAGTTGTTTCCCGCGACCAGGCCCGCTCAGACCGTCGTCGAAATCGTTCGGCTTGCGATGCCGGAGTTGCTGATCGAGATCGACGCCGTCGCGGCCCTTTAGACGAGCGTCGACCAGTAGTCCGAGAACCTGATGCCGACGAGGGCGATCACCACGGCGTACCACAGCGCGAGGATCGTCCAACGCCATTCGAGCAGCAGCCTCGGGACGGTGCCTGCGCGCTCGCGGTCGACGAGTTGGGACAGCGTGACGACGAATATCGGCATCGTGACTGCCCAGACGACCATGCAGTAGGGGCACAGTGCGCCGATCTCGTAGAGGCTCTGGTCGATCAACCAGTGGATGAACACCTCGCCGAGCAGGGTGCCCAGCGACAGTCCGAGCCAGTACCAGTGCGGTAGTGCGACCTTCGCGAGGGTCAGGATTCCGGTGACGAGTACCACCGTGAAGGCGACGATCCCGATGATGGGATTGGGAAACCCGAACAGTGCGGCCTGATCGGTGGTCATCACCGAACCGCACGACAACACCGGATTCAAGCTGCACGACGGCACGTAGGACGAATCCTCGAGCAGTTTGAATCGTTCGATCGTCAGGGTCAGTGCCGCGAGGAGTCCGAGTACGCCGCCGACCGTGAGGACCCAGGCGGTGACCTTGCTGGTGGGCACTGCTCTACTGTGCCGCGGTGATCGCGGCCCGCAGGTTGTCCGGCGTCGGGACGTCGACGACGGTGCCGTTGACCGAGACGGTCGGGGTCCCGGTGACGCCGGAGTCGATGACGTTCTGCGTCCGGCTGGCGACGTAATCGGTGTAGGTGCCGTCGGTGATGCAGCTGCCGACGTCGACCTGAAGTGTCCGGGCGATTCCGTTCAGGTCGTCGTCGCTGAGGCCTGCGCCGCCCTCGGCGGGCTGCTGCTCGAACATGGCCTTGTGCCATGCAGGCCACTTGGAGATGTCGGCCTGCGCGACGCACATGCCCGCATTGGCTGCGCGCGTCGAGTAGTTCGTCGACGACATTCGGTCCAGGATTGCGATCGGCTTGTAGTCGACGGCAATGGTGTTGTCGGCCACGAGCTCGGAGAGGGTGTCGCCGGAGATCGCCTCGAACTGCTTGCAGGCTGGACACTGGAAATCCTCGACGGCGGTGACGACGACGGAGGCATTCGGGTCACCGATGCGGATCGCACCGTCCTCGGTGACGACCGACGGCGTGGCAGCCGGGGTTGCGGTGGTGTCGTCGGAATTCTTCGACGCGATGTTGAAGCCGATGACGGCGATCAGCGCCACGAGAACGACGGCGACGCCGACCTGGATCAGGGTGCGGCGCTGTTTGTCCTTCTTGCCCTGCAGTGCCGCCGCAGCTGCCTGTGCCTTCTTCTTGCTGTTGTTGCTCGCCCTGTCTTTGCTCACCGATATCCCTCGTTCAGCCGAAATGCTCGACCCAGCATATGCAGGTGAACCTGAGGACTAGGTGAGAGAGACGAGCCGTTCGATGGCGAATCCGTAGCCCGCAATTCCGAGTCCGGCGATGACCCCGGATGCGATGGGGGAGACGAACGAGTGGTGACGGAACTCTTCTCGCGCGTGAACGTTGCTGATGTGGACCTCGATGATCGGTACTTCCGGGATCACCAGAGCGTCGCGGAGGGCGACGGAAGTGTGGGTGAGGCCACCGGGGTTGATGACGATTCCCGACACGCGCCCCCGTGCTTCGTGGATCCAGTCGATCAGGTGGCCCTCGTGGTTGGACTGCTCGGCTCGGACGGTTCGTCCGTGCGCGGCGGCGGTCTTCTCGCACAGTGCGACGACGTCGGCAATCGTCACGTGGCCGTACACCTCTGGCTGACGCGTTCCGAGCATGTTCAGGTTCGGTCCGTTCAACACCAGGATGGGGTCGGCCATGGGCTTGCTCACTTTCGTCTTCGTCGCGTCCTGTCGGATTCGATCCTTGCACAGGGCACCGGGCAGAATGTGGGCAGTGAGAAGCGTGTGGGTGGTCTGGGGTGTCGGTGTCTTCGCATACATCGTCGCCGTGCTGCACCGCACCGCCTTCGGTGTCGCAGGGCTCGACGCCGCCGACAGGTTCGTGATCAGTCCGTCACTGCTGTCGTCGTTCGTCGTTCTTCAGGTCGTCGTCTACGCGGCGATGCAGATACCCGCTGGTGTGGTGCTGGATCGCGTCGGGTCTCGGAAGATGATCGCACTCGGCGCGCTGCTGATGACCGTCGCGCAACTGGTACTGGCATTCACCGATTCGCTTCCCCTGGCTGTGACGGCGCGTGCGTTCGTCGGAGTCGGGGATGCTCTGACGTTCATCTCGGTGTTGCGTCTGGTCCCGCAGTGGTTCCCGCCGAGGCAGGTTCCCATCGTGTCCCAGCTGACGGGTCTGCTCGGCCAGATGGGACAGATCCTGTCCGCGGTGCCGTTCCTCGTACTGCTCAACGGTCCGGGGTGGACGGTCGCGTTCGGCAGCGCTGCGTCGCTGGGACTCGTCGCCTTGGTCCTGACGCTCGCCCTGGTTCGTGATTCACCTCCCGGCACCGAGATCACCGAGAAGGCGACGTCGATGCGTGAGACGTTCGCGACCATCGCGCAGGTGTGGAAGCGTCCCGGGACGCGGCTCGGGTTCTTCTCCCACACCGGTACGCAGTTCTCGATCACCGTGTTCGCGTTGTTGTGGGGTATCCCGTACCTGACGTCGGCGCAGGGGTTGTCGTCGTCGACGGCCGGCGCGCTGCTGTCGATCTCGGTGGTGGCAGCAGTGTTCTCCGGCGTCGGGCTCGGCATCCTCACCGGGCGGTATCCGATGCGACGGTCGTGGATGGTGCTCGCCATCATGATCAGCAATGCGGCGATGTGGGCAGTCGTGCTGGCACTTCCCGGTCCTGCTCCGCTGTGGCTGCTGGTCGTCCTGGTGGTCGTGATCTCCGTCGGCGGACCCGGTTCGGTCATCGGATTCGACTACGCACGTACCTTCAATCCGAGCGCCAACCTCGGCACCGCGCAGGGCATGGTCAACATCGGCGGATTCACCGCGTCGCTTCTGGTCATCGCATCGATCGGATGGATCCTCGACGCGTTCGGTGGCTACACGTTCGAGGGCTTCCGGGTCGCGTTCCTCGTCCAGTACCCGGTGTGGATCGTCGCGATCACCGGCGTCGTGCTGACCCGTCGCAAGACCCGCAGGCAGCTCGCCGACGAGGGGATCTACCCGCACACGATGCGCGAAATCCTCCAACGCTTCCGGGACCGCTGAGCCGCGGAGCCGCCGGGACCGCTGAGCCGCGGAGCCGCCGGGACCGCTAAGCGTCGGAGACCGCCGAGACCTCGACCGGCGTCTGATATCCGCGCAGCTCCACCGGCCCGGTGGACTGCCAGTGACGCGCTTCGTCCGCGCCTGCGTCGTCGACGAGTCGGCTGCTGACCAGCACCCTGCCCGGCGCGAGTTTGGCGAGATCGGACAACCTCGCTGCGCAGTTCACCGGCTCTCCGATGACGGTGTACTCGTATCGCTGCAGTGCTCCGATGTCCCCGGCGAACACATCACCCGCAGCAACGCCGATCCCGAAGTCCATAGGAGCGGAGCCGGCGGAGTGACCAGGGGTGGCAGGAGCGGAGCCGGCGGAGTGACCAGAAGTGGCAGGAGCGGAACCGGCTGGGTTTTCGGCGGAGTTGCGGGTGTCGAGGGATCCGAGTGCGAGGCGTAGGCGTCGGGCAGCTTTCAAGGCGGCGGCAGCCGGATTGTCGATGGGTTGGGGCGCGCCGAAGACGGCGAGTGCGGCGTCGCCTTCGAATTTGTTGATGAAGCCGAGGTTGTCGTCGACGGTGTCTACGACGATGGCGAGGAATTCGTTGAGTACTTCGGCGACGCGTTCGGGCGGATGGTCGACGGCGAAGGCCGTCGACCCGACGAGATCGATGAACAGGACAGCGGCGTACTGGACGTCGCCGCGGGGGAAGTCGGATTGTTCGAGTGCTCTCGAGGCGACCTGGGTGCCGACGTGTCGGCCGAAGAGGTCTCGTAGTCGTTCACGCTCGGTGAGTCCGCGCGACATGCTGTTGAACCCGCGTTGCAGGTTCCCGATCTCCGAGGAGTCGTAGACCGGGACGGCTACGTCGGTCCGTCCCTTCTCGATCTCCGTCATCCCTTGGCTTACTTCTCGCACCGGCTCGGACACCGATCGTGCGACGAGGATGGTTCCGCGGAGTCCGGTGCCGAGTGCGATTGCGGAGACGATGAGGATGGGCAGTTCGATCGGGGCGGGGATTGCGACGGGCTTTCCGGTCGAGTGCACGATGACGATCAGCGTGATCGCTGCCACCGGAATGGCCGTGCATACCAACCAGGTGAGGATCAGTCGTGCGAGCACGCTCAGCTCACGTCGCGCCGGGGTGCCCGTCGACGCCAGCACGGTGACGGGACGCAGTGACCTCTCGGTCAACAGGTATCCGGTTCCGGCGGTGGTGACCGCACCGAACACGGTGCCGATGACGATGAGTACCGTCACGTCGTGTTCCGCGTCGTGCGTCAACGCTGCCATGGAGAACCCGAATGCCAGCCACAGCGCGAGGTGCGACGCGGTGTGGTGCAGCGGAATCCGTGTCGCACGTTTCGATTGCTCGACCGTCGGGATGTCCTCGTGTGCGAACCACCGCAGGGTGGGCAGGATCAGCACGATGCCTGCGAGGGCTCCGACCGTGATGCCGAGCGGGACGATCCATCGGAATGCGCTGAATGCGGGGTCGGTCAGAATGCTGCCGACCGTCGCGGTCTCGGATCTCGCGAGCAACGCCACGACGAAGATCACCTGCACCGCAGCGGCGATGTTCAATGCGATCAGCGATGCCCCGTACTTGACGGCGACACGTCGGGCTTGCCGGGCGGTCACCGCAGTCCCCGAGGCTGCGACGGGGTGATTGCTGCGACGAGGGCGGTCATCGCGGACTGTGCGCTGTCGGTTTCCGTCGGCCCGAGCGCGGCGAGGGCCGCGATCAACGCGGCGATCTCCTCGAACGACAAATGCAGGGGAGCAGGCTTGTCGTGGCTGGGAAGTCGGCTGCCGCCGCCTGTTCCCGGTACCGACACGATCGGGACGCCGGATTCGACGAGACGGCGGCGGTCGCGTTCCACGGTTCTGGCGCTGACCTGTAGTTTCTCGGCCAGATCTTCCGTCGGTACGGGCAGTGGCGAGTCGGCGAGGATTTCGATGAGACGTTGCTGACGCACCACGCGTCGCAGCGTCAGGTGGTTGTCGCGTGAG
This sequence comes from Rhodococcoides fascians A44A, assembly GCF_000760735.1. Classification (GTDB taxonomy): domain Bacteria; phylum Actinomycetota; class Actinomycetes; order Mycobacteriales; family Mycobacteriaceae; genus Rhodococcoides; species Rhodococcoides fascians_E. Next base: position 283,746 of record NZ_JMEX01000008.1, on the reverse strand, counting down.
TCGGAGCTCGTTTCGCGGGGCACAATCGGAGATTCTTTCCGATTACCGTCACCGGCGTGGCGGTAATCAACCGTAGGTTCTCCGTTCATGACCTCCACCAGCACCGAATCGATAGAGGACTTCTTCGACCGCTACACCGGTTACCTGTCCTCGGGCGACATCGACGCCCTCGCGGACATCTACCACTATCCAGCTCTCGCGGTGTCGCCTCGTGGCTGCCTCGCCGTCACCGATCCACAGCAGACGCGTGACTTCTTCAGCCAGGGGCAGCAGTTCTACCGATCCCGCGGAATCCAGGGCGTCCGAGCGAAGGACATCGTGACCGACATCGAGGGCAACGGGATCTGGGTGGGACATCTGCTGCTCGAGAACCTCGATGCCGACGGCAACTCCGTCGGCGTAGAGCGCAACGCGTACCAGATCGTGCTCGACGCCGATGGCGCTCGCCGTATCGCGGTCACCACCCCTCTGGACGGTGTCTGACGCGTTCACAGCATTTCTCGAGGTTGTTCCCAGCGGGGACGAACCCGGCCCGGTCACTCTGGTCCTCGACACCACCGACGGAGGACCTTTTCGTGACCACAACACTTCTGCCGCCGACACCAGCGGAACCGCAACCTCGGCATCGTAAGGCTGCGAGGTATGCGCCGAACCGCCACCACGTAGTGCTGGGCGTGCTCCTTGCGGCGACCGCCGTGCTGTACCTGTGGAACCTGACCGCCAGCGGATACGCCAACACCTTCTATGCCGCTGCGGCGCAGGCTGGTTCGAAGGACTGGACTGCGTGGTTCTTCGGTTCGCTCGACTCGGAGAACTTCATCACCGTCGACAAGCCGCCCGCATCGCTGTGGGTGATGGGATTGTCGGCTCGGATCTTCGGGTTCTCCAGCGCCAGCCTTCTGGTGCCGCAGGCATTGATGGGTGTGGGTGCGGTCGCTGTCGTCTACGCCGCAGTCAAGCGGGTCGCCGCGCCCACGGCAGGGCTCCTGGCGGGTGCGGTCTTGGCGTCGACGCCGGCGGCGGCGTTGATGTTCCAGTTCGACAATCCCGATGCACTGCTGGTGTTGCTGATGTCGATCGGCGGATACTTCGTCGTGCGCGCCCTGCAGACGTCTGTCGGTCGCCGAGCGGCGATGTGGCTCGCGTTCGCCGGCGTCGCGCTGGGTTTCGCGTTCCTGACCAAGATGCTCCAGGGTCTGCTGGTGCTCCCGGCCTTCGGGTTGACGTACCTGGTTGCAGGGCAGGCGCGTCTGGGTGCTCGGTTGCTGCATCTCGTCGGTGCGTTCGCCGCGCTCGTCGCCGGAGCCGGGTGGTGGGTTCTGACCGTTGCGCTCTGGCCCGCCGATGCGCGCCCGTACATCGGAGGTTCGACGGACAACACCGTCATGGATCTGGTGCTCGGCTACAACGGACTCGGTCGCATCTTCGGATCCGACGGCAATGCCGGTGGCGGGATGGGCGGCGGTGGAATGGGAGGGGCCGCGGGTTCCAGTTTCGGCGGCAGCACGGGACTGGACCGGCTGTTCGGTAGTGAGATGGGCATCCAGATCTCGTGGCTGATCCCCGCCGCGTTGGTGGCATTGGTGTTCGGGCTCATTGCTCGGGGACGCGCACCGCGCACCGATCTGCTGCGCGCTTCGCTCGTTCTGTGGGGTGGTTGGTTCCTGGTGACGGGTTCGATCTTCAGTTACATGTCCGGAACCATCCACCCGTACTACACGGTGGCCCTCGCGCCGGCTGTCGCAGGCATGGTCGGGACCGGCGGCTATGCGTTGTGGATCGCACGCGAATCCGTGTGGGCGCGGCTCGGTCTGGCGTCGATGATGCTCGCGGCAGGCGGATGGGCCTGGGTTCTGTTGCACCGCAACGCTGACTGGCTGCCCGCTCTGAAGTGGATCCTGTTGCTCGGAACCGTCGTCGCTGCTGTCGCGATCCTCGGTGCGGGTCGGTTCCGTGTACTCGCCGTCATCGCTGCCCTCGTCGGCTCGATCGCAGGTCTCGGCGGCGGTGCGTCGTATGCCATCGCCACCTCGTCCACCGTCCACAGCGGATCCATCCCCACCGCGGGTCCCGTCGGTGCCGTCTCGGACTCCGGCATGGGCGGCGGTACCCCGGGTGGAGGTATGCCGGGTGGCGGTATGTCTGACGGCGCGGTTCCCTCGGGTGGGATCCCAGAGGGTGGTATGCCCGGTGCTGCCGGCCAAGTCCCGGACAGTCCGGTGGCCGGAGACGAAGCAGGTGTCATGGCTGGTGGCCCCGGTATGGGTGGCGGTTCCGCTTCCAGTGATCAGGTGAACGCTCTGCTCGAGTCGGCCGACACCAGGTGGTCCGCTGCGGTGAACGGATCGCAGACAGCCGCGACCTACGAGTTGGCTACGGACACAGCGGTCATCGCTATCGGAGGGTGGAGCAGTGATCCCGCGCCGACTCTCGATCAGTTCATCTCCTACGTCTCGAATCACGAAGTCAAGTACTACATTTCCGGTGGCCGAGGCGGCGGAATGGGCGGCGGCATGCCCGGTGGTGGTGACTCGCAGTCCACATCGTCCGACATCGCGGAGTGGGTCGCAGCGAACTTCACCGCCACCACCGTCGATGGCGTCACCGTGTACGACATGAGCGGATACACAGGCTGACCGACAGTCCATGGACGCCGATTCATCCGAACCCCTGCACCGTTCAGAACGGTGCAGGGTCGTCGGTGTCATTAGTCGGTGGGGTGTGGGTGTTGTTTGCCGTGTTGTTGTTGGTGGTGGTGATGGGTCTGCGTTTGCGGGGTATGTGGGGGATGAGTGATTGTGCGGCGAGGTCGGTTGTTCCGTAGGTGTTTCCGGGGAGGGTGACTGCGGTGGTGCCGGAGTTCGATTGCCAGTGTTCGGCGGCTCCGGCGAGCATGGTGGGTGTCCAGGCGCCCATGGTCTTGAGGGAGTGGTGGTATCTGCAGAGGCAGTGGAGGTTGGTGAGGATGGTCCAGCCGCCGCGGGTGGGGTTGCGGTGGTCGAAGGCGATGACGTGGTCGATCTCGCAGCCGGCTGCGGGGACGTCGCATCCGGGGTGGCGGCAGGTGCGGTCGCGGTGTCGGACGAGGTCTGCGAGCGCGGTGCCTGGTCGGTAGGTCAGTGCGCCGGGTGGTGGGGTGGTGAGTCCGCCGTGGCCGTCGGGGTAGAGCGGGACTGCCAATGCGGGGTTGGTTTTCATGGCGGATTCGAGTGCGGCGATGAGTGTGTATCGGCCTTCGTACTGTCCGGCCGGGGTGTCGGTGTCGGTGTCGGTGGGTGTGCGGGAGGGGTGTGGGGCCGGCGGTGTGGGGAGGTCGAGTCCTCGGCGTCGTCGGCCGCGTCCGAGTGGATGAAATGTCGGGTGTGCGGTGGGGCGTGGTGTGCGTGTGGGCTCGGGATCTGTGTCTCGTGCGGCGTCGGGGTTGGGGTTGGCGATGTGGCCTAGTTCGTGGGCGAGGTCGAGGGCTTCGGTGATGAGGATCTGCAGGTCGCTGTTGTGGGCTAGTTGTCGGGCGTAGTCGGCGTCGATGGTGCCGTGGTCGGCGAGGTAGGCGGGGAGGTCGGCGAGGCGCAGGAGGGTGTCGATGTCGATGGTGACGGTGGTGAGGGGTCGGCGGCGGTCGGGGGGTTCGGGGTTGGCGGTGCAGGGGTGGTCGTCGTCGGGCTCGCAGGTGCAGGCGATGTGGGTTTCGCTGCGCATGAGGGCGGTGTAGGCGGCGGCGCGGCGTTGTCCTCGGGTGCGGGGGTCGCGGGGGCAGAGGGTGTCGGCTACTTCGTTGATGCGTTGCCAGCTGGCGGCGGCGTCTGCGGCTTCGAGGTCGGCTTCGATGGTGGCGATCATGTCTTTGTCGCGGTATTTCACTGTGGTCAGGCGGGTGAGGTCCGTGCGTAGTTGTGCGGCTTCGTCAGGCGCGCAGCGGTGCATGATGGCGTTGATTTCGGTGGCGAGTGGTCCGGGGGACAGGTGTAGTGCGGCGGTGAGGATGTCGGTTTGTGCGTGTTCGACGGCGGGGGTGCTGTAGGGGCCGGTGACGCGGTGGATGGCGCGTACTCGGGGTAGGTCGAGGTCTCCGGCGTCGAAGGCTGCTTTGATGTGTGGGAGGCGTAGGCGCAGGTCCATTCCGATGTCGGAGTAGGTGTCTGCGACTGTTTTCGAGCATCCGAGTGCGGCTGCGGTTTCGGAGGATGCGTAGTTGCCGGCGTCGGTGATGCGTTCGCCGATGTGGACGGTCTGTTCGATGCAGGTTTCCCAGATGCGTTCGGCGTGGGCGACTTTGCGTGCGCAGGCTTTGTTTTCTTCTCTGGCTGCGTCGGCGAGTTCGGTCAGGAGTGTTGGGTCGATGGTGGGTGGTGCGAGTGGGCCCAGGTAGCGGGCGTATCTGCTGGGCGTCGTGGTGTGTGGCATGTGGTGAACCCCCCGGTTCATGGGAACGTATGTTCGAATATACCGCCCGTTCCTTTCGGCCGCAAGGCCTTTCGGTTTGTGGGGCAACCGTTTTCGAAGTTCGATCTACTAGCACACGACACCGACAAAAATGCGTACAAGGCGCCGTTCGACTAGCGGGGCTGGATCAGTCGAAAGGATTCCAGAACTACTTTCGTGTCATCGTCGATGTCTTCTGGCCGTCGAGGACAGTCTCCACGAGGGAGTCGCGCAGCGGACCGGGGAAGGCGAACTCTACTGCGGGTGGCTGGGTCATGGCGTAACGGACGGAGGGTCATCGCCGGTGTTCTGAATACGAAAGCTGATGGCTTCGAGTGCAATTCGGCGTATCTCGTTCACGGCCTGTCCGATCACGACGGTTCCTATGGCCATGGCCTCCACGGCGGAGGCGCGGTCCGGTCGCGTACGGGCGTAGTTCACCTCACCCCAGGCAGTTGCCTCGGCAGCGTCGGCCACGTCGTCGAAGTAGTTCAAGTCGATCGGGAAGTCGAAGCGTCTCAACGTCGCCACGAGTTCTGCCAGCCTGAAGGGAGCGGGAGCCGCAGGATCCACGTGCCAATCACGCGCGGAAATCCATTCTCGCACTTCGTCGTAGGTTCGGGCGACGTCCGGTGCCGCGTCGTCGGGGTCGATGTCGTCCAGCCCGTGCATCACGGCTCCGAACGTGTCGTGAGCGGAGGCTGATTCGTGATCGATCGTTGCCAAAGTGGCGCGGGCGACGGAAATGGAGAGTCCGCCGACGTCGATCAAGGCGCGGATGAGGCGCAACCGTCGTACGTGCTGGTCGTTGTAGTCGGCCTGATTGGGTGCGGTCTGCTTGCCTGCGGGGAGGAGGCCCTCGCGCAGGTAGAACTTGATGGAGGCTGTCGACACGCCGGAGTGCTTGCTCAGCTCGGAGATCCTCATCCGAGCACCCTTGACTTCACGAACGGAGAGTATCACTATCTATTACAGATAGTTCCTCTATCCATAGTCTGGAGGTTCGACATCGTGAACCGCAACGCAGTGCAATCCGGCCGCTACACGGCCTCGATGGACGGCGATTTCGTCGTCTTTCTCATCGGCATGCGGATAAACAAGCTGTGGAAGGTGCACAAGTGGTTTCCGCCGTTCGTCGCCATGCCGAAAATGTTGCGCGAGTTGAGGAAGCATCCGGAGAAGGGGCTCTTGGGCGCTCGCCTGTCCTTCGGCGGACGTACGGTAACGGTGGTCCAGTACTGGCGGAGCTTCGATCGGCTCGAGGCGTTCGCCCGGAACCCGAGTGATCCACACTTGCCGTCGTGGAGGGCGTTCAACACCAGAGTCGGCAGTAGCGGTGACGTCGGCGTCTATCACGAGACCTATCGGGTGGGCCCCGGCAGTCACGAGTCGATCTACTCGAACATGCCCATCATGGGGTTGGCTGCCGCGGGAACTTCCGTCGTGGTCGGAAAACGAACCGAATCAGCAAGGGCCCGAATCTCGAAGTGACTGTGCGACGGCATCCTGCGTCAGGGCACGTCCGCAATGCTGTCGATTCTGTGGTCGAACTCGCCCCTCACATCGTCCACCGAATGATCGATTCGGCCGAATTCCAACGGGCGATGAACGAACACGGTCTTCATGCCGACGGCCCTGGCAGCCCGGAGGTCGTACGGGTGTGATGCGACCATCGCTGCACGGTCGGGTTCGACCCCGAGGTAACGACACGTTCGCTCGTACAGGAAAGAAGCCGGCTTGAAAGCGCCGAACACTTCGGCGGTCAGCACTGCGTCCCAGTCCATCCCGGCTCGCTTGAACAGATGCACCATGGTCGCCATGTCGGTGTTGGACAAGCTCGCGACGACCGAGGTCTGTCGTAGATCTCGCAGGCCGTCCACTGAATCGGGCCACGGCCGCAGGTTCTTCCATGTATCGGCCAACGCCGTCCGGGCAGGAGAAGGGATCTTGAGCCCGAGTTTTTTCGCGACCGAATCCAGGCCGTCTCGGTAGACGTTCTGCACCGGCTGCCAATGCTCGGCCGACTGCGTCAGGGTGGACGTTCGCTCGAAATAGTCCTGACGCCAGGCTCGCACTGCATCGCCGACGACTTCGTCGTCCACCCATTCGGACAAGGCGTCGGCTACCGGCCCGAAGAAGTCGAACAGTGTGCCCTGAATGTCGAAGACATACGCGTCGTAGACCCCCATGGGCATCGATGGTACCGACGAGAGCCCTGGCCGAACCGTCAGGCGCGATCGTGGAGGGTGATGTGGTAGCCGTCGGGGTCGGCGAAGGTGAAGGTGCGGCCGAAGGGGCCGTCGATGGGTTCCGACACGATGACCTGAGTGTTGCTGTCGGGGTCGCTCTGCGCACTCCGCTCCTGGTCCGCTACGAGGGTGTCGTGGATGGATTGAACGTCGTTGGCGTGCAGCCAGATTGCGGCGCCGATGCCCGGCCGGTCCGCGGAGGCGAGATCGGTTCCGGCGACGATCTCCCGCAGAGCGAAAGCGATGGGAGTGGTCTCGAAGACCACGGCGTGGGGTGGGCCGGCGGGCGAACGCACGAGGCCGAGGTACTTCTCGTAGAACGCCTGCGATGCGGCGAGGTCGCGTACTTGGAGGGAGATGAAATCGGGACCGGTGACTGCCATGGAAACTCCTTCGACTTGTGTCAGTTATCTGACACGAACGAATCTATGTCAGAATGCTGACATGAGTCAAGCCGACCGAGGAATCGACCTGAACACCTCGTTGGGGTACCTGCTGAAGGAAGCGTCCAGTGTCCTGCGGGCCGCGATGGAGGAAGTCCTTCGGCCGCTCGGGATGAGCGTGACGCACTACTCGTGCCTCGAACTGCTCGCTCAGCGGCCGGGCCTGTCCAACTCCGAACTCGCCCGCGGCGCCTTCGTCACCAGGCAATCGATGAACGTGCTGTTGCAGGCTCTCGAACGGGACGGGGTCGTCGTCAGGCCGACGGAGGCTCCCGTCGGAAAGGCCCTTCCGGCCCGGCTCACCGAACACGGCCGGCGGGAGCTCGAGAAGGCGACTGCCGCGGTCAGGTCCGTGGAGGACCGGATGCTGGCCGGTATGTCCGGCGACGAACGCGAGACGGCGTTCCGGCTCCTCGGCGGAATGATCCGATCGCTCAACGACCGCGGAGACGCATCCTGAGTCAGAGCTTCAGATCCACCCACACCATTCGGTGATCCGAGGGGTGCGAGGCATCGGTCGGCCAGAAGACCTCCGAGCCCGTGACGGTCAGGTCAGCCGACGGCAATGCGTAGTCGACGCGTAGGTCGCCGGGAGTCGGGTCGGAAAAGTCGGCGGTATCGGTGTTGCCGTCGGCTCCCGACGTCGGCGCCGGATCCTGGATGCGGGGGTTGTCGAGCAATTGCTGAATTGACCCTGCTACCGAGTCGCCGTCGACCGGATCGCTGTTCTGGTCGCCCAGAACGACGAACGATGCGTTCTGCGTCAAGCCTCCGCGAACGCCGTTGTCGTCGTACAGGTATCCAGCGCCGTCGATGTAGTCGGGGGTGAGGCGGATCTCGTCGTGATTGCGTTTTCCGTTGCGGTCCTCCGGTCCGTCGAACGACGGGGGAGTCGGGTGCGACGCCAGAATGTGCACGGTCTTGCCGTCGATGTCGACGGGCACGTCCCAGTGAGACTTGCTCGACAAGCGCAGTGCGTCCGAGTTCGCGCCGTAGTAGTCGCGAGGCAGAAGCGAATCCGGCATGTCCTTCCACAGGAAGTTCTGGAATGTCCGGACGCCGGAGGTGTCGATCGGGAACTTCGACAGCACGACCATGCCGTACTGGCCGGGAAACTGCCCGAAACCGAATGCGTCGTTCGGTCCTCCGGTAGCACCGTCGGAATCGAGGTCGAGTCCGGAGTCGACGCCGGTGTTCACGGGTGCCGTGAAGGAGTAGGGGTACGCGCCACCCAGGTAGTTCTCACGAAACAGATCCAGTGCCTCGGGCGAATAGTCGAATTCGTTGATCAACAGAACATCCGGCGAATTGTGGTCGATCACGTCGGCGACGGCTCGGGCCTGCGCGTTCTCGCCGTGCAGTTCGGTGGCCAGTTGTCCCTCGGCGGGTCGGTTGAGGCTTGCATTGAACGTCGCGACGCGTACCTGACGGGGCTCGGCGTCGCTCGCTCCCGGCGTCGAACATCCGGCGAGTAGTCCAGTGGCAAGTAGGGCTGCGGCAAGTCCGGCGGTCTTCACGATCGGAGACCGTACCGACGTTGTCTGAACAACACGTAAATTAACAAGCAGGCATGCTTGCTTTTTACGCGGTGTGGTGTGAAGCTGTTCCCATGGCCGACCTCGACTCGATCATCGATGACCTCCGCGCCGAGGGTGACGACCTCGACGCCCTGGTCAGCGACCTGACCGACCAACAATGGTCGACGCTCACGCCCGCCGAGGGCTGGACCGTCGCCCATCAGATAGGTCATCTGTCCTGGACGGACAATGTCGCCGAGCGCACGACGTCGGGTGCCGCAGGAGACGATCGCGCCAAAGCCGAGTTCGACATCGTTCTGAAGCAGGCATGGTCCGATCCGACCGGTTTCGTCGACGTCGCGGCCGAGGAGGAAGCGCGGCGGCCCGACCTCCTCGAAACCTGGCGCTCACGTCGTCACGCAATGACGGATGCCCTCGCGACGGTGCCCGCCGGAGTGAAGATTCCGTGGTTCGGACCGCCGATGAGCGCGGCCTCGATGGCGACGGCACGACTGATGGAGACGTGGGCACACGGACAGGACGTCGCCGACGCACTCGGCGTCCGCCGCGAGCCCACCGAGCGCATCAGAGGCGTCGCGCACATCGGAGTCAGAACCCGCGACTTCGCGTACGCCGTCAACCAACAGACCCCGCCGACCGAGCCGTTCCGGGTCGAGCTGACCTCCCCCTTGGGTGAGCTCTGGACCTGGGGCCCCGGTGACGCGTCTCAGCGCGTCACCGGCTCGGCGGCGGACTTCTGCCTGCTCGTCACTCAGCGCGCCCATCGCGACGACCTCGACGTCCACGCCGAGGGCGCCGACGCCCAGCACTGGCTCACCATCGCCCAAGCCTTCGCAGGCCCTCCAGGACCAGGACGATCCCAGAAATGAGTACCCCCCACGTCAGAATCGGCAACTGTTCCGGTTTCTACGGTGACCGACTCTCCGCGATGCGGGAGATGCTCGAAGGTGGTGAACTCGACTACCTCACCGGCGACTACCTCGCCGAACTCACGATGCTCATCCTCGGCCGCGATCGCATGAAGGACGCATCCCGCGGATACGCCAAAACCTTTCTCCGCCAGGCAGAGGACTGCCTCGGTCTCGCTCTCGACAGGGGCGTGAAGATCGTCGCGAACGCCGGCGGACTCAACCCGAAAGGCCTCGCCGACGCGCTGACCCAGCTCGACTCCGGTGCGAAGATCGCGTACGTCGACGGCGACGATCTCCTGTCCCGCGCGGACGAGCTCGGCCTGGGTAGCCCTCTCACCGCCAACGCGTACCTCGGCGCGTGGGGAATCGTCGAAGCGCTGAAGTCCGGCGCCGACGTCGTCGTCACCGGCCGCGTCACCGACGCCTCGGTCATCGTCGGCCCCGCGGCGTACCACTTCGGTTGGAACAGAACCGACTACGACGCTCTGGCCGGTGCCGTGGTGGCCGGTCACGTCATCGAGTGCGGCACCCAGGCGACCGGTGGCAACTACTCGTTCTTCACCGAGATCGCCGACATGGGACGTCCCGGGTTCCCGATCGCCGAGATCCATGCCGACGGATCGTCGGTCATCACCAAGCACGACGGCACCGGCGGCGCAGTCAGCGTCGGAACTGTCACCGCGCAGTTGCTCTACGAAATCACCGGCGGGCGATACGCGAACCCCGACGTCACAGCTCGTATCGACACCGCTGTACTGACTCAGGAGTCCAGCGACCGCGTCAGGATCTCCCAGGTGAAGGGCGAGGCCCCGCCGCCCACGCTGAAGGTCTCGCTCAACTCGCTCGGCGGATTCCGCAACGAGTTCACCCTCGTTCTGACCGGTCTCGACATCGACGCGAAAGCCGAACTCGCGCAGAAGCAATTCGAATCCTGGCTGCCGACCAGACCCAAGGAACTCGAATGGACGCTGGTGCGGACCGACAAGCCCGACGCGCCCACCGAGGAAACCGCAAGCGCGCTCCTGAGGTGCGTGGCCCGCGACAGTGATCCGAACATCGTCGGCCGCCAGTTCTCATCGGTAGCAGTGGAGCTCGCTCTCGCCAGCTATCCCGGCTTCTCGTTGACCGCGCCGCCCGGACACGGTGCGCCGTTCGGTGTCTTCACCGCCGGATACGTCGATGCAGGCGAGGTACCGCACACGGTCACCCTCGCCGACGGCACCCGGGTCGACATTCCACCGGCCACCGACACTGAAGTACTCGAACCGCTCCCGGAGCCCGAACTTGCACCGAAACGACCTGGCGAGTCGACGATCACAGTGCCACTCGGTACCGTCGCCGCCGCACGAAGCGGCGACAAAGGCGGCAACGCGAACGTCGGAGTGTGGGTGCGCAGCGACGACGAATTCGCCTGGCTGGCCCACGCTCTCACCGTCGAAGAACTGAAGTCGCTGCTCCCCGAAGCCGCAGACCTCACCGTCACCCGGCATGTGCTGCCGCACCTCAAGGCCCTCAACTTCGTCATCGAAGGCATCCTCGGCCAAGGCGTCGCATCGCAGGCACGATTCGATCCCCAGGCCAAGGGGTTGGGCGAATGGCTCAGGTCCCGGCACATCGCCATTCCCGAAACTCTCGTATTCCAAGGACAGATATGACCGTGTGGACCACGCCGGAGCGTGAACAGCTCCGCAAGACCGTGCGCAGTTTCGTCGAACAGGACATCCTGCCGCACTTGAACCAGTGGGAGTCGGACGGTGAACTCCCACGCGATCTCCACCGTAAAGCTGCGGCTCTCGGTCTCATCGGAGCGGGCTTTCCCGAGGAGGTCGGCGGCGACGGGGGAGACCTCGCCGACGCTGTGGTCATCTGCGAGGAAATGCACCAGGCAGGCGCGTCGGGAGGACTCTTCGCTTCGCTGTTCACCAGCGGAATTGCGTTGCCGCACTTGGTGGCCGCGGGTGATCCGGACCAGATCGAGAAGTGGGTACGCCCTACCCTCGCAGGCGAGAAGATCGGATCGCTCGCGATCACCGAACCGGGCGGCGGATCCGACGTCGGACATCTGCGGACGAGGGCCGTCAAGGACGGCGATCACTACGTCGTCAACGGTGCGAAGACGTACATCACGTCGGGGTGCCGCGCAGATTTCGTGGTGACGGCGGTCCGCACCGGCGGTGACGGCGCCGGAGGGGTCTCGCTTCTGGTCGTGGAGAAGGGCACGCCTGGATTCGAGGTGACGAGCAAGCTGGACAAGATGGGCTGGCGAGCGTCGGACACGGCCGAGCTCTCCTTCGTCGACGCCCGGGTGCCCGTGAGCAATCTGGTGGGCGCGGAGAACACGGGCTTCGCGCAGATCGCGCAGGCGTTCCTGACCGAACGCATCGCGCTCGCCGCGCAGGCCTATTCGAGCGCTCAGCGGTGCCTCGACCTGACGCTGCAGTGGGTTCGCGACCGCGAGACGTTCGGAAAGCCGCTCATCAAACGGCAATCCGTACAGAACACCGTCACCGAGATGGCGCGCAAGATCGACATCGCGCGGGTCTACACCCGCAGCATCGTCGAACGGTCCATGACCGAGAACAACGACTTCATCGCCGAAGTGTGCTTTGCCAAGAACACTGCCGTCGAATCCGGCGAATGGGTCGCGAACCAGGCCGTCCAGTTGTTCGGCGGCCTCGGCTACATGCGGGAGAGCGAAGTCGAACGTCAGTACCGCGACATGCGCATCCTCGGTATCGGCGGAGGCACCACCGAGATCCTGACCGGACTGGCTGCAAAACGATTGGGGTACCAGGCATGAGCGTGCTGAAGTCCACCCTCGACACCGCGTCGGAGCAATTCACCGGTGCCGCCGAGGCGATGAACACCAAGCTGGCGGAGATCGACGTCGAGCACGGTAAAGCGCTTCTCGGTGGCGGTGAGAAATACGTCGAGCGGCACCGCAAGCGCGGCAAACTCCTGGCGCGTGAACGAATAGAACTACTGATAGACGAGGACTCGGCGTTCCTCGAGCTGTGCCCACTTGCCGCGTGGGGCAGCGACTTTCCTGTCGGTGCGAGCACGGTCATGGGCATCGGCGTCGTCAGCGGTGTCGAATGCCTCATCGTCGCCAACGATCCGACGGTGCGCGGCGGTGCCAGCAACCCGTGGACCCTCAAGAAGGGTTTCCGGGCCAACGACATCGCGACGCAGAACCGGTTGCCGGTCATCTCCCTCGTCGAGTCCGGTGGTGCCGACCTGCCGACTCAGAAGGAGGTGTTCATTCCAGGCGGACGCATGTTCCGTGACCTGACGCAATTGTCCGCCAAAGGAATTCCGACGATTGCCCTGGTTTTCGGCAACTCCACGGCCGGCGGTGCCTACATTCCCGGCATGTCGGATCACGTCGTCATGATCAAGGAACGCTCCAAGGTTTTCCTGGCCGGACCGCCACTGGTCAAGATGGCGACCGGTGAGGACTCCGACGACGAATCCCTCGGCGGCGCCGAGATGCATGCCCGAAAGTCCGGTCTCGCGGACTACTTCGCGGTCGACGAGCAGGACGCCATCCGCATCGGTCGCAGCATCGTCAAAAGACTCAACTGGAAGAAGAAGGGCCCGGAACCGCGAGCAGAGGTCATCGAACCATTCGCCGATCCCGAGGACCTGCTCGGCATCGTGCCGACCGACTTGAAGATTCCGTTCGATCCCCGTGAGGTCATCGCGCGCATCGTCGACGGCAGCGATTTCGACGAGTTCAAGCCGATGTACGGCGGGTCGCTGGTGACCGGCTGGGCCGAACTGCACGGCTACCCCATCGGCATCCTCGCCAACGCACGTGGCGTCCTGTTCAGCGAAGAATCGCAGAAGGCAACCCAGTTCATTCAACTTGCCAATCGATCGAACACGCCGTTGTTGTTCCTGCACAACACCACCGGTTACATGGTCGGAAAGGAGTACGAGGAAGGCGGCATGATCAAACACGGCTCGATGATGATCAACGCCGTCTCGAACTCCAAGGTCCCACACATCTCGATTCTGCTCGGAGCGTCGTACGGCGCCGGCCACTACGGCATGTGTGGCCGCGCCTTCGATCCCCGGTTCCTCTTCGCGTGGCCCAGCAGCAAATCCGCTGTCATGGGCGGAGCCCAACTTGCGGGCGTCATTTCCATCGTCGGACGGGCAGCAGCGGAAGCCCGCGGCCAAGCATTCGACGAGGAAGCCGACGCAGGCCTGCGCGCGATGATCGAGAACCAGATCGAAGCCGAGTCGCTGCCGATGTTTCTCTCCGGACGCCTCTACGACGACGGCGTCATCGACCCCCGTGACACCCGAACGGTGGTGGGAATGTGCCTGTCGGCGATTGCCACCGCCCCGATCGAAGGCACCGAGAACTTCGGCGTCTTCCGGATGTGAAGCGCAGATGACAAACCAATCTGGTCACTCCGCAGGCTCCGCTCCTGCCACTTCGGTACTCGTCGCAAACCGCGGTGAAATCGCCCGCCGTGTCTTCGCTACCTGCCGCGCCGAAGGCATCGACACCGTCGCAGTCTTCTCCGACGCCGACGCGAACTCCCCGCACGTCCGGGAAGCCGACGTCGCGGTCAACCTGCCGGGGAACTCGCCCGGCGAGACGTACCTGCGCGGTGAACTCGTCATCGCAGCAGCCGTACAAGCAGGCGCCGACGCGGTTCACCCCGGCTACGGATTCCTCTCCGAGAACGCCGAATTCGCCCAGCAGGTCCAGAACGCCGGACTGACGTGGATCGGACCACCCGTCAAAGCCATCGAACTCATGGGCTCGAAGGTGGAGTCCAAAGCGATGATGGCCGACGCCGGGGTGCCGGTCCTGACCCGGCTCGATCCGTCGCAGATCACCGAGGACGAACTGCCGGTGCTCGTCAAGGCGTCGGCGGGCGGTGGTGGACGCGGCATGCGTATCGTCCGCGATCTGAAGGACCTGCAGCGGGAAATCGAGACGGCAGGGCGAGAAGCTCTTTCGGCCTTCGGCGACGGAACGGTGTTCGTCGAGCGGTACATCGAAACCGGCCGACACATCGAAGTTCAGGTCATGGCCGACCGCCACGGCACCGTGTGGACGGTCGGAGAACGCGAGTGCTCCATCCAGCGTCGGCACCAGAAGGTGGTCGAGGAGGCGCCCTCACCGCTCGTCGAACGTATCGACGGGATGCGCGAGAGGTTGTTCGACGCCGCCAGACTCGCCACCGAGGCCATCGGGTACGAGGGCGCAGGTACCGTCGAGTTCCTCGCCGACGAGAAGGGCAACTTCTTCTTCCTCGAGATGAACACCCGTCTGCAGGTGGAGCATCCCGTCACCGAATGTACGACGGGCCTCGACCTGGTTGCGTTGCAGATCAGCGTGGCGTCGGGCGAACCTCTCCCGGCCCATCAGCCGGCGACGCGGGGGCACTCCATCGAAGTTCGGCTGTACGCCGAGGATCCCAGTCAGGACTGGCAGCCCCAGAGCGGGCCGGTGCACACGTTCGACATCCCCGGCGAGCGGTTCTCCGTGCTGAACAAATCCGGAATTCGTGTGGATTCCGGCGTCGAAACAGGGTCACACGTGGGCACCTTCTACGACCCCATGCTCGCGAAGGTGATCTCGTTCGCGCCCACCCGAGAGCAGGCCGCGAATCTGCTGGCGAAGTCGCTGCAGAAAGCCACGATTCACGGGCTTGCCACCAACCGAGATCTGCTCGTCAACGTCCTGCAGCACCCGGCATTCCTCGCCGGTGACACCGATACGGCGTTCTTCGACACCCACGGTCTGGACGTCCTGGCGCAGCCGATCGCTCAGGGACGTGCAGTGCGGCTGTCGGCACTGGCAGCCGCACTGGCCGACGCCGCCCACAACCGGGCGTCGGCTCGCGTGAACAAGGGGCTCCCCAGCGGCTGGCGCAACCTCCCGTCGCAACCGCAGCGAAAGCGGTACGGGGATGAGATTGTCGAATACACCCTCGGGCGCTACGGCCTGAAGACCGATCTCGACGGCGTCGCGCTGATCGAGAACACTCCGAATCGAGTGGTGCTGGACGACAACAAGCTTCGTCGAACGTTCCACGTCGCGCGGTATGGGTCGGATGTCTTCGTCGACTCCTCGCTCGGTCCGGTGCGGCTGGTCAAGGCGCCGCGGTTCGTCGATCCCACCGAGGAGGTCGCAGCCGGATCGTTGCTCGCTCCGATGCCGGGCAGCGTCGTCAGAGTGGCTGCAGCGCAGGGTGACACCGTCACGGCCGGGCAACCGATCCTGTGGCTCGAAGCAATGAAAATGGAACACACCGTCACTGCGCCGGCCGACGGCGTGCTTACCGAACTGAACGTTTCCGAAGGCCAGCAAGTCGAGGTCGGCGCCGTCCTAGCAGTCGTAACAGCAGGAGTGGAGCCCGCGGAATGACCATTTCAACAGGAGTGGAGCCCGCGGAATGACCATTTCAAAAGGAGAATCATGAGTTTCATCGAAACCGAAGAGCAGAAGGGCCTGCGGACCTCGGTCTCCTCGCTCGGCAAGCGCTACAACTACATCGACTACGTGCTGCCGAAGGCTCGCAAGGGTGAACCCCTCAGCGAATTGTGGAACGAGGCAGGCAAACTCGGATTCCTCGGCGTGAACCTGCTCGAGGAGTACGGCGGCGGAGGCGCAGGGATCTACGAACTCGCCCTCGTGCAGGAGGAACTCGCGGCACACGGGGCGGGGTTGCTGCTGGTCGTCGTCAGCCCGGCGATCTGCGGCACCATCATCGGGAAGTACGGCACGGCGGATCAGAAGCAGACGTGGCTCACCGCTCTCGCCGACGGTTCGAAGATCATGGCCTTCGGCATCACCGAACCCGACGCCGGATCCAACTCGCACCAGATCACCACGACCGCCAGGCGAGACGGTGACGACTGGATCCTCAAGGGCAGCAAGATCTACATCTCCGGCGTCGACCAGGCCGACGCGGTGTTGATCGTCGCTCGCACCGAAGATTCCAAGACCGGCAAGCTGAAGCCGGCGCTGTTCATCGTCCCCACCGATTCCGAGGGCTTGCAGAAGACTCGGATGGAGATGGACATCATCGAGCCGGATCATCAGTTCACGTTGTTCCTCGACGACGTGCGGCTCCCGGCAGAGGCCCTCGTCGGTGAGGCCGACGCCGCGCTGATGCAGCTGTTCGCGGGTCTGAATCCCGAGCGCATTCTCGGCGCGGCGATGGCCGTCGGGATGGGCCGCTACGCACTCGACGCGGCGGTGAAATACGCCAACGAGCGCACGGTCTGGAAGACGCCGATCGGCGCGCACCAGGGCATTTCGCATCCGCTGGCGCAGGTCAAGATCGAACTCGAGCTCGCCAAGCTGATGATGCAGAAGGCCGCGGTCCTGTACGACTCCGGCGACGATTTCGGTGCTGCCGAGGCCGCCAACATGGCCAAGTACGCGGCCGCGGAAGCGAGTATCAAAGCGCTCGATCAGGCCATCCAGACCCACGGCGGGGCGGGCTTGACCGAGGAATACGGTCTCGCCGCGATGCTCGGTGCAGCGCGGATCGCGAGGGTGGCGCCGGTCAGCCGGGAGATGATCCTCAACTTCGTCTCCCAACACTCCCTCGGACTACCCAGGTCGTACTGATGGCAGTTCAGGTACATACAGCCGACGCGGTCACCACCCTCACTCTCGACACCCCGCACAACAGGAACGCCCTGTCCACGGCCCTCGTCGACGAACTGACGGCAGGGCTGCACGATGCGGGCGAGGATCCCGACGTTCGGGCAATCGTCCTCACTCACACCGGTGGAACGTTCTGCGCGGGGGCCGACCTCACCGAAGCCGGCGGAACCGTCGAAGGACGCACGGCGCAGATGCTCGGACTGCTTCGTACACTCCTCGAAACCCCGAAGCCCGTCGTCGGACAGATCGACGGCCACGTGCGCGCGGGAGGCATGGGGCTGGTCGGTGCATGCGACATCGTCGTCGCAGGACCGAACTCCACATTCGCCCTGACGGAGGCCCGCCTGGGTCTGGCCCCGTCCATCGTGTCGCTGACGCTGTTGCCTCGGATGAACTCCCGCGCGGCAGGCCGCTACTTCGTCACCGGTGAGAAGTTCGGCTCCCACGAGGCCGAGGCCATCGGCCTGATCAGCGAGGCCGCAGCCGACCCGGCATCCACCGTCGGAGACATTCTCGAGGCTCTCCGGAAAGGGTCCCCGCAGGGCCTCGCCGAGTCGAAGCGGCTCACGACGTCGGCGATTCTGGCGGACTTCGACGCTCACGGAACCGACTTGTCGGACCGTTCTGCGAGGCTGTTTGCATCCGAGGAAGCGCGAGAGGGGATGATGTCCTTCTTGGAGAAGCGACCGCCCAGGTGGGTGGCCTCGCGAGTGGCGCCCGCGGAATGAGCGGGCCGGTGCAGAAGTAGGGAGAAGCAGGACCGATGGTGACGGCGCGGGAACCCAAGCAGGATCGAAGTAGGGCGACGCGTCAGCGGCTGTTGGAGTCCACTATCGACTCGCTCGCCGAGCAGGGATGGGGCCCGACGACGGTGGGCGTCGTCGCGGCGCGAGCAGGAGTCTCCCGCGGGGCGACCCAGCACCATTTTCCCACCCGAGAAGACCTGATCACCGCGGCGTTGGACTACATGTTCGACACCCGCATGGACGACGCACGGCGTGAATCCGCGGCGCTGCCACACGGCCCGGCCCGCACCGAACGCGTCGTCGAGCGGCTCGTCGAGTACTACACCGGTTCCGTCTTCAAAGCGGCCCTGCAGGTGTGGACCGCTGCCGCCGCGGACCCGGACATGCGGGCCAGGGTGCTGCCGCTCGAGGAGAAGTTCGGTCGAGTGGCCCACCGCATGGCCGTCGACCAACTCGGCGCCGACGACAGCGACCCGCAGACACACCGGCTCGTGCAGGCGACCCTCGACCTCGCGCGCGGGCTCGGCCTCGCCGACGTCCTGAGCGACGACTCACGCCGACGCAGCGAAATCGTCAAGGCATGGGCAGGCGTCCTCGACGCAAGCCTGAAGATCGACCACGCCACCACCGCGGCCGGGTAGGCGAGCGCTCGATCTGCGGCGGTGCCCGGTTCGTGGTTCGCTCTCACCGTGAGTCGGATACGCAGTGCACCTGAAAAACACAGCGCACCTGAGAAACACAGCGCACCTGAAATACATCGGGGCCATGTTTTCCATATCGCCGGATCGCCGACGGTGACCGCTGCTGCGGACGCGTTGGTCTCCATCCCCGACGGTGCCCTGGTGGTCGACGACGACGGTGTCATCACCTATTCGGGACCGTTCGACGCGGTCACGGTCGGGGGCGGCACCGTCGTCGACCATCGTCCTGGTTTTCTTCTTCCCGGGTTCATCGACACTCACGTGCATTTCCCGCAGACGTTCGCCGGCGACGCCTACGGCGGCGGGCAGCTGCTCGAGTGGCTGAACACCTGCATCTTCCCGTCGGAATCGATGTTCGAGGACCCGGAGTTCGCGGCGGAGGCGGCGGCCGCGTTCTGCGATCGACGTATCGCGGCCGGTACGACGCAGGCCATGGTGTTCGGGTCGGCGTTCCCGCACGCGCAGGACGCATTGTTCGAGGAGACCCTTCGTAGAGGACTGCGCGTCGTCAGCGGCAGGGGAGTGCAGACGACGGGCCCCGATTCGGCGAAGGCACTCGTGACCACCGAACAGGACGCAGTACGGCTGGTGTCGGAGGAGATCGAGAAGTGGCATGCCGCCGACACCGGTGACGTCGACACCGCTCTGCTGCACGTCGCCGTCGTTCCACGGTTCTCTCTGTCGGTGACCACGGAGACGCTGAGGAACCTCGGCGAGCTGTACGACTCCGTGCGGGACCGCGGCGTCTACTTCCACACCCACCTCAACGAGAACAACAGGCCCGGTACGGGCGAGATCGCAACGACACTCGAGACCTACCAGGTCGACTCGTACCTCGATACCTACGACGGCAAGTTCCTCCCCGGCTCGGTGGTCGGTGGCAAGAGCTTCCTCGGCAAGCGGACGATTCTCGCCCACGCCGTGCACTGCCAGGACGACGAGCTCGCACGGATGGCGGAGACGGGCACGTCCATCGCGCACTGCCCGACATCGCAGCAATTCCTCGGGTCGGGCACCATGCCGTGGAACCGAACCGTGGCCGCAGGGGTGAACATCGCCCTCGGTTCCGATTACGGAGGCGGTGACGAGTTCCTTCTCTCTCGCGTGCTCGGCGACGCGTACAAGGTGCACATCTCCGAACCCGGAGACGCGGGCGTACCCCTGCATCCCGCCGAGCTGCTCTTCACCGGCACCCTGGCCGGGGCGCGGGCGCTCGACATGGAGGGCCGCATCGGCAACCTCGACGTGGGCAAGGAAGCCGATTTCATCGTCGTCGATCCAGCGAAGTGGCAGCCCCTCGACGATCTGATTCGTCGTGGCATCCGTTCCGTCGACCCGGACATGGCTCGCGACCAGACTCTGTTCGCCCTGCTCATGGCGATGCGCGAGCCTGCGATCACGGAGGTCTACGTGCGGGGTCGACGCGTCGACTCCGTCTGATCGGTGTCGGTCCGACTGGGTAGGGTCTGAAGACCATGCGGCGGACGGTGATTCTCCTGGGTGTGCTCGCTGCCGGCTTGGCCGGATGCGGATCGGGTGACGACGCCTCGCCGCAGCAGAACTCCACGCCGGCGTCGCCGGGGGAGGCCGGTCCGTTCTTCGGGCAGTGCGGTTCGGTGAACGACGACGAAGTTCTGAGTACCTTCGCCGTACCGGCATTCACGATGATCACCAGGAATTCGGTGGGATGCGAATGGGAGGTCGCGGGCAGCACCGGCCCCTCGGTGAGTTTCTCCTGGTACCGCGGCAGCCCCATCGATCGGGAGCGATCCGGGTCCGAGCTGATCGGTCGACCCGCCGACGACATCGAGATCGACGGGAACCCTGGTTTCTCCGCGGCCACGGACAACTACCTGTGCGAGGTCGGGGTCCAGTTCGGGAAGGATTTCATGCACTGGTCGGTTACGTACGGTGACCAGCCGCCGTCGTCCGATCCGTGCGACGTCGCCACTCGATTGGCAACCCTCACCGTGGAGCGCGCGCAGTGAAACGGCTGTGGATGTCCGCGCTCGTCGTGGTGCTGGCGGGATGCAGCACGACGGTTCAGGGCACCGCGACACCCGAAACGTTCGACAGCGGCGGCGACACGGAGTTCCGAGATCTCCTGACCGAATGCGACGCCGTCGCCGACGATCGAATCGCCGCGACGGTGGGTGGCGACGCCATCGCTCGCGGTTTCTTCGGGGCGATCTGCCGGTGGGACGTGGCCGGTCCCAACGGCATCGTGAAGGTGACGTTCAACTGGTTCGAGAACGGCTCGCTCGACGCCGAGCGAGAGGCCAACGAGAAGATGATGTACCTGGTCCAGGACATAACCGTGCAGGGCCGCAAGGCAATTCGAACCCAGCCGCCGAACGAGCCGACGTCCTGCGGTGTCACGGCCGGGTCTCCGGACTCCGGAGTGGTCGGATGGTGGGTGCAGTACCTGCCTGGATCGGGCGCGCCTGATCCGTGTGAGGCTGCGACGACGCTGATGGATCTGACGATCAATCTGAGTCGGTAGCACGGCGGGGCCCGTTTTGACCCGAAGGCGCGCCGCCGGGTATCGTTATGGGTCGTGTCCGGCCTGGCCGGTCCGTCTGTGTGCCTATGCGAGGTACAGCCGTGCTCATGTTCAGTTCCGAGCGTGCGATGCGGCTGCCGTGTGGGGGTATGCGACACACCCGACCGCGGGGTGCAAGAGACCCGCGGTATGCAGTACAAGAACGACAGTAGTACGGGTGAGGAGCAGTGTTCTCTTGCTCCAACTGCTAGATCCCTGGGTCTTTCGAGAAGAAGACTCGCGACACAAAGAAAGCCGGTTCATGCCAACTATCAACCAGCTGGTCCGCAAGGGTCGCACCGACAAGGTTGCGAAGCTGAAGACCGCTGCCCTCAAGGGCAGTCCCCAGCGTCGTGGTGTGTGCACTCGCGTGTACACCACCACTCCGAAGAAGCCGAACTCTGCTCTGCGTAAGGTCGCGCGTGTGCGCTTGACCAGCTCGGTAGAGGTCACCGCCTACATCCCCGGTGAGGGCCACAACCTGCAGGAGCACTCCATGGTGCTCGTTCGCGGTGGTCGTGTGAAGGACCTCCCGGGTGTGCGTTACAAGATCATCCGCGGCTCGCTCGACACCCAGGGTGTCAAGAACCGCAAGCAGGCTCGCAGCCGCTACGGCGCCAAGAAGGAGAAGAGCTAATGCCACGCAAGGGCCCAGCACCCAAGCGGCCGCTGATCAACGACCCGGTCTACGGATCCCCGTTGGTCACGCAGCTCGTCAACAAGATCCTTCTCGACGGCAAGAAGTCCACCGCCGAGCGCATCGTCTACCAGGCTCTCGAGCAGGCTCGTGAGAAGACCGGCACCGACCCCGTCGTCACGCTCAAGCGTGCACTCGACAACGTCAAGCCGGCCCTCGAGGTTCGCAGCCGTCGCGTCGGTGGCGCGACCTACCAGGTCCCCGTCGAGGTTCGCCCCGGTCGCTCGACCACGCTGGCACTGCGCTGGCTGGTCACCTTCTCGCGCGCTCGTCGTGAGAAGACCATGGTCGAGCGTCTGGCCAACGAGCTTCTCGACGCCAGCAACGGCCTCGGTGCCGCTGTGAAGCGTCGCGAGGACACGCACAAGATGGCTGAAGCCAACAAGGCGTTCGCGCACTACCGCTGGTGACTTCCGGCCGGGAGGGTGCGGTGAAACTTTCCGCACCTTTCCGGCGTTGTACCGAGTACCTGGTCCGGCCCGGCTCACCGTTCACATACTGGTGACAAGCTGGCCCAGTCCCACTTCTTCGACTTACAAGGCGGGATGAATTCCGTGGCACAGGACGTGCTGACAGACCTCAACAAGGTCCGCAACATCGGCATCATGGCCCACATCGATGCTGGTAAAACCACCACTACCGAACGCATCCTCTTCTACACCGGTATCTCGTACAAGATCGGTGAGGTCCACGACGGCGCAGCCACGATGGACTGGATGGAGCAGGAGCAGGAGCGTGGCATCACGATCACCTCTGCTGCCACGACGTGCTTCTGGAACGACAACCAGATCAACATCATCGATACGCCCGGACACGTCGACTTCACCGTCGAGGTCGAGCGTTCGCTGCGTGTTCTCGACGGCGCCGTCGCAGTGTTCGACGGCAAGGAAGGCGTCGAGCCGCAGTCGGAGCAGGTCTGGCGTCAGGCCGACAAGTACGACGTCCCGCGTATCTGCTTCGTCAACAAGATGGACAAGCTGGGCGCTGACTTCTACTTCACCGTGCAGACCATCAAGGACCGCCTCGGAGCCAAGCCGCTGGTCATCCAGCTGCCCATCGGCGCCGAGAACGACTTCGAAGGCATCGTCGACCTCGTCGAGATGAAGGCGAAGGTCTGGAGCGGTGAGACCAAGCTCGGTGAGAAGTACGAGGTTCAGGACATCCCGGCCGACCTCCAGGAGAAGGCGGAGCAGTACCGCCAGGAACTCCTCGAGATCGTCGCCGAGTCCGACGAAGCTCTGCTGGAGAAGTTCTTCGGTGGCGAAGAGCTCTCGATCGACGAGATCAAGGGCGCCATCCGCAAGATGACCGTCAACAGCGAGCTGTACCCGGTTCTCTGTGGCTCCGCGTTCAAGAACAAGGGCGTTCAGCCCATGCTCGACGCGGTCATCGACTACCTCCCGTCGCCTCTCGACGTCGAGTCGGTCCAGGGTCACGCACCCGGCAACGAAGAAGAACTCCTCCTCCGTAAGCCGTCTGCCGACGAGCCGTTCTCGGCCCTCGCGTTCAAGATCGCGACCCACCCCTTCTTCGGCAAGCTGACCTACGTCCGCGTGTACTCGGGCAAGGTCGACTCCGGCGCTCAGGTCATCAACTCGACCAAGGGCAAGAAGGAGCGTCTGGGCAAGCTGTTCCAGATGCACTCCAACAAGGAGAACGCGATCGCGACCGCTTCGGCAGGTCACATCTACGCCGTGATCGGTCTGAAGGACACGACGACGGGTGACACCCTCTGCGATCCGCAGAACCAGGTGATCCTCGAGTCGATGACCTTCCCGGACCCGGTCATCGAGGTCTCCATCGAGCCCAAGACCAAGTCCGACCAGGAGAAGCTGGGAACAGCTATCCAGAAGCTCGCCGAAGAGGATCCCACCTTCTCGGTGAAGCTGGACGAGGACACCGGCCAGACCGTCATCGGCGGCATGGGCGAGCTCCACCTCGACATCCTGGTCGACCGTATGAAGCGTGAGTTCAAGGTCGAGGCCAACGTCGGTAAGCCGCAGGTTGCGTACCGCGAGACCATTCGCAAGAAGGTCGAAAAGCTCGACTACACCCACAAGAAGCAGACCGGTGGCTCCGGCCAGTTCGCGAAGGTCATCATCAGTCTCGAGCCTTTCGAGGGCGAAGACGGTGCGACCTACGAGTTCGAGAACAAGGTCACCGGTGGTCGTGTGCCGAGGGAGTACATCCCTTCGGTGGACGCCGGAGCTCAGGACGCCATGCAGTACGGTGTCCTCGCCGGATACCCGCTCGTCAACGTCAAGGTCACACTGCTCGACGGTGCATACCACGACGTCGACTCGTCGGAAATGGCCTTCAAGGTCGCCGGCTCACAAGCGTTCAAGGAAGCCGCCAAGAAGGCCAGCCCGGTCATTCTCGAGCCCGTCATGGCCGTCGAGGTCACGACCCCCGAGGATTACATGGGTGAGGTCATCGGCGACCTGAACTCCCGCCGTGGTCAGATTCAGGCCATGGAGGAACGTAGCGGCGCTCGTGTCGTCAAGGCACAGGTTCCGCTGTCGGAGATGTTCGGCTACATCGGAGACCTTCGGTCGAAGACTCAGGGCCGCGCTAACTACTCCATGGTGTTCGATTCCTACGCCGAGGTTCCTGCGAACGTCGCGAAGGAAATCATCGCGAAGGCGACCGGAGAGTAGATCTCTCCCGAGCTGGACACGCTGGATCCGTAACACCGCACGACCATGCAGCTCAAAAGAGCTGTACGAGACAACCGCACTGCTGCATTTCAAGCAAGCACCAACAGTCCAGGAGGACACACAGTGGCGAAGGCGAAGTTCGAGCGGACGAAGCCGCACGTCAACATCGGGACCATCGGTCACGTTGACCACGGCAAGACGACGCTGACGGCAGCAATCACCAAGGTTCTGCACGACAAGTTCCCGGACCTCAACGAGGCCTCGGCCTTCGACGAGATCGACAAGGCGCCTGAGGAGAAGGCTCGTGGTATCACGATCAACATCTCCCACGTCGAGTACCAGACCGACAAGCGCCACTACGCGCACGTCGACGCTCCGGGACACGCCGACTACATCAAGAACATGATCACCGGTGCTGCCCAGATGGACGGCGCAATCCTGGTCGTGGCAGCTACGGACGGCCCGATGCCGCAGACGCGTGAGCACGTGCTCCTCGCCAAGCAGGTCGGCGTTCCGTACATCCTCGTCGCCCTCAACAAGGCCGACATGGTCGACGACGACGAGATCATCGAGCTCGTCGAGATGGAGGTCCGCGAGCTCCTCGCTGCGCAGGACTTCGACGAGGACGCACCGGTCGTCAAGGTCTCCGCACTGAAGGCACTCGAGGGTGACCCGAAGTGGGCCGAGAGCGTTGCAGAGCTCATGCAGGCTGTCGACGACTCCATCCCGGACCCCGTCCGTGAGACCGACAAGCCGTTCCTCATGCCCGTCGAGGACGTCTTCACGATCACCGGTCGTGGAACCGTCGTCACCGGTCGTATCGAGCGTGGCGCGATCAACGTCAACGAAGAGGTCGAGATCGTCGGCATCCGTCCGGGCTCGACCAAGACCACGGTCACCGGCATCGAGATGTTCCGCAAGCTGCTCGACTCGGGCCAGGCAGGCGACAACGTCGGCCTCCTCGTTCGTGGCATCAAGCGCGAAGACGTCGAGCGTGGACAGGTCATCATCAAGCCGGGCACCACGACTCCCCACACGGAGTTCGAGGGCAACGCTTACATCCTGTCCAAGGACGAAGGCGGCCGCCACACGCCGTTCTTCAACAACTACCGCCCGCAGTTCTACTTCCGTACCACGGACGTTACGGGCGTCGTCACCCTCCCCGAGGGCACCGAGATGGTCATGCCCGGTGACAACACCGAGATGTCCGTCACGCTGATCCAGCCGGTCGCCATGGACGAGGGCCTGCGTTTCGCTATCCGCGAGGGCGGTCGTACCGTCGGCGCCGGTCGCGTCACCAAGATCATCAAGTGATCTAGTTTCACCAGCAACACCGAGAGCGGCACTCACCTTCGGGTGGGTGCCGCTTTTCGTTGTGCCAAGGGGCGTTTCGCACAGGTTGCAGTCCCCCGCACAGGGTGCAACATGAGCGAGGAACTGGAAACTGTGCGAGTAGCAGCCGTCCCCTGGGGTGCAGCTGCGCACTCAGACGTGCAGCTGCACCCGTAGGGCTACGTCGCTGCCCTCGACTGCGCCGGCGAGGTATACGGCGCGCTCTTCGGCAGTACGAGTGAATGCCTCGATGTCGATGCCCGGTGAAGTCTGCACCGTGACGGCCAACGTCGGGGTGCCGCGATCGTCGATGGCTCGACCCCGGGCCGATTCAACGCCGGGGAAGTCGGCGAGGTCCGCGGCAATGCCACGGGCCAACGCGCCCAGGTCGATTCGTAGCGAATGAGATTCGCTCGTCGAGATCTCGACGGTGCCTGTTCTTCTGGGGGAGAGGTTCCCGATCAGGAGCGCGACGCCGACGAGTGTGCCGACGACGGCGGTCGCGGCCAGTGCGGCCTCCCACCACGATTGCGCAGGCAACGCCGCGAAGACGTCACGGTCGAATCTGGACAGGGACTCCACGGCGAACGGAACGTCGTAGTACCACGCGACCGCGAACGCCCCTGCGCCGACGAGTGCGACGCCGAGAAGCGTGACCAACAGGCGATCGATCAACGTTGTCGCGCGCTTCACGCCTTGCTCTCCTTCACTCGGACGCGGACGGTCCTCGTGTCGGCCAGCAATGCGATTGTGGGTTCCACTGCAGCGCGGACGGATTCGACCGCAGCGGTGGAACCGTTGGTACTGCCGGCGGCACGATGCACGTCGACGGTCACCCGCTTCGGCGTCACGGTGGTCCGCGCGGAATCCACGCCGGGCACCGAGCCTGCATGATCGCTACAGATCCGGGCGACGTCGGTGGGACGCAACCACACCATCGGATACTGCGACGCCTTCGACCCGGCGCCCGTGTGAGTTTTCGTCCGCGGCTTCAGACCGAGAACGACGAGTATCGCACCCACCACGACGCAGGCAGCCGCCGCACCGATCATCCATGGCTGCCAATGCAACTCCGCGATCCAGTTCACGGCGTTGGCGATCCACGGTGCGCCGTCGATGGTGTCGTGCGCGATCAGGAACTCTCGTCCGGCGACGAAGGCGACACCGAGCACAACGAGCGACAGGACAAGAGCGACCGGTACAGCGGCCGGGCTCGCCGTCGGGGGCCTCGGACGAAACGCAGCAGCGTCGGACGGCGCAGACGGCTCAGGCGAACCAGCGGGCGACGTACCGACCACCAGAACGTTGAGCTGATGCAGCGGCAGACCGATGATGTCGTTCAACGCGCGTCCGACCTTCTCGGCGATCGCAGCCCCGGCGTCGGCGATCCGGCAGGGCCAGGCCAGTGCCACGTACAGGTTGACCGACACCGAATGCTCGCCGACGGACACATCCGCACGCGGAAGTTCACGTCCGGTCAGCTTCGACATCCCGCCGACTTGCCGTACGACCGCAGGAACGGTCAGCGCTGCGGCGACCGCGACACGGGAGACGGCGCGCTCCTTGACGACAAGCGTGCCGGGTCCGCCGGTTCCTGGGACCTCGTCGGCCACGAAGCCCGTATCGACACTCGGGGTCGCTACGTCCTTGCCGCCGTCAGCCACGGCCGCGGCTGCGCAGCAGGGACGTCAGATCGAGGCGACCGTCGAAGTGAGCGCCGACAGCCAACCCGACCGCGCCGAGGAACAGTGCGAGCACGAATCCGCTGAACCCGCCGATGATCCCGGCGAGAGCGAGCAGCAGACCGGTGAGCAGTCCGACGACGGTGTAACTCATGAACCCTCCCCTGAATCGATGTCCCCTGAATCGATGTCCCCTGAATCGATGTCCTCGACGACGACCGCGACGGGTACCGACACCAGCTGCCCGATCGCTGCCTGGACTCCGCGGGCGACGCCGTGTACGTCGGACGGGTATTCGGCGGTGATGTGCACTTCGCACCGCTCGTCGTCGACGCGGACACCGACGACCTTTCTGCCGGGCAGATAGGTCGCGATCTCGCCGAACTCCCCGGCGTGCAGGCCTGCTACGCCGGACACGGTCGTCGCGGCGGCGGCGATGGCGTCGGCGAGCTGGTAATCCGCTTCGGCGCTCACTGGACCCGAGGTGCGATGTCCGGGTCCACGCCGGTCTCGAGCTCGTCGAACAGGATGACGTCGTAGACGGTGATGTTCACTTCGGTGACCTCGAGGCCCGTCATCCGCTCGACGGCGGTGATGACGTTGCGTCGGATGCCTGCCGCGAGTTCGTGCAATGCGACGCCGTACTCGGCGACGATGCCGATGTCGATGGCAGCCTGTTTCTCACCGACCTCGACGGCGACGCCCTGGCTGTGGTTGACGCGGGCGCCGGGGATGCGGTCCCGGAGCGCACCGACGACCCGAGCGGTTCCGCCACCGACGTCGTGGACGCCGTCGATCTCACGCGTCGCGATTCCGGCGATCTTCGCGACGACCGCGTCGGCGATGATCGTTCGACCCTGCGTGGTGGTCAGCGCGGCCGAACTGGCGGCCGCGAAGCTGGGGTCTGTGGTCATGGTCTCGATCGTAGACGCGCAACCGAGCCTCCGTTGCTCAGTGGACGGAGTTCGTTTTCTGGTAGAGATCTCCCCATGACGATCGTGATCGTAGGAGCAGGCCTCGGCGGATTACGTACGGCTCAGGAACTGCGCAAACAGGGGTACGACGGCGGTCTTGTGCTCGTCGGAGACGAACCGCACCTTCCGTACGACAGGCCGCCGCTGTCGAAGGAGGTGATCCGCGGGGAGCGGGAGGACACCACCTTCGAAAGCGAGGAGTACTTCGCCGAGAACCGCATCGAGCTGCGGTTGGGTGTGGCAGCGGTCCGAGTGGATACCGAGAACACGACGCTCGAGCTGGCCGACGGCTCGACGCTCCCGTACGACCAGCTGGTGATCGCGACGGGCCTACGGCCGAGACGGGTGCCGTCGTTGCCGGACCTGCACGGAGTGCACGTCCTTCGCAGCCGCGACGACGCCGAGTCGTTGCGCCGTGACGCCTCTGCTGCCGCACGCGCCGTCGTGGTGGGGGCCGGATTCGTCGGGTGCGAGGTCGCCGCAGGCCTACGGCACCTCGGCGTCGATGTCACGCTCGTCGAGCCGCAAGCCACCCCTCTCGCGTCGGTCCTCGGCTCCGAGGTCGGCGAGCTGGTGTCGAGGCTTCACCGCGACGAGGGCGTGACGGTGCGCACCGGAGTCGGCGTCGACACTCTGCGCGGAACGGACCGGGTCACGCACGTCGTGCTGAGCGACGGAACCGAAGTCGAGGCAGACCTGGTGGTGATCGGAATCGGGTCGACACCGGTGGTCGAGGTGCTGGAGGCGTCGGGAGTCACCGTCGACAACGGCATCGTTGCCGACGCGTACGGGCGCACCGATGTCCTGGGCGTCTGGGCGGTCGGCGACGTCGCAGCCTGGGATCACCCGCAGCACGGTCGCCGACGGGTCGAGCACTGGAGCAATGTCGGTGACCAGGTTCGCGTCATGGTTCCGGCTCTACTGGGCAAGGAACCGGCGGCCGCACCTCGGCCTGTCGTTCCGTACTTCTGGAGTGATCAGTACGACGTCAAGATCCAGGCGTTGGGCAGCCCATCCGCCGATGATTCCGTCGAGATCGTCGAGGACGACGGCAGAAAATTCCTGGCATACTACGTCCGTGACGGAATTCTTACGGCCGTGGTCGGCGCCGGTATGGCAGGAGCAGTGATGAAGATGCGTGCGAAGATCGGTCAGCCCACGTGAGCGGTGCGCTGCTGACGGCGTCGGACATCGCCGACGCCGAGGAATTGCTCGAGCCGGTCATGCGAAGAACCCCTGTCGTGGCGTCACGGATTCTGTCCGATACGACCGGGCACGAAGTGCGACTCAAATGCGAGAATCTGCAACGCACAGGCTCTTTCAAGCCCCGCGGAGCGTACAACCGCATAGCACGGCTCTCACCGGAGGAACGCGCACACGGTGTAGTGGCCGCCAGCGCGGGCAACCACGCGCAAGGTGTCGCCTGGGCTGCGACGCAGCTGGGTACGACGTCGACGGTCTTCATGCCTACCGGCGTCTCGTTGCCGAAGCTCGTCGCCACCAAGGCCTACGGCGCGGACGTCCACCTGACCGGCCGCACGGTCGACGAAGCGCTCACGCACGCGCATGAATTCGCCGCTCGCACCGGCGCCGTGCTGATCCACCCGTTCGACCACGCGGACATCGTTGCGGGACAAGCAACTCTGGGGACCGAGCTACTTCGTCAGATGCCCGACGTCGGCACCATCGTCGTTCCGACGGGCGGCGGTGGATTGCTGGCAGGCGTCGCAGCCGCGGTTCACCTGCACAAGCCGAACGTTCGCGTCGTCGGCGTGCAAGCCGAAGGCGCCGCCGCCTGGCCGGTGTCGCTGAAAGCCGGGTATCCCGTTGCCGCACAGTCGATGTCGACGATGGCCGACGGTATCGCCGTCGGCCTACCCGGTAGCGTTCCGTTCGACCACGTGGTGGACCGCGTCGACGAGATCGTGACAGTCTCAGAAGACGCGCTGTCCCGAGCGCTGCTGCTCTGCATCGAACGGGCGAAGCTGATCGTCGAGCCCGCGGGCGCCGCCGCCGTTGCCGCGCTGATGACCAGGCAGGACCTCCGGCTGGACGGACCGGTGTGTGCCATCCTGTCCGGCGGCAACATCGACCCCCTTCTGCTGACCCACGTCATTACCCACGGATTGCGAGCCGCAGGACGCTATCTCGCTGTCCGCGTCACCATTTCGGACAGGCCTGGCGGACTGATCGGGCTCCTCGACGTCGTCAAGGGAGTCGGCGCGAGCGTCGTCGACGTCGTTCACTCCCGCACCGGCGGTCAGCTGGGACTCGAGGAAGTCGATGTCATGCTCACCGTCGAAACCCGCGGCCCGGCACATCGCCAGGACGTCCTCGACGCACTCGGCACCGCGGGATTCGCCGTCGACATCTCGTCCTAGGCGCGACGCGGGTACTCCCGGTCCGGTCAGAAATAGCGCTTCGTGATGATCTCGAGGTAGTTCCCGCCCGGATCGAGGAAATACACTCCTCGTCCGCCGTGCTCGGTGTTGGTTTCACCCGGACGGGTCCGTTGCGGATCCGCCCAGTGTGGGGCGCCGCGCTCCCGGAGACGGGCGTACGCCCGGTCGAACAGTGCGTCGTCGACCAGAAATGCGTAATGCTGAGGGTGGTAATCGATCGGTGGAGTCGCGAATTGGAGCATCACCGAATCGTCGAGAGTGATGTTGACGAACGGACCCCAGGACGGGGCGTGTTTCGCTTCGAGAACGTCGACGTAGAACTCTGCGGTCGACCGTGTGTCGGTAGTGGCAATGATGGTGTGATCGAACGTGATCGACATGGTGTGCCTTCTGCTAGGCCCATCGGGGGCGCAGGTGCGAGACTAACGCGAGTCACGGCGGCGAAGCAAGAGATTGTCGGTGGCTGCACGTAGGATCTCCGTCGTCGGTTCTCGGGAGGGCCGATGAGTTCTCGTCGGGCATCGAGTCTGCAGTACGTAAGCACCAAATGAATGGGGAACAGATCATGGCGAACGCCATCGAAGTCGAGAATTTGGTACTCGAGTACGGCAAGAACACGGCGCTGAACGGAATCAGTTTCTCCGTGCCGGAGGGCACGGTTCTGGGCGTCCTCGGACCCAACGGGGCGGGGAAGACGACGGCGGTCCGCATTCTCGCGACCCTCCTGAAAGCGACGTCCGGGTCCGCGCGGGTGCATGGAATCGACGTCGGCGACAACCCGAACGAGGTCCGTAACACCATCGGGCTGACGGGACAGTTCGCGGCCGTCGACGAATACCTGACCGGGTACGAGAACCTGGAGATGGTGGGCAGGCTGTTCGGCCTGAAGAAGTCGGAAGCGAAGACACGGGCGGACCAGTTGCTCGCGCGCTTCGATCTGGAATACGCACGTGACCGCACCGCGAAGCAGTACTCCGGCGGTATGCGTCGTCGCCTCGACATCGCGGCCAGCCTCATCGGCAGGCCGAAGGTGGTGTTCCTCGACGAGCCGACGACAGGCCTCGACCCTCGAAGTCGAATGGCCATGTGGGACTTCATCTCCGACCTCGTCAAGGACGGCACGACGATTCTGCTGACGACGCAGTACCTCGAAGAAGCGGACCGCCTCGCCGATCGGATCATCGTCCTCGACAAGGGGTCCATCATCGCCGAGGGCACAGCGGATCAGCTCAAGGCGCAGGTCGGTGGTGAACGCCTCGAATTCGTCCTCACCGACGAATCGCAGAAGGACCGGGCGCTCGAGATCCTCACTCCCATCGGCCTCGACGCGCCGTCGTACGACGCGCAGACCCGGCGACTCGGCATGCCGGTCAGCGGCGGAGCCGACGATCTGACGACCGCTCTCGTCGCACTCAAGGAAGCCGACATCCACGTCGTCGACGTCGGGCTACGACGGCCGAATCTCGACGACGTTTTTCTCACCCTCACCGGCCGCGCCGCCGAGGACGAACAAGCAGTGGAGGAAGAGAAATGAGCGTGCTGCGCGATTCCCTCATCATCACCAAACGGAACCTGATCAAGCTCAAGCGAGTTCCGGATCTACTGTTCTTCGCGACGCTGTCACCGATCATGTTCGTGTTGCTGTTCGCGTACGTGTTCGGAAGCGCCATCGACATCCCCGGCGTCGACTACAAGAGCTTCCTCATGGGCGGCATCTTCGTGCAGACCATGATCTTCGGTGCATCCATCACCGGGTCCTCGCTCGCCGAGGATCTGCAGAAGGGCGTGATGGACAGGTTCCGGTCCCTGCCGATGGCACGGTCCGCCGTCGTGATCGGTAGAACCGCAGCGGATGTCGGCAACAACATCGTGACGATCACCATCATGTCCATCACCGGTTTGATCGTCGGGTGGCGCATCACGTCGTCGTTCCTCGAAGCCGTCGCCGGCTACGTCTTGCTGCTGCTGTTCGCGTACTCCATCTCGTGGGTGATGGCATTCGTCGGATTGACCGTCCGATCGCCGGAGATCTTCAACAACGCGTCGTTCATCGTGATCTTCCCGTTGACGTTCATCGCGAACACGTTCGTACCCATCGAAGGCTTCCCGACGGTCCTCAAGACCATCGCGGAGTGGAACCCGATCTCCTCGGTGGCTCTCGCCGTACGCGAGCTGTTCGGCAACACCAACCCGCTCGCCCCACCGCCGGAAGCCTGGCCACTGCAGAACCCGATTCTGTACACGCTCATCTGGGTTGTGCTGTTCCTCGTCATCTTCGTGCCGCTGTCGGTACGCAAGTACGAAAGAACTCTCACCGCCTGAGGCCGAGACACGAGAAAGCCCCCGACCACCAACGGTCGGGGGCTTTCTCGTACGTCGCTCTTAAGTGTGGTACGGCTCGGCACTGAGCAGCGTGACCTTCATGGTCTTGCCGTTCGGCAGAGCGTATTCGCGAGTGTCGCCGACCTTGGCGTCGATGAGAGCGCCACCCAGCGGCGAGCTGGGGGAGTAGACCTCGAGCTTGCCGTCGCGGGCACCCTCTTCACGGGTGGCGATGAGGAACGTCTCGGTATCGGACTCGTCACCGTCGTAGTAGACCTTGACGACGGATCCGGGCAGTGCCACGCCGGACTGAGTGGGCGCCTCGCCGACCTTCGCCGAGTTGAGCAGCTCCTGCAGCTGCCGGATACGAGCTTCCTGCTGACCCTGCTCCTCGCGTGCAGCGTGGTAGCCGCCGTTCTCCTTCAGATCGCCCTCTTCGCGTCGCTCGTTGATCTCGGCGGCGATGACCGGGCGATTGGAAATGAGTTGGTCGAGTTCGCTCTTGAGCCTGTCGTGGGATTCCTGGGTAAGCCAGGTCACCTGGGTCTCGGTCATCTCGATCACTCCCTTGTAGTCGAAGTCGCGGTGGACTCCCGGTCTGTTGCTGACGGAGGGCATGCCTCTAGGCGGGTCCCCCTGGAATTGGGCGGATCCCCCTGGTGCGGCCCACTGCCTGAGCCGGCTGCTCCAGCGGTCGCTGTCGGCGTCGTGCAGGGCCAACTCGGCAACCCCGCAGGCCTGAAGGGCCGTCAATGCAGCAATACACGGTTCCAGTGCGGAACCGTGTACAGGCCTATCTTACCACGAGACGGCGGGAGGTCAGCCTGCCCGTAAATACTCGGGAACATTCGTGCTGCATCCGTACACGTCACCGACGGCAGGAGGCTGCGATGTGCGCAGAACGGTGGTCACCTGGACCTCCTGATCCGAGGAACCCGGTACGAAGACCTCGCGGCGGCCGGTTTCCGAGCCGTCGCGAGAACGCGCTCGAACGATGCAAACAGCTTCCTGCTCCGGGTCCGCCCGGGTGACGCTGAAGCTGATGGAGATGGTCTCGTCGTCCACCAGATCGAACGTCAACGCCTTGCCCTCGACGTCCTGCACCGCGAATCGCTGGTACGCGAGGTATGCGACCACGAGCCCGACCACCACGGCCACGACGAGCAGAAGATTTCTCGTCCGGGGTGCCACTCCCCGCCGCGAGCTGGACGCCGGGTAGCGGCCTTCGGGAAGGGTGGCAGTCATGGGAACGTCGCTTTCGAGGGGGAACCGTCGATTTCCTTGCGGCAGCCGGTGCGTGCAGCGTCGGCGCCAAGTGGAACTATAGGGGGAGGATAAGTTTCCGGTGAAGCTGAGGTGAGGAAAGAACGTGTCCGGACTACGGCTCATGGCGGTGCACGCCCATCCCGACGACGAGTCGAGCAAGGGTGCCGCAACGACGGCTCGGTACGCAGCCGAAGGTAACGACGTCCTGATCGTCACCCTCACCGGCGGCGAGCGCGGCGACATTCTCAACCCCGCGATGGACATTCCGGGTGTCAAGGACCGAATCAACGAAGTTCGGCGGGAGGAGATGGCCGAGGCCGCTCGCATTCTCGGCGTCCGGCAGACGTGGCTCGGCTACGTCGACTCCGGCCTGCCCGAGGGTGATCCACTACCGCCGCTTCCCGAGGGATGCTTCGCACTGGTGCCGCTCGAGGAATCCACCGAAGCGCTTGTCAAAGTAGTTCGCGAATTCAAACCCCACGTCATCACGACCTACGACGAGAAGGGCGGCTACCCGCACCCGGACCACATCCGGTGCCACGAGGTGTCGGTCGCGGCGTACGAGGCAGCGGGTGATCCCAGCAAGTTCCCCGACGCCGGCGAACCCTGGACGCCGTTGAAGCTGTACTACTCCCACGGATTTCTGCGGAAGAAGATGCAGCTCTTCCACGATTGGTTCATCGACCGCGGTGAGGAAAGCCCCTTCGTCGACTGGCTGAAGAGGTGGACCACGGACCGCGACGAGATCATGGAACGCATCACCACGCAGGTCACCGTCGGCGACTACTTCGAGCAGCGGGACGACGCACTGCGCGCGCACGCAACACAGATCGATCCCAACGGATCGTTCTTCGCCGTGCCGATCGAGGTGCAGCGCAAGCTGTGGCCGACGGAGGAGTACGAGCTCGCTCGCACCCGCGTCAAGACGTCCATCCCGGAGACCGAGCTCTTCGCCGGGATCGATCCGGAGACCGCCACATGATCGTGTCGCTGCTGGCGCAGGGCGCCCCGGGCCCGGAGTTCGGTAAATCCTCGCCCGTCGGCCTGGTCATCATCGTCGCCCTGCTCGTGGGAACAGCGTTGCTGATCTGGTCGATGAACAAACAGATCAAGAAGCTGCCCGAGTCCTTCGAAAAGGACGATCCGGGGCCGGACCAGGCGCTCGACGAAGGCACGGACCGCGGCGCCGTACGCGAAGAGGCACGCGAGACCAAGCCCGGCGAGAGCTGATCGTGCTCGGGGCCAACGCGCTCGACAGGTCCACCAGCCCCTACCTGCGTCAGCACGCGGACAATCCGGTGCACTGGCAGGAGTGGACGACGGAGGCGTTGGAGTCCGCCCGCGAGCGCGACGTCCCGATCCTGCTGTCCATCGGGTACTCGGCGTGCCACTGGTGCCACGTCATGGCACACGAATCGTTCGAAGATGCCGAGACGGCCGCGTCGATGAACGCGAACTTCGTCTGCATCAAGGTCGATCGCGAAGAGCGTCCCGACCTGGATGCCGTGTACATGAGCGCAACCGTCGCGATGACCGGCCAGGGCGGTTGGCCGATGACATGCTTTCTCACTCCGGACGCCGAGCCGTTCTACTGCGGAACCTACTTCCCGCCCCGACCGCGAGCGGGAACCCCGTCGTTCACACAGTTGCTCGAGGCAGTCTCGGACACCTGGACGACCCGCCGCGCCGAGGTGTTCGACGCCTCCGCCGCGATCACCGAGGCCCTCCGGGACAACTCCGGCCGGCTCCCGGCGTCGGGCAAACCCGTCGACGCGGACCTGCTCGCGGATGCGGTGTCCTCGGTGCTGGCCGACGAGGACGCAGAGCGAGGCGGATTCGGTGGCGCGCCCAAATTTCCGCCCAGCTCGCTGCTGGAGGGACTGCTCCGACACTACGAGCGAACCGGGTCGACGTCGGTACGGGGCGCCGTCACGCGCACCGCGTCGGCGATGGCTCGCGGCGGGATTCACGATCAGATCGGCGGCGGATTCGCGCGATACGCCGTCGATGCGGAGTGGATCGTTCCGCATTTCGAGAAGATGCTCTACGACAATGCCCTGCTGCTCAGGTTCTACGGTCACCTCGCCCGCGTCACCGGTGACGCGCTGGCAACGCGGGTAGCCGACGCCACCGCTGCTTTCGTTCTCGGCGCGATGCGCACCGAGCAGGGGTGTTTCGCCGCTGCGCTGGACGCGGACACCGAAGGCGTCGAGGGTCTCACGTACGTGTGGACTCCCGAGCAACTCGTGGAAACCCTCGGCTTCGAGGACGGCGTCTGGGCAGCGGGGCTGTTCGCCGTCGACTCGTCGGGCACGTTCGAGGCCGGCATGTCGGTGCTCCAACTACCGGAGGATCCAGACGACACCGAACGCTTCGAGCAAGTGCGCGCAACCCTGATGGCCGCTCGTGACCTGCGCCCACAACCGGGACGTGACAACAAGGTGATCACCGCGTGGAACGGCCTGGCCATCACCGCTCTCGCCGAGGCAGGCTCCGGACTCGGACGCAGTACCTGGGTCGATGCCGCCGCCGAATGCGGCGAACAGATCTTCGCCCGGCACGAGGAGAACGGCCGGCTGCGTCGGGCATCGCTCGGACCTCACGTGGGCGAGGCGGCCGGAGTGCTCGAGGACTACGCCTGCATGGCCGTCGGATCGCTGTCGCTGCTGTCCGCGACCGGGGACACGGTCTGGTTGGAACGCGCCGTCCGACTCGTCGACGCAGCCATCGCGCACTTCGCCGACCCGGACAACCCCGGCAGCTGGTTCGACACCGCCGACGACGCCGAAGCATTGGTCACCCGGCCCAGGGACCCCCTCGACAACGCCACCCCGTCCGGCGCGTCGACCATCACCGAGGCATTGCTCGCGATCGAAGCGCTCGTGCCGTCGGAGTCCGCCGCCACGTACGGTGACCTGGCGGCAGCGGGCCTGGCTCGGGCGTCGGTCGTGATGGAACGCGCGCCTCGGTCGGCAGGGCACTGGCTGGCCGTAGCCGAGGCATCCGTACGCGGTCCGCTGCAGGTCGCGATATCGGTCGATG
Source organism: Rhodococcoides fascians A44A (assembly GCF_000760735.1). Taxonomy (GTDB): domain Bacteria; phylum Actinomycetota; class Actinomycetes; order Mycobacteriales; family Mycobacteriaceae; genus Rhodococcoides; species Rhodococcoides fascians_E. The sequence goes on along the minus strand of NZ_JMEX01000008.1, from coordinate 246,175 downwards.
GTGACAGTCGACTGCTGGATGTTGCTCGCAGACACGCACCGGGCGGCACCACCATAGTTGCAGGCGCCGTCGATTCGTCTCCGCTCCTCACGGACCGGCCGACCGTCGACGGCAACGAGGCAGCCTACGTGTGCCGTGGGTTCGTCTGTGACAGACCGGTGACGACGGAGGAAGAACTGATTGCGGCGTTGCGCCGCTAGAACAGCACGAGCCACACCGCGACGAGGTGGCAGATCGCGGCGAGAACCGTAGCGGCGTGGAAGAACTCGTGGTGGCCGAATGTCGTCGGCCACGGGTTCGGCCACTTCGTGGCGTACAGAACAGCTCCCACGCTGTACAGAATGCCGCCGACCAGCAGCAGAACGAACGGTGCATAGCCGACGTGATCGATAAGCGTCGGCGCGACCGGGACAATCGCCCACCCCAGAATGAGGTAGAGCGGAACACCGACCCACCGCGGCGCCTGCGGCCACAACATCTTCAGCGCAACCCCGCCGAGAGCACCCAGCCAGACGATGATCAACAGGGTCCGGCCGGTGCTCGTCGGTAGGCCCAGTATCGCGAACGGGGTGTAACTGCCCGCGATGAACACGAAAATCATCGAATGGTCGGCGCGTTTCATCCACACACGGTGGGCCGGGTTGTCCCAGTGGACACGGTGGTAGGTAGCGCTGACGCCGAACACGCCGCAAACGGTGACCGCGTACACGGCCGTCGCGATCCCCGCGCCGACCGACACCAGTGTGAAGGCCAACGTGACCAACACGATGCCGGACACCACCGCCACTCCGAACGCATAGAGATGGATCCAACCGCGCATGCGTGGTTTGACCGGTAGCTCGTCGATCCCGAACATCGTCATAGCCCCACCTCCGACTCGAAACGCAAGATCCGCTCCCTGGAGAACCTACGCAACCGTAAGTTCGCTGCCTACTGTACCGGCGAGTAGCTCGACACGGTCGAATCAGACGGTCATCCGGCAGGCTCCACTCCTGCTTCCCGGGTCATTCCGCAGGCTCCACTCCTGCCGGGCGTAAGGTTGTGCCCCGTGGTGATGTCTCGGTGAAGATTCTCCCGACCAAGGTGCGCAGCGTCCTCTACAACGTGTACGAGCGACGCCTGTTGACACAGCTCGACGACGTGGCGCATCCCCGCCACGTCGCTGTGATGTGCGACGGCAACCGCCGCTGGGCTCGGGAGAACGGCTTCACCGACGTCGCGCACGGGCACCGGATGGGGGCCCTGAAGATCGCCGAGATGCTGGGGTGGTGTGACGCAGCAGGCATCGAGATGGCGACGATCTACCTGCTGTCCACCGAGAACCTCCGCCGCGACCCCGACGAGTTGGAATCGCTGCTCGAGATCATCACCGACGTCGTCGAGGAAATTTCCGGCCCGGAACAGAACTGGACCGTCAAGATCGTCGGAACACTCGACCTTCTCCCGGCCGCAACTGCACGTCGTCTCAAGGAAGCCGCGGAACTGACGGCCGGTCGAACCGGAACCCACGTCAACGTCGCAGTCGGGTACGGCGGCAGACAAGAGATCGCCGACGCCGTCCAAGCGCTGCTGAGCGAGAAGATCGCCGAGGGATTGACTGGCGAAGAGCTCATCGGCTCGGTCAACGTCGACGGCATCGACTCCCACCTGTACACGTCGGGCCAGCCCGATCCGGACCTGGTGATCCGGACCTCCGGCGAACAGCGGCTCTCGGGGTTTCTGCTGTGGCAGAGCGCGTACTCGGAAATCTGGTTCACCGAGGCGTACTGGCCGGAGTTCAGGCGCGTCGACTTCCTGCGCGCACTGCGCGACTACGCCGCCCGGCACCGCCGCTTCGGCATCTAGATGAGCGGAAATGTGCCTCGTGGTCACCCCGCAGGCTCTGCCCCTGCCGACCCTGGCCTGGATTTCCGCTCACAGCTTGCGTAGCCGCAGCCTGTTGATGGTGTGGTCGGCGTCCTTGCGCAACACCATCGTGGCGCGCGGACGCGTCGGAAGAATGTTCTCCACCAGATTCGGCAGGTTGATCGAGTGCCACAGGTCTTCGGCCGCGATCTTCGCGTGCTCGTCCGAAAGATTCGCGTAGTGGTGGAAGTGTGCGTCCGGATCGGCGAACGACGTCTCGCGCAGTGCAAGAAAGCGTTTGACGTACCAGTGCTCGATGTCCTCGATGCGCGCGTCGACGTAGATCGAGAAGTCGAACAGATCCGACACCATCAACCGTGAGCCGGTCTGCAGAACGTTGAGGCCCTCGACGATCAGGATGTCCGGCTGGCGAACCATGTGGAACTGACCCTTGATGATGTCGTACGACACGTGCGAGTACACCGGCGCCGACACTTCCTCCGCACCGGACTTCACCTCGGTCACGAAGCGCAGAAGCTTGCGTCGGTCGTAGCTCTCCGGAAAGCCCTTGCGGTGCAGGATTCCGCGGCGCATCAGCTCGGCCGTCGAATACAGGAAACCGTCGGTCGTCACCAGGTCGACACGAGGATGGTGATCCCACCGTGCCAGAAGCGCCTGCAGCACACGGGCCGTCGTCGATTTGCCGACGGCGACGCTTCCCGCCACACCGATGACGAACGGCACCTGTCGATCCGGGTGCTTCTCACCGAGGAATGTTGCGGTAGCCGCGAACAACCGTTGCCGCGCCGCGACCTGAAGGTGGATGAGTCTGGCCAACGGCAGATACACCTCGGCCACCTCGTCGAGGTCGATCTGCTCACCCAGTCCGCGAAGCCCGACCAGTTCCTCTTCGGTCAGAACCAGCGGGGTGGACTGACGGAGCGTTCTCCACTGCGCACGGTCGAACTCGACGTACGGGCTGGTCTCGCTCATGCGCGCCGTCCACCACGATGGGTCCGTTCCTGCAGGCGTGAACTCCGGGGGAGCGCGAGTCGCATGAATGACGATTGTGCTCGGTGCCACGAGGACTCGCACGGGCGGGGTAGTTCACTGGTTGTTCACCCGGTCGGTGACGCTAGTGTCGGACAGCATGAACGCCGATTCCTTCGTCCGCGACTACCTCACCCTCGGCCTGAAATTCGATCGCCTCGAAGAGGGGTTCGTCGACGCGTACACCGGTGACCCCGAGCTACGACGGCAGGTGGAGAACGCACCGGCGCCCGAGCCGAAGGAGCTTGCGCGTCGAGCAGGGGAGCTTCGCAAGGAACTGGGCAACACAGGCCTGCCCGAGCAGCGTGCCGAGTTCGTCGACGTTCATCTTCGGGCGCTCGAATGCTCGGCCCGCAAGTTCGCCGGCGAGGACATCGGCTTCGTCGACGAGGTCTTCGCGTACTTCGACGTCCACATCGAGCCGGGCGATCAGGACGAGTACCGCCAGGCCCACCGAAAGATGGACGACGTGTTGGCCGGCCCCGGTTCGCTCGCCGAACGTCTTGCCGCACACCGGGCGCAGGACGTCGTACCCGCGGATCGGTTGCAGGAGTGCGTCGACGCCTTCTCCAGTGCCCTGCGGGACCGCGTGCGTGCCGAATACACGCTGCCGGACACCGAACAGGTCACCTACGAGGTCGTCGGAGACAAACCGTGGTCGGGGTTCAACTACTACCTCGGTGATTACAAGTCCACCGTCGCGATCAACTCCGACCTGCAGCAGCAGATGGCGAACTTGCCTCACCTGATCGCGCACGAGGCGTACCCGGGTCATCACACCGAGCACTGCCGCAAGGAAGCCGGGCTGGTGGCGTCGGGCCAGACGGAGCAGACCCTGTTCCTGGTCAACACTCCGCAATGCCTGATGGCCGAGGGGCTCGCCGACCTCGCGTTGAAGTCGATCGTCGGGCCGGGGTGGGGTGTGTGGGCGCAGGAGATCTACGCCGACCTGGGGCTGCGCTTCGACGGTGAGAAGGCGGAACGGTTGTCCGAGGCGTCGGGGCAGCTGCTCGGTGTGCGTCAGGACGCGGCGTTGCTGCTGCACGATCAGCACAAGTCGCAGGACGACGTCGCTGCCTACCTCGAACGCTGGTCGCTGACGTCGCCGCAGCGCGCCCGGCAGAGTCTGAAGTTTCTGTCCTCGCCGTTGTGGCGCGCGTACATCAGTACCTACGTCGAGGGCTACAAGCTTCTCGGTGGGTGGCTCGACAGGGGCAAAACGGTCAGCGAGCGATCCGCGCTGTTCGGACGCCTGCTCGACGAACCGCTCATCCCCAGCGCGCTGCGTGAGCACTGAGGTGCATCTCGTAAACTGAATGCGCCAATCCCGCAGCTCACCCTTGGAGACACCTGTAATGACCGACGTCAACACCCAGTCGCTCGCCGAACTCGACCCCGAGGTAGCCGAAGCCATGGCTGGCGAACTCGGTCGTCAGCGCGACACGCTCGAGATGATCGCGTCGGAGAACTTCGTTCCACGCGCAGTCCTCCAGGCACAGGGCAGCGTGTTGACGAACAAGTACGCCGAGGGCTACCCGGGACGTCGCTACTACGGCGGGTGCGAGCACGTCGACGTCGTCGAGGATCTGGCGCGCAATCGTGCCAAGGAACTGTTCGGTGCCGAATTCGCCAACGTGCAACCCCACGCGGGCGCGCAGGCCAACGCCGCGGTCCTGATGGCACTGATCAACCCGGGTGACAAGATCATGGGCCTCGACCTGGCGCACGGCGGTCACCTGACGCACGGTATGAAGCTGAACTTCTCCGGCAAGCTATACGAGGTCGAGTCCTATGGAGTCAGCAAGGAAGACCACCGCATCGACATGGACGAGGTGCGCAAGCAGGCACTGACGTCCAAGCCGCAGGTTCTCATCGCCGGCTGGTCCGCCTACCCGCGCCACCAGGACTTCGAGGCGTTCCGTTCCATCGCCGACGAGGTCGGTGCCCTCCTGTGGGTCGACATGGCCCACTTCGCCGGTCTGGTCGCCGCGGGTGTCCACCCGTCCCCCGTGCCGTACGCCGACGTCGTGTCCTCGACGGTGCACAAGACGCTCGGTGGCCCCCGCTCCGGCCTGATCCTCGCCAAGAAGGAATGGGCCAAGAAGATCAACTCCGCCGTCTTCCCCGGTCAGCAGGGTGGGCCGCTCATGCATGCCGTCGCAGCGAAGGCCGTTGCCTTCAAGATCGCGGCGACGCCGGAGTTCAAGGAACGTCAGGAGCGCACCCTGCTCGGTGCATCCCTCCTCGCCGATCGGTTGAACGCCAAGGACGTCGCGGACAAGGGCATCTCCGTCCTCACCGGTGGCACCGACGTCCACCTCGCGCTCGTCGACCTGCGTAGCTCGGACCTCGACGGCCAGCAGGCAGAGGATCTGTTGCACGAGGTCGGAATCACCGTGAACCGCAATGCCGTTCCGTTCGATCCTCGCCCGCCGATGATCACCTCGGGTCTGCGCATCGGAACCGCGGCACTCGCTACCCGCGGATTCGGCGAAGCCGAGTTCACCGAGGTCGCGGACATCATCGCCACTGCTCTCGCCACCGGCGAGGCAAGCGACTCGCTCAAGGAGCGCGTCGTCAAGGTCGCTCAGTCCAAGCCGCTCTACGACGGTCTCGAGGACTGGGGACTGCTGGGATAGGCACCCGTCGTCGCACGAAAGGCCCACTCGTTCGAGTGGGCCTTTCGTGCGTTCTGGTCCGTTTTTCTCCGTTCGGTCCCACCCGGACAGTACTGAGGTGGTACATGTAGAAGAAGGAGCAGTCGAACGTCGATTGTTCATCGCCCGGGCGCCGCAGAACGTACGCGGACACGCCTGGTTCTCTTGCGCATCAGCCATTCTCGAACGCCTGATCCGGTTAACGTGTTGTTCACCGACACGCCCCGAACTCGCCGAGCCAATTGCCGGTTTCGGCTGTACCGTCGGCAGTAACAGGCAGCGGGGAAGCTACCTGTGCGGGAGGTTCTGATACGTGACTGAGCTAGTGAGCGCGAGAGGGCCGGCACCCGGCCCTCGTGTCATCTGACACGCCAGGACCGACCGGCCGAGCGACAAATGTCCGCGCGGTGCCGCGCCGGACGTAGGAGCCCCACGTGACCACTTCACGCTCCGTTTCCGCCCCCCTTCGGACATTCGTGCTGGACACCTCGGTTCTGCTGTCGGATCCCTGGGCTGTCATCCGGTTCGCCGAGCACAATGTGGTTCTTCCGCTGATCGTGATCAGCGAACTGGAGGGTAAACGCCACCACCACGAATTGGGATGGTTCGCGCGGGAATCCTTGCGTATGCTCGACGATCTCCGCGTCGAGCACGGCCGCCTCGACCAGCCGGTTCCCATCGGAACCGACGGGGGCACACTGCAAGTCGAGCTCAACCACACCGATCCGTCCGTGCTTCCCGTCGGGTTCCGCACCGACTCCAACGACTCTCGCATCCTCGCCTGCGCCCTCAACCTCGCCGCCGAAGGCAAGGACGTCGTCCTGGTCAGCAAGGACATCCCGCTTCGCGTCAAAGCAGGCGCCGTGGGCCTTCCCGCCGACGAGTACCACGCACACGACGTCGTCCCGTCGGGCTGGACCGGAATGGCCGAACTCGACGTGCAGGCAGCCGACATCGACCGACTGTTCGCCGAAGGCGTCATCGACCTCGACGGCGCACGGGACATGCCGTGCCACACCGGTGTTCGACTGCTCGGTGGACGCTCCAGCGCACTCGGACGCGTCACGGCCGACAAACAGATCCAGCTCGTCCGCGGTGAGCGTGAAGCATTCGGGCTGCACGGGCGTTCAGCGGAACAGCGAGTCGCACTCGACCTTCTGCTCGACGAGAGCATCGGCATCGTCTCTCTCGGCGGCAAGGCCGGAACCGGCAAGTCCGCACTGGCGTTGACTGCAGGTCTCGAAGCGGTCCTCGAACGGCGCACGCACCGGAAAGTCGTCGTGTTCCGGCCGCTCTATGCCGTCGGTGGTCAGGAACTGGGTTACCTGCCGGGCAGCGAAAGCGAGAAGATGGGTCCGTGGGCTCAGGCCGTCTTCGACACCCTCGACGGCCTCGCCAGCCCCGAGGTGATGGAAGAGGTCATCGCTCGCGGAATGCTGGAGGTGCTGCCGTTGACCCACATTCGCGGTCGATCGCTGCACGACTCCTTCGTGATCGTCGACGAGGCACAGTCACTCGAACGCAATGTGCTGCTGACCGTGCTCTCCAGGCTCGGGAGCGGCTCACGCGTCGTGCTGACCCACGACGTCGCGCAGCGCGACAACCTGCGCGTCGGGCGGCACGACGGCGTCGCGGCCGTCATCGAAAAGCTCAAGGGTCATCCGCTTTTCGCGCACATCACCCTCACCCGAAGCGAGCGGTCCCCGATCGCTGCACTGGTGACCGAAATGCTCGAAGAGTTCGGCCCCGCCGGCGCCTGACGTGAATGGAAATGTAGGCAGTGGCCTACATTTCCATTCACAGCGCGCGGAGGGCGCCTTTGATCAGGCCCTCGAGGAAGTCGAGATTGTCGAAGTAATCACGCCAGACGAGGATTTTGCCGTCGCGTAGTTCGAAGGTGCCGCACACCCAGAACTCGATGCGCAGCCGCCGCCAGATCAGCACGTCGGTTCGTTCGGTGAGCACGGTGTCGCCGTCGGACGCGATGTTGTGGATGGTGACGTCGAAGCCGTACTGGGGTTTCGCGAGAAGTCGCATGAACTTGCCGACTCGTCTCACGCCACGAACTCGGGGCAACCCCACGTTGTGCCACACCACCGCGTCGTCGAGGCGGTCGACGACCTTCTCGACGTCGCGGTTCCTCAGGGCGTCGAACATGCCCTCCACTACCTCGTTCGCCTTCGTCGTTTCGATCACTCGGTCCGCTCCTTCACCTAGGACGTGAGCCCGCAGTCTATGAAAGTTCACAGACGTCCGGGGCGCTACTCCGCGTTCACCGGGCCAGACGCTACGGTTGCTGGTATGTCTACGAATCTGACGGACGGTGACCTGCTGCTTCGACTCGAGCCAGCCGTCGAAGAGAACCTCAGCCGCCACATCGAGGAGGCGGAGGACTGGCATCCGCACGACTTCGCACCGTGGGACGACGGCCGCAACTTCGCGTTCCTCGGGGGCGAGGACTGGGCTCCCGAGCAGTCGCACCTCTCCGACGTGGAGATTCTGTCCGCGACGGTCGGCGTACTAGTCGCAGACAATCTGCCTGCGTACCACCGCGAACTCGCTCGCGCGCTCACCGGCCTCGGCGCGTGGTGGAAGTGGACGGGTCGATGGACGTCGGAAGAAAACCGTCAAGCCATCGTGCTGCGCGACTACCTGGTACTGACGCGCGCAGTGGACCCCGTCGCGCTCGAACGGGTGCGCATGGAGGAAATGACGAGGGGCTACAGCGCCCCGAGCCTGCACGTGCTGGACATCATCTCGCACTTCGCCATCGACGAGACCGCGGCAGCGTTGCGCAACACCAACACCGTTGCCCTCGGCGGCGACGAGGTGCTGGGCAAGATCCTGACCAAGATCGCGGCCGACGACACCCGTCAGGCAACGTTCTACGTCAACGTCGTCAACGAGGCGTTCGGCGTCGCACCGGACCAGATGGCTCGTGCTATCGCGGATCGAGTGAGCGGCTTCGCGATCCCCGTCGTCGACCTGCCGAGCAAGAAGAACAGCACCGAGGCTCTCGCGGAAGCCGGCATCTACGACGAGGACCAGCAGCGAGACAAGGTGTTCAAGCCGCTTCTGGAGCGCTGGAACTTCTTCGGCCGCGACGACCTCGGCGACGACGGCAAGAAAGCTCGTGAGGAGCTAGCTCACCTCGCCTGAGCTCGACCCCCCGAACATGACTGTGCCACCGCAACTGTATGACCGTTGCGGTGGCACATTCATGCCGGAAGGGAGCGGACGAAACTAGTCCTTGACCTTTGCCATGGCGAGGACGTCGAGACGCTTGTCCAGTTCTTCCTCGCTGAGCTTGTCGCCGATGAGCCCGCGGTCGATGACGGTCTGACGGATGGTCTTCTTCTCCTTCAGAGCCTGCTTGGCGACGGCGGCTGCTTCCTCGTAGCCGATTGCGGAGTTCAGCGGCGTCACGATGGACGGCGAGGACTCGGCGAGGGTCTTGAGGTGGTCGACGTTGGCTTCGAGGCCGACGATGCACTTGTCCGCGAAGAGGACCGAGACGTTGGCGAGGAGCTTGAACGACTCGAGGACGTTGCGCGCCATCATCGGGATGTAGACGTTGAGCTCGAAGGCACCCGATGCACCGCCGAATGCGACGGCGGCGTCGTTGCCGATGACCTGTGCGGCGACCTGCGTGACTGCCTCGGGCAGAACCGGGTTGACCTTGCCGGGCATGATGGAGCTACCGGGCTGCAGGTCGGGGAGGGCGATTTCGCCGAGGCCCGTGAGTGGTCCCGAGCCCATCCAGCGGACGTCGTTGGCGATCTTGGTCAGCGACACGGCGATGGTGCGCAGCGCGCCCGATGCCTCGACGAGGCCGTCGCGTGCTGCCTGTGCCTCGAAGGAGTCCTTCGCGGCGGTCAGGGCGTCGATTCCGGTCGACTTCACCAGTTCGGCAACAACTTTGGGGCCGAAGCCGTCGGGGGCGTTGAGGCCGGTGCCGACGGCGGTGCCGCCGATGGGCAGCTCGCCCAGGCGGGGAAGGGTGGCCTCGACGCGCTCGATGCCTGCTTCGATCTGACGGGCGTAGCCGCCGAATTCCTGACCGAGCGTGACCGGCACGGCGTCCATGAGGTGCGTGCGGCCGGACTTCACGACGGTCTTCCACTCGGTCGCCTTGGCGGCCAGTGCCTCGTGCAGGTGCTTCAGCGCAGGCACCAGTGAGGTGACGGCTGCCTCGGTGGCGGCGACGTGCGTGGCCGTCGGGAAGGTGTCGTTGGAGCTCTGCGACATGTTGACGTGGTCGTTGGGGTGAACCTCGACACCGTTGGCCTTGGCGATGGACGCGATGACCTCGTTGGCGTTCATGTTGGAGCTGGTGCCGGAACCGGTCTGGAAGACGTCGATGGGGAACTGATCGTCGTGCTTGCCGTCGGCGATCTCGGTTGCCGCGGAGATGATGGCGTCGGCGAGGGTGCCGTCGAGCAGCCCGAGGTCCTTGTTGACCTGTGCGCAAGCAGCCTTCAGCAAGCCCATTGCGCGGATCTGGGTGCGCTCGAGGGGGCGGAAGGAGATGGGGAAGTTCTCCACCGCGCGCTGCGTCTGTGCACGCCACAGCGCGTCGACGGGGACGCGAACCTCTCCCATGGTGTCGTGCTCGATCCGGTACTGCTGTTCGTCTGTCTGCGTCATGAGCCTTACTTTGCCAGTTGAAGTTGCGGAGGGGTGAGCGCGCCCTGGGCCGGGAGTGGAGCCTGCGGGAACGACCCGGATCAGAACGACGGAGCTTGCCCTGATTCGTCGCCGTCGAAGTCGACGGAACTGTATTCGCGTAGCTTTTCGAGGCGGTGGTAGGCGTCGATCATGCGCACGGTGCCGGACTTGGAGCGCATCACGATGGACTGGGTGTGTGCACCACCGCCTGCGTAGCGGACGCCGCGCAGAAGGTCGCCGTCGGTGACGCCGGTGGCAGTGAAGAAGACGTTCTCGCCGGAGACCAGGTCGCGGGTGTTCAGGACGCGATCGAGGTCGTGACCTGCGTCGATGGCCTTCTGTCGCTCGGCGTCGTCGGTCGGGGCGAGGCGTCCCTGCAGGGCGCCGTCCATGCACCGCATCGCGGCGGCCGCGATGATGCCCTCGGGAGTTCCGCCGATACCGATGAGCAGATCGGTGCCGGAATCGGGGCGTGCTGCGGCGATGGCGCCCGCGACGTCACCGTCGGAGATGAGGCGGATGCGGGAGCCGGCGTCGCGGACCTGCTGGATCAGTTCGGCGTGGCGCGGACGGTCCAGGATGCACACCGTGACGTCGGATGCGGAGCCCTTCTTGACCTTCGCGATCCGAGCGATGTTCTCCTTGACCGGTGCAGTGATATCGACGACATCGGCGTACTCGGGGCCGACGGCGATCTTCTCCATGTAGAACACCGCCGACGGATCGAACATCGCGCCGCGCTCGGCGACAGCCAGCACCGAGATCGCGTTGGGCATGCCCTTGGCCATCAACGTGGTTCCGTCGACGGGATCGACGGCGAAGTCGACGTCGGGACCGTTGCCGTTACCGACCTGCTCGCCGTTGTAGAGCATCGGCGCTTCGTCCTTCTCGCCTTCGCCGATGACGACGACGCCGCGCATCGAGACGGAACTGACCAGCTGACGCATGGCGTCGACAGCGGCCCCGTCGCCACCTTCCTTGTCGCCACGTCCCACCCAGCGACCCGACGCGAGCGCACCGGCCTCGGTGACACGAACGAGCTCGAGGGCGAGGTTGCGATCTGGCGCCATGGCGCGAGTGGACTCGGTGCTGGCCGTCATCGGTTTGTAGCCTCCTGGTAGATGGGGGTCTTACCCAGGCGCGATTATCTCATTCGTGAGCCGCGTCATGCGAGCTAGGGCATGCGCCGACCGAGCGCTGACATGCAGCGGACACCCTGGGTCGTTCCGCAGGCTGCTCTCGCGGGATACTGGAGGCGTGGCGAACAGCAAACCTCGGATCCTCAACAACAACCGCGACATGGTGTGGTCCCTCATTCCGCTTGTCATCGCCTGTCTGCTGATCGCCGGTATCGCCTCCCAGTGCTCTCTCAGCCCCGGCGGACCGACGCAGGGCCCCATCCCGAACTTCGACGTCGACGCTGCCCTGCAGTACGACGCCTCCGAGCTGAACTTCCCGGTCCGCAACCCTCGGGTGCCTGAAGGGTGGACTCCGAACTCCGGCAGCCGCCAGTCCATCGCGGGGGATCAGGGCGGCGACGTCAGCAACGTCGGTTTCATCTCCGACGCTGGTCGCTACATCAAGTTGACGCAGTCCAGCGCGAGCGAGGAGGTCCTCGTTCCGTTCGCCGTCGGCGAGGCGCGCTACGCGTCGGGCACCGAATCGATCGACGGTGCGGAGTGGATCGTCTACGACCAGGAGGGAAGCGAGGCGGTATGGGTCACCGATCTGGGTGACGTCCGATTGTTGGTGACCGGTAGCGGCAGCACCGAGGAATTCACGACGCTTGCCGCCGCAACGACGAGCGCCGAGCCGCTCACTCCCTAGTTCTCTTCTTCCTCGATGTGCGCGAGTGCGTTCTCGACGCGCTTGCGTGCACCGGCAAGGTGTTCCTCGCACCGGGTGGCCAACTGTTCGCCGCGCTCCCACAGCGCAAGCGAGGCGTCGAGATCCAGTCCGCCCTGCTCCAGGACCTTCACCACGTCGACCAGTTCGTCGCGGGCTGCTTCGTAGCCGAGTTCGGTGACCGGTGTTTCCTCGCTCATGGTGTTCCTCTCATTTGACTTTGCCCATGACCGCGGCGGTGACTGCGCCGTCGGCCACTCGTACTCGGATCTGGGTACCCGGCGGGGCGTCGTCCACCGACCTCAACACCTCTGGATCGGTGCCCGCCACCACGCGCTGGACGACGGCATAACCCCTCGCCAGCGTCGCTGCGGGCCCGAGCGTCTGCAGACGTGCCCGCAGATGTTCGACGAGAGTCTCCTGCTTCGCCAACTCGCGCAGGACGTCGCGCCTCCCTGCGTCGACGAGTCTGGTGATCTCTTCGCTGCGCCGGTCGATGCCCGCGACGGGGTAGGCCAGTGCGGGCCGGTGTCGGATCATCTCGAGCGCACGTGCTTCGCGTTGGACCCAGTTGCGCAGTGCAGCAGCTGTTCTGGAGCGCAGCTCGGCGATCAGATTCTGTTCGGCGACGGCGTCGGGAACCACCAGCTTGGCCGCGTCGGTCGGTGTTGCGGCGCGGAGATCGGCGACGTGGTCGCTGAGCGGGCTGTCGGGTTCGTGTCCGATGGCGCTGACGATCGGGGTCGTGGCCTTCGAGATGGCACGGCACAGGGCCTCGTCCGAGAACGGCAGGAGGTCTTCGACGCTGCCGCCGCCGCGAGCGAGGATGATGACGTCGACATTGCCGTCGAGGTCGGAGAGTGCGTCGAGGATCGCCGGTACTGCGGTCGGTCCTTGGACCGGGGTGTGGCGAACCTCGAAGTGCACTGCGGGCCAACGCCGTCGGGCGACAGTGAGAACGTCCTTCTCGGCTGCCGACGCGCGGGCCGTGACCAGTCCGATGGTGCGGGGGAGGAACGGCAACGGGCGCTTGAGGCGAGGATCGAACAGTCCCTCGGCGGCGAGAAGGGCCCGCAGGCGTTCGATGCGTGCCAGCAGTTCGCCGACGCCGACGGCGCGAATGTCGGTGGCGCGCAACGAGATAGTTCCACGGCCCGTGTAGAACGACAACTTGCCGTACAGGATTACCCGCGCGCCCTCGGTGAGCGGGACGGGGGAGCGGTCGAGCAACTGAGGCGAACACGTCACCGACAGCGACATGTCCGCGGACGGATCACGAAGAACGAGAAATGCAGTGCGTGTACCCGGCCGAGCGTTGATCTGCGTCAGCTGACCTTCGACCCATACGCTGCCGAGCTTGTCGATCCATCCCGCCACCTTCATGGCGACGGTTCGGACAGGCCACGGCTCCTCTGCAGTACTTGCGGTCACTTGGCCTTCGCGGTGGTGATTCGATTGTCGAGCATGGTCAGAAACGGAGCGCGGCGCAGCGACGCATCCTCGTACTCACGCAGGGCCTCGAGGTCCGCGAGAGACAGCGACCGCAGCCGGGCACGCAGCTGAGCGAGGGCGAGGGTGTCGTAATCCACCATCTCGACGATTTCCGGACGGTCGGCTGCGACCGTCGGCACGTCGTCTTTCTGGATCTCCTCCGGAGGCGTCGAGTACAGCGCGAAGCGCCCTGACACAGCGACCGGCTCGCCGGCGACATCGTCGTGATCGGGGATGTCGACGTCACCGTCGGTGGCCCCGGGAACGTCGTCCTCGAACACCGCCCAGGACGGCTGCTCCTGATCCGGTGTCCCGATGAGCGGAAGCGACGAGATCGCCTGATCGCCCTTGATGGCCAGCGCCGTCACTTGCTGCTGAAAGCGCATCGTGCTCGCCAGAACTTCGCTGACGACGGTCATCGGAAGCGTGATCGCAGTACTGGGGAGTTTGCGAGCTTCTTCGACGACCGTCACGGCCACACCGGCAGCTACGCGTGCGGCGAACGGAACACGAGTCATGCGCACCAGAGTGCCTGAATTCCGAGTGTTTGGGTAGCCGACATGCTGTGCTCGGCCGGTGAAGCCGAGCCGGGCACGTATCCTTGGGGACATGTCTTCGGCTGTTCCCTTGAATCTCGGTATCGCACGTCCGTCCGGCGACGGCGCACCTGCGTACTCCGGTGCCAAACGAGTCCTCCTCGCAGAGCCACGCGGCTACTGCGCTGGGGTGGACCGCGCCGTCGAGACGGTGGAGAAAGCGCTGGAGAAGCACGGTGCGCCCGTCTACGTCCGCAAGGAGATAGTGCACAACAGGCACGTCGTGGAGACGTTGGCGGACCGCGGCGCCGTCTTCGTCGAGGAGACCGACGAAGTTCCCGAGGGCTCTCTGCTCGTCTTCTCCGCGCACGGGGTGTCCCCGGCTGTGCACGCATCGGCGGCCGAGCGCCAGCTCCGCACCATCGACGCCACCTGCCCGCTGGTGACGAAGGTGCATCAGGAAGCCAAGCGCTTCGCCCGTGACGACTACGACATTCTGCTGATCGGTCACGAAGGACACGAAGAGGTCGAGGGCACAGCAGGCGAGGCTCCGGACCACGTTCAGCTCGTCGACGGCCCCGACTCGGTCGACAACGTCACCGTGCGCGACGAGAACAAGGTGATCTGGCTGTCCCAGACGACGCTCAGTGTCGACGAAACGATGATGACGGTTGCTCGCCTGCGCGAGAAGTTCCCGACGCTGCAGGATCCGCCGAGCGACGACATCTGCTACGCGACGCAGAACCGTCAGGTCGCCGTCAAGGCGATGGCACCCGAGTGCGACCTCGTCATCGTGGTGGGATCGAAGAACTCGTCCAACTCGGTGCGCCTCGTCGAGGTCGCACTGACGGCAGGCGCTCGCGCCAGCTACCTCGTCGACTACGCCAAGGAGGTGGACACCGCCTGGTTGGACGGCATCACCACCGTGGGCATCACCTCGGGCGCGTCGGTGCCGGAGATCCTGGTGCAGGGCGTCATCGAATTGCTCGCCGAGCACGGCTTCGGGGATGTTCAACCGGTCACCACGGCCAACGAAACCTTGGTGTTCTCCCTTCCCCGCGAGCTGCGCCCGGCGAAGGCCTGAGCCGGTTCCGGTCAGCCCCGATCGCGACGCCTCAGGCGTCTCCGCGATCGCGGTAGCGGACCTGCGGTACGGGATGCGGCGGGATGTGCGCGCCGCCTTGCGAAGCGGGTCGGGGTGTCGGAGTCGGTCTGGGTGTAGCTGCCGGCCTCGGTGTGGCAGCGCGAGGGGCCGAGTACGGGTCCACCTCGGGTGGCCGAGGAACCCGCGGGGGCTGTGACCTGGGGACGGGTCGGCGCGCGGGATCTGCAGCAGGCTGTTCGGTCCGCGCAGGCCGGTACGGATCAGCGGCCGGCCGATCGAGCAGAGGGTCGACGCGTTCGCGACGGCTCCTGCGACCCTCGCCTGCATCGGCACGTGTCGCGGTCACGGCTTCGCCGCGGCCGTGGGCAGCGCGAGTGTCGGCGCCCCGGCGCTCGGCAGCTCTGGTCTGCGTCCGCTGGCCGCCGTCTCGGGACGTCCGACGACTGTCCTGGGCCGCCCGGCGGTTGTCTTGTGCCGTCTGACGGTTGTCACGGGCGCGCTGGCGGGTTTCCTGCGCTCGGTCACGGATGGTTCGTTTGGCAGCGCCTGCCGGTGCGTGGCTCGCCTGCTTCTTCAGGAAGATGCGTGCCCCGCCGACGGCAAGGGCAAGTACCGTGCCGAGCAGCATCAGCGGGAACCGGTTGACCAGCGGAATCGCGACGTTCAGCAGAATGTCGCGCAGGCTCGTCCCTGCGTTCTCGATCATGAACTGATACGAGAGCGGCACAGCGACGAACAGAATCAGCGGTGCTTGCACCATCGCGGTGAACAACCCGCGGTAGCGCACCAGCACGACGGCAGCGACGGTGCCAACGATGTAGAAGGACGCGAAAGCCGACGTCAGTTCCGATCCGCGTGCAGCATCGATGGCGACACCGAGAAACGTCGCGCCGACGGCGATGGCCACTGCCCCCCAAGCAGGGACGCCGGGCACGGAAGCGAGAGCTGAACGTTGATCCAGCGGTACCCCGGAACGGGCACGTTGGGAGGTAGACACCCCTCGAGGTTAGCGGCTGTTCACCCCACCGCGTCGCTGACATGACCGAACTGCCCCCGAGAGTGCGACGAATCGGACGTTCTCGGGCGTTGATCGATCCGCTTCACGTCCACGACGTCCGCGTCGAACAGTTCCAGTTCGTGAAGCTTGCGGGCGGTGACGCCTACACGTGCGTCCACCGAGGACACCGTCGAGTTGAAGGAGTCGACGGCCTTGCCGAGATGCGATCCGAGCTTGTCGAGGTGCGAGGACACGACGCCGAGCCGGGTGTACAGCTCGCGTCCGAGCTGCTGGATACGAGCAGCGTCCTCGGCGAGTGATTCCTGCTTCCACGTGTACGCCACCGTCCGCAGCAGCGCGACCAAAGTGGTCGGGGTGGCAAGTATCACGTTCCGGGTGAAGGCGTACTCCAGAAGCGACGAATCGGATGTCAACGCTGCGTCGAGGAACGGGTCTCCGGGAACGAACAGAACGACGAACTCCGGCGTCGGCTCGAACGAACGCCAGTATTCCTTGGCCGCCAACTGATCGACGTGGGTCCTGAGGTGGCGTGCATGACGCGTCATCGCTTTGCCGCGCCGCTCCGGGTCCTCCTCCTGCGCTGCGTCGAGGTAGGCGGCGAACGGAACCTTGGCGTCCACGACGATCTGCCGACCACCGGCGAGCCTGACGATCATGTCCGGACGAATCCCGTCCTTGGAGACCTGCGTGTCGAAGTCGCAGTGTTTGACCATGCCTGCCAGCTCGACCACACGCTCCAGCTGCATCTCACCCCACCGGCCGCGGATCTGCGGAGCCCGCAGCGCAGTGACCAACTGCGAAGTCTGGGTCGACAGCTGCACCGACGCACGGTGCATACCCGTCACCTGCTCGCTGAGCCCCGCGTAGGCGCGGATGCGATTGTGCTCGACCTGGCGAACGTGCTCGGTCAACGCGTCGACAGCGTCGTGCAACGGCTCGACGAGGTGCGAGACCTGCTGGCCGATGGCTCCCGAGTGTCTGCGTGCCGAGTCCTCGTTCACCGCAGCGAGAGACCGACGAAGAAGCGCCTCGTTGTCCCGCAACGCGGCCAACTGCGCTTCGGCTCGAACCGCGCGATCCCCGGTGCGGGACGCGTGCAGCAGCCA
>NZ_JMEX01000008.1:71318-228844 GCF_000760735.1 Rhodococcoides fascians A44A | reverse complement strand
CCCGCCGTTCCGCAGGCTCCACCCCCGCCCCCCGGGTCGTTCCGCAGGCTCCACTCCCGCCCCCCGGGTTGTTCCGCAGGCTCCACTCCCGCCCCCCGGGTCGTTCCGCAGGCTCCACTCCCGCCGACAGGCCGCGCCACGTCACGGAGTTTGTCGGTAGGTGAAGTTAGCGTCTTGTTCCATGAGGATCCTGCACACGTCGGACTGGCACATAGGCCGCACGTTTCACGGCACCGATCTGCTTGCCGACCAGGCTGCTGCGTTGAGCGCCATTGCAGATCTGGTTGCCGAGCGCGCGGTGGACGTCGTCGTCGTACCGGGCGACATCTACGACAGGGCGGTGCCCAGCGCCGACGCTGTGCTCGTGTGCAACCGCGGGCTCGAGGCCATCCGTGCCGCGGGAGCGGTCATCGTCGCGACGTCGGGCAACCACGATTCGCCTGCACGCCTGGGCGCTGGGTCCGCGTTCGCCGCTGCAGGCGGGTTGCATCTGATGACCCGCGTGTCCGAGGTGGGCACACCGGTGCTGCTCGAGGACCGGTTCGGCCCCGTCGCGTTCTACGGCATCCCGTATCTCGAGCCGGAGACCACCCGCGGCGAGCTCGACATCCCGGGCGCACGTAGCCACGCCGAGGTGCTCGAGGCCGCGATGAGTCGAGTGACAGCGGACCTGGAGCAGAGGCGCAGCAGCGGTGATGCGGTGCGGTCGGTCGTACTGGCGCACGCGTTCGTCGTCGGCGGGGAAGCAACCGGTTCGGAACGGTCGATCTCCGTCGGCGGGGTGGAGACGGCGCCGGCGTCGGCGTTCGACGGTGTGGACTACGTGGCCCTGGGGCACCTGCATTCTCCGCAGACTCTGACGGACAGGGTCCGCTACTCCGGGTCGCCGCTGCCGTATTCGTTCGGCGAGCGCAGCCACCGCAAGGCCGTCTGGATTCTCGATCTCGACGCTCAGGGTCTCGCCGACGTCGAACGCGTGGACCTTCCCATCGTTCGCGGACTGAGCCAGGTCCAGGGGACGGTCGAGGAACTGCTCACCGACGATCGCTTCACCGAGGCCGAGGATCATTACGTCTCTGCCGTGCTGACCGACGCCGTACGGCCGGTCGACGCGATGCGTTCCTTGCAGACGAGGTTTCCCCATGCAATTCACCTCGAATGGAAGCGTCCCGCAGACGATTCCACTGTTCGCTACCGTGACCGCGTGCGCGGCCGGACCGACAGCGAGATCATGGCCTCGTTCGTGACGGACATGCGCAGCGCGCCCAGTGCGTCGGAGATCCGCTTGCTCGAACGCGCCCTGGCCAGCGTTCAGCGAGACGAGGTCACAGCCGACGAGGCGACCGGCCAGTACGAGCTGTTCGGGAAGTCCGCGTGAGGCTGCATTCTCTGGAGATCACTGCATTCGGGCCGTTCGCCGGTACGGAGAAAGTGGATTTCGACGCTCTCGGAGCAGACGGGCTTTTTCTGCTGCACGGTCGTACCGGCGCCGGCAAGACCACTGTGCTCGACGCCGTTGCGTTCGCCCTGTACGGGACGGTGCCCGGTGCCAGGAAAGAAGGCAAGCGTCTGCTGTCCGATCACGCGGAGATCGGCGCCGTCCCCACGGTCACATTGGAAGCGACGTTGGGCGGCAGGCGGATTCGCATCGTTCGCAGCCCGGAGTTCCACCGCCCGAAGAAGCGCGGAACGGGCACCACGAAGCAGAACGCCAAGGCGTCGATGACGTGGCTGGACGGCAAGAGTCAGAACTTGACGCGGCTGGACGAGATCGGCGACGCCGTCGGCGCGGCTCTTGGTATGAGTGCGGATCAGTTCTTCCAAGTGGTGTTGCTTCCCCAGGGTGAGTTCGCCCGGTTCCTCCGGGCGGACAGCGACGAGCGCGGCAACTTGCTCGAGCGATTGTTCGACACGGCACGGTTCGGCGACATCGAGGAATGGTTCGCTGAGCAACGTCGTACCAGCGCCGCGGCTCTCGAATCGAGCCGGATTGCAACGGACAAACTACTGGGGCAGATTTCCACGGCATCGGGCGTGGCGGAGGAGCTGGATCGACCGCCGGTGGAGTGGGCGGGGGACGTTCTCGAATCGGCGCGGCACGCATCGGTGGACGCTGCGCGCACGCTGGCCCTCGCCCGTGAGGTGTCCGAGTCGGCAACCAAAGAACTGGCGGCACTGGACGCAACTCGGCAACTGCAGACACGCAGAGAGCTGGCCCGGCAGCAGCTGGCGGAATTCCACGCCGCCGCGTCCGCGAGGGACGCACTCGCCAAGGAACTGGAGCAATCCGCAGCGGCAGGCCCCATCGCAGCTCTTGCCGCGGACTGCGCGCGTATCACCTCGGCGAGCGAGGCCGCGACGCGGGAATTCGACTCCGTCCGAACGCTGTTCGAGCGCACCGAAGGATCGACCGTCGTGCTCGACGCCCTGGCGGTGGATCGGTCGCCCGACGCCTCGGACACGCCCGAGGCCCGGGCCGTCGTCGCGGCAGCAGTACGGCAGTGGACGACGGAGGTCGCGGCCTTCGAAGAGCTTCGTGTGCTGACGCGCAAGGCCGACGCAGCGGACAGATCGGCTCGGTCTCTTCTGGCCGAGCACGCAGCCGTCGAGAAGAAGTCGAGCGCTCACCGCGCCGATCGCAACGTCCTGCCCGAGCAGATCGCTCAGGCCGAATCGTCGTTGCGCGCGGCCGTGCATGCGGCTGCCGAAGTGCCTGCGCTCGAGGCAGAGTGGTCTCGTATCACGAGCGCCGTGGAAGCAGCGATCGAACTCGCGAAGACTCGGAAGCGGCTCGTTGCTGCGGAGAAGGCGCATCACGTAGCGGTCGCGTCGTTCAACGATGCGCGCGCTCACACCCTGGACCTGCGCGAGCAACGGCTGTCCGGAATGGCCGCCGAGTTGGCGTCGAGCCTGGTCGACGGTGCGCCGTGCGGAGTGTGTGGGTCACTGTCGCATCCCGCGCCGACCCGCGCCGAGGAGTCGACCGTCACCAAGGACGACGAGGCGGACGCCGCAGCCAGCGAGCGTCGGGCGGGAACCATCGCCGAGAAGAAGGCGGCGGAGGTCACTGCGCTGCTGCGGACCCGAGACGTGCTGGTTCAGCAATCGGGAGACCGCGACAGCGCAGAGTTGGTCGCTTCCCTGGACAAGGTCTCCGTAGCGCTCCGATCCGCACGGACGGCCGCGGAGCAACGAGAGAGCCTGGACGCACGGCTGACGCACCTGCGCGGCGAGGATCAAAGACTCGCCGCAGTGATAGCCGACGAGCAGGCCGCGGCAGCAGGATTGAGTGCGCGGGCCGCGCAGATGGCCGACGACGTGGCGCAGATGAGAGCCACGATTGCCGCAGCCGTCGACGGGACGGAGGGAATCGACGCCGAGGTGAAGCGGCTGGAAAAGCTCATCTCACTGTCGTCCGTCGTCGTCGAGCGGCGAGAGGAGGCTTCGCGCGCGCTCCTCGACATGGAGGACGTGACTCGAAGGCTGGATGCGCTGATCGCGGAGTCGGGCTTCTCGACTGCTCGCGAGGCTGCGGCCGCCGTGGTGTCTCCGTCGCGGGCGCAGTCCATCGAAAAGCAGCTCGCGCAAGCCAACGACATCCGCGCCCACGCCGAGCAAGTGCTCGCCGAACCCGCGATCGCGGCCGTCGCGGACCTCGACCCCGTCGACACCGCGGCGGCGCGGGTCGCCGTCGAGGACGCGCAAGTACGCTTGCATGCTGCCGTTGCCGAGCACGCCGAGTGCAAGCGGCGGGCCGAACAGTTGGAGGAGTTGACGGCCGGCTTGTGGGCGGCCATCGACCGTGCTGCGCCCATGCAGACCAAGCACGACGAACTTGCGGCACTCGCCGACGTAGTGGCCGGCCGCGGTCAGAACTCGCGGAAGATGTCCCTCCGGTCGTACGTGTTGGCGTCGCGGTTGGAGGAGGTCGCGGAATCCGCGTCGGCGAGACTGCGTCGAATGTCTTCGGGCCGATACGATTTCGTTCACTCCGACGAGGCAGAATCGCGGGGTCGACGTGGTGGACTCGGTCTCGACATCCGCGACGACTACACCGGTGCCGTGCGCTCGGCGAAGACTCTGTCCGGGGGTGAATCGTTCCTGGCATCGCTGGCATTGGCACTCGGCCTTGCCGACGTCGTCGCAGCGGAGAGCGGCGGTGTCGTCCTGGACACCATGTTCATCGACGAGGGCTTCGGCACGCTGGACGCCGACACCCTGGAATCGGTGATGGGAGTTCTGGACGAACTACGTGCAGGCGGCCGGGTGGTGGGCATTGTCAGCCACGTCGACGAGATGCGTCAACGCATCCCGACGCGCCTGCACGTCATTCGTGAGCGAGAGGGATCGAGGCTTCAGCTCTTCGCGGCGTCCTGATCCTTCTGTTTCTTCTCCTTGGAATCCTTGTTGACACCGTCCTCGTCGGTGACGAGATCCTCCGTGTCCGGAGCCTGTTCCTCGAGCTCCACTCGGTCTGATTCGTTGGAGTGCCTGTCGATCTGTTCCGACACGTAGCGGATCAGCACAGCTGCCACGGCTGCTGCGGGGACAGCCAGGAACGCGCCGATGATGCCGAAGACGGAACCACCGCCGGTGACCGCCAACAGAACGATCGCGGGATGCAGGTTCATGCTGCGGCTCTGCAGAATCGGTTGCAGCACATTACCTTCCAGTTGCTGCACCGCGATGATGATGACGAGCACGATGAGTGCCGTAGTCGGCCCGTTCGCGACGAGCGCGACCAACACGGCCAACGCACCTGCGACGAACGCACCGACGATCGGGATGAAGCCACCCAGGAACGTCAACGTCGCCAGCACCAGGGCCAGCGGCACGCCCAGAATGACCAAGCCGAGGCCGATGAAGAAGGCGTCGATCAGACTCACGATGGCCTGAGTGCGGATGAAGCCGCCGAGCGTCGCCCACATACGCGCGAGGACCTCGGCGAGGTGGCGACCAGCGCGGCCGCCGGCGATTCCGTGCAGCCACGGAATGAACCGGACGCCGTCCTTGACGAAGAAGAACGACAGAACGAGCACCAACGCGAGCGTGACGAGAATCGAACCCGCAGCGGAGACGCCGGTGAACACGCCCGAGGCGATCGCGGTGCCACTGTCCTGCAGTCGCGAGGTGATCGCCGACACGGCGTTGTCGATCTGCTCGTCCTGCAAGTTGACCGGCGGGCCCTTGAGCCAATCCTGAACCTGCGCGACGCCGTCGGTCGCCTTGTCCGCGAGTTCGGGTGCCGAGTCCACCACCGACGGCACGATCAACGTGATGATGCCGCCGATGACGAGGAAGAACACGACGAGTGCGGCAGTCGCGGACAACGCCGGAGGCAGCCCGACGCGCATCATCCATTTGGTCGGTGGCCACAGGACCGTCGCGACGATGATCGCGAGCAGAGCCGGCAGGATCACCACCCACAACGCCGAGATGAGCCAGCCGAGAACCCAGGCACCCGCCGAGACGGACACCAGGATCAGCGACCATTTCGCCAACCAGATTCCGCCGACACCGATGAGGTCGCCGCGATCACGCCCCGGTTTCACTTCGGGCGCTGTCTTGTCCGTCACGCTGCACGTTCCTTCCGTCGCCCCGCCGCTCGGTGCATCGTTCGATCCACTCGAGTGACCTTAACGTTTCATGACTCCACTCCCGCTCCCCTGGTCATTCCGCAGGCTCCACTCCTGCCTCCACCCGTCATTCCGCAGGCTCCACTCCTGCCTCCACCGGTCATTCCGCAGGCTTTACTCCTGCCTCCACCGGTCATTCCGCAGGCTCCACTCCTGCTTCGTGTGTCAGGAGCCATTCCTTCGCCGGCAGACCCCATCTGAATCCGCCGAGCGCGCCGCCGATTCGGAACACTCGGTGGCACGGCACGAACAGTGCGGCAGCATTGCGCGCGCAGGCGGACGCAGCCCCTCGAATGGCCGCCGGGCGCCCGGCCATTTCCGCGAATTGCGAGTACGTCACCGGCGACCCGGCAGGCACTGTCCGCAGAACCTTCCAGGCGTGGACCAGAAATTCTCCCGACTGTTGCGATACCGGTACGTCGTCGATGGCGTGCACGTCGCCGCGGTGATAGGCGTCGACGGCTGCGGTCACGCTGCCGAGCGTCGAGGCCTGCCGAAGATCGGTAGGCCGGAGACTTGTGTGGATCAGCGGGACCAGATTGTCGATCGAGTCCGTCCATCCCGAGGCGAGCACCGACCCCGCGTCGTCGACGACGGTCGTGAACGGGCCGATCGGGGTGTCGGTGGTGGCGAACGATGCAGTCATGCTGCTCTCCTTGTCAGGGCGATGTTCCACAGGTGCATGGAGACGTAGGACCGCCACGGCGCCCAGCGGTCCGAGTCCTTCAGCGAAAGTCCGAGTGCCTCGGCGCCCTGGCGGACGACGAGATCGGTGTCGAGCAATACATCCGGGTCGGCGAGAGTGCGCATGACGACGTACCGCGCCGTCCACGGGCCGATCCCTTTGAGCGCGAGCAAGTCCCGTTCCAGCTCCTCGGCCGGCCGGGCCGGATGAAGGACGATCTTGCCCGACGCCACCGCGTCGGCGACGCCGATGATCGAACTGACCCGTGCACGCGGGCCGGTGAGTACCTCGTGTCCGCGTTCGGCGATGACGGCCGCGCTGGGAAACAACCGCGTGACGGTGCCGCCGAGTGGATCCTCGATGTGGTCGCCGAGCGCGTCGACCAGGCGCGCAGTGTGGGTGGCGGCGGCGCGTAGTGAGATCTGCTGCCCGATCATGGTGCGCAGCAACAGTTCCTCACCGTCGATGCTGCCGGGCGCTCGCATCCCGCGGTGTGCGGCGATGTTCGACGCCAACGCCTGGTCCTCGGACAGCGCGGAGTCGACGGCTTCGGGGTCGGCGTCCAGATCGAGCAGGTGACGGATCCGGGCGACGGCGGGGGCGAGGTCTCGCATGTCCATCAGGCTCAGCGTTGCCTCGACGTACCCGTCGACGAAGCGCATCCCGACGACGGCGTGACCGTGGGGGAGACGCAGTGACCGCCGGTAGAGGCCGTTCTCGAACGATTCGATGCCGGGTACCGCGTGGCCTTCGAGGAACCACTCGAGCCACCCGGTGTCCATCGGCTGACGATAGGGGAGTCTCACCGACACGGTTCCGTTGGACGAGATGGTCTTTCGGCGATTCGCTTCGTCGCGCAACGTCGTGGGGTTGACGGCGAATACTTCCCGAACGGTGTCGTTGAACTGCCTGATGCTAGAGAACCCCGATGCGAATGCGATGTCGCTCATCGACATGTCGGTCGTCTGGATCAGGGTGCGGGCCGTGTGGGCGCGGTGGGCCCTGGCCAGCGCGAGCGGGCCCGCGCCGATCTCTGTGGTCAGCACCCGCGTCAACTGCCGGGTCGAGTACCCGAGGGTATCGGCGAGAGCGTCGACGCCACCGCGCTCCACCGCGCCGTCGGAAATCAAGCGCATGGCGCGCGACGTCAGATCCGAGTGGATGTTCCATCGCGGTGAGCCCGGAGTGGCGTCGGGCTGACAGCGTCGACACGCACGGTATCCCTCGTGCTGCGCGGCGGCAGCGGTCGGAACGAACGTGACGTTATGTGCCTTGGGGGTGGTCGCCGGGCACGACGGGCGACAGTAGATGCCCGTCGTGCGCACGGCAGTGAAGAACTGCCCGTCGAAACGGGTGTCTCGTGCCGAGACGGCGCGGTAACACCGGTCGAAGTCCAATTCCATGGACTCCACTGTGTCACCGCGCCCCCTGTAGTCGCTAGCGGGAATCGGACACGCATGTACGACGCCAGTTCACCTCAACAGCAGCGGGCGCCGGGGTTCGTGTCGGCGTCGGCGTAGCGGTCCCGCCAGAACTGACGTTCGGACGGAACCGGTTCGCCGGGGTGGACCCGCTGCATGTGGGCGACGTAGCGCTCGTAGTCCTTGTCGCCCATCACCGAAGTGATCCACCACAGAAGCCCGCGCATGTCAGTGATGCCCTGCGTGCGCCGCACCCGGTGCGCGGACGGTGCCGTCGGCGATGAGCTTGTCCCATTCGCCCTGGATTTCCTTCTCTGCCGCGGTCGGGACGAAGCCTGCGGGTCCGAAGATCTTCGACGGAACCTCGGGTTCTTCGTTGTCCGGGAGTCCGCCTGCTCGAACAGCCTTGATGCAGACCAGAATGCCGGCTGCGGCGACGATGATGACCAGCACGGCGAAGATGATCGACAACGTTCCCTGGATGAACGTGTTCCTGATGACGGCGTCGATTGCTTCGGCGGACTTGGCGCTGCCGAATTCGGTGAGGCCCTGGTTCTTGGCGTCGACGAACTGGGAGTGCTGCGCCCAGTATCCGATGGCGGGCACCGACGAGAAGATCTTCTGGTACGACGCGGTCATCGTCACGATGAGGTCCCAGGCAAGGGGGACACCGGGAATCCAGGCCCACTTGAACAGGCCGCGCTTCATCACGATGGTCAGGACCACCGTCAAGGCGATCGCGGCGAGCAACTGATTTGCGATGCCGAAGAGCGGGAACAGCGTGTTGATGCCGCCGAGCGGGTCGGTGACGCCCATGAGAAGGATTGCGCCCCACGCTGCGACGACGATGAACGAGCACACCCATGCGCCGGGTCGCCACGACGGGTCCTTGAACTTCTTGGCCGACGAGCCGGGCAGGTTGCCGATGCTGTCGGAGAGCATGAAGCGTGCAACGCGCGTGCCTGCGTCGACCGTCGTGAGAATGAACAGTGCCTCGAACATGATCGCGA
Source organism: Rhodococcoides fascians A44A (assembly GCF_000760735.1). Taxonomy (GTDB): domain Bacteria; phylum Actinomycetota; class Actinomycetes; order Mycobacteriales; family Mycobacteriaceae; genus Rhodococcoides; species Rhodococcoides fascians_E. Next base: position 220,092 of record NZ_JMEX01000008.1, on the reverse strand, counting down.
AGTGGTACCAGAACGACTTGAGGCTTTCGCCGCCGAAGACCTGATGCAGCACCTCGGACATACCGAATGCGAGCGTCGGTGCACCACCGGTGCGGGAAATGATCGATTCTTCGCCGACGTCGGATGCCGCCTGGCTCAATTCCGCTGCGGTGATGTCCCCGCCGCTCAAGCCGAGCCCGTTGACGTAGTCCGCCGCGGTTTCCGGGGTTCCGCCGGTGAGCGTCGCCGGAGCGTTGAGCGCGAAGTAGATGTGCTGATCGAGAACACAGGCGGTGACGAGCGCCATGATCGCGACGAAGGATTCGGTGAGCATGCCGCCGTAGCCGATCATCCGCATCTGCTTTTCCTTCTCCAGCAGCTTCGGAGTGGTGCCGGAGCAGATGAGGGCGTGGAACCCGGACAGGGCGCCGCAGGCGATGGTGATGAACAGGAACGGGAACAGCGAGCCGGAGAACGCAGGACCGTTGCCCTCGGTGGCGAACGACGTCATCGCGGGCATCTGGATCTCGGGCCGTGCGATGAGGATGCCGACGGCCAGCAGTGCAATGGTGCCGACCTTCATGAACGTGGACAGGTAGTCACGCGGAGCGAGAAGCAGCCACACCGGCAGGATCGAGGCGGCGAGGCCGTATCCGATCAGGCACCAGGCGACGGTGACCTTCGAGAGAGTGAACCAATCGGTGCCCCATTCGGTTTCGGCGACCCAGCCGCCGGCGACGATGGCGAACAGCAGCAGCACGACGCCGATCAACGACACCTCGGACACCTTGCCGGGACGCAGGTAGCGCAGGTAGACGCCCATGAACAACGCGATGGGGATGGTCAGTGCGATGGAGAAGACGCCCCACGGGCTCTCCGCGAGAGCGTTGACGACCACCAGCGCGAGCACGGCGATGATGATGATCATGATGACGAAGACGCCGATGAGTGCCGCGGTGCCGCCGACCACTCCCAGCTCGTCGCGGGCCATCTGGCCGAGGCTGCGGCCCCGGCGTCGCGTCGAGATCCACAGGACGAGGAAATCCTGCACGGCACCGGCGAACACGACGCCGATGATGATCCACATCGTGCCCGGAAGGTAGCCCATCTGAGCGGCCAGAACAGGGCCGACGAGGGGGCCTGCACCGGCGATCGCGGCGAAGTGGTGACCGAAGAGCACCCGCCGATCCGTCGGCATGTAATCCTTGCCGTTCTCGAGGATCTCGGCAGGCGTGGCTCGGTCGTCGCGAGGGAAGACGATCTTACGCTCGATCAACCGTGCGTAGAACCGGAACGCGATGATGTAGGTGCAGACCGCTGCGATCACGAACCACACCGCATTGGGGTTCTCGCCTCGGACGATCGCGACGACCGTCCAGGCCACACCACCGAGCAATCCGATGAGGACGAACAGGACGCGTTTGGCGGGAGTCATCGGAGATTTGTCGACTACTCCGACCGGGGGCAGATCCGCATCGGTCTTCAACAACTCGATGTTCGGATCGTCTGCCGCTTTCAAAGCCATGGGGACCGCTTTCAGCATTCGCGAATGTGACAGCGATCACCCTAGACGCTCCTGGTGGCAGCCCGGCCACATTCCGGTGTAGCTGCGGTCAATGGTTCCGATCCTGCGCCGAACGGGAGAAGCGCCGTGGGCGGACGTCAGCCGCCCAGTGCGTCGTCGACCGCTCGCGCGCTCAGTACCTGGTCCAATACCATTGCCGCGCTACCTATGACGCCGGAGTAGTCGCCGTGTGTTGTCGCTTGAATGGTCAAAGCCTTGGTGGCCAGCGCCGTCGCATTTCCGTAGACGGTCTCACGTAACCCGGCGACGAAGATGTCGTAGGCCTTGGCCATGTCTCCGCCGACGATGAGGACCTCGGGGTTGAGTAGGTTCACGGCGCCTGCCAGCGTCTCGCCGATGTGGCGGCCGCTGTCGCGAATGAGCCGACGCGCCTCGGGGTCGCCGCTCACCGCCAGGTCGACGACGCCTCGAATGTGGCCGACGCTTCTGCCTTGTTCCTGCAATGCGCGTACCAGTGCCCAGCCGCCTGCGATGGCTTCCAGGCAGCCGCTGTCTCCGCAGCGACATGCGACTCCGGCCGCGGCGGAGGTTTTGGTGTGGCCGAATTCTCCTGCTGCGCCGAGTGATCCGCGCTGCAGTTCGCCGCCGGCGACAATCCCCGCGCCGAGACCCGTCGACGCCTTGACCAGCAGCGCATTCGTGAATCGATGCCGGTTGTCGCGGCGTTCGGCCAGCACCATCGCGTTGGCGTCGTTGTCGAGGAAGACCGGCGCGTCGGTCGTGTCGGCGAAGAACGGTGCGAGCGGGACTCCGTCCCAGCCGTGCATGATCGGGGAGTCGAGACTGCACCCACGGGCGGTGTCCGCGGTGCCGGGGATGGACAGGCCGACTCCGAGAATGCGGTGATCGCTGCGTGCAGCGTCGTCGACGAGCGCTTCCAGTCGCTTGGTGATCTGCGGCATCAACTCGTCCGGTCCGATGCCGATCTCCTGGTCGACGGTGTCGCCGAGGAGGAATTCGCCACCGAGGGTGAACACGCCCAGTTGTGAACGACTTCGGCCGATGGCTGCAGCGAGCACGATTCCCGCGTCGACGTCGAACGACAACCGGGCAGGTGGCCTGCCCCCGGTCGAGAGAGTGTCCTCGGTTTCGACGATCAATCCGAGTGTGGTGAGCGCAGTGACGCGTGCGGCGACGGCCGATCGCGACAGGCCGGTCGTCTTTCCGAGGTCCGCTCGGGTGTCGGCATCACCGTCACGGATCAGCGCGAACATCTCACCTGCTGTCGCAGGTGGAGCACTTGCACGTGACATTCGCATATACGTCATTCAACCAATCCGCAACCGTTGCGGCAACAACGCAAGATCGCAGACTTAGGGTTTTGAAAAACGTAAGTTGGGTTGTCGTGACGCGTAAGTGCCTCTAGTCTGAATCGTGAAAGACCGAACAGGGAGACACCTCATGGACACCATCCACCCGGTCCTGCGTCAGGTCACCGACCGCATCGCAGCCCGCAGCCAGTCCGCCCGGGCCACCTACCTCGATCGCATCGCCGCAGCAGGAAGTCGAGGCCCCGCTCGCGGGCGGCTTGCCTGCGCCAACATCGCCCACGGTTTCGCCGCGTCGGGAAAAGCCGACAAGCAAGCCCTGCGCGGCATGGTGAAGCCGAACATCGCCATCGTGTCCGCGTACAACGACATGCTCTCGGCGCACAAGCCGTTCGAGACCTACCCGGCTGCACTCAAGGCCGCTGTCATCGAAGCAGGCGGAATCGCGCAGTTCGCCGGGGGAGTGCCCGCGATGTGCGACGGCATCACCCAGGGCCGCGACGGGATGCAACTCTCGCTCTTCAGTCGTGACATCATCGCGATGTCCACCGCAATTGCGCTGTCGCACGACATGTTCGACGCCACCCTCATGCTGGGCGTGTGCGACAAGATCGTGCCAGGAATGCTCATGGGCGCCTTGAGCTTCGGCCACCTGCCCGCCGTGTTCGTCCCCGCGGGCCCGATGACCTCCGGACTTCCCAACGGCGAGAAGGCGAAAGCTCGCCAGCTCTACGCCGAAGGCAAGGTGGGACGAGAAGCGTTGCTGGACGCGGAGGCGGCGTCGTACCACGGCAGTGGCACGTGCACGTTCTTCGGAACTGCGAACTCCAACCAGTTGCTGATGGAGGTCATGGGTCTGCACCTACCCGGCTCGTCCTTCGTCAATCCCGGAACCCCGTTGCGTGACGCCCTGACTCGCGAAGCCGCCCATGTCGTCACCGGTCTGACCGATCTCGGTGAGAACTACACACCAGTCGGCGAAATCGTCGACGAGAAGGCGATCGTCAACGGCTGTGTTGCACTCCTGGCCACCGGCGGCTCGACCAACCACACCATGCACCTCGTTGCGATCGCCCGCGCCGCCGGTATCACGCTGACCTGGCAAGACCTGTCGGATCTATCGGCTGTCGTGCCACTGATGGCACGGATCTACCCCAACGGCAAGGCGGACGTGAACCACTTCCACGCCGCAGGCGGCCTCGGTTTCGTGATCGGTTCGCTTCTCGATGCCGGTCTGATGCACGACGACGTGAAAACCATTGCTGGATTCGGTCTTCGGCGTTACACGCAGGAACCCAAGCTCGACGGCGAGGGTGTGATGTGGCAAGACGGTACGCGAATGAGCCACGACGACAGTGTGCTTCGCGGCGCCGACGAACCGTTCAGCGCCGACGGCGGCCTGAAGATGCTGACCGGCCCGATCGGAAAGAGCGTCATCAAGACCTCCGCGCTGGCGGCCGAGCACCGCGTGGTCACCGCGCCCGCGAAGGTGTTCGACGACCAGGCGGACTTCCTCGCAGCGTTCGACGCAGGAGATCTGGAAGGCGACTTCGTCGCAGTGCTGCGTTACCAGGGGCCGCAGGCCAACGGAATGCCTGAACTACACAAGCTGACGCCGGCCTTGGGAATCCTGCAGGATCGCGGCTACCGCGTCGCGCTCATCACCGACGGGCGCATGTCCGGAGCGTCCGGGAAAGTTCCTGCAGCAATTCATCTCACGCCCGAAGCAGCCAGTGGGGGTGCGATCGCGAAGATCGAGGACGGTGACATGATCACCCTCGACTCCGTCGCCGGAACGCTCGACATCGACGTGCCACTTGCGGACTTCGAGGTCAGAGTGGTCACCGGCCGAGCGCCGGCGCAGGACGAGTGGGTCTCCACCGGCCGAGACCTGTTCTCCGGCATGCGCGCTCTTGTCGGCCCCGCCGACGAAGGCGCCATGTTCGTGATGCGCTGACAGTTCCGCCGTTCAGAAGACCCGACGCACAGAAGAAGGACTACACATGACCGAATCCCTGCTGGACCGCGTACCCGTCATCCCCGTGGTGGTGGTCGAAAATCTCGACCACGCCGTGCCGATCGCCCGCGCCCTCGTCGCCGGCGGCCTGCCCGTCATCGAACTCACCCTGCGCACCCCGGTGGCCCTCGACGCGATCGAACGCATTGCCGCCGAGGTGCCCGAGATCCTTCTCGGTGCGGGCACGATCGTCACGCCCGGCCAGGCGAAGCAGGCATCCGACGCCGGCGCGCAGTTCCTCGTCTCACCCGGCAGCACACCAGGGTTGACACAGGCGATGCGCGACACCGGTCTGCCCCACCTACCCGGTGCCGCCACCGTGTCCGAGGTGCTCGCCCTGCTGGAAGCCGGCTACACCGACCTGAAGTTCTTCCCGGCCGAGGCGTCGGGCGGCGCGAACTTCCTGAAGTCGATCCACTCACCCGTTCCAGCGGCCCGCTTCTGCCCGACGGGCGGGATCTCCACGGCCAATGCGTCGACGTACCTGTCGCTGCCGAACGTCGGATGCGTCGGAGGGTCATGGATCACCCCGGCGCCCGTGCTTGCTGCCGAAGATTGGGACGCCGTGACCACCCTCGCCCAGGCGGCACGCGCCCTCACCTAGGGTGGCGATGATTCTCCCGTCGTCACGTCCTCCGACGAAGATCTTGGGCGACGCGGTGCTGGTCCCGACGTCAAAGTAGACTCCATAGACCGTGAGCCTCACCCTCGGAATCGTCGGACTGCCCAACGTCGGCAAGTCCACCCTCTTCAACGCATTGACCAAGAACGATGTGCTGGCCGCGAACTACCCGTTCGCGACCATCGAGCCCAACGTCGGTGTCGTGCCGTTGCCGGATCCGCGGCTGGGCAAGCTCGCTGAGGTCTTCGGCTCCGAGAAGGAGGTTCCGGCGCTCGTGTCGTTCGTCGACATCGCCGGCATCGTCAAGGGCGCGTCCGAAGGCGCTGGCCTAGGCAACAAGTTCCTCGCCAACATCCGTGAGGCCGACGCTATCTGCCAGGTGGTGCGCGTCTTCGCCGACGACGACGTGGTGCACGTCGACGGCCGCGTCGATCCCGCCGCCGACATCGAGGTCATCGAGACCGAGCTCGCGATCGCCGACCTCCAGACGCTCGAAAAGGCCATCCCGCGCGTCGAGAAGGAAGCGCGGATCAAGAAGGACCGCAAGCCTGCACTCGACGCCGCCATCGCTGCGCAGGCAGTACTGAACGACGGCAAGACTCTGTTCTCCGCGAAGGACAAGCTCGACTTCGAGCTCCTCAAGGAGTTCCAGCTGCTCACCACGAAGCCGTTCCTCTACGTCTTCAACGCCGATGAATCGATCCTCACCGACGACGCACGCGTCGGCGAGCTCGCACGATCCGTCGCACCCGCAGACGCGGTGTTCCTCGACGCCAAGATCGAATCCGAGCTCCTCGAACTCGACGCCGAATCGGCCGCCGAACTGCTCGAGAGCGTCGGCCAGACCGAACCGGGCCTCGATGCTCTCGCCCGCGCCGGCTTCCACACCCTCGGTCTGCAGACCTACCTCACGGCAGGACCGAAAGAAGCCCGCGCGTGGACGATCCACCAGGGCGACACCGCTCCCCAGGCTGCGGGAGTCATCCACACCGATTTCGAGCGTGGCTTCATCAAGGCCGAAATCGTCAGCTACGACGACCTCATCGAAGCCGGCTCCATGGCCTCGGCCAAGGCCGCAGGCAAAGTCCGTATGGAGGGCAAGGACTACATCATGGTCGACGGCGACGTCGTCGAATTCCGCTTCAACGTCTAGACAGCGCTTCACCCGCTTCGCATATCCTTTCGGAGAACGGAACGTACGGCGGTCGGTGATCACGGACGAGGCGATCGATGAAGAAGACCTTGGCGGCAGTGGCGTGTGTGCTGTTGGTAGTCGGATGCGCTACTGCGACGGACAACCAGCCCGAACCACGGGACCCTCTGTCCGTGGACACGACGACGGGCCTGCTGCGCGGTAGCGAAGTCGGTGGCACGCGGCAGTTTCTCGGAGTTCGATATGCGCAGCCACCGGTCGGTGATCTGCGGTGGGCGTTGCCGGAAGCTGCTCCGGACACCGAGGACACCGTCGACGCCACGTCGTTCGGCGCGCGGTGCCCGCAGGGGACAGGTCCGGATGTGCAGACCGACGAGGACTGCCTGTTTCTGAACGTGACGGTTCCTTCGGACGCGGGTGACGGCCGGCTTCCGGTCGTCGTGTGGTGGCACGGGGGCGGTTTCACCAGCGGAGCGGGCTCGGATTACGACGCCACGCGTTTCGCCGAACAGGGCAACGTGATCGTCGTGACGGTGAACTATCGGCTCGGCATGCTCGGCTATCTCGGACTCCCCGGCGTGGAGGGCTCCGGCAACTTCGGGCTCGCCGATCAGCTCCTTGCGCTGAAGTGGGCGAACGACAATGCCGAGGCGTTCGGTGGCGATCCCGACAACGTGATCGTGATGGGGGAGTCGGCCGGAGGAATGTCTGCCTGTGCAGCGCTGGGATCCCCTGCTGCGGAGGGGCTCGTCGACAAAGCGATCATTCAATCGGGGTCGTGCCTGATCGACTGGCCCGCCGGAACTCTCTACCCGGGGCTGCCCGAGTTGACGCCGTACGCTCCGCTTGCCGAAAGCGAAGCAACGGGCAGTGCAATCGCAGACGCTCTGGGCTGCACCGACGATCGGCTGCGTTGCCTGCGGGAGTTGCCCGTCGAGAAGGTTGTCGAGCAATCGTCGTCGTTCGGCAATGGTCTGGCCTACGGTACGGACCTGCTTCCGACCAATCCGGCAGACGCAGTTCGAGACGGACGCACGATGCCGATCCCAGTGATCATGGGTGGTAACGCGGACGAGCATCGATCGTTCGTCGGGGGCGCGTTGCTGGCAGATCCGACGTCCGTCACCGACGAGACCTACAGGTCGCTCATCGAGCAGGCATTCGGCACGCGTGCGGGCGAGGTGGAACAGCGTTACCCGAGAAACGGATTCGACAGTGCAGCACTGGCATGGTCCACCCTGGTCACCGATGCGGCCTGGTCGTGCCCGATGCTGAACACGTCCGCGTTGCTTTCTACGAACGCCGACGTGTGGTCCTACGAATTCGCCGACGAGACAGCCCCGGATGTGAGCGGTGTATCGGCCACGGGATTGGCTCAGGGCGCTGCACATGCGACCGATCTGCCGTACACGTTCGACCTGAACGGCAGTGACCTTCTCACCGGTCCCGGCCAGAAAGACCTGTCGGAGAAGATGATCGAGGCTTGGTCCGAGTTCGCACGATCCGGCGACCCGGGGGAGGGCTGGCCGAAGACAACGGACGCCAGCGGTCCGGTGTTGGAATTCGGCAACCCGGACACCGTTGTGGGCAACTACTACGACGCGCACCAATGTGGGTTCTGGAGCGATCGGGGTTAGCCCATCATCGGCTTCGCGTCACCGCGTCTTCGACCATTTCGACAGCCTCTGCCGCTGTCGACGCCAGTCGCACTGTGTCGAACCGATGTAGGTAGGCGCTGTAGATGCCGGAAACCTTCTTGTTCGCGTTGTCGAGTGCAACCACCCGTTTTCCCATCATCGCGGCCAGTACCGCGGCGTGGAGTCTGTCGGTCAAGACTACCGAGCCTTGGTTCAGAATGCGTTGAGCAACACGCAGATTGAGCTGCGCGGCGAAGGGGTAGGACCGGGCGAGAGCCGGATAGAGAATTCGGGTGGTCCGTGGCACGTTGTACGCAATTCTGGTGGGCAGCGTGATCGCGTTCCACAGCGCGCGATCCGGTCCGCGTAGACCCCAATCTGCTTGGACTGAAGACGCGCCGAGGTCGACGGCGCCGTGATCGATGCCCTCGGAATCGACGCGCAGCAGCTTCACGACATCCACCGCCGAGCCGCCTGGACTGCTGTCGATTTGCGCTCCGAATGCCATATCGGGGCAGTATTCGACCCGATTGTCGGGGAATGCGGCTATGGCGAGATCGTAGGATTTTCGTTCACGGAGCAAGAGCGTCAGATCGGAATGCTTCGAGTACAGGTCCGCCGTCCGCCTCAGTGCCGCGGGATCGGCGTAGTCGATTCCTTGTGGGAGGCAGACGATTTTATTGTGCGGGAACCGCTCCACGATACCCTCACGAAATCGTTGATGTCCGGGCCAGCGGTCTCCGAAACTTCCTCCCCCGCGCAGGAAGATCGTGCCCGCGCCCACTCGATCCCGCAGAAGCCCGTCGTGGTGGGTGTGCACGTCCGAGACATAATCGACCTGGACGTTCGATTCTTCGAGGTACCGGATCTCACCGGCGTAGATGAGAGAGTCGCCCGCGTTGTCGTAGCTGGGGAAATCGAGCAGCGCCACACGTTCACCCGGGGCGACGTGACTGCGCAAGACCGCCAATGTCTCGTCTCGAATGGATGCGAGTGCACGCTGGGTCATGAGGCGCTCACGATTCCTGCCATTGTCCCTCGATTTCGGTTCGAACACGCGGATTGAGCAGGCGCAGACGCATCACCATCGCGCCGTACTGAAGGCCGAGGTGCTGAGCCCAGATCTCGCGCGGAACTGCGCCGGATCGTCTGCGCAACCACGGATTTCGAGCGACCAACATGAACGCAAGGCTGGCCAGATGTGCCGGAACCTGTACGAACGGGGACAACTGCGGGCAGCCACGCGACCGATGCTTGACGGCAACCACGCAGGCTGCCCCACCGTATTTGCGTCCCTGTGCGAAACATCCACCGAGCGTAGTCCTCAGGCGGTACGCGACGACGGCTTCCGGTGCGTGCCCCAGCGTCAATCCGGCCTCTTGAATCCGCCACGAATAGTCGACGTCGTCGCCGCCGCTGGTCAATTCTTCGTCGTAGTAACCGACCTGGTGCACGACGTTGCGCCACATACCGAAGTTGTTGCCCTGAGCCCACGGAAGGTGGAAGGTGTCGAGGCGTTGTTCCGGAGTGGGGGCGCCTGGCCAGGACGCGACCTCGGGGGAATTCAGTGAATACAGCTCGATCGGGCCCCCTACTGCGTCGAAGTTCTCCGCTTCGCGGGTCAGGGCGGTCAGCCAACCGGGATGGACCGAATCGTCGTGGTCGACGATGGCAATGAACTCGCCTCGGGCGGCGTCCATGCCGACGTTTCGTGCATGCGACACACCCCGGATCCGGGACGCGTCGACGCAACGGACTGTGAGGGATGAAGACAGGCAGGCGACGTACTCACGCGTACCATCGGTCGAGCCGTTGTCGCTCACGATCACCTCGAACGCGCCCTTGTAATCCTGAGCCTCCAGGGCCCTGAGCTGCACGTCCAAGTGCGGCAAGCCGTTGTAGACCGGCACGATGACGGAAACGAGACTGATCGGCATGGTTTAAAACTGTACTGGGTGCACGTTCGCACCGAGTCGCTTACCTACCGCGCAGTCGTTTTTCCAACGGCGTCGGGAAGGACGGTACGACGGCGGTGCCGTCGAGGAGTGTTGTGATCCGCTCGGCTTCGGCGGTGACGTCGGCGGTGTTTGATCCGATGTCCTCGAACAGTTCGGTCGCGACTTCGCCTGCCGGAGTGACTGCCCATCCGCCGACGATTCGGCCGTCGAGCCAGATGGTCGGACCGATGTTGCCGAAGGTGTCGAACAGCGGTGGCTTGTAGTCACCGAGGTACCAGTCGCGGTGCTTCCAGCCCATCGGCGTCGGGTCGAGGGCGGGGAGCAGCACGACGCCGCGCGCGCAGCCGGACAGGTCTGTATCCGGCAGCATGATGCCTTCGCCTGCGGTCAGTTCGACGGCGACCGTGTCGATGGCTGCCACCGCCGCACGTGTCTGGGTCTTGTTCCATCCGGTCCACCATTGGATGTCGTCCATGGTGGCCGGACCGAACACTTCGAGCCACCTGCGCACGAGTTCTCGGCGACTGTCGGTCTCGTCGACGGCGGGGATGCCGCCTGGCCAGCAGTGATCGATCGGAGCCCACGCGTGCCGCCGTGACGTCCAGGCGCCGCGAGGTTCGACCCTCACCATTTTTCCTTCGGCTGCCATCATCACCAGGACTTCGGAGGTGACGTAGCGCCTGACGTCGTACGATTTGTCGGTCGTGGGCAGAAACGCGGTCTTGAGCAGTGGAACCGCGGCGGACAACTCGGCTCCCGTTGCTGTGCCGACGGCCTTCAGGCGTGTCTCGGTCTCCTGTTCGACCTGCGCGATCCATGCCGCGGGGTTCTCGACCACCGGATCGGTCGGTCCCTTCTCGACTTGGGTGAGCAGCCGTTTGCGCATCGTTCGTGCGACGCCGAGACTCGCTGCGGCATGGACGAGCGGTAGGTCGTCGTGTGCGAGAACGAACAGCGTGCGGCGCATCGCCATCGAGCGGACCAATGTCCGACGCTCGTACATCGCGGCGCGGACGTCGTCGATGCCCAGCGACCGGGCACGCGCGACAACGGACAGGTAGACCGTCGCCGGATCGGTGGCGTGCAGGGCCAACACGGACTCGACGACGGCCTCCGGCGTCGATGCCGCCGCGAACTGCCGTGACACCAACCGGGCGCGGCGTTGTGCATCGGTGATCTTCACCCGAACAGTGTGCCTCGCGGGGCCGACATGGCACGATCCGTGCGTGGACGAATCGCAGAACTTGAAGGATCTCGCGCGCCTGCGACGCGTGCGCGACCGGATGGATCGCGACTACGCTCAGCCGCTGGACGTCGAGGCGTTGGCGCGCGGTGTGCACGTGTCGGCCGGCTACCTGAGTCGGCAGTTCAAGCGTGCCTACGGCGAATCTCCTTACTCGTACTTGATGACTCGCCGGATCGAACGTGCAATGGCGCTGCTGCGACGAGGAGATCTCTCGGTCACCGACGTGTGCTTCGAAGTGGGGTGTTCCTCGCTCGGCACGTTCAGCACGCGCTTCACCGAGCTGGTGGGAATGTCGCCGAGCGTCTACAAGCGACGTGCGGCCGGAGACGCGGCAGGCATACCGTCGTGCGTCGTGAAACAGGTGACGAGGCCGATCAGAAGCGGCGCACGCCGATGACGTGTCGAGATGCTCGCCCGTACAGCTCCGTCTACAACTCGATTCCGGTTGCCTCCACCACCGTCGACCACAGGGCATCCCTGGCGTCGGGGGAGTCCTTGCGCCACGACGGGTAGTGGGTCGGCCGAATGGCTCGGTCGTGCCAGAACTTTCCGGTGCTGGTGAGCGCTTCGTCGCCGGCGGCGAGCCAGACGATGGTGTCCGCGCCTTCGTCGGGTGTGCGGAGGATGGGTTTCATGACCGTGCCGAACATCGGAATCGAATCGGTCACTCCCGGTGTCGCGGCCCAGCCGGGGTGCATGCTGTGCACCACCGGATCGTGTTCTTCGGTCATTCGCTGAGCCAGCTGCTCGGCGACGACCACCTGCATACGTTTGGTGCGGGCGTACGCCGTCATGCCGGAGTACTTTCCGGAGGCGAACTCGAAGTCGCGCGTGTGCAACGGCACCGGATACATGCCGCCGCTGGAGACGAAGACGACTCGGGATCCGGCGTCGAACAGTTCCCTGGCGCCGACGGTCAGGGCGACGGGGCCGAGGACGTGGGTCGCGAATGCGGCCTCGTGGTTCTGTGCTGTCGACGTGCGCTCCTCGGGCATGACGCCCGCACAGTGGACGATGGCATGCAGCCCGGTCAGCTCCGACGTCAGGTCCGTCACCAGCCGTGCGACGGAATCGAGATCGCTGACATCGCATTCTCGGACGACGATCGACGCTTCCGATGCAGCTGTCTTGATGATCCCGGCGGACTTCTCGAGTCTTTCGGCCGATCGCCCGACGAGGTGTACCCGGGCGCCGAGTTTCGCGAGGGACGTCGCTGTGGCGGCCCCGAGCCCGGAGCTGCCGCCGGTGACGACGACGTCGATCGGTTCGGGAAACGGTGCCGGGTCCGACGCCCAGAACCTGCTGCGCACCGTCGACCCGATGCGGGAGTAACCGGGTACGACGGTTCGATCGAGGACGGTGTCGAGGATGCGCGTCACGGAGACCATGCGTCCTTCGTACCCCACCGTGTCATCATGCAAGCATGGTTCTCTCCGAGGAGGCACGCGATCTGCTCGCGGATCTACCTGCGCACAGACGTCAGACGTTCGAGCTGCGTCTGCAGCAGTGGGGGCCGGATCTGCTCGACGCGGTGACCGCGCTGTATTCCGCACCGGACGACGTGGCGTCGGCTCTCGTCACCGTCGCGGCCCGGGGGTTCGCCGCGCGGTCCGACGAGTTGCACCGGCTCGACGAACGCAGGTTGTTGCAGCCGGACTGGTTCCAGCGGCCGAACATGTTCGGGTACGCCTGCTACGTCGACAGGTACGCGAAGACGTTGAAGGGCTTGGGGGACAGGCTCGATCATCTGACCGACCTGGGGGTCACGTATCTGCACATGATGCCGTTGCTGAAGCCTCGTCCCGGTGACAACGACGGCGGATATGCCGTCATGGACTTCTCCTCGGTGCGTGAGGATCTCGGTACCAACGAGGATCTGGCGCAATTGGCCGCCACGTTGCGTAGCCGCGGAATCAGCCCCGTCGTCGACCTGGTTCTCAATCACGTTGCTCGCGAACATGACTGGGCGGTCGCCGCGCGCGCAGGTGACGCGAAGTATCGTGACTACTTCCTGATCTATCCCGATCGCGACACTCCCGACAGGTTCGAGCGCACCCTGCCCGAGGTGTTCCCGGACTTCGCGCCCGGTAGCTTCACCGAGGTCGACGGCGAATGGGTGTGGACGACGTTCAACGAGTGGCAGTGGGACCTGAACTGGGCGAATCCCGCCGTGCTGCTCGAATTCGCCGAAGTAGTGGTGCATCTGGCGAACCTGGGAATCGAGGTGCTGCGCCTCGACGCCATCGCATTTCTGTGGAAGAGGCTCGGGACCAACTGTCAGAACCAGCCGGAGGTGCACGCCGTCACGCAGGCGCTGCGGGCGACCTGCCGGTTGACCGCTCCTGCGACGTTGTTCAAGGCCGAGGCCATCGTCGGGCCCCGCGACCTCATGCCCTATCTGGGCGAGGGGCGCCATGCGGGACGCGTGTCGGACATCGCCTATCACAACAGCCTGATGGTGCACGTGTGGTCGATGTTGGCGTCCGGCTCCACCGATCTGGCCCGGCACGCGCTCGCTGGGTTGCCGCCGACACCGCCCGGCGGTACCTGGGTGACCTATGTCCGCTGTCACGACGACATCGGCTGGGCCATCGATGATTCCGACGCCTCCGCCCGGGGTGTCACCGGCGTCGGGCATCGGCAGTTCCTCGCGGACTGGTACTCCGGCGAGTTCGACGGATCGTGGGCGGAAGGGCTTGTCTTCCAACACAACAGGGAGACCGGTGATCGGCGGATCAGCGGCACGGCCGCGGCCCTCACCGGTCTCGGCCCGTCGAGGAAGGATCCCGCGGGCGGGTTCGCGCGCATTTTCCTCGCGCACGCCGTCGTCGCCGCATGGGGAGGCATTCCTGTCGTGTGGAGCGGCGACGAGATCGGGTCACCGGGCGACCCCGAGTGGGCGTCGGAGGACGGACACTCCGCCGACAACCGCTGGGTTCACCGGCCGCGGATGACCGACGCCGACCGAGCCCGCCGCCACGAACAGGGCTCCGACGCCCAACGCGTTTTCGACGGTGTAGCTCACATCGCACGTGTCCGAGCCGGCCTGCCGATGCTTCATTCCGAGGCTCCGACGCGGGTCCTCACCGACGCGGACATCGACGACGGCCTCCTCGTCGTACAGCGTCGACACCCGAGCGGGACTCTCGTCGGTGTCTTCAACGTGACTGCCGATCATCGACCACTCGCCCGTGCCCGGTTGGCGGACCTGGGGTCGGTCGATGTCCGCGAAGTGCTGTCCGGCCACGATCTGGCAGAGCACGGACTGCACGATCCCGGCGGAACGCTGTGGGTCCCGCCGTACGCCGCGTGGTGGATCGTCTGAGAATCGGCGAAGAGGCGCAGGCGTTATATCCCTGTTACCCTGCCTCCCGAAGGTCGTCGGATTCGGACGTTAGGGACTCGTTGATGTTTTCTCGTGCTCGTAGCTCGGTCGGCGTGCTCCGGGGGCTGCGCTCCCGCCTGCTGTTGGGTCTCGTCACCGTGCTGGTCGCTGCATTCGGCGCCACCTTCGTGGGGACGGGTGTTGCGCAGGCCGATTCCGCTCTGGTCTACGTCCACTCGGATGCAATGAACAAGGACATCCCCGTCAAGGTCCTGAAGGCTGCAGGTGAGGGTCCTGCTCCGACGATCTACCTGCTCGACGGCCTGCGCGCGCCGGACGACAACAACGGCTGGCTCATCGAGACCGACGTGGAGCAGTTCTTCGCCGACAAGCACGTCAACGTGGTCATCCCGTTCGGTGGCGGCGGAACGTTCTACACCGACTGGGAGCGCCCCGACCCCAAGCTGGGCGTCGTGAAATGGGAGACCTTCCTGACGCAGGAGCTGCCGCCGGTCATGTCCGCGCAGTTCGGCAGTGACGGCGTCAACAATGCAGTCGCCGGTCTGTCCATGAGCGGCACCTCCGCGCTGAACCTGGCCGCAAACCACCCCGACTTCTACAAGGCCGTTGCATCGTTCAGCGGCTACCCGACGGCCAGCAGCCCCGGCTACGCGCAGGGTATCCAGGTGTCGGTCGGCGAGATGGGCGGCAACGCGCGCAACATGTGGGGCGCATGGCCGTCGGCGTCGTGGCTCGCCAACGATCCGCTGCTCAACGTCGGCAAGCTCCGCAACACCAAGGTGTTCGTCTCGGCCGGTACCGGTTCGCCGTTGACCGACCCGACCGTCAACCCGGTCAGCGCCAGCTTCGACCCGGTCAAGTTCGCACAGATGGTTCCACTCGAGACTGCGTCGGGTCTGTCCAGTCGCGCCTACGTCGGAGCTCTCCGCGCAACCGGCAACAACCCGGAGGTGCGCATCACCGGAGTCGGAACGCACTGGTGGAACTTCTGGGAAGAGCACCTGAAGGACGCGTGGTTCACCACCTTCGCACCGTCCCTGGGACAGTAGGCATTCCCTCGTATTAGCGTGCACGCATGACTGCACCCAAGATCGAGGTCGACTACACCGTTCTGGACTGCCCGGACCCGGCTGCACTCGCCGGGTTCTACGCGAAGGTTCTCGGATGGAAGCCCACGAGTGACGACGGCGACTGGGTCGTGATTCAGGGACCGGGGGAACTTCGCCTCGCGTTCCAACGAGCCCCCGAGTTCACACCGATCGACTGGCCGTCCGACGGCATCAAGATCCACCTGGATTTCGTCGTCGACGACATGAAGGAAGCCGAGGACTACGTTCTCGAAATCGGCGCGACGAAGATCGAGGGCAACGAGAACCACCCCGGCTTCGCCGTGTTCCGGGATCCTGTCGGCCATCTGTTCTGCCTGTGCCGCAGAGGGTGACTACTATTCGCGCATGAGTTCCTTCCTGGTACAACGCACTACGGTGATCAACGCGTCGCCGGACAAGATCCACCCGTTGATCAACGACTTCCGTGAGTGGCGTACCTGGTCACCGTGGGAAGGCGCCGATCCTGATCTGTCACGGACCTACACGGGTCCGAGCAGTGGCGTCGGCGCCTCCTACGCCTGGTCCGGCAACCGCAAGGCAGGAGCGGGATCGATGACGATCACGGATTCGAAGCCGGGGCAGATCGTCGTCCTCGACCTGGTGTTCACCAAACCCTTCAAGGCGAAGAACGTCACCACGTTCACCATCGACCCGGGCGCGAACGGATCCGAGATCACCTGGTCCATGACCGGCGAGAACAACCTCTTCTTCACTCTTCTCGGGAAGATCTTCCCGATGGACAAGGTCGTGGGGAAGGACTTCGACAAGGGTCTGGCTCAGCTCAAAGCACGGGCGGAAGGTCAGGCGACCAGTTCGTGACTGCGGGGTGACCGATGATCGGCGTGCACCTGCAGCCACTGCGCGAGTAGCTGGCAGCCGGTGAGGCCGCTTCCGTCGACATCTGCGGCGTCGAGCGGTTCGGTCGCGTACGCGATGTGGCGGTCGCCCGACGGATTGGCCACCGACCAACGACGCCACGCCAGGGTCTTCGGAAGGTACCCCGAAAGTTCCCGCAGGGCGACGCGTACGCGTCGGGCATCCTTTCTCCATTGCCGCGGCGAGAAGCTGGTCTTCGACGCGTTCTGAAAACCGTTGGTGCGGATGAGATGCCACACCTGTCGAAGCCACAACCGGGTCGTGCGGAACGACATCCACCTCGTGAGATCGGCGATGTCGCGGATGTAGCTGTCCTCGCTGGCGTTGCAGATCATGTCGTGTGGGTGCCCGATCCACATCGTCTCGACCTCGGCCGGTACGTTCGGGCCGACGCCCGCGACTCCGCGACCGGTACAACCGTCGACGGCACCCGCGGGTTGCTGAGGATCGGAGATCAGCCCCGCTGCCGTCACCGTGGGCAGGTGGATCGCCCCGGAAGCCATCTGTCCCAGAACTTCGCGGATGACCGAGCAGCCCTGCGAGTAGCCGATCAGTGCGACCGGGCCTGGGGTCGCTTCGACGGCAGCGATGAGTCGGCGGACTCCCAGTGCGGTGCTGTGCCGATAGCTCAGCCCACCGACCGCGACGGGACCGTACGACGCCGGGTATCCCACCCATCGGCAGGCGAACCGATCGTCCAGCGCGCCGGTGACGTGGCCGAGCAGTCCCGTGACGAAAGTACGGTGGTCGTCCGGTCGGGACTCTCCGGTTCCACCTACGGCGAGAACGGTCAGCTGGGTCATGTCCTCGACTATGACGCGGCATTCTGTGAAATCTCTGGGAAGACGACCGCTACCGGGCGCAGCTCCGGCGAAGCGCGGTCGAGACCTCGTCGATCGCGCGGTCCAGGAACGAGCAGTAGACGTCGGGATCCGGCATCGCCGACGCCGCCGATGTCACGCTGACGGTCACGGCGTCGCCGATGCCGTGGACTCCGTGCGTGAGGCCCATGATCGGAGACAGCGCGGGGAAGCCGGCGGTGAAACGAACCGGTCCGCCACCGACCTCGAGGTCCGCGGCACCACGCGCGACGCTCGACAGGACCGTGTTTCCGGTGACCGTGTCCGGAACGGCGGTGGCGTCGAACTGGCGGACACCCCAGTGCAGCAGTACAGCGGGAACGGCTTCGGATGCGAGCGACTGAGCCTCGGCTGCGGGATGGGCTGCGCGGCGACGACGAGCCTGCAGTGACTCGGAGATGGCGTGCGCTCGGGCGGCGAGATCGGTGATGTCGGGGCGTAGGTCCACTCCGGCATTGCCGAAGTGGTTGCGCGCCCGGCGTTCACCGTGCTTGCCTAGTGTCGCCTCGGCACCGAGCTCGGGAGGTACCGGGTCTCCGTGGTGTGCGAGATAGCGTTCCAGGGCGAGTGATATCGCGGTTGCGGCACCGACCGTGACGCTGATGCCCGGGGCGGTGAAATCGCTGCGATCACGAACGAGGCATCGCACGGACGTGCGGCCCGCCGGTGCGACGTTGACTCGGATCCTGGGCCTACCCGGCGCAGGAGCGGGGACGGTTCCCGCGGCGGTGTCGGCTGCCAGCTGTCGTTCGAGATCGTGTGCGCGAGTGGCTCTTCGGAAGAATTCGCGCGGGCCGATTCGGGTCCGGTCGGCGATGGGGGCCGGCGCGGACCGGTCGTCCCCGAAGAGTCTTCGGGCCAGGCTCGACGCGACACGGCCGTCGCCGAACGCATGTGAGATCTGCAGTATCGCAACGAGTGCCGGGCCGTCGCACCGCGGGGCGCCGGTGACGCCACCGACAAGGTGCAGACGCCAGACGGATCCGTGGGGGTCGAGCTGATCGGTGAATGCCTCGGCAACGGTGTCGAGGCAGTCCCTCCACGTGCGGCCGGTCTCCCGGATGTGTACGAGGTCCGTTGTGTCGGGTGCCCGACGAAGACTCGGATAGCGAAGCGAGAGTGGGAAATCGACGATCCGCATACCGAGGTCGCTGATCTGTTCCGCGCGGCGCAGCAGTTCTTCGCGGACGGACTCCGCAGGCGAGTCGGTGTCGAAGCAGTACAACAGAAATTGATCGTTGGGAATCTTCGCGGACATCCAGTACGTCTGGGCATCGGTGGGATGCAGACGAACGGTCACCTGCCGAGACCAGCTGCGGCAGGTGACCGGTGCGTGGACGACGTGAGAGTCGTCAGGCTACGTTCACCAGCCCGACAGTCGGGAAGAAGAAGCAGCTCTTGTCGCTACCGTCGACTGCCTTGTGGTTCACGGTGCCGAAGACCGCGGCGAGTACGGTGCCGGCGCCGGTCTCGACCGGGACGGCCCGCGCGCCTGCAGCGGGCAGCACGGCGAGTGCGTCGGTCAGTGGTCCGCGAACCAATTCCTTGACGGCCGGGTTGACGTCGAGGTTGTCCAGAATCGACTGCACCAGCGTCGATGTCGCGCCGCCGAAGTCCGCGAAGCCGCCCTTCAGAGTGTTGACGTTGAACCACGCCACCTGCATGCCGCTCTTGTCGCCGGAATCGTCGACGATGCCTGCCGGAACGAATGCAAACAGTGTCTCTCCGGCCTCGGCCGCATTGAGTGCCGGCAGCGGGACGGGCGAGGGGATGGTCAGGTTGGGCCACGGGCCTGCGGCCCCGCCGGCCACACCGGGCACGATGCCGAGCGGTGCGCCGGGCGCGGCGGCGCAGTTGATTGCAGCCGTCGGGTAGAAGAACGGCGTGATGCCGACTTCAGTCAGAATGCCGTTCACCGTGTCGAGTGCAGCGAGCGGATTGGCGCCGGTCGGTTCGGCGACCTCCGTGCGAGTCGCCGCGATGGCGTCGGCAGCAGCCTGGGACACGGCATCGAGAGCTGCGGGTGCAGGCGACGCGGGGCCGGGATCGGCCGCCGCGGTCGCGGGAACCGCGAGTAGAGCCGCGCACGACAATGCGACGGTTCCCGCTAAACGGCTGAGGCGACGAGACATATGTGACTCCTGGGACTCATGAGGTCAAAGTTACGAATGGGGTGATAGGACCACAATTCTTACGAAGTTCTCAAGCCCAGGAGTTCACGGTTATGCAATTGCAACGTCCGCCTACGCGGAGTTCGGTGCGTCAGCTTGCGTTGATTCCGTAGTCACGCACAATGCCGGCGAGACCGGAGGCATAACCCTGGCCGATAGCTCGGAACTTCCATTCCTGGCCGCGGCGGTACAGCTCGCCGAACACCATCGCGGTCTCGGTGGAGGCGTCTTCGGTCAGGTCGAATCGCGCGAGTTCACGACCGTCGGCCCGGTCCACGACACGAATGAATGCATTGATGACCTGGCCGAAACTCTGCCCCAACGCGTCGGCGTCGTGGATGGATACCGGAAAGACGATGGAATCGATCTGCGGGGACAGTGCGACGAGGTCGATGTCGATCGACTCGTCGTCGCCCTCACCTTCACCGGTGCGGTTGTCGCCGGTGTGCTCGATGGCGCCGTCGGGGGAACGGAGATTGTTGTAGAAGACGAAGAACTGATCGCCCGCGGACTTCTTGTCCGCGCCGAGTCCGATGGCGCTGGCGTCGAGGTCGAAATCCCCGCCCGTCGTGCTGCGCACATCCCAGCCCAATCCGATGGTCACGGCAGTCAGGTTCGGGGCTTCCTTCGACAGCGATACGTTTCCGCCCTTGGCCAGGGTGACGCCCATTCACTTACTCCTTCATTCGTAGATGAATTGCCTGCTCTCCACAGTAGGTGGTGAAGAGAGGGGAGGGTGTGACTAGCGATGCTGGAGTGATTGTGGTGAAATACCGAAACCGAAAAAGTTATCAGGGCGGCCGGCGTGCGCGTCGGCGACACGCCGAGCGAAACTATCGATCTGGGGACTTACGTGCACGTATCGCGTCGAGACTTGTTCAAGTACGCCGCTGTGGGATCGGCGGCCGCCGTCGGTCTGGCCGCAGTGTCCACCCAGGCGGCACGCGCCGACGGGCTGGGGACGTTGATCGATTACTCGGGCGGGGTTCCGTCGCCGGAGTCCATCCGCGCTGCCGGGCACCTGGGCGCGATCAGATACGTGTCGGACCGTAGGCCGGGAGCCGAATGGATGCTCGGCAAGCCCATGAAGCGTGACGAGGCGGACGCCCTCACCGAGGCAGGCCTCGAAGTGGTGTCCAACTACCAGTTCGGTAAGGGCGAAACCTCGGACTGGAAGGGCGGATTCGCGGCCGGCGTCAAGCATGCGAAGCGCGGCCTCGAACTGCACCGAGCAGCAGGGGGACCGGAGAATCGCCCGATCTACGTCTCCATCGACGACAACCCAACCGCGGTGCAGTTCGCGACCCTGATCGCGCCGTACATCCTGGGCTGGGAATCGATCGTCGGCCCGGAGAACACCGGCATCTACGCCAATTCACCCACGATCGAACTGGCGTCCATCGCCGGGCTCGGTCAGTGGTACTGGCAGCACAACTGGGGCACTCCGAAAGGATTCCGCCACCCGGCTGCGCATTTGCATCAGGTTCAGATCGACAAAGCGAAAATCGACGGAATCGGCATCGACCTGAATGTAATTCTGAAGCCCGATTACGGCCAGTGGTCGTTGGCCTGAACCGGAAAGAATTCCGCAATGAATCTCATCGATGTCATTTATTCGATCGCGGCGTATTTCTATCAGCTTTTCTCGGATTCGCTCGGCTCCTGATTCGCTGTCGTTCTTCCGAACAGCAGAATCAACGACACGACTGCCAATGCTGCGACCGCCGCAGAGAACACGACACCTGCGGTGACCAGACCCCACGCCGTCGCTGCAGCACCTGCGCCGATGACGGGGACAGAAATGGCGATGTAGAGGACGACGAACAGCGTCGACGTCACCTCGGCGCGGCGGTCCGGGGGTAGTTCCTCGGTCACCGCCGCCAATCCCTTGCTGAACGTGATGCCCTGACCGATGCCGCACACCACCGCGGCGACCAACAGTACGGGCAGGGATGCGGTGGCCAGAGCCAGGCACAGAGCGCCGACGCCGACGATCAGCGTGATGCACCCACCGCGTAGTGCGACGGTGGTGTCGAGACCGCGCAGGGCGATCTGCGCGGCCGCCGACGACGCGAACGTCACGAAGACGACGGCGCCGACGACGGCGTGGTTCTGCACTCCCAGAATCTGCGTGACGAAGCCGGGGGAGACGCCCGTGAACAGCCCGAGAACGGCGAAGCCGGCGAACCCACCGATCGATGCCCGGACGAACGTGGCCCGGACCGGGCCGGGCACGGACAATCTCTGCATGTGCGGACGCGCTCCGGGCAGCACGGTCACCGGCTCCGGAATCAGGAACACGGCGACGCCTGCGACCGCCAGCAGGACGAGGTTCACGACGAACGTCAGCTGCGTCGGCTCGGGGAGGTACTCGACCAGCAGTCCCGCCACGAGCGGTCCGAGCCCGAGTCCGCCGATGTTCGCTGCCGTGGCTATCGCGGGAGCCCGGGACTTCCACGTCGAGGCGCTCGAACCCTCAGGCCGCGGACGTGGAGCGGGAGCCAGTTCCACCAGGGTGACCGTGGCCGTGCCGACGAAGATGCCCGCGGACAGGCCGGACAGGACACGTCCGACGAGAAGGGCAGCGAGGGACCCGGCGAAGACGAACACCAGTGCGCTGGCGATGCCGAGCGCAATGCCTGCAAGCAGGAGCGGGCGCCTACCCAGCGAATCGGACCAACGTCCGAACGCCAGGAGGGCGGCCAGGACGCCGAGCGCGTACGCCGCGAAGATCACGGTCACGACGAACACCGAGAACCCGAACTCGGCCTGGTACAGCGAGTACACCGGGGTGGGCATCGTCGTGCCCATCATCGCGATCGTGAACGCATAGGTGATCGCTACGAATGCAACAGGTTTGCTCACCAGCAAACCTTAGTGGGTAATGCCGGCCAGGGAACGACCAGGCTCGGTCGATCAGGGAACGAACACGGTCCCGATGGTCGGCAGGAATCCGCACGTGCGTGCCGGAGCGGCCGGATCTTCCTTGGACTGCGTCGTGATGGAACCCGAGACGACGGCGAGCACGCGGCCGGGACCGGTGTCGGCGATAGCCGAGACGGTGGCCGGTCCGTCCGGGTTGATGTTCGATGCCCCGGTGAGTTCCGTGGTGCCTGTTCGACGGTTGTCGAGGTTAAGCCACGTGACCGTCAGCGGAGCTTCCTGGACCTGCGCGATGGGCGCGGTGCCGAGCGCGGTGAAGACGAAACCTGCCTGGCCGGCGGGCGGACCGGGAGGGGGCAGCGTTGCCGGGCCGGGTACTGCGAGTGCTGTGCCGACCGAGTCCGCGCTGTCGGAGATGCATCCCTTACCGATGGTGGGGTACAGGAACTGCGCGATGACCGGACCGTCCGCGGGAGGAAGCTCCGGGCCACCGCCGCCGGAACCGTCGAGGAACGTGATGACTCGCTCGAGGGTGGACTTGACCTGATCCGGCAGAGCCGAGTTCTCGAGGAGCGCGCGCGCCTGGGCGAGAAGATCCGCCTGAGGTGCGGCGGCGACATCCGTCGGACCGGCTGCAGCGCCGAGAATGGCCGGCGCGAACGAGGCGAGGGCTTCGATCTGTGCGTAATCGGGAAGCGGCTGATCCGGAGTAGGGAGGAAGAAGGGAGGTACCTGCGTCTCGGGAGTCGGGGACTCGGGAGCGGCGGGGGCCTGCAGTGCAGGTTCGGCCGATGCGGTGGCCGGCACTGCCAGCGCGGCAGCGATTGTCACAGCCACTGCGGTGACGGTCCTGCGCGTTACCCCGTTACGAAGCACTTGATTTCCCCATCCTCATCGAAAGCGGGCCGTGGAACTGTTGCTGGCTCGAGGGGTCACTCTATGTATACGGCCCATCGTTGTACAGCCGATGCCGATGCCAGACTGCCACCGTAGATTAGCCTGTTACAGAAGTGAATAGTGTTACTGGTGATGAAACTGTTATTTGTGACAACCCAACACGAGGCCGCGGAATTGTTGTGAACGGCTGTTTCGGAACCGGATCCGGCGCCCTATAGGCTCAGGCGTCAATCGCGGTCGAATCGAACGGGAGCAGTTACTTCAGTGAACCCCCCGCCCCGTCTGTCGATCCTCCGGCTCGCACCTCTCCTGCTGGCTGTGTCGGTGATCGCGCGTCTCGTCTGGGCGTTCGCAACCGAGAACGGCATGAACCTCGTCGACCTGCACGTCTACGTCGACGGATCCGCGGCGCTGCTGCGGGACGACCTCTACGACTTCACGTATTCCGAAGAGACTCCGGACTTTCCGCTTCCGTTCACGTATCCGCCGTTCGCGGCACTCGTGTTCTTCCCGCTGCACTACCTGCCCTTCACGTTCGTCGGCGTGTGCTGGCAGCTCGCGACGATGGCCGCACTGTTCCTGCTGATCAAGCTCGCACTCGAGATGATCCTCGGCGACGACGCGGCAACCGTGCGACCCGCCATGGCGTGGACCGCGCTGGCTCTGTGGACCGAACCGGTACGCACCACGCTCGACTACGGGCAGGTCAACGTCTTCCTCGCCCTGGGGGCCGTGCTCGCGGTACGCAGCTCCAGATGGTGGGTCGCAGGCGGCATCGTCGGTTTCGTCGCCGGCATCAAGCTGACGCCCGCGATCACCGGACTGTTCTTCCTCGCCACCCGACGATGGAAGGCCGCTGCATTCTCGGCCGTCGCGTTCGGGGCGACTGTCGCCGTCAGTTACGCGGTCCTCGGACACCAGGCGGGCACGTACTTCACGACTCTGCTGGGCGACGCCGACCGCATCGGTCCCGTCGGATCGGTGTGGAACCAGTCGCTCCGAGGGGCGATGAGCCGCATCGCGGGATACGACGTCGAATCGTCCGTCGCCTGGATCGCCGGCGTACTGGTGATCGCTGCCCTCGCGGTCGCTGCGTGGCGGGCGCTGCCCCCCGGTGACCTCCTCGGCACGCTGATCATCGTCCAACTGCTCGGGCTCGCCGTCTCGCCCATCTCCTGGTCCCATCACTGGGTCTGGGTCATGCCGATGCTCGTGTGGTTGCTGCACGGCCCCGACCGCCGACGAATCGGAACCCGCATCGTCGCCGGATACTGGCTGCTCACGACGCTCGTCGGAGTGCCGTGGATACTCAGCTTCTTTCAGGAATCGATCTGGCTGGTCTCCCGGCCCGGAGTGCTCGCCTGGTTCGGTGCCGTCGACATCGTCGGAATCGTGCTTGTCTACGGCTGGGTCGTCTACCTCGGTCGAGATCGCCTGCGCGAGCAGTTGCTCAGTCTTCGGGCAGCAAGGCGTCGATCCGATGCGCCAGATCCACATCCTTCTGCGTGAGCCCGCCCGCCGAATGCGTCGACAGAGCGAACGTCAGCTTGCGCCATCGAATGTCGATGTCCGGGTGATGGTCGGCGGCCTCCGCGGCAGCCGCCACACTGGAGACGAACTCGATCGCGGACGGGAAGGTCGGAAGTTCGACGGTGCGGACGATCGACGAGTCCACCCGTCGCCACTGGGGGAGGGCGCGAAGGGCGTCGTCGACATCGGAATCGGAGAGTAGGTCGTCCATGACTGACGATGGTGGCACGAAGAAGCGTCTCGTGGTGGCAGGAGCGATCGTCTCCGACGGATTGTTGCTGCTCGCGCAGCGCTCGCGGCCCGCCGAACTCGCCGGCCTGTGGGAGCTTCCCGGCGGGAAAGTGGAGCCGGGCGAAACCCCCGAGGCGGCGTTGGCGCGCGAGCTGCGTGAGGAACTGGGCGTCGAGACCGCCGTAGGCCATGCGTTGACCGGTGATGTCGGTCTGGCCGAAGGCCGTGTGCTCCGCGCCTACCGTGTCGAGCTGATCTCCGGTAACCCGGTACCGCTCGATCACTCCGCGCTTCGCTGGGTGGATGCGTCGGCGCTGTCCACAATGGACCTCGTCGACGCCGATCGCGCCTGGGTCCCCGAATTGAGTGCCTTTCTCAGGCAGCCCGGGCCTTCTTGAGGCCCTTCTTCAAGTCCTTG
Organism: Rhodococcoides fascians A44A; assembly: GCF_000760735.1. GTDB lineage: Bacteria > Actinomycetota > Actinomycetes > Mycobacteriales > Mycobacteriaceae > Rhodococcoides > Rhodococcoides fascians_E. Next base: position 194,306 of record NZ_JMEX01000008.1, on the reverse strand, counting down.
CCGGTGGCGCCAGCATCTTCGAGTTTCTTCATACGCATGATGACGACGGGGCACTTCAAGCACCGTGTTTTCTTGCGGCAACACTTCTTCTTGGGCTTCAGACCCGAGATGTCCTTGGCCTTGACCTTGCCCATTTTGGTGGCTCCGCTTTGCTCGACTCGAAGGTGAATTCCTACCCAACAGTACTGCGTGGTGCAGGTCACCCTGTGCGAGCGGGTAAACTCGATCGGTCGCGAGAACCTCGCGGTGCAGCGCGCTTCTCTAGCGACATAAGCCCGCTAGCGAACAAGAGCCCGCATTCGACCCAGGAGAATTTTTCGCGTGAGCGCCCCAAGCAGTGCAGACAACATCGACAGCACCACAACCTTCCGCAACGTAGCCATCGTTGCACACGTCGACCACGGCAAGACCACGCTGGTCGACGCCATGCTGCGGCAGTCGGGAGCGTTCGAGGAACGCGCCGAACTCGTGGACCGAGTCATGGACTCCGGTGACCTCGAGAAAGAAAAAGGCATCACCATCCTGGCGAAGAACACCGCCGTTCACCGCCACAACCCGGACGGCACCATCACCGTCATCAACGTCATCGACACCCCCGGCCACGCCGACTTCGGTGGAGAGGTCGAACGCGGCCTCTCGATGGTCGACGGCGTCGTCCTGCTCGTCGACGCGTCCGAAGGCCCATTGCCGCAGACGCGCTTCGTGCTCCGCAAGGCGCTCGCCGCGTCGCTGCCCGTCATCCTGGTCGTGAACAAGACCGACCGTCCCGACGCGCGCATCGAAGAGGTCGTCTCCGAGAGCCACGACCTGCTGCTGGATCTGGCGTCGGACCTCGACGACGAAGCGTCCGAGGCAGCCGAGCTCGCCCTCGACCTTCCCGTTCTGTACGCCTCCGGCCGTGAGGGCAAGGCATCGAAGGTGCAGCCCGAGAACGGCAGCGCACCGGACGCCGAGAACCTCGACGAACTGTTCGACGTCCTCCTCAACTACGTTCCCGCGCCCAAGGGCAACGTCGACGCGCCGCTCCAGGCGCACGTCACCAACCTCGACGCGTCGGCCTTCCTCGGCCGCCTCGCGCTCGTCCGTATCCACAACGGCACGCTCAGCAAGGGCCAGACCGTCAGCTGGATGCGTGAAGTCGACGGCGAGCCCGTCGTCCAGAAGACCAAGGTCACCGAGCTGCTCAACACCATCGGTGTCGAGCGCGTCCCCGGCGAGAAGGGTGTCGCGGGCGACATCGTCGCTGTGGCCGGTTTCCCGGACATCATGATCGGTGACACCCTGGCCGACCTGGAGAACCCGGTCGCCCTTCCCCGCATCACCGTCGACCAGCCGGCCATCTCGGTCACCATCGGCACCAACACGAGCCCGCTCGTGGGACGCGTCAGCGGCCACAAGCTCACCGCTCGCATGGTCAAGAGCCGTCTGGATTCCGAGCTCGTCGGCAACGTCTCGCTCAAGGTCCTCGACATCGGTCGTCCCGACGCCTGGGAGGTGCAGGGTCGTGGTGAGCTCGCCCTCGCCATCCTCGTCGAGCAGATGCGCCGCGAAGGCTTCGAACTGACCGTCGGCAAGCCCCAGGTGGTCACCCGCCAGGTCGACGGCAAGATCCACGAGCCCTTCGAGGAGCTCACCATCGACACCCCCGAGGAATTCCTCGGCAGCGTCACCCAGCTCCTCGCGGCACGCAAGGGCAAGATGGTGCAGATGACGAACCACGGCGCAGGCTGGGTTCGGATGGAGTTCATCGTCCCGTCGCGAGGCCTGATCGGTTTCCGCACCGACTTCCTCACCGACACCCGCGGCACCGGTATCGCCAACGCCGTCTTCCACGGCTACGCACCGTGGGCAGGCGAGATCCGTGCGCGCCACACCGGCTCGCTCGTCTCGGACCGCAGCGGAAGCGTCACCCCGTTCGCCATGATTCAGCTGGCCGACCGCGGAACGTTCTTCGTCGAGCCCGGCGCGGACACCTACGAGGGCATGGTCGTGGGTATCAACCCGCGTCAGGAAGACCTCGACATCAACGTGACCCGCGAGAAGAAGCTGACCAACATGCGTCAGTCCTCCGCCGACGTCATGGAGACCCTGGCCAAGCCGAAGAAGCTGGACCTGGAAATGGCCATGGAGTTCTGTGCAGGCGACGAGTGCGTCGAGGTGACCCCCGAGGTCGTTCGCGTCCGCAAGGTGCACCTCGACTCCAACGAGCGCGCTCGCGAGCGTTCGCGTAGCAAGTCCCGCGACAAGGCTGCTCTGTAATCAGCCTGTTTCGGTAAATTCTGGGCTGATATCTCCGGTTCGAGCGTGGTGACCCTGCAGAGGGCCACCACGCTCGTGACAGGAGTGGAGCTCGAGGAGTGGACAGGTGCTGTGACGACGAAGGAGCGGCCATAGTGCGGCGGACGAAGAGTGGCATTGCAGTCGCAGCCATTGCACTGGCGTTGGCAGCCTGCACGGCCAATCCGCCGCCTCCCGTCGAGAGCGAACCCACTCCCGAGACCACGACGACCACTCCGGCGCCGACCGAAACCGGCGATCGGGTGGTCGTGGCCATCGACGACGTGGGGATCGGTTTCAATCCCCACCTGCTCTCGGATCAGTCGCCGGCCAATTCTGCTGTCAGTTCCCTCGTCCTACCGAGCCCCTTTCGTCCGATCGCCGATCCGAACGATCCGGCGAGCACCGTCTGGGCTCTGGATTCGACTGTCCTCGTGTCGGCCGAGGTGACGTCGCAGAACCCGTTCACGGTCAGATACCAGCTGCGCAACGATGCACAGTGGTCCGACAGTGCGCCGATCGCCGCCGAGGACTTCAGATACCTGTGGCAGCAGATGATCTCGCAGCCAGGCGTCGTCGATCCCGCTGGATACGCGCTGATCGAGGACGTCGCCTCGTCCGGTGGAGGCAAGACCGTCGACGTCACCCTGTCTCAGCCGTACCCGAACTGGCAGCGACTGTTCACCGACCTGCTGCCGAGTCATCTGCTCAAGGACTCGCCCGGCGGCTTCGAGACCGGCCTCAGCGACAACGTTCCCGTCTCCGGCAGTCAGTTCAACATCAAGTCCATCGACCGTGGGCGCGACGAAATCCTGCTCGAGCGCAACGACCGCTATTGGGGTGAGCCCGCCCTGCCGTTCCAGATTCTGCTTCGCCGGGGCGGAACTCCGGCTCAGCTCGCGGATTCGCTGCGTTCGGGCGACGCACAAGCTGCGCAGGTCCGAGCAGGAACGGCTACGGAAGCGCAACTGTCGGCAATCCCCGGTATTCGCACCGGCATTCGGTTCCAACCCCGCGTTCTGGATCTGACGCTGAACGGGCGCACGCCCGTGCTGGCCGACCCGGTCGTGCGGCGAGGGATGCTGGGTCTGCTCGACTCCTCGCTGTTGTCCACCGTGGCAGCAGGATCCGGATCTGCCGATCATCCTGCCCGTGCGCATCTGACCTCTCCGTCGGACACGCGCTACGACGCCACCGCGCCGGCTCCGATCTCTCGCGAGGCCGCGGTGACGCTGCTGGAACAGGCCGGGTACGTTCCCTTGGCCGACGGGTCTTTCGGAAAAGCCGGTGTGCCTCTCGATTTCGTGATCGGTGCCGTGGAGAACGACACGGTGTCGATCGCCGTCGCGAACACCGCGGCGGACCAGCTGTCCGGCGCAGGAATCAAGGCAACGGTCACTGCGCTGCCTGCGGAGGAGTTGTACAGCACCGCTCTGACCGACAGCGAGGTCGACGCGATCGTCGGGTGGTCCGCGGCCGGAGTGGATCCGGCAACCGTCATGGCGTCTCGATTCGGTTGCCCGGCAACGCAGACCGACGCGCCCGCGCAAGTGGAGACCGAGGGCGACGACGCGCCTCTGCCGTCACCGAGCAATCTGTCCGGGCTGTGTGTGCCGGAGCTCGAAGGCTCGGTGGACCGCGCGCTTCGAGGGGAACTACCGGTCGACCGCCTCGTCGCCGAAGCCGAGCCGAAGCTCTGGGAGTTGGCCGCGGTGCTCCCGATCATGCAGGATTCTTCCGTCGTCGCAGCGGGCACCGGCGTGGAAGGTGCGTCGTTGACCGGTCCCATCGAAACGGGGATCTTCGGCGACGCATCGAAATGGGTGAGGACACCGACCAAGTGAAACTGCTACTCGTTCACGCACATCCGGACGACGAGACCATCACCACCGGAGGCACCATCGCGCGTTACGCGCGAGCAGGCGTGGAAGTGACGGTCCTGACGTGCTCGCTCGGCGAGGAGGGCGAGGTCATCGGAGACACGTGGGCACACCTCGTGGTCGACGAAGCGAACCAGCTCGGTGGATACCGCATCCTCGAATTGGACAGGGCGCTGGCAGTTCTCGGTGCACAGCCTCCGAGATTCCTCGGTGGAGCAGGGAAGTACCGCGACTCGGGAATGGCCGGAACGGCGGCGGCGGCCAATCCGCGGGCGTTCGTCAACGCGAATCGAGACGAGGCGCTCGAAGCGATGCTGTCGGTGGTACGCAGTGTGCAGCCGGACGTGATCGTCGGCTACGACCCGGAGGGCGGCTACGGTCACCCGGATCACCAGCAGGTGCATTCTCTGGTGACGGAAGCGTTCGACCTGGCGGGAACGGACCACTATCCGGACGCGGGTGCGCCCTGCACGCCGAGGAAGTTCTACTGGACCGTCACCGGCGAGAAGCAGCTGCACGACGGTATCGACGCGATCGGCGAGGTGCCCGACGGTTGGAGGATGCCGGAGGACGGTGAACTCCCCTCGGTTCCGGAGAGTGTCGTGACGACGTCGATCGATGTGCGTGAGGTCTTCGACCTCAAGCGTGATGCCCTGCGTGCCCACGCCACTCAGGTGACCGTGGCGCCGTCGGGTGTCGAGTACGCGCTGTCCAACAACATCGTGCAACCCATCCTCGCCGACGAGCAGTACGTGCTGGTCCGCGGCGAGCCGGCGGACCTCGATTCGTCGGGTAGGGAAACGGATCTGTTCGCCGGCGTACTAGGATATGGCGTGAATCACTAATTTGATTGCATTTGGGGTGGGTCACACATGTACAACTGGATCGTGCAGGACGCCATAGTCGCGTTCGTCAACTCGCTCATGCCGGACTTTCCGCGGCAGGAAATGCTCTACCAGCAGGGACTGACCGATATCGCGTCGGCGCTGAGCAACCTACTGACCTCGTTGGGATACCCGCCGGTCTCCTGATCGATCTCGATACGTCAGTATTGGACGCATGATCTCGAAGGCCGCATCCAATGCTGTCGTCCTCGTGTCGAGGGCAACTCTCGCAGTACTGATCTTCGACGGTTTTCTGTGCGGCGTTCTGTCGATCCTGTTTCTTCCCACCTACCTCGGCTCGGTGCCGTTCCCGGTGAGTGCGCTCCTTGCCGGGGCTGCGAACGTTGCGTTGCTGTTCGCGGCCCGCAAGGTCGCCGAGGAACCGGTTGCCGTCGCGTCGCCGCTGATCGCGTGGTTCGTGGCCGTCCTGCTGTGCATGTTCGGTGGCCCCGGCGGAGACGTCCTGCTCCTGGCGGACTGGCGCACGGCGGTACTGCTTCTCGGCGGACTCGTTCCACCGGGTGTCCTGCTGTTCAGCTGGAGGCTGCAACGCCTCACAGCAGCCCCGCATGCTCACCCGCATCCCGGAGCACATTCTCGATCATCGTCGGGGTCAGCCTCCCGGTGAACGTGTTCTGCTGGCTGACGTGGTAGCTGCCGAACAAGCGGACGCCGTCGAGTTGGACGTGCACGCCGTGCCCGAACTTCGGCCGCGGTCGCGGGACTTCCCACCCGTTTCGTTCGAGCATCGGCAACAGTGATTGCCAGCCGAAGCCGCCGAGGACGACGATCGATCGCAGTGTCGGCTTCAGCAGGCGCAGTTCGATATCCAGCCACTTCTGGCACCGGTCACGCTCGGTGACCGTCGGCTTGTTGTCCGGGGGAGCACAGTGCACGGGAGCCGTGATCCGTATACCTCGTAGCTCGAGGCCGTCACCGATATGGGTCGACGTGGGCTGGTTGGCCAGCCCGACGGCGTGCAGCGCCGCGTAGAGAAAATCTCCGCTTCGGTCGCCGGTGAACATGCGCCCGGTGCGATTGGCTCCGTGAGCTGCGGGCGCGAGCCCGACTATCAGAACGCGTGCATCCGCCGGCCCGAATCCAGGGACCGCTCTGCCCCAGTAGGTTTCGTCGCGGAACGCCGCCCGCTTCTCGACGGCCACCTTTTCACGCCAGTTCACCAGGCGTCGGCAGGCCCTGCACTGCGATACCGCCGCGTCGAGCTGAGGAATGTCTCGTGGGGTCATCGAGCCCACTTGTCACCGGCTCCCGGAGTCACCGCCTCGACGAGTGACCACGCCTGGTCGACGGGTACGTCGAGGATTTCGTAGTGCCCGACACCTGCGGGAGTCGCGGCGACGATGGTCGCGACCCCGGCGCGGCGCTGGAAGAAGCTCTGGCGCACGGTCCACCCGATGATTCCTGCAGCCTCGAGGCTGTGGCGCTTGCGATCCAGCGAACCGTGCTGCGTGATCAGCCAACCCGGTAGAACGGCGTGGCCGAGACCCCGACAGCGGTCCCAGGCAACCAGGAGTGCGCCGACGAACAGAACGGCCAGTGCGGCCCAGACGAGGATGGGGATCGGTGCACCTGCGTACTCCGCGACGCCGACGCCTGCTGCGACGACGGCGACAGGTAGCACCGCCCGTGTGTAACGCCGACGCTGTGCAGCCGGGCCGTGCACCACCAAAGGTTTTCTGGCGTCCCCGTGAAGTCCCGCGTCACCGAGGACGACGGTCATCATTCGTCTGGCTTCGACAGCGGGAGCCTGGGGGAGCAGCAGTGACGACTCCTTCTTCTCCGCACTGACACCGGTCATGATGGCGTCGAGCTTCGCGCCTTTCGCGACCCGCAGCAGCAGCGGCTCGGACAGTGACGTCCCGCGCAGACGTTTACGGTCCAGTGTCGTCGACCGGGTCCTCAGCAGTCCGTGTGCGACGTGCAGTCGAGTGCCGTCGTCGGTGACCGTCAGGTTGCCGTACGCGATCAGGTAGCGGACGCAGGCGAACACGCTCGCTATCGCCAGCAGGACGAGGAGTCCGACCACGATCACCACTGCGATCCCGAATCGCTCGGCGGAGTCGATGCTGTCGGTGACGACCGAGGACTCGGTGATCGTTTCCGCGAATCCGTACTGGAACAGGACACCGATCGCCGCGGCGATGGTGACGACGCCGGTGAACGAGAACGGTGCATAGCGCACCCACGACGTCCGCCAGTGCGCGATCTCGTTCTCTGCCGGTGGCGCTTCGTTCGGAGAGTCCGGTCGTCTCGTGACTCGCTCGAGCAGCTCTTCGCGCAGGGCAGGTACGACCTTCGAGTCGAGTGCGTTCAGCTCGAACTTCTCACCCTTGCCCGCCTGCTGACCCGTGCCGATGCGCAGGATCGACAGACCGAGCACGCGGTGGAGCACACCGGCCTCGATGTCCACGGACCGAATGCGGCTGCGCGGCACCGACAGGAGCTTCTTCTGAAAAACGCCGGTACGCAGCTGCACGTGCACCGGGCCGATTCGGTAACTCGTGGTGAACCAGCGCAGAATCGCGAACACGACGACCACCGCGACGATGATCAAGCCCCACAGATGATTGCCGCTCTGACTACCGACGATGAACGACACCAGCAGGACCGGCAGAACCTTCACTGCCTCGTTGACCGGATGCACCAGCAGCATCCGCTTGTCGAGCCGCAACCACGGTTGCTGCTCTTCCTCGGCGAGAAGTTCGTTGCTCATGTGGCGTCGCCCAACGTCCGTCCCGCGATGTCGGTCAGCTGTGCGACGGTCTTGTCTGCAACCTCCTTGTCGAGGGCCGTGATCTTGACAGCACCCGCGGAGGACGCCGTCGTCACCGTCACCGTCGACAACCCGAGCAGGCGATCGATCGGACCACGCTCGGTGTCCACTGTCTGCACCCGGCTGATCGGGGCGACACGTCGCTCCTGGTTGAACCACCCCGTGCGGGTGTAGACCGCGGTGTCGCTGATCTCCCAGCGGTGCACTCGATACCGCCAGATCGGCGTCACCACGATGTCCAGTACCGCGAGCACAACCGACACCCCGAACACCGTGACGTGCGGCCACGTCGTCCACGTATCAACGACCACCGCCCACACGACCTGTGCAACGAACACCGGAATCCAGATCAACGTCGCATTGATCGCCCACAACTGCTTGGCACGGGGACTCGGACGCCACGCCGGGTCGGTCATCGTGATCATGCCTACAGACCCTATCCGCACACCCTGGCCGCGCGGGTTGTAGCGGGAGCGCGGGTTGCAACCTGCGCGGTGGAACAGAACGTGCGCGGGGAGCGTGGTGACGAGGGATGTTGCGCCGAGCACGTTTGCAGCGGGAAACCCCTGCAGGGTGATCCGGTCGTTGTCGTGACGATTCACCCGCGAAGCGGTCCCGGTGGCACGTCCGTGTGTCGGAGGAGCATGATCGACTGGTGACTATGTTGCCCGATCCCGTTTCCGTGCCGTCCGCAACAGAGAAAGCTTCCGCAGCCGAGAAAGCTCCTGCACCGTCCGCTATGCGTCGGGTGCTCCGGCGCGCGCGTGACGGTGTCAGCCTGAACGTCGACGAAGCCACTGTGCTGCTGCATGCTCGCGGTGACGACTTGGTGGACCTGATGGCGTCGGCGTCTCGGGTTCGCGACGCCGGTCTTCTTGCGGCCCGGCGGGAAGCCACCGTCAGTTATTCGCGCAAGGTGTTCGTGCCGATCACGCGGTTGTGCCGGGACAAGTGCCATTACTGCACGTTCGTGACGGTCCCGGGAAAGCTGAAGGCAGAAGGCCACGGGCTGTTCATGGATCCCGACGAGATCGTCGAGGTCGCTCGGCAGGGTGCGGCATTGGGCTGCAAGGAGGCGTTGTTCACGCTCGGTGATCGTCCCGAGGAGCGGTGGCCGGAGGCGAAGGAATGGCTCGATTCGCGTGGCTACGACTCGACGTTGGATTACGTGCGTGCCATGGCGATCAAGGTGCTCGAGGAGACCGGTCTTCTGCCGCACCTGAATCCGGGTGTGATGTCGTGGCAGGAACTCTCGCGTCTCAAGCCTGTCGCGCCGTCGATGGGCATGATGCTCGAGACCACGTCCCGTCGGTTGTTCGAGGAGAAGGGGCAGGCGCATTACGGCAGCCCCGACAAGGATCCCGAGGTGCGCTTGCGCACGCTGACCGACGCGGGCCGGTTGAACATTCCGTTCACCACGGGAATCCTCGTGGGAATCGGCGAGACCATCCGTGACCGCGCGGAGTCGATCATGGCAATCCGCAAGGTGCACAAGGCGTTCGGGCATGTGCAGGAAATCATCGTGCAGAACTTCCTCGCCAAGCCGGACACCGCGATGCGCCAGGCGCCGAATGCCGGCATGGAAGAGTTCCTCGCGACCATCGCGGTGACCCGGATCCTGCTGGGGCCGGCCATGCGAATTCAGGCTCCGCCCAACCTCGTCGAGGCAGCAGAGACGGCTGCGTTGCTGGGCGCGGGCGTCGACGACTGGGGCGGTGTGTCACCGTTGACGCCGGACCACGTCAATCCTGAGCGGCCGTGGCCGAATCTGGACACCCTCGCCGAGCTGAGCCAGGCCGCGGGATACACCCTCGTCGAGCGGACCGCGGCGCAGCCGCAGTACATCCTCGCCGGCGCGCCCTGGATCGATCCGAGGATCTCCGCGCACGTCAAGGCGCTGGCCGACCCCGAGACCGGGATGGCGCGCGAAGGCGTCATCCCGGAAGGGCAGCCGTGGCAGGAGCCGGACGAGGAGTGGGAATCGTCGGGACGTGTCGACCTGAACACCGAGATCGACACCGAAGGCCGAAACACCGACACTCGAAGCGATCTCGCGAACGCGTTCGGTGACTGGGAGTCGATCCGTGAGCAGGTTCGTGACCTGGCGGGCCTCGAGCGGGTCGACCGAGACCTGGTGTCGGCGTTGAATGCGGCGGAGAAAGACCCGGCAGGGCTGTCGGACGAGCAGTATCTCGCGTTGGCGACGGCCGAGGGCCCTGGCATGGATGCCGTTGCGGCGTTGGCCGACGATCTACGCAAGCAGGTCAACGGAGACACCGTCACCTACGTCGTCAACCGGAACATCAACTTCACCAACATCTGCTACACCGGTTGCCGATTCTGCGCGTTCGCGCAACGTAAGGGCGACGCCGACGCCTTCACGCTGTCGACGTCCGAAGTAGCCGATCGTGCATGGGAGGCACACGTCGCGGGGGCGAGCGAGGTGTGCATGCAGGGCGGCATCGATCCGGAGTTGCCGGTCACCGGCTACGCGGATCTGGTGCGTGCGGTGAAGGAGCGGGTGCCGTCGATGCATGTGCACGCGTTCTCTCCGATGGAAATCGTCAACGGGGCCTCGCGCGGCGGTCAATCGATCCGTGAGTGGCTGACGGAACTCCGGGCGGCAGGCCTGGACACCATCCCCGGCACCGCCGCCGAGATTCTCGACGACGAGGTCCGCTGGGTGTTGACCAAGGGCAAGTTGCCTGCAGCCGAGTGGATCGAGGTCGTCACCACCGCCCACGAAGTGGGACTGCGCTCGAGCTCGACGATGATGTACGGGCACGTGGACAACCCGTCGCACTGGGTCGGACACATGAACGTGCTCAAGAAGATTCAAGACAAGACCGGGGGATTCACGGAATTCGTGCCGCTGCCGTTCGTGCACCAGTCCTCGCCGTTGTACTTGGCGGGTGCGTCGCGTCCCGGCCCGACAAATCGGGACAACCGCGCTGTTCATGCGTTGGCGCGCATCATGCTGCACGGACGGATCGACTCCATCCAGACGTCCTGGGTCAAGCTCGGGATCACGGGAACTCAGGTGATGCTGAACGGCGGAGCCAACGACCTCGGCGGAACGCTGATGGAGGAGACCATCTCGCGGATGGCGGGCAGCCAGAACGGGTCGGAGAAGACCGTCGCCGAGTTGCACGAGATCGCTAACGGCATCGGGCGCCAGGCACGCGAGCGCACGACGACCTACGAACTCGTCGACCGTGTCCCTGCCGTGGAGCTGGTCTGACATGGAGGATCGCACCGTAGCGGCGGCTCTGGGGCGCGCCGTCGCCATCATCGACCCCGTACTCGACCTGCTGGCCCAACGGGACCCGGTGGGACTCAAAGGCAGAACGTTCAGGACATCGACGGACACCGACACGGCGCTCGACAAGGTTCTGGACACACTGGCGTCGGCGCTCGATGCGACCGACTTTCCGGGGACCAAGGGGTGGCAGGCTCTCGACGAGGACGCGCGATCGCAGTGGTGGGTGGCGCGCATCGGCGCGTTGAACACCGTCGCGGTCGCGTTCCCCGGTGTGTTCGGCGTTCTCGTCAACCGGCTTCCGCTGCAGGACCTGCTCGGTTTCGCCAACCAGGCGATGGTCCTGGTCGCGGTGGCGCGCGAGAGCGGCGTCACCGACCGAGCGGATCACGTCCGGATGCTCGCGTCGGTGCTGTGCGAACGTGAGATCGATCTCTCCGCCCCCGAACCCGAGCGTCCTGCCACACCGAGAGGTCGCGGTCCTTTCGCGTTGTTGCGCGGAATGTGGGAGGTGGCGAACGTGCTCCGCGATGTGTCCGGCGAGCTGGCGAAACGCCCACGTAGCCGGGGTGTGCTCCGGGTGCTCTCCGCCATCCCGGTCGTCGGGGGCGTCGCCGGATACCTGGGAGAACGTGGTGCTCTGTCCCGGGCTGCGGAACAGGGGAGGCAGTGGATCCGTGCGCACCGGAACGACGCAAGCCACGTAGGCTCGAAAGCGACTGTGCGTAAGTGAGGACACCCTGCGCTGGTTGTCGGAATTCTCCGGCGCGATACTAGGATCTTCAGGGCGCCAGGTTCGATCGGATCGTGGCGCCGACTTTGCGGAAAGGGAGGGAGAGCAGCAGTGCCCTACACGATTGCGGAACCGTGCGTGGATGTGATGGACAAGGCATGCATCGAAGAATGCCCGGTGGACTGCATCTACGAGGGCAACCGAATGCTGTACATCCACCCCGACGAGTGCGTCGACTGCGGTGCCTGTGAGCCGGTCTGCCCGGTCGAAGCCATCTTCTACGAGGACGACGTTCCGGATCAGTGGAACGGCTACATCAGCGCCAACGTCGACTTCTTCGACGAACTCGGTTCGCCCGGCGGCGCGGCCAAGCTCGGCCGAGTCGACCACGACTCGCCGTTCGTCAAGGCACTTCCCCCCATGGCCGAGAACTGACGTTGGCGCGCATCTCCGTTGCCGCTGGACTCCCGGATTTTCCGTGGGATTCGCTGACCGCGGCCAAGGACAAGGCGTCGGCGCACCCGGACGGCATCGTCAATCTGTCGGTGGGCACTCCGGTCGACCCCGTCGCTCCGATCATCCGTGACGCTCTGAACTCGGTCTCGGACCAGCCCGGCTACCCGACGACCCTGGGAACGGATGCGCTGCGGAGCGCAGCAGCCGAGTCGTTGGCTCGCCGCTACGGAGTCACCGGTATCGACCCGTCCGCGGTGCTCCCGGCCATCGGTACCAAGGAAATGATCGCCTGGTTGCCGAAGCTGCTCGGCCTCGGCGCCGACGATCTCGTGGTGATCCCGGAACTCGCCTACCCGACGTACGAGGTCGGCGCTCTGCTCGCCGGCGCGCGCGTCACCCGGGCCGACGGGCTCAACCGTCTCGGGCCCGAGAACGCGTCCCTGGTCTTCGTGAACTCGCCGTCCAACCCCACCGGCAAAGTGCTGCCGGTCGATCACCTGCGGAAGGTGGTCGCGTGGGCGCGGGAGCGGGGTGCCGTCGTCGTGTCCGACGAGTGCTACCTCGGTCTGACGTGGGAGGCGGAGGCTGTGTCCGTCCTCGACCCGCGTGTGTCCGACGGAGACCACACCAACCTTCTGGCCGTGCATTCGCTGTCCAAGACGTCGAACCTGGCCAGCTACCGTGCCGGGTTCGTGACCGGTGACCCGGTGCTGGTGAAGGATCTGCTCGAAGTGCGTAAGCACGCAGGCATGATGGTGCCTCTTCCGGTGCAGGCGGCCATGACCGCGGCCTTGGACGACGACGCGCACGAGAACGAGCAGCGTGAGCGATACCGTGCACGCCGCACCGAACTGAAGTCTGCCGTCGAGAAGGCCGGATTCACCGTCGACCACTCCGAGGCCGGTCTGTACCTGTGGGCGACGCGTGGCGAGTACTGCCGTGACACGGTCGACTGGCTCGCCGAACGGGGCATCCTTGCTGCGCCGGGGGAGTTCTACGGCCCGGGCGGGACCCGGCATGTGCGCATTGCGCTGACGGCCACCGACGAGAGAATCCACGCGGCAGCGGAGCGGTTGCTCTCCTGACGTCGAACTCTACCCTCACGTGAGGGTAGAGTAGCGCTACGTGCCGACCGACGTACTGAGCGCTCTGCGTTCACCCAAGATCCTCAAAACCGAGATCCTCGCCGGACTCGTCGTTGCCTTGGCGTTGATTCCCGAGGCGATTTCGTTCTCGATCATCGCCGGTGTCGATCCGCGAGTCGGTCTGTTCTCCGCCTTCACGATGGCCGTCACCATCGCGATCGTCGGCGGCAGAACCGCAATGATCTCCGCCGCGACGGGTTCCGTCGCACTGGTCATCGCCCCGATCGTCCCGAAGTACGGTCTCGACTATCTGGTCGCGACGGTCTTGCTCGGTGGACTGATGCAGATCGTCCTCACCGCGTTCGGGGCAGTGAAGCTGATGAGGTTCATTCCCCGCAGCGTCATGGTCGGATTCGTCAACGCGCTGGCGATCCTGATCTTCATCGCCCAGATCCGATACTTCGTCGACGTGTCGTGGCTGGTGTTTCCGATCGCCGCGGCCGCGATCGTCATCATGGTGGTTCTGCCCCGACTCACCACCGCGATTCCGGCGCCGCTGGTTGCCGTCGCGGCTCTGACCGTCGTCACCATCGTGTTCGGAGTTCAGGTCCCGAACGTCGGCGACGAAGGGGAGTTGCCGTCGTCGCTGCCGTCGCTGTTCTTCCCGGACCTTCCGATGAACCTCGAGACGCTGAAGATCATCGCGCCCTTCGCTTTCGCCATGGCGCTCGTGGGACTGCTCGAATCCCTGTTGACCGCGAAACTCGTCGACGACGTGACCGACACACCGTCGAACAAGACGAGGGAAGGCGCCGGGCTCGGTGTCGCTAACATCGTGACCGGCGCGTTCGGAGGCATGGGCGGGTGCGCATTGATCGGCCAGACGATGATCAACGTGAAGATCTCCGGAGCCCGGACGAGGATTTCGACGTTCCTCGCGGGAGCGTTCCTGCTCGTCCTCGTGGTGGTCTTCGGCGACGTCGTCGCGCGCATACCGATGGCCGTTCTCGGAGCCGTCATGATCATGGTCTGCTTCGCGACGTTCGACTGGCACTCGATCGCGCCGAAAACCCTGCGCCGCATGCCGCTCAGCGAAACCGCCGTGATGGTGGCGACGGTGGCGGTCACGGTCGCCACCGACAATCTGGCCTACGGCGTCATCGTCGGTGTCGTCGTCGCGATGATCCTGTTCGCACGTCGCGTCGCGCACGTCACGGAGGTCGTCGAGATCGCGCATCCCGACGACGACACTCGGGTCTACGGCGTACGCGGCGAACTGTTCTTCGCGTCGAGCAACGACCTGATCCACCAGTTCGACTACGCGACAGACCCGGCCAACGTCGTCATCGACCTGTCCGACGCGCACATCTGGGATGCGTCGACCGTTGCTACCCTCGATGCCGTGACGACGAAATACGCCAAGTACGGCACGCACGTCTCCATCGTCGGACTGGCCGGGGCAAGCAAGGAAAGGCATGATCGACTGACCGGACGCCTCGGCGGAGAAGGCTGAATCATGGCTGCGCACATGCAGATCGGTGAAGTCGCCGAACGTACCGGCTTGTCCATCAGAACGCTCCGCCACTACGACGAGGTGGGCTTGGTGCCGCCGTCGGAGCGCAGCGCCGGCGGGTTCAGGTTGTACACCGACACTGACGTCGAGCGACTGCTGGTGATTCGGCGCATGAAACCACTCGAATTCACGCTCGACGAGATGAGCAGACTACTGGCCTCGCTGGACACCATCGAGTCGGGCGGCGACGACGCCCAGGAGGCAGGCGCTTTCGTCGACGAATGCCATGCCAGGGCCGAGGCAGCGTGCGCGAACCTGCGGAAGAAGCTGGCGTACGCCGAGGAGTTGACCGCGGTTCTGGCCGCTAACCGACATCCCAGCCGCCGCGCCTGATACGCAGGATGTACACCAGCTCGGTGCTGCCGAACGCCTCGACCGTCGTGAACCTCTTCGGTTCGGTGTTCGTGGACGGGTTGCGGGCGAACTGCTCCTCGTAGAGTTGCCCGGCCCGAAGGTCGGCAAGTTCGACGCGTGTCCAGAAATCGTCGGACTGCACCGAATACACAAGCCGCGGCGCACTGTCGGTGACATGGTCGAAGTCGAGATCGTCGTCGTCGGCGGTGTCGTCCGCCAGTTCGTCCGACTCCTCGTCGGTATCGACGTCCTGTTCGGCGTCGGTGCCGATGAGGTACACCCCGGGTTGCAAGCTGCCGGCCGGGACCGTCAAATACTCGGCGTAGTCGCCGGAGTCGATTCCATCGGCGTCCATGTATGTACGGTAACCATGTGCTGCTTCGTTCACTGAACCCACTCGCCGTTGCGCGCGGAGACGATATTCCCGACGCCGTCACCATCGACGGAGTCTCGCTGTCACGAGGAGACATTCTCGGGGCGGCGACGTCGGTGGCGGAGCGTGTCGCCCAGGCGGACCGGCTTGCCGTGCTGGCGACGCCGTCGGTGAAGACGGTGCTGGCAGTGGTCGGTTGTCTGATCGCAGGCGTGACGATCGTTCCCGTGCCCCCGGACGCGGGGCCGGCGGAACGGGCTCACATTCTTCGAGACTCCGGTGCCCAGGCGTGGCTCGGAGCCGCTCCCGACGACACCGCCGGGTTACAGGTGCTGCCCGTGCGTCAACACGCTCGGTCGTGGCACAGCTACCCGGACCCGCATCCGTCGTCGACGGCGTTCGTTCTCTACACCTCGGGCACCACCGGCCCACCGAAGGGCGTGCTCCTCTCGCGTGAGGCCATCGCGGCGGGAATCGACGCCCTCGCCGAGGCCTGGCAATGGACGTGGAAAGACACACTGGTGCACGGTCTTCCGCTGTTCCACGTACACGGACTGATTCTCGGTCTGCTGGGACCGCTCCGGGTGGGAAGCCCCGTGATCCACACCGGCAAGCCGACGCCGGAGCTGTACGCCGCCGCGGGTGGCTCGCTCTACTTCGGAGTTCCGACTGTCTGGTCGAGGGTCGCCGCGGACGCCGACTCCGCTCGCGCACTGTCCGGTGCTCGTCTGCTGGTATCGGGGAGCGCGCCGTTGCCGGTACCCGTGTTCGAGAAACTGCGCGAGTTGACCGGTCAGGCACCGGTCGAGCGGTACGGCATGAGCGAAACGCTGATCACACTGTCGACGCGTGCCGACGGAGAACGCAGGCCGGGATCGGTGGGTCTTCCCGTTGCCGGCGTCGATACCCGGTTGGTGGGCGAGGACGGTGCGGTGCTGCCGCACGACGGTGACTCCATCGGTGCGCTCCAGGTCCGCGGACCGATGGTGTTCGACGGCTACCTGAACAACCCCGAGGCAACGGCCGAGTCCTTCACTGCCGACGGCTGGTTCGACACCGGGGATGTCGCGGTGATCGAGCCCGACGGCTTCCACCGAATCGTCGGCCGCGCGTCGACGGATCTGATCAAGTCCGGCGGTTATCGCGTCGGGGCAGGGGAGATCGAGACGGTACTGCTCGGTCACGCGACGGTCGACGAGGTGGCCGTGGTGGGGCTTCCGGACGAAGACCTGGGGCAGAGAATCGTTGCATTCGTCGTCGGGACGGGTGTGGAGCCGACGGTGTTGATCGACCTGGTGGCGTCCGAATTGTCGAACCACAAGCGGCCCAGGGAAATTCGTGTCGTGGATTCGCTACCGCGGAATGCGATGGGGAAAGTGCAGAAGAAGCAGCTCAGCTAGGAAAGTCGGCCGAAACCGACTATCGCAGAATCGGACAGAACGTCGACGGAGTGCACACGAATCTTTCCGAGTTCGTTGCCTCCCACCGTCGTTGCGGTGTCTCCGTCGACCGCCACGACGATGTTGGTGTGCTGGCCGACCCAGCTGCTGTTGTCGTACAGCACGACGTCGCCGACGGAGGGGACGTAACCCTTGGGCTCGAACGTGCCCTGCTGCTGGTAGTACTCGGTCAACGTGTACACCCCGGGGATGCGCCAACTGCCGGAATGCGGGTTGCTCAGCGGGCGGCCCGCTTCACGCATGATCCAGCTGACGAAGTTCGCGCACCAGGCCTCCTCGACGCCCTCGGAGTAGAAGGTGCCGGGGCGTTG
This sequence comes from Rhodococcoides fascians A44A, assembly GCF_000760735.1. GTDB lineage: Bacteria > Actinomycetota > Actinomycetes > Mycobacteriales > Mycobacteriaceae > Rhodococcoides > Rhodococcoides fascians_E. The sequence goes on along the minus strand of NZ_JMEX01000008.1, from coordinate 176,867 downwards.
CCGTTCGTGCTCCGCCCGAGTGAGGTCGACGACGGCCGCCTGCTCGGCAGTGAGCGCGGACGTGTCGACGTCGGGAAACGGCGTCGTGTCCCACGGCAGGTACCGGCTCGGGGCCGACCACAGCACGGCGCCCGCCACCACCACGACGACCGCGACGAACGCCACGAACCAGCGGCCGACGCGTCGGCGACCGCGTTGCGGGGCGGTGGGGACCTCGATGCTCATCCTTTGAATGTACCGGCAGGTCCGTTCGAGCCGACGGTGAAGAACCACGCTTGACCTTCGATCGACCGGAGACCCCAGGATGGGCTCGTGACCACATCGGAATTGATGACAATCGGCGCATTCGCCCGCGCAACAGGGTTGACCCCCGGTGCCCTGCGCTTCTACGCGGACTCGTCTCTCCTGGAGCCCGCCAGGATCGACGAGACCACCGGCTACCGCTACTACGCGCCGGGGCAGCTCGAGCAGGCCGAGGTGATCCGGAGCCTGCGGCAGATCGACATGCCGTTGGACATGATCGAGTCGGTCCTCGCCGGCGACGCCTCACCGATCGATCGGCACGTGAGCACCCTGACCGATCAGGCGCGGCTGGCGGCCCGTTCCGCCACCGCCGTACACGCAACACTCGACACCGAAAGCAGGAAGCCAATGTTCACTGTCAACGGCCCGGTCCTCGCCGCCGCACTCGATCAGACCCTCACCGCGACGTCGCATCACCCCGAGCATCCCGTTCTCGCCGGGGTGTACCTGGAATGGCGGGACGACACGCTGACCATGACCGCGACCGATCGATTCAGGTTGGTGTCCCGGTCGCTGGTGGCGAAAGCGGTTGCAACCGAGCCCGAATGGACCGCAGTGGTCGACGGGGACGATCTGCGGTCCGCGGTCCAATCCATCAGGCAGCACCATCGAGTGCAGGTGGATCGCACCCCCTCGGCGGTGACCTTCCGGCCGGGCGACGACCGTGCCCGCATCCTTGCGGCCGAGTTTCCGGACTACCGCGCACTGCTCGGCGCGCTGCCGGACGTCACCACCCGGATGGTCGTCGCCAAGTCGACGTTGCTGTCCATGCTCGACACCGAGAACGAGTACATCGATTTCACCACGTCCGACATGGATGCAACCGTGTCCGGACCCGACGTGGACATGGCGTTCGCCGTGACCACCCTGTACCCGGCCGTCGTGGCAGCGCTCGGCCCCGACGTCATGATCGACGTGTCGGGTCCGGAGTACCCGGTGGTGATTCGCTCCGCGGACAGCGGCGACCTCACCACTCTCGCGATGCCCGTCGACCGGAAGCTGCTACTGTCGCGTTCGTGACTGCGACCCACGTGACAGCCGATGTGCTGGTGAGGCGTCGCACCGTCGATTTCGGACTGGTCTGCTCTTCGCGTTGTTGCGCGTCCTGATCCAACCAATCAGGTCAGCACCCAACACACCTCACGAAGGGGACAGTCATGTCCACAGCTCTGTCGCACCTCGGATCCGTCACCAGCGCAACCAAGAACGCAGTCGACGCCGATCCACACAACGCCCTCGTCGTCTTCCGTGCATCCGCAGCCGCGCACGATGCCGTCGCCAGCACGGTCACGCTCGGCAAGTTCAGTGTCGAGGTGGACGAACCGCCCGCCCTCGGCGGCGAGAACACCGCGGCCAACCCCGTCGAGTACTACCTGGCGTCTCTGCTGTCCTGCCAGGTCGTGACCTACCGGGTCTGGGCGGACAAGCTCGGTATCGCGGTCGACGACATCACCGCGCGTGCCGAGGGTGACCTCGACGTTCGGGGCTTCTTCGGCTTCGACGACTCGGTTCGGGCCGGGTTCGGCGAGGTCCGAGTGATCGTCAAGGTCACCGGGCCGGAATCGCGTGAGCGCTACGAGGAACTGCAGGAAGCGGTGGACGCGCACTGCCCGGTCCTCGATCTCACACGCAACCGGACGCCGGTGCACACGACCCTCGAAACGGCCTGACGGATGAGCGAGAGGTCGTTCGGTCTCCGAACGCGCGCGATACATGCAGGTGCCAGACCCGATTCCGAGACCGGCGCGCGGGCGGTACCGATCTATTCGACCGCGAGCTACGTGTTCGAGGACTCGGCGGACGCCGGCGACCTCTTCGCTCTGCAGAAGTACGGAAACGTCTACAGCCGGATCGCCAATCCCACCGTCGCCGCCTTCGAGGAGCGCATCGCCAGCCTCGAAGGCGGCATCGGGGCGGTCGCATTCGCCAGCGGCCTGGCTGCGGAGTTCGCAGTGTTCGCCGCGCTCGCCGGCACCGGCGACCACATCGTCGCGGCAGCGGGGTTGTACGGGGGCACCATCACACAACTCGACGTCACGCTGCGACGGTTCGGTGTGGACACCACGTTCGTTCCGGGAACCGACCCGGCGGACTACGCAGCAGCGGTGACCGACCGGACGAAGCTGGTCTACGTGGAGGTCATCGGCAACCCGTCGGGTGACATCGCCGATCTGGAAGGCCTCGCCGTCGTCGCCCACGAGCACGGAATCCCGCTCGTCGTGGACGCCACCATGGCAACGCCGGTGTTGTGCCGGCCGATCGAGTTCGGCGCCGACATCGTCGTCCACTCGGCGACGAAATTTCTCGGCGGTCACGGGTCGACGCTCGGAGGAGTGGTCGTCGAATCCGGCAGATTCGACTGGGGCTCGGGGCGATTCCCGCAGATGACCGAACCCGTCGCGTCGTACGGAGGCCTGTCCTGGTGGGGGAACTTCGGCGAGTACGGCTTCCTGACGAAACTTCGCAGTGAACAACTCCGCGACATCGGTGGGTCCTTGGCCGCGCAGTCGGCGTTCACCCTGATACAGGGCGTGGAGACCTTGCCGCAGCGGATGGAGGCACACGTGCAGAACGCCCGCAACGTGGCAGCCTGGCTCGACGCCGATCCGCGAGTGGACTACGTCGCGTTCTCGGGTCTGCCGAGCCATCCCCACCACGAGCGTGCCGCGAAATACCTTCCGTCGGGACCTGGTGCAGTGTTCACCTTCGGGGTCGACGGCGGCAGGGACGCCGGCCGAGCATTCGTCGAGAACGTCCGAATCGCGAGCCACGTAGCGAACATCGGCGATGTGCGCACACTCGTCATTCACCCGGCCAGTACGACACACCGCCAACTGACCGACGATCAACTACACGAGGCCGGTGTCCGGCCCGAGGCCGTCCGCATCAGCGTCGGGCTCGAGGACGTCGACGACATCGAGTGGGACCTCGACCAGGCGCTCACGGCGGCAACGGGACGGGAGCGGTCATGACCATCAGGCAGATCCTTCAGCAGACCACGTCGGTCGCGATCGTCGGCGCATCGAAAAATCCATCGCGTGCAAGCTATTTCGTGAACAAGTATCTGTCGTCGACGAGCGCGTACGACATCTACCTCGTCAACCCCACGATCACCGAGATCGAGGGCACGCCGGTGTATCCCACACTTGCCGACCTCCCGGTGAGACCGGACCTCGTCGACGTCTTTCGCAAACACGACGACCTGCCGGCCGTGTTGGCGGAAACAATTGCCGTCCAAGCGAAAACGATCTGGCTGCAACTCGGACTCGTACACGACGAGGTCGCGCGCGACGCCGAACGCGCAGGACTGTCCGTGGTGATGGACAAGTGCCTGAAGATCGAGCATGCACGGTTCCACGGCGGACTTCACCTTGCCGGTTTCGATACCGGCGTCATCGACTCACGGAGGCGTCTAGCATTATGACCATGACCGAGCAGCCCCGAACCGTCGCATTCGTGCAAGCCACCTGGCACAAGGAACTCGTCGATCGAGCACGCGAGGGTTTCGTCGCCGAATTCGGTGCCGACGTCGAGATTTTCGAGGTACCGGGCGCGTTCGAAATTCCGCTGCACGCCCAGCGACTCGCACGGACCGGCCGCTACGCGGCCATCGTCGCCGCAGCCCTGGTGGTCGACGGCGGAATCTACCGACACGAATTCGTGGAAACCGCCGTCATCGACGGCCTCATGCGGGTCCAACTGGACACCGACGTTCCCGTCTTCTCGGTGGTGCTGACTCCGCACCACTTCCACGAACACGCCGATCACACCGACTTCTTCGCCGACCACCTCGAGAAGAAAGGCGTCGAGGCGGCACGGGCAGTCACACGAACCCTGGAATCGCTGAACTCGATCGGCTAGAGCGCGCACCTGGCATCGCCGGCGCTCGGGGTGATCGAGCGCTGCCGAACCCTCATGCGCATGTTCTGCGGCTTCAGCGTCAACGATTCCTGGATGTCCAGTTCGTAGCCGTCTTCGAGGTCGAAGTCGAAGGACCGCACCAAGTGCGCGAGCGTCAGCACAGATTCGTGCAGCGCGAACTGACGCCCGATGCAGCCGCGCATTCCGGTTCCGAACGGCTTGTACGCCTGCGCCGGGCGAGATTTCGAGCGGGCCGATGAGAAACGATCAGGATCGAAGACGTGAGAATCCGGGCCCCAGATCGGGTCGCGGTGCAACCCGAGTGTCAGTACGAATGCCCACTCACCGGCCTTCATCGGATATTTGCCGTCCGCCAACGACGTGTCCTGACGCGCCTTACGGAAGTAACCGGGAGCCGACGGCCAGAGACGTAGCGTCTCGTCGACGACGCTGCGGGTGTAGCGCAACTTGGAGACGTCCGCGTAGCTCACCACGTCGGATGCGTGGTCCGCCTCTTGGCGGACTCGGGCGGCGACATGGGGATGTGTCGCGAGGAAGTACAACGCGAACGCCAAGGTACCCGCGGTGGTTTCGTTTCCCGCGACGAGGAACGTCAGAACCTGGTGGCGAATGTTCACCTTGTCGAGCAGTTCCCCGGTCTCGGGATCGGGGGTGTGCAGCATGAGATCGAGCAGGTCGTCGTGACGAGTCTCTGTGTCCAGCATCCTTTTCCGAATGACGTCGTCGACCACGCCGTGCACGTACTCGATGTCGCGCTCGTTCCGGACCCGAGCTTTCCTGTCGAACAACCGCATGAACGGCAGGTCGTTCGACGTCCGGTTCACGTGACCGAGCACGCGGACTATCGCGGATACGAATGCGTCGTCGTCTCGTCGGAACGAGTCGAAGCTGTAGCCGAACCCGGCGCGGGCCATGTTCTCCAGTGTCAGCTTGTTCAGATCCGCCGTCACGTCGATCGACTGGTCGGAGCGCGTCCGCCAGTGCGAGGTGAGCTCGTTCGCCACGCCCTGCATGACGTGGTGATGACGTTGCATTGCATCCCGGCTGAATCCTGGCATCAGAACTCGATGTGCCGCACCCCAGTTGGGCTCGGAGTTGAACGCGGTGAACAAGCCGTCGCCACCCAGTGCGCGCAGCTTGCGATGCGGGAGTGCGAGAAACTTGGCGAACCGTGTCTCGTCGTTCAGCTCGGCCACCAGATCAGCACCGCTGACCACGACAAGGCGGTGCGACAGGATCTTCCGTTCGAATATCGGTCCCAATTCCGACGCCATCTTCAGTTCACGCTGGGTCGGTTTTGCCGCATCGATGCTGAGGATGTCACCCACTATCGGGAGGCGGAATCGAGGTTTGGGAATTGTCACGCCGACAGTGTGCCCCATACCGAGCGGATGGTCGATGTGAGAATGCGCGCGTAAGCCTGTGTCGTGGAAGGCGACAGATCAGCTGCGGTGACAGTGGATCCGGACGAGAGGTGCGGATCGTAGGGCACCTCGAGAACGTCGAAGACTCGGTCGAGGTCGCGCCGCACGTCGTCGACCGCCGAGGTGTTCGGTCCTGGAGTGCACTGCGCGACCACAACAGTGGTGCGGCGCAGTGCTTTCTCACCGGCAGCCAACCCGATCGTGTGGAGCGCAGCCCTCGAGCGTCGAACGGCATCGGGCCTCGCAGGGACCACGAGCACCACAGCTGCCGACGGCCCGCTCCGCAGTGGGCTCGCACTGTCGCGTTCCACACTTCCGTGCCCGAAATCGTAGATCGCCGCGTCGGTCGTGCAGGTCAGATGCCAATCGAGACGGCCGAAGTCGGGGTCGATCGAGTCCGGCCACGCCCGACCCAGCACTTGTGCCCCGGTACTGGTGGTCGACAACTCGACGCCGACATACCCCGATTCGACGGTCGCTGCGGTGACAGTGTTGTCGGCGGCGCGTTCGACGAGATCACCGCCGCCGACGGTCGCGTCGACGACCACCACGGACTTCCCGTGCAGCGAAAGAGCATTGGCAAGACCGACCGACGTCGTCGTGGTCCCGGCCCCGCCGCACGCCCCGAGTACCAACGTCACACTCATGGAGCGCCTTCTCGACAGATTCGGTGCAACGTCCGGGCCGAGCGTCAAGCCGCGGGAAGCTCCCAAGCGGAAGCGCGGGGGTCAGTATACAACCGGCAAATCAGTCGTTCGCGTGCAGAGCAGCGTTCAACTCGACGCCGGTGCCCTTCCACGGAACGACTTCCACCGCACCGGACACGGAGTTCCGACGGAAGAGCAGATTGCTCTTTCCGCTGAGCGTCGCAGCCTTGACCACGGTGCCGTCGGGACCGGACACCTTGGTGCCCGCGGTGATGTAGAGACCGGCCTCCACCACGCAGTCGTCACCGAGCGAGATACCCAGACCGGAGTTGGCGCCGAGCAGGCAGCTCTTACCCACCGAGATGACGTTCTTTCCGCCGCCGGACAACGTGCCCATGATGGACGCGCCGCCGCCGACGTCGGAGCCGTCGCCGACGACGACTCCGGCCGAGATGCGACCCTCGACCATCGAGTTACCGAGCGTCCCGGCGTTGAAGTTCACGAAGCCCTCGTGCATGACGGTGGTACCGCTGGCCAGGTGTGCACCGAGGCGCACACGGTCGGCGTCGGCGATCCGCACGCCGGAGGGGGCGACGTAGTCGACGAGGCGGGGGAACTTGTCGATCGAGTACACGGTGACCTGGCCGCGGGCACGAAGGCGAGCGCGAACGGTCTCGAAGCCCTCCACCGCAGCCGGGCCGAAGTTGGTCCACACGACGTTGGCGAGGAATCCGAACTGGCCGTCGAGGTTGACACCGTGCGGCTGCACGAGTCGGTGAGAGAGCAGGTGAAGGCGAAGGTAGACGTCGTGCGCGTCGACAGGTGCATCGTCGACGGACGCAATGGTGGTGCGCACGGCCACGACGTCGACGCCGCGAGCCTCGTCCGGGCCGACGAGTGCCGCGAGCTCGGCGGGGATGTCCGCACCGTCGAGTCGGGTGGTGCCGGAATCGGTGTAGTCCCCGAGCTCAGGGCTCGGGTACCAGGTGTCGAGTACGACTCCGCCGGTGGTGATGTTGGCAAGACCGATTGCAGATGCTCCCTGTGCGCTCACAGGTATCGAGAATACGGTGTGGGTCCGCAGGGTGTGGACACGGCCGATGGATGTCACCGCCGGGGTGTAGACATGAACGTAGGTAGCGGGGAGCCATCGACGTGTGGGGGACGAACGTGCGCGTAGCGAAACGAATTCGGACAGCAGTGACAGCAGCGACCGTGGCGGCGGTTGCCGCCACCGGCGCGGTGCTCGTCGGGACACCGGCCGCGTCCGCGGCACCGGACTGCGCGGCCGCTGCGGCACCGGTCCGAGTCGGTTCGGTCGGCGGCGCGGCGCTCGAAGGACTCGCCGTCGACTCGGCGGGCAGGCTCTACACGACGGACATCATCACCGGAGGCGTCTTCCGGATCGACGCACCTGGGCTGCCCGCCTACGAGATCGCGCGTGTCCCCGGCGGCGGTGGCGCGCTCGCCTGGATGCCCGACGGCACCCTGCTCGTCGGCTACGGAGCCAACCCGACCGTCATCGTCGGCGACATCGTCAAGGCAGCCGGGATCGTGCGGTTGAATATCGACACGCTCGAGACCAGCACGTTCGCCACCGGCCTCAGCGCAGCCAACGGTCTTGCCGTGGCCGATGACGGAACTGTGTACGCGACAAACGATTTCGGTAGCCTGGTCGGCCAGGTCGCGCCGGACGGAACGGTGAACCCCGCGTGGGCGCGGCTACCCAGTTCCAACGGCGCGGTGCTCGACGAGGCTGGTCGATACCTGTACGTGTCCAGAACGTTCGTGAACTCGGGCGTCAGCAGAATTCCCATCGCGAACCCGTCCGCACCGGAGAGCATTCTCGACCTGAACGGACTCGACTCGCTCAGCGCACCGGACGGGCTCACCCTCGATTCCGCCGGCCGTCCGGTCGTGCCGCTGAACACCCGAGGCCAGATCGTCCGAATCGATGCGCCCGGGCAGTACTGCGTCCTCGGCAGCGGAATCCCCACCTCGAGCGTCGTGATCTACGGACGGGGCGAGCAGGGCTTCTCCAGCGGACGGCTGTTCCGGGCGGGCTTCGACGGGTCGGTGTACGAGATCCCCGGCGGCCGCGACCTCGGCTAGAGCTTAAAATCGTCCGATGAGTGTTCCCCGCCTGGATCTGCACGCCGACCCGATCGACCTGACAGCCGCACTCGTCGACATCCCCAGCGTCTCCGAGGACGAGTCGGTGATCGCCGACGCCGTCGAAGCCGCACTGCGCGAGCAGACAACCGGGTTCGAGATCGTCAGGAACGGCAACGCTGTACTCGCGCGGACACACCGCGGCCTGCCCACTCGCGTGATGCTCGCCGGGCACCTCGACACCGTTCCGATCGCGGACAACGTGCCGAGCCGTCGTGAACGCGACCACGCCGACGGCGACGTGATCCACGGTTGCGGCACGGTCGACATGAAATCCGGGGACGCAGTCTTTCTGCACCTGGCGGCCACCGTCGACGCTGCCCACGACCTGACCTTGGTCTTCTACGACTGCGAGGAAATCGCGGCGTCCAAGAACGGACTCGGCCGCATCGAACGTGAACTGCCGGAGTGGTTGCAGGCGGACGTCGCCGTTCTGGGTGAGCCGTCGGGAGGGTTCATCGAGGCCGGCTGCCAGGGCACTCTGCGGGTGCGCCTGACGGCGAGTGGCACCCGTGCGCACAGTGCCCGATCATGGCTGGGAGACAACGCCGTTCACAAACTCGGTGCAGTGCTGGACCGGCTGACGGCATACGAAGCCCGGCAGGTCGACATCGACGGCTGTGTCTACCGCGAAGGACTGCAAGCGGTGCGCATCTCCGGAGGCGTCGCGGGAAACGTCGTCCCCGACGCCGCCGAGCTCGACGTGAACTTCCGATTCGCCCCCGACCGCAGCGTCGAGCAGGCCGTCGGTCATGTTCGCGACGTGTTCGCCGGGCTCGATGTCGGCGTCGAGGTCACCGACTCGTCGCCCGGTGCACTGCCCGGCCTCGGAGCTCCTGCCGCGGCTGCGCTGATCGAGGCCGCAGGTGGCCAGTTCCGCGCCAAGTACGGGTGGACCGACGTCTCGAGGTTTTCCGCTCTCGGTATCCCCGCCGTGAACTACGGGCCGGGCGACCCGAATTTGGCGCACAAGCGTGACGAGCGGGTGCCGACAGCACAGATCACCGACGTCGCAGCAGTCCTTCGTGCCTATCTCTCGAAGTCGTGAAGGGCCGCCGGATAGCCTGTCCGCATGGACGACGACAAGGCAGCTAGGCACAAGGGTTCGGTGGTGTTGCGGCGCGGACGCAACTCCGAGACGTCCACGTCGGATCAGCGTCTGCTGGATCAACGCGGCCCCGGCAACTGGATCCACACCGACACGTGGCGGGTGCTCCGCATCCAGAGTGAATTCGTCGAAGGGTTCGGTGCGCTCGCCGAGGTGCCAAGGGCCGTCACGGTATTCGGCTCCGCCCGCACCCCGCAGGATCACCCGGAGTACGAGCGCAGCCGGCAGCTCGGACAAAACCTCGCCGAGGCCGGATTCGCCGTCATCACCGGTGGCGGGCCCGGCGTCATGGAAGGAGCCAACCGCGGCGCATCCGACGCCGACGGCTTCTCCATCGGCCTCGGAATCGAGCTGCCGTTCGAGCAGGGACTCAACGACTGGGTCGATCTCGGCGTCAACTTCCGCTACTTCTTCGTCCGAAAGACGATGTTCGTCAAGTACTCCCAGGCATTCGTGTGCCTACCCGGCGGATTCGGCACCCTCGACGAACTGTTCGAGGCACTCACCCTCGTTCAGACCCGGAAAGTCACCAGGTTCCCGATCATCCTGCTGGGCACCGACTTCTGGTCCGGTCTGATCGAGTGGATCAAGAACACCCTCGTCGCCGAAGGCAAGGTCTCGCCGTCCGACCTGGAACTCATCCACTGCACGGACAGCGTCGAGGAAGCCGTGCGGATCATCGAAAGCACAACGGGGGAGCAGTCATGAGTTGGAACGTGTGCGTGTACTGCGCGTCGGGGCCCGTCGATCGGTCGTTCATCGACTTGGCGCGCGAGCTGGGAACGGAGATCGGACGCCGAGGGTGGGGGCTGGTGTCCGGCGGCGGCAACGTGTCGATGATGGGCGCCGTCGCGGAGGCAGCTCGCGCGGCAGGCGCGAACACCGTCGGCGTGATCCCGAAGGCGCTCGTCCACCGCGAAGTCGCCGACGTCGACGCCGACGAACTGATCGTCACCGACACCATGCGCGAGCGAAAGAAGATCATGGAGGACCGCGCCGACGCGTTCATCACGTTGCCGGGAGGCATCGGGACGCTCGAGGAACTGTTCGAGACCTGGACAGCGGGTTACCTGGGAATGCACGCCAAACCGATCGTTCTGCTGGACCCGGTCGGTCACTACGACGGACTCCTGCAGTGGATCGACAGCCTGTCCTCGACGGGATTCGTGCAACAGCGGGCCCTGGACGCGCTGGTCAGAACCGACACCGTCCGGGGTGCACTGGATGCATGCGCGGAGCCTGCGGAGTGACCTCGAAATCGGACGGGAGCGGAGCCTGCGGAGTGACCTCGAAATCGGACGTTACTCTGGAGTAAGGTTAGCAAGGTCACATCGGACTAAGGGGAGTTCATGGCTGTCGATGCCCGTCAGAAGATCAAGGTGACCGACGTCGCCGTCGCGTTGCCGAAAATGGTGACGGAGGTGCCCAGCCTGCTTCGGGGTGTCGCCGGGTTCACCCGCAAACCCCATCACAAGGCGTCGATCGGCCTCGTGTTCCAGGATGCTGCGGCGAAGAACGGTGACAGGCCGTTCGTGCGGTTCGAAGGGGAGTCCACGTCGTACGCGGACGCCAATGCGATCGTCAATCGTTACGCTGCTGTTTTCGCGGACCGGGGTGTGACGCGCGGGGATGTCGTCGGGGTGTTGAGCAAGAACCGCCCGGAGGCTCTGTTCGCGGCGTTGGCTGCGGTCAAGCTCGGTGCGACGGCTGGAATGCTGAACTACAACCAGCGTGGTGACGTGCTCGAGCACAGCCTGGGAATCCTCGATGCGAAGGTCCTGGTGTTCGACGAGAACACGCAGGAGGCACTCGATTCGCTCGAGGCCGCTCCGCAGGCCGGTTCGGTGCTGCCGCTGAAGGAACTGGACGAGCTGTCGCAGAAGGCGTCGCCGAAGAATCCGTCGGTCACCGCGGAGATCCTGGCGAAGGAGAAGGCGTTCTACATCTTCACCTCGGGCACGACGGGAATGCCGAAGGCGAGCCTGATGAGCCATTTCCGGTGGCTCAAGTCGATGTCCGGTCTGGGCAACATGGGTGTGCGTCTGCGTAGCGACGACGTCATCTACTGCTGCCTGCCGCTCTATCACAACAATGCTCTGACGGTGACGCTGTCCTCGGTGCTCGCCGGTGGTGCGACGATGGCGATCGGCAAGCAGTTCTCGGTCAGCAATTTCTGGGAAGACATCAAGGTGAACAAGGCCACGGCGTTCACCTACATCGGTGAGCTGTGCCGGTACCTGCTCACCCAGCCGAAGAAGGCGACCGACCGGGACAACACGGTCAAGCTCGTAGTCGGCAACGGCCTTCGCCCGGAGATCTGGGAGGAGTTCACCGAACGGTTCGGCATCCAACGCGTCGCCGAGTTCTACGGCGCCAGCGAGTGCAACATCGCCTTCATCAACGCGCTGAACATGAAGAAGACCGCGGGCATCTGCCCGCTGCCGTACGCGGTGGTCGAGTACGACGAGGAGTCCGGCAAGGCCAAGCGCGGTCAGAACGGCAAGCTGCGGAAGGTCGGGAACGGTGAGGTCGGTCTGCTGCTCTCCAAGGTCACCGATCGCGCCCCGTTCGACGGCTACTCCGACGACGAGGCCACCGAGAAGAAGCTCGTCCGCGACGGGTTCAAAGACGGCGACGCATGGTTCGACACCGGCGACCTCGTGCGTAAGCAGGGTTTCCTGCACGTCGCTTTCGTCGACCGCCTCGGCGACACGTTCCGCTGGAAGGGTGAGAACGTCGCGACCACACAGGTGGAAGGTGCCCTCGGCGGCCACTCCGCCATCGACGGTGCCGTCGTCTACGGCGTCGACATCGACGGTGCCGACGGCAAGGCAGGCATGGCTGCGGTGACGTTGCGCGACGGTGAGTCGTTCGACGGCAAGGCCGTCGCAGCGCATCTGTACGACAAGCTTCCGACGTACGCCGTGCCGTTGTTCGTGCGCGTCGTCGACAGCCTCGAACAGACGTCCACGTTCAAGAGCCAGAAGGTCGCCCTCCGCAAGCTCGGCTACGAGGAGGACGGGGAGAGCGAGCTCTACGTGCTGCGCGGCAAGTCCGGCGGTTACGACAAGGCGTACGACGGTTACGTCGACGAGGTCGCGGCAGGTAAGGCGCCCAGCAGCAAATAATGCCCGTGCCAGTATTGAAAGCATGAGCACTCTCTGCGGCAAGCCGGTGGCCGACGATCGCGCGCTCGTCATGGCGATCGTCAACCGCACTCCTGATTCCTTCTACGACAAGGGTGCGAACTTCACCGACGAGGCGGCGATGGCGTCGGTCCATCGCGCCGTCGCCGAGGGTGCCGACATGGTCGACATCGGCGGCGTCAAGGCGGGCCCGGGTGTGCTCGTCGACGCTGCCGAGGAGATCCGTCGCGTCGTTCCGTTCGTCGAGGCCATCCGCGGTGAGTACCCGGATCTGCTGATCAGTGTCGATACCTGGCGTAGCGACGTGGCGAGGCTCGCGTGCGGTGTCGGTGCCGATCTCATCAACGACACGTGGGCCGGGGCGGACCCTGGCCTCGTCGGGGTGGCCGCCGAGGAAGGCGTCGGCATTGTCTGCTCGCACACCGGAGGTGCCACACCGCGTACCCGACCACACCGTGTTCGCTATACCGATGTCGTTGCCGATGTCGTCGAGGAAGTGACAGCCGCGGCCGAGAAAGCTGTTGCCGCGGGTGTGCGTCGCGACTCGATTCTCGTCGATCCGACCCATGATTTCGGCAAGAACACCTTCCACGGGCTCGAGTTGTTGCGTCGCGTGGACGTTCTTGTAAACACCGGATGGCCAGTGCTCATGGCGCTGAGCAACAAGGATTTTATCGGGGAGACTCTAGGTGTAGAACTCGCCGACCGGTTGGAGGGAACATTGGCAGCGACAGCATTGGCCGCAGCAGGCGGCGCCCGAATGTTCCGGGTGCACGAGGTTGCGTCGACCAGAAGAGTCGTAGACATGGTTGCGGCGATACAGGGAAACAGGGCTCCGGTGCGGACCGTCAGGGGGCTGGCATGACGCTTGCGGACCGAACCACCGTCCTGGATTCATGGGCGGACACCAATACGTGGGACACCCCGTCGTGGTCCATCGCCGAACTCGAGGCAGCGAAGGCGGGCCGCACCGTCTCCGTCGTACTGCCTGCGCTCGACGAGGAAGACACCGTCGCGGCAGTAGTGGATACCATCCACCCGTTGCTCGGTGGTCTCGTCGACGAACTGATCGTCCTGGACTCCGGGTCGACCGACGCCACCGCCGAACGTGCCACGGCCGCCGGCGCACGAGTGATCAGTCGCGAGGAAGCAATTCCCGGACTCGACCCGGTCAAGGGCAAAGGTGAAGTGCTGTGGCGAGCGATCGCTGCCTCGACGGGTGATCTGATCGCGTTCGTCGACTCCGATCTGATCAACCCGGACCCGGCGTTCGTACCCAAGCTCCTCGGCCCCCTGCTGATGGGCGACGGTATCCATCTGGTGAAGGGCTACTACCGACGTCCGTTGCGCACCAGCGGCACCGAGGACGCCAACGGCGGTGGCAGGGTCACCGAACTGGTTGCCCGGCCGATGCTCGCCGCCATGCGCCCGGAGCTCACCGGCGTGATCCAACCGCTGGGCGGGGAGTACGCGGGAACGAGAGAACTCCTCTCCGCGGTGCCGTTCGCGCCCGGCTACGGCGTGGAGATCGGGCTGCTGCTCGACACCTACGACAAACTGGGACTCGGCGCGATCGGTCAGGTCAATCTCGGTGTCCGCAAACACCGCAACCGCCCGCTGGTGGAACTGGGCGCGATGAGCCGTCAGATCGTGGGCACCATGTTGAACCGCTGCGGCATGGTGGACTCGGGGGCCGGACTGATGCAGTTCCGCGTCGACGGAGATTCCTTCGTGCCGTTCTCCACCGAGGTGTCGCTGGCCGATCGACCCGCCATCAACACCTTGCACGTGTAACGCGCAGAACCGTTCGAGAGCAGGGCTGTGAGAAGATTCTGCGATGCTGACGCTTCTGCTGTACGTCGTCGTCATCGCGGTCATCGCAGCCCTGCTCTTCTTCGTCGCAAGTGCCGTGTTCGGTCGCGGTGAAGAGCTCGAACCATTGCCCGAGGGGACGACGGCCACCGTCCTACCTGCCGAGGGCGTGACCGGCGACGACGTGAAAGACCTCAAGTTCCAGCAGACGTTGCGTGGCTACAAGCCCAGCGAAGTCGACTGGGCCCTGGAACGACTCGCCGCGGAGATCGACCTGCTCCGGTCGCGCCTGGACGATACGACGAACGTGGACAAGTGACGGCCGTACCCGGCCCCGACGGCAAGCTGCGGTGCCCGTGGGGAGCAACCGACGACGAGCTGTACCGGACCTATCACGACACCGAATGGGGTCGTGAACTCCACGGCCGAGACGCCCTGTACGAACGATTGTGTCTCGAAGCGTTCCAGTCCGGATTGGCGTGGATCACGATCCTGCGCAAGCGCGAGAACTTCCGTCGCGCCTTCGCCGGATTCGATCCGGAGAAGGTCGCGGCATTCGGCGCCGCGGACACCGAGCGGCTGATGCAGGACAGTTCGATCGTGCGCAACCGCGCCAAGATCGACGCAGCCATCGGCAACGCGAGGGTGATCCTCGACCTGGACCCCGACCTCGATTCGCTGCTCTGGTCGTTCGCTCCGGCCCCGCGAGGACAGCGTCTCGATTCGATATCGGACGTACCTGCGGTGACCACCGAATCCACCGCGATGGCCAAGGAGCTCAAGCGTCGTGGGCTGCGGTTCTTCGGTCCGACCACGGCTTACGCATTGATGCAGGCCACCGGAATGGTCGACGATCACCTGACGGGATGTTGGGTGAAGTCCCCGAATACCGACTCCAGTTCCCGGTATCGGTCCCGATAGGGAAGAATGGAGCGCAAGAACCATTCTCGCTCACGGCGAGAACACTTTTTTGGCCGAAGCGCAGAGCTGGGTGGCGCAGATCTGGAGGGAGCAGAGGATGGCGGCGATGAAGCCCCGGACCGGGGACGGTCCCCTCGAAGCAACCAAAGAGGGACGAGGGATCGTGATGAGGGTGCCGCTCGAAGGCGGAGGACGCCTGGTCGTCGAGCTCACCCCTGACGAGGCAGCCGCCCTCGGTGAAGAGCTGAAAGGCGTCACCGGTTAACTGTTTTTCGTTTCTGTGCCCAGCCCCGCTTGCCGATTACGGCAGGTGGGGCTTAGTGGTGGTCGGGGTGCGCGGTAGGCGGGGTGTGTCGTGCTCGCCGACGTGATCGACCTGCTCGTCTGCCCGCACTGCGGCTCCGACCTCGACGTGGAGGACCGCACTCTCCTGTGCGATCGAGGGCATTCGTTCGACGTCGCACGTCAGGGATACGTCAGTCTCCAACCGGGCAGCGCAGGCAAGATCACCGGCGACTCACCGGACATGATCGCGGCCCGCACCGCGTTCCTGAGCACCGGCCACTTCGACCGGGTGACGGCGGCCCTCGTCGACGCGGTCGGTGCGTCTCGCACCGTGCTCGAGATCGGCGTCGGCAGCGGTCATTATCTGGCGGCCGTCCTCGATCGCACCGGTGGACGCGGAATCGGCATCGACGTGTCCAAGGCCGCGGCTCGTCGTGCGGCGCAGGCTCATCCCGCGATCGGGTCCGTGGTCGCCGACGTCTGGAACGGTCTACCCGTCCGTTCCGGCTCGCTCGACGCGATCATCTGTGTCTTCTCGCCGCGCAACGCCGCAGAATCCAGGCGGGTCCTCGCACCGGGAGGCAGGCTCGTCGTCGTCACCCCCACCGTCCGGCATCAACAGGAACTGATCGGCGAACTCGGCCTCATCGGCGTGGACGAGGACAAGGCCAGGCGGCTCGGTGATTCCCTGTCCGGAGGGTTCGACCAGGTGGACCGGACAGCCGTCGAATACCGCATGGAGCTCACCCACGCCGAGGTGGGCAGCCTCGTCGGGATGGGTCCGTCCGTTCGGCACACCACCGAAGCGGACAGGCGTGCCGCAATCGAATCCTTGTCCGAGCCGGTGGCCGTGACCGCGTCGGTCGTCGTCGGAACCTACGAGCGACGGGCGAGCGCCGCGGAGTAGACGTCCAGCGTCTGCTGAGCGATGGCCGCCCACGAGAATTCTGCGACGGCACGGGCACGACCCGCCTTGCCCATCGATGCCGCGAGCGTCGGATCCAGCGCGACCTCGTTGACCGTCCGGGCCAGAGCCTGCTCGAACGCCTGCGGTTCGTATGCGTTGTAGTGCACGAGGCGACCGGTGACACCGTCGTCGACGACCTCCGGGATGCCGCCGACGTCGGACGCGACCACCGCGGTTTCCGCTGCCATGGCCTCGAGGTTGACGATGCCCAGTGGCTCGTACACCGACGGGCAGACGAAAACCTGTGACGCAGAAAGTATTTCGCGGATCTTTTCGGTGGGAAGCATTTCGCGCACCCAGTGGACGCCGTCGCGCGCAGCGGACAGCTCGGCAACCGCACGTTCGGTCTCCGCGGCGATCTCCGGAGTATCGGGAGCGCCCGCGCAGAGCACCAGCTGAATCGACGGATCGAAATGGTGCGCGGCCGCGATCAGATGCCCGACGCCCTTCTGGCGCGTGATCCGCCCGACGAACGCGACGATCGGCCGATCCAGGTCGACACCGATGGCGTCCAACGCGGAATCCGACGGATCCGCGGCGGGTCCGGCGTGCCAGTTCTCGGTGTCTATTCCGTTGCGCACCACATGAACACGCTGCGGGTCCAGGCGCGGGTAGGCATCGAGGACGTCCTTGGCCATGCCCTCGCTGACGGCGATGACCGCGTCGGCGTACTCGACGGCATTGCGCTCGGACCACGACGAGATGCGGTAGCCGCCGCCCAGCTGCTCGGCCTTCCACGGACGGCGAGGCTCGAGCGAATGCGCGGTGAGGATGTGCGGAACGTCGTACAACTCCGCGGCCAGGTGGCCGGCGAGACCGGTGTACCAGGTGTGCGAGTGCACCACGTCCGCGTCGGCCGCGGCGTTCGCCATTCGCAGCTCCGCCGACAGGGTCGTCAGCGCCGCATTGGCGCCTTTCAGTGCCGGATCGGGATCATGGACGTGCGCGGTGTCCCGCGGCGCACCCATGCAGTGGATGTCGACCTCGCACAGCGCTTTCAGCTGCGCCGCGAGTTCGGTGACATGCACCCCGGCGCCTCCGTAGACCTCCGGCGGGTATTCCCTAGTCATCATCGCCACGCGCACATCTGT
Organism: Rhodococcoides fascians A44A; assembly: GCF_000760735.1. GTDB lineage: Bacteria > Actinomycetota > Actinomycetes > Mycobacteriales > Mycobacteriaceae > Rhodococcoides > Rhodococcoides fascians_E. The sequence goes on along the minus strand of NZ_JMEX01000008.1, from coordinate 159,109 downwards.
AAACCTACATTCCCGCGGTGAAACGCGTGTACTGCTAGCAAGCTTCACCCAGTGCGGATAGGTTGGCTTTGTGAGGACACAACCGCATGTTCTAGGGATCGTGCTTGCCGGCGGTGAGGGTAAGCGGCTCTACCCCATGACCGCGGACAGAGCAAAGCCAGCCGTACCGTTCGGCGGCGCCTACCGACTGATCGACTTCGTTCTGAGCAATCTCGTCAACGCCGGATACCTCCGGCTGTGCGTGCTGACCCAGTACAAGTCCCATTCACTGGACCGCCACATCTCCCAGACCTGGAGGCTGTCCGGATTCGCCGGCGAGTACATCACCCCGGTGCCGGCGCAGCAACGCCTCGGCCCACGCTGGTACACCGGCAGCGCCGACGCCATCTTCCAGTCGCTCAACCTCGTCTACGACGAAGACCCCGAGTACATAGTCGTTTTCGGTGCCGACCACGTCTACCGCATGGACCCCGAGCAGATGGTCCAGCAGCACATCGACTCCGGTGCAGGCGTCACCGTCGCCGGGATCAGGGTGCCGCGCAGCGAGGCCTTCGCGTTCGGATGCATCGACAGCGACGAGAACGGCAAGATAACCCAGTTCCTGGAAAAGCCCGCTCAGCCTCCGGGCACACCCGACGACCCCAACGTCACCTACGCATCGATGGGCAACTACGTCTTCACGACGAAAGTGCTGATCGACGCCATCAAAGCGGACTCGGAGAACTCCGACTCCGACCACGACATGGGCGGCGACATCATTCCCGCACTCGTCGAAGCCGGTGTCGCCTCGGTCTACGACTTCAACGACAACGTCGTACCCGGCGCCACCGAACGCGACCGCGGATACTGGCGCGACGTCGGAACCATCGACGCCTTCTACGACGCACACATGGACCTGGTGTCCGTGCACCCGATCTTCAACCTCTACAACCGCCGGTGGCCCATCCGCGGCGCCGCCGAGAACCTCCCACCCGCCAAGTTCGTGCAGGGCGGGCTCGCGCAGGAATCCGTCGTCGGCGCCGGATGCATTCTCTCGGCCGCGACCGTCCGCAATTCGGTACTCAGTTCCAACGTGATGATCGACGACGGTGCCACCGTCGAAGGCAGCGTCCTCATGCCAGGTGTACGCATCGGCAAGGGCGCAGTGGTTCGCCGGGCGATCCTGGACAAGAACGTCGTCGTCGGGCCCGGCGAAATCATCGGCGTCGACATGGAACGCGACAACGAACGCTTCAACGTCTCCGCAGGCGGCGTCGTCTCCGTCGGCAAGGGCGTCTGGATCTGACGGGAGTGGAGCCTGCGGAACGATCCGAGGTCAGCTGCGCGAAGCCCCGGGAGTGGAGTCTGCGGAGACCCGAGGTCAGCTGCGCGAAGCCCCGGGAGTGGAGCCTGCGAAATGACTCAAGGTCAGCTGCGCGAAGCCCCGGGAGTGGAGCTTGCGGAACGACCCGAGGTCAGCTGCGCGAAGCGCAGATCAGTCCGTCGCCGAGCGGAAGCAGGACGGTGGTGAGCCGTTCGTCCTCGGCGATGGCTCGGGCTGCTGCCCGGACTGCGACGGTGGTGGCGTCGCGCTGAGTCGAGTCCGGCACCCGGCCGTTCAGCAGTGCGTTGTGTAGCACCAGTACACCGCCGGGGCGTAGTAGTCGGACGCTCTCCTGAACGAAATGAAGGTGGTCGACGGGGCTGGCGTCGATGAACACGAGGTCGTAGGTGTCGTCGGCGAGGCGAGGGAGGACGTCGAGCGCCCACCCGTTGATCAATCGCGTACGTGACGGCGGGATACCTCCGGCTCGGAACGCTTCCTTGGCCGCGCGCTGGTATTCCGGTTCGGTGTCGATGGTCGTGAGTACGCCGTCCTCGCGCATCCCGTCGAGCAACCAGAGGCCGCTGATGCCGGCGCCGGTCCCGATCTCGACGACGGTCTTGGCGCCGAGCATCTGAGTGAAGATGCTGAGAATCGCGCCGACGGAGGCCGGCACGGGTGCTGCACCGAGGTCCTCGGCGCGTTCGCGGGCCGAGACGAGAACGTCGTCCTCCTGGGCGGATTCCTCGGCATACGACAGCAATCTCTCGGCATTAGTCGGCACCCTGCGACATTAACGTGACCCGGACGAATTTCCGAGCGGACAGGTTTCTCAGCGGCACCTCAGGTTATTCACACGTCGGCCACACGCGAGTGGGAGAAGCTACTTGTGATCGCTTGATCGACGAGCAACGCGAAACAGGAACATCCCGGCGGTGTCGCTGGTTGTACTGGTACGTGTTCCTGAGCAGGAGGATCCAGCCATCTACGAGATCAAAGAAGATCTAGACACCGCCGAACTGAGCGGCACCGCCGCTTTCGATGCCAGCGGCGAGGACGCCACCATGCCGTCCTGGGACGAACTGGTCCGTGAGCACGGTGACCGCGTCTACCGTCTTGCCTACCGGTTGTCCGGTAACGCCCAGGATGCCGAGGATCTGACGCAGGACACGTTCATCAGGGTGTTCCGTTCCTTGTCGAACTACCAGCCGGGAACGTTCGAGGGTTGGTTGCACCGCATCACCACCAACCTGTTTCTCGACATGGTCCGTCGACGCAACCGCATCCGCATGGAGGCGCTGCCCGAGGACTACGACCGTGTGCCGTCGGAGACACCCAACCCCGAGCAGATTTATCACGACGCCCGGCTGGATCCGGATCTTCAGTCCGCGCTCGACTCGTTGGCGCCCGAGTTCCGTGCAGCGATCGTGCTGTGCGACATCGAAGGCCTGTCCTACGAGGAGATCGGTGCGACACTGGGCGTCAAGCTCGGGACGGTGCGTAGTCGTATCCATCGTGGACGCGCGGCGCTACGGGAGTACCTTCGAGTGAACGGGAAGGTCGACACTTCTCACGCCAGTGTTCAGTAGCTACGAGGAGGGTTGGATGACGCAGGCCCGAGAGCCACGGCGGTTCAGCTCTACCGAACATCTGGCCAGCGAAGCGATCGCTGCATTCGCCGACGGTGAGCTGCGTATGAACGCGTACCTACGTGCTGCTCGGCACATTGCGGAGTGCCCGGAGTGCGCAGCCGAGGTCGATGCCCAGCAACAGGCGCGTAGCGCCCTGAAGGATTCGGGCGAGATGTCCATGCCCAACTCGTTGCTCGGTCTGCTCAGTCAGATCCCGATGTGCGAGCCGCCCGAGGTCAAAGCAGAGGTCGAGCGACGCCGACGCGTCATCGTGACGTCGGTCGTGAACCTTCGTCGCAGACGCCGTTAGGGTCGCCCTGTGTAATCTTGGCCGCTGTGACCGACGTGAGCGAGGGGTACCGGGAACGCGTGAGCACCAATACAGATCGCAGCACCGACACTGACCCGGAGGCGCCGCGGCTACCACCGCGTCCGGTCTACCGGCCGGAGGTCGATCCTGCCGCCACTGCCGCCTTCGGTCGGCCGAGCGACGTCCAAGGCTCCTTCACCCCCGCGGCACGACGCGGCGAACCGTCGCCCAGAATCACCTCGCGCGCGCCCGACCCTGTTCTCGCCGAGGCTTTCGGCAGGCCCACCGACGCGCAGGAATCGCTGCAGCGCGATCCTGAAGCTCCCACCGGCCCCCCGGAGGCAGAACCGGAACCCGAGGACCCGTGGCGCGACCCGAACTCCACCGTCAGGCTCGGCGCCGCAGCCGAGGACATCCCCGAGCCCGCAGTTCAACCCTTCGGCCCCAAGCTCGGTGTCCGTGAGGTTCTGTTCGGCGAGAAGGTCGCCCCGAAAGCTCTCGTCGTTCTCGGCGTCGTCGCACTGGCCATCGGTCTCGTCGGCGGCCTCATCGGGCGCGAAACAGCCGAGGTGACCGGAGCGTTGACCAGCCAGAAGGTGAATCTGACGCAGTCGACCGGCGAGGACTTGCCCCAAGGGCAGGTGGCACGCGTCGCCGACGCCGTCCTGCCGTCCGTGGTGTCCATTCAGGTCACGCTCGGCGAGAACGCAGGCACCGGATCCGGCGTCGTCATCGCCGGCGAGGGCTACATCGTCACCAACAACCACGTCATCTCGATGGCGGCCACCAACCCCGATCGCGCCACGCTGCAAGTGACGTTCTCCGACGGCACCAAGGTTCCCGCGGACATCGTCGGCCGCGACATCAAGACCGACCTCGCAGTGCTGAAGGCCGACGTCGGCAACCTCACCGTGGCCGAGCTCGGCAACTCCGCCGACGTCCAGGTGGGGGAGGACGTCGTCGCCGTCGGCTCGCCGCTCGGCCTGAACAAGACCGTCACACGCGGCATCGTCAGTGCACTCGACCGGCCCGTTCGACTGTCCGGCGAAGGCACCGACACCGACGCCGTCATCGACGCAGTGCAGACCGACGCCGCGATCAACCCGGGTAACTCCGGAGGACCACTGATCGACGCCGAAGGCCGCGTCATCGGCATCAACTCGGCTATCCGCAGCGAGAGCGGCGGATCGGTCGGCCTCGGTTTCGCCATCCCCATCGACGACGTCACCGAGGTAGCTCAATCGCTGATCCGGACCGGCGAGATGAAACACCCGGACATCGGCATCAACGCTCGATCGGTGATCAACGACGCAACATCCGGTGCCGAAGTGGCGAACGTGCGTGCGGGAGGGCCGGCACAGGAAGCCGGAATCGTCGAGGGCGACGTCATCACAAAGGTCGGTGACCGCGCTGTGACCAGTGCCGATGAGTTGGTCGTTGCCGTTCAATCGAGCGAAATCGGCCAGTCGACGCCTGTTCAGCTGGTCCGGTCCGGCAGACTCGTCGATGTGTCGGTCACCCCGGTTTCGGACTAGGCTGGCAGGCGTGTTCGGCAACATCGGCTGGGGAGAGCTCGTCATTCTCCTGGTAGCAGCACTCGTCATCCTCGGTCCAGACCGGCTGCCCGGCGCCATCAGCTGGGTCACCAAGTCCATCCGCCAGGTCAAGGAATACGCCAACGGCGCAAGCCAGCAACTCAAGGACGAGCTGGGCACCGACTTCGAGGACCTGCGCAAGCCCCTCGCCGACCTCAATCAGCTCCGCGGCATGACGCCCCGCGCTGTCATCACCAAACACCTGCTCGACGGTGACGACTCCATCTTCACCGGCAACTTCGACTCCAAGAAGCCGAACGGCAGCTCCAACGGAACCCCGAACACCCCCGCCAAGCCGTCGCTCGAGAAGAAACTGCCCGCAGGCCAGACCCCGCCCATCGACTCCGACGCCACGTAGCGCTCTTAGCGTCACAGCATGAAGGCGCCACCGCAGTGCACTGGATCCCGTGGGTCGGACAGCTGCGGTGGCGCCTTCATGCTGTGGGTCGAGCCTTACAGCACCTTGTTCAGGAAGTCCTGGGTCCGAGGGTTCTGCGGATTGCCGAAGAGCTGATCCGGGGTTCCTTCTTCGACGATGACGCCGTCGGCCATGAAGATGACTCGGTCCGAGACCTCGCGGGCGAAGCCCATTTCGTGGGTGACGACGACCATTGTCATTCCGCCCTTGGCGAGGTCCCGCAGAACCTGCAGTACTTCGCCGACCATTTCGGGGTCGAGTGCCGAGGTGGCTTCGTCGAACAGCATGATCGACGGGCTCATCGCGAGTGCTCGGGCGATGGCGACGCGCTGCTTCTGACCGCCGGAGAGGCTCGCGGGCTTGTAGTCCGCGCGCTCGGACAGTCCGACCTGCTCGAGCAGTTTCAGTGCCGTGTCCTTGGCCTCGGACTTCGACATCTTCTTCGTCTCGACGGGTGCGAGCATGACGTTCTCGAGTGCCGTCATGTGCGGGAAGAGGTTGAAGTGCTGGAACACCATGCCGATGTTCTGGCGAATCTTGTCGAGATTGACGTTCTTGTCGGTCAGGTCGACGCCGTCGACGACGACGTGGCCGCCGGTGATGTCCTCGAGCTTGTTGAGGCATCGCAGGAAGGTGCTCTTACCGGATCCTGACGGTCCGATGACGCAGACGACCTCGCCGTTGGCGATCTCGGCGTCGATTCCCTTGAGGACCTTGTTGTCGCCGAATGCCTTCTCCAGCGCCTTGATCGAAATCTTGGTGCTCACTTGTTGATCCTCTTCTCGAGCCGGTTCGACAGCTTGGTGAGTGCCATGATGATGATGAAGTACATGACGCCGATGATCAGCCACATGTTGAACGACTCGAAGTTGCGGGCGATGATCAGTCGGCCTGTCTGGGTCAGCTCGGCCAGGCCGATGACCGACAGCAACGAGGTGTCCTTCAACGTGATGACGAACTGGTTGATGTACGACGGAATCATCGTGCGGATGGCCTGCGGCATGACGACGCGGCGCATCGACTTGAGGTAGCTGATCCCGAGGCTTCGCGACGCTTCCATCTGGCCCTTGTCGACGGCGAGGATTCCGCCTCGGACGATCTCGGCCATGTAGGCGCCCGCGTTGAGCGACAGCGTGATGATGCCGGCGGTGAATGCGGACATCTGGAAGTTCAGTGCCGCAGGGACACCGAAGTAGATGAAGAATGCCTGCACCAGCAGCGGTGTGCCGCGGAAGATGTCGACGTACGTCGTGCCGATTCCTCGGAGCACGATGTTGGACGAGACACGGAACAGGCCGAAGATCGCGCCGAGAACCAGAGCGATCGCGATGGAGATGACGGTGAGAACGACCGTCAGCCACAGACCTTTGAGCAGCAACTGCCAGCTGCTCTTGATCAGACCGGGGATCGAGTTGTCCGACGTCGACGCTTCCGCGCTGAGGTAGGTGTCGAGAATGTCGTCGTACTGCCCGCTCTCACGCAGGTTCGCGAGCCCGGTGTTGAACTGCTCGAGCAACTGCGCGTTGGTGCCCTTGGCGACGGCGAAGCCGTAACTTGCTCCGGCTTCCTTGTCGGTGACGGTCTTGAATCCGTTGCCCTGGTTGATGCCGTAGGCGAGAACGGGGTAGTCCTCGAAGGCGGCGGCGGAATTGCCGGTACGCACTTCCTCGAACATCGTCGCCGAGTCGTCGAAACTACGGATCGTGAAGCCGTACTGGTCTGCGATGGAGTCCGCGAACGTCGCGCCCTCGGTGCCGTTCTTGACGGCGACGGACTTCCCGCGCAGGTCTTCGTAGCTCTCGATGTCGTTGTTGGACTCCAGAATTGCCATCTGGACACCTGAATCGAAGTACGGGTCCGAGAAGTCGAACGTCGCCTTTCGTGCGTCGGTGATGGACATTCCGGCGATCATTCCGTTGAACTGACCGCTCGTGACGCCTTGCAGGGCGGTGTCGAAGCCGACCTGCTCCACGTTGTAGGTGAAGCCCTGGTCCGCGGCGATCGCTGCCAGGAGGTCCATGTCGATTCCGACGAGTTTGCCCTGCTCGTCCTGGAACTCGAAGGGAGCGAACGTGGTATCGGTTGCGATGGAGTAGTTCTGTCCGGACGGCGGTGGCTGCTGCGCCGACGCCAGGGCCGGACCGAACAGCGACCCCACCAGGGTCACGAAAAGGGCGAGCACGATCGGTACCAGTACCGTCCGACTCGATTGCGGCTTCTTCATGCAGGCCACTCTCTATCGAAGAAAAGGATTCTCACCAAAGTGTAAGACTTGGCGAATTCTAAGACTCCAACCCTCGACAGGTGTGCATTCGGGTGGTATCAGGCCCTTCGGGTGGTGTCGATGCTCAGCGACATTCCGACGAGCCCGCGCTCCCGCACTGCGAGTTGCTTGGCCACCGCTTCCAACGCCTGCGCGGCCGGAGTCTCGGGCTGCGCCAACACGATCGGAGTGCCGGCGTCGCCACCCTCACGGACTGCAGTGTCGAGTGGAATCTGGCCCAGCAGAGGCACTTTCGCGCCCACGGCTTTGGTCAGCCGATCCGAGACATCCTGGCCGCCGCCGGATCCGAAAATGTCCATGCGGGTGCCGTCGGGCAGCTCGAGCCAGGACATGTTCTCCACGACTCCGGCGATGCGCTGACGGGTCTGCAGAGCGATGGCGCCTGCGCGTTCGGCGACCTCGGCGGCAGCCTGCTGCGGCGTCGTCACGACGAGGATCTCGGCGCCGGGAATCAACTGAGCCACGGAGATGGCGATGTCTCCGGTGCCGGGCGGAAGGTCGAGGAGCAGCACGTCGAGGTCGCCCCAGAACACGTCCGCGAGGAACTGCTGCAACGCGCGGTGCAGCATCGGTCCACGCCACACGACGGGCGTGTTGCCCGAGGTGAACTGCGCGATGGAGATGAACTTCACGCCGTGTGCCTGCGGCGGCATGATCATCTTCTCCACTTGAGTGGGTTTGGCGTCGTTGCCCAGCATGCGGGGGACCGAGTGACCGTAGATGTCGGCGTCGAGCACACCCACCGACAGACCACGCTTGGCCAGCGATGCGGCGAGGTTGACCGTCACCGACGACTTCCCGACGCCGCCCTTGCCCGACGCGACGGCGTACACACGCGTCAGCGAGCCGGGTTGAGCGAACGGGATGGTCGGTTCCGCGGAATCGCCGCGTAGAGACTTGCGGAGTTCGGTGCGCTGCTCGTCGTTCATGACGTCGAGTTCGACGGTGATGGTGCCGACTCCCGCGACATCGGCGACGGCTTTGGTGACGCGGTCGCTGATCTCCGATTTCATCGGGCAACCGGCAGTGGTGAGGTAGATCCCGACGTCGACGGATCCTCCGTCGCCGATGGTGACACCCTTGACCATTCCCAGGTCGGTGATGGGTTTGCGAATTTCCGGATCGATGACTTTCGAGAGCGCGCTTCGAACGTCGGATTCCGTCAGTACTGCCATGAGCTCATGCTAGTGGGGCGGGAGTGGAGCCTGCGGAATGACCCGGGGGAGGCGGGAGTGGAGCCTGCGGAATGACCCTTAGTGGATGCGCGGGAGCTGGTCGGAGGTGGGGACGATGCCGGTGGCGTAGCCGGTGGACCAGGCGAGGACGTTGGCGACGTAGGCCATGGAGTTGTTGTAGCGCAGGATGGCTTTGGTGGTCTGTCCGAGGTCGCGGAGGTTCAGGCCGCCGTCGCACAGGTAGTCGCCGGTGGCGAGGGCTGCGTCGTAGAGGTTCTGTGGGTCGGAGATGCCGTCGCCGTTGCCGTCGGCTTTGTAGCGGTTCCATGTTTCGGGGAGGAACTGCATCGGTCCGACTGCGCGGTCGAAGTTGGGGTCGCCGTCGAGTGCGCCGCCGTCGGTGTCGGCGATGACGTTGTTGCCGGCGAGTGATCCGTCGAGGCGGGGGCCGAGGATGGGCTCGAGCAGCTGGCCGAGGTCGTCGGCTTTGCCGTTATTGGCGTGGGTGGATTCGACGCGGCCGATGCCGGCGATGATGGTCCAGCTGATTCCGCAGCCGGGCTGGGTTTCGGCGAGAATCCGCTCGGCGTTCTTGTAGGCGGAGACGTTGACCGTCGGGATTGCGATGGGGCTGGCGGCGAGGCTCGTCGGCAGCTCGGGAGTCGGCGGGATCTCCGGCGCGGGCGCCGGGACGGGTGCTGCCTGCGGGACGGGTGCCTCGGCTGCGGCGACGGGCTGTGCCTCGGTGTCATCCGCGATGGGGGCGGGTGTTTCCACGACGGGCTCGGCTTCCTGCGCCGTGGAGGTGGTCGTCATGAAGGGGATGTACTCGGCCGCGCCTGCGCTGGTGGCGGCGGTGATGAGTCCTGCGGGGACGAGACCCGTCAGAGCAATCACCGAATTCCGGCGTACGTTGGAATTCGATGCTTTTCTGTGACGTCCCACGCGTCGGTACCTCCTGATCGTTTGCGAACCGGAGTCGAGGGTACCTGATTCGAGATCGTTCCGTTACACGGCCGTTATCAAGCGGCCCGGGCGGAACTAGTCCACGTCGAACGGGGCGTCGTTCTCCGGCGCCGGACCGTCCTCACGCTTGCGTGGGCTTTGCTTCTTCCGTGACTTCTTCGGCGCCGTGGACGGCTCGCCGCCCATCTGTTCCAGCAACTCGCGGATCTCGTCGAGTTCACGCCGCAGGTAATCACGAGTCGCGACCTCACCGACGGCGATACGCAGCGACGCCAGCTCGCGGGCAAGAAACTCGGTGTCCGCCTTCGTCTGCTGTGCCCGGGCACGATCTTCTTCCAGCGAAACCCGGTCGCGATCGTCCTGACGGTTCTGCGCGAGAAGGATCAGCGGAGCCGCGTACGCAGCCTGCGTCGAGAACGCGAGGTTCAACAGAATGAACGGATACGGGTCCCACTGAAGTGCGACGACGGCGACGTTCAGAAAGATCCAGACGATGACGATGATCGTCTGAATCGCCAGGTACCGTCCGGTGCCGAGGAAGCGGGCGGCGCGCTCTCCCGAGCTGCCGAGGTCGACGTCGAGATGCCAGTTGAACAGCCGCGAGCCCTGCGGTGTGTCCATGCGCTGCCGAGCGGTTTCCTTCACTGTCCTGCCACCTCCTGATCACGCCAGTCCTCGGGAAGAAGATGGTCGAGAACGTCGTCCACTGTCACTGCTCCGACCAGGTGATCTTCGTCGTCCACCACCGGCCCGCACACCAAGTTGTACGTCGCGAAATATCGGGTGACGGCCGTCAGGCTGTCATCCGGCGACAACTTGGGCAGCGCCTTGTCGATCACGCCGCCGACCAGGCTCGCCGGCGGCTCGCGGAGCAGTTGCTGCAGGTGAACACACCCGAGGTACGCGCCCGTCGGAGTTGCCGTCGGCGGGCGAACCACGAACACCAGCGAGGACAGCGCGGGCGTCAGATCCGGGTTACGTACCCGGGCGAGAGCCTCGGCCACCGTCGTCGATGCGTTCAACACCACCGGTTCGGTGGTCATCAGACCACCGGCAGTGTCCGGTGAGTGTTCGAGAAGGCGCCGGACAGGAGCGGAGTCCTCCGGGTCCATCAGACGGAGCAGCGACTCCGCCTCGGGCTCGGGCAGTTCACCCAGAAGGTCGGCTGCGTCGTCGGGGTCCATCGCCTCGAGCACGTCGGCGCCGCGTTCGACACCGAGGTAGTGCATCAGTTCGACCTGATCGTCGTCGGGAAGTTCCTGCACGACGTCGGCGAGCCGCTCGTCGTCGAGGGCGTGTGCCACCTCCATCCGTCGTTTCACCGGCAGCTCACGCATCGCGTTGGCCACGTCGGCAGCCCGGAGATCCTCGAACTGCATCAACAGCTGCGCGACGCCTTGGCCGGGGAGGGACAGCTCGTTCTGGGTCAGGCCCTGGACGTGTTGCCAGTCCACGACATGGATTGCACCTCGGCGCGCGAGCCTGCCGCGGCTGCGCCGGACCGCGACCCGAGCGACCAGCCAGTCACGGGTTCGAGTCAGTTCGATGCCGAGGTCGACGACGATGGAATCGGCGTCGTGCAGCTCTTCGAGTTCCGGGTCGTCGACGCGAACCTTGGAGTCGAGAATCTGCGCGAACACGAGGATTTCGTTGGCTCGCTGCGAGAATCTGCGCAGACTCACGTTGCCGGTGTTGAGCTGAACGGAGTTGGGTTCGATGCTGGTGACGCGCAGCATCGGCACGAAAATTCTTCGGCGCGTCGCGAGTTCGACGACCAGGCCGAGTACTCGGGGTTGGGCGCGGCCGACGCGCATGGTGATGACGAGATCGCGGACGCGGCCGATCGATTCGCCGTCGGGGCCGAGCACGACCAGACCCGCGAGCCTGGCTGCGAATAGCTTGCTCAGTGCTGCCATGATGGAAAGGTTAGAGCGTGACAGTACGAACCGGAGAATCGACAGCCGGTGAACAAGCAGGGAGCGATGAGGCTCGAATGAGCTCGGTGAAGCAAGACCGTCCCCGCCGATCCGTACTCGCGGTTCCCGGCAGTTCCGCGAAGATGATCGAAAAGGCCAAAGGACTGAAGGCCGACGCGATCTTCCTCGATCTCGAGGACGCAGTCGCCCCGATCGCCAAGGTGGAGGCGCGCGGACGCATCGTCGAAGCGCTCCGGTCCGACGGATGGGGAGACCAACTGAAGGTCGTCCGCGTCAACGACTGGACGACGCCCTGGACCTACGGCGACGTCATCGACGTCGTCTCCGGTGCAGGTTCTCGGTTGGATGCGATCCTGCTTCCGAAGGTCGAGACCGCAGCGCACGTCGAAGCACTGGATCTGCTTCTGACCCAGGTCGAGAAGACGAGCGGACTCGAGGTCGGCGCCATTGGAATCGAACCGCAGATCGAAAGTGCTCGCAGCCTGCGCAACATCGACGAGATCGCCACGGCCAGTCCCCGTGTGCAGACTCTCGTGTTCGGTCCCGCGGATCTGATGGCCAGCGTGAACATGCGCACCCTCGTCGTCGGCGAACAGCCGGAGGGGTACGACACCGGTGACGCCTACCACCACATCCTGATGACCATTCTGCTCGCCGCGCGGACCCACGGACTGCAGGCGATCGATGGTCCGTACCTCCAGATCCGAGATCTAGACGCGTTCCGCCGCGCCGCGGGCCGCACGGCCGGTCTCGGCTTCGACGGCAAGTGGGTACTGCATCCCACCCAGATCGATGCCGCCAACGAAATCTTCTCGCCCCGGCAGGCCGATTTCGACAAAGCCGAGAACATTCTCGAGGCGTACGAATTTCATACCTCCGAGGCCGGTGGTGGCCGCGGTGCGGTGATGCTCGGAGACGAGATGATCGACGAGGCGTCGAGAAAGATGGCCCTGGTGGTCAGTGCGAAAGGGCGCGCGGCAGGAATGCTGCGTAGTGAAGTAACACAAAGTGCAGATTCGGGCACAATAGAGCAATGACGAATCCACTTTCGCAGCCCGGCCGCCCAGGTCAGGGTCTTCCGACTCCGCCGTCCGGGTGGCCGATCGGTTCCTACCCGACGTACGCCGAAGCGCAGAAGGCCGTCGACTACCTCTCCGACCAGGAGTTCTCGGTTCAGGACGTCACCATCGTCGGCGTCGACCTCATGCAGGTCGAGCGTGTTCTCGGTCGGTTGACGTGGCCGAAAGTCATTGGCGGAGGCGTCGTCTCGGGCGCCTGGCTCGGACTGTTCCTCGGCCTGGTGCTTGGTATCTTCACCAACGGCAACATTCTCGGGGCGTTGATCATCGGCATCGTCGGCGGCGTCATCTTCGGATTGATCTCCGCGGCCATTCCGTACGCGGCCACCAAGGGCCAGCGAGATTTCGCGTCGAGCATGCAGTTGGTCGCCGGTCGGTACGACGTGTTGTGCGAGCCCAAGAGTGCGGAGAAAGCACGCGATCTGCTCGCGCGTCTCGCGCTCTGACACGTTCGTCGAGACGGCAGGTTACGGAATAGTTCCAATATCCCTATCGCCGGCCTTCGTTCGGTTACGTTTCTTTACGTACAGGACAGTCAATAAGGAAGTTCTGTATACGTAATCGAAAATACGGAGGCGGAAAGTGCCGAGACAACGTAGTCAAAGGCCTCGGAGTGCGAGGCCTGCACACGCAACCAGAATAGGGGTGTTGGCGGCCGCTGCGTTGGTCGCCAGCCCGTTGCTCGCAGCCTGCGGATCCTCCGACAGCAGCACACCTGTACTGAGTTTCTACACCGCAGCGGACGGCGCCGAGCAGTACGCCGCCGCTGCGGAGGCGTGTTCGGCCGCGTCGAACGGACGCTATCGAGTGGAACAGCGAACTCTCCCCAAGAGCGCGAACGATCAGCGACTGCAGTTGGCCCGACGTCTGGCGGGCAACGACAATTCGTTGGACCTGATGACCCTCGACGTGGTGTGGACCGCCGAGTTCGCCGAGGCCGGCTGGGCACTTCCGGTCCCGGATGATCTCGCCGCCAAGCTCGAAGGCGGCGCCACCCTGGAAGGCCCGCTCGAAACGGCGCAGTGGCAGGACCAGCTGTACGCGGTTCCACTGAACTCCAACACGCAGCTGCTGTGGTACCGACCCGATCAGGTGCCGGGTGGTCAGCCGCCGCAGACGTGGGACCAGATGATCGACGAAGCCGAATCGAACGCGGCCGAAGGCAAACCCGCGTACATCGGCGTCCAGGCCAAGCAGTACGAGGGCCTGATGGTGTGGTTCAACAGCCTCCTCGTCAGCGCAGGCGGTCAGGTCGTCGCCGACGACGGTACGACGGTGACCCTGAACGACACTCCCGAGCATCGTGCGGCGACCGAGAAGACACTCGAGATCATGAAGCGCGTCGCCACGGCCGACGGCCACGACCCGTCGATCTCGCAGACCGACGAGGCCACCGCCCGTCTCGGTATGGAGGCCGGCAACTCGGCATTCCAGGTCAACTACCCGTTCGTGCTCCCGGGCATCAAGGAGAACGCGGCAGCCGGGGCAGTACCGTTCCTCGATCTGACGAACGTCCCTGCGGACCAACAGGATGCCAAGGTCGCCGAGGTGTTCCGCAGCGCGCCGTACCCGGCGGTGATCCCGGATACTCCGGCCAAGGTGACCATCGGTGGCTTCAACATCGGCGTCGCCAAGACCACTCAGCACGAGGACCTCGCGTGGGAAGCCGTCGAGTGTCTGACCAACGAGGACAACCAGCGCAACAACGCCGTCAACGGCGGAGTTCCGCCGGTGCTGGCACAGCTGTATCAGGACCCTGAATTCCAGGCCGTCTACCCGGCGTGGGAAGGCGTACTCGACTCCATCGAGAACGCCGCGGTCCGACCCGTCTCACCTGCCTACCAGAGCATTTCGATCCTGCTTGCCGACGCGCTCAATCCACCTCAGAACATCGATCCCGTTGCGGACGTGGACAAGCTCGCCGACCTGGTCTCCAAGGCTGTCAATTCGGAAGGGCTGATTCCATGAGCGAGACGTTGGACAAACAGGAGATCCTGAAGAAGGTCTCCGACGGCAAGAAGGCCGAACGTCGGCTCGGTCTGACGTTGATCGCTCCCGCCGCGATCATGATGATCGCGGTGACCGGATACCCGATCATCTACGCCTTCTGGCTCAGCCTGCAGAAGTACAACCTCGCGTTCCCCGACGATCGTGAGTTCGTCGGAATCTCCAACTACGTCACCGTTCTCACCGACGGATACTGGTGGACGGCGTTCGGTGTCACCACCGCGATCACCATCATCTCGGTGATCATCGAATTCGTACTCGGCCTCGCGGTAGCGCTCATCATGCACCGCACGATCTTCGGCCGCGGACTGGTGCGCACGGTCGTGTTGATCCCGTACGGCATCGTCACCGTCGCCGCCGCCTACAGCTGGTACTACGCGTGGACGCCGGGCACCGGCTACCTCGCCAACCTGCTGCCCGACGGCAGTGCCCCACTGACCGAGCAGATTCCGTCGCTCGCCATCGTCGTGCTCGCCGAGGTGTGGAAGACGACGCCGTTCATGGCCCTGCTTCTGCTGGCCGGTCTCGCACTCGTCCCGGACGATCTGCTCAAGGCCGCGCAGGTGGACGGCGCGGGAGCGTGGACACGGTTGGTGCGCATCACAATCCCGCTGATGAAACCGGCGATCCTCGTTGCGCTGCTGTTCCGCACACTCGACGCATTCCGCATCTTCGACAACATCTACGTGCTCACCAAAGGCAGCAACGGCACGGGATCGGTGTCGATTCTCGGCTACGACAACCTGTTCGGAGCGTTCAACCTCGGACTCGGCTCGGCGATCAGCGTTCTGATCTTCTTCTGCGTCGCCATCATCGCGTTCGTGTTCATCAAATTGTTCGGTGCGTCGGCGCCGGGCTCGGACGACGGAGGCCGTAAGTAATGACGACCGTGACGCCTCGCAAGAAGGTCGGTTGGACCGTCATCAATGCGCTCGTGCTGCTGTACGCGCTCATCCCACTGGCATGGATCATCAGCTTGTCGTTCAAATCGACGGCCACCATCGCCGACGGCAAGTTCATTCCGAGCTCGTTCACCCTGGACAACTACAAGGGCATCTTCCAGACCAACCAGTTCACCTCGGCACTGATCAACTCGATCGGAATCGGACTGATCACCACGGTCATCGCCGTCGTGATCGGAACCATGGCTGCCTACGCCGTCGCTCGCCTCGACTTTCCGGGCAAGAAGGCGCTCGTCGGTGCGGCTCTGCTCATCGCGATGTTCCCGCAGATCTCGCTCGTGACACCGTTGTTCGACATCGAACGCGCCATCGGCCTGTTCGACACGTGGCCGGGCCTGATCATTCCGTACATCACGTTCGCGTTGCCGCTCGCGATCTACACGCTGTCGGCGTTCTTCCGGGAAATCCCCTGGGAGTTGGAGAAGGCCGCCAAGATGGACGGCGCGACACCGGCACAGGCATTCCGCAAGGTGATCGCACCACTGGCGGCACCCGGCATCGTCACGGCCGCGATCCTGGTGTTCATCTTCGCCTGGAACGACCTACTGCTGGCGATCTCGCTGACCGCGACGGAGCGATCCATCACCGTTCCGGCCGCGATCTCGCAGTTCACCGGTAGCTCTCAGTTCGAGGAGCCGACAGGGTCCATCGCCGCGGCTGCCGTGGTCATCACCATTCCGATCATCATCTTCGTGCTCTTCTTCCAACGACGTATCGTGGCGGGCTTGACGTCCGGCGCAGTGAAGGGATAACCGTCATGGCCGAAATCGTTCTCGACAAAGTCACCAAGCTCTACCCGGACGGCGCGGCTGCGGTCAGCGACGTCGACATCACCATCGCCGACGGCGAATTCATCATTCTCGTCGGTCCGTCGGGCTGCGGAAAGTCGACGACGCTCAACATGATCGCCGGTCTGGAGGACATCTCCTCGGGTGAGCTGCGCATCGCAGGCGAACGCGTCAACGAGCGGGCACCGAAGGACCGCGACATCGCGATGGTGTTCCAGTCCTACGCGCTGTACCCGCACATGACGGTGCGTCAGAACATCGCGTTTCCGCTGACGCTCGCGAAGCTCAGCAAGGACGAGATCAACACCAAGGTCGAGGAAGCAGCGAAGATCCTGGACCTGAGTCAGCACCTGGACCGCAAGCCGTCGAATCTGTCGGGTGGTCAGCGTCAGCGAGTCGCGATGGGCCGGGCCATCGTTCGTACACCCAAGGCGTTCCTGATGGACGAGCCGCTGTCCAACCTCGACGCCAAGCTGCGCGTGCAGACGCGTGCGGAGATCTCGCGGTTGCAGAAACGTCTCGGCACGACGACGGTGTACGTCACGCACGATCAGACCGAGGCCATGACGCTCGGGGACCGGGTCGTCGTACTGCGGGGTGGGCTCGTGCAGCAGATCGGATCGCCCCAGGAGCTGTACGACAAGCCGCGCAACCTGTTCGTGGGCGGGTTCATCGGATCGCCGTCGATGAACTTCGTTCCGGGCCAGCTCACGTCGGACGGGGTGCAGACGGACCTCGGCACCTTCGAACTGCCGCACGAGCGTCGTCAGGCGATCGCGCAGAAGAACCCGGGCAAGGACGTCGTCGTCGGTATCCGTCCGGAGCACTTCGAGGACGCGGCGTTGATCGATTCCTATCAGAAGTTGAACGGTGCGACGTTCACCGCGAGGGTGGATGTTCTGGAGTCGATGGGCAGCGACAAGTACGTGTACTTCGAGTCCAAGGGCAGCAAGGTGCAGTCCGCGGAGTTGCAGGAACTGGCTGCGGACGCCGGTCTCGGGGACACCGGAGGTGCTCAGATCGTCGCCCGTCTGGCCGCGGAGTCGGCGGCCCGCGAGGGCGGCGACGTCGAGCTGTGGTTCGATCCGGGCAAGATCTCGGTGTTCGACCAGGCCTCGGGTGACAACCTGACGCTGTAGAGGGCTCTACCCCCTGTGTGAGTGGAAATGTAGGCCCTGGGCCACCGGAGCGGAGTCGGCGAAGCGACCCGAAGACACATTTCCACTCACACAGGGGAAGCGAGCTACAGGGACGAGCCGGTGGACAAGCCCTGGAAGAACCCGGGCGCGAAGTTCGGAATGTCGGTCGGCGCCGGGGCGGGGGCAGGCGCGGGGACCGGTTGAGCCGGAGCCAGATTCGGCAACTGGAACTGCGGAAGCTCCCATTGAGGCTGAGCCTGCTGATGTCCCTGCTCGTCACGGATCGGATCGGCCGAGGCGGTACCCACCACCGCGACGAGCGGAACGGCAACCAGTACCCCGGTGACAGCGGTGCGGGACAAAATCTTTCGAGCGTTCATTCGGATTCCCTTTCGTGTGCGTACAACTCGAATCTAGGTACGCACGGAAGGGTCCGAAAGGGAGAAGCGGCTACTCCCAGAACGTCAGCAGTCTTCTGCCAGGATGCGCTCACCAGCGGATGCGCGTGCTTTTGCCTGCTCGGAATCGCCTCCGACCGTGGAGGCTGCTGTGAGTGTGCTCCGAGTCGCGCGGGGTACGCGGATCGCGAAGGCGGACAGGGTCGCAATGGCGCACGCGAGTGCACCGACCAGGAACGCTGCGGTGTAGACGATCTCGCGAGGAACAGATGTACTCGCGATCGTGTAGGTGGCGAGCATCGTCGTCAGGACCGCGCTCGCAATGGATGTCCCGACTGTTCGAACGATGGAGTTGACGCTGTTCGCGACGCCGGTGTCCGCCGGAGAGACCTCGGCCATCAGCAGGTTCGGGATCGAGGCGAAGGCCAGCGACACGAAGACGTTGACGATCGACGACGCGAGAATCACCTGCCACGTCGTGTCGTGGAACAACGCGAACTGGATGAATCCGACGATGCCGATCGCGCCGCCGCCGATCAGAACCGGCCGTGGGCCGAACCGTCGGATCAGCCCACCGCTCAACGTCGCCGCGACGACGCCCACCGCGGCACCGGGGAGCAGGTAGACGACGCTGGCGGACAGCACGTCGGCGCCGAAACCGTATCCGGCGACCTCGCGCGGTGTCTGCACGAAGTACGAGCACGCCAGGAAGTTGACGAACATGCCGATGCCGACGAACAGCGTCGCGACGCTCGTTGCGAGCAGTGGGCCGTGGGTCAGCATGCGCGGCGCGACGAGCGGGGCGGCAATGCGGTTCTCGAATATCCACCAGCAGGCGAGGACGACGATGCCGCCGACAGCGCAGAGAACCGTCGGAATCGATCCCCAACCCCACGACCGGCCCTGTGTCAGTGCGAGGAAGAGAAGTACCAGTGCGGCCGCGAGCAGGATCGCACCCCACCAGTCGACCGAGCCGGTTCCGGTGCGTGCGCGCGTGGGAACACCGAACCAGACGAGTGCGATCGCCGCGGCGACGAAAGCGACGGTGAGCCAGAACACACGGTGATAGTCCGCGCCGTCGGCCGTCAGGACTCCGGTGAGCACGAGACCGAACCCACCGCCCGCGCCGAGAGTGCCGGACAGAATGGCCATCGATCCGACAAGGCGGCGCGGGGGCATTTCGTCGCGCAGCAGAGCGAGGGAGATGGGAAACAGCGCGTAGGACAGACCCTGGAGGACGCGTCCGGCGAGCAGAAGTGGCAAGGATTCGGTGACGGCGGCCAGGAGCGATCCGAGCAACACGAGAACCAGGACGGCGATGAGGACGGGTCGCTTGCCGTGCAGGTCGGCGAGGCGACCGATGACGGGGGTCGCGACGACGGCGGCCAGTAGGTTGGCCGTCAGGACCCAACCGGCCGCTGTCGTGCTGACGCCGAGCTGTGTACCGATCGTGCCGATGATGGGGACCACCATCGTCTGAAGGACAGCAAGTGTCATGACGACGAAACAGAGGCCGGGAAGCAGCAGGCGTCCAGGGTGGATCTCGTCGGTGCGAGCCTGGGTGGGCATGACGAAAACCTCGTTACTTTTTCACAAGAGCTAAAGGGAAGACCAAAAGTTTGATGTGTGCATCTAAGTAACTATCAGGTTTGTGCCCGCCGGGAAAGACGAGCGGTGTTCTACGGAGTGCGCGAGCTGCGAGCGCGCTGGCGAAGCTCGGACACGATCTCGTCGTTCCAGATGTGTTCGCGGACCAATCGGTACCGCTCTCGGCTCATCCACATGTACGCCTCGGCGTCGGTCCGGCCCTCGAGAATGTCGGCGGCCCGGACCATCCTGACGACGGGCAGGAACTCCTCACCGAACCATCGGCGCGCGACGGTCGCCCGGTCCACGAATTCGCCCAACTCCTGCATCAACCTGAAACCCCACGCTTCGACCGACTCGCTCAGCTCGGCGTAATCGAACGGGTCGGTCACGGTGACGGCCTCACGAGCCTTCCCGACGAGGGGGACCCGGGACAGGAAAATCCGTCGGTGATCCTTGATCAGCAGGTCACCGCGCCGAGTGATTCCTTCGGGGGAGATGCGGGTGACGATTTCCGTGACGAGCGCGTCGATCGTGGTGCGGTGCATCGCGAACGCGATCGACACCCGGTGATGGCCGTCGAGCACGAAATGCATGGAACCGATGCGGTAGACCTGAATCGGCGGCATCGCCTCGCCTCGCCGCTGCGCCGCAGCAAGACGCTGCCACCGCTCCCTGATCCGAGCCGACGTCGGCCTGAAGAACCGGTCGAAGTCCCGGGTGCGGTCGACACTGCCGACGATCGAATCGACACGAATGACCTGAACACCCAGTTGGCGTTCACCGACCTTGCCGAGCGCGGCGACCACCTCGTCGAACGGCAGGATCGTGTTGATGTCGTCGGGTTGGCGACGCAACCAGCCGACGAGACGCGCCACATCGGCACGCCGACGCTGACGGGTGAAGTCGTTCTCGGCGTCGGCCGCGGGGAATCCGGTGTCACGTGCCATGGCGTCGCCTCACGATGGTCGGTGCTGTGATCTCCCGAGCCCCTCCACCGGGTTCTATGTCCAGCAAGGTGTAGCCGACGGTGTTCACGACGGCTGTGTCGTGCAGTCGAAGATCCGGAGGTGACTGCCCGTGCGGATGAATGTGCCCGTGCAGCAGAACCTGCGGTCGAAGAGACTGCACCGTGTCGTGCAGGCACTCGAATCCGATGTGAGCGGGATCGGTGTCGTCTCCGACGCCGAACGGTGGACTGTGCGTCAGCAGTACATCGACGCCGCGGTCGTCGCCCCGGACCTTCTCTGCCCACGTCTTGGTCCGTGTCAACGTCCGTGCCCGACGCCTCTGTTGGCGCTGGGTCCACTGGTTGGGTCCGCCGTTGTAGCGGATGGACCCGCCGAGACCGGCGATGCGAAGGCCCGCTGCGGTCACGATCCGACGATCCGCGTTGACGGCGCCGACGGGGCCCGGCCAGGTGCTCGGCAGTCCCGCCCGCATCCATCCGGCGCGTCCGGCCGAGTAGCCCGTCAGGTCGGCGTCGTGGTTTCCCGGCACGAACACGCACGGCGCGTTCAGGGCGTCGGTCAGATACTCGAGGTAGTCGAAGGGGAGGTCTCCCGCGCCGAGAACGAGGTCGACGTCCAGTGAACGCACCTGAGAACTCCACAGGCTTTCGATCGTTTCGTCGGAGACGGCAAGGACAGAGACCACGCGGACGACGCTACCGGGCAGCGGTGGTGTTGGATGGACTTCGTGAGCGACAGTGTCATAGCTCGGGTACGCAGTCATCTGCTTGCCGCGATCGGAGACGAGAAGCCGACGCCGTTCTCGGTGACGTTCCTCGGTCTCGAATCGTTGGACGTGTTGACGTTCTTCCCGCGACGCGACGAGTTCGCCCGGTTCGTGACGCTCGGTTGTTCGAGGTATCCGATGTCGGATCCGAGCGAGATGATCGCCGACGCCACCCGCGGTCCTCGCGCCGAGCTGATTCTCGTCACCAGAGTGTTCGACGGGATCGACAAGGATTTCCTGCGGAACCTGGCCAAGCTTGCCGCGACGCCGTCCGTCGAGGGTGTCGTGCTCCGCGAGGATCTTCTGCTGGATCTCGGTGAACCATTGTGGGCGGGTGCGCCGTTCACGGCGGTGCTGCTCGGGCGCAGCGACATCGAGGATCTCGAGCTGCCCGAGCCTGCCGACCCGGTCCAGTTTCTCGATGTCGTGCCGATCACGGGCACCGAGGCGGCGTGGGTTCGGCTGCGCGGCGCCGAGGCCCTGCGCGACGCGTGGACGGAAGCGGGAATCGACGTCCGTGACCCGAGCCGGTCCGCCGTGACGCTCTAGAGCCAGTCGTTCTTGCGGAACGTCGCGAACAATCCCACGCAGGCCACGGCCACCACGGCGACGACGATGTAATACCCGTACTTCCAATGCAGTTCGGGAATGTTGTCGAAGTTCATCCCGTAGATGCCGGCCACCATCGTCGGCAGGGCTGCGATGGCCACCCACGCCGAGATCTTGCGCATGTCCATGTTCTGCTGCATCGTCACCCGCGCCAGCGCGGCGTCGACGAGCGAGCTCAGAACCTCGTCGAACTCCGCTACCCGTTCCGCGACCAGAGTGTGATGGTCCTGCACGTCGCGCAGGTAGCGTCGAACCGCTTTGGGGACAGGGTTCTCCGAGCTCTGAGCCAGCTGATTCAACGGCGTCGACAACGGCGTGACGGATCGTCGAAGTTCGACGACCTCACGCTTGAGCAGATAGATGTTCTCGATCGGTACGTGATGGTGAGGCGAGAAGACCTCTTCCTCCATGACGTCGACATCTCGCTCGATCGAGCCGGTGACCTCGAGATATTCGTCGACGACGTGGTCGGCGACGGCGTGCAGAACGGCCGACGGCCCCAGAGCCAGCTGCTCGGGATTGTTCTCGAGCGTTCGCCGCACACCGGACAACCCCGAATGCTCGCCGTGGCGCACGGTGATGACGAAGTCCCGTCCGAGGAACACCATGATCTCGCCGCTCTCGACGATTTCGTTGGCCGTGGTCACCGATTCGTGTTCGACGTAGCTGATGGTGCGCAGAACGAGGAACAACACGTCGTCGTAGCGCTCCAACTTGGGACGCTGATGCGCGTGGACGGCGTCCTCGACCATCAGTTCGTGGAGGCCGTAGCACTGCGCGACACCGTCCATCTGACCCTCGTCCGGGGCATGCAGACCGAGCCAGACGAAGCCTTCCCCTCGCTTGCGGACCTCGGCTATCGCCGCCGAATGCGTGTACTTGCCCGGCAGCCGGTGCCCGTCGACGTAGACCGCGCAATCGACGATCGCGCGAGCGGTGGGTACGGGAACCTTCGGTCCGGCTGCCTGTCCACGATTGGACGGCCGCAGGGAGTGGAGCGACGGAAGCGACGGCCTCGGAGGTAGAGACGGCATGGCGCGAATCGTACGCCTGCGATACCAACGCCCGGTGCGCCTGAGACACTGGCTGTCGTGCGCATCGACCTCCACACCCACTCCTCGGTCTCCGACGGCACCGACACTCCCGCGGAGCTGGTCCGCGCCGCTCGTACCGCCGGACTCGACGTCGTCGCGCTGACCGATCACGACACCACATCGGGGTGGGACGAGGCCCTCGATGCAGCCCCGACCGGACTGACCGTCGTGCGCGGTATGGAGATGTCGTGCGTCGGCCGAGGGGAAGACGGCAAGCCGGTCCCGGTGCATCTTCTGGCCTACCTGTTCGATCCGAACGACTCGAGCTTCGCCGACGAACTCGCCCGCCTTCGAGGGGAGCGAGCGGCCAGAATCCGGCTGATGGCCGAGCGTCTAGCCGCTGACATCCCAGGCATCGTCCCCGACGACATCATCGCGGCCACCGGCGAATCGGCAGGCAGGCCTCACCTCGCCCGAGCCCTCGTCGACCTCGGCGCCGTCGACAGCGTTCAGCACGCGTTCGACGGCTACCTGTCGACGACCAGCCCGTACTACGTCGACAAAGTGGACACACCGATCCAGCGGGCCGTGGAGATGATCGCGGCGGCAGGGGGCGTCAGCGTCGTCGCGCACGCCCGTGCACGCAAACGCGGACGGATTCTCGACCCGAACCACATCCGAGAACTCGTCCCGCACGGTCTCGGCGGCGTCGAAGTCTTCCACGCCGACCACGACGAGCCGGACACCCACTTCATGCACGAACTCGCCGACGAACTCGGCATCATCGCGACCGGATCGTCGGACTACCACGGAGCGAACAAACCCCTGAAGCTCGGAGAACACACCACCGCGCCGGACCAGTACGAGCGCATCCTCCGCGCGGCGACAGGGTCGACGGTCCCGTCGTGAGCTTCGACACGACCCTCTACCTCACCGTCCTGATCACCCTGTTCGTGATCATGGACCCGCCCGGTGCCATCCCGGTGTTCCTCTCCCTCGTCGGACGCAAGAGCAAGGAAGCACGCAACCGCGCCGCATGGCAGGCACCGGCGGTATCGCTCACCGTCATCACCGTGTTCGCGATCGGTGGCCAGGCCATCCTGAACTACCTGCACATCGGTATCCCCGCACTGCAAGGCGCAGGAGGACTGCTCCTGCTCATCATCGCGCTGTCCCTGCTCACCGGACGCGGAGCCGGCGGCGGCGCCGAAGCCGAAGACGTCAACGTGGCACTCGTCCCTCTGGGAACCCCACTGATGGCCGGGCCGGGAGCAATCGCCGCCGTGATCGTCAACGTCAGCCAAGCCGAAGGACACGTCGGATCCCTCCTCGCGGTCGCACTCGCAATCGTGACCATCCACCTCGTGTTCTTCCTCGTCCTCCGATTCTCGACCGTCCTCATCCGCATCCTCGGCGAAGGCGGCATCACACTGCTCGCCCGCATCGCAGGTCTACTGCTGGCCGCAATCGCGGTCCAGCTCATCGCGGACTCCGTCCGCGGATTCATCACAGGAGGCTGACGGTTTGCTACGAGGTTTGAGTGGGGCCGTCACCGCGGGCCTCGTCGTACTGGCCGTCGTCGTCGCCGGCGCACAGTATCTCGGCAGCCAACGGGGATTCCCCGGCCCGGGAACAGTATCCGTCGCCGCGCACATCGCCGCAGCCATCGGCGCCGTCGTGATCCAGCACTTCGCGGATCACCGACGCCGCGCCGTCTCCGTCATCGCATCACTACTTGTCCTCGCCGTCGCCGGCATCCTGCTGTGGACACAGTGGTGGGGCTGACGCGGGCTCACTCCGCAGGCTCCGCTCGCGGGTGGGGCTGACGCGGGCTCACTCCGCAGGCTCCGCTCGCGGGTGGGGCTGACGCAGGCTCACTCCGCAGGCTCCGCTCGCGGGTGGGGCTGACGCCGCGGGCTCAGTCCGTCCTGGACCGCAGTCGACGGCCGGGATGTTTGCGCATCACGCGGTCCCGGTGGCAGACTGACCGACCAGTGCAGCCTGCGGTGCCACAGCGCCCGGCTCTTGTCTGCGACGGCGTCACCCGCCTCACGCCATCTTCGTGATTTCCCGACGCTTTTACGCGTCTTTACGTGACTGGGGCAACTAACGTGACTGCTGTGACCGAATCCATCGACAACGCCATCGACCCGACCGCCATCACCGACGAGGACATCTTTCTCGGCCACGTCGGCGGAAAACTCTCGGTCGAACTGACTGCGCCGTTGGACACGCAGCGGGACTTGTCCATCGCTTACACGCCCGGCGTCGCGCAGGTCAGCCGCGCGATCGCGTCCGACGCCTCGCTGGCGAAGCAGTACACGTGGACCGACCGTCTCGTCGCCGTCATCACCGACGGATCGGCTGTTCTCGGACTCGGCGACATCGGACCACGCGCGTCGCTTCCCGTCATGGAAGGCAAGGCGGCGCTGTTCAAAAGGTTCGCCGGCCTCAACTCCATCCCGATCGTTCTCGACACGAACGATGTCGACGAGATCGTCGACACCATCGTCCGGCTCCGCCACAGTTTCGGTGCGGTCAATCTGGAGGACATTTCTGCGCCCCGCTGCTTCGAGATCGAGAAGCGGGTCGTCGAGGCTCTCGACTGCCCGGTGATGCACGACGACCAGCACGGCACCGCCATCGTGGCGCTCGCAGCACTCAACGGCGCCGCGAAGTTCCAGGGCCGACGTACCTCCGAACTGAAGATCGTGATCTCCGGAGCGGGCGCCGCTGGAGTCGCATGTGCCAACATCTTTCTCGCAGCGGGTATCTCGGATGTCGTGGTGCTGGACTCTAGAGGCATCGTCTCCGCCGACCGCGGTGACCTGAACGCCGTCAAGGTCGATCTCGCTGCACGCACCAACCCGCGTGGACTGTCCGGTGGGGCAGGGGATGCGCTCGTCGGCGCGGACGTGTTCCTCGGGGTCTCTGCGGGCAAGATCGACGAGAGCTACATCGCGTCGATGGCGCCGCACTCCATCGTCTTTGCATTGTCGAACCCCGACCCGGAGATTCATCCGGAACGGGCTGCGCTGTACGCGTCGATCGTCGCGACCGGTCGCAGCGACTTTCCCAATCAGATCAACAATGTGCTCGCCTTCCCCGGCGTGTTCAGAGGCGCACTCGACGCCGGAGCGCGACGGATCACCGAAGGCATGAAACTCGCCGCCGCCGAGGCAATCCTCTCGGTACTCGGCGACGAGCTGGCTGCGGACAAAATCGTGCCCAGCCCGCTCGACCCTCGCGTCGCCCCGGCCGTTGCGGACGCAGTTGCGGCAGCAGCGCGAGCCGAGGGTGTCGCGTAGGACAGGGAAACGAAGCGCCCCGAATCACGCCTTACCTGGCCGTGGTTCGGGGCGCTTTCCCGCGTAGGGTCAGCCGGCCGGTGCCGGAGCGAACGTGGCGTCTGGTCAGTCTGACTGACTGAAGGGTTCTTTCGCTCCAGAAACCGGACTGTCGGCGTGAGGGTTAGAACGAAATGTGGCCGTTGGTCGAGCTAGTGCAGGTTCGGTGTTCGACGCAGCCGGCCGGTGCCGGGCACGGACGCGTACACCGCGAGGGCGAGGAGGCCGTCGACGACGAGTGCGAGCACGGCAACCAGGATGGCGCCGACGAGAACTCGGTCGTAACTGTAGAGCGCCAGACCGTCGAAGATGTAGCGGCCGAGCCCGCCGAGGTTGACGTAGGCCGCGACGGTCGCGGTAGCGATGACCTGCAGGGTGGTGTTGCGAAGACCGCCGAGAATCAAGGGCATCGCGTTGGGGATCTCGACTCGGAACAACACTTGCAATTCGGTCATGCCCATAGCGCGTGCTGCATCGACGACGTCTGCGTTCACGTTCGCCACTCCGGCGTACGTTCCGGCGAGCATCGGCGGAATGCCCAGTAGGACAAGGGCGATGATCGGTGGAACGAGCCCGAGACCGATGAGCAGCACGAGGAACACGAGCACGCCGAGCGTCGGAAGCGAACGAAGGGCGTTGACGAGTCCGACGATCAGCACCTCGCCGCGGCGCAAGTGCCCGATCAGCAGCCCGACGGGTACTGCGATCGCCGAGGAGACGACGACGGCGATGAAGCTGTACCAGATGTGTTCGAGGATCCGTGCGCCGATTCCGGTGCTGCCCTCCCAGTTCGCCGGGTCGGTCATGTACGCGAAGGCGTCGGTGAAGATGTTCATGCCCGTGCTCGCTTCTTGCCTGCCGACGTTCCGATACGGGTCCACGGCGTCAGTCGACGCCCCAGCAGATACAGCGCAGCGTCGAAGATCAGCGCCAGGAACACGATGGAGATGATCCCCGCGACGATCTGATCCGGGTAGTCACGCTGGTACCCCTGGGTGAACAACTGGCCGAGACCGCCGATGCCGATGACCGAACCGACGGAGACGAGCGAGATGTTGGTGACGGCGACAACGCGGATGCCTGCCACGAGAACCGGAAGTGCCAGTGGCAGTTCCACTCCGATCGCGCGGCGCAACGAGGTGTAGCCCATCGCCTGCGCGGAGTCGACGACGGCGAACGGCACCGAATCGAGTGCTTCGGGGACCACTCTGATCAGGAGCGCGGTGGAGTACACGGCGAGAGCGATGACGACGTTGATCTCGTCGAGAATCCTGGTGCCGAGGATGGCTGGGATGGTCACGAACAAGGCGAGCGACGGGATGGTGAACGCGATGCTGGCCACCGTCAACGTGATTCGGCGGATCCACGAGACGTTGCGAACCAGAGTGCCGACGGGGACCGCGATTGCGAGTCCGATGAGCAGGGGGACCAAGGACAGGTACAGATGAGTCTTGGTCAGGTCGAGAACGACGTCGAAATTGTCGACGAGCCAACGCATCAGAGCGACCCGAAGTGGTGCTCGTTGCGCGCCTCGTCCTCGGCGCGGCGTTGTGCCGCCAGATGCTCGAGAATTTCCGAGCCGTCGAGACTGCCGACGACCGCACCCGACTCGTCCACAGCGACACCGATTCCGGACGGAGACGAAATGGCTGCGTCCAGCGCCTGTCGGAGGTCACCTCCGACGGTGAACAGCGACCCGCCTGCCGCGGTGCTTTCCTGAACACTGCGCCCGGCGCGGATGCCCTCGACACCGGTGACGTCGATCCAACCCAGCGGCGCACGATCGGCCGTGACGACGAGAACCCACTGGCCCTGCTCGAGCCGGAGGCCGTCGAGTTTCTCGACCGGAGAGGTGTCGATGTCGTGCACGGGAACGGCGTCGGCGCTGCGGAAGGACAATCCGCGGTAGCCGCGATCGCGTCCGACGAACGAGGCCACGAAATCCGTTGCGGGTGAAGAGAGTACGACCTCCGGCCGGTCGTACTGCTGAAGCCTGCCTCCCGTCCCGAAGACGGCGATACGGTCCCCGAGGCGTACGGCCTCGTCGATGTCGTGGGTGACGAACACGATCGTCTTCTTCAGCTCGGCCTGCAGCCGGAGCATTTCGGTCTGCAGGTCCTCGCGAACGACCGGATCGACGGCGCTGAACGGCTCGTCCATCAACAGGATGGGTGGGTCCGCAGCCAGTGCACGGGCGACACCGACTCGCTGCTGCTGCCCACCGGACAGCTGAGCCGGATAGCGGTCGGCGAAAGCAGGGTCGAGCCCCACACGTTCGAGGACACCCAGTGCGGCGGTTCGTGCAGCGCGGCGCGACGTGCCCCGCAACACCGGGACCGTCGCGACGTTGTCGACGACGGTCCGGTGGGGGAGCAGACCCGCACTCTGGATGACGTATCCGATACCGCGCCGCAGCTTCACCGCGTCGGACTCGGCGATGTTCTTCCCGTTCACCGTGATCACCCCGGACGTCGGGGTGATCATGCGGTTGATCATCCGCATGGACGTCGTCTTGCCGCAGCCCGACGGCCCGACGAACACCGTGAACGATTCGGCCTCGATGTTCAGATTCAGCGAATCGACCGCGGTGGTGCCGCTGAGAGTGGAGCCTGCGGAACGACCCCCGGCTTCCGGGTATCGCTTGGTGACGTTCTCGAATGTGATCACGTGCGGCTCTCTCTAGGAGACCGGAGTATCCAGTCCCTGTGCGGTGACCCACTGCTGTGCGGCAGCAGCAGGCTCTGTCTTCGACTCACCGGATACGGACTGGTTGAGCGCCAGCAGTTCCTCGGTGGTCAGCTTGTCCGAGATGGCGTTCAGCACCGACGTCAGCTTGTCCGACGTCTTGCCCGCGTTGATGACGGGAATGACGTTCTGCGCGGCGAAGTTGAACTCCGGATCCTCGAGGACGACGAGGTTGTTCTCGGCGATCGACGCGGATGTGGAGAAGATGTCGGCGGCCGTGACCTCGCCGGAGGTCAGCGCGCGGACCGTGGCCGGGCCACCACCGTCGGACAGCGGCACGAAGTTGGCCGGATCGATGTTCACGCCGTAGTTCTCGCTCAGCCCGGGGAGGCCGTAGGTGCGCTCGGCGAACTCGGGAGGTGCACCCAACTTGATCTCACCGGAGTAGGGGGCGAGGTCCGCGATGGACGTCAGATTCCACCGGTCGGCGGTCTCCCTCGTCACGACGATGGAATCCTTGTCCTCCGCCGACGCCGGGTCTGCGACGACGAGGTCCGAGCCCAACGCGTCAGGGAGCGCAGCTTCCACGTCGTCCGCCGACGTTGCCGTGGCCTCGGGATCGAGGTACTGCAGCAAGTTACCGGTGTAGTCCGGGATCACGTCGATGGAGCCGTCCTTCAGTGCCGGGATGTAGGCCTCACGGCTGCCGATGTTCAGGGTCGTGCTGACGTCGAAGCCGTTGACCTTCAGCACCTCGGCGTAGATGTTGGCGATGATCTCCGACTCGGTGAAGTTCGCCGATCCGACCACGATGGAATTGGGGTCGGAATTGGTGTCACCTCCGCCCGAGGACAACGGATCGGAGTCCTCGCCGCCGCATGCAGTGAGAGCGAGGGCCGCTACCGACAGGGCCGCGACAGCGCGCGCAGTTCGGGTGATCTTCACAAGGAATCCTTCCATCGTGTCCAGCCGTCGCGTTCAGCCTGTTCCAGAGCTGTCCGAGCATGCGGGATGGTGCTTCGAGCGAGTCTAGCCATAAGGTTGTCCGGAGTATTTCTCTCGCAGGGCTCTGTTCCCAGCGTGCGAAACGTTAAACCAGACCACCGACAACTACTCCTCGAACGGAGATCTCTCTCGTGCGTGCGTTCGGCAACCGGCTGGTCGGCTCCCTCGTCCTGGCGTCGGTGGTCACCGCATGCAGCGCCGCGGCCGAGCCGACGGACGCGTCGTCGGTGGTGGTCGGTCGCGGAGACGACACGACGAGTGAACTGCTGGCCGAGATCTACGCGGGAGCGATTCGGTCCGCCGGAGTCACCGTGTCGGTCACGGACGGTCTCGGAGAACGCGGTGACTACCTTGCCGCACTCGACGCCGGGGATGTCTCGCTCGTTCCGGATTTCACGGGCGAACTTCTGCGTACGTTCGATTCGACGTCCACGTCGACGGACGCCGAGGATGTCTTCGTCGACCTGAACAGGTCGTTGCCGGAAGGGTTGTCTGTGGGCGACTACGCGCTTGCGGAAGACCGCATTGCTGTCGCGGTAGCGCCCGACGGGCCGCTTGCCGAACTGACGACAGTCTCGGAATTCGTGGACAACCGCGGTAGGGCGACGTGGGGTGTCGTCGGTGATCCGCCCGACCCGGACCCGATGGAGGTCGCCATGCGGCTGGTTCCTAGCGGAACAGGATCTGTGTTCGAGGACATCGCCGTCTACGTCGATGCAGACGCTGCGACAGCCGCACTCGAGTCCGGCGAGATCGGAGCGTTGGTGTTCAGAACGGCATCGCTCGGCCCGGCGGCGGCGAATCTGCTGACCCTCGAGGACGAACAGTCGGCGTTCAGCGCGGAGAACGTCGTGCCGTTGATGCGCACGGGGACGTTGAACGATGCCGCGACAGCGACGTTGAGTGTCGTTGCGGGCGAACTGACCACAGCGGACCTCGCCGACATGATCGGCGAGGTCCGCAGTGGCGGAGAATCAGGCGATGTCGCTGCTCGTTGGCTCGGCGAGCACAACCTCTGACGATCGCAGACGCGCCCCGAGGAAAGCACCGAGGTGGTGAGTCGCCTCGGCGGCCTCGCGCAGTATCGAGGTCTGCAGATGCGCGACGTGCCACAGCTTCTCGTACTCTACGTACTCGACCTCGTTGCCCTGCGTCAGTAGCCGATCGTGAAAATCCACGATCTGCGAGTAGAGCACCTCGGCCTTGCCGACGTGCATGACGATGGGCGGAAGTCCGGACAGGTCTCCGTGCAACGGCGCGAAGCCCTGATCGAGTGGATCCCCGTCGCCCAGGTACGCTTCCGCGGCCGCGAAGGACCAAGCGGTGTTGACGACGATGTCCCGGGGGAACGGCGCGTCGCGAGCACCCGGATCCACCCACGGCGAGATGAGGCCCAGCGCAGCCGGTTTCACACCGTCGTCGACGAGATGCCGGGCCGTCGCGACGGTCAGCCCGCCGCCCGCGGAATCGCCGGCGATGGCAATCCTGTCCGGCGTGTATCCGTGTGCCTTGACGAGTTCGCGGAACGCCGCGACGGCGTCGTTCAGGCCGGCGGGATAGGGGTTCTCGGGCGCCAGGCGATAGTCGAGAACGTACACGGCACTGGCCGATTCGCGCGCCAGGTGGGCAGCGAGCGAACGGTGCGTCGAGATGGATCCGATGGTGTACGCGCCGCCGTGCAGATACAGAATCGCAGTATCGCGCTCGGTTGCTCCGACGGTGATCCGCTCGGCGGGTCGGCCGGCAAGCGTCGTCTTCAGGCTGACGGCGCCGTCGGGCATGGTCTGCAGCGGAGAAGCCAGATCGAGGATCCGTCGCTGCACCGACACCGGCAACCTGGAGTCGAGGGCCAAGCGGTAGAACGGTTTCAGTGCGGCGGCGACCAGCGGAAGCGGCAGGTAGAAGGACTTCATCGTCCTACTTCTTCCTGGGCATGACGCGGTTGGCGATGGTGGCGACCACTCGCTGGTACTTCGACCCGGTGATCCGCTGGAACAGGTCCAACGCGATGGCGTCGGATCCGATGAGTACGCGGCCCTTGCCCTTCTCGACGCCTTTGAGGATCGTCTTCGCGGCCTGATCGGGTGTTGTCTTGGCGAGTTTCGCGTCGAAGAACTTCGCGACCGACTGCTGGTCGTAGTTCTCGGCAACCGTGGCGTTGCGCGCGATGGCGGTCTTGATGCCACCGGGGTGCACGACGGTCATCTTGACGGGGGCCTTGGAGATCAGCAGTTCCATCCGCAGCGCTTCACTGAAACCGCGGACGGCGAACTTCGCCGCGTTGTAGGCGGCCTGCGACGGCATCGCGAGCAGCCCGAAGAGGCTGGAGATGTTGACGATGTGACCGTCGCCGGATTCCTGCAGGTGCGGGATGAAGGCTTTGGTGCCGTTGACGACGCCCCAGAAATCCACGTCGACGATGCGTTCGATGTCCTTGAACGAGGACTGCTCGACGTCACCGTGGTACGCGATGCCTGCGTTGTTGTAGATCTGGTTGATCTTGCCGAAGCGTGTCTTGACGGTCTCGGCGTACTCGATCACGGTTTCCCGCTGGGTGACGTCGAGGAACTGTGATTCGACCTCGCCGCCGAGTGCCTCGACCTGCCGCACGGTCTCGGCCAGGCCGTTCACGTCGACGTCGGACAGTGCGAGTTTCGCTCCGCGCTGAGCCAGGTTCAGCGCAAGGGCGCGTCCGATACCCGATCCCGCGCCGGTGACGACGGCAACCTTGCCGGTGAATGTGGTGGTCACTTCGCTGCTACCTCGATGTCGGAGTCGTTCACGGTGCCCACGGCGGGAGCGGGCAGATCGGATGCTGCGACGCTTCGGTAGGCCGCCAGATCGAACTTACGGGTGATGGCGCGGAAGCGGAAGGTGAAGTCCGGCCACAGCGTCGTGTTGTTCCCGTGCTTGTCGAGGTACCAGCTGGCGCAGCCGCCGTTCATCCAGACGCTGTCCGCCATGCGGTCCTGCAGGTCGGCGTTGTAGTCGTCCTGGATGTCCTTGCGGACCTCGATGACACCGATGTCGTGCTTCTCGATGGTGTCCAGGGCGTCGACGACGTAGTTGAGCTGCGACTCGATCATGAAGACCATCGAGGTGTGGCCGAGACCTGTGTTGGGCCCGACGAGGAAGAACATGTTGGGGAAGTTCGCGACAGCGGCCCCCTTGTAGCCTTGCTGGCCTTCCTCTTCGAAGGTCTGCGCGAGGGTCTTGCCGCCCTTGCCGTAGATCCCCTGGTAGGCGGGCGAATCCGTGACATGGAATCCCGTTGCCACGACGAGTGCGTCGATCTCGCGCTCCGTGCCGTCCGCGGAGACGATCGAGTGCGCCTTGACCTCGGCGATGCCGTCGGTGACGAGGTCGACGTTCGGGCGGTCCAGCGCGGGGTAGTAGGCGTTGGAGATGAGCATGCGCTTGCAGCCGATTCGGAAGTTCGGCGTGACCTTCTTGCGGAGCGCCTTGTCCTTGATGCCCTTGTTGATCTGCTGCTTGGCGATGAGCTCGAAGATGCGCATCAGCGCGGGCTTCTTCGCGAGACCGACGACCTGCGTCTCGCGTGCCGCGTAGATGCCGGTGCGGGACAGTCGCTGGAATCCGGGGATGCGCTTGAAGGCGAACTTCTCGAGTGCGGTGTACTCGCGGTCGAACCGGGGAAGGATCCACGGCGCGGTGCGTTGGTACACGTCGAGGTGCTTCACCTTGCCGGCGATCGCGGGCACGATCTGGATGGCCGACGCACCGGTGCCGATGACGGCGACACGCTTTCCTTCCAATGAGACGTCGTGGTTCCACTGTGCGGAGTGGAAGACGTCGCCCTCGAAGCTCTCGATGCCTGCGATGGGCGGCAGGTTCGGCTCGCACAGGGCGCCGACGGCCGTCACGACCACCTTTGCGGTGTACTCGCCGGTGCTCGCGACGACGTCCCAGCGGTGAGTGCTCTCGTTCCAGGTCACGGAGGTGACGTCGGAGTTGAACACGTGCTTGTCCAGCACGTTGTACTTCCGCGCTACAGACGAGATGTACTTCTGGATCTCGGGCTGAGTGGAGAAGGAGCGGGTCCAGTCCGGGTTCAGCGCGAACGAGTACGAGTACAGGTGCGACGGCACGTCGCAGGCTGCACCCGGGTAGGTGTTGTCGCGCCAGGTGCCGCCGACGTCGCTGCCGCGTTCGAGCACGAGGAAATTGTGCTTGCCCTTCTGGGACAGCTTGATCGCTGCACCGAGGCCTGCGAATCCGCTGCCGATGATGAGGGTGTCGACCGTGCGCGGGGCAGTCACGCGCTCCGAGTTATCTGTTACGGAAAGACTCATGAAACAGAGAGTAGGAGCTTATTGAGTGTGAGTCAATAGTTATTGACTGCTATTCAGTAAGCTGGTTGCATGTCCAGTGTGAACACCCCGGCTGCCAAGCGAACGCGTATGAGTCCACAGGAGCGTCGTGCCCAGCTGATCGAACTGGGAACGGAGATGCTCGCGGACCGACCGCTGGAACAGGTATCGGTCGAGGACATCGCCGACCAGGCCGGAGTGTCCCGCGGCCTGCTCTTCCACTACTTCTCGTCGAAGCAGGACTTCCACCTCGCCATCGTGCGAGAAGCAAGCAAGACCATGCTCGAGCGCACCGCCCCGGACATGACCCTCGACCCGTACCAGATCCTGCGCGACTCCATCGCCAACTACGTCGACTACGTGACCGAGAACCGCGAAACCTTCATCTCTCTACTCCGCGGCTCCGCCACCGGCGACCCGGACATGCGCGACGTCTTCGAGCAGACCAGAACCACCATGGCCGAGCGCACCATCGCCAACCTCTACAAACTGCACGTCGAGGCCAACCCCACCACCGAACTCGCCGTGCGTGGATGGATCGCCTTCGTCGAGGAAGCCACCATCTCGTGGCTCCGCGACCCCCGCATCAGCCGAGACGAACTCATCGAACTGAACGTCGGTGCACTGCCCGCCGTCGCCCTGGCGCCCAGCATGATCGCCAGCCTCCTCGGCACCGGGGCTGAGTAACCTCCCTCTGTTCGGCATGAATGCCATGGCAGCCGTACGACGAATGTCATGTGACATCGATGCCGATGCCGATGCCGAAACTGTCCGCCGAAAAAACGAATGCGCCGTTCGGTCACTCGAGGTGACCGAACGGCGCATTCGCTCCGAATTGGTGCGGGTCGACTATCCCTCGCCGACGCCCGAGAAGGCTTCGTCGATGATTTCGAGCTGCTCCACGGCGTGGACCTTGCTCGAACCCGAGGACGGTGCGGACATTGCACGGCGGGAGACGCGCTTGATGTTGCTGAGCACGTCGGGCATGAGCTCGGGGAATGCGAGGCCGAAGAACGGCCATGCACCCTGGTTCGCGGGCTCTTCCTGGACCCAACGGAATTCCGTTGCGTTCGGGTAGCTCTTGATGGCCTCGGTGATCCGACGGGTCGGGACCGGGTAGAGCTGCTCGATGCGGACGATGGCGACGTCGTCGCGGTTGTCCTTCTGCTTGCGTGCCAACAGCTCGTAGTAGAGCTTGCCGCTGACCATCAGGACGCGCTTGACCTTGCTACGGTCACCGGTGCCGGTTTCGTAGGTCGGCTCGTCGAACACCGAGTGGAACTTGCCGTCGGTGAAGTCCTCGATGTTGGACACAGCGGCCTTGTTGCGCAGCATCGACTTCGGGGTGAAGACGATGAGCGGACGCCGGATTCCATCGCGTGCGTGGCGACGCAGCAGGTGGAAGTAGTTGGCAGGCGTCGACGGAACCGAGACGGTCATCGATCCTTCGGCGCACAGCGTCAGGAACCGCTCGATGCGGCCGGACGTGTGGTCCGGGCCCTGGCCTTCGTGGCCGTGCGGGAGGAGCAGCACGACGTCGGACAGCTGTCCCCACTTGGCTTCACCGGAGCTGATGAACTCGTCGATGATGGACTGCGCGCCGTTGACGAAGTCACCGAACTGCGCTTCCCACAGGACGAGTGCGTCCGGGTTTCCGACGGAGTAGCCGTACTCGAAGCCGACGGCCGCGAACTCGCTGAGCGCGGAGTCGTAGACCATGAACTTGCCGGGGTTCTCGCTGCCGATGTTGTGCAGCGGGGTGTACTCGGCGCCGGTCTTGCGGTCGATGATGACCGAGTGACGCTGGGTGAACGTTCCGCGGCGAGTGTCCTGGCCGGAGAAACGGACGTTGCGTCCTTCGTCCACGAGCGATCCGAGGGCGAGCAGCTCGCCGAACGCCCAGTCGACCTTGCCTTCGTAGGCCATCTCGCGACGCTTCTCGAGCACGGGCTTGACGCGCGGGTGCACGTTGAAGCCTTCGGGGACCTCGAGGAACGCATCGCCGATGCGGTGCAGGATGGACTTGTCGACGGCGGTGGTGAGCTTGGCCGGCAACTGCTGGTCGAGTTCGACCGATTCGCTGGGCTCGGGGTTGTACTTCTCGAGTTCGCGAACCTCGTTGAACACCCGCTCGAGCTGTCCCTGGTAGTCGCGGAGCGCGTCCTCTGCCTCCTTGAGGGAGATGTCGCCGCGGCCGATGAGGGATTCGGTGTAGCTCTTGCGGACGCTGCGCTTGGTGTCGATGACGTCGTACATCGCCGGCTGCGTCATCGACGGGTCGTCGCCCTCGTTGTGGCCACGCCTGCGGTAGCAGATCATGTCGATGACGACGTCCTTGTTGAACTTCTCGCGGAAGTCGACGGCGAGCTGTGCAACGCGGACACATGCCTCGGGGTCGTCGCCGTTGACGTGGAAGATCGGCGCGCCGATCATCTTCGCCACGTCGGTGCAGTACTCCGAGGAACGGGAGTGCTCGGGTGCGGTGGTGAAGCCGACCTGATTGTTGACGACGATGTGCACGGTGCCGCCGGTGCGGTAGCCGCGCAGCTGTGCGAGGTTCAGCGTCTCGGCCACGACGCCCTGGCCTGCGAAGGCCGCGTCGCCGTGGAGCATGAGCGGCAGAACCGAGAAGCCACCTTCGCCCGGTCCCTTGTCCAGAAGGTCCTGCTTGGCGCGAACGAGGCCTTCGAGGACCGGGTCGACGGCCTCGAGGTGCGACGGGTTCGCGGTCAGCGACACGGCGATGTCGTTCTCGCCGAACATCTGGATGTAGGTGCCTTCGGCGCCGAGGTGGTACTTCACGTCGCCGGAGCCGTGTGCGGCTGCCGGGTTCATGTTGCCCTCGAACTCGGTGAAGATCTTCGAGTACGGCTTGCCGACGATGTTGGCCAGCACGTTCAGTCGACCGCGGTGCGGCATACCGATGACGACCTCGTCGAGGGCGTGCTCGGCGCTCTGGTCGATGACGGCGTCCATCATCGGGATGACGGACTCGGCGCCTTCGAGCGAGAATCGCTTCTGGCCGACGTACTTGGTCTGCAGGAAGGTCTCGAATGCCTCGGCGGCATTGAGCTTGCTCAGGATGTACTTCTGCTGTGCCACAGTCGGTTTGACGTGAGTGGCCTCGACGCGCTCCTGCAGCCAGGCAACCTGGTCGGTCTCGAGGATGTGGGTGTACTCGACGCCGACGTGGCGGCAGTAGGAGTCGCGCAGAACGCTCAGCACGTCCCGCAGCTTCATCTTGTCCTTGCCGTGGAATCCGCCGACCTTGAATTCACGGTCGAGGTCCCACAGCGTCAGGTCGTGGCTGATCACGTCGAGGTCCGGGTGCATCCGGAACTTGTCCTTGGTGAACTGCAGCGGATCCGTGTCGGCCATCAGGTGACCGCGGTTCCGGTACGCCGCGATGAGCTCGAGAACGCGGGTGTTCTTGTCGACGGTGCCCTCGGGCAGATCCTTGCGCCAGCGGATGGGCTCGTACGGGATCTTCAGCGAATGGAAGATCTCGTCGTAGAACTCGTCGCTGATCAGCAGGTTGTGGATCGTGCGGAGGAAGTCGCCGGACTCTGCACCCTGGATGATGCGGTGATCGTACGTCGAGGTCAGCGTCATGAGCTTGCCGACGCCCAGTTCCGCGAGTCGCTCGTCGGACGAGCCCTGGAACTCGGCGGGGTACTCCATGGCTCCTGCGCCGATGATGGCGCCCTGGCCGTTCATCAGGCGAGGAACGGAGTGCACGGTTCCGATGCCGCCGGGGTTGGTCAGCGAGATCGTGACGCCCTGGAAGTCGTCGCCGGTGAGCTTGCCGTCACGGGCACGCCGGACGATGTCCTCGTAGGCGTTGTAGAACTGCGTGAACGAGTGCTCGTTCGTGTTCTTGATGGCAGCGACGACGAGGGAGCGGTTTCCGTCCTTGCCGGGCAGGTCGATCGCGAGGCCGAGGTTGGTCGACGCCGGGGTGACTGCATTGGGCTTGCCGTCGACCTCGGCGAAGTGCCGGTTCATGTTGGGGAACGCCTTGACGGCCTGCACGATGGCGTAGCCGAGGAGGTGCGTGAACGAGATCTTTCCGCCCCGCGTGCGTGCGAGGTGGTTGTTGATCACGAGGCGGTTGTCGACCATGAGCTTGGCCGGGATAGCGCGGACGCTGGTCGCCGTGGGGATCTGCAGTGAGGCCGACATGTTCTTCGCGACGGCAGCAGCGGCGCCGCGGAGGACCTTGGACGATGCCTCGGCCGCGGGGGCGGCTGCAGCGGGCTTGGCTGCGGGAGCGGACGGTGCCGCACCTGCCGCCTTGGAGGTCGCGGGCTTCGCGGTGGGCGCAGGCTTCTCGGCAGCTGCCTTCGGCGTTGCGGATTTCGGGGCGTCGGCCTTGGCTGCCGGGGCCTTGGGCGCAGCCTTCGCTGCCGGGGCCTCGGACTTCGTGGGCGCACCGTTGCCGTTGGAGCTCGTGCCGTTGGAGCTGCTGGAGCTCGTCGACTTCCCGGAGCTCGCCGAGCCGCTTCCTGCACTTCCGTTCGGAACCGGCGCGGCCTCGTCACCTGCCGGCGCGTCCGGGTCGTAGTCGGTGAGGAATTCGTGCCAGCTTGCGTCGACCGATGACGGGTCGTCCTTGAATCGCTGGTACATCTCGTCGACCAGCCATTGATTTTGTCCGAATTGGGTAGTGGAGCTGCTGCTCACGGCAGTAGTTCGCCTCGCTTCTTCTCTTCGTTCCCGATCACACGCGCGTACACATCCAGGGTAGACCTCATCCGGGGAGCGCGGACGTCCGGGACGTGGCTGTGGTATGTACTCACGAGTAACTGTCAACCTCGTTGCTGACGACTCCTGTGCTTATCGAATTATTCCCGCCGCGCGTTTCGGCCGCATCCCACAAGCGTGCGTAATACCCGCCGCGGGATCTCAGATCGTCGTGAGTCCCGGTCTCGACGATCCGGCCGTGGTCGACCACGACGATCATGTCGGCGCGTGCCGCCGTCGCCAATCGGTGCGCGACGACGACGGACGTTCGTGCACGCAGCACCCGCGTGCTGGCGTCGAGGACCGTGCGTTCGGTCGCGGGATCGAGTGTCGCGGTCGCCTCGTCGAGGAGCATCAGGTCGGGGTCCACCAGCTCGGCTCGGGCCAGCGCGATCAGCTGCCTCTGCCCGGCGGACAGGCCTTGACCACGTTCGCCGACGGGTTGGCGCATACCGCCTCGAAGTGCGGCGATGGCCTCCAGTGCGCCGACGGCGCGGGCCGCTGCTTCGATCTCCTCGCGCGTTGCGCCGGGTTTGCCGAAGGCGATGTTCGACGCGACGTCGCCGGTGAAGAGGTGCGCTTCCTGCGGGACGACGCCGAGCCTGCCGCGGTATTCGGCGAGTGAATAGTCGCGGAGATCGGTGCCGCCGACGCGTACCGATCCGGAAGTCGGGTCGTAGAACCGGGCGAGGAGTTTGACGATGGTGGACTTGCCCGCGCCGGTCTCTCCGACGAGGGCGACGGTTGCTCCACGGGGGATTGTGAGATTGACCTCACTGAGTGCTTCGGTGTCTGCCCCGGCATAGCGGAAGCCGACTTCGTCGAAGGCGATGTCGGTTCTGAGTCGGCCCTCGGGAATGCGTGTGGCAGCTCCGGTCGTCGCTGCTTCGATGGAACTGGGGGTGCGCAGGAGGTCGCCGATTCTCCGTACCCCGACGCTGGCTTGCTGGTAGCCGTCGAACACTTGGGACAGTTGCTGGATGGGCCCGAACAGCAGGCCGAGGTAGAGCACGAACGCGACGAGGGTTCCGGCGGAGGTCGACCCGGAGGCGACCTGGTGAGCACCGACGAACACGACGAGCGCGAGTGCGGCGTCGGACAGGAACGTGATGAAGGGGAAGTACACCGAGATCGCGCGCTGAGAACGCATCCGGCTTGCGCGATACAGGTCGGCTCGCTCGGCGAACCTGTCGGCGGCGAACTGTTCTCGGCGGTAGGCCTGTGCGGAGCGCAGACCGGCGATGTTCTCCTGGAAGTCGGCGTTGACCGCGGAGATTCTTTCCCTGGACTCGGTGTACGCGGCGGAGGAGATCCGCTTGAACACGACGGTCGCGATGATGAGAGGAGGTACGACTGCCAGCGCGACGAGTCCGAGAGGCAGGTCGGTGATCAGCAGGGCCGTGGCGATGCCGACGACGGTCACGAGGCTGACGACTGCCGTGGACGCCCCGGTCTGGATGAAGGTGGACAGTGCGTCGACGTCCGTCGTCATTCTGGTCATGATGCGGCCGGACAGTTCCCGCTCGTAGTAGTCGAGTCCGAGGCGCTGGATGTGCGCGTAGCTCTTGACCCGTAGCCCGAACAGCACGCGTTCGCCTGCTCTGGCGGTGATGACCGTGGTGGCTGCGATGACGAACCACCCGGCGACCGCGAGGAACACGCCTGTCGCGGTGGCTGTCCAGAGGGCGCCCGTGTCGGCGCGGGAGACTCCGTCGTCGACGGCGAAACGAACGATGGATGGAAACGCGATCGACGCGAGGGAGTCGAGCGCGAGCAGGACGACGACGGCTACGAGGAGTGTGCGTACCGGCGTGAGGAGCCGTGACAGCCGGAAGTCGGTGTCCGGGGCGCGTACGTCGCTGGGCGTGGGCGGCATTTCGGTAGCTGGGGGAAGGGCGTCGACGGCGTCCCTGAGCTCGGGGGTGGCCGCGACACTTCCGAGGGCCCCGGCGATCTGACCGCCGCCTCCGCCGCCGGTGGGTCTGCCCGCGCTCTGTGGTGTGCCGGACGTCGTAGCCGCCGTGCCCGTAAGCGCAGGCTCGGTGTCGGGCCACAGCTCGTTGCGCTGCGGCGTCGCAGACGCGGAAGCGTCGGTAGCGCCGTCGTCGGCTTTCTGGTCGTTGGAGAGCAGTTCGCGGAACAGTGGACATCGCGCGTCGAGTTGGTCGACGGTTCCGATGTCGATGACTCGGCCGTCGTCGAGTACGGCGACTCGGTCGGCGAGGGTCAGCGTGGATCGGCGGTGCGCGAGGACGATGGTGGTGCGCCGTGGTCGACGCCGGAGTGCGTCGAAGATCTTGGCCTCGGTTGTCGCGTCGACAGCGGAGGTTGCGTCGTCGAGGACGAGAACTCGCGGGTCGGTGAGCAGAGCCCGGGCCAGCGCTATGCGTTGTCGTTGGCCGCCGGACAGGGTGAGGCCGCGTTCGCCGACCACGGAGTCGTAGCCGTCGGGGAGTTCGGAGATGAACTCGGCTGCTTCGGCGAGTACGGCGGCGTCGTGTATTTCCTCGGCGGTGGCGTCGGGACGGCCGAGGGCGATGTTGGCTGCGATGGTGTCGGAGAACAGGAACGGCTCGTCGAACACGAGGCCGACTGCTTCGCGGAGGTGCTCGGCGCTGACGTCGGCCACGTCGATTCGCGCGGCGCCCTCGCCGGTCGAGGTGAGGGCGACGGAGCCCGAGCGCGGACTGTAGAAGCGTGGCAGAAGCAACGACAGTGCTGTCTTGCCCGACCCTGCGTGCCCGACGACGGCGACGCTCTCACCTGGTGCGACGGCGAGATCGAAGGATCGGAGTACGTCGCGTTCGGGCTCGAAACCGAAGGTGACGGCGGACAGGTCGATACCGAGGGGGCCGTCGGGGAGGGCGATGGGGTGCGGCGGCTCGGGTACGGATGGGTGGGTGTCGATGACGTCGTAGACACGCTCGACTGCGGCGCGAGAGAGCTGCGCGAGGATGACGACGGAGGACAGAGTGCGGGTGACTGCGGACAGGGTCGCGACGTAGGTGGCGAAGGCCAGGAACGTGCCGACGGTGATGTGGCCGTGCAGTGCGAGGTAGCCGCCGAGCGCGATGACGCCGACGAGGCCGAGTTGGGGGATTGCGGCCATGGAAGGGGCGAGCCGGGCGTTGATCTTCGCTGATCTCATCCGCTCGGCGAACAGGGTGCGGGACA
The DNA here is from genome assembly GCF_000760735.1 of Rhodococcoides fascians A44A. Taxonomy (GTDB): domain Bacteria; phylum Actinomycetota; class Actinomycetes; order Mycobacteriales; family Mycobacteriaceae; genus Rhodococcoides; species Rhodococcoides fascians_E. The sequence continues at coordinate 116,865 of NZ_JMEX01000008.1, read as the reverse complement.
GGTTCTCCAGCCGATCGACGGCGCGTCCTTCCTGTCCGAAGCCTTTGACGACGCGGACACCGGTGACGGTTTCCTCGACGTGTTGGGCCAGGTCGGCGGCGCGTTGTTGGGCCGACCAGGTGGCGGCGAACTGCTTCGGTCGGACTTTGTACACGACCAACGTGACGGCGGGGACGATCGCCAGCGCAACGACGGTGAGGAGCGGGGACAGGTACGCCATCACCACGAGTGCGAGGACGAATTGCAGGAGCGCGCCCGCGGACAGCGGAACCATGGCGAGGAGGCCCTGCACCAGCTGTAGGTCGGTGATGGACCGGGACACCACTTGGCCGGTGCGGATTTCGTCCTGTTTGCGGCCGTCGAGGCGTTGCAGGGAGGAGAGCAGGCCGAGGCGCAGGTCGTGTTGTACGTCGACCGAAAGGCGACCGGCGAGGAGTCGTCGGCCGAACTGGCATCCGAACCGGACCACGGCCAGGCCGCCGATCGCGAGGGCGACCCACATGATGGTCTCGCCCGCACCGGCAGAGGCGTCGTCGATGGCGATCCGTGTCAGCAACGGAAACGAGATGTCGATGACGGCGGCGATCATCGTGACGGCCAACGCGCCCACGGCGGTGCGTCGGTGCACCCAGCACTGCGCTACGAGCCGACGTATCCAGGATTCACTCATCGATAGCGAACGGTAGTCCGCACCTCCGACAGGCGATCAGCTGATGTCACGCTCCCGGGTCCGCAGCCACCCGGCAACGACGATCAGTGCGGCCCACAGCGCCAGGCCGATGGGCGCCCACGGCCACTCTGCCAAGCCGTTGCCGTCGTCGAGGTTCCACGCGACGACGGTGGACAGCGTCAGAGATCCGGGTGCGATCTGCCAGAACCCGACGAGGCCGAGGCCGGAGAGAATGCCGAGGACAACCAGTTCACCGACGGGGAACCAGGCGACGATGGCGATCGACGGCCAGGTGGGTGAACCGAACAGCAGCCCGAGACCGGATCCGATGAGCGACCACATCACGACGACGAACAGTCCTGCTGCGATGTAGCCGAAGACGTCGCCGTTCAGTGTGAAGTCTCCGGCGGTGAACGCGAGCATGCACAGAATGGTCAGGATGGAGACCACCAGCCCGTATCCCAACGCGAAGAGTGCCGTCACGAGCACTTTGGCGCCGATGACCCGATCGCGCCCACGCGCGGACAGGAACGACGTCGTGATCGTGTCGTGGCGAAACTCCGTTCCGGCGTTGATCGCCGAGAACACGGATCCGAACAGTGTTGCCGCACCGAGGGCGACGAAGAGCCCGGCGAGGACCACTTCGTTCATCTCGCTGCCGGTGATGTCGCTCATGCCCTTGCCGACCGCCGAGGAGATGGCGGTGGCGCCGATGCCGACGAACACCGGCGGTAGTGCCAGGGCCCACCAGAACTTCAGGGTGGTGACCTTGCGAATTTCCGAGGTGAGGACAGTGCTCATCGTCGGTCACCTTCCCACGGAGACGGTTGTGCAGCGGGCGGCCAGTAGCCGGGCTGCGGTTGTCCGTAGCCGGGTGGCGGTTGTCCGTAGCCGGGTGGCGGGTAACCCGCGTGCTGTGGTGGGTGGCTCGGTGCTGCCGCGTACTGCCCGGCCGTCATGGAGAGAAAGACCTGCTCGAGGTCGACGTGTTCGCTGCTGGTTCCGAAGACCGTGACCTCGGCTGCCACGGCGATGCGGCGCACGGTGTCCGCGTCGGCGCCGGCGACTCCGAGACGGCCGTCGGGAAGGAGTTGTGTGTTGGTGATGCCGTTCGACGCGAGGGCGAGGGCGAGGGTTGCGGGATCGGATACCGCGACGAGGATCCGGTTGGGTCGTGAGGAGCGCAGTTGTTCGATGCTGCCCTGGTAGACGAGCGACCCTGCACTGACGATGACGAGGTTGTCGACGGTGGCCTCGACCTCGCGCAGGAGATGGCTGGAGATCAGCACGGTCCTGCCGCCGGCCGTGTAGGACTTCAGGAAGTCGCGGAGCCAGGCGATGCCTTCGGGGTCGAGTCCGTTGGCCGGTTCGTCGAGTACGAGGATCTCGGGGTCGCCGAGCAGCGCGGTGGCGAGGGCCAGTCGTTGCCGCATTCCCAGGGAGAAGCCGCCGACCTGGCGTTTTGCGGTGTCGCTGAGTCCGACGAGGTGGAGGACGTCCGCGGCACGTGAGTCGGGGACACCGATCGCCGACGCGAAGATGCCGAGGTGACCGATGGCAGTTCGCTTGGGATGCAGGCTGCGCGAGTCGAGTACCGCGCCGACGGTACGGGCCGGGTCGACGAGTTCGGAGAACGGGACACCGGTGACGAGTCCGATTCCTGTGGTGGGTTTCGCGAGACCGAGCAGTAATCGAAGGGTGGTGGTCTTGCCGGATCCGTTGGGGCCGAGAAAGCCGGTGATGGAGCCGCGGGGCACGGCGAAGGACAGATCCGACACCGCGCGGACGGTACCGAAGTTCTTGGTCAGTCCGTGCGCTTCCAGTGCGTTGCCGAAGCCGTACGTCATGTGTGCGTGTCCCCCGGGCCGACGTGAAGTACCGGGCCGGAAGATCCGGCCCGGTACGAGGTTACGGGTTCACACGTAGGTCAGGGGAGCACGTGCTTCACAGAAATGCCGCGGCCACTTCCCGGTAGATCACCGACGGGTCGCCGTCGTCGGGTAGCGAGTGCAGCGTGACGTGCGAGGCGCCCGCGTCGAGGTGCTGACGGAGCCGGGAAGCGATGGCGTCCGCGTCTCCGTGTGCGACCAAGGCGTCGATGAGACGATCGCTGCCGCCGTCGCCGATCTCGTCCGCGGAGTACCCGAGACGCTTCAGGTTGTTCACGTAGTTCACCAGGTGCAGGTAGGGATTGTTGACGGGCGGCCGCCCGATCTCCCGAGCCTTCTCCGCATCGGATTCGAGCACTGCCTTGTGTTCGGGCGCGAGGATTTTGTCCGGGCCGAGGATCTCGCGGGCTTCGGCGGTGTGCTCGGGCGTCGTCAGGTACGGGTGAGCGCCTGCGCTTCGATCGGCCGACAGTTTCAGCACCTTCGGACCGAGGGCGGCGAGTACGCGTCGGGACTCGGGGACGCCGCCGTCGTCGAGGGCGTCGAGATAGTTCACCAGTGCGTCGTACGGCTTCTGGTACTCCTGCGTCGCTTCGGGATGCCCGGCACCGATGCCGAGGAGGAATCGACCGGGATGCTTCTTCTCGATGCGGTGGTAGGACTCGGCCACGTCGGGCGCGGCGGCGGACCAGATGTTGACGATGCCGGTGGCAACGACGATGGACTCGGTGGCGTCGAGGATCTCCTCGACCGAGGTCAGGTCTGCCGGCGGCGAGCCACCGAGCCAGATCGTGCCGTAGCCGCTGGATTCGATGAGGCGGGCCAGTTCCGGCGGGATGCCGGAGTAGTGCCGCCAGATTCCGAGTGTGCCCAAATCGGGTGTGCCCAGATCGGGTGTGCCCAGATCGGGTGTGCGCTGCTCAGGTGTGTCGGTGGTCATATGATGTCCCAACGCCGCGTCACTGCTCGAGAATTCCGTCGATCGGGTCCGCGTCGATGACGGCGCCTTCGGGCCACATCTTCGGTGCCGGTCCGAAGGCTTCGCGGGCGTTGCGGATGACGCCCTTGCCGATGACGCGGTTTCCTGCGCCGCCGATCACGGCGCCGATTCCTGCGGGCAGAAGTTTGCCGAACAGCAGTGCACTGCGCTTGGCCAGGTACTTCTGGACGAATTTCTTGACGAGGGACTTGTTCATGTTCGTCATCGCGCCACCGGGAATTCGCGATGTGACGAGCGGGCCCCAGTTCTTCGCGGAGCTACCGACGGTCTTCTGGACGATCTGCATGCCGGATTCACCCAGCGCCACCGACAGGACCAGCGCGCGTCGTTGTTGGTGATCGTGCACCGGAATGCCGTGCACCGATGCGACCGACAATGTCAGCAGCGCGGACGATTCGATGAAGAATGCGGTCTCGGCGCCCACGGCGGCGATCGACGCGACGGTGCCGACGCCCGGTACCGCGGCCGCTCCGCCGACGGCGCTGCCACTGCCGGTGACGGCGAGGAGGAAGCGGTTCTCCAGACGCTCGATCAGCTGTGCAGGCGTGTCGTTCGGGTGTGCCCGACGCATGTGTGCGACGTACTTCTCGACGGCGGGCCCCTGCAGGCGCGATGCGTTGTCGAGGATCTTGACGAGCGATTTCTCGAGACGCCCGCCTTCCTTGATGGTGTCGACCTGGTCGTTGCTCTTCTTCGCCACCGGCGCTCCCGATCTGCTCGTCGTACCGGTTTTCCGGCCCCGACCCATTGCTACCCGTTCGCTCACGGTTCTACCCTGCGTGAATGGGCTGTGTTTCCGATGGTGCGCGACGGCGTCCTGCCGGCCGGCTTCGGCCGTACGTCTCGTCGTACGACGGATATCGGCTTGCCGGTTTCGAGCCGGGCGAGCATGTGGGCATGCCGAGTCCGGCGTTGACGGTCATCGTGTCGATCGAGTCGAAGCTCGAGATCGCGGATTCTCCGCGGCAGGGGGCCTGTGCGTTCGAGACGTTGGCCAGTGGCATCTCGGCCGAGCCCGTGACGATTGCTCACGACGGCAATCAACACGGGATCCAGTTGTCGTTGACGCCTGCGGGGTCGCGCGCGCTGTTCGGAGTGCCGACGTCGGCTTTGGGGGAATGGATGGTCGATCTGTCGGAGGTGCTGCCCCAGGCCGCCGAGATGGTCGAGCGTGTGTCCGCCGAGTCGGACTGGGATCGACGCTTCGATGTGCTCGACGAGATCCTCGGCCGTGCGTTGGTGGCGAGCGCGATCGATCCGACGTTGACCGAAGCCTGGCGTCTGCTGGTGGAGAACGGTGGATCGGCACGCGTCGGGGATGTGGCGCGGGAAATCGGGTGGAGTCGACGGCACCTGATCAACCGGTTCACGGCGGAGTTCGGCGTCGGGCCGAAGGACGCGGCGCGGATCGCGCGTTTCGATGCATCTCATCGACTTCTGCGACGCGAGACGATTCCTCCCCTCGCCGACATCGCCGCACAGTGCGGGTACTACGACCAGGCACACATGGCGCGGGAGTGGCGCGAGTTCGCCGGGATGGCGCCGTCGCGGTGGCGTCGGGAAGAGAAGTTCGCATTCGTACAAGATGACGACGTCTGATCCGAGCATGCTGTGGACATGACATCCACGACCGTCTGGCCTTGTTTCCGCTACCGGGACGCCCGCGCGGCAATCACGTTCCTCGTCGACGTCCTCGGGTTCGCCGAGGCCGCCGTATATGGCGACGGCGACGTGGTCGAACACGCCGAACTCCGCTGGCCCGAAGGCGGCGGCGTGATGCTCGGCAGTGCAAGTCGGGTCGTTCCGCAGGCTCCACTCCAGGCCCGACCGGACAGCGCGATATCCGATCTACCTGCTGGAGTGGGCTCTGCCTATGTCGTCACCGACCACCCCGACGAGATTCACGATCGCGTCGTGGCGGCAGGTGGCGTCGTCGTCCAGGGGCTTCGGGAGGAGGACTACGGAAGCCGCGGCTTCACGTGCCGCGACCCCGAGGGTGTGCTGTGGAGTTTCGGAACCTACGCCGGAACCCAGTGATCGGCGGGAACGAGCTCCTCGGTGCGAGGCGGGGGAGGCGGGGTTCCGTCCCCGAAGGGACGTCCACCGAGTGATTCACGGCCGTGCGGTTCGAGCCAGCCGTGCAGATCCGGTCCTTTGGGCACGATCGACGTGGGATTGATGTCGGTGTGCACCACGTAGTAGTGCCTCTTGATGTGGTCGAAGTCGACGGTGTCTCCGAAGCCCGGCGTCTGGAACAGGTCCCGGGCGTAGTTCCAGAGCACGGGGATCTCCGTGAGCTTGCTGCGGTTGCATTTGAAGTGGCCGTGATAGACGGCGTCGAACCGCACGAGTGTGGTGAACAGGCGGACGTCGGCCTCGGTGATGGTGTCTCCGACGAGGTAGCGCTGCTCGCTCAGCCGCCCGGTCAACCAATCCAGTGCAGTGAACAGCCTGTCGTACGCATCGTTGTACGCCTCCTGTGACCCGGCGAATCCGCAGCGGTAGACGCCGTTGTTGACCTCGGTGAACACGCGCTTGGAGACTTCGTCGATCTCGGATCGAAGCGCTTGCGGGTACAGGTCGGGGGCGCCGTCGCGGTGGTACTGCGTCCACTCGGTCTCGAGGTCGAGGGTGATCTGAGGGAAGTTGTTGGTGACGACCTGTCCTGTGGCGATCTCGACGATCGCCGGCACGGTGATGCCGCGCGGGTAGTCGGGGAACCGTGCGAAGTAGGCGTCCTGCAGCCGGGGGATGTTCAGGACCGGGTCGACGCCCCCGGGTTCCTCGTCGAAGTTCCAACTGCGTGGATCGTGCGTCGGACCTGGAATGCCGAGCGACAGCACGTCTTCGAGGCCGAGAAGACGACGGACGATGATCGAGCGGTGAGCCCACGGGCACGCGCGGGCGGCGACCAGTCGATATCTGCCCGGCTCGACCGGATACCCGTCGCGGCCGTCCGCGGTGATGCGGGTTTCGATGTAGTTGGTGTCGCGGGTGAATTCCTTGCCGTTCTCCACATAACTCATACCTTCAACCTACTTCGATCGACACCAGCGCACCCCACTCTTCGAAACCCAGTCTCGCGCCGAGCCGTCGGGCAACGACGTTGTCGGCGTGGCACCGCCACTGCGGGATCATTCCTTCGTCGAACGCTTCGTTGGTGGCGAGGCGCGACACGACCTGGCCGTTGCCCTGGCGTCGGGCATCAGGGGCGGTGAGCACCCCGACGTCGCCGAGAAGTCCTTGCCATTCCGCGTAGCCCGCACTCGCGAGCGGCGTGGCTGCGTCCACAGGTGCGTCGTCGCCGAGAAGGGTGAACCACGACTGCTTGTGCGCTAGGTCGGCAGCGATCACGTCGTCGGGCGCACAGGCGGATTCGAGACTGTCGACGTGTGCGCGTTCGTGCGAGATCAGTGGATCGTGGCGGTCGATGGTGGTGCCGGCATCGTCGGCGTACGACAACACGATCGGGCCGGATGTGCGACCGGAAGCGAGTTCCCTCAGGCGTCCGCCGGTCAGCTCGTCGTCGGACATCGTCGCCGCCGTGGTCAGTGCCGACGCGGGCCCGATCAGTGCGCTGGAGTCACCGAGACGAACAAATGTGACGGAGGTCGCATTCTCGTCGGAGTGCACGTGGCGAACGCCGGGCCGAAACGCGGAATCGCCGAGGTCGAAGTGCCTGGACCACGCGAGGCGGATGATGTCGTGATGATGTGAATCCACCGAATCGAGGCTATCGGGTGCTCGGGAAAATCAAGCTATTGGACTTTTTCTGCCCCGCTGTTTCGCAATCGCGTGATCAATGGCAGTATCGCCAGTGAGATTAGTGCTTCGACGTGAAGGGCTAGCTCGCTTACAGAAGGTTTACGGTATGACGCAGGGCAGTGTTAAGTGGTTCAACGGCGAAAAGGGCTTCGGCTTCATCGAGCAGGATGGTGGCGGACCTGACGTGTTCGTTCACTACTCGGAGATCCAGGGATCTGGCTTCAAGACGCTCGACGAGGGTCAGCGCGTGGAGTTCGAGGTTGGACAGGGCCAGAAGGGTCCTCAGGCAACGGGCGTTCGCGCTATCTGATCCCCTCAAGGATCGCCACCCGAAATTGCTGACGGCTTGACGCTGTCTTCAGTTCAGGTACCCGAAGAGGCCGGGCACACGGAGTTCGCTCCGAGTGCCCGGCCTCTTTGCGTGCCGACTTCGCTGTGGTGGCATTGTCATCGGGGACCGAATGAACCGTTCGGTCACTCCAAGTGACCGAACGTCACGTTCGGTCACCTCAGGCGATGAACCGACGGGGGACAGACGATGACGACGCAGAGTGCGCCGGTCGAGATCAAGCCGTGGCCTGCGCTGTGGGCGCTGTGTCTCGGCTTTTTCATGATTCTCGTCGACACGACGATTGTTGCGGTGGCGCAGCCAGCGATTCTCGACGGTTTGCAGACCGATATCAACAATGTCATCTGGGTGACCAGTGCGTACCTGTTGGCTTATGCCGTACCGCTTTTGGTGACCGGTCGGCTCGGGGATCGGTTCGGACCTCGGAATCTCTACATCGCGGGCCTTGTGGTGTTCACCCTGGCGTCGGTGTGGTGTGGTCTGTCGGGTTCGATCGAGATGTTGATCGCGGCTCGTGCGGTGCAGGGTGTGGGCGCAGCGATGATCACCCCGCAGACCATGGCGGTCATCACGCGAATCTTCCCTGCGGACAAGCGCGGGACGGCGATGGGTGCGTGGGGTGCGGTGGCCGGGGTCGCGACGCTCGTCGGGCCGATTCTCGGCGGCGTGCTCGTCGATTCGCTCGGGTGGGAGTGGATTTTCTTCATCAACGTGCCGGTGGGGGTCGTCGCCATCGTGTTGGCGCTGAGGTTCGTTCCGGTGTTGCCGACCAACGAGCACAAGTTCGACATCCTCGGTGTGGTGCTCAGCGCGGTGGCGTTGTTCGCCATCGTGTTCGGGATCCAGGAGGGGCAGCGGTTCGACTGGGACGGCCGCGTCTGGTCGTTGATCGCCGCCGGGACAGTGGTCTTCGCGGTGTTCGTGTACTGGCAGGCCAAGAACCGCAACGAGCCGCTGGTTCCACTGGCGCTGTTCAAGGATCGTAATTTTTCGCTGTCCAACATCGGTATCGCCGCAATGGGTTTCGCGACGGCCGGAATGATGTTGCCGTTCATGTTCTATGCGCAGAGTGTGACCGGACTGAGCCCGACGCGCTCTGCCATCCTGTTCGTTCCGATGGCCGTGCTGACGGGGGCTCTGGCGCCGAACGTCGGAAAGCTGGTGGACCGAATCCATCCCCGCTACATCGCGGGCACCGGTTTGTTGTTGCTGGCGATATCGCTGCTCGCATTGGCCGTACTCATGACGCCGACCACGGCAATCTGGAAGCTTCTGATTCCCATTGCGCTGATGGGTGTGGCGAACGCGTTGATCTGGTCGCCGTTGGCGGCCACGGCGACTCGTAATCTCCCGCTGTCTCAGGCAGGCGCAGGCGCCGGTGTCTACAACACGACGAGAATGATCGGATCGGTCCTGGGCAGTGCGGGTATCGGCGCCCTCATCCAGTCTCGGTTGGCTGTGGAAATTCCGGGTTCCGACGCGGCCGGTGCCAACGAGTTCAGCGGTCGTGTACCGGAAATGCTCCGTGACGGGTTCTCCACGGCCATGGCGCAGTCGTTGATTCTGCCGGCCATCGTGCTGCTGCTCGGCATGGTGGCGGTCTCGTTCTACGCCAGGCCTGCGTTCAAGCCTATGTGAGTGGAAATGACAGTCCCATCGGGTCGCTCCGCAGGCTCCGCTCCTGCCCCAGGGCCTACATTTCCACTCACACAAGCATTTCGACTCACACAGGTCAGAGCCCGAGATCGCGGCCGATGAGCTCTTTCATGATTTCGTTCGACCCGGCCCAGATCTTGCTGACGCGGGCGTCCTTCCATGCCCGGGCGGCGCGGTACTCGTTCATGAAGCCGTAGCCGCCGTGCAGCTGCACGCAGTGGTCCAGGATTTCGTTCTGAACCTGGGACGTCCACCACTTGGCCTTGGCCGCGTCGATGGCGGTGAGCTCGCCCTTGCCGTGCGCGACGATGCAGTTGTCCACGAATGCCTGTGCGACATCGAGTTTGGTGACCAGCTCGGCGAGCAGGAATTTGTTCCACTGCAGTGATCCGATGGGCTGACCGAATGCCTTGCGGTCCTTGGCGTACTGGATGGTTTCCTCCAGGATCGGCCGTGTCTGCCCGAGGTTGGCCACGGCGCAACTGATGCGCTCCTGCGGCAGCAGCTGCATCATGTGGATGAATCCACCGTCGAATTCGCCGATCATGTTCGACGACGGCACGCGGACGTTCTCGAAGAAGAGTTCCGCGGTGTCGGATTCCGGCTGGCCGACCTTGTCGAGTTTGCGGCCGCGAGAGAAGCCTTCGGTGCCGTTCTCGACGGCGAAGAGCGTGATGCCCTTGGCCTTCTTCTCGGGCGTCGTGCGGGTAGCGACGATGACGAGGTCGGCGCTGTTGCCGTTGGTGATGAACGTCTTGGAGCCGTTGATGATGAAGTCGTCGCCGTCCTTGACGGCGGTGGTCTTCAATGCGGCGAGGTCCGATCCGCCGGACGGTTCCGTCATCGCGATGGCGGTGAGGAGTTCACCGCTGCAGAACCCGGGGAGCCAGCGCTTCTTCTGTTCCTCGGTGGTGAGCTTGACGAGGTACGGCGCGACGATGTCGTAGTGGATCCCGAAGCACGACGCGACCGCCGCGCTCGATCGTGCGAGTTCCTCGCCGAGGACTGCGTTGAATCGGTAGTCGTCGGCGCCGCTGCCGCCGTACTCTTCCGGTACTTCGAGGCCGAGGAAGCCGTTGCGTCCGGCTTCGAGCCAGATGTCACGGTCGATGAAGCGCTGCTCGATGAGCTTCTCTTCTCGGGGCGCGATCGTGCGGGTGACGAATTCTCGGGCGGATTCGCGGAACGCGTCGTGGTCGTCCTCGAACAGGGAGCGCTTCATGTGTGTTCCTTCCGGTAACGGTAATTCTCGTCTGCACAATACTCGCCGGTATAACGATCCAACAACACGCCTGCTCGGTAAAAACCGCAGCTCAGGGCGCCCCTTCCACCGCGGGACACGATGTGGAAACGATGGAAAATAATTCTGGTGTGACGTCAAAATCCTCAGGTAAAGGTTTAGACATGAGCGATTCAGCGATCACCGGACACCTCGCACACCTCCGCCGACTAGGCGCAAGCGAAGAGACCATCTATCAGAGACGGCGCATCCTCGGCCGCGTCAGCGACTACATCGGCAAGCCCATGGTCGACGCGACGTACGAGGATCTGGACCGTTGGCAGAGGAGTCTTCGCGTGTGCACATCGAGCATCGCCACCTACACGTCTCACGTGAGGGCCCTGTACGAATGGCTGTCGGACATGGACCACATCACGGTCAACCCGACCCGCAACCTCGTGATGCCGAAGATCAAACCACGTGTTCCTCGGCCGATACCTGAGAAGGATCTCGAGGTTGCGCTAGCCACTGCGCGTCACGACCATCAACTGTTTTGCTGGTTTCTTTTGGCAGGCTACAGCGGACTCCGTGCCGGAGAGATCAGCAGAATCGACCGCGGGGATCTACGCGAGGCCGACGACGGTGGCGCCTACCTGAAGGTCCACGGCAAGGGTGGCTACGAGCGGGTCGTGCGGATCGCACCCGAGGTGTACGCCGAGCTCGCACTCATCAGCTACCAGCGTGGTCGGCTGTTCCGGGGACGTGACGGCGAGGTGCTCCGACCGCATCGGGTCTCCCAGGTTTCGTCTCGCCACCTCGCAGGCGTCGGTTTGCCGTACACGCTGCACACACTCCGTCACCGCTTCGCGACCGCACTGTGCGATCTCGGGGCCGACGTCCGAGACGTGCAGCACGCGCTCGGACATTCGAGCCTGGCGACCACGACTCAGTACGTCGCACACAGCGCACGGCGTGGCGCCGGCGACGTCGACAGGTTGGGCGCCGGTCTGGCGGCCATGAAGAAGCGACAGACGGCGACGCGCAAGGCGAACGTGCCAACGTAGTACCGCGTCGGTTACGGTCGGCGCATGAAACGGACATTTATCGCGGCCGGGTTTGCCGCACTTACGCTCATCGCCGGATGCTCCTCGGGCTCGGATCGGAGCGTTGCCGAGGATCTCGCGAAGGCGAACGGGATGAGCGACGCGGAGTTCCTCGCGTGTGAGGACTACATCAACGGCCGCGATGACGTGGACGCCGACGACACGAGCTCGCGTGTCGAGTTCGCGCGGACGGTGAACGAGTGGGCGGCACAGTCACGCCCCGACTTGAAGGACGCCGGCGAGGTGCTGGCCCGGGCAGCGAACACGAACGCCGAGGGCTGGCCGATGGGAACGGGCACGTTCGAGCAAGCGTGCTTGCGCGCGGGCTGGCCGACACAGCAGCAGATCGACGACGCGAAGTAGGGCAATCCGGGAAGGCGGTCTGCTTTACTGAGTCGTTACTGTCCGACCCAAGAAAGTGACCCCTTCAGTGAAAGCCGTAGTAGCAGTCATCGCCGCCGTCATGCTGATGTTCGGTGGCGCGTCCGTCGCCGCCGCAGAGCCCTTGCCCGCACCAGCCGCGGGTAGCAGTGTCCAGGTCAACCCGGTTGCTCTTCCCCCCGGCGACACCCTCGAAGCCCGCGCCGGGATAGGTGCTGCGATTGGTGTAGTGCTCGGCGGCCTCGCAGGCCTGCCGTTCGCTGTCGTCGGCGCCATCCCAGGCGCCGTGATCGGCGGCCTCGCCGGCGCTGGCATCGGCGCTGCATCGTGGAACATCGCGAACGCGTACTTCGGCTAGTTGCCCTGTACGCTCGACGAGCCCCGACGGGTTGGGTTTCCCTGACAAGTTTCCTTGTCCCGTCGGGGCTTTGTCGTGTCTAGCGTTTGATGTCTGTTCGCGCGCCGCGGCCGGGGCGGTTGGCGTGCCACTCGTCGATGCGCTCCTCGGTCCAGCCCTGCACGGTTCCTCGGGGCAGGGTGCCGTCGTCGTTGACGGGCCCGATGGTGACGTTGGGTGATGGGAGTTTGTATCCGCTGAGTGTGTGGTCGGCGGCTCCGATGCGTTCGGCGAACTGCCGTTTGGATAGGTAGCGCTTGGTCATGGGCGTGATCGTAACCCAGTTCCGGACGGATATATACCTCTTCGTTGGCGCCGTGCGAATCACGTTCTGCCAGTTGTTGATAGGTGTTGCACTTATCCGTATGACACGGTAATGTTCTTGTTGTCAGGGAAACAGAAACAAGGAGACAACATGAACACCACCGCCCCCCGCACCGCCGCCCGCCTCACCACCTTCCTCTACCGAGCAGCAGCCGACCTCGACGCCGCCGCCAAGAACGCCCGGACAGCAGCCGAGACGGAGCACGCCACCGCCGGACGCGAACTCTGCACCGCAATGTTCGCCCGCCTCGCCCCCCGATAGGGGGCGGGGCCTCCGGGCCGGAGGCAACCCCAAGAGCAGATCCACGACGCGAAATGAGGCGAAGGTACGGTGCTGGACATGAACCGACTACGTGAAGCTGTCCGTGTTGTCGTTGAGTCAGTGCGAGCTGTGGGCGGAGTGGTGTCCTTCGAGCTCGCGAAGGCGCGACGTCCGAGCCGGGAGATCTATCGCGGCGACTAGACCCAACTGCAGACGCGCCGAAAGCGCCCCACCCTCGGTTGAGGGTGGGGCGCTTTCGTCATGCTCGGATGATCTCGAGGAACGCATCAGCCGTGACCGTGCGGCGCGAAGCGGTTCCGTTGCCGAGGGCCTCGACGCGAACTATGCCGCCAGTGCCGACGAGACCTGTGAGGGTGATCGCCCCCGCGGTGCTGTAGCCGGTGTTGTAGACGACGGATCCGGGGATCTCGACGCCGTCGTTCGTCAACCGTGAGTACGTCCAGTTCGACGGCCCGGGCTGGGCGTCGAACGGAACCCGGTACGTGATGTTCACCGTCACGCCGGCGGGGACGCGTATGCCGTTGTCCTCGATCAGCGTCGTGCCGAACCCGGCGCGAATCGACCACGGCGTCAGGAGCGTGTACGCCATCGCCGACGACGACGTGGACGCGACGAGCTGGGTTCCGTTCTTCGTCATGCCGCTGTTGTCGAAGGCGAGACGCGCTGTAGCTGTCGGTGTGACTGTGATGTTGAGGTCGGCCTTGACCGGAACCCGGACAGTCGCGGTCGCCGCGATCGCCACGTCCTGGACCGCTGCGGCGCGCATGCGGATGAGTCGTTCCGCTGTCGCGTCGACGGTCACGGTCGCGGCGGCGGCGCGGTAGATCCGTGCGAGCGCTGTGGCCGACGGTGTGACGGCCAGGTTGAGGACGGCGTCGACGGGGATCGATCCGCCGATCGCGACGATCTCGGCTGTCACTGTCGAAGCGATGTTCAGCGCGGCCGCCACGTTGGCGCGTGCGTACTGCGTGGCGGCCGCTGTGACATTGAGTGCGAGGTCTGCGCGTGCGAGTGCCGTTGCGCGCGCTGAGGCGTCGACTGCGACGTTCACGGCCGCTGTGCGCCGGTACCGGACGCGGACGGTCGCCGAGACGGTGACGGTGACGGTGAGGTCTGCGTCGACGTCCTTCGTGCCGCCATCCGCGCGTGCAGTCGCCGAGGCGTCGACGTCGACCGCCAGGACTGCTGCGACGCGGGCGACGACCCGGAGCTCGACCTCTTGCCTGACGACGACGGCGAAGTCCGCTGCGACTTGGAACCTCAGCGCCGGCAGTGGTGGGAGGACGTCGCCGTACAGGACGCGCCGCGACGGTGTCGGTGGACCGCTTCGTCCACGTGACACCGCCGGCAGCCGTGCTCCACCGTTCCGTGTCGGCGCGGGCAGGGTGGCGAGCATCGCCGTTACCCGGTCGCGTTGACCGTCGGTGTCACGACGATCTCGCCGGTGGCGCCGAGCTGCGTCGACGCGATGGGGATCGATCCGACGAATCGTCCGCCCGTCTGAGCTGACCAGATCCCGGCCCACGCGTAGGTGCCGGCCGCGACGGGAATGGTGACGGCGGATCCTGCGAGGGTGCCGTCGACTGCGCCGCCCGTCCAGGTCGTCTGCTTGCGGGCGTAGCCGCCGCCGGTGGCTTCGTTGGCGCCGGAGGTGCCGGGGTCGGCTGTGTGCAGCGAGATCCAGGTGCCGATCGTGCCGGTGTAGATCGCGATGTCTTCTCGGGTCTGTGGTGTCAGTGGCATTGCTGTGGAGCCTTTCAGTCGGTGCGGCGGACTTGGCCGAGGAACCACAGCCAGTCGTCGGTGAGCCCGCCTTCACGCGGGAGGGTGAGGTAAGCGCGGTACTCGGTGCCGTCGGGTACGAGTACCGCTGTGGTGCCGGTCGATTCGACGCGCCAGGTGATGAACCTGCCGGCGACGGTCGCGGACCAGACGGGGCCACCGTTGGCGAAGACGATGCGCGCCGAGGTGCCCGCCGGCCACTGCGTCGTCGGGTGTTCCTCCTCGTGGATGAAGTCCTGCTGCGCGGACAGGTGCAGTGGCAGCCCGCGTGGTGGTTGAAATCCGAGTCCGGTCGTCATGGGGTGGGACCTCCTACTCGTCTCTCAGGTCGTCGGGCTTGTCGGGTAGTGCGATGTTGTTGTCGGCGAGGCGGCCGGTGAGGCGGGCGACGTAGGTGCGGAAGGCGAGGACGAGTCGATCGAGTTTGTTGATTCGCCGGTTGCGATCGTCGACGTCGGCTTCGAGTTCGCGGACCCGGCCGCGGAGTCGGTCGATCTCGACGTCGTGATCGGCCCGCATTTCGGCGCGGTCGACCTTCCGGGCTTCCTTTTCGGCGGCGAGTTCCTCGCGGGCTTCGTCGCGTTCCTTGATCGCTTGGGCGAGGGCGTCGAGCTTGTTTCGGCTGCGAGCTCCGATGATTGTCGCGACGCCGGCGAATATCGCCGTGATGAGTGCCGATGCGACGCCGACGTTTTCGGCTGTCAGTACGGGCTCTGCGGCAATAGTCACCGACGACGCGAGGAGCGCAATCACCTATATCCCCTCTCTGCTGCACCGAAGGCCAGTGCAGCGTTCATTAGTCCGACGAATACCGCGATGGTGGCTGCGAGGATTGGTGTCGGTGGTTCGGAGAACCAGGCGCCGGCGAAGATCGCGCCGCCGTAGAAGATCCACACGATTACGGAGAGTCCGTGCGCGATGACGAATCCGGTTTTGCGGACTGCGCAGACGATGAGCCAGAGCCCGGTGAGTGCGAAGAGGAGCACCCACCAGGGGCCGGCTTGCTCGACGTAGACGACGAGGTTGATCTGGTCGGGTGGGAGTGGGCGGCGGACGAGCTGCGACGGCCCGAGGTAGAGCGCGCCGACGCAGATCCCCATGATTCCGGCCGTTCCCGCCGCCAGTCGGGTGCCGAGCATCAGTTGTCCGCGGAGTGGCGGCCGCTGTCGTCGTACGGGACCGGGCCGCCGGGCTCGCCGAGGGTGCCCGCGTTGTACTCGGTGTCGGTGACAGTCTCAGGTTCGACGTCGACCACTACCGGCAGTGCGACGGGTGCCGTCGACGGGAGTCCTTTGGTGGCACCGATGTTGAACGACGCAAGTGAGGTCAGAGCGGAGATGACCGCTGCGGTGGCGGCGATTGTAAGAGCGTCCTTCCATGCGACGTCAGCGAACCCGCCGGTCGCGGGGATCGCGGCGACGAGGCTGCCGGCGAAGGTGCGGGCGACGCGGTCACCGAGGTCGATGAGGAAGTTGCCGGACGTGAGCTGTGTTGACGCGACGAACGCGAGCAGCACGGACACGAGTGTCGCGAGGCCGGCTGCGGACAGGGCCGCCGGCCACGCGACGGACACGAGGGTCGCGCCGGCGCCGAGGAACACGAGGACGTTCTGCAGGAACGTCTTGACGCCGCGGTCGAGGAGGTCGAGCCAGAACGCGCGGGTGTCGATCGAGATCGATCCGACTTCGGCGTGGACGGTGACCGTGGTTTCGGAATCAGGCATTGTTCGCTTCTCTCTGTTGAGTTGTGCAGGGTGGATGCTGGGGTCAGACGGATTCGGCGGGCTGCTGCCGGGTGTCGCCGGACGCGAACCGGGCCTGCAGGGACTCGACGAGCTCGCGTGTCTTGACGGCTTCGGCGTGGGTCTCGAGGACCCAGAACACGAGCGACGCCGCGCGGTCGTCGCCCTCGACGTGAGACTTGTAGCCGTCCCAGACGACTTCGTTCCACACGTCGGCGAGGCCGGCGCGGCCCCACATCTCGCCGTCCTTGACGTTGACGTAGTTGCGGCCCTCGGGTGACTGCTGGCGGACCTTGTGCGGTGCGCCCCACTGCAGTGCGGCGGCTTCTGCTGGTGTCATCGGTGCGTTTCCTCCTGGTGTGGTGGGTGTTCCGAGGCGCATGATCAGCGCCCACGTCTTCGGTCCGACGGTGCCGTCCGGCGTGAGCGTCGGGTCGGTGCGCTGCAGCGCCGAGATCGCGGGCTGGGCGTCACGCCAGCGGCCGGTCTGCGGTATCCCGAGCTTCGCCTGCATGTGACGGATCCCGGCGATCTGGTATTCGGGTTCGCCGGCCTCCCCGGACACGGACTGTTCGGGCCCTTCCTTCGGCCCGTACCACCAGCCAGCGGGCAGCGGGAAGTCGTCGGGGTTGCCGGCGCCGACGACGGCCGGCAGGTACCAGAAGTCGTGGAACAGTGGGTCGTTCCATGCTCGGGCAGTGCCGGCGACGACGTGCCCGGAAACGTTGCGGTACATGCCGCGGGACTCGAAGTTGAGGCCGTCGAATGTGCCGGCGACGTGAGAGTTGTAGCCGCCTCCGCCGTGCATGAACCCGAGTTTCACGAGTGCGTTCGCGGGGACGTCGGAGGCCTTCGCGACGTGGATGAGTCCGAGCTGCGCGGCGTCTCCGGTTGCGGTGGCGCCGTACCGTCCGGGGCGGTTGCAGTTCTCGGTGGAACCGTAGCGTCGGTTGGCTTTCATGCCCTGCACGTGCGCTGCGACAGCGAACGCGAACCAGGAGCAGTCACCGCCGGGGTTGCCGCTGCCGCCGTACGCGTAGGGCAGGCCGTTCTTCGACCAGATGTAGGCGCGGGTCGCGTCGACCTGCGTCCGTGAGATTGTGCGCATCAGTCCTCCTGTGCGGGTGTGGGTTCGACGACCTGGTAGCCGAGCTCGGCTAGAGCTTCGTCGTGCGAGAAAACGCCGATGTAGCGGCGTTGCGGCGAGAGGCCTCCGTCCGGGTGCGCTACCGCGCCGCCGTTCGGCCAAGCCGCGTACACGTGGGTTTCTGCGTCGAATTGCTTGCTCATGGGCCATGTTTCGACGACGACATAGTGGTGACCGTCAATCGCCGGTTCCGCGCGATAGAGTCGCGCGTCACTGTTCCAGTTGGCGAGCTCTGACGCGATGAGCGTTGCAATCATGTTGCGGCTCCCGGTTTGTGAATGATGTACATGCGGCCATTCCCTCCAGGACCACCAGATGCCACTGCGGCCCCGTTGGCGCCGCCTTTACTACCCGCGCTGCCGCCTCCGCCGCCGGGTGCCCCACCTGCGCCGCCGGGCCCGGGATCTGTGAATGCGGCCGACCTGTAGCCGCCGCCACCTCCGCCGCCGCCGCCACAGGGGGTTGGCGACGTCACCGGGACAGACGCGCCGGGTCCTCCCGTCAGCGCGGCCATCGACGACGCATTGTTCTGTCCGCTTGTGCCGCCTGCAGCGAGTGGTGTCGCGCCTCCAGGCATAGCGAGGGTCGCCGCGCCGCCATTGACGCTGTCCCAGGACCCTCCGGCGCCGCCCACGCCTGGCGATGAGGCTGAGTTCAGAGCTCCCTGCGTCGTGAGGATTGCCCCGGGTGTTCCGGGAATGCTGGTTACGAAGGTGCCGAAGGACGTCACTCCGCCGTACTGGAAGTTTCCTGTGCCGCCCGCACCGATAGTGATTGGGACAGTGTCCGGTAGCTCGGAGCACGGTATCTCGCGTGCGACAAACCCGCCGTGCGTCCCTGGCGCCGCTGGTCTGTTGGAAATGGTGTTTTCGCCAGCCTGCCCGCCCCCGATGCATGCCACAAAGACAGACCCCGTCCCCGGGTTGGTCCACACACCGTTCGAGCTGTAGACGGTGCGGGTCCCGCCCTCTTCGAGCGCAGTAACACGGGCCTCAATTCCCTCGATCGATCCGGCGTGCTCGGTGACGCGTTCGTCCATCTCGCCGCCCCACGTCGATGCGCCGCCGAGGTTGAAGAACTTGCCGCCCGTGAACGCGCCGATGATTTGGCCAAGTAGGCCACCCTCTCCACGAAGGTTGTCCTGAGCCCTGCCGTACCCGTTGAGCGGTGGATTTCGTGTCTTCTGTCGAACGCCGTCGGGTGTTTCGTCCTGGCCCCATCGTTGACCCGGGCGGACGGTGTACGAGCCGCCGGGTACCGGGACTCCCGGTGCACCTGTTGTCATTTTGCTACCTCCCGGGGTACTTCCTGAGAATCGACGTCCGCGGTTTCTTCGACGTCATCTCGAGCGCTAGCACACGCCGGATCTCGGCCTCGTCACCGTTGCGGGCCACGTTGTCCAGATAGCCGAGGACGTAGTTGACGTTGTGCTCATTCGGGTTGAACGCCGGCCCGTTCCGCACGGCCGGCTCGGCGAGTTTCGGTGCCGAGCCGGGGTCGTGACTGATGCCCATGTTGTAGAGCTGCTCGGCGTGGAACTGGTTTTCGTACGCCGAGAACTGCGACAGGTCGACGAGCTCGGTGGGCTCCGGGTCCGGTTCGTCCTTGTCGACCCACCCGGACGTGTAGTTCATGAGGTGCTGCGGGCCGCGGGGCGGTGGCCGGAACTTCTTCGTCGCCAGTTCCGGATGCCACCGCACACCGCGTTCGTACAGCGTCTCCGACCAGTTGCCCATCGTGCCACCCTCGGGCCCGTCGATCGGTGGCGTGATCGATTGACCCATCATCGGCAGATCGATCAGGACAGGCTGCAGTGCTTGCCGCGGGTTGTCCGGATCGATGTTCTCCGGTGTCGGCAGGGCGGGCTGTGTCATGCGTAATCTCTCCTGTGCGTGAGTGATTGACGGGTTAGAGCACACCGAGGTCCTGCAGAATCCCGAAGAAGTCCTGTAGGTCTTGGAATGCGCGGAGTATCGGATCCTCGGGTTCGCGGGATCCGATCTTGATCTGCCATGCCGGCGTCGTCTTCCGATCCCACGCGAGGGTGAGCTCGGATACCTGCTCGACGAAGATGCGGCCGTACAGCGATTTCGGGCCGCGGATGGTGAATCCGACGCGATCGCCGATCGAGAAGTCACCGAACCCGCGTTCACCGATACGCCACGGGCTGCCGTCGGTGATCGTGAAGGTGCAGCGTGTCTGCTCGCGGGACTCGTACATCGCCGCGCGCTGAGCGATGACGTACGCCAGGGTGTAGGCCTTGTCGGCGCCCTGCGCGAACCTCTCGTGGTAGTGCGACCACCCGAGCCGTTGCGCGCGCTGCGGGCTCTTCCAGGCCCCGAACGCGAAGAACACATCGGTGTACAGCGGAGCCAACAATGCGTCCGCGACCCCGCCGAGTGGAGGGACACCGGGGATCATCGCGGTCAGATCGCCGATCATGGTCACTGCCGCTTTGATGGCCTCGTTGACGCCGGGTGCCGACGACCCGCCTGCGACCGACTGGATATCGGTTGCGGGCTTGTGCTTGAACGACGTTCGGAACGTGCCGGTCTTCTCGGACTCGTAGAACACGACAGCGGGCATCGACGGGTGCGTGCCGCGGTGCTTCGGCTCGAAGTACGAATCGGGGACGTTCGGGTCGGGGATCTGCTCGACGTTCTCCGTCAGACCATCCGAGCCGATCTTCAGGATCTCCGAAAAAATGCCGGAGAAGATGTTGCCGCGGAACGACGTCCCGGTGTTGAACCCGGACTTGTCGACAAGGTCCCAGACGAGGCAGCCGTGACGGAGTTTCGCTCCGGGCCACGGCGGCGGGTCGCCTTCGAGGTAACGGCGCGCGACCCACGACAACTGCGCGTCGGCGACGATCTTCCGGGTCGCCTCGTGGATTGTCTTGAATCGGGAGTGGCACAGCGCCGGCAGTGACCGATCGACCTCACCGGGCAGGGTCGGTTTGACGACCATGCTCCACGTCGATTGGTTGAAGTTGAACCACTGCGATGCGTCGAGCGGATTGTCCGGCAGCATCCACGCCGACGATTCGAGCCGCATGATGTTCGCGAGGAGCGTTGTCTTGCAGACGAACTTCGCGGAGCCGAACGCGAGCCACAGGCGGGGGAACTGCACCTCGGCCGGAAGCCACGGATTCGACCACGCCAGAATGTGTTTCAGGTGTTCGTAGTCGTTCTTGAAGATGACCTTCACGAACGACTTGCCGATCTCGTCGTGGACGAGCTCGAACTCCTCCATCATCCCCGACCAGCGGAGACCGTCCTTGTCGACGGTGATGAACACGTTCGTCGTGCCGCGGGCATCGACGTCGACGAGCCAGTCCGACAGGTAGTAGCCCTCGGGCAGTTCGATTGACCCGATGCCGGTTTCGTTGTCGATGAGTTGGAACGAGGCGGCGTTCTCCTGGGTGCAGATGCCGCGGAGGTTCCAATCGCCGTCCCATAAACGAACGAGCGCCGGCCGTAGCCGACGCTCTTGGTCCGATTTGAGGTTGTCCGTGATCTCTTCGAAGATCCGGTCGTAGTCGAGGTCGTCGACGACTGCTGCTGCTGTCATGATTGCCCTCCCCACGGCCGGGGCCACGGCTGAGGCACGATCAGTTCGATCGACACGCCTGCCGGTGCTTTGCTGAATGAGACGGGTAAGTCGATCGGCCCCATGCCCTTCGGGAACGGGTAGCAGAACTGGATCATCTTCATCCGGTACGAGTAGGGCGTCTTGCTGGCGGTGTTGTACATGCCGCCCCACGCGGCCCGGTCGGTGTCGATCCTGAGGTGCTCGCCGGCGACGAGCTCGGCGAGCTCGACGTTGCGGTGCGCGTCTTCGACGGCCCGGTTTTCGCGATTGTCACCGAACGACCAGTCCGGGACCGTCGGAATGCCGGGGGCGATGATCTGCCACACGGGCCACGTCTCGATGCACGAGTTGTTGCGGACCCTGCGGAGCAGGTCGGTGTTCTGCTTGTATCCCGTCTCCGTTGTGGCGTCGAGAGCGAGAGTCGACGTCGGCGAAGTCCACTTGTACCGCAACGGATCCGAGTACCAGTACGGGTCCCCGGAGATCGTGGAGACGATGCAGCCTTCGCCCTGTGTCTGCTCCGGGTCGTCGAGGAACTTGGTGAGCAGCTCCTTTTCGAGCTGCGCCGTCAACCACCGTCGAGACCTGCGTTTCGTGACCCACAGTTTCCCGGGCCGGTCGATCGCCCAGGCCTTCCCCCACTCCGAGTCGTTGGTCTCCCAATCGAGACCGTTGTAGTCGGAAATATCGACCGAGAATTTCATCCGCCGAGCCGGTACGCGGTGCCCGCCGAAGCGAGCACCGCGCCCGAACGCGGTTTCATTCCAGATCGACTCCATACCGACGTCGTAGAAATTCTCGATGTCGGAGGTGAGGATCACGCCCCGGTCCCCAGCGTTGGGGCCCGTGAGCGTGAACCATTGACCGTCAGGGCTTTCGTACTCGATGACGGTCTTGCTCTTCCGATTGTCGATGTACACGGGCGCTATCCCCTCCGTCCGGTGTTGTAGCCGAGCGCCTTCTCGCGCTGCGCTGATGTGTGCTCGCGCACCGCTTCTCGTGCACTGTCGACGTGGTAGTGCACGTGCTCCTCGACGATGGGTCGAAGCTCGTCGACGGCCGCAATGAGACCGCCGAGCAAACCGCCCGGGCTCGACGACAATCCGAGATCCGAGAGGAACTGGTCGACGTTCGCCTTCGCGAAGTCCGTCCCGATCGCCCCGACGTCCTCACCGGTCGGCCCCTGGTACTGCTCATCCACGGACCCGCCACCGAGCGGAGCACTGTCGGGCGGAGCGACGTCGGCGATAGACGTCGAATTCATCTGCGCACCGTCAGTGGCCATCGGATCCACCGGAGCCGAGAACGAACCACCTGATGCCGGCCAGTTCGTGACCCACACCGGCTGCGCGTCACCGCCGGCGATCTTCACCTCGCCGGCGTTGCCGCCACCGAAGGTGCCGCCGATACCCGTTGCTCCACCACCACCGCCGCCGCCGGACAGCGAGCCTCCGCTGCCGACCGAACCGGACGGCATGCCTGCGAACGACCCACCACCGGCGCCACCCGACACGTTCGGGTCACCGCCGAGGAAGAACTCAGGAGGCAGATGCGCGTGATCGGTGAACATCGAGTCGGCCGCGCCGGCAGCCATGCCACCGACCTGACCGTCACCGCGTGCGCCACCCATCTCGACGTTCGTTCCGTCGGGCAGGGTTCCGGCCGTGTGGCCGCCGTACGGTCCGCCGTTGTACCAACCGAGGTTGAACGAACCCGCCGGCCCCAGACCAGGCTTGAACCCGCGCGCGGCGAGCTCCTCGGCCTGGTTGCCCGTCGCGAACCTCGAACCGAACGGATCCCGTCCGACTGCGAAGTTCGCGAGTGCCGACATAGCGCCCGAGCAATCGCCCCAGTTGACACCGCCCCAGTCGTAAACCGCTCCTTCCAAACCGTTTTCGCGGGGGAACTTGTTCAGCTGGTCGGCCGTGACGAGACCGCCGTCTGCGAATCCGAGGAGCGATCGGAGGTCCAGCACACCGGAGACGATCGGGTGATCTTCTTCGATGCCGACCTTCGACAGTGCTCCGTCGTACTCGCCTCGAGTGGCGAGTGCACCGAACCCGCCGACCATCGCGTGGAGGAATCCAGGCGACGGCACCCACCCTCCTCGAATCGCTTCGAGGAGCGGCATTGTCGCGTCGTTGACACCCCGTGCCGGGACGACGAACTCACCGTTCGACAGCCGAGCCAGGATCGAGTCGCTACGCGAGGTGCCCGGACCTGACACCGGACCGCCGTCACGGAAGTACGGCAGGTCCGGCAGCCCGAGGGTGAATCCGTCCCACTTGACCGGTCCCACGGAGAACCCTGGGATACGGAATTCGAGGGAGTTCCACGCGCGGATGATCCAGTTGATCGCGCCCTTGAACGCGTTCTGTATTCCGTCCCACATTCCGGCCGCGGCCGAGGAGATCTTCCCCGGGAGGCTGGTGACGAACCCGACCATGTCGTTCCGCTTGCCGACGATCCAGTCCTTCACCTCGCCGGCCTTGTCGCCCATCCAACCGAGGGCGTCACCGACAGCGGAGATCCCGGTCGACAGGGCGCCGTACAGCCAATCCCACCCGGTTTTGATCGCATTCCACGCGCCGGTGACGATTTTCTGCCCGATCTCGGTCTGGGTGAAAAACCAGATCAGGCCACCGACGAGAGCTGTAATCGCGATGACAATGAGACCGATCGGGTTCGCGGATAGTGCAGCGTTGAAAGCCCACTGCACACCAGTGGCGACCGCTGTCGCGCCGCGCGCGATTCCCGATGCGATGGTGTAGGCGCCCAGTGCAATGGTGTTTCCTGCCAGCGCTGCTGCGCCGGATCCTGAGGCGACAGCGGCGATCCCCTGCCCAACGGCGTAGCCGACCGCTGCGACGCGCGCCGCGACATAGGCGGCTGCGAGAACACCCAATCCGACCGCGAGGCCCTGTGCGACACCGATGTTGTTCTGCACCCATGTAGCGGCGGATTCGAGTCCCTCCATCAATCCGCCTTGAAGTGACCGTTTCAGCGATTCGAAACCAGCGGCCGGCCCCTCGGTAAGGGTGGCGCCCATCGACGAGGTGGTCCCCTCGAAGTCACCGATCGCGGAAGCTCCGTTGCCGAGCTGCCCAAGGAATTCGGGAATCTTGTTCTTAGATAGATCTTCTAATGGTGTGCCGAAGATCGCGACAGACGCCGCGGCCTGCTCGGTTGGGCTCTCGATCTTCTGCAGTCCGCCGACAATCTGATTGAAAGCTGATCCTGCTGCCTCTCCTCCGGCAAGCAAGTCTGTTGCCATCTGGGTAGCGTCGAGGCCGAGACCTTTGATCGCGTCTTGAGCGGCGACGTCTCCGATGTCAGTGGCCCGGATGATGAATTCTTTGATCGAGTCGCCGGCCTTGTCCATGGCGATTTGGCCGCCCTGCGCGGCGTTCACGACGACGCCCATCGCGTCTCTACCGGACATACCCGCGGCCGCGAACGACACGGCGTATTCGTCCATGACCGGCAGGATTTCGCCGCGCATTGCGGCGGGGACGGACTGCATTCCCTTGGCGAGGAGATCGAACGCTTCGACGCCGTCTTTCGCGAATCCGTTGCGGATCATGTTGTTCACGGTTTGCGTGGATTCGGCGACGTCGACACCGAAGGTGTCCGACAGGACGATTGCGGATTTGGTGAGCTCGCCGATGTAGGCGGATCCGTCGTCGGTGAAGTTTCCGAGGGTCGACGCGACCGCTGAGATTGCGGTGTTCACGTCCTCCATCGAGCCGCCGAAGTTCTGCGACCAGAGCTCACCGGCGAGCTGTCCGGCCATGGCCGATTCTGCGGGATCGAGTCCGAGCTGCGCGGTCAGGAGGTTGTTTTGCGAGTCTGCGGCGATGGCCTGGTTTGCGAGTTCCATGGCGGATCCGACGCCGGCGGCTGCGATCGCCATTGCGCCGAGGCGCTTAGCGTTGTCGTCGATGGAGCTACTGAACCTGCCGAGGCCTTCCCGGAATCGACTGGTGCTCTGCTCGGCGTCGTCGGTGGCGTTGGCTGCGCGCTCCTCCGCGGCGGCGTGATCGTTCTGGGCGCGGGTGACGGCTTCGGTGGTGCGGAGCGCGTTGCGGTTCGCGGTCGCGAGACGCTCGACTGCGGCGGTGTACTGCGATCCGCTGGTGATGCCACGTTCGCGGAGCTCGTTGACCTTCTCCTCGGCTACGCGGACCTTGCCGGCGGCGTCGGCTTCCTTGTCGCGCGCTTTCGCGAGCGCCGAGGATGCCTTCTCGACGTCACCGCGGGCCGCCTCCACGCCCGAAGCTGCGGCACGGCCTGCGTCCTGTCCTGCCTGGCGGCCGGCGGACACGAACGGCGCGAACCCTGCTGTGAGGTTCCCGCCGATACCTTGCATCGACGGGATGATCTGCAGGGGTACATAACCGATCGCGTCCGACACGGGACCACCACCAATCTCTATTCAGTTGTGCCGCGGCCTTTCCGGCCTGCCAGCTCGCGTTTGCGTTTCGCCTTGATGCGTTTCGCGCGGATCCGCGCGCGGTCTGCGGTTTCGCGGCGGTCGACGCCCTGCAGATGCTTCGGCGGCTTCGGCGTCAGCGGGTATTTCTTCCGCGTGAGGGCCTGCCAGATGTGCGACAGAATGTAATCGTTGTCGGTCCACCGGGGCTTGCCGTCGTTGTAGTGCTTGACGATTCGGGACGTCGGCGGGAGTTCCTGGATTCTGACCCAGATCTCCCGGATCGTGAGTCGCCGGCAACCGTCCTCGTCGAACCTCCACCGATCCGAGTAGCGGATCCGGTGGTAGCGGGACAGGTCCGCTTCCACCAGATCCGCGTGTTCCTCGAGGAATCGGAGGAGGTTGATCAGTTTCCCGTCGACATCTCCACGACGGCCCTGTTGATCGTTTCGAACAGGTCGCGTGCCTGCGGGTTCGTCAGGCGTGGGTGAGCGGCGCGGAGCTTCATCGACTGTTGCGGCCCGAGAAGTCCGATCAGGCCGACGGCGTGATTGCCAGCGGCGAGGGGCTGCGTGACAGTCCAGAAGTCCCACTCGTCAGGGTCGGCGACGATCTCGAATTCGAGCTTCTCCCACGTGACGGTGATCGTTTCGACGCCCTCGGCCTCACGCTGCGCGGCGGACTTCTTGTGGTCCTGCGGCTGCTTCACTCCGGCGGGCTTGTGCGGCTGCGCGCGCTTGGCGGGTGCGCGGCGCGTCGTCGACTTCTTCGCTGGTGCACGCTTCGATGCGATGTTCGTCGGCTCGTCTACTTCGCCGTCGATCACTTCGGTGCTCTTACGTGTGGTCATGGTGTGCGGGTTCTCCTTCGTCAGATGTGTTTCCAGTTGCGGCGCTTCACGATGTCCGCGACGCCGCCGATCGATAGACCGAACTTCGCTGCCAGTTCGCGGTAGGTGGTTGCACCGGTCGCGTAGAGACTGCGTAGTTCGAGCACCTGCCCCTCAGTGACCCGCGCGAATCCGTTGCGTGCACCGAGGCTGATTCTGTTGCGGCCCTTCGTCATCATGTCTCTCGTGTTGTCCACAGGATCTCCGAGAAACAGGTGATCGGGGTTGATGCAGGGCGGGTTATCGCAGGTGTGCAGGACGCGCTTGCCGTCCGGTATGGGTCCAACGTGCACGCGGTAGGCGACGCGGTGCGCACCGTCTTTCTGCCCGCGAACGGTCGTCCGGCCGTAGCCGTCCTTGTCGCGGTACTCGACCCATTCGAGGCAGTCGGCGAACTTGCCGGTGCCTGGTTGGCACTTCGACATAATGCGGTCCCGCACGCTTTCAAGCGTTGCGCTATCCATCAGCGCGCTTGGTGTGCAGGCCTTGCCGGCGGACGAGCGCCGGTGCGACTGCGAGGGTGAGTGCGCGCACGTCTTCTTCGGACAGGCGGGACTCGGTGAGTTCGTCGTGGAACGCGAGGAGCTGCTCGGCGGTGGTGCCGTTCGGCTGCGCCTTCGCGGTCGCGGCGAGTTCCTTGTCGGCTTCGACGACGGCCGCGGCGAGCTTCTTACGGATGCTCGGCGGGTAGTTGCCGGCGTCGTCGGTTGCGAGCCCCAGGCGCAACGCTGCGGCGCGTAGCGCGGACTCGGGTGGGATTGCTGGCATGCGGGTTCGTTTCTGTCGGTGTGCGGGCTCTGAGAGGGAGACAGGCGGCGCGGTGAACCCGCACAGGAACCCCGCGCCGCCTGTCGTCTATGCGCCCCTCGGCTTGCGGGCGGGCTTGTCCTCGACGACGTCAGCGGCCGGTTCGACCACCTCGCCGTCGACGGTCTGGATCGGTGGAGGGTCCGCGGTCACCGTCTCGGTGACGCCTTGCTCGGCGACCGGGGTCAGCTCCTCGGGGGCCGGGACCTCGTCGGCGGGATTCTCCCGGTCGAGGTACTTCGCGACCTTCAGGTCTTCGACGAGGACCTTCGCGGAATTGTCGTCGACGGCGATCTGCTCGCCGGCCTCACGTTTACCGCGTGCCTCCGTGTATTCGATTCGTACAGCCATGATCTACGCGGCCTCCAATGCCTGGCGATCGAACACGTCGTCGGCGCCATCCGCGAACACGTTCGCGTTGACTTCCCACTTCGTGATGTCGGTTTCGTTGCGGTTGTTCGCCGGCACCCACAGACGGGACCGGCGTGTGGTGAACAGACGTTCCTTGTCGTCGAGATCCGAATCGGTCTCGAACGCAAGCCACGCGTGGACGGGCTTGGGCATCTTGACCTTCGTCGCCGTCGAGCCCGGGAAAATGATCTGCTTCGTCACGGCGTTGTTCTCCAACGGCGAGAACGTCCGAGCGAGCTCGAACTGACTTGTACCGATGCGGATCAGGCCGATGCCCCAGCCGTAATGCTTCGTCTCGTTGGACGAGCGTTCCTCACCGAAACCGTCTTCGCCGTCGAGGATGCCGACCTCGGGCCAATCGGTTTCGTCCCAGTCGTCGTCGATCGTCAGCGGAAGGTCGGGTCGAGTCAGACCGAACGCGACACGGACGGACGCGTTGATCCAGATCTTGGTGTTGTCGGGATTGCGCACAGCAATAGTCCCCTCTCGGGTTGGGATGATGAATCGGGAATGTGCGGGTTCGACCCACCCGAGAGACGGGCAGGGGATCGAGCGAATTACACCGTCGCGGTGCGGATTCGCGTGCGGGCAGTGAACGAAACCATCTGCCCACCGGTTCGGGAGTCGCGGGCGTCGAGCAATGATGCGCCGGGAAGTACCTGAGCGATTCCGGGGATGCGCTGAGTCAGGACCAGGCCGAGGCAGAGTCCGGCGATGCGCCGTGCCTCGTCGTACCCGGCCGCCCACACAGTCACGCGGAGCTGCGGCTGTGTGGTGATCGGCCAGTCCATCGGGCCGGAGTCGTCGAACACGCCGACGTGCGGCGGATGCGCCGTCGTCCACCCGTCGAGTAGCCCGTGCCCGACGGTGACTCCGGCGCCGAACTTCGGCTGGTGCTCGTCGTAGAACTCGACGATCGGGCGGATCAGTTGCCCTGGGGTGCGGAGCTCTTCGGTCATCGCTGGCGCACCTCGAGCCCGACCCGCGCGGCGGCGCGTGTGAGTGCACCGTCGCGGGCCTGCGCTTCGGCCGGCACCCACACACTCGCTGCGGAGCGGTCGGTGCTGTACTCCTGCACTTCCATGTCGTCCTCGTCGACGTCCTCGATCGCGCCGGCAATGCTCCGCGCCGTCTGGTTGACGAGCGCTGCGACCGACGGCCACTTGAGGATCTCGCCGACGACTGCGCGATTGAGCTGGACGCGAGGGGTTGCCATGCGATCACCCACTCTCGTTCGATGCGAGGACGACCATTCCCCTGCGGCGCGTCCGCGGGGACCGCCAGTCGAGGACCCGCACCGAGTACTCCTCGCCGCGGATCTCGATCCGGTCGTCGTCTTGGACGTTGACGGCGCCGACGAAATACAGGGTGAACTTGACGGTCTCGCCGTTGCGGCCTCGGTCGCGGTATTCGTCGTTGGCGCCAGGTTCGACGGCGTGTGGGTGCAGTGGGACGCGGGACGTGTCGGCCGGTAGCGGGTTCTGAAATCGGTCGAGGCCTCCACCGCGGCGGACGCGCGTGACGAGTTCTCTCACGCGCGACCACCGACCACGTACTTCGCGAGGGCGGCCCGGGCGGCACCCGACAATGCGGTACCTCCCTGCGAACCCTGCCATTCGAACGGCCCGATCTTCTCGGGTAGCTCGTCCGGCTGTGTCGCGAGGTTCTGCGCGACCATGTCGAGAACGACGCCGATGACGACGTCGGGGATCTCGGGGAACCCGTGGGTGAGGTCGACCAGGACGGCGCGTTTCCGTTCGGTCCATGGCCGGCCGCTCACGAGCTCGCCGGTTTGTGACCATTCGACGTCGCCGACTTCGGTCTCTGTCGGGTCGTCGATTCGGAGGATCGTCCCGGACTCGGACACGAGGTGCACGTCGGTGACGTGCAGAGACGGCAGGAGCAGAGTCCGCCGGCCGTTGCCGTCGACGACGAGCGTCTGCCGGAACGATGGGGCGATGTGCCATCCGCAGTAGTCGCGGATCGCGCCGATTGCCTGGTCGAGTCGGTACTGCGTGAAGTCCTCAGCGTCCGTGAACGCCTGGAACTCTTCGACGGTGACGATCGGCCCCAGCACGGTGGGCTCTGCTCCTGTCATTACTTCGTCTCCACTCCCTGCGACGCGCCCGCGCCGCCGGTCTCGTCAGGCTGGCGGGCCTTGTTCCGTGCGGCCGGCGCGGTCTTTTTCGCCGGTGCCGCCTTCTTCGGTTCGGTTGCCTCGGTCGACTTCTCGGTCACCGCGGTCGCCTCCTCCTCGGTGTCGCCGTCAGCCTCGGTCACGTCGCCGGCTGCGGGCGGGGTGCCGGCCGACTCGGTCTCGGTGGGCTCCGATGCGGTCGATACGGGGATCGTGCCGGTCGTCGACAGCACAGTCGTGGCGTCTTCCTGCTCGACCTCTGCGACGACGGGAACGACCCGACTTGGCTTCGGGGCCTCGTCGGACCGGTACCGGATCCCGTCGATGACGACCATCTTCGGCTTGCGTGCAACCATCTCGATCAGACCTCCGCACCGATGACGACGAGACGGTTCGGCTTCCAGATCGCCTGCGCCGCCCGGAGTTCCGCACGGACGTAGACCATGTTCCGCTGCGCGTAGTCCTTGTGCTGGTTGAAGGCCTGCACCGTGAGGCCCTCGCGGTCGAGGAGCGCGATCTGCTTGAAATCGCCGAGGATGCCCTGCTCGATTTCGAGGCGATCCGAGGTGACGCGGGGGCGGCCCCAGAGGGTGCCGGGGCCGGCGCCGAACGGGCCCTGCCCGTAGAACCGCTCGTTGGCGTCCTGCAGGAGGTCGATCGCCTCTTCCATCTCCGGGGAGATCAGGACGGCGTCGACCTTGCCGCCGACACCGCGGCGGGTGACGCGGGTGATTCCGCGGCGTGCGGCCTTCACGAACGCCATCGCGGCGGCCGGCGAGATCTCTCCGCCGGCGACGTCGCCGGCGGCGTAGTCGACCTCCTGGACGCCGGTGGTGTTGAGCAGTCCGCGGGGGACGCCGTTGACACCGGTTCCGTTGAGCAGCAGTTCCTCGATCACGTTGTCGATCGAGTACTCGAGCTCGGAGTCCATGTACGACGCGAACGCCGGACCGTCGGACAGGAGCTGGTTAGTGACGTCGTAGCCGTCTGCGTAGGTGTAGACCTTCGCGTCCTCGATCGAGGTCTGGAAGTCCGACAGCGGCTTCAGTCCACCCTCTGCGACGATCGCGGCGTTGCGGGTGACGGACTGGACCTGGACGTACTCGAAGTTGCCGCCGGTCGTTCCGCGGGCGATCAGGTCGAGCAGCGTCAACCGGTTCCGGTCGACGAGATCGACCATCGGCATGCGCACGGGCTGGATCCGCGCCAGGTCGACGTTGAGCGTCGCCTTGCGGCCAGCGAAGTAGTCCGCCATGCTGCCGACCTTGATGCGGCCGGTGTCGATCGGCGTGCCGTTGCCGACGCCCGACGGGTGCGCCTTCTTGAATGCCTTGAACTGGTCGGACTTGGTGAACCGCTCACCGTAGGACTTGCGGTCCCGGACTGCGATCCGGCGGCCGCTCTTCACCGCGTCGGCGGTCGACTGGTCGTCGTTATCGTCGTCGTCTCCGCTGTCGTCGGAATCGTCGTCGTCCGAGTCAGCGTCGGCGGCGTCGTCCGAGATGCCCTTGAGCTTGGCGGCGATCTCGTCCTGCTTCGCGATTTTCTCGCGGAGCTCCTTGATGTTGTCGGCGAGCTCGCCGGCCTCCTTCAGCTCCTCGTCGGTGAATTCGCGTTCGCCGCCGATCTTCTGGAGTTCGGACTTACGTGCGAGCGCCTGCTTGAGTAGTGCCCTGAGATTCATTGCGAGTAAGACCCTTTCGTGTGGTCAGTCGGAGAGTGATAGCCGTGCGAGCGCCTGGGCGGTTCCGTTCGACGACTCCTGGGCGGACGACTTGGCGGAGGGATCAGCTCCGCTGTCGCTGGCCGGGTCGTCGGCGGCGTGGCCGGTCTTGCGGGCGTTCTTGCTATCCGGCGTACTGCCGGAAGATTTGTCGTCGGGCGTCGCCGACGCGAGTACTGCACCGATCGAGTCGTAGGCCTTCTGCAGGCTGTCGAAATTGGTTTGCGACAAGACGCGGCCGGTTTTGAAATGCCGGGCGAGCTCGGCGGATTTGACCTCAATCAGCTCGGTCTCCTGGTTCGCACCGACCAGCGTCGGCCCGACCTCGAACAGGTGGAGCTTTCGGAGCTCGAAAACCTCGTACTTCTTGCCGGTTTCCTTGTCCTCCCGCTCAACCCACCCAGCGTCGAGAATGTCGTACGCGAACGACGACTGCGTGACGCGCCGTCCCTTCAGGAGCCGGTACACCTGCTCCGCTTTGGGGTTGTTCTCGAGGTCGATCTGATACAGCGTCTCGAGTCCCTTCTCGGTCTCGGATGCTTCGAGGACTGTCCCGATGTGGGAGAACGGGTCTCGCCAATCATGCGACCAGATCGCCGGGATCGGATCGCCCGATTCCTTCCACGCTTTGAGGTCCTCGTCGAACGCTCCGGGCATGACGACGTCGCCGTAGCTGTCGACGTTGCCGAACACCGACACGACGGCGAGGACCTGGCCGTCCTTCAGTCCGTCTGCGCTGCCGGCGGCTTTCACCTTGGTCTGGAATTCCTTGACGTACATCAGACCTCCTCGGTCGTCGGTGGTGCCGAATCTTGCGGCGAGGCTTGCCCACCGACGAGAACGTTGAGCGGGGTGATCAGTTCATCGCCGCCCTCGATGGCCGGCAGGTTCATTCGCGCGCGGCCCTCGTTGCGGGTGAGCCACGGACCGCCGATCGAGGACTGCATGATGCGGGCTTGCTCCTCGAACGAGCCTTTGAGCTTGGCCTCGATGTTGGCTTCGACGTACAGCGGCTTACCGTCGTTGAACCGCGGGACGATGTGCGCGTTGATCGACTGCTCCCACGCGAAGATCCACGGACCGAGCGAGTCGCGGTACAGCATTTGGCGGAACGACTCGACGTTCGAGTACGTGCCCTCCCGGGCGCCGACGAGCTCCGGGGCGATGAAGTACGCGGAGGCTGTCTCGGCGTCGGTGAGCTTGCGGCCTTCCAAGTCGAGGGTGTCCTTGGGGCGGAACGACGTGACCTCCTTGACGGTCATGCCGTCTTCGAGGACCGGTGTTCCACCCTCGGCGCCGCCGCCCTTCTTGAACGACTCCCACTGCGACTTGAAGCGTTTGTAGCTCTCGTCGGTCCACTTCGCCTCGGCCGGCCGCTCGATCACCTGCGGGATCCGCGCTGCGTTCTTCCACACCGACCGTCGATACTCGACAGCCTCCGACGACTCGGCGAGGATCTCGCGGAGCGTCTCGATCGGCGAGAGCCCGTTGTCGCCGCGCGGTGAGTAACCGACGTCGAACATGCAGTCCGCCGGATCGAACTCCGTCCGCTCGCCAGCCTTTGTGTTGTAGCGGACGGTGTGAATGTTGCCGAACTCGTCGGCCTTGAACCGGACCCGGCGAGCGGGTAGCCGGGTAAGCACAAGCTCGCCGGTGTCGGGGTCCTCGTG
Source organism: Rhodococcoides fascians A44A (assembly GCF_000760735.1). Lineage (GTDB taxonomy): Bacteria > Actinomycetota > Actinomycetes > Mycobacteriales > Mycobacteriaceae > Rhodococcoides > Rhodococcoides fascians_E. The sequence goes on along the minus strand of NZ_JMEX01000008.1, from coordinate 83,499 downwards.
GCAGGTGACGCAATAGCGGTCGTAGAGGAGCTGATCCATGATGACCGCCCGCCAGAAACGGATCGGTGTCATCCCGGCCGCCGGCCGGCTCAGCATCGCTGCGAGCTTGCCGTCTGTGATGCGCTTGCGGTCGTTGTCGTCGATCCGCTCGAACAGGTGCATCGGGATCGTCGAGATGTTGCGGGCGATGAACGTCGTCACCTTGCGGACACTCGGCTGATTCCTGAACGCGCGGCCGGGGTTCATCTCGCCGGCGAGATCGTCGAGGGGGAACCCGGGATCCATCACCTCGACTCCGCCGGCGCCGTACTCCCGCTCGAAATGCGAGCCGAGGGCGCCGAGGGTCTGGAATACCGCCATCAGTCACCCACCGCCTGCACGTACCGAACCGACGAGCGAGCGATGCGGAGATGCCCGTCGACGGCCTTCGGTGCGTCGACGCCGGCCGTCGCCTTGCGGATCACGAGATACGAGCGGCCGGTGCCGGCGAGAGTGCCGACGATCGTCGCATCTTCGAGCTGCACGACGACCTTCTCCCCGACCAGGTCTCGCAACTCGTCGCGGCGCCGGCCCCGGTACGCGAGCACTGCTGCAAGCACCAGGATTGACGCGGCGATAATGACGGCCTCGGCCATTTCGAACCCCTCACACGATCATCAGATCGTTGTTCTCGTAGTAACTTTCGTTGGGCGGAACCTCGTCGATCGCGCGAGAGAGAGCCATGATGAGAGCGGCCACGGCGTCGATCTTGTCCGCGGCCTTCGCCTTCGACGGCTTCACGTTGCCGGCGTCGTCCATCGCTACAGCGAAGTTGTCGACCATCCAGCGGACGGCCATGTTGCCGCCGTGCCGAGTGACCGGGTTCTCCTCGGTGCCGAGCAGCACCAGGCGTTGCAGTTCCTTCGTCGGCGACGACATAGACGCGTAGCCCTGACCCATCTGGACCAGCGGCGCCCCGTCTTTCACGAGGTCGTTCGCGAGCTGTGTTGCGTTCCATCGGTCGTACGCGATCTCGCGGACGTCGAACTGGTCTCGGTCCTTCTGGATCGTCGCCCGGATGAAGTCATAATCGGCGACGTTGCCCGGGGTCGTCGTCAACCATCCACGCTTGACCCACATGTCGGCCGATCCGGCGGTGCGCCGGTTCAACCAGTCGAGGTTCTCCTCCGGGATCCACGTCCGCCACAACATGTCGTAGCCGCCGCGCTCCTCGTCCGGGAACACCCAGCACAGCGACGTAAGGTCCGACGTCGCGCCGAGGTCCAGGCCGCCGTACGCGGCGCGGCCCTTGAGCCGGACCTCGTCGACGATCGACGCGTTCCGATCCCACGCACCGAGGTTGATGTACTTCGCGGACTGCTTCGTGCGGATCCCGAGGTGCAGTCGCAGGTACGACGACAGTTCGATCGGCGAGTTCTGCGCCTTCTTCGCGGCGGTCCGCAGGAACGAACGTGTCGGCGACACACCGAATCCCGGGTTGGCTTTACGCTGCGTCTCCTCCGAGAACGGATCGTCGGATTCCTCGGCGCCGAACACCACACCGTACGTCGACGAGTCCGTGAGTACTCCGCGGGCGAGCTGCTCGACGATGGTCCGCTTCCGGTCGTACGCGGTGTCCTTCTTGCCCTCGTCGGCCGTGGTGATGAACACGATCAGCGGTTGCGAGCGGGATCCGGTGCCGGTCTCGATCGCTTCGACGAGCTCGTACGTCTTGTGCAGGTGCAACTCGTCGACGACAGCTCCGTGCAGGTCGGCGCCATGCTGCGCGTCACCGACCGACGCGACGACCTGAAAATACGATCCGGTCTTCGGGTGCGTGACCCGATCCTTGAGCGGCTTCACATGCGGACGGAGCGACGGCGACTTCTTGCAGATGTCCTTGATCGGATCGAACACGAACCCGGCCTGCGCTTTATTCGTCGCCGCGGCGATGACCTGCGCGCCGGCCTCACCGTCGGCCGTGGTCAGGTAGATCCCGATACCGCCGGCGATCGTCGACTTCCCGTTCTTACGAGGCAGGTCGATGTACGCGTTTCGGATGATCCGCACGTACTGCTCGAGATCCTCGTCGTACCGGATCCACCCGAAGATCGGGGCCACGATGTAGGCGACCTGCCACGGGTCCGGGATCAGCGGCTTGCCGGCCATGCGGCCCTTCGTGTGGCGGAGCCGGCGGAACACGTTCATGACCTTGTCGACCCGGTCCACGTCGAACCGTGCTCCCGGCTCGTCCCGCGGCTCGGGTGTCTTGATCAGCGGCGGGCAGTCAGGCAGCGGGATACCGCGCGAAACCAGGTAGAACGCGACCTCGGGCGAGATCTTCAGTGCGGCGAGCTCATCGGCGTCCGGGATCTCTACGTCACGCGAACGGGTTTTCGTCGTCATCGGTCGAGCCCTCGGTCCGACCCATTCCGCCGGACAGCTTGCCCTCCGCCGACGGCGTCAACCCGAACTCCTGCGCCCACCCTCGGAGCTGATACGCGGCGCGCTCGGCGACGGCCATAGCTGGATTCTTTGTCTGCCATACCGATTCGGTCCCGTCCTTCCGAATCGAGCGGTTCTGAACGACGATGCCGTTCTTCCGAACCTGGCGGATCGCGTCGACCCACGTCGCCCACGTCTCGCAGTACGCGGCGAGCGACGATCGATCCTCTTCCTTCGTCAGATCCAGACGCGACAGCCCCGGAACGATCCGACGCCACTCCGCCTTCGCCTCACGGGACAGCCACGTCGGCGGCTTCGGAGGGATCCGCCGGAAGTCCGGCGGCGGCGCAACCTTCCGGCCGCCCGAATCGAGGCCTTCACCGCGGCCGTTGAGCAACCGGAGCTGCGCCGGCGCCTGCGCTGGACCTGACATCGTGACCCCCTTCGGGTTGATACCCCCCATGCGCCCCAACCTGAGCGCGCACACGAAGCGCCACCGAGTCGGGCTCCGCTGGCTGTTTGCGTTGTGATCCAGACGCCCCTATGGGGTGGGTGTGCTTGGCAGGGTGGCGGCGAGGAGGACGTCTGCGATGAAGCCTTCGCGTTGGGATGCGTGGACGTTGTTGGCGACGGTCTGCACCAGCGCGGCACCGAAGAGGGCGCGGGCTGCGGTCTCGCGGGCGAGGGATGGCTGTGAGTGCATCAGTAGCCTTCGACGAATCGGAGGACCAAGTGCTTGCCGAGTCGGCCTTGCACTAGGTGGAACTCGCTGAGACTGCCTGTGATGCGGTTGCCGTCGCGTTCGACGCTGAGGTTGTAGTCGAATTGCGGGCTGGCGGGGGTGGCGTCGTCGACGATTCGGTTGGCGATGGGGTGCGCCTCGCCGAGGGTTATGACGAGTGGTTCGTCTGCGCGCCAGCCTTCGTCGATGTCGCCGACGAGGTTCCACTGTGAGTCCCAGAGTCGGACGTGGGTGGCGCCTGTGTGGGGGCGGGCCGCTCCGGGTGTGGGGATGCCGCGGACGGTGATCTCTTCGGCGAACAGGGAGACGGTGACGGTGCCCATGGTGCTGTCGGGGTCGGCGTTGGCGGTGACGATGGGGCCGGGTGCGGCGAGCATCCATGGCAGGCGTGTGTTGTCGACGTCGACTGTGCTCGCGTCGTAGTCGACGGTGATGTTCTGCGCGAGTGTCTGTGTGTGCGGGTTCTTGGTCATCGGTGCTTCTTCCGTTGTCGTCCGGCTCGGGCTTCGGTCTGGGTCTTGTTGTCGTGGTGTGGTTGGCAGAGGGATTGGTAGTTGGCGGGGTCGTAGAGGTCGCCGCCTGCTGCTCGGTTGTGGATGTGGTCGGCTGTGACGGCGAGGCGTGCGCATCCGGGCCATTGGCAGATGGGGTGGTCGGCGAGCTGCTTCTCGCGGATCTTCTGTTGTCGGCGGGTGGTGCCGCTGTTGCCGTAGGAGGATCCGCGCCAGGGTTTCCAGCAGCGGGGGCAGTGCGCGCCGGTGAAGGCCTTCGAGCACTTGGGGCAGAGGCGGGCGGGTGCGTGTGGCATCAGCGATGGGAGGTGATCTCGAACCGGGCGAACGATGCTTCGTTGAGTTCGCGGAGGGAGGCTCGGCATGCGGTGCAGCGGCGGGACTCGTCGTGGGTGCCGCGTGTGCATCCGTCGGTGATGCAGCGCCAAGGTTGTCCGCGCTCGACCATGGTCAGGCCTTCTCGTAGGTGGCCTGGAAGGACTGGTCGGTGAGTGGGTGTATGCCGTTGGCGTTGTACACGAGCCACATACCGTCTTGCACGCCGATCCATGTGCAGTCGAAGTCCATGAACAGAACACCGGTTATTCCGGGCTGCAAAAGCCGTTGGAGGTTGGTGTCACCGACGGCGTCTCGGGCGACTTCGTGATCGTTCATGTCGAGGAGGGGGATGAACAGTTCGACGATGGCGTTGGAGCCTGCACCGTGCGCGGGGCGTTCGCTTCGTTGACGTTGTCTCCTGTCCAGCGCAGTGCTTGGACGTGTTCGGGCTTGGTGCGGTAGGTGTTTTCGTCGGCCATGTGCGTGGCTCCTCGGTGGGGTTACATTCGCGGTCAAATTTTGACCGTTGATGTTGCATTGGGCTGAGTAAAATCACTGTGTGCCGGTTTTAATCGGTGAGGGGGTTCCCGGTAGTCGTCAGCAGCTCGGCGTCCCCTGAAAGTGCTCAGGGGCCGATGGGTTGCTCTGCTTGGATTCCCAATGGGCGCGTAACGGAAATCAGGACCGTGCCGTGGGTGACTTTGACTGGCGACTGCCGGGAAGTTTTCGGATACAGGTGTCTCCGTGCGGACCATTGTTGCACCTCGCGCGCGTGCGCGCGTGCATTGGGTTCGTGCTTGTTCCTTTGCGTAACAGCGTTTTACGCGCTGTGCGGGTAATTCCCTGTTAGGAGTTGTTGGTATTTCTGCCATTGCTTGGCGAGTTCGATTCCGTCGCCGACGCGGTAGAGGGCTTCGGCGTTGCGGTGGATCCAGAAGTCGTAGCGTTCGCCGTGCCAGAGCCATTCGCGGGGGCGGATCTTCTTTCGGTGGGCCCATGATCGGAATGTGGCGTCGGGGATCTTGACGCCGATGATGAGCTCGATGTGCTCGAGGACGCCGTATCGGGAGAGGTTCCAGTTGCGGACTTGGTCCATCAGGCCGTCGCGGATCTCGCGGGCGTCGTACAGCGATTTGCATTTACCGCATTGGACGATGGGTGCTTCTTGCTCGGCGGTCATGATGGATCCGCATTCGGCGCAGGGGCCGCGGTATGCGAGTGGTGTCATTCGGTCGATGGTGCGTTGGGCTTTGGCGATGAGGGCGCGGAGTGTTTCGTACTTGTCGATGGGTTGGTTGAGGGTGCGGAGCCAGTGGGGGTGGTGGGCGAGCCAGACGGCGGCGATTTCGGCGGGGGTGGCGGCGGTAAAGCTGATTGCGGCTATGTCGGTTCTGCGGCCGGCGCGGAGTTCGTCGACGAGCTCGACGATGTAGCGGCGGTTGGGCCGTAAGCCGTGGCGGTCGCAGAGGGTGATGGCCCAGCGTCGGAGGGTGTCGTCGAGGACGTCGAGGAGGCTGCTGTCAACGGGCATGCCGTTTCGGTCGAGGCGGATGGGGAGTTGTGTGTCGGCGTCTTTTCCGCCGGCGCGTGCGCGGCCCATTCGGTCGAGGCGCGCGCGGGTGACGGTGAGTTCTGCGACGAGCTCGGGGATGGTTTGGAGGTCGGTGGCCATGTTGTGTGCGCAGGTGGTGCACATGGGGTAGCCGTCGGTGACGGGGCGGCTGCAGCGGCCACATTCGACGGTCATCGGCGTTTCGCGATCGCTTGGGCGACTGCGATCGTCGGGACGGACTCGAATGGCGCCAGGGCGAGGCCTCGGACACGTGCAAGGGTGGCGCGGGCCTGGATGAGCTCGATAGCCATCATTTGCAGGTATCCGTCGTGGTCGTCGTCGTAGTAGACCGGGAAGTTCCACGGTTCGTTCGACCACTCGGTGAGCTGTTCGTCGGTGGGTCGTTTCGCTGCGTCACTCATCGGGTGTCCATCCGTCGAGGTCGCCGCGGAGTGCGTGTGCGGCGATGGTGAGTCGTTCGTGGTAGCGGCGTGGTGTGTTGCGGATCCGGCGGATTCGGCGTCGGATCCGTTCGCGGCGTGTGGGTGGTGTGAAGATGAAGTTTTTCGGGCCGCGGAATTTCAGGAATGCGGTAACGACGTCTTCGAGCTCGACGTCATCAGGTACGGGGATTTCGAGGTATCCGTCGACGGGGTGGCGCGTGAAGTTCTCGCCCCAGGCTTCGTTGTAGGTCATCGGTGTCGTCTCCTGGTGTTGCGGCGGCGTTCTCGGCCGGGGTTGACGGTCCACATGGGCGGTTGCTCGGGTGTTGTGGCCGCGGCGATTTCGGGCGGAATATGATTCGCGTCGTTTTCGCCGACGGTGACGGTCCAGGTGGCCTCGAGAATTCCCCAGTCGAAGAAGAAGCTCGCCGAGAATGGGTTCGGCAGGCCGGGTTGTGGTCGGCGGACCGTCCATGTTTGGCGGTCGGCGTCGAGGTAGTTCGGCGGGATCGGCCCGGTCGTGTCCATGGTGGCGTCGACGTACTCGGGCAGGGTGCCGGTGACGCGGTAGTTCAGGCCGGATCGTTGGCCGTGGCGGTCCCAGGTGACGTAGAACCCGTTGGCTTCGTACGTGTAGGCGGGGATTACGCGTCGCCGGGGTACGTACAGCCATGGGCGCGGTTCACGCTGAGCGTAGTCGTTGGGCAGGAACGGGTTTGTCCACGTGAGGATCTTCGACATGCGCTCGTACGCTTCGCGGTGCTCGTCGATCTCGGTGAACGTGGTTCGTGCGCCGGACTGGCCGCCGCACCAGTCGTACGGGCGGCCGTGCAGCGATTCCGTGTAGTTCATCAGGCCGCCGAAGTGCGACGCGAACGAGATTCCCTCGTTGACGGACATTCCGCTGACTGCGCCGGACATGAGCTGGTCGCGGTGTGCTCGTGCGTCGCGCGTCGACCAGCTTTCATCCCAGGTGCCGCCGAGGGCTTCGATCTGTGAGCGGAGGCTCGCCAGGTCGAGGAGGTTGCGATAGAGCAGGTCGACCCACGGTGACCGACGCGGCGGCGTGTAGCGGGGTCGTGGTGCGACGACGCCGATGTTCGACCACGCGGATAGGTCGAATACGTCGTCGGTTGGCAGTGGCGTCCCGAGTGGTGCTGTGTACAGCGGGGTCTGGATCTCGCGGGTGACGTTCGGGAGGTAGCCGTCGGCGTCCCGGGCCTCCTCGAACGGGCCGGGGCGTCGTGGCCCGATGAATGTCGATCCGGGGCATCGCGCGTAGTAGCCGCCCGGCTCGGCATGCCACTGCCGGCCGCAGTGTGGGCATGGCGGGGTGTCGGGTCCTTCGATGCCGGAGCCGATGCAGTTGCCCTCGGGTAGGCCGTGCCATTGCCGTGTGCAGCGCGGGCATTCGGGGTAGTCGGGGTCGTCGTAGTCGTATCCGCCGATGGGTTCGCCGGCGTCGAGCTGCTCGTCGATGAGGGCGTCGATCTGGTCGATGACGGACTGCTCCGGGTTGCTCATCGGGGGGTCCTCCATGTGACTGACACGTCGAATACGCCGGTGGTTTTCTCGTCGGCGGCTGCTGCTTGGCAGGAAATCTTGGTGCTGTGCGGTAGGTCGTATTTCGCGTGGTCGGCGGGCAGTGTGCAGTAGCCGATGACGGATTCGGATACCAGTGCGGTGAGGTGGTGCTCGCATGTCTCGATGCGTTCGACGGACTGCTCGGGGTTACTCATGGTCGATCTCCTCCGATCGGCCACGTGACGCCGGCCGCGGTGCGGTGCGGTTTCGGATGATGGTGGTAGTGCTCGATGCAGGGGTCGGTCTCGCCGTAGTCGCCGCAGGAGACGGCGTGGCACCAGACGCACCGCCAGTACGTGCGGTCGAGGTTCGGGTTTGCAGGGTGCTGCACCTCGTGCGGCCGATAGTCGTGATCGACGCCTGCAGCAGTGCACAATTCGGCGTTCACGTCGAGACCGGTTATGAGCTCGTCACTCATCGGAGTTGGCTCCAATCGACTCGGGGTGCGTAGTGGCAGGGCAGTTCGGGCTCGTACCAGCCGAGGTGCTGGCTGATGATGGTTGCGATGGCGAGGCCGTCGGATCGGTTGTCGTCGCCGTTGATCGGCGCTCCGGGCCACAGTTCGCGCATGGCGGCGAGGACTTGTGGTTTCTTCGCGGAGCCGTCGCCGGTGGCGAAGATCTTGATCGCCTGCACGCTGATTCCGACGACGGGGATGCCCTTGCCGGCGAGGTAGTGCGCGAGCTCGAGGATGAGCGCGCCGCGTTCGACGAACAGGCTCGCCTGCTTGGGTGTGGGGTTGACCTGTGGGAGGAGTTCGATGCCGACGGCTCGGGTGCCGGCGGGGAGTTTCCGGAGGATCCGGTCGCGTTGCCGGCGGACGCGGAGGGCACGCCCGACTAGAGACACGTCTTCCGGGCGGCTCTCGCCGACGGTGACGAGTTTTGGGACGTTCGGGGAGAGTGCGGTCGCAGGATCGTGGATTTGGGCGATTCCGGCGGCTGTGAGGGACGGGTCGATACCGACGACGATGCTCACTCGACACCTCGGAGGCCGGGCGCGGGCACGTCGTCGATGATCTGCACGGTCGGGCACGGCCAGACGATGATTGCGTTCTCGTCGTCCGGGTCGGAGTTTGAGCAGTACGTGCAGATCGGCCCGTGGTGGCCGTATCCGAGCTGGCACTTGTCGCAGTCAGCGTCGTGGCACTGCCACTCGCCGTCTTGGTCGCGCGTGTGCAGGTCGCGAATTGCCGCCAGCTTGCGAGCCTGAGCAGAATCGACGATGACCCATCCGAGCTCGTCGAGATCTCGCACGACCGACTCGACGCACTCGGCCGAGCTCGGGACGTGTGGTGCAGCGGGCCAGTCCCAGTCGAGCGCCCGGGCGAGGGCGTCGTTGGCGCTCACTTGCCGGCCGCCTTGACTCGGACGGTCACGGGAATGTCTTCCCATTCGGGTTCGGCTACTTCGAACAGTCCGTCGTCGTTCATGGTGAGGTTCTCCTCGGATGCCATGCGCTGCAGTCGTTGTGCTCGTTTGGTGCGGCGTATGTGGGCGGGCATGTTGGTCAGTTCGTGGCGGGTGCCGTCGTAGTCGACGCGTTGGCACGGTTGGCCTTTCGGCGCTCCGCAGTCCCGGCACGGGATCGTTTCGGCGAGGTCTTTCTCGGCGAGCTGCTCGAAGTCGGGGTTACGCACCGTCGCCGTCCTCCGAGATCAGAGCTCGCCAGTCCTCGATCGACATCGGTGTGTGGTCGCAGCGGATCGCCGGGAGGTCGTAGTCGTGGACGTCGCGGGGTTCTTCGCGGATGCCGTTGAGATCGCACCACTCGCAGTCGTCGATGACCTGCCGGCGGGAGAGTTTCGCGTCGGCGGCCCGATGCGCTTCCCAGCCGTCGGCGCGCTTCCGGGCGTCGCCGCAGGCGCGGCACGGGGCGCTGGTGCCGTTCGGGTGGATCGAGCAATTCGGGGAGGGCTTGAAATCCGAGGCCGGCGCTTGGTGACCTTCCGTACTTACTAAACCCCCTAAGGGTGCAGGGTGTAAGTATGCAGGTGTAGGTGCAGGGGATCCGGACCGATTTCGATTACCGATCTCGCTACTTGATGTTTCGGTGTTCCCGACCGCATTCGGATCGGTGTTCGGGACCGTATCTGGATTACCGATCTGGACCGCATTCGGATTACCAATCGGGACCACAATCTGATTGGTGTAATCGACCGTGTTCAGGTTCGGGCGGGACAGCAATTTCGACAATCCATCCCTCGTGTCCTTGTGCGTCCACGACGAATAATCGGGGTGCTCCTTCTTCGCCTGCTGCACCTCCGACACGATCGCCGCCCGGAGCTGACGGGACGTCGTTTCCGAGTAGCCACGGACGACAGTGGACGCCATCTTCGGGTTCTTCAGGAGCTCGTCGGAGCGGATCAGAGTGCGGACCATAAACTCTTCGGTGTCGACGTCGAACAGGGCGTAGGAGCGTTCCTCGAGGAGTGCAGCGGCCGCGGTGATTCGGTCGATCGTCATGTCGCCGGCCTTGCGTACGAGTCGCTTCGGGCGCCAGTCTCCGACGCCAGCGTAGTTGAGTGTGGGTTCTGGGATGAGGACGCGGAAGTACAGCCATTGCGCGTCGGCGGTCAGCTCCTCGAGGTCGTCGTCGTCCGCGATGTTGATGCGGATCCGAGCGAATTCACGTGGCATTAGAGCGTTCCTCCTTTCGGGTGGTGTGGTTGCGGCGGTATGCGGTGACCATGTCCCTGCGCTGTTCACCTGTGAAGAGGGCGCCGAAGTTGATGATGGGTAGGCCGAGACCGGAGAACAGCATGTCGTTCAGGTAGTCGACGGTCTGCTGTATGACGTCGTCGAGCTCGCCGCTGAGGAGGATCCTCCGGGCTCGCCGGCGGTGTCCGCGGACCTTCATCCGCGGGAAGTGCTCCGGGGTGCGGGGCCGCTGTCCTGAGCTCATGCGAGGCTCGCGATCTTCTCGGTCATGTTGGCGACGTACGTCTTCCGGGTGCCGGGTTCGATGCGTCGGTGGTACGAGGTGTGGTCGCCGGTGCGGTAGCCGTTGAACTGCTGGCTTGCGCGGGTGTAGAGGTCTCGGACGGCTTCGCGGTTGCGCCAGTCGACGCCGATCTGTTGGAACTGCTGCAGTCGGATCTTGGTGGCCATGCCGAGGCCCCAGCCGACGAGGTCGGTGAGGCTGAATCCGTCGGTCTGGTCGGCGAACGTGCGGAGCGGCGAGTCGGCGTCGCAGAACGGGATCATGTCGGCGGGATCGTTGGCGCGGAACACGGGTGCGGCGGTGTGGATCAATCGGTTCCCGGCGACGCCCCACTGCTGCTGCCGTAGGTCGCGGCGTGGGTTCTTCGGGTCGGCGATGAGCGCGACGCCGACCATGCGCCGCTTCGCGTCGAGCAGCGGGCCGTGCACAGCGCGGCCGATGCGGTCGGCGAGGTCACCCATCGAGTCAGCGCCGGCCGAGTAGCCGGCGAGAACGAAACGCCCGGGCGCACGGGAGATCTCCCCCATCGCGAGCGAGATCGCTTCCTCGCGGGTGCGTATGTACGCCTGCCCCAGCGGGTTCGGGATCGGCCCGTACTCCGAGCGGTGGTTGAGGTGCACGACCCGAAAGCGATTCTTCGGCAGCGGATCCGTGACGAGAGACAGCGTCGTCGGAACGCCGAGACCCTCACCAATACCGCGGGCACAGACGATGGTGATGATTTCAGCGCTCATCGAACACCTCCACGGGGTCTTGGTCGTCGAGGTTGAACTCCTCGAATTCGCCGCTGAGCCCAGGGCCCGAGGTCGGGCTGTAGGGGTAGCCGCTGATGGCGATCGTCGTCCACGCGGTGCTGTGGGTGACCTTCTGCAGCACTCCGGCGACGTGGGCGAGTACTCCGTTGGGGTACTTCCAGTAGAACTCGATTCGGTCGCCGAGGTTGTCGTAGTTGAGCTCGCCGGCGGGGCTGTAGGGGCTGGTCTCGTCGTTGATGTATTTGACCGCTGCTTCGTGGTCCGAGTGGATAGGCATCAGGCGAACACCTCGTCGAAGATGCGGCGCGCGAGCTCGGCGTCACCCATGGCGGTGTGAGCGTCCGCCAGATCGATCTTGATACCGAGCTGCTCGGCGGCCTTCCCCATGCCCTGCAGCCGGTTCTCGGGGAGCCACTGGACGCGGCCGGCAACGAGGTTCTCCACGCACACCGGGCGGTGGCTCCACGATGGGCACAGGCCGTGCCAGCGCATCCGAGTTTCGAGGGTCTGCATGTCGAACGACGGGACGGCGCCGACGATGGTTGCGCCGCGGGTCCAGCGGTCCACGATGTGCATCGCGGCTTCTTCGGTGTACAAGTCGAAGAACGGCCCGTCGACCCAGCTAGGCCGCCCAGCGGAGGGCTCGGTGCTGTCGACGACGGTGTCGGTGCTTACCGCGAGGCCGTTCTGCCGTGGGTGGCGTTCGTAGAATCGGCCGATCTGCAGCGAGAACGGGTCAGCATCGGAGAGGTCGACGCCGTCGATGAACATGCGGATCTTCTCGACTGCGTCGGGGTTCGGTGAGTCGGGTTCGAGGTCTGCGAACTCGTCGACGCGGATCATCGCGATCTCCCACGGGAGGCGGGTGTCCCCGCGAAGGGAAGTGGTTTCGGTGTCCAGGAATACAA
>NZ_JMEX01000008.1:0-71308 GCF_000760735.1 Rhodococcoides fascians A44A | reverse complement strand
GGCGCCCTGGGTGGGGTGGGTTAGTCCTGGGAGGAGAACGCGGGATTGGCGAGCTTGGTCACGTTCGACGGCTCGTCGGCGTCCGGGTCGTCGTCGTCGGTGGAATCCTCAGGCTCGTGGGCGACCTCGTCGGGATCGGTCGGCTCGTCCTCGTCCGGGTCCGCGTCGTAGAGCGACGGCTGGTCGTCGTCGTCCTCGAGCACCTTCTTGGTGACGCCTTCCATCACCTTCAGCACCTTCAGGTTTGCGGAGCGACGGACACCGGACTCGGCCATATCGACTGAGCTGAAACCCTTTACACGGCAGCGGACGGTGAAGACTCGGATCTCGCCGATGTTGTCCTCGCCGAGGTTTTCGAACGACTCCTCGGACATACCGGAGAAGTTCACGCGTGCGGCGTCGATGAGCGGGCGGTCAGACATTGCGAATCTCTTTTCTGTGGTGGGTTGTTCGATTTCCGACTGTCACGCCGGCGAGGGGTTTACTTGGATCCTGCGGCCGGGGTTGCGCCGAGGAACTTGATCGCGTCGGCGGCCTGCTTCGACGTCATCTGTCGGGGATCGAGGTACGCCGTGGTGAACGTCGAGTTGATCCACTCAAGCTTCGCCTCGGGTGTTGTGGCGCCGCCGTCTTCGTCGAGCAACCGGCCGAGCTCCTTGATCTGCTCGGCTGTCGCGGCGTCCTTTGGGATCGTGTAGCTCGGGGCCTTGGACTGCGCGGTGTCCTGTTTTTCGCCGTCATCGGAGGGCTCGGAGGCCTTCACCGGTTCCGTCTTCTCGGCGGGCTTGGCCTGCGCCTTCGCTGCCGAGGCGCGTTTCTTCGGCTCAGCCTTAGCGGGCTCGGGCTCTGTTGCCGCCTCGTCCTTCTCCGCCTTCTCGATCGGCGCGTCAGGCTCGGTCTCGTTGACGACGACCCGGTCCTTCCACCCCGACTGCTTCTGTGCGCCGGCGCCGACGCCGAGGCGGTCCTGCCAGCCGTCGGACTGCGCCGGCCCACGGGTCGACTGTGCCTGCACCGGCTCCTGCTCGGACTGCAGATCCTCCGCCGAGTGCGCAAGACCGAGCAGCACCTCGGGCGCGATCTTCCGGCACACCTCCGACGCGGCCTTCGCGTAGAGCATGGCCTGCGGATCGGTCAGGTACTTCTCGTTGCCGATGAGCTTGCCCCACTTGTTGAGGGCGAACTCGCCTGTCTTGGGGTCGATCTGCGGGACGTACCCGGCCTTCGTTGCACGCTCGAACGTCCACGTCGACGTCGTCACATGCTCGTCGCCGCGCGCACGCCCGGACACTGTCACCGACTCATCCGACGACTCCTCGGTCCACACCGAGTAGCCCTTCGACTTCACGAGCGCGACCATCGTCCGGGCGTAGATCGCCGGAGTGCCGTGCACGACGAAGATGTTCTGCAGCGACTGAATCGGGTTGAGCCCGAGCTCCATCCCGTACAGAATCGCGGCGGTGCCGTTCTCGGCGTTGCCCTTGTACATCTTCGGGACGAGGTCGGTCCCACACATCGCCGTCGCGAGCTTGTGCGCGGTCGCCATTGCGCGGGCGTGCGCTTCGAGCTGCGCGATGGACGAGTCGACAGCCGAGCCGAGGACCTGTACTCCGCCGGGTGCCTCGTACGCTTCGAGTTCGTTGCTGGTCACAGTGAGCCTTCCATCTGGTGCTTGCTTGCCGCCCAGCGCGGCAAGCTGATTCGGTGAATGTCGATCGGGTGCGCCGGCCACTCGCCGGTCTGTTGGCATTGCGCGTAGGTGCGGACACCGCGGCGGACGAGGTCTCGGCCGATCTGTTTCGCTTCCTCGTCGAGCTCGAACACGTTCACGAGGTACGGCGCGGACTTCGACTGGACGACGAACACGAACTGCGGATCGTCGGAGATGTCGAGGGCGCGGACGGCGTCGGTGTACCAGGCGTCCTGCACGTGGTAGCCGTAGTCGTCGACGGACTTCGAGAAGTGCTCGGGCGCCGCCGACGTCGACGTCTTGTAGTCGACGATGAATGTCCGACCGCCGAGTGTGGTCATCCAGTCGGGGCGGGTGCGAAGCGATACACCGGTCTCGGGGTCCTGGTGGTACATCGACAGTTCGGGAGTGCCGTCGTCGAACAGTGCCGCGGCGATCGGATGATCCTTGATCGCCTTCGCCATGGCGTGGACGTCGTCGTAGTCGGACGGTTTCAGTGGCAGCTTGCCGGCGGCCCGGACCTTGGCGACCTGCTCCTTCACTGCATTCGTCGTCCACTTGTCGGCGTCGATGCGGACGAGATCCGCACCCTCCCCCAGGATGAGAGTGTGGGCGGCGTGGCCGACGTCGTACTCCGTCTTAGGTGCCTGCGGGTGTTCCTGCCCCCAACGGAATTCCGCCGGAGTCGACGGTGCGAGTAGTTTCCGTGCACCCGACGACGAGAGGGTCTGCCGGTCAGCGTGGTACGCAATGTCCGTGATGCCGCCGTAGATGCCGGGTGCGTCGACGACGTCCGACACGAAGCCGCTCATACGACGAGCCGATCGGTGACGGGCCCGAAGTAGGAAAGGAGCTCAGCCCACGGTTCGGGGTACTGATGGGCGTCGGACTCCCACAGGTTCATGCCCTCTTGGTGTTCCCACCGGTGGCCGTCTTTGTCCCAAACGGTGTTGATGGGTTCCATCGGTTGCGGGTCGGACCCGGACCATGCGCGGTGGGTTCCGTCGGCGCTGAGCTTGCCTTGCTTCGGTTCTTCGTAAGGCAGGTGGGCCGGCGGCCGGACATCGTCGAGCTGCTCGATCGTGTAGATCCGGTGGATCGCGATGTTCAATGTCGGCGTCGGTCCGCCGTCATACTCGGGGTCGAGGACGACGGCGAGGAACTGGACCCCAACCATGTGTGCGCCCGGACCGGACTCGACGGTGCCGATGACTTCCTTTGGCGACCCGCCAATGTCGAAGCGGATCTTCACGCGGTACGTAGGCACTGCGATTCCTCCTGTGTTGCTTGGTAGATGGTGCGAGTGAGGTGGCGGGTTCCTTCACGGAACTTCTTCTCGCCGACGGCTCGGAGTCGGCCGGCGGAGACAGCGCGATCGACTGCGCCGCGGCGGACCCATGCATCGCCGGACTCGGGTAGGTCGTAGGTGGTGAACGGCCGCCCGGATGCGATCAGTCGATCGCGCCGGAAGTAGGTCTCTCGCTCGTGGGCTTCGGGGACGTACAGGCCGTTGCGGTGGAGTGCCTGCATCAGCGACGTGAGCTGAACGCCGTAGTCGGTGGCGATCTGCTGGTGCGTGAACCCTGATGCGCGGAGCTCGGCGTACCGCTCGATGTACTCGGCGCGACGTCGGGTCATCACGTCACCACCGGCTCGGCTGCGAAGTGCAGCACTGCAGACGGATCGAACTCGCCGCCGTTGGGGGTGATGATCTCGACGTATCCGGTGGCCCAGCCTTCGCCGGCGGCGGTCTCCCACTTCTCGGGTGAGACGACCCGCCACGGCCCGAAGGTCTCGGGTAAGGGGATGACGGCGAGTTGCTCGCCGATCTTCCGGCAGATCTCCTCGGCGGCCTTGTTCGCGCTCATGCCGCACCTGCCGCGAAGTAGAGGACAGCTCCGAAGAACAGTCCGGCGACGACCAGCCAGGCGACGGCGCCAAGGTCCGCGCGGGTCACAGCTTCGCCCCGCGGGTGATCTTCAGGATCGGCTCGCCGACGTTCTCGAACCACTGCGCGGCACCGGGGACGTTGCGAAACCCGAGGACGAAGTCCTGGATCCGGTCGAGTCGCTCGGAGTACTCGGCGGCCTGGTCGGAGATGAGGTCGCCTCGGTCGACGGGAGTGTGGTCGACACCGTCTGCTTCGGCTCGGTCGGCGAGCTTGTGGAACACCTCGGCGATCTGCACGCTCTGGCCGGCGTCGTAGATGTACGACTTCCGTTCCTGCATCTGTTGAACGAGGAGCTGCTGCTGCTCGGGCGTGCCGCCGGCGTACGGCGATTCGGTGGAACGTGCGGACGCGAGGTTGACGGCCCCGATCGCCATCGATTCGAGCACCTCCGCCGCCTCGCGTAGGGAGCTGACTACACTTGTCACTGTTGATCTCCTTCGGGTGATGACGGGCTCGCGACTGGTACTCGCGGGCCTGTCGCTTTTTGTGGGGGTCTTGGGCGGCCGGGGCTGCTACCCGGTGATGCGAGTGCGCCGCCGGCCGCCGTTGCGCCCCGCGCCTGCCGTCTTCCCTCGGCGGCTGCAGGGCGGGTCTTTCAGTGGGGGCCGAAGTGGTACCAGCCGGAGCCGATTAGCGGGGATGCGGCGAGGCCGCCGATAATGAGCCCGCCCAGGATGAAATGCATTCGGAGGTCGCGAATCGTCTTGCGCACCTTTGTTTGTCCCTTCATGACGCGACTGTTTCGGTGGGGGGATTCTTCGACTGGAATCGGTGAGGCGCTGGACGAAGTTCCTTGCGCTGCGGCGCATTTGGGAACCAGTTGCGTAGCGTCGAATGTGAGATCGGGTAGCCGGTGATCAGGGTGACTTCGTCTGCGATGTGTCGCCATCCCGCACCTGCGCGCCGTCGAGTTGCTACGAATCCGGCCAGGCTTGTTCCGGTCAGTCGAGACTCGATGAGTTCTCGTGCTGCGGTTGCCATGCGCTAAATGTTGCCCAGCAACATTCGAATGTCAAACACACTCGGACAGCGTTTTGCGTAGATGCGCAGGTCGCCACGTAAAGAAATGTTGCAGTCCGGAGTGTGTGTCGCTAGGATTCACAGCATGACTACAGCGGCAGAGCGTGTGTCGGGTTGGCGACCGACTGACACCTTGGAGAACCGGTTGCGGCTCGTCCGCGCAGAGAAGAAGCTGACGCAGCGCGCGGCCGCTGAGCTCATCGGAATCTCTGCACGTGAGTGGCAAAGCATGGAGGAGGGTCGAGCAGCTCGACGCGTCGACCTCAAGGTTGCGAAGATCGCCGAAAAAATGGGCGTCGATCGCGAGTGGCTGATGTGGGGCGGAAACCTCTACGCGGCGAGTGATGACGCCGAGGTCAATAATCGCCGGTAACTTCGCCTTCGGCAGCGTATGGCACTCTGACAGTCATGGCTGACCAACCCACGTCCCTCGTCCGGTACACCACCGACGCCGGCGCCGAGGTCGCAGTGCTGACCTTCGACCACGGCCCCCTCAACCTGTTCGACCAAGCGATGTTCGACGCCGTGGCGGCCGATGTCGCCGCCCTCGTCGCCGATCCGCCTCGCGCGGTCCTGCTGCGCGCCGAGGGCAAGGTCAACTCGGCCGGGGTGGACGTGCATGTCTTCGAGGGGCTGACCGCTCAGCAGGGCGCTGATCTGTGGCGCACGCTCTTCGCGCAGATCGCGCATCCGCTCGAGGCGTTGCCGTGCCCGGTCGTGTATGCCGCGCACGGCCTGACTCTCACCGCGGCCTTCGAGATCTCTCTTGCCTGCGACATCATCGTGGCGTCGCCGAGAGCGAAGTTCGGACTGGTCGAGACCGTCGTCGGGCTCACGCCGTCCATGGGCGGCCCGCAGCGTCTCGCCGAGCGCGCCGGTTCCGGACGTGCGCGCGAGCTCGTGATGACGGGTGATCTCTACGACGCGGCAACCCTGAAGGAGTGGGGCGTCGTCAACAGCATCCACGACGATGTCGACGCCTATGCCCGTTCCCTGGTGGAGCGGTTGGCCGCCGGTCCGACGGTGGCTCACGCTGCCACCAAAAAGATTGTGGCAGCGTGGCGTTCGGGTGGTGTTGCTCATGCGGACGAGGTGACGTCGGACGTGTCGGGGGCGTTGTTCGAGACCGATGATCTTCGCGGGGCGGTTGCGAGTTTTCTCGAGAACGGCCCGGGTAAGGCGACGTACACAGGCAAGTAAGCTGGTTCCAATGACCACGTTGCCCCTCGCAGAATTGCACATGCACATCGAAGGGTCCTTGGAGCCTTCGCAGATCTTCGAGTTCGCCGAGCGGAACGGTATTGCGTTGCCGTACAGCGATATCGGCGAGTTGGAGGCGCTGTACGAGTTCACGGATCTGCAGTCGTTCCTGGATCTGTACTACGCGAACATGTCGGTGTTGCGGACGGCGGAGGATTTCGCCGATCTTGCGCGGGCGTACTTTCGTCGGGCTGCGGCGGGTGGTGTGACGCGGGCGGAGATCTTCTTCGATCCGCAGGCGCACACGGATCGGGGTGTTCCGTTGGAGGCTGTCGTCGAGGGGTTGGCCGAGGCGTCGGCGTCGAGCGAGCGGGAGTTCGGCGTCACGAGTGGGTTGATCGCGTCGATTCTGCGGGACAAGCCGGTGTTGCATGCGAACAAGCTGCTGGATGATCTGCTGGCGATGAAGGCGCCGATCATCGGTCTCGGTCTGGATTCCGCGGAGGCGGGGTTCCCGCCGTCTCTGTTCGTGGACGTGTTCGCCAAGGCCAGGGCCGAGGGTTTGCACGTGGTCGCGCACGCGGGCGAGGAAGGTCCGGCGGAGTACATCTGGGAGGCTCTGGATCTGCTGAAGGTCGAGCGGATCGATCACGGTGTGCGGTGCCTCGAGGATGATGCGTTGGTGAATCGTCTTGTGAACGAAGAGGTTCCGTTGACGGTGTGCCCACTGTCGAATGTTCGGCTCAAGGTGATTCCCGACCTGAAGGACCATCCGATTCGGCAGATGATCGAGCGTGGCCTGGTGGTTACCGTCAATTCCGACGATCCGGCGTACTTCGGCGGTTACGTGGACGACAACTTCGCTGCGCTCACCGAGCAGGTGGGTCTCACCGAGCGCGAACGAGAGATCCTGTACGACAATTCGATCAAGGCGTCCTTCATCTGACGGTGACGAACGCCTTCGGGTAGCCGGTGGCGCCGTCGGGAACGGTGTCGGCCGTCATCGAGGTCTGGATGTCGCCGTCGGCGTCGGTGGCTCGTGCACGGATGGTGTGGTCGCCCGGTGCCGCGTCCCACTGGTACGTCCACTGGCGCCAGGTGTCCGTCGAGTACTCCTCGGACAGTGTTGCGGCGACCCAGTTTCCGTCGTCGATCTGGACGTCGACGCCGGAGATTCCGGTGTGTTGGCGCCAGGCGACTCCGGCGATCACGACGGTGCCGGCGTCGACCGCGGCACCCGAGCGTGGGGTGTCGATACGTGATGCGGTCTTGATGGGTCCACGTTCGCCCCAGCCTCGGTCGGTCCAGTAGGCGCTGGCCTTGTCGAAGCGGGTGATCTCGAGGTCGGTCACCCACTTGGTCGCGGACACGTAGCCGTACAGCCCCGGGACGACGAGACGAGCCGGGTATCCGTGTTCCACGGGCAACGGTTGACCGTTCATGCCGACGGCGAGCAGCGCGTCCCTACCGTCGAGCAACACGTCCAGCGGCGTTCCGGCGGTGAAGGCGTCGTGGCTGGAGGACAGCACCATGTCCGCATCATCGTGAATGCCGGCCTCCTCCAGGAAGTCTCGCAGCGGGTAGCCGATCCACGTCGCATTGCCGACGAGGTCACCGCCGACGATGTTGGACACGCACGTCAGCGTGACCGTCCGCTCCACCGCTTGCCTCGACATCAGGTCCTCGAACGTGATCTCGATTTCACGGTCGACCATCCCGTGGATGCGTAGTGACCAGTCCTCGGACGACACCTGCGGCACCACGAGTGCAGTGTCGATGCGGTAGAAGTCCTCGTTCGGGGTGATGTAGGACGCCAAGCCGTCGATCCGCAGGTCGGCGCCGTCGGGAATCGGGGTCTGCGGAGTCGGTACCGGGAGGCGGAAACCGAGCCGGTTGGCCGTGACATCGCGTGCGTGGCCGATCAACCGGCCTGCCGTTCCCGCGGCGACGGCAACCACACCTGCGGCGAGCGCGAGTCCGAGAAAGCTGCGCCGGGATACACCACCTGCGACCGGGTCCTTCGTTTTCAGGAGGGCGTTCAGGACGACGATGCCGGCTGCGACGCCGAGGATCGTCGGCAGCGCGGTGAGCGGGGTCGCGGTCGAGCGAGTGACCGCGGCGAGCACGCCGATCACGCCCAGGACACCGAAGAGCACGGCGCCGAGTGGCCGACGCAGCATGCCCGCTCCGGCTGCAATAGCAGCGATGACCAGTGCCATTCCGATGAAGAGGGCGGTCTTGTCGGCTGTGCCGAACGTGTCGATGGCCCATTCGCGTACGGCTTCGGGGGTGTTGTCGACGACGGCCGATCCGACGGCGAAGAAGGGCGATGCGTTCGGCCCGAACGGTACGGCGACGAGTTCACCGACGCCGAGAACAACTCCGGCAGCGATGATCCCGGCGAGTGGCTTTTCGATCATCACTCCAAGATAGGCGCCTCACATAGGGAGGGTGGTGCGCAGATACTCGTTGCCGAAGATACGGTCCGGGTCCATTCTGTTGCGCACCGCGACGAAGTCCTCGAACCGCGGATACATCTCGGCGAAATCGTCGGCGCGCATCGAGTGCAACTTGCCCCAGTGCGGGCGACCCCCGACGCTGCGGGCGATGGCTTCGACGGCATCGAAGTAGTCGCGATGATCACGGCGGTGGTACTGATGCACGGCGATGTAGGCGGTGCCGCGGCCGTAGGCGGTGGAGAGCCAGATGTCGTCGGAGGCTGCGAAGCGAACCTCGACGGGGAATGCGACGACCAATCCCGACGATCGTTGCCACCGATCGATTTCCCGTATCACCGACGCCACCGTGTCCGCGGGGACCGCGTATTCCATCTCGCGGAATTTGACGGTGCGCGTCGACGCGAACACCCGGTAGCTGCGATCGGTGAACTCGCGGGCGGACAGCGCCCGGGACGACAACGCGTTGACGCGCGGAATGGCCGACGGGAATCGCGTCACGGCGCGGTTGACCAGCTCGAATGCCCGGTTGGCGAGCAGGTCGTCGTCGACGAACGCCCGCAGGCGAGAGAGTGGCCTCGTGGCGTCACCGGGCACGCGCGTGTTCGTTTTGGTGAGTACGCGGTCGGTGTGCGGGAACCAGTAGAACTCGAAGTGGTCGGCGTCGTTCCACGCCTGAGAGTCGAGCGTTCCACCGAGCGTCGCGGGTGCTTCGGCAGCGTGCAGCACGTACGCGGGCTCGCATCGCAACGTCACCTTCGTGATGATTCCGAGAGCGCCGAGCCCGACGCGTGCGGCGTCGAACACGTCGGTTTCGGTCTCCCGGGAGCAGTGCACGATGCTGCCGTCGGCGGTCACCAGTTCCAGCGCGAGAACCTGAGTCGAGATGCCACCGAAGCGCTGTCCCGTCCCGTGAGTACCGGTCGAGAGTGCACCGGCGATCGATTGTTCGTCGATGTCGCCGAGGTTCGTCATCGCCAGACCCAGATCCCACAACGCGGCCGACAATGCGCGGAGGCGAGTGCCCGCGAGGACGGTGACGGCGGAACAACCGTCGGGCAAGGGATGTACGGACTCGATGCCCTGCATCAGGTCCAGGCTCATCTGCACCCCGTCGGTGACCGCGATGGATGTGAACGAGTGCCCGGCGCCGACGCACTTCACCGTCGCCCCGCGCTGCAGAGTCCGTATCACGTCCTGCACCGATCTCGGCCGCACCATATCCGCCGGATGTGCGACTTGGTTGCCTGCCCAGTTACGCCACTCGCGCCCCGTCATCGACTCACTATGGCACTCGAGGGAATCCGACCACCGGGTCCGACACGCGGGCCTACTATCGGACGCATGCAGACTCGGCTGCCCGTCGATGCTCGGCGTGCACACCTGGTCCACGCGGCGTTGAACCTAGCCGAACGGGTCGGTGTGGACGCGTTGACGGTCCGTGCCGTCGCCGAGGAGGCGTCGGTTCCCCGCGGAGCCGTCTACTACTGCTTCGAATCCAAGGAAGATCTGGTCATCGCCATGGGCGAGGGCTTGGTGGTCGATGTCACGGCGGCGCTGTTCACCGCGTTCGAGCATCCGAGTCACGTCGGCGGGGTGCGTGGGCTGCGGATGTTGGTGCACAGCGGTCTGACGGCGATCTGGCCACTCGTGGAGGAGACGGCCGATCGGCAATTGCTGTCCTACGAGATCAAGACGTATCTGCTTCGGCACCGCGCGCTCGGCTCGGAGGTCGCCGCGACCATCGCATCCGGTCAGTATCGGATTCGCGACACCGACACGTTCGCGTTCCTGGACAGGTGCGCGCGGATCACCGGCACCCGCTGGCTGGAGCCGACGTCGGCCGTCGCGCATTTCGGGATGGCCACGGTCGACGGGCTGATTCTGCGGTGGCTGGTCGACAGGGACGACATGGCAGTGATCACTGCACTCGACGATCTGTCCGGTGTCATCGCAGGCAAGGCCGTCGAAATCTGACGGGGAGGGCGATCGGTGGTTAGCTGACCGGGTGCCGACCGACCGTATGCCCTCTCTGAATCTTCTCGCCGACGCCACCGCGCATCTCGAGCCGCCGTT
Organism: Rhodococcoides fascians A44A; assembly: GCF_000760735.1. Lineage (GTDB taxonomy): Bacteria > Actinomycetota > Actinomycetes > Mycobacteriales > Mycobacteriaceae > Rhodococcoides > Rhodococcoides fascians_E. The sequence continues at coordinate 60,915 of NZ_JMEX01000008.1, read as the reverse complement.
CGCCGTCGTCGATGCGGGGGCTCTGGACGCGAACGCTGCTGATCTTCGGCGGCGGGCGGGGTCGACGCCGATTCGTGTCGCCAGCAAGTCGGTCCGTTCCCGGCCGATTCTGGAGCGTGTGCTGGGTCCGAATCTCACTGCAGCACAGCAGTTCGAGGGAATCATGGCGTACTCGCCGGCCGAGGCGATCTGGTTGGCGAGGGCGGGGGCGGAGGACGTTCTGGTCGGGTATCCGACGGTGGACAGGGTCTCGTTGGAGGAGATCACCCGAGATCGGGTGCTGTCGGGGCGCATCACGCTGATGATCGACGATCCCGCCCATCTCGATGTGATTCGCGAGGCCGCCGGTTCGGATCGGCCTCGGCCGCGCGTGTGCATCGACGTCGACGCCTCGCTTCGTCTGGGGCCGATCCACCTCGGTGTCCGACGGTCACCGCTGCGGGAGCCTGCGCAGGTGGCGTCGTTCGCGAGGACGGCCAAGGACCGAGGATTCCGGGTTGTCGGTGTCATGTTCTACGAGGCGCAGATCGCGGGACTGCCGGATTCCAACGCGGTGGTCGAGCTGATGAAGAAGGCGTCGGCTGCAGAGTTGCGGACCCGCCGGTCGACGGTTGTCGACGCGGTCGTCGATGCCGTCGGCCCGCTGGAATTGGTCAACAGCGGTGGCACCGGGTCGCTCGTAGTCAGCTCCGCGGCGTCCTCGGTCACCGAGGTGACGGCCGGGTCGGGGTTGTTCGCGCCGACGTTGTTCGACCGCTACCGGGCATTCACGCCGGAGCCTGCGCTGTACTTCGTGTTGCCGGTCGTTCGTACGCCGACGCCGACGATCGCGACGGTGTTCGGTGGGGGATACATCGCGTCGGGTCAGGCATCGAGGTCGCGTCTGCCCGCCCCGGTGGCGCTCTCCCGAACTGCGCAGGGAATCCTGCGGGGAGGGCTGAAGCTTCTGCGCAACGAAGGCGCCGGTGAGGTGCAGACTCCCGTCGCCACCAGCGGTGCGCGTATCGGTGATCGCATCTGGTTCCGTAACGCGAAGGCCGGAGAGCCGTGTGAGCGGGTCGATACGCTGCATGTCGTCGAGTCCGACGGCAGCGTCAGCGTGGTCCCGACGTACCGCGGCGAGGGCAAGAACTTCGGCTAGGCGCGTCGCCTCGGTCTGTGGAGCCGGGTCGTCTCGAACTATATGAACGCAAGTCGGGGCCGGGAAGGCATTAACTTAGCATTGCCTAATGCATCTGAAGAATGGGTTGTCTCGACGGTCGTTCATGGTCGGGAGTGTGTCCTTGCTGGGCTTGGCTGGGTGCGCTCGCGCAGAATCGTCGGTCACGCAGGACAGTTCGGAGTCCGCGGCGAGGGTGACCGTGCGAGGTGACGGATTCGAGTCGACAATTCCGCGAGACCCTGCTCGTGTCGTCGTGATGGAGGGTCGTGGCGACCTCGAGTTCGCTCTGCTCGCCGGGTATCCGCTTGTCGCAACGGGCAACACGGCCGCGCCGGGATCTCTTCCGGCCGGTCAGTACGACGGACGGATAGGGAGGGACGTGCAGTCCATCGGCGGTCCGGACGGTCCGAGCATCGAGGAAGTCTCAGCGCTCGCTCCCGATCTCATCGTGATGCGCGCCAACGGGTGGCGGCTGGACTGGTACGGCAACGAGCTGTTGTCGCAGGTTGCTCCCGTGCTGCCGGTCGAGGTGAACGAACCGGATTTCCGAGCGCAGATGTCGAGCCAGTTCGACGCTCTCGGGAGGGGATCGGACGCAGCGGTGCTGCTCGATGCCTACGATGCGACCGTCGCCGATGCGCGCTCCGAACTGGGAGACGCGTTGGTGGGCAGAAGGATTGCGTTGGTCACGAGCGAACCTGCCGCGAAGGGCTACGTCAACTTGTGGACCAATCAGATCGGCACCACCGTGGCCCGAGATCTCGGGTTGGACGTGCTGTACTTCGACCCCGCGGACGAGAAAGGCAATCAGCAGCTGTCGCTCGAGAACCTGTCCTCGCTGGCGGATGCGGACTACATCTTCCACCAGACGACGGACCCTGCGGTTGTCGGTGCGGCGGGAACATGGCAGGCGCTCCCTGCGGTCGCCGAGGGTAGGACCGCTGTGCTCGATCCTCGATTGAACAACGGGCTGGTCATCACCGCGTCGGCCATTGCCGACACGATCGCCGGTTCGATCGGCTCCTGGACGAGGGCGTCGTAGCGGCTGCTATCCGGTCAACGCCATGAACGCCCCGAGGGAGTCCAGGCCGTCGGGGGTGGCGGGGAGGTAGTGGGTGAGGGTTCGGGACTGGATGATCATTGCTGCCCATTGCCCGCGAGAGAGGGCCACGTTCAACCGGTTTCGGGACAGCAGAAATCCCGCTCCGCGGGGTGAGTCACCGAGGTTCGATGCGGTCATCGACAGGAGGGCGACTGCGGCTTGTCTGCCCTGGAACTTGTCGACGGTTCCGACGAGGACCTCGGCCAGTCCGGCGCGGTCCAATGACTCTCGGATGCAGGCGACCTGGGCGTTGTACGGGGCGACGACGATGAAGTCGGTCGGCTCGAGTGGGCGGGGACCGGAGTGCGTGTCGGGGTTGGTCCACGGCAGGCCGACCATCTTCTCGATCTGTCGACGAACTTCTTCTGCTTCTTCGGGCGATTCGGTGGTTCTGGCGTCGTGGTCGATGGTCACCGTGTGCAGTCCGGGTCGCAGGCCGTCCAGGACGCGTCGGGACGTGGCGTCCTCGTTGGAGAACAGTTTGTTCTCGTAGGACAACGCGGAGACCGGTGCGCACAGGTCGGGGTGCATGCGCCAGGTGCGGCTGAGGAAGTAGCCGCGGTCGGCGGGAAGTGCACCATGCCCGGCGGCGAGCCATCCGAGCGCGGACTCGTCGACGGGCTCCGGATGTGTTCCTTGGCTGACCTGGGGGAGTTGCTGAGGGTCGCCCAGTAGCAACAGGTTTCGTGCGGACCCTGCGACGGCGATGGTGTTGGCCAGGGAGAATTGTCCGGCTTCGTCGACGACGAGCAGGTCGAGCGATCCGGGGACGACGCGGGTGGTGTGCGAGAAATCCCAGGCGGTTCCGCCGACGACGCAACCCTCCGCTGCGTCGGCCACGAAGGACGGGTACTTGCCCTCCTCGAGCTCGGTCACGCCGTCGGGCGCCTTCTTCTTGCCGACGAGCTGTTCGGGGACCCCGGCGCGGACGATCCCGTCGAGCAGGTTGTCCACCACAGAATGTGACTGTGCGACAACGCCGATACGCCAGTGGTGATCGCGGACGAGCGAGGAGATGACCGCGGCCGCGGTGTAGGTCTTGCCGGTTCCGGGTGGTCCTTGCACGGCGAGGTACGAGTTGTCGAGATCGGTCAGTGCGCCGAGGATCGCGCCGATGTAGTCGCTGCCGACGACGGCGGGAAGCCCGGAGCCGGACCGCGTGCGAGGAGCCGACCGTGATGTCAGATCGGCGACTGCCGTTGCAGGGAGGTCGGGCAACGATGCCGCGAGTTCCTCGGCGGCAGTGACGATCGCCGCTTCGATGCTGACCGTGGGGATGGGTGAGACCGGCGCTGCGGCCATCGGCAGCGCCGACCACGGGTCCGCGCCTGCTGTCAGCTTCTCCTCGATCACGACGACGTCGTCCTCGGCCTCGACCAGGTCGCCTCGGCTGCACGCCCGGTACGACGGGTGAGGCTGTTCCAGGCCGTCGGGTGCGGGTGTGTCGTAGAGCAACCGGACCGACTTCTCGACGCTTCCCGCGCCCGTCAGTCTCAGTCGCCGTCGCAGCAACTTCTGCCGCGGCGTGGTCTTCGCCCATTCGCTCTCGGCTTCCGCCGAGTCGACGGTGAACACTCCCGGGGCGTCGGCCCACTCGTCGACGGGGCTCTGCAACCGGTCGAAGTGTGCCCACCAGAACGGCTTTCGTTCGCGTCGGTGGTATCCGATGGATCCGCCGTAGAGTGCGACGGCGTGCTGGAGATCGGACCTGTCGCCGGTGAGTCCGGCGAATTCGCGGAGCGATTCTTCCAGCGGGGTGGCTTCTTCCTCGGTGTCGGCGCCGATGTCCGCCGCGTGGCGGGGTGGGATTCCTGCGTCGGATGCCCTCTCCAGCAGCCAGTCTCGTAGTTTCAGGGTTGAATCGCAGTCGTAGCGGTTGTAGTCGGCGATCTCGTTCAGTAGTGCATCGGCTTCCTCGGCCCTGCCCTCGTCTCGGAGGTCGCACCAGTTGGCGTATTCGACGATCGACGCCGCGGCGTTGGTGACGTCGCCGTCGCGACCCGCGGGCATGTAGAGGGGTTCGAGTTTCTTGATGCTGTAGGAGCGTTCGCCGATGCGTAGCGATGCTCGTACGACGGGGTAGAGGTCGACGAGCACGTTGTCGCCGAGGAGGTCGTCGACGACCTCCTCGCCGACGCCGTATCGCCCGGCGAGCCTGAGCAGCGCGGTCTTCTCGTAGGCGGCGTAGTGGTAGACGTGCATGCCGGGAAATTGTTTCCGGCGTTCGACGACGTAGGCGAGGAAGTCGATCAGGGCCTGGCGTTCCTGTACGCGGTCGTGCGCCCACAACGGAAGAAACTGCCCGTCGGTGTCGAGAACGCCGAACAGATATTCCAGGCCCCACTCGGTGGATCCTGCCGGGAGTGCAGCCCGCGGATCGGCTCCTGAGGTTGGTTCTGCCCAGAGTGGGTCGCCTTCGAAGTCGAAGAAGATGTCGCCGGGATTCGGTTCGGGGATGGCGCCGAGCGCGTCGGCGTCGAAGATCTCGTACTCTGTTCTGCCGCTTGCGGACTGGGTGATCTGCAGACCTGCTTGCGCGCGCAGGTTGCCGAGGATGCGAGCCGAGATGCCGTCGATCGGGCCGTCGCCGGATGCCAGTTGGACGGTTGTGGTGACGTCGGCGTCGTGCAGATGCGCTCGGTGGCCTCCGGTCAATCCGGCGACGAGGAGGAGGTCGTCCCGTGCGACGACTTGCTCGTCGCACATCTCGCAGCGCCCGCACTTGGTGAAGCGAGGGTCGGCCCAGTCGACGGCGTCGCCGTCGCGCACGTGTTCGTCGAGGATGTCTTCGAGGTGGGCACGTTGGCGACGGTAGATCGGGAGTAGGTTCCGCCGGGCGTGGTCTGTGGTCGTTCCGTCGCCCAGCATGAGGTGCAGGGTGTCGGCGACATCGATTCCGCTCGATCCGAGTGCGTCGGCGTAGGCGGCGAGTTGCAGTAGTGCCGGGACGCGTGCGTGGCGGGACAGCTTGGTGTCGTACACGGAGTACCCCGCGTCCTCCTTGACGAGGAAGTCGCAGAATCCGAGGAACCGGCCGTCGAAGAATGTCGCCTGGTACAGGACGTCGTACCCCCACAGCGCGGTTTCGATGGTGGCGGCGTGCGCGTCGGCGAGGCCCTGCATGGTTCGTTCGGGGCGCGGCATGATGGACACGCCCGCGCCGAACCGTTTCCGGAACGCGTCGAGTTGGCGTCGTTCGTGGGCGAATCCGAGTTCCGACGTGCGTTCCAGCATCGGGTCGGGTGCGGTGGGGACCGGCTTCGTCCGGCCGAGTTTGGCGTCGAGGGTGCGCAGCAATGCGTATTCGCATTCGGCTGCGGCCGACAGGTCGCTGGCGCTGTAGATGACCTGATCACCGAGTACGAACACGCGCCCAACTGTAGGTGAATGCAGCGACAGGTCCGTCGAGAAGGCAAAATAGTCGAATGCCGTTTTTCGAAGGAGTCACCGGGGCCGTGCACTATCGGTCCTGGACCACGCCGCATCCCCGTCTCGTACTGGTGTTTCTGCACGGCTTGGGCCAGAACAGCGGCAATTATCATCGGTTCGCCCGCGTCATGAACACCGAGAACATCGACGTGTGGGCGGTCGATCACGTCGGTCACGGGCTGACCGAGGGCGAGTTGTCCGACGCGTCGCAGATCACCGGTCTTGCCGACAATGCCCTGCAGCTCGCGGACATCGCACGCTCCGAGCGTTCGGGTGTCCCGGTCGCGCTGATGGGCCACTCGCTCGGTGCCGCGACGGCAATCTCTGCGCTCGGAAAGAACCCGGACGGTTTCGCGTCGGTCGTACTGTGCGGAACTCCCAAGTCGACGACGGGCAAGCCGACCGATCTGAGCGATTCCACCTTGCCGCTGCTGGCGATGCACGGTGTCGACGACCGCATGGCGCCCATCGACGCAGTCCGGTCGTGGATCCCGAACGTGCCGGGCGCCCGCCTTCGTGAATTCGAGGACGCGGGCCACGATCTACTGCACGAGAAGGTTCACCGGACGGTTTCGCTCGAAGCCGCGGAGTTTCTCCTGACACACGTGTGACGGGCGGCCCGGTCCGGGTCCGCCCGCCACACGCAGAAACTGTCTACTTGGCGTAGATCGACTCGATCTCCGAGCCGCGCTCCTGGTGGATGATGTTCCGCTTGAGCTTCATCGTCGGGGTCAGTTCTCCCGATTCGACGGTGAAGTCCTGCTCCAGGATCTTGTACTTCTTGATCTGCTCGGCGTTGGACACCTTCTTGTTGGCGTCGGCGACGGCCTTGTCGATCTCGGCGACCAGTTCGGGGTGCTTCTTCAGGTCCTCGAACGAGATGTCGGTGAGGTTGTGCCGTTCCTTCCACCCGGGCAGGGCTTCGGGATCGAGGGTGAGAAGCGCGCCGATGAACGGCTTGGCGTCTCCGACGACGAGGGTCTGGCTGATCAGGGCGTGCGCGCGCAGTGCGTCCTCGAGCACGGCAGGTGCGACGTTCTTGCCGCCGGCCGTGACGATGATTTCCTTCTTGCGGCCGGTGATGGAGACGTATCCGTCCTGGTCGATGGCACCGAGGTCGCCGGTGTGGAACCACCCGTCGACGATGGACTCCGCAGTCGCCTTCTCGTTGTGCCAGTAGCCACCGAAGACGACCGGGCCCTTGAGCAGAAGTTCGCCGTCCTCGGCGATCTTGGCGGCGTGGCCGTTGAGCGGTTTGCCGACGCTGCCGATGCGCTGCTCGGCGGTGGTGTTGACGGTGATGGCCGCGCTGGTCTCGGTGAGGCCGTAGCCCTCGTAGACGGGGATTCCCACGCCGCGGAAGAAGTGACCGAGGCGTGCGCCGAGGGGGGCGCCGCCGGAGATTGCGCGGTCGCAGTTGCCGCCGAGTGCTGCGCGCAGCTTGGAGTAGACGAGCTTGTCGAACACGGTGTGCTTGATGTTCAGGAGCAGTCCGGCGCCGCCCTTGTCCTGGGCTTCGCTCCACTCGATCGCGGTGGCCGCGGCCTTGTCGAAGATGCCGCCCTTGCCGCCGTCGTGTGCTTTCTGTTTGGCCGAGTTGTAGACCTTCTCGAACACACGCGGGACGGACAGGATGAAGTCCGGCTTGAACGTCGCGAACTGGTCGAGCAGCGTGGTGATGTCCGAGGTGTGGCCGATGGTGGCCTTCGACTCGAATGCGCCGAAGGAGACAGCGCGCGCGAACACGTGCGCCATCGGCAGGAACATCAGGGTGCGGTTGCCCTCTTTCATCGAATCGTGCAGAGCGAGCTGTGTGGCCTGCACCTCGGCGTAGAAGTTGGCGTGCGTCAGCTGGACACCCTTGGGGCGACCGGTCGTTCCGGAGGTGTAGATCAGCGTTGCGGGCGCCGACGCCTTCACCTGGTGACGCCTGGTGTCGAGGTCCTCGTCGCTGATCCCTGCACCGCGGGTGGTCAGTTCGTCGATGGCGCCTGCGTCGATCTGCAGCACCTCGCGCAGGTCTGCTGCGCCTTCGGTGACCTCCTTCAGTGCCTCGGCATGTGCGGGAGTCTCGAGAATCAGCAGTTTGGTGGCGGAGTCCTCGAGGATCCACTGAGCCTGATCGGCTGCGGAGGTCTCGTAGATCGCGACGGTGCAGCCGCCTGCGGTCCAGATGGCGTAGTCGAGGACGACCCACTCGTAGCGGGTTGCCGACAGGATCGCGACGCGGTCGCCCAGCTCGACGCCGGAGGCGATCAGGCCCTTGGCGACGGCCTTGACCTCCTTGGCGAACTGCGCTGCGGTGACGTCGGTCCAGGTTCCGCCGACGAGACGCTGGAACGGTACGAGGTTCGGGGACTCCTTCTCGTACCGGAAAACGGTATCGGCCATCGAAGCATCGTCGGGAATGGTGAATGACGCCGGCACAGAATATTCGCGCACTGTAGGACCCCTCCGGGAAAATGACGTAACAGGTGTGCATTTCATCACATTCGGGGCCGTGTTGCACTACCGAGGGTGTCCGGTTTGCGAATTTTTCCGACCAGTCGTGTGGAGTTAGGTGTGACTCGCAGTGCACAATAACTGTTGCGACCGTCGATTTCGACAGCGAGTGTCGCCTCGGTCACCACGACACCGACGATGCTGGTCGGCGGGACGGGGCGTGGGAGGTGACGTCGACCGCTGATTTGCGACACTCGTCTGTCCGAGTCCGTGACAGGGACTAAGCTCGGCTGTATATGAGCACAATCGACTACTTGTTCAACACTGCCGAATCAGGATGCCGCTGTGACGACTGACGAGTCCACTTCGAGCGGGTCGGCATCGGCGTCCTCCGAAGCGACCCCCTCCGCCGAGTCCCCTTCCGAGTCTCCCACCACCACGTTCGCCGATCTGGGTATCGACGAGCGCGTGCTGAAGGCTCTGCATGCCGTGGGCTACGAGAGTCCGTCGCCGATTCAGGCGGCGACGATTCCGCCGTTGATGAACGGCAGCGACGTCGTCGGCCTCGCGCAGACCGGCACCGGTAAGACCGCCGCGTTCGCCGTGCCGATCCTGTCGCGTCTGGACGTAGAGCGGCGTGTTCCGCAGGCGCTCGTCCTGGCGCCGACGCGTGAGCTGGCGCTGCAGGTGGCCGAGGCGTTCGGCAAGTACGCGGCCAACATTCCGGGCCTGCACATTCTTCCGATCTACGGCGGCCAGGCCTACGGTATCCAGCTGTCCGGGTTGCGCAAGGGCGCGCAGATCATCGTCGGAACGCCCGGTCGTGTCATCGACCACCTGGAGAAGGGCACGCTCGATCTGTCGCATCTCGAGTACCTGGTGCTCGACGAGGCCGACGAGATGCTCAAGATGGGCTTCCAGGAGGACGTCGAGCGCATTCTCTCGGACACTCCGGAGTACAAGCAGGTTGCGCTGTTCTCCGCGACGATGCCGCCTGCCATTCGCAAGATCTCCAAGCAGTACCTGCACGATCCGGTGGAGATCACCGTCAAGACCAAGACGTCGACGGCACCGAACATCACCCAGCGGTACGTCCAGGTGGCGCATCAGCGCAAGCTCGAGGCACTCACTCGCATCTTCGAGGTCGAAGAGTTCGAGGCGATGATCATGTTCGTCCGTACCAAGCAGGCCACCGAGGAACTCGCGGAGAAACTGCGGGCCAGGGGCTTCTCGGCAGCGGCCATCAACGGTGACATCGTCCAGGCTCAGCGTGAGCGCACCATCGGTCAGCTCAAGAACGGCACCATCGACGTTCTGGTCGCGACCGATGTCGCGGCCCGCGGACTCGACGTCGACCGAATTTCGCACGTCATCAACTACGACATTCCGCACGACACCGAGTCCTACGTGCACCGCATCGGTCGCACCGGGCGAGCGGGACGTGCAGGCGAGGCACTGCTGTTCGTCGCACCGCGGGAGCGTCACCTGCTCAAGGCGATCGAACGTGCGACGCGTCAGCCCATCACCGAGATCCAGTTGCCGAGCGTCGACGACGTCAACGCCCAACGTGTCACCAAGTTCGGCGACTCCATCACCGAGAGCCTGAACTCGCCGAACCTGAGCTTGTTCCGCAAGCTCATCGAGGATTACGAGCGTGAGCACGACGTCCCGTTGGCGGACATCGCAGCGGCTCTGGCCGTTCAATCCCGTGACGGCGAGGAGTTCCTGCTCAAGCCCGAGCCTCCTGCCCCGCCGCGCGCACCTCGCGAGAAGCGCGAGCCGCGGCCGGCGCGGACGTTCGACGACGATGCCGCAAGCTCGCACCACCGCAAGACCGGCCAGGCGATGGCGACGTACCGCATCGCCGTCGGCAAGCGTCATCACGTCGCTCCCGGTGCCATCGTCGGTGCCATCGCCAACGAGGGTGGGCTCCGGCGCTCGGACTTCGGGCACATCAGCATTCGTCCCGATCACTCGCTCGTCGAGCTGCCCGCCGATCTCGCCGACGAGACGGTCGAGGCGTTGCGGCGCACCAGGATCAGCGGTGTGTTGATTCAGCTTCAGCCTGATTCGGGTCCTCCCGGTGGCCGCGGTGGCCCCCGCGGCGGCGGCAAGTTCAAGGGCCGTCGTCCCCGGGACTGACACGAGCACACGAGAAACCCCCACCCGCACGTCGGATGGGGGTTTTCTCGTGTCCACCGGGCCGGTGGTCCGCACCTCGAGAATTCGATCGACTTGTCGGGACGACGCACCGCCGGCAGGGGATCATGAGTCGGTGATCGCGCAGACACTGTATGGACAGGTGCAGGGAATCGTCGACGACGGTGTGGCCGTGTGGAAGGGAATTCCCTACGCGGCGCCCCCGGTGGGCGATCTGCGGCTGCGGGCACCGCGGCCGCCGACGGCATGGTCGGGCGTGCGCGACGCGACCGAGTTCGGGCACATCGCGCCGCAGACCGAGCACGGCCCCCTGCCCATCGACCCGGGCCTGACCGTCGGCGAGGACTGCCTGACGCTCAACGTGTGGAGCCCGGCCGGCGCCCGAGGCTTGCCGGTGATGGTGTGGATTCACGGCGGCGCGTACTACCTGGGCAACTCCGCGCAACGGGTGTACGACGGCAGGACGCTGGTCACCGACGGTCAGGTGGTGCTGGTGACGGTGGGCTACCGTCTCGGTGCGCTGGGGTTTCTGGATTTCTCGGCGTTCGGGGATTTCGATTCCAACGTCGGTCTGCGTGATCAGATCGCGGCTCTGGAATGGGTGCGGGACAACATTGCGGGCTTCGGCGGTGATCCGTCGCAGGTGACGCTGTTCGGGGAGTCGGCGGGCGGTGGGTCGGTCACCACCCTGATGGTCTCGCCTGCGGCTGCCGGACTGTTCCACCGGGTCATCGCGGAGAGCTCCCCGGCGACATCGGTGTACGGGGCGCAGAGGGCGTCGTCCATTGCGGAGCGTTTCCTGGAACTCGCGGGGGTGGAGGCGTCGGGACTGCGGGGGCTCGACATCGGGGACATCGTGCGAGCGACGGGTGAGTTGGTGCAGGAGATCCCGGCGAAAGTGCCGGGAACCTTGGCGCTGGCTCCCGTCGTCGACAGGGATCTGGTCCCGCACTACCCGGTCGCGGCCTTCCAGAAGGGGTACCAGCACGCGGTCCCTCTGTTGATCGGGACCAACCACGACGAATCGTCGATGTTCAAGCTGATGAAGTCGCCGTTGATGCCGATCACCCCGGACAAGGTGCACGAGATGTTCCAGGCGATCGCCGAGGATCATCCCGAGATGAGGTCCGACGAGGAAGTGGAGGTCACGTCGGCCTATCCGGGGTATCCGACGAAGCGGTCGGCGCTCGAAATTTCGCGCGATGCAGCGTTTCGAATGCCGACGCTGTGGATCGCGGAGGCGCACAGTCGTCGGGCACGCACTTTTCTGTATCGCTTCGACCAGGCGACTCCGTTCCTGAAGATCACCAGGCTGGGCGCGATGCACGGTACCGAGGTGCCCTATGTGTTCGGCAACTTCGGCGTCGTTCCCAAGGATCCGACGTTCAAGCTGGGTGGTCGCAGAACTGCAGAAGCGGTCGGTGAGCGTCTCCGGCGCCGCTGGGTCGATTTCGCGTACGGACGTGATCCGTGGGCTCCGTACGACGAGGCGACTCGGACGACTCTGTTGATCGACAAGCACGACACGGAGGTCGACGACCCGGACCGCGAACTCCGTCGGGCATGGGGTGAGGAGATTCTCGGGTTCACCTAGATTTACTCACATAGGCGAGGGAGGTTAGGCTGGCCTTTGTTGTGCGCCACTATGTTTGAGAATTCTACGATCCTGGGTAATTGCGACCGCATGACCAGAGTGACGCTGCGCGTGAACGGCACCGACCACGATTTCGACTGCGATGTGCGGACGACTCTGCTCGACGCACTTCGAGAACATCTCGATCTGATCGGCGCCAAGAAGGGATGCGATCACGGCCAGTGCGGTGCGTGCACCGTGCTCGTCGACGGCCGCCGCATCAACAGCTGCCTCGCCCTCGCAGTCGGCTACCAGGGCCGCGAGGTGGTGACCGTGGAGGGCCTCGCCGACGGTGACACGCTCCATCCTGTGCAACAGGCCTTCGTCGACAACGACGCGTTTCAGTGCGGATACTGTACGTCCGGGCAGATCTGCTCGGCCGTTGCCGTCATCGAGGAGGCGAAGCAAGGCTGGCCGAGCGCGGTCACCGAGGACGATCACCCACGCCTGACCCGCGAGGAAGTCCGCGAACGGATGTCCGGCAACCTGTGCCGCTGCGGTGCCTACGCCAACATCGTGCCCGCAGTGATGGAGGCAAGCGAATGAAGACGTTCACCTACGACGTCGCCACCGACGTCGCCGACGCTGTGAATCGGCTTGCGTCGGATCCGGATTCCGCGCTTCTGGGCGGTGGGACCAACCTGGTCGATCTGATGAAGCTCGGTGCGGCGCAACCGTCGTCGCTCATCGACGTGACGAGGTTGCCGCTCGGTGAGATCGACATTCTGGACGACGGGTCGCTTCGGGTCGGCGCAGCGGTGAGCAACAGTGATCTGGCTGTGCATCCGGTGGTTCGCTCGCGCTATCCCGTGTTGTCGCGTGCGGTGTTGTCCGGTGCGTCGGGTCAGCTCCGCAACATGGCCACCGTCGGGGGCAATCTGTTCCAGCGCACGAGGTGTGTCTACTTCATGGACACCTCCAAGCCGTGCAACAAACGTGATCCTGGTTCCGGCTGTCCGGCCATCGCGGGTGATCATCGCAACCTCGCCATCCTCGGGGCGTCGGATCATTGTGTGGCGACGCATCCGTCGGACATGGCAGTGGCGTTGACCGCGTTGGATGCGGTGGTGAACATTCAGGGCCCGCACGGGGCCCATCGTGTGCCGATCGGGGAGCTGTACCGGCTACCCGGACACGATCCCGATCTGGACACCACCATCGGCCACGACGAGATCGTCACCTCCATCGACATTCCTGCGCTGCCCGACGGCGCGGTGTCGCTGTACCGGAAGGTGCGCGACCGTGCGTCCTACGCATTCGCGCTCGCGTCGGTGGCTGCGGTCCTTCGGGTGGAGGGCGGTCAGGTCACCGAGGCGCGCGTGGCGCTCGGCGGAGTCGCGCACAAGCCGTGGCGTGCGATCACCGCGGAGGGTGAACTGCTGGGCAGGTCGGCGAAGCACGAGGCGTTTCGTGAAGCGATCGACTTGGAATTGAAGGCCGCGGTGCCGTTGCGGGACAACGGGTTCAAAGTTCCCTTGGTGCGCAATCTGGTGACCGAGGCCCTGACCGATCTGGCAGCCAGGAGTGTGCAGGAATGAGTACCGCATCGATAGGGCAGTCGATCCCCCGGACGGAGAGCGTCGCGAAGGTGACCGGCCGGGCGCGATACGCTGTCGAGCAGCATGCGGAGACGGCGCCGGCCTACTGCTGGTATGTCCCGGCGGAGATTCCTACAGGTCGCGTCTCCCAGGTGACCGCGCCGGCCGACGTCACGCTGCTGTGGCACGAGAACGCCGAGAAATTGGGTGAGATCGAGGACACCGAACTTGCTGTGCTGCAATCCGATCGAGTCGCCTACCGTGGTCAGATCGTCGCCGCAGTGGTGGCCGACTCCCTGGAGGCCGCACGCGAGGGCGCCGCGCAGGTTCGGGTGACGTACGCGGACGAGGCGCGGCCGGACAACGAACTGACGACGGATCACGCGTCGCTGTATGCGCCGGAGACCGTCAACGCAGGGTTTCCGACCGACGTGACCGTCGGCGATCCTGACTCGGCGTTGGCGTCCGCGGCCCACGTCGTCGACCGCTGGTACACGACGGCTCCCATGCACAACAGTCCGATGGAACCGCACGCGACGACAGCGCAATGGTCGGACGGCGTTCTGACGGTGTGGGATTCGACGCAGGCGCCCTCCGGAGTCCAAGGGGACCTCGCGACGGTGTTCGGTCTGGACCCGTCGAACGTCCGCGTCGTCGCCGAGAACGTCGGCGGCGGGTTCGGCGCCAAGGGCAGTACCCGGCCGAACGCGGTGCTGGCGGCCATGGCGTCGCGTGCCGTCGGCCGCACTGTCAAGCTGGCGTTGCCGAGGCAGGCGTTGTTCGATCTCGTCGGATACCGCACGCCGACGATCAACCACGTCCAGTTGGGTGCATCCGCCGACGGCACCCTCGCGGCGTTGGCACACGACACGTTTCAGCAGACGTCGCAGATCTTCGAATTCTGCGAGCAGACCGCGGAGTCGTCGCGCCACATCTACGCCTCGCCCCACCGTCGCACCACGCATCGACTGGCAGTGCTGGATGTCCCGACGCCGCGCTGGATGCGGGCACCTGGCGAGGCTCCCGGGATGTTCGCGGTGGAGACGGCGATCGACGAGTTGTCCTACGAGGTCGGAATCGATCCGATCGAGTTGAGAATACTGAACGAACCGGACGTGGACCCGGCGAGTGGCAACGCGTTCTCCTCGCGCAGCGTCGTCGAGTGTCTGCGTGAGGGAGCCGAGAGGTTCGGGTGGGCGGAGCGCGATCCACGTCCGGGGCATCGCAGGGAAGGGCGCAAGCTCATCGGTACCGGTGTCGCCACGGCGAGTTACCCGGTGCTGATCAGCCCGTCGACGGCGTCGGCGACGCGGGCCGAGGACGGCTCCATCACGGTGTCCGTGGCGGCGTCGGACATCGGTACCGGCGCTCGAACCGTGTTGCGGCAGATCGCCGCCGATGCCCTCGGTGTGTCCGCGGATCTCGTGGTCCTGAAGCTGGGTGACAGTGCGCTGCCGAAGGCCCCAGGTGCAGGCGGTTCCTCGGGCACGTCGTCCTGGGGGTGGGCGGTGACGAAGGCGTGCACGGAACTCGCCTCGAAGACCGGCCCGGCCGAGGTCACCGTCGACACCTCCGACGACCTGGACGCGCAGAAGGACTTCGCACGCATGGCGTTCGGTGCGCAGTTCGCCGAGGTCGAGGTGGACGTCGACACCGGTGAGGTGCGGGTCCGGCGAATGCTCGGTGTCTTCGGGATCGGGCGTGTGATGAATCCGCGCCTCGCTCGGTCGCAACTGATCGGCGGCATGACCTTCGGGATCGGCATGGCGTTGATGGAAGCGGGAAACACCGATCCGGAGTTCGGCGGATTCTCCAACCACGACTTCGCCGAGTATCACGTTCCGGTGTGCGCGGACATTCCCGTCGACATCGAGGCGACCTGGGTCGAGGAGCACGACGACGAACTGAGCCCCATGGGAGGCAAGGGAATCGGCGAAATCGGTACGGTCGGTTCCCCCGCAGCGATCGGTAACGCCGTCTTCCATGCCACCGGCGTGCGGGTCCGGGACCTTCCCATCACTCTGGACAAGGTCCTTCCGCACCTCTAGTCACGTGCGCGGAAATGTAGGCCAATGCCTACATTTCCGCTCACAGGAGCAGACGGCTGAGGAACTGCCTCGTTCGGGCCTCGGCGGGGTTCTTCAGTACGTCGGCGGGAGTTCCGCGTTCGACCACGACGCCGCCTTCGATGAACAGCACCTCGTCGGCGACCTGCTCGGCGAACCGGATCTCGTGGGTCACGATGACCATCGTCCAGCCCTCGGACGCGAGTTGTTTGATGACGGCGAGGACTTCGCCGACGAGTTCGGGATCGAGTGCCGACGTCGGTTCGTCGAACAGCATCAGTTTCGGTTTCAGCGCCAATGCCCGTGCGATGCCGACGCGTTGCTGTTGGCCGCCGGAGAGCTGGAACGGGTACTGATCGGCCTTGGCGTCAAGGCCGACCTGGTCGAGCAGGCGGTGTGCGTCGGCTTCGGCGTCCGCGCGGGGGCGCTTCTGCACGATGACCGGGCCTTCGGTGATGTTCTGCAACACGGTCTTGTGCGGGAACAGGTTGTGCTGCTGAAACACCATTCCGCTCTGGGCGCGATATGCGCGCAGAGCTGCGGCGGAGGGGTTCGCGCCGAAGTCCACGGTCACGTCGCCGATGCGGACGATGCCTGCATCGGCGGGATCGAGAGCGTTCAGAGATCGCAGAACCGTGGTCTTGCCCGATCCCGACGGGCCGATGATGACGGTGACCGTGCCCGACGGCACCGTGAAGGAGACGTCGCTGAGGACGTCGATCGGGCCGAACGACTTTCGCAGAGACTTGACTTCGAGAAGATCTGTCATTTGGCCACGTACCTGTCGAGTCGGACTTCGAGTTTGCCTTGGAAGAACGAGAGGATCATGCAGATCACCCAGTAGTAGAGGGCGGCGACGCTGTAGAGCGCGAAGAAGTCGAAGGTGGGTGCGGCGGCGAGCTGGGCGACGCGCAGAAGTTCGGTCACGAGGATCGTTGACGCCAGCGAAGTGTCCTTCACCAGCGAGATCAGTGTGTTCGACAGCGGAGGGACCGCGGTACGCAGGGCTTGGGGAAGGACGATGCGCTGCAGCGTGGTCCGGTAGCCCATGCCGATGGTCTGCGACGCTTCCCACTGGCCCTTGGGCACGCTGAGGATGGCGGCTCGGATGACTTCCGCGGCGTATCCGCCGACGTTGAGGGAGAAGGCGATCACCGCGGCGGGGAACGGATCGATCACGACGCCGAACTGAGGCAGTGCGTAGAAGACGATGAACAGCTGCAGGAGCAGGGGAGTGCCGCGAATGATCGAGACGTAGAACCGGGCGGCCGACGAGAGCGCTGTGGTGGACGAGATGCGCGCCAGCGCGACGCCGAGGGCGATGACGAGTCCGACGACGAAACTGATGGCGGTGAGCGGAATCGTCATGGTGACGGTGGCCTTCAGCATCGGCCAGAGGTTGTCGAGGATCAGGTCGAACTTCGACTGTTGTTCGCTCGCAGCGCCGTCGGACGTCGGAGCCTGGGTGTCCGCGGTGGGTGCAGCGACGGCCGAGCCGAAGTACTTCTCGGAGATCCGGGCGAGTGTGCCGTCGGCCTGAAGGGTGTCGATCGCGGCGTCGATGTCGTCCATCAGTCCGCTGTCCTTGCGGGCGGCGAACGCCTGATAGCTGGTGTCTCCGGTTTGTGCGGCGACCTTCACGCCGGTGTCGCCGGTTTCCTTCAGATATTCGGCGACGGCGAGGCTGTCGTTCACGGTGGCGTCGACTCGGCCGTCCTTCACCAGGGTGACCGCTTGGACGAACCCTTCGACAGCCTCCACGTCGGCACCGGCATCGGCGGCCACCTCGGCCCAGTTGCTCGTCGACGACTGCGCGGTGGTCTTGCCGGCGAGGTCGGCGACGGAGGTGATGGAAGTGTTGTTCGCCGCGGTGAGGATCTCTCCTTCGGAGACTGTGTACGGCTTGGACAGGTCGTACGCGCTCTGCCGTTCGGGGTTGATGGTGACCTGGTTGGCGATCAGGTCGAAGCGCTGCGATTCGAGGCCGGCGAAGATCGAATCGAACGGTGTCTGCACGAATTCGACGCCGACCCCGAGTTCGCCGGCGACGGCATTGACGACGTCGATGTCGTACCCGGTCAGTTGGCCGTCGGAACCTTGGAAGCTGAACGGACTGTAGGTCCCTTCGGTGCCGACGACGATCACGCCGTCGTCGCGGATCTTGTCCAGTACCGAACCGGACGATCCGCAGCCGGCCACGGCGAGCAGAGCGACGATCGCGGCCAGTAGAGCGAGCGCTTTTCGGTGCACTGGAAAAACCTACCCGTCGATTTCCAATTCCGCCGACACAACCACGGCATTGTTCATCGGTAGCGCGGCCACGCCGATCGCGCTGCGGGCATGGGCCCCGATCTCGGGGCCGAACACCTGAAGGACGACGTCGGAGAAACCGTTGATCACGGTGGTGGTCTGTGTGAAGCCGTGGTCCGCATTCACCATCCCGGAGACGGTCAGCCAGGCCGAGACGCGGTCGAGGTCGCCGACGGCGCGACGGACGCTGGCCAGCACCGCGAGAGCCGCGTCTCGCGCCGCGTCGGTGGCCGCGTCGAGGGAGATGTCCGACGGCACCGCACCGAACGGGCCTGCGAGGGAGCCGTCGGGACGCTGCGGTGAGTGACCGGATACGTACACGCGGTTGCCGCGGACCCGGGCCCAGTCGAAGCAGAATTCGAATCCGGGAGGTGCCTGCGCCTCGGCGGGGAGGACGAAGCCGAGTTCTTCGATGCGTTTCTCGATGTGCATGTCACCACAGCCTCGTCGTCGGGACACCGTTGATCGTCTCGACGGTCCATCCGGATCCGTCGTGCAGGAGCGTCGAGACGCCCGCGTTGAGGATCCGTGGGGACGTGACGCCCCGGATGGCGTCGAGAATGCCGCGGATGACTCCGCCGTGCGCGACGGCGATGACCGAGGACTCGGGATTCGCGGCCGCGATCTCGTCGACCGCGCGCACTCCGCGGACGATCATGTCGCGTCGTGGCTCGAGGCCGGGATACATCCCGTGCGGCCAGTGGGAGTACGCGTCGTAGTCGGTGAACCCCTCCGCGGCGCCGAAGTGACGTTCGGCGAGATCGGGGTAGGTGGCGGTGCGGGAGATACCGAGGTGCGAGCCGATGATGTCGGCCGTCTCGGCCGCACGCGAGAGCGGTGAGGAGACCAGCAGGTCCCACGAGTGTTCGGACAGTTCGTACACGGCTTCGCGGGCCTGTGCGCGTCCGGTGTCGTTGAGTGGGATGTCGGAACTGCCCTGGAGACGGCCGTGAAGATTCCAGTCGGTTTCTCCGTGCCGGACCAGTGCCAGAAAAGTCATAGTGAAGAGAAGATTATCGCAGTTACCGCAGAGTACGGTCGAAGAGGACATACGTGGTCGATATCGGAGGCACCCCTATGAATCTTGCCCTGACAGAGGAGGAAGCCGCATTTCGCGACGAGATGCGGACGTTCTTCACCACCGAGATTCCCGCGGAGATCCGCGAGAAGAACCGGGTGGGCATCGAACTGAGCCGTGAGGACATGGTGACGACGATGCGAATTCTCAACGCCAACGGCCTCGCGGTCCCGCACTGGCCCAGCGAGTTCGGTGGCAGGGATTGGACGGCAGTACAGCATCACATCTGGCTCGACGAGATGCAGCTGGCATCG
The DNA here is from genome assembly GCF_000760735.1 of Rhodococcoides fascians A44A. Classification (GTDB taxonomy): domain Bacteria; phylum Actinomycetota; class Actinomycetes; order Mycobacteriales; family Mycobacteriaceae; genus Rhodococcoides; species Rhodococcoides fascians_E. The sequence goes on along the minus strand of NZ_JMEX01000008.1, from coordinate 41,741 downwards.
GTTCCCGAGCCGCTCGCGTTCAACGCGTCGATGGTCGGGCCGGTCATCGCGACGTTCGGTTCGCAGGAACAGAAGGAGAAGTTCCTCCCGAAGACCGCGAATCTGGACATCTGGTGGTGTCAGGGATTCTCGGAGCCGGAGGCAGGTTCGGACCTCGCGTCGCTGCGGACGACGGCACTGCGTGACGGAGACGACTACATCGTCAACGGGCAGAAGACGTGGACGACGCTGGGGCAGTATGCGGATTGGATTTTCGCGCTCGTGCGGACGAATCCTGATGCGCCGAAGAAGCAGGCAGGTATTTCCTTCCTGTTGATCGATCTGCAGACGCCGGGCATCACGGTGCGCCCGATCAAGTTGATCGACGGCAGCGTCGAGGTCAACGAGGTGTTCTTCGAGAACGTGCGCGTTCCCGCGGAAAACCTTGTGGGCGAGGAGAACCAGGGCTGGAGTTACGCGAAGTTCCTGCTGGGGAACGAGCGGACGGGTGTCGCCCGCGTCGGCCACACCAAGGTTCGGCTCGAGCGCGCGAAGGAGTACGCGGCGGCGACGAAGGTCGGCGAGGGTACGTTGCTCGAGGACCCGCTGTTCGCGGCGCGGTTCGCGGAGCTGGAAAACGAGGTTCTGGCACTGGAACTGACTCAGCTGCGATTGGTGTCGAGTTCCGCCGACGGCAAGCCCAACCCGGCGTCGTCGATTTTGAAGCTCCGCGGTTCGGAATTGCAGCAGTCCGCGACGGAGGTGTTGATGGACATCGCCGGTCCGGATTCGTTGCCCTACGAGGCCGGTGACGACATCGAGAGTCCCGGCTGGGCTCAACGTTCGGTTCCGACGTATCTGAACTATCGCAAGGTCTCCATCTACGGTGGCTCCAACGAAGTTCAGCGGCAGATCATCGCGTCGACGATTCTCGGACTGTGAGGGTAGGGCAATGGATTTCGAACTGAACGAAGAGCAGAAACTTCTCCGCGACACCACGCGTGAGGTGCTCACCCGCGCGTACGACACCGAGAAGCGCAACAAGATCGTGGCCGCTGATCCGGGGTGGTCGACGGACGTGTGGAAGCAATTGTCCGAGGTGGGGTTGCTCGGGTTGAGCTTCAGCGAGGACGACGGCGGCATGGATGCCGGTCCGGTCGAGATCATGGCCGTCATGACCGAGGTGGGTCGACGGCTCGCCCCGGAGCCGATTCTCGACGCCGTCCTCCTTCCCGGTGGGCTGATCTCCGCGGTCGGTTCTGCCGATCAGCGCAAGCGGGTGCTGCCGGGGGTTTCGGAGGGATCGACGTTGCTTGCGTTCGCGCACAACGAAACCGGCAGCCGGTGGCCCGACGTCGAGGTGAAGGTCGCTGCGGCGGAGGACGGTGGATCCTGGTCCTTGAGTGGTGTCAAGAATCCGGTTCCGCACGGCGGTTCGGCGAACGTGATCGTGGTCAGTGCGGCGCTTCCGGGCGGCGGAACGGGACTGTTTCTGGTCGACGGTGACGCAACGGGTCTCGAGCGAAAGAGCTACGTGACGCACGACGGCGGCCGGGCGGCGCAGCTGTCCTTCACCGACGTCGCGGCCGAGCCGTTGGGTGACGGATCGGACGCGAGTGCTGCGATCGTTGCTGCCGAGGTCAAGGCGCAGGCTGCCCTGGCGGCCGAGGCTGTCGGCGCGATGGAGGAAGCGCTGCGTCTGACGACCGATTATCTGAAGCAGCGCAAGCAGTTCGGCGTTCCGCTCGCCAAGTTCCAGGCGCTCACGTTCCGCGCCGCGGACATGTACGTGCTGCTCGAACTGGCGCGCAGCATGTCGCTGTACGCGACGATGAACCTGGCCGACGACGTGGTCGATCAGATGGTGGCGTCGCGCACGAAGCTGCAGATCTCGCGGTCGTCGCGCAAGATCGGGCAGGAAGCGATCCAGTTGCACGGTGGTATCGGCGTGACCGCCGAGTACCCGGTGGGTCATTACGTGTCGCGGTTGACGGCGATCGAGCACACCTTCGGTGGTGCGGACGAGCACCTGCGCATTCTGTCTCGCTGATCCCACGTGCGCGGAAATGTAGGCCCTGGCCTACATTTCCGCGCACAGCGGAGTCAGGACGCGTCGACGATCAGGTCGACGACTGCACCCGGGTTGGACACGAGGATCGCGTGCGAGCCCGGGACCTCGGTGATCTCTGCGCCTGCGCGTTCGGCCATGAACTTCTCCGAGGCCGGCGGAATGATCTGGTCCTGCTGGGGGATCAGTGCGTAGCTCTTGGTGTCCGCCCAGGACGGCGGTTCGCTCGGCTCGATCAGGGCGGTGGCCGCGATCGACTTCTGGCTCGCGATCATCTTCGCCGCCTGCTCGTCGCTGACGTCGGGAGCGAAGTACTGCTTGAACAGACTCGGCGAGATGTAGCCGTCGACGTTCTTGCCGAGGATGTTGGTCGAGTCGTCGACGATGCCGAGGCCGAGCACCGGCGGCAGCAGCGATGTCAGACCGAAACGGAACGGGTCGAGTGCCAGCGCGGCGGGTTCGCCCGCGGCGGGTGCGAAGGCCGCGACGTACACCAAGGATTCCACGTTCGACGCGTGCACGTTGGTGATGACCGAGCCGCCGTAGGAATGCCCGACGAGCACTACGGGCCCGTCGATGCCCTGGACGACCTTCTCGACGGCTGCGGAGTCGTAGCCGGGCCCACGGAGCGGGTTGTCCGGAACGACGACGTCGTATCCCCGAGCGCGTAGGTCTGCTGCGACGCCGTCCCAGCTGGAGGTGTCGGCGAAGGCGCCGTGGACGAGCACGACGGTGGGCAGGTCTTGCGCAGCTGCGGTTCCTGTGCCGAGCAGCAGGCTTGCTGCCAGTGCCGCGGTGGCAGCGGCGACTTTGGATCGAGTGAACTTCATGGGCGGGATCCTCTCGTAGGGAGTGGACCCAAATCTAGGCCACTGCGCCGGTGCCGGGACTCCCGGCAGATGTTCGTTCCATGTTGGTGTGACGTACCCGCGCTATTTTCCTCTGGAGTCTTGGCTAGGGTTGAGGAAGAGGACCACGCGATCAGCGTGCCCACCACGGCCGATCGGAAGCGAGTTACCGATGAAGGCTCGGACGGCGGAGTATCCACGCCCGAATCACTGCTTGTTGCACGTCAGCGATACCCATCTGGTTGCCGACGGAGATCTGTACGGCGCAGTGGACAGTACTGCCAGGTTGACCCGTCTTCTCGCCGACGTCGAGGCGTCCGGTGTTCGCCCCGACGCGTTCGTCTTCACGGGGGATCTGACCGATCGAGGGGAGCCGGGCGCGTACGACACCTTGCGCCGCCTCGTCGAACCCGTTGCCGACGCCTTGGGTGCGACGGTCGTCTGGGCGATGGGCAATCACGACGATCGGGCGACGTTTCGGTCGCGGCTGCTCGATCAGGAGCACGCGTCGGGGTCGGTCGATCGTGTCCACGACATCGACGGCCTCCGCGTGATCACCCTCGATTCGACGGTCCCCGGCGCACATCACGGTGAAGTGACGGCCGCGCAGTTGGATTGGCTCGCCGATGTTCTCGCCACCCCGGCCGAGTTCGGGACCATTCTCGCCATGCATCATCCTCCGGTTCCGACGGTGCTGGATCTGGCGGTGCTCGTCGAACTGGTCGATCAGCACAGGCTGGCCGACGTGGTCCGCGGCACCGATGTTCGGTCCATCATCGCCGGGCATCTGCATTATTCGACGACGGCGACGTTCGCCGGAATTCCGGTGTCGGTGGCGTCGGCGACGTGTTACACCCAGGACTTGAGTGTGGAGCCGGGCGCGATCCGTGGCCGGGACGGGGCCCAGGCGTTCAACCTGGTGCACGTCTACGACGACACCGTCGTGCATTCGGTGGTGCCGATAGGCTCGTACGACACCGTCGGCGAGTACGTCTCGGCCGACGAGGTCGCACGGCGGCTCGACCGCGCGGGCGTGACGATTGCCGACAGCACTCGCCACTCGAGAGTGGACGTCTAGTTCACTCGGCCCGAGCCGAACTTTCCCACGGCGCGACGATGGGGAAGTAGCGGTCGAGGAACTCGGTGACGCGATGGGTGCGCACTTCGAGATCGACCTCCGGAAAGCTGCCGTCGTTGAGACAGAAGAAGTCGACTGCGCGTTTGGGCAGCATCGATTCCATCCGGTGGAGACCGGCGTATGCCGTGGTGTCGATGTAGGTGACCTTCGCGTCGCGTTGCACCACCGCTCGGCCGCTCATCAGGGCGTAGTAGTGGTAGAGCGAGTTCGTCACCGAGATGTTGGTGCTCGCACGGAACACGCTGGCCGCGGTGGACGCGAACTCGTCGGGAAACTCGTTCTCCATCTCCTGCATGACGCTCTTGCGCAACGGGGTCGCTGCGTGTTCGAGGTGGCGGGTGGTCGTCATGCCGAATCGGTCCTGTAGGAGCCGACGGTTGACGCGGGCGGCGTTCTCGAATCCGCTCCGGTCGGCGTCGTTGTAGCCCAGTCCGATTCGGATGGGGGCTTCGATGAACATGCTGATGCCGCCGGGGGAGAAGAACATCTGCGGTCCGACGGGTCGACCGAAGAACATGTCGTCATTGGAGTAGAGGAAGTGCTCGGACAGTCCGGGGATGTGGTGCAGCTGGCACTCGACAGCCTGTGAATTGTGGGTCGGCAGTACGGACGTGTCGACGAAGAAGGTCTCGCTCGGCACGAACGTGACGCGTGGATCGTCGGCGAGCCACGACGGCCGGTCGGAGTCGGTTGCGACGAAGATTCGCCTGATCCACGGTGCATACATGTGGATCGATCGGAGGGCGTACTTCAGCTCGTCGATCTGACGGAAGCGTGCGGCGGACGCGTCCCCCTCGCCGACGACGTAGTTCTGCATGCGCTTCGCGCGTTGGGCCTGGAATTCCGCCGACGAACCGTCGACCCAGGAGAACACGATGTCGATGTCGAAATTGATGTCGGACGCGTGGTCGGCGAACATGTTCTCGATGGTCGGCCACGTCTTGCCGAACCGGTCGACGGTGCCGCGTACCGCTTCCTCGGGTTTGATCGTTCGGCGGGTCAGAGAGTTCTCGACGGGCAGAACGATGTCCGACGCCGAGATGTCCCACAGTTCGATCTGTACCGCGGTGGACGCGCCGTAGTTCAAACCGCTCGTCGGTTCTGCGCGGGGTCGGAACAACCGGAAGATTCGTGCGTTGGGTGAGTCGTCGAGTCCTCCGTCGGCGACGAGCACTGCCTTGCCGCGTTTGACGTCGACGGTCTTGCAGTAGAACGGCTCGGCGGTGCATGCCGCCACCAGTGCGTCCCGAAGAGCAGCGCGACGCGAATCGTCGATGGCGACGACCGGACGTTCGTCGTTTCCTCGCACCAGGAGGTACGGGATCGCTGCGTCGTCGAGCACGGCCCGAACGAACAGAAGATCCTCGACCATCGCCTGGTGAGGCGTCGTCGAGGTGATCTTCAGTGCGAACCGACCGCCGAACGGAACGATGTCCGCGCGGCCGGTGAGGCGTGCAGTCGTATCGGCCGACGCGCCGAGGACGGGTTCGTCCGAGTCCTGCTCGGGAGGAACGAGGTAGATATCGTGCGGAGCGGACGTCGAGGTGATGGTGAACCTTCCGGAGGTGGCGTGCGAGCCGAGGACCCCCGGAGCAGTGTGCTCAGTGTATAGCCGACCGGGCCGGAAGGACGCGGACGGCGATCAGCAGGCCTGCGCAGACGCCGAGGACGTCGAAGACCGCGTCGAGTGCCGACCCGCTGCGCCCCAGTGGAAGCAGAGCCTGGAGGACCTCCGACGCCGCCGCGAACGCCACCGTCCAGGCGAGGGTCACCCGCACGGTGATACCGGCGAATCGCGACGAGTACGCCAGCGCCGCGAACAGGAGGAAGTGAATGATCTTGTCGCTGTGCTGAAAACCACTGGGCACGCCGGACGCCGGTGTGAACAGGATGATCATCGCCGCCGACAGCGACACGGCCAACGGGGCGTAGTACTTCAGCGGCATGTACTTCAGCGGCATTCGGTCGAGTCTAGGTGCGTTCCGTCGGCTGGGAGCGACGCAGGAGGACCACCGTGTCGGTGCGCTCGGCGGGTGTGCCGTCCGGGTCGATTCCGGGACGGGCGCGGTCCTCGGCGACGACCGTCGTCCACTGGTCCTCGTCGAAGAGGGCAGTGATGGTGTCGACGTCGAACAGCATCTGCGCGTGCTGGTGGTGCGACGCGAGGTGGTCGTTGGGGCTGTGCCCGACGATCAGCAGGTGCCCGCCGGGGGCCACCGCGGTACCGAAACGCTGGAACGCGGGGCCGACCTGATGGGGAGGCAGTTGGAAGAAGTGCGCAGTGACGAGGTCGTACCGTTCCTCGGGCTCCCACGTCAGCAAATCGCGGTGCAGCCACGTGATGGTGCGGTCGCCTTGTGTCTCTCGGGCGCGCTCGATGGCAACCGCCGAGATGTCGGCGCCGGTCGTCGTCCACCCGTTGTCGGCCAGCCAGCGTGCGTCGCCGCCCTCGCCACTGCCGATGTCGAGCGCAGTTCCCGGGATGAGCTCGGAGGCCTCGGTGATCAGGACTGGGTTGGCGTTCCCGCTCCAGCGCTGCGCCTGCTCGGTGTAGAGATTGTCCCAGAAGGCCTGATCGAACACGGGCTCGTCATGTGTGTGCATGGGTCCAGGATGCAACTCCTGTCGAGATTCCGCAACACCTTTTGCTGTTTCGGCAACACTCACATAGGGTCAGAGGTCTATCAGCACCTTTCCGACGGTGCCGTTTTCCACGGCATCGTGGGCAGCTGCGGTGTCTGCCAGGGAGAAGCGGTGCAGAGGTAGGCCCGCGTCCCGACCCACCTCGAGGACGCCGGCTGCAGCAGCGGCTGTGACGTCTTCTTCGGCGGCTTTCAGCGCGTCTGCACCGACGGTGTAGAGCAGCACGAACTGGTAGCGGGCGTTGGTCACCATGTTCGGCCGAATGTCGAGGGTGAAGCTGTCGCCGCCGTTGTTGGCGTATATCGCGATCGATGCGCGGTTCGCGGCGACGGCGGCGTTCAACTCCGCGTTCTGCGCGGGCGCGACCTCGACGATCAGGTCCACTCCGTTCGGTGCGATCGCGCGGATTTCGGAGGCGGCGTCGCCGGTCTTGTAGTTGACGACGTGGTGGGCTCCCGCGGCTGTCGCGAGGGCGGCCTTCTCGGGTCCGCTGACGGTGGTCACGACGGTTGCTCCTGCCCATCGGGCCAGCTGGATCGCCGCGTGCCCGACGGCTCCGGCGCCACCGGCCACGAGGACCGTCTTGCCGTCGAGGGCGGAGGGGTGCAGTCGTGTCGGTCCGTCCTCGGAGACCGTCAGGGCGCGGTGAGCGGTCATCGCGGGTACGCCGAGGGATGCGCCAACGTCGAAGGAGACGTTCTCGGGTAACCGGACGACGTGGTCGGCGGACACGACGGTGTACTCCTGGGCGGTGCCGGAGGGGCGTTGGTACTGGGAAAGATAGAGCCAGACGCGGTCGCCGTTGGCGAGGCCTTCCACTCCCGGTCCGGTGGCGTCGACGGTGCCTGCGCCATCCTGGTTGGGGGAGACCTCGTCGAAGGCGAGTTCGCCGGTCGCGCCGCTTCGGTTCTTCCAGTCGGTGGGGTTGACGCCGGAGACGGCGACCTTGACGCGCACTTCGCCTGGTCCTGGTTCAGGGATGTCGCGGTCCTCGAGGGTGAGTACGGATGAGTCGCCGGTCCGGGTGTACCTGATTGCCTTCATGCTCGGTGCAACGGGCGCACGGGTGATGGAAATTCCGGTGACAGAATTCATCGTGGGGTATGCATGAGATGTGCCGACGAAAGGATGCTCGTGAATCACGCCGAAGTACTGGTGGACGCTTTCGAACGTGTCAAGGGTGTCGTGCACGACACCCTCGACGACATCCCGGAGCAGGCCCTGACGTTCCGCGCCGACTCCGAGGCCAACACGGTTGCGTGGTTGATCTGGCATCTGACGCGTGTGCAGGACGATCACATCGCCGGGGTGGCGGGTTCCGAGCAGGTGTGGACCGCCGATGGCTGGAGTGACCGGTTCGCGCTGCCGTTCGACGACGATACGATCGGTTACGGGCAGTCGTCCGACGACGTCGCAGCGGTGGCGAGCAGTGCTGATCTGCTGCGCGATTACCACGACGCCGTCCACGCGAAAACTGTTGCTTACGTGCAGTCTCTGGGTGCCGAAGATCTGGATCGGGTGGTCGACGACAATTGGGATCCGCCGGTGACCCTCGGTGTTCGCCTCGTTTCGGTCGTCTCCGACGATCTTCAGCACGCAGGCCAGGCTGCCTACGTTCGGGGGCTCGCGGAAAGAGCGTGATCGACAGCAGGTTTCGGAAATCCGAGGGACAGGACGAATCCGACGGCGAGTAGTCCTGCGCAGGCGAGCAGGGCGAGGCTGTATCCGTGTACGAGGTCGGCGGGCTGGGAGCTGGTTGTCGCTCCGGCTGCGACCGACACCAGCACGGCGAGACCGATGGATCCACCGATCTGACGCGACGTGCTGAGCAGTCCGGACGCCATTCCGACCTCGTCGGGCGGTAGGTCGGCGGTCGCGATGTTGGACAGTGGCATGAAGCTGAGTCCGACGCCGACGCTCAACAGGATGGATGGACCGAGCAGTGTCGCAACGAAATTGCCCTCGACGTCCATCAGCGAGAACCAGAACAGTCCGGCGGATGCCAGGGCGGTGCCGACGGCCAGGAGCGGCTTGGCGCCGATGCGGGTGAGCAGTGCGGTGGAGACGACGATCGCGAACACGAGGCCGACGCAGAACGGTAGGAACGCGATGCCGGTGCGGGTAGGGGAGTAGCCGAGTCCGCGTTGTAGGTACAGAGATACGAAGTAGAAGCCACTGAACTGTGCTGCGCACAGGACGCACATGATGATGTTCGCCATGGCGATGCGTGGTCGACGCAGGGTGGCGAAGCGGACGAGGGGCTCGGTGGCGCGCGTCTCCGCGAGGACGAAAGCGACGAGAAGCAGGACGCTCGCGCCGAACCCGAGAAGCACGTACGCTTCCGTCCATCCGCGCGACTCGGTCTGAATCACGGTGTAGGCCAACAGCACTATGGCTCCGGTGGCCAGTACGGCACCTGGAACGTCCAGGCTGCCCACGCGCTCGTCGGTGTGGTGCGGCATCCCGATGTAGGCGGCGATGCCTGCGATGACGGCGAACGGCACTGCCGAGAACATCACGAGCCGCCAGTCGACGGCGTCGGTCAGCAGTCCGCTGAGAACCACGCCGATGGCGCCGCCTCCGGCGGATGCCATGGCGCCGATTCCGAAGGCCTTGGCGCGTTGCTTGCCGGTCGGGAACGCCGAACTCAACGCGGCCAGGCCTGCGGGGGCGATCAGTGCTGCGCCGAGGCCCTGTACGGCACGTGCGGCAACGAGCATCCAGGGCTGGGTGGCCAGCGCGCCGAGCACGCTCACCACTCCGAAGACGGTGAATCCGGCGAGTAGCACCGCGCGGGTGCCGACGACGTCGCACAGTCGCCCGCCGAGCAGCAGCAGCCCGCCGAATGCGAGGGCGTAGGCGTTGACGACCCAGGACAGGTCGGCGTCGCTGAATCCGAGCGAGGACTGGATGTCGGGAAGCGCGACGTTCATGACGGACATGTCGAAGGCGACAAGGAACTGGGCGAGGGCAGCCGAGGTCAGAATCAGACCCGGACTAAATATACGGTCGCTCATAATTAATTAGGATTACCTGATTCGGTTTCGGATGGCAACACCGTCGACTCGTGGTTCACTGAAACGGTGAGCACACGCACCCCGCGCCTCGGGCGTCCCCCGACGGTCTCTCGCGAGCAGATCGTCGCCGCGGCGAAGGCTCAGCTCGACGCCGGCGGTATCGACGGATTCAGCATGCGGTCCCTTGCAGCCGACGTCGGCGTCTCACCCATGGCGATCTATCGGCACGTCGGCGATCGTGAGCAGCTTCTGGCCCTCGTGCTCGACGAGGTGTCCGAGTCGTTCCCGTCGATAGATCTGCCGCAGGAACCGCGTCGGCGAATCGTGGTGCTCATCGGAGACGTGTTCGACGTGCTGGTCGCCGATCGCTGGATCGCCGACGTGTTGCGCACCGGCAACAGGGGCGGTGCGGGCGCATTGTGGCTGGTGGATCGAATGCTCGGTGCGGCTGGGGAACTCGGTCTCACCCCGGGAGAGTCGATGGTGATGTACCGAGGGTTGTGGAACTATACTCTCGGCGCCGTGTTGAACCTGGCGTCGGCGCAGCCTCGTGCTGCCGACGATCCGTCGCCGATGACGGTGCGCGTGCAGCAGATCGGGGCCGCCGAGCTCCCGCATCTCGTTGCTGCGTCCGGGATCGACCTGCAGTCGAGCGCCAAGGATCTCTACATGCAGGGCATCGAGTTTCTCCTCGACGGCTACTTGCGGGCGAAGTGAGTTCGCAGGTTCTGTAACGTCTTCCGGATGTTACGACGCTGGAACTCGGGGAAGGTCTTGCCGCTCGTGACGATCTTGTCGAACACGAATGCCACTGCATCGGGCCATTTTCGACGATCGTCGGTCCAGGTTTCGGTGACTTTCGTTCCCTGAGGCGTGGGCTCGAAATCGTATCGCCACGTCGCGTTCGCGCCCTTCAGGCGAGGAGATTTCACGCCGATCGCGAAGACTCGAAACTCGAACGTCTTCCCGGGGTCGGCGACGGTCACCGTCGAGCGTGTCACCCACTGCGCCCGGCCCCGCTTGTTGCGGCCGTCGAATTGCATTCCCACGTAGGCGGAGTCGCGCGGGTCGAGCACGACGGCGCCGAGGTTCTCGGGACTCCACGATCCCATGTGTGTGGGGTCGCTGATCGCGTCGTACAGTTCCTCGGCGGTGGCGTCGACGACGATGCTGTCGGAGACGGTGAATTCGCGCGTCATGACGACGTTCCCTTTCGAAGGCCCGGATGGCTGCGGGCGAGGACGGGTACCAGCAGTGTTCGCGGCGTGACTGCCGCGAAGATCGATGCGACGCGGTTGATCAGTCCTGGGATCGCCACCATCTGCCCCCTGGCCATTCCGTCGACGGCGGTCTTCGCGACGGCATCCGCAGACACCCACATGACGGGCGGCAACGCTGCTTCGGCGTCTTCCTTGGCGAATCCGGCGGTTTCGCCGAAACCGGTGTCGACGGGGCCGGGGCACAACGCCGTCGCGGTGACACCGGTCCCTTTCAGTTCGCCGCTCAGGCTCTGGGTGTAGGAGAGCACGAAGGCTTTGCAGGCGCCGTATCCGGCCTGTCCGGGAAGCGGCTGGAACGCTGCGGTGGAGGCGACGTTGAGCACGGCCCCGCGTCGCCGAGCGGTCATTCCGGGGAGGAATCGACTGCACAGGTCGGCGACGGACGCGACGTCGACCTCGATCATGTTCAGCTCGGCGTCGGGATCCGAGGCGGCTACGGGGCCGAGGGTGGATAGGCCCGCGTTGTTGACGAGGATGTCCGGGACGAGCCCGAGGTGCTCGATCCGCTGCAGCAGGTCAGCCCGGTCGGACCTGACCGACAGATCGGCAGGAAGAACCTCCACGCGGACCCGAGCGCTCAGTTCGTCCGCCAGCTCCCGTAACTTCTCCGCCCGTCTCGCGACGAGGGTGACGCCGTGGCCCCGCGAGGCGAGTTCGCGTGCGATGGCTTCGCCGATGCCCGACGAGGCGCCGGTGACGACGGCAGTGCGGTCCGGAGCGGGACGGGGAAGGCTCATGTGCACCACCGTAGCGTCTGTGAACTTTCATTCGATTTGAAAATTCGAGATAGGTTAGCCTATGGTCAATCGATGATCATCGCCTCTCGCCGGCGCGCTGCGGCGCTGTCCGGACTCGTCGCTACTGCGTTGGTTCTTGCTGGGTGTGGGTCGACCGAACCCGCGGAGTCGGACACCTCGGGCGATTTCGCCGCCGTCACGATCGATTCCGCGCTCGGCCAAGCCGTCATCACCGAGAAACCGGAACGCATCGTGACGCTCGGCATGGGATCGGCCGAGACGGCGATCGCACTGGGCACCGTTCCCGTCGGAGTCGAGGAATATCCGTGGGGAAGTGACGATTCCGGGTATCTGCCCTGGATCGACGAGGCGCTGGACGACGACCGGTTGCCGCAGCAGTTCACCGGCGGAACCGAGCTGAACATCGAGGCGATCCTCGCACTCGACCCGGATCTGATCCTGGCGCCGTGGTCGGGAATCACGCAGCAGCAGTTCGACGCACTCAACGGCTTCGCTCCCGTGGTCGCGTACGAGGAGCAGCCGTGGACCATCACCTGGGAAGACCAGATCTCCGTGATCGGCAAGGCCATGGGTGAGCAGGAGCGCGCGGCGGAGGAGATCGACAAGATCAAGAGCCGGTTCGCCGACGCCACCGCCTCGCATCCGGAGTACGAGGACGTCTCGTTCTCCTACATCTACAACACCGGCCCCGGCACGCTCGGTGTGTTCCTCGCGGAGGAGCAGCGGGTCGCGATGGTCCGTGCACTCGGACTCCAGGTCGATCCCGTGGTCTACACCCTCGACGAGACCGAGGGCACCGATTCCGCGGTCATCGGGCTCGAGAACGCCAACCTGTTGAACGATTCGGATCTGATCTTCACGTTCTACTCGGACGCGCAGAACCGCAGCGACACAGAAGCGCAGCCGGCGTACAACCAGATCCCCGCGGTGAATCGCGGATCGGTCGTGGCGCCCACCGAGCAGCCGTTCGTCACGGGCTCCTCGATCATCAACCCCCTGACCGTTCCGTGGGCGCTCGAGCGATACGTCCCGATGATCGACGAGGCCATCGCGAAGCTGCCCGCTCGGGGTTGACCGAGCTAGGAATCCCGTTCTTCCTTGAACCGATTCCACTCGCTGCGCAGCATCCGGTTGTCGATGATCCACCCCATGTAGTCACGCATGTTGAGCACACGGAGATACGCCGGCCCGCTCGGGTCGGCGTATTTCAGTGCTTCGGTGGCCAGTGCGCGCTGATTCTCGAGGTAGGCATGTTCGGTTTCGAGGAATCCGCCCCAGACGTCCGCGTCCATGACGTAGTAGTGCGTCCGATCCTTCGGTCGCCGAACCTGTTTGACGAATCCGCGCGTGATGAGGCGTCGGATGTAGTTCGATACCGATCCGCGTGAGGTGTTCAGAGCCTCGGCGAGTTCGGCAGCACTCACGCCCGGTGTCTCGTCGATCAGCAGATATCCCATGATCCTGCCCTCGATGCGCGACGCCCCGCCGGACTGCCAGTAGTCGGCGAAGCGCTCGACGAACCACTCGGGGAATCGACCGTCGTTCATCGATGATTCTCTCGTTCCAGCACGGAACGATTGTGTCAGAATACCTCTCGCTGTGCCTCCTGCTCGAGGACCTGGTCGAGGTCGGACAACCTGTTCATCGAGGACACCTGGCGTGCCGTTCGGTGGTTGTGAGACAACCGATCTCGATGGCGGTGCACGAACGCCCAGTATCCGGCCGTGAACGGGCACGCGTCGCGCCCGAGTCGCTTCTTGGGGTTGTACTCGCATCCACCGCAGTGATCGGTCATTCGGTTCAGATAGGCGCCGCCGGATGCATACGGTTTCGTGGCGATGAGACCGCCGTCGGCATGCTGGCTCATGCCGATGACGTTGACGGGCATGACCCACGCGAACCCGTCGACGAAGGCGGTGGCGAACCACTCGGTGAGGGCGCGAGGGTCGTAGCCGCGCTGCAGTGCGAAGTTGCCCAGGATCATCAATCTCGGGATGTGATGCACCCAGCCGCGGTCGCGGAGTTCGGACAGCGTGTGCGCCAGGCAGGCGGCGATCGGCTCGTCACCGTCGAGGTCGGTGAACCACTTCGGCAGCGGGACGTGAGCATCGAGTTCGTTCCGATCGATGTACTCGGGTCCGAAGTGCCAGTACAGATGCCACACGTACTCACGCCATCCGAGTATCTGCCGGACGAACCCCTCGACCGACGCCAGCGACGCGTCGCCGTCGCGCCAGGCCTTCTCGGCGGCCTCCGCCACGTCGATCGGCTCGAGCAATCCCATGTTCAGCGGCACCGACAACAACGAATGCGCCATCGTCCAGTCCTGCGTCATCACGGCGTCCTCGTACTTGCCGAAGTCCTGAAGTCGGTAGGACACGAAGTGCTCCAAAGCCTTTCGTGCCTCGGCTGCAGTCACCGCGAACAGTCGGGGGCCGTCGTTGCCGACGGTGTCCAGCTCCATCGCGTCCAGATCTGCGCGTACCTGCTCGTCGATGTCGTCCTCGGTCGGCCACCACGGCGGGTCGACGCCGAGCGTCGCCTGCTTCTTCGGTGGTGGCTCACGGTTCTCCTCGTCGAGATTCCAGACACCCTGCACCGGTTCGTCACCGGACATCAGGATCTCGAAGCGTCGCCTCTGATCGCGATAGAAGGTTTCCATCCGGAACTGGTGACGATTACCTGCCCACTCCGCGAAATCCGCTCGACTCAGCGCGAACATCGGCGTCGGCAACACGTCCTCGACGAGACCTTCCTGGAACAACCCGTCGACGAAGGCCTCGGCTGCGTGCGATGTCGGCTCGAAGACCACGACGGGCTTGCCGAACTGTTCGAGCGCCTCCCGATAGGTCTCGGTTCTGAGATAGGTCGCGCGGTCTCCCAGCTCGTCGGCCAGGTGCCTCATCCCGGACAGCACCAGGTGGAGCTTCTGCCGGTGGAAAGGCCGTCGTCGGAGCACGCGTGCACTCTCGATCAGCAGAACCTCGCGGTCACGGAAGTCCGGCGTGGAATGGAAATGCGGACCGAGTTGATCGCCGAACAGCCAGAGCGGGGAGTTCATGCACGGCAGAATGCTCCCATCCATAGGCCTGCAAACCCGCTTGCTGTGTGCTGAACTGTGCGCGATACAGAGAGGTGGCCTGCACTGGCGACTGTCATCGGCACGATCGATCCGAAGGGCGGCGTCGGGAAGTCCACGACGACTGCTGCCGTGGCCGAGCGCATCATCGCGACCGCCGGTGTGTTTCTGTAGTAGTCAGAATCTTGCTGATCGCAACCGGTGACGGAGGCAGCGGCGGCTCCTAGCCTTGGTCGACGTGACCGTCGATCTACCCCGGAATCCAGGATCAGCAGTACGTGAGAGCGCACATCCGCTCGACGACGCCGTGCGGGAAGCGCTGCTCGGCGAGCATGCGCGTTTCGCGCAGTGGCGAGGCCGAATCGGTCGCTATCACCCTGATGTCGCGGGACACCTCGGGCACCCACAGCAGCTGTCGACACAGGACTGGGACGACCTGGCCGGCATAGTCGGTCCCGGTGAGGAGACCTCGGTCCGAGGGTTCGGTCACGAGGTACCGGCAGGGTGGGAGGTCGTCGGCGGGTTCGATTCGGTGCAACTCGACGGGTCCGCGCTCGCCGTCGACCACGACCCCGACGCCGTCGTCCTCGGCGCCGACGACGTCCCGGACATCCTCGACCTCGTCGGCCGCACCAACCCCGGCCCGTACCGCATCCGGACCGTCGAGATGGGTCGGTACGTCGGAATTCGGGTCGACGGTCGTCTGGTCGCGATGGCAGGAGAGCGACTTCACCCACCGGGATGGACCGAGATCAGTGCTGTCTGCACGGACCCGGCCTTTCGTGGTCGAGGTCTGGCCACGAGGTTGGTGCGCGACGTCGGTGCAGGCATCGTCGACCGCGGCGAGACCCCGTTCCTGCACGCTCTCGCGTCGAACGTGACGGCGATCAGCCTCTACGAGACGCTCGGTTTCAAGCTGCGCAAGCGCTCGTATGTCACTCGGGTACGCACACCGGCAACGGATCGGTGAATTTTCCGCCGCTGTGGCCAGCCCGACTTGACCGGGGCCCGAAGTTCGCATGAACTGGCTCGGTGATCGTGAACGAGGGCGTGTCCAGACGAGGGTTTCTTCGATCGTCGACGGTTGCGCTCGCAGCTGCGGGGGCAGCGTCGGCGTTGCCTGCCGTGGCGCACGCTCAGGGTGAGGATTTCGTACCGTTCCAGCACGGCGTCGCGTCGGGGGATCCGACGCCGGATGCGGTGATTCTCTGGACTCGTGTCACTCCGGAGCCCGGTGCAACCCCGGGCTCGGGCCTCGGCCCGGCCACGACCGTGCGGTGGCGCGTGGCCACCGACGCTCAGTTGACGAACCTCGTCCGCAGCGGCGCTGTGACGACCGACGCCGGGGTCGATCACACCGTCAAGGTGGACGTCGACGGGCTGACGGCGTCGACGACGTACTACTACAGCTTCGAGATCGCCGACGGTGACGCCGCGGGTGTGCAGTCGGTCGTGGGTACGACGTCGACGGCTCCGGCGAACGACGCGGACGTCGAGCGAATCAGGTTCGGTGTCGTGTCCTGCTCCAACTGGGAGTCCGGGTACTTCGGTGCCTACCGACATCTGTCGACGCGGACCGATCTGGACGCGATCATCCACCTGGGCGACTACATCTACGAGTACCGCACCGGCGAGTTCGCCGGAAAGAACGGCGTCATCCGCGTCCACGATCCGGTCCACGAGATCGTGAGTCTCGCGGACTACCGGACCAGGCACGGCCAGTACAAGAGCGATCCCGACCTGCAGGCCGCGCATCTGGGGGTGCCGTGGATCTGCACCTGGGACGACCACGAAAGCGCGAACGACGCCTACGACGGCGGCGCCCAGAACCACCAGCCGGAGACCGAAGGGCCTTGGAACGTCCGCAAGGCCAACTCCGTCCAGGCCTACTACGAGTGGATGCCGGTACGAGCGGCGGGAACACCGCAGAATCGGCACCTCTATCGCAGACTCCGCTTCGGCAATCTGCTCGAGTTGTCGATGCTCGACCTGCGGACCTACCGATCCAAACAGGTTTCGCCGACGGCGGGAGCCGAGGTCGATTCACCCAACCGCACCATCACCGGCGCAGACCAGATGCAGTGGCTCACCGACGGCCTGATCAGCTCACCGACCCGCTGGAAGATCGTCGGCAATCCCGTCATGATCACCCCGGTGCTGGTTCCGCCGCTCGAAAGCGAAGCTGCGCGGGCGTTGACCGGGCTGCTCGGCATCCCCGAAGGCGGAGTGCCCTACATGGCCGACCCCTGGGACGGCTACACCGCCGACCGCAGGAAGCTGCTCGCCGCCATCGCGGACAACGGCGTGAACAACACCGTCTTCATCACCGGCGACATCCACTCCGCCTGGGCATGCGACATCCCTCAGGACGCTGCCCGCTACTTCGAAACCGGTGGCGTCGCGACGGAGCTCGTCGTCACCTCCGTGTCCTCGGCCAATGTCGACGACCTCACCAAGACCCCGCCGCATACCCTGGGCCGAGTCGCGGAGGCCGCGCTGACCACCCTGAACCGACACATCCGATACGTCGAACTGGACAGCCACGGGTTCGGAGTCTTCGACGTCACCCCGTCGGGCGTCCAGATGGACCACTGGTTCCTCGACGCCAAGGAGGACCCGCTCACCGGAGTGTCCTGGGCAGCAGGCTTCACCGTCGGCGACGGCATCGCCCGCGTCGACCCCGCTCCACTCCCCGTCCGCTAGCCGACCCCTCTTTTTTCGGACCGAACGTACCGTTCGGTCACTCTGAGTGAGCGAATGTGCCGTTCGGTCACCACGGGCGGCATACTTGCACCATGGCTGTACCGAAGATTGTGCTGTTCTACGTGTTCACTCCGCTGCCGGATCCCGAGGCGATTCGGCTGTGGCAGCACACCTTGGCAGCGTCGAACAACCTCACCGGGCGCATTCTGATTTCGGAGCACGGCATCAATGCGACGGTCGGCGGTGATGTGGAGGACGTCAAGAAGTATGTCCGCGGCACCCGAAGCTATGCACCGTTCAAGGCAGCCGACATCAAGTGGTCGGAGGGGCTGGGGGACGATTTTCCGCGCCTGTCGGTGAAGGTTCGGCCGGAGATCGTCACGTTCGGGGCGCCGGAGGAGTTGAAGGTCGACGAGAACGGGGTGGTGGGCGGGGGAGTGCACCTCAGTCCGCAGCAGGTCAACGATCTGGTTGCCGAGCGCGGCGATGACGTTGTGTTCTTCGACGGCCGCAATGCGTTCGAAGCGCAGATCGGCAAGTTCAAGAACGCCGTCGTCCCGGATGTGGAGACGACGCGGGATTTCGTGGCGCAACTGGACTCGGGCGAGTTCGATCACCTGAAGTCCAGCCCGGTGGTCACGTACTGCACGGGCGGCGTCCGCTGCGAGGTGCTGTCGTCACTCATGCGTTCCCGCGGATTCGAGGAGGTCTACCAGATCGACGGTGGAATCGTCCGGTACGCAGAGACTTTCGGCGATGATGCATTGTGGGAAGGATCGTTGTACGTGTTCGACAAGCGGATGACGGTCGACTTCTCCGACCACACCGAGGTGATCGGGAGATGCACGGTGTGCAGCAACCCGACCTCGAGATATCAGGATTTCGACGGCGACGACGGGCGGGGCCTTCGCTTGGTATGCGTGGACTGTGCCTGAGCATTCACAGCCTCCTCTGCCGTATCGGGACGGTCTCGCGCCGTTGAGAATCCGCCTTCCGCACGACGACTCGTCCGTACTCGTTCTCGACTACCTGCAGCGTGAGCATCCCGGAGACGACTGGGTGACGATGTTGACCGGCGGCGAGGTGGTCGACGAGAAGGCTCGGCCTTGGACCGTCGAGAGTCGTTACGCACCAGGGAGGTTCGTCCACTTCCATCGCGTGCCGGCACCCGAGACTCCGGTGCCGTTCGAGCTCGACGTTCTGTACGACGCGGAGGGCATCGTCGTCGTCGACAAACCGCATTACCTCGCGACGATTCCTCGCGGAATGCACGTCACCGAGACCGCGACCGTCAGACTGCGTCGCCTCCTCGGTTGCGAGGACCTGACGCCCGCTCATCGTCTGGACAGAGCGACGGCAGGAGTGTTGATCTTCACCCGCTCGCGGGAGCTTCGGCGTCCGTACCAGGAACTGTTCTCCTCGCGGGCAGTGCTCAAGGAGTACGAGGCAGTCGCTGGATTCGATCCGTCTCTGGAATTCCCCCGGGTGGTGCGTAGCCGGATTCTGAAGGATCACGGTGTGATGGTCGCCCGCGAGGAACCGGGGGAGCCCAACAGCGAGACCCGCATCGAACTCGTCGAACGGTTCGGTGACACTGCTCGCTACCGGCTCTTCCCGCACACCGGCCGTACTCATCAGCTTCGGATTCACCTGTCCTCGTTGGGTATTCCCATCAAGGGCGACTCCTATTATCCGATCTACACCCGGACTGCAGCCGACGATTTCGACTCGCCGTTGCAGCTGCTCGCCCGTGCGGTGGAGTTCGACGACCCCATCACCGGTGGGCGTCGCAGATTCGTGAGCCGGCGGACCCTCGCGGGCTGAGCCGGAGTCGAGCCGCCGCAAGAACAAGACGCAGATGAAGAAACCTTCATGTGCGTCTCATGGGTACGTCATGGATTCCCGGCATAGTTCTACCCATGCACTCCTCCCGACCGCTCGCCGTCGGCGCGATACTCGCAGCCGTCGCGTTCGTCTTGGCGGCAAGTTTCCTCCTCACCCGCGCCCCTGATCCGGAGTTGGATCCGGCGCCGGTGGTGGTGAGCGTCGTACCGACTGCAACCCAGCCGACTGCGACCCAGCCGACCACGACCCAGCCGACCACGACCCAGCCGGCCCCGCAGCCGCCGACCGAGCTGCCGCCACCGCCGCCTGCCCCTGCCCCAGCCCCAGCGCCTGCTCCAGCGCCTGCTCCTCAGGCTCCCGCGCCGGCTCCTCAGGCACCGGTGATTCCGTACGACGACGACTGGGACGACGACGGCGACGACGGTGGGGACGACGATGACGACTGATACGACAGCTCCCGACTCGACTGCTCCCGATTCGACTGCAGTGACCAGGCGCGGATCCTCCCTTCCGGCTCGCTGGAAGATCACGGCCTGGATCATGCTGACGACGCTTCTGCTTCTGGTCGTCGTTCTGGTCACGGCTCGTAATCTGCTGCTGCGTGACGTCGACGTGCGAGCCAACGACGACATCGTGCAGGAGGCAGACGAGTTCAGGACGTTCGCCGCGGAAGGCGTCGACCCGACGACGACGCGCCCGTTCGTGTCCGTCGAGCGGCTGCTCGAGGTCTATCTGGCGCGGCAGTCGCCCAGCCTCGGTGAGGTGATGATCGGAGTCGTCGGCAACGACGTCGTCGGACAACCTCGTGGGGATGTCCCGGACGCGTTGATGCAGGATCCGGGACTGGTGCGTTCGTCGATCGACTCGGCGCAGCCTGCCGGCGTCGTCGAGACGGTGTCGGGTCAGATGCGCTGGGGACGAGTCGATGTCGACGACGTCGCCGGGACGGGCGGAACGTTGTTCGTTGCGGTGTTCACCAAGTCCGGACGCGACCTCGTGGGCCGCACGATGCAGACGATGGCTCTCGTCGGCATCGTCGGATTGTCGCTCACGGCAGGCGTCGCGTATCTGGTGGCAGGCCGCATCCTGGCACCGGTGCGCACCGTGCGTACCGTTGCCGCGGAAATCGGTGAGACGGATCTGACCGCGCGGGTGCCGGTGCACGGTCGTGACGACATCGCCGACCTCGCCGAGACGTTCAACGCGATGCTGGATCGGCTCGAGAGCGCCTACACGACGCAACGCCAGTTCGTCGACGACGCCGGCCACGAATTGCGGACCCCCATCACGATCGTCCGCGGGCACCTCGAGCTGATGTCCGATGACCCCGACGAGCGGCGCAAGACGTTGGCGTTGGTGGACAGCGAGCTCGGACGAATGGGCCGGATCGTCAGCGATCTGCTCATGCTGGCGAAGGCGGAGCAACCGGACTTCGTCGTCCGCAAGACCGTGGACGTAGCGCAGTTGGTCCTCGACATCGAGTCGAAAGTGCAGACGATCGGCGATCGGCAGTGGTTGCTGATGGAGGTCGCGGAGGGAACGTGCAGTCTCGACGCGGAACGTGTGACGCAGGCGATGGTGCAGATGGCCGCCAACGCGGTGGGACACACCGCGGTCGGGTCTCGAATCCGGCTGGGGTCGCGCTTCGACGGCGACGGAGACGGAAGGGTCTTCTCGTTGTGGATCACCGACGACGGCCCCGGTGTCCGGCCCGAGGACGCGCCGCTGATCTTCGAACGATTTCAGCGAGGGTCTCCGGCCGATCGGACGACGCCGCAGCAGCGCTCGGGTGCGGGACTCGGCTTGGCCATCGTCCGAGCCATCGCCGACGCGCACGGCGGGTCCGCCTGGGTGCGCAGTGTGCACGGCGAGGGCGCGACCTTCGGCCTCGACCTGCCGAGCCCGGGACACACCGTCATCACCGAACAACAGTACGACGACACCGCCACGAAGGAGATCTCATGAGCCGCATACTCATCGCCGAGGACGATGTGCACATTGCGTCGTTCGTCGGAAAGGGCCTGCGCGCCGCTGGATACAGCACCGAGCATGTCGCCGACGGTGAGACGGCGCTCATGATGGCCCGCGAGGGCGGGTTCGACATGGTGGTGCTCGACATCGGGCTCCCGTCGATGGACGGCTTCACTGTTCTTCGTCAACTGCGGGGTGAGGGCGTGAGCACTCCGGTCGTCGTCCTGACGGCCCGTGACAGTGTCCGAGACACCGTAGCCGGACTCGAAGGCGGCGCGAACGACTACATGACCAAGCCGTTCCAGTTCGCGGAATTGCTTGCACGCGTGCGCTTGAGATTGCAGGACGACGTGTCGATCGGTGCGGAGTCGTCGCTGGTGCTGCGGGATCTGAGCTTGGACCTGCGGTCTCGCCGAGCGCAGATCGGCGATCGGGTGGTCGATCTGACGGCACGTGAGTTCGCGTTGCTCGAAGTCTTTCTCAGACACGCCGACCAGGTGCTCTCCCGGGAGCAAATTCTTGGTCAGGTGTGGGGTTACGATTTCGATCCTGCGTCCAACGTCGTCGACGTCTACGTTCGGGCGCTGCGCTCGAAGATCGGTGCCGAGCGTGTGGAGACGGTGCGCGGCATGGGATATCGATTGCGATGACCGAGACACGTTTCGCAACAACCCCGCCCACCAAGCTCGGCCGCACCGGGCCCAGTCGCCCGAGGATGCGGATCCCCGCGCCGACGCTGCCCATTGCGCTCAGCGGTGTCGTCGTCCTGCTTCTCTGCGTTCGCGTGGTGTTCGCCGGTGTCGCCGGGGACCTCTCGTTCGACGGAACGGTCACGGTGCTTGTCTTCCTCGTCGCGGTGTGGATGTGGATTTTCGCGCCGGTGGACGACACGTACGTCGCTCTCGGCGCGGCACTCACTCTCGTCCTGGCAGGTCCGGTCGACGCCGAGACGTTCACCGGCACCCTGGGCGACACCGTTATCTGGCTGTTGGTCGGATCCTTCGTCATCGCCGCAGCAGTCACGGCGAGCGGACTGGCGTCGTGGGTCGCCGCGCGGGTGTTGTCCGCGGCACGCACTCCGCGCCAACTCGTCCACCTCGTGACCATCGTTCTGCTCGTCACCACCTACGCGATTCCAGCGACGTCGGGGCGGGCTGCCCTCGCACTCCCGGTGTTCCTGGCGTTGGCCGCCGTCCTGCGGCACCGTCCGAAATTGGTGCTGGCCTTGGCGATCGTGTTTCCGTCGGTGATCCTGTTCTCGGCCGTCGGTTCACTGCTCGGTGCAGGAGCGCATTTGATCACCAGCGAAATCCTGCGGACCGCCACGGGCTCGGGAATCGGCGTTCTGCAGTGGATCCTCCTCGGTCTTCCTCTGGCGATCGTGTGGTCCCACATCGCGGCCGAGATCGCGCTGTCGCTCTTCACCGACCGATCCGAGCGTGCAAATCCGATCACGCTGAGCACGAACGCATTCGGTGTCAGCTCGGCCGCACCCCTCACCAGGCCGCAGCGTCGGCTCGTCGCGTTGCTCGGCGTCGTGATCGTGCTGTGGTCGAGTGAACCGCTGCATGGCATCGACCCGGCGATCGTGGCGATGATCGGAGCGCTGTTGGCGGCGGCTCCGCGCCTGGGTGCTACCACGCTGCCTGCCGCGCTCAAGACCATTCCGTGGTCGCTGTTGCTGTTCATGGCGGCGACGCTGTGTCTGGGTGTCGCCCTGACCACCAGCGGTGCCGCCCAGTGGTTCGCCGACCTTGCGTTCGGCCCGGTTCGCGGAATGGGCGGGTCGGCAGCCACGTCGTTCGTGGTGGTCGTCGTTCTGGTGTCGCTGGTGTCCCACTTGGTGATCCAATCGCGTTCGGCTCGGTCCGCGGTGCTCGTCCCCATCGTGATCGCCACGGCACCTGCCTTCGGAATCGATCCTGCTGCAGCGGCATTCGCATCGACCGCCGCCGCGGGATTCTGTCTGACTCTCACCAGTTCTGCCAAGCCGGTTGCCATGTTCGCTGCCTCGGACACCGTCCCCGGCTACTCCGGATCACATCTGCTTCGGATGTCCGCTGCCCTCGCTCCGGTATCGGTGGCGCTGATCCTCGCCTGCGCGTTGTGGGTCTGGCCCGCACTCGGGCTGTCCCTGCATTCCTGATCGTCCACGTCCCCAGAGGAGAACCCCCATGTCCAATCGCGTCCCGCAGAGAATTCTCGTTGCTCCCAGCGGTTTCAAGGAAAGCCTGTGCGCAGAGTCGGTGGCGACCGCCATCGCTGCAGGTGTGCGACGCGTACTGCCCGGGGTGCGCGTCGACACCGCGCCGATCGCCGACGGCGGGGAAGGCACTGCACGCACTCTGGCCGCCGCGACGCGAGGACAACTGCACGACGCGGTGGTGACGGGACCCGTCGGACAGGCGGTGACCGCGCAGTGGGCAACCCTCGGTGGTTCGGCGACCGGCGTCGCCGTCGTCGAAATGGCTGCGGCCGCTGGGCTTTCGCTCGTACCGGCCGACATGCGTGACCCGGGGGCGACGACGACGTACGGCGTCGGGCAGCTCATTGCGGCCGCACTCGACGCCGGGGCCGAGCAGATTCTCGTCGGCTGTGGGGATTCCGGGACGTGCGACGGTGGGGCCGGAGCACTGCAGGCGCTCGGTGCTCGGATTCTCGACGCCGAGGGGATCGAGATCGGCCTCGGAGGAAACGAACTGACCCGAGCCGTGTCGATCGACCGGAGCGGACTACATCCGAGGTTGGCCGACGTGGAAGTGGTGTTGGCCTGCAACCCGCACAACGTCCTGTGCGGTTCGGGCGGGGTGGCACGCGTGTTCGGGCCACAGAAGGGCGCGTCCACGACGCAGGTGGAACGCTTGTCCGAGGCCCTGGACAACTGGGCCGACGTCCTCGAACGCGACGGAGTCCACGACGGCGACATCCGGCACGGCCTCGGTACAGGAGCGTCGGGAGGGCTGGGCGCCGGTCTCGCAGCCGGTGTCGGTGCCGCCCTCCGGTCTCGATTCGACGCCCTTCTCGATTCGGGACTGTCCGGAATCGACCTCGACCGCCGAATTCGCAAGGCGGACCTGGTGATCACCGCCGAAGGGTCGATCGACTTCCAGACCCCGAAAGGCAAAGTCCCCGCCGAAGTGGCGCGGCGCTGCCAACGACTCGGCGTACCTCTCATCGCGCTGGCAGGATCGCTGGGACAGGGTGCGCCGGCTGTCCACGACGTCGGCATCGCAGCCATCGCATCGATCATCACGGTCCCCATGCCCCTGGCCGAAGCCGTAGCCAATGGCGAGTCCCTGCTCACCGATGCAGCGGAGCGAACGATGCGGATGATTCTCCTCGGCGGCGCCGTCTCCGCACGGTCCGGTGGCAAACGACGCAAGGGTGCCGCCTAGCCGCCGCGCACCCCCTTTGGGTGGGACCGAATGAACCGTTCGGTCACTCCAAGTGACCGAACGTCACGTTCGGTCCGGAAAATGGAGGCCAGCCCGGACACGACTGCGCCCCCTGACCAACGGTCAGGGGGCGCAGCGGTTGGAGGTTATGCCTGTGCGCGGGCGATGCCTCGTTCGATGGCTGCGATGATTTGTGGTCGCAGTTCGGCGGCGGGGACGATGTGGTCCACGGATCCGACTTGTTGTGCTCGCTGGATGTTGTGGATTGCTTCGAATTCCGCGGCGACTTCGCCGAGTTTGGCGTTGCGGACGTCGGCCTTGGTCGAGGCCAGTTCGACGCGTAGGTGTGCGCGTTCGGCGTCGGTGTCGGCTGCGGTGAGCCGGGATTCGAGTTCCTTCACCGCGTCGTCGGCTGCGGTGCGGGCGTTGACGTCGCGGGTGAAGACGACGGCTGCGGCGGGTGCACCACCGAGGACGGAGGCGAAGGAGCCTTCGACGGCGAGAACTTCCATGTTGTCGTTGAGTGCTCCGGAGAACACCACGAATGCGCCGCCGTGGTAGCGGGAGACGACGCAGAACACGATGGGTCCGTCGAAGTTGACGATGGCCCTTCCGATTTCGGCGCCGTATTCGAGCTGGATGTTGCGCAGCGACTCGGGTGAACCGTCGAAGCCGGACAGGTTGGCCAGCACCACGATCGGACGTGATCCGCTGGCGGCGTTGATGGCTCGTGCGGTCTTCTTCGACGAGCTCGGGAACAACGTGCCCGACGTCCACTGGTCCGGTCCGTCGGCGGGGAACCAGCCCTTACGGGGGATGGCCCGGGATTCGATGCCGATGACCGAGACGGGGATTCCGGCGAGGTGTGCATCGAAGACGACGGAGGTGTCGGCGTCGGCCATGTCGGCCCAGCGCTCGAGGACCGAGTGATCCTGGTCGACGACCGCGCGCATGACGGTGCGGATGTCGAACGGCTTCTTGCGGTCCGGGTTGGTTGCGCTGGAGAAGATGTCGCCGACGGTGGTGAAGTCGCTCGACGGGTGCACGTGCGGGTAGCTGCGCACGTCGCGGTCGGACGGGTCGGCGGTGACGGCGCGGCGTGGGAAACGTTCGCCGGGCAGCGCGTATGCGTGGTCGTAGTGCGCGAACAGAACTTCCACGGCGGCACGCAGGTTCGGTGCCCAGTACTGGGCCTGGCCGTTCGGTCCCATGACGCGGTCGTAGCCACCGATGCCGAAGTTGTCTTCGGCGGAGACTCCACCGGAGTAGTCCAGGGACTGCTTGCCGGTGAGCACCATGGCGCTGTCCGGGGTCATCACGAGGATGCCCTTGGTGTGGGCGAGCATGGTCGCTTCGGCGTTCCAGTACGGCTGGGCGCCGACGTTGATGCCTGCGACGATGATGTTGATCTCGCCGCCGCCCTGGGTGAACGTGATGATCCGGCGCAGGCCGCGCGAGACCCAGTCCATGTTCTCGGTTCCGGTGGCCATCGAGATGGTGGCGCCGGAGGACAGGGCGAACCATTCGACGGGTGCGCCGATCTTCTCGGCGAGGTCGATGGCGGCGACGATGCGGGAGCATTCTGCTTCGGCGACGGTGCCGAGTGCCTTGGTCGGGTCACCGAACAGGGCGACGCGGGTGATGCCTTCGGGGTAGCGCTCGCTCGGTGTGGTGACGACGCCGGCGATGATGCCCGCCTTGTTCTTTCCGTACGGACGGTCGACGGCGCCGAACGTGCCTGTTTCGTCGAAGTCGTATTCGGTGAACGTTCCGCCTGCTTCGGTCAGCAGAGGGATCAGCTCGTACGGGTACACGGTGCCGCGTGCCTGCGAACGCTGAACCTTCTGGGTGTACTCGTCGATCGGGCGCAGCGGCTCGGTCGGCTTGTCGGTGACCTTGGCGACGATGCCCGCGCCGGAGCGGTAGGAGAAGCGGACTGCGACGTCGCGGGGGACGGAGTTGACGCCGTCCTTCAGGCGCGCGATCAGGGTGATCTCTTCCAGGCCTGCGCCGATGGTCGACGGCGCGATGTGGCGTGCGATGGTCGCCAGGCGGTCCTCGGGTACGTCGAGCACAGGCCAGACGTAGAGGGTGACGCGGTTGGCGTCGAGGCGCTTCTTTCCGCGCTGTGCCTGGAATCGACGGATGCCGTCGAGGCATGCTGCGACGGTGCGCTCGATTTCGGGGACGGCGACGACTTCGCCGTTCTCGTCGAGTTGGGTGGTGACACCGCGGATTTCGGCGAGAGCCATGAGGCGCTCGTCGGACGGGTTCTCTTTCGCCTTGAGCTGGAAGAGGTACGTCCCCGGCGTGGCAGGCAGACGCTTGCCGTCGAAGTTCTTCAGGCGCCACAGATCCAGTCGCTGCCCGGTGAGCGGGTGCATGTCGCGGATGACGATGTCCTCGGCGAGCGGTTCGGAGCCGTCGACGTTGGGTCGGCGGAACGTCACGTTGCGAACGTCGTCGCCGCAGACGGTGATGGTGATGCGACGCCATCCACGTGTGCGGGGATGCTCGGACAGCACGGCGTGAATGGTCGACGAGATCTCGTCGCCGTCGGCGGGAGCGTCGGGCCAGGAGAGGTAGAGGTCGACGGCGAGGTGCTCGGGGGTGGGGCCTGCGATGTCGTCGATGGCGTCGAGAGTCGCGCGCAGTTCCGCGAACGACGTTGCGGTGGAGACCAAGTGGAGACGCTCACCGGCGAGTTCGAAGTTGCCGGTGACGAAGTGCTTGCCTTCACGGTCGAACGCCTTGACGTCCTCGAGCGTGCGGATCTCGTAGAACTGCCTGGTGATGACCTCGAGCAGGGCGCCGGGGTTCTCGATACGGGATGCGAGGAGGTCGATCAGTGGTTCCGGCGTCGAGACCAATGCGTCGATACGTGCCGCGTAATCGTGGGCGTCGGGGTTCTCGGCGAGGTACTGCAGGCTGCCGCGAACTCCGTCGTAGACCTGGTCGCGTGCACGTGCGATCTGCGGGGCGTCGAACAACCGGAACCGCAGGTTGCGGGCGACGTCGCCGATGACCGGGTAGCGAGCCTGGGTGGCGACGATGAGTCGCTCGAGCACGTCGCCGATCGCGGATTCGCTGGCTTGCTGGGCAGCGGAGTCGGTCAACCAGTGGTCCAGCAGAGCAGCGACGACGGGAACCTGGTTCTCGATGCGTTGGAGTGCGAGGAAGACGCGGTAGACGGCCTCTTCGAGCTCGGGGCCGCGTTCCAGATCGCCTGCGTCGTAGTGTCGAAGTGCACGAGAGAGCTTGCTGCGGAACGCATCCGGCAGTCCTTGGACGTCGGCGTCGAGTGAGCCGAGGAACGAGTGGAAGTGCTCACGCGGGGAATGGACACGCTCGTCGGTGTTCTCCTCGTCCATCGTCGGACGATTACGGGAGAGCTCGCAGATGTCGGCGAAGGTGTTGAGCAGAACCAATTCTGCATCGACGACGCTGCGGTCGTCGCGTGGAACGTCGGCACGCAGGGTTTCGTACTCGGTCAGCAGGGTGCGCGCACGCGATGCGCTGACGTCGAATCCGGTGATCAGGGCGGACAGTTCCTCGAGTACGCCCAGCGCCTGGCAGCTCGCCGACGCACCGGATGCGAGGTCCGCCGTGCGGAATTTTACCCGTGCCGTCTGGCTGGCGGCCTTCTGCTCGCCTGCCTGGTCGACACGCAGCAACGCGGCGCCGGAGTCGACCTGGCCGTTGACCGAGGCGAGTACCTCGCGGACCTTGCCGGCGTAGGGGGAGCGGACCGCGGTTTCCATCTTCATGGATTCGAGTACGACGAGGGTCTGCCCTGCCTCCACGTCGTCACCCACGGCGACGGGGACTGCGACGACGACGGCAGGTGCGGGGGCGCGGACGAGGCCCGCCTCGTCCTGGCTGATCTGGTGGCTGATGCCGTCGACCTCGACGAGGAAGTGCGCGGCCTGCGCGACGGTCACGACGGAGTATCGGCGGCCACCGAGGACGAGTCGGCTCTCGTATGCGCCGAGGCGTTCGACATCGACCTGCAGGTCTCCGCTGTCACCGTCGACGCGGTAGCTGTGCGGTCCGGTCTGGCCGACGGTCAGCTTGTAGGCCTGACCCTGGTAGCTCAGTTCCACGGTACGGCCGACGGTGTGGCTGGCGCGGGGGCGTCCGCCGCGGGCTGAGGTGAGGAACGACGCACGTTCGTGTGCTTCCTCGGCGTCGTAGGCGTCGATGGCCGCGGCGATGATCGCGATGTCGGCTGTGGCCGTCGGGCCTGCGGGGGTGCCTGCGTCGGTGCGGTCGAGCCAGCCGGTGTCGGCGGAGGCGGTGATGACCTCTTCCTTGTCGAGCAGGCCGAGCAGGAACGACTTGGTGGTGGTACCGCCGTCGATGACGACGGTGGTCTCGCGCAGTGCGTTGCGAAGGCGGGCGAAGGCCTCGCTGCGATCGCGGCCCCAGGCGATGACCTTGGCGACCATGGAGTCGTAGTCCGGGGGAATGACGTCGCCCTGGGCGATACCGGTGTCGACGCGGATGCCGGTGCCGAGCGGGAACTTGAGCAGTTCTACGCTGCCCGGTGCCGGTGCGAAGCCGTTGTCGGCGTCCTCGGCGTTCAGGCGTGCCTCGACGGCGTGACCGAACTCGGCTGGGCAGTCTCCTTCGAGGCGGTGGCCGCCCGCGACGAGAATCTGCAGCTTCACCAGGTCGATTCCGGTGGTGTACTCGGTGATCGGGTGCTCGACCTGCAGTCGAGTGTTGACCTCGAGGAACGTGAAGATCTTCTGCTCGGGCTGGTACAGGTACTCGACCGTGCCTGCGCCTGCGTATTCGGCTGCGCGGACGAGTTCGGCGGACACGGACCGCAGGTGGTCGGACTGTTCCTTGGTCAGCAGCGGCGAGCTGGACTCCTCGATGACCTTCTGGTTGCGGCGCTGGATCGAGCAGTCGCGTACGCCCGGAGCCCAGACATTGCCGTGGTTGTCGGCGATGACCTGAACCTCGACGTGGCGGGCGTCGGTGACGAGACGTTCGATGAACACGACCGGGTCACCGAAGGAACGCTCGGCCTCGCCCTGGGTGCGCTCGAGTGCGAGTTCGAGTTCGTCCTCGTGGAAGACCTTGCGGATGCCGCGGCCACCACCACCGGAGCGGGCTTTGATGATCAGCGGGTAGCCGATCGCCTGGGCGTGACGACGAGCGTCGGCGCGGGTCTCGACGGGTCCGCCGGACCACGGTGCCACGGGGACGCCGACTTTCTCGGCGAGGAGCTTGGCTTCGACCTTGTCGCCGAGCAGGCGCATCGCGCTGGACGACGGACCGATGAAGGTGATGTTCAAGCGAGCGACGATGTCGGCGAACGCCGGGTCCTCGGCGACGAATCCCCATCCGACCCACACCGCGTCCGCGCCGGACTCGACGAGGGCGGCCTCGAGCACCTCGTAGTCGAGGTAGGCGGAACCGGACGCGGGCTTACCCAGGGTGACGGCCTCGTCGGCTTGGCGCACGAACATGGCCCGACGCTCTGCTTCGGTGTGCAGCGCGACCGTCCGGATGCCGTAGTCGTGCTCTGCGTTGAGTTCCTTGACGGCCCTGATCAGGCGTACTGCCGCCTCGCCTCTGTTGACTACTGCAATCCGCTTGAACAACGTGTCTCTCTTCGTCTCGGGTGAACTCGGTCTGTCTCACGTCGGGCACTACTTTTCGAGCCCGTCGGGTTCTATCAGATCTTCGGTCGGCGCCAGGGCCGATTCGGGGAATCTGCTTCGTCGTGGTCGGTCGAACGGTGCTGTTGGGTGGTCACACTGTGCCGATGTGTCCTTGCGGTGGCGACCACGCCCGATTCTCCGATCTCGACGGCTTGTACTCGTGGCCCGTCGATATCGGATGGGCCTGTCTGAATGTCGACTTATTCTAGCCGCTCACAGCACGTTTGCGATGTCAACTTCCGACTCGGTGGATGTGACAGATATCGCGTTGTTCAAACCTCAACCACCGCAGGGCATTTCACGAGCTATTCGCGATTCCTCTATGAATTGTCACGGAAGACTTGACGGCATACTGGCGAGTAGCGTTGGCAGAAGCCGACTTTCACGTTGTGGAACGTTCCCGGTTACCGGCCGGTACATTACCAGCGGGTAGGGGTGTCGGTGGGTCCCGCCCGACACTTCGACGCGGGCTCGATCGCCCTTGGTTGGCCTGTGAGTGCGGCCGACGTCGAACAACGCGCGTTGTGAACTTGCACGATAGACCGGGCAACCGGTTCGGAGACCATGACCATTACCGTCCCGGAGACTATTCTGGCGGTTCAGTGCAAGCATCCGACCTGTTCCAGGATGGCCGTTTCGAAGAGTGCAGAGGTAGTGGCAGTGTCGACTTCATCGGTTCCGGGCCGCGGTCATACGGGCCTCGGTCACGCAGGCCTCGATGGTCAGAATGTGGAAGGCCGAGTGCTTCGGCTGCTGCAGTTCCTGCGGGAGATCGTCACGGCACGTACCGAGCCGACGCTGGATTACGAGGATCACCTGCGGGTTCAGTGGATCGACGGCGAGACCGGTGCGCTCCGGCTCGACAGGAACGCCAGGGCAGGTGGCGTGGTGTTCCGAGCGGGACGCGTCGACGTCTCCGAGCCACCCGAGCTGCCGGCTCTGCTGAAAGGGCTCGTCGACCCGGCGATGATCGGCGACAGCCGCTACCGCGCGCTCGACCTGGAGGAATCGAAGGACACCGAGGCGGGTTACAGCGACACCGATGCGGATTTCGACATCCGCCGGGCGTACGAGATTCGCCAGGAGTTCGCGTCGTATTCAGCCAAGTGGCGTGTCTGGGCGGAGAACGATCGAAAGGTCAGGCCCCAGGCGTCTCTCTACGAGTCGCTGCAGCTGATGATGCAGGAGGTCGCCTCGCGGCCGGAGTCGGTCGAAGTCGTCGTCGCATCCGGTCTGCTCGGTCTCGCCGCGACGGATTCGTCGGCCGCGATCCGCACTCACGTCCTGACGCAGTCGGCGACCATCGAGAGGGACGTACGCACCGGGGACCTGCTGGTCACGCTCGCCGCGCACGCTCAGCCGCATCTGGAGGATTCCAGATTGCTCGCATCCCACCCTCGATTCGACGTCTCGGGGTCGGTCGAGCTGCAGCAGACGCTCGCGTCGTCGGTGTCGTCTCCTCTCGCACCGCCGGTTCGGGAGTATCTGGTGGACTGGGCTCGGCGCACTCTCGACGTCGACCTGGAGGTGCGGGCCGAGCTGGACCGCCCGGCGACGTTCGGGGTCTCGGACAAGCCGACCCTGACGCTGTCTCCGGCAGTGGTGATGCGCAAACGAGACTCCTACGCCCTGCTGGACTACTACGAGCAGATGATCGCCGAGCTCGGACGAGACGGCGCGACGGCACCTCTCGGTCTCGCTCAGCTGGTCGAGCCCATCGAGCCGGCGGATCGGTTGGCGTGGCTGGAGCGGTCGGGCGCGGCGGACCCCCGCGAGATCGCCGAGGACCCGATGTTCCCGCTACCGGCGAACGCGGAGCAATCCCAGATCGTGCATCGCCTCGGACGTGACAGTGGGGTCGTCGTGGAGGGCCCACCGGGAACCGGGAAGACGCACACGATTGCCAACCTGATGTCCTCGCTGCTCGCGCGGGGGCAGAGGGTTCTGGTCACTAGTGAGAAATCACAAGCATTGCGTGTGCTGCGGGACAAGCTTCCTCCTGATCTACAGGAGTTGTGCGTGTCCATCACCGACCTGTCGCGCGGCGGGTCCGAGGAACTCAGTCGCAGCGTGGCTCGCATCGCGGATCGAAAAGCGGCCTACAACGACATCGACGACGCCGAGAAGATCGACTCCCTCGTCGCACGTCGCGCCGAAGCTCTCGCCCGACGCGATGGGTTGTTGGATGCGGTCGCCGAGGTGAGGGCGGCAGAAACCGTTGTACACCCGTATATCTCGGATGGATTCGAGGGGACAGCTGCGACCGTCGTGCGCAAGGTGAGTTCGCTCGAGGGAGCCCACGAGTGGCTGCCGGGCCCCCTGTTCGGTGAGCGCCCACCACTGAGCGGGACCGAGGTCGATCGGCTGCGCCGCTTGATCGCGACCGCACGTGAGGGCAGGGATGTCAGGACTGGACAGGCTCTTCCCGCGCTCGAGACGATGCTGCCCAACTCGGCCGAGCTGAGAGCCCTGTGCGAGCGCGCGAGCGCGACGGCACCGACGACGTCCGATCAATCCGCTCAGCTGGTCGAATTCCTCGGTGGGGTCGATCCGGCGGCTGCGTTCGACATCCGCAGACTCTGCGAGGAGCTCGACGCTCGTGTCCGCGATGTCCAGGAGCTCGACGCCGTGTATCGGCAGTTGACCGATTCCGTTCTGTCCGGCGAAGCCGCTCATCTGTGGTCGAGAGTCAGCGGAACAGTGTCGACGGTCGACGTCGCGGCGCAGTCGGACCGTTTCGTCGGCGCGCACGACGTGCGCAGTTCGCTGACGTCGAACGCTGCGTTCCAAGCTCTCGAATCCTTCGCCGTGGCACTGGAATCGGGCTTGGAATGGAAGGGGAGATTCCGCAAGAGCGAGCAGCAGAAGGCCGTCGAGCAGCTGGGCATCGTGGCGGAGGTGGACGGGACGGCTGCTGCCTCGGCCGCGGCCGTGCGTCTCGTGGCCGAGCATGTCCGTGCTCTCGACATCGTTCGTACCGCGTCGGTCCTGTTGGCCGACTTGGGAATCGAGGTGTCCACGGACGGATCCCGGTCACGACAGGTCAACGATCTGCAACTCGTCGCCAGCAAGCTCGTTCGCGTGTCGGGTGTTCTCCATGCACGTGACGCCCTGGTCGAGCGTTTGTATGCAGTGTCTCCGTCTGCCCCGTGGATCCGAACCCTCGACGACGCGCAGAAGTTCGCGGGGTCCGCCGGTGCCATCGCGACTCGTATCGATGCGGACGTCGCTCGCGCCGAGTTGGAGCGGGTGCTGTACGGCGTTGCGGTCCAGATCGACAGTGGTCCGTCTCCGGAGGGTAACGCGCTGGTCGCCGCGATCAGCTCGGCCGACGCCGACGCGGTTGCCGCCGCGTGCGATTCCTACCTTCTCGCCTGCGCCGAGCAGAAGGATCAACTCGAACAGGATGCGTTGTCCGCGAGGCTTATCGCGACCGCACCAGCGTTGCACGAGCTCGTCGTGGAGACTGCGGCCGACCCTGAATGGGACGAGCTGAGTTGGCAGATGTCCAAGGCGTGGGCGTGGCGCCGGGCGCGTGAGTGGGTGTCCGAACAACACGACTCGGGCCTCGAACACCGTCTCGACGCCGAGCTGAACGCGGCCGAGGCGGACCTGTCCTTTCTCACCGCCAAGCTCGGTGCGGCCATGGCGTGGCGTGACTGCCTCGAACGGATGACGGCCGTGGAAGTTCGTGCCCTGCAGACCTATCGGGAGCACATTTCCGCGATCGGCTCGGGTGCGGGAAAGTACGCGGAGACCTATCGAAGTGCGGCTCGATCGGCCATGCGCGACGCACAGAGTGCCGTGCCGGCGTGGGTCATGCCTCTGCAACAGGTCCTCGCGTCGGTGCCGCCGGTCGCGGACAGCTTCGACGTTGTCATCGTCGACGAGGCCAGTCAGGCGGACATCAGCAGCCTGTTCCTGCTGTACCTGGCTCCGCGCGTCATCGTCGTCGGTGACGACCGTCAGTGCGCGCCGGCGGATGTTCCGCAGACCGGGACCCTGGAGGACGTCTTCACCAGGTTGGACGTCTATCTTCCCGATCTGCCGGAACACGTTCGCGCAACTCTGACGCCGCGATCGAGTCTGTTCTCGATGCTCCGGACGAGATTCGGCCAGGTCGTCAGGCTGCGGGAGCACTTCAGGTCGATGCCGGAGATCATCAACTGGTCCAGTCAGCAGTTCTACGGTGATTCCCCACTCGTCCCGGTGCGGCAGTTCGGGGCGGACAGGCTTCCACCGTTGCGGCACACGTACGTGCCGGATGCCACCGTCGTCGGCAAGGGCGCGACGCTGGTCAATCGCGTGGAAGCGTTGGCCATCGTCGGCCAGATCGTGAAGTGTCTCGCCGATCCCTTGTACCACGGCAAGACATTCGGAGTCGTTGTACTGCAGGGGAGTTCGCAGGTCGACGAAATTCGCAACGAGCTCATCAAACGTATCGGCATCGACCAGTGGGAGGATCGCCGACTCCGTGTCGGCACGCCCCCGGACTTCCAGGGAGACGAGCGCAGTGTCGTGTTCCTGTCCATGGTCGTCTCGCCGAGCCAGCCGTTCGTCGCGTTGACGGCAAATCAGTACAAGCGTCGGTTCAACGTCGCGGCGTCGCGTGCGCAGGACCAACTGTGGCTGTTCCATTCGGTCACCGTGGACCGGCTCAAGCGCGCGGACCTGCGTAACAGTTTGCTCGGGTACATGACGTCGGTGTCGCCTGCATCGGTTGTTCCGATGCCGCTCGGAGTGGACGCTGAATCACGCCACACAGATTTCGCGTCGTTGTTCGAGCAGCGAATCTTCGTGGAACTTCGCGATCGGGGTTACCACGTGACTCCGGGAGTCGAGGTGAACAACCGTCGGATAGATCTTGTCGTCACCGGGCAGGCCTCGCGGCTGGCGGTCGAGTGCGACGGTGACACGGTCCTGGACAGTCCGGAGCGGCTACGGGCAGACCTCCAGCGCGAACAGGAACTGAAACGGTGCGGCTGGACGTTCTGGCGAGTGCGCGAGTCGGAGTACTACCTCGACCCCGAGGCCGCCAT
This sequence comes from Rhodococcoides fascians A44A, assembly GCF_000760735.1. Lineage (GTDB taxonomy): Bacteria > Actinomycetota > Actinomycetes > Mycobacteriales > Mycobacteriaceae > Rhodococcoides > Rhodococcoides fascians_E. Next base: position 6,303 of record NZ_JMEX01000008.1, on the reverse strand, counting down.
GAGCACCCTGTGGTCGACGCTCGCCGCCGGTGGTATCGAACCCGATTCGGTGCGCGCCGACCCGGACCCGATCCGGACGATGGAGTGGACACCGTTGGACCTCGAACCGCGCAAGGAGGACATCGTCACCGAGGTGGCGTTGCCCGGTCGGGCTCCACGGCCGGCGGACGAGAATTCGTCGTGGAACGGGTGGCTCGGGCGATCGCGGGAGGACGAGGACGTGGACGTGCCGGCGGAAGCCGTCACCGAGGTCTGGACGATGCCCGCGGATGTCCGCGCGAGTTCCCCCGCGGATGTCCGCGCAAGTTCCCCCGCGGATGTCCGCGCGAGTTCCGAGGACGACGGCATCGTCGACGTGGAACTGCCGATCAACGGATTTCACGGTCGACGACGGTCGTAGCGGCAGGACCGGCGCGTCCGTGGCCGTGCGTTAGCGTGGAACACGACCTGTTTCCATTCGAGGGAGTGTTCATGTCCAGAGTTGCCATCTTCGGAGGCCACGGCAAGATCGCACTACGTCTGGCGCCGTTGCTCGTCGCACGGGGGCACGAGGTCGGAGCGATCATCCGTAATCCGGAACACGTGAACGACGTCGCGAATGCCGGTGCCACTCCGGTCGTCGCCGATATCGAGACTCTCGACGTCGAGAAGATCGCTGCGCTGATCGACGGTTTCGACGCAGTCGTCTGGTCGGCAGGCGCGGGCGGCGGAGACCCGAAGCGCACCTACGCCGTGGATCGCGATGCAGCCATTCGATCGATGGACGCGTCGGGCCGCGCGGGTGTGTCGCGATACGTCATGGTGTCGTACTTCGGTGCGGGGCCGGACCACGGCGTGGATCCGGACAAATCTTTCCACGCGTATGCGGACGCCAAAGCCGCAGCCGACGAATATCTGCGAACGACGTCGCTCGAGTGGACCATTCTCGGTCCGAGTGCCCTGACTCTGGAACCAGGTACCGGTTCCATCACGACGCGTGACGCCGGTGCGACGGGGGCGTCCGTGACCCGTGACGACGTCGCAGCAGCGATCGCAGCGGCATTGGACGACGAGTCCACCGTCGGCCGTTTCATCGAGTTCGACAACGGTGACACCCCCATCGCCGACGCGTTGCGTGGGTGATCGGACCGGGCGGCCGGTAGAGGCGCCGAACCGGCCACCGCTCGTGCGTCGGTTGACGGTGTCGTCCGTCGTTCTGTTGGTCGTGGTGCTGCTCTTCGGCGTTCCGTTGTGGACGCTGTTCTTCGCGGGTACGGATTGGCCGGCGGCCGTGTCGGTCGCGGGATGTGTCGGAATCCTTCTGGCTGGGATCACTCTGCCCACGGCGATGGTCCTGGGGCACGCGCGAGGGGACGACCGTGCGGCGCGAGTCGGCGACACGGTGCTCGGCGCTGTGTGGGTGCTGTTCGTGTGGAGTGTTCTGGGCAATCTCCTCGGCGCGGTGCTGGCTGTCGCCGGGATCGAGGATCCGTTCCGCTCCAGGCTCGTCGCGTGCGCGGTGGTCGTCGTCGTGGTCGCGCTGCTGGTGTGGGGGCACTACGAGGCGATGAAGGTGCCTCGCGTCGTCGAGAAGGACGTTCATCTCGAGCGACTCGGCGCGGACCTGGACGGGTTGCGAGTGGTGATGATCACCGACACCCACTACGGTCCGATCGACCGCGCCGGATGGTCGGCCAGGGTGGTGGAGAGAATCAATGAGCTCGACGCCGACGTCGCGTGTCACATCGGTGATCTGGCCGACGGGTCGGTCGCCGCGCGCCGGCATCAGGTGGAACCGTTACGGCACGTTCGTGCTCGGTACGGGCGGGTGTACGTCACGGGGAATCACGAATACTTCGGCGAGGCTCAGGCCTGGCTCGATCATATGGAATCGCTCGGGTGGACAGCGCTGCACAACGACCGCATCGAGATCGGTTCCGGGAGCAGCGCTCTGGTGATCGCGGGCGTCGACGATCGGACGGCGTCGGGCTCGGGGACGGACGGGCACGGCGCGGATCTGGATCGGGCCTTGGACGGGGCGGACCCGCAGTTGCCGGTCTTCCTGCTCGCCCACCAGCCCAAACAAGTCGACGACGCGGTCAGGCGCGGAGTGGATCTGCAGGTGTCCGGGCACACTCACGGTGGGCAGATCTGGCCTTTCCGGTACCTGGTTCGGCTGGATCAGCCCACCGTGCGAGGTCTCAGTGCGCACGGTCAGCGGACCCAGCTCTACACCTCGCCCGGTACGGGCTTCTGGGGTCCGCCGTTCCGGGTGTTCGCGCCGAGCGAGATCACCGTTCTGGTTCTCCGTGCTCGGACTGCGGGCTAGTCCGGCGCGCCGAGATTCAGCTCGTCGGGGTGGGCACCGACGCGTGCGTTGTCGTCCAAGGTGGCAATCTCGCTGAGGTCCTCAAGCGTGAGCTCGAAGTCGAACACATCGATGTTCTGTGAAATCCGTTCGTCGTGAACGGATTTGGGGATCACGATCAGGCCGTTCTGCAGGTGCCAGCGAATCAACACCTGTGCTGCGGATTTACCGTGACGCTCGCCGATGGTCGTGATGACCGGGTCGGTGAGCAGGGTGTTGGGCTTGGATGCCTTGCCCCACCCGGAGTTGCTCGTTCCACCGAGCGGACTCCACGACTCGACAGCGATACCGTGCCGAGCGGCCGTGTCCTTTATCGCCTGCTGGGTGAGATGGGGGTGTAACTCGACCTGATCGACAGCGGGCAGCAGGCCGCCGCGGTCGATCAGCAGCTGTAGGTGGCGAGGCTCGAAGTTGCACACTCCGACTGCTTTCGCCTTGCCGGATTCTGCGATCTGTTCGAGCGCCTCCCAGGTTCGGAGCAGTCGATCGTCGTTCTGCAGCGGCCAATGGATGAGATAGAGGTCGACGTAATCGAGGCCGAGTTTGCTCAGGCTGGTGTCGAAGGCTGCCAACGCGGGCTCGTAACCCTGATCGGCGTTCCACAGCTTGGTGGTGACGAAGATGTCTTCACGCGCGACGTCGGCCGACGAGATGCCTCGCCCGACGGCTTCTTCGTTGCCGTACGCCGCGGCGGTGTCGATGTGGCGATAGCCGGCTTCGTCGAGCGCGTACCGGACAGCGTGCTCGGTCTCGCTGTCGGCTGCCTGCCAGACTCCCAGGCCGAGCTGGGGGATCGTGGTTCCGGAATTGAGGGTCAGGTTCGGAGTGCTCACACGTTCAAGGCTAGCGCCGTCCACTGTCCACCATGCCCGCATTGCCGTGGCCGGTGCGAGCGCTGGCATCATCGTGGGTGTGACGGTTCGTTTGCTTGCCACAGACCTCGACGGGACTCTGTTGAATTCGGAGCGTTCTGTTTCGGCACGAACTGCAGCGGCGATGGCCGCCGCCCGGGCCGCCGGGATCGAGGTTGTCTGGGCGTCGGCCCGGGCCAGGCACTCCATCCACGAGTTGGCCCAGTCCTGCGGATTCACGGGCAAGGCGATCGGCGCCAACGGAGCTGTTGTTCTCGATCTCGCCGACGGCACGCCCGTCATCTCCGGGACGACGTCCATCGACGCGACTGCGGTCGCGACGGCGATGAAGAGGGTCCGTGACGTCGTGCCGGGGGTCGTCTTCGCGACGGTCGGTGCGACTCGATTCGTCGCCGAGCGCGGATACGCCGCTCTGTGCGTGTTCGCCGACCATCATCGGCACCCCCACGAGATGGATGTCCGGTCGACGGTTCTGTCCGACGAGCCGACGGTCAAGATCGTTGCTCGTCACCCTGATGTTCCCAGCGTGGAGCTGTACCGAACGGTGTTGGCCGCAGAGGTCGACGGCGTCGAACTGACCCATTCCGGCGCACCGTACATCGAGATGTCGGCGACAGGGGTGTCCAAGGCCAGCGCGCTGGCGCGGTTGTGCGAGGAGTTGGGCATCGATCGGACCGACGTCGCAGCCGTCGGTGACGCGTTCAACGACGTTCCGATGCTCGAATGGGCAGGAACCGCTCTGACCACCGAGAACGCGATGCTGGAGATCAAAGAGATCGCGGACAGAATCCTTCACTCCAACGACGACGACGGGGTGGCTCGGTACCTGGAAGAGCTGACAGAAGACCGTGCAGGACATTCGACAGAAGGAGCCCCCTCATGACTTCCGGCAGCGGTGACTTGACTGTCGCCCAGTATCTTTCGTCGAACGGCATTCAGGTGACGCCGATCGGGCGCGACGCTGCGGCCGCCCTCGGGGTGGTGGCGCACACCCCGGCCGGGTGGGAGGCGGCACCTGCCGAGCAGTTCCCCGGCGCGACGGCCGTGCTCGTCGAGACTTCGCTCGTGGAGAACGGATTCGCGCCGAACGCCGTGCTTCTTGTCGGAAAGCTTTCCACGGCGGTCGATTCCGGTCCGTTACTCGACTGCAGCTTCACCGATGCTCGACTGATGCCGGGGTGGTCCGAGGCATCGGCAAGCGCCGAAGACCTCGGACCGTGGCCGGCACGGTTCCTTGCTGGGTCGTTCACTGCGGAGCAACTGGAGTTGAACGTCACGACGCGGTACGCCGTTCTCGGTGTCGACGAGCAGTATCTGGTGCAGTTGACGGTCACCATCCTGGCCGGCCAAGCCGAGAAACTCGCGTTCGACGTCGCCGCGATCAACGACGGACTGTTCGATTTGGGATAGCTCACCCGTTCTGATCGGACCCGATCGGTGCGACGCACAGTCACCGTACAGTTCACTACAGTCGGACACATGCCGAATCGCACCGGACGCGCACGGCACCTGACGCTGGTGCCGGACCTCCCGACCGAGCCGCGTCGGGAACTCGAGTTCGCACGAGCCGTACGCGACGTACCCGCCGACGGGGCGTCGGGGATCGTGCAGTTGACGCTGCACGTCGAGCTTCTGTCGTACGTCCCGACGGTGTGGCGACGCTTGAGACTTCGGTCGGACTTGTTACTTCCTGAACTGCATGCGCTGATCCAGGCCGCGATGGGCTGGCACGACGAGCACTATCGGCTGGACTCCGCGTCGGACACGTTCGTTCCCGCTGGCTTACGAGACGGAACCGACGCGGCGGGCGATCACGTGCGCGTGGACGCGGTACTGGCCCGCCCCGGCGATCGTGCTTACTACCGGTTCGATGAAGCGCGTGGCTTGTCGGTGCAGGTCATGGCGGTGGACATGGACATCGACGACCTACGGCCGACGTGCGTGGGCGCCGAGAACATCTGCCCCGGCCACGGGGCCGACGCGGATGCAGTATCCGGCAGATCCTCGGCGCCGACAGTGGACGAGATCAACACACGTCTGCGCGGAGCCAGAGAAGTTCGCTCGTCGGAGACCGAAAGCGCAGCTGCATCGGCACTGGTTGCGAGGCTGTTCAGTCGAAGCGGTGCCGTCCCGAAGCCTCGTTTGCTGGAACTATTGCCTCGATGCGAGCTGACCATCGAGAGTTCCGTCGACCTGCCGGTAGCTGACACCGCCATGGCGAAAATGATGTGGCTGCTTCGGAAAGTCGGTGACTCCGGCATCGCACTGGCCGGCGGCAGATTGCCGCCCCGTGTAGTGGAAGCCGTCCGCGACGAGCTGGACTGGGGAATCGGCTGGGTAGGCGACAGTCTCTTCGAAGCCGACCACCACCAAGCAACGGACCTGAGGGAAGCCGCGAAGGCGCTGGGTCTCGTTCGCGTGTTCAAGGGGGAGCTCGTTCGAACCAGAGTCGGCACCGCATTGGTCGACGACCCGGTCGGGCTCTGGCACCACTGCGCAGCTCGGCTGCCTCTCGGAAAGCAACCTCATGAACAGGACGCCGGAACGCTCTTCCTGATCGCGCTCGCCGCCTCGGCTTCACCCGCCCAACGGGACGCGATGATCGTCGAAGTCACGGGTGCACTCGACTGGGTGACCGGAGACCACGGCGCATTCGAAGCGCAGAAGATCGCGCACCCGACCGTTGCATTTCTGGATCTGATCGGTGCACACGGGCCGTTGTTCTATCTCGGAGGAGGGGGAGCGGAGTCCCCGATCTGGGCTCGACGGTTCGCTCGGGACGCGCTTCGGACTAGCCGACGCCTCTGACCAGGCGATTTGGAGTTCGGCGAGTCGTCGCGTAACTTTTGTCGAGTCAGAGCGACACGGACACCGACTCCAGCCGAGAGGTTGGAGACAACGAGGTTGTACGGTAGCTTTTGATTGGTTTGTCCCCCAAGAGTCGGAGCTTGCATCCGAGACCAAGCTGGGATAGGCTGGAACAGTTGCCCTTGATGCTGGTAGGCGTGAGTCTGCGGGTGGAGAGTGTGTGCGTGTTCTTTGAGAACTCAACAGTGTGTCGATGAATGTCAGTGCCGAATGTTT
>NZ_JMEX01000007.1:347499-374579 GCF_000760735.1 Rhodococcoides fascians A44A | reverse complement strand
ACATTCGGCACTGACATTCATCGACACACTGTTGAGTTCTCAAAGAACACGCACACACCGTTGCGTCAGCTTTCGCTTCGACTTCGGGGCTTACACGCTCATGTCCCTCACGATGTAAACTCTTACCTCGCAAGGGGCTGCCAGTTCGATCTGCGTCCAACCTCGTGTCCCGCACCTTTCGGTCCGGGTCGGTGTCCGTGTCGCTCTGACTCGACAAAAGTTACGCCAAGAAGAACTCCTTCGCAAATCGCCTGGTCAGGCGCTTGTACGAGTTAACAACAGAGGCTGCGCGGTGCCGGCGCGGCGCATACGGTTGCGTCATGCTGCTTTCACCGCGCTATGGAACGGGGTCCCTGTCCGATGTAGTGCCGTCCGTGGTCGCGCATCTGACGGGCAGTTCGTCTGCCGACAGACTCGGTCTCGATCTCCACGGTGTCCGACGAGCGTGTGTCCTGATGGTCGATGGACTCGGCAGCGAACAACTTGCCGATCATTCGGACGACGCGCCCTTCCTCACTGCACACACCACCCGATCGATCACCGCAGGATTTCCGAGCACGACGGCGACGAGCCTCAGCTCACTTGGCACGGGGCTCACTCCCGGAGAGCACGGTGTCGTCGGATATCTCGTCGCGCTTCCGGGCCACAAACGCCTCATGAACAGTCTTCAGTGGAAACTCCACGGGACGTCCGCGTCCGAGGAGCTACCGGCCGATGTGGTTCCGGAGCACTTCCAACCGCTACCGACCGCGTTCGAACGTGCGCGTGACGACGGTGTTCGCGTCGTTCACGTCGGTCCGTCGATGCAGGCGAGCTCAGGACTGACTCGTGCTTCTCTTCGCGGCGCGCAGTTCCGCAACTCGGTTTCCCTTGCCGATCTCGCGGCCGGAACACTCGACGCACTCGATGCTCCCGGCCCGACGCTGGTCTACGCCTATCACGGTGACCTCGACCTGGTGGGCCACGTCCGAGGACCGAAGTCGCACGCATGGCGCCTGCATCTTCGCCATGTCGACCTACTCGCCGAGTCGATCGCCGACGGTCTTCCACCCGACGGCGCGCTGATCGTCGTCGCCGACCACGGAATGGTTGGCATCGACCGGAGGTTCGACTACGACTCGACCCCGGAGCTGAGGGACGGCGTCAGGCTCCTGGGCGGAGAACCCCGGATGCGCTACCTCTACACACGGACCGGAAGTAGTAGTGACGTGCAGGTGACCTGGCAGGAGTCACTCGGGGAGCACTTCCTCGTCGTCACCCGCGAGGACGCACTGTCGCGAGGGTGGTTCGGCCCGGCGGTGTCCACTGCGTCCGCCGAACGAATCGGAGACCTGCTGGCCCTCGCGCAGGACGAATCGGCCGTGGTGAGAACGCAGGCGGAAGCGAACGCGTCGGCACTCGAGGGGCACCACGGGTCGCTGACGCCTGCCGAGCTACTCGTTCCAGCGACGGTCGTCCGAGCGGACAGCCGCCGCTGACCGGTTCTTGTCGGTACCCCGCGATAACTTCTGTTCGATCGAATGTTCGAAGTTTGGTGGAACGGGGAGAAACATGCCGAAGCACAACTGTCCAGACCTTGACGCTGCAACGCAGTCCGACTGGACGAGGTTCACGACCGAACTGGCTGATCATCTGGCGTCGCTGGAACCAGGTGCGGAGCTGTCGATATCTCCCGACTTCGAGCCCGAGGGCTCACCGCGGCGAGCAATGCTTCTTCGCCTGACAGCGGAGGGGACGCTCGTGTGTGCATCGTCGGGGCTCGGTTCTCCCCCGCCTCCCTGGCAACCGGCCGAGGCCGACGGAATTTTCGTCGTCGAGGACGGCGCCGCGTGGGTCGACCGGTTGTGTTCGACGGTCGTCGAGCAGATCCGATGCGCGTGGAACATCCCGCATCCCTCGTTCCTCTTCCGGCCTGGGGCGAAGGCGCCGACCGCACCGACACCCGACGAGTCGGCTTGTCCCCCGGATGTGGCGGGTCCGTTGCTGGAGACCTTCGGGGATCGGGTGTTGGTCACGCCCGACGGAGTCGTCAGCATCGCCATCGGGCCGGTCATCGCATACGTCACTGCTGCGGGCGTAGACGAGATCCGCATTCATGCGCTCGTCGTCGAGCGTATTGCCGGGCGAACACGGGCTGCGGAGGTCGTCGCGGATCTCAATCGCCGGCATCCGCGGCTGAAGTTCTTGTTGGTCGAGGACCGTGTCCATGTCGCGTGCACGATCGACGCCGATCCGTTCGTCCCACAGCACGTGGTGAATGCCGCAGGCCGCCTGGCGAAGTTCGCGGCGACGGTCGACGAGGAGTTCGCCGATCACGTCGGGGGTGTTGTTCCCACCCACGACGCGACCGAACAGGTCGACGGGTCCGCGGACCCCAGCGACGAGGAGCTTCCGCCGCAACTGATGACGTTGCTGGAGATGGATGCGGAGTCCGGTGGGAAGGTCGACGCCGACGACATCGTGTCGGTCTGCGGACCTGACCGCGCGAAGATCGGACGTTTCGAGGCGTTCTGCACCGAACAGGCAGAGTCTTGGCGCGAGTACGCGCAGGAAGCCATGCTCCGTGGAGAATCCGCGGCGGCCGAGGAGTGTGCGCTGGAGGCGGTTCCGTGGGACCGAGTTGTCCGAGCACTGCGCAGCGCGCTGGTGGCGATCAAGAATCTCGACAACGTCTGAGCTCGCCGGTTGGCGTGCATCCGTCGCCCGGCCGTGCTCCCCACGGCGAATGCCGCCATGACACGAGAGGAGCCCGGCCGGTTGTCGGACCCGGCGTCAGACGATCGCGACGGCGTCGATCTCGACGAGCATCTCTTCGCGAGGTAAACCGGTGAATACCGTTGTCCGACTGGGCAGGATATCTCCGGTGGTGTACTTCTGGACGAACTCGCCGTATGCGTCGTTCATGATGGCGAAGTCCTCGCGCTTGGTGAGGTAGACGCGAAGCATGACGACGTCGTCGAACGTTGCGCCGCTCGCTTCGACGATCGCGCGCACGTTCTCGAGCGTTCTCGTGGTCTGGGCGGCGACGTCGCCCGGGTACAGGTACTCGCTGGTCTTCGGATCGACCGGTCCCTGGCCGGAGACCTGCACGAACGGGCCCTTGCGCACCCCTTGGGAGAACGTGTGAGCGGGTGCCGGTGCCCCATCGGTTCGAACTGCGATCTTCTCGCTCATTACTTTCCTTTCTTACGAGGTCTTCTCGGTCGGCTTCCAGCCGAGATCGGCCGAAATGGCTTCGGCGACAGCCAGAATTTCGGGTAGTTTCCCGAGGACTTGTCCGTGGTCGAGGAGCATGTCCGGTACCGACATCGACACTGCCGCAACGGTTCGTCCGGTGCCGTCGAGGATCGGTACACCCACGCAGTTGACGAACGTCTCGTGTTCCTCGTGGTCCTCGGCGTAGCCCTGCTCGGCTACGAGGTCCAGTTCAGCGAGGTACCGCTCGGCGGAATCTATGGTCCGGTCGGTGAACCGCGCGTATTCGATGCGTTGCGCGATCTGCCGCTGCTCGGCACGTGGGAGTGCGGAGACCAGCACCTTTCCCACGGCCGTGCAGTGCAACGGGGCGGGTCTTCCGATACGCGAGTACATCCGGACGCTCTGCGTCGCATCGAATTTGTCGATGTACACCGCCTCGCCACCCTCGAGGGTTGCCAGGTGGATCGTCTGTCCGGTTGCGGCGTTGAGCGCAGCGAGGTGCGGCCTCGCTACCGTGCGCACATCCCTCTGTTCGAGTGCGCGGTTGGCGAGTTCGAAGAATCGTGACCCGAGCACGTATCGGTGGTCGGCGTCGTGCTGGACGAAGCGGTCCCACTCCATCGTGCGCAGCAGTCGCAGCACGGTTGTCTTGTGCACGTCCAGTTCTCGGGCTAGTTGGTCGAGCGACCTCGTCTCCTCCCCCAGGAGGCCGAGGATGGTCAATGCTCGGGACAGGCTTTGGCTCATTGCGCCACCAGATCAGCGAATCGTGCCGAGTTCCACTCCGCGTCGGGGAGGGCCAGCGCCGCGGCGAGCCGAGAGGGATCAGCGACTTCGGCCGCGTCACCGTGTGCGGTCAAGGCTCCTGCCGCGCAGAGGTGACCGAGCCGGACCCTGTCCACAGCCGAGTGCCCGGTCAGCAAACCGGCAAGAAATCCGCCTGCGAACGCGTCGCCCGCGCCGATTTTTTCCACGACGTCGAGTGTGAGGGCAGGAACGTCGACGCGCGACGATCCGTCGAACGCGGTCACGACGTGCGCGTCGTTCTTGACCACCAGGTGACGCGGTTCCGGGAACTCCGCGCGCAACGCTGCGGGATCGTCGATCCCGAAGACCTCGTGCGCCTCGTCGGCACCCATCAGCACCACGTCGCTGCCGCGGACATGGTCAGCCAGCACGGAGGACGCGTCGGAGATTCTCGAGCCCCACAGCGCGGGCCGAAAGTTCAGGTCGAAGCTGACGGTCGCCGCGGACGCCAGCAGTGCTTTCGACATCGACTCGGCCGAGGCCGACAACGCGACGGTGATTCCGGAGAGGTGGACGATGGCGGCCCCCTCGATCACGGTGGGAACCAGGTCTTCGGCAGACAGAGCGCTGGCAGCCGATCCTGTCCGGAAGTACGTCATGCGACTCTCGCCGCGCGGCAGATCGTGTCCGACGCCGGTGCCGGCTCCGCGTTCCTTGACGTAGATCCCCGTCGGACGTGCAGGGTCGACCGACACGGCAGATACATCGACACCTGATTCGCCGAGTTGACGTAGCAGGTATCGGCCGAATCCATCGTCTCCGACCCGTGACAACCAGGACGTGGACACACCCAGCTGGACGAGGACGCGTGCCACGTTGGCTTCGGCTCCGCCTGCCGAACGTCGAAACGAATCCGAGTCTTCGAGGGCGCCGGGCTCGGCAACGAGAACCACGAGTCCTTCTCCGACGCATACCGCGCGAGGCGATGAAAGCAAGAGATCTCCTTCGAATGCTTGCGGGCCGGCCCCTGTTGGATGCACACTACTAATCACAAACATTTTGCGCAACAGCCGTTGCATATTATGCAACGCGCACCCGCTTGGAGGTCTCCACCTTGATCGACACGCACGCCGTCAACGCCCTACGAGCGCGAAAGATCGGACCCGAACACAAATCGGTTCCACCCCACGCCTGGGGACGTTCGATCGAGGAGTTCGTCCGAGAAGCACCATCGGCGACGTCCTTCCAGACGCCGCTGTTGACGCTCGACGACAAACGAATCAACCACAACATCGAGGTCATGGCCGCCTGGGCTGCCGAGGCGGGTGTGAAACTCGCGCCGCACGGCAAGACGACGATGGCTCCGACTCTCTGGAAACGCCAGCTCGATTCCGGTTCGTGGGCAATCACATTGGCGACCATCTGGCAGGTGCAGTTGGCGAGGACGTTCGGCGTCCAACGCATCATGCTGGCCAACGCCCTCGTCGACCCTGTCGGTCTCGCCTGGCTGGCACGGGAACTCGTCGAACATCCCGAGTTCGAATTCTACTGCTGGGCAGACGGACTCGGCACCGTCGAGGCAATGAACGCAGCCCTGTCCGACGCAGGCGCAACCAGGCCGGTGCACGTCGTCGTCGAGCTGGGCGGCGAGCACGGCAGAACCGGTGCGCGCACGATCGACGAAGCTCGTGCGGTCGCCGACGCCGTCGCCGCGTCGCCTCGTCTGGCACTCGCGGGTGTCGGAGGATACGAGGGCGCACTCAGCCACGATCGGTCCGAGGCCGGCCTGAAGGCCGTCGCCGACTACCTCGATGCCGTCGCAACTCTCCATCGAGAACTCGACGCAGCAGGTCTCTACGCCGAGCACGCCGTGGTCACCGCGGGCGGAAGCGCGTATCAGGACATCGTGGCCGCGCACCTGGCGCCACTGGCCGACGAGGACGGCGCACGCGGCGTCGCGACCACGGTGGTGCTCCGGTCGGGGGCATACATCATCCACGACGACGGGTTCTACTCACAGATCTCACCGATGATCCCGAGCCGTTCGGACCATCCACTCGAAGCTGCGATGCACGGCTGGGCGCGCGTCGTGTCGCGCCCGGAGCCGGGCCTCGCGCTGCTCGATGCCGGCAAGCGGGACCTCCCCTACGACGAGGGTTTGCCCACTCCGCAGTCGGTCGACGGCGAGATCACCGCCCTCAACGATCAGCACGCCTTCCTTCGGTTCGCCCCGGACGCCAGCGCAGCTCCGATCGGAAGCGTTGTTCGCCTGGGTCTTTCGCATCCGTGCACAGCCTTCGACAAATGGCGGCTGATCCCTCTCGTCGACGATGCAGGCAGCGACGATCCGCGCGTCGTCGACCTAGTCCACACCTTCTTCTAGGAGCCACGAATGACATTGCTGATTCGCGGAGCCGACGTCGTCGACGGAACCGGATCACCGCGCGTGCGTCGTGACGTCCTCGTCGACGGGGGCATCATCGCGGCCATCACCGAACCCGGCGTCACGACCGGCGCGGACAGGGTCATCGAGGCCGAGGCAGGGCATGTGCTCGCCCCCGGCTTCATCGACATGCACGCACATTCCGATCTTCGGTTGCTGACCGATCCAGGGCATTTCCCGAAAATCAGTCAGGGCGTGACCACCGAGGTCATCGGCCAGGACGGTATCGCCTACGCCCCGATCGACGACGCCACCCTCGACGTCGTACGTCGTCAGATCGCCGGCTGGAACGGCAACCCGTCGGACCTCGATTTTTCCTGGCGGTCGGTGGCCGAGTACCTGACGCGGCTCGATCAGGGCATCACACCGAACGCGGCGTACCTCGTACCTCAGGGCACGCTCCGGTATCTGGCCGTCGGCGGCGATCAGCGTCCGGCGACGCCTCGCGAGATCTCCCACATGCAGGAACTGCTTGCCCAGGGCCTGAGCGAGGGTGCCGTCGGGATGTCGAGCGGGTTGACGTACACACCCGGGATGTACGCCGATACAAGCGAACTCCGCGCATTGTGCGAGGTCGTCGCCGATTTCGGAGGCTTCTACGCTCCGCACACGCGATCGTACGGCGCAGGTGCGCTGGAGGCGTATCAGGAGATGCTGGATCTTGCGCGGGCGACCGGATGCGCGCTGCACCTCACCCACGCGACCATGAACTTCGGCGTGAACCGCGGCCGGGCGGGCGAATTCCTCGACAAGGTGGATTCTGCCATCGCCGACGGCTGCGACGTCACGCTGGACACCTACCCGTACCTGCCCGGAGCCACGACGCTGTCCGCATTGCTTCCGAGCTGGGCCATGTCCGGTGGGCCGGATCAGGCGCTTGCCCGTTTCGGCGACCCGGAGATGCGCGCTCGCATCACCGAGGACGTGAACGTGAACGGATCCGACGGCTGCCACGGTGTGACGGTCGAGTGGGAGACCATTCAGATCAGTGGTGTCGCGAATTCGGAACTGGACTCGCTGGTGGGCAAGACGATGGTGGACATCGCCGCCGAACGGGGCGAATCGCCGGTGGACTCGTTCTTCGACATCCTCGTACGCGACCAACTGGCGACGACGATTCTGCAGCATGTCGGGCACGAGGAGAACGTGCGCGCGATCATGGCGCATCCTCGGCACATGGGCGGAAGCGACGCCATTCTCGTCGGCGAACGCCCGCATCCACGGGCGTGGGGAACATTTCCGCGCTACCTGGGCCACTACGTGCGCGAGGAGAAGCTCCTCGACCTGGAGGACTGCGTCAACCACTTGACCGGACGACCGGCGGAGCGGCTCGGACTCACCGACCGAGGAACCATCGCGGTCGGCAACGCTGCGGACCTGGTTCTCTTCGATCCCGATACAGTCCGCGACACTGCGACTTTCGAGCAACCGAAGCAACAGGCCGTCGGTGTCGGCCATGTGATCGTGAACGGCCGACTCGCCATCGACGACGGACAACCCACTGGCATTCTCGCCGGACATTCTCTGAGAGCGGAACGATGAACGCACTGCAGACCATTCTCGACGACCGTGCCCTCGCCGTGGTGCGAGCGCCCTCGATCTCCGATCCGCAGGCACTCGCCGGGGCATTGGCCAGGGGCGGTATCCGCGCCGTCGAGCTGACGTTCACGACGCCTGGCGTGCTCGACCTGCTGCGTGTGGCCTCCGATGCGGGTGCGGTGATTGGAGCCGGCACGGTTCTGACGTCCGAACAGGCCCGGGCAGCGATCGACTCCGGCGCGCAATTCCTCGTCACCCCCGGGCTCCGACCCGCCGTCGCCGAGGTCGCCTCGGCACGCGGTGTTCCGCTGATGATGGGTGCTCTGACTCCCAGCGAGGTGATGGACGCGATCGACATGGGCGCTGCGGCCGTGAAGATCTTCCCGGCACGAGCCCTCGGTCCCGCGCACTTCAAAGACCTGCTCGGGCCGTTGCCGGACGCCAAGCTCGTCCCGTCCGGCGGCGTCAACGCCTCCAATGCCGCGGACTTCCTCGCCGTCGGCGCAGTCGCCGTCACCGCGGGAACCGACGTCGTGTCGCCCGCCGCCGTCGCATCCGACGACTGGGACGGTATCGCCGAACGCGCACAACGTTTCGTCACTTCTCTTTCACCGAAAGGCACTTCATGAGTACCGCCGTCGACTGGCTCAGGACGTCCACCCCTGGCCTTCTCGTACTGTGTGGCCTGGCCATCGCCGTACTTCTCTTCGTCATCATCAGGGTCAAGCTCGAACCGTTCGTTGCCCTGCTGATCGTCGGACTCGGTCTCGCCCTGGCGGCAGGCCTGCCGGTATCGGAGATCGTGGGTACAGCGATCAAGAGCAACGAGTCACTGCTGGAAACCGGGTTCGGTGGCATTCTCGGGCACATCGCGGTCATCATCGGACTCGGCACCGTACTGGGCGCCATCCTCGAACGATCCGGTGGAGCACAGGCTTTGACCTCCAAGCTCCTCGGGGTGTTCGGGGACCGCGGTGCGCCGATCGCGATGGGCCTGCTGGGTCTCATCTTCGGCATCCCGGTGTTCTTCGACATCGGCATCTTCGTTCTCGCGCCGTTGGTCTACGTGGCAGCTCGCCAGGGCGGCAAATCGTTGGTGCTGTACGCACTTCCGATGCTCGCCGGCCTCTCGATGACCCACGCATTCCTACCGCCTCACCCCGGCCCGGTCGCTCTCGGCGGACTGCTCGAGGTCAACCTCGGCTGGCTCATCCTCATGGGATTCGTCTGCGGTATACCGGGATTCATCGCTGCAGGCCTCGTCTGGGGCAACTGGATCGGCAAACGCGTCATCGTCGATGTGCCCGAGGACTTCGTGAACGAAGGCGACGACGCCGAGCCGACGGGCGGCAGCGGCGTCGCGACCAAGCGTCCCGTCGTCACCACTCCCCCGTCGGTCGGACTCATCGGTGCGATCATCGCGGTCCCGCTCGTCCTCATCCTCGGCGCCACGTTCGGCAGCATCCTCCTCGACCCGGGCAATCTGCTCGAGGTGCTGACTTTCCTCGGCACACCGGCCGTCGCACTGCTCATCGCCGTGTTGATCGCGTTCTACGTTCTGGGGATCCGACGCGGTTCGACGGTTCAGGAACTGAGCACGTTGACCGGAGAATCCCTGCGTCCGGTCGGCATGTTGCTTCTGGTGGTCGGTGCAGGCGCCTTCTTCGGAAAGGTCATCTCGGCCACGGGAATCGGCACCGCCCTCGCCGACGCCATGGCCGCCGCCGGGTTGCCGATCATCGTCCTCGCGTACGTCATCAGCTGCGCGCTGCGTATCGCTCAGGGCTCGGCCACCGTCGCGATCGTGACGACCGGCGGAATCGTCGGACCTCTCGTTGCGGCGCAGGACTACTCACCGATGGCCACCGCGCTCGTCGCGATGTCGATCGCAGCGGGCTCCATCATTCTCAGTCACGTCAACGACGGTGGCTTCTGGATCATCGCGAAGTTCTTCAACATGACGGTCAAGCAGACACTGCAGACATGGACAGTGTTGGAAACGATTCTGTCAGTAGTCAGTTTCGCGGTGGCGGCAGTGCTCTTCGCCATCATCGCCTGACCCGTCGCGGCGCTAGAACTGGTCGCCGACGAAGTGAGTGTTGTCGGCGGACAGTTCGCGCTGGCCCGCGCGAGCCACGAGAGCATCGATTCTGCTGTCGAGGCTCTGCGCTTTCTGCATCACATCCATGGTCCGCAGGTCGCCCTCCGCGTGGGTCACGAGATCCGCGACGCGCACCAGCGCTGCGACACGGTCGATGAGCTGAGACCACACGGTGCCGAGGGCAGTACGCCTGGTCGACACCTGGGCGCGGGTGGCGTCGTCGAACATCATCGCGGCGATGCCGTCGAGTTCGTCACCGATCCCCCGCAACGAATGCACGTCGACGGAAATCTGGGTCAGCTCGTCGATCAGGTCGAGTTGCGTGCGCTGGACGAGAAAATGATCGGACCGCCACGCCGGTGAGGTGTGGATTCGGTCCACCGAGTGACCGGCGAGGAACAACAGGGCTTCGAATTTGTCCAGGAACGCGTCGTCCCGTCGGTCCGCGTAGTCGACGACCACGCTCGCTGCCTTGTCCCCGAGCTCGGCGAACCGCGTGTTCCTGGCCGCCTCGGACATTCGTTCCGCCGCGGTCTCGAGCAAAGCCAACCCGGTGCGTTCCAGCGTCGTTCCCTGTTCGCGTCGAGGAACAGGGGTGTGCATCGTCGCGTCGAACAGCAGGTCACGCTGGTCGAGATCGAGGTGCAGACCGTCACGTCGATCCCGACGGACCGCCCGCACGCCGTGCGCGTAGTGCGTGCTGGAGAGCGTGAACTCCGCCCGCAGGTGGTCCAGTCGTTTCGCCAGTTCTGCGGCGCGCAGGCGGTACACCATCGCCGACCCGGGCTTGTTCTTCGTGTCCTTCGACAACCACCGATCACGCTCGTCCGCCAGCACACGCACCGCACCGAACCCGCCGACGCTCGGCATCGACCTACCTGCTCGACGCCTGGCCGACAGCACCTCGCGCGTCGCCTCGTCGAGCCTTCCGGACGCTATCGCCAGGGCGGAGGCGTCGGACAACAACGGACGGCGGCCCTCGAGCCGTGCGTTCTCGCACCAGCGCCGCACTCGTTCCTCGACGCGTTCGCGCTCGGTTCCGATCTCCGGGTGTGCGGGCATTCTGGACTCCTCTGCCGTGTGTCGATATCCACTGTTCCAGAATTCTTCGATCGATGCGGCGGGAGCCCCGTCACACCGAGGCCGTCGGTACAGTTTCTCGGCGAGGGCCTTACCAGGCGTTCTCGATGACCTAGGTGCCCACAAGGCACGGACAAGGACGTGAAAATTCCATGAGCGAGACCTATACCGTCGGCGACTATCTACTGGATCGACTGGCCGAGCTGGGCGTCACCGAAGTGTTCGGTGTACCGGGCGACTTCAACCTCGAATTTCTCGACCACGTCGAGTCTCACGAGACCCTGAGATGGGTGGGCAACGCCAACGAGTTGAACGCAGGTTATGCGGCGGACGGGTACGGACGACTCCGCGGAATGTCCGCGCTGGTCACCACTTTCGGTGTCGGTGAGCTCTCCGCTCTGAACGCAGTGGCCGGCAGCTATGCCGAGCATGTTCCCGTCGTCCACATCGTCGGTGCGCCGTCCAAGGACGCTCAGGCTGCACGACGCCTGGTTCACCATTCGCTCGGCGACGGAGATTTCGAGCACTTTCTGCGCATGAGCCGCGAAATCACGTGTGCACAAGCGAATCTGACTCCGGCGACAGCCACACTGGAAATCGACCGTGTGCTGATGGAGGTTCGTCAGCAACGGCGGCCCGGCTACATCCTGCTCTCGACCGACGTCGCGCGCGTGCCCACTTTCCCGCCGTCGGCGCCGCTGCGCTCCTACGACGACGCGACCAGTCCTGCCGCGCTCGAGGCGTTCACCGCCGCCGCCGCAGCAGTGATCGACGACCGGCAGGTGACGGTCCTGGCCGACTTGCAGGTCCATCGGCTCGGAGCGGTACCCCAGCTCGACGCGCTGCTCGCGGCCGACGACATCCCCTACGCGACGCTGATGTGGGGCAAGAGCCTCGTCGACGAGAGCTCGTCCAACTTTCTCGGCATCTATGCCGGTGCGGCCAGCGATGAATCCGTTCGCGCAGGGGTCGAGGATGCCGACGTGCTGGTCACGGCGGGCGTCCAGTTCACCGACATGGTGAGCGGATTCTTCAGTCAGCAGATCGACCCGAAACGCAACATCGATGTGGCGGTTCATCAGTCCTCGGTCGGCGGGCAGGTGTATGCACCGCTGGAACTGCACGCGGCGCTCGGAGCCCTGACCGACATCCTTCGGTCTCGCGCGCACTCGGCACCGACGAAGGCACGGACACAGCACAACTCGGCACCCGAAGTGCACGATACCTCGACGGCGCTGACTCAGCACACATTGTGGAACACGGTCTCCGGCGCGCTCGAGGACGGAAACATCGTTCTCGCCGACCAGGGGACGTCGTTCTACGGCATGGCGTCGCACCGACTGCCGGCTGGAGTGACGTTCATCGGACAGCCGCTGTGGGCATCGATCGGATACACGCTCCCGGCTACGCTCGGCGCCGCTCTGGCAGAACCGAACCGCCGCACGGTTCTGTTGATCGGCGACGGCGCCGCGCAGCTGACGGTCCAGGAAATCGGCACACTCGCACGCGAGAAGCTCGCCCCCGTCATCATCGTGGTCAACAACGACGGCTACACCGTCGAGCGCGCCATTCACGGTGAGACGGCCGAGTACAACGACATCGTGTCCTGGGATTGGACAGCGATCCCCGCCGCGCTCGGCGTCGGTACCGAGCCCATCGTTCGGCGGGTCACGACAGTCGGCGAACTCCGCGATGCACTGAACGACGCAGCGGCACAACGAGACCGGATGGTCGTGATCGAGGCCGTCGTACCGCGGATGGACGTGCCTCCACTGTTGACTCAGCTGGCGACGGCAGCGAGCGCGGCGAACAAGTCCTGATTCACACGGGCGGGGCCGACGCGTCGGCGATGAGCTGTTTCCCGTCGTCCAGGCCTTCCCAGACGTTCCAGAACAGCACACCTTTCACTGCATCGGACTCGTCGACGTAGTAGACGATGCCCTCGCTGGGCTTCGTCTTCCAGTCCTCCACCGTCTTCAACGACGTCGACACCGTGCCGACGGCCTGATATCCGTCGTCGAACACGTCGGAGTAGAAGTACGGGGTGTAGGTGTACGGGTCGGTGCCGCCCGCCATGATTCGACCGACCGCCTTACCCATCTCGTTGGCGTTGTCGACGTGCTCGATGCGTCGACGACCCAGGATCGCGTCGGGGTAGTTCGCAACGTCTCCC
This sequence comes from Rhodococcoides fascians A44A, assembly GCF_000760735.1. GTDB lineage: Bacteria > Actinomycetota > Actinomycetes > Mycobacteriales > Mycobacteriaceae > Rhodococcoides > Rhodococcoides fascians_E. The sequence continues at coordinate 361,298 of NZ_JMEX01000007.1, read as the reverse complement.
GCCGCGTGGATGTGCTCGTCGTCGGTCCGCAAGAACTCGTCGACGACGATGCCGTTGTCGGTTTTGAGCCCCGCTGCCTCGGCAAGGTCGGAGTTCGGGGTGACACCGAGCCCGAACACCACTGCATCGGCTTCGAGAGCGGACCCGTCGTCGAGTTGTAGCTGAACCCGCGCCGACGCCTCGGCGCCCGACGTCACCTTCACTCCTCGGCGCACCGTCACACCGTGGTCGACGAAGCCCTGATCGAACGCCGTCGCCAGGGCGTCCGGGAACATGTGCGCACCGACCTTGGCGTCGGACGTCACCAACGTGACCTCGACGCCGTTCTGAACCAAGGCCGACGCGATCTCGGCGCCGATGTACCCACCGCCGACCACGGCGATGTGTGTCGCCGTCTGCAACTGCTCACGGAGCGCCCGGTAATCGGCGAACGTCCGGAAGTAGATCACCCGAGGACTCGGCGCGAGGTCGATCTGTCGGGGCGAGCCACCCGTGGCCAGCAGCAGTTCGCCGTACTCGAATTCGTCACCCGAATCGGTGGCGACGGTCCGCTTCGCGCGGTCGACGGACACCACCCGAGTGGTGGTGTGTATCTCCGCGCCGGTCTCCGACGCCGTGTTCAGCGGGACCTGGTCACGGCCGAAATCCTTGTCGGTCCACAGTTTCTTCGACAGCGCGGGCCTGGTGTAGGGCTCGTCGCTGTCGGCGCCCAGAATTCCGATGGAACCTGTCTTGTCCAGCTCTCGAATTCCACGTGCAGCGTTGTCGGCGACCATTCCGCCGCCGACGATCAGATAGTCGTAGCGCACAATGCACTCCTTGCAGTAGACAACTGTCGGGTCGTCTACCCCGGATGCTCGTCAGACAATCACGACGTCGATCGACGCTCTCTCGAACGGCTCGATCTGCTCCCGAGTCGCGGACGAATCCGTGACGAGCGTCGTACCGGGAGGAATGGGCGCCCAGGCGTGGAACGGCTTCTGCCCCAGCTTGGCCGAGTGCGCAAGTACATACGTACGTCCGGCGCGCTCCATCATCAGTTCCTTCAGCCGTGTCTGCTCGTACCCGGCTTCGCAGATACCGAATTCCGCTGTGACCGCGTCCGCCCCGAGAAACGCTCGGTCGAACGAGACACGCTGTAGCGACGCCTCGGCCAACGGACCCACGAAACCCTGGCTGAGGTGACGCAGCGTCCCGCCGATGCACTCGACGTGGACCGAGTCTGCGTCGGCCAACGACTCCAGCGCAGTCAGACCGGCTGCGATCACCGTCAAGTCCGTCGCCGATCGAAGAAATTCACCCATCGCGCCGACGGTCGTTCCTGCGTCGAGAAGGATGGTCTCCCCCGGCTCGACTTGCTCGGCCGCCCACGCCGAGATCTCGCGCTTGGCGTCGTACCCCTCGAGCGAGCGCTGTTTGATCGACGGTTCGCGGTGGCCGCTCAGCGCAATGGCTCCGCCGTACGTCCGTGCGAGCAGTCCGCGTTCGGTCAGATGGTTCAGGTCACGACGAATTGTCGACGCAGTCACCTCGAACAGCGAGGACAACTCGTCGACGCTCGTGAGTGCGCCCGATTTTGCCAGCCGAACGATTTCGCTACGCCGGATCTCCGATTCGCGCAATGACCCGCCCCCCTTTTTCAGCTCAGTAGTGCTGGGCTGGTTGCCAATTCGGCCGCCTGCCGTAACGCTTCGACCATGCTACCGGCCTCGGCGATTCCTTTACCTGCGATATCGAATGCGGTTCCATGATCCACGGACGTCCGGATGACCGGAAGCCCGACGGTGATGTTGACGCCGGCCTCGATGCCGAGAACCTTCACCGGTCCGTGCCCCTGATCGTGGTACATCGCAACGATCAGGTCGTAGTCACCGCGACCTGCAAGAAAGAATGCGGTGTCCGCGGGCAGGGGGCCGACCGCATCGATCCCTTCGGATTTCAGCTTCTCGACAGCCGGGACGATCTTCAGGTCTTCTTCGCCGTATCCGAAGAGGCCGTTCTCCCCAGCGTGCGGGTTGATGCCGCAGACCCCGATCTTCGGGTTGTGATTGCCGGAACGTACCAGCGCCTCGTGTCCCCGCTTGATCGTGCGTTCGACCAGTCCAGGTTCGATCTTGGCGACAGCGTCGAGCAGACCGATGTGCGTTGTCACGTGAATGACCTTGAGTTTCGGTGTCGACAACATCATCGACACCTCCTCGGTGCCGGTCAGGTGCGCGAGCAGTTCTGTGTGGCCCGGAAAGATGTGCCCCGCAGCGTGCAGCGCTTCCTTGTTGAGCGGAGCTGTACAGATCGACTGCACTTCGCCCCGAACCGCGAGTTCGCTTGCCACTCGGATGTATTGGTAGGCGGCGTCACCGGCGACCGCGGAAAGTTGCCCCCACGGCAGATCTTCGGGGAGCAGGTTCAGGTCGATCACGTTGATGCGCGCCGGTGTGAACTCGGCATCGGTGACTGCGTCGACCACGACGATGTCGACCTCGATGCCGAGAACGTCCGCGGCGAGCGCCAGTCTCTTCGCGTCGCCGACGACGACCGGTCGGCACCGCTCGAGCGTCGACGGATCGATCATGGCGGGAACGATGACCTCCGGGCCGATACCGGCGCCGTCGCCCATGGTCACCGCGATGTATGGAGGGAGTGCTGAAGTCATGCCGATGCCTCACTGTGAGAGAGAAAATGGGAAGTGTCGTCGATGCCGCGCAGGTAGTTGCTCATCGAGATCAAGCTGTCGTGACCACCGAAGCTTCCGGGTCTGGTGGCGATCCACGACCCGTCCTCGGTGCGGGAGACCACCGCCCCGTCGTGCACTTCGGTGATCGGTACGAGTGTGGTGATCCCGAGAGCGTCGACTACGCGTCGGGCGGTCTCACCTCCGGTGAGAACGAGGCCGATCGCTCGGCCGCGCACCACCGATGCGACCAACTCCCCCAGAGCGTGCGACACCGAGCCCGCCAGTCTCGGATCGACGGGCCCGGCGACCGTGAGAACGGCGACGCCGCCGGCCAGCGCGGATCGGACGGTGTCAGGGTTCGCACGCCCGTTCACCAAGTCGTCGACATCGATCTGTACCGGGCACGCACCGGCGGCCACGGCATGTCGAACCTGTTCGGCAGCAACGGTTTCTGCGGTGCCCACCACTATCAGAGCAGGTACCGGCTCGAGATTGCCGCTGTCGACCCGAGCCGCGGGAAGTGTGCGCGCCACGGCTGCTGCGAGCGCCGACGTACCCACGAGACGAACACCCGGAATCGCTGCTGCCGCGGCCACCACTGCATCGAGGTCCGCGTCGGTCGCGGCATCGCAGACGGCGATCCCAGCGTCGAGCGCGGTAATCAGGTCGGAACTGTCGACGCCTGCGCCCACGAGAACGTGCGGGGCAGCACCGAGCATGGCGCCGATCGATGCAGGGGGCACAGCGTCTTCCATGTTCCATCGGCCGCTGAGGTGCAACGGAACTCCGTCGATGTGCAGAACACCGTTCACGGTGATCCGGTCGAGTGCAGGGAGAGCTGCGGCGATCACGACAGGGCCGGTTGCGGCGAGTACTCCCATCTCGGCTGCGATGTTGCCGCGAAGCATGGAGTCGATCTTCTTGATCACCTGGACGCTGGACGGGAGCTCCGCGACCGCGGCGTTCAGCTTCGCTGCTGCGTCTGCGGAAGACATCACCCTCGTACCGAGATCGACGACACGAACCTCGGCCGTCGACGGGACCACGCCAGTGGTGGCACCGGCGACGTCGATGGCGATGGCGACATCGCGTCCCAGGAACGCCGCCGCGCTTTCAGCGGCACCGGACAGATCGTCGGCAAGCACGAGAAGGTCTGGTCGAGCGTTCATCGATCGAACCTCCCAGTCCATATTGCGCTTTTCGCGCATCTCAACGTAACACTTCCGCGCGTTTCGCGCAGTAATTTCGCATGAGACGTTTTCACAACGAAGTCCCGGCGCATTGCACGATCGTCTGACCCGTGATGCTTCGACCGCTCGGCGACAACAAAAACGCAACGAGTTCGGCAATCTCCGCGGGATCGATCAGATGACCGAGAGGGGGTGTGATCGGCGGAGTACTACTGCGGCCGGGGTCGTTGAGCATCGGGGTGTCGGTCGGGCCCGGCGCAACGACATTCACCGTGATTCCCCGCTCCACCAACTCCATCGCCCAGGACCGTGCCATCCCCACCAGAGCCGACTTGGTCGCGACGTACTGACTCTTGCCCGCTACACCGGTCATGGTGCGGCTTCCGATCAGCACGACTCGCCCGCCTGTCGCTATCCGGGCCGACAGCCCGTCGACGAGTACCTCGGCTGCCGCGACATGCACGCGCCACATCTGCTCGCTGTGCGCAGGATCGAGAGCTCCCAGGCGGCCCGAACGCTGGACCCCGGCCGCATGGACCACTGCCGTCGGATCATCCAGAGTCCCGACGACCTCGGACACCGCCGCCGTGTCGGCCAGGTCGATACCGACCCACTCTCCGCCGAACTTCCCACGCGGCCGTGAGCGACTGAGACCGGTCACGCGCCACCCTCGATCGAGGAGCGTCCCGGCAACGGACGCGCCGATGCCGCTGCTCACTCCTGTGACGATGGCGTGCGGAGTCACTGCGACTCACCGATCCACGCTCGCTCGAGCCGAACGTACTTGATCGCCTGACGAAAATAGGTGTAGGCGACATGGATCCGCCCGTCTGCCGTCTCTGCGATCGACGGATACGAGAATTCACGATTGGACCCGTCACGCGAATTGTTGGTCAGGCAGTAGCCGTCGCCCTCGTCGAGGTTGCGTCGAATCGGCCACGTGAGACCGCCGTCGCGCGAGACAGCGAGAGTCATCGGCGCCCGCGGCGCACCCCAGAACGCGGAGCGTGCGTCGCCGTCGTCGACAGGTGCCGGGGCCGTGACATCGGAACCGTCGGCCAACCCGTCGTCGTCGATCTCGTCGTACAACGAGGTGCGCCGCGAAGTCGCGTCCAACGCCGACGAGTGGTTGTAGACAAGGGCCACCCCTCCGTCCGCGAGACCGACCGCTTGGACCGAAGAGTTGTTGTTGGGAAGTTCGGTGGGTACCGGCGCAGTCCACGTCTCGCCGTCGTCGGTAGAGATGCTGCGATACACGAAATCGGCCCAGCGGCTGCGATACAGCGCGACCAACGACGCGTCGGGTCTCACCACCACGTCCATGTGCACACACCCGACACTCTCCGGAACGACGGCCTCGCGCCACGTGGCGCCGTCGTCGTCCGAGATCATGACACCGCTGTAGTCACGGTCGCCGACCCACTTCCGTCCCTCGATCTTCACGCAGTGGAACACCGGAAGCAGCAATCGTCCCGACGCCGTCTCGACGACCGGCTGACGAACGAACACCCCGCCCGCATCGGATTCGGGAATCAGGACATGCGCGTCGCCCCAGGTGACCCCGCCGTCGTTCGAGATGCGCCTCAGCACTCGTGCGGTGTCCTGGTTACCGGCATGCTGTGATGTCCACAGCAACCAGATCACACCCGAATCGCGAACGAAGAGAACCGGATTCTGCTCGGATCTGGTCGGATCGTCGGAAAGCTGCACCGGGGTGGTCCACATCTGCGAACCCACCTCGAGTCGGGAAAACCACACGCTGATATCCGGTACACCCTCCTGGGTTCCAGCGAACCACACGCAGCCGAGCGCGCCGTCCGGCAGCACCGCCAGATTGGCGGCGTGGTTCTGCACCTGGGGTGCGGGCAGGAACGCGTCGGCGCGTCCGGCGGCGTCCGTGGAACGAACCACACCGTCGGCGAGAAGATCGCCCGGGGTGAGGAAACTTGTGTTGCTCATGTTGTCCTTTTCTCTTCCCACTCAGGATCGGAGGGTGACCGCGGCCATGTCGTACGAGTTGGTCGGCCTCAGACCGATGCCGTCGATTCGGTTGCGCCGCGCGATGACCGTCTTCGGCACGAAGGACCACAGACATGGCCAGGTGTCCCAGATGCGGCGCTGCGCGTCGGCGAGCGTTTCTTTCCGGCTCACCGGATCCGTATCCTCGGATGCCTTCGCGATCAGGCCGGCGATTTCGGGAAAGATGTAGCCATGGTAAGTATCTCGGGTTTCTTCCTTCGCCGCGGTACCTGCGTACATACCTTGCATGATCGTGACGGCCAATCCCGTGGGGCTGGGATAACCGTTGCCGAGGATGTCCCAGTCACCGGCTTTGCCCTGTCGCCAAGTCGAGATGTCGCCGCCGGGCTCGAACTGCTGAAGTGTCGCACGCACTCCCACTGCCGACAGCATCTGCAACACCGATTCCATGATGTCGGTGTCCGCGGCGAATTCTCCCGTTTCCCATATGATCTTGAGCTCCAGATCCGACACGCCCAGCGCGTCGAGTTCGGCGCGCGCGCGGGCAGGATCGTATTCGTATTCTCCCGTTTCGATCGCACCGTCGAGAATTCCTGGAACGACACCACGCGACGGTGTCGCCGCACCCTGCATGACCTGGTCGATGAGCGCATTTCCGTTGATCGCGTAGCTGAGCGCACGTCGCACCCGAGGGTCCGCGAGCGGATGCCCAGCAGGCTTGCGGAAGTTGTAGAACAGCTGATTGAGCCGCACTCCGTCGACCCGCTCGACGGTGACGCCCGCCAATCCGGCGAGCTGATCGGCAGCATCCGGCGTGATCGCATCGATGACGTCCACCTCGCCACTGCGCAACGACACGACGCGATTCGACTCGTCGGGAACAAAACGAATGTTCACCGATTCGACCGACGGCGCGGCTCCCCAGTAGGTCGGATTCCGCGCCAGCGAATAGTTTCCCGTCCCGCGATCGGACTCCGTCACGACATAGGGCCCCGTTCCGACTCCGCCCTGCAAGTCCTCGGGCACATTCTGCGCCGCGGGCGTGATGAGGATGTTGGACATCAGATAGTCGAGCACCGGCACCGGGCGTTCGGTGTCGAGGGTGAACGTCGACTCGTCGATCTTGCCGACGGTCGGCCATTCCGGAAAGAATCCGCCGACGAACGAACCGCTGACCTGGGGGTACATACGCAGGGCGGTATCGACGTCCTCGACTCTGACCGGACTGCCGTCGGAGTAGGTGACACCGGGACGCAGGTGAACGAGCCAGCGCGTCGGGGCCACCAGTTCGAAGCTGTCGGCCAGAACCAACTGCACCTTCAGGTTCGTATCGATGGTCGTCAGCGCCTCGCGGACGGCACGTTGGACGGTCAGGGCGGCGTCGAACTGCAGGAGCTTGTTGTCGAGGCTGACCATCGATCGGTTCATCGCCAGGCTGACCGTGTCCGGTCCGGGCTTACCGGTCGGGGTAGCGCATGCTGTCACTCCGCCCAGGGACAGTCCTGCGCCGAGGATCAAGCCGCCACGGAACAGGTTTCGGCGTGAGAACGGCTGGCTGACAAAGCTTTCGGTCATCGTTGACCCCTCGTTACTGTCACATCGATATGCGTGTGCCGAGTCAGGGCCGGGGCGCCGCACTCGACAGAAGTGATCGTGAACACACTCGGGACTGTACACGGAGTTGCTCGAAATACGCAGGAATAATTTTCTGCTTGCGCAATTCGCGCAGTAGTGCCATTGTGAGCTGAGTAACAACGGGCCGTTGCCGGACGTGTGTGCAACCGGGCCCGCATCGAACGCAGCAGTGTTATCGAAAGGTCGACGATGACCCAGGCAACTCGAGGAACGGGGGTGGGGAGATGACGCAGCTGACCGCCGCTCCCCCGAGCGTTCCTGCGGCCAAGTCCCGCAAGGACTCTCCGCTTCCGGCGTTCCTCACCGCGCCGACCACCAGGTACGTGGTTCGCCGGCTCGGACAGAGCCTCCTCACCATCTTCTTGACTCTCACCACCGTTTTCGTACTTATACGCATGGCACCGGGTGACCCCGCGTACTCGATGGCGGGCCCCTTGGCCTCCACGGAGGATCTCGCGCAGATTCGCGTGAATCTCGGCCTGGATCAGTCAGTCGTCACCCAGTACCTGCTGTATTTGAAGGGACTGTTCACTCTCGATCTGGGCACGTCCTACTCCTTCCAAGCCTCCGCGCTCGAAGTTGTGCTGCAGCGCATTCCGTACACGGTCACGCTGGCTCTCGCAGCGATCTTGTTGACGACCCTTGTCTCGATCCCACTCGGTATCTGGATGGCGAAGCGCGCCGACACCCGGCGCGAGCTCGGCGCCAACGTCGTCACGATCGCGGGACAGTCGATGCCGGACTTCTGGACCGGGTTGATGCTGCTCACTTTCTTCGCTGTGCTGGTCCCGGTGCTCCCCGCCGCCGGCTTCACGACGTGGTCGAGTCTGCTGCTCCCCGCACTGACCGTCGCCGTCCTGCAGATCGCATTGATCTCACGCATGGTTCGACGAGAGATGGTCAACGCCTACTCGTCTCCCTATGTCACAGTCGCTCGATCTCGCGGAGTGTCCGAACGGGAGATCACGTGGCGATACGCGCTCCGCAACTCGTCGATTCCTGTCGTGACCGCACTGGGCACCCGCTTCGCGTCGATGCTCAACGGTGTCGTCGTCGTCGAGGTCGTGTTCGCCTGGCCCGGTGTCGGTTCGCTGGTCGTGCGAGCACTCGAAACCCGCGACTACCCGCTGATCCAAGCAACAGTTCTCGTGACCGCAGTTCTCGCGGTGCTCGTGCAACTCGCCGTCGACCTCTGCTATCCGCTCCTCGACCCCCGTGTCCGTCTCGGGAAGGCAGCCCACTGATGACCGTCGTCGCCCCCTCCGACAAGCCAACGCGTCCCAGCGCCGTCACCGCCAAGGACTTCGCCGCCGCGGGCGCAACCCGACGCGCACGCGACAGCCGTGTGAAGATCTGGATCGGCACAGTCTGCGCCCTGACCGTCATCCTTCCGGTCGCCCTGGCACGAGTACTGCCGCTGGCGTCGCCCGATGCCACCGACCTCGCCCAACGCAGGTTGCCGCCGCTGACCGACGGACATCTGTTCGGCACGGACCAACTCGGCCGCGATCTTCTCTCCCGCGTGCTCTACGGCGGACAGGTATCCCTGACCGTCGGAATTCTCGCAGTCGTGGTCTCCGGCATCATCGGTCTCGTTCTCGGATCGCTCGCCGGTTTCCTCGGCGGCTGGGTCGACACCGTCGTCTCCCGCTTGCTCGAGGCACAGTTGTCCCTGCCGCTGCTGATGATGCTGCTCCTCGTCGTAGCACTGTTCGGCCCTTCCATCCCGGTCATCACGTTCGTCATCGCCATCGCGCAATGGCCGGAAATCGCACGTCTGACAAGATCCCTGGTGCTGGTCGAACGCGAGAAGCCCTACGTCGCCGCTGCTCGGGTGCTCGGACTCGGCCGGATCGCGATTCTCCTCCGACACGTCGTGCCGAACATCTTCAAGCAGGCCTCGCTCGTCGTACTCCTGCTTCTGGCACAGGCCGTCCTGCTGGAAAGTGCGTTGAGCTACCTCGGTGCAGGTCCGCAGCGACCGTTCGCGACGTGGGGCCGGATCATCTCCGACGGTCAGGACTACATCACCACATCGTGGTGGCTCGTCACCCTGCCCGGCCTCGTCATCGTGCTCCTGGTGGTCGGAGTCAACCTCCTCGGCGACGGTCTCCGTGATCGACCGGCCGGCTTCGGCCGCTTCGGTCTCTTCCCCCGATTCGGAAAGGGTGCGTAAGCCATGGGAAACCTACTCAAGGTGGACGAACTCCAGATCGAACTCGTCACCGACAAGGGCGTCATCCGGGCCGTCGACGGTGTGTCGTTCTGCATCGACGCCGGTGAAACCGTCACGATCATCGGTGAATCCGGCTCCGGAAAGTCGACGACGGCAATGGGCCTGCTGGGGCTGTTGCCGTCGGATCTCGCGGTGATGTCAGGATCGGTGACCTTCAAGGACACCGAGATCCTCGGTAAGGACAAGCAGCTGAGCAAGATTCGCGGGAAGCACATTGCACTGATTCCGCAGGATCCGATGACGGCGCTGTCCCCGGTTCACACCATCGGCAACCAATTGAAGGAAGCTGTCCGGCACAGCGGAGTAACGGGAAAGTCCAAGCAGACCGCTCGCTGCATCGAGCTCCTCGAACAGGTTCGCATCCCCGACCCGAAAGTCCAGTTGGGCAAGTATCCCCATCAGATGTCGGGCGGCATGCTTCAGCGTGTGCTGATCGCCAGTGCTCTTGCGTCGAGCCCGGAATTGATCGTCGCCGACGAGCCCACCAGCGCCCTCGATGTCACGGTGCAGGCCAGCATTCTCGACCTGCTGATGGAGCTGCAGGAACGAACCGGCATCGGGATGCTGGTCATCACCCACGATCTCGGTGTGGCACGGTTGGTGTCGGACCGCATCTACGTCATGAAGAGCGGTGTCTTCGTCGAGGACGGCGGCGCGGAAGAACTCGTCGGAGCGCCCCGGAATCCGTACACCAAGAAGCTGCTCGACGCGATCCCGCACCTCGGGACGTGGAACCAGAGTGCCGGCCAACCAGAACGAGTCGAGGTAACGGTATGACCACTCCATTGCTGTCGGTGGAGAATCTCGTCGTCGAGTACCCCGTCGCCGACGGCGTGTTCCGAGCTGTCGATTCGGTGAGCTTCGCGGTCGACAAAGGCAAGACGCTAGCCGTTGTCGGTGAATCGGGCTGCGGAAAGTCGACGATCGCGAAATCCATCGTCCGTCTGCTCACCCCCACCTCGGGCCGCATCGTCGTCGACGGAACGGACATCGCCGGACTGTCCGAGAAGTCCCTGCGCCCGTTCCGATCTCGCGTACAGATGGTGTTCCAGGATCCGTACGGATCCCTCGATCCTCACCTGACCGCAGTGGACATCGTCGGTGAACCACTGCGGCTGAAAGGAATTCGTCGCAAGTCCGATCGAGCCAGGAAGGCCGCGAGACTCATCGACCAGGTAGGCCTGCCGAGCACTGCACTGAACCGTCGACCGGTCGAATTCTCGGGTGGCCAACGTCAACGCATCGGCATCGCCCGCGCACTCGCGTCCGGGCCGGAAATTCTGGTGTGCGACGAGGCGACGAGCGCCCTCGATGTGTCCGTGCAGGCGCAGGTTCTGAACCTGTTGCGGGAAATCCAGCAGGACACCGGCCTCACCTACGTCTTCATCTCGCACAATCTGGGTGTCGTCCGCGAGATCAGTGAAACCGTCGTCGTGATGAGCAAGGGCCGCATCGTCGAAGGAGGCGACACCGAGGAGGTGCTCGCACGCCCCAAGGAGCCCTACACCCGGGCGCTGCGCGCAGCTGCCCTCGACCCGGCGACAATGGTCGGAATCAAGCCTCGTCACATCGTGTCTCGCCTGTCCACCCCTTCCGTAGGAGCTCCTGTATGACCTCGCTCGACATTTCCCCACTCGTACTGGGCACCATGACGTTCGGCGACACCGTCGACGCCGCCGGTTCTGCGAAGATGTTCGATGCAGCAGTCGACGCAGGCATCACCCACATCGACACGGCGAACGGGTACGCAGGAGGTGAGTCCGAGCGGATACTGGCGGACCTGCTCGCAACGCGTCGCGATCGGGTGACCCTCGCGACGAAAGCGGGAATGCCCAACCCTGACGCCGGGGACAACAGCCCGTTGTCACCGAAGGGTCTTCGTCTGAGCGTGGAGGCAAGCCTGGCTCGACTGAAGACGGACTACGTCGACCTGTTCTATCTGCACCAGCCGGACCGCGCGACACCGATCGCCGACACCCTGGCAACCGTCGCCGAACTGGTGCAGGAGGGCAAGATTCGTGCTCTGGGCGTCTCGAACTTCGCGGCGTGGCAGATTGCCGAGGCAAATCGGGTAGCCGACAGGGTCGGCGCGCCGCGACCGATGGTTGCGCAGCAGCTGTACAACCTCCTCGCCCGGAGGATCGAAGAGGAATACGTCGAGTTCGCCGACGTGACCGGATTGATCACAATGGTGTACAACCCGCTCGGTGGCGGGTTGCTCACCGGCAAACATTCCCTGGACGCGACACCGACCGATGGCCGATTCGGAGACTCACGCCTGGCTGCCATGTACCGCGAACGGTACTGGAACACAGCAATTTTCGACGCTGTCGCGCAGCTCACCACGATCGCCGACGACGCGGGCGTGCCGCTGACCGAACTTGCCCTGCGGTGGCTGGTGTCCAAGCCTGCCGCAGGTCCCATCCTGCTGGGTGGATCCAAGGTCGAGCACCTGCAGTCCAACATCGCCGCGATCGCGAAAGGCCCACTCGGCTCCGACGTCGTGGATGCGTGTGACGACGTCGGCTCCGCGCTGCGTGGACCGATGCCGAACTACAACCGCTGAAAGGCCCCCTACACATGTCTGCACAGGAATTCGCCGCTCGCGTCAGAAACCGGGAGCGCATCCTCGGCTACTGGTCCGTCATCGACAGCCCGGTCTCCACGGAGTGGCTCGCCCATGTCGGCTGGGACTACATCGCACTCGACCTGCAGCACGGATTGATCGGATACTCCGGAATGCTCGCCGGGCTCACCGCCATCGATGCAGCCAACGGCCCCGCCGGACTGATCAGGGTCGAAGCGAACAACGCGACGGTCATCGGGCGTGCGCTGGACGCAGGTGCGGCGGGCGTCATCGTTCCGCTCGTCGACACGGCAGCAGACGCAGCGGCGGCGGTCTCGGCGGCAACGTATCCCCCGACCGGCATTCGGTCCTACGGTCCGATGCGCTCGCAGCTTCGAATCGGACCCAACCCTGCCGATGCCGACCGTGACACCGTTGTGCTGGCGATGATCGAGACGCCTCAGGGCCTGGCCAACGTCGAGGAGATCTGTGCCGTTCCAGGTCTCGACGGTGTCTACGTCGGCCCGTCCGATCTGCGACTCGCGGTGGGTGGATCGTCACCGACCGACGCATCCGTGGACGAGCAGTTCGAGGCTGCGCTCGTTCGGGTGTGCCGAGCCGCGGCAGCAGCAGGCATCACGGCCGGCATCCACACACCGTCCGGCGCTGTGGCAGCCAAGCGCTTGGACGAGGGGTACACACTGGCGACCGTCGCGTCGGACCTGACACATCTCAAAGCTGTGTCCGCCGATCATCTGAAGGCCGCCCGCGGCTGACCGAGCACGCCGCTGACCGAGCACGCCGCTGACCGACCACGCCGCTGACCGACCACATCGACATGGCGCTTCGCCCCTGGTGACACGACTTCGTGGCACCGGGGGCGCTCGTGTGTGACCAGCCGTGGACGTGGAAATCCGCGCTGATCGCAAAATTCATCCAGTACGCAATGCTCACGGCTACGAAGACTCAATGTGGGACGAACATCGGCCGCCGCAGTCAGGAACACCGCGCTCGCTCGCGGTGTTGCTCCGACGGATGGCAGGCACCGGGTGGCTGCGGATTGTTGGCAGCATCACAGCTTCAGATGGTTGGCCCAGCCCACAAGACTGGGCATCTTGGTAGGGGCCACGAAACATCGTTGACACATAGAGCGACCGTGTAACAGTTCCGAGGAGCGAAACGAATCATTCCTCAGGACGCGAACAAAAGGAGACGATGTGACTTTGCAGATCGATTCGCTCGCTATCAGCGCCGACGAAGCACCAACGCACGACGTACAGATCGACCAGCTCCACGAGCAGGTCGAGACGCTCGACGCCGATATCCTGGGCGCTATCGAGCTCCGCACCGAACTGGTGCGCAAACTGGCTGCAGCCACAAGCGACGCAGCCGTATCGACCACCACGTCGACTTTCGACGAGCTGGGTTCCGACGGTTCGGCCCTGTCGCGGATGCTCGCCCGCATCGCCTCGGTGACCCGCTAGAACCGTTACATCCCCCTCCTTGTTTGCCACGAGG
>NZ_JMEX01000007.1:0-347489 GCF_000760735.1 Rhodococcoides fascians A44A | reverse complement strand
GGAGCCGGTGATGTACGACGCGGCCGGCGACGCCAGGAACGCGACGGTACGTCCGAACTCCTCCGGATCGCCGATACGACCGAGCGGGATCCGAGCCAACGCGTCGTCGGACACGGCGCCGCCCCGGGACGTGTCGAATCGCCCGGGAAGGACGCTCACGACCCTGATTCCTCGTGGCCCGAGCTCGTCGGCGATGTCCTTGGCCACCATCGCCAAGCCGGGGCGCAGTCCGTTGGACACGCCGAGGCCCGTCAACGGCGACTTCACCGATGTCGACAGCACGAACACGATGGCGCTTCCGTCGGTCATGACCTTCGCCGCTTCGCGGGCCAGTCGCACCGCCCCGAGGAACACGGACTCGAACGACGCAGTCCAATCCTCGTCGGCGGCATCGAGGGCGGTGCTCGGCGGAGGTCCACCGACACTCACGACGAGACCGTCCAGCTTGCCCCAGTGCGCGATGGCCGACTCGACGAGCAACTGTGCGCTCGCGGGATGGCCGTTGTCGGCGACCATTCCGTGCACCGCGTTGGGTCGGTGCGCGCCCAGTTCGGTCACTGCCTCGTCGACCTTGGTCTGTGACCGGGAGGCCACCGTCACCTTCGCTCCCTCACGAAGCAGCTCACGCGCGGACGCGAATCCCAGCCCTTCGGTTCCTCCGGTGACGACGAACGCTTTACCCGACAGACCCAAATCCATGAACTCTCCTCTTGTTCGAACAGCGTCGACGCGCCGCTTCCGGCTGCATGACGTGTTCCCATCTTGCTACAGGCGAGTCGTCCCCCCGAATGCGGTAGAAAGTCGATGTCGGATCCGCGATGAATTCACGATTCGTCCGTTGTCGATACACACGAGACTTCCACGCCGAATGAATGGAGACCCCAATGTCCCGAATGCTGTTCGCCAACATGCCCGTCAAGGACGTCACTGCCACCCGCGCTTTCTTCGGCGGACTGGGCTTCGAGTTCAACGACGTGTTCAGTGACGAGAACTGTGTATCGATGGTCGTGAGCGAGCAGGCGACGGTGATGTTCCTGGCGGAACCTCGCTTCAAGGACTTCATCTCCGACGCGATCACCGACACGACGCAGTCGCGAGAGGTTCTGATGTGTATCAGCGCCGACAGTCGCGACGAGGTCGACTCACTCGTCGACGCGGCGATCACCGCCGGAGGGTCGAGTTGGATGGAGCCTCAGGATCACGGGTTCATGTACGGGCGTGCGTTCCGTGATCTCGACAACCACGTGTGGGAAGTCATGTGGATGGACCCCAGCGCCGTGCCGTCCGAATAGTCGGGGACGGGCCAGGTGGGGCTATCTCGACCTCCCTGTCAGAGGCGTTCGGGTAGACCGAATTTCTCGAACAGAGTCAGGTCGAAGAAGCACGCCACGTGGCCCACTCTGCCCGCCTCGATGTCGACGACGTGGAGTTGGAACGGCAGGTGGATTCCGTCCTCGTTCCGCATGTACAGCCCGTAGGCGGGCTGACCGTTGGCCGACGTCGCGACCATCCGCATGTCGCCCGCTCGCTGCGCCGGACAGTTTCCACGGATGAGGGTGCCGATGTTCTCGGCCCCTTGGTACCACCCTTCGAACGGCGGCATCTCCCACACTGCGTCCTGGGTGAACAGAGTCACGAGCTGGTCGATGTCGTAGCGTTCGAAACTGTCGACGTACTTGGCCAGCAATTCCCTGGTCTCGGCGGCTGCCGGCTCGACGACATCGTTTTCCGACGGCATGACCTCGTCGAGTTGCGCTCGTGCGCGTTGAAGCAGACTGTTCACCGCGGTCGTGGTGGTCGCCAGGGCTTCCGCTACTTCGGACGCCTTCCACTGCAGCACCTCACGCATCAGCAATGCTGCTCGTTGACGTGCCGAGAGGTGCTGCAGGGCAGCGATGAACGCCAGTCTGATGGTGTCCCTGCCGACGACGATCGATGCGGGATCGTCCGAATCCGCGAGCTCGGAATCTGCGATGGGCTCGAGCCACGCAATTTCGTGCGTCGCCACCAGGTCGTCGGTGGGGTCCGAACTCGGTGCACCGAGCCCCGTCGGCAGCGGACGCTTGGACTTGCCGTCGAGCGCCGTGAGGCAGGTGTTGGTGGCGATGCGATACAGCCAGGTCCGCATCGACGAGCGCCCCTCGAACTTGGAGTAGCCCTTCCACGCGCGGATGTACGTTTCCTGCACGAGATCCTCGGCGTCGTGAATCGAGCCCGTCATGCGGTAGCAATGAGCGAGCAGCTCACGACGATACGGATCGAACTGCGCTACGAATGCGTCGCCCTCTGCGACCGTGGCCGTCATGAGTGAAGAGACTAATCCCACAGTCCGACGAACGCCCGACCGATCGGACGAATAGTTGTGCCGACGCGGCCGATCACGCAGGGCGCGCCGACGACGGCGTCGGTCGGCTCGTTCCCCTGTCGAAGCAGATAAAGTGTGGAAAGCCCGTGGGGCATGATCGGAGGCGCGGACGGTGACAGCGTCGACGAACATCGACGACCTGGTCGACGAGGCCTACGCCGAACGTCGTCGGGCATGGCAGGCCGCGCTGGTGACGGCCCAGAATTTTCTGGAGACCATCGCGGACGAGATCCTCGACAACGTCGACCGAGATCGGCTCAATGCGCAGACCGCCCGAATCAAGGATCCGGTGCGGGCAGCCGACAAACTGCGGCGGAAGATCACGGAAGGCCGGATCGTCGAGCCGAGGACCATCGACGAGGTCGTGGAATCCCTGCCGGATCTGATCGGCATCAAGGTTCTGTGCAAGAGCCCGCGGGATCTTCACGCCTTCGTGGACGCGTTGGAACGCGCGTGCACCGACCCGGAATGCTCGGTGCGCTTCGCCCGGAACCCGACCGACTACGTCGCGTTCCCCAAACCGAGTGGATACCGCGCCTACCACGCGATTCTGGTCATCCGCGTCGCCACCCACCAGGGTGATCTGATCGTGAACGTCGAAGTCCAGGTCAAGACGAGGCTGCAGGACGCCTGGGGTGAACTCACCCACGAGGACATGTACAAGCCAGGTGAGGCTCTCAAGCCGACGGAGGCGCACACCGAGTACGCCCGGCAGATGGCAGAGCTTCTCCTCCAGGTCGACTTGATGGCGGACGACCTCGCGGCGCAGCTCGATTCACAGACGGCCGTCGCGAAGGGCGCCGTCGTCGAACCGGTCCCGAGGGACTCGGCCATCATCTCTGCTCGAGTCACCCGTACCGGTCCGAGGTATGCGTTGGCCGTCGGACCGGACGGTCGCCGGGGACTCATCCCCGCGCGTTCGGTCAAGGCGGTGATCGGCGCCAAGGACCGCATTGCCGTCGACGACTATCTCGAAGTCGGTGACGTCGTGGAGGTCGTCGTGGAGGACACCGCCGACGCTCTGTACTACCACTTGTCCTCTCAACCCCCGTCGAATCGTCCGCGCAAACGGCGAGTGTGACCGAACGACCGTGCCCGAGCGCTGTCACCTGCACTTCTCAGGTTGATCCAAGAAATGTCGGGTAGACAGCATTTCCTGTGACTGCAACCGAGATCTCCCCGCCCACTGCGGCCGAATCGGTCGAGGAACCCCGGGACACGCGAATCCGGCGTGCACGGCCCACAGCCGACGTCGTCGTCCCGGTGACGGCGTTCGCGGTACTCGCGACGCTGTACTCGCTGTTGTCCGTGCTCGGCCACCGACAGCTCCGCACGTCCGGATTCGATCTCGGAATCTTCGTGCAACAGATCTCGTCGTACGCCGAGTTTCGGGCGCCGACGTCCGATCTCCTGGGCACCGGTTACAACACCCTGGGCGACCACTTCTCCCCGATCACCGCACTGCTGGCACCGGTGTATCGCCTGTTCCCGTCGCCGGAGACGTTGCTGATCGCGCAGGCGGTTCTGTTCGCGCTGGCAGTCGTTCCGCTGTCCAGGTGGGCGGTCCGTGAGTTCGGCACGGCGACAGGCATCGCAGTGGCGTTCGCCTACGGCCTGTCCTGGGGTGTGCAGGCCGCCCTGAACTTCGACTTCCACGAAATCGCGTTCGCCGTGCCACTGATGGCCATGTCTCTCGTCGCCCTGGGCAATCGTCGATGGCTACCGGCCTTGGTGTGGGCGCTCCCGCTGGTGTTCGTCAAGGAGGACATGGGTCTGACGGTTGCCGTCATCGGCGGTCTGGTCGCATTCTGGACCACCGGACGCACCCGCGCGCTCGGAGCTCTCACAGCCGTCTGGGGCCTCGGCTGGGTCGTCCTCGCCGTCAAGGTGATCATCCCGCTGCTCAGTGCCGACGACTCGTACGGTCAGGGATCGAAGCTGCCTCCCCTCGGGTCGGGCATTGCCGATACCGCCCACGGTGTCGTCGCAGGTGACTCACGCGCAGCGACTGCCTTCCTCCTCCTTGCCGTGACCGCGTTCGTTGCGCTGCGCTCGCCGCTCCTGCTGGTCGCGGTCCCCACCGTCGCGTGGCGATTCCTCAGCGACAACACCAACTTCTGGAAGCCGATATTCCATTACAACGCGATCCTGATGGTCGTCGTCTTCGCGGCCCTGATCGACGCCGTCGTGCGGTGCCGCAGGCACGAGCAACTCACCGAGCGCGGGCAACGCACGATCTTCACGGCCGTGGCTGCGTTCGCGATCGTCGCCCTTCCGTTTCTTCCCATGGCTCGCCTGGCGACAGCCGACGGGTGGTCGACCGATCCACAGGTGACCGCGTCCCACGCCATCTCCGACGCCATTCCCGCAGATCGGACGATCGCGGCGTCGAACAATCTGGTTCCACAGTTCGTCGCCACGCACGACGTCTCCGTGTTTCCGCAACGCGCGACGAACACCGAGGCACCGGACTGGATCGTCGTCAACCGCAGCGATCCTGCCGGATGGCCGACGGACGGTGCGGGCGACGACAAGGCAGTCGCCGACGCGGTGGCGTCGGGCTATGTACTTCGATTCGCCGACGCCGGAATCGAAGCGTTCGAGCGGCCGTGATGATCGAGCTGTCCAGGCGAATTGACAAAGGCTAGCCTTATCTTAGTAGTCTGACCTCTCCGGGTGCCGCTTCATCGAAGCAGCGACGCCCTGCCCTGACGGCGTCACGCCGTCGATTCTGCGCACGGCGGATCCGACTCTTCGCCCGCCTGCGCCCGGACAGGGAGAGGGTCGATAGATGCACGAGAAGTCCATCGGTCTGTACGATCCGTCGCTGGATTCCGACAGCTGCGGGGTCGGCTTCATCACGCGCAAGGACGGCGTTCAGTCCCACGACGTGCTGATCAAGGCTCGTGAGGCGCTGTGCTCGGTGCCGCACCGAGGCGGCATGTCCGCCGAGGGTGTCGGCGACGGTGGCGGTGTGTCCCTCGACCTGTCCGTCGACTTCTTTCGACGCGTCACCGACCGTCGGACTCTCGAACTCGGCCGATTCGCTGTGGGCAACTTCTTTCTCCCCGACGACGAGTCGCAGCATGCACGAGCGGTCGAACTGATCCACCGCGCCATGATCGATCGCGGATTCACCCCGCTCACTGTCCGCGATGTTCCGGTGAACAACGACGCCATTCGTCCCGCGGCCGTGAAATATCAACGTCCCGTTCGTCAGTGGATCTGGGAGGTACCTCGTCCCCGGCCCGAACCCGCAGCCATCGATCGGCTGATTCACGAGGCACTGCTGCACATCGAATCGATCGCGTACACCACCCCGGCACTGGCCGGGCTGTATCCGCTGTCGCTCAGCGCACGGACGCAGGTACTCAAAGGCCGGCTGAACTCCGACGAGGTCATTCCCTATTTCTGCGACCTCGTCGACCCGGAGCATTCGGTCCACACGATCTTCTTCCACACCCGCTTCTCCACCAACACCGATCCACATCCGACCATGGCGCAGCCGTTCCGGTTCATGGCGCACAACGGAGAGTTGAACACCGACAAGAAGAATCGCCTCGCGGAAGCAGCGGTGGCAAGCGCCAAGCGTCGCGCCATCGTGCGCCCGCCCGGCCAGTCCGACAGTTGCCGCCTGGACCAGACCGTGCAGGCCCGCGTCGTCGAGGACAACGTGGAACTGGTCACGGCCGTCGTGTCGATGATGCCTCCGGCGTGGGAGAACGACTACACGCTCTCGCCTCGGGTCCGAGCGATGTTCGAGTACTTCTCGCTGTACGAGGAGAAGAACGACGGACCGGCTGCGGTGGTGTTCGGCGACGGCACGGTGATCGGCGCACGTCTGGACCGCTTGGGACTTCGTCCCCTCCGGACGGTGGAAACGAACGACTACCTGTGCGCCTTCTCCGAAGCCGGCCAGGTTCGGTTCCCACCCGAGACCATCACGCATCGTGGTCGCGTCGAAGCCGGCGGAATGATCTACTTCGATCACCGCGACAAGCACACCTACTACACCCGCGAAGCCTTCGAAAAGCTCGCTGTCGATCGCGATTACACCGCTCTGCTCGCAGCCGCGCGCGTCGGCATCGACGATCTGGACGCCACCGACTCCGTCGCCGACGCCTATGCGGGCGATCTGGAACGTCATCAGCGTTACGTGGCGTATTCGCTGGATCAGGAAAGCTTCAAGTTCCTGATGGATCCGATGCTGGCGAGCGGGGTCGAACGCGTCTCGGCGATGGGATACGGCAACGCGATCAACGCTCTCACCGACCGCGAAGGCGGGATGGCGAAGTACTTCTCGCAGCGATTCGCGCAGGTGACCAACCCTCCGCTCGACAGCATTCGCGAGGCCGACGGAATGACGCTTCGGGTGTCGCTGGGGCCGAAACCCAATGTCGGTGGCCCCGTTTCCCGCCAGGTCGTCGTGCCCAGTCCCCTGCTCTCGCACACGGATCTGCGCCGGATCACCGAACAGCCGCATACCCCGGTCGCACGGTTCGACATGACGTACCGGTCGATCGACACCGACAGCGAGGCCAACGAACGCGCGCTCGTGAAGGCCGTGAATTCGCTGGCCGATTCGGTCGTTCGGTTCGCCCGTGACGGCGGTATCGCCGTGCTCAGCGACCGAGACATCACTCGGGACAACGCTGCACTCCCGGTGATTGCCGTTGTGGCGTTCGTCAACGAACGGTTGATCGCAGCGGGTGTCCGATTACGGGTGTCGCTGGTGGTGGAGAGTGGCCAGATCTCCTCGTCTCACCATGTCGCACTCGTGCTGGGGTTCGGCGCTGCCGCGGTTCATCCACTGACGGTGCGGTTGCGAGCCGAGGACAAGTTCGGTGCCGACCCGGACGTGGCGTTCGCCAAGTTCGTGAAGGCGGCCGAGAAGTCGTTGATGAAGACGATGGGACGCGTCGGCCTGTGCACCGTGGAGAGCTACATCGGCGGTGAGTTCTTCGAACCGAACTTCCTCGACACATCGGATCCCGTTCTGTCGCAGTGGTTCCCGAACATGAAGTCCCCGGTGGGCGGCGTCGGGTTCCGCGCGATCGCCGCGGGTGTCGCGCACTGGCATGCCCACGCCCGTAGCGCGGCGAGCGAGAGCGACCTGCCGAACCTGGGGTTGTTCAAGGAACGCGCCGACGGCGCAGGCCATTCGTTCGGGGCCACGTCGGTTCGTGGATTCGTCGACATGACCAAGGAGAAGATCGCCTTCGCCGGTACCGAAGCCGATGCGACGCAGACCGATGCACTGCGGCTGCTGACCATCACCAGGCTGGGTGACGCGTTCGGTCTCGGCGCCGAGGCGTACGCGTCGACGAGTTTCGACCGGTTGACCGACGAACAGATCGACGCGTTCGAGGTGACGGGCGACTACCGGTCGTTCGTACGGTCGATGCACGACGAGCGCTCGCGTCGACCGGCAGCACTGCGCGACGTGTTGGCCACGCCGGCCGACGTGTCGGACTGTTCGTCGGCGCAGGAGTTCGCGCTCGAGCTCGGCCGCTTCGACATCGAGGGCAACACGGGCATTGTCGTCCGCGGCCTGCAGGTCGACGCCGTGTCGGACACCGAGTTCGCACTGACGCTGCGTACCGACCCTGCGCGTACCAACCCGGCGCGTGCGCATCTGCTCGGTGATGGTCTCGGTCTTCTCTTCGGCGACGAGGCCACGAGTCGCATCGACGGGGACACGGTGATCGTGACCTCCCGCGGCCGAGCGTCGCTGTTCCTCGGAAAACTGGGTGCGGCGCCTGCGTCGATCCCCTTGTCCGAGGTGCAGAAGGCAAGTGCGATCACACCGTTGCTCGCGTCGGGCGCGATGAGTCACGGGGCTCTCAACGCCAATGCGCACGAAGCCGTCGCGCACGGAACCAACATGGTCGGCGCGATGTCCAACAGCGGCGAAGGCGGAGAGCATCTGTCGCGCTACGGGACCGTCCGCGCCTCTCGCATCAAACAATTCGCCTCGGGACGCTTCGGCATCTGGGCCGGCTATCTGGCCGATCCGATGCTCGAGGAAATCGAGATCAAGATCGGTCAGGGCGCCAAACCCGGCGAGGGCGGACAGCTGCCTGCCCCCAAGGTCACCGTCGACATCGCCGCGGCCCGCAGCGGCACACCCGGCGTCGAACTTGTGTCTCCCCCACCGCATCACGACACGTATTCGATCGAGGACCTCGCGCAGTTGATCCACGACTGCAAGGCCGCGCGCGTACGCGTGATCGTGAAGCTCGTCTCGTCCGAGGGGATCGGCACCATCGCCGTCGGCGTGGCGAAAGCAGGTGCGGACGTCATCAACATCGCCGGCAACACCGGCGGAACCGGGGCGGCGTCCGTCACGAGCCTGAAGTACGCCGGACGCGCCGCGGAGATCGGCCTCGCGGAAGTGCACCAGGCTCTGTGCGCCAACGGACTTCGCCAGAAAGTGATCCTCCGATGTTCGGGAGCCCACCAGACCGGTCGTGACGTCGTCACCTCGGCGTTGCTCGGTGGCGACAGCTTCGAGTTCGGCACCACGGCGCTGATGATGATGGGCTGCGTCATGGCGAAGAATTGCAACGTCAAGTGCCCAGCAGGATTGACGACCAATCCCGAGGTGTTCGACGGTGACCCTCGATCGATGGCGCAGTACCTGCTCAACATCGCGCACGAAGTCCGAGAGTTGCTCGCCGAGCTGGGTATGCCGTCGTTGCGGCACGCCCGCGGCCGCACCGATCTTCTGCACCTCGTCGACCATGCGGCAACGGTGGGTGCGCTGGACCTGCACTCGATGCTGACCGTCGTTCCCGAATCCGTCGTCACCGACCCCGTCTACCTCGAACGCGAATACGGCATCGACGACATGCTGATGGCCGAAGTCCGCACCGCCCTGATCGACGACCGCGCACGCACGGTCGCGCCCGGCGGCCGAACGCACCTGGGCAACCTGAACAAGAGCGTCGGCGGGCAACTGTCCATCGACATCGAACGCCTTCTCAACCACGAACTCCCGACGTCGGTGACCGACGCCATGCCCTCGGTGCTCGTCGACGACCGCGGCCGGCGATACCTGGCGCCGGGCACGGCCCTGGTGTCCACGTACGGCGCGGCGGGCCTCTCGTTCGCCGCCTTCTGCAACGACGGAGTCGTCATGGATCACACCGGCACCTGCAACGACGGAGTCGGCAAGTCCATGAACGGCGGCACGGTGATCGTCCGCTCGCCCGGCGGCGGATCACCCGAAGCGGGCGGCAACGTTCTCATCGGAAACTTCGCGCTCTTCGGCGCGACCGGTGGACGGGCATTCGTGGAAGGTGAATCGGGCGACCGCTTCGGCGTGCGGAACTCCGGAGCCACCGCCGTCGTCGAAGGCGTGGGTGACTTCGCGGCCGAGTACATGACCGGCGGCGCCATTCTGAATCTCGGCGGGTTCGGCAAGGGTGTCTGCAACGGCATGAGCGGCGGATTCTTCTATCAGTACGACCCGAACCGTCTGTTGCCTCTCCGTGCGAGTGCCGACTCGGTGATCCTCGGATCCATCACGGCGGACGACGAGCAGGCAGCCATTCACACCGTCGCCGTTCGAATGCTGCTCGAGTGGCACGTCGAGGCCACCGGGTCGGCCTCCGCGACACGGTTGCTGCAGAACTGGGAGGTGGAGCAGCATCGCTTCGTCTACGCGATGCCGCGGGCGCTGCAGCTCTACCAGGACAGCGACGCGATCCTTGCCGCGAAAACCCGGAAGGAGCTGCTCGACGAGCTCGCGGGCTCGCTGGCAACCCAGCAGGTCCGGTCCTACAAGCTCAGCCTGCGAGAGGGCACTCCGGTGCTCGGCGGATCGGTGCCGGGATACGGCGAAACCGATACCGACACCGTGTACGCGCTGTTGAACCAGTACACGGTGATGCACTACGCGCACGAGGTCGCGCTCACCCGAGTGCCCGGTTCCAGCGCGATCGACGACCCGGCCGTGCACAAGGCAGCACGAAACCTCGTGCTGACCGAGGACTTCGCGCTCGTTCACCGGCTGACCGCCTACGCGAAGGACGTGCTGGGTGGGTACGAGGACGAGCAGTTGGCTGCCCTCGTCGGTCACAAGCGCGTCGACGACTACAAGCAGGCCCTGACCGCGAGAAACGTGCGCGGTTCCGACAGCCCGGCCACCTACGGCTGGATCATCTACCAGGACGCCAAGAACCGCGCCAAGCTCGGATCGCTACCGAACTTCGACGAATTGTTCGCCGTGCGATCCGTCCCCGACCTGGTGTCCTGACGAGAGAGACGGAAAGTTCAGTGCTCATTCCCTACATTCCCGAGGACGCGCCGTTCACCGGAGATCAGCGCGCCTGGTTGTCCGGTTTCCTGGCGGGACTCCATTCACGACTGGCGATGCCCACCGGTTCCGCCGCGCAGCCGGACACTGCCTCGGTAGCCGCTGCGGTCCCGCTGCAGATTCTGTACGGCAGCCAGACCGGAAACGCCGAAGCGCTTGCTCAGGACGCCGCCGACCTGGCCCGACAGCACGGGCTCGACCCTCATGTCGGGTCGCTGGACGCGGTGGACATGAACGCGTTGGCGGCCATGCGTCGCCTGATCGTTGTGACATCTACATACGGCGAAGGCGAGATGCCGGACAACGCCCAGCTATTCTGGGATGCTGTTGCCGCCGACAGTGCACCTAGACTGGAAGGGCTGTACTTCGCGGTCCTCGCACTGGGCGACACGAGCTACGACGGATACTGTAAGGCGGGACGAGACATCGACTCACGACTGGAAGCACTCGGGGCGACCCGGACGGCCGACCGTCTGGATTGCGACGTCGACTACGAGGACGCGGCCGCAGCATGGCTGGCCGGCGCAGTCCCCTCCATCGCATCGGTCGACGGCGGCGGGGCTCCTGCATCTGCACCGCCCGAAGCACCTGCAGCGAAGCCCGCGAAAAGTGCCTCCAAGCGGTCACCGTGGAACCGGAAGAACCCGTACCGCGCCACCGTCCTCGCCAATCGCGTTCTCTCCGGGCCGCAGTCGTCGAAGGAAGTCCGTCACTACGCGTTCTCGTTGGGTGACAGCGGCCTGACGTACGAGGCAGGCGACGGACTGGGCGTCAAGCCGGTCAACCACCCGGAACTCGTCGACGCACTGATCGGGCGGCTCAGCGTGGACCCGGACACGACGGTCACGGTCAAGGGCTCCGAGCAGCGTCTCGACGAACTCTTGACGCATTCCTACGAGATCGGCGTGCCGTCGATGGACCTCATCGAGGCCATCGCCGAACGATCGGGCGACGACGAACTCCAGCATGTCCTCCAGACGGGTGACCGCGAGTCTCTCGACGCCTGGACCTGGGGCAAAGATGTCCTCGACGTTCTCGCGCTCGATCCGGCGCTGACGATCGAGCCCGCCGAGCTGCTCGAACTGCTCCGCCCGTTGCAGCATCGTGTCTACTCGATCTCGTCGTCGCCGCTGGCGCACGAGGGCACCGTCCACCTGACGGTCGCCAGCGTTCGGTACCGCTCCGCAGAACGTGACCGCGGCGGTGTGTGCTCGACGTTCCTCGCGGACCGTGTCGGAGAGGGCGACGGCGCGGGGGTGTTTCTCTCTGCGAACAAATCGTTCCGGCTACCGTCGGACGACGACGCGCCGGTCATCATGGTCGGACCCGGTACCGGTATCGCGCCGTTCCGTGCGTTCCTTCACGAACGGCGCGCGCGCAACGCATCGGGCCGCAACTGGCTCTTCTTCGGTGATCAGCACCGCGCGTCGGATTTCATCTACGAGGACGAATTGAACGCGCTGTCTCGCGACGGCGTGTTGTCCCGTCTCGACCTGGCTTTCTCGCGCGATCAGACCGAGAAGGTCTACGTGCAGAACCGCATGCGAGAGAACGGCAAGGAGCTGTACGCGTGGCTGGAGGAGGGCGGTCACTTCTACGTGTGCGGTGACGCCACTCGTATGGCCAAGGACGTCGACGCCGCGCTGCACGACGTCATTGCCGAACACGGGGGACGCTCCGCGGATCAGGCCGAGGACTACGTGTCCGAGCTCAAGCGCGCCAAGCGCTACCTGCGCGACGTCTACTGACCCCTCGCGGGCCGAAAAAATCGTCACAGCAGTACTTCCTCAGGAGTATCACCATGTCCGCTCCATCCAGTTCGGATGGGGATCGGTCCGACGATCCCACATCCACCCCCGGCCCGCCGGCTCTGCCAAGCGGCTCACGCAGACCCTGCGGCCGCCACAGTGAATGCCGTTGCGAGGCTGCAGCACCCACCGACGCGGGTGACTCGGCCGCCATCAGTGACCTTGACGCACTGCTGACCAAGCCGGACTTCTCGGGCGAGCAGATCGGCGGCGGCGCCGCAGGAGTTGCCGAGTTCTTGCCCCTGCTCGACGAGACCGTGGCCATCACGGTCTCGGGACCGGCGGTGATGAACGACGTCGGTCATTACGACGTCCCCACCGAGATCGGCGGACCGATCCGTACTGCGAAAAATCGAATCTCGCTGCGTATGAACATGTCTCGCCTCCACGCCGCGGTTGCCACCGACCCCGATCAGTACCTCCCTCCGACCTTGAGGATGTTCGATACCACCGGGTTCGCGGCGCACGCAAGCTATCTGACGCCCCGATCGGACAGGTTGGCGTTCGAGGCACTGAGATCGGTGCGCACGCGGCCGTCGTACGCGGTGGTGCCACGACCCCGCACCCCCGTCTCCGACGCGGACGCTCTCACCGAGTGGGAGGGCGCCGACCAGATTCAACAGTTCGACTCGATCCTCGCCGACGGCGGCGTGGCCCGGCAGGCTGCGCTTCCGGCGTTGGCCTCGCTCGGCACGCGGCAGATCGATCCGACGGCAATCGCGGGCGCGCTCGAGCACCTCGCCTACCTCGAACTTCCCATGACGATGGTCACCGCGGGCGCGGGATGCATGCAGATACATCACGATCATCTCATCGCCGCACGCATGACCGGCGGCAACCTGACACTCGCGTCCGGACTGTGCCGGATGATGGTGGACCTGACCCACGTCACCGAATGCTGGGCCACCGTCACCTCCGGCGTACGCGGCCCGACAGCGTCCATCGAACTCTACGACCGACGAGGCCACTGCCACGTGCTGTTCACCCAGACCGGCGCGACGGACTCCGTGGTAGCAGGCGTGTGGGAGGAGATCGTTCACTCTCTCTGACTCGTGCCTCACCAACTTTGTCGGACCCAGCCGATATCTTTCGAGGGCGGCGGTTACAGCCGGGTGAAACTTCGAGAATCCGGTTCGACGAAGGAGCGCATGTGTCTACCGAGCAGGGTGGTATCGAGCACGGTCCGTTCGATGCCGGGATGTTCGATGCCGATGTCGCGGGTGCGTGGCAGCGGTTCGAGAAGAACCTCACCGCTCATGTCGCGGCGATGCCCACGGGAAGCTACGTCACCATCACCTCGGCCCAGGCATCTCATGGACAACGAGGCCAGCGGCCGTATGTGGACCTCGTGGCGATCGACGGAGACGTCATCGTCGGCGTCGCGTCGTTGCCGTCCTACCTGTACCCCGACGACGTCGACATGACGGCCGCCGATCGGCGCCTGCACGGTCTCGGCTGGTCGGAGGCCGGGAAGCCCATGCTCGACGGCACGGTGATGGACTTCACCGTCGACGGACCGCGGGACGAGGCGGATCTGCTGGCCACGGTCGCGGTCGCCACGTTCCGCGAAGTGTGGGACGTGCCCCATCCGTCGTTCCTCAGTGCGTGGACGGTCGGTCTGGCCGGCGGCGCCGGCGGACCGGTAGCGCTTGCTCACGAGCCACACCCCGTCGCGGCAGCATCCGCCGAACGACAGGCGTCCGCCGAAGTGCCGGAGGGCCTCCGATCACTGCACACGTTCTGCGAGCTCGCCGGCGGTCCGTTGGACAGCGTGACGGTGGCGTCCCTCTGCGGCGCCGACCGGTTGGACGAACTGGCTGCCACTGCGGGCGTGCACGCCGACCGGGCAACCGCTCGGGCGTTCGAGCTCCGTCGCCGGGGTACGCCGGCTCGGGCGCGCGTCTGGGAACAACAGGCGCGGTCGTGGTCGGACACCGCAGTCAGTCTGCGTCGCCACCTCGGCTCCGCGTCGTCACTCGACGATCGTCCGGCGAAGTCCGCTGGCTCGTAGCACCTGACGTTCCACGCCGGCGCGCAATGCGTCCTCGCTACCGATGATTCGCACATGTTTCCGTGCTCGCGTGATGGCCGTGTACAGCAGTTCACGCGTCAGCAGTGACGAGGCTTCCGCGGGCAACAGCACGGACACGGTGTCGTACTGGCTGCCCTGGCTGCGATGAATGGTCATCGCGTACACCGTCTGCACCGACGACAGCACGTTCGGATGCACCATCAGAGGCGTGCGTCCCCGCTGGAACGCGGCCATCAACGCACCCTCTCCGGTATCTATCACCACTCCCGTGTCGCCGTTGTAGATGCGTGCGTCGTGGTCGTTCGCGGTGACGAGCAACGGCTGGCCCGGGTACCAGCGCGACGGATCGAGAAAGGTGCCGGACGACTCGCCCACCCAGTCCATTGCTCGGCGCGCCCACGTCTGCACCCCGTACGGGCCCTGACGGTGTGCGCACAGAAGCCGATGCGATTCCAGCTCCGCCAATGCCGTGGATCCGTCACCGGCGCGGGCTGCGTCCGTCACCGACGCGGCGGTGGACAGAACGTCCGCCTGGAGTTCGGACAGCTCCGACGGTGAATGAAAGGAGAGCTCGTCCGGTCTGTCCTTCAGCAACGCGATTGCGTCGTCCGCTCGCCCGTCGCGAACAGCGACGGCAAGTTCCGCGATGGCACCGCCGAACCGTCGGCCTCGGCTCAACCGCACGACCCCGCCTGCCAGACGGGCCCGTTCCTTCGCCGACAACGCGGCCTCGTGCGGATCGCTGACGGCGTCGAGGTCGTCCTCGATCAACGCGGTCAGCGGCGAGGCGTGCCGTCCGTCCGAATGTCCGCCGTCGGCAGCGGCGATGCCCCGGATAGGACGCGCCACCAGGTCCGCGAGGACGGCACCGGCGTCGACGGACGTCAGCTGATCCGGGTCACCGACGAGCACGAGCCGGGTCTCCGGACGAACGGCTTCGAGCAGCCTGCACATCATGGTCAGCGACACCATCGACGTCTCGTCGACGACGATGACGTCGTACGGCAGGCGATTGGTTGCGTTGTGACGAAACCTGCTCTTGCTCCCCCGCTGCCAACCCAGCAACCGGTGCACCGTCATGGCAGTGATTCCCGGCGGAAGCCCGAGGGCTGCAGACTGTTCGGTCACCGATTCCTGGAGCCGCGCCGCCGCTTTGCCGGTGGGAGCAGCGAGGCCGATCCGAATCCCCGGACCGAACTGTCGAGAGAACATCGCCAGCACCCGGGCCACCGTGTGCGTCTTGCCCGTGCCGGGGCCACCCGCGATGACTGTTGTCCACTGTGTGGCAGCCAGTGCCGCCGCGATCCTCTGCCGATCCGGGGCCATCGTCGGCTGCCCGTTCTCGTCGAGGAACAGCTCGTGCAGCAGCGACCTCACCTCGTCGACGTCCACATCGGGCCTCGACGATTCGCGTGTCTCCAGAACCGTCCGAATCGTGCGCTCCTGCAGGTGATACCGATCCAGGTACAGCAGTTCACCGTCGTCGGTGTCGACGAGACGCAGTGGGACCAACGGCCCGCGATCTCCTCCCGTCACCAACGGACTGGCCCGCAACGCAGCCAACACATCCCCGAGCTCCGGCCACGGCAACGAACCGAGGTCGACGTCGGACTCCTCGTCGACGGTCACGTCCCTCAACCTCCGCAGATCCAGACACACCGACCCCGACCGCACAGCCCGAACCGCAAGAGCAGCGGCGAACAGAACATTCGGATCGGATTCTCCGCCGAGCGCACCGAGCCGGAGGGCGACGTGAACATCGGCCGGAGCCAGAACGCCGACCTCGTTGAACGTCTTCAGCAGCCCGTCCGCTCGCTTCACCAACGACGCATCGGTCACGACGAACCTCCTGTTCGACCTGGTCGCTCCGCAGGCTCCGCTCCTGCCCGACCTGGTCGACCGGATCTCGGATCGTGTCCCGCGAGGAGATCGGACACGTCGGTGACCAGTGCCGGTGGCGGGTACCAGTCGAAGACTCCGCAGCCGGCCGGTGTGTGCGGGCCTGCCATGCCGCGTACGAAAAGATACTGCACACCGCCGAGGTGGGTGCGGGGGTCGTAGTTCGGTTGACGCCAGCGCAAATACCGGTGCAGAGCAACGGCATACAGCAATGCCTGCAGCGGGTAGTGCGAGCGCATCATCTCCTGGGCCATGCGCTCGCGAGTGAAGTGTTCGACGGTGAGGTCACCACTGGTGATTCTGTTTGTCTTGTAGTCGACGACGACGTAGCGCGTCCGGCCTGCTTCGTGAACACGCAGGACCGAGTCGATGCTTCCGGTCAGATACCCCCGCAGCGGCGGTGATTCGAGGGCATCGAGACGGTCGGCGTACGAGGCCAGGACGTCGTCCGCGGGCAGATGGCTGCGAAGGAGCCGAGCGATGCCCCGGATGGTCACGACCTGCGCGGTCGGGTTGTCACCGCCCGCGAGAGGAAGTTCGAAGTTCAGCTCCGCCAAGTGATCCGACGGTGCAATATCCTCCAGGGTTCCGAAACCCAGGGGTGTGCGCAATACCGGTAGCAACGCGTCGGCCAGCGCCTGCGGCTCGATGTCCGCGACGTTCTCCTCGATCGCGTCGGTGCATCGGCTCAGCAGCTCGGCCTCCACGTCATCGGCGGACGTGTCCAGGTGCTCGAGAATCTCGTGCACCAGGGTTCCGAATGCCGCTCCGGCGGGCAAACCGTTCATCGGGGACGGGATGCCCTGCATGTCGTCGTCTGGTCCGACCACCGGACCCGACGCAGGCTCGTCGGGTTCGTCTTCGATCCCCGGTTGCTCGGGCTCGCTGCGCACTCCTGGCCCCTCGTGGGCCGCCGCGGTCATGGCGGAGTAGGACGTGCGGCGCCAGAGCATGTCGAGCGAGCGTCCGAAGACCGCTGCGCCGAGCGCCGGCTGCACACGGGGCGTCGAGTCGACCGGCGCACGCGCATCGCGGCGTTCGGCCGGTTCGACCGCGACTGTCCCGTTCGCGGCCCCTGCCCATGATTCCAGCCGGTTCGCGGCGGCAGCGTCGTCGAGCACCTTCGGTCTCGGCTCCAGTTCCGCCGTCCCCGGCATTCGGCCGAACAGCACTCGGTGCAGCGGTGACCCGGCCGTCGTGATCGCAGGCGCCCACCACAGGACGACTCGGCACTGGGCTCTCGTGAGCGCCACGTACAGCAGGCGTAGCTCCTCGCCTGCCTGTTCCTTGTCGGACAGCGTTTTTCTCGCACCCCACCCCTGACCGCGCCCACCACCGACGTCGAGGATTCGTCGGTGTTCGTCGTCGTGGTAGACCAGCGTCGCGGGCTTCTGCGGGGATGTCGCGTGCCACGCGAACGGCACGTACACGACCGGAAACTCCAGTCCCTTGGTCGCGTGGATCGTTGCGATCTGCACTGCTGCAGCCTCGCTGTCCAGTCGGCGGCTGCGTTCACCGGTGTTCACCGCATGCGGATGGCTGATGCGCTCGGTCAGCCACCGGACGAGTTCGGTTGCGCCGAGCAGGTCTTCGACGGCCGCCTTGTTCAACAGCTGCGCGACGTGGCGAATGTCGGTCAGCGCGCGCTCCCCCGAATCGAGTGCCAGGAGGCGCGCCTCCAATGCCGTGTCTCCGCTCAGCTTCTCGAACATGGCCGCGAATCCCGCTCGACCGAAGAGGTTTCCGTATTCTCGCAAGCTGCTGCTCAGCCCGGCGACGATGTCGTCGGCACCGGCGTCGAGCTGCTCTGCCGTACGACCCAGCAACGGTGTGAGCGCAGCCATCCGGACGCGATCGGCTCGGTGAGGTTGTTCCATCGCTTGAAGCAGCCACAGCCACTGCGTTGCCGCGGGCGTTTCGAACACCGAGGATCCCCCGGTCAGCACCGACGGAACGCCTACCCGATCGAGAGCGTCACGAACGAGCGGAACTTGCGCGTTGTATCGGACGAGGACCGCGATGTCTCCTGGTTCGACCTGCCGTTCCACGCCGTTCAGTCGAATGGTCGTGCCGCCGGCGATCAACTCGGCGATGTCCGCGGCGAGATCGGCGGCGACGATGCCTCGCACTCTGTCGACAGCAGGGAATCCGGACCGGTTCAACGGGCCCGCACCCGTGCGTGGGAGGTACCTCACCTGGAGCGGCTCGCCGTGGCTGAGCCTGGAGTACTCGTGCGTGGCGCCGACCCGGTGAGCGACGATGCCCTCGTGGCCCAGCGCAGCGCCGCCGTACACGTGTTCCAGTGCCGCGAGCAGGCCCGCGTCGCTTCGCCAGTTGGTGGTCAGCTCGAGCCGGTGATCGGCAACGGACACCGCGTCCAGGTAACTGAACACCTCGGCGCCGCGGAACGCGTAGATCGCTTGTTTCGGGTCTCCGACGAGAAGCAGCGTCGAGTTTCCGTGGAAGGCGCGGGCCAGGATTCCCCACTGCCACGGGTCGGTGTCCTGGAATTCGTCCACGAGGACGACCTGAAACTGTTCACGGACACGTGCGCACGCGAATTCGCCGAGCTCAGGATCCGCCAAGACCCCGTGCAGTAGCTCCAGCAGATCGTCGAAGTCTCGGATTCCTGCGATCCGCTTGCGTCGGCCGACCTCGGTGCGTACCTCCTCGGCGAACGACACTCGATGTCCGACGGCAGGATCGACATCCGTCTCGGGTGCCAGGACAGACTGCCTGTCGGCGATGGCCTTTCGCGCAAGCTCGCGTGCCTCCGTGAGCGTCATCGGCGGATCACGGTCCGCGACCTTGGCGTAGCGACGAAGGAAGGTGTCGTCGACGACCTCCATCGTCAGGTCCTCGACGTTCTCCACCAGCACGGCGTCCGGCTCGTTCTCCCCCGCGATGCCCAGACTGTCGAGCATCCGCTGGCAGAAGCTGTGCGTCGTCGCAATGGTGCCGGAGTCGAACTCGGACAGTGCCTGCAGCAGACGCTGCCGTCTCGCCAGAACTTCCTCGTCGGTGGTGTCGGCCAGAAAGGCCACCAGGCCGTCGTCGTGCGGACCGGGCAACGCGAGTTGTGCTGCCACCGAGGCGAACCGCGCGCGGGTTCGATCACGCAGTTCCCTCGTGGCGGCTCGGGAGAACGTGACGAGTAGCAGTTGCGAGATGTCGCACAAGCCCTCGGCGACGTAGCGCGTGGCCAATCCGACTATCGCGTAGGTCTTTCCGGTGCCCGCACTGGCTTCCAGCACTGTGGTGCCGGTGGGGAGCGGACCGTAGAGGTCGAAGTCCGTCATGGTCGCCGTACCTCCTCGTTCGCCAGCAGTGGGCGCCAGACCACCCCGGCGAGCGATTCGAACACCGTCTTCTCGGCACCTGCTCCGGAGGGGAACTCGTTCCAGTGGCCTCGGGTCAGAGCCGCGAGGGGCGCGGAGGGGCCCAGTACGTACGCGATACTGCGGTCGGAGTGGTCACCGAACCTGTCGGACCATTTGTCGCTCGCGTCCTTCCACGCGTCCTCGGCAGGCAGTCCCGCCGTTCTCCTCTCCGCGTAGACCGACGACGCGATGGGCCCGATCGGCAGCGGTGCGTCGAGGCCCGTGTCGCGCAGCGCAACCAACTCCGCCAACACCGCGAGAGCGTCGGTCGGCGCGTTCATCGTCGATCGCATCGGGTGATATCCCATCCCGCGGCCTGTCGTCACGGCCAGCCAGGGACGCGAACCGTCCTGCGCAGCAACGGCCAGAAGTCTGATCCACGCAGCGATCCGGTGCTTGGGAGCGAGCTTGGAGTACGACGTGCGCGCGATGACGTCACCGTGAATTCCGGTGACCGTCCCGGTGAGCCTGCGTCCACCGCCGAGGTCCACCGAGATGTCCACCACGCGGGGAGGAACGAGGTGTATCTCTCGCGAGGCCTCGTAGAGAGTGTCGACGCCGGTGACGATGTCTCTCAGGGACCGGGCTCCGAATTCGAAGGGCGGCAACGTTCCACGACGCATTTCCGCCGCACGGAAGTCGTCCAGCTCGGTACCGGAGAGCATCTCGTTCAACATACGGTCCCCGACTTCCCACCGCTGAAGGCCGTCGAGGGTGATGTCGAGCGAATCGGCGATGTCGTCGTCGGTCTCGGGAATCCGCACACCGAGGCGTTGCTTCAGGAAACCCGCAATCGGGTTCTCGAAGAACGACACCAGGTCGGCGAGCGCGACATCGGTCGGCGTGCGGGCCGGCAGGCGACTCGGCAGGAACTCGTCGGCGGGGACGCTGTCCTTCTGGGCGGCGAGCGCACCCTTCAACGACACGGCGTCGAAGCTGAACGGATTCTCGGCATCGAAGTTTCGCGCATCGAACGGCTGCAACGGATGTCGGCGGACCACGTCGGCGCCTGCGGTGGTGCGTACGACGTCGAGCAGCTCGCTCAGCGGTATCGCCGGAGGTTTGGTGGATCCGTTCACGGGGTCGGCGCCGGTGTAGAACAGCAACAATTTCTGCCCGGCGGACATCACCGCGTCGAGCAGCAACTGACGGTCCTCGCTGCGGACGTCCCGTTCACCAGGTGCTGGATCCCTGGCGAGCACGTCGTCCCCGTCCATGCCGCCCGTGCGGGGGAACACTTCGTCGTCGAGGCCGAGAAGTACTACCACCCGATGCGGAACCGAACGCATCGGAACCATGGTGCACACCGTCAGCTCGCCCGTCCTGAAATTCGTTCGAGACGGGCGGCCTGCGAGCGCTCGGGCGAGCATGGCCCGGACGTCGGCGAGCCGGAGCGGTGCCGCATCGCCGTGACGTGTGGCGGCCGCGATCTCACGCAGTGCCTGCGCTCGCTGCCACGCGTCGGCCGGTGCCACGTCGGCGAGGAGGTCGAGTGCTCGAACCAGGGCACGACGCCACTCGGACGTGGTGGAGGTTCCCTGCATGTCGCGTACGACGCTGGCAAGGCGGTCGATGAATTCCGCCAGACGCCCGGTCAGATCGATGTCGCTGCTGTCGACGTCGTCGACGGGCAGGGCACGTCCGAGCCAGTGGTGCGCGGTTTCGTCGGCCGATACTCCCAGAAGCAGTCGATCGACGGCGGCGAAGAACGTGTTCTCGGTGAAGTCGTCCAAGCCGACGTCGCGTCGCTGCCGGGAGTTCAGGCCCCAACGTGCGCCAGCCACCTGCGTCCACTCGCGGAGTCGTTCCAGATCGTCGTCGGTGAGCGAGAACTGCCGTCGAACGGGTTCGGCGGCAAGCAAGTCGAGAACTTCGCTCGCGGTGATCCGCCCGACGGCGAGATCGAGCACTGTCGCCACGACGGACAGCATCGGGTTGGTCTGACGGAGACTGCGGTCGGCGAGGCGCACCCTGAGCGAGTGCCCGGGATGATCCAGCGAACCCAGTCCGAACGTCGCTCTGATCAACGGTGCGTAGGTCTCGACGTCCGGACACATCACCACCACGTCACGCGGTTCGAGTGTCGGATCCTCCTCGAAGGCGTGGAGCAACACCTCGCGGAGGACCTCCACCTGCCGGGCCGCGCCATGGCACGCGTGCACGGCGATGGTTCCGTCGGGTGTCGCCGAATGCACCGGCGCGCGTGCAGCTTCGATATCGGCTTGGACACGTCCGAGCAGGGTGGGTACTTCGAAGGATTCTTCCTCGGCGCGATCGACGATCCTGGCGTCCAGAGCAAGGAGTCTCGACTGGAGCTCTCGGACGTCCCGGGACAGGCTGGCGAGCAGCGGGTGATCGATCGTCAGGATCGATCGGTCGTCCGCACGCTTGACGATGGAATTCGACCGCGCCCTCTCGTCCCACAGCGCACGACTGGGATGCGGAAGCCAGAAGTGCACGTCTCGATGCGCTGAAATGGCTGCGACCACCTGCAGTTGATCGGTCGTCAGACGAGTAGCGCCGAAGATCGACAATCGGTCCGGAAGCCGGAGAAGATCGGGACGGCTCCGCACGACGTCACAGCTTTCCGAGAGCCGTTCCGCCGGACTCGGCGTGCCGATACGTTCACGGACCGCGCGCCACAGCTCGGCTTGCCAGCGCAGATCCTCCGGCAGGTCGCCACCGAGTCCGTCACTGTCGACGCCGCGCTGCCAGTCGACGAGCATGAGCGGCCGGTCCGCTCCGTAGGTGCGAAACAGACCCGCCAGATGGGCCGCCGTGGACCACCGACGTCCGGCGCGATGGTCGTCGGCACCGTGCCCGAGGTGGTGCGCCACCACCGCGCACCACGGCTGGTCCATCGACTCGTCGAGGACCGCGAGGGTTGCCCAGAGAACTCGGTCCGTCGACCACGCGTCGTCCACCGGGTCGAAGCCCGCAGCATCTGCCAGGGCTTCGTCGACGAGCTTTGCCGGAGAGGGGAACTCGATGTTGGCGGCAACGCCGTCGCCCCTGTCACCGCCGAGGGAAACCGACAGCCGCTGCGTCAACCACCGCTCGACACCACGTGCGGGGACGGAGACGACCTCGGCCGCGAACGGATCCGACAACGGCGTGGCCAGAACATCGGCCAGAGCGGACGCGAGAACACTCGTGCGTGTCGCACGATGGATCAGCAGCGTCAACGTCACTCCCCTTGCTCGTCGCCGGCGGCGGAAATCTGACTTGACCCTACTCGAGCGACCGACATACTCTCGCGACTACGAATCGCACATTATGTGCGTTTATCGCACGGCTGAGGGAGCTTCATGATCGACGCGGAGACTGCTACTGCGATACAACTTCTCTACGGCCGCCAAAGTCATGCGATCGACTCGGGACGCGCGGACGAATGGGCGCGCACGTTCACCCAGGACGGGGTATTCGATTCACCGAGCTACCCGCAGCCCGCAGTCGGCACGGCCGCGCTGACGGCGTTTGCGGAGCAGTTCTTCGCCGATGCCACTGCCGCACAGGAAAAGCGCCGCCATGTGATCACGAATCTCTCCGTCGACGATCGCCAGGACGGCTCACTGGACGTGGACTGCTATCTGCAGATCATGGCGACTCCTCGAGGTGGCGCCACTCGACTCGTACGCTTCACCGTGGTCCACGACCGAGTAGTCCACGAGAACGGCAGTTGGCGTGTCGCCTGCCGAACGGTGTCCCGCGACGATATTTGATACATACATTTATTTTCTAGTACGGTCGTTAGGGTTACTGACGTGACCGATTCCGACGAACCCGACTTCTGGTCGTTCATCGCCGCAGCCAACTCCAAGCTCGCGGGCGAGTACGGCTTCGAACATCAACTGGCAACCGAAGTACTCCTGACGCTCAACCGCGCGTCGAACATCGTCACCTACGACCTCGAATCCTCGATCCATCGGCCGCGCGGCTGGTCGTGGTCCTCGTTCCGCCTGCTCTTCGTGACCTGGCTCGCCGGACCGATCGAACCGAAGCGCGCGGCCGAACTGAGCGGAATGAGCCGAGCCGCGGTATCCAACCTGTCCAAGACACTCATTGCCGACGGGTTGCTCGTCAGGACACCCGACCAGGTCGACGGCCGATCGGTCCGACTCGCCCTCACCGACGACGGACACACCCGCATGGTCGAGTCCTTCGCCGAACAGAACGAGCGCGAACAGGCGTGGGCAAGCGTCCTCACCGAACCCGAGCAGCGGATTCTCGTCATGCTGCTGAACAAGCTGATCACCAACCGCAGCCAGTTCGACGTTCGCGGGCGCAATTGACGGCCAGGGTTGCACAGATCACTCCAAACTAGTTAATGTGTTTACTATCAGCTCAGGACACATCTAGGAGATCTCGTGGCCTACTACCGGCAACTCGGCTCGGTACCGCCGAAGCGTCACACTCAGCACCGGACACCCGACGGAGGCTTGTACTACGAAGAGTTGATGGGCGAGGAGGGCTTCTCCTCGGATTCGTCGCTGCTCTATCACCGCCACATCCCATCGGCGATCGTCGACGCGACCGTCTGGGAGTTACCCGACCAGTCGACGACGCCGAATCACCCACTCAAACCAAGACACCTGAAGCTGCACGATCTGTTCCCGCCGGACGTCGTCGCAGAGACCGACGTGGTCGACGGCCGCCGACTGATCCTCGGAAACGGTGACGTCCGAATCTCGTACGTCGTCGCCACGAAGCCGTCGCCGCTGTACCGTAATTCGACCGGCGACGAGATGGTCTATGTCGAATCCGGCAGCGCTACAGTCGAAACCGTGTTCGGCGCACTGCAGGCACGCCAAGGCGACTACGTACTGATCCCCCGCGCGACGACGCATCGCTGGGTCCCCGACGGCGAGATACGCGCTTACGCGATGGAGGCGAACAGCCACATCGTCCCGCCCAAGCGGTACCTGTCGAAGTTCGGCCAGCTCCTGGAGAACGCACCGTTCTGCGAGCGTGACCTTCACGGTCCGGCCGCCCCTTTGCTTGCCGAGGGCACAGATGTCGAGGTCCTCGTCAAACACCGTGGATCCACTGGAATCGTCGGCACCCGCTACGTGTATCCGAACCACCCGTTCGACGTCGTCGGCTGGGACGGATGCCTGTATCCGTACACGTTCAACATCTCCGACTACGAACCCATCACCGGTCGTGTGCACCAGCCCCCGCCTGCGCATCAGGCGTTCGAGGGCGACAATTTCGTCATCTGCAACTTCGTGCCGCGCAAGGTCGACTACCACCCGCTGTCGATTCCGGTGCCGTACTACCACTCCAATGTCGACTCCGACGAGATCATGTTCTACGTCGGCGGCGACTACGAAGCCCGTAAGGGCTCGGGCATCGGGCAGGGCTCGATCTCCATCCATCCTGGCGGACATGCTCATGGTCCCCAGCCCGGCGCGTACGAACGTAGTATCGGCGCCGAGTTCTTCGACGAACTCGCCGTCATGGTCGACACGTTCCGCCCCCTCGAACTCGGCGAGGGCGCGCTCGCCTGCGAAGACCCGGCTTATGCCTGGAGCTGGGCTGGGCGAGGACCTGCGTCGTGACCGCATCCTCGATACCGGAGCTCTTCCACGGACTGTGCGACGACGCAGCCCTGTTCCCGCCCGGCAACGCACCTCTGGGCCACGCGGTGCCGCAGCACCTCGGCTACCGCGACGCAGCCTACGCACATCTCGTCGGGCCGTTCGTCTTCCCGATCCCGCGACTACATGAGCTGACGCCCACGAAGATCGACCTGTCGTTGACCGCTCCTGGAGGCCCGTCGAGCGTCGCTGCAGGACTCGAAGCAGCGCAGTCGATCCCAGGCGTTTCGGTCGTAGCCGTCGAGGTCGCAATTCCGGACGGCACCGACCTGACTGCACTGCGCGCCGTCGCCGACAACGTCGATGTCTACGTCGAGATCCCCCGCGACGATCGCCGACACGACATCTTCGACGCCGTCGAGCGGCGCGGTTACCGGGCGAAGTTCCGCACGGGAGGCGTCACAGCGGACCTGTATCCGGACGAGGCGGAACTGGCGGCGGGCATTGCCGAGGCCTCCCGTCGTGGTGTTCGGTTCAAAGCCACCGCAGGGCTTCATCACGCGATCCGGAACACCGCCGCGGACAACGGTTTCGAGCAGCACGGCTATCTGAATGTGCTGCTTGCAGCTCAGGCCGCGGCCGACGGTAGTTCAGTTCGTGATCTCGAACGCATCCTCGCGATCCGGGATCCCGATGTCGTGGCGAAAGAAGTCGCCGCGATCGACACCAACCGCGCATTCCTGTCGTTCGGGACCTGCAGTATCAGTGAACCGCTCGACGACCTGATTTCGCTAGGACTCATCAACCCCTTGTGAGTAGAAATGTGCACCAGGGTGCACATTTCTGCTCACAGCTCCGAAGGAGCCCCACGTGACACATATCGACGTCCCTTTCAATTCCGAGTTCGGGATCGACAACCTCCCGTACGGCATCTTTTCGACCGGTACGACCGACAAGCGCGTCGGAGTCCGGCTCGGCAACAACGTCGTCGACCTCGTGCAAGCTTTGCACGACGACGTGTTCGACCACGCGTCTCTCAACCCCTTCATGGCTCAGGGCCGCGCGCGCTGGATCGAGGTCCGCACCACGCTCACCGAGGCCGTCACGACAGACTCCGTCCCAACCGACGCAATTCACCCGCTCGACACCGTCACGATGCACATGCCGTTCGACGTGGCCGATTACGTGGACTTCTACGCCTCGGAACATCACGCCACCAATCTCGGTCGTCTGTTTCGTCCCGACGCAGAACCGTTGCTGCCCAACTGGAAACACCTTCCGGTCGGATACCACGGTCGCTCAGGTACCGTCGTCGTCTCCGGAACGGACATCGCGCGACCGAACGGTCAACGCAAGGCGCCCGATCAGGCGATGCCGTCCTTCGGGCCGAGCACTCGACTCGACATCGAGGCAGAGATGGGCTTCGTCGTCGGAATCCCGTCGAACGGCCCGATCACACCGGACCGATTCGCAGAACACGTTTTCGGTGCCGTAGTCGTCAACGACTGGTCGGCCCGCGACATCCAAGCCTGGGAATACGTGCCCCTCGGCCCCAATCTCGGCAAGAGCTTCGCGACGTCGATCTCGCCGTGGGTAGTGCCGCTGCTCGCCCTCGAGTCAGCGCGAACCATCACCCCGATCCAAGAGCCGCAACCCCTCGAATATCTGCGTGAAACTCAGTCCTGGGCACTCGATATCGACCTGACCGTCTCCTGGAACGGCCACGACGTCTCGTACCCGCCGTACCGCGAGATGTACTGGTCACCCGCTCAGATGCTCGCTCACCAGACCATCAACGGAGCCACCTCGCGCACCGGTGATCTGTTCGCGTCGGGAACGATCTCCGGGCCGGAGAAGCACCAGCGCGGGGCGTTCATCGAACTGACCTGGGGCGGAGCGGAACCCGCGATACTGGGCGACGAGACTCGAACTTTCCTCGAAGACGGCGATGAGGTAGTCATCGCTGCCAACGCACCAGGACCGAACGGCACCCGCATCGGTTTCGGCGACGTCCGCGGCCGCATCGTCCCGGCAAAGAACGACTAACGCAACAGCCGACCCAATTGTGCCGCCGCGGCGACCACCGCTGCGCCGAGGCGCTTTTCGTCGTCGATCTCGAAGACGGACGCGCCGAGACTTGCCAGCGCATCACCGCGGCGGCCTGGAATCACCGCTGACACACCACCTACAGACGGAATGACCTCACCCTGGGTGACCGCATAGCCGACGGCGCGGGCCCGGGTCACTTCTGCGCGCTCGCCTTCCACCTCGGGCAGAGCGGCGAGCATTGCAAGTCCGGCGGATCCGCGGTCGATAGGATCCACCTGTCCGCCGCGAAAGGCGACGTGTACCTTCGCGCCGCGGGGTTCGACGACCATCAAAGCTCGCACCTCGTGGTCGTTCTCGCGTACGACGAGATGCACCGTCGCACCCAGCTGATCAGCGAGCTCCTCCAACACCGGACGCGCCACGGTTCGGAGATCTTGCTCGACGGGCTCGGCAAGCGCTACGAGTCCTGCCCCGAGTGCAATTCGTTTGAAGTCGTCCCGACGGCACAGGTGATGCGCCTCCAGGGTCCGCACCAGTCGGTGCGCGACAGTGCGATGCACGCCGATGCCTTCGGCGATCTCGGTTATGGACAGTCCGTTCGGATACTCGGCCAGAAGCTCCAGAACCACCAGGCCGTGATGAAGGGTTTTCGACATGCCCGAATCGAGCTGAACTGCATCTTTACCCGAGAAACCATGAGTCACTTGTCGCCCCTGTTGACGTTTGTGAGGTGGACCACCTACAGTTCGATATGTATCGCACACTGCGTGCGATTATCGCACACCTCCCGGGCCACCGCAAGCTCTGCTCCGGTCAGCCCGATCGAGAGACTTTTTCGCAAGGAGAGATTTCATGACCACCACCAATCCTGGACGCGTCGTAGACCGCACGATGACCGCGGTCTACCCGGAACTCGCGGGCAAGGTCGCCGTCATCACCGGTGCCGCGCGCGGAATGGGCTCGGTGTTCGCCAAAGGTCTTGCGGCTCGCGGTGTGAACGTCATCGGCGCCGACATCAACGACGCGCAGATGAAGGAAACAGCCGAGCAGCTGAACCGCGAGCTGGCCACCGACAAGCTCGTCGCCCAGCCCGGAAAGGTCGTCGGCGCGCGCATCGACGTCACCGTCGCCGACGATCACGAAGCCCTGGCGCAGACCGCTCTTTCAGAGTTCGGCCGAATCGACTTCTGGATCAACAACGCGGGCATCTTCCCGTTCGCCCTTGCTGCCGACATCACGCCGGAGCAGATCAATGCGACGCTGAGCGTCAACGTAGAGGGAGTCCTGTTCGGTTCTCAGGCAGCAGGCAGGCACGTGAGCGAGGGCGGCGCCATCGTCAACATGTCCTCGGTGTCCGCACTGCGTGTCCGCAAGGGCCGTGGCGCCTACTGCACCTCGAAGGCGGCCGTCGCACATCTGACGGAGTCCCTCGCTGTGGAATTCGGCGACATCGGCATTCGCGTCAACTCCATCGCACCCGGCTACATCGACACCGAGATGACCCGTTGGGTCCAAGAAGACCCCGAAGCCCTCGCAAAGGCGCTCGACGCCGTACCGCTGCACCGCCTCGGCGCACCCGAGGAGGTCTTCGGTCCACTCCTGTTCCTGTTGTCGGACAGCGCACGCTACGTGACCGGGCACAGCATCGCCGTCGACGGTGGCTCGCGCCATGTCTGACAACGATTACGACGTCGTGGTGATCGGTGGTGGCGGTGCAGGACTCGCGGCAGCTGTAACCGCAGCCGAGAACGGCGCGTCGGTGATTCTGTTCGAGGCGTTGAAGGAACTCGGCGGTTCGACGGCTCTGTCCGCCGGCCTGTTCACTGCGGCGGGGACGTCCGTCCAGCGCGGTCTCGGCATCGAGGACAGCGCCGAGAAGTACTTCCAGCACTACATGGACCTGAACCAGTGGATGCTGGAGCCCGGACTCGTTCGCGCGTTCTGCGAGAACGCCGGACCGACACTCGAATGGCTCATCGAGCTCGGTGTCGAGATTCCCGTCAGGGTCTCCGGCAACGCTCATCAGCCGGGGCTGAGTCAGGCGGGAGTCGAAGACGTATGGCGCGGACACGTACCGAAGGATCAGGGATACGGACTGGTGCAGGTTCTCGACGCCGCTCGCCGTAAGCACGGCATCGACGTCGTCCTCGATACCCGCGTTCAGTCCCTGCTCTCCGAGAACGGACGCGTCGTCGGTGTCGTCGCCGACGACGTCGAGCTCAGTGCAGGCGCTGTCGTCGTCGCGTCGGGAGGCTTCGCTCAGGACCCGACGTTCGTCGATCGCCACTATCCCGTCACGAACAAGGCAGGCGACTCGCTGTTCGTCGTTGCCGCCGAAGGCAGTCGCGGTGACCATCTTCGCTTCGCCGAGGCGGTGGACGCGTCGATCACCGGTGACGGATGGGGCCTGATGCTTCCCACTGTCTACTTCCAGCGGTACCACCACTGGCAGTCCGGATTCCCGCCGAAGTCACGCATCTACGTCAACGCCGCAGGACGACGATTCATGGACGAGGACGCTTCCTACGCCGTCTCTACCGGCATCATCGATCACCAGGGCGGTTCGGCGTGGATCGTCTTCGACGAGAACGCACGGGTGAATCTGCCCGTGGGGTATGCGGATTGGGCAGCCGATCGTGTCACCGAGGAGGCCGACGCCGGCCGCACCCTGCGGGCCGACACCCTCGATCAGCTTGCCGACCTGATGCAGGTCCCCGTGACGGCCTTGAACGCTACCGTCGCGCGATGGAATGCGAACCTGCCGCGCGGCGAGGACCCCGACTTCCTGCGTCATCGGACGTTGTCGAACAAGGGGAGCACCGAGAATCCCGACCCGGTCGACCAGGGCCCGTTCTACGCAGCACGGATCCTCCCCGCGGAACTGGTCTGCACACACGCAGGACTGCAGATCGACCGGAACTCGGCCGTACTGAACACCGACGGCGTTCCGATTCCCGGACTCTATGCCGCCGGTGAGGCAGGTGCCGGTGTTCTCGGCCTGCGCTACGTGGGCGGCGGTAACGCAGTAGCCAACGCGTTGACGATGGGTCGCATCGCCGGCCGAAACGCCGCGCACGCAACAGCGAGCGCCGAGGCGCTGGCGATCTGACCTCTCCACTCCCCTACCCTTGACCACTGAGGAACAATGATGACTACCAACGAGAGCGCCGTGCACTCCGAGCC
Source organism: Rhodococcoides fascians A44A (assembly GCF_000760735.1). Classification (GTDB taxonomy): domain Bacteria; phylum Actinomycetota; class Actinomycetes; order Mycobacteriales; family Mycobacteriaceae; genus Rhodococcoides; species Rhodococcoides fascians_E. The sequence goes on along the minus strand of NZ_JMEX01000007.1, from coordinate 316,913 downwards.
CGGCCGCGAGGCCGATGAGTCGACCACGGTGAAGCAATCCCCCTTGACGGTGATACGCGCCGCCGTCGTCGGAACCGTCGTCGAGTACTACGATTTCGGCATCTACGGCTACATGGCCACGACCATTGCAGCCCTGTTCTTCGTATCGGAAGATCCCACCGCCGCGTTGCTCGGAACCTTCGCGGCATTCGCTGTTGCCTTCTTCCTTCGCGTTCCCGGTGGAATCTTCTTCGGACACATCGGTGACAAGTACGGACGAAAGAACGCGCTGTCCTGGACCATCCTGCTGATGGTCATCGCGACAGCCGGAATCGGACTGCTGCCGACGTACGTCACCCTCGGAGTGTGGGCGACCTCGGTCCTGGTGCTGTGTCGATGCCTTCAAGGATTCGCCGCAGGCGGCGAACTCGGCGGAGCGAACGCCTTCGTCTCGGAATCCGCACCGACTCGGTGGCGTGCGACTCAGACCTCGATTGTCAACACCGGCACCTACATCGGTTCGTTGTTGGCGTCACTGTGCGCACTGGCGCTGAACACCGTCTTCACCGAGGACCAGGTCCTGTCGTGGGCGTGGCGAATCCCATTCCTGCTCAGCCTCGTCATCGGCGGAGTCGGCATCTGGATCCGTAGCAAGCTCGACGACACACCGGAGTTCAAGGAGCTCGAGGACAAGGGCGAGACCAAGAAGCTGCCCATCTCGGAGCTCCTGAGCACCTCCCGCGGAAGCGTCGTCAAGATCATTTTTCTCGGCGCACTCATCACCGGCGGCTACTACATCGCTTCGGTCTACGCGGCGACGTACCTCAGGACCGAAGGCGGCCAGACTGCCCAGGCAGCATTCCTCTCCACCTCCCTGGCCCTGGTCCTGGGCGTCATCACCCTTCCGATCGCGGGCTTCATGGCCGACAAGTACGGTCGCAAGCCGGTGCTGTTCGGCGGCAGCTTCGCATCCATCGTCCTCGGCGTGCCGATGTTCATGATGATGGCGGGCGGCAGTTTGTGGCAGGCCGTCGTCGGCCAGTCCGTCCTGTTCATCGCGGTCTCGGTGGTCAACGGCGCTTCGTACGTCACCTACGTCGAGATGCTCAAGACATCGGTGCGCTACAGCGGTCTCGCACTCGGAAACAACACCACCAACATGCTCCTCGGTGGTACCGCGCCGTTCATCGCGACGTGGCTGATCTCGATGACCGGCAACGCACTGGCTCCGGCCGGTTACTTCGTGTTCTGCGCCATCCTCACGTTCGTCACGGTCTTCTTCGTCGCCGAGACCAAGGGCACCGAGCTGAAGACCGGATAGGGAACGCAGACATGAGTTTTCAAGGAAAAGTCGTTCTCGTGACCGGCGCGGGCAGCGGTATGGGCAAAGTCGAATCGCAGTTGCTCGCGCAGCGCGGCGCGAAGGTGTGGGTCACCGACATCTCGTCCACCTCGGCCCAACAGGTGGCGGGAGAGATCGTCGCCGACGGTGGCCTCGCAGAGTTTCACGCTCTCGATGTGACGTCGCCGGACTCCTGGCAGCAACTCGTGGAACGCATCGAAGACGTGGACGGCGGCTTGGACGGACTCGTCAACAATGCAGGCGTCAGCCACCGAGCGGGGATCGTCGAGACGACCGTCGAAGATTGGCACCGCGTCATGGACATCAATCTGAGTTCGGTGTTCTACGGCATGAAGTTCTGCGCGTCCTTGCTCGTGCGAGGAGGTGGGTCCATCGTCAACGTCTCGTCCATCGCCGGCATGCTCGGCTACTTCGCGGCCGGATACGGCGCCAGCAAGTGGGGGGTACGTGGTCTGTCGAAGGTCGGTGCACTCGAATTCGCCGAGCACGATGTCCGCGTCAATTCGATCCATCCCGGCCTTGTCGACACCCCACTGCTGCACTCGGGCTCTTCGGAGTTCGTCGACACCAGCCTGAAGTCCGTTCCAGCAGGTCGTGTCGCCGACTCGGAGGAGATCGCCGAGTCCGTCGCATTCCTGTTGTCCGACGCCGCTCGCTACATCACCGGGACCGAGATAGTCGTCGACGGTGGCTTGACGTCCGGCGGGATCTACCACCGAATCACCCGCGAGCTGAAGGGATGATCGTCGCAGTCATCCGCCAAGCATGAGATCGATCCGAGTATGGGCCGCAGCATGTCGCTGCGGCCCATACTCGTCCTCGTTCGATCATGCGACGGAGGTGGCGTACACGTGAGTGCAGATGTGCTGATTGCCGGAGCGGGACCGATCGGGCTGACCGCGGCGATAGAGCTGCGCAGGCGAGGTATCGACTGCCGCATCGTCGATTCCGCGTCGACTCCGCCGCAGTACGCGAAAGCCGTTGGTATTCAGCCGCGCACGCTGGAGGTGTTCGAGAACATGGGCGTTTCCGGTGCGATCCTCGATGCTTCGGTGCCGATGCGGGGTCAGATCGCGTTCGACGGAGGTGTCGAGGTCGGCCGAATCGAGCTGACGTTGCCGCCGGATGTTCCGTATTGGTTCGCCGGACTCCCCCAGTACGAAACCGAACGCATTCTCGCCGAGCATCTCGCCGGGCTGGGGACTGTGGTCGAGCGGGGCGTCGGGCTGGCGTCGTTCGAGCAGGACGGGCAGCGCGTCGCTGCGACCCTGACCGACGGATCGACGGCGGACGTGCAGTACTTGATCGGCTGCGACGGGGCCCACAGCGCGGTGCGCAAGCAGCTGGGACTGACGTTCGAGGGTGGGGCGTTCGCGGAGGGCTACATGCTGGGCGACATCGAGGTCGACTGGTCGCTACCACCGGGATACGGGGTCAGGAGCTCACACCGGACCGAGGACGGAACCGTCGACGATCTGCTGGTGGCGATCCCACTTCCCGGCCACGGTCGTTACCGGATGTCGATGTTCGTGCCGGAGGAGCTCACGGCCGCGCCCAGTGCCGGCGACGGCATCGTGCACGGCTTCACCGGTGGGCCGGCGCCCGAACTCCACCACATCCAGGCGGTGTTGAACCGGTTGTCGCCCGAACCGACGACGGCACGGAATCTGCGGTGGTCTTCCGTGTTCAAGATCAGCCACCGCATCGTCGACGTGTACGGCAGGGGACGCGTCTTCGTCGCCGGGGACGCTGCGCACATTCATCCTCCGACCGGCGCTCAGGGCATGAACACCGGCATTCAGGACGCGCACAATCTGGCGTGGAAGGTAGCCCTCTCGGTGCGGGGCATCGCCGCGGACGGCCTGACGGACACCTACGACGCGGAGCGCAGGCCTGTCGGTGAGGACGTCGTCGGGATGACCGTCCGCAGCGCCCGCGAGGGCATCGGCGCCGGTGAGAACTCCTTCGAGACGGCGATGCGTCGGCAAGCGCAGTTGTTGATCTCCTACCCGCCGGGTCCCCTCGTGTCGGCAGTCGACGACGCGTCGACCGCGGTGCAACCGGGAGAACGCGCTCCGGATGCTCGGGAGTTGCGTCGGGACATCGTCGCGTTCTCCTTCCGGTTGTTCGATCTGTTCGCCGGGGTGTCGCACACGCTGCTGCTGTGGTCGGACGTCTCGGGGGGCTCGGGGGGCTCGGGGGGCTGGGTGGCGGAGTACGAGGAACTGGCAGCTGACGCCGTCTCTGCGGCACACGGCCTGCTCGACGCCTACCTGGTGGTCGCCGAGCGGGTCGACTCGACGTTGCCGGTGATCGTCGACGCGCAGGGGCAGTTTCGCGACGCGTATTCGATTGCCGGTCCCGAGGTGTTCGTCGTGCGGCCCGACGGGTACCTGGGCCACCGGGGATCTCCCGATACCGCGGCGGTCGTCGGCTATCTGAAAGGCACCTTCGCCTGAGATCGATGACTTCGCACGCCGGCGCGGGTCTTCATAGGTACGAAGCACAGTTCTCCTGACGAACGGACACCTCATGGCCATCGAACACGTACTCGCCGTCGTACCGGTGACGGACATCGACGCAGCCGAATCGTGGTACTCGTCGTTCTTCGGGGCGCCTGCCACCAACAACCCGATGCCGACCCTCGTCGAATGGAAGGTGACCGATGTCGGGTGGGTGCAGGTCACCGTCGACGACGTACGCGCAGGCACCGGTCTGCTGAATTTCGGGATCGACGATCTCGACGCTCACCGCGCGGAACTCGCACTCCGAGGTATCGACGCCGGTGACGTCGTCGACGCGAACAAAGGCGTTCGGTTGTCGACGGTTCTCGACCCCGACGGCAACACCATCACCCTCATCGGCGGGTTCCGGGTCGACTACTGAACCCGGGCGCACGTTCGAGGTCGAATCAACTGGGAGTAATCTCCAGTAAGTGATGCCGCTCCTGACCAGTCGACGCTACGTCGACCTGCGCCTACAAGCGAGCTCTCTCTGTCTGTGACCGAGTCGTCTCGGCGTCGCATTCTCTGATTCGAAGGGCTTCTCCGCCCTCACCTCTTTTCCTGTCGAAAGGCATCTTCATGTCTGCGCCCAGTACTACGCGCGCGTCCCGCATACCCACGTGGGCAAAATCCTTCGGGCCTCAGATCGTCGCCGGGTTGATCCTCGGCGTCGTTCTCGGTCTCATCGCACGATCGATGCCCGACGCGGCCGACGGTAACGAGAACTGGCTGGTCGGCACCGTCGCCACCATCGGGTCGAGTTACGTCAAGCTGCTCACCGTCGCAGTCGTGCCGCTGGTGTTCACCGCCATCGTGTCCTCGATCGCGAATCTTCGCCAGGTAGCCAACGCTGCCCGGTTGGCGGTCCAGACTTTGTTGTGGTTCGCGATCACCGCGTTCATCGCCGTGATCATCGGAATCGTCATCGGTCTGGTCGCTCAACCGGGTTCACGCACCGGCGTCGAAGCGACGTCCGCGAAGGACCCGAGCAGTGTCGGTTCCTGGTGGTCGTTTCTGACCGGGCTGGTACCGAACAACTTCTTCGCGCTCGGGTCGAAGACATCGGTCACCACCGAAGCTGCCGGTGACGGAATCGCCAGCACAGCAACCACTTCGCTGAGCTTCAACATTCTCCAGCTTCTCGTGATCGCGGTCGCCATCGGCATCGCGGCGTTGAAGATCGGCGAGAAAGCGGAGCCGTTCCTGAACTTCAACGCATCGTTGCTCGCGATCGTGCAGAAGGTGTTGTGGTGGATCATCCGGCTCGCTCCCATCGGCACGGCCGCACTCATCGCGAACGCGGTCGCGACCTACGGGTGGGATGCGATCGGTTCCCTCGGCGTGTTCACCGTCGCCATCTACGTCGGCCTGGCCATCGTCTTCTTCGTCGTGTACCCCGTCATCGTTCGTGCGCACGGACTTTCGGTTCGCCAGTTCTTCTCCGGCGTGTGGCCCGCCACGCAGCTGGGCTTCGTCTCGCGCTCGTCGATCGGCACGCTGCCCCTCACCGAGCGCGTCACCGAACGCAATCTCGGTGTGCCGCGTGAGTACGCATCCTTCGCAGTACCGCTGGGCGCCACCACCAAGATGGACGGTTGCGCGGCAATCTATCCCGCCATCGCCGCCATCTTCGTCGCCCAGTTCTACGGCGTCTCCCTCACGTTCACCGACTACCTGTTGATCGTCGTGGTCTCCGTCATCGGATCCGCCGCGACCGCGGGAACCACCGGTGCGACGGTGATGTTGACTCTGACACTGTCGACGCTCGGATTGCCACTCGCCGGCGTCGGATTGCTGCTGGCGGTCGAGCCGATCGTCGACATGGGCCGCACGGCCGTCAACGTGACCGGACAGGCGCTCGTCCCGGCGATCGTCGCCAAGCGCGAGGGCATCCTCGACGAAGCCCGGTACAACAGCCCGCGTAACGGCGACCCGTTCAGCGACGACGACGTCACGCCGCCGACGGACCGCCAGCCGCAGCTGTCGTCCTAGTGACAATGGCTGCGGCGGTGCGCCGAGCGCGCCGTCGCAGCCATTAAACTAGGCGCTCATGGGATCCAAAGGACCGGCAAGCCGGGGGCAGAAGCGCGCAGCGAAAACGAAGGCGCGTGCCCGACGGCAACAATCCGCAGGCTCCGCTGCCCGCACATCCACGATCTCCCATGCCCTGCTGGAACATTTCCACTCCTGGCTCACCGATCGCGACATGGGTGAGCACGCCGACCGCGTGGTCAGCCTGGTGAAGACGACGCTGGGTCAGGTCGACCGGGCCAACCCGGGATTCGTCGTGACCTCCTGGACTCCGAACGACGCCCACTTCATCGTCGACGCCGTCGAGCGGATCGAGGACTCCGATCCGGACAACGGTGCTGCCGCAGCAACGAACATCGTCGTGACGCTGCTCGAATTCCTCACCTTCCTCGACGAGACCGACGCATGGACCGGTAGCGACGAGGACTTCGCGCACTGCATGGAAGACCTCACCGACTTCATCGACAACGATCCGGACGTCCTCGCCCCGGACGACATCGAGTTGCCGCTCGTCGCGCCGGCCGACGAGTCGGCAGCACTGGCCGCACTTCCCGTCGTGGCCGGTGTCGCAGCCTTGGTCGACCGGGTGGGATCCGGCGCCTCGGTGAACGACATTCCCGAACTGTCGACGGCGCTGTCCGAGGAAGGCGAGCACGACCACTCGGACCACGAACCGCAGCCCGAGAACATCACGGCCCTCGACCACTGGGCAGTCGCCTTCGCCACCGACATTCTGGAGACGGACGGCACCCGGGTCGTGCCGGGCTCGGCGGTGGACAGTTTCTCCTCGCGATCCGTCGACGTGCTTCGAGACGTCCTCACCCAGCACATCCGCCACCAACTCAGCATGAGCGAGACCGACGTCTCGATGTCCCTGTCGAACACCTTTGCCATCCAGACCTTGCTCGCGGCGATGACCGAGGACCTGCCCCTCGACAACGCGGACGAGGACTACGAGGGCCTCGAAGGCGAGGACCTGCGGACGGCGCAGTTGATCGACTACCGGATCCGCGCCTTGCAGGAGCAAACCGTGCTGGTCTCCGCCGACGACGCATTGACGGTTCCCGAGGCACTGCGACCTGCCGTTCTTGCGGGTGTGTCGCTGGCGGAACCGTTCGGAGATCAGGATCCGGACGACCTGTAACGAACTACGCGGTACGTACGACATGGTGCTCGGAATACAGCACATGGCCCCGTGAAACAGTCCGCGGCAGCCGGATTCTCGCTTCGAGCCCCACCGTCGTACGACAAAGCGATCCGTCGACATGATCGATCGGCCGTCTCGACTGGTCACGGTGCTCACGCGCCACTTCTCCAGCACTCGAGGACTCCCCCCATGACCGATCCTTTCGCCCAGCCCTACGTCTTCCCCGGCGCTGAACGACCCGAGCGACCCCGACCGTTGATCGGCCGGATCATCGCGTGGTGCGCCGCAGTACTCGGCGCGCTGGTCCTCCTCGCGTCCATCGCGGACTTCTCGCTCCCCGGCATCGTGTTCGGACTGTGTGTCGCCGCGGCTGGTGCGCTGTACTTGATCGTCAAGCCCTCCCATGGCCGAGTCGTCTGGGCAACTCCTGCCTTGGCAGCCATTCCCGCGCTCGTCGCCGTCGGCATCGTTGCTCCCACAGCACACTCCGAGGACGTACCCGCCCCGGCGGCGTTCGCTGCACCGGCTATCGCCGAGGTGTCCCCGACGACGACCCGCCCGACGACCACACGACCGACGACGACCACTCCCACGGCCACGGTCGCGCCGACTACCACTGCACCGACGACCACCCTCGCGCCGGCTCCCGAGACCGTCACCGTCTATGCGCCTCCGCCCACCACTACCGTGCCGTACGTTCCCGAGCCCGCACCGGTCTACATCGCCGAGCCCGAGCCGGAGTACGTGCCACCGGCCCCCGCGGCAGCGGCGGTTCCGTCGTACGTCTCCTACGCCAACTGCGCCGCGGTTCGGGCTGCCGGTGCCGCACCGATCTACGCAGGCGATCCCGGCTACAGCTCCAAACTCGATCGTGACGGCGACGGCGTCGGCTGCGAGAACTGAGCTCGCCGAACTTGTCGGACCCCACCGATACAGTTCTTGTCGCAGGCCGATTCGGCTGCCGCGCAAGCAATGACGTCAGTGGCAAGGGGTGCGCAGTGAACGACAGAAACTTCGATCTCATCGACTTCATCGAGGGTGCGTGGCGCACCTACCAGGCGGATCTCGCCGCGTTCGTCGCGGAGATGCCCGACGGTGAGGAACTGACGTTGAGTGCGGAGTCTGGGGTGGACCGGACAGACGGGGACTCGCCGTGGATCCGAGTGTCCTCGGGTCCGGATGGAGAGATTGTGTCGGACGCTGCGCTAGGAAGCTACCTCTACGACGGGATCGAGCCGCCGGTGGGCGACGACGAGAAGCTCCGCGAACTGGGGTGGGCCACGCCGGGTGAACGAGACGTCTTCGGAGTGAAAAGCTGCTCCCTGCAGTGCAACCGCACCGACGGGGCTGATCTCGCGGAGCGAATCGTCACTGCGTTCCGGTCCGTCTGGCACGTCACCCACCCGGCGTTCCTGTCCGCAGACGCGGAGGGCGGCAGCGGACGCCAGTTTCGCACCGCCGCCGATCCTCGCCGCACCGATTCCACCGCACTGGTACCGCTGGACATCGATCATCTTCGCGCTCTCATGATCGACACCCTTCGCGCAGCCGGTATCGACATCTCACAGGAAGACAACGGCGACATAGCAATCGGTGAATTCGCATTACCGGTCCACGTGTGTCTCGGTCCGGACGCCACGGCCGTCCGACTGCACGCTCCTCTCGTGACCGGTATTCGGCACTCCACTGCTCTGTCACGCAAGATGGCCTGGCTCGGCACACGATGGAAGGAGATCAACTTCGTCGTTGCGGGTGGGCAGTTGTTCGCAGGTGTCGACGTCACGACGCGCACCTTCGTCCCTCGGCACCTCACTGCCGCCATCTATTCGCTCGGTCTGTTCGTGGACCGCATCAACACCGGGTTCGCGTCCGAGCTGGGCGGCGCTGTGTTCGATCCGGACCACACACATCCCGATGCTCTTGCACAGGTCACCTGGTCCGACGACAGTGGAACGCTCGGCACTCTGCGGGCCGCGTGCGAGCTGACGGGCGGTCCCGTGGACACGGCGACCGTCGATGCATTGTGCCGTCGCCAGGACCTGGCCGAACTCACCGAGCGCGCACTGTGGTCGGCCGAGCGCTTTCGTGGGCACGCCCACCGGCTGGGCGACGAACGCCGTCTCCGGGCCGCGGTCCTGTGCGACAAGTTCGCGGCAGCCTGGGAGGACGTCGCTGCGAGCCTGAAGCGCGCCGCCCGGCCTGCACCTGCTCCGGTTTCCCGCGGCGAACAGACCCAGTTGTTTCTCCAGTTCGACCAGCCCTCGTTGTTCGATGTCCGAGTGGATAACTCACCAGCGCGCTAACAGCAGTAGGTGCGCTAACATCGACGAATGACCGAGGGCGCGGGCACGACACTGACGGATTACCCACGTCCGTCGGTAGCCGTCGACGTCGCAGTGCTGACCGTGCACGAGTCCGCCTTGTTCGTGGTCACCGTCGACTCACCTCGTGGCCTTGCACTGCCCGGTACCTTCCTTCATCCCGGTGAACGCCTGTCCGATGCAGCGCATCGAGTGCTGCAATCGAAGGCCGGTATCACGGCACTGCAGTTTCACCAGATCGGCATGTTCGACGCCCCCGACCGCGACGACCGCGGTTGGGTCCTGTCGATGGCGCACGGCGCTGCAGTTCCGTACGGCTCGCTACCCATCGGTGTGAAAGTGGTTCGCATCGAGGATGATCGGCCATCACAGCCGTTGGCGTTCGACCACAGCGACATGGTCGTTCTCGCCGTCGAGGACCTGCGCCGGCGGTATGCGTCGAACATCGATCCGTCGCTTCTGCTCGGTGAGGAGTTCACGCTGCTCGAGCTGAAGCAGTTGTACGAGGTGGTGTTCGGGAATCGATTCCCGAAGGACACGTTCAGACGCCACGTGTCACCGGCCCTCGACGGGACCGGTGCGACGTCCGTCGCGGCGGGTGGCCGTCCGGCAGAACTGTATCGACGGAAGGTCGGCGCGGTCCTGCCGGAAACGGCGTCCGCGCTGTTGCGGTCCTAGCCGCAGGATGCGGCCTGTCCGCTGAATCAGCCCAGCAGACGCGTCGTCGTTCGCGCAATGCTGTCGCTGAAGGCGACGAGCGTCACCACGTCCACGGACGTTCGAGCGCCCGTGACGGCGGCGACCTGCTGCGCTACTGCATCGTCCACCGGCCATCCGTACGACCCGCCCGACACGAGCGGAAACGCCACCGTCGACGCGCCGAGCGAATCTGCGACGGCCAAACTGCGCACGTATGCCGATCGCAGGATTGCCGATCGATCCTCGTGTGCCGAATACCGTGGTCCGACAGTGTGAATCACCCACCGAGACGGCAATCGGCCTCCGGTGGTCGCGACGGCAGCGCCCGCGGCCAAGCCGTCGGGCAGGCTCGTGCGGCGCAGCTCCTTGCACGCTGCGAGGATGTCGGGCCCTCCTGCTCGGTGGATCGCGCCGTCGACACCCCCTCCTCCCAGAAGCGTCGAATTGGCCGCGTTGACGATCGCGTCGACCCGTAGCGTGGTGATGTCGCCGCGAACGACGTCGATGATGGCCATGTCAGACCCCTCCTGTTAGTTCGGCGGCAAGCGTGAGGAGATCCCCGCCCGTCAGGTTCGGGTACCCGTGCAGCATCATCTGCCACTTCTCCGGAACAGCCGATGCACCCCAACGGGCTCCGACGAGTCCTCCGGCGATCGCCGCAGTGGTGTCGGTGTCACCGCCCGCGAGAACACAGAGCTCGAGCGTTCTCACCAGGTGTTTCGGTCCTACCTGCTCGGCTTTCGTTACTGCCCACCATGCCGTCTGCAGCGCGTGGACGACCCACCCGTTGTTCGGGAAGTCCGTCGGGCTCCCGTTCTCGGCCTCGTCGAGCAGTGGCGCCCAGAAGTCGGCCGCGTGTCCGGCGACGTCCAGCCATCCGCGCACGCCGTCGAAGTCTCCGTGCCGGACGGCGTGTGCGATCGCGAACGTCCAGAGCTGGCACGCCTCGCCTGCCCGCGGATCGGAATGCGTGAGTTCACTGATCGATCGGGCTGCGTTCATCAGGTCGTCGGTGGTGTCGTTCAGGTACGCGAGCGCGACGGGGGCCGTGCGCATCAGCGAACCGTTTCCTCCCGTGCGGCCGGTGAGAGCTCCCGCTCGACGTGTCATGTCCGCGGCGGATTCGCTTCGGTACCCGAGTACCGACCGCGTCTGATGTCCGATGTCGGCCGGATCGGTGTCGTACCAGGCGACGAAATTGGCGGCCACGGCATCGAGTCCGGCGCCCTCTCCTGGTTTCGCATCGCGGGCTGCGAGGGCCACTGCAACAGCCATGGATGTGTCGTCGGTCCACTCACCTGGTGCCCAGTCGAACGGGCCGCCGCCGATCATGTCGACGACTGTGCCCGGTGCTGGATGGGTGAACTCGTAGCCGGCACCGAGGGCATCCCCCGTTGCCGTACCGATTAGCACTCCGGCTGCGCGATCGCTTCGACCGGTATTCGATGTCACTGCCGAATCTCCTTAGCTCGTTTGTGCGCTTAGATTAGCGCATATTTGAGCTAAACTGCAACAGCTCACCCGATCCTCGCGAGACCACCCGCCAGCAGGTCCCGCGCTCTCGTCCACCGACGAGCAGTTGCGCACGAACCAGCCAACGACGACGCGCGCGAGATCCGGTACGCCCGGCGGCGTCGAGCAGCGTCGTACCTACGCAGAGCGCCGGCGACCGTCTCCTCCTCGACGAGGGAAGAGGCCAGAGCGACCGCATCCAGCAGGGACTCACACGCACCACGGCCCAGATTGGGCGCCATTGCGTGCGCGGCGTCACCGACGAGCGCGACATTGCCACGCACCCACGACTTCATCGACGGGATCATCGCGAGCTCACGGAAATCGCTGCGCTGCTGATCGATTCGCGCAACCACGTCGGACACACCGCCGTGCCACGACGCGAAATGCTCCGCCATCGACTCACCCTCGCCCAGCTTCGTTCGCCTCACAGACGCGAACCAATTCGTGCGACGGCTGTCGTGGGGCGTCGTTCCGAACAGCTTGCCTCGGCCCCACGTCTCCGTCATGGACACACATGGGCCGTCGACGGTCCCCCGCCACGCAACAGCGCCCAACGGAATCGGCGTCCCCTCGGGCCCGAAGACTTCCGACCGGATGGCGCTGTTGATCCCGTCGGCGGCGATGATCACGTCGCACTCGGACACGTCGGACAACACCTCGACCCGGCGGCCGAACTCCACGACACCTGTCGGACTCGCCGCAGCCAACGCTTCCAGAAGATCCGGTCGAGGAACGAGACGAGCTGAATGCTTCGCGCCCAGACGAGCGATGCACGAACCGTCAGGGCGTAGAAATCGCGCGCCGGTCACTTCGACCGACGCGGATCGAACAGCGTCGCCGACCCCGACTGCATCCAGGGCCCGCAGCGCTTCCGGCCACATCCCCAGAGCCGTACCACCCGCGGACACCTCGTCCGACTTCTCGAGCACACGGACGTCCCACCCCGCGCCGACCAGAATCGGCGCGGCGGCGAGTCCTGCAATTCCACCCCCGACGATCACCGCTGACTTCATGTTCCGGACACTACTACGATCGTAGTGCCCTGGCACTACTTTTATAGTGAGCCATGACCACCCAGCGTCGACACACCGCCGCAGCAGCTCTCGTACAGGTAGGCGAACACGGGCTCCACGGCCTCACGCATCGCAAGGTCGACGCTCGCGCAGGCGTGCCGGCGGGGACCACCTCGAACTACTTCCGCACTCGGTCCGCCTTGATCGCAGGCGTGCTCGAACATCTCGAAGAACTCGACCGGGAGGCGTGGGAGAACGCGTCCGCCACACCCCGACCTCGGTCTCGTGGGGAACTGACGGCAGCGCTGGTCGCATTCGTGGACGACGCGATCGGCCCGCGGCGAACGCATACGACCGCGCGATTCGCACTCTTCGCCGCAGCGGCCGCGGATCCCGAGTTGGCGACAAGGCTCGGCGCGATCCGCGCCCGGATCGTCGAGTGGGCAGAGAGCGTTCTGATCCACATCTCGACCGAGGACACGGCGTCGTGCGCCCGCGCGCTGTGCCACTACCTGGACGGCCTGATCCTTCACAAAATCGCCACTGCGACAAGTTCGAGCACCCTGTCACACACAGATTCCGTGGATATCGGCGTGGCCGTCGACCGAATAACTGCAGGTCGAACCCGTTCTTGAAAGTTACTCGCTAGTAAACTGGATTTTGCTGATACTACGAGTTACATTAAAAACACGTTCGCACCATGTAGGAGGAAGCGATGACACTGACGTCAGAAGACGGCACGATCTCGATCGACCCGGACGCAGAGACCGAGAAGTACAACGAGACTCTGCGCCTTCTGTCCGAGGGCTCGGTGCACAAGCATTTCGACCCGTACGTGGACATCGACTGGGAGTCCCCCGAGTTCGCGGTGACCGAGAACGATCGCCGGTGGATTCTCCCGACCAAGACCGACCCGATCGGTGGGCACGCCTGGTACCAGGCTCTGCCGGAGGACAAGCAGATCGCGATCGGCATGTGGCGCCAAGCCAACGTGGCCAAGGTCGGACTGCAGTTCGAGAACATCCTCATTCGCGGGATGATGCAGTACGTCTTCTCCCTGCCCAACGGTTCGGCCGAGGCGCGGTACTGCACTCACGAGTCGATCGAAGAGTGCAACCACACGCTGATGTTCCAGGAAATGGTCAACCGGGTCGACAACGACGCACCCGGCATGAGTCGGCCGATGAAGATGCTGTCGCCGATCATCCCGCTGTTCGCGTCGATCGCCCCCGAACTGTTCTTCGTCGGCGTCCTCGCAGGCGAGGAGCCGATCGACCACATCCAGAAGAGCGTGCTGCGGTCGGGCGAGGAAATCCACCCGATCATGCAGGGCGTCATGGCCATTCACGTTGCCGAGGAAGCACGCCACATCTCCTTCGCGCACCAGCTGCTGCGTCGTCGCGTACCCAAGATGTCCAAGGTGGGTCGCTTCTTCCTGTCGCTCGCTTTCCCGATCGTCATGCGGGTGCTGTGCGACGCGATCGTCATTCCCCCGAAGCGGTTCTGGAAGAAGTTCGACATCCCGGCGTCGGTCAAGAAGGACCTGTTCTGGGAGAGCGAGGAAGCCCAGCACACGCTGCAGGACTACTTCGGTGACGTGCGCATGCTCGCCAAGGACACCAAGATGATGAGCCGCCCGGCCAAGCTGATGTGGAAGCTGTGCGGAATCGACGGCAAGGCCTCGCGCTTCCGCAGCGAGCCGGACCGTAGCTCCAGCCAGTTCGCCGCCTGATTCTCCCCGTCCTTCACAGCGCCAGTTCTCTCCACAGCAGCGCCTGCCGTCAGGAATACTCATGCCCCACGTTGTCACCCAATCGTGTTGCAGCGACGCATCGTGCGTCTACGCATGCCCCGTCAACTGCATTCACCCGACACCCGACGAGCCTGATTTCCTGACGGCAGAGATGCTGCACATCGACCCGGCGTCGTGCGTCGACTGCGGGGCGTGCGTGTCGGCGTGCCCCGTCGACGCGATCGTTCCCAAGTCGAAGCTCACCGAGAGTCAGCTTCCGTTCCTCACGATCAACTCCGATTTCTACAAGCAGGAACGGCCGCCGCGTCCGATCCTCGCCCCGGTGTCGCCTGCACCAGCAGTCACCAAGGAACGCGAGCCGCTCCGTGTGGCGATCGTCGGCTCCGGCCCGTCGGCCATGTACGCGGCAGACGAGTTGCTGACGCAGCCCGGCGTGAAGGTCGACGTGTACGACAGACTCCCCCAGCCCCACGGTCTCGCTCGCCTCGGCGTGGCACCCGATCACGAGAAGACCCGTCAGGTGTCGCGTCTGTTCGACCAGATTGCCGCGCAGTCCGGTTTCGAGTTCCACCTCGATACCGAGATCGGCAAGGACATAACCCACGACCAGCTGCTCGAGACCCACCACGCGGTGATCTACGCCGTAGGCGCCTCACGCGACCGCGAGTTGACGATCGACGGCGCGGACCTCCCGGGACGGACGTCCGCTACCGACTTCGTCGCCTGGTACAACGGGCACCCGGACCACTCGCACCGCCGGTACGACCTGTCGCACAAGCGCGCCGTCATCGTCGGCAACGGCAACGTCGCTCTCGACGTCGCGCGCATTCTCACCATCGATCCCGAGCGACTCGTGGGCACCAACGTGCCGGATCACGTGGTGAAGACCCTGCGTGAGTCCAAGATCGAGGAAGTGCTCGTCGTGGGCCGACGCGGTGTCGCGCAGTCGGCGTTCACCGTTCCCGAGTTCGCCGGCCTCCTCTCGACCCCGGGCATCGACATCTCGCTGCACCACGACGAGATCCAACTCGATGCGACCACGGCCGCGCTGGCCGACGCCGACGACCTTCCCCACGCCGTCGCGCAGAAGCTACAGTTGCTGCGTCGCGTCGAGGACACCCCCGGCGGCGACAACAGGCGCATCGTGCTGCGCTACCTGCTCTCCCCTACCCGCATCCTCGGCGAAACCTCGGTCACCGGAGTCGAATTCGATCGGATGACGCTCGAGACGGACGAAAACGGAGGCGTGCGCAGCGTCGCGACGGGTGAGAAGGAAACCGTCGACGCCGGACTCGTGCTCACCTCGATCGGCTACCGAGGCGTCGCGCTTCCCGGTGTGCCCTTCGACGACCGTCGCGGAATCATCCCCAACGACGACGGCCGGGTGCTCGACTCCCCCGATGGTGAGGTCGTTCCCGGAACCTACGTGACCGGCTGGATCAAGCGCGGACCGTCGGGATTCATCGGAACCAACAAGTCCTGCGCGCAAGGGACCGTTCTGAACCTGGTCGAGGACTTCAACAACGGACTGCTCCCCGATCTCGGCGTCGCAGCCCCACCCCGCCGACAGTGGCGACTCCGTCGCACGTGAGTGGATTCGATGTCGTAGTGCCCTGATAGAACTTTCGTCGACAGCGTTGCCAGCCCCTCACTGGCGTCGACGACTCTTTCGACGAGGGGAACATTCATGGGCACTTCGGATCTGACTCGCGCCCCGCAGTGGTGGCTCGGGCACAGCAACATCGATATCGACATTCACACTCTGATGACCGCCGGAATCGATCTGGCGTCGAGTCTGCTGACGGACGAGACGGCACTGCACGCCTTCGTCGGTCGGCTCATGTACATCGAGAATCGGCTTTCGGCGACCCGGTTGTGCATCGAGAGCTCGGTGTTCTCCGCGTCGCTGCTGGAGACGGCGTTCGAGCGTGGGTGGATGCCTGCAGAACTCGTGCACGTCATCGGCCAGGGCGCGGACAAGGCAGCCGCACCGATGCTGGTGGTTCTTCTCGGCGAGCACGCACGGCGCAGTCATGCGTTCTCGCGTGCTCCCCAGGAGTGGATCGGGCAATTGCGCACGCTCGGTGTCGATCCAGGTGCGGAGCTCGCCGGCCTCCGCACCAACCGCCGAGTCACGCCGCGTGCGTTCTGGACCACTTTCCTGCACCTGAATGCCACCGTCCGCAGGTTGCCCATCTTGGAAATGACCGGGCCACCGCCGTCTCGTTGGGGTGAGAAGTCGCCATCCGGTCGCGTCAGGTCGGACGAGAAAGTGCTCAACAAGATTCGCGGATTGTTGGCCAAGGCGGAATCGTCGTCGTTCTCGGGAGAACGAGAATCGTTCTCCGCCAAGGCGCAGGAACTGATGACGCGCTACGCGATCGATACCGCGATGGTCGACGCGCGGTCGTCCGACCCCATCGACACCCGTGTCGCCGTCAGAAGATTCACCGTCGACAACCCTTACGTCGATGCGAAGATGCGGTTGTTCTCCTCCGTCGCTCGTCCCAACGGCGTCAGAACCGTTCACTACCGGAGTTTTCAGCTCGTCGCCGCGGTAGGCATGCCCGTCGATATCGACTTGTGCGAGTTGCTCTACACGTCGTTGTTGGTGCAGTCGTCGATGGAACTGGACGCGGTGGGTGTGGA
This sequence comes from Rhodococcoides fascians A44A, assembly GCF_000760735.1. Taxonomy (GTDB): domain Bacteria; phylum Actinomycetota; class Actinomycetes; order Mycobacteriales; family Mycobacteriaceae; genus Rhodococcoides; species Rhodococcoides fascians_E. Next base: position 299,939 of record NZ_JMEX01000007.1, on the reverse strand, counting down.
TCCGAGCAAGCGCGGCAGAGGTTTTCGCCGGTCGTTCCTGTTCGCCTATGCCGAGCGAGTCGAGGAGCGCATCACCGAGGCATTCCTCCGAGCTCGCACCGAGGCCGGCGAACACTACGGCACCGCCCTGGTCCCGGTCTTCGCCGAACGCGACCGAGCCGTCACGGCGCTGTTCGACGAGATGTTCCCGAAGCTGAAGTCGAGGAAGACCAGCTTCTCCAATCACAGTGGCTGGCAACATGGTCGGGTTGCTGCCGACCGCGCCGATATCACCGGAGGGCGAGAGAAGATCGAGGACTGACCCTCAGTACGCCGGGCCCGGACCGGTCGCCGTGATGCCGTGGTGAATCTCGGCGACATCCGGGTGGGCTCGTGTTCGCGACTTCCATGCGTTCTCGCCGTAGGTCGCGAAGATGGGGTTGGTGGGATCGTCCTCGACGCCCCGGCTTCGAGCGGCGAGTTCGTCCGGCAGTTCGACAATGGGAATCACGGCGTCGAGGGCTGGATTGAGGAAGAACGGAATGGATACTCGGTCGGTGCCCTCGCTGGGCGCGACGACGCGGTGGCGGGTGGCACGCAGATATCCCTGCGTTGCCACTTCGAGGAGCTCTCCGATGTTGACGATGAACGCGTCCTGGACGGGCGGAACGTCGATCCACTCGTCCGGCGAGAGCTCCACCTGTAGGCCTCGGGAGTCCGGCTCGACGAGCAGCAACGTCAACACTCCCGAATCCTTGTGCGCACCCACTCCTTGCGGGTTCTCGGAGCTTCCGGGGTACCGCACCACCTTGATCAGGGTTGCCGGGTTGTGTGCGAACGCGTCGTCGAACACGCCGGGTTCGGCACCGAGGGCCGTTGCCCATTGTCGTAGCAGCCGCAGGCCTACGTCGGACAGTTCCTGTTCCCATGCTTCGAACGCGGGACGCAGTTTCGGCAGCGCCGACGGCCAGAGGTTCGGACCCTGCAAGTGCCAGTAGCCCTCTGCCCCGTCGACGAGGGCACGTTCGGGGCCGATGTCGATCTGTTCGCGCCAGTCGGTTCGTCCGTTGGTGAGCTCTCCACCGAGACGCGAGTATCCACGGAACTGCGGACTTTTCAGTTGCGAGATCTCGTCCTTGGCGCCGTCGTCCAGGGCGAAGAACTCCCGTGCCAGGCGCAACACCTCTGCGATTCGGGATCCGGACACCCCGTGGCCGGTCAGGTAGAAGAACCCGGATTCGTGGGCGGCGGCGAGCAGATCGGCGCGAAAGCGCACCGGGTCGGAGTCCGCGTGTGTGAGGTCGAGAACCGGAAGCATGCTGTCCAGTATCGAACTCCGCATCGACATCCGCTAATGGTTAGCCCTTGCGCTAACCATTAGACGTTGATAGTTTGCCTTATGGCTCAGTTTTCGCCGACGCTCGATCTCGTCTTCCACGCACTGTCCGATCCCACCCGACGGGCCGTTCTCGCACGCCTCGGACGAGGGCCGGCAAGCGTCGGAGAGTTGGCCGAGCCGTTCTCCATGGCCCTACCGTCCTTCCTGAAACACATCCGCCTGCTGGAGGACAGCGGGTGCATTCTGACCCACAAGACCGGGCGAACACGTATCTGCACGCTCGTCGCGGATCCATTCTCCGCGGTCGAAATGTGGCTCGAGAAGCAGCGTTCCACCTGGGAAGCGCACACCGACCGTCTCGAACAGTTCGTCACCGAAACACAGGAGCCGTCATGACACACACGCAATCCGACCTCGATCTGACCGTCTCTCGGATCATTCGCGCACCACGCACACGAGTGTGGAAAGCCTGGACGACACCCTCCCAGCTGGAACAGTGGTGGGTCCCGAAGCCCGCTACGGCACGTGTCGTCGACCTCGACCTGCGACCGGGTGGATCGTTCGTCACCGAGATCAGTGAGACAGAAGAGACGTTCGGGCCGCACATCGCGGGATGCTTCCTCGACGTCGTCGACGGGGAACGATTGGTGTTCACGAATGCACTCACTGCAGGCTGGCGACCGGCTACCGACCCGTTCATCACTGCCGTCATCACGTTCGCCGACCACCCGGACGGGACCGAGTATCTCGCGACGGTCATGCACAAGGATGCAGCCACGGCTGCGCAGCACGTCGAGCTCGGTTTTCACGACGGGTGGGGAACCGTCACCCGGCAGCTCGCCGAACTGACCGAGGCCTGACAGGAAGTCCTCGACCCTTGACCGATGCCGACCGACCGCCTAACGTACAACCAAATGGTTGTAGATGAAGTGAGCGATGCCGATCTCGACCGCCTCTTCCAGGCGTTCGCGGACACCACTCGGCGCGACATCGTGTCCAGGCTTCTACGGAACGAGCATTCGGTGTCCTCGCTCGCCGCTCACTACTCCATGAGTTTCGCGGCCGTGCAGAAGCACGTTGCGATTTTGGAACGCGCTTCGGTCGTGAGCAAAGAGAAGCGCGGACGGGAGCAGATCGTGCGAATTCATTTGGTAGGCATCGAAAGAGCACGAGCACTGCTGGCCGAGTACGAAACGATCTGGCGCCGACGCGTCGACCGGATCGCCGATATCCTCGCCGAAGACCAGGGAGAACCCTCATGAGCGTCATCAGCACAACACAGAACCCCGACCGACTGAACTTCACGATCGTCGTCGAGTTCGACGCGACAGTCGACCGGGTGTGGCAGATCTGGGCCGACCCTCGTCAGCTCGAACGCTGGTGGGGCCCACCGACCTGGCCCGCGACCTTCGACACCCACGAGTTCGTCGAAGGTGGCAAGGCGCTCTATTACATGACCGGTCCCGACGGCGAGAAGGCCCGCGGTTGGTGGCGCATCACGTCACTGGACGCTCCGTCGAGCCTGTCGTTCGACGACGGTTTCGCCGACGACGACTGGAACCCCATCGACAACTTTGGCGTCACGAAGACCGCCGTCACGCTCGAGGACGTCGACGGACGTACCCGCATGACGACGGTCGCGACCTTCGTCAGTGCCGAGCAGATGAACACGCTCATCGAGATGGGCATGGAGGAAGGCATGAGCCTCGCCATGGGGCAGATCGACGCCGTGCTTGCTGGGTAGCGGCCGGAAACTACTGCGCCGCCCAGATTCCCAGTTCGTTTCCGCTCGGGTCGGTGAAGTGAAAGCGTCGACCTCCGGGGAATTCGTACGGCCCGTTGACCACTTCACCGCCGGCTGCGGTCACTGCGTCCAGTGACGCTTCCAGGTCGTCGGAGTAGAGCAGAACGAACGGGCCACCGGTCGGGCGTGGTTCGGTGGAGAGCGCGAGACCACCGACCTCGTCCCCGTCGGCGCCTTGGATTCCGGCGTACTCGGGCCCGTAATTGTTGAACCCCCAGCCGAATGCGCCGGAATAGAAGGCCTGAGCTGCGGCCAGGTCTGTCACTGTCAGTTCGATGTAGTTCAGTCGATGGTGCATGTTCTCGGCCATGTCGGCAGCCTACTTTCCATCACGAACCTGCGATGTTGACCAGCCAGTTGATGCCGAATCTGTCGGTGAGCATGCCGAAGGTGTCACCCCACGGGGCCTTGTTCAGACCCATCGTGTTCTGTGCCCCGTCGGCCAGTGTGTTCCAGTATCCGGTCAATTCGGCCTCGTCTTCGCCACTGAGCGAGACGGAGATGTTGTCGCCGACGTTCAGGTTCATGCTCGACGGCGTGTCCGCACCCATCAGAGTCAGACCGCTGGGCGAGACGAGTTGGCCGTGCATGATCTGGTCTTTCTCGGCCGGGTCGTCGCTCGCACCGAAGTCTGCGAACGTGTTGAGAGTGAGCTCGCCTCCGAACACGGAGTGGTAGAACTGCAGTGCCTCACGGGCGTCGCCGCGAAAGTTGAGATACGGATTCAGGCGGGTCGTCATGATGTCTCCTCGCGCTCGGTGCCGGCCACTTCGGGGTTCGACGACAATCCTAGGAGCCTGACCGCCGGCGGGGGCGTGTTCGGATATGTGCGGCATTCACGGGTTACGCGGCTCACCCAGCTTGACCACGATGACTCCGATCAGGATGAGAACGCCGCCCGAGATCTGAACGAGCCGTGGCGTTTCACCGAGAAGCAGCCAGGCGAAGAGCAGAGCCGACACCACTTCCGTGAGCCCGACGAACGACGCGAGTCTCGACCCCAGCCTGCGAATGGCGGCAATTCCGCAGACGTAGGCCAGCGCTGCCGTCACGATTCCCAGCCCGAGGACAGACCCCCACCAGGGCATGGTCGCGCCGGCGAGGACGACATCGTCGGTGTTCGCCGCGAAGGGAACCACTCCGAGCGCGCCTGCGACGAGCAGAATCGTTCCGCCGCACAGCAATCCGGCAGCGGCCAGCGTCAACGGGGGCAGCCCGTTTCCCTCGTCGGCGGACATGATCCAGTACACGGCCGCGCCCGCCATTGCTGCCAGCGCCCACAGGACCCCGAGGAGATCCAACGAAGCACCGGACACGAGATCGAGCACCAGGAACAGGCCGACGGCGGCGACGGCAGCGCCACCGACCGTCACCAGCGTCGGGCGCTGCCCTCGCCGCAACCACATCCACCCGATGACTGCCACCGGAGAGGTGAATTCGATGAGCAGCGCCACCCCGACCGGCATGTAGTTCACCGCGTTGAAGAATGCCAACTGGCAACCGGCGACGGCGAACACGCCGTAGGCGAGGATGGTGCGCAGATTCTTCGACAGCAGTGCCCACCGTCCCCGTAGCGCGAACATGCCGGGAACCAGAAGGACGGCGGCGGCGATCATGATCCTGGCCGTGACGGCGGACCCAGCCGTCCACCCGGCGTCGAGCAGGCTCTTCGCCAGCGGCCCGGACAGCCCGAACGCAGCCGATGAGACAACCGCCAATCCCAGGCCCGAGGCCAGCCTGGATGGAGTGGCTGCCATCCCACCCAAAGGAGTTCCGTCATTGGTCAACGCCGTCATGGCTCATTACAGTAGGAACCGATTGGTAAGGTGTCAACATGGTCTTCACCGATGACACCGCAGGTGCGCTGGTGTCCGCCGTAGCCTTGGCCAACTCGGGCGAGGATCCCGACACACTCGTGACCCGGGACCAGCTGAAGGAGTTCTTCGCCCGACACCACTACACGGGACGTTTTGACGGCGACGCAGCCGAGCTCGATGCCGTCCGCGCCCTACGTCCGTCGTTGCGGACCTTGCTGACGAGCGACCGTGACACTGCGGTGGAGCTCGTCAACACGATCCTGGCCGACGCCTGCGCCTTGCCCCGACTGGTCCGCCACGGCGAGACCGACTGGCACCTGCACGCGGTCAGCGACGACAGTCCCCTTGCGCGACGCATCGCCGTCGAGACCGCGATGGCGATGATCGACGTCATCCGCGCCGACGAATTCTCTCGTCTGACCATCTGTGCAGCCGACTGCGAGGGCATCGTGCTCGACCTCTCGCGTAATCGATCGCGCAAGTTCTGCAGCACAGCGTGCGGTAACCGCACCGCCGTCGCGGCGTACCGGACGAGGCAGGCCGGAACTTAACGCTCGCGCACCCTGTTCGCCGACGCCGCCCGAACCCAGAGGGCCAGCGAGATGAGCGCCAGCACCTCGGCGACCACCAGGGCGCGCTCGACGTAACCCAGCGTGACGACCCGGTACCAGGGAGTCGTCGTGGTCGCGCCGACGACGAGCGCGTACAGGATGGGGAGCAACGTGGCCACCGACAGGAATGCCAGGCCGAGCGTCGACCGCGCTCGAACACCCCACCGCCCGTCGCGTAACCACGGCAGAGCGAAGGCGATCACGGCGATCGGCACGCTCACGAACGCCATTGCCGCACCGGCCCGGTGGATGGCACCGCCGAGCCCGAGTGTGGCGTCGTTGCTCCAATCCTGTTTGGGGACGGCGACAACGGCGACGAGGCCGACGGTCCACAGCGTCAGGGCGACCGCCGCTGTCGATCGTGGCCTGACCAACCCGGTGCGAACCGCAGCCACCAGCGTCGCGGCGGATCCCAGCGCAAGAAGCAGCACTCCTGCGGTGAAGACCCACTGCTGGGCGCCGAGGCCGTACTCACTGATGGTTCGACGCAGGTGGCTGGCATTGCTCGCCGCGGTGTGAATGTCCAGCACGAGCACGAGGATGGAACCGAGGATGATGGCGACGGCACCGGCCGAGGCGGGTCGCACGAGGCGCGGGATATCGATCGTCACCCGATCCACTGTGCCCGAAGAATCCGACTTCAGGCTCGTCACCGACGTGGAAGTCACAGAACCGCGCAGGCCGCTTCAGCGAAGCACGCGGTACCAGTTCTCGACTTCACCGGGGATGCGTTCGAGGGTCACCCGTTCACCACCGGGGCGGTCGAAGAGACGCACACCGTCGCCGAGGAGAACCGGCGCCGTGAAGACCAGGATCTCGTCGAGCAGTCCTTCGTCGATGCACTGCCGGGCGACATCGGCACCCAGCACGTTGACATACTGCTCCCCCGCCGCAGCGGCAGCGCGTTCGACGGCTGCGTGCAGGTCGGTGGCGACCGAGACCCCGGGAATGGGATTCACCGGAGGTCGATGCGTCAGCAGCACGGTGGGGCCGTCGTACTGGCCACCGAACGCACCCTCGGCATCCGTGCCTCGATTGGGGTCGTCGCCGAAGAAGGTGACGGCTCCACACAGAATGGCCCCGATTCGGGACAGCAATCGATCCGCAGCCTCGTTCGGCTCCCCCACGTACTCGCTCAGCCAGGACATGTCCCCGCCTCTACCGGCGATGAATCCGTCGAGCGACATCGTCGCCGAATACAGCAGAGTTGCCATGACGTCGTACCTCTCTGGTCGGTTACATGGTGAGACTCGCCCCGAGCGGCGGAATCATCGGCCGGTCTCGACCGGAAATCCTCGCGCACGCATCTCGTCGACCAGCTTCTCGCGTGAGGACAGGAAGTCGCGATTCATCACTGTGTCGTTCGTCCGGAACAGCGAGGGCAGGAACGTCTCACCGGTGTCGTTACGAAGACCGGCGTCGGCTCCGGCTTTCACGAGCCGCAGGCACATGTCGACGTTGTTCACGGCCGCCGCCGAGAACAACGGAGTCTGGCGACTCACGGTCTGACGGGTGTCGAGTGACGCCCCCGCGTCGATCATCACGTCGAGCATGTCCTCGCGGCCATACAGCGCGATGCCGTGAACGGCGTTGCCGCCGAAGCGGTCCGGTGAGTCGACGAGGGTTGCATCCCAGTTCAGCAGCGCCTCCACGGATTCGATGTCGTCTCGCAGCACTGCATAGTTGAGGGCGTTGTAGCCACCGACGGTCTGGGCGCGGGCGTCGGCTCCGGCCTCCAGGAGAGTGGTCACCGTCGACGCCGAACCGAACTCGACCGCCCACAGCAAAGGTGTGATCGCTGCGCGTTTGGGGTCGTGGTCGTTGCTCGGCGACTCGATGTCTGCGCCGTCCTCGACGAGGGAACGCACCTCGTCCAGGTTCCCCTTCTGCGCGGCGTCCAGCAGAGCGACGACCCGCGGATCGTCGAAGTACTTGTCCGCGTCCGCTCCGAAGAACCTGGACAGCGGCTCGAACGCACAACCGGAGAGGCAGAGAGCCACCAACAACGGAAGCGCCCATTTCGTGACCTTCGGCATGGCCGGTCCTTTCGTTCGATGTCGAACGACTGTATGCGCGAGGGAACAGCGGGCGGATCGGTGAAACTACTCGAGTCCGGTACTATGACGCGCAGCATAGAACCGCCGATCAGAGCAGGGGAACGATGTCCGACGATCATCAGTTCGACGAGGCCATTGCACTCGAGAGCATCAGTCCCGGGGTGTTCCTGGGCCGCACCTCGGCGCCATACAACAACATGGTCGGCCCGTTCGGTGGCGTGACGGCAGCAGCCTTCGTGCGCGCTGTCCGTCTGCATCCGGATCGTCTCGGCGACCCGATCTCGCTCACGATCAACTTCGCCGGCCCCATCGCCGAGGGCGAATTCGAGATCTCGACGCGCGCGGTGCGCACCAATCGATCGAACCAGCACTGGTACCTGGAATTGACCCAGGACGGCGTCGTTGCGACGACGGCAACCGCCGTCTTCGGCACTCGACGCGACACATGGGACGACGACGAAGCGACTCCCCCGGCCGTGCCTGCGCCGTCGGAGCTCGAGTCCGGCGGTTTCCCGGAGTTCATCGCGTGGGCGCGAAACTACGAAATGCGCTTCGCCGCAGGACCGTTGAGCGAGAACGAAGCCGCGGACTCCGCCATCGCCCTGTGGGTGAGGGACACCCCGGCACGCGCATTGGATTTCGAGTCACTGACGTCCATGTGCGACGTGTTCTACCCACGAGTCTTCCAGCGCCGCGGCAAGTACGTGCCCGCCGGCACCATCTCGCTCACCATCCACTACTTCGCGACGGCCGACGATCTTGCTGTGCAGTCGGATTCGTTCGTTCTCGCGAACGCCGCAGCCCGACGGTTCCACAAGGGGTACTTCGATCAGTCGGCCGAACTGTGGAGCAGCGACGAGAAGCTACTGGCGACAAGCCATCAGGTGGTCTACTACAAGGACTGAGCGCCTATTCTCGAATGGAGCTGACGGTGAAGGGCTCCACCGGATCTCCTCCCCGCTTGTCGAACTGACTGTTCACCACGAGCAGGCGATCGTCCGTGGCAGCGACGGTCGTCGGGTAGGCGAAGGATCCGTCGGTGATCTCTCCGACGACTCGGCCGGACCTACCGTCGTCGGACAGATCCACCCGTGAGATGAGTCCGTCGCGATTGCGGACGACGTAGAGCGTGTCGTCGTCGAGCTCGAGTCCGTCGGCGTTCACGAGAGTCCGACCGCCGAGATCGACCTGGGTGACTTCCTTCGACCGTCCGTCGACTCGGTACAGGTTTCCGGTGGACGACTGCGCGACGACCAGCGCGCCGTCGTCGACCTCCACAATGCCGTTGGCGTTGAAACCCTCGCCGTACTGGAACGGGGTGCCGTCGAAGTCGACGAAGGTTTCGAGCGGACCGTCCTGAGCTCCGTCGCGCACCTGCACTGCCGGAATGCGGAACAGCGCAGGGCTGCGCGAATCGGTGACGAACACGTCGCCGTTGTCGGCGATCGCGACGTCGTTCAGGAATGTCGCGTCCTCGCCGAGGCCGTTGGTGAACGTGCCGACGAGGGCACCGGACACACTGTCGTAGACCCAGACCTTGCCGGTGGGTCCCCCTGCGATGACGAGCCGGTTCACGTCGTCGACGTCGTTGTCGTCGTCGTCGTTGTCGCCGTCGGAGACGTCGAGGCCCGCCGCGGCGGTTCGCCCGTCTGCACCGCCGGGCAGGAACACCTGCAGCTCAGGGGTGCCGAGCGTTCCCCGGAACACCGTTCCGTCACCCGTCGACGTCACGTAGAACGTCTCGTCGTCGGCGGCGATGCCTTCGGGAAACACATCCTTTCCCGGCAGGGTGTAGATATCGGCGTTCGACGGAGAAGGTGTCGATGCCGACGACGCCGGCGCCTGAGACGAGGACGTGGTGTCAGGCGCTGCGGCCGGTGTCGGATCGGAGGATCCGCATGCCGCCGCAAGCGCGGTGACGGCAGCAAGGGCAGGAATCACGAAGGGGGCGCGTTTCACCCTCCCGAGTGTTCCATATGTCCGAAATATTGGCTGCCGTCCCACGTCACAGCGGCATCTGCACCCCGGCAGTTTCGGCGACGCCGCCCTGGCCGTCGAAGGACAGTTGCCGCACGGCCACTTTTTCGACGAAGAACCGGTCGTGGCTGACGAGGATCACGGCGCCGGGGAAGGCGATGAGGGCGCGTTCGAGCACTTGTGTACTGGCCAGGTCCAGGTGGTTGGTGGGCTCGTCGAGGACGATGACGCCTGCTCCGAACAACAGGCACTGCGCCAAAGCGACACGTGCTTTCTGCCCGCCGGACAGGACGCCGATGCGCGTCTTGAGATCGAGTTCCGAGAATTGGAGCAAGGTCAGGAAGCGATTGACTTCCTTCTTCGTGGCGGTGAATGCCAGGCTGCCGGGCATGGCGTTCACTGCGTGCGTGACGGTGTCGTCGGGGTCCAGGTCCGCGAGTACCTTGTTGTAGTAGATGAACGACGGCGCTTTGGTCTTCCACTTGACCTTGCCGGCGTCGGGTTGCTGTGCGCCGGTGAGGATGTCGACGAGAGTTGTCTTTCCGCATCCGTTGGGGCCGGTGATCGCGATCCGGTCTCCTCGGTGAATCTCGAAGGACACGTCGGAGAAAAGATCCTGATCGCCATGGCGTTTGGAGATCCCGCTGATTTCCGCCAGGTTGTCGTGGACGTGCAGACCCCCGTAGATGGCGGTGACCACGGTGTCGACGGGTCGAGGATTCTTGGCCTTCTTGATGTTCGCGAGCCTGCGCTTGAGGACGCCGCTCGGGTTCTTCAGCGCTTCTTTTCTATCGGAGATGGCTTCCTGTTCGTACGCCAGCAACTGCTGTTCGCTACTGAATTCTCGTTCGAGGTTTTTCAGCCGGAACTGCTTCTGCACAACGTATTCCGAGTACGAACCGTCGTACGTCTGCAGGTGATGGTTCTCGATCTCGACGATGCTGGTGACCACCTGCTCGAGAAAGTGCCGGTCGTGCGACACCACCAGCAGGGCTCCGCGGAAGTCTCGCAGCCAGCGTTCGAGCCACGCGATGCCTGCGACGTCGAGGAAGTTGGTGGGCTCGTCGAGCAACAGTACGTCCGGCGCTTCGAGCAGAATCTTCGCGAGCGCGGCGCGGTTTCTCCAGCCGCCGGACAACTTGCCGACGGGAAGATCCCGACGGTCGGCGTTGAACCCGAGCATGGACAGCACGGTGTCGATCTGTTGGTGGTAGGTCCAGCCACCGCTGTTGTCCATCGCCTCGAGCAACTCGGCCTGGCGATCGACCAGCTTGTACATCTGCTTCTCGTCCAGATCGCCACCCAACGCTGCCTCGACCGCGGCGAGCTCGGATTCGATCGCATGCACTGCCGTGAAGAGCGACTCCAGCTCGGCTTGGATGCTGCGCTCACCGTCGAGTTCCGAGAACTGGGAGAAGTACCCGATGCGGGCACCGTCGGTGACGTCGACGATTCCGGAATCCGGCTGCTCACGCCCCAACAGCAGCTGCAGCAGGGTCGTCTTGCCGGTGCCGTTGCGTCCGATCAGGCCGATCCTCTCGCCGTCGGCGAGCTTGAAGAACACCTCCCGAAGCATCACCTTGCCGTCGTATCCCTTGGCGACGTCGTTCATGCGGATCCAACTCAAACGAAACAGCTCCTACTAGGGATGTGACCGGGTATCGCCGACAACTGTAGGCCAGTTCGCGGCGATCCCCGTCCACGCTCATCCCACGAGAGCCGGTAGCACGAGGTCGCGGTAGCGCTGTTTCATCGTGTCGACGACCAGGTCGCAGTCGGTGTCCCAGACTGCGGTGTTGAAGATCTCGACTTCGACGTCGCCGCGATAGCCTGCCTCGCGTACCCAGGTGCCGATGGTCGTGAAGTCGATGACGCCGTCCCCCATCATTCCGCGGGAGAGCAGTGGGTCGGCTTCCATCGGAACCAGCCAGTCGCACACCTGGTAGGAGCTGATGCGGCCGCGTCGTCCCGCGGTGCGGATCAGCTCTTCCAGGTTTGGATCCCACCAGATGTGGAAGGTGTCGACGACGACGCCGACGGTCTCGGCCGGGTGGGGTTCGGCCATGGACAGTGCCTGTCCCAGAGTGGAGATGACGGCGCGGTCGGCAACGTACATCGGATGCAGCGGTTCGAGTGCGATTCGTACTCCCCGCTCGCGGGCGTAGGGAACCAACTGGGCCAAGCGATCTTCGACGCGGGCGCGGGCGCCGATCAGGTCCTTGTCCGGGATTCCTCCCATCACCATGACCAGTTCCGGCGCTCCGAGTTCTGCAGCCTCGTCGAGTGCACGGCGGTTGTCGTCGAGCCCGTCGTCGTCGAGGGCAGTCAGAAATCCGCCTCGGCACAGGCTCGATACGCGCAGGCCTGCGTCGGACACCAGCTTTGCAGCCTGCGCCACACCGACTTCGTGTACGCGGTCTCGCCATGGGCCGACGGCGCCGAGCCCGGCGCGGGCGGCGCCGTCGACTGCTTCCTTCAAGGTCCACCTGTTGACTGTCTTGGTGTTCAACGACAATGCAGCGTAGGGGTTGTCGAGGTCGTAGCAGGCAAGCGTCACGACGTGACTCCGTTCAGTTCCAGGAACAGCTCCATGCGGTGCACGGCCAACGAGGGATCGTCGAGCAGACCTGCTCTGTCGGCCAGGACGAACAACTGCGTCAGATGTTCGACGCTTCGGCCCGACGCCAGGCCCCCGACCATCGAGAACCCCGGTTGTTTTCCGCGCAGCCAGGACAGGAAGGCGATACCGGTCTTGTAGTAATAGGTGGGCGCGGAGAAGATGTGGCGTCCCAGCTCTTGCGTCGACCGCAGGATCTCCTCTGCACGTACGGTATTGCCGCGGTCGAGTTCCTGCAGGGCCGTCGACGCCGCGGGGTAGATGCCGGCGAAGATGCCGAGCAAAGCGTCGGAGTGGCCGTGCTCGTCGCCGATGATCAACTCCGGGTAGTTGAAGTCGTCTCCGGTGTACAACCGCACGCCCGACGGTAGTGCTCGGCGCAAGGCGATCTCGTGCTGTGCGTCGAGCAGGGAGACCTTGACGCCGTCGACCTTGTCCGCGTGCTCGTCGACGAGTCCGCGGAACACCGAGGTGGCCTCGTCGATGTCGACGCTTCCCCAGTAACCGGCGAGTGCCGGGTCGAACATGGTGCCCAGCCAGTGCAGGATGACGGGCCGATCGACTTCGCGAAGCAACGTCGAGTAGACGTAGCGGTAGTCGTCCGGTGACGCCGCGACCTTGGCGAGAGCGCGCGAGGCCATGACGATGACGTTGGCACCTGCTTCGGTGACGACGGCGATCTGCTCACGGTAGGCGCCCAGGACCATCTCGAGCCCGGCTGGACCCGTCGGCACGGCGTCGAGGTCCAGTTGGTCCGTTCCGGCACCACAGGCCAGCAGTCCCCCGACCCGTGCCGCTTCCGCACCCGAACGCCTGATCAGCTCCGCGGTCGCGGCCCAGTCCAACCCCATCCCGCGCTGGGCTGTGTCCATGGCGTCGGCGACACCGAGTCCGTAGGACCAGAGTTCGCGACGGTAGGCAAGCGTTGCGTCCCAGTCGATGTCCGCGAGTGCGCCGGGCGTGTTGTCTCCGGTCGCACGCGGGACGACGTGCGCGGCGGCGTAGACGATGCGCGAGGTGATCGGGCTCGTCGGCCGTGTCCACTCCCCTGGCTCTCCCAGCGTGCGAATGCCTCTGCCCGGCAATGCTATCGCCACACGCTGATCGACCGCGGTCACAGCGTGATCTCCGGAACGTCGAGTCGGCGGCCTTCTGTGGAGCTGCGGAGACCGAGCTCGGCCAGTTGCACTCCCCGAGCGGCGGAGAGCAATCCGTACCGGTGTGGTCGCTCGGCGATCACGTCACGGAGGAATTCTTCCCACTGCAGCTTGAAGCCGTTGTCGAGCTCCGCGTTCGCGGGTACGTCGAGCCACTGCTCGCGGAACGGTTCCGTCACCGGGAGATCCGGGTTCCACACGGGCTTCGGTGTGTGGGATCGGTGCTGGGCGACGCATGTGCGCAGCCCGGCGACTGCGGATCCGTGCGTGCCGTCGACCTGGAATTCGACGAGTTCGTCGCGGAACACCCGCACCGCCCACGACGAATTGATCTGGGCGACGACGCCGTTCTCGAGCTCGAAGATGCCGTAGGCGGAATCGTCGGCGGTCGCTGTGTATTCGCGCCCCTGCTCGTCCCAGCGTGTCGGGATGTGGGTCGACGCTTTGGCGGTGACGGTCTCGACCTTGCCGAGGATGCCTTCGAGAACGTAGTTCCAGTGGCAGAACATGTCGATGATGATGCCGCCGCCGTCCTCGGAGCGGTAGTTCCAGCTGGGACGCTGCGCCGGCTGACCGTCGCCTTCGAAGACCCAGTAACCGAATTCGCCTCGCAGCGAGAGAATTCGACCGAAGAATCCCTCGTCGACCAGTCTCTTGAGCTTCACCAACCCTGGCAGGTAGAGCTTGTCGTGCACGACTCCTGCGGTGACGGAGGCGTTCTCGGCGATGCGGGCCAGTTCGATCGCTTCGGTGAGGGTCTCTGCGGTCGGCTTCTCGGTGAAGATGTGCTTGCCCGCCTTCATCGCCGACGCCAGTGCTTCGGCCCGTCGCGAGGTCACCTGGGCGTCGAAGTAGATGTCGATGCTCTGATCGTCGATGACGGATGCGGCGTCGGTGCTGTATTCCGTGATGCCGTGCAGTGCGGCGAGTTCCTGCAGCTTGGCTTCGTTGCGACCGACGAGGATCGGCTCGACCTGGACGCGTGAGCCGTCGGCGAGAAGGACGCCGCCTTCCTCGCGAATGGGGAGGATCGAACGCAGGAGGTGCTGACGGTAACCCATGCGGCCGGTGACACCGTTCATGGCGATACGCAGGGTACGAGTGGGGTTGGGCATAGCAGTTGCCTGTTCTTCAGGAGGGACGTCGAGGTGTTCACGGACGTTCAGGGCTGGGGACGGGCTGAGCCGTCGGGAAGGGTTCCAGAAACGGTGTGGCGGAAAGTTCCACACGCGTCGAGCGAACAAGTCAGCTTCGGAATGCGCTTTCCAAGCTATGCTGTCCACGTCGGTTGGTCAAGCGGCAACTCGAGGAGAATCGATCATGGCGGCAGTCAGACTGCAGGACGTGGCCGCGGCGGCCGGGGTTTCCCAGGCCACTGCGTCGAGAGTCCTCAACGGTTCCTCGCGAATCCCGGGAGAAGGCGTCGCAGACCGGGTTCGCGCAGCCGCGGCAGACCTCGGCTATGTGGCGAATGCCCAGGCCCAGGCGCTCGCGCGGTCCTCCACCGGCCTGATCGGGCTGGTGGTCCACGACGTTGCGGATCCGTACTTCTCCTCGATCGTGCGCGGAGTGCAGAACGAGGCGCGCGCAGCCGGCAAGCTGGTCCTCCTGGCCAGCACAGAGCGCGATTTCGACATCGAACGCCAGTCGGTCAGCACCTTCATCTCGCACCGCGCCGACGCCATCATTCTGGCCGGCTCGCGTCAGAGCGGTGACCTGGATCGAGATCTGGAGAAGGAATTCGCTGCGTATCGAAAGAACGACGGAAAAGTGGTGGTCATCGGGCAACCGCTACCGTTCGGCGCGGCCGTCGAACCGGAGAACTTCGTGGCGTCAGCGGCACTCGCCGAGGCATTGATCGGCGAGGGTCACCGACGGTTCGCGATCATCGGCGGGCCCGGCAACATCCGCACGTCGGTGGACCGGCGAAACGGTTTCGTCGACGCCCTGGCCAGGCACGGTTTGGCCCCGGAAATCGAAGTGGCGGGCGACTTCTCACGGGACGGCGGTTTCAGCGCTGCCCGACGCCTCGCCGCGGCGCTGGAATTGCATCCCGGCTCCGAGACCGCGCCGCCCTGCGTCTTCGCCGTCACGGACGTGATGGCGATCGGCGCCATTGCGGCGTGGCGCAGCCAGGGCCTTCGCGTGCCCGACGATATCTGCGTCGCGGGTTTCGACGACATCCCGACGCTGCGGGATCACTTTCCGAGCCTGACGACCGTCGCCCTGTCGCTCGTGGAGATCGGTGAGCGTGCGGTGAAGCTCGCTCTCGACGGGGAGCAAAACACGCACGAGTACGCCCCCGGCACCGTCGTGTTGCGTGCGAGCAGCGCTCTGACCAGGTGAACTTTAAGAACTCTTGACAGTGTGGGCGCGGTCACACTACATTCGCTTCAGCTTCGGAAAGCGCATTCCAGCGGGAGCGTCGTAGCCCGCCCACTACTAGCTCGAGGACTTCTCATGGCGGTAACAACGTCGGTCGAGATCCGTTCCGCTGAGCCGTCGGCAACACACCCTGCGCCGACGGATCATCGACGGAGCTTCAAGAACATTCTGCCCTCCTTCCGAAACACGTGGTCCGGACTGTGGCGCCCGCTCGCGCTCGTGGCCGTACTGGTAGCAGCATGGTGGGCGGTGACCGAGTCGGAACTCGTCGCGCCCTACATCCTCCCGTCGCCCAGCGACACCTGGTCGACAATGGCGGACAACGCCTCGTACCTCGCCGGGCACACCTGGGTCACCACGTACGAGACCATCGCCGGATTCGTGATCGCCGCGCTCGTCGGCGAAGCTGTTGCGGTGCTGATGATCTACTCGTCGAGCATCGAGAAGACGATGTATCCACTCATCCTCTTCGCTCAGGTCATTCCCAAGATCGCCATCGCACCACTGTTCGTCGTGTGGCTCGGATTCGGAGCCAGCCCCAAGATCCTCGTCGCCGTGTTGATGGCGTTCTTCCCCATCGTCATCGCCGGCATGGCCGGGCTGCGTTCGGTGGACCCCGAGATCCTCGAACTCACCTCCACGATGGGCGCCAGCAAATGGAAGACCTTCGCCAAGGTCCGGTTCCCGGCGTCGTTGCCGCAGTTGATGTCCGGACTGAAGATCGCCGCGACACTCGCCGTCACCGGAGCGGTCGTCGGTGAATTCGTCGGGGCCAACGAAGGACTCGGCTACGTCATCCTCCAGGCGAACGGAAACATCGACACCGCAATGTTGTTCGCGGCGCTGATCATCATGTCCGCCCTCGGCATCATCCTCTTCATGATCATCGAGATCGCAGAGAAGTTCCTCATCCCCTGGCACGCGTCGCGTCGATCCACTGCATCCGCGTCCGCCGTCTGACACATCGGAGAAATCGAATGAAACTCGGAAAACTCGTCATCGCGGCGGCCGCCGCATCGTCCCTCGTACTCGCCGGTTGCAGCGGAGGCGGCGCCGAGGAGAAGGCTCCCGGCACCGACGGTGAAACCACGGCGACATCACTGATGCTCAACTGGTACCCCTACGGCGAGCACGCCCCGTTCTACTACGGCGTCCAGGAGGGGATCTTCGCCAAGCACGGCATCGATCTGACCATCACCGCCGGCCAGGGCTCGACCAAGACCGCGCAGGCAGCGGGATCCAACCAGACCGACTTCGGCTGGGCCGACTCCGCGGCCGTCCTGTCCAACATCGACAAGGGTGTACAGATCAAGAGCGTGGGCGTCTTCCTGCAGACCACCCCCTCGGCCGTCCAGGTCTACGCCGACGGCCCCATCCAGACCACGGCCGACCTCGCCGGCAAGACCATCGCAGTCTCCGCGGGCGATGCGCCGACGACCACGTTCCCCATCTATCTCGATGCCGTCGGCGTCGAGGAGAGTTCGGTGTCCCAGCAGAGCCTCGACTCCGCAGGCAAGGTTGCCGCCATGTTGTCCGGCCAGGTGGACGGTTTGATCGGCTTCGCACACGATCAGGGCCCCAACATCGCGAACAAGAGTGGCCGCGAGATGCGGTACCTGAAGTACTCCGACGCGGGCCTGAACTTCTTCAGCAACGGTCTCATCGCCAACGAGTCGACCATCGAACGCTCCCCTGAGTTGGTCCAGGCCATGGTCGACGCCACCACCGAGTCCTTCGAAGCCGCCATCGCCAACCCCGAGGCGGCAGTGGCCTCCATGGTCGGCAAGGACCCGCAGACCCCGCCCGAGTCGGTATTGCTGCAGCAGTGGCAGGAAACCATCCCGCTGCTCACCACCCCCAACACCGAAGGCAACGCGCCGGGCGTCAACTCCGAAGAGGACTGGGTGTCCACGATCACCGTTCTCTCCGACGCCGGCCTCCTCGAGAGCGCCGACGAGCCGTCGAAGTACTGGGATTCCACCTTCACCACGACCACCGAGCAGTGAGGTAAGGACATGACCGCCACCTTCGATCGACCGAAAACCGTCCTGACCGACACCGCAGTGGCCGTCGACGACCTGAGCGTCCGCTTCTCCTCCAAACGAGGTGACGTGACAGCGCTCAGCGATGTCGACCTCACGGTAGGAGAAGGAGAGTTCGTCTCCATCGCCGGACCGTCGGGATGCGGCAAATCGACGCTGCTCAAAGTTGTTGCCGGACTGACCAATGCGAGTTCCGGCAGTGTGAGCCTGCGCGGCAAGCAGGTGAAGGGGCCGCAGCGGGGCATCGGTTACGTGTTCCAGCGCGCCGCACTTCTGGAATGGCGGACCGTCCGCAAGAACATCCTGCTGCAGGGCGAGATGCGTGGCATGAACCGCAAGCAGACAGCCGCGAAAGCCGACCAGCTGATCGAGATGACCGGCCTCAGTGGTTTCGAGAACGCACTCCCCCACGAACTGTCCGGCGGTATGCAGCAACGAGTCTCGCTGTGCCGCGCCCTGCTGCACGAGCCCGAAGTGTTGCTGATGGACGAACCGTTCGGCGCTCTCGACGCTCTCACCCGAGAGAAGATGAACGTCGAGTTGCATCGCATCTGGCGCGAAACCGGAACGACGGTGATGCTGGTGACGCACTCCGTGGCCGAGGCCGTGTACCTGGCCAATCGGGTCGTCGTGATGAGCCCGCGACCCGGCCGGATCGTCGAAATCCTCGACGTCGACCTCCCTGTCGAGCGAGATTACAGCTCCACCATGGAACAGCCGGAGTTCATCACCGTCGCCAATCGGGTTCGCGACCTCCTGGGCGCGACGACGAACGCCGACTGACCCTAGGTGAGTGGAAATGTGTCCTGGAGGACACATTTCCACTCACACAAGGCGCTAGCGGCGAGGATCGACCAAGACCTTCGCGTGGGTGCTCTGTCCCGAATCCAGCTCGACGAACATGTCGGTCAACTCCCCGAGCCCGATCGTGCCGGTGTGCAGAGACGCGACATCGAGTCGCTTCTCGGCGATCGCGGTCATCGACCCGACGAAGTCCTCGTGGGAGTACGCCAGCGATCCGATGACCGTGAGCTCGCGACTCTGCCAGTCGCCGTAGCTCACCTGCGAGTCCGTTCCCGGGTAGCCCAGCAGCGACAGCACTCCACCCCGACGAACCAACTGTGCCGACGGCTGGAGAAGACTTGCCACTCCGGTGCATTCGAAGAGAACGTCGGCACCGAGTCCGTTGGTTGCTCCGCGCAGCACGCGATCGAGGTCGGCCGGTTCCACCACGTCGGTGAACCCGAGCCGCGTCGCCTGCTCGCGGCGATGCGGTGACGGTTCGGAGACGATCACCCGGCCGGCACCGGCGTTGCGGGCGTGCTGCGCCGTGAGCAAGCCGATGGGCCCGGCTCCCTGCACCACCACGGTCGATCCGAGCGTCATGGCGGTCCGCTTCACTGCATGGAAAGTCACGGTCGCCGGTTCCACGAGTGCGGCTTCCTCGTCCGTGAGCGCGTCGGGCACCGCGACCACGCGACGGGCCGAGACGGTCAGCGTGGTGCCGAATCCGCCGTGCACCGGTGCGTCGTCGGTGATTCCGTTGGCCTCGGCGAACGCCAGATCACAGTGCGCTGCGTGTCCTGCCGTGCACTGAGGGCACCGCCCGCATGCTGGGCCCACTCCGCCGACGACCCGCTGCCCGACAGCAACGGTCGTGACGTCCTTGCCGATCGCGGAGACCGTTCCGGTCCACTCGTGGCCGAACACAGCCGGGGGCAGGGCAGCCGACGAGTACCCGTGGGTGTCGGTCGCGCAGATCCCGCAGTACCTGATGTCCACGACCACGCCGTCGTCCGCCGGCTCGGGTGCGCGTGCCTCGTCCACGGTCTCCGCTTGGTGCGGAGCAACGACATGGACGTAACGCTGGGCTTCCAACACGGACATGATGGTTACTTCCTTTGTAGATACTTCATAAAGTATCTACAACCATACGCTCCAGCTCACCCAGGTGAGTGGGTGTGCCAGTCCGTCGCCGCCTGATAGCGCGAACCCATGTCGAACAGCTGCTGTTCGTGGTGGGCGGCGGCGGTGAGCTGCATTCCCACCGGCATACCCGAGCCGGAGTGGAATCCGACGGGAACAGCAAGAGTGGGACCGTCGTGCAGTGACCAGGGGTAACTGAACTGACCCATCCGGCGAGACTGGGCGACGACGTCGTCTCCCCCGTCGATGCGGGGAACGTCCACCGGCATCGTGGGGGTGAGCACCACGTCCACGTCCGTGAACACCTTCTTCAGTCCGGTGCGATACTCCGTTCGACCGCGGACGGCGGCCGCCCGTTGGGCATCGGAGATGCTCAGCCCGAGGGAGATTCTTTCGAGTGTCGCGGGCTGGAACAGTTCCGGTTGTCGGTCCACGCGGGCTCGGTGCCGGTGCGCCAGGTCCGAGTAGACGATGGTGTAGACGATGTCCTGGGCGTCGGCGACGCCCGGGATCTCGATCGGCACGATGTCGTAGCCGAGGGTTCCCAGAACTCGGGTTGCAACGTGGACGGCGTCGGCGACACCGTTGTCGACGTCGTCGGTGAAGAACGTGGTGGGAACACCTATCCGCCGGGTTGTCGGTGCAGCCGATCCCGGGTGGTCGGCGAGGACGGTGAACAGCCGGGCAACACCGTCGACCGTCCGTGCCATCGGCCCGACGGTGTCGAACTCCTCGCTGACCGGGAACACACCGTCGTTGCTGATCGCTCCCCAGGTCGGCCGGAGTCCGACGACACCGCACGCCGACGCCGGCAACCGGACCGAACCTCCGGTGTCGGTTCCCAGCGATGCGTCGACGAGTCCCGCGGATACAGCGGATCCCGATCCCCCGCTGGAGCCACCGGGTACCCGGCTCGTGTCCCACGGATTCCGAGGGACGGCGGCCGCGGTGTTCTGCGAGGTGACGCCGACCGCGAACTCGGCCATGTTCAGCTTCGCAGTGATCCGAGCGCCCGCGGCGAGCAGTCGAGCGACGACCTCCGCGTCGCGATTCGCCACGTGCCCGTCGAAGAATCTCGATGCGCACGTGGTGGCCACACCGTCGACGTCGATGTTGTCCTTGACGCCGATTCTCATCCCGGCCACGGGGCCGGTGCCTGACCCGGCGCGGTCACACCAGGTGATGACCGCGCCGAGATCGGTCAGGCCGCGCTCCCGGCGCGCAGGCCCGCAGTTGCTTCCTCGTCGACGGTCCAGTCCTCGGTGTTCACGACCACACCGTAGTCACGTCGCGCGTCTTCCTCGGTCAGGTACTCGTCCCACACGTCGCTGAGCACTTGGAACGGGTCACGCTCGAAGGGATTTCCGAAACCGCCGCCCGACGGAAGTTTGATCTCCAGGGTGTCGCCGGCCCGGATGGTTTCCTGAGTGACCTTGGAGTACAGCACTTCCTCGCGATCGGTCCCGGCGTTGCGGGTGAAGGATCCGGACACACCGTTGTGCCCGCCCAGCGCGCCGGCCGGGGCGTCGGAGCGATTGTCTGCTTCCGAGCCGAGGAACGTGTCGGTCTCCATGAGCCACTTGCGTACGCTGCCGATGCCGCCGCGCCACTGCCCGGGAGCGGGGGCCTCGTCACGCAGTTCGTATCGCAGAGCCCGCATCGCGTGATTGAGCTCGAGTTCCTCGATCGGATTGTTTCGGGTGTTGGCCATCAACGCGTCGACGGCATCCATCCCGTCCTTGCCGTTCCGGCCGCCGTAGGATCCCTCGTTGATTTCGATGTAGACCCAATAGGATTCGCCGTCCGGCGCGATCCCGGAGTACGCGATCGCGCACAGCGCGGCGGACGAACCGGCGACGGCGTGATCGGGAAGTACTGGTGCAAGCGCCAGGTTGATCGAGTCGAACACTCGATTGACTTGGGAGAAGCGAGCGAAGCACGACGCCGGGAAGTCCGGATTGAAGATGGTTCCCTCGGGTGCGTATGCCTTGACGGGACGGAAGCACCCGTCGTTCTGCGGCACGAATTCCTCGGTGACGTCCTCGTCGAGCAGAATCGTGCGGATGGCCGAGACAGCCACGGGTAGAACGGAACCCTCGAACGGGACGTTGAACGCCGTCGGCACCTGACTGTTGGACCCGGTGAGATCGATGAGGATGTCCTCGCCGTCGACCTGGACTCGCACGGCCACCGCTAGCGGTTCACCGCGGTTCTTGCCGTCGTCGTCGAGGTAGCCGATGGGCGCGGAGTAGCTGCCGTCGGGTATCTCCCGAATCTTGTTGCGCAGCATCTTCTCCGAGTAGTCCATCCACCGCTCACCGGCACTCATGACGGTGTCGAGGCCGTACTTCTCCAGTAGCTCGGTGAATCGATTCTCTCCGATCCGCGAACAGGCGATGAGGGCTTCGAGGTCGCCGCGGTTCTGCTCCGGCGTGCGCACGTTGTCGAGGATGTGCTGGATCAGGTAGTCGTTGCGTACTCCGGCCTCGTAGATCTTCATGGAGTCCATGAGTTTGCCTTCGGCCCAGACGTCGACGACATCCATGCACAGTCCCGGGAAGTTTCCCCCGACATCCGATACGTGACCTGTACAGCCGGCGAAGCCGATGTGTTCGCCCTGCCAGAAGATGGGGATGATCACGCCGTAGTCCGGCGAGTGCGCCGCCCCGTGGTAGGGATGATTGTGCAGGATGACATCGCCCGGCTTGTACGTTCCCGCGAGCCGACGGTTGACTCCGCGGATGTAGGCGGGAATCGAACCGCAGTGCATGGGTGTGGAATCCGATTCGCAGAGCTCTCGTCCGTTGACGTCGAAGATGCCCGCGCCGAGGTCCTCGGACTCGCGGATGAGGCTCGAATAGGCCATTCGGTAGAGGACCTGCGCCATTTCCTTGGCCATGGACTGCAGTGCACCACCGATGACACGCAACGTGATCGGGTCGACCTCGACGTCGTTCCACGTTCGTGTTGCCTCACCGGCGAGTGACACTCCGGTCTTGGGCATCAGCGCCTTGCTCATGCGGATTTCCTCTCGATGATGATGTGGCCGACGGCGTCGACTTCTGCGCGCTGATTCATACCGACGATGGTGGTCGAGTCGAACTGTTCGACGATGGCGGGCCCGTCGAACGTGTTGCCGGCGAGCAGCAGCGATCGCTCGTAGACCGGCGTCTCCACCCACTCGGGTTTGGCTGTCTCGTCGGCCCAGAAGAGAGCCTGCGTCGTGGTCTTGATCGCGGCCGACGCGTCGGCGCCGCCTTTCTCGATGTCGGCGATGCGGACGTGAGGAACCGCGCCGACGCCGGTGACCCTGATGTTGATGAGTTGCACAGGCTTGTCGTCGAAGCGTTGTGAGTAGGTTCGGCCGTGGGCTTCGTGGAACGCCTCGGCGGTGGTCTTGATCCACACGTCGTCGATGGCGCCGTCGGGTGCCTGGACGCGAAGTTCGTAACCCTGGCCGACGTACCGACAGTCGACGCTACGTTCGAGCGAGATGTTCTCGGCGGCAACGCCGTCGGCTTCGAGCTGCGCGATCGCCTGTTGGGACAACCGTTCCATCTGCGACGCGACCAGTTCGATGTCCGGGTCGGCCGACGACGTCCACACCGTCGTGGGCACCTCGTAACGGATGTCGGTGGTCAGGAGCCCGACGGCCGAGGTGATGCCGGGGTGGCCCGGCACGATCACGCGAGGGATACCGAGTTGGTCGGCGATCTGCCATGCGAACAGAGGCCCGGCGCCGCCCTCGGCGATCAGCGAGAAGTCGCGTGGGTCATACCCTTTGCGCACGGAGTGCAGGCTGATGGCCTCGGTCATCGAGTGCGCCAGAATCTTGAAGATGCCCATTGCCGCTTCGTCGAGCGGGGTGCCGAGCTTGTCCGCGATGTGGGACTGAATGGCCTCACGGGCGAGTTCGGGCTTCACTTCCATGGTGCCGGACAGGAAACTGTTCTCGCGCAGCCAGCCCATCGAGACCATGGCGTCGGTCGAGGTTGGTTCGGTGCCGCCGCGGTCGTAACAGGCAGGACCCGGCACTGCTCCCGCACTGCGCGGCCCGACGCGGAACATGCCACCGTCGTCGACGACAGCGATGGATCCACCACCGGCACCGATGGTGTCGACCTCGGCCATCGGCACCATGGCGTGGTAGTCACCGATGCGGGTGTCGAGCAGGTGTTTCATGCGCAGTGCGCCGTCGGGTGCCACGCCGACGTCGGCGGAGGTGCCACCGACGTCGAGGGTGATGACGCTCGGATATCCCGACGCCTTGCCGATTGCGCATCCGCCGAGCAGACCGGCGATGACACCACTTGTCAGCAGCGACACCGGGATCTCGCTTGCGCTGCGCGATGTCACGAGGCCGCCCGCCGAGGTCATCAGGTGAACGTCCTCGCCGACCTGGGCATCCCGCGCCTTGCCTGCCAGGTTCGCGATGTACTTGGAGGTCTTCGGGCCGATGAATGCGTTCAGCGCAGCCGTCGAAAAGCGCTCGTACTCACGGTATTGCGGTGCGACCTCGCTGGAGAGCGAGACGAACACACCGGGGAATTCCTCGGCGATGATCGCCTTGACACGTTGCTCGTGCGTCGGGTTGCGGTAGGAGTGCAGGAACGCGACAGCGATCGCCTGCACTCCGCGCTGCTTCAGCAGGCGCACCTGCTCGCGTACGGCGTCCTCGTCGAGCGGAGTCAGGACGGTGCCCGCGGCATCGATGCGTTCCGGTACGACGCGCCGGTTACGGCGCGGCACCAATTGCCACTTCTGCCACGGAAGGTCCTGGTAGTTCGAGTAATTGAGCGGGCGCTTCTTGCGGGCGATGTGGAGAAGGTCGCGGAAACCCTCGGTGGTGATCATGCCGACGTCGCATCCGTTGTGCTCGAGCACGATGTTCGTCGCCACCGTCGTACCGTGGAAGAACATGTCGATCTCCGACGGATCGATCCCCGCTCGTTCGGCGAGAACGGCGATGCCGTCCATGGTGCCGATGGAGGGATCGTGATTGGTCGACGGCGTCTTGTGCACCACGACGGTGCCGTCGTCGTCCCACAGCACGAGGTCGGTGAACGTTCCTCCGACATCGACTCCAATTCGTTTCATCAAAGCTTCCGTTTCTGCCGGCGCCCACGGTGGAGCGGAGAGGTGCTGAGTAGGCTCTTTCGACCTTGCGAGTGTCGTGGATCACTGATGCAAGGTGACACGAGTCATAGTGCCCGCCGATCCCGGCGAACGCAATACCTCTGATGTTTCCGCTTTACAGAGACCCTGGCGAGCGTCCTCCACTGGTTCGGCTAGGGCATGTCACTGCAAAAGAACCGATGATTCGACCAGCGGTCCGCGTTCCAGAGGTTAGGCTCATCGGCAACCGGACTATGCGACCGAACTATGCGACGAACGGACAGTGAGGACCTCGACGTGACCGATACGGTGCCGAAAAGCGGACCTGCGTATGCAGTCCTCGCCACGCATTTGCGTGAGCGCATCCTGTCGGGAGAACTTCAACCAGGTCAACGGCTGCCCGGGGATGCCGAGCTGACCGCAGAGTTCGGGGTCGGCAGGAGCACCATTCGCGAAGCACTCAGGTCTTTGGCCAGCCAGAATCTCATTCAGACGACGCGCGGAGTCACCGGCGGCAGCTTCGTCTCGGCCCCCACCGTCGGGCACATCAGTGCCCACCTGGAAACGGGCGTCGCCTTGATGGCAGCCGCGGAGACCGTGACCGTGGATCAGCTCATGGAGGTGCGCAACCTTATGGAGGTGCCGGCCGCGGGAATCGCCGCGTTCCGTCGCACCGACGAGCACATCGCGCAGCTACGCCAGACGATCTTCGACCCCACCGACGCCCAGGGTCCGGAAACGTTCACCAAGAATCAGGAGTTCCACCTGGTCCTGCTCCGCGCCGCCCAGAACCCGCTGCTCGAGTTGATCACTGCACCCGTCTTCCGGGTGTTGTCGGGCAGATTCGGCCGCGACCACGCCCCGGACGGCTTCTGGACGTGCGTCGACCACGACCATCGCGCGATTCTCGACGTCGTCGCCGACGGCGATTCCATGGGCGCGATGGACCTGATGCGAAAGCACCTCGACCACCTGGGGGATTCCTACCGCCAGATGGACACTCTGCGGTAATCATCTGCTGATTGCGCGAGTGGGCGTGTGGCGAGCTCGAGCAAAACTCTGATATTTCGTCGCGATACGCGGTGGCTCAGTCGAGTGCGGAACGGTCCGGCTCGCCGCGGAATCGGGAGACCGAGCCGTCGATGCGGAGCTTCTTCCACAGGTACTTGGCCGTGCGGTTGGTCATGCCGATCTCGTCGACCAGCATTCGGACGTCGCCGAAGTAGGACTGCAGTTGGTTGCTGCCCACCGGGCCACCCCAGTACGCCTCTTTGACGACCGAACGTGGAATGTCCAGGTCTGCGGCCAGTCTGCGCGGCGGCGCCATGATCACGCCGGCGAGCCAGCGCATGATGATCGGCGTCGACACCGAGACGAGCCACTTGTTGATTCTGCCGAGATTCGGGTAGTGCTGACGGAGGAAGTGGTGCGCGAACGAGATGTGGCGCGCTTCCTCAGCGATGTGAATCTCCATGGTGCGCAACATCGCCGGGGGAACATCCTTGCCCTGCCGGATGACTTCCTTCTGCCAGTGGTCGATCGGCTCTTCGCCCGCGAGGATTCCGATGAAGAACACGACGGGAAACGCCGCGCCCAACATGCCCATCGTCGGTGAAGCGAGACGGAAGTCGGTGCGCATTCCCGGCACGTCGGCCCCGGATCGGTTGACCAACTCCTGGAACATCTGAATGTGGTTGCACTCCTCGGTGATCTCGTGGAGGCAGTACCGAAACTCGAGCGAGTTGTTCGGCATCTTCATGATGAACTGCATCATTCCGCGGATGAGGATGCTCTCGAACGCGGCGCCGACCTTGACCGAGTTGATCTGGATGTGGTGTCCGACCTCGATCTGCCGTCCGCGCGGCAGTTGCTGATACCACGCAGTCCCGCCGAGCGGATGGTAGTTCGGCAGTATCCACCGCGGATCGTGCGAGAACATCTGGAACTCTTCGCTGTCCCAGTCGATGTCTCGGTAGGGGTCGAAGTTCCGGCACCGAACCTTCGGACAGGACATCGAGCATCTCGCGGTACGTCTCGACCGGAAGCCTGGTAGACCCGCCTGCACGTGACGTGCTCTTGCCGGTAACTGTAACCATGCGATCCTCTTCCCGTCCGTCACCGGCGATACGCCTGGTGGCAGCCCATCCACTCGGAAACAATCATGCTTGCTGGTAACCAAAGTTACACACACTTCGTCCGGATGGGAAGGGTCCTTCGACAACGAACAAGCCCGGTGTCGGTGATTTATCACCGACACCGGGCATGGTTCGTCCGATGTTGCGCCTGCAAGGATCTAGCCGGTCACACCCGTCAGCTCGTTGGGTGTGTGGGCGAGCTCGCCCGTCTGGGTGACCTCACCCGTGGACAGGTCCACGGCGTGGACCGAGTTCTTCGCCGGGTCCGAGACGAAGGCGGTTCCCTCGTGGACGAACAACGCCGGGCGCGGCTCCTGCCACTTGACCGGCTCTTCCCACGCGTCGACGACGGGGATGGTCTGCGTGACGGACTTGCTGTTCACATCGATGACGTGGAGCGCACCGTCGGTGCCGAGTACGATTGCTTCGCCTGCCGGTCCGCGTCCGAGCGAGCGGAAGGTGTAGCTGGTTCCGAGATCGACGAGCGTGAGTTCACCACTCACGGTGTCGGTCAGCGAAACACGAGTCGGACGCTCGAGCTCAGCGTCGGGATCGACCTTGTAGTCGCCGAGCAGAACCGGCGAGTCCTCGTCGCCGGCCTGGTTGCCGATGCGGCCGTATGCATCCGGGCTCTGGACCTTGGTGATCGCACCGTCACGGTAGATGAGCAGCCCGTCCTGGCAGCCGACCACGACGGTCTCGTCGGCTGCAACAGCCTCACCGTGCACACCCGGGCACTCTTCGTTGCGGACGACTTCCTTGCGGTCGGCGTCCAGGACGACGATGCCGGTGCGCTCGTCCTCGTTTCCGAGGGTGGTGAGCAGTGCACCATCCGAGAGTTCCACCGCGACACCGTGATGCGCCTCGGGTGTGGTGTAGGTGTCGGTCTCGGGCTTCTCACCCTCGAGCAGCGCAGCGGATTCGAAGATCTCGACCTTGCCGGTACCGTCGTCGAACAGAACGGTCTTGCCGTCGTGCCGGACGACATGCCCCGGTGTGGTGGCGTCGAACTTGACGTCGGTGAGCGCCGGCGTCGACGTGAAGTGTTCCGAACCCGAGGTCCAGGTACCGGCATCGAGCGCAGTGAAAGCACCTGAGCCACTGACGAAGACGTGACGGCCGTCGCCGGCGGGGTTGAGCCGCGTGAAGCCGTCGATACCGGTGACGTCGTCGACGGTCTCGAGAGTGGCAGCGTCGAGGACCAGGACGCCGCCGTCGTAGCTGACCGTCAAGCGCGGCGTCGCAGCGGAATTGGACACGGGTGCAGCTGCGGCCGAGCTTTCGCTGGTTTCACTGTCGGTCGAATCGGAAGAAGAGGAGCAGGCTGCCAACAAGGCAACCGAGGTGCCCAGCGCAACGACGGCGCCGAGCGATCGAGTGGTGCGGTTGTTCATCATGTTCCAAAGAAATACAGGTACATGCAAATGATTGTCAAAGCCTATAGTGCGCACAAATGCATGTGTGACAAGCACTTTCACCTGCGTGTGCGCACCGTGGCACGCACACGCAGGTGTGGGTCAGCGCAGTCCCGCAGCGATGGCGGTCGAGTTGAAGTCCATCATGTCGAGATACGTCGGTGCATCCGAGTTCTCGTCCCCCAGCGACTCGGTGAACAGCTTCACGACGTCGACGTCGACTCCTGCTTCCGACGCCATGACCTGCGCCAGCCTGTCGGGCTGGGACGAATCGACGAAGATGGTGGGCACGCCCGCGTCGCGCACGGTGCCCGCGAGATCCGACAGGTCGGACGCACTCGGAGATGCGAGCGTCGTGCCACTCGGGATGACTGCACCGATGACCTCGAAGTCGTAACGGTCTGCGAGGTAACCGAACACGTGGTGGTTCGTCACCAACTTGCGATTGACGATCGGCGCGAACCGCTCCTGCATGCGCCCGTCCAACTCGACGAGCTGGGCGTCGTAGTCCTGTGCGGCAGCCTCGACGTCCACACCGTCCAGCGACTCGGTCACCGCATCCTTGATCAGCCCGACAGCCGTGCGCATACGCTCCGGATCCGTCCAGATGTGGGGATCCGCGGCGCCCGACGACTGCCCGGAGACGTAGTCGATGGGGTCGACGCCGGGGCCGACCTCGAGAATGTCGGTGCCGTTCGCCCGTGCTGCGTCGATCGTCTTGGCGACGCCTTCCTCCAGCCCGAGCCCGTTGGCGATCAACAGATCCGCCGATTCCACCCGCGCAGCCTCCGCTGCGGAGATCTCGAACGAATGCGGATCCGAGTTGGGCGGCATGAGCACCAGCACGTCGGCCTGGTCTCCGACGATGCTAGAGGTGATGTCGCCCAGAATGTTGGTGGTCACCACGATCGTCGGTGTGCCCGACGAGTCCGCACCCGAGCAGCCCGCCAGAATCAGCGCGGCCGGGAGGACCGCCAGCAGAAGCTTTTTCATGCGCCTATCACACCGATCGATGCGGGCGCGAAGTCGAAGTCGAAGGTTCGCGCGACGCGACCGCCGTCGCGGTAGTCGATCTCGGTGACTGTCCTGGCCACGGGATCGGACACGTAGGCGCGGGTACCGCCGACCTGAAGTTCGGGCGCGTCGCCGTCGTCGGCCGTCGGTCGAACCACGGGCGTCGACGACGTTTCGGCGCCGGTCACCGCGTCGAACACACGGAACGTACCGTCCGCCTGCACGGAGAACACGGTCTTGCCGTCGCTGGACACTCCCGCCGACAGCGCCTCGTCGGCGGTCCTGGCCTGCACCCACTCCCCCGACCTCGTGTCGAGTACAAGCACCCCGGTCTCCGTCGGTGCGGCAACGAGGGCGCCCCGCGAACCATGAGCGAACGACCATGCCCGAGCGTCGGGCGACGGGTACGGGAACTTCGTCGTCGCGAAGTCCGCCGATGCATCCACCTTCAGCACACCGTCCTCGCAGGCGACGACGAAGTAGTTGGAGAACACCGCTTCCCCGTGCATCTCCGGGCACGCCGCGTCCAGCGGACGAACGACGTCACCCGAGCTGTCACGCAATTCGAGACCCGTCGGCAGGTCCTCCTCCGTCCCACCGGTGGAGACCACGAAGTGATCGGACAGCGGAACCGCGATGCCGTGATGAGCGTTGGACTCGATCGTCGTCGCAACCGTCGACTCGGCCTTGCTCAACGAATCGAAGTCGACGACATCCGCACGCCCGGCGCCGTCGAAGAACACCGACACCTTCCGGTCGCCGGCGATGACATGCGCGGGCTCGGCGCCGTCGAGCGAGCCGATGTCGACGGGATCCTTGACGTACGAATGCGTGTGGTCGCCGTGGTCGATGGTCCACGAGCCGGGATCGAGCAGATGCGCATGCTCGTCATCGGTCGCGACGGCATAGCGACCGTTGATGGTCGTGATGCTCGACGCGTTCCCGACATCGAACGTGTGGACGGACTCCTCGGTGGCGAGATCGACAACCTCGATGCGCCCGGAGTCGGCGTCGGCGACAACGAGCCGAGGCTCCGGACCCTCGACCTCGGTCGACCCAGCCTCCGCAGCCAGGTCACTACCCGCCCGAGCAGTGCCGGTTTCCTCCACAACAGGTGCAGCATCATCGCTGCTACCGCACCCAGCAGCAGTCAGGGCAACAATGCCAATGGTCAGAACGGTTTTACGGGCGAACACAGAACTCCTCGGAGCAGAAATGATAACGATTGTCGTTTATGTTAAACCATTCCCCAAGCCGACCCCATAGCGCCCCGGTTGGCACCCCGGTCCGAGCGAACGTGGCGTTCAGTCACTCTGAGTGACCGAACGGTTCATTCGCTCCGAAATAGTGCACCCTCGTTCGTCCGCACCCACCACCCCGCTCGGAGCGAACGTGGCGTTCAGTCACTCTGAGTGACCGAACGGTTCATTCGGTCCGAGAAAGTGCGCCCGCGGACACGTTCGGGATTTCCGAGGGACGGGTGCGCGAGAGTGCGGATTTGCCCATGGCGACGAGGAAGAATTGGAGTACGGCCAGGCCGGCGATGGTGGCGCCGGCGGCGGTGTTGGCGTGCCAGGAGACGAGGAGTCCGGTGATGGTGGCGGACCAGCCGAGGAGGGTGGCGATGATCATCGACTGCACGATGGATCGCCCGAAGAGGTAGGCCGTGGCGGAGGGTGCGACGAGTAGGCCGAAGACGAGGAGTGTTCCGACGATTCGGAAGGATGCGACGACGGCCAGGACGACCAGGGCCAGGAGTACGACGTGTGCGAGGCGGGGCCGGAATCCGAAGGTGTGGGCTTTGCGTTCGTCGAAGACCATGGCGACGAAGGGGCGGTAGGCGACGACGGAGACGACGAGTGCGACGGCGGCTGCGATGACGAGGAATACCAGGTCCGCGTGGGTGGCGGAGAGGACGTCGCCGAAGAGGAAGGATGTCAGGTCGACGGCGAATGATCTCGCGCGGGAGACGATCACTACGCCGAGTGCGAGCATGCCGACGAAGAGCAGTCCGATTCCGGTGTCCTCGGACAGTCGGGAGTTGCGGGAGACCCAGGCGACGCCGCCGATCATGACGACGGCACTCACTGCCGCTCCGATGAGCAGGTTCGCGCTGAGGAGGTACGCGATCGCGACGCCGGGCAGCATTCCGTGCGACACGGCATCGCTCAGGAATGCCATGCCGCGCAACACGACCCATGTTCCGACGAGCGCGCACAGTATCGATACGAGCATGCCTGCCCAGAGGGCGCGCTGTACGAACGAGACAGCGAAGGGGTCGAGTAGCCAGTCCACGGCCTGGAACCCTATGCGATAATGGTTGTCGTGAGCGAATCCGTGTCTGTTCGATCCCTGACCGTCCGGTACGGCAACACCGTTGCCCTCCACGACGTCAGTGCGTCGTTCGAGCCAGGCACCGTCACCGCTCTCGTCGGTCACAACGGTTCCGGCAAATCGACCGTGTTGCAATCTCTTGCAGGCATCGTCGAGCCCGCGTCGGGCGCTGTCGACATTCGACACAGACGTATCAGTTACGTTCCGCAGCGCAGTGACGTCAACGATCGGATGGCTGTCACCGTCGGCGAGGTCGTTGCGATGGGGACGTGGCCACGTCGCGGAATCCTCGGTCGGGCCAGTGCCGCGGATCGCCGTGCCGTCGACGAGGCCATCGATCGATTGAAACTGACCGATCTGCGGTCGCGACGGTTGGCGGAGTTGTCCGGTGGGCAGCGTCAGCGGGCGCTGCTGGCGCAGGCGCTCGTCGAGCATGGAGATCTGGTTCTTCTGGACGAGCCGACGACGGGTCTCGACGCGGAGGCCCGCGAGATCATCAACAGCGTCGTCGACGACGAGGCGGCCCGCGGCGCCGTGGTGGTCATGGCCACTCACGACGCCGACGATGCGGATCGCGCGGATGTCACCATCACTCTCGGGCGCGGGGAGATTTTGTCGTCAACGCGTCGTGACCGTCAATTCGTCGGTGGCGGGGCTCACGACGGCAGGCTCGCGTCCGGACAGTAGGTCCAGCACGGCTTTGGGCCGTGCGAGCCACTCGCGACCGAAGTTCCGTAGCACCGCGAGTCGGTTGCATTCGCATTCTGCGTCCACCCCGTCGACGTCGATGCCTGCGTCCCGGCACAGCGCGACAGCTCTGGACACGTGCAAGCCTTGACTGACGACGAGTGCCTTCTCGACCCCGAAGGTCGTCGCGGCGCGCCAGCAAGTGTCGTAGGTGTCGAGGCCGTAGTCGTCGCCGACGATCCTGTCGGACGGGATTCCGGCGTCGACGAGATATTCGGTCATGGCAGCGATTTCGTTGCCGGACCGACCGTTCGCATCACCGGAGACCAGAACCGCGCGGGCTCGACCGGACTCGAACAGCGACACAGCAGCGTCGAGCCGACCTTCCAGGTACTTCATCGGCTTGCCGTCGCGCACCTGGGATCCGAGGACGATGACCACCGGCGCGGGGGGTGCGTCGGCGGCGTCGTGCACCCGCCCGAAGGACACGGTCGCCACCCATGCCGCAGACGCGAGGACAACGGCGAGCACGCCGACGACGAGGCCGACCGCCACGCGCCACAACTTCTTTCTCAACGAACTCCCGATCTCCGCCCGACGCTACCGGGCGTCACCGTACCGGCCGAGATTGAGGGATCTCTGAGGCAGTCGCCCGCTGTTCAGAGCAGGGCCAGCGCGGCGTCGATCGGCGCACGGTCGCCTAGAGGCGAGATGGCGCCGACGTAGCCGTCGGGCCGCACGAGAACCACACCGTCGGGTGTCTTGAGCCCGTACCGCTGCGCGATCTTGCGCTCGGGATCGTCGACGACGACGGGAGTCGTGCCGGGCACCGACATCGAGGGGGTGCCGGCGACCAGCAGGTGGTCGTTCGGATGCTCCCGATGTGCCCGAGCGAGGCTGTGCCACAACTCGGTTCCGACGACCGGCGGCGCCGCGTCACCGGGTGCCACATGTCCGTGCACGCCTTGCCGGACGATCGGGCTGCCGTGGTAGGCGACGGTGAATTCCTCCATCTCGTCGGCGATCCGGTGCTGTGCGAACTTGGTTCCCGCCACGATGCGCAGCACCTTGTTGCGCACGGTCCGAACGACTTTGGATTCGACGGTGGCCGCGGTGGTCAAGGTCGTCGTCTCCGCGATGACGTGTGCAGCGACGGGATGCCGCTCGTCGTGGTAGCTGTCGAGAAGCAGTTCCGACGCGTTCCCTCTCGTCGCTGCTGCGAGTTTCCAGCCGAGGTTGAATGCGTCCTGCATCCCGGTGTTCATGCCCTGCCCGCCCGCGGGACTGTGCACGTGGGCGGCGTCGCCGGCGAGGAAGACCCTGCCGGTCCGGTACCTCGGCACCTGCGCGTGATGGATCTCGAACGTCGTCAGCCACCGGGGCGAGCGCAGGTCCACGCCGAGCCCTCGCTGAGTGCACAGGCGCTGCAACCAATCCAACGACGGCGCCCGCCCGGATTCGGATGCGTCGATCGCTGCGATGACGCGGACGCGGTCGCCGACCATCGGAAACAGCATCGCCGGGCCCGACCCGGCGGACGCGAAGATGTGCATCGCGCTCGTGTCGAACGGGTAGGTGGCGTCGACGTCGCCCATCAGGAAGCGCTCGCCCACGAACGAGCCTTGCAGCTTCAGGCCGAGGTGATGACGAACGGTGCTCGACGCCCCGTCACATCCAACGAGGTATCGGCACGTCACGGTGTCGCTTCCGACAGTTGCCCGCACCCCGTCGTCGTCCTGGACGAAGTCGGTCAGCTCTTCCCCGCGCTGGATCTCTACCCCCAGGTCGAGCAGCCGCCTCGTCAGGACGGCTTCGGTTTCCGTCTGTGCCGTGGTCACCGTGAACGGGTAGGCGCTGTCGACGGTGTCCAGCGGAATCTGCGCCAACAACTTTCCGTCGGCGTGGAAATGCACTCCCACTGTCGTGCGTCCCGATGCCACGATGTCGTCGACGACGCCCAGTGCGTCCATCATTTCCAGGCTTCGAGAATGTACGACGACGGCGCGGGATTCATCGGTGGGTTCGGTGCGGCGGTCGATGACGCGCACTCGTGTGCCGCGGCGAGCGAGGTCGACGGCGAGAACCAGCCCGACTGGGCCCGCTCCCACCACCAGGACGTCGGTATCGAAGATCGTCATGCTGGAGATGGTGTCTCGAAACCAGTCCCGTGCGCGACGAGTTCGGTGAGAATTCACCCGCCGTCGATGGCAAGAATCACCCGGGGCTTGCGTCCGCGCGCGACCACCCGCTCGATCAGCATCACGATCCGAAATTCGACGCCGTACTTCTGTCGAATCAACTCGGTTGCACGGCGCGCGGGCTCGTCGGTGACGATGCGCGCGGTACCAGCGTGCGTGACGGCGTCGTCGGGCACCTTTCCTCGCCGGTTGCAGGGGCGGAGTTCGACGCGTCCCGAGTTCCTGATTCGTTTGACCTTGCCGCTGTCGGTCGGGGTGAGCACGATCAGTTCGTCCCCGTCGCGGCCGATCCACACCGGCGTCGAGACCGGCTCGCCGGATCTGCGGAACGTGGTGAGCGAGACGAACGGCTGGTCACCGAGCGCGAGGAACGAAGCGGTCATGGATGCCAACGTACGCGCTGATCGGTTCGTTGCTGCCGGCTCGAGTCCCTGCCGATTCTGCGGGCGCACTCGGCGGTAGTCCGTATTGTGCAAGTGTGACGCGCAGCACACAGCGCACGGAATGATTGGGAGTGGAACGTTCATGAAGAGCACCATGCAGGACACCCCGTTGTCGATCGGCCAGCTCGTTCGGTTCGGGACGTCGATTCACCCGGCAGCGGAGGTCACGACCTGGAGCGAGCACGGTCCGTCGACCGTCACGTTCGAGCATCTGGGCAAGCGGGCGGCGCAGCTCGCTCATGGGCTCCGGTCGATCGGGATCGACGACGACCAGAGGGTCGCCACGTTCATGTGGAACAACGCGCCTCACATGGAGGCGTACATGGCCGTTCCCGCGATGGGCGCGGTGCTGCACACGCTGAACATTCGTCTCTTCCCCGAGCAGCTCACCTACATCGTGAACCACGCCGAGGACCAGGTGATCATCGCCGACGCCAGCCTCCTGCCGCTCCTGACGCCTTTGCTTCCGACGATGCCGACGGTGCGTCACCTCGTCGTCGTCGGCGTCGATCCCGCTGATGTCGACGCGCCCGACGGGATCGAAGTGCTCGCCTACGAGGCCCTCCTCGAAGGCCGCCCGGAGGAGTTCGACTGGCCGGAGCTCGACGAACGATCCGCTGCGGCAATGTGTTACACGTCCGGAACCACCGGTGATCCGAAGGGGGTGGTGTACTCGCACCGTTCCATCTGGCTGCATTCCATGCAGGCGTGCATGTCCGACGCGATGGGCCTCGCGCAGTCCGACAAGGTGCTGGCGATCGTGCCGATGTTCCACGCGATGTCGTGGGGGTTGCCGTACGCCGCGTTGATGGTCGGGGCGTCGTTGATCATGCCGGACAGGTTTCTGCAGCCCGCTCCCCTTGCCGAGATGATGTCGACGTTGCGTCCGACGGCTGCTGCTGCCGTCCCGACGATCTGGCAGGCACTGCTTGTTCATCTCGACGAGCATCCGGCCGACCTATCGAGCCTGCGAGATGTCCTCGTCGGCGGAAGTGCCTGCCCGCCTTCGCTGATGCGCGCCTTCCACGAGAAGTACGGGATACACATCACGCAGGCGTGGGGCATGACGGAGACCTCGCCCGTCGGCACCTCGGGACGACCCGACGTCGGACTGTCGGCGGAGGAAGAATTCGATCTCCGTTGCACGCAGGGGCGTTTCGTCGCTGCGGTTCGCGCTCGCCTCGTCGACGACAGCGGAAAGGAACTGCCCTGGGACGGCAAGCAGGTAGGCGAACTGGAGGTGCGGGGGCCATGGATCACCGGCAGTTACTACCGCAACGACGCGCATGACAAGTTCGACGACGGCTGGCTCCGGACCGGTGATGTCGGCACCATCTCCCCCGGCGGTTACCTGACGCTGACGGACAGATCCAAGGACATCATCAAGTCCGGCGGCGAATGGATCTCGTCGGTGGAACTGGAGAACCACGTGATGGAGCATCCAGCCGTGCGCGAGGCCGCGGTCATCGGAGTTCCCGACCAAAAATGGGACGAGCGTCCTCTGGTCGCCGTCGTGGTGCGCGACGGCGAAAAGGTCGCGGCCGAGGAGTTGCGCGAATTCCTCGACGGTCGAGTTGCTCACTGGCAGTTGCCCGAACGCTGGACCTTCATCGACGAAGTCCCCAAGACCAGCGTCGGCAAGTACGACAAGAAGCGTCTGCGAAGCTCCCACGCCGACGGCGCTTTGAACGTCATCGAACTGGGCTGAACCTTTCCACTGCACTTTTTTCGGAGCGAACGGGCCGTTCGGTCAGTCTGACTGACTGAACGCCACTTTCGCTCGAAGCTGATCGTGGGTGCAGGCGACGAAGGCGCCTCCACCCGGCACTTTCTCCAGAGCGAACGGTCCTTTTGGTCAGCCTGACTGATTGAACGCCACTTTCGCTCGAAGCTGGTCGTGGGCGTAGGCGAACGAAGGCGTCGATTGAGGCACTTTCTCCGGAGCGAACGGCCCGTTCGGTCAGTCTGACTGACTGAACGCCACTTTCGCTCGGAACTGGTGGTGGGCGCGGATGGACAAAGGTGTCGATCGAGTTTCGAGGCTCCGCCGCTACCTGGGCCCCTCGAAACTCGACGCGGTCTCCTCTTCCCGAGCAACCGTGTCGGTGAAGAACTTCTTGAACACCGCCTGCATCTGGCGGACAACCTCGATATGGCCCTCGAGAACATCGACCATGTTGTTCTCCCCTCCAACAGCCTTCTGCGAAAACACCTGCGCGATCTGTTTGCCCATATCGAAATCACCCCAGCCGGTGACATATGAAAGCTCGGTGGCTTTCGATTGGTGCCCCCTGAGTCGGTCGATGTAGGCGTCGCATGACTCGCTGCACGCCCGGGCCGCCTCGGCGTTGAGGTACAGGTCGCCGTTGTCGGCCGCCACGGCCAGCGATTGCCAATACGTGAGGGGTTGACCGTCAACACTCATGTGCTTCTCCTACTTATCCCGCGGCAGTGCCGATTTCAAATCATCGACGTGATCGAGTAATACAGAACAAGGGTCGACGCCTCCGTCTGCCGTAAAGGCGTTGACCGAGAGTACGACCACGCCAGGCGCGGCTTCCACCGCGACGCTGCAGGAGTCCACGGCATTGGATGCCTTTGTTTGGTACTGAAACGCATCGCGTCCATCGAGTTCGAAATCGCGCCCTGCAAAGTTGGACGAATCCTCTCGCGCCTCCCCGACCGTGCGGTTGGACGACGACTTTACTACGAAGTAGTAAGGCACGTTGTGCCCCTTCGGCCTGAACGAGCAGATGTCCCAGTCCGGCACTTCGATCCCTCGGCCCCAGCCGACCTCACGGTAGTCCGGATCCAAGCCGGTTGTCCCGATCTGTTCGGGGGTGATACTGCACGGATCCCATCGGGTCGGCTCGGCCGTCGCCTGCGGCGATACCTCCCTCGCACACCCCCCAAGCAGGGCAGCCGCCGCAATCACGGCCACAATCCATCTGCGCACACGGTCCCCCTCCGTCGAGTACGGCTACCAGATTAGACGCACTGCTTCCTTGATCGGTTCCACTCATCCGACCGCTCCAACTAACCCTGACAGCAAACCAATCAACCGTGTCCCACCCGCCCAGCACAGTGCACCGCACTTGACCCACCCGCCTCTCCCAAAGGGAAACCCATAATTCGATGACAGACTGGGGAAATGAAGGTCGAGACAGTGACGCATGAACCTGCGCGCTACAACTGCCCGTTCTGCCGGTACATCCGAGGCGAGTTCGACGAACTCAATGCGAAAACCGATCTTGTTGTACGAACCGAGTTTGCACTCGCGCGGATCTCGCCAAAGTGGTGGCCGCACAACCCTGGTCATCTTCTTGTCTTACCGGTCGAGCACTTCGAAAACCTCTACACGTTGCCACGGGCGGTGGGGCACGCGCTCTTCGATCTTGTACAGACTGCCGCAATCGTCATGCGTGAAACATACGAATGTGACGGCGTTTCGACAAGACAACACAACGAGCCGGCCGGAAATCAGGACCTGTGGCACCACCACATTCATATTTTCCCGCGCTACACCGACGATCACCTGTACACCCGTCATGACGACGCTGTTCATGTTCCGTCCGAGAGGAGAGCGCCGTATGCAGAGCGCCTACGCGCGAAGTTTTCGTTGTCCTGATCGACGGTGGTCGGGCTCCTGTGGGTCGCGGCAGTACACGTTCCGTCTTCTCGATGGGCGAACTGAATCTTGACCGTTTCCGAGGGTTCGAGTACGACGACTCAACAACGAAGCAGTTATCCACGTCGAGGCCCTTCGGCTTGAACGAGCAGACAACCCAGTCCTACACTTCGATGCCTCGATTCCAGCCGGCGTCGCAGTGGTCGGGTCCCAGGCCTGCGGATCCGGACTACCCGGGGGTGATGCTGCACTGGTTCCACCGTCGACGGCAGTGGCGTTCTCCTCTGGATTCGGTCTCGTGAGTACGAACCGTTCGTACCTGTCTGATTCGAGTGCTCAGACGCGGCGATCCAATTGCTCGACGGCGTCGCGGAGTTGGGCGCCGATGCGGTCGGTGGTCTCGTCGAACATGTCCCGGGCGGCGTTGAGGTGTAGCGAGCCCAGTTCGTCGCCTTCGCGGGTTTCGTATTCGCTGTCGTCGGGGGTGCCGTGGTTCTCGATCCAGCGGACTTTCTGAAGTTCTCGGTCGATTTCGACGAGCCCGTCGAGGTAGGACCGTAACGCCGTGAGTCGGGCGATCAGTGTTCGCTGACGATCCGCCAAAGCGTCGATGCGCTCTTGGTAGATCTTCTGCACTTCGGCGTCGTCGGCAAGGTGGTTCGTCGGTTTGGGGCCGAGCCGCACGAATGCGGCTTCGAGCTTGCCTGCGCTCCAAACGACAGAAGTCACCTCCGAGACCAAGTCGATGCGGACGATGCGGTGGGCGGTGTCCAGCGACGTCCACGCGCTCAACGACGAAATCTCGGCTGCGAGTACGACCACCGCGTGGACTACCTTGCCGCGGGTGGCCGACCGGAGAGCAAGCAACTCGGCGTGCTCGGCCCCGAGGTGATCGACACCGCGACCCCGATCGACGATCTGGCGAACTTTCTCCCGTCGCGGGGAACTTGGATCCGCTACCGCCGATCCACGCCATGCCTTCACTGCCTCGCGCACAAGGTCAGGTTGTTTCGCGGCAGCCGTGGCGTCGAGACCGACCAAGGTGTCGTCGATGGCGCGAATGTCTGCCGACCGTCTATCGAACGGGTTCCACCTCATCGTCGCAAGGTACCTCAGGACTCGGACACTCGTCGCGCTCGTGGCGTGCTCCGCCCACTGTTCACGGCGTTATGGACGCCAGTCGCTGCGCCGCAGCATCGGTCCCTAGCTCGAACCGCATCTTGGGGTTGTGCACATAGAACATTATCCAGGCCTGCAACACCTCTGGATGAACGTCGAATCGACGGGTGTCGAGATCGATC
This sequence comes from Rhodococcoides fascians A44A, assembly GCF_000760735.1. Classification (GTDB taxonomy): domain Bacteria; phylum Actinomycetota; class Actinomycetes; order Mycobacteriales; family Mycobacteriaceae; genus Rhodococcoides; species Rhodococcoides fascians_E. The sequence goes on along the minus strand of NZ_JMEX01000007.1, from coordinate 259,958 downwards.
GACAGCTTCGACCTCTTTTCGATACGCCATATCCACGCAGTGATCCGTGAACCGTCGAGGTCGCAGGAACGAAAGTCTCTGCGTCGGTTACGGTCGATCTTGGGCAATATCGACACGACACGGTACACCACGGCGCACCGGGGGAACAGGCGCATGAAGGCGTTGCGGAAGACGCGCACCGGCATCTGCGTAGTCCAGACCGAGTCCCACTTCAGTTCGGACTCGAACGACCACCCCCTGTGACGAATCCCTTTCTCGTCGAGCTCGACCCAACCATTTCGCACCGAGCGGAATGCGACCGAGAAGTAGAACGTCAGTAGTGGAGGGGCGAGAAACCAAATCCAAAAACTCATGGCAATGACCATTGATCCGAAAAGAATGTTCAAGCAGAGCCAACCGCGCAGCTCGTACCGGACAGTGGAGTTCTTGACCCTCGCCAACACTGCGGTACCGGACTTGGTCGACGGCTCGTTGAACCACGGAAAGGTTGTAATCATTACTGCGAAGAACCCGAAGGACAACGCCATGCCGCCCTCACGCAGCCGTCCGTCCGGAATATCCTGGGCAGCCGTGTAGATCATCAAGACTGCGAACACGGCACCGCAAGCGCTTTGCGCGATTAGCCTCGACTTGGGCTTCATCCCCAGAATCGACTCGGTCTGGAAATCAGAAGAAGACATCCCACGCTCCTGTTGCGAGTTCGCCGATGGACGCGCCGGTGTCGTACAGCGCATCCCATCCGTCGACGACGGCGTCGCCTGCGCTACCGAACCCCTCGGCGTACAGGGTATCCACTGCACCGGAGGTGTAGATCCCGGCAACGGCTCCGACAGCTGCACCTGCGAGCGTGCCGATCACCGGCGCTGGAATGAGAGTTCCGATAGCCGCGCCTGCCGCAACCGATGCGCCGAAGCTCGCGCCGGCGGACACGATGGCCTGGTCGGCGGGTTTGCCGTTGTAGATGTCCCACGCAACTCCAGCGACAGCCAGCCCACTTCCCAAACGGGACGATACGCGGCCGGCCTTCGTCCCCAGGTCCTCTGCAGCTTCGGCAGCATCGACCGCTCTGGCTGCAGTAGTGTTCGCATAATCCACGTCCCGATAGATCACCGAAGCCGGCGTACCATCCTGGGCGTTCAAAGCGAGATCGATGTAGCGCCGTGATTCCGCCGTCAGCCAGGCCGACTTACCGTTCAACGCCCACGTCTGGCCCTCGACTACGGCCATTGCGGCCGCGTCGACCACTTCGGTTGCCAGAAAGAACCAATCGACGTAGGGGTTGGTCCAGACTCCAACGAGCGCTTCTGCTGCTTCACGCTCGACCGAGCGAGACTCCTCGGCCGCTCTGGTCGCCTGACCGTACGCAGCAGACAGGTCCCCCGACAGCGGATCGTCGATCGCGTCGCTGCTGATCGTCAGGCCGGCTGCTGCGGCATCACGGCGCGCATCCGCCATCATGGACTGCGCTTTCTGCAAGCCGGCCGCGAAATTGTCGATCTGCCGGGCGTGATCACGAGCCGCCACAGCGATCTTCTCCGCGCCTTCGGCGGCTCGAGTCAGCTTTGGCATCGCCGCGTCGGAGGCAGGGCCGTCCCAGGCGCCGTCGATTCGGTTGCGCGCGGCGAACACCTTGTCTGCCGCATCGTCCAGGACGGGCGCTAGCTGTTCACGCAGCCAGCGAGCAACCTGCCGAACCGATTCCGGGTCACCGTCGATGTGGGTGTCTATGCTCATGTTCTATTCCGCCCATGCCGCGACGTTGATTTCGTCGGCTGCGACGATGTCCTGCTCGGCGTACCTGGTGGCGCACTCGTTCAGAGTCACGTTCAGGCCTGCTAGTCCCGAGACCAGCTCACCGGCGGAGGCAACGAAGTTGCTCAGAATACCGAGTATCGCAGCGGTGCCCACACCGCCGTCGACGGCACCGGGAATCGACGGTGCGACCTCGTCGACTCTCGTCGCAGCGTCCCGCACGTACCCCGCCTGCAGACGAATTTCCTCGTGATCGACGACGATGCTCATGATGCACGCGCCTTATCCGGCACGACGACGTCGAGCAGCACCAGATCGAAGTGGGCGACCTCTTCGATCGCAGGCAGAAAGGTGATCGGAACCACGATCCACGGCTGGTCCCTGCCCATGCACGTGTGCAAACGATCGAGTGCCGAGTAGACCAGAAGCGCAGACCTGCCGTCGCGCGTGTCATTGATCAACACACGTGCATCCGACGGGTCCGAAACTTGTTCTGCGCACGGCACATACAACACCGGTGGATAATCTGACGGAATTTTCACGAAACGTCCTCCCCTGCTCCGGTGTGAAAACCGGTCCTACAGATTCAGACGCAACGAGTTGTGAATCGGTTCCACTGTCCGACGGATACCATCGGTGGGTATGGAACCTCAGAGTTACTCGTCCGGCGAGCGAGTGTTCGGGCCACCCCGCGGGACGTTCGACGCGGACTGGGCCGCCACCGCCCTTCGATCGAACGTGCCGGGTCTGGACTTCGCGACGTCGGTTCGGGTGATGGAGTATGCGTGGGAGCTAGTGCAGTCGCGTGACCTGCGCGGAGCCACGCTCGCCGACGCACTGAGTGACTCGACTGCCGTGAGTGTCGATTCCGACCTCGCTCGCGCAGCCGCGGCGGTGGCAACCGAAATTGCGGAGTTCTACCTCGACAGAGACTGATCGGCCAGGACATACCGCGACGCGACGACGCCGTGACTGAACTCCTCCCGCCCGACGAGCTCGAGTTCGACGCGCTCCGCCAGCCCGGCGAACAGGGTCGGCCCTCGACCGACCACAACAGGGTGAACGACGAACTCGTATTCGTCGATCAGTCCCATGTCGGCGAGTGCGAGTGGCAGTTGCACCCCGCCGGTGAAGATGCCGTTACCCGGCTCGTTCTTGAGTCGCCGGACGGTTTCCTCGATGTCACCGTCGACTATCTCAGCGTTCCAGTCCACCGATGCCAGCGTGCTCGTGACGACGTACTTTCTGCTTTCGCTGATGCTCTGCGCAAACGGCGCTGTCCACTCCGGCATGTCGGGTGAGGGTCGTCTCCACGCCGATTCCATCATTTCGTACGTCGTCCTCCCGAACAGCAATGCATCAGCACGAGCGATGCTCTGCGCCGCGTGCAGGTGCAGATCCTCGGACGGGCGTGCGAAGTTGTGGTCGACGCATCCGTCGAGCGAGACATTGATGGAGTACCGCAGAGGTCGCATTCGGTGAATCTACCGGCTCACATGCCACGCTGCCGCACAATCGCTTTCGCTCGTGACAGGACCGGGCGGTCGTTGTCGATCTGGGGTGAAACCCCGCGACAAGGGCACCGGTGATCGGTCGCGGACGCCATTCAGTGCTGCTGCCAACCCCCGATTGAACAGACGTAGGGCAGACCGTCTCTCGCACACGTTGTAGGTTCTCGCACACGTTGCATCCTGTGCGCGGAGCTGAAAGATGTGCGAGAACTGAGACCAGCAGACGTAGGCACGATCACCGCCGCGTTTCCGTGCCGTCTGCCGCTACCTAGGACCCTCGGCTTGAATGCCGCCGGCGTTTGCCTCGTCCACGTCATTTGTCGAAGTGAAGAACTTGTTGAATACAACCTTCATCTCCTCGACGACGTCGATATGACTCTGCAACACGTCGACCATGTTGTTCTCGCCGCCTACAGCCTTTTTGGCGAAGATGTCCTGCAGTTGAAGGCCCATGTCGAAGTCACCCCAGCCGCTGATACTGACCAAGCTGCGCGCCTGCCGCTGATGCTGCTGAAGCTTGTGAACGTATTCATCACACGCGCGGGAGCACGCTTCAGCAGCTTCGGAATTCAAGTACAGATCGCCCACCTCAGCCGCCACCGCGAGTGCCTGCCAGTAAGTCGCCGGTCCGCTCGGGTCTGCCATACAAGTCTCCTAACGATGTGCGGCGGGAATAGCCGCCTCCAGGTCACGCGCGTGGGTAAGGACGATCTCGCACGCATCGACACCGTCGGCCTTCTCATACAGGGTGGTGAACAACACGACACCCGGCGATGTATCAACGACAATGTTGCAATCCCGAATAGCCGCTCCGAACTCGGTTACATACAGGTACGCGTCACGTCCGGCTAATTCAAGATCCCGACCTTCGCTGTTAGCAGGCTTCGTGCGGGCTTCATCCACCGTGTGGTCAACTGACGACATCACGGTCAACGCGTACGCGGCATCAAGACCACCCCGAGGCATGAACTCGCACCTATCCCAGTCCGGGACTTCGATGCCCTTTGCCCACCCCTCGACGCGATATTCCGGATCCAAGCCCGTTGCGGCGATTGCTTCTGGCGTGATGCTGCACGGATCCCAGCGCTCAGCAGCGACAGGGCTGCCCTCGACACCCTCACCGCATCCGGCAAGCAGACCCAACAAAGCCATCGATGCCGCTATCCGTGTACGCACCCGACCCCCTCGATCACGTCGATCACGTCGATCAACAGATTAGACGCAGCGACCATCGAAATGGTTCCAGTCGGGCTCCACCAACAGGCCAGGTGTCACGCACTCAACGACTAATTCGCCGACGGTGGTTTCACGAGCCGGCTCTGCCCTCGAGCCACCCCCTGTCAATGGAGACGTGGTCGCCAGAGCATCTCTCGCACACGTTGTTGCTTCTCGCACACGTTGCATCCTGTGCGAGGAACTAGAGCCTGTGCGAGAACTCAGATCAGCCGACGCGGAGCCGCGCTTTCGCTGCATGGTCTCAACCGGTCGGCGCATTACCCGGCCAAGTCGCCGAGGCAAGGCTGGCGAGTTCGAAACCTTCATCGCAGAGGAATGCGGTGAGGACCGCTCCGGGGTGTCGCGTTGTCAGCGACGTGCAAACGGTGCTGCACCTCGGTGTAGTTCGGTCACCAGTGCAGCGGGGTCGTCGACATACATGCTGATACGTCTGATGGACGAGGCCTTGCGATGCTTTGGGAGCAAGGCTGGTAACCGAACTGAAATCGATTGGGCAAGCACAATATCGACGTTCGTACCGTCGACGTTGGGAAGATGCAATCGGCTCTCTGTGGCAATGGGGGTGGTTTCGCAGAACCGCCGCGACAGGGCTGCGGACGCGATGGAGCAACGCTCGATCGCGGCGATAGTCGAACCGGATTGCCGCACAACGAAATGAGTGTCGGTCAAATAGTGCGGACGGACTCGGTGGATTGCCAGATAGCCGAACACCGCGAACAAGGACCACACTGACAGCACCGCGAGTGCGATACGCAGCCACATCCATGGAAGAACGACATGAAGCACACAGATCTCTACGACGGTGACCACGCCGAAGGCAGCCGGTAGCGTCATGGTCCCGCGGTTCGACCGGAACACCAGCGCACCCGGCTCGACGTCAGCTACGCGGCCCCTGATCCACAACCACAGAGACGTGTAGGCGCGAACCTCCGCCAGAATCATCGGCCAGAATGACGAGTTCTCGGCCGTAGCGACCACCGCCGCTCTTGCATCCTCCCCGTCGCGACGGCGGGCCCGGTAGGTCGTCATCAGACCGAGCATCACGATAATGGCCAAGGGAAGTTCGACGGTGGCGAACAACAGCACGGCCTGCCCTGGCCCGAGGACTCCGGTCGCCAGGAGGATCGCATCGACAGCCAAGACAGTTGCTGCAAGCGCTTGCATGGATCGGTGGAAACTCTTCGAGGCTAATACCTTCATGAGGCGCCCTTTACAGAGCTTGACTTGCTCACGAGCGCACGTTGGACTCGGGAGACCACCTCGCGTTGAGCCGGGTCGGGGATGATCGCGTCGAGTGGGATCGGCATGCCTGTTTCACCCGACTGTGTGGTGTCGAATTCTCTGCTTGAGAATGGATCTGCCTCCTCGAACCAGGCCATCAACGTACGCGACAAACGTTCGATCATCGGTTCCGCCGAATCCAGTGACTTCCCCTCCAGACTCGACCATTCGGACAGAAGTTCGGCGTACCGGGAACGCTGCTCGTCGTCGGCGATCGACGCCGCGTAGAACGACAGAAATTCCTGCGGTGCCTTACCCGAGATGGCGAGTACCTCAAGCAAGTCACGCTCTCGCTCGAGCGCTGTGCGGACCGCAGGCGTCGGGGCGGATTCGAGAGCGCCGGCCAACAGTCCGGCGACCTTCGGAGGGAGCGCGGAGAGCGGCCGACCGCTCTCGACGTCGTCGACCATCGAGGAAAGCTTGATCAGCCGCTGTGTCAGTTTGGCGCGTTCGGCCTCGAGTGCTGCGACGAGTGCGCGTAGATCAGCGATTGTGTCGTCAGCACCCTCGATGTCAGAGGCGTCGCGCGCGAGAACCGCGGCAACCGATCCGAGCGGGACGCCGTTGGTCGCGAGCCAGCGAATGCGCATGAGCCGAACGACATCGTTCATCGTGTACTCGCGGTAGCCGTTCCCGCGCCGTTGAGGCTCGGCGAGGAGACCGAGGCGGTGGTAGTGACGCACCGTTCTCGGTGTGGTGTCGGCCGCGGTAGCGAGTTGCCCTATCTGCATGCCTTCAGTCTCAACCATGACCTAGCGTCAAGGTCAATGCCTGAATTCTGCCGCCCTACCCTGAGCCCACACACCACAACGCCCACCGGAGCTCACGTAGTTTCAACCGAGCCGACGCGTTGACTGGTTGAGACCAAGCTGCGTTTCCGTGCCGTCTGACGCTACCTAGGCCCCTCGACTTGAATGCCTCCAGCGTTTGCCTCGTCGACGTCATTCGTCGAAGTGAAGAACTTGTTGAAGACAACCTTCATTTCCTGGACGACGTCGATATGACTCTGCAACACGTCGACCATGTTGTTCTCGCCGCCATCGGCTTTGTCTGCGAAAACCTTCTGCAAGTGAAGTCCCATATTGAAGTCACCCCAGCCGGTAACGTTCCGAAGATCCCTAGCAGTTTTCTGATGCACCTTTAACTTTGCGATGTACTTGTCGCACGCTTCGTAGCAGGCGTGGGCAGCTTCCTCGTTCAGATACAACTGATTGTTGTCTGCAGCAACAGCCAGGGCCTTCCAATAGGTGACCGGTTCTCCAGGATTACTCATCGGGCCCCCTACTTCGGTGCGGCCGGAACCGCAGACTCCAGATCGTTGACGTGCCTCTCGACTACTTCGCAGGCATCCACGCCGTCGTCCATCTCATACAGCGCAGTGAACACCACAACGCCTGGCGGGACATCGATAGCGATCTTGCAGTCTCTGAGCGCCTTACCGAACTCCGTAACGTACATGTAGGCATCGCGACCACCGATTGTTAGATCACGGCCGTCACGTTTGGAGGGGTCGGCACGGGCTTCGTCGAGCGTGTGCTCAATCGATGACATCACGCTCAGTCCGTAAGGCGAATTCGCGCCCCCTGGAGCACTGAACACGCACCGCGCCCAGTCCGGAACCTCGATACCGCGACCCCATCCTTCCTGACGGGTGGAGTTGTCCAACCCAGTTGCGTCCACCGCTTCTGGGGTGATGCTGCACGGATCCCAGCGTTCAGCAGCCACGGGACTGCCCTCGACACCCCCACCGCATCCGGCAAGCAGAGCCAACAAAGCCACCAGCGTCGCTATCCGTCTACGCACCCGACCCCCTCGATCACGTCGATCAACAGGTTAGACGCATCGACCATCGAAACGGTTCCACTTGACCGCAGTGCGGTGACCTACAGGTCGGCCGGTCGTGCGAGGGATCTGACTGTCGACTCGGATGCTCGATACCCTGCCTCGTACATCCATGGCCAGTCGGCGAAATCCTCCGGGTCGACGACGAGGGACTCGATCCCGCCGTTGCCGAGCCGTTTCGGCCGATTCGCCGGGTGGGACGGGAAGTCCTCCATTAGATACTCACGCTGAAGACTTTGCCGAAAGATCAGCCACGTCTCGGGAGTGAAGCCAACAGCTTCCGCCCTCTTGGCAAGATCGATCCACGCGACGATGTTGGTGTAGCCGCCGTCGAGGATGTGTTGCCTCGTCGCGATCATCGCGAAGGTCCCGTACCAGATCGGCGGGTAGTCGAGCAGGGTTCGGCACCACCGTCGCCTGCGTTCCGGCGGGATCGGGCTCCACTTCGCTTGTGCCTCAGCAAGTCCGTATGGATCAGACATGATTCACCTCGTCCCGGAGGTTCGGTACCTCCATCGACTTGCTCGCCGACGGTCGTCGGTCGAGCCGGTTCTTCCCCTGGGGCACCCCTGTCGATGGAGACGGGGTTGCCGGACAGTCGGCCAGGTACCGCGTGACTGCCACTCTTGAACCTGCATCCGACGATACTCGCTTTGGTCGTCGACCGACCAGCTCTACCTCGTCGTCCGACGCGTGCGCTGAATGAACGTCTCGAACCGGTCATGTGCGACGTCGACCTACGGCAGGAAGGGAATACCGTTTAGCGACGGTAGTACGAACAGACCTTGGAGCGACGATGCATGATTCGAGCCACGCCCGAACGGTTCCACTGTGCAGTGGGACGCGCAGCGAAGGGCCGCATCCCCGTCGAAGTGAATGAGGATGCGGCCCTTCGTTGGACAGAACTTCAGATCAGCCCAGCAGTTGCTGCATGGTGTCGATTTCTTGCTGCTGCGTGTCGACGATCGTGCGGGCCATCTGCTGCGCGTCCGGGTTGGATCCGTTCGCGATCTCGGCTTGCGCCATGTCGATCGCACCGGTGTGGTGAGCGATCATCATCGTCAACCACTGCCGATCGAACTCCGCACCCGTCAGGCCGGCCAAGGCATCCATGTCCTGTTGGGTCATCATGCCCATGCCCGAGCCGTGATCCATGCCGCCCATGGTGCCCATGTCCCCCGAGGGTGCGGGCTGACCCCACTCGGCCAGCCAGCTCGTCAGCTGGTCCATCTCGGGCTGCTGCGCGGCAGCGATCGCCGACGCCAACGCCTGCACGTCCGGGTTGTCGCTACGGCCTTGCACCATCTCCGCCATCTCGACTGCCTGTGCGTGGTGTGGGTACATCATCCGCGCGAACATCACGTCGGCATCGTTGAACTGAGCCGACGCACTCGTCGGCATCGGCGACATAGGCGCGGACGACATCGACGTCATCGAATGCCCGTCCATCGATGAATCGGGCGAGGTGTCACTACAGCCGCTCAGCAGGAACGCGCCGACGGTGGCAGCGGCGATCGAGGCGGCAATCTTGGTATACATGTGAAACTCCTTGCAAGAGTAAGTAGAACAGGGAATCAGATCCGCCGGTAGACGCTCGTCGACCGGGCTCCCTGTCACACTCGCAAGGTCACCGATTTGTCCAACACCCACAATGTCCATGGAGGAGCTCGCTCCTGAGTCGAGTCGATGCGCATGTGGCGCCACTCCGTCGATATCGGCGACAGGTCGATCTCACCGCTCGTCGCCGGGTCGGTCAGCGCAGACCACGACACCGTGGTGCCCATGCAGGGGTGCATCATCTGATGCGCCGACGGGCAGTCATGCTCGCTGAATGCGACAGGAACCGAGCCGTCGACGGCGTCCGACGCCACCATCGAGCCATGATCGCCGATCATCGATCCAGACGCCGACAGAACCGGCGTCACAGAATGCATCAGCAGCACCCCGAACACCACCAGGGCAATCAGAAGTCCAGTCGAGGCTGCGCCTCGTCCACGGAAGCCGACTGACTGCATGCCATCGACGATAGCAACATATACCCCCAGGGGGTAGCGCCGCTGGTCTCGTGGTGCACCCCACGGATCGGCAGCTGGTTAGTCTCGAACCCATGACACCTGCCGACAACTCCGCGAAGGTTGTCGAAGCGCTGACCGACGACATCGGTGACACCGAGCTCGACGCGCGCCTCGCCGAGCTCGGTGTCGATGCCGCAACACGGGCGTCAGCACTGCTGCGCTCCCGTGCGATGCGAGAGGAGGTAAGTCGGCTCCGCCGGCGAGAGCACGAGCTGGGCACCCTGTTCGCCAGCGCCCGCGACTTGGCAGAAGTGCGCGACATCGACGGACTGCTCGAACGCTTGGTCTCGCGTGCGCACGACATGATGGGGAGCGACGTCACGTACCTGTCCGAGTTCGACTCGGGCACCCGGGACCTCCACGTTCGCAAGACGATCGGATCCGTCACCCCTCAGTTTCGACGCCTTCGAGTGCCGGCAGGCATGGGGCTCGCCAGCCGGATCGCCGATTCGCGCAGCGCGCAATGGGTTCAGCGTTACAGCGAGTACGACGAGGGGACCCACGACACCGACATCGACGACGCCGTTCACGGCGAAGGCATCGTGTCGATCCTCGGCGTGCCGATGCTCTCCGACGGCCGTGTTCTCGGCGTGTTGTTCTCCGCTACACGTCAGGAACATGTCTTCGCGCCGGAGCAGATCGCGATGCTGTCCGCGCTGGCCGACCACGCGTCGATCGTGCTGCAGACCGCGAACACGCTGGCGCAGCTTCGAGCGTCGGAAGAGGAGGCCCGCACTGCACTTCGCACGTTGACCGAGCACGTCGCCGTGCGCGACCGTTCCAACACCGTGCATCAAGAATTGGTGCAGGCTGTGCTCGTCGGCGGCGGATTCAGCCAAGTGGCAACCACATTGGCGCGGGCGCTGGGACGCTACGTCACCATCGTCGATGCCGATCTGCGCATTTTGGCGTCGTCGGAGGAGTCAGCGCACATCTCGGCCATCGTCAGCATGGGAAGCGCCGCCCACCGGGCGGTGGAACAGAGCCGCGCGACCGGTCATTGCTCCTACGTCGACAGTACGTCGTCGGACATCCAGGTCGTCGCTGCGGTCACGGCCGGCGAGTTGTATTTCGGCGCGGTCCTACTCAGCCCGGGCGAGCTGGAACTCGGTCCTGTCGACGACCGCACCATCGAACGCGCCGCCCAGGTGGCGGCTTTGCTCACCCTGCAGCAGAACGCCGTCGCCGACGCCGACCAACGTGTTCGACACGAGATCATCGCCGACGTTCTGGACCCGTCGCCCGAACGTCGCCGCGATCTCGACCGTCGTGCTCGCGCTCATGGCGTCGACTCCTCCACCCTGGACACGGTTCTCGTCATCACCACGTCTCGATCGCGTAGTACCGCAACGTCACTCGTTGCCCAGCACTTTCGGAACGGATTGGTCAGCGAGTACTCGGATGTACTGGTCGCGGTGATCCACAGTTCCGACCGCATCGCCAGCGCGACCGAGGTGCGACGCATCCTCCTCAGCGGCGGTGTGCCGGATGTCCGTGTCATCGTGCCCCCGCCCGCACCGTCGGTCGATGTCCTGTCGGACAGATTCGACGTCGCACACCGAACTGCTCGACTGCTCGACGCACTCGGCATCGACGACGGTGTCGTCACAACCGAGTCGTTCCACCCCTACATGGTGATGTTCGGGTCGGATCCGGAGGCCGTGCACTCGTTCATCGACCACACGATCGGGTCGGTGATCACCTACGACGCCGAACACGGGACGGACCTCGTCGCGACGCTGCGCGCATTCGTGCGCAACGAGTCGAGTCCGACCAAGACCGCTCGTGCGTTGAGCTATCACACGAACACGATCCTGCAGAGACTGGAGCGACTCCGTCTGTTGTTGGGCGACGGCTGGCGGGACGACGAAGCGCTGTTCCGTATTTCCACTGCAGTCCGGCTGGACGCCCTGAGAGCCGCGCGCCTGCGATAGCTGTGTGCTTTCAGCACACCGATAGTCCGGATCGATGGGTCAATGACACATATCGCACGTCACACTATGCCCGTAGCGTTCGAGTTCGATACATCAGAGACGAACGCGTGGAGGATGAAGTGCCCGTCAGCAGCCGAATTCCAGGTTTCAAGGACTTGTCGCCGCTGGAGCGTCGCCGCGTCGTCGCCGAGCGCACCGACCTGCCGGAGACCGCGCTCGAGCCGCTGGATCCTACGGCGGGCCTGTCCGTCGAGCAGGCCGATCACATGGTCGAGAACGTCGTCGGCGTCCTCGGCATCCCCGTCGGCATCGCCACGAACGTCATGGTGAACGACAGTGAATACCTCGTCCCGATGGCCACCGAGGAGCCGTCCGTCGTCGCGGCCGCCAGCAATGCCTCCCGCATGACACGTCCGCACGGTGGATTCTTCGTCTCCCACACCGGGCCGGTCATGCAGGCGCAGATTCAGTTGCTCGACGTGCAGGACCCCGAGGCAGCTCGTCTGCGCATCCTCGAAGCGCGCGAGGAGATCCTCGAACTGTCCAACGCTCAGGATCCGACGCTGGTGAAGTTCGGTGGTGGTGCTCGCGATCTCACCGTCCGTGTCCTGCCCACCCGTACCGGAGTGCACGTCGTCGTGCACATCGTCGTCGACGTTCGAGATGCCATGGGCGCCAACGCCGTCAACACGATGGCCGAGGCAATTGCACCACGCGTGGCCACCATTGCGGGCGGTAGGCCACTGCTGCGCATCCTGACCAACAAGGCCGACCAGCGCATCGTGCGGGCTCGCGCAGTCTTCGACCGCGACCTACTGGGCGGCGAGGAGGTCGTGGACAATATCGTTCATGCGTCGGCCTTCGCCGAGGCGGATCCCTACCGAGCAGCAACACACAACAAAGGCATCATGAACGGCATCAGCGCCGTCGTACTCGCGACGGGCAACGACACCCGCGCCGTCGAGGCGGGCTGCCACTCCCATGCGGTCGGTGCCGACGGTCGCTACACCGCCCTGTCCCACTTCGAGAAGACAGCCGACGGGCACCTGTCCGGAACGCTGGAGGTTCCCATGGCGGTCGGCCTCGTCGGCGGCGCGACGAAAGCGCATCCGGTGGCCAGGACCTCGATCGAGATCCTGGGCGTCACGTCTGCGACCGAGTTGGCCGAAGTCATCGTCGCGGTAGGGCTGGCTCAGAACCTCGGCGCGTGCCGCGCATTGTCGGCTGAGGGAATCCAGCAGGGCCACATGCGGCTTCACGCCCGCACCATTGCCGTCACCGCGGGGGCGACGGCCGCCGAGCTGGACGACGTCGTCCAGCGGCTCATCGGGGACCGCTCGATCCGCGTCGAGCACGCCGAGAAGGTGCTGGGCGAGCTCCGAAACGGCAGCTTGGTATGAGCCTTCCCCGTCCCGACGTGCACCGCGACTCGGCACTGCCGAACTCGGTCCGCGTCTACGAAGTCGGCCCACGTGACGGTCTCCAAGCCGAGACGACGATGGTCCCGACGGCAACGAAGGCCGAATTCTGTCGTCGACTCGTCGCCGCGGGCATCACAAACCTCGAGCTGACGAGCTTCGTCTCCCCGCGCTGGGTGCCGCAACTCGCCGACGCCGAGGAATTGATGGCGAGTCTGGAATTACCGTCGTCGATCCGGCAGCTCGTGCTGGCGCCCAACGCACGCGGCCTCGATCGTGCTCTGTCCGCCGGTGCCACCGAGATCGCCGTCTTCGTCAGTGCCACCGAAACTTTCGCGGCCAAGAACCTCGGAACAACCGTCGCCGACGCCTTGTCGTCGGCCGCCACCGTCGTCGAGGGTGCTACTGCAGGTGGTGCCGCGACGCGCGGTTACATCTCGATGTGTTTCGGTGATCCGTGGGAAGGCGCCGTCGACGTCGAACGCGTCGCCGATATCGCGGAAAGCCTGATTCAGATGGGCGTCGGGACGCTGTCACTCGGTGACACCATCGGTGTCGCGACACCCGGTCACGTCCATGCAATTCTGAATGCTGTTCTTGCACGGGGTATCTCCGTAGACCGAGTGGCGATGCATCTGCACGACACCTACGGTCAAGCCCTCGCCAACGTCTACGCGTCGCTGACGGCCGGTGTCACCGAGTTCGACTCGTCGGCCGGGGGCCTCGGCCGGTGCCCCTACGCCAAGGGCGCTACCGGCAACCTCGCCACCGAGGACCTGCTCTGGATGCTCGACGGCCTCGGCATCGAGACCGGCATCGATCTACATGCACTTGCCGAAGTTTCCGACTGGCTTGCCTCCGCGATGGGGCGGCCCAGTGACTCTTCCGTCGTGCGAGCGTTGTCCGCAGCGCGCGCCGATCACGCACTCTCCCCCACCCGCTGATCTCAGCCCCCGAAGGAAGCAACATGTCCAACACACCGAACCTCCCCGAGGTCGACACCAAGACCAAGAAGGAACGTCGTCACGCCGTCATCGGCAGCTCGGTCGGCACCATCATCGAGTGGTACGACTTCACTCTTTACGGCCTCGCATCGGCTCTGGTGTTCGCACCGCTGTTCTTCCCCGGCGCGGGCAGTTTCGCCGGAATGCTCGGTGCCTTCGCGGCGTTCGCGGTCGGGTTCGGAGCTCGGCCCATCGGAGGTCTGATCTTCGCGCACTACGGCGATCGCGTCGGACGCAAGATGACATTGCTGGTCACACTGATGATGATGGGTATCGCGACGACGTTCATCGGTCTGCTACCCACCGCCGATTCGATCGGCATCTGGGCACCGATCCTGCTGATCGTGCTCCGCATCTTCCAGGGCGCAGGAGCCGGTGCGGAATTCGCCGGTGCCATGACGATGGCCAGCGAATCCTCCGATCCTCAGCGCCGCGCCTACACTGCGGGCTTCCCGGGTGCGTCGGTCTATCTCGGAATGGCTCTGGCTACCACCACGTTCGCACTACTGACGTTGCTGCCGGACGAGCAATTTCTCGCCTGGGGCTGGCGAATCCCGTTCGTCGCGAGCGCAGTGATCGTCGCGTTCGCACTGTACTTCCGGCTGCGGGTCAGCGAGACAGCCGCATTCGAGGAAGCCGCCAAGGACGGCGCAGTGCAGAACTCGCCGCTCTCCGGTGCCGTGAAAAATCACTGGCGCATCCTCATCTGCGGTATGGCGCTGTTCACGTTCACCTTGCCGTGGGTCTACATCGTGCAGACCTTCTCGGTCTCCTACGTCACCGGCACACTGACCGTCGATCCCACAGCGGCTCTGGTCGCGCTGATCATCGCCGAGCTCCTCACCATCCCGACGACCCTGTACTTCGGTAAGCTCGCCGACCGCATCGGCCGCAAGCCAGTGCTTCTCGGTGCGGCAGTGTTCGGCATCGTGCTCGCGTTCCCGCTCTTCTGGCTGTACGGCACCGAGAACATCCTGCTCGTCGGTGTCGGCTTGGTCCTCGGCCTCGCCGTCATTCAGGGCGCCACCATCGGCGTTTCCGCTGCACTGCTCGCCGAGATCTTTCCGACGAACGCCCGGTGGAGTGGCATCGCCATCTCCCGTGAGATCCCCGCGGCTGCAGTCGGCGGCACGGCGCCTCTCGTCGCCACCGCACTCGTCGCTGCGTCGAGCGGAAGCCCCTGGCTCGTGGCCGCCTACCTGATGGGCCTGAGCATCATCGGCCTCGTCGGAATCGCCTTCCTTCCCGAAACTTTGCCGTCGAAGGTGCAGGACGACACACTGGATCCCATCATGGTGGCCGACGTCGAGCCCGTCGCTTGATCTGTAGTACCGATATAGAAAGAGTAGTTCTATGACTTTCCCTCAGGTAGGCAACGCAGGATCACTGTCCGGCGTGGTGGTGCTCGATCTCTCGCACGTTCTCGCCGGTGCCTACGCAGCGCAGATGTTCGCAGACTTCGGTGCGACGGTCGTCAAGATCGAGAATCCGACGGGTCCCGACGTGGCCCGCGGGTTCCCGCCCTACATGAAGACCGAGGACGACGAATTCTCCGCGTACTACGCCCAGTACAACCGCGGCAAGCTGGGCTTGACGCTGAATCTCGGCGCTGACGAGGGCAAGGCGGTTCTGAAGGACCTGGTCGCGAAGGCCGACGTGCTGATCGAGAACTTCCGGCCGGGTACCACCAAGAAGCTGGGCATCGACTACGACACCCTCGCCGAGATCAACCCGCGGCTGGTCTACCTGGCGATCTCCGGTTACGGCCAAACCGGTACGCGCAGTTCCTATCCTGCGTTCGACAACACCGCCCAGGCTGCAGGCGGTATGTGGTCGATGAACGGTCAGCTCGGCGAGGAACCGGTGCGCGTCGGGGTCACGATCGGTGATCTCTCCGCCACCATGTTCGGCGTGATCGGTGCACTCACCGCACTTCGGCACGCCGAGCGCACAGGCCAGGGCCAGCTCGTCGACGTCGCACAGGTGGACAGCATCTTCGCGATGACGGAAACTGCCGTCGTCGATTACACCGTCGACGGCAAGACCGCCGTGCCGTCGGGCAACAAGCACGCCTGGGTGCGACCGTACGAACTGTTCCCCTGCGCCGATGGCCAGGTGTTCTTCGGCGGCTACACCGACCGACTGTGGAACGCGAGTTGCGAGCTGTTCGGCACGCCGGAGGCCGCGACGGATCCCGAGATCGACACCATGCGCAAGCGTTTCGACCCCGAGGTCTACGAGCGTCGCGTCAAGCCGCTGATCATCAGCTGGTTCGACGGGCGCAAGCGCTCCGAACTGGAAGATCTTGCCGGTGCCGTCATTCCGCTGACCGCGATCAAGAACATCGGTGAGGTGGTGGAGGATCCGGGCACCGCCGAGCGGGACATGATCGTCGAGGCGGATTACGGCAAGTTCGGAACGCTGCGCATGTTCGGGCAGCCCATCAAACTCGGCGCGACGCCTGCCGATCCGGCCCGTCGGGCCAATTCGCTCGGTGAGCACACCGATCAGGTCCTCGCGGGTATGGCGGGGTACTCGGACGAGAAGATCTCCGATCTGCGTGCGGGTGGGGTCGTCTGATGGCGGTGGTCCGAACCGAGTCCCTGCGAATCGCGCCCGCGGCCGCCTATCGCGGCAC
The DNA here is from genome assembly GCF_000760735.1 of Rhodococcoides fascians A44A. GTDB lineage: Bacteria > Actinomycetota > Actinomycetes > Mycobacteriales > Mycobacteriaceae > Rhodococcoides > Rhodococcoides fascians_E. The sequence continues at coordinate 243,267 of NZ_JMEX01000007.1, read as the reverse complement.
CTTCGCGCCTCTCGCCGCAGAACCGAAGCCGACGGGTGAGCTCCCTCCGGGCTGGGAGGGAATCTACTTTCCGTTCGACTCCGCTCTCGCCGATCTCCGCCCCGATGGCTCCCCCGCCGACGACGGCGTCCTACCTGTCATCGACCTGCCGCGACGGATGTACGCCGGTGAAGACACTGTCTTTCATCGACCCCTGGCGTACGACGACGTCGTCGAGCAGCGAGTTCAGGCCGGCGCAGTCGTCGAGAAGGAGGGGCGAGGCGGGCGGCTGGTGTTCGCCGATGTCGAGAGAAGCTACCTCGTCGCCGGTGAGCTTGCGATCTCGAGCGTCTGGCACGACGTGTTCCTCGAGGCTGCGAAGCCCGGTGCTGTCGCGAAGCCGCCGGCACCAGCACCCGATGCGGAGTGGGCGTGGACGGAGTCCTTGACGCTCGATTCCCGCCAGCTGTTCCGGTTCTCGGCACTGACGTTCAACACACATCTCGTGCACTACGACCGGGATTGGGCTCGCGGCATCGAGGGTCTGCGGGACCTCCTGGTCCACGGACCTTTGGTGCGGATGTTGTTGCTCGACTTCGCTGTCCGATCGCAGCCGGGGATCCAGGTCGAGAGGTTCTCGCTCCAGATGCAGGCACCGGTCTTCGTGGACGCAGAGGTTCGATTGGTCGGGCGTGAAACCGATTCGGGTAGCGAGGTTCTGGTCGTGGACGCCCAGAGCGGTGTCCTGGCCCGGGGATTGGTGACCGCGCGTTAGTGGGCGTCTCCTTGGCCGCGTGGGATTTCAGCGCAGTTCATCACCGCCCCCGACGCGTGCGCTCAGCGAAACGGTCGAGTGCATAGAGGATTTCGTCCGCTTGCCAGACGCGGTTTCGTCGCCCCTTCGAGGTCTGATGGAGAACTTCCGCGCCGACGAGTCGATCGATAGCCCGCTGAGCCGCCATGTCGCTGACACCGAATGTCCTCTGCACGAAGGGGTTGTCGATTACCGGCTGTGCAATGAGAGCGTCGAGGAGGCTCCACACAACCGATTCGCCACGCGCAACGACGTTGACGCCGAACCGGTCTCGCACATCGGCGAGTTCGTCGACCAGCATCCTTCCGTTGGATACAGCGGCGAACGCCGCGGCATTCAACCGGCGAACGATCGGTTCGACATCGCCCTGTCGATATTCGTCGAGACTCGCAAAGTACGACGCAGTGTCGGCCAGCAGACCCGCGGACAGCGGCACTGTGACGCGTTCGACCACGTCTGCCCGACGAAGCATTGTATGTACCAACGACCTGCCGGTGCGGCCGTTGCCATCGGTGAACGGGTGGATGGTCTCGAACTGCGCGTGCGCGACGGCCACCTGAGGAAGAACGGGCAGATTAACTCTCGACGCGAACACGAAGAGGTCGTCCAAACAGGCCTCGAGTCGATCGTGATGCGGCGGAACGAATGCGGCGTGGTGGGGTCCGAAATTCGAACCACCGATCCAGACCTGCTGGGTTCGCCATTGCCCGGCGTCGGGATCGCCCGCCGGCTCCATCAGTGCCCTGTGCATGGCGAGCACGGATTCGGCAGACACCGTCGAACTCGCCGCCAGTGCGGCCTCCATCGCACGCACGTTGCCGCTGACAATCGATGCGTTCCGACTGGAGGGTGAACCCAGCTCGGCCAGCGCAAGGGACCGCGCGCCGACCGTGAGGTTCTCGATCTGCGACGAGGCCGCACTCTCGGATCTGAGCAAGATCGAACTCATCGGCGCCAACTCGGTCGACGAGCCGAGACGCTGCGATGCGTACTCGTCGAATCGGACAATTTCGCGCAGCGCGTCCTCGGATTCGGCCGAGACTTCATCGGTGAGTCGGAGTTCCAGATCGGCAATCCGCGGAGGCACCGCGGCCCGGTAGTCACCTGCATGCAGCTTGCGCTGCGTCCTGGATGCAGCAGCAGACAACAATTGCCATGGCCGATCTTCATAGCTGACAGCGGCCAGGCCCGAATATGCATCGTCGGCCATCGACCCACCATACCAAACTTTATTGGCTTATCGTTTGGTATGGACTCCGAAGTCTTCGCCTACGACAGCACCACCGACACAGAAGGAAGCAGGGTATGGCGGAGACACAGTCACCCGTCACCTATACGGTGTTGGTCATGTCGGGTGGGGGAACATCGGATGGCGCCGCCGTGCGCAGACAACAACCTGCGGAAGGAGTTGCCACCACATGGAAATGGGTGCAGCAGAACACCCTCGACGGGGTGGACGCACTCATCGCGCGGAGGCTCCAGACCGCGAAATTCGTTCAAGTAACCAGGACGCCGCTTGCGCTCCCGACCAGGCCGTTGTTGACGGTGATGGCCTCTGCCCCGCCACCGCAACGAGGGTGGTCCGACCGAACGTTCTACGTCATGGACGCGGACACTGTGCACGCCAGCCAGCCGACTCGACACGAGGTCGAGTTCGCATACAAGCCGCGGGCTCGTCGCCTTGTCTTCACCATCACCGCCGCGGTGCGCCGGTCTCTCGGAACGGCCACCCACGTCCACGTTGCGTATGCGGATGACTTCGACCTGGACCTACTGAGGCAGCTCAAAGCGCGTCTGGCGGAGGCAACGCGAGCGCCGCTGGTCGTCGACTTGTGGTCACCGGGGAACCTCCCCGCATTCAGCGGCAGCTCGGACCTCAATGTCCGGCAACAGCAAGCGTTCACAGCGATGACCTTCGGCGGGCCCTGGCTGATATGGGGCCCACCCGGTACGGGCAAGACAAAGGTCATCGTGGACGCTGTTTCGCACGCCCTGAAACGTGGTCGATCCGTTCTCATCACCTCACATACCAACGTCGCGGTAGACAACGTGGTCGAGTCCGTCGTAGAAACGGTCGATAAGCCTGGCAGCGTGATTCGCGTCGGCGGACGTTCCGGAGGCTTGACCCGCACAGTGAGCGAGCACCCATGGCTCACGGTCGACAAAGCTGCCGCTGCCTTGACGAATCGGGTCGAAAAACTCGAGACCATCGCGGCCGCGCTCAACGAGAACGCCTCACATCCCGATCGCACGCACCTGGAGTTGATCATCGAGAAGCTGGAACAGGGCAGGGGCGCAAGGGTCGAGACTGCACTCCGCGCACGCGAGGCTGCCGACCTTGCGGGCTCGCTGGCGCAGGACATCTCCGTCGCGGAATCCGAACACGCGCGCTTCCAAGCCCACATTGCGGAACTGGATCGGTCCGCCGTTCGCGAAACTGATTACGCGTCCGATCTGGCTGACCTGACTGCCCACTTTCAGCTGGCGTCCAGATCATCGGAGGAATGCTCTCTACAACTCGCTGTCACGGAACAGACACTCGCTTCCTTACACGTCGCGCATTCGAACGCTGTGGTCGAGTGGTCCAACGCAACGTCAGCACGCCAGACCTGGGCTTCGGGCTTGCCCTGGCGCCGCCGTCGAACCGAGGACCGCGTGCGTCGTGCTGCCGAGGTTCGCGATGCGCTAGCCAACGAAATCGCCGCGGCTGGTGCCCGACGCGCGGATGCGCGTGAACTGGTGTCGCGGGTGAGCGCGAACGCGTCCACTCTTTCGGCGCAGATAAAGGTGCGTAAAGAAGCACTCGCACGTGCTCGGGCGTTGAAGGCTCAGAAAGACGAGCTGGTCAAAGCTGACGCTGCACGCGCGCACGCGACCCGTCGACTACGCGACCAGTACGAGACAGTGGCAACTGCCGCGGACGCCGTACCCGATCGCGACAGCACCATCGCAGAGGCTCTGGCCGATGGAACGCTGGATGCCTTGACAGACAGAGAAATCTACAACGAACGGGTTGCCGCTCTCGAAACTGCGGCGCGAGAGCTGGACGGTCGGAAGAAACTTCTCGATGACGAGTACGCGGCAACCAAGAAGTTGCTGCTGGAAGAAGCGCCGATCGTCGCATGCACATTGGCGACGTTGGGTGGCAATTCTCAACTGTCGAACCGCCGGTTCGACACTGTGATCGTCGATGAAGCGGCGTCCGCACAGATCGGTGATCTCGTTTACGCGGGTTCGAAGGCCGATCGGTCGCTCGCGTACGTGGGAGATTTTCTCCAGAATGCTCCGATCACCGACACGGACGATGCCATCACCGAACGAGACCGGCGGATACTGCCCTGGCAGAAAGACGACATTTTTCGACTACTCGGAGTCACAAATCGTGCTTCTGCAGAGACTAACTCACGCTGCGTCGCGCTCAACACACAATTTCGCTACCCACCCATATTGGCCGACTTGGTCAACGAATTCTGCTACGACGGTCTGTTGGAGAGCTCCTGGAGTAATCCCGGAGGTACTGCAGAATCTCCGTATGCAATTTTCGTCGATACCTCCGCTCACCCCGCCCAGGGTTTACGGCGCGACGGCACGTCGTGGGTTCATCCCCTAGGACTTGATCTCATCGAGGCGATATACGCCAGTCATCGCGGAGACAGCCAGGTATCGATGGGAATGGTGAGTCCGTACGCCGCGCATGCATCCAGGGCGGGCTCCCTGGCGCGCCGCAAGAACATAAACATCGAGTGCGGGACGGCTCACAAATTTCAGGGACGCCAATACGGGGTAGTGATTCTTGACCTCATGCAGGGCTCGGAAGGCCTGCGTTGGGCAGCAATGGCTGATCTGTCCGGAAACGAACGGGAAGTATCAGCAGCCAAGTTGTTGAACGTCGGTATAACGCGTGCGCAACAACGGTTGTACATCATCGGCGACTGGAGCGTCGTTCGCCGTACGGAGAGTCCAGGGATGGTCGCGATAGCGAATCTGCTCGGGCGACCGGACTTCGCGCTCGTCACCGCAGCGGAAGTTCTGTCCGGTGACACTGATGACCCCGCGGCGCGCACGGCCCGGACTTCTGCAGAAACACATCGCTTTTGACCGAGGAACAGCAGGCGCTGCGGTGAAGTGTCGCGTAGTAGTCAGGCGACAGGACCTTTACCGCGGACGACGGAAAGCTTGTTCCGCGGAACTCACCAGAGACACGTATCCCTTGAAACGCGGATGGTTTCTACCCGACCCCGCCAGGATGAAGCCATGCAACTAGGACCAGAAGGACAGCGACTTACACGAGTGCTCGTCGATTTCGACATCTGTCTCGAATTCGAACGCGGAGACAGCATCGCACTCGGCGACTTTTCGATCGATGGGCCGAAGACCCCCGCTTCGCCTCCGAATAACGTCGGTTACGCAACCATCGCGCAGGGTCTCTCCCTTGCGCTGCAGATGATAGGCGCCACGTGTGTATCGGCAGAGGTCAACGAGTCCGGCGACCTCTCGGTCGTCTTCGCTGACGGCACGGCGATCTCGTCGCCGCACAGTGATGGTGAGGCATGGGAGTTCAGCGGATCGAACGGCGGGCGAGTGATCTCAGGACCGACAGGGGATTTATCGATATGGACGACGTGATCAGCAAGACTTACGACTCAGCTGGGCCTGCACGTGGTAGCACCGTCATTCGGGAAGCCTTCGATTCCGTTTTCACCCTGCACTTCTCCGACCACAGTTCGATATCCGTCACCAAGTCGTTCGCGCTTCGAGAGGCCGACGGCACGACCTCACTCCTTACTGTGTCTCCGACCTGTCTTGCCCCGCACGCATTGGAGCTCGTAGGGCTCATCGGCATGGAGGTTGCCTCAGTCGATGCGGGTGACAACGCGATCCGGCTCGTTTTCACATCGGGCATCTCCTTAGTGCTTCCTCGATCAGCTACGGATCATGTTGATCGATGATTGCACCGAGCAAGGAGCTGTCCACGCTGAATCAACTGCGGAATGGATGGACCAGTGAAGAACGGGAGATTTGAGGGCTACGAGCTGGCCCGCGTAGTCACAGACAACCTTGCTCATCTGAAGATCGGTCGTGGCGACCTCGTGCAGATCCTCGAAACAGCCGGGGATGGCTACCTGGTTCAGGCCGTCAACATGAACGAAGACCTTGAGATGCCCTGGGGCGGCGCTGCACACGACGACATGGAACCGTCCGACGGAACGGATGAGAACGGCAACTCCCTCATCGGACCCATCCCCGGTCCGCGTAAATGAGAACCACGTGCAGCTCGAATAAATCTGTCGGTGCCTCACGGTATAAAGATGATGTCGGCATTCCTTCTCGAGAAGGCACCTCGCTGATATTCACGTCTACTCGACAGAAATGAGCAGTATGGAACTACCCACCCCTGCCCGCACGCCAACCGACCCACTCGTATTCACCATCGTCGTCGAGGTCGATCTCCGCTTCGAAGACCTGACACCCCACCGCCGTGACGATCTGATCAGCAGCGTCCGCCACGACACCGAGCACATCCGCACAGTGCACCTGGACAAGTCACCGCTAGGAAACGCGCTCGTCTGCCTCGACTCCCCACACACCGACTGGGTGAAGGCAGGACTCCAGGCTTTCCACATTTCCCGGACTCGGCGATCTGCCGGCATGGTCGCACGACGCAGACCCCCGCCGCTGCTCGACAGTGATCGTCGAGGTCGAACCCGAGAACGCCACCACGCGCCACCTCCGCGACGACCGACTGACGAAGGTGCTCGACGATCCTCGCAACGTGCGGCTGAGTCGCTCTGCGGCCGGGCGACCGCAGGTGATCCTCGAACAGCGAGTGCTACCGCTGAGCGCTGCACTCTCGATCGCCAAACCGTCGATCACGCTCGATCAAGACCGCACGATCACCCGAGTCCGGTCCGTGCGTGCCGACATCTACCGGGCCGAGGTCGCTCTCTACGACGACGTCATCGAAATCGATGCAGCTCAGCCGCGGCTGCCCGAGTGGCGCTACGTGACCGACGACGGTGATCGGACCGTCGTCGTCACCGATCTCCGGGTCCGGCTCGAAGGGTGGAGCATCATCCACACGTCCGTCGACGGAATCACAGACACCAGCGACTTCGGCTTCGGGGCCGTCTGGCGCGACGACGACGGAAACTTCAACTCCGTCTGTGACGGCGACATCCTCGATGCCTGGGAAGCGCCCATCCCGCAGGGCTCGAACCTCGACGCATTCGTCGTCCACGGCACTCGGCTCGACGTCGATCCGTGGGACGCGATGACGGAATGGCTGGCCGAGTCCATGTACGACCAGCCCTTGGGCTTCCTGATCGAACTCGGTCCGCAGGACTACGACGAGTCCGCCGACAGCCCCGTCGTCTGCGCCCAGGTCGTCTTCCTCAGCGACGGCGTCCTGATGCTCAGGCTGTCGAAGCAAGTGCTCGAACGACTGTCGTTCGCGGACTACTCGTCCGACGGTCTCACCCTCGATATCTGGCACTACGACGGATACTTCGACGACTGCACCGATGGCTACCTGTTCACCCGCGACATCCGACTGCTCGCCCAGACCTGCACCTCGTGGTTTCGAGACAAGGCAGGTTTCGACACAGCCGATGCGCTCGGATGCTCCTATCGCACCGCCGATGAACTCCCCCGCTCCTCATGATCCCCACTACCGAATCGGAGACCCCGATGACCGACAGCCCCCTCGCCGCCACCTTCAGAGCAACGAAACTCAAGCAGATGGATTCCGCCGCAATCGTTTTCGCGATCGACCACGAAGTCGATCACGATCGGGTCGACCTCGGCACACTCCGCTATGCGATAGAAATTGCCACGGCCGTCCACCTGTCGCAGACCCGCATCGGCCGCGCCACCTACCCGGTGGATCCGTACATCGTCCACCCGCTCAGGAACGTCCTGCGTCTGATCCGGCTCGGCTGCGCCGACACCGACGTACTCGCCGCCACTGCACTACACGACACCGTCGAAGACCAACCCGAGAACATCGTAAAGGTGCTCGGTGCAGCTCAGGACCCGTCAGTCGAGAACGCACTCCTGCTGATCGAAAATCACTTCGGCCCTGAGACCGCGAGAATCGTTGCGGCAGTCACCAACCCACCGATCTCCATCCCTTTGACGAAAGCAGAGAAAAACGCCGCCTATGCCCAGCACGTTGCGGACGTCATCACCGACCCCAATGTCTTCCTCGTCAAATACACCGACTTCATCGACAACGCCGGCAGCGTGCAGTATCTACAGGACGACGCCAAGCGAGCGAAACTGCAGGCCAAGTACGCGCCATTGGTACCGATCTTCGGCTATGCCCTCGACGGACTGACAACGGCACTCGATCTGAACCCAAACGGCCTCACGGTCATCGAAGCGAAGCTGTCGAGACTGGCCGCAAGCCTGGCGGGTTGATCGGAATTCAACCCTGGCGCAGACCAACAGCCGGAGCTTACTGCACCGTCCAGCCCGGAAACCCGCCCAGCTGGCTAGCCTGAATGCACTGCAGGTCAGGAAACGAGAACGCGCAGAATGGACTCGGCAACCAGTACAGGTTTGTCGGACCGGTCGCATTCGACGATGTAGGTGGTGGCTACCTGCACTCCACCGTCGACGTTGGTCACGTCGGTCACTTCAGCACTCAGTCGGATTCGAGATCCGACCGGCGTCGGCGCGGGGAATCGAATCTTGTTGTAGCCATAGTTCAGAACGTGGGGAAAGGCCCCGAAGTCGAACAGGCTCTGCGACAGAGCTTGTCCCCGGGAGAGCGTGTACAGGCCGTGTGCGATTGTCCCACCGAACGGCCCGTCGGCAGCTCGAACGGTGTCGATGTGAATCCACTGGAGGTCACCGGTCAGCTCGGCGAACTCGTCGACCTGCTTCTGGGAGACCTCGTCCCAGTCCGTCGGCCCGAGACGTCGACCGGTCTGCTGGCGTAGGTCATAGATGGACCTCGGCGAAAACAGTGCGGTCATCGGAGTCCCGCTGCCACTGCGTTGTTGAACTCGGAGGACCCGGTCAACCCTTGTCCGCCGTCGACGACGATTCGGGTGCCGGTCATGAACGCTCCGAGTGGTGACACCACCACTGCTGCCATGGCTCCGATCTCCTCGGTGGTTCCGTAACGACCGAGCGGGATCATCCGGGTCCAAGTTTCTCTGCCCGCGACTTGCTCCAGTCGCTTCATGCCCTCGGTGCCCTCGATCGGACCGGGTGCGACGGAGTTGCAGCGAATTCCGTACGGGCCCCACTCAAGGGCGAGGTTGCGTATCAGAGAGTCGATGCCGGCCTTGGCTGCACCGACGTGAGCTTGGTACGCGAACGGCAGGTACGCCTGCGCGGCGGAGATGAACAGCAGATTGCCTCGAGTTTCACGCAGTTGCGCGAACGCAGCGTGCGATGCGTTGAACGTGCCGAGCAGGTCGATGTCGACGACGGTCTTGAACCCGTTGGCGCTGATGTCCTCGGCACGCGCAACGAAGTTGCCTGCCGCGCCGCACACGACGACGTCGGCCGGACCGAGTGCGTCGGCCGATTTCTCCAGTGCGGCCGCGACGGCTGCGTGGTCACGAACGTCGGCCACCGACGTGACGACGCCGTTGCCGAAGGTGCGCAGGTGCTCGGCGGCAGCGTCCAATTTCTCCTGGGTGCGGCCACAGATCGCGACGTCCGCCCCGAGGCCGGCGAACGTACGGGCGATCCCGAGATTGATTCCGCTGCCACCGCCGGTGACGAACGCGGTCTTACCGGCCAACAGCTTGTCGGACAACAGGTCCAGAATCATTCTCGACTCACCTCTTTTCGCACGGACGAACCTCCGGAGGCGTGGACGCCTTCCGGCGACCATCCGACCAACTTTCGCTTCAACAACTTGCCACTCGCGTTCTTCGGAAGTTCGGCCACGAACCAGAATTCGGTGGGCACCTTGTAGCTGGCCAACCGCGACGTGCAGTACTCGGCCAGTTCCGTGGGCGAGGTGTCCGATCCGGAGCGCAGCACGACCCACGCCCGGACCGATTCACCCCACCGTTCGTCCTCGACGCCGACGACCGCGATCTCCGAGATGCTGGGGTGCTCGGCCAGGACGTGTTCGATCTCGAGCGGGTAGATGTTCTCGCCGCCGCGGATGATCATGTCGTTGGCCCGTCCGCTCAGCCACAGGTAGCCGTCCGCATCGAGGTAGCCGAGATCGCCTGCGCGGAACCAGCCGTCACCGGGCAGCGTGCGCGCACTGCGGTCGGGCATGTCCAGGTAGCCGGACATCGTCGAGTTGTTCCGCGTGACGATCTCCCCGATCTCACCGACGGGCAGGTCGTTGAGGTCGTCGTCGCAGATGCGTAGTTCGACGCCCACTCCCGGCCGGCCTACCGAGCCCAGCAGCCGATCCTCGCCTGCTGCTGCTCGACGATGGTCGGCGGGCGTGAGCCAGGTGACCGCGCCGTTCTCGGTGCCGGCCCCGAAACAGTTTGCGAAATCGCAGCCAAACAACGCCATGGCACTGCGCAACAACGCCGGTGGCATCGGTGCGCCACCGTAGCAGATGAGCCGTAGCCGCGGGTAGGCCGCCTCGCGTGCGCCGGGCGTCTCCATCACCGTGTGCAGCATCGTGGGCACCAGGAACACCGCGGTCGGGCCGTCGTCGCGGGCGAGCCACCGTTGCACCTCGACCGGATCGAACTGCGGCAGAACCAGGACCGGTGTGGCCAGGTACAGGCACATCAAGACCTGGAAATACCCGGCGGAGTGGAACAGTGGCGACGACGTCAGGAAGAAGTCGTCCCGGCTCAGATTCATTTCGAGTATCTGCACCATGCAGCACGCGTGGGCCATCCGATACGAGGTCTGCACGCCTTTCGGCATGCCCGTCGTACCGCTGGTGTACGCGAGGATGGCGATGTCCTCGGCGCCGGCTCGGCGGGCCGGCGGCTCGGTGGTGGGCCGCTCACGCACGGCATCGTCGTAGAACTCTGCGGTCTCACCCGAATGATCGAGGCAGACGACCTTCTGGATCGACGTGTGCTTGTCCTGGATGCCGGCCAGCAGCGACTCGTAGCGACCGGAGTGGAACAGCAGACGCGGCTTCCCACTGTCGAGTAGCACGTCGACTTCGTCGCGACTGAGTCGGAAGTTCAGCGGCATGAACGTCGCGCCGATCTTCAGCGTCGCGAGCATCACTTCGATGTGTCGCATGCTCTCGGTCGCCATCGTCGCGACGCGGTCGCCCGTGCCGACGCCGTTCTCCACCAACAGATCCGCCAGCTGGTTGACTCGCTCGCTGACCTGGCGGAACGTCAGGGTCTCGCCGTTGGCGAGGACGAATGCGACGTTGTCCGGTGCGCGCCGGGTGGCCAGGCGCAGCCAGTCTCCCGGCAGGACGTTGAACGTCGTGTAGCTGCCGTCACCCGCGTAGGTGGTATCCGAGCCGGACGCTGCGTTCATTGCTCCACCATCTCGTGTTCGACTGCCGCGAACTCGTCCGCGCCGAAGTACGCTGCTTCGAGTTGCGAGCGGTCTGCCAACAAGTCCCGCGCGCTGCCTTCGAGTACCACCCGACCGTGATTGAGGACGACCGCTCGATCGGACACGGCCAGGGCCAGTTCCACGTGCTGTTCGACGAGTACCACGGCAATTCCTTCCGCCTGCGCGAGGTCTCGGATCGCGGGCAGCATTTCCTTGACGATCATCGGCGCCAGGCCGAGGCTCATCTCGTCGACCATCAGGATCTTCGGTTCGGACAGCAGGGCGCCGGCGATCGCGAGCATCTGCTGCTCACCGCCTGACAGCAGTCCCACCTTGCGAGACTCGATCTTCGCGAGCGCGGGAAAGCGTTCGAACACCAACTTTTCGCGGTGCTTGTCCGGCTTCTTGCGCGCAAGTCTGAGGTGGTCGCGCACGGTCATCGCGAAGAAGATTCCGCGATCGTCCGGGACGAGTCGCATACCTCGGCGGGCCATCATGTACGGACGCTTGTAGTCCACCGGAGCGCCGAGCACCGTGACCGTCCCGGACAGGGCGGGCAACATCCCGACGAGGGAGAGCAGCGTGGTCGTCTTGCCGGCGCCGTTGGGGCCGAGGATCGACACCACTTCCCCGGCACCGACGGTCAGGTTGAAATCGTTGATGGCCGGAACGCCGTTGTAGCCGGCGGTGAGATTCTCGGCGAGCAGCACTGTGTCAGACATTGGTCGTCTCCATGGGTACTCCGAGATACGCGGCCACGACGGCAGGATCGACTCGCGCCTGAGCCGGGGTGCCGGAAAAGATGATCTTGCCGAACTCCATGACGTAGATCCGGTCGCAGACACCGAGGACCAGCGACATGTCGTGGTCGATGAGCAGCACGCCCGGACCGTCCTGTGCCACTTCGCGGATCCGTTTCGCGAATTCCAGGCTCTCCTGCGAGTCCAGACCGGCGGCCGGTTCGTCGAGCAGGAGCAGTCGACAGTTGCCGACCAGAGCGCGGGCGACACCAACCAACTTCTGTTGTCCCAGAGTCAGATCGCGAGCCAGGGTCTCCTCGACGCCAACGAGTCCGACGGTGGCCAGTGCGTCCCCCACCTCCGGATCGACCACTTTGCGACGACGTCCGAACAGGTCACGCCACACCGCGGCGACACCACCCGGCCGCAGCGCCGCCACCACGTTCTGCGCCACACTGAGATTGGCGAAGAGCTCGCCCGACTGCCACGTTCGGGAGACGCCGGCGCGTCGCCGCTTGTGCGGAGGCAACGCGCTGATGTTCGAACCGTCGAGGGACACGTCACCTTCGGCCTGGGTGAAGCCGGTGACCGCGTCGACGAAGGTGGTCTTGCCTGCCCCGTTGGGTCCGATGAGCCCGACGATCTCTCCGGGAGAGACCGTCAGCGAGATGTTCGAGTTGGCCACCACGCCGCCGTACCGCACGGTGAGGTTGTCGGTCGAGAGACCGGACCCCGAGTTACTTGGCATCGGTCAACGCCACCTTTCGATTGCTGTCCGTGGTTCCGTCGGTTCCGCTCGGTGGACGTGCTGCCGTCGTCGTCGACTTCTTCCGGCGGGCGCGGATCAGGTCGGCGACCCGACTCGCCTCGCCTGCGATGCCGACCGGATTCATGATGGCCGTGATGATCAGCGCGATGCCGGAGATCAGGGCGTAGTAGTCACCGAGCTCGAAGAAGCTGTGCATCAGCACGTAGATGATGCCCAACGGTCCGATCACGCCGGCGACCGCGGCGCCGCTGAACGAGGTGATCCCGCCGAGGTAGGCCACCGCGAGCACCTGCAGTCCGACGAAGACCGTGAACGACTCCGCGGACAGCTGGCCGGCGCTGTAGCCGATGAGGCAGCCGGCGACGCCTGCGATGAACGCCGAGACACCGAACCCGATCAGTTTGGTCAACCGGACGTCGATGCCACTGGAGGCGGCGGCTCGTTCGTTGGCGCGCACGGCGAGGAACATTCGTCCGGTGTCACCGGAGGCCAACCGGATGAATCCCCACACCACCACCGCGGCGATGACCAGGACCGTCAAGGAGAACGCCAGACGCGCAACGTCACTGCCCTCGCGGACACCGAGGTTGAGTCCGAAGAAGCTCGGGTTCTCGATCGGATTGCCCGACGGCGGGGTGAGGCTGTAGTTGTTGAACACGAAGCGCTCGATGGCCAGGGCCGCGGCGATGGTCACGATGGCGAGCTGCGCGCCGCGAATGCGGAAGGCGGGCAACGCGACCACCATGCCGAGCAACGATGCGACCAGCCCGCAGAAGATCAGCGTGATCGGAAACGGCATGTTCCAGTTGGTCGAGACCTTCGACAACGCGAACCCGGCAGCGCCGGCGAAGGCCGACTGCGCCAGGGATATCTGACCCAGATAGCCGGTGATGACGACGTAGGACAGGGCCAGCAGCATCAAAATGATCGAGTAGGTGAGGCCGAACCGGTAGGTCCCGGACGTCACGGCCAGCAGCACTCCCACCACGACGATCACGATGGCCGCGGGGATCGGCTTGAACTGCGGGATCTTGACGTCCGGCAGTTTGATGGTTTGCAGCGATCCGCGCGAGGGCAACCGCCCACCGAACGCGAACAGGATGACCATGACGACGAGGAACGGCACGACCTGGTCGACGCCCGACTGGGCCCAGACCGGCCACCAGTCCTTGCCGACGAACAGGTTCAGCACCGACTGGAACGCACCGAGGACGAGCGAGGCGACGGCGATGACCGCGACGGACTCCATCCGCGCCACCAGCAACACGGCCAGCGCCGGCACGACGAGCAGCGTGTAGTTGAGCGGGTTGAGTCCGGTCAGCGACGCACCCAGGATGACGCCGAGGGTGCTGACGAAGGCCGCCAACACCATGGCGATCGCCGCGAGTCGGTCGGGCGAGAATCCGATCAGCGTTGCGCCGCGTTCGTTCTCGGCCGCGGCGCGAGTGGCGGCGCCCGCTCGGGTGAAGCGGAAGTATCCCCAGATCAGCGCCGAGAAGACGAGCATGATCGCCGTCATGATCAGTTCGGCGGAGGAGACCTCGGTGCCGAACACCTCGACCGTGCCGACGGGAATCAGCGAGTCGACGGCGATGTTGTTGGGCCCGAACCGAATCACGACCAGCGCCTGGACCGAGAGCATCAGGGCCACTGACACGACGACCTGGGCAAGGGCGGGTGCGCGGCGTACGGGCCGGAACACCAGGTAATGCGTGACCAATCCGAGCAGGATCGCCATGCCGAGCCCGATCGCCAACGCGACCGGCGTCGAGGGAACGTCCCCCAGTTCGATTCTGCCGATGGGGAGCACGAGGGCTCCGTCGATGCGCAGCTGCGCGAAGACGTACGCACCCCACATGGCGGTGGCGCCCTGCGCGAAGTTGATGATGCCGGTGGCCCGGAACACGAGCAGCAAGCCGTTGGCGAGTCCGATGTACACCGCGCCCAGGCCGAGGCCCAGCACGATGAACTGTATGTAGGTGCTCATTCACTTACTCCGATGAGTTGAAATGCTCGTGGCACGAGCCGTCACGCCGCAGGGACCAGCGACGGGTCGAGTTCGGTGTAGCCGCCCTCGTTCACCGGGGCGAGGGTGCCGTCCTCCTGGACCTCGAAGAAGATCGCCTGCTTGCTGCAGGCGCTCTCGATTCCGGGCCACTGCTGTCCGTCGCAGGTCACGGTCGGGCCTGCGAAGGTCGGAAAGTCCTTGACGTTCTTCATGGCCTCGGTGACCGACGCTGCGGTGATGTCGCCGCCTGCTGCGGTGAGGATGTTGGCGACGTTGACGACGCCGGCGAAGGAGTAGAGCGATCGCGCCGAGAGTTCCTCGCCCCGCCCGACGGCGTCCATGGCCGCGGTGTAGTCGTCGAGCTGTTCCTGAACTTCCTGCGGTGCAGCGTCTTTGGACAACGGGACCCACAGGCGCGGCTGGACGATCGCACCTGCTGCTTGCGGACCCATCGTGTCGATGAACTGCGAGCAGGATCCGGCGAAGATGGTGCCGCGGTAGCCCTGCTGCCGCAGCGCCTGGAACAACCCGGTGCACGCGTCCTCGGGTAGCGAGATGACGCCGGTGGCGTCGGGGTCGTCGGACAGCTGGGTCGCGGCGACCACGTTGAAGTTGGCGCCCGACGCCGGTGGGTACTGCGCCTCCATGGACATGCCCAACGCGCCGGCGATCGGCTTGATGAGCGTGTCGACGTAGGTGTGCGACGACGGGGTCTCGTTGACCGCCAGCGCCACCTTGGTCTTGCCGAGTCCGTCCAGCACCGACATGCTGCCCACCGCACTGACTTCGGTCGGCCCGGTGAGGTAGAACGTCTTGCCGTACTCGGCCTGATCGGCGATGGCACCGCCGGACAGCGTCCCGACGACGGGGATGTTCGCGGCCCCCAGAATCGGGATGGCTGCGCCGATACTCTGGTCGTACGCGTCGATCACCAGCGGAACACCCTTGGAGACAAAGCCGTTGGCGCAGTTGATCGCCGTCTCCGGGCTGCCGTCGCCGGCGCAGATGTCGAGTTCGATCGGACGTCCGCCGATGCCGCCCAGTACCTCGTTGACGTACTTGACGCCCGCCTCGAGCCCGAAGCCGGTCTGCGGATACGCCGCACCACCCTTGGTCGGCGCCTGCGCACCGATGACGATGGGCTCACCCGACGCCTTGACTCCTTCGAGCTCGGTCTCCGCGGCGCTTTGCGAACTACAGGCGGACAGAGCCAGCGCTGCAATACCGATCAGCGCACCGAACTGAGACTTCTTCATGGAGATAACCGGCTTTCTGAGGAGGATGGCCGAGAACTGTTGCGTCCAAGAACTGCTGCGTCCGAGGACGTTTCGATTCCGCGTACCACTGGAGTCGACGGGTTCGACATCTACAAGTGGAATTGACGTCTGCGTCATATTATCGTGTGACGTGGCTTACATGTCAAGCACTACAGAAAATCGATCTGCGCCTTTTGTCCGACTCAGTCACCGGAGATTCCGGCTGCTCGCAACGCCAGGGCACGGGCGTGGTCGAGGTCGTAGTTCTTGCGAGTGACCAGGCGTTGCGCGAACAGTCCGCCACCGGACTGCAGGTTCGTCACCTGATGCCAGCCGCCGTAGGCGTCGGCGGTCGTATCGCGGATCGCGTGGAACAGTTTGGTGCGGTACTGACCGTCCACGCCGCCACCGGTGCTCATGTACTTCTCCAGGAACGGCCGTAGAGTCTCGTTGTCGAAGTCGGACATCGACGGGGCGGTCACGACGGCGCCACCGGCAATGTCGTGTAGGTGCCGGACCATCTGGTTGAAGTTGGCGGCGCCGTGGTACTTGGTGACGTTGGTGTACATGTCGTCCGGGTAGAAGTAGCCGTCGGGCGTCGACTTCGAGTGCAACAGAGCAGCTTCCAGACCTGCGTGTAACAGCGTCGCGTGGATCATCATCTCGTCGATCTTCTCGCGGACGTGCGAGATCTTCGCGGTGCCGTTCGCCTCGGCGATCAGCTGCGCGAGTCCGACGAGCTCGTCCGCCTGGCGCACCAGGTAGGACACCCCACCGAGGCGCTCCCACAGCCCGAGCGAGTGCGCGAAGACAGCGGCCTGCTCGGTCTGCCCGTCGAGGAACACCCGCTCGCTCGGAACGAAGACGTTGTCGAAGATGACCATGCTGTCCGGGATGGATTCGCGGGAGCTGACCGGGTAGTCACGTGGATCGCCGGCCTGCGGGTGGTAGGTGGTGTTGGTGATGTGCACGCCTTCGGCGTTGACGGGGACGGCGCATGCGATGGCGTAGTCCTCCTCCCCCGGCTTCATCGACTTGGTCGGCATCACCATCAGGTCGTGCCCGAAGGCGGCGGCACTGATGTGCAGCTTGGCTCCGCGGATGACCACGCCGCCGTCACGTCGCTCGACCACGCGCACATAGGAATCCGGGTCGTCCTGCTTGCCGGGCGTCAGGCTGCGGTTGCCTTTGGCGTCGGTGATGCACTCTGTGATACGAATGTCGTCCTTGCGGGCCTTGCTGACGTAGGCCTCGATGCGGGGAATGTACTTCTGCGCGTCGCCCTGCAACCGAGACGCGGCGACCAGCATGGTCATCAACGACTGGTAGGTGACATTGAGCAGCAGGTCGAGTTCGGTGATCACCGGAATGCGGTCGCGGAGTTCGTCGGCGCTGCGCGGCGCGACCGTGATCGGGTTGAATGCGTCGGGATCTGCGTTGTAGTACTTGTCGTACCCGTCGGCGACGGCGTTGAGCGGGACCGCCAAGGCCGGCACCGACTCGAGGTCCTCGATGAGTCGACCCTCGAAGTAGACCTTCCTGCCGTCCTTGAGCGAGTCGCGGTACTGCTGGCCAGTCAACATGTGAATATCTCCCGTTCGTACTGCGTTAATTTCGAACTTGATGTCTATGTCATATTTGAGCATCGGTGACGCTGGTCACTCTGTCAAGAGTGTGTCACCGAAGAATTCAGGCCGGTCGACCGCGCCCTCGTGCGATCACGGACGCACGTCGCTCGGCGGTGTCGACGTCGTCGATCACCGCGGCATTCCAGGCCGCCCCGGTGCGCTGCTCGACTCCGAACGAGTCCGCCACGATCTGCTCGTCGACGCCTCGATACGACTGCAGCAGGGCACGCACGGCCCGCCGGTCGTTGCCCGCGATGGACGACGCGATCGCCTGTGCCCGAGGGAGCAACTCGTCGTGCGGCACCACCTCGCTGACCAGGCCGGCCGTCGCCGCATCGTGCGCGTGCAGGAAGTCACCGGTCAGGCTCATGTAGCGAGCCCTGGCGCGCCCGACGGCCATCGGCAGCAAGACCGTCAGACCCCATCCCGGCAGTACCCCGACTCGGGTGTGCGTGTCCGCGAATCGTGCACGGTCCGAGGCGATCAGCAGATCACAGTTGAGTGCGAACTCCAGTCCGCCCGTCACGGCCGGACCGTTCACCGCCCCCACGAGCGGAGTGCGCATCGGTATCCACGGCCCGAACGCGCCTGGCGGTGGATCGAACTCGGTCGTCGGGCGCTCCCCCAGCTCACGCAGGTCCAGGCCGGCACAGAACGCAGGCCCGGCCCCGGTCAGTACGACGGCACCGACGTCGGAGTCGGCGTCGAGGTCGGCGAGCGCGCGCCGTAGGTCGAGGATCAGCTCGACCGTGATGGCGTTGCGGGCCTGCGGCCGGTTCAGCGTCACCGTGGCGACCCCATCGGCCCGGTGCACCAGGACGACCGGTTCGGTCACGACCCCGTCCATACCGGCGCACGTTTCTCGGCGAACGCCGTCGCACCCTCCCGCGCATCGGAGGACAGGGAGACCGGATCGGCAATGACGTTCTGCCGCGCGAACTGCTCGTCCGACGACCAGTCGGCGCCCCCGACGACGATCGCCTTGGTCGCCTTCAGAGCCAGTGGACCGTTGGCCGCGATGGCGGCAGCGAGTTCACGCGCGGCGGCCAAGGCCTCACCGTCGTCGACGAGGCGGTTGAGCAGTCCGAGCTGATACATCCGCTCCGCCCCGACGTGGTTGCCCAGCAACGCCAGTTCCATGGCCTGGTGGAACGGAATTCGCTGCGGCAAACGCAGCAGGCCGCCGCCTGCCGCCACCAGACTGCGCTTGACCTCCGGCAGACCGAAGGCGGCGCCGCGCGCCGCGACGATCAGATCGCAGGCCAGCACGATCTCGAACCCGCCGGCCAACGCGTAGCCTTCGACTGCGGCGATGACGGGCTTGATGGACGATCGTTCGGCGATGCCGGCGAATCCACGTCCCGGCACCATCGGCAGCTCCCCCTTGACGAACGCCTTGAGATCCATTCCGGCACAGAAATGTCCACCGGCGCCGGTGACGATGCCGACCGACAACGTCGGATCGCTGTCGAGTCGGTCGAGGGCGGCACCGATCGCGATGGCCACCGCCTCGTTCACCGCGTTGCGGGCTTCGGGTCTGTCGATCGTGATGACGAGAACGCCGTCGGAGGCGTCCACCTTCACTACCTCGGTCATATCGCTACCTTCTCGTTCGTGTTCTCGGGCCGAGCCGTGTTCTCCGTTCGAGCCTGTGCGAGT
The DNA here is from genome assembly GCF_000760735.1 of Rhodococcoides fascians A44A. Lineage (GTDB taxonomy): Bacteria > Actinomycetota > Actinomycetes > Mycobacteriales > Mycobacteriaceae > Rhodococcoides > Rhodococcoides fascians_E. Next base: position 223,950 of record NZ_JMEX01000007.1, on the reverse strand, counting down.
CCTGAGTCGAGGGCTCGCACCGCCAGACGCTCGCGATGCTGGGCGCCGCCCCACAGGACGGCGTCCACCACGGCTCGTTTGTAGTAGAGGTGCGCCGGGTGTTCCCAGGTGATGGCGATGCCGCCGAACACCTGGACCGCGTCGGCGGTGATGGATTGTGCGGCGCCCGTGGCGGACACATGCGCCAACGTCGACGTCAGCACCGCGTCGTCGCGTCCCGAGCCGTCTCTTCCCGAGCTGACGGCCCACGCTGCGTAAGTAGTCGCCGACCGTGCTTCTTCGAGGTCGACGAACATGTCGGCACACCGATGCTTGACGGCCTGGAACGAGCCGATCTTGCGGCCGAACTGCACGCGGGAGCCTGCGTAGTCGACGGCCAGGTCGAGCATCCGCGCTGCCACGCCGACGGATTCGGCCGCGACGAGCACCGCCGCCAGGGACACGACGGCCCCGATCACGCTCGATCCGTCCCCGACCCGGCGGGCACGCGCCCCGTCGAACGAGACCGTCGCCTGCCTGCGGGTCGGGTCCATGGTGGCGCTCGGGGTCACGTCCACCCCAGCAGTGGACGCATCGACCACGAAGATGCCCTGCCCATCCGCATCGGCGAGTACCACGTACGTGTCCGCGTCGACACCGTCGACCACATGATGCGCAGTACCGGACAGCGCCCAGGCGTCACCGTCGCGGTCGGCGCGCACCGATGCGGTGTCGGCGCGCCAGGATCCGTCGGTCGGGCCGATGAGTGCGCAGGTTACTTCGGCGTCGCAGATTCGCCGTACCAGCTCGGTGTCGCCCGCGGCCGACAGCAGTTCTGCCGCGATCACCGAGGACAGCCACGGCAGCGGGACAAGGGCTCGGCCGAATTCCTCGGCGACGATGGCCAATTCGATGGTCGATGCTCCGGAGCCACCCTGATCCTCGGGAACGGCGAGTCCAAGCAGTCCTAGCTCGGCGCCGAGTGCGGACCACGCGCGGGCAGGCACGGACGCAGCATCGTCGATCGCGGCCCTGACCCGTGCCTCGGTCCAGTGACGTTCGCAGTAGTCCCGCACCGCTTCCCGGAGCGCGTCGCGATCGGCATTCGGATCGAACGGGCCGTCGCCTTCTGTTGTACTCATCGAAATGTGCCTCCATCTATGACGATTCGCTGATCGGTGAGATACGACGAGTCCGTCGAAAGCAGGAAGCTGACGACTCCCGCCACGTCCTCGGGGGTGCAGGTGCGGCCGAACGGTGACGATTGGTCCAGCTCGCCGATGTCGTGCACGCCGAGCGTCGCGCGGACGAGCCGTCGCCCCATCTCGGTGTTCACCAGGCCGGGTGCGACGACGTTGACGTGCACGCCGTTGCCGCGCTCTTCGCGGGCCAGCGTCGAGGCGAGGGCTTCCACCGCAGCTTTGCCCATCGAGTAGGGCGCTCCGCCGGCCACAGTGGCCTGGCTCGCGATGCTGGAGACGAAGATGACGTCGGACCGCTCGTGCTGGCGCAGGTACGGCAGCGCCGCCCGCGAGAGTTGATGTGGGCCGATCGCGTGCACGCCCAGCACCTTCGTCAGCTCGGCTGTGTCGGTGTCGCGCAGGGTCCGTCCGCTGCTGGCCGATCCGGCGTTGTTGACCAGGATGTCCAGGCCACCCAGGGCGGAGGCGGCCTCGTCAACGACGCGCTGGAAGCCCGTCGGGTCCGCGAGATCGAGTTCGAGTGCCACGGCGTCGGTGCCCTGCTCTCTCAGTCCAGCGACGACCTCGTCGGCGGCGCCGCGGTCCCGGCGGTAGGTCAGAGCGATCGACACGTTCCGGCTGCCGAGGGTCTGCGCGATCCCGCGGCCGATGCCGCGTCCGCCCCCGGTGACGAGGGCGCGGCGAACGGGGTCAGCCACGAGGCACGTCCCGCCACGGCTTGTCCTTGTCGACGCGGACGTCACCGGGCAGTCCGAGCAGCCGTTCGGCGACGATGTTGCGCAATACTTCTGCGGTACCGCCCTCGATGGTGTTGGCCCGCGAGCGCAGGAACTTCCACTGCATCGAATCCTCACGCTGTGTTATGTCCCCGCCTGACGGGTCGCCGGGCTCGGAGGAGAACAGGGTCGCTTCCATGCCGAGCATCGCGATGCAGAACTCGTAGACCTCTTTGTTCAGCTCCGCGCCTGCCAGTTTGCCGACCGATCCCTCGGGCCCGGCGGGACCGTCGCTGCGTTCGGCGGCGTAGCGCATTCCGGTCAAACGCAGCGCATCGGCGCGGACGAACAGCGACAGCAGCCGGTCGCGCAGCAACGGGGTGTGCAGGTCGGGGCGAGAGTCCCACAGCGCCAACGCGTCTCCGATCGAGCCCAAGCCACGGGCGATCGATCCCCCGCCGATGGCGTTGCGCTCGTTCATCAGTGTCGTCATTGCGACGGTCCAGCCCTGTCCGACGTCACCGAGGCGCCAGGCGTCGTCGATGTGGGCGTCCCGCATGTACACCTCGTTGAACTCGGAGTCACCGGTCAACTGACGCAGCGGCCGGACCTCGACGCCGGGATCGTGCATGTCGAGTACGAAGTACGACAGGCCCTTGTGCTTTGGTGCATCCGGATCCGTGCGCGCGAGCAGCAGCGCCCAGCGGGCGAGATGTGCCTTGCTGGTCCACACCTTCTGTCCGTTGAGCGTCCAGCCGTCCTCGCCCCGCACGGCGCGGGTAGCCAGACCGGCCAGGTCGGAGCCTGCGCCGGGTTCGCTGAAGAGCTGGCACCAGATGTCGTCGCACACATACAGCGGACGCAGCAGCTGGTTCTTGAGGTCTTCGCTGGCGTGCGCCATCAGCGTCGGGCCCGCCATGCCGTAACCCATCGGGTTCAGCTCGAAAGGATTCGGGCCACCGGCGTCGGTGACGATGGCGTCGGCGATGCCCTGCAGCGCGGACGGCAGACCCAAACCGCCATGGCCGGTGGGGAAATGGATCCAGGCCAGACCGGCGTCGAAGCGCGCGCCGAGGAAGTCACGGACTGTCGTGGTGGCCGGCGGATAGTCGGCGACCAGTTGGTGCGCCAAATTGCGTACGTGCACTTCGGCGTCGACCTCGGTCGAGGTTACGGACGTCATAGTTGTCTCCATCCTGTGGCCGAACGGGTCAGTGTGGCCGAACGGGTCAGTGGTCGCCGAATTCGGCGGTGCGTTTGCCGACGAAGGCGTCGACGGCCTCGATGTGGTCTCTGGTGTAGGTGGTCATGATCTGGGTGCGGTTCTCGAGGTCGATTCCGGCCTGCAGGCTCGACACCTCGAGCTGACTCCACATGACCTGCTTGGTCATCCGCACGCCCATCGGCGAATTCGCGACGACCTCGCGGGCCAGGCGTGTGGCGGCGTCGACGACGGGTTCGTCGGTTAGCGACGCGACCAGACCGATGCGTTCCGCTTCCGCGGCATCGATCATGCGTCCGGTGAGCAGCAGCTCGAACGCGCGCGAGGCACCGATCAACCGCGGCAGCAACCAGCTGACGCCGATGTCCGCGCCGGACAATCCGATTCGGATGAACGAGACGCCGAACGACGCCGACCGGGACGCGACGCGAATGTCGGCCGCCAGGGCCAGGGCCAACCCGCCGCCCGCGGCCGGTCCGTTGACGGCGGCGATGACGATCTGCGGCAGTGCCCGGCTCTTGGTCACCAGTGCGGCGATGCGTTCCTGCATCGCGAACCGGGGTTGCGGTGAGGCCGAGTCCGATCCCTGGTCGCCGTCGTAGTCCACGAGGTCGAGTCCGGCACAGAATCCGCGGCCCGCGCCGGTGAGGATGACCACGCGGATGTCGCGTCTGGTCGCCAGGGCATCCCACAGTGCGTGCAGGTCGTCGATGAGCTCCACCGACATGGCGTTGAGTCGGTGCGGACGGTTCATCTCGATCACAACGACGCCGTCGTCCACCGGATGGGCTGTCAGGCAAGTGGTCGAGACGAGATCGGTCATCCGCGCGGCCGTTCGGCGAAGGCGACGTCGGCGTACGGGTCGCGCTCCCGGGGCAGGCCCAGTATCCGTTCGCCGATGATGTTGCGCTGGATCTCCGAGGTGCCGCCCGCGATGGACAGGATCTTCGAGGACAGGAACGCATCGGCCGCCGCTGCCGCATAGTCGTCACCGTCGTCCCAGCCGAGAGTGCCTGCCGGTTCGATCTGTGTGCCGAGCAAGCCCAGTTCGACCTCCAACGTGCAGTGCGCCAACTTGCGCATGGAACCCTCCGACGTCGGCGCGCTGTCGTCCAACTCGGCAAAGGCTTTCACCGTCGTCATCTGCAGGGCACGCTCGGCGACGAAGGCGGTCATGATCGAATCGCGCAGGACCGGGTCGTTCCACGCGCCGGTCGACTGTGCGCGGGCAGCAAGACGATCGACGCGTCCAGGGCCGACGCCGGGTCGGCCGGACAGTCCGCTGCGTTCCTGCGTCAGGGTGGTCATCGCGACGGCCCAGCCGCCGTTGATCTCGCCGAGTCGGGCGTCGTCGGGAATGACGACGCCGTCGAAGAAGACCTCGCTGAACTCGGCGTCCCCGTTGAGTTGCTTCAGCGGCTTCGTCACGACACCAGGTGTCCTCATGTCCAGCAGGAAGTACGTGATGCCGCGGTGTTTCGGTACCGACGGATCGGTGCGGGCCATGAGCAAACCGAAGTCGGAAACGTCGGCGAACGAGTTCCACACCTTCTGGCCGTCGATGCGCCACGAGCCGTCGGGCAGGCGGGTTGCCTTGGTGGACAACGATGCAAGGTCGGAGCCGGCTCCGGGTTCGCTGAACAGCTGGCACCACCGTTCGGCACCGCGTGCGAGCGGCGGCAGGAACCGGCTCTTCTGCTCGTGCGTCCCCCATTCGATGATGGTCGGACCGGCGAGAGCGACACCGACGAAGTCGGACATCGGGCGCCCTGCCATCAGACGTTCGAGTTCGTCGGCGACGACGGCGGCCCCGTCGGCTCCGAGGCCGAGTCCGCCGTACTCCGTCGGCCACGTCGGTGTGGCCAGGCCGGATGCACCCAGTTCGTCGTACCAGGCCGTCGTCAGCTCGGGGTTCGCGGTCACCGCGGTCAGGGCGGTGAGATCTCCGGATTCGGCTACTTGACGCCAGGACTCGTCGAGATGCGTGTCGAGCCACTCTCGCGTGACCCGGGCGACGGTCTCGAGATCGTCCGATGCGGTGATCATGCGACGTCCTTTCCGTGGGCGATGTGTGCTTCGAGTTTTCGGCGGTAGTCGCGGGCTCCGGGGAGGATCGCGGCGTCGGCTTGGGCGCGGCGCAGGAACAGGTGGCTGTCGTGTTCCCAGGTGATGGCGATGCCGCCGTGTACCTGGATGCAGTCGAGCGCGTTCTGCAGATACGTGTCGATGCAGGTGGCGCGTGCGACACCGGCCCCGAGGTCGCTGGCGGACGAGTTCGACGGCTGGTACGCGGCCCACTGGACGGCCGAGCGGGCGATCTCGGTCCGCACGGCCATGTCCGCGAGACGGTGTTTGACGCCCTGGAATCGGCCGATCTTCTGACCGAACTGCACGCGATCCTTCGCGTAGGCGACGGCCATGTCGAGGCAGACCTGGCTGCCCCCGACCTGTTCGGCCGCAAGGAAGATCGCGGCGTTCTCCAGGACGGCTTCGACGGCCGTCCATCCGGTCCCTGGTGCGCCGAGTCGGGTGGCGGGTGCGTCGGCGAAGTCGATGCGGGCGGCCGGGCGGGTGCGGTCGATGACTTGTTGCGGTGCGCGGGTCACGCCCGCGGCGAGGGGGTCGACGAGGAACAGGGAGACCTGCTTCTGGTTGTCGCGGGCCGCGACCACGAGCAGGTCCGCGTCGGCGCCGCCGACGACGACGCCTTTGGAGCCCGAGAGTCGAATGCCGTCGGCGTCCGTCGTCGCGGTGGTGTGAATTGCCTGCTCGGTCCAGCCGCCGGTCCGCTCCACGACGGCGAGGGCTGCGGTGAGCTCACCGGCTGCTATGCGCGGAAGATACTGTGCTGCAGCGTCTGTGTCGCCGGATGCGGTGATGGCTTCGGCGGCGAGGACCACGGTCGAGAAGTAGGGGCCGCCGGCGAGCACGCGTCCCATTTCTTCGGCGACGATTGCCAGTTCGGCGCGTTCGAGGCCGGAGCCGCCGAGCGACTCCGGGATGGTCAGACCGAGGATGCCGATCTCGTCCGCGAACGCCTTCCACAGGGTTGGGGTGGACGTCGCCGCGCCCTCGTACGCGCTGCGCGCGGTCGACACGGGAGTGCGGGCACCCAGCATCTTGCGGAAAACGCCGCGGAATTCGGCGTGGCCCTCGGTCGAGGAGGTCTCGGTGGCCATGCCGCTACCTCGGGGCCATGCGGATGGCGCCGTCGAGACGGATGGTCTCGCCGTTGAGCATCGAGTTCTCGACGACGTGTGCGACGAGGGCTGCATACTCCGACGGTCGACCGAGCCGAGAGGGATGCGGAACTTGTTTGCCCAGTGACTCTTTCAGGTCCTCGGCCAGCGCACCGAGCAGCGGGGTCTCGAAGATCCCTGGGGCGAGGGTGACGACGCGAATGAGCGACGGCGCCAGGTCCCTGGCGATCGGCAGGGTCATCCCGACGATGCCGCCCTTGGACGCCGAGTACGCGGCCTGCCCGATCTGCCCGTCGAAGGCGGCGACCGAGGCCGTGTTGACGATGACGCCGCGTTCCCCGTCGACCGGTTCGGCCTGCGCGATGCGTGCGGCGCCGAGCCGGATGACGTTGAAGGTGCCGATCAGGTTGATCGTCACCGTTTTGACGAAGCCGTCGAGCGGAGCCGGGCCTGCGCGTCCGACGGTCTTGCCCGCGATGCCCATGCCCGCACAGTTGACGACGATGCGCAGGTCACCGAATTGTGCGGTGGCTGCGACGGCTTCGGCCACCGACTCCTCGCTGGTGACGTCCGCGGGCACGAACGCGACGCTGTCGCCCAACTCCTTCGCGACGGTCTCGCCGTCGGAGGACGGCAGGTCGAGAATCACCACTTTTGCGCCGCCGTCGACGAGCGTGCGGGTCGTCGCCAGTCCGAGCCCGGACGCCCCGCCACTGACGAGAGCGACGGCATTCTCTGTTCTCATGCGATCTCCTGAATTCGGTTCTTGCGAAAGTTGTTGGGACGTTTGCCTTTGAATGCCGCCAGTGCTTCGGCGGCGTCGTCCGAGGTGTTGTTGACGGTCTGGGCCCGAGCCTCGTCGTCGAGGGCGTGCTCGAGTGTCACGTCGAAGGCGTTGTTGAGTAGGAGCTTCGATTGCGAGATCGCCAGCGCAGGGCCGTTCGCGAGACGAGTGACCAGCTCGTCCACGGTCTTGTCCAGATTCTGTTGCTCGACAACACTTCTGACGAGCCCGATGTCCTGCGCCTGCTGGGCGTCGATGATGTCGCCGAGCAACACCAGTTCCTTGGCGCGATGCGTCCCGATGAGCCGGGGCAGCAACCAGGATCCACCGCAGTCGACCGACAGTGCCCGGTTGACGAAGATCTCCGAGAACCGTGAGCGCGAGGAGGCGAGTACGAAGTCGCACGCCAGCGCGAGGTTCATGCCTGCGCCGACGGCCACTCCGTCGACGCGGGCGATCGTCGGAATCGGTAAGCGATACAACGCGATACACATGTCCGTGATGATCTTCATGTCCACCAGGTGGTGGTCGCCGGTTGCCGGACCGCCGAGATCGGCTCCGGCACAGAAGTCGGTGCCTGCGCCGGTGAGTACCAGGACGCGATCGAGGCCTGGCCGCACCGCGCGAAATGCGTCACGCAGCTCGGCCCATCCCTGCATTGGCATCGCGTTCTTCACCCGGGGGCGGTCGAGGGTGATCGTGACGACGTCGTCCGAGCGGACGAATCGGATGTGTTCGTATCGCGGATTCTCGCCGTCGCGATCAGAGGTCTGGGTCACATTCTCATTCGACCATTTTCCGAATGCGACGTCAACATCATATTTAAAAACGTGCTCTGATCAGGCGAAACAGAGTCTGTTTATGCTCCGCGGATACCGATGCTTCTCGACCACACCATGGTCAAGGTGTCGACGACCTTGGTCTCGTCGTAGTCCTTGCCGAGGAAGAACCACATGTAGCAGGTCTGATCGACCATCGCGCCCAACACTTCGGCCACCATCTGCGGATCGATGGAGGGATCGGCCGTGCCGTCGCTCTGCAGCCGGGAGATGCCGTTGGCAAGACGGTCGACGAACGATTCACGTAGGCCCAAGCGCAGTTTGGCCATTTCGGGCGTGAAGGTGCCGACCTGTTCGAGTAGGCCGAGGATGGCGGCGTTGGGCCGAAATGCGTTGATGAATCGCAACATCGCCGCGCGAGCGCGTTCCTCAGGGGTCAAGCCGTCGACGTGTTCGCCGTGCATGCTGTCCATCATGGACAGGATGACCTCGTTGGCCACCTCGCCGAACACGGCTTCCTTGGAATCGAAGTAGGTGTAGAAGGTGCCCTGCGCAACCTCGGCGGCCTCCACGATGTCGGCCACCCTGGTTTCGAGGAAGCCACGATCTTCGAAGACGCGCCGCGCCGCAGTGACGATCTCACGGCGTCGTTCCTGACCCTTGGCGGTGATGGGCCCGACATCGCGGCGGTCGCGCTGGCTGGCCGAAGGGCCGATTGCGCTCCGCCCTTTGGTCGACCCCCGTCGTGGACTCATCCCCTGCTCCCTTCGTACCCCGCCATCGTCCGCCGTGCATGACGTAAGTGTCAAATACTAGTCCACGGATCGTGGGGGACGCTGCACGACACCGAAGTCAGTCACGGGTACGAAGAACTCGCTTGAGGATCTTGCCGCTGGCGTTGGTGGGGAGCTCGTCGACGAAGCGGAAGTCGCTGGGCACCTTGTACTTGGCCAGACGCTCGGCGCAGTGTATCTCGAGCTCGGCTGTCGTCACCGCAGCTCCGGGCTTCAACGAGATCCACGCGCGCACCGTTTCGCTCCAGTGCTCGTCGTGCACGCCGACGACGGCGGACTGCGATACGGCCGGGTGTTCGGCCAGCACCGTCTCGATCTCGAGCGGGAAGATGTTCTCGCCGCCGCGGACGATCATGTCCTTGTCGCGGCCGGCGAGGTAGAGGTAGCCCGCCTTGTCCATGTAGGCCAGGTCGCCTGCCCGAAACCATCCGCCCTGAAAGCAGCGGTCGGTCTCCTCGGGCATGTCCAGGTAGCCGTCCATGAGCATGTCGCTGCGCGTCGCGATTTCCCCGATGGTTCCCACGGGCACATCCTCTAGCTTGTCGTCGACGATCCGGAGCGCGACGCCGTACGCGGGCTGCCCGATGGAGCCGAGGAGTTCCGGCGAACCGTCGAGTGCACGGCGGTGGTCCTCCGGCGTCAGCACCGCCTGCAGTCCGGCTTCGGTTCCCGCGCCGAACGCGTTGAGGAAGTCGCAGTCGAAGATCGACATCGCCCGCGCGAGCAGGGTGGGCGACATTGCCGAAGCGCCGTAGTACATCAGCCGAAGCCGGTCGTATGCGTGGTCTTCGATGCCGTCGAGCTGCATCAACGTGCTGATCATCGTCGGCACGAGGAACACCGCGGTCAGCTTGTCCTCGACGAGGAAGTCCATGGTCGTCTGTGCGTCGAACTGCGGCACGACGAGGGAGGGGAAGGTGCCCGCGATGCCCATGAGCATCTGACAGATACCGGTGATGTGATAGGTCGGGGCGGCCGAGTAGCGCACGTCGTCGGCGCGGCAGCGGTACTCGAGCAGCTGCTCGGTGACGATCGCCTTGATCATCCGCTGGGACTGCAGGACGGCCTTGGGCAGTCCCGTCGTGCCGGAGGTGAAGGCCAGGCCGATGATGTCGTCGTCCGTGGCCACGACCGGTGGTTCGACCTCCACGCCGGTGGTGAGCAGCGTTTCGTACTCGGAGACGACCTCGTCGGGCCTGGTGTTCATCGACGCGAACAGCCGGATGCTCGGGTGGTGGTCGGCGACGCCTGCGAGCAACTCGTCGTAGCGAACGTCGTAGAAGAAGGCGACGGGGGCAGCTCGTCCGACCAGGACGTCGATCTCGGACCGGCGCAACCGGTAGTTGAGCGGCACGTAGACCGCGCCGAGCTTGAGTGCGGCAAGGACGATCTCGACGTAGCGATGCGAGTCGCGGGAGAACACGGCGAGGCGATCGCCTGCGCCGATACCCTGGGCTGCCAGTGCCGAGACCAGCCGGTTGACGCGGGCATTGGTCTGATCGAACGTGTGGTGCGACCCGTCCGGGAAGAGAAAGCTGGGATGGTCGGGTTTGTTGTGTGCACTGCGGGTGATCGATTCACCGAGGCTGATTTGCAGACTCGCGCTTCGCACGGCATTCATGGGCAACCCGTTCTCGTGGTTACGACGCTCACTTCATGAGCTTGACATCATCGTCAACTTTAGGCAGTCTCGCCGTTGAGTGTCAACGCTGCGCACGGCGCGCATCTGCTCATACTTCAGATCGGGTGATCATGACCCAGACCTCGCATACGACAACCGATTCGCCGCTCGACCTGACGGCCGTCGCCGAGTTTCTCCGGGCTGCGCTGCCGCACGAGGACGTCGGTGACCTCACGGCCGCGCAGATCAACGGCGGCAAGTCGAACCTGACCTACCGCGTCACGGACGGCGATCATCGCTGGATTCTGCGCCGACCACCGCTCGGGACCGTCCTGCACAGTTCGCACGACGTCGGACGCGAGTTCCGCGTCATGCAGGCACTGCACGGTTCGGCGGTACCGGTACCTGCCGTAGTTGCCCACTGCCCGGACGCCAGCGTCATCGGAGCGCCCTTCTACGTCATGGATCAGGTCGACGGCGTCGTACTGGGTACCAGGGAACTTGTCTCTGCGTTGTCCGACGCGCAGCGACACAAGCTTGGAAACACGTTGGTGGACACGCTCGTCGCGCTGCACGAGATCGACCCGGCCGACGTCGGCCTCGACACCCTGGGCAATCCGACCGGGTATCTCGCCCGCCAGCTCAATCGCTGGGTGCGGCAGTTCGAGGCCATCGAGGTACGCCCACTCCCCCAGGTCGACACGCTGGCGGACAAGCTGGCGCGGGCGATGCCGGAACACCAGGGCGCAGCAATTGTGCACGGCGACTACCGAATCGACAACGTCATCACTGCACCCCACGACCCCGGTAGCATTGCCGCGGTCCTGGACTGGGAGATGGCCACGCTCGGCGACCCTCTGTCCGATCTCGGCATCCTCGTCAGTTTCTGGGACGAGCCGGGGCAGCCGCACAATCCGATCACCAACGGCCTGACCGCGTTCGACGGGTTCCCCACGGCCGACGAGGTCGTCGCGCGGTACGCCGAGCAGCGCAACATCGACAGCGCCGTGGTGGATTGGTACCGCGTCTTCGGTTTGTGGAAGGTCGCGGTCATCCTCGAACAGATCTACGCCCGGCACCACAACGGTTTCACCGTCGGCGCCGGATTCGACGACGTCGAGGCCATGCCGGCCATCCTGCTCGAGCGCGCATCCGAGATCGCTGCTTCCTCTTCCCTTGCCGCGCTGCGGCACTGATCCCCCTACACGAAGGAACATCATGGCCAACGCAGTCATCGTCGACATCGTCCGCACCGGATCCGGCAAAGGAAAGCCAGGCGGTGCACTCTCGGGCGTCCATCCCGTCGAACTACTCGCTCACGTTCTGCGCACGCTGGTCGAGCGCAACGACCTCGACCCCGCGTTGGTCGACGACGTCATCGGTGGGTGTGTGCAGCAGGTGGGCGAGCAGAGCCTCAACATCACCCGGCAGGCGTTGTTGTCGGCCGGGTTCCCCGAATCGGTGCCGGCCACCACGATCGATCGGCAGTGCGGATCCAGCCAGCAGGCAGCGCATTTCGCCGCCCAGGGCGTCATCGCCGGTGCGTACGACGTTGTCATCGCCGCCGGTGTGGAGTCGATGAGCCGAATTCCCATGGGAACGGCCGGGATCGGGCAGGACCCACTCGGACCGGGCATGGCCAAGCGCTACCCGGACGGCTTGGTCAACCAGGGCATCTCGGCCGAACTGATCGCGGCGAAGTGGAAGCTGGACCGGTCCGATCTAGACGAGTTCTCCGCCGAATCGCATCGCCGCGCCGCCGAGGCCTTCGCTGCGGGTGCGTTTGCGTCGGAGATCGTCCCGATCTCGGTGACCGATGCGTCCGGGTCGTCGATCGAACACGCCTCCGACGAAACGGTGAGGGCGAGTACGACCGCGGGTGGCTTGGCCGGGCTGCGGCCGTCGTTCCACACCGACGCGATGGTCGAGCGATTCCCCGAGATCGGTTGGCACATCACACCAGGCAACTCCTCACCGCTGACCGACGGCGCCTCTGCGGCCCTCATCATGAGCGAGGAGATGGCGTCGAAGCTCGGCCTGACGCCCCGGGCCCGGTTCCATTCCTTTGCGGTTGCTGGCGACGACCCGCTCATGATGCTCACCGCCCCCATCCCCGCGACGAAGAAGATCCTCGGTCGCAGCGGCTTGAGCATCGACGACCTCGATGCGTACGAGGTCAACGAGGCGTTCGCGCCCGTTCCGCTGGCCTGGTCGCAGGAGTTCGGCGCCGATCCCGCGAAGCTCAACCCGCGCGGCGGAGCCATCGCCCTCGGGCACGCACTCGGCTCCTCGGGCGCCCGTCTGCTCGGCACGCTGGTCAACTACCTCGAAAGTACCGGTGGCCGTTACGGATTGCAGACCATGTGTGAGGGCGGCGGCATGGCGAACGCCACGATCATCGAACGGCTCTGAGCGTGAGTTTCACCCCGAGCGCGCGGACCGTCGAGCTGCTCGACCGCCTGCAGGGCTTCATGGACGGGTCGGTCTTTCCCGCCGAACGGGAGTACGACGAGTATTGCGCCACCACGGACGGGCATGCGGCCCCGCCGATCATCGAGACCCTCAAGACCGAAGCGCGGGCGCTCGGTCTGTGGAATCTGTTTCTGCCGGCCGAATCCGGGTTGACCAACCTCGAGTACGCGCCGCTGGCCGAGTTGTCCGGGTGGTGCAACGAGCTCGCGCCCGAGGCCATGAACTGCCAGGCACCCGACACCGGGAACATGGAGATCCTGCATCTGTTCGGCACCGAAGAGCAGAAGGCTCAGTGGCTCGAACCTTTGTTGGCGGGGACGATCCGGTCGGCGTTCTCGATGACCGAGCCCGACGTGGCAAGCTCCGATGCCACCAACATCACCACCTCCATCGTCCGCGATGGCACCGACTACGTCATCAACGGGCGCAAGTGGTGGACGTCCGGCGCGAACGACCCGCGGTGCGCGGTACTCATCGTCATGGGCAAGATCGACCCCGCCGCATCACGGCACCGTCAGCAGTCGATGGTTCTGGTACCGATCGAGACTGCAGGCGTGCGGATTCTGCGGTCCACGCCGGTGTTCAGCCGGCAGGACCGGCACGGGCACGCGGAGGTCGTGTACGAGGACGTGCGGGTACCGGTCTCGAACCTCATCGGCGAGGAGGGCGGCGGATTCGCGATCGCGCAGGCGCGGCTCGGCCCTGGCCGCATCCATCACTGCATGCGCGCGATCGGCGCTGCGGAGCGCGCGTTGGCCCTCATGGTCGATCGAGCGCAGTCCCGCAGCGCATTCGGTGGGCCACTCGCGGACAAGGGCGTCATCCAGCAGTCCATCGCGGAGTCCCGGCTGGCAATCGAGCAGGTCCGCTTGCTGTGTCACAAGGCCGCATGGACCATCGACACGCACGGCAACAAGGAGGCACGCGACTTGGTCGCCATGGTCAAGGTGCAGGCGCCGCGGACCGCGACGGCGGTGATCGACCGCGCCATCCAGGTGTTCGGCGGGGCCGGCGTCACGGACGACACTCCCCTGGCCCGCATGTACGGGTGGCATCGCGCGATGCGCATCTTCGACGGACCGGACGAGGTCCACCTCCGCGCAATTGCGCTCCGCGAGCTCGCGACCCGACGGTCGATGGAGGTGACCCGATGAGCGGGCCTTTGGACGGGTTAAAGGTGATCGAGCTGGCCGGCATCGGACCAGGACCGCATGCGGCGATGATTCTGGCGGACTTGGGTGCTGACGTGGTCCGAATCGACCGTCCCACAAACGGTCTCGATGTGCTCGAGGGCAAGCCGGATCATCTGCTGCGCAATCGCCGCGCCATCGTTGCCGACCTCAAGTCCGCGGAGGGCAAGGCGACGGTGTTGCAGTTGGTCGCCGAGGCCGATGTCCTCATCGAGGGTTACCGGCCTGGCGTGGCCGAACGTCTCGGCCTGGGGCCCGACGACTGCGCCGCGGTCAACGACCGTTTGATCTACGGCCGTATGACCGGCTGGGGCCAGACCGGTCCGCGCAGCCAGCGCGCCGGCCACGACATCAATTACATCTCGATCACCGGGGCTCTGCATGCGATCGGACTCGCCGGAGGCAAGCCGGTGGCGCCGCTCAATCTGGTGGGCGACTTCGGCGGTGGCTCGATGTTCTTGGTCGTCGGAATCTTGTCGGCCCTGTGGGAGCGCGAGCGATCCGGCTTGGGTCAGGTGGTCGACGCCGCGATGGTCGACGGCGCGAGCATCCTGATGCAGATGGCGTGGGCGATGAGGGGCGCCGACGCGTGGTCCACCGAGCGGGGCACCAACCTCCTCGACACCGGGGCGCCGTTCTACGACACGTACGAGACCGCGGACAACAAGTGGATGGCCGTCGGTTCGATTGAGCCGCAATTCTATTCGGTACTGCTGGCCGGACTCGGATTGAACGGGGCGGACCTACCCCCGCAGATGGATCGAGCCGGGTGGCCCATTCTACGAGCGCTGTTCACCGAGGTCTTCGCCACGAAAACCCGCGACGAGTGGGTGGCTGTCTTCCACAACGACGATTCGTGCGTGACGCCGGTTCTATCCATGGACGAGGCTGCGACCGACACCCACATCGCAGCGCGGGGAACGGTGATCAACGTCGACGGCGTCATGCAGGCAGCGCCGGCGCCGAGGTTCTCGCGGACTGCGGCAGGGGCTCCCTTGGCCCCGGGGACGGCGGGAGCAGATACGGACGAGGTACTTGCCGATTGGTTGGGGGGTCGGACTGGCTGACCGCACGTGACAATGTCACGGATGCGGCCTCGTCGCGGAGCTGACATCCACCGGCTCGATGTGTCGACGTCGCGCGAAGAGGACGATCGCCATCACGATCATGGTGAGGACGGCGATCATGCCCAGCGGATCGGTATCGCCGGGCGTCACCTAACCCGAGACGAGCGAGAAGTCCCACAAGCCGTGTCGAGGTCGAGCTCGTCGAGGAAGTCGGCGAGGATCCTCGCGACACCGCGCTGCGTCAGGTCGGCGTCCGCGTTCATGGGACTGCGGTGCGCGCCGAGCGGTAGCGTCGGCGCGATGCAGCGATAGTGGTCGTCGAACAGCGGGATCACCCTGCGCCACTGGGTTTCGTTCATCAGGAGGCCGTGTCCGAACACCAGCACAGGACCGCTACCGCCGGTATCGGTGTAGTCGACGCGTCCGGCCGACAGGTCGACGTGCGGCATGGTCCCCCTCCCCTGGATAGATAGA
The DNA here is from genome assembly GCF_000760735.1 of Rhodococcoides fascians A44A. GTDB lineage: Bacteria > Actinomycetota > Actinomycetes > Mycobacteriales > Mycobacteriaceae > Rhodococcoides > Rhodococcoides fascians_E. The sequence goes on along the minus strand of NZ_JMEX01000007.1, from coordinate 208,450 downwards.
CCAGCTAGGTTTTGGGCTGGTATCGCAAGATCATCGCTCCGGACCTGAGTTCGTCGCGACTGACCAGCGTCAGATCCACGTACTTGGAAAGCCCCGCAAACAGGTACGGCCCGTGACCTGCGAACCGGGGGTGAACGAGGATCTCGTATTCGTCGATCAAACCTAACTCGGTGAGTGCCAGTGGAAGCGTCACGCCGCCGACGTACAGGCCGTTGCCCGGTTCCTGTTTCAGTTGCTCGACAGCCTCTTTCAGATCTCCGCGCAGAAGCTCGGAATTCCAGTCGACCTGGTCGAGGGTGCTCGAGACGACGTACTTCTTAGCCCCGTCGATCATCCGGACGAACGGGTCTGTCTCGTCCGCGTCGGGCAACCTGAACGCAGACTCCATCATCTCGTACGTCACGCGTCCGAAGAGGAGCGCGTCAGCCTGGCCAAGCTTCTCGGCCGAGTAACGGTGCAGTTCCTCGTCCGCGATTGCTGCCATGTGATCGCAGCATCGTCGAGCGTGACGTTGATCGAGTATCGAAGCGGCCGCATGGGGGAAGGATAAACGCTTTCGATATGCGCTTCCCCTCGATTCGACGATCGATCCGGTGTCCTCCAGCTCCGTCCCGTCGCCCGCGATCGGAAAATGAGGTGTTCTCGCGGTGGACCGTACGCAGACGCGGAGTTGTTCGCACGACGGGATCGGACCCAGTACCGTTTCGACGTTGTTCATCTTGGCGACGGTGAAGGTCAAGCTCGATGGTGGAGATCAAACGGTCACGTCGTCTGTTACGAAGGAAGCCGCTGTCGACCTCGGTCTCGACAGGCGGGCCAGGCCGCGACGGTGTTCGTCAAGTCCACCGAAGTGACCATCGGCGTCGAAAAGGACGTTCCACCACCGACGGGGAGCGCCGCTTACTCGGTCCTCACATCCAGGTCACCGGTAGGGCTGCTCGTCGCAGGGGTGTATCGAGCTACGGGCCCGCGCGGACTCGAAGGTCTCGCCGTTGCTGGGAAAGAACCACAGCACCGACCGGTACGCCTGGATGCCGTCGCAGTCACCGAGGTCGAAGGCCACGACCGTGGCGTCGGCCATCGGCGCCGACGCCACACTGTCCGCGACGGCAACATTCAGCGCACGCCCCGAGCCCCGGGCCTCGGGGCCTCCCCAGTCCTGCCAGCTGATCTCACCCACGGAGCCCGACGGGCTGCCGCCGTTGTAGACCTGCGTCGGCCGAACTTCGCCGTAGCCGGCCTGGTTCGGGCCCCACACGCGACCCAGAACGGGTTCGACGGCCGGGGCCACGGAACCGGGTTCAGGCACCGGTCCACCCGACGCCTCGACGTACTCGAATCGGTAGCCACCGGTGGAGAACTGGAATCCCTTGCCCGAGCTATCCGACCGACACGAGACTCCGGATTCCTGGACGTTGCAGGTGAATCCGGAGACCGAGAGGGTCTGTCCGTAGGCAAGAACCGGCGTCGCGTCGTCCATCCGCCAGAACAACGCCTGGCTCAGACTGGCAAATCGTGCGTCCTCGGTTGCGTTCACCAGAATCGCGTTGGGAGCGCCCATTTCGTATGCCCCGAATCGCTGGACCTGCGGCGCCCCAGCAACCGGCATGTCGATGCTTGTCTTCGGCTGGCAGCCTGCCATCTGGCTGTCCGACCCACTCTGAGCACTGTCCGCCAGGACAGCGCACCGCCACAGACCGCTGGGAGTGGTGAAGTAGTAGCCGTTGGTACCGCCCGATCCGTACTCGAACGCGGCCGGATCGACGAGGTTCGACGCCGGCGCGCGTAACGCGGTGGTCGGGACGGCGGTGGTCGGGGCTGCGTCGCTCGCGGTGGAACCATCCGATCCTTGGAACGAGGTGATCGATTCGGGGACCTCTATCGGCTCCTCGGACGAACACGAGACCAGAGCGAGCCCGAAAACGGCAACCAGACCGAGCACTCCGCGGGCGCGATACGACATGAGTCGACGGTATGCGCGTAAGCGGCCGGGCGCAGTCCGACGTTCGCATGACCGCCCAAAATCAGCTGACCGAACGACTAGCTCATTGTGGGAAACCATGATTGGCTCGTGATTTCGATCGGTGACCGGACAAGTCGAGGATGGCCCCATGAAGATGCGCACTGCCCATTTGATGGCCGCACTGTCGATCACCTTCGCGTTCGGCTTGGTCGGTGCGGCATCGGCCTCAGCTGCTCCCCTGCCGAGCACAGGGAGCGCGGCGGTGGATACCGGCTCTGCAGCGGCGAACTCGGGTCTATCCGTCCTCGGTACGGGCTCGGCCGACATCTGGCAAGCACTCCAGTACCGGCTGTTCGGTCCATGCGCACCGTGGTCCACCGGCCGGTGCTAGACGGATTGAACGTCGCGCTACGGATTCGCCATTCTGTCGAAGCGCATATCCATCCACGCAATCCATTCGCCTTCGTGGAGACGCTCCCACAGCGTGGTCATATGGTCATCGCCCGCCGTGAAGCGAAACCAGCTCCGCACGCCCTCACCTTCAAGTAACAGAAGATCCGGTTCGCTCAACGACAACCGCATGGTGCCCGGCTGCGAAGACTCGTCGAACGCCACCATCAACCAGCCACCATCGGGATGCTCACCGCCGATCAACTCGTGCGCCAGCATCTGCTCGCCGCCGATGACGACGTCGACGTCGTGTGCGATCCAGTGTCCACCGGGCAACGATCGGTAGGTATCGGTGCCGTCGACGTGGGTTTCGAAAGAGCCGTGGGCGTCGAGGACGGTGCCGGAAGATTTCCAACGACCCAGAATCGGATCGAGCGCGGCTAGTCCCTGCGGTGACGAACTCATGAGACCTCCCTCGTTCTTGTGGACTTCGTTCGAGGACTGTGACCGGGCGAGGCTGGGAAAGTCATCGTGAACGGACGCAGCCCCGCCAGCACCACTCATGTGGTCCGACGACCAGGGTCAGTGTTTACTCGTCCACCTCTACGCCGTACCGCACGGCGAGTTCGGCCAACCCGTCGTCGTATCCCTGCCCGATTGCGCGGAACCGCCATCCCACTCCCCGACGGTAGATCTCGGCGAGGAGCATGGACCGCTCGGTCGTGGCAGCGTCCAGAACCGCAGCGGCGATGGGAGATTCCGTCCCGTCGAGGGCGATGGACACCGCCCCTATATCGCCGAACGTGCTATCGCCGTCGATGGCTGCCGCGACCACAATCCGATCACAGTCCGACGGCACGGAGGTCAGATCGATCCGTATACCCTGCTCGCTGTCTCCGTCGATAGTCAATGCCACTGCGCCGTCCGATGTCGCGGGCGCGTTGAAGAAAACGAAATCCTCGTCGCTCGAGACGACTTCGTCGCTGTTGAGCAGGAACGAAACGACGTCGACCGCGGTGGATCCAGGGTCACTGACTCGCCACGATGCGTTGACGGACAACGACGTCGCGGAAGCAGCGAGATCGACTACTCCCCCGCGCGGGACCAGCGGCGCGATCCTCGGTCGGACAAGGCTCACGACGGGTGGTTGTCCGACGTTCAGGGCGCTGTCGACCAGGAGCGGTGTCAGAACCGTGAGTCCCCGTTCGGCGACGCGCGGCATCCGAGGATCACCATCACCGTCGGCGAGTACCAAGACGTCCGTCACGCCAGCGCTCAGGTTGACAGCCGGCGTCGCACCGAGCTGTATCAACCGCGACCGCATCAGGACCGATTCGGCATGCGAGCCGCCCATCACCAGAACGCGACGATTCTGCCACGGCTTGCCGGTCGACGGAGAGATCAGGACCGGCGGAGGGACGACGACCGCTGCCCGCGCGACCTTGGGCGTCCCCGGGCGGATAGTGCGGAGGAGTTCGAGGAGCTCCGACTCGCTCACCACCTCCAGTCCGTGCGATCGAGCGCGGCGCACCTTGGCGCTGTCCGACGTCGGGTCGGAGCAGACCACCACGCTCGTGTAGCGACTCACCGAGTTCATGACATCGAGTCCGGCGTGCGTCAGGCGGGAAGCCAGCTGCAGCCGGGGCACATTCGTCTCTCCGCTGATCACGACGCGCATGCCCTGGATCAAACCCGAGGACGGCTCGAACCGGCCAGGATTCTGCCACTCGCAATCGGTACGGGGGACGGAGTCGGGATAGAGCGTCAGCCTCTCGGTACACATGGTTACCGGCAGCGGCAGGTCCAACGATCGGGCGAGGCGCGAGCTGTGGGTGAAGATCTGCGACAGCACGACAGCGTCGTCGTACGCATCGTGGGCGTTGGACTGCAGCACCTTCCAGTGGGCGGCCAGCGTCGCGAGCTTGTGGTTCGGCAGGTCGAGCTGTAGTCGCCGGGATAAAGCGACCGTGCACAGTCGCTGTTTGGTTGGCATGTCGATACCGGCCCGCATGGCCTCCAGCTTCAGAAATCCGTGGTCGAAGCTCGCGTTGTGCGCGACCAACGTCCGGCCGTCCAGCATCTCCATCAGCTGCGGGGCAACGTCCTCGAATTTCGGCGCTCCGGCCAGCCGTTCGGACGTGAGGTTGTGAATGTGGACCGGACCGGGGTCGCACCCCGGGTTGACCAGTGTCGAGAGTTCGCGGCCGACGGTTCCGTTCTCGTCGACTGTCAGCGCGGCGATGCTGAGTACGCGGTCACGGCTCGCCTTCAGTCCCGAGGTTTCGACATCGACGACCACCCAGCGGTCGTCCATGACCGCAGTTGCATTGCGCATCGATTTCTACTTCCCGACGATTGGGGCACAGCTCCGGTCACTATGCAGCATCGATCGCAAGGACCTACCCGGATCCGCAGCTGTTCTCGGATAATGAGATCACCCGCACGAACTTCATTCAGTCGGATGAATGAAACTGGTGATCTAGTCGAGTTTCTCCCTGGTCGATCGCTGAACCACCGAGGTCGCAGCAGTCCAGGAAGCTTGTTCTGATCGCTACCGGGGTGTTGCTTGTCTCGGCCATCGGGGGAACTACCGCCAAATTGGTTCACGACTCCAGCGTGGAGTCCGAACAACTGGCGACACAACAGTTGGCGCAGGATGCTGCAGATCAAGCCGCTCAGGAAGAGTCGGATCGAATCGCGGCCGCTGCAGCGGCCCAAAAGAAGTCAGACGACGCGGAGCGCCTCTCGAGGTCGATTTCGGTAATGAGGTCGGAGGCAGTGTCAAGAAAATGGCCGAGGACCACGTCCAGAAGGGCATCGTCGACGGACCGATCATTTCGGTGTCCTGTTCGCCTGTGAGCGGCGGTTCGACCGACGACCTCACTGCGAACACGACGGTGTTCGAATGCTTTGCTGCGACTGAGGATAACGGCGACGGAACCTGAGCGGGTTCAGTATTACTCCACGATGAACTGGACAACAGGCTCCTTTACGTACGGTCTCGGCGCGCCGTAAATCGAGATCATCCTGTGGTGAAGGACTGACAAGTCACCGACCCGCCTGGACCTTAGCGCGGAATCTGCTGGACACCCCTGTGCATCACTCGCACTGAGGGCCGGTGATGTAGCCCTGTTCACACCCGTACTGGGTCTGGATGTCTCCACTGGTGGGCTCTTCTCCGCACATCAGTCCACAACGTTCGTACCCGTTGACGACGCCATCACCATTGCGGTCCTCGGCTTCGTTGTACGGATATCCACTGGCGGCAGGGGGCACGGTGTCGATGCAGGCGGGGTCGTTCACGATGTAGGAACCGTCCGTATACACAGCCGTTCCGCCATAATCGCAGTACCGCAACTCCGGTTCAGGCGCTACGAAGGTGTCGCACTCCGACTCGTAGCCGGTTGTTCCATTCGAATACAACGCCGTGCCGGACTGATAGAGCAAGGAATCACCACACTCGAACGTCACCGGCGCAGGTTCGAGGACGGGCTCGGGTTCGCGAGGGGCCTCGAGGATGACCGCAGGTGGAGGCGCGACCGTCATGGAAGCCGACGGCGACATTGCAGGATTGGTCACGGACGTGGTCGAGGTTCCGGGATCCTCCGGATCGTTCGATGAGCAACCGAAGCACGCGATCGTGGCAACGCAGAGTAGAACGAGCAGGCGCGGTACGTGCACGGCGACCTCCTGAAAAGTGAGCACGGGCCAATGAAGTCGCAACGGTCCGCTGCCGACACGAGCTTATTGAGAGCAGGCTTCGATTTCCGCGGACGTTTCAGCGTTGCTGATGCAATCCAAATCGGAATCGAGATCGTCGACAGCTCCGAACACGATCGTGATCCCCCAAATGCCGAGTGCGATCGCGAGGACAGACACGACGACACCCGAGATGGCGGTTTTCTTATTGGTCGCCTTGTTCTTTCGGACCCTGGACATTCCGGCAAGACCGAGTATGAGTCCGACGATCCCGAGTATGAGGCAAATGAAGCCGGTGAACGGAATGATGCCGAACACCAACCCGACCACCGCAAGAATCAGAGACGCAAGACCGAAGCCATTCTTCTCGGGATTGACTGATTGCTGCGGCGCGTAGCCATACTGATAACCCGGCTGCGGCTGCCCGTATCCGGGCTGCTGTTGAGGATAAGCGTTCGGGTCGTAGTTCTGGGCCCCCTGGTTGGGGCCGGGTGGGTATTGCGGGTTCGACATTGCAGTCCTTTCATGGCGTGACACACATCACATCGCGGGTCTGCGTCGAACCGTTACCGAGCCGCCCGCACCAAGTAACACACCCCTCACAGAAGGCTCAAAAACCAGTAATGGTCTACCCCTACCGTCGACGGGACAGACGACGGGATGGGAGTGGACGAGGGTGTGGATCAACCGGATAGCCGCAGCTCTGGCCCTGGTGTCGGCCGTTCTACACGTGGCCATGGGCGTCACCGATGTCTCCAGCGCGCTTGTTACGGCCATGGCCCTCGTGTGTGCCTACTGCGCTGTGGATCTGCTTCGATCCGGAGGCAACAGAGCATGGGTGATGGTCGCGGCCACTAGCGCCGGCATGATCCTCGCGCACTCGTCGTTCCCAGCACACCATCACCCCGCTGGCCAGAGTTCGAGCATGACGACAGCGTCAGCTGTCGCTGCCGTCGAACTGGTCCTCGCGGCCGCTGTCGTCTTCTTTCGCACCCGCAGCATTCCCCCTGAGTTTCGACCCTACCCATTGCAGGAGTTCCGATGACCGATACGTTCGCGCCCGTCACCACCCACGCATTGGAACCGCTTAGTCCGCAGGAGATTTCGCAGGCGTCGGCGATCGTGATCCGCGAACAGAACCTCACATCCTCTGCACGCTTCGTCTACATCGAATTGAACGAACCGTCGAAAATGCAACTGAAGCAACTCCCTACTGACCGGCGCGCCTTCATCGTGCTGCGCGATCGCGACGCCCACGCCACCTTCGAAGCGATCGTTTCCCTCACCGAGGATGCGGTCGTCAGCTACACCGAAATCGAAGACGCTCAACCACCCATCACGCTCGAAGAGTTTCTGCAGTGCGAGGAGGTCATCAAGGCCGATCCGCGCTGGCAAGAGGCGATGATCAAGCGCGGCGTGACCGACTTCAGCCTGGCCATGGTCGACAAGTGGGCCAGCGGTCACACGACGGAGAACGACAATCCCGGCGGTCGACGCCTCGCCCGCCCTCTCACCTTCGTGCGTAGCGAAGCCCAGGAGAACGGGTACGCCCGCCCCGTGGAAAACCTGGTCGTGACAGTCGATATGGACACGATGGAAATCGTCGACGTCGCCGACACCGGCGTCGTACCCATCCCCCGGACTTCCGGCAACTACCTACCCGGCTTCTACGAACGCCCCGGCAACGTGCCTGAGTTCGCGCAGCAGCGTGCGCCGATGAAGAAGATCGACATCACTCAGCCCGACGGACCGTCGTTCACCGTCGACGGCCACTACGTCGAGTGGGCCAATTGGCGGCTGCGCGTGGGCTTCACACCACGTGAGGGACTCGTACTGCACGACGTCAACTACGTCGATCGCGGCACTGTCCGTCCAGTCATCCACCGGGCATCGCTGTCCGAGATGTACGTTCCCTACGGCGATCCCGGGGACAGTCAGTGGAACAAGAACGTCTTCGACGAGGGTGAGTACGGACTCGGCGTTCTCGCCAATTCGCTTCAGTTAGGCTGCGATTGCCTCGGCGAGATCCATTACTTCGACGCGTACGTCAACGACCAGGACGGGCAGCCGATCGAGCTCCCCAACGCGATCTGCATGCACGAGGAGGACTACAGCATCGGCTGGAAGCACACGGACTTCCGCGACAACCGTGGCCAGGTCCGTCGCAACCGTCGTCTGGTCGTGTCGTTCTTCGCGACGGTCGGCAACTACGACTACGGCTTCTACTGGCACCTCTACCTCGACGGATCGATCGAGTTCGAGATCAAGCTGACCGGCATCATCTCCACAGGCGCAATCGAGCCGGGGCAGATTCCCGAGTTCGGCACCCTCGTCGCACCAGGCCTGTACGGACCGCATCACCAGCACTTCTTCAGCGTGCGGTTGGACATGAAGGTAGACGGCGAGCGGAACAACCTGTACGAACTCGAAGCCGAGGCTGTCCCCGTCGGACCCGAGAACCCGCACGGCAACGCCTGGCGTCAGACCAAGCGTCAGTTGACCAGAGAGTCGGAGGCGCAGCGTGTCGCGGATCCGCTGAAGGCCCGCACGTGGTTGATTGCGAACGCGGACAGGACGAACAAGCTCGGTGGACACATCGGATACAAGATCGAGCCGTCGGGTGCGGTGGCTTTGCCTCTGGCACAGCCGTGTTCGCAGCAGGCACGTCGTGGCGGCTTCGCGACCAAGCACATGTGGGCAACGCCGTACATGGAGCGGGAACGCTACGCAGCAGGCGAGTACGTTGCCCAGAACCCTGGTCACGACGGGCTTGTCGCCTACACCGCCCAGGACCGGTCTTTGGAGGGCGCGGATCTGGTGATCTGGCCGACGATTGCTGCCCATCACGTCGTGCGACCGGAAGATTGGCCGGTCATGCCGGTCAGTCACGTGAGTCTGCACCTCAAACCGACAGGCTTCTTCGACGGTAATCCGATGCTCGATTTGGCACCTGAGACACCGAAGGTCGGTGGGCACTGCTGCGACTGATCACTGCGACGGAGTAAAGCGCCACACCCAGGGCAACCGGGGCCAATGATCGGAGAATTTCGCCGGCTCCGTGTTCGACATGGTGCTACACCCATCTTATTGATCCGACGCTCGCACGATCCTGTAGATTTCTCACAAGTCGAGACTGGGGGGTCTACTTTGAGTACCGTATTGGCCGGGTTGTGGGGATGCGTCGACGGTTCCAAATCGCAATCGAATTGGACGCGCTGATGGTCTACGCAGACAACCCTGACGCTGTCGTCGCTAGTACGCAGGCCATCGCCCACGCAGTTGACACGCTCACGTCAATCGCGCACGAACTCCGCGAGATACTCGTCAGGATGTCAACTGACGCCGAAGGGATTGTCGGAGAGTCTTGGTCTGGGGCTGCCGCAAACGACTACCTTTCCAAGTTGATGGCAGTGCGCAACCACGGCGGAGTCGTGTCGGACCGCTTGAAGATCTTGATCGAGGGACTTGGAGCGTCGAGCACGGGGTATGAGTCAACAGACTCGGCGAATGCCGGGTCGATCCAAATTTTGAAACTCAACTAGTGATGGACGAGAGCTACTCGGTGGATCTCGACGCGCTTCGCACGTTGACTAGCAGAACTGAAGGTTTCGCCTCTCTCATTGCGGAACGCACACGCGCGGCCGAAGCATCGGTGACCTCTCTGTCGGAGTGGTGGTCCGGTCCTGCAGCGGATGCATTCCACCTCGCGCATCATGAGTGGGTCCATTCCGCTGAGCTCCTGGTCGATGACATACGCGGGCTGGCAGCGTCCGCGTGTGCCGCCCATGAAGCTTATTCAGCTATGAAGTGACGCGTCGAAGCCCCGGTAACCACACCCCGATCGAATGGGACCTGCCATGAAAGACTACTCGCTGTTGCAAGGACTGGCCGGCGTTTACCTAGAGGACAGCTACGTACTCTCGATGTCGGAGGTTCCGGACAGATTTGTTTTCTCGCTCGATGCGGTGCTGACTCCAGAAAGTCCGCGTTACGAGCCGCCGAAGCCTGACGAGCAGTATTGCTACGCCCTGGGCCGACTTGTGTTCGACCAGGTAACCGCAGTGAGGTGGGTAACTAGGTCGCCCCAGCAATTCACAGACGCAGCCGGCGCCGTCGACTTGGGCAACATCGATTCTCTGTCTTATGACGGAGACGTGTACACCGCCGAAGGCGACTGGGGGTGTGTGGAAATACACGCGATGGCTGAACCACGGTTCGATTTCGATTGATCGCGCGGCGCTATGTAGTGCAAACGATGCCCGTCCACTCGACCGAAGTTCCGAGACCTGTGCCGTACTGCCGCGCGGGCGGTCGACTCGACGAGGTCTCTGAGACCCACTCACATGGGCGAAGCCCCCACGAACGATGAGGTCCGCACGTTCAACCGCGTCCGATCGGCCCGGAACAGATCCACCGAGTATTCGACGGGCCGTTCCTGCTGGTCGTATCCGATGCGTTCGAGCTTGAGGATCGGTGTGCCCTCCGGTTGCCGGAGCAACGCACCGACCGGCGCGGTGACGGTCGCCAGCTCGATCGACTCGTCCGCCATGCAGACCGATATTCCGAGCAACGTTCGTAGTGCTTCGTAGACGGAGTTCAGCGGCGTCTCCAGCACCCGCCCGCAGATGCTTCCGCTGAGATACATCTGCTCCAGCGACAACGTGTCACCGTCGGCAAACCTCAAGCGCAGCAACGACACAACCGGTCCATCACCGAGGACTCGCGCCGCATCCGCTGAAGGACTCGTCATCCGCGCAGAGATCACCTTCGTGCCGTCGCGAAAACCTTGCTCGTGCAACATCTGCGGCACACCTTTGACGGTGTTGAGGCTCCGCAGCAGCCTCCGACTTTGACATACTGACAGCGTGCTCTCGGGGGAGGGCGAACCCGGCGAGACTGCGGTCAGGTACGCACCACCCGCGCGGCCTTTCATCCGACGGATCACGCCATCGCGTTCGAGCAGGTCCATGGCTTTGCGCACAGTCGTCCGCGAGGTACCCAATCGCTCAGCCAGCTCGCGTTCGGGTGGCAGCCGAGGTACCGAGCGCTGCTCGAGCTCCTCCACCAACCGAAGTAGGGCTGCATGGGTGCGCTCCATCATCAGCACTGGTCCACCTCCTGACGTGTTGTCATTGCAATCTAAATGATCCCGACGCCTGCAAACCACCATCTACCTGCTGATTTACGCACGATTAACACCGCTGGTGTCCTATGTCATTCCACCCCGGCCACGCGTTACATGCAGTTCACACTTCGCGAACAAAACCAGAAATGGTCTACGCCCATCGTTCTCCCTGTCAGAGAAATCCACTCATCGAAAGGTGCACCACTGTGGAAGATTCCCGGTCGGCCCGCGCCGCACTCGGCGTGGAGCTCGCCCGCTCGGCGGGTGAGATCGCCCGCCGCTGGTTCGACACGTCGGCCCTCGCGGTCGAGTCGAAACAGGACGGTTCCCCTGTTACGCAGGCAGATCGCCAGATCGAGCAGTACATCAGGGCCCAGGTCACCGAGCACTACCCGGACGACAGCTTCCTCGGCGAGGAGTTCGGTGAAACCGCCGGAACGTCGCAGTATCGCTGGATCGTCGACCCGATCGACGGAACCAAATCGTTCGTTCACGGAGTTCCGCTGTACGCCAACCTGATCGCTCTCGAAGAAGACGGCACCATCGTCGCAGGCGTCATCAATCTGCCCAGCGCCGATGTGCTGATGCACGCCGAACGCGGCAAGGGATGCTGGAAAAACGGCAAGCAAGTTCGCGTTTCGGACAAAACGGAACTCGACGGCGCGTACGTCATGGCGACCTGGCTCGAGGACTGGCACCCGGACTCCATCGTCGACCTCCAGTCCGCAGGCGCCGTCATCAGAACCTGGGGAGATGCCTACGGCTACATGATGGTCGCGAGCGGCCAAGCCGAAGCGATCGTCGACCACACCACGCAGGCATACGATCTCGCCCCCATGCCGGTCATCATCGAAGAGGCCGGCGGCATGTTCACCTCGCTCGACGGAGCGCGAGACTTCAACGGCGGCAACGGCATCGCCTCCAACGGCGCCGTGCACGACTCGGTTCTCAAAATAGTCAACCAAGGATGACGCACATGAAAGAGTACATTCGCGGCCTGAGCCGGAAGAGCATCATGACGTTCTTCGGCAGCATCTACGCTCTCGCTCTGCTCTTCGCGCTGTTCCCACCGCTCTACATGTGGGGCAGCGGCATTCGCTTCGAGATCCTCGGCATTCCGTTCGCCATCATGTACTGGCTGATCAACGGAGTCGTTCTCGGCCTGACCCTCTGGGGCCTCTACATCGTCGAGGACATCCGCGGCGAACTCGATGAGGACCTCCTCCCCGCTACCGCACCCCTCACTGGAGAATGACATGTTGATCATGCTGGGAATGCTGGCGGTCTTCTACGCCATCGTCATCTTCATCCTCTACACCACACAGCAGAAGACGAGCCCCACGTTCGACGAGTACTCCGTCGGCGGCCGCTCCTACGGCCCCTGGTACGTCGCGATGAGCTACGTCAACTCGTGGTGGCCCGGATCGGTGTTCATCGCGTTCTTCGGACTCGCTAGCGGCGCAGGCGTGTTCGGCCTCTACGGCCTCGCGTACTCCAGCCTCGGCGTCGCGATGATGTACTTCATGGCCACCCGCGCCTGGCGTTGGGGAGCGAAGTACAACCTCCGCTCACAGCCCGACCTGCTCGGCCTTCGCTTCAACTCGCGCGGCACCAAGATCGTCGCCAGCGTCATCGGCATCGTCTCGCTGTTTCCGTGGGTCGTCCTCGGCATGCAGGCACTCGGCGAGGTCTTCCAGGTCGCCAGCGCCGGAGCATGGTCCGTCACCACGTGCCTGTTCGTCGGACTCGCCGTCATCGTCATCCGTCAGTTCTGGACCGTCAAGATGGGCATGCGCGGCCTGATCATGACCGACATGTTCCAGGGGATCGTCGCGTACGTCTTCTCCGCAGCGCTTTGCCTGATCCTGCTCTCCGGTGTCGCCGGCGGCCCCATCAGCTTCTCCACCCTCGGAGATGTCGCCGACGAGTACCTCAAGGTCCCCGGCGACGGCGATGCCTACGGCCCGTTTTACCTCTTCGCCCTCATCTTCACCGGTGTGGTCGGATCACTCTGCTGGCCGACGAGTTTCCAGCGCATCTACACCGCGTCGAGCGTGCGGGCCGTCAAGTCCGGCACCATCCGAACCGTCCTGATCTCCGGCGTCTTCTACTCGCTGCTCATGCTCGTCGGTATCGCCAGCACGGTCATGCCCGACGTCGTCGCATCGCCCCAGACCGGCTGGTTCACCATCGCGGAAAGCTACGGCGGAACGTGGCTGCTCGGACTCGCCGCCACCATGGTGTTCGCCGCATCCATGGGCCACATCGACGGAAGCGTCCAGGTCTGCGGCCTGCAGATCGCCAACGACCTCGTCAACTCCGACAAGCGCAAGCTCACCGACAGCCAGCTGACCAAGGTCGCGAAGATCAGCATGCTCGGCTTCATGGCCGCTGCAGCCGTCGTCGCCTACGCCACGTTCAACATGACGCGTCTGCAGCTCCTCGCCCAGATCTCGTACCAGGGCGTCGTGCAGCTCGCCATCCCTCTGTTCCTCGGTGTCTTCTGGCGCGGCGGCAACGGCAAGGGCGCGGTCGCCGGCATGGTCTCCGGCTTCACCGTCGCCCTCGTGCTCACCGCGATCTTCCCCGACGACATCGTCGGCCTCGGCAGCCTCACCGGCGGCGTCATCGGCATGGCCGTCAACCTGGCGGTCTTCCTCATCGTCTCCAAGGTCACCGGCACCACGGCCGAGGAGAAGGCCCGCGTCGACGCCATGTTCGAGGTCGGCAAGCGTCCCACCCGCACCGCTCCCGCAGATCTGTCCTTCGAGGCCCAGATCGACGAGATGGCCGCCACCCCTGCTCCGGAAAAGATCTAATGGGTTTTCTCGACGATTTTGCGACGATGTCCTCGTTCGGCGCCACTGCAGCTGGCGGCGTCGACCGGGAGGCAGCGACCGCGGACGACGGTCGAACCAGGCGGTTCCTCGCCGACTGGTTCGACCGGCACGGCCTCACCACCACCGTCGACGCCATCGGAAACATGTACGGCAGCGCCGAATTCGTAGCCGGTGCTCCCTACGTTCTGGTCGGCTCGCATCTCGACAGCCAGCCGACGGCCGGGAAGTACGACGGCGCCTACGGTGTCCTCGCTGCTGCCCACGCCGTGCACCATCTGAAAGAACATGTCGAACGTGGTTCGTTGACGCCGCAGTTCAACCTCGCCGCGGTCAATTGGTTCAATGAGGAAGGCTCCCGCTTCTCCCCTTCCCTCATGGGAAGCGGAGTCTTCATCGGCAAGTTCGACGCCGACGACATCCTGAAGCTCACCGACCGTACCGGAGTCAGCGTGCGAGATGCTCTGTCCGATATCGGGTTCCACGGCAACGACTCGGCACCCGAAGCCGTCTCCTATGCCGAGATCCACATCGAGCAAGGCCCGATCCTCGAACAAGAGGGCACGACGATAGGCGTCGTGACCGCCAACTGGGCAGCGCGCAAGTACTCGATCACCGTGCACGGCGAGCAGTCGCATACCGGCGCAACGCATATGGCTCTGCGTCACGACGCATTGGTCGGCGCATCTCGGGTCGTTCTCGCCGCCCGAGAACTCACGAGAAAGTTCGACGACGGACTGCTGCTCGCGTCGGTCGGGCAGTTCGACGTGGAACCCAACTCCCCCATCGTCGTGCCGTCGAAGGTCACGATGGCCGTCGACCTCCGGTCCTCGGATCCGGGTGTGCTCGAACAGGCTCACGAAATGCTGCTCGCTGCCATCGCCGACGAGGTCGAGGTCAACGTCAGCATCGACACCTCGTCGTCACGGCCGTCGACGACTTACCAGCTCGAGGGCGTCGAACTCGCCGAGGAGGCGGCGAAGGACCTGGGACTGTCGTATCGCCGGATGCTCACGATGGCCGGGCACGACTCGGTCAACCTCAAGGACATCGTCCCGACGGTCATGCTCTTCGTCCCCAGCGTCGACGGCATCTCGCACAGCGAGAAAGAACTGACGCGCGACGAGGACCTGCTCGCCGGCGTGAAGATGCTGACCGAAACCGTCGCGCGCATGGTCCGGGGCGATATCGGCGCAGCTCATCCTGCAGAACTCGCCAGCAGCATCCACACTTCGTCCTAGGAAGAAGGCGCACATGATCGACTTGCCCGCTACGACTGCTGCGATCGCCGGCAGCTCGCGAGTCGACGCGCTCGGTTCGAAAGGCCTTCGATGAATCCGCTTCTCACCAAGTCCGTCGCCGAGATTCGCGACGCGTTCGCGTCCGGCGACACCACGCCCCTCGATGTGCTCGACGCGACGCTCGAGCACATCGAGGTCACCAATCCGGTGATCAATGCGATCGCGTACGTGGACGAATCGGGTGCGCGCGCTGCGGCGGAGGCGGCGACCGATCGTCTTCGGGCCGGGCAGTCTCTCGGTGGTCTCGACGGCATTCCGGTGACGATCAAGGATTCGGTGCATGCGATCGGGATGCCGTGGCGTCACGGTGTTGCCGCCAATGCCGACCTGAAGATGTCGACGACGGACGCTCCCCCGGCTGCGCGTCTCAAGGAGGCGGGGGCTGTCATCGTCGGCAAAACCACGATGCCCGATATGGGCATGATGGCCGCCGGCGTCAGTTCGCTGTACGGGATCACGCGCAACCCATGGGACCTGAGCCGCAATACCGGTGGGTCCAGCTCAGGTGCGGGAGCGTCTCTGGCGTCGGGCATCGGTTTCGGTTCCGTCGGTTCGGATATCGCCGGATCGGTGCGGCTTCCTGCCGGGCACTGCGGACTGGTGGCGCTCAAGCCGACGCAGGGACGCATCCCGCATGTGGCGCCGTCGACGATGCGGTCGGCCGGCCCGATGGCCCGCAGCGTCGATGATCTGATCGATCTGTACCGCGTCATCTCCTGGGCGGACCCGCGGGACACGTGGAGCCTGCCGTCCGAGGACACAACCGACATTCATGCGCCGCTGTCGCCTGCGGGGCTCAAGATCGGCGTCATGCTCGACATGGGCTACGGCCACAGCGTCAGCGACCCCGTCGCTGCTGTGGTCCGGAATGCTGCCGCGCAGCTGAGTGCTGCCGGAGCGGTTGTCACCGAGATGCCGCCGGTGTTCACCTACGATCCCTATCCGGCGCTCGATCGCCTGTTCCAGGTGCGTGCGCGGACGGAGTGGGAGTCCATTCCGGAGGCGCGTCGGTTCGAGGTCCTCCCCGCCGTGGCGGAATGGGCCTACGGCGCAGCGCGCTATTCGGCAACGGACTTCTCGCGCGACACCGACTCGGTGATGCGGTCGCAAGAGTTCGTGCGGGCGAAGACGAGTGAGTTCGACTTCGTGATCAGTCCGGTGATCCCGACGGTTGGGTTCGGCGCCGAGGTGGTCGGCCTCGATCCCCTGCAACCGTTGGGGCACTGCAGCTTCACTGCGTGGTTCAACCAGACCGCGCAACCCGCCTCGGCATTGTGCTTCGGCTTCAGCACACCGTTCGGTACCAACTCGGGCATGCCCATCGGCATCCAGGTCGTCGGACCACGCTTCGCGGACCAGGCCGTCCTCAGACTGACGAAATGGCTCGAAACTCAGCGTGAGATCGCCATGGACTGGCCGGTCGACGTGGCGGCAGACAAGATCGGAGCAGCCTGATGACTGTACGAAACCTATTAAGCGACATCGGCGTCTGGACCACCGGTGACGTCGTGTTGGACGCAGGACCCACCATGGCGAGCCCGAGTTGGTGGGGCGCAGATTCCGAGCGCTACTCCGGACGAGCCGATATCGCCGACGACGCCGTGGGCTCGGCCGCGTTCGTCAAAATCATGGAGACGCAGGCACATGACTACGTCGACTTCGCAGCGACGTTCGCTTCCGCTACCGCTGCTGGGAATGCCGGGATCGGCCCGAGGACCTTCATTTCCGACGCCGACTCCGGCGTGTTGGTAATGGAGGACTTCACCGGTGTCTCGTCGACCGCCACCCTGGATCTGTTCGACGAGGACGCGAACGTCGAGAAGCTGGTGGCGCTCCGGAAGTCGGTGCACGGGTTGACCGGGGTGACGCGCCGGGCATCGGCGTTCGACGACCTCGCTGTCGTGCGCGGCTTGATCGCGAGAGTCGGCGGTGCATTGCCAGCCGACTTCGACTGGATGCTGCGCACCCTTGCCCCGGCGCAGGAACGTATCGAATCCGCCGGTTTCGACGCGGTCCCCTGCCACGGTGACGGCAACGTCTCCAACGTTCTGATGCTCGACGACGGCACCATGCGCCTCGTCGACTGGGATGTCGCGGCGGTTATGGACCCGCTGCAAGACATCGGTGCGCTGTTGGCCGAGATCCGGCCGTTCGACTCGGATGCACGCGAGGTCTTCGAGATGGCGTGGGGTTCGTTCGACAGTGCGCTGTTCGATCGGGCTCGGATCTATGGCATCGCGGACTCGCTGCGCTGGGCGCTGATCGGATTGTATTGCGATGCAGTCAAGCCCGGGACGCACGAGTATTCGAAGTTCTCCGATTGGCAGTTCCTTCGGGCGCGCGCTGGTTTGCGTGACCCGCATTTCGACGACCGAGTACGGAACATCTGAGGTGACCATGAACGATATAGCTGTCGGATCTGCCCGCACCGAACCCGAGCGTCAGGTCGAGAAGGCCCTCGCTGCCGTCACCGAATGGGAGGGTCTGAACATCACCTACTCCCCCGTGACCGGTGGGTTGATGAACAGCAACTGGCGCATCACCGTCGAAGGCCAACCCAAGCGCTACTTCATGAAGCTTCCCGGTGCTGGCACCGACTCGTTCATCGACAGGTCTCTGGCAAACGAAGCAGCGCGTCGCGCCGGTGCGTTGGGTATCGGGCCGGAGGTGGTGCTGTTCGATCCGATCACCGGTGTCGAGGTGATCGAGTTCTTGGAGGGCTATCGGGCGTGCACGAACGGTGATCTGAAGCGTCCGGAGATTCCGCTGGGGATGATCGATGTGTATCGGACGCTGCATTCGGGCAGCAAGCTGAGCGTCACGAAGACGATCTTCGACATGATCGACGAGCACCTCGAACAGGTTGCCGAATTGGGTGTGCGGCTGCCGCGTGATGCGGAGGTGATCCTGACCGAGTACCGGCAGGTGAAGAAAGCGATGTTAGCGTCAGGCTTGGATCTGGTTGCGTGCCATAACGACCCGATGCCGGGCAACATTCTCATCGGTGACGGGTTACCGATGAAACTGGTGGACTATGAGTTCGCGTCGAACAACGATCGGGCCTACGAGCTGGCTGTGTTGGTCACCGAGATGTTCTATGGCGAGCAGCAGGTCATGGAGTTGATCGAGGAGTTCTTCGGTAAAGCGGAGTGGTCCATGATCTCGCGGGTGCAGGTGTGCAGCTTCCTAGCGGACGTGAAATGGGGTCTGTGGGGGTGTGTGAACCACAAGTTGAGCGGGGCCTGGGACTTCGACTACCACAAATACGGGTCGTGGAAGCTGGCGCGGGCGAGGATAAAAATGTCGGACCCGCGATGGGCGTACTGGGTTCAGTCGTTGTGAGACGACCGAGCAACCTCGTCGAAGGACTCAGTCCCAGCTGGCGAGTCCTCCGCCAGCCACACTCACGACTGTGAAACCACCAGGGCCTGCGATGGTCCAAGCCTCGTAATCGGGGTCGGCCGGAACCTCGAGGCGCGCACCATCGCTGAAGGCAATTCTCAAACCACCACCTGCGTCCGATGCTTGTGCGTCGCGGACCTTTCGACCCACGAGTAGGCCAAGAACAGGATTGTTCGAAAGCGATTCATGAGGTACGCCTTCGAAGCGTTCAAGACCGGACTCGATCACCTGAAAAGCCGACTTCATCCGAATCTCGTAACCTTTGATGGTCCGTAGGACGAGCGAAAACCCGAACTCGATCGACTCGATCGTCTCGCCTACAATCGGAATCTCTGTTGCTTACCTGTGAATCAAGGACGTTCCATCCATGGATGCTCCGACTGGTGGATGGTATCTGCTCGAGCATCACCACCGTAACCGTTGCCCAAGGTTACGTTTTCGATCATCGCGACCGCCTTCGCGAACGTCGGATCCGATTTGAATTCGGACAAGATCGCTGCGGTTCGCTGACCAGCGTCCTGCCTGGCGCGCTTAGTTGCCTCCAGAATCATCGGAGCGAGGCGTGATGGCGCCACCGCACTGAGAGAGTCCGAGAGTTGAAAGTGCGTGATTCTGCCTCCCGCGTCAACTGTCACGCTGATGCCGGACACCGATGTGTACTCACCGTTGACCTGAGCGAGTTCATCGCCGAGTCGAAAACTGTTCGCTTCTATCGCCGCGATCGCTGCCGCATCTTCTGTCGCCATGGACCCTCCCTTGCTAGGCTGCAGCGGAGATTAGCAAAGCCGGGGGGCGAGCACTATGTCTGAACTTGAAGTGGACATCGACGACATCATCGATACCGAACGTTTCGCGCGCACCATCGCAGACGATATCGCGGGGCGGTTGACGTCGCTGACCGTGTCGGTGAACCAACTTGTCGACGGCCAATGGGCGGGCGTCGCTGCAAGCGCATTCGTACCAGATTGGGAGCAGTGGCGACACGGGGTCAGCTCCGTGCTCGACGGCATAGCTCAGACACGCGAGCATCTGCTCGCAGCCGTACACTCTTACTCTCAGCAAGATTCCCACAACTCGGGAGCGCTCGAATCGGCGAAGACCGGGGCTACCGGATTTCTGGCACTCTGATGGCCAGGCGTCTGACCGCAGATCTGGAAGCGCTTCGATCGATCGTGGATCAGATGCAGAAGGACTCTGATTTCGTCGAGGATCGACTGCGGGTGCTAGATGATCGGATGGACACGCTGAGAACTACCTGGCAAGGGGTAGCGTCCACCGCCCAGTCCGATGCTCACGCCGAGTGGGCCAGTGGAGCGCGTGCTATGCGGAGCGCATTGGATAGCCTTCGCAGCCGACTCGAAGCCGCACACAGCAATCTGGAAGCGGCCGTGAGTGCGAATGCGCGAATGTGGGGCCTCTGAGCCATGTCTATCGACTGCCTGCCACATGAATTCGCAGAAGCGTCTGTAAAGCTCGCGGATGCCAATCATGCCGGTGCACAGCATGTCTCGACCTTGAGCAACGCACTTATGGGGTTCGGAGGCATGGCCGGCTCTGACAACGTCGGCACCGACTGGGCGACGACGTACGACGCGATTGCCGCGGACGCACTGTCAGCGGGGCTGTGCACGACCATTGCAGCTCGACAGATCGCAGAACTTCTGCACGCCACGGGTGCGAATTACGCCGAGGCCGACCAGTGTTCCGCGCCGGGGTTCGTCATGACCGACTTCCCACCTGCTCCGCCGGTCGAGGACGATATCCCGGAGAACAGCTCAGGTTTGCCCTCTGCCGCGGGCGGAGATACAGACGAACCATGGGGATGGGATCTGATCTCCGGAATCGTCGGTTACGCCTGGCCCAACGGCCACCAAGACCAGCTTCGGTCAGCGGCAGTCGCGTGGCGAAGTGCGGAATCCGGCATTCGGCAAACACCACCCTTGATCGACGCAGCAATCTCTCTGGTGCAGGCCCAGCGGACTCCAGAGGTCGATGCCGCCGTATCGGAGTGCTCGACGCTTCGTCAGAACAGTGTCGATGTCGCCGACTCGTTTGCCGCGACAGCGCGTGCGTGCGACGACTACGCCCAGCACCTGGACGACGCGCATCACGAGATCATAGAGATGTTGAAGGATCTCGTCATAGAGACGGCGGCGATGGCGGCTGCCGGAGCCGCACTTTCGTGGTTGGGCGGACTGTCGCTCGGCGCATCGGCGGCGGGTATCTCGGCTCGAATCGCTGTGGTTGCGGCTCGTGTCGCCTCTGTGATTTCGAAGCTCCGCGCCGCGGTGAAGATAGTCACCACTGCACTCGAAGCCAGCAGGGTCGGCCAGGTTGCGGTCAAAGCTCTGGCCTCGATGAAGGCGTTGCTCGTACGGGTCGGGGCAACCAAGATCAACCCACACGACGTCGCGAAGGCGGATGTGCGTAAGTTCTCCGAGTACGTACTCGATCCGTCCAAATCCAAGGGCAAGTCTGAAATCTTCGCGTCATTCGGCTACACGAAAGCAGACGCTGACCAGCTCATGGAGCACTACATCGCCAAAGCGAACGAGGCATTCCTTGCAGGAAAGTTCGAACTCGGAACGATCGACCAACATGGGCAGCGGCTGAGTATCCCCATCGAGCTCGTCGGCCAGAACAGTGCGGCGGGCAAGAGCGCAATGATCGAGACTGGCTGGATACTGTTGAAGGACGGAACAATAAAGCTGACAACCCCTTTCACCGGATGGGTAAAGTAATGAAGAACGGAAGATTTGAAGATTTCGAACTGGCTCGCGTTGTCACTGACAACCTCGCTCATCTGAAGATTGGCCGTGGCGACCTCGTTACGATCCTCGAAGCGTCTGGCGACGGCTACCTTGTTCAGGCTGTGAACATGAACGAAGACCTCGACATGCCCTGGGGCGGTGCTGCACCCGAAGACTTGGAGCCGTCCGACGGAACGGACGATAATGGGAACTCGCTAATGCGGCCGATCCCAGGACCACCCTGAAATAGCAACGAAATTTGTACTTGTGGATGAAATAGGCAGCGTTGAACCCGAAGATGATCTTCTCCTATTTCGCGCGTCCAGCTCAAGGAAGAGACTTTCTGAAGCTATTACCATCACCCCGTCTCTTCAGAGATCGAAACGGGGACCCGTTTAATCTGACGGGGCTCGTCCACAAAGCCACCAGTCCTACGCCACGACACTCGCCGTATACATACGACTTTTTATAAGACCATGTTGCTACCGGACATCTTCAATCCTAAAAATTGCATCTTCAGGGTCGTGCATTGCCGAGCGAACATTGTCGGCTACCTTATCGATGAGCTTGGTGCCCCAAAACGGATCTGATTTGTCGTAAAGAATCACTCGAATGTGTCTGAGATCGAAGGGCACATCGTCCTGATTCGAGGAGACCAGGATAACCGGTTTCTGCAATGCATGCGCAAGACCCAGCTCGTAAAAGACATTTGGATTCTTGGTCGTAAGCTCAGCAATCAACACAGTGGCACCCCTAATCCCGCGCCAAATTTGATCTATGATCTTTCCGGTTCCGAAGATATCCGCATCGGCTCGTACTGCGGAAAGTCCAGTCTGTTCGATCGCGGGCAAGAAAATTGATTCATAATATCCACCAAGAGGCGCTTGAAATGGCTGCATTACAAAACAAGTACCCTGCCCCTTGACCACTGGAGAGCCCAGAGGCCTGTTAGGCGTCTCTGCAGATGAAAATTGATGTCGCTCATCCCTTCCAATATCGCGGAGCCTAGGCCTGTCGCCTGAACTGTCTACCAACTCCGCTTGCTCTAGCGAGTCAGTCAAGATCGAGAGAAACTCGGCAGTCTTGTCGGCAGGAATTCCAAACTTGTCCGTCAGAGCATTGACCAAAAAGTTCGAATCGGGCAGATTTTCTCCACGATAGAAATTATAGACGTCGGAGATCTCAGGCGCAGCCAGGACCGCCTCGCGGAAAGCAGCGACCTTGTCGCCCTCAGACTGAGGCGCAATTGCGCGCCGCGCCCTCTCCTCGAGAGCCAACTTGCCGCCCTCCAGCTTGAGAAAGCCGTACTTTTTGGCGGATGATATCTCTAGTTGATACGCACCGGTCACTGAACGACCCCCAGCGAATGTGACCGCTTCCTTCGTAGTTGCCGGGTTTCCACCATTTTGTTTATAGATAGCTTCCGGTATGCGAAGCGCCTGCACCAGCGTGTGGCGGGGAAACTTGGCCACAACAGCGGGGCGCGTTTTCGCACCAACCCGTTTCTTGCCAGACGCCACCTTCGAAGCCTTCCGGGGACCGCTTTTCTTGCTTGGCTTCGACCTGCCGGCCGACTTTGGACGCGCCCCTCCACCGGTGTCACTGGACCCAACACCTGCGCCAGATTGAGAGGACTCGCCAGGTTGCCCTGATTTCGTACCTTCATCCGCAGTCATTACCTCACCCATCTGTGTGAACTACTCACGAACGGTACTGGTCGTTAGGATCGAAACGCACGATTACTGACCTCAAATTCGATCTACAAAACTCGTATTGATCATACTGCCAGGCGCAGCGCAGCCGTGGCTACCTGCTCCCTAGCCGATACCCGTTCGCTAACGAAAAATCCGAATCCTCGATTCCTGCAATTGCATTCGCGATCATCTCAGCGTGTTCGTGGAGCACCACGGCACGTATCGTGCTGTCCGTCACCGTGGGCTCGTCAGCAGGTTCGCCCAGCGCCGACGCTGCAGCACGCAGAAGCTTGAGCGCTTCCTTCTGCTGCCAGGGCGTCAGGGGTTGCGAGGTGACCAATTCGATAACGAAGGTCCTACTAGCCGATGTTTTAGCTGAGGCAACAGGCACTTCATCGGCGACCGGCGTCCGCCGGGGGCGATTAAGCGGAATCACAGTCCTCGGATCGCCGGTCAGGAAATCATCCGGCAGCTCGTGGGCTTTTGCGGCCATCAGCGACACTTGCGCCGAAACGGACGAACCCTTGAACCAGCCGCGACCTACCGTTACCAGTCCCCGGCTCTCCAAGTGTCGGACAGCGGGTAGAAACTTTGCGCTCGTCTGCGGAGTCAGTTGGCCGATTCGGTGGTCCTCGACCCGCACCTCGACAACCTTCTTCTCGGTCTTGGCCGTGCTGACTTCGATCTCGTGCAGCGTGACGAGCAGTTCGAGCTCGCCTTCCGGCTCGACGAAGTGCCGGAGCACATCGAAGTGGTCGTCCACCTTCGTCACCTGGACCGAGTATCCGTGAGGCAGCACCGTGTACGGGACTCTGGGAGGTTCGTTGCCGGGAAGTATGAGGTGTGGCTCGCTGACCTGAACGTCGATATTGACGGCCAAGTCGATGGGAACACCGGGTCGGTCGTCCCAGCGGTTCTGGTCATAGGCGCGAATCGAGGCAGGCACCGTCGGGACGAGCCCCCGGTTGATGAGATCCATCAACCGGTTGTGGAACAGGATCGCGCGCTCACGTGCGAGATAACCGATGAGGTAATTCGATGCTCGCACCGACACCGCGTAGCGATCGTGCGGATTGTCGGGCTCGGGAATCAACTCGACAGTGCGTCGGACAGTGGAACCCGAAGGATCGAAGTCCGAACCCAAGGTCGCCCGGATCGCGTCGACATATGCATGAACTCCGACGACTTCCTCGTCGCACCAGTCGCCTCGGCCACCCCACAGCGGGTAGGGCTGCCACTGTCCACCGCTGTTCGCCATCAGATCCCCCTCGTCTCACCGAACAATTACGACGTTAACCGACAACTCGACCAGTGCCGCAACGAACCACTTTCGACCTCGCCCGGCGTCATTCACCCAAATGAACCACTGCCAACACTCTTAGCATCGGTAAGCACGGACCCTCTATGTCCGATACCGTTCTTCCCAGCATTCTGTCGGTGGGTCCCTCTAGCGTATGAAGGTTGGCGGCAACACCGCGACCATCGACAGAGCGATGAACGACGGAGTTCGGAGGACAGATGCAGGATCTCGGCCAGGAGCACAACCCGTTTCACACGGTGGTCGACGGCTTGTCGATCGAGGTCCATGCTCATCCCGCTGTCAATCTCGCGCTCGTCCACAACGGCGTCCCGCTGATCACCAGCGTCGAGGTAGTCAACCTCTCCGACGCAGACGTGGTCGATGTAAAGGTGTCCGTCCAACTGTTCGGCGCCGGTGAGCAACTGTCGCCAGAGCGAGCCGACGTCCACGACGGCGCGCTTCGCGTCGGCGAGAACGTCGTCTGGTCCAACTACTCGTCGATCGTTCCGCCGATTCCACACCTTCGCGAGCTGAACGAAAGCCATCCCGCGACGATCGCCGTCACGGTAGCTCGATTGTGGGGCGAGGACATCCACCTCAATGCCCCGATTCGCGTGCTGGCACACAACGAGTGGTTCAACGCCCCGGTCTTCTTCGACTCCCTGGCCGCCTTCGTCCAACCCAACACCCGCGCAGTCAATTCCGTGCTCGACGCGGCATCCAATTTGCTCGGCTCGGCGACCGGCGATCCATCCCTCGGCGGCTACCAGAAAGGCCCCGAACGGGCTGCCCAGATCGCGGCAGGCATTTACGAGTCGCTGCGCCACCAACAGATCCGCTACATCGATCCACCCGCATCCTTCGAGCACACCGGACAGAAGATCCGGACGACCGCGCAGGTGCTCGACGAACGGTTCGGCACATGCATAGACCTCGCCGTCACGTACGCGGCGTGCCTCGAAGCCGTCGGCATCCGTCCGGTGATCTGGCTGATCAACGGTCACGCATTCGCCGGTTTCATGCGTGAAGAAAGTCAGCTCGCACACTCGACCATTACCGAGTCGAACGCACTGATCAATCTGGTGGAGTCCGGCCGCGTCGTTCCGGTCGAAGCGAAGTATTACGACACCACCGAGGGAGGCACGTTCAAACAGGCTGTGGCAGATGCACGTCGGCACTTCAGTGATCACGGCGCGCTCCGTGGCGTTGTCGCGATCTCGTCGGCGCGCAAGGACGGTATCCGGCCGCTACCGAGCCTGGATGAAGTAGAAGCCGTCAAGGCTGAAATGAGTTCGCCGATACCGGTCAATGCTGACCTGGACCTTCCCACCGAGCTGCTCGACGCGCAGGACAGCTCGGACCTGGTCCTCGACAGCACCGACACCGCTCCCCCACGCGTTCAAAAATGGAAGCGCTCCTTGCTGGACCTCAGTACCCGAAATCGACTTCTCAACCTCAAGCCGATGCGCGAGGTCATCGACCTGCACGTACCCAACTCCGGCCTTGCGATGCTCGACGACCTCGTCCACGCCGGCACCGACATCGAGCTCATCGCCCACGACGAACTCAGTTCCATCCACGCACTCCAAGGCGCAAGGCGAGCACAGGACGTCGACGACGCCACCATCCTCGACTACCTACGCGACCGGAAGCGCATCCACGCCGTCGTCACCCAGGACACCTACGCAGCACGGCTCAAGCATCTTCAGCGCACTGCACACACGATGTTCGAGGAGACCGGTAACGCCAACCTGTACTTGACGTTCGGCGGGCTGATCCACACCACCAGCAGCGGCAAAGACGCTCGCGCTCCCCTGTTCCTGCTTCCGGTGAAGGTGGTGGGCGGTACGGGTCGCAGCCAGTTCAAGTTGAAGGTCGACACCGCGGGAGTCTCGACACCCAACTACTGCCTGGTGGAGTGGCTTCGCCTCAAACACAATGCGTCGATCCCCGCCTTGGAGAACCCGCCACTCGATGAGCACGGAATCGACATCGACGAGGCGCTCAAGGGCATACGGTCCGCGCTCGTCGAGCACAACCTCGACTTCCGGATCGACGAGACTGCGTCGGTCGCCATCTGCCAGTTCGGGACATTCGGAATGTGGAAGGACCTCACCGATCACTGGGACATCCTGGAGCAGAGCCGCATCGTCCGCCACCTGACGCACAGCGCAGGCGAATCCTTCCGCGATGCACGACGACCCGACGGCTCCGATATCGAATCCGTACCGGTGCACGAGCTCGATGTCCCAGTTCCCATCCCCGCAGACGGCTCCCAGCTCCGTGCCGTAGCCCTGGCTGCCGACGGCCACACGTTCGTTCTGGAAGGCCCGCCCGGGACGGGTAAATCTCAAACGATCACCAACCTCATCGCGCACACCCTCTCACAGGGCAAGTCGGTGCTGTTCGTTGCCGAGAAGCAGGCCGCACTCGACGTCGTGAAGAAGCGGCTCGACAAAGTAGGGCTGACGAAGTTCACGCTCGACCTGCATGGAAAGAATCAGAGCGCCAACGCGATCCGCGATCAGCTCAAGCGCGCAATTGAACATTCGACCAGCTACAACAACCGGTCTTGGGCGGCCAAGCTTGCCGATGTCCGGTCACACCACGTACCGCTCGAGGACTATCCGACAAAGATTCACGAGAAGAACGGCGTCGACCATTCATTGTGGACCGCGTACGACACGATTCTCGGTCTCGGCGACGGACCGGTCGCGACGATCCCCGCGGCGTTCGTCGCCGATCCGTCGGCGCCGGTAGGTGAGATCACCAGCGCCCTGCAGCAGTTCGAACGGGCCGCACGGTCGATTTCGATAAGTACGGAGAACCCGTGGTCGATCGCCGGAATCATCGACGCCCAAGCCACCGACGACAACTTTCGCGCGGTCGCAGCACAGCTGGCTGCCGCGCTGGACGCCGTTCTCCGCAGCCCCGCGGTTCGATCGGTCGTCGAGAAGGTGCAGGCACCAGGATCGATCGAACAACTTCTTCCCCAGGCGCGGCGTCAGATCGGCCGTGCGATCCCGTCGGTCGACGTGTTGACCCTGGCTCAGTCCGCTCAATGGTCGACATCGAAGCAGGCACTCTTCGGCGAGATCGCCCTACTGCAGCAGCAATGCGGCCCGCTGACATCTGTGTTTACACCCAGTTTCATCGAACATGGCGACGCCGACACGCTCGCGCTCGCCGCCGAAGAAGCAACGAAGGGGCTCTTCGGCAAGAAGAAGCGGGTAGAACATTTTGCACGGGACGTCGCACCTGCCCTACTGC
Organism: Rhodococcoides fascians A44A; assembly: GCF_000760735.1. Taxonomy (GTDB): domain Bacteria; phylum Actinomycetota; class Actinomycetes; order Mycobacteriales; family Mycobacteriaceae; genus Rhodococcoides; species Rhodococcoides fascians_E. The sequence goes on along the minus strand of NZ_JMEX01000007.1, from coordinate 180,719 downwards.
CCGGTGTGCAGCTCGGTCCAGAAGCTGCACTCCCACTCCTCAGATCGATTCCCAGTGCACGCCAGCTCACGTCGCAGACCGTCCAACACATGCGGCAACTGTTGGCGCACTACGCGCCGCAGACCTGGAATCCGTTCAGTCCCGATGCTGCACAGCAGCTTCAGGTGCAATTCGATTACATCGAACAGACCGCGATGTTCGCACGGACGCAGGGGCAGCTCTGGCAGCTTCTCGCCGCTGCGGGACCCGTAACGCCACACGACATCGACACGCTCGAAGGCGTCGCCCACGGATGGCGCAGCTGGCGTCAGATCCTGGGGTCGAGCGAGGCCGACATCGACCGCTGGCGAAACAACACACACTGGCTCACCGCGTGGCAACGCGACTCACAGCTGTGGCTCGATGCGATTCGGACAGATGGCAGTGCACCGATCCGCCAGTGGTCGACGATGACTGCATTTCTCAACCCACTCCGATCAGCGGGCCTGAATGACCTGGTCCGCGAACTGTTGACGGGCGCGATACCAGCAAACCAGGCCGAGATCGCGTTCATGCGCGGCGTCGCTCAGACATCCCTGGGCGAGCGACGCCGCAAACACGGCTTGTCGCAGTTCGATCGAGCTATCAAGGATGGCCAGATCGACGACTTCGCTGACGCCTCGGCCGCGAGCCGGTCCGAGCAGATCAGCGCGCTGCCGGCTGCGCTACTCGAACGGCGATCTTTCCAGGCTGGTTCTCTGACGGGCGACGTCGGCCATCTCCGGCGCGCACTCGATGCGAAACGCGGCGGAACCACGTTCCGGCAGTTGATGAATCGATACTCGACCTACATTCTCGAAGCAACACCGTGTTTCTTCGTCAGTCCCACGTCGCTCGCACAGTTCGTCCCACCGGGGTCGGTGACATTCGATCTTGTGGTGTTCGACGAAGCATCTCAGGTGACAGTTCCCCAGGCCATCGGAGCGTTGGGACGCGGCCGATCGGCAGTCATCGTAGGTGATTCCCAGCAGATGCCGCCGACGGCCATCGGCGTCGTGAGCACCAACGACCGTGACGACTACACCGAGGACGACGAGGTCATCCCCGAGGATCTAGACAGCATCCTTACGGAGGCCGTGGAGTCCGGTGTCCCCCGGTTGTGGTTGTCGTGGCATTACCGTAGCCAGGACGAGTCGCTCATCGCATTCTCGAACGAGAAGTACTACGAGGGCCGGCTTGCGAGCCTCCCGTCGCCGGGTGGCGACGACACCGCCGGAGTCGAGTGGCGACGCGTCGACGGTCATTTCAATCGCGAGACCAAAGACCGTCCGCGCACCAATATCGTTGAGGCCGAGGCGATCGTCGCCGAGATCCGTAGTCGACTGTCGAACGCGCATCTCGCAGCGCAGAGCATCGGAGTCGTCACGTTCAACGCACAACAGCAGACCTTGGTACGCGACCTGCTCGAAGCATCGGGTGATCCGCTGATCCTCGACCAGCTGCGCGAGGATCGCGACGACGGCATCTTCGTCAAGAACCTCGAAAACGTGCAGGGTGACGAGCGTGACGTCATCCTGTTCAGCGCAGCGTTCTCGAAGAAGCCGGACGATCCCAAGCTGCCACTGAACTTCGGTCCGCTGACGCGGACCGGTGGCGAGAAACGACTGAACGTGGCGATTACCCGCGCACGGCGCAAGGTGATCATCTATACCTCGTTCGAGCCCACGGACATCGACCTCTCATGCACACGATCCGTCGGAATCGCCCATTTACGTGGTTATTTGGAACAAGCCGCTCAGGCGTCCCGCACGGACGACGCACGCCCGACTCATTCGCGGGCCGCGTCGGACGAGATGCAAGCAGGATTGGTCCAGTCGCTCCGCGACCACGGGTACGAGGTCGAAGCGAACTACGGCCTTTCCGATTTCGTACTGGATGTGGTTGTGCGTGAGCCGGGTTCGAAGCAGTGGCAGGTGGCGATATTGCTGGACGGTCCGCAGTGGGCACAGCGTCCGACGGTGGCGGACCGCGACCTGACGCCGCAGCTGCTGGAATCGATGATGCATTGGGGTTCGTCGGTGCGTGTGTGGCTGCCCGACTGGATCGACGGCCCGGATGCCGTCATCGCCCAGGTCGGAGACGCGATCGCGGCTTCGAAGGAGCGGATAGCAGCGCGGCAGGCCCAGATCGACGCCGCAGCCGAAGCGCAAGCTGCGGCGATTGCCGCAGCGGCGGTCACCGCCGACGAGCCGTTGATCCTGCCCGACGAATTCGCACCCGACGCCGAACGATGGCTCAAGCCCGCGCCATCGACCGACAGCGTGTCAGAGCCGGAAGAACCGGCGCTGGTGGCTCGGATAGCCGTCGAGGAACCTACAGCGTCATTCGAGGAACCACGAGACTGGCATGGCCGCGGGATCGCCTACGTCGAGGCATCGAGTTCGATGCTGGGCGTGCGCGACGATCTCGATCGAATGCACTCGCCTGCCGTGAAGAACACGATCATGCGGGCTGTTCAGGAGACGGTGTCAATCGAAGGCCCGATTTCGCTCGACAGGTTGGCTCGAAACGTGGCTCGACGCTTCGGGTTCGACCGTGTCGCGGCTGCCCGACGCGACTTCGTGCTCCAGTCCGTGCCGGAAGAATTGATCGAGAGGTCCGACGAACTCGGCAGCTTTGTGTGGCCGAAAGAGCTCGATCGCGCAACCTGGCGAGGGTTCAGGAAGACGTCCAGCGACTTGAACCGGCCACTCACCGACGTGGCACCCGAGGAAATAATCAATGCCATGATGTCGGTCTGCGCTCGTACTGGGCAACCCGATTACGACGTCCTGCTGCGCCAGACGTTGCAGACGTTCAATCAGAAGCGTCTGACAGGGCCCACGCGGGAGCGGTTGGAGGCAGTCATCGAGTTGGGCATCCAACGCGGGCGGCTCATCAAGGTGAATGAAATGTACCGGGTCGGTTCGTAATGGCTGACTCCGATCGACGCGTATGCGCCAGGTGCCGAAACCCTTCCGACTGGGGAATTGAGTTATGCCGCAGGTGTTACAGAGAAACGAAGGCTGAGCGTAAAGCCACGTTGGCGCAACGATTGCTCAACAACGCAAAGGAGCTGGGGCTTGCTGCTCCCGCGCCCAAACCAACAAAGCCCCAACCGAAAAAGCACCGAAGACCAAGAAAGTCGCCGAACCTCGCGGTCCCTGACCATGACCGACAAGTCCCGGCTAAGCAACTTTCGCCGAGGATTTCCTATCAATCAAGGATGCACGTAGCGCGAGAGTCGATACTTGTTCGCCTGGGAGGTGTGGAGACGCGTACCCCAGGCAGAAGTCTGCGATCACAGGCGCCGACGGTCGCCCGAGACTACTTGGCTACCCTGTCCCCGAGCCAACGCAGGGAGCTGCTCGACGAGCTCACGAGGAGAGGCGACCAGGGACCCAAGACCATCGAGGACCTTGCGCAGTCCGTCGTGACCCGAATAATTCAGAGCAGATCCATCTTCCGCAGCGTCGCGTCCGGTGGCCTGCCGAGACAATGAATCAAGCGCACTCACGCATTTGACTAGAAGAAGGTGAATTCATGGCACGCGTCAGATCTATAGAACCAGGCAAACAGAAGATTAAACCCCACACGACCGAGGTTGACTGCCACTTTGCTGTTGTCGATGACAGAGAAGGCTCCAGACTTCTGCATCTGACTACCTTTGGATCCGACCATCGGAAGTCAGCTCCGAAGAGCAGCCAATCGATTCAGCTGAACGTCGAGATGGCGAGGAAACTCATCGAGGTCATTCACGACGCCTTTCCCGAAACGCAACCGTAGCCTCCGCAGCGAATCGAAGCCATGAACTGGTCGCATGAGTCAGACCCCAACCAGCATCGGGACCAATTCGGTGGCGGTGGTGTTCTCGACCCTGACAACGGTGTAACCCTCGGCTGCCAATCCACTGTCCCGGTCGTCGTCACCACCTTCGACCAGTACGACCTTCGGCTCCTTCCACAGGGCCTCGACAGGCCAATAATGTTCTCCAAGATCGATTCCCAGCTCCGGCTTCCCGACCCCGAGTAGCGATAGCTCCAACAACAGCTCGATGACGGACTGCGATGTGTAGGCGAGTGTTTCTCCCCACGGACCGTCGACCACCTCCGGCGTTGCCTCCACCTTCAGTTCGGCGAAGATCGAAAGCGCGCCTTTCCTCGACAACTGTTCGTGGTAGCGCTCATTGCGGAACGATCGCAAACACCCGTAGCACGAGGTTTCCTCACCGCAGTCGCATCTCGTGACGCGATCGACCGCGAACTGGATGACTTTTTCAAGATTCTCCGCAATCTTCTTGGTTGCGCCTGCACCGGCAGGAACGGTGTCGAAGAGGACAAAGCTCCTGCGGCTATCCGGTGTCCATGACAGTGTCCCGTCGATATCGTCCCGGCTGATTTCCAGCGCTTCCGAGGCGCCCTCGAGCAGCGCGTACAGGACAGACAGCCAACGACCGACCGAATCATTGTCGTAAGCAATCGATCCGAACGAGAACTCTGCGACGTCCGTCTCGTAACGATGGGCCAGCGAGACAATGCGAGTCGTTCCCTCGCACGGCTTGTCCGTGACTGGGTGTTTGTGAGCGCTCTTGCTGGACTTCTTGTCCATCGGGGCCGCCCATCCGCACCAGCCGCAGAGCTGGAACCCGACGCCGCCGCCATCAGAGATGACCACCATCCGAGCACGTGTACCTGCCCGAGCCAGCACCTCGACTCCCCCGGTGGAATGCCAGGGAAACGGATCACTGATGTCACCGAGACTTTCCACGTAGCTGCTTCCTCCCCAACGGCGTTGCGGTGGTTCGGGCTTCACATCCTCAACCCTGCGATCGGCAACGAAGCCGAACTCAGGAACAACGAAACGACGAATCTTCCCGAACTGCTGCTGGCAGCTCGGGCACACCTCGTCGACGTCAAGTTCCGTACCGCTCTGGAACTGCTGGCAAGCCGCGCATGTTCGGTACTTGAGCTCGACCAATTCTCGTTTGGGGAGCTTGTGCAGACCTCGGGACGTCCACAGTTTGCCACCCGCTACCACCTGATTGCCTGGTGCGTAGTCGTATATCGCTTGGCTGAGATCACGAGAGAGCTCGAGCGACGCGCCTACATCACCCTCACAGTGGGTGGTGCGCAATTCGACCGTGTCGACCGGAAACCCGTACTTCGGCAAGATATTCTTGTTCGCCAGGTACCCGAGAAGTTGGCGGCTCTCGATCGTCTTCAATGTCCGTTGGAGACGAGCACCGAGGCCGAGATTCTTTGATCCGACCGCTTGGTCGATGAGTTCCCGGTAAGTGTCGATGTCGTTGCGCATCTCTAATTCTGCTATCGCCAAGAGTTCACACAACCGCGCGACCCAACTGCCGTCCTCGATCCCCACCGCCGTTGCGATCGACGGTGGGATGACCTCTGCGATTGCCGATTCCACGCGGGTCGGGACCGGGGTCAGGAACGTCCGCACCTGTGCTCCTGGGGAATCCTGGCCGTCGCTGCTAGGGGTGAAGAACTCACCTGCGTGCTTCCAAGTCACGTCGTCGTTCTCATGGCGGTATCGGAAGTATGCGGCGAGAGCAATTGAATGTGCGTGCCGTCTCGCAATCCTTTCGTTCTCGATAGGAATCCAGGGGATTCGCATCTCGCCGGCAATCATTGATTCCGGGTTCTGGTACTTCGACAAATCGTGCGAACTACGCTTGGCGTAGGTCAGAACGAGAGCCGCGGAAGCAGCACGGCGACCCGCGCGCCCGGCGCGCTGCACGTAGTTCGCAGTCTTCGGGGGCATATTGCGCAACACCACCGCTTGAAGATCGCCAACGTCGACACCGAGTTCGAAGGTCGTTGAGCACGACAGTACGTTCACCTTGCCATCGATGAAGTCCTTCTGAATTGACGCGGCTTTCTTTGATTCCCACTGCGCAGTGTGTTCCATGGCGGATAGGGGCGCCGGACGCAAGTTTCGATACGTGTTGCGGTAGTGGTTGGTGTCATCCGCGGCGTCGGGCACGACGAACGGCGAGACGGTTCCGTCACATCCGCCGAATGGGCAGACACCTCGAACATCGTTGATGGTGAGGCGGCGGCACGCCGAGCACTGGTACCACTCGCAGTCGGCACCGGCGACGATACGCAGCTTCTCGTGGTCTACCTGATACACGTCGCCTGCGGTCTTGTGCGGGACCAGGCGGAGATACTCATGTTCGAGCAGAAATCTCCAGCAGCCCTCGAGGAACTTCTCAGCAGGCATCGTAGCGCCGAGGGCCGCGAGAACCTTCCGGGCCAACAAGATTCGGTTGTTCGTTGTTCCCGGTCTACCGGCAGGCAACCAACTGATGATTCGCTTTGTTGCGTCGGAATTCATCGACCGGATGTAAATCTGGGTGTTCCGGGGTTCGAAGATTTCTTGTTTGATATCAACGCTGTCGAGAAGGGTTATTGCGCCCTGCAAGCGAACTGCTTTGAGTAGTTCGTTGAGAAACCCCCACGCTTGGTCGGGGCTCAGTCCAAGCTTCTCGAATGCAGGAGGCAATTCCGTGCGGCGAGAGCGGAACATCCGCACGCCCATCAATCCGAGGCCCTCGAGAGACTGGCGCGTGTCCAGCGCCATCAACTCGGCCATGACCCACGGATTGACGGTGCGTTCAATTGTACGGCGTGTGACCGATTCCTCGAAGTGGTAGGCCTGACGCGCTTTCTTGGAGGCATAGTCAGCAAGGTCCTCTGCTGACAACTCGTCGTCGCGGTGCTTGGGATCGGTGAGCACCATGGTCAGGTATCGGCGTTCGAGCATCCGGCCGTACGTCTTCCCGAGGTACGGTGCGGCGAATGCAGCCGCTTGGCGAGAGTCCGAGAACATGAGAAGCTTTCGTCCCTCGCCGACCTCCTCCACAGTCTTGTCAGTTGCGGCCGGGATGTGCTGATACAACGCTGTAGTGATCACGGCCGGAGCTGCGTTCGTGTCGGTGCGAAGCCGACGGATCACCTGACGCGAACGGGCACCACATTCGGTGCATTTACTCATGACCGCAGAGGTTCTCGTATGTTCACGCACACCGAGCGACGGCCCACCCGGGCATTTCGGGTCAATGCACGCACCGGTGCCGAGTGCGCCGCATCCAGCGCACAGACGACGAATACTGGTTTCCGTTTCCTCTGCACCGTCCTCTGACAAAGTGGCTTCGTCTTCGTCGATAAGTCCGTCGCCTGTGGTGTCCGTCAAGACGAGCCACCGCACCCGGTCCTCGCGCTTTACCGGCCGGAAGTACTCACGCCCCTTGACCGTCTCACGATCGCCGGCCAAGTGAACAGCCCCGCAGCGCTGACAGGTGCCGAACTCGAATACTGCGCGCCCGGTGATCGGATCGACCTCATGACGACCGAGAACGACGGACGGACCGTCATCGGTGAACACCACGTAGGCGCCTTCGGTCGCGCGAACAAACATGTGGTACCGCGCGGACAGCACCGGGTTTCCAGCACTGTCACGCACTCGCGACCCGAGTGCAACGAGCGCCTCCAACTTGGCGCCAGCGTCAGCATCACCTGGCCACATCTGCTCCTCGAGGTCATGCACTGCGACGGGCCCCCGTGCAAGCGTCGATTGGAGATCGGTTGTGCGTTGTTCGGTGTCCAGTGCAGCAGCGGAATCACCGTCCGGACTGTTTGCTGCTACGGCATCCAGCGGCGCGTCGAGGTCTGCGAGGGTCAGCAGTAGTTGATCGTCGATGGTCCAATCGGGTGCTTCCCGGCGTTTCAGCCGAGTCGGGGTAACGAGGTCTTGTAGGTCCGGTTCGTCATCGATGAAGTCGAAGGGAACGTCGAAGAGGTTGTGTGCGAACGTAGTCGCCTCGATCCCCTGGGATTCCGGCGTTCGCCCAGTGAGTGACGCAGATGTCGCGATGCACTGTAGGGGTCGTGCTCGGCCGACTCGTTCACGCAGCCGTCGAAGCAGTAGCGCAACTTCGGCGCCCTGCGCACCGTCGTAGACGTGAGCCTCGTCGAGGGCGATGAACTTCCAAGTGCCCGAATGTTCGCCGTCGAACAATTCAAGGTCGGCCGGCCGTAGTAACAGATACTCGAGCATGGCGTAGTTGGTGAGCAGGATGTGCGGCGGCGCGACGCGCATCTGATCGCGGCTGAGCATTTCGTTCGGTAGCGGCTCTTGGCCGGGGTTCGACGACCGAAAGCCCGACTCCGCATCTCGCGTGCTCTGCACTGTTTCACCGGTATAACGGCCAAACGTGATGTCGGGCATGCTCGTCAACAGTCCGCGCAGGCGTTTGAGCTGGTCGTTCGCAAGTGCGTTCATTGGGTATAGCAGCAGCGCGCGCACACCGGGGCCAAGTGTGCCATTGGCACGTTCTTCCAGCAGCGAGTTGAGAATTGGCAGCAGGAAACTCTCGGTCTTACCTGACCCGGTTCCTGTACTAACAACGAGGTTGCGACCAGCGACCACTTTCCGAATCGCAGCCTCCTGATGTTGATAGAGCGGCCGGTCCATCGGGAGGGCGGCACTTGCTAGTTGAGGAAAGTCGCGGTGCAAGGTGCCATCTGAAACGAGGTCTGCAAGCGTGGCGCCTGGGGCGTACGGCGGCGTCAGCTCCAGAAGCGGACCTTTTGTCAGTAAAGTCGACTCGTCAATCGCGGAGTCGAATGCTGTTGCGAGCGCTGGATCGCGAGGCGCGAGCAGCGTTTTGAGATACCGTTTGTATCCCGCTTCGATTCCAGCACCGGCGGCGAGTGGGTCGAGCCGATCTGTCATGCGGTCTCTCCGATCAAGTCTCCATGAGCAAGATGCGCAGCAAGCGCTTCCGCAATCAGCAGGTCGCCGGCAACCATTGCCGGAAAGTACTCGGCCATGACAGCCCATGCATTCCGCATCTCCGTGGTCATCGGCGAGTATTCGAACTCGCCCAACGCTTCCAACCGCGCGACGGCTGCAAGGGCGAGCGACTGCACAGACAACAGCATCCACGGATGTGCCGAGGTGTCCACGCCGTGCAGAACTTCGTTGCGAGCCACGACGAGGTCATACAAGCCCGGTGACGCCTTCTTTAGAGCCCGCAGAACGCGACTGACGTGACCTGGCAGTTCGCGGCAAGCGTCTTCGAGTGCCCAATCTGCACGTCTATGGAAAGCATCCACCGTTGCACTCGTGCGGGTATCGACATCGAGAAGTCCACCGGGCACCAATCGGAAGTACTCGAACAGACCCTCGACCTGTTCCTGCGTCATTCCGTGGACTGTGAGGACATTTGGATCGAACACCCCTGAGCGGGGGTCGCTCATTTTCCCTTGCCGTAGCAATTCCATCAGCTGTTGCCCACCCTGAGTCTCGAGGTAGGCCAGAGTCTCCGCCCTTTCTCCCGCCACTGCACGGCCACGATCACGTAGCGACTGCAAGTCCGAGATTTCGATCATGCAGCCTACCCAGGCGTTCGCGTGCAGGTCGTTGAGGGTGTCGTTCGACGAGAACGGGCGGTCGATGAGCTGAGTCCGAATAAGCAATGGCATCATCTCGTTCTGAGGAATGGTGCTGCTACCCAACGCCTCCAACGCAGCACGGGGATGCCGACCAATGATCCGAAGCAACCCACCTCGTGTTCGCTCCGAAGTGGGATCCGACGAGTCCCACGGCAGCATCGCTAGGGCTGCCCATGCGCCATCCGTTGCCCGTCGCATCAAGGGCGGTTCACCGGACCCCGACAAAAACCGGGCCAACCCGTCGAGACCCGGATCGGTGTCGTGCATCCAACCAGGCTGCGTCACTCGGAGCGCATCGCGGTCGGGTCGAGTGGGGCGGGTAATGACAGCGAATGGGTCGTCGGCGAAGACGGTGACGAGGAGGTCCCCTGAGTTCTGAAGCCCATTCGGAAGTACGGCCGTGTTGCCGCTTATGGCGATCCTCGAAACTGGCTGCCAAGGCGCGGTTGCAGCCCACACCCACACACCTGGGTCTTCGATGTCGGCGAGCTTGTCGAAGACCAATCCCGAACCGTCGAGTCGGACCCCTTCGCACAAACGGGAGGGACGCACATCAGCGATCGCGATTCGGTGGCTCGTACCGGCCTCATCATCGACGAATGCGACCAGCTTGCAGACGCCCACTCTACGAGCGGTATCGACGAATCGCCGTGTAGATACCTGAAAAACATTCTCCGACGGGGTATCCGGAGCTTCATGCTGTACGGGCTGCTCGCGATTGTCGAGCAGCACAACGGTCGCGCGGACCGCACCGGGAACTCGAACCGCGATGACTGCATGTTCTTCGAGATCCTGCGTGCTCAGCGCGCGCGGCGAAGTGCGCCACTGTGTGGGTGTGCCGACCTTGTCGATGCGCGTCTCCGCGTACGGTGGCCGAACGATTAGCTTCTGGGCACGATCGCCGGAGCGCACGCGAATTTCGTGCTCCCGATCGGAGACAAGAAACGCGAGACTGGTCGTGTCGACGATCAGGCCGTGCTCGGACGTCACCTCGGTCACGCTCGCGACTAGACCGCCGCTGACTGGAGGACGGAAAGTACCTCCGTGATCGACTCCGATGCCTTCGGCCAACAAAATTGTGAACAGTTGGTTCAGGCCGTGTCCACTACCTGCTTCGATTTCGAATAGGCCAAGCAGGCCCGGCTCTACACCGTCGAAGGGGTCGAGTGTCGTTTCCTCCGTACCGGACTCCCACTCACAGTCGACCAGCCACTCCCTTTCGCCAGACCTGCGCGCACGAACCCGCCACAGCACCGGCTCGGCCCCGACATACGCCGGCAAATCCACGCTGGGTCGCTCGGCGTGTACGCGTAGCCCGTTCGGGGTGAACAGACCGGGGATAGGTTCGGAGGGCACAAAGCTAGGCGAGCCAAGCGACCGAACACCTCGCACGGGACCGTCCGGGCGGCCGCTGCGCCGTAACAGGATCGAGTCGTGCCCTGTCAGATCAACAGTTTCGACGCGCCATCCGGTCCACCCGGACGGGACCCTCGGATCGTCGACCACGCGAACGGCCGTATTCGCCACAGCGTCGGTGACCTGCGCGTCTCGTGGATGCAACGCAAGAACGAGGCCCCGAGGCAGGGTTGCAGAACGCCGCAGCAATCTGCCGTCGACTGTGAAGAGCAACAGCGGATCAGCGGAGTCAAAGACCGGAACGTTGTGGTTGGCTCCGGACGCCTCGTGTACGAGCAACACCTCGCGGGCTGGAGCTGTAATGGCCGCGGGGGTCGGCGGGTGTTCACCGTCGTCGACACCCCATCCACTCTCCGCGTACACGTCGCGGGTACTTCCGCTGACGGTGAGCTTCCACGGTTCGTCTGCGCCGTTGTCTGGGTACGGGACGTCGATGAGGACCTCGTCATCCTGCACCGAAAAACTGATAAGCGGAATGCGACGCTGGCGTATCCCGCGTGGCGCCGCAACTCCGTCTTCGGCCGCTAGAAACGGCCGTTCGTGCAAGTGCTCGATCAGTCCGCTGAGGAGGACGCTGGGCAACCCCGTGGTGGAAGTGTCGAGTTCGAGGTCGTTCCAGGTATCGGGGTGCTCCAGCGTGTACGCGAGAAAGTCGATGATCCGGTCGAGGACGTCCACGGCGATGTCCCCGCCGTACTTCAGGAAGTTGCGAACTGGCACATCGAGGCGGTTCATTCTGAGGTCCATGCCCGGTGCGGTCATCCATTCGAGCAGCGCTGCGCCGGTTGCGTCGCGGCCCTGCCGGATGTGTCCCTCGATGGTCTCGACCAGGTCACCGAGGCACCGCACCGGGATTCCGGCGTGCATCGCCATTGTCATGACGTAGTTGCGGCCGCTGAATTCTGGGAAATCTCGAAGTTCGAACTTTTTGAGGATCGTGGCGAGGGCTCTCCGAAGTGCGTTTTCGAAGTCATGGTCCCGTTCGAGGCCGATCTCGTCCCAGAAACTTTCCCAGTAGCGGCCCTGATCGTAAGCCAATCCTGCATGCCCGACCAGGGTGGCCAGGGTGAGCGCTGGATATCGCTCGATGAGCCGGGAGGAGTTGCCTACTCGAATGTCGTGAACAGCAATGCGACCGAACAGCTCTTGGCATCGTCGCAGCTCGTCCTCGTCAAGATTGAACTCGAAGAACAGGCCCACTTTCTTGAGGCCCTGACGGATACGAAACTCTTCGTCGTCCGCCTGGTCCTTCAGGAACGTTCCCACGACACTCCTCCCAATGTCCGAATCTCGACTGTGCCACAGGCCCCTGACAGTAAGGTGATCGAAACTCTCAGATGTCATTCACGCGAATGACACGGCACGCGGTACAAGCTGGCTTCGTTACACATCGCTCTGACCGGACGATAACGTTTCCTAGCACACACAATTACTCGGAGGGCCGCACGATTTCTGCACCGATCGCCGAACTGAACGTCGCCCCAGGATCGATCGTGGTGGTACGTGACGAAGAGTGGCTGGTCACGTCCGCTGAGCAGGGCTCGGACGGTTGGTTGGTCAAGGTCCGTGGCCTGACTGAGTTGGTGAAGGACACGACGGCGACGTTCTACTCCAGCCTTGACCGGATCGAGGTGCAGGACCCGCGGGACGCCGAGGTGGTCGCCGATGCGTCGTCGGGCTACCGTGACTCTCGGCTGTGGCTGGAGTCGCTGTTGAGAAAGACTCCCTTCCCCTATGGCGACCAGACTTTGACGGTGTCAACGCAAATGCTTGCGGACTCGCTCGGGTATCAGCGAGCCGCAGTTGCGAAGGCGCTCGATCCAAAGCACATTCGGCCGCGCATCCTGATCGCGGACGCGGTAGGTCTTGGCAAGACCCTTGAAATCGGCATGATCTTGTCCGAGCTCGTTCGGCGAGGCCGCGGCGAGCGCATCTTGATCGTCACGCCGAAGCACGTTCTCGAGCAGATGCAACACGAGCTGTGGTGCCGGTTTGCGTTGCCGTTCGTGCGGCTGGATTCGGCGGGCATCCAGAAGGTGCGACAGAAGCTGCCAGCGACACGTAACCCATTCACATACTTCAAGCGGGCGATCATCTCGATCGACACCCTGAAGAGTCCTCGCTACAAGGCGCACCTACAGCGGCAGCACTGGGACGCGGTGGTGATCGACGAGTCGCACAACCTGACGAACGTCGGCACACAGAACAACGAGCTGGCCCGTGTTCTGGCCCCGAATACCGAGGCACTGATTCTCGCGTCGGCGACGCCGCACAACGGCAAGGAAGAGTCCTTCGCGGAGCTGCTTCGACTGCTCGACCCAACGGCGGTCGCGCCGGACGGCACGTTCACCAAGGAAGATGTCGCCTCACTACTCATACGCCGCCACCGACATCACCCCGAAGTCGCGGCGGAGGTCGGCAGCGACTGGGCCGAGCGTGCAGAACCAGTCCACAAGCTCGTCAAACCGTCCGTAGCGGAAGACGCTGTTGCTCGAGAGCTCTCCCAGGTATGGCTCCATCCCACCAACGGAGGTTCTCCGTATTCAGGTGAGACCAAGGCATTGTTCCCGTGGACTCTGGCGAAAGCGTTCCTCTCCTCCCCCGCTGCGCTTGCGGAGTCGATCAAGCAGCGCCGCGCCAAGCTCGACGCCGGCACTCCAGCTCAGTCGCACGAGCTAGCCGCCCTAACAACCCTGGACGAGCTGAACACGCAAGCCCTGAACGAGTCGGCCGGCAAGCAAGCCGCTTTGGTGGTACGGCTGAAGGACATCGGAGTTGGGGCGAAGTCGTCGACCCGCGCAGTGGTATTCGCAGAGCGCGTGGCGACGCTGCGATGGCTGAAGGAACATTTGCCGAAGACATTGGGTCTCAAGGCCGAAAACGTTGCGATGCTGCACGGCGGACTTTCCGACGTCGAACAGCAGGAGATCGTAGACAACTTCAAGCTGCAAACCTCTCCGATACGGGTATTGGTAACCGGTGATGTCGCGTCTGAAGGCGTCAACCTTCACGCGCAGTGCCACCACTTGATCCACTTCGACATCCCGTGGTCGTTGATCCGGATCGAGCAGCGCAACGGCCGCGTCGACCGATACGGGCAACAGCATCCGCCGGTAATCTCGTCGCTGATCCTCGAACCATCTGATTCGGACTTCTCCGGCGATCTCCGGGTGCTGTCGCGGCTCTTGGAACGCGAGAACCAGGCGCACGGCACCCTCGGCGACGTCGCGTCGTTGATGGGCAAGCATTCGGTGTCCGACGAAGAGAACGCGATCCGCGACGTCCTCATCGGCAAGTCCACCCTCGACGAGCAGATCCGCGACGTCGACGACGTGGCCGCCGGCGACGACCTGGACGCATTCTTCGCTCAGTTCGACCTGGAAGAGACCGCCGACGATGCCCCGGACGCCGCTCTACCGCAGGCGCCGCGGCAGAGCCTCTACGCCGACGACCTAACCTACCTCGACGAGGCGCTCAAGGCCGCATTCAACGACGTACCGCACGCGAGCATCGAGGCCGGCGGCATCGGCTGGACCGTTCATGCGAACCACGCTGTCGCGGAGCTGACGCCTCCGAGGGATCTGCGCCAGCGACTCGGACAGCTGCCGCAGAACTATCTCCAGCACGGAAAGGTGCTCGAACGCCTTACCCTCGCGACCTCTCCGGAAGTCGGCAACGCCCAGCTCGCCGCAGCCAAGGAAGGTAAGGGTGTGTCGGGTACGACGTGGCCGGAGGCGCACTACCTGGGCCCGCTGCATCCGGTGCTGGACTGGGCGAGCGACCGCGCGTTAAGCGCGCTAGGCCGCAACCAAATCTTTGTCATCCGAGGTGACGTCGACTCGCCGACAGTGCTGCTGATGGGCACGTTGATGAACCGGCGTGGACAACTAATCTCGCGAGTGTTCTCGACCGCTGAATTCCCCAATCCAAACAACCCAGCCTTCTGTCTCGTAGCGACGCGCGCGGATCTCGACTTCCTCACCGCCGACACGGGGCTACGGCCGGGGTCGGCGAATCCGGGCCCGGTAGCCGACGCCGATCGGTACCGAGCGCTTGTGCCAATCGCCGTGGACGAGGCGACGACGGCGATGCAGATCGTGCTCGACGCCCAGGAGTCCGCTGCGACCGAGCGGCTGGACAGGTGGCGGCGACGCGCACACCGTTGGCACTCGGGTGCCGAGCAACTCGAACTGTTCGGTAGCCAACGCAAGAAAGTCGATTCCCTGTCCCGACGGATCGCAGAGGAGCAGCGGCTCGCCGAATCCCTCGCTCCCACACAGCAGTTGGTGCGACCATTGCTCCTCATCGTCCCCGCCAACGGAAAGGACCAGTAGTCGTGGCTTCCTTCGACTCCATCGTCATCGGCGAAGACTGGATCAGCGAGCACTACTTCACCACCGACTCGGTCAAAGAGTCGTTCCACGGCAAGGTGCTCGAGCTCCGCAAAATGTGGGACGCAGAGAAGAAAGAGGGCCGGGCGACGGTCCGCGACGACCTACTCGCTGCGACGAAAGATCTGCAGACCGCGCTCGCCGGGCTGGCGGAGAACCCGGACTCTGCAAGCGAGGCCCACGCCCTGACACGTGCCACGTTCGGCTACCCGGCGACCCTGGCCACGTTCACAGCCGAGCGCGCGGGTTCCGAGTTGGAGATCCCCGATGCGAAGCTCGACGGCATCGCGAGTGTGCTGTTTTTGAGGGCTCTTCCGGTCACATCGATCGAGGACCTTCTCGATCCCGACACCGGCCTGCTTGTCACCCCGGCCATCGAGGACGGCAAGCCGATCGAGTCCGCATCTAAGGCTATCTCTGCAGCGTTCCGTTCGGACGTGCCGCCGAGTTTCGTCCTGGTACAGGCCGGCCAGTGGCTGCTGCTCGCCGAGGGCGAGCGCTGGGCTGAAGGTCGCTACCTCGCTGTCGATCTGCTCGTCGTCACCGAGCGCCGACACGAGGCAAGGGGCGGCGAGATCGACCGCGTCGCCGCAATGTTCGGTAAGCAGGCCCTGGTGCCGGACGCGGACGGCAACATCTGGTGGACGCGGGTGCTGGAGGACTCGGTCAAGCACACCGTCGGAGTGTCGAAGGATCTGCGCGAAGGCATC
The DNA here is from genome assembly GCF_000760735.1 of Rhodococcoides fascians A44A. Taxonomy (GTDB): domain Bacteria; phylum Actinomycetota; class Actinomycetes; order Mycobacteriales; family Mycobacteriaceae; genus Rhodococcoides; species Rhodococcoides fascians_E. Next base: position 164,705 of record NZ_JMEX01000007.1, on the reverse strand, counting down.
CGGCTGTCCATCGAGATCATCGCCAACGAGGTAGTCCAGCGGCGGTGCGAAAAGGGCCTGACCCTTGACGGAATCGACGGGCAGGATCTCGCGAAGCATTCGCTACGGTTCCTGTACCGGATCCTGTTTTTGCTGTATGCAGAGGCGTCCCCGGAGATGCGGGTGCTGCCGACTGGCGCCGCGGAGTACGAGGAGGGCTACGGTCTCGATCGGATGCGCGAGCTGACGCTCACGGAACTGGTGTCGGCGCAGGCGCGCACCGGCACGCATCTGTACGAGTCGCTGGCGACTCTGTTCCGCCTCGTCGACCGCGGCCACACCCCGGCCGTCCGCGACGACAACCCCGACGACCCCGCGCCGGGGCTCGAATTCCAACCGCTGCGCGCGGATCTGTTCTCCCCCGCTTCGACCGCACTGATCGACGAGGTGAGTCTCGGCAACGAGGCCACGCAGCGTGTGCTCGAACACCTGCTTTTGTCGAAAGAATCCAAGGGGCGCAAGGGCGCCGACCGCGGTTTCATTTCCTACGCGGAATTGGGCATCAACCAGCTCGGCGCGGTGTACGAGGGCCTAATGAGCTACACCGGGTTCTTCGCTGAGGAAGACCTGTACGAGGTCGCGAAGAACGGGGACCCGGAGAAAGGTTCGTGGGTAGTTCCGGTGGACCGCTCCGACCACCTGGACGAGAAGGACTTCGTGCGCGCGGTCGACGAGGCAACCGGCGAAGAAAAACCGGTTCTACATCGCCGGGGCGCGTTCGTGTTTCGGCTAGCCGGCCGCGAGCGCCAGCAGTCGGCCTCGTACTACACCCCCGAGGTATTGACGAAGTTCGTTGTCTCGCAGGCACTCGAGGAACTGCTGGACCAGAACGACGAGCGGACCACACCGCAACAGATTCTCGAGTTGACGATCTGCGAGCCCGCGCTGGGGTCAGGCGCGTTCGCAATCGAGGCGGTCCGCCAGCTCGCCGCCGAGTACCTCAAGCGCAAGCAGGAAGACCTCGGCGAGCTGATCGACGCTGACCAGTACTCAGTGGAGTTGCAGAAGGTCAAGGCTCACATCGCGCTTCACCAGGTGTACGGGGTGGACCTCAACGCCACCGCCGTCGAGCTGGCGGAGATCTCGCTGTGGCTCGACACCATGGTCGCCGGCCTGCAGGCCCCGTGGTTCGGTCTGCATCTCCGTCGCGGCAACTCGCTGATCGGTGCACGCCGCACGGTGTACGCACCGACTCTGCTTACGAAGAAGCAGTGGCTCAAGACCCCGGCGAAGGACGTGCCGATCGGCGAGGAGATCGGCGCCGGCATCCATCACTTCCTGCTGCCGTCGGAGGGTTGGTGCGCGGTGATCGACACTGCCGAGGCCAAGACGTACGCACCGGACAAGCGTGAGAAGTTGCGACTGTGGCGCAACGAGATCCGCAAGTCGCCGAGCAAGGACATCACGAAGCGCCTCACCGCGATCACACAGCGGGTAGAAACGCTGTGGGAGTTCACACTTCGCAGGTTGACGATCGCGGAGTCGGAGATCCGACGTGACATTCAAGTGTGGGGTTCGGAGGCGGTGGACCACACGTCCGCGGTGACGCGCGAGCAGATCGAGCGGGTGCTGCACGACGAGGACGGCGCGTATCGCCGGCTGCGCCGGGCGATGGATGCGTGGTGCGCGATCTGGTCTTGGCCGCTGACCACGGAGATCGAGCCGCCGGATTGGGATCAGTGGGTGGGTGGCCTGGAAGCGATTCTGGGTGTGCCGCCGAAGGCCGGGAAGTTCGAGAAGTACGGTCAGACCAGCCTCGCCGGTGACGTGAACTGGCAGGAGTTGGATGTAGCGGAGGACACCGACAGGACGTTCGCGCAGGCCCTGCCGATCGAGAAGGCGCTCGACGGCTTCCCCTGGCTGACGGTCGCTGCCGGCATTGCTGACACGCAGGGCTTCTTCCACTGGGAACTTGACTTCGCGCCCGTTTTCGCGCGCGGCGGGTTCGACCTGCAGGCCGGAAATCCGCCGTGGGTTCGGCCGGATGTCAATATCGATGAGCTGCTAGCCGAGGGCGACCCTTGGTGGCAACTTAAGGCAAAGTCGACTCAAAGCGAGGACGCTGAGCATGTCGAGATTGCGTTGAACCTACCTGGGATGCGCGACTTCGTTTTGGATTCCATCACCGAAACCTTGGCCGTGCGCGCAGCATTATCGTCTCCCCAGCTCTATCCCTTGCAGATCGGACTTCGGGCGGACCTCTATCGCTGCTTCATGGAACTGACCTGGCGAAATGCCAAATCAACAGGCTCGGTTGGTCTCATTCATCTCGAGTCGCACTTCACTGACGAGAAGGCCGGCCGCCTGCGCGCCGAGACCTACCGCCGGCTGCGCCGTCACTGGCAGTTCATCAACGAGCTGAAACTCTTCGAGATTCAGAACCAGCGCCGCTTCGGCGTCAACGTCTATGGAAGCCATCGATCGCCGAGTTTCGTCCAGGCAGCGTCGCTATATCACCCCGACACCGCCGAACGGTCACTTAAACATGACGGTTCAGGCACCGAGCCGGGAATCAAAGACCCCGACGGAAACTGGGACCTGCGGCCGCACTCCGGCCGTCTGGTCTATGTCACAATCGAAACTCTTGGCACGTGGCACGCCGCACTTGAGGAGGCAGGCACCCCAGTCGACCAATCCCGGATGGTCTACTCCGTCAATCGCGCGTCTGCCGACGTCCTAGCCAAGCTTGCTGCGGCCTCGCGTATCGAGACATTGAATCTCCAGTTCTCGCTGGGCTGGATGGAAAATAATGCGACGAAGGCAAAGGGGTACTACAGCGCCCGCTGGGGGCGGGCGGATTCATGGGACGACGTAATTCTCCAGGGACCTCACCTCTATGTCGGGAACCCGTTTTACAAGAGCCCCAATGAGACGATGCGAAATCACCTCGACTGGACCTCAGTCGACCTGGAGTCCCTCCCCGCTGACGCCGTCCCAATTACGTCCTATAAACCCATGGGAGACCGGTCCCGCTATGACGCCGCCTATACCCGTTGGCAAACCGAATCAGAGAATTCAGTTTCGGCACGCCAGTTCTACAGGGTTGCGTGGCGTAACCAAGCTGCCAACACCGGGGAGCGCACTCTGATTCCCGCGATCATTCCACCCGGCGCTGCCCACGTCGACGGCATTTACTCCGCGGGCGCACCGGACTCTGATATCACGGTTATCCCGCTGGCAAACGCCTTCATGTCCAGCCTCCTTTCCGATTTCAGCGTCAGATCTGCGCCAAAGTCCAACATTCGGGCCAACGTCGCCGAGCGTATGCCGTTCGCGGACGACGCAGCGGCACGCAACGCTCTCGTCCTACGAGCTCTTCGTCTGCACTGCCTAACAGATGCTTATGCGGAGTTGTTCTCTGCCTCGTGGCACTACGACTTTCTTGAGGACTCGTGGACCGATACGCATCCCGTATTGATGGAGTGGCCCCTCGCCGCGCCTGAGCCGACTTGGTCACCGGGCGTCCCGCTCCGCCGGGCCCTCCTGCGTAGGCAAGCATTGTTGGAGATTGATGTCCTTGTCGCAATCTCGCTCGGGATCACTGCCGAGGAACTCTGTACGATCTATCGCACACAGTTTCCAGTGCTCGCAGGTTACGACCGCAAACAGGTGGCCTTCGACGACAACGGGCGCATTGTGCCGACAGGCGTACTGCAAGCGTGGCGAAAATTGGGGCAGCCGACCGAAGGGTTCGAGCGGGTTGAGACGCATCCCGGGAGCGAAGTCTCATACACGTATCGTGCGCCGTTCGCGTTCGTCGAACGCGAACGGGATATGCGCATTGCCTATGCGGAGTTCGTTAGCCGTTTCGAGAACACCTAGTCAGCTTGCCTTGGGTTGTGGTCGCGATCATAGGTGACCGGTGAAGTGGATTGCGAAGGTCTTCCGCTTCTTTGCGAGCGCAGCAATCGGCAAACGCACCACCGACCACCTGTAACCGAAACCAACACGTACCGAGGAGAAGTCGACCATGGGAGCGCTCCTACCCACTCTCCAGGCCCACCATCTGCGTGAGGGCCTGACCGATTACCTCTCGACGACGTTCGCCCTTACCGACCCAGACGCCCAGGCCGCCTTGTCAGACTTCGTCGGTCACTCCGACACCGGCATGTTCAAGGGACCCTTCGTCCGCCTACGCCTGCCGTTCGCCCCGGCCAGCGGCAACTGGGGCATGCACCTGGACTGGTGGCCACCGGGATTCACCCCCTATGGTCACCAGGCCGCCGCCTTCGAACGGCTGTCCACCAAATTCCACGACCGTCCTCAGCCGACGCTCGTCACCACCGGCACTGGATCCGGCAAGACCGAGGCGTTCCTCTACCCAATCCTGGACCACGTGCTGCGGGCCAAAGCTGCCGGCGTGACCGGTATGAAGGCGCTCATTCTGTACCCGATGAATGCGCTCGCCAACGACCAGGCAGAACGCCTAGCCCGGCTCATCTCCCAGCACTCCGAACTATCGGGTGTCTCCGCCGGCCTCTACACCGGCGAGCAGTCCACCGGTGGTCGAACCAGGGTTTCCGAAGACGGACTCATCACTGACCGCTCACTAATGCATGCCGCTCCCCCGGACATTTTGCTGACCAACTACAAGATGCTCGACCATCTGCTGCTGCATCCCGACCGGGCCGACATCTGGCGTCTCTCCGCGGACTCGCTGCAGTACGTTGTGCTCGACGAGTTCCATACCTATGACGGCGCACAGGGCACCGACGTCGCCATGCTGCTGCGCCGCCTCGGCCTCACCGTCAAAGCGCATTGGACCGATGCTTGTCCGGTCACCGAGAGCGATCACGCCCGCCCCCTTTGCCGAATCACCCCCGTCGCGACCTCCGCTACCCTCGGCTCCAAAGCCGAACCCACCGCCATGCTCGACTTCGCGCACACAGTGTTCGGCGAACAATTCGACGCCAATGCCGTCGTCGGCGAAACAAGACTGACCGTCGCAGACTGGCTCGCCGACCGCGACACCGCCCTCGACCGGTTGTATCGGCCGATCTCCCCCGCCGTCACCGACGCCGCCGGACGCCTCGACGAGTTCGCCACGCGCTCGCCCAGCAACGCGTCACTGACCACTGCAGTGCTCGCCGAACTGTTCGAACGCGCAGAGGTCTTCGAGCGGACCGAGTTATTTGCAGCCGCCGACGACCTCGACACCGACCGTCGCCTCAACCCCACAGACCTGCGTCACCTTGAACCCGTCGAGCAGCTGCACCTGCTAAAGGCGCACCCGCTGCTGGCCAGGCTCCTCGACCGAGCCACCAACGCGATCTCCCTCGCCGACCTTGCCACCGCCCTGTTCGAGGTCCCCGTAGCCGAGCGCGATCACCGCCGCCTCCATGCCTCACAGCAAAGGTTCCTCGACTACCTGTTTGCTGCACTCTCCCACCTTCGCGCTGAGGTCGGTCGCGCAGCGCTCAATGTTGACGTGCACGTCTGGATTCGGGAGCTCTCCCGGATCGACCGGGCCGTCGCCACCAACACCTCCTACCGCTGGTCCGACGACGGAGTTCATGAGGACGGCGACGTTATGCACCTGCCGGCGCTGTACTGTCGGCACTGCGGTCGATCCGGGTGGGGCGCCCGCCTCGCCCCGACTGGTCGTACCCTTGACGTCACCGACGAGTCGATTCGTGCGGACCACGCAGCCGGGGCCTCGCGCTTCCGCGCGCTCATATCCGCGCCGGCAGAGGCGCTTCTCGCTCACACGCGCGAGGACACAAAGATCGAGGGATTACGCTGGTTCCACATCGACGATCGCGAAATCACCGACTCGGCACCGGATTCCGACAGCACCGACGAGCTCGAAGGAAGAGTACTGCCCGTCCTCGTCCTGAATGGCGAGAGTGTCGAAGAAGACTCCAAGAATGACATGTGCCCGGCCTGTGGTGTGACCGACGGCATCCGCTTTCTCGGTAGCGCCGTCGCGACTCAATTGTCGGTGACGCTGTCGAACCTGTTCGGTGACGCCACACTCGACGCCGACGAAAAGAAGGCGTTGATGTTCACCGACAGCGTGCAGGATGCTGCCCACCGCGCCGGCTTCGTGCAGGCGCGTTCGCACACCCTGAGCCTGCGCTCCACAGTGCGCAGTGCTATCGGAAATTCGAGCCTCAGTCTGTCGGAACTCTGTGAGGCCATCGTCTCTCGTGCCGGCGACGATTCGTCACGCCGCTACCACCTTCTCGCCCCTGACATCGTCGAACACGACGAGTTCGTCGCGTTCTGGAAGCCAGAGGCAACGACCACTGCTCGCAACAAAGCAAGAGAAAAAGTACTGCGCCGCTTGGAGTTCGATATCGACCTCGAATTCGGTTTGCAGTCGCGACTCGGTCGCACCCTTGAACTTACGGGGAGCGCCGTGGCCGAAGTAGACCTCGGCGGTCCCGAACGCCCGGTCCGTCTCGGCCGTGCGGCTTTGAACGCGACAGAACACCAACTCACCCTCGCTGCACCCCATTCGGCCGCGGTCACCAGGTGGGTGCGTGGCACCGTCGAACGCGTCCGGACTCGTGGTGCCATCCAACATCCGTGGTTGCGCAAATTCGTAGAGAAGGACGCCAACAGACGCTGGGTGTGGGGTGCGCGCCCGCGGGGCGAGGGCATGCCCGCGTTTCCGAAGGGCCGTCCCGCTCCCGCTTTCCCCGCAGTCGGATCACGCTCTGTCCCAGAAGGATTTGACGCGATCACGGCAGCCTCGTCGTGGTACGCGCGGTGGGCATCGCAGTGCCTCGGCGTGTCGCCGTTCGACGGCAGTTTCCTCGCTCGATCCTTGTTCTCAGTACTGGCCGAACAACGAGTGCTCTCGGCGGTGCTCACCGAAAGCGGACTGACCGCGTACTCCCTTCCTCCGACCGCGGTTGTAGTCTCGACTCCTTCCGACGAGGACTTGCTAAGTGGTCGCCACCTGCTTTCCTGCAGTGTTTGCCAGACACCCACCCCAGGAAGCGCGCGCGTCATCGACGAACTCGATGGCGCTCCGTGCCTTCTCGTGCGCTGCCCCGGAGTACTGGCGCGATCCCCCAAAGCGCAGAACTTCTACCGTCGTCTCTACGACAGTTCCGAGATGAAACGCGTCGTCGCCCGCGAGCACACTTCCCTCCTGCCAACCGCAACCCGACTCGGGTACGAAACTGCGTTTAAACGCGGTGGTTCTGATCCTCAAGCCCCCAATGTCCTCGTTGCCACCCCCACTCTCGAAATGGGAATCGACATCGGGGACCTGTCGACCGTCATGCTGGGCTCATTGCCCCGTACGGTCTCCTCGTATGTGCAGCGAGTAGGACGCGCGGGACGCCTCACAGGTAATTCACTCGTGCTGGCGTTCGTCCGTGGTCGTGGAGAGCATCTTCCGAAGTTGTACGATCCGACGTCGGTAATTCAGGGTGACGTCCGCCCGCCTGCAACCTTTCTCACCGCGGAAGAGATTCTGCAGCGCCAGTACGTAGCCCACGTCATCGACCGACTCGCCCGCGACCCCAATACCGTTGCCCCACGCGGAGCGAGGGCGGTACTGGGCAGCTTCGACCCGGGAACTTGGATGGCGGACCTTCTCTCAGCAGTAAGCCACAACGCGGACACGCTTGTCGGTGGATTTCTGGAGCAGTTCTCCGGTGTCCTCGACGAGCACACACGGCAGTCGTTACATACCTGGGCAACACCCGACGCCCGCGGAAGCTTAAGTGGACTCGTGACCGATCTGCAAGAGGCCGTGCACCGCTGGAACCGTGACCTCACCGAACTCACGGAACGCCGGGCCGCCGTCGACGCTGAGATGCCAGAGTTCGAACGCCGCGCAGCTTCGCCCGCAGCGACCGACGACGATCGACGCGACCTCCGCGCCGCGCAGGGCTCGCTTCGGTTGCTCGGAGGACAAATCCACGACCTCACTGACGACTACTGGATCAGCGTCCTGGAACGCTATGGCGTATTACCGAACTACACGCTGCTCGACGATTCCGTGACCCTCGATGTCGGCGTCACCTGGATCGACCCTGACACCAACCAGTACATGGGAGAAGCCACCAGCTACCAACGTGGATCGCGCGTCGCGCTCACCGAACTCGCGCCAGGTGCCACTTTCTACGCGCAAGGCCTAGCCGCCCGTATAGATGCCGTCGACCTCGGCGCGGGCGAGTCCAACATTCACACCTGGCGGCTGTGCCCACAATGCGGCTGGGCCGGAATCACGCTCGCTGGGGAGGAGCCGGCAACGGTGACCGCGTGCCCTCGCTGCCAAACCACAGCAATCGCCGATGTCAGCCAGCAACTGCCTGTGGTCGAAATGGCTCGCGTGTCAGCCGAAGTCCGCCGCGACGAAGCGTCGATCAACGACTCGCGCGACGAGCGACACAAGGAATCGTTCACCGTTGTCACCGCAGCCGATGTCGATCCGGTCAACGTCGACCGTGCCTGGTTCGTCGACGATCTCGAGTTCGGTGCAGAGTACCTGCGCCGCATTGACGTTCGTTGGCTGAACATGGGTCGTCGGACCTCCCAGGGCGGCACACGCACCATAGCGGGGCAGGACACCACGACTGGATTGTTCCGGGTGTGTTCGTCCTGCGGTCAGCTCGACCGAACAGCGGGCCGCAACAACCGTTACGAGCACAGAACTTGGTGCCGGCACCGCAACTCCACAACAGAGCACGTCCGAGAGATCGCGCTCGCACGAACTCTCCGGACGCAGGGCGTGCTGTTGCATCTACCGCGCTCGCTCGAATACGACGTCTTCGCGCACCCCAGTCTCAGCGCCGCGATGTTGCTGGGGCTGCGGCAGGTGATCGGTGGCTCGCCGGAACACCTGGACGTTGCGACCATCACCGACGCGTTGTACGCACCCAGCCAGCGCGCACTACTTATTCACGACACTGTTCCTGGCGGAACCGGCTATCTTGCTGAGTTCGCCGACCCAGCCAAGGTGTGGGCAGTGCTCGATGCTGCAAGAACCGTCGTGCGGGATTGTGGCTGCGCGGACCACGACCGACTCGCCTGCCACAAGTGCTTGCTGCCGTTCGCGCCGCCGCACGAACTGGACAAGGTGTCACGCAAGACAGCGTTGCGCGTCCTAAATGATCTGCTCGGCGTCGACGGGGAGGCAGATCCAAACCGCACTTGGTGGCTCGAAGCGGTAACCGAGAAGCCGGCGAAGCCGCCCATTGGAGGTGAGGAATCGCCGCTAGAGAAGGAGTTCTACGTCGCGTTCGTCGCGCGGCTCCGCGCCATGGGCGCCACGGTGAAGGAGACACCTGGCACGTACGGACCTTCGGCGACGATAATTTTGCCAGGCAAGAAGATTCGAACCTGGAAGCTCACGCCACAGGTGCACATGGCGAACTCGAAACCTGACTTCGAGCTGGCCACAACCGATTCTGAGGTCCCCCGCATCGCTATATTTGGGGATGGTCGGAAGTATCACGCGGTTCCAGGTTGCAATCGAATTGCGGACGACGCCTTGAAACGAGAGATTCTGCGCGACAGTGGACATCTGGTCTGGTCGTTCGGTCACGAGGATCTACAGCGTTTCAAATCGAACGAGAACGCCACGCCGACCTGGTTCACCGACGCGGGCGCCGGGAATGCGATGAAAGCCGGCAACCTTCGTCCCTCGATCGTCAAACTCTTGGAGTCTGACCCGATCACCACGTTGCTCTCGTTCATCACCGACCCCGACCGCGATGCATGGGAGTCCCTTGGTAGATGGCTGCCGATGGCGCTGGTGCGCTCAGACAACCGCACCAAGGGCGACGGTGCGACCATTGCGGACAACGCTCGTTCGCTGATCGACAGCAGCCCCGTCTCGTTCGGCGACGGAACCGATATGTGTTGGTCTTACTTAGACGGTCCGCTTGCGGTCACAGCAGCCATGCTGCCGGGCACCCGGAAGATCAACGCCGTCCTCGTTGTCGACGACCGTGACGAAAAGCTCGAGATCCTGGACGGTCGGGCGTGGAAGGAGTGGTTGCGGCTGTCGAACTGGCTGGGACTGAGCAGCAACCATCTCGTTACCACCCGTAGCCTCCTCGAAGCAGGTGCCGATAGTCCCGCCGCGAAGCACGACGCCGAGCTCACACCGGAGTGGAAGGCGGTCTTCGACTCTACTGTGTCCGACGCCGAGAAGCAGCTGGTAGTCGCGCTTGCTGCGACCGACCTGCCGGTACCAACCGTTGGCTTCGAGACCGACGAGGGTGAGGTGGTGGACTTCGCGTGGAGGGATCTCCGCATCGGCGTGCTGTTTGCCCCCGACGATCACCTGACGAATACGATGTTCGAAGCGGGATGGACGCTGTGCCCACCTGATGCCGAGGAAATTGCGGCAGCGATAGAGAACGGAGTGGCGTAAGTGGCGAACCTGGTCATCGCATCGAACACCAAAGCGATGCGGAAGCTCGAAAAGAGCACAAAGGACAAGGTGTGGGCGTTCATCGAGAAGCTCTCCGCCAACCACGCCACCCCCGGACTTCATATAGAGCCAATCAATGCTGCCGTCGACCCCCGCGTCCGAACCGGGCGTGTCGACCAGCACTTCCGAGCGATTCTGTTCAAAGTGGACGACAAGTTGGGCGACGACCCAACGTTCATCTACATGGGCACATGGCCGCACGACGAAGCCAATAAGCTTGCGGAACGCTCGCGGCTGCGGGTAAACCCGATCAACGGTGTTCTCGAAGGGATCATCGGCGAACTCGACGGCGAGGATGACCGTAAAAAGCGGACGGTCGTTCCCGACCCGCGGGGTGAGCTGAACCGCGCGGTGAAGACACAACCAAGAGGATTCCTCGGCGAGCGATTCAGTCTCGGAGATCTCACCGAACGGCTCGGCCTCGACCAGGATCTCGCGGAACGCGCCTACGCGGCGACGGATGAGGATGTATTGCTCGACATCGCGGCCAATGCTATTGGCTGGCAGGGCAGCGCGCTTCTTGACCTGGCGACCGGCCTGCACATCGACTCCATCCGCGAGAAGCACGGCTTCGTCGAAGACCCGATTGACGAAGATCTCGATGAGGACGAGCAGATCCTGAAGGCTCTCGAGCAGCCTGCATCGAAGATGCAGTTTACGTTCGTCGAGGACGACGAGGAGCTTCGCCGCGTCATCGAAGGTGGCGACTTTGCGGCCTGGCGCACCTTCTTGCACCCCGAACAGCGGAGATGGGTCGAAGCGAACCCAACCGGCCCGTTCCGGCTGTCAGGTGGAGCGGGAACCGGGAAGACCGTCGTCGCGATACACCGTGCGCGACGTCTCGCGAAAGCCGACCCGACCGCACGGATTGTGCTCACCACTTACAACAGAACTCTCGCAGCGGATTTGAAATCAGCTCTGCTGAGCCTCGACCCCACTGTTGAGATCGCGGATCGACTTGGCGACAGCGGTATCTACGTTGGTGGCATCGATGCGCTCGGAAACGCTGCGTTGAACCAAGCGGGTGATACTGCCGACGCAGCCGAGAATGTTTTGGGCTACCGCGGTGCCGAACTCAGTCAGAACCGCACCAATAGCGACAAAGTTTGGCGTGACGTTGCGCAGTCAGTAAGTAGCGGTCTCGACTCGAAGCTCGCGACGCCGGGGTTTCTCGAAAACGAGTATGTGGCCGTAGTTCTCGCGAATAAGGTGACGACTCTCGAGCAGTACGCGAAGGTCGCACGTCCTGGCCGTGGCGTACGCCTGAGCCGACCTCAGCGGATAGCTGTGTGGAAGTTAGTGGAGGCGTATCGCAGGCAAAGCCGGATGGACGGGAGCGTCAGCTTCCCTGAGGTCCTGGCGCTCGCCGCGGAACAACTGCGGCTACGCGTGGAAGCGGGTAAGGACTTCTTTGCAGATCATGTGCTTGTCGACGAGGCCCAGGACTTGCATGCCACGCACTGGGCGTTGCTGCGCAACCTCGTCGCAGAGGGAACAAACGACTTGTTCATCGCTGAGGACTCACACCAGCGAATTTATGGTCAGCCGATTGTGTTGTCTCGGTTCGGGATCAAGATCGTAGGTCGATCGAAGCGCCTCACTCTCAACTACCGGACCACAGCACAGAACCTTCACTTTGCGGTGAGCATCCTGTCCGGGGCCGACTACAAAGATCTCGAACAGGGCGAAGAGTCGACCGATGGCTACCGATCTGCGCGGCTCGGTCCCAACCCAGAGTTCGTCGAATGCACCAATCCTGCAGACGAACTCGACAAGGTGGCCGAGCTGGTTCGAAATTGGATCACGCCTGCAGAAGGTTCGGACTCACCTCCAGTCGACCCGTCCACGATCGCGGTTCTGACCCGCGGTGTTAACGATCGCAGCCAGTTCGTCCGGGCCCTGGGTGAACGTGGGGTTGAGGCCCGCGCGCTCGACAACAATTCCGCGTCTCCCGATCACGTGCAGGTGCTCACCATGCACCGGGCGAAGGGCATGGAGTTCTCGCGAGTCGTCCTCGCGGGCATCGACAGCACGCATGTCCCGTCTGCGGCTACTCTTCGTTCCGTTCCGACGGAGGAACGTGATGAGGCTCTATTGCGCGAGCGATCACTACTGTACGTCGCAGCGAGCCGAGCGCGAGACGAGCTCGTAGTTACATGGAGTGGGCGGAGGTCGGAGTTGCTCAACTCGGCAACGGAAGCCTAAGTACCGCTGGCACGGTGGCCCGGCAGCCTAATAAGCTATTGACGTTTGCCTGAACCCGGGCTGCCACCGCCTACTGCCCGCACGCTCGAGCTTGGAGTGCGGTCGCTGTACAGTTCCGCAATGGGTTTCGCCTTTTTGGCCGCCTTCGCTAGGGGCTGCTGCCGCCGACGAGTACGATACGCGGCTTGATCTATCAACGTCCGCTCCACGTCAGAATCGATCCTTGTCCGCGACCTTTCACACAACGCTCCCGCAGGATCATTGTGGTAGTGCAGTCGATAGACGTTGAAATGCACTTTCGTCCACATGCCACATCCATCGCACATCCACTCGATTGACTTAGGCTTCACCGACGCCATCATTCGAAACCAACCCGAGATTGCTGAGTTTCATCTATTTCAACATTTTCTTTGGCGTCCGAAGGATCCAGATCTGCGACAGCTTTGCCCAAGCGAGACAGGATCGATGCTTTTGTCTTCCGTGGAAGCTGTTGGCTGATGAAAGAGTCCAGCCTTTCAGGATCAGGGTCGAACCTCTCCGCGTCGAGAACGTTTTTCCACGTGGAGTAGTCCGCTGGGTCGGCGAATCGGACTAGCCCTACTCCGTGTGCAGCAGCAACAGACCTAACTTCCTTGATTCGATTCCGTAGCGCTTTAGACAGATGCGCCGGGACGTGGATGGCGACGTAGGCGTGAGTGGCAGCCCGTCGATGAGCTATTGCTTCATAGACCGCAAGAACATCAATGTTGTTGAAAGGCTTGACTTCGAAGGTCGAGACTTCGAGGAAATCGCCCGGAACGTAAGTGAACTGCCGAACCCACAGCGCCACAGCGTCCGGCCTCGACCACTTACCACCCGTCCGTCTAGAGCCTGAGTGCGCCGTGTTGTGCACCGCCATTGCTAATTCCGGATTTCGATCCGTTGTCCAGCTCGAACCCAGGGTTTGAACAAAAGGTGTGTAGAGAACCGCCTCTTTCGTGACGGCCGGGACAAACTCCCAGGGCTCGGTTTCCCTCGTGCGCGCGGCCGGCTCTGTCCACCCATCCGGGCATAAGACCCTTTTTAGACTTCCTCCGTGGCCAACTACAGCAAGGCCGAGGTCAACCAGCTCTTGTTTCGCTTTCCTGTAGGTCGAATCCTGCCAGCCGAGATGATTCCTCAGCGAAGTATGCCCCGGAGGTGGATCAGGCAGATGTAAGACAAGCAGCAGAGCATTCGCATCGAGCGACATAGCGTACTTTGAGGACATATCGATCCACTTCCTTTCTTGGAATTCCAACACGCGACAACTGTCGCGCTCCGCAGGTGGCGGTTATACGACCCCGCCGTCGTCCGACAAGGACTCTGCTATCTCATGCCGGACATCGTTGAGCGTCCTCCCGTCTGGCAAACGCCACGCGTACCAACCGTCATAGGACACGACATCCGCAGCGGCAATAGCAGCGCCTGACGGGCTGATGAAGACGCGGCCGTCTGGCAAAGCTATTCGTCCGTCGTCATTCAGAACAGCACTGAACTGGTCGCCTTTCCTTGGTCGGACCCAAACAAGATCAACGGGACACGATAGCGATTTCGCGACCTGCGTCAGAGAAATTTCCCGGAAATCCGACTGGCTCGCGAGCACCGATTGCGTATTCGCATCTACAACCATTGATCCGGGCGGGCTTGCCTCCGGCTCGGATTCCAGTTCAACGTTGAGAAATCGCCTCCACGATTCGTCAACGTAGAACGAAACTCGCAAAAGTTGAATCGGAACCCCGTGTGTTGTCAAGAACGCGAGCGCTTCGGACGTCCTTGCGTCGAAGTTCCTCGCAACAAGGACGAGACGGGAGTCTGTGTTGACCCTGACCAAGGTCTCCGAGTCGGTGAACTCTTTCCAATCGTCCCAGAACTTCTCCGGGCTCCCGTGATACAGCCCCGCAAGCTCATCGAGATTGCTTCGCCTTGCCCAGCCCGCATATTCCAGCGCCTGTGCAAGCTGATTACGGTCAACATCACGTTTTACTTCAATGACAACCACACGCCCAGTTTTGTCGAGGGCGACGACATCGGGTCTACCACCCCCGGGGATCTGCGGTTGCCGTGCCAGACGAAAGAGATTATCTCCCGTGATTTCTTCAATGTTGTTCCAAAGAAGTTCTTCGATTTCGCTCTCGTAAACCCCAGAACCAATCGACTGCCGCATAATCGGTACCAAGCCGTCAGCAGCCAAGTCAAAGATGGGCACGGACAAGTCCTTTCTTTCTGCGGCTCGCAGGACTGCCATGGCCAGCCGCAACGGTTTGTGTGTTCAGCAACTTATTGGATGGAGCTGGACCAACACTGAGCTTTCAGCACCACCGGGCCTGTTTATCAAGCGCCACTCACTTGCGCCAGTTGACGCCCTGCCTCCCTCTCCAACGATTTCAACCCCCGCTTCTCGAGGCTCTCGATGAGCATCTTCTTCAGCTTCATCTCCGCTGCTACCTGCGACAACGTCCGCGGCTTCGCCCCGTCGATGCCATACCGCCTGATCAACACAGACGCCTCCCGCACATCGATCGCAGCCAGGCACCGCAGGATCCCGTCGAGCTGATCCGGTGTCCCATACTGCACCTCTGAGAGAATCTCCTTCACCGTCCGAGTCCGCGCCGCAGAGACCGTCGTCGGCACCATCTTCGACTGCGGAATCACGATGGGCTCGATCGGTGTCGGCTCCACCGGCGGCTTCGGCAGAATCGGCACCGACTGATCCAACCAACTCGCCAACACCGCGCCCGCATCAGCCAACTCGACGTCCACGACCTCCTCGGCCACACCCGTCAACTCATCCAAAAACGCCTCATGCGCCCCCAGAGACGGATCCTCGTTCGTCCCCGCCACGTACATGATTACGAACGCCGCAGGGCGACCATCAGGCTTGAGCCGCAGAATCCGGCCCATCCGCTGAATCATCTGCCGCTTCGACGAACTGCTCGCGATGATCACCCCGACATTCACCGCTGGCACATCGATACCCTCGTCCAACACCCGCGGCGCCACCAAAGACGTCAGCTCACCACTACGGAACTGCTTCAGAATCCGCGTCCGACCTACCCGATCCAAATGACTCGAATACTGATGCGCCGCCACCCCGCCCGCCTTGAGCAATTCCGCACCCTTCGCCGCAGACTCCTTCGTCTCCGAGAACACGATCGAGCGCTCCGACTTCCCCAGCCCCGGCGTGATCGCCGCCAACGCCTGCAACTTGCCCTCACAGTCCGCCAACAGTGCCCGCCGCTTACTGAACGCCGACAGATACCTACTCGCCACCCGGCTCGCCGGCAGATGCCTCTCCTTGCTCAAATCCACCGCGCTCTTCATGAACTCACCGAACGGATCGGCAGCACAGCCATAGTCGTAGATCAGAGTTTTTCGCAGCGACTTCGCCTTCTCGTCCAAGTCCCGGAACTTCGACGCCTCGTCCGCGGAGAACGGCACCGCCACCGTCATCACTCGCACCGGCGCCAGGATCCCGTCACGTCTCCCCCGCGCCGCATCGCAGCCCTTGACCAGGTTCTCGAAGTACGGCATCAGGTGCGTGTCGACACCGTCGTCCTGACGCTCCAACGTCGCCGTCAACCCGAGCCGCTCCTCGAACCGATTGATCAGCACCTTCGCAAACGAACCGGCCCCGTAGCGATGTACCTCGTCGGCAACGAGCAGGGCACCGGTCCGTGGCATCGGTGCTCCCGGGCGGATCGCCGACTGAATCGTCGTGATCAACACGTCGTACTGACGGAACGTGTCGTTGTGCCCGTTCCCCCGCCGCCCGATCCGCACACTCGGCAACGCCTTCACCATCGCCGTGTACCACTGCTCGAGCAGATCGATACTCGGCACCACCACCAACACCTGACGACCACGACTCACCGAGTCCAGCGTCGCCGCCAACCCCACATGCGTCTTCCCGGTACCCGTGACCGCCTCGACGATCGCGCGATGGCCCGACGACACCCACGCATCGAACGCTTCCTTCTGCCAGTCCCGTAAACCCTCGGACCGGTTCACCACCTGCGTCATAGCGTCAACCCCTGCGGCCGCACCCATTCCTCCACACCATCGCGTTTACGTCTGACCAGCTTCCGAGTCACCACCAGGTCAGCCAACAACTGATCCGCCTTCGTCCCCGACAACCCCGTCACCCTCTGACACCGCTCCAACGTCAACGGCGCAGTCGGCCTCGCCGCGGCAATCGCAATCTCCCGCGCCCCTGCCCACGATGCAACCGGCAACGCATCCAATTCGGCCTGCAATGAACGACTTCCGGACACCACGGCGGGCTCACTCACCACACCAGATGTACGACGCTTGCGCGGCATCACGTCCGGCGTCGGAGCCGGCGGCCTCTTCTTCGATGCTCTCAGCGCATCGTCGCGAGACGTGATCTCCGCAAGTGCTTCCTGGACGGCCTCGGGTGTGACTTCACAGTCCTCGACGGTCTGGGCGACGGAGAACTTGTTGCGCTTCTGCGAATACCGAATGGCCGCAATGAGGTCCTCGCGCGGCATCGTCCGAGCCGTTTTCGGTTCGGGCTCGACGGGAGCCTCGTCCTCGGCGTACTCGAAGTGTTCCTCGGGTTCGTCCAGGTCCTCGGGCTCGTCGGTTGTCTCGATGACCTCGGGCAACGGCGCAAGATCGACATCGACTGTCCGCGACGGCGCCGGCTCTTCGCCGATCGCGAGCTCGATCACCTCGTCGTCGGCATCGGCATCGTCGGCGTCACGGACAAGCTCGATCGGCGACCACGATGACGGCCCGGCACCCTCGACGACCACCGCCACCTCGTCGGGCAGGACGCCCACCGAGTCGAGGATCTCGGTGATGGTGTCGAGCACCCGCTCACGGTCGAGGGCGAAGTCCGACGCCCGCACACGATGGAACACCCATCCGCTGCGGCGCAGTTCGAACTCGCGCTCCATACGGTCCATGAGCTCGTAGGCGTCGACCTCGGTGTCGTCGTCGCATTCGATCGCCACGCGCACCGCAGCACCGGTGACGACGAGATCGATCGTCATCTCGTTGACGTCGACACGGGGGTTGACGTGATACCCACGCTCACGCAGCGCGAGGAAGACCTGCTGCTCGAAGAGCGATCCGAAGTCCGGATGCGGGCTGTTCGCCGAGACCGGCGTCGGCATCGCGGGCACTGGAACCGTCGGCGACGCTTCGACGTAGGACAGCAGCGACCGTCGTAGATCCGTCGCCGACAGGCTGTCGGCCGTGACGGAGTGGAACAGCCACAGCTGGTCCCGCGCACGCGAGGCAGCGACGTTGAACCGGCGCTTGAAGAGGTCGGCGGTCATTGCGTTCGACGACGAGCCGGGTGCGACGACCATCGACAGAAACATCACGTCGCGCTCGTCGCCCTGAAAATCGGGAGGGGTGCCGACGCGGATGCGGCGCTCGTCGATCTGCTCGGACGGAACACGCTCGAACAGCAGCGACCGAATCAGGTCCGCCTGCGCAGCACTTTGCAACACTGCGACGCCGAAGGTCTTGTCGATGTAGTCCGGTTCTGCGAGACAGACAACGAGCTGGTCGACGAGTGCCTGCGCCTCGGCCGGGTTCGTCAATCGAGTGCTCGAGCCGGCCGTGGTGGCGTCGTCGACAAAGGTACTGCGCAGCGGGGCAAGCCGATCCGCTCCGAACTGCCGCACGGGCACGAGCGGCATGTCCCTGTAGAACTGCGTGGACGACCACTCGATGATTTCCGGCATGCATCGGTAGTGCTCGCGCATGCGGACGATGTCGCCGAACCGTGCACGCAGCAACGTGAACAGACTCGACTTGGGAGTAAGCATCATGCGGGTGCTGACCGGGACGTCCGAGAGCAGGTCGTCGAGCCGTTCCAGCACCGACTGCAGCGTGTAGTTTTTGATGCCGGGAGGGGCGCACTGCTTGTCGTCGCCGACGAGAATGATCTTCGGCGCGAGCCACATCAGCAGCAGGCTGGTGACCTCGGACTGGCTGGCTTCGTCGACGATGACGACGTCGAACGCGTTCTGCTGCGGCGGAATCGACGACAGCACCTGCGCCATCGGCATGACCCACGCCGGCACCACCGTCTGCGCGTCCTGCATCGCCGCACGAGCTGCGACGCGATACCGCTGCGCGAGGCTACTGGTGCCGAGCCCCGCGTTCGACATGTTTTCCTGGTAGGCGCGCAGCGCGGTGACCTCACGATTGGTCATGCGCTGCAAGCATTCCTGCCACGCCTGCTCAGCGGCGAGCTTGGCCGTGAGTGACGAGATCTCCGCGTCGAGGGCGTCGAGATCGTCGTCGAGGTTGTCGTTCTCGTCGGGCTGCTGGCGACTCTCCGCCCACTGCTTGGTCCACCGCCACGTCCACGCTGTGCCGAATGTGGTTGCCCGTGAGGCCCAGTCGGTGGCGCTGTTCTCGGACAATGCTCGCGCGAGGCTCGGTGCTTGCTCTGCCAGAACATCGAGAAGCCCGGCGTTCGCGACGGGCTGCAGGTCGTTCGCGAGGCGCTCGTAGGTGTCGGCGTCGGCGGATCGTAGGGCAGCGACCAGGTAGTCGGAGTTCGGTACCTCTCGGGCCAGGCGATCCGCCAGGACTTTGAGCGACGCACGTGCCGCGGAGGCGTCGGAGCTATCGGTGAGACCGGTGATCTCGTCGGCGAGGGCGAGCGCCTCGGCGAGGGTTGTCACCTGCGGCACCGAGGGCACGACGGCACCCAATGCTGCGACGAGCTCGTCGCGAGCGATCACGACGCTCCCTGTGGCGACGACCTGATTCCAGACCGTGCTGAGGGTGTCGACGAGCAAGCGACGGCCGTCGACGCCGGTACTGGGTAGTTCGATACCGATCGTGCGCAACAGGTTTGCCGCATCTTCGACGGCGACGAGCGACCGCAGGTGTTCGGCGACCAACCGCATCCCAGTTGCGTCCGTTGGGTCGATGCCGTCGACACTGGCTCGCGCGTCGAGCTGATCCACCGCCCGACGTGCGTCAGGACTTACCTGACCGGTCTCGTGGAGCCGCGCCAACGCGTCGAACGCGTTGAGTGCCTGACGCGACGTGACGGCCGTCGTGACCTGATGCGACCCGACGGCCGCGTGGGCGCTGACAGCGACAGACAGCATCGCCGAGACAGTCTGAGCGCGGGACCAGGCGGCCCCGAGCGAGCCCGCGAGAATGCCGTCGGCGAGAGTCCGATACGCCGGACCGAAGCTCTCGACGGCCCGCGCACGATCGGCGAGTGCCTGCGCGGACGGGCGGATGTAGTGGAGCTGAGTCTGATCGACGTCGTCGAGGGCCGGGAGCAGCCTGGGTGAGCTGTGGGCCCGTGCGCAGAGCGCGCGCACGTCGTCGATCGATGGCACGGCCGGGTTCGGTGCACCTCCCCGAAACAGGGACGCGAACGCTGCGTCGTCGAAGGGCGGCTGCTCGGCGTGCAGCGGGCCGGGGATCCAGCCAAGGTCCGGCTGCTGTGTGTTGAGTTTGCCGACGATCGTCGCGAGCGTGCCCGAGTAGGTGGGCGACGGCGTGTGGATCTCGGCCTCGGACGACCGGGCAACGCGCATCTGCTCTTTGAGCTTGTGGCGTTGCTCCTTGGCGCTGTAGCGCTTGCCGGTGAGCGCTTTGATCGTCTTGGCGGACTCGGCGGGGTCGAACGCGGCCTTGCGGTTTGCGATGGTCGAGACGCTCTCGTCGAGCTCGGCCGATCCCCCACGCGCCATATCTGTGACGGAGACGCAGAGGTCCTGCAGTTCACTGGGCAGCTTGTCCTTGAGGACGCGCAGCGCCTGTGCCTTTTCGCTGGTCACGAGGATGCGCTGACCCTGAGCCATCAACGCGGACATGAGGTTTGCGATGGTGTGGGTCTTGCCGGTGCCGGGAGGGCCTTCGACGACGACGCCGGTGTCGTTCATGACGCGGTTGTAGATGCCGGCCTGGGCGCGATTCGCGGGCAGCGGGAACAGAGGCTCGGCACTGGGTGTGTCGCTGATGTTGGCGGCGAGCCAGTCTGCGCGGGCGTTCTCGTCGTGGCCTTCGACGAGGTGCGAGAGCCCGACGGGCACAGGCGCGCCGTTGTCGAGCGCTGCGAGCATGGCGTCGTAGTACGACACCAGCGCGTAGGAGCCACGCTTGCGCAGAACGAGAGCGGGCGACATACGCAGGGTGTCTGCGGTGGAGGCATGAATGCTGGCGGGCTTGTCGTGATCGGCGATGACGGTCAGCGGCTGCGTCAGCGCTGAGGTGGCCCACTGGCCGAGCAACCGCGGAATGTCCGACGACAGCGACGACGAGACAAGCTCGGACAGGCTGCGGTGCAGCGACTTCGAGCCGGCGCGGTCGAAGCCCTTCAAATCCAGCAGAACCTGTACGTCTTCGAGTCGCGGCGTGCTGGCGGGCGCAACGGTGACCAGTAGATCTCCCGTCGAGTCCTCGCGGGTGATGCTGGCCTGCTGGGTGACGAGGTGTGTGGCGATCTGTTGGCCACCGACGGTGGCGTTCAAGTACCCGGAGGCGATGACGAGTTCGAATGCCTCGGGCTGGGTGCCGAGGTCGTGGAGCATGAGGTCGACGGATCGGAAGAGCTCGGCGAACGGGCGACGTGTGGCGTCTTCGAGAGCCCAGCCAGTCCACTCTCGAAGCCACTCGTGGGCCTCGGCGGGTGCGTGGGCTTTGACGGTGGGCGGGGTGGTGGTCTCGTCGATCCACGGTTCGAGTTCCGCAGGAAGGCCGGGTGGCTGCTCGATGCTGGTGCGGGGAATGCGAACCGCAACGTCACCGGGTGCGACATCGGTATTGACGTCGAGTGGGCGCGCATCGTCGAACAGCCACTCGACCCGGGCGTCGACGCCGTACTGGCGAATCGGCTTGGACTGAGCACCAACAGTCTCGCGCAGGAACTCGAGCAGGCGCCGTACGCGTCCGCGGAGTTCAGCGTCATCTGAAGCCGACATCGAATCCTCACATTTCGAACTTGGTTGAACAGGACTCAACCTATACGGGGCGGATGACAAACTTTGGACCGTCTGTATATGCAGAGTCCGGTTCTCTCGCGTGTAGCCGTAGACGAAAATGACTTGATCAGCGATGTTCGGAGGTACGCATCGCCTCCGGCTCTCTAGATCGGCGATCCGGGTGCAGAAAGTTCATTCACACGAATGACCGTGGATGACCACCTGGACATCTTGTCAGTGGCATGGCCTAGATTCGTGGCCGACGCGTTCCGTGACGAAGGTCGCCGCCAATCTGGAATTCCAGATCTGACGGTGTCTCGCGAACTTTCGAACAGACAGTAGGGGCAAACCTCGATGAAGTTAGTCTACTTGCACGGCGTTGGTTCGGGCGATACCAGCCAAGCCTGGCTCGATGCACTCAACGAGGCTATGACCGATCAGAATCTGCCGGCGATCGCCCCTGATGACGTCATCGCACCCATTTACAGCGATATTTGGGGACCGTCGGGCGCGGAGGCGGACGTTCCGAAACCAACCGTCAACACTGGCAAGGTTGACCAGTCGGCCGAACGGGCGGAATTTGTCAACCGACAGATCGAGGCTGCACGTGCGGTTGGCGCTGACCCGACTGCCCAAACCCTCGGCTTCCCGCTACCCGATCTCGGAGCCTCGAACCCGAAGTTGGCGGCCGTTTTGAACGCGATGCCGGACAAATTGTTCGCCGACGAAATCAAGCAGATTCAGGCATACGTCCGGCGCAAAGGAACGCGTGGTGCAGTACTGAGCCGCGTTCTGGGCGCAATTCCATCGCAGGGCGAAATAGTCATTGTGGGCCACAGTCTGGGAAGTGTTGTGACGGTAGATCTTCTGTCCAGACTCCCAGCCCAGATATCGGTCCGCGGCGTGATAACCATCGGAAGCCCAGCTCACACGGGGCTGTTTGCGGTGTCTCGCCGCGAGCTAATTGGTAACTTCCCTTACGAGCGGACCCATTCGTGGCTGAATTTCTTCAGTAGCCGCGATCCCGTCACGCGCGCACGAGGGTTGGCTACAGTGTTTGCCGACGTACAAGACATTCGCGTAAGTGTGGGAAAAGTCGGTCACAGTTCGGCCGCGTATCTAGCGCAGCCCTCAGTGGCGAGGGCTGTAGGCAGCGCATACCACCGATCTGCGTCAACGACACGCCGAACCAGACGGGTTACAACGGCGCTGACCGATGACGCAGCCGCGTTGGTGCTGGAATTGCATTTCAGGTACCGAGTCGCCGATACAATCAAGGATGCGAAGGTTAAGGCCCGTTTCACCGAAGCGATACGAATCAAACGCAGCGAATTGGTGGACGCGATATGGGCGGCAGATAAGGCCGGTCATCCACTCCCAAGGGAGCTGCACCTGCTTGCCCAAGGTGACACACCGAAGGTGCCCGACCATTGGACAACGGCAGGCATCATCGAGCAGCTCACCATCCTGACCCTGAGCGACCTCACCGCGCCCTTCGAGATCGATATCGCGGACACCACCTACAAGGCTCTGCCGGGATTCGTTGAAGAGATCGGGTTGACCCGCCAGTTCGGCGAGACGCTTAGCGGCGCAATCCAGTCCTTCAACAACAAACTGGCTAAACTGGCCAAGCCCGGGACGAATTGGCAACGCTGGGCAATCGCCGGAGCAGGTGTCGCGGTGATCGCGATTGCACCGATCGGCCTTATCGCGCTTGCGCCAGCTGGTGTGGCGGGAGCAGCGGGAATGACTGGCGGGCTCGCGGCGCTCGGCCCCGGCGGAATGGCCGGTGGGATAGCCACTATCGGCGGGATCGCCGGAACGGGTGCAGCCATTACTACCGCTGCCACTGTCTCTGGGCGTCAAGGCGACCATCGCTTGAGCTCAGAGGAGCTGTTGCTCGCAGTCGCCGTTGCCTACGCCCAGAAAAGTCTGGGGCACGTCTTCGATAAAGAATAGTGGTTCAAAGCCTCGGACGCAGCGGCCGAGGCATCCGCACTGATCAACACAATCGAGGTACTCAGTGATCCAAAAGCACCTTCGCTGACTGCGATGATCGCCGAGCGAGATTTGACCCAGAACTTAGTGCAATTCATGGATTTGAACGATATGGCACCTGCGGAGGTGTCGCAGATCGACCTCGCCTGACACCGACCACCGCCGACGCATCGAAGCCGCCTCTAAATTCGGACAGTTAACCAGCTCCTCCTGAGCCGTCGCGTGATTCATGCGAAGGTCTGATGGGAAACGGTCATACGTCAGTCACACCCGCTATGAAGGGAAATCACCTTCAGCCCGCATGGACGGGTGCTTGAGACCGCCGACGCATAAGCTTCCCAGGGATCGCCGTACAGCTTGAACGGGTTGCCCAGTTCACGAGTCAACTGTTCACCGTCGGGGTAATTCGGCCCAAAACCTCAGGTTTCGTTCGTCGCCGGCGACTACGAACGCCGGTCGTCGGCGATTGCCTCGCGTCGGCCGTTCTAACAATGGGGCAGATTCCTGCCTAGCCACGCCACCGCAGCATCGATCGTCGACCGACTGCTGCACCACGCCTCATCGAAGTTACCGACGGCGAGTCCTTTTGCATGAAAGATTCACAACACCGAACGGGCGCCCCGGACCAAGCAGGAACATCGGCACGAGGTGGGTACTTTTACTTGGCCACCAGCGGAGACTTCACGTTGACTGTTGACACCGCAGCGGCAGCCTGTACACGTCATTGACGAGAGGCAACCGCGGAAACTAGTCGTCGTTTTCGCCAAACCCCTCCCGAAGGCGTTGGGAAGGGTAAAAGTGACGCCGAGTTTCGATCCCCTGTGGTGTGCAGCGCGTAGGCGCATCGCTTACCGTCGTCACTACCAGATCGCCGGTGAACTCTTAGCTCCATTTAACGCGAGACTGGCCGCTGCCAGTGACTCGACGGACAACGGAACAGATTCGCAAAGCTCGCCGCTAATTCCTGCCAGCGTAAACCGACGCGCCGTACGAAGTCAAAAGGACTGCCCGCACTCTCTCAGATCGTCACGAGTTCCTCGCGCGCACCCTCAGGAAAACTGCAGCGACACCGCAGATTACGCCTAAAGCTAACCAGGTGGTGTCCTTGAATATCACCCAGTACTCATCGTCAGCAACCCGACTCTCTTCATTGAACGGGTTGCGATCCCAGGAAAGATCTGGAGCGATGTGAAAAATGAAGCTGAACAGCGCCAGAACCAAAAAAGCGCATGCTAGGTAGGTCGCCAACTTTCCATAGAATAGTAAAGCGTTCGCATTATTGGACACAGAATTTCCTTTACCATTTGGTATTATCGCAAGAGCATTATTCTGTTCTCGAAACTAGGCAACGATGCAAACTATAGACTGCGCAACGACGCCAACTATCGTGAATATTTATACCGCGTTTCGATGCTGCGCAGTTGCTTGGCGATTTCCTTCTCCTGATATGCAGATTCCTTGGCCGCACGTAGAAGTTCAGTATTTTGTGCAGCTGAAGCGGTAGCATATGCATCGATACTGTTCCGCTGTCCGTTGACCGAGCTCGACAGTGAACTAAAATTTCGATTAAGAGAGTCGACGCGGGATCCGAGCGAAAAAATCTCGCG
This sequence comes from Rhodococcoides fascians A44A, assembly GCF_000760735.1. Classification (GTDB taxonomy): domain Bacteria; phylum Actinomycetota; class Actinomycetes; order Mycobacteriales; family Mycobacteriaceae; genus Rhodococcoides; species Rhodococcoides fascians_E. The sequence goes on along the minus strand of NZ_JMEX01000007.1, from coordinate 139,503 downwards.
TGAGATTGAGGTAGACATTTCACTAACGGCAGACTGCAAATCAGCGAAGCCGGCCGACATGATTTTGTTGCCTCGCCAACCCTCGAATATTTGAGCAAACTCAATATCGCCTAGCGCTCGGCGAGTTTTTCTCTCCATCGCCCCATAGATCGTCTTGTAGGAGTTCATTGCTTCGACAGATTCTGAACTAATCGGAAACGGAGAAAGATTACCATCGAAACTAAGTATCAACTTCTCATACTCATTCGCACCTCGCTTTATGTCTTCAATTATTTTTTCAAATTCAGTCAATTTCACGGCGCATCCCTCGATTGAATTCCAGAATGGGTTGTAGACCCGTTCCGCCCAGTCGTTGTCTGCCGAAGACAAGCACATACCGGCCTGATCGAGCAGGCCAGGTAGACGATCCAGAGAATCCAATGTTCGGGAGCGAATCCTCTCCGCGCTTTCCAGAATAAACTGCTGGTCGGCAAGGTGATTATCGATTTTACGCTGCTGCTCCATCAGCGCAGATTCTCTTTCGCGGCTTTTCCGCAACTCTTCATGTTCCATTTTATTGGCAGTACTCGACAACCGGCCACAGATAAAAGACACTATTCCCGCGACGAATGAAAGCATGAACCAGACGGCGCCTGTTGCGATCAACCAGATGTCCGTGAACAAATAATAACCCAAGCTAAGAATCATCATGCCCAAGCACGCAATGCTGGCGAAGAAGGCGAAAGTTGAAATTGCTGACAGATTCTTCGAATTGGGCATTGAGCGGCCTCCATTTGATTTCTCCGACTGAACGTGCCGAGATAACTGGTAGGGTATCAGGCACTTGGATGCTGGATGAGATACAGCTTGTCATTCAGATGAAGTATTTTCCGTAAAGCCCAACCCGAGGGTGGCGTGACGGTATGTGCAGTGTCGTAGCGGATTGCGTCGTCGAGTGCCCCACCGAGCCCAGTTCCGATCGCTCATCTTCCTGGCGTCACCGGACTCAAGAAGCAGACGCCGCGCTACCGACCGGGTGGCGGGACCGGGCCCCAGTTCCGATCCATAATGCTTTGCAGCCTGTTCCCCGAACGTATAGATCGACAGTCTGCAGCGGGCGCACTCTTCAGCGGCTTTCTCTCCGCACCCCATGGAACCGTTTCGGCCCACAGGAAGTCTTCGTGATGGACCCGTCCAGCAAACCCGAGCCGAGCAAGATCTTCAGACCCGTGTATGAAGCCCTCGGAGTAGGCCAACTTTCTGCGGACGAATTCGAGTCTCGGTACCTGAAGTTGGCCAAGACCACCCTGGGTAGGCTCGCCCCGGCGGGCTCCGTACTTATCAATCAGCTATTCACCGACGTCGACGCCTTCGTCGCCGACCACCGACTGCAGGACGAGGACGATCTCGACGAAAACCATTATTCGATTGTGCGCGTATCGCTTTGAATCGACTGATCCAACTCCGAGACACCTGTGGGACACGCGCGCCGCATAGGCACTGTGTCCGGACATGCGAACTCACCGGCTCCGGTCAACCGTTCATCCGCCAGTTCAGCAACACCATCGCTCCACGACACAAGTGACAGCCGAGATCGCTGCCCACCGATCGCCCCAACGATTCGATGACCGAGTATCCCGGCAGTGTGCCTCGAAGCGCGACGTCACCCACCCACAACGTCAGAGCCCAACGCTATCGACACCGAATGCCGCCTCGTCGTAGCTGAAACCCTCGAATACCAATTGATCGATGAGCCCCTGACGAGAGAAGGACGTGAAGTCGAGGTAACTTTCGGCGCTGCCTGCGGCCTGCTCGTACCAATCGGGTGCGATGTAGTCCACGGCGAAGGTGGCGTCCGAGGTCGAGTAGTCCTCGAATTCCAGCTGATCGATCAGACCCTGTCGCGAGAACGAGCTGAAGTCGAGGTAGTCCTCAGCCGAACGGACGGCGTTTCTCTGTGCGGCACTCATCGACGGCGCGGCAGGTGCGGCTTCTGTGGTGACTGCCTCGATCGTCCGAGTCGGTTGCGGTACGACGGGAGCAACCGGCTGGGCAGGGATCGGTGACGGCTCGGTCGTGGTAGTTGTCGGAGCGGCCGTCGTCGTCGGAACGGTAGTAACGGGCACCTGACTCGTTGTCGTGGGCGCCGCACTGCTTACCTGCGTCGACGTGGCGCTGTTGGCAACCGATTCGACGTCGGCGCTCTTCTGCTGAGATCCGATCGCTCCCACAACGACGATGAAAGCCACCGCCGCGCCGACGATCCACGGCCACTTCTTGCGAGTGGGCGTCGCGGACCCGGGTGCTGCGAACGATCCAGTTGCCGGCGACGACGAGAGTGGCCCAGCGGGCTGCGGCTGCAGCGCGGACGTCCACTGCTGGCCGTCCCACCAGCGCATCTGCCCGGAACCTTCGGGGTCTGGATACCATCCAGCGGGTGTATTCACAGCTACTCAATACCAATCGGTAGGTTATTCGTTACACAACTCAGCAGTTGTTCGGCTCGTCGACCTTCACTACCGAGAGCACCGCATCGCCCTCTTGGATCGGTACTCCTACGCCCGGGGTCTGTGCCACGACGATCCAGTTGGAGTCGTTGACCTGCATTCGTCCAGCGCCGGTTGCATCCTCACTTCGGGACAAGAACACTCCTGCGTCCTGAATGAGGTTCTGCGCAGCCTGGAGGTTCATGCACACAACCGGTGGCATGAGGACGGGCGCAGCGACAACTTCGGGCGCTGGAGCAACCGGCGGTTCAGCAGCCGGAGGAAGACTCGTCTCCGTCGTCGTGGTCGCTGTCGTTGTGGGCGTCGGGGTGGTGGTAGCCGGAGCCGACTCCGTGGCCGAAGCCTCGCTCACCGCCGTGGTTTCACCCGACGAGCTACAACCAGCCATGACACCAACGAACGCCAGCCCGGCGCCTGCAACGGCAACCGACCGTGCGATTCGACTGAAGGGGCGGCCTTCGACAGCGGCCAGGGACCTGTTGAACGACATGTTTTCTCGACCTTTCGATGTCCGCGCGTGATCGCAGCGGAAGTGACTCGACATAGATCGCAGGCGTGCGTCATCCGTTACAGGGTGCGAAAACTACAACAACGGATCATCGAAGTTCGCCAGCGCTATGCCCGCTGGCATGCATTCGGCTGTGCTTCCGGGGGGGGGAGGTAAGGGCACCCGCGACGCGACGCCTCGGCTAGCTGCGGCACATGCCTTTACCGCCTGAAACGCCTCGACAGCCTATTCAGCACGCTTCAGGTGCTGGTCGACTGATTCGCGGCCGGTGAGGAGGAGGACGAGACGCCGGGCGGGAAGGGTGATTTCCGGGCCCTTTCCGATGCGAAAGTCCATGTCCGACGCCACGGCGGTGTGTCCGCGCAGATCGACGCCGAAGTGTTCCATTCGGTTCTTCGTTTTGATGACATTCAGCGTCGTCAGCAATTGCTCCGGAGTGGCGGTGTGGGGACGGCCGAGCCCCTCGGTGAGATCGAGTCCGTGAATGACGTCGTGACAGAAGGAGTCCGCGAGGTCCCCGCCGGGGACCTTCCACTTGGTGGAGACGTTGGCGTGCAGCACCTCGACCAGCTGGGCGCGCGTCATACGCTCGATGTCCCGGCGCGCCAATCGGTCTGCCGCACGGTCGAAGTCTCCCCGCGCCGAGATCATCGCCATCATCAGCCTGGGCAGTCCGATTCTGAAGGGCATGGACAGGTGCGCCGCCAGATGTTCGACGGTCCAGCCGTCGCACAAGGTCGGGTGCGTCCACTCCGTCTCGCTCAGACTGCCGAGCAGCTCCGCAGTAGCTGTTCGCTGGTCCCGTGTCATGCAGACGAGTTTCTCGTCGGTTACGTTCTCGGTCACGCCGGTCTACTCCTTGCCGCTGTTTCGGGTGGTGTAGGGGTGTCGACCCCTCCCCCGCCGAGAATTCATCGCGGCCGAGAGAAACGTCAGCTCAGGCGTCCATTTCCGCGGTGAAGGTCATGCGGTCCCCGCGGTAGAGGGAGCGTCTCTGTTCGATGGGCATACCGTCCTTGTCGAAGGACACCCGATTGAGCAGGAACATCGGCGTCCGGGTGTCCACCGTGAGCAGAGCTGCTTCCCTGGCGTCGGGCAGCACTGTTTCGATGGTGTCGACGACCCGACCGAAAACGACTCCACGGGTGCGTAGTTCGGCGTAGAGCGAGACGCGGTAGTCGAAGGTCTCCACCAGACCAGGAATCCGATACTCCGGAATGCGCGTGGTTTCGAGGCCGACGCGCGTCCCGTCCGTCGTGAACACACGCTCGAGCTGGACGACCGCATCACCCGGTTCGATCTGCAGCAGCTCGGCAGTGTCGTCGTCGGCCTTGCTGACGGTCCAGCCGACGAGGATACGGGTTGCCGACAGCCCCTTGTCACGCGCCGCTTCGGTGTATGAGCCGATGGCAAGTGGCAGAACCACTTTGGGCGCGGCGACCACGGTGGCCCGGCCTCGACGCTCGACTCGCCCGGCTACCAACAACTCTCGCATCGCCTGCCGCAGCGTCTCCCGCGATACCCCGTGCCGCTCGGCCAGATCGCGCTCGGATGGAAACGGGTCGCCCGGCGACAGATCGTCGAGCAGCGCGTCCAACTCGCGGCGCACGACTTGATGCTTGAGCACCCGAGGTTCCGAGTCATCGACCATGACCTGACCATAGCAGCAATTGGTCTAGACCTAAGTTGTCGAGAGTCGTTCACGTACCGTTCATGCCAGCAACACGCATTGGTCTATACCAAACGACATTGTCTTCCTCATGCCCAACGCCACCAGCCTCGCCCACCTACCGTCGGCCACCGAACGCACCCTCCCCGTCGAGCTCGTCGTCATGGATATGGCAGGCACCACCGTGTCCGACGACGGCCTGGTCCTCGCGTCGTTCGACGCCGCCGCGACCTCGGTGCACCTCCCCGAGACCGGCCCCGAACGCGAGGACGCGCGCCGATACGTCCTCGACACCATGGGCCAGTCCAAAATCGAGGTGTTCCGCGCACTGTTCGGCGACGAGGACCGCGCCCAGGCCGCGAACTCTGCATTCGAAGCCGCCTATGACGCACGGATCGACAGCGGCGTGACCGCCATCGCCGGAGCAGCCGACGCCATCACACGACTACGAGACACCGGCACCAAAGTCATTCTCACAACAGGCTTCTCGCCAGCAACTCAGGAGCGGATCCTCGACACGCTCGGCTGGAAGAACATCGCCGACGCGTACCTCGCGCCCGGTGACGCCGGCCGCGGGCGTCCGTTCCCGGATCTGGTCTTGACGGCCGCACTACGCGCGCAGGTCAGCGACATGACGGCCGTGACCGTCGTCGGCGACACCTCCAACGACATCGACTCCGGGCGACGCGCAGGCGCCTCGATGCTCGTCGGCGTCCTCACCGGTGCGCACTCGGAAGACCAACTGCGCGCTGCCAATCCCACGCACGTACTCCCCAGCGTCGCCGATCTCCCCGCTCTTCTCCTGCACTGACTCCCCCACAGACCTCGAGAACGGACATCACCGCCATGATCACTCTCGCTTCCCGCCGCGCCGGCATCGCCGCCGCCCTCTGTTCGGTGACGGCCCTCGTCGCAGCAGGCTGCTCCAGCTCCGGCGCCGACGCCACCACCGAGCAAGGCTTTCCCGAAACCATCACGCTGGCAGCCATTCCCGCCGAGAACTCCACCGACCTGCGAGCCAGCTACGACCCGGTGATCGAGCGCCTTCAGCGCGAGACGGGCGCCACCGTCGAGTTCGTCCAAGCCTCGGACTATGCAGGCGTCGTGGAAGGTCTGATCGCCGGCAACGTCGACCTCGCGTTCTTCGGACCGTTCGCTTACGTGGTCGCCGGAATCAACGGTGCCGAGATGACGCCGCTGGGCGCCGTCGTCCAGGACGAAGGAACCCCACCCGGATACCAGTCCTATGGAATCACACGCTCGGACAACACGTCCGTCAACTCCCTCGCCGATTACGCAGGCAAGAAGGTGTGCTTCGTCGACCCGAGTTCCACATCGGGATTCCTGTACCCGTCCGCGGGTCTCATCGAGGAAGGCGTCGTCGCCTCGGGATCCGAGGGCGATATCTCCGCAGGCGTCACGCCGATCTACGCGGGCGGTCACGACGCATCGGCGCTCGCCGTGAAAGCAGGCGACTGTGACGCCGGATTCGCGTTCGACACCATGGTCGACCGGACGATGATCGACAACGGCGAACTCGCACCCGGTGAACTGAAGACGGTGTGGAAGTCCGAGACGATCGCCGGATCCTTGTTCGCAGCCAACAACGACCTCGGCACCGAGGCGATCGACAAGCTGAAAACGATCTTCAGCGAGGGCATGAACTCCGACGCCTTTCTCGCCGACGGCATCTGCTCCGAGGAATGCCGCATCACCGACGAAGACGCCTGGGGCGTAGTGCCCGCCCAGGACAGCGACTACGACGGCGTCCGCCACGTCTGCGACGTGACCGGCTCCGAGAAGTGCCAGGGCTGACCATGTCTCCCCTGATCGAGCGCAAGGACATCGTCGTCAGCGCACACGATGTCACCAAGACATTCGGGACCACGACAGCACTGAAGAACGTCAACCTCGACGTCCACCGCGGTGAAATGCTGGTGCTGCTGGGTCTTTCGGGGTCCGGCAAGTCCACGCTGCTGCGCTGCATCAACGGTCTGCATCCCATCACGTCGGGAAACATCACCGCCCTCGACACCCGAGTCGACCTGGCATCCCGACGCTCGGTGCGCGACCTCCGCAAGAAGGTCGGCTTCATCTTCCAGCACTTCAACCTCGTCGGACGTCTGAGCTGCCTCGAGAACGTTCTCGTCGGCGGTCTCGGAAGGCTGGTCGTTCCACGCTACGGCGCAGTGACCTATCCCAAAGCGATGCGCGCCGAGGCACTTCGATGCCTCGACCGCGTCGGACTCGCCGACTACGCCGAGCGCCGCGCCGACACTCTGTCCGGCGGTCAGCAGCAACGCGTCGCCATCGCTCGCACGTTGATGCAGCGGCCGAGCATCGTCCTCGCCGACGAACCCGTCGCATCGCTCGACCCGGAGAACGCCGGAATCGTCATGGACCTGCTGCAACGCGTCTGCACCGAGGAGAAGCTGACGGTGGTGTGCACCCTGCACCAGGTCGACCTCGCGCTCGGGTGGGCACACCGACTCGTCGGGCTGCGCGACGGCGAAATAGTTCTCGATCGACCGGCCGCAGGACTGGCACGAGAAGACATCATGCCGATCTACCAGCGGATCGCCCCGGAGGAAGACACACGCTCGGCGGCGAAGCGGTGACCGTCACCCTGGAACCGAAAACCGAACCCCCACAGACCGAGTCCCGACGACGGTGGCTTCTGCCGTCACTCGGCGCGATCGCGGTCGTGCTGACGCTCCTGTCCGCCGGCTACATCGATTTTGCACCCGCCGCGCTCGTCGACGGGCTCGAAGACGTGCAACGGCTGCTCGGCCGAATGCTCCCACCCCGCGTCGACGACACCGGCCGCATCGTCTCGCTCGCCTTCGACACCCTGTTGATGGCAGTGCTCGGCACCGTTCTGGCCGCCATCGTCTCCGTACCACTGGCGTTCCTCGCGGCACGCAACACGACGCCGCACCCGATCGTCTACAGCGTGGCGCGCGCGATCATCACCTTCTGCCGCGCGATGCCCGACCTGCTGTTCGCCGTCCTGTTCGTCCGTGCTCTCGGAATCGGTGTGTTGCCGGGCATTCTCGCCCTCGCACTGCATTCGATCGGCATGCTCGGCAAGCTGTTCGCCGACGCCATCGAGGAAGCCGACAGTGGACCACGCGAAGCCGTGCGCGCCACCGGCGTCGGCTACGTCCGAGAAATGATAAATGCTGTTGTTCCGCAGGTAGTTCCCGCATGGATCGCAGCGTTCGTCTACCGGATCGACATCAACCTCAGGATGTCCGTCGTGCTGGGATTCGTCGGCGCGGGTGGTATCGGTTTTGCTCTGCAGGATGCCCTGCGCGGGTTGATCTATCCGCGTGCGCTCGGCATCGTTCTCGTCATTCTCGCCATCATCGCGGCGATGGAGTTGGCTGCCATCCTTCTGCGGCGAATGCTGCTCGTCCCGTCGGCGGCGGGACCCGCTCGTGATCGCGCCATGAAGATAGGCGCGTCGGCCGTTCTGATCGTCACCACTATTGCGTCCTTCGTCGTCCTGGAGCTCGACCCCAGGTCGCTGTTCACCTGGATCGGTCCGTCGATCGAGGTGTTCGGCCGCATGGTCCCACCGGACTTCTCCTCTCTCGGTGCAGATCTCGTCGACGCCACCGTGCAGACCATCGCGATCGGAATCGTCGCCACCGCCATCGGCATCGTTCTGTCCATCCCGGTCGGCATCCTCGCCGCACGCAACGTCACTCCCCATCCAGCGGTGTACTGGCTGGCCAGATCATGGATCCTGCTGGTCCGCGCCGTACCGGAGCTCATTCTTGCGGTCGTGTTCGTCGCAGCCCTCGGCCTGGGCCCGGTTGCCGGCACGTGCGCGCTCGCGATCGGCTCCGTCGGGTTCCTCGGAAAACTCGTCGCCGACGCGGTCGAGGAGATCGACTCCGGTCCGCTCGAAGCGGTATCGTCCGTCGGCGGTGGCTGGTGGAACAAGATCGTCAATGCGGTCGTGCCGCAGGCCGTTCCGTCGATCGTCGGATCGAGCCTGTATCTACTCGACGTCAACATCCGCACCTCCACCATCCTCGGAATCGTCGGTGCAGGCGGAATCGGATTCCTGTTGTTCGAGTCGATACGCACACTCAACTTCGACGTGGCAGGCGCAATCGTCCTCGTCATCTTCGTCGTCGTCTACGCAGTCGAAAGGATTTCCGGATGGATCAGGTCACTCCTCGTCTGACGCAGGCAGCGGTATGGACGCCCGACGGCATCGACATACTGACCCTCGAGATCCCGGAACTCGCGCCGGGAGACGTTCTGGTGGAGGTCGCCCTCGCCACCGTGTGTGGGAGCGACCTGCACACGGTGACGGGTCGACGCCCGGCGGCGTGCCCGTCCGTTCTGGGGCACGAGGCCGTCGGGACGGTGGTTGCGGTCGGCGACGACGCGTCGGCCTCGGTCGGTGACCGGGTGGTGTGGTCGGTGACCGTGCCCTGCGGACGATGCGCGCGCTGCACGTCGGGATTCACCGCAAAGTGCGTCGACGTACGCAAGGTGGGGCACGAATCCGCCGTCGGCGAGTGGGCTTTGAGCGGTTCCTACGCCCGGCACATCGTGTTGCCGAAGGGCACCGCCATCGCGCCCGTACCCAAGACGATGCCCGACGCCGTGGCCGCGCCCGCGGCATGCGCGACGGCGACCGTGATGGCGGCGCTCCAGGCCGCGGGCGACCTGACCGGACGACGGGTGCTGATCTACGGCGCGGGAATGCTCGGCATCACCGCGGCCGCCGCGTCGGCTCATCGAGGTGCAGTGAGCGTGTTCGTCGTCGATCACAATCCTCAGCGGCAAAGTCACGCCCGTGCTTTCGGCGCCATCGACGACGACGATCAGTCCGTGGACGTGGCAATCGACTTCACCGGCGCTGCGGCAGCGGTACAAGCCGCGCTCGGAAGACTCGACACTGGTGGACGACTCGTTCTGGCCGGCTCGGTCACCCCCGGCCCACCGATCACCGTCGACCCCGAACGCGTCGTGCGCGGATGGTTGACCATCACCGGCGTGCACAACTACGAGCCGCACCACCTGCCCCAGGCCGTCGACTTCCTCCATACAACCGGTGATCGATATCCCTGGGCCGAACTGGTCGACGCCCCGGTACCCCTCACCGAACTCGCACGCGTCCTCGTCCCGACACGACCGGGCATACTCCGTGCATCCGTGGCTCCCGGCACTTCCTGAAGTCTTCGGCGCGGCTCCCGGCGTCGACCGAACGTGTCGGTGCCCGGTGCCAAGATATCGGCATGTCACAACTCGACGACGGATTCACACCGCCGAAGGCCTGTGTTCAGTGGTGCCAGTTGCGCAGCTACGAGTTGCAGGTTCTCGACGACGGCGTCGAGGTGGATCTCGATTGGTGGAATTTGCATCTTCGCAACGCGGGCCATGACATCCGCCTGCGCGGACGCGACCTCGACGGCGCCGTCGTCAGCGACGGTTCGGCCATCGTGCAGCGCAACGATCTACGCGTCGGGACCGCCCTCGTCGTGGGTGATCAGCCGTCGCTCGGTCTGCTGTTCTTGTGCGCGGCATGGCAGGGTGGGCACAGGAACCGCAAGTCGAAACGACGTTTTCCCGACGTCCAGAACCCGCACCTCAGCCGGCCGGACGAAGACCCGTTCGCGAAAACCCGGGCCGTCTTGGACCGGTGCATACGAGACCGCATCGTTCCCGAGCTACCAGGCGGCTCGTGGTCCGGCTGGCCGGACACACCCGGTGTCGGGATGTCACTGATGGCCACGTTCCTGTGGGCCACCGAGACGTCCGTCGAGCGCGGCAAGGCTCAGCTCATCGACCAGTACGGCGTCTCGACGCTCATCCACGAGGGGTGGCTGGAGGATCCCGCGGTCACCGGATTCACCCGCAAGCGGTACGAGCGCTACGTCGAACTGCTCACCCGCTGGGCGTCGGACATCGGTACCCGCCCCGAACTGGTGGAGATGTGGCTCGTCGAACGGTGGAACGCCCGTCGGCGAGAGGCGCGCGAGGGCCGATACGCGGAGCCAACTCTGTTCTGAAGTCCACCCGCGTCACAGATTCGTCGGTCGAGTGTCGTCGACGTGAATGGAGTTTCCGCCGGCCTTCTTGGCCGTGTACATCGCGGCGTCGGCCCTGTCGCAGGCACGCCAGAGATCCTCGACCGACGAGCGGGCCGGCAGCCGTGCAACACCGATGCTCACCGTCGTGCTGCCCGCTCGTCCCTTGTCCAGGTGGACGAGGAGCCGCTGTGCCCGCGCAAGCGCCTCGGCGTCATCCGCCTCGACCAGGATCAGAAATTCCTCTCCCCCGATCCGCGCCGACAGTGCAGGCGCCGGGAACTCCGCGTACAGGGTGCTCGCGATGTCTCTGAGCACCATGTCGCCGTGAGCATGCCCGTAGCTGTCGTTGATGCCTTTGAAATCGTCGAGATCGACGATCATCAGGGAATCAGGGCCCCGCACGCGCTCGGCGAACACGGAATCGAACCCACGCCGATTCAACAGACCGGTCAGCGGGTCGTAGAACGCGGACGCAGCATCACGCCGAAGCAACAGCAAAAGCATGTGCGCGAGGATTGGCGCCGAAAACAGCACGAGCGTCAGGACCACGAGGTACGCACACGCCAGCACCACATCGGCATCCGGCGACGTCAACGCTTCGGTGAACAAGATCCCGACCGTGGTGACCGACAGAACTTGATGAGCAACGAACAGCTTCGGGCTGTGGAACGTGACGATGTAACTGCCGATGACTCCCAGAGCAGCCGCACACGGTAGAGCCACGAACGGATCCTGCAACGACAGGAGCAGCACGACAGCACCGATTTCGAGATAGCCGACGAACACTCGCGACATCGTCCGCGAAAGCCAGGACCGGCGGAGCCACACCAGGGCGATGACCATCGCGGTCGCCGCGAGCGAATACGCGATCACCCGCCCGTTCCCATCTGGCACACCGGCAGGGGTGTGCGCCGCCAACACGCACAGCACTGCATACAGTCCGCACCACGACGACACCGCCCAGTTGGCATTGCGAAGAAGCGGATCCCGTCGGTGATACGCAACGGTCCAGTCGTAGTCGGCGGGGTGATACCACCATCGCAAAAACTGTCGCATCGTCCTCAGGCACGCCCTCTTGCAGATCCCATGGATCACCGCAGCTCGGAACGCTGCCGAGCCGACCCCTCGTGCCCGCAGTGACGTGAACCAGTCAACCAGAGTTGTCCGGCGTGAGCGACCACGGCGCAATGCACTGAAGGCACGGTGTCGTCACCCCGAGATGACGGTACGTCCGGACTCGACGAAGGGGTCCTTCAGGTCGATCACATCGGGGGAAGGATTGCGCTGATTCTGGACCACGCAGTGAGGTCGACCCACGACGGGTTGGCCTGCTGAGGTGACCGGAAAACTTCCAACTCGGGGAAGGCAGTAAGTCGCTCCGCAAGAATGGGTTCGTCGAACAGCGAGATGTCCGTAGGCACCTTCCACTGCTCACCCGGCACCGCAGCACCGGTCAAGCGACCGGCTCCCCACACACCGCGCCGCCGAGGGCCACTGACCCAGAACAGAACCGGGTGGCCCTCGGCCATCAAGCGAGTTCGATAGTTGTCCGCAATGCACCACCATTCGTGTGCCTTGCCCGAGGCAACCATCGGCGCAAGATCGGTGGAAGCGGGATTGCACTTGATCACCCAGGCCCCCAATGTGTCGAGGGTAATCGGGCGCTGGTTCACCGCTACGAGGATAGTTGCCGTCGGGCCCGAAGCCGATTGTGGACGAGGCGCCTGAATCAGTCGCCTACTGAACCGGCGTCTTCTCGAACGCGCTGAACGGAGTGGGACTGTCCACGTGCAGTTCACCATCGGCGATGTGACCGGCGAACGCCCAGAGGTTGGCCTGGCGCGGAGCGGTGAGTACCGGTCCGTCCTGGATGGTGAAGTCGATCGGGTGCAGTACGTCGGTCTGGAAGTCCGTCAGGTTCAGGGCATGCTCACGGAAGGTGTCGCGGTCGACGGTGTCGAGCTTTCGTGCCTCCTGCGCGAACGTCCATACGGCGAGCCAGTCGGTGCTGACGCTGCCGTCGTGCGGGGTCTTGACCTTGCCCTCGGGGTCGTACTTTGCCAGCTGGTCCTCGTACTCCTTCCAGGTGGCGAACAGCTCCGCGTCCTCACCCTTCTCGAGCGCAACGGAGTTCTCGATGCCGGAATCCGAGATCACCTTGATGGTCGCGTCCTCCATCACGTTGTTGCTCAGCACCAACGGAATCCGCAGGTTCTGCTCCACCGCTGCCTGTAACAGTGCAGTCAGCTTCTCCGGCGTGTAGATCATGCCGCCCCACACATCCGGGTTCGCCGCCTTGATCTTGGCGATCACCGGCGCGTAGTCGGTTGTATCCGGCGCAATCTCGATGATCTCGACGTCGTCGACGCCTGCGTTCTTGTAACCGAGCTTCGCGTTCTCGATGTACGGCGTGTTACCCGCGTAGGCGACGTACACGGCCTTTTTCGGCTTGAAGCGGGTGCCGCCGAGGTAGGTGCCCTGCGCGGCACCGGCGCAGTTGAGTGCTGCGATCATCGAGAGCTCGTTGTCGACGTCGGCTGCCGCGCAGCCCATCGGGAACCAGTTGACGACGCCTGCCTGCTTCCCGATCTCGGCCAGGCCGTCACCGCTGTTGCCACCGATGAACGCGACGACGTTGTCCTCGTTGACGAGCTTGCGCGCACCCGCGATGACATTCGCGGGCTGCCCCTTGGTGTCGTAGACGATGACGTTGAGGTTCTTGCCGTTGATACCACCCTGATCGTTGATCGCCTTCTCGGCGATCTCGGCGACAAGTGCGGGATCCTGGAACGCCGTCGCCGACGACGACAGCGGTGCGATGAACCCGACGTTGATGGTGTCGTCGCTGGATTCATCGTTGCCGGAGCATCCGGCGGCGAGGAGAGAGAGCGCGGATACGGCGATGATGCCCGCGCGGAACTTGACTGTGAACATGGTTGTCCTTCTGGCTATGGATGGAGATAGGTCTGTTCGACGTGGTCGGTTGCGCTGACGAGTTCGTCTCGGTCGAGTTCGAGAACTGTTCGGCCGTCAGCCAATACGAGGGTTCGATCGGCGATCGCGACGGCAGTCTCGACATGTTGTTCGACGACCACCACGCTGATGTTGCGCCGCTTCGCCTGCTCGCCGACCACTCGGGCGATGAGAGTGCGCACGGCAGGACTCAGTCCGAAGGTGAGTTCGTCCAGAAGTACGACGCGCACGTCGCGCAACAACGCCCGACCGACGGCCGCCAGCTGCTGCTGACCACCACTCAGGCTGCCTGCCAACACGTTCCGACGGGGCTCCAACTGCGGGAACAGGTCGAAGAACTCACCCTCGTCGATGTGAGCGAGCGCGAGATTGTCGGCGAGGGTGAGGCTGCCGAACAGCGACCGTCCCTTGACGACAAGGCTGATGTGTTCCTTGCATCGCCGGTAAGGAGTACCCGTCAGCGCGTCCCCGTCCACCGCGACCGTGCCCGACTGCGGTGCGACGAAGCCGGAAATCCCGAGCAATGCACTCGACTTGCCCGCACCGTTCTTCCCGATGACGCAGACCACTTCACCTGGTTCGACGCTCAGGTCGAAGTCCCACAATCCGGATCCGTTGCCGTAGTCGACCGTCAACCCGTCGACGCGCAGGCCTGCAGTGGAAATTGCTGTGGTCATGCTGAAACCCCCTCCGGCAGCGCCGACTCGTCCTCACCGAAGTAGATGGAGCGCACCGTCGGATGTTCGAGAATCTCGGCGGTGACACCGTGGGCGATGACGGCACCTGCTTCGAGAACGTAGATGTCGTCGCAGACCTCGGTGACGACATCTAGATTGTGTTCGACCAGCAGAATCGACGTATCGGTGGTGTCGCGGATGTCCTTGATGGTGTCGACGACGCGCCGTCGGGCATCGAGACTCAACGCCGCGGCGGGCTCGTCGAGCAGCAGAACCGAGGGGTCCTGCACTGCCGCGCGGGCGAGATTCACCCGCGCATGCCAGCCCAGCGACAACTCCTCGACCCTCTTGTATCTGATGGCGTCGAGGCCGTGCGCAATCAGTAGTGCATCAACTCGTGCGAGAGCGGCACGGGCCGGGCGCCCGAACCGAACCAGGCTCTCGGCGACGGATTTGCGCCCACGTACCTCGGCCGCGGAAAGCAAGTTCTCCTCGACGGTCAGATCCTCGAACAGCAGATAGTCCTGAAACGTCCGGCTGACACCGTGACGCGCCCGCGCCGGCGCGCTGGCGTGCGTCAGATCGCGATCCCCCACCTCGATGGTTCCCGACGTGATCCGCTGGTAGCCGGTTATGGCGTCGATCGCGGTGCTCTTGCCTGCTCCGTTGGCACCGAGAAGTCCGACGATGCGGCCCGGCGAGACCGTCATCGACACGGAGTCGAGGATGCGATGGCCGTCGATCTCGACCGAGAGGTCACGAACGCTCAGCTGTGGCATGTGCCTTCTCCTTCGCTACGGGTGTCGAGGCAGACGGACGCAGTCTCCGGAACACTGCGCCTCGAAGCCGCAGGAACTGACCGACAACACCGTCGGGTTCCGTGGTCAGGACCAGAATCATGTTGGCCGCGAAGAACAGCGACAGCCAGTCGTTGATGTCGGGGGTGAAGGACAGGATCGACGCCAACAGTCCCCCTGGTGCGAACAATCCGGCGAGCACAGCGCCCGCCAGGTGACCGGTTCCGGCCAGGATGGTGAACGCGATCAACGCCAAGGAGTCACTGTAGGTGAAGCCTTCCAGCGTGATCTGGCCCTTCGAGATGAACCCGCGCTGTATCGCGAGAAGGATTCCCGCCAGTCCCCACAACGTGCCGGACAACAGGATCGACGTGAATTTCGCTCGCACAGCGTTGATTCCGAGCGCCGCAGGCAGCCGCTCGTCCTGCCGAACGGAGAGCAGGTAGCGGCCGACGGACGAGCGTCGGACATTGGCGACCGCGATCAGCCCCACGATCAGGACGGTCCACGCCAGCACCGCAAAGTTCTGCGGTTCGAGAATGTTGCTGACCGAGATACCGAACAGGGACGTGTCACCGATCGCCCACCCGGTGTTCCCGTTGAAGAAGTAGTCGACGGAGAACACCATCGTCTGCACGATCGATGCGATCGCGAGGGATCCGATGGTGACCTCGTAGATCCGCGCACGCACGAACACGATCGACGACGCCGCCGCGAACGCCAGCGAC
This sequence comes from Rhodococcoides fascians A44A, assembly GCF_000760735.1. Lineage (GTDB taxonomy): Bacteria > Actinomycetota > Actinomycetes > Mycobacteriales > Mycobacteriaceae > Rhodococcoides > Rhodococcoides fascians_E. The sequence continues at coordinate 123,609 of NZ_JMEX01000007.1, read as the reverse complement.
ACTGCCAACGCCGCTGCCGCCGACACCGGTAGCGACGCACCTTGCGAACTGACTGCCCCGAACACCAGCATCGAGATACCCGCGAACGTAAGCGGAAGTGCATTGACCTGACCGGTGAATCCCGTCGAGACGACGATGCCCAACGCAACGAGGCCGAAAATGGCCGTCAGGCTCAACGCGTCGACGGTCGAGCCACTGCCGAACGAAATCAGTGCCACGACCACAGCGACGCCGACGGCGACGTGGACCGGCCTGATGCGACCGGATCCCACATGGAACACCGCCTTGACCTCGCGAGTACCCCGGCTCATGTCGGTACGCGCGTAGGCGATGAGGACGGCGAGGGCAATGATGTGCGGGACAGCGCGTGCGAGTTGGGCGTCGATCAGCCCGGTGACGAGTCCTTCCAGTACACCGGCGCCGATGGCGACACCGAACGCGACCCAGAAGCGTCGGAACTTCGCGGCCAGTGCAGCGCCGAGCGCGGGAACCAGCAGCGTGGCCGCCGACGTCGGCGACAACTGAGTGATCGGGAGGACGAGGACGCTACCGGCGGCCGACAGCACGCCGGCGAGTCCCCACGCCGCCGAACCCCACTTGCGAGGATCGATACCGATCGACTGTGCACCGAGGTCGGTGTCCTGGATGGCCATGGTGATCAGCCCGAAGCGAGTGCGCGTGAACAACGCATGCAGCGCGATCGTCGCAATCAGTGCTGTGGCACCGAGAAGCAGGCTGATGTTCTGGACGCGCACTCCCCCGATCTCGAATCCGCCACTGACCAGGAATGGGTTGATGGTGATCTGGTGATTGGTCCATGCGATGCGCACAATCGCTTCGAGAACAAGCAGCAGACCGAGCGTGATCAAGATTTTCGTGACGACGGGTGCGTGGGCGAGACGCTTGCCGACAACCGCGAAGAACACGATGCCGATCGCGCCGCTGACCACGACGCCGAGCACGATGGCCAGGGGTAGAGGTACTCCCGCCTCGTACAGTTTCCAGAACGAGTATGCGCCGAACGTGCCGAGCGCGCCCTGCGCGAAATTGATGACGCCGGTTCCGCGGTAGGCCGCAATGAGACCCAGCGCGACGAGCGCGTAGGCGCCGCCGGTCGACAGACCGAGCGAAGCGTAGGTGAGGAAGTCCACGGCTCAGCGCTTCCTGTCTCGGAGGTCGATACCGCTGAGCCACTCACGGAACGGCGAGGTGCCGTTGAGTTCGAAGTCGCCGATGCTGGCCAATCGATACGGCGTCGGGTTGTGGTTCGACAGCGTGCGGGCATTGCGCCAGTGCCGGTCCCAGCCCTTCTCGACACTCAGCGCGGACGCGCCGCCGACGTCGAACAATCGTGTCACTGCCTTCAACACCGTCTCGATGACGGTGACCTGCGCCCGGTAGATCTCGATTTCCGTCGCGTCCTCCAGAGCACTGCTGCTCGCGCCCGAGCGGATGGCACGGCTGTGCGCGTCGAGCGTCCGGGCCGAGTGCCGAATCAGCGTCTCCGCGAGGTGGTTGGCTGCACTGACTTCGCCGATCACCGTCTGGATCAACGAGTCCTCGCGCGGCAGCACTCCCGCGCCCTGACTGAAGAAGCGGGTGCGCGAACGGACATAGTCGACGGCGTCCGCATGCGCGGCGCGGCTGATGCCTGCCAGTGCGATCAGATGCCAGAACTGTGCGACCGACGTTCCGTAGCTACCGAGCGCGACGTCGTGTGGGAGTTGAGGAGTATCGGTGATATCGACTTCCTCGAATACCGTTGTGCCACTGGCGGTGAGCTTCTGGCCGAATCCGTGCCAGTCGTCGACGAGAGTGACGCCATCGGCTCCGGCAGGAACAACGGCCTGCTCGACGGTGTGCTTACCCTCCCCTGTCGTGAGAATCCAATCGGCGTAGAGGGATCCGGTGCTGTAGAACTTCTTGCCCGTGACCGTGCGCCGGCCGGACGCGTCGGTCGAGATACGCGTCGAGAAGTGAGTCTGGTTCTGCGCGTTCTGCTCTGTATAGGCCCCGCCGAAGATGCCGCCGTCGGCGATGCGTCGCAACCACGCCGTCCGGTCGTCGGACTCGGCCGCATGGATCAGTCCTTCGGTGAAGATGAAGTGCGTACGCAGGAGTTGGACCACGTTGGAATCCGCGGCGGCCAGGTCGAGAACAAGTTCGGTGAGCTCGGGAAAGGACAGGCCGTAGCCACCGAACTCGGAGGGAACGCGCAGGGCGCCGAAACCAGACACAGCGAGCTCACGAACGAGGTCGTAGGGCAGTTCCCGGTTGCGGTCACGGTCGACAGCGGTCGCGGCGATGGACGCGACAACAGCGGAGATCTTCTCGCGAAGCGATGTGTCGTCGAGAGTAGCGGTCATGGATGTGGCTCCGATTCGAAGATGATGCTCTACAAAGAGGCAGGCAGGTCGGCGCCGATGCGCAGTGTCCGTGCGCGGTGGTCGTCGCCGAGATGGTCGCCGCGCCCGAACAGCTTCTCGCGCAGGGTGCCCGGCGCGTATTCGCGCTGCGCGAGACCCCGGTCCTGCAGTACGGGCACGACGTGGTCGACCCACTCGTCCCACCAGCCGAGAGTCGTGATGGGGACGACGTTGAAGCCGTCGACGCCTGCGTTCGCCCATTCCTGCACGTGGTCGGCGATCTGCTCGGGCGTGCCTGCGAAGCGGCCCGGCAGAAGGGACTGGTCGACGAGGTATTCGCGCCACGTGACACGGGCATCCGGATTTTCTTGTGCATCGGCGGCTGCACGAAAGAGTGACTGCACATGATTACCGAGCTGCGCACGACCGGCGAGCTCGGACAGAGGGGTATCGGGGTCGATCGAAGAGAGGTCGATGCCGGAGTTTCCACTCCAGAATGCCTGCAGCGCATCGAAATCGATGTTCGAGCGGAAATAGTCCTTCTTGCGCTGCGCTTCCTCCTCGGTGGATCCGATGACAGTGGAAAGCAGAACGATCTTCTTGAGCGACGACGGCGCCCGGCCGATGGATCGGAGCTCGTCGTCGAGGACTGCGATGTCACGCACAGCCGACGCGGGATTGTTCGACGGCAGGAAGGTCACTTCGGCGTTGGTTGCGGCGAAAGCGCGCCCAGCAGTCGAATTCCCGGCCTGGAACAGCACCGGGGTGCGCTGCGGGGACGGCTCGACGATGTGCGGTCCCTGCACCTTGTATCGCTTGCCGACGTGGTCGATGGTGTGAATCTTGTCGGGGTCGAAGAACTCCCCTGTCTCGTGATTGTGAACAACGGCGCCGTCCTCCCAGGAGTGCTCCCACAGCTTGTAGGTGACGTCGACGTACTCCTGCGCCCACTCGTAGCGATCGTCGTGGCCGACGATCTCGTCGTACCCGTAATTGCGGAAGCCGTTGCTGAGGTAGGACGTCACGATGTTCCACGCGACACGGCCGTCGGTGAAGTGGTCGAGCGAGGACAACTGACGCGCGAACGAGAACGGGTGCGACTGAATGATGTTGCTGGTCACTGCGATACCGAGATGCTCGGTGACGTGTCCGAGGGCGGAGACGATGGTGACGGGATCGTTCTCGGGGAACTGTGACCCGGCTCTGATCGTCGTCGATCCGTCTCCGAAGTCGAGGTCGTAGACGCCGACGACATCGGCGATGAAGAGCGTGTCGATCTTTCCACGCTCGAGCGTCTTCACCACATCGATGTAGGGCTGCAGATCCTTGTAGCCGTACTGAACACGACCTTCGGGCGTACGCCAGTAGCCGTGACTGTGATGGTTGGGGGTCAGGTGCAGGAACGCGTTGTAGACGAGCGGTCTGGTCATCACACAGATCTTTCTTGTGGGCCGTTCAGTAGTGCGGCCCTAAATTCGAGAAGGACACGCGTCGATGTGGGGAACATTGGCACCACCGAAAATTAAAGTCAAACTTTTGAAGTCGTCGATAAACAGCGTCTCGATTCGACCGGCACTTAAATTCATCGTGGTTTTAAACCGGGCCAGATCATCGCCCACACAGGCTCCCACGACGCCGTTCCAGGTGTGACGCACTTCACCGACAGTTCGCCTACGCTGACGCCGGTACTTTCTGGACCTGGGTTGACACCGATATTTCAACGATGGCAAAGTCCGCCACGCGCCATTCGACGCCACACCCTTCGGCTGTTCCGGTCTCCACGACACCACCGCGCACTCATCGACCCCGTCAGGACATCGCATGACCATCGACACAGCATTGCCCATCGGCCGAGTTACTCGCCTGAAGAATTCCCAGGAGGCCATCTCCGCTGCCGAGGAACTCGCCGCATTCTTCCGAGAATCGGCAGACCGGCTCGACCGGTCGAGGGAACTCCCGATCGAGGAACTGACAGCACTGGCCGAGAGCGGACTACTCGGCATTCGGGTTCCCCGCGAATTCGGCGGCGCCGGCGTTTCCTACGAGACGGTAGTCCGCGTGTTCGTCATCCTGTCGAAAGCGAGCGGTTCGCTGGGCCAGTTGCCGCAGAACCACTTTCACCTGATCGATTCGATCTTCATCGACGGTACCGTCGACCAGAAGCAGTTCTTCGCCGAGGAGATCCTGGCGGGTCGACGCTTCGGCAATGCCCTGAGCGAGCGCGGATCGAAGCCGGTCCTGTCCCCGCCGGACACGACACTCACCGAGACCGGCAGCGGCTCAGTGGTTCTCGACGGCGACAAGTACTACTCGACGGGAGCGCTCACCGCGCACTGGATTCCGGTGCTCGCATCGACCCTGGACGGACAGTTCTCCCTGACCTTCGTCCCGCGGCACGCCGACGGCCTGACCATCGTCAACGACTGGGATGCCATGGGGCAACGAAGCACCCACAGTGGAACCGTTCACCTGCGCGGCGTCGAGGTTCCTGAACTCTACTCGCTCAAACCATTCGACGGATTCCACCGCCCGGATACGTTCCCACCGTATGCATCCATCATCCATGCTGCCGTCGACGTCGGAATCGGATTCGGCGTCCTGGAACGCGGAATCGAACTGATCCGCACGATCGCGCGACCCTGGCGGACAGCCAACGTCGACCGCGCTATCGACGACCCACTCACGGCATACCGACTCGGTAAACTCGCCACCGGCGTGCAGGCTGCCGAACAGTTGCTCTACGAAGCTGCGCGTCGATTGGACCACGCCGACGAACTCCGCACCGCGGACCAATACGAACTTGCGGCAGTGTCAGTCGCGCAGGCGAGCGCGTTCGCGAGCGAGAACTCGGAGCGACTGGCCAGCGAGTTGTTCGAATTCATCGGTGCACGTTCCACTTCCGATTCGCTGAACTTCCATCGCTACTGGCGTGATGTTCGGACGCACAGCACCCACGACCCTGCGCGATGGAAGTACCACCGTGCAGGCGCATGGCTGCTGGGCACAGATTGGTGATGCTGTCAGACGATCTCTACGACGCTGGTCACCGGCGTCGGCCGACTGATCGTGCCGGCCACCGGCGATCCGGCTACCGTTCGGTCCCACAACGCGCGCAGGGTCGCGTCGTCGGCGTCACCTGCGATGACAGCGTGGACTTCCATGGATCGGTACCCGGCCGAGCCGTTCTCGTCCAGACCTGCCCACCGAAGAATGTTGTCGAACGTGCCGGTGATCGTGACATCGAGACGGTCGAGCCGAATCCCCTGAACGGTCGCGTGCATGACAGCGCCCGCGATGAGGCAACCGCTCAGCGAGGACAGGAGATATTCGTGGGGCGTCGGGGCTCCGTCCTTACCCGCCAGATCGGCGGGCTCGTCGAATTCGATGGTGTGTCCGCGTGCGGAACTGGTGCTCTGGAACCCGTCGGACCACGACGATTCCACCGTCCACGGACCGCTCATCTCCTCGACTCGGCGCGCGTCGAACAGCAGTTCTCGCAGCGCAGAGGCGTGTTCGGGGTCGATTCCGTTGAGTGGCGTCGAACCAATGTCCATATCGAAACTGTACGGTTAGGCCGTGCTGGTGCAAAACACCTGTAGGCCCCTGGGGCCGGTGCCACAGTGAGCCGGAGAATTCGGATAGGCGTCGGGCCCGTCGACGGCCGAAGCCCCCGATACGGCATCGACCAACTCGACACCGTGCTCGACGGGATGTGGTGGGGAGACAACGTCCTGTGGGTCGTCGACGACGGTCTTTCGAGTGTCGACGTGGTGCTCGCGGGTGTGATCGCGCTCGCCGACGGCCGCGACGTCTCGGATCGCGGCTTCTCCCGTGGCGCCTTCGACCTGCGGGACCACGCCTCCATCGGAGCGGTCGCCGACACCGCGTGCACGGTCGTCCGCGAGGGAAAAACGGCGCTGTGGATATGTCCACGGTCCTCGGTGCCTCTTGCGCTCCGCGAACTGGCACAGGTGATCGTCGACCAGAACTCGACCCACCTTCGAGTCGAGCGCGCAGACGGACGCCGAAGCCAAGTTGTCGGAACGGAAATGCCGTACGCAGTCGACGACGGCATCGCCACGGTCGGCCCGCCGTCCACGGTGTCGCGGCTCGGCGCGGGGCTTCGATCGATCCGCAAACAACGCGGATGGAGTCAAGCCGACGTCGGCGCAATGATCGGGGTATCGGGCAGCGCGATCTCGCAGACCGAGCGTGGCACCCAGTCACTGTCACTCGACACCGCCGTCGAATTGGCCGAACGCCTTGGTGTTTCGATAGATCATCTCGTACACGGGGCGGATCGATCGTACGAGCTCAGCAGGCCCGCCTCGTTCGGGCGTGGTCAATCGCGCCTGGCACCGAGCAGTCCACAACATTTTCGCATCGTCGCCTTTGCAACCATGTCCCTGAGTTCGTCCTCGACCGGTTCCGTGTCGATATGCATTGGTTCCGGCGTCGTCAAGCTGGAGCTGGCCGACGATTCAATCGTTCTGGGTCCCGGGGACGTGGTCAGGACAACAGGTTCGGAACTACGTGCGTGTCGTAATCTCTCTGCGCACCCAGCGTTGATCTTTCAGGTCAACGAGCACTCATGAGCTGGTCGAAGCCCGAATAGCTGTCGCCACCTTGACCGGCGCCTTCGGCTGGGGACAGTGCCCGCTGCCGTCGAGTTCGACCACATGCACGAGGCAACCGTGTCCACGGGATGTCGAGGACGTGTTTGCCGGACACGGGGTCGGCCGGGGCCCCAGATGAGATAACGTGGTCGGCTTGACAAACCAACACCTATCGCTGATAGTTTTCCTATCGACGATAGGAGGTGCTGGTGCCGGACGGAAAGAACGACCCCCGCCGCGCCAGGCGAGAAGCCAAAATCTCTGCAATCCTCACCGAGGCGTGGCAACTTGCCGAGCGCGACGGGTTGGCGGTGATCTCGTTGCGAGAGTTGGCCGCCCGCGTCGACCTGCGGCAGCCGTCTTTGTACGTGTATTTCGCTTCCAAGCTCGACCTGTACGACGCCATGTTCGCCGACGGGTACCGCCAGCTCATCGACTACCTGGACAGTCAGCCGATGCCGACCGAGCCACGAGCAGCGCTCGAGCAGTTCGTGGTCGTAAACGTACGGTTCTCGAGTAAGTACCCGATCGTGCACCAAATGCTCTTTCAACGCACCATCCCTGGTTTCGCGCCCTCGCCTGCATCCTGGGAGGTTGCCCTCGAGTTCTACGGCCGAGCCAGAGAGGTCCTCGCCCGTGTCGGTGTCGAGGATCAAGACGATATCGACATCTTCAGCTCGCTGATCGCCGGCCTGTGTGATCAGCAGATAGCCAACGATCCAGGTGGTGACCGATGGGTGCAGCACGTGCCTCGCGTCGTCGCAATGTTCCTCACCGGTGCAGTTCATCCGGCTCCATGATCGAACTTTTCCTTTGCCTATGAAATGCCCCGAGAGGCCTACCATGACCATTCCCACGTTCATCGACGTCGCCGCGATCCCCCGGATCGAACATCGCGAAGCCATGCAGATCACTTCGGTCGAAAGCGACAAGTTCGCCGCTGCTCTACGCGCACTGCGCACAGACGATTGGAGTAAGCCCACCGTATGTCAGATGTGGGACGTGCACGCCGTCGCGGCTCACATCGTCGGATCGGCTGCCGGCCAGGCATCTCCGCGCGAATTCGTCCGACAGGTCCGCACTGGCAAGCCCCTTGTCGCCGAGATCGGCGGGGAGTTCTGGTGGGACGGCATGAACGAGCTGCAGGTACGTGAGCGGGCCACCAGCTCGCCCGATGAACTGATCGCGGAATGGGACACACTCGCCCCGGCTGCGCTGAAGTCACGTTCGAAGCTACCCCGCCCGATCGCCAAACTGCCCTTGCTGAATCTTCCTGAGCCAGTAGGACGTCAGCCGATCGCGTACCTGTTCGACGTCGGATTCACCCGCGACGTCTGGATGCACCGGGTGGACATCACACGCGCCGCCGGCACGGAGCTCGACATCGACGCTGCGCACGACGGACGTCTCGTCGCCGATATCGTCGCAGAATGGGCCGGCACACACGGCCAACCGTTCGACCTCACCCTGACCGGTCCGGCCGGCGGTTCGTACCGCGCAGGGTCGGGCGGAGAGGCAGTCGAGATCGACGCCGTCGAATTCTGCTCGCTCTTGTCCGGACGCGGTGAGGCAACGGGGTTGCTCAGCCACCCACTCCCCCTCTGACCTTCGGGCGCGAGAACGTCTCAGGCGACCGGACCCGGCTCGAGCAACACTGCCACCACCCTGCACAGGTGCCGCACCTCGGACACCGTGGGCGCCAGTTCGTAGGCATGGTGGTGACACACGTTGCTGAGCCGGTTCCAGGCCATCGCGGCAGCGTCTGCTGGTTCGGTAGTGCCCAGGGACCGAAGAATGACCAGCTTCGACCGCATGCTCGCATTCGGAACCTCGGCACCCAACGCACGAAGATGCTGGTCCACCAGATCCTCCAACGCCTGCCGCGCGAGGAAAGCCGCCAATCTCGCCGAACTACCTGCCGCACCGACGTTTCCGTCGAGCAGACGCTCCGCGTTTCGCAATGCGATTGCCGTCACGAGCTCAAAATCCCGTCGACCACGCGGCCGAGATCCTTCACCGCGTCGACATCGACCGCCACCGCGTCACCGTGCACGCCCGCGTTGCAGAGTTTGAGTGTCGGCCACCGTTCCGGTCTGTAGGACAGCCACCCGCCCAGATCCTTGTCCGCATCACCGTGTACTGCCAACGCGAGCCGATTGCGAGTCTTCTTCACATCACCCCAGCGCTTCTCGGTGTCCTCGCGGCTCTCCCCCGCCCGATGCTGGGTTGCATAGAACAATTGCTGCGCAGCGGATTCCAGAGCCAACCGGAACAAACCCGGTGCGACGCGCCGCTTCACATCGCCAGGTACATTCTCGTCGCGCACCAGGGCGTACGCGTCGTCGACGTATCGCTTGGCTTGATTGAGCGTCTCTCGGACATGAATTCTCGACCCCGTCTCGCGCGTCACCTCCACCAATCGCGCATCGACGGCCATCTGCCGGATCGCGGTGGCGAGTCGGTCGTCGTGCGAGAAGACCACCACCTGCCGGGTCTCGGCCAAGCTCGACAGCACGCGAATGAATCCGTCGATCTTGGCAGGATCCATGGCCTGAATCGGATCATCGAGAACGATGAAGCGGAACGGGCTGTTCGGCGTCGTCGCCCGCGGAATGAACAACGCCAGAGCGAGCGCATGCAATTCGCCCTGACTCATCACCGACAACGCCTCCGACGGTGCACCGTCGACCGTTCCCTTCAACACCGCTTTACGACGAGTACTGCTTCCCTCCAGGCTGATTGCGCCGATATCGACGTTGCTTTCCTGCCGTAGTTCGGCCCAGATGTCCCTCGCCTGCTCTGCGATCGGCTCGAGTCGCTGATTACGCAGATCGATCGCGTGGGCGGTCATCCACTTCTTCGCAGCCTCGAGATCGGCGACGGTCGCATCCGTCTTGGCTGCCTCCCGTTCCAGCTGTACCCACGACGCCAGACGAGAAGCGATAGGCGCCCACGTGTCCTCCCGCGCCGCGATGGAGTCGAGTGCTTCCTGACGCAGGTTCTGGCCTGATTCACTGACCGCAAACAGCGTCGAGTTCAGGTGTTCTGCGAGGCCGGAAACAGATTCCGGCACAGCCCGAGCCGTCGCAACGGCCTCGTTGTATGCAGTCAGAGAGGACAACTCGACACCCGCGACAGTGTCGGCCGTGCTCGAGTCGTCGATCAGCATGCGAGCTGCGCGGCGCGCCTCGTCCAGATCGCGTCGGGACTGCTTGAACTGTGCGAGCTTGTCGTCGTCGGCATCGATCCGCGCACGGGCATGCGCGGCCCATGCGTCGTCGAGAATTCCCGTTTCGCACACAGGGCACCGACCATCGCCGACCAGATCGTGTAGTTCCAGAGCAGTCCCCAGCAGCGTGTTTCGCTTGTCGGCAATCGCAGCGGCATCGTTGGCGAGATCGATGTTGTTCGCAACGGCGGAACGGACTGCGGCAACGACCGTCTCGATCTGTTCGGGCAGCGGTACCGCCAACCCACCGATGGTGCGCAGGCCCGACAAAGCAGGTGACTGCTCGGACGTCGAACCGGTTGCAAGAGATTGCACGGCTCCGACATCAGGCTGGCGCTTCTTCAGCAGCGCCACGGCCTGCACTGCGCGATCGTCGTCGGATTCGGCCACGATGCGTTTGAGCTGGATCAACGCGTCTTTCGCCTGCTGGCGCGGCACTTTGGCGTTCTTCAACGCTGCAGTCAGCCGCTTCTCGGCGTCGGTGATCTCGTCGAGTCCGAGTAGTTTCGCCAACGCGTCGTACAGGGTCGACGGACTGTCTTCGACGAGACCGCCGATCTCGTCGTACGACAGGATCGGTCGGTGCAGTTCCACGGCAGACTTCCACCCGAGAGAATCGGTGCCGGGCGAGCGTTTTGCATTCCCGACCTGCGTCCATGTCTTGTTCTCGCGCAAGGCGGCATCAGGATCCCAGTCGACGCCGACGACGGTCCGTTCCGAACCCTCGATGGTGAGTCCGACGCGCACCTGGCACTGCGACGCGTCGTGCAGGTTGCGCCATGTGTCGGCCCACAGCTTGGCCTTGTTCTCCCATCGGTAGCTCTTGCCCGTGACTGCGAATTCGAGAGCCTCCGCAAAGCTGGACTTGCCGGAGCCGTTTCGGCCACTGACGATGGTGATACCGGGGGCGGGATGAAGCGTCAGCTCGGACTTGGGCCCGATACCGCGGAAGCCGGCCACCTCGATGGACGTCAGGAATGCACCGACAGGATCCTCCTGGGTCATGCCGTGCGCAGCCCGGCGGGCCTGCAAAAGAGTGACACCGTCGAGCTGATCGTCGAGTTCGGCATTGCCTTCGAGCGCGGCAAGGACGAGGTATTTGGCTTCGTCGGCCAAGTCCTGATCTGCGTCGATGGCGTCGAACACGACCTCCATGAGCGGTCTGTCCACGGCCTCGTCGGGCTTGGTCACCGGCACTCCCCTGTCGTGTCTGTCTGGTTCCCCAACCAGACCCCACAGTTCCATACGAGACCGACACTGCGCACCCGGACAAGGGGCGGACGCGTACACCGCAGCAGTTGGAAACACCATTTCCTTCATTGTCTCCGATCTGAAACATTGATACCTTGTCGGTAGCCACGAGCGCACCGAGGAGAGACTCCCGACGATGACACCGCCGACACACCCGTTCGACATGACGAGCCTCCAGGGCGCGATGCGTGCGGTGCTGCCCAGCCTCAGAGCCAGTGATGCGTCGGTGATTCGGCTGGTTCTCGATCAGCCGGAGTTCGTTCAGAACGCGTCGACGGCAGAGGTCGCCGAGCGCGCCGGTGTATCGAACGCAACCGTGGTTCGGGCGGCTCGAGCTGCCGGTTTCACGGGGTTCAGCGACCTGAAGTTCGCGGTGGCTCGGGCATCCGGCGGGGCAGGAATGTTCGTCCCACCTCCCCGCCTGACCGATGTGACGACACCCAAGGAACTCGTCGATTCGATCTTGTCGAGCCATGTCAACGTCATCGGAGCCGTCCGAGGAACCCTGAACGAGGAAGTCGTGCAGCAGGTCGTGGGCAAACTCGATCAGGCCGAACGGATACTGATATCCGGATCGGGCACGTCGTCGGCCGTCGCCGCCGACGCCGCGGTCAGGTTCACCTCGATCGGACTGATGGTCCAGGCGCCGGTCGATCATCTGTCCACGCTCGTCGTCGCCCGTCTTCTCCGCCCGTCGGACATCCTCCTCGCTGTCAGCCACACAGGAATCACTCCGCAAACCGTCGCTGTGGCCGAGGCCGCTCGTCATGTCGGCGCCACGGTCGTGGCCATCACCAGTTTCACTTCGTCGCCGCTCGTCGACATCGTCGATCACGTGCTCGTCGCGGGTGGCTCAGAGCTCGACTTCCAGCTCGCTCAATCCAGCAGTCGCCTGGCACACCTGACCGTCGTCGACATACTGCACGCGGGAGTTGCGTTGGCGAACATGGACCGAACTCGCCGCGCCGAGGCAATAGGCTTCGACACACCGGTCCGAGACCGACGGTGAATCACGCAGCACTCGGGCTGGTCGGTCTCGCAGCAATACTCCACGCCGTGTGGAACATTGCAGCAAAACGATTCACCGGGGACGCCGCCGTCTTCGTGTGGATGTACATGACGGCATCGGCCGTGCTGTGCCTCCCGGTAGCGCTGTTGTTCGGCCAGTGGACCGCATCATGGGCCTTGCTCATCGGCCCACTCGTGACGGCCGTCCTTCACATCGGGTATTCGCTGACCCTCCAAGTCGGTTATGCACGAGCCGATTTGAACGTGGTCTACCCGGTCGCACGCGGCACAGGACCGTTGATCACCGTTGTCGTCGCGGTCACAGTGCTCGGCGAACGCCCGGGAATTCTGCCGCTACTGGGCGGCGTGATCATTCTTCTCGGGATACTCGTCGTGACCGGGTACAAACGTCGCCAGAATGGTTCGGTGTCAACAGGAGTGCTGTTCGGATCCGCAACCGGTGCGATGATCGCCGCCTATACCCTGTGGGATCACTTCTCCGTCGTCACTCTCGACCTGTCGCCGGTCACGTATTTCGCGTTGGCGGTCTCGATGCAATCGCTGCTGCTCACGCCCAAGGTGGTCGGCAAGGGGGCGCAGTTGAAGAGCGCATTCGGGACCTATCGGCGAGAAGTCCTACTCGTCGGAGCGCTCTCCCCCGCTGCGTACATCCTGGTTCTCGTTGCAATGAGGTCCCTGCCGCTGTCGGTGGTCGCCCCAGCCCGTGAGTCGTCGATCGTCATCGGATCCTTGCTGGCGTGGTTGTTGTTCCACGAAAGCAACCCTGTCCGACGACTGGCAGGTTCGGCCGTCGTGCTCACGGGAATCGTGCTGATCGCCGCGAACTAGAGGTGACGGGGAATATCCGCTTCTGACCCCGGCGTAGTCGGGGTTGAACAATGACATCGTCAGCACACCCTCTTCGAAGACGCCGAATGCGAGCCCCAGCAGCAGTATCGTCGGCCAGCCTCTGCCCGCTCGTCGAGTCAGTTCTCGGATCAGAACTGCGCCGGCGCCGTACCACAGCGACAGCGGCAGAATGAGCGGCAACAGGTACAGCGGAAAGTCACCCAGGAAGAATTCCGCAACTAGCGGGGCGAGGAAGTACAGCCCGATCACGGGACTACGCACTGTACGCATGCTTCAACGGTGAGCCCGAAGTCGAGACCATGGAAGTGACAGACGTCATGACTCCATTCGTTCGGATGTCACTCGATCACCTCGTCCGCACGATGCGCCCGAATACCTGACCGACGTCCATCCGCTGGTGAGCTTCAGCGGCTTCGTGGCGAGGAAGGACATCGTCGTTGACTGCGTAGATCTCTCCCCTCATAGCGCCCACGAAGTATTGGGCGCAATGTCCGAGGCTGTCCCGCCCGAACTCGAGGGGGGGTGTTTGCCCATAACCGGCAGACACAGACGATGATGTCTGCGTGACCCTGTGGATTGTTGCTGCCGGTGTCGAGCTCGCTGTCATTGTTGCGCTCGGCGTTCTGCTGATCGTGTCGCAGAAGAAGCTGAAGACCACCCGAGCAGCTCTGGACCGAGCCCTCGACACTTCGTCCAAGCGTCGTAAACGTCGTGGCCTGGTGCCGTTCGCGATCCGGACGACGTTCAACACCGCCGACTCGCTGATCAACAAGGGCTTCGGCGCGACGGTGCGTAACTCCGTCGAAGACCTCGCGGGCTGGGCGAAGGTCGAGCGTCCCGATCTCGCGCGGATCGCGGCCGACGGCGACGTGGTGGTCGTGTTCTCCGACATCGAAGGTTCCACGGCGCGCAACGAGGAACTGGGCGATCGCGGTTGGGTGAAGCTGCTGGAACGCCACAACCGGCTGATCACCAAGCAGGTGGAAGGCCACGGCGGCCACGTCATCAAGAACCAGGGCGACGGCTACATGATCGCGTTCACCGATGCAGGCCAAGCGGTGCGATGTGGAATCGCAGTCCAGGAGGCTCTGCAGGAGAACCCGGACAAGTGGGATCGGATCCGAGTCCGCATGGGCATCCACGTCGGCAGCTCGGTGCGCCGCGGCGACGACCTGTTCGGGCTCAACGTCGCGATGGCCGCACGCGTCGCAGGGCAGGCCGACGGCGGAGAAATCCTGATCAGCGAATCGGTACGCGAGAAGATCGGTCGTGCGTACGACATAGTCCTCGCCGAACCACGAGAGGTGCAGCTGAAGGGCATGAAAGGAACCCACCAGCTGTACCCGGTGGAAGTTCCCGCACTTCCGGCGACGACGACCGTGCGGGAACTCGACTGACCGTCAGGGCACCAACACCACACCGATACCCGGAATGAGGGTGTCCACCCGCGGCGGCCCCCAGTACTCGCGCGAATGAGTCACGACGATGGCAACCGGCCCTGCACCCGTTCTCGCCACCACTTCCGTCGGCAAACCCTCTCCGGTGGTCTCGAGCGGAACGTTTCCGTTCGGAATCGCCGGATCGTACGGCGGCTTCTCGTAACCCGACAGCTCCCAGTGCCGCAAACCCTCCGAACCCGTTGCCCCAGTAGCCAGATTGCGCCAATGCACCGTCAGGAACCGATACGGATACTGGGGGTCCCACGCAGCGACGTTCGCAGCGGAGATACTCACGACACCGGGCTCTGCTCCGACGGTCGTCTTCATCGGAATGGTCTGGAACAACCCACCCGGCACAGCACCCGGAGCGATCTGAAAGCCGGTGACCACCGGAACCGGCGTGATGCTGGTCTGCGGCGCCGCGGCAGCCGTGCCCGCACCCAGGACCAGCGAACCGAACAATGCCGTCGTAACCACGGCTCTTCGCAACACTTTTCGCATAACCTCTCCCCTCATGTGAATGGAAATGCAGGCCAGGGCCTACATCTCCACTCACGACACCTTCGCAAAACGGGCGGCAACACGTCTACCCCTACACCGATTCGTGACGGGGTCGTGACGCGAACATCGTTAACGCCCACTCCCGCGGCATCGATTTTCCTGTCGAGAAGGTGCTGCACCCCGCATGCACCGGTGAGGGCTCTTCATGAAGCGTCTGTTCGTCACCACCATGGCCGTCTTCGCGGCAACAGCACTCGCAGCCTGCGGTTCTTCGGACTACCGGGAACCCGACACCGTCGCCGCAGTCACTGCAACGGCGACGCCGAACAGCACCGAAACTCCACTACCCGACAACGAACCTGCGCCCGAGGATCAGTCCACCCCCGGACCGAATCCGGTCACGATTCCGCCGACACCGTCACGCGATGACGTCAACGTCGATGCTCGCGATTTCGAGCGTGGTGACGGCCAGTACTTCTTCCGATCCCCGAGCGAAAACGTGTTCTGCGGCTTCAACTCCCAGAACGCGCCCGGGACGGTCGTGGGCTGCCAAGTCCGATACTCCGTGCCCGGCAGCAGCGGTCGGGAATGTCTCAACACCGAGAACAACACCTACGGAGTGCAGATCCTCGAAGGCGGCGCCGTCGAGCAGATCTGCACCAATCAGGGCATCTTCGTCGCCGACGACACGCCCGTACTGGAATACGGCCAGGTCATCGGAGTAACCGGAACGGTCTGCCGCTCCACCGAAGTCGGAGTCGCCTGCTACAGCGGAGCTGACAGTGGGTTCATGATCTCCCGCGACGTCAACGTGACCTTCTGACCGGGTAACGAGGTTCACCGCGGAGTCGATTCACACAATGTCCCAACGACGATAGGACCGAAAAGTTGATCAAGAAAATCATTGCTGCGTCCGCACTCGCACTGGGCGCCACAGCCCTGGCAGCGACGCCGGCTTCGGCCGACGGAATTTACGATTCACCGTTCACCAGTGAGAACACAGAGCACTACGTCAGCGCATTCGACCCCGCCGCGTACGGTACACGCGGGTCTGACCCGCTCATCATCAGTCCCTACGGAGCCAACCAGCCCATCTACAGTTGGAGCTTCCACGGCCAAGGCCAGACGTGGCAGGTCGATCCGGCCGGCCAGGCACATCTTCTGCGGTCGATCCAACTCCCGGCCGGGTCTTCCACTTACACCTTCCGCACCATTTCAGTCTTCGACCCGTTCACGGTTCTCGACTACTGAACCGGCCTCTGTACGCGGTCTCCGGCTCAGCGGTGTTCTCTCACACCACGCACGAACCCTTCGACCGAGGAGACTGCGTCGGTCAATTCGACATCGGAATCGACTCGACGAATGACAGCACACTGTGCGATGACCGTGTTCGCGCGTTCGACCGTTCGCTCACCGGAGCTCGTGAGGGCCACCAGCAAGCGCTGTGAATGCGCGGAATCGCGGTACCTCTCGACCAGACCCGCACGTTCCAACCCGGCGACTGTCACTCGTATCGTGGTGCGGTGACGTGCGAGCCTGCGGCAGATCTGCTCGTAGGTCATCGGTCCGCATTGCCCTATGGTCCGCAGGATCTCGAACCTCGCCCAATTCAGACCCACCCGCGCAAGGGATTCCTCCAACTGCGCCTTCACCGCGTCCGTGTTGCGTAACAACGTCGCGATCGTCTCCATCGAATCGGCACGGGTGTCGGTGGCAGTGGTCATCAGCCGGCGACGACCGTGTCGACGTCCGACGCCGGCCGGCCGAGTACGAACTGCACGGCCGCGCTCCCGGCGAGGAAGTCGTGGTGGTCGTAGAAGTCGAACATCGCGCGCAACCGCGCAATCGCCCCCGTGGGCATCGACCCGCTCACCGAGTCCTGCCACTGGTCCAGTGAGATCTGTTCGATTTCCGCACCGGACCCCCGCAGGAGTTCACGAACCGACAGGGCCTGCGGACCGCCGAGTTCGTAGGTCGCGCAATGATGTCGTTCGCCTTCGGTCAATACGGCCGCGGCGACAGCTGCGACATCATGCAGACGGACGAAAGAAAAGCGGGTATCCGGACTGTAGGGCAACGTCACCCTCGTCGAGTCCCCCGACAACGCACCGGCGAAGTTCTCGACGTAGGCGCACGGCTGCAGCACCGACCACTTCAACGGAGATCGGTGCAGCTCGTCCTCGCATTTCGCTTTGTCCATGTGATGTGGCATCGCCGGAGTGTACGGCCACGCCACCGAGTGATACACGAAATGGTCGACGCCAGCAGAAGCCGCTGCGGTCAACGTATTTCGCAGCAAGTTGGGCTCGTCCGGATGGACATTGGGGGCGATGAAGTACACCGCCCGACACCCAAGGAGCGCTTTGCGCAGCCCGGTACCGGTTTCCAGCTCCACTTCGTGATCGAATTGCGAACGCGCTCGTCGCACGAGCCGTCGTACCCCCACCGTGTCCGCGAGCGCGTCGACCACTGCGGAACCGGTCTTACCCGCGGCGCCGACAACTGCGATGTCGGCGCCGCGGACAGTTCCGTTGCTCATGAGCCCGTCCTAGACGTAATCGTAGACGGCCGAGGTGTCTCCGCCGGAGAGTTGGGCGTATCCCGGACCGCGATCGAAGAACGGTTCACTCTCACCGCGACCTCCGCGCAACTGCTCGCGCAGTGTCGCGGTGGCGTTGTCGTCGACCGACGGTGCGTCCCCGTCGACGATGACCACGCCGTAATCCTCCCGCGCGCCGTCCACCGAGACTTTGCGCCACGACACGTCCCGCAGAACTTCCTGGGTCGGCCGGTCAAGCGGGTCGCCCCACCCACCGCCGCCGGTAGTGCGGATGCGGATCACTTCCCCAGCCTTGATGGGTTCAGCGTCGGTGAGTGCGTCGAACTCACGTTCGTTAGGGCCGTCAGGGTCGAGCACCACCGAGAACGGTCGACCGGCTTTGCCGCCTTTGACACCCCAGCAGGCCAGGATCGAACGGTCCGCGATGGACATGAAGTGCGCGTCCTTCAGCATCCGGATGTGCTTCTCGTACCCCAGACCACCGCGATACCGTCCGGCACCGCCGGAATCGACGGCCAATCCGAGCTTTTCGACGATGAACGGGAAACGGCTCTCACTGAATTCGGTAGGGAGGTTTCGCGAATCCGGCACGACGTGGATAGTGTCCTCGCCGTCCGCGTAATACCGGCCACCAGAACCGCCGCCGAGAACCTCGCGCATCAGGTATGAGTGCCCGTCGAAGTCCTCGCCGTAGACACCGGTGTACCGAATCGTCTCCTGATCGGCCGGCATGTTGCCGTCGACGGCCTTGGCGACCACACCGGACAGGACACCGAGCAGACGCAGGATCACGAACGTTCGAGCGTTCGTCGGAGCCGGAAAAATCGGGGTGATGAGCGTTCCCTTCTCGGGGAACTTCATCTCGATCAGCGGCACGACTCCCTCGTTGACGTCGAGTTCGGCCATGCGCTCGGGTGTGTCGGCGAGATTGCGCAGAATCGGCGCGAGCCACTTGATCAGGAAGTTGCCGTCCGCGTAGTCACCACAGTGATTGATGGGCCCCTTCGCCTGCGGGCCGGTCCCGGTGAAGTCGAGGATCAGCCGCTCGCCGCCCTCGTCCTCGGGCCTCGTCTTCGTCAAGGTGATGCGCTGAGTGTGCAGCATGGGCTCGTCGACGCCGTCGTGCTCCGCGTAGTCCTCCCACGTGTACTCACCAACCGGAATCTTGCTCAGAATCTCACGGCGGTACGTCTCGGTGGTCGCGTCCATCATCGCGTCGAAGCAGGATTCGATGGTGTCCACGCCGTAACGCTCGAACAACTCGGTCAGTCGACGCGCACCCATCAGGCACGCCGAGCATTCGGCATCCAGATCGGCGGCCAAAGCGTCGGGCATGCGGGAGTTGCGCGTCATGATGCGCAGAGCTGCCTCGTTGGCCACTCCCTGATCCCAGAGTTTGATGGGCGGAACCATCAACCCTTCTTCGTACACGGTCGTCGCACCGGACGGCATGGAGCCCGGGCAGCAGCCGCCGATGTCGTCGTGATGCCCGAAGGCCTGCACGAAGGCAACCACCTTCGGTTCCGAATCGGGAGTGGTACGAGCGAACACCGGGACCGTGACGCAGAGGTCAGGGAGGTGGCCGATTCCGCCTTCGGACAGGTAGACGTCATTGTGGAAATAGACGTCTCCGGGCTTCATCGTCTCCAGGGGGAAATCACGGGCGATGGGGTGCACCAACGCAGAGTACGAACGACCCGTCAACTTACGCAGATTGCGATCGTGGATGCCGGCACGGAAGTCGTGGGCATCGCGGATCATCGGCGAACGGGAGGTCCGCGAGATGGACGTCTCGACCTCCATTTCGACGCTGGCAAGGTAGCCTGCGACGATCTCGACGAGGATCGGGTCCGGGATCGCACCGTCGGTCTCGGTCAGTCGGTAGGGCTTGGCTGCGGTCGCGGCCGCAGCATCGAGTACAGCAGTCATCACTTCGCTCCGTTCGAGTCGAAAGTCTTGGAGATGCGGATGTTTCCGTGGGTGTCGATTCGCGCCGAGAATCCGGGGTGGATCGGGACGGTGGAGCTGAATTCCTCGATGACGGCTGGACCGTCGATCGTGTCACCAGCACCCAGGCGAGCACGGTCGTAGACGGTGGTATCCACCCAGGAGTCGAAGTAGGACTTACGGGAACCGGTTCGGGCAGACTCGGAACCTGAACCGGCTGCAACCGTACGGGCGGCCGGACGCTGAATGGGCCCGATTCCGCTGACTCGCAGGTTGACCCACTCCACGTGCTGAGCGTGGTCGCCGCGGAAGTCGTAACCATACAGCTCGCGGTGCGCCTCGTGGAACGCCTCGGCGGACGCGTCCATGAGTTCGGGCGTGATGGGCCCGTCGCCGACAGGAACGCGGACCTCGAACGCCTGGCCCATGTACCGGAGGTCGGCAGTGCGCGCGTACCGGCGTTGCGTCTCGTCGAAACCTTCGTCGGCGAGGGCGATCTCGGCCTTGCCGGCCAGTGCATCGAACAGCTCCTGCAGCTCGGCGACCTGCAACCGGTCGTGACGACCGACGTGCGTCTGGACGTAGTCGTTGCGCACGTCGACGGTGAGCAGTCCGAATGCCGACACGTTGCCCGGGTCGAGTGGTACCAGCACGTCCTTGAGACCGAGAATGTCGATGAGCCTGCACGCGAGGAGCGAGCCCGAACCACCGAAGGTGACAAGGGTGAAATCCCTGACGTCGAGACCACGCTTGACGGTGATCTGCCGCAACGCATTCGCCTGGTTCCACGCCGACACCTCGAGGATACCGACGGCGCACTCCTCGAACCCGAGTTTCAACTCTGTCGCCAACTGCTCCAGCCCTTTTCGAGCGAGCTCGGTGTCGAGTGGAATCTCACCACCGAGCAAGTGCGGTGGGATCCGGCCGAGCAGCACGTGGGCGTCGGTGATGGTCGGCTCGCTGCCGCCCTTGCCGTAGCACAACGGTCCCGGATCAGCACCGGCCGACTGAGGTCCGACGCGAAGGGTGCGCTCGGGAGTCATCCAGGCAATCGACCCGCCGCCTGCACCAACGGTCACGACGTCGATCATCGGAATCTTCGACGGATAGTTCCCGACGCGTCCCTCGGTGGTCAGCGCAGGCTCGCCCTGTACGACAACGGTGACGTCGGTCGATGTTCCACCGCCGTCACACGTGAGAACTTGGTCGACGCCTGCAGCGTCGGCGATCAGTGCTGCACCGAGGGCACCCGCTGCCGGACCGGACAAGACCGTCGTGATCGGCTGGTGCACGACCTCTTTGGCCGAGAGCACGCCGCCGTTGGACTTCATGACGTAGAAGGGGATGTCTCGGGCTTCACCGTCGGCAGTGGAGAACTCACGCAGCCGGTTGGCGATGTTGTTCACGTAGTTGCGGATGTTCGGCTTCACGGCAGCATCGACGAGTGTCGTGATGGACCGCTCGTACTCGCGGTATTCGCGCAGAACCTGGCTCGAAATGCTCACCGTCGCTTCCGGGAACACCTCGTCGAGGATGTCGCGGACCCGCTCCTCGTGGGACGGGTCGGCATAGGAATGCATCAGGCACACCCCGATCGTCATGATCCCGCGATCCTTGAAGAACTGAGCAGCGGTGCGGACACTTGCCTCGTCGAGTGGACGAATCTCGCGGCCGTCGAACGCAAGACGACCACCGACGGTTTTGACTCTGTCCGCCGGAACGATGCGATCGGGCTTGACCCAGAAGTAGGAGTTGCCGTAGCCGTCGGGCACCGACTGACGGGCGATCTCGAGCACGTGCTCGTAGCCCTCGGTGGTGATGAACCCCAGGTTCTCTACCTTGCCCTCGAGCAGCTTGTTGGTAGCAACCGTCGTGCCGTGGCTGACCGCGCCGATACTCTCACCGCTCTCACCGAGCTTCTCGAGCACCTTCTCGATGCCGGTGAGGAATCCCTCCGCGGGGTCTGCCGGCGTCGAGGGTGTCTTGGTGGTGACGATGGCGCCGGTCTCGTCGTCGACCGCGACGATGTCGGTGAACGTGCCACCGGTGTCGATACCGATCCGAATCTTCCTGGAATCCACTGCTGCCTCCGTGTAGTCGCTGGCGTGTAATGCCATTTCACAGCGTGTGCATCACGTAGTCGTTGGCAGATTTTGCCCAACACTGCGGGCGGTCTTCGGCATCCAGTGAACAGGCACGAAAAACGCCCCGAACCGGACGGGTTCGGGGCGTTCAGCATGGAGTGGGACCCCGGTTTCCGGAGCGAACGTCGGGCGGAGTGAGTGTCGGACGGGGGAACGGTTGAAGTGCAGACCTATTTCGACCGTCCGAGTACGCCGCCGATGACTACACCGGTGAGGGCGATGGCGGCTCCCAGGGCAGCGCTGACCACGACGGTACGGATGTCCGCACCCCCCGCACTCGCCACGGCCACGGAGGGTGCAGATGCTGCTGCGACCTGCCGGTCCGGCTGCGCCGCATCCGTTTCACCGGCCGGTGCGGCCTCGGGTGTCGACGACGGAATGCCGTTGGCGATGACCCCGTCGATGCTCTTGAAGAACACTCCGGCCATCTTCTTCGCGACGCCGGTGATCATGCGCTGCCCGACGCCTCCGACCATTCCTCCGACGACCGCGTCGGCGTCGTAGGAGAGCAGGGTGCCGCCCTCGTTCTCGGTCAGGGTGACCGTGACGTCGGCTTTTACCGTTCCCGGGGCACCCGCGCCAGACGCCGTCATGACGAACGAATGGGGCCGATCCTGTTGCGAGAGAACGACTTCACCGTCGTACACTCCCTTGATGGACGCGACTCCGGCCATGATGGACAGCTTGTAGTGGTTGTCCGTCAGCTGTTCGAGTGACTGCACCCCGGGAATGGTCGCGGCGAGTACGCGTCCGTCCTGCAGGTTGTCGTACACCTCCTCGCGAGGTGCCGTGAGCTGTGCGGTGCCGGCGATTCTCATGAATTCTCCTGTGCTGACTGGTGCGCGAGGCGGAGCTCGAACAACTCCGACGGTGAGATAGGCATGGATGTGATGGGGATGCCTTCGGCGTTCTCGATGGCTGCGGCGATGACGGCGCTGGTGGGGATCACGCCCGCTTCGCCTGCACCCTTCATTCCCAATGGGTTCAGGCCCGACGGCGTCACCGTATGGTCCATTTCCAACGTGTTCGGCATCTCGGTGACGAACGGCATCAGAAAGTCCATGTAGGAGGCGTTGAGCATCTGCCCGTGCTCGTCGTAGACGATCTTCTCGTACAACGCTCCGCCGATGCCCTGCGCCACTGCACCCTGGACCTGTCCTTCGACGATGCGGGGATTGATGACATTGCCGCAATCATGAATGACGACGTACCGCAGCACGGTGATCTCGGCGGTGATCGGATCGGTTTCGACGATGGCAGCGTGCACCCCAGACGCGAAGGTCGAGTGCGGCGGCGAGTAGTACCCGGTGGCTTCGAGCCCAGGCTGGTCGCCCTCCGCAATCGGCGGTTTCGTCATGTCCGGGTTGGTCTTGGCGAAACCCGTGGCCAGCTTGGATTCCTTGTCGAAGGCGTAGCGCAGCGGATTCGACAGCACCGCGACGACGCTGAGAGGTACCGATGTCCCGTCGACACCGGGTTCGGTGCCGACCACACACACATGTCCCTCGCGCAGCTCCAGATCACTCGGATCCACCGAGAGGATTCCCGACGCCACATTCTTCGCCTTCTCAGCGACCATCTGCGCCGCGACATGAAACGCCGAACCCGACATCACCGCACCACGTGAGGCGAACGTACCGACGGCGTAGCCGAAGCGACGGGTGTCGCCGGTGACGATCTCGACGTCGGACACCTTCACGCCCAGGTCGTCGGCGACAATCTGCGCGAACGCGGTCTGATGTCCCTGCCCCTGCGTCGTCAACCCCGTCGCGGCCTTGACCTTGCCGGACGTCTCGACGACAACATGTGCGCCCTCGTACGGTCCCGGTCCGGTTCCTTCGACGTACGCGCCGATACCGATGCCGACAGTACGACCCTCGGCTCGCGCCTTCCTCTGGTACTCGGGAAAGCCATCCCAGTCGACGAGCTTCTTGAGTTTGTCGATGCCGGCCTGGTAGTCGCCCGTGTCGTAGATCAACGGGCGCCCGTCCTGGAACATCAGCCCGAAGTCGTACGGCATGTCCTCGGGCCGAACGAAATTGATCTCACGAACGGCGATCTTGTCCTTGTCGAGATGATCGGCGATGGCGTCCATCGCACGTTCCATCGCGAACACCGCCTGAGGCCGTCCGGCGCCGCGATACGGCGTGACCAGCACCGTGTTGGTATAGAGCGAGTACGCGTCGACGCGGAAGGACTTCGGCTTGTACGGTCCCAGCACCTGTGTGGCCGTGTTGATCATGACGATGATGCCGTAGGGCAGGTACGCGCCGTTGTCGTGCCAGAACGTGAAGTCGAAAGCGAGCAGATGTCCGTCGTCGTCGAAACCGATCTCGACCTTCTGGATCTGGCCACGCTCGTGGGCGCTCGAGATGAAATGCTCACGGCGGTCCTCAACCCACTTGACCTCGTTGGATACGCCGGCGCGGCCGAGGCGTCGGGCAGCCCAGGTGACCATGACCTCCTCCGGCCAGGGATGGACGATCTTGACACCGAAACCGCCGCCGACATCGGGCGCGATGCAGTGAACTTTGTTCAGTGCCATGCCGAGTCGAGCTGCGATGGCGGCGCGCGCGGACGTGGAGGTCTGCGTCGACGTCCAGAACGTCAGTACGTTCTCGTCGCCGTCCCAGCGGGCGTAGACGCCTTTGCCTTCCATGGGCATCGAGGCGGACCGCTCGATCTCGAGATCCAATGTCAGACGGTTGGGTGCAGCCGCCAGTTCGGCGTCGACATCGCCGAATCCGTGTTGTAGCCGTGCCGCGACGTTGTCCGGCACATCGGCGTGGACCGCCTTGGCGGCAGTGCGCGCGGTGTCGATACCCACAACAGGGTCGAGCATCTCGTACGTCACGTCGATCTTCGCGCACGCATCCTCGGCGATGTAGCGGTTGTCCGCGACGACCATGGCGATGGCCTCACCGACGTGGTTGACCTCGTCCTTGGCCAGCGGATATCCGTTGCGCGCGGCGACGATCGCGGGATGCGGAATAAGCAGTGGCAGATTCTCCGCCATCTCCTCCGAATCGTCGACCAGATCGTCGTAGATGTAGATGGCGTGAACGCCTGCCACATCGAGCGCCGGATCGATGTCGATGTCGATTATTTTCGCGTGCGCGTGCGGGGAACGCACGAACGCCGCGATCAGCGCGCCGTGGCCGAGGTCGTCGAGGTAACGGCCCTGCCCACTGAGCAGACGCGTGTCCTCCTCCCGCGGAATGGGCTTGCCGAAGAACTTCTCCGACGCGCCTACCACGTGCGCGGTGTCGATCTGGGTTGTCATGCCCTCCCCGCCTTTCCACCGACAGGTGCAGTCGCGCCGCGGACCTTACGGTCGAGCGCGTCACGGGTGGCTTCGTCGTCGACGCCGAGCGGGAACTCCCCCGCCCGTTCACGTTTGATCTCGGCGGCGCGGAGCACCGATGCACGAATGTTCTGATATCCGGTACAGCGGCACAAGTTTCCGGCAATGGCATCGGTCGCTTCGTCGTGCGTCGGATTCGGGTTGTCCTCGAGGAATGCCGCGATCGTCGTGACGAATCCCGGAGTACAGAAACCACACTGAAGACCGTGGCAGTCCTTGAACGCCTGCTGCACCGGGTGCAGCGTGCCGTCGGGTTCGACGAGTCCCTCCACCGTCGTCACCGAGTGGCCTTCCAAGCCCGCTGCGAGCACGAGGCAGGATCGGACAGGCTTGCCGTCCAGCAACACCGTGCACGCCCCGCACACACCGTGCTCGCAGCCGACGTGTGTTCCGGTGCGGCGCAGGTGATGTCGAATCGCATCCGACGCCAGGGTCCGAGACGGCAGGACCGCGGTTTCGGTGACGCCGTTCAGCGTGAACGTGACGGCGACGTGATGCTCGCCGGTGTCGGCCTGCAGCTCCGCGAGCTGATCGTCGATGGTTTTGTCAGGCATTGGTTCTGCTCCTCACGAGTGTGCGTGCGTCCGCGGCCGCCGCGAGTCCGACTCGACTGGTCAGCGCAGACACCAGCTGAGAACGGTAAGCGGCCGTGGCATGGATGTCGGCGTCGGTCTCGACGGTGTCGCGGGCCAGCTCGCCCAGCGCACGCCACTTGGGGTCACGCTCGTCGGTCGCCGACGCCCCGGCCAGGGTGTCGCTGTAATCGACGACGAGACCGAGCTCTCCTGCCGAAATGTATGTCATCTTCGCGGTGACGACGTAGTCGTCCACCACTTCCACCTGGGCCGCGACACCGACCAACGCGTAGTCGCCGTGCCGTCGGGCAATCTCGTCGATAGCGGTACCGACTCCCGCTCGCCCTGCCGGTACGCGCACGGCCAGAGCGATCTCGTCGGGCTCGAGCGTGCTCTCGAGCGGCCCGGCGAACAGGTCGGCGGACGCGATCACGCGCTGACCCCGCGTCGACTGCACCGTGACCTCTCCGCCGAGCAGCGACAGCACGGCCGGCATCTCGGCCGAGGGATCCGCGTGCACGATCGATCCGACGGTGGTGCCGCGGTTGCGAATCGTCGGATGCGCCACCAGATGCAGGCCTCGGCTCAACAACGGCTGAACTTCTCGGGCTGCAGGGTGATCGTGCAGTACGGAGTGCGTGACCAGCGCGCCGAACTCGACGCCCGAATCACCGGAGGCAACAATCGAATCGAGGTCTCGCACCGCTCCGATGTCCACGATGTGCGCCGGTGCGGCCAACCGCATCGACAGCAGCGGGACGAGTGACTGACCACCCGCCATGACCTTGCCCTCATACGAGACCTCGGCGAGTATCCGGCACGCCTCCGGGATCGTGGTGGGCCGGTGGTATGTCAGCGGCGACGGTTTCATGTCTCGATCCTGCCTGTCCGGAAACGGAGGTAACTTGTCTACTTGTGACAACAGTCACGCACGATGCCTGTCACAATCAGGTCAGTTGTTTGCTCGGTGTCGATCCCTCGGACGTGCCCGATGTATAACGGTCCAACTCGGGATTGCGGGCTCCGACGAATCGGCACAAGTGGTACATGAGGATCACGACGATCGTGCCGAGCGAGATGCCGCCGAGGGAGAAGGTGTCGCTGAACGTCAGGGACACGTCGCCGATACCGATGATCAGGCCGGCAGCAATGGGCATCATGTTCAGCGGGTTGCCGAAGTCGACGCCGTTCTCCTTCCAGATCTTGGCTCCGAGCAGGCCGATCATGCCGTAGAGGACAACGGTGATGCCGCCGAGCACACCGCCCGGGGTGGCCGAGATGAACGCGCCGAACTTGGGCGAGAAACCCAGCAGCATGGCAACGATGCCGGCCACGGTGTACGCGGCGGTGGAATAGACGCGCGTAGCGGCCATGACGCCGATGTTCTCGGCGTAAGTGGTCGTCGGTGAGCCACCGACGCCGCTGGCGATTGCCGTGGCGAACCCGTCACCGGCCAACGCACGGCCCATGTACGGGTCGAGGTCCTCCTTGGTCATTTCCGCGACAGCTTTGACGTGACCAGCGTTCTCCGCGATCAACGCGATGACACCGGGCAGAACCAGTACGACGAACGTGAGGCTGAACGACGGGGCGTGGATGCCGACGACACCGTTGGCCTCGTCGGAGAACGGCGGTAGACCGAACCAGGAGGCCGACACAACAGGGTCCCAGTTGACGCGGAAGTGCTCGGTGATCTCGCCGACGTTCGCGTCGTACGACGTTATCGGCCCGGAGAGACGGTCGAGCGCCCACGACGCGGCGTAACCGAGGATCAACGCGAGGAAGATCGCGATCCGACCCATGAAGCCGCGAAGCGCGACGGACATGATGATCAACGCTGCCATCACGAACAGCGCGATCCATTGGTCCTGCGGCCAGTAGAGGCCGGCCACCACCGGTGCGAGGTTGAAGCCGATCAACATGACCACCGCCCCGGTGACGGCGGGCGGAAGCAACTTGAAGATGAGGCGGCCGCCGAGGAAGTGGACAGCGACGCCGATGAGCCCGAGCACGAGGCCGGACACCAGGATCGCACCGGTGACCTCCGCCGAGGTGCCACCCTGCGCCCGAATCGCGGCGATGCCGCCGACGAACGCAGCGGACGTTCCGAGATAACTCGGAATCCGGCCCTTGACCACCAGAAGGAAGAAGATGGTACAGAACCCTGACATCATCACTGCCAGTTGCGGATTCAGACCCATGATGATCGGAAACACGAACGTCGCACCGAACATCGATACGACGTGCTGGCCACCGAGTCCGATGGTCCGCCCCCAGCTGAGCCGTTCACCGGGAGCGACGACTTCACCCGGCGCCACCGTCTTGCCATCCCCATGCAACGTCCAAATCGGCATGTTCAGCCTTTCACGAAGAGGAGGGCGCCCGCGTTCTGTGTTCCAGCTCACAGATCGCCCCGTG
The DNA here is from genome assembly GCF_000760735.1 of Rhodococcoides fascians A44A. Classification (GTDB taxonomy): domain Bacteria; phylum Actinomycetota; class Actinomycetes; order Mycobacteriales; family Mycobacteriaceae; genus Rhodococcoides; species Rhodococcoides fascians_E. The sequence goes on along the minus strand of NZ_JMEX01000007.1, from coordinate 95,321 downwards.
GTGAACCTGAACGTTATTACAGGCGGAGAGGGCCCGAGTGATGACAATCTGACAGATCGAGCGGGCTCGGATTGGCAGATTTAGTGATTGATGCCGCGCATCGCGATTATCTTCAGTGCTAAAGACAGGTCCAACCGCAATTCCGGCTGCTCGGTGAACGAGCCCAGGATTTTCTCCAGCTTCACAACCCTGTAACGCAGTGTGTTGTAGTGGAAATGGAGCTTCCGGGCGGTCTCCGCGATATTGATGTTCGTTGCCAGTAGCGCTTCGAGTGTGTTTCGCATGTCCTGCGCCTCCGCAGTGTCCTCGGTCAGCTCACGCAGCGTTTCTCGCGCGAAGTTCTCGAGCTCGTCCTCGTCCTCCACGAGCGACAACAGGCGGTAGACACCCAGGTCGTCGAAATTCGTGAGCGACCATTGACCCGAAATGCGACGACCGACAGTCAACGCCGTGCGAGCCTGGCTGTAACAGGACGGAACGCCGTCGGTCGAGCCCGCAGTGCGCGATACTCCCACACTGAACGGCCTTCTGCCGCCGCCACCTTCGCCGCGAACGACGTTCACCAAATCCCGCACCAATGCCATCGTGTCGGACCCGACGCCCATGACTATGACCGTTTCTCCAGTCAGTGCCGTCACCGCCGCGCCGGGGTCCCGGTGCGCGATCGCGCCGGAGAACGCCATCGCCTGACGATCGACGACAGGAAGTCGGTGCACCGAACTCGACGATTCGTCGACCACCGGATCAGGTTCGATACTGACGATGACCAAGGGCCTGTCGAAATCCCAGCCGAACGTCTTGGCATGCGAGACAACGTGATCCGAGTCTCCGGCACGACCCAACATCAGATCGTGAATGAAGTTTGCCCGGTGCCGTTCCTCGACCGACGCCACTGCCTGCTGACGAGTCACCACCAGTGCACACACCGCAGCCGCGCGCTCCACTAGGTACAGGTCGTGTTCGGCCATCTCGCGGTCCCACGCGAACAGCGCCATTCGCCCGTGGTCGATGTGGTTGGCGGAGACGGCCGCGACCGCACTGGCGTGGCCGTCGAAGACGTGCATGCCGAGACCGCCTTCGACGGTGTCGGTTCGGAGCCGCCCCGTCGAGTCGAGGGCGGGACTGGTCGACAACCTCCTGCGTCCGCCCGCATCGCCCGCTCGACAGATCTCGCGGCCGTCGGACGTGGTCAGCAAGACGGTGCCGTTCAACTCACGCGACGCTACCTCGGCCAGATCCGTCAGGCCACCTCCTGCCATGACGATGTCGACCAACAGCTTTCTGATGCGCTCGGCTTCGAACATCGCGCCGACTTGCGCCGCTTCGATGCGCGCTCGACCGCGGGCGAGTGGGTGGTCGCCGTCGCCGTGATAGGCGATGATCGGAAGCTCGAGCTGTGCAGCGGCATCGATCATCTCCGGTTCGAGATTCCAGCCGTCACTGTTGAACTGCACCGCCAGCGCCACGACTCCACGCGAGCTCAGACGCCCAACGAACGTCGACGCCGCCTCGGTCAGCAGGCCGAGCGTGCGCGGAGACGTGATCAACAGCTGACCACTCCGGAGCCACGGCCCGATGTCCGGAACCGCCATGAACCCGACCCCGTGTACTGCCACCCCGTCGACATCTCCCACGACGACCGAGGAGGACGGCAACAGCGCCGATCGAAGCAGCTCTTCGAGTGGAATCTCGCTGTCCAGAATGGGTACGGACACTGGGCTGGCACCTCGGTTTTCGTTCGCGGGGGAAACGTCGATCCTAACGCTCACTGCCCCGCGCGGCAGGACAACAGGTCAAGCAGACGAAACGAGCCCGTGAATCGGTCCGCGGCCGAAGCGCAGTTCGTCGCCACTGGAACCACGTACCGTCTTGGTGACCTCCGCCATCACCGACAACGCAGTCTCTGCGGGAGTTCGAGCTCCCAGATCGAGTCCGATAGGCGAGTGCAGGCGGGCGAGCTGCTGTGCGTCGATTCCTCGCTCGCGCAGTAGATCCACCCGTCGCGCATGGGTGGACCGACTGCCCATCGCGCCCACATACCCGGCGTCGGAACGCAGGGCGATGTTCAGCAACGGGATGTCGAATTTCTCGTCGTGGGTGAGGACGACGATCACCGTTCGCAAATCGATGGGAGCCTCTGCCAAGAACTTGTCCGGCCACCGGACGATCACCTCGTGCGCCGACGGAAATCTCGCACGTGTCGCGAAGACTGGCCGGGCGTCGATCACGCTGACGTGATACCCGGCGAACACACCGAGTGTGCTGACAGCCGTTGCGAAGTCGATTGCCCCGAAAACATACATGCGTGGCAGTGGCCGGTGGAAGTCGACAAGAACGTCACTATCGGCCAGCGTCCCGGCCGCTGCGACGAACACGTCGGACTCACCGTATTCGAGCCTGGCGATGATGTCCCGAACCTGCGTCCGTGTCAGGTGCAGATCCCCCGAGGCAGACTTGGCGTCGACGATCAGATGCCGTGACGGCATGCCCGTGGCGAGGGTGGTCAACACGGCAACCGGTTCGTCCGCAGCAAGTCGGCGGCACACGTCCGACATCGGAGAATCCCCGTGATGGACGAACTCCACCAGTACCTCGATGCGTCCCCCGCACGTCAACCCGACGCCGTATGCGTCGTCGTCGGTGACGTCGAATATCTCGACGCGCGAGTTGCCGTCGGCAAGTACGTCCCGAGCCGTCTCGTACAGCGCGCTTTCTATACATCCGCCGGACACACTGCCGATCACCTCGCCACGGCGGTTCACCGCCATAGCAGCGCCCGGCCTGCGAGGGGACGATCGCCACGTGCGGGTCACGGTCGCCAGCGCGGCATCGTCTCCGGCTTGCAGCCATGCGTACAACTGAGGTGATATCTCACGCATCGCTCGATCCTCCGTTCACTCGCCTGGACTCAGGTTATAAGCAACGGACTGGCTGCCCGGGCACACATAGCGCCGAAAAGTCGGCGTCGTCGTTGTGCAATGTCGCCGTCGCGCCGCCCCCGGTGCCTCGGCCATCGTCTGAGGGCATACCAGTGGACGAGACGAGCGAGGGATACTTTCGATGGACGGATTACTCAGCGGGACGAAAGTTCTCGATCTCACCAGGGCACTCGCCGGCCCGTTGTGCACATCACTGCTGTCGGACTTCGGCGCCGAGGTGATCAAGGTGGAACCACTCGGCACCGGCGACAGTTCACGTCAGTGGCCACCGTTCGAGGACGAGCGAAGTCTGTACTTCACCTCGGTCAACCGCGGCAAACGATCTGTCGCCGTGGACTTCAGGAGCAACGACGGCCGAGAGATACTGCGGCGCTTGGTCCTCGATGCGGATGTGCTGATCGAGAACTTCCGGCCCGGCGTGCTGGTCGACATGGGACTGGACCCCGACGAACTCGAACGCGAGAATCCGCGGTTGATCATCATGAGCGTCAGCGGGTTCGGACCCGTCGGGCCGGATCACCTCGCCGCCGGGCTCGATCAGGTCGCGCAGGGAATGTCCGGCCTGATGTCGGTGACCGGCGATGCAGGCAGCGCACCGATGCGCGTCGGAATTCCGATCGTGGACACGGTGTCCGGCATCTACGCCGCGCTCGGAATCTCCGCAGCGCTTGCAGCGCGTGAACGCGACGGACGCGGACGACGCGTCGAGACCTCCCTACTCGAGTCCGCAATCTCTATCATGACGTTTCAGGCACAGAACTACATCAGCACCGGCCGTGTGGCGCAGCCCACCGGCAACACTCACCCGTCCATCTCACCGTACGGCGTCTTCGACACCGCCGATTTTCCCATCACCATCGCCACTGGAACCGAAAAGCACTGGACAGCGCTCACTTCGGTACTCGGCGCGCCCGAGCTCGCCGACAAGCCCGAATACGCGGACGGCAAACTCCGCCTACAGCACCGCGACAGCCTGACCAAAGAAATTCTCGAACTCCTGACGGCCAAGACCGCGGCGGAATGGATCACCGCAATGCGTGCGGTCGGAATACCGTGCGGCCCGATTCACACCATCGACCAAGTCTTCGCCGACCCGCAGGTGCGTGCTCTGAACATGGTGCAGGACACCGAGACCCCCGACGGACGTCGAACGCCCGTCGTGCGTGGCCCGTTCTGGGTCGACGGCAAAACGCTGCCGGTCAAGAGTGCGCCGCCGCTCGCACTCGGCGCAGACACCGTCGAGGTACTCACCGAACTCGGCCTCAGCGCCGACGACATCGTCGACCTGCGCAAGCGCGCAGTCATCTGACTCGGTCTCGCCCGCCCTTCCGCTTCAGGGGCGGGCGAGTGTCTCGGCCACCGCGAAAGCGTCGCACTCACGCCAGGGCTGAGCGATGATCTGAATACCGATCGGCAAACCGTTGCGTGCGCGGGCTATCGGTACCGTCACGGACGGGAGACCGAGCACGCTGATGGCGCGTGAGCTCGCGAGGGCATCCATCCACGTCAACTCTCGGCCGTCCACGGAGAAGCGTTCGAGCCCCACCGGCGGGGCCAGAATCGACGCCACCGGCATCAGCAGAACATCACCCATCTCAGCTCTGAACTGCCGGATCAGCTTCGCCCGTGTCGCCCACAACTCCTCCGCGCCCGAGACCCGCGGAGCCTCGAGGGTGGATCGGAACTCGTCGGTGAGCAGATCCATGCGGTCGCCGACCATGGCCCGAACATCGGAGTGCGACTCTGTGGCACGCAGTGCGCCGAACAGTGAATTCGCCTGCGCCAGAGCGCCGCCCTCGTAGCGTCGTGCACCCAGCGCGGCCGCCGCAGCCTGGACTGCATCGACGATCTCGACATCGACAGGAACCGTGCCGTCCCCCGAAGCCCACGTGACGGTGGGCGCATCTGCCGGACGCGAACACGACGGGCCGGAAAGCACGTCGAGTGCGAGCTTCACATCGCCCAGATTCCGTGCAAGTGGACCTATCGTCTGAATGACTCCGTGCGCTGTTACCGGGTTCACCAGCACATGCCCATCGTCGAGCACACCGGGAAGCTGCCCGGTTCCGTCGATCCGGCCCTGTGTCGGGCGCACGGACATCAACCCTGTGCAATGAGCCGGCCACCGAACCGAACCACCGAAATCGGTCCCCAACCCCAGCACACTGAACCCCGCCGCCACCGACGCCGACTCACCTCCGCTCGATCCACCCGGAGAGCGCGGCACCCCGTCGGCGATCAGCGGACTCGCCGTCGTGCCGAACAGATCGTTGCGTGTCAAACCGCACGACCCGAATTCCGGAGCATTCGACTTGCCCACCAGAACCGCGCCTGCGTTCTTGAACGCAACCACCGCAGCGGCGTCGTGCACCGGGATGTTCGACGCCAATGCCCGCGACCCGGCAGTGGTACGGACCCCGGCGGTAGCGATGGTGTCCTTGACGCTGAACGGCACGCCCGCCAACGGGCCGAGTGTTTCCCCGGCCTTGCGCCGGCGATCGAGATCGTCCGCCGCCGACAACGCCTCGGATCCGCAGACGGTGACCAGCGCGTTCAGCTTGTCGTTGCCGCGCTCGATCGCAGCCAGATGCTCGGAGACGACCCGGCGGGCGGTAACTCGCCCGTGTTGCACGTCGTCGGCGATGGCCCTGGCCGATCGCCCCACCCAGACTCCACCGTTCATTGTCGTGAACCTACTTTTCCTGCAGTGGGCAACATACGACCACAATCGACACAGAATCGCGGTCGACGCTGGCAACGTCTGCCACATCGACCGGAGCATCGGCGAGGAAGGATGACGGGAATGCCCGTGAGTTGGATGCGTGTGGTCGCCGTTGTGTTCGCCGTGAGTTGGGGTGCGAACCAGTTCGCTCCGATGCAGCTGGTGTACCGGGACACGTCCGGCCTGACGAGCACCGCGTTCACCGCGATGCTCGGCACGTATGCGCTGGGGTTGATTCCGTCGTTACTGTACTTCGGAAGACTCTCGGATCGAGTCGGTCGCCGCGCGATCGTCCGACCGATGGTCGGCGTCGCGATGGTGTCGACGGTGATTCTCGCTCTCGGCGCCGACATGCCCGGCCTGCTGTATCTCGGTCGCGTGCTGGCCGGTGTCGCGTCCGGCATGGCCTTCACCGCAGGCGGTGCCTGGATCAAGGAACTCAGCGACAGTCCAGGCGCAGGTGCGCGTCGTACCGCGGTCGCGTTGTCGGCGGGCTTCGGCTGCGGAGCATTGTTCGCTGGACTCATCGCACAGTGGCTACCGATGCCCGACGTACTGCCCTATCTGGTCCACCTGGTGATGATGGTCGCCACGGGCGCATCGGTGTGGCGCGTCCCCGAGACACGGGCGCGCGCAGTCGAACGGAAGGCGCCCACGGCAGGCGTCGTCGGCCAGAGCTGGTTCATCGCCGGTGTCGCACCATGGGCGCCGTGGGTATTCGGCACGGCGACAGTCGCTTTCGCGACCTTGCCGCCGCACATCTCCGACGTCACCGGCTCCTTGTCCGTCGCGTTCACCGGAGCCGTAGCTGCACTGACGCTCTGGACCGGCATCGCCGTGCAGCCGACGGCTCGGCGCTTGGCCGGCCGAGGGGCCATGATCCCCGTCGCCACCGGAGTCACATTCGGCTGCGTCGGTTTCGCTTCGGCAGCAGCGGCATTGGCGACTACTGGCGCGGTGTCGCTCGGACTGATCGTTCTCGCGTGTGTGCTGCTGGGTAGCTGCTACGGCATGCTGCTCGTCTCCGGACTGATGATCGTCGAGAACAACATCCCGGTGGGCGGCGATCTCTCCAGCGCCGTAGCGGTGTACTACTGCTTCGTCTACCTCGGCTTTGCGGTACCTCTACTGCTGTCACTGGCCGCCCCGACTCTCGGCCTCACCGTTGCCGCGGTCCTCATGGTCGGAGGCTTCGCCGTGGCACGTACTCGCCGCTCGTGAGCGGACATCTAGGCCCTGGCGTGCTGGGAGCGGAGCCTGCGGACTGACCCGCAGGCTCCGTTCCGCTCACGTGGGGTCAGGCGATGAAGCCGGCCAGAGCTTCGTTGAACGTCTTGCTCGGACGCATGACGGCGGCGGTGGCTTCCTGGTCGGGGAAGTAGTATCCGCCGATGTCCACGGCTGCGCCCTGAGCGTCGTTGAGCTCCTTGACGATTTGATCTTCGTTCTCCGCCAGGGCCTTTGCCAGTGGCTCGAAGTGCTTCGCCAGATCCGCGTCCTCGGTCTGTGCGGCGAGCTCCTCGGCCCAGTACAGGGCGAGGTAGAACTGGCTTCCGCGGTTGTCGAGTTCGCCGGTCGAGCGCGACGGGCCCTTGCTGTTCTCGAGGAGCTTTCCGGTGGCAGCGTCGAGCGCCTTGCCGAGAACCGTTGCCTTGCCGCCTGTCTTGGTGCCGAGGTCTTCGAGGCTGACCGCGAGGGCGAGGTACTCACCCAGCGAGTCCCACCGGAGGTGGTTCTCCTCGATGAGCTGCTTGACGTGCTTCGGAGCCGAGCCGCCTGCACCGGTTTCGTACAGTCCGCCGCCTGCCATCAGGGGAACGATGGAGAGCATCTTGGCGGACGTGCCGAGCTCGAGGATCGGGAACAGGTCGGTCAGGTAGTCGCGGAGGATGTTGCCCGTCGCGGAGATGGTGTCCAGCCCGCGGATGAGGCGCTCCATCGTGTAGCGGATGGCGCGGACCTGCGACATGATCTGGATGTCCAGACCCTCGGTGTCGTGATCCTTCAGGTACTTGCGCACCTTGCCGATCAGCTCGTTCTCGTGCGGGCGGTACGGGTCCAGCCAGAAAACGACCGGCATGCCGGACTCACGGGTGCGGCGCACCGCCAGAGCGACCCAGTCGCGGATCGGCGCATCCTTGACGATGCACAGACGCCAGATGTCACCCTCTTCGACGTCCTGAGTCAGCAGGACCTCACCTGTCGCCAGGTCGGTGATGTTCGCGACGCCACCCTCGGGGACCTCGAACGTCTTGTCGTGCGAGCCGTACTCTTCGGCCTTCTGCGCCATCAGACCGACGTTGGGAACGGTGCCCATCGTGGTGGGGTCGAACGCCCCGTTGGTCTTGCAGAAGTTGATCATCTCCTGGTAGATCCGGAAGAACGTCGACTCGGGGCTGACTGCCTTGGTGTCCTTCGGCCGTCCGTCCGCTCCCCACATCTTGCCGCCGCTGCGAATCATCGCGGGCATGGATGCGTCGACGATGACGTCGCTGGGCGAATGGAAGTTGGAGATGCCGCGTGCCGAGTCGACCATGGCCAGCTCGGGGCGCTTCTCGTGGCACTTGTGCAGATCGTCGATGATCTCCTCACGCTGTGCGCTGGGGAGGGACTCGATCTTGCTGTAGAGATCCGAGAGGCCGTTGTTGACGTTGACGCCGAGCTCCTCGAACAGCTCGCCGTGCTTGGCGAACGCGTCCTTGTAGAAGACCTTCACCGCGTGACCGAAGACGATGGGGTGCGACACCCGCATCATCGTGGCCTTGACGTGCAGGGAGAACATGATGCCCGTCTTGTAGGCGTCCTCCATCTGCTCTTCGTAGAACTCGATGAGCGCCTTCTTGCTCATGAACATGCTGTCGATGACGTCGCCGTCGGTCAGCGACACCTTCTCCTTGAGGACGACGGTCTTGCCGCTCTCGGTCAGCAGCTCCATCTTCACCTCACGGTCGCCGTCGACCGTCATCGACTTCTCGCCGTGGTAGAAGTCGCCGTGACGCATGTGTGCAACGTGTGTGCGCGACGCGGGCGACCATTCACCCATGCTGTGCGGGTGCTTGCGGGCGTATTCCTTCACGGCCTTCGGTGCGCGGCGATCCGAGTTGCCTTCACGCAGAACAGGGTTCACTGCACTGCCGAGACACTTGGTGTAGCGGTCGCGGATCTCGCGCTCTTCGTCGGTCTTCGGGTTGCCCGGGTAATCCGGGATGGCATAGCCCTTGTCCTGCAGCTCCTTGATGGCTGCGAGCAACTGAGGGACCGAGGCGCTGATGTTCGGCAGCTTGATGATGTTGGTGTCGGGGTCCTGGGTGAGGCGCCCGAGCTCGGCCAGGTTGTCCGTGACGCGCTGGTCTTCGTTCAGGTAATCGGGGAACTCGGCGAGGATGCGGCTGGCGACAGAGATGTCACTGGATTCGACGTTGATCTCGGCCGCGCTGGCAAAAGCACGTATGACCGGCAGAAACGCGTGAGTCGCCAGCATCGGCGCCTCGTCGGTCAGGGTGTAGATGATGGTCGGCTGTTTTGCTGTCATGTTCGCCTTTGCCTCTGTTTCAACGTCGTCTTTTGGATGCGTCCACCTCCAACTTTAAACTTGCCGACGCGAGTCCGTGCGGGGCAGTGTTGGGTACGGCTTAGTTACCCATCGGTAGCCCCGTCGGCGTCGCCGAGCAGGGCCTGCTCGTCACCCCTCGGCAGTGCGAGAACGCAGTTTTCGGTACCCGGCCGCGGATTTTATGACCACAACTACGGTGGCGACGAAGACCGCCGCGAGCAACACCCAGAACGCAACGGTCACGTCCGGCGCCCACAACCACATCGCCGACAACGTACCGCCCGCCAAAGCCGGGACACCGATCAGGACGCCGACGATCACTGCCCCTCCCACCACGACAGCGGCGACGCTCCGAACGATCGCACCCACAGCAGAGCGCTCTCTCGTTCCACGCACGACCGACCATCCCGACGCCGCCAGCAGAGCAGTCGCGAGTCCGAGCAGGGTGCCCAACACCGCCGGCGCCATCGACGACGGCAGATCCGACGCGGACCCGTCGAGCACCAGAGTCGTCACGTTTCTGCCGACGGCCGCCACACGCTCGGCCTCGATCTCGCCATACCGGTTGGTGGCCAGCACGATTGCGCGGTCCTCCCCCGGCACCAACGCGACGTAGGTGTAGTAGCCGGGCACCGCACCCGAGTGCCACCACACGTCGTGACCATCGATGTCCTCGTTGTACAGACCGTCGCCGTACGCCGTGCCGTGACCGGTCTCGGCCACCACGGGATCGCCCAGGTTGTCCAGCCGCCACGACGCGTACCGGCCGAGGTCCTCGATCGTCCCGGCCAGGTATCCGTAACCGAGCCCCGCCGAATCCACGCCCACGTCCACCGACCTGGAGGTCCCGAAGAACGGAACGTGACCGTCCGGGACGGCCGCGGTGAAGGCGTCGGGATCGGTGATGGTGCCCGACGCGCCCGCAGGATCGAGAACGTACCGGCGGACGGCATCCGCATACTGCCCGGCGGAGACCTGCTCGACCACGGCCTGCACGAGCAGATAGTTGAGGCTCGAATACCGGAACGTGCCTCGCTCGCCCATTCCGCTCGGTTGCGGTATCGACGCCAGAACATCCGACGCGGATTCCCGACGGGTCCAGTCGTCGGTGACGGAGACGTCGTGCGGTAGCCCACTGGTGTGACGAACCAGGTCACCGACGGTGACCTGCGGGTCGCCGAGCAGGTGCTCGGCCTGCGGCAGGACGTCGACGACGACGGTGTCGTCCTGGAGAAGGCCGTCACGCTCCAGCCCTCGAACCGTGGCTGCCGCGAGCTGTTTCGACACCGAACCCCACACGAAGGGGGCGCCGGCATCCGGCCCCGACGAGGCGTCGTCGATGAGCCCGTCGGAATCGACGATCTGCACGGAGATACTCGGCGCCCCGATGCCCGAGGCCCATCGCTCGACCTGTTGCTGCAGTGAGGGCGGCGGATCAGCGTGGGCGAACATCGTCGCCCCGGAGGCCACCAGGAGGAGCAGAACTACCAGGAACCCACGTCGAACAGCCGTCACCGCACTCGCTCCCACCCGAAGTCGTTTGCCCCTCGAATCTTGACGGCGTAGCAATCCGAGCGCAACCCTCGGCCCACCCAGTGGGCCCGCACCCGTCGGACCAGTAGTTATCATGGTTCGGGTAGTTCAAAACTTGTCCAGTTCAGGAGGCCTCATGATCGAGGACCCTGACTTCGACACGGAAGTGAACACGTCCTGGACAGTGTTCGCTGCCCGCCTGGGCCGGTATCTCGACGGCATGCGCGCACCCCAGACCCTCACCCTTCTGTCGGACTCGGTCTGGCAGGTGAGCGGACTGTCGGTGGTTCTCACCAAGGACCGTGACCTCGTCGACGCGGTGGCGCACGTCCCCAGGTCGCTACTCGACGCACGCACTGCGGAGGAGCGAACGACCCTCGCGTACGCCCGGTGGCGCGCCAGCCCCGCCCGGTCGCACTCGGACGGCACGGAGCTCAGGATCAGCGGCAACGGCACGCCCATTGCCCGCACGGTCATGACACTGTTCCGGGATTTCGGACGGATCAGCCACCCATCGTTTCTGGCGCTCGACGCCACCGGCGCTTCGCCGGGTTGGATCCTCGACGGAAGCCGAGCCCGAACGGACGACGATCTGACCTCGCGTGTGTTCGCCGTGCTAGGACCTGTCGCCGTGGATCGCCTCGTCCGCGACGCGCACATCCGAGTACTCGACGACGAGGCCGTCGTCGAGTACTCGGCAACCTACACCGGGGAGCCGCCCACACCCGCGTCGATACTTCGGTTGGCAGAATCGTGGCCCGACATGGCATTTCGCGTCGCGCCCGACGCGGTTGCCGTGGTGGCGCGCGTCGATTGCTCTCCGTTGGTCGAGGAACACCTGGTCCGAAAAACTCGTATGTTCCTTCGATTTCTCGACGAGGCAGGCGCCCGCTTGACGAACCGCGAATCACGGAGCGCAAGCCGTCGACGCTGAGGTCACTCTCCTCCGAAAGTGTCGTTCCCCTGGGCCGCGGACACGACCAGGTTGTTCGCGGTGAGGCTCGATCCGGACTTGACGGCCTCGATCCAGTCCGACGTCGACGCCACCGCGGCGAAGTTGGACTGATAGAGCACCATCAACGTGCTGTGCAGATCCTCTGCCGACACCGTGCCGGCCTCGTTCGCGAGATTGATCGCGCCGGTGGCGTCGGAGAGGATCTCAGCGCTGACATCGAGCGCCTCCGCACCGGCTGCCGTGGCCAGGTCGCAGTTGTTGGTCATGTATCCGACGATCGTGATCGTGTCGATCCGGTTGGCTGTCAACCACTCCGCGACGGAGGTTCCCTCGAACACGCTGCTGAACTTTTTCTCGACGCGTTCGAACGTAGGTTGTACCAGCGCAGCGATCCGCGGATGGAGTTCCCAGGCGGGTGTGCCCTTGACGAATGCGGGCGACCCTTCCGGCATCTCGTGCTGCACGATCGCAACCGGAATATCCTGCGAGGCAGCAACTTCGATGGCGCTGGCAATGTTGGCCAGCGACTCCTCGCGCGGTGGGTACTGAATTTTCAGTACACCGTCGAAGTACTCCTGCTGGACGTCGACGACGATCAGCGCGCGGCGTGGTGCAGTCATGGTCATCCTCCTCGTGTTGGGTAGCTCCGATTCTTCAGCCTGATTCTTGCGCCGACTAGTGGCACGGATGCATACTTTCGATGACTTTGCGCCACAGTTGGAGGGGTATGAAGATTGCGCTGTACGCATTCGATGGAATCACCATGTTCCATCTCGCCGCGCCGCTCATGGTGTTCGGCGAGGTCACTCGACTCGACGAGGCGCAGGACTGGCAAACGCGCGTGTGGTCGGACGATGCACAGCAGGTAAGGACGGCCGAGGGCTACTCGTTGGGTGACCTCGCGGGACCCGAGGCAATCGAATGGGCGGACATCGTGATCGTCCCGTCCTGGCCGGTGTCCCTGCCGCCTGTCGACGTCGAACTCGGCTCACGCATACGACAAGCTCATCGGCGCGGCGCAGAGGTCGCCGGACTGTGCCTCGGCTCCTTTGCGATTGCCGACACAGGCATCCTCGCGGGCCGCCCGGCCGTCACGCACTGGACCAAGATGGCGGAACTGCAAGCGAGGACCACCCAGACACAACCCGACTCCTCGGTGCTCTACGTGGACCACGGCGACGTCCTCACGTCGGCGGGAACCGCGTCGTCGATCGATGCGTGCCTGCACATCGTCCGCAAGCACCTCGGATCCGCCGCGGCCACCTCCGTCGCGCGCAGCCTCGTCGTGGCACCCCACCGCGAGGGCGGTCAAGCCCAGTACATCGAGCGGCCCGTCACGCACGCCGAGGACACGACCATCGCCGACGTCCTGGAGTGGGCTCTTGCACGCTTGCACGAGCCTCTACCGATCGACCGGCTAGCCGAACGTGCGCACATGAGCCGGCGGAGCTTCATCCGGCAGTTCCAGTCGGCAACCGGAACCACGCCCGCACGGTGGGTGCTGGATCGACGCCTCGACGAAGCCAGGAGCCTGCTGGAGACGACGACGAAATCCATCGACGACGTCGCGACTGCCTGCGGATTCGGCAGCACGGTGACCTTTCGCCAGAACTTCGCTTCGGCGTTCGCGGTTGCACCCACGACATACCGAAAACAGTTCGCCCCCAGGCGGTAGCGGGCTCGCTCACTCCCCTCGAGCTCGGCGACGATCCTCCTCCGAGAAGCCCTGCACCGGGGGCGCCCCCATCACCGAGGCGCGCTTGCGACTCTGATAGCTCGCCACCGAATCGAACGCGGACGTGACGCCCACGGTGGTGGACACGTACGTCATGGACTTGTCACGGGCGAAGCCGAGGCCGGTGCCCACGTCCACTGCATCGATGTTGGCGCCGAGAAACACGAAGTCCCACTGATAGTCCCGCTCCTGCTGTTCGATGAGGGTGCGAACAGCCGTGTTGCTCCACTCCTTGCTCGCGTTCTCGTGACCGTCGGTCATCACGAGGAAGGTGACGGAACCAGGACGCTCGTCCTCGGGTGTTGCTGCGAGCTCCGAGCCCACATCGGTGATGAGCCGGCCGATGGCGTCGTACAGCGCCGTCATGCCCCGAGGCTCGAGCACGAGAGGCGGAACCGAATCGATCGGTTGCGAGCTGTAGACCATGTCGTAGCGATCGTCGAACTGCGCAAGAGTGACCACCGTGTCACCCTCGTGCGCACGCTCTTTCGCGATGAACGAGTCGAAACCACCGCGAGTGTCATCGGCAATGGCGTTCATGGAACCCGAGCGGTCGAGCAACGCGGCCACCAGAGACAACTGTGGATTCGTCAAAGAAAACCTCCTGAGAAAGTGCGCGGACTCGCGCGGGTGAAGCTGATGAAAAGAACCGTACCGAGGGGTACCGACACGTTTGCCCGCTATTCTCGGACAAGGCAAAACGGACACCACGACGAGTAGGCAAATTTCATGGCGATCGACTACACCCGCAAGCCTTCGACCCCGGCAACGCCCGCAGTGAGCCTGAGCAAGGTGACGCTGTCCAAGTCGGCGCCCTCGGTGAACCTGACGAAGGCGGGCGAGTCACAGGGCACGATGCGTGTCAATTTGAACTGGTCGACGGGTGCGACCCCCGCACCGAAGAAGAAGGGCTTTCTGGCGAAGCTGGCCGCGGCGTCCTACGGGACCGGCGGCGTCGACCTCGACCTCGGCTGCCTCTACGAACTCGCCGACGGCTCCAAGGGCGTCATTCAGGCGCTCGGCAACAGCTTCGGCGCGGTCGATCGCGCTCCGTACATCGCACTGGACGGTGACGATCGCTCGGGCACTGTCGTCGGCGGCGAGAACATGCACATCAACCTCGCCCGCCCCGAGATGTTCAAGCGGGTCCTGATCTTCGCGATGATCTACGAGGGCGCCCCCAACTGGGCCGCAGTCGACGGCGTCGTCACCCTGTTCCCGACCTCGGGTCCACAGGTCGAGGTGAAGCTCGAGTCGGACAGCAACTCCGCTCGAATCTGCGCAATTGCGTTGCTGGAGAGCGGGAAACAGGGAGTCACCGTAACCCGCTTGGTGGAATACATCCAGGGCAGCCAGTCGGATCTCGACAAGAAGTACGGCTGGGGCATGAAATGGGCTGCGGGACGAAAGTAGCCGAAGGCGATTGTCCCGCCCCGCGTGGATTCGAGGTTCTACGTCAGCTGGTGCTCGTCGAACGCGGGCTGCTCGGCCGGCTCCTCGGTGACACTGTAGGCAAGGTGACCACCGATGACGCCGCCGAGACCGGCGGCGGTGAGTCCGGCGAGCGCGAGACCCTTCGCGGCTCCGTCCGTGCGACGGCGTCGGCGGAGGAACGAGCCGAGAAACAGGAACACGCCGGTGGCGTTCGCTCCCGCATGGATGATCCCGACTCGGCGTGCACGTGGGCCGCGGGTGGACCAGTCACCCCACCCGGTGGCAATGGTTGCGGGCGCCGACAGCAGACCGAGCCCGATCAGCCGCTGAGCGGCCTTCGACTCGAAGCCGACGAGGTCGAGCACGACGGCGCTCGTCCACGCGCCGACCGTGACGTTCACCAATGCGGGGTGGATGGGGTGGCCCACGAACGACCCGCGTAGGAGCCCACCGACCACTGTGTCGTCGAGTGCGGGCTTCAGGACGCCGTTGATCGCATCGCTCTCCTTGTCCAGGAAGGACGCATCTTCGAGGCTGTTCAATACTCCGGGGAGGCTCATGTGATCTCGCCTACCCCGCGGATCACGACGTCAACCTCTGGGTTGGCTAACCACACTGCCCGTCGTACACGCCAGCGGCGAGGACTAGCTGTACTGATCCCTATGTGAGGGTCAGGCCACCTCCAACGCCTGCGTCACGTTCGTCAGCGCAGCAACCGACTTCCAGTCGATCACTGCCGCGCAGTTACGTTCGAGCAACGCCAGGATCAGTCGGTTGACGACGTCGTTGTCCGGTAGAACGTCGATCGCCGCCAAGGTGATGTACAGGCCGCTGAGGAGTTGGATCTGGTAATCACACGTTGCTTTGTCGATGCTGTATCCCGATGCACGCTCGGCGAACACGTCGACGTACCGCTGCAGCAGCCGCCTTTCGATGATTCGCCTGTCGTCCGTCGCAACACTTCCGGACATGAAATAACCGACGTCGTACATGGGATTGCGCAGGCCCGTCACCTGCCAATCGATGAGGATCGCGGCCGGGACAGCACCCGAGGTGTCGAACAGAATGTTGTCCACCCGCGGGTCTCCGTGAGTGAAGGTGAGTCTGCGTTGCGGAAGCCGGTACCAGTCTCGTACGAGCGCGGTGGCCTCCGAAACAGCGATCAGAGATTCCCGAGGTAGGTCTTCGGCGAATCGACGTAACGCAGCCTGCGCGCCTCTCTCGGCAGCAGCGGACCAGTATTCACACACGTCGCCGAGACGGATCATCCACCCCGGAGCCGTTGCGTCGGTGAGTGGGAAGAACTCCGAATGCAGCCGAGCCAGTTCCACGATCACGGATTCTGCTTCCACCGGGCCGCACCCCGCGATCTGATTGCCCGCAGTCGTCGTGGTGCTCAAATCCTCCATCACGAGGTTGATGGTGGTCTCGTCGCCTGTCACCCAGTACTTCAGCGGAATTCGGCACGCGTGACGCTCCGAGATATCGACGTACGCTCCGATCTCCCGGTGATAAGCGCCGCTCCGCAAACCGTGAGCATGTACACCGGGATCACTCGGCTTCAGTTTGACGACGAGCGACTTCGGTGCCTCGCCCGCCGCACCGGAGTACTCGATCGCCACGCGAACCGTGTCACTGACGTTTCCGGCGCCGATGGGGGCAGCCGACACGGAGGCGACATCGACACCCGGAATTCCGGCGTACCGAAGGACCGACTGAATCCACGCGGAATCGATTTCCGCGACAGTGTCCAACAATCGTGGTTCGACTGTACTCATGACCATGATCCTTCGAAGTAGCCGGAATTCCAGACGTCGGTGATGACACCGCCGTCAGCTTTGAAAATCTCTATGCCGCACAGCTTCTCGCCTGTTGCACGACGGACTGCATTCCACGTCAACGACGCATGGGTGTCGTCGCCGACCAGGGTCACCACAGAGAACTCCGGCTCGTGAGCTGCGAGATCGGCCTCGATCCGCGCGAACTGTTGGTCTCGGTTCAGTGCGGTGACCGACCCAGCCGCGTGGCGCACCATCGGATCACCGCAGATCTCGTACACCAGCTGAAGTTGCCGATCGTTGTAGAGCTCGAAGAGGTACCTCTCGACCAGTCGAACGGCGTTCATGCGGACACCGCAGCGTTCGAGAAGGCCGACACCGTCGACCGAAGTTCCGACGGCGTTGCACCGTGCAGGATCACCCCGTCGACGCCCAGGTCGAATTGATGCCGGACCAGATCTGCGCACCGCTGCGGTGAACCCGTTGCCGCACAGTCCAGCCACTCGGCAGGGATGACCTTCGCCAGTTCCGAGAATGTGTCGGTGTCGCCTACCGCGTCGGCCCATCCGGGTAGGTTTCGTACTACGGCCGAGCGACGGAACTCCTCGAGCTTCGCCGAATCCCACCGGTTGGTCGACACCAACAGGTCGCCGTACACCTGCAGGTAGGTTGCGATGCGGCCGACGGTCTTCTTCAGCATCGTCTGCTCGTCGATCTCGTCGCTGACCGTGGCATAGCAGGACCACACCTGCACGCTGTTCGGATCGCGGCCTGCGTGCTCGGCCGCGTCCCGCACCGCCTTCACCGACCGCACGACGGTCTCGTCGGAGAAGAACGTGTGCAGGACCACCACGTCGTACGCCCGGCCCGCCATCGCAAGTGTCCGGTCTCCGAACGCAGTCGTCGCCAGCGGAATGTCCTCGTCGAAGGTGGGATCCAAAGACAGAGCTGGATACTTCCCCAGCGGACCGTCGTAATCCAGGATCTTCTCTCCTCGCCACAACCGACGCACGACGTGCGCGAACTCCTCGAGCTGCACTGTGGTGGTCTGCTTCAGCCCCATCGCCGCGATCTGCGGCACGAGTCCACGACCGACACCGAGAGTGAACCGGCCGCCGGTCAGTCGGTGCATGGTCGATCCGAACGCAGCGGTGATCGACGGATGACGGGTGTTGATGTTGGTGGCAGCCGTCGTGACACCGATGGTCGACGTGACCGCGCCCGCAGCACCCGACAATGCGCACGCTTCCTTGACGTTGAGGCGCTCGGAGATGAATGCCTGCCCGATGCCCATGGCCTCGGCCTCGGCCAACTCGTCGAGCATGGTTCTCGGGCTCTCGACGTGGCCGCCCAGCGTGTAGAAACCCAATCGATCGACGCGCGGCTCAGACATGGACAGCCTGCTTCGACTGTTCGATGATCCTCGCCAGCGCATCGTGGTCACGAGCATGGGCCAGCGAATTCGCGACCATCGACACGAACAGGTCGTCACCCCGCTCGGTTCGAACGACGAGCATCGCTGCCGCGACACCGATGACCAAGTTCTGGAACGTCCCGATCGGATAGTCACGCAGCAAGTCGTCGAAGCCGTAGTTCGCGACGCCGAGGGCACGAAGCTCGTCGTGATAGACCTTCAGCAGAGCCGCTTCGTTCGCCCGGCGGGTGTCCTGATCGAGTGCACCACCGACGAAGTACGCGACATCGACTGTGCCGGGGGCGAATATCACTGTCTGCCAATCCAACACTGCCAACGAAACGTCACCACCCGCCGCGTCGAACAACACATTGTCCGGACGGAAGTCTCCGTGCTGAACAGTGAAGGGGACGGTCCGCAGCGCCGCGTAGTAGTCGGCTATGTGCTCGGTGAACGCGCGCCCCAACGCGAGGTCCTCGGCAGTGAGCCTGTCACGATATCTCTCCTCGAACCCCGCCCACCACAACGGCATCATGTCGACGAACCTGGCCCAGTAGGTGCCGGAAATGTCGAGCCACGGGTTGCCGTCGAGTTCGGCGGATCCCCAGAACGGAGCGTGGATGCGCGCCGCCTCGACGACGGCGAGCGTCGTCTCCTCGACGGTGCATCCGCGAATCTGGTCACCGGGTCGCGCGGGGCTGAGGTCCTCCAGCACGAGCACGAACTCTGTTCGATTGGAATCGATCTCGGCGTGATGACAGACCGGGACTCGCACTTTCAGACGAGGGGCGATGTCCTGGTAGAAGCGGACCTCGCGAAGATAGTTCATCTCCGTCCGTCCCGCGGACCGACTCTGCTCGTTCTCGGAACTGACCTTCAACACGAACGACAACGGCGCGTCGGTCGATCCCGAGTACGTCGGAGTCACTTGGATGCTGTCGGCAACCTGACCGGTCCCGATGGGACGTGCATCGACGGCGGTGACGGTCAGCATGGGGTCGAGCAGGCCGGCGTCGTGCAGAACCTCGTCGATCCAGCTGGGACATATGTCCGATGCGTGCATGTGGGGCCGCCTCCTAGAGAACCGTCACGGTTCCGGTCGAACCGTCCACTTCGATCTGGGCACCGTCGGCAATGCGGACGGTTGCGTCCGTCGCCGACACGATGCACGGGATACCCAGCTCGCGACTGACGATCGCGGCATGGGAGAACGGGGCACCGACGTCGACCACCACTGCCGCGGCCGTGACGAACAACGGCGTCCACGACGGGTCCGTGATGGGCGCGACGAGAATGTCGCCCGCCTCGAGTGCCGACGGATCGTCCGGTGAGAGCAGCACACGGGCTCGGCCGCGGGCGATTCCGGTACATCCGGAGACACCGACGATCGACTCCCCCTGCCCCAGCAGAGTGCTGCGCCGGTCGGCTCGGAGCGGCCACTCCTCGACCGGTGGAGCTGTGCCGTCGACGACGAAAGGCGGCTGACGGTCGAACAGGTCCAGATACGTCCTCTCACGGTCGGCGAGAGTGGAGGTGAGCGTCGCGGGATCCGAGAGGTAGGTGTCGATCTCGTCGGCGAACAGCATGAAGATGTGCTTCACTTCGATCAGCGAGCCCGCGGCCACACCGCGCCGGCCCAGTTCGAGTGCAGCAAGCCGAATCTCGTGCATCAGCATCGCGGCCGTCGTGCGTCCGCGTTCGCGGCCTCGCATCCAGAGTGCGGCAGCGTTCAGCACAGCTTCGAACTGTCCCGACGCCTCCGCGTCCGCGGCAAGGGCTTCACGCACCAGTTCCGATGCGGCCTCCCGTTGGGAAGCACGCTCTGCGGTCTTCGTCTCCGGAGCCTCGGATTCGTCGACGTGACGCATCCTGTCGATCGTGCCGAGCGCCAGAGCAGGATTCACTCCCCACGTGGTGGCGCGGATCTCCCACTCGGCGGGACCGCGGAAGTCCCAGTCCCTCAGGAAGTCGTCGAGCTCGCGGGTGAACGCCACGACATCGGAATCGTCGGAAGCGCTCAGACGCTCGTACAACTCTGCGACACCTGCGTCGAAGAGCTCGGCGATCTGCGCCTTCTGCGCGAGGCGGCCCAGGTTCCACATCCTGATCGACGGCAGTGCCGAGTCGATGTTCCCGATCCCCGCGACGAGAGTGAGAGCAAGTTCGGGGCGGCCGATCGCTTCCGTCAGCTGCGCCATGGCACCCAGGCCGACACCCGACTTGAGGCTGGCTTCGATGTGGTGCTTGAAGAGACGACGCAGCAGTGTCTCGAACGAGCGCATGCGCGAGAACAATTCGGCGTCGGACAGCGTGGCCAAGTCGGGACGCTCCGCTCGGATTCGCTCCACCTCGACGCGGTCTGCGTCGTACGCGGCGAGATCGGTGGCGCCGAGCACCTGCTCGCCGAGCCACTGCCCGGCCTTGGCCTCGTACTCCGCGTTCTCGTCGAAGTCGCGGCGTTCGCTCTCGTAGCTGGGAATTCCCGGCATGTCTCCGAAGTACTGCAGATCGACAGCCTCCGCGGACATCCCCGGGACGCGAACACCGAACAACCGCATCAGGGACATGTTGATGTAGAGGTAGCTCCCGAAGGCCGGCAGGATGTTCATGGGGACGGTCTCGTCGTAGAGGTCCTTGTCCCACACTCCGCAGGCCACGAAGGCGTCGCGCCAACCCGGTTCCAGTCCGTGCTGAAATCCGACCGATGCATTCAGTGGGCTGATGGGGTCCGGGAAGATCTCACCGACGTTGGCCCGCGAGTACAGCGGAAACACCTTGGACGTTGCGTCGTTGATCGGCCACTCGGCCATGTCGTACCTCTTTCGTCGAGACGGTCTTCCGTGCGGGCGATCCCGTCGAAGCCCTCGTCGTACCGAATGGTTAGCGAACGTGTATTCACAGTATTATGTGACTGCGATCACGGTGTCAATAGCCTTTCCGAGGATTCCGGACGCCATTCGCCCCGCTGTCCAGTGGTCCACACCCGAAAGCTGGACAAAAGTGCGAACACTAAGTCACTATCGGTGGACGATCACTAGTGCACCCACTTTTCTGCCGGGTGCGCGAAAGGGGAACTGCGATGCGCATTCTGGTCACCAACGACGACGGAATCGACGCGCCCGGCTTGTCGACCGTGGCACAGGCACTCGTCCGAGCAGGACACGAGATCGTCGTCGGCGCTCCCATGACGGAGAGCAGTGGAAGCGGAACGTCGCTCGGCACGCTGGAACACGGCGCAGTCGTCGCCGTCGAACCACGGACGCTTCCAGGACTTCCGACAGTGGAAGCGTTCGCGTTCGACTGCCCGCCTGCATTCGCAGTCCTCGCGTTCTGCGCAGGACAGTTCGGTCCGCAGCCGGATCTCGTGGTCAGTGGTATCAATCCCGGCCACAACACCGGCAGATCCGTACTTTTCTCGTCCACCGTGGGCGCTGTACTGACGGCTCGAATCGCCGGCATAGGCGGGGTGGCCGTCAGCTGCGGTTTCCCTCCCGACCACCGGTTCGACACGGCAGCCGAGGTCGCAGTTCGAGTCGTGCGGTGGATAGAGGAGAACGACGCGCACCGAATGACACTGAACGTGAATGTCCCGGACGTGGACTTCGACCAGTTGCGCGGCCTCTGCGTCGCATCCCTCGGCGCACGCAGCCTGCTCGGGCTGAGAATCACTCGAGTGGACGGCGGAGTGGAACTGTTGCGTTACGACAACACAAGTGGTTTGAGCATGGGTACCGATGCGGCGACGGTTCGAGCCGGCTCGGTCGCGGTGACTGCGCTGACGTCCGTCGGGTCCGACGACGATGTCGCCGCCACGACCCTGGGCACGGTCGTCGACGTGTTGAAGACCGCGGGCGCTACGCGCTGGTGAGTGGAAATGCGCACCCTGGTGCGCATTTCCACTCACATGCCGCGAAGCGGCCTACTCGTCCTGCTCACCACGTTCCCGGCCGGACACCATGATCAGGTCCTGATGCAGTTCCATCCAGATGTCGTGGTAGCTGTCGTACATCGGCCTCGCGAACGCAGCGCGATCACCGCCCTCGATCCGCGTCAGCGCCGCCGACAGCCTGGAGGAATACAACCCCATGCGAGGGTCCTCCACCCCCAACGGTTCCAGCGCTTCGACGATCTCGACGTGGACCGCAGCCAGATCGTTCACGACGCCGGAGTCGTAGTCCGGATCCGAGTGGTCGTTCGGCGTCGACTCGTCGCGCATCTGCCACGCATTACAGATCTGCTTGAATCGCCTGTTCAGCGGCAGGAACACGTGATGAAACTCCGCGACCGCCGGGCCCGGATGCACCGCACCCAGCAACTCGGCATGAAGTTCCTTCCCGACCGGAGTCAGCATCGTCCCGCTCATCCGCCCCTCCTTCCGCACGACCAGATGATCCTGGAGGAGCGGCTCCAGCCGCGACGCAAGTACGTCAGGGGCAAGTCCGACCATCGCGGCCAGGACCGGATCCGTCGCCAGTCCCTTGATTCGGATGGAATGCAGAATCGAGAACGATTCCTGCGCAGTGGTCGTCATGAGTGCCCTCCTGTAGAAGCGAATTCGTCTTTCAATGCACGCTTGTTCAACTTGCCGGTCGGCAACCGAGGGAGCCTCGCGACGAACTCCACGACCCGCGGAGTCTTGTAGTGGGCCAATCGGTCCCGGCAGTACGCGATGAGGTCGGCCTCGGTGACCGCAGTGTCGGCAAGTTCGACGACAGCTTTGACCCGTTCACCGAATTCCGCGTCGGGAATGCCGAAGACTGCCGCATCGAGAACACCCGGGTGTCCGACGAGTACTGCCTCGATCTCGTCGGGATAGATGTTGACACCCCCGGAGATGATCATGAAACCCTTGCGCCCGACCAGATAGAGGAAGCCGTCGACGTCGACGTATCCGACATCGCCCATCTGTTTCCACCCGCTGGAGTCGGCCGCATTCGTATAGGACTGCGTCGTAACGGGTTCGAACCAGACAGTTCCCACCTGCCCGGCAACCACTTCGACACCGTCGTCGTCGGTGATGTGCACCGCCGTCGATCCGAGCGGCGTGCCCACCGAACCGGGATGCGTCCTGGCGTCCATCGGGGAGATGTACGTATGCCCGTAACCCTCGGAAGCCCCGTAATACTCGTGCAGAATCGGCCCCCACCACCGATCGATTCCGTTCTTGACGTCGACGGAGCACGGAGCACCCGACGTGAACGCGACCCGATGAGATGCCGGACGGTAACGATCGGCGCCCTGAAGGTTCAGCAACCGGACGAGCATCGTCGGCACCCACTGCGAGTGCGTCACTCCGTAGGCCCCGATCGCATCCAACGCATCCGCGGCGTCGAACTTCTCCATACAGACGATCGTTCCGCCCGCCGCCAGCGTGATGAGCTGGAAGGTGAACGGCGCTGCGTGATAGTTCGGTGCGGGTGACAACAGCACCGTGTCCGCGTCGATCTCCAACTTGTCGACGAGACCTGCATGTCGCGGCGGCGCATCCTCCGGGTGCACTCCGAGAAGAGACTGACGAAAGGCCTTGGGACGACCGGTTGTCCCGCCACTGAACAGCACCCGCGCACCGAGCAGTTCACCGTCGACCGGAGTCTCGGGCCGCCCGTCGAGCGTGCTCGCGAGGTGTTCGAAACCGGGAACGTCGTCGACGCACAAGCGCAGCGGGCGTTGCCCTGCGGATTCCAATGCTCCTGCCACCGTCGATGCCAGTCCTGCACTGGTGACGACACACGCGGGCTCCGCTTCGGACACCAGAGCCGCCAGCTCCGTCGCCTGGAGATGCCAGTTCACCGGCGTCACGAACATCCCGGTACGCATCCCGGCAGCGACGACGACGGGCCAGTGGAGATTGTTCTCCATCACGATGACGACGGTGTCGCCGCTGCTCAGGCCGTGCTCACGCCATCTGTGTGCCAGTTGATTGGACCGGGCATCGAGCTCGCCGTACGTCAGCGACGCACCTGAACCCGCCATGACGTAGGCCAGGTCGTCCGGTCTGTCCCGGGCAATGCTCGGTGGGTACACCTGAAACCTCGTTTGCGAATAGTCGGTCACTAACGTTTTCAAGATATGCGCACGTCACTTTTTTCACAAGATGTGGTTCACACCACTTTGAAAGTGTGGTTTAGTGAAACCCGAGTCGCAAACCAAGCAGTACACGGGAGGACACGATGACGATCACCGACGACGTCGACCTGATGGACCTCCGTCCTTTCGCGGACGGATCCGACCACACTATCTTCGCGCATCTACGCGACGCAGATCCTGTGCACTGGAACGAAGAACCGAACGGACCGGGATTCTGGTCGGTCACCAGATACGACGACGTCAAGACCGTTGCCTCGTCGTTCGAGGACTTCTCCGTCACCGACGGTACCCAGATCGCCAGCAGGCGCGCCGAGGGTGAAGGCGCACGCAGCATCCATCACGTCGATCCGCCCGAACACGGACCGCTACGCGGGATCGTGACTCCTCACGTACGGCCGGTGAAGATCAAATCACTGGAAAAGGACATCGCCGCCGTCATCGATTCCTTGCTCGACACCGCCACCGATGCAGGAACCGTCGACCTCGTCGCCACCGTCACTTCCCAACTTCCACTGGTGATGATCGGCCGACTCCTGGGTGCTCCGCTCGAGGACTGCCCGAACCTGTTGAGGTGGACCAACCAGATGGCAAGCGAGGATCCGGACTACTCGGAGGGTCCCGAGACAGCAGTCCGAGCCCGCGATGAGGTCTTCGGCTACTTTCGGGGCTTGGAGGAGCTGCGCCGACAGTGCCCAGCCGACGACCTGATCAGCGTCCTCACGGCTGCCGAACTGGACGGAAAGCCCCTGACGCGTGGTTATCTCGACGCCTATTACCTGATTCTCATGGTCGCGGGAAACGAGACCACCAGGAACCTGTTGTCCGGCGGAGTTCAGCTGCTGCACGAGAACCCCCGTTGGTGGAATTACATGCGAGAGAACCCCGCGAAGATCCGCGTCGTCGTCGAGGAGATGGTGCGAATGACCTCTCCCGTTCTCTCGATGCGTCGCACCGCGACTCGCGATATCGACATGCACGGCACGACGATCCGAACCGGCGACAAGGTGGTCATGTGGTTCTGTTCGGCCAATCGCGACGAGCGGGTGTTCGACAATCCCGAGGAGTTTCGAGGTGACCGATTCCCCAACGAACACGTCGGTTTCGGTTGGGGCGCGCACGCGTGTCTCGGCTCGAACCTGGCGCGCCTCGAGGCCAAGCTGTTCTTTCAACGCATCGTCGAACGAGGCCTGCGCATGGACGTCACAGGTGACGTGAACCGATTGCAGAGCAACTTCTTTCGAGGAATCAAGACATTGCCGGTGAAAGTGACCCGATTCGATGGCTGAACATGCGGTGACCCTGATCGACGGTGCCGCGTCGACGTCGGGTGACCTCATCGACGTCGTCGACCCGTTCACCGGCCGATCCATCGGGTCGACACACGAATCCGGACCTGCATCGGTGGATCACGCAGTGCGTTCTGCCGCACAAGCATTCGACGAGTGGTCACGCGTGCCGGTCGACGAACGTGCCGCCGTGCTCGAACGTGCCGCACAGCTGGTCGACGAACACAGCACGACCATCGCATCCACAGTGACCGGAGAGATGGGCATGCCCATCGGACTCTCCACGGTGACACAGGCTCGGTTACCCGCAACGGTTCTACGATCCGCCGCGGCTACAGCCCGGTCGTTCCCGTGGGTCGAAGACATCGCCGGTGCTCGACTTCGGCGTCGCCCGAGCGGAGTCGTAGCTGCGATCACACCGTGGAACATGCCCGTCCACCAGATCGTCGCGAAAGTGTCCGCAGCTCTGGCCGCAGGCTGCTCCGTTGTCCTCAAGCCGTCGGAAGCCACACCCTTCGATGCCGTACTGATCGCACGGATCTTCCTGGACGCGGGAGTGCCACCAGGCGCATTCGACGTGGTCCAAGGCACAGGCGCAGTCACCGGGTCCGCCTTGGCCGCCCACCCGGGCGTCACCCACGTGTCCTTCACCGGAAGCGTCGCAGCCGGTCGCACAGTGGCCACCCTCGCAGCAGGGGCACTGTCCAGGACGACCCTGGAGCTCGGCGGAAAGTCGCCTGCGGTGCTCCTGCGCGGCGCCGACCTCGATGTTGCGGTGACCGGTGCGCTCGGAAGCGCACTCGTCAACTCCGGGCAGGCATGCAATGCGCCCACGCGCCTGGTGATTCCCGCAGAACTGGCAGGTGAGATCGAAGAACGCATTGCCGAGGTGACCTACGTACTGGGTGACCCGTCCGATCCAGCCACCACACACGGTCCACTCGCATCCAAACGTCAATTGGATCGTGTTGTCGACTACGCACAGTCCGCCCTGGCCGACGGCGGACGTCTCGTCGTCGGCACCGGCAAGCCCGAGTCGGGCTGCTTCGTGGCCCCGACTGTGATAGCCGATCTTCCGGCAACCGCCCGAGCCGTTCGCGAAGAGATCTTCGGACCGGTCGTCGTACTCCAGACCTACCGCGATGCCGACGAAGCAATACAGCTGGCAAACGACAGCGATTTCGGGCTGTCCGCGGAAGTCTGGGGCGAGACGTCCGACGCCGAGAGTGTGGCAACGAAACTCCATGTGGGACAGGTCAAGGTGAACGGTGTGAAAACCAGAGACAGGCCTGCCGTACCGTTCGGTGGCGTCAAGCAGTCCGGCTACGGACGCGAGCTCGGCGCGCTCGGGCTCAGTGAGTTCACCGATGTCACGGCGGTGATGTCATGACCTTGGTCGTAACGGGTGCAGCGTCGGGCATCGGCTTGGCACTGGTGCGCCGAGCAGTTGCCGCCGGCCACGAGGTCTGGGCCCTGGACAGGAATCCGTGTCCGGAGCCGGACGCCCGCTCCGTACTCTGCGACCTGTCCGATCCGGACGCTATCGAGGCAGCGGAGCTTCCATCGCAGGTCGACATGCTCGCCAACGTCGCCGGTGTTCCCGGAACGGCCCCAGCCGACACGGTACTCGCGGTCAACACACTGGGCATGCGACTGCTCACCGCACGGTGTGTGGGCACGATGCAGCGAGGCGCGCGTATAGTCAACGTTGCTTCCGTTGCGGCACATCGCAACACACTCGGACTACCCGAGATCGCCCGCCTGTTGGAAGTGACGGACCGTGCAGGACTGCGCTCGTGGCTCGACGCGTATCCCCTCGACGGCCCTGCCGCCTACGACACGTCGAAACGTGCGGTGCTGGAGTGGACGTCGTCGCTCGCCTGCCACCTGATCCCCCGCGGAATCGGTGTCGTGTCGGTCAGCCCAGGCCCGACCGAGACGCCGATCCTCGCCGACTTCGAAGCGAGTATGGGTGCGGCCTCCATCGATCGGTCGCAGGCTGCAGTCGGTCGACACGGTACCGCCGACGAAATCGCCGCCGTCGTAGAATTCTTCCTCTCCCCTGCTGCGTCCTGGACCAACGGCATCGATGTACCGGTCGAGGGCGGCCTGTTCGCGACCAGGTCCGCTCTCGTGTCGAACCCACTGAAAGGACTCGCGTCATGAGCATGCCGACGATCGTAGATCTGAACGGCACCGAACCAGGCAGCCGCGAGCTGCTCGGCGGAAAAGCCTACAGCGTCAACAAGATGCGCGCCCTGGGACTAACTGTTCCACCGGCTTTCGCTCTGACCACACCGCTCTGTGCGCAGTACCACGACAACGGTGGAGCTTTACCCGACGACGTGTGGTCCGAGGTCCTCGAGCATCTGGCCCGCCTCGAACACGAGACAGGCCGGAAGTTCGGCGTCGGACCGTTTCCTCTCCTCGTATCGGTTCGGTCCGGAGCCGCGCAGAGCATGCCGGGCATGATGGACACGGTGCTCAATCTGGGTCTCACCGAGCCACTGCGGGACGGACTTGCCGACGCCACCGGAGACACCGAGTGGGCACGAAACACGTGGACTCGCTTCTGTGAGAGCTACACGTCCATCGTCGGACCGGTCCCCGACGACCCCTACCGACAACTCCGAAACGCAATCGGTGCGGTGTTCGATTCGTGGAACAACGAACGTGTCGCCGCTTACCGGGCTCGTCACGGCCTCGGCACGGGCACCGGAACCGCTGTCACCGTGCAGGCCATGGTCTTCGGAAATCGCGACGAACGATCAGGAACCGGCGTGCTGTTCAGTCGCAATCCGAGCACCGGCGAGAACGCGATCTTCGGGGAATGGTTGGCCCGGGCGCAGGGCGAGGACGTGGTGTCCGGGGAACGCACCCCGACTCCGGTCGGCCATCTGAAACAGAGCTTGCCGCACCACTATGTTGAGCTCGAGAAGATCGCCGAGGTGCTCGAGCAGGATCACCGCGACTTGGTGGACATCGAGTTCACCATCGAGTCCGACACGCTGTACGTACTGCAGTGTCGGAAAGGCAAGCGGTCCGCAGCCGCAGCGGTGCAAGTGGCCGTCGACCTAGCTCACTCCGGAACCATCTCGCACAGCGAAGCCGTCGAGCGAGTATCGGCGGAGCACATCCGATCACTCGAACAGACCGACGAGGTCGGAGCCGGTGCTCCTGTCGTCGCACAGGGCAACGGCGCCGGCCCTGGCGCAGCAGCAGGTGTGGCCGTCACCGATACCGACGAAGCTCAGCGTCTCGCAGCCGACGGTACGGCCGTGGTCCTCGTCAGACCGTCGACTGCACCCGACGATGTTCCTGCAATGTTCGAATCCGTGGCGGTGGTCACCGAGGTGGGAGGTTCGACGTCGCACGCCGCGCTCGTCTGTCGCGAGATCGGGCTGCCCTGCGTAGTCGGGTGCGGTCCGGGCACCGTCGATGCATTGCTGGGACGCACCATCACCGTCGACGGCGCGTCAGGGAAGATCTACGAGGGGAACGTCCTGCAGGCAGGCACGCGGACTCATGAGTCGTTGACCGAACTGTTGACGTGGCTTCCCAACCCTCTTCCGGCCGACCACCATCTGGCGTCGGTGACCAACCGGCCTCTCGAAAGTGCATGACGACATGACAGAGAATGCGGCAACCACCGGAATCGACGCCGAGTTCACCCGGGCCGGCCTCGTCGAGAACACCCCGACCTCCCCGAAGCGGGCCAATCGTCGGGGCGAGCAGACCCGGGACAAGATCGTCGCGGCCGCGACCGAGTGTTTCACCGAGTACGGCTACACGCGGACACGCATCTCCGACATCACGCACCGCGCCGACACCGCGCAGGGGAATTTCTATCGCCACTTCACCGGTCTCGACGACGTGTTTCTCGCGGCGTTGCGGCCGGCGCTCGCGGATCTGTCCAATTCGCGCGGGCGGCCGGACCGTGCCCACGGCGAACTCGACTCTCTCATCGAGGTGAACACGACCTACCTGCAGACGTATTCGCGTCACCGACACATGCTGCGCTTGCTTCGTGAGGCAGCCGCGGCCAGCGCAAACGAAGGCTTTCAGCAGTTGTGGCTGAACCTCCGATCGGATTACGTCGCCCGCACCCAGCGGTGGCTGGAACGTCTCGCCGCATCCGACGTGATCGAGAACCGAGATTTCGAGCTGCTCGCGGAAACGCTCGGGTGCATGACCGAGCAGTTGGCCTACGTCCACATCGGGCTCCCGGCCAGCACACCGAAGCGCGAACGTATCAACGAGCTCGGCCGGATTCTGGGCGAGGTCTGGTACCAGACCCTTCCGTTCAGGACCACGACATGACCGATCCCACCGTCCGCACTCTGGGCTCGGAACTCACCATCCTCGATGTCGTCCAGGAGACGGCGGACGCGGTGTCGATCGTGTTCGATACGCAGATCCCCTACACCCCCGGGCAGTTCCTCACCCTTCGTGTGCCGAGCGAACGCACCGAGTTCGTGGCCCGGTGCTACTCACTCGCCAGTTCACCGGTTACGGACATCCATCCCAAGGTGACTGTCAAACGCACGCGCGACGGGTACGCGTCGAACTGGTTGTGCGACAACGTCAAGCCGGGTTCGGTTCTGCGCGTGCTTCCCCCGAGCGGCACGTTCGGTCCTGCCTCGTTCGAGCACGATCTCGTGTTGTTCGCCGGGGGCAGCGGAGTAACGCCGGTCATCTCCATTCTGAAGTCGGCACTGGAGTCTTCGGACTCCCGAGTCGCGGTCTTCTACGCCAACCGCGATCGAGAGTCGATCATCTTCGACGCAGAACTTACCGGCCTCCAAGAGCGCTATCGCGGACGAATCGTCGTCGAACACTGGCTGGAGTCCGAACGTGGTATCCCCACCGACGACGACCTCCGCCAATTCGCCACCGCCTACACGAACAGGCACGCATACATCTGTGGCCCCGGCCCGTTCATGGCTGCGGTCGAATCCGCGCTGCAGGATCTCGGTGTAGGGCACGTTCATATCGAACGGTTCGCCTCCTTGACGGGCGACCCGTTCACGCTGGCGCCTGCGGCCGCCCCGTCCGGTCGGGCATCCACTGTCTCCGTCGAACTGGACGGCGAACAGCACTCGTTGACGTGGCCCGCCGAGTCGACACTCATCGACGTGCTGCTGAACGCAGGAATCGACGCACCCTACTCCTGCCGAGAGGGCGAATGTGGTTCCTGCGCATGCACGTTGAAATCCGGGACAGTCGAACCGGGGGACGGCACGGCACTCACCGAGAACGACCTCGACGACGGTTACATACTCGCGTGCCAGGCGACACCGACGAGCGAGCACCTGGAAGTCGAATTCTGATCGTAGCCCGGCGCACATCCGTCGAAGGGAGGATCGGGAGTCGATCGGCGAAAACCGGGAACGCCTAACGTACAGCGTACGGTAGACTGGTCGTTCACTCGACCGGCGAAAGGCAACTACACGCGATGACCACGGCCGAAGCACTAGACACCATCCTCGTTCGAGGCGCACGCGAGAACAATCTGCACGGCGTGGACCTCGACTTACCCAAACGTCGGCTCATCGTGTTCGCCGGAGTCTCCGGTTCCGGCAAATCCTCGTTGGTGTTCGACACCATCGCCGCCGAAGCGCAGCGCCAGATCAACTCGACCTTCACCGCATTCGCCCAGACATTCCTTCCCTCCTACGGCCGACCCGATGCCGATCTGATCGCCAACCTCTCCGCCGTCGTCATCGTCGACCAGAAGCGCCTGTTCGGAGGACCCCGGTCGACCGTCGGCACCATCACCGACATCGGTGACTGGCTGCGCATGCTGTGGTCCCGCGGGGTGACGCCGTCGATCGGCTACGCGAACGCGTTCTCCTTCAACGACCCGGCCGGCATGTGCCCCGAATGCGAGGGACTCGGGGAAGCGAAGATCATCGACATGGACGAGCTCGTCGACGAATCGAAGTCGTTGCGCGAAGGCCCTTTCAAGCACCCGGACTTCGAGCCGGGCAAGTGGCCGTACCGGGTGTTCGCCGACTCCGGGTTGTTCGATCTGGACGTTCCCGTCGAGCAGTACTCCGCCCGTGAACGCCACATCTTCTTCGATGCCAAGCCCGGTGAGGTCGACGTGGTCAACACCGAGGCCCTCATGAAGAGCTACGAAGGAATCGTTTCGCGCTTTCGCCGCAGCTATCTGTCGAAGGATGCCGATGCACTCAAGGGCAAAGCGAAGGCAGCGTTCGACCGGATCGTCACACGCGGCGAGTGCGAGGCATGTGGCGGCACCCGCTACAACGAGACCATCCGCGGCGCAACCCTCCACGGACTGTCGTTACCCGACGCCTTCGCCATGCAAGTGTCCGAACTCGCCGAGCGCATTGCCGGATGGAACCTGAGGGAACTGAACACCTTCCGTGACGAGATCGTGCTGCAACTGCGCAGGCTCGTCGATCTCGGGCTCGGCTATCTCAGTCTGAACCGAGCGACGTCGACCCTGTCCGGGGGCGAATCTCAGCGCATCAAGATGGTGCGCCACCTCGGCGCGACGCTCAACGACATGCTCTACGTGTTCGACGAGCCGACCACCGGCCTGCACCCACGCGACGTGCACCGCCTCAACGACATGCTCCTTGCGCTGCGAGACAAGGGAAACACGGTCCTCGTCGTCGAGCACGATCCTGAAGTGATGGCCATCGCCGATCGCATCGTCGAAATAGGCCCAGGCGCAGGCAAAACCGGCGGGAACGTGGTGTTCGAAGGAACCTACGACGAATTGGTGGCCGCCGACACCAGAACAGGTAGTGCGCTCCGCCGCGACGGTCACTCCATCTCCGCTCCACGAACACCCACCGACTACCTGCACATCACCGGTGCCGACACCCACAACCTCCGAAACGTCAGTGCCGACATTCCACTGGGCGTTCTGACAGCCGTCACCGGCGTCGCGGGATCGGGGAAATCGAGTCTCATCCACGGTCATCTGCGTTCGGTCGCACCCGACGCCGTCATCATCGATCAATCGCCCATCCGCGGGTCACGGCGCTCCTCCCCCGCAACGTATTCCGGACTCCTCGACCCCATCCGTGCGTACTTCGCGAAGAAGACCGGCCAGCCGGCGTCTCTGTTCTCTCCCAATTCCGACGGTGCCTGCCCCGACTGTCAGGGCAGCGGCATCATCTTCACCGATCTGGGGTTCACGGACCCGGTGTCCAGTACCTGTGAAACGTGCCAGGGACGGCGTTTTCGGCCGGGAGCGATCCGGCACACCGTCGACGATGTCAGTATCGCGGACGTATTCGAGATGTCCGTCGAGGACGCGCAGGACTTCTTCGAGGTCAAGAAGATTCGTGACATCCTGCACCGGTGCTCCGACGTCGGCCTCGGATATCTCTCGCTGGGCCAGAATCTTTCGTCGTTGTCCGGTGGAGAACGTCAGCGCCTCAAGCTCGCGACGGAACTGGTCGGGTCGTCTCCCATCCTGGTCCTGGACGAGCCCACTACCGGCCTGCACCCGTCGGATGTCTCGAATCTCATCGCACTGTTGTCCGGCATGGTCGACGAGGGCCGCAGCGTGATCGTCATCGAGCACAACCTCGACGTCGTCGCAGCGGCCGACTGGGTCATCGATCTCGGACCCGACGGCGGTCTGGGCGGAGGTGAGGTCGTGTTCACCGGAACGGTCGCGGATCTGGTGAACACCGACACGCACACAGGTGTCCATCTCGCCAAGAGCCTGAGGCGCCGACCCGACGGCAGGTAGGTTCGGTGATCATGAGCAGCGACACATCGACCGCCCTGGCCCGCGCCGCCTACACGACGTTCGAGCCGTTTCACATCACCGCCTATTTCAATCCCCTGCTGAAGTCGGTCTCCGCGGACGCCGGGGTGGACGGGCACGCGTGGTACGTCGGGTCGCGTGCCGCACCGCTCGGCGAGACCGCGGCGAGTGTCGTCGCGGCGACGTTCTACAACTTCAATCCCGCGCTGATCGAGCGCGTGTGGCCGGCCGCCGTTGACGCCGGGCTGGAGAAGATCACCGAACGCCGCTGGACCATGCTCGACACCGTCCTCGGCGACGCACTGGGCGAACTGGTGTCAGACCCCGATCTCCCCCGTGTGGCCGATCGACTGCGCGACATCGGCGACACCGCCTGTTTCGCAGGTCGGCCACTGTCTGCAGCATGGCACTCGACACAGCGACCGGACGCACCACATCTGGCGCTGTGGCATTCCATCGCCGTGATCCGCGAATGGCGAGGCGACGGGCACCTGGCCGCACTCGTCGACGCCCAACTCGATCCGACGGAAGCCGTCGTGTTCCACGAGGCGGAGCATCCGGACCCGAAAGCTCGACGAGTGCTCGGCAAGCGCATCACCCAACTCACCCGCCAGTGGTCGGACGAGGAGTGGGCCGCCGCCGCGGACCGTCTCGCCTCCCGCGGACTGCTCACGACCACCGACGGGCGAGAAGCCCTCACTGATCGAGGCGTCGAACAGGACGCGCACATCGAAGCCAGGACCGATGCGCTGGCGTCGTCGATCTGGAAGAACGTGCCCGACGCGGAAGCCCTGGTCACCAGCGTCCGCCCGTACGTCAAGGCCGTCATCGATGCGGGCATTCTGCCCGGCACCAAGAAGAAGAGCTGATCGACCGACCGTCTCCGAGCGCAAGGCCCCGTCGACCGTGGTCGGCGGGGCTTCGTGCTGCCCGGGGGAATTTATTCTTGTCGGAGGGAATTGATACCGTCGCGAGCACGTTAATTGAGCCGAAGACGCTCAACCTTGCAGTAGGAGGAACGAATGCCGGCATACCTGGGTCCGCAGGGTCCCCGCCGTATCGACATCAGCCGTTTGATGAGCACGGCTACCCAGTCGCTCATCGGAGATGCAGCCACGTTCGCTGCCGGTCGCGGTGATGCAGAATTGGATGCACTGCACGTTCTGCACGTCATGGCGAAGAACGACCCCACCCAGGACCTCATGCAGCGCGCGGGTGCGACGCCCGACTCGGTGGCGGACGCCGTGGAGCTTCGGCTCCCCCAGGCGCGCGAGACCTCGGTCAGTGCCACCACCCTGAGCAGCACCTTGAAAACCGCCATTCTCGAGGCTCACCACATCGCACAAAGCCTCGGTTCGACGTACATCGATCCCGAACACCTGTTCCTGTCCTTCGCCGCCGATCCGGAGCACATCGCCGGCCGGCTGCTCGCGGACGAGGGCATCACTCCCGAAGGCCTGCAGACCGCACTGAAGGGTGGTTCCGTGGAACCGCAGTCGGAGTCCGAGACGCCGACGCTCGACAAGTACGGCGTCGATCTGACCGAGCGTGCGCGCGAGGGTGGTATCGACCCGGTCATCGGCCGTTCCGACGAGATCGCGCAGACCATCGAAATCCTCTCCCGTCGCACCAAGAACAACCCGGTCCTCGTCGGCGAGGCAGGTGTCGGCAAGACTGCCGTCGTCGAAGGGTTGGCTCAGCGCATCGTCGACGGTGACGTTCCCGATCGCTTGTCGGGCAAGCGCATCGTGCAACTCGACCTGTCGTCCATGGTCGCGGGCACCCGCTACCGCGGTGATTTCGAGGAGCGCTTGACCAAGGTGATCGACGAGATCGTCGCGCACTCCGACGAACTCATCGTGTTCATCGACGAGGTGCACACCATCGCCGGCGCGGGCGGAGGCGCCGAGGGCGCCATGGATGCCGGAAACATCCTCAAGCCCAAGCTCGCTCGCGGCGAACTGCACATCGTCGGCGCCACCACCCTGGACGAGTACCGCACGAACATCGAGAAGGACCCCGCCCTCGAACGCAGGTTCCAGCCGGTGACGGTTCCCGAGCCGAGCGTGGACGACGCCAAGGCCATCCTCACCGGGCTGCGTAGTCGGTACGAGGAGCACCACGGTGTCACCTACACCGACGAGGCAATCAGTGCCGCCGTCGAACTCTCCGATCGCTACATCGGTGACCGCTTCCTCCCGGACAAGGCCATCGACCTGATCGATCAGGCGGGTGCCCGCAAGCAACTCGCCAGGCCGAGCATCGACGTCGACGCGATCGAGAAGAAGATCGCCGCAGTGGAAGTCGAGAAGGCGACGGCCATCGAGAAGGAAGACTACGAGCGCGCATCTCAGCTTCGCGACGAAGCACAGCGGTTGCAGGACCGCCTGAACGGCAAATCCGGTGACGATGCACCCGAGGTGTCCGCCGAGGACATCGCCGAGATCGTTTCGCGGGCAACCGGAATCCCGGCAAGCCAGATGACGCAGGAGGAGAAGGAACGTCTACGTCGTCTGGAATCCGAGTTGCACGAGCGCGTCGTCGGTCAGGACGAGGCCGTCGAGGCCATCGCCCGTGCGGTGCGGCGCAGCCGGACAGGCATGAGCGATCCGGACCGTCCCGTCGGCAGCTTCCTGTTCCTCGGTCCGACCGGCGTCGGCAAGACCGAGCTCGCAAAAGCCTTGGCTTCGTCTTTGTTCGGTGACGAGAAGAAGATGCTGCGCCTCGACATGAGCGAGTTCGGTGAACGCCACACCGTCAGCCGACTCGTCGGTGCGCCTCCCGGATACGTCGGTTACGGCGAAGCAGGCCAGCTCACCGAGCAGGTGCGGCGCAATCCGTACTCGGTGGTACTGCTCGACGAGATCGAGAAGGCCCACCCCGACGTGTTCGACACACTTCTCCAGGTGCTCGACGACGGCAGGTTGACCGACGGTCAGGGCCGCACGGTGAACTTCAGGAACACCGTGGTGATCATGACCAGCAACCTCGGCTCGGACATCATCTCCAGCAAGTCCGGCGGCACCGGTTTCAACACCGGTGTCCTCGACGAGAAGCCCTTGCGTGCGCGAGTCATGGGACGCCTCCGTGAATCGATGCGACCGGAGTTCCTCAACCGCATCGACGAAATCGTGGTGTTCCGCAAGCTCGATACCGGACAGCTCCACCGGATCACGGACCTGATGCTCGCCGAAAGCCGGGAACGTCTCTCGGCCAAGGGCATCGAGATCACGTTCAGCGACTCGGCCGTCGACTGGCTGGCGAAGAACGGTCACCAGCCCGAATTCGGTGCCCGGCCGTTGCGTAGGTCGATCCAGCGAGCACTCGACGACAAGATCGCCGACCTGCTGCTCGACGATGCCCTCACCGAAGGCGGCAGCGTATCGGTCGACGTCGCGGACGACGAACTCGCCTTGAACGTGGCGTAGCGCAACTCCGTCGAAACCCTCCCGTGCAGTCAGGCGCGGGAGGGTTTCTCACGTAGTGTCCACCGCCGATACCTGCGTACCGCTACGACGTAGCGCACCCACGCAACCAGCAGCGAAACAACAAGGATCAGAATCCATCCGACCATGACGAAGTACCAGGTTCCCCAAACCAGGACGAGGGCAACAGCCGCCCCTGCAGTCTCCGGCGAGAACACCCCATTCATTGCCGCCAAGACCCAGAGGACAACAATCGCAGTCCCTTCGCACACCCCGTAGGTCGCGACAGCACTCACCACGAGCGATTCCCGCCACAGCCACACGAACGACGGCTTCTGTTCCATTGATCCCCCACCAGCGCCATCGACGACACTCCCCGACCGGCAGAGTACAACGCACTGCGGCAAAGATGAGCAGATGATTCTTGAACATGCTCTACTTCACGTCACATTCGATCGCTCGGAGGAATTCGAGACCGCTTTTGCGCACGCCAAGTCGATCATCTCGGCGATGCCGGGGTTCGTGACACTTTCCCTCTCGCGCGGCGTGGAGCAACCAGGGGTCTACCTTCTGCTCGTCGAATGGGAGACCCTCGAAGCCCATACCGAGGGTTTCCGCGGATCAGCGGAGTACCAGGAGTGGAAGGCGTTGCTGCATCATTTCTACGATCCGTTTCCGGTCGTCGAGCACTTCTCGCCGGTTCTTCGGGCCTAGCATGGATGCACCCCTCAGCACCGAAGGAGACCAACCAGTGCCCACTGCAGCGTCGTACACCTCGAAGCAGGATCAGCTCGAGATCAGCACCAATACCTGGCCCACAGCGGTCACTCCTGCTCGTGGTGTCGTTCAGATAGCCCATGGTCTTGCCGAGCACGGCAGTCGATACGCCCGCTTCGCCGGGGCGCTGAACGACGCCGGGTTTCACGTCGTGGCATCCGATCATCGAGGCCATGGCGCGTCGATCGAGCAGACACCGGGCGATCTGGGGGCACGGGGCTTTCCTGCACTGTGGGCGGACATCGAACAACTGGGCGAGCAACTGTTGAACGAGTACCCGGACCTACCTCTGTTCCTCTTTGCACACTCGATGGGTTCGTTTGCTGCCCAACATGTTCTGATCGAGCGGTCCGATCTGTACGAGGGCGTGGTCCTGTCCGGGTCTACCACCCTCGATGTGCTCGCCGCGGGCATGGTCGACGCCCCGGCCGGTGATCTCAGCGTGTTCAACAGCGCCTTCGAGCACCGCACCGGATACGAGTGGTTGTCGCGCGACGAGTCGGAAGTCGACGCCTACGTCGCCGACGAGCTGTGCGGCTTCGACCTGCCCGCGGCGACGGTGCCCGCGTTGTTCACCGAGGCGGACAAGCTTGCAGATCCGCACGAGCTCGAGGAGATCCGGTCCGATCTGCCGCTGCTGATCACGTCGGGATCCGACGACCCGCTGGCCGGCGGCGGACAGCTGATCGAACAACTGGCCGCGCGCTACCGCGAGGCCGGGCTCAGCGATGTGACGGTGAAGATCTACCCAGGAGCCCGCCACGAGATCCTGAACGAAACGAACAGGGACGAAGTCACCGCAGACATCGTCGGATGGCTGAAGAGCCGCCTCACCTGAGCCGGAGCTTCACGGGCTGCCCGTCCTCCGGGAAGGGCAGCGACGTGAAGTTCAGTGGTGCAACGTAACTCGGGTCGACTTCCCAGTCGAATCGGAGCAACAGATGATGCATGATCGTCTTGATCTCCGCTCCGGCGAAGAACATTCCGATGCACTTGTGCACTCCGCCGCCGAACGGCTCCCACGCGTAGCGATGAACCTTGTCCTCGCGTCGATCTGCACAGAACCTGTCCGGATCGAACTTCTCCGGATCCGGCCAGTACTGCGCCATGTGATGAGTGAAGTGCGGGGCTACGGATGCGTATGTTCCGGCGGGGACGAACTTTCCCTGCACCTCGGTGTCCTTCACAGCGCGACGAGCCACGACGGGAGTCGGCGACACGAGGCGCAGGCATTCCTTCATGACCAGGTCGACGCTCACCAGTTCGTCGAGTTGATCCAGCGTCGGCGACTCCGTTTCCAGCGCAAGCGATTCGGCTCGGCACTTCTCCCTCCACTCCGGATGCTGCCCGAGATACTGCATCATCGTCGACAGCGTGATGGTCGAGGTGTCGTGCGCCGCCATCAGCAAGAAAATCATGTGGTCAACCACTTCGTCGTCCGAAAAACGCTGACCCGTATCGGATTCGATGTGACAGAGAACGGAGAAGAGATCATCGGTCTCGCGGGCGCGACGCGCAGGCAGATAACGCCGGAAGAAGTCGTCGAGCACCTTCCGTCCGTCGAGCCCACGCTTCCATCGAGTCCCGGGTAGGCGGTATCGAACGATCGACGTGGCAGCCTGGACGCAGGCCACGAAACTTGCGTTCACGACGTCGATCTCGGCATCGCTGCTGTTCTCGGCTCCCCCCATGAACACCGACGTCGCGACGTCGAGAGTCAGCGCCTTCAGTGCCGGATAGACCTGTACGGCGTCACCGGCATGCCACCCGTCGAGCCCCGAGGCGACCACCGGATTGAGAGAGTCGACCGATCTGACGAGCCTCTCACGGGTGAACGCCTGCTGCATGATTCGTCGATGTCGCAGGTGCTCGTCGGAATCCAACAGCATGAGCCCGCCGTGGAAGAACGGGCCGATGAGCAGCGACCACCCGTCGCTGTTGACGAACGCCTTGTCCTTGTTCTGCAGGACCTCCTGGCATGCGTCCGGCCCGAGGACGGTGATCCATCGCTGCCCGGCCATCGTCAGCCACGACACGTCGCCGTACTTGTCCCATCGACTACGAAACAGAGTCAGGGGATCGCGAATGTATTCGAGCGTGTGACCGACGACGGGCAGTCCCCCGTCACCGGAGACTGCTTTCAACGGGGATCGAGCCGGTGGTTCCGCCAGGATTCGTGCCATTCGCCAGACCTTCCTCGATCTGACAGGGAGCCCTGTCAGATAACTGTAGTGTGCGTCACACTTCTCGCGTCTGTCAACATCTACTCATGTCGACAACCCGCAGATACGCAGGCATGAGCGCCGACGACCGTGCCGCCGACCGTCGGGCACGCCTACTCGAAGCTGGGCTGGAGGTGTTCGCGACCTCAGGAGCCAACGGCGCAACCATGACGGCGATCTGCGCACAGGCCAAACTCACCGAACGCTACTTCTACGAGAGCTTTACCAGCCGAGATGATCTACTGCGCAACGTCGTCGACGCGGTGTCCGACGAGATCCGCACCGCAGCCCTGGACGCACTCCACTCCCCCGCGGACAGCGTCGAAGCACAGGTCCGACACGCCATCACCGCGTTCGTCACGGTCCTCACCGACGATCGACGCAAAGGCCGCGTCGCGATGATCGAGTCCTCGGCCGTCGAGTCGCTGCGCACGCATCGCCGGGAGTCGATGCGTGAATTCGCCCGCCTCGTCGCCGCAGAAGCCCACGAACTCTACGGCGACCACGCATTGCCCGAGCCCGAGTCGCAGATCACCGGCCTCCTGTTCATCGGAGGCCTGGCCGAACTCGTCGTCGCCTGGTTGAACGACGAGATCGACGTGACCCCGTCACAGATCGTCGACGCCGCAACACGCCAGTTCGTCGCGACGACGCATCGCTGAAAAAGCTAGAGTCGAGAAAGTGGCCCACACTCGTCGACCGAAGCAGTCGACACCCGCGGACAAGACCTGTGCGTCGTGCGGGCGGCGCATCGAGTGGCGCAAGAAGTGGGAGAAGAACTGGGATGACATCAAGTACTGCAGTGATTCCTGCCGGCGGCACAAGGTGAGCGCGACGGACCGTCAGCTGGAGGACAAGATCCGGGAGCTGCTCGACGCCCGCTCGCGGGATTCGACGATCTGCCCGTCGGACGTAGCGCGCGCGATGTCCGAGAACGACTGGCGAGACCTGATGGAGCCGGTGCGCAAAGCTGCACGCCGCCTGGTCGACGCCGGGGAAGTTCAGATCACCCAGAAAGGTTCGGTCGTGGATCCGTCGACAGCCAAGGGCCCGATCAGGATCCGGTGGACGCGCTAGTCGTCCAACCGTGGGAGCAGTGGGGGTTCCGAATGCAGCTGCTGCATCACTGATTTCAAGATTCCCAGGATCCGCGGCAGCGCTTCGGCATCGTCACCCAGTTCGCGCATGGGGCTTCCTTCGCCGACGAGCTCGAGCACCATCGTCGCCATCCGGGCAGTCGCCTTGCTGTACAGGTCGTCGTGCGGGCGTCCGAGCCTGTCGGCGACCGCCTGCTCGAGCATCTCGCGCTCGTGCATGTACTGCTCGAACAGCCGTGTCGTGAGCGACGGCGTCACGTCCAGAATCTGCTGAATCTGCACGAAGCGCTCACTGCCCGCCCGAGGCGTGAGGAGCAGCGCACGGAGCGCATGGCCCAACGACACCTCCAGTGGCTCGTCCTCGGGGCGCGAACGCAGCTCGTCCGCCATCTGCCCGTTGAGCTCCAACGGTCCGACGACCAGTAGGTCCTTCGTTGGGTAATACCGGTACAACGTGGTCGTGCCGATCTCGGCCTTGGCCGCGATCTCTTCCATCGTCGTCTTCTCGTATCCGCGATCGAGGAACAGCGAGAATGCCGCGTCGAGTATCAACTCACGCGTCTGCGCCGCGTGCACTTCACGTAACCCCATGCTCAGCAATGTAGCAGCTGCCCCCTTTTCGGTAGTGACTACCGTCACGGGTCAGAAATGTGGTAGTCACTACCAAGTAGGTTTACGCTTCTCAATCAGAGATCACCTCCAATCGAAAGGTGCCACCCATGGCATGGCAACTGTTCAGGCTGGGCCGATGGTCCTTCCTGCATCGCAAACTCGTCGCCGGCGTCTGGGTGGTATTACTGCTGCTCGGAGTGCTCGGCGCGTCCACGTTGAACACCCAGACGTCCGACTCGTTCGAGCTCGACGGCATCGAGTCCACCGAAGCCTTCTCGCTCATCTCCGAGCGCAGCGGTGAATCCGCAGACGGTGCCACCGCACGCATCGTGTTCGAAGCGCCCGAAGGCCAGTCGCTGACGGAACCATCGAATCGAACCGCAGTCGCCGACGCCATCGCGTCGGTCCAGTCCGAGCACGTCGCGTCGGCAACGGATCCGTTCACCGCAGGCACCATCTCGGAGAACGGTCGGGCCGCCTACGCGACCGTCACTTACACGACGCCGGCTATCGATCTCGTCGACGCGGACCGCACCGCTCTCGACGAGGCGAAGACGGTCGGTGAAAACGCAGGACTCACCGTCGCTGTCGGTGGCGACGCCGTCACGGCCATGGGAGAGGTTCCCCTCGGAGAACTGATCGGCATCGGTGTCGCGATCATCGTCCTGGCCATCACCTTCGGATCGCTCGTCGCCGCAGGCATGCCCCTGCTGACGGCACTCATCGGTGTCGGAATCGGCATCATGGGCATCACCGTCCTCGGCGCATTCGTCGAACTCAGCTCGGTCACTTCGGCATTGGGCACGATGCTCGGACTCGCCGTAGGAATCGACTACGCCCTCTTCATCATGTCCCGCTACCAGAGCGAAGTCAGACAGGGACATTCACTGGAGGAGGCGGCAGGCAAAGCCGTCGGCACTGCCGGGTCGGCGGTCATCTTCGCCGGACTGACCGTCATCATCGCGCTCGCCGGACTCTCGGTGTGCGGCATCGGATTCTTGACGCAGATGGGCGTCGGCGGCGCCTTCATGGTGTTCATCGCCGTGCTCGTCGCACTGACGTTGCTGCCCGCGATCCTCGGTTTCGCCGGCAAGAAGGTCCTCGGAGGGAAGATCAAAGGCCTGAAGACCGTCGATCCCGAGAACCCGGAGACACGCACCAACGGGCAGCGGTGGGTCGAGAAGGTGAGCGCGTTCAAATGGCCCGCGCTCGTCGCAGGTCTGCTTGTCGCCGCTGTGGTCTCGCTGCCCATCGCCTCGATGGAACTGGCACTGCCCGACGACGGTACCGCCCCCACCGGCAGTGACAACCGCGTCGCGTTCGACACCATCGCCGACAACTTCGGCCCCGGCGCCAACGGTCCCCTCGTCGTCGTCGTCGACACCGAAGGTGCTGCGGATCCCGTCGCGGCCGTCGGCACCGCCGTCGACAAGCTGGAAGCAATCGGCACCGACATCTCGACCATCGTGCCTCCGGTCGCCGAGGTACTCGAACCCCAGCTTGCAGCAGTCGGATTCACTACGGTGCAGATCATTCCGGACAGCGCACCGTCCGATGCCGCCACCAAGGAACTAGTGTCGACGATCCGCACCACCATGGCGGATCTACCCTCCGAGACCGGAGCCCGCGCCCTGGTCACCGGACAGACAGCAGTGGGAGTCGACATCGCCGACGAACTCACCTCGGTGTTCCCGCTGTACCTGGCAGTGGTCGTCGGGCTCGCCTTCATCCTGCTGATGTTGGTCTTCCGCTCGATCCTCGTGCCTCTCAAGGCTGCTCTCGGATTCCTGCTGTCCGTGGGCATCTCGCTCGGAGCGACGGTGGCAGTGTTCCAGTGGGGCTGGTTGGCGAACCTCATCGGCGTCGACACCCAGTCACCCGTCGTGTTCATCCTCCCGCTGCTGCTGACCGGCATCCTGTTCGGTCTGGCCATGGACTACGAGGTGTTCCTCGTCAGCCGCATGCGAGAGGCCTACGTCCACGGCACCCCCGCGAAGCAGGCCGTGATCGTCGGATTCCAGCACAGTGCTCGCGTCGTCGTCGCGGCAGCCGTCATCATGTTCGGCGTCTTCGCCGGCTTCGCGCTGACCGACCAGGTGATCATCAAGACCATCGGATTCGCCTTGGCCATCGGCATTCTCGCCGACGCGTTCTTGGTCCGCATGATGATCGTCCCGGCCGTCATGGCCATCGTCGGCGACAAGATGTGGTGGTTGCCCAAGTGGCTGGACCGAGTCCTGCCGAACCTCGACGTCGAAGGCGAAGGCTTGAACGACAAGCTGGCCCCGGCGAGAACTCCGGAACCTGCACACAGCTGACCTCAGGATCCGTCGTGGCCGCCTCGATCGCCCGAGGCGGCCACTTCGGCTTCGTGCGGGCGGCGTGTCAGCGAAGCAGCCCCGCAGCGGTGGTCGCGTCGATGATCAGCGAGGACACCAAGCCGGACTTCAGAACGGACCGAACAGCCTCGAGTTTCTTCTCGCCCGCGACGATGGCGACGACGTCGGCGATCCCCCTCAAGTCCTCTTCCGACACCCCGATCCGGCGATCGTCCAATCCCTCGACGCGATTACCGTCGGAGTCGAGCAACAAAGCACACGACTCGGCGACCACACCTCGTGCCGTCAGTTCTTTCGCCTCAGCCGGCGACACCAAGTCGTAGACCTGAGACAATCCCGGTTGCCACGCGCCGATGGACACAACAGCTTTGGTCACCGACGCATGATGTTTCAGCGTCTCCTGAATGCCACGACTTCCCCGCAACGCGTCGCCGGTTCTGGAGTCGGCCACCACCAGCGGCGCAT
Source organism: Rhodococcoides fascians A44A (assembly GCF_000760735.1). GTDB lineage: Bacteria > Actinomycetota > Actinomycetes > Mycobacteriales > Mycobacteriaceae > Rhodococcoides > Rhodococcoides fascians_E. Next base: position 51,192 of record NZ_JMEX01000007.1, on the reverse strand, counting down.
ACATCGACCACGCGTGTCCGCCACCGAGTTCGGTGATCCGACGCACCAACTCGGCCGAGGTCGAGCTGACTGCTCCCGCCATTCCGGTCAACTGCACCACGTCGCACGTCGCGATCGAATCCAGATGCGTCGTCATCCTCGACAACGTTCGACCGCAGTCCACCCCGAGTACGTCAGTGGGAGTGACGATTTCGCTGAGCAGATCAGCGGTGACACGGCCGACGGCGTCCCAGAGAACGCCCTGCTCCTCCCCTCCCGTACGCACTGCGAACGCCATGCGTAACCCGAAGGTGTCCTTGAGCGCACGAGACAGTTCGATGTCGATGGACTCGGGTGCATGAACCTTGATCTCGACCATGCCCGACGCCACGGCGTCCTCGAGTATTCGCGCCACCTTGAATCGGGAGAGCCCCAGTTCCTCGGCGATCTGTATTCGGGTACGGCCGTCGAGGTAGTAGCGCCGCGCGACCAGTCCGCGCTGAGTCAGTTCTTCCGGACCAACCCGCGGAACATTCTGCTCCGGCATGACCCCTCCCTTCGGCTCACATGAGCCTCATCATGATGCCTCATGCTCATATGAGCAACCTCGTTGACATATGAGCAACTAGCAATGCATGATCCTGTTCACAAATCACGTGAGCAGTGAGGTACTACATATGAGCGAGCTCGACGACGCTGAACTGCAGCGTCTCGCGCACACGGTGTTGGTCCGAGAGGCCTCGGGCCTGAACGGCCTGGCCGACACCGTCGAACCGAGCGTCGTTCGCGTCGCCCGGGCACTGGTCGAGACCAGGGGCAAGGTCATCACCACCGGTTCCGGCACGTCCGGGATCATGGCCGAACGACTGGCTCACCTGTTGTCGGTATGTGGAACCCCGTCCCTGTACCTCCCCGCGATGGATGCACTCCACGGCGGGATGGCTGCGATCAGCACCGACGACCTCGTCCTCGCGATCTCGAAGACCGGTCGATCGGCCGAACTCACACAATTGACGAGCCGACTCGTCGGTCGCGGGATTCGAGTCGTCGCCGTCACGGAAGCTGCGAACTCTCCGTTCGCCCGGGCAGCAACCGACATCGCCGAACTACCCGCCACCGCACCCGATGCCGATCCCGGCAACATGATCGCGCTCGCCAGCACCTTGGCCGTCGGCGCATGGGGCGACGCAGTCAGCGTCGTCGCCATGGCGCTCACCGGCCACACCCTCCACGACGTCGTCAACTCGCATCCCGCAGGGGGCGTCGGTACCCGTGAGGACGTATTGGACAGCAACGACGCACCGGTGGTGGGACTGTGAGCCGCAGCGTCGTCATCGGCATCGACTCGTCCACCCAGTCGTGCAAAGCGGAGGTCCGCGACGCCGACACCGGTGACCTCCTCGGCTCCGGCACTGCGCCGCACACGCCTGCATTCCCGCCGTGCAGCGAACAGGATCCACGGTCGTGGTGGGACGCCCTGGTCACCGCCGTCCGCGCCGCGCTGGCGGCCGCAGGCGACGTCTCGGTCTCCGCGATGTCGGTGGCAGCACAATGCCACGGATTGGTTCTTCTGGGCGCGGACGACGAACCCCTACGTCCTGCCAAACTGTGGAACGACACGACCGGCGCCGACCAGCTGGCGAAACTCGTCGAGCGAATCGGCGGGCCGGAATGGGTGCGCCGAATCGGGTCACTGCCCACCGCCGCCTTCACGATCGCGAAGCTCGCATGGGTGGCCGAGCACGAACCCCGTGTACTGGATGCCGCGCAACGCGTTCTTCTTCCGCACGACTACCTGACCTACCGCCTCACCGGCCGCGCCGTGACCGATCGCTCCGACGCGTCCGGCACCGGATACTTCGACGCCACGACCGATTCCTGGCTACCCGAGTACCTCGATGCCGCTGCCGGCGCACGTGACTGGCTTCCGATGCTGCCGACTGTCCTCGGCGGCGCCGACGCGGCAGGCCACGTGACCGAGCGCGCAGCCACCGAGCTCGGCATCACCGGACCGGTACTCGTCGGCGCAGGTGCAGGCGATCAGCACGCCGCGTACCTCGGTCTCGGCCTGCGCGACGGCGATCAATACGTCGGTCTCGGCACGTCGGGCGTCGTCGCGACCTCCACGCGCACCCCGGTGTTCGACGAAGGCGGCGTCGTCAACGGGGTCGCCGACGCGACGGGCGGTTACCTACCGCTCATCTGCACCCTCAACGCGGCACGGGTAGGAGACACTGCGGCCAGGATCCTCGGAACCGATCACACCGGCCTCGCCGAGCTCGCACTCGCCGCGGGACCGACTGTCGGCCCCACGCTGGTGCCGTTCCTCGACGGCGAACGCACGCCCAACCGTCCCCACGCCCGTGGGCTGCTGTCCGAGATCACGTCGGCGACGACGCGCGAGGAAATGGCACGTGCATTCCTGGAAGGCCCCCTGCTGTCCCTGCTTTCGGGCCGAGACGCACTACGCTCGTTCGGCATTCGCTGCGAAGGCCCCCTGACGGTCGTCGGAGGCGGTGCCCGGTCGCGGGCGACCCTGCAACTGCTGGCGGATCTCGCCGGCGACACGGTGACCGTGCCCGACGCCGACGAGGCGACCGCTCGCGGCGCGTGCGTACAGGCCGCGGCGGTCGCTGCGGGTCACGACATCGACGGCATGGTCGCGCTCTCTCAGCGCTGGACGCCCACGGACCGCGCGACGGTTGCGCCCCGCAAGACCGAGCGCGACATCGACGCGGTTCGCGAGAACTGGCGTCGGGCAGCAGCTGTGGACGTGCTCGATCGGAGCGACGCGCCATGACCGTCGCGCTCGCTCCCTGGCACACCGGCCTCGAAAGCATCCTGGCGGGAAGCATCTACGCTGCTCCATCCGGCTCACGCATCGACGCCGCGCGTGCCCTCGTCGCCGCGGGAATCTCGGTGCACGTCGACGTCATGGCGCCAGGGGAAGGTCTGCCCACCGGCATCGACCCCGCCGAGCTCGCCGAACTCGCCCAAGTTGTTCCGCAGCCCATGATGGGGATCCATCTCATCGGCAGCGCCGCAGGAGTTCGCATGATGCTGCCGACGATCCCGGACTGCGGAGATCTGTACGTACCTATCGGGATTCGGGACGAACGCAACTGCCGATTCTGGGCAGCGGTCTGGGACGAGTTCGACGACACTCCACCCACCACCGAGGATCTGCAGGGATACCACGGGGTGCTCGTCATGCTTCTGGAGCCGGGTACATCCGGCACTGCAGACCCGGATCGACTGGAGTCCGTGCGAACGTTCTCCGCCCACGGTGACGTCACCGTCGACGGCGGTGTCACACCCGACCTGATACCCCGCTGCCGCTCCGCCGGCGCCACGACGCTCGTCGTCGGCCGCGCCCTACTCACCGATCACTCACTGCCGGAAGGACAATCATGACCACCGCCACACCCACACCTCCCGCATCGTCGATGCGCGCGAGCGTGATGACCGGCGTGCGCACGCTCGAGATCGAGGACAGACCCGTCCCCACCCCGGCACCGTACGAAGTTCTGATCGAGGTCGCTGCTGTCGGCGTCTGCGGCTCGGATGTGCACTACTACCGGGAGGGACGCATCGGCGACTTCGTCGTGAACGACCCGATGGTGCTCGGCCACGAACTGTCCGGCCGCATCGCCGCTGTCGGTGACGGTGTCGACACCGCGCGGATCGGCCAGCGCGTCGCCGTCGAACCACAGCATCCGTGCCGCCGCTGCGCGCAGTGCATGGCCGGCCGCTACAACCTGTGCCCCGACATGAAGTTCTACGCGACACCGCCGATCGATGGCGCGTTCTGCCGGTACGTCACCATCGACGCCGACTTCGCACACCCCGTCCCGGATTCGCTGTCCGACGAGGCTGCTGCACTTCTCGAACCGCTGTCGGTGGCCGTCACGACGATGCGCAAGGCGGGCATCGTGCCGGGATCGTCGATCCTGATCGCCGGAGCCGGACCCATCGGCATCATCACCGCCCAAGCAGCGCGTGCATTCGGGGCGGCACGCATCGTGGTCTCCGATCCCGTCGAGTCGCGGCGTGAACGCGCCCTCACCTTCGGCGCGACCGAGGTCATCGACCCGATGACCCAGGATGTCGCAGCACTCGCCCCCCAGGTCGACGCGTTCGTCGACGCCAGCGGCGCAGTCCCCGCCGTCCAGAGCGGCATCCGCGCCGTCGGCCCGGCAGGCCGTGTCGTCCTCGTCGGGATGGGCGCCGACAACTACCCACTGCCGATCAGCCATATCCAGAACCTGGAGATCACCGTCACCGGTGTGTTTCGTTACACCGACACCTGGCCGGCGGCAATCCATCTCGCGTCCAGCGGGCTCGTCGATCTCGATCGACTCGTCACCGGACGCTACGACCTCGAACACGTCGCCGACGCGCTCGAGAGCGACACCGACCCTGCCAGCCTCAAGTCGATAGTGGTGCCAGCATGAGCAAGAATCCTTTCGATCTGACCGGACGAACCGCAATCGTCACGGGCGGCAACCAAGGACTCGGACGCGCGTTCGCGTTCGGTCTCGCCGCTGCGGGCGCCCACGTCGCCATCGCCGGACGCAGCGCAGAACGGAACGAGAAGGTCGTCGCCGAGGCCGCAGCCGAGGGATACACGTTCGAGGCCATCACCGCCGACATCACCGAACGTGCCGACATCGAGCGCATGACTGCCGAGGCACTCGAGAAGCTCGGCCGGATCGACATTCTCGTCAACAACGCCGGCACCTGCTACCACAACGATTCGTGGGACGTCACCGAGAACGAGTGGGACAACGTCTTCGATCTCAACGTCAAAGCATTGTGGGAGTGCAGCATTTCTGTCGGCGCACACATGCGCGAGCGCGGCACGGGCTCGATCGTCAACATCGGGTCCATGTCCGGCATCATCGTCAACCGCCCCCAGATGCAACCCGCGTACAACGCATCGAAGGCAGCCGTGCACCACCTCACCAAATCACTTGCCGCGGAATGGGGAACGCTCGGAATACGCGTGAACGCAGTCGCACCCGGCTACTGCAAGACGGAGATGGCACCCGTCGACCGGCCCGATCTGCAGCGCTACTGGATCGAGGATGCACCGATGCAGCGCTACGCGATGCCCGAGGAGATCGCCCCGAGCGTCGTCTTCCTCGCCAGTGACGCCGCAAGCTTCATCACCGGATCGGTTCTCGTCGCAGACGGAGGCTACACAGCATGGTGAGCACCGAAACTGCAACCGTTCGACGCATTCTCGTCGAAGGAATCGACGACGTCAGCGTCGAGACCGTCGACGTTCCCGAAGCCGGACCCGGTGAAGTGCGGGTGCGCAGCACGGTCGTCGGAATCTGCGGATCCGACATTCACGCCGCGCACGGCCGTCATCCGTTCATCGACCTGCCGTTCCGCCCCGGCCACGAGGTCGTCGGCGTCGTCGACGCCGTCGGTGACGGTGCCGACGCCTCGCTCGTGGGCACCCGCGTGGTGATCGAGCCGAACCTGGCGTGCGGGCACTGCACCCAATGCCGCGCGGGACGCTACAACATCTGCGCCGAACTCGCCGTCTTCGGATGTCAGACCCCTGGCGGACTCACCGACGCCTTCACCATCGCCGCGGATCGCGTCATCCCGCTGGCCGACGGCCTGGACGACCGCCACGCCGCCCTCATCGAACCTCTCGCCACACCGGTGCACGCCGTACGCCGCGCAGCGGGTCTGGTCGGCGGTCTGGACGGCAAACGCGTCGCCGTCCTGGGTGCGGGGCCGATCGGACTGTTCGTCCTGCTCGCCGCACGCCGCGCCGGTGCCGTCGTCGTCGTCGCGGACCTGCTCGATTCCAAGCGGGCACGCGCCGAACGTCTCGGCGCTGTCGGCAGTTTCGATCCGACGTCGGGCGACGCCGTCTCTGCCGCGAAAGACGCTCTCGGCGGGCCGGCCGATGTGGTCATCGACTGCGTGTCCCGTGAATCGTCGGTTGCGCAGGCGATCGACATCGTCGACAAGGGCGGCGCCGTACTGATCGTCGGTGTCGCAGCCGGCGCCACCCCGGTCCCCCTCGATCTGATCCAGGACCGCGAGATCGTCGTCGCCGGATGCCTCATGTACGTGCGAGAGGACGTCCAGGAAGCAATCGACATGCTCACCGAGGGTACGGTCCCGATCGACGAGTTCGTCACGGCGGAGTTCCCGCTGGAACGCGCAGCGGACGCGTTCGCCGCCTCGACCGACCCCGAGCACGTCAAGGTCCTGATCACCGTCGGTGACCGACCATGACCGGGCTGCTCGAATGTCGGGACGTGACCAAGAGTTTCGGCGGCGTTCCCGTGCTGAAGGGAATCACCCTCGAGCTCGAACCCGGCACCGTCACGGCTCTGGCCGGCGAGAACGGTGCGGGCAAGTCGACGCTCATGAAGATCGCGACCGGTCAGCTGCGCGCCGATACCGGCACGGTCACGATCGGCGAGCACACGCTCTCCTCCGGTGATCCCCGCGACGCAGTGCGTCACGGCGTCGCGATCGTCCCGCAAGAGCTGGCATCGATCGACGACATGACGGTGTACGAGAACATGTTCGTCGGACGCGAGAAGCGGCGCGGCCTCTTCCTCGACCGTCGCGCGATGATCAAGGAAGCCGCCGAGACCCTCAGTGTCTTCGACGTCTCCATCTCCCCCACCGCACGTATGGGGTCGCTACCGGTCGGCCTTCGACAGATCATCGAGATCGTCAAGGCCGCCCGCACGGGTGCACAGGTGGTCATGCTCGACGAGCCGACCTCGGCCATTTCCGAGCGGGAAGTCGAGGGGCTGTACAAAGTCATGCAGCAGCTCCGCGACCGCGGAGTCGCCATGGTGTACACCACCCACAAGATGGCCGAGATCCGCGCGATCGCAGACCGTGTCGTCGTTCTGCGTGACGGCAAGTTGATCACCGACGAGAAGCTCACGGACATCACCGACGACGACATCGTCACTGCGATGATCGGCCGTGAACTGGAGAATCTCTTTCCTTCCGTCGGCAAGGACACCGGGGACGTCGTCCTGGAAGTCGAGAACCTTCAGGTCGTCGGCGCATCCGAGCCGGTGAACCTGACCGTCCGCCGCGGCGAGATCGTAGGCCTCGCCGGGCTTGTCGGCGCCGGCCGCACCGAGTTGCTCGAAGCGCTGTTCGGCATGCGCGCGGTCACGTCGGGAACCGTGAAGGTTTCCGGCAAGACGGTTCCGAAAGGTAAACCAGCGGCGGCGATCACCGCAGGGATGGCCATGGTGCCCGAGGACCGCAAGGTCAACGGTGTGGTGCTGTCGATGAGCGTGCTGGACAACGGTTCTCTGCCGAGACTGTCCTCGTTCAGTATCGCCGGATGGCTTCGCACCAAGTCCCGCTCCACGGCAGTGTCCGACGCCATGGACTCGGTCCGACTCCGTAGCCGTGGACTCGGCCAGAGCGTGGGAACTCTGTCGGGCGGAAATCAGCAGAAAGTCGTACTCGCACGCTGGCTTACCGGTACCGTCGACGTGTTGCTGCTCGACGAGCCCACCCGCGGCGTCGACGTCGGAGCTCGCTCCGAGATCTATCGCATCATCACCGAATTCGCCAGCCGCGGAATGGCCGTCGTCATGGCGTCGTCGGACATGCCGGAAATCGTCGGACTGTCTCATCGTGCGTTCGTCATGCGCGAGGGTGCCTTCGTCGGTGAACTGGACCGAGATGCGCTCGATCACCCCGAAGTTCAGGACTCGGTGTTCAGGCTGGCCACGGCCCTCGACACCCGGACCACCGACACCGTTGCGACCGACACCCGGACCACCGATACACCGAGCGACACCGTTGCGACCGACAAGCGGTCGACATTCGAGGAGGCACCACAGTGACAACACCCGTCGCTGAACCGGACGAGAAGACGTCCGTATCGGCCATCACAGGGGAACCGGTGCGCCGGTTCTCCAGCGCGTGGGCCGGCGCGCTCGCCCTGCGCTATTCGATGGTCATCGTCATGCTGCTGGTGATCGCGTATTTCTCCTACCGCAGTGCGCGATTCGGCACCGTCGACAACCTGCAGACCATTCTCGTCGCGGCTGCACCGTTCGCGCTGATCGCACTCGGTCAGACGCTGGTGATCCTGACCGGTGGAATCGACCTCTCGGTCGGCAGCGTCATCGCAGTGTCCGCCATGGCGTCCGCTGCTGTGGCCAAGGCCAACCCAGGACAGGTCTGGCTGACCGTGCTGGTCGCGATGTTCGTCGGCCTCGTCGCAGGTTCCATCAACGGATTCCTGGTTTCCCGCATCAATGTTCCTCCGTTCATCGCGACACTCGGTATGCTCACCGCAGGTTCAGGTTTCGCGTATGTGATCGGTGGTGGCGCTCCGATCAACGGCCTTCCGGCCGAGTTCGGCCAGATCGCCAACACCAAGATCTTCGGACTTCAGATTCCCGTCCTCGTGATGATCATCGGCATCGTCGTCCTGGCAGTGGTGATGAAGCGGACCGCCTACGGCATGCGTGTCTACGCGGTCGGTGGAAACCGTACCGCTGCAGAGATCGCGGGCATCAATGCCAAGAACGTTCTCTTCAGCGTCTACGCGCTGTCCGGAGTGCTCGCCGGATTGTCCGGTGTGATGCTGGCGTCGCGCGTCATCTCCGGTCCACCGAACCTGGGCCAGGGCTACGAGCTCGACGCCATCGCGGCCGTCGTCATCGGAGGCGCAAGCCTCATGGGCGGACGCGGCACCATCTGGGGAACTGCGCTCGGCCTGTTCATGATCCAAACCCTCAACAACGGTCTCGACCTGCTCGTCGTCCCCGCGTACTGGCAGGACGTCATCAAGGGCGTGCTCATCGTCGCTGCCGTCTCGGTCGACGTCTGGTCGTCCAAGCGAAGAACCTGACCGCTCTCGTCCCTCACCTCACTACCCACCGATCCGGAGAAGAACAATGAAGTTTGCTTCCAAGATGCTGACCGTGGCGGCCACGGGCATCCTCGCCGTCGGCGTCACTGCCTGCGGCGCAGGCGACACCAGCGCCCAGGACGGCAAGACGCGCATCGGCGTCACCGTGTACGACATGAGTTCCTTCATCACCGCAGGCAAGGAGGGCATGGAAACCTACGCTGCGGCCAACGACATCGAGCTGCTGTGGAACTCGGCGAACAACGACGTCTCGGTCCAGGCCAGCCAGGTCGATTCCCTCATCAACCAGGGCGTCGACGCCATCATCGTCGTTCCGGCACAGGCTGATTCGCTGGCACCTCAGGTCCAGTCCGCCAAGGACAAGGGCATCCCGGTCATCGCCGTGAACGCCGAACTCGAGACCGACCAGATCTCCGGCAACGTTCAGCCCGACGACGTCGCAGCAGGCGCGCAGGAGATGCAGATGATGGCCGACGAGCTCGGCGGGCGCGGCAACATCGTCATCCTGCAGGGACCGCTCGGTGGCTCCGGTGAGATCAACCGCGGTGCGGGCATCGATCAGGTACTCGCGAACTACCCGGACATCAACGTGCTGGCCAAGGACACCGCCAACTGGAAGCGCGACGAGGCAGTCAACAAGACCAAGAACTGGCTCTCGAGCTTCGGCGACCAGATCGACGGCGTCGTCGCGCAGAACGACGACATGGGCCTCGGCGCGTTGCAGGCGCTGAAGGAAGCCGGACGCACCGACGTCCCGATCGTGGGAATCGACGGTATCGAGGACGGCCTCAACGCCGTCAAGAGCGGTGAGTTCATCGGCACGTCCCTGCAGAACGGCACCGTCGAACTCTCGGCAGGTCTGGCAGTCGCCCACAAGATCGCGCAAGGCGAAGACGTCGACACGGCACCGGTGTACGTCATGCCTGCCATCACCGCAGACAACGTGGACGTCGCCATCGAGCACGTCGTGACCGACCGTCAGGCGTTCCTCGACGGACTGGTGGATCTGACCGCTCAGAACCTCGAGACCGGCAACATCGCCAACGAAGGAATCCCCGGGCAGTAACTTTCCCGGTTCCGATCTTCGAGGCGGGGCGGCAGCTCTCCCCCTCCAGCCCGCCCCGCCTCGAATCCCACCTGTACAGAGAAAGGCCCGTCTTCATGACCGCACTGCCCGCACCCGTCGATCTGTCCCTCAATGGCAAGGTCGCCGTCGTCACCGGCGGTGCGTCGGGCATCGGCGCAGCGATCGGCGCGGCCTACGTCGCCCAGGGAGCACGCGTCGTCCTGCTCGATCGCGACGGAGATGCGGCAGCGAAGCAGGCCGCCGACATCGGCGCGCACAGCGTCGAGTGCGATGTAGCCGACCGATCGCCCGTTGCACACGCCGCACACAAGGTCGTCGAAGACTTCGGACGCGTGGACATCCTGGTCAATTCAGCCGGAGTCGCCCGGCTCGCTGCCGCCGAGGATCTCTCCGACGACTTCTGGAACCTGACGATGAACGTCAACCTCACCGGAACGTTCCTCGTATGTCAGGAATTCGGGCGCGTCATGCTGGATGCAGGCAGCGGCCGGATAGTCAACATCGCGTCCCAGGCGGCAACTGTCGCCATCGAAGAACATGCGGCCTACTGCGCGTCGAAATTCGGCGTACTGGGTTTGACGAAAGTCCTCGCTGCCGAATGGGCGGGCCGCGGCGTCACCGTCAACACCATCTCCCCCACCGTCGTGATGACACCGCTGGGCCGAGACGCGTGGACCAATCCGAAGGGCGACGCTCTCCGGGCGCGTATCCCGGTGGGCCGCTTCGCCGAGACCGACGACATCACCACGGTGGCCGTCTTCCTGGCTTCCCCTGGCGCGGCCATGATCAACGGCGCCGACATCCTCGTGGACGGCGGTTACACGATTCTGTGACCCGAAGACGGTGACGGGTCAGATGTTTCGCGGCAGCCAGCTGGTCAACTTCTCCGGGTTCAGCATGAACCAGACGTCGACGATGCGGCCGTCCACCACGCGGAAGCTGGCCGTCCCGACTGTCCGGTCATCCGCTACGAGACGGTAACCGAGGCCGTCCGCCATCCGGGCCTCCTCGACACGCAGAGCGGGCTGCTTCGCGACGACACCGAGCACGAAGCGCGCCACGCGATCGGAGCCGAGAACCGGCCGTCTGGCAGCACTGACGAATCCTCCACCGTCGGAACGCAAGGTCACGTCGGGCGCCAGCACCTTCATCAACTCGCCGATGTCGCCGCCGCGGCTGGCCGCCAGAAACGAACGAACCGCAGCGTCGTGGTCGGATTCCGCCACGAGAGTCGAGCGTCGCTCGCGCACATGCCGTCGAGCGGCCGCCGCCAATTGCCGGGTTGCCGCAGGCGAGCGGCCGACGATCCCCGCGATCTCGTCGAACGGCACCGCGAACACGTCGTGCAGTACGAACGCCACCCGTTCGGCAGGAGTCATCGCTTCGAGCACCACCAGAAGCGCCGTGCCGACGGCGTCGTCGAGGGTGACACGGTCGGCCGGATCGATCTCCGCAGCAGTGCCCTCGAACAGGTCGGCCGGCACCGGTTCCGGAAGCCACTCTCCGACATAGCGTTCACGCCTCGCTCGTGCAGAACCGAGGAGATCGAGAGCCACCCGACTCCCGACGCGCGTCAACCACGCCGCCGGATTCGCGATCTCCGCCCGTTCCTCCTCGCTCAGTCGATACCACCGCAGATACGTCTCCTGCACCACGTCCTCGGCGTCGGACAGCGTCCCGGTCATCCGATAGGCCATCGACAGCAACCTGCGTCGCTCGTCGTGGACGTCGCCGAGATGTGCAGGCAAGAACTCGGTCTCGTCGTCCATCACCGGATCATGCCACTTCCCCGTCGACGTTCGCGCGCGGTTGCCCTGCCCTCGTGAATGCATCCCGCGGGGCCACGGTCGCCGCGAGCGAGGCAATGTCGCGGCGACCGACGAACGCGCCGACCCAGCCGAGCAGAACCCGAATCTTGCGCTCCCACGTCGGTACCGCAAGGACGTGGTACCCGCGGTGCATCGCCCATGCGGGCCATCCCTTGACGACGATCCACTTGTACTGGAACAGACCGTGTCCCCGGCCGAGAGTCGCGACCACCCCGAGGCTGCTGTGCACGTAGTTCTTCGGTTCGCGGCCGCGCACACTTGCAACGATGTTGGACGCCAGCCTTTTTGCTTGCCGAACCGCGTGCTGCGCATTGGGAACCGTCGTCGCGCCGTGCCCGACGGCGAGGTCCGGCACCACCGCGTTGTCGCCTGCCGCCCAGGCGTCGGCGACGGTCTCTTCCTCGGTTCCGACGCGCAGGTCCGCACGTGTCACAAGGAATCCTCGTGCGTCGACGGGGAGGTCCGTGTGCCGTGCGACGACGCCGTTCGCAGCGTTGCCCGCAGTCCAGACGATCAGATCCGAGTCGAACTCTTCCCCCGTCGACAACACGACGTGGCCGCCGACGGCCGACACCATCTGGGCGTTCAGGTGCACGTGCGCGCCGCGACCCCTCAGATGCCGGACGACCCAGCGTCCCGGCCCGTCGCTCACCTCGGGCAGAATCCTGCCCTGCGCCTCGACGAGGTGGAACGCAAGCTCGCGGGCCCCGATCTCCGGGTAGTACGCCAGCTGCTCGGTCGCGAGAGACAGCGCCTCCGCGAAACCTTCGACTCCCGAGAATCCACCGCCGACGAACGTCACGGTCAGCAGGCGGGCACGCTCGGGGCCGTCGGGCAGAGCAGCTGCACGGTCGAACGCGGTGAGCAGCCTGTCCCGGATCGCGACGGCCTCCTCGACGTTCTTCATGCCGATCGCCTCGTCGACGAGGCCCGGAATCGGGAACGTCCGCGCGACGGCACCCGCCGTGACCACGACGATGTCGTAGTTCAGTTCGATGTCGCGGCCGTCGAGGCCGTGGGCTCGGACGAGCTTTCGTGCGTGATCGATCCGGTCCACGGTGGCGGCAACGAGGGTGGTGCGGCGCAGGTGCCGACGCAGCGACACGACGGTGTGCCTCGGCTCGATCGCGCCGGAGACCACCTCGGGCAGAAACGGCTGGTAGGTCATGTAGGGGCGAGGATCCACCAGAGTCACGTGCGCCTCGTCGCGGTAAAGCTTCTTCTCGAGATTCAGCGCTGTGTAGAGCCCGGCATACCCGCCGCCGACGATGAGGATCTCCGTCATGTCCCGCCTCCGATTGTGTCTGTACCTCTACGACGACACAGCCGACTCATATGTGAGGAGGCATCAAGTGGTGCGGGACTCGGCTACTTCAAAACGTCGACGTTGGTCCGCAGCAGCAGCACGTTGTAGTCCGACCACCGTGACGCGGTGAAGTAGAGGTCGTTGCCGCTGGACAGTGGGTGGATGTACGGCGCGTAGATTCCGCCGCTGGTCTGCCGGCTGTTCAGGAGCGTCTTCGGCGCACTCCACGGCCCTTCGGGCTTCTCCGACGTGCGGGCCACGATGGTCCTGTCGACCTCGTTGCCGTACAACATGACATACCGCTTCAGAGTGTCGTTCCAGGCCACCGACAATTCGCTGACGGGTTCCGTCACCACCGACTTCGAATCGGCCACATTCGTCGACCAGGGCTTGGCCTGATCCTGCGTCGAGTACTCGTACTTCGTCAGGTCGAGAATCTCCTCCGGCTTCACGCGGGCAACGAACGCGGCACCGAAACGACCGTTGGGCGTACCGAATTGGTAGATGTAGCCGTCCTGACCCTCCGCGTAGGCGTTCATCTGGTACTTACCGTTGCTCTCCTCGACCTGAGGGAACGCCGGAATCGTGATGCCTGCGTTCACCCGGATCGTCGCGGCCGCAGTCTGCCAGGTCTGCCCGTTGTCCTTCGACGTCGCGATCGCGGAGAAGTTGGTGACCCACCGACCGGGTGCTCCCCACGAGCGCACCGACATGTAGTTCATGTACTGCACACCGCCGATCGAGATGGCTGCAGTAGGAATGACGGTGTCCTCGACGCCTGCGACGCCCAGACTGGGTACGACCTCACTGGCGAATCCTGCCGGTTCGACGACCGCGCCCGAGGTGGAATCGCCCGGAACGCCGTTGGCTACGGTGATGCCGTCGGCGAGATTCTTGTCGTCCGACCGCAGCAGAACGTTGCTTCGCCACTGCGCCCCGGTCACCGAGCAATTACCGAACGTGTCACCGAACGCCATCAGCGTCTGCCCGGACCCGTTGTCCCAGCTGATGCCCAGATCCGTCCCGGAGATGCCGAACCGGTCGTAGGTGTTGTTGGGGCTCAACGGCCCGGTGACCCATGCAACCGACGTCGCGTTGCCGGAGATCGCGGGAAGCTGGCCCTGCGGTCCACGCGGATTCTTCTCGGGTCCACCACCCGCACTGCCCGAGGACCCGAACAGCGGCGACGAGCCCGGCCCACCGATGCCTCCACACGGTTCCGCGCTGGCGGTGGGTGACGAGAGAACGGTGAGTCCACTCGCCGCGAGGGTAAGAACAGCGCCGATCGCCATCTGCCGAGTACGTGCGCGCATGAACGCTCCCCACCGTGTCGTGTGACTCGTGTTACTCATGAGACTGATGGGGTGAGTGTTACGTAAATCCTCACTTCTCGCAAGGCGTCGAGGCACGACAAATACACAAGCAGCAGAATGACATCCGTGTAAGTTGGCCCAGTTCAGGCCCGATCCTGACGCTCCACTATCGACTCGAATGCGCGGAAAACCGCAGATTCGTCCAAGGAATGGAGCGTCAGGCACCCCTGCTGCGTCTACGGCGCCGCACAACGCCGACAATCTGATCCGCCACGGCGTCGACATCGCGGTACACCGTTGCAGCGGAGTAGCGGAGCACCAACCAGTCGTCGAGGATCATCCGGTTTTGTCTGACCCTGTCGTTGTCGAAAGGCCCGGGCGCGATGTGGTACTCGCGCCCGTCGATCTCCACGTCGACCTTGGCGTGATAGTCCACGAGATCTCCGAGGTACGGGCCGATGGGTGCGTTGATGTTCATCCGAACACCGCGAGCCCGGACGGCCCTGGCAACCATCCGCTCCGGTTCGGAGAATGTGCCTGGGCAACAGTGTTCCAACTGACGACGAACCTCACGCATGCCCTTCATTCCTTTCGTGGCAACGATGTGGTCGGTGACCGCTCGCCACGACACCCGTGCGCCGATATTGCGGTCGAAGAACTGGTCGAGCGGATCACCGGTCAGTGTGGACGCGACATCCACGAAGCACTGCGCGGCGAATACCACCGGTAGGCCGTGCCTTTCGGTCGACGACACGGACCGGCGGTGCAGCACGAATCCTTCGACACTGCTGACCCGTACCGATACCGGCACGGTCGCGTGAACCGTCGACGGCTCGTCGTCGAGCAGGCCCCAGAGCCACGCTGCGCTGTCGTGACTGAGTACTGCATCGCTCCGCCACAGGGTGAGGGCGGTGCACAGGTCGAAGTAGGACGGTTCGGGATCCGAGTAGATCCGAGGAAGGACCCTGAACAAGCGACCCGTCCGTACCCTCCGTGCGATGCCGGACCGTGCAATCCCCTGACTCTCCAGTTGTGCACGCGTGTAGACCCCCATGGCTCGTCACTCTGCACCGTCGTCGGCGCGTCCAACCCTCGGCGAACGGCCGCCTGTGGATAACGAGAACGCCTGTGGATGAACCAGCTGCAGGCTAATTTCGTACCGACAGGACGATCGATTGGGAATGATTGCCCGCATGTAGTTGGATCGTCAGTCATGGCGGCAACCGAGCGTTTCACCTTCCCGACCGAACGAGCCCAGCGCACGACGGTGCTGGCCGGCACGGCGTCCGGCCACCGAACCAGGTACTGGGAACTGTCCGATCACATCGCCTATCCCGACATCCGCAACATCGTCGCGGACTACATCAACGCCACGATCTCCGACCCGGCGAACACCGTCCGGCACGGGTGGACCGTCACCGCGCTTCCCTCGGCAGACTCCCCCGCCCACGAGCGTCGACTCCTGACCCTCACCTGCGGCGGCGTCGACACCCTCGTCGTCACCGAATTCAGCAACGACGAAGACGACTCGATCGAACTGGAAATGCTCGTCAACACCGACACTGCGAACGGGTACTCCGACGAGCAACTCGACTTCTCCACCGAATTGGTCACCGCCACACGAGAAACGGCAGACACCGCGGACGTCTGGTCGTGGCGAATCGACATCGGCGCACTCCTCACCGACGACGCCGACATCGACTTCGGAATCTCCGACGACGAATTCGACGACCTGGCCTACGCCCTGAACTCACGTTCGATGACCGACCGCGCACCGGACACCACCGACCACAACGACGACCTCGCCGGCGACCTGCTCGCCGAGGCCTATCGGCAGCTGCGGGACGCCGACGACGCTACCGTCGCCTGACACGTCGGAGGAATGGAGAACATGACACATCGACCGGTGCGCATACCGACAGTTCTGGCCGCGACTGCGGCAGCCGTTGCCTTGGTTGTCTCGGGGTGCGGGAGCGGAACGACCGACGAACAACCCGCGGACCAGTCCGCCGGTGACGGGACGTTTCCCAGGACCGTTGGGGCCGACTTAGTCATCGAGTCGAGGCCGACATCCATTGTCTCACTGAGCCCGACGGCGACGGAGACGTTGTTCGCCGTCGGTGCAGGCGAGCAGGTGGTCGCGGTGGACAGTCAGTCCGACTTCCCGACCGACGCACCCAGAACCGAGCTGTCCGCGTACACACCGAGCTTGGAGGCGATCATCGGCTACGACCCTGATCTGGTGGTGGCCTCCGACGACATCGACGGCCTCGTCGCCGGTCTGGACGCAGCCGAAGTACCAGTACTGCTGCTTCCCGCCGCGACGAGTATCGACGACACCTACGCCCAGATCGAGACCATTGCCGACGCCACCGGTCACGACGCCGAAGGCGACGCAGTGGTCGCCGATATGCGCACTCGCATCGATGCCGCGGTGGCGAGCGTTCCGCAGTCGAACGCAACCTACTTCCACGAACTCGATTCGATGCTATACACGGTGACGAGCGAGAGCTTCATCGGCCGAATCTACGGCCTGTTCGGCTTGACCAGTATCGCCGACGGTGCCGGCACCGATTATCCGCAGATGTCCGACGAAGGTGTCGTCACTGCCGACCCCGACATTGTCTTCCTCGCCGACTCCCAGTGCTGCGGCGTGACGGCCGAAGCCGTTGCAGCTCGGCCAGGTTGGGCGTCGACCACCGCTGTGCGTGACGGCTCGATCATCACGATGGACGAGGATCTGTCGAGCCGGTGGGGTCCGCGCGTCGCGGATCAGGTCGAAGCCGTCGCCACTGCGCTCAGCAGCTAGTCACCGGCCGACGCGAGCGCCTCGGCCAGTTCGTCGTAGGACGGCGCCATACCGAGGGCGTAGGACGGCGCCGGCTCTGCATTCAGCGCCACCTGCGTGCGCCCGATTACTACCTGTCCGTCCGAATCACGACGCACAGGTGCATATCCCGCTGATCGAAGCGCCTCGAGCGAGGTCTCGATCGGCGCGGTGAACCCGACAACCGTGGGCGCGAGAACAACCGGACCGAGCTTCGACAACCGCCTGTTCGCGGTGATCTCCGAGATCAACGCTTCGTCGGGCGCGACGACTGCGCAGGCGAGTGCGTAGGCACCGATGCTGCCGTGCGTGCGGGCCACGTCGTTCACCAGGTAGGTCAACGCCTGCGGAATGTCACCGGTCGAGTATCTGGCGAGACCGTCGAGCACCTCGGTGACGGTGAGGCCGTCGTCGAAAGCTCCACGAACACTGACCTGATCGAACCTCCACGTCGTGGCGGCTCCGGTCGCCTCGCGAACTGCGACACTGTCGAAGAAGTGGGCCAGCGCGGTGCCGGGCGGCCCGAACACCACAGCCGTCAGATCTGCGCCGACGGTCGCACGCGTGTGCGCCGTGGACACGGCCCGCTCAACTGCGTCGAACACGTTCTCGGACAACAAAGCTCGACCCAGATCGGTGCCGGCGCCCAGCGCCCGGGCGCCGACGAGTTCCGCCTCACGCTGCGTCATCTGCAGTATGTCCAGGCCCTCCTCGACGGGAAAGCACGGGAACGTCCACCCGAGCATTGTCACCACTGCGCCGTCGTCGGCGAAGGCGTGTCCCTCCTGAACGAGGTCGTGTGCCGACACGACCGCGCGGCGCAGCAATCTCGGCGGGATCGGGCGCGAGTCGTCGGCGATGCCTTCGTACGTCGCGAGATACACGGCGTCGGCGTTCCACCATGTCTGCAGCAGTGATGCTGCCTGGATTCCGGGATCACTTGCCAACCACTGCGCCGCTCGGTCCGTCGCGACCAGAACGTGCCCAGCCGGAACGCGTCTTCGGCCTTTCGGCGTCGGCAGAGCTTCGAAGCCAAGCAGAAGAGCGCTCAACGCCAATTCCAGAGCTACTTCGACGGCGTCGACCTCGGCGTGCAGGTCCTTGGCTATCGCGCGCACTGTACGCACGCCGACGGCACCGGATTTGAGTAACTGAATCGGCGTGGTCGATGCGGATTCGATCACCCCGGTCACCACCTCCACCATTCGAAGAACGCGCGCCGACGCTTCCGCCTGCACGTGCCCTGCATCGACCGGTTCAGAGTCGAACTCGGGCGGAGTCGGGCTGAATGGTAGAACGAAATCGGCACCGAGAAGCGCCCGGGTCAGCTGCACCGGCATCGACACCGGCCCGTTCGCGACCTGCCATGCCAATCCCCGCTGCACTGCCCATGCACCGGGACGCGCGGCCGTCAGATACACCGGATCCGCGTAGAGGATCGAGTCTCGGCGGGCAGCGTCGTACAGAAACTCTTTTTCGCCATCCGGCGCAGACTCCACCACACTCCGCAGTGCATCGGGGTCGTCGAACAACGACACGAGCTGTTCCACCACCTCGGGCCGGGCCCCGTCTCCGCGGAGACCCAGCTTCGTCGAGACCGAACGCAGCACCGGAAGCGCAGCCGCATCGAAGGACCGGCGAACATCGGTGCCGTAACTCCGAACCGCGTACACCGGGAGAGGATGTACCGCTGTCAGCACCCCATCCGACACCCACGCGATCTGCAGCGCGGACAGGTCCTCCACTACAGCCTCGAAGCCCGACTCCGGATCTCCCAGCAACCGACGGACGGCATCGACCGTCGCCGGCATCCGCAACTGCTTGCACAACGCAACCGCGGACAGCACCTCCACCGCCGGCCGCGGCAGCGTCAGGTAGATATCTGCGAACGAATCGCCCCCGACCAGATGACGTGCCAGCTCGTCGAGATCCTCGGGAGCATCCGTCCGCGCCACATGTCGGCGCCGCAGCAGTAACGCCAGCGCATCCACGTCCAAAGCCGCAATTCGCTCGCGAACAGACTCCTCGACAGCGGTAAGCATGACCGCAACCCTAGTTCTCCTGCGGAGTGACCTGTAGGCGCCGGGTCTACACGACTCCTGCAGTCCGTAGCTCTGCGATGTTCGCCGCCGAACAGCCCAACTCTTCGAGCACGCTGTCGGTATCCGCACCGTGGGCCCGGCCGGTGTGCCGAATACTGCCGGGACTGTCCCCCATCCGCCACATGACGTTCTGCATCCGTACGGGGCCGAGGTCGTCGTCCTCCACGGTCGTCACCATGTCGATGGCCAGTACCTGTGGATCGTCGAGCAGTTCGCTCGGCTTGTAGACGGGAGCCACTGCGGCACCGGCCTTTTCGAACTCTGCAACGACGTCCTCGCGAGTACGTTCCCCGATCCATCCGCCGACGTAACCGTCGAGCAGGTCGGCGTGCGCGGCACGTTGTCGGCCTGTGGCGAACCACGGCTCGTCGATGACCTCGGGGTGCCCGACCAGTGTCAGGACGCGTTCGGCAATGGAGTTCGCACTCGTGGAGATCGCCAGCCAGTGCCCGTCCGATGTCTTGTACAGGTTCCGGGGTGCATTGTTGCTCGACCGATTCCCGGTGCGTTCCTGGTCGATGCCCAGCTGATCTGCGTAGATGATGCCGGGACCGACTGCGGCCATGATCGGGCTCAGCAGGTCCAGGTCGATGACCTGCCCCTTGCCGCCGTTGTTCGTTCGGTGCAGCAGAGCCATCGACACCGCCGAGGATCCGGCAATTCCCGCGAGCGAATCGGCCAAACCGAAGGCAGGCAACGTCGGCGGGCCGTCGGCCGCACCGGTCAGATGCGCGAACCCACTCATCGACTCCACCAACGTGCCGAACGCCGGTCGTGTTGCATACGGCCCGGTCTGACCGAAACCCGTCACGCGCAGGAGAATCAGACCCGGGT
Source organism: Rhodococcoides fascians A44A (assembly GCF_000760735.1). GTDB lineage: Bacteria > Actinomycetota > Actinomycetes > Mycobacteriales > Mycobacteriaceae > Rhodococcoides > Rhodococcoides fascians_E. The sequence goes on along the minus strand of NZ_JMEX01000007.1, from coordinate 31,019 downwards.
TGGCTTCGGACAGAACGTCGTACCCGAGCCCCCACCGCTCGAGGGTGCCCGGACGAAAATTCTCGACCACGACGTCGGCCTCCGCGGCGAGCTTTCGGAAAAGATCCGCGCCCTGCTCGTTGCCGAGATTCAGCGTCATCGTCCGCTTGTTGCGACTGACCATCGTCCACCACAGCGGGTGGCCGTCCTTGTCCAACCCGTGCCCGCGCATACCGTCGGGCTTGGCCGGGTGCTCGATCTTGATGACTTCGGCACCGAAATCTCCCAGAATCTGCGCGACGAGCGGACCGGCAAGGATCGTCGAGATATCGAGGACCTTGATGCCCTCGAGTGGGCCGGTCACTTGTACGGGCGGTGCAGGTAGCGACCGGCCGGCGCACCCGACACCGTGCCGTCGGACAGCACGCGCTGACCGCGCACGAACGTATCGGTCACCTTCGCACCCAACTCGAAGCCCTGGAACGGCGTGTACTCCTGCGCCGATTCGGAATCCTCCGGCTGCACCGTCCACGTGTGGTCGGGATCGACCAGCGCAAGGTCGGCGTCCATACCGACGGCGATGTCGCCCTTACCCGGCAGCCCGTACCGCGAGGCGGGATTGAGCGAGGTCAGCTGGGCGATCCGACGCCAGCTCAACCCACGCTTGCGGCCCTCGCTGACCAAGCCCGGCAACAGGTACTCCGCGCCACCGAATCCGGACTTGGCGGCAAAGATGTCGCCACGATCCTCCGCGAATTTCTTCTCGTCCTTGCAGCACGCGTGATCGCTGACGACCCAGTCGATGTCCCCGGCGACCAGATGCTCCCACAGTGCCTCGACGTCGTCACGCGGCCGCAGCGGCGGATTCACTTTTCCTCCGAGTCCGTACGCGGTGTCGATGTCGGCCAGCAGGTGCCCGATGGTGACCTCGCGACGAAAGTTCACGTGCGGGAACGCCTTCGCCATTCGCATCGCTGCCGTCAGCGCCTTGCGCGACGACAGATGCAGCAGGTTGATGTTGGGCAACTGAGTCTCGTCCGCCAGGAACGACGCGATGGTGACGGCGAGCCCCTCCGAGTGCGGCGGCCGCGACGCGCTGTACGCGGCGAGCCCCTGCAGCGTCCCTTCCTCCTCGACGATCTTGGTGTATGCGCTCATGATCTCTGCGGTCTCACAGTGCAGTGACAGCGAAATGTGTTCGGCTTTGTCGCCCAACTGTTCCCGAGCAGCTTGAATGCCGCGCATGACGAACTCGAAGTGCGCCAGGTCGTAGCGCTCACCCTCGGGCGTCATCAGAAATTCGCTCTGGTCCGTGGAACGGCCGTGCAGTCCGTGACTGCCGTAGAACATGAAGATCTTGAACGACGTCACACCGTGATCGGCGATGAGCGACGGGATCTCCTGGATGTGCTCCTTGGACATCGGCGCGAGGTGGTACGCGTAATCGACGTACGGGCGTCCTTCGGTCGCGTCGAGCACCTTCGGGAACACGTCGGCATAGGAACCGCCCGTGTTCATGTAGTACTGGCCGGTGCGCATGTACGACAGTGACGTCGTGACGCCGCCCTGCACACAGGCCCGTGACTCGGTCTCGGCGTCGTCACCGAGCGGGTTGTAGATGCCCCAGTGCTGGTGCGCGTCCACCACTCCGGGGAACGCCACCTTTCCCGCCGCATCGATCACGGAGTCGGCAACGTCGGCGGGGATACCGGCCTCGATGCGGGTGAACTTACCGTCTTCGATCAGAAGGTCGACGAACTCTCCGTCCTCGGGTGCATCCGAGCCGGGACGAACGACGCGTGCATTGGTGATCAACGTGGACATGATGGATCCTTTCGAAACGGGAAATCAGATGTAATCGGCAGCAAGGTAGGCGAGTCCGAGAGCGGGCAACAATCCATTACCCGCAAGATATCCAGCGGCGCCGTGCCCTGAAATACCGATGGCAGCACCGCCGGAGGCGAACAGACCCTCGATCGGCTTGCCGGAGGGCCTCAGGACGCGGGCATCACCGTCGACGACGAGCCCGCCCTGGGTGTGAAACAGCGCGGGAACAATCTTGATCGCGGCGTACGGGGCAGTCAACTCGTGCTCGAACGACGTTCGGCCGAAGCGATCCTCGGCCGCGCCACGCAACGCGGCAAGCTCTTCCTCGACCGCGTCCGCAGGCAAACCCGTCGCCTCCGCGAGTTCGGTGATGCTGTCCGCCCACACCGCAGCACCGGAGTCGACCGTCTGACGAAAATCGGTGAAAGCCATGCACTTCTCGTGGATGTCACGGTCGATGACAATCCATCCTTCCGAGTCCGGCTGCGAAGCAAGCGCTGCCGCGTATTCGGAGTAGCCGGTGGTCTCGTCACCGAAACGCCTGCCGTCGAGGTTCAGCACGACGCCACCGTGCATCACCGTTGCCCACCCGACGAGCGTGGTCGCCTTCTTCGACAGTGCCGCATGCCCCTGGTAGGAATCGAGATACTTCGAGTCGGCGCCCAGACGTGCACCGATCGTCAATGCATCGCCCATCGAATGCTCACTGCCGTGATACCGCGCGGATGCGATTTCCGGCACGTGATCCGAGACCAGCTTCGTGTTGGCGCCGTATCCGTTGGTAGCCAGCAAGACTGCCCTTGTCGGTATCGACTCGGTAGCCCCGTCGGGCAACGTCACGACGGCACCGTCGACCACGCCGTTTTCGTCTACGGTGACATCGGTGAGCCGGGCAGGCATCATCAGGTCGATACGAGGCTCGTCGCCGACGGCGCGCACCAAGTGATCGAGCAGAGCACTACCGTGCCTGCCGTCGACCGTATGACAACGCAGTTGCGAATGACCGGGATAGGCGAAGTCGGTGACCAGATCGAGCGGCATCCGCAGATGATCGGCCATCCATTCCACCAACGGGGCACTGACGTTCGCCAACGCGCGAGCGAGCCGTTCATCCGCACTGCCCCCGGTCTTACGCATCACGTCGTCGACGAACTGCTGCGGCGAGTCGGCGATCCCCGACTCCCGCTGCCAGCGAGAACCCGCGCCGGGAATCATGGCCGTCGACATCGCGGTGTTGTTTCCGCGTCTGAAGTGTTCGCTCGCCTCGACCACGAGCACATCGAGGCCTCGCTCGGCCGCACGAAGGGCCGCAACGAGGCCACCGCCTGCGCCTGCCACGACGAGGTCGGGACCGTCCTCGCTCATCTCGAAGCCTCCATCGTGGCCTGTAACCCCAACAGTGCGAGCGCGGTTGCCGTCGGGTCGACGACCCGCGGCCTACGGGGTGGATCGACGAGTTCCACCGCCGAGCAGGCGTTGATCGCTACATCGCACGTCATCGAGGCAGCCTGGTCGGTCACAGCCCGGCCCCACGCCTCGGCGTCGGCGATGTCGTGAACATCGAGTCCGAGAACCTTCGTGGAATCGGCCAGGATGTCGTACGACGCCAGTCGGCGATCCAGTTCTGCAGCGATGGCGTCGTTGCGTGCCAGCGCGCCGAGGTGGAGGCCCTGCGACGAGAAGAACGAGGCCGTCAATCGGGACAGACCGTACAGCGGCAGCGAGAAGGTGTCTGCTTCGTCCGCACACGGATCCAACACGCAATCGGGCAGGAAGCCGTCGTAGCCGTCCGGGTCGACAGCTCGGAAAGCATCGGCCAGAACTGCTTCCGATGACCTGATCTCGGCCTCGGTGTCGAGCGCACTCGGCGCAGTCGAACCGATGTTCCGTAGTTCGACGGTGACGGTCGACGGCACCAGTTCGTTGTAGCGTTCCTGCCTGCGACGCAGTTCGGCGTCGTCGACGTCGATGGGTGTGAAAGCCAAGAGGCGCATAGAGGTAGAACTCCTAAATACCGAGGTAGGCAGCCTTGACGCGATCGTCGTGTGCGAGCTCGGAACCCGTACCGGTCAGCACGATCGAGCCGCTCTCGATCACGTACGCGCGATCCGAGATGTCCAGAGCCTGGGCCGCATTCTGCTCGACGATCAGCACGGTCACTCCGGTGTCTCGGATCCGTACGATCGCCTCGAGAACTTGTGCTGCCAGTTTGGGGGCGAGACCGACCGACGGTTCGTCGAGCGTGAGCACTCGCGGTTTCGCCATCAGCGCCCGGCCGATCGCCAACATCTGTTGCTGACCGCCGGACATGGTGTCGGCACGTTGGCCGCGACGCTCGGCGAGGATGGGAAACAGGTCGAACACCTGGTCCATCGACGCCTTCACCGATGCGCGTTTCTGCGTGTAAGCACCCATCTCGAGGTTCTCGACGACCGGCAGGCTCCCGAACAGCGCGCGGTCCTGCGCGACGTGAACCAGGCCCGCCTGCACGATACGATCGGCGCGCATTCCATGAATGGGTGTGCTGTCGAGCATGATTCGACCCGCAGTCGGCGCGACCAGTCCCGACAGTGCGCGCAGCGTCGTCGTCTTTCCCGCACCGTTCGCCCCGATGAGCGACACTATCTCGTTCTGCGCGATGGACAGGTCGAGTCCGTGCAGGATCTCCAGTCGTCGGTAGCCGGCGTGCAGGTTGTCGATCTCGAGCATCATGCGGTTTTCTCCTCACCGAGATATGCCTCGACGACGCGACTGTCCTCGACGACGGTCCGTGGATCTCCTGACGTCAGCACTGCTCCCTCGTGCATCACCACGAGCCGCTCCGACAGGGCCATGACGGCGGCCATGATGTGCTCCACGAAGAGGACGGTCTGCCCCTCGCTGTGCAGGGTTCGAAGCAGCTCGATCATCGGCGCCCGCTCCGCCGGCACCAGACCGGCGAGAACCTCGTCGAGCAGCACTACGCGGGGTTCCATCGCCAGCGCCCGGGCCAGTTCGAGGCGCTTGAGGCCGGCCGTCGACATCGCCGACACCTTGCCACCGACGTGGTCCGAGAGCTGCACTCGATCGAGTACCTCGAGAGCGTGCTTGCGGGCATCCTTGCGTGAGCGACGCTTGGACAATGCTGCGACCGTGACGTTTTCCAGCACCGACATGGACTCGAACGGTCGCATCAACTGGAACGTGCGTACGAGTCCGCTGCGCGCGATCTTGTTGGCGGGCCACCCCGTGATGTCGGTACCGTCGAAGATCACGCGACCTTCGGTGGGCGGCTGTTCGCCGGAGAGCAGCGAGAACAGGGTGGTCTTTCCGGCTCCGTTCGGTCCGATGATGCCCAGGAATTCGTGCTCCGGGACGTCGAGAGTGACGTCGCGGACGGCGTGGATTCCCGAGAACGACTTACTCAAGCCCTCGATGGACAGCAGGCTCATCGAAACCACCTCTCTCGGACAGTGCCGAAGATGCCCTTGGGCAGGAAGATGACGATCAGAATCAGGATCACCGAGTAGACGGCCACGTCCAGACCGATGGCACCGTCGAGGAATCCTAGGAACTCCGGTGGGTTGCGCAGGAGCTCGTTGATGACCTCGGACAGTGGACCGATCACGGCCGCGCCGATGACCGGCCCCCAGATGGTGCCGATTCCGCCGATGACGGCCGGGACGATGGCCTCGACCGAGACCGCAGAGCCGAACGCCTGCTCCGGCCCGACGAAGAAGTAGTACTGCACGTAATAGACACCGGCTACGGCGGTGAGTGCGCAACTGGCTGCGACGGCGATCAGTCGGTACTTCATGGTGTCGATGCCCAACGACGCAGCGGCAGTGGCGTCGTCACGGACGGCCTGCACGAACTGCCCGGCACGCGAACGCACGTAGAAGATCGTGCCGAGCACGGCGAGCGCGAGGATGACCAACGGGATCCAGATGTAGTTGGCGCTGCCCTTCTCGAACTGCAACATCCACCACGAATCTCGCGGCAGAATCGGTACATTGAAGCCCTCGGTCTTGTTGAAGACGTCGAGGTTCTGCACGAGCAGCAAGAACATCTGCGCGAAGGCGAACGTGGCCAATGCGAAGTAGGACCCGGCGAGTCGGTACCGCAGGCACAGATAGGCAAGCAGAGTGCCGACGGATGCCGAGAGCACAGCAGCCACAACCATCGAGATCCATGGTGAAATGCCGTGATCCACCAGTAGGTAGGCACCGGTGTATGCGCCGATGCCGAAGAATGCTGCGTGGCCGAAGCTGAACATGCCACCGAAGCCGCTCATGATGTTCCATGCGACGGCCATGATGCCGAAGATGAGCGTGCGCACGGCAACGGTCTGCGCTTGCTCGCCGAGGACGAGCGGAAGTGCGGCGACGACGACGAATCCGACGGCGAGAGTGATCACTTGGCGTCGCAGCCAGGTGTCCTTCAGCCGGACGTCGTCGGGTGCATTCATGGGTGCTGACACAGTGGCTGTCATCGGCGGGCTCCGTACAATCCTTCGGGCTTGAGAAACAGGACGAGGATGAAGACCGCGAACACCAGGATGAGCGAACCGGTTCCAGGGAGGTAGAGCGCGCCGACCGTCTGTACCAATCCGATGACCAGTCCTCCGACAACCGCACCGACGACGCTTCCGAGCCCGCCGAGCACGACGATGACGAACGCCAGGATGGTGAACTGCTCACCCACGGACGGCGTGAGACTAGTGAACGGAGTCATCAATCCCCCGGCAACGGCAACGCAGGCGGCACCGATACCGAAGGTCAGCGCGTAGACACGGCCGATGTCGACGCCGACAAGTTTGGCACCCTCGGAGTTCGACGCCACGGCCCGGATCGACAATCCGAGAGGCGTGCGTTTGAGCACGGCGGTCAGTGCTACCGCGACCAGGGCGGCCCCGATGAAGGCGAGCACCCGCGGCCACGATGCGACGGCGCCGAGAATCGACAACGAGCCGTCGATCGGCGCCTGCACGGACTGTGGCCGACCGCCGAAGACCATGAGCAACACGTTGATGATGAGGAGCGAGAGGCCCAGAGTCACGAGGAGCGGTCCGTCGTGGCTACCGCTGATCGTGAGCTTGGTCAGCAACGTCGCCTGCACGATCATGCCGAAGACGAACATCACCGGCACTGCGAGAACGGTGGCCAGATAGACAGGCATACCCGCCGTCGACAGTGCATAGACGATGTACATCGCCATCGTCAGCATTGCACCCTGAGCGAAGTTGACGATGCCGAGAACACCGAAGATCAGGGTCAGACCGACCGAGATCAATGCGTACACGCCGCCGAGAAGGAGGCCCGAAACGACGGACTGTGTGACGAGTCCCTGGTCCTTTCCACCCACCAGATAGATGACGGCCATGATCACGACGATGGCGCCACCCACGGCGACCGCAGGGTTGGAACCGACGAGGCCGCTGCGCTTCGTGGCGGCGCTGGTCGTGGGTGCCACAGTCACTGTCCGGCTCCTACCGGGAACTGGATTGCGTCCGTCGCGAATTCCTCCGGGAAGACCTGCGCGATGGCACCGTCTCGAACCTGCATCACGATGACGGTCGCGTTCTTGTTCTGACCGGTCTCGTCGAACTCGATCGGTCCGTCGAATGCGAGCAGCGGATCCTCGATGGAGATGCCCGCGATGGCCTCGCGCAGTGCTTCGGGATCGGCGTCTGCGCCGCCTTCGAGTCCGGCCGCAATGACCTCGACAGCCTGATAGGACAACATCGAGGCGGTCTCCATCGGGCGACCGAATTGTTCCTCGAATCGAGCTCGAATCTCGTTGGTGCGCTCGCTCGTTGCGTCGTAGTGATAGTTGGCACTCAGCACACCGTCACCCGCCGTTGCCGCGTCGGCAGGGAACGAGCTGTCGTCGAACGCGCCGTTGGCGATTCCGTACACGCCCTTGACGTTCAAGCCGAGCTGCTCGACCGCTCTGGCGATGAGGAGTCCGTCCGGATAGTAGCCGGTGGCCACGAGGACGTCGGGATTGCTCACCGCGGCTTCGCGAACCTGAGTGGTTGCGTCGGAGAAGTTGGTTGCGGGATAGGTGATTTCCTGCACCGAGGAGATGCCCTGGTTGGCAGCTTCTGCTTCGAAGGCATCGAAGACGCTGTCTCCGAACGATCCCTCGATGTGCAAGTAGGACACCTTGTCGATGGTCTGACCGGTCTGCTCTTCGATTGCGGCCAGTGCCTTCGCCCCGTCGGTACCCATGCTGGAAGCGTTGGGCTGCATACGGAACGAGTACTGATACCCCTGATCGAGAATCTTGTCGTCGACTGCGACGTCGATGACGAGCGGCACGCGAGATCGCTCGGCGACGGATGCGACGTTCTGAGTCACGTCGCTCTGGTACGTACCGATCAGTGCAACGGCCCCGTCGTCGATGAGGCGCTGAGCCTCGCTCTGCCCGACCTCTGCCTTGCCCTGACTGTCACCGGAAACGAGCTCCAACTGGCGTCCGTCGAGCGAGGCGATGCCGCCGGCCGCGTTGATGTCCGCCACTGCCAGTGCCGCACCGTCGTTCATCAACCCGCCGACACCTGCAAGAGCGCCGGTCGTGGGATGAACGGACCCGATCTTGATGGCGCCGGAGTCGTCGGACCCCGACGACGATCCGCACGCTGCTGCTCCCACTACCGCGACGGCTGTCAACACGCCTACGAGCTTCTTCATTGCGATTCTGCCTTTCGCGCCCACTAGGCACCGAGTCGAACCGCTGTCCGTCGCTCAGAACGTTCCGCTCAGCGCACCGGACCAACGGTGATCAAATTCCCTGAGTCCGAGTATGGCACGCGTCACGGCCTTACAACAGGGTCTACCGTGACTTTCTTGTAAAGCGTATGGTTCGCTCAGCGGAACGGACAGGTCGCCTCGTTCCGTATCGCCGCACGTTCCCCTCCAATCGGGAAGGATGGCCCGCATGGTCATGCCGCCGAGCCACAACAGACCGAGTGCACGACACCTTGCCGAAACATCAACCGGCACAGAGTCGGCAGATCGTGTTGCCGACGTGTTGCTGGCCTTCGCCCAGTCCGATCGCGCGCTGGGCGTATCCGAGATTGCTCGACGCCTGCACCTGAGCAAGGCCGTCGTACACCGCATCTTGCAGTCCCTCGCTTCGCGATCGATCGTTCAGCCCATGGCAGGCGAGTCGACGTACTCACTGGGACCCGCGGCAATCGGTTTGGGTACGAAGGCATGGAGTCAGCTCGACGTCCGAACGATCGCGGCACCGGTGCTGCGAGCACTCCGCGCGGAAACCCGCGAAACGGCGACGTTGTCCGCGCTCGTCGGTCACCGACGGGTTTACCTCGACCAATACGAGAGCCCGCAGGAAGTCAAGATGGTCGTCGAGATCGGGCCTCAGTACCCGCTGCACTCGGGCGCCTCCAGCCGCGCGATCCTCGCATTTCTTCCTGAACACTTCGCCGTCGAGGCACTAGGTGAACTCTCGAGCAGCAACCCCGATACCGACGCGGATGCATTCTTCTCCCGGCTCGCCGAGATCCGCGACCTCGGGTATGCGACGTCGATCAACGAACGCAAGACCGGGGCTGCATCCATCGCAGCGCCGTTCTTCGACGGCGCTGCACACGTTCTCGGGTCGGTGAGCTCCTCCGGACCCGCCTTCCGATACTCGTCCACCGCCGACGACGAGCACTTCGCCCATGCCCGCCAGGTTGTCAATGCCGCGCGGTCTATCACTCACCTATTGGAAGCTCGAGCCGCTCGATGACTCTCACTGTTCCACGGTCGTTCCTCTACGTTCCCGCGATCAAGCCGTCACTCTTCGACAAGGGGATCGACGGCGAATCCGACGCGATCATTCTCGATCTGGAGGATGCGGTTCCCCTCGATCGCAAAGACAGTGCACGACGCGACGTCGCGAAGTGGCTGGAGTCTCGACGATTCACGGGCACGCAGGTATGGGTACGCGTCACGCCTGAGTTTCTGGCCGCCGATCTCGATGCCGCGGCCAGGACCGGCGTCGACGGGATCATGATCGCCAAGTGTTCGGTCGACGCAGTGGCGCAGGCGGATTCGATGCTCACCGAACTCGAAGAGAAGCGGGGTCTCGATCACCTCGGAGTCATCGGGCTGATCGAAACTGCGGGTGCACTGCGGTCGCTCCCCCGGATGGCCGAGCGCGGCAGGGTGCGGACCTTCGGTATCGGCGAGGTGGACCTGCTCGCCGACCTGAGGATCGCCCGAACGCCCGAGACTGCAGGTGTGATCGACGGCTTGCGGTCGGAAGTCGTCGTGGGATGCGCCGCTGCAGCTCTCGCAGCACCGGTTGCCCCGACGTCGACGGACTTCCGTGACCTCGACGGCTTCGTCGAAACTACAGCGCACTTCGTGAACATGGGTTTTCGCGCACGAACTGCGCTGCACCCGAAGCAGGTTCCGATCATCAACGCAGCGCTGACTCCGTCCGGGGACGACGTCGCCCGGGCGCACCGCCTGATCGAGCTGTTCGATCTGGCCCAGGGCGGTCCGACGGTGGACGACCAGGGCCGATTCGTGGACGAGGCAGTCGTGCGCGGAGCTCGCGAGATCCTGGACCGCGCGTGAAGCCCGGTGGCACGGTCGACGGGCAGACCGTGCCACCGGAGATCAGACCACCCGAGTCAACGGCTCGAGCAGCGTTCCGACATCGGTGAGCTCGGACAAAGCCTGACACCGAGTGGCGAGTTCCATCAGCTCCGATTCCGACAAGTACGGCCCGGCGTTCGCGCGGAACTTCGCCGACACCTCGTCGAAGGACAACGGCCGCTGCGGACCACCGCGGGTAGTGAGGACCTCCTCCACCACGGTCGATCCATCCGTCAGCGTCGCCGTCAGCACCGCCGGGAACTGATGCGGAAAGATGGCGTCGCACTGCGGATCCGGCACGACGTCGACCTTGGCCATCAAGTCGCGACGATCCGCCGCGTTGGCGTGGGCGTCCGAGTAGTCCTCGAGCGCGGCGCCGAGACCGCCGCCGCCGAACATACCGACGGCCACTGCATACGGTCCGCTGAACTGCGCCATGTACCCCGTTGTGGGCGTGCGCTTGACGTCGATGGGTTCACCGATGGTCCGCAGATTCGCCGCGGGCACACCGAGAACCAACTTCGTGACATCCGACGGCGTGATCCCGCGTCGGCGAAGCGCGGCACCTGCGTCGACAGCGGCGTGCGTGAAGTGATTCGCTGGGTACGGCTTGAAGAAGATGGCCGGAACCGCCCACTCCTCGCCGAGACCGTCGACGATCTCGGAGGCCCTGGCAGGCTGGTGCAGCCACGCTTCGTAGAACCCGAATCGACCTTCCAACACGGTCGGAGGGCCCGTGATCCCGTGTCGCGCGAGACCTGCCGCGGCAAGTGCGGAATGCGCCGCCCACCCGCAATGCATGCGCTTGACGGTTCCACCGGTGCGGTTCGCCTCGATGATTCCCGACGCCATCGACGCGGCGATTCCGAGAGTGTCGACGATCGTGTCCTCCGATGCCCCGCCTATGACCGCCGCCGCGACGGCGCCGCCCATCGCGCCGCAGATCGACGTCGCATGTTGGCCGTGTTCGAAGAACACAGAGTTCTTCGTTTCGGGATCGAATCCCGCCATACCGAGTCGAACACAGACTTCCAGCCCGATGGCGATGCCGCGGACCAGGGTTCTTCCGTCGGCGCCGTGCTGCTGAGCGGCGGCCAGAGCTGCGGGGACGACGCTGGCACTGGGGTGCAGGATCGACGGCAGATGGGTGTCGTCGAAGTCGAGCGAGTGGGCGAGGACCCCGTTGACGAACGCCGCCATCGGTCCTGGCAGTGCGCTCTCGACCCCGATTGCGAAAGCGGCTGCCGCACCGCCCTGCTCGGTTGCCCAGGCGATGGCCGCCCGAGACGTGTCGAGGTCCGTCGCGGCAATCGCGATGCCCAACGTGTCCAGAACGCGCATGCCGACACTGCTGACCACATCGTCGGGCAGGTCGTCGACATCGGTGTTCGCCGCGAACCGCGCGATGTGCTGCGCCAAGGTCGAATCGGTCATGCGTTGCTCACCGCCAGCGGACGGACCGGAGATCCGGTTGCGCCGAAGATGTTCAATGGCACGAGAACGAACGTGAACTCGAACGTCTTCTTCGCCGACAGCTCTTCGAGATCGAGTGCCTCGACGATGTAGATGCCGCTCTCGACGAGCAGCACTCGGTGCGCAGGCAACAGGGCGTGGCCGCCACCCGGCGCGAGTCGCTCGAACGCAATCGTGTCTGCTCCGGCAGCGTGAATCTTTCTGGCAGCGAGCCACTGCGCGCCGGCTTCACCGACTCCCGGCACGCCGGACGGTCCGCCGACGTAGGCCTGCCCCTCGTCGAAGAGCTGTCCCCAGCCGCTCCGGATCAAGACGACGTCACCTTCGGTCACCTCGATTCCCTCGGCGTCACATGCTGCGTCCAGGTCTGCGACCGTGATCTCGTAACCGCCGTCGCATCGGCCGACCCCGAGCACCGCGGGGATGTCCAACAGAACGCCGCGCCGCATCATCGGAGCGATCGTATGGACACCGTGCTCGACATACTTCCCGCCGAGGCACGACTGGCCGGCATCGGCACCCCCATGCAACTTCCCGTCGTGCGACACGTGCGCGAGTGCGTCGATATGTGTTCCGACGTGCGTACCCGTCGTGATCATGTCGTTGGCGGCACTGCCACCGTCGGACCGCGTCATGTCACCGTGCCGCCTGGGCAACGTGTGCCAGAACTGCGGATGGTTGGGAGATTGCGGCATTCCTACCCGCAGTTGCCTTCCCAGGTCGACGATCTGCACCCCGGCCTGAACGGCCTGGAGGAGTTGATCGGGCATCGCCTTGTCTCCTTCGATCGAGCTCTACGTCTTCGATGACCGTTCCGCTCAACGAAACACAATTGCGAAGAGGGTTGCGGTAAAACTCAGGCTAGCACCGCAGATCGTCCCTGGACAGACCGTAATCTACTTCGTACGGTTCGAAGATGACCGATGAGACTACGTTTCTTTCAGCGGAACGCAACGAGCAACTGGCGATCATGGTGTGCCATCTACGCGATGGCGGGCTTCCGCCTGCACTTGCCGACCGAGGCCGGACGATCCTCCTGGACCTCCTCGGTGTCACCGTCGCTGGTGCACGCACGAGCGAGATGAAGGCACTGACGTCGGCCTGGCACACGGACGCCGGCAGAACGATCCCGCTGGGGAGCACGAACGCCACCACCGTCGAGTCGGCCGCAGAACTCGACGCCATCGCGTCGTGCTGTCTCGAACTCGACGAGGGGAACAAGTATGCGGCGGGGCATCCTGCTGCCCACGTCGTTCCGGCCGCCATCGCGGCGGCGCGCCTGTCCCCTGCTGCGGTCGACGGTCAGGCGTTCCTGGCCGCAGTCCTGGCGGGATACGAGGTGGCTGCCCGCTTCGGTTACGCACTCACCCGCGACCCTCGCTGGCATACGCACGGCCACTGGGGCGCGACGGGAGCCGCCGCCGCCGCCGCTTCGATCCGCGGAGCCGACACGAACCGCGTTGCCGCAGCGATCGATGCGTCGTCGGCCCTCGTGCACGTTGCCCCGTGGGCCGTCGTGCTCGACGGGAACTTCGCGCGAAACTTGTGGATGGCCGGGGCCGTACGAGCTGGGCTCGACGCATCGCGACTGGCGTCCGCCGGCCTCGTGCACAACTCCGGTGCCGTGGCGCACACACTCGGTGACATCGTGGGCACGCTCGATCTGGATCGTCTCACGGAGGGGCTCGGCGATCGGTGGCTCACGCTCGAGGGATATGCGAAACAGCATGCAAGCTGCTCCTACACGCACGCGGCCGTCGACGCCGTACAAAGTCTGCGGTCGACCGCATCCTGGACAGCCGACGACGTCGAATCGGTCCGGGTGCGCACTCATTCACTCGCCGAGCCGTTGTTCCAGCGACACCCGAACACGCGCCTCGGTGCCATGTTCTCGTTGCCCTTCGTCGTTGCTGCGGCGTTCGTCAGCGACGCGATCGACAGCGAGGCCCTCGATCCCGACGGGCGAACGTTCCGCGAGGCCGGGCGATTCAGCGCCCGCGTCAGCGTGAACTCGGCCGACGAATTGGACGTCCTGCTCCCCCAGCGACGGGCCGCCGAGGTGACGGTGGTGCTGCGCAGCGGCGACGTCGTCAGCGCCTCCACACCCAATCCCGTCGGCGACGTCGACCATTTCCCGATGGACTACGACGCCGTCCACGGCAAGATCGCACGGCTCATCGGCTCGACCGATGCCGACCGACTCGCCGCTCTCGTCGACCGCCTACCAGCCACCGACGATATCGCCGCGCTGCTGTCCACCATCCCTTTGTGCGGGGAAATGTAGGCTACCGCCTACATTTCCGCGCACACCGACGCGCCCGCTCCGGCCCGGGCGGTGAAGATCGTCGGGTCCGGGAAACCCCGCTCGGCGATGTCGGACGTCACCGATGTGGTGATGCGGTCGACGTCGGGTGCCGGAACGAGTGCGATCACGCATCCTCCGAAGCCGCCCCCGGTCATGCGTGCGCCGAGAGCTCCGTGTACACCGAGTGATTCGGCGATGAGATCGATGTGGGGTGTGGTGATCTCGAAGTCGTCGCGCATCGAGGCGTGGGACTGGTCCATCAGAGTTCCGACTCGACGAAAGTCACCGCTCGCCATGGCTTTCGCGCACTCGAGTACGCGTTGATTCTCGCTGAGGACGTGACGAACTCTCGCCCGGTCGACCGAATCCCCGATCCGCTCCAGAACGTCCTCGCCCTGCACCTCTCGCAGCGAGTCGACGCCCAGTTCCCGCGCCGCGCGGGTACACGACTCGCGACGTGCCCGGTACTCCCCGGTCGAGTGCTGATGCGCTGCATTGGAATTGACGACCAGCAGCACCAGATCGTGCGCGTCGAGCTCGAACGCAACCGGTTCGACGGACGAGGTCTCGAAGTCGATGAGCAGCGCCCGGTCGACCTCGCCGCCCAGAGACGCCAACTGATCCATCAGGCCCGTCGGCGCACCGACGAAATCGTTCTCACCGCGCTGCGCGAGCCGTGCGACGTCCAGACGGTCGAGTTCGGTTCCGGTGGCCGCGTTCATACTCAGGAGCACGGCGCATTCGAGGGCCGCCGAGGAGGACAGACCCGCTCCGATGGGCACGTCGCTGTGAACGCTCATCGCGCCTCCGACGACGGGGTGTCCCGCCTGCGCGAGCGCCCAGACCACACCGGCCGCGTAGGACGCCCAGCCGTCGACGTCGCCGGGCTGCGCGGTCACGTCGAACGCGGAACCGACGCCCTCTTCGTCGCTGGCCAGCGTGATTCGGTCCGACCCGTCCGGCTCGAACGTCACCGTGGTGCGTTCCTCGAGCGCGATGGGCATCGCGAAACCGAGGTTGTAATCGGTGTGCTCGCCGATCAGGTTGATCCGCCCGGGCGCGTACGCCGTGTGCGTGGTCACAATGCCTTCAATCTGTCGGCCATCTGCTCGGGGGTGACGTCGGTGATGAACGCGTCCATGGCCGATTCGGATCCGGCCAGGTACTTGAGTTTGGTCTCCGACCGTCGGACCGACATCAGCTCGATGTGAAAGTACCCGTCCGCCTGGATTCCGTCGGACCGATACTGGTGCAGGGCCGAGATGTACGGCAGCGGTGCCGGATACATCCTGTCGAAACGGCCCAGAACGTCGAGGTAGACATCGGTCAGCGAGTCGAGTTCGTCCTCGGTCAGATCCAACAGACTGTGGACGTGTCGATTCGGGTAGATGTGCACCTCGACGGGCCAGCGAGCCGCGAACGGAACGAATGCCGTGAAGTGCTCGCCGGACACCAGCACCCTACGACCGTCGGCGATCTCCTGCCCGAGAATGTCGGCGAACAAGTTGCGTCCGTGGACCGCGGCGAACTCGCGAGCCTGACGCAGCATCGACGTCGTCCGCGGCGTCAGGTACGGGTACCCGTAGATCTGCCCGTGCGGATGAGACAACGTGACGCCGATGTCCTCCCCTCGGTTCTCGAAACAGAAGACCTGTTCGATACCGTCGCGTCCCAACAGATCTGCGGTTCGCTCGCCCCACACGTCGACGACAAGACGTGCATGGTCGTGAGACAGATCAGCGAAGGACGCGGTGTGATCACTGGAGAAGCAGATGACCTCGCAGCGCCCGATTCCGGGAGCCTG
This sequence comes from Rhodococcoides fascians A44A, assembly GCF_000760735.1. Classification (GTDB taxonomy): domain Bacteria; phylum Actinomycetota; class Actinomycetes; order Mycobacteriales; family Mycobacteriaceae; genus Rhodococcoides; species Rhodococcoides fascians_E. The sequence goes on along the minus strand of NZ_JMEX01000007.1, from coordinate 15,037 downwards.
CAGATCACCGTCGTGCAGAATCGGTGCATCGGGGCCTGCGTGCGACAGGCTCGGAAAGCGATTCTCGAACACGACCACGTCGTAATCCGCTGCGGGAACTTCACTTCGGTCTCCGCCCGGCGACGGACACAGAGGGCACTGATCCGCGGGCGGCTTGTACGTACGGTCCTGCCGCAACGCCGCGATCGCAACCCAATCACCGGTCTGACGGTCACGCCGTACCTCCGACTGCGCCCCGTTCGGTCGCGCGGCCAGAGGCCGAACGTCCGGAACCGGGTGAGCGACGTGGCCGGGCAACGAGAAGAAGAGGATCTCCCGGCCGTCGGCGAGATCGGCTCGAACGGGGTGCTGCGTGGTCATGATTTCTCCGTCTCGGCTACCAGGATGTTCTCCACGTGTGGCGCCAGCGCGGCCCTGTCGGCCACGTCGAGACCGTCGTCGACGACGAGTGTGTCGATGTCCGACATTCGCCCGAACACGTTGGTGCCCACTTCTCGATACTTGGTGTTGTCCGCCAACACGAACAATCGTCGGCTGGTTGCGATGAGCCGACGATTGGTCTCGGCCTCGGCGATGTTCGGTGTGGTCAAGCCGGATTCGATGTCGAAACCGTGCACACCGAGGAATACTGCGTCGACACGGAACACGTCGAGAGCTGCGTTGGCGATCGGCCCGACGAGCGCGTCCGACGGGGTGCGTGAGCCGCCGGTGAGGTAGACGACAGGATTGGGCTCGTCGGGGTGCCCGGTGAGCTCCTGAAAGATCGAAATCGAGTTGGTGACAACAGTGATGGCGTCGCGGCCCCTGAGCAGTCTCGCCAGTTCCAGCGTCGTCGTGCCGGCACTGACGGCGATGGTCATTCCATCCTCGACTGCTCCGAGGGCGGCACGGCCGATAGCGACCTTCTCGCCGTGCTGCCGAGCTGCCTTCGCCGTCGACGGTGGCTCGATACCTCGGTTCCCTCGCACGATCGCACCGCCGTGGACCTTGCGCAGCACTTGACGCTCGTCCAGAACGTCCAGATCACGCCGGATCGTCATCTCCGAGACGCCCAGGAGATCGGCCAGTTCGACCACCTTGACTGCGCCGTCGGTATGCAGCGCCGCCAGGATCGCGGAGTGTCGTTCCGCTGCCAGCATCGGCACCTACCTCTGATTTCGGGGCACGACTGAATCGGTGCACCAGCGACCTTGATGAATCGAACATTACCAAACAGAACCGGACACAAATGCGGGAACGGATGTACGTAATTGTTTGAACCTGTTACTTTGTGTTCACATCGCTCACACCAGTGAGCCAGCTCACTCAACCAGGGAGGTTGACGCGTGACGTCGACTCTTGCGGCAGAAGGCGTGCTTTCGTTCAACACGAACGCGCTGGACTACGTGCTCATCGCCGTGTACTTCGTGTTCGTTCTCGGGATCGGCTACGTCGCCCGCCGACAGCTCTCCACCAGCTTGGACTTCTTCCTTTCGGGACGCAGACTCCCCGCGTGGGTCACCGGCATCGCCTTCGTGTCCGCGAACCTCGGCGCCGTCGAGATCATGGGCATGTCCGCGAACGGCGCCCAGCTGGGCCTCGCCACCATGCATTACTACTGGATCGGTGCGATCCCCGCGATGCTGTTCCTCGGCATCGTGATGATGCCGTTCTACTACGGCTCCAAGGTGCGCAGCGTCCCCGAGTTCATGCGCAAACGATTCGACACCAAAGCCCACCTCGTCAACGCCATCAGTTTCGCCGTCGCACAGATTCTCATCGCGGGCGTCAACCTGTTCCTGCTGGCCACCGTCGTGAAAGTCCTTCTCGGATGGTCGCTGTGGGTCTCACTCATCGTGGCCGCAGCCATCGTGCTCACCTACACCGTCCTCGGTGGCCTCTCCGCAGCGATCTACAACGAGGTGCTGCAGTTCTTCGTCATCCTCGCCGCCCTGGTTCCGCTGACGGTGATCGGTTTGATCAAGATCGGCGGGTGGTCCGGCCTCAAGGACAAAGTCGTACCGACGGTCACCGACGGCACCGTCACTGCGTCGGCGGGAGAACAACTCTCGTCGTGGCCGGGGCAAGCGCTGAGCGGGTTCGACTCACCGATCCTGTCCGTGATCGGCATCGTGTTCGGTCTCGGATTCGTCCTGTCCTTCGGATACTGGACGACCAACTTCGTCGAGGTACAGCGCGCGATGGCGTCGAGCTCGATGTCCGCAGCGCGGCGCGCACCGATCATCGGTGCGATCCCGAAGATGCTGGTGCCCTTCGTCGTCGTGGTCCCCGGCATGATCGCTGCCGCCGCGATCGGGGACATGATCAACCTGAAGGAGAACGGAACCGGCGACATCACGTACAACGACGCGATGCTGCTGATGATGCGAGACATCCTCCCCAACGGCCTACTGGGCGTGGCCGTCGCCGGCTTGATGGCTGCCTTCATGGCAGGTATGGCCGCGAACATCTCCGCCTTCAACACCGTCTTCAGTTACGACCTGTGGCAGCAATACATCGTCAAGAACCGCGAGGACGGTTACTACATCACCGTCGGTCGCGTCGCGACTGTCGCCGCAACGATTCTCGCGATCTTCACCGCGCTCATCGCGTCGGGCTACTCCAACTTGATGGACTACCTGCAGACGCTGTTCGGGTTCTTCAACGCTCCCCTGTTCGCCACCTTCATCCTCGGTATGTTCTGGAAGAAGATGACGCCCGCAGCCGGATGGATCGGACTTGTCTCGGGCACGTCGGCAGCGGTCCTCGTCTTCATTCTGTCCGAAGTCGGCGTGATCAACCTTCCAGGACAGGGCATGCCGTTCGTCGCGGCGTCGGCTGCATTCGTCGTCGACATCGTGGTCAGCATCGGCGTCAGCATGGTGACACAGCCGAAACCGGTGAAGGAACTCGTCGGATTCGTCTACTCGGAAACTCCGCGAGACATGTTCACCGACCCCGAAGACGCCACGAACCCCTGGTACAAGCGACCGGTTCCCCTGGCAGGCTTCGCGCTCGGCCTCGTCGTCGTCCTCAACATCGTCTTCCACTAGAGGAGAACCGGAAATGACTACACCCGACAAGAATCCCGGCCTGGTGGCGCGGTTGTTCGACATCCGCTCCGTCATCGGCGCACTGCTCGGCATCTACGGGATCCTGCTGACCCTCGCCGGCCTGTTTCCATCGGTCTTCGGCAACAAGACCCACTCGTCGCCGTCCAACAACGTCGTCGACATGAGCGTCGGTACCAGCGCCAACCTGTGGGTCGGACTGGTGATGCTCGCAATCGCACTGATCTTCGGCGGCTGGGCAATCGCCCGTCCCGCAGTCGTGGGCGACGCACCGGCCGAATAAGCGCTGGGTTTAGAAGCCCGTCGAACCGTCAATCCACGACTTCGAGCGGGGACAGCCCCTCGTTTCCAGAAGTCAGGTCGACCGGAAGGTTTTCGATGAGCATCAACGACGACGACATCACCACCAGCGGATCCGGCGGAGAAGGCCCCGCTGACGGTGGATCCAACCCCAACGGCCACGACGGCGGAGCCGACGGCACCGCAGGCCCGGGTGAAGGACCCGCAGACGGCGGATCCAACCCCAACGGCCACGACGGCGGAGCCGACGGCACCGCAGGTCCGGGTGAAGGACCCGCGGACGGCGGTTCCAACCCGAACGGACACGACGGCGGTGCGGACGGCTCGGCTTGAGCGACATGCACGCAGACCAGCGCGGACCGGAATTCCGGTCCGCGCTCGGTCGTCTGATCTCCATTCCCGAGCGCGCTTTCTCCGACGAGGTGTGGGGGCGCACGCCGTTGCTCACCCGCGCCTCGGAACTCGACCGCACATTCGAGGATCTGCTGACTCCGTCCGACGTCGACGAGCTGGTGTCGCACCGCGGCGTCCGCACTCCCTTCGCACGGATGGCCAAGGACGGCGCGCTGCTGGACAAATCCGAGTTCACGTCGTCGGCCGGCTTCGGGGCCGAGATGCCGGATCAGCTCGACTCGTCCGCGGTGTTGTCCGCATTCGCCGACGGACACACGCTGGTGTTGCAAGGACTTCATCGCCTGTGGCCGCCGCTGATCGACTTCACCCGTGATCTGGTCGACGATCTCGGCCATCCCAGTCAGGTCAACGCGTACATCACCCCAGCCGCCTCGACGGGATTCTCGCCGCACTACGACGTGCACGATGTGTTCGTCCTACAGATCAGTGGCGAGAAGCGGTGGATGATTCACCCTCCCGTTCATACGCATCCCTTATCGAACCAACCGTGGTCCGACCGGCGCGAAGCCGTCGAGAAGCAGGCCAGCAACACGCCGTACCTCGACACAATCCTGACGCCCGGTGACGTCCTCTATCTGCCACGGGGATGGATTCATTCCGCGGAAGCATTGGGCGACACGACGATTCATCTCACCATCGGCGTGGCGTCGTTCAACAACTACGACATCGCACATCGCGTTCTCAGCGCACTCCAGGGCGACGCGCGCATCCGCGAGCCATTGCCCGCGGGACTGGACCTGACGGATCCGGACTCGACCGCACCACACGTGGACCGCGTACTCGACGACGTCGCAGCGGCATTGGAACGCATCCGATCGGATCCGGATGCCCGCCGTGCGATCGCCGACGAATTGGCCGCGCGCCTGGTCGCGATCACTCGACCGGCACCGGTCGATCCGCTGCGCACGGTCGCGTTCATCGCCGCCCTCGACGCTGCTTCCGTGGTCCAATGGAGGCAGGGGCTGTCCCCACGCATAACCCGCAGCAACGGACGGGTCCACGTCGGCCTTCGCGACAAGACGATATCCCTGCCCGACGAGTGCGCCGGTGCACTCGACGATCTCCGCAACGGACAACCCCGCCGTGTCGCGGACATGCGCGGTCTCGACCCCGACAGCGCGCTGGTGGTAGTGAAACGGCTACTCAAAGAGGGCATCGTCGTGCCGTCGGAGTGATCTGCTCCCGCACGTATAGTTAGCCGAGTGAACGGAATCGCAGGTGGCCGCCGCGTCTCACTCACAGCAGCCGCGGGACTCGCCGCAGCCATGGGCGTCGGCCGGTTCGTCTTTACCCCGCTCCTACCGATCATGGTGGACTCCGCCGGAGTCACGCCGAGCAGCGGCGCAGTCATCGCGACGGCCAACTACACCGGTTACCTCGTGGGAGCGATACTCCTGTCGCTCCGACCCACCCTCAACAGCACAACGACGTTCCGCGCCTGGGTCGCCCTGCTCGTCGCCAGCGAGATCGCGATGGCGTTCGCCGACGGCACCCTCGTGTTCTCGATACTCAGGTTCGTCGCCGGTCTGGCGAGCGCGGCCGTGTTCCTCGGCTGCGCCAGCACCGTCGCGCGGCACGTCGGCGCGTCACCCGGCATCGCGTTCGGCGGTGTAGGAGCGGGAATCGCCGCGTCCGGTGTTCTCACTCTCGTTGCAGCACCCCATCTTTCGTGGCAGGCATTGTGGATTGCGTCCGCCGCGCTGACGGCCGTCGTGATCTCACCTACGTTCGCGCTCGAAATTCGCGCCGAGTCCAGGCGGCCCTGCGGCAACGTCGGGCCCTCGCCGCACGAACACCGAATCTGGCGAGTGCTGCTTGCTGCGTACTTCCTCGAAGGACTCGGATACATCATCGTCGGCACCTTCCTCGTCGCCGCTGTCGGCGGACACGGAAGCTCGTCCGTCGGTCCCGCGGTGTGGATCGTCGTCGGGTGCGCCGCAGTTCCGGCAACCGTGCTGTGGCACGCGGTCGCCCAACGCGTCACACCGTCGCGAGCACTCGTCGCCGCATTCGGCCTACAGACCGTGTCCGCGATCCTGCCTGCAGTCAGCGACAGTCCCGCGGTCGCACTCGTCGCCGCAGTTCTCTTCGGCGGCACGTTCATGGGCATCACCATGCTGACCATGGGCATGGCCGGCGGCCTGCCCATCGGGAGAACTGCAGCAACACTGACGACCGTCTACGGCATCGGACAGGTCATGGGTCCACTCGTCGTCGCCCCAGCGCTCGGTGACTCCTACTCCATCGCGTTCGTGGTGGCGGCGGTCGTGCTGGCACTGGGTACGGCGGGAGCCGTCCTCGCCGCGCGACTGCACACGAACTGAACGAACCCTGGCACCATGTGGTCATGAAGGCCATCGCTCGACTACTGCTCGGCGCATTCCTCATGTTCGCAGGCTTCAGCCATCTGTTCTGGGCGCGCACAGAATTCGCCGCACAGGTACCGACCTGGGTTCCTCTGGACACCGACTTCGTCGTTCTCGCGTCGGGCGTCGTCGAGATTGCCCTGGGGCTTGCGCTCGTGTTCGTCCGCAGGCCGGCAGTGGGCTGGATCGTCGCAGCATTTTTCGTGGCGGTGTTTCCAGGCAACATCAGCCAGTTCCTGACACACACCGATGCATTCGGCCTCGATACCGACGCCGCACGCGGAGTCCGGTTGCTGTTCCAGCCACTGCTGATCGTGTGGGCGTTGTGGTGCACCGATGCGATCGGACGACGGCGAAGAGTAGCGTCGCGATCATGACGTCCTGGCGGGAATCCGAGTCGGTGAATCTGATGCTCGACGACCTCGACACCTGGGCCGTCGTGGGCCTGTCCGGTAATCCGCAGCGCACCGCCTACGAGATTGCTTCCCTCCTTCAACGCAGAGGCAAACGTATCGTCCCGATTCACCCGGACGCGCCGACGGTTCTCGGCGAACAGGGATACGCGACGCTCGCCGAGGTGCCGTTTCCGATCGATGTCGTCGACGTGTTCCGTCGATCCGAGCAGGCAGGTCGGTTCGCCGACGAGGCCGTCGCGGTGGGCGCGAAAGGCGTGTGGTTTCAGCTGGGCGTCATCGACGAAGCCGCCTTCGCTCGGACTCTCGCCGCCGGGGTTCCCATGGTGATGGACACCTGCCCGGCCATCGAGTGGCGTCGCCGCTGAGCTCTCGATCGGTACCCCGATTTCCCTTGTGCTCCTCGCCGGGGTCAGTATGAAGAGAAGAACTGATTACTTGGACCAAGCAACGAGGTAGGCATGAGCGACGCAGCAGCGATCGGGGACGGCATCCTCCAGATCCCCGTCCCCATCACCGACAGTCCGCTCGGCCACACGCTTGTCTACGCCATGGAGTCTCCCGGCGGCCTGGTCCTCGTCGACGCGGGATGGGACGACGACAACGCTTGGGCCGGCCTCACCTCCGGTTTGGAAGCCGTCGGACGCTCGATCACCGACGTCGAGGGCGTGGTGCTGACGCACTTCCATCCTGATCACACCGGCCTGTGCGGCCGCGTCCGCGAGGCATCGGGAGCATGGATCGCGATGCACGAGGCCGACCACGCAGAGTTCGAGGACATGACGACACCGCGAGGCCCCGAGTGGATCGAGCGCCAGCGCGCGAACATGACCGCCGCCGGCGCACCGAACGCCGACATCGCCGCATGGGAGGAACTCGAACTGCAACCGCCGACCGGGCCCGACTCGGCGCCCGATCGCATCCTTCGCGACGGCGAAACGATCGCGCTGACCGGACGGAATCTGCAGGCCGTGTTCACCCCCGGCCACACCCCGGGTCACGTGTGCTTTCATCTGCCCGACGCCGACGTCATGTTCACCGGCGATCACGTCCTGCAGAAGACGACACCCCACGTCGGCAACTTCGTCTACCCGCTCGAGGAGCGAGATGCGCTTGCAGAGTTCTTCGACTCGCTGCGCCACGTGCAGTCCATGAACGTGACGCGCGGACTGGGTTCCCACGGAATAGGCATCGACGACGTCGGAGTGCGCGCGGGCGAACTCATCGAGCACCACGAAGAACGACTCGACCATCTCTGTCAAGCATTCGCCGACGACGAGATCACCGTCTGGGAGGTCGCCGAACGCATGAAGTGGTACAAACCTTGGAGCGACATCTCCCCGTTCCACAAGACACTCGCACTGTCCGAAGCTGCCGCGCATCTTCGACACCTGGTGTCCCGCAACCAGGTTGTTCAGGTCGCCGGCTCGTCACCCGCGCTCTTCGCCAGGGCCTGAACCAGCGGGAGGCGTCATCTCGAGGCGCACGCCCATCAGGCGTACCTTGCGCGAGTGGTCCAACCTCTGCACCAACGCGGCCGCCGCGTCGGAAATGATCTGTGTGTCGAAGGTGGGCGGACCGTCGAGGGCAGCTGTGGTGGTGTGGGTTTCGAAAGGCGCGTAACGCACCTTCAGCGTTACCCGCACAGCAGGTCTGTCCTCTGCGACGAGGTCCTCACGCACCTTCAGCGCCAGAGCCCTCACCTCCTCGGTGATCGCCTCCCAATCCTCCAGGTTCTCCTGAAACGTGGTTTCCCGGCTGTGAGAACGAGCAATCCACGGCGCCGCGGACACCGGCGACAGGTCGACCCCTCGCCCTTTGGTTCCGATCCACGGCCCGGTTTTCGGACCGAACGCAGCTGCCAGCGCGGAATCGTCGGTTGCCGCCAACTCCGACACCGTGGTGATACCGAGACTCGCAAGCTTCTTCGCGGTCTTCTTCCCGATTCCCCACAACGCATCCGTCGGGCGGTCTCCCATCACCTCGAACCAGTTGGCGGACGTCAAGGTGTAGATACCCTGCGGCTTGCCGAAATCCGTTGCAATCTTCGCGCGTAACTTGTTGTCCCCGATGCCGACCGAACAATGCAGCCCGGACGCATCGAACACCGTGTCGTGAACCCTGCGTGCGAAGGACACCGGATCCTCGGTCTCGACGCCGAGAAACGCCTCGTCCCAACCCATCACTTCGACCACCACGTTCAAGCTTCGGAGTGCGTCCATCACGATGTTCGACGCCGCCGTATATGCCTCCCCGTCGACCGGCAGGAAGATCGCGTCGGGCAGCTTCTTGAACGCGACCCGCAACGGCATCCCCGATCCGACGCCGAACGCCCGCGCCTCGTAGGAGGCCGTCGACACCACTCCCCGTTCGGTCGGGTCCCCCCTACCGCCCACCACGACCTGCTTCCCCGCCAGCTCGGGATTTCGTAGCACCTCCACCGCCGCAATGAACTGGTCCATGTCCACATGCAGCACCCATCGTCGGCGCACAGATGCGGTCATGCCGCCCATTCTGCGCCAACCTCGCACCGCCCGTCGATCCCCCGGTCGTGGATGTCGCCGCGGGCCGGGTAGACACGCGTCGTTCGCTCGAATGAAGCGCTACCCCTTGTGTGCCACACTCCCATCATGGAGTCGAACCCTGTCGAGATCACGGTCGTCGGCCGAGGCCAGGCGACGTACCCGCCGGAGCGATGCACGGTGTCCCTGGCGGTTCGAACCGACGGCCGCACAGCCGAGGCTGCGGCCGAACCTGCTCACCGCCTGGTCAGAGAGCTGACCGGATTGATCGATCCGCTGTACAACCCTTCGAGCGGCCCGATCGACGCATGGGCTCTGGATCAAGTGCGGCACTCGCGGTCCAGGCCGTTCAACCACAACGGGGAACAGTTGCCGTACGTCTATCAGGCACTTGCGTCGATCGAGGTGAAATTCAGCCAGATCGACGTGGTCGACGCGTTCGTCTATGCGGTGTCGGCGCTCGACGGGGTCGACATCGGCCACTTCGATTGGTCGCTGACCGAGGCGACGTCGGCCGAGAACACCCGTCGAGTCCGCGCGAGTGCCGTCCAGGACGCAGTGAGCAAGGCAGAGGTGTTCGCGCACAGCGTGGGCCGATCGACGGTCAGCGCCCGTGCGATAGCGGACCCGGGACTCCTCGGTGTTGCAGCAGCATCCCATCAGGACTATGTGGTCGCATCTCGAGCCTATGCCGCACCCGACGACGGATTCGAACCCAAACCACAGGACATCGTCATTCGCGCCGAGGTTCACGCACGGTTCGTCGCAACCTGACACCTCGATGCAGTCGTCGGGAGGTGGCCGTGACGCCCCACTGGCATCACGCCGTCGGATCGAATCCCGGAACCGAGGACAGTGTCTCGAATGTGCGCTGCCGACCCCATTCGACGTGTGAGTACGCAACGGCCGCAGCAAGTTCGGGATTACCTTCGGCTATCGCATCGACCAACGAGAGATGTTCGTTGTGCCTGACGCTGGGGTCGCGTTCCATGTTCGCGACGTTGAGCCGGTTGCTGCGTTCCCGCAAAGGTTCCATGATGACGACGAAAAGCCGGTTGCCTGCGAGTGATTCGATCGCGGCGTGAATGCCGCCACTCTCGCGATGGAACGACGGCAGGTCGCCTGCGTCCAACGCATCTCCGGCGCGCGTCACCGCACCGACGAGCGCCGACACATCAGCACCCACCGCGACCGCGGACGCAGCCTTTCGGGCCGCGAGCGGTTCCAGCGCTGAGCGCAGATCGTACAGTTCGTCCACTCCGCTCCGCGTCACCATTGTCACGACGGCGGGTCGACGCGGCGACAACGCAACGAGTCCGGCGGCCTCGAGCATAGGAAGCGCCTCACGGATCGGCACCCTGGACACATCGAGTTCGGCACTGAGATCCCGCTCGCGCAAGGGTTCACCGGCCGGGATTCGTCCATCGAGTATGCGCGCGCGAATCTCGTCGAACACACGGCGGGACAAACTCGCCGACGCTGCACCCTGTTCCATGCACTGTCCTCCATCATTGTTCGCCCATGTGTACCAGCACCAACAGCAACACCACCTCAGGTATACCAAGTGCCGAAATCGATGATGCAGCCCAACACGCGGCGACGCCAGCGAGCTCGTGTTACGCCATCTAGTCGCCGCTCTTACATGTGTTTAACAGAACGGAAACCCAACAGCGGACATCCGGCCGTAGATTCTCGCTCATCACTTGGTATACCAACGACGGTATCCATCGACCACCAGCCGCGAAAGGCACACCGGGATGAGCACCCTGCCCTCGTCGATGAACTCTCCACAGGATTCACCCGCCGAACGAACGACACTCGGCACACAGATCGAATCCGCGTACTCACGTATCGGCCTCACCTCCGCTCACATCGGGATCGTCGCCATGGTGTTGTTCGGCGTCTTCTTCGACGCCATCGAGCAGAACGCCGTCGGCATCTCCGGACCGGTCCTCCGCGCCGACTGGGGCCTCGGGGGCACCGAGATCGGGTTGCTCAACACCGCTACGTTCACAGCGGTTGCCCTCGGTCGCATTCTCGCAGGTGTCGTCATGGACCGTCTCGGCCGTCGAACTCTGTTGGGCGCCAACCTTCTGGTGTTCGCCTTCGGATCGCTTCTGTGCGCTGTCGCGCCCAACTACGAAGTTCTCGTCGCGGCGCGGTTCCTCGTCGGCCTGGGACTCGGCGGCGAAATAGCCGTTGCGGTCATCATGCTGTCGGAGTTCTTCTCGGCTCGGCACCGAGGGACAGCCGTCGGGCTGATCAACGTCGCCGCGGCAGGACTGGGCAACATGCTCGCCCCTCTCTTCGGCGTCATCGTGTTCGCCATCTTCACCGGCGAGGACCGCTGGCGATGGCTGTTCGGCATGCTGGTTCTGCCTGCACTCGCAGTGGTGTTCTATCGGAGGTCACTGCCGGAGACTCCCCGATACCTGGCGGCCACCGGACGAATCGACGAGGCCAACACCGTCATCAACCGCCTTGCTCAAGGCAAGCTCCGCGGAATTCTCGGCTCCGAGGAGGTCTATTTGGACAAGACAACGCTCGCAGCGGACACGGCTGCCCCCAAGGTTCGGTGGACCGAGATGTTCGGTGCGCGCTATCGCCGAAGCACGCTCGCCTTGGGTGTCGCAGTCTGCATGTCGTACGCCGCGCAAATCTCCATGCTGACGCTCATTCCCATCATTCTCACCGAACGTGGGATGTCGATCACGAGTGCACTCTGGTACACGCTCGTCATGCAGTCGGGTTCCCTGATCGGCGCGGTCACCGCGGCCCTGATCGCGCGAAAGCTTCCCCGCAAGATCACCCTGACGGCCGGTGCAAGCCTCGGTACCGCCGCGGCACTCGGTTTCGGTTTCTTCGCCACCGACATCGGACTGGTGTTGTTCTTCGGTGCACTCTTCAACTTCTCGGTGATCGTTCTGAACACCACCATCTGGCTGTTCGCCCCGGAGCAGTACCCGACTCGCATTCGCGGACTCGCCACCTCCGTCATCCTTGCCATCGGCTCTCTCTCGGGTGGTCTGTTCCCCTTGATCGCCGGAGCGGTACTGGACAGCTCAGGAGTCCCCGCGATGTTCGCCGTTCTCACCGCACTCTTCGTCGTATGCGCCGTCGCAGTTCAGTTCCCCCGAGAAACCTTCGGACACCCCATGCCAGAGGATGATTGATTCATGAGCAGCGTGCCCACGATTCTGGTGGTCAACCCCAACACCAACGCCTCGACCACCGACATGCTCGTCGCGGTTGCCGAGAAAGCTATGGACGGATCGAGATACTACGTCGTCGGAGTCACCGCAGCGGCGGGTCCGAGCATGATCGTCGACGCCGAAGCTCTCGACGAGGCGGCCGAACACACCGTTGCTGCAGCGCTCTCCGGTATCGACGTGCACAGGCCCTGCGCGGTGATCGTCGGCGCCTTCGGAGATCCTGGAGTCGCTGCCCTTCGGCAGCTCGTCGACATTCCCGTCGTCGGAATCGGGCAGGCCGCAGTGTCGACAGCAGCTTGCGGAGGGCGACGATTTGCCATCGCGACCACCACACCGCTGTTGGAGCCGTCGTTGCGGACGCTGGTACGACACTGCAGCCCCGATGCTGATTTCGCAGGAATCTTTCTGACGGATTCCGACCCGCTCGTCCTCGCCCGAGATCTCGACGCCACCGTGGACGAACTCGGCACAGCGGTCGACGACGCCGCCGCGGCGGGCGCCGAAGCAGTGATCATCGGCGGCGGTCCGCTCAGCGACTCAGCTCGGCAGCTCGCCCTCCGTACCGACGTGGTGATCGTGGAACCTGTTCCGAGCGCTGCATTGTGGGTGCTCGAACGCATGGAATCGAACCACGACCTCGATCAGGACGAACCGAACACACCGCTCATCGGGACATCTCGCCGATAGGTGACGCGATCGAACTCGCGGCCGTACTCGTCGATCGCGGAAATCTTCATCTCGCTCGGTGTGATTCCGGGAATCCCGGGAGCGACGTCGACGGAGACGAACGAGTAGTTTCTGAAGCGAACCCGAGACCACCCGACGGCTTCAGTGGCCTTCTCACCGTCGGGCGTCCAGACGTAGCTGTTCGGAACAGCGTTGTCCGGCAACTCGTTTCCTCTGTACGTCTCCTGCTCGGAGGGCTGAAATGTGTACCGAGGCCGGCCGCCACCCCCTACCGTGTAATACACCGTCCCGTCGGACTTCGGATACACGACGGCGTGGTCGGCCGCCGTCCGTGTCGGATGGCCGGCCCGGATGGGGTCGGTTCGTTCGAACACGTGATTGTGCCCTTGCAGAACCACATCCACCTCGTAGCGGTCGAACAACTTCGTCCATGCGTCGCGAACACCACCGTCGGATGCATGGGCTTCGGTAGTCGAGTAGGCACAGTGGTGGAAGAAGCACACCACGAAATCGATGTTCGGCTCCGCCCTGAATCGTGCAAGGGACCTTTCCACCCATGTGTTCTGCCTGCCGCCGCTGTAGCCGGTGTTGGCCTTGATCTCGTACGACACATCGTTGGCGTCGAGCGACAGCACGGCGACATTGCCGTACACGAACGAATAGACCGAAGGGCAGCCTGCAGGACCGTTCTCGGGTTGATCGAGCCTGGCCGCATGTCCCCCGTACCCGTTCGCACCGTACAACGCTTCCATGTCGTGGTTACCCGTGGCGAAGAACCAGGGTGTGCTCGCCGCACTTCGCTCGATGGCGGCGAAGTAGCCGTCCCACACGAAAGGGTTGTACTTGTCGAAGCCTTTCGGCTGAGTCACCCCGCTGGGAGCGAACTGAGCAGGGAGGCCGGCGCCCGACGGATCCGCGTACGCGATGTCGCCCGCCAAAACATGAAAGTCCGGTCTGCGCGCCGCGATCTGCCCGACGATGTTCGCCGCATGACGAACAGATGGCTCGTTGTCGGCTTTGTAGTACAGATCGTCGTAATCCCCTGCCTTCAGACCCGGCGGCCGAGAGGGTGTTTCATCGACACCTTGATCGCCCATCATCGTGAAGCGGAACGGAGCACTCCGTCCTGGAGGCAACGCTGTCCACACCGTCTGCACATCACTGACGTAGCCGTCGTTGGTACGCCAGCGATAGAAATGCGGAGTCTTGGGAGCCAGACCGTCGACGGGCACGTGAACGTAGAACTGCTCGGCACCGAGGATGCCGCCGTCGGTCTGCGGCACCTGACTGACCAGATTACGAACCTCCGCTGCAGTTGTCGCCCCCAGCGCCGGAGTCGGCCCATGATCGAGGAACACCCCCGTCACCCCGGGATTTCGCGACAACTGAGCCGAGAATCGAAGCTGCGTGGCCGAATCCACACCGAACGACGTGTGACGACCACCCACCGCCAGCGGCGCATCCTGCGCATACGCACGACCGGACCACGCTGCATTCCCAACGGCAGCCGCCGCAGCAGTCGCCGCCGAGCCAACCAGAAAGCGTCTCCGGGATACAGGATTCCGCTTCAGAAACGAACGAATCCAATCGTGCTGCTCCGCCATGGTCATATCAGCAGCAAGAGCCTCCGGAACCCCGGCGGCGACGGTTTCTCCTCGCGGATTCATCGGCATACCCCGACTGTTCCGCTGCAAAGAATACTTACCGACGCAAAAGATCGACCTGTCGATGAAGTCGACGTGAACAGCGAAGAAGAACGGGACGAACGAGTATCAAAAGGACCTCGCTCGACCTGCGTGACGGATGCTCGCCGTTGTGTCGGATGCACGGCGTAGTGCTAGCACTGGGGTGAGCGTCCGGCACTGGGGTGAGCGTCTGTGTCGCTGATTGGCGGACGGGGTGGATTCACCCTCCTGTTGTGCGCGTGGAGATGGTGTCAGCGCACATTCGGGGGGTGTTTCCCGGTGGGTGCTCGACCGGTGTCCCAGGGGTCCTGCACGGTGGGGGGTGTTCTTTGGTTCGGGTATGCAGAACACCCCCGGGGACCGTGTGGTTCCCGGGGGTGTGCTGTGA
>NZ_JMEX01000005.1:1449400-1464408 GCF_000760735.1 Rhodococcoides fascians A44A | reverse complement strand
AAGAAGCAGAAGCCGTTGCAGCGGTTGCTGGTTCGTCCGGAGATCGGCGCGCTGTTCGGCGCGATCGTGATCTTCGTCTTCTTCTGCATCGTCGCTCCACCCTTCCGATCCCCGGAAGCTCTCGCCACCGTCCTCTACGCCTCGTCGACCATCGGCATCATGGCGATCGGAGTGTCGCTGTTGATGATCGGCGGAGAGTTCGACCTCTCCACCGGTGTCGCGGTGACGTTCTCCTCGATCATGGCCTCGATGATCGCCTACAACCTGCACCTGAACGTCTGGCTGGGATCGCTGCTGGCGCTCGTACTCGCTCTCGGGGTCGGATTCCTCAACGGCTATCTGGTGATGAAGACGAAGATTCCCTCGTTCCTGATCACCCTGTCGAGCTTCCTGATGCTGACCGGTATCAACCTCGCGGTCACCAAGCTCGTCACCGGGCAGGTCGCCACCCCGTCGATCTCGGATATGGCCGGCTTCGACTCGGCGAAGAAGGTCTTCGCCTCGTCCTTCCAGATCGGTGATGTCTCGATCCGCATCACCGTCGTCTGGTGGCTGTTGTTCACCGCCATCTCCACCTACGTGCTCATGAAGACCCGCATCGGCAACTGGATCTTCGCCGTCGGCGGCAACCAGGACTCGGCTCGCGCCATCGGTGTTCCCGTGACGAAGGTCAAGATCGGGCTGTTCATGTTCGTCGGATTCTGCGCCTGGTTCGTCGGCATGCACCTGCTGTTCGCGTTCAACACCGTCCAGTCCGGTCAGGGCGTGGGCAACGAATTCCTCTACATCATCGCCGCCGTCATCGGTGGCTGCCTGTTGACCGGTGGTTTCGGTACGACCATCGGAGCGATGATCGGCGCATTCATCTTCGGCATGGCCAACCAGGGCATCGTCTACGCCGGATGGAACCCGGACTGGTTCAAGTTCTTCCTCGGCGCGATGCTGCTGTTCGCCGTCATCGCGAACAATTCCTTCCGCAACTACGCAGCAAAAAGGTGACCGGTCATGACCACACACGCACAAACCCCGATCGAGAACGTCCCCTCGGGCGGTAAGACACCGCTCATCGAGCTCAAAGGCGTCGGTAAGTCCTACGGCAACATCATCGCCCTCAAGGACATCAACCTGCGCGTCGGCGCCGGCGAGGTCACCGGTGTTCTCGGTGACAACGGCGCCGGCAAGTCCACCTTGATCAAGATCATGGCCGGTTTGCATCAGCAGACCGAAGGCGAACTGCTCGTCGACGGTGTCGACACCAAGTTCAGTTCCCCGAAGGACGCACTGGGCAAGGGCATCGCGACGGTCTACCAGGACCTCGCGGTGGTCTCCTTGATGCCGGTCTGGCGTAACTTCTTCCTCGGTCAGGAACTGCGCAAAGGCCCGTTCCGGACACTCGACGCCACCGCGATGCGCGCGACGACCATCGAAGAGCTGCACAAGATGGGTATCGATCTGCCCGACGTGGATGCACCCATCGGATCGCTGTCCGGCGGCCAGCGTCAGTGTGTGGCGATCGCCCGAGCTATCTTCTTCGGCGCACGCGTGCTCATCCTCGACGAGCCGACCGCCGCGTTGGGTGTCAAGCAGTCCGGCATGGTTCTGCGATACATCTCCGCCGCGAAGGAGCAGGGCTTCGGCGTCGTGTTCATCACCCACAACCCGCATCACGCGTACATGGTGGGGGATCACTTCGTGCTCCTCAACCGTGGTCGCCAGAAGCTCGACTGCACCTACGACGAGATCAGCCTCGACGATCTCACCAAGGAAATGGCGGGCGGCGACGAACTCGAAACCCTCACCCACGAACTACGCAGGTAGAGACCTGCGAAACACGGCCCATCGACGAACGTCGGTGGGCCGTGTCTCGTCGTGCACGTCGATTGTCCGAGGTTGTCCCTGCTGTCCCGTTGTACTGCTACCGAATCGGTGCGGGCCCTGTCGTATTCCGAACGATGAGGCGCGGGACCAGCACGACAGGATCGAGGTTCGTCCTGTCGTTGTCGAGAATGTCGACCGCGAGTTCGATTGCGCGATCGGCCTGATCCGCAGGCTCTTGGCTCACTGTCGTCAGCGCGATGTGCCCGAGTTGAGCCAAGGTGCTGTTGTCGTACCCGGTCACCGAAATATGTTCGGGTACGACGATGCCTGCGACTTGTAGGGCATCCAACAGGCCGACCGCGCTTCTGTCGTTGGCTGCAACGATGGCGGTCGGTCGTGTTCCCGGATGATCGCGGACTGCGAGCCCTGCATCCGTGCCGGACACTTCGGTGAAGTCTCCGTCGAAGACTTCGATGAATTCGGCGAGGCCATGACGACGCATCGCCCGTGTGTAGCCGTCACGCCGGTCGACGGCGATGGGGTTGGAACCACCGGAAAGGTGAGCAATTCTGCTGTGCCCCAGCGACACCAGGTGATCGACGACGGCGCTCATTCCTCGGCGGTCCGTCGCACGGACTACGGCGACGCCCGAGACGCGACGACCCACCACGATGAGTGGGACACGAGTGCTCCACGAGCGCAGCGACTGTGCGGATGACTCGGATCCCAGAATCACAACCGCTTCACAGCGGAAGTCGAGCAGTGTTTCTATGACGGCCGACTCCCCGTGCGTGGGCGTCACGGCGCCCAGAACCACCTCGTAGCCTTTCGAGTCTGCTGCGGCCACCATGTGTTCGACCATCTCGGCGTGGAACGCATTCCTGATGTTCGCGACCACGCCGAGCATGTGTGTGCGGCGCAGAGTCATCAGTGCGGCAGCTCGGTTCGGTCGATAGTCGAGTTCGTCGGCCACGGCCAGAACGCGTGCGCGAGTCTCGGCGCTGGGGCCAGGAACGTCGCGAAAAATCATCGAGACCAACGCTTTCGAGACGCCGACTCGGTTCGCGATGTCCTGCATTGTCGCGGATTTGCCGTTTGCCATGTGGCTCCTCGAATTGGTGCGCCGTGTCTGCGCCGACGATCTTGACACGGAGGTGATCGATGTCTCATAGTAGCTGTACTAGACCGGTCAAATAGACCGGGACACTTGATCTCGCTTCGAGAGAAGAAGAAAGTAGTCACCCTCATGACAGAGAACTCGCTCGGTGTAGCCGTCATCGGTGGCGGTATGGCCGGACGCGCCCATGCCGCCGGGTACCGGATGGCGTCGACGCTGTTCGGCACCGACCGCCCGGATGTGCGTTTGGTGGCCATCGCGGACACCAACAAGGGTGTCGCGGACGATACCGCCAAG
Organism: Rhodococcoides fascians A44A; assembly: GCF_000760735.1. Lineage (GTDB taxonomy): Bacteria > Actinomycetota > Actinomycetes > Mycobacteriales > Mycobacteriaceae > Rhodococcoides > Rhodococcoides fascians_E. Next base: position 1,461,176 of record NZ_JMEX01000005.1, on the reverse strand, counting down.
CGGTACGGCTACGAGCGCGCCGAGTACAGCTGGCAGGCGATCGCCGAGGCACAGGACATCGATGTCGTGTCCGTCGTCGTCGCCAATCACCTGCACCGTGAGATCGTCGAGGGCCTGCTCGCTGCAGGCAAGAACGTGCTGTGCGAGAAGCCGCTGGCAGGGTCGCTGGCGGATGCGGAGTCGATGGTCGCCGCGGCCGCGGCATCGAGCGGTATCGCCTCGGTGGGCTACACCTACCGCCGGTCCCCGGCCGTGCAGGCCATCGCCGACGAGCTCGCCGCCGGTCGCCTCGGTGAGATCGTGCACTTCGACGGCCGCTACCGCGCCGATTACTCCCTCGATCCGAGCGGGCCGATCACCTGGCGGTACCGCGGCGGGCAGGGAACCGGTGCACTCGCCGATGTCGGCAGTCATCTGATCGATCTCGCCGAGTACGTCGCCGGACCGATCGTCGAGGTCCGCGGGGCGCAGTTCTGCACCGTCGTCACCGAACGCCCCGTCCCGGTCGGGGTCACCTACGGTCACACCAAAGCCGAAACCACCGGGGAGACGGCGCCGGTGGAGAACGAGGATATCGCCACCTTCACCGCGCAGTTCGCCGGCGGATTCGTCGGAACCTTCTCCGCCTCGCGGGTCTCGCACGCCAATCCCGACGGACTGTCCTTCGATGTGTTCGGCACGCGCGGGTCGGCGTCGTGGGCGCTCGAGCGCGCCGCGGAGTTCCACATCTCCACCACCGACATCGACGAGACGGTCAATGGCCGCCGTCAGGTCATCATCGGACCCCAGCACCCCTACATCCAGGGCGGGCTGCCGATGGACGCCGGCGGCGTCGGGCACGGCAAAGCCGAATTCTTCGCCTACCAGGCACGGGCATTCCTCGACCAGGTCGCCGGACTGACCGGCCTGCCCCCGCTCCCGGACTTCGCGCACGGACTGCGCGGCATGCAGATCGTCGCCGCCATCGCCGAATCCGCTGCCGCGAACGGCACCGCAGTCAAGATCTGACCCACCCTCTACTCGCAAGGAAGCTCACGATGAAACTCGGCGTCTACAACGCGATCCTGCACGACAAGTCCCTGCCCGACGCCATCGCGACGGTGGCCTCACTCGGTCTCGAAGGCATCGAGATCAACTCCGGTGGATTCCTGCCACCGGTGCACATTCCGGTCGACGACCTGCTCGCCGGCACCATCAGCCCAGCCGACTACCTCGCGGTGTTCGAGGGCACGGGCGTCTCGATCGCCGGCCTGAACTGCAACGGCAACCCACTGCACCCCGACCCGGAGGTCGGCCCCGAGGACGCCGAGGACCTGCGCAAGTCCATCCGTGTCGCCGGTCTGCTCGGCATCGACCGGGTGGTGACGATGTCCGGTCTGCCCGCAGCCCACGAGGGTGGGACGTGGCCGGCATGGCATGTCAACACCTGGGATTCGGGATACCTCGACTCCTCCGATTACCAGTGGGATCAGGTCGCGGTGCCGTTCTGGAAAGAGATCGACGCTCTCGCCCGTGAGCACTCAGTCAAGGTCGCCATCGAGATGCACCCGCAGAACCTGGTGTTCAACCCACCGACGCTCAAGCGCCTCGTCGACAAAGGCGGCCTGAGCAACGTCGGCGCCGAAATGGACCCCTCGCACCTGTTCTGGCAGGGCATCGACCCGGTCAAAGCCATCGAATGGCTCGGCCCCCTGGTCTTCCACGCCGCAGCCAAGGACACCCGAATCAACCCCGACTGCGAGATCTACGGAGTCCTCGACGACCGATTCACCCGCGCACCGCAGGACGGACCCCGCACCAGCCTCGGCGGCAAGCACTACGTCAACATCTGGCCGCAGGACTCCGCGTGGGACTTCGTCGCCGTCGGCAACGGACACGACGTCGACTTCTGGACCCGGTTCCTGCGCGCCCTGCACACCGTGGACCCCGACATCGCCGTGAACATCGAACACGAGGACACCGCCTACGGCCCCCTCGAAGGGCTACAGATCGCCGTCGACACCCTCAACAAAGCCAAAGCGAACCTGTAGCTTTCTCACCGCATTACAACGCCGGCGCTGGACATCACCTCGGTGGTGTCCAGCGTTCGTGGTCACCAGGCCAGCCACGGTTCGCCATCGATCAGCAAGATGCCGACCTCCTCGGCACTCCGACGCTCGGTCGTGAACAACGCGTTCAGCAGCTCCGATTCGGACTCGCCGGTCCGCGCGGCCCAGCGCCGTGCACGGTTCAGTGCCCTGGACGCCGTCGCCGAGACCGAGGCACCGTCGCAGTCGACGGTCACCCTGCCTGCCAGTCCGGGTCCGATGCATCCGGTCAGGGCACCCCACGTCGCCGACGAGAACTGCACAGGGCCTCGAACGTGCACGACGAATCGGCAGCGAAGCCGCACGGATCGCTCGGGGGTCCCGACGCGCACACGTGAATCATCCAGTGCCAACGCGTCGTACACTGCGGGAGCACCTTCTCCCGTCAGCCACACCGCGCAGTCGACGCCACGCACGATGCCGGCGACAGTGACCATCACCGATGCCGGTGATGCCTCCGCCACGTCGAGGATCACCGCAGCGTCCGGGATCCGATAGGCCAGCCCATGTCGTCGGGCGCTGGGATCGGTGATCAACGGTGCGAGAGCCACGGCCTCGGTGTTCTTCTCGTCGGTCCGGTCCGTGACGTCTCGCCCCGCCCAGTCCGGCCCGTCGTGCCACGCAACTGCCTGGGGATCGTGGGCGAACACTGCTCCCGCCATGAACGCACGATTGGCGAATTCCCAGTCCTCGCCGCCGTACCGGACGAAGGTCTCGTCGAAGCCGCCGATCTCCTCGAACAGTTCACGGCTGCAGGTCAACACTGCACTGATGACGAATTTGTATCCGTCCCAACCCGGTCGGAGAAGGTTGCCCGTCCGGCCGTAAGCGCTGGACAACCAATCTGGTTCGCCGAGTTCCCGTGGAGTACGAAGCCAGTCCGACAGTTCCGATACGTTCACATCGCTCAGATCGGCGTGTCCTCGCCGCCCGACGACGACCGTGTCCGGAGCCACTGCAGGCAGAGCCACAGCGGTCTCGAGGTACCCGGGCGTCGGAACGGTGTCGGCGTCGAGAAAACACAGAACCTCGCCCGTCCCCGCACGCGCACCGAGGTTGCGAGCCGCGGCGGCCCGAAACCCCTTGTCCTCCTGGCGCACCACCGTCACCGCCAGCCTGTCGCGCCAGTCGTCGACGACAGGCGGCGTCGGTGAACCGTCGTCGGCGATGACCACCTGCATCCTGTCGGACGGGTAGCGCTGCTGAGCCAGGGCTTCGAGTACGAGCGACAATTGGTGCGGCTGATCGTAATACGGGACCACGACGGTGACGCTCGGCAACTCCACCATGTCCGGCGTCAGATCCCAGCGATTGTCCGGCACGACGTACCGACCCTGGATCTCGAGAGCCCGCGTCATCCGCGCCAGCCCGTCAGAATCGAGTCGTACTCCCGGGCCACATCGTTCGGAGTGGGCCGCGGCACCACGTGCGGTTCGATCCAGGTCGACGACGGATGGCGAACCGCCTCGGCGATCGCGTCCCGCAACGAATCCTCGTCGTCTCCGTGCACACGAACCACACCGGGCGATCGCTTGTCCAGTTCCTCGGTGTACGCGTTGCGAGGGACGAGTGGGCGGCGTCTCGCTGCAATCCACGTGTTGATCGACCCCGACGCCGACAGGTGCCGATGGAAGGCGACAGGAACGGTCGCAGCCGCCAAGCGTCGATACATATCGAGTTCCGGGAGGAATCCGGTGATCTCGCAGGGCCTTCCGGCTTCGGCTGCCGTGCACCGCAACTGATCGATCAGATCCTCGTGCCCTGGCGACGCAGTCCCCAACGCGACAAAACCCACGGACCGCGGTAAGTCGGCCATCGCCCGGAGCGTCTCGATGTGCCCCTTTCCCGGATACAGGAAACCCAGCACGGCAACACGCGCACCCGACGATCCGCCCTCCATCCCTTCAGGCCCTGCAGGCTCCGCTCTCGGCCTCGGCATCATCAGCGGAATCACCTGTGGATCGACGGACGCGTCGGTGAACTCTCGGAGCAGCGATGCCTCGTGGTCGCTCGACACGATCACCCCGGCCGCCTGGTCGATCACTGTCCGGTAGAACCGAACTCGCGTCTCGAACCCCGATCCGTCGGACGGTTGTGGCACGTCGTGCACGGTCACCGAGTGCCGCGCGGGCAGCCTGGCGCACAGTGCCGCGTAGTTGGGCGCTGCTGATACACGGTCGCCGAAGAGTCGGTCGGTGACATGCAGGTGTACGAGTGAGCACTCCCCGATCCAGGCAGGGAGTTCGGACTCCGGTCCGTCCAGGCGCACTGCCCGGTGCGTCGGTTCCCCCAACTCTCGTGCAACGGACGCGCCGTACTCGACGACGCCGTGTGCCGGTGGCCCTACCAGGACATGGCCGATCTGGGGCATCATGCAGCCATGTCCAGAATGTCGAGGAGATCGGCGTAGCGCTGAATTGCTGCGTCGACGAACGGCGGATTGTCTCGATACCACTGCAACTGAACCCGTCGGATCTCGTCCTGGGACACGGACGATCCGTCGACGAGCCATGACGGCCTGGGCCGAGCCTGCAGGTCGAGAGCTCGTACGACGCGCTCGTCGAGCGGAGAGACGATGTTGCCCAGCAATTCTCGATCGGGCTCGGCGGGCGGGCCACAACCCAGCGCGTCGAGAATGCGGGATCCGAGCGCCGTCAACACCGAGTTTCCCGGGTGGTTGACGGTGTTCGCGGCGCCGGCGCCCGCTGGAAGCAGAAGATCGGACACACCGACGTCGCACTGGGCGCGTTCGCGCCGGGCGAGTTCCGCGATGCTCCACGCTGCGACGTCTGTCACCTGACGAGCACTCAGCGGGACGTCCCACCCGGCCGAGTCACCGTCGCGGGCGGCGATCACCGTCCTGAGGTCGTGGTAGGGAACGCCTGCGGGCGTCGCGGACGGGGCGCTGGGGTGCCGCACGATAACCTGGAACGGATACAACCCGCTGTATCGCAGGACCGGCCACACGATCTTCTCCGCTCGAGTCGATCGGAGTGCGTCCACGTCGTCCGTCCCGATCGGCAACCCGCGGTAGCCGGAACGCACGGGTTGGGACAGCAGCACCGCACAGCGCGCCATCAGGTCACGAACGTGCGGTAGGTCGCTCTCGGTGAGCTCGTGGACCGGAGGAACCCGCACCGTACGGTAAGGAAGGTCCGCCGCGCTCGAGACCACGATCCGCAGGGCCTCGGCCTGGCAGTTCCCCCACACGACCAATAGCGGCCGTTCGTCGCCCGTCGTGTCGGAGACTCCGTAGAAATCTCCGTAGTGAATGCGACGCCCCTCGTCGGGATCGTTCGACGTCACGGGCTCCCTGTAGTATTCGGTTGTCGCAGGAGACACTCCCTCTCGAGCAGTCGGGTCCGGGCTCATCACACGTCCCGTATAACCGTTCTGTCGCGAAGGAACCCTCATTTGATCAACCCCACCCCGATCGATCCAGCGTCGATCACCGTGGCTTCCGTACCCACCGGCCACACCTATGTCGCGCATCTGGGTTCCGACGGAGTCCGTCGACTTCCCGACCCGGTCCCGCCGGGCGCCGAGGGAACCGGTCGTTGGTGGCCGCCGCGTTGGCTCGAACCGGAGTGGACGAAGCGTCATCTGTCGTCGTTCGACGTGCTGCACGTGCATTTCGGTTTCGATTCGTTGCCACCCGAGCAGCTCGGCGAGGTGATACGCACGGTGCGATCGGCGGGCAAGCCTCTGGTCTACACGGTGCACGACCTCCACAACCCACATTTCGTGGACAACTCTCTCCACGAGGCTCACCTCGACATGCTGATCGAAGCGGCCGACGAGGTGATCACCCTCACGCCGGGCGCTGCGCGGGAAATCGAATCCCGTTGGGGACGTCGCGCAACCGTCGTGCCGCATCCGCACGTCGCTCCGATGGAGCTGATCGGTCGACGTCGACCGAACACCGAGTCGTTCGTGATCGGAGTGCACGCGAAGAGCCTGCGCACCAACCTCGATCCGTTGGCCGTCCTGGGGACGATCGTCGACACAGCTGCCCAATTGCCGGGTGCAACAGTCCGAATCGACATCGACGACCAGGCATTCGACTCGCACCCGGAGGACGCTGCCGCGATCGCCGCCTTCGGGACACACGAGGGTGTCGACGTTCGAGTTCACCCTCGGTTCGACGACGAAGAACTGTGGACGTACCTGACCGAGATCGACGTGTCGGTTCTGCCGTACCGATTCGGCACGCATTCGGGATGGTTGGAGGCGTGTGTCGACATGGGGACTGCGGTCGTGGTGCCCGATTGTGGTTACTTCGCGGAGCAAACCCCCTGCCGCGTCTTCGGTTTCGGCCTCGACCGTTTCGACGACGCCGGGCTGGCCGATGCGCTGCACTCCACGTACGACGACGTCGTGGCGCGGCGAACCTCACAGTCCGACACCGGCGAATTCCTGCGTACGAGCCGGGAAGTCGACCGGGAGGAGGCCGCACGCACGCATGCACGCATCTATCGCCGTGCACTGTCCGAGCGCCCTGTGACCACCGGGACACGACGATGACCGACAGCCTGCGCGTAGCACTGCTCGGCTCGTCGAACTTTCCGATCGCCGAGCCGTACGCGGGTGGAATGGAAGCGCACATCGGTCAGCTGTCTCGTGCATTGACCGAGCGCGGACACTCGGTGACCCTGTTCGCGGCGGAAGGCTCGACCCTCGATGTCGCGGACGACCTTCTGAGCGTTGCGCGGTTGGAGCTGTCCGACATCTCCAAGGCCGACATCACCACTCCCGCACGTGCCGTCAGCGAGCACCACGCGTACCTGTCGGTGATGATGCAACTGGCCGGCGAGCTGTCCGACGCGTTCGACGTGATCCACAATCACAGCCTGCATTACCTGCCCATCGCGATGTCGCGCACGGTGCGCACTCCTATGCTCACCACCCTGCACACTCCCCCGTTCGCGTGGCTCGAATCTGCGGTGGCACTGTCCGGAAGCACCGGCGTCGAATTCGCAGCCGTCAGCGAACACGCTGCGCGCCAATGGTTCCCTGTCACCGGCCCCGTCAACGTCGTGGCGAACGGGATCTCGCTGGAGCGATGGCCGGAAGGTCCGGGGGGCGACGGCGCAGTGTGGTCGGGCCGATTGGTGCCCGAGAAGGGGCCTCATCTGGCCATCGACGCCGCACGCGCAGCCGGATTCTCGCTCACCCTCGCGGGCCCGGCGTCGAACACGGCGTACTTCGAGGCGGAAGTGGCGCCCAGACTCGGTGGAGACGTCACGTACGCGGGCCACCTGCGTCAACGTGAACTCGCGACCCTCGTCGGATCCTCCGCTGTCGCGTTGGCGACGCCGGTCTGGGAGGAGCCCTACGGTCTGGTCGTGGCCGAAGCGCTTGCGTGCGGAACTCCCGTCGCTGCGTTCGATCGCGGTGGTATCCCCGAGATTTTGGATCCGACGTCTGGACGACTGGCTCGTCCGGACTCGGTCGAGGATCTCGCACGGGCGATGATCGAAGCCCGCACCCTGTCGCGGCACGACGCTCGGGCTCGCGCCGAGTCGGCATGCTCCGAGCGCCGCATGGTAGATCAGTACCTGAGCCTGTACGACACCATGATGTCCGGCGCCGCGCTGTGATCGGCTACTACGCGCACCATCACGGCACCGGCCACATGACACGTGCGACCTCCATCGCTGCGGCGACCGACGAGCCCGTCACAGTGCTGTCCTCGCGACAACCGTTCCCGCACAGCGACATCGAATGGTTGCAGCTCCCCCTCGACACCCCACAACCCAGCGACACCGGCGGCCCCGAGTACCCGGCCGACGAGACTGCCGGAGGAATCCTCCACTGGGCCCCGACGGGCGTGCGCGGCCTGACCGATCGCATGGCGCTGATCGCCGAGTGGGTGGCCCGCGTGCGCCCACGGCTCGTCGTCGTCGACGTGTCGGTGGAAGTGACACTGCTGGTCCGCTTGCTCGGGGTGGACGTCGTCGTCATGGCCATGCCAGGCGAGCGGACGGACACTCCCCACACCCTCGCGTACCGAGCAGCGTCGGCGATCGTCGCGCCGTGGTCGCGATCGGTCTACGACCCGCAGTGGCTTCGGCCGTATGCGGACAAGACCACGTACGTCGGTGCGATCAGCTGGTTCGACGGCCGCGCCCGGGAGACGGTCGGCGACGACGCCTCCGTGGTCGTTCTCGGCGGTGCGGGTGGTACGACGCTCGTCGCGTCCGATATCGAGCTCGCCGGTGCGGCCAACCCCGAATTTCGCTGGATCGCAGCAGGAATCGATGCCTCGTCGTGGAGAGCGGACGTCTGGCCACTGCTGTGTTCGGCCACGGTCGTGGTGACCCACGCCGGGCAGAACGCGTTGGCCGACGTCGCGGCCGCGGGGTCGCCGGCAATCGTCATTCCACAGGATCGGCCGTTCGACGAGCAGATCGCCAGCGCGCGTGCCCTCGGTTCGGCATCCGTGGCGGTCGTGACCGATGCATGGCCTGATCCGGACGGCTGGACAGCGCTGCTGAACCGCGCGACCGAGCTCGGCGCGTCGGGGTGGGGTCGCGTGGAGCAGCGCGGGGCGGCCGGCCGTGCCGCCCGTGTGCTCGACGCCGGAGCGGTCGTCCGATGAATCTGACTGTGGTGACGGTCGTCTCGGGCCGTCACGAACACCTCCGCGAGCAGATCCGCGGGTTGGCACGGTCGACGAGGCCTCCGGACCATCACGTCGTGATCGCGATGGGCGATCACCGGATCGTCGACGTTGTGGCCGATGTCGTGGCCGACACCGGCACCGCGACAGTGCGGTACATCGATACGGTCGACGGGCGCCTACCTCTGGCTCACGCGCGCAATCTCGGAGCACAGGTGGCAGTTACACAGGGCGCGGACATACTGCTGTTCCTGGATGTCGACTGCATACCGGGCCCGGAGATGGCGGCGACCTACGAGCGCGCCTGCTCGGACTCCGCGAACGCCATGTCCCTGCTCTGCGGACCGGTCACCTATCTGCCCCCACACCGGGGGCGGTGGTCGGAGGAAGAGTTGATCGCGCACACGAATCCCCATGGTGCGCGGCCGAATCCGGCCGTCGGAGCCGTCGAATCGGGATCGAACTACGACTTGTTCTGGTCACTGTCGTTCGCGGTCACCGCTCCGACATGGGGACAGCTGGGCGGATTCTTCGAGGGCTACACGGGTTACGGCGGTGAGGACACCGACCTCGCAGCCACGGCCCGAGCGTCGGGAATCGGTCTACGGTGGGTGGGCGGTGCCCACGCCTATCACCAGCATCATGCGGTGTCCTCGCCCCCGGTCGAGCACGTCGACGACATCGTGCGCAACGCTCGCCTGTTCCACGATCGGTGGAACAGGTGGCCGATGGAAGGATGGTTGGCGGAGTTCGAGCGGCGCGGGCTCGTTGCCCGCACCGCGGCCGGACGCATTCAGCGCCTCGGCGAACCCCTCTGAGCGTCGTCAGTTACCGGGCGAGGTGCCTTCGGAATCGTCCACGAAGGCCCAGTCGCCGTCATGGTCGACTTCGAGACGCCACCCGAGTTCGCTGTTGTCCGCCTTCTCTTCGATGAACCAGTTGTACGCGTCATCGGCGCTCTCGATGTTCTTGGTCGCGACGACGTCGCCTGTCGGATCGAGCACTCTGTAATCAGCCATGAGTGTGTCGTACCCCTCGGGCCGTCGATTCAAAACTCGGTTTGCTCGATCCTTGCCGGGGTACTGGGCTGCAATGACCGAAGTCAGCTCCCCTCATCCCCTCGGCGTGACCCTGCTACCCGACGGCACGGCCGATGTCGCGGTCTACTCGGAGACCGCGGATTCCATCGCTGTCGTCGTGGTTGACGCATCCGGCGCCGAACTTTCCTCGACCACTCTCGACACGCGGACCGGGCACGTGTTCCACGGTGTCGTCGACGGCCTGACGGTCGGGTCGCGGTACGGATTGCGGGTGGACGGACCGTGGAGTCCCGCGGACGGTCTCCGTCACAACGTGCACAAGCTGCTGGTGGACCCGTATGCCCGAGCCATTGCGGGCAGTGTGGACTGGAACGAGTCGGTGTTCTCGCACCTGCACGACGAGCCCGAGACGCGAAACGACGAGGACTCGGCGTCGTCGATGATTCATTCGGTCGTCGTAGGCGACGACTTCGATTGGGGTGACGATGCACCTCCGCGGATCCCTCTGTCCGAAAGTGTCGTCTACGAAGTGCACGTCAAGGGTTTCACCGCGCGCCATCCGGGCGTCGACGAGGACATTCGCGGTACCTATGCAGGTCTTGCCCACCCCGCCGCGGTCCAAGCACTCGTCGATCTCGGGGTCACCGCCGTCGAATTGCTCCCGATTCATCAATTCGTCCAGGACTCGCACCTCCTGGAAGAAGGGCGGCGCAACTATTGGGGGTACAACTCGATCGGCTTCCTCGCTCCGCACAACGAGTACAGCCATGCGGGTGACACCGGCGGCCAGGTCAACGAGTTCAAGTCCATGGTCAAGGCGCTGCACGCCGCGGGAATCGAAGTGATTCTCGACGTCGTGTACAACCACACCGCCGAGGGCAATCACCTCGGTCCTACGTTGTCGCTCAAGGGGATCGACAACCGTTCCTACTATCGTCTGGTCGAGGAAGATCGCGGCTCGTACTTCGACACGACCGGCACGGGCAACAGTCTGAACGTCGGCCATCCTGCCGCGCTGGCCCTGATCATGGACTCGTTGCGCTACTGGGTGACCGAGATGCATGTCGACGGATTCCGCTTCGACCTCGCAAGTACGTTGACTCGCCAGGATTCCGATCTGGACAAGCACAGCGCCTTCCTCGATCTGGTTCATCAGGACCCGACGCTGGCGTCGGTCAAGCTGATCGCCGAACCCTGGGACACGCAGGGCTACCAGGTCGGCGGCTTTCCGGCGCGATGGTCGGAGTGGAACGGGAAGTTCCGCGACGACGTTCGTGACTTCTGGCGTTCGGAGCCAGGCACTCTCGGGGCGTTCGCGCAGCGCATCACCGGCAGCCCCGACGTGTACGAGAGCACGCGGCGCCCGACGCTCGCCAGCGTCAACTTCGTCACCGCGCACGACGGGTTCACTCTCGCCGACCTGAATGCATACGACGACAAGCACAACGACGCCAACGGCGAGGACAACCAGGACGGTGAATCGGACAACCGGTCGTGGGGCTGCGGCGCCGAAGGCCCGACCGACGACGAGGGCGTGTTGGCTCTCCGTGCCCGGCAGCAACGCAACCATCTGGCGACACTGCTTCTGTCCGCCGGTGTACCGATGATTCTCGGCGGCGACGAGATCGGGCGAACCCAGCAGGGCAACAACAACGCGTACTGCCAGGACAACGAACTGTCGTGGTTCGACTGGGACTCTGCGGACACCGATCTGCAGGCCTTCACTCGTCAGCTGATCGAGCTGAGAAAGTCGCACGCAGCGTTGCGTCCGAGGTGGTTCCGCCACGACAGCGAGTCCGATGCGGACACCTACGTCGATTTCTACCGCGCCGACGGCGAGAAGCTCACGGACGAGGACTGGTCCGACGGGTCGGCGCTGTCGATGCTGGTGGTTCTCGCGTCGGCCGAAGACGACGAAGTGTTCGGGTGGGCGGTGAATGCGTCGAGCGAGACGGTGGAGTTCGGCCTACCGTCCGGCAGTTGGCGCCAGGTCCTGTCGAGCGACCCGCAGCAGGCGTACGAGGAGT
>NZ_JMEX01000005.1:1084591-1449390 GCF_000760735.1 Rhodococcoides fascians A44A | reverse complement strand
CGCCCGCTGACGTGCGCGGAAATGTAGGCCCTGGCCTACATTTCCGCGCACAGCGAGGGGTCAGAACCAGGCCGGGTCCGTCTCGAGGGTAGTGAGGTCCAGGCTGGACAACAGTGCGAACTGGGGTCCGGTCCTGGGCAGTTCGTGGCGGAAGAAGTATCGGGCGGCCTGACGTTTGCCGTCGTAGAAGTCGCCGGTCTTGCCGTCGGCCGCGTTGTGCTGTTCCAGCCACATCCACGCAATGACGACGTGGCCGACGGCCTCGAGGTACACCGACGAATTCGCGAGTGCCACCTCGGGATCGCCGGTGCCCCACAGAGTTGCCGTGACCTCGAGGACGCTCCCCCATGCGGACTCGAGCGCCGACGCGTACTCGTCGGTGCCGAGTTCACGGGCACGACGGATGGTTCCGTCGATTCTTGTTCCGAGCAACGGCAGGGCTGCCCCACCCTGCATCGTCACCTTGCGGCCGAGCAGGTCAAGCCCCTGAATGCCGTGTGTGCCTTCGTGAATGGGATTGAGCCTGTTGTCTCGGTAGTACTGTTCCACGTCGTAGTCACGGGTGTAGCCGTATCCGCCGTGCACCTGGATGGCCAGACTGTTCGCTTCGAGGCACCACTGCGACGGCCAACTCTTGGCTATCGGTGTCAGCAGGTCCAGGAGCAGCGTCGTCTCGCTGCGCACCGACTCGTCCTCGGTGGTGTCCTGCTCGTCCACGAGCTTGGAGCAGTAGAGACCGAGGGCCAAAGCGCCCTCCACGTAGGACTTCTGCGCCAACAGCATCCGCCGGACATCCGCGTGCTCGATCAGCGCAACGGGCGGCGAGGACGGATCCTTCACGCCGAGAGCACGACCCTGTGTTCGGACCTTCGCGTACTCGACGGACTTGAGGTAGCCGACGTACCCCAGCGAGATCGCCAGGAAGCCGACACCGATTCTGGCCTCGTTCATCATGTGGAACATGTAGCTCAAACCACGATGCTCCTCGCCGACGAGGTAACCGACCGCGCCGGGGCCACCGTGCACGGCATGCGTTCCGTCGCCGAAATTCAGCAGCGTGTTCGTCGTACCCCGGTTGCCCATCTTGTGATTGAGACCGACGAGTGTGACGTCGTTGCGTGTACCGTCCGGCAGCACCTTGGGCACGACGAACAGTGAGATGCCCTTCACTCCGGCGCCGCCGCCCGCGGCTTTCGCCAGGACGAGGTGCACGATGTTCTCGGTGAGCTCGTGATCTCCTGCGGAGATCCACATCTTGGTGCCGGTGAGGCGGTAACTACCGTCGTCCTGCTCGACCGCACGCGTGGTGATGTCGGCGAGCGACGACCCGGCCTGCGGTTCGGACAAGCACATCGTCCCGAAGGACTTGCCCTCGAGCATCGGGCGGACGTACTGATCGATCTGTTCCGACGTGCCGTACGTGGCGATCAGGTTGGCGTTCGCCATGGTCAGGAACGGATACGACGAGGTGGACGCGTTCGCCGCCTGGAACCAGGCCATCGCAGCCCGCGCGACGGTGGTGGGAAGCTGCATCCCGCCGAGCGATTCGTCGAACTGTCCGGCAATCAGACCGGACGCCGCGTAGATGTCCAACGCAGCCTTGACGTCGGGGATCATCTCGACGGTACCGTCGGTGCGCATCCGCGGCTCGGTGGCGTCGGACAGCTTGTTGTGCGGCTCGAAGTGCTTGCGCGCGATGTCCGCACACAGGTCGAGGACGGCGTCGAACGTGTCCTTGGAGTGTTCGGCGAATCGCTTTCGGGTCGTCAGAGACTCGACGTCGAGCCACTCGTAGAGGAGAAAGTCGAGATCACGGCGGGACAGTACGTCGGTCATGAGAGATTCCGTTCGCGCAGGGAAATACCTACAGGCTAGCCCGCCGGCGAACGCCGATCAGGCGCTTACGCCGACGTCCGACGTCGAGACGGACCAGTCCCGCGGCTCGCTGAGCGCGAGTGCACGCGTCCGTTCCAACGCCGCGGGATCCGTGATCGAGGGGAGCAGCAGCTGCCACATGTCCGACAATCGGGCGTAGAGATCCGCCCTCCCGCTGAGCACCTCCGACAGGGTCTGAACACCGGTGAACGCACCGACCACGAACTTGGCCAGCGCCTCGGTGTCGACTCCGTCGGCGAGGTCGCCCTCCTCGGCTGCCCTGTCCGCGAGCAGTTGGATCGAGTCGATCCAGTCGCGGTACGGGCGCTGAACCGGTCCTTGCATGCTGCCGATCTCGAGCGTCAACCGCATCCCGCCGCGGGCCATCGGCTCTTCCAGGAGTTGGCGTGCCATCTCCTGGCTGACGCAGATCATGCTGTCCAGCGCGCGCGGAACCTCTGCAGTGATCGCACGTACACCATCCATCGCAAGCTGATGTTGGGCGTCGATGACCGCATGGGCGAGCTCCTCCTTCGAGGAGAAGTGGAAGTACATCGCGCCTTTGGTGACTCCGGCGTGCGCCAGGATGGTCGACAGACTGGCGGTTCCGTACCCGTGCTTCTCGAAGCTCACCGCTGCACCGAGCAGCACTGCTTGACGTGTGTTCTCAGCTCTTTGCTGCACGAGCACCAACCGATCCTGAAACTCGCTCGCGTGTACGCGAGGCAGCCGACATGTAGTGCACTGGTCAACTATATCGGGTCGGGGTCGGTTGTTCGAATGACCCAGCCATTCCTTGGCGTGCACCGACGTCGTAGACAGCCGCCTCGGGAAGCTCCGAGGCCTCCCCCACCGGCCAGGCCGAGGGCTCGTCGCCCAGCTCCCGCAGCTGGTCGATCTGCTCCACGCACCACGGCGACACCGCACGCCCCCGGGCCACGTCGTCGACGAACTGCACCCACGGCACCCACGTGGCGTCGGCGACCTCGTCGGGATCGACCACCGGGTCCGGACCGTCGTATTCGACGCCGAACACGGGGCAGATCTCGTACTCGACGATTCCGTCGTCCATGACCGCCCGGTAGCGGAAACGAGGTAGCAACAGGAAGGGGCTTCCGACCTCGATGCCCAACTCCTGCCGCAGGCGCCGAACGACCGCGCCGCCGAGATCCTCGCCCGGCGCGGGATGGCCGCAGCAGCTGTTGGTGGTCACACCCGGCCACGTCTTCTTGTGCAGCGCGCGCTGCGTGATCAGCACCTCGCCCCGCGAATTGAAGACGTAGGACGAGAACGCGAGATGCAACGGTGTGGCCGTCGTGTGCACGGTCGATTTGGGGTGGGTGCCGATGGCCCGCCCGTCCTCGTCGACCAGAACCACGTACTCGGTGGTCACCTCGTGCGAAGTCGAGGACTCGGGGTGCGACGTCGAGGTCATGTGCCCATGTTCCCAGACCGGAAGCGAGTTCAAACGTCAGCGTTCACACATCGTTCTCCGGACGCTGGATGCCGAGTATTCATGCACCCCGCGTCGGGTGCGAGTCCGAGGGCGTGAGGAAGGCGCGCTGCTCGTCCGACAGTCGCTCGGCCCGTCCGTCGACGACGTGCACCAGTACGAACGTGGACACGGCCGCACGCTCACCGCCCTGTTCGATGGCGACCCGCACGGTGATGGACGTACGGCCGACCTTCGTCGCGACGACGTCGACCTCGGCGACGCCGGTGAACAGTTCCCGCGAGAAGTCCGCGGTCACGTTCGCGACCATGACGTCCAGGGCCGTCAGCCGACCGTCGCTGACGTGGCTCAACGCATCGGCCCACGCCTGGCTCGCCAGTTCCAGGGCGAGGTACGCGGGCACATGTGCGGCATCGACGGTCGCCCCGTCCCGCGCAGGCCTGTGAGTCAACGGCATCGACGCTCGGTACATGGCCGGGACGCTACCGTTCGTCAGCGCCGAGGCATCGGTGAGCCTTTCTCTTCCCCGTCCCGAAGCGCGGTTCTACCATCTATAACAAACCTCTCGACTTTTTCTGAGCTACAATTGTTCTTCGAGTCGGTTTCACTCTCACAGATCGCTGCCAACAATGAAGTCCCTGCCCACGCTCTCTCGAACGAACTCCACCGCACCCACGCTGATCTTCATGGCCGGTGCACCGATGGAGTCGGCGACCGACGACGCGGCACTCGCGAAGGCTCTTGCCGAGTTCGCGCACGTCGTCTGGGTCGAGCCGACCTCGTGGGACACGCCGGGATCTGCCGCGGGGTCCGAGCGCGGCCCGCGTCGTCGACGCAGGACCACGAGGTCGGAATTCGTCCGCATGTCACCACGCTTCTCCCGGGTCAGGACGTTCGTGGGCACCCGCCCCCGGTCCGCTTTGACGCGCGCGCTGGCACGGCGCGCGCGCGATCGCGCGATCGCGTCGGCACTGACCGAGCTCGGAACCACGTCGGATGCCGTCGTTCTGACCGATCCCGTCGGCAGATTCCCCGTCGACGTGGGCGGACACCGTTTGCTGTACGTCACCGACGATTGGGTGAGCTCGGCGCCGAGCCGCGGCCTGTCACGGCGCGCTGTCCTTCGGTCCATCGAGGTCAACTGCAGTCGCGCCGACACCGTCGCTGCGGTCTCTCAGACGCTGGCCCTACGGCTGCACCTGTACTCCAAGACCTTCGACGCGGTGCGCGTCGTGCACGCAGGGTGCACGCTCCCGGAGACGGACTTCGAGACGGGCACGGACGCACCGAGCAATAATTCCGGCGCACCGCGTCGCACCTGCCCGGCAGTGTTCGTCGGCGACCTCGACGACAGCATCGATTACGACATGCTCGACGCGGTAGCCGCCACGTCGCTGAACATCGCAGTGATCGGTGACCGCTCGCCTCGGCTGTCCTCGGCGGGATCCGCGCGTGTCGACGCGTTGTTGTCCAGGCCGAACGTCCAGTTGCTCGGCTCCCGCACCGGCGCATCGACGGACGGGCACCCGGCTGCGGAGCACGAGGCGGTTACGTACATGGCGGCAGCCGCAGTCGGGCTCGCTCCGCACACCCTCGACGCGGGCACTCGGGCGCGGTTCCCGACGCACACCCTCGACTATTTGGCTGCCGGCCTACCGGTCGTCACCACCGAACTACCGTCGACGCGGTGGCTGGACTCCGAGCACGTCACTATTGCCCACACTCCGGACGAGTTCGCTGCTGCGGTCTCGGCACTCGCACGCGCCACCGCTGACCCGGAGGCTGTGGCCTCTCGCCGCGAACTCGCGTCACTCCACACTTGGTCCGCGCGGGCGACCCTCGTCCTACGCCTGATGTCCATATATCGCGAAGCCTCCGCCGGTGCAACCGATTTCGGTGGCACTCGTCAGCCGGGTCGATCCCGGGCACCGCACGTCGACCGCCTTCGGTAGCCGCCGCCGGATCAACCGTGCGTGGCCGCGATTCTGCGCACAGCTTCCACCGCAGCCGCGCGGCGAGCTTCGTTCGGTCTGCGACGGTCCCCCGCGCCGTAGTGCCCGACGGCGAACGACATGACCACGTCCGTCACCACCATGAGCAGTTCGACGCTGTCCCAGGAGTCGTCGATGTGCCCGTCTCGCTGGCCGGAACGGATGTGACCGATCTTCGCGGAGATCGCCGCCGCCCGGGAATCGTCCGTCGGCCGGTGCGACTCCTCGAGGTCGGCCCACCTCTGGAGACGCACATGATCAGGGAACGCCACGAACTCGTCGAACAGTCGCCCTGCGTACCCCGGCAGGTCGTCGCCTCGGAGGGCGGTGTGAGCCGTCGTCGACGCGACCCACCTCTCCGACACCGCGGCGAAGAGTTCTTCCTTGCCGGCGAAGTACGCGTACAACCGCTCCTTGCTGGCTTTCGCCTCGGAAGCGATGCGATTGATCCGCGCCCCGGCGATGCCGTGACGGGCGAACTCCGCCTGTGCCGCATCGAGAATGCGTTCGCGAGTGGCTTCGCCTGCTGACCTCACGCCCTGATCCTAATTCCTGCGGCAACATCGTCGAGTCGGGAGCCTTGCCGAACCAATCGGTTCGGCGTAAGTTCCGAACCAAATGGTTCGGCAACTAGAAGGAGATCCCGTGGATATCGCCGACGCACGCTCGAGGTTCACCGAGCTCGCGAAGAAGACCGACGGTGTGCTTCCCGCCGACCTCGACGCAGTGTGGTCCGCACTCGAGCCGGTCCGCGCGGAAGACGTGCTCGGTGCGTGGAAAGGATCGCAGTTCTTCACCGGACATCGCCTGTGCCGCAAGCTCACCGCAGGCAATTGGCATGGGAAGAATTTCGAATCACTCGAGCGGGCACAACCTCTGATCTGCAGAAACGACAACGGTGAGCTGTATTCGGACATCGAGACCGGAGGCGGCGAAGCGAGCCTGTGGAACATCGAGTTCCGCGGGGAAGTGACGGCCACCATGGTCTACGACGGCGCACCCATCTTCGACCATTTCAAGCGCGTCGACTCGAACACGTTGATGGGCATCATGAACGGGAAGCCCGCGCTCGTTCTCGACGGCGGCCACCACTACTACTTCGCCCTCGAACGCGAGTGACCATGCGCATGTCCGCTGCCGTGTCGCGGGGACCGAACACTCCGTTCACGCTCGAGCAGGTGAACATCGACGATCCGCGCCCGGACGAGATACTGGTGCGTGTCGCCGCAACCGGACTGTGCCACACGGACCTGTTCACCAGAGCAGCGACGCCCGCGAAGTCCGGGCCCGCGATCCTCGGCCACGAGGGCGCGGGAGTGGTCGTGGAGGTCGGGCGCGAGATCGAGGGTGTTGCACCGGGCGATCACGTCGTACTGACCTACCGGCATTGTGCTCGGTGCGACCAGTGTCTACGGGACAACCCCGCTTACTGCCTGCGTTCGTACTCCCTCAACCGTCTCGGGCCGAGGCCGGACGGCACCCATGTGGTGACGTCGGACGGAGCTGGAGTGAACACCCGGTTCTTCGGTCAGTCGAGTTTCGCCGAGTACGCGATCGCGCATGCAGACAACGTGGTGGTGGTGGACCGCACTCTGGACTTGAATGTGATCGCTCCGCTGGGGTGTGGATTTCAAACCGGCGCCGGTGCGATTCTCAATGTCCTTCGACCCGAATCGGATTCGTCGGTCGTGGTGTTCGGTGCAGGCAGCGTCGGATTCTCGGCGCTGCTCGCGGCGAAATCGGCCGGTGTCCAGGCGATCGTCGCGGTGGATCCAAACGACACCCGTCGTGATCTTGCGCGGTCGTTCGGGTTCGAGGCAGTCGATTCCGCTGCCGGAAACGTCGTGGAACAGGTCCGCGACGTCACCGGAGGCGGCGCGACGCACGGGCTCGACACCACCGGCATTCCCGCCGTCGTACTCACCGCTCTGTCGACCCTGCGAGCTCGCGGGGACCTCGTCGTTCTCGGACTCGGTGACCGCGAGCTGACCATCGACGTTCAGGATCTGATGCTGAGCGGCAAGAGCATCAGAGGGTGCATCGAAGGTGACTCGGTCGCGAGGGAGTTCATCCCACAGCTGACCGACCTGTACGCCCGTGGCGACTTCCCGGTGGATCGCCTCACGGCCGAGTACCCCTTCTCGGACCTGGAACGCGCGATAGCCGATCAGCGTGCGGGCTCCGTGGTCAAACCCGTGCTCGTGTGGTGACGAGCCCTGACCGTCGCCAGCGCAACGAGCCCGGCCGCCGCGAGCACCATCACGAAGAACGCAGGTGACAGGATGTTTCCGGTCCTTTCGACCAACCACACCGCGACGAACGGGGCTGTGCCACCGGCGATGATGACTCCCAAGTTCCATCCCATCGCGACCCCGGTGTAACGCGAGCGCTTGTCGAAGAACTGCGGAATGATCGTGTAGACACCCACCTGCGTGGCCGTGCTGTTGAGCATGATGACGACGAACGCGAGTGTCGCGACGACGATGCCGTGGTGCATCAGACCCATCATCGGATAGGTGAGCGCCACGAATCCGACGAAACCGATGGTCATCAGCCTGACGGTGCCGATCCGGTCTCCCAGTACACCAGCGAGAGGCATTGCCAGAGCGGCGATTCCGATCGCGAGTGTTGCAACCCAGAACACCGAGGTGGAGTCGTAACCGAGTTGCTTGGTGAGGTGGATGGCCATGTAGGTCAGTCCGATGTACGCGGTTCCGTTCACTGCAGCACTCAAGGCCGTCGCCTGAGCAAGTGCGCGAGGCTGTTTCAGGAACACTGCGCTGAGCGGGGCGCTCGACTCGTCGGCGTCGGAGGCTCCGGACGCCGACTTGCCCAGCCCTCCGTCTGCATCGTGCGTCTCCTCGACGCGGGTGCGGATCCACAGGCAGAAGACCGTCAACGGAAGGGCAAGCAGGAACGGGACTCTCCACCCCCAGCTGTCCATCGATGCGTCCGTCGTCAGCGCCGACACGGCGCCCGCGACGGCAGCTGCGAGGGCGAACCCGCCGGTCGATCCCATCGGGGTGAACGCGCCGTACGTGGCCTTCAGATGCGAGGGCGCCGATTCCGAGATGAAGGTGGCCGATCCTCCGACCTCACCACCTGCCGAGAATCCCTGCAGCAAGCGTACGAGGACGAGCAGAACCGTCGCCCAGACGCCGATCTGCGCGGGCGTGGGCAGAAGGCCCATCGCTGTGCTGCCGACTCCCATGCACACGAGAGTCGCCATCAAGGCTTTCTTACGTCCCAACCGGTCACCGACATGGCCGAACACGATGCCGCCCAGCGGCCGGACCAGGTACGCGGTCCCGAAGACCGCCAAGGCGGACAGCAGCGACACGACAGGCTCGTCGCTCGGGAAGTAGATCGGCGCGATCACCACCGCCAGGTAGCCGTACAGGCTGAAGTCGTAGTACTCGATCAGCGTGCCCACGCCACCGGCCAGCGCGGCGCGGCGGGCGGTTCTCCGCTTGGCCGGCGTCCACGAGTCGGCGGTCGTCGAGCTGAGATTCTGTGCGGTCATGTGTATCGACTTTCTCGTCATGAGTGTGACCTGCGTCATTCGAAATGATGGGCACCGAACGATCGATTGTCAACTACTGAACACTAGATTTCCGCGTTCAAGTGCACAGATAGCGTTCTGTCGACTCAGGTCGAGAAACTTGACAAGCGATCGCTCGGCCCCAACGATGGTGAGAAATCGATCACTGCACGACGATCGCAGGACCTAGGACGAGGCGGAACAGTGAAGCAGCTCGACGACACCCTCCGAACCGACGATCGCCCGTGGACCGACCTGTATCCGAGCACGGTCACGCCTGACGCGGCGTCGGCTTTCCCGACCCTGCTGGATGCGTGGAACGCACACGTGTCGGCGACGCCCGACGGTCCTTCGGTGCACTACTTCGGTGCCACCCTCACGTTCGGGGAGATCGACGCCGCTGCCGACGCGCTCGCGCAGACGGTGCACGATGCAGGCGTAGCACCGAAGGATCGCATCGCGGTGTACCTGCAGAACGATCCGCACTGGCTCGTCGCAGTCCTCGCCGCCTGGAAGATCGGTGCGATTCCAGTGGCCGTCAACCCGATGCTGCGGGCAGGTGAGCTGGAACATCACCTCGTCGACAGCGGCGCTACCGCGCTGATCTGCCTCGACAGCCTGTACACCGAGTCCGTCGCCCCGATTCGGGAGAAGACGGCACTCGACATCGTCGTCACCACGCATCCGCTGGACATGACCCCCGACGCGTCGGTGCCTGCGTCGTTGCGTGCACACATCCCTGCGCCACAGTCGTTCTCGGACACCATCGCATGGACAACAGCGGTCACCGGACGCGGTGCGCCGTCCACCCACCCGGCTGGTGCCGACGACATCGGCATTCTCACCTACACGTCGGGCACGACGGGCCGTTCCAAGGGAGCGATGAACCTGCACGGTTCGCTCGTGCACAATTCCACGGTCTACACCCAGTGGTGGGACCTGCGCGCAGATCGTGACGTGATCATCGGTGTCGCCCCCGTATTCCATATCACCGGCATCGTCGCGTGCCTCGGGATTCACATCGTCAGCGGTGCGCCCCTGGTTCTTCTGCACCGCTTCGACGCCGAGGAGACCCTCCGGGCGATCGATGAGTGGCGCGGCACGTTCATGATCGGGGCGAGCACCTTGTTCATCGCCCTCAGCAATCATCCGGCGAAGGACGAACTGGCCCTCGGTTCGCTCACCAAGACCCCGTCCGGAGGGGCACCCGTGTCGCCCGCGCTCGTGGATCGCGTCCGAGAGGCGACGGGGTGGGTGTTGCGCGGCGCGTACGGAATGACCGAGACGACGTCGCCGACACACCTCGGGCCGCCCGAGACCGATCCGCCGGTCGATCCCGACAGCGGCGCGCTGTCCGTGGGAATCCCGGTGCCGGAGGCGAACGTTCGTATCGTCGACCTGAGCGACGGACATGACCTCGGGCCCGGCGAGGTCGGGGAAATCGTCGTGTCGGGCCCCATGGTGGTGCCGGGTTACTGGCAGATGCCGGAGGAATCCGCTCACGCGATTCGCGACGGGTGGCTGCACACCGGCGACGTCGGCAAGGTCACCGAGGACGGCTGGCTCTTCGTCGTGGACCGGCTGAAGGACATGATCAACGCAGGCGGCTACAAGGTGTTTCCCCGCGACGTCGAAGACGTGCTGTACCAGCATCCGGCGGTGCGCGAAGCTTCCGTCGTCGGAGTCCCCGACGACTATCGCGGCGAGACCGTGAAGGCGTTCGTCTCGCTGACGGCGGGGGCGTCGGTGACACCCGAGGAGCTCATCGAATTCTGCAAGACCCGAATGGCAGCCTACAAGTACCCCAGGGAACTGGTTGTGCTGGAGGAACTTCCGAAGACCACGAGCGGAAAGTTGCTCCGCCGCGAACTTCGGAACTCCTGACGGCGCTGCTCGAAACCTTCGAAAGGGACTGGTAATGGACACCACGACGGTGGACGAGCTGGACGTGGTTGCAGTGCGCGAGTGGTTGGCCCGCGTGGAGTCCTCGCCCGTGAACGAGCTGACCGCTCGCCTCATCGCCGGGGGGCGTTCCAATCCCACCTACGAACTGGGTGATGGCAGCAGAAACTGGATTCTGCGTCGCCCTCCTCGGGGACACGTCCTTCCGACCGCCCACGACATGGGCCGAGAGTATCGAGCTCTGACGGCGCTGAGAGACAGCGCAGTACCCGTGCCGAGAACCGTCGGACTCTGCGAGGACACGACGGTGATCGGTACGACCTTCTACGTGATGGACAAGCTCGACGGCGTCACTCTCCGCACCCAGGAGGACACTGCGACACTCAGCGAGTCGCAGCGCCGCACGCTCGCGGAGTCGATGTCCACCGTGCTCGCTGATCTGCACTCCATCGACCCCGCCGCGGTGGGCCTGGCGAACTGGGGCAAGCCCGACGGGTTCCTCGAGCGGCAACTCGCCCGCTGGCTTCGGCAGTGGGACGCATCCGCGACCTCGGAACGGCCCGAGGTCGCCGAACTGCACCGCCGGCTCCGCTCAGGCCTTCCGCCGCGGAGCTATCCGGGAATCGTGCACGGCGACTTCAAGATCGACAACATGATGGTCGACCGTTCCGATCCGACGAAGATTCTGGGTGTGCTCGACTGGGAGATGTCCACGCTCGGAGACACCCTCACGGACCTCGGAATACTGTGCTCGTTCTGGGACCATGCCGGTGAGTTCCACAATCCGATCACCGCAGGTGCCACCGCACTGCCCGGTTTTCCCACCCGCGACGAGATGGTGCAGCGGTACCTCACGACACGCGGTATCGACGTGCCCGACATCGACTGGTACCTCGTGTTCGCCGACTTCAAGATTGCGGTCATTCTCGAAGGCATCCACGCGCGTCACGCCCAGGGTCACACCGACGGCGAGGATTTCTCACGCGTCGGCGACATGGTCGGGCCGCTGCTCGGCCGCGCGCTCGATCGCGCATCTGCTTCCTCAGTCACCGGCCTTGCCGGCTGAACAGTCAAAGGACATCGCCATGACGCACGCCGTGAACACTTCCGCCATGCCCGCTGCCGTCGACGTCGCATCTCTGGATCTTCGTCCGTCCGAGACCGCGCTGCGTTTGCGCGAGAGCTTGGTCGAGTTCATGCACACGCACGTCTTTCCCGCCGAGGCCGAGTACGAGCGCTACCGCGCCTCGGTGGGCCCCGAGGACAGCTCGCTTCCTCCCGTCGTCGAGACGTTGAAGAAGGAAGCGCGCGCACGCGGTCTCTGGAACTTGTTCCTCCCCGCCTATTCCGGAATCAGCCAGCTCGACTACGCAGGACTCGCCGAAATCACCGGGTGGAGTTTGCATCTGGCGCCCGAGGCCACCAACGGCCAGGCTCCGGACACCGGCAACATGGAATTGCTTCATCTGTTCGGCACGGAGGAGCAGCAGCGGACGTGGCTGGAGCCGTTGAAGGAAGGTGAGATTCGGTCCGCGTTCTCCATGACCGAGGTCGAGGTTGCAAGCTCCGACGCCACCAATATCCAGACCCGAATCGTCCGCGACGGCGACCACTACGTGATCAACGGCCGGAAGTGGTGGACCAGCGGTGCAGCCGACCCGCGGTGCCGGTTGCTCATCGTCATGGGCAAGACCGACCCCGACGCTCCGACGCATCGTCAACAGTCGATGGTGCTCGTACCGATCGATACTCCGGGTGTGACCGTCGTACGCGATGTTCCGGTGTTCGGCCGGCTGGATCAGCACGGGCACTGCGAGGTGGTCTACGACGACGTCCGAGTACCCGTCGCCAACATTCTCGGCGAGGAGGGCGCCGGTTTCGCGATCGCGCAGGCACGCCTGGGCCCCGGCCGTATCCACCACTGCATGCGCGCACTCGGTGCATCCGAGCGAGCACTGTCGTTGATGGTGTCGCGGGCGCAGTCCCGCGTCGCGTTCGGCAAGCCGCTCGCGGAACAGGGTGTGGTGCAGGCCCAGATCGCCGAGTCGCGCATCGCGATCGATCAAGCACGCCTGCTGTGTCAGTACGCATCGAAGATCACCGACGTGCACGGCAACAAAGCCGCGGCACCGTACGTCTCGGCCGCCAAGGTGTCGGTCCCCCGGGTGGCGCTCGACGTCATCGACCGCGCCATCCAGGTTCACGGCGGCGCAGGCGTCAGCGACGACGTGCCACTCGCCGCGATGTACGGCTGGCATCGGGCCATGCGCATCTTCGACGGCCCGGACGAAGTCCACGTGCGCACCATCGCGAAGTCCGAACTGCGCCGGGGGTCCAGCGGTCAGAAGTAGGCGTACTTCGACATTCGGATGACCGGCACTACCCGGCTGCCCTGCCGCAACGCTGTCGTGTCGTCACGGATGGACGTTTCCAACGCGGTGAAGACCGCCGATCCTTCGACCAGTTCCGCGATCAGGTCTGGTCTGGTGGGACGCTCACCCGACGCAAGCACGGGAACGAGGTGCCCTGGTCGGGAGAACTCGCACGCCAGTGCATCGCAGTGCGCGAGCGCGCGAGCAGTTGCGGCACGGTCGGCTCCTGAAATACCTGTAGTGGTGCCGTCGACTACATCCACCGACACCCTGGGTGAGCCCAGGTAGAACGAGTTGCGCTGGGACCAGGCGACCGGTGGGAGATCGAGTCGCTCACACGTCTCGTCGTCGACGGTGATGCAGACGAATCCCGATCCGAAGCGAATCAGATGCGCCATCACGGAAACGTCGACGCCCTGCGCTGCGACAACCAGATCACATCCGGTTCCACGAAGATCGTCGACCACCACAACAGGTGCACCCTGCGACAGCGCAATTCGGGCACGTCGGCGTGCGGACCAGGAACGGGCGGGTACGTAATGCCGCGTGGCGGTGGTCATCTCAGACCGTGATCCCGACACGCGACCAGAACGCCTCGAAGCTGGACGGCACCATGTCGGTGCCGCGCGCGACCTTGCCGTCGACGAAGCGGTGCGTCATGACCATCGTGATGTCGAGTTCGTCGTCGCCGAGCTTGCGATACGCACGAATGTTGGCGGTCACCAGTTCGTCGCCGACGACCTCGACGCTGATGACCTCGTTGGCGGACGCATCCAGCTTGGCGAGCACACCGAACGCCTCGAGGAACTCGCCCTTGGTGTAGAGCCGCAGGGTGCCTTCGAGGGTGAATCCCGCCCACGTCAGGTCGTCGGAGTACAGCGCGACGAGGGGGCCGGGGTCGCCCGCGTCCGCCGCCGCGAATGCTGCCTTCAATGCTTCTGCATTCTGCTGACTCATGGGTGTCGAACCTCCGTGTCGTGATGATGAGACCCCTGACGGGTCCTGTGTCCTGAATCACTCTGCCCGCGCCGCCCCACTCCGAGAACCGTCCTACTACGTGGTCCGTTACTGGCGGAGGTTCACGCTGGTCCACGGCCTGTAACTTACGTCCGATCACCATGCGTGACCGAAGTTGACCCCCGCACATTGACAACGCAGCACCCGGTGAACGAGAGTGATCCACATCTCGTTCCGATGACGTGCCGAGGAGGCCGAATGAATGCCGACGAGTGGCGCGAGATCCATACGCTTCGTTCGTCGGGAGTTCCCATCAAAGGCATCGCGCAGAGATTGTCGATGTCTCGCAACACCGTTCGACGCGCACTGTCCTTGGACGCGCCCCCGGACGACCACCGCAGCGTTCGTCGATCCGCCGACGACCACGTCGATGCCTCGATTCGTGACGTCATCGCCGGCGCACCGGAGCTCGGAGTCGGCGAGATCGGACGGCGTGTCGGGTGGGACGGGGCGCGGACGACGCTGGTGCGCCGAGTCGACACGGCACGCAGGCAGTTGTCCGAGCTCGCCGAGGCGCCGCCCGAGTGCGAATACACACCGTCGCTGCCGAATTACGCGACACCGTTCGTCGGTAGGGATTCCGAACTGCGCACACTGCAATTGCTCATCGGCACCGAGCGCCTCATCACGATCAACGGTCCCGGCGGCATGGGCAAGACGCGGTTGGCCGTCCACGCCGCCAGTCGTTTCCGTCGAGCATTCGCCGACGGCGTCCGTGTCGTCGAACTGGCGTCCCTGCACATGCCTGAGCTGCTGCCGCAGGCCGTTGCCGACGCGCTCGGCATGTCGAATCGCGGTCTGCAGAGCACGGCGACCCAGAACACGTTGATCGACTACCTCGGTAGCCGTCGAATGTTGTTGGTAATGGACAACTGTGAGCATCTCCTCGATGCCAGCGCGGGACTGATCTCCGCTCTTCTGCGCGGCACGACCCAGGTGCACATCATCGCGACTTCTCGTGAGGTTCTCGGCATCCCGGAGGAGCATCGGTTGGCGTTGCAGCCCATGCACACCACTTCAGGCATGCAGCGTGCCGCACCCGGTGCAGTGGAACTCTTCGAATCCAGGGCGTCGGCGATCCTTCCGACGTTCTCGATCACTCCGTCCAACCGAGACGCGGTCGAGCGGGTCTGCGCTCGCCTCGACGGAATGCCACTGGCGATCGAACTTGCGTGCTCGAGATTGAGTGTTCTGTCGATCGATCAGCTCGCCGCTCGGCTCGATCATCGCCTCGACCTCCTCACCGAAGGCAATCGAACCGGGCCGACCAGGCACCGAAGCCTTCAGGCCACCGTGGACTGGAGTTACGAGCTGTGCACCAGGGAGCAGCAATTGCTCTGGGCACGAACATCGGTATTCGTCGGCGGATTCGACCTGGACATGGCCGAGCAGGTGTGTGCAGGTAGCGGCATCTCCAGTCACGGCATTCTCGACGGCGTGTTCGCGTTGGTGGCCAAGTCGATTCTGCAGCGGATCGAGGAGAACGGTCAGGTCCGCTTCCGAATGCTCGAGACCCTGCGCGAATACGGATTCGCACAGTTGACGTCGGAGGAGGCCGAGGCGCTGCGCAACCGTCATTTCGCATGGTGCGCCGATGTGTTGCACCGCGCCGCAGACAGTTGGTTCGGCCCGGACCAGCTAACCACCAGCTCGTGTGTGCACGACAACCGCGCGGACATCAGGTACGCGCTAGAGCGTGCACTGCGCTCCCCCGATTCCGAGCAGGCGCGTCGCGGTGCGAACCTGATCGCCGACGTCTGGTTCCTCTGGGCGTGTGGGATCTCCGTCCCCGAGCATCGGCTCTGGCTGGACCGGGTGATCGGGCAACCCGAGTTCGCCGACATCCGAGACAGGGCTTCGGCCACGGCCGGTCTGGTGATGACGCTCCAGGGAGACCGTGTCGCCGCCGACGAGGTGTTGCGACGTGCGATCGAATCGGGTGGCGACGATCCGCTCGTGCGCGCGTTCTCGACGCATGTGCTGGGTCTCAACGAGTTCTTCGACGGCCGATTCGACTCGGCTGTCGACTTCTTGACCACCTCACGCGAGCTCTACCGCCATATCCCCGAGCGTGTGGACCTGCTGTGCACCATGAAGATTCATCTGGGAATGGTGTACAGCTTCACCGGCAAGCTCGACGAGGCCCACGCCGCGTTCGAATGGGTCAGGGTTCTCGCGGAGGACAGCGGTGAGACCTGGCTTCGTTCGTACGCCGTCTACGGCCTAGGGCTGGTCGCGCTGGTGGCCGAACGATTTTCCGACGCAGCCGACTTCGCGGTGACCGCGCTCGATCTGCACCGGGCGTTCGACGACGTCGTAGGAACTACGCTGATGACCGACCTGCTCGCGTGGGCCGAGGCAGAATCCGGATCTGCCGACCGCGCAGCGGTACTGCTCGGTGCGGCGTCGGCGATGTGGGGTTCGTTCGGCGAACAGCTCTACGGTTCCGAGCACTGGATCGACAAACGAGAGACGTTCGAGCAACGAGCGCGCACTGCTTTGGGTGCGACAGAGTTCGAGGAACACCGCGCGTCGGGTTCGACCATGTCGGTCTCCGAACTCACCCGATACGCACTGGGCGAGACTGCTCTGACGAGTCCGTCCAAGAAGACGTCCACTGCGGCCGTACCCGTCGTCGCGCTCTCGCCCCGCGAGCGTGAGGTCGCCGAGATGCTCGCGCAGGGCATGTCCAACAAAGACATTGCCGCCACACTGGTGCTGTCACCACGCACTATCGAAGGCCACGTCGAACGCGTTCTGCAGAAATTGGGGATGAGCCGCAGACAGGAAGTCGCGGGGTACTTCCAGACGGTCTAGCGGCGCGACCCGACGACCCGGGCCGCGCCGTGAGAACTAGACCTTGCTCAGGGCGCCGGCATCGATCGGCAATGCAATGCCCGTGACATAGCGTGCTGCGTCCGAGGCGAGCCATACGACGCCGTTGCTGATGTCCACCGCGTCGACCCACGGAACTGGCAACGTGTTCATCGCGCCCTGACATGCTTCACGGAAGTCGTCCTGGGTCGGATGTTCCAGATCGGGACGGAACAGCTTGTACATCGGCTCGTTGTCGATCATGTCGGTCAGCACCGACGTCGGATGAATCGAGTTGCAACGAATGCTGTACTGACCCAGCTCGTTCGACGCAGTACGTGCGAGTCCGGTGACACCGTGTTTCGCAGCGACGTAGTGCGCGAAGTTCGGGAATCCTTGAATCCCGCCGGTGGACGAGATCAGAATGATCGAGCCGCCCTCACCCTGGGAGATCAGGTGCGGCACCGTGGCGCGCATCGTCTTCCAGACGCCCGAGAGATTGATGTCGATCATCTCGTCCCACTGCTCTTCGCTCAGCTCGTGCAGTGGGGCGGAGGAAAAGATGCCGGCGTTGGCGACGACGGTGTCCAGACGCCCGAGCTCCGCAATACCCTCGGACACAGCCGCTTCGAGCTGTCCGAGCTCGCGCACGTCGGCGACGACGGCGTGTGCACGACGGTCGAACTTCTCGATCTCGCGAACCGTCTGGTCCAGATCCTCACGGGAGGATCCCTTGTACTTGGTCGTCTCCGGCTTGCTGCAGAGATCGA
Organism: Rhodococcoides fascians A44A; assembly: GCF_000760735.1. Lineage (GTDB taxonomy): Bacteria > Actinomycetota > Actinomycetes > Mycobacteriales > Mycobacteriaceae > Rhodococcoides > Rhodococcoides fascians_E. The sequence continues at coordinate 1,431,655 of NZ_JMEX01000005.1, read as the reverse complement.
CGACGATGACGTCGGCACCTTCTTCCGCGAGCCGAACTGCGTGCGAACGTCCCTGTCCGCGCGCGGCTCCGGTGACGAGGGCTACTTTTCCTTCGAGCTGTCCCACTGCGTTCTTCCTTCTCTGTCGACGGGTTTCAGGACTGGTGGTCGTAGCCGGGCACGATCGCCTTGGCGGCCTCGACCAGACTGATCTGATCGACCAGCATGTGCTGTGTGGCAACCGCGATGTCGCGGCTGCAACGACCGAGCGCACTGGGGTTGCGGATCGCCTGGCTTCCTGCCCATCGGTGCGCGAACTGCACGATCTCACCGGCCACTTCCTGCACCCAGGTGGTCACCTGACGCAATCGCGCGCGCTGCTCGTCGGTGATGTCCTCACCGCGGCGCGCGGTGTCCTCGGCGTCGCCGTGCGCCTGGTAGACGTACGCGCGAGCGGCCTGAAGCAGAGCCTCGTTCTTCGCGAAGTCGCGAAGGAAGAGCTGCGATTCCCCGACGGGACCGTCGTAACCTGGTCGGTTCTTCTTCGACGCGATCTGCACTACCTCTTCGAGTGCGCGCGTGGCGATTCCGAGGGCGACCGGGGCGTGACCCCCTACGCCGATGCCGAGAAGACCTAATTTGTAGACGGGTTCAGGTCGGACGGGCACCGTGGAGAAGGTTTCCATCGTGAACCTGTCCGGGACGAAGACGTCGTCGACGAGATAGTCGTAGCTTCCGGTTCCGACCATGCCCATCACGTCCCAGTTTCCGAGAAACTCCACGTCGGTACGGGGCAGGAAGCCGATTCGGCAGTCCGGGCCGCCGTTGGCGTCGAGCACGGGGTTGCCTGCGTCGTCGTGTACGACGAATCCTGCACCGATCCACGATGCGTGCGCCGACCCGCTGCCGAACTGAAACTTGCCGGTGACCCGATATCCGCCGTCGACGCGGACTGCCTTACCGGTGGGCATGATCATGCCTGCGGTGATGCCGCGGGCCGGGCCCTCGAACATTTCGCGGGCTCCGACATCGTTCATGAACCCGACTGCGACTCCGGTGGAGAACGCATTGGCCATCAGCGCCCAGCCGGTGGACCCGTCGGCGCGTGAGATCTCCTCGATCACCTTCAAGGCTTCGACGATTCCCTTTCCGCCGCCGCCGAATTCGGCAGGGACGAGCAGCCAGAAGAGCTCCTGCTCGACGAGAGCGTCGTAGACGGCCGACGTGATGGTGGCGTCGGATTCGATGGTGTTCGCTTCGCGTTCGACGACACGGGCAACCGTTCGTGCCCGTTCGGCGTAATCAGGCGACAAGCTGGTGGTGACGGGAGCGTCGATGGTGCTGGTCATATGCTGTACGACCTTTCGTTCGAGCACGGCTTCGGTATGACTCACATCACAATGCTCGGCGCAGCCCCACGACGGACGCGCAGAACTACGTGATCCACTACGTGCTTGCGAGAACCCGACCTGGACCAGGGGAAACATCGATAGCATTTCGGTCATGCAGTCGCAGGTGGAGCACACGCGGTCGTGGCAGGACGTGTTGTCCGCCGAGCACATGCGTCGAATTCTCGAAGTCCTGGAAGTGGCGCGGTCGTCGGCAGGTGGAACTCGATACAAGGAAGCCTTGGTGGATGCCATCGCGACGGTGTTCGACGTCCGCGACGTGACGTTCTTCTTCGGCACGACCTATCCGACGGTGTTCGCGGATCCCGCTCCTCTGCTCACCGGTGCCGCCGAGCCGTTGCTGCGTGAGTATCAGGAAAGGTGGCGGGACAAGGACGTGTTCGCGCTCCCCCGGGCACGACGCGTACTCACCGACGACGGCTTCGCGACGCTCGACGATCTGGCGAGACTTCCCGTGCCTCAACGTTCCTACGTCGAGGATTACCTTGCGCCGCACGGGATGGGCACGGCGTCGGCGATTCATCTGCGGTTCGCCGACGGTGAGGCGTTGGTGGGCATGTTCGACCGTGAACGGTACTGGGATCGGAGCGACATCACCGCGATGAAGTTCCTGGCCGGTCATCTGCGTGCGAGTGCGAGGTCCGTCGCCATCGGAGAAGCGCCCCCCGAGGCGGATCCGTTCGTCGGGCTCAGTCCGCGGCAGTGGGATGTCGCGGAGCTGATCGGCGACGGTCTGACCAATGCAGAGATCGCGCTCGAGCTGAACCTGACGGAGATGACGGTCAAGAAGTACGTCAGCCGCATCTTCGACACGACCGGTTTCCGCAATCGCGCTGCTCTCGCGGCGTCGGTGTCTCGGCGGGTCAGCCTGTAACTGTCCTCTTTCGAGGACTGTTTCACGCTGTGGCGTGGGTCATACGGTGATCGTGACAATGTTGCCCGTCACACCTGGAGATGACATGACGCGCCTGAAGTTCGGAACGTTCCTCGCCCCGATCCACACCCCCGGTCAGAATCCGACGCTGCTTCTGCAGCGCGATCTCGAACTCGTGGAGTACTTGGAGAAACTGGGGTACGACGAGGCATGGTTCGGCGAGCACCACTCGGCGGGCGCCGAGATCTATGCCTCTCCCGAGATCATGATCGCAGCGGCGGGTGAGCGTACGAGCCGCATCAAGCTGGGCACCGGCGTCACGTCCGTGAGCTACCACAACCCACTGTGGGCGGCCGAGCGGATGGTGATGCTCGATCACCTCACGCACGGCCGCGTCCTGTTCGGGCTCGGACCGGGCTCGCTTCCCACCGACGCCGCGATGCTCGGCCTGTCCCAGATCGACACAAGGGAACTGCTCGCCGAGAACGCCGACATCATCATGCGTCTGCTGCGCGGAGAGACCGTCACCGCCAAGACTCGCACCCATGAACTGTTCGACGCCAAGATCCAGATGGCGCCGTACTCCGACCCACTGTTCGACGTCGTCGTGGCGGCCATCGCGTCGCCCACCGGCGCTCGTCTGGCCGGGAAGCACGGCATCGGATTACTCTCCATCGCAGCGACTCTCACGCCCGACGGGTTCAGCGCGCTGCAGCATCACTGGGGGATGCTCGAAGAATTCGCCGAGCAGGCAGGCCGCGCCGACGAGGTGGATCGTTCGACGTGGCGTCTCGTCGGACCGTTCCACATCGCCGAGACCGTCGAGCAGGCCTACGAGGACGTCGAACACGGAATCGAATACTGGTTCAACTACCTTCAGCATGTTGCAGCGTTCCCGCAGATGGATGTTCGCGGTACCAACAAGAAGGAAATGATCGACTTCATCAACACCTCCGGCATCGGCGTCATCGGTACCGCCGAGCAGGCCCGCGCTCAGGTACAGCGCCTTGTCGATCAGTCGGGCGGTTTCGGGACTCTGCTGGTCCAGGGCCACGACTGGGCGAATCCGCAGGCCACCAGGCGTTCCTACGAACTGTTCGCCCAGGACGTCATGCCTTATTTCCAGGGCCAGGCGCAGCCGATGCTCGACGCCGCCGAGCGTGCGCAGGCCGTCCGAGAAGGGCAGGCCGACGAGCACCGCAAGGCCGTCGACCACATGACCAAGAAGTACAACGCAGAACTCGGGCGGTGATCGGACATGGCATCGGTGTCTGTGCGCCAGGAGTACTCGCAGTCCGCGGAATCGGTGTGGGCCGTGGTCGGTGACCCGGCCGGCGCCGCGAACTGGATTCCTTCACTGGACACGTCGAGGCTCGACGGCGAGGTACGACACGTCGTCTTCACCGACGGCAATCCCGCCCGGGAGCGGATCGTGTCCCACGACGACGACTCCCGTACGTACACCTACGAATACATCGACGGGCCACTTCCGCTCGCGAAGTACACCTCCACCATCCGCGTCGACGCCACCGCGAACGGATCCGTCGTCTCGTGGGACGCCGAGTTCACCGCTGCCGGTGACGATCCGGCTGCCCTCGAATCGCAGCTCGAGACCGGAATCGGCGAGATCTACCAGCGCGCACTGGACGAAGTCGCTCGCGTGGCCGCATCGTGAGCAAATCGTTGACGAATTTGTTCGAGAAGGTCACGGTGATGCACTCGGCCGATCACTGGGCGGCTGCTCACCGCGACCTGACCGACATCTTCGGCCCGGCCTCGTTCTCCGACGGCGCTGCGTGGGCGGTGTTTCCCGGACTCAGTCTGTCCGACGAGCAGGGGCCTTCGTGGTCCCTGCTCGCCAAGACCGGCGATCTCGACGCCGTCGCACGCGAGGCGGCACGTCTGGGGTGGGCGGTCGGCGAACCCACGGTCGGCGGGCACGAGGCGCGCCTTCCGTTGACCACGCCGGCGGGCCTCACCGTCGTCGCATATTCCTCTACCAGCCAGGGACTCTCATGAACGACACCGCTGTCGACCCCACCCACTTCCGCACGGTGCTCGGCGAATTCAGCACCGGGGTGGTGGTCGTGACCTCGCTCGGGTCCGAGAACACTCCCATCGGGCTGGCCGTCGGATCGTTCGCTTCGGTGTCGCTGGACCCGCCACTGGTGGCGTTCTTCGTCGCGCACACCTCCACGACATTCCCGAGAATCGCTGCTACAGGACGATTCTGCGCGAACATCCTGTCCCACGATCAAGTCGATGTGTGCCGGGCATTCTCCCGTTCCGGAGGCGACAAGTTCGACGGAGTCACATGGGAACCGTCGCCGAGTGGAAGTCCCGTTCTCGACGGGGTGCACGGATGGATCGACTGCACGATCACATCGGTGCAGCGGCTGGGCGATCATGATCTGGTGGTCGGAGAGGTTCACCAGCTCGACGCAGCGGTCGGTGATCGCTCGCCGTTGGTGTTCTACCGCTCCGCGTTTCACGCGCTGCGCTGATTCGGTACGACCACCCCTCGGTGATGCACGACCGTGTGCACCACCGAGGGTCTCGGTCAGCCGACCTTCATTTCACCCATCTCGCCCCAGCCGGTGGCGCCGATGGTTTCGCTGATGATCTTCGGAGTGGAGGCGAGTCCCTTCGGCAGTTCTTCGACGGCCTTCTTGAAGTGATCGCTGTTCACGTGCGCTCCACCTGCGTCACCGTCGCGGAATGCCTCGACGAGGACGTAGACGTTCGGCTCTTCCAGGCTGCGTGACCATTCGAACCACAGATTGCCTTCCTCGGCGCGTGTTGCTGCGGTGAACTCGGCCACGTGCTCCGGCCAGCGCTCGGTCCAATCGGGCTTGGTCTCGAACTTGACGACGATGAAGATCATGAAAGCTCCTATGCGTTGACGAGGTCAGGGGGTGAGGATCGCACGGCCGCGGATGGCACCGGCATCGAGATCGTCGATGGCACTTTGGAAGTCGTCGAGCGTGTACTTCGCGGTGTGCAACACCACCGATCCCCGAGCAGCCAAGGCCATCAGGTCGCACAGGTCGTTGTAGGACCCCACCAGGTTACCGATGATGTTGATCTCGGAGGACACGATGTCGATGGTGGGGACGTCGATGTTCTCGCCGTATCCGACGACGTAGTAGTTGCCGGCGCCGCGCAGCATCGCCACGCCTTCCTTCGTCGCGCCGCCTTCGCCGACGAAGTCGATGACGGCTTCGCCGCCGTTGCCGTTCGTCAGGTCCAGCACCTGCTCGATGTGGGTGCCGTCGGCGACGATGCCGTGATCAGCCCCGATAGATGTGGCCAGTTCGACTGCCGCCTGGTTGCGGTCGACGACGACGATCTCCGCGGCCGTCAGCGATTTCAGTACCTGAATACCGATGTGCCCCAGGCCTCCTGCACCGATGACAACCACCTTGTCACGTGGCGTCAGGTGCTTCGACGCCTTGGCTGCCGCGTGATATGCCGTCAGGCCTGCGTCGGCGAGGGCCGCGACGTCGGCGGGTTCGAGAGAGTCGTCGATCTTGACGACGCTTCGCGCGGACGTCTTCAGGTACTCGGCGTATCCACCGTTGGTGTCGATTCCGGGGAACTGATTGAATTCGCAGTGCACGTCGTCCCCGGATCGGCAGGCGCGGCACAGTCCGCACGTGATCAGCGGGTGGACGATCACCTTGTCGCCTTCGGCGACGTTGGTGACGGCGGACCCGACCGCGTGCACCCATCCCGCGTTCTCGTGACCGATCGTGTACGGCAGCTGTACGTTCGATTTCTCTGCCCACTGCCCTTCGAGGATGTGCAGGTCGGTTCGGCACACCCCGGCGCCGCCGATCTTCACGATGACATCGAAAGGTCCTGTGGGCGTTGGAATCGGGAGCTCCGTCATCTGCAGTTTGTCGTGGTATCCCACAACCTGTACAGCTCTCATCGTGCTCATGTTCTCGTCCTTAACGGGGTTTCAAGCGTTGACAGTGGTGCGATCGGGGTCGTCGTAGCGGGTCCGAAGCAACCCTCGGCAGAAGTGCGCATTGCCGTCGATCGAGATGCGCGTCGACCGTGCACGTCGCAAGGCAAGCGGTACGTCGATCTGGGCATAGTCGTTTCCCTCGTGATCGACCATCACCAGGCTGTCCGGAGTCGTCGGCAGTCCGATGGTGCTTCGTCGCCGCAGCAATGCATGGGTCGTCTCGTCTTCGGGCAGCTCACCCAGCAGAACAGTGCCCATCTCACGCATGTCGCGTGACGGATCCCTCCGCAGAAGCGCCGTCAGGCACCGCTCCATCGCCGCGACGTGGGCCTTCCGCTGAAAGGTCGTCCGGAGCTCTTCCAGATCGTCCTCGGCTTCGTGGGCGAACGTACCGCGATAGCCCGCATCGGCGGCGAGACCGGCGTTGATGATCGCCGAATCATGGTGATCGTCGAGTTCGACGGTGACCTGCGCGGTCCACTCGAGCGTCGTCAGAACGTCTTTCGCATCCGAGGCCATCAGATACGCGAAGTTGGGCGCGCAGAACGACGTCGGAAGCCGCAAGTGCACCACTACGTCACCCTCGCCCGACACGGTGACGGACTGTGCGAAATCGAGATCGGTGATGGGCTGGTCGAGCTCGGGATCGACGACCGCCCCGAGTGCCTCCAGCGCCGCAGCTTCTCTGATGTCCGGCACGGCTACGCACCCACCAGATGCTCGTCGGCGGCTTGTTCTGCGCCGCGGGGTCCGGTCTCCGTCTCATCGGCGTCGGCTAGACGGAGATCCTCCGGGACCGGAATGTCGTACATCTTCGCGGCGTTCAGGCCGAGGATCTTCTTCTTCTGGTCCAGGGTGATCTGCGGATACTCGCTCAACTCGTCGGGGATCTGGAATTCGACGAATGCCTCGATCAGCCACCTCGGGGTCCACAAGGCGTAGTCGGAGGAGAACTGGATGCGATCTTCGCCGAGCCAGTACAGAAGTTCTCCGATGATCTGAGCGAAGTACTTCGGCCTGGTGTGCATGAAGGGCATGGCGACGGCGAGTCCGGCATGCACGTTCGGTTCCTGGGTCGCGATCCAGCAGAAGTCCTCCAGCCGCGGAAGCCCGCAGTGTTCGACGACGAAGTTCAGATCGGTGAAGTCGGTCGCGATGTGGTCGACATCGGCGACATCGAAGGCGTCGCGGTCGAGCGGCCTGATCGTCGGACCTTTGTGGACGTGGATGTTGGTGATTCCGAGTTCACGGCACACCTCGAGGTAGCGGCGCGTCCAGTCGTCGTCGAGCTTGTATCCGCGGGAATCACCGTTCCACTCGGCGGTGTAGAGCTTCACGCCTTTCAGGCCGAATCGCTCGGCATCGGCCCGTAGCTGATCGAGACCCGCCTCGCCGTTGCGAGGATCGAAATTGTGGTTGTACGTCAAGATGTCGGAATGCTTCTGGGTCAGCGCCCACGCTTCCTCGGTCTGGCCGAATCCGTTCACGTAGAACTCGCCCAGATGAGCCGGCTGGAAGATCGCGTGGTCGACGTAACCGTCGATGAACAGGTCTTTGATCAGGCGTTCACCGCCCTGGTAGAGGTACTCGTCGTACGTCCAGAGCTCGGATTCCGGTGACAGGTTGCGGTGATAGTCGTAGAAGCAGTCGATGAACTGCTTGCCGTGGATGTTGCGCTGGTTCTCCTTGCGCGCATCCCACAACGCCACGTGCGCGTCGACGATGAAGAAGCTGTCGTCACCCTTTTTGTACATGTCGATCCCTTCCGTCGTGTGACTGGCGCCACAGTTCGTAGTTTCGACGGTAGGTCCGCTCGCCCCGGCTGCCGAGGCCCTGGCTGTCTCAATCTGAGACGTCGCATGGTCCCTCTGTTATGTAATCTGGATCACATGCATCGGAGACGGTGCGCACTCCCGACCACGAGGATTTCGGTGATCGACGACCACCCCGCCCTGAACCGCCGCGACGACGTACCGGACACCCTGGTGCCCGGTCGTCTACGTGCGTCGTGGTTGCGTAGTGAGCGGTACGGAATCTCGCTCGACGCCGTGGAGCCGGTGTTCGCGGGCACCGAACCGCCGGAGTCGCTGTTCCACGAGTGCGGCAACGAGGTACTCGTCGATCTGCACCGAACGTTGTCCAGCGAACCCGTCGGCATGATGCTGACGGACGCCGAGGGTGTTGTCCTGAGCAGGGTCAGCGGCGATCACGCTCTGCTGCGTGCACTCGACGCGGTGCATCTTGCTCCCGGCTTCGGTTACTCCGAGCGGGAGGTGGGCACCAACGGTCTCGGTCTGGCGCTCGCCGACATCGCACCCACCCTCGTCAGAGCCGAGCAGCACTACTCGCACAGTCTGACCGGTTTCACCTGTGCCGCTGCACCGGTCGTCGACCCTGCCACGGGCAGGCTGGAAGGCGCAGTGAACCTGACGACGTGGGCGCGAACGTCGAGTGATCTGCTGCTGACGCTCGCCAGGTCGGCGGCCAGCACCATCCGCACGTCGATGCTGGCGCGCGGTTCGGGGAACACGCCGCGTCCGACGACGCGGCGTGGCCTCTTCAGGATCGTGCACGCCGCGGGCCGCGCCGTCGCAGACCTCGGTTCCGAGTGGACGACGGCAGTGGCCGAGGCACGATCCGCGATGGACGACGGCATGGCCGTCGCCGCGATCGGCCGGGCGAGCAGCGGACGTTCGACGCTGCTCGAACAATCCGCTCGAGCAGCGTTTCCTCGGCACCGCGTCCTCGTCGCATCCGCACCGGAACCGGACGATCTGCAGACCTGGCTCGACCTGTGGTCGTTCGAAGCCGGTCGACCGGACACCGCAATCGTCGTCCGGGACGTCGACGCCCTGCCCGCATACGCCGCCGAGCATCTCGACGGCCTGCTGTTCGCATCCGACGTACTGCGCATGCCTGTTTCGATGACGGCCGAACGGCTCGAGTCGGTGCCGACGGCTCTCCGCAGGCGCGTCCGATCGGTCGTCTCCGTCGCGGCCCTTCAGGACCGTCCCGACGACGTCCTCCCCCTCGCCCGGCACTTCGCCCGCGAGATGCGCGGCCGCGACGTTCAGTTCACGGACGCAGCGGAACGCGCTTTACGTAACTACGACTGGCCGCACGACGTCGCCGAACTGAAGTCGACGATCACTCGGGCGGTCGGGCGTTCCGATGTGGTCGACACACACGTACTACCCACCGAAATCCTGGCCGGCCCCACCCGTCGACTGTCCAGCATCGAGGCCTTCGAGCGCGGCGAAATCGTGCGCCTTCTCTCTACCGGCCCGATGACGATGCAGCACGCCGCCGAACGCCTCGGAATGAGCAGGGCAACTCTGTATCGCAAAATTGCCTACTACAAAATCGACATGAAAAGTTCTCGCTGACTCGAATCACGCCGCGGCCGGATCGTACGTCAACCTCGGATCTGTTCGGGGAGGGTACCGGTCACGATGCGGCGCGCATCGTCGATGATCGTTCGCACCACATCTGCACAGCTGGATACGTCATTTATCAGACCCTGGGCTTGACTCGCCCACCACATACCGCCGTCGATATCGCCGTTGCCGTACACCTGTTCCCGGCCGCGCTGTCCGCTGGCGAGATCTGCGATGTCGGCGAATGTGGCGCCGGTGCGCCTCGAAACCTCGACGATCTGCTCCGAGATGGCATTTCGTGCCACCCGAGCGGTGTTGTCGAATTCACGGAACACGAGCACCGTATCGCGTTCGGTGTTTCGCACGATCTGTTTCTTCACGTTGTCGTGAATCGGGGCTTCGGTGGTGGCCATGAACCGCGTTCCCATGTTCACGGCAGAAGCGCCGAGTGCAAGGGCGGCCACCAGACCGGCTCCTGTGGCGATACCGCCACTTGCGATCAACGGGATCGTCAGCGCCTGAGCAGCGGCGGGAATGAGGACCAAACCGGGAACGTCGTCCGCACCGGGATGCCCTGCGCATTCGAAACCGTCGATACTGACCGCGTCGACGCCGATCTGCTCGGCTTTCAGCGCATGTCGCACCGACACCGCTTTGTGTACGACCTTCACACCCGCCGCACGAAATGCCGGTAAGTGAGGCTGTGGGTTGCCACCCGCTGTTTCGACGATCGTGACCCCGCCCGCGATGATTGCATCGCGATATTCGTCGTACGGCACGGGGTTGATCGTGGGCAGAATGGTCAAGTTGACACCGAAAGGCTTGTCAGTGAGATCCCGACATCGCGCGATCTCCTTCACCAATGCGTCGGGACTGGGTTGGGTCAGGGCAGTCAGGAATCCGAGCGCGCCGGCATTTGCTACTGCCCCGATCAAGTCGGAAGTCCCGACGGCGGTCATTCCCCCACAGACTACCGGGTGTTCGATGCCGAAGGTTCGGGTGAATACGTTGTCGAACAATTGGTTTCCTTTGATTCGTCAATCGATTTTCGCTCGGAATCAGATCGATCTATACGTGTGCAGAACGTGGAGGCAGCCCTGAACAGGAGTCCTGTTCCATTGCGCGATTGCGGGTTTCCGGAAGGAACGCAGCGCACAGAAGGCTCAGGACGCCGAAACCTGCGAGCATCCACCCCACTGCGTGACTTCCGTGGCGACTTGCCAGTTCAGCAGCCAGCGTCGGGGCGGTACCACCGCCGACGACTCCCGCGATGGCGTAGGCCATGCCTGCACCGGTGTATCGATACTCGGTCTTGAACATCTCCGGCAGCAGCGCACCGGCGGGGCCGTACGAGATGCCCATCACGACCAGCGCAAGGGTCAGACCGGCAAAGAATGCCACCGGCGATCCGATGTCTATGAGCGGGAACAACAACAAACCCCCGGGAATCGACAGCACGCACGATCCCAGCACCATCCTGCGGCGTCCGACACGGTCCGAGAACGCGGCCGCGAGCGCGGTGGCCGCCGCGAATACGAGAGCGGCGAGCAGCCCCAGGGACAGGACGGCGGTTCGGCTCAGGCCGAGAATGGAGGTGCCGTACGACGTGAGGTAGGCGGTCCCGATGTAGAAGAATGCAAACATCATGGACAGCGCGCCTGCAGCGAGCAACAGTTCGCGCGGCTGATTCTTGAACACGCCGATCAGCGGCCCGGTCGCCGATCCTCGGCGCGGCGCCTGACGGGCGAACATGGGGGTTTCTTCGACCTTCAGGCGAACGTAAAGTCCGATCAGGACGAGAAGAGCGCTGGCCAAGAACGGGATTCGCCAGCCGTAGTCGAGGAAGGCGCTCGAGGTCTCACCGACGAACAGGTTGACGATCAAGAATGTGCCGCTGGAAAGAACGAACGCGAGCGATGGGCCGAGTTGCGGAAACAGAGCATAGAGTCCTCGTTTCTCTTTCGGGGCGTACTCGGTTGCCAACAGGGTTGCACCGGCCCACTCACCGCCGACGGCAAGACCCTGCGCGACACGGAGCACAACCAGAATTATCGGCGCTGCGATCCCGATGGAGGATGCGCTGGGGATACAACCGATGAGAACGGTGGCGATGCCCATGAGCAGCAGGGTGCTGATCAGAGTCTTCTTTCGGCCGATTCTGTCGCCGAAGTGTCCGAAAATCGCCGCGCCGAGTGGACGTGCAACGAACGCCACCGCAAAGGTGGCAAACGAGGCGACTGTGCCGGCCGCGGTGCCGAGTGCCGGGAAGAAGACTTTCGGAAATACCAGAGCCGCTGCCGTGCCGTAGATGAAGAAATCGTAGAACTCGATCGTGGTGCCGGTGCAGCTCGCTATCGCGACGCGGCGCATGGGGGTGGCAGGGGGTGCGCCTACCGGGTCGATGATTCTGGACATGAGATCTCCTGCTCGACGGGCCCGGGCGGTCCGATAACCGACGGGCTGTGTACGAGAAGAAGTGTGAGCGTCGTTACATCGACGGAGAACCCCCGAAAGTGGGTCACGTTCTCCCGTAACCCCTTTCGAGGGTAGTTCCGTCAGCGGATGAGACCACGCTCGCGCGCGATCAGCACGGCCTGCATGCGGTTGCCGGCGTGCAGCTTGCGCATCGCGCTTTTGAGATAGGACTTGACGGTGTTGGGGAGAAGCCCCAAGGCCTCGCCGACATCCTTGTTGCTGGAACCGCGTGCAATCTCTGTGAGAACGTCGATTTCGCGAGGACGGAGCGTCATCGGGGGTGCGCCGCCCTCAATCGACATCTCGATCGGTGCGAACCGGTTGCCGATCGCCTCGATGCGCCTGCGTAGGACGTCGTCTTCGACAGCCACAGCAAGTTCTGTGAGTTCCCTTGCTATGTCGCACATGTCGGCGCGACTGAGAGCAGGCTGGTCGGCCGGGGTGCGCGTCCTGAGCACACTCATCCGGCGAGAAACTTCGTCCTCGACAGCGATGTCGCGCTCGAGACGCCTGATGAACGGGGTGAAGCTGTCGAACCATCGATCACCCAGTGGCACATGGGTGCGAGCAGCAAGGTACACCAGTATTCGTGGCGTGCGATCGACGACTATCGGAAGTGCGGCGAGAGTTTCGATGGCCTCCGGCCGAACCGCGTGGTCGTAGACGTGCGTGATTCCCTGAGCAGAGAAGTAGTCTGCCACCGAGACCGGGCGAGCGAGCCGTAGCGCTTTGCCGCCGAGTCCTTCCCCGTTGCGGACGACGAGGTTCACAGCGGACCGGGTACGCACTCCGGTCAGATCGGTGATCTCCATCGCCGCTGCACCCCGGTGCACCGGACCTCCGAAAACCATGTCCATTCCTGCCTGACGGCGGAGTTGTTCGAGCGACCGAGCGAGGATCCTTCTCTCCATAGGCAGTGCGGGCTCGAACGGGCTGTCCATTCACTTACCTCCTCGGGATCTATTCCCGACAGTAGTGAGTACGGTCACACTGAGGCAATCCTGTACCTCCGAAAGGGGGTGGCGGGCGGCAGACCCACCTTCGGGGGTGCCGCTCGGGAGTTCTCTGCGTCACATTCGATCATGTGAACGGAGGAGCACACATGACCCCGCAACCGAGCTATGCCGCCGGACCGACCGAGACGCCCCTGCTGGACGACACGATCGGGGATGCGTTCGACCGCACAGTTACGTCATTCCCCGATCGCGAAGCTGTGGTGGACGTGCAGTCCGGTCGCCGCTGGACGTATGCAACACTGGGTTCGGATGTCGATGCATTGGCGTCGGCGATGATCGATCTCGGTGTTCAGGCAGGCGATCGGGTCGGCATCTGGGCGCCGAACTGCCCTGAATGGACGATCGTGCAGATTTCCGCAGCCAAAGTGGGTGCGATACTGGTGGCGATCAACCCCGCGTACCGGGCGCACGAACTCGAATACGTACTGTCCCAATCCGGCATCAGCGTGATGTTCGCATTGCCGGCGTTCAAGTCGTCCGACTACGCGGCGATGCTCGCCACGGCCTCACCGCAATCCTCGGTCCTCGAACAGGTGGTGTTCTTCGGGACGGACCAGTGGGCGAACCTTCTGACCCGAGGAAGCCGCCTCCCGGCGCATGCGCTGGCTGTCAGACAGGGCGCTCTCGACGCGAGCGACCCCATCAACATTCAATACACCTCGGGCACAACAGGATTCCCGAAAGGCGTGACGCTCTCACACCGCAATATTCTCAACAACGGGTATTTCGTCGGCGACATGGTCGGCTACTCCGAGCGGGATCGGATCTGCGTGCCGGTGCCGTTCTACCACTGCTTCGGCATGGTGATGGGCAACCTCGGCGCGATCGCGCACGGAGCGTGCGTCGTCATCCCCGCTCCCGCATTCGACCCGGCCGCGACGTTGATGGCCTGTCAGCAGGAGCGCTGCACCTCCTTGTACGGCGTACCCACCATGTTCATCGCCCTCCTGGAGGTACCCGGGTTCGATACTTTCGATCTCTCCACCATCCGAACCGGCATCATGGCCGGCTCGCCGTGTCCCGTCGAGATCATGAAGCAGATCGCCCAGTGGATGCCCGAGGTCGCAATTGCCTACGGCATGACCGAAACCTCGCCTGCGTCGACACAGACGGCGGTCGACGACCCCCTCGAGCGCAGGGTGTCCACGGTCGGACACGCGCACCCTCACGTGGAACTTCGGATTATCGATCCGGTCAGCGGGACCACAATGCCATGCGGTGAGCCCGGCGAGCTCTGTGTACGGGGCTACTCAGTGATGCTGGGCTACTGGAATCAACCAGACAAGACAGCCGAAACCATCGACGCCGACGGATGGATCCACACGGGAGATCTCGCTGTGATGGACAACGAGCGATTCGTTGCCATCACCGGCCGCATCAAGGACTTGGTCATCCGCGGTGGGGAGAACATCTACCCCAGAGAGATCGAGGAATTTCTCTACACCCACCCCGACATTCTCGACGCTCAGGTCATCGGGGTTCCGGATGACAAGTACGGCGAAGAACTCATGGTGTGGCTTCGCCTGAGGTCCGGTGCGGCCTCGATCGATGCCGACGGTCTGCGCGACTTCTGCTCGGGCAAACTTGCCAGATACAAGATCCCTCGGTTCGTGCACTGCGTCGATGAATTCCCCATGACCGTCAGCGGCAAAGTACGCAAAGCCGAGATGCGAGAGCGTGCTCGCGACATCCTGGGCATCACACCCACAACCGGTCACCCCACTTCAGCTATCGGATAGGAATACACACATATGAGTTGGACCATCGAACGGCGTGGACGCGTTGCCGTCGTCACCATGAACACCAACCCCGTCAATGCACAGAACAGAGCGTTCTTCGCCGACCTGCACGGCGCATTCGACGAACTCGAACGCGAGCACACCGACTCCCCTGTCGTGTTGACCGGCACCGGCACCCGCTTCTCTGCAGGACTCGACCTGGGTGAGCACTTTCCTCTGTTCGCGGGCGACACCGAGACCGTCGCCTCCTGGTTCCAGGACTACCGCGCCACGAACGTGCGGCTCTTCACTTATCCGCGCCCCACTGTCGCAGCGGTCAACGGCCACGCGTTCGCAGGCGGTCTGATCACCGCTGCTGTGTGCGACCGTCGCGTAGCAGTGAACGAGGGCGCCAAGTTCGGAATCAACGAGGTCCCCATCGGAATCCCGATGCCTGCGGTGTACCTCCGAATGCTCGCCTACGCGTGGGGTGAGTCCGTGGCGTCTCGGGCGTGTCTGCAAGGAGAGATATACGGAACCGTTGACGCGCTTCGGTTGGGTTTCGTCCACGAACTGGCCCCGGCAGACGAGCTTCTGGACCGGGCAGTGGCCATCGCCGAATCTACTCCTGCGGACTGCATCGGCAACTACGCGTACACCAAACGCGCCCTGCAGGCACCCGCACTGCGCGATATCGCCGAACTATCGGATCCACTCGACGTAGCGGAACTGGCGGCCGGTATGACCAGCGACGGGTCCCGACGCGCGCATCGTCGTTACTGGGAACAGCTCAAGGGCAGGCCCGCCGAGTGGTGAGGCGTGGCGAATGATCGAGGCCTGCTGCCGAACTGGCTGATCTGGCAGCAGCGCCCGTTTCCCGACTCGAACCTATTGCTGATCGCCGGGGCGACGCCTGCACTGGTCGACAGTGGGTTCGTCGCGCACGCCGAAGACACCGCCGCATGGGTGCAGGCGCACACCCGGCACCTGCACCGCGTGGTGAATACACACTGGCATTCCGATCATGTCGGGGCCAACGGGCTCCTTCAGGCGAGGGGCGCAGGTATTGCTGCCAGCGTCCCGGATGCCGACGCGCTCGCGCGCAGGGACCCGGGATGCTGCTCCGCCGAATACCTCGATCAGCCCGTTGAGCCGTACACCGTGGACGAGCCGCTGACTGGTGATACCGTCCTGCGACTCGGCGACACCGATTGGCAGGTGGTGCTCACCCCTGGTCACACCGCCGGGCATATCGCCCTGTGGCAACCGGACGAGCGAGTGCTGATCGTGGGAGATGCACTGTCCGACTACGACGTCGGGTGGGTCGATCGCGCCCAGGACGGACCGGACGCCGCTGCCGTGGCAGCATCCTCGCTCCGCAAACTCGCGCAGTTGGAGCCACTGACTGTGATTCCTGCGCACGGTCCGATTCCGGTTGATCCCGCCGCCGCGTTCGACAACGCACTACGCCGGGCCGATCGCCTCGTCGACGACCCAGACGGCGCGGTCTGGTACGGAATACGTCGAATATTCGCCTTCGCGTTGATGATTCGCGGCGGCATCACCGTCGCCGACGTCGACGAGTACCTGACTCGACGGATGTGGTTGACCGACGCCGCGCACTTGCTAGGGACCTCCCCTGAATCGCTGTCGAGCGAGTTGGTCGAAACGATGGTGCGAAGCAAGGCCGTCGTCGTGCGGTCGGGCTCACTGTTTGCCGCAACCGAATATTCCGCTGTCCCGCGGCAGTCGCTCGAGATTCCGTTCCCTCGGGACTGGGAAAGCCCTCGTAGATGACGAGTTCGTCGGGTTACTCCTCGATAGCTCTTCCGATCGAGCGGAGGTGGTCTCTGAAGGTGACCGAGGAGTCCGACTCACGGGCCGCCCGGTAGTCATCGAACTGAGACTGGGTGCGAAACGTCGTACCGGTAATCATTTTCGCGGCCTGCGTTCGTTCCGTATCGCGAATGACGGTCGCGAGATCTGCGACGGAAGGAGCGTCCCTCATCGGCACGAACACGACGCCGTCGTCGTCTGCCACAACGTAATCGTCTCTGGTCACGATGTGGTCACCACACCGGACTTGCTCCACAAGCAGTTCACCGTCGGCTCGTCCGCGGTCGGGGCCGTTCGGCAGAGACCCTCCACTGAAGACCGGTAGGTGAATGGCTTTGAGTTGCACAGTATCTCTATGTAGTCCCCAGATCACGATACCTGCTAGTCCCGCACTGGCAGTCTCCAGTGCGATCAGGTCACCGACGCACGCCTCGTCTTCGCGGCCGCCGTTGTCCACCACCAATACCTCGCCCTTCTCTGCGTGATCGATGGCCTCGAGAAACACATCGACGCTTCCATGATGGGCCACAGGTCGTGCACGCCCCGCAAGATGAATGTTGTTCCACAACGGCCGGACGGACGTCGGTGCACACCGAACATCAACGCCGAGACGCATACATGCGTCAGCGATGTGTGGGGTGGTCAGGTCGAGATACACGTGGCTGAGAGTCGTTGCGTCCATGGATCAGAATGCTATTCCCATGGGGTGGGCGCTTTTGATCATGTTGATCAAGAACGAGGGCCCCAGTTGGTAAATTCTCCTCTATAAACGCAGTCGACAAGAAGATTCTTGCGGAGTTACAACAGGACGGGAGACTGACCGTCACGGAACTCGCCGACCGTGTCAGCTCGAGCGTCTCGCCCTGTCACAGGCGAGTCAAAGCATTGGAGTCCTCGGGCGCTATCAGCCGATATCGGGCATTACTCGATGCCGAGGTGTTGGGCCTCACATTCGAGGCTCTCATCTTCGTCAGCATGCACACTGCCGACCGAGGCACCATCACCGCGTTCGAGGTCGCAGTGTCCGAGGTTCCCAACGTTCTTCAAGTGCAACGACTGTTCGGTGACCCCGACTACCTCATGCGTGTCATCACGCACGACCGATCGGCATTTCAGCGGCTGTACGACCAAAGCCTGGCCACGCTGCCCGGGGTTCAGCGACTCGTCTCGACGTTGGCCATGAAGAACGTCGTGGTGGACAGATCGCTGCCGCTGTGACTGAGGATATCCGCCGCCGCCAGCCGAACTGGCCGGGAACCACCATTTCGGTCCATACCGAATGAAAGACTAATCCACATCTGCGAGTGTGGAGAGCAATTTCTTCTACGTTTGCGGTGATCGGTGGCGGAGTCGCTCCGATCGCCGCGACCAAACTGATCGAGATCAGCGGCAGTTCCGCCATCGGTTGGATGCTCGCGATCTATGGCGTACTCAGTTTGGCGTGCTGCGCCTATATGCCCGAGACAAATGACCGCAACATCGAATCATCCGATGTCGGTTCGCCCGCGAACTCGCGAGAGCCGGCTTTCGACTGAAGACCCTGTCTGGCGTCGCTCCCACCAGTTCAATCGCGCCGGACGGGTGGGAGCGGCGCCAACAACGCATACTCCACTTTCAGAACACAACACGAGTGATGGCCTCTGCAGTCACGGCAACCATCCGCGGACGATCGAGTTCGAGAGTATGCGACACCAACAGGTGGATAGCACCGCCTGGCGCGGGGGACTGCGGCAGCAGCGGCAATCGGCGCTTCGATGTAGCCGCCTGCGAGCCGCGTGGCTTCGGCGACCAACCTCTCGCTAACCCGAGCGCTGGACCGGTAAGTCAGCGCCGCTCGAATCTATGCGGGTTGCCAGTCCGGCGCGGCAGCTTTACCGTCCGGGGCGTGCATGCCACCCGCCTCTGCTGTTCGATGGTGCGCAACACCTACATCTATCCGCGGGCCAGCCCAGGACCGAACACCAGCCCGCACTGCCCGTCAGGCAACGTCGGCCCGATGCCCTTCGGTGCAGAAGCCCGCAGCGTCGGCGATGGATTTGCGCCGAGCATCCGTGGATGTCGCCGAGCCACGGACTGGTCCGCCTCGACATCGCCGTACGGCGCTCGAATGATCTTTTCCGCCAAAGCTCGAAAGATGTCTTCCGCCAGAGACGGAGTGGTAGAACTTCAGCGCCTCCTCCGCCGGATTCATCAGAGTGTGGGGGCGTCGCCGAGCAGGTCGAGGGTGCGCTGCAGCAGTGCCTCGATGCGGGTCCTCGACGTCGTCGGCCATGCCCGGGACGCCAGCGCAGTAGTACCCGGAATCGAGTTCCAGTGTCGCAGGATCCGGGCCGACGACGGCCGGTGCAGGTTCCACATCTCGTCGAGGCGGTTTGGCGACAGAGCGGCGCGGTGTGCGCTGGGGTGGGTTCCCGGTGCGGTGCAGCGATTACCGCACCGATCTCGGCGCTTCCGGTGTGCGAGATCTCATAGAAGTCCGACCTGTGTCAAGAACCAGCCGCCACGCGAGCACGACGGGACCAGCGCCGCTCCGGGGACGAACTCGGTGACACGTTCGGGTCGTGTTGATGCCCACAAGACGACCATGGTCTGCCCCACCGCAACTGCACAGCGGGCTCACAGGGACCTTGCAGGATCGAGCCATACCGTTCACCCCATGACGATCGACATACACAGCCAATCGCCCACCTCCCGCCGCCAGCGGGCCCGTCTGGCCATCGCCTCCGCCCTGCTCGTAGGCGGTCTCACCCTCAGCGGCTGCGCCGCAGACACCACAACCGCGACCACCACTGCAAGTACCTCCGCCTCACAGAGCGACGAGACCTCGTCCTCGACTGCCTCGTCGCCCGGCAGTACGACCACCGATGCGACGACAACCGCCGGAACCATCTCGGCCACCGCCGACGCCGCCGAGACCTTCCTGGCCACGCTGACCGCCGAACAACTCGACGCGGTCCAATACTCTTTCGACGACGACACCAAGACCACGTCGTGGTCCAATTTCCCGGTCACGTTCGTCGACCGCGCCGGGCTGAACCTCTCCGACCTCACCGAGGAACAGAAGACTGCGGCCCTCGCCGTTCTCGAAGGCTTGTTGAACGACGACGCTTACGCCACCGTCAGCGGCATCATGGGCGGCGACGAATACCTACACGAGAACAGCAGCTCCACCGAGGAGTCGTTGGGGCAGTACTACATCGCGTTCTTCGGCGACCCGTCCGACACCAGCGCGTGGGAGGTCCAGTTCGGTGGTCACCACCTCGGCATCAACGCCACCCTCGACGGCTCCGCCGATGCCATCACCTTCGCCCCGACACATCTCGGCATCCAGCCCGCCGAATACACCGACACCAACGGTAACGATGTGCAGCCGTTCGACGGCATCTACACCGACGCGTTCGCGTTCTACGACAGCCTCACCGACGAGCAGAAGGCCGCCCTCTACCAGGGTGAGACCGTGGCGAACATGGTCTGCGCACCCGGTGGGACCTGCGACTACCCCACCGGTACAGGACTTTCCGGCGCCGATCTGAACGACGAGCAGAAACAACTACTCCTCGACGTCATCGCCAACTGGTCCGGAATGGCCGACGACCAGACAACAGCTACCGCCCGCGCGAAAATCGAAGCAACCCTCGACTCCACCTATGTGAACTGGTCCGGCGCAACCACATACGACATGACCCAGGGCGACGGAATCTACTTCCAGATCTCCGGACCCGACGTATACGTCGAATTCGCCGCCCAGCAAGGATCCGCCGGCGCCGACGTCACCGGCGTCACCACCTCGGGCTGGGGACACGTACACACCATTTACCGAGACCCCACCAACGACTACGCCAACAGCGCGACCCAACAAGCAGCGACAGGAATGGGCGGCGCACCCGCAGGTGGCACCCCACCCGGTGGCGGCATGGGCTTCTGATACACCGGTACCGGTTCTCGACCCGGATAGCGATCAGTCTGCGCTTCCGGTCTCGATGTCCGCCCCCTGACGGCGAGACCGAGAGCGCATCGTCATCGAGGCAGTGGACCACGGCAGTGACCCGTCCCGGCGGATCGATGTCGGTACCCGGGTGGTCGCGGGCGCCTGGCACAGTCGTCGTGATTGTGCAGCTTCGTGAGCTCGTCCTTCCATCACGGGATGGTGCCGACGCCGTTGTAATTCGTGAAGTGTTCGACGTCCGCTGACAGCGCGATCGAGCCCGTGTCACATGGTGCAGCTGGGCTCGACTCCTGTTCGACTGACAGACCCGGAATTCTCGACGCTGGAGGTCATGACGAACGACGACTCCGGACCCCCAGCACCATCACAGTGTGCTCGCAGCAGGCACACAGAATTCGGAGTCAAGCTCGAATACACGCGCACCGATCGAATCAGTTGCCTGCGTCCGAAAGGAACCCTTATGCCTACACCCGAATCGGGTTTTCGCCGAACCCGTTATGCCACAGCAGCGGTGGTCGCTCTCGGCGCGGCGACCGTGGTCGGCGCCACTTCGATGGCCTACCTCGACACGCACGATACCGCCGGGGAGACCACGACCACCTCGACTGTCTCGGCACCCGACTCCTCGACATCCGCCGGCACGGATACTGCGACGCCGCGGTTCGGGTCCGCACCGTCGGTGTCATCGGGTGGCACGTCGTCGCACACCACCACCCACGGCTCATGACGACCCTGGAATTAGGTGAGTCCAGCTGGGACGTATGGAGCACGACCGCCCACCTGATCGTCACCGACTCGCGCTCGACAGACCTTGCGGAGTCCCTCGTCCGAACGGAATTGACCTCGATCGAGCTGGCCTGCAGCCGTTTTCGTAAAGATTCCGAACTGTCGCAGTTGGCGACGTCCAAGGGGCGGCCTACAGCGCTGAGTCCCATGCTGACCGAGTTCGTGGCCGCCGCACTGCGCGCCGCCGAACTCACCGATGGAGCAGTCGATCCGACGGTGGGATCGGCGCTGATCGCTCGGGGCTACGACCGTGACTTCTCCGAACTGGGCAACGGCCGGGCGCCGATATCGTCGGCGATTGCATCGGCGGTGATGACGCGTCGCGCCGACTGGACGATGGTGACGTTCGACGACGGATTGATCACTGTTCCTGAGGGAGTAGTCCTCGATCTCGGAGCCACTGCCAAAGCCGTCGCGGCGGATCGGTGCGCCGATCTCGTCTCTGCCACGCTCGGGTGCGGAGTCCTCGTCTCGCTCGGTGGCGACGTCGCCACCCGTGGACACACTCCTGACGGCGGGTGGCACATCCAGGTCTGCGACGGTGACAACGAACCATCGACGGTTGTGTCCGTGGGTTCCGGGACGGGGGTGGCGACGTCCAGCACCGTGAGGAGGCGGTGGGCTCACGCCGGTCGCACTCTGCACCACACTCTGGACCCTGAGATCGGGTGGCCGGTCGATCCGTACTGGCGCACCGTCACCGTCGTGGCGGACAGCTGTGTGCAGGCCAATACGGTGAGCACGGCATGCATCGTCAAAGGGTCCGGGGCGCTTCCGTGGTTGGAACGTGTCGGCCTACCCGCTCGACTCGTGTCGGCCGACGGTTTCGTGACTCAAACCAGGCAGTGGCCCGACGACTCGAAGGCGGCGTGATGGATCAAGCGTTCTGGGCATTCGGTCGCGGAATGGGAACCGCCGCGCTCGTCGTCTTGACTCTCTCCGTAGCATCCGGAATTCTCGCTCGGTCCGGACGACCCCTGCTGTCGTTGCCTCGCTTCGGAGTCGTCGAATTGCACAAGAACACCGCGCTTTTCGGCACCGCCCTCATCACGGTCCACATCGTGTCGTTGTTATTCGACCCCTACGCGCAATTGCGCCTCGTCGACTACGTGATCCCGTTCCTGGGCAACTATCGCCCGTTCTGGCTGGGGCTGGGCACTCTGGCAGCGGACCTGTTGATCGCGATCATCGTCACGGGCATCTTCCGCCACCGAGTCGGGTACAAGACCTTCCGCGCGGTTCATTGGACCTCGTACGCGCTTTGGCCGATCGCACTCGCACACTCGCTCGGCAACGGCACCGATGCCGGGCACGGCTGGTTTCTGTCCGTCGTCGCACTCTGCAGTGCCCTCGTTGTCACAGCCGTGACATTCCGGCTCCGTCACGACTTCGTCGAACACCACCGAACACGAGAAAGCGCAACAGCATGACAACCGTAACGACGTCCCCCTCCACATCCCAGCAGTACATAAGGATTCTCTCCGGCGCGGGGGCAGACCTGACCCGCCACCACACCGTGTACGGACGACTCCGTCACGACGACCCCACCGTCATCCGAAGTATCGTCGACTCCGGCCTTCTCGGCCGTGGCGGCGCAGGATTCCCGGCCGGTACGAAACTTGCGAACACCCGAGGACGGCGGCCGGTGGTAGTCGCCAACGGGGCCGAAGGGGAACCACTGAGCAGCAAGGACGAAGTGTTGCTTACAAATTCGCCACACCTGGTACTCGACGGGCTGGCAACGGCCGCAGCGCAACTGGGCTCGAACGAGGCGTACCTCTACGTGCCCTCACATCTTGCGACTTGGCTACGTCGAATCGTCGACGATCGACGCGCGACCCAGTGGGACCCCATCGAGGTCACTGTGGTCGAGTCATCCGGGCACTTCGTCTCGGGCGAGAAGACCGCCGT
This sequence comes from Rhodococcoides fascians A44A, assembly GCF_000760735.1. Taxonomy (GTDB): domain Bacteria; phylum Actinomycetota; class Actinomycetes; order Mycobacteriales; family Mycobacteriaceae; genus Rhodococcoides; species Rhodococcoides fascians_E. Next base: position 1,408,355 of record NZ_JMEX01000005.1, on the reverse strand, counting down.
CTTGTCGGCTGTCGAGGGAAAGCTCGCCCTGCCACGAGATCAGCGCGCGAGCGTGTCGATCTCGGGCGTGCGAGGACGGCCGACGCTGATCCACAACGTCGAGACACTCGCCCATATCGCGACGATCGCGCGGTACGGAGCCAGCTGGTTCCGCTCCACCGGCGCACCGGACGAACCCGGGACCATGCTCGTCACTCTCTCGGGTGCGGTCTCCCGGCCGGGGGTGGCCGACGTCCCCGTCGGCATCTCGCTCGACAGATTGTTGATCGATTACGCGGGCGCTCGACTGGAGCGGACGCGTGCCGTGCTCATGGGCGGCTTCCACGGAACCTGGCTCCGCGGAGCGGAACTACCGAACCTCGGGCTTTCCCACAGTGCACTGGCACCGCTGGGTGCCAGCCCCGGTGCGGGAGTAGTGCACGTGCTGGGGACGTCCGAGTGCGGGCTGGAATCGACCGCCCGCGCCGTGCGATTCCTCGCCGACGAAAGCGCGGGACAATGTGGTCCGTGCCTCAACGGACTACCCCGTCTTGCCGTAGCCATAACCGACGTTGCTCGGGGCCGAGCCGGCGCCGGCGCTGTCGAACTCGTCCACCGCTACGCGAACCTCGTCGACGGCAGAGGCGCGTGCCACCACCCGGACGGCACAGCCCGACTCGTCCGTTCGGCCTTGACGGCGTTCGCCGGCGACATTCGGTTACACGGATCGGGAACGTGCGAAGCGTCCGAGGCGGACACCACGACAAAAGTCGATTTCCGATGAACACCGAAATTGCGCATGCCAATTTGCGCCTGCATATCGACTGGACGAGGTGTGACGGTCGAGGTCTGTGCACCGAATTGCTCCCCGGGCTCCTCTCCCGGGACGAATGGGGGTACCCGATCTCGTTGGCGGGAGAGCCGGAACCGGCGATCGACAGCAACCACCGAGCCAGCGCGCGTGACGCTGTACGGCTGTGCCCTCGAATGGCATTGCGGCTCGTCGACGACAGCACAACGAAGTCGAGATCGTAGCACCCCCGGTGGCCGCCGAGAGGACTCCAACGAGCACGTTCCTGAGCCAGCGAGGCACCTGACCGTTGACGACCTCCTATCAATTGTGAACTGCGACATCACCTTGGCGCCACGGGGTCGAGGCGGTCAACCAGGGTTATGCGATCGACCCCGACGCCCCGTTCTTTCGGTGGCGTGGAAGCGAGCGAGTGCGAATTTCAGTGTGCACGGCGTAGTCCACAGTCGTCCGGCCTAGGAGGCTTCGCGCAAGCCGATGAGCTCGACGGCTGCTGCAGCGGACGGGTTCGGTTCTGACCGGTGATCAAGATGCCGTCACGAACGACGTACGACGCCGAGGCCGGGCCCTGCGGTAGTCGCCGTTGAGGCGAACGAGCTCATTCTCCAACAGAACGGCACGCCATCGTTGAGACCGACGCCCTCTCCCAACCATTGGTGAATCCGATGACCTTGCGACCGGCCACCACGGGCCGCCCTTCGCGGCAGTGACGTGCCGCAGCACCCCGTGCCGCACAGCAGTTTCGATCAAACGTGATCGACGTGTGAACCACAGCGAGATGCCACAGCAGTCCGCGCCCGTCCGATCGGGCGCAGAATTCTTGACGGACGTGCACTACTGTGCGCGAAACGAATCCGAATGCGGCCAGACTCGCCGCATCGGCTTTCAGCTCAAGCCCAGCCCATGTCGGCCGACAGCATTGAGATCCGACGGCTGAAACCTGTTCGGCCAGTTACGTTCGTAGTTCTCGTCCGGGAAGTCGGACGGGCTGGACCCCGACAGAAACGCCTCCCGTACGGTTTCCGAGTAGACCTCGTTACGCGGGCACCATGGAGCTGCCGGAATGTACATGACGTTGCCCCAACCCTTCTGGTTCGTCACCGGCGCGACCGAGTGAATCATGTCCGCGTGCCACCAGACCGAGTCCCCCGCTTCGATGTCGGGAATACCCGACAATGCTTCGAGCAGTAGCGAATGCCATTTCTCACTTGCCGGGAACACTTGGTTGACGGTAACGCTGCACATGTCGTCTTCGGCGACGTCGTCGAGCAGCGGCCGCAACATAAGGTAGCCCATCGCCTCGGGAATGGGCACGGTGTGAAGCACTCCCTGGTCGTGGTCCATGTCGGACAATGCGGTCCAGCCCTGAAACGTCCGGAATGCCGAGCACATGGTCGAACCGGGATACTGCGGTCCGGAGGTGCGGTGGGCCGCGTCCCAGGGGTCGTATTCTTCGACGGATCCGTCGAAGAGGTGCCGGAACGCCTGCTGGTAGGCGCTGGTCATCCACAGATCGAGGGTGCCGGGGTCGAGATGTGTTCCCAGGCCCGTGGAGTCCGCGCCTTCCGGACGCCGACGGATACGGTCGGGGTAGAGCGAGTCGCGGGTCGGGTCGAACCATTGGACGCCATCGGACTCGCTCTTCCACTGGCTGTTCAGAAAGGTCTGGACGTCAGCCATTCGCTTGCTCTGACGGGCTTGCATCTGTGCGTCAGACCAGTAGACGGGGAAGATTTCGGGCTTGGACCCGACACTGCCGAAGAAGTCGTCACCCGGGCCGCGGTACTCCTCGAAGAAGTTGTTGGACTCGACGTAGTCGACGATCTCTCGATCCCAGGTCAAGGCCTGTTCACGCTCGAAATGGCCACGCACCACCAGACAACCCCGCCGGCGGAGCTTCTCGATCTGCTCGGGGGTGACGTCACCTGACGCAATGTCTGCGTAATCGATTACGGGCCAGACAGATTCGCCGCGACTCTTCGCATCGCGAATATCCTCGACCTGCGCGCGGACGCGCTCCTCGATAACGGCGAAGACCTCGTCGACCGTGCGCCCGGACGCCCCGATTCGAGCGCGAAGCGCACGCTTGATCTCACGGATAGCCATCGGCAGATCATCGGGTGTGTTCTCCCAATGCGGTAAAGACGACGGTGAGAACGTGGCTGCATTCGTCATGATCACTCCATTCAGTAAACCTCTCTTACTGATCTACGTTAGAGGCTGAAGCCGATTGAGGCAATGGCCTTTACTGAATCTTCTAGGATGACCTCATGCCCTCGCTCCCCGCGCGTTCGATCCGGACACCGTCCGACGAAGCAGTGCTGCGTGCGCTGATGGTCACGCCCCGTTCGACGCGAGCCGAGTTGGCTGTCGCCACAGGTCTGTCCAAACCGACCACAGCCGACTCCGTCCGCCGACTGGTCGAGGCCGGTCTCGTCGTCGACACCGGTCAGCGCACCAATGGTCGGGGTGGAGTGGGCACCTACTACGCGCTGAGCGAGAGAATCGGGGTCGCTCTGGTGGTGAGCGTCGCCCCGGACGGCGTCGTCGCCGAAACTATCGACACGACCGGAACAGTGATCGCTCGCGGGTTCGAGCCGATCGACCGGTCCGCATCGGAGGCGTCCGCCGCCCGAAGTCTCGTGAACTCTGCGCAAACCGCCACTATCGACATCGGCCCGTCGACCGTCCGACTCGCGATGGTGTCGGCCGCCGATCCCGTCGACCGCGCCAGCGGATCACTGGTACAGCTACCGGACGCGCCATTTCTGGTCGGCACTCTGTCCCCGAAGCTCGTACTCGAACCGTTCGTCGGCGGTGCGGTCTACGTCGACAACGACACCAACTGGGCGGCTCGCGCGGAGCGCGACTCCCGTCGGCACGACGGCTCGGACGGCAGTAACTTCGTATACCTGTACCTCGGCGAGGGGCTCGGGTGTGCCATAGTGACCGACGGCGAGGTCCGTCGAGGGCACAGCGGACTCGCGGGAGAGGTCGCGCACGTGAGCACCACCGGAGCCGACGGACGCGCAACACCGTTCATCACCGTGTTCGAGCAACTAGGCCTTCGGCATCCGAACTCCACGGCCATCGACGTCGGCGCGGTACTCGGGTACGCACGCAACCCGGCGGACACTCTGGGTGTGCTCGCGAATGCCGTCTGCGATGTACTCAGCAGCGCAATCGCGTTCTGCGACCCCGGATTCGTGGTCGTCGCCGGACCCTGGGGCGCCGCATCTCCGCTCTTCGAAGCGATACAGCAACACGTGGAGCAGTCGACCCGATCGGTCCCGCTCGAACGGCCACGCGTGGGCGACGACGCGTCACTCCTCGGCGCCAGAGCGGCCGCGCTCATCGCTCTTCGCTCGGACGTCGTGTCCCGCGGGAGAATCTGACGAGCTCGGGCAGGTAGGCACAGACGTTCCCGGTGTAGGTCTGCGGCAGCGCAGTGACGACTGAACCGACGATGATCGAGATGACGGCTGATCCCGCGAACGCGAACACAATCTGACCTGGGTGTCACGACCGGGCGAACTGCGACACCACCTTCGAGGCAACAAGTTCGAGGTGGTCGATGTCGGTCAGGTCCAGCATCTGCAAATAGATGCGGGTGACACCGAGCTCTGCGTAACGCCCGATCGTGTCGACGACTTCGTTCGGTGTACCCGCAGCACAGATTGACTTCGGAGGCGAACCTCGCCGCGAGCTCAGGGTTACGTTTCTTACCGCGCCCACCCATGAGGATCGGCGGTCCCGGCTGCTGCACAGGCTTGGGCAGCGCCGGCGAATCGGTAACCATGTATGCCGCGCCACTGTACGAGTACTACCGCCTACAGCGATTCGGACTTGCTATCCGAAGATGAGCCGAGTGCTGTGCGCATGAGAGGCCCTGCTAACGCTCCAGAGTGGACTTCTCAGCCCATCTCGATCCCGTACTGCGCAGCGAGAATCGGCCATACCTGGGCGGCCATTTCTGCACTCGAGGATGGGCAGCCTTCGCAAACCCAGTCCGCTGCGACCGCCGCCAGTGCCCCGCCGGTGAACGTTGCGTTGAGTGCAAATCCTGTGCACCTCGACGTAGTGGATGCCTTGTTGCCGGTAGCGGAATCGGTCGCATCTTTCACTGCGTGAGCGATCCTGCGTCGCAAGTCGGTAACAACGAGCGTGCTCCCGGTTGGGCCCAACAAGCTCCGATACAGACGCTGATGCTCGCGCAGATCGTCGAAGAACAACTCCAATGATCGAGGTGCGAGTGCCACCGCGTTCGGCGAGCCTGGTCGCAGTGAGGGCAACCTCCGTACCAGCTGCTCGATCATCGCCGCCGAGGCATCGGCGGCGAGTTCACTGGTGCCACGGTAATGGTCATAGAACGTCGGCCGGCTCACATTGGCTCTGTCGGTGACATCTGCCACCGTGATTCCCCCCAGATCGCGCGTTCGCACCAGGTCGAGGAGCGCTTCCCGGAGCGCACTACGTGTGCGCACAGTTCTGCGATCAACTTTCGCCTGCTCCTGAACCTCGTCGTTCGGCATGACCGGAACACTACCGTTCCGACATATGTACGATTACCTACATCTGTAGCCCAAACCTGCGAGAGCGCGCACCGAACAGAAAGCTCCCATGACTGACAAGCCCGCCAGAGCAACGTCCCCTCTGCCCATGTCGTCGACAGGTGGTGGCCCTGAAGTCCTGATAGTCGGCGCGGGAGCGGTGGGTGTGTCCCTGGGTTACCACCTCACCTTGAGCGGCGCGCACGTGACGTTCTTGGTGCGCGCCGGACGGATCGCTGCCTTCGATCGACCTCAGCGCATCTACGACTACGACACGGAAGCAGTCGACATCTTCTCTGCATTCAACGTCGCCGACAATGCCAGATTTCTGCGAGAACACGATTTTCGGTTCGTCATCGTCACTCTCGACGGTGCTTCGAGTCGCTCACCGGAAGGTACTAAGACCCTGCAGCAGGTCGGCCGGCTCATCCGCGACACAGAAACACCCGTGCTGATGAACGGGATGGGGCTGGGACTTCGGGACTTCTACGCCCAGACGCTGGATGTCCCCCAGGATCGCCTTCTGCGCGGATTCCTCGGGACTCTCGCACACCAAGCGCGGGCTGGGATCTTGACGGGTCAACCGGCTGCACTCCCGCCCGAATCGGTGGACATCTGCATCAAGCACCCGCCGAGTCGAGTTGGGTATCGAATCGCCAAGAGCGGGCCCGCCGCCGTGAAGGAGTTCGCCGAATTGTACAGCCGCAGTGGAGTATCTCGCTGCGTAACCATCGATCGCCGCATTGTCGACGTCGTCGGCAACGCGGCGTTCCCGCTCTACGCTGTGTCGGAGCTCGCTGGATGGCCCAGTTTCGAAGACCTGATCGCCACACACCCCGAACTTTGGCAACTCGCAGTCGATGCACAACGCGAGATCCTTCGCACGCCGAGCAACGGCTGGTTCGGAAAACTGGCTTCACTGACAATGGGTCCACGAGTGACATCGCGTATACATCGCAAGATGGAGCAGGATATGAAGCCACTCGAACTGCAGGCGTTCAACAAGTTCCATCACGGCGGCAAAGTGCGTGAGCAGGATATCCGCATTCTGCGCGAGTGCGCGGAAGACGGGCTACGCCAGTCGCACTCGATGCCTGCATTGCTGGATCTACTGAACCGACTGGAACATCGTTCTCGGTGAACCGGGTCACGGCGGCAAGTAATTGTCTCGGATCGAGAGCGTCCGAGACGGCGCGCTGTTCTGTGTATCAAGGGTAGCTACTGCGGAGGCAATACGGTCGGGTCGACGAATGTTCCTGATCCGTGGTTGATCGTCACGATTCCAGCCGGAGCTGTGGAGCTGATTTTCGGTGCATCTCCGCTGCTGCGCGTGACGCGTAGTTGTTCACCGGCCTTGAAGCGCCAGTATGTCTGCCCGAGCTCGATCGTGTAGTCGTGTGGTTCATCTGGAGTTACCGGCACGGCGCGCTCGAGCCCGTCCCTGAGTTGAGCACGCAGGCAACCTGCCTCGACGGGTATGACTTTGCCGTCGGGTGTGACGACTGCGAGCTTGCTGACGAAGTAGGTGTCGGGTGCGGTCGTCGAAGCGTTGACGTGGAGGGTGGCAGGACCTGCGATGGTGGTGTCCTCCTCAAATACCGGGAGGGTGAACGTCGACCGTGGATCCAGGGCCCCAAGAATCTCTTTCGACTCGACTTGGTTGGACACTCACCGAATTTGCTCGATGAGCAGAACTGCTCCGATGCCGATCATCGCGACACCGGACATTCGGGTTACGACACGAGCGGCCTGCGGCCTCGCGCTCAGTACCCGTCGTGCACCGAGGGCAACGCAGGCATAGACCACGGCGCAACTGGCGATGTGGACCAGCCCGAGAACGACGATCTGAACCGAAACCGGAAGACCTGCAGCGCGGGAGGTGAACTGAGGCAACAGCGCCAAGAACAGGAGAAAGACTTTCGGATTGAGCACACTGACGCCCAATCCTGTCAACGCCTGTCGCACGCCGGACGTCGATGCCGTGTCTACATCCGCCTGCGGGGCAGGGGGATTGCGCACTGCACCGACACCGAGCCACGCCAGATAGAGCGCGCCGACGGCCGTCAGCCCTGTCATGACGTTCGGAGATTCGGCGACCAGGGCCGCTACGCCGGCCGCGACGACCACGGTCGCGATGAGGTGGCCTGTCAACATCCCGCCGACCGCAGGTAGGACCGATCTTTGCCGGAGGCCCGCAGAGATTGCGTAGGCCCAGTCCGCACCTGGTGTGAGGACGAACAGCGCGGACACCGCCCAGAACGCCGCGATGCTTCCCAGTGCCATCTACTCGAACTCCGATCTGTGCTGCGAACGCGGCACTTCCGCAAGAGTAGGCAGGACCTGCAAGCAATTTTGCCTAGATTTTCCCGCATCGGGGTTTCAGATTGGTAGATTCGACCCCATGGATCGCATCGACAAGAAGATTCTTGCGGAGCTGCAGCAGGACGGACGATTGTCGGTGACCGATCTGGCCGATCGAGTAAGCCTCAGCGTGTCGCCGTGTCATCGCCGAGTGAAAGCGTTGGAGGCATCCGGAGCGATCAGTAGCTATCGCGCGTTGCTCGACGCCGAGGCGTTGGGACTGACGTTCGAGGCCTTGATTTTCGTCAGCATGCACACGGCCGACCGATCGACCATCGCCGCGTTCGAGGATGCAGTGGCCGAGGTCCCCAACATCCTTCAAGTGCAGCGATTGTTCGGTGATCCCGACTACCTGATGCGAGTCATCGCTCGCGACAGAGCTGCATTCCAGCAGCTCTACGATCACAGTCTCGCGACGTTACCTGGGGTACAAAGGCTGGTGTCTACGCTTGTCATGAAGAACGTCGTATTCGACCGATCCTTACCGCTGTGAGCTGCCCATGGCCCGTCACTGCTGAGCAACGAACGCTATCCCGTCCACGTCGGAGTACAGGCAATCCCCCGGCTCGAAGTCGACCCGACCGAAGCAGACGGTGACGCCGACTTCAAACGCAGCGGATTCTCGCACTGCCGCTTTGACGACGAGTCCTCCTTCGCGGAGCGAAGACAGTCAACGGATGGAGGACCCGATCCCGAGGCCGCCGTCGACGTCGAGAACGATGCCGCTGACGTATCCCGCAGCGGGAGAACACAGGTACGCTGCGGCCTCGGCGATGTCCTCCGGCCGGCCTGTACGACGCTGCGGCACCTTGGAAACGAGCTTCTCGCGGGCAGGTCCGTTCATCGAGGCCAACATCGGGGTTTCGATGAGACCGGGGGCAATGGCGTTCGCGGTGATGCCCTGCCTCGCGGACTCCAACGCGATCGTTCGAGTCAGACCGACAATGCCGGCTTTGGCAGCCACGTAATTGGCCTGACCGAAGTTGCCTCGCCAGCTCATGGACGAGAACGACAGGATACGGCCGTATCCGCCAGCACGCATGAACGGGATCACAGCCCGCGTGCAGTAGAACGCCCCTGTCAGGGACGCGTCGACCACGGAATGCCAATCGGCGTCGTCGATGTCCTCGATCCGGTTGTCCCGGATTGTTCCAGCGTTGTTGACCAGTACATCGAGTCGTCCGAACTCGCCGGCAACGGAATCAACCCATGCGGTCACATCGGCAGAATCGGTCACATCGACGCGACGACTGACGCAACGATGTCCGAAGTCGTCCTCCAGCGCGCCTGCAAGCGCGGCAGCCGCGACGTCGTTCACATCGCCGATTGCCACGATCGCCCCCTCGGAAGCAAAGCGGCGCGCCATGGCTGCGCCGAGCCCTTGCGCACCGCCCGTCACTAAAACCACCTGATTTTCGAAACGGTTCACATTTCACCTGTATTCGGTCGAATATTTCTGTTGGACAAAGCTTTACGTTCGAGGAATGCCGTCAAGTCCGCAGGTACGTCGTTCGACTTCCAGTGAGCGTCGAAGTCGTCCAACTCCTTTTCCAGCCCTCTGCGAGAGTCCATCGTGGTCAAGTCGAACAGCAGAGACTTGAACGACGACTGCGCAGGCCCAGCAGCCGACACCAGCTCGCCGGCAACGGCGAGGGCCGCTTCGCCCAGCCTGTCGTCGGGTACGACCTCGTGAATCCATCCGGCCTCGGCCAGTCGCGACGCCGGCACCAGCGAACCGGTGAGCGAGAGCCATCTCGCTAAAGAGTCCCCGACCTTGCGCGCGAGACGCACACTGGAACCACCGGCAGGTAGCAGATTGTTCTTGACGTGTCCGTCACCGATCAGCGCCGATTCCGCCGCGACCACCACATCGCACCCCAACGCCAGTTCGAGCCCGCCTGCGACCGCGTGTCCGTGTACTGCTGCGACCACCGGAAGCGGGCTGGTCTCGAGGCGAGTGACGAGTGCAGAGACTCGGCGCAAGAAAGCAATCGGGGTTCCGTGTTCGGCGTGGAGACCGAGAAAGAACTGCAGATCTGCCCCAGCGCAGAAGCTCTTTCCGTTCCCTGCAACGACGATGCATCTCGTGTGGGGGTCGCTCTCGGCGGCCGACAATGCCGAGTCCAGCGCGTCGACCAACAAATCGTTCAGGGCGTTCCGACATTCCGGTCGATTGAGCGTCAGTGTCCGAACCGGTCCGGACTGGACAACGATGACGGGATCCGTGTTGTCGCTCATTGCGACACGTTCGTTTCGCTGCGGCGACGGCGCAGTTCGTTTCGCTGTATCTTTCCGCTCGGCGTCTTGGGAAGTAGTTCCGAGAAGTGAATACGCCGCGGGTAGGCATGAGCGGCATAGTTGGTCTTCACCCAACGCTTGAGTTCGTCGGCCAGATCGTCCGATGCGGGTACGCCAGGCGACAGGACGATGAACGCTTCGACAACCTCCCCCCGCACGTCATCCGGGGCAGCGATCACCGCAGCTTCGATCACGCTGGGATGCCTCAGCAGAACCGATTCGATGTCGAACGGCCCGATTCGATAGCCGGCCATGATGATGACGTCGTCGTCACGGGAAGAGAAACGAACGACACCGGCTTCATCGAGAGATGCGGTGTCTCCCGTGACGAAGTACTGCCCGTCACTGCAGAATCGATCCGTCGAGACACCCCCGGCGTACGACTGGAAAGTCATGAAACTGCTGTCGGCTACCACGATCGCCAGCCTCCCCATTTCCCCGGTGGCAACGGGGACATCGTCGTTTCTGTCGAGAACGGTCACGCTCCAACCCGGCAACGCCACACCCATCGCGCCCGCAGCGACAGGCTGCTCCAGGAGTGGATGATGTGGATACCCGATCGGCATCCCGAGTTCCGTCTGCCCGTAATGATCGTGAACCGTCAAACCCAGGAGACCGCGTGTCCACTCGTTCACTTCGGGAGTCAAAGGTTCACCCGCGCTGGACAGCCGCTTCAGCGAAAGATTCTTCGGGACAGGTGCATTCGATGCTCTCAGCCCTCGAAACACGGTCGGGGCGGCCGCGAAATCAGTGACCTCGAGATCGGACAGGACCGTCCACGTCGTCTCTGCGCTGAAACCTCCGCGCAGCAGAATGGTCGGCACCCCAGCGGCGAGCGGAGCAACAAGGGCGGTGTACAGCCCGTATGCCCATCCTGGATCGGCACCGGACCAGAACACGCCCCCGTCGTCGACGCCTAGGGCAAACTCCAGGTAGGAGTGCCATCCTGCGATGTAGGACACCGGGTGCACCACCCCTTTCGGGGTTCCAGTCGTTCCCGACGTGAACATATGAACCAGCGGACCGTCGCCTCCCACCGACACACTCGCTGACGACGCGGCATGAGCGGCGCGCATCCGCGCCTCCAATCCTTCCGGTCCGTGCCCGCCTGCAACGACCGTCAGCCAGGGACCATCCGGAACCTTCCCGATTTGATCGACGTCAGCGACGACGAGGACGGCCGACGCTTCTGTCAGACGCGACGAAATAGCCTCTTTCGCAAAGGCGGTGAACAACGGTACGTAGACCGCCCCTACGCGCCAGATTCCGAGCACGACCGACACGAGGTCTATGCTCTTGCCCATCACCGTCGCCACTCGGTCGCCCGGGCCGACTCCGTGCTCGCTGAGGACTGCGGCGAACCTCGTAGACCGATCGGCAAGGTCTCCGTAAGTGAATTCGACTGCGCTGCAGTTTTCTTCGACGACAGTCAACGCTCGGCGATCGCGAGGATGACGGTCGCACAGCAGCCATCCCACATCCGCCCGTTCGGCGTTGTAGGTGGCAAGTATCTCGCTGACGCGAGCATCGACGGCGTCCATGGACACTCCTTGGTTGGGTACTATCAATGTTTAGACAGTACCCAACAACGTACCGGCAGTAGTTTGCGTAACGACCTCGTACTCATGGAACGCAGGCAGTGCGGACTGCCTGTGAAACACTCGAGGAATGCCACGAGCAGGAGCGGCTGCAGACCGCGCATCGATCAACACGCCGAGACGGCGTCACGTCGACACGTCAAGGCGCGAGGAACTGCTGGCAAGCATCGAGGACATCTTCCTTGCCGAGGGATTCACGTCGGTCACAGTCGACGATCTGACGAAACGTCTCCGATGCTCCAAAGCCACCCTGTACAGCGTCGCTTCGACCAAAGAACAGCTGGTCATCGCCGCGACCAAGCACTTCTTCGCGACCGAGGCCGAGGGCATCGAAGCGGCAGTGGCCGAGGAACCGGACCCTCGGTTGCGCATCACCACATACCTTGCGGGCGTCGCCAAGGCGATGCGGCGCAATTCACGGGCTTTCTACGCTGACATGGTGGCCTACCGGCCCACAGCTGAAATCTACGCGCGTAACACCGACCGCGCCGCAGCCCGCGTACAGGAAATGATCGACGAGGGCGTCGAATCACGACGATTTCGCGCGACCGATGCAACGTTCGCCGCACAACTCGTGGCCCTGGCGATAGACGCCGTTCAGTCGGGAGTCCTTCTCGAACGGACCGGGCTATCGGCCGCAGATGCCTTTTCCGAACTCGCCGACCTTCTACTCCACGGCCTCCTCCGTAACGACTCATCGCACGACCAGGGCAGGGCGCGCTAGCTTCGCAACCTGCATCGAACCGTCGACGTACGTTGATGGTCAACCGATTTCACTCGTCGGTCCTCACCCGCCGCGACGAGTTTCGAGACGACGTATGCCGATAGGTACTTTCGAGAGATTTTCCGTACCTCGTATCGGTACCGGGAAAATGTGGCTACAGTCACGGTACTTTTCGCTCGTCAATCGTACCGAAGGGCTTATCCATGACAGTTCAACGACCCACGACTGGGGCGCCGCCGCGCACCCGCGTGCGCCCTCTAGCTGCCGCCGCCGTGGGAAACGTGGTGGAGTGGTTCGACCTCACCATCTACGCAACGTTCGCTGTGTACTTCTCCCCCTTGTTCTTCCCGTCGAGCGATCCGACGGCCGCACTACTGTCCACCTTCGCGGTCTTTGCCGTCGGCTTCTTCGTCCGACCGCTAGGCGGGTGGCTGATCGGGAGCTATGCGGACAAGCACGGACGCAAGCGAGCGTTGACGTTCACGATCGTCCTCATGGCTGTGCCCACGTTCATCATCGGCATATCGCCGACCTACGAAACGATCGGAGTCTTCGCGCCGATCCTCCTCGTAGCAGCTCGCATGACCCAAGGGTTCGCGGCAGGTGGTGAATCCGGCGGCGCTATGGCGTACCTCTACGAAATCGCACCTCCTCACCGTCGAGGCCTTTTCACCAGCATGTGGTACACGACGGTCGTCGCCGGAATCGTTCTCGCCACGCTGCTCGGGTTCGTTCTCGCCGAGGTCCTCTCCGCGGAAGCACTGAGCGAGTGGGGTTGGCGTATTCCGTTCCTCATCGGCGGCGCTGCAGGTCTCGTCGGCCTCTGGATTCGTTCGTCCATGGAAGAAACCCTCGAGGTTAGCGAGGTCCGCGACGGCACCACACCGCCGAGGTCCGGCCTACGCGCACTGCTGTCGGATTACCCCCGCGAGACCATCCGCGTCATCTTGTTGATGTCCGGATCTGCGACGGCCTTCTACACTTTCGTCTCTTACATGCCCACGCACCTGATCAAATCGGTAGGTCTCGCGGCCGACACGACCTTCGGTGTCCACACCGTCTCTCTTGTCGTCTTCATGCTGCTGCTACCGCTTTTCGGTCACATGTCCGATCGCTACGGCCGCAGGGTATTCGGCCTCGTGTTCTCGATCGGCGGCGCCGTTGCCATCGTTCCGCTGAGCCTCGGACTGACGACCGTCTGGTGGCAAAGCCTCGTCGTCGACATCGCGCTGCTGACGTTGACGGCGTGTATGTTTTCCGTGCTCGCCGCTGTCATGACCGAGCAGTTTCCGAGCAGAATGAGGGCCATGGGAGTCGGGGCTCCGTACAACCTGGCAACTGCGATCTTCGGCGGAACAGCACCGTTCCTGCTCACCTGGTTCAGCAGTCAAGGGCTAGGTACATGGTACTTCGCGTACCTCGCAGTGCTGGTGCTCCTCGTTACTCTCGGACTCAGCAAGTCCCGTACAACAAACTGAGTGTTGTGCTCACCGCGGAGCTACGCCGAAACCGCCGAAACTCGAGTCGACGTCTTCGTCAGAACCCGATGGGCAGTCCGGCGTAGTTCTCCGCCAGGCCGGTGGCGCCTGCTTCGCTCGACGCCACCCAGCGCAGCTGGGACAGCTGAAGTTGAGCGTCGAACGGATCTGCGCTGGTGTGCAGCATCGTCGTCATCCACCACGAAAAGTGGGTGCAGCGCCAGACTCTGCGTAAAGCGTTGTCGCTGTACTCCGCTGCTGCCTCTTCGTTGTTCCTACGCACCAGTGCCACGAGGGCCGGTGCGAGCAGTGCGACGTCGGCGACGGCAAGGTTGAGGCCTTTGGCACCGGTCGGTGGGACGATGTGCGCCGCATCGCCGGCGAGGAAGAGGTTGCCGTGCCGCATCGGGGTCTGAACGTAGCTGCGCATCGGCAGCACGCTCTTCTCCGTGATCGGGCCCGGCGTCAGCTCCCACCCGTTCTGGCCGTGGCCGAGCCTGGCGGCCAACGAATCCCATATCCGATCGTCGGACCAGGTGTTCACATCGGTTCCATTGGGAACCTGCAGGTACAACCGGCTGACGGTGTCCGAGCGCATCGAGTGCATCGCAAATCCGTCCTGGTGCCAGGCGTAGATCAGTTCGTCGGTCGACGGGGCGACGTCGGCCAGGACGCCGAGCCACGAGTACGGATACGTCCGTTCCCAGGTCTGCCGAACCCGGCCCGGCATCGTCGCCCTACTCGGGCCGAACGACCCGTCGCATCCGGCGATCACTGCGGCGTCGACGCGCACCTCCGCGCCGGAAGCATCGGTGAACGTGACGTAGGGAGAGTCGGATTCGATGTCGTGCAGTGCAGTGTCGGACATCTCGTAGTAGATCTGCTGACCCGCTGCTTCGCGGGCCGCGACCAGATCTTTCGTCACCTCGGTCTGGCCGTACACCCAGACGCTACGGCCCACGAGATCGGTGAAGTCGATGTGGTGACGCTCCTCCGGCCACTGAAGATAGATGCCCCGATGTTCCTGCCCTTCGGCGTGCAAGCGAGCGCCGAGGCCGATGTCGTCGAGCAGCTGAACCGTCGAGTGCTCGAGAATTCCGGCGCGGATACGCGAGAGCACGTATTCCTGGCTCCGCGTCTCGACGATAACGGACTCGACGCCCTGCTCGGCGAGCAAGTGAGACAAGAGCAGACCGGCCGGGCCTGCGCCGATGATGGCTACCTCCGTACGCATACCGTTCAGTAGACAACGTGCTCGGCACCGCAACAAGTAGCCCCCTCACTGCTCACCGAGTCGATACAGCGTGGCGTCGATGGCGTCCACGGCGACGACGATGGTGGATATTGCGGCCGCGTCGGCGCCTGCCTCGGAAAGTCCCTCGTGCACAACTTCGCTCAATCGCATGGCTTCCGGCAGGTGTTTGCCGAGCATGCGCGAGTAAGGACTGTGGTGACGCGCGGGGTCGTGGCCCAGTTCGTCCAACGCGTCGGCGACGGTGTCGAGTAGGTCCGCGACATCGTCTCGCAGTCCGTCACTCGAGTCCTCGGACCTGCTGGACAGCCCTTCCACTCCGACAACCACGGCTGCCAGCGAAATCAGCGTTCGGTCGAGTGTGCTCGCCGCGGGCCGATAGATACGATCGCCGCCGACTCGGCTCCACGCACGGCGTCGCACATTGCCCCGCAAGCTGTCTCTGCCCCGATCGAGCGCCGCCGTGACACCGGAGGCTTTGAACAACTCCCACAGCTCGGTCCGACGTTCCCGATGCGCCTGAGTCCCGTCCCGCACCGCGCGGGCCAGGTTACGCAGCAGCTCGGCCTGGCCTCTGGATCGTACGACGATGAGGTCACGTGCCTCGGAGAGGAATTCGGGGGGCACCACGACGGCGTTGACAGCAAGCCCGACCACGGCACCGAGCGCGACGTCACCGATGCGGTAGAGCACCATCACCTCGTCGGTCGCAGTTCCGTACAGCAGCACCAGGAGCGCGGTGATGGCCACCCACATACCATCCGGCGCAAACACTTTCATTCTGCCGACGACCGTCCCGACGGCAACCGCCGCAGCCAGAGCCGGCACCACCGGCGCTACGCTGCCCGCTATGGCTGCAATCGCGACGCCGACGGTGACGACGGCGACTTGACGAAGGGCCGCAGTCCCACTCGCACGCACGGTCACACCGATCATGAACAGCGCGGTGTACGGCGCGAGGAAGCTCTGCGGACTACCGATGACGCGATCGGCCAACCACCACGCGGCCATCGCTGCAATCGTCGACTTGGTGGCCGCGACGATCCACGGCCGCCCTATGGAACGAAAAATTGCTGTACCCGACACATTCGGGTGCTACCGCGCTACGCGGGACCCCGAAACTCCGCCGCCCATGCCTGCGCAGACGGCGACCCGTCGGCGAGTTCGGTCTCGATCGTTCGCACGAAGCTGCGCGAGTTCTCGTCGTGCATCGCGCGCAGGACAGCGTCCGGATCTCCGGCGGCAACGAGATCGAACAGCCGTCGGTGCCGTTCCGCTCGTTCGACTAGAGTCTCCTCGGCTGCCCGGGCCGAGCGGTTCATGCTCATGCACAACTGCAGCTGGATGGACAACGAACGATAGGACTCTTCCAGTCGACGATGATTCGCGAGCGCCACCAGCGCGGCGTGGAACCGGTAGGAATCCTCGACGGCCACGTCTTCTCGACCCGAGGCCGCGTGCGACGTCATGAGTTCGAGCGTCTCGCGCAACGCCGCGAGTGCGGACTCCGACTTCACCGGTACACCCAGACGTACAGCCATCGCCTCCAAATTCTCCCGCAGAGTGACGATTTCGTAGACGTCCTGCATCGTGAGGGGAGTCACCACCGCACCCACACGCGGAGTCTGGACCAGCAACCCCTCCTGCTCGAGGATGCGCATTGCTTCCCTCAGCGGTGGCCGACTGACTCCGAGCTCGCCCGTCAACCTGTTCTCGACGACGCGATCGCCCGGACGCAGCTCGCCGCGGAGAATCTTCGACCGCAGTGCGTCCGCAGCCAGAGCGGTGAGGCTGGGCGGGTCCGTGACGAGTCTGCCTGCACGTGGGAGTGGTTTGCTCATATCAGCCGTTACGGTACCGCCCACACGACGCGACGCCGTTCTGCTCAAGTAATTAGGTTAACCTCTCGTTGTCTACAATAGCCCGGAGGTTGACCGATGATTGCACTGTCCACCGGACGCGGACGGCTCGAACCAGGTTTCGAGTTCGCGGCCGCCGCGGGTGTCTCGGCTTTGGAACTCGCGTGCCAAGAGCCGGAGAACAGGCCGGGCTCGTTCGACGACACACGTATCGCGACCGTCCGTGGACTCGTCGAGCGCTTCGGAATGACGTGCGTGGTGCACTCCGCGTCCGCGGTCAACTGCGCGGAGACCGATCCGACGGTCCGGCCCGCCGTCGTCGCGCATCTGCTCGAGTACGTCGATCTCACCGATCGCCTCGGCCTCGACACTCTGATCGTTCATGCGGGCTACCACTTCGGACTCGGTCTCGACGAACCGCTCGACGCCCTCGCGCGAACTCTCGGTGAGGTCGCGGTCCGGGCGCACGACCGTGGTATCACGATGGTTCTCGAGAACATGAACGTTCTTCCCGTCGAAGCCGAGATTCGCTACCTCGGATGCACGGCCGCGGAGGTTCTGGCAATTCTCGATTCCGTCGATTCACCGGCACTCGAGGCGTGCCTCGATGTGGGCCACGCCCATCTGCTCCCGGGTGGAGTGTCCGAGTTCGTCGAGGTGCTCGGACCACGCATCGCCTATGTACAACTCACCGACAACGACGGGGTCGTGGACGATCACCTGGCGCTCGGACGAGGAACCCTGGATGTCGCGGCTACATTCGACGTCCTCGGCCGAGCCGGATACGACGGATTGATCGGCATCGAACTGCACGACCCCACCGACCGAATGGACAGCCTCCGATACCTACGGTCGATCGGACTGACCTGACCACAGCAACCTCCTGGCAAACGGACCCAAACTATCGAAAGACGCCCCGACCACCAACTTTCCGACCGGAAGGTCGGTTCCAGTTGGACTCTGGATCGCCAACTTCGACCATCATGGGCGCTATGCTGGCCGGGACCTGTCCCTACTCGACCCGAGGCACTGACCTATGAGCGTGTTGACGCGTCGATCCGGTGTGGAGCCGCAGCGCTCGACTGCGCGGTTCGACACGCGCACGGCGATGGTGATCGCCAGCGCTACCGGCGCGCTGCCTCTGCTCGCCATCGCGATGATCTCGCCCACGTTCCTCAAGCCCGGAGCGTTCCCTCTTCTGTGCGCGATCGTGGGCTTCACGGCACTCACCGTGGTGTTCGCACTGAAGATCGGCCGCCTGACCGACCTGCAATTCGCGATACTCGGCAGTGGCGGCATGGTCGGAGTCGCGATCTCCGCCTATCTCATCGCCGATCCGTCGGGCACACGCGCAGTCACGTCGATGCTGGCAGTCGTTCCCGCCATCGCCGCTGCTGGGTCGCCGCCGAAGATCACCGCCGCCGTCACCGCTGGATCCGTAATTCTCGCGACGTGGCTGTCGTCGATCACACTGTCCGATTCCGGACTGGCCGTCACCGTCGTCGCGGTCGGTGCAGCGGCGACCACCGTCCTGGTGCCCGTCGTACTGATCGCGGCATTGCGTCGCTCGCTCCTAGCGGTCAACGGACGCTTGAGTGTGCTGGCCAACACCGACCCGCTCACCCGCTTGCTGAACCGACGGGGAATGTTGTCCCAGGTCGAGGCCCTCCTGGACAAGGCGTGCATCAGCCGCGGCAGGTTGTGGGCGTACGTGGTGGACATCGACCACTTCAAGTCCGTCAACGACACGCTCGGTCACGCGGCCGGAGACCGAGTGCTCGTCACCATCGCCGAAGCGCTCCGCCACGCAACCGCTCGAACCGGATCGCAGGAAGCAATCGTCTCGCGCATCGGCGGCGAAGAATTTCTGATCCTCACCGAACTTCAGCCACGCACTCCACTCGAGAACGCAATCCTGGACAGTGTTCGCGCGGAATGCGAGGTCACCGTCAGCGTGGGCTCGGTGACGGTGGACGTCCGAGCTGCGCTCGATCCCCGGCTCAACTTCGGTGCCGCGAGTGAGAGTTCGCACGTCGAGCACGTCGTCGACACCATCATGCACGCCGCGGACAACGCGCTGTACGACGCGAAGTCCAGCGGGCGTGACCAGTCCGCGCATGCAGGTGCTGTCCTGGTCACCTGGGAAGCGCACACTCCCGAGCAACGAAGTGACCTGGCAGCCGAGGTCGCGCGGCGCGCGATGCCGTGAGAAGAACGTCCTCAGGCCACGGCCGAAGACGAGCTGGAACCGCACAGAGCGTGCGCGTCCCGAACCATGTCCTCCCACACCGCGGGCTGAGCCTCGCGCGAGAACGTCTCGCGGTCCCACCACATCAGCCGAGTCCGGTACTGATCGCTGGGGTACGCCGCCGCAGGCACGTCGACGTCGATACGACCACCCGACGACTCCCACTGACGGAGAACGTGGTCGGCGGCGCTGGCGAACAAGTAGCGACTTCCGGTCAGCTCGATGGTCGGCAGCGCCGTACGCGCCAACAGGGCCGAGACCTCGCGACCCGGGCTTCCCTTGCCCACCCAGGCGCTCTTCATCTCCACGATGCCGTAGGGCAACCGCGCTCGGAGTTGCCCGGTGACCACGTCGAGTCCGGGCGAGTTCTCCCACTCGACGAGGACATGCGACTGTTCGACGAGGGTGTACGGTCCCTGCGCGCGCACTCCCCCGAGCATCTCTCCGGACGAGTCGAGAACCACGTAGAAGAGAGTGGTCGTCGCACCGGACGCGACCTCGTCGATGTCCAGCGCTCGGGTCACCCCATGCCGCGAGTACGACGACCAGGCACCGTCGACGTATCGATCCCACAGTTCGGGTGCGGCCGCGGGTGTTGCGACCACGAGTTCCATCGTGCCATCTGTCGTCACGCTCGATCGCGGTCCGAAAGACGATCCGAGCAGGCTGTTCACCGAGGTGAGGCGAGGCCTGATGCCGCGGATGTCCCGGCCCTTGTACTGAACGGCCGAGTGGTGGACGGCCGAAGTGCGCGCTGATCCTGAGGTGTGTGCAACCACGTCTTGACTCCTTGAGAACGGTCCAGATCCCCGAATGGAACCGGACGAGGGCACTGCCGGACGGCAGTCCACTCATTCTTCCTGGTAGTTGGAGTCGTTTGCCCAGCTAGCCACTCCGATGACCTGCAGAAAGCCCGCAGGTGATGAGATCGCACACACGCGAGCAGGCCGCTTTCCAGATTTGCGGTTGAATCTTTGTGTCAGGTCACGACCACCATCGATGCCGCTCGCCACAGCGTCCGGGGCAGTGTTCCGCTACCTTGACGGCAGCGGCACGACTTCCGGCCGCATCGGACGAAGCAGCGAAGAACGAGGGTGACGTGGCAGAGCACGTTGTGTTGAATGTGGCCGAGACGGACGACCGCGAACTGTACGACGAGATTGCCGCGCGAAGCGGAATCCATGTCTTCGACACCACTGGCACACAACGTGAATCGCTCCGCGAGCTTCGTCCGGCACCGGCGGCGGACGTGCTCGAGGAACCTCTGCGGTGGGTGCACTACCCGTGGCGCCACGCGCTGCTTCGGGTCCTCGGTCCCGCTGCATTTCGGTTGCTCAGGTTGGATCGGAACCGAAACAAGATCACCGCGTCGGAGCAGAACGCCCTGTCCGATCTGCGCGTAGGCGTGGTCGGACTGAGCGTCGGACACGCCGTCGCGCACACTCTGGCCATCGAAGGCCTGTGCGGTGAACTACGTCTCGCGGACTTCGACGAGCTCGACCTGTCCAACCTCAACCGAGTCCCGGCGTCGCTCTTCGATCTGGACGTCAACAAGAGTGTCGTCGCATCCCGTCGAATCGCAGAGCTCGACCCGTACCTGTCGGTGGTCGAGTTCCAGGACGGGTTGACGCCCGAGACGATCGACTCGTTTCTGGACGGTCTCGACATCGTCATCGACGAATGCGATTCACTCGACGCGAAATTGACGCTTCGCGAGAACGCACGCCGCCGGGGCATACCGGTGATCATGGAGACCAGCGACGGCGGAATACTCGACGTCGAGAGGTTCGACGTGGAGCCGGATCGTCCCCTGCTGCACGGGCTGCTGGGCGACCTCGACGCCTCGGCGCTCCGCGACATCACACCGGCGCAAAAGGCGCCGCTGGCGGCACGAATTCTCGATCCCGCCAAGCTCACTCCGCGGATGCTCGCATCGGTGCCGGAGATCGGCAAGACGTTGTCGACGTGGCCTCAGCTCGGCAGCGACGTCGCGCTCGGTGGAGCATCCGTCGCGGCCGTCGTCCGATCCTTCGGCCTCGGAAACCCACCGAGCTCGGGCCGAGTCCGCATCAACCTCGATGCGCACATCGCGGCGATCGAGGACCTACGCACCGAAGCGTGAGAGCGCGCCCCTCAGCTGTGCCAGTCCACAGCGGTGAACGGCGCCTCGGTGGTGATTCGGCCTGCGATGCCCGCGTGAGCGAACTCCTTGGCCACGGACACTGCGTCGGCGACGTCGGTGCCCTTGGCGAGTTCCGCGGTGATCGCGGCGGCGAACACACATCCCGCGCCGGACACCCGCTCGTTACCGATCTTCGGCGCGCGTAGCACCGTGACGTCGGTTCCGTCGAAGAACACGTCGACGGCTTCGTCACCGGGCAGACCGGCGCCGCCCTTGACCGCGACGTAGCGCGGGCCGAGATCGGCGATGCGCCGGGCTGCCTCCGCGAGGTCGTCGACCGTCTCGAGCGACTCCATGCCGGACAGCGTCTGCGCTTCGAAGAGGTTGGGGGTGACGACGGTCGCGAGTGGAAGTATGTCGCTGCGCAGCGCATTGTCGGTGTCCAGGGCGGCGCCAGGCTCCTGCCCCTTGCAGATCAGAACCGGGTCGACGACGACGTGCCGCCACGGCTGCTGCCTGAGCGAGGTCGCGACGGTCTCCACGGTTTCCGGAGTTCCGAGCATCCCGATCTTGACGACGTCGAGAGCGTGCGCGGACGTGGCTGCCTCGATCTGGTCGGCGATGACCTGGCCGGCGATCGGGACGAATCGGTGACCCCAGCCCGACTTGGGGTCGAACGACACGATGCATGTGATGGTGCCGACGCCGTAGACACCCAGTTTCTCGAACGTCTTGAGGTCGGCCTGCAAGCCGGCACCTCCGGTCGCTTCCGAGCCTGCGATGACGTACGCGATCTTCGACATGCGGCCATTATTGCGGAGTACCCGATGCCCACTCGAATCGGACGCTGCCCTCGTGGTCACCGTCTTCCTTTTGTCCGATTCGATACAGTCGATGCAATGAACGACGCGTACCTTGCCGCAACCAGCACCGAACTCGGCGGAATCGCCGGGTGGGCAGTCGGCCTGATGGAGACCATCGGCGGACCGGGGGCAGGCATCGCCGTCGCCGCCGAGAACTTCTTTCCACCGTTGCCCAGTGAGATCATTCTTCCGCTGGCCGGCTTCACCGCGTCGCGCGGCGGAATGTCGCTCGCCGAAGCCTTGTTCTGGACCACCGCGGGATCCGTCGTCGGCGCACTGGTCCTGTACTGGCTCGGTATGAAACTGGGCCGGGATCGGATGTACGCGATCGTCGACCGAATCCCGTTCGTCGACACCGGCGACCTCGCCAAGGCCGAGGACTGGTTCACTCGGCACGGCCGCTCGGCGGTGTTCTTCGGCCGGATGATCCCCGTCGTCAGATCCGGCATCTCCATACCGGCTGGCGTGTCACGAATGCCGCTGGCCCAGTTCACCCTGTACACGACGCTCGGAAGCCTGCTCTGGAACTCGATCTTCGTCCTCGCCGGATTCTTCCTCGGTGAGAACTGGCACTATGTCGAGACCTACGCGTCGATCTTCCAGTACGTCGCAATCGGCGCCGCAGTCCTCCTCGTCGGATGGTTCGTGACGAAGAAGATCCGGGCACGTAAGTCCACCGAGCAGTCGACCGGTTCGGGCACCGATCGACCCGAGGGATGAGCGCTCAGTCCAGCAGCTCGGCGGTGCGCAGCGCCGCGCGCACGTCCTCGTGATGCCACTCGTCGAGTTCGACGAGCGGGAGGCGAATACCGCCGGCCATCAGACCCATCTCCGCCAGCGCCCACTTGACCGGGATCGGGTTGGGCTCGGCGAACAGGGCGCTGTGCAGACCCGCGAGCATCGCGTCGATCTCCGACGCCGACTCGGCGTCACCTGCGAGCGCGGCAGCACACATCCGGGCCATCGCCGCCGGTGCGACGTTGGCGGTCACGGAGATGTTGCCGTGGAATCCTGCGAGCATGCTGGCGCGGGCGGTGCCGTCGTCACCGGAGTACAGCGCAAAATCGTCCAGCTCGAGCGCGACGAGATCGCGGACCCGGTCCAGGTCACCGGCGGCTTCCTTCAGACCCACGATGTTCGGAATCTCGGCGAGTCGCGCGACGGTGGACGGCAGCATGTCGCACCCCGTACGAGACGGCACGTTGTAGAGGTACTGCGGGATGTCCACGGCCTCGGCGATCGCGCGGAAGTGCCGGTACAGGCCCTCCTGCGGCGGCTTGACGTAGTAAGGCGTCACCAGCAGGGCACCGTCGGCACCCGCGGCGAGCGCGGACTTGGTCAGGTGGATGGCCTCGGACGTCGAGTTCGCGCCGGTACCGGCGATGACGGGCACCCGGCCTGCCACGACGCCGATGGTCCGCCTGATCACCTCGGTGTGCTCGGACACCGACAGCGTCGATGCCTCGCCACTGGTGCCGACGGACACGATCGCGGACGTGCCTTCCGCCACCTGCCGTTCCACCAGTGCGTCGAGCGCGGAGGAGTCGACTTCGCCCGAGGTCTTCATCGGGGTGACAATTGCAACGACGCTGCCGGTGATCACGCTTCTGACGCCTTCCGTCATGTGTTCGAATTCCGCTCGGAATCGTAGACGAACATGGTGAATAGCCGAGAACAGGCACAGTGATGGGTCGTCTACGGTTAGGTGTGGAATCTCCGATCTCGAACTATCTCCGCACTGTGCTCGACGAGTGTCGCGGGTCCGACGGCGGATCCATCCCGCAGGGCAATGCGGAACTGGCACGGGCGGACACAGATTTGTTCGGTATCGCGCTCGCCACCGTCGGCGGCTCGGTCTACACCGCGGGCGACGCCGAGTACGAGTTCTCGGTTCAGTCCATCGCCAAGACCCTCGCATACGCGTTGGCCCTCGACGACCGTGGCCGCGACGCGATGGCCGAGGTCGTGGACACCGAACCGTCCGGTGATTCGTTCAACGAGATCTCGCTGGAACCCGAGACGGGCAGGCCGCGCAATGCGTTGATCAATGCGGGCGCGCTCGCGGTTCATTCGATGATCGAAGGTGCGTCCTCCGAAAATCGCGCCGAACGAGTCCGGTTGCTGCACAGTCGGCTTGCCGGCCGCGAGCTGTCCATCGACGCCGCGGTCCACGAAGCCGAGTTGGAGGCCGACGACCGCAACACCGGTATCGCACACCTGTTGAAGGCAGTGGGAGTCCTCGGGGCCGACCCCGCCGAGGTCGTCGACGGTTACGCCCGCCAGTGCGCGATCTCCGTGAACTGCCGCGACCTCGCGACCATCGCGGCGGTCATGGCAAACGGCGGTATCAGCCCGGAGACCGGAGAACGACTGCTCGACACCCAGCACAACCGGCACGTGCTGTCGGTGATGGCGACGTGTGGAATGTACGACGGCACCGGAAGTTGGATCTCCACGGTCGGGATTCCGGCGAAGAGCGGAGTGGCGGGCGCGATCATCGGAGTACTGCCCGGGCAGGTCGGCATCGCTGTCGTGTCACCGAACCTGAACGAGCACGGCAACAGTGTGCGCGGAGTGGCCGTGTTCGAACGGCTGTCGAGGGATCTCGAACTGCACATGATGCACGTCTCTCCGACCGGTGACTCTGCTGTCCGGACCACTGCCGACGGCGAAAACGAGGCGACCGTCGAGTTGCAGGGTGACCTCCGCTTCGCCGGAGCGGAGTCGATACTGGTCGCACTCTCTCGGACGACAGCGCGAGCATTGGTGCTCGACTTCGAACACGTCCGGGCAATCGACGACGCCGCCCGGTCGCTTCTGCAGCATGCCGTGGATCGACTGCGCGAGGAGAACCGAGACGTGACGATCAGAGATCCGCAGAACCTGATGTCGGCGCCCTGAGCTAGTCCCGTCGGCGCTTGGTCTTGGCCGCGTACATCTGTTGATCCGCTCGCGCCACGAGGGCCGCACAGTCCTCGTCGTCGAGACGCTCGACGGCACCGACGCTGACCGCCAGGGTCAACAACCTGCCGTTCCAGGCGACGGGCTCACCCGTCAGTGCGCGGTCGAGCACGATGCACAGGGCATCGAGTGACGGTTCGGGGGAAGGCTGCGGCAGCGCGACGACGAACTCGTCGCCCGCGAACCGGCCTGCGATGGCGTTGCCGGGCAACCACTCTCGCAATCGGAGCGCGACGGCTTCCAGGAGGCTGTCGCCGGCACTGTGCCCGTGGGTGTCGTTGACGATCTTGAGATTGTCGACGTCGATGAACGCCAAGGTCACCGCGCCATCGTCGGCAATCCAACTGTTCAGATGGTCGAGAAACACTGCCCGCCTGGACAGTCCGGTCAGATCGTCGCGCTCGGCTCGACTCCGCCACAGATGGGCGTCGTGCACCACGGGGTTGACCAGATCCATGCACACGATGAAGACCTCGTGCCCCGCCAGCACGCCGACACCCACGTGCATCCAGCAGGAGACGATCACACCGTCCTTGCGACGCAGCTGCCGCAGCGCCCTTCTCGGTTCGGTGCGTCCGTTGACGTCCACCGGCGACGACGCGATGTCGAGCGCCATCCGGCGGGCCGACACTCGCTCGGAATCCGGAATGAAATCGGTGACGGGCGCGCCGGTGAGATCGCCCGCGTCGTACCCGAGCAGCTCACGGCATTCCCCGTTCGCGGCGACGATCACCGAATCCAAGCTGTGCACCACGACGGCGATGGGGAGCTGAGCCACCACTGCGTCTATCGCGATGACCTCGTCCTCGGTGAAGCCTCGGACATCGGGACGACGGGTCGGCGTGTCGCCGAGTCCTGCCCCGCTGGTACCGCCCATCGAAAACCGCCCCGCCGCCGTGTCCAGTGAACAGCCGTCAACACTACAGAGCGAACCGCTCCGCGGCAGTCGAACAGAACGCTTCGCCTGATGCCGTCAACGCCAGGCAAACACGGGTTGCTCGAAGTCCGCGACCCGAGTGTGCCGCCGGTGCAGCACGACTTCCCTGAACTGGTGCACGATGGCGCCTGTCGGCGCATGCACCAGCGAGGTGCGAAACGGCCACTGAACCACGGGCTTGTCCGATTCCTCGATGTAGACGAATCGAGGGTCGGAATCGATCTCGGCGGCGTCGACCTCGTAGACGGTGGCGACCTCACCGGGGTCGACCGTCATCGTCGACAACGTGTCTCCGACCCACACCACGAACGGAGTGATGACGTATCCGGACCGGGTGCCGTAATCGTCGAGGCGGCCCAGGATGTCCGACGGCTCGGCCGTCAATCCGACCTCCTCGGCCAACTCCCGCAGACACGCCTGCGGCGCGGTCTCACCTGGGTCGAGGCTGCCGCCTGGCAGCGCGAATTGTCCTGGGTGCGCGCGGAGCTTCGAGGGCCTCTTCGTCAGGATCATCCGGCGGTCGCCGGCCGCCCCGCCGATCGCGACGGCCACCGCCGCTCGCCTACCGTCGACGCGGAGTTCCCGATGTTCGAAGTCCGCGAGCGCGGCCACCATGGCGTCGCGTTCCAGTCTCGATTCTTCGGCCATCTGCGAAGCCTAGACAGGTTCGGTCAGCACACCGAAGTGACGCACCGTGCCGGACAACCCTGGCACTTCCTGCCGGGGACTCCACGTCAGAAGTCCGTCCGCGCTGTCGGAGTAGAAATACTTTCCCTCGGTGTAGGCGTCGAAGTAGATTCGCCAGTGTCCGTTCGGCAACTGGACGACGGCGGGTCCTTCGACCAGCGCGCCCCAGTCCCCCGGCGGAACGAACGTGTAGGGCCCGGCGAGAGTGGGCGCTATCGCGTGTTCGAGCACCTTGTTCGTCTCGTTCTTCGTGAACGCGTGATAGACCGCTCCTGCTTTGACCACGGTCGTATCGATGCGATCGGCACCGAGGCCTGCAATGGGAAGCGGAAAGCTCCACTGCGTCAGCGACGGGTCGAGCGCGGTCATCAGATACGGGACGAACCCGCCCCCTGTCGACATGGACAAGATCAAGTTGACCCGATCCCCGTCGACGAACCACTCCGGTGCCCACGCCTTCGTGGTGAACGGTGAAAGAGAAGGTCCGTCCGACGACCCCGCGGAACCCGTCAGACCGGGAGGACCTGCCGAGCCGGTGCCGTCTCCGGTGCCCGGCAGAAACGCGCAACACAACGGGACGGGATAGTTGCCCATGGGCGTCCAGTCGACGCGATTGCTACTGCGCGCGAAACCGATGTTCGCTCCACCGCCCGTCGTGTACGCGACGTAGTACTGGCCGTCGGAATGCCGGAAGATGCTGGGGTCGCGAATCAGTCCGGACGGCGGCCGGAACGCGGCGTCACGAACGGATCGAAAGGCGCTGCCGTCGGTGGATTCGTACACGTCCATATCGCGGTCACTGGAGGTACTGAAGCCCACGATGGTGTACCGAACAGCGCCGGGCTGTGCCTCACCGATGCCCGCCCCTGCCACCGTCAGTCCCAGGACCAGGCAGAGGACCGTCCACAGAGCGGCGGGACCTGGACGCGCAGTCGGCTTCACCGTCAGGAGTATCCACGTAGACGCGCGTCGGGGGGTCACTTCCGCATGAACCTTGGTAATCGTTACAACAAAAAAGTGCGTTCACAACGGCTGTCACCGTTGTGAACGCACCGAGAGCGTTGTGAGGAGTGTGCGGCTACACCGTCGCCGGGACGTCGTCGAACGCGTCCAGCAGCTCTCCCCGTACCAGGAACGAATACGCGCCCGCACCCGTCGGCTCGTTCTGAACCAACACCAATCCGTCGTCTCGAACGTCGCCGATGGTCACGACCACCGTGCTCTCCCCCGCTGTGAACCTAGCTCTGTCTCCGATTTGCACGAGGACCTAGGTACCCGCTCGCAGTGCTTCCAAACTCCACCGTGAACCCGAATGTCGAGGCCGACGCTCGATACAGTGCACCCATGCACACTCCTGCTTATCCGAATGTCCTGGTCACCGGCGCGTCCGGGGGCATCGGCCGGGCCACGGCACGAGCATTCGCAGCAGCTGGACATCGCGTGGCCGTGCACTGTTCGACGGCAGTCGACGCTGCGGCGAACACAGTGGAACTCCTCGACGGCACCGGACACATCACCGTCGCCGGTGATCTCTCGTCGCCGACGGGTGGGCCGGGGATTGTCGACGAGGTGATCGACCGCTTCGGAAGTGTGGACGTGTTGATCAACAACGCCGCCGTCGGGCCGACCGAAACGAACCGGCATCCCATCACCGAGGGGTCGTTCGAGGAATGGGAGTCGGCCTGGCGAGAGATGCTGCAGGTCAATCTCATCGGAGCGGCTCATACGACATGGGCCTTTGCCCGCCACCTCGTAAACAGGGGCAGGCCAGGATCGATAGTCTCGGTCGGCTCGAGGGGCGCACTCAAAGGGGAGCCGGACTACCCCGCGTACGGTGCAAGCAAGGCCGGACTGCATGCGTTCAGCCAATCGATGGCGGCAGCGCTTGCACCGCACGATATTTCGGTCACCGCTGTCGCGCCCGGGTTCGTGTCCAGCGAACGCCAGGCGGCCACACTGGCCGGAGAACGCGGCGACGACATCCGTCGCCAGAGTCCGTTCGGCCGAGTAGGCACACCGGAGGAGATAGCGTCGACGATCGTCTTTCTCGCCTCACCCGAAGCCGCCTGGTGCAGCGGCACGGTGGTCGACGTCAACGGGGCGTCGTACCTACATCCGTGAGTGCATGGATGGAACGGTCACCGCACCACGTCGTACACGACCTTGACGACGCCGTTGGAGTACGCCTCGGATTCGCGGAGAACGAGACGCTGCTCCGGGCGTGAGTCGTGGCCGAAAAGATTTTTGCCGGACCCGAGGACGACGGGGAACACCAGCAGGTTGTAGCGGTCGATGAGTCCGGCGTCGGCCAGACTGCGGGCAAGTTCGCCGCTGCCGTGGATGAAGATGGCTCCCCCGTCGGATTCCTTGAGAGCTGCGACGTCCTCGGCCGATTTCAGGATGGTCGTCTCGCCCCAACCGTCGACCAGAGCCGTCTCGTCGAGAGTCGTCGACACGATGTACTTGGGGAGGTCCTTGTAGCTCGCGTGGTCCTCGGACCCGACCCAGACCGGCGCGAAAACCTCGTAGCTGCGGCGGCCGAACATCAGTGCCGTCGTCTCCTGCAGTTCCTCGCCCTTCAGCGAGAACGCCTCGGGTACGAACTCGGTGCGCACCACCCAACCACCGCTGGGGTGTCCTTCCTCTTCACCGCCCGGCGAATCCAGCACGCCGTCGACCGACATGAAACCCGTCCACACCAATTCACGTGCCATCCGATATTTCCCCAGTTCTCGTTGGTCCTGTGTGATCCCGCGAGGCACCCTGTCACGCCCCACCGGATCACTGTACAAACCGGACCACCCATTCCAGAAGTGCCGAGTGGAACGTGAACGGCAGAAAAATCTACGCGTCGTGACCGATGTTCCGCAGCCCGCCCGTCGCGCATGATCGTCTTCGAACACCCTGCACGCCCTGCCGAAGACCGCAACGGCACCCTCACACCGGAGAGCGAGAAACCACATGTCCGAGCCGAAGAACCTCAATCCGCTCTCCATATTCACCGGCTTCATTCCCTGGATCGCGTTCTCTCTGGTCGCGCAGAGAATGGCGGCCAACGGCGTCGCCTGGAGCGCACTGTTGGCCGCGGCCATCGGTCTGGTGTTCGTCGTCCGAGGCCGACGCACGGGCAACCCCACGATGATGGACATGTACTCGCTGGTCCTCTTCTCCCTGATCGCCGTCGTCGGCTTCGTCGGCGGCGAGAACATCGACAACTGGCTCTTCGAGTGGGGCCGGCCGCTCGTCGGCGTCGTACTCGGCCTCATCCTGCTGGCCACGGCATCCACGCGCCCGTTCACCGCCGAGTACGCGAAACGGTCTACTCCTCAGGAGTACTGGACCTCGCCGCTGTTCCGACGCATCAACTTCGTCCTGTCCGCCACCTGGGGCGTCGCGATCACCGTGATGGGCGCCGCGTCCGTACTCGTCACCGCCCTCGACGCGCACGCCACCGGAACCGACAGCCCCTATCTGATCGACTTCTTTCTCAATTGGGCGGTACCGATCATCCTGATCGTGGTCATGGTGCACGTGACCAACACCTACCCGGACAAAGCAAGCGCCCAGGCCGCCGCCCGCCTCGGCGACGCCGCCTGACCGACGAGAACGAAAGACCCGGTGCCGTGACGGCACCGGGTCTTTCTCGTTCACAGGAACCTTCCAGCCGAGAGCCAGGGTTCTCACCGGATCGACACCCACTATTGAACCTACTGAGCCACCGAGTGCCCCAGAGGAGCAATAGACATGACCCGAGTACCAGAACCCACCGATACGCCCGACGGCCCGGCTTACGAAGGGCGCCTTCTCGATCGGCCCACCGAGGAGGTCGTCGATCAAGGTGCCCGCTTCGACATGACCACGTTGGTGACTCGTCGTAGAGTTCTCAGCGTCGTGGGCGCCGGGGCAGGCGCGTTCGCGTTGGCAGCGTGTTCCACCTCGTCGGATACTGGCAGTGCAGCCGCGTCCACGACGACATCGGCCGGTTCCACGACGGCGACCGCCACCGACGAAATTCCCGAGGAGACCAATGGCCCTTACCCGGCCGACGGCACCAACGGTGTCAATGTCCTCGAGGAGTCCGGAATCGTTCGCAGCGATGTGACGTCGAGCCTCGACGGCGGCACCACTGTGTCGGGAGTGCCTCTTTCGCTGACCTTCTCGGTCACGGACCTGGCGAACGGCAACAACCCGTACGACGGAGTCGCCGTCTACATGTGGCAGTGCGATGCAGCCGGCCTCTACTCGATGTATTCCGAAGGCGTCGAGGACGAGACGTATCTTCGCGGAATCCAGGTCGCCGATTCCAACGGACAGGCCACCTTCCAGACCATCGTCCCCGGTTGCTACAGCGGACGCTGGACGCACATCCACTTCGAGGTCTATCCGGACGCGGCCTCCGCAACGACTGCCGAGAATGCAATCGCCACATCCCAGATTGCATTTCCTCAGGACATGCTCGACACGATCTATCAGCTCGACACCTACCCCGGCTCGGCCGAGAACCTCGCTCAGATCGGCAGCCTCGACAACGACAACGTGTTCGGTGACGGCTACGACCTGCAGATGGGAACGTTCTCCGGAGACGCCGCTTCCGGGTACGTCGGATCGTTGGCAGTAGCCGTGGATGCCGGCACCGAACCCACGATGAGTGCACCTCCCGGCGGCGGCGGACCGGGAGGAGGTGGCCAGCCGCCGATGGGCGGCGGCACCCCGCCCGCAGGCGGACCGCCGAACGTCGGCTCCCAGGGCTCCAACTGATCTCGCTACTTCACTTCGACACTTAGGAAAACACCATGTTGCACAACCTGACCGGATGGCACGCACTCATCGTCCTCGCCATTCTCCTGCTCGTCTTCGGCTCCACCAAACTTCCGTCGCTCGCCAAGGGCGTCGGCCAATCTCTGCGGATCCTCAAGGACGAGGTGCGTGAGGAGACGGCCGGCTCGTCGACTCGTGACCGCACCGGTGCCGAGAACGACACCACGACCGTTCCGTACCGACACGCATCATGACCGCAGCGACTACCACCGTGCGCGGCACGATGCCGCTGGCCGGTCATCTTCGCGAGGCTCGACGCCGCGCGACGCGCGCGGCGGTGTCGCTGCTGATCGGCATCGTGATCGGGTTTCTGCTGTCCGATTCGATACTCGACGTTCTGCGCACCCCGGTCGAAGAGTTGGCCGCGACACGGGCTGCCAGTTTGAACTACGACACTGTGACCGGCGCGTTCGATCTCCAGCTGAGAATTGCCCTGTTCGCGGGAATCATCGTGTCCAGCCCGGTCTGGCTGCGCGAGCTGTTCGCCTATCTCGCACCGGGGTTGAACAAACGCGAGAAGAAATACGTCGTCGGATTCTCGGCTGCGGCCGCGCCGCTCTTCGCCGCTGGTTGCGCCTTCGGGTTCCTGTTGTTCCCGCGCATGGTCAGCGTGCTGGCCGGCTTTTCGTCCGACCAGGACAGCACCATCCTGAACGCGTCCTACTACGTGGACTTCGTCATGAAGATCGTCCTTGCGACCGGAATCGCTTTCGTACTTCCGGCGTTTCTGGTCATGCTGAACTGCCTGGGGATCGTGTCTGCGCACGCCCTGCGGCGCAGCTGGCGCGTAATGGTCGTCGTCATCGCGCTTTTCAGCGCGCTCGTCACCCCGGCGGCCGACGTTCTGTCCATGTTCCTCGTCGCGCTCCCGATGTCGGGGCTGTTCGGTGCAGCCCTCGCCATCACAGCGGTGCACGACAAGAGAGCTTCCCGACGCTCACTCCACGACACACCACTGTCCACGCACTCCTGAAACCCGGAGCACCACCATGTTCGGTTTGACCTTCGAAAAACTCTTCCTGGTCGCAGTCATCGCCGGATTCCTTCTCGGCCCCTCGCGCCTACCCGGCTACGCGCGCAAGTTAGCTCACGGGGTCCGCTCGCTTCGTGACTTCGTCGACACCACGCGCACCGAGGCAGAGGAGGAAATGGGGGTCAAGTTGCGACGCAGCGAATGGGAATCGATCGATCTGCGGCAGTACGATCCCCGGCGAATCGTCCGCGATGCGTTGAACGAGAAGGACGCACAGCCCTCGGATGCACTACCGGAAGACGCACCGTTCGCCGAGGCGGTCACCGTGCGGCCGGGTCAGAAGTACCTCGTGACGGGGACCTCGTCGCACCCGAAGCGAATACTCATCGCCTCTCTTCCCGAGAGCGACCCGCGGCGCATGGCTGCCGAGGTGGACCCTGCAAAGTGCGAGTCTGTGGTGACAGTCGAGAAAACCTGAGATTTTCACCCCTCCGCCTGCTCGTCCTCTTCGGGTTCGAAGGACGACTGGTCGGTGTGCCCGACAGCAACTCCGTCGTCGGTGTCCGGGATGGACCCGTCCTTGCCCAATCCGTCGTCGCCGCTGCCGGTGTTCTTGTCGGTGGGTGTCTCGCTGGTGCTCATCGTCGAACTCCCTGTGTCGGTACTGCTGTTGTCGGTAGTGCTGCTTACCTCCCCGGCATCGCATCAAACCTTCGGGGTAGCACGCCCGCTACGCCGTACCTTCACCACCGGGAGCGGCGAGCGGAGGCTGGGGCGTTTTCTGGGGCGGGTGTGGGGCCCCGAGTGGGGGTGCGGGTGGTCCAGCAGGAGGTGTCGGCGCACACTCGCCGGACGGCGCTGCCGGAGGCGCGGGCGGAGGAGGAAGTTCCCCGCCGCCCGGTGGCGTCGGAGGCACCGGAGGCACCGGAGGCACGCCGTCCTCAGGGACTGCGGGAGGCGTTGGTGGCGTCGCGCAGTCGTCAGGTGGCGACAGCGGTGGTTGCGGCGGCACCGGCCGTGACGAGTCGTCGGCGTGCGACTTGTCGGTCGTCACCGGCGGCGGGGCGGAAGGCGGCCCGTCGGCGGCGGCGATACCCGCCCCGGAGATCGTTGCCAGCGCCAGAATTCCCGCACCCAGGGTGACTCGCCGAGCGTCGAAGTGCTTGATCTTCATCGTTGTCCTCTCTCGGTCCGTGATTCGGTCCAAGAGACAACCTCGTCGGCGAAACTGAAGTACGGCTGAAGAGTGGCCGGACGACACTGTTCCTTCAGCCAGTCTTCAGGAGCGACATCCGACGCTGCCGCATGATGGGAGGGTGAACGAAAGTCGAAACGCCGGTGCTGCCCGGGTGCTGGTCGTCGAGGACAGCGACACCATCGGCATGTCGGTCGTTGCTGCGCTGGAGCACGACGGACACATCGCGCTGCGTCGCCCGGACGGTAGCGACCTGGAATCGACGCTGACCCAGTTCGCTCCGGACCTGGTCATTCTGGACATCATGTTGCCTGGACGCAGCGGCATCGAGCTACTGCCGACCATCAAGTCGAAATGTGATGCGGCAGTGCTGCTGTTGACCGCCAGGGACGCGGTGGCCGACCGAGTCGACGGGCTTCGCGGCGGGGCCGACGACTACCTCGTCAAACCTTTCGACATGGCGGAACTGCTTGCTCGCGCCGTCGCGCTGCTGCGCAGGCTCGGACGAACTCCGAGCACCATCCGGAGCGGCGACGTGTTGATCGACTCCGAGGCTGGATCGGCGTCGCGGGCAGGAGTCGATCTTCAACTCACTTCCACCGAATGGCGACTACTCACCTACCTGGCCCGCCAACGGGGGCGCACCGTGAGCAAAGTCCAGATCCTGACGCAGGTGTGGGGATACGAGAACTACGATCCCAACCTGGTCGAGGTCCACATCAGTTCGCTGCGCAAGAAGCTCGAGCTGCACGGACCCCGCGTGATCGGCACCGTCCGAGGCATCGGGTACGTGCTGCTCTCATGACGAAACCCGGAACGGGGTTGCGAACCGCGTCGCTGCGACGCCGTCTCGTCATCTCGACGATCGTCGCGGTGATTCTCGTGCTGGGGGCAGCGGTAGCAGCGACGGAGATACTCGTCGGTGCACAGTTGAAGGCAACGGCCACCGCGCAGCTGGACGACCGCGTGCAGCGAGCCCGGTCGATCCACGACACGGGTGCCGACCCGGCCGCCGTCGTCACAGCGGCCCAAGGCGGGGGAACCACCGCTCGATTGGTCACCACCGACGGACGAACGTACGGAAACCCCGATCTCGACGCGGAGGCGCCCACTCCTGCTCCCCCGCAGCCGGGAGACCCCGCGGCTCCCCCGGCCGCTCCGCTTCAGCCTCCCGGCCCCCCGCCGTCGGGTACCGACTCGGAGTCCGTGACGACCCAGCTGTCCGACGGTTCCCTGCTCACGGTCGCGGTGGACACCGCAGCCATCTCCGATGTTCGAGACCAACTCCGATCCGTACTCGTCGCCGTGTTCTTGGTTGCGCTCGTTCTCGTCGGCCTCGCCGTCGTGGTCATCGTTCGAACGTCACTGAGACCGCTGCATCAGATGACCGTACTTGCCCGACGCATCGCGAGCGGCGCTCGAGGCGACCGGCTCGACCCGGACCGGACGAACACCGAAATCGGGAGCGCTGCCGCAGCTTTCGACGAGATGCTCGATTCGGTCGAGGCCGCGGAACAGAGAGAACGGGCCACCTCGGCGAGAACACGATAGTTCTTCGACGATGCAGCCCATGAACTGAGAACACCGATTGCCGGCATTCGCGCCGCTGCGGAGACCTTGATCCGCGCCGGCGCCGACGCCGACGTGAACGTGAGAGAAGAATTGGAAGTGCTGCTGGTTCGTGAGTCGGGTCGAGCCGCGCGTCTCGTCGACGACCTGCTGTCGCTGGCACGAATCGACGAGGGCGTTGTCGTCGACCGTCGGCCGGTGGATCTCGACGCACTCGTCGCGGCGGACATCGAACGACTTTCCGTCGCAGCCCCGGGCCGGACCATCGAGGCGCACGGCAGGAAGGGCGTCGTTGCGGAGGGCGATCCGCTCAGACTTGCACAGATTCTCGCCAATCTGACCAACAATGCAGTCGCCTATTCTCCGCACGACGAACCCGTGTCCATCACGATCTCGCACACCGTCCACGACATCCGACTTGCAGTACGTGACAACGGTATCGGCATACCAGCCGGAGAACGAGAACGCGTCTTCGAGCGCCTCGTCAGGCTGGATCGGGCCCGAACGATCGGGTCCGGATCAGGACTCGGGCTGTCCATCGCACGTGATCTCGCCCGCGCCCACGGAGGAGAGCTCGAATGCCACGGAAACGCACCGGAGAACGGATCGACGTTCGTACTCCTGTTGCCCCGAGGGCTCGTGACGACGTCTGCACCGTCGAGGGCGTCCCAGCACCGCGTGGCGTCCCCGCAGCAGGCAGGAAGGCGCGCCCTCGGCTGATGCCACCTGGGCAGTATGGTCGACGAATGACTGTGCGAGCGGGTGTGGTGGTCACCGGAACCGAAGTTCTGTCCGGTCGGGTGACCGACAGGAACGGGCCATGGGTAGCGCAACAGCTGCTGGAGATGGGCGTGGACGTCGCGCACATCACGGTCTGCGGTGACCGACCCGCCGACCTGACAGCGCAGGTGCAATTTCTTGCCGACCAACATGTCGATCTGATCATCACGACCGGCGGCCTGGGTCCGACAGCCGACGATCTGACCGTAGCGACGGTCGCCGCACTGTACGGCCGCGAATTGCATCTAGATCCGGAACTCGAACGGCACATCGACGCGATCGTCGAGAGATGGCGAAGCCGGATGAGTTCCGCGATCGACTCCGAGCCGTTGCAGGCAGGTATCCGAAAGCAAGCGTTGGTTCCGGTTGGCGCACTGTCCATTCCGCCGACCGGAACCGCACCGGGTGTCGTCGTGCCGGCCGACCGAGCCGGGGGCTTGCCTGCTGTGCTGATCCTGCCCGGGCCTCCTCGTGAGCTCCAGGCGATGTGGCCCGCTGCGCTCGAGACCGGGCCGGTCGCCGAGGTTCTGGCCCGACGCACGCAGATCCGTCAGAGCACCATCCGTGCGTACACCTTGTCCGAGGCCGACCTCGCCGCCACTCTGCGGACCGCTGAACGTCGGATCGCGGGATTCGACGATCTCGAGATCACCACCTGCTTACGACTCGGAGAACTCGAAATCGTGACCCGCTACGCGGAGAGTGCAGTGTCGTCGTACGCGGAGCTCGTGGCGCTGATCGACGAACATCATGGTGCTCGAGTCTTTTCCGACGACGGGTCCACGATCGACGACATCGTGGCCGACCGGCTGGCCGGCCGCCGAATCGGCACCGCAGAATCGTGCACAGGTGGAATGATCGCCGCCCGCCTCACCGATCGAGCGGGCTCGTCGGCCTATGTCGTCGGCGCCGTCGTGTCCTACGCGAACGAGACCAAGATCGGTCTTCTCGACGTCCCCGCCGACATGATCGACGAGCACGGCGCCGTCAGCGAACCGGTGGCGGCCGCGATGGCGGAGGGGGCGTTGAGGCGAGTCGGCGTCGATATCGCGGTCTCCACCAGCGGGATCGCGGGTCCCGGGGGTGGCACCGACCTCAAGCCGGTCGGCACCGTCTGCTTCGCCATCGCCGAAACCGGTCGACCGACCCGCACCCGCACCCTTCGGCTCCCCGGCGACCGGGCGAGCGTACGAGCACTGTCCACGACCGCAGCCATGCACATGATCGCCGACGCCCTGGCACCCGCCCGGTGAAAGTAGCGCGAGAGCACGTCTAAATTTAACCCTTTACTTATATAAGTATCAGTTGATACTCTGCACCGGTGCACGCTTTCGACATTCTCGGCGACCCGGTGCGCCGACGGGTTCTGGAGTTGCTCGCGGACGGCGAGCAGACTTCCGGCGCGCTAGCGGAGGTGATTCGCGCCGAATTCGCGATCTCCCAGCCTGCTGTCTCGCAACACCTACGCGTGTTGCGCGAGAGCGGATTCACCTCCGTGCGGGCCGAGGGCGTGCGTCGGTACTACGCGGTGGAACCAGGTCCGCTGAGCGAGGTCGACCTGTGGCTGAACCGTTTTCGCCGATTCTGGGATCAACGCCTCGACGCATTGGAGACCGAGTTGGCACGAGGCAGACGAGCAGCCGACTCGGCAGGTCGACCGAAGCTCGACACCGACGACGATCACGCCGATCGAACAACGAAGGAGACATGAACGTGAGGGATGTACTGAACGAATTGGCCGCCGCGCGCAGGACAGTGGGAGCGGGCAGCCTCCCCGCAGGCGATGCGTACACCATCGAGATCCGCCGTCGGTACGACGCGGGGATCGACGACGTGTGGAGTGCCCTCACCGACCCCGACCGCGTCGCTCGTTGGCTCGCAGCAGTGTCGGGCGACCTGCGCCTCGGAGGGAAGTTCGCCCTGGACAGTGGGGAGTACGGCGAGATCCTGGCATGCGATGCACCGGATCTGTTGAAGGTCACCTGGATGTTCGGGCCGGAAGCCGATGCATGGCCAGGCACCAGCGAGGTGCAGGTCCGCCTGTCCCCGGGGCAGAACGGCGGTACCGAATTCGAACTGGTCCACGCAGCGGTACTGGCAGAGCCTCTTTTTCCGACCTACGGTCCCGGCGCAGGCGGCGTCGGCTGGGACCTGCATGTTCTCGCCCTGTCCGCCTTCCTCGACGGCGGCGACACCGTCGATCACGATGCGCTGCAGGCTTCCCCGGAAGGCCGCGAGTTCGTTCGTCGGAGCGCCGCGGGATGGGGTGAAGCGCATCTGGCTTCGGGCGGCGACGCCGATCACGTCGCATCCGCGGTCGAGGCCACTACCAAGTTCTATGCGCCCGATCCGAACTGACCTCGAACAACCGTTATATATACAAGAAGTAAATTTTCGTAACCTGTATTGACAAGTGGCCTGTCAGGGTCGACAGTCGATGCATGCACTCACAACGAAACTACGACGTCGTGATCGTCGGCTCGGGCATCGTCGGGCTCGCTCACGCCTATCACGCCCATCGGCGGGGACTGACGGTCGCCGTCGTCGATCACGCGGACACCATTGCCGGCGCGTCGGTCCAGAACTTCGGACATGCCTGCATCACGGCGCAATCGGGCGAGGCATCGGACTACGCCCGAGCCGGACGCAGGCATTGGCTGGATCTGGCCGCATCCGCCGGCTTCTGGGCTCGCGAATCGGGAACACACTGCGTCGCCAAGCACGACGACGAGCTCGAGGTTCTTCGACAGTTCGCTGCCGTTCGCGGCCCCGAAGAGGCTCGACTTCTCGATCGAGGCCAGATCCTGGAGCGACTGCCCATTGCCGCCGACGGCGTGACCGGCGGCCTGTACATGCCTCTCGACCTCCAGGTGGATCCCCGTCAGGCAGCACCGGCGATCGCCGCCTGGCTCGAGTCTTCCGGCGTGGACTTCCACTGGCGAACGGCTGCAACGTCGTTCGATACCGGCACCGTCCACACGTCGCGGGGAGATCTTCGTGCCGACACCATCTTCGTGACGGTGAACTACGACATCGATCGACTGTTCCCCGAGTACGCAGAGCGCGGCGGCCTTCTGAGGTGCCGCCTGCACATGATGCGGGCGCGGATCGAATTACCGACGCCACTGCCCACTCCCGTGTTCACCGGTTGGTCGTTGCTTCGCTACTCGGGTTTCGACGGTTTGCCCGCGACCACCGACGTCGCAGCCCGGCTCGCAGAGCAGTACCCCGCCTACACGGCCCTCGATCTACATCAGATGTACACACCGCAACCCGATGGATCGATCCTCCTCGGAGACACCCACGTTCGAGACATCTCCACCTCACCGTTCCAGAGCGAAGCCGGGTTCGACGCCCTGATCACCGAGGCGAAAGCCATGTTCGGCGTCGCCGCGATCGATGTCTCCGAGCGTTGGCAAGGCGTCTACAGTTCTGCGCCCGACTCGGAGTTCCTACGCGTCGAACCGATCCCGGGTGTGCACGTCGTCACCGTCACCACCGGTATAGGCATGACCACGAGCATGGGGCTGGCCCAGTCCAGCCTCGATCACGCACTCGCACAACCCATCGTTACCTCGATAGGAGTAGACGCATGAACACCTCGCACACCCACCCGATCGATCTTGTCGTGTTCGACATGGCAGGAACCACCGTCGAAGACAGTGGTCTGGTCCAACGATCGTTCGCTGCTGCCGACGAACATGCGGGCCTCTCCCACGATTCGGATGAGAAGGCACGCATGCTGCAGTACGTCACCGACACCATGGGCCAATCCAAGATCGAGGTGTTCAGACACCTGAGTGGGGGCAACGAAGAACAAGCGCAGTCCGCCAACAAGGCTTTCGAACGGTGCTACGGCCAACTGGTCGCCGACGGCGCCTGCAGTGCTGTTCCAGGGGCCGAGCATCTCTTGGCGGAGTTGCGGTCGACCGGGGTCGCCACCGCTCTGACAACAGGATTCGCCCACGAGACTCAGCAGGCCATCCTGGCCGCTCTCGGCTGGCAGGACGTCGCGGACATCGTGCTGTGCCCAGGTGACGGTGTACGTGGACGGCCGTTCCCTGACATGCCGCTGACTGCGCTTCTCCGTTCGGGCGCGTCATCGGTTCAGTCGATGCTCGTGGTCGGTGACACCACGTCCGACATCACCAGCGGAATTCGATCGGGCGCTCGGGCTGTCGTCGGAGTTCTGACTGGTGCGCACAACGCAGACCAGCTCCGTGCAGCGGGAGCAAGCCACGTCGTCGACAGCGTCGCCGACCTCCCGTCTGTACTCGACACGCTGCGCTGATCGGCTCCGTTCGACATTCTCTCTCAGGTACGACTTTTCTCAGGTTTCCGCGGAGCAGGGCCCGGCCGGCCCTGTCCGCCGAATCCATCGGCCGGGCTCCGGTAGGACGAACCCAAGGCCACTCCGTCCGTGTCGTGAAGGTCTCTCACGATTCTCGCCCGTTCGTCGCTTCTCGCGACCAGGGCGCAACTTTCTTCTACGCTCATTTCGCACGACGCTGCGAGAGCTCTCGCACGTCCGAACCAAGGTGCACACGATGACGAAAGCCCTGAGCTCGACCCACGAGAAGATCGCCCGTTACGAACGTTGGCGGTTCCAGATCTTTGCGATCACCTGGATTGCCTACGCCGGTTTCTACTTCACCAGACAGGCGTTCTCCGTTGCCAAACTGGGGATTCTCGAAGACCCCGTGCTGTCCGTGACTCTCACCAAGTCCACCCTGGCCAATCTCGACGCTGTCTACCTGGCTGCGTACGCGGCCGGCCAATTCTTGTGGGGATCGGTCTCCGACCGGTACGGGCCGAGGATTGTCGTCCTCGGAGGTCTGGCCATCTCCGCTGTCGCGACTTTGTTCATGGGACTGCTTCCCGCGCTTGTGTTTCTGCTGCCGCTCATGATCGTTCAAGGCCTGTCGCAATCCACGGGATGGTCAGGAACCTTGAAGAACATGTCGCAGTTCTTCTCCATCTCCGAACGCGGCCGCGTCCTGGGCTTGTGGAGTACCAACTACGCATTCGGTGGCCTCGTCGCCGCGCCCGTGCTTGGGTGGTTCGCATACAG
Organism: Rhodococcoides fascians A44A; assembly: GCF_000760735.1. Classification (GTDB taxonomy): domain Bacteria; phylum Actinomycetota; class Actinomycetes; order Mycobacteriales; family Mycobacteriaceae; genus Rhodococcoides; species Rhodococcoides fascians_E. The sequence continues at coordinate 1,367,221 of NZ_JMEX01000005.1, read as the reverse complement.
TCTCTTCGACGGCTGGCGGGCGGCGTTCACGACAGGTGCGCTCATCGTGGCCGCGGTCTTCGTTCTCGTGTTGGTGTTCCAACGAAACAGTCCGACAGATGTGGGGCTGCCACCGATCGAGGACTATCACCCCAGTGCGGACATTGCCCCACTCGAGGCCGAATCCGCTGTTGCCGAACCGACCCGGTCCGTTCGTGAAACCTTCGCCGTGGTGATCAAGGACCGTATGGTGATGACGCTCGGCGCGGCCTACTTCCTGCTCAAACCCGCTCGCTACGCAATCCTGTTGTGGGGTCCGGTCATCGTCGCCGAACGGCTGCAGGGTGCGGACAACTTCGTCGCCATCACCGTACCCATCGCATTCGGCATCGCAGGCGTGCTCGCGCCCATTCTGATCGGCAGGATCTCCGACAAGGTGTTCAAAGCACGACGTATACCTGCGTGCGTACTGAGTCTCGTTGCCCTGACAATGGTCCTGGCACTGTTCACACCACTGACCGCAGCGGGGAACGTCTGGATCATGGTGGCCGTTCTCGCAGTCATCGGATTGACCATCTACGGTGCCGACGCCATGATCTCGTGTGTGTCCGCGGTGGATTTCGGAACTTCGAAACATGCTGGAGCAGCCGCAGGCATCGTCAACGGTTGTGGATCCATCGGTGCGATCTTCGGTGGGCTCCTGCCCGGCTACCTCGACACGACAACACTGTTCTACGGCTTCGCCGGCGCAGCGTTCCTGGCGATGCTGCTCCTGCTGCCGCACTGGAATCGCATGCCTGCCGCCGACTGAGCGGCTCGGTCAGCTACCGGAGTTGTCGGGAGCGATCATCCGCGGGTCGACGGTTCGTGAGTTGACGATGCTGAACACCACTTGATCCGACCGATAGCGATCGTCCGCGTATTCGAACGCGATCCCGTACTGGTCACGCGAGGTCCGACGCTCTCGGAGCAACGGACTACCCTCGGCGATCCCGAGGCTGTCGGCATCGACCGAATCGGCCGAGACAGCGTCGAGCACATGTGACATCGACTCGAAACGCACTCCCCGACCGGTGAGGTAATCGGTGATCGAGCCCGAGTCGGTCTCGAATTCGAACAGCAGTGAGCCGACGGCGTCGACGAAGACGCTTCTCTCGATCATCGTCGGTTCGCCGTCCAGGTACCGAACACGCACCACCTCGACGACGAAATCGTCGGGCTCGATTCCGAGCGCCGTGACGGCCGATGGAGATGCCCGACGACGCGACACTTCCAGGGTTTTGCTTCCCGCCTCGCGCCCCGTTCTCCTGGCCCATTGGGAGAACGGGGTGAAGGTGTCCAGGGTCTGCGCCGCATCGTTGCTCCGCACCACTGCGGGGCGGCCTTGCGACAGTTGCACGAGGCCTTCGGCAGACAACGACGCCAGTGCCTGACGGACCGGGCCTCGTGAGACCTCGTACTGGGCGCACAGTGCACTCTCGCTCGGCAAGGAATCTCCGACAGCGTATTCACCGTTGGTGATGGCCGAACGGAGTTGCCGAGCAACGAACTCGTGCCTTGCCTCGGCCACGTCCGATCACCTCCCACCATGCTTCGATCCGATCCTCATCGTAATCCGCGCCCAGGCACGCACCGGTAACCACACCGTGGCCGTCGACGTCGGGCGCTTCGTGCGCTTGTTTCGCCGTGCGAGAGGGCAGGTGTGGTGCAGACTTCGTACCGGGTCGGTGAAGTGAAGGAGGGTACGCATCGTGGCCGAGTCACGTCGAGAATTCACTGGCCTGGGGCCGCGCGTATCCGACATCGATGCCCACACCGCCTCGATCGGGATCACTCGTTTTCGGATCGCGGACGGACTCCTCGAATGGGACGCCCGTGCCACCGACATCTTCGCTGCCGGAGCCGATCCCCGGCCCCCCATCGACATCTGGCGCGATCGGGTGCACCCCGACGATGCCCAATTACTGGTCGATCTGTACGGCGACGCCAGCGAGAACATCGGTGCCGAGTGCATCTACCGGATCGTTCTGCCCGACGGAAGTATCGGGCACGTCCTGACCCGCAGCGTGTCCATCGAGTACACCCCCGACGGCACCCCGGAGGTCCTGACCGGCGTGGTGTCGAGAGTTCACCCACACGAATCCACCCACCAACTCAGCGCCGCATTGGACAGTGTGTCCCTCGGTTTCGCCATCTTCGACACCGACCTGATCATCCGGTACGTGAACGCGCAGACAGAGCACCACCTCGGTGCCCATCGGTCCGAGTTGCTCGGCCGACATCTCCACGAGGCACTCCCCACCACGAAGGGCTCGTACTTCGACGACCTTCACCGTGACGCAGTCCGAACACGAGGAGAAATCAGGATCGAAGTGCCCTCGCTCTTCATTCCCGGCACGATCATGGAGGTCACGGCCAATTACGTCGACGGAGTCGTCGCCGTCAGCTTCCGGGACATCACCGCCGTGACCGTCACGATGGACCACCTGCTCGGCGCTTACCGAGAGTTGCTGAGCGCGTCTCGACTGGACGACCTCACCGGTGTCCTCAACAGGGCCGCACTGTTCGAGCGGATCGATCGCATCAGCACCGAGATCGGCGCCCCCGCAGCCGTCCTGTTCATCGACGTCGACGACTTCAAGACGATCAACGACACACACGGCCACCTCATCGGCGACCAGGTGCTACGGATCACCGCCGCCCGACTCTCCGAGCAGTGTGGCACCGACATCGTCCTGGGCCGAATAGGCGGCGACGAATTCGTCGCCGCTTTGTTCTCGGACACGGAACTCGGCAGCCACGTCGACCCGGCCGACATCGCGGACTGCCTTCGCATCGCAGCGCGGGCACCGATTCAGCTCATGAAGTGCACCATCAACATCGAACTGAGCATCGGCATCGCCCGCAACACCGGCCTCTCCACTCTCGAAGACCTGCTCACCCGAGCGGACATCGCGCTGTACGAAGCCAAAGCCGGAATACGCCACATAGACCGGCAGTGAATGCTCGCGCTCATCGAGCGGCCGGCTGTCCCGAATGCGCGTATCTTCGAGATCGCCGAGGGTGCCGAAAGAACCCGCTCGGCGGCAACGCACGACTCGGTGCAACCCGTTGGAGGAGCTGTGGGCAAGAAACCGGCTGCACGGTCCCTGTACCGTGATGGCGCCGGGAGCGTCGCGCTGATTGCAGGCATCGTTGCAGTCGTCTGCGCGTTCGTCCCCTTCATCGGCGACTATCTCGCGATCCCCGCGGGCCTGGTAGCCGTCGTGTGCGGATGGGTCGGCCTCAGCCGCGCCGTCGACGGAACGGCCACCAATGGGCGCGAGGCAATGATCGGCGCCGCACTCGGCGGAACGGCGTTGTTCGTGGTGTTCCTGATGTTCGCCGCCTCGTACATGTAACCGTTCCGCCAGCGCGGAGCCCTCCGCGCACTCGGCGCCGGCTAGAACGCTGCGAGATTCTCGCGAAAGGTCGGCTTCGAATAACCGTCTCGGATCGCACCGCGGCGCCGGAGAGCAGGCGCGAGCCCGTCGCTGATCTCGGAGATCACCTTGCGAGTGACCGGAGACGCGATGAGGAATCCGTCGCCGCCCACGTAGTCCATCGCCTCGTCCATTTGTGCTGCAACGGATTCGGTGGTGCCCACGAGTTCGATGGACTCCACGGTCGGGTAGTTGGCGATGATCTCGCGTAATGTCTTGCCTGACTTTGCCATGTCCTCGAGGGTGCTCTTGTGCCCGTTGTACTTCGTCAGATCCGGTACAGGCGCGTCGATGTCGAATTGTGAGAAGTCGGTGCTCGAAAGGTAGGACATCGCAGCCAATACTCCGTCGATGTTGTTCTTCTGGACCTCGCGCATTCTGTCCCGTTTGACTGCCGCTTCTTGGTCGGTGTCGGCCATGATCGGGCTGACCAGAAACAGCACCTTGACATCGTCCGGTTTGCGTCCGTACTCGAGCAACCTCTTGCTGATGTCCTCGCGATACTCGCGCATCGCATCGAGTCCGCGCACGTTGGCAATGATCGTGTCGGCATGCTTGGCTCCGAACGCGCGACCTGCAGGCGAGCCGCCCGCCTGACAGATGACCGGACGCCCTTGTGGTCCACGTGGGACGTTGAGGGGACCGCGGGAGGCGTAATATTTCCCTTCGAACCCCACCTTGTGAATCTTCTCGTGGTCAGCGAAGACGCCGGATTCGGCATCGAGAACCAGGGCGTCCTCCTCCCACGAGTCCCACAGCTGAGACACGACGTCGATCCATTCGTCGGCCATCTCGTACCGCAGGCCGTGTTCGATCTGCTTCGGCAAGCCGTAGTTCTGGGCAGCACCGTCAGCACTTGCCGTCACCAGATTGATGCCGATCCTGCCCTTGGTCACATGATCGAGCGTTGCCATCAAGCGAGCAGCGAGAAAAGGCGGATAGAAGGTCGTTGCGACGGTGGCGATAATTCCGATTCGCTCGGTTGCCTGGGCCATCAGAGGTACGAGCGGCATCGGATCGAATCGGACGGTGGTGCCGCGACGCACCGAACTTTCGAACGTTCCGCGATACACGTCCGACAGAACGGAGGAGTCCTCCAGCATGATGTAGTCGAAGCCCGCCCGTTCGAGACTGCGCGCCGCGTCGACGAACAGATCCGGCCGCCCGACGTCGGCAGGTACATTGCCGGACCATGGCTGATTCCAGCCGTAGACACCGAATCCGGTTGTGAAGAACCACCCGAGATGCATCATGCGCCTGCACCTCTGGTCGGTCCTTGTTCGGGTTCGGCGTGATCGCGGGGCAGAAGTACGTTCATCGAAGTCCTCTCGGGTTTCCATGGGCAGCGGTAACGCTGCGTGCGCACCAGCTTGGGGGAATCGGATTAACGAACATGGCCCAGGCGTAACTGACCGATTACGCCGCGCACTCGGCCTGCTGGGGGCCGTTTCGGACGCCGATAACGCCACAGAGAGGTAGATCACAATGGCGTTTAGAGGATTCTCAAGGCTCTGACCAGGCATTTCACCTGGCGTAATACTTCGGTTACGCCTCGAGGCGCTTTCAGTAACGAGTCTGAAGAAAGCTCTGCGGTCAAGGCAGTACATCTGCTGATGACGAACGGGTTGGAGGATCGTGATGAGTGGCACTGTGCGCGGTGCATACGCCGAGATCGACGCCAGGCACCTCGGCAAGAGTTTCCATCGCCGTGGGTCCGGCAAGGCTGCTGTGAACGACATCAGCATGAAGGTCACGTCTGCGTCGGCCATCGGAATCGTCGGTGAGTCCGGGTCGGGCAAGTCGACGTTGGTCCGAATGATGTGCGGGCTGCTGGAGCCCACCGATGGCACTGTGGCGTACAACGGCGCAGCATTACCCGGCGTGTTGTCGACCCGAGGAGGACGCCGCGAATTTCGTTCCCGCATACAGTACGTCGCTCAGGACACGACGTCGTCGTTCGATCCGAGGCGAACGCTGCGTGACGCCGTGCGGCTACCTGCGCAGCGTTTGCTCGGTATGGACACCGAGACGGCGAACGTCCGCGTCGACGAGACACTCGCGTCTCTCGAACTGGACCCGTCGATGGCAGATCGGTACCCCGCCGAAGTCTCGGGAGGTCAGCGGCAACGCTTCTCGATCGCACGTGCGCTCGTGGTGAAACCGCGGATTCTGTTGTGCGACGAAGTGGTCTCCGCGCTCGATGTGTCGGTCCAGGGAGCAATACTGAACATGCTCAAGAGTTACTGCGCGGCCGAGGACTGCGGCTTGGTGTTCGTGTCGCATGGTTTGCCCGCCACAGCCTTCATCGCCGACGACATCGTCGTCATGCGTAGCGGCGTCATCGTCGAACAGGGCACCACCGACGACGTGGTCGAGCGACCGCAGGACCCGTACACCGAGCAGTTGCTCGAGGCGTACAGAGGACTCGACGAAGTCGAGCAGCTAGCCGTGGCAGCAGCCCGATGAACGCGCTGCAGAATTTCGTCGGCCGCCAGCGTTGGTGGCTGGGGCGTGTGGCGGTGCTACCTCTACACCTGCTGGTGTTCGCAGTTGCAGCCTTCTTCCTGGTGCGAGCGATCCCCGGCGACCCTGCGCGTGAAGTAGTCGGACCTGAGGCCACCGAAGCAGACTATCTGGCCACCAAGGCCGAGCTGGGACTCGACGGAAGTCTGTGGAGCCAACTCATGTCCTATCTGGGTAACCTCCTGCACTTCGATCTCGGAAACGCCATCATGACGGGTAGACCGGTGACCACTGACATCGCTGACCGCTTACCCGGCACACTCGAACTGGCCGGCATCGCGTTCACTTTTCTCGTCGCGGTGACTCTGCTGTTGTCAGCCATTGTCGTGGCGTGGCCCGGCTCTCTCGCATCGCGCGCCGTGCGCGGTTACGCCCAGGCAGCGGGCGCGGTGCCCGAGTTCGTCGTGGGCGTCGTCGGAATCTTCCTTTTCTATGCGACGCTTCAGGTCGTCCCGGCCCCCTCGGGGCGGGTGCGACCTGGGCTGACCGAACCCGATCCGATCACTTCTCTCCCTTTGCTCGACGCCGTCCTACGCGGCGACACCGTGGTGGTGTCCTCGATGGCCTCACACCTGTTGTTGCCGATCTCGGTTCTCGTGGTCTCGGTTACGCCCATTCTTCTCAAACAGCTTCTGACTGCGTTGGATTCGAGCCTGACCGCGGGCCCGACGCTGTTCAAGGTTGCTACGGGATCGGCGCGCAAGTACATCTATCTCAGTGCCTATCGGCGGGCCCTCCCTCCGACGGTGTCACTGTTCGGCATGGTCTTCGGTTCGCTGCTGGGCGGTGCCGTGATTCTCGAGACTCTCTTCGGCCTCGGCGGAATGGGCACCTATGCCGTGGAGGCCGTTGCCGCAACGGATCTCATTGCTCTACAGGGCTTCCTGTTGGTGGTTGCCGCGATATCGCTGATCGTGTTCCTGTGTGTAGACCTGATCAACATGCTGCTCGACCCTCGGCGCAAGCCGGGTCGGCAAGGAGGTGCTTCCTAGATGGCCGGCGTCACGACTTCTGCACGCGAGACTCGAAAGACGAAGCGCGCCTCACCCAAGACCCTCCTGCTGTTCGTGCCCGTCGCCCTCGTGCTTCTGGTAGCGCTCGTCGGACCGTGGATCGTACCGTTCGATCCGACGAAAGTTGTCGGCGCGCCGTCGCTTTCACCGAACTCGGAGTTCCTGCTTGGCACCGATTCCACGGGACTCGACGTGTTCTCTCGAACCATCGCCGGCGCACGGATCGACGTCACCATCGCGTTGTTCGTCACGATCGCATCGACAGTGGGTGGCATTCTCATCGGCCTCACGATCGGAATGAACGAGTCAGGACGTGGGCTCGGCGGATTCCTGGCGCGCGGCGCCGCCCGGTTCCTGGACCTCCTAGAGGCAGTACCCACCGTGATCGTCGCACTCGTCGTCGTCTCGTTCTTCGGCACTTCGTCGTTGACGATGATCTTCACGTTGTCGGTGATTCTCGCACCGATTCAGGCACGGTTGGTGCGCACCGAGGTCTTGCGGGTTCGAGGAGACGCCTACCTCGACGCTGCCCGGCAGGCCGGTCTCAGCGAGACCCAACTCGTCTTCCGGCACGTGCTTCCCAACTCGTCCGTCCCTGCGTTGCAGAACGCGTCGGTGGTGTTCGGACTGACGATCATCCTGACCGCGGCTCTCGGCTTCCTCGGAGTGGGTCTCGCACCTCCCACACCGGAATGGGGATCGATGATCACGCGCGGCGCCGGCGATGCGGCGATCGGAAAGCTCTGGGCCGCCGGCGCACCCGCGTTCGCTCTGTGCGCGACAGTGGCTTCCGTCGCCATCGTCGGCCGTCATCTCACGAAAGACACGCGCCGCTCCCACTGACGCGGCGGGAGCGCAGCCGGCGGAGTGACCCATTCACGCGCGGGAGCGCAGCCGGCGGAGTGACCCCATCAGCACACGGACAGCGCTGTCCGAGCACGTGCACCTCCCATTTTCACGGGCGTCGACAAATTGACACGCGACACCCGTCGATCCCCCATGCATCGACGAAGGAGACACTCGTAGTGAAACACTCCCATCGCCTACCTTTCGGGCTCAAATGGTCCATCCCGCTTCTCGCGGGCGCGCTCGCGCTGAGTGCGTGCTCCGACGGTGGGTCCGCAGGATCCGACGCGGCCAGCACCGGCGAAATCATCGTCGTGACCCCCGACCAGGCGTCGAACGTCGTCCGTGACTACGGCTACACCGCGGGTACGGACAACCAGGACGTCACGAACAACATGCACGCGCAGCTCATCCGCAAACCGTACGTGGAAGAGGACGGCTCGGACGCTCTGGTGCAGGACTACTACAACTTCGAGCCGTACTTGGCCGAGAGTTACGACGTCAGCGAGGATCAACTCGTCTACACCTTCAAGCTGAAGCAAGGTGTGTCGAGCCAACAAGGTAACGAACTCGACGCCGACGACGTGCTGTGGTCCTTCGAGCGCAAGTTCGCGACTCCGGGTGGCGGTATGGCCGGTTACTTCAAGCCGATGCTGACCGACCCGGTCACTCAGATTCAGAAAATCGACGACTACACGGTCAGTTTCACCGTGGAGAAAGCGGGCTACGGCCTGACGTTGCTGGCTAACCTGGCCGAGAACATCGGATCGATCTACGACAGCAACTATCTCATCGAGAACGCCACTCCCGACGATCCTTACGCCGTGCAGTGGGGTGCCGAGGACATGATGCGCGGCAATTTCGGTTACGGCGCTTACATGTTGGAGTCGGTGACTCCGGGCCAGGAGATCGTCATGAAGGCTAACCCCGACTTCGTCCTCGGCGAGCCCGAGGTGAAGCGGATGATTCGACGAGTAGTCGCCGATCCTGCAACGCGCGCCAACATGGTCACCCGCGGGGACGCCGATGTTGCGCTCGCGCTGCGTTCCTCGGACCAGGCAACGCTCGAGGGAAACGAGGCGGTCACGGTACCGACGACCACCTCGAACCAGTACCTGCTGTACGCGATGAACACCACCACTGCCCCATTCGACGACGTGCGGGTGCGCCAGGCCATGGCCTACGCGATCCCCTACGACCAGATCATGTCCGACGTCTTCTTCGACCGCGCGTACAAGTACAACCACGTTCTGGACGACAAAGCGCCCAACTGGGATGGATCCGCCCTACCGCAGTACGACGGTGATCCGGAACGTGCGAAGCAGATGCTCGCGGAGGCCGGCATGCCGGACGGCTTCGCGTTCACGCTCAGCGTCAACAACCAGCTCCCCGCTGCGCAGGACACTGCAATTCAGATTCAGTCGTACGCTGCCGAAGCCGGCATCGACGTCACCATCTCCGAAGTTCCTGCGGCTCAACTCAACGCTGAGCAGCTCGACGGGAAGATCCAGGCCAGCCTCTCGATCGGCGCATCGGTGACCATGACCCCGCCGTACTCGCTGCAGTTGCTCACTCAGCCGGGTGGTGGCTCGAACACCGCACTGTGGAACGATCCCGAATTCCTGGGTCTCGTCGATCAGGGACTGAATGCAGGCGACGCTCTGAGCCCGGAGGCCGGGGAGTACTGGAACGCGGCAGAGCTTCGTATGACCGAGCAGGCGCCGTACATCTTCATTGCTCGTGTGCGCCCGTCGGTGGCCTTGGAGGCAGGCATCGACGGCTTCGTTCAACGCACCGATTTCCGTATCGACTACTCGAACCTGTCGTTCTCGCAGTAGCTCCGCCCGTTCGGTCGGTGGTCATATCCCGCCAACCGACCGAACTGCGTGCGAGAACGCAGAAGATACGCGGCGAAATCGGGCGGCTACCAACCGCGCCGCTTCTCGAAACATCCCCGCGGTGAAGTCGACTCACACACCGGCAGAAACGAACGGACTATGACAGACAAAAGATTTCATCTCGGCTGGTTCGGCAGCTTCGTCCCGGCCGCCTGGAACACCACTTTCGAAGGCACCGACAGCGAAGACTGGTTGAACGGCGACTTCTACGTCGACTTCGCCCGTACGCTCGAGCGCGCATGCTTCGATTTCCTTCTGCTCGAGGACTCGTCGATGGTCTCGGACACCTACGGCGGGAGCTCGGAGGCGACACTCCGCACGGGTGGATGGGCTCCGAAGGGTGACCCCATGGCTCTTGCGCCGCTCCTGACGCGTGCGACGGAGCGATTGGGAATCTCCATCACGGCGTCCACGTCGTTCTATCCTCCTTACCTGCTGGCTCGGTCGATCGCGTCGCTCGATCATCTCTCGTCGGGGCGTATCGCGTGGAATGTCGTCACCTCCAGCGAGGATCGCGCCGCGCAGAACTTCGGAATGGACACACTTCCGCCCCACGACGAGAGATATGCCCGCGCCGACGAATACGTCGGACTGGTCGAACAACTCTGGGATTCCTGGGATGCCGACGCGGTGGTGATGGACCGCGCGACATCCACCTACGTGGACCACACCAAGGTCCACACCATCGACTTCCGGGGCAAGTACTACTCGTCACGCGGCCCCCTCAACACCCTCCCGTCCCCCCAGGGCCGTCCGGTGATCACGCAAGCAGGCGGCTCCCCCGCCGGCCGCGATTTCGCGGCCAAGCACGCCGACATGGTCATGGCGCTGCCCAAGGGCGTTCCCGCGATGAAGGAATACCGCGCCGACATCCGGAGGCGCATGGTCGAACACGGACGCGACCCGGATTCGGCGAAGGTGATGTACGTCGTCTCACCGATTCTCGGCGAGACACATCAGGATGCTCTCGACCGCAAGGAGCGCAAAGCCGACGCGGTGCGCGCCAATCCGATGGGTCCGCTCATCGGATGGTCGGCGAGCATGGAGATCGACTTCTCCACGTTCGATCTCGACAAACCACTTCCCGAGGACGTCCACACGAACGGTCATCAGTCCACGCTTGAGAACTTCCGCAAGTGGGCAGACGGACGGACACTCCGCGAAGCATGCGTCGCCTACCGCACCGAATCCATGGAGCTGGTCGGCACTCCCGACGAGGTGGCCGAGCAGATGGGCGAGGCCATGGACGAGATCGGCGGTGACGGATTCCTCATCTGGAGCCAACCCCACAACCGACGCTACATAGGAGAAATCGCCGACGGACTGGTTCCCGCCCTGCAACGACGTGGACTGATGCGAACCGAGTACACGGGCGAACACCTTCGCGATCATCTTCTCGAATTCTGACTCGACACGTCTCGATCACTGGAGAACAACATGACTGCCAACAAGTTTCACCTGGGCTGGTTCCTCGGCGCCGGGTTCGGTGTCCAATCCTGGAACCAGCCGTGGTCCGGTACCGGTGCCACCGACTGGATGATGCCCGATCAGTACGTCGACCTTGCACACTCGCTCGAACGCGCGTGTTTCGACTTCCTGATCATGGAGGATTCCGTGCAGGTCTCCGACACCTACAAGGGGTCGATGGAGTACTACCTCGCGACGGCATCTGCCGCGCCCAAACACGATCCCGCTGCACTCGCGGCAATCCTCTCCTACACCACCAAGCACCTCGGCATCGTGCCGACGCTCACCACGACGTTCTACCACCCGTACACCGTCGCCCGTTTGATGTCGACGCTCGATCACATCGCGGAGGGTCGCATCGGCTGGAACATCGTGACCGGCAGCAACACCCGTGCAGCACAGAACTACGGCTTCGACATGCCCGAGCACGATCTTCGGTACGACATGGCCGACGAATTCGTCGAACTGACTCGCAAGCTGTGGGACTCGTGGCAGGAGGGCGCGGTGGTGGCCGACACCGCGCCAGGTGGCATCTACGCCGACCACGAGAAAGTGAACCGGATCGACTTCGAGGGCAAGTTCTACAAGTCCCGAGGACCGCTCAACACCGTTCCCAGCCCACAGCGACGACCGGTGTTCCTGCAGGCAGGAGGCTCGGACAAAGGCAAGGAGTTCGCCTCCAAACACGCCGATGCCATCATCTCCAACCCGCACGGCACCGACAAGATGCGCCGCTACCGCGAGGACATTCGCCAGGGCGCCGCCGAAGCCGGGCGTAACCCCGATGACGTCAAGGTCATGTATCTGATCTCGCCGATCCTGGGTGAGACGACTGCCGAGGCCAAGGCAAAGCACCAGCGACGCCAGGACGCAGCATCGCGCAACATCGATGGCCTGTTGGCCGGCCGGTCTCATCTGTCCGGTATCGACCTCAGCCAGTTCGACCTCGATGCACCGTTGCCTGCGGACCTCGAAAGCAACGGCCACCGAAGCAGTTTCGCCGAGTTCAAGGGAGACGGGACACAGACCCTGCGCGAGCGGATCACCAGCCACAGTGCAATCGACACGCTCGAATTCGTCGGCACCCCGGACGATGTCGCCGACATGATGGACGGCGTGATGCAGGACGTCGGTGGCGACGGGTTCCTCATTGCCGGGGCGCCGATGAACCGCAGATACGTCGCCGAGATCACCGACGGGCTCGTCCCCGCACTCAAGCGTCGCGGGTTGACCCGTACCTCCTATGAGCACAAGCACTTCCGCGACAACCTTCGCGCATTCTGATCTGTCGATCGCATACACGTAAGAAAGAGGACACATGTTCCACTTGGGTTGGTTTCTGAGCTGGCAGGTACAGTCGTGGAACCAGATGTGGTCGGGTGAGGGCGGTACCGAATGGAACCACCCCGAACTCTACATCGACATGACGCGGGCACTCGAACGTGCAGGCTTCGACTACATCATGTTCGAGGACGGCTCGTTCGTACCGGACTCGTTCGGCGGCAACGCTAAATGGTGGTTGGCCAACGCACGGTCGGTCCCGAAGCAGGATCCGCACTCCCTGCTCCCCATCCTCAGCCAGTTCACAGAGCACCTGGGGCTCATCGGCACGATGACGACGTCCTTCCATCCGCCCTACATGGCAGCTCGCACGGCTGCGACGCTCGATCATCTCAGCCACGGCCGAGCAGGCATCAACCTCGTCACCTCGCACAACGTGCGCACCGCGCAGAATTTCGGGTTCGAGGAGATGTTCGAGCACGACCACCGGTACGAGATGGCGGACGAGTGGATCGATCTTGTCAAGCAGCTGTGGGCATCGTGGGAGCCGGACTCCGTGCGCCTCGACCGTGAGGCCGGAGTGTTCGCAGATTTCGAGAAGGTCCACGCCATCGACTTCAAGGGCACGTATCACTCGTCTCGTGGACCGCTGAACACGACGCCGACGCCGCAAGGCCGTCCGGTGATCTGCCAAGCCGGTGGCTCTCCGGCGGGGCGCGGATTCGCCGCCAAGCACGCCGAAACCATCTTGGCTCAGGTCGAAAACGTCGAGGCGATGAAGACGTACCGTGACGACGTTCGCGCACGAATGGTCGCTGAGGGCCGAGATCCCGACTCGTGCAAGATCATGTTCATCGTCAGTCCCGTTCTCGGTGAGACCCAGCGCGAGGCCGAGGACAAGCACGAACGCATCCTCGCCGGCTTCCGCAACGACATCGACGTCAACCTCGCCTCGATGTCCTACGCCAGCGGAATCGACTTCTCGAAATTCGATCTGGACGCGCCGATTCCTTCGGTGGAGACCAACGCAGGCCGCGGCACGATGGCGTTGATCGGAGCGAACACGACCGGAATGACTCTGCGCGAGGCAGCGAGCTCGGACATCCGCAAGTCAGTAGACCTGATCGGGACGGCCGACGCCGTGGCCGAGCAGATGGGTGAGATCGCAGCGGAGGTCGGCGGGGACGGATTCTTGATCGCCGGCAGTGTGCACCGCAGGTACATCAGCGAGATCACCGACGGCCTGGCGCCCGAGCTGCGCAAGCGAGGCTTGATCCGCGACGGCTACGCGCACGAGTTGTTCCGCGACAACCTGATGGACTTCTGATCGACGCTGCAGGGGCGTACTCGCCGGTGGATGCGCGGCCACCGTCGCGCCCCGACAACTATCCGTGGCGAGTGCTGTCCGTCACCGGGCTAGGCATGAGCATCACCTTCGTCTCGGTGAGCATGCTGCCGGTGGCCTTGCCGGACATGAGCGCAGGCTTGAACGCCTCTGCAGCGCAGACCGATTGGTTCATGCTCGCGTATCTGCTGACGACCGCCGTCTTCATTCTGGTTCTGGGAAAGGTAGCCGACATCCTCGGCCGACGGCCGGTCTACCTTGCGGGCCTCGCACTGCTGACGGTCAGTGGTGCGGTGATCTCACTGTCGAGCGATCCAGCTCTGGTGATCGCGTTACGGGTCGTGCAGGGCGTCGGCGCTGCCGCGGTGATCACCAACACCACCGCGCTGCTGGTCGAGGCCTTCGCGCCAGCGCAACTGGCGATCGGAATCGGTTGGAACATCACGATCATGTCGCTCGCCGTTTCGATCGGCCCGCTCCTGGGCGGTGTTCTGACCGAAACGTCAGGGTGGCGCGGCGTCTTCGGAGTCGTCGTACCCCTCGGAGTGCTCGGGACGGTCTGGGCCGCGATCACATTGCGCCGGACCGATCGGCCACCCCGCGTCGCGAGGTTCGACTACGCCGGTGCGGTGGGATCGATGGTTGTGCTCGGATGCCTCGTCTACGGGGTGAACCGTGGTGGCAGTGTCGGGTTCGGTTCGGTGCACGCGTTGTTCCCCTTGGCCGTGGTCGTCCTGGGCCTTCCCTTGTTCTGGTGGTGGGAACGGCGCACCGTCGACCCGATCGTCGATCCCGCCTTGCTGGCCAGCCGCTTCCGCGGCTGCGCCTACAGCGCGTCGTTTCTCGTCACCATCGCCGAGGGTGCAGTGGCGGTGACGATGTCCCTGTACCTCCAGAGTGTCGAAGGACGGAGTCCGATCGAGGCAGGACTGCAGATCACGGCACTGGCGGTCGGCACGACGATGATGTCGCCGATCGCCGGTCGGCTGGCGACTCGCGTACGGACGCGAGTGCTGACCACGGCCTCCACGCTCGGCACGGCCGCCGTACTCACGGTGTTGGCTCTGCACATCGGCGGACCTGCAGCGGATGTGCCTGTCGTCGTCGTACTCTTCGCGCTCGGACTGACCGGTGCGATCTTCAAGACCGCAAATGCTGCGGCAATCAACGTCGGCGTACCGCCCAACCGATCCGGCATGGCGAACGGGCTCCGTGTATCGCTGGACAACACGGCGGTGACGGTCAGCACTGCGCTTGCGTTGGTCCTGGCCGTGTCGGCATTGCCTCCTGCGCTCCGCGAACTCGTCTACTCCGGGGACGCCCTCATGCTGCCGGCATCGGAAACAAGCTCCCTGACAACAGGGTTCGTCGTAGCAATCGCAATGATGGCGGGCAGCGCCCTCGCCGCCAGTGTTCCGTCGACACTGCGCGGAGTCCGAGACGACGAACCGTCGGAAATCCGGAGAGTCCGTCGCCTTTCATCCGAACGACAATCGAGAACAAGGAGTACACGGCAATGACCAAATTTCATCTGGGGTGGTTCACCAACTTCTCCAATCCGCCGTGGAACACCACGTGGGCCGGCGACGAGGGCAAGACGTGGGCGAACGGTGAGCTGCACGTCGACTTCGCGCGAGCACTCGAGCGGGCCTGCTTCGACTACATCATGCTCGAGGATTCGTCGATGGTCTCGGATGCTTTCGAGAACTCGTCCCGCGTCGACCTGAAGTACGGCCTCTACGCCCCCAAACACGACCCGGTCACGCTGGTGCCGGTGCTGACGGCCGCGACCAAGCACATCGGAGTCATCGCAACCTGCTCCACATCCTTCTACCCACCGTGGCTGCTCGCTCGCCGCTTCTCGACGCTCGACCACGTCAGCAAGGGCCGTGTCGGCTGGAACGTCGTCACCTCCAGCGAAGATCGTGCTGCGCAGAACTACGGTATGGACAAGCTGGCCGAGCACGACCAACGATACGAACGCGCGGACGAATTCGTCGATCTGGTCAAGCAACTCTGGGCATCGTGGGAGGACGACGCGATGGTGCTCGACCGCGAGAGCGGCACGTACGTCGATCACACCAAGGTGCACGTCACCAATTTCCGTGGCAAGTTTCACGCCTCGCGCGGCCCCCTGAACCTTCCGAAGTCCCCGCAAGGTGAACCGGTGATCTGCCAAGCCGGCGGCTCACCGCGCGGCCGGGAGTTCGCCGCGCGCAACGCCGAGACCATTCTGAGCGCGGCCAAGGATCCTGTCGCGATGAAGGCGTTCCGGGACGACATCCGGATGCGAATGGAGAAGGCAGGACGCGATCCTGACAGCTGCAAGATCATGTTCATCACCCAACCCGTGCTTGCCGATACCGACGCCGACGCGAGGGCGAAGGTCGAACGAATGACTGCGGACGTCGACTCACGTATCGAATCCGCACTCGGTCACATCTCGGCCCTCACCGAAATCGACCTCTCGAGTTACGAACTGGACGAGGATTTTCCCGAACTGTCCACCAACGGACATCGAACGACGTTGGGCGACTTCCTCTCCTACGGAAACACGCCGCGCAAGGCTGCTCTCGGATGGTCGATGAAGAACGTGCACTACGTGGGAACGCCCGACTCGGTCGCCGAGCAGATGGGCGAGACGATGGACTTCGTCGGAGGCGACGGCTTCCTCATCACGGGCAGCATCGGACGACGCTACGTCGGCGAGATCACCGAGGGGTTGGTGCCTGCACTGCAGCGACGCGGCCTCGTACGCACGAAGTACGAGCACGCGCACTTCCGTGACAACCTCCTGTCGTTCTGATGTGCTTCCCTCGACGCGATTCGGTCGTGCCGGGCCCGGTGTACGCATTGGCGTTCGTCAACGTGTGTATCGGGCTCGGGTACGGCGTCGTCGCACCGGTCATCCCCGTGTTCGCACGGGACTTCGGTGTCAGCGACCTCGCTGCATCGTCCGTGGTCAGCATCTACGCGTTCACTCGCGTGCTGGCCTCGTTCGGTGCGAGCCGCATCCTGCTCCGCTTCGACGAGCGGACGGTACTCACGATCGGCCTGCTCCTCGCTGCGGCATCGTCACTGGCTGCGGCCTTCGCACCCACGTTCCTGGCTCTGCTGTTGCTCCGAGCGGTCGGGGGAATCGGGACGGCGATGTTCACCGTATCGGGGCAGCAACTGCTGTTCCGTTACAGCACAGCAGAGAGCGGAGGGCGTACGGCGTCGGTGTTCCAGTCGGGTTTCCTGATCGGCGGGGTACTCGGTCCGGTTATCGGGGGTGCCGTCGCCCTGGTATCACTGCGAGCCCCCTTCCTGACGCACGCGATCACCCTGATCGTCGGAGTTGCAGTGGTGTGGCTGGCGTTCCGATCCAGCGACCGCAAGGACGCGGCAGCCGGCGTCGAGCACGACCTGTCCACGCGACCCGAGCGGATGAGTCTGCTGGACGCACTTCGTCATCCAGGCTTTCGCGCGGCGATCTCGTCCAACTTCGCCAACGGGTGGATAGGCAACGGCGTTCGCTTCACTCTCGTTCCACTGTTCGTCGCAACCGTCATCGGTGGGAGCCCGTTCGTCTCGGGGTTGGTCCTGGTCGTCGGCGCGATCGTACAGATCGTCGTGGTCAAACCCGCCGGGATCCTCGTCGACCGATGGGGGCGTCGCCCGATGCTGGCCGCAGGATCGGCCTTGATCTTGCTCGGCATCGTTCTGCTCGCTGTCTTCCCGACCCTGTTGGTGCTCGTCTCGACCATGATCCTGTGGGGTATCGGCGGAACATTCGCAATGGTGGCGAGTGCTGCAACGGTAGGAGACGTACTGCACGGGCGGGGAGGAACGCCGATCGCCGTGTACCAGGTGACCTTCGACGTCGGAACCATGCTCGGCCCACTCGTCGCCGGTGCAGTGGCCGCGCAGACCTCCTACTCCCTGGCATTCACCGCAAGCGTTCCCGTGGCAATACTGGCCGTTCTGCTTGCGCTCCGGCCATGGCGAACCAACGGAACGGCGACCCCGGATTCCAAGGCGGTCGTCACCGACGAATCCGCGACCTCGGCGTCGTCCATCAGATCTTTACCGACCAAGGAACATCGCGAGCACCGCTCGAGAAATGAGGAGAGATGTCAACACCGTTCACCCTCGGCTGGTTCACCAACTATCTCGTCCCGGACTGGACGGGCCCGTGGGCAGGAACCGGCGGAACGGACTGGGCAGACGGATCTTTCGCTGTCGACATCGTGCGGAAGTTCGAGCGAGCGGGAATCGACTTCGTGATGCTCGAGGACTCGACCGCGCTCACCGACATCTACGGGGGCACGTTCGAATCCGAACTCAAGTGGACACCGAGGGCACCCAAGCATGATCCGATGGCTCTGGCATCGAGACTCGCGTACGAGACCGACGACATCGGCATCGTCGTCACCGCATCGACGAGCTTCTATCCCCCATTTCTGCTGACACGGTTGCTCTCCACCCTCGATCACCTCAGTCACGGCCGAATCGGCTGGAATATCGTCACCTCGACCGGCGACCGAGCGGCTCAGAACTTCGGCCACGACACCCTCCCTGGCCACGACGAACGATACGAGATCGCCGAGGAATTCGTCGACGTGGCCAACGCCCTGTGGGCGTCCTGGGACGGCGACGCCACGTCGCCGATTCACCCTGGCTTGGAGTCCTACGTCGATCACACCAAAGTTCGCACCATCGACCACGCCGGTAAGCACTTCAAGGTTCGCGGTCCGCTGAACACACTGCCGAGTCCTCAGGGCAAACCCGTCATCTGTCAGGCGGGAGCGTCCCCGTCGGGCATCGATCTGGCTGCCCGTGTCGCCGATCTCGTGGTGTCCGCGCCGAAGGGCCGCGCTGCGATGCGTACGTATCGAGACACGATTCGCTCGCGCGCAGCTGGTTTCGGCCGAAATCCGGACGATGTCAAGGTTCTGTACATGGTGACGCCCATCCTGGGCGAGACCGAGAAGGACGCACGCCGTCGCGCGGAGCGTTACTACGAGCCCACCGACGCCGCGATTGCGCGGCGTCTGATCATGCTGTCCGGCGACATCGACTTCTCTCAGTTCGACGTCGACCAGCCGATTCCGGACGATCTGCACACCGAGGGGAGCACCAGCATCTTGGAGAATCTACGTACCTGGGCGGCAGGACGGACCATCCGCGAGACTGTCGCGGCAGAACGAACAGAGTCGCTCAGGCTCGTCGGGACGCCTGCATCGGTAGCCGACGAAATGGAAAGCGTCATCGAGGAGGTCGGTGGTGACGGGTTCCTGTTCTTCGGCGGTGGTGGCGGTGTGCTGAACCGGCGATACGTCGACGACGTGTGCGACGGATTGATGCCAGAGCTTCGTCGCCGCGGCGTCGCGGGCACCGGGTTCCGAGGCCAGAGCCTCCGTGAGCACCTGGCAGGTGCGCGATGAGCACGCCGCGGATGCACCTCGGTTGGTTCACCAGCTTCCGTCCTCCGGTGTGGACATCGCATTGGACCGGGTCCGACGCCGATTCCTGGGCGGACGGACGCTTGCATGTGGAGATGGCGCGGGCTCTCGAACGCGCGGGCTTCGATTACCTGATGCTTGAGGACTCATCGATGGTGTCCGACATCTACGGTGGGACAACCGAGTTCGACCTCGCCAAGGCTCAGTACGCGCCCAAACACGATCCGGTAGCCCTCGTTCCGATGCTCGCAGCCGCGACCTCCCGGCTCGGGATCGTCGCGACGATGTCGACAAGTTTCTATCCCCCGTATCTGCTCGCGCGCACCGTCTCGACGCTGGATCACATGTCGCACGGACGAGTCGGGTGGAACGTGGTGACCTCCAGCGAGGATCGCGCTGCGCAGAACTTCGGAATGGACGCCCTGCCACCGCACGACGAACGATACGAGCGCGCGGAGGAGTTCGTCGAAGCAGTCGACGCGTTGTGGAAGTCGTGGGAACCGGACGCGGTGGTACTGGACCGCGAGTCGGGTACGTACGCGGACCACACCAAGGTCCACGATGCGAACTACGTCGGAAAGTTTCATCGCACGCGGGGGCCGCTGAACACGCTCCCGATGCCGCAGGGGCGTCCGGTGATATGCCAGGCAGGCGGTTCACCCCGTGGACGCGCGTTCGCGGCACGCAACGCGGACACCATCATCTGTCAGGCTCAAGGCATCGAGGCGATGAAGGCCTACCGCGACGACGTACGAACGATGGCATCCGACGCCGGTCGCGATCCCGACTCGATCAAGATCATGTACATCGTTTCTCCGGTCCTGGGTGAAACCGATGCCGAGGCAGCCGAGCTCGATGCTCGGTCCAGGGAAGCGACCGACGGCCGAGTGCACGCGGCATTGGCGCACCTGTCGGCTGTGACGGGCAACGATCTGTCGACCATGGACATCGACGCTCCCCCGCCGCCGTTGTCCACCAACGGTCACCGCACCACGTTGGCGGATTTTCTCGCCGGATCCGGAGGCAGCAAGTTCAACGAGGACGGCTCCGAGAAGACGCTCCGGCAACTCGCGGCGACGTGGTCGATCACGTCGGTCCCCCTGGTCGGAACTCCGGAGACAGTGGCCGAACGAATGGAAGAGGTGATCGACGCTGTCGGGGGTGACGGTTTCCTGATGACCGGAAGGCTCGGTCGGCGTTACTACACCGAGGTCACCGACGGGCTCGTGCCAGCGCTGCGGCGTCGAGGATTGGTGCGTGACGGCTACGCGCACAGGCACTTCCGAAGCAACCTGCTGGACTTCTGACCCACGTTTCGAAAGCCGCTGTCCTACTGGACAGCAACGGAGCCGGCACCAGTGCCGGCTCCGTTGCTGTCGATCACAGGTGCGGAGACATTACGTGTTGGTCGGCGGATCCGATTATCGCCACGCGATCGGCACGAAAGTGTGTGAAGCTCAGCTCTGCCGGGCGTCCCTCGGAGTCTCTGGTGATCAGTTCCCGCAACAGCACCGGCGCACCGACCTGCATGTCCAGCAGCTCCGCCGCACGTTCCTGGCATGAGATCGCCTCCACAACCGAACTGCTGCCGCCGTAGACGGTGCCGAAGATCCGATTGTGCGCCACAGCTATCGGCGGGTACTCGGAATGGTTGCTCTCGATACGGGTGATGAATTCTTCGATCTCGAAATCGGTGATGCAGTATCCAACGCGGAGATACAACGGGTTGCCCCCCATCCGCCCCACCTGCTCGAGCAACACCACAGTGTCCACCTCGGTGCCGATGAAGTTCTGCAGTACCGCAGGCGCGGCAATCCTGCGGCATTCGAGTGTATCCACGGTCAGTCGGCCTTCGTCCGGCATTCCAGCCCAGGCACGCGGGCCGACCTCTCCATCGCGGACCGCAACGATGTCGTGAGCGACAGACGTCCCAGCTCGACGGGCACGGAGCACCACACCATCGTCGGCCAGCATCTGCAATGCCTTGCGCACCGCGTTTCGGGTCGCCCCGAGCGTGTCGATCAAATGCTGCTCCGACAGGGTCTCGTCGTGCGGCATCGTTCCGCGACGAATTCCTGAACGAATCAGCTCGTAGACGCGGCGCGGCGACGTGACGAACTTCTCCTGACGTGCAGCTTGGGCACGCAGATACCGTGCGCGCTGCTCGTCCGCCTGGCGACGGCGATGCGCTGCGACGATGCCGAACTCGTTGTCGAAAAAGGGACGGGTCATGCTGTCGAGGCCTTTCGGTGATAAACGTTCGCACGCAGAATCGAACGACAGGGAGACGGGTTGGCCGCGACGATGAGATCAACCGGTTCGACGAGTCTATCGGAATGGGGCCGCAGTGCCGCTGGTCATCCAGCGGCACATGAACGCACGAGTATGTGCGATTTCCCAGGTCAGCACAGCATCAAGCGACCGATTCGGTCCGCGTAATACGTTGTTTACCAACGGGATCGGTCTGGGAAACACCCCTGATGAAGCATTACCGACGTAATCGACCTCTTCGGACGCCTCGGTGGGAGCATGAATGACGACAACAGCGGAACGCTCGATTTCCTCGAACACGGTGCAGGACCGAGTAATCGACGCGGTTGACACGTCCACGTCGAGCAATTCTGTACTCAGCATCAAGAATCTTTCTGTGACATACGGCACGGGGACGTCGGCCGTCGCCGCGGTGAAGGACGTCTCGTTCGACATCGCTCCCGGTGAGCGGGTTGCCCTGGTCGGCGAGTCGGGTTCGGGGAAGTCGACACTGGCCATGACGATCGCCGGGCTGATCGGCGCATCGAGTGGCGCGTCCGTCGTGTCGGACACCCTCGAATTCGAGGGTGTGCCGCAACAGCCGAGTACGAGGCGCAGCGTTCCGAGCCGGACCGACGGTATCGCCATGGTGTTCCAGGATGCGATGACCGCTCTCGATCCTGTGTGGACCATCGGCGGCCAGTTCAGCCACGTTCTCGCCGGGGCAGGTGTCACCGGTCGTCGCGCACGTGCAGATGTCACCGCGCATTGGCTCGACAAGGTCGGTCTGCACGACGTCGGCCGAGTGATGCGCAGTCGTCCCTACGAGCTGTCCGGAGGAATGAGGCAGCGGGTCATGACGGCGCTGGCGCTGTGCGGGTCACCCAGGCTCCTGATCGCCGACGAACCAACCAGCGCGCTCGACGCGTCACTTGCGCGCGGAACGATGGAGTTGTTGCAGGATCTCACGCGCGAGGAGGGAACAGCGCTCCTGGTCGTCAGCCACGACATCAAACTCTGCTTGGAATTCTCCGACACGATGCTCGTGATGTACCGAGGAGAGCTCGTCGAGCAGAAACCGTCGACCACCATCGTCTCGGGCGCTACCCACCCCTACACGAAGGGACTTCTCGGGTGCGTGCCTACGTTGGCAAACCGGTCGGCGTCACGGTTACCCGTACTCGGGGACTTCGTCACGAACTGATCCACGCCCTGACCTCGTGCCGAGAACACAACGCCGACGGACAGCTCATGTGCGGCCGACCTTCATCGCACGTCGAGCGGCCGGGTGCAGGCGGCTGCCGAGCGCCCGATGGAACTCGTCCGCCCTTGCCGGGTCTGCGCGCTTCACTTCCCGCAACGCAGTTCCGAGCGCGGTGTGGACGAACACTTCCGGGTCGTCGATCAGGGCTTCCAGAATGCGCAATGGATCGTCGAGTTCGCCGTTTCGGATCAGCCAGTAACAGGCGACGATCGACGTTCGCCGTTCCCACAGGTTGGCCGAGTCGGCGAGGACGTACAGAGGCGCCTTCGGCCTGTCGAGCAGATACTGTCCGACCACGCGCGGCGCAGCTCGATCCACCAGATCCCATGTATCGATCTGCGCATGCTCGTCCAGGTACAGCTCGTACAATTCCGTCCGCTCGGTATCGGCCGCACTGCCTTTCCGTGCACGTGCGTCGAGAATGCTGACCCCGACCATGCGAACCTCGAACCAGTTGGACTGCACGAGTTCTCGGACCGTGCCCAAGTCCAGCCGCCAGTTCGCCTTCGCCAGACCGAAGACCGATCCCATGCGAACCCCGATGATCTGGTTCCGATCGACACGACGGGCAATCAGATCCACCTGGTCCGGACTCGACAGTGCACGAAGCTCCTGTTCGATCCTCTTCACGTCACCCATTTCGTTCACTCCCTACAGCGTGCAGCCACTTGTCCCGTGCTGGTACCGACCGGCACCGACGGCAGAACTCATCGGTGAACGAGGAAGTGCTCGTGTTGCTTGGATCAGCGCGCGCGTGCCAGACGATCGCCGGCCATGCCGCGGTGCATGACCCGGTTCCCGACGACGCCGGTGTGATCGGCTTTGTGCATGACGCATCGGTTGTCCCAGATGACGACGTCGTCAGGGGACCAGGAATGGCGCAGGACGTTGTCCTCACGGGTCGAGTGGTCGACGAGGCGCCTGATGAGGTGCGACGCTTCGTCGGCCGTCGACCCGGACACGGCAGTACAACGCGTGGGAGCGGTGAGGTACAGCGCTGTGCGACCTGTCACCGGGTGCTCGAGAACCAGTGGATGCTCGGCGGATCCTTCGATGCCGTCGAGTCCGGTGACGGTGTGGGTGACGGTCGCGTGTTCGACGAGTTTCTTGTCCTCGGCGGTGAGTGTGTCGTAGGCGCGATACTGGTTGCTGAACAGTGTCTGTCCACCGTCCCTCGGTACTTCGACCGCTCGAAGAGCGGTGTACGCCGGTGGGACGGGGATGTAGGTGGTGTCGACGTGAAAGGTCGATTTCGGCGGGGTTGTTCGCCCGACGTTGGTGATGACATTGAGGTCCGGGTATCCCTCGACGGGCGTCTCGCCTTCGGTGAACATCAAGTCCCCGAGGCTTTCGAGGAAGGCCGCGAATTCGTCGTTCCCGACATGTTGGCCCGGCAGTACGACGGCGCCGTGCTCGGCGAGCAGGTGCCGTAGAGCCTCGACGTCCGGGGGGCCGAGTGGGCCGACCGCAACGTCGGTGACGCGCACTCCCAGAGGGTGCAGAACTTCACTGTTCACGATCGGACCCTTTCTCTGTCGAGTTCGCGCAGCGACAGCGCGAACAGTTCGGTCACCGAGATCCCTGCCGCGCGAGCCATGACCGCGACGACGCTGCCCGGCGAGTAGGAGCAATACAGCCCGGCTTCCAGAAACCAGGGATTGCCGTCGGGATCGATGCGGAAATCGAACAATCCGTAGTGTCGACAACCGAGAGCGCGATAGGCGACACGGGCAGCCGCCCATACCTTTTCCGTGATCGGGTCGTCGACGTCGACGATCCAGGCCTTGCTCGAATCCTTGGCGACCAGGTACAGGTCACCCTTGTCGGTGCGGTTCAGCTTGTCCGCGGAACTTCGAATCGGGTTCGACTCACCGACTGCGTACTCCTCCAGCGGCAGACACATCAATTCACCGTCACGAGAGAGGATTCCACAGCGGACCTCCCGGCCGAGCGGAACGTACGTTTCCACCAGAGCACCGTCCGAGTGACCCAGCGCAGCACGAACGGCATCATCGAGACCTCCGGCATCCCTGACCAACTCGACACCTACCGAGTTGTCGGCGTCCACCGGTTTGACGACCACCGGGAACGGCACCGTGGTGCTTCCGGCCGATCGGAGGACTTCACCGCGCGGTACCGCAACGCCTGCCGCCTCCACGATCGCTCGCGCGACGTCCTTGTCCGCGGTCATGGCCATTGTCTCCGGTCGATTGCCGAGAACCGGGATGGACAGCAAGTCGAACATCGCTCGGTAGCTGGTCATTCCGGGTCGGCAGAACATCTGTGGAACGACGACGTCGATGCCTGCTGTGTTCACCCACTCCATTGTTTGCCCGACGGTCCTCACCTCGGCCTGATTCAGCGCGTCGAGACGATCGACGATCTGCCAGTGACCGCCCGGTGTCACGACGGCGATGTGAACGCGGTAGTCGGGATTACCGTCGATCGCGTTCAGAAAACCCTGAGCGTAGACCGTGGAGAGATCGACGTGGAACTGGTCGACGGGCGAGCCCGCCAGTACGAGCACAGTCGTCGGCATCAGTCTCCTCCCTGCTCGACGAGTTTTCCGATGTTGAAGTCGATTCGAGACCAACTGCGCCCGGACACTGCATTCTTCACCAGCAGGACCGGAATCTGTAGGTGGTGAACGAGCAAGTACGGGAGTGGATCCCACCGCGCGAAGATGGCGTCTGTCCCCTCCACGATGATGCGAAGCCGGTGCCGACGATTTGGCTCGGTCAGCAATCGCCACACCTCGTGGTAGGTCCAGAACGT
The DNA here is from genome assembly GCF_000760735.1 of Rhodococcoides fascians A44A. Taxonomy (GTDB): domain Bacteria; phylum Actinomycetota; class Actinomycetes; order Mycobacteriales; family Mycobacteriaceae; genus Rhodococcoides; species Rhodococcoides fascians_E. Next base: position 1,341,651 of record NZ_JMEX01000005.1, on the reverse strand, counting down.
CGGCTTGGATTCGCGCGTCGGAAGCACTGCCGACTCGACTCGTCCCAGATATCCCTGGGCCAGCAAGTCCTGGTCGTAGAACATCGTGATCGCGGAGTGCGTGCGCGGGTTGCACTCGATCGCGTACACCCGGCCGTCCGCGGCCTGGATGAAATCGAAGGACAGCTGCCCGGTGACACCGAGTTCGCCGACGAAAGTCTCGACCCAGGACCGGATGTCGGGCACGTCGACCATTTCGTAATTCACCTGGAACGCGGATGATGTGCAGCACGCGTACACGGTGAGATTCCCGTCGCGGGCGGTGCCGTGGGTGCAGTACTCCTGTCCCGAGATGAATTCCTGCAGGATCCACGCGTTGCTCTCGGAGATGTCCAGGGTGCGTGCGAATTCGATGTTTCGCTGCGGTGTCGCGCTCGACAGACGCGTCAAATCCATTCTGCCGACGGGGTTGTACGCGATCTGTTTCAGGATGTATTCGCGCCCGGGAGGAAAGTCGAACGAGGCGATGTCGTCGACCGACGTGATGCGCCTCCAATCCGGCACCGACAGACCCATAGACGCGGCTGCCTCCGAGAAGGTGGACTTGTCGTCCAACATGCGCACAGTCTCGGGGTCGGCGTGCACCACCTCGCAGAGATCGCCGAGCAGCGCCGCAGCATCGGCGTCCGGCACGCTGGAGGCAGGGCTCGCGACCGGGACGAAGACGTCGACTTGCTCACGAAGCACCACATCTCGCAGGGCGCGCGCATACCCGGGGTCCGTCGGTTCGGGAACACAGTGGAACGCGTCCACCGCGCGCGAGAACCGGTGGCCGGTGAACCGATACTTCGGCGACTCGACGAGGACCACACGATGGCCCGCGCGGTGGAAAGCACGCGCCAAGCTCAGAGCCTTGGTCATTTTTCCACCGCTCACCATGACCGTCCGTCCCGACGTCGGGGCGGCCACGCGACGCTGATCGAGCAGCGCGAGCGCCACGACGATCAGATCGATGGGGAGGGTGACCGTCAGCGCACCGAGTGCACCGACCGTGCGAGCCAAGGCTCTGAACTGCATGGTGGGCTAAGCCTCCACTCGTCGTATCAACGTGACACCGTCGCGTAGCGGAAGGAGAACCTGCTCGACGCGCGAATCCTCGGTCACGAAGGTGTTGAACGCGTCGACGGCGTCGCCGTTGACGGTCCGGTGCGCCGGGTCCGCATAGGGAGTGCCCTGAAGCAGCGTGTTGTCGACTGCGATCACCGCCCCCGGTGCCAGTAGATCGGTGTCCAGAAGACGACGGTAGTACTCGAGGTATCCGGTCTTGTCCGCGTCGATGAACACCAGGTCGAACTGAGCCGACTCTGCTGCAAGTCTGCCGAGGGTGTCCAGTGCCGGCCCTACCTCGACCGATATCCGGTGACCGACCGGCGACGACGAAAAGCACTCACGTGCGAAGTCCGCAACGAACCGGTCGACCTCGCAGGCGACCACCGTGCCGCCGTCGGGCAACGCCTCCGCCATGGCCAGCGCGGAGTATCCGGTGAACATACCGATCTCCAGGACCCGTCGAGCGCCGGTCGTGTGCACCAGGAACTTGAGCACCTGACCTTCGACGTGCCCGGACAGCATCTCCTGCTCCAATGGACCGGATCCGGACACCACTGTCCGGGAATCCCAGTCCATTCCCTGCGTACGCCGGGAAAGGTCCTGGAGAGCGGGCGATTCGGGAGTGGTGTGCGTGTCGAGGTACGGATCGAGACCGTCTGCCAGGTCCCGGGCGCGACGCAACCGCTGTGCGAAGTCCTCGCCGGTCTCTCCGCTGTCGTAGGCTTCGACGAGTTCGCGCAGCTCCCTGCCCAGGATCGTCGTCGGTGTCACCGGTCGAGAGGTACGCAGAACCCCATCAGTCATCGGAACCACCGGTGAACATGGCGATTCCTTCTCCCCCACGGTCGAAATCGAGGCAGACCTTCTTGTGCAAGGCCAAGGCGTCCGCCAGCTCGTCGGTGGTCAGGTCGTTGAGGAATCGACACGAACCGATGGGATCGGGAACCGCGGCGCGCAGGATGCCGTCCCTGGTCTTCAGGATCGACGCGGTGGCCGCGGTCAGCAGCTCGGGCGTCAGATGATCGCTGTCCAACGCCAGACCAAGCCGGTTCATGACGCCCAGGATGCGATCTCTGTCGGCCGTCGAGATCAGACCTCGTTGCTCGGCGACGGTGGTGGACAACGCCATGTCGATGTTGATCGCGTGCCCGTGGAAGAAGGGCTGGGGAGGCGTCAGTTCGAGCGTCGGGCTCCAGGTGTGGCCGAAGGCGATGACACGGTCCAGTTCGATCTCGTGCAGGTTGGGCGCCTCGAGCTCGAGCATCGTCTCGATCGCCTGGTAGGTCAGGCGATGTGCGATGTCGCGCATCTCCGGCGTACCGCCCGAGTGCCCGAACTTCGTTGCCAACAATTCGGGTCCGTGCTCGTCGAGCATGTCGAAGATGGTCTGGTTGCCGACCACCGAGATCTTGATCAATTCGGCCATGCCGTTGCGGATCTGGTCCTCGGGCAAGGTCGCGAGGAACGAGAAGTCCAGCAAAACCTTCTGCGACGCATGGTAAGCGCCGAGGCGATTCTTGTGCTTGTTGTAGTTGACGGCGACCTTGATGGACACGCTCGCGTCGATCAGGCCGATCAGCGTGGTGGGTATGCGGATGTACGGGGTGTTGCGTCGATAACTGGCGCACGCGAACCCGGCAACGTCGGTGGTGAGGCCACCTCCGACCACGAGCACGGGTTCGGTGCGGACCAGTCCGAACGCATCGAATTCGCCCACGATGCGCTCGAAGGTCTCGAGCGACTTGGCGGTCTCGGCAATGGTGACCGGTACGACGGTCAGCGCGATGCCATGGTGATCGAAATACGCCTGGGCGCGGTCGCCGTACAGCGAACGAACAGCCTCGTCCACGACCATCAGGCACCGACCGTACGGCTGATAGCTCTCGGCCAGTTCGGTATTGGTGACATCGAAGACGCCATCGACGTAGACCAGATCGTATTCGATCCGCTCGTACCCTTCGACGTGAAACGCCCGGTCGGATGCCGTCACGCTAGCTTGCATGTTGCTCATCGGGATGTCCTTTCATTCTCGCGTCGAACGTTCACGCGCGGCCCTTGGCCCACTGAGCGAGCTGGTCGGGTTCGAGCCGATCGACAGTCTTCAAAGCAGCCGAGAAGTCTCCGCCGACGGTGTTCGCGTTCGGGAAAGCGATGCATCGGATGGACGCCGCCGTCGCCGACTCGACTCCACCGACGTTGTCCTCTATGGCAATACAATCGTCTGCCTTCTCGCCGAGGCCGTCGATGGCGAACCGATACACCTCGGGGTCGGGCTTGACCTCGGACACGGAGGTTTTGTCCACGACGATGTCGAAGGACTCGGTGCCGAGTTTCTCGAATGCATTCAGCAGCGCACTGACATTTTCCGTGGATGTGGTCGTGACGAGGCCGAGCTTGTAGCCGTGCTCTCGCGCGCCGGCTACGGTGTCGAGGACGCCTGGGCGGGGCTCGATACCTTCGGTTGCCAGAAGACGTTGAAAGATATCGGATTTGGTTGCGTGGACGGCGTCGGAATCGACTTGCTCTCCACGAGACGAGGCGAACTGGGCGATCCGTCCGGCGCCGCCGTTACTCGTCAGCATCGCCGAGTAGTCCTCGCGCGACCAGTTCCAATCCAGGTCGTGCGACGCGAACGCCTCGTTGAATGCTCGGCGCTGAAGTTCCGACGTGTCGGCCAGCGTGCTGATGGACCCGAAAAGAACTGCAGTCATGTAGGACTCCTAGCGAGATGTCATGTGCCGTAGTCGGTCTCGTTTCCCGTATTCGCACGGGGCGTTCGGATGAAGCCGGCATCGGACTTGTATCGATCGCCGACCAACTTCGTTCTTCCCCACCAACTGTGTCGACGCGGCATGTCGGACTCGTCTCTACGTATGTCACAGATGTATAACGAAAAATAACGGAACGATAACGCCCATCGAAGCTGGGCATACGAAAGTCCGCGGCGGGTTGCCGCGATGATGTGGTCGCGCAGTACGCGGCCGGGTTCAGGATGAATGAACCTCGGCGTGGCGAGCCGAGATATCAGCCGGCTTCGACAGCAGCGAGCGCGTCCTCGCGCGTCGAGTGAATGGCCATCACGGACCCCAGCCCGAGCAGTTCGAGAGGGCGACGAGTGGCGGTGCCGTCGGCGACCACGGTAATGGTGGTGAGCTCGCCCATTCGGTCGTGCGCTGCCGCCAGGACGGTCATCGCGCTCGATCCGAGAAATCCCACGCCGGTGAGATCGACGATCAGTGCTGCCGGTGTGGGCGTCAGCGCGGAGTCGATCTCCGACGCGAAGGACGGTGCGGTACCCAGGTCGATGTCGCCGGTGACGGCGACGACGACGGCGTTGCCGACGACCTCGCGTCCGATGTCGAAGCGAGCTGTGCTGTCTCGAGCGGGCACGTGTACTCCCTTGTGGCGATGAAGCGTGTCGGGTCTGAGGATGCGGGCACCGGGCTAGACCACGCGCGAACAAGCCTACAAGGAGGTGCCGACATCTACGTCCGAGTGGCGGCGATCGCCGCGAACGCTGCGGGGCGGTCGGCGACTGTCGTGATCACCCGATCCAGGCCACTGAGCAGGATGGGTCGCTGCACAACCGCATGTGGGGCTACCAATACGCCCATGGCGCCGGACGGTAACGAATCGACGGTACGAACCAGCACGCTGACTCCGCTCGAGGACAGAAAATGCACGCCGGTGAGATCGATCACGAGTCCGTGCACCGCCTGCGCAGCGACCGAATAGGCGCGGTCCGCCAACATCGGCGCACCGACAAGATCCAGCTCGCCCGTGACGGCGAGCACCGTGACACCGTCCTGCTCGGACGATTCGACGGCCAATGCCTCGCCCGCAGGCTCGTTCACCATGACTCGACGCTACGCGTAGCGAGTTTCTGCACACGCTCTTCGGATTGCACGCACGCTCGATGCGTCGAATGCCGACTTTCGGGTAACCGGGCGTCATGGCTTCTTTACGAACATCTCCGTCCGGCCCCGTGTGATTGTCGAACCACCCGAGCCGACCTCGGCTCGGTGGACCCACAGTGACCCCGCGACCGCCGACCTCGCCGCCCAGCTGCGGCGTAATCTCCATGAATGGCTCGACGCGCGACATCTCTCCGATATCGCCCCTGACGTGGTGCTCGCGTCGTACGAGGTGATGGCCAACAGCGTCGAACATGCTTACCGCGACGTGTCGTCACCTGGCCCGCTCACACTCACCGCCGTGCACGAGGCCTCCGCGCTCACGGTGACGGTGTCCGATACCGGTTCCTGGAAGCCCGCCGAGCCGACCCCGCATCGCGGGCGCGGGCTGGAACTCGCCGACGCGATCACCGATCACGTTGCCGTCGATCACGGATCCGGCACTTCGACCACTCTGACCTGGAACCTCGACCGCTCCCAGCGATGACGCCTTGCCAGTCGGCTGCTGTCACACACGCCGATCTGATAGAACAAATGTGTGAACGCGTATCGAATTCGTGCGCTCGGCACCAGCGGGCCCAGCCAGTGCTGTCAGTACAGAAGTGACTTTCTGTGATGCCCTCAGACACGCTGCGCTTTCTGGATACCGCCCCGGCAGGCTACCTGGCGATACGGGCGAGCAGCCAGTGCGTCGTATACGCCAATGCGACGGTGTGCCGGACGATCGGCCGAGCATGGTCCGACGTCGTCGGGCGCCGCGTCCACGATCTTTTCGCGGACTCCAGCGCGGACACGGTGACGGCCCTGCTCAGTGCGAGCCCTGACGCCGACACCGAGACTCCCGTCGGCGCCACCGCGGACTTGGTCACCGGTCCGGATTCGGTCCTGTCGATGTTGGTCATGGCCAATCGAGACATCCAGGATGACGACAGCACCATCAGGTTCACTCTGCACAGTGCGACCTCGCACCGAATTCGAGAACAGACCCTCATCGAGGCCCGCGACGGGGCGCTCACCGCGCAGGCCACCACCGCCGACGCGTTGACACGGTCGCAGGACGCGCTCGAAGCTGCTGAGGACGCGCGCAAGGTCGCCGAGGCCGAACGCACGCAGATACAGATTCTCGCGACGACCCTGCAGCGCACCCTTCTTCCTCCGGTGTTGAGTTCCCCGCCAGGAACCGACGTGGCGGCCTACTATCACCACGCGGTCATCGAGGAAGTCGGCGGCGACTTCTACGACGTCTTTCCCCTCGACGAGTCCACGTGGGGATTCTTCCTCGGAGACGTGAGCGGCAAAGGCCCAGGAGCGGCAGCGGTGACGTCGTTGACTCGCTACACGCTCCGGGCGGCCGCTGTGTTCGACCGCGACCCGATCACTGTTCTTCAGAACCTCAATACCGTTCTGTACCACGAGTTTCGCGGGGACGACCCACGCTTCTGCACAGTGCTTTTCGGCACCATCACCCCAGCAGTCGACGAAAAGACGACAACCATCCGGCTCGCGAGCGGCGGTCACCCCCCGGCATTGCACCTGCAGGCCGACGGCAGTGCCGAGTACATCGACACCATCGGTGGCCAACTCGTCGGAGCACTTCGAACCGCACAATTCAGGGCCGCCGACGTGATCCTGGAAGCTGGAGACGTGCTTCTGCTCTACACCGACGGTCTCACCGAGGCGCACGTCGGACCGGGGAAGGCGCGCTACGACGACGCCGGAGCACTCGAAACGTTCGCGAACGACGCGGCCCCGACAACCGCGGCGAGAATCGTCGACGATGTGATCGGCCTGTTGAACAGCTTCGGGTCCGGGCTTCAAGACGACGTCGCGGTACTCGCTCTCGGCGCGCCCTGAGAACGGCGGATCAGCTCACCGCGCCGGGTCCTCGTCCAGGATTGCGGCCACACGGATTTCCACACGCATTCCGTAGGCTCCCAAGGCCTGCACACCGATTTCGGTCCAGATCGGTGCACGGTCGCCCATACGTCGACGCATCTGCTCCACCATCACCCGTCCGTGGGTCTCGCCGATGTATCCCGCAACCTCGGGCACGTGGAAAGAGTCGACCGACACGACGTCGCGCCACGTGGCACCTGCCTGCTGCAATGTGCGTTCGACGTTGTCGAATGCCGCGACGATCTCTTCCTCGAGATCGGAAGGGAAGTTGAACTCGTCGTCCCACCCGCCCTGCCCGGAGATCTCGACGCGGTTGCCGATGCGAACGGCCTGGTTGTAGTGCATGTTCGTCAGCTGAGTGTCTCCGTAACCCGGGGTGGCGAAGAACTGAGGTGTAGTCACGATTCGACCTTTCGCATGTGTATTGACTTCAATCTTGAAGTCATTTCCAAAGTGTATCACTTCACGCTTGAAGTCAAATGGCCGACGGGGCCCGATCGGTATGGTGAGCGGATGGCGCAGATGGAGATTTCGGGTGAGAGCGACGGCAAGCAGTCGCTGTGGCTCACCGCGTCGGAAAAGGAAGCATGGACTGGCCTTGTCTCGCTCGTCCTGCTGATGCCCGGACGGCTCGAGGCACCACTCCAGCAGGAGGCGGGCTTGACTCTCTTCGATTACCTGACCCTCAGCCACATCTCCGAGGCGCAGGATCGGCGAATTCGAATGAGCGAACTCGCGTATCTGGCAAACGGATCGTTGTCACGCTTGTCCAACGTGGTCAAGCGATTCGAGCACAAAGGGTGGGTCGAACGCTCACCCGACCCCGAAGACGGTCGTTACACCACGGCCGCACTGACCCAGAAAGGCTACGACGTCGTCGTCGCCGCAGCCCCGACACACGTCGCTGCCGTTCGACAGTTCGTGCTGGACCCATTGACAGACGAGGATCAGCAAGCCCTGGCACGCATTTCGGAAAAACTGAAAATCAGGCCCGAGGACTTGGCCTGACCGAGTGGCCGTCGACAACGGCGAAGTGGTTCGATCCAGCTGTTGGATAGAGCGGTGGATTCAGACGCGCGAATCCGTCCTGCCGGTAGTACGGGAAATAGGGGTACGGCGCGTCGGTGTCGGAGACGTTGTCGAGCAACTCGCGATGCGGAGCACTCAGCGACCATCCGGCAGCTCCGAGGTTCTCGTTGAGTTGTTCCCGGTTGCGCGCGCCGATGATCACGCTGGAGACACTGTGCCGATCGCTCAGCCAGTTCAAGGCCACTTGCGCAACGGTTTTGGCGGTGTCGTGCGCAACGCGATCCAGCGCGTCGACGACGCGGTAGAGGCGCTCGTCGTCGACCGGCGGCCCGGCAGAGGCGGTGGCGTGCAGCCTGCTGGACGACGGGAGCGGGACACCACGGCGGACACGTCCAGTCATTCGACCCCACCCCAATGGGCTCCATACGATCGCCCCGACTCGCTCTTCGACCGCCAGCGGCATCAGTTCCCACTCGTAGTCCCGACCGATCAGCGAGTAGTACACCTGATGGGCCACCGGCCGTGCAGCTCCACGCTCGTCGGCGGTCGACAGCATCTTCATCAGCTGCCATCCCGAGAAGTTCGACACCCCCGTGTACAGAATCTTGCCGCTCCGGACCAGCTCGTCGAGTACGTCGACGACTTCCTCCATCGGCGTCGAGGCGTCGTAGGCGTGGAGCTGGAACAGGTCGATCCGATCGGTTCCCAGTCGGCGTAGCGCCGATTCCACCGCCTGAACGAGTCGCCGACGCGAGGTGCCGTAATCGCCGGCACCGTCCCCGGTCGGGAGCGCTGCCTTGGTGGAGATCACGACCTTGTCCCGTCGTCCACGAAGCGCGGCACCGAGAACCTCCTCGGATGCACCGTCCGAGTAGACGTCCGCGGTGTCGAACAGGTTCACGCCGGCGTCGAGGCACTGATCGATCAGTTCACGGGCGGCGTCGACGTCGGTAGTCCCCCACGCTCCGAAGAAATCACCGCGTCCGCCGAACGTGGCGGCGCCGAAACCGTACTCGGACACCACCAAATCGGAGCTTCCAACTCGTCGATACCTCATATCGAACCTTTCTAACGGGACTGCATTTCCGTTAAGACCATACAACGGTTCGCAACAAAACGGAACTGCAGTACCGTTAGTGGCTGCAATGCCGTACGATCGGGCACCATGACCGTTGCGACGAAAGGCAAACCCGCAACCGCGACAGCGCGCCCGGGCGGCCGCACCGCCCTTGTGCGCCGCGCAGTGCTCGCAGCCACCGAGGATGCGCTGATCGAGTACGGGTTCGCCGGTGTCGAGCTCCCCGCCGTCGCCGACGCCGCGAAGGTAGGCAAGACGACGGTGTATCGACGATGGGGATCTCCGCAAGCATTGGTGTCGGACCTTCTCGACGACATGGCTGCTAGATCGGTCAGTGCAACGCGGACAGGCGATTTCACTGCCGACCTGTCGGCAAACGCCGACCTGGTCGTGAAAACCCTGACCGATCACCGCACCGGCAGACTCTTCTCCGCGCTCATCGCCGCCTCGACGCACGACGCGGACACCAAGCAGGCATTGGCGAATTTCTATCGAACGCGAGTGTCGGAGTGGGCGGCCGCAGTGACCGACGCCGTCGAACGTGGCGACCTGCCTTCCGACACCGACGCCGCCGAAGTCGTTCGATATCTGTCGGCACCGCTGTACTACCAATTCCTGACCACCACGAAGCCACTCGATGCAGCAGACGCCGACCGAGCAGTGCGAGCAACAGCAGCAGCGGCACGCGCGGGCGTATTCGGCGGACGAGAACAGGACACCCGTGGAAACTCCTGACGGCACGTTGCCGCAACCCGAGACAGTCGTCGTGGATGGAGTCTCGATCGCGACGTACGTGCTCGAACCGCCGACAGAAGCCGTCGGCGATGTGGTCATCTGCCATGGGACGCCGTGGTCTGCAGCAGTATGGGCAGGCGTCGCCCACCACCTGAGCCGGGATCATCGGGTTCACCTCTGGGACATGCCGGGCTACGGCCGGTCCGGAACCCTGGACGCGGCAGTCGATCTCGACACCCAGATGTCGAGATTGGCTCGGCTGCTGTCACTGTGGGGAGTGAACCGTCCGCATGTCATCGCCCACGACATCGGCGGCGCGGTCGCAGTCGGTGCACATGTACTGCATGGCGTCGACTATGCATCGTTGTTTCTGTGGGACATCGTCACACTGGACCCCTGGGGGTCGCCATTCTTCAAGCTCGTCGCCGAGCACACCGACGTGTTCGGCGCGCTTCCCGCACCATTGCACGCTGCGCTCGTGCGCGAATACATCGCCGGTGCTGCCCAGCGGCCGCTGAGTTCCGAGTGGCTCGACACCCTGACCGGGCCCTGGCTCGGGGAGGTCGGACAGCCCGGGTTCTACCGACAGATCGCCGCCCTGCGCCCCGACCACACCCAGCCCTTGGTCCGCAAACTGGCGGAAGTTCGCTGTCGGACTCGAATCGGTTGGGGCACCGATGATCCCTGGATACCGGTGGAGCAAGCAACCCGGCTTCGGCAATCGCTACCGGGCGAACCGGCCGTGATCACACTCGACGGCGTCGGACACCTGGCGCCGATCGAGTCCTCGGCCGACGTATGCAGGGCCGTCGACGATTGGATCCGTAGATGATCGGGTCCGTCGACGTATGTGCGTGCTACCCGGCGTTGCCCGCCGCGACGGCTTCAGCCGCACGAGCCTTGGCGAAGTTGGCGATGCTCTGGGCGTAGTGCGGGGTCTCGAGTTCGCAGTGCTGCCCCGACGCCTTCTGCCGCGCTGCTGCGGCGTCTTCGAAGGTCTGTCCGCTCGAAGTGATGAACTCGAGGAATTCCTCGGTGGGGTGCGAGGTGACCGTGTTGATGTAGCGCAGATTGTCGCCGTCGAGTTGTTCGATGCCGAGCTCCCAGATCACCTGAGTGGTGGTCCATCCGGCTGCCGAGAAGACGTCGGAGATCGAGACCATCTTGCAGTAGTGCCTGCTGGCGACCTCAAAACGGTACTGCTGGATGACGAGACCGGTGCCGATCATCTCGACATTGATCGACATCGGGGTGCCGTCGTCGTCGACGGTGTAACCGGCGGCCTTGTGATCCCCGGGTGCGCAGCGCTGATACTCATGCGTGGGAAGGGTTTTGAGCCACTGCTCGATATCGACGAAGTCGAGCGGCGCAGTGACGTCGGCGGTGACCACTGCATGCGAGAGTTGAAGATCGGGACGAGGAGTTGCGCTCATGGTGTTCTTCTTTCGAGTTGAGCCGGTCATCCGGCGACTTGTTCGACAAGAAGAACTCTGGTGCACGTCGGAGGCGAAAACATTGAAGGTCTCGTTACTCGTCCACTACCGGCTGCCCGGTATCTCGTTCCTCGGGCCTCCCGAACGCTTCTCGGGTGACCGTTTGAGCCGGTACATCGTCCGATCCGCGTCGCTGAGCAGACGATCGCTGTCCGGTTCGGCGCTCCAGCTGAAACCGACGCTGACACTGACATCGACTTCGCCGGATGGCAGATGGTAGGCACCACGGAGAAGCTGGTCGACTCGTTCAGCGAGTGCCGCGACGTCGTCGTGGGTGTCCGCGCTGAGAACCACGACGACGAACTCGTCACCGCCGACTCTGCACGCAACGTCCGACGCACGCACGTTGTCCTGCAGACGATGTGCGAGTTCGATCAGGACGCGGTCACCCGCAGTGTGACCGAGAGTGTCGTTGATGAGCTTGAAGTCGTCCACATCGATGTAGAGGATTCCGATCGACCCCTCCTGCGCTGTCTGCGCCGCGGCGTCGTTCAGCACGGACATCAAGTGCCGGCGATTCCCCAGTCCGGTGAGCTCGTCGGTGACGGCTTGCCGTGCCAAGTTCCACTCGGCAGCCTTTCGAGCTGTGATGTCCTGAATTTGCGCAATGATGACGTCTCCGCTTCCGGTGTCGCGAACGATCGTCGCATTGCGCTGTACCCAGATGACCGTTCCGTCCTTACGGATGTACCGCTTCTCGGAGGCGACTTGCACTGCCGTGCCGCTGACCAGAGCGGATAGGTCTGCATCGGCGGACGCGAGATCGTCTGGATGCGTGATGTCTCGAAAAGACCTGGCGTACAGCTCGTCCGAACTGTATCCGGTCAGTTCGCACAGTGCTCTGTTCACTTGCAACCATCGACCCTCAACATTTACCACCGCTTTACCGATCGGGGCGTTCTCCATCGAGATTCGAAACATGCGTACTGCCTCGTCGCGTTCTCTCTCCGCTCTCACGCGCCCACTCACATCGACCACCAGCGCGGTGAACCCGCGAACTTCACCGTCGACGTAGTCCGGGACATACGTTGCTTGCGTCGTACGTTCGTTGCCGGCGACGTCGATCAACGTTCGCTCGAACTGCTGCACCACACCGGCCAGGGCCCCGGTGATGTACGGCAAGTTCAGCGCGTAGACGGCCGAGCCGAGCACGTTCTCGATGTGCATTCCACGCATTTCTTCCGGAGTGATTCCGAAGAATTCGGTATAGACGCGGTTGGCGAAGATGTTACGAAGATCGAGGTCCCAACAGCCGATCATCGACGGCAGACGATCGACGGCGCGCAGCACGATGACTTCGACGTCTCCCGCCGGTTCAGCATCGCGACTGTGAACATCAGCCACTGTCCACCTCGTCAGTAATATCAGCGCCCCTCCCGTGACGCTACCGGAACAGGTGCATGATTCCGTCCGGCTACCCTCTTTCAGATCTGAAAAGTGTCACCGAACACCGCACGCATCCCGTGCTCGATCACCGGGCGAGTGCGAACACCTCCTGATGGTCGACGTCGCGGCGGGTGCCGTCGTGGAGTAACTCGACATAGAACGCCTCGTAGTTACGAGGATCGGCGCCACTGTCCCCGGTCGATCGGCGTTCGAACACCCGAGCTTGTGGCCATCGGCCGAGTACCGATGATCGCAGCCCGCTTCCCTCGGGTGCTGTGCCCCCGGATGGGCCGTATTCCCCGACGATCACGGTGACCACCACACCTCGTCGGGTCACGGTGGTGACCGGAAATACGACAGCCGACGCACTGTCGGGTAAAGCCAGCGTGATGGAGTCGGTGTCGAGGTGGCCAGGTTCGTTCCCCTCCCCCTTCGTCATCGACTCGTCCTGCGCAGGTTCCTCAGCCTTCACCGCATCCCGGGTACGGCCCCGACCCGCTCTGAAGGTCAGGGCGGCCGACACCAGCGCAGCCACTGCGGCTCCGCCCGCGATGGCACCCCAGCCCGTCCTTCCCGCGGCCGATACGGTCAGGGATAGGCCGACAGCAGCGACGCCCGTCAGCAAAAGCGTCTCGGCTGCAGCATCTTTCAGAAATTCGACTCCCGTGCGCCGAACAGTGTCGCGAGTATCCACGTGTGCCTCCCTCGAGTCGATACGTACAGCTCGTAGACTGCTCCGTGCCTGCGGCCGCGGCGAGGGTCGAAAGCTTCTCGAATGCAGGGCCGACGAGAGGACCGAAAGAGGACCAACGACTCTGTGTGACCGCACGTCGGTGCTCGATGCTGACTCCATGACCACAACAAGGACGAGCGACGCCGAGCTCGAGGATCGCATACAGCTGGAACTCAAGTGGGCGACCGGCCTGGACAAAACACTCATCGAGATCGCCGTCGCCGACGGCAGTGTCACCCTGACCGGTAGCGTTGTGGACTTCTCTCAGATCGGAATTGCCGAACGCGCGACGTGGAGAGTGCCGGGGGTGGTTGCGGTGGCACAGGACATCGGAATCTCGAACGACAGTATTCCGGTCAGCGATACCGATATCGCGCACAATCTGGCGGTAGCGCTCGGCAAAGCCCAGGAAATCCCCCCCGGTGCAGTGCACTCCACCGTCACGCGCGGATGCGTGTTCCTCGGTGGCGTCGTCGCATGGGACTTTCAGTCCGCTGCGGCAGAACGCGCAGCCGCATCCGTGCCCGGTGTACGGCGGGTGCGCAACTCCATCGAGGTGAGTCCGTCGGCAGCGGCGGAGCACATCGGTCGTCACATCGAAGCAGAGCTCGAGCACGACATGGCCGACGAGATGCACCGCATCTCGATCTCGGCCGACGGCGCGGGTCATGTCGTGCTCGCTGGAACAGCTCGGTCCGTCGCCGAATGCAACGCAATCGGCCGCGCGGCGCGGCGCGCAGCCGGAGTCGAAACGGTCCGAAACCTCGTTCGTGTGGTCAGTTGAACCGCTCCGCTCGAGTCGCGCCTGGAGCCGTCCGTCCTCGCACACCCTTTCGAAGAAAGCAGAACACCGACATGCGTATTTTGATTGCCACCGCGAGCCGCCATGGATCCACTCGACAGATCGCCCAATGGATCTCGTTGTCGCTGACGAAGGCACTTGCCCGTCCCGACCTGGAAACTGTCATCGATGTGCGTGATGTCGCCGACGTCGACAGCATCGCAGAATACGATGCCGTGATCATCGGCAGCGCGGTCTACATGGGGCGATGGTTACGAAGCGCGCGCAAGCTGGTCGCCCGCGAGCAGGCCGAACTCGAGACGAGACCCGTCTGGTTGTTTTCGAGTGGCCCGATCGGCGCACGCGGGTCCTCCGAGCCACACTCACCGTGGGACGAGGCACCCTGGGCGGAGGAGCACCGCGTGTTCGGGGGAAAGCTCGACCTGTCGACGCTCTCGGTCCGCGAACGGCTCGTCGTTCGGCTCATCCGCGCGAGCGACGGCGACGACCGCGCACGCGACGACGTCGAGGCCTGGGCCCGCAAGATCGGTGCACAACTTGCCGCCTCGACCCCTACGGCAACAGTTACGTGAAGGCTACGCCACACGATGGTGTGCGGGTGTTGCGGCGACCGAGAATACAATGCCGCGGAGGTTCGAGATGAACAGGTGGAGAACACATCCCGGCGTTCGAACGGGAAATGATTTGACCGCCGGAGAGCGTGCCGCAGACTACGTACGGAACGGCATGGGTTCCTGGCCGTTCGTCTTTGCGTTCCTCACCACGATGGGTGTGTGGGCTGCGTACAACGGCAACGACGGATTCGACCCGTACCCCTTCATACTCCTCAATCTCTTTCTGTCCATGGTCGCAGGCCTGCAAGGGGCCATATTGCTCATCTCTGCCAAACGCGCAGACTCGGTAAGCAGTGAGGTTGCCGTGCACACGTTGTCCAACACCGCGACTTTGCGGGAGATGATCGAAGCGAACACTGCACTGACCGAAGCAGTTGAGGGGTTGGCATCAGAGATCCACGAGCACGTATGCCCGTCCAGATCACCACGCGCGGCGGTAACCCGGCTCGGGGTGATGTCACCGCAGACAGACGACAGCCGAGGATGACACCGAGCTTGCAAGTCGACTCTGCGTACATCGACCTGTTTTGGCTCCCGCTCGGAGCGGGCGGACACTCCGTTCGATGGAACGGCCGCATTTTCGAGTGGATCAACGCTCGAATCGAGCACCGTTCTCCGCACGATCTATATCACTCGGCACTCGTCGTGCACCTACCGACGACAAGCTATGTCATCGAGATGACCCCCGTCCGGCCGCGATCGAAACTCGGCCGGGGTGTAGTCGCAACGGGACCGGTCGGACTGCGCATGCTGGGGCAATCATCGTGGTTCCGCTACGAGATCCATCGCTGGGAAAGCGGAACTATCGCAGACAAATCCGAATCAGTGCAGAGTCCCCGGCGATTGACGGTCGACGAGGAACAATGCGTGCGCGCACACCGCGTGGTGTCGGAGGTACCGACATCGACATGGGGCCGAGACGAACTGGGGACCGGTGACATGTGGAACTCGAACTCGGTTGTTTCGTGGGTCCTGACCAGAGCAGGCGTCGACGCCACGACTATCACGCCTCCTCTTGAAGGTTCGGCTCCGGGGTGTCCCGCCGGCATCGTCGCGGCACTGCGAGGAGCCTGATCGCCCTGTCAATCGAACCCGAGAGCTGGTTCATGGGACCACGACGGCACGGCCGGTCAGAGTGCCCTCGGCGAGCCGACGGTAGGCCTGGGCTGCGTCGTCGAGCGCGAATTCCTCGATATCGATCCGGAGAATTCCTTCTTTCGCAAGGTCGACGAGTTCGAACAGTTCGTCTCGGCCGCCCCAGTACGGGACGGAGACATTGGTTTCGTAGGCGCCGCGGAAGAATCCGACCTCGGCGGCTGCGTGTCCATCGCCCAACCCCACGATGGACACGTCCGATTCGGTTCCTGCAACCGCCATCGACAGATCGAGTGTGTTCTGGTAGCCGACGAAGTCGAACACTGCTGCAGCGCCCCCGGATCCTGTGATCTTACGGATCTTCTGCGCAGAATCGGCATCGGACAGAATCGTCTCGTGTGCGCCCACCTTCTCGGCTAGCCGCAGCTTGTCCGGAGACACATCCACTGCCACTATCCGTGCCGGTGTCATGTGCCGCAGAAGTTGAATTGCAGTATGGCCCAGTCCACCTACCCCGATGACGACAACGGTGCTACCGATCCGAACCTTCGGCAACGACCGCTTGATCGCGTGATACGGAGTCAAGCCTGCGTCGGTCAACGGAACGGTCGCGACGGGGTCGAGGTCCCCGATCGGGATGAGATGCCGTGGCGAATCTACGAGCATCTTGTCGGCCATAGCTCCCGGCGAACCCAGACCAGGTGGAAAGATGCCGAGTTCGCCAGCCCTCCCGCAATAGTTCTCCATCCCTCGGGCGCACTGTCGGCATCGACCGCATCCCCACGGTCCGTACACGATGACGTCCATTCCGACCGGGCAGTCCGTGACACCATCGCCGACTGCCGCAACCCGGCCCGCGCCCTCATGGCCGAGAGTGAGAGGAAGCCCGAACGTGTACTGATCTTCTCCCAGACCCATGATGAACGCGTCCGAGTGACAGGCCCCTGCTGCAGTGATGTCGAGCAGGACCTGGCCCGGGCCGGGCACTGGGTCGGGAATGTCGACCAGCTCAGGTGCTTGACCCACACGTCGGTATTGGAGCGCTCTCATCGCGAGGTCCCTTCGGTTTCCGTGTCGACTGATACACGGCCAGCGTGCCTGGACCCGGGTGGTCCGTACAGGGCAGAAAGGCCCCCGAGAAGGGGACATTCACCGACCACTCGTGCGCAGAAGAGCCCTGTCGACGAGTCCGGGTCGGCGGAAAGATCGAACCCATGACACAACCGGAAACCACACACCCGAACACGATCGTCGTCGGAGTCGACGACTCGGCTTCATCCCGGGTCGCGGTCAGATGGGCCGCCGCCTACGCCGATGCAAGTGGGAGCACGCTGGTCTTGGTGCATGCCGGGGTGGCATCGGGGACCTCGCTTTCCGATGCGGTCAATCTTCGCAGCGGGCGTACGTCGAGCGCGCGAGCGCAAGCGCGATCGACTCTGGCCACGGCCAGAGTCGTCGCGCAGTCGGTTGCTCACACGTCTCTCGAGATCGAGACGGTGCTCGAAGCCGACCGTCCGGCTCAGGCCCTGGCCGAACTGGCGTCGACAGTGCGAATGATCGTGCTGGGTTCCCACACCCGAGGTCTTTTCGCGCGGGCGGTGTTCGGTTCGGTCAGTGCAGCTGTCGCCTCGACCGCACGGTGCCCGATCGTGGTAGTTCCCGAACGCTTCACACCGAGCGACAGTGCGGGCGGAGCATCGGTCGTCGTCGGAGTCGACCATTCGCCACACGACGATGCGGTGCTCGAGGCTGCGTTCGATCAAGCTGCGTGCCTGCACACCAGAGTCCATGTCGTGCACGCGTGCGACGGGCCTGATGCCGGCGCGGTGTTCAGCGAAATTGTCGAGCGCGCACCACATCACGATCCCATCACGGCCGCCAAGAGATGGCTCGACGAACGCGTCGAGCCCTGGGCTCGGAGATACCCGCCTGTGCAGGTGTCGACGTCCGTGGTCGAGGACATTCCGTCGCATGCCTTGCTCGGTTGCGCCGGACACGCCCAGTTGATCGTGGTCGGGGCCCGAAACCGGGGAGTTTTACCTCCCCTGGTGATGGGCTCGACGAGCCGCGCCGTCCTCCATCATTCGGTGATCCCGACGATGATAGTGCCCGCTACCTGACGCCGCGAGCCGACGGACGCGCCCCTTGGCGCGCGCGTCGGCTCGTCCGAATGGTTCAGGTGCGGTGACTACTCACCGGTCCGGCAGATCAGAACCGGACACCGCCCGTGGTGTGTGAGATTGCTGCTTGTCGACCCCAGCACGAGTCGTGCAACACCGCGCCGTCCGTGACTACCGACTACGACCAGCTGACACGTCGCGGACAGATCGGTCAATGCCCGAGCAGCGCCGCCTTGCCGAACCACGTGTTCGACCACTACGTCGGGATACTTGTCCGACCACCCGGCAAGGCTCTCGGCCAGAACGGCTCGTTCTTCCAGTTCCAGTGCGGGCCAGTCGATCAGACCGGGAAGCGTGACGCCCCCCGTACGGGACACTGCATCCCAGGCGTGCACAGCGACCAGTGGCACACCGAGGTGGGATGCGAAGTCGAAGGCGAACTCGACGGCAACTTCGCTGGTCGCGCTGCCGTCGACCCCGACCGCTACGGGTTGTTCGGATCGGTCACCGGTGTCGGAATCGCGCCACACCACAACCGGACAATGGGCCTCGTCTGCAACGACTCTCGCTGTGCTCCCCAGCAAGATTGACGTCAACAATCCGGATCCGGAACTGCCGACCACGATCAGTCGCGACGTATGTGAGAGGGCAACGAGCATGTCGGCAGCCGGCGCCGTGTCGACTCCGGTACTGACGGCCAAGTCCGGATGACTCTCTCGGATGGCTGCAGCCAAGGCGGCCACGGTGCCCTCGGCTGTGCGCCGCTGCTGCTGCCACACATCGGCTGGAATCACCACCGCGGATTCGGCCATGTAGAACGTCGGGTCCTGGACGGCGCTGACGATGTGGAGTGGCGAGTTCAGGTGCACGGCCGCGGTCGCTGCCCAGTGAGCGGCGCGCGTACTGTGTGCCGAGCCGTCCACTCCCACGACCACTCGCTGGTGATTGGCAAGAATCATGAACACTCCTCGTGTCGAGTGCGGGGAGAGGCTCGTCTGTCCCTGAGCCTTGCCCGCTCCGAATCGCATCCCGGCTTGGGTGCGGGTTCCATTCCACGTCGACAACGCCGTTGCTGCACAGAGCACTTGGTCCTCGGCGGCAGGGGCTCTGGTCCCGCGCCGACAGGGATCACCTCGACGCGGGCCGATCGCGACCGGACGGGTACGCGTTCTCTGTGGTCAGAATGGCGGACAGTTGCAATCGCGGAGTAGGTCTCGGTGCATGTCCCGCAGGTGCTGCACCGAGCCGAACGAGTACCTGCGGAACCCCGCTGTCCGGAGCCAATGACTCGACCAGAGCACGACTACCGGACTGTTCGGTCATGTGAGTGAGGGGGCAGGTAGCCAACCCGTCGACCGTCGCTTCCAACAGAATCGACGACAGCACCTGCCCGCAGTGCATCCAATCGAGCAGATGATCTGTTGGAGTACTGAGTAGGACAACGGTCGATTCGTCGAGAACATCAGCCCCCGGTGCCCGATTCCGGACGTCGTGCGGCGCCGGAAAGCTACGACCGACAGCCACATTCGTCGTTTCCGATCGATCGGCCAGCGCACGGTCCGGGATACCTGTTCCGGCGAACGAATGGCCCGCCCACCAACGAAGTTCGGCCTGGTAGGTGGCGTCGTACCTGCGCACTCCTGCGCTCGACATCGACGCCTCGGCAAGGGTTCGGCGTGACTGTGGCGTCAGGACGGAAACCGTCGTTCCGCGCTGGGCGGCGTCGGCGCGTGCGGCCGCACCGACGACCAGGCTGTCGGATGCTCGAGTGAACGGTCGTCGATCGGAATGCCGCCTGTTGATAGCGCTCAACAGGTCGAACTCGTGCGATTGTGGATGCGCGCCGTGCACGAATCGAATGCGGGCGAGGTGATCAGGTCGACCAGGGATCGGAAGCTCGAGAACGTCCGCGGACCAGCGAAAGGTGACCGCAGCTTTCCGGAGATGGTCGAGCGCCGCTCCGCAACTGATCACAAGTTGCCGTCCGGTGGGATCGATCGTGTCGAGCAATCTGGATCGGTCCGTATGGAGGTCGAGGTAGCCGTCCCGATAACTCCACTTCCAGGGTTGACTGTTGTGTACCGAGGGCGCCCGGCAGGCCAGCTCCACCATCATCTGCACCACCGACGAATCCGGATGAGAGAACATCGAAATACCCCTTGTCTGCGGACCCCACAGTGCGCGTGGCCGTCAACGCTGTCGAGGCTCAGTCTCGGCGTTCGGCGGAGCGATTCGGCAGTGCCGATCGTCCTCGAATCGAGGGGCTTTGTGCCACGCGGTCCACCAGTGGTCGACAGTAAGCTTGCGGGACCGAGCACGGAAGGAGCCGTCGTGATCACTGTTTTCCTTGTCGACGACCACGAAATAGTACGACGCGGCCTCATCGACCTCATCGACTCCGACCCGGAGTTGACCGTCGTCGGCGAAGCAGGAACTGTCAGCAACGCGTTGGCACGTATCCCGGCTCTCCGACCGGACGTCGCTGTGCTCGACGTGCAATTGCCGGACGGTAACGGGATCGAACT
Organism: Rhodococcoides fascians A44A; assembly: GCF_000760735.1. Classification (GTDB taxonomy): domain Bacteria; phylum Actinomycetota; class Actinomycetes; order Mycobacteriales; family Mycobacteriaceae; genus Rhodococcoides; species Rhodococcoides fascians_E. The sequence continues at coordinate 1,321,142 of NZ_JMEX01000005.1, read as the reverse complement.
CTGCCGCGAACTGACATCGGTCGTACCCGAGCTTCGTTCTTTGATGCTCACGTCCTACACCGAGGACCAGGCGATGCTCGACGCCATCCTGGCCGGCGCCAGCGGGTACATCGTCAAAGACATCAAGGGAATGGACCTGACGGCTGCCATCAAGGACGTCGGTCACGGGAAGTCCCTACTCGACAATCGCGCGGCCGCAGTACTGATGGACAAATTGCGCGCATCGCAGGAAGTGGCGTTGCCTGGCCCACTTGCGGCATTGACCGACCAGGAACGGGCGCTGCTCGCTCTGCTCGGCGAGGGTCTGACCAACCGTCAGATTGCCGCGCGAATGTTTCTGGCGGAGAAGACCGTCAAGAATTATGTCTCCCGCCTTCTGGCCAAACTCGGGATGGAGCGGCGCACACAGGCGGCGGTGTACGCGTCCAAACTGGACACATAGTGGCATGAAGCGACATCCGAGGGTCGTGACGCGCATACTGTCCGCGTGGTCGGAAACCCGTACGACACCGGGCACAATTACACCGGTGAATTGAAAGGCACGCTGTCGCAGCTGCGCCTGCGCGAGTTGCTGGGCGAAGTTCAGGAGCGAATCGGCAAAATCGTCGACGCCCGAGAACAACTCGACGGCCTGCTGCATGCAATGCTCGTCGTCTCCAAAGGGCTCGATCTGGAACATACGTTGCGGACGATCGTCGTGGCGGCGACCGAACTCGTCGATGCCCGGTACGGAGCACTGGGAGTACGTGGCCACAATCATGAACTGAGTGCCTTCATCTTTCATGGAATCGACGAGGAAAGCGCCGCGCGTATCGGTCCGCTGCCCACCGGCGGTGGTGTTCTCGGCCTGCTCATCGACGAACCCCGCGCAATCCGTCTCGACCACCTCTCCGATCACCCGTCCTCGATCGGTTTTCCTCCCGGCCACCCACCGATGAACTCGTTTCTCGGCGCCCCGATTCGTGTGCGCAACGAAGTGTTCGGCAACATCTACCTCACCGAGAAGAACAACGGGCACTCATTCACCGACGACGACGAGGCAGTCATCCAGGCCCTGGCGTCCGCGGCGGGCGTCGCCATCGAGAACGCGCGCCTGTACGACGAGGCTCGCACCCGTCAATCGTGGCTCGAAGCCACCCGCGACATCGCCACCGAACTGCTCGGCGGTACCGACGCCGATGTGGGCCTGCAAACCGTCGCAGACAAAGCCCGGGAGCTGACGGACGCCGACCTCGCGTTCATCGCGACACCCGACGACCCGGACGCGTCCCCGGAGAACGTCACCGAACTCTTGATCGGGATCGCGTCCGGTTCCCCGATGGATCACCCGGACAACATCCTGGGCAGCGCGCTTCCGGTCTACGGGTCGACATCGGGTACGGCGTTCCGCAGCCGTTCACCCCTGCGAGTCGACCGACTCGAGTACAACGCCACAGCAGCCACGCAGGCCGCGTACGGCCCCGCACTCATCTCGCCTCTGCAGGCGTCGGATCGCGTCGCAGGAGTGCTGGTCGTACTACGAAGGTCCAACCGAACCCCCTTCGACGACGATCAACTCGATTTGGTATCTGCGTTCGCAGATCAGGCCGCGGTCGCTGTTCGGATGGCCACCGACGCACGGAGGTTGCGGGAATTGGACGTTCTGGCCGAACGCGACCGCATCGCCCGAGACCTTCACGATCGGGTCATCCAGAGAATTTTCGCCGCCGGACTGTCGCTGCAGAGCACCGTGCAACGAACAGCCGACCCCGCACTTCGGACACGCCTGTCCACAACGATCGACGATCTGCAGGACACGGTCCACGACATCCGATCGGCCATTTTCGACCTTCAGACCCCAGACGCCACTCTGGGATTGAGGCGGCAGATCAACGACGTCGTCGAGGAAATGACCGCCGGCACCGAGCTACGAACATCGGTACGCGTCACCGGCCCGCTCTCCGCCGTCGACTCGACCCTCGCCACACACGCGCTGGCCGTCCTACGCGAGGCCATCAGCAATTGCGTCCGTCACGCCGACGCCCGAAATCTCGTCATCGCATTCGACGTCGCGGACGACCTCAGAATGGAGATCACCGACGACGGTGTCGGCATCCCGGACGGAGCAGCGACGAGCGGTCTGAAGAACATGCTCTCACGTGCGGTCGACAACGGCGGCAGCATGACGACCGGACCCGCGAACGCAACGGGCGGCACAAAACTCACCTGGTCAGCGCCGCTCCCCTGATCAGGCACCGATGGTTCTGAGGGCACAAAGCCTCTACTCGGGTGCGATGCAGACGACGACACTCGACGCCATCGTGTCACCGACCGAAGGGGAGTCCGTCATGCATCAGGTGAGCCATCCGATCGAAGTGCGAGAACTCAGCAAGAGCTACGGCGGCAAGATCGTTGTCGACAATCTCTCGTTCGTCGTCGAGGCCGGCGCCGTGACCGGTTTCCTGGGGCCGAACGGCTCGGGCAAGTCCACCACCATGCGTTTGATCGTCGGGCTCGACCACCCCACTCACGGTTCGACCTCTATCGGTGGTGTCAACTATGTTCAGCTCCGCCATCCGCTGCGCACTGTCGGCACTCTGCTCGACTCCGAGGCGGTACACGCGGGACGATCGGCCTACAACCACCTTCTCTTTCTCGCTCGAACACAACTGATTTCGACATCCCGCATCGACGAGGTCCTGGAACTGGTCGGTCTACGCGAGGTCCGGGACGAACGCGCGGGGTCATTTTCCCTGGGTATGCGCAAGCGGTTGGGACTCGCGGCTGCGATGCTGGGCGATCCGCGTGTATACATCCTGGACGAACCCATCAACGGTTTGGATCCAGACGGGATCTACTGGATGCGCAATCTCATGCGACATTTGGCAAGTGAAGGGAAGACGATATTCGTCTCCAGCCACCTGATGGGTGAGATGGCGCAGACAGCGGACAATCTGATCGTGATCGAGCACGGGCGGCTCATCGCGCAGTGCACCACCGAAGAGTTGATCGCACGCACCAGCCACGCATCTGTCGTGGTCAAATCGTCTGATCCCTCCGGACTCGCCGAGTTCATTGCGGCAGAGGGCGGCCGTGCCACTATGGAGTCTCACGACGCATCGACCGTGCGCGGAATATCGGCTCGCCGCGTAGGTGAACTAGCCGACCTGCACGGCATTGTGGTCTACGAACTCAGGCCCGTGGAAGCCACGCTGGAAGACGCATTCATGGCGCTCACGCATCCCCCTACCCACATGAACTGCCCCCGCTGGTATCGGCGACCTTCGAAGGACAAACGAGATGAGCGCCACCGTATCTCTGGCCGATTCGCTTCCGTCGGTTCGACGCAGTTCCGAGATCTATGCCCTGCTGCAATCCGAATGGACCAAACTCGTATCCTTGCGATCGACTGTGTGGTCACTCGCTCTGTTCGTTCTGATCACCATCGGCTTCACGGCACTGTTCAGTTGGTTCACAATCGCCTACTGGGACAACGTGGATCCGGTAGCACAGACACAAATCGTCGCCGACCCTGCGCGACAGATTCTGGGTGCCGGCTTTCAACTCGGACAGCTCGCCGTCTGTGTTCTGGGCGTACTCGTCGTCACCAGCGAATACTCCAGCGGCACCATCCGAGCAAGTCTGATGGCCGTGCCGAAGCGACTCCCCGTGCTGGTGGCCAAATCGGTACTCTTCATGGCCGTTGTCTTCGTCGTCAGCGCGATCGCCGCGTTTCCAGCGTTCTTGCTAGGGTCCGCGCTGATGAGCTCGCGCGCTTCGGTCTCTCTGAGCGATCCGGGCGTCTTCAGGGCGGTGATCGGTGCGGGACTGTATCTTTCACTGCTCGGCGTGATGGCTATCGCGATCGGCGCGATGGTCCGACACACTGCCGGGGCCGTCACCGGGATAATCGCTTTCGTCCTCGTGCTGGCGCCATTGGCTCAATTGCTTCCGGGGACTGTGGGTCACCACATCCAAGCCTATCTGCCCTCTCAGGCCGGCAGTTTGATCGCCTCACCCATGCAGGCGCCCGGCGATCTCCTGTCACCGTGGCAGGGATTCGGAGTCGCGGCGATCTGGGCAGCAGCGCTGATATGCCTCGCCGCATACTTGCTCCGGCGCCGAGATGCATAACCGCCGAGGACCGTCAGGCTCCAGCCTCGCTCCCACGCAGAGAAGATCGCGGATCGGGTTGGCGACGAACAGTACTCTCCAGTCCCTCGGCGGTGCGGCACTCATCGCTTTTCATCTGATCGCAGCAAAGCCGCTGCGGCGGTGGCGAACAACGTGGGGCGCATCCATCTCGGAGATAGGCGAGGTGTTGCCCGGTGATGATTCGGTACCCACGCCGTCCTGGACCTACACGCATGCGGTTACCGTCGACTGCTCGGCGCGGCAGTTGTGGCCGTGGTTGGTTCAGATAGGACAGCAACGCGCGGGTTTCTACAGCTATCGCACTCTCGAGAACATGGTCGGCTGCCACATCACCCATGCGGAGGGAATCGATCCGGCATTTCAACACCTCGATGTAGGCGACCTCGTTGCACTACACCCGAAATCACCGCCGTTGACGGTGACGATTATCGAGCACGAGACGACGCTGGTTCTGGTCGGCCCTGGTCCAACACTGCTGGACAGCGCATTGTGGTCGTTCCATCTCCGACCCGCCGCCGACGGTGGAACGAGGTTGATCGAACGAGGAAGATACGCGCACGGTGGGTCGTTGGCCAGTCGCCTTACTTTCGGCCACTCGCTCGTCGAACCGATCGGATTCGTCATGAGCAGAAAGATGCTGCGCACGCTCCGGTCCAACGCCGCAGCACGCCCTGAAAGGCGAACCAACTCGGCGAGGACCCGAAGCACTTGGTTTCGAATGACCAATTCCTCTCGACGAGAGGACATTCGGCGGCTGCATCGATCGAGACGAGTCGATACGTTCGTGTGCGGGCGCGAAAGTCGTGCACCATCGGAACCGGAGGCCGCAACCCGGTCGGGGTGAACTGTTGGTCGATGTCGAGGCGTGTGGTGTGTGCAGGACAGACTTGCACTGAGTCGAAGGGGATCTTCCTGTTCATCGGCCTCACGTGACCCCGGGCCACGATGTGGTCGGCCGGGTCGCGGAGATCGGACCTGCGACCGCGTCCGACTTCCAGGTCGGGCAGTTGGCCGGAATCCCGTGGCTTTGCTACACGTGTGGCACTTGCCCGCACTGCAGGACAGGACATGAGAACTTGTGCAGTGAGTCCAGATACACCGGTTGGGACGAGCACGGCGGGTTCGCCGACTGGACGACCGTGCCTGAGGACTATGCCCTTGCACTTTGCCTGAGGACTATGCCCTTGCACTTTCCGACGGTTACACCACAACGGAACTCGCCCCGCTGTTGTGTGCAGGAATCATCGGATATCGAGCACTGTCTCGAGCCGATCTCCCACCATGCTACAAACTCGGACTGTATGGTTTCGGGGCAAGCGCCCACATCGTCGGCCAACTCGCGCACTCCGAAGGCACGATTGTGCACGTGATGACCCGGGAATCTTCCGCCAGGGAACTTGCCTTGTCTCTCGGACTCGAATCTGCACAGGACACATATGACTCGCCACCCGAAAAGCTCGACGCTGCCGTTGTTTTCGCTCCGGTGGGAGACATCGTCCCTGCGGCACTCGCGGCACTGGCACCGGGCGGCACCCTGGTGTTGGCCGGGATCCACATGAGTGATGTTCCTGTGCTGAACCACGAACAGCATCTGTTTCACGAAAAGACAATTCTCAGCATCGAGGCGAATACGCGGGAGGATGCCCGAACCTTTCTGGAGCGATGCGGAGACACGCATCTCGACGTGACCACTACACGTTACGATTTCGAGCAAGTTCCGGTTGCTCTCCACGATTTGAAACACGGACGTTTCGCCGGCGCGGGCGTCATCGTGATGTAACTGGTCCGGATCTGCGGGTCGTTACCTCACGGAGCTGCTCGGGACAACAGGATCTCATCAGATGACTTAGTGCTCTGCCGAGGTTCGAGGCTCCGTTCGTAGCGTCGTTGTACGCACCGAAGGGATACTCCCTCGTGCAGCGAGGAGACCGATCGCATGTCCGATCTCGACGATCCCCAGCGTGGTCGAAATCTCGAATTCTGTGGGCAACCTCTGACGATCGCTCAGGCGCTGACAGCGTGGACGCGCCATCTCGACCACGAGAGAGCGCTGATGCGCAGCCCCCCTCGCGGAGCAGCTTCGTGCGGTCGAAGACCGAATCCGGGAGATGATGCGCGAGCAACATGTCACGGACCCCGAACAACTCTCCGCGAGCTCTCTCCATTCGCTGTCCCTCGGTGGTTCCGATGCTTGATTCAGTGCTCTGTCACCTGTGATCAGCCCTATAGTGTGCCGGGGCGGTACGGACTCACCTCCGCGGAGGCCGACAGACCATCAAAGGAACTTTCGCTTGGTACAGCAAGTTTCTGCTTGTCGAACCAGCTATCGCACCCACCAGCCCCGTGTGTCCTCTACTCCCGACGACAATGAGCTGGTTGTCCTCGCTTGCGTGCATGAGGGTGTGCGCCGGGCTCCCCTCACGCAGCACACGCTGGACTTTGCCCTCTGGATACAACCACTTGGGTCGTCGATCCCACAAGAGCCCCACCCAACGATCCGAGTCCCGACCGCCCCACCACGAGCATGTGGGCGTGATCTGAATTGTTCAATAGCGCTCGGGTGACGAAGTCGCCTGAGACCTCGGTGGTGACCTCCACGCCGGGCGCACGATCCGAGACGATCTTCTCGGCTTCGATCAAGAAGGCACGCGCGGCGTGTTGCGCGTGGTCGTCCCAATCTCCACGTCCCGAGATATCGAACTCTCGATAATCCATTACCCGAGATTCGATCGCGCTCAACAGATGCATGGGTAATCGCAACCGCGCTGCTACGTCGGCCGCCCATCGGCATGCACCGAACGAGTTCTCGGAACCGTCGATGCCGACCACGATCTGTCGATGATTGCTCCATACCGTCATGGTCGGTCTCCGATTCTTAGTAGAGCGAACGCCGTTCGACGCTGACTGTGTTCAGCGTGCAAGGCGGTCGTCTTCGTCCCCAGAGCACAAAGGCACTATGTAACGAGGGGCCCTTCGAGACCTTGGTCCTTCGTAGCAGGCCACCGAACAAAGGACCGATGCCTCTGTGCCGACAGACGTCGAACCGCGACCATGAGGTCATGGAGGAGACCGCTGTGCACTACCCACCGTTTCCACAGTCCACCGCGGTCGTGGTGGGCGTCGACGGGTCCGCGCAACCGGTGCCCAGCCGGGTGATCTCGGCGTGTGTACGGCTCATCGTGCCGTGGCACGTGCTATTCCTGGGGCAGTGCGCGGCTGATCGATGACCGGTCGGTACGCGGCGACGCGAACGAGAACACCAGCAGCACGGCCACGCCGGAGAGAACGATGCCGATGAGGTTCACACCGAGTTGGGCTAGAGAGCTCCACACCACGTTCCATTTCCCGGCGAACACCGCGACGACGGCCAATCCGGCCGCGGGCACCGTCGTCACGGAAATGAAAACGCCGACCAGAACACTGGACGTCGACGAAACCACAGCCAGCATTCCCGCGGCGCCTGCGAGCAGTGCCACCACCAGTGAAAACGGACCCACCTGGTAGATGAAGTCGAATGCGCGTGCTTCCTCGACGTCACCCACCCCGATCCAGTCGAGGCGGATCCAAAGCTGTGTTGCCAGAGCCGTGATCACGGCGGCAACGGGAAACGAGATCGCGAGAGTGCGTGCCGAGGTGCGTATCAACGTGGTGTCACGGCGGACCAGACCCACGGACATCGCCGCCAGCGGGCGGAATTCCGGCCCGACCACCATCGCGCCCACCAAGATCAACGGTGACGCGGTGGCAACGCCCACTGCCGACAGCAAGAATGCAATGACCAGATAGGCGACGAATGTAGGAGTGAGCCTCGCGCCCTCACGAACTTGGCCGAGCAACCGTTCCCACACCACTGCCCTGTCCGGTGTTCGACCAGCCGCCGCGTTGGCCCGATCTCCGGCTTCGGACAGCATGGTTCCGGTCGGCTCGAGCAGGATGGCACCGATATTCGGTAGGTTCTGCGCACTGAGCGCAATCAGCACGTCGTTGGCGGAGGCGCGCGCTACATCTGCCTCGACGACATCGCCGGGTGGATCGATCGCCGCGCCGACTGCGAGGGTTTTGTGCGTAGCCGCGGGTTCCTCGGACAGCACGCGCAGCACATCGCTTGTTCGCGCGCTCGGCGAGATGACGCGTAGATGCAGCACGTTCTGCCTCCTCAGGCCTGTTGCACGTGATCGGCGTGCGTCCAGCTCGATGGCCGGCTCACAACGAGTATCCCCGACTGCCATCTCGCGGCGGCCGATCGGATAGGTGTCCCGCGATCGGAGGGTTCCCGGAAGCGCTGTGGCGCGACTGAGGGCCATCGCCTGTGCACTGTCCATTGACAGCACACTTGCATTTTGCAAGTGTTAACGGCATGAGCCTCTTCATCACCTGCCCAGTCGACGATGTCGAGCGCGCCACCACCTTCTACACCGCCCTCGGCTGGACCCTCAACGCAGAGATGTCCGACCACAACGTCTCGTGCTTCTCGATCACGCCCGGGCAATACGTCATGCTCGGTAGCCGCGAGATGTACGCAAGCGTCGGAGGTACCGAGGAGTTGATCGGAGGGCCGGGTACCCCGTCGAAGGTCACCGTTTCCTTCGACCTCGCCAGCCGCGAGGCCGTCGACGAACTCGTCGAACGTGCAGGCGCCGCCGGTGGTCGAATCGGTGACACCGACGACTACCCGTTCATGTACCAGCGCCAGTTCGACGACCCCGACGGCTATCACTACTCCCCGTTCTGGATGAAGCCGGACGTCGACACGCCCGCATGAGCGACCTCGCCGCAGCGCTCGACGTCGTCGGCGCTCGGTGGGCTTTACTGATCGTGGAGCGACTGCTCGACGGGCCGCAACGCTACGGCGATCTCCAGCGCGATCTCGGAACGCCGACGAACATGCTCGCGACCCGTCTGCGCGAACTCGAAGCCGCAGGCGTGTTGACCCGTCTTCCGTTGAAGCACAACACAAGAGCCTACGCACTCACCGAACGCGGACATGCCCTGCGCACAGCGATCGACGCGCTCGGACGTTGGGCAGTGCACACAGAACGCCGAGGATGAGTCGGCCGTTTGGGTTCGCAGCGGTGTCGTCGGGCGAGGTTCGACTTGCCGAGTCCACCCCTTACTCGCGCGGCGTATCGCAATCGAGATGGACGCCTTCGAGAACCCGCGGACACGAACACAGCGTGACTCCAGCACCAGCGTCCGCGTCGTGTACCAATGCGATAAGTTCTCGCTATGGCGCGTGGCATCGCAGGGACGGCGCGGGGAATCACCCTTCAGCAGTTGCGGTACTTCGTGGAAGTGGCCGCCGAGGGATCCATCAGTGCCGCGGCCGACCTTCTCTACGTCGCGCAACCGACCCTGTCGTCCGCATTGAAAGACATCGAGAATCGCGTAGGGCGTACGCTCTTCCTTCGCTCGACCCGCGGCGTGACGCTCACCGAGGACGGGGCGGAATTCCTAGGGTATGCGCGTCAAGTGGTCGAGCAAGCAGAGCTCCTGGAACAACGCTATCTGGGCCGCGGACCCTCCCGGCGGCTGCTGGCCGTGTCGACTCAGCACTACTCGTTCGTCGTCGACGCCTTTGCCCGGATGGTGAAGGCATCCGAAGCGGCAGAATATGCGTTCACTCTTCGCGAGACCCGTACGTGGGACATCATCGAGGACGTTCGCACACTGCGAAGTGAGCTCGGTGTGCTGTATCGCAACGAGTTCAACGCAAACGTGATCGACAAGTTGATTCGCGAAGCCGGACTGGTGTTCACGCCGCTGTTTCTGGCGTCGCCGCACATTTTCGTCGCCCGCACGAATCCGCTCGCAGAACGAACGAGCGTGACGCTGAGTGATCTGGAGGATCTGCCCCGGCTCACCTTCGACCAGGGCGCCAACAACTCCTTTTACCTGGCTGAAGAGATCCTCTCCACCCGTTCGTCGAAGCAGGACATCCGGGTGAGTGATCGGGCGACCATCTTCAACCTCATGATCAGTCTGGCTGGATACACGATCTCTACCGGCATCGTCTCGGACGATCTCGATCCGTCCATCGTCGCCGTACCTTTGGACGTGGACGAACGAATCGAGATCGGTTGGATCGGTCATGCCTCGGTGTCCTTGACCGCTCAGGCCCGGCGATTCGTGCTGGAGATGCGCGACGTCGTCTCAGGATTCGGAGTCGATCTTCTGGGATAGCCATTCGCTATATCCAGCTATCGTTCGAAGCAATTAGCCTATGACGGTCGGTCTGTCTACACTCATTTTCGCGTCACTTTGCGCCCCCGATCTTCGAGTATCTCGGCCCGAGAGTCCATCTGGGGCAAGAGGATGCGGTGGGCCGAAGTGCTGCACAGAACCAAGCAATCAGCCGTGCGGCGACGCCCTCGTCGCTGTAGTTACCGCACATGATCGGGGCAACTCTCCACAATGACGAACGACTGTGCCTTCAGCATCGATACGACACGCTTCGACGAGGACTACACACCGTCGACCAGCTCGCGCAGTACGACGAATTTCGCGAATCTCGCACGGGGCGAGGGTCGCCGACAGAATCTGCGCAATGCGGTGACGATGATGAATACCCGTGTCAACGAGTTGGTGCACTGGGACAACCCCCGTGGTGACCGCTACAGGCTCGACCTCGACATCGTTTCCGTAGACCTGCATCTCGCGTCGGCCGGGGATGGATCCGCATTCCCGGTGATCGAAGTGCTCGATGTCGACATCGTCGACATCGAGACCGGATCCCGCACCGAGGGAATCGTCGGGAACAACTTCTCGTCGTACATTCGTGATTACGATTTCAGTGTTCGGCTCCCGGGGCACCGGGCGACGGGAATCCCCAGCGACTTCGGCGACCTGCACGGGCAGGTCTTCCAGCGTTTCGTCGAGTCCGACGAGTATCGCGAACGATTCTCGCAGCCGCCGGTCATCTGCATCAGTGTCTCGACGTCCATGACGTACCGCCGACTTTCCAATCACCATCCGATTCTCGGGGTGGAGTACGTGGCGGACGAGCAGTCGCTCACCGACCGGTACTTCGAGAAGATGGGGCTCCGCGCGCGATACTTCATGCCTCGCGGTTCCGCCGCTCCACTTGCCTTCTACCACCGCGGCGACTTGCTCAACGACTACTCGTTACTCGCGCTTGCAGGAACGATCGCGACGATGGAAACGTTTCAGAAGATCTACCGCCCCGAAATCTACAATTCGAATACCGCAGCGGCGCACGTATATCGGCCCAGCCTCGACAACGGCAACTACTCACTGCCACAGGTGAGTTACGACCGTGTCGAGCGCACCGGCCTCGCAACCACCCAAGGAAAGTTCACCGAGGTAAATCTCATCGAACCGTACGGCGCCGTTCTCGAACGGTGGGCTTTCGCGCAGACGGCCTGAGCCCGCAGAACCGAAAGGTACCAGAGATGAACACCCTCCTACCCACCTCGATCGTCGGTAGCCTGCCCAAGCCCTCCTGGCTTTCCGAGCCCGGAAAGCTGTGGTCCCCATGGAAGTTGCGAGAGGACGAACTGCGCGAAGGGAAACTCGACGCCCAAGCCCTTGCGGCGCACGAGCAAAAGCAAGCCGGGCTCGACATAGTCAGCGACGGTGAACAGACCCGTCAACACTTTGTGACCACGTTCATCGAGCACCTCAGCGGCGTCGACTTCGATCGACGCGAGACCGTACGAATTCGAGACCGCTACGACGCAAGTGTTCCAACGGTAATCGGCGAAGTCAGCCGCGAAAGGCCTGTGTTCGCCGACGACGCCGCCCGCCTCAGAGCGACAACCGACCAGCCGATCAAGTGGGCCCTGCCCGGTCCGATGACAATGGTCGACACACTCTACGACGACCACTACAAGAGCCGCGAAAAGCTTGCGTGGGAGTTCGCGACGGCGCTGAATCAGGAAGCGAAGGACCTGGAAGCGGCAGGCGTGGACATCATCCAGATCGACGAGCCTGCGTTCAACGTGTTCTTCGATGAACTGAAGGACTGGGGCGTGGCGATGCTCGAGCGTGCCACGGACGGGTTGAGCTGCGAGACTGCCGTGCACATCTGCTACGGGTACGGCATCAAGGCCAACACCGATTGGAAGGCGACGCTCGGGGCAGAGTGGCGTCAATACGAGCAGTCGTTTCCACTGCTGCGACAGTCTTCGATCGACATCGTGTCGCTGGAGAGCCACAATTCGCGGGTACCGGTCGACGTGATCGAATTGCTTCGGGGCAAGAAAGTCATGCTGGGAGCGATCGATGTTGCGAGTAGCACCATCGAGACGCCCGAGGAAGTCGCCGCCACCCTTCGACGCGCCCTCCCGTTCGTCGACGCGGACAAACTGTATTCGAGCACCAATTGCGGTATGGCGCCTCTCGATCGACGGGTCGCGCGAGAAAAGATGCGCACGCTCGCCGCCGGGACCGACCTCGTGCGACGCGAGCTGTCCTAGCGGCGCGACGGCACCCGAATACCTTGCGACACATCCGTTGCAAGGCACGTCCAGTCCCAGTGCAAACCTGGGAGGAGGAACGGGTGCTCCTCCCCCCAGGTCGTTTCAGTGTTGTAGTGCCGGGTAGTCGGTGTATCCCTCTGCACCGTCCGAGTAGAAGGTGCTTTGGTCCGGAGTGTTCAGTGGAAGGTCTTCCTTCCATCGGCGGGCCAGATCCGGGTTGGCGATGGCGGGACGGCCTACCACGACAGCGTCACCGAATCCGTCGTCGACCAGCGACAGAGCTTCGTCCCTGCTGGTGATTTCGCCGAATCCACTGTTGACGAGAACAGGACCGCCGAAGGTGCGGCGCAGATCCTGGACGAGCTCACCCGACGGATCCTTGTGCAGCACACTCAGGAACGCCAGACCCAGCGGAGCGATCCCCTTCACCAGGGCGGCGTAAGTCGCGTGTACGTCGTCGCGGTCGGTTTCGAGCGCATCCTGAATGTTGTGCTCGGGCGAGATTCGGATTCCGACGCGGTCGGCTCCGATGGCGTCGGCGACCGCTTGTGCGACCTCCACGACGAACTTCGCGCGGTTCTCGGGTGTGCCGCCGTAGGCATCGTCACGCTGATTCGATGCGGGCGAAAGGAACTCGTGCAGCAGGTAACCGTTGGCGGAGTGAATCTCGACGCCGTCCAATCCTGCTGCGATGGCGTTCTTGGCTCCTTGGACGAATTCCTCGATCACCGAAGGAAGTTCGTCGGTCGTCAGGGCGCGAGGCACGGGGTACGGCTTCTTCCCGTCGTAGGTCCGTGTCTCACCGTCGATGGCGATCGCGCTCGGGGCGACGACCTCGTAGCCGCCTGTTGTCGCCTCGTGCGTGACACGGCCTGCGTGCATGACCTGAGCAACGATCAGACCACCCTCGGCGTGCACGGCGTCGGCGACATTCTTCCAGCCGTCGATCTGCTCGGGCGTGACGAGGCCGGGTTGGCCGGGGAATCCCTGACCCGCGTGCGACGGATAAGTGCCTTCGGTGACGATCAGACCGAGCGAGGAACGCTGACGGTAGTGCTCGACCACCAGCGGGCCGGGAACTCCGTCACGCCCGGACCGCACCCGCGTGAGCGGAGCCATCACAAGCCTGTTCTCGAGGTCGAGGGCACCTAGCGTCAACGGAGAAAACAACTTCACTGATTCGACTCTTTCCAGACGGGGGCGATACTTACATCGGCTAACCGTCGGAGAACAGTCAGGTATTCCGGTCAGAGATGATCGTCACCATCGAGGGGTGTGCGACGGGACGTCGCGTGTCGCTACCGGCGCGTCAGGTTTCCGTTGTCTCGATCGGACTTCGCTGGCGCCGGACGATCCCCGTGACCACGGCGATGATGGCACCGACAGCGAGCACGACGGCCGATGCGAACGGGAGTGCGCCGTCCACGGCGCCCACCGCAAGGACGGCGGGGATCGCCAGCCCCGGCCATGGCATCACAGTCTTCCAATCACCCGAGCTCCACCCGAGGATGGAACAGATCCCGACGACGAACAGCACGACCCCGCCGCACAGGATCCAACGGCCCGCGTCGGTCAGCTCTCCGACGGGATGCAGAACATACTGCTGAATCCCCACACCGAGCAGCGCGACCCCCAGAGCAACAGGAAGATGGCCGTAGACATACCCATCGGCGCGACCGCTTTCCACCGCCCGATCGTCGTCCTGGATCTCGAACTTGGCTTCCGCACCGGCGATGTCGAAGTACATCCACCACACGGCAGCCGCAATGGTGAATCCCAGTGCTGCCACCGACAATGACGACCAGGCCCACGAAGTGTCACGCATCCCGAGCACGACGGCCGAAACCGATTCACCCAGGACGAGAATGACGAAGAGTCCGAAGCGTTCCGGAAGATGGTCGAGGTGAAGCGGCACGTTCTGACCCCACCGGGTCGCCGCGAACGGAGCAGCCGCCTCGACAGCGATGCCTACCGCCCACAGGACGTAGGTGAGCGGCGACGGAACGAACAGCGAAATCGTCCAGATCACGATGCTGATGACCGTCGCCGCGAGATAGAGATCGATGGTGGCCCGTACGTCGGCGATATGCCGCCACGCACGGAAGTAGAGCCCGGCGAGAAGCACCCGGGTCGCGATGTATCCGATGCCGAACGCGACGGTGCCGCTACCACCGATGGCCGTGGTCGCACTCGCCGCCATCACCGCGACCGCGAACGTCGCGGCCAGTTTGAGCACCCGATAGAGAACGTCGTTCGTGTCGAATCTGTTGGCGTACAACGTAGTCGTCACCCACGACCACCAGGTGACAGCGAACAGTCCGGTGAACACCGCTACCCCGTGCCACCCCAGGTCGTCTTTCAAGCCGATCGCGAGCTGATGAACAACCAGCACATAAGCGAGATCGAAGAACAGCTCCAGCCGCGTTGCGGCACGATCGTCCTTGGTTCGAAGTCGAGGCGGCTGAAACACCGGGGTGGATTGATCGGCCCCGGAATCACCGTCCGCATGTGTTTCGGGGTAATCGTCCATGCCGACACATACCCCACCCGGTCCAACTCAACCTCGACCAGAGTTGGAGCACATCCCGCCACAACTGCGTCGAACTGTGCCGTGAGAAGCTGTAGACAGCATTCGAGTCGTCAAGCTTCCCGGCGTTTCTCGTGCAGGGCAGCATCGGTGTCGGCGATGGCCAACATTCTGTTGATGTCCGCGCCGGCCAGTGCACCGGCCGCCGCCGAGGGACCGACCTGGGCAGTCAGATCGGTGGCGTTCCCCGCCACCCACACACCCGGCACTTCGGTAGCGCCGGCGATGCCGGAGGCGAAACCGACACCTATGTTCGGCGGTTCATGCACCGGCAGGCCCAGACCTTCCAGTCCCTGGATGCGGGCTCGCAGTTGTGCGAGTACGGCCACCACACTCCGGGCCACGATCTGTCCGTCGGCCAGTCGCAGCCCGGCGAGCGCACCATTGTCGTCGTCGACGATCTCGGTGACAGGAGTGTCGACGATGCGAATACCGCGGGCTGCGAAACGATCACGGTCGTCGTCGTCGAGGTCGGTGCCCTGGGTGAAATAGATCAGGTCCTCGGTCAGCTGGCGGAACAGAAACGTGTGAACGATCGATACCGGACCGGTGGCGAGGATGCCGATGGGCTGATCGCGCACCTCCCATCCGTGGCAGTACGGACAGTGCAGCACACTATCGCCCCAGTGTTCGACCAGCCCGGGCAATTCCGGCAACACGTCGGTGAGTCCGGTGGCGATCAGAATGCGACGGGAAGTGATGGTTCGACCGTCGGCGAGAGTCACAGTGAACCGCAGGTCCCCGCGCGCGGACGGGGGCGCAGGCTCGGCTGCCATCACCTCGGCGTCGACGACGAGGCCGCCGTACTGGCGCACCTGCTCTCGGCCCCGGCGGAGAATCTCCTGCGGCGCCATTCCGTCCAGGACGATGAACCCGTGCATCGACGCTGCAGGTGCATTGCGCGGGGATCCGCTGTCGATCACGACGACCGAGCGCCGGGAACGAGCGAGTATCAGTGCTCCGTTGAGCCCCGCGGCGCCTCCGCCGATCACCACCACATCGACGATTTCCTCGGCAACGGCATCACTCTGGTAAGTCGGTGTCGTAGCGGTCATGGTTTCCTGCCTCCGGTTGTTCGACATATCCAGGGTCACCCTCTGACTGGTGTGGTGGGCGTCGGGTCGGTTGGGCGAGCGGTCACAGAGCTCTCGACGGGAGGCTCGACGCTCGTGGGCGTGAGGGTTCGTCGGCCCGGTAGAGCAGCGAGGACGATCATTGTTCCGGTGGCCATGACGATGCCACCGATGAGGCTGGTGTGGGAGACAGCGTAGGCGAAGGACTGTTGGACGGCCTCGACGATTGCTCGGGCAGTCTCGGGTCCGGCAGCGGAACTCTGCGCGACCTGCTCTGCGACCGCCAATCCACCACCGACCGAGTCCTTGGCGATCTGCATCGCTTCGGCAGGAAGCCGATCTGCCGCCAGGTCGGTCAGTTCGTCGCGATATGCGGTGCCCAGCACCGATCCCAGCACTGCGATGCCCAGCGCCCCGCCCAGTTCGAGCGCTGTGTCGTTGGCACCTCCTGCGACGCCCAACTCGGATTCTGGGAAGGTCCCCATGATCGTGTCGGTCGCCGGCGCGATGCTCACGCCAAGAGCCAAGCCCAGCATCAGCAACGGAGTGAGGAAGTCGATATACGTCGAGCCATCGTCGATCCTGGTGAGCAGGAACATCCCTGCCGTTCCGATGATCAATCCGCCGACGACCATCGCCCTGACCCCCAACTGTGGAGTGAACTTCCCGGTGATCGCAGATCCGAGAAAAACAGCGGCGCCCAACGGCAGCAGGCGTACGCCCGTAGCGAGAGCGTCGTAACCGAGGACGAACTGCAGAAATTGCGTCGAATAGTAGAGCACCGCGAACATTCCGAAGAAAAAGACCAGCACCGCGAGCATCGAACCGGTGAACGGCCGCAGCGCGAATTTACGGACGTTCAGCATCGGATGCGGATGACGCAACTCCCAGGCAACGAACCCCGCCAGACCGACAGCGGCAACGACGATGGCCGCGACGGGGCCTGCGTCCCAACCCGAATGCGGACCCTCGATGGCGCCGTAGATCAAGGAACCGAGGGTGACGATGGACAGCAGACCACCCACGTAGTCGATGCGGCCCATGTTCTCGGCCTTCGACGGCGGAACCAGAACGAGCGCTGCAACGACGGCGAGGGCCGCGATCGGGACGTTGATCAAGAACGTCGAACCCCAACCGTGGTCCTCCAGCAACCAGCCCGAGACCAGGGGTCCAACAGCAACCGCCACCCCGGATGTTGCGGCCCATGCGGTGACGGCCTTGCCTCGTTCGTCGCGGGGAAACGTCGCTACCAGCAGTGACAGCGTGGCCGGCATCACGACAGCGGCTCCGATACCCATGATTGCCCGGGCTGCGATCAGCATCGTGGTCTCGTCGACCATGCTGCCGATAATCGAACCACCGGCGAACAGCGACAGCCCCAGGATCAGCGCACCACGTCGACTGTATTTGTCACCGATCGAGCCCAGCACCAGCATGAGCGCCGCGTACGGGACGGTGTATCCATCGACGACCCACTGCAGATCGCTACTGCTCAAGCCCAGATCCGCAGTCAGATCGGGGGCGGCGACGATCAGCGACGTGTTCGCCATGACCGTGATCAGCAGACTAAGACACAGCACCAGCAGAGCCCACCACCGCCGCGGGTAGGGAGTCGACATATCTGTGACGGGTGTTCTCGCAAGTAAAGGCATCAGTTACTCCTGAGATAGAAGGGTCCGAATCTGCGGGCCAGTCGGTTGACAGTGCGTATCGGGGGTCGAATCACATGAGGGCGCGAACCGGTGCAGCGGCCGATGCGGTCGGCCGGACCGTGGACCCAAACCAGGGGCGAGTCGGTCCCGTTCGGTTATGTACTCAATGTTCCATAACGTAGGCGGTTCTGTACTGACTTGTCAATTACTCGGGCGCGGCCTACCTTCGAGGCATGGCACGACCACGAACGTTCGACCGAGAACACGTCCTCAATGCCGCGGAGCGTCAGTTCCGCACCACCGGCTACAACGGCACGAGTGTCGACGACATCAGCGCCGCTACCGGCCTGGGCCGCGGCAGCTTGTACGCCGCGTTCGACGGCAAGCACGGCGTGTTGCTTCAAGCCCTGTCCGGATACTCCGCTCGGCTGGCGCATTTCGTCCCCAAGGCGCTCGCCGGACCGGACGACGGTGCTCTAGAACGGCTGCACCAATTCCTGCTGCGCGCCGTCAACGGCGTCCCTCTCGCTGCCGACGTTCCGCCCGCGCCCGACCGAGCAGCGGCGGCGTGCTTCGCCGCCAAAATAGCCCTCGAGCTGGGCAGCTCCGACCCCGAGTTGGAACGCGTTGCCAACGCCTGCTTCTCGACGATGGTGACCGCGGTATCCGAATGCGTGCGCGCCGCCCAACGCCACGGCGACATCGACGCCGACGCGGACCCCGACGACCTCGCCTACCTTCTGATCAGCATCGTCCGCGGACTCGATGTGGTTGGCGCACATGGCCACAGCCCCGCCCGGATGACATCGATCGCCGAAAATGCGTTCGCGCTACTGCCCCGCCCTCGACACCGGTAGGGCGCGCACGTATGCCACAGCCGCCGCAATGGATCGTGCGTCGGGACTTTGCTAGCTCGGGTCGTGGTCCCGTAGCCCGTCGCGAACGGCCATGAGGTAGACGGCGAGGAGCCTGTCGATCGTCGCGGGATCGGCTCCCAGGTTTCCCGGTCGCCAGGCGAGCGAGAGCAGACCGTTCAACGCCGCCCACAGGGTGGTGGCGAGGTCGTCCGGATCCAAGTCGGCTCTGACCGATCCGGAGCGGGCGCCCTCCCTCAGAACCTTTGCGAGGCGGGCGTTCTGAGCCTGGGTGAGCGCTGCGATCCGCTCGACCGCGTCGGATTCATCGGGCGGTTCGACCAGAATCCGGAATTCGTGAGGACGTTCTCGCGCGAACCGTGCGTAGGCGGCGGCGACAAGCAGGAGGCGTTCCTCCACCGTCCCTTCCGATTCGTACGCAGCGTCCATGTAGACGCGACTTTCGTCGAGCGCCTCCTCCGCTACTGCGGTGAGTAGCGCCGAGCGGCCCCCGACACGGTTGTAGATGGTCTGTACAGCGACATCCGCCTGCTCGGCTACCGCCTCGAGGGTGAGCGCCCCGACGCCATGAGCAGCGATGATGCTGCGTGCGGCCTCGAGCACCGACCGGCGGTTGGCAGCTGCGCGCCGTTGAGTGCGCGTCGTTCCTGTTTCGGCCATCACCGCGTAACTGTAGCCCATTCAATTCATGTAACTACTTCCATTTTTGGAACCTCTTACATATTGTGTGCCTATGACACGCACCGACGACCGATTCCCGTCCGGCGACGGCCAGTGCGCCGCCTGGCTGTACACACCGACCGACGAGCCCCACCAGGGCGGCAGAAGCCGTCCGATCATCGTGATGGGCCACGGCCTCGGGGGAATCAAGGAGATGGGACTCGACGCTTTCGCTCGACGGTTCACCGCCATGGGCTACCTGTGCCTCGTGTTCGACTACCGCCACTTCGGTGAAAGCACCGGCGAGCCGCGGCAACTTCTCGACATCGATACGCAACTCGGCGACTGGAACGCCGCAATCGCCCACGCGCGCACCCTGGACACCGTCGACCCCGCCCGCATCGTGTTGTGGGGAACCTCCTTCGGCGGCGGACACGTCATCGTCACCGCCGCACGCAACCCCGATGTCGCCGCAGTGATCACTCAGTGCCCGTTCACCGACGGCCTCGCCGCAGCACGAGCCATCCCCCTCCCTGTCGCCGCGAAAGTGACCGGCCGCGCGGTGCGTGATGCCGTCGGGGCCAAGTTCGGCCGACCGCCGGTGATGATCGACACCTACGGCCCGCCTGGGTCGACCTCGCTCATGACCAGTCCGGACAGCGCTGCCGGTATCACTGCGCTGATCCCACCGGGCATGGACGTACGCCGAGACGTCGCAGCTCGATTCGGACTCGACATCGTCCGCCATTTCCCGGGACGCAGTGCGAGCAAAGTGAAGTGCCCGATTTTCTACGCCATCTGCGAGCGCGACAGCGTTGCACCGCCGATCCCGACCCAGCGGTACGCCGCACGCTCTCCACGCGCGGAGATAAAGCTCTACGACGCCGGCCACTTCGACATCTACGTCGGTGCCGATTTCGAGCGCAACATCGCCGACCAACTCGACTTCCTGGGTCGGCACGTTCCCGTCACCGAAAAGAATGACACCGAAACGAAAGGCACACGAGCGTGATCGACTACAACCTTGCCGGCCGCACAGTCGTCATCACAGGATCCACCGGCGGACTCGGTTCCGCCCTGGCGACAGCACTGCGCTCGCGCGGCGCCAATCTGGCCCTTCTCGACCTGGACGGCGACGCGGCAGCCCTACAAGCTCGCACTCTCGGCCCGGCGGCCGTTGCCCGGGGGTGGGCCGTGGACGTCACCGACCTCGACAGCATCCAGTCGGCGGTCGGCTCGGCGGCCCGACATTTCGGGCGAGTCGATGTTGTGATTGCCAACGCGGGCATCGCCGCTGTGCAACCGCTCGAATCGATGGACCCTGCCCTGTGGGAACGAATCATCGACGTCAACCTCAGTGGAGTCTGGCGAACGTTCAAAGCATCGCTGCCCCACGTCGTCGAGCGGCGCGGATATCTGCTGGCGATCTCCTCGATGGCCGCCTTCGTCCACTCGCCACTGAACGGCCCGTACGTCGCAAGCAAAGCGGGCGTCTGGGCGCTGTGCGACGCGACTCGCCTTGAACTGCGTCACCGTGGCGTCGGGGTCGGAAGCCTTCACCCGACGTTCTTCCAGACACCGATGATGGACGCCGTGCAAACGGACCCAGTGGCCACCACGTTGTGGGGCGGCAACCGCGCGGGCCTGTTCAAGATGATCCCACTGGACACCGTCGTCGCCGCCGCGGTGACAGGAATCGAGAATCGATCCGACATGATCGTCCCCACCCGCTCGAACGCCCTCGCCGCCCGCATACCCGGACTCATCCGTCCCATCACCGACCGAATCGGGTTTCGCCACAATGTGATCCCGCGAGCAGTAGAACTCGCCTCGCACGCAGCACCGTCATGAAGCCCGGCACAACGCGCCGAGATCAAGCTCGAGCGACCGAGGCACGCTCACCGCGCGAGACGCGACGCGGTAACGCAGGCTATGCCGTCAGAGCGAGCGCCGTCAGCTGACGTAGCAGTCCGACTTTGGTGTCCGGTCCAGACACCACAGCCTGCGGGCGCCGCGCGGTCGAACCCGACAGCGTCGCGAAAACCTGTTCCGACGTTCCGGTCACGGTGACATCAGCAGGTGCACCAGAACACGTGACGGTCGCGTTCACTCCCGACATGTCCGACGTCACAAGCACGCTTTCACCGTCAGCGTCGATGCGCGCAGTGACCGTCGGAAACCGCTTCTTCGCAGGGAGGGCTTCGGGCTTCGGAAACAGCGCCATGACCGAGAACACCAGCCACCGACCGCGGCTGTGATCCGCGCCTGCACCGGCGGACATGAGCGGCGACGCCCACCTGGCGAGTTCGACCAACGGCGCCTGCAAACCTCTACCCCACTCGGTCAACGAGTAGACCCGCGACGACACCGGCGCCGCCTCCTCGGTGGACACCACAATTCCCGCTTCCTCCAAACTGCGAAGCCGCTGAACCAGCAGATTCGTGGCAATACCAGGCAGGGACCGATGCAAGTCCGAATATCTGCTCGGCCCGATCAGCAACTCCCGCACCACCAACATCGTCCATCGATCACCGACCACATCGAGACCGCGAGCGAGTGCACAGAATTCACCGTAGGACTTCACGATCGAAGCTTACACTTGACTTTCTGAACCTTGTACTTGAAATAATCAAGCGGTGACCTCCCCACTGCAACTGCGAGCCCCCTCCCGCCTACCGGTACTGATCGTGCTGTGCTCGGCGACGCTGGCCATCAGCCTCGCCACAACCGCCATCAACGTCGCGCTCCCCTCTCTGGCGCTCGAACTGCGCGCCGACAACCGACAGCTCCAATGGATCGTCGATGCCTACAATCTCCTGTTCGCGACTTTCGTCCTCGCATTCGGCAGCCTCAGTGACCGCTACGGCCGCAAAGGCGCCCTCATCCTCGGCCTGTCGATCTTCGGCGGCGGAGCAGTAGGGGCCTCGTTCGCCGACAGCGCCGCACAGTTGATCGCCTGGCAAGCTCTGATGGGCCTCGGTGCCGCATTCGTCTACCCGACGACCCTGTCCATCCTCTCGAACGTCTTCACCGAACGAGCAGCCAAAGCAAAAGCGATCGGAATCTGGGGCGCAACAACCGGAGTCGGCGTCGCAGGTGGACCGATCCTCGGCGGCTGGCTACTCGAACACTACTGGTGGGGCAGCGTCTTCCTGGCGCTTGCCGTTGCAGCCCTCGGAGCCATCACCGCAGTGCTCGTCATCGTGACGACCTCTCGTGACGCGAGCACACCGCGCATCGACGTCGGCGGCCTCGTCCTGTCCGTGCTCGCCGTCGGCACCCTCGTCTACACCGTCATCGAAGCCCCCGAACACGGCTGGGCCAGTATCGCCTCATTGGGAGGATTCACCCTCGCAGCCGCGCTCTTCGTCGCTCTCGTGTTGTGGGAACGCAATCACAACGACCCGATGATCGACGTCACCCTCTTCGCCAACATGCGATTCACCGCCGCAAGCGCGTCGGTCACCTTCGCCTACTTCGCGTTGTTCGGCTTCATATTCCTCATATCGCAGTACTTCCAACTTGTACGCGGATACGGTCCACTGGAGACGGGCCTGAAGTTCATACCCGTCGCAGCATCGATCGCTGTCGGCTCCGTCCTCGGCACAGTCCTGGCAGTGCGCATCGGCAACAAAATCGCCGTCTCCGTCGGCCTGATCCTGTTCACCTCGGCGTTCGCATGGATCTCCACGCTCAGCACCGCCACCAGCTACCTCGAAATCGCCGGTCAGATGATTCCCCTCGGACTCGGACTAGGCCTGACATCGGCACCGGCAACCGAAGCCATCATGGGCGCCGTCCCGAAAGAGAAAGCAGGCATCGGCTCCGGCATGAACGACGCCACCAGAGAAGTGGGCGGCACCCTCGGCGTCGCTGTCATCGGCAGCGTCTACGCCTCGCTGTACACCTCCGGACTGACCACATCCGACACCGCATCGAACCTGCCCGACGACGCCACATCCGCCGTACAAGACTCCATAGGCGGCGCCGTCATCGCCTCCGAACAGATACGCGCAGCGGGCGATTCGTCCACAGCGGACGCAATCACCACCGCTGCCAACACCGCATTTCTCGACGGCCTCACCGCAGGCTCCTACGTCGCAGCAACTGTCACAGCAATCGGCGCCGTCATCGCAGCAGTATTCCTGCCCTCGCGCCCCCAATAGCCTTGGCGCATCCACGTGCACTTCACACACAGTGGGAGAGCATCGCCGCTGCGGCAATCGAGTGTTCACCAATCCTCGCGGTGATCGTGCCCGAGCGGAGGCGTCGAAGGACACAGCCTCGACCAGGATTTGCATGAAGAGGAGAAGAGTTCGAGACAGTGCTATAGGTAACGCAGTGGCGCGACTTCCATGGTGACCACTTGAAAAGCCCTCCCGGAGACATTCTCCGGGAGGGCTTTTCAAGTCGAGCGGGTAGTACACGGGACAGTGCGATCAGAGGTTCGCTTTGGCTTTGTTGAGGGTGTCGACGGCGATCTGTAGCCCTTCGAGGGGGCCGTAGGCGGTGTCCTCGTGTTCGATGTTCACGGCGATGTCGGGGTCCACGGTGTGCAGGGCGCGCAGGAACCGGGTCCAGAAGTCGACGTCGTGTCCGTTGCCGACGGCGACGAAGTCCCACGCGGAGTCCTGCGGCCAGATGTTGACGTAGTGCTTGCCGCCGAGGCTGGTGCGGGGTCCGTCCTGCGGTGCGCGGGTGAATCGGTCGTCGAGGACTCCGTAGATCTCGCAGTCGGGGTTGATTCGGGTGTCCTTGGCTGCGGCGTGGAAGACCAGGGGGCCGAGCCATTCGATGGCTTTGACCGGGTCGATGCCCTGCCAGAACAGGTGCGAGGGGTCCATTTCGGCGCCGACGTTGCTCAGGCCGCCTTTGTCGACGAGGCGCTTGAGCGTCGGTGGGTTGAACACCAGGTTCTGCGGGTGCATCTCGATGGCGACCTTGACTGAGTGCTCACGGGCGAGAGCGTCGATCTCTTTCCAGAACGGCACCGCGACCTGATCCCACTGGTAATCGGAGGAGTCGAGGTATCCCGAATCCCAGGTGTTGACATGCCATGCCGGCCACGTCCCACCCTCGTGGGCTGCGGGCAGACCGGACATCGTCACCACCCGGTCGATGCCGAGCAGACCGGCGACACGGATGGACTTGCGCAGGTCCTCGGCGTCCTCGGGGCCGACCTCCGGGTCGGGGTGCAGTGGGTTGCCGTTGCAGTTCAGGCCGGCGATCGAGACGCCCGTGCCCTCGAACACCGCGAGGTAGTCGGCTGGGCTGATGGTGCCGGCGAGCAGGTCGTCGACCGGAATGTGCACCGGTGGCAGGAATCCACCGGAGTTGATCTCGATGCCTTCGAGACCGAGTGAGGCCACCGTCGCGATGGCGTCGGGCAGGGACTTGTCGTGCAGGATCGCGTTGTAGACGCCGAGTTTCATCGTGAGCTTCCTTGCGAGTAGAGGGTGGGTCAGATCTTGACTGCGGTGCCGTTCGCGGCAGCGGATTCGGCGATGGCGGCGACGATCTGCATGCCGCGCAGTCCGTGCGCGAAGTCCGGGAGCGGGGGCAGGCCGGTCAGTCCGGCGACCTGGTCGAGGAATGCCCGTGCCTGGTAGGCGAAGAATTCGGCTTTGCCGTGCCCGACGCCGCCGGCGTCCATCGGCAGCCCGCCCTGGATGTAGGGGTGCTGGGGTCCGATGATGACCTGACGGCGGCCGTTGACCGTCTCGTCGATGTCGGTGGTGGAGATGTGGAACTCCGCGGCTCGCTCGAGCGCCCACGACGCCGACCCGCGCGTGCCGAACACATCGAAGGACAGTCCGTCGGGATTGGCGTGCGAGACCCGCGAGGCGGAGAAGGTTCCGACGAATCCGCCGGCGAACTGCGCGGTGAAGGTGGCGATATCCTCGTTCTCCACCGGCGCCGTCTCCCCGGTGGTTTCGGCTTTGGTGTGACCGTAGGTGACCCCGACCGGGACGGGGCGTTCGGTGACGACGGTGCAGAACTGCGCCCCGCGGACCTCGACGATCGGTCCGGCGACGTACTCGGCGAGATCGATCAGATGACTGCCGACATCGGCGAGTGCACCGGTTCCCTGCCCGCCGCGGTACCGCCAGGTGATCGGCCCGCTCGGATCGAGGGAGTAATCGGCGCGGTAGCGGCCGTCGAAGTGCACGATCTCACCGAGGCGACCGGCGGCGAGCTCGTCGGCGATGGCCTGCACGGCCGGGGACCGGCGGTAGGTGTAGCCCACCGAGGCGATACCGCTCGATGCCGCGGCCGCGGCGACCATCGACTCCGCATCCGCCAGCGACCCTGCCAGCGGCTTCTCGCACAGCACGTTCTTGCCTGCAGCGAGCAGGCCCTCGACGATCTCACGGTGCAGGTGATTGGCGACGACGACGGACACGACATCGATGTCCTGTGCCTCGGCGATCGCCTGCCAGCTGTACTCGGCGCGCTCGTAGCCGTACCGCTTGGCGGTATCGTCCGCGACACCCTTGTTGGTGTCCGCGATGGCCACCAAACGCACATCCGGGCGGTCGGTGCCGAACAGCGTCGACGCCATCCGGTACCCGGCGGCATGGGCGCGTCCGGCCATACCGCCACCGATGACGGCTACACCGAGCGAGTTCTCTGTCATGAGGGTGACTACTTTCTTCTTCTCTCGAAGCGAGATCAGGTGTCCCGGTCTATTTGACCGGTCTAGTAGGGATACTATGGGTCACCGATCGCGCGGATGTCAAGGACGGCGTTGCCGCAGTTCGACACGCTCTCACGGGCGGGAACGGAGACGAGAAGACATGAACGCCGGAAGATCGGTGACCATGCAGGACATCGCCGACAAGGTAGGGGTGTCCAAGGCCCTGGTGTCCATGATCTTTCGTGGAGTTCCGGGTCCCAGCGCGGAGACGAAGGCCCGGGTCCTCGCCGTCGCGGAGGAGATGGACTACCGACCGAATCGAACCGCAGCTCTGCTGTCCCTCCGGCGCACACACCTCATCGGCGTCATGACCGACATCAGGAATGCGTTCCACGCGGAGATGGTCGAGCACATGGTGGCCGAGGCGGACAAGGTCGGGTACGAGGTGGTGCTCGGTGCCGTCACGCCGACGCACGCCGAAGCCGCCGTCATGGAGACACTCCTCGACTTCCGCTGTGAGGCAGTGGTTCTGCTCGGGCCCGCCGCGTCGGATGTCGACCTCAGAGCGTGGGCAGGGCGGGTGCCGATCGTCGCGGTAGGTCGACGAATCGGCGGAGTCGACGCCGTGCGGGCGGGGGACTCGCGGGGAATGAGCGACGTCGTCGATCACCTGGTGTCGCTGGGGCACAGCAGAATTGCGCATTTCAGTGGGTACGGGTCGATCGGCAAGGACCGCCAGGCCGGCTACCGCCGCGCGATGCACCGTCACAGGCTGGACGAACACATGGCCGTTGTCGAGGGCGACTTCACCGAGAACTACGCGCCCGCCGCCGTCGACGCGTTCCTCGACGGAGGCATCGAGCCTCCCACCGCGATCGTCGCTGCCAACGACCGCAGTGCAGTCGGCCTGCTCGACGCGCTGCAGAGACGAGGAGTCTCCGTTCCCGGCGACATCTCGGTGACCGGGTACGACGACAGCACGCTGGCGAGAATGGCCCACATCGACCTGACCACCGTCAGTCAGGAACCCAAGGAGCAGGCGCGCCGCGCGATCAGCGCAGCAACCTCACGCCTCGACGACGACCGCACCGAGGTGTCGTCGAGCGTTCTCCGGCCGCGCCTGGTGGTCCGAGGGACGACCGGTCCCGCCGAACGGGGGTGACGGCGTGCTCTTCCGGCAACTCGAATATCTCGTGGCGCTGTCGCGTGAACGTCACTTCACACGCGCGGCTCAGGCATGCCACGTCTCGCAACCGGCGCTGTCCGAAGCGATCCGGAAGCTCGAAGTCGAGCTCGACCTTCCACTGATCGTCCGGGGCCACAAGTTCGAGGGACTCACCCCCGAGGGCGAACAGATCGTCCGGTGGGCGCGCCGTATCGTCGCCGACCAGAAGTCCCTTCAGGAGGAAGCGGCAACTCTGCGGTCCGGCGTCACCGGCGCGGTACGTCTGGGCGTGGTGCCCACGGCGTCGGCGACAGTGGCCGACCTGACCGGACCACTGTGTCTGCACCATCCGTTGGTGACCGTCTCACTGTCGGAGGATCTCCCGTCCGACGAGATCACCGGCCGCATCGACCGTTTCGAGCTCGACGGGGGTATCACCTACCTGGACGACGATGTCCACGAACGGTACCGGACCTTTCCCCTCTACCGCGAGTACTACGACCTGTTGACCGCGGCCGACTTCGGTCCGTTTCGGGAGGACGGTGTCACCTGGCGCGACGCCGCACAGTTTCCGATGTGCACGCTGCCGTCGATGATGCGTGGACGCAGAATCCTCGACGAGTTCTTCGCCTACGACGGTGCCGCCAGTACGCCGCAGATCGAGACCGACTCCATCGCCTCGCTGTACGCGCACGTGAAGACCGGGCAGTGGGCGTCCGTCGTTCCGCGCGTGTGGCGTCAGGTGTTCGGAGAACCACCGGGGCTTCGGTGTACCCCGTTGACGAGCGCGCTGGACGCGCCGGTCATCGGACTGGTGACGGCCAGGGACAGTCAGGGATCCAGCTTGATCCGGGCGTTGGAGAACACCGCTCGCGGGCTCGACCGGGCTTCATCGGCGTCGCCTATCGCTCGGTAGGAGCCACGTCTTGGACGTGTGCGGTCGCGATGGTGCACCGTCGTAGAGTGTCAGCCCACGAGTACGAGTACGACGAGAAGTCCATCGTCGTCACCGAAGCCAAGTCCTACGCAGCGGGCGTTCCGGCCGTGCTCGTGTCCCTGCAGCGAGGCGTCGAGCAGATGGGCCCCGGCCGCACCGCGTATTCGCTGGCAAAACTCAATCAGCGCAGGGGTTTCGATTGCCCGGGGTGCGCATGGCCGGAGACTCCCGGACACCGCAAGCACGCCGAGTTCTGCGAGAACGGCGCGAAAGCGGTCGCCGAAGAAGCGACCAGGAGAACGGTCGGACCGGACTTCTTCGCGACGCACTCGATCGACGACCTGCTCGGGCGGACCGAGTACTGGCTCGGCCAGCAAGGTCGCATCACGCACCCGATGGTGCTGCGGCCGGGAGCGACCCACTACGAGGAGATCGACTGGGACAGCGCCGAGCGCATGATCGCCGACGAGCTCAGGCAACTCGCCACCCCGGAACAGGCGATCTTCTACACCTCCGGACGTACGTCGAACGAGGCTGCCTTCCTGTACCAGCTACTGATCAGGTCCTTCGGTACCAACAACATGCCGGACTGCTCCAACATGTGCCACGAATCCTCGGGGAGTGCGCTCAGCGCGTCGATCGGAATCGGCAAAGGCTCGGTGTCGGTTCCGGACATCGAGAACGCCGACCTCATCCTCATCGCAGGCCAGAATCCCGGCACGAACCATCCCCGCATGCTGTCCACCCTGGAGAAGGCAAAAAGCAACGGAGCGAAGGTCATCGCGATCAATCCGTTGGTCGAGGCCGGGCTGAGGCGGTTCAAGGATCCGCAGAAGGTCGGCGGTGTCGTCGGGGACGGCGTCGCCATCGCCGACGAGTACCTGCAGATCCGGCTGGGCGGGGACATGGCGCTGTTTCAGGGCCTGGGAAAGATGCTCGTCGACGCAGACGACGAGGCGCCGGGCACCGTGATCGACCGGGCCTTCGTCGAGACCTACACGGCGGGATTCGACGACTGGATCGACCATATCCGCGGTGTGGACATGGACGTCGTGCTGGAGGCCACCGGGCTGTCGATGCGCGAGATCCGCGACACCGCGGAGGCTCTCGTCCACTCGGAGAAGACGATCGTCTGCTGGGCGATGGGGCTGACGCAGCAGACCCACGGCGTCGCGACCATCGAGGAAGCAGTGAACCTGCTGTTGCTGCGGGGGATGATCGGAAAGCCAGGGGCCGG
This sequence comes from Rhodococcoides fascians A44A, assembly GCF_000760735.1. GTDB lineage: Bacteria > Actinomycetota > Actinomycetes > Mycobacteriales > Mycobacteriaceae > Rhodococcoides > Rhodococcoides fascians_E. The sequence goes on along the minus strand of NZ_JMEX01000005.1, from coordinate 1,291,747 downwards.
TGTCTGCCCCGTGCGTGGACATTCGAACGTCCAGGGTGATCGCACCATGGGCATCTGGGAAAAGATGCCCGAGTCGTTTCTCGCGGCACTCGACGACGAGTTCGGCATCCACTCTCCCCGCGACCATGGACTCGACGCCGTCGACTCGATCCGAGCGATGCGCGACGGCCGCGGCACCTTCTTCATGGGCATGGGCGGCAACTTCGTCTCGGCGACACCGGACACCGCCGTCACCGAAGCGGCGCTCCGCAACTGCTCCCTGACCGTTCAGGTCTCGACCAAGCTGAACCGCAGCCATCTGGTCCACGGACGAAGCGCTCTGATCCTGCCGTCGCTCGGACGGACCGACCGCGACGTGCAGGCGTCGGGCAAGCAGTTCGTGACCGTCGAGGACTCGATGTCGATGGTGCATGCCTCGCGCGGTGGCCTTCGGCCGTCGAGCGCATTCATGCGATCCGAGGTGTCCATTGTGTGCGGAATCGCCGAAAAGCTTTTCGGGCCGGGGCATTCGGTGCCGTGGGGGAGCTTCCGTGACGACTACGACAGGATTCGGGACTCCATTTCCCGGGTCGTCCCCGGGTTCGAGGACTTCAATCGCAAGGTCCGGCAGAAGGAAGGGTTCGGGCTTCCGCATCCTCCCCGCGACAGTCGTACCTTTCACACCTCCACCGGCAAGGCCAACTTCGCGGTCAACGAGTTGACGTGGTTGCCGGTCCCCGAGGGGCGGCTGATGCTGCAGACCATGCGGAGCCACGACCAGTACAACACCACCATCTACGGCCTCGACGATCGCTATCGCGGCGTGAAAGGTGGCAGAAGGGTGGTGTTCGTCCATCCCGACGACATCGCGTCGATGGGATTCGTCGACGGGGAGGTGGTGGACCTCGTCTCCGAGTGGCCACTTCCCGACGGCACCGTCGCCGAGCGTCGTGCCGACCGGTTCAGAATCGTCGCCTACTCCACGCCTCGCGGAAACGCGGCAGCGTACTACCCGGAGACCAACCCGTTGATTCCTCTCGACCACGTCGCGCGCAAATCCAACACTCCGGTGTCCAAGGCCGTCGTCGTCCGGTTGGAACGCCGCCGTCACGGCTAAACTCGTCCGGTGAGCACCGCGGACGGCGACAATCGAACCTATGGCGGCATCGCCGTCGAGGATCGTCGTTCCCGGAGACGGTCGCAGTTTCTCGCCGCCGCGCTCGACGTGTTCTCCGAGAAGGGATACACAGCCAGTTCTGTTGCGGACCTGTGTCGTTCGGCCGGGTTGGCGCGCAGGCAGTTCTACGACGAGTTCGCGAGCCGAGAGGACGCGCTCATCGCGCTGTACGACTCGATCCAGGCGGACGCCAAGGCAGCAACGACGCAGGCGGTCGCGCGGTGTACGACCTCCGACACGCACGAGCTGGCTACGGCGGCGATGGGGGCGTACGTCGAGTCGATCGGCAAAGATCCACGCAGGGCCCGTATCTCGTTCGTGGACAGTGTCGGCGTCAGTCGTCGCATGGACGAGCATCGGTTGGCCGAGCGCGCGGTGTGGCGCGAGTTCTTCGCGCTGACCGTCCGGTCGGCGGTGGGTGAGGATTACGTGCCGCCGGGCGGTTACGAGATGGCGTCGACGGCGTTCATCGGGGCCCTCATCGCGCTCGTGCAGCAATGGAGCACGGCGGATCCGCGACCCGATGTCGAGGACCTCACGAACATCATGGTCGGGTTCCTCGACTCGTTGCTCCTGCACTGAGGGCAAGAGCCGAGCCCGCGAGCGGCCACGGGATCAGGTGGTTGTAATCCACATCACTTCTGATCTACTCTCCACGGAGTCCAAGTTAGACAAATACATCTAACTTGTTTTTCGGGGAGGCTGAATGTCCGTTCGAAGAGTGGTTCTCGGTGTGGTTGCGGCTGCAAGCGTCGCCGTCGCGGTGACCGCCACCGCGCCGCCAGTGGTAGCGCAGCCGGCGTTCCCGGCGATTCCGGAGTTCGATACGGTGTTCTACTCGCCGGAGCAGTCGATCGTCTCCGCTGCCGATCCCGGCCAGATCATTGCGTCTCGGCCGGTGAACGTGGCAAACCTCGGTGTCCTCCCGGTCAACGTCGACGCCTGGCAACTGTCGTACCGGTCCAACGACAGTCGCGACGAAGCGATCCCGGCGGTGGCCACCGTGCTCAAGCCCCGTGGATACGTTCCGGGCAGGCCACTGCTGTCCTTCCAGATCGCCGAGGACTCACTGGGTGCCTACTGTGCGTCGTCGTACGTGCTGCAGCAAGGCTCCATTCCCTGGCCGCTGACCGGAGCGATCACCGGAGGAGCACAGTTCCTCGAGATCCAGGCCGCCCTGGCCCAGGGCTGGGCCGTCGTGGTGCCCGACCACCAAGGGCCGAACTCGGCCTTCGCGGCCGGCCCACTCGCCGGGCGGATCACCCTCGACGGAATCCGTGCCGCCGAGAACTTCGACCCGCTCGGGCTGGACGGACGCGCGACGAAGGTCGGAATGATGGGGTACTCCGGCGGATCCATCGCGACAGGTCATGCCGCCGAGCTGCACGAAAGCTACGCCCCCGACCTGAACATCGTCGGGGCCGCCGAAGGCGGAATCGTGGCCGATGTGGGTGCGCTCGTCGACAACTCGAACAACGCGCTCGGTGCAGGAATCGTGGCATCCGGCATCATCGGAGTCTCCCGTGAGGATCCCGAGCTCGCGCAGTTCATCGACCAGAAGCTCAACCCCTTGGGCAAAGCGATGTTCGGCGCGAAGCAGAACCTGTGCATCGGATGGAACTCGGCCATCGCACCGTTCGTGAACCTCAAGGGGCTGTTCGACACTCCCGGCGATCCGCTTCGCGAGCCGGTAGCGCAGAGCGCGCTCGCCAAGCTGCAGATGGGCAAGTCCGTCCCCCGATTCCCCATGTACATGTACCAATCCAACCCGGACTGGCTGGTACCCGTCGGGCCGGTGAACACGCTCGTCGACACGTACTGCGCCGACCCGAACGCGAGCGTCACCTACACGCGTGACCACTTCAGCGAACACCTCACCCTCGAAGTGGTTGCTGCGCCGAGTGCGCTGCTGTGGCTCCGCGACCGGTTTGCCGGAGTGCCGGCCGAGCCGGGCTGCCGCACCACCGACGTCGGCTCGATGGCTCTGGACTCACGGACCTGGCCGGTGTGGCAGGACGTCGTCGGCGATCTGGTTGCCGGCCTCTTCGGTCAACCGATCGGATCCTGACCGGTCGGCCGAACCACGAGAGTCAGCGGGGCTCGGACCGTGACAACACGGTCCGAGCGCACCGCACGACCGTCGCCCGGTCGTGCGTGATGGCGTACTCGAACTCGCGGTCCGGATCGTCCTCGCCTCGGTGCAGGTCCCGGGCCGACAGTACGCAGCAGAAGAACTGCCCGAGCACCACGACATTCCATTCGTCGACCAGGTCGTCCGAGGCGTCGAGAGACGACCCGACGATGCCGGGCACTGCCAGCTCTCCGAGGCCGATGCCGTAGACGCCGGTGTACGCGGTCCGGCCCGCGAGGGTGCGCCATCTGCGCCTCGTGCGCGCAGTGAAGTGCCGGGAATGCTGAAATGTCCCCAGCACCAATGTGTCCGGACCTGCGTCGGAAGCCTGTGCCTCGATGTGCATGCTCATCTGCACGAGCAGTTTCTTCGTGCTGACCGTCGTCGTCTGGTCGGTCGACGCGATGACGAACGCGGACGTGTGATCGCTGGACGGGGTGTTCCACGTAGGTGGTGTCACCGCGTCCGGGCGCACGTCGCCACCGTCGGCACGGAAGAGATCGCCCAGGCCGAACGTGGCTCCGAGCGCCAGTGCTCTGTCCCGGTCTCGATCGGAATCCACGCCCCGCGCCACCACGACAGCTCCGGTGCGCTCGGCCTGGGCAGCAAGGACGTGCAGTGCTCTGGCCGCGGCGACGTCGGTCGCGCTACCGGTCATCTCGGGCGCGAGGATGATGACATCCGGCTCGATCAGCGGAAGCAGGGCAAGTGACTCCGGTCCCGTGCCGACACCGTCGAGCGCGACCGGCCGCGCTTGCGCACGCGCCGATTCGACGGTGCTGAGAACCGATGCCGGATTGCGCGAGAACGCGACGTGGTCGATCACGACTGCGTCGGCGAGAACCCCCGTCGAGCGAGAGGTGGTGCGCCCCGGGTCGAGCTCGACCGGGATCACGTCACCAGGAGCGAACCGAGGGGAGCTCACCGTGTACCTGCTGTTCTCGTGTGGGGCGAAAGGATCACGCGTGTGATGCGCTCGCGAGGAGACGAAGATGAGACGGCCATCCGAGCACGTCCAGCGTTCGCCCGACCGCGAGGGGGCAGGAGGTGATCGTCAGCGTCCGGCCCCCAGCCGTGTCGACCGACGCGAGCACGTCGACTCCTGCGCTGCTGAAGAACGTGACACCGGACATGTCCAGCTCGACGTGTGGATTCTGCTCGAGGGCCTCGCTCAGACGACGAGCGAAGGACGGTGCAGTGATCAGATCGATGTCACCGGACACGACCAGTGTCGATGCCGACGCCGAGCTCTGTACCTCGGTCTCCTGGTCGAGTAGAACGTGCGTCATCTGTTCCTCCCGAGTCGATAGTTGTTCGCTGCAATCATCGTGACGGAACAAGGTATCCGTAGGGATGCACGAACAATAACGAATTCGTAACAAACATAACGATTGCATAACGAGACGCCTCGAATCTCCTTGCGATATCTTGTCCCCCAACGAGATTCGACGGAGTCCGTAGTGTCCGTTTCGGGTCTGCGGGTCTCGAAACGGTAATGAAACGCGACGAGCTGCACGTGTCGGACGGGTCTGCGAGGCTGTGAGGCATGACGGAATCGGCCAAGGAAGATCTGCAGAGGTACCTGCAGGCAGGACGCACTGCACTCCTTTGGAAACTGGACGGCTTGTCCGAGTACGACATGCGTCGTCCGATGACACCCACCGGCACCAACCTGCTCGGTCTGATCAAGCATCTCACCGTCGTCGAACTCGGATACTTCGGCTGGACGTTCGACCGGCCCTTCCACGAAGCGGTGCCGTGGGCAGAGGAGGGCGAGGACCCGCACGCAGACCTGTGGGCCAAGGCCGACGAATCCACGGAGTACATCGTCGGGCTGTACCGACAGATCTGGGAACACTCGGACCGCACCATCGCCGAGCTTCCGCTCGACGCCACCGGCGTGGTCCCGCATTGGCCTCGTGAACGGGCCACCGTCACCTTGCACCGCATCGTCGTACACGTCATCGCGGACATGGACCGACATGCAGGGCACGCCGACATCCTTCGAGAGTTGATCGACGGATCGGTCGGCCTCACGCTCGGCAACGAGAACATGCCGCCGGACGAGACTGCGTTCTGGGCCGATCACCGCGCACGCGTCGAGGAGCACGCACGTCGGTACCAGCCCTGATCTCGTGCGAGACTGGCTCGCGTGAACGCGGAGCTTCCCGGTGCAGTGATCGACCTCGCGCGCACGGCAACCCGTGTCGCTGTTCTGACGGGCGCAGGAATGTCGGCGGAGTCGGGAATCGCGACGTTCCGTGACGCCCACACCGGCCTGTGGTCGCAGTTCGATCCCGCCGATCTCGCCAGCCCCGAGGGCTGGGCGCGTGACAGCGACCTCGTGTGGGGGTGGTACCGCTGGCGGGCCGAACTGGTCCGGCGGTCCGCGCCCAATGCGGGGCACCTGGCCCTGGCGGAGTGGCAACAACGCACACATCTCGACATTGCCACGCAGAACGTGGACGACCTGCACGAGCGAGCGGGCTCGCACGTGATCGCTCACGTGCACGGAAGTCTGTTCGATCCCCGGTGCTCGGAGTGCGGAGTGCACTCGCAGCCGGAGGCGGACGTGGTCGACGAGGAAATTGAACGCGTCGTTCCTCCCGAATGCCCGTTCTGCGGCGGGCCGATGAGGCCGGGGGCGGTCTGGTTCGGAGAACCGCTCCCTCAGGATCAGTGGACGGCAGCGGTCTCCGCGGTGGAACACGCGGACCTCGTGCTCGTCGTCGGCACGTCCGGTGTCGTGTTTCCGTTCGCCGGCCTGCCAGCGATGGCTCGCAGCACGGGTGCCGTCGTCGTCGAGATCAATCCGGTGGAAACCGAGATTTCCGACATGGCCGACCACCGCCTACGCACGACGGCGGCACTCGGCCTGCCTGCGTTGGTCGCGGCGCTCGACTGAGCTGGTGGGCTCACTCGAATTCGAGCCGCATCGATCGCGCTGCGAAGTGCAGTAGAAGTACGAAGCCGCCGATGGAGACCACCACGGGAGACCAGACGACAAAGGACATCAAGACCGCCACGTCCTTGTAGGCGACGACGTACACGGCGATGAAGGTGGTGGCGGCAACGCACAACAGAATGTGCGCGGCGAGCATCCACTTCTCGAAGAAGAATCCGACGAACATCCCGATCTCGATGAAGAACGCTGTCTTTCCGAGGGTGATCTCCGGCGGAAAGTCGGCAACGATCGTCGCGGAGAAGATGGCGATGTTGGCAATCGTGACGAACGCGAATGCCTGGTTCAGCGTTGGCCACGGGCCGAACAGCCAGAACAGCCCCATCGCATAGGCCGTCATCATCGATATCCACTGGACTGCGGAGGGGATGGGTGTCGTTGCGCCGTAGCCGAACACCATTTCCAGCGTGACCACAACTGCCATGGCAAGTGTCGCGAACGCGATCACGACCTTGACGATGCCCTTGACGGCGAGTGATTCCATCGCGTCGACGGCCCACTCGTAGTGCACCTCGGACGATGTCAGCGCACTGGTCATCGTGTTCCACCCCTCCGATCGATACCGCGAGTCGATTGAAACACATACTTTGGGACCGCAGAGTGGATATCGCCTGGAACAACCGTCGCAAGGCCCAGACATAAAAATCAACTCGAGTTCAGCCCTCCCCTTCGATCGCCTGCTCTGTTAGACCTCCGATCGTGCTGTGTCGAAAACAGGTTCGGTGCAGTCGAAGAACACGAGGAGAGATGGCGACGTGAGTGACCTGGCGGGTAGAACGGTCGTGTTGATCGGTGGCGCAACCGGAATCGGCTATGCGGTGGCCGAGAAAGTCGTCGGGGCAGGCGGATCGGTCGTCCTCGGCGGCCGTACATCGTCGACCCTCGAGAAGGCGGCGGACGCACTGGGCGAACGCGCGAGGTGGCAAGTGGTCGACACGTCGTCACCCGCATCGGTGGAGGACTTCTTCGCCGAGCTCGACTCGGTGCACGGTTTGTTCACCACTGCCGCGACCTATGTGACGGGTTCGCTTCGCGAGCTGTCGGAAGCGGACGCGGCGTCGGCGTTCGAATCCAAATTCTGGGGTCAGTACCGCGTGGTCAAAGCTGCGGTGAACACGCTGACCAGTGACGCATCGATAGTGTTGATGGCCGGTGCTGCCAGTGTCAGGCCACCGGGAGCGGCTCCTGCGTACGTCGCGGCCAATGCTGCGATCGAAGGCCTCGGTAGGGGATTGGCGGTAGAGCTCGCGCCCATTCGAGTGAACTCGGTGTCGCCGGGAACGATCGACGGACATCTGTGGCGGAGCAGACCCGACGACGTCCGCATCCCCGCGTTCGAACAGTTCGCGTCCGCGACCACACTGGGGCGGGTCGGGGTGGAATCCGAGGTTGCCGATGCCGTCGTCTACCTCCTCACCAGTGGGTACACGACAGGCTCCACGTTGTATCCCGACGGTGGTTACGCACTTCGCTGACGCGTAATGTGTACGGTTGTCCTAACAAAAGGAGATCTCATGCGTCTGGGAGTTGTCGGATACGGCGTCGGGGGGCGGTACTTTCACGTGCCCTTCGTACAAGCGGCAGAAGGGGTCGAACTCGTCGGCATCGTCACGCGTTCTCCCGAACGTGCGGCTCAGGTCGAACTCGATGCGCCGGGCACGCCGGTGTACGGCAGCCTGACCGAACTGATCGATGCGGGCGTGGACGCCGTCACCATCACGACCCCACCCGAGACGCGTCGGGAGCTGGTTCTCGAGGCCGTCGCGCGCGGTGTGCACGTCATTGCCGACAAACCTTTTGCGCCCGACCCCCGGGGCGGACAGGACCTCGTGGATGCCGCGGCCGACGCCGGAGTACTTCTCAGTGTTTTCCAGAACCGGCGGTGGGACGCCGACATCCTGACTCTGCGCGGCGTGATCGACAGCGGCAAGCTCGGCCGGATCTGGCGAGTGGAGTCGAGGTTCGATCTCGACGAACCCGCCACGCTCGAACTCGGACCGACCGGTGGACTGCTGCGAGACCTGGGAGCCCACCTGGTCGATCAGGCGCTGTGGTTGTTCGGTCGCGCCACCAGCGTGTACGCGCGCATGGATTGGGCCGGCGAGGGCGACGATCGAACCGACAGCGCGTTCGTCGTCGATCTCGACCACGAGAGCGGTGTTCACTCGACCCTGTCCGCCACCAAGGTCAACCACTTCCAGGCGCGCCAGCTTCGGGTGTACGGAACGGACGGCAGTTACTACTCCGACGGAACCGACGTCCAGGCGCAGGCCGTCTTCGCCGGCCGTCGCCCGGCGGACGAGCCGGACACGTTCGGCTACGAGCTCGAAGAGCGCTGGGGCACACTGCATACGGACGCGGGTGCAGAGAAGGTTCCGTCCGCGCAGGGGAGTTACAAGAACTACTACCGCGACTTCGCCGCCGCTGTGCGCGGCGAGGGCCCGCAACCGGTCCCTGCGTCCGAGGTCATCCACACTCTCGAGGTGCTCGACGCCGCACGCCGCGCCGCGGAAACAGGTGAGGTCATCCGGTTGTAGGCTTTTTCTCATGCCTGCACGCTCGGTCGAACTGCGAAAACTCGGATTTCTGACGATCGGATTGTTCGACGAGCACAACCCCGCGCTCGGCCACGAATCGACACTGCAGATCATCGAACTCGGCGAGCAACTGGGATTCGACAGCGCGTGGCTGCGTCACCGCCACCTGCAGTACGGGATCTCGTCCCCGATCGCGATCATGGCTGCGGCGTCGCAGCGCACCAGCAGAATCGAGCTGGGGACGGCGGTGACTCCACTCGGGTGGGAGAACCCGCTTCGACTCGCCGAGGACCTCGCGACGGTCGACGTGCTCTCCGGCGGTCGTATCAACCCGGGTGTCAGTGTCGGACCACCCATGCAATTCGACCGAGTGAAGAACGCGTTGTATCCGGACACCGCCGACGTCGAGGATTTCAGCTACACCAGAGTGAACCGCCTTCTGTCGCTGGTTTCCGGTCAGCCCGCGTCGAACTGGAGTGGCACGGTCGGGATCGAGCAGTTCTCCGACCGTGTTCAACCCCATTCGCCTGGCCTGCGGGACCGAATGTGGTACGGGGGCGCCAGTCTTCGGTCTGCTCGGTGGGCAGGCGAGACAGGAATGAACCTGCTCGTCAGCAGTGTGGTGAAAGCCGAGGAGTCGGAGAACTTCGACGAGATCCAGCACTCGCACATCACGACGTTCCGCGAGCATCACCCGCAGAAGAGCGCGGCGCGTGTGTCACAAGGACTCGTGGTGATCCCGACCGATTCTGCGTCCACCGACCAAGTGGAGAAGTACCGTGCGTACGCGGAGTCCAGACGGGCACGCACGGCAACCCCGCAGGGGCCGGCGAGGATGATGTTCGCAGCCGACCTGGTCGGAACCTCGCGTGAGATCGCCGACCGGTTGTACGACAACGCGGCCTTCCGCGAGGTGGACGAAGTGGCGTTCGCACTACCGTTCAGCTTCGATCACTCGGATTACGTGCAGATTCTGACCGACATGGCAACGGTTCTCGGTCCCGAACTGGGATGGCGACCGTCACACGGCTGAACCTGCCGACACTGCGTGTGGGATGCCGTGAGCGTGGGTAGCCGAAAGTCACGCTTTCGGCATTGGAGGACAACACCATGGTTCACGTGGAACGCACATTCACCGTCCGGCGCCCACGCAAGGTCGTCGTCGACTACCTTCGGGATTTCGCACACGCGGAAGCATGGGACCCGGGCACGCAACGGTGTGTCCGATCGACACCGGGACCGATCGGTGTCGGTACCGAATGGCACAACGAATCCAAGCTCGCCGGGATCAGCACCGAATTGACGTACCGGTTGGTCGAGGACAGGCAGGACGTCGTCGAGTTCGAAGGTAGGAACAAGACGGCGACGACAGTGGACCACATCGCGTTCGAGGACGCAGGCGACGACTCCACTCGAATCACCTACGTCGCAACCATCACGTTCAACGGACTCGCGAAACTGTCGGACCCGGTGTTCAAGCTGATCTTCGAACGTATCGGCGACAAGACCGTCGACGCCATGACGCGCACCCTCGAAGGGCTGTGAAGACAGACGAACGGGGCCCGAACCGATTCGGTTCGGGCCCCGCACGTGTGAGTGGGAGTGAGAATCAATAGAAGGTCTTGCGCCCACCGACTGCGCGGCCGGTGGCACCGAGAATGGTCAGGACTGCTCCGACGACGACAAGGATGATGCCGATCGTGGTCAGAATGCTGATCTTGGCGAAAATGCCGATCAGCGCGAGGATGATTCCCAGGACGATCACTGTCTTACCTTCTTTCGAGTTCGGTGCCGCTCGTGCGACAACCGCCGACCTTCGTTCGTTGATCGTCGAACAGGAGGTGAGTACCCGAACTCCTGCCGAATATGCGGGCGGGACGGATGTTTCGAACATTTCACAGGCGACCGTCTCCGGAGTTCGTATTTCACGTGGCGACGCGACCCGACCGGATGGCCCGTTTTTGTGATCGGTGCCGGTTTCGGGTGACAGAAATGACAACGCCCCGACCGAAGTCGGGGCGTTGCGGCGTGAGTGAGCGGGATATCAGCCGGCGTTCGACGCCGCTTCGGTCTCGCTCGACGCGCCCGCGGTCGAGAGCTGACCGCCGGAGTTCTCCAGGTGCGCACGAACGAACCAGTGGAAGAGCTCGAGCTGGCCGCTCTGCCCGATCAGCAGATCCTCGGTGACGGGATCGATCTCGCCGATCTCCGCAATGGCCTTCCGAGTGTCACCGATGACGCCTACGTAGACCAAGTCGAGGGCTCCGAGGTGCTCGATGGCCGTTGCGCGGCCGATCGAGTAGTCGTCCCACGAACGCTCCTTGACGATGGTGCCGGGCGTTCCGAGTGCGGCTGAACCCAGCGTCGCAATACGCTCCGCCACGTCGTCGGCGAACCCACGAACCGCTTCGACCTGAGGGTCGAGCATCTCGTGCACGGAGATGAAGTTGGGTCCCACGACATTCCAGTGAATGTGCTTGAGGGTGAGATGGAGATCGTTGTAGGCGTTGAGGCGGTCCTGCAGCAGTGCAGCGACGCGCGCGCCCTGGTCGGTGCTCAATCCGGGAACTGTGTAGGAATTCGAATTGGTCATGAAACGCACGTACCCGGGGTGCTTCGCGTCGAAACACCCCGGGTACGTATGTGGGGAAGACTACTTCGGTTCCGACCCTCCACCGAGGTCGGACTCGGTCTTCAGGTCCGTCGACCGATCCTTGGTCAGGCTCGCCGACGTGCTGCCTGCGGGGCCGGCCGGATCGTCCGCCTCGATCGAATCTGCTGAATCTGCCGACTCCTTCGGCGGATTCTTCAGGCTCAGGATTATCGAACCTGCGAGGACCACGATGATGACCACCAGGCTCACCATGGACGGGATCTCGGGGATCGACGTGCTGATCACCTTGTGGCTTGCCTGCAGAACCAGCTTGACGCCGATGAATCCGAGGATGATCGCGAGGCCCTTGGACAGGTAGTGGAACTTCTCGAGAAGACCCGAGAGCAGGAAGTACAGGGCGCGCAGGCCGAGGATCGCGAACGCGTTGGACGAGTACACGATGAACGGGTCGTCACTGACCGCGAGAACAGCGGGCACACTGTCGACCGCGAACACGAGGTCTGCTGCCTCGATGGCGACGACGACGGCGAGCAGCGGGGTGGCAACGCGCTTGCCGGCTTCCTTGACGAAGAACTTCGTGCCGTCGTACTCGTCGCGAACCGGGATGACCTTACGCAGCAACCTCACTGCGATGGACTGGCTCGGATCGTACGAGTCCTCCTCGTCCTTCATCAGCTTCCATGCGCTGTACAGCAGGATGGCGGCGAAGACGAACAGAACGACGGTGAACTTGCTGACGATCGCGACACCCGCGGCGAGGAAGATTCCGCGGAACACGAGGGCGCCGACGACGCCGAAGAACAGAACGCGGTGCTGGTACTCACGGGGGACCTTGAAGTATCCGAAGATCAGCGCGAAGACGAAGAGGTTGTCCACCGACAAACTCTTCTCCAACAACCAGGCCGTCGTGTATTCGACGCCTGCCGTGGTACCGAGAGTGGCGAACACGACGCCACCGAAGATGAGAGCGACGCCGACCCAGAGCGCACTCCACCAAGCTGCTTCCCGGAAGCCGATGATGTGTGCGCCGCGGTGGGCAAGTAGGTCGATGGCCAACAGAATGACGACAACGGCTGCGAAAGCCGCCCACGCCCATACGGGGACGTTCATCGGCGAGTGTCCTTACTGGTGAATCGAGATCCGAGGCTCTTCAGCTTGGCCTGGTTCTCGGGTTTGGTGGCGAAAGCGCGCCCTTGCGCAATGAGCTTCTTACCCTGAGGGCTACGGGCGAACACCTGCAGTTTCTGAATCAGTGATGCCATGAAACGGTGCTCCTTGTCGATAGAAGGTTCTCGGCGGCCGCTTGCGACCGCGACTCCTCAAGTGTGCCTGTATCGATTGCGGCAGTCATCGTCCGAACGCGGACATGTTTGACCGATTTCGGTTGCCGTATCCCGGCAACAAGAGGCGCTGACTCGGCTCAAACGTGACCCGGAGCTCAGCTCCCCGTCGGCCACCCGAGCAATCTGGCGCCGTACACGGCCGTCTGCAGGGTGAATCGTTCGGCCGGATCGCCGACGTCGTGGCCGGTCAGTGCGGCCACTCGGGCCAGACGGTAGGTCACGGCACGAACGGACAAATGCATCGCCCGGGCTGTCGAGGCAGAATTTCCGCCTGTTCCGAAGAAGGCGAACAACGTGTCGAGCAAGGGGCCTGCGCCGCCACGTGCAGTCAGCAACGGAGTCAGAACCGTGTGCACCAGATCCGTGATTGCGGCCTTGTCGTCCAACAGCACCCGGTACACCAGCAGGTCACGTGCATCCACCACCACAGTGCCCAGGCCCAGCTTCGCGCCGAGGTCGAGCGAATCGACTGCTTCACGATACGACGACACGACACCGGCCACGCTGGGCCCCGTCCGCCCCACTCCGATCCGCCGGGTCCATGTCCCCGAGACATCGACCCTCTCGGTGGCCTCGCGAACACGGTCGACGACGTACTCCACCGCTGCGTGATCCGGGGCAGCGAACACCACGACAAGGCGGCCTTCCTTGCTCGCGACGAGAACCTCCGAGTCCGCTTTGCTTCCTTCCACCGCGCGTTCCACCTCGGTGATGACCCGGCCACCGTCGGTGAACGGCGTACTGGCCGCGACGACCACGACCGCATGAGGCCCGGTCAGATCCAGACCGAACGTCTCCGCCCTGCCCATCACTCCCGCGATGTCCGCGCTACCGGACAGCAGGTCGTCGACGAATTCACGCCGGGCCGACTCCTCCGCACGTACCAGCACTCGCCTGGCGAGTTGGAATCCTTCGGCGAGCTCGGCGACCGCGTCGTCGACGGCGTGCAGCATCACCTCACCGGCCGTCACGACGGCCTGTGGGTCTCGGTCGGCGTCGACGATCGCAGGAAGCTCCCGCCACAGGCGCCAGGCGGAGGACAGGTACAGATCGAGCAGTGCCCGGAGGGCGACGCCCTGCCGCGCCGCGGTGTCCCCGTGGGTGCGCAGAGTCCGCAGCTGTCGACGCGACAACGTGCGACCCTCGGACACCGCAGAGGTCAGGACCTCCAGAAAATCCCCGAGCAACTCCGTGGACAGCCCGCCGGCATCCTCGGCCGCGAGGTCGGCGACGCTGCGTCGTCGGTCTTGGCTCGTCGGGATCGCGCGATCGTGTGCCACCTGGTCATCGTATTGGTCGAGGTGGCAACGCAGCCCGGGCCGACCGTCCGGGTGATCCGATCACGCGTTCGCCGCGAGGACCGACAACAGCTCGTACGCGACGTGGGCAGCGGCGATTCCGGTGATCTCGGCGTGGTCGTATGCGGGTGCCACCTCGACGATGTCCGCACCGACCACGTCTACTCCGACCAGTCCGCGCAGGGTGTTCAGCAACTCGCGCGACGTGAGCCCGCCCGCCTCCGGTGTCCCCGTCCCCGGCGCGTGTGCAGGATCGAGCACGTCGATGTCCACGGACACGTAGACCGGGCCGGTGTCCAGGCGAGCACGCATGCGTTCGACGATGCTCGCGACGCCGTCGGTTTCGTAGTCGTCGGACCGAACGACCTGGAAACCGAGGATGCGGTCGTTCTCCAGATCCTGCTCGCTGTAGAGCGGCCCTCGGATCCCGATGTGCTGTGAGCGCTCGAGGTCGATCAAGCCTTCCTCGCTGGCCCGGCGGAACGGGGTCCCATGCGTGAACGGCGCCCCGAAATACGTGTCCCACGTGTCCAGGTGCGCGTCGAAATGCAGCACCGCCAACGGACCGTGGTCACGCGCGAGCGAACGCAGGATCGGCAGCGCGATCGTGTGGTCACCGCCGATCGTCAGCACCGACGAACCGTCCTGTCGCAGTCCGGTCACCGCGGACTCGACGGTGGCAAGGGCTTCGGTGATGTCGAACGGATTGACCCCGATGTCACCGAAATCCGCGACCTGACGATCTGCGAACGGGGAGACCTTCAACGCGGGGTTGTAGGGACGAAGCAACTTCGACGACGCTCGGATGTGACCGGGACCGAACCGAGCGCCCGGCCGATAACTGACGCCGGAATCGAACGGCACACCGAGAATCGTGACGTCGGCACGCGACACCTCGTCGAGCCGCGGTAACCGCGCGAACGTCGTCGGCTCGGCATACCGGGGTACCACGGTTGCATCGACCGGACCGATGGGACCGACAGGTGGTCGTTCGGGGCTCATGACGCTGACGATGCCAGACTTCGGATCGTCCCACCGGATGTTTCCCGGGGGCGCCGGACTTCCGTACGCTCTCGGGCAGGACGACAGCACCTCGGGGAGGAGAATTCATGAGCAAGACCGCCCTGCGTGCCTCGCTCTATCAAGGCCCCGAGTTCTCGGGTGACGTCGAAGCGAACCTCGCCGCCGTCGGCCGGGCAGCGGACAGTGCGTCACGTGCAGGGGCCGACATCCTCGTCACGCCCGAGATGTCGATCAGCGGATACGACATCGGGGAGCTCGTCGCGGCCCGGGCCGAACCTGCCGACGGCCCGATCTTCGACGCCGTCGCCCGCATCACGTCCGAGACGGGCGTGGCCGTCGTCTACGGATATCCCGAACGAGACGGATCCGTCGTGTACAACTCCGTTCAGGTGGTCGGCGCCGACGGTTCGCTCGTGGCGCGCTACCGCAAGACCCATCTCTTCGGGGACCTGGACCGCGGCCACTTCGTCCCCGGTGATCGACTCGTCGCGCAGTTCGACCTGGACGGAGTGAGGTGCGGTCTGCTGATCTGCTACGACGTCGAGTTCCCGGAAGCCGTTCGAGCACATGCCGATTCCGGCACCGAATTCCTGATCGTGCCGACGGGGCTCATGACGCCGTTCGACGTCGTCGCCACCCACGTCGTCCCCGCGCGGGCGTACGAGAGTCAGATGTTCCTGGCCTACGTGAACCGATGCGGCCGCGAAAGCGAGCTGCAGTACTGCGGCCTGACGTGTGCCATCGCTCCCGACGGGAGCGAACTCGCTCGCGCGGGCCGCGGCGAGGAGTCCCTGGTGGTCGACATCGATACGGAGATGCTCGCCCGGTCCCGGTCGATCAACACTCATCTCGCCGACCGTCGACCGGACCTGTATCTACATGCCAGAAAGGGAATTTTATGACCACGCCGGTGACGCCGGACAGTACGTCCGCCGACTCGGACGAGCGTCCGTTGACGATGTTCGGTCCCGACTTTCCCTTTGCCTACGACGACTACGTCGCGCATGCGGACGGGCTGGGCGAGGTGCCCGCCTCGGCGCTCGGCAGCGAGGTCGCCGTCATCGGCGGGGGACTGGCCGGCATGGTGGCGGCGTACGAGCTCACCAAGTTGGGCTTGAAGCCGGTTGTCTACGAATCGGATCGAATCGGTGGACGCATGCGGTCCATTCCGTTCGACGGCCATCCCGGGGTGGTGGCCGAGATGGGCGCCATGAGATTCCCGCCGTCGTCCACGACGCTGTTTCATTACCTCGACGTGCTCGGACTGCAGACCGAGCCGTTTCCCAACCCACTTGCCGAGGCTACGCCGAGTACGGTCATCGACCTCAAGGGAACCAGTCACTACGCGCAGAGCCTCGACGATCTGCCCGATGTCTTCGGCGAGGTGGCGCGGGCATGGCAGCGCACGCTCGAGGACCACGCGGATCTCGTTCCGCTGCAACGGGCGATCCGCGCTCGCGACACCGGTGAGATCAAGACCTTGTGGAACGAGCTGGTGCAGCGCTTCGACGACCAGACGTTCTACGGATTCCTCGCGTCCTCCGAACACTTCAGGTCCTTCGAGTTGCGAGAAGTGTTCGGGCAAGTCGGTTTCGGGACAGGTGGCTGGGACACCGACTACCCCAATTCCATTCTCGAGATACTGAGAGTCGTGGTCACCGCTGCCGACGATCACCACCGAGGCATCGTCGGTGGATCGCAACAACTTCCGGTCGGTCTCTGGCGCGCGTCGACGACGTCCGATCACTGGCCGGGCGGGACGTCGGTGGAGTCGCTCAACAACGGCAGCACCTCACCGCGCGTGGTGCGGTTACGCCGCACGGGGTCTGAAATAGTCGTCGGTGACGCGGACGGCGGCGAGCGCACCTATCCCGCTGCCATCGTGACCGCACAGAGCTGGATGTTGCTGTCCACCATCGAATGTGACGACGACCTGTTACCGATCGACCACTGGACCGCGATCGAACGCACCCACTACATGGGGTCGACCAAGGTGTTCGTGCTCGTCGACCGACCGTTCTGGAAGGACAAGGACCCGAACACCGGGCGCGACGTCGTCAGCATGACATTGACCGACCGCATGAGCCGAGGTACGTACCTGCTCGATCAAGGAGAGGGAAAGCCCGGTCTGATCTGCCTGTCCTACACCTGGTCCGACGATTCCCTCAAGCTACTGGCGCTCGGCCCGACCGAACGAATGAACCTCGTGCTCAGATCGTTGGAAGGGATCTACCCGGGGGTCGACTTCCGCTCCCACATCGTCGGCGATCCGGTGACCGTGTCGTGGGAAACCGAACGCGACTTCCTGGGCGCGTTCAAAGCGAACCTCCCCGGTCACTACCGATACCAGGAGCGCCTGTTCGGTCATTTCGTGCAGGACTCCTTCGACGAGCGTCATCGCGGACTGTTCCTTGCCGGCGACGACATCTCGTGGACGGCAGGCTGGGCGGAAGGCGCGATCCAAACGGCCCTCAACGCGGTGTGGGGCGTCGTGCACCATCTCGGCGGATCTTCCCGCGCGACCAATCCCGGACCAGGCGACGTCTTCGAACAGCTTGCCCCGCTGCGGCTCGGTGACCACTGAGGTTGCGCGTTCGGCGCTACCTGACTGTGCCCGTGATGAGCTACGGTCGAGGTCGGTCGGCGTCGCGTCGGGGGCGGCGCCGATTCCGACTGTCCGGGCTCTCGGCGTCCCGGCTGCGCACGCCCGCAGTAGGTTCGAGGCCGGAAGCCCGCTCGAGCAGCGGCTTGGTCCGGTAGGGGATGAGCTCGCTCATCGCGATCGACATGTTGGTGCGTTCCACACCCGGGATCTTCAGGATCAGACCCGCCACCCGGTAGAGGTCGTCGGCGTCGACGGCCGCGATCCGGATGTGCATGTCGGAGGCACCGGAGAGTCCGAACACCTCGAGCACCTCCGGAATGGTTCCCAGATGGTCGGTGACTTCTGCGAGTCGATGCTGATCGACCCTCGTGGTGACGAAGGCCTGCAAGGCGTAGCCGAGACTGCGCGGCCGAACTCGGTGATCGATGGGCGTCAGGGCCTCCTTGTCCTCCCACCGGGTGAGTCGAGCTTGCACGGTGTTGCGAGAAAGACCGAGATCTCCGGCGAGTTCGACGCCGGTAGCACGCGGTTTCGCGCACAGGGCGAGCAGAAGGCGGGCGTCGGTGCGGTCGAAATCGGTCATGGATTCACGGTAGTGGCGACGACCGTTCCGTGCGTGCGAAGGCGCCCCGGCAGATCGCGGATCATCGCCTCGTGGCTAGTGTGCGTTCATGGCCAGTATCGAATCGACCGACCAGTTCCGACTGTCCGGAGCGTGGAACTTCCGCGATGTCGGGGGCGCTCGGACGGCCGACGGTCGCGAGGTTCGGCGAGGCCGGTTGTTTCGATCCTCCGAGCTGAGCCGGCTGGATTCCGAGGGCGAGAACATGCTCGTCCGTACCGGAGTGCGCCACGTGGTGGATCTTCGTGGGCAGTCCGAGATCGACCGCGCCGGTCGTGATCGCGTGCCGTCCTCGGTCCGGGTGCACAGCACTCCGTACGAGAACCACAAGGGTGAACGCGCCCCGCACGAGCTCGGCAACGTCGTCGACGCCGATGCGCAGTTGCAGTACATGATGCGCGCCTACACGTCGTTTCCCTCGCTCGCCGGGGCGAAGGTGGCCATCCGTCGCGTCGTCGACGCGGTCTCGGACGGCAGTGGTGGCGTTCTCGTGCACTGCGCTGCGGGCAAGGATCGCGCCGGATGGACGATAGCGACGGTCCTGCGCGCGGCGGGGGTGCTCGAACAGGACATCCTGACCGACTACCTGGCCAGCAATGCGGCAATCGCTCCGCTGCGCGCGCACCTGTCCGACATCTGGTCGGACGGTGACGGGCAGGGCCGCGAGAGCACGAGCGATGGCAGCTCGGTGTTTCTGTCCAACGCCGTCCTCGGTGTCACCGAGGAGTACTACCGACACGGGCTGAGCGTCGTCGACGAGCTCTACGGATCGTTCGACGGATATCTGAGCGAGCTCGGAATAGGCGTCGACCAGGTCGAACGGTTGAAATCTTCACTGCTCGTCCCGACGGACTGAATCGGACACGTACCCTGTCCAGCATGCGTACTGGACAAACGGCGCCGGATTTTCGGCTACCGGATCACGAGGGGAATGTGCGGTCCCTCGGTGAGTTGCTGGCCAGGGGCCCGGTGGTGCTGTTCTTCTATCCTGCGGCGTCCAGTCCGGTCTGCACGGCCGAGGCCTGCCACTTCCGGGATCTGGGCCGGTCGTTCGAGGCCCTGGGGGCTCAACGAGTCGGGATCAGCACCGACACCACCGACAAACAGTCGCACTTCGCGTTGCAGCGTTCCTTCGACTATCCGCTGCTCGCCGACTCGGACGCCTCGGTGGCGGGCCAGTTCGGAGTCAGGCGTGGCGGGTGGCTCATGCGCCGCCGACGCCGGCAGGAAATTTCCAACCGTTCGTCTCACGCTGCGAAGCGTGGAATCCTCCGTCAGCTCCTGTCGGTGAAGCGAACGACGTTCGTCATCGATCGCGACAGGGTGGTGCGGCTGGTGGTGACGAGCGAGCGTGCTCACGTGCACGCGGACAAGGCGTTGGACTACCTACGCTATCTGGCCTGACCCGGCTTCTCCGCTGAACAGAGGCGTGTACACGGCGGGCTTGCTGTTCTCGGACGTGGATTCGGCGGCAGTTTTGTCAGCGTGGCTGAAAAGAGCCTCGATCTTGATATTCGGTTCCATCTTATGAAGCATGCCCCCGTTCGAGGGAAAACGCCACCTGGACGCGCTGAGCAGCACGCGAGAAAAATATTGACCGCCAACGTTTTTGGAAAGCGACGTCGAGGGGTGGGAGACTGGGCGTCGTGCCCGATCTCGAAACTGTCCTGTCCGGACTCCGTCGCCGCCCCGACGCGGAGGCCGTCAACCTCTTTGCCGTCGACGCCGCGGACCGGCTTCTGCTCGACACGGTAGGCGAATCGGTTTCGGACGTGGCCGCCCGACGGATCACGGTGATCGGTGATCGCTACGGCGCGCTCACGCTCGGACTGCAGGTGCAGTACGGCGTGACCGGCATTCGCGTCCACCAGGATTCGTACACGGGCGAACTCGCACTCGATCGTAATGCGACCTCGGCGGGCATGTCCGGGGCGCACACTCACCACGCGTTGGACCAGTCGTTGCTCAGCGGCGCGGACCTGGTGCTGATGCAGTTGCCGCGCAGCCTCGCAGAACTGACCGAGATCGCCGAGGCGATCGCCGCCCACGCCGATCCGGGGGTGGTCGTGCTCGCGGGTGGCCGGGACAAGCACATGGCGCCGGCGATGAACGCCGTGCTCCGATCGTCCTTCGGGACGGTCACCGCGGGCCGGGGCAGACAGAAAGCTCGCGTCCTGACGGCGTCGAAACCCGTCCCTTCCGAGACTCGAAGTTATCCCGTGACCGCGGTGCTCGACGACCTCGATCTCACCGTCGTCGCGCACGGTGCGGTGTTCGCCGGGGCGAAGCTCGACGTCGGAACCCGGTTCCTGACCGAATTCACGGACCGGATGTTGCCCGGTGCTCGTCAGATCGTCGACCTCGGCTGCGGAACCGGGATACTCGCCTGCCTGCTGGCCCGTGCGCGGAGCGAGGCTCGGGTCCACGCAAGCGACAGATCCGCCGCGGCGGTGGCGTCGGCGACTGCGACCGCGAGGGCGAACGGTCTGGACATCGACGTCGTGCGGGACGACGCACTTTCCACGTTCCCCGACTCCTCCGTCGATCTGATCGTGTGCAACCCGCCGTTCCACGAAGGGGCGTCCCTGCACACCGGCAGCGCCCAGAAGTTGTTCGAGGCAGCAGGGCGGGTGTTACGTCCGAACGGCGAGATGTGGACCGTCTACAACACTCACCTCAACTACCGGCGCGCACTGGCCGACGCGGTGGGACCGACCGCGGTGGCGGGGAAGAACGCAAAATTCACCGTCACCCGGTCGGTCGTCTGACCAGCTCGTCTACTCGACCGGGCCGCCGTCTTCCGGCGTGCCGTCGATCTGGCCGCGATCGCGGCCCCGGTCCTCGATGAGTGTCCCCTCCACGATCTCGGCCTGACGCTGGCCGTCCGCGTAATCGATGTCCGGGTCCTCGTCCGAACCGACGATCTCGTGGTCCACGATCTCCTCGGTCAGCTCGTCGTCCGGAGTTTCCGCCACCGACCGTTCCTCGTCTTCGAGGGCGGTGTCGGGCTCTTCCTCGCTCAGCTTCTCGTCCAGGCTCTCGCCTTCGAGCGCTTCGTTCGGCGTCGTTCCGAACCGGTCGGCC
This sequence comes from Rhodococcoides fascians A44A, assembly GCF_000760735.1. Taxonomy (GTDB): domain Bacteria; phylum Actinomycetota; class Actinomycetes; order Mycobacteriales; family Mycobacteriaceae; genus Rhodococcoides; species Rhodococcoides fascians_E. Next base: position 1,270,372 of record NZ_JMEX01000005.1, on the reverse strand, counting down.
TCGCTGTAATGGTCCGGTGCATCGACGATGTCGTCGCCGTCGTCGTTGCGCACCTCGTCCGAGTCGAGGCTTTCGCTCTGGTCCAAAGTGTCGCCTGGTCCGTCTTCGATACTCATGTGATCCATAGTGCCCGCCGAGGCGCCGCGGGAAACTGCCGGTGTCTGCGCGGTTCGTCACGAAGGAAGGTAGAGTCCGAATTGTCGGAAGTCGTGTGGTCCGACTGGGAACTTTTGTCCGTATGTGGGAGTTTTACGTACAGCTGCCGGTTCACTACCGGTTGTCGGGCTCGGCGCGACGCGACGGGCTCGAACTCGAAGAAGGATTCACCCTTCAGAAAGGACGCGACACGGTGCGCACCTCCAGCAACCCGGTGTTCCGCAACCTGCCCAAGCAAGAGGGCGGCGGATACGCCACGTTCGGCTCTGCGACGGCAGGTGCCTCGCAGGCTGCTCAGCAGTTCGGTCAGCCGCAGGCCTACGGCGATCCCTACCAGACAGGCCCCACGTCGCGGGCGATGACGATCGACGACGTCGTGACCAAGACGGGCATCACGCTCGGTGTGCTCGCGCTCACTGCGATCGTCTCGTTCATCCTCGTCGACGGTAACCCCGGCCTCGCAGCTCCCTTCGTCATCGGTGGCGGTCTGGTCGGTCTCGGCCTGGTCCTGTTCGCGACGTTCGGCCGCAAGATGGACAGCAAGGCAGTCGTGCTTGCCTACGCGGTCGCCGAAGGCATCTTCCTCGGTGCTCTGTCGTTCCTGTTCACGTTCCCGATCCAGGGTGCGTCGGCCGGAACGCTGATCTCGCAGGCCGTGCTCGGTACGTTCGGTGTGTTCTTCGGAATGCTCGTAGTCTACAAGACCGGTGCCATCCGCGTCACCCCGCGCCTGACCCGCATGATCGTCGGTGCACTCATCGGCGTCGTCGTGCTGGCGCTCGGTAACCTCGTCGCCAGCTTCTTCATGGACGGCGGCCTCGGCCTCCGCGACGGCGGACCCATCGCCATCATCTTCAGCCTCGTCTGCATCGGCATCGCCGCGTTCAGCTTCCTGCTGGACTTCGATCAGGCGGACCAGCTCATCCGCGCGCAGGCGCCGGAAAAGGCTGCCTGGGGTGTGGCCCTCGGCCTGACCATCACGCTGGTGTGGCTGTACGTCGAGATCCTGCGACTGCTCAGCTACTTCAACAACGACTAGTAGTCACCGCGAAAGGCCCCGCACTCCTCGTGAGTGCGGGGCCTTTCGCGTTCCTGCGGGTGACTCGAAGGACGCGTCAGCTGAGACGCTCGAGCACCATGGCCATTCCCATGCCGCCGCCGACACACATGGTCTCCACGCCGAACGTCTTGTCCTGTGTCTTCAGGTTGTTCAGCAAGGTCGTGGTGATGCGCGCGCCGGTCATGCCGAACGGGTGACCGACGGCGATTGCGCCACCGGAGATGTTCAGCTTGTCGTGATCGATGCCGAGATCACGTGCCGAACCGAGGACCTGCACCGCGAACGCCTCGTTGATCTCGAACAGGTCGATGTCGGAGATGGAGAGATTCGCGATCTTCAGCGCCCGCTTGGTGGCCTCGATCGGTCCGAGTCCCATGATCTCGGGGGAGGTTCCGGTGACGCCGGTGGACACGATGCGGGCCAGCGGCGTCAGGCCGAGCGCCTTGGCCTTGGTGTCACTCATGATGACGAGTGCGGCCGCTCCGTCGTTCAGCGGGCACGCGTTGCCTGCCGTGACCGTTCCGTTGGGGCGGAAGACCGGCTTGAGCTCGCTGATCTTCTCGTAGGTCGTGCCCGCACGGGGGCCGTCGTCCTTGGACACGACGGTGCCGTCCGGGAGTGTGACCGGGGTGATCTCGCGCTCGAAGAAGCCGGAGTTGATAGCTTCCTCGGCCCGGTTCTGGCTGCGGACGGCCCAGTGGTCCTGATCCTCGCGGCTGATGCCGGTCAACAGCGAGACGTTCTCGGCGGTCTGACCCATGGCGATGTACGCGTCGGGCAGCTCGCCGCTCTCGCGGGGATCGGTCCAGCTGTCCGCGCCCTCTTCCTGCGCCTTCTTGGTGCGTGCCTCGGCGTCGGCGAACAGCGGGTTGTGACTCTGCGGCAGGGAGTCGGAGCTGCCGTGAATGAAGTTGGAGACGCTCTCGACGCCTGCGGAGATGAACACGTCGCCCTCGCCTGCCTTGATGGCGTGCAACGCCATGCGCGTGGTCTGCAGCGAGGAGGAACAGTAGCGGGTGATGGTGGTGCCGGGAAGCGAGTCGTAGCCGAGCAGGACTGCCACGATGCGAGCGAGGTTGTTGCCCTGCATGCCTCCGGGAAGGCCACATCCCAGAAGGAGGTCGTCGATGTCGGTCGGGTCGAGCTCGGGAACCTTCGCGAGCGCGGCGGCGACCATCTGCACGGTGAGGTCGTCGGGACGGATGTCTTTCAGCGAGCCCTTCATCGCGCGGCCGATGGGTGAACGAGCGGTACTGACGATCACTGCTTCTGGCATGAACTCTCCTAGGGTTGATTACCGTGGATACTAAGTTACCGGCGGGTAGGGCTGGTTGTGCGCCTCCGTTTCGCTTCGTCGGCGACGTAGGAAACTCTCCAACGATGCCGCCGCGCGCGGCACGAAACGGCGGGATTCGGCCGCGGCGGACACGTCGGGGAGCTCGGGGAGCGGACCACCGTGCCACTCGCCCAACGCCGCAGCCAGGACAGGAAGCAACTGGCGAGCGGCGAGTTCGTAGCCGGCAGCCGACGGATGGAACCGGTCCGCGGAGAACATCGTGTCCGGGGCTGCGAGAAACTCGGGAGACAGCAAGTCCGCCAACGCCACGGGGTGCCCGCCTGCTTTCAGGGTCGCGTCGGACTGTGCGCGTGCCAGCCGAAGACCCCAGTTCCGGACGACCGTTCGCAGAGGTTGGGGTATCGCGGTCACGACGCCGAGATCGGGGCACGTTCCCACGACGACGACCGTGCCCTTCGCCGTCAAGCGTTCCACTGCGTTGCCCAGTCGCGCGGCCGACGCCGCGATGGAGAACTTCTTGGTGACATCGTTCGCGCCGATCAGAATGACCGCGGCGTCCGGTGGCGGGCCGGCGACGAACATCGCGTCGACCTGGCCCTCCAGGCCTTTCGACGTCGCGCCGCCGATTGCTTTGGTGCTCAGCCGGACCCGCTTCTCGGTTTCGTCGGCGAGCCCACGGGCAACCAGGACTCCCGGTACTTCGTCGGCGACAGTGCAGCCGACGCCCGCGGCAGTCGAGTCGCCGAAGATCATCAGATGAATATCTGCCGAACTCCCGATTCGCCACCGTTCCGGCGTGCGATCACCGGGCCCGTAGACGCCGTCGGCCTCCGGAGGTTTTGCCGTCGAGCGTCCGATCACCCCGCGAGCAGACGTCGCTTGGGCCATCAGATGCTTGTACGCAGCCCACGACGCTGTCCCAGCTGACGAGCCTGCAATCACCGTCGCGGCGCCCGCCTTGGCTGCGCCCTTCCACCGACTCACCGACACGTTCTCTTTCCCACGGTCTGCGCCACACGTCCATCGTAAGCATCCGTTCGCGGTGTCTCGGGGGTACCGAGAAGCGCGTCGGGTGCGATCGAGTCGTTCCGAGGACTCCGCTCCGAGCGCGATCTGGGAAGATGAAGTCATGCGCATCGCTCAGCACGTCACCGAACTCATCGGCAACACCCCGTTGGTCAAGCTCTCCTCTGTTGTCGGCGACAACGCGGGGTCGGTTGTGGCCAAGGTCGAATACCTCAACCCGGGCGGGTCCAGCAAGGACCGCATCGCCATCAAGATGATCGACGCTGCCGAGGCGTCGGGCGAGTTGAAGCCGGGCGGGACCATCGTGGAACCGACTTCGGGCAACACCGGGGTCGGGTTGGCCCTCGTCGCGCAGCAGCGTGGCTACAAGTGCGTCTTCGTGTGCCCGGACAAGGTGGGCGAGGACAAGCGCAACGTGCTGCGCGCCTATGGAGCCGAGGTGGTCGTCTGCCCGACGGCTGTCGCTCCCGAGGACCCCAACAGCTACTACAGCGTGTCCGATCGCCTGGTGCGCGAGATCGACGGTGCGTGGAAGCCCAATCAGTACGCCAACCCGGCAGGCCCGCAGAGCCACTACGAAACCACCGGACCCGAGATCTGGGCCGACACCGACGGCAAGATCACCCACTTCGTCGCGGGCGTCGGAACGGGTGGAACCATCTCCGGAACAGGCAAGTACCTCAAGGAGATCTCCGGCGGCAAGGTCAAGGTCATCGGCGTCGACCCCGAAGGCTCGGTCTACTCGGGTGGCACCGGCCGTCCGTACCTCGTCGAGGGCGTCGGTGAGGACTTCTGGCCGTCGGCCTACGACCCGTCCATTCCCGACGAGATCATCGCCGTGTCCGACGCCGATTCCTTCGACATGACGCGACGCCTCGCACGCGAAGAAGGGCTCCTGGTCGGCGGATCGTGCGGTATGGCTGCCGTCGGTGCCCTGCGTGTCGCCGAGCGTGAAGGCCCCGACGCTCTCGTCGTCGTGTTGCTGCCCGACGGCGGTCGTGGCTACCTCGCGAAGATCTTCAACGACGACTGGATGTCGTCCTACGGCTTCCTTCGCTCGCGCCTGGACGGCAAGACCGACGAGCCGTCGGTGGGCGACGTGCTCCGCGGCAAGTCCGGCGCCCTTCCCGACCTGGTGCACACGCACCCGTCGGAAACCGTGCGTGACGCCATCGAGATCCTGCGCGAGTACGGCGTCTCGCAGATGCCGGTCGTCGGCGCGGAGCCTCCTGTGATGGCGGGCGAGGTCGCGGGCAGTGTCACCGAGCGCGAACTGCTGAGCGCGGTCTTCGAGGGCCGTGCGTCACTGGCGGACCCGGTCGCCAAGCACATGAGCGAGCCGTTCCCCCTCATCGGTGCAGGCGAGAACGTCTCCGACGCCACCAAGGCTCTCGGGGAGACCGACGCCCTGATGGTCGTGGAGGAGGGCAAGCCCGTCGGCGTCATCACCCGACACGACCTGCTCGGGTTCCTGTCCAAGGGCGCCTGACCCCCCTACGTGAGTGGTTGTGTATGGCGGGCCGTACACAACCACTCAAAGCGGAATCAGCGAACCGCGCTGGTGCCGGTGAGTGCCTGCCCCACCACCAACTGGTGTACCTCGGACGTTCCCTCGTACGTGAGGACGGACTCCAGGTTGTTGGCGTGACGAAGCACCGGGTACTCCAGGGTGATGCCGTTGGCACCGAGAATCGTCCGGCACTCGCGGGCGATCGCGATCGCTTCGCGCACGTTGTTGAGCTTGCCGACGGACACCTGTTCGCCGCGCAGCTCGCCCTTGTCCTTCAGTCGGCCGAGGTGCAGCGCGAGCAGTTGACCTTTGCCGAGTTCGAGTGCCATGTTCGCGAGCTTGGCCTGCGTCAGCTGGTAACCGCCGAGTGGCTTGTCGAACACGTCCCGTGTCTTCGAGTACTCGATGGCCGACTCGATGCAGTCACGTGCCGCACCCATCGCGCCGAAGATGATGCCGAAGCGGGCTTCGTTGAGACAGCTGAGCGGGCCACGTAGTCCATGAGCGTCGGGGAGCACGGCATCACTGGGCAGCCGGACGTCCTCCAGCACCAGTTCGCCGGTGATCGACGCACGAAGCGAGAGCTTCTTCTTGACGGTGTTCGCCGTGAACCCCGGCGTGTCCGTCGGGACGACGAACCCTCGTATTTTCTCGTCGGTCTGAGCCCAGACGACGGCGACATCGGCGACCGGGCCGTTCGTGATCCACATCTTGGAGCCATTGAGGACCCAGTCGCTGCCGTCCTTCCTGGCCCGCGTCCGCATTCCGCCCGGGTTGGATCCGTAGTCGGCCTCGGTCAGCCCGAAGCAACCGATGAGCGATCCCTCGGCCATACCGGGCAGCCACTGCTGCTTCTGCTCCTCGGAGCCGTACTTCCAGATCGCGAACATCGCCAGCGAACCCTGGACGGAGACAAGGCTACGAATGCCGGAATCCATGGCCTCGAGCTCCAGGCAGGCGAGGCCGTAGGCAGTGGCAGACGTGCCCGCGCACCCGTAACCCTCGAGATGCATCCCCAACAGTCCGAGTGCGCCCAGTTCCTTAGCCAGCTCCCTCGCGGGGACGGTGCCGTCCTCGAACCAGTCCGCGAGGTGGGGCCGGATACGTTCGCGGCCGAACTTTCGAACGGTGTCGCGGATGTCCTTCTCCTCGGAATCCAGAAGGGAGTCGATGGAGAACAGCTCGTCGACGGTCTGTGAATCAGCCACGGTCAAACGCCTCGTTTCGCTTTGCAGTGTCTCCCGAAGGCTACCGAGAACTCTCGCCTATCAGGCGGGAGTGGAGCCTGCAGTAATGACCCAACCAGGCGGGAGTGGAGCCTGCAGTAATGACCCTATTAGGCTGAAAGTCATGAGTGAGCAGCGCAGCAAGGCAGACAGCAGTTCGTGGCAGGGGTTTTCGACCAAAGCGGTTCATGCCGGTTACGAGCCGGACTCGCTGACCGGCGCGGTCAATGTCCCGATCTACGCGAGTTCGACGTTTGCTCAGGACGGCGTCGGCGGTATGCGCAGTGGCTTCGAGTACGCCCGCACCGGTAATCCGACGCGTCGGCCGCTCGAAGCGAATCTTGCCGCGATCGAGTCGGGCACGTACGGCCGTGCGTTCTCGTCGGGCATGGCGGCGACGGATGCGCTGCTCCGCGCGACGTTGCGTCCCGGTGATCACCTCGTCATTCCCAACGATGCCTACGGCGGCACGTTCAGGCTGATCGACAAGGTGTTCACTCAGTGGGGGATCGAGTACTCGGTGGCCGCGGTGTCCGACGTCGACGCAGTGCGTGACGCGATCCGCCCCAACACCAAGCTCGTGTGGGTCGAGACTCCGACGAACCCGCTTCTGAACGTCGGTGACATCGAGGCGCTTGCCGGTGTCGCCCACGAGAAGAACGCCAAGCTGGTCGTCGACAACACGTTCGCGTCGCCGTACCTGCAACAGCCGCTACAGCTCGGTGCCGATGTCGTACTGCATTCGACCACCAAGTACATCGGCGGGCACTCCGACGTCGTGGGTGGTGCTCTCGTCACCGACGACGAGGAGCTCGACGCGGCGTTCGCGTTCCTGCAGAACGGTGCAGGCGGTGTGCCCGGCCCGTTCGATGCATTCCTGACTCTTCGGGGTATCAAGACCTTGGCGCTGCGCATGGAACGGCACAGCGACAACGCGGAGAAGCTGGTCGAGCTGCTGAGCGGCCACTCCGCTATCTCCCAGGTCATCTACCCGGGTTTGGCGTCGCATCCGTCGCACGAGGTTGCGGCGAAGCAGATGCGGCGTTTCGGCGGCATGATCTCGGTGCGCTTGAACGGTGGCAAGCAAGCCGCCCTCGACTTCTGCGCACGGACCGAGATCTTCACTCTCGCCGAATCGCTCGGAGGTGTCGAGTCGCTGATCGAGCATCCGGGCGCCATGACGCACGCGTCGACAGCCGGGTCGTTGCTGGAGGTCCCCGACGACTTGGTTCGTCTGTCGGTCGGCATCGAGGACGCAGCCGATCTCGTCGGCGACGTCGAGCAGGCACTGGGCTGAATCGGATGCTCGTCGGATTGATCGACTCGGGGCTCGGCCTGTTGCCGACGTCGGCGTGGCTGAAGCAGCTGCGTCCCGAGCTCGATCTGATCCTGTTGATGGATCCCGACAATGCGCCGTGGGGTCCGAAGCCGGACGATGTGGTGATCGAGCGTGTGCTGGCGGCCGCGGATCGTGGGATCGAGGCTGGCGCGGAGGCTCTGGTACTGCCGTGCAACACCGCGAGCGTGACGGCGTTGGCGGACCTGCGTGCGCACGTGGGATCCGTTCCGGTGATCGGCACCGTTCCGGCGATCAAACCTGCTGCGGCACAGAGTGATCGCTTCGCGGTGTGGGCGACGGCAGCGACGACGGCCAGTGCGTATCAAGCGCGACTGATCGAGGAGTTCGCGGCCGGCCGCACGGTCACCGCCGTTGCGTGCCATTCGCTGGCGGAGTCGATCGACCGCGGAGATTCCTCCGCTGTGTCCGCAGCGATTCGCGAGGCCGCCGACCGCACGCCCGCCGACGTGGATGTGGTCGTGCTGGGGTGTACGCACTACCCGTTGGTGGCGGCCGAGATCGCCGCGGCTCTGCCCCCTGGAACTCGGTTGTTCGACAGTGCGGAAGCTGTTGCGCGGCAGGCACTTCGGAGGATCGACGAGCTCGGGAAGTCGACCGGCGGCGGCGGAACGGTCACGGTGTCGATGAGTGGACGAGCAGGGTCGCTACCGGCCAGTGCTCTCGCCCATCGAGAGGGCCGATTGCTGGCGGGCGAGCACATCGTTCACCAGTGACCGCGCGAAGGCTGCGTCTGTTCCGCCGAGTCCGAACACGACTCTGAAGTAGAGCGGGGCCACGACGTGGTCCATGACGGTGCGGTGCGACGGCGCGTCGTCTCCGCGCTCCGTGGCACGCCGCAGGATCGTGTCGATCTGGTCTTCGCGTTTGTCGAGACAACGGCTCCTGTCGGCGTCGCGCATGGCCCCGATCAGGGAGCGAAGCAACGCTGTTTTCTCCGGCCGCGTGATGTCCGTGACGAGGAACTCACACCACACGTGTAGATCACGACGGAGGTCGCCGGTGTCCGGTACGTCGGCATCCGCAGAGAGAACCTCCAGTGCCACTTCGGTTCGGAGAGTGTCGATATCACCCCACCGACGGTAGACGGTGGTCGCGGCGACGCCGGCACGTTGGGCGACGAGCGGCACAGTCAACGGCTCGGCGTTGTCGTCGATCAAATCGGTCACGGCCCGGTGGACGAGGGTGCGTATCCGGGCGCTCCTGCCCCCGGGGCGGCGGACGCTGGACGGCTCGACTTCGGACATTCCACCATTATTGCAAACCGATTGGCTTTAAGCGGCGCCTCGGTCTATCGTGAGTAAAAGCAATGATCTTGGCTTTAGCGACCCGCCCGGAGGCTACGAATGGTCAACACCGATCTCGATTCGACGATTCCCGTCGCATCCTCGCGGAGGATGACCGCGTCGCTGGCCTTCTGGACCGTCGGCGTCACCTATCTGGTCGTCATGGCGTCGTCCGCCGCCCCGTCACCGCTCTACCCCGTGTACCAAGCGTCGTGGGGATTTTCCTCGACGATGCTGACCGTCGTGTTCGCGGTGTACGCCCTCGCGCTGCTCCTGGCTCTGCTCACGGTCGGAAGTCTGTCGGATCACATCGGCCGGAAACCGATCCTGATCGGCGCGCTGGTACTGCTGGCGATCAGTCTCGTGCTGTTCATCGCCGCAGACGGGGTCGGCGGTCTGATCGCCGCGAGAGTGGTGCAAGGCCTTGCCGCGGGTACCGCCACCGGTGCGCTGAGCGCGGCCGTCATCGATCTGCAGCCGAACAGTACGGCGGGGCCCCTGGTCAACAGCGTCGCACCGTCGGTGGGGCTTGCCACCGGTGCGCTGGGGTCGGGGCTGCTCGTACAGTTGGCGCCCGCTCCGACCGTCCTGGTCTACGCGCTGTTGATCGCGGCGGTGGTTCTGCTCGCGGCGGCGGTGGTCTTCGTTCCCGAGACATCGTCGCTTCGCACCATCGAATCGAAACGCCACCTCGCTCGGCTGCTGCTGCCGAGAGCGGCGTTCCCCACCGGAGCGCGCGTTCCGTTCCTCATGATCGTGCCCGCGCTGATAGCGACGTGGTCACTCGGCGGGTTCCACCTGTCTCTGGGACCGTCGATCATCGGCACCGTCTTCGGCATCGACAACCACATCATCGGCGGGGTCGAGATATTCGCGCTGTTCTTCTCCGGCGCGGTGTCCGCTGCCGTGGTGCGGACTCTGCCGCCGCGCACGGTGATGATCGTGGGAACGCTCGTGCTGGCGCTGGGTGTCGCCGCCTCGCTGGTCTCCGTTGCGACAGAGACGGTCCCGCTGTACTTCGTCGGGTCCGTCGTCGCCGGTGCCGGATGGGGAGCGACGTTCCTCGGCGCCATGCGCACACTCGGCGGCCTCGTTCCAGCGGACGAGCGCGGAAGTGTCTTCGCTACGACCTTCGTCCTCAGCTACCTGGCCTTCAGTGTTCCGGCCGTCGTCGGCGGGATCGCGGTGCACACGTTCGGTCTCGAGCCGACGACGCTGGTCTACGGCGCTTTCGTGATCGTTCTCGCGGTCCTCTCGTCGACCGGGTTCGTTCTCGCGTCCCGCAGTGGGAGCGCGAGCTCGGTCGGGTGACACCGAGCACGATCAGCAGGTGCCGCGGTGGCGACGGCGGCCGCGTTCGCGGCACCGTACCTACCCGATCGGGCAGGCACCCACCTGGACGTCGGCTGGTGGGGATGCCTGGCGTGGAGCTGTAACCTTGATCACACGGTAGGGGGATACTCCGCTACCGGAACGTACAGGGGCCCCGATGATCGAGACTGCCGAGACCGGACAGGCGCTGCACGATCTGCACTCGCACCGCAGTTCGGTCGAGGCGCCACGCGTGCTCAAATTCCATGCGCCGGAGATAGTGTTCGGCCAGGATTCACTCGGCGAAGTTGCGCACGCAGCGCTGCGCCTCGGGGCGCAGCGCCCGCTGGTCGTGACCGACGCGGGCCTCATCGACACAGGCTGGGTCGCACAGCTCGGTCATCACCTCGAAGCACAGGGCCTGTCCCCGACGTCGTGGAGCGGGCTGACCCCCAACCCCAAGGATGTCGAGATCGAGGCGGGCCACGAGATCTATCAGGAATCGGGCTGCGACGTCATCGTCGCCATCGGCGGGGGGTCGGTGATGGACGCTGCCAAGGGCATCGCGGTCCTGGCCGGCAACGGCGGCTCGATACTGGACTACGAGGGAGTCGACCGCGCGACGCGGCCGATTCCGCCGCTCGTGATGGTGCCGACGACGTCCGGGACCGGGGCCGACGTGTCGCAGTTCTGCATCGTCACCGACACCACCCGCTCGACCAAGATCACCATCCTCGGGCGCGCACTCGTCCCGGACATCACCGTCATCGATCCTCGGTTGCTCACCACGATGCCGGAATGGCTCAACGCTGCAACGGGTCTCGACGCGCTCACTCACGGGATCGAAGCGTTCGTCTCGCTCGGCCACAACCAGCTCACCGATCACCACGCGCTTCGTGCCGTGACGATGGTGACCTCGCACCTTGCGCAGACGATGGACGTACCGACCGACATGACGGCGCGAACCTCCATGGCGCAGGCAAGCCTCGAGGCGGGCCTGGCCTTCACCAACGCAATTCTCGGTGCCACGCACGCGATGAGTCATCAGGTCGGGGGATTGCTCGACCTGCCCCACGGGGTCATCAACGGTGTGTTGCTGCCTCACGTCATTCGATTCAACGCCGCAGCCGACCCGCTGCCCTACGTGGCAATCGCGACCAGCCTCGGGCTGCCGGAGGGTCGTGGACCGGCCGAGGAAGCAGCGCTTGCCGTCGCCGCACGGGTCGAAGAGCTGGCACGCCAGGTCGGAGTTCCGAAGGGGCTCGCCGAGATCGGCGTCAGCGACGCCGACATCGAGGTCCTCGCCACCAACGCGCTGCGCGACGCATGCATGTCCACCAATCCCCGCCACGCGTCCCACGAGGAGATGGCGGCGTTGTTCAGGACCGCACTGTGACCGCCCAGCAGCCGGACCTGTCGCTGCTGACAGGGCTGCGGTCGGGGAAGAGCACGTTCTATCCGCAGTATCGGGGCGCCGCCGAGCGGCTCGAACGCGTCGTACACGCACTCGAACTGATCTCCAGGGCCTTGGTGCGTACGGTCGACGGGCCGGAGACGCTGATCTGCGCGGTCGCCGAAGCCGCGCGGGCGCATCTGAGTGCACAGTGGGTGGTTTTCGCCCTCGCCGACGGCGCACTGCCGGACGCCGGACCCCGACGTCTGGTCCTCGGGCCGGACGCCACGCCGTTCCTGGTCGACAACGTCGTCGGTCCTCCCTTACCGGACGACGTCGTGGAGTGCCTGGAGTCGATCCGGCTGGCGAGGATCGGCGACGGACGGGAGCCACAGATCGAATCCCACCACGCCTTCGTTCCGATCGCGCTGGACGGCGGTGTGGTCGGAGCGTTCGCTGCGTGGACCTCGACGCATCGAGTGCTCGACGCGACCGACTCCGCCGTCCTCAGCATTCTGGCCAGTCAAACCGCTGTGGCGCTGCAGAATTCCGCTCTGTACCAGAGCAGGCGAGTCCTGCTCGAACGTGCGGAGAGTGCCTACTCCGAAGCACACCGCACCGCCGCGGATCTCGCTGTCCGCAACGCCGAACTCGAAGCCACCCAGCGGCAGTTGGGCGCTGCGCATCGTCACCAGGTACTCGACGAGGAACGCCACCGAATCGCACGCGAGTTGCACGACAGCGTGACCCAAGCAGTGCTGTCCGCGGGCATGCAGATCGAGGTGTGCCTCGGCGACATCCCCGCCGGCGAGCGGGCCGAAAGACTGGATCTGGCCAAGGATCTCACCCGACGTGCCGTCGAGCAGCTGCGGTCGGCCATCTACGCGCTCAATCACGCGCAGGACGCGGATCGCACATCTCTGCCCGAGATGCTCGAACAACTGTCGGTGGTGCATATGCCCGACGAGCTACAGGTTTCGCTTCGCGTGGAGGGAACGCCGGTGGAATTGGGCAGCGACTGCGAACACGATCTGCTGCGGATCGCTGGAGAAGCGTTGTTCAACACTGCCGTTCACGCGGGCGCGCACCGAGCCGTCATCCGGCTCGCCTACCGCGAGGGTGGCGTCTCGCTTTCGATCGCCGACGACGGCACCGGTGACCCCGCGCATCTACGCCTGATGCAGCGGCTGGCGGAGAACAACGATGTCGACGGCCGGCACCGCGGACTCGCGAACATGGCAGCACGAGCACGTGAGCACGGCGGTGTTCTCGAAATCCGCCGGGCCCGAATCGGAGGTGTGCGCATCTCGGTACGCATTCCTTCTCGAGGAGAGTGAGCAATCATGACAGTATCGACGACAGTGGTCAGAATCGTGCTGGTCGACGATCACGCCATCCTCCGTGACGGACTCAGATCCGTCCTCGAACGTGAAGCGGACCTGTCCGTCGTCGGTGAAGCGTCGTCGCGAGCGGAAGGCCTCGCCGTCGTCGAACGCGTGAAACCGGACATCGTGCTCATGGACCTCAAGCTGTCGGCGAGTACCGATTACGAGGGCTTGGCTCTGTGTGCGCAGCTGTCCGGTGCGCACCCGACCATCGGTTTGTTGGTGTTGACGACGTTCCTCGACGACCGACTCGTTGTGGAGGCCGTGCACGCGGGGGCGCGGGGATACGTCGTCAAGGACGTCGACACCACCGAGTTGGTTCGAGCGATTCGGGCCGTGTCTCGTGGTGAGAGTGCTTTCGACTCGCGCAGTGCGTCAGCGGTCATCCGATCGCTCAACGGTCAGGGATCTGCCGTGGAGCGTCTCACCGACCGTGAACTGGAAGTGCTACGCCTACTGGCAACAGGGTTGTCCAACAACAGCATCGGCACCCGTTTGTTCATCTCCGCGACGACGGTCAAGTTCCACGTCAGCAACATCATGCGCAAACTCGGGGTGAGCCGGCGGGCGGAAGCCGTCTATGCGGCAAGCAAGCAAGGTCTCATCTGATCGACACCACCCGTGCATCGGCGGGCGTGGTGTCGAGAACCAGCCAGCCGCCGTGGAATTCGTCCACCTCGTAGGGCAGGGTTGTGCTCAGCCCCAACGCCGTCAGTGCGGCAGCGTCGAACGTCCTGACGTGTCCGTGGCAGGCTGTTGCCTCGGCCTCGAACGGGACCGCGATCACGACGCGTCGGCGGGCGATTCGGATGGCCTCGGCGACGATTCGTCCGCCCAGTTCCTCGTCCACGTGCTCGAGCAGATGAAGCGCAGTGACGGTGTCCGCGCTGTTCGGCGCTACCGGAATCCCCGACGCGTCGCAGGTGAGAACGTCGAGCGTGGCGCCCAGGTGCGGGGCGACGGTGCGCAGCAGAGTCATCGTCCCGGCGGACAGGTCCGTGGCGGTGACGTCGACGCCGTCGAGGGCGAGCCGGAGCGGGAAGAAGCCGAAGCAGGATCCGAGATCCAGAACTGACCCCGTGACAAGGGTCTCGGCACGTGCATGAACAGGCGCGAATTCGGCTGCACCCGAGAGGAGGTCGTCGAGCGAGTTTCGATAGTAGGTCGTCCACGCCTGCAGTGGATCGGCCACCGTGGTCAGTACCAGCCCCACCATGACGAGTTCGAACTCGCGCTGCGACAGAGTCAGATCCGTGATGCGGTGGACCAGACTCTCGCCGATGTGCGTGGACGTCAACGCGTGCTCGACGCGCAGTGGCGCGGAGCACCGCACCTCGACTGCGCCAGGCGGGAGGGACTCGGAGTATTCGACGGTCACGCTGTCGTGAGTCCATCGCCTCTGGTGGGCTGGGGCCAGAGCGTCGAGTTCGGTCATGTCGGATCTTTCCTAGGGGGTGCGCGGGCTCGGTGCGCCGGCATCGGCGTCGAGACCTCCGTACAGGGTGCGAGCGCCATCGGAGAGCAACGAAGCGAGGTCCAACTCGTCGTCCGTCAACCACTGCTCGTACGCCGAGATTGCCACACCGAGGACCATCCAGCCAACGGTTCGCGGAAAATGGTCGGTGGGCTCGGAATCGGTTCGGGCCGCCACGTATTGGGCGATCACCTCACGCCACCCCTCGTACATCAGCATCGAATAGCCCTGCAGTGCTGGATTGCGGAGGATGAGTTCCATTCGCTGGCGATGAACGGGCGTCTCGTCGTCGGGAAAAGTATTGAACTTCAGGAGTGCCGACCGAATGCCGTCGGCGAGCGAAATGTCGTCGGGAAGCGAATCGAGCAGGCTGCGTAACGCCGTCAACTGCTCGTCGAAATCACCCCACGGCACCGCGTTCTTGGATGCGAAATATCGGAAGAACGTACGACGGGCGATCCCCGCGGCGTCGGCGATGTCGTCGACGCTCGTGGTGTCGAAACCGTTCTTGGCGAACAGTTCGATCGCGATATCGCTGATCTGCCCCCGTGTCGTGGACGGGCGACGACCTACCCGGCTGGACGGTTTCTTGCGACTGACCACTTTTTTCTCTCCGATAGGTGTCTTTGTGCACTCGATGCCATTATGGTGGTGAACCAAGTCACTGTCACCGATGACTGTGACCCATCCGATAAGTCTCGCCGATGGAGGTACACCGATGTCTCAGAACCCGAAGACCGATGTGACGAACGCAGCCGTGGTCGAATCCGACCTGATCGAAGAATCGCTGGTGGAAGAAGTGTCCATCGACGGCATGTGCGGCGTCTACTGACATGTCGGCACCCGTGAAGGCACTCCCAGCCGTGGACCTCGACGCTCGGTGGGCTCTTCACCCGCAGGTGGCGCTGCGCCCCGAATCCTTCGGGGCGCTGCTCTACCACTTCGGGACACGGAAGCTCTCCTTTCTGAAGAATCGCACGATCGTAGCGATCATCGAATCGTTCCCGCAGCATCCGGACATGAGGTCCGCGATCTCCGCAGCCGGAATCGACCAGTCGGCCTGCGCGCCGTACGTCAGAGCGCTTGCCACTCTGGCCGATTCGAAGATGATCACCAAGCTCTGACGCCCGAACCAGCCCTTCGGGCGCCGGACACCCCTCAACTCCAAGAGGACAGCGAAATGACCTCCATGCTCGAAAGACCGGCACCACCACCCGCGGTGGGCAAGCTGGTCGACCAATTCGAACTCGGCCTCGACGCGCCGATCTGCCTGACCTGGGAACTGACCTATGCCTGCAACCTCTCCTGCGTGCATTGCCTGTCGTCCTCGGGTCGACGAGATCCCCGTGAACTGAGCACCGAACAGTGCAAATCGATCATCGACGAGCTGCAGAAAATGCAGGTGTTCTACGTCAACATCGGTGGTGGTGAGCCGACGGTTCGATCCGACTTCTGGGAGCTCGTCGACTATGCGACGGCCCATCAGGTCGGTGTGAAGTTCTCGACCAACGGAGTGAAGATAGACAAGGACGTGGCTGCTCGTCTGGCTGCCTCCGACTACGTCGACGTACAGATCTCGATCGACGGTGCCACCGCCGAGGTCAACGATGCGGTACGCGGACCCGGTTCGTTCGACATGGCCTGCCGTGCACTGGAGAACCTGCGTGAAGCCGGGTTCGAGGACGCCAAGATCTCCGTCGTCGTCACTCGCCACAACGTGAGTCAGCTCGACGACTTCAAAGCGCTTGCCGACAAGTACGGTGCGACACTGCGTATCACGCGACTTCGGCCCTCGGGACGCGGAGCTGACGTCTGGGACGATCTGCATCCGACGGCGGGACAGCAGCGCGAGCTGTACAACTGGCTCGTCGCCAACGGCGAAGGTGTGCTCACCGGAGACTCCTTCTTTCACCTGTCCGCGTTCGGTGACGCACTGCCCGGTTTGAATCTGTGCGGCGCCGGCCGTGTCGTCTGCTTGATCGACCCGATCGGAGACGTCTACGCCTGCCCCTTCGCCATCCACGAGCAGTTCCTCGCCGGCAACATCGTCCGTGATGCGAAAGACGGTATGGGCGGGTTCCAATCCGTCTGGCAGACATCGGAGTTGTTCCAGGAACTGCGGTCGCCGCAAACGTCGGGGGCGTGCACCAAGTGCTCGTTCTTCGACTCGTGCCGCGGCGGTTGCATGGCTGCGAAATTCTTCACCGGCCTCCCCATGGACGGTCCGGATCCCGAATGCGTCATCGGTAACGGCGAACTCGCGTTGGCTGCGGCGGGGGAGATCCCCAAGTCCAGCGTCGATCATTCTCGGTCCGGTGAACGTAAGACACCCCGCAAATCGGTTCCGCTCACGTTGATGATGCGGCCCCCGGCAAAGATCTGCGACGAGAATCCCCTCGCAGGAATGGAATAGGAAGAAATCAGTCATGGCCAAGAGTGCGTGGTTCGAAACCGTTGCCGAGGCGCAGCGGCGTGCCAAGAAGCGTCTACCCAAGTCCGTGTACGCCGCCCTGGTGGCGGGCTCGGAACGGGGTATCACCGTCGACGACAACACCGCGGCGTTCGGCGAGCTCGGTTTCGCGCCCCACGTGGCAGGTCTGTCGGACAAGCGTGACCTGGCGACGACAGTCATGGGGCAGCCACTCTCCTTCCCGGTCATGATCTCGCCGACGGGTGTGCAGGCGGTGCACCCCGACGGCGAGGTCGCCGTGGCCAGGGCGGCGGCGGCACGCGGAATTCCGATCGGCCTGTCCTCGTTCGCGAGCAAGTCCGTGGAGGAAGTCACGGCGGCGAACCCGCAGACGTTCTTCCAGATGTACTGGGTCGGTTCGCGAGAAGTGCTGCTGCAGCGCATGGAACGTGCACGTGCAGCGGGCGCGGTGGGTCTGATCATGACGCTCGACTGGTCGTTCTCCAACGGTCGCGACTGGGGTAGCCCGTCGATTCCGGAGAAGATGGATCTGAAGGCGATGTGGCAGTTCGCGCCGGAGGGCATCACCCGCCCGAAGTGGCTGTGGGAGTTCGCGAAGACCGGGAAGATTCCCGATCTGACCACCCCGAATCTCACCCCGCCCGACGGTGGTGCGGCGCCGACGTTCTTCGGTGCCTACGGCGAATGGATGGGTACCCCACTTCCGACGTGGGAGGACGTCGCCTGGCTGCGCGAGCAGTGGGGTGGTCCGTTCATGCTCAAGGGGGTCATGCGCGTCGACGACGCCAAGAAGGCCGTGGACGCGGGGGTCAGCGCGATCTCCGTGTCGAACCACGGCGGAAACAACCTCGATGGAACCCCGGCACCGATCCGAGCGTTGCCCGCAATCGCCGATGCCGTCGGCGACCAGATCGAGATCACCCTCGACGGTGGAATCAGGAGGGGGAGCGACGTCGTCAAGGCCCTCGCCCTCGGCGCCAAGGCCGTGTTGATCGGCCGAGGTTACCTGTGGGGTCTGGCCGCCAACGGTCAGGCCGGTGTGGAGAATGTTCTCGACATCCTGCGCGGTGGTGTCGATTCGGCAGTTCTCGGTCTCGGTCATTCGTCGGTGCACGACCTGTCGCCGTCGGATGTCGTGATGCCGCTCGGATTCGACCGGAAGCTCGGCGTCTGACCGAGAGTGTCCAACGACAAGGAGTGGTTCGAGACTGTCGCGGAGGCACAGCGGCGCGCGAAGAAGCGGCTTCCCCGATCCGTGTATTCGGCGTTGCTGGCCGGTTCCGAAGAGGGCATCACGGTCGCGGACAACACGGCTGCATTCGCCGAATTGGGATTTGCACCCCGAGTCGCGGGATTGTCCGATGCACGCGATCTGTCGACGACGTTGATGGGTCAGCCGATGTCGTTCCCGGTCGTGATCTCGCCGACGGGTGTGCAGGCGGTACATCCGGACGGTGAAATCGCGGTGGCCAGAGCTGCTGCCGCGCAGGGTGTTCCGATGGGGTTGTCGTTGTTCGCGAGCAAGTCCATCGAGGACGTCGTCGCGGCGAACCCGCAGACGTTCTTCCAACTGCACTGGGTGGGGTCGAGGGACTTCCTGTCTCACCTGGTCGAACGAGCGCGTGCAGCGGGCGCGGTCGGGCTGATACTGACGATGGACTGGTCGTTCTCGGAGGGCAGGGACTGGGGGAGCCCGGCCATTCCGGAGCGGGTCGATCTACGCACCATGGCTCGGTTCGCGCCGGAGGCCGTCTTGCATCCTCGGTGGCTGGGACAGTGGGTGCGCTCGGGGGCGATCCCTGATCTGACGGCTCCGAATCTGACCCCTCCCGGCGGCGCTCCACCGACGTTCTTCGGCGCGTACCGCGAGTGGACGAGGACACCGCTCCCGACGTGGGAGGACATTGCGTGGCTGCGTGAGCAGTGGGGTGGACCGTTCATGCTCAAGGGAATCGCACGCGTCGACGACGCGGAGCGAGCCGTCGACATCGGTTGCACGGCGCTGTCGGTGTCCAACCACGGCGGAAACAACCTCGACGGAACACCTGCGTCGATCCGCCTGCTGCCCAGCATCGTCGACGCTGTGGGGGAGCGGGTCGAGATCACCCTCGACGGTGGGGTCCGCCGGGGCAGCGACGTCGCGAAAGCCGTCGCCCTCGGTGCACGCGCGGTGTTGATCGGTCGTGCGTACCTGTGGGGGCTGGCGGCCGCAGGTCAGCCGGGGGTCGAGAACGTTCTCGACATTCTGCGCGGAGGCCTCGACTCCGCGGTCCTCGGCCTCGGGTGTTCCTCGGTGCAGGACCTGTCACCGTCGGACATCGTCACCCGCACAGGGTGATCTGGCTCGCACTGGATCTCAGGAGGTCGAGCAGCTCGGGATCCTCCGGATCGAGCCGTCCGGTGCGGCCGATCACGGCGATGCACCCGGAGACCCCACCCGTGTCGTCGCGGACCGGCACCGCCACGGCGGACCTGCCCATCTTGATCTCGTCGCGTTCCGTGGCGACGTCGGTGGCACGGATTCGACTGAGCTCGATCGCGAGGTCCGCGAGGTCGACGATGGTGTGGGATGTGAACTTACGCAGATCCGCCAACGAGTTTCCGTCGGCCCGATTGGCCAACAACAATTTTCCGATCGCCGACGCGTGCACGTGTGTCGTCAGGGCCGTCTCGCCGGTGAGCTCGTGGTCCGGGTCCCGATCGAGAAGCCGGATGCGGTCGCCGGCGTACGTCGCCAGATAGACCCCGAAGCGGGTCCGACCTCGTACCGTGTCGATCACCTGTGAATAGTCCACCTCCGTCGACGGTGCGGCTCCGGCGAGCTCCCGCGTTCGACGACCCAGAGCGAAGCCCGACAGATCGTCGATCCGTACGAGAAAGCCGTCGGCCACCAGGATGTTGAGCAATCGGTACGCCGTTGCCGGCGGCGTCGACGTCGCGTGGGCGATTTCCTTGGCCGTCGCACCCGAACCGAGACGGGCAACGGCTTCGAGCAGCGCAAGTGCCTTCTGGACTGCGCGGGGTTCGTGTCCTCCGAGCTCGTGGGTTCGTGCGGTGCGAAGAGCCATCAGCGCGATTCGGACGCAGGAGATTTCACCAGGGCAACGGCTCCGCGCGAATTCTCACCGTACGTCACCGCTCCGGGCAGTACGTCGTGACTTTCCGCGCTGTCGAAGACGCCGACGGCGTCGAGCGACCGGGGCCGTCTGTGGTGGAGAACCGCGCGCCACGCCAGTCCGGACGCGCCGAGCAGACCGAGCATGACGAGCAGCGTGATGTTCTGCTGCACACCGACCGTGAACAGAAGATTCGCGAGAATCGCCGTGCCGGAGGCACATGCCAGCACTCCGGCGCACACGACGGGTGTCGTCAGCTCGCCGATGCGTCGCAGGAACGCCACTGCAGCTACGGAGGCGACGGCGTATCCGACGATGACGGCCGCACGGGCGAGCAAGCGAACGTCGTCCAGGAACCGGAAGTTGTCGAAGATCGGGATGCCGGCGGCGATCGCGAGCAGCGAACCGAGCCCGACGACGAGTCCGACGACGATCCAGAGAGCAACGTGCGGGGTTCGGAACACTCGGTGCACGCGGGCGACTCGGCGCGTGACCACGTTCTCGACGCCCATCGTGTACAGCAGGCGCGACGCCGCATTCGACGATGCCATGGCCGAGGCCAACCACGAGAAACTCAGGCCGAGATTCAATGCCACGACGAGCCACGCGTCGATACCCGTCGACGTCCCGTGCTGGTAGGCACCGACAAGCACGCCGCCGCGGCCGGACCAGACAGCCCACGCGGCGAACGTGAACAGCGCACCGCAGATGATCGGGGTGAAAAGGACGGTTCTGGTGACGTTGACGAGAGGCCGCTTCGCCTCCGGGGCGAAGAAGGTGGCGCTCTCGAAACCGGCCAACGAGAACATGGCGCCGAGCGCGACGATCATGAGTCCGTTCGGCGCCCCGGACGGTTCGATCTCGACCGGGCCGCTGCTGGGAAACACGAGAAGGGCGGTGATGAACAGCAGCGAGCAGACTTCCACTACGAGGATGGCCGTCGCGGCGAATCTGACTCCGCGGAGCAGACATCCGAGCATCGCCGCTGCGATCACACCGTGCACCGCGGCGATACCCAGGATTCCGCCGGTGGGCACGCCCAGCTCGTGCAGAACCGTTCGGACGGCCTGTCCTCCGAAGTACAGGGTCATTGCGCCACTCGCGCAGTATTTGCACAGCATCGCTGCGCCCACGGTCAGTGCGCCCCTCGGTCCCGACCCCTTGACCGCGAAGCTGTACAGACCTCCGGACGAGGAGAACCTCCGGGTGAACTGGGAGACACAGAAGGCGATCAACGACACCACGATCGTCGCCGCCAGTATCGTCAGAACACCGGCGAGCATGGTCTCGTGGGTGAGCATCGTGAGCGGCAGAATCACCATCGATGCGGCGGGCGCCGTCGTGGCCACCGACTGCGCGAACATTTCGACTCCCGACAGCTGCCGACGGCCGAGGGCGCGCAACGGTGACAGTGCAGGGCGCTCGGGCTCCCGCGCTGCGAAGGACGCGGTGATGGCGTGTTCCAGTGCAGACATGATGGCCGAAAAATAGCCGTGAATTGTTGCGCCCCGATTTCGTGAATGCTTCACCTGTTCGCACGCGAGTGATAAGCCTCGGCGAATCCGCTACCGCTTCTCACTGCATCTGTCGCAAGACGTTTCCTGCGCTACGCATTCCGGAATTGTGTGCGTTCCACGATTGCCCTGACTCGAAACCAGTGATTTCGACGGCCAGGGCTACCTGGGGTGGGCAGAAGGAGTGGAAGAGCACATGGGAGTTACACGGAGATCGTTCATGCGGGGACTCGGAGTCACCGGCGGTGCGGGTCTCGCTTACGGAGCGATGTCGACGCTGGGGTTGGCGCCCTCGGCGGCAGCAGCCCCCTCACGATTCCAGGCACCGGCGATGGCCGATCTGATCGGGCGAGTCGACGGCAGCCCCACCGTGGTGGTGCTGGGCGGTGGGCCCGCGGGACTGTGCGCCACGTACGAGTTGCAGAAGGCCGGGTACTCCGTGACCGTCCTCGAGGCTCGGCAGCGTCCGGGTGGACGCGTGTGGTCGATCCGAGGCGGAGCGGAGGAAACGGATCTCAACGGAGAAACGCAGAAGTGCACCTTCTCCGAGGGGCACTTCTACAACATCGGAGCAACCCGAATTCCGCAGAGCCACATCACGATGGACTACTGCAGGGAACTCGGCGTCGAACTCCAGACATTCGGAAACCAGAATGCCAACACCGTAGTCAACTACAAGAGCGACACGTCTCTGAATCAGAAGTCCGTGTCCTACCGTGCAGCGAAAGCCGACACCTACGGGTACATGTCGGAGTTGCTGCAGAAGGCCGCGAGCCGCGGTGCCCTCGACGACGTGCTCACCGCGGACGACAAGGACGCCCTGTCGGAGTTTCTCTCCGATTTCGGAGACCTGTCCGACGACGGAAGATACGTAGGCTCGTCGCGGCGCGGGTACTCCTCGGAACCGGGCGCCGGCCTGGACTTCGGTACCGAGACCGAGCCGTTCGGCATGTCGGAAGTCATCCGCAGCGGCATCGGGCGTAACTTCAGTTTCGAGTTCGGGTACGACCAGGCCATGCTGATGTTCACCCCCGTGGGAGGCATGGACCGCATCTACTACGCGTTCGCCGAGTCCATCGGCGAGGACAACATCGTCTACGGCGCCGAAGTCACGTCCATGAAGAACACCTCCGGTGGCGCGACGGTCGAGTACGTGAAGGACGGATCCGCACAGTCGATCTCGGCGGACTACGTGATCTGCACGATTCCCCCGAACCTCATCGGGAGGCTGGACACCAACCTCCCTGCGGACGTACTCGCCGCCAATCTCGCGGCGAAGGCGTCGTCGTCGGGCAAGCTGGGCATCGAGTACTCGCGTCGGTGGTGGGAGACCGACGAGCGGATCTACGGCGGTGCCAGCAACACCGATCTGGACATCTCGCAGATCATGTTCCCCTACGACCACTACAACTCCGATCGCGGCGTGGTCGTCGGCTACTACAACTCCGGCAAACGGCACGTGGCATTCGAATCGCTCACGCACAAACAGCGTCTGGCGAAAGCTCTCGCCGAAGGCTCGCTGCTCCACGGTGAGAAGTACACCAAGGACATCTCCAGTTCGTTCTCGGGAAGTTGGCGCCGAACCAAGTATTCCGAGAGCGCGTGGGCGAACTGGGCAGGGTCGGGCGGATCGCACGGCGGCACGGCCACGGCCGAGTACGAGTTGCTGTTGAAGCCGGTCGATCGCATCTACTTCGCCGGGGACCACCTGTCCAATGCCATCGCGTGGCAGCACGGCGCCTTCACCTCCGCACGCGACGTCGTCACTGCGCTCCACGAGCGCGTCGTCGCGTCCTGACCTCTCACTTCCACGAAAGGAAATCTCTTGTCCAAGGTCACACGTTCCTTCTTCGCCGCGCTCGCTGCCGGTGCCGTCGTGTTCACGGCGGCGTGCTCGTCGGACTCCTCGGCCGCCGACACCTCGACCGACACGGCGCCGGGCGCCAGGTCGGTCCTCGAAGCGGGAGAGTCGAATCCGATGATCGCCCAGGGAGTCGAGATCGCAGGGGATGCAACGGTGTACAAGACGAGCGGTATCGGCCCCACTGCGATGAACGACGCCGCTCCGACCGGCACTCCCGAGTCCTTCGTCGACACCGACGAGTTCTCCGGCGGCACGCTCCCCGACGGCGTCACCGTCACCGAAGCGCAAGGCATCAACGTCCTGAAGAAAATCAGGGACAACCTCGAAGCCGAAGGCTATTCGCTCGAGGACGTGGTGACCATGCGTGTGTTCCTCGACAACGCACCCGGTGCCGCGGTCGCGGACTTCGCCGGCTGGAACCGGGCGTACCGGCAGTTCTTCGCCAACACCAACCTGGACTCGGACGAGACGGAACTGGTACCGATGGGTACCGCGGAGCCTGCGGCACCCATGGAGCGCAACTCGGCACGACCGACCCGCTTCGCCCTCGAAGTCGCCACCCTCCCCGTTCCCGGCTGGCTCGTGGAGGTGGAGGTCGACGCGGTCAAGTAACCCTCACAGACGAACGCGGCGGTCTGCACGAGATGCGGTGGAGGCGACGAGGACAGCGTTGTCCTCGTCGCTTCCAAGCGTCCACGCTCGTGCTTCGAAATCCGTTTTACCGAACATGCTGTGCCGCTCCACGAGTCGGGTGCGACGCAGTTCGTCGTCGATGTCGATGAACCAGACTTCGTCGATCTCGGCACGTGCCAGTGGCCAGTCCCCCTCGTCGAGCAGAAGATAGTTTCCCTCGGTGATCACCAACGGCACGTCCGGGGCGACCGCAATGCTGCCTGCGATGGGCTCTTCGAGGGTTCTGTCGAAGCGCGGCGCGTAGACGATCCCGGCGTCGTACTCGTGTCGGAGGCGACGCAACAGATGCGCGTAACCCGCGGCATCGAACGTGTCGGGCGCGCCCTTCCTGGCCCGACGCCCGAGTGCGTCGAGGGTGGCGTCGGCGAGATGGAACCCGTCCATGGGCACCAATACTGCGCGGTCGGATCCGAGCCCGTCGACCAGGCGTCCACCGAGCGTCGACTTGCCCGCGCCGGGCGCCCCGGCTATCCCGAGAATTCTTCGGCCCGGTCCGGCCGCGAGGTCGTTCGCCCACGCGATCAACTCGTCCATGCTTCGACGATAGGCCGACGGGCGGCACATGTCGTCCACGCCGCAACGGGCACAGTCCTGCGCCGGACGTCACGAACTCCCGAAGCCGGACAGCAAACCCGAGTATGCCTTGGGTGGAGGTGGTGCGAATTCGCTGCGCTTTCCTGTGCGCAGGCCCATGGTGACGAGCGACTGAACGGCGAGTGTTGCCGCGGCGACACCGTCGACGACCGGCACCCCGATCTCCGACGAGATGTGCTCGCACAGGTCGGCCATGCCGGCGCAGCCGAGCACGATGGCGTCGCTTCCGTCGGATTCCAGAGCGTCACGACATGCTTCGGTGACGATCTTGCGGGCGTCGGGGTCGGTCTCGAGGTCGAGGACAGGAATGTCGCATGCGTGGACCGCGAGGCATGACCGGGTGAAACCGTAGTGGTCGGCGAGGTCCTGTGCTCTGCCCGTGGTGCGTTGCAGAGTGGTGACCACCGAGAACCCTCGACCGAGGAAGCTCGCAGCATGCATCGCAGCCTCGGCGATCCCGACGACGGGGCCTGCGGCCGCTTCACGGGCGGCGTCCATGCCCGGATCGCCGAAGCAGGCGATGACGTAACCGTCGGCGCCCTGCTGTTCGCCGATCGCGATCTGTTCGAGAATGCCTGGCACGCTGAGTGCTTCGTCGACGTGCGATTCGATGGAGGCGGGCCCCATCGTCGGATTGACCGCGTCGACGAGCGTGCCCGGACCGGCTACGGCCCGGGCACACCTGCAGATCGTGTCGGTCATCGACGATGTGGTGTTGGGATTGATGACCTTGATGAGCACCTGCAGAATCCTATGCGCTCACGGAATCGTCGAGATGGTTCGTCACGGCGAGCTTGGTCCTGGTGGCGAGAACGTAGTACAGCCCGAACCCGATTCCACATCCGATGAACCAGCTGTACTTGGACGCGGTCGCCATCCCGGCGATCTCCATTCCCTCGATGGCGCCGTTGAACAGCACCGGGAACATGGCGATCAGTGCACCGACTGTCGTGGCGTACACGGCAGCGGGGTTGTAACCCTTGGAGTACCAGTACTTCCCGGCAGGAGACATGGTGAACAATTCGTCGACGACGACCTTCTGCTTGCGCACCAGGTAGTAGTCCGCGATCAGGACGCCGAACAGTGGGCCGATGAATGCGCCGAGCGTCTCGAGCGTGAGGTGGATGACCTCGGGGTTGTTGTAGAGGTTCCACGGGGTGATCAGGACCGAGCCGACGGCGGCGATCATGCCGCCTGCCCGCCAACTGATCTTCTGCGGGCTGACGTTGGAGAAGTCGAAGGCGGGGGAGATGAAGTTCGCGACGATGTTGATGCCGATCGTCGCGATGGTGAACGTCAACGCACCGAGAACGATGGCGAAGGTGCTGTCGATCCGGGCGACCGTCTCCACCGGGTCGGTGATGAGTTCACCGAACACGGGCAGCGTCAGGGACGCGGTGACGACGACCAGGATGGAGAAGACCAGGAAGTTGACCGGCAGACCGAGAAAGTTCCCTTTCTTCACTGCGGCGTAGGACTTTCCGTAACGGGAGAAGTCGCCGAAGTTGAGCATGGGGCCGGAGAAGTACGAGACGACGAGAGCGATGGCGCCGAGCATGACCGGAACGGAACTGAATCCCGTGTACTCGACTTCGCCCAGGTTCAGATCGATTGCACCCCAACCGGCCTTCCAGATGAGGTAGCCGCACAGCGCGAACATGACCACGTAGACGGCAGGCCCGCAGAAGTCGATGAACTTACGAATCGACTCCATGCCGCGCCAGAAGACAGCCGCCTGCAGTACCCACAGGAACAGGAAGCTCGCCCATCCGAGAGCGGAGAGGCCTGCGAAGCCGTAATCGGCGGTGACGGCGTACGGAGCAAGCGACGGGAACAGTTTGATCAGGACGATGTCGAGCGCTGCCGACGCCAGAAATGTCTGAATTCCGTACCAGGCCACCGCGATCAGACCGCGGATGATCGCCGGGATGTTGGCGCCCAGGACACCGAACGACGCCCGGCACATCACCGGGTAGGGAACGCCCGCCACCTGGCTGGGCTTGGCGACGAGATTGCAGAAGAAGTAGACGATGGTGATGCCGACGAGCAGGGACACCAGGACCTGCCAACTGGCCAGCCCGAGCGCGAAAAGGCTACCTGCGGTGACGTATCCGCCGACGGAGTGCACGTCGGACATCCAGAACGCGAACAGGTTGTACGACGTCCACGACTGCTTCTTCAGCGGCGCCAGGTCTTCGTTGGTCAGTCTCGGGTCGTAACTGTCCTTGATCAGTCCACCGCCGACGGGATGGCCTGCTGCCTCGATCATGTCGCCGACAGGCGATATCGAGCTGTTCGCTGTGTCTGTCATCGATGCTCCTGGTACGTCGTGCGAAAGAGCGCTTCGGGTGTGATCGGCCTCTGCCTTCGGTGGCCCGAGTCCGGTGAAGAAAAAGTAGCGACGAAGTGTTGCCCCTGCGTGACGGCAGGAATATATCTTTCGAGACGTCAGTCTCCGGGCGAATCGGCCAGCAACCCGGTATCGCTCGTGATGGACGAGATGACGGTGTTGAGGCGGGCGGAGTGCGACTGCGAAATGGCCAGCAGGGTTGCCGCGTCGCGGTCGAGGAACGCGTCGAGCATCGACCGGTGATCCGCATGCAGGGACGCGCGGTCCGACCCCGCGACCTGCACCATCGGCTGTATCGGCTCGGTGATGTTCCATGCGGACTCGAGCATGTGCAGTAATCGTTTCATTCGAGACGGCCTGGTCAGTGCCATGTGGAACTCGCGACTGCGGCGGTGGTATTCGCGGGGATCATCGGCGGAAATGGATTCCTCGAGAAGTCGATCGGCCTCGATAGCTCGCTCCCGATCCTGCTCGTCGGCCAGTGCGACTGCGGTGGCGAGCGCCGCCGACTCCAGTACCTCACGAACGATGTACATCTCGCGGAGCTCGGCCGAGGTCAACTGTGCGACGGTGTATCCGAGGTTGGGGCGGTGGTCCACCAGACCTTCGCCGATCAGTGTTTTCAGCGATTCACGCACGGGGATTCGGCTCACGCCGAACAGTTCGGCCACATCGCCGAGAGGGATGGGAGTGTTGGGCGGCGCGTCCCCGGACAGGATCACTCGTCGGAGCTCGTCGAGAATGGCGGGTTGTGCACCGCCCGGTTCGGCAATGCTCAACTGCGCCAGCAGTACCGATCGCCGACGTGGGGGCATGGTGCTCCTTTCGTGCCTCTGGTGCGCACGCTAATGGCGGATTGTTTCCTGTGTGTGACGTGCGGAGTGGAAACGAATCGAGGCAGATCGGCGCAAGCGGATACCATTCGACAGTGGCCGAGACCGAGCAACCGTCCTCCTCGTATCGACGCTTGGCCGACGATCGATGGCCGGCGGTCGACGGTCGACGCACTGTGGCGGTGCCGGTCGGTGCAGTCGAGCAGCACGGGCCTCATCTACCTCTCGACACCGATACTCGGGTCGCCCAGGCCGTGGCGGAGCGATTGCCCGGCGTGGTCGTCGCGCCGTCGATCGCGTACGGGGCGAGCGGAGAGCACGAGGGCTTCCCCGGCACCATCTCTATCGGTGCGGACGCGCTGGAGGCGATCCTCGTCGAGTACGGCAGGTCGGCGTGCCGGTGGGCGGACCGTCTGGTGTTCGTCAACGGGCACGGCGGCAACGTCGGTGCGCTGGCCGCGGCGGTTCGGCTGCTGCGGTACGAGGGGCGCGACGTGGCGTGGTTGCCCTGTGTCGTTCCGGGTGCCGACGCACACGCCGGCCGTACCGAAACTTCACTGCTGCTGCATCTTTGCCCGGAGGTGGTGGACAAGTCGCGTATCGAGGTCGGGAACACGGACTCGCTCGCGGACCTTCTGCCTCTGCTGCGTTCCGGTGGTGTCCGAGCGGTTACCCCGAACGGAGTGCTGGGTGACCCCCGTGGGTCATCGGCGGCCGAAGGCGAGACCGTCCTGGGGCAGATGTGCGCCCTCGCGGCGGATGCGTTGCAGCGATGGGGACCGTCGGAGCGGGGCATGTTGACGTGAACCCGCGGTCCGAAAAACCGCGTTCGAACAGGCCGTGGGTATGTTTCCGAATTTCTGCGTCCACGGATACCACTTCGCGGCAATGTCCGCTTACGATCACCTGATGGGTCAAGGACGATTGCCTGATGGATTCGGGGTGCGCGTCGATCCTCGTGTACGCACATACTCGGAGGGGCGCGTTCTGATCGGGGGTTCCCCGACTCGGATGCTGAAACTGGCACCCACCGCTGCGGCGATGATCGGCGACGGATTCCTCGAGGTGACCGATTCGCAGTCCGCGCTCGTGGCGCGGAAACTGCTGGACTCCGGTGTCGCGAATCCGCGACCGATGTCCATTCCGTCTCCGCAGGACGTCACCGTGGTGATCCCGTTGAAGAACAACGCGGCAGGGCTGTCCCGCCTCCTTCCTGCGTTGCACGGACTGAAGGTCATCGTCGTCGACGACGGATCCGACGAGCCGGTCACGGTGCCGCCGGTTGCGTGGAGCATCGGCGGGGTGACGACGCTGCGGCACGAGAGTTCTCGGGGGCCCGCTGCAGCGCGCAATACCGGGCTTCGGTCCGCAACAACTGATTTCGTGGCATTCCTGGATTCGGATGTGGTGCCGCGCAAGGGCTGGCTCGAGGTCATGCTCGGGCATTTCTCCGACCCTGCGGTCGCACTGGTCGCGCCGAGGATCGTGGCTCTCGAACCCGAAGGCAACGCTCTGGCCCGGTACGAGCACGCCCGGTCGTCGCTGGACCTGGGTCGCAAGGAAGCCGCGGTTCGAGCGGGCAGCTCTGTCTCCTACGTCCCGAGCGCCGCAATGCTCATCCGTCGCCACGTCGCCGAGGAGTGCAACGGATTCGACGAATCCATGCACGTCGCCGAGGACGTCGATCTCTGCTGGCGGTTGCAGGAGGCGGGGTGGCGGCTGCGCTACGAGCCCGTTGCCAACGTCGCGCACGATCATCGCGTCACGTTCGGTCGGTGGTTCGGCCGCAAGCTGTTCTACGGCACCGGAGCAAGTCCACTCGCGGACCGGCATCCGGGCATGGTGCCCCCGCTCTCGATGTCACCGTGGACTCTGATCTCCTGCCTGTTCGCGATCAGTTTCACCAAGTTCGGCCTACTGGGCGCGTTGCTGACGCTCGGGGCGACGACAGGCAGGCTCCGCAGGATGTTCCTCGGGCTCGACCAACCGACCCGCATCGCGGCGATCCTGGCAACGGAAGGGTTCATCGGCGGGCTCTGGCAACTCGCGTCGGCGATGTGTCGACATTATTGGCCCATCACACTTCTGGCGGTCGTGCTGTCGAGTCGAATTCGCAGGATTGCGCTGGGAATCGCTGTCGCAGATGCGATGACGGACTGGTACAAGCATCGCGAGCTCGGTGGGCTCGACCCCATTCGATACGCGTTCTTCAAGCGCGTCGACGATGTCGCGTACGGAGCCGGACTGTGGACCGGGGCGGCACGGTCTCGCAGCCTGAAAGCCTTGACACCCCGAATGGACACATGAGCCCCAGCCGCACGGTCGACGTGATCGTCGTCGGCGGCGGATCGTGCGGCGCCGTCGTCGCGTCGAGGCTCAGCGAGGATCCTTCGTGCTCGGTCCGGCTCCTCGAAGCAGGGCCCGGATTCCGGACCGTCGACGAGGTTCCGCCGGATGTGCTCGACGCACGTGTACTTCCCCTGGGGGAGGACAGTCCGTGGCTCGACACGTACTCCGCCGATCTGGCGGACGGTATCGCCGCTCGGGTCTCGCGGGGGCGAGTGCTCGGTGGGTCGGGCGCGGTCAACGGTGGATACTTCGTGCGCGCCCGGCCGGACGACTTCGATGCGTGGCCTGCATCGTGGTCTTTCGCGGATGTACTGCCGTACTTCTCGGCGCTGGAACGGGACCTCGACTTCACCGGGCCCTATCACGGCAGCGAGGGACCGATGCCCGTGTCGCGGGTGCTGCCCGGAGCGGGAAGCGCCATGACAGAGGCCTTCGTTGCTGCGGCCGAACGCGCCGGGTTCGCGTTCGACGAGGACAAGAACTCGCCGTACTCGGCGGACGGCGTAGGCCCGGTGCCGCGCAACATCTCCGGAGGGGTGCGAACGAATGCCGCTCTGGCGTACCTTCTTCCGGCGTCGGATCGTCCCAACCTTCAGGTCCGCAGCGACGCAACTGTTCTCGGCATCGTCGTCGATCGGATGCGCGCGGTCGGGGTCGCCGTCGACCACGGCGGTACGAGGGAGATGCTACGGGCGGAGCGAATCATATTGTGTGCGGGAGCAGTTCGGACCCCGCAGCTGCTGATGCTCTCCGGTATCGGGCCTGCGGGCCGGCTGGGCGCGCTCGACATCCGAACCGTCGTGGATCAACCGAACGTGGGACGTGGTTTCAGTGATCATCCGGAAGTAACTCTGCTGTACAGTGTTTCGTCGACCGGTCCCGCATCGTCGCCCATGGAGGCGGTGCTGCACGTCGGAGACCTCGAGATCCGCCCCTACTCGGCTCCGTTCGACCGCATGATCGCAGGCCTCCCGGCCGGGGATCCGCTGATCGGAGTCGGCCTGATGCGACCCGAGTCGAGAGGGGACATCGAGCTGGTGTCGTCGGACCCGGCGATCGCGCCCCGGGTTCGGTACCGATACCTGGAATCCGTCGCCGACCGGCGGGCGTTGGCGTCCGGACTGGAACTCGTCGCCGAGCTCATCGAGAACACCGAATCCGTCGAGGGCGACCTCGACGGGTTCGTGCGCGCCAGGCTGGGGACATCGCTTCACCTCTCGGGAAGCTGCGCGATGGGCGGGGAGGACGCCGTCCTGGACGACACGTGCGCGGTGCGCGGCGTCGACGGGTTGTACGTGGTCGACACGTCTGCCTTCCCCGTCGTTCCTTCGCGAGGGCCCCACGCGACGGCGATCATGCTCGCCGAACGCGCCTGCCGCCTCATTCGTGGCTCGGTGGCGTAAGTTCGTGGTCTGTGGACCATTCTCGGTTCCGCAGAGAATGGGGCACCCCGCCATGTCTGACAAATCTCCTCGCAGTTCGATGTCCAAGAAACAAGGAAAGTCGTTGAAGGAGAAGCGCGCGGACAAGAAAATGAAGGCCTCGGGCGACACCGGCATCGACATCTCGGCGACCGTCAAAAAGCGCTGACCGCGCCGGGCACCCAGCTCGGTCCGGTAACCCCCGCGACGCAGGTCGAGAATGCACGGGCCCTCCGGCCTCGGCGATCCCCGCCGGGCTCGGTGGGCCTGTATTCTGCGTGTGTGAGCTGCGTTACAGTAGTGTGACCGCGCCAGAAGAGGTACTTGTGTGATGACTGGAAGAACGCCAGGACAGGGGAACCCCTGGGTGGCCCTTCGCCCTGGTGAGGACATCGACGTGCTCGCACGTCGGGTGACCACAGCGCACCGCTCTTTCGTGGAGGACTCCTCGTCCACCGCCAGTGTTCGTTCCGTGGTCCTCGATTCCTGGATGCGCAGCCGCACCAAAGGTGTCGACCCCGACGGTGGAAACGACTCGATCGTGTTGTCCGGTGCGGAACTGGAGCGCTATCGCTCCGAGCACCCCATGTCCATCATCAGGCCGGTCATCCGCAAGCTGCTGGTCGAGGATGCCGCGGACACCGGCTTGCTCGTCGCGATCTCCGACGCCGAGGGCCGGCTGCTGTGGGTCGAGGGAGATTCGGCTGCGAAGGATCGCGCGATGTCGATGAACTTCGCCGAAGGCGTCGACTGGAGCGAAGAAAGCAAAGGGACCAACGCTCCCGGCACGGCGCTCGCGGTCGACCACTGCGTCCAGATCTTCGCCGCCGAGCACTTCAGCAGGACCGTGCACGAGTGGAGTTGTTCCGCGGCGCCCGTCCATCACCCGACGAGCGGACAGATCCTCGGCGCGATCGATATCACCGGCGGTCCTCGCGTTGCGGTTCCCGAGGTGTTGTCTCTGATTCGCGCCACTGTCGCCGCCGCCGAGTCGGAATTGCGTGTGCATCTGATGAATTCGCCGAAGTCGTTGGGTGACAGTGCTCCTCGGTTGGAGGTGCTCGGTTCGGGCCGGCCCGGGTTGACGAAAGGAAGCGGTCGCAGCGCGCTGTCGCAGCGGCATGCGGAGATCCTGTTGCTCCTGGCCGATCACCCGGAGGGTCTCAGTTCCGATCATCTCGCCGTACTGCTCGACGAGCAGGAATTGGACTCGGTGACCATCCGCGCCGAGATGTCGCGACTACGCAAAGCATTCGGAAGTGCAGGTCTGGCGTCGAGGCCGTATCGGCTCGTAGGCGAACTGACCACCGATGTCTCCGACATCCGGCGCGCCCTCGACCGCGGCGACATCGAGGGGGCGTTGCGCATCTACACCGGTCCCGTTCTTCCCGGGTCCACGGCACCCGGCATCGAGGACATCAGAGAAGAACTTCGCTCCCGGGTCCAAGCCGCGCTGCTGCGGGCAGGGGATCCGGTGTTGCTGGCCCAGTGGACGTCGTCGATCCACGGGCGCACCGATGTGTACGCGTGGGAAGCGTACCGGGCCACGCTCAGTCAGGACTCCGCACTGTACGGGCAGGTCAGCGCCAGAATCGAGCATCTCGACCGCCAGCTCGGCGTCTGATCCGTCGGGCCGGGCGCCCAGCAGAAATTGCACGCAGTGCAGCAACGTAGTTGCAACGTTGCGCACTCTAGTGTCTTGAATCACATCAGTTGATGAACGACGAAGGAGTCACTAGATGTCCGTCTATGCCCGTCCAGGTACCGCCGATGCAAAGATGTCGTTCCAGCCGCGCTACGACAACTGGATCGGTGGCGAGTGGGTACCACCAGTCAAGGGCCAGTACTTCGAGAACCCGACTCCCGTCACCGGTGAGAACTTCTGCGAGGTCGCCCGCTCCACGTCCGAGGACATCGAACTCGCCCTCGATGCTGCACACGCCGCCGCACCCGCCTGGGGCAAGACCTCCGCAGCCGAGCGCGCCGTGGTCCTCAACAAGATCGCCGACCGCATCGCGGAGAACCTCGAGTCCATTGCGCTCGCCGAGTCCTGGGACAACGGCAAGCCGATCCGTGAGACCCTCAACGCCGACATTCCGCTCGCCGTCGACCACTTCCGTTACTTCGCCGGATGCATTCGGGCACAGGAAGGTTCGTTGTCGGAGATCGACGACGACACGGTGGCCTACCACTTCCACGAGCCGCTCGGTGTCGTCGGGCAGATCATTCCCTGGAACTTCCCGATCCTCATGGCCGTGTGGAAACTCGCGCCGGCACTTGCCGCAGGCAACGCCGTCGTGCTCAAGCCGGCCGAGCAGACGCCCGCGTCCATCCTGCACCTGATCTCCATCATCGGTGACCTGTTGCCTCCGGGCGTCGTCAACATCGTCAACGGCTTCGGCACCGAGGCGGGCAAGCCTCTCGCGTCGAGCCCGCGTATCGCGAAGATCGCGTTCACCGGCGAGACCACCACCGGCCGCCTGATCATGCAGTACGCCTCGCAGAACCTGATCCCCGTCACCCTCGAACTGGGCGGCAAGAGCCCCAACGTGTTCTTCTCCGACGTCCTGTCCTCCAACGACGACTACCAGGACAAGGCGCTCGAGGGCTTCACGATGTTCGCCCTCAACCAGGGCGAGGTCTGCACCTGCCCGTCCCGCTCGCTCATCCAGGCGGACATCTACGACGAGTTCCTGGCGCTCGCCGCGATTCGTACCAAGGCAGTGCGCCAAGGTGATCCGCTGGACACCGAGACGATGATCGGTGCGCAGGCATCCAACGATCAGCTCGAGAAGATCCTCTCCTACATCGAGATCGGCAAGGGCGAAGGCGCTCAGGTCGTCACCGGCGGAGAGCGCGCACAGCTCGGCGGAGATCTCAACGGCGGCTACTACGTCCAGCCGACCATCTTCACCGGCAAGAACAACATGCGTATCTTCCAGGAGGAGATCTTCGGACCGGTCGTCTCGGTCACGTCCTTCAAGGACTACGACGAAGCGATCTCCATCGCCAACGACACCCTCTACGGCCTCGGCGCCGGCGTGTGGTCTCGTGACGGTGGCGTCGCCTACCGCGCCGGCCGCGACATCAAGGCCGGGCGAGTGTGGACCAACACCTACCACCAGTACCCGGCGCACGCTGCCTTCGGCGGGTACAAGCAGTCCGGCATCGGTCGTGAAAACCACAAGATGATGCTCGACCACTACCAGCAGACGAAGAACCTCCTGGTCAGCTACGCCCAGAAGGCTCAGGGCTTCTTCTGATGTCCGACGCGCGACCTCCAGCGCGTCTCAGCGCATCGGGTCCGGCTCCGGCTCCGCCTGCGCGTCTCAGAGCCACCGCCGGGGCGATGGAGCTTCTCCGTCGCCTCGGCGGGATCCACGGCGCGTTGATGATGCATCAGTCCGGAGGGTGCTGCGACGGCTCGTCGCCGATGTGTTATCCAGCAGGGGAATTCATCGTCGGCGATCGGGATGTGCTGCTCGGTCTGTTGGATCTGCGGCTCGGCGTCGGCGACATCCCGGAGGATCTCCCCGAGGGCGACGACGCAGTGCCCGTGTGGATTTCAGGTTCACAGTTCGAGGCGTGGAAGCACACCCAGATGGTGCTCGACGTGGTGCCCGGGCGTGGTTCCGGGTTCTCGTTGGAAACCCCTGAGGGGCTTCGATTTCTCAGCCGCGGACGGGCGTTCACTCAGGAGGAGTTCGACGTACTGAAGGAGCTGACACCGTTCGTCGGAGTCGACTGGGAAGAGGGGCGCAGGCCTCCCGTTCCCGACGACGTCATCGTCGTCGCCGAAGCGGTCGACGCCTGCCCGGTCCCGGGCATGCTGCAGGGCTGACCACTCACAAGGGAGGTGGGCGCCTACAGTCGAACGCGTGAAATCTTCCAGTACGACGCCTGCCGGTGCGGAGACCGAGAGCCTCCGCACCGTCGTCATCGCCTTCGGCGCCAATCTGGGTGTCGCGATTGCCAAGACAGTCGCTGCGGTGATCACGGGTTCGGCGTCGATGGTCGCCGAGGCGTCGCATTCGTGGGCGGACACCGGCAACGAGATATTCCTGCTCGTCGCCAACAAACGAGGCTCCCGCGGCCCCGACGACCGGAGACCGCTGGGATACGGCAGGGAAGCGTATTTCTGGTCGACACTCGCCGCGGTCGGTTTGTTCGTCGCGGGCGCCGCGGTGTCGATCTGGCACGGCATCACCTCGCTCCTCGCGGGCGAATCCAGCAGCGAGAACTACACCGTCGCGTACGTCGTGCTCGCGCTGGCGTTCGTGCTGGAGGGAATCTCGTTCCTTCAATCGGTTCGGCAGATCCGCGGTGAAGCAGCCGAGTACGAGAAGGACTTCTTCGACTACGCACTCGAGACGTCCGATCCGACACTGCGTGCCGTGTTCGCCGAGGACAGCGCGGCCCTCATCGGCATCGTCATTGCCGCTGCAGGCATCGGACTGCATCAGCTCACCGGGTCCAGTGCCTACGACGCCGTCGGTTCGATTCTCGTCGGTGTTCTGCTCGCCGTCGTCGCCTTCGTGCTCATCGACCGAAATCGACGTTTTCTCACCGGCGAACCGGGTTCGCGAGCATTATGGAACGCAGTGGTGGAGCGAATCGAACAGCTTCCGGAGGTGGCGTCCGTTCGGTTCGTTCGCATCGAATTCGTCGGTCCGAAGCAGATCCTTCTGGTCGCGAGCGTCGACCTCGTCGGCGACTCGGTCGAATCCTCGATCGCGCACACACTCCGGCGGCTGGAGCGTGAGCTCGAGACCAACAAGGCTGTGGTGGACGCAGTACTGACAGTCGCAGAACCCGACGAGGGAGACGTCGGTCCGACACCGAACCACTGACGTAATTCGCTCGTCATATTGCGATGACTCGGTGCTTACACCGCGGGCATATCTTGATTCGGATTCGCTCACCCGCGAAAGAAGTCGCATCGCTTCGAGAGAGGCCGGCCATGTCCGTCACAGAACCAACACCCACCCATCACGACGGGACCGAGTCGCACGTAGAGGGCAGCGACTATCTGGCCAAACGCCAGCTGAAGAAGGGCACGGCGGGATGGGTCCTCCTCGCTGGACTCGGCGTCAGCTACGTCATCTCCGGTGACTACTCGGGCTGGAACTTCGGTCTCGAACAGGGTGGCTTCGGTGGCTTGCTCATCGCAGGCATCCTCATCGCAGGCATGTACCTGGCCATGGTCCTCGGCATGGCCGAGATGTCGTCGGCGTTACCGGCGGCGGGCGGTGGGTACACGTTCGCTCGTCGCGCACTCGGACCGTGGGGTGGATTCGCAACCGGCACCGCCATTCTCATCGAATACGCCATCGCTCCGGCAGCCATCGCCACCTTCATCGGTGCGTACGTCGAGTCTCTCGGATTGTTCGGCATCACCGACGGTTGGTGGGTGTATCTCGCGGTGTATGCCATCTTCATCGGCATCCACCTCGCAGGTGCCGGTGAGGCACTCAAGATCATGTTCGTCATCACCGCCATCGCCCTCGTCGGTCTGGTGATCTTCGCGGTATCGGCACTGGGACAATTCGACTCGGCCAACCTCACCGACATCGCGCCGACGGACGCCGCGGGCGCGTCGAGCTTCCTTCCGTTCGGCTATCTCGGAATCTGGGCGGCGGTTCCGTTCGCGATCTGGTTCTTCCTCGCCATCGAAGGGGTTCCGCTCGCCGCAGAAGAAGCGAAGGATCCCACCAAGAACGTGCCGCGCGGCATCATCGCGGCCATGGGCGTCCTGCTGCTGACCGGCGCCGGGGTTCTGCTCCTGGTGACCGGTGCGGGCGGCGCCGACGCCATGCAGGCGTCGGGCAACCCGCTTGTCGAAGCCCTCGGCGACGGCACGGCCGCCAAGGTGGTCAACTACATCGGGCTCGCCGGCCTCGTCGCCAGCTTCTTCTCCATCATGTACGCCTACTCGCGTCAGCTCTTCGCGCTGTCGCGGGCCGGGTACCTGCCGAAGACCCTGTCGGTGACCAACTCTCGCAAAGCGCCGACGCTCGCGCTGATCGTCCCCGGCATCATCGGTTTCCTCCTCTCGCTCACGGGTCAGGGAGCGATGTTGCTCAACATGGCCGTGTTCGGTGCCGCGCTCAGTTACGTTCTGATGATGGTCAGTCACATCGTTCTGCGACGTAAAGAACCGACCATGCCGCGGCCGTACCGGACCCCGGGCGGCATCGTCACCACGGGCTTCGCACTCGTCGTCGCAGCGCTGGCTGTGGTCGCCACGTTCCTCGTCGACAGCACGGCAGCGCTGTGGTGCCTCGGGGTCTTCGCTGCGTTCATGCTGTACTTCGGGCTCTACAGCCGTCATCATCTCGTGGCGAACTCGCCGGACGAAGAATTCGCAGCCCTCGCGAAAGCAGAAGCCGAACTCGAATGAGCACGTACTCACACCAGGTATCCGGTGCCAACTTCTCGTTCGACGGCCTCGTCGAGCTGATGGCGAAGGCAACACCGTTGCGGTCGGGCGACGAATTGGCCGGGTGCGCGGCACAGTCCGACGCCGAACGAGCTGCCGCGCAATGGGCACTGTCCGACGTCTCGCTCGACGTGTTCCTCGAAGATCTTCTGGTTCCGTACGAGAGCGACGAAGTCACCCGGCTCATCATCGACTCGCACGACCGCACCGCCTTCGGTGCGATCTCGCATCTGACGGTCGGTGGGCTCCGGGACTGGCTGCTCGACGCCGCCGCCTCGAAGGATTCGGCGTCGACTCTGCGATCCGTCGCACCGGGGTTGACTCCGGAAATGGTTGCGGCCGTCAGCAAGATCATGCGCAATCAGGATCTGATCTCGGTGGCGCGGGCTGCCGAGGTGACATCGGCGTTCAGGACAACCGTCGGACTCCCTGGGACGTTGAGCACGCGATTGCAGCCCAATCACCCGACCGACGATCCACGCGGAATCGCCGCCGCGACTCTCGACGGTCTGCTGCTCGGATCGGGTGACGCAGTGATCGGCATCAACCCGGCGACGGACTCGCCGCACGCGACGTCCGATCTGCTCTTTCTGCTGGACGAGATCCGGCAACGGTTCGAGATCCCCACACAGTCGTGTGTGCTCTCGCACGTCACGACGACGATGGAACTCATCTCCAAGGGCGTTCCGGTGGATCTGGTGTTCCAGTCCGTGGCAGGGACCGAAGGGGCCAATTCAGGCTTCGGTGTCAACGTCTCATTGCTGCGAGAGGCCAACGAGGCAGGCCGGTCGCTGCACCGGGGAACCGTCGGGAACAACGTCATGTATCTGGAGACGGGGCAGGGTTCGGCGCTCAGTGCAGGCGCCCACCTCGGCGCCGGGGGACGCCCGGTCGACCAGCAGACCCTGGAGGCACGCGCATACGCCGTGTGCCGTGATCTCGAACCGTTACTGGTCAACACCGTCGTCGGATTCATCGGACCGGAGTACCTGTACGACGGCAAGCAGATCGTCCGTGCCGGGCTGGAGGATCACTTCTGCGGCAAGCTCCTGGGCCTGCCGATGGGCGTCGACGTCTGCTACACCAACCACGCCGAAGCGGACCAGGACGACATGGACACCCTTCTCACGCTGCTCGGTGCAGCCGGAGTCGCGTTCGTGATCGCAGTCCCCGGAGCCGACGACGTGATGCTCGGTTACCAGAGTCTGAGCTTCCACGACGTTCTGTACGTGCGGCAGGTGCTCGGGCTGAAGCCCGCACCGGAATTCGCAGCATGGCTGGACCGGCTCGGCATGGTCGACGGCAGCGGTCGAATCCTCGACGTCGACGCACTGAGGTCGCCGTTGCGTTCGCTGACGAGTGCACGATGAGCGCCGTAGAACGCGCCGACGACGGATTCTGGCAGGAGCTGCGTCTGAGCACGCAGGCGCGAATCGGACTGGGGCGTACCGGAGACTCGCTGCCCACCCGCCGAGTGCTCGAGTTCCGATCGGCACACGCGGCTGCGCGGGATGCCGTGCACATGCCACTGGACGTCGACGACACAGCGGCGGCCGTGGAGAAGATCGGCATCGGGGTACCGGCGGTCGTGACGTCCAAGGCAACCTCTCGCGCGGAGTATCTGCGACGGCCCGATCTCGGACGGACCCCCGACGACCTGTCCTCCATCACCCCAGGTGACTTCGACCTCGGATTCGTCCTCGGTGACGGGCTGTCACCCCGGGCCCTGATGGATCACGGACCGTCGATGCTCGCGGCGCTGGTCGAAGAACTGTCCGATGTGTACAGCCTTGCCCCGCCCGTCATTGCCACCGAGGCCCGCGTCGCGTTGGGTGACCACATCGCGGAGGCAATGGGTGTTCGCACCGTCGTCGTACTCATCGGTGAGCGGCCAGGGCTGTCGGTAGCGGACAGCTTGGGGATCTACCTGACGCATCTGCCTGCACCCGGAAAGTCCGACGCCGACCGCAACTGCATCTCCAACATTCATCCGCCGGAAGGGTTGGGGTACGAGCAGTCCGCCAGGATCGTTGCCAGTCTCGTCGCCGGCGCTCGCAGGCTCGGCAGGTCCGGTGTTGCGTTGAAGGACACCTCGCGCGCGGACGCACTCGAGAACTCCGAAGTGCTGACCATCGAGTAGTACACACTTTCGGGGGTAGGCGACTTGTGACGGCAATCACTACTGTGGTCGACATGGAAAGTCGTAGTTATTCGTCCGGGCCGTCGTCGACAGCGTTGCTCGAGGAGACCATCGGTCAGAACCTCGACCGAACCGTAGCCGAGTACGCCGGTCACGATGCACTGGTCGACGTCCCCTCCGGCAGACGGTGGACGTACTCCGAGTTCCTCGCCGACGTCGAACTGCTCGCCGCGGGCCTGCTGGTCAAAGGCGTGACGACAGGTGATCGAGTGGGAATCTGGGCGCCCAACTGTCCCGAATGGGTGCTCGCGCAATACGCGACCGCCAAGATCGGCGCAATTCTGGTCAACATCAATCCCGCGTATCGCACGCACGAGTTGAAATTCGTCCTGAATCAGGCCGGAGTCTCGGTTCTGTTGTCCGCGCAGGAATTCAAGGGCTCGGACTACGGCGCGATGATCGAGGACGCACGCGAGGAGACCGTGCGGGAGGTCGTTTTCATCGGGAGCTTCGGCTGGGAACTGATGACCGACCGCGGACACCGGGCACTCGCCGAAAACCCTTCCCTGGTCGCGGACGTGCAGAGCTCGTTGGCGCCGAAGGATCCGATCAACATTCAATACACCTCGGGCACAACAGGGTTTCCTAAGGGCGCGACCCTGAGTCACCGAAACATCTTGAACAACGGGTACTTCGTCGGTGAGTTGTGCCATTACACCGAACACGATCGCGTGTGCATTCCGGTGCCGTTCTATCACTGCTTCGGGATGGTGATGGGAAACCTGGCCTGTACGTCACACGGTGCGGCGATGGTCGTTCCCGGACTCTCGTTCGATCCGGCGTCCACGTTGGCCGCCGTGGAGCAGGAGAAGTGCACGTCCCTGTACGGGGTACCCACCATGTTCATCGCCGAACTCGCTCTACCGGAATTCGATTCGTACGACCTGTCCTCGCTCCGCACCGGCATCATGGCCGGCTCGCCGTGCCCCACCGAGGTGATGAAGCAGGTGATCGAAAGGATGGGCATGGCCGAAGTGTCCATCTGCTACGGCATGACCGAGACTTCCCCCGTGTCGCTGCAGACACGCAGCGACGACACCATCGAACAACGCGTCTCCACCGTCGGCGCCGTCGGGCCGCACCTCGAGGTGCAGATCGTCGACCCCGTCGACGGATCGACCGTCGCCCAGGGGGAGTCCGGTGAACTGTGCACCCGCGGATACTCGGTGATGCTGGGCTACTGGAACCAGCCGGAGAAAACAGCCGAGGCCATCGACGCCGACGGATGGATGCACACCGGCGACATCGGTGTCATGGACTCCGACGGCTACGTTTCCATCACCGGCCGCATCAAGGACATGGTCATCCGCGGTGGCGAGAACGTCTACCCCCGAGAGATCGAGGAATTTCTGTACACCCACCCCGACATCCTCGACGCCCAGGTCATCGGAGTTCCCGACGCCAAATACGGTGAGGAACTGATGGTCTGGATACGGATGCAGGACGGAGCAACCCCGCTGGACGCGGATTCGATCCACGCCTTCTGTGCGGGCAAACTGGCGCACTACAAAATTCCGCGCTACGTGCACATCGTCGACGAGTTTCCCATGACCGTCACAGGCAAGGTCCGCAAAGTCGAAATGCGCGAGCGATCGCTGGATCTGATCTAGTTCTCGAAGACAGGTGTCCGTGCTCCGAGGACAGTCAGCGCGGTTGTGAACGCACATTCAGCTCATGAGTGCACGGGCCCTGGCTCGTTCGAATCGCATGAACACCTCCGCGAAATTCCACAGGTCCCTCCAGGCCCAGCGGATGACCTGGTAGCCCTCGTCACGCAGGGCGTCCTCCCTGGCCTTCTCGCGAGCTAGGTTCCGGGAGTCGCCGCCGTACTTGCCCAGCCCGTCGAACTCGCCGATGATTCGTAACTTCGGCCAGAAGAAGTCCACCCGGAAATCGAGCAAGGGGACTCTGTACTGCAAAGTGGGAGTAGGTATTCCGTGCTCCTCCATCCGCAGTCGACTGAGGGATTCGCCTGCGCTTTCGCTGAGTCCGTTCATCCGGTGAACCGCCCGCCGCGCTGCGGCTATGTTGTGCAGCCTCGAACTCCGCTCGAGGGCGTCGGTGAGCGCGTCCGGCGTGATCGCGAACTTGCGCAGTGCCGAGTCGCCGATCACCACTGCATGATCCAGGTCGAGCACGCGCGCGGTGTCGACGATCGTGCGCGCCGGGGAGGTAACCGGTACCGACCCGAGTTCGACAGTGGTGGACGGCGTCAGACGGCCCGTATGCACGTGAAGGGTCGAGGTCCTCCTGGCCCCTGTCGCACGATCGGCCGTGAGGTGCACGCGCCCGAGGTCGGTGTTCCACATCGTCAAGCCGTGCAGCACCGCAGCGGAGACGTGGCTCAGCGCATGTCCCCGCTTTCCTCGAACTGCGGCGACGGCTCTGAGTCGATGAACGCCCGTCGGTGTCAGAGAATCGAATCGATCTGCTGGACAGTAGATCCCGGTGGCGACCTTTCTGATCTCACCGGAGGTGATCATTCGACGGAACTCGTCGTCGCTGTATCCGGCGGCGGATGCTGCTGCACGGGTGAGGAAGCCATCGGCGTCGGGATGCATGCGGTGATCGTGCAGTTGATGAGGCGTCGAAACCACCCCCTCGCGTCCGATTGTGGACGAACGAGGGGGTTGTGGATGAATTCTGGTTCGCTCGTACCATTCCGTCCGGTGTCCTCACAACGTCGATGGTGTTTTCACAACACGCATCAGCGTTGTGAACGCACATCCTCGTTGTGTGAAGCGACGCTCAGGGGATACTGGAACGCATGACCGAACCGCAGTGGACACCGTCGACGGAGGACGTCGAGAGCGCTCGCATCACCGACTTCACGCGGGAGGTGGAGCGCAGGCACGGCGTCTCGCTGCCGGATTACACGGCGCTGTGGCGATGGTCGACGCAGAATCTGGATGAGTTCTGGCGTCAGGTCTGGGATTACTTCGACGTCGTTGCCTCCCAGCCCGCGACCTCGGTGCTCGGCTCGTCCGATATGCCGATGGCGCAGTGGTTTCCAGGAGCCGAGCTCAACTACGTCGACCAGGTGAGACGCCACGTGCGAGGCGATCGTCCGGCCATCGTCCACGTCGGTGAGGACGGTGCCCGATCCGAGCTTTCCTGGGCCGAACTCGCGCGTCAGTGTGCTGCGTTGGCGGACGCTCTGCGCCGCGAGGGCGTCGTGCCAGGGGACCGTGTCGTCGGATACCTACCGAACATCCCGGAGGCGGTGGTCGCATTCCTCGCAGCGGCCGGCATCGGGGCGGT
Organism: Rhodococcoides fascians A44A; assembly: GCF_000760735.1. Taxonomy (GTDB): domain Bacteria; phylum Actinomycetota; class Actinomycetes; order Mycobacteriales; family Mycobacteriaceae; genus Rhodococcoides; species Rhodococcoides fascians_E. The sequence continues at coordinate 1,226,826 of NZ_JMEX01000005.1, read as the reverse complement.
GTGGTCGGCCTGTGGACAGGACTACTCACCGTCGGCGGCGATCGATCGTCTCGGGCAGTTGGACCCGAAGGTCCTCGTCGTCGCCGACGGGTATTCCTACGGCGGCAAGTTTCACGACAAGAGTGCCGACGCGGCAGAACTACGCGACGGCCTCCCGACGGTTCGGACGGTCGTCCAGGTCGGAAGCAATGTCGCCGAAGGAGCGATGTCGTGGGAGGAGTGCACGGCAGGCGAGCACGAGTGGGTCACGACGCCCGTTCCGTTCGACCACCCGCTGTGGGTGGTGTTCTCGTCCGGCACGACAGGTCTGCCGAAGGGGATCGTCCACGGGCACGGGGGAGTCCTGCTCGAGCATCTGAAGGCCGTTGCGCTGCAATCGGATATCGGTGCCGACGACGTCTTCTTCTGGTACACGAGCCCGAGTTGGATGATGTGGAACTTCCAGGTCGCCGGCTTGCTCGTCGGAGCGACCATCGTGTGCAGCGACGGGAGCCCGTCCTATCCCGCCCCCGACGGGTTGTGGTCGATCGCGGCGGCGGAGTCGGTGACGTTCCTCGGCACCAGCCCTGGTTACGTTCTGTCCTGCATCAAAGCGGACTCCGTTCCGTCTCGTGATCACGATCTGAGTGCGCTTCGCGCGATCGGAATCACCGGGTCCAGCATGCCTGCGTCGTCGTCGGAGTGGTTGGCGCGGAGCGTCGGTGAGCGGGTTCCGGTGTTCTCCATCTCGGGTGGAACCGATGTCGTGTCCGCATTTGCCGGCGGTGTTCGCACTGTTCCGGTGTGGCCGGGGGAGTTGTCGGCGCCGTTCCTCGGAGTTGCGCTCGACGCGTTCGACGAGGACGGACACTCCGTGACCGGGGAGGTCGGGGAACTGGTGGTCACGAAGCCGATGCCGTCGATGCCGGTGCGGTTCTGGAACGACATCGACGGAGAGCGATATCGAGACGCGTACTTCGACACCTATCCCGGCGTGTGGAGGCACGGGGACTGGATCACGCGCACCGACCACGGGAGCGTCGTCGTGCACGGCCGGTCCGACTCGACGTTGAACCGCAATGGAATTCGTATGGGCAGCGCCGACATCTACCAGGCCGTGGAATCCCTGCCGGAAATCGTCGAAGCTCTGGTCCTGGGAGTCGAATCCGAGGACGGTGGTTACTGGATGCCGCTGTTCGTCGTGCTGGCGGACGGCGAGGAGCTGAGCGACGTGTTGCAGGACAAGATCAAGGACTCGATTCGTCGACACGCATCGCCTCGGCACGTACCGGACGTGATCATCGCTGCGCCCGGTATTCCGCACACCCGGACCGGCAAGAAGCTCGAAGTGCCGCTGAAGAAGATCTTTCAGGGGCGAGACGCCGCGCGTTCCCTCGACCGATCGGCCGTCGACGCCCCGGACCTCATCGACTGGTACACGGATGTCGGTCGGAATCGTCAGGGCTGACGAGTCCACTTCGCCAGGTACTCCTTCTCCGCTGGACTGATCCGCCGCAGGCGCTCCGATCCGACGTCGACCATCGCCATTCGTGTCGTGGCCAGCACGGCCGGAGCGGAGTCCGCCGCAGCGCCCGCTGCGCGCACCTCGTAACCGATCGTGAAATCGACCGAACGCACCTGCTCGAACCAGAGCGTGACATCGAGCGGACTGTCCGAGTGGCGCAGGGGCTTCTTGTACGCGATGTTCACGTTCGCGATCAACGCGCTCTTGATCAAGGACTCGTTCGCCTGTGCGGCCCGATCTTCCGGACGTTCCCCTGTCGCGTCGCCCGTGCTGAGCAGCCACTCGATTCTGGCTTCCTCCAGCAAGGTGACCATCCGCGCATGATTGATGTGCGCGAAAGCGTCCATGTCCGACCAGCGGACGGTGATCGTGGCGTGGTAGCCGGGCTTCGAGTTCGTCACCGCATCACGGTCTCACGTCCCTCGGTGTTCTAGAGTCCGGGTGTGTTGATCAAGAACGTGGTCCTGACTCCAGGCGGCGGCGCGGTGGACGTACAGACGGTCGACGGCCGGATCGCCGACATCAGCGCAACCACGGCGTCGGGCAGCGCGATCGAGGGCGACACTCTCGACGGGCGCGGCGCGGCTCTGCTTCCGTCCTTCGTCGACAACCACGTTCATCTGACGCAGTGGGCGACGTCGCTGACGCGCATCGACGTCTCCGGTGCCGATTCCGCTGCGGATCTCGCGGACATCCTGGCCCGCTCGAACGAGCGGCACGGTTCGGGGATTCTCCGAGCGCAGGGATTCCGCGACGCCCTGTGGCCGGACGTCCCGCACAAGGACATCCTGCAGAACGCGTTGCCCGGCCGTCGAGCGGCTATCACGAGCATGGATCTGCACACTCTGTGGCTCAGCCCTGCGCTTCTGGACGACCTCGGGATCGATCATCCGACGGGTGTGCTTCGAGATCACGACTGCATGGAGGGCCTCGGCGCTCTCGATCGGCTGGCCGACCCCGTGGACAGTGATCGCGGTGCCCTCGCCGCGACACGAGAACTCGCACGACGAGGTATCACCGCCGTCACCGACTTCGAGTACGCGGACAATCGAGCTGTGTGGACCCGACGGTCGGCGCTGGGGCGCGCCGATGTCCGCGTCGACTTCACGGTCTGGCCCGAGTGGCTCGAAGACGAACTGGAACGCGGCGCAGCCACCGGCGACATCGTCGCCGACGGTGTCGCGCTCGGACCTCTGAAGGTCATGTTCGACGGTTCGCTCAACACGAGGACGGCCTGCTGCCACGACCCGTATCCCGGCGGCACGTCGAGCGGGGTGCTGCTCGAGACGCCCGAGGACCTCGTGGCCGTCATGAGGCGCGCCAGGGCGGGCGGCATCACTCCGGCGATCCACGCCATCGGGGACCGCGCCAACTCGCTCGCACTGGACGCATTCGAGACTGTCGGCGGGGGAGGCCGCGTCGAGCACGCTCAGCAGATCCGCCCCGGGGACATCCCGCGATTCGCCGCCACAGGCGTCGCAGCGTCGATTCAGCCCCAACATGCGATGAGCGATCGGGATGTGGCCGACGAGCTGTGGGCGGGACGGAGCTCGATCGCGTACCCCTACCTGTCCCTGCACCGGGCGGGAGCGCGGCTGCTGTTCGGGTCCGACGCCCCCGTCAGTCCTCCCAGCCCGCTCGACGCGGTCGCCGACGCCGTCTGGCGCACCGACGACGAGCGACCACCGTGGCAGCCGTCGGAAGCACTGCCGCTGGGCGTCGCCCTCGCCGCGGCGTCCGGTGGGCGACACTCCGTCGAACTCGGGTCGAAGGCGGACCTGGTGCTGCTCGCCGAGCATCCTGCACGGCTCGGCAACCGCGATCTCCGTGCCGTCCCCATTCTCGCCACCGTGCTCGGCGGCAGGCTGACGTTCGACAGTGCCTTCGCATGAACGACACCGGTTCCTGGCGCCGATACGAGGCGTCGACGCTACCCGCGCCGTTGGCCGCAGCTCTGTCGGCTTTCGTCGACCAGGGATATCACGGCACCTCCGTACGAGAAATCGCCGGACGAGCAGGGTTGTCCGTCCCTGGCCTGTACCACCACTACCCGTCCAAGCAGGCCCTGCTCGTCGGACTGATGACAGCAGCGATGGACGAGCTGCTGGAGAGATCGAGATCAGCAGAGACCGAGGCCGGGCCGTCGCCACGAAAACGATTCGACGCCGTGGTCGAGTCGTTGCTGCTGTTCCACATGCACCGGCGTGAGCAGGCATTCCTCGGGTCGACGGAGATCCGAAGCCTCGACGAGGTGAACCGCATCGACTACGTCGGTAGGCGCGACGAGCAGCAGCGCATGGTCGACGCCATCGTCGCCGACGGGATCGCATCCGGAGACTTCGGCCTCGATCACGCCGAGGACGCCTCGCGAGCAGTCACGACGATGTGCATCGGAGTCGCCGGCTGGTACCGGCCGGACGGGCCCCTGGCGCCGTCGGAACTGGTCGAGACCTACCTCGCCATCGCGCGGCGAATCGTGGGGGCGCGAGTGGAGCCTGCGGAATGAGCCGGGAGGCGCGAGTGGAGCCTGCGGAATGAGCCGGGAGGCGCGAGTGGAGCCTGCGGAATGAGCCAACAGAGCGCGAATGGAGCCTGCGGAATGAGGCGTGTCGGAGTGCGGCGGTAGCGTTGCGAGCATGGCATGTCTTGCGGATCTCGAGGTCAGGAATTTTCTGCTGACGGGGACACGAACCGGAAAGCTCGGCTTCGTGGCGTCGGACGGTCGGCCGTTGGTGGCGCCGGTGTGGTTCGTGCTCGAGGACGACGCCGTCGTGTTCAACACGGGCGCGGACACGGCGAAGGGTAAGGCGATCGCCAGGGATCCGCGGCTGGTGTTGTCGGTCGACCTGGAGGAGCCGCCGTACGGGTTCGTACAGGTCCAGGGTGTGGCGGAGACATCGGAGGATCCCGACGACCTGCTCAGGACAGCCACGGCCATCGGTGGTCGGTACATGGGCTCGGACCGTGCCGAGGAATTCGGTCGACGCAACGGCGTGCCCGGAGAGCTGGTCGTGAGGATCAAGCCGACGAAAGTGATCGCGTCCATGAACGCGACTGCGTGAGTGGACCGCGAGTGGAGGGGATTCGTTGGTGTGCCGGGCTCGGTCCGCTCTCCGCGATGCCCTGTAGATTGGACAAGTGATGTGCACAGGCGCAAACGTCGCCGGCAGACGTAGATCCGGTCCTCGTCGTTTCGGGTCCCACGGAGCGCTGTCCGAATCGATATCCCACGTGATGGGACCGAGGCAGATGGCCGTGTAACGGCTGATCCCATGTGCGCAGATGTACCCATGAGTAACATCGGCGACTGTTGGGGCGTCGATTAGTTCTCGTTGCAGATACCAATTAGATTTGTGAGTTCGGTGTTCGGAAGTGTCGGAGCTGTCGACGCGGACCGAAGGCGTGTGATTGTGGGAAAGAGAGGATTCGATTGGACCCGCTAGGTTGGGACGAATCAGTCGGAGGAGCACAGGCGCATCAGGAAGTGCCGGACTCGTCTTTCCCGCTTTCTCCCGCACAGCTGGGCATGTGGTTCGCCCAGCACGTGGATCCGTCGGTGCCCGCCAACATCGCTCAGTACGTCGAGCTGCGCGGGGATCTCGATCTGGATGCACTGCGCACAGCGCAGTCTCGCGCGGCGTTGGAGCTACAGTCCGGTTTCGTCCGCATCGTGGAGGTCGATTCCGAGCCACGCCAGTTCGTCGACGCCACTCTCGAGGATCCACTCGGCTACATCGATCTGCGGGGTGAACCGGACCCGGTCAGTGCAGCTCAGGACTGGATGCGCGCAGATTACAGCGCGCCCATCGACATTCTCCGGGATCGACTGATCGCGGCAACCGTTCTGCACCTCGAGGACGACAGGTACTTCTGGTTCAACCGAGTCCACCACGTCGTGCTCGACGGCTTCGGCGCGGTCACGTTCATGAATCGTGCTGCCGAGCTGTACACGGCATCCGTGGAGGGGCACGAGCCACCGCCGAGCAAGGCCTCCGATCTCAGCAAGGTGTACGAGGCCGAGGTTGCGTACCGTGAGTCGAGCCGGTTCGAGAACGACAAGGCGTACTGGGCCGATCGGGTCGCGGGTATCGAGGCCCCCACGAGCCTCGGTGGCCGTACTGCCGCCCCCGCACCTGTCAGTCAGATCGACAGTCGATCGTTGTCCGCGGGGACGACCGCGGACCTCGCTGCACTGGTCGAGTCTGCCGACACCACGACTGCGACGGTGGTCATCGCTGCGTTCGCGAGCTACCTGGCTCAGATGACCGGCACGCAGGATGTCGTCCTCAGTTTGCCGGTGACCGCTCGCACGACGGCAGTCCTGCGTAGGTCCGGTGGCATGGTGTCCAACGTGGTGCCGTTGCGTCTGACGGTGACGACGGACATGTCCATCGAGGAGCTGCTGTCCAAGGTCACCACCGAGGTGTCCGGTGCGCTCAGGCATCAGCGTTACCGCCACGAGGACATCCGACGCGATGCGGGCAGCACCACCGGGCAGGCGTCCTTTTTCGGCCCTTGGGTCAACATCATGCTGTTCTTCAGCGAGGTACGTCTCGGGTCCATGGTCGGGACACTGAACGTTCTGTCGACGGGTCTCATCGAGGATTTCGGTCTGAACCTGTATCAGAGCGTGGGTGGAAAGCAGACCCACATCGACTTCGAGTCGAACCCCAACGTGTACTCGGCAACGGAATCCGAACGTAACCACGCTCGTTTCGTGGAATTCCTCGATCGATTCGTCGCCGCGGCACCCACCGACCGTGTGTGGGATCTGGAGTTGCTCACCACGACCGAGCAGGAGCTTGTCGTCGGTGGTTTCAACGAGACCGACCACGAGGTTTCCCAGCGGACGTTGCTGTCGGATTTCCACGCACGCGTGGACCTCGATCCTTCCGCAACGGCCTTGGTCTACGAGGGAACAACGCTCAGCTACGGTGAACTGGCCTCCCGCGTCAGCGGTCTCGCGCGACTTCTCGTGAGCAAGGGGGTCGGGCCGGAAGCGCTGGTGGGTCTGTCGATCAGGCGGTCACTCGATCTGATCGTCGGGATGTACGCCATCGTCGAGGCCGGCGGCGGATGGGTTCCCATCGATCCCGACCATCCCGCCGAGCGCACCAGGTACATCCTGGAGTCCGCCGATCCGCTGTGCGTCCTCACCGTGGCCCGCGACGAGGTCGACCTGCCCGACGGTGTCGAGGCGGTGGAGATCGACCTCCTCGATGTCGACTCGATGGACTGCACGCGCGTCGAGGACCGAGATCGCGTCGCTCCGTTGCGCCTGGACAACACGGCCTACGTCATCTACACGTCCGGTTCGACGGGGCGCCCCAAGGGTGTTGCCGTGTCGCACGCGGCAATCGACAACCAGTTGCAGTGGATGCGCGCGGAATACGGCCTCGACGCCTCCGATGTCTACCTGCAGAAAACGGCGACGACGTTCGACGTGTCCTTGTGGGGCTTCTTCCTGCCGCTGCAGGTGGGTGCAACGATGGTGCTGGCGACCCCTGACGGGCATCGAGACTCGATCTACGTCGCGGACAGGATTGCCGAACACGGCGTGACGGTCACGGACTTCGTGCCGTCGATGCTGACAGTGTTCGTCGCCAATGCCCCTGTCGGAACCTGTGATTCGCTCCGCCACGTCTTCGTCATCGGCGAAGCGCTCCCTGCCGAGACCGCGGCAGCATTCCGCGAACTGTGCGGGGCGGGTCTGCACAATCTGTACGGCCCGACCGAGGCCGCGGTGTCGGTTACCTACTACGAGAGCGGGATTCAGGACGTCAGAACCGTCCCGATCGGTGTCCCGGAATGGAACACCCGTGCGTTCGTGCTCGACGGCAGGCTCAGGCCGTCGCCGATCGGAGAAGCCGGCGAGCTCTACCTCGCGGGCGTCCAACTCGCACGTGGTTACGTCGGTCGCCCCGACCTGAGTTCGGATCGCTTCGTCGCGAGCCCCTTCGGTGCGGGCGGGGACCGCATGTATCGCACGGGCGACCTCGTGAAGTGGCGCGCCGACGGCAATCTGGACTACATCGGACGAACCGATTTCCAGGTCAAGTTCCGCGGCCAGAGAATCGAACTCGGTGAGATCGAGACGGTGCTACTGGCCGACGAGACGATCTCGCAGACCGTGGTTCTCGTGGTGGAGACGGCTACTGGTGAACAGATCGTCGCGTACGTCGTTCCATCATCCCGCGAGTCGATCGACGTCGCGGCCGTGGTGGAGCGAGCGGGCCGGTCGCTACCGTCGTACATGGTGCCTGCATCCGTCATGGTGTTGGATGCGTTCCCGCTGAACACGAGCGGCAAGCTCGACCGAAAGGCATTGCCGGAGCCCGTCTTCAGCAGTGCGCGTGAATACCGCGCACCCCAGACTCACGCGGAGCAGGTCGTCGCGAGTGTGTTCGAGGACGTACTCGGCGCGACCCGTGTCGGACTCGACGAAGACTTCTTCGAGCTCGGCGGAAACTCTTTGGTTGCAACGCAACTCGTGACCCGCGTCGGGGCTGCACTCGGTGTGCGCCTGGGCGTACGTGAACTGTTCGAGGCGCCCTCGGTCGGTGCTCTGGCAGCGCGTGCGACGAGCGCTCTCGCGCAGGGCTCGGTGGGGCCCGAGCTCGTGGCAGGGCCCAGGCCGGATGTGGTGCCGCTGTCATTGGCTCAGCAGCGCATGTGGTTCCTGAACAGGTTCGATCCGGATACCGCTGCGTACAACCTTCCGTTCATGGTGCGACTTCGCGGCGACGTCGACAGATCGGCCGTGGAGCGCGCATTCGCAGACGTCGTCGAGCGCCACGAGACGTTGCGTACGGTCTACCCTCAGATCGACGACGCTCCACAACAGGTCGTTCTGCGGGCACAGGACGTGTTCGACGGATTGAACGTGACGGACGTCGACGAGGCCCAGCTCGTGGACAGTCTGATCGATCTCGCGCGGGGTGGATTCGACGTCTCCGTGCAGGCTCCGTTCCGAATCGAGCTGTTCAAGCTGTCCGACACCGACTACGTGTTGGCGATGGTGCTGCACCACATCGCGGCTGATGGTTCGTCGTTCGGGCCCCTCGCGCGTGACATCATGGTCGCCTACGAAGCGCGTACCGACGGGCGGTCGCCGAGCTGGACGCCGCTTCAAGTCCAGTACGCCGACTATGCACTCTGGCAGCGCCGGGTCCTGGGCGCCGAATCCGACGAGAACTCGCTGTCGGCACGGCAGATCGCGTTCTGGTTGCGCACACTCGACGAACTCCCCGATCAGCTCGACCTCCCTTCGGACCGACCTCGCCCGGCCGTTGCGACCAACGGGGGCGCCAAGAGCCGCTTCGTGATCGAACCGGATGTGCATCGTGGTTTGAGCTCCGTGGCTCGCTCGCATCAGGCGTCGCTGTTCATGGTGGTTCAGGCTGCGTACGCAGTTCTGCTGTCGCGCTTGAGCGGAACGACGGACATCTCCATCGGCGCGCCGATTGCCGGTCGAGCAGACCAGAAGCTCGACGACATCATCGGCATGTTCGTCAACACCCTCGTGCTCCGCGCGCGGGTCGACCCGCACTCGTCGTTCGACGTCCTGCTGGATCAGGTCAGGAACACCAACTTGTCGGCGTTCGCGCACGCCGACATCCCGTTCGAACGGCTCGTCGAAGTACTCAATCCGGCGCGTTCGACCGCACGACACCCGCTGTTCCAGGTCGCTCTGTCACTCGAGTCCGCCCGCCAGCGTGAGCTCAGCTTCGCGGGCCTCGAGGTGGCCGCGGAGGAACTCGACGTTCCCATTGCGAAGTTCGACCTGCAGTTGTGGTTGACCGAGCATCAGGACGAGAACGGACGCCCTGGCCGGATCGAAGCAGTCTTCGAGTACGCCACAGATCTGTTCGACGAGGCCACGATCGAGAGTTTCTCGAAACGGTTCGTGCGGATCCTGGACGCCATCGTGGCCGATCCGTCGATTCCGGTGGGTGCGATCGACATTCTCGCGGCCGACGAAGCCTCGACGCTGACGTCGGTGCACGGTGGCACCGTCGACTCGCAGCGACTGTTGCACGAGTTCCTCGACGCCGGTGTTGCGGCCAACCCCGACGGCGCGGCTGTACGTGCATCCGGAGCGGAACTGACCTACTGCGAGCTCGACGTACTCACCAACCGCTACGCGCGGTACTTGATCGAGCGTGGAATCGGCCCGGAAACCGTGGTCGCTCTTGCGTTTCCTCGATCGCTCGAGATGGTTCTGTCCATCTGGGCAGTCGCGAAAACCGGCGCAGCATGGGTGCCGGTGGACCCCGAGTACCCCGTGGATCGGGTGCGCCACATGTTGTCGGACTCGGGTGCGGTTGTCGGCATCACCACCTCGGCGCGAGTCGACGCCCTGCCCGCTACGTGCGAATGGTGGCCGATCGACGCGCAGGAGTTCGAGTCGTCCGTCGAAGGCCGTTCGGGCGCAGCGCTTTCCGACGCGGACCGCCTGTCCTCGGTGACTCTCGACTCCGTCGCCTACGTCATCTACACCTCCGGTTCGACAGGCCTGCCCAAGGGTGTGAGTGTCACTCATCGTGGCCTGTCCGGACTGATCGATTCCTCGCGTGAGCTGTACCGTGTCACGCCTGAATCGCGCTTCCTGCACGTGATCTCACCGTCTTTCGACCCGTCTGTCCTGGAATGGGCACTTGCTGCTTCCGCCGGTGCGACACTGGTCGTGGTGCCGCCGACGATCATCGGCGGCCCCGAGCTCCATACGCTCTTCGCCCACGAGTCCGTCACGCACGCCGTCATCACACCTGCCGTACTCGGCTCGATGGATTCCGCCGGCCTCGACGATCTCGAACTGCTGTCCGTCGGCGGCGAGGCGTCGGCTGCAGATCTGGTCGGCCGCTGGGCCAGGGGACGCCGGTACTTCAATGCCTATGGTCCTACCGAGACGACCATCGTCTCGACGCGCGGTGAGCTCTTCGTCGGTGAGCGAATCACCGTCGGTGGCCCCGTACCCGGAGTCGGGGCACTGATCCTCGACACCCGGTTGAACCCCGTCCCCGTGGGTGTCGCAGGTGAGCTCTATCTATCGGGCGAAGCCGTGGCGCGTGGGTACTACCGTCGTCCGGGACTGTCCTCGGAACGATTCGTCGCCGATCCCTTCGGTGGGTCGGGTACGCGTATGTACCGGACGGGCGACGTCGTGCGGTGGACCAACGACTTCGACATCGAGTACGTCGGACGATCCGATTTCCAGGTCAAGGTCCGAGGTTTCCGCATCGAACTGGGCGAGATCGACGCGGCGCTCGAGAGTTTCCCCGCGGTGACGTTCGCTGCCACCCTGGGCCGGGAAACCGCGTCGGGGCAGACGGCACTTGTGTCCTACGTGCACGGTTCGTCCGGCATCGACAGTGACGAGTTGGCGAGATACGTGTCGCGGCTGCTGCCGAACTACATGGTGCCGTCGGCGATCGTCGTGCTCGACGAGGTCCCGTTGACACCGATCGGAAAGCTCGACCGCCGGGCACTCCCCGAGCCGGAGTTGGGAATCAGTTTTCGAAAGTTCCGCGCCCCCACGACACCGATCGAAGAGACCGTGGCAACGGTGTTCAGCGACGTCCTCGGGGCACCCGTCGTCGGCCTGGACGACGACTTCTTCGAACTCGGTGGAAACTCGCTGGTCGCGACTCAGGTCGTCGCCAGGCTGGGTGCTGCGCTCGACGCGCAGGTGCCGGTCAGGGCGATCTTCGAGTCACCGACGGTAGCCCAGCTGGCGATCAGGGTCGAGCAGGAAGCTGGACGAGGCGCTCGCATCGAGCTCTCCAGAGGTGTTCGGCCGGAACGTATTCCGCTGTCGCTGGCGCAGCAGCGTATGTGGTTCCTCAACCGTTTCGACACCGAGTCGGCCACCTACAACCTGCCCATCGCGCTCCGTCTGTCCGGAGCTCTCGACGTGCCGGCGTTGCAGGTCGCGATCATGGACGTGATCGACCGCCACGAATCGCTGCGGACGGTGTTCCCCAACTCGGCGGACGGTCCGCATCAGGTTGTTCAGGACGCGGCACAGATCGTTCCCAACCTGATGCCGGTATCGACCACTGCGACTGATCTACAACGATCCATCGCGCACCTGGCCGCCACGGGTTTCGACGTCACCGCGGACGTTCCGGTGCGCGCGCAGCTGTTCGAGATCACCCCGACCGAGCACGTTCTGACGATCGTCGTCCACCACATCTCGGCCGACGGTTGGTCGCTCGGTCCGCTCGCGCGCGACGTGATGATCGCGTACGCCGCACGGACGGAATGGGAGTCGCCGGCATGGGTTCCGCTTCCGGTCCAGTATGCCGATTACACCCTGTGGCAGCGCGCGGTCCTCGGATCGGAGGACGACGCGTCCTCGCTGATCTCTCAGCAGGTCGCGTATTGGAAGTCGACGCTCGACGGGCTCCCTGATCAACTGGACCTCCCGACGGATCGTCCGCGTCCCGCGCGTCAGTCGTTCGGCGGTGGGACGGTGGAATTCGAGATCGAGCCGCGAATCCATGCGGGGCTTCTCGATCTCGGTAGAGAGCGCAATGCGTCGCTGTTCATGGTGGTCCACGCCTCGCTGGCGGTGCTCCTGGCACGCCTGTCGGGAACCGAGGACATCGTCGTCGGAACTCCGGTGGCGGGGCGCGGCGAGCAGGCTCTCGACGACGTCGTGGGCATGTTCGTCAACACCCTCGTGTTGCGGACCGACGTCGACGGCCACGAGAGCTTCAACGACCTGCTGGCTCACGCACGCGAAGCTGCGCTCGGGGCATTCGCGCACTCGGACATTCCGTTCGAGCGCCTCGTCGAGGTGTTGAACCCGTCGAGGTCGACGGCACGGCACCCTCTGTTCCAGGTGATGCTGTCGTTCGAGAACCTCGGGCCGACTCATCTCGACCTCCCCGCTCTGAGCATCGACAGCCTCGATCTGGATGTCGCCGTCGCGAAGTTCGATCTGCAGCTGACCCTCACCGAGCGACTGACATCGGATGGCGACGCGGACGGTCTCGCGGCCGAATTCACCTACGCGACAGATCTGTTCGACGAATCGACGATTCAGGCGTTCGCAGACCGCTTCCTGCACGTGCTCGGCGCCGTCATCTCAGACAGTTCCGTTCCCGTTGGTGACATAGAGTTGTACGACGCCGTCGAGCGTGGGTTGATTCTGAAATCCTGGAACAACACCGAGCACGAACTCGGCGTCGACGCAACACTTCTCGATGCCTTCGACGCGCAGGTGGCCGCACGCCCCGATTCGGTTGCCGTCGTGTTCGACGGGCAGGGCGTCACCTACGCAGACCTCGACGCACGTGTCAATCGCCTCGCACGCGAACTCGTCGCCCGTGGCGCGCGACCGGACGAGACGGTCGCCGTTGCGATGCGTCGATCGTTGTCGATGATCGTCGCTCTCTATGCAGTACTGCGATCGGGAGCGGGCTACGTCCCGGTCGACCCGGACCAGCCGGCCGAGCGCAACGGGTACATTCTCGAGGTCGCATCGCCGATCGCCGTGTTGACGACCTCACACGACGACCTGGACATCCGAGTCGACGTACCGATCGTCGTGGTCGACTCGCTCGACACGAGCACTCACTCGGCGGCGACGATCACCGATGCGGATCGCCTCGCGCCGCTCCGCGCGGACAACGTCGCCTACGTGATCTTCACGTCCGGATCCACGGGTAAGCCCAAGGGCGTCGCCGTCTCGCACTCCGCCGTGGTGAACCAGATCTTGTGGCTGGTCGCCGAGTACGGTCTGAGCACCGAAGACGTTGTTCTGCAGAAAACTCCGTTCACGTTCGACGTGTCGGTGTGGGAACTGTTCGGATCGCTCGCTGCCGGTGGCCGTCTGATCGTCGCCGAGCCGGACGGTCATCGCGACCCGGCGTATCTGGTGTCCGTCATCGAGTCGGAGGGCGTCACCGCGACGTCGTTCGTGCCGTCCGTCCTGTCCGCATTCGTCTCGGCCGTCGGTCCCGCCGGATGTCCTTCACTGCGGACGGTTCTGGTTGCAGGTGAGGCTCTTCCGACATCGGTGGTCCGATCCGCTGCGTCGGCGCTTCCTTCCGCACGGATCCACAATCTGTACGGTCCGACCGAGTTCGCGGTTCACGCGACCGCGCGTGCCGTGGCAGGGACTCCGGGCGTGTCCGTCCCCGGCGCCTCGGCGCCCATGGGGTCGCCGGTCTGGAACGCACGGGTGCTCGTGCTCGATTCTCGGTTGCGTCCGGTTCCGATCGGCGTCGCGGGAGAGCTCTATCTGACGGGCGCACAGGTTGCACGCGGTTACTTCGGTCGTCCCGACCTGTCGGCAGATCGCTTCGTTGCCTCGACTTTCGGCGACGGCACTCGGATGTACCGCACCGGCGACCTCGTTCGATGGTCTGCTGCCGGGGAACTCGACTACCTCGGACGCACGGACTTCCAGGTCAAGCTGCGCGGTCTTCGCATCGAGCTCGGCGAGATCGAATCCGCGTTGCTCGGACACGAGTTGGTGGCTCAGACAGTCGTTCTGGTTCGTTCCGATCAGCTCGTCGCTTACGTCGTTCCCGTCCCGGGTGCAACGGTGGACACCGGGGCATTGCAATCCGCCGTCTCCACGGTGCTGCCGACCTACATGGTGCCGTCCACCTTCGTCGTGCTCGATGCTCTCCCGTTGAACGCGTCCGGCAAGCTCGATCGCCGGGCTCTGCCCGATCCGGTGTTCGAAGCGCGAGTGTTCCGTGCGCCCCGCACACCGGTCGAGGAAATCGTGGCCGGTGTGTTCGCCGAGGTCCTCGGTGTGCCGCGCGTGGGTCTCGACGACGACTTCTTCGAGTTGGGCGGAAACTCGCTCGTCGCGACGCAGGTCGTGTCGAGAGTCGGTGCTGCTCTCGGAGCCCGCGTGCCCGTACGGACGCTGTTCGAGGCCTCGACCGTCGAAAGTCTCGCTGCCCGTGCGGAATCGCACGTCGGTGGTGGTCGCGTCGCACTCGTCGCAGGCCCACGTCCGGATCACATTCCGCTGTCGCTCGCGCAGCAGCGAATGTGGTTCCTCAACCGCTTCGACACCGAGTCCGCTGTGAACAACCTCCCGGTGGCAATCCGGCTCTCGGGAAGCCTCGACGTGTCGGCGCTGCAGGCCGCCATCGCCGACGTGCTCGAGCGTCACGAAGCGCTGCGCACGGTCTATCCGGAGACCGACGGAGTCGCCTCACAGGTCATTCTGCCGACGTCGTCGGCTGTTCCCGTGTTGGTGCCGGTCACCGTTGCCGAGGACGACCTTCCGGGACGAATCGCGTCGGTGGTCTCGACAGGGTTCGACGTGACGCGGGAAGTACCGCTCCACGCCGAGCTGTTCGCCGTGACCGACACCGAGCACGTGCTCGTGTTCGTCGCGCACCACATCAGCGCCGACGGTTGGTCGATGGGCCCGTTGACGCGCGACGTGATGATCGCCTACGCCGCCAGAACGGTCGGCGAGGAGCCTGGGTGGGCTCCGCTCGCGGTCCAGTACGCGGACTTCACTCTGTGGCAGCGTGAAGCACTCGGAGACGAATCCGACCCTCGGTCGTTGATCTCGACGCAGGCGGATTTCTGGAAGTCGACGCTCGCGGGTCTGCCCGAGGAACTCGTTCTGCCGTTCGATCGTCCGCGTCCCGGCGTACAGTCCTTCGTCGGTGGCACCAGCAGTTTCCGTATCGAACCGGAATTGCACCGAGACCTCGTCGAACTGGCTCGCCGTACCGGCACGACACTGTTCATGGTCGTTCACTCGGCGCTTGCAGTTCTGTTGGCCCGCTTGTCCGGAACGTCGGACATCGCAATCGGCACGCCGATCGCCGGGCGTGGTGAAGCGGAACTCGACGACGTGATCGGCATGTTCGTCAACACGCTCGTTCTGCGCTCCGACGTGGAACCGAGTCGTTCGTTCGAGAACCTCCTCGAGGCGACTCGCGAGGGCGACCTCAAGGCATTCGGAAATGCCGACGTGCCGTTCGAGCGACTCGTGGAGATCCTGAACCCGGAACGCTCCACAGCACGCCACCCGCTGTTCCAGGTCGCGTTGTCGTTCCAGAATCTGCCGCAGACCAGCTTCGAACTGCCGGGGCTCAAGGTCAGCGCGGTCGATTTCGACATCGACGTCGCCAAGTTCGATCTGTCGTTGTTGTTGTCCGAGCACACCGATCAATCGGGTGCGCAGACCGGTATCTCCGCCGAATTCACCTATGCGACAGCTCTGTTCGACCGCTCGACGGTCGAGGTGTTCGCTCGCCGGTTCGTTCGAATTCTCGAAGGTGTCGTCGCGCGACCCGATCGTCCGGTCGGTGACCTCACCATTCTCGAGAACGACGAGTACCAGTGGCTGACTCACGTCCACGGCGACGAGGTGACGCACGGCGGTACTCTGCCGGAGATCTTCCAGCGCGGTGTCGACATCGATCCCGACGGTGTGGCAGTGCGCGCGGACGGCCGCTCCATCACCTATCGAGAACTCGACGAGACGTCCACGCGTGTCGCGCGCGCGTTGATCGAACGTGGCGCCGGCCCGGATCGCATCGTCGCACTCGCCTTCCCGCGCTCGTACGACATGGTCGCCGCGGTCTGGGCGGTGGCCAAGTCAGGCGCTGCACACCTTCCGGTCGATCCCAACTACCCGTCCGGACGCATCGAGCACATGGTCGGCGACTCGGGCGCACTGTTCGGCCTGACGTCGAGCGACCACGTCGAGGAACTGCCTTCGGCGATCGAGTGGCTCGTGACCGACGGCGCCGATTTCGCAGCGGCGGTCTCTCGGCAGTCCGACACTCCGATCACCGACGCGGATCGCACGTCGCCGCTGTCCATCGATCACGCCGCGTACGTGATCTACACCTCCGGCTCGACGGGACTCCCCAAGGGCGTCGTCGTCACGCACAGTGGTCTGGGCGGCGTGCTCGACGCGGCGACCGACCTGTATCACCTGGACCGAACATCCAAGTTCCTGCACATCTGTTCGCCGAGCTTCGACCCGTCGGTTCTCGAATGGATGGCCGCGTTCTCCGAAGGCGCGACCCTCGTCGTCGTGCCGTCGACCATCATCGGCGGCGAGGACCTCGCCGAGTTGCTCGTGACCGAGCAGGTGACCCACACGATCATCACCCCCGCCGTGCTCGGAACAGTGGACGCGGCGGGGATCGACAGTCTCCGGGTCGTCTCCGTCGGCGGCGACGTCACCACCCCCGATCTCCTCGCTCGGTGGGCGCCGGGCCGTACGTACTTCAACGGGTACGGTCCGACCGAGACAACGATCATCTCCACGTTCGCCGAGCTTCGGCCGGGCATGCCCATCACCGTGGGCCGACCGATCCACGGAATGTCGGCGCTCGTTCTCGACGCGCGTCTGCACCCGGTTCCCGTCGGTGCCGCAGGTGAGCTCTATCTCGCGGGCGGCGCTCTCGCCCGGGGCTATCACGAGCGCGAGGATCTGACGTCGTCGCGTTTCGTCGCCAATCCGTACGGTGCTCCCGGTGCGCGCATGTACCGCACCGGCGACGTCGTCCGTTGGACCTTCGGATCGGACGCCGTGATCGCCGACCCGAACGCCGTGACCATCGAGTTCGTCGGGCGATCGGACTTCCAGATCAAGGTCCGCGGATTCCGTGTCGAACTCGGCGAGGTCGACGCAGTACTGACCGAACACGACAGCGTGTCCTTCGCGGCCACGCTCGGACGTGAACTTCCCAGCGGCGCAACCGGTCTGGTTGCCTATGTGCTCCCGGCGCGTGGGGCGACAGTGGACGTCGAGGGTCTCACCGAGTTCGTGGCGAAAACTCTTCCTGCGCACATGGTCCCGGCGTCGATCATCGTCCTCGACAGTGTTCCGTTGACCCCGGTGGGCAAGCTGGACCGTGCGGCGCTACCGGAACCGGTGTTCGCCGAACAGGAATTCCGCGGTGCGACCGGAGAAATAGAGACGATCATCGCCGAAGTCTTCGCCGATGTTCTGAACATGGAGCGTGTGAGCGTCGACGAGTCGTTCTTCGCTCTCGGCGGCGACAGCATCGTGTCGATTCAACTGGTCTCGCGGGCGCGCGCACGGGGTATCTCGTTCACCCCTCGGGACGTGTTCGAGCGCAAGTCCGTTGCCGCGCTTGCCGAGGTCGCCACCGTGATGAGCGAGACCACGGACGTCCCGGTGGTGGAAGAGCTGCCCGGCGGCGGACTGGGTCCGCTGGCACTGACGCCGATCATGAAATCCATCCTCGAAGGTCCGGGTGGATTCGCGAGGTTCGCGCAGTCGGTGGCGGTCACGCTGCCCACCGGCATCGACCACGGGCTGCTGAGCAGGACCATCGGCGCGGTCGTCGATCACCACGACGTGCTTCGGTCCGTCGTCGAGCGTGCCGAAGGCGGCGAGTGGACGTTCTACGTCCGGGATCACGGCACCGTCGACGTCGAGGATCTGCTGGTTCGCGTCGAGCTCGACTCCGGGCTCGACGACGCAGAGGTTCGCGCGCGTGCCGAGTCCGCACTCGACGAGGCAAAGGACCGCCTCGATCCCGAGCGTGGTCGGATGTTGGAAGTCGTCTGGTTCGACTTCGTCGGTGACGGGCCTGCGCGGGCAGGCATCCTCCTCCTGGTTGCACACCACTTCGTGGTCGACGGCGTGTCGTGGCGAATCCTGCTGCCCGACCTCGCCGTGGCATGGGGGCAGGGAGCGGCCGAGCAGCCGATCACACTTCCTGCCGTCGGTACGTCGATGCGTCGGTGGGCCCACGGTTTGGTCGACGCCGCTCACGACAGCGAGCGTGAAGCTGAAATCGGTTGGTGGACAGACGTTCTGGCAGGTACCGATCCGCGAATCGGTTCTCGCGCGTTCGACGCGCGAGTCGACACGCTGTCGTCGACCGACCGCGTCGACATCGAACTGTCCGCGGCGGTCACCGACGCCGTGCTCACCCGAGTACCGAGCGCGTTCAACGGTGGTGTCAACGACGGACTTCTGGCCACCCTGGCGTTGGCTCTCGGCGAATGGCGTTCCCGAACCGGCGCTGTGACCTCCGAGAGCCTGGTCAAGCTCGAGGGCCACGGTCGCGAGGAAGACATCGTGCCGGGTGCGGACCTCTCCCGCACCGTCGGATGGTTCACCAGTGCGTTCCCGGTCCGGCTCGATTTGAACGGGATCGACGTCGACGACGCTCTGGCCGGTGGCACAGCGGTCGGCGACGCGGTCAAGGCCGTGAAGGAACAGCTCCTCGCTGTGCCGGACAAGGGAATGGGCTACGGTCTGCTCCGCTACTTGAACGGTGAGACGGCCAAGGTTCTGCAGTCCAGCGCGAGCACTCCGCAGGTCAGCTTCAACTACCTGGGACGCGTGTCCACCGAGGGCATCTCGGCGGAACTGACCGGCGGCGCCTGGCTCCCGTCCGCGGTGTTGGCGGACGTCGGTGCACCGGGTGATCCGGACATGCCGGCCAATGCCGCGGTGGACATCAACTCTGCCGTTGTCGACACTGTCGACGGACCCCGTCTGACCGCAAGTTTCACGTTCGCGACAGGGATGCTCACCCGCACCCAGGTGTCCGAACTGGTCGAGCTGTGGGATCGTGCGCTGACCGCGCTGACCGAACACGTGGCAAGAGACAACGCAGGGGGACTGACTCCGTCGGACGTTCCGCTCGTGTCCGTGTCGCAGGCCGACATCGATCGATGGGAGGCGACGTACCCTGCGGCGGCGGACATCTGGTCGCTCGCCCCGTTGCAGTCGGGCTTGCTGTTCCATGCGTTGATCGCCCAGTCGACCGACACACGGGCTGGGTCGGTCGACGTCTACACGATGCGGGTCGTGCTGCGGCTGAGCGGAAACGTCGAGCGTGAGCGTCTTCACGGTGCTGCTCAGGCGCTGCTCGACCGGTACGAGAACCTACGGACGGCATTCGTACAGAATGTGGACGGTACGTCGGTTCAGTTGGTGCTGGATCGAGTCGACGTGCCGTGGAGGGACGTCGACCTGACGTCGCTGCCGGAATCGGAGCGCGAGGCGGCCTTCGACGAGCTCCGTGCGGCCGACAAGATCGAGCCGTTCGATCTGACGTCGGCTCCGCTGATGCGGTTCACGTTCGTGACCGTGTCGGCCACCGACGTACGGTTCCTCGTGTCGAGTCACCACCTTCTTCTCGACGGATGGTCGACGCCGCTGTTGATGCGAGATCTCCTGGCTCTGTACGCGCTTGCAGGTGACGTGTCGTTGCTGCCTCGCGTGCGCTCCTACCGGTCGTTCCTCGGCTGGGTCGCGGAGCAGGACGCACGCGTCTCGGTCGACAAGTGGATCGAGGCCTTGGCAGGTGTCGAGCAACCGACGATGCTCACGTCGGCCGAGCGTGCCGGAGAGGCGTCCACCGATATCGGTGAGGTGATTCTGGATCTGAGCCCGGCGTTGTCGTCGGCGCTTCACTCGGTCGGAGCGCAACTCGGTGTCACGCTGAACACGATGGTTCAGGCAGCGTGGGGTCTGCTCCTCGGTCGGTCCGTAGGAAGCAACGACGTGTTGTTCGGCGCCACGGTGTCCGGACGCCCGGCGGGTCTGGCAGGCGTCGAATCCATGGTGGGTCTGTTCATCAACACCCTCCCTGTCCGTGTCCGGTTCGACGGCCACGAATCGGTCGAGTCCGTACTGGTGCGGCTGCAGGGTGAACAAGCCGATCTGCTCGATCATCATTACCTGGGGCTCAACGAGATTCAGCGATCTGCGAATCTGGGAGCGTTGTTCGACACCCTGACGGTGTTCGAGTCGTATCCAGTCGACGAGGCCGGTCTCGCCGAACAGGCGAAGAACATCGACGGCATGTCGGTGTCCGGGGTCGAGCTGGAGGACGCGACCCATTACCCGCTCACGCTGCTCATCGCGGTGGATTCACAGGTGCATCTGAAGCTGAAGTACCTGACCGATGTTCTGGACGGCGCTGCCGTGGCCACCATGATGGGCCGGCTGGAACGCATTTTCGAGGCTTTCGCCGCGGATCGAACGGTCGCTATCGGCGACGTCGACCTGTCCGACCCGAGCGAACGCGCACTGATCGCTGCCGCGAACGACACCGCTCACGATGTCGACGAGTCGGCAACGCTCGTCTCGATGTTCGACGCCCAGGTGGCGAGGACGCCCGACGCGGTGGCGCTGACGTTCGATGGCGAATCACTGACGTACGCCGAGTTCCATCGCCGGGTCAATCGACTCGCCCGTGCCCTCGTCGAGCGCGGTGTCGGCGCGGAATCGCTTGTCGCGGTTGCCTTCAAGCGCTCGCTCGATCTGATGGTCGGCGTGTACGCCGTGCTGGAAACCGGTGCAGGCTACGTGCCGATCGATCCGGATCAGCCTGCCGATCGCGTCGAGTACATCCTGAACACCTCCGCGGCGGCGACGGTTCTGACCACGTCGCGAGAACGGTTCCGCGCGGACGACGCGGTGGTGCTCGAGATCGACCGTCTGGGGCTCGACGAGTACTCGGATGCGCCGCTCGTCGACGCGGACCGCCTCGGTGTTCTGCGTCCGTCGAATGCGGCATACGTGCTGTTCACCTCGGGCTCGACAGGTCGGCCGAAGGGCGTGACGATCACTCACGCCGCCATCGTGAACCGCCTTGTCTGGATGCAGGACCAGTACGGTCTACGGGCCGATGACGTGGTGGTGCAGAAAACACCGGTGACGTTCGACGTGTCGGTGTGGGAACTCTTCTGGCCGCTGCAGATCGGCGCCCGTTTGGTGATCGCGAGGCCGGACGGACACCGCGACCCGGTCTATCTGGCGGAGTTGATGCGCGGCGAGCGGGTTTCGGTCGCGCACTTCGTGCCGTCGATGCTTGCCGTGTTCGCCGCGGAGCCCACAGCGAACGGTGCCGACGCGCTTCGATGGATCTTCGCGTCCGGTGAGGCGTTGCCGCCGGCCACCGCGCGGATGATCGGGTCGGTTCTGCCGGCCGCTCGGTTGGTCAACCTGTACGGCCCCACCGAAGCGGCCGTCGACGTGACCTACCACGACGTCGTCGACGCGGACGTCGCGTCGGTGCCGATCGGGCGTCCGGTGTACAACACCCGAGTTCACGTGCTGGACGATCGACTTCGCTCGGTGCCGGTCGGGATGGTGGGGGAGCTCTATCTCGCCGGTGTGCAGCTCGCTCGCGGTTACCATTCGCGTCCCGATCTGACGGCCGACAGGTTCGTCGCCGATCCGGCGGACAGGCACGGTGGCCGCCTCTACCGCACCGGCGACCTGGTTCGCTGGACGTCGAACGGCGAGCTCGAGTACATCGGTCGCTCGGACTTCCAGGTCAAGCTTCGTGGTCTGCGAATCGAGCTGGGAGAAATCGAGTCCGCTCTTCTGCGTGCCGATTCGGTGGCTCAGGCCGTCGTACTGGTCGTACGCGATCAGCTGGTCGCCTACGTCGTGCCCACTGCAGGCGCGTCGGTGGACGTCGATGCTGTAGTCGCGTCGGCGGCGACCACGCTTCCGGAGTACATGGTTCCGGTGTCGGTTCTCGTTCTCGACGAACTTCCGGTGGGACCGTCGGGCAAGCTCGACCGTAGAGCGCTGCCGGAGCACACGTTCGAGAGCTCGGCCGAGTTCCGCGGTGCCGAAACCGATGTCGAGCGAGTACTCAGCGAGGTCTTCGCGGACGTCCTCGGTCTCGACGCGGTCGGCATCGACGACTCGTTCTTCGCGCTCGGCGGCGACAGTATCGTGTCGATCCAGCTCGTTGCACGCTCTCGGGCGAGAGGTGTCGTGATCACCCCACGCGACGTCTTCGAGCAGAAGACCGTCGCGGGTCTCGCTTCGGTGGCCGCCGCTGCCGAGAACCTCGTCGACGAGGTCGTTCTCGGTGAGCTCGACGGTGGCGGAATCGGTTGGGCACCACTGCTTCCGTTCGCTCGGTCGATGACCGATCGGGGTGGGTCGTTCGATCGCTTCGTGCAGTCGGTGACCCTCGAGTTGCCCGTCGGTATCGACCGTCAGGGAATCGTGTCGACCATCCTCGCCGTGGTGGACCGCCACGACGGACTCCGGGCGCGCCTGGTGAACGAGTCCCAGGGGTGGGGTCTCGAGACTTCCGCACCCGGTTCGGTGTCGATCGATCGTCTCGTCGACCGCATCGAAGTGGGCGCAGAGCTCGACCTCGACGAGGTTCTGGCTCGTACCGCAGCGGCCGTCGACGATTCGATGTCGCATCTCGACCCGTTCGCAGGCGACATGCTCCGCTTCGTCTGGGTCGATTTCGGTTCGTCGAGGAGCGGCCGTCTCGTCGTCGTGGCACACCACCTCGTCGTCGACGGCGTGTCCTGGCGAATCCTTGTTCCGGACTTCGTCTCCGCCTGGGCGCAGACGGCGGCGGGTGCAGTCCCCGCTCTGCCCGAGGTCGGCACGTCGGAGCGTCGCTGGGCGCACGCCCTCGCGGACGAAGCGCGTTCGCCTCGTCGTCTCTCGGAGATGGATCTGTGGCGCAGCGTCGCGGGAACTCCGGACCCGGTCCTCGGTACGCGCCCGTTCGACCCCGCCCGTGACGTCACGTCGACGGTGGAACGTTGTGCGATCGAGTTGTCGCCGAGCGTGACTCGCGCCCTGCTGACCGCAGTGCCCGATGCCTTCCACGGTGGAGTGTCGGACGGGCTGTTGGCCGGTCTTGCCCTTGCCGTACGAGAGTTCCGTGCGCGTCGCGGAGTGGATGCGCCTGCGACATTGGTTCAACTCGAAGGGCACGGCCGCGAAGAAGAACTGATTCCAGGTGCGGATCTCTCGCGCACCGTCGGATGGTTCACCAGCATGTACCCGGTCCGTCTCGACCTCACCGGAGTCGACCTCGCCGACGCACTCGACGGTGGCCCCTCCATCGGTGCCGCGGTCAAGCTGGTCAAGGAACAATTGCTCGGCATTCCGGACAAGGGCATGGGATACGGGCTGTTGCGGTACCTCAACGAGGACACCGCGAACGAGCTCGGCTCGCTGTCGACCGGTCAGATCAGTTTCAACTACCTCGGTCGTGGTAGCACCGGTGAGGTTCCGGAAGGAATCGAAGGGTGGCTGCCCGCAACCGATTTCGACGATCTGACCATCAGCGGTGACGCCGACATGGCGGCGAACAAGACCGTCGACATCAATGCGATCGTCCGCGGAGCCGGGGACGATTCGGCGCTCGCTGCGACGTTCGCATTCCCCGTCGGTGCCATCGATGCAGACGACGTTCGGGAACTGGCCGACCTCTGGGTGGGCGCGCTGACCGCTCTGGCCGCTCACGTCGCGGACGGTACCGCAGGCGGTCTGACACCGTCGGACGTCCCGCTGGTCCGTATCGGTCAGCGCGAGATCGACGTCGTCGAACAGCGCTACCCGTCGACGCGTGACATCTGGTCGCTCGCGCCGCTGCAATCGGGCTTGTTGTTCCACGCACTGCTCGCGGAGTCGTCCGTCGACGTGTACACGATGCAGATGGTTCTGCGCTTGACCGGCGACGTCGATGCCGGTCGTCTTCGTACCGCTGCGGCGTCGCTCGTCGACCGGTACGACAACCTGCGGACCGCGTTCGTGACGGTCGCCGACGGCTCCACCGTTCAGGTGGTCCAGGACGACGTCGAACTCCCGTGGGCCGAGCACGACTTGTCCGGATTCCCGTCGGGAGATCGTGAGCGTGCGTACGAGGAGCTGCGTGCGGGGGAGCAGGAAGCTCGATTCGACACCGCCACGGCACCTCTCGTGCGTTTCACCCTGGTGAAGATCACCGAGGACGACAGTCGGCTGCTGTTCGCGAACCACCACGTCCTGCTCGACGGATGGTCCATGCCGTTGCTGATGCGGGACCTGTTGGTTCTGTACGCCGCACACGGCGACGCGTCCGGTCTGCCGCGTGTGTCGTCCTACCGAACGTTCCTGTCCTGGATCGCACGTCAGGATCGAGCACGGTCCGAAGGCGTGTGGGCCCGAGCGTTCGAGGACGCTCCGGAGCCGACGATTCTCGCTCCCGGTGCCGCGGGACGTGAGATCACGTCACGGTCGGGTGCCGTGGAGACAGTCCTGTCGGCAGAGCTGTCCTCGTCGCTGACGCACTTGGGCGCCCGCCTCGGAGTCACCGTGAACACGCTGGTTCAGGCCGCGTGGGGAATCCTGCTGTCGGCATCGACCGGACGGGACGACGTCGTCTTCGGCGCGACGGTATCCGGCAGGCCTGCAGGACTTCCCGGCGTCGAGTCGATGGTCGGCCTGTTCATCAACACACTCCCGATCCGTGTTCGCCTGAACGCAGCCGAGTCCGTCGAGTCGGCGCTCACGAGGCTCCAGGCCGAGCAAGCCGATCTGCTCGATCACCACTACCTCGGGCTCACCGACATCCAGCGCGCAGCCGGTGTCGGTGCCCTCTTCGACACACTGACCGTGTTCGAGTCCTACCCCGTCGACGAAGAAGGGCTCGCGGCCCAGGCGTCGAACATCGACGGCATGGCCGTGTCCGGTGTGGAGTCGAACGACAGCACGCACTACCCGCTGACGTTGCTCATCGTCGCGAACGACCGAATTCGGTTGACACTGAAGTACTTCGAGGACCTGTTCGACGAAGATCACGTGGCAGCACTGATCGGCCGGATGGAGCGCATTCTCACCGCCGTGGCCGTCGATCCGAGCGTCAGGGTCGGCGACCTCGACCTTCTCGGCGACGACGAACGTCATGCCCTGGTCGTCGATCGCAACCAGACCGATCATGCCGTCGACGAGGCGTTGATCCTGGACGCCTTCTTCTCCCGCGCAGAATCGACTCCCGACGCACCTGCCTTGACGTTCGAAGGCGACACGATCAGCTACCGCGAGTTCGCCGACCGCGTCCATCGGCTGGCGCGCTACCTGGCCGGCCACGGTGTCGGGCCGGAGATCGCGGTGGCAGTCGGCATGCGCCGGTCGATCGATCTGATGGTCGGCATCTACGCCGTCGTGGAGGCAGGCGGAGCGTACGTTCCTCTCGATCCGGAACAGCCTGTCGATCGTCTCGAGTACATCGTGGACGTGGCGAACGCGGTGCTCGTGCTCTCGACCGAGCGCGACGCGGTGGAGCTGGGTGCAGGTTCACCCCCGGTGATGCACATCGACACGCTGTCGCTGTCGGAGTATCCGGCGGTTGCGCTCGGTCCGTCGGACCGGACCGTCGGGCCGGACAACAGTGCATACGTGCTGTTCACCTCGGGTTCGACGGGTCGGCCCAAGGGTGTCACGATCACTCATCGCGCCATCGTCAACCGCCTCGAGTGGATGCAGGCCGAGTACGGACTGCACGACGCCGACACCGTCGTACAGAAGACACCGGTGACGTTCGACGTGTCGGTGTGGGAACTGTTCTGGCCCATGCGTGTCGGCGCGAGAACCGTCGTTGCGCGGCCGGACGGTCACCGCGATCCCGCATATCTCGCACAGCTGTTCGCGCGGGAGTCGGTCTCGGTGGCGCACTTCGTGCCGTCGATGCTCGGTGTGTTCTCGGCAGAACCAGGTGCAGCCGATGCTCGCGACCTTCGGTGGGTGTTCGCGTCCGGTGAGGCATTGCCGGAATCGACTGCGGCAAAGATCGTGTCGCTGCTTCCGTCGGCGCGGCTGGTCAACCTCTACGGGCCGACCGAAGCCGCAGTCGACGTGACGTATCACGAGTTCGTCGCCGCGGACACCCGCGGTGTCCCGATCGGTCGACCGGTCTGGAACACGCAGGTGTACGTGCTCGACAACGCTCTTCGGCCCGCTCCCGACGGCTCCGAGGGAGAGCTGTATCTCGGTGGCGTTCAATTGGCACGCGGCTACAGCTCACGACCTGATCTGACCGCGGACCGATTCGTCGCGAACCCCTTCGGACTCGGGCGGCTGTACCGCACGGGTGATGTCGTGCGGTGGAACACAGCCGGCGAACTCGAGTACGTCGGCCGCTCCGATTTCCAGGTCAAGCTGCGCGGACAACGAATCGAGCTCGGTGAGATCGAGGCCGCCCTCGTCGCCGACCCTGCGGTCGCACAGGCTGTGGTGGCCGTACGCGACGATCGTCTGGTGGCATGGGTCGTTCCGTGGACGGCACGCACGACAGTCGCGGACATCTCGTCGGAAGCCGAGACTCGACTGCCTGCGTTCATGGTTCCGTCGGCTGTCGTGCTGCTGGACGGTCTTCCGCTGACGAGCTCGGGCAAGCTGGATCGCAGGGCACTTCCCGATCCGGAGGTCTCGGCCGCGGAATTCCGTGCGCCCTCGACTCCGATCGAACAGGCCGTTGCGACGGTGTTCTCCGACGTGCTCGGCGTGGAGTCCGTCGGCCTGGACGACGACTTCTTCTCCCTGGGCGGCAACTCACTGGTGGCGACGCAGGTCGTCGCCAGGCTCGGCGCTGCCCTGGACACGACGGTCCCGATCCGGGTTCTCTTCGACGCCACCACGGTCGGCGGTCTCGCACGTGCAGTGGAAGCACACGTGGGGGCCGAAGGAACGGGCTCGCAGGGCCGTGTCGCACTGGCCGCTGAGGACCGCCCGGAACGGATTCCGCTGTCGCTCGCTCAGCAGCGGATGTGGTTCCTCAACCGTTTCGACTCTGCCTCCGCGGTCAACAACATCCCCGTCGCGATACGACTGACGGGCGAGTTGAACACCGAGGCGCTGCGCGACGCGGTGACCGACGTCCTCACCCGCCACGAGACGATGCGGACGGTCTACCCCGAGGTCGACGGTGTCGGGCATCAGGTGATCCTCGAGCCGTCCCAGGTCTCCATCGATCTGGCGCCGCACGCTGTGTCCGAATCGGACGTGGTGAACGAGGTCGTGTCGATCGTCTCGATCGGGTTCGACGTCACTCGAGACGTCCCCGTGCGCATTCGGTTGCTGGAGGTGAGCCCCGAGTCGCACGTTCTGGTGTTCGTCGTGCATCACATTGCTGCAGACGGGTTCTCGATGGGCCCTCTGACGCGCGACGTGATGACGGCCTACGCGGCACGCACTGCCGGCGATCGACCGCAGTGGCAACCGATGGACGTGCAGTACGCGGATTACACGCTGTGGCAACGCAGCGTTCTGGGCAGTGAGGACGACGCGTCGTCGCTCGTGTCGGCGCAGATCGACTACTGGAGGTCTCAGCTGTCCGGGTTGCCGGATCAGATCGACCTACCGTTCGACCACGCTCGACCCGACGTGGCGAGTTACCGCGGGCGAACCACACAGTTCTCCGTCTCACCGTCTCTGCACCGCAGTCTCGAAGAGCTTGCGCGGGAACACGATTCGACCGTGTTCATGGTCGTGCACGCAGCGTTGGCCGTGCTGATGGCGCGGTTGTCCGCGTCGGAGGACGTGGCGATCGGTACGCCCGTCGCAGGACGCGGTGATGCGCGCTTGGACGACTTGATCGGCATGTTCGTGAACACGCTGGTACTGCGCACCGAGGTGTCGCCTGCAGTTGCGTTCGACGCGGTGCTGGCACAGGCACGTGAAGTCGATCTGCAGGCGTTCGGCAACGCCGACGTTCCCTTCGAGCGCTTGGTGGAGATCCTGGACCCGCAGCGGTCGCAGGCTCGTCATCCGCTCGTGCAGGTGGTGCTCGCATTCCAGAACCTCGGTCGCACGGCCCTGGAACTGCCGAACCTGTCCGCGGAGGCGGTGCAGTTCGATGCGGAGATCGCGAAGTTCGACCTGCAGTTCACCTTCGAGGAGCAGACCGGCGGCGGTTACACCTGCTACGTCTCGTACTCGACCGATCTGTTCGACGAGTCGACGGTCGTGTCGATGGGGGAGCAGTTCCTCGCTGTTCTCGGTGGTGTCGTGACCGATTCGTCTCGGGCGGTCGGTGACATCGAGATCGTCGATGCGCTGACGCGTGATCGTGTTCTCACTCAGTGGAGTTCGTCGGGTTCGGACGTGTCGGTGAGCGAGGCGACGCTGATCGATCGGTTCGAGGCAGCTGTGTCCGCGCATCCGGGTGGTGTAGCCGTCCGTTTCGGAGACGAGTCGGTGACGTACGCGGAACTCGACGGCCGGGCCGATCGTGTCGCGCGAGCTCTGATCGAGGTCGGAGCACGTCCGGATGCGCTCGTTGCGGTGGCGCTCCCGCGGTCGGTCGAATTGATCGTGGGCTTGTTGGCGGTGCTGAAGGCCGGCGCAGGCTACCTGCCGATCGACCCGTCGTACCCGTCCGAGCGGATCGCGTTCATGGTCGACGATGCGAGTCCGGTTGCGGTCCTCACCGATTCGGCTGTGCTGGAGGGCGAGTCGATGGCACCGGTGCGCGCCGGTTCCCTCCCGGTCGTGGACTTGTCTCGACTCGAAGGCGAGGGGCGCATCGGTGTCAGCGGAGAGAGTGACGGCCGTGAGGATGCGGACAGGGTGTCCGATGCGGATCGACGCGCTCCGTTGCGTCCCGAGCACTTGGCGTACGTCATCTACACGTCGGGTTCGACGGGTCGTCCCAAGGGTGTGCTGATTCCGCATCGTACGGTCGTCCGACTTCTCGACAACACGGACGCATCGTACGGTTTCGGGCCGGACGACGTGTGGACGATGTTCCACTCCTACGCGTTCGACTTCTCGGTGTGGGAGCTGTGGGGTCCGTTGGCTTTCGGCGGCACGCTGGTGATGGTGGACTACTTCACGTCCCGGTCACCGGAAGCGTTCCGCGAGCTTCTCGCCGCCGAACGTGTCACGGTGTTGAATCAGACGCCGTCGGCGTTCTACCAACTTGCCGAACTCGACCGGGTGCAGGCCGCGGATGCGGGTGAGCTGTCTCTGCGGTACGTGATCTTCGGTGGTGAGGCTCTCGAGCCTCGTCGTCTCGCTGGATGGTTCGACCGCCACGGCGACGGCAGCACGGCGGGGCCGCGACTGGTGAACATGTACGGCATCACCGAGACGACGGTCCACGTGTCCTACCGCCCGTTGACGGCGGAGTCCATCGGCTCGGCGTCGGTGATCGGTGCACCCATCACAGGGTTGGGTGTCTACGTGCTCGACACTCGGTTGAACCCGGTGCCCGTGGGAGTGGCGGGCGAGCTGTACGTCTCCGGTGGGCAGTTGGCTCGTGGCTACCTCGGACGCGCCGACCTGTCGTCGGTGCGGTTCGTGGCCAATCCCTTCGGCGAGGGTCGGCTCTACCGCACAGGCGACGTTGCTCGATGGACGCGGCGTGAGGACGGTAGCGGCGAGCTGGTGTACCTCGGCCGTGCGGACGATCAGGTCAAGGTGCGAGGATTCCGCATCGAGCTCGGCGAGATCGAGGCTGCCGTCTCGGCTCAGAACGGCGTGACAGCGGCGGCGGTCGTGGTGCGTGAGGACTCGCCGGGTGCGGTTCGTCTCGTTGCCTACGTGGTGGGTTCTGCCGACCTGGACGCGGTGCGAGCGGGAACGGCGCAGTCCGTTCCGGAGTACATGGTTCCCTCCGCGTTCGTGCAGATGGACGAGATTCCGTTGACGGTCAACGGCAAGCTCGATCGGCGTGCTCTGCCGGAGCCCGCGGCGGTGGCCACGGCGTTCCGTGCGCCGTCGACACCGATCGAGGAGATCGTCGCGGGAGTGTTCGCAGACGTGCTCGGTGTCGCGCGCGTCGGTGTCGACGACGACTTCTTCTCGCTCGGCGGAAACTCGTTGCTCGCAACGCAGGTGGTGTCTCGGCTCGGTAGTGCCTTGGATGCGTCGGTGCCGGTGCGGCTGTTGTTCGAAGCCTCGTCGGTCGGCGACCTGGCTGCACGCGTCGAGTCCGCCGTCGGAGGTGGGCGCACCGAACTGGTCGCCCGCGAACGGCCGGCGAACGTGCCGTTGTCCTTGGCGCAGCAGCGCATGTGGTTCCTCAACCGCTTCGACAGTGCGTCGACGGCGTACAACATCCCGATGGCACTTCGCCTGTCGGGCCGCCTCGACGAGGACGCGTTCTCCGCGGCCATCGGTGACCTCGTGGCACGCCACGAGACGCTCCGAACGGTCTACCCGGAAACGGACGGTGGTGCCGTACAGCGGGTGCTCTCGTCCGAGCGTGCCGGGATCTCGTTGCACATCGAGGATGCCGATCCGGCGTCGGTGACCGAGAAGGTGATGGCGCTGGCCGCCACCCGATTCGACGTCACGACCGAAGTTCCGGTACGCGTCACCCTGTTCCGGGTCGGTGCCGACGAGTACGTCGTGGCGATGGTGGTTCACCACATCTCCGCCGACGGTTCGTCGATGGTTCCGATGACGACCGACCTGATGACCGCGTACGCGGCGAGGACGACGGGCACCGAACCGCAGTGGACACCACTGCCGGTCCAATACGCCGATTACGCGCTGTGGCAACGCGAGGTTCTCGGCCGAGAAGACGATCCGACGTCGGTCGGCGCGCAACAGTTGGACTACTGGAAGACTGCACTCGCAGACCTGCCGGACCAGCTGACCCTGCCGATCGACAAGCCGCGTCCTGCAGACCAGAGTTTCCGGGGCGGCCGCGTCGAGTTCACGGTTCCGGCCGGTACACACGCCGCACTGCAGGAGCTCGCTCGCGCACACAATGCGACCGTGTTCATGGCCGTGCACGCGGCGTTCTCGGTACTCCTCGCGCGCCTGTCGGGCATGAACGACATCGCCGTCGGTACGCCCATCGCAGGACGCGGAGAAGCGGCGCTGGACAATCTCGTCGGCATGTTCGTCAACACTCTGGTCTTCCGACTCGACGTGGACGGCGGCCGGGACTTCGTGGACCTGCTCGCGCAGGCACGCGAGACGGATCTACGGGCGTTCGCCAACGCTGATGTTCCGTTCGAACGCCTCGTGGAGGTCCTCAACCCCACGCGGTCGACGGCACGGCACCCGCTGTTCCAGGTCGGTTTCTCGTTCCAGAACGTGGCGCAGACGGCCCTCGAGCTCGGTGATCTGACGGTGTCGGCGGTGGACGCGGACTCGGGTAACTCGCAGTTCGATCTGCACCTGATCCTGGCGGACAAGTACGACGACTCGGGTGCGCCTGCGGGCTTCGAGGCGCTGATGACCTACGCGACTGATCTCTTCGAGCCAGAGACGGTCGACGCCGTCGTCGCACGCTTCGTTCGCGTCCTGGAGGAGGTCGTGGCGCGGCCGGACGTTCCGGTCGGAGACATCGACATCACCTCGCCCGGCGAACGCGTCGAGCTGGTGTCGACGTGGAACGACACCGCTCGCGACCTCGGGGCGGACCGAACTCTCGTCGATCTGTACGACGCGCAGGTACGGCGCAGCCCGGACGCGACCGCGGTCGTGTTCGACGGTGTCTCGCTCACCTACGCCGAGTTCGACGCTCGCGTCGAGCGCGTCGCGCGGTCGCTCATCGAGCGCGGCGTCGGACCCGAAAGTCTGGTGGGACTTGCCATTCGACGGTCCACCGACCTCGTGGTCGCGATGTACGCGATCGCCAAGGCCGGGGGTGCGTACGTTCCTCTCGATCCAGATCAGCCGATCGAACGCACCGAGTACATCCTGTCCGTGGCGGCACCGGTCTGCGTGATCACCACGGCTCGCGAGAACGTCGTCATCGACGGCTCCGTCGATCTGGCGGATCTCGAGAAGGACGCGGATGCAGGCCGGACGACGGACGCGCGCGCGCTTCGCAGTGACAACCGCGCGCTTCGCGCCGACAACACGGCGTACGTGATCTTCACCTCCGGGTCGACCGGTAAGCCGAAGGGCGTCGCGGTTTCGCACGGCGCCATCGTCAACCAGTTGGTGTGGAAACACGCGGAATTCGGGATGAACTCGTCGGATTCGGTGCTGCTGAAAACCGTTGCGACGTTCGACCTCTCGGTGTGGGAGTTCTGGTCCGCCCTCACCGTCGGTGCATCCATGGTGATCGCCTCGGCCGACGGTCACCGTGATCCGGACTACCTGCTGGGTCTGCTCCGTGACCACGAGGTGACGACACTGCACGTGGTGCCGTCGATGTTGTCGATGCTGACCACGGTGTCCGACGGTGCACTGCCACCGACGCTGCGGCGAGTCCTGGCGATCGGTGAAGCACTGCCCGCGGCGACCGCGTCGGCGCTGAAGAAGGCGAGTTCCGCGGAGCTGTACAACCTGTACGGGCCCACCGAGGCGGCGGTGTCGATCACCTCGCACCGCGTCGTCGACGGTGACACCACGACGGTTCCGATCGGAAAACCGGAGTGGAACAGTCGGGTTCACGTTCTCGATGCGCGTCTGCAGCCCGTTCCCGTCGGCGTCAGCGGTGAGCTCTACCTGGCGGGATCTCAGCTGGCGCGTGGCTACCACGGTCGGGTCGATCTGACAGCCGATCGATTCGTCGCAAATCCGTATGCGAGCTCGGAACGTATGTACCGAACGGGCGACATCGTGCGGTGGACGCGCTCGGGTGAGCTGGAGTACATCGAGCGTGCGGACTTCCAGGTCAAGGTTCGCGGATACCGCATCGAACTCGGTGAAATCGAATCTGCCTTGCGCGGACTCGATTCCGTTCGCGACACCGCCGTGACCGTCTACAACGACGGACGCACCGGTGACCAGCTGGTGGCGTACGTCGTGCCGAACCTCGCCGGGGGCGAAGACGGCACAGATGCCGAGACGATTCGGATCGAGCTGACCCGAATCCTCCCGTCGTACATGGTTCCGTCGGTGTACGTGATGCTGGATGCGTTGCCGCTGAACGCCAACGGCAAGCTCGATCGCGCAGCACTGCCGGAGCCGGAGACGACCGTCGGGGAGTTCAGGGCCCCGACCAATCCCATCGAGGAAGTCGTCGCACGAACGCTGTCCGACGTGCTCGGTCTCGCTCGTGTCGGGTTGGACGACGACTTCTTCGCACTGGGCGGAAACTCCCTGATCGCGACGCAGGTGGTGTCCAGACTGGGCGCAGCCCTCGATACCCGCATTCCGGTGCGGACGATCTTCGAAGCGTCGTCGGTGGAGGCGCTGGCCGCACGGGTTCAGCCACTCGTCGGTGGCGGGGCGCGGGTTCCGCTCGCTCCGCGCATCCGGCCGGACGCGGTTCCGCTGTCGCTTGCGCAGCAACGGATGTGGACCATCAATCAGGTGGACACCTCGTCGGCTGCGTACAACATCCCGGCAGCCGTGCGGTTCACCGGTGCGCTGAACACGGCAGCGTTCGCAGCCGCCATGGCCGATGTGATCGAACGTCACGAAGTGCTCCGGACGCGGTACCCGGACAGTGAGGACGGACCGATCCAGCTGATCGGCTCGGTGTCGGACGCTCTGCCGGATCTGACGCCGATTCCCGTCACGGAGAGCGACGTCTTCGGCCGCGTCGGCGCGATCCTCGGTGAAGGCTTCGACGTGACGAGCGAGGTGCCGGTTCGTGCGGCTCTCTTCGCCTTGTCCGACACCGATCACGTGTTCGCGCTCGTTGCGCATCACATCACGGCAGACGGGTTCTCGATGCGCCCGCTCATCCGCGACGTGATGCTCGCGTACACCTCTCGTGCCGCGGGGGATGCTCCGCAGTGGGCACCGTTGCCGGTGCAGTACGCGGACTTCAGCCTGTGGCAGCGCGAGGTGCTCGGTAGTGAGGACGACCCGGACAGTGCACTCGGTGGGCAGCTCGCGTTCTGGACTCGTGAGTTGGCCGGGCTTCCGGACTTGTTGCCCTTGCCGACCGATCATCCGCGACCGGCGAGGCAGTCGACGATCGGTGAGGCGTACGAGTTCACGCTCGGTGCCGATATCGCGGGGCGTATCGAGAAGACCGCTCGCGAGCACAACGCGACCGTCTTCATGGTGGTCCACAGTGCGTTGGCGGTGCTGCTGGCCAGGCTCAGCGGCACCGACGACATCGCTGTCGGAACGCCGACGGCGGGCCGAGGCGAGGAAGCCCTCGACGATCTGGTCGGCATGTTCGTCAACACCTTGGTGTTGCGTTCGTCCGTGCAGGGAGGGTCGACGTTCTCCGAGTTGTTGGCGGACACGCGTGACCGCGACCTGGCGGCCTTCGGCAACGCCGACGTGCCGTTCGAGCGGCTCGTCGAGCAGATGGGTAGAACGCGATCCAGTGCGTATTCGCCGCTTTTCCAGGTGATGCTGACGTTCCAGAACGCTGTCAGCGGCACGTTCGAGCTTCCCGGGCTCGAGGTGTCGACCCTGGCGGCAGACGAGGATCAAGCCAAGTTCGACCTGCAGTTGACTGCGATCGAGCAGTTCGACGAGTTCGGTGCGCTCACCGACGTCCGGGCGCTGCTGAACTACGCGACCTCGATCTTCACGAGATCGACCGTCGAGAAGATCGCGGACAGGTTCCGGCGCATCCTCGACACGGTCACCCAGGATCCGTCCGTGACGCTTCGATCGATCGACATCCTGACGGAGTCGGAACGTGCGGCGCTGACACCGAAACGGGCTCCGCGGACAGTGGACGACCTTCCGTCGCTGGTGTCGGAGGCTGCGTCGGTGAGCCCTGCGGCGACGGTTCTGGCGCACGAGGGGCGTGAGATCTCGTTCGAGGAGTTGTCGGACAAGCTCGCGTCGGTGTCCAAGGCGATGGGTGCGACCCTCAAGCCCGAGGCGTTGGTCACCGTTGCTCTGTCGCAGTTGGTGCCTGGAATCCTCCCTGCGCTCGGTGCTCAGGGGTACGCGGAAGCGGTAGCGACGATGATTTCCGCGGCCGAGGACGTAGTCGGCCCCTGACCCACGACGACAGCTGACCCACGACGTCAGCTGACGTCCCCACCGAGTAATTCCTCGGCGGGAGAGGGGGACGTCGGCTGCTGTCGTGGGAGTAGGGATAATCGACCGGGTATTCGACGCGTGTCGTGATCAGGAGGAGAAGTAGATGGTGTCTGGTGGATCCGGTTCGCACTCGACGGCGATCGAAGATCTACCTGGGCTCGTCGACCGTGTCGTCGCGGCCGAGCCCGACAGGACCGTCGACATCGGCGGCAATGTCGTGTCCTACGGTGCCGTCCAACTGGAGCTGACGAATCTGGATGCTGCCATGGGCGGGGTTCTCGGCGCCGACGCCCTCGTTCCGCTTGCGCTGTCGACGCTCGCTCCGGGAGCCGTCGAGTCGGCCGACGGTGGTCTGGAGTCCGTCGTCGCCGCAATCGTGAGCGACGTGCGTTCGGTTCTCGGCTCGGACTCCCTACAGACGGGTGTGGGGGAACACGTCACCTTGGCCACCCGTTTCCGCGATCGCGCGGACCGCACTCCGGACGCCGTTGCCCTCGAATTCGACGGCCGGACCCTGACGTACGGCGAATTCTCCTCTCACGTCGATCGCTTGGCTCGCCGACTCGTCGAACTGGGGGTCGGCCCCGATGTTCGAGTCGGCCTGTCCATCTCCCGCTCCGTGGACCTTGTGGTCGCGATGTACGCGATCGTCGAGGCGGGCGGCGCCTACGTCCCCATCGATCCGGGTCACCCTGCGGAGAGAATCGCCTACGTCGTCGGCATCGCCGAGCCGCTGCTCGTGCTCACCTCGTCGGGGGAGCACGTGGCGCTGCCGGACGGCATCCCGGTTCTGTCGGTGGACACCGAGCCGCTCGACGACTACTCGTCCGACCCGTTGACCGACGCCGAGCGGCCGTTCGGCCCGGCACGTCCGAGCAACACCGCCTACGTCATCTTCACCTCCGGCTCCACGGGACGACCCAAAGGTGTCGCCGTCTCGCACGAAGCAATCGTGGCGAACCTCGATTGGCGACAGGCAGCGTACCCGTTGTCCGACGCCGACGTCGTTCTGCAGAAGACACCGTTCACGTTCGACGTATCGGTGTGGGAGTTCTTCTGGCCGCTGCAGGCAGGGGCACGGTTGGTGATCGCGGCGCCGGACGGTCATCGCGACCCCGCCTACATCGCCGACACGATGCGTGCGCACGGGGTGACCACGACTCACTTCGTGCCCTCGATGTTGACGGTCTTTCTCGGCCAGTTCGACGGTTCGGACGAGCGAGACAGCCTGCCGGCACTGAAGCAGGTGTTCGCGTCCGGCGAGGCACTTCCGGCCAGCTCCGCTCGCCGGTTCCACGAGCTGTTCGACGCGGAACTGCACAACCTCTACGGTCCGACCGAGGCCGCCGTCGACGTGACCTTCCACCGGACCGACAGTGCCGACGCGGTGTCCGTTCCGATCGGATCGGCGGTGCCGCGCACCGAACTGCACGTACTCGACGAAGGCTTGAACCCGACGCCGCCCGGGGTACCGGGTGAGCTCTATCTGTCGGGTGTGCAATTGGCGCGTGGGTACCTGGGCCGCCCGGATCTGACGGCCGACCGCTTCGTCGCGAACGTGAACTCCTCGTCCGGCGAGCGGATGTACCGCACCGGCGACCTCGTGCGGTGGAACAACGACGGGGTGCTGGATTACCTCGGACGCACCGACTTCCAGGTCAAACTTCGCGGTCTGCGTATCGAGCTCGGCGAGATCGAGGCAGCGCTGCTCACGCTGGGCGAGGTTCGCCAGGCCGTGGTGGTCGTCGTCTCCGACGAGTCCGACAACGGAGTCGACGACAGATTGGTGGCGTACGTCGTCACCTCGACGGGCACGGCGGATTCCGAGCAGTTGGCGGCCGGAATTCGCGGCACGTTGCCGGACTACATGGTGCCGGCCGTGTTCGTCGCGCTCGACGAGTTTCCGCTGAACGCCAGCGGAAAGCTCGATCGTAAGGCACTTCCCGTGCCCGGCTCCGCGGACCTGGCGACCGAGTACCGCGCCCCCGAGAACGACGTCGAGCGCGCGATCGTCGCCGTGTTCGAGGACGTTCTCGGTGTCGACCGAGTAGGCGTCGACGACGATTTCTTCGCTCTGGGCGGCAACTCCCTGAGCGCGACGCGCGCGGTCGCTCGCGTCAACGCGGACTCGAAGGTCAAGGTCGACGTCCGCGGTTTCTTCGACACTCCGACGGCTGCGGGACTCGCCGCGTCGGTGGAGAGTGCCCTGGCGTCGGGAACATCGGCCACCTCCGTGCCCCTGACTCGACGTGAACGCCCCGACGTCGTCCCCCTGTCGATGGCACAGCAGCGCATGTGGTTTCTCAATCGACTGGACCCGACGTCGGCCGTCGACAACATCCCCGTCGCGATCCGGTTGTCCGGCGAATTGGACAAGGATGCGCTGACCACGGCAGTCGAGGACGTGGTCCAACGCCACGAGGTGCTTCGAACGCTGTACCCCGACACCGACGGTGTGGGCCGTCAGGTCGTCGCGGACATGGGTGACCGCACTCCGGAACTCGAGACCGTCGTCGTGAGTGAGCAGACCGTTCTGGACCGAGTCGTCGAGCTGGTGTCGGCAGGCTTCGACGTGACGTCCGAGGTTCCCGTCCGGTTGACACTGTTGGAACTGGAGTCGAGCGAACACGTACTCGTCGTGGTCGCGCATCACATTGCAGCAGACGGTTTTTCGATGGTTCCGCTCACCCGGGACATCGTGTCCGCATACGTGGCACGCACAGCAGGGGCGGCGCCGGAATGGGCGCCACTCGAGGTGCAGTACGCCGATTATTCGCTGTGGCAGCGAGAGGTACTCGGATCGGACGACGATCCGAACTCGCTCATCGCCGAACAGGAACGATTCTGGATCGGCGCACTCGCCGATAGTCCGGTCCAACTCGATCTGCCCTCGGACCGACGTCGACCGGCCGTGGCGTCGGGCCGCGGCGCGAACTACTCGGCCTTCGTCGACGCCGAGATGCGGCGCAGGGTCGAGACTTTGGCCTCGGGCCGAGGCGCTACCCCGTTCATGGTGGTGCACGCCGCACTCTCGGTGTTGCTGGCGAAGCTGTCGGGCACGTCGGACATCGTGGTCGGGACCCCGGTGGCGGGACGAGGGGAGCAGGTACTCGACGAGTTGGTCGGCATGTTCGTCAACACGTTGGTGTTGCGAGCCGACGTTCAGGACCGCCGGAGCTTCACCGAGTTGTTGAATTCCGTCCGAGACACCGATCTCGACGCCTTCGCGCACGCGGACGTACCGTTCGAGCGACTCGTCGAGGTTCTGGACCCGGCTCGGTCGCAGGCCCGTCATCCGCTCTTCCAGGTCCTCCTGGTGTTCCAGAACGTCGGTTCGACCGATCTTCGGCTCCCCGGTCTCACGGTGTCAGGCGTGGAGTTCGACACCGCTGTCGCGAAGACGGACCTGCAGGTGACCGTGTCCGATCGTGGGGACGGGTGGTCGCTCGATCTGACCTACGCCACCGATCTCTTCGACGAACCAACGGTCGCGGACATGGCGCGACGGTTCCTCCTCGTGCTGGACTCGGCCGTTTCGACGCCCGATCTGCCGGTGGCGTCCGTGGACATCGTCGACGAGTCCGAGCGGACTCGGGTGCTGCACGAGTGGAATGCGACCGACCACGTCGTCGCCGACGTCACCCTGCTGGACGGGTTCCATCGGGCAGTAGCGGAGTCTCCGCACGGGCAGGCACTGCAGTTCGGTGACGAATCGCTGACGTACGCCGAGTTCGCCTCCCGTGTCGCTCGGCTCGCGCGGTACCTGCTCGGACGGGGCGTCGGTCCGGAAGTATTGGTCGCGGTTGCGATTCCACGCTCGCTCGACATGATGGTCGCGGTGTACGCGGCACTCGAGGCCGGCGGTGGGTACGTACCGATCGACCCGAGCCAGCCGGCCGAACGGAACCGGTACATTCTCGAGACCTCGCGTGCCTCCGTCGTACTGACGACGTCCGACGCCGATGTGGCCGGTGGAGTCGCCGAGACCGTTCGCCTCGACGGACTGAGTCTGTCCGAGTTGTCGGGCGCCCCGCTGTCCGACGTCGATCGCCGAGCGCCCCGAGGCGACAACGTCGCCTACGTCGTGTTCACCTCCGGTTCGACCGGCAGGCCGAAGGGCGTCGCCGTATCGCATTCGGCCGCAGCGAACCAGACAGCGTGGTTCGCGGCCGAATACGGGATCAGCAGTCAGGACTCGGTGCTTCAGAAGACGCCGTTCACCTTCGACGTCTCGGTGTGGGAGTTGTTCGTACCGCTCGCATCCGGGGCGCGACTCGTCGTCGCGATTCCGGACGGTCACCGTGATCCGGCCTATCTGGTGGATGTGGTCGAATCGGAGGGAATCACCGCGCTGTCCTTCGTGCCGTCGATGGTCGGTGCGTTCCTGGGAGAGTCGGTCGGCCGCGACCTCTCGGCTCTCCGCCTGATCCAACTGGCCGGGGAGGCCTTGCCGACCTCGACGGTGACCGCACTGTCGAAAGTGACCGACGCTTCGGTGCACAACCTCTACGGCCCAACGGAATTCACTGTTCACGCGACGGCCCGTTCGGTCTCCGGCGCGGAAGCTCCAGCTGACGCATCCGTACCCATCGGCACCCCGGTGTGGAACACGGCTGCGTACGTACTCGACGGCAGTCTTCATCCGGTACCGGTAGGTGTCGCAGGTGAGCTGTATCTGTCCGGACGGCAGATCGCGCGCGGGTACTACGGTCGACCCGATCTGACCGCCGACCGGTTCCTCGCCGATCCGTTCGGCGGCGGGAGGATGTATCGCACCGGCGACCTCGTGCGCTGGAACCAACGAGGCGACCTCGAGTACATCGGCCGAACCGATTTCCAGGTGAAGCTGCGAGGACTGCGTATCGAACTGGGCGAGATCGACGCTGTCGCCCGTACCGTTCCCGGCGTCGCGGATGCAGTTGCCGTCGTGCGCAACGACCGGATAGCGCTCTACGTCGCGTCGCCGGCGAGCGACCGTGTGGACGCGGCCGAACTGCGAGAGACGCTACGACGTGAACTGCCGTCGTACATGGTGCCGGCCGCGATCGTCGAACTCGACGAGTTCCCGGTCAATTCCGCCGGAAAGCTGGATCGTGGAGCACTACCCGAACCGCAGGTGGAAGCGGCAGAATTCCGCGCGCCGTCGACCCCCGTCGAGGAGATCGTCGCGAGCGTGTTCGG
This sequence comes from Rhodococcoides fascians A44A, assembly GCF_000760735.1. GTDB lineage: Bacteria > Actinomycetota > Actinomycetes > Mycobacteriales > Mycobacteriaceae > Rhodococcoides > Rhodococcoides fascians_E. The sequence goes on along the minus strand of NZ_JMEX01000005.1, from coordinate 1,186,522 downwards.
TGAGGTGCTGGGGGCCGAACGGGTAGGAGTCGACGACGATTTCTTCGCGCTCGGCGGAAACTCGTTGATCGCCACACGAGTCGTGTCACGGCTGGGTGCTGCGCTGAACACGACGGTTCCGGTTCGACTGATGTTCGAAACCTCGACCGTCGCAGCCCTGGCGACACGAATCGAGAGCGAGGCAAGCGGTGGGGCACGGGTACCTCTCGTCCCGCGTCCGCGGCCCGATCGTGTGCCACTGTCCCTCGCGCAGCAGCGCATGTGGTTTCTCAACCGACTGGACACGGAGTCGGCGGTCAACAACATCCCGGTCGCGATCCGGTTGTCCGGCCTGCTGGACAGACATGCACTGCACGTCGCGGTCGCCGACGTACTGGCCCGCCACGAATCTCTGCGGACGGTGTACCCAGAGGTGGACGGGGTGGGCAGCCAGGAAGTCGTGCCGACCCGCGCTGTCATCCCCGACCTCGCCCCCATCCCGATAGACGCCGACGAGCTTCCGGCAGCGATCGAGGAGACCGTGCTCGCCGGTTTCGACGTCACCGGGCGAGCGCCGTTCCGCGCGAGCCTGTTCGAGGTGTCGTCGACCGAGCACGTTCTGGTGTTCGTCGTCCATCACATCGCCGCGGACGGGTACTCGCTCGGTCCGCTGACGCGAGACGTCGTCCGGGCCTACACCGCACGCGCGGCAGGGCTGGACACCGATTGGGAACCACTTGCCGTCCAGTACGCCGACTACACGCTCTGGCAGCGGGAAGTGCTCGGCTCCGAGGACGATCCGAATTCGATCATCTCCGCGCAGAAGGATTACTGGCAGAGCGCGCTCGCCGGGCTCCCTGCTCAGTTGGATCTGCCGTTCGACCGTCGCCGTCCGGCCGTGGCGAGCAATCGCGGTCGAACCCACCGATTCGAGGTCTCCGGCGAGCTTCGCGCGTCCGTGGAACGGACCGCGCAGGAGCACCGAGCCACTCCGTTCATGGTGGTGCACGCTGCGTTGTCCGTCCTGCTCGCACGACTGTCGGCAACGTCGGACATCGCCATCGGTGCGCCCATCGCCGGCCGCGGCGACGCAGCGCTGGACGACATGATCGGTATGTTCGTCAACACCCTCGTCCTGAGAACGGACGTGGATACCGCGGCATCCTTCGAGGACCTGCTCGACACGGTGCGCCGCACGGATCTCGCGGCATTCGCCAACGCCGATTTACCGTTCGAACGCCTCGTGGAGATACTCGATCCGGCTCGGTCCGCGGCGCGTCACCCACTCTTCCAGGTAGCGCTCTTCTTCCAGAATCTCGGCCGATCCTCGTTGGAGCTGCCGAATCTGTCCGTGTCGGCAGTCGACTTCGACGCCGGGATCGCCAAGTTCGATCTGCAGGTCGCGGTCAGTGAGCCGGTCGACGGCAATGGATGGTCCGTCGAATTCGCTTACGCAACCGACCTTTTCGATCCGGCGTCCGTCGAGACGCTCGAACGGCGATTCCTCCGCGTTCTCGAGCAGATCACCGACGAGCCGACGGTGATCGTCGGCGATATCGAACTGGTCGCTGCGGACGAGGCGGAGCTGCTCGTTGCCGGATGGAACGAGACCGGACGAACCGTCGACGATGCGATGCTGCTCGACCGGTTCGCCGACGCCGCGCGCGAGACACCGAACGCCGTCGCGGTGGTGTACGAGGACGACTCTCTGACGTACGGCGAATTCGCCGCGAGGGTGGACGAACTCGCGCGCGTGCTGGTGGACGCAGGCGCGGGGCCCGACGCTTTGGTCGCCATCGCGATGCGCCGATCGATCGACCTGGTCGTCGGAATGTATGCGGTGCTGCGTGCGGGCGCAGGCTTCGTCCCCATCGACCCCGATCACCCGGTGGAGCGAATCGACTACATACTCGGTGCCGCACAACCGGTCTGCGTCCTCGTGCGCGGTCGGGACCTGTTCACACCTCCCGGGGCCGTCCGAGTGATCGACGTGGACTCCGCGCCGGCCGAGTTCCGGGGCGGCAAGGACGTGGTCCTGCCGCGTTCTCGTGTGTCTGCCGAGTCCGTCGCATACGTGATCTTCACGTCCGGGTCCACCGGCCGTCCCAAGGGCGTAGCGGTGAGTCACCGCGCGATCGTGAACCAGATGGAATGGATGCAGTCCGAGTACTCGCTCGACGCGTCGGACGTGTATCTGCAGAAGACCGCGACGACGTTCGACGTCTCGCTCTGGGGATTCTTCCTTCCGCTGAGAGTGGGCGCACAACTGGTGCTCGCCACCCCCGATGGTCATCGCGACCCCCGCTACCTCGCCGAGGTGATCTCGCAGCGACACGTGACGGTCACGGACTTCGTTCCCACGATGCTGTCGGTGTTCGCATCGGCGGTAGGACGGGCGGCGCTTCGGTCCGTGCAACAGATCTTCGTCATCGGTGAAGCTCTTCCAGGAGAAGCGGTCCGTGACTTCGCGCGAGTCTCGGACGCGCGGGTGCACAACCTGTACGGCCCCACCGAGGCGGCCGTGTCGATCACGTACGCGGACGTGACCGACACCGCGATCGGCTCGGCTGTCACCATCGGGCGACCCGAGTGGAATTCCGCTGTCTACGTGCTCGATTCACGACTCCGGCCGGTCCCGGTCGGAGTTCCGGGCGAGCTCTACCTTGCCGGCGTCCAGCTTGCGCGTGGCTACCACGGTCGAGTCGACCTGACGGTCGATCGATTCGTGGCCAATCCGTTCGTGTCCCGCTCGTCCTCGGCGAGCAGCCGGATGTATCGGACGGGCGACCTCGTGGTGTGGCAATCCGACGGCACGCTCGAGTACATCGGTCGCACCGATTTCCAGGTCAAGTTCCGTGGGCAACGTATCGAGTTGGGTGAAATCGAGGCCGCGCTCGCTGCCCACCCGCGGGTGGGCTTGTCCGCCGCTGCGGTGGTGCAGACGAACACCGGTGACCAACTCGTCGGATACGTCGTTCCTGCGTCCGCCGAAGACACCGACATCGACATCGACGAACTGCGCGATTCGCTTGCCGAGGCGCTGCCTCGCTACATGATTCCCGGTGCGATCCTCACGCTCGACGAGTTCCCGTTGAACACCTCCGGCAAGCTGGACCGGAAGGCGCTTCCCGCCCCGACGGTCCATGCCACGCAGTTCCGAGCACCTCGCACACCGATCGAGGAGATCGTCGCAGACGTCTTCGCGGACGTACTCGGTCTCGAACGGGTGGGTCTCGACGACGACTTCTTCGAATTGGGCGGCAACTCGCTCGTTGCGACTCAGCTCGTGTCCAGACTCGGAGTCGCCCTCGACAGTCGAGTTCCGGTGCGCATGGTCTTCGATGCGTCTTCGGTCGAATCCCTTGCGGCACGCGTGGAGTCGGGCTCCGGCGCCCGCCCCGCTCTGACCCCTCGCCCGCGACCGGACCGCATTCCGCTGTCGCCTGCGCAACAGCGTATGTGGTTCCTGAACCGTCTGGAGCCCGAGTCGGCGGTGAACAACATCCCGGCGGCGGTGCGATTGAGCGGTGCACTCGACGTCGATGTGTTGCGTGCAGCGATCGACGATGTCGTCGCTCGCCACGAAAGTCTGCGCACGGTGTACCCGGAATCTTCCGGAACCGGAATCCAGGTGGTCCTTCCTGCCACGGCTGTTCGACCGGACTTCCGGGTGGAGCAGGTGTCCGAGGCCGACGTGGTCTCTGCGGTGACCACGATCGTGTCCGAAGGATTCGACGTCACCCGGTCGGTGCCGGTTCGAATTCGTCTGCTGGACCTCGGCGATGACGAGTACGTGCTGGTCGTCGTCGCCTATCACATTGCGGCCGACGGTTTCTCGATGATGCCGTTGATCCGAGACGTGGTGACGGCCTACGTGGCGCGCGGAGCAGGCGACGAGCCGGGATGGTCGCCCCTGCCGGTGCAGTACGCGGACTACACGTTGTGGCAGCGCGAAGTACTGGGGTCCTCGGACGATCCGACGTCACCCATGGCCGCCCAGGAACGATACTGGCTCGAACGGTTGCGTGATGCTCCGGACGAGCCGGCACTACCGGTCGATCGTTCCCGTCCCGCCGTGGCCAGTGGGCGGGGTGCCGCCCACCGCTTCACCATCGACGCGAAGACGGTGGCAGCCATCGATACCGTGGCAACCCGTGCCGGCGTGACTCCGTTCATGGTGGTGCACGGTGCGCTGGCCGTGTTGTTGTCGCGGGTGTCCGGTGAATCCGACGTGGTGGTGGGCACTCCGATCGCCGGTCGCGGTGAAGCCGAGCTCGACGACGTGATCGGAATGTTCGTCAACACATTGGTGCTTCGAACGCCGGTGGCAGGAACCTCGACGTTCGTCGAGCTGTTGAAGGTCGTCCGCGAAACGGACCTGTCCGCCTTTGCGCACGCGGACGTTCCCTTCGAGCGTGTCGTCGAGGTTCTCGATCCACCGCGTGTCGGTGGACGACACCCGTTGACCCAGGTGCTGCTCACGTTCCAGAACTTCGCATCCACCTCGTTCTCGCTACCCGGTCTGAAGGCGTCGTCGATCGACTTCGACGCCGCGGTGGCCAAGATGGACCTTCAGGTAACTGTCGGGGAGCCCACTGCAGGCCTCGACGGCGCACCGGTCCGTGAGGCCGAAATCGTCTACGCCACCGACTTGTTCGACGCGTCGACGATCGAACTACTCACCGCGCAGTTCGTCACGGTGCTCGGTGCGGTCGCGGCTGATCCTTCGGTCGTCGTCGGTGATATCGACCTCGTCGACGACGCGGAGCGAAGCCGATTGCTGGTGGAGCTGAACTCGACCGATCACGATCTGGATCCGTCGGCGACGCTGGTCTCGATGTTCGAGTCACGCGTGTCGATCTCGCCGAATGCAGTGGCGTTGACCTACGAAGGCGAGTCCGTCGCATACGGAGAACTCGACTCGCGTGCCAACCGCCTCGCGCGGTACCTCGTCGAGCGCGGCGTCGGTCCGGGCGGAACGGTGGCAGTAGCGGTCGGCCGGTCGATCGAGCTCATGGTCGGCATCTACGCGGTGCTGAAGGCAGGGGCCGCGTACGTTCCGGTCGATCCGTCGCAGCCGACCGAGCGAATCTCCTACATCCTCGACACTGCGGCCACCGCGCTGACCCTGACGACGACGCGTGATCGCGGAGAACTCGCGGGCGACGACGTGGTCGTGCTGGACGACGTGGACACGACCGTCCACCCCGACCGTCCCCTCACCGACGCCGAGCGCACGGGAGCACTCACGCCTCGGGATCCCGCGTACGTTCTGTTCACCTCCGGTTCCACCGGAAAGCCCAAGGGCGTCGTCGTCGAGCACCGTTCGATCGTCAACCGTCTGGTGTGGATGCAGGACGAGTACGAGCTGACGGTGGACGACACCGTGGTGCAGAAGACGCCGACGACGTTCGACGTGTCCGTGTGGGAACTGTTCTGGCCGTTGCAGATCGGCGCTCGACTGGTGATCGCACGGCCGGACGGGCACCGTGATCCGAAGTACGTCGCAGAGCTGATCGCCGCGGAACGCGTGAGCGTGGCGCACTTCGTTCCGTCGATGCTCGGGGTGTTCGCCGCCGAGCCGTCTGCGGCGTCGGACAGGTCTCTGCGGATCGTGTTCTCGTCAGGTGAAGCCTTGCCGACGTCGACGGCGCGTGCTCTCGCCGAGGTTCTTCCGTCCACCCGATTGGTGAACCTGTACGGACCGACGGAAGCGGCTGTCGACGTCACCTTCCACGAGGTCTCCGAAGCTGATATCGCCGCCGTCCCGATCGGTCGACCGGTCTACAACACGCAGGTGTACGTTCTCGACGCGCGACTGAACGCGGTCGGCGTCGGCGCGGTCGGCGAGTTGTATCTCGGTGGCGTGCAACTGGCGCGCGGATACTCGTCCCGCCCCGATCTCACCGCGGACCGATTCGTCGCGAACCCGTTCGGCGTCGACGGCGCGCGGCTCTACCGCACCGGCGACCTCGTGCGGTGGAACTCCGCCGGCGAGATCGAGTACATCGGACGGTCGGACTTCCAGGTCAAACTGCGCGGATTGCGCATCGAACTCGGAGAGATCGAATCCTCTGTGCTGCAATCGGATTCGGCTGGACAGGCGGTCGTTCTGGTCCGTGGTGACCGGCTGGTCGCCTACGTCGTTCCCGCAGCAGGTCGAGTCGTCGACGTGGACGCGATCCGGCGCACCGTCGCGGAGTCGTTGCCCGAGTACATGGTGCCCGCGGCGTTCGTCGTGCTCGACGAGTTCCCCCTCGGCTCAGCGGGCAAGCTCGACCGCAAGGCGCTGCCGGACCCGGCGCCCCAGCTGTCGGAGTTCCGTGAACCGACGTCCGAGGCTCAGGTCACGGTTGCCAGTGTCTTCACCGAGGTCCTGGGGCTCGAACGGGTCGGTCTCGACGACAACTTCTTCGACCTCGGCGGCAACTCGCTCATCGCTACCCAGGTCGTGTCCCGCGTCGGCGCGGCGCTCGATGCGTCGATTCCGGTCAGAACACTGTTCGATTTCTCGACGGTCGAGTCCTTCGCCGCCGCAGTCGAGAGTCTGGCCGGCACGGGTAGCCGGGCACCTCTGGTCGCGACCGAGCGTCCGGCGAGGCTGCCGCTGTCGCTGGCGCAGCAGCGGATGTGGGTGCTGAGCACCATCGACCCGGAGTCGAGCGCGTACAACATCCCCCTCGCGGTGCGTTTGACCGGCGAGCTGAACCGGGATGCGCTCGCCGCGGCGATCGGCGATGTCGTCGCTCGCCACGAAACGCTGCGTACGACCTACCCGTCGGACACCGACGGTCCGGAGCAGAAGATCCTGTCATCGCAGGAGGTCGTGTTCGACCTGCGTCCCACAGTCGTCGACGGTGAAGAAGAGGCGTTCGAGGCAGTCGCCCAGCTGGTTCTCGGAGGATTCGACGTCGCGGCGACGGTACCGGTTCGTGTGGGGTTGGTTCAGCTGAGCCCGACCGAGCACGTGCTTGCCCTCGTCGTCCATCACATCTCCGCCGACGGCGCCTCGATTGCGCCGCTCGCCCGGGATGTCATGGTGGCCTACTCGGCCCGGACGCAGGGCACCCCACCGATGTGGACTGCGCTCCCCGTGCAGTACGCGGACTTCGCACTGTGGCAACGCCAGGTGCTCGGCGACACGACCGTTGGGGGATCGCCGGCGTCGACACAGCTCGACTACTGGAAGCAGACCCTCTCGGGAATTCCGGAGGCTGTCGATCTACCGACCGACCGTCCGCGTCCGCCGACCCAGTCGATGCGAGGGCACTCGACGCCGTTCCATGTCGACCCCGCGGCGCAAGCAGGATTGATCGACTTCGCGCGCGATCGTGGCACCTCGCTGTTCATGGTCGTGCACGCTGGTCTGGCTGTTCTTCTCGGCCGTCTCAGCGGCAGCAGCGACATCGTCGTCGGAACCCCGGTGGCGGGACGCGGAGCCGCCGAACTCGACGATCTCGTGGGCATGTTCGTCAACACCCTCGCGCTGCGCACCCACGTCGACTTCGGTGGAACGTTCTCCGGTCTGGTCGACGACGTGCGGACGGTCGACCTCGGTGCATTCAGCAACGCCGACCTGCCGTTCGAGGAGATCGTCGACGCCGTCGTCCCCGCACGGTCTCAGGCACGCCACCCGATCTTCCAGGTTGCCTTGTCGTTCCAAAATCTCGAACGGGTGAAGTTGGAACTGCCGGGGCTCTCGGTGGAAGGCCTGGAAGCGGGGGAGCTCGGCGCGAAGTTCGACCTGCAGTTCACCGTCGAGTCCAGGATGGACGACGCCGGCGAACCTGCCGGACTGTTCGGATCGCTGCTGTACGCCACCGACCTGTTCGACGAGCAGACTGCGGCGTCGTTCGCAGACCGGCTGACGCGCATCCTCGAGGCTGTCGCGTCGGATCCGTTCGTGATCGTCGGTGATATCGAGATCATGTCCGACGAGGAAAGAGCTCGAACCGACGCGCAGACGACCTCGGCTGGGGCGAACGACGCCACGGCCGTCGCCGTCGAACGGTCGCTGCCGCAGGTGATCGGATCCGTGGTCGAGCTCGATCCGGAGGCTCCCGCGGTCGTGGACAACGGTGACGAGATGTCCTACATCGACATCGAAGGACGGTCGTCCGCGCTGGCGCGTGTCCTGGTCGACCGCGGTGTCGGGCCCGGTGATCGCGTGGTCGTCGACGTCGCGATGTCGGTGGACTGGGTAGTGACCGTGCTTGCGGTCGTGTTCGCGGGTGCCGCCGTGGTGGTGTCGGAGGCGGACACACCCGCTTCGGTACTCGGCACGAGCGCGGATGCGACGTGGGTGATCGGCACCTCGGCGTCGGACATGGCAGTGTCCCAGAAGAGTGACGGTGCGCAGCTCGTTGCGCTCGACGATCCCGCGGTGTCCGAGGCCGTGCAGTCCGCATCGCGTCGACCGATTGCGTACTCTGCGCGCACTCGACTGCTCGCCGTCGACGACGCGGCTGTCGTCGTGGTCGACGATCGAGCGACCGAGCCGTTCGTGATCGCCCAGAGTGAGTTGGTGGCGTCGTTGCTCGCCGCGGATGCACGACTGTCGATGACGTTCGAGTCACGGGTGCTCGCGGATGTCGCTGCGGGACCGCTCTGGCATCTGTCCACGCTGCTGTCGTCCGCTCTCGTCGGAGCGGCGTGGGTGGTACCTGCGGCCGACGTCTCGCTGAGCGATGCGGTCCTGGACGACTGGGTCACGCATGCGTTCGTCACCGCGGATCGAGTCGAGGAGCTGGCCGAGGAAGAGTCCGAGGACCTCCAGTTCGTCGTTCTCGTCGACGCACCGACAGAGAACGAAACCTCGGCCCGTGCGATCGGAGAGGCTCGGGTGACTGCGGGCGAACAAGCTTTCGGGCGCCACTAGGGAGCGGTCTCGGCCCGGCCGGGCGGACCTTACCGCGCAGTAACGTCGTCCGCTCGGCAATCGATGAACGGTGGGGTACGCAATCTGCGGTGCCGAGTGCATCGAACCACCTGTAGTTCGCATACCGGTGTGGATGTAACCGAGCTTCGGCCCCAGGGCCGAGCGTCGATCGAAGGGGCGAAACGGAACGTGTACGTGCAGTCAGCAAAAATGGACATCGTGTACTGCATGGACTGCACCGGCTACCGCACGGACCGCGACGCATGAGCGACGACCGACCCTCGGATGTCGACCGTGCACGGTCGACGCGCAGACCCAGGCCTCCACGACCCCGCAGGGTACGGAACACGTCTCCGCTGCTGCCTCAGTTGCTCGCGGCGGCCGTCGAACTGGACCCGTCGCACACCGCGTTGGTAGCAGGAGACATCGAGCTGTCCTACGCCGAGCTCGATCGTCGATCGTCCCGGATCGCACGCGTGCTGATCTCGTCCGGAATCGGGCCGGAATCGGTCGTCGCGATCGGGATTACTCGATCGATCGAATCGGTGCTGTCGGTGTGGTCCGTCGCCAAGACCGGAGCCGCGTTCCTACCCGTCGACCCCACGTATCCAGCGGACCGAGTGCAGCACATGATCTCGGACTCCGGCGCGCGAGTCGGCCTGACCACCAGCAAATTTCGGGACTCTCTGCCCGACGAGTGTGTGTGGACGGTCCTCGACGACGCAAGATTCCAGACCGAACTGGACTGCGTCTCCGACGAGCGAATCTCGGTGTCGGATCGGACCGCAGTTCTCCGTAGCGACAATCCGGCGTACCTGATCTACACGTCGGGCTCGACGGGTCTGCCCAAGGGCGTCGTCGTGACCCATCGTGGACTCGCCGACCTCACGGCAGCTCAGAAGGCCGATTACGGGCTCACCAGCCAGGCACGCACACTGCACTTCGCATCACCGAGCTTCGACGCGTCGGTGCTGGAACTGTCGATGGCCGTTGCCGCCGGTTCCACGATGGTCGTGGCACCGACCGACATCTACGGTGGAGCGGAACTGGGTGCCTTCCTACGGCGGAACCGCATCACCCACGCGTTCGTCACACCCGCAGCCCTGGCGTCGGTGGAACCGGTCGACCTGGACGACTTGGTGGCCGTCGTGGTCGGCGGTGAAAGTTGTCCACCCGAACTCGTCGAGGCGTGGGCGCCCGGCCGCTCCTTCTTCAACGCGTACGGGCCGACCGAATCCACCGTCGCCAGCACCATCTCGCCGGCACTGAGGCCCGGAGATCCCGTGGTCATCGGTAAGGCGATCGTCGGTACAACAGCGCACGTTCTGGATCGCCGGCTGCGCCCCGTTCCTACCGGCGTCGCCGGTGAGCTGTATCTGGACGGCGCCGGTCTGGCGCGCGGGTACGAGTCACGTCCGGGCTTGACCTCGTCTCGCTTCGTCGCGAATCCGTCGGCCGATCAGGGAACACGGATGTACCGAACGGGGGACGTCGTTCGTGTCACGGCCTCCGGTGCTCTCGAATATCTCGCGCGGAACGACTTCCAGGTCAAGGTCCGCGGGTTCCGTATCGAACTCGGCGAGATCGACACCGCGTTGTGCTCGCACGACGCCGTGGCGTTCGCGGTGACCGTCGGAGTTCCTGGACCGACCGGAGACACTGCGCTCGTCTCCTACGTCCGTCCGGTCGTAGGCCACGAGATCGATGCCGCCGAGCTCACGGCATTCGCCGGCGGTGTGCTGCCCAAACACATGGTGCCCGCGTCGATCATGCAGATCGACACCGTTCCGCTCACCCCGTCGGGCAAGCTCGACCGTGACGCGCTTCCCGAACCGGTGTTCGCGAGTCGTGAATATCGTTCTCCCGAAACAGCGTCCGAGCGCGCGGTGGCAGCGGTGTTCTCGACGATTCTCGGGATCGAACAGGTCGGGCTCGACGACGACTTCTTCGAACTGGGCGGCAATTCCCTGTCCGCGACCAGACTCGCGGCGAGAATCGGCGCTGCCACGGACGTCAACATCGCTGCAGGTGAGGTGTTCCAGGATTCCACGGTCGCCGGCCTGGCTCGGGCTGTGGACGCAAAGGCAGGAGCTGCTCGCCGCATCGCGTTGGGAGAGCTGCCGCGTCCTGATCGTATTCCGGTTTCGTTGGCGCAGCAGCGCATGTGGTTCTTGAATCGGTTCGACGCGGAATCTGCCGCGTACAACATTCCCGTCGCGATCCGGTTGTCCGGCGCTCTGGACGTCGATGCGTTACGGGCTGCGATCGACGACGTGGTGGGACGGCACGAGCCGTTACGGACGTTGTATCCCGAGGACGAGTCGGGGCCGGTGCAGAAGATTCTGCCCGCCGCCCAGGCAGGTGTCGATCTCGAGGTCGTCGATGTCGATCCTGGTGAGATCGTGTCTGTAGTGCGAGCATTGGCGGCCACATCCTTCGATGTCACCGCCCAGGTGCCGGTTCGGGTGCGGTTGTACCGGTTGTCGGAGACCGAGTACGTGTTGGCGTTGGTGGTTCAGCACATCTCCGCCGACGGTGGATCGATGGGTCCGTTGACCCGCGATGTGATGGTTGCGTACGGTGCCCAGTCTGCCGGTGGGGTTCCGGGGTGGGCGCCGCTGGAGGTTCAATACGCAGATTTCGCGATCTGGCAGCGTGAAGTTCTCGGTTCCGAAGACGATCCGAGATCGATTGCGTTCGAACAGTTGTCGTTCTGGAAGCAGGAGCTCGCCGGGCTTCCGGATCAGCTGGAGTTGCCGACGGATCGGCCGCGACCTGCTGTGCAGTCCTTTGCCGGCGGGAAGATCGATTTCTCGATGAACGCCTCGGTCCAGGAGTCGTTGTCGGCGGCGGCACGGTCGAGCAACGCGACGTTGTTCATGGCGGTGCACGCAGCGTGGGCGAGTGTGTTGGCGCGGCTGTCCGGTTCGGTGGACATCGCAGTCGGGTCGCCGATCGCAGGTCGCGGTGAAGCTGCCTTGGACGATCTGATCGGAATGTTCGCGAACACGTTGGTCTTTCGGACCGAGGTGGATCCGTCGGCGAGCTTCGAGCGGACGTTGGCTGCTGTGCGCGAGGTGGACGTGCGTTCACTGGCGCACGCGGACGTTCCGTTCGAGCGGCTCGTCGAGGTGCTCAACCCCGCGCGGTCCACTGCACGTCATCCTCTGTTCCAGGTCGGTCTGTCGTTTCAGAACATCGAGAAGGCTGTGCTCGAACTGCCAGGGCTGTCGGTGTCCGCGGTCGATGCGGACGCCGAGGTCGCGCAGTTCGATCTGCATCTGATCGTCTCCGACCAGTACGACGAGGACGGTAATGCGACAGGGATGGGCGCCACCCTGAAGTACGCGACGGCGTTGTTCGACGAGGACACCGCCCGGTCGATCGTGGATCGGTTCGTCGCGTTCGTGACTGCGGTGGCGTCGGACCCCTCCGTCGTCGTGGGTGATGTGGACATCATGGGCGCGAGTGAGCGCGAGCTCACGGTGGTGACGTGGAACGAGACGGCGCACGAGATCGATTCGGGGGCGACTCTGGTGGCCGCTGTCGACTCGGCAGTGTCCGGTCGTCGGGATGCGATCGCGTTGACGTTCGGGGATCGATCGTGGTCCTACCGGGAGTTCGACGAACGCGTGAACCGTCTTGCTCGATATTTGATTTCGTGTGGTGTCGGGCCCGAATCCACGGTCGCGGTCGCGATCCGGCGGTCGGAGGTGATGGTGTGGGCGATGTTCGCGGTGGTCAAGGCGGGCGGTGCGTACGTGCCCGTCGATCCGGATCAACCCGCGGACCGTGTCGGATACATCGTCGGGTCCGCCGCGCCCGTGGTGGTGTTGATCGCCGGTGGAGACGGTGCCGAGTTCGCCGGCGCGTCGATTCCGGCCGGGCAGCGGGTCGTCGACATCGAGGATCTGGACCTCGGCGGCGTCGACGCTACGGCGGTGACGGATGAAGATCGGGCGGTGCCGTTGCGCCCGGACAACACCGCGTACGTGATCTTCACGTCCGGCTCGACCGGTCGCCCCAAGGGGGTCGCGGTGTCGCATCGTTCGGTGATCAATCAGCTCGAATGGATGCGCGCCGAGTACGAATTGGACGAGTCCGACGTCTTCCTGCTCAAGACTGCTGCGACGTTCGACCTGTCGGTGTGGGAGTTGTGGTCGTGGGTGGTCGTAGGTGGTCGCCTGGTGATCGCCACTGCGGACGGGCACCGCGATCCGGTGTATCTGTCGACGCTCGTGCAGCACGAAGCAGTGACGACATTGCACGTCGTGCCATCGGTGCTCGCGGCGATGGTGGAGGCATCGGGTGGGGCGTTGCCGTCTTCGATTCGTCGGGTACTGGCCATCGGTGAGGCGTTGCCTGCGTCGACTGCGCGGACGGTGCTCGGCGGCGGAAACCTCCGCCTCGACAATGTGTACGGTCCTACCGAGGCCGCGGTGTCGGTCACGTCGATCCAGCTCGAGCTTCCGATCGACTCCGTCGTACCGATCGGCCGGCCGGAGTGGAATTGTCGTGTGGCCGTCTTGGATTCGCGTCTGCATCCGGTTCCTGTCGGCGTCGTGGGCGAGCTGTACCTGTCCGGAGTGCAATTGGCTCGGGGATATCAGGGTCGGTTCGACCTGACCGCGGATCGGTTCGTCGCCGACCCTGCCGGGAGTGGTGAGAGGATGTACCGCACCGGTGATCTGGTCCGGTGGCGAGCCGACGGAGTACTCGACTACATCGGACGCAGTGACTTCCAGGTCAAGATCCGTGGATTTCGAATCGAACTGGGCGAGATCGAGTCCGTGGTCGCCGGTGCGCCCGGAGTTCGTGACGTCGCCGTTCTGGCGCGGTCGGACGAGCGGCTGGGGGACCGCCTGGTCGCGTACGTCGTGGGATCGTCGGGTGACGTCGATCCAGGTGCGGTGAAAGCGGCGGTGGCCGAACGGCTTCCGTCGTACATGATCCCGGCCGCGTTCGTCGTGCTGGACGAGTTGCCTCGGAACGTCAACGGAAAGCTCGACCGTGCTGCGTTGCCCGAGCCCGAGATGGAGGTGCGGGAGTTCCGTGCACCGACATCGCCGACAGCGCAGACGGTGGCCGACGTGTTCGCGGACGTGCTCGGAGTCGAGCAGGTCGGCCTCGACGACGACTTCTTCGAACTGGGTGGCAATTCGTTGGTGGCCACCCAGATCGTGGCTAGGTTGAGCACGGCGGTCGGCTTCCAGGTCCCGTTGCTGTGGATGTTCTCGGGATCGACCGTCGACGCGTTGGCGCGCAGAATCGACGAAGGACCTGCGGTCACGGACGCCCGGACAGCATTGGACGTCGTGTTGCCGATACGACCCTCGTCGTCCGGTCGTCGACTGTGGTGTTTCCATCCGATAGTGGGCGTGTCGTGGTCGTTCGGAGGGTTGGCGCAGACGCTGGCGTCCGACATCGGCATCACCGCACTGCAGTCACCGGCACTGACGGAGCCCGAGTGGGCTCCGAGATCCATAGCGGACTGGGCCGACAGGTACGTCGACGAAATTCGACGCGTTCAACCGGAGGGTCCGTACGAGCTCCTGGGATGGTCGCTCGGGGGTGTCCTGGCTCATGCCGTCGCAGTGCGGTTGCAGAAACAGGGGAGCACCGTTCGACTTCTGGCGATGATGGACAGCGCGCTGGGCGGATCGGAGGAAGCAGCCGACGTCGCCGCGCGTGCCACCCCCGTGACGATGTCGCACCTGTTCGGCGCACTCTTACCGGATGCCACGTTCGACGGTTCGGACGTCACCGCGGAGTCCATAGCTGCCGCCGTTGCCACTCTCCCCGCTCCGTTCTCCGAGATCTCGGCGGAGCGAATAGCCGACGTGGTCTCCGGCGCAGAGGAGGCACGCTCCCTGCTGGCCGGACACGTGCCCGAGGTCTTCGACGGTGACGTGGTGTACTTCACCGCCGGAGTAGACGATCCGACGGGCAGAGTCGGCGCAGATGGATGGCAACCCTTCCTCACCGGCCGGGTGGACAATCAGGTGGTCGAAGAAACTCACTGGAGAATGGCATCTGCTCGCGCATTGGCCATTGTCTCGAAAGTGGTGAACTCGTCGAAATAGTGCATAACAATCGAAAGTATTGTTATGCACTTTTCGATTCGACTTCGATCCTGTTATTTCGGACATTCGACCGTATGCGGCTTGTTCGGGCGACTGTCTCAGAATCCAAAACCTCAGTGTGACTTGGCTGATGCGCTGTTCGCCGCGCGGTCGGCGGGTGTTCGCCGAACCTTTTCGTAATCGTGTTGTAATAGTTCGTCGAGTCCGGGTGAGCATGTTTCCAACGAAGCCTGCCCACGACGAACGGCGGGCGACCTGGCCACGAGGCGGCGTCCAACGAGCACGGTCGAGGGGTTGTTCACGTATGAGTTCGCGGTCCACGTCGTCGAGTGACCGAGTGAAGGGTGAACGAAAGGATCGCGGGCAACGGGGACGTAGACCGGCCCGTAGTCGGGTCACGCTGCTACCGGCGTTGCTGAGTACCGCGGTCGAACGAGATCCGAGCGCCGTCGCGATCGTCGACGGCGAGCGGACGGTCACGTACGCCGAACTCGACGCCCGGTCGTCCAGGCTGGCTCGGTACCTCATCTCCGGCGGAGTCGGCCCCGAAGTCGTGGTCGCACTCGCTCTGACTCGATCGATCGAGTCGATCGTCGCGGTGTGGGCCGTCGTCAAATCGGGAGGCGCCTTCCTTCCGGTCGACCCGTCCTACCCGGCCGAACGCATCCGCCACATGGTGACCGACTCGGGCGCGAGCCGAGGGCTCACCCTCACCGAGCATCTGTCGTCGTCCACCATGCACCCGGCCGGGCTACCGAATGCGTGCGCATGGACCGCGCTCGACGACACCGAGACGGGGGCGCGCCTGGGCGAACTGTCCGACGAGCCGGTGTCCACGAGCGAACGAACCGGTACCCTGCGTGCCGAGAACCCCGCTTATCTCATCTACACCTCCGGCTCGACGGGCACGCCGAAAGGGGTGGTGGTGACGCATGCGGGGCTGGCAGCCCTGTGCGCTCAGGCAGTGCGGACGCTCGACCTGACCCATCGTTCCCGGACACTGCATTTCACCTCACCCAGCTTCGACGTGTCGGTGTTCGACTATCTGATCGCGATCGGCTCGTCCGCAACGATGGTGATCGCGCCTCCGGACAACTACGGCGGCGAAGAACTCGTCGAGCTGCTTCGCCGAGAACGCGTCACGCATGGCTTCTCGACCCCTGCGGCCCTGACATCGGTGGACGGTAACGGACTCGACGACCTGGAGGTTCTGGTCGTGGGAGGCGAGGACTTCGGGGCCGATCTGGTCGCACGGTGGGCACCCGGCAGGTCGCTGATCAACGGGTACGGACCCACCGAGGCCACGATCTTCGCGACGATGTCCGATCCGATCCGGGACGGTTCCCCCGTGACGATGGGCCGCCCTGTCGACGGAATGCGCGCTCACGTTCTCGACGCGCGTCTCGCGCCTGTTCCACCGGGGGTCGCTGGGGAGTTGTACCTTGCCGGACCCGGTGTGGCCAGGGGATATCACGGTCGCTCGTCGTTGACCGCGGCGCGATTCGTGGCCGACCCCCGCGATTCCGCCGGTGGACGTATGTACCGGACGGGCGACCTTGTTCGCAGTACGTCGTCCGGCGGTCTGGAGTACCTCGGCCGCAACGACTTCCAGGTGAAGATTCGCGGATTCAGAATAGAGCTCGGTGAAATAGACGCTGTCCTTCGATCTCACCCGGACGTCGATTTCTCCCTCACGACAGGCGTCGACGCCGGTGCCGGAACCACTGCGCTGGCGTCCTACGTTCTGCCCTCGAAATCCGCAGCACCCGACGCCGCTGAATTGAAGGAGTGGGCGGGCCGGTCTCTGCCGTCGCACATGGTTCCGTCGGCTGTCGTGCTGATCGATCACGTGCCGCTCACCGGTGCAGGCAAAGTGGATCGTTCTGCATTGCCGCAGCCGGAGTTCACCGCGCGTGAGTTCCGTGAACCGTCGACGTTCGCCGAGAAAGCAGTTGCCGCCGTGTATGCGGAACTGCTCGGCCGCGACCGGGTGGGCGCGGACGACAACTTCTTCGAACTCGGTGGGAACTCGCTGATCGGAACCCAGGTTGCAGCACGTGTCGGATCACGGCTCGACTGCTGCGTGCCCGCCCGGTTGTTGTTCGACGCGCCGACGGTCGCAGGTTTGGCTCGCGAAATCGCAGCGATGATCGAGAGATACGGGGAGGGCACTCGCCTGTCGGGCCACCTGGATGCGGACGCTGTCGATCTGGCTGTCTTCGACCTGGTTGCCCGCGAAAAGTCTCGTCGGACATATCACCTGGCGGACGATCCGAGACCGGATCCGGTGACCTTCGATGCTGCCGGTGCGCCGTCCACGACGACACTGCGGGCCACCCTGGTCCCGTTGTCCCCCAATCAGGAGCGGCTGTGGGAGGACAACCGTCTTTCGCAGACCCACGCGCGCAACATTCCTGTGGCCGTACGGATGCAGGGAGAACTGGACGTCTCCGCGTTGCGTGCGGCGGCACTCGATGTCGTCGACAGGCACGAGGTACTTCGAACCGTCTATCCGGATGTCGACGGTGTCGGACACCAGAAGGCAGTCGCAGCCCACGACGTTCGGCTCGACCTCGAACCGATCGACGTCGACGAGAACGACATCGCCTCCGCGGTGGAGAAGGTAGCGGCGACCCGCTTCGACGTGACCGCCGAGGTCCCTGTGCGAACCGCGGTGTTGAGGGTATCGCCGGTCGACCACGTTCTCGTTTTCGTCTTGCACCACATCGCCGGTGACGGATTCTCGATGCGTCCACTCACCACGGACGTGCTGACCGCGTACGTCTCGCGAACAGACGGCCGTACGCCCGAGTGGGAGCCGCTGCCGATCCAGTACGCCGACCATGCCCTGTGGCTTCGAAGCGTCCTGGGTGACCCCGATGATCCAGAGTCGCTGGCACACCGACAGGTCGAGTACTGGCGGTCGCGATTGGACGGCCTCGCGTCGGCCGGACGTGTCCCGACCGATCACGCACGTCCGGCGACGGTGACGACGTCGGGTGCGAATGTCGGCTTCCTGATTTCCGCGGACGTTCGTCGAACCGTGGAAACGTTGGCCGTGGAGAACAACGCATCGCTGTTCATGGCCGTACACGCTGCAGTGGCAGCAGTGCTCGGTCACGAATCGGGATCCGACGACATCGCCGTTCGAATTCCCACGGCCGGTCGAGGGCTCGCAGAACTCGACGGGCTCATCGGGAAGTTCAACAACTCGGTGGTGCTGCGAACGCGTGTCGACCCGGATACCGCGTTCACGGACCTGCTCGCGCACAGTCGCGCCGTCGACCTGAGTGCTCTGGAGCATGCAGACGTGCCCATCGACGACGTGCTGAGCCGAGTCGACACCGGTGAACTGCCCGTTCAGACGACGGTCAGTTTCCAGAACCTCGGGTGGCCCGGCTTGGAACTGCCTGGCTTGCGGATCACACCGGTCGATTTCGATTACGGGGTCAGCAAATACGAGCTTCAGCTGGTGTTTCAGGACGTGACGGGTGACGCGGGCGACGTCGCGCTGGCAGGAACCGTGCTCTATGCGACCGACCTGTTTCGCGAAGAAACGGCGGAACGACTGGCAGCCGGCGTCTCACGTCTTCTCGACGCCGTGTCGATCGACCCGTCCGTGACCATCGGCGAGGCCCTCGCACCGTCGGTTCCCGGTGCGACCAGAGGAGACTGACGGTCAGGGAAGTTTCACAAAACGCCCAGCCCCGACCGGAGACGACGCGTTCGTCACAGTATCGTGGGCAAGGTAGACCGCTCTTGATTGTTCGGCACGCGAACACCGCGGTACCGAACATTCGATCGAGGGTGGGGAGGATTGCACCACATGGTTGTCGATCCCGACCACAGCCTGCCCCTCTCGGTCACCGACGTTCGCAGGCTCGTCACGTCCGTCGCGCACGCGGAGGCCGATCGTCCCGCCCTCGTGTTCGACGGTGTGACCGTCCGATTCGGTCAGCTGGCCGAGGCACTGGACCGGCTGGACTCCAGCATGGGTGGAGTCCTCGGACCGGACGCGCTGTTCGCTCTGGTCCTGGGAGACCTGCTTCCCGCGACCTTCCAGTCCGACGAGGGTGCGTTCGACCGCGTTCTCACCGAGCTCGCCGCCTCGCTGTCCCGTCTCGTCGCCGCCCCCGAGTTCGACGGCGACGATGTCCGGCCTTCCGGCACGTTGCTCGACGAATTCGACGCTGTCGTGGAGAGCACACCGGACAGCCCTGCGGTGCGGTTTCGAGACCAGGTGTTGAGCTACGGAGAGCTGGATCGGAGAGCCGAGCAGGTGGCACGTCACCTCGTGTCGCTGGGTGCCGGGCCCGACCGAACCGTCGGCGTGGCCATGCATCGGTCGGTCGAGTTGATCGTGGCAATGTACGGAATCGTCAAGTCCGGCGCCGCCTATCTACCGTTGGACCCCGATCATCCGCGCGAGCGGCTCGACTACATCGTCGACGTCGCCGAGCCGGTACTGATCGTCACCGAGGACACCATCGCCCACCGGCTGCCGTCCGAAGTGCCCGTCGTCGATGTTCGAACCCTCCTGACCCACGGTTCCGACGCCCGTGACGGGGATCTGTCGGGACCGGCGCCGGACGACCTGGCCTATGTGATCTTCACGTCCGGATCGACCGGTCGGCCGAAAGGCGTCGGGGTCTCGCACCGCGCAATCGCCGCGAACCTGCACTGGCGACAGCGCCTGTACCGGCTGAACGCGCGGGACGTCGTCCTGCAGAAGACACCGTTCACCTTCGACGTGTCGGTATGGGAGTTCTTCTGGCCGCTGCGAGTGGGTGCGACGCTCGTCGTCGCGGAGCCGGGTGGGCACACCGACCCCGAATACCTTGCGAAGACCATCCGGTCCACCGACGTGACCGTCGCGCATTTCGTCCCGTCGATGCTGGCGGTGTTCGTCGATGTCGTCGGCGCAGAGGATATTTCGAGTCTCAGATACCTCTTCGCGTCGGGCGAAGAGCTCGGTGCCGCCACCGCAGCACGGTTCGCATCGCTGTCGGCTGCCGAGCTGCACAACCTGTACGGGCCGACCGAGGCCGCCGTCGACGTGACCGCGCACCACGTGACGGGGGCAGGCGACGGACCTGTACCCATCGGCGTTGCTGCCGACGACACCGAGCTGTATGTACTCGACGGTGCACTCGGCCCCGTGCCCGATGGGACGGTCGGAGAGTTGTACCTCGCCGGTATTCAACTGGCACGCGGATACGTCGGAAAATCGCAGCTCACTGCGGATCGGTTCGTGGCCGACCCATTCGGTTCAGGTCGACGCATGTATCGCACCGGGGACCTGGTCAAGTGGACCGACGGCGGGGTTCTGGTCTACCTCGGCCGCAGTGACTCCCAGGTCAAACTCCGCGGACTGCGGATCGAGCTCGGTGAAGTGGAAACCGTTCTGCAGCAGGATCCCTCCGTGCTTCAATGCGCGGTGATCGTGCGCGGCGACCGCCTGGTCGGATACGTGGTGCCGACGAGATCGTCCGAATTCGACGAGGAGGCGGCGACGGCCAGGCTGAAGGCGGTGCTTCCGGCGTACATGGTGCCGAGTGCCCTGGTGGAACTGGACGCGATGCCACTCGGACACTCCGGCAAACTCGATCGGCGAAGCCTTCCTGACCCCCCGGCCGAACGAACCGCCTTCCGCGCACCGGAATCCGACACGGAAATCGGTGTCGCGGAGGAGTTCGAGGTGCTCCTCGGTGTATCCGGCGTCGGGCTGGACGACGACTTCTTCGCCCTCGGTGGGAACTCTTTGGCGGCGACGCGTGCGGTGTCCCGTGTGAATTCTCGATTCGGCGTACGCACCGCCGTCCGTGACTTCTTCGACAACGCGACCGTGGAACAGTGGGCGACGGTCGTCGAGTTCGCCGCCGGTTCCGGGCCCGACGGCACCGCCGTGCTCGGGCGTCTGCCGGTGACCTACCCCGTCCCACTCTCGGCTGCCCAACAACGAATGTGGTTCTCGGCCAGGCTCGACAGCGAGTCCGCCGCCGACAACATCGTGCTGGCGCTCGAACTGCGCGGGCCGCTGGACCGGATTGCTCTGACGGCAGCTGTCGGTGACGTGGTCGCTCGCCAGGCGGTACTGCGGACCACCTACCCGGAGGTCGACGGGACAGGCACCCAATCGGTGGCCGATCCAGGGCATGCCCCGATCGATCTGAGCGTCGTCGACGCGGATCCGTCGTCGGTGATGCGTCACCTGGAGCGGGCCGCCACGACGCCGTTCGACGTCACTGCCGCGCCGCCGTTCCGAGTCAGGTTACTGCGCACGGCATCCGAGCATCACGTCTTGATCTTCGTGGTCCATCACATCGCAGCCGACGGCTTCTCCATGCGCCCTCTTGCGTCGGATGTCACGGAAGCGTACGTCTCGCGCCTCGCTGGGCACGCGCCCGAGTGGATACCGCTACCGGTGCAGTACACGGACTACACGGTGTGGCAGCGAGCGCTGCTCGGGGCATCCGACGATCCGACGTCACTGGCTGCGGCTCAGGAAAGGTTCTGGTCGACGACACTCGCCGGTGCGCCGGAGGAGACGATCGTCCCGACGGACAGGCCGCGAGGGCCAGTTCGGTCGGGATCGGGTGGACGTAGTTCCCGACGTCTCGATGCAGCCGTCCATCGTCGAATCGTCGAACTCGCCGGACGCCGGGGCGTCACTCCGTTCATGGTGGTGCACGCCTGCATCGCAGTGTTGTTGGCGCGGATGTCCGGTGAATCGGATGTCGTCGTGGGTACACCGGTTGCCGGCCGCGGTGAGACCGATCTCGACGCAGTCGTCGGCATGTTCGTGAACACGCTGGTGCTGCGGACGCCGGTGGACTCGTCGGCGACCTTCGACGACGTGTTGGCCCGAGTACGCGAGGTGGACCTGTCCGCGTTCGCTCACGCGGACCTTCCGTTCGACCGTGTGGTGGAGATACTGGACCCACCTCGTTTCTCTGGACGTCACCCGTTGTTCCAGGTGTTGTTGACCTTCCAGGACGGAGGCCGCGCGACCGTACAGGCGTCCGGACTTGCGTTGTCGCCCGTGGAGGTCGCCGTCCATGCCGCCAGATTCGACCTCGAACTGGTCTTCTCCGAAAGCTACTCCAGCTCCGGTGACCCGAACGGCATCGAATTCTCCATCACGTACGCGCGCGACATCTTCGATACGTCGACCGTCGACGCGCTGGCCGCTCGCGTTCGTCTTCTCCTCGACGTGGTGTCCGAGGATTCGACGGCGGTCGTCGGCGACATCGCTCTGATCGATGCCGCCGAGCGCCGCTGGTTGATCGACGAGATCAATTCGACCCATCACGAGTTCGACGAGACGTCGACGTTGGTGTCGATGTACGCTGCGCGCGCGGCAGCGTCGCCCGATGCCGACGCTCTGACGTGCGACGACGTCACCCTGACCTATCGGGAGTTCGACGCACGCGTGAACACGCTTGCGCGGTACCTGATCTCGCGAGGCGTCGGTCCGGAAACGAGAGTCGCGGTCTCGATGCATCGCTCCTTCGACCTCTTCGTGGCCATTTACGCCGTGCAGGCAGCTGGTGCTGCATACGTCCCGATGGATCCGGATCAGCCTGGAGAGCGGCAGCGGCACATCGTCACGGCGTCGAACGCTGTGCTGGTGCTGTCGAGGAACGAGGACCTTGTCGGCGCGTCGATCTCGAGCCAGGCGCTCGAAGCATCGAGTGTCCCGGTGGTGTCCGTGGACGAGATCGACCTGCGCGCCTTCTCGCCCGGACCGCTGACCGACGCCGATCGTCTCGGTACGCTCACCGCGGCGAACACTGCCTACGTTCTCTTCACGTCGGGATCGACGGGTGCCCCCAAGGGGGTGTCGGTCGACCACCGCGCCATCGTGAATCGGCTCGTCTGGATGCAGGAACAATACGGGATGACCCGAGAGGACGTCGTCCTGCACAAGACTCCGGTGACGTTCGACGTGTCGGTGTGGGAGTTGTTCTGGCCGTTGCACATCGGTGCTCGAACGGTGATCGCGCGTCCGCACGGCCACCGTGATCCGAACTACCTGGCCTCGCTCCTGTCGTCCCAGCAGGTAACGGTCCTGCACTTCGTACCGTCGATGGCCGCCGTGTACGCCTCCGATAGGGCACCGGCGAACGTCGCGCCGCGATGGGTGTTCTGCTCGGGAGAAGCCCTGCCGTCCGCAACGGCATCGTCGCTGCAGACGGCACTGCCGGGTGCACGCGTGGTCAACCTGTACGGCCCCACGGAGGCTGCCGTCGACGTGACCCACCACGAGTTCTCCGACACCGACACCGACGGCGTACCGATCGGACGTCCCGTGTTCAACACTCGTGTGCACGTGCTCGATTCGAGGTTGCACCCGGTCCCCGTGGGTGGGCAAGGGGAGTTGTACCTCGGCGGCGTGCAACTCGCGCGCGGATACTCGAATCAGCCGGACCTGACGGCTGACCGGTTCGTCGCCGACCCGTTCTCGATCGACGGGGCGAGGCTCTATCGCACGGGTGACGTCGTACGGATGCGCACCGACGGCGAGCTGGAATACCTCGGCCGCTCGGACTTTCAAGTCAAGCTGCGAGGGTTGCGCATCGAACTCGGGGAGATCGAGAACGTTCTTCTCCGCGACGGCTCGGTCCACCACGCCGTGGTGGATGTGCGAGGTGACAGGCTCGTTGCCTACATCGTCCCCTCGCACGGGTCGTCCGTGGACACCGAACGGCTGCGGGATGTGGCCGGGCGGGTACTGCCCGAATACATGGTTCCGTCGGCGTTCCTCGTGATCGGCGAGCTCCCGCTCGGACCGTCGGGCAAACTGAACAGGCGAGCGCTGCCGGAGCCGATGTTCGAGCGCACAGAGTTCACCGAGCCGCGTACTCGCGCCGAGCACGTAGTCGCCGAGGTCTACAGCAGCCTCCTGCGTGTCGATCGAGTCGGGCGCGACGACGAATTCTTCTCTCTCGGTGGCAACTCGCTTCTCGCCACTCAGGTGACCGCCCGGGTCGGCGCAGAACTCGACGTCGACCTCGATGTCCGCGCCGTGTTCGACGCACCGTCGGTGGCTGCCCTGGCAGCAGTGATCGATCGCAGCGTCGGGAAGAAGCGGCGCGCACCCCTGACGGCGCGCACACGTCCGGAACGAATACCGCTGTCCCTTGCGCAGCAACGAATGTGGTTCCTGGATCAGTTCGAACCGGACTCCGCCGCCTACAACATTCCCATCGTCGTCCGTCTCACCGGTGAGCTGAACGAGACAGCCCTCCGAACGGCCATCGACGACATCCGTGAACGCCACGAAACGCTACGCACCGTGTATCCGGATGTGGACGGTGTCGGCCACCAACGAATTCTGCGTATCGACGAGAGCCCGTTCGAGCTCGGTGTGGACACCTGCACCGAGAACGACGCGCTCGGACGCATCCGCGTGCTGGTGAACACGAGTTTCGCGCTGTCCGAAGCTCCGCCGTTCCGTGCCCATCTGTTCCGAGTCGGCGATACCGAAGGAATCCTCGCGGTCGTCGTCCACCACATCGCCGCCGACGGTTTCTCCATCGGTCCCCTCATGCGAGACATCGTGTACGCATACGCGGCACGAGTCGGAGGTCGGACACCGATGTGGGAGCCGATGAAGGTGCAGTACGCCGACTTCTCGGTGTGGCAGCGCGAGGTCCTCGGGGAGGAGAACGATCCGGAATCTCTGGTTCGCACGCAGATCGACTACTGGAAGCGGCGTCTCGCAGGGAGCCCCGAGCAGCTGGACCTACCGACCGACCGTCCTCGCCCGGTCGTGCAGTCCGAGCGCGGTGCCGTTCACCGCTTCGCGATCGGCGGTGCATTGCATCGCGCCGTCGTCGCGCTGGGCCTCGACGTGGGATGCACGCCGTTCATGGTCGTGCACGCAGCGTTCGCGATTCTGTTGGCACGTGCGGCGGCAACGGAAGACGTCACGATCGGAACGCCGATCGCAGGCCGTGGTGAGCGTGCGCTGGACGATGTGATCGGCATGTTCGTCAACACGCTCGTGCTCAGATCCGAGATCCGTCCCTCTGACACCGTGAGGCACGTGCTCGCGTCGACGCGCGAATCCGACCTCGACGCGTTCGCGAACTCGGACCTTCCGTTCGAGCGGCTGGTGGAGATACTCGATCCGACGAGGTCGACGGCGAGACAACCTCTGTTCCAGGTGATGCTCGCGTTCCAGAATCTCGAACGCACAAGCGTCGAGCTCCCGGAGATCCGCGCCGCGGGCGTCGAACTGGAAACCGGGCTGTCGAAGTTCGATCTGTACCTGACCATGTCGGAGGATTTCGACCGTTCCGGCGAACCCGCAGGAATGTCGGCTCAGTTCCTCTACCTGACCGAGCTGTTCGACGAAGACACCATCGCCGCAGCCGGACGGCGATTCGTCCGAATACTCGAGGCCATGGTCACCGATCGGTTCGCGGTCGTCGGTGACATCGACCTTCTCGACGACCACGAGACGACATCGGTTCTCACCGAATGGAACCGAACCGCGGTCGCTGCCCGCGAGGACATGCTCCTCGATCGATTCCGCCGGGTTGCCCAGAGGTCTCCCGATTCGATTGCGATTCGCCACGGTGACCACGAGATCTCCTACGCACAGTTCTCCGATCAGGTGAAGGCGCTGTCTCGGACGCTGCAACACGCAGGTGTCGGACCGGAGACCACCGTCGGTGTGGCAGTGTCACGGTCTTTCGAGTCGGTCCTCGCGGTGTACGCCGTGCTCGATGCCGGCGGTGCCTACGTACCGATCGATCCGCAGCAACCGATCGAGCGCCTGCACTACGTTCTGGAGGCGTCCGAAGCCTCAGTCGTTCTCGTCGACGGTGCTGCGTCGAGCGTGGAGTTGTCGAAGGCGACAACCGGGGTCGTCACCATCGACGTGCACCACACGGTCGAGAGCGAACCGAACGCGACTGTGTCGGTCCATCGACACCATCCGGACGTCGCGGCGTACGTGATCTTCACGTCCGGGTCGACCGGCAGGCCGAAGGGTGTGGTGGTCAGCCACCGCGCCGTCGTCAATCGGCTGGACTGGATGCAGCAGTGCTATCCACTGGGCACCGACGATGTCGTGGTCCACAAGACTCCGCTGACGTTCGACGTGTCTGTGTGGGAGCTGTTCTGGCCGCTCGGGATCGGGGCGACGCTGGTGATCGCGGATGCGGACGGTCACCGCGACCCCACCTATCTTGCACGGCTGATCGAGACGCACTCCGTCACCGTCGCGCACTTCGTACCGTCGATGCTCGCGGTGTTCACCGCTCATCCGGACGCGCGGTCGGCGCGAAGGCTGCGGCGGATCTTCGCATCCGGAGAAGCGCTCCCCGCTGCCACAGTGCGTGCGACATCGGAAATTCTGGCTGGAACCGACCTCGTCAACCTGTACGGACCCACCGAGGCCGCCGTCGATGTCACCCGGTACGACATCGTCGACTCCGCTGCGCCGACCGTACCCATCGGCCGGCCGGTCTCGAACACCCGTGTGTACGTGCTCGATTCGCGCTTGAACCCGGTATGGCCCGGTGTCGTGGGGGAGCTGTATCTGGCAGGGGTACAACTCGCCAGAGGCTATGCGACGAGACCGACACTGACTTCCGAGAGGTTCGTCGCCGACCCGTTCGATTCGACGGGCGGACGACTCTATCGGACTGGAGATCTGGTGCGGTGGAACCCCGTCGGTGAACTCGACTACGTGGGCCGCAGCGATTTCCAGGTGAAACTTCGAGGCCAGCGCATCGAATGCGGTGAGGTCGAGGCTGCAGTGCTCACTCATCCCAACGCTCGCCAGGCCGTCGTGGTACTGCACACCGACGCAATCGTCGGTGACTCCTTGGTGGCGTACGTCGTACCCGAGGACGGGGCGAGCATCGACGCAGCGGACATCCGTGCGGCTACTGCGCGCTTCGTCCCCGACTACATGGTTCCGACGTCGATCGTCGTCGTCGACCGGCTGCCGGTCGGTCCGAACGGCAAGCTCGACCGTCGGGCGCTGCCCGCGCCCGCGGTCCAGGTGCGGACGCACAGGGCGCCGTCGACTCCCGTCGAGGAGATCGTCGCCTCGACCTACTCGGACATGCTCGGCGCACCCCGAGTGGGTCTGGACGACGATTTCTTCGCCCTGGGCGGGAACTCGCTGATCGCAACCCAGGTGGTGGCGCGGTTGGGAGCAGAGCTGTCCACCGACGTTCCCCTTCGGATGTTGTTCGACGCTCCGGGAGTCGAGGTCCTCGCAGGACGAATCGAGCGGGAGACCACGCGGTCGGTCCGAGGCGTTCTGGCGCGACGACCGGACCACGACACCCCGGCTCCGCTGTCCCTACCGCAGCAACGCATGTGGTTCCTCAACCGACTCGATCCTCGTTCGGCAGCGAACAACGTGCCCGCGCTGATCCGGATAACAGGAAACCTCGACGTCGGAGCCCTGGTCGAGGCCTTTCACGACGTCACGACCCGACACGAGATCCTACGGACGCGCTACCCCGACGTCGACGGGGTCGGCTTCCAGTTCGTCGAACCCCACCGTTCGGTTGCACTACGTGTGGAGCACAGTGACTCCGCGTCGACTACCGCGCGAGTCCTCGAGATGGTGTCTCGTGGATTCGACGTGACCGAGACGGTTCCCGTACGCGCGGTTCTGCTGCGGGAGTCCGCAGACGAGCACGTCCTCGTCGTCGTCGCCCACCACATCTCCGTGGACGGATTCTCGGTAGGTCCGCTCACCCGGGACCTGGCGCGCGCGTACGCAGCTCGGGCGACCGGCAACGAACCCGCATGGGATCCTCAGCCCCTGCAGTATGCGGACTTCGCAGTCTGGCAGCGCAATTTCGTCGGCTCCGAAAACGATCCCGCATCGCCCGCGTCGCGTCAGATCGACTACTGGGTCCGGCAGCTGTCGGACGTGCCTGCCGAAATCGAGTTGCCGCGCAGCAGTTCTCGCGCGACGACGACGGCCGCTGCCGAGGAACGGGCAGGCGCCGTCGTCGTGTCCATCGATCGGTCGACGCGAGATGCGGTGGCAACGTACGCCAGAGGCGTCGGGGCAACTCCGTTCATGGTCATGCACGCCGCCCTCGCCGTGGTGTTGTCGCGAATGTCCGCCAACGAGGACATCACCGTCGGAACCGTTGTCGCGGGTCGTGGGGACAGTCGCCTCGACGAGATGATCGGTATGTTCGTCAACACTCTCGTTCTGCGCACCCGGGTCGATCCGGCCGCGAACTTCGACCGGTTCGTGGCCGACGTACGTGAAACCGATCTGTCCGCGTTCGCCAACGCCGACGTGCCGTTCGAGCGAATCGTCGATGTGACGGATCCGCACCGAATCCGCGGCAGACACCCGCTCTTCCAGGTGATGTTCGTGTTCCAGAACCTCGCTCGGATCGACTTGGAGTTGCCCGACCTGACCATCAGCGGGGTGGAATTCGATTCCGTCGAGGCGAAATTCGATCTGCAGGTGACGGTGGCCGACGCCTACGACGCCGGTGACGTGGCCGGGTGGGACGTCGAATTCGTGTACGCCGCGGATGCACTGGATCGAGCCACGGTGCAGCGCATCGCCGACGCCTACGCACGTGCTGCGTCCGCGCTCGTGGAGCAGGCGCACGAGCCGCTGGGGGACGTGACGCTGCTTCCGGCTGCGGAGCTGGAGCTCGCACTCGTCACCGAGACAACCGACGACCCGATGCCGTCCGCATTCTCCACGTTGGTCGACCGGTTCCATGCCATGGCCGGAGAGGTACCCGATCGCGTTGCACTGCGTGACGGGGGCAGATCCTGGACTTACCGAGATGTCGCGGCGAAAGCGAACGTGATCGCTCGCGAACTGATCGCGCTGGGTGCACGCCCGGAAGCTACGGTCGCTGTGTCGCTGCCCCGATCGGCGGACCTCGTGGTCGCGCTGCTCGCCGTGGTCACCTCGGGCGCCGCGTACCTCCCCATCGATCCGGACCACCCGGACGATCGGGTTCGTTTCGTCCTCGACGATTGCGCCCCGGTCGCGGCCGTGTACCAGGGCGTCGACTCACGCTTCGGTGGACTGCCTGCCGTCGACATGGCGGCTGTCGCTCCTACCGCGGCCGAGGTGGATCGGCGCTCCGAGGCGACAGTGACCGATGCAGAACGGCATTCGTCGTTGCGTCGTGGGTCGCTCGCGTACGTCATCTACACGTCGGGATCGACGGGGCAGCCGAAAGGCGTCGGAGTCACCCATGACAACGTGCTGACCCTCTTCGAGAAGACGAACGACGTCTTCGAGTTCGGAGCGACCGACGTCTGGACGATGTTCCACTCGTTCGCATTCGATTTCTCCGTGTGGGAGATGTGGGGAGCCCTCCTTCACGGCGGCACGCTCGTCGTGGTCGATCACTACACCGCTCGTTCTCCCGAGGTGTTTCGGGAACTACTCGCCTCCGAGCGTGTCACAGTTCTCAATCAGACGCCGTCGGCGTTTCAACGGTTGGTCGACGTGGACACCGAGTCGTCGACGGAACTTGTTCTCCGGCACGTGTTGTTCGGGGGAGAAGCGCTCGAACCGAGGCGTCTGCGCACGTGGTTCGGCAGGCACGGCGACGGCGAAGCCCGTGGTCCTGCACTGTTCAACCTGTACGGAATCACGGAGACGACGGTGCATGTCACTGTCCGGCGAATCGCTGCATCCGACGTCGAGTCCGGCTCGATAATCGGGATGCCGATTGCGGGCCTGTCCGTACACGTACTCGATCGTCGCCTGCATCCCGTGCCGGTAGGCGTCGAAGGCGAACTCTACGTGGGTGGCTCTCAAGTGACCCGCGGCTATCTGGAACGACCGGGCTTGACAGCGACGCGTTTCGTAGCAAACCCCTTCGGGGACAACGGCGAACCTCTCTATCGCACCGGTGACCGGGTCCGATGGGTGGTCTCCGGGAAGACCGGCGAGCTCGAATTCTCGGGTCGAGCCGATCAACAGGTCAAGGTCCGTGGTTACCGTATCGAACTCGGTGAGGTGGAAGCAGCGACTGCGGCCCATCCCTCGGTAGCCACAGCGGTTGCCGTCGTGCGGGAGGACCCACCGCTCGGGCCTCGGGTCGTCGCGTACTTCGTACGTGCGGCCGGTGCGTCTCGCGACCTCGACTCGATCCGTCGAACCGTAGGAGAACGACTGCCCGACTACATGATTCCGTCCGGTTTCGTCGAACTCGAAGATCTGCCCCTCACCGTCAACGGCAAGCTCGACCGGCGCGCACTGCCTGCACCGACCGTCGTCGACACGGCGTACCGCGCCCCGTCCACCGCCGTGGAAGAAGCGGTGGCGGAGGCATTCTCGGCCGTCCTCGGTAACGACCGGGTCGGCTCGGACGACGACTTCTTCGCGCTGGGCGGCAACTCGTTGGTCGCGACCCAGGTCACCGCCCGACTGGGCGCGGCTCTGGACACCGAGGTCGACCTACGAGCGCTGTTCGAAGCGCCCACGGTGTCGGCTCTCGCGGCGAGGATCGCGTCCCAGGTCGGGACGGGCAGGCGTCGAACACTGGTGTCTCTCGGTAGACCCGACACGCTTCCGCTCTCCCCGGCGCAGCAACGCATGTGGCTGCTCGCTCGACTCGACCCGACGTCCACGGACTACAACATCGCGTTCGCGCTGCGAGCGAGCGGCACCCTCGACGTCCACGTCCTGCGTCGGGCCGCAGACGACGTCGTCGGTCGCCACGAAACCCTGCGAACGTACTATCCCGACATCGACGGCGTCGGCACGCAGGTCGTTCTTCCACGCGCGGATGCAGCAATCGACTTCGTGTTCGAAGAGATCTCGGGTGACGACGTCGTCGATCGTGTACGCGAGATACTCGCGACCCCGTTCGACGTCACCGCGTCGGTCCCGGTGCTCCTGCGTGTTCTCGAGGTGACGCCCACCGAGCACGTCATGGTGTTCGTCACCCACCACGTCGCAGCTGATGGTTTCTCGATGGCACCGCTGACGCGCGATCTGCTGATCGCGTACAACGCACGCATTCGCGGCACGGAGCCGTCGTGGACACCGCTCGACGTTCAGTATGCGGACTACGCGCTGTGGCAGCTCGAGGCGCTGGGGTCGACCGACGACCCGGACTCGCTGGTGTCACGGCAGGAGTCGTACTGGAGGACTGCACTGGACGGACTTCTCGAGCAGCGGGGTGTGCCCGTCGACCGAGCACGGGGCGTGGGCGTCGGTCGAGTCGGTGCCGAGTACCGCTTCGTCGTCGACGCGGACTTGCGGTCGGCCCTCGACACGCTGGCTCGTCGTCATGGCGTGACGCTGTTCATGACACTGCACGCTGCCCTCGCCGTTGTTGTGGCCAGACTGTCCGGCGATGCCGACATCGCCGTGGGGACACCGGTTGCGGGACGCGGGGACTCGGCCCTCGACGACATGGTGGGGATGTTCGTCAACACCGTGGTCCTGCGAACACCGCTCGACGGATCCGAGACCGTCGGCGACGTGCTTGCCCTGGTGCGCGAGACCGACCTGAACGCGTTCTCGCACGCCGATGTGCCGTTCGATCGCATCGTCGACATGCTCGACCCACCGCGATCGAGGTCTCGATCGCCGTTCTTCCAGGTGCTGCTCGCACTACAGAATCACGCGACCACCGTTCTCGAACTTCCGGATCTGGCCGTGTCCGCACTCGAGGCGGAAGAACACGTCGCGAGATACGACCTTCAGTTCGTGTTCTCGGATGCGGTTGCATCCGATGGGCGAGCCGAATCCGCGTGCTCGTTGATCTATGCGACCGACTTGTACGACGAGTCCACGGTGGTCCACGTCGCCGAGGTGTTGTTGTCGGTTCTGCGTTCGTTCGGGATCGCCGACGACGCCGTCGTCGGCGACATCGAGATCGCCCAGCCCGCCCCGCCTCCACCCGAGCCCCGCGATGCCGACTCGAGCCTGGCCGCCCAGCGCACGATGGCGGCGATGTTCGACGCAGCGGTCGAAGCGGAACCGGGTGCGCCGATGATCGTCGACAGAGACGGCGAGCAGTCCTACGTCCGGACTTCGGACCACGTCGCGCAGTTGGCCCGCTTGCTGATGTCCGAGGGCGTCGGCCGGGGGACACCCGTGACGATCCATCTCCCGTTCTCCGAGCAGGGCGTCTGCGCAATCCTTGCTGTCTGGTCAGCCGGAGGCGCGGTGTCCCTCGACGCCGGCGAGGTCGCGGTCGGTGTAGGTTTCTCGGATCCGTCCGGCTCGGCGCTTCCCTGGATCTCCGTCGACGACGCGAGCCTGTCCGGCCGATCGACGCGGCCGGTCGACCGGGGTGTACGAGGCTTCGGTATCGACCCCGACGACACTGCCGTCATCTCCGGCGGGGAAGTGGTCACGCACGGTCGGCTGGCGCAGTCGGCGTCGACGTCAGGGCGAACCTTCGCCGTCGACCACGAGGCACGCTTGCTGACCGTCGACCGTGACGCACGTTCGCTGGCTCGGCCCGATCGACGACACTTTCTCGGGGATCGCGACGTCCTGACGGTGGCCGTCGCGGCCGCGACGGGGGCTGCGCTCGTGGTGGACGACCGGAGTGCCCAGGTGCCCGACCTCGTCGACGACACTTGGGCTACGCACGTTGTTCACGGCAGTGGTGCCGACGTGAACCTCGGTGGGACGGATGTCGTGGACGTGGTCATCGACCACCCGTGGGCGCAGTAGCGGCAGGTCAGGACTGTGGAGCGCACTCCAAGGGGTGCGAGTCCGGGTACGTGGGATCCAACGCGCGACTGATCATGTAGAACACATCCGGATCACGCGTCAGACCCATGTGCGACGCCGTGTTGCCGGGGCAGATGTCCTGGACCCACTCGTTCTTCACCTGGCCGGTACCGCCGTCGTTCAGGAAGGTTCGCTCCGGAGGCGTCACGACCTCGTCCTTGCGGGTTGCGATCACGGTGTACTCGACACCGGGCATGACTTCGCTACCGGCGTTGAGCTTCTTCAACAAGGGCGAACCGATGAGCTGTTGTGTGCCCGCGATTCCGAACACCAGTTGCGACGTCAGATCGCGGGGAAGCCCGAACGATGCCGCGAGGAGGTACAGCTGCTGCAGCCCGTTGAAGCTGGTTCCGTGGTTGGTGGCGCCGAGAGTGATGACCTGGTTCACCTTGCTGCGCGACGCGTCGGATGCATCGGCACCACCGTTGAACTTGAGGTACTGCCGCGAGACCGTGCCTCCCTGCGAATGTCCGACGAGATCGACCTGGGAAGCGCCGGTGCTCGACAGGACCAAGTCGACGAATTGGCCGAGCTCGCTCGCTGACTGCTCGATGTCGTCGATTCCCCAGACGAGGCGACTGTGGTCCCACATCACCGGCATCGCGCCGTAGTTGAGAGCGAACACGCAGTAGCCCTGACCAGCGAGCTCGGGCGAAAGTTTCGGCCAGCTCTCCTGCATGTCGGTGTCGGTTCCGTGGACCAGGATGACCGGGCGAGGATGCGCTTCGGAGGGCTTGCACGAGAAGTCGTTCGCGCCTTCGGGAGGCGTACCCATGCGCTCCAGGGACAACGGCTCCGGTTCGACTCCCGGCTGCGCGGACGCAGTCGGTGCGCCGATCACAGCAGCGAGTCCGACCAGGGCACACATTGAAACGAGTGCACGTAGTGACCGCGTCGTGAAGAAAGCTCGGCCGCGTCGTACGCATGCGTTCAACTGCTTGCTCCTTGTTGGTTGGTCCACTGCGGTTCGTCCATCCCCTGCAGTTTGCTTCAGGTCGCTTCGACCAGTTCTGTGTCCAGCAGAAGCGCGTCCGATGCCGTCATCGGAGAGAGCGACAAGTGTCGCCCGTCGGATCGGCACATCTACCCAGCATTACGAGACATGCGGGTAAATGCAAATGGCTACCAGCCGAAAGTGTGATATTTCAAGCCTCCACGCACCTCACCGGCATGCGCGGCAACCGCTCGTGCCCATTGGCCGCGTGAAACTTTGGTGACGAATGAGGGAACCAGAGGATTTCCCAGTATCAGTAGCGTCCACCAGTAAGCGACCCGCCGAACGCTGACCGGAGGGCAGCCTCGGGCGCGGTATTCGCCCTGCAGCCTCGCGAATCCGTACCCCAGCTTGTAGGACTGCCGAAGCAATGGCCGCAACTCTTCGCGCAGCCTGTAGGCGACCTCGGCCACCGGTAGGAATCCGAAGGTGTACCCGGCCAATTGTGCTCGCCAGCAGAACTCGACGTCCTCGCTGGCGTGATAGGAGGTGTCCATCCCTCCCAGGTCACGCCACACGCCCGTCCAGGCCCCCATGCTGGCGCCGATGGCGTGAGGCAGAAACGTGGTCCGTCCCTGCCGCTCGGCGGGCATGGACGGCGTCCAGGACATTGCCTTCGCGGTGTTGATTCCCGCGGTCTCCACAGCCGTTCCGACGACGTCGAAATCCTGCGCGAGGCCGACAAGTGAACTGATCCAGTTCTCGTGGACTATGTCGTCCGCATCACAGAAGGCGAGAAATTCGCCCGACGCGTGCCGTGCGCCGCAGTTTCGGGCGAACGACACACCTGCCTGCTCGGAAGCGTCGATGTACTGAATTTTCATACGAGTATTGAGCGAATGGTCGGATATGTGGCGCCTCAGTAAATCGCCGACTCCGTTGTCGGCTACTACGACTTCGAATTCCCCCGAATAATTTTGCTGTGCCAATCCGTCGAGTTGTTCGTCGAGTTGGCTGATAATTCCATTCATCGGAATTACGACGGAAACAGTCGGGCGAACAGTTCGGTGCGCGTCGATTGTCATATCGACAGCATAAAAGAAAACTGCTCAGGCGGAACTGGACGCCTGACGGTAACCGCGGATGGCCGGGTAGAGGAACACGATCACCAGACCGAAGGACCACGCGAGAGTCTGCAGGACGGGCGTCAGTGTCGGTCCGCCCAGAGCGAAGGCACGCATCGCATCCACCGCACACGACATGGGCTGCGCTGCAACCACAGGCTGCAGCCAAGTCGGGTACGCCGCCACCGGCACGAACCCGGAGTTGAAGAAGAGCAGCAGAGTGCACAGAATCGAGACCAACTCGACCAGCGGCGCGTCTCGTGACACGGTGGCCAGAAACGTCACCAGGACCGCGAACCCGATCCCGAACGCGATGGGTAGAAGCACGAGGCCCAGTCCGGCCAGCAAGCCCTGGTTGAGCCGGAATCCGAGCGCGAACCCCATGGCGATGATCACCAGCGTGGTCACGAACACACGCACGGCCTCGGCCATCATCCGACCCACCAATCCGGCTGCACGGTGGGTGGGCAGAGTCCAGAAACGCGGCAGCAACCCGTTCATGCGTTCTTGCTTGAGGCCCACTGCACTGACGATGGAGCCGAACATTGCGCCGATGAGCACGATGAGAGGCACCTGGCCGTACACGGCGGGCTGCCCGG
The DNA here is from genome assembly GCF_000760735.1 of Rhodococcoides fascians A44A. GTDB lineage: Bacteria > Actinomycetota > Actinomycetes > Mycobacteriales > Mycobacteriaceae > Rhodococcoides > Rhodococcoides fascians_E. Next base: position 1,151,194 of record NZ_JMEX01000005.1, on the reverse strand, counting down.
TGGCCATCGAAATCGAGTCCCCGAGTACCACTCGGAACATCAGAAGCATCAATGCCGGGTAGAGCATGGCCTGAATCATGGTCGTAGGGTCTCTCGACCAACGCTTGAGCAAGCGAGTGCACTGGATGGTGCTGTGGACGAACAGAGCACGTGCCGACGACTCCGGCAGCATCGTCGTGGGCTCCGGAAACCCGAACGTCTCACGGGTAGCGGCGCGCGGCTGAATGTCGGTCATGATCAGTCTCTCCGTCGCAGGCTCGCCCACAGGGCAAGTGGAACGAGCACAAGGGTAAGGCCGACGATCCAGAGAACGGCGGGGAGCACGACCGACAGCTGGACCGTCCCGTCGGCCATGTCCCTCATCGCTGCCGCGAACTGTGAAATCGGCTGATTACGCACGAACGGGCGAATCCACTCGGGAAAGCCGGACTCCGGAACGAACCCTGTCGACGCCATACCCAGGATCAACTGCGGCAACGTCAGCGCCTGACTGGTGGCTTCCGGGCTCTTCGAGAGAGTTCCGATCGCATCGGCGCCGAAGGACAGCACGGTACTGATTGCCAGCGCCATGGCGCCGAACATGACGGCCTGGTCGAACCCCGCGCTGAATCGAAACCCGATGACGTGCCCGTAGATCAGAGCGGCAGTCAGAGTCACCGTCGACCGGAGGAACGCACTCGTCATTCGTGCCATGAGAGGAGCGCCGATGACGACCGGCATGGTCTTCAGGCGGGTGGACAGACCCGTCAGGGTCTCCGTCGAGGCTCGCTGCGCCGAGGAAATCGCAGTGAACGCCATTGCCTGCAGAACGATGATCGGCATGAGGAACTGCGCGTAGTCGATCCCCTGGAACTGCATGACGAACTTCAGCGGCAGGAAGAAGCCCAGCGTGAAGATCAGGGGTGCGAGGACTGCGATGAACAGCTCACCTTTGCGGACCATGGTTCGGACTGTCCGCGCGGTGAGGACTTTCCACTGTACGAACCCCGAGGGCTCGAAACGAGCCTTGGCACGGGTGCGGCCGGTCGGCGTTGCCGAGGTCGAGGCAGCAGCCACCGTCGAGTCTCGAGAAGTCGTGGTCACTGCGTGGCGGCGGTGTTGGAGTGGCCGGTCAGGGAGAGAAAGACGTCGTCCAGAGACGGCCGGCGCAGTGCGATGTCCGCCAAGGGAATGCCTGCATGGTCGATTCGACGAAGAACCTCGGACAAAGTGGCAGCACCGTCCGGAGCAGGGATGGAGACGCGGTCTGCGCCGGGCGCGAGTTCCCGTGCCACGACGCCGGGCACCAATTCGCCCAGAATCCTCACAACCTCCGGCAGGCGATTCGGATCGACCGGGACAACTTCACAGAAGTTGCCTCCCGTCATCGCCTTGAGCTGATCCGACGTTCCCTCCGCGATCACCGTTCCCTTGTCGATGACGATGATGTTGTCGCTCAGAACGTCGGCTTCCTCCAGGTACTGCGTGGTGAGCAGCACGGTGATGCCCTGCGCTTTGAGTGCCTCGACCAGTGACCAGACGCCCTGACGGCTGCGCGGATCCAGCCCCGTCGTCGGTTCGTCGAGAAACACGACCTCCGGACGAACGACCAGACCACATGCGATGTCGATGCGGCGGCGCATTCCACCGGAGTATCCGCGCACCGGTCGTTTGCCGGTGTCCGCCAGGTCGAATTCCTCGAGCAACGCGTGGGCGCGGGCCTTCGACGCCTTCTTGTCCAGGCCCATCAGTCGACCGAACAGCTCGATGTTCTCCCGTCCGGACAGAGTGTCGTCGAGGGCGGCGTACTGGCCCGTCATCATGATGGACCTGCGGACCGCAGGTGCATCGGTCACGACGTCGTGGCCCGCGACGAGTGCCCTGCCGGTGTCCGGTTTGATCAGTGTCGCCAGAACTTTGACCGTGGTCGTCTTACCAGCGCCGTTGGGGCCGAGTATTCCGAGAACGGTCCCCTTGGGAGCCGAGAAGCTGATGCCTCGGAGGGCGTGCACGTCGTCGAAAGATTTGTGGACGTCTTCGACCAGTACAGCTACGTCCTCGGGAAAGGGCATCGATACTCCGTGCGGTCGGTGGTGCAGTCGGATTCTTCGGAAGGCGAGATTCGGTGAGCGCGTACCCGTCAGTTCAATCCAGGCACCGGACCGAAATGTTACCTGCCGGGAAAGATGGCGATTTCACATCGCTCACGACCACTCGATTCCTATTTCGTCCTCGACGTCCAGTTCGCGGCACAGTGATCGAATGCCGCTGTAGTCCTGGACGAGGTGATCCCGGCTCCCGTCGTCGACGATGTCTCGAAGCATTGTCTCGAAGCCGTCGACCTTCTCGGCTCGAAGAATAGCTTCCCACGTCGAGAAGTCCGTGCCCGAGAACGCTCTCATGCCCTGGGCGAGGCCGTCGAGGAACACTCTCCGATCGCCGTCGTCCAGTGTGCCGAAGACGATCTTGGCCATCTCGTCGGCGATCGAGGCATGGCAGTACTCGTCGCGATTGTGGAGCTTCACCGTTGCGCGATTCACCGGTTGGATGATGTCGTCGTCCTCGATCAAGTCCAGGTAGGAGGTTATCGAGATCTCCGCGACAGTCGTGTACGCGAGGGCGCTCAATGCAGCAGCTCCGGAGTTCGCCGCACCGAGCTGCGCGGCGCGTTGAGCACGGACTGTCGCGCTGAACGGGAGTTGTCGCTCGGGCATCGCCCATCCGCGCTGACGACGGGTGAGCGCGCTCGCGTTCAGATGCATGAGGGTGTGGTACTGCTCGTCGACCATCGCCTGCGTGACAGCGATCGCGAGGACGTCACCCATTCCGGTGTCGAACACGTCCTGGGCAAGGAGTGAGAAGCCCGGATTGACCACGTGCTGTTCCACGTCCATGACGTTCTTGTTGAACGCGATCCAGCCCCAGGCCCGGATCCGTTTCCGCTTCTCGTCCGGCAGCGAGAGGTACACGTCGTGTTCCGCAAACGGGATCAGAGCTTCCGGGAAGTCGTGCTTGGCATGATCGAACAGGTCGTCCAGATCGGGTTCGGGCTTCTTGACCGTGGCCCGATTGGCCCAGTTGCCGGCCAGCCTCGACACGATCGCGCTCTCCACTGGATCATCCGGGTCGAACTCGGGCAGTGATGGATTGTCGATCATGACCGGTTCTCCTCACGTCCTTGTTCTCGCACGATACCGAAGAGTGCAGCGCAGAGAGCCGCGTATCCGGCGGGATCGGGTAGGCCCGACTCGGCGCGATCGAGGAACTTCTCGAAGTCAGGCACTACGCCGTCCTCGACGACCGAATTCAACTCGGACATCGCCGACGCCAGCGCGGACCGCGCGGTCACCGCATGGGGGTTTCCGGATTGCACATCCCAGTAGACCTCCGGTTCACCGCCCGTCACCCGAGCCAGTAATGCCAGGGCGGTACGAGCAGGGGGAGGGGCGAGAGCGTGCACGAGCGCCGGGTCGACGTCGAGCGAGGCGAGAGCAGATCCGAACGCCAGCACAGCAGCGTGGGTCAGAGCCTGCGTTGCGGCAGCCACCCGGTCGTGCTCGTCGGCGTTCACTCGCACGATCAGCCCGCCCCACGTTTCGAGACGAGCAAGAAATTCGCCGACGCGGGGGCCGTCCCGGTGGACGACCGCCGCGACAGGGCGTCCGTCCATCCCGAGGGACGGAGCGAACATCGGATTGATACCGAGCACGGAGGCCTGCGTCCACCGAGCCTCGACCGAGGAGGCGAATCGGGACTTCACCGACAGTGTTTCGACCAGCAGTATGTCCCGGCCGGAATCCGGTACCTGCGCGGCAAGAGCTACCGATTCCGGGACCGCCAGGACGACGACGGTCGTCGACGCCAACAACTCGCGGAGAGTGTCGTCCGGATCGACGATGTTGCCCTGCACATGGTCACAGCCGTGCTGCGGATCGCCGGTTGCGTCGACATCCACGGTGACGACGGACAGCCCGTCGGAGACGAGGAGCCCGGCCAGAAGGGTGCCGACGGCTCCACGGCCACCGACCACGACAGCGTCATACGACTTCATTCGTCGAGTATCACCGCTGTCGGCTCGCGGCGGAGATCCAGATGGTGATGTCCGCGTGGACGACCTCGACTCCGGCGCTGTCGCGAATCGACACCGGCACGACGACGTCCGAACCCTCCGTGACGGTTGCCCAATCGGGTGAATCGAGCAGGGCTACCGCGGTCAGTGATGTGGTGGCCTTGGTCAGATAGCGCACCGTCATCTCCTTCGGGATCCAGCGATGCGTCGGTGGCACCGTCGCTTCGGCGAGCATGCCCATGGCCACCTCGGCGAGATTGCACGCGGCGATCGCGTGAAATGTGCCCAAGTGGTTCCTGATTCCCCACCACTTCGGGGCAGTCACCTCGCAACGACCTGGCTCGAGGGACTTCACGCGGGGGAGGACGGATCCGAAGTACGGGACCCTGAGACACATGCCGATGGAGAAGATCGTCTGCCCGACGACGTTGTCGGGGAGCTTCTTCCACAGGCCGTAGGTAGTACCGGTGGCGGTCATACTCGCATCTTACTGCCGAGTAAGGTGCGAGCGGCGAATGCGCATCGAGAGGGATTTGTGCTCCGGCGCGGTCTACGGCATACTGGTCGGGTTGCCTGGACACGGGACGCGCTTTCGTGCGGCCTGCGCCAGGTAAGAGCAGAACAGGACCAGCACTCCGCGTGAGTGCGTTCGGTTTGCCGGCTCGGAGATGAAGGAACGCCTCGCGCACCCGGTCATCGAAGAAGAGCAAGCGGAAAGAAGTGTCAGTAGAAATACGACACGCCCGACCGCGTGGACCGGAGAACCATGACAGATGAACAGCGGCAACGGATCGGGTCTTTCCTGATCGCCAACGTTCGGTTCGTCGTGTGAGCACGAGGGCAGTTCGAGTCTCTTCGGTTTTCGCCGAGCGGCTCGGGGACTGTGCAGACGAGGTGGAGCAGGCCACGAGGCCGGCTTCACGACAAGCGGCAAGAAAAGGACACTAAGCGTGGCGGGACAAAAGATCCGCATCAGGCTCAAGGCCTACGACCACGAGGCGATCGACGCGTCAGCGCGCAAGATCGTCGAGACGGTCACCCGTACGGGTGCCCGCGTCGTCGGACCGGTGCCGTTGCCGACCGAAAAGAACGTGTACTGCGTCATCCGTTCGCCCCATAAGTACAAGGATTCGCGCGAACACTTCGAGATGCGTACTCACAAGCGGCTCATTGACATCCTCGACCCGACGCCGAAGACGGTCGACGCGCTCATGCGCATCGATCTGCCTGCCAGTGTCGACGTCAACATCCAGTGAGCGCGGAGACAACGATGACTGATAACAAGAATCGGCCTGCCACAGGCATTCTGGGCACCAAGCTCGGAATGACTCAGGTCTTCGACGAGAACAACCGCGTCGTTCCCGTGACCGTGATCAAGGCCGGACCCAACGTGGTCACCCAGATCCGCACGCAGGAGCGCGACGGCTACAGCGCCGTCCAGGTCGCCTTCGGCGCGATCGATCCCCGCAAGGTGAACAAGCCGACCACCGGCCAGTTCGAGAAGGCAGGCGTCACGCCTCGCCGCCATGTCGTGGAGATCCGCGTCGCCGACGCCTCGCAGTTCGAGGTCGGCCAGGAGCTCACCGCTGCAGTGTTCGAGGACGGCGCTTTCGTCGACGTCACCGGCACCAGCAAGGGCAAGGGCTTCGCAGGCACCATGAAGCGCCACGGATTCAAGGGCCAGGGCGCAAGCCACGGCGCCCAGGCCGTGCACCGTCGTCCGGGATCCATCGGCGGTTGCGCCACTCCCGGTCGCGTCTTCAAGGGAATGCGTATGTCCGGCCGCATGGGTGGCGACCGCGTTACCACGCAGAACCTCTCGGTCCACAAGGTGGACAGCGAGAACGGTCTGCTCTTGATCAAGGGAGCAATCCCGGGCCGTCGCGGCAATGTCGTGATCGTCAAGTCTGCATTGAAGGGTGGTGCTCGGGCATGACCAGCCTCGAGAAGAAGACCAACCTGACGCTCGACGTCAAGGAAGCCGGCGGCAAGACCAACGGCACCGTCGATCTCCCCGCCGAGATCTTCGATGCGCCTGCCAACATCGCGCTTCTGCACCAGGTCGTCGTGGCTCAGCTCGCTGCTGCTCGTCAGGGAACTCACTCCACGAAGACTCGTGGCGAGGTTCGCGGTGGCGGCAAGAAGCCGTACCGGCAGAAGGGCACCGGCCGGGCTCGTCAGGGCTCGACTCGCGCTCCCCAGTTCGTCGGCGGAGGCACGGTCCACGGACCGCAGCCGCGCGACTACAGCCAGCGCACCCCGAAGAAGATGAAGGCAGCTGCACTGCGCGGCGCCCTCTCCGATCGGGTTCGCAGCGAGCGTCTGCACGTGATCACCGAACTGGTTGCCGGACAGACTCCGTCGACCAAGGTCGCGAAGTCCTTCCTCGGTGAGATCTCCGATCGCAAGAAGCTTCTTCTTGTTGTCGGCCGCGAGGACGTTGCAGCGTGGAAGAGCGTTCAGAACCTGGACGGCGTGCACCCCATCGCACCCGATCAGCTCAACACGTACGACGTGCTCGAAGCCGATGACGTCGTCTTCAGCGTGGAAGCGCTGAACACGTTCATCGCAGGGCCTGCGAAGAACGAGGAGGGAAGCAAGTGACCACCATCGCCGATCCCCGCGACATCCTGCTTGCACCGGTCATCTCCGAGAAGTCCTACGGACTGATCGAAGAAGGCACCTACACCTTCCTGGTGCACCCGGATTCGAACAAGACGCAGATCAAGATTGCCGTCGAGAAGATCTTCGACGTCACCGTGACCAGCGTCAACACGCAGAACCGTCAGGGCAAGCGCAAGCGGACCCGCACCGGTTACGGCAAGCGCAAGGACACCAAGCGCGCGCTCGTGACGCTCTCCGCCGACAGCAAGCCCATCGAGATCTTCGGAGGTCCGGTCGCGTAAGCGACTGGGACTCTTCGGATATAAGGACGAGAAGACTCATGGCAATCCGTAAGTACAAGCCGACCACTCCGGGCCGCCGCGGCGCCAGTGTCTCCGATTTCGCGGAGATCACTCGCAGCACGCCCGAGAAGTCGCTGATTCGCCCCCTGCACGGTCGCGGTGGACGTAACGCACACGGTCGTATCACCACCCGGCACAAGGGTGGCGGTCACAAGCGTGCATACCGTCTGATCGATTTCCGTCGCAACGACAAGGACGGCGTGCCGGCCAAGGTCGCTCACATCGAGTACGACCCCAACCGCACCGCCAACATCGCACTGCTGCACTACGCAGACGGCGAGAAGCGCTACATCGTCGCCCCCAAGGGCATCGCTCAGGGTTCGCCCATCGAGCAGGGTGCAGGCGCCGACATCAAGCCGGGCAACAACCTGCCGCTGCGCAACATCCCGACGGGTACGACCGTGCACGCGGTCGAGCTTCGTCCGGGCGGCGGCGCGAAGATGGCACGTTCGGCCGGCGCGAGCATCCAGCTCCTCGGTAAGGAAGGCCCCTACGCGACGCTGCGTATGCCGTCCGGCGAGATCCGTCGCGTCGATGTGCGCTGCCGCGCAACCGTCGGCGAGGTCGGCAACGCCGAGCAGTCGAACATCAACTGGGGTAAAGCCGGCCGTATGCGTTGGAAGGGCAAGCGCCCGACCGTTCGTGGTGTCGTGATGAACCCGGTCGACCACCCGCACGGTGGTGGCGAGGGCAAGACCTCCGGTGGACGCCACCCGGTCAGCCCCTGGGGACAGCCTGAAGGCCGTACCCGCAAGAACAAGGCGAGCGACAAGCTGATCGTCCGTCGTCGTCGTACCGGCAAGAACAAGCGCTAGGAGGGAGTTCAGAATGCCACGCAGCCTGAAGAAAGGCCCGTTCGTAGACGATCACCTCCTCGCGAAGGTTGACGTCCAGAACGACAAGGGAACCAAGCAGGTCATCAAGACCTGGTCCCGTCGATCGACAATTCTCCCCGACTTCATCGGTCACACCTTCGCCGTCCACGACGGTCGCAAGCACGTGCCGGTGTTCGTGTCCGACTCGATGGTCGGCCACAAGCTCGGAGAGTTCGCACCGACCCGCACGTTCAAGGGTCACATCAAGGACGACCGGAAGGCGAAGAGGCGATGAGCAACACCGAAACCGCCAACCCGACTGCCAAGGCCGTCGCGAAGCACGTCAGCGTCACGCCCATGAAGGCTCGTCGCGTCGTGGATCTGGTTCGCGGGCGCTCCGTCGAGGACGCGCTCAACATCCTGAAGTTCGCGCCGCAGGCAGCCAGCGAGCCGGTCGCCAAGGTGATCGCCTCCGCAGCGGCCAACGCAGAGAACAACCTGGATCTCGACCCCAGCACGCTGATCGTCGCGACCGCGTTCGTCGACGAGGGCAAGACGGGCAAGCGTTTCCAGCCGCGCGCTCAGGGTCGTGCTTTCCGGATCCGCAAGCGCACCAGCCACATCACGGTGATCGTCGAGAGCCTGCCCAAGACCGGCGGAACAAGTCGTAACCGTCGTAAGGGCCAGGCGTCCAAGGAAGGGGCTCAGTAGTGGGTCAGAAAATCAACCCGCACGGCTTCCGCTTGGGTATCACCACTGACTGGAAGTCGCGCTGGTACGCAGACAAGCAGTACTCGGAGTACGTCAAGGAAGACGTCGCCATCCGCAAGCTCCTCGCCACCGGCATGGAGCGCGCAGGTATCGCGAAGGTCGAGATCGAGCGCACCCGTGACCGTGTTCGCGTGGACATCCACACGGCACGTCCGGGCATCGTCATCGGTCGTCGTGGCGCCGAGGCCGACCGCATCCGCGGAGCTCTCGAGAAGCTGACCGGCAAGCAGGTCCAGCTGAACATCCTCGAGGTCAAGAACGCCGAGTCCGAGGCTCAGCTCGTGGCCCAGGGTGTAGCAGAGCAGCTCAGCAACCGCGTCGCTTTCCGTCGTGCAATGCGTAAGGCCATCCAGTCGGCCATGCGTCAGCCGAACGTCAAGGGCATCCGTGTCCAGTGCTCCGGCCGTCTCGGCGGCGCCGAGATGTCTCGCTCGGAGTTCTACCGCGAAGGCCGTGTGCCCCTGCACACCCTCCGTGCGGACATCGACTACGGCTTGTACGAGGCAAAGACCACCTTCGGCCGTATCGGCGTGAAGGTCTGGATCTACAAGGGCGACATCGTCGGTGGCCGTCGTGAACTGGCCGCTGCTGCACCTGCTGCAGGCAACGATCGCCCGCGCCGTGAGCGTCCCTCGCGTCCGCGTCGTTCCGGTGCTTCGGGCACCACCGCGACGAGCACCGAGGCAGGCCGTGCGGCATCCGCAGAGGCTCCGGCCTCGACCGAGCCGAATCAGGAGGGCTGACGATGTTGATCCCACGCCGGGTCAAGCACCGGAAGCAGCACCACCCGAAGCGATCGGGTGCGTCCAAGGGCGGCAACCACGTGACGTTCGGTGACTACGGCATCCAGGCTCTCGAGCCCGCCTACATCACCAACCGTCAGATCGAGGCCTCCCGTATCGCGATCACCCGCCACATCAAGCGTGGCGGCAAGGTCTGGATCAACATCTTCCCGGACCGTCCGCTCACCAAGAAGCCTGCCGAGACCCGAATGGGTTCCGGTAAGGGTTCGCCCGAGTGGTGGGTCGCGAACGTCAAGCCGGGTCGCGTGCTCTTCGAGCTCTCGTTCCCCGACGAGGCCGTCGCACGTCAGGCCCTGACGCGCGCAATCCACAAGCTGCCGATGAAGGCACGCATCATCACCAGGGAGGAGCAGTTCTGATGGCTACCGGAACCCCAGCCGCAGAGCTCCGCGAGCTCACCGGTGAAGAGCTGGTCACCAAGCTGCGTGAGTCGAAGGAAGAGCTGTTCAACCTTCGCTTCCAGATGGCTACCGGCCAGCTGGACAACAACCGTCGACTGCGCACCGTTCGTCACGAGATCGCGCGCATCTACACCGTCCTGCGTGAGCGTGAGCTCGGTCTGGCCACAGGTCCTGCCGACGACACTGCAGGTGACGCGGCATGAGCGAGGAAAAGACTGTGACTGAAGGACGCAACAACCGCAAGACCCGCATCGGATACGTCGTATCCGACAAGATGGAGAAGACGATCGTGGTCGAGCTGGAAGACAGGGTCAAGCACCCTCTCTACAGCAAGGTCATCCGTCGGACCACCAAGGTCAAGGCACATGACGAGAAGGGCGACGCCGGCGTAGGCGATCGCGTTCAGCTCATGGAGACCCGCCCGCTGTCCGCCACGAAGCACTGGCGACTGGTCGAGGTCCTCGAAAAGGCCAAGTAAGCATTCACTGCTGCGAAAAAGCCCACTTCCCTTCGGAAGTGGGCTTTTTCGTGTTTCGCTGCTTCGGACTCCGCATCAGCCCCGCGCGATGAGCAGAACCTCTTCTTCGGTCGGCGGACTCTTCGGGTGGTATGTCAGGCAGAGGGGAGTGGCGGTGCGACGGAACTCCGTCCCTTCGATCGCGGCGTAGAACTGCCCTGCGGGCAGGCGCCCGACATCGGGAACATGTCCTCCCTTCACCCGCGCCATCTCCTTGGCGGCCTCCACGTGGGACGGGCTGTTGAGCAACCCGTAGAACTGGGTCGACGCGTTGCCGGCTATGCGGTTGTGCAGCCCCTTCGGAGACTGAGTGGCGTACACGAGCCCCAATCCGTACTTCCGCGCCTGCGACGCGAGGGCCAAGGTGCTCTGCGTTGCCGGGGTCGATCGATCCGATGGCGCGAAGTTCTGAGCCTCGTCCATGACGAACAACCCGCCCAGGGGGCGATCGCCTGCCGGATTTTTCTTGATCCACGCGAACAGCCCCATTTGAAGCTGGTTGACGAAGCTGTGCTTTTGTTCGTCGGTCGTCAAACCCGAGAGGTTGATGACCGAGACCCGAGCCTTCTTGCCGTCGGCTGGTGTCAGTAACACTGCCGGGTCGATCGGCGTTCCCGAGCCCGCGAACATCGGATCGTTGGCCGACGCAGCCTTCAGGTTCTCCGCGAGGCCTGCGGCGATGCGCACCGCGTCGCGCATCTCGCTCGCGTCCTCGGGAAACTCTTCGAGCAGGTCGATGAAGTCCCCGAGTGTGCCTCCTCGAGAACGCCTTCCGAAACCGTCCAGCGCTTGGCGCAGGACGGCTCGTCCGTGCCTCGCCTTCTGTGAGGAACCCATGACCCCCGCGGCGGGTTCGAGCGCAGCCAGCGCAGACTCGACGGAGGCATCGAATTCGTCCGCGTCACCGACAACGCTGGCGAAGTCGGGGAGCGGCTGAAAACTCAGCGGGCGACCCGCTGACTTGCGAGGCGTCCACACCACGATGTCGGTGTTGCGTAGGTAGGCGTCGGCCTTGTTCTCGTCACCGGGCGGCCAGGTTCGTTCATCCGAGGGCCAGGGCGTACCGAGCCGGGCCAAGTCGTTGTTCACGTCGAGAACGATTGCCGAGACACCCTGCAGGGCACATTCTTCGATCAGTCTCCGTATCAGCACCGTTTTTCCCGATCCGGAGCCGGCGAAGATCGCGGTGTGCTTGCGTAGCGCTTCGAGTGGGACCGTGACGTCGGCATTGGTACTGGTTTCCTGGCCGATGACGATCTTGTTCGGTTCGGTTGCAGAGCGGTCTCGAGGAGGAACAGCGTCGGCCGCCGCTGTATCGACAACGGCCGTTCCGTTTCCGTCAGCGGCGGCGGGCGGTGCGATCAGTGCAGTCTCGTCGTCGACGACACTCACTTCGGGGAGAACCGTCCGGAACAGATCTATGGAGTGCGCCGGTTTCCGGGCGAGGAGCCACGACGTCAGGGCAGGCGCGTTTTCCGCAAGCAGGACGCCCAACGCGGTCAGCGCACGTCGATCGTCGTCGCCGAGTCGAACTTCGACTCCACCGGCGCGTCGGAGCGCAGCGATGGTTTGCGCGGTTTTCGCCCCGGACGGCCACGGCTCGTTACGAATCAGGATCAGCCGTCTCCGCGGCATGTCGATGTGAAGTCCTGCCGTGGTGACGGCGCGTTCGACGCGAGCGAGTGCAGCCCGAGCGTTGGGAGACGTGACGGCGCGGAAGCACCAGTGCTCCTCGTCGTCGGTGTCGGTGTCGACGGTATGACGAAGGCGAGCGTGCAGGGCGGGCTTGCCACTGGGCGGAGGATCCTGAGCGAGACTGTCGTCGGAGCTCTGATGTTCGTGAATCCACGCGGTCAAACCGGAGGTCAGCAGGGCGGGTACGACTGAATCTTCGCTGTCGGGCGACAACGGCACGGACACGTCGGCGTTGTTCACCAGGTCCGCATAGTGCTCGTCGAGAGCCAGGAGCTCGCTCGCAGGAGCGACCAACGTGGTTGCCGTCGCCCCGCTCCGGTCCGCAAAGCTGGTCAGTTCCGACGCCGTGGCTGTGTCGAGGCAGTGGCGAATGTGCCGATCCACCGCGATCAGAAGTTGGCGCGGCGTGAAGTCCGGGGCCTGTTCGAATGCCTCGGGAGCGACCGGCCACGTCGGATGAGGAGGCGCGAAGCCCGCCTCGTCGAAGCACGCCGCGAGACGTCGGCCCAGAAGCAGACGGCCGACCTCCGACGACGGAATCGGCTTGAGCGGTTGCATGACCCGGAAGCGATCCTGCACCGGCGCCACGCCGCGCGCCGCGATCAGCTCCCACGCACTGGACAGCGCCGACAAGATCGACGCCGTTCGAGGCAGGGTCTCGCGTAGGGACATCAGGCCGTGAGCGAGGTGCTCGACGACCTTGTCCTCCTGTGCTTCGGCGAATGCCTGATCGGTTCCGGTCCTGGCCTGCGCAACGAGCGTGTCGATCTGGTCGATCGCCAACACCGTGGGTCCGGTGATCGCAAGCAAACGCGAGATGTTCTCCGCAATACCCTGGTGGCCGAGCTCGGCCCGGCGAATACCCCACTCGGAGAATTCTTCGGGATCGACGTCGTCGATGGACTGCAGGTACGCATCGCCCAGATCCTGGACGGACGAGTCGGGTGCGATGGACAACACGAGCGCTCGCAGCGTGTGCTGCGAAGTACGACGATGCCGAGGATGCGCCTTGTACAACGCAGTCACGAACGCGTTCAACGTATCTGCGTCGATCATCGACTCGCCCATGACCTTGCTGCGCTCTGAATCGGCCAGTCCGGCGATGGCGGTCAATCGCCTCAACAGAAGTGCGAGCTGGCTGTCCGACCCATCGCCCGACGGCCGCATCAGGTCGTCCAACATGCCCATGAGCGTCGACCGCCAGAATGCTGCGGCGTCGAGGAGCCGGATGAGGAAGAAATACCCGCCCTTCGCCTGAACTTCCTCCCGCACCTGACCGAGGAGATGAGTCTTACCGGAGCCGGCAGGACCGCGAACCACGACGCCGAGCGGGCTGGCATCGTCCGAGTGCACGGCATCGTCGTAGGCACGCATGACTTCGGCGAACACCCGCTCGTGCATGCCAGGGACATGAACGTTGGACTGCGATCGCCAGACATCGTCCGGTGTGGGCGCCCAGCTCAGCCTGACCGACTCGAGCGCTCGGATCTGTTGGTCGGCGGTCACAGCTCGATCTCGATCAGGTGATTGCGCTGGTTGCCGACGACGACGGCTGCGGCGTGATCTTCTGCGGTCAACGTTTTCTGATTCTCCTCGGGAATGAGCGATACATCGGGGGCTCGGCGAAGCCGCGCCAGGGCCGCGTCGAGCGCGTCTCGGGGGATGTCGGACAGCTCCGGTCGAAGGCGCGACAAGCGGACCGCGGTGCCAGGTTCCCTGACCAGCCGCGCATACACCTCCCGGATCCGTGTTTCGACCTCGTGATCCGTCGGTGCGTCGCTCGCCGTCGTCGACGCAGCCGCGGCACGAGGCGAGAAGATCTCGGCGGGCCGGGTGTCGGATTCGTCGAACCAGCGACGCAGGCCTGCGAGAACGGTGAAGAGTGCCTTTCCCGGCCCCGACGAACGAGCGGGAGGCGCAGTGCCCATCAGATCAGCACACGCCTTCCAACCCTTGTCGGTCAACTCGAGCGTCATCGACCTCCCGGCACGGCCCACTTCGATGAGGCCCGACTTCGTCAACTTGTCGCGAGAGGCCTTCTTCAGCTCGGGCCCGAGATTGTTCAGCTGTGGATTGGGTACCGCGGTGGCTTCGGCCATGAGAACGAGGAGTACGGCTGCCTCGGTGCCAGTCAGGTCGGCGGTGCTCATCGGTCAATTCCCTCTCGATCGTCGTGCTGTCACTACTCGGCGGATGGCCGCCACCACTTGTTGTGGGTCGGATACGACATAAGCATTTGTGAAACGCAACACGACGTAACCGTGAGTCTGAAGTTGATTGTCGCGCAAGCGGTCCTGCGAGAATCGAACTGCCGCACGGTGTTCGTCACCATCGATCTCGACCACGACCTTTTCGGCACGCCAGAGTACGTCGACGGTGAACGGTTGCGACAGATCGGAGAGTTTGACCGAACGATTGTGTTCGCGACCTGTAGCCCAGTCGGAGGCGTCGAGCATCCGGTACAGCGTCGTCTCGGGCACGCTGCCCGGGTGCGGGCTTCCTTCGACTGGGGGATAGCCGAGCGGCCGGATTCGATCCACGACGGTGGACACGGTGTCCGAGACCGCGGGCGCCGCCACTCGAACGGTGGGGAATCGGTCGACGGTGTGTGAGCCGGTGCCCGTGAGCCAGACCCCGAGTCGTCCGTGTGCGCACAGCCATTCGGCGGCGGTGGCGACCTCGGTGGGGTCGTGAGAGTCCGTCACGTCGACCACCAAGGCGCATGCATCACGACCATGGGCGGCAGCGATGATTCCTGCCGCTCCCTCGGCCCGTGTCTCGATCGGAAACGCGAGCGGCCGCGGTGGACTCCCGACGACGGCGGCGTCGGCGAGAGCTGCCAGGTACGGTCCGAAATGTGGCCCCGACGCAGCGACTCTGCGTGCAGCGAGTCGCGCGGCGTGCCGGTCGAGGAGCGACGAACCCGAACTCGAGCCTGCGTCGGGAAGCCAAAGCGACGTCAGTTGTACCGCAGCCGATTCCAGCGCGTTGACTACCTCGCCGACGATCGAGGGCGCGGAGGAGACACGGACGGACGACAACGAATAGAACGTCACCGCAGGCGCGGGCGGCGGAAGCGGATCCACCGACTCTGCGAGGCTCCGGTACGTCGAGCCGTGGAGCCGAGTGACCCTGTCCAGCGGTAGAGTCCGCCACCAGTCAGTGTCGTTGTCGCGCGCTGCAGCCGGCAATTCGATCAAGCACGACCCCCTGGTGCTTCGGACTTTTTCCCCACTCCGTGAACCGTACCGAGATATCGGTTTCGGTGCCCACCGCCACCGGTCACCGACCGAGCAGACCACCCAACGCCCCGCCGACCCCCGCCTGCTCTCCGCTTCCGCTGCCACCGATCAAACCGCCCGGAGGCTGTTCCGACGGTTGAACCACGACGAAACCCTGGCCGCCGAACTCCAGGGTGAACCGCTCGCCGGTGCTGCGCCCGATCAATGTCCCGAGCCCGAAAGAATCGTTCTTCTTCACACGGGTGGACAAGCTCGACGACCAGGCAACCGCGGCTTGCGGGTCCGCGAAAGTGGGCTGATCCACCTGGAGAACCACCGGCACACCGTCGGTCGTGATCGCTATCCGCCCACGCCCGGTGAACACACAGTTGAAGAAGCCGGCGTTACCGCCGGACGCAGCACCTTGAACGCGTTTGACGTCGTAGGACAGGCTGGATTCGAACGCCAGCACGTTGGCGCCGTTGATCGTGAGGCCGTCGGTACCGTCGAGGTCGATCAGATGGACGTCCTGAGCCGCGTTGGCGAGAAACAGATCCCCGCGGCCCGAGACTTTCATCAGTGGTACGCCCTCTCCGGACAGCGCCTGCTTCAGCGCACGGCCGAGCCCGCCGGATCCTTTGGCCTCGAACTGAAGATCGCCTTGGTAGGCGACCATCGAACCAGCCCTGGCCATGATCTCGCCGTTCATGCCGACGCGACACATCTTGCTGCCTTGCTTCTGGATACCCGCCCCTGGCACTTCCGCGTGGGCGGGTGCGAACAATTCGCTTCTCATGGGGAGGTGTCCTCCTGATGTCGGGGTCGGGGTCGGGGTCGGAACTGTGATCGGGGCGGGACTCGGGGGGTCGGCCGGCGCGCTGTCGTCGTCGATGGTGATCCCGAACGCGGTCGCGACACCGGCCAAGCCGTCGGTAAAGCCTTGCCCGACGGCACGGATCTTCCAGGCGTCACCGCGTCGGTAGATCTCGAGGCACACGAGTGCATTCTCGGCGCCCAATGCGTCGGCCGGGTACGTGACGACGGTGGTCCCGGTGGAGTCGACGACACTTGTCTCGACGGGCCCGGAGGCAGCAAACGTCGGTGCACCGGTGCCGTCGAGCGAGGCAGTGATGGCCACTGTGTCGACACCTGCGGGAATTCGTTCGGGTTCGACGGTGATCCGGTGCCCGCTCGGGTCCCGGTGGTACTGCACTCCGGGGCCGGAAGGCTGGTTGTAGAAGATCAGGTCGTCGTCCGAGCTCACTCTTCCGCCAGCGCCGAGCAGCAGTGCCGATACGTCGACTGTCGCTGAAGTTCGGAGCGTGACAGTCAACGTCCCAGGGGGAGCGGGGCAATTCTCCCCGCGGGCGAGGGTCTTCACGTGTTCCAGTGTGCACGACGTGCGGCGCGGCCCACAGGCGCAGGCCGCCACGCGTCGGGTTACCCGGAGACGTAGTGGATGCGTACGTGTCGACCAGCCACGATTTGGATTCGATCCGGTGCGTCCCCTACACTTGACCGGTTGCCTGTGGCAGCGGTGTGCCTTCGTGCGCCCGCTCCGCGGTAGCCGACCGCGCGTGTCGGGACGGAAATCCGGCACGTATGCACATCCAGGTCTAGGAGAAGTTTGTGATTCAGCAGGAGTCGCGAGTACGCGTTGCTGATAACACGGGCGCGAAGGAAATCCTTTGCATCCGCGTTCTCGGTGGCTCGTCACGTCGCTACGCCGGAATCGGCGACATCATCGTAGCTACGGTGAAGGACGCCATCCCCGGTGGAAACATCAAGAAGGGCGAGGTCGTCAAGGCCGTCATCGTCCGCACCGTCAAGGAGCGTCGTCGCCCGGACGGTTCCTACATCCGTTTCGACGAGAACGCTGCCGTGCTGATCAAGCCGGACAACGACCCTCGCGGAACCCGCATCTTCGGCCCGGTCGGCCGCGAGCTGCGTGAGAAGAAGTTCATGAAGATCGTCTCGCTCGCCCCGGAGGTGCTGTAAATGAAGGTGCACAAGGGCGACACCGTTCTCGTGATCGCCGGTAAGGACAAGGGCGCCAAGGGCAAGGTCATTCAGGCTTACCCCGCTGACTCCAAGGTCCTCGTCGAGGGCGTGAACCGGATCAAGAAGCACACCGCGGTTTCCGCGAACCAGCGTGGCGCATCCTCGGGCGGAATCGTCACGCAGGAAGCCCCGATCCACGTATCGAACGTTGCAGTCATCGACTCGGACGGAAACCCAACTCGCGTGGGCTACCGGACCGACGAAGAGACCGGCAAGCGCGTTCGTGTTTCCCGGAAGAACGGGAAGGACATCTGAGATGACTACCACTGAGAACACGCAGCCCCGGCTGAAGGCGCGCTACCGCGCCGAGATCAAGGACGCCCTGAACACCGAGTTCGCATACGACAACGTCATGCAGATCCCCGGTGTCGTCAAGGTCGTCGTCAACATGGGTGTCGGCGACGCCGCCCGTGACGCGAAGCTGATCAACGGTGCAGTTGCCGACCTGGCAGCGATCACCGGCCAGAAGCCGGAGATCCGCAAGGCCCGCAAGTCCATCGCACAGTTCAAGCTTCGCGAAGGAATGCCCATCGGTGCCCGCGTCACGCTTCGCGGCGACCGCATGTGGGAGTTCCTGGACCGCCTGACTTCCATTGCCCTTCCCCGAATCAGGGACTTCCGCGGCCTGAGCGGCACGCAGTTCGACGGCAACGGCAACTACACGTTCGGCCTCAACGAGCAGTCGATGTTCCACGAGATCGACGTGGACAAGATCGATCGTCCGCGCGGCATGGACATCACCGTGGTGACCACCGCAACCAACAACGAAGAAGGCCGCGCGCTGCTCAAGCACCTCGGCTTCCCGTTCAAGGAGAACTGAGTCCATGGCGAAGAAGGCATTGGTCAACAAGGCCAACAAGAAGCCGAAGTTCGCAGTGCGTGGTTACACGCGTTGCAACCGCTGCGGCCGTCCCCACTCCGTGTTCCGCAAGTTCGGCCTGTGCCGTATCTGCGTTCGCGAAATGGCGCACCGCGGAGAACTCCCCGGCGTTCACAAGAGCTCCTGGTGACCTCCAGGCCCTGAAACGGCGATGTCTCAGGGCCTCGCGTAGTTACCACGCTGACGCATCACGCTGACGGGCGTGGGTTCCGACAGGAACCCACGCCCGTTTTTCGTGTGCGCCCTCTACCTGCACTATCGACCTCGATCGACCCGGCTGCAACGGGTGGACGTTTCGAGTATCCAGACCACGCCTGCAGGTCTATCGTGAACCGAACCGACGCTTTCGGAGGTTCGCCATGGCAACACTGAAGCACGACGAAGCGCAAGAAGAACAAGGCGAACTGAAACGCGTCCTCGGGCCAGGGCTACTGCTTCTGTTCATCGTCGGCGACATCCTCGGTGCAGGTGTGTACGCCGTCACGGGCGACATGATCTCCAACGTCGGTGGTATCGCGTGGGTACCGTTCGTGCTCGCATTCGTCGTCGCGACTCTGACGGCCTTTTCCTACCTGGAATTGGTGACGAAATACCCGCAGGCTGCGGGCGCGGCTCTGTACACCCACAAAGCTTTCGGAATTCATTTCGCGACATTCATCGTGGCTTTCGCCGTCATCTGTTCCGGCATCACCAGCGCGGCGACGTCGTCGAACGTCGTGGCCGGTAATTTGCTCGCCGGGCTACACGAAACATTCAGCACCACAGACGGACTCGGTTGGTTCGACATACCAACAGGCTCGACGGCTCAGCTCGTCGTCGCGCTGCTGTTCATGGGCTTTCTCGCAGCGATCAACCTCAGGGGCGTCGGAGAATCCGTGAAATTCAACGTTGTCCTGACCGGAATCGAAATGGCTGCGTTGGCAATCGTCATCGTGATCGGATTCGTCGCGGTGGGCCGGGGGAGTGCCGAGGGCGATATCGCCAACCTCGTGGTGTTCGAGGACCAGAACGAGAAAGGCATGTTTCTCGCGGTGACGGTCGCCACGACGATCGCGTTCTTCGCCATGGTCGGTTTCGAGGATTCCGTGAACATGGTCGAGGAGACGAAAGAGCCGCAGAAGATCTTCCCGAAGATGATGTTGTCCGGTCTCGGCATCGCCTGCCTGATCTACGTGCTGGTCGTCGTCGCGGTCATCGCCGTTCTACCGCTGAACTACGATTCGGGAAGCGAAGGAATTCTGTTGCACGTCGTGCGCGTCGGTGCACCGAGTCTCCCCATCGACGAGATATTCCCCTACATGACGGTGTTCGCCGTGGCCAACACTGCACTCATCAACATGCTGATGGCCAGCAGATGCATTTACGGTCTCGCCCGGCAGCGAGTCCTGCCGACGGCACTCGGAGCAGTACTTCCGAAACGTCGATCGCCCTGGACCGCAATCCTTTTCACGACTGTTCTTGCGGTGGTGCTGATCGTCGTGGTCAATCGGCTGTCCGGCAATTCGGTGGTCAGCGCCCTGTCGGGAACCACCGGCTTGTTGCTGCTCGGAGTGTTCGCCGTGGTCAACGTCGCCTGCCTGGTGTTGAAGCAACGGGCGGACAAGACCTTCTTCCGAGCGCCGTTTTGGGTACCGGTCGCCGGAGCAGTGCTGTGCCTGTTCCTGGTGGGCCCGTGGGCTCGAACCGATGCACAGATGATTCAGTACAAGATCGCCGGTGCCATGCTGCTGCTCGGCGTCGTCCTGTGGGCGGTCACCTACGTCGTCAACCGAGCGACGGGGCAGGGTGCGCCGCGTATCGACGTCGACAGGCTGGATCAGGACTGAGGGCGAACGATTTGGAGTTTGCCCACCGGTTGCCTACACTAGTGCGGTTGCCCGGGCTTCGTCGTGCCTGCACACGAGTCCTTGCAATACAGACGCAACCTCGAGTTCTCCGCACGCGGCATCACCACGCGGAAGCTCGAAACACCTGGCAGTGCAGAGATGCATTGCTTGGAGCGCAACCCCTGACCGGCAACAGTCGGTCAGGACATGTTCACTTCGTTGTAGGCCCACGATGTGACGAGCCAGGCCCGGGTTGTTCGCCAACCCAGGGGGCACCAGTTCGCACGTGTTGCATGGGAACCGCTGCGAGAAAGGTGCACAGGTCACACCATGACGATGACCGATCCAATTGCAGACTTCTTGACCCGTCTGCGCAACGCCAACTCGGCGTACCACGACCAGGTGAAGCTTCCCCACTCGAAGCTGAAGGCGAACATCGCCGACATCCTGAAGCGTGAGGGCTACATCGCTGATTTCCGCACCGAAGACGCCGAGGTCGGCAAGACCCTCATCGTCGATCTGAAGTACGGGCCCAGCCGTGAGCGCAGCCTCGCGGGCGTGCGTCGTATCTCGAAGCCTGGTCTTCGCGTATACGCAAAATCCACCAATCTGCCCAAGGTTCTCGGCGGCCTGGGCGTGGCGATCATCTCCACGTCCACCGGTCTGCTCACAGAACGTCAGGCGGCCAAGCAGGGTGTGGGCGGAGAAGTCCTCGCCTACGTCTGGTAGGGGAGGCCACCACCATGTCACGTATTGGAAAATTGCCGGTCGCGGTCCCCGCGGGCGTCGACATCACGATCGACGGCCAGAACGTCGCGGTCAAGGGCCCCAAGGGTGCCCTGAGCCTGACGATCGCCGAGCCCATCCAGATCGCACGTGCGGATGACGGCAGTATCGCCGTGACCCGCCCCGACGACGAGCGTCGTAGCCGTGCATTGCACGGTCTCTCGCGCACCCTGGTCGCGAACCTCATCACCGGTGTCACCAACGGTTACACCACCAAGATGGAGATTCACGGCGTCGGTTACCGAACGGTGCTGAAGGGCAAGGATCTCGAATTCGCACTCGGGTACAGCCACCCTGTGCTGATCGAGGCGCCGGAAGGCATCACCTTCACGGTCGAGTCGCCCACGCGTTTCACCATCACCGGTATCGACAAGCAGGCAGTCGGCCAGATCGCTGCCAACATTCGTCGTCTGCGGCGTCCGGACCCGTACAAGGGCAAGGGCATCCGCTACGAGGGTGAAGTTATCCGCCGCAAGGTCGGAAAGACGGGTAAGTGATATGAGCCAGCAAACAGCAGACAAGGCGAAGGTCGACCGCACGCCTCGCGGCACGGACATCTCGACGAAGCGTCGCCTCTCGAAGGCGCGTCGCCACTTCCGTCTCCGCAAGAAGATCTCCGGAACGCCCGAGCGTCCTCGCTTGGTCGTCAACCGCTCTTCGCGCCACATCCACGTTCAGCTCGTCGACGATCTGGCAGGCCACACCCTGGCTTCCGCATCGACGATCGAAGCCGACGTGCGTGCGCTCGACGGAGACAAGAAGGCGCAGAGCGCAAAGGTCGGCGAGCTCATCGCCAGCCGCGCCAAGGCAGCTGGAATCGACGCGGTCGTCTTCGACCGTGGCGGCAACAGCTACAGCGGCCGCATCGCGGCTCTGGCCGATGCCGCTCGTGAAGGCGGGTTGGCATTCTGATGATGACTGCAACTGACAACGGAAGGACAGCCTGATGCCGGGACGTCAACGGCGTGACGGCGGAAATGGCCCCGCCGGACAGAACAGTGGACCCAACAGTGGTGGCGACAACCGCGGTGACAACCGTGGTGGACGCGACCGCCGTGACAACTCGCGTGGCGGAAACGCTGCCGAGAAGTCGAACTTCATCGAGCGCGTAGTCGCGATCAACCGCGTCTCCAAGGTCGTCAAGGGTGGTCGTCGCTTCAGCTTCACCGCCCTCGTCATCGTCGGAGACGGCAACGGCTTGGTCGGCGTCGGCTACGGCAAGGCCAAGGAAGTTCCCGCAGCCATCCAGAAGGGTGTCGAAGAGGCCCGCAAGAGCTTCTTCCGCGTCCCGATGATCGGCGGCACCATCACGCACCCCGTCCAGGGTGAAGCAGCAGCAGGCGTCGTCATGCTCCGCCCGGCCAGCGCCGGTACCGGTGTCATCGCCGGTGGTGCTGTTCGCGCCGTGCTGGAGTGCGCAGGCATCCACGACGTGCTGTCGAAGTCGCTCGGTAGCGACAACGCCATCAACGTCGTTCACGCCACCGTCGCAGCCCTCAAGGATCTGCAGCGTCCCGAGGAAGTCGCGGCTCGCCGTGGACTCACCCTCGAAGAGGTTGCACCTGCCGGAATGCTGCGTGCGCGTGCACAGGCAGGAGCGGTGAAGTAATGGCACAGCTGAAGGTCACTCAGATCAAGAGCACCATCGGCCAGAAGTCGAACCAGCGGGACAGTCTGCGGACCCTCGGACTCAAAGGCATCCGCCAGTCCGTCGTCCGCGAGGACACCCCGCAGACTCGCGGACTGGTCAACGTGGTGCGCCACCTCGTAACAGTTGAGGAGGTCTAACCATGACCATCAAACTGCACCACCTGCGCCCCGCACCCGGATCCAAGTCGGCGAAGATTCGCGTCGGCCGCGGTGAAGGTGGCAAGCGTGGCAAGACCGCAGGTCGCGGTACCAAGGGAACCGGCGCACGCAAGAACGTGCCGGCACGCTTCGAGGGTGGCCAGATGCCCCTTCACATGCGTCTCCCGAAGCTCAAGGGCTTCACCAACCCGAACCGTGTCGAGTTCCAGGTCGTGAACCTTCGCGACATCGAGCGCCTGTTCCCCGAGGGTGGCCAGATCAGCATCGCTGACCTGATTGCCAAGGGCGCAGTCCGCAAGAACGAGCCCGTCAAGGTTCTGGGCGACGGCAAGCTGACCGTGAAGGTCGACATCTCCGTCAACAAGTTCACCGGTTCCGCCAAGGAAAAGATCGCCGCTGCCGGCGGTTCTGCAACCGAGGTATAGCCGCGAACTCGACTCCGGTCGAGTGAGCACACAGTGTGACGATGGCCGCAGCGGCAACCCCTTTCGAGGGCAACGCTGCGGCCATCGCTGCAGTGCAGTAGTTCGCCCGCCGACCGGTCGGGTGGTGCGCGGACTGTCCGTCCGGCGGTTCGTCGCGCACTGTTAGAGTTCTAGAGTTACGTGAACATGCGTTTCATGCGGACGACCCGTGTCGTGCGCAATCCAAGATCGAACAGCCGAGAGCCTGGTGGCTCGATGCAAGTTTCGATGCCATCGCAGTCGTGCCAGGAGGATCTTTGCTTTCCGCCTTCGTGTCGGCCCTCAGGACCCCTGACCTGAGACGGAAGATCCTGTTCACACTCGGTCTGGTCGCCCTGTACCGCTTCGGCGCTACGCTTCCGTCGCCGGGTGTGGATTACGCCAACGTCCGAGCCTGCATCGACCAGGTCTCCGGTGGCGACCAAGCGGGTATCTACTCGCTCATCAACCTTTTCTCCGGTGGTGCGCTGCTGCAGTTGTCGGTCTTCGCGATCGGCATCATGCCGTACATCACTGCGAGCATCATCGTTCAGCTCCTGACGGTCGTCATCCCGAAGTTCGAGCAGCTCCGCAAGGAGGGCCAGTCCGGCCAGGCGAAAATGACGCAGTACACCCGTTACCTGTCGATCGCGCTCGCGATCCTGCAGGCGACCGGCCTCGTCGCTCTCGCTTCACGCGGACAGCTCCTTCAGGGATGCCAGCAGGACATCATCGCCGACCAGTCGATCTTCGGACTCGTCATCATCGTTCTCGTCATGACCGCAGGTGCGGCCGTGGTGATGTGGTTCGGTGAGGTCATCACCGAACGTGGTGTGGGCAACGGTATGTCGCTGCTGATCTTCGCCGGAATCGCGTCGCGTATCCCGTCCGAGGGCAAGTCCATCCTCGACAGCCGCGGAGGCCTCGTCTTCGCGCTCGTCTGCGTCGCTGCGTTCCTCATCATCGCCGGCGTCGTGTTCGTCGAGCAGGGCCAGCGCCGAATCCCTGTCCAGTACGCCAAGCGCATGGTGGGCCGGAAGATGTACGGCGGCTCGTCGACGTACCTCCCTCTGAAGGTCAACCAGGCCGGAGTCATCCCGGTGATCTTCGCGTCCTCGCTTCTGTACCTACCGAACTTGATCGCCCAGCTCACGTCCGCAAGCACCGCCGTGGACCCCAGTTGGTGGCAGCGAATCATCAACGAGTACCTGGTGAATCCGGCGAACCCGGTCTACATCGCCATCTACTTCGGCCTCATCGTCTTCTTCACGTACTTCTACGTCGCCATCACCTTCAATCCAGAAGAACGCGCCGACGAGATGAAGAAGTTCGGAGGCTTCATCCCCGGAATCCGTCCGGGCAGGCCGACCGCCGATTATCTGAACTACGTCCTCAGCCGCATCACCCTGCCGGGCGCTATCTACCTGGGCACCATCGCCGTGCTGCCCAACCTGTTCCTCGACATCGGAAGCTCCGGCGGCGCGCAGAACCTGCCGTTCGGTGGCACCGCCGTGCTGATCATGGTCAGCGTCGGCCTCGATACCGTGAAGCAGATCGAAAGTCAGTTGATGCAGCGTAACTACGAAGGGTTCCTCAAGTGAGACTCGTTCTTCTTGGTCCTCCCGGTGCAGGCAAAGGCACCCAAGCAGCAGTCCTGTCGGAGAAGCTGGGCGTTCCCCACATCTCGACCGGCGATCTGTTTCGCGCCAACATCGGTGAGAAGACTCCACTGGGAATCGAAGCGAAGAAGTACCTCGACGCCGGTGATCTCGTCCCGAGCGAGCTGACCGTCGACATGGTCCGCAGCCGCCTCGCAGAGCCGGATGCCGTCAACGGCTTCCTGCTCGACGGGTTCCCCCGATCCGTCGGCCAGGCGGAAGCACTCGTCGGAATCCTCGCCGATCTCGGCGCCAAGCTCGACGCCGTCCTGTCCTTCGTCGTGGACGAGGACGTCGTGGTCGAGCGCATGCTCGCTCGCGGACGTGAGGACGACAAGGAAGACGTCATCCGCAATCGCCTCAAGGTCTACCGCGACGAGACCGCACCGTTGCTGGACTACTACACGGACCAGATCGTCACCGTCGACGCGATCGGCGACGTGGAAGAAGTCAGTGCTCGCGCACTGAAGGCGATCGAGGGCACCGACAAGTAATGGCGTTCGGTCGTAAGCGCAAGGTAGTGCCGTTTCGCAGCCCTGGCGAACTCGACGCCATGGCTGCGGCCGGCGCCGTGGTCGGCGCCGCACTGGTTGCCGTGCGCGACGCGGCCAAGCCGGGTGTCTCGACGTTGGAGCTCGACCGCGTCGCGGAAGCGGTCATCCGTGACGCGGGCGCAGTTCCGTCCTTTCTGGGTTACCACGGGTTCACCGGCAGCATCTGCTCGTCGGTGAACGACCGTGTGGTTCACGGAATCCCTTCCGCGTCGGATGTTCTCGTTGCCGGTGACCTGATCTCCATCGACTGCGGCGCAATTCTCGACGGCTGGCACGGCGACTCCGCCTGGACGTTCGGCGTCGGAGACATCATCGAAGCCGACGAGTTGCTCAGTGAGGCCACGAGGTTGTCGATGGAGGCAGGAATCGCTGCCATGCTGCCGGGCAACCGGCTGACCGACGTCTCACACGCCATCGAGAACGGAACGTACGCCGCCGAGAAGTTGCACGGCCGCAAGTACGGAATCGTCGACGGCTACGGTGGCCACGGCATCGGCCGCGAGATGCACATGGAACCGTTTCTGGCCAACGAAGGCGCTCCGGGCAAAGGTCCCGAACTCGTGGTCGGGTCCACTCTCGCGATCGAACCGATGCTGACACTCGGTACGTACGAAACCGAGATTCTCGACGACGAATGGACTGTCGTCACCACCGATGGCTCTCGTGCCGCGCACTGGGAGCACACTGTCGCCGTGACCGAGGACGGCCCCCGCATTCTGACATTGCGGCCGGAGTAGTTCGACGTACGAGTAGTCCGAGGTTCGAGTAGTTCGACGCACGAGTAGTTCGGCGCTCGAGTAATTCACAGTTCGACGGTGATGGTGACCGGTCCGTCGTTGACCAGTGACACTTTCATGTGCGCTCCGAATTGCCCGGTCTCGACGGTGGCGCCGAGGTCGCGTAGTCGATGTACGACGTGGTCGACCAACGGCTCGGCCGCGGCGCCGGGCGCAGCGCGGTTCCAGGACGGTCGACGTCCTTTCGAGGTGTCGGCGTACAGCGTGAACTGACTGATCACCAGGATCGGCGCGAGTTCGTCGGCTGCAGACTTCTCGCCGTCGAGGATTCGCATCCGCCATATCTTGTCCGCCAGCGCGTCGGCGATCCGTGCGTCGTCGGACTGGGTGACGCCGACGAGGACGACCAGGCCCTGGCCTCCGGGGGCCGGTATCAGGGAGCCGACGACGTGGCCGTCGACCGTGACGGATGCTTCCGAAACCCGTTGGATCACCGCGCGCATCAGTTCAGCTTGCCATGGGTCGATCATGCATTTGGCCTGGTGCGACTTTGCCGGTAGCATAGGTCGGCGGTGCGCTCTGCGTTCCGGTTGTTCGCATGCCTGCGCAAGCTGGCGGTTGTTCGACCGGTTGCTTCCCCCGGCCTTCGGTCGGTGGCCAGTGAGCATCACGGTAACGCAAAACAGATGCAATCAACCAGGTGTTAAGCCAGGGACGCGGAGGATATGGCTAAGAAAGACGGTGCCATCGAGGTCGAGGGCCGGGTAGTCGAACCCTTGCCCAATGCGATGTTTCGCATTGAGCTCGAGAACGGCCACAAGGTGCTCGCACACATCAGTGGAAAGATGCGCCAGCACTACATTCGCATCCTCCCCGAGGATCGCGTCGTAGTGGAGCTCTCTCCGTACGACCTCACGCGTGGACGCATCGTTTACCGCTACAAGTAACAAGCTTCTCCGGCCAGGTCCGGTCGGAGAGAACCATGCTCGCGACGTACCGCTGTGCGGTGCGCGAGGGCTACACACAGGAGATCAACGACGTGAAGGTTCAGCCGAGCGTCAAGAAGATCTGCGAGAAGTGCAAGGTGATTCGTCGTAACGGACGAGTCATGGTCATCTGCGACAACCTGCGTCACAAGCAGCGTCAGGGATAACCACCGAGCATTCGCGTTTCTGCTTGGCACATAGCTAGAAGAAGACCTCCCAGCACCAACCGCAACATTCGAGTTGCGGCACACCCCCGGCACGGAGGCCGGGGCCCCACTGAGTTTTGGAGAGCCGCAAGGTTCTCGGCAGTACAGAGGCACAGGGGACGGACTGGGAGCAGACCTCCGGACATGAAAAGGAATGCCACATGGCACGTCTCGCAGGTGTGGATCTGCCGCGCGAAAAGCGCATGGAGATCGCACTGACTTACATCTACGGCGTCGGCCGTACCCGCTCGAAGGAGATTCTCGACGCAACCGGCGTGAGCCCGGATCTGCGTTCGAAGGATCTGTCCGACGAAGATCTGACCAAGCTCCGCGAGTACATCGAGGAGTCCCTCAAGGTCGAGGGCGACCTGCGCCGCGAGGTGCAGGCCGACATCCGTCGCAAGATCGAAATCGGCTGCTACCAGGGCCTTCGCCACCGTCGTGGTCTGCCCGTACGTGGACAGCGCACCAAGACCAATGCGCGCACCCGTAAGGGCCCCAAGCGCACCATTGCCGGCAAGAAGAAGGCGAAGTAATGCCCCCTAAAGCACGCGGTACAGGCCCGAAGAAGACGCAGAAGACGCGTCGCAGGGACAAGAAGAACGTCCCGCACGGATCTGCGCACATCAAGAGCACGTTCAACAACACGATCGTGTCGATCACCGACCCGGCAGGCAACGTCATCTCGTGGGCGTCGTCGGGACACGTGGGCTTCAAGGGCTCGCGTAAGTCGACTCCGTTCGCCGCGCAGCTCGCAGCCGAGAACGCTGCCCGCAAGGCGCAGGAGCACGGCGTCAAGAAGGTCGACGTGTTCGTCAAGGGTCCCGGCTCCGGCCGTGAGACCGCTATCCGTTCGCTCCAGGCTGCTGGCCTGGAGGTCGGCACCATCTCCGATGTCACCCCTCAGCCGCACAACGGCTGCCGTCCGCCCAAGCGGCGTCGGGTCTAGCGGGAAGGAAGGTTTAGAAAATGGCACGTTATACCGGTCCCGCTACCCGCAAGTCGCGTCGTCTGCGCGTCGACCTCGTCGGAGGCGACCAGGCGTTCGAGCGTCGCCCCTACCCGCCCGGCCAGCACGGTCGCGCGCGGATCAAGGAGAGCGAGTACCTGCTCCAGCTGCAGGAGAAGCAGAAGGCACGCTTCACCTACGGCGTCATGGAGAAGCAGTTCCGTCTCTACTACAAGGAAGCCAACAAGCGCCCCGGCAAGACCGGTGAGAACCTGTTGACGATCCTCGAGACGCGACTCGACAACGTCATCTACCGTGCGGGCCTCGCTCGCACGCGTCGTCAGGCACGCCAGCTGGTCACGCACGGACACTTCCTGGTCAACAACCAGCGAGTGGACATCCCCAGCTACCGCGTCTCGCAGTACGACATCATCGATGTCCGCGAGAAGTCCGCACAGACTCTCCCGATCCAGGTTGCACGCGAGAGCTACGGCGATCGTCCGGTTGCCCCGTGGCTGCAGGTCGTTCCCAACCGCCTTCGCATCCTGGTTCACCGGGTACCGGAGCGCGCACAGATCGATGTGCCGCTCCAGGAGCAGCTCATCGTCGAGTACTACTCGAAGTAAGGCGCAGCACGCCTGCGGGTGTCATCGATACCCGCAGGCGTTCTCGCCTCCACACGTGGACGTCAAATAGCGGACGTCCGTACAGGAGGAATACACAATGCTCATTTCACAGCGCCCGACGTTGACCGAAGAGGTCATCGCCGACAACCGCTCGAAATTCGTCATCGAGCCGCTCGAGCCTGGCTTCGGTTACACCCTCGGCAACTCGCTCCGCCGTACCCTGCTGTCGTCGATCCCCGGCGCTGCTGTCACCAGCATCCGCATCGACGGCGTTCTCCACGAGTTCACCACTGTCCCCGGAGTCAAGGAAGATGTCACCGACATCATCCTGAACCTCAAGGGTCTCGTCGTGAGCTCCGAAGAGGACGAGCCGGTCACCATGTACGTCCGCAAGCAGGGCCCCGGCTCTGTCACCGCAGGCGACATCGTTCCCCCGGCCGGCGTCACGGTGAACAACCCGGATCTGCACATCGCGACCTTGAACGACAAGGGCAAGCTGGAGATCGAGCTCGTCGTAGAGCGCGGTCGCGGTTACGTCCCCGCCGTTCAGAACAAGGCTTCGGGCGCAGAGATCGGCCGTATCCCGGTCGACTCGATCTACTCGCCCGTGCTCAAGGTCACCTACAAGGTGGAGGCCACTCGCGTCGAACAGCGCACCGACTTCGATCGGCTCGTTCTCGACGTGGAGACCAAGAACTCCATCACCGCGCGGGACGCGCTCGCATCTGCGGGCAAGACCCTGGTTGAGCTCTTCGGCCTCGCCCGTGAGCTGAACGTCGAAGCAGAAGGAATCGAGATCGGACCCTCGCCCGCCGAGGCCGACCACATCGCTTCCTTCGGACTCCCCATCGAGGACCTGGACCTCACCGTCCGTTCCTACAACTGCCTCAAGCGCGAGGGTGTTCACACCGTCGGCGAGCTGGTTGGCCGTACCGAGTCCGATCTGCTGGACATCCGTAACTTCGGACAGAAGTCCATCGACGAGGTGAAGGTCAAGCTGCACTCGCTCGGCCTCTCGCTCAAGGACAGCCCCGCGTCCTTCGATCCGACCACCGTGCCCGGATACGACGCCACCACGGGAACGTGGAGCGACACCGATGCTGGATCCTTCGCGGACAGCGAAGGCGCCGAGCAGGACTACGCCGAGACAGAACAGCTGTAATCAGCTCGCTTTGAGCTCTTACTAGGAGATTCATCATGCCCAAGCCCACCAAGGGCCGCCGTCTCGGCGGGTCGGCGTCGCACCAGAAGGCCATCCTGGCCAACCTGGCGACGGCACTCTTCGAGCACGGCCGCATCACCACCACCGAGTCGAAGGCCAAGCGCCTTCGTCCGCACGCCGAGAAGCTTGTCACCCACGCCAAGAAGGGTGATCTCGCTCATCGTCGTGAGGTTCTCAAGACGATCAACAACAAAGATGTCGTGCACAAGCTGTTCGCCGAGATCGGGCCGTTCTTCGCCGATCGCGACGGTGGCTACACACGCATCATCAAGACCGTCCCCCGCAAGGGCGACAATGCACCGATGGCCATCATCGAACTCGTCAACGAGCAGACGGTGTCCAACGAGGCCGATCGCGCTCGTCGCGTGAAGGCGTCGCAGACCGCACCGGCTGCTGCAGAGGCTCCCGCCGCTGCAGAGTCGGCCGAGGAGAACGTCGTCGAGGCTGTCGAAGCCGACGCGACCGACGCTCAGGTCGAGAACGCCGACGCCGTCGTCGAGGGCATCGAGGACAAGGACGCCCACGCGTCGGACGCGTCCGAGGCCGAAGCTGTGTCCACCGAAGACCAGGGCAAGAAGGACTAGTCCACTTTGGTCTCGGAGTTCAGCGCAAGCGGACCCGTCGTTCCCACCGGGAACGGCGGGTCCGCTTTTTCGGCGTCCCGGAGACTGCGCCTCGACATCTCCTACGATGGAACCGACTTCTCCGGCTGGGCACGTCAGCCAGGGATCCGCACGGTGTGTGGTGTTCTCGAGGAAGCCTTCTCGACAGTGCTACGTCAGCCCGTCGAGTTGACCGTCGCCGGCCGCACCGATGCGGGCGTCCACGCACGCGGACAGGTCGCGCATGCCGACGTCGTCGGTGGCGTCGACGAACCGGATCGACTGATACGACGAATGGCCAGGTTTCTACCGACCGACGTGCGTGTCACGGCATTGACGACGGTCAGCAAGGACTTCGACGCACGCTTCTCGGCGCTGCGACGACATTACGAGTACCGGTTCAGCGTGGCACGCTACGGAGTCGACCCGTTGGACCGTCGATCAATCGTGTCGTGGCCGCGGGAGATCGACCTCGACGCGATGCGCGACGCATCGGCGAGGCTCGTCGGGCTCCACGATTTCGCCGCATTCTGCAAGCGCCGCGAGGGTGCAACCACGGTCCGGGAGCTTCAACGGTTCGACTGGAAGCGGGACGGCGACCACGTCACGGCCTACGTGAGCGCCGACGCGTTCTGCTGGTCGATGGTCAGAAGCTTGGTGGGCGCTCTCCAGGCGGTGGGGGAGGGACGACGAAGTCCGGAGTGGACAGCGTCGTTGCTCGAGACCCGCTCGAGGTCCAGCGCGGTGACGGTCGCTCCGGCACACGGTCTTTCCCTGGTGGGTGTCGACTATCCACGGGACGAGGAACTCGCCGAACGTAATGCAGCAACCCGCGAAGTCCGTCCGGAGATTCCGGCCTCCGGATTCTGTTGTTGACCGGTCGCCGTTAGGCTCGACCGATGAGCAGTGGTCGCATCGAACTCGTGGTGATCGTCGGGAGCGTCAGGCCGCAGCGGTTGGGGCCTTCGGTGGCCCAGTGGTTCGTGGATGTCGCCGGGCAGCGGGCGGAGTTCTCCGTGTCGCTGCTCGATCTGCTGGAATTGGAGCTGCAGTCGGATCTGTCGCCGTCGGCGGGTGCCGAGAGACTGGCCGAGACGATCTCGTCGGCCGCCGCGGTCGTCGTCGTGACGCCCGAATACAACCACGGTTACCCGGCGTCGGTGAAGACCGCCCTCGACACGTTGAAGTACGAATGGCGAGGCAAGCCGATCGGGTTCGTGTCCTACGGTGGCATGTTCGGAGGTGCGCGAGCGGTGGAGCAGTTGCGTTCGGTTGCAACCGAACTGCACATGGTGACGGTGCGAGACAGCGTCGGATTCGCACGTGCGCGAAAGGTGTTCGGCGGCAATCGGATTCCTGAGACCGGCCCCGAGTTGGATTCAGCGAACCGAATGCTCGATCAGCTGTGGTGGTGGGCGTCGGCTGCAGCGGCACGAGGCGCTGTCGACCCGTATCCGCATTCCTAGGAGCCGGTCAGTAGGTCGAGTTCGAACGTCGCAGACTGCGCGGTCGGCCGATGAAGGCTGTCTCCTGTGGGATGGTGACCAGGACCAGTTCCACCTCGCTCGTGGACGTTCGAACCCGGATGCGATCACCGGCCGCGCCCGGCTGGTGAATGGACACCGTCGGGTCCGGCATCGGTGTTCGTGAAATCTGCTCGGTGAGTGTCAGCACGGTGACCCCGTCGTTGCGGACCTGACCCGGTGTGCTCATCGTGTCGGAGAAGTCGTGCACCACCAGATCCACCCGTGTACCGGTTCGGTGTGGGCCTCCGTCGATTCTCAACCGCTCCGGAGTTGCGAGCGAGTCGACGAGTGGACCCCACGCGTGGGGTCTGTCGGTACGAATCAGAATACGTGCACCCGTGGCGACAGCCCTGAAGACCAGCTGCTGGGCGAGATACAGCTCGCCGGCGACGTGAACCGATCCGATGTCCGTGCCGTGGATCCGCGCCGCGACTCCGTGGCCGGATGCGTCCGAACCGAGAAGTTGCCCACATCCCGACGTCGGCAACCGGAGCTGTGCTGCGTGATCGTGGTCGATGGATCTGACGGGATCGGCGTACCCGCGGGCGGTGATCGCGAGTGGCAGTGACGTGAGCAGAGCTTCCCGTTGGCGACCACGCATCGACACCGGACGCGGAATGGACGGCGTCGGGACTGCCGACCTGGTGACGAATCCGCAGGATCCGGAGAGCAACACCCCGCCGACACCCGAACTCGGCTGGATGCGGAGGACGACGGTCGACGTGGACGCGGGCACCGACCACAGATCTTCGAGAGTTTCGGTGTCCAGCCCTCGGCAATCGATCCCGAAACCGGTCCTGATCACTCCCGGCAGCGGAGCGAACGACCAACGCTGGGTGAGGGATTCGAACGACGTCCCGCGGCACATGCGTGAGGCGGCGGCGTGAATCTCCGAGCGTGTGAGCGTCCGAGTACGTACGCGACCGGCCTCCAACGCCCGCGCAATCCGTCGGGTAGCGATCGCGATCGTCCGGTCCAGACCGTCGCGGCCGCCGCCACGGGCGTCGACTGCTTCACGGTTCTTCCGCTCGTCCAGCGTCACGGTGACCCACACCGACCGAGCCGAGACGGCGGGGAGCGGGCCGATCAGGTTCTCGTACACGTCCGTCGCAGGTGATCCCGGTGCCGTTCTCGACCCGTGCGAGACGATGTCGATTCGGCTCAGAGAAATGTCGTGTTGGACAAGAGATTCAGTGAGGTCGCCGAGGCCGAACGCAGAGTCGGTCATGGCGGTCGACCGTCCGAGCCTGGTGGTGGCTCCAGGTGTCGGGAGAAGTTCCAACACACACGAGACCATGGTCCCTCGCCTGTGCACTCCGACGGCGGTTCCGTCGCCGTCGATGTACTCCGTGGTGACGCCTGTCGAGGGGACGGTCCCCGCCAGATATCGAGCCGACGCGAACCCCCAGTCGAGGAGGGGGCGTCCGCCCACGACGACGAACGGAAGCAGCGCGAACGGCAGTGCACACAGCACGACGGTGAGGGGCGGAAGCTCGGCAAGAACCGCCGAGAGGCAGACCAGGACCGCGAATACTTCGACTCCCAGAGCTCGACGCAGGGTCGGTGCTCGAAATACCGACGTGCGGGCCGGGCGACGGCGCCCCGGTAGCGCGGCCATCATGAAATCCTCCCCCCGAAGGCTGTCCGTGTGACGAGCCGGACCCCCATCGCGGCTCAGCGGCGACTCTACGCTGTGCGCAACGATGTTGAAACCTCGTGCTCGCCGTCCCCGAGCGGTCGTCGACGGCGGTCGTGGCCGGGTGGGTAGTAGGGTGTGCGCCGGGGACGGACCCGAGGGTGTGTCGGGTCCGAAGAAACGGTAGGGGGCACCGTGGCGGCGACGCCGACAACGAAATGGCAGGTCGGCGGATACAGATTCCTCGTTCGCCGAATGGAACACGCATTGGTTCGGCGGGACGTGCGAATGCTGCACGACCCCATGCGCTCTCAATCCCGTGCACTCGCAGTCGGTCTCGTGATCGCGTGCATCGGACTTGCCGGGTGCGCAGCGCTCGCTCTGCTGCGGCCCCAGGACAAGATCGGCGACTCGGCGATCGTAGTCGGCAAGGAATCCGGCGCGATGTTCGTCCGCGTCGACGAAACCTTCCATCCCGTGCTGAATCTCGCGTCGGCACGCCTCGTCGTCGGGCAGGCGGACGATCCGACGATCGTCAAGGACAGCGAGCTCGCGAACAGGCCGCGAGGGGCGTTGGTGGGCATACCCGGTGCGCCGTCGTCGCTGCCGTACGACGTCGACGGTACGTCGGTCGCGTGGAGCGTCTGCGACACCGTTGGCGCGGCGGGGTCCGTGGCGGGCACGACCGTGATCGCAGGCGATCCCCGACACGGTGACGGCATCGAACAATTGCAGGACACCCAGGCTTTCCTGTGGGAGACCGGAGACGGGGTCTTTCTCGTCTACGACGGTGTACGCGCCGCGATCGATCTGAACGACAGGTCGGTCGTTCGAGCGCTCGGGCTAGAGAACACCGTGCCCTCCGGAGTCAGCGAGGCACTGGCCAACACCGTGCCCGTGGTTCCTCCGATCACACCGCCGCTGATTCCGCGGGCGGGCGAGTCACCCGCCTACTCGCTCGCGGGGAAGACCGTCGGCTCGGTGGTGAAAGTGGTCGACACCGAGGATCGTTACTACGTGGTCCTTTCCGAGGGGATTCAGGAGGTCAGCGTTGCCACCGCGCAGCTGATCACGTTCGCCGACTCGCAGGGGAGTCCGGAGATCGACTCGTTGACTCCCGACGCACTCAGCGATGCACCGTCGGCCGACTCGCTCGCGGTGAAGACTTTTCCGCGGTCCCGTCCGTCGATCGTCGATCGAGAGTCCGAGCCGGTGGGCTGCGTGGCCTGGCTCCCACAGAACGCGCCCGACGGCGGCCCCACCGCACGTCTCGAATTCTCCTCGGGCCGAGTGCTTCCGCTGCCGGACTCTGCTCGACCCGTTGCGTTGGCGCAGGCCGACGGTGGGGGACCTGCGGCCGACGAAGTGTTCGCGGCGCCGGGTAGCGGAGGTTTCGTGCAGACCACGGGGATCTCGCCGACGAGCGTGCGACGAGACGGATACTTCTTCGTGGCCGACACCGGCGTGCGGTACGGGGTCGCGGATGCGGACGCGGCCAAGGCACTCGGCTTCGGAGCGGCTGCGTCCGCACCCTGGCAGATAGTCGAATTGCTCGGCGTGGGGCCGGCTTTGAGTCGAGACGCAGCCTTGACCGCTCACGACGGTGTCGGACCAGATCCGGACGCAGCCCTGCTTCCGTTCGAATGAGGAACGACCCTGCGCCGCAGGGGCAGTGACAATCCGAGACCGAGAACGAGGACGACACCGACCGCCGCCGCGCCGGTCAGAGCCACCGTCCGCGGCTGGGTGTCGGGCGGCTCCGGCACGAGTGGCGCGGCGATGTCGACCGGCGAGGCAGGGAAATGCGCAGAGTCGTCGAGTACCTGCCCGGTAACCGCGGCCAGCGGATCGACGACGCCGTGACCGACGAAAGGATTCCAGCCCTCGGCGGGTGCGTGCGCTGTGGCCTCGATGCGTTCGATGACCTGGGCAGCCCGAAGGTCGGGCCGGTGCGCCCTGATCAGTGCAGCAACCGCGGCGACCAGGGGAGCCGAGAAACTCGTTCCTTGAATCGGAGTCACACCGCCCTGATTGTCGATGGTGCCGCCGGCGAGTCCGGTGCCCGTCGGCGACAGAGACGTCATCGCCGTGCCCGGTGCCGCGACGTCGACCCACGGGCCCGCGAGGGTGAACGCCGCCGGTGATCCGTCGGGGTTCACCGACCCGACGGTGAGAACCTGATCGTCGAACCATGCCGGTGTTGCGATCGTGGCGACGCGATCCCATTGATCGGCGAACGGATCGGTCGGGTCGGGTAGGGGGTTCTGCGTGGCGCACGCGGACCCGCCGCCTCCGGTGTTGCCTGCGGCTGCGACCACGACGACGTCCTTGACCGTGGCGGCGTACTCGACGGCCGCGCCCAGGGGGCCGTCGACAGGACCCGTCCCACCCGGTACGCACGCCACCTCGGAGATGTTGATGACGGTCGCGCCGAGGTCCGCGGCAGTGCGTACGGCCATCGCCATCGTCATCACGTTGCCGTAGCCCGACGCGTTCGCTGCAGCAGGATCCTCGGAGTCGGGCTCACCGCCTTCGCGGACGATCCGAAACGCGTTGCTCGACTGACGGATCGACAGAATCTGTGCTTCCGGAGCGCCGCCGGCGAAGCCGCTGCCCTCCACCCGTGACCCGGCGATGAGACCGGCGACGAGAGTTCCGTGGGCGTCGCAATCGGACAGTCCGTCGCCCGTGTGAACGTAGTCGCCTCCCGGCCGCAGACCAGGCAGTCGCGGGTGCGGTGAGACGCCCGTGTCGATAACGGCGACGACCTGCCCGGCGCCTCGGGTGATGGGCCACACGGACGCGAAGTCCAGAGCCTGAAGCTCGGCGGGAATCGCGCTGCCGTCCGGGATCTCCGAGACAGGAACACAGGCGTTTCGTTGCTCGGTGGGATCGAGAGGGGCGGCAGGCCCCGGTTCGGGCAGCAGCCCCGGATCGACGACGGGCCGGTCCGCGCTCGCGACTCCGGCTCCGACGGTCGCCGATATCATCGCGGCAACGATCGGAACCGTCAGTGTTCGTGCCCGGGCGCGCCGACTCGATCGGACCGTCACAGCGCGCGCATGGCCGTGTACAAACCACACACCCAGCACGCCAGTGGGATCACGGTGGCGATCGCCGCGTACTCGATCAGTTCTGCAGTGCGCCGAAGGACCGGGGAGTACTCCCGGGTGGGCACGGCCGAACCGAAGAACAGCGCCACGAGCGCCACAGCGACGCATGCGACGAAGACTGCCGGCTGGATCGCGTCCGAATCGGATACGGCCGGCGTGAACACGACGGCCGCGAGCAAAGTCAGAAGGATCGAAGCACCGCCGAGGACGAGAGGAAGCGCGTGGGTCACCTGCGCGAAGGTTCGCCCGCGCAACAGCAGGAGCAAGGCCGTCGCGAGTGCAAGGGACACGCCCGGCCGATAGATGGCGTCGCTCGATCCGAGCGCAGCCAGAAGGGCGCCACCCGTGGCCGCCGCGCCGCCGGCACACACGAGACCGGTCAGGTGACTACGGGCTCGCCGCGCCCGATCGGCGAGTTCGGCCGCGCTGGTGGGGTCTTCGTCGCCTGCGTCGTCGAGCGGAGCTCCTGCCGTCGGTACGGGAGGTAGTGGAAGTCCTGCCTGCATCATCGACACACGAGGTGCGGCCGCCAAGGCGGCCAACGCAACCACGGTGGTCCCCGCTCCGATGGTGCTCACCGGAAGATCGGTGAACATCGACACCGTTGCGCCTGCGCACACGGTGACTGCTGCGGCACTCGCCGCGGTGAACACTGCGGATCCGTGGCCGCCGGTACGCAGTGCAAGAACGGCTGAGGCGCCGACCAGAGCCCCGCCGAGCAGGAGGTGTGGTGCCCCGAATTCTCCTGGAACGAACCGAGATCCGGCCACGAACATAAGTGGGAGCGCGCATGCGGACAGAAAAACACCGGTGCTGTCGTCCCGATAGAATCTCCCGACGACGGTTCCCGCGACGATCATCAGCACTGCGGTCGTCGCCGCGGCCACGGCTGCAGTGACGCTCCGGGCGCCGACCTCACCGGCGTCGACGCGACCGCCGAGTTGCAGCAGTGGAAGCATCACGGCGATGCAGGCGAGCAACACCGCCGACGCACTTGTCACGAAACCCACTCGCCGCGCGGTGGCGGCTGTCCAGAGGCCGTCCCTCGAGCCATCCCCCGAGCTGTCGACGGACGCCACCGCGAACATCAGATCGTCGTGAAGGGGAGGTAGCGCCGGGGAGTCGGCGGTACCGAGAACGAGCAGCTCACCGTCGCGAACCGATGCCTCGTTGAGCGTTGCCGTGCCCGAGATCGGCGGCATCCCCACTTTCGACAGCACCCAGTCTCGGCCGTGTCTGTCGTTGGCAGCTGTTGCACGGGAGTCGACGATGTCCACGATGCCGGGGATCAACAGCGAGATCGGCACGTCGGTGGGTAGAGCCATGTCCACCTGTGCGGATTTGCCGAGCACCGTCAGTCGACACAGGTCGAGCGGCGCTGCAGCGCCACGATCCCGCACGTCGCTCCTGGTGCTCGGTTCCACCGAGTTCGGCTGCAACCGCGCGCCGAGTCCGTTCACGGCCTGCGAAACATCCCCCGTCACTGCTCGTCCCTCGTCACTGATGTTCCCCCGTCGTGCACAGTCACCCCGCTCGTGCCCCCCTGGCTACGAGCGTGGCCCACGATACTCGGAAGCAAGGGCCTGCGGCGACGTGCCGGACGGTTCGATCAGACTGCGCTGGTCGCAGGTTCCTCGTTCCGCAGATTCGTCGCCTCGGCAAGGAGTTCGTAGGACCGCAGCCACGACGCTCGGTCGACGACCCCGGACGCCACGATCAACTCGTCGGCGTCGGCGTGGCGTACGAACCGATCGAGGTAATCCCGGACCGTTGCCGGTGTTCCCACCGCCGAATACTTGGTCATCTGCATGATCTGTCGGCCCTGCGGCGCGTCGAGAAGCATGTCCGCTTCCTCGTCGGTGAAGGTTCGCCCACGGCCGAGCAGCAGGCTGACGCGACTGCGTTTGGTCGCGAGGAACTGTTGCTGCGCATCGGCTTCGGTGTCGGCCGCGATCACGTTGACACCTGCGATGACATAGGGGGCGTCCAGCTGGTCCGACGGGCGGAACTCACGGCGATAGATCGATACGGCCTGCTCGAGCGCATCGGGTGCGAAGTGCGACGCGAAAGCGAACGGCAGACCGAGCGCGGCCGCGAGCTGCGCGCCGAACAACGACGACCCCAGAATGTACAGCGGTACCCCCGTGCCTGCTCCCGGCGTGGCCACCACGCCCGGCACGAGAGAATTGTCGGAGAGGAACCCCTGCAATTCCTGAACTTCCTGCGGGAAGCGGTCCGCCGACGACGGGTCTCGGCGCATCGCACGCATGGTCTGTTGGTCGCTGCCCGGTGCTCGGCCGAGGCCCAGATCGATGCGTCCCGGGTGCAGCGTGGCCAGGGTGCCGAACTGCTCTGCGATCGTCAGCGGCGCGTGGTTGGGCAACATCACTCCGCCCGACCCGAGCCGGATGGTGGTTGTGTTCGCGGCGACGTGACCGATCAGCACACTGGTCGCCGACGACGCGATGGTGCGCATGTTGTGGTGCTCGGCGTACCAGATTCGCCGGTAACCCCATTTCTCCGCGTGTCGAGCGAGTTCGACGCTCGCATCGAAGCTGTCCCTGACGCTTTCACCTGGACCTATGTGTGCCAGATCGAGGATCGACACCGGTACGGAGAACGGTTGCGACGGGGATGAGGACATGCGCGCTGCCAGCCTTTCGACGAGAAATATCGTGTTCGAGAGCGACCGAACGCTCTTCGTGAAGACAACCAGCGAGGACTGCGAGCTATTCCGACGCTCGACGCGAGGGCTGGCTCACCGTGCGCGCATGCGTTAGCCTTCGGGCCGGAGTCGCTCTCGCCTGGGAACGAGCGCGGGCTTCGTGTCGGGGGGACAGCGCGAGACGGTGGGGGCAGCAGCGTGAGTACGGTTCGTTTCGTTCGTGGTGCCCGCCGTCCGGTGCCCAGAACCCCTGGTGGCGAGGTCACCCTTCAGGCGCCGCCGGAAATTCCTCGGATCGTGCCGGGAAATCTGCTGATGAAGCTCATGCCGGTGGTCATGGTGGCGGCGATGGTCGGCATGGTCGCGTTGATGTTCACCTCCGGCATGGCCGCGAACCCCATGATGCTGATGTTCCCGGCGATGATGCTGGTATCGATGCTGGGGATGGTCGCGGGCGGAGGAAAAGGCGGCGGCGCGCGGACCGCCGAGGCGAACGAGGACCGCAAGGACTACCTGCGTTACCTGGACCAATTGCGCAAGGACGTGCGCGTCACGGCCGACGCGCAGCGCACAGCCCTCGAATGGTCGCATCCGGATCCGGCCGTCCTCTGGTCGTTCGCCGGAACCCACCGAATGTGGGAACGACGCACCGCGGACCCCGATTTCTGCCACGTGCGGATCGGCCGTGGCACGCAGAGATTGGCCACCCGGCTCGTGCCACCGGAAACCGGCCCGGTCGAGGAATTGGAGCCGGTGTCGGCGGTATCCCTCAGGCGCTTCGTGCGTGCGCATTCGGTCGTGAACGACCTGCCGACCGCGGTGTCGCTGCGCGGATTCGCGGCGATCGCCCTCACCGGGGACCGTTCCGCTGCGAGGGCGACGGTGCGTGCGATGATCGCGTCGCTGTGCACCTTCCACGACCCGGATCAGGTGCGCATCGCAGTGGTGTGCGGGCCGGACACGGTGATGCACTGGGACTGGATCAAGTGGCTCCCGCACGCGCAGCACGAGCTTCTCGAAGACGGAGTCGGCAGTGCTCGGATGATCTACGGCTCGTTCCTCGAACTCGAAGGTGCTCTGGGCGAGCAACTTTCACTGCGCAACAGGTTCACGCGCGGCGCGCCGGCAACAGCCGGTGTCGCGCACATCGTGATCGTCGTCGACGGGGGATTGCTGGACAACAGTGGCACCGACGTGACACGAACCGGGTTGGAGGCGGTCACGGTGCTGGATCTCTCCGGATTCGCGACGTCGCTCGCGTCCAGTCGAGGGCTGCGACTCGTCACCGAGAACGGAACGGTGGGTGCGGTCAGCGGCCCCGGCGTCGAGATCTTCGGGCAGGCGGACACGCTGAGTGTCGCAGCAGCGGAAACGGTGGCGCGGCGGCTGTCTCCCTTCCGTACGACCACCGCTCGGCACAGCGACGTCACCGTCGACGAGGGTGAGTCGATATCGACATGGAACCGACTGCTCGCGATCCCCGATGTCGGTGACCTCGATCCGATGCGTGTGTGGACGCCGAGGCGTGGGCGCGACCGGCTGCGAGTACCGATAGGCGTCGCGCCCGACGGAAGCGCGGTCGAGATCGACCTGAAGGAATCCGCGGAGAACGGCATGGGTCCGCACGGACTGTGCATCGGTGCAACGGGATCGGGAAAATCGGAGTTTCTCCGGACATTGGTTCTGGGGTTGGTGGCGACCCACTCCCCGGATCAGTTGAACCTGGTCCTCGTGGACTTCAAGGGTGGCGCGACGTTCGCCGGGCTCGAGGACGCGCCGCACGTCGCCGCCGTGATCACCAACCTGTCCGACGACCTCGCACTCGTGGACCGGATGAAGGATGCGCTGGCCGGTGAGATGAACCGCCGTCAGGAACTCCTCCGAGACGCCGGTAACTTCGCCAACGTCACGGACTACGAGAAAGCCCGATCGTCCGGCGCGGCCCTGGCGCCGATGCCCGCACTGTTCATCGTCGTCGACGAATTCTCGGAGTTGCTCAGTCAGCAGCCGGAATTCGCCGATCTCTTCGTCGCCATCGGACGTCTCGGACGATCGCTGCACATGCACCTGTTGCTGGCCAGTCAGCGACTCGAGGAAGGCAAGCTTCGCGGGCTGGACAGCCACCTGTCGTACCGGATCGGATTGAAGACGTTCTCGGCGAACGAGTCTCGGACGGTCCTGGGGGTTCCCGACGCCTACCACCTGCCGGCGCAACCCGGCGCGGGCTACCTCAAGTGCGACTCTGCCGAGATCATGCGGTTCGCGGCGTCCTACGTGTCGGGTCCGTACGTTCGTCCGCGTACGGCACGTCAGGTGAACGGACGTACGGACGTCGACATCGTTCCGAAGCTGTTCGGTGCGTTCCCCGTACCGGTTTCGCCCGGCGACCGGGCGCGCGAGGTGGACGAAGCGCACCCGGTCGACACCGCGGACCTCCGGGCGGACGGCGCCACGAGCGTGGACGACACTCAGGACGTCCGTACGGTTCTGGACGTCGTCGTCGAACGTGTTCGTGGGCACGGTAACCCGGCTCACGACGTCTGGCTCCCTCCGCTCGACCGGTCGCCGGCGCTCGACAGCCTGGTCGGAGCCACGGATCCGGCGGCGCTCGCCCAGCGACCGGCGACGCTGCGGGCACCGATCGGCATCGTCGACAGACCGTTCGAT
This sequence comes from Rhodococcoides fascians A44A, assembly GCF_000760735.1. Lineage (GTDB taxonomy): Bacteria > Actinomycetota > Actinomycetes > Mycobacteriales > Mycobacteriaceae > Rhodococcoides > Rhodococcoides fascians_E. Next base: position 1,109,005 of record NZ_JMEX01000005.1, on the reverse strand, counting down.
CAGCGCCGAGATCTCCTGCAGGTCGATCTGTCCGGCGCACAGGGGCATCTGGCGATAGTCGGTGGTCCCCAGACCGGAAAGTCGACTGCCGTGCGCACTCTGATCATGTCCATGGCGTCGACGCACACGCCGGAGCAAGTGCAGTTCTACTGCCTCGATTTCGGCGGTGGAACCCTCAACGCATTGATCGACCTCCCTCACGTGGGCTCGACGGCGAGCAGGCTCGACGTCGATCGTGTTCGTCGCACGGTCGCCGAGGTGACGTCGGTGATCAGTCGCCGTGAGCGTCTCTTCCGCCAACGGGGTATCGATTCGATGGCCGAATTCAGACGCCGACGGACCGAGCATCCCGTCGATCCCGAGGATTCGTTCGGAGACGTGTTCCTGGTCATCGACGGGTGGGGGAGCATCAGAACGGATTTCGAGCCGCTGGAGCAGCAGCTCGCCGCCGTCGCCGCGCAGGGGCTGTCGTACGGCGTCCATCTCGTCGTCACTGCGACGCGGTGGGCCGAGATCCGGCCCGCGACGAAGGACCTGATCGGTACTCGAATCGAGCTCCGTCTCGGTGACGCATCGGACTCGGAGTTCGGACGGGTCAAGGCGGCCAGGGTGCCGGAGAACAGGCCCGGCCGCGGAATCACGAAGGACGGGCTGCACCTGCTGATCGGCCTACCGCGCCTCGACGGTGCGTCGTCGACCACGGATTTGGGCGCAGGAATCACCGCTGCGCTGCGCAGTGTTTCGGCTCGATACGGCGACAGAGCCGCTCCTGCCGTACGCATGCTTCCGGACAGCTTGCCCCTCGCGGACCTCAGGCGGGTACTGGTCGGTCGATGGCCGCGGGTGCGCGGAGACGTCGCGGAGCTGTGGGTTCCGCTCGGCATCGACGAGGCCGAACTGAAACCCGTCGCGATCGACTTCGCCGAGCAAGCCCACTTCCTCGTGTTCGGAGACACCGAATGCGGAAAGACGTCGTTGCTGAAGTCCATCAGCTCCTCACTCGTGGAAGCGAACACGCCTCAGCAGGTCAAGATCATCTTCGCGGACTATCGACGGACGATGCTCGGTCTGGTGGACACCGATCATCTGGCCGGATACGCCGCGTCGCAGCCGGTTCTGACCACCATGATGACCGAGCTGGCGTCCAAACTGGCCGAACGCATGCCAGGCCCGGACGTCACGTCGCAGCAACTTCGCGAACGGTCGTGGTGGACCGGGCCGGACATCTTCGTGATCGTCGACGATTACGATCTCGTGGCCACCGCGTCGGGAAATCCCCTGACGCCGTTGACGGAATACCTTCCGCACGCGCGAGACATCGGCCTGCACCTCGTCGTCGCGCGGCGGTCCGGCGGAGCCTCGCGGACGATGTACGACCCGGTGATCTCGCGCATCCGCGATCTCGTGTCACCGGGGTTGGTGATGAGCGGCTCTCGTGACGAGGGCAACCTCGTCGGAACGGTCAAACCGTCGCCGATGCCGCCGGGACGGGGAATGTTGGTGGACCGGCGTGGACAGTCGCTCGTGCAACTGGCCTGGTCCCCGGCATGAGAGTGCGGGCCGCCGACTCCGCTGGAACCTATGCCGCAGTTCACCTCGGTGAGGATTGCGTGTCCGTGCTGGTGAGTTCGGCGGCCGGAGTGCAGTGCACCAGGTTCGACATCGCGCTGACGATGGACGAGGGCACCCTGCTCTTCCTGCGCTCCGATCCGCCGGACGTGGCAGCCGAGCATGCAGCGGCCGTCTCCGAGACCGAGCGGCGACCGTGGTCGTTCGTCGACGACGAAGCCGTACTCGTCGGATCGACCGTAGTGCCCACGGCTCGCGTGTTCGGCGGAATCGTGGGCGACGCACTCGCACGGTCCGGCGTCGTGGGCCACGTGGACCTGCTCGAGATCGCGTGTCCGTCGGCGTGGGGTGACGCCCGCCGCGACGTCGTACGGCGAGCCGTCCGTTCCTCGGCCGGTGAGGTGACGGTGATCGACTCCGCGACGGCGGTCGTTCGATCGCTCGGAGAGCGTGCCCCCGAGTCTGCTGTGGTCGTCGAGGTCGACGATCTCAGCTCGGTCGTCGTCGGTCTCGATCGGCGGCGAGACGAGCCGGGGGTCGACGGGCAGCCACACGGCTACGTTTGCGATGTGCGCTGGGACGCGGTGGGCAGCAGAGACATCGACGTCGACGCCGCCGCGAGCCGCTCCGTTCTCGACCGTGTGGCTGCTCTCGTCGCGGCCGAACCCAGGCGTGGACGAGTCGACGTCTTCGTCCTCTCGACGACAGGCGATGAACCCGTCCTGCCCGGACTCACCGGACCCGGCGTCGGCGAGCCAGCGTCGGACGACCTGCACGCGTATCGGATTCACCGTGCGACGGGTCCGACCGTCGTTCGATCGATGGCGGCCGCCGTCGGACTGTCGGATCCGGGTGACGCACCCGGGGATTCGTACCGTTCGGCAGACGCGGGCTCGGCGTACGAGCCGGCCGCGGACACCCCCGACTGGGCCAGTCCGTTCGCAGCAGACATCTACGCGGCCGGGGTGCGCGGTGAAGTGGGGGCCGGTGACTTTCGAGCAGATCCCACGGTGCACCCGCCGGTGCCGTTGGGCCGAGCCGCGGCGTGGTTGACCGAGGCGACCGCGCCGCCGCCTCCGACGCGCCGTGTTCCCGCGCCGGCTATCGGCGCGCTGGCTCTCGTCCTCCTGCTCGGCGGGCTGGTGTTCTTCGTGTTCCGCGCGGAGAAACCTGTACCTTCCGCCCAGCCTGTTTCCGCCCAGCCTGCATCCTCTCGACCCGTCCCGGCAGTGGCGCCGACGTCCGAGCCGCCGGTAGCCGGATCGTCGACGCGGGCCGCCGAGCGCTCGACGCCCGTGTCGACACCGGATTCGACGCCGGACCCGGTCTCACGGTCGGAGTTCGGGAGAGTCAGTATCGCCGGGCCTGCGACCTGGACGACGCGCAGCGAGCAGACGCGAATTCTGTTGATACCGCCGGACTTTCCCGAGCGGCGGATCGTCCTCTCCTCGACGGAACTGACACCGGGTGCATCGTTGGATTCGGTGGCCGAGGATCTGCAGCGACAACTCGACGCGCGCAGCGACGACGGGTCGATCGTGGAATTCACCGCCGCGACCGATTTCGGTGAGCGAGTAGGAATCTCGTACGTGGAGAACCCGCCCGACGGCTCGACGGTGCAATGGCACGTCTTCGTCGACGGCGGGCTGCAGGTCAGCATCGGATGCCAGAGTTCTGCGGGCTTCGCGGACGCGTTGATCGACGACTGTGCGCGGGCGGTGTCGAGCCTGTCCGTCTCGCCGGCTCGGTAGATTCGCACATCGCTTCGAAGATTCTTCGGATCCGATGGAACCGAACCACCGGCCGGGTGCGTCCAATCAGATGTAGGGGGAGATCTGCTGGTACGCCATGGCGAACCGGTGCCTCGACCGAGCATTCACCAGAGTGCTCGACACCGATGAACACGAAGGGGTCGACATGGCACAAACCGATATTCAGACCATGCTCGCAGTGTCTGCAAAGGTCGACGGCCTGCGAGGCGAAATTCACGATCTGCTGTCCGCGCTGCGCGGCGATGTGAACCACGCGGCGTCCGGTATCTGGCAGGGTTCGGCATCGACGACATTCGCCCAGGTCATGACCAACTGGGATTCCAGCGCCAACAAGCTGGAGAACGCTCTGTCCGGCATCGGGGAGTCGATCAAGACCAGTGGTGTGCAGTACGACCAGTCGGAGCAGGACAACACGTCTCAGCTCAACTCCGTCGCGAGCAGCTTGAACCTCTGATCGCTCGCGCTCGGCTCTCGAACGTACGGACCAATCAACTCGTCGGCCTGAAGTCGATGGACACGAATGCGAGGAAACGATGACCAGCGGTGAAATCAAGTACAACTTCGGTGCGATCGGCGATCTGGCCGGCGGCATGACCACCAAGTGGTCGCAGCTCAACGAGAAGCTCGACGACGTCAAGTCGTCCATCCAGCCGCTCGTCGCGACGTGGCAGGGTGCCGACTCCGATCAGTACCAGGTCAAGCAGAACGAGTGGAACGCTGCGCAGGCCGAACTCAACGGCGTTCTGCAGAGCCTGATCGGCGCGGTGAACTCCGGCAACCAGCGGATGCAGGAGCAGGAAGCGGCCAACCGCGCGCGCTTCTCCTGATCTTCGTCGTCCATTCGGCCCCGACGTCCTCGCGACTTCGGGGCCGAATTGCGTGTGCGCCGGACTGTCGGTGACGCGGGGGTTTCCATCGGACGCCGCGCGATGTTCACTGGACCGCGTGACGGATCAGCTGGGCAGGATCGAGGAGGCGAGGTCGGTCGTCGCTGCTCGGCTGGAGTCTCTGCGGTCTCAGTTCGCCGCGATCGTCGAGGGCTCACGGTGGTCCACCGACGACGACGAACACGACCCGGAGGGTTCGACCATCGCGTTCGAGCGTGCCACGGTCGCGTCGCTTGCCCGCGATGCGGAATTGGAGTTGCGCGAGCTCGATGCAGCCACGGAACGCGTGGCGTCCGGCACCTACGGGATCTGCGAACGGTGCGGAGAATGCATCGCCGACGCTCGTCTCGACGCATTGCCCGCGGCACGCCGCTGTATCCGGTGCGTCCGTGCACGGTGAGTCGGGCGCACCTTCCGGTCGACGGGCGTTTTGACCTGGGGGCCACGCAGCCGGTATCGTCCATCGTTGGCGTGTATGGGAACGCCGCGCACAATGCTGCGCGGCCGACTCCTTGATCTCGGGTCTCAACTGGCCGCCGAGGTCATCAATACGTCTTGGCCAGCAGCGACATCATGAAGACAGGACTTTTACGTGTCTACATACAGCCCGAAGGCCGGGGACACCACCCGGACTTGGCATGTGATCGACGCCACGGACGTCGTGCTCGGACGCCTTGCCGTCCAGGCCGCGACTCTGCTGCGCGGCAAGCACAAGCCGACCTACGCACCCAACGTCGACGGTGGCGATTTCGTCATCATCGTCAACGCCGAGAAGGTTGCCATCAGTGGCAACAAGCTCGACGGCAAGTTCCACCACCACCACTCCGGCCACCCGGGCGGACTGAAGTCGCGTTCGACTCGTCAGGTGTTGGAGAACAACCCGGACCGTCTCGTGGAGAAGGCCGTCAAGGGCATGATCCCCAAGAACAAGCTCGGTAATGCAATCGCGGGCAAGCTCAAGGTGTACGCGGGACCGAACCACCCGCACGCAGCTCAGCAGCCCGTTCCGTTCGAGATCAAGCAGGTGTCCCAGTGACGGCGCCGGAGGGAAATGACGTGACGTCGCAGGAAATCCCAGAAGAGGCAGTGGAGATCGCCGCGGACGAGTTCGTCTCCGTGGAAGAGCCCGAGGTCGTCGAGGAGATCGAGGCAGCTGCCGCCGCTCCCGCGCCCATCCTGTTCGACCGCCCGGTTCAGACCGTCGGCCGTCGTAAGGAAGCTGTCGCTCGCGTCCGGTTCGCTCCGGGCACCGGCGGATTCAAGCTCAACGGCCGCAGCCTCGAGGACTACTTCCCGAACAAGGTTCACCAGCAGCTCATCAAGGCTCCGCTGGTGCTCGTCGATCGTGCGGAGTCCTTCGACATCGTTGCACTGCTGCACGGTGGCGGACCGTCCGGACAGGCAGGCGCGCTGCGTCTGGCCATCTCTCGCGCCCTGATCGAGGTCACCCCCGAGGATCGCCCGCCGCTGAAGGCTGCCGGCTTCCTCACGCGTGATGCTCGTGCAGTCGAGCGTAAGAAGTACGGCCTGAAGAAGGCACGTAAGGCGTCGCAGTACTCCAAGCGCTGACGCGCCGCACAGTTCTACCCGCGAGGGCAGGCGTCCACGAAGTATCGGATGCCTGCCCTCGCGGCGTTTGTTCGACAGTTCTACATTCGAGCGGAGCCTGCGGAGCGACCGCATGCTCCATTCGAGCGGAGCCTGCGGAGCGACCGCATGCTCGATTCGGCGAAGGGGGACATGCCCGCATGACTCGACTGTTCGGTACCGACGGAGTACGGGGGCTGGCCAACGACCTGCTCACCCCCGAGTTGGCGTTGAAGGTGGCCAAGGCTGCGGCCGCGGTTCTCGCGCCCAGCTCGCCGGGTACGACTCCCGTCGCGGTGGTAGGACGTGATCCTCGTGCGAGCGGCGAAATGCTCACCGCTGCAGTCACTGCCGGGCTCACAGCGTCCGGAGTGGACGTCGTCGACGTCGGGGTTCTTCCCACGCCCGCAGTCGCATTCCTCACCGCAGACCTCGGTGCCGCACTCGGTGTGATGATCTCGGCATCGCACAATCCCATGCCGGACAACGGAATCAAGATCTTCGCCGCGGGCGGCCACAAGCTCGACGACGATGTCGAGGATCGAATCGAAGCGCACATCGCAGGCGATTTGCAGGGCGCCGCGCCGACAGGTGCAGGAATCGGCCGCGTCCGCGCATCGTCGGACGCCGCGGGTCGATACGTCGCGCACGTCGGACGTGCGTCGACTCATAGTCTCGACGGGCTGACCGTTGTCGTCGACTGCGCGCACGGGGCGGCCTCGGTGGTTGCACCCGCGATCTATGCGCAGGCAGGTGCCGACGTGATCGCCATCAACGCCGACCCCGACGGTCTGAACATCAACGACGGGTGCGGATCGACTCACATGGAGGACCTGCAGAAGGCCGTCGTGGAGCACGGCGCCGACCTGGGAATCGCACACGACGGCGACGCCGATCGGTGCCTCGCCGTCGACTCGACGGGTGCGATCGTCGACGGCGACGCGATCATGGCCGTCCTTGCCGTCGGTCTCAAGGACGCGGGCGTCCTGACCGACGACACGCTGGTTGCCACCGTGATGAGCAACCTTGGCCTGCACATCGCGATGCGCGAGGCAGGGATCTCGGTCCGTACCACCGCGGTCGGTGACCGGTACGTGCTCGAGGAGCTGCGGTCGGGCGGATACGCGCTCGGTGGCGAACAGAGCGGGCACGTGGTGATTCCGTCGTTCGGTACCACCGGCGACGGCGTTCTGACGGCCTTGCTGTTGATGGGGCGGATGGCCGAGACCGGACGTTCCTTGGCCGACCTGGCATCGGTGATGACGACGCTGCCTCAGGTGCTGATCAACGTGAAGGTGTCGGACAAGCGCGCTGTCGCGTCGGCCCCGGCTGTTCTGGATGCGGTGTCCGAGGCGGAACGGATCCTGGGTGACTCCGGGCGAGTCCTGCTGCGCCCCAGTGGAACCGAGCAGTTGGTGCGGGTGATGGTGGAAGCTGCCGAGGTGGATCTGGCGAACCGGCTCGCCGAGGATCTGGCGAGCCGGGTCGGCCAGGTCTGACCGGTGGTCAGGCCGTCAGTTCCCGTAGCTTGGTCAGCTGCGCGACGCGGCCGGCGGTGTTCTCGGCAAGTGGCGCTACGTTCAGCGTGGTGACCCCGGCTTCGGCGAACGCGGCGACACGCTCCTTGACGTAGCTTTCGGGACCGATCAGGTTGACGGCGCGGACCAGCTCGTCGGGTACAGCCGCCGCGGCCTCCTCCTTCTTTCCCGCGAGGTAGAGGTCCTGGATCTTCTCGGCTTCGGCCTCGTAGCCGTATCGCTGCGCCAGGTCGTTGTAGAAGTTCTTGCCCTTTGCGCCCATTCCGCCGATGTAGAGGGCGAGATGCGGCTTCACCCAGGGCAGGAACTTCTCGGCGTCCTCACCGATGGCGAGCGTCGGGCTCGCGAACACCTGCAGGTCGCCGAGCGACGGATCGCGCTTGGCCTTGCCTGCGGCCAGGGCGTCACCCCAGACCTGCTCTGCCTTCTCGGGGAAGTAGAAGATCGGCTGCCAGCCTTCGGCGATTTCGGCCGTCAACTCCACGTTCTTGGGTCCCAATGCTGCGATGACCACGGGGATGCGTTCGCGCACAGGGTGATTGATCAGCTTGAGTGGCTTTCCGAGACCGGTGCCCTTCTCGGCAGGAAGGGGGATCTGGTAGTACTTGCCCTGGTGTTCGACCTTCTCGCGGCGCCACACCTGGCGGCAGATGTCGATCACTTCCCTGGTCCGAGCGATCGGCGCGTCGTATTTGACGCCGTGGAATCCCTCGACCACCTGAGGTCCCGATGCGCCGAGGCCCAGAACGAACCGGCCGTCGGAGACGTAGTCCAAGCCGGCTGCCGTCATCGCCGTCAGCGACGGCGTGCGGGTGTAGATCTGGAAGATGCCCGACGCGATCTTGATCGTCGACGTCTTGGCGGCGAGGAACCCGAGCTGGCTGACGGCGTCGAACGAGTACGCCTCGGGGACGAAGATGATGTCGACCCCGGCCTTCTCCAGCTCCGCGACCTCGGCGACGGTCTCGTTGAACCCGCCCGAATAATTCAACATGGTTCCGATGTGCATGGGACTCCTCGCAGGTAGGTGCTATCCGATGTCGAGTCTTTCCGCTGGCTCACTGTGACCCGGCGGGTTCTTGTTATCGGACGATACCTGGGCACGGTGGAACCGAATGTTCTCGGGCTGCGTCGAACAGAGAAGGAGCACCGAACGGGTGCCGAGCAGTTCGTCGACATGGGGGAACGTCCGAGTATGGAAATCGACATCGAGAAGGTCGGTCGGGTGGCGGTGGAGTTGGACGCGTCCTCCCGGACGGTGGCGGATGTAGCTCTGGTGGCGACGACACTGTCGTTCGGGCCGGCCGCGGCCGGTCGTGACTACGGCGACGTCGGTCTGCGCATCGCCGCAGGGTACGACGGCGTGGAGACGGGAATTCGGCGGTGGAGCGAGGCCGTCGAGGACAATGCGGTGTCCCTGCGTGCCGTCCTCGACGCCTACCAGGCCGCCGACGGCCGGACGTCGTGGGCGATCGCGACCGCGGAAGGTCCGCGGTGAGTCCCACCGGACGCAGTGTCGACGAGATCCTCGACGCGGGGGCAGTGGGCCTTCTGTACTTCGAGAGGTACCTGCCGATCCTGCACCGACTCACAGCCGACACAGCGTGGGCGTACCCGGCCCTGTGCGCGCGGTACGACCAACAGCGTGGGCTCGACCTGGCGGTACTGTCCGAGGACGCGCGGCTTCTCGGCGACGGCGTCGTGTCGGCTCGGCGAGAGCTCGACAAGCAACGCGCACTCTTGGGCGACCTCGCTCAGGCCTGGGTCGGCTCTGCCGCGGAGTCCGCGGTTGCCGACATCGCATCGGACACGACGTTGGCCGATCAGCGTGTGCTCGCGACCGAACAGCTGGCACAGGTGCTCGGTCAGGCCGCCGAGAGGATTCGCGGAGCGGTGGAGCAGAAGGCGTCGGAGACGGCCCGGTTCGATCCGACCGTCGCGTCCGAGTGGGGAGCGATCGACGGCAAGATGCTGGAGATCGTCGAGCGTATCGACACGGTCGCGACGGTGGACCTTGCGGACCCGACGTCGTTGGATCGCGCGAAACAAGCCGCGGATGCGCTGGTGGACATGCTGCCGGTGTTCGACTGGCCTGCATCCAACGGACCGCTGTCTGCCGACTCCGCACCACGGAAGTTGATGCAGAACGCTCGGGACGTGTGCGACGAGTGGCTGCGCACGGTTCTGGTTCCCGTGGTCTCGGCTGCGTGCCGAACCTTCACGGACATCTGCTCATCCATCGATCAGGCAGTGCGGGACCACCTGACGACCGTGGCACTGGTCGCCGAAGCCGTTCGGTCCGAGCCGTTCCCGTCCGCCCCGCAGCCCCCGTGGGGTTGCGACGGTCCGAACCGACGAGCAGACGGGGGAGGGGGCACCCAGACCCTGCCTCCCGCTCAGCAGAACCCTCCCGATCCTCGGCACGACGGAGTGGTCCTGCCGGCACGCGTGCAGGAGTTCGGGCCGGACGTCGTCGACAGCCAACCGGGATCGGCTCCGATCACCCCTGGAAACGTCGCCGTTCCTGGCGATCCCGCCACCTCCGGTGAGCGCCGGATCGATCCGTCGGAGATACGCGCCGGTCTCGAGTCGCTGCTCGGTGAGGTTCCGAGCGGCAAGGACATCATCGCCGCCATCGAGCGCTCCGGCGCCGAGATGGTCGAACGTACCGAGGCGGCAATCGAGGTTCTTCTCGATCGTCTGAGCTCACCCGACGGCGTCGGTGAAAACCTTTTGCCGCCAGCGGAATCGAACGACGCACCGCGAAGCCCGGGGCCGTCCGATGCGGGCGACCCAGCCGACACGACCGAGCGGAATCGGCCCGACGAACGACCGGATCCATCCGTCGCACAGAATCATCCGGTCTCCCCATTCGCTCCCGGACCGCCCGTCATGCCGCCACCCGTTGCGGGCGGCGACGTCGAACGTGGACATGTCGAGGCTGCGTTCGACGGGCACAGTGCTCGATTGTCGTTGGCGCACAATGGGAATGTGGGGTTGCAGCTCGGAACTCCCGACGGCGAGAGTCGTCGTTTCGAACTCAGGCCGGGACCGTTCGGTCTTCCGATCGTCGAGTGCACGACGAACCCGGAGCCTCCCGCTCCCGCACCGGGGCCACCTGCGCTTCCACCGGAATCCACCGCGCTCCCCTCTGAATCCGCCGCGTCCGGAACCGGGCAGGCGCCTGCGCCGGACCTCCCACCAGCACAACTACCGACACCCGAACCGCCGACACCCGAACCACCGACACCCGAACTACCGGTTACTTCAGAGCCGGACATGCCCGCACCCGCACCCGCTGGTTCCGGTGCTCGTCTGACCCAGGCGGGTCCCCTGTGACCCAGGCGGGACCGTCATGAATCAGCCCTTTCTGGATTCGGGCCGGTGGTGGCGGGAACGAATGGACCGCGCATCCCTGGAATGCGCGGAATCGATCGAGGCCGCGGGCCGCGGATACGAGGACGTCGTCAGACGTGTCCTGACGCGTGACTTCGAGGCGGACCCGGTCGCGGCGGCAGCTACAGGGCCCTCGCCGGGGTCCGACGTACATCGGCCCGCGTCGTGGGAGGAGGACGAGTACCGTACGGCGTCGTTCCTGACACCAGCGCAGCACGACCGCACTGTCCGGCCGGTGACCGGGCAGGACCGCAGCGACGGACAGAACGGACAGGGAGATCCGCACCAGGCGGAGACCAGGAGTTGGTTGGTCTGACCCGGCGGCGGTTCCGCAGCGAGTTCAGCGGCCGATCACGCCACGGATCGCGGTCAACGGGTTGGGCTTCGGCTGGTCCTGGACCGGCGCGTGCGGATCGACGACTCGCGTTCCCTTCAGCTCACCCGCTCCGGCGAGTTCGGCGTACTGCTCTTCGCCGGTGAGGTGGAACAACAGGAACGCGGCCAGGAGAGCGCGGGTGGTTCGGACGGTCGACTTCTCTGTCCCGCCGACTCCGAGGGGGCTCAGCAGTCGCCGGCCCTCGACGATTCCGTCGGACGACGCCTTGTCCAGACGCCGGAACGTCGTGGGGGAACGCAGTGCACCTGCGAGAGACACGGTGTTGTCGTTCAACGAGTCGGCCAGGGCCGCGTCACCCAGGACGATGCTCGGGATGTCGAGCGTCGCTGCCGCGTCCTCGGCGCTCGGTGCCGACGGCGCCGGGTACAGAGCAGCGACGGCCTTGACGTCCGATCGCGCTGCAGCGGTGAGTACCGCGATGCTGGCGCCCATGCCGTGGCCGGCCACCGCGAGTTTGTCCGGGTGAACGCTGATGTCTCCGGTTCCGAGCCGCACTCCGGTGACGATGTCGAGGGTTGTGGCGAGGTCGGCTGCCAGTCCGCGGTGTGACGGAACCGGTCCGCGCTCGGTGTCCGGAGCGGCGGCGACGATGCCCCACGACGCCAGGTGCTTCAGCGTGTCCGCGTACCGTTCGGCACTCAACAGCCAGCCGTGGCCGAACGCGACCGCAGGCAGGTTGTAGCCCGTGGCCGGGGTGAACACGACGCCGGGCTGGCCCGCCAACGCGAGGTTGCCGCGGAGCACTGGGTGAGGACCACGTTTCCCGAGCTGGGCGGCGAGCTTCTTCGATGTCGACACAGCGGCAACGCTATCGGATCAAGGCGGAACTGCGTGGGTACGGGGCAGAGAACGAGCAAGCGCCACGCTGATCGGGGTCCGGTGGCGGGTACCCTGAACCACCATGTGTGGAATCGTGGGATATGTCGGCCACCGCCCGGCGTTGGGTGTTGTCGTCGAAGCGCTCAGGCGCATGGAGTACCGGGGCTACGACTCTGCAGGCATCGCCATTCTGGACGGAAACGGCAACACCGCAGTCGAACGCAAGGCCGGTCGTCTCGCCAATCTCGAAGCGGAGCTCGACGAGGTCGGTGCGGAGAAGTTCGTCGGAACGTCGGGCATGGGCCACACGCGATGGGCAACGCACGGGCGGCCGACGGACCGGAACGCGCATCCGCACCGCGACGTGAGCGGCTCGGTGGCGGTCGTGCACAACGGCATCATCGAGAACTTCGGCCCCCTGCGCGCCGAGCTGGAGTCCACGGGCGTCGAGTTCTCCTCCGACACCGATACCGAGGTGGCGGTTCACCTCGTCGCCGCGGCGTATGCAGACGGCCCGACTGCGGGTGACTTCGTCGAGAGCGCCAAGAGGGTTCTCCGTCGACTCGAGGGCGCGTTCACGCTGGTCTTCACGCACTCCGATCATCCGGACACCATCGTCGCTGCTCGTCGTTCCACTCCGCTCGTCGTCGGTGTCGGCAAGGGTGAGACGTTCCTCGGATCGGATGTCGCGGCGTTCATCGAGCACACGCGTGACGCGGTGGAGCTCGGTCAGGACCAGGTGGTCGTCATCACCGCCGAGGGCTACACGATCACCGATTTCGACGGGAGCCCTGCAGAGGGCCGCCCCTTCCACATCGACTGGGATCTCGCTGCCGCCGAGAAGGGCGGTTACGACTACTTCATGCTCAAGGAGATCCAGGAACAGCCGGCCGCCGTCGCGGACACGTTGCTCGGTCACTTCGAGAATCGTCGGATCGTCCTCGACGAGCAGCGACTGTCCGATCAGGAGTTGCGTGACGTCGACAAGGTGTTCGTGGTCGCCTGCGGAAGCTCGTACCACTCCGGCCTGTTGGCCAAGTACGCGATCGAACACTGGACGAGGCTGCCGGTCGAGGTGGAACTGGCGAGCGAGTTCCGGTACCGGGATCCGGTGCTGGACAGGTCGACGCTGGTGGTGGCCATCTCCCAGTCCGGCGAGACTGCGGACACATTGGAAGCGGTGCGGCACGCGAAAGAGCAGAACGCCAAGGTACTGGCTGTCTGCAACACCAACGGATCGCAGATTCCTCGGGAGGCCGACGCGGTCGTCTACACCCGGACCGGACCCGAGATCGGAGTGGCCTCGACCAAGGCCTTCCTCGCGCAGATCACCGCGAACTACGTCGTCGGACTCGCGCTCGCCCAGGCCCGCGGTACCAAGTACCCCGACGAGGTCGCTCGCGAGTACGCCGACCTCGAATCGATGCCGGAGCTGGTGCAGCGAGTGCTCGACACCGTGGAGCCGGTACGGGTGCTCGCGCGCGAGCTCGCCCACACGCCGACGATCCTGTTCCTCGGCCGGCACGTCGGATATCCCGTGGCACTCGAGGGTGCGCTGAAGCTCAAAGAGCTGGCCTACATGCACGCGGAGGGATTCGCCGCGGGTGAACTCAAGCACGGCCCCATCGCGCTGATCGAGGACGGCGTGCCGGTCATCGTCGTGATGCCGTCGCCGAAGGGCCGCGCGGTCCTGCACTCGAAACTGCTGTCCAACATCCGCGAGGTCCAGGCTCGCGGTGCGCTCACCGTCGTCATCGCAGAAGAAGGGGACGAGGCAGTCAGGCCGTTCGCGGACCATCTCATCGAGATCCCCGCCGCTCCGACCCTGCTGCAACCGTTGCTCTCGACGGTTCCGCTGCAGGTGTTCGCAGCCGAGGTGGCACAGGCTCGCGGATACGACGTCGACAAACCTCGGAACCTCGCGAAGTCCGTCACCGTCGAATAGATCCGGCAAGAAGGCATCGTGCGCAGCTACTACACACCCGACCAGGTTCGTGACGCCGAGCGTCCGCTGATGCAGTCACTGCCCGACGGTGCCCTCATGCGGCGTGCCGCGCACGGACTGGCCGGGGTGGTCGCGGCGGAACTGCACAGCAGGACTTCCGGGGTAGTCGGGCGCAACGTGTGCGTGCTCGTCGGATCGGGGGACAACGGCGGCGACGGGCTCTGGGCGGGCGCGATGCTGCGACGTCGGGGCGTGGCGGTCAGCGCTGTGCTGCTCAGCCCGGAGCGCACGCACGCAGCCGGTCTCGCCGCGTTCCGCCGCGCGGGCGGGCGGATCGTGGATTCACCCGGTCGGCCGGACGTCGTCGTCGACGCCGTGGTGGGGATCTCCGGTCGTGGACCGCTGCGGCCCGAGGCCGCCGACGTGGTCTCGCGCGTGTCGGCTCCGATAGTGGCGGCCGACATTCCGAGCGGTGTCGATCCGACAACCGGTGCGGTGGACGGCCCGGCCGTCCGAGCCGACGTGACGGTGGCCTTCGGTGCGCGCAAGCCGGCCCACGTGCTGGCCGTCCCGTACTGCGGCAGAGTCGACGTCGTCGAACTGGGCCTGAAACTCGGATCGCCGTACCTGCGAGCATTCGAGCCGCCCGACGTCGGCGCTCGATGGCCCGTTCCCGCCGCGACCGACGACAAGTACACGCAGGGAGTCGTCGGGGTCCTCGCGGGCAGCGCGCAGCACCCGGGCGCTGCGATCCTGTGCTCCGGAGCCGCGGTCGCTGCGACGTCCGGGATGGTCAGATACGTCGGAAGCGCTGCGGCGGACGTGGTAACGCACTATCCGGAAGTCGTGGCGGCAACCGGAATGAAGGAAGCAGGACGGGTTCAGTCCTGGGTGGTCGGCCCGGGATTCGGCGCCGACACCTCGTCCCGTGACGTGTTGTCGCAGGTCCTGACGTCGGACCTGCCCGTCGTCGTCGATGCCGATGCTCTCACGATCCTGTCGTCGTCGCCGGAGCTGGTTCGCGGACGCACCGCGCCGACGCTGCTGACCCCGCATGCCGGTGAGTTCGAGCGTCTGACCGGTGCGGCTCCCGGCTCCGATCGGGTCTCTGCCGTGCGGGAACTCGCGTCGACGTGGGGTGTGAGTGTTCTTCTCAAAGGTCGCGCAACCGTGATCGCGGGTCCCGACGGTGCCGTGGTGGTGAGCGATGCCGGCGGGTCGGCCGCGTCGACGGCGGGCTCGGGCGACGTGCTGGCCGGGATTCTGGGTGCCCTCCTGGCATCCGGACTGGACACGGTCACCGCGGCAGCTTGCGCGGCGCGGGTCCACGCTTTGGCCGCCGCGACAGCGGCACACGGTCGCGGCGGCGAGTTCGCCGCTCCGATCTCCGCGAGTCCGCTGCTGGGGGCAGTGTCCGACGCAATCCGAACTGTTCGTTCGGTCACAGGGCGTGCGTGATCGTTCACAGATCTCCACGGACCCGATGCACGATCGCGTCGCAGTGGTGGCACTATCGGGTGCTGTGGACAACGTGAGTGCGTCAACGGTGGATGCCGAGGAAGCGGACACCGGTGCGGGCGGGTCGGTGACGATCGACCTCGCAGCAATCGCGCACAACGTCGGTGTGCTTCGTGAACACGCGGAGAACGCCGCAACGATGGTCGTGGTGAAGGCGGACGGATACAACCACGGTGCCGTCCAGGTGGCGCGGACTGCACTCGCGGCAGGTGCCTCCGAGTTGGGAGTCACCACGGTGGGAGAGGGCATCGCACTGCGTGATGCCGGGATCACGGCGCCCATCCTGTCCTGGCTGCACCGTTCGGACACCGATTTCGCGCCCGCACTGACGGCCGGGGTCGGCATCGGAGTGTCCTCGCGCGCACAACTCGCCTCGGTCGTCGACGCCGCACGCCGCGTCGGTACCACCGCGGCAATCACGCTCAAGGTGGACACCGGACTCAACCGCAACGGGATCGAACCACAGGACCTCGACGACGTGTTGACCGTCCTCGGCGGCGCGGTCGCCGAGGGGTCCGTTCACTTTCGCGGCATGTTCTCGCACCTCGCGTGCGCCGACGAGCCCGGGCATCCGCTGAACGACCAGCAGGCGATGGTGCTGCAGGAAAGCGTCGTCAGGGCCGCAGCGGCCGGTGTACGACCCGAGATCGTTCACCTGTCCAACTCCGCCGCCACCGTGACACGGCACGATCTCCGCTTCGACATGGTCAGGCCGGGAATTGCGATGTACGGACTGTCGCCGATCCCCGAACTGGGCCAGTTCGACCTGATCCCGGCGATGACGGTGTCCGCGCAGGTGGCGCTGATCAAGAAGGTGCGGGCAGGAGACAGCGTGTCCTACGGCCACACGTGGACGTCACCCGAGGACACCGTCGTGGCGCTGATACCGATGGGCTACGCCGACGGTGTGCGACGCACACTCAGCGGTCGGTTCGACGTCACCATCGACGGCAGACGGTATCCGTCGGTCGGTCGAGTCTGCATGGACCAGTTCGTCGTGAATCTCGGACCCGACGGCGGATCCGTCGTCGAAGGCGACACGGCGGTGCTGTTCGGCTCCGGCGAGAACGACGCCCCCGTAGCGCAGGAATGGGCCGACGTACTGGACACCATTCATTACGAGGTGGTCACCGGGATAGGCGGACGGGCACGCAGACGCTACGTCGGGTCCGACTCGGCGTCGACCGAGCGACATGCCGCCGACACGACCGAGGAGGTTGCTCGGTGAAGTTGGCCGAGAGCTTCGGGATCTTCGGCAGTGTCGGGATCGCGCTGCGCGAGACTTTGCTGAGGTCCAACAAGGACCCGCTCGCAGGCGAGAACCTCGAGCTGATGGACGCCGACCGAGGATCGATCGTCATCGCCGACGACGGAGTTCCGCTGGCCGTGCGGGAAGTCGGGCCCACCGACGCGCCCATCACCGCAGTGTTCGTCCACGGGTACTGCCTGCGGATGGCGTCGTGGCACTTCCAACGTCAGGCGCTCGAGCAGGAGTGGGGCTCGAAGGTGCGCATGGTGTTCTACGACCAGCGAGGACACGGCAAGTCCGGGATCCCGACGCCGGAGAGTTGCACGATCGCCCAGCTCGGCCTCGACCTCGACGCGGTCATCCGCGCTGTCGCGCCGCGAGGACACCTGATGCTGATCGGGCATTCGATGGGTGGGATGACCGTCCTGTCCATGGCAAGGCAGAAACCCGAACTGGTCCGTGAGCGGGTCGTCGGGGTCGGATTGATCTCGACGACGGCGGCAGGCCTGGCGGAGACAGGGCTCGGTCGCAGCCTCGACAACCCTGTGGTCGACGCGTTCCGGCTGGCCGTACGCACCTCGCCGGGCGTCGTACAGTTCGGCCGCGGCGCGGCGAAGACGCTCATCGCACCGGTTCTGCGCGCGGCGTCCTACGGAACGCGAGTGAGTCCGCGGCTGGTGGATTTCTCGCAGAAGATGATCGACGACACCTCCGTCGTGACCATCGTGAACTTCCTCGAGACGTTGGAACTGCACGACGAGAGCGATGCGCTCGCCGAGCTGCTGCGCATTCCGACGACGGTCGTGTGCGGCGACGACGATTGGATCATTCCGTTCGACAGTTCGGTTGCGCTCGCCGATGCACTTCCGGAAGCCGAGATGGTGCGGATTCGTCAGGCCGGCCACCTCGTTCAGCTCGAATTCCCGGACAAGGTGAACGCCGCACTGGTGCGGCTCGGAACCCGAGCCATGGAGCTGAGGGCACAGCGTCGATCCGGTAGGAGGGGCATTGTCTGACCTCACGGACCCGGGCGCGGACACCGACACGGACATGTTCGACGGCACCGAGCGCCTTCTCGAGACGGCGACCGACACCGAAGCGTTCGGACAGCAACTCGCCCGGCACCTGACCGCCGGTGACCTCGTTGTTCTCGACGGCCCCCTCGGTGCGGGCAAGACCGCGATGACACGCGGCATCGCGGCGGGTCTCGGCGTCCAGGGACGTGTCAGCTCACCGACGTTCGTCATCGCTCGCGAGCATCGACCGGGCCGGCGGGGCGAGGGCCTCGATCCGGTGACGTTGGTTCACGTCGACGCGTACCGACTGGGGATGACCGGCGAATCCGCGCTCGACGAGTTGGATGCGCTCGACCTCGATTCCGACCTCGCAGACGCCGTGGTCGTCGTCGAGTGGGGAGAGGGATTGGTGGAGAAGTTGGCCGATTCCCACATCTCCGTGCGCATCCGTCGTGATCCGGAGTCCGACACTCGTCGTGTACAGGTGCGGCGGATCGCCCAGCACTGACCCGCCGTGCTCGTGCGGGTACTCTGAGATACCGTGCTCGTTCTCGCCGTCGATACCTCCACGCCCGCTGTGACCTCCGGTGTCGTCCGATTCGAGGGCGGTGTCGCGCACACCCTCGCAGCCCGAGTCGTCGTCGATGCCAGATTGCACGCTGAGGTGTTGACGCCCAACATTCTCGAATGCCTCGCCGAGGCAAACCTGACGCCTGCAGATCTCGATGCCGTCGTCGTCGGCGTCGGCCCTGGTCCGTTCACCGGCCTGCGCGTCGGAATGGCAACCGGCGCGGCATTCGGTGATGCACTCGGCGTCCCGGTGCACGGCGTGTGCAGTCTCGATGCCATCGCGGTGCAGGTCGACACCGTGGCCGAGCTGCTCGTGGTCACCGACGCACGCCGCCGTGAAGTCTATTCGGCGCGGTACCGAGCCGGCGTGCGAGTGTCGGGCCCGGACGTGGGTGCCCCCGCTCTGGTCGATCCCGGTGACGCAACCATGGTCGCCGGATCTGCGGGGCATGTCGGATTGTTCGATCTCCCTGCGGCAGAAGCCGAGTCGCCCACACCCGCGAGTCTGGTCCTGACGGCGGCCGACGGTTTGACGTCGGGAATCACCCCCGAGCCGTTGATCCCGCTGTACCTGCGCAGGCCCGATGCCAAGACGATCGCCGAGCGCGAGGCCGCAAAGGCAGCAGGCCGATGAGCGTCGACATCACCCCGATGGTCCGGTCGGATGCGCCGCGGTGCGCCGAACTCGAGGGCATCCTGTTTCCGGGTGACGACCCGTGGACCGAACAGGCGTTTCTCTCCGAACTCGCTGCGCCGCACAATCGTTACTTCGCGGCGCGAGAAGACGGAGAGCTTCTGGGGTACGCCGGAATCGCGTTGCTCGGACACGGCACCTCGGCGGAATCCGAGGTGCACACCATCGGTGTCGACCCGAGCGCGCATCGCCGCGGAATCGGTGGCGCCCTCATGGACCGACTGCTGAGCGAAGCGGATGCTCACGGCGGTTCGGTTTTTCTCGAGGTGCGCACCGACAACGCACCCGCGATCGAACTGTACGTCCGAGAAGGCTTCGTGGTGGTCGGCACCCGCCGCAACTATTACCAACCCAGTGGCGCAGATGCTTACACGATGCAACGGCCCGATCCGAGGGCAGGTGCAACCGCATGAACGTGATGGGGATCGAAAGTTCCTGTGACGAAACAGGAGTCGGCATCGTTCGATGGAAGGACTCGGGAGTGTGCGAACTCCTGGCCGACGAGGTCGCCTCCAGTGTCGACGAGCACGCGCGCTACGGCGGCGTCGTTCCAGAGGTGGCGTCCCGCGCGCACCTGGAAGCAATCGTTCCGACGATGCGGCGTGCGCTCGCCGCGGCCGACCTGGATCGACCGGACGCGGTGGCCGTCACCATCGGACCCGGTCTCGCCGGAGCGCTTCTGGTGGGAGTCGCTGCAGCGAAAGCCTATGCGGCTGCCTGGGGTGTGCCGTTCTACGCGGTGAATCACCTCGGTGGACACGTCGCCGTCGACACGCTCGAACACGGGCCGATGCCGTCCTGCGTGGCGCTTCTGGTCTCCGGTGGCCACACACATCTTCTGCACGTGAACGATCTGGGCGAGCCCATCGTCGAGTTGGGGACGACCGTCGACGACGCCGCGGGGGAGGCGTTCGACAAGGTGGCCCGGCTGTTGGGCCTGGGCTACCCGGGTGGTCCGGCTCTGGACGACGCTGCGCGGCAAGGGGATCCGACCGCCATAGCGTTCCCTCGGGGTATGACCGGACCGCGCGATGCTCGATACGACTTCTCGTTCTCCGGGGTCAAGACGGCCGTGGCCCGATTCGTCGAAGCCAGGCAGCGAGCGGGAGACGCCGTTCCGGTCGCCGACGTGGCCGCCTCGTTCCAGGAGTCGGTCGCCGATGTGTTGACGATGAAGGCCGTGCGCGCCGCGACCGACGTCGGTGTCGACACCATCGTCCTCGGTGGTGGCGCCACGGCCAACTCACGCATTCGATCTCTCATCGGGTCGCGCTGTGAGCAAGCAGGTTTGACGCTCAGGATTCCACGACCGCGGCTGTGCACCGACAACGGTGTCATGATCGCGGCGCTCGGCGCCCACCTCGTCGCGCGAGGGGCCGAGCCGTCGGATCTGCGGGTGGCCACCGACCCGGGACTGCCCGTGTCCACCAGTCGGATCACCGCTGCCCGATAGCGAACTGTCCGGTCACGCAGTCGGCGTCGTCGCTCCGCCGGCCGTGTCCGATTGTGTGGTCGACGACGTGCTCGGAGCGCGCGACGGCGTCGGTTGCGCAGTGTCCTCGTCCGAAGCCCCGGCGTTCGGCGGGGGCGACCATACGGTGGTGGGAGGGCTCAAGCCCGGGGTCGTCGGCGTTCCGTTGACATCGGTGGTCGGGATACTCCCCGGAGTCGACGGAGGAGGGCTGAGTTCGGTAGACCCACCCGGTGCCGAGGTGGGCGGCTGAGGTGTTGTCACTGGCAGCGTCGTCACCGGCGGGGTGGTCACCGTCTCGCCCGGATCGTCGGTCGGCGGGGAGTCCACTCCGCCGCCGGGCGGTGATGTCGGAGACTGCGGCGCGGGCCGGGTCGTCGACTGCTCCGGCGGGCTGGCCGGCCACGGTATGACGGGGAGATCGGGAGCCGGACGCAGCGACGGCGTCGTCGATGGTCGGGTGGTGCTGCCCGACGTGTACTGCGTCGAGTCGACGACCGGCGGCCGAGGCGATCCGGTGCTGGGCGCGGCCGAGGAGCCGCGGGTGCCGGTCGGCGGCGCACCGATCGGGTTGTCGTCTCCGGCGGGAACGTTCACGGCCTCGACGTCCTCGGACGTCGTTGCGGCCGAACCCGCGGGCGAAACGCCGGAATCGTTGCTGGGAGTGAGAGTCTGGATTCCGTAGGCCAAGACGATTCCGCCGACGAGCAAGGCCCCCGCGAGCGCAGTGCCGTAACGGCCGAACGACCGCGCACTCGAACCTCTACCGTCGGTGACGGTAGGAAAACGTCCTGGGGCGGCGTGCAACGCAAGCAGGGCCGCGCCCTGCGCGAGGACGGTGTCCGGGTCGGACGGGAGGATCACCGGAAGATCCAGCACCGACACGAGAACGGCGCGGATGGACGGGATGCGAGCCCCTCCACCGATGAGGACGACCGCCTCTGCATCGGCACCTGCGGATGCCGCGACTCGGCGTGCGAAGTGTCCGACCTTCACCACGTGTGGACGTAGTGCGGTCTCGAACTCGTCCCGGCCGTCGTCGCTTCCACCGCGTTCGAGAAGATCCCACTCCAGACGGTCCGCGAGATCACCGCCGAACTGCGACGTGCGTTCCGCATGGCGAACCTCGCCGGAGGCTGTGTCGATGACCGACGCGGTGGTCCCGGTGGCGCCGACGTCGACGACGGTCACCGTCCGGTAACGCGCGATCGAGCCCGCATCGTCGAGAAACGCATGCGCGGCGGCCGTCTCGGGCACGAGTACGACGGTATGGGTGGAGCGTCCGCACGCCGACCTGATGGATGCGGCGTGGTCCTCGGTGCGGTGGGTGACCGCGATGGCCTCGGGACGAACCCGCTCACCCGTGTGGGCACCGACGCCGTCGGGCGGCGGAGCGAGGGCCAGCACGACATCGATTGCCGACGCGACCAGATCGCCGACGTCGGTGTTGACCTCGCTGTCGGCGGAGACGGTGCGGTATTCGACCGTGCGGGAACCGTTGTCCTCTTCGATGACCAAAGCGGCACAGACGACCTCGGTGCCGGTGGATACGCCGATGGCAGTCCTCACCGTCCACCTCCCGTCCTGTCGGTCCCGTGCTGTGCCTGCGTTCGCTTCTTACGTCCGGTGGACATATCGGAGTCTCGTTATCTTAACGTTACAGAAGCGCCCAAGCGAATGTGAAACGCAGCACCGCCCCTGCGTCGAGGGGCGGCAGGCCTCCACACGTGCGTACGAAAGTTTCCCCTGGCCTACATTTCCGCTCACAACGGCTGGTGAGTGCCGTGGTCGACGGGGTTTCGCTGCGGGCGTACGACTCGCCGACGGCCTTGCACCCTTAGGGGTTGAGTGCTGGCACTCGCGTGTATAGAGTGCTAGACAGCGATGCGCGAAGTCCCGGAACCCGCGACGACGGGAACAAGCGCAGAGCAGTGAACGTGCAGTACAAACACAGCAGTCCGGGGATCCGACCCCGGACGCGTACCCCATAACAATGGAGGGCTCAACGTGGCGAGCGTGAAAATCAAGCCGCTCGAGGACAAGATCCTCGTCCAGGCCAACGAGGCCGAGACGACGACCGCCTCCGGTCTGGTCATCCCCGACACAGCCAAGGAGAAGCCTCAGGAAGGCACCGTCGTCGCTGTCGGCGAAGGCCGTGTCACCGAGAAGGGCAACCGGATCCCGGTCGACGTCAAAGAAGGCGACACCGTCATCTACAGCAAGTACGGCGGCACCGAGATCAAGTACGCCGGCGAGGAGTACCTGATCCTGTCGGCACGTGACGTGCTGGCTGTCATCGCCAAGTAGGCCGTAAACGCTTCCCGCCCCGGAACCCGATTTCGATTCGGTCCCGGGGCGGAGTGCGTTCAATCGAGTTCACTGACTCGAAGGAGTAATACCGAAACATGGCAAAGCAAATCCAATTCAACGAGGAAGCCCGCCGGGCCCTCGAGCGTGGCGTCGACAAATTGGCCGACGCCGTCAAGGTGACGCTCGGACCGCGCGGACGACACGTGGTGCTCGCCAAGGCATTCGGTGGCCCCACGGTCACCAACGACGGCGTTTCCATCGCCCGCGAGATCGACCTCGAAGACCCGTTCGAGAACCTCGGCGCGCAGCTCGTCAAGAGCGTCGCCACCAAGACCAACGACGTTGCGGGCGACGGCACCACCACGGCCACCGTGTTGGCGCAGGCACTCGTGCGCGGGGGCCTGAAGAACATCGCGGCGGGCGCCAACCCGATCGCACTCGGTTCCGGTATCGCCAAGGCGGCCGACAAGGTTGCCGAGGCACTGCTCGCGGCAGCGACACCCGTCGAGGGCAAGGAAGCAATCGCGCAGGTCGCCACGGTGTCCTCGCGTGACCCGGAGATCGGCGAGCTCGTGGGTGAAGCACTCACTCGCGTCGGCGCCGACGGCGTCGTCACCGTCGAGGAGTCCTCGACGCTGAGCACCGAGCTGTCGGTCACCGAGGGCGTCCGCTTCGACAAGGGCTACCTGTCGCCGTACTTCGTCACCGACGTCGACTCGCAGCAGGCAGTGCTCGAGGACGCCTACGTCCTGCTGCACCGCGACAAGATCACCTCCCTTCCCGACTTCCTTCCCCTGCTGGAGAAGGTCGCCGAGAGCGGAAAGCCTCTGCTGATCATCGCCGAGGACACCGAGGGTGAAGTCCTGTCCACGCTGGTCGTGAACTCGATCCGCAAGACCATCAAGGCAGTTGCAGTCAAGGCACCGTTCTTCGGCGACCGCCGCAAGGCGTTCCTCGACGACCTGGCTGTCGTGACGGCCGGTACGGTCATCACCGCCGATGTCGGCCTCAGCTTGAAGGAAGCAGGCCTCGAGCTGCTCGGAACCGCTCGCCGCGTCGTCGTCACCAAGGACGACACGACGATCGTCGACGGTGCAGGCACGCAGGCGGACATCGACACCCGCGTCGCCCAGCTGCGTCGTGAAATCGAAGCAACCGATTCCGAATGGGACCGCGAGAAGCTCGAAGAGCGTCTGGCGAAGCTGTCCGGCGGAGTTGCCGTCATCAAGGTCGGCGCGGCAACCGAGACCGAGCTGAAGGAACGCAAGTTCCGCGTCGACGACGCCGTGAATGCAGCCAAGGCTGCTGTCGAGGAGGGCATCGTCCCCGGCGGCGGTTCGGCACTGACACAGGCTGCGTTGTCGCTCGCGGACAACCTCGGTCTGACGGGTGACGAAGCGACCGGTGTCGCTGTTGTGCGTACTGCACTCAACGCGCCGCTGTTCTGGATCGCCACCAATGCGGGCATCGACGGATCCGTCGTGGTCAGCAAGGTCGCGGCACTCGACAAGGGCCACGGCTTCAACGCCGCGACCCTGACCTACGGTGACCTGCTCGCCGACGGTGTCGTCGATCCGGTCAAGGTGACCCGTTCTGCGGTCGTCAACGCAGCGTCCGTTGCGCGGATGATTCTCACGACCGAGAGTGCTGTCGTCGAGAAGCCTGCCGAGGAAGAG
>NZ_JMEX01000005.1:1029236-1084581 GCF_000760735.1 Rhodococcoides fascians A44A | reverse complement strand
CCCGGCTTCTCGTATGTGGTCCTGCTACACCGCGATTCGTCGACGGTTGTGGCGTGCGTACATCTCCCGCTCGGTCTCGGACATTCCGCCCCAGATTCCATAGGGTTCCGAGACGCTGAGCGCGTGGGACCTGCACTGTGCGAGAACCGGGCAGGTTCGGCACATCTCCTTGGCACGCATCTCACGCTGAGCACGTGCTCGGCCGCGTTCGCCGTCCGGATGGAAGAACATCGACGAGTCGACGCCACGGCACAAACCGTGCATCTGCCAATCCCAGATATCTGCATTGGGCCCAGGGAGGTGATTCGGCTGCGGCATGAGAACTCCTAGGGTGTCTGCTCGCCGCAACGGATGCGGCGACGCTCCTGTGGAAGACAGAAGAAATGCGAATTCGTGGTTTCGTCCGGCGGCGGCGCCGAACTTGTGGTGAACTCGTTCCGCGAGATACTGCAATCGCGGTTGTCGTGAACAACGCCAACGTTATTCGTGGCGATGAAATCGAGTCAATAGGCCATCGCCGTGGCGAGGTGCATAGTCGTATCTCGAGAAATTAACGCGGGCGACATTTACTTCGACACAACTTCATGGGTCGATTCGTTGAGGAGTTCTCGGTCGCAGCATGAACAGCGGTCTGACGGACTTCGGTCACGATCGAAAGCAAAGGGCACTGGCCTGCAGGTTCGTGGTCGTGTCGGAAGAAGGATCGCGGAATTCGTCTGCCGGATTCGAACGACTCGATCAGGTCGCGAGCAACACTGGTCCCCGGGTAGTGAATCCCGCGATTAACCTTACGGCTACATTCTCGTCAGAAAGCGCTCATCAAATGCATCCCGGGAGCGCATGTTAATTCCGTGAAACAAACGAGAATGTCGCGCGACGGATTCGACGATACTCGGCGATGGGCACGAAGCGGCCAGGAGTATCCATCCATTCGACGGTGAACCGAGAGGAATGCCGAGCCTCACGGTCGCAGGGGCCGCTCCGGGTCGTAACGTCGACACGATGGACGATCGGCTTCATCGCGCTGCCTGGGGCACCGAACCCGGTATGTGGCCACTGCCCGCTGCATCGACCGTCCGCGAGCGGTGGGACCGCGCCGTCGCACTCGGTGGGCAAGGCAGGTACCTCGCCGCGTCGGCCGAGCTCGATGCGGCTGCGCTGTCGGGCCCTGTTCCTCCGTCTCTGCGGTCGCAGATGTATTCGACTCGCGCATCATGGATACGGCAGAGGGGAGTGCACAGTGCAGCGGCGCGGGTGGACGGGACGGCGATCGCTGCGGTCGGGCTCGACGAGCGCAGTTCTCCGTCGGGTGAGGACGGCAATGAGGCTGCTGTCGTTCGTGCGCGAGCGGATGCTCTCGTCGGCCTTGCCGCGGACGCCCTCGGCGTAGGCAGATTCGGCACCGCGGACGCGCTGCTGACTCGATGCGAGCACATCGTGGCGCGAGATGGGCGCGAGGACGTTCTGTGGCGTCAACATCTGAGGCTCGGGTGGGTCCGCGCGGAACTCGCGATGTTCTCGGGAAATGGGCCCGACGCGGTCCGGCATGCGCTCGACGCGCGCGGGCGTGCCGACGAGATCGATTCGTTACGCCACATCGTCAAGACCGACCTCGTGCTGGCTGCCGCCTACAGCTCCGTGGGAGATCTGTCACGAAGTGGTGACGGCGCCCAGCGTGTACTCGATGCCTGCGAGGTGCACGGACTCCTACCGTTGCGCTGGGCGGCAGCGATGTTGTGGAGCGGCGTCGGGGGAGGAGCGGCCGCGCAGTCGGTCGCGCGGGAGTGCGAGGCGGAGCTGGCTCGGCGCGGTGGTCGGTTCACGGCCGTGTGAAGTCACGGACCGAGTGGTTCGATCGAGTGGGGTGAAGGTCGCTATCCTTACTAGGTTCCACTTCGGGTGGAAGCGCTGTCGAGATGCGGCGGCGTCACTGTAACGCGGGGAATCCTTGAGCGATGAACAACACGGGTGAGGAGTTGGACTCCTTCGTCGCTGCCGCAGCGCAGGGCGAGCGAGCCGCACTCTCCCGAGTTCTGGAAATCATCCGTCCGCTCGTGGTGCGGTACTGCCGCGCACGTGTGGGCTCCGCCGAGCGTGGTCAGCTCTCGGCGGACGACGTGGCTCAGGAGGTCTGCTTGGCAGTCATGACCGCCCTGCCGCGTTATCAGGACCAGGGCCGACCGTTCATGGCCTTCGTGTACGGCATTGCCGCCCACAAGGTCGCCGACGCACATCGAAGCGCCTCCCGTAACAAATCGGACCCGGCCGCCGAAGTACCAGATGTCGTGTCGACGGAACACGGACCGGAGCAGCGAGCTCTGGACTCCGAGTCGAGTAGACAGATGACCGCCCTGCTGGACACCTTGCCCGCCAAGCACCGAGAGATTCTGGTGCTCCGACTCGTCGTCGGATTGTCGGCCGAGGAAACGGCAGCGGCAGTGGGTAGTACCGCAGGTGCCATCCGCGTGGCTCAACACCGAGCCATCGCGAAACTGAAGAACGAAGTTGTGAAAGCGGGTGAAATGTATGGCTAGGAACAACGGCCGTGATGGCATTCCCCGTATCGGCCGCCCGGATGGTTCCACGCCATCCGAGGATTCTCTCGACAGCACCCTCGTGGGTTCGAGTCCGGTGGACATCGCAGCGGTACGCCGAGACGAGGAATTCATCGAGGCAATCCGTGGCGACGGACCGATCGCGACGGACGACGCGGACGAGTACCAGCTCGCTCTGCTCCTCGCCAACTGGCGTGCAGAAATCGTCCACCCCGCGCTCCCCGCAGGTCCCGACCTCGACGAAGTGGCGGCAGCCGTCGATCAGGAGATTGCCGCGACAGGGCTACGCCGCAAGGCGTCGAGTCGCGGACGTCAGCGTCTGCTCCGCCCGGTAGCGGGCGCCGCAGCGGCGATCGCGCTGGTGATGGGCGGCTTGGTCGTCTTCTCCTACAACTCCTCCCCGGGCGACGCGCTGTGGAGCGTCAAGTCCGTGGTGTTCTCGCAGCAAGCAGATTCGACCGTCGCGCAGATCGACACGACGTCGAAGCTCGAGCAGGCAGAACAGCTGATCGCAGCAGGCGACGTCGAAGGTGCACAGGCTCTGCTCGACGGTGCGTCGGGTGCGGCCGGCGCGGTCACCGACGACGCGCAGCGCACGGATCTGGAGATCTGGCTGCAGCGGTTGATCGAGCAACTCCAGACGATCATCCCGACGATTCCTCCGCAGTTGCCGCTACCGGTCGATCCGACGTTGCCTGCGCCCGTTCAGAGTGCACCCGAGTTGGGCTCGGTTCCGGTCACCACGGATCCGCTGCCTCCGCCGGTCTCCGGCACGGTCGACCCGTCGCAGGTTCCTTCGACCAGCGATCCGGTTCTCCCGACGACCGAGCCGCCCGCAGTCACCACGACGCCTCCCGGGCCGACGATTCTGAATCAGACCGGTGAGACGACGGCTACGGCCAGCGGTTCGAGTGACGGTACATCTGCTCCCCGGATCGACACGCTGGACACCAACGGAGGCTGATCGCCCTCCGGCCCTGCACCGCATACGACTGATGCCCTACACGAAAATCGTGTAGGGCATCAGTCGTATGATCGGCTGACTAGTTCTCGAAACCGTCGCCGTGCAGAGCGTCGTTCATGGACGCGTCCGCGTATCCGCGGCAGTAGTCCCATGTGACGTACGCATCGGGAACGGGGTCGTACGCAGGCTCGTGGGGACGAACGGTCCCGTCGACCAGGAGCTGGAGAAGGTTGGCTCGCAACATGTCCCAGTCGTGGTAGTGATCCTGCTGGCAGTCCTCGCAGCACACCACGAGTCCGCGAATACCGCGGTGTCCGAGGAGTGCCTCGTACACCGCGAGATCGGCGAGGTCTTCCTCGACGGCGAGCCGCTCCTGGGGGTCCAGAGGCTGGCCGGGCTCGATTGCATCGAGGGCGGCCGAGGGGTCGGCGGGGTCACCGGCGAAGGGATCCGGCGGTAAACCTGGAGGCAGTTGATCGCGCACGCCTCCACGGTACGCAGGACTGGTGGGTCTGCGCCAGCCGTTCACGCTTCGTGTCGACGCGCGACGAGGTCCACCGGGCGGCCGATCGGCCGCAGTCGGGGTGCGGTCGACCTGCTCGAACGACGCCGTCCGGTGCGCGTTCACGAGCGAACGGCGGAGCCGATACCATGTGTGCAGGCGCTGAGCGAGCGTACGCGTCCATGTTTTTTCGTCCGCACTGTCTCCATCCGCTTTCGAACACGCCGTCTTCTCCGGTGCACCGCCCGCGCGCTGCGAGAAGGGCACACAGGCTCTAGGGAGGGCCAGATCCGCATGAGTAGTTCCGGAGCCCACGTCCGTACCGGTGGCGACGACCCCAACAAGGTCGCCATGCTCGGTTTGACCTTCGACGATGTTCTGCTGTTGCCCGCTGCGTCGGACTTGATTCCCAGCGCCGTGGACACCTCCAGTCAACTCACCCGCGAGATCCGTCTGCGCGTCCCACTGGTCAGTTCCGCGATGGACACCGTCACCGAGGCGCGCATGGCCATCGCCATGGCCCGCGCGGGTGGCATGGGCGTCCTGCATCGCAACCTGTCACTGCAGGATCAGGCGTCCCAGGTGGAAACCGTCAAGCGGTCCGAGGCGGGCATGGTCACCGACCCGGTCACCTGCAAGCCCACCGACACACTCGCCGAGGTCGACGCGATGTGCGCACGGTTCCGCATCTCGGGTCTGCCGGTGACCGACGAGACCGGTGCCCTCGTCGGCATCATCACCAACCGTGACATGCGTTTCGAGGTCGACCAGAACCGCCGCGTCGCCGACGTGATGACCAAGGCACCGCTCATCACCGCGCGCGAGGGCGTCACCGCCGAGGCAGCTCTCGGTCTTCTCCGTCGGCACAAGATCGAGAAACTCCCCATCGTCGACGGACAGGGCGCTCTCACCGGACTGATCACGGTCAAGGACTTCGTCAAGACCGAGCAGCACCCCCTCGCCACCAAGGACCGCGACGGGCGCCTGCTGGTCGGAGCGGCAGTGGGTGTCGGGCAGGACGCGTGGTCGCGTTCCATGGCGCTCACCGACGCCGGTGTCGACGTGCTCATCGTCGACACCGCGCACGGGCACAACTCGTCGGTGCTCGAGATGGTCAGCAAGCTGAAAGCCGAAGTAGGAGAACGCGTCCAGGTCGTCGGCGGCAACATCGCGACCCGCGCGGGCGCATTGGCACTCGTCGAGGCAGGCGCGGACGCGGTCAAGGTCGGCGTCGGTCCCGGCTCGATCTGCACCACCCGCGTCGTCGCAGGCGTCGGCGCCCCGCAGATCACCGCGATCCTCGAGGCGGTCGCCGCGTGCAAGGCGCACGGTGTTCCGGTCATCGCCGACGGTGGTCTCCAGTTCTCCGGCGACATCGCCAAGGCGTTGGCTGCGGGCGCGTCGACGGCCATGCTCGGCTCGTTGCTGGCAGGTACGGCCGAGTCGCCGGGCGAGTTGATTCTCGTCGGTGGCAAGCAGTTCAAGAGCTACCGCGGCATGGGTTCGCTCGGGGCGATGCAGGGACGCGGAGCGGCCAAGTCGTTCTCCAAGGACCGTTACTTCCAGGACGACGTCCTCGCCGAGGACAAGCTCGTCCCCGAAGGCATCGAAGGCCGGGTCCCGTACCGCGGACCGCTGTCCCAGGTCATCCATCAGCTGACCGGTGGTCTCCGTGCCGCGATGGGATACACCGGGTCCAACTCCATCGAGGAACTGCAGGAGGCGCAGTTCGTGCAGATCACCGCTGCCGGACTGAAGGAAAGCCACCCGCACGACATCACGATGACCGCGGAAGCTCCCAACTACACCGTGCGCTGACTTCGCTCGCATCGGCCTGAACTCAAGACGAACTCCTAGGGAAAGGGGCGCGCGTGCGCGACCTCGTTGAAATCGGCATGGGCAGAGAAGCCCGTCGCACCTACCAGCTCGACGACATCGACATCGTGCCCTCGCGCCGTACTCGGTCGTCGAAGGAGGTGTCCACGGCCTGGCAGCTCGACGCCTACCGATTCGACATTCCGGTCCTGGCTCATCCGACCGACGCGTTGGTGTCGCCGGAATTCGCGATCGAGCTCGGCAAGCAGGGTGGCCTCGGCGTCATCAACGGCGAGGGGTTGTGGGCTCGCCACACGGACGTCCAGGCCAAGCTCGACGAGCTGGTCGCGATCGCCGAGAACGACTTCGACGCCGACGCTCCCGTCGCATTCCTGCAGAAGCTGCACGCAGCACCGCTGCAACCGGACCTCCTCGCTGCCGCCGTCGCGCAGGTCCGCGCAGCCGGTGTCACCGTCGCGGTCCGCGTCAGCCCGCAGAGCGCCAAGAACCTGACGCCTGCGCTGGTCGCAGCCGGTATCGATCTGCTCGTCATCCAGGGCACCATCATCTCCGCGGAGCACGTGGCGCACGGCGACGAGGAGCCGCTCAACCTCAAGACGTTCATCGCCGAGCTCGACGTACCGGTCATCGCCGGTGGCGTCAGCGATCACCGCACCGCGCTGCACCTGATGCGCACCGGCGCTGCCGGAGTCATCGTCGGCTACGGGTCGGTCGAGGGAGGCACCACCACCGGTGAAGTTCTCGGCATCGGTGTACCCATGGCAACGGCCATCGCGGACGCTGCGGCAGCTCGTCGGGACTACCTCGACGAGACCGGCGGCCGCTATGTTCACGTCATCGCCGACGGCGACATCACCACGTCGGGCGGCCTGGCCAAGGCAATCGCGTGCGGTGCGGACGCCGCCGTGCTCGGTGCTCCTCTCGTGGCGGCAGCAGAGGCGCCCGGTGGCGGTTGGTACTGGCCCTCCGCGGCAGCGCACCCGTCGATGCCGCGAGGCGCACTCCTGCCCGTCGCAGCCGGTGAGCGCCCGAGCCTCGACCAGGTCCTGCACGGTCCGTCGAGCGAGCCCTACGGTTCGATCAACCTCGTCGGAGGTCTGCGCCGGTCCATGGCGAAGTCGGGTTACTCGGATCTCAAGGAATTCCAGAAAGTCGGCCTGAACGTCCGAGCCTGACCCTCTCTGTCCCACGTTCGACAGCGCGCACCCCGAATCGGGGTGCGCGCTTCGTCGTTTGCTGGGGAACTCGGGTGCCGGGTGGGAGCGAACGTGACGTTCGGTCACCTGGGGGCCCGGGAGCGCGGGTTGCAGCGAGTGCGCGGGTTGCAGTGCGCGCGTGGGCTGAAAGCCGCGCGTTCGGGGGCCGAGAGCGAGCGAACGTGACGTTCGGTCACCTGGGGCAGCGCGGAGTGAGCCTTACCTCAGTTGGTGATACTTGGAGTTACAGCTACAGTGGCTTGTGTCAACTGTCACAGGGTTGTTGTCAGTTCGCCGCTGCTGTCATCTAGAGTGTGGTCGCAGTCACATCGAGGTAATACGCGGTGCGGCGGAGCTGGCTGAGTAACGCACGAGGCGCGGAGGTCAACAGTGGAGACACGGACAGCTGGGACACAGGCTCGCACGACCGACTACGACGTTCTGATCGTCGGGTCCGGTTTCGGCGGAAGCGTCACGGCGCTGCGCTTGGTCGAGAAGGGCTACAAGGTAGGCATCCTCGAGGCCGGACGGCGCTACGAGGACAAGGATTTCGCCAAGACCAGCTGGGACCTGAAGCGGTTCCTGTGGGCGCCCAAGCTCGGGTGCTACGGCATCCAGCGTGTTCACCTGCTGCGTGACTGCCTCATTCTGGCCGGTGCAGGGGTGGGCGGCGGTTCGCTGAACTACGCGAACACCCTGTACCAGCCGCCGGAGCCGTTCTTCAAGGACAAGCAGTGGGCGCACATCACCGACTGGAGCAGCGAGCTCGGTCCGTTCTACGACCAGGCGACGCGCATGCTCGGTGTCGTGCGTAACCCGCACATGACACCCGCCGACGAGGTCATGAAGTCCGTCGCCGAGGACATGGGCGTCGGGGACACGTTCATTCAGACACCGGTCGGCGTGTTCTTCGGCGACGAGCCGGGCAAGAAGGTCGGCGACCCGTACTTCGGCGGCGTCGGTCCCGAGCGCACCGGGTGCATCGAGTGTGGTGAGTGCATGACCGGGTGTCGCCACGGCGCCAAGAACACACTGCTGAAGAACTACCTCGCCCTTGCCGAGCGCGCCGGAGCCGAGATCGTCCCGATGACGACGGTGACAGGTCTTCGTGCTCTGCCCGACGGCACGTGGGACGTCGCCACCGAGCGAACCGGCGCGTGGGTTCGCAAGCACCCCAAGACCTACACCGCGTCGCACGTCGTCCTGGCCGCGGGCACGTGGGGTACGCAGAATTTGCTGCACAAGATGAAGGACACCGGCGCACTGCCGCGTCTGTCCGACAAGCTCGGTGAATTGACGCGTACCAACTCCGAATCCATCGTCGGTGCCGCCAAGTTGAAGGTCGACCCGGAGATGGATCTGACCAGGGGAGTGGCGATCACGTCGTCGTTCCACCCGTCGTCGAACACCCACATCGAACCGTGCCGCTACGGCAAGGGTTCCAACGCGATGGGCCTGTTGCAGACGCTGATGACCGACGGGGGTGGGCGCATTCCGCGATGGCTCAAGTTCGTTTTCGCGCTGCTGGCTCATCCGCTCGACTTCCTGAGGGTGGTGAACACCAAGAACTGGAGCGAGCGCACGATCATCGCGCTCGTGATGCAGAACCTCGACAACTCGATCACCACCTTCACCAAGCGTGGGCTGTTCGGTCGCAAGGTGTCCAGCAAGCAGGGACACGGCGAACCGAACCCGACGTGGATCCCTGAGGGCAACGACGCGACGCGGCGTATAGCGAAGAAGATCGGGGGCGTCGCGGGCGGCACATGGGGTGAGCTGTTCAACATTCCGTTGACCGCTCACTTCCTCGGTGGCTGCGCCATCGCGTCCGACGCCGAGCACGGCGTCATCGACCCGTATCACCGCGTCCACGGGTACCCGACGATGTTCGTTGTCGACGGGTCGTCCGTGTCGGCCAACCTCGGCGTGAATCCGTCGCTGACCATCAGTGCTCAGGCGGAGCGTGCAGCGGCGCTGTGGCCCAACAAGGGTGAGCAGGATCTACGGCCGCGCCAGGGTCTCGCTTACGAACGGATCGAGCCGATCGCTCCCAACGCTCCGGTGGTGCCGGTGTCCGCGCCCGCAGCGTTGCGTCTGCCCATCGTCGAGATCCGCTCTCCGAAACCCGCCACCACCGGTGCCGCGTAAGAAGATGCTGCGTGGAACCAGCCTGTCGCGCGCCACTAGACTGTTCCGGTGACCGCATCGCAGCAGCCTGATCCCGCCCTGCCTCGGCCCGTTCTCGTAGTCGACTTCGGTGCCCAGTACGCCCAGCTCATCGCGCGTCGTGTGCGTGAGGCGAACGTGTATTCCGAGGTGATCTCGCATACCGCGACCGTCGAGGAGATTGCAGCCAAGAACCCGGTTGCACTCGTTCTGTCCGGCGGGCCGTCGAGTGTGTACGCCGAGGGCGCGCCTGCTCTCGACGCGAAGGTGTTCGATCTCGATCTTCCGGTCTTCGGTATCTGCTACGGCTTCCAGGCGATGGCGCAGGCACTCGGCGGAACCGTCGCGCACACGGGGACTCGTGAGTACGGCCGGACGCAGCTGTCCGTCGATGGCGGTGTCCTGCACGACGGTCTTCCTGCGACGCAGCCGGTGTGGATGAGTCACGGTGATGCTGTGACGGAGGCTCCGGAAGGGTTCACGGTCACGGCGACGAGCGCCGGCGCTCCCGTGGCTGCGTTCGAGAACGCCGAGCGCAGGCTCGCCGGTGTCCAGTACCACCCCGAGGTGCTGCATTCGCCGCACGGTCAGCAGGTCCTCGGTCGGTTCCTGCACGAGACAGCCGGAATCAAGGCGGAGTGGACGGCGGCCAACATCGCCGACGCATTGATCGAGCAGATCCAGGAGCAGGTCGGGCCGGACGGTCACGCCATCTGCGGACTGTCCGGGGGTGTGGATTCCGCGGTTGCGGCAACCTTGGTGCAGCGTGCGATCGGTGACCGTCTGACGTGTGTGTTCGTCGACCACGGTCTGCTGCGAGAGGGCGAGCGGGAGCAGGTCCAGCAGGACTTCGTCGCGTCGACCGGCGCCAAGCTGGTCACCGTCGATGCGGTCGACACGTTCCTCGGTGCCCTCGACGGCGTCTCCGATCCCGAGGAGAAGCGTAAGATCATCGGCCGCGAATTCATTCGTAGCTTCGAGGGTGCTGTCGCTGAGGTGTTGGGTGACAACGCTGCTCAGGGTGCGGAGGTTCAGTTCTTGGTGCAGGGCACGCTGTACCCGGACGTGGTCGAGTCCGGTGGGGGATCCGGCACCGCCAACATCAAGAGCCACCACAACGTCGGCGGTCTGCCGGACGATCTGCAGTTCGACCTCGTCGAGCCTCTTCGTACCTTGTTCAAGGACGAGGTCCGGGCAGTGGGCCGCGAGTTGGGTCTTCCCGAGGAAATCGTCGGCCGCCAGCCCTTCCCCGGGCCCGGTCTGGCCATTCGCATCGTCGGCGAGATCACGCGAGACCGATTGGCCACGTTGCGCCAGGCCGATTCGATCGTCCGTGAGGAACTGACCGCGGCGGGCTTGGATCAGCAGATCTGGCAGTGCCCCGTGGTCCTGCTCGCGGATGTGCGCAGCGTCGGCGTTCAGGGTGACGGCCGGACGTACGGCCATCCCATCGTCTTGCGCCCGGTATCGAGCGAGGATGCGATGACGGCGGACTGGACGAGGTTGCCGTACGAGGTGTTGGAAACCATTTCGACCCGGGTGACCAACGAGGTTCCGGAGGTCAACCGAGTCGTTCTCGACGTGACGAGCAAGCCGCCGGGCACCATCGAGTGGGAGTGAGAATTCTCTAGTTCTTCTTCCCGCCCCGGCCTGGGGCGAGGAGAAGGGCCAGTCCGACGACGATCGCCGCGACGACGAAGACCCAGCGGAACTGAACGTTGCCGAGGGACTCGAGGGCCGAGGGCCCGATCAGAGCGCTGACGCTGACCAGCAGGGCCACGAGTCCGGAGAGAAACAGCAACGCCGAGGGTCGGGTGCGCGCGTTTCGTTCTTCGGCCGTGTCGGTGTCACTGTCTCCGTACTCGCTGCTATTCATGGATGATCTCCAAGTTTCCGAGACGGACATCTCCGTCGATGGTGAGAACAGGGGCGTCCTCGGCTGCGTCGGTGCCGCGCTGCAGGCCACCGGATCCGCAGGCAGCCGATCCCATGACTGCCACGCAGGTCGGGTCGATTGTCATCGTCGACGGTACCCAGATGGTCGCGTTTCCTCCGGTGACATCGATTGCGACAGTTCGGTTGTCGGTGAGGGCGAGGCCGCGCAAGTCGAGTTGGAGGTCACCGCCGGCGATGCTGTACGACGGTTGGAGTTGCGCGACCGTCGTCGGCCGTGCATCGACCGACCCGCTGGTTGCGCCGTCGAAGTTCACCGGTCCCACGATGGATGCGAGGATCACGAAACCGAGTACAGGGAATGCGACGACCAGCAGGCCGTACCCCTTGCGTAGGAATGCGCCGAGGATCAGTCCGACGGCGAGGACACCGAGAGCTACGGCCCCGATGCGTGCGGGGGAGAGCCACTCCGACCCCGTTGCCGCCGCGATGCCGCCGGTGACGGCTGCGGCGAGCAGGGCCAACCCGATGAAACTCGACGTCCACCGTGAGCGCCGCTTCTTCGGAGTGGTCGACGCCGGAAGGTGAACAGTCGTCGGTTCGGGTAGGTCCCAGGCGAAGGGGGCGACGCCCAACGGATCCCACGACGGTGGTGTCGGGCCGGTGGTCGTGTCCGTCGGCTGGGCCGGCGCCGCGGACTCGGATTTGTTCAGGTTCACCTCGGAACCCGTCGACCGGTCGGTGGGTGGGGGTGTGGACGGAACGTACGTCGTGGGCAGTGTCGTGTACGGCGAGTACGCGGGAGGTGTGTAGCCCGCGGGTCGATAGTTGGGCGGGCGGTAGTTGGCACCTGCCCACGGCGCCGGGGTGTACGGCGTGTTGAACGAGATCGGGAAATCCTGTTGCGCGTAGACCTGTGCACCGCCGGGCAGGAACTCGGGTGGTTGCGGCTGCCTCTGGTGCAGTAGCCACAGTCCGGCGAGAAGCGCGACCATGCTGATGGCGCCGGATCCGCCCAATCCGACACCGACGGGACCCAGGGTGGAGACCGCGATGATCAGCGCCACGATCAGGACCACGATCTTGGTGTTGGATTCCGAGCTGGTGCCTCTGCCCATCAGCGACTCGGCGGGAGAGGCTGCATCTCCTGCCTTGCTGAAGAGCAGCCAGGCGGCGAGGTACAGGACGATGCCTGCTCCGCCGAAGATGGTGCCGACGACGAGCGCGACGCGAACGAGGACGGGATCGACGCCGTAGCGGTAGCCGATGCCGGCGGCGACACCCGCGACATGGCCACGCTGTGGCAACCGATACGGGCGCGTACGCCACATCTGCTGTAGCTGTTCGGAGACGGCCAAGTTGCTCATGGAACCATCGTGGCCCGTCGGGTGCACGGAGACCATCGGGGATCGCCCTGATGTTTTCCCTACCTTCACGCACGAGTTGCAGGAATGTTCTCGGCATCCCACGGCTTGCTACTTCGAGAACGACCATTCGCATCACGAAGGAGAAACGCGTGAAGATCGGAATCATCGGGGCCGGGCTCATCGGCGGCACCCTGACCCGCAAGCTGGCCGAACTCGGACACGACGTGCGCGTGTCGAATTCGCGCGCACCGGAGACGTTGGCCGAGTTGGCTGCCGACACCGGCGCCGAGGCAGTGTGGAGCAAGGACGCAGCCGCCGACGCCGATCTCGTTATCGTGAGCATTCCACAGAAGAACACCCCGGACCTGGCGTCGGACATTCTCGATGCGGCCAAGCCAGGCGCGCCGATCATCGAGACCAACAACTACTACCCGCAGCAGCGCGACGGCCTGATCGCCGAGATCGAGAACGGCAAGCCCGAAAGCGTGTGGGTTGCCGAGCATTTCGGTGATCGATCGTCGGATGTGTTCAAGGTGTTCAACGGAATCTGGTGGAAGCATCTTCTCGAGAAGGGCGTTCCCGCCGGAACCGACGCTGCGTCCACCCGGACGAGAATCGCGCTTCCCGTCGCGGGTGCCGACGGGCCGGGCAAGAAGCTCGTCTTCGACGTCGTCGACGCTCTGGGATTCGAGCCGGTGGACGCCGGCACGCTCGAAGAATCGTGGCGTCAGCAGCCTGGTACGCCGGTGTACGGCAAGGACTACGACGCCGACGCCACGAAGAAGGCTCTTGCCGAGGCGACCGCCGACAGAACCGAGGAGTGGCGCGCGATTCCGTCCTGACATCAGTCCGGTGCGGAAATCAGGGGAGACCCTGATGCGGGTGCGGCTCGATTCGTGCCAGGATCGATGACGTGCTCCCTGTCGATGCCGCGTCCTCGTCCCCGGGCGCCGAGCCGGTGAAGTTCTACCGGCGCGGCGGCGGAAGGATCGTGGGCGGAGTCGCAGGTGGACTCTCCGACCATCTGGGTGTCGACGTCTTCAAGGTCCGAGTCGCGTTTGCGTTGCTCGCCGTCATGGCGGGCGCCGGAATCTTCGCCTACGGGTTGCTGTGGGTGTTCACCCCGGCAGGTGACGACGTGGACCGGCCGAGTTCGGCCGAGCGCCAGCGGGCATTGGGTCTCGCGGCGCTCGGCCTCGGGCTCGCGGCCGGCTTGGCGTGGCTGCTGAACGGCACGGCGGCGTCGGTACTCGTTCCTGTCGTCGTGGTGATCGTCGGTGCGGCGCTCGTATGGCGGGAGTTCGACTCCGAAGGTCCGAGGTCTCTGCTCGGGATGCCGAAGAAGCCGACCGTCCTCAGCTGGGCTCGTGTCGTCGGCGGCGCGACGTTGATCATCCTCGGACTCTGCGTCGTGGTGCTGGCCAGGGTTGACATCGCGTCGATCAGGTCCTCGTTGCTCGCGGTCATCGTGACACTGGTCGGGGCCGGTCTGCTGACGGTCCCGGTCTGGTTGCGTCTGTGGCGCACCTTGAACGCCGAGCGGTCGGCTCGTATTCGGAACGACGAGCGCGAGGAGATCGCCTCCCATCTGCACGATTCCGTGCTGCAGACGCTGGCGCTCATCCAGAAACAGTCGGATCAGCCGCAGGAAGTGATGCGTCTGGCCCGTGGGCAGGAGCGAGAGCTGCGGAAGTGGCTGTTCGAGGGCGGGGACACCGATCATTCGTCCCTGTCCGAGGCGCTGAAGACCATCGCAGGCGAGGTCGAGGATCAGCACGGCGTCACGGTTCGGCCGATCACAGTCGGCGACGTGCAACTCTCGGCCGAGAACTCCGACTCCGGGCTTCCACGTGAGCACTTCACCGCTTTGCTCGGCGCGACGCGGGAAGCGCTCGTCAACGCAGCCAAGCACTCCGGCGAGACCAACATCGACCTCTTCGCCGAGACCGAGGCGGACAAGGTGACGGTCTTCGTGCGCGATCGCGGCAGCGGTTTCGACGAGAACCTGGTGCCGACGGATCGGCAAGGACTCGCCAAATCCATCCACGGCAGAATCGAACGTCGAGGTGGTCAGGTGTCGGTACGCTCCACCGTGGGCAGAGGAACCGAAGTGCGCATCCTGATGCCCCGGCACGATTCGGCTCCCGACAGGCAGATTCATGTTGCCGACCACATCACATCCCCTGAATCGCAGACGTCCGAACAACCACTACCGCAGGAGCAGCCCCGGTGACCGACACCTTCCGTGTCTTTCTCGTCGACGACCATGCAGTGTTCCGCTCCGGAGTCAGAGCCGAACTGGCGCGCGAAGGCGATATCGAGGTGGTCGGTGAGGCAGGCGGGGTTGCCGACGCGGTAGCGGGAATCGACTCGACCAAGCCCGACGTGGTCCTCTTGGACGTGCACATGCCCGACGGCGGTGGTGTGGCGGTACTCGGACGTATATCGTCCGGTCCGGTGTGTCTGGCGTTGTCGGTGTCCGACGCAGCCGAGGACGTCATCGCCGTGATCCGAGCCGGTGCACGCGGTTACGTCACCAAGACCATTTCAGGAGCCGAACTGGCCGACGGCGTGCGGCGGGTGGCAGGCGGGGACGCGGTGTTCTCGCCTCGACTCGCCGGGTTCGTTCTCGACTCCTTCACCGGCAATTCGGCCGTTCCGGAGCCGCCGCTGGATCCGGAGCTGGATTCGCTGACACCGCGCGAACTCGAAGTGTTGAGGTTGTTGGCGCGCGGTTACACGTATCGAGAGATCGCGGAGGATCTGTTCATCTCGGTCAAGACCGTAGAGACCCACGCGTCGAACGTGCTGCGGAAGACACAGCAATCCAATCGCAACGCCCTGACCAGGTGGGCCCACAAGCGTCGGATCGATTGACGGCTGGATGCAGGAATAGACTTTCGGAGACTGTCGGATCGACCTTCGGTGCCACTAGCGTCGAGGTCATGAAGGACAAGAGCGAATCGGTGCTGTGGCTTCCCACCGCCGACCGGGTGTTTCTGGCGGTGGTCGCGCCCGCGGTCGGTGGCGCCGTCGGATTCTTTCTCCCACGCTGGGCACCGTGGGCAGCGTCGCAGAAGTGGATCCCGTTCCAGGGAGTGTTCGAGTTCGTTGCTTCGTGGTCGCACTGGTGGGTGCAGTATCTGACCACCGGGATCGGTGTCGCACTGGGAGCCGCGTTCGTCGCCTTCGCATTTCACGACAGTCTCCGCGTCGTCGTCTCCGCGTCGGGCCTGCGTCTGACCGAGGAAGGCCGGACGACGTCGGTCGCTCGGGCCGATGCGTCGACGGTGTTCGTCGACGGCAAGGAACTCGTCGTCCTCGACGCGGCGTCGCGTCAGGTCGTTCGCGCACCGATCGAGGAGAAGGAACCCGCGGTGGAGCGTGTGTTCGTCGAACACGGCTACTCCTTCGTGGAGGGCGATCCGTACGAAAGCCTGTATCAGCGTTGGATTCCGGGATCGCCGACGCTTCCCGCCGAGGTCGACGCCGTGATGCGCGCCCGAGAAATGGCGTTGCAGAAGAAGTCTCGCGAGGATGCGTCCGAGCTACGTGAGGCGCTGGACCGGTTGGGAATCGTTGTTCGTGAACGCAAGAGCACGCAGTACTGGCGACCGCTGGTGCGCGGATGACCGTGTCGCGTCGGCGTACCGGCGATCTCGGCGCAATGGCGTTCTCGCTGTTCATCGCAGCAATGGTCGTCTTCGACGGGGTGACCGCCGCCGATTTCTCGAACTTGCGTGTGGCGACCGCGGTTGCGATCGGCGTCGTCGCGACTGCATTGCTGTGGTGGCGTCGGCGCCGGCCGGTCGGTATCGCGCTCGTGCTCGCAGCCTTGACGGTGTTCTCCGACGCTGCGGGCGGCGCGGAGTTGGTGGCGATCTACACCGTGGCATCGATGCGAACGTGGAGGGTCACCGCGGCGATCGTTGCGCTGCATCTCGTGGCTTCGCTGGTGTACGCACGCTTCTTCTCGGTCGGTGACTCGGTGGTGTCGACGGGAATTCTGAGCTTGGCGCTGCTCAGTATCCCGATGGCGTGGGGTGCGATCGTCAAGGCGCGGCGAGAGGTCATCGATTCGCTTCGCGAGCGCGCCGAACGAGCGGAGGCTGCGGCGGCGGACCGGGCAGATCGGGTTCGTGGCCAGGAACGTGAGCGGATTGCCAGAGAGATGCACGATGCCCTGGCACACCGGATTTCGATGGTGAGTTTGCATGCCGGTGCGCTCGAGGTGCGGTCCGACGCCGATGCAGCCGACATCGAGAAGATCGCGGGAACCATCAGAACCAGTGCGCACGGTGCGTTGAACGATCTCCGGGAAATCCTGGGCGTACTGCGATCCGACGAGGATTCACCACCGATGAAACCGGGATCGTCGATCGATGACGTACCGGCGCTGATCGACGAGGTTCGCGCAGCCGGAGTCGTGGTCGATTTCGACAGTCGGTTGGACGCGGGCGGCGTTCCTGCGACCATGGGGCGTAACGTCTTTCGTGTCGTTCAGGAGGGCCTGACCAACGCCCGCAAGCATGCGGCGGGCTCTGCAGTGCAGGTGTCGATTCGGCCGGAAGGAGAGGGGATGCTCGTGTCGGTGTCCAACGCGCTGGGCGGGCGCGACTCGGTCGTGCCGGGTTCTCGCACGGGGCTGATCGGTCTGTCCGAGCGGCTGTCCTTGGCCGGCGGTCGGCTCGAACACGGGGTGAAGACCGTCGACGGGTCGGTCGGATACGTACTGGAAGCATGGTTGCCGTGGCCGAGGTGATCGATGTTCTCCTCGTCGACGACGACGCTCTGGTCCGATCGGGTTTGTCGATGATTCTGCAGTCCGACAGTTCGATTCGGGTGGTCGGTGAGGCCGCGGACGGCGCGAGCGGTGTCGACGCGGCTCGACGGCTCGAGCCGGACGTGGTTCTGATGGACATACGAATGCCCGTCATGGACGGTCTGGCCGCAACCGAGATGCTCAGGACTAGCACGGGAGGTCCGGCGATCCTGGTGCTCACGACATTCGACACCGACGAGTACCTCCTTCGAGCACTTCGGCTGGGCGCCAACGGCTTCCTGCTGAAGGACACTCCTCCGCGGGACATCATCGAGGCCGTCAAGCGAGTGCAGGACGGTGAGTCGATGCTGTCGCCGTCGGCCGTCGGAACACTCGTGTCGGCCTGGCGCGAGCAGGATCGACGCACGGCCGGGGCCGACGATGTACTGGACGTGCTGACCGATCGGGAACGTGAAGTGGCAATCGCGGTGGCGCAGGGATTGTCGAATGCCGAGATCAGCGGGTCGCTCTTCATGAGTGTCGCGACCGTCAAGACCTACGTGTCGAGAGTGTTGGCCAAGCTCGGATGCACCAACCGAGTGCAGATCGCCATTGCCGTGTTCGAGAGTCGATAGCTCTCCGGCCTCGGTCGTTCGCCGAGCGTTCTCGCGCAGTTCTTCCGATTCCTGGACGGAGATTCAGAGGAGGACGATCAGCAGCACCACCATCAGTAGGACGACAGCCACTCCCACGCCCAGAATCACCGCAGGCGGGATGTCGACCTTGTCTCCCACGGCGTCGTCGACTGCATCGAGCACCTTGTCCAACGGATTCTTCTTCTTGGGCACGTCGAACGGGGGCGGGGCGTAGGGCTTGGGTGTGGTGTCCGAGAGCCCGGTCGAGCGCACTGCGGGAAGCCCTGCGACAGTGTTGCCGAATTCGCGTGACGGGCGGCGGGTTTCCGCGACGGGCGTGGATCGGTGTGCCCACCCCGGAACGACGCCGTCCGATGTGGTGAGTGGAACACCGCGAAGCGACGCAATGGATCCTTTGCTGCTGACCGCGCTCCGGATGATCTCGTCTCTGGCCTGTGCCATGGTCGGCCTGCGAGACGGGTCCGGCTCGAGCATGTGCAGCAACGCCGGGGTGAGATCTCCTGATCTGCTGGGCGAGATGATCTGGCCGCGAGCGACTCGGTGCAGCAGTGCGATGGAGTCCTCGTCGATGTCGAACGGCGGTCTGCCCTCGATCGCGGTGTACAGCGTCGCGCCGAGGGAGAAGACGTCGCTTGCCTCGGTCGGATCCTGTCCGCGTGCGACCTCGGGAGCGAAGTAGGCGGGAGTTCCGGTGATGACGCTCGAATCCGACTCCTCCACATCACCTTTCGCACGCGAGATCCCGAAGTCGCTGATCTTGACGATCCCGAGCGTCCGGCCACGGTCGGCGATGAGGATGTTGCCCGGTTTGATGTCGCGGTGGACGATACCTGCCTCGTGTGCCTCGGTGAGCGCGTCGGCAACCTGGGCGCCCACCTGCGCTACCTCGTACGGTGGCAGCGTCTCGGCGATGTTCAGTGCCTGCGCCAGCGACCGTGACGGCATGTACTCCATGACGAGCCACGGTTCTCCGTCCTCGATCGCGACGTCGTGCATGGCGATGGCATGTGGGCTGGACAGCCGCGCGGCGATCCGTCCCTCACGCATGGCGCGATTACGGACTTCGCGCGCGGCCTTCTCGCTCAGGTCGATCGTCGAGGTGACCTGTTTGACGGCAACTTTTCTTCCCATCAGCGTGTCCTGCGCAAGCCACACGGCACCCATTCCGCCACCGCCGAGCTTGTAGGCGAGGCGGTATCTGCCGGCGAGGAGATAATCGGGTCCGACGACCCGTGCGGTGCGTTGCTGCTCGGTCACGCCCACAGGTTAGTTGACAGTGAGCATCGCTGCCCGCGACGTCCGGCGTGACGCGCCGCCCCGGCCGTCACCAGCCGGTTCGTCGCTGCCTTGACGGAGGTCGCCGGAACGGCTTAACTTTGGGGGTGTTCGAAAGTCTGTTCGAAGGCGGGACTTCCCCATCGTCTTCGGAAGAGGGCCGAGTTCCACGATTCCATCACCATGGGGAGGTAAGCATGTCTGTTTCCGCCGACTCTCGGCACGGTATCTCCCGCGACAACAGAGTTGCTCGTGACGGCAGTGTTGCTCATGACGGCAGTGTTGCTCGTGACGGCGGTGTTGCGCTGGAGAGCATGTCGTTGCCGGAGAGGGTGGAACATCTTCGGCGACGCATGGCCGCTGTGCCGTCCAAGGGCGAAACACGCTCGGTCGCCCGTCCCTCGGTTTCACGGTCGAGTGCCCCTGTGTCGGCCGAGCCATCGGCGCCCGACAACCGCCTCGAACAGCAGAAAAGCACACGCGCACCTGCAAAAGAGGTGTTGAGTGTCCCGGAGGCGCTTGCGGCTGTCC
This sequence comes from Rhodococcoides fascians A44A, assembly GCF_000760735.1. Classification (GTDB taxonomy): domain Bacteria; phylum Actinomycetota; class Actinomycetes; order Mycobacteriales; family Mycobacteriaceae; genus Rhodococcoides; species Rhodococcoides fascians_E. Next base: position 1,064,878 of record NZ_JMEX01000005.1, on the reverse strand, counting down.
TCCCTCACGGAGGCCTGGTTCGAGGGTCGGTGACCGCAGTGTCCGGCGCGGGTTCTCTGATGCTCGGCATGGTCGCGTCGGTCACGGCTGCAGGCGGTCACGTGGCAGTGGTCGGTCAACCGCGCTTCGGGTTGCTCGCAGCGTCCGAGATGGGAGCGCAGTTGCACAGACTGGCCATGGTTCCCGATCCGGGAGAGGACCCGGTGGAAGTGGCCGCGATCCTGCTCGACGGAGTGGACCTGGTCGTGCTCGGTCTCGGTGGTAGGTCGGTGCCGCCGTCGCGAGCACGTGCCGTCGTTGCACGCGCTCGAAGCAAGGGTGCGTCGCTTCTGGTGACGGACGGGCACTGGGACGGGGTGGATCTGCGGCTCGATGCGTCCGTGGCCGGCGTCGACGGTGTCGGAACCGGAGACGGTGCAGGCCGCGGGCGGCTTCGTGGTCTCCGGTTGGAAGTGCGCGCGCAGGGGAAGGCGATGCGCACTCGTTCCACTCGATTCGACCTACGTTCCGAGCGCGGCCGCGTCGAGTGGTTCGAGGTCCCGTCCATTGCGGCCGTCGGTGCCGACAGAGTGGCGGTGCTGGCATGAAATGGGAACAGGCATGAGCCGGGTGCTGGCGCTGTGGTGCCCGGACTGGCCCGCGGTCGCGGCTGCTGCCGTCGCCGATCTTCCGGCGACCAGCCCGGTGGCGGTGGTGTCCGCCAATCGTGTGATCGCATGTTCGGCACCTGCCCGCGCACACGGTGTACGGCGGGGTCTACGCAAACGTGAGGCCCAGGCTCGCTGTCCCGATGTGCATGTGGTGACGGCTGATTCGGATCGCGACGGCCGGATGTTCGAGCCGGTCGCCGCAGCCGTCGACATGGTTGCGCCGGGTGTGGAGGTACTGCGGCCGGGGTTGCTGATCCTCGGTGCCCGAGGTGTCAGCAGGTACTTCGGATCCGAGCACAACGCAGCCGAGCGGTTGATAGATCAGGCGGCCGCGGCCGGCGTCGAATGTCAGATAGGGATCGCCGACGAGTTGTCGACGGCGGTCATCGCAGCCAGGCATGCCGTGATCGTTCCCCGGGGCGGCGGGGCTCGTTATCTCGCCCCGCTGCCGGTGTCGGAACTGGCGGCAGAACCCAGTCTGGCCGCGGCGGACAGGGAAGACCTGATCGATCTCCTACGACGTCTGGGTCTGCGCACCATCGGTGATTTCGCGGCCCTTACTCCCGGTGATGTGGCGTCCCGTTTCGGGACCGACGCCGTGCTCGCCCATCGGAGCGCGAGGGGTGAGGCGGAGCGTCCACCGTCGGCTCGCGCCCTGCCACCGGACCTGAACGTGGAGTACCAGTGCGATCCGCCGATCGATCGCGTGGATGCAGCGGCCTTCGCGGGCAGGGGGATGGCGGAGAAACTGCACACGAAGTTGGCTGCCGCTGCCGTTGCCTGTACTCGACTGCTCGTCCATGCATCCACCGGCAACGGCGAGAACCTCTCGCGAACATGGCGATGCGCCGAGCCGCTGACCCCGGAAGGAACCGCAGACCGCGTGCGGTGGCAACTCGACGGCTGGCTCACCGGGCGTAGCGTCGCCAAACCGACGTCGGGCATCACGATGCTGCGATTGGAACCGGTCGAGGTGGTCGCAGCCGGTGAGCTCCAACTCGGCCTCTGGGGAAGCGTCGGCGACGAGGAGGAACGCGCCAGACGTGCCCTTGTCCGTGTGCAGGGACTTCTCGGCGGCGACTCGGTGAAAATCGGCGTGCTGAGCGGGGGGCGTGGCCCCGGCGACCGGGTGACTCTGCGCAGTCTGGGCGACGAGTTGGTGCCCCTGTCGGATCCTGCTGCTCCCTGGCCCGGCCGGCTCCCGGCGCCCGCACCGGCAGCAGTGATGGACACGTCTCCTCGGGTGACGCTGGAGGACGCGAACGGCAACGACGTGCACGTCGGCATGCGCGGAAGTTTCGACACCCGCCCGGTCACACTGCGGTGGGGGAGCAAGGCGTGGCCACTACGAGGATGGGCCGGACCATGGCCGATCGACGAACGCTGGTGGGATCCCACCGTGGGTACACAGGGCGCGCGCGTTCAGGTGCTGTTCGAAGAAACCCGTGCCCTGCTGCTTCTCTACGGCGACGACGGGTGGCGAGTGGAAGGTATCTACGAATGATCCGCGGTGAGGATCTACCATCAGTGCATGAGTCTGTCGAAGCGAGATGTTCCCTTGATCGCCAGTGCAGCGCTTTTCGTTGTCTCGCAAGCGAATATCGTTCGGCTGCTCGGTCCGGCCGGCCCCCGCGTCCTCGAAGTGCAGACGGCGTGGTCGGCACGACGATATCGAGAGATTCTCGAGAAGATGGACTCTCGAGAGACCGCGCGTTTTCGAAGCCACTACTACCCGGATTTCGTCCACCCGGCGATCTACGCCGTCGCGCTTCGTGCCGGTGCCGAGCGGTTGGGTGAACTGATGCCGATACCGCCCGCCACCGCACGTGTGCTTGCGCTCGCTCCTGTCCTCTCGGCAGCAGGAGATTACGTCGAGAACATCGTCGGCCTGCACCTGCTGGATCGGCCCGAGCACATCACCGATTCGGTCGTGCGAGCCACCTCGGCCGTCAGTATCGCCAAATGGACTCTGGCGCTGGGATCTCTGGGGTATCTGACCGCCGGCTTCGGTTCGGTGCTGGTGCGCTCGATACGCAGGTGATCGGCACCGGTCTCGTCACCAGTTGGCTCCGGGAACCAGCCTTCCGAGTCGCCTCGCCAGCTTGCCGACCCGCGCCGATGCGCTGGACGCGTCGTAGGTCGAGGTCGGAGGTACAGGGATCGGCTGAGATTCGCCCTGGTCTTCCGTCACTTCGCCTTTGGCCGCAGCCGAATCGGGGAACCGCCGGTAGAACTGATGCATCGTCCGGTCCTTGCCCTTCGGCGTGAAGATGCTGCCGAACTGACCGAGAGTGCCGAGTGGAGTGTCGATGCGCTTCGGCCTGTCGGTCAACGCCCTGATCACCATTGCCGCGGCTTTCTCCGGTGACACCACCGGGCCGACGTTCTTGTCGCCGGTGGGTGTGATCATCGGCGTCGCAACGAGCGGCATATGGATGGTCGTGAACGTTATTCCGTCGGACAGAGTTTCGGCTGCAGCCACGTCGGAGAACGCGTCGAGAGCGGCCTTGCTCGCCACGTACGCGGAGAAACGTGGTGTGTGGCCCTGCACTGCAGCGCTACTGACGTTCACGACATGGCCGAAGCGGCGCTCACGCATGTGCGGAAGTAGCGCCAACACGAGTCGGACGGCACCGAAGTAGTTGACGGCCATCGTTCTTTCGTAATCGTGCAGTCTGTCCGTCGATCGGTAGAGCGAACGCCGGATGGATCGCCCGGCGTTGTTGACGAGCATGTCCACGTGCCCGTGCTCACCGAGAATGGCCTTGACCGTCTGCTCCACCGACTCGGTGTCCGTGACGTCGCAGGGATACCCGTACGCGTCCCCGCCGGAGGAACGGATGTCCGCAACAACGCTTTCCAGCTGCTCGGCGCCGCGCGCCAGCAGAAGAACCGTTGCGCCCTTGCGCGCTGCGGACACGGCGCTCGCCTGTCCGATTCCAGAGGAACCCCCGGTGATGACGATGTGACGGCCGACCAGCGGTCCGCGTGGATCCTGCTTGCGCGCGCGGTCCGGGTCGAGGTTGCGCTGCCAGTGCGTCCACAGTTTGTCTGCATAGGACTTCAACGGCGGCGGAACGAGTCCGTTCAGCGCAGTCTGGGTGGCAGTGGACGTGAACACCGTCGGAAGCGTCAGATGATCGAGCATGACGGGTGGAACACCGAACCGTGTGAGCACGGCGTCGCGACCGTTCTTGACCACCCTCGTCCGCGGCGAGACGACAGGAGCAGCAACCGCCCCCGGTATCCCCACGACCTTGGCCTTCGAACCCGCGGCCGCGCCGAACGCGGAATACACCTCGACCATCGACTGAGGCTCGGGGTTGACGAGATGGAACACCCTCTGACCCAGAGGATTCCGCACGATCAGATCGACGATGGCAGTGGCAACGTAGTCCACCGGTACCAGATTGGTCGCACCGATATCAGGCACTGTGACAGGCAGGATCGACGGTAACTTGGCAAGTTCGGCGAAGAACGGAAAGAAGAAGTACGGCCCGTCGATCTTGTCGATCGCGCCGGTCTCGGAATGGCCGACAACCGCGGACGGCCTGTACACGCGCCAATCGGTAGCCGAATCGCGGACGATCGCCTCCGCCTCGAACTTGGTCCGGTGATACGCCGTCGGGAATCCCTGGCCCTTGTCGAAATCGTTCTCGGTGAACGTCCCCACATGGTCACCGGCAATTGCGATCGACGACACGTGGTGCAACCTCGCCCCCGTCGCCACCGCCAGATCGACCACGGCCCGGGTGCCGTCCACATTCGCCCCGGACTGCTCATCACCGGCGGTCAGGTCGTACACCGCGCCGAGATGAACGATGTGATCGACATCCGACGGCACCTCCTTCACCCCGAGCCCCGGTTCGGTGAGGTCTCCCACGAGCGGATGAACCCTGTCGTCACCGGGCAGCCCGGCGACCTGCTGTTCGAGCTTGGCAACCGACTGTTGCCGAACCAGAACATGCACCTCCGCAGCCGAATCGCGCTCCAGTATCAGGGGCAGCACATTCTGCCCGAGAAAACCCGTACCGCCGGTAACGATGTACTTCGCCATCCCTCGAACTTACTTGATAGTAAGTTCCTCGGCCACCCTTGATTTCGGACCGAACGTGGCATTCAGTCACTTGAAGTGACCGAACGTCACGTTGGGTCACTTGAAGTGACCGAGCGTCACATTGGGTCACTTGAGGTGAACGAACGTCACGTTCGGTCCACGAAGACAGGGATGCGGCGAGGTCAGTGACCGATACCGACTTTTTCGTGCACTTTCTTCATCCATGCAGGCGCCCACCAGTTGACTTCGCCCATCAGTTTCACCAGTGACGGGACGAGCAGCATTCTGATGATGGTGGCGTCGACGATCAAGGCGAGGATCATTCCGACGCCGAGGAATCTCATGATCGACAGATCGGAGATGGTGAATGCGCCGGTGACGACGATGAGGATGAGGGCGGCGGCGGTGACGATGCGTCCTGTCCGTTGTGCGCCGACGGTCACTGCTTCTTCCGTCGTGGCGCCGCCGGCTCTGGCTTCTACCATTCGGGACATCAGGAAGACCTCGTAGTCGGTGGACAGGCCGAAGACGACGGCGAGGATGAGGACGACGAATGTCGCTTCGAGTGGTGCCGGGGTGACGCCGAGCAGTTCGGCGCCGTGCCCTTCCTGGAAGACCCAGGTCAACACACCGAAGGTGGCTCCGAGGCTCAGCCCTGCCATCAGGACCGCTTTGATGGGGAGAACGATCGAGCCGAAGGCGAGGAACAACAGGATGAGCGTCGAGACGACCATGATCGCGATCATCGCCGGCAGCCACTTGGCGATCGCTGCGTTGCCGTCGTCGACGAGAGCTCTCGAGCCTCCGACGAGGATCTCGGTGCCCTCCGGCGGTGTCATCTGTCGCAGGGAAGCGACGGCGTCACTGGTCGATTCGACTTCGCTCTTGCCTTCACTGGGTTCGCTGAATGTTGCTTGGACGACGACGAAGTCGTCCGCGGACCCGGTGAACTGGACCCGGGCAATTCCGTCGACGGCTTCTGCCTGGCGGGTGATGTCTGCGATCGGGGCGCCCTGGGGTTTCTGCCCGTCGGTGCCGCGGAGAACTACGGTGGCACCTTCGCCCGTGGTGGGGAATTCGGAGTTCAGTGTCTCGACGGCGACGCGAGCCGGATCGTTCTGAGGCAGTGCGGTGTAGTCGACTTCTCCCAGCGTGACCTTGAGAATCGGCGCTGAGAGCACGAGCAGTGCGGCGACGATGACTACAGCGACGATTCCGGGAGTGCGCATCACCCGGGTGACGACGGCTCCCCAGAACTTCTGTGCGCGCGCGTCGCCGCGGTCGGATGCGCTACGGCTCCAGGTGAGCGAGTTGATGCGATGACCGAGTATCGCGAGCAGGGCAGGAACAGCCGTCAGCGACAGGATTGCCGCGCTGGCGACGGCGGCCATGGCCCCGAATCCGAGCGATTTGACGACCGGTTGCGGAAACACGAGCATTCCCGCGAATGCGCAGATCAGCAGCAGCCCCGAGAAGACGATGGTTCGGCCTGCGGTCAGCACGGTGCGAACTGCGGAGTTCTGCGGGTCGACGCCTGCGCGCATCTCCTCTCGAAATCTACTGACGATGAACAGTCCGTAGTCGATGGCGAGGCCGAGCCCGAGAAGTGAGGCGACGTTGATGGAGAACGAGCTGACTTCGGTGACCACCGTCAGCGCCCGCAGAATTGCCAGTGCGCTGATGACGCTGAGGATGCCCACGAACACCGGCACCGCGGCCGCGACCACGCCGCCGAAGATGAAGATCAACAGCACCAGGGTGATGGGGATCGCGATCGCCTCGGATCGCACGAGGTCGCTCTGCAGCGTGGTGCTGAAGGACACTCCTACCACCGATCCGCCGGCGAACTGCGAAGTCACGCCGGGGACGACGAGTTTCGGCGGCAGGTCGCCGAACGTCGAGAACGTGACGCCTGACTTGGGGCCGAGGGTGACGGTCGCGAGCGCCTTGGTGCCGTCGTTGGACAGGAGGAACTGCTTGGCTGCGGCGTTCGCCGTCCAATAGGACGTGACGTTCTCGACGGAGTATTCGTTCTGGAACTCGTCGAGCACGGCTGTGACATCGGGTGCGATGTCGTCGATCGTCTTGCCTTCGGGTGCGGTGTAGATGGCGACGATGTCCGGTGTCGGTTGCCCGAGGCCGGCGACGAGTGTGCTGACTTCGGCGGCCTCGCTTCCCGGGTCGATGAAGCCGCCTTCGCTGAGCTTGGAGAACACGCCGATTCCCCATACCCCGCTGAGGGCCACCGCCACGATGGCGATGGTGAGCACCCAGCGTTTACGGGAAACGACGAACGAAGCCCAACGTGTCACGTTCTCACTCCAGCTCTCTAGTTACATGCGATCGCAGAGCGAGCCTAGTGGCTGGAGACGACACGTTGATTTCTGTCGGTGCCGTGCGCTCTAATAGAACACACGTTCGAACGGTGTCTTCCCCCTCTGTTCGAACGTGCTGTTCGAGTTCTCGATGAACGAGGGGATGGTCATGGGCTGGAACGATGGTCCACCGACGTGGTCGGAGATGGAGCGGGTGCTGTCGGGGCGTCCTGCGCGGCCGGACAAGCCCGAGATCGTCGGCGACGGCGGGGACAGTCCTGCCTGGTCGCGTAAACGTGCGGCGTACGAAGGGTCGGTCACTTCGGCACCCGTGACAGGAACTCCGTATGCGGAGTTGCATGCGCATTCCGCGTTCAGTTTCCTCGACGGGGCGAGCCAGCCGGAAACGATGGTGGAGGAGGCCGCGAGGCTCGGGCTGGAGTCGATCGCCCTCACCGATCACGACGGTCTCTACGGGGTCGTGAGGTTCGCCGAGGCCGCCAAGGCGCTGGGTGTGGGGACTGTCTTCGGTGCCGAACTGTCGCTGGGAACGGACAAGTCGCGGGCAGGTGAGCTCGACCCGGACGGTACGCATCTTCTCGTGCTCGCTCGCGGCCAGGAGGGGTATCGCAGACTGTCGAGGGAGATCGCGGCGGCGCATCTGGCCGGTGGCGTCAAGGGAAAGCCTCGGTACGACTTCGACGCGTTGTCCGATGCCGCGGGTGGGCATTGGCAGATCCTCACCGGGTGCAGAAAGGGGCACGTGCGGCGTGCCCTGCGCGACGGCGGGCGGGACGCGATGGATGCTGCCATCCGGGACCTGGTCGACAGATTCGGCGCCGACCGTGTCACCGTCGAGCTCACTCATCACGGATTGCCGGAGGACGACGAGCGCAACGACGCGCTGTTCGACGCCGCCGCCCGCTTCCGCCTTCCGGTGATCGCCACGACTGCGGCCCATTACGCGACGCCGGAGAACCGCCGTCTTGCCATGGCGATGGCTGCGGTGCGCGCCAGAAGCAGCTTGGACGAGGCATCGGGATGGCTCGCACCGACCGGTGGTACCCATCTTCGGTCCGGTGCGGAGATGGCTGCGCTGTTCCGACATCATCCCGGCGTGGTCGACGCCGCAGCCCGGCTCGGTCGTGAGTGTGCGTTCGATCTTCACTTGATCGCGCCGAAGCTTCCGCCGTTCGATGTGCCTCCCGGACATACCGAGATCAGTCACCTGCGTGATCTCGCGCTGCGTGGTGCGCGCCTCAGGTACGGCTCGCCGACGGAACATCCTGCGGCGCACGCTCAGATCGAGTACGAACTGGACATCATCGAGCGGTTGGGTTTTCCCGGGTACTTTCTCGTCGTCCACGACATCGTGAAATTCTGCAAGGACAACGACATTCTGTGCCAGGGGCGGGGTTCGGCAGCGAACTCCGCCGTCTGTTATGCCATCGGCATCACCAACGTGGACCCTGTTGCCAACAAGCTGCTCTTCGAGCGATTCCTCGCGCCCGAGCGGGACGGTCCACCCGATATCGACGTCGACATCGAATCGGACAGGCGTGAGGAAGCTATTCAGCACGTCTACTCCAAGTACGGGCGCACGTATGCCGCGCAGGTCGCGAACGTGATCACCTATCGAGGTAAATCCTCGGTGCGTGACATGGCTCGCGCGTTGGGATTCTCTCAGGGGCAACAGGATGCGTGGAGCAAGCAGGTCACCCGTTGGTCCAACATCGGTGACCAGGAGGGAAGCGACATACCTGCTCCGGTACTGGATCTGGCGCGGCAGATCGAAGGGTTTCCGCGTCATCTCGGTATTCACTCGGGCGGCATGGTGATCTGCGATCGCCCCATTGCGGACGTGTGTCCGGTGGAGTGGGCGACGATGGCCGACCGCAGTGTTCTCCAGTGGGACAAGGACGATTGCGCTGCGGTGGGTTTGGTCAAGTTCGACATGCTGGGACTCGGGATGTTGTCGGCCCTGCATTACATGATCGATCTGATCGACGAGCACAAAGGCATCCGGATCGACCTCGCGGACATCGATCTGAGCGAGAAGGCTGTCTACGACATGCTGCAGCGAGCGGATTCGATCGGCGTGTTCCAGGTGGAGTCGCGCGCGCAGATGGCGACGTTGCCTCGCCTGAAGCCGAGTGAGTTCTACGACTTGGTCGTGGAAGTGGCACTGATCAGGCCGGGGCCCATTCAGGGTGGATCCGTTCACCCGTACATCAAGCGCCGCAACGGGCTCGAACCGGTCACGTTCGATCATCCGTCGTTGAAGAAGGCTCTGGATCGGACGCTCGGAGTTCCGCTGTTCCAGGAACAGCTCATGCAGATGGCGATCGATGTCGCGGGTTTCAGCGCTGCGGATGCCGATCAACTCCGCCGAGCCATGGGTTCCAAACGGTCCCCGGAGCGCATGAACGAACTGCGCGGAAAGTTCTACGACGGTATGCGTGAGCTGCACGGAATCGTCGGGGATGCGGCCGATCGTATCTACGAGAAACTGTCCGCCTTCGCCAACTTCGGTTTTCCCGAGAGTCATTCGCAGAGTTTTGCATCGCTCGTGTTCTATTCGTCGTGGTTCAAACTGCACCATCCGGCAGCGTTCTGCGCGGGACTGCTGCGGGCACAGCCGATGGGCTTCTACTCCCCGCAGTCGTTGGTCGCCGATGCACGGCGTCACGGTGTGCAGGTGCACGGACCGGATGTCAACGCCAGCTCCTGGTACGCGGACTTGTGCGGTGGTGGACTCGAGATTCGTATGGGTCTGGCCGATGTTCGTCACATCGGTCAGGCGCTCGCGGAGAAGATCGTCGAAGCTCGGGTACTGGGGGGCCCGTACACCTCGTTCCTCGATCTGACCGGACGTGTGGAGCTGTCCACCGCCCAGGCCGAATCATTGGCGACAGCAGGCGCTCTCGGCTGTTTCGGGACCACTCGTCGCCAAGCGTTGTGGGCTGCCGGCGCTGCGGCAGGGGAGCGGCCGCATCTGCTTCCCGGTCTCGGGGCGTCGACCCACGCGCCCGTGCTTCCCGGTATGAGCGATCTCGATCTGGCGTCCGCGGACGTATGGGCAACGGGGGTATCACCGAATTCGTATCCCACTCAGTTCTTTCGAGATCGACTCGACCGCCTCGGGGTGGTTCCGGCGCATCGGCTGTTGGCGATTCCCGATGGGGACCGGGTGCTCGTCGGGGGAGCGGTGACGCATCGTCAACGGCCTGCGACAGCGGGCGGAGTCACGTTCGTCAATCTGGAGGACGAGACGGGAATGGTCAATGTCGTGTGTTCGGTCGGACTGTGGGCGAAGTATCGAAAGCTTGCGCTCACCGCTCCTGCATTGCTGATCCGAGGCAAGGTGCAGAACGCCGAAGGGGCCGCCACCGTGGTGGCGGATCATCTGCAACTGCTGGATCTGCGGGTGCAATCCAAGTCGAGGGATTTCCGGTGAACCCCGCGCATCGTCCGATCCGGATTCCCCGCCCGCGACAGCCGAGCGTGCACACTGGAGCACGTGAAACTTCTGTTGCTGGCAGACACTCATGTGCCGAAGCGGGCGAGGGCACTGCCCCAGCAAGTCTGGGATGCCGTCCGAGATGCGGATGTCGTCGTCCACGCCGGCGACTGGGTCGAGGTCGACCTGTTCGACGCGCTGCAGGCCGCGTCGACACGGTTGATCGCATGCTGGGGGAACAACGACGGCGAAGACTTACGCGCACGCATGCCCGAGCGGGCAGACGTCGCACTCGACGGCGTCCGACTCACCGTCGTCCACGAGACAGGTCAGGCCACCGGACGTGAGAAACGCATGGCGGCGGCCTATCCCGACACGGATGTACTCGTGTTCGGGCACAGTCACATTCCGTGGGACACCACGGCCGACAACGGGCTGCGCCTGCTCAATCCAGGATCTCCCACCGACCGCCGTCGGCAACCGTTCTGTACGTTCATGACCGCCGACATCGAGGATTCGACGCTCGGAAACGTTCGCCTGCATCGAATCGAACGGTAGTGGCGTCGATCAGGAGTGCGACGCCTCCGACTGGACGCGGGCCTGATCGACCAGATCGTGGACCAGTCGGATGATCACGTCCATGTCGGTCATGACACCCGCGCGAAGCTCGTCCTGCTCCTCGGGGGACAGTGCGGGCGGGTCGTCCGAGTCCAGCGCCATCACGGTGTCGATCTTCGCTCGCAGCGTCTGCAACGGTTCCATCAACTCCTCGCCGGCGTCGGTGACGAGCTTGTTCTGCCGGCGGCCGGAGACGGTGAGCGCGGCGAGCATCTCGTTGTAGCTGGTGGCCAGCGATGCGAGTTCGTCGTCTCCGCTGACGACGATGGGTTCCAAGTCGCCGGTGCGCGCCACCTGCTCGGTGGCGTTGCGCAGACGTTTGACCGGTCTCAGCCCTGTTCGAGCCACCGCCGAACCGGCGATTCCGGCCAGGGCGACCAGGAATGCTCCGATCATCACGAGAGCGAGCGTCAGCTTCCCCAGCAGTGGATCGTTGGACTCGAGCGACTCGGCGACCATGACGGTTTCGCCGGTGGTCGTCCGCTCGGCCGCGACCATGTATCCGCGCACCTCGCGGAGGGAATCAGGCGCCGTCCCGTCGACGACTGCCTGCTCCTGGGAGTCGAGCACACCCGCCGAGTTCGTGAACGGCTTGGACTCGGTGTTGAACGTGACGAGTTCCCCGGTCGACGAGACCAGAGCTACCTTGATCGCGGGGCCATCGGGGCTGCTGACGCCGAAACCGTACGCGTTCGGCGGGACGCCCAACTGTGCTCCGGTGATGAGTGCTTTGGCGTTGCGAGACACTCGGTCACCGAGCTGATCACGAAGAGCCTGGTCCGCGACGACGTAGATGGCGAGCGCACTGACCGCGACGGCGAGAGCCGCAACACTGATCGTGAGGACACGGATGCGGCCGTGCAGCGTCAACGCTGTGGGGCGATGGGCTGCGCGGGGGATCACTGGACGAGTATGACCGTGACTGCTGAGAGCGTTCTGAGAAACGGGATTACTCGGTCGGTGACGCGTGGAAATGCGTTGGGCGACAGTGTTGTCGATGTAGTACTCTGGCGATCTTCGCGCATGCGGAGTAGTCCACGTACTCGGCGTGGTGAAAGAATCGTGACTCCCACATGGCATCAGAAGTGCACGAAAGCCTGTCCGGTGAACCGGAATCCGTCCGTCGCACCGTCGCCGCGATAGCGAACCTGCTCCTCGGCGCCTCGCGCTCGGCCACCACGGCAGACGCATTCGTCTCGACCTCACTCGGAGTGTCGAGCGACGACGTCGTCTGCGCCACCGAACTCCTCACGGTCTCCACGCGTCCGGCAGTGGCTGCAATCCTCGCGGACGAGATGTCGACATGGAACCCTCCGGTCGGTCCCGCAGAGGATTCGTGTCCTCCGACGTGGGAGCGAACGGAAATCGACGGCACGTCGATCTCGCTGCCCAAGGAACTTGCCGTGTTCTTCGTCGGTGGCTCGTTCGCCCCGATCGACGTCGTGGGGTGCCTGAGGGAAGCGTCGTTCATGAACGACGAATTCGAGCTTCGCATCTACACCCGCACGGTCGACGCCGAGGCGGGCAGGGCACTGCTCGCGCAGACGATGACCGCGGCGCGCGGTCCTCGAAACTTTTTCCGAGGGCGTGTTCTTCAGGCGACCGCGAAACCTGTGCTCGGCCTGTCGATCGTCGACCTTCCCCGTCAGGACCGCTCGAATCTGGTGTTGCCAGCCGAAGTGTGGAACGAACTGGACACCAATATCGCTGCAGTGACCACTCGCGCCGACCTGATGCGTCAGCTCGGCCTCGGCACCAGCCGAGGAGTGCTTCTGACCGGTCCTCCCGGTGTGGGCAAGAGTGCCGTCAGCCGTGTCGTGGCCGGGGAGCTGATGGGAGACGCCACCGTCATCATCGTCGACGCCCTCGCTGGATCTCGTGCGCTGAGGTCCATCTACGAGGAGACCAGATATCTCGGACGCACCGTCGTCATCCTCGAGGATCTCGATCTGATCATCGGCACGAGGGGAAGCGGGGGTCGGGACGAGCCGTTGGCGGAGTTTCTGACCGTCCTCGACGGCACCCGGCAGTACGACGACGTTCTGACCATCGCGTCGACCAACGATCCGAAGTCTCTCGATTCCGCGGCAACGCGGTCGGCTCGGTTCGATGCGATCATCGAGATCGACTACCCGGACACCGCCGCGACAGCCGAGATCCTGCGTCGGATACTGACGTCGATACCCGGCGCCGACGCTGTGGACTGCCATGCCGTGGCGCGGTCTTTCGCTACTGCGGTCTCCGGGGCGGATGTGCGAGAAACGGTGCGACGCGCAGTGCTGGAACACGGAACTGCAGTGACCACACAGGTGCTGCTCCGCACCATCGCCGACGGACGCTGGCGCGCAGCCGAATTGACGGGGCAGTACCTGTGATTCGTCGCTGCCGGTTCAGTCGCCCGAATGCTCGTCGTCGCCGGTGGCCAGTGGTTCTCGACGCGCCTTCTCGAGGACTTCGGTGGTGTGTCCGCCGTGGGCACCTGGTCCGACGTGGGCTTCGGCGCGGAGGCGTTCGACCATGTGCGGGTAGTGCAGTTCGAACGCGGGACGCTCGGAACGGATCCGGGGCAGTTCGGTGAAGTTGTGCCGCGGCGGCGGGCAGGAGGTCGCCCATTCCAACGAGTTGCCGTATCCCCACGGATCGTCGACGGTGACCACTTCGCCGTACCGGTAGGACTTGAAGACATTCCACACGAACGGCAACGTCGACGCACCGAGCACGAACGCCCCGATCGTGGAAATGATGTTGAGTGTGGTGAACCCGTCCGACGCCAGGTAATCGGCGTACCGACGCGGCATACCCTCGTTTCCGAGCCAGTGCTGCACCAGGAACGTGCCGTGGAACCCGAAGAACGTCAACCAGAAATGCCACTTGCCGAGCGTCTCGTCCATCATCCGGCCCGTCATCTTCGGGAACCAGAAATAGATACCGGCATACGTCGCGAACACCACCGTCCCGAACACCACATAGTGGAAGTGCGCGATCACGAAGTAGGTGTCGGTGACATGGAAATCGATCGGCGGGCTGGCGAGCAACACACCCGAGAGACCACCGAAGAGGAACGTGATCAAGAACCCGATGGAGAACAACATCGGCGTCTCGAGCGTCACCTGACCACGCCACATCGTGCCGATCCAGTTGAAGATCTTCACACCCGTGGGCACCGCGATCAAGAACGTCATGAACGAGAAGAACGGAAGCAGCACCGCACCGGTGGCATACATGTGATGCGCCCACACCGCGATCGACAACGCCGCGATCGCGATCGTCGCGTAGATCAACGTGGTGTACCCGAACATCGGCTTACGCGAGAACACCGGGAAGATCTCCGAGACGATCCCGAAGAACGGCAACGCGATGATGTACACCTCGGGATGACCGAAGAACCAGAACAAGTGCTGCCACAGCAACACACCACCGGTCGCCGGATCGAACAAGTGCGCACCCAGATGACGATCGGCCGCCAACCCCAACAACGCCGCCGTCAACAACGGGAACGCAAGAAGAATCAGAATCGAGGTCACCAGAATGTTCCAGGTGAAAATCGGCATCCGGAACATCGTCATACCCGGCGCCCGCAAACAGATGACCGTGGTGATCATGTTGACGCCACCGAGGATGGTGCCCAAACCGGCCACCGCCAACCCCATGATCCACAGATCAGCACCCACACCCGGCGAATGCAGAGCACTCGTCAACGGCGTGTAGGCAGTCCACCCGAAGTCCGCGGCACCACCAGGAGTGATGAACCCGGCCGTGGTGATCAATGCACCGAACAGATACAACCAGTACGAGAACGCATTGAGCCGCGGGAACGCCACATCCGGAGCACCGATCTGCAACGGCAGAATGTAATTGGCGAACCCGAACACGATCGGCGTCGCATACAACAGCAACATGATCGTGCCGTGCATGGTGAACAACTGGTTGTACTGCTCGTTGGACAGAAACTGCATCCCCGGCACAGCCAACTCGGCGCGCATCAACAACGCCATCAACCCACCGACGAGAAAGAACGCAATCGACGTCGCGATGTACATGATCCCCAACACCTTGGGATCAGTGGTCGTAATCGCCTTGTGAACGAACGAACCCTTAGGTCCCATCCGCGGCGGAAAAGGCCGAGCCGCCGTCACAGCGGGAGTAGGCCTAGGCGCTAGGGCAGTCACACAGTCCTCCTGAAGATGCGAGTGGAGTCATCGTAAACCCGCAACGGCTCGGGTACTACCTTTGGTCGTAGTTCGTTGCGGCGGAGTCGTGTATCTCGACGAAAAATCCCGCCACCGACGACGGTGGCGGGATTTCACGACGACTGTGTCGGTGAGCGTCAGTTGCCCAACGCGCAGAACTGGCCCGAGGACAGGTTGAGGGCGAGCGACCACTGGCCGACGCAATCGACGCCTGCGGCTTCGGCGGTTGCTCCCGAACCCCAACCCGCGATGGCGATGGTGGTTCCGCCGTTGTCCGCCCAGGAATGCGCGATTCCGCCGCCGATGGCTCCGGCGTACGCGGTGCCTCCGGCGCGCGAGGCCCCGAGTGCCGTGCCGTAGCCGGTTGCCAACGTGGAGGTGCTGCCCGCGCTCTCGGCGACGCTGACGGCGGTGCCGCTGTCGGTTGCGGTTGCGGTAGCGCGTGACGCGTCCTGAGCGGTGGCGCCGCAGCTGGCGTAACCGTCGACCTGGATGTCGTTCGCGGACGGAGGGGACACGCACGTCACCGGTGCCGCGGAGGCCACGCCGGCGCCGGCGAAACCAGCAGCGACGATGCCGCCACCGACAGCGAAAGCTGCTGCAGCACGGGACATTCGACTACTGGAGCGGAAGGAGGAGCCATCCTGGGGCGAGCGGCGGAGCAGAGAGAAAGGCGGAACAGCGAACAACAGGGGGGCTCCTTCACGGAATCTTGCAAATGGGTCGATGCGGCACACCGTACCCCGGTTCGGGCGTCAGGTCATCAGTGAATGTTCCCAATGGATGTAACGATTCGTCACCGTCGATGTCGTGGCCGTCTTCCGCATGTCGATGGTGCTCTAGCATCTTCGAAGATGAAGCGCAGTCTTGTCGTCGTTCTTGCCGGAGCGCTGGTGGTTCTCGCCGGATGCAGCGGGTCGTCCGACGGTCCAGCGGGTCCGCCGGCGGCGGATTCGTCGTTCACCTCGCCCGGTGTCGCGCTCGCGCCGGACTCCGGCGGAGCGGTGCGAGAGCAGGCGCCCTCGCCCGTCGAACGCAAAGAAGTTGTCACGGGCCAGATCTACGTCACCGCCGACGATCCCGTCGACGCTGCACGCGAGGCGGTCGGCGCGGTGGAGAGCGCCGGAGGCCGCATCGACAACCGAACCGAGAATCCAGCGACGGAGAACTCGACGGCCAGTAGTTCCATCACCGCCAGGATCCCCGCGGACGAGCTGACCGTGACCGTCGACAGGATCTCTGCCCTCGGCAAGGTCACCAGCGTCAGCATCACTCGTGACGACGTCACCATGCAGTACCAGGACCTCGACGCCAGGATCGCGGCTCTTCAGGCGTCGGTCGATCGGTTGCGGGCGCTCATCGCCGGTGCGACGAACACGGCCGACCTGATCGAAGCGGAATCGGCGCTGTCGAGCAGGCAAGGCGAGCTCGACGGGTTGGTCTCGCAACGCAGCTACCTCGGCGATCAAGTGGAACTGTCCACCATCACAGTGCAATTCAGCACCGACGACGTCACGCCGTCGCCCGGACCGGACAACTTCCTCGACGGCCTGGTCTCCGGGTGGAACTCGTTGCTCGACGCGATCGGAGACGGGATCGTTGCCGTGGGGCGTGCGATTCCGTGGCTGGGTGCGCTGGTGGTGGGAGCAGGTGTCGTCTACGCGGTGGTGCGGACGGTGCGTGCAGTCCGGCCGCGCCGGACAGTCGAGAAAGACAACAGCGACGACACGGATGCCGTCGGGACCGACGGCGTGGGGACCGACGAGAGCGAAGGCAACGCCGCGCCTCGGGAATGAATCGGCGGTCGGTCTGCGGTGCAGCAGTTCCGGACCGGAGTGAGTCGAGCCGGACTCACACCGCCCCGTCGAAACCGTGTTGACGCCAGGCCTCGTACATCACGACGGCGGCCGAGTTCGCGAGATTCAGCGATCGCCGCCCCGGGATCATGGGGATGCGCAACCGGTCGGTGACGCGATCGTCGCCCAGGACGTCGTCGGGGAGCCCGGTCGGCTCGGGGCCGAAGAGGAGAACGTCGCCCGGGAGGTAGTCGACGGACGTGTGGAATCGCGTCGAGTGAGCGGTGTACGCGAAGACGCGATCGGGCTTCAGTGCTTCCCATGCTGCGGCGAGGTTCTCGTGCACGGTCACCGATGCGAGGTCGTGGTAGTCGAGTCCCGCTCGTTTGAGTTTGGGCTCGGACATGTCGAAGCCCAGCGGGCCGACGAGGTGGAGTTCGCACCCCGTGCCTGCGACGAGGCGAATTGCGTTGCCGGTGTTCTGAGGAATCCGGGGCTCGAAGAACATGAGTCGAAACACCCGGCTCACTCTGCCACCACGCGTCGGGGAAGGATGGTGCAGGTGGACGAGGAACAGATCATCGGCGAGGACTACTCCGACAGCAGACTCGATCGGCAACGGTGGAACGGCCGAAGTTACGTGGCCTGCACCTTCCGGGATGCGGACCTCAGCGGCCTGGAGACGACGTCCGTGGTGTTCACCGAGTGCGACTTCACCGGCACCGATCTGACCGAATCGGTCCACCGCGACGCGGCCTTCCGGTCCTGTACTTTCACTCGAACCAATTTGCTGCACTCCACTTTTCGCAATTCGACGTTCATGGGTTCGACATTCGTGGACTGCAGGCTGCGGCCCGCGACGTTCGACGAGGTCGACTTCACTCTGGCAGGGATGGGCGGCGCCGACCTGCGTGGAGTGGACCTGACGGGATGTCGATTCGTCGAGGCCAACCTCGTGAACACCGACCTGCGCAAGGCGACGCTCGTGTCGGTCGACCTCTCCGGCGCGCGAGCCACCGGCGCCAAACTCGACGCCGCGGATCTACGCGGGTCGAGGGTAGACGGGGCGCTCTGGGTGGGGACCTCGCTCGTCGGCACGAAGATCGAGCTCACCCAGGCGGTGGCCTACGCGCAAGCGCAGGGACTCGCTGTCGAGGGGTGAGAAATCGGCCGGTGACAGACCTGGAACAATGTGGGTCGTGACTGCAACGATTCTGGACGGCAAGACGACCCGCGACGAGATTTTCGTCGATCTCACCGAGCGGGTTCGGACCCTGCGAGAGAACGGTATCGTTCCCGGCCTCGCGACGGTTCTCGTCGGCGACGACCCGGGTTCGGCCGCCTACGTGCGGGGCAAGCACAACGACTGCGCGAAGGTCGGGATCACATCGATTCGACGCGATCTCCCCGCCGACATCACCCAGGCGGATCTCGAAGCCGTCATCGACGAACTCAATGCCAATCCGGCGTGCACCGGATACATCGTCCAACTTCCGTTGCCGAAGCATCTCGACGAGAACGCGGCGCTCGAACGCATCGACCCGGACAAGGATGCCGACGGCCTGCACCCGATCAACCTCGGGCGTCTGGTGCTGGGCAAGGACGCTGCGCTGCCGTGCACACCGCGCGGAATCGTGCATCTGCTGCGTCGGTACGACGTACGGATCGACGGCGCTCACGCCGTCGTCGTCGGTCGCGGTGTGACGGTGGGCCGCCCGATCGGACTCCTGCTGACTCGCAGGTCGGAGAACGCGACAGTGACGCTGTGCCACACCGGAACCCGTGATCTTGCGGCCGAGGTGTCTCGCGCCGACATCGTCATCGCGGCCGCCGGTGTGCCGGGCATCATCACCGCCGACATGGTCAAGCCGGGTGCTGCGGTCCTCGACGTCGGCGTCAGCAGGACCGAGGACGGTCTGCGCGGCGACGTCGCTGCAGGCGTCGCGGACGTCGCGGGATTCGTCTCACCCAATCCCGGGGGCGTGGGACCGCTCACTCGCGCCTTCCTGCTGTCCAACGTCGTCGAACGTGCCGAGCGAGACCTCCCGGCGACGGTCTGACGTCGCATGGGCGCTCAGATCCGCAAGAACCTGCCACTACTGGCCGTGATGGTCGTCCTCGCGGCCGCGCTCGTGCTCGTCCTCGCGGACCGGTGGCGCCGCGGATCGTTCGTGCTGGGCGTGGCCACTCTTCTCGCGGCGGGTTTCCGGCTGTGTGTTCCCGAAAACCGCGTGGGGCTGCTCGCGGTACGAAGCCGTGGCTTCGACGTGTCCGCCCTCGCGCTGGTGGGCGGCGCCATCGTCTTTCTGTCGTCCTCGATCGACCCACTCGGTACGGACTGAGCGCCGCACCGAGTCGGTCGACTCCTGAGTTCAGACGTGGCGAGCAGCGCGTGCGTGCTGCATCGTCTCGCCGAGCAGCTTTGCGACGGACCCGGCTTCGGTGAGAAAGCCGTCGTGACCGTCTCTGGACTGAATGACTTCGAGTCCACGGCACTCGGGTAGACCGCGCGCGATCTCCTTCTGCTGACGCAGCGGATACAACCGGTCGGAATCCACACCGCCGACGATGGTCGGCACCGTCGCGCGCGCCAGGGCTTCGTCGACGCCACCGCGTCCCCGACCGATGTCGTGCCGGTTCATCGCCTCGCTCAGTAATACGTACGTGCTTGCGTCGAACCTGTCGGCCAACTTGTTGGCCTGGTGCTGAAGGTAGCTGTCGACGGCGTATCGGCCACCGTTCCACGGGTTCTCGTCGCCCTGGGGGTTGTTCTCGAACCGGAGGTCGAGCTCGCTCTCGGTGCGATAGGTCAGGTGCGCGATGCGACGAGCGATCTTCAGTCCAGCGCGAGGGGATCGAGCCGTGCCGTGGTAATCACCGCCCTGCCAGTCCGGATCCGACGCGATCGCTTCGATCTGAGTGGTCTGCGTACCGATCTGATCCGCAGTGGCGCGGGCGCCGACGGCGAGTACGAGGGCGGCGCCGACACGCTCGGGATGGCCGACGATCCACTCCAGTGTGCGCATGCCGCCCATGGAACCGCCGACGACAGCAGCGAAGCGGTGGATGCCGAGCGCGTCCGCGAGCGCGACCTCGGCCGCAACCTGGTCGCGAATGGAGATGCCGGGGAATCGGCTGCCGTACGGCTTACCGTCCTCGGCGAGCGAGCTGGGACCCGTCGTTCCACCGCAGCCACCGAGGACGTTCGATGCGACGACGCACCACTCGTCGGTGTCTATCGGTGCGCCGGGTCCGACCATCCCGTTCCACCAGCCGGGCAACGCGTGATCCGCGTCGGCGGGTCCGCTGACGTGCGAATCGCCGGTGAGGGCGTGCTCGACGAGAACCACGTTGTCACGTCCGGGTGCGAGCTCTCCCCAGCGCTGCACCGCAACGGTCACCTGGGGTAGCGAGGCACCGCTCTCGAGGTCGAGCCGGCCGATGTCGATACTGCCGAGCCGTCCGTCCGGCGGCGGGAATCCCGCAGCCGGACGGACGTCGTGCACAGAGCCGATGGTCAAGACGCCGCCGCTGCGAATCCGGTTTCGAGATCGGCGAGAATATCGTCGATCCCTTCGATACCCACAGCGAGCCTGACCAGGCCCGGAGTGACGCCCGAGGCCAGCTGCTCCTCCGGCGTCAACTGCGAATGTGTGGTCGAGGCGGGGTGAATGACGAGTGAACGCACATCACCGATGTTAGCCACATGGCTGTGAAGGCTCAGCGCGTTGACGAACTTCTTGCCGGCGTCGACGCCGCCCTTCAGCTCGAACGCGATGATGGCGCCCTGGCCCTTCGGTGCAAGTTCCTGGCCGCGGCCGTACCACGGCGAGGACTTCAGACCCGCGTAGTTGATGGACTCCACCTCGTCCCGCGCCTCGAGGAACGCCGCCACCTTCTGTGCGTTCTCGACGTGACGTTCGATGCGCAGACTCAACGTCTCGAGCCCCTGGCTGATGAGGAACGCGTTGAACGGAGACACGGCCGCGCCGACATCACGCAGCAACTGGACGCGGGCCTTGAGCGCGAACGCCGGAGCACCGAGGTCCGCGAACACGACGCCGTGATAGCTGGGATCGGCCGTCGTGAAGTTGGTGTGGCGCCCCTGCGTCCAATCGAAGGTGCCACCGTCGACGATGACGCCCGCGATGGCGGTGCCGTGCCCGCCGAGGTACTTCGTCGCCGAATGCACGACGATGTCCGCGCCGTGCTTCAGCGGCTGGATGAGATACGGAGTCGCGACGGTGTTGTCGACTATGAGCGGAATCCCGTTCTCGTGCGCCACGGCGGAGATACCGGGGATGTCGAGAATGTCGTTCTTCGGGTTGGAGATGGTCTCGCCGTAGAACGCTTTGGTGTTCGGGGTGATGGCTGCGCGCCACTGCTCGAGATCGTCCGGATCCTCGACGAACGTGACCTGCACACCGAACTTCGGAAGCGTGTAGTGAAACAGGTTGTACGTTCCGCCGTACAGACGAGGGCTGGAGACGATGTGATCGCCCGCTTCCGCGAGGTTGAGGATCGCGAACGTCTCGGCGGCCTGCCCGGACGCCAGGAGCAGCGCGGCGACGCCGCCCTCGAGAGCAGCGATGCGCTGCTCGACCACGTCCTGGGTGGGGTTGATGATGCGGGTGTAGATGTTGCCCGGTTCTGCCAGCCCGAACAGTGCGGCGGCGTGATCGGTGTTGTCGAACGTGTACGACGTGGTCTGGTAGATGGGCAGAGCGCGCGCGTTGGTCGCGCCGTCCGGAGTCTGACCCGTGTGAATCTGCTTGGTCTCGAAAGCCCACGAAGCAGTGGGGTCTTCGATGGGGGCGCCGGTTGCGTCCACGACGTCAGGGGTGTTGTCGGTCATGTGAGTGATAACTCCGTCTTCGAAGGATGATCAGGTTTCGAATCGGCTCTCGTCCGGAAAGCCGGGGCGGGGCGTATCGGTACAACAACACATGATCAACCTCTTCCTGGGGCCGCCGACGTGTCGGACAACTCCCGGTCAGTGGGCCCACCGACATCATGTGACATCACCGTGGCGGGCCCGCGCTTGCTCGACGGCAACGCGTGTGCGCAGCCGACTAACCAGGTCTTCTCACCCGGGGCACCCCACCGCGGTTGGAGGGTTGCCGGCCAGCAAGCCGGGGCTCGATGCTGGCACTCATGACCTGGCGTGAATCCTAGCGGTGCGATCGACTTCGGGAAACAAGCAGTCCGGCCACAACACGCGCGCCGACGGCCGGGAGTGGAGCCTGCGGAACGAGCACGATGAAGGCCGGGAGTGGAGCCTGCGGAACGAGCACGATGAAGGCCGGGAGTGGAGCCTGCGGAATGAGCACTATAAAGGTAGTAGTGGGGCCTGCGGATCGACCGTTGGACGGCGGCGTGAGCACTATCACCGCCGGAGGATTCGAAAATCGCTTGTGCCGGGGATGACAATTGACGCCTGGGACGTTGCCGATCCAGTCCGTCCTTTTTCTTCTTGATCGATCCCGAAACCCCGAAACCCCGAAAGGTCGTTGTGCCGTGTCTGTCACCGATTCCGCCCTCGCCAGGAATGTCGGCGCCGTGCGTTCGAAGGTGTCGAGCGGCCTGAGTACCAGTAACCGTCCGCACTCCACGCGGAGACGGTTCGCGATGTTCGCCCTGTCGATCGGTGGGTTCGGTATCGGGACCACCGAGTTCGCGTCGATGGGTCTGCTTCCCGACGTGGCGTCGAGCATGGGTATCTCCGAGCCCTCGGCCGGTCACATGATCTCGGCGTACGCCCTCGGCGTCGTCGTCGGTGCGCCCGCGATCGCGACGCTGGCCGCGCGTGTACCGCGTCGAGCACTGTTGATCGCTCTGATGGTGGCGTTCACTCTCGGCAACCTCGGTACCGTGTTCGCTCCCAGTTTCAACGAATTGGTCGCGTCCAGGTTCGTCGCGGGCTTGCCTCACGGTGCGTACTTCGGTATCGCGGCGCTCGTCGCGGCGCATCTCGCCGAGCCGGGCAAGCGCGCCAAAGCTGTTGCGATGGTCATGATGGGGCTCTCGATAGCCAACGTCGTCGGTGTCCCCGCAGCTACCTGGCTCGGGCAACTTCTCGGCTGGCGCAGTGCGTTCGCCGTCGTCGGGGTGATCGGTGCACTCACCGTCACCGCCTTGATCATGTGGATGCCTCGTCTCGACGGCATGCCGACCACCAATCCGATCACGGAGCTCGGTGCACTTCGCCGCAGCCAGGTGTGGATGACGCTGTTCGTCGGCATGGTCGGCTTCGGTGGCATGTTCGCCGTGTACACCTATATCTCGTCGACGCTGACCGATGTCGCGGGACTGGCACGCACTCTGGTGCCGGTCGCGCTGATGATCTACGGCCTCGGCATGGTTGCCGGCAACTACTTCGGCGGATGGCTCGCGGACCGCTTCAAGCTGAAGGGAACGTTCTTCGGGCTGGCATCGATGGCTGTGTTCCTGGCTGCGTTCGTTCTGGCCGCACACAACCCGATCAGCGCGCTGATCCTGGTGTTCCTGATCGGCGCGTCGGGCTCGTCGGTGATCCCCGGACTGCAGACCCGGTTGATGGACGTCGCCGAGGACGCTCAGACACTGGCGGCGTCGCTCAATCACGCGGCGTTCAACCTCGCCAATGCAATCGGTGCCGCGCTCGGTGGTGCCGTCATCGCCGCCGGCTTCGGGTACACGGCACCCGCGGCTGCAGGTGCCATCCTTGCCGTCGCAGGCCTCGTCGTCCTGTCCATCGCGATGTGGATGCAGCGACGGACCGACGCCCGCGCTGCTTGATCGACTCGCCTGGATCTTTCGGTGCGCACCGCTCGGTGTGCGTCCGAGAGATCCAGGCCGAGGTCGGTCAACTCGTGGTGGTGGCTGCGCCGCCCCCGGCGAGCGTGCCGGCGAACGCCGGGACCAACTTGTCGATCACGTACGGCAAGCTCAGGACGCTGGTGAAGTAGATCGCGCCTGCTGTGACGCCATCGGTGAACACGAGCTTGTTCTCTTTCACCCGCTCGAGGTTCCGATACACCCGCTCCTGCTCGAGTGCGGTGCGATCTTCGGGCTTCTCGGTGCCCCAGAGCAGCACGTCGGCCGAATCGAGGACCGACAGGTTCTCGAGCGGAATGTATGCCTGGCCGCTGCCGTCCGCGGGTGCGAATTCATCGATGTCCGACGGCACGACGAACCCGAGATCGGTCAGAAAGTCCGTGCTCAAGCCGTTCTGGTAGGCGATGGCGTCGCCGTCGTAGATTGCGTTCTGCAGGAAGATCGCCTTGGTTCCCTCGAACTCCGGGTGCTCGGCCCTCGCGGCTGCGAACTTCTCGTCGACGCCCGCGATGAGATTCTCGACGTCGTCCTTCTTGCCGACGGCGGCGCCGATGCTGCGAGCTTGAACATCCCACGGTTCGAAGTACTCGGAGTACTCGCCGGAGTGTGCAATGGTCGGCGCGATCTCGCTGAGCCGGTCGTAGGATTCCTGATCCAGACCCGCGTTGGTCGCGATGATCAGATCGGGCTCGAGCCCGACGATCCGTTCGTACTGAAAGCCGTCGGCGATGTCGAGCACCTCCGGTTGTGCGTCGCCGAGCGCGTCCTGTGCCCACGGCCAGGTGGCGTACGGCTGCTCGCCGTACCATTCGGTGACGCCGACGGGGATCACGCCGAGTGCGAGGAGGGTGTCCTGCTCGGTGTAACCGACGGAGACGACGCGTTGCGGTTCCGATTCCACCGTCGTCTCGCCGAAGGCGTGGTCGACGGTCACCGGAAACGCCCCGCTCGACTCGGAGCCGCTGGTGGGAGTGCTCGCCGTGTCGTCGGACGAACTCGAGCATGCGGACAGCAGGAGCGCGGCAGCTGCCGCGGCGGCGGCCCACCGAAGCAGTCGCGTGGATTCGACCATGAAGGTGCCTTTCGAGGGGGTGACGTGGCTCGAGTTCTGTCGGGCCTCGCTCGGATCCGTAAGGGTAGCCGACCCTTATGTGACGGAATCAGGCCGTGTCCCGCGACGCCCGCGCGGCCCGACGGATCTTCACCGAACCTCCACATTTCCCGACGGACTCCTCCACGTCCGGGCTCTAGGGTCGACATCATGAACCGCACAGTGCTGGTCGTCGACGACGAACCCACGATCTCCGACGCGTTGGCCGCACGACTCCGCGGCGAAGGTTTCGGCGTGGTGACGGCGCACGACGGACCGTCGGCGGTCGAGGTCTGTGCCCGCGAGAAGCCGGACGTCGTGGTTCTCGACATCATGCTGCCGGGCTTCGACGGCCTGGAGGTGTGCCGACGGATCCAGGCGGACCGTCCGATTCCGGTGCTGATGCTGACCGCGAAGTCGGACGAGACCGACATGCTCGTCGGACTCGGCGTCGGCGCCGACGACTATCTCTCCAAGCCGTTCAGTATGCGCGAGGTCGTCGCGCGGGTGCACGCACTCCTTCGTCGCGCCGAACGCACCGCCGCGGCATCGACTGCGACGGCGGCGATGACGCTCGGCGCGTTTCGAATCGACCACGATGCGCGACGCGTGAGCGGACCCGACGGTGAAATTCACCTCACCCGAACCGAATTCGACATCCTTGCATTCCTGTCGGCTCGACCCGGCGCTGCGGTCGCCCGCGACACCCTCCTCGCCGAACTGTGGGGTTGGGAGGATTCTGCCAGCAGTCGGACCGTGGACAGTCATGTGAAAGCGTTACGACGCAAGCTCGGCGGCACGCTGATCCGCACCGTTCACGGCGTCGGGTACGCGCTGGAGACTCCACGATGAGAGCTCCGATCCCGCTTGTCCGGTTGCCGCGACCGCTGGACTCGCTGACGTCGTTCAAACTCAAGGTCGCTCTGATCGTGGGGATCGTTCTGCTGTTGGCAAGCGTGACGTTCTGGATCGGTGCGAGCTGGCAGTTCCGCTACACGCTGCTGGCCGCGCTCGTGGTGTCCATCGCAGCAACGCAATTGGTGGCGCACGGTATGACTTCACCGCTGCGAGAGATGACGGCCGCGGCCCGCGCAATGGCACGAGGGGACTATACGACGCGGGTGCGCGCGAGCTCGCGTGACGAGGTCGGCCAACTCGCCGAGGCCTTCAACACGATGTCCGCTGATCTCGAAGCAGCCGACACGTACCGGCGTGAGCTCATCGGAAACGTCTCCCACGAACTCAAGACGCCGATCGCGGCACTTCGTGCGGTGCTGGAAAACATGGTCGACGGCGTGACCGAGCCCGATCCTGCCACGCTGAACGTCGCGCTGCGTCAGACGGAGAAGCTCGGTGACCTGGTGACCGAGTTGCTGGATCTGTCCCGGCTCGAAGGGGGAGTGCTCCCACTGCGGCCGGAACGATTCGGTGTGCACGACTTCCTCGGCGCGGTGGCGTCGGAGTACGGGCGTGTGCGCGTCGTGGTGACGCCGCACCAGCTGCAGATGTCCGCCGACCGGTCACGAGTGCAGCAGATCGTGACGAACCTGCTGAGCAATGCCGTCGAGCATTCCCCTCCGGGCTCGGCCGTCACAGTGTCCGCGATGCCTGCACCGGAAGGGGTCAGGATCGAGGTGTCCGACGACGGTCCGGGAATCTCGCCCTCCGAACGTTTTTCGGTCTTCGACCGGTTCACCAGAGGTGGTGCCACAGGCGGCGGAACCGGACTCGGTCTGGCGATCGCCCGGTGGGCGACCGAACTGCACGGCGGGACGATAGAAGTCCTGGACAGATCACCCGGGTGCCACATCCGGGTGTGCCTTCCACAGAACTGAACCCTGCCCGGTCCCACACGAGAACCACTTTCACTCACGGCGCACGCACAGGCGTGTCGTCGCTCCAAGTCCTGCCCAGAACAACTGTGAGGTAGAGGAAATGAACGCAATCACTACACCGAAGTCCACCTCCACCGGGCCGGCTCCGGTGCTTCCGCCACGCAACCGGTCATTGCGTCGATGGTCACCGTGGGCCCCGCGAGTGTGGCCGGTGCTCCGCCACGCATCGGCGCCGCGAAAGGCTTTGATCGCCGCGATGTCCGCAGGTGCGGTGGGGGCATCGGTACTCGGAGGACAGGGCGTCGGATACTCCATCACCACGGCCGTCATCGTCGCCGCAGTCGCCTTCGCACTGCGGGAAAGGCCCACCCCGTGGCAGCTCGCCGGCGCGAGCGGAGTGCTTCTGCTGGGATCGGTCGCGACCGTCCGCGCAGCGGAATGGCTGGTGGCACTGTGCACATGGACGTCGATAGTCGTTGCTGCGGCGGTACTCTCCGGCTCATGGACCTGGCGAGGTCTCGGGCTGGGGGCCTTGGCTCCGCTGTTTCTGCCGGTCCGCACGTGGAGATGGGCGTCCACCGGTGCGCGGCGGCTGGACACCGACCGTGCCCACCCGCGCCGACTGGCCGCGGTCTTCGCATCGACGGTGATGCTGGTGATCGTGTTCGGCGCGCTGTTCGCTGCAGCCGACCCGACATTCGGGAAGATCGTCGACGCGGCGACTCCCGACTGGGATCTCGGTGGCACCGTGACACGCATCCTCGTGTTCACCTTCGTCGGCGCAGCGACACTGGGTGCGGCGTATCTGGCGGTCAATCGACCGCACTTCGATCTGCTCGCGCGGCCGTCGAAGTCGTCGGTGTCACTCTGGGAGTGGATGGTGCCCGTCGCGGCTCTCGTCGGAGTGTTCGCCCTGTTCGTGGCCGTTCAGACGACAACACTGTTCGGCGGTCAGAGCCACGTGCGCACGACGGACGGCCTCACCAACGCCGAGTACGCCCGTCAAGGGTTCTGGCAGTTGCTGGCGGTGACGGCCCTGACTCTTCTGGTACTGGCCACCGTTGTTCGCACAGCGCCGCGAGGCACTCGTACCCAGCGGACGTATCTGAGGGTTGTTCTCGGCTTGCTGTGCGTCCTCGCCCTCGTGGTGGTGGCCTCGGCCTTGCATCGCATGTCCCTGTACGAGCGTCAATACGGGTACACGACGCTTCGTCTGTTCGTCACGGTCGTCGAGGTTCTGCTGGGAGCGGTGTTCGTGCTCGTCATGGTCGCCGGAATCGGTATGACAGGGAAATGGCTGCCGCGAGCCGTCGGGGTCGCTGTCGTCGGCGCGGTTCTTTCCCTCGCTGCGCTGAATCCGGACGCGTACGTCGCCCGGCACAGCGTCGAGCGGTTCGAGGACACCGGCAAGATCGACACGCGGTATCTCCGAAGCCTCTCGGCGGATGCGGCACCGGAGCTCGACCGCCTGCCCGAGCCCTATCGCAGTTGCGTGCTCTCCGACGTCACGGCAACGGTGAAGTGGACGGAGTGGAACCTTGCCGAGGATCGAGCTGCAGCACTCGACGGGCGTGGTCCCGGAGGCGCGAACTGCGCGTGATCGGATGGACGCGATACGCTGGCCACCGGCGAAGCGAACGGAAGGGGTGGACGGCAATGCGATACCTGAGCGCAATCTCGGCATACCTCGTCCTGCTCCTGATGCTCGCCACCCTTCCCGACACCGCCGTGACCACAGTTGCCTTCGGGCTGGTCGTCACCGCAGTGGCCGTGGCGCTCGCGTCGTCGGCGGCAAGGCGAATCGTGCTCGACGCCCTGTTCGGCGTCGCACACGGACCACGGGGAGAAGAACGCAGGCGCCGCGGGTCGTTCCGCCGTCAGCAACGGCCCGACGAAGCGGGCCGCCCCATGCCCAGAGCCCCGGGCGCACCGGTGGGGGCACACTGAGCGACGCTCGCGTCCGCGGCTCTGCCCCCGAACCCTTTCTGCCGAAAGAAATTCGTTCACCCGGGGAGTTCTCGTGCGCACAATCTTCGTTTCACTCGTCGTCACCGTACTGCTGCTGCTGGCAGTCCTCGACGACCCGTCGACGGTCGGCGGACTACTGCTCGGGATCGCTGCGGCAACACTCGCCGCTCTCGGTGCGGTCGACGCGACAGTCGGACTGGACCGAACCCGGGTGCCGGGTCCACCAGCGGAAGAGCGACGTCTGCGTGGACGATTCCGTCGCCAACACCGCCCTGATGCCCCCGGGCGCCCCATGCCGAGAGCACCCGGATCGATGACCTGACCGTTCCCGCAGGCTCCACTCCCGTCCCCTTCCCGGGTCGTTCCTGCAGGCTCCACTCCCGTCCCCTACCCGGGTCGTTCCTGCAGGCTCCACTCCCGACCCCTACCCGGGTCGTTCCTGCAGGCTCCACTCCCGTAGGCGAGTCTTGCCGGGATCGGTCGTGACGTTCATCGACCGACTCCCTCGAAGAGGTGCTCTCATGCTCGATTTCATCTACTACCCCGTGTCCGGAATCCTCTGGGTCTGGCACACTGTGTTCGGCTCGGTCCTCGGACCGGACAACGGGATCACCTGGGCTTTGTCCGTGATGTTCCTGGTGTTCACCCTCCGGCTCGTGCTCTACAAACCCTTCGTGAGCCAGGTGCGGACCCAGCTCACGATGAAGAAACTGCAACCGGAGATCAAGGCGTTGCAGAAGAAGTACATCGGTGACCGCGCGCGGCAGGCCGCCGAGATGCAGAAGCTGCAGAAAGCGCACGGATTCAATCCGCTGCTCGGCTGCCTACCCGTGTTGGTGCAAGCCCCGGTGTTCATCGGGCTGTTGCACGTGCTCCGCTCCTTCAACCGAACCGGCACCGGTATCGGGCAACTGGGAATGTCGCCGGAGGAGAACGCGAACACCGCGAACTACTTCTTCAGCGCAACAGACGTCCAATCATTCCTGGAAGCACGGCTTTTCGGTGCACCGATCTCCGCCGCGATGAACAGCGGGGCGGCGACACTGGAGGCGTTCGCGCCGTTCGGCGGTGTACCGACAGTGATCGGCATCGCGATGGTGGCGGTACCGCTGATGGTGCTGGCCGGCATCGCGACGCACTTCAACTCTCGTGCGTCGATCGCTCGACAGGACGACGCTGCGCGCGCCAATCCGCAGACGGCGCTGATGAACCGTCTGGCGCTGTGGGTGTTTCCCGCGGGCGTACTGCTCGGCGGTCCATTTCTGCCGATTGCCGTGCTGCTCTACTGGGTCAGCAACAACCTCTGGACCTATGTTCAGCAGCATGTGGTCTACCGACGCATCGACTCCCTCGCTGCCGCAGTCAGCGACGCGGACGACGGGACGACGCAGGCCGACGCCACGGTGGCCGCGCCGTCGAAGCCCCGGCCCGGTGTCAAGCCCGGAGGCCGTAAACGTCGACGCCGATAGATTCCAGGTCTGTCGGTGGTCTCGGCTACGGTGCCCTACGTGACTATCACCGTGTCCACAGTCAACGTAAACGGAGTACGCGCAGCAGCCAGGAAAGGCATGTTGCCGTGGCTCGAGACCACCGACGCGGACGTGATCTGTCTGCAGGAAACCCGCGCGAACGACGGCGAACTCACCAAGGCGCTCGCCCCCGCACTCGACGAAGGCTGGCACCTGGCCTCCGCCGAACCGTCGGCGAAGGGGCGCAACGGTGTGGCGATCCTGTCCCGCACGGCGCCCGATGCCATCCGGGTCGGCATCGGCGCGAAGGAGTTCTCCGATTCCGGACGCTACATCGAGGCCGATTTCGGTGATGTGTCCGTCGCGAGCCTGTACCTGCCGTCCGGCGAGGTCGGTACCGAACGCCAAGAGGAGAAGGAACGCTTCATGGCGGCGTTCGCCAAATACCTCGCCGCATCCGCGAAAGCAGCGAAGTCCGCGGATCGAGACGTGGTCGTGTGCGGAGACTGGAACATCGCCCACACCGAGGCCGACCTGAAGGCGTGGAAGACCAATCGGAAGAACTCCGGATTCCTGCCGGAAGAGCGCGCATGGGTCTCCGCTCTGCTGACGGAGAAGGCGCCGTGGACCGACGTCGTGCGCGCTCTGCACCCGGATGTCGAAGGACCGTACAGCTGGTGGTCCTACCGGGGGAAGGCGTTCGACAACGACGCGGGTTGGCGTATCGACTACCAGCTGGCAACGGCGTCGCTCGCAGAGCGAGCCAAAGAGGCCGTCACCGAACGTGCCGAGGCCTACGACCAACGGTGGTCCGATCACGCGCCCGTCACCGTCCGGTACCGGTAACACCTGAGAAGAATCGCCTTGCTCGGGCGTGAAAAGATTACGAGCATGTCTTCTCCTTCGCCCACCGACGCACCACAGGGCCCGCGTCAGCGAGTTCTGTCCGGGATCCAGCCGACCGGGGATTCGTTCCACCTCGGCAACTATCTCGGTGCGGTGCGTCAGTGGGTGGCGTTGCAGGAAGACTACGACGCGTTCTACTTCATCCCGGACCTGCACGCCATCACCGTTCCCCAGGACCCCAAGGCGCTGCGCAACCGCACTCGCATCGCCGCGGCGCAGCTGCTGGCGGTGGGAATCGACCCGAAGCGCTCCACTCTGTTCGTGCAGAGCCAGGTTCCCGAACACGCGCAGCTCGCGTGGGTCCTCAACTGCATCACCGGATTCGGTGAAGCAGGGCGAATGACGCAGTTCAAGGACAAGTCGGCGAAACAGGGGCGTGACCAGACCACTGTCGGGCTGTTCACCTACCCCGTTCTCCAGGCTGCCGACATTCTGCTGTATCGCCCCAATCTCGTTCCCGTCGGCGAGGATCAGCGTCAGCACCTCGAGTTGACCCGTGATCTCGCGCAGCGTTTCAACACTCGCTTCAAGAAGACGTTCGTCGTGCCCGACGCGCACATCATCAAGGGCACGGCAAAGATCTTCGATCTGCAGGAGCCGACCTCAAAGATGAGCAAGTCCGGATCCAACCCGGCTGGCATCGTGAACCTTCTCGACGACCCCAAGGTGACGGCGAAGAAACTCCGATCCGCGGTCACGGACAACGATCGTGACATTGTGTTCGATCCCGAGAACAAGCCGGGCGTCAGCAACCTGCTCGTCATCCAGTCCGCCCTCTCGGACCGGTCGATCGAGGACCTCGTGTCCGGGTACGAGGGAAAAGGCTACGGCGACCTCAAATCCGACACGGCCGATGTGCTGACCGAGTTCGTGACGCCGCTTAAGGCGAGCGTCGACGGGTATATGTCCGATGTTGCCGAATTGGACCGCATCCTTGCCGACGGCGCGGATCGGGCCAGGGAAGTAGCGTCGCGCACGTTGGCGCAGGTGTACGACCGGGTGGGGTTCTTGGCTCCGCTCTCCTGACTGACGCTTTCTCTGACAGGCTGGGGGGACTGACAGCGAGGGCCCGACTCCAAGAGGGTGATTGTCGTTCCTGACTTCGCAGCAACTCTGCAAGACCGTCGTGACAAATGGCCGTGGTTCGATCACACGGTCCGCGCAGCAACTCGATACCAGGCTCAGAAGGGCGACTACTACGCGGCGGGCATGACCTACTTCAGCGTCCTCGCGCTGTTCCCGTTGCTGATGGTCGCGTTCGCAGCTGCCGGGTTCATCCTGGTCGGTCAGCCGGAGTGGCTCGATCAGATCCGTGACCAGATTGCGCAGAACGTTCCGGGAAGCTTCGGCGAGACCATCAATTCGTTGATCGACACCGCCGTCGAGTCCAGAACGAGCGTCGGCATCATCGGTCTGCTCGGTGCGCTCTACGCAGGTCTTGGGTGGATTGCCAATCTGCGCGAGGCGCTGACGGCGATGTGGGAGTTCGTACACGAGCCGGGAAGTTTTCTCGCGACCAAGCTGAAGGATTTCGCGGCACTCGTCGGCCTCGGGTTGGCGCTCGCGCTCTCGCTCGGCCTGTCGGCGTTGAACGGCGGATCCGTCATGCGCAGTCTGCTGGAACTGGCGAATCTCGACCAGGCTCCCGGCGTCGGGATTCTGTTACGAGTCGTGTCGGTGCTGTTGGCGCTGGCCGCGACCTGGGCGGTGATGACGTGGGTCATCTCGAGGCTGCCGAGAGAGCCCGTCCCGTTCCGCAGCGCGGTCAAGGGCGGCTTGATCGCAGCCGTCGGCTTCGAGATCTTCAAGCAGATCGCCGCGATCTATCTCGCGTCGGTCACCAACGGTCCCGCCGGAGTCGTCTTCGGCCCCATCATCGGTCTCCTCGTGTTCGTGTTCACGACATCGCGATTCATCCTGTTCGCCACGGCATTTGCGGCGACGACCCGAGAAAGCATGGCGCTGGCCTACGTCCCTCCGCCGGAGCCGGCCGTCATCAACACGCGGGTGGAGGTCAACGAGGGCCCGACCCTCGGCGGCGGAATTGCGCTCGTGGGCGCCGGCGCGCTGGCCGCCGTCGGGCTCGGGTTCTTGAACCGGAGACGCTGACCTCAGCGACGCCGGTGGAGTTGCCGAGCCCACAGCAGGAGCCCGATCACCACCAACCCGCCGACGACGGCGACGCCGATTCGTATCGCAGTGTCACCACCCGCCTCGAGGGACGTCTCCCGTTCGCCTGCCGTGCTCGGAGTGTCCGGCGGAGATGCCAGAGTCGGCGCGGCCGTGCGTGTGCTGGTGACGCCTCCCACCGACTCCGGCGGCACCAGCGTTCCCACACTCGTGCCCGGTGGTAGCGCGAAGCCGTAGTCGAGCAGCCTGGCTGCTTGCTCCCACGGACGAATCGGCAGCACGTCGCCCTTCATGATGGTGACTGCGAGGCGTCTGCCGTTCTTGTCGGCGCCTCCGACGAACGTCTGACGTGCGTCGTCGGTGTATCCGGTTTTGCCGCCCACGGCGCCGTCGTAGTTGTACAGAAGCTGATTGTCGTTCGACAAGGTGAATCCTGGACGGTCGACGTCGTCGGGGATGTTCGGATCCTTGGGGAAGCCCGGAAACTGAACGGTCTCGGTGGAAATCAACTGAGCGAACGTGGGGTTCTCCATCGCCGCACGGAAGAACAACGCGAGATCGTATGCAGAACTGGACATTCCAGGACCGTCGAGACCGGACGGCGTCGCCGTGCGTGTGTCGAGCGCGCCCAGAGACCGTGCCTTGGCGTTCATCTTGGCGACAGTGGCGTCGTCGCCGCCCATCTGAGAGGCCAACGCGTGCGCAGCGTCGTTCCCCGACGCCATCACCAGGCCCTGCATCAATTGAAAGTTGCTGTACACGCCGCCCTTGCCGATGCCGACGGCGCTGCCCTCGGCATTCGCGTCCTCGGCTGTGGCGACGACGGTGGTGTTCAGGTCGAGCTCGTCGAGGGCGACCAACGCCAGCAGGATCTTGATCGTGCTTGCCGGGCGGTACCGGCCGTGCGGATCCTTCGCGGCGATGACGTCACCCGAGTCCAGATCCGACAGAACCCAACCCGTCGCAGAGATGTCCTCGGGGAGGGCGGGTGCACCGTCCGGCACCACCACGCCGCAGTAACCGAGTTGCTCACCGCCCACGGCGTCGGCGGGAACCGGGAGTGGCGTGGGCGCGCTCTCCCCGGGCTTCGGCACCTCGGACAGATCGATGGCTGGCGGTGGCGACGTCGCCTGCGGGCAGTCGTCGGTGTTCGGCGTCGAGAACGGGGTCGAAGTCCCGGCGGGAGGGTCGGGTTCCTGCGCAGCAGCCGGGCCGGCTGCCACGAACAGGACCGCAGCTGCGGCCAGTGCCGCTGCAGTTCGCGAAATCGTTTTCATCGCGAACAACCTTAGGTCTCGGTGTGAGCGACGCGGGCACGACTCACCGGACCGTCGATGGGCAGTCAGATCTGGTCGGACAGGTCGGAGAAGTAGTTGAGCTGCCAGGTCTGCGCGGCCACGCCGGACCTGTTGTTCGGTTCGTCCCATTCGGGGTAGACCCGAAAACCGCGCTTGCCCTCGGTGGTCCCCACCGTGAGCACGCCGTGCTCGGACAGTGCGTGCTTGGGGAACTCGAAGTAGCCGTACGATTTCGGCGTCCACGTGACAACGATCAGACGATCGAAGTCGTCACGTACATCGAAGGGCTCGATCTGATCGCCGGTCGCGCGCTTCCAGAACGTCACGAACTGGCCGACCTTCTTGGGTGTGGTCCGAGCAACGCGGAAGTGAACGGAAAGACCGTCGATCGTCAGGTGATGAGCTCCGTATTCGGAACCTTCGGTTTCGGCGACAGCATTGTCCAGTACGGCTCCTCGCGCATCGAGGACAAGGGACTTCAGCTGCTGTAGTTGTGCGTTCACTGGTACCAGTTTGCTATATCGACGGCAGATACGAAAAACGTCGTGAGTGGAAATGTAGGTGCTCTCTGGTCGCTCCGCGGGCTCCGCTCCTGACTCAGGGCCTACATTTCCACTCACGTGGGGTCTAGTTGTTTTCGGGGAATCCGAGGTTGATGCCGCCGTGGCTGGGGTCGAGCCAGCGGGAGGTGACGGCTTTGCCGCGGGTGAAGAAGTGGATTCCTTCGGTGCCGTGGGCGTGGGTGTCGCCGAACAGCGAGTTTTTCCAGCCGCCGAAGCTGTAGTAGGCCATGGGGACGGGGATGGGGACGTTGATGCCGATCATGCCTACTTCGACTTCGTTCTGGAAGCGTCGTGCTGCGCCGCCGTCGTTGGTGAAGATGGCGGTGCCGTTGCCGTAGGGGTTGTTGTTGATCAGTTCGAGGGCTTGGTCGTAGGTGTCGACGCGGACGACGGAGAGCACGGGTCCGAAGATTTCGTCGGTGTAGATGGACATGTCGGTTTTGACATGGTCGATGAGCGTCGGGCCGAGCCAGAAGCCGTT
>NZ_JMEX01000005.1:1000838-1029226 GCF_000760735.1 Rhodococcoides fascians A44A | reverse complement strand
GCCGGGGGGTAGGCCTGCTTCTTCCCAGAGTTCGGCGAGCCAGATGGAGGCGGTGGGGTCCTTCTCCGACGGTTTGAGTACTACGGTGTTGCCGGCGGCGATGGCGACGGGGAAGAACCACATCGGGACCATGGCGGGGAAGTTGAAGGGGGAGATGATGCCGACGGGTCCGAGGGGTTGGCGGATGGAGTAGACGTCGACTTTGGTGGAGGCGTTTTCGGTGTAGCCGCCTTTGAGGAGGTGGGGGATGCCGCAGGCGAATTCGACGACTTCTTGGCCGCGGGAGATTTCGCCGAGGGCGTCGGAGAGGACTTTGCCGTGTTCGGCGGTGATGATTTCGGCGAGTTCGCCTTTTTTCTTGTTGAGTAGTTCGCGGAAGTTGAAGAGGATTTGGGTGCGTTTGGCGAGGGAGGTGTCGCGCCAGGCGGGGAAGGCGGCTGCGGCGGCGTCGATGACGGTGCGTGCGTCGCCGAGGTTGGCGAGTGCGAGCTGGCCGGTGACCTCGCCGGTGGCGGGGTTGGTGACCGGTGCGGTGGTGGTGGAGGTACCAGCGAACGGCTTACCGTCCACCCAGTGTCCGATTACGTTGCTCATGAGTGTCCTTGTCCTTTGTAACTGATGTCAGCGGTGCCGTGCGATGTAGTCGTTGATGGTCTTCAGCTGGTAACGCGACACTTCGTCGGCGTTCTCGTTCTCGCCGAACACGCTGGAGACCATGACGGTGTTGTCCTTGTCGTAGAACCCGAGCTTGCTCAGGCCGCCGAAGAACTCGTCCCAGTTGACGTCGCCATCCCCGATCTTGAGGTGCTGGTGAACGCGCACTGCATTTCCGGGTGGGTTCGTGATGTAGCGAAGCCCGTGCGAGCGGTGGTGGTCCATCGTGTCCGCGACGTGCACCAGACGAACGAGATCGCCTGCGGTCTCGAAGATTCCGGGCAGATCGCCACCCATGTGGAACTGGTGGCACGCGACGACGACCATGCCGAAGTTCTTGGAGTTGATGCCGCGGATGACCCGGATGGCAGCCTGTCCGTCTTCGACGAAATCGTCGGGGTGCGGGTCGATGCGAACGTCGATACCTTCACGTTCGACGATCGGAACCAGTTCCTCCATCGAGCGGTAGAACGCTCGCTCGGACTCCTCCGCCTTCTCCGGGCGTCCGCTGAACTCGGTGTTCATGACGTTCACGCCGAGGTCGACGGTGATCTGAATGGCTCGCTTCCAGTACCGAACTGCGGCCTCGCGCGCATCCTCGTCCGGGCCTGCCCAGCGCAACACGGGGAGCACGGAGGCGATGCCGACGCCGGCATCCTTGCAGGCCTTCTTGAACTTGGCGACCAGGTCGTCGTCGGCCTTCGGGTGGTTGTAGAACGGGATCATGTCGACGTGCGGGGTCAGCTGCAGGTACTCGTAGCCGAGGTCGGCTACGACGCGGGGCAGCTCCAGCAGCGAGAAATCGTGATGGAACGGGGTGGGATCGAGTGCGATCTTCATGGTGTCGGCTTGGTCCTAGTGTTGTCAGTTGCCGGACGGGCGGAGGAAGGGGCGCTGGATCTTCTTCCACTTCTCGTAGGTGGCATACGCGTTCTGTGTCGATTCGAGAGTCGAGGTCGCGCTGACCGGTACGTCCCACCACGATTCGGAGTCCGGTGCCGCGATCAGCGGATCGGTCTCCACATGGATGACGGTGGACGTTTCGCTCGCCTTGGCGGCCTTGACCGCGTCGGTGAACTCGTTGCCGTTGTTCACGCGCACCACGTCGACACCGAGGCTGGCCGCATTGGCAGCGAGGTCGACCGGCAAAATGCCGCCCTGCAGTCGTCCGTTCTCGGCGCGGTAGCGGTAGTCGGTGCCGAAGCGCTGGGAACCGAGCGATTCCGACAACGATCCGATCGACGCGAACCCGTGGTTCTGCACCAGGATCATGATGACCTTGACGCCTTCCTGCACGGCGGTGACCAGTTCGGTCGCCATCATGAGGTAGGAGCCGTCACCGACCATGATGAACACGTCGCGGTCGGGCTCGGCCATCTTGGCGCCGATGCCGCCCGCCACCTCGTAGCCCATGCACGAGAAGCCGTACTCGACGTGGTATCCCTTGGAATCCCGCGTGCGCCATAGCTTGTGGAGATCTCCGGGCATCGAGCCTGCTGCGCAGACGACGACGTCGCGCGGGTCGGACAGCGTGTTCGCGAGGCCGATGACCTGGTTCTGGTTCAGAGGTGCGGTGGAATCCTCGATCTTGTAGACCGAGGAAACCGTGTCATCCCACTGCTGAGCGAGCTCGGAGACGAGGGTGCGGTACTCGGCGGGAACCTCGTAGTCGCCGAGGGCGTCGATCAACGCCTCCAAGGCCTCGCGAGCGTCGGAGACGACGGAGATGCCGCCCTGCTTGACCGAGTCGATCGACGCGACGTTGATGTTGACGAACCGAACATCGGGGTTGTTGAACGCGGTGCGCGATGCAGAGGTGAAATCGCTGTAGCGCGTACCGATCCCGATGATGACGTCGGCGTCGGTGGCCAGCGCGTTGGCAGCGGTGGTGCCGGTGGATCCGAGAGCGCCGACGGACTGCGGGTGGTCGTACTTCAGCGAGCCCTTGCCTGCCTGGCTCTGGCCGACCGGAATGCCGGTCTTCTCGCACAGTGCAGCGAGTGCATCGGTGGCGCCGGAGTAGATCACGCCGCCGCCCGCGACGATCAGCGGCTTCTTCGCGGTGCGGATTACCTCGGCCGCTCGCGAGATCACGGACTTCTCGGGCAGCGGGCGTGCGACGTGCCAGGTACGCGGCGCGAACAGCGACTCCGGCCAGTCGAATGCCTCGGCCTGAACGTCCTGCGGGATGGCGACGGTGGCGGCACCGGTCTCGACGGGATCGGTCAGCACGCGCATTGCACCGAGCAGTGCGCCGGGCAACTGCTCCGGGCGCCACACGCGGTCGAAGTAGCGGGAGAGTGGCTTGAACGAGTCGTTGACCGTGACGTCGCCGCTCGACGGGAGCTCCAGTTCCTGCAGCACCGGGGCACTCGCGCGGGTGGCGAACGTGTCGGCAGGCAGCAGCAGGACCGGCAGGCGGTTGATCGTCGCCAGAGCAGCGCCGGTCAGCATGTTCGTCGAGCCGGGTCCGACGCTGGCCGTGACGGCCCACGCCTGGAGACGATCCTTCTGCCGTGCGTAGGCGACGGCGCTGTGCACCATCGCCTGCTCGTTGCGTCCCAGGACGTAGGGGAGTTCCGGCTCGGTGCCGGCTTCGACGGCGTCGATCTCGGCCTGCAGAAGCGCCTGGCCGAGGCCGGCCACGTTGCCGTGTCCGAAGATGCCGAACGCGCCTGCGAAGAACTTGGTGCGCACGCCGTCACGCTCGACGTACTGGTTCGCCAGGAACTTCACGGTTGCCTGGGACACGGTGAGATGTACCGTGCCTTCGGTGTTTTCGGTCTTGCCCGCCGAAATCGGTGCGGTGGACACCACGGTCATGCTCCTGTCGATGCGGAGTTGAGGGGAAGGCGAGGATCGACGGCCTGGTCTGCCCAGGTGCCGCGGATCCAGGTGTGCTCGGGGTCGTCGACGATGTTCCATGCCCGTTCGCGGCCCGGACCGGCCATGACGTTCAGGTAGTACATGTGGTAACCCGGTGCAGCGACGGACGGGCCGTGGTAGCCGTGCGGAACGAGGACGACGTCTCCGGTACGGACCTCTTCGAGGACCTCGATGGGACGTGCCGGGGTTCCGTAGACGCGGTGGTAACCGAAACCGTTGCTGCTATCGGGGCCCGGTGCGATCTCGAAGTAGTAGATCTCCTCGAGGGCGGACTCGTGCTCGGTGTTCTCGTCGTGCTTGTGGCCCGGGTAGGACGACCAGTTGCCACCGGGGGTGATGACCTCGCACGCGATGAGCGAGTCGGCTTCGAAGGTGTCGGCGGTGCCGAAGTTGTGAACCTGCCGGCTGCAGTTTCCTGCGCCGCGCAGTTCCACAGAGATGTCGGCTGCGGGGACGTAGCGGAACGGAAGCTTCTTCTCGGCGCGGGCGCCGCACAGTGCGAAGCGTCCGCCGTCGCGGCTTTCGAGGGTGTACGCCGAGTCCTTGCCGACGTACGCGAAGTCGGACGGGCCGTCGAACACCGACGCACGGCCGGCGAGGTCGAACTTGGTTCCCTCACTGGTGACGGTGGCCGATCCGGACAGCGGAACGACCATGATCTCGTCGGGGCCGGAACTCAGATCGATCGACTGACCGGCTGCCAGTGTCACAGTCCAGAGACTCGATTCCGTCCAGCCTGCGGACTCGGGCGTCACGGCGACGTCGAAGCCGTCCTTGCTACCGGATCCAGCTGCGATGTAGTACTCGGAATTCATCGACTCACCTCACCATGTTCACAGCGGTGGCAACGGCGCCTGCGACATCGCCGTCCTGGGGGTACAGCAGGGTGCGTCCGACGATCAGACCACGGACGGCCGGGATCTCGAGCGCCTTGGCCCAGCTCGCGTACGTCTCTTCCGGTGCGGTCTGAGGATCTCCACCCAGAAGCAGCGTGGGGAGCGTCGTGGCGTCCATGACGCGCTCCATCTCGTCGACGACGGGGAGCTTCATCCACGTGTAGGCGGACGTCGAACCGAGGCCCTGCGTGATGTGAATGGACTTGATGACGGCGTCGGCACTGAGATCGTTCTTGACGCGGCCTTCGACGCGGCTGGACAGGAACGGCTCGACCATGGCGATGAGCTGACGCTCGGCGAGCTCGTCGATCGCCTGGGCGCAGGCGGTCATCGTCTCCAGTGTTCCTGGATCGTCCAGGGCGATGCGGGTGAGCATCTTCGCGCCGTTCATCCGGGCCTTGGCGGTGGATGCGGCGGTGGCGCCCGTCATACGGTCGTCCAGTTCGAACGATGCGCCCGCGAGCCCGCCACGGTTCATCGACGAGAACACGACCTTGTCTTCGAGTGCGCCGAGGAGCACCAGGTCGTCCAAGATCTCCGAGGAGGCGAGGACACCGTCGACGCCGGGGTTCTCCAGTGCGGTGCGCAGACGGTCGAGCAGCTCGGTGCGGCTGTTCATCGCGGTCATGTTGGATCCGACCGACAGTGCGCCGCGGGCGGGGTGGTCGGCGGCGACGATCATGAGCCGGCCGTTTCCGCGGATGGTCTCACGCGTGGCGCGGGTTGCCCATGCTCGTTCGATGGCCTGCGGGTCGCTCGCACGAATGGCAGCAATTTCGGCGTAGCTGGACGCTGCAGGTGCAGGGGTCAAAGTGGTCTCAGACATTGGCGGCCTCGGTCTTCTTCTCTTCTGTGGCGGAATCTTCTGCGAGAGCGGCGACCTCGGCCGCGGTGGGCATTGCGGTGGAGCACTCGAGCCGCGAGGCGACGATGGCGCCTGCAGCGTTTCCGTATCGGAGGATCTTCTCGAGCGGCCAGCCACCGAGCAGTCCGTGGCACAGCGAGCCGCCGAAGCTGTCTCCTGCACCGAGGCCGTTGACGACGTCGACGAAGTTGGGGGGAACGGTGACGGTTTCCGATCGGGTCTTGCCCATGACGCCCTTCGGGCCCATCTTGACGATCGCGAGCTCGACACCGAGGTCGAGGAGGGCGTCGGCGGCCTTGTGCGGGTCCGTCTCGCCGACGGCCACCTCGCACTCTTCCTTGTTCCCGACGGCGACGGTGACGTGCTGGAGCGCCTTCTGGACCTGTTCGGTTGCGGCTGCGGTGGTTTCCCAGAACATCGGCCGGTAGTCGAGGTCGAGAACCGTCAGTGGTGCCCGGCCGCGTGCCTCCCAGGCTGCGAAGTGCGCGCTGCGGCTCGGCTCCTCCGACAGTCCGGTGACGGTGGACCAGTAGAGGCGTGCGTTCTTCACGGCGTCGACGTCGATGTCTTCGGGTCGGATCTGCAGGTCGGGTGCGGACGGCTTGCGGTAGAAGTACAGCGGAAAGTCGTCGGGCGGGAAGATCTCGCAGAAGGTGACCGGTGTCGCGTACTGCGAGTCGGTGACGACGAACCGATTGTCGACACCGAGTCGGGCCAGTTCGCCTGCGACGTATCGGCCGAACGGATCGTTGCCGACGCCCGAGATCAGAGCCGACTTGTTGCCCAGGCGTGCTGCGGCGACGGTGACGTTCGCTGCGCTACCGCCGAGGAACTTGCCGAAGGTCTCGACCTGTTCCAGGCCGACTCCGGTCTGCAGGGGGTAGATGTCCACGCCGCTGCGCCCGATGGCGAGGACGTCGAAGGCCGTGGTGTTCGCATCGGCTGAGGTGGTCAAGATCGACTCCAGAGGGTATTGGGGACACAACTTGCGAGGTGCTACGCAGGAAAGCCTGTCTGCTATTACTGTGCTTCAGACCACAGCGTCATGTCAATACTTTGTCCTGACATTCTTACTTCCAGTCATGCCGATGTTAGTGTTCGCCTACACTCTCGATCAAGCTGGGCGTGGATCTGCTCGCCCTTCGAGGAGATATGGAGAGCTGGACTGTGACTGCGTCCAACGTGTCCGCAGGCGAAACCGGCACGCCCCCCGTGGGGTCGTCGGTCGCCACGCCCTTGTCCGTCGAGCTCGACAGGGGCAGCCCGGTACCTCTCTACTTCCAGCTCGCGCAGGCGATCGAAGCCGCGATTCTCGGTGGGCAATTGGCTCCCGGGGACCGGTTCGAGAACGAACTGGCCCTGGCCAAACGGCTGAACCTGTCCCGTCCGACCACCCGCCGCGCCATCCAGGAGCTGGTCGACAAAGGCCTGCTCGTACGCAAGCGTGGCGTCGGGACCCAGGTCGTGCAGAGTCCGGTGCACCGCCCCGTCGAGCTGACGAGCCTGTTCGACGACCTGGCCCGCGCAGGCCAGAGCCCATCCACCAAGCTTCTCGACTATCACGTCGGTATCGCGACGGACGAGGTCGCGCGTGAGCTCAACATCTCCGACGACACCGAGGTCACGACCATTCGGCGACTCAGGAGTACCAACGGCGAGCCGCTGGCGCTGATGACCAACCATCTGCCCACGGCCATCGCTCCCGACCCGGACGAACTCGAGACGCACGGTCTCTACCAGTCGCTGCGTACGCGTGGAGTGCACATCCGGCTCGCTCGGCAGCGCATCGGCGCCAAGGCCGCGGACCGCGACGAGGCGCTGCTGCTGGACGAGAAGTACAAGGCCCCGCTCCTCACGATGCACCGCACCGCGTTCGACGACTCCGGCAGTGTCGTCGAGTTCGGATCGCACGCCTACCGGGCGTCGCGGTACTACTTCGACACCACGGTGGTCGACCGGTAGTACGTCAGCGCGGCGCCGCTGTCGAACCCCGAACCTGCAGGCTCGGGGGGATGAGGGTGAGCGTGCCCGGTGCGGCGGCGTCCGAGATGCGGCCGACCAGCGACGTAGCCGCCAGTCGCCCCAGTTCGTAGGTGGCGTTGTCCACGCTGGTGAGCCACACGTGCCGTAGTCCGGCGAGTGAGGTGTTGTCGTAGCCGACGATGGAAATGTCGTCGGGCACGGAGATCTGCCGTTCCTTGCAGGCCGTCATCGCGCCGATGGCCACGATGTCGTTGACGGCGAAGATCGCCGACGGTGCGTCGGTACCGTCCAGAATCGCCGACGCGGCGGCGTACCCGTCGTCCTCGGTCATACCGCTCGGGACGACCGAGGCGAACCGGTCCAGTCCGTGCTCGGCCATGGCAGCGCGGTAACTGGCGGCCCGAATGTCCGCGACTGCACCGGTTCCGGCGAGATGAGCGATTCGGGTGTGTCCGAGTGCGACGAGGTGATCGATCGCGAGTGCGGTGCCCATCGCATCGTCGTTCGCGACGACGTCCACGCCGGGCAGATCCAGATCGCGGCTGGCGACCACGACCGTCGGAATGGTGCGAGCCGCCTCGAGGATCGTGGGGGTCGGTGTCCGGGTGCCGACGAGCGCGAGGCCGTCGAGGCGCAGATCCATGAAGCTTCGGACAAAGGACGAATCGGAGCTGCGGTCCAGCCTGCCGTCGGCGAGGAACATCTTAAGGTCCTGTTCTTGCAGAACCGAGTTCATGCCTTCGAGGCAGTCGACGAACCAGG
Organism: Rhodococcoides fascians A44A; assembly: GCF_000760735.1. Taxonomy (GTDB): domain Bacteria; phylum Actinomycetota; class Actinomycetes; order Mycobacteriales; family Mycobacteriaceae; genus Rhodococcoides; species Rhodococcoides fascians_E. The sequence goes on along the minus strand of NZ_JMEX01000005.1, from coordinate 1,021,180 downwards.
GGTTGCGTAGGTCGTTGAGAAGAACGCCGACGATGTCGGTACGGCGTTGGGTCAGGCTGCGGGCACTCAGGTTGGGGCGGTAGCCGAGCTCGGTGATGGCGTGTTCCACAGCGGCGCGTTTCTCGTCGCTGACCGAGCTGGATCCGCGGAGGACGAGCGAGACAAGAGATTTGGACACGCCGGCGTGGGCTGCCACGGTGCGGATGGTCGGCCTGCTCACTGCGCCGTCCTCTCCTCGTATCCCGGTGGTCCGGGTGAACGCTAGCAGTTCGGTGTTGACTCGACCGTCCTGCGTGGTTCACACTTTCCATAGATTGGACCGGTCCAAAGCTGGCGTCCATTCGCCACCGTCCCCTTCACGTGAGTGGAAATGTAGGCCCTGGCCTACATTTCCACTCACGTAAACGTCAGGAGAACAGCTCGTGAGCTCAGTGCAGAACCTTCGCGTCGGAGTTGCCGGATTCGGCTGGATGGGCCGGGTGCACACCCAGGCCTACGCCCGCGTTCGGCATCACTACCCGGTTCTGGCGCTGACGCCCGTGTTGGCCTCCGTCGCGGACGAGGTTCCCGGGCGCGCCGAGGAAGCCGCTGCGCAGTTCGGTTTCGCCGACGCCACCACCGACTGGCACGACATCGAGAACGATTCGACCATCGGTGCAGTGTCGATCACGGCCCCGAATTTCCTGCATCGCACCATCGGCACCGCCATGGTCGAGGCCGGCAAGCACATCTGGATCGAGAAGCCCGTGGGACTGTCGTCCGACGATGCGCGCGCAGTCGCCGTCGCGGCGGACAAGGCAGGCGTGCAGACGGCCGTCGGCTTCAACTACCGCAACGCGCCCGCGGTCGAGGAGGCCAAGGCGCTCATTGCCTCGGGTGAGATCGGAACCGTCACCCACGCGCGTTTCCGATTCTTCAGCGACTACGCCGCACACCCGGACGGTGCATTGAGCTGGCGCTTCGAGCGGGCGCGCGGCGGCAACGGCGTCCTCGGTGACCTTGCCTCGCACGGTGCCGACCTGCTCTGGTACCTGCTGGGAGACATCGAGTCCCTCGTTGCCGACACCGCGGTGTTCGTCCCGCAGCGCGCCAAGCCGACCGGCGCGACCAGTGGACATGCGCTCGCCACGGGCGGGGAGCTGGGTCCGGTGGAGAACGAGGATTATGTCTCGAGCCAGATCCGGCTCGCGTCGGGTGCCCGCGCAACGCTCGAGGCGAGCCGAGTGTCGGTAGGGGAGCAGAACGCGTACGGTTTCGAGATCCACGGCACCAAGGGCGCTGTCTTCTGGGACTTCCGCCGGCTGGGTGAACTCGGGCTGAGCGTCGGGGACAAGTACCAGGATCAGTCCGTCCAAACGGTGTACGTCGGTCCCAAGCACGGTGAATACGGTGCCTTCCAACCGGGTTCGGCCTCGTCGATGGGCTACGACGATCTCAAGATCATCGAGGCCAAGCGGTTCCTCCAGTCGATTGCAGACGGCAAGCCCGCCGGTGCGACGGTGTGGGACGCCGTTCGTAGCGCCGAGGTGCTCGACGCGATGACGCAGTCGGTTGCTTCGGGCAGCTGGGTGACGCCAGGCGCGTGACGCCGAGATGTCGCCCCGCTAGCGGGGCGACATTCCTGCGGCCCGGTAGGCGTCGTCGACCATCGCCATGTTCGCGACGGCGTCGCCGGGGCCCATCGGAAGCTCGGTTCCGTGCTGCAGGTGACGCGCGAACGCCTCGAGCTGATACAAGTACGACGAGCGGGTTCCCAGATGCTCGGTACTGGTGGTGTTTCCGACGGTGATGCTCACGCGGTCGTCGGTGCTGGGCTTGATGTAGTTGTGCGCGAACGCTTCGCCCCTGGATCCGGTGACGCGCAGGGTGAACAGATAGTCCGGGTCCGTCATCGAGTTCAGGGTTGCACCTGTTGCGCCGCTGGGGAATTCGACGTTCGCGTCGAACGACTCGTCGACTCCCGGGTGCCGTTCGACGGCGCGTGCCTCGCGAACGGTCGGTTCGCCGCCCGCGTAGGCACCGAGGTGGCGCAGAACGTGCAGCCCGTAGCACCCGAGGTCCATCATGACGCCGCCGGCGAGGTCGAGTGACCACCGAAGATCATCGGGCTCGGGTGCGGGCATACGCATCTCGACCTCGACGTGGCGCAGTTCGCCCAGCGTGCCGTCGGCGACGAGTTGGAAGATCCGCTGCGTCACGGGGTGGAAGAGGTAGTGAAACCCTTCCATGACAACGATGTTCGCGGCGTCCGCCGCAGCGGAGACCCGGACGGCTTCCTCACGATCGCGCGAGAACGGTTTCTCGGTCAATACCGATTTGCCCGCACGGATCGCAGCCAGATTCCACGGAGCATGCAGCGAATTCGCCAGTGGGTTGTAGACGACGTCGACGTCCGGGTCGTCGACGACGTCCTGGTAGGACTCGAGCACGCGCTCGAATCCGTACTTGTCACCGAACGCCTCGGCACGCGCCTTGTCACGCGCAGCGCACGCGACGAGCCGGTGTCCGAGGGCGGTGGCGGGCTCGACGATTGCTTCCTCGGCGATTCGAGATGCACCGAGGACGCCGATCCTGAGTTGATTCACGTCTCAGGACGGTACCCGGGCCTCCACGACGCTCCGAAGGTAGGCGACGCTGGAAATGACGTCGCTCACAGGACCGGCACCGGCAGGCTCCTCGGCGAGAATGGTGTCCTGCTCGAGCACGAACCAGCCGTCGAAACCGGCGTCGAGCAGCTCGTTCACCACCTTCGCGATGTCGACGTCGCCCGTTCCGAGTGGCGTGTACATGCCCTGCGCGACGGCTTCGGTGTAGGTCAATTCACCGGCCTGCACGCGCCCGGCGAGCGCTGCGTCGACGTCCTTGAGGTGTGCATGGGTGATGCGCGACGCGTAGGCCTCCACCAGTTCGAGCGGGTTCGTTCCGCCGATGAGAAGGTGGCCGGTGTCGAGGCACAGTGGGATCGAGGAGCCGTCGAGCACGCGCAGCACCTCGTCGCGCTGTTCGATCATCGTTCCGACGTGCGGGTGAAGCACGGCGCGGATGCCCCGTTCCGCGGCAGCGGCTTGGAGTCGATCGAGGTTGCCGAGCAGTGTGTTCCACTGTGCGTCGTCGAGTTCGGGGCGTGAGTCGTAGCCGTCGCTGCCGGTGGCTGCCGCGAGGACGAGTACTTCGGCGCGGGAGGCGACGAACGCGTCGAGCAGGGGGGCGATGCCGGGCACCGGGTCGTGGTGGGCGTGATGCAGCAGCACGGGTGCGAAACCGCCGACGGATTTCAGGTCGTACTTGTCCAGGGTTGCGGCCAGCTCGTCGGGATCGGCGGGCAGGAACCCTTCGGGTCCGACCTCGGTGGCGGTCAATCCGGCGTCGCGCATCTCGGTCAGGACGCGCTGGGAGTCGATCTGGTATCCCCAGCCGGGAACTTCGCAGACGCCCCAGGAGATGGGCGCGCCGGCGATTCGGATGTCGGTGTGTGTCGTTGTCACAGTCGTACCTCGTCGATTCGCACCGGTCGGTGCTGTTGCAGGGACAGGGTGGCCGCCTCGGCGATGTAGGCCACTTCGAGCGCATCGCGTGCGGTGCAGGGGGATTCGATGCGTCCGGAGATCACGTCGACGAACGCGCCGAGCTCGGCCTGGTATGCCGAGGTGAAGCGGTCCATGAAGAACGAGTGAGGCGTCCCACCTGGGAACGTCGCACCGGATTCGAGGTTGCGCACCGGAACCTGCTGGTCCCAGCCGGCGACGACGGCGTCGTTCGATCCGTGCACCTCTAGGCGGCAGTCGTATCCGCGCGCGTTGTAGCGGGTGTTCGAGACGACGCCGATCGTTCCGTTCTCGAACGTGAGCGTCGTCGTAGCGGTATCGACGTCGCCGTACTCGGTGAACTTCGGGTCGCCCTGGTTGGACCCGGCCGCGTACACCTCGGTGACCTCGTGGCCGACGATCCACCGGACGATGTCGAAGTCGTGGACGCTGCAGTCACGGAAGATGCCCCCCGAGACCGCGACATAGTCGAGCGGCGGGGGCGCAGGATCGAGAGTGGTCGAGCGGACGGTGTGCAGCCATCCGAGATCGCCCGACGCAACAGCGTTCTTGGCCGCGGCGAACGCCGGTGCGAACCGGCGGTTGTAGCCGATCTGCACCTGGACGCCCGACGACTCGATGCCCTGGACGACGGCAAGGCTCTCGCCGGGGGTGGCGGCGATCGGCTTCTCGCAGAACACGGGGATGCCGGCGTCGACGCAGGCGAGTACGAGCGAAGCATGTGCCGGAGTTGCCGCAGCGACGACAACTCCGTCGACTCCGGACTTCAACAATGCCTCAGCGCTGTCGACCGAGGTGGCGCCGAACTTCGAGGCGACTGCCTCCGTGACGGCGGGGCGCTCGTCGGTGACGACGAGTCCGTCGACCCCGGCGAGCGTGCTCAGTGTGTCGGTGTGAAATGCGCCGATCCGGCCAAGGCCGATGACGCCGACGGTTACGCCCATCTGTGGTGGTCTTTCTGCAGGAGAAATGTAGACCTCGAGTGTGACTCAGATCGAGGCGTAGGATCAACCGTCGGAACGCATCAAAAACGCCTCAGAGGATGGTCGTGACGCATCGCTACAAGGTCAGTGAGATCGCCCAGCAAGCCGGGCTCAGTCGCGCCACCGTCGACCGCGTACTTCACGAGCGGCCGGGGGTGCGCAGTGCTACCAGAGCGGAAGTGCAGCAAGCGATTTCCGACCTGGACAAACAGCGGTCACAGCTTCGTCTGAACGGCAGGAAGTTTCTGTTCGACGTCGTCATGCAGACACCCGCGCGCTTCTCGGCGGAATTCAGGGCGGCGCTGGAGGCGGAACTGCCGATGCTCTCGCCCGCCGTGGTTCGGTGCCGGTTCCACTTCCGGGAGACCGAATCGGTGACCGAGATGGTGGACACGCTGGGCCGGTTCACCGCGCGCGGATCGCACGGTGTCATCGTCAAGGCGCCGGACGACCCCGAGGTGGTGGAGGCGGTCGACCGGCTCGTGGCACTCGGTATTCCCGTCGTGACGTACGTGACCGACGTGCCGAGCAGCGCGCGGCTCGGCTACGTCGGCATCGACAATCGGGCGGCGGGATCCACCGCGGCCTACCTGGTCGACTCCTGGCTGGGCGACGCGCAGTCCTCGGTACTGATCTTGTTGACCAGCAACATCTTCAGGAACGAGGGGGAGAGGGAGATCGGGTTCCGCAGCACGTTGCGGGCGTTGGACTCCGGCAGACGCGTCGTCGAGATATCCGACAGTGAGGGGCTCGACTCGACGGTGGAGGAACGGGTCTCGGCCGCGCTCGCGGAGTACCCGGACATCGAGGCCGTGTACTCCATCGGCGGCGGCAACACCGGCGCGGTCCGGGCGTTCGAACGGGCGGGCAGGAGGTGCCGGGTGTTCGTCGCACACGACCTCGACGGCGACAACCGGCCGCTGCTGCGCTCCGGAGCCCTGTCGGCCGTGCTGCACCACGACCTGCGCGCCGACGCCAGGACGGCCTGCCGCCTGCTGATGCAGGCCGCAGGTGCCGTCGACGGCGTCGCGGCCGAGCCGTCTCCGATCCAGATCGTGACGAGGTTCAACACCCCGGCTGTGCGCTGAGGGCTCCGGCGCGCGTCGTTACCGGGCGAACGGGCCGTCGGTGATGCCCAGCTGTCCGCGAATCGAGTCGATGATCGCCAACGTCTGCACGGCGTCCTCGATCGTGTGCACCGACGATTCGAGGCGTCCTTCGCCGATCGCGCGGGCAGCATCGACGGCTGCGTAGTAGAGACCGTCCACCTGCACGCCCTTGTCCTCGCGGTACTCGAGGGTCTCGCCGTCGCGGAGGGTCACGGTGAAGGATCCCGGCATGAAGAACGGGCCCTCGACCGTCAGCGTTCCGTCGCGGCCACAGATCGTCGCCGACGTCGGGGTGTTGCTCAGGATCGTGGTGTTCATGACCGAATGGTTGCCGCCGGTGTGGGTCAGCACGGCGGAGACCTGGCCGTTCAGTTCGTCGTTCGCGGGCTGGCCGACGGCGGTGATGGACTCGGGCGCACCCAGGATCGTGTGGATGAACGATGCGTCGTAGGTGCCGAGGTCCAGCAACGGGCCGCCTGCCAGTGCCGGGTCGTAGATGCGGTGGTCGGTGGTGAAGTACTCGCCGTGGTCCACCAGGACCGTCCGGATCGGGCCGAGCACGCCGCTGTCGACGATCTGCCGGAGTACGTCGAACTTCGGCAGGAACTTCGTCCACATGGCTTCGCCTACGAACACGCCTGCTTCGGCGGCGGCTGCACCGATCTCGGCGGCGCGAGTTGCATCGACGGCAAGTGGCTTCTCGACGAGCACGTGCTTGCCTGCGGCTATCGACGCCAGCGCGTTCGTGTGGTGTTCGGTGTGCGGCGTCGCGATGTAGACGACGTCGATGTCCGGATCGGCGAGCAGAGCGTCGTAGCTTCCGTAGGACTTCGGCAGGGAGTGGCGCCCGGCGAATTCCGCTGCGCGATCTTCGCTTCGGGAGGCCACGGCCACGACCTGCTGAGTCGAGTTCTTCGCCAGCGATTCGGCGAAGCGGTCCGCGATCCAGCCCGGACCGAGAATGCCCCAACGCAGTACCGGTGCCTCGTTCGGATTCGGCACGGTGGAGACGGGTAGCGAAGTCATCGGCAAACCTGTTCTGTCGAAGGGTAGTTTGTTAGGACATCAGGATGTAATACTCAGCACATGACTGTACGCGTTGGAATCATCGGAGTCGGCGTCATGGGTGCCGATCACGCTCGCAAGATCAACGGATCGATCTCGGGTGCGGAGGTGTCGGCAGTCGCCGATTTCGACACCGACCGGGCCAAGACCGTCGCCGCAGAGCTGAAGGCCGCAGACGTGGCGGCCGACGGCTTCGAGCTCATCGCCAGCGACTCGGTCGACGCGATCGTCGTGGCGTCGCACGACTCCACCCACGCCGAGCTCGTGCACGCCGCGCTCGCAGCGGGCAAGCCGGTCCTGTGCGAGAAGCCCCTCGCGCCGACGGCCGACCTGTGCCGCGAGATCATCGCCGCACAGGGCGACCGCAACCTCATCACCGTCGGGTTCATGCGCCGATTCGACCCCGCGTACAACGAACTCAAGCGCGCAGCGGCACCCGAGCGGATCGGCGACACCCTCGTTGCGCACTGCATCAGCCGCAACGTGGTGGCCGGTCCCGGCGACTCCGCCGCGACCATCACCAACTCCGCGATCCACGAGCTCGACATCATGCCGTGGCTGCTCGGCTCACCCATCACCGAGGTCAGCTGGCATGCGGGACGCACCAGCAAGTACTCGGGAGTTCGTCAGGACCCCCAGATCATGCTGCTGCGCACCGAATCCGACGTTCTCATGACCGTCGAACTGTTCGTGAACGCACGGTACGGTTACGACACGCGATGCGAGATCGTCGGGGAAGAAGGGATCGCGCAGTTCGCCATCCCGGCACACGTCATCGTCGACAGCGAACTCAAGCGCTCCATCGAATACCCCCTCGACTGGGTTCCCCGCTACGCCGAGGCCTACCGACTCGAACTCCAGGAATGGGTCGATTCGATCGAGGAAGGCCGCGCCTCCACCCTCGCCGACGCCGACGCGGGCCTGCGCGCCGGTCTCGTCGCCGACGCACTCGTGGTATCGATGAACGAGGGCGGCCGAACGGTCACCGTCGAATACTGATCGAAAGAGGTTCCATGACATCGACATTCCCGCTCGCCGACGGAACCGTCCTCCCCGCAGTGGGTCTGGGGACGGTTGTCGCCGACGGGGAAGACATGGCGGCGACGGTCACGTCGGCGCTCGAATCCGGTTACCGTCTGATCGACACCGCGCTGCGGTACGGCAGCGAGGAAGGCGTCGGACAGGCTGTCCGGGAGTCCGGCGTTCCTCGTGACGAGATTCTCGTGACGACGAAGATTCCCGGTCACTACCACGGCTACGACGAGGCCAAGGAATCCGTCCGGCTCTCGCTGGAGAACCTGGGCCTGGAACGAATCGACCTGCTGCTCATCCACTGGCCCCTGCCGAAGGTGGACAAGTACGTGGACACGTGGCGCGCGATGATCGACCTCCAGCGTGACGGTGTCGCGACGTCGATCGGTGTTTCCAACTTCACCGAAGCGCATCTCGACCGGCTGGTGCAGGAGACCGGAGTTGCTCCGGTGGTCAACCAGATCGAGCTCCATCCGTACTTCCCCCAAGCACGGTTGCGCGCGTACCACGCCGAGCACGGAATCGTCACCGAGAGCTGGAGTCCACTCGGTCGAGGCTCGGAGCTGTTGAAGGCCGACCCGGTTGCGGATGCAGCCGCCGCACACGACGTTTCGCCGGGCCAGGTGGTCCTGCGGTGGCACAATCAGCTCGGTTCGGTGTCGCTACCGAAGTCGTCCAACCCTGACCGTCAGCGCCAGAACCTCGACATCTTCGGTTTCACCCTGACCGACGACGAGGTGGCGGCGATCTCGTCACTGGAGCGTGGGCGTATCTGGGGCCAGGATCCCGACACCCACGAGGAGTTCTGACCGGCGCAGGCGCGTCGGTATTTCCTCGCGGGCTGGCGCTGCTCGTCGCCGGCGCGTTGTTCATGGAAATTCTCGACGCGACGGTCATCGCGACCGCTGTGCCCGCGATGGCCGAATCGTTCGGAGTGGATCCGGTCGACATCGGTATCGCCATCTCGTCGTACATCCTCACGCTCGCCGTTCTGATCCCGGCGAGCGGGTGGATGGCCGACCGCTTCGGTGTTCGACGTGTGTTCCTGGCTGCGATCGTGGTGTTCACCGCGGCGTCGATCGGGTGTGCGCTGAGCCCGACCCTTCCGGCTCTGGTCGTGATGCGGGTACTGCAAGGCGTCGGCGGCGCCATGATGGTGCCGGTCGGCAGGCTGGCAGTGCTGCGCGCCACGACGAAAACCGAACTCGTGCGAGCGATCGCGTACCTCACCTGGCCTGCACTGACCGCGCCGGTCATCGCCCCCGCGGTCGGCGGCGCAATCGTCACCTATGCGTCCTGGCGGTGGATCTTCCTGATCAACGTGCCGCTCGGCATCATCGGATTCGTGGTGGGACTGCGGCTCGTGCGCGGCGTCGACGGCAGCCGGGCGCGTCGGCCACTCGACTGGCGCGGGTTGGTGGCTACTGCCGTCGGTGTCGCGGTGTTGATCGTGTCCCTAGACGGTGTTCGCACCGAGGGAACGAACTGGCTCACGGTGGGAACCGGCGTGGTCTTCGCGGCGCTGGTCCTGGCTGTCGCCGCTGTTCACCTGACCCGGACCGAGCATCCGCTGCTGGACCTGACGGTGCTGAAGATCGAGTCGTTCCGCAACACCGCGACCTACGGATCGTTCTACCGCATGCTGATCACGGCTGTCCCGTTCCTGCTGCCGTTGATGTTCCAGCTTCGCTTCGGCTGGTCGCCGTTCGTCTCCGGACTGATGGTCATCGCTCTGTTCGCGGGCAACATCCTCGTCAAGCCGACGACGACGCCGCTCATGCGACGATTCGGAATCAGGACCGTCATCATCGCCGACGGAGCGTTGTCGGTGCTGTGCTTCGGAGCGATAGCACTCGTCGACGTGGACACGTCGCCGGTGATCATCGCTGCCGTCCTGGTGATCAGTGGGGCGTTGCGGTCCGTCGGATTCACCGCGTACAACACCCTGGCCTTCGCGGACATCGACAGCGACCGACTCACCCACGCCAACACGTTCCACGCGTCGGCTCAAGAGCTGTTCTCCGGATTGGGCGTCGCGCTGGGAGCAATCGCCCTGACCGTGTCCACCGGCGTCGTCGGCGGGTTGGGGTGGCAGTCGGGGCAGGCGTTCGCACTGTCCTTCGCCTCACTGGGGGTCCTCATGACCGTCGTGGTGGTCGGCGGCCTACTCCTCCCGTTCGACGCCGGTGCCGCGGTGACGAAGCCCAAGACCTCGGCCTGATCCACCCTGGTGGACGATGAGAATTTCCTCATCTCGGCTTCCTCTTCCTCTCACGTTCGACGGACATGCTTGCCATGTCACCGAAAGTCGGACATCGAAGGGAACACACCATGAGGAAAGTAGTCACGCTCGCCGTCGCCGGATCCGCGGCGACACTTCTCGCACTCGGCGGAATCGGCGCCGTCGCACTCGCCGACGACAGCCCAGCGCCCGCACAGCTACCGACATCGACTCCGACCGCACCCGACTCCGCGCCGGCATCGCCGAACCCAACCGATCCAGGGGTACCACCGCAGCCGTTCGACGACGACTGGCACGACGACGACTGGGACGACCGGCACGATGATGACTGGGACGACCGGCACGACGATGACTGGGACGACCGGCACGACGATGACTGGGACGACCGGCACGACGACTGATTCCCCCTCGACGCAGCGGGGCCTGTCCGACCCATCACATACGCGAAAGGGCCGTGCATACGATCAGATCGTATGCACGGCCCTTTCACGCGATCAGCGGTGCGGCTACCCGCGACGCCGTGGCGACAGCGGTCTAGCGAGCGAACAACAGTGCGCGCTTGACTTCCTGGATCGCCTTGGTGACCTGGATGCCACGAGGGCATGCGTCGGTGCAGTTGAAGGTGGTGCGGCAGCGCCACACGCCTTCGACGTCGTTGAGGATGTCCAGACGCTCGGAGGCGCCTTCGTCGCGGCTGTCGAAGATGAACCGGTGTGCGTTGACGATGGCGGCCGGACCGAAGTAGCTGCCGTCGCTCCAGAAGACGGGGCACGACGTGGTGCAGCATGCACAGAGGATGCACTTGGTCGTGTCGTCGAACCGGGCGCGGTCGGCCTGGCTCTGGATGCGCTCACGCGTCGGCTCGTTGCCGCTGGCCATGAGGAACGGCTTGACGGCGCGGAAGGCATCGAAGAAGGGCTCCATGTCGACGATGAGGTCCTTCTCGACCGGCAGACCCCTGATGGGCTCGATCGTGATGGTCAACGACTTGGACGAGTCCTTCGGCAGCATGTCACGCATCAGCACCTTGCAGGCGAGACGGTTGACGCCGTTGATGCGCATGGCGTCGGAGCCGCAGACACCGTGCGCACAGGAGCGACGGAACGTCAGGGTGCCGTCGAGGTAGCCCTTCACGTACAGCAGCAGGTTGAGCAGGCGGTCCGTCGGCAGCGTCGGCACCTGGAAGCTGTCCCAGTGCTGTCCTTCGCCGTTCTCCGGGTTGAAGCGGGCGATCTTCAGGGTGACCATCACTGCACCGTTGGGCACGGGCGGCTCGGCGACCTGATCTGGCTTGTCGAGAGTGGGGGCGCTCATATCAGTACTTCCGCTCCATCGGCTCGTAACGGGTCTGGATTACCGGCTTGTAGTCCAGACGGATGTCGGTGAGCAGGCCAGTGCCTTCTTTGTAGGCCATGGTGTGCTTCATGTACTCGTCGTCGTTGCGGTTGGGGTAGTCCTCGCGTGCGTGTCCGCCGCGCGATTCCTTCCGGTTGAGTGCTCCGACGACCGTGACCTCTGCCATCTCGAGCAGGAAGCCGAGTTCGACGGCCTCGAGGAGATCGCTGTTGTAGCGAGTTCCCTTGTCCTGCACGGTGATGTGGTTGTACCGCTCCTTGAGGGCGCGGACGTCCTTCAGCGCGGTCTCGAGACGCTCCTCGGTACGGAACACCGAGGCGTTGTTGTCCATGGACTGCTGCAGCTCGGTGCGGATGTCCGCGACGCGCTCGTGGCCGTGGTCGGACAGAACGAGTTCGAGCCACTCCTCGACCATCTTCGCCGGCTCCTCCGGAAGCGGGGTGAAGTCCACGGAGTTGGCGTACTTGGCCGCTGCGATGCCCGAGCGACGTCCGAAGACGTTGATGTCGAGCAGCGAGTTCGTGCCGAGACGGTTTGCGCCGTGCACCGACACGCATGCGCACTCACCTGCCGCATAGAGGCCGGGGACGATGTCGTCGTTGTTGCGCAGCACCTCACCGTTGATCTTGGTGGGGATACCGCCCATGACGTAGTGGCACGTCGGGTAGACGGGCACGGGCTCCTTCACGGGGTCCACGCCGAGGTAGGTGCGCGAGAACTCCATGATGTCCGGGAGTTTCTCGTCGAGAACTTCCTCGGGGATGTGCGTGACGTCGATGTAGACGTAGTCCTTGTTGGGACCGCCACCGCGTCCTTCGAGTACCTCGAGGACCATCGAGCGCGCGACGATGTCGCGAGGTGCGAGGTCCTTGATGGTGGGGGCGTAGCGCTCCATGAAGCGCTCGCCGGACTCGTTGCGGAGGATGCCGCCCTCGCCTCGCACGGCCTCGGAGATGAGGATGCCGAGACCTGCGAGACCTGTCGGGTGGAACTGGTGGAACTCCATGTCCTCCAAGGGAAGTCCCTTGCGGAAGACGATGCCCATACCGTCGCCGGTGAGCGTGTGGGCATTGGAGGTGGTCTTGTACATCCGGCCCGAGCCGCCCGTCGCGAAGACGATCGACTTGGCGTGGAAGATGTGCAGTTCGCCCGTCGCCAACTCGTAGGCGATGATGCCGGTCGCAACCGGACCGTTGTCCGTCTCGGTCAAGCAGAGATCGAGCGCATAGAACTCGTTGTAGAACTCCACGTCGTGCTTGACGCAGTTCTGGTAGAGCGTCTGGAGGATCATGTGGCCGGTGCGGTCGGCGGCGTAACACGCACGTCGAACGGGGGCCTTGCCGTGGTCACGGGTGTGGCCACCGAAACGACGCTGGTCGATCTTGCCCTCGGGTGTCCGGTTGAACGGCAGACCCATCTTCTCGAGGTCCAGAACGGCGTCGATCGCTTCCTTGGCCATGATCTCGACGGCGTCCTGGTCGGCGAGGTAGTCGCCACCCTTGACGGTGTCGAAGGTGTGCCACTCCCAGTTGTCTTCCTCGACGTTGGCGAGTGCGGCACACATGCCACCCTGCGCGGCACCGGTGTGCGAGCGCGTCGGGTAGAGCTTGGTCAGTACCGCCGTGCGGGCCCGGGGGCCGGCTTCGATGGCTGCTCGCATGCCTGCGCCGCCGGCGCCGACGATGAGCACGTCATAACGATGTTCCTGCATGAATGCTTCAGTTCCCTTAGCTCGCCGAAATGTTCGGATCGAAGGTGAAGATGACGTAGGTGCCCAAGCCCATGATCAGGATCATCGACAGTACGAGCAGCGTCGTCAGCCAGAATCGGGTCGAGTCCTTGCGCGAGTAGTCAGCGATGATGGTGCGCAGGCCGTTGCCTCCGTGCAGCTGAGCCAGCCACAGCATCGTCAGGTCCCAGAACTGCCAGAAGGGGCTCGACCAGCGTCCGGCGACGAACGCGAAGTTGATGCGGTGCACTCCCTCGTCGAGCATCAACATGATGAACATGTGGCCCAGAACGAGGACGACGAGCGCGAGTCCGGAGAAGCGCATGAACAGCCATGCGTACAGCTCGAAGTTGCCGCGGGACTTCCGGCGCGGCGAGCGCGGGTTGTCCAGGCTTGCCGGTCGGTCGTAGGTCTTGCCGAGGGACTTGGCCTCGGATCCGTGTGTCGTTGCCATCAGTGCCCGCTCGCTGTGAACATGTTGTAGAAGATTCGGCCCGCTCCCGGAATCATGACCACGATCCACACCGCGGCGATGACCCACAGCATCAGCTTCTGGTACTTCGGTCCCTTGGACCAGAAGTCGACCAGCATGACGCGGATGCCGTTGAGTGCGTGGTACAGCACTGCAGCGACGAGACCGATCTCCATGAGGCCGACGAGCGGCGTCTTGTAGGTGTCGATGATCGCGTCGTACGTCTCGGGGTTGACCCGGACCATTGCGGTGTCCAGAACGTGGACGAACAGGAAGAAGAACACCAACACACCGGTGATCCGGTGCAGAACCCAGGACCACATTCCGGGATCACCGCGGTACAGAGACCGCTTACGCTCCTTGGCCGGAGCGACTTCCGTCGTGCTACTCATCGAGTGCAAAGCCTCCAACGTCATTGGTGGACGCGTCGAGCCTGGTAGCCGGGGCTTGAATGCCTGGCTCGATTTGTCTTACTCCGGCTCCGAACGGTTATCGAATGCCGCCGTCTTCGAACTCTAAACCCATTGGAAACTTGGAACTAATTCGACTCGAGATTCGTACTGACCTGCATTTCGTTGTTAGGTTTGCCTTCCCAATTCTTCGGGATCGGTTCAGTCGTCTGTGGTGCACGGCGGACTCGCCCGTGATTTGATTGTGAACATGCCTGAAATCGACTGGAAAACGTTGCGAGACAAAGCTCATGAGGTTATGAGGCAAGCCTATGCGCCGTACTCCGACTATCCGGTCGGTGCCGCGGCTTTAGTGGACGATGGGCGAATTGTCACCGGATGCAATGTGGAAAATGTCTCATATGGTTTGGGGCTCTGCGCAGAGTGTGGGCTCGTGTCCAACCTTCATTCGACCGGAGGCGGACGTTTGGTCGCCTTCGCATGTTGCGACAGCCGCGGGCAGAAGTTGATGCCCTGCGGCCGATGCAGGCAGTTGTTGTTCGAGTTCGGCGGGGCCGGATTGCTCGTCGACACCGCATCCGGACCGACCCCGCTGGGGGACCTGCTGCCGTCTGCCTTCGGTCCGGACGACCTCGAATCGGGCAGAGTAGGGAACCATGTCTGACGCAACTTCCGTCATCTCCGCCAAACGCGACGGCCACGAGCTCACCGCCGACCAGATCGATTGGGTGATCGACGCCTTCACTCGGGGCGTCGTCGCCGACGAGCAGATGGCCGCCCTCGCGATGGCCATCTTCTGGCGAGGCATGACGCGCTCCGAACTGAGCCGATGGACGTCGGCGATGATCGCGTCTGGATCGACGATGGACTTCAGCGGTCTGCCCCGGCCCACCGTCGACAAGCACTCGACGGGGGGAGTGGGTGACAAGATCACGTTGCCCCTCGCCCCGCTGGTGGCCGCCTGCGGCGCTGCGGTTCCCCAGCTGTCCGGTCGGGGGCTGGGCCACACCGGGGGCACGCTCGACAAGTTGGAGTCCATTTCTGGGTGGCGCGCGGACCTGACCGGCGACGACATCCACCGGATCCTCGCCGATCCCGCGGTCGGTGCCGTCGTCTGCGCCGCCAACGCGGACCTCGCGCCCGCCGACAAGAGGCTCTACGCCCTGCGTGACGTCACCGGAACCGTCGAGTCGATCCCGTTGATCGCCAGTTCCATCATGAGCAAGAAGATCGCCGAAGGAACCGGCGCACTCGTCCTGGACGTCAAGGTGGGCGCGGGCGCGTTCATGAAGAACCTCGCCGACTCTCGGACATTGGCGGAAGCCATGGTCGATCTCGGAAGCGACGCAGGTGTGCGCACCATCGCTCTTCTGACAGCGATGGATTCACCGCTCGGACTGACCGCAGGCAACGCGCTCGAAGTCGAGGAATCGCTGGAAGTTCTCGCCGGCGGAGGGCCCGCGGACATCGTCGAACTGACGGTCACGCTTGCCCGAACGATGCTGTCCGCAGCCGGAATCGAAGGTGTCGACCCCGCGGACAAGCTGGCCGACGGTACTGCCATGGACCGGTGGAAGGCGATGATCTCCGCGCAGGGCGGAGATCCGTCGGCTCCGCTTCCGGTCGCGGCGGAGTCGCACGACATCACCGCCGAGTCCGACGGTGTGATCACGGGCCTCGATGCGATGGGTGTGGGCGTCGCCGCCTGGAGGCTCGGCGCGGGGCGGGAGCGGCAGGGCGAGCCGGTGCAGGCGGGCGCCGGGGTACGTCTGCACGCGAAGCCTGGGGACCGCGTCACCGCCGGGCAGAAGATCGCCACCCTCTACACCGACACCCCCGAGAAGTTCGAGTACGCGACGGCGGCGATGGCCGACGCCTGGTCTTTCGGAGACACGTTCGAGGCGTCGCCTATCGTCCTGGAACGAGTGGGCGGGTAGCGCGCAGCCGTGGGTGCGGCGCGGGGCCGATGACACGCGAACGTTCGACGATCGCGCTACCGTCGGACCATGAGTACCGCGACCAGATCGACAGAGTCCACCGGCGGGTCGTCGCCGCTCGACCTCCCCACCATCAAGACCGCTCCGAAAGCACTGCTGCACGACCATCTCGACGGCGGTCTGCGGCCGCAGACCGTCCTGGAGCTCGCCGAGGAATGCGGATACGACGGCTTGCCCGCGACGGACGGACAGGCTCTCGGGGCGTGGTTTCGCACTGCCGCCGACAGTGGTTCGCTCGAGCGGTACCTCGAAACCTTCGCGCACACCGTTGCGGTGATGCAGACACCGGAGGGGTTGTCGAGGGTTGCGCGTGAGTGCGCCGAGGATCTCGCCGACGACGGGGTCATCTACGCAGAGGTCCGCTTCGCGCCCGAGCAACATCTGGATCGAGGGCTCTCGCTCGACCAGGTCGTCGAGCACGTTCTCGAAGGATTCCGGGCCGGCGAGTCGGCGGCACGGGTGAACGGCAAGAGGATTCGGGTCGGTTGTCTGCTGACGGCCATGCGCCACGCGGCGCGGTCTCGGGAGATCGCCGAGCTGGCGGTGCGCTTCCGTGATCGCGGTGTCGTCGGGTTCGACATCGCCGGTGCGGAAGCAGGCTTCCCTCCGAGTCGTCACCTCGACGCATTCGAGTACATGCGAGCAGCCAACGCGCACT
Source organism: Rhodococcoides fascians A44A (assembly GCF_000760735.1). Taxonomy (GTDB): domain Bacteria; phylum Actinomycetota; class Actinomycetes; order Mycobacteriales; family Mycobacteriaceae; genus Rhodococcoides; species Rhodococcoides fascians_E. The sequence continues at coordinate 1,004,582 of NZ_JMEX01000005.1, read as the reverse complement.
TCACCATCCACGCCGGTGAGGCCTTCGGGCTGCCGTCGATCCAGGAGGCCGTCGCGTTCTGCGGGACGGACCGACTCGGGCACGGAGTGCGAATCATCGACGACATCGACGTCTCCTCCGACGGTGTCCCGAACCTCGGCCTGCTCGCCGCATACGTGCGGGACAAGCGGATGCCCCTGGAACTGTGCCCCAGCTCCAACGTTCAGACAGGTGCAGTCGACAGCCTCGAGAAGCATCCGTTCGATCTGTTGGCCCGGCTGCGTTTCCGCGTCACCGTCAACACCGACAACCGGCTTATGAGCGACACCACCATGTCACGCGAGATGCACAAGCTGGTGAGCACATTCGGATACGGCTGGACGGACCTCGAGCGGTTCACCATCAATGCCATGAAGTCCGCGTTCATCCCGTTCGACGAACGACTCGAGCTGATCGACGACGTCGTCAAACCGGGTTACGCGGTACTCGTCGGCTGAACCGGCGAGCCGGCCACAGGTCACTCCTTGCGTAGGCGGGCCTCGAATTCGCGTTCGAGCGCCCGCCACGCCTCGGCTTCGACGGCGAACGGCGGACTCGGCGCCAGCCTGTTCGGATCCGGCTCGAGGGTGTACGACACGTACCACCCCAGAGGCGTGGAACTGGCGAGCGCTTCCTCCACCGAATCGTCGTCGGCGAAGTCCGCTGCATCGGTGAACAATTCGACGGCCAGATCCAGCTGGTCGGTATCCACCGAATCCGGACCCTCGGCGAGGTCGTCGGCCAGGCCGGGGAGGACGTAGACGTTGTCGTCGGTCACCTCGATCTGCAGTGAGCCGTCGATCGCGGCCGTCTGAACGTCGGCGAACGTGCTGACCTTGGCGAGATCGTGATCGTGATCGTCGGCGAGGTAGCGGGCCAGCGAACGCTCGGACCCGAACACGGTGATGGACCCGGTGCGCCCGAGGAAGATCGGCTCGTCGTCGATGTAGCACCGCAGGGTGTAGTAGGTGTCCTCGGACGTGATGATGCGTACCGGGTCGATACCGACACCCGCCCAGAAATCGTCCTCGGCGGCGTGCACGGCAATGGGATCCGGATCCTCCTCGGTGTCGCTCTCGCCGTCCTCGGTGTCCTCGTCGGGGTCGTCCTCGCTGAGATCGTCGGCGTCGACGATGTTCTCCGCGGCAGCCAGTAGTTCCGCCTCCGCGACGTCCACGGCCTTGGCGTCGACGTCGGGTGTGGTGACCACCGAGTCGATGGCGTCGATGATGTCGTCCCAGCTCTTGGCGATGGACGCACCGATGCGGTCCCACAGCTTCTGGCCGTCCTTGCCGACGTAGGCGTCGACGCCGAGACCCACCGAACCCAGGTGGGGGTTGCCGGCGAAGAACGAAGCGACAGAGTTGATCTCACAGACATCGCCGATGGTCTGAACCATCTCGAAGATTGCGGTGAGCTCGGCCAGGACGTCGGAGTCGGGTTCCTCGGCGACGAGCTCCGGCACACCGACCAGATCGAACCGGTGGAGATCGTCGGGCTCGAGCTCGTTCGCCGCAAGCGAGGACACGACCGTCCACGACGGATGGTCGACGAGGTCGTTGTCGTTGTCGTTCCGGATGAATGCGGCGAGGTGAGCCACGGCTTCGAAGCCGTAGAGGTCTTCCTCGTGCCCGAGGAACGCCTCCCACTCGTCGTCGCCCTCTCGCCACTCCGGAGCCCACAGGGTGACGAAGTCGCCGCGGGTGAGACCAAGTTCGATCGGGATGATGTCGCCAGCCATGGCCGGAAGCCTATCTCAGGTCTCTGAGAGGGAACTTTGCATCCTGTCCAAGATCGCCGCGCGACGTTCGAGAGCTTCCCGCGCCGCGTCGGAGGACAGTTCGACGATTGCTCGTCCGAGGTCCCGGGCCGACGTTCCCGTGAGGTCCGGTGCCAGCTCCAGCGCGGTCAACGCACCGCTGCCATCGACGGTGACCGACACGTGCCCGTCCTCGGTGCGACGTGTGACCTGCAGCGATGCCAGTGCCTCCGACGCGTCGTGCATGGTGTCCAGAGCACGGTCCGCGTGTGCCACGAGCATGACGATCGGATCGGTCACAGTGGTGTCATCCACGACGACGGTGGCTGCTCGGTGTCCATCAGTTCGTTCTCCGCGTCCGCGACGTCGGATGCGGACGGCAGGCCGAGCATGTCCAGGACGTCCCTGCTCATCCCCGATTGTTCGAGAAGTGTTCTCCGTTCGGCACGCGCTCGTTCGGTTGCGCGCCTGCAGAGATCGAGCACCGTGGCAGCCAATTCTGCACCCCCGTAGCGGAGTTCGGCCGAATCGATGTGAATGGACACAGGCAAGCCGGACTCGGATGCACGTACCCGTACCGAGTCGTCTCGAGTAGCCGCCTGCGCGATCATCGGCTCGCTCGTCGTCTCGTCCGTCATTCGGTGGGCCTGTAGAAGCCCTTGAAGCCCATGCCGGAGTTGGTCGTCCTGATCTCGCCGACCTGTACCGGGTCACCTGCTTCCACGAGTTGGCCGTTCCCGATGACCATCGCGACATGGCCGTCCCACACAGCCAGATCGCCCGGCATCAGCTCGTCCTGCCCGACCTGGGTGCCGACGTTCTGTTCCTGAGCCAGCCGCGGAATCTCGACTCCCTGCTCGCCGTACGCCCACTGGGTGAGCCCGCTGCAGTCGAGGCCCTGCCCGGGGGACGTGCCTCCCCAGACGTACGGAGTGCCCTGCTGAGTCAGAGCGCTTCTGACTGCACCCGCGGCTTGCTCGTTGGGAGCGGTCGCGACGCTGCCGTCGGGCAGAGCGACCTGAACGCCGCGGCCGGGCGCGCCGGTGTCGGCTGTCGTGCGGTCAGGAGTTCCGGTGTACATCGACATGCCCGGCGGGGGAGGCGATGCGGCCGGACCCGAGGACGGTGAGAGGAGCGAGGACGGTGCGTCGGGCATCGAGGGTGCCGACGCGGACACCGTGCGAAGGAAGTTCCGACCGAACTGGCTTCCCGGATCGGATCCAGGCGCCGCGGCCGTCACGGTCCTGACCGGGTCCGGGGCAGGGGAGGCGGCGGTGGGAGCAGCCCCGGCGGGCTCGGGAACCGGCGGTGGCGCCGCGTACGCGCCGATCTCCGCTGCGTGGCCGGCGAGCTCGGCTCGCACACGTGCGACGACGGCGAGCGCCCGCTGCAGATGATCGATTGCCGCACCGATCAGCATTGTCGACCCGGCCGGAGTGAACAGCACGGGTGCGGCAGTGGTGGCCACCGTGACGAAGGACTGCAGGATGCCGTGGAGCTCGACAAGGCCGGCTTGTACCTTGTCGCATGCGCGGTCCACGACGGCCGCGATCTCGTCACCGTGCTCGGACAACCCGATCGCGCTCGTCTGCGCCTGTCCGGCGAGGTCCAGCGCCGCCGTCGCGGCCGGACCACTCCACATGGCAGCCAGTTCTCCGATGGCGGATCGCCCGATGCTCTGCACGGAGTCGAGTGCCCGAGACGACGATCTCAGTACATCCGCCGGACCACCTGCGGGAATGATTCCCGACCCGAATCCGCCCAGCAGATCCGTGATCGGTTTCGCCAGCACATCGATCACGCCAGGCTCGCAGCCGTCGACGCATCGGTGGTGTCGTACCCGGCGGCCGACGCGGACGCAGCAACCCCGATGCTCGCGACGGTGCCGGCCAGCCGGGACACCGCAGCGGTGTGGGCAGTGTGCACCGCGGTGAACGCGGCGAGGAATTCCGTCCCGATTGCGCCGA
>NZ_JMEX01000005.1:902506-1000828 GCF_000760735.1 Rhodococcoides fascians A44A | reverse complement strand
TTGCTGGAGCCGCTCGATCCGCGCAGGGAAATCCCTACATTTATCTTCGACGCAACCGAGGGCCGATCGGTTCCCACAATTATCCTTGGATCCATGGAAACTCACGTGGTCGAACATCCACTGGCCGCAGCACTGCTCACGAGGATGCGCGACGAGCGCAGCGACAACGCAACCTTCCGCTCCGCCCTTCGCCAACTCACCCACATGTTGGTCTACGAAGCCACCCGCGACGCGGCGATCGAGACGTTCGACGTCAAGACTCCGGTCGCCGTCACCAGTGGCACGCGGCTGAGCAAGCCGCCACTGCTGGTTCCCGTCCTCCGCGCAGGACTGGGGATGGTCGAGAAAGCGAGCGGTCTCATCCCGCAGTCGCGTGTCGGCTTCGTCGGGATGGCGCGTGACGAGCAGACGCACCAGCCGGTGCCGTACATGGAATCGCTGCCCGACGACCTGTCGACGACGCCCGTGTACGTGCTCGATCCCATGCTGGCGACCGGCGGGTCCATGGTTCACACGATCGAATTGCTCGTCGAGCGGGGTGCAGCGGATGTGACGTGCATCTGCGTCGTTGCCGCACCGGAGGGCGTGGCGGCGTTGGAGGCGTCGGGACTGCCGGTGCGACTGGTCGCCGCGAGCATCGACGACGGTCTGAACGAGGATGCCTTCATCGTTCCCGGGCTCGGCGACGCCGGTGACCGTCAGTTCGGTCCACGCTGAGCGTCTCGCTGGTCCTCGGGGTCACCTGGCCCGCGCAGGAGGGTGACCCTCGGTTGCGTGTGCTGGACGTCGAGTCGCGTGAGGTGAGAACGGTCGATCTGCGCGGCGGGCATCTCGGGTTCCACGCGCTCGGTGCCCAGCGCTGGTGCACCGGGCGTGTGGCGTTCGGGGCGGCGCCCGGATATGTACCGTGCCCCGATCAGCGTCCCGTGGACAGCGGTAGTCAGTGCGAGGAGTGCGAGTCGAAGGATCCGTTCCGGTTCGTGCACACCGTCCACCGCGGAGGATTCGTGTCGAAGGATCTCGAACCTCATGTGATGCAACCGCATTGGTTGTACATCGCGACGTTCGCGGGCGGAGTGCACAAGGTCGGTACCGCAGCGGATACCAGGAAATGGGGCAGGCTCGCCGAGCAGGGAGCGGTCTGCGCCGAGTACGTGGCGCGGGCCGACGACGGCAAGATCGTACGGGTGCTCGAAGATCGCGTCACCGAGCGACTCCAGGTACGCCAAGCCGTCCGGTCGTCGGCGAAGGCCGCGGCCCTGGCCCTCCCCGTCGACACTGCACGGTTGGGTGCTGCGACGGCGTCACTGGCGACGACGGTGCGCGAGGACCTCGCTCCGGTGTCCGACGACCCCGGGTATCGCGTCGTCACCGAATCCTGGGAGGTGGCAGGGTTCCGCGACCTTGCCTCCGGCAACCGGCTCGCCTACCCCGGCGACCTCACGAGCGGCCCGCACGGATTCACCGTGAATGCCTGCATCGGTCAAACGGCCATCGTGGACATCACCACGTCGACCACGGGACGAGACGCTGCCGACGAGACGTCGTACGTGGTGGATCTGCACGCGCTGAAAGGGCGCCGAATCAGGTTCGGGGACTACACGTCCGACCTTCCCGCCGTCCAGACCGCACTGTTCTAGGTCACAGGTCCTGCGCGAAGGCCCTCAGTTCGTCGAGCGCCGCCTGCGCCCGGACTCGTGCGTCCGCCAGTCCCTCGCGGGAGTCCACGGGTTCGACGACCTCGAGGTACGCCTTCACTTTGGGCTCCGTCCCGGACGGCCTGACGATGATGCGTACGCCTTGTCCGGCGAGCTCCACCGCGTCGGTGCGCAGCGCGCCTGCATTCTGCAGATAATCCGTGACGGTGAGTGGGCGAGGGCCCAAGTCGGTCGGTGGAGCGTGCCTCAGATCCGCCATCATCCGGGTGATCCGATCGGTGTCCTCGACTCGCTTGGACACCTGTGCGCCCGCGTGCACTCCGAACTCGACGGCGAGATCGTCGAGAGCGTCCAGGAGCGTGCGTCCGTTCTGCTTCAGCGTCGCAACGAGATCTGCCAGCATCACGGCAGCGGAGATTCCGTCCTTGTCATTGACCGACTGTGGGTCGACGCAGTGCCCGATCGCTTCCTCGTAGGCGTACACCAGGCCGTCACCCGCACGGACGAGCCACTTGAATCCGGTGAGGGTTCGTGCGTAGCGCGCACCCCGGGCCGGTGCAAGTTTCGACAGCAACTGCGAGGAGACGATGGTGTTGGCCACCAACGAGTTCGGAGGTGCGTTGCTCAGGATGTGCTCCGCGAGCAGTGCACCGGTCTCGTCACCGCTGAGCATGCGCCACCCGTCGAGGCCCGGGACACCGATCGCGCAGCGATCCGCGTCCGGATCCAACGCGATCGCCAGATCTGCCTCGATCTCGTGGGCCAGCGCGAGCACGGCGTCGGCGGCGCCAGGCTCCTCCGGGTTGGGGAAGTCCACCGTCGGAAACTCGGGGTCTGGGTCGAATTGGCTTGTCACGAATGAGATGTCGCGGAATCCGGCGCTGCGTAACGCTGCGACCGCGACCTCGCCGCCGACGCCGTGCATCGGCGTCAGTGCGATGCGGATGCCGCGTTCGGTCGAACGTGCCAGGGGCGCAATCGTGTCGAGGTAGCGTGCGGTGACGTCGGAGCCACCGGAGAAGACGATGGTTCGTGGGACGTCGGCGGCGGGACCGACTGCGGCGATCTCCGCCTCGATCTCTTTGTCTGCGGGCGGAACCAACTGCGCGCCTCCACCGAGGTACACCTTGTATCCGTTGTCCGCGGCGGGATTGTGCGACGCCGTGATCTGGACGCCCAACTCGGCGTTCAGGGCTCGCACGGCGAACGCGAGGACGGGTGTCGGCAGTGGTCGGGGGAGCAGGACGACGTCGAAGCCCTGTGCTGCGAAAACCTCGGCGGCTGCCGTTGCGAAGGCATCGGAACCGTGTCGCGCATCGCGGCCGACGACGACCGTGCTTCCGTCGAGCTTCTGCTTGTGCAGCCACGCTGCGATTCCGGCGGACGTGCGGGTGACGACCGCGACGTTCATGCCGTTGGGGCCTGCACGCACTGCGCCTCGCAGTCCTGCAGTGCCGAAACTCAGTGGTGCCGAGAATCGTTCCGCGAGTTCGCTTTCCGGGAGCTCGGCCAGCTCTTCTCGGGTGGCAGGGTCGGGATCGGCGGCGATCCACGCCGCGACCTGCGCCTGAAGGTCGGAGGTCACAGTGCGCCGACCAGGCGGTGCAGCAGCTCGCCCATCCGCTCCGCCGACGCCTTCCCGGCTTCCAGTACTTCCTTGTGATCGAGGTGCTCGCCGGTCATTCCGGCTGCAAGGTTGGTCACGAGGGACACGCCGAGGACACGGGCGCCCAGCGCACGTGCGGCGATGGTCTCGTGCACCGTCGACATACCGACCAGGTCCGCACCGAGCGCTCGCAGCATCCTGATCTCGGCAGGAGTCTCGTAGTGCGGCCCTGGCAGGCCCGCGTAGACACCCTCCTCCAAGGTCGGATCGATGTCCTGGGCCAGGGCACGCAGCTCGGGCGAGTAGGCATCGACGAGGTCGACGAACTCTGCCCCGATCAGTGGGGATCGCGCCGTCAGATTCAGGTGATCGGAGATCAGCACGGGCTGTCCGACGCTCATGCCCTCGCGGATTCCGCCCGCGGCGTTGGTGAGAACCACCGTGCCGACACCCGTCGCGATGGCCGTGCGAATCGGGTGGACTACACGGCGGAGCTCGTGGCCCTCGTACGCATGGGTGCGTCCCTGCAGCAGCAGGGTGTCGGTGTCTCCGACCTTCACGGATGTGATGGTGCCCGAGTGCCCGGACGCCGACGGCGGGGCGAACCCGGGGAGGTCGCTCATCGACACCGTGGCGGTCGGTGCGCCGAATCGGTCGGCTGCGGCCTGCCACCCGGAGCCGAGCACGATCGCGACCGAGTGCGAGGCGACACCGGTCGCGTCGGCGATGGCCTGCGCAGCGCCGGCGGCGGCACCGGCCGGGTCGACCGTCGGGTCTGCAGTGCTGGAGTTCGAGTCAGAAGTTCCCACGGTTGACCACCCTAGGAGATGGGTGTCCCGTGGTTCTTGGACCATCGCATGTTACCGATGGGTAGGATTGCCGCATGCCATATCTCGAGCGCAACGGTGACGTCCACATTCTCTTCCTCGGCGACCAGGACGGTCCCGAGAACAACGAGAACCGCTTCCATCCCGACTGGATCGACCGTGTGCACGCACTGCTCGACGAGGTGGAGGCCGTGGAAGGCCCGGCGGCGCTGGTGACGACGGCGACCGGCAAGTTCTTCACCAACGGACTCGACACCGACTGGCTGTTCGCCAACCTCGACAAGATCACGTCCTACCTCGACCGCGTCCACACGCTCTACACACGGCTGTTGACCTTTCCGATGACGACGATCGCCGCGGTGCAGGGCCATGCGTTCGGCGCAGGTGCCATGTTGGCCACCGCGCATGATTTTCGGATCGTGCGGGCCGACCGAGGGTTCTACTGCCTTCCGGAGGTGAACCTGAACATGCCGTTCACGGTGGGCATGTCCGCCCTCGTCAACGGCCGGTTGCCGAAGCAGACCGCGGTCGAGGCCATGACGACAGGACGCCGCTACGGAGGTGCGGACGCGGTCGCGGCGGGGATCGCCGACGCCGCCGTCGACGAGGATCAGGTGCTGGTCGCTGCTGTCGAGCGGGCCGCCGCGTCGACGAGCACGCGGGGGAAGAACCTGGCGGGGATCAAGGCAGGGATCCACGCCGACGTCCTCGCAGCGTTGAACATTCCGACCGGTGAGAGCAACTTCAGCTTCGGAAACCAGTAGTGACAGACTGGTGCGGTGATCGATGAGACCGACAGCGGTGTCCACCGCGCCGCACCAGAGCTGCTCGCGCTGTCGCACTCGATTCATTCCGAGCCCGAGCTCGCGTTCGAGGAGCATCGAAGTGTCGCCAAACTGACCGATCTACTCGCCGCCCACGATTTCGAGATCGAACGCGGTGTGGCCGATCTTCCCACCGCATTCACGGCGACGTTCGGTAGCGGAGATTTGGTCATCGGCATCTGCGCGGAGTACGACGCACTACCGGAGATCGGCCATGCGTGCGGACACAACATCATCGCCGCAGCCGCTGCGGGTGCAGCGGTGGCTCTTGCCCCGCTCGCCGACAGCCTCGGCATCACCGTGCGTCTTCTCGGCACTCCCGCCGAGGAGAGCGGCGGCGGCAAGGTGCTGATGCTCGAACGCGGGGTCTTCGACGGTGTCGGTGCGGCGCTGATGGTGCATCCCGGCCCGTTCGACATCGTCGGGGCGACATCGTTGGCGTTGTCGGACGTCGCGGTGACGTACACCGGGCGCGCGGCACACGCGTCGGCTGCCCCGGAGTGGGGAATCAACGCCGGTGACGCCGTCACCGTCGCGCAGGTCGCCGTCGGCCTTCTGCGCCAACACCTGTCGCCGGGACAGCAACTGCACGGGATCGTCGGCGACGGTGGGCTGGCGCCCAACATCGTTCCCGGCCATGCCGAGCTTCTGTACTACCTGCGGGCGACGTCGTCGGAATCGCTTGCGGCTCTGACGCGCAAAGCGTTCGGCTGCTTCGAAGCGGGGGCTGTCGCCACAGGCTGTACTCACGAGATCCGCACCGTGTCACCGACGTACGAGGAACTGACCCCCGACCCGTGGCTGGTCGCGCAGTTCCGGCGCGAGGCCGAAGCGATCGGTCGTTCACCATTGGCACCCGAACTGGAAGGATTCCGCCCACTGGGCAGCACCGACATGGGAAATGTGACGAACGTTCTGCCGGGGATCCACCCGGTCATAGGCTTGGATTCGGCAGGTGCGGTGACGCATCAACCGGAGTTCGCGGCAGCCTGCATCACCAAGTCGGCGGATACCGCGGTGCTCGACGGAGCGCGGTTGCTCGCGCGAACAGCAGTGCGCGCGGCACAGGACCCGGCTGTGCGCGATCGCCTGCTCGACGGCGCGGAAGCGCGGGCGAGCAGATGACGATCGCGTCGACCGACGATCGGTTCGCCCTCGTCGACAAATGGATCCTCGACCACACCGACGAGCTGTCGGAGTGGCGTCGTCACATTCACGCCAACCCCGAGCTCGCTCGCCAGGAGTTCGCCACCACTGCGTTCGTCGTCCAGAAACTCGAAGCCGCCGGCCTGAGCCCGAAATTGTTGCCGGGCGGAACGGGACTGACGTGCGACATCGGACCCAACGGCCCTCGCGTCGCGCTGCGCGCGGACATGGATGCGTTGCCGCTGCAGGAATTCACGGGCGCGTCGTACAGCTCGACGGTCCCCGGTGTGTCCCACGCCTGCGGACACGACGCCCACACGACGGTACTTCTCGGCACGGCGCTGGCGTTGGCGTCGCTGCCGGACCTGCCGTTCGGGATCAGGCTCATTTTCCAGCCCGCCGAGGAAGTCATGCCCGGTGGTGCCCTCGACGTGGTCGCCGCCGGCGGTCTCGACGGTGTGTCCAAGATCTTCGCACTGCACTGCGACCCGAGGCTCGAGGTCGGCAAGGTGGGAGTGCGCGTCGGCGCCATCACGTCCGCGGCCGACACCGTCGAACTACGCCTGGACTCCCCGGGCGGTCATACGTCCCGCCCGCATCTGACGGCGGATCTGGTGCACGCACTCGGAACCGTGATCACCGGCTTGCCCGGCATGCTCAGCAGGCGGATCGACCCGCGGACCAGCACGGTGATGGTGTGGGGCGCAGTTGTCGCGGGTCAGGCACCGAACGCGATCCCGCAGACAGGCATGCTCACCGGAACCGTCCGTACCGGCGATCACGAGACCTGGGCACTTCTCGAGCCACTGGTGACGGAAATCGTCGCGGGCTTGCTCGCCCCGACGGGCGTCCGATTCGAACTGAACTACCGGCGCGGGGTTCCGCCCGTGGTCAACGGACCCGAGGTGACGCGAACGTTCGAGAACGCCATCCGCAGGCTCGGGCCGACGGCGCTCGCGGACACGCCTCAATCCGGCGGAGGCGAGGATTTCTCCTGGTATCTGGAAGATATTCCGGGTGCCATGGCCAGGCTGGGAGTGTGGTCCGGCTCCGGACCCCAGCTCGACATTCACCAACCGACGTTCGACCTGGACGAGCGCGCTCTCGGGGTGGGCGTCAAGGTACTGACCGGTATCGCCCTCGACCCCCACTGACGTGAGCTAGGGGGTGCCGGGTCCGACGTTCCTGCTGTTGCGCGTGCGGAGGTCTCGGACGTACTCGGCGGGCGCCCCGGCGATCTCCGCTGCCTCGGCCATGACCCCGAGGTAGCGCGCGGACGGCAGACCTCCCTCGTAGGCGTCCAGCACATAGAGCCACGCGAGCACCGGCCCGTCCGCGGTGTCGACACGCAAGCGAACCTTGCGGTGGATGCCGAGCTCCGAGCCTTCCCACCGGTCCAGGCTCTGCTCGTCCTCGTCCGACACGTCGTAGAGCACGACGAAGACCTTCTCGTCTGCATCGGGTGCAACGGTGGCCAGCGCACCTTCCCAGCCGATATCGCCGCCACCGAACGTCAGGCGCCACCCGTGCAACCATCCTGTTCCGGACAGCGGGGAGTGAGGGCAACGCTGCAACATCTGCTCCGGATGCATGTTCGATCCGTAGGCGGCATAGATTGGCACGTCGGCCAGCCTAAACCGTCGGCGTGCGGTCGGTCGCGGGCCGACCCCGGATCGTGGCATTCGTGCTGGTCGAGGCGAAGTGAAGTAATCCTTACCACTGCATGACGCGCGTCACTGGAATAGCCTCGATGTCAGCAACGAGGCTCCCCCAATCTTCAGAAAGAGGATCAATGACGACGCGGATCGTGATCATCGGTGGCGGACCCGCTGGGTACGAGGCAGCACTGGTGGCGGCGCAGCACGGGGGAACGGTGACGCTCGTCGACGCCGACGGGATCGGTGGTGCGTGTGTTCTGTGGGACTGTGTGCCGTCGAAGACCTTCATAGCGTCGACCGGCATCAGAACGGAGATGCGGCGCGCGAGCGATCTCGGCATCGCCCTCGACCCGTCGCAGGCGGCGATCGCTCTGCCGCAGATCCACGAGCGTGTGAAGTCGCTCGCGCAGGCGCAGTCCGCGGACATCGCCGCCCGTGTGCGATCGGTGGGCGTCGAGCTCATCTCGGGTCGAGGTGAGCTGATCGACTCGAAGGTGGGAATGGCCGCGCATCAGATTCGCGCGACGCTCGCCGACGGGTCCGAGCGGATCCTCGACGCCGACGTCGTACTCATCTCGACGGGGGCGAGCCCGCGCATCCTGAAGGGCGCCGAGCCCGACGGTGAGCGCATTCTCAATTGGCGTCAGCTCTACGATCTCGATGCACTTCCCGAGCACCTCATCGTCGTCGGCTCCGGTGTGACCGGTGCCGAGTTCGTCTCGGCGTACACGGAGATGGGCGTGAAGGTCACCGCCGTGTCCAGCCGTGATCGTGTGTTGCCGCACGAGGACGAGGATGCAGCGCTGGTGCTCGAGGACGCGTTCAACGAGAGGGGCGTCACCCTCGTCAAGCATGCCCGCGCGGATTCGGTGGAGCGCACCGACAACGGTGTCATCGTGAAACTGGCCGACGGACGCACGGTCGAGGGATCCCACGCTCTGATGACGGTCGGTTCGGTTCCCAACACCTCCGGGCTGGGGCTGGAGAACGTGGGGATCGAGCTCGACAAGGGTGGTTACCTGCGCGTCGACCGCGTCTCTCGTACGTCCGTGGCCGGTATCTACGCCGCAGGCGACTGCACCGGATTGCTGCCTCTGGCCTCGGTCGCGGCGATGCAGGGCCGCATCGCGATGTACCACGCTCTCGGTGAGGGCGTCACGCCGATCAAGCTGAAAACCGTTGCCTCGGCGGTGTTCACGCGTCCCGAGATCGCGTCGGTGGGCGTCAGTCAGTCCTCGATCGACAAGGGTGAGGTGCCGGCCCGGACCGTCATGCTTCCCCTGGCAACCAATCCGCGGGCCAAGATGTCCGGCCTCAAGCGTGGTTTCGTCAAGATCTTCTGCCGCCCCGCGACGGGTGTGGTCATCGGCGGCGTCGTCGTCGCCCCGACGGCATCGGAACTGATCCTGCCGATCGCGATGGCCGTGCAGAACAACCTGTCCGTGGGCGATCTCGCTGCGACGTTCTCGGTGTACCCGTCGCTGACCGGATCGATCACCGAAGCTGCTCGTCAGCTCATGCGGCACGACGACCTGGACTAGCTGCTGTCTCGAAATGTGAGATCCGCATTTCATATTTTGATTTGTCATGACATAGTGGAGGAGCCGACCACCATCCGGCTCCTCCACACCCCAGTCGATCCTCGGGTTCTTTCAGACGCATCCGACACGGGGAGATCTCATGACTTCTACCTTTCCGACCCTGGCACGCCGACTCGACACCGTGCACAGTTCCGCCATTCGTGATCTTCTCGCGCTCACCGCGCGAGGTGACGTGATCAGCATGGCGGGCGGGCTACCGGCCACGGAATTGATTCCGCTGCAACGGATTCGCGACGCCGCGCACGACGTTCTGGCCGAGACTGCGTCGGTCCAGTACGGCGAGACCTCCGGCGTTCGCGGGCTCCGAGACATCGTTGCCGCCCGCGAATCGGCCGCGATCGGACGCAGAATCGACGCGTCCGAGGTCGTCGTCACGCACGGTTCGCAGCAGGCCTTGACGCTGGTCGCGCAAGCAGTGGTCGACCCGGGGGCAGTCGTCGTCGTGGACGAACCCGCCTACACCGGTGCCCTGCAGGTCTTCTCGATTGCCGGCGCCGACGTCCGTGCGGTTCCGATCGACAACGAGGGCATGGACGTCACAGCGTTGGAACGGCTGCTGGCAGAAGGGCTTCGGCCGGCCCTCGTCCATACCGTCAGCAACTTCCACAACCCGCGGGGAGTGACGATGTCGGCCGATCGCCGACGCGCACTCGCCGAACTGGCCGAACGGTACGGCTTCTGGATTCTCGAGGACGACCCGTACGGGGAGATCTGGTTCGACGCACAGCCTCCGGCACCGATCGCGTCGCACTCGGACCGCGTCATCAGACTGTCGAGCGCGTCGAAAATTCTGGCGCCCGCGCTGCGGGTGGGGTGGTTGGTCGCGCCGAAACCCGTGTGCGACGCCGTCGAGCTGCTCAAGCAGGGCGCGGACCTGTGCGGATCGTCGATGACGCAGCAGATTGCGGCACGGCTCCTCAGCGACTCACCGTGGTTGACCGCGCACCTGGACACGTTGAGGGCCGAGTACGGCAGCCGCGCAGCCGCGTTGCATCGTGCTCTCACCACCACGTTCGGTGACGCCATGTCGGTGCCGCCTGCGGACGGCGGCATGTTCGTGTGGGCGACGCTGAACGACGGTACCGACGCGACGGCTCTGCTTCCGCGAGCGCTCGATCACGGCGTCGCGTTCGTCCCGGGTAGAGCCTTCGCGGACGACAGGGTGTACGAAGGCGCCATGCGGTTGTGCTTCGCCAGCGCCGAACCCGACGTTCTACACGAGGCCGTGCGCAGGTTGGCGTCGGCTCACGCGCTGTCGTAGGTGCGCTCGACCGCTCGATTCCACCGGGCGTACATCTCGTCACGAACGGTGGGGTCGAGGTCGGGCTCCCACGTCTTGTCGTCCGACCAGTTGGCGCGGATGTCGTCCTCGCCACTCCAGTAGTCGACGGCGAGCCCGGCAGCGTATGCCGCACCCAGTGCGGTGGTTTCGTTGACGACGGGGCGCACGACGGGAACGCCGAGTATGTCCGACTGGAACTGCATCAGCAGTTCGTTGACGACCATCCCGCCGTCGACCTTGAGCGTGGTCAGTTCGACGTCGGAATCGGCGCGCATCGCGTCGATCACTTCCCTGGTCTGAAACGCCGTGGCTTCCAATGCTGCTCGTGCGATGTGGCCCTTGTTGGCGAATCTGGTCAGTCCCGAGATCACGCCGCGGGCGTCGGGGCGCCAGCGCGGCGCGAACAGCCCGGAGAACGCGGGCACGAAGTAGACGCCGCCGTTGTCGTCGACGGTGCCCGCCAGGTCTTCGATGTCCTTCGCGTTCTTGATGATTCCGAGGTTGTCACGTAGCCACTGGACGAGCGAGCCGGTGACGGCCACGGAACCCTCCAAGGCGTAGACGGTGTCCTTGTCTCCCAGCTTGTAACAGACGGTGGTGAGAAGTCCGTGCTCGCTGCGGACGGGCGTGGTTCCGGTGTTGAGCAGTAGGAAGTTTCCGGTTCCGTAGGTGTTCTTCGCTTCACCGGGCTCGAGGCACGCCTGGCCGAACGTGGCGGCTTGCTGGTCGCCGAGGATGCCGGCGATCGGTACTCCGGCAAGCACTCCTTTCGGGCGTACCTCGCCGTAGATCTCCGAGGAGGTGCGGATCTCCGGCAGCATCGAGACGGGAATGTCGAAGTCTGCGCAGATGTCCTCGCGCCACTGCAACGTCTCGAGATCCATCAGCAATGTGCGTGAGGCGTTGGTGACGTCGGTGACGTGGATTCCGCCGTCGGTGCCTCCGGTCAGGTTCCACAGGACCCAGGAATCCATCGTGCCGAAGCACAACTCACCGGCCTCGGCGCGCTCACGTACGCCGTCGACGTTGTCCAGGATCCACCGAACCTTCGGCCCGGCGAAGTACGTGGAGAGGGGGAGTCCGGTGATGTGTTGATATCGGTCCGTTCCCTCGTCACCGGCCAACCGGGTGCACAGCTCGTCGGTTCGAGTGTCCTGCCACACGATCGCGTTGTACACCGGCTTTCCCGTCGCGCGGTCCCACACCAGAGTCGTCTCACGCTGATTGGTGATGCCGACCGCGGCGATGTTCTCTGCTTTGACGTCGGCGTTGCCGAGCGCTGCGCCGACCACCTCGCGTACGTTGACCCAGATCTCCTCGGCGTCGTGTTCGACCCAGCCCGCCCGGGGGAAGATCTGCTCGTGCTCCTTCTGTGCCGACCCCACGGGCTTCCCGTCGTGGCCGAAGATGATGCACCGGCTCGAGGTCGTTCCTTGGTCGATCGAAGCGATGAAGGTGTCGGAGGTCACGTCTCTCCTTACGTAGGTGCGATGCACAGGGCGGGTACTCGCCTCGAACGGTAGCCTTGATTCGGCGCCGACAGACGGACAAACGAACCATCCACGTGGGGAGCGAGCTCTTGAGCAACCGATCGAACACCACCTTCCTTGGTCCGCAGGCACGTGAAGACGCGTGGCAGGCTCTCGGTTCGGAACAGTTCGACGTGGTCGTGGTCGGCGGTGGAGTCGTCGGCGCGGGCGCTGCACTCGACGCCGCGACGCGCGGCCTGAAGGTAGCGCTCGTCGAGGCACGCGACTTCGCGTCGGGCACGTCGAGTCGATCGTCGAAGATGTTCCACGGTGGCCTTCGCTACCTCGAGCAGCTCGAGTTCGGCCTGGTGCGCGAGGCGCTGCACGAGCGTGAGCTGTCGCTGTCGACGCTCGCGCCGCATTTGGTGAAGCCGCTGAAATTTCTCTTTCCGTTGACACATCGCGTGTGGGAACGCCCGTACATCGCGGCCGGAATCTTCCTCTACGACACCATGGGCGGCGCCAAATCCGTTCCGGCGCAGAAGCATCTGACTCGTTCCGGTGCGTTGCGGATGGCTCCCGGCATGAAGCGCAAGTCCTTGATCGGTGGGATTCGCTACTACGACACCGTCGTCGACGACGCACGCCACACCATGAGCGTCGCGCGCACCGCAGCTCACTACGGCGCCGTCGTGCGTACGTCCACCCAGGTCGTCGGCTTCCTGCGTGAAGCCGACCGAGTGTCCGGTGTGCGCGTGCGCGATTCGGAGAACGGTGCGACGACGGAGGTGCGTGGCCACGTCGTCATCAACGCCACCGGTGTGTGGACCGACGAGATCCAGGCGTTGTCCTCGCAGCGAGGACGCTTCCGCGTGCGCGCGTCGAAAGGCGTGCACATCGTGGTTCCGCGCGACCGCATCGTCAGCGAGGCCGCGATCATTCTGCGCACGGAGAAGTCCGTGCTGTTCATCATTCCGTGGGGTGCACACTGGATCATCGGGACGACGGACACGGACTGGAAGCTGGATCTGGCGCACCCGGCAGCAACCAAAGCGGACATCGACTACATCCTCGGTGAAGTCAACTCGGTGTTGGTCACTCCGTTGACGCACGAGGACATCGACGGTGTCTACGCCGGACTTCGTCCGCTGCTGGCAGGGGAGAGCGACGAGACCTCGAAACTGTCCCGTGAGCATGCGGTCGCGCGCGTCGCGCCCGGACTCGTCGCGATCGCGGGCGGAAAGTACACGACGTATCGCGTCATGGCGGAGGATGCCGTCGACCTCGCCGCCGACGACATCCCGGCGCGGGTCGCGTCGTCGATCACCGAGAAGGTGCCGCTGGTCGGCGCCGACGGATACTTCGCGCTCGTCAACCAGACCCATCACCTCGCGGAGATGTACGGACTCCACCCGTACCGGGTGACGCATCTGCTGGACCGCTACGGCTCTTTGATCGACGAGGTGCTCGAACTGGCCAAGGACAAGCCGGAACTGCTGCAGCCGATCACCGACGCGCCCAGTTACCTCCAGGTCGAGGCCGTGTACGCTGCGGCAGCCGAGGGGGCACTTCACCTCGAGGACATCCTGTCTCGGCGAACGCGCATCTCCATCGAGTACTCGCACCGCGGCGTCAACTGCGCCGGTCAGGTCGCGGCACTCGTCGCACCCATCCTCGGTTGGGACGACGCAACCGTGGACCGTGAGGTGGAGACCTACACCGCTCGCGTCGAAGCCGAGGTCAAGTCTCAGATGCAGCCCGACGACGAATCGGCCGACGCCCTGCGCGTCGTAGCTCCCGAGGCGCGCCAGGAAATCCTGGAGCCGGTACAGCCACTGACGAAGTGACGCTCACCGTCGCTCCGGGGTCCGAACGAGGCTCCGGGGCGCACGGGATGCCACGGCACCGGACACCGCCATCACGGTCAGGGTGAGAATTGCCAGGAAGATCATGACTCGATGGTGAGAGTCGAACCTGTGGATCAGCTGGGACGAGGCTGGCAATACGGGCACGAATAGATCTGGCGTTCCTCGAGCGGATTGTCTCCCAACAACCCGAATTCGACGGAGGTGCTGCATCGTCTGCAGGGCTTGTTCTCTCGTCCGTACACCCAGAAGTGGCGCCCCGCTCGGCGGTCACCGGTGGTGACTCGCTGGTTGCGGTCCTTGTTCGCCATGATGGTGCGGAAGGAGAGGTCGACGAATTTGGCGATGCTCCCTGCGTCCTTCACCGGTGTGCGCGGATCGACGCCGCGAAGAAAACAGATCTCGTTGCGGTAGACGTTGCCGAGCCCGGCAAGGTTGCGTTGATCGAGGAGAGCGAGACCGATGGGGCGTTCGGGATCCGATTCCAGATTTCGTACGGCCAGTGCCGCGTCCCAGTCCGGCCCCAGGAGATCCGGGCCGAGGTACCCGACGGCGTCGTTCGCGTCCTCGACGATGTCGAGCACACCCAGCTCGAAGCCGACGGCCTGCGACGTGTCCGTGGTCAGGATGATCCGAGCTTGAAACGCCGGACGACGCCACCGCTGGCCCGATTCGTAGACCTGCCAGGTTCCTTCCATCTTGAGGTGACTGTGGATCCAATGATCGTCTACCCCGATCAGCAGGTGCTTACCTCGCGACTGCACCGAGTGCACGGTCTGGCCGGTGAAATCGACTGTGGCGTAACGCGGAACACGGATGTCGCAGCCGGTGAGTTCCTTGCCTTCCAGTGCGGTGCGCAGTCTGTTGGCCGAGCGGTACACGGTGTCGCCTTCGGGCACGTCAGTTCCTCAACCGTAGGCCGCGAGGGGTGGCGGAGAATCCTGCGTCCGTCAGCATTCGGGAGAAGCCGGTGCCGTGAATTTCTTGCCCGTCGACGCGTTCGACGAGCAATTTGTCGACCCCGCCGCGCTTGACGACCTGGGCGAGCGCACCGGCGGCAGCAGCCGTCACCGCATCGTCGTCGGAGAAGGTGAGAACGGTTTTGCCGCCGCGCTCCACGTACAACGCGAGCTCGCCCTCGTGCAGAACGACCAGCGCGCCTGCCTTGCGACCCGGTCGATGTCCCGGTCCATCTTCGCCCGTGTCGCGTTTGGGCCACGTCAGCGCCGCGCCGTACGGGTTGGCAGGATCGCAGGCGGCGAGCACCAGCGCGCCTGTCTTCTCTCGCTCCTCGTAACTGCGCAGTCGGTCCACCACCTCGGATGTGGAGAACTGAGCACCACCGAGGGTGTCCACGAAGTAACCGCGCCTGCTACGTCCGGAGTCCTCGAAGGTGGTCAGCACCTTGTACATCGTCGCGAATCCCCCGGGCACACCTTCGTTCATGACCGCACCTCGCGTGACAACGCCGTATCGCTCGAGCAGTACGTCCGCGGTGGCGTGCGCGCGAATGGTCGCATCGGGTTCGATCTCGGGGACGCGTGACCACCTGCCGCCCGCAGTGGGCGGACCGGTGCGGGTCGGTAACGACGGCCGCTCGAACCGTCGGTACGACCGCAGCCGTGGGGTCCTCCGCGGGGAGCGATGGCTGGGGGCTGCTCGCGTCGTCGAGTTCAGCAGTGCCCGCAGCGGCGCGAACGTGTCGTTGCCGATTCGGCCCGCCCACACCAACTCCCACAGCGCCGCATGCAGACTGTCGTCGTCCGTGCTTCCGACGGTGTCGGAGAGTTGCCGGAAGAAGTAAGCGCCACCGGCAGCGACGGCGTCGAGTATCGAGATCTGTAGTTCGGAGAGATCCGATTCCGCAGGAGGAGCCAAGGTCAGGGGAGCGGTGTCCGCCATGTGCAGGCATACCCATCCGTCCTTGGACGTGATGGACCCGTGGCCGGACCACAGAACCTCACCGGTCGAGGTCAACTCGTCGAGCATTGCGGGCGAGTAGTCCCGTACACGGGAGGACAGCACCAGCGACTCCCACGCGGAGGCTGGAATGGGCACTCCGGCAAGCTGCTCGACGACCGCCGCGACTCCGTCGATTCCGGAGAGCTGCCTGCTCTGCACGTGCTGCCACGCAGGGAGGAAACGGCCGAGAGTGGCGGTGGCGACGGGCTCCACTTCCTGGCGCGCCGCGGCGAGGGACCGCCGCCGCAGGCGGCGCAGGACTTCGGCGTCGCACCACTCCGATCCTGCTCGGTCCGGACGGAATTCACCTTCGATGATCCGTTTGTCGGCGGCGAGCCCCGCCAGAGATGCTCGCGCGACAGCGATTCCGAGGCCGAACCTCTCGGCGAGGTCGTCCACCGAGAACGGTCCGTGGGTGCGCGCGTACCGGCTGACCAGGTCGGTCAGGGGGTCGTCGACCGGTTCGATGAACGCGGCGGGCGTCCCGATGGGAAGGGGCACACCGAGTGCGTCGCGCAGCCTGCTGGCGTCCTCGATGGCCACCCACCAGGACGTGCCGGCGAACGTGACCTCCATGGCGCGCTTCGCGGAGACCAACTCTGCCAACCACATCGGCGATTCCTCGCCGTTCGTTCGGGCAGCCACCTCGTCGGTGGTCAGCGGCCCGAGCATCCTGAGGAGGTCTGCGACACCCTCGATGTCCTTGGCACGACGGTCCTCGGCGAGGCGTTGCAGCTCCAGTTCCGTCGTCTCGATGACGGCCTGATCGAGGAGCTCGCGCAGCTCCACACGTCCGAGCAGTTCCGCGAGCAGCGTCGAGTCGAGGGACAGGGCTTGGGCACGGCGTTCCGCGAGGGGGCTGTCGCCCTCGTACATGAACGCCCCGACATAGTTGAACAGCAACGAATTCGCGAACGGAGACGGGGTCGGGGTCTCGATCTCGACGATGCGAATCTGACGCCGTCCGATCTGCGCGAGAATGTCCTCGAGCGCGGGCAGATCGTAGACATCTTGCAGGCACTCACGGACCGTCTCGAGCAGAATGGGGAACGTCGGGTACTTCCGCGCCACATCGAGCAGTTGCGCCGAACGTTGCCGTTGCTGCCACAGCGGTGCGCGCTTGCCGGGATTGCGACGCGGCAGCAACAGTGCACGAGCGGCGCATTCGCGAAAGCGTGATGCGAAGAGCGCCGATCCACCGACCTGTTCGGTGACGACGTCGGCGATCTCGTCTTTCTCGAACACGAACAGATCCGCGCCGGGCGGCGTGTCCTCGGTGTCGGGGAGCCGGACGATGATGCCGTCGTCGGACGCAGTGGGTGCCGCGTCGATTCCGTATCTCTCGATCAGCCGTGCTCCGATCGCCAGTGCCCACGGTGCGTGCACTTGCTGCCCGTAGGTCGAGTGCAGCACCAGACGCCAGTCTCCGAGCTCGTCCCGGAACCGCTCCACGATCATTGTTCGGTCGGTGGGCAACTGCCCGGTCGCTTCCTTCTGATCGTCCAGCAATGCAACGAGATTGGTCACGGCGTTGGGGTCGAGGCCGTCACCGGCGAGACGCTGTTCGAGATTTTCTCGCTCGGACGTACTACGCAGGAACTCGCCCAGGGCGCGGCCCAGCTCGGCGGGACGCCCGAGTCCGTCGCCGTGCCAGAACGGCAGTCGTCCGGGTTGACCGTATGCAGGGCTGACGAGGACCCGGTCGTGAGTGATCTCTTCTATCCGCCAACTGGTCGCACCGAGCGCGAAGACGTCCCCGACACGGGATTCGTACACCATCTCCTCGTCGAGTTCGCCGACACGCGACGCCTTCTCGCCCACCATGTACACCGTGAACAAGCCGCGGTCCGGGATGGAGCCACCGGAGGTGACGGCGAGGCGTTGCGCGCCGGGCCTGCCCGTCAGCGTGTTCGCGTCACGGTCCCACACGAGGCGAGGGCGAAGCTCGGCGAACTCGTCCGACGGGTACCGACCGGACAACAGGTCGAGGGTCGACTCGTACGCAGACCGGGGCAGAGTGGCGAAGCTCCCGGTCCGACGCACCGCGTCGTACCAGTCGTGTGCATCGATGGGCTCGAGCGCGCACGCCGCCACCGTCTGCTGCGCCAGAATGTCCAGCGGATTCGCGGGAACGAACAGTGCCTCGATCTTGCCCGTCGTCATCCGCTCGACCGTCACCGCACAATGAATCAAGTCGGTTCGGTGCTTGGGGAACAGCACTCCCTTGGAGATTTCACCCACCTGGTGACCCGCACGCCCCACGCGCTGCAGACCGCTCGCGACCGAGGGCGGTGCTTCGACCTGGATGACCAGATCCACCGCGCCCATGTCGATTCCGAGCTCGAGGCTGCTGGTCGCCACGACGCACCGCAGGCGTCCGGTCTTCAGATCGTCCTCGATGAGGGCGCGCTGATCCTTGCTCACGCTGCCGTGATGCGCACGTGCCAGCAGCGGTTCGGCACCGTGGCCCACGTCGCTGGAGCTACCGATGAGAGGCGCGGGGCCGTGGGCGCTGTCGACCCCGTCGCCGAGACGGTCGGCATAGATCTCGTTGAGGCGAGCGGTGAGACGCTCGGCCAGGCGTCGGGAATTGGCGAACACGATGCACGACTTGTGGTCGAGAACCAAGTCCACGACCTTCTCCTCGACGTGCGGCCAGATCGATCCGTGCTGCGGCGCAGCCGAGGCATCACCTTCCGCTGTCTCCACGACACCTAGTTCCGTCATGTCCTCGACCGGGACCTGAACCGTGAGATCGAACGTCTTCGGTGACGGGGGAGCAACGATCTCGATGGGGGCGGCGCCGGTGAGGAACCGTCCGACCTCCTCGTGGGGCCGCACCGTCGCCGACAGCCCGATCCGCTGCGCGGGTGTGCCGAGCAGCAGATCCAGACGCTCCAGGGACAACGCGAGGTGCGAGCCACGCTTGCTGCCGGCGACTGCATGGACCTCGTCGACGATGACCGTCTCGACCGAGTCGAGAGATTCTCTGGCCGCGGAGGTGAGCATCAGGAACAGAGACTCGGGGGTCGTGATCAATATGTCCGGCGGAGTCTTCAGCATGGCCCGACGATCTGCCTGACTGGTGTCACCGGAGCGGACTCCGACCGAGATGTCCGGTGGCTCGAGGCCCAGCCGTTTGGCCGTCTGTGTCACCCCGACGAGCGGCGCGCGGAGGTTTCTCTCCACGTCGACGGCCAATGCCTTGAGCGGCGAGATGTACAGAACCGTCGTCTTGCGCTCCGCAGGCACGTCACGGACCGTGAGCTGATCGATGGACCACAGGAACGCGGACAGGGTCTTACCCGAGCCGGTCGGAGCGACGACAAGAGTGTGCCGACCACTGGAAATAGCCTCCCAGGCACCCGCCTGCGCGGCCGTGGGGGCGTCGAACGCGCCGGTGAACCACTCCTGTGTGGCGGGAGAGAACTTGGCCAGCGCCGGGTCGACCTGGTGCGCGTTGGTTCTCTTGCCGGCCATCCCACCATGATGCCCCGTGGTACCGACAAACAATCACAGGTGTAGGGCCGTCCTCTCATGGGTACGGGGTACCGATGACCGACGACCAAGAGATCATGCAGAAGATTTCCGCAAAGCTCGACGCTCGTCTCGGTGAGAAGACGAACGGCTTGCAGAACGAAGTACCGCCGGGTTCCAGCATTCAGCGCGACGACGAGGACGGTGAGCGGGGCCCACTCGGCCGGGATTACCACTTGGCCAGCAAGTACGCGCAGGCCTTCGCCATCGGTGAGCCCCAGCTGGTGGACCGCGACGAGTTCGATCGTCTCGTCGCCGAGTACGGCTGACCACTCACCGAGGCCACGTCGGCCGCTGCCCGTTCTTCTCACAACACCGCCGTGTGTTCGCAACCGTCATGACGATTGTGAACACACGGCGGTGTTGTATCCATGTGGGGCCACCCGCCGCCGTCAGATCACGATACGAGACCGATTCCCCCGTTACGGCCGGATTCCCTTTACTATTCGTTGGACCGACTCGGGGAGTGGAGTTCTTCAATTGTTGACCGTGTTCATCGTGTGTTTCGTCGTGGGCGTCGTCGGGCTGGCGGGAACGTTCACCGTCGGCGAGGTCTCGGATCTCGGTGACAGTCACGGCGACGGTGTGCCGTTCCTGTCGCTGACGACGATCGCGACGGCGCTGTTCGGTTTCGGCGCGGCCGGATGGATCTCGGCGCTCACCGAACTGCCCGACCCGATTGCAGTGCTCGTCGGCATCGCGGTGGCGGCGGGTCTCGTGATCGTGACGCGAGGGCTATTGATTCCGTACATGCTTCGGCAGCAGGACAATTCGCACATCGGGCGAGCATCGTACATCGGGCTGCTCGGCACCGTCACGCTGGACGTCACGGCGGACGGATGGGGCGAGGTGTCGTTCGCGGACGGTGAAGGCAATCGCGTCGGCGCACGGGCTGTCAGTTCGGGCAAGGTCGCACTCCCGCGAGGCGTCACCGTCTACATCGCCGATGTGGACGACACCTACCTCCACGTCGTTGCCGTCGACGACGTCGTGGGCGGTCGATGATCGGAAAGACCTGCACGGTGGGGGCTTTCGACTACAAGCAGAGTTCGTGAGGGGTACTGATACATGCTGACAACAATCGTGATCGCGGCGATCGTCGCGCTGATCGTCTTCGTCGTGCTGCCGACGGTGTACGTCAAGAACTACATCAAGGTTCCGCCCAACGAGGTCGCGGTGTTCACCGGTCGAGGCAAGCCCAAGGTGGTGCGCGGTGGTGCCCGATTCAAGGTGCCGGGCATCGAACGAGTGGACATCATGTCCCTCGAACCGTTCAACATCAGCATCAACCTGCAGAACGCACTGTCCAACGACGGTGTCCCGGTCAACGTCGAAGCAGTGGGCCTGGTGCGTATCGGCTCGGCCGACGAAGCGGTTCAGACTGCGGTGCAACGCTTCCTGACGTCCGACCTGACGGAACTGCAGCGTCAGATCAACGACATCCTCGCCGGTAGCCTACGAGGGATCACCGCGACGATGACCGTCGAGGACCTGAACTCCAACCGCGACACGTTGGCGCGCAGCGTCATCGACGAGGCAGGGAACGACCTCGCGCGCATCGGCATGGAAGTCGACGTCATCAAGATCGCCGGGATCTCCGACAAGAACGGCTATCTCGAATCTCTCGGACAACGTCGAATCGCCGAGGTCAAGCGTGACGCAGCGGTCGGAACCGCGGATGCCGAGCGCGACGCTCAGATTCGTTCGGCCAAGGCACGCCAGGAAGGTTCGGTGGCGCAGGCCGAGGCGGACACGGCCATCGCGACCGCGAATCAGCGTCGTGACGTCGAGTTGGCACGCCTCCGTGCGCAGACCGAAGCGGAGAACGCCGAGGCGGACCAGGCGGGACCACTTGCCCAGGCCACCGCGGCGAAAGCCGTCGGCATTGCGCGGGAGCAAGCCGAAGCCGCCCGGGTCGAGGCGCGCACCGAAGTGGAACGTCGTCGCTCGCAGCAATCGGAAGCAGCACTGCAGGCGGACGTCATCGCCCCCGCCGAAGCCGAACGCCAGGCCGCGATCGCGCGGGCCGAAGGTGAGCGGCGAGCCGCAATTCTCCGCGCGGAAGCGCAGGCCGAATCGGCGCGTCAGTCAGGAGCGGCACAAGCGGACTCGCGCAAACTCGTCGCAGATGCCGTGCGTTCGGAGCAGCAAGCCGACGCCGACGGTCTGCGGGCGAAACTGGAAGCAGAGGCGGAAGGTCGCAAGGTCGCAGCGGATGCGCTGCGCGCCGAGCAGCAAGCAGAGGCCGACGGTCTGCGGGCCAAGCTGGAAGCGGAAGCGGCTGGCAAGCGTCAGATCGCCGAGGCGCTCAATTCCTACACGCCGCAGGCTGCTCGGTTGCTCACGCTCCCCGACGTGCTGGCTGCTCTCGTCGAGGCGACGGCGGCAGCGGCGAAGCCGGTGGGCGACATCGACCGCATCTCGATCATCGGCGGCGCCGACGGCGCGAAGGGATCCATCGGTTCACTGCTCGGCATCAGCCCGCAGGTCATCGCGGGCGTCATCGAGACGTTGGAAAGCTCGGGCGTCAACGTCACCGGTCTGCTCAACAACCTCGACGGCAAGAACAAACTGGCAGGTAGCGACAACCTGGCAAGCAGTGACAACCAGGACGAGGACGCGGCCACCTCGAACGGAGTGGCGCACCCCGAGTCGATCAGCTGACACACGACGAAGGGCCCCACGGACTTCAAGTCCTGTGGGGCCCTTCGGTTGTCGAATCGGTGTATCGGTCGCGGCTCAGGGCCTGCCGGTGAAGTAGTCGAACGCGGCCGACTGCAGAGGGTAACCTCCGGTGTTGATCAGGCCGATCACTCCACCTGCGGCGGCACCGATGAGGACACCGGGGATGCACCCGACGAACACCCCGACGACGCAACCGATGACCAGACCGATTCCGGCACCGATGGCGGCACTGACTCCGGCGCCGAACGATGCCTTGTTCAGCTCGTCGAGGAAGCGCCCCTGCGAGTTCACGTCGGTGACAGGCAGGACCGAGCGCGCCACCGGGGTGGCGAACGCCGGATCGGTCTCGGGCGTGAGGGTCAGTTCACGGTCGTCGACGCCGATGAGAGGCGCGATGGAGAACTCCTGGTCGCCGACGCGGTAGGCGAGGGGGATCGTCGCGACGGACGTGCCGGCGGCGTCGAGGACCTCGACGGTCTCCGAGGTCGCGTCGAGTCGGAAGGATCCGGTGTCGAGGATCGTCGTCACGGCTTTGCCGTCCTCGGTGGTGGTGGTGCTGTAGGCGATGCCCTGGTCGGTGCCCGTCACCAGTGGTGCAGGCTCTGCGTGGGCAGTGCCCGTGGCGACAGCCAGCGCCGAGACGGCGATGACAGCTGTCACCGTTGTTCGTGCAAGTCGAGCGAACTTCATGAGACTCCCCGTGGTCCGAAGTGAACGATCCCCCTGAGGTCGACGACGGCGCCGGCCTGGATCGACGTGAGTACCCTAGCGGAATACGGGCGTTTCCGGCAGTGAGGATGTCCAGCGGTGGAACGGCGGTGCAGCAGTGGTGGAACGGAAGAAGCCAGGGGTGACGTTCGAGTCCTTCGTGGACCGGCAGATTCGCGAGGCGCAGGAGCGGGGCGAGTTCGAGAATCTCGAGGGGGCGGGTAAGCCGTTGCCCAGTTCGGCTCACGACGATCTGTGGTGGGTGAAAGGGTTCTTGAAGCGGGAGAACCTGTCGACGGACGCGTTGCTGCCCGAGTCTCTGCAGTTACGCAAGGAGATCGAGAAACTTCCGGTCACGTTGATCGAGCTGCGTCAGGAGTCGTCGGTTCGAGAAGCGTTGCAGGACCTCAATGCGCGTGTCGTGGCGTGGATCCGGATGCCGTCGCCGCCTCTGGTGCCGATCGGCCCGGTCGACGTCGAGGACTGGGTGGCGCAGTGGAAGCAGAACCGCGCAGCCGCGGACGCCGATGCACGCGAGGCACTGTCGTCGCGGAAGGCGAGCGGAGCCGCCGGATCTACCGCGCCGACGAGTGGGCGCGTGAGCTGGTGGGTTCGGCTGCTCCACCGACGAGATCGATGACCTCGGCGACGGATGTCGCGGTGGTCGTCCTGGTCTTGGTACGCCCCCGGAGTGTGTGCGCGCGGACACGACGGGGAAGTAGTCCATCGGCCGGATTGACGGGGTGGTGCCGCCGGAGTCCGCGCAACGTCTGCTTCGGCGGGGGCGCGTGATCGCCGATGTCGACGACGGTGACGGCCGATCCGAAGGTCAGTCGCGCGTAGTCGGCTGCATCGGCGACGGCGTCGTCGAATTCCGCAGCAGTGACGCGTCCTCGCGGCCCCGTGCTGAGCCCGTGACCCGGTAGGTCGAGCAGGATGGTCGTGACGCCGGCGTGCGCCAGTTCCTGGCCTACGGGTGTGAGGTAGCGGGCATGCAGTCCAGGGCGCACGGGCACGACAACCGTCGGACCCTGGGCCGAGCTTCGGTGCAGTTCGACGTGAAGCCGACCCGATGGTGTCGTGATCGACACGTGCTCACCGCCCACGGTTCCGACGAACCTCGACGCCGGTTCCAGTGCGGCCTCGCAGGCGTCGTGGCTTGTCAGCGCATGCTCGGCGCCGAGAATCGGCTTGCCCTGCAGCAGAACCATGACGGCGGCGCACTCGTGCGAGGTGAGAGTGGGTGTCCAGCCGGTCTTCTCGCTCAACGCAGTGGAGTCGACGACGGGCTCGCCCGCAGTGACCCACTGGCCGGAGAACGGGGTGAGTCCGAGTCGGAACGCAAGATTCGCGGCCGCCACGGCGGGTTTCTCGGGTACGTCGAACAGGATCTGGCCCTGCATACGTGCGAGTTCGCGGACCGGCGTCCAGTCGCGGGGACCGACGTTGTAGGGGCCGATCAGGTCCTGCTTGGCGGCGCGGTGGAAGGCGTCGGCGAGGTCGTTCTGGTGCAGGAACTGGTAGCTGGCCCGGTCCGCCTGTGGGAACGCACCGACCCGGCCGGTGAATTGATCGATGCCGTCGTTGGCGAAGTCCGGACCGATGATGTACGTCGGTCGCAACATGGATACCGCCATCTCGCCGGGGTGGCGGCGGAGCCACCACTCCGCGTAGTGCTCCACCTCCGCCTTGTCGTGAAAGTAGTACCTGTCGGGATCGCCGGCGGGGTAGTGACTTTCGTCGAGGGGCTCGTCGTGAATGTCCGCACCGTACGCATTGATACTCGAGGCGATCACGAGCCTGCCCACCCCTGCGGCGTACGCGGAATCGAGAACGTTCCGTGAGCCGCGTTGGTTGATGTCGTGTGTCTCGGTCTTGTCGCGTAATTCTTCGACGACGAAGGCCAGATGGATGACGACGTCGCTGCCTCGAAGAATCTCTTCGAGTCGGGGTGACCTTATGTCGGCACGTACCGATTCGAGTTTGGGATGCTGCATGCGGAGCGGACGCCGAGCGATCCCGACGACGGAGTCGACGTCGTCGTCGGCGAGCAGGGCAGGCAGGATTGCCGCGGCGAAATCGCTCGTTGCGCCCGTGACGGCAATGCGAAGGGTCACGAGGGCAACTCCGCGACCGTCTCCGCGATGGTGGCGATGGCGGTTCGGATCTGTTCGTCGGTGTGGGAGGCCATCACGCAGAGTCGGAGCAGCGCACCGTTGCGGGGAACGGCAGGATGCAGGGCCGCCGAGGTGAATACTCCCTTGTCGAACAGTTGGCGCCAGAGATTCATGGCGGACAGGTCGTCCCCGATGTGCAGCGAGACGATCGGTGACGCGGTGTCTCCTCCCGGTATCGGGGACCTGGCGCCGACGTCGAGTCCTTCGGCAGCGAGTCCACTGCGCAAGGCTTCGGCGTGTTCCAACACTCGACGCGCTCGCTGACGTCCTTCCTCGCTCCTGATCAGCTTGATCGACGCGAGGGACGCGCCGACTGCGGCGGGCACACCCGATGTCGTGAACAGGAATGCTCTCGCGTGTATACGAAGACTGTCGAGGAGATCGTGGGATCCTGCGATGAAGCCCCCGGTGGAGCTGGGGCTCTTGGACAGAGATGCCATTCTGATATCGGTGTCGCCTGCGGTGCCGAACAATTCCGCAGCGCCGGTGAGACTTTCGCCGTAGATACCGAGGCTGTGGGCCTCGTCGACCATCAACGCGGCACCGTACTTCGTGCACAGAGCGGTCACCTGGTCCAGAGGCGCCAGGTCACCTTCCATCGAGTACAGGCCGTCGACGATGACCAGGACGGCGCCGTCGCCGACGACGGGTCCCTGCAGTTGGAGTTCGAGGTCGGCCATGTCGTTGTGAGCGAACTTGCGGATGGTTGCTCCGGACAATTGGCTTCCATCGCGGATGGACGCATGTGCGGCGGAGTCGACCACGATCACGTCGCCCTTGCCCACGACGGCGGCGATGGTCCCGAGGTTCGTCTGGTAACCGGTGGTGAACACCATTGCGTCCTCGGTGCCGTGCCATTCCTTGATCTCGTTCTCGAGCTCGAGGTGTATGTCCATGGTGCCGTTGAGCAGTCGGCTGCCGGTGATGGCCGAGCCGAAGGTGTCGAGTGCGTCCTGCGCGCCCTGCGTGATGTCCGGATGGTCGGCGAGCCCCAGGTAGTTGTTGGAGCCCAGCATGATCTTGTCCTTGCCTTCCACCTGGACGATGGGCGCGGTGGCGGACTCCATGACGCGGAAGTACGGGCTCACGTCGGATTCGCGCACGGCGCGGAGGAGGTCGACTCGGTCGTCGCCGTCGAGTCGTTTGATCAATCGGTTGACGGTCATCGCTGCAGGTTCTCCTGACACAGGGTGGGTTTGGAGTCGGTCGTCGAACGATGGTCGCGAATTCGAGAAGTGATTCGGCTCCATGGGATGGGCAGGATTGGTTCGAATCAAACAAATTTTTATTACTCCAGGTGGGAGGCCATAACAAACTCATCGCCCAGTTTCGAAAAGGGGGGAAGTTTACCTACTCTTGGATGTTTTGCCTGGTAGAACGGTGGGTAGTGAGCACGAGGTTGCGAATTCGATTCCCTTTGTCTGCCATGCGAATTTCAAATTGTTAGGGAGAGTCATGACTGCATTGATGGTTCGAGAACGCGAAATTCTGGAACAATACATTCCGGGTTTACTGGATTATCTGGACCGCACGCCACTGAAAGACCTCGAAAGCAGGGACGGCGAAGCAATCGCCAAATTCAAGGAGTTCGGCGGCACCTCGCTCATCGTTCCCACGGAGCTGGGCGGCAGCGGCGCCTCCGCGCTCGACGCCGTGCGCGCACAGCGGGCGATCGGATCGAGATCTCCGTCGCTCGGAGCGGCGACGACCATGCACCATCTGTCGATCGCGTCGCTCAACGAGTTCGCCAAGGGAGCCAGCGAAGAAGATCGTGCGCTGATGAAATCGCTCATCGAGCAGAAGGCCGTGATCGCGTCGGGGTTCTCGGAAGGCACCCCGGGGGGCAGCGTCTTCATTCCCACGATGAAGGCGAAGCGGGTGGGCGACGTGTACGTGATCAACGGAAGCAAGAAGCCCTGCAGCCTGTCCGGTTCGATGGATCTGTTGACGGCCAGCGTCGAGGTCGAAGGTGTCGGCGCGAAGGACGGCGAACGCGCAGTTGCCTTGATCCCCGCGTCGCTCGACGGAGTGTCCGTCACGAAGTTCTGGGAGACACCGTTCCTCGAAGGCTCGCAGAGCGACGAGGTCGTTCTCCGCGATGTCGAGGTACCGGCGGATCTGGTGCTGCTCAACAGCGACGACGACCCGGACGGTGTCCACGAGATGACCGGGTACCTGTGGTTCGGGATGTTGATCAGCGCCAACTACCTCGGGGCGGCGACGATGCTGTTGGAGAAGATGCTTGCGCAGGACAAGGGTGACTACGAGGGTTACACCCGAGCCGCGGCGGAGATCGAGAACAGCATCGCGGCGATCGAGAGCGTGGCACGTGCCGTCGACGACGGTGAGCGAGGCCAGGACATCTCCGCGCGACTGCTGTTCTGCCGCATAGCTATTCGGGATGCGCTGGTTCGGGCGAGTTCGACGGCGATGGAGTCCCTCGGCGGAATCGGATTCATCACCTCGCCCGACATCGGGTACCTCGCAGCTGCGTTGCAGGCCTACGCGTTTCACCCGCCGTCCAGGCGCTCCATCTCCGAGACCCTCGCGAAGTACCACGGTGGTGACGAGTTCGCGTTCGTCAAGTAGTCCCGGAGTGATCGAGTCGAGGAGGGCCGCGGACGATCAGTCGCGGCCTTCCTCTTCGTCGAGTCGATCCTGGCCTCGGTTGCGGAAGAACTTGAACCCGGGTATCCCGATCACTGCGCGACGGACATCCTTTGTCACGCCGAGCAATTCGTGGATCTCCGGTGCGACGGAATCGAGGGTTGCCAGGATGGGTATGACGGCTTCCATGTGCTCGACGAGCCCGGGGAGTTGGTCGACCATGGCGATGGCCGCATCGACTTCGTTCTCGTCGAGGTGGTCGACGAACTTCTTCGCGAACGGCGCGGAGCGCTGCGCTATCGGGTCGAACAGTTCGACCAGCTGCAGTGCCGTCACCGACGCCTTGGACGCAGAGTCGACCACACCTTCCGCCGAACGGGTGGTCGTCGCGGCCTCGGCGACGACAAGCTCGGCAGCGTCGACGACGGCGTCGATTCGGGCCATCAGTGCCGTCACCTCGTCGAGAAGCGCCTCGATCCGGCCGGGAAGCCCCAGTGCGAAGACGGCAGTGTCCCGGGTCCACCGCACCCCGTACCGCACCACGTCGAGTCCGATCCTCGCAGCGACGAGGCCGCCGGCAGGATCGGGAAGCCGCACGCCTGCGAGCACCAACGCCATGTGTCAAACAATGCCACACCACCTCTGTCCACCAACGCACACCGCGCCCGGCAGTGCGGCGCCGAGCACACCTTCGGCACAACTCTCGCGAGCCGGTTAGCCTTGGCGAGCATGAGAGTTCTCGTGACGGGGGCAAGTGGTTACATCGGTTCGCGTCTGGTCGCCGCGTTGCTCGACGACGGCGACACCGTCGTGGCCGCGTCACGTCGGCCGGACAGCCTCGATCGCTTCGACTGGCGACACGAGGTGGAGACGGTGGCGCTCGATGCAGGCGACACGAGCTCGCTGGCCGACGCGTTCGAGGCTGCCGGAGACATCGATACCGCGTACTACCTGGTGCACGCGATCGGCCAGGAGGACTACCGAGCCCAGGACCTGCGCTCGGCGGGGCAGTTCGCCGAAGCGGCGGCAGCGGCCGGTGTCAGGAGAATCGTCTATCTCGGTGGTTTCGCTCCGGAAGGTGAAGCGCTGTCCGAGCATCTCGGCAGCCGCGCCGACGTCGGCGAAGCACTCGACGTCGACGGCGTGGAGGTGGTGTGGCTCAAGGCCGCCATCGTCCTCGGCGCAGGCTCGACGTCCTACGAAATGCTCCGCTATCTCGCCGACCGACTGCTGGTGCTGCCGCTACCGAGCTGGCTGAACCGGCCCGTGCAGCCCATCGCCGTCGACGACGTTCTGTTCTACCTGCTGGCCTCCAGGCAGGAGGTGCCCGCGGGTGCGTACGACATCGGGGGGCCCGACGTCGTGCCCTACCGAGACTTACTGTTCGCGTACGTCGACGCCGCCGGCCTGACGCGGATCGGGGTGTCCGCTCCCGGCGTCCCCACCGGCCTCGCAGGTCGCGTGATCGGCAAGATCATCCCCGTCCCCGACGCTCTGGCCGAGGACCTCGTTCATTCCCTTCACAACACGATGACGGCGACCGAAAGTCGAATCGTCGATCTCGTCGGAGAGAAGGAGGGCGGGCGGACCACGATCGACGAAGCGATGCGCCGCAGCGTTCTCGGCACCGTCGGTGAGCCGCCGGGAGTTCGTGCATCCAAGGATCCGCTCCGGCTCGCGCACACCGACGCGGTCTGGAGTGGCGGCGACGCAATCGGCATCCGCCGCTACGGCGTCGCAGCATCCTCCGACGAGACGTGGAGCTTGCTCGAAGCCCTCGGTGCACGCAAGATGCTCTACTCGTGGCCGGTGGCAGCGGTGGTGCGCACCAACCTCGACGTGGTCGGTGGTGTTTCGGAACGCGCGAGATCGGTGATACGACGCGTGCGCGGGGGATCGAACGACGAACACGGCGGGGACGAGGAGGCTTGATGGCGACGTGGCAGACCACGGTGGTCGACGTGATGAAGTCCGCGCTCGTGGACAAGGTCGACCGTGATCACCGGCAGTCCGATCGCGCTTTCCTTCGCCGACGCATCGTCGTCGGCATCACACTCGTCGTCGGAGCAGTTCTTCTCGGTGTGTCGCTGTCGGTGAGCCCGGGGGACAACGCCTTCTACCCGCTGACGATCGCGCTGGCGGCTACGTGGATCATCGGCGGATTCGTCTCCGGCCCGTTGCACCTCGGGCGAATCACGTTCAACGGCTCGATGCGTCGGCCGATCATCACACCGATTCTCATCGGTCTCGCTGCCGGCGGTGTGTTCGTCGTCGGCGGTCTCGTCGTTCGCCAGATTCCGCCCCTCGCGGACTTCGTCGCCAACGTGTTGGCGCACGCCACGATGGGGTCGATGGGCCTGATCGTGTTCATCACGCTCCTGAACGGTGTGGCCGAGGAGATCTTCTTTCGTGGCGCACTCTTCGCCGCCATCGGACGCCGCAAGCCGGTTCTGATCTCGACGCTCGTCTACACGGTCGTCACCCTCGCCAGCGGCAACCCGATGCTCGCGTTCGCCGCCATCACCCTGGGGTTCGTCCTGGCGCTCCAGCGCCGCTCCTCCGGCGGCATCCTGGCGCCGATGCTGACTCACGTCGCCTGGTCGACAGTGATGGTGTTCGCTCTACCGCCACTCTTCGTCTGACGGCCACCGTCCGCTCCTGCCTGCGGGGTCGCCTTGCAAGGTCCGGAGTAGTTCGGCTTTGATCTGGGGCCGTCCCGCGCCGACGAGGGTGAACGTAGCCTCCCGCACCAGCCGCTCCGGCGTGCCGTGCCCGACGATTGCTCCCGAACCGGTGGCGGTCACCAGCGCAGCCGCCGCCCGCATCGCCAGTTCCGACGCTTCCGCCCGCGCCGCGAACATGTCGTACGTGCCGGCGAGGGCGTCGTCGAATGCAGCGCGACGCTGGGAATGAGAGCGGCGAAACGATGAGGTATCGGTTCCGATGTCGTCCATCTGAGTGATGGCGCGACGTGCGACACCCATCGCCATGCACCCGTTCAGATACGACCCGTAGATCTGTCCGGACTGGAACTCCTCGTCCGTCACGACGGACACGACCTGAGAATCGTCCACCTCGACGCCGTCGAACAGCAGCCGGACCGTGTTGCTCGCGTCGACGGCGATCAGCGTCAGGCGTTCGACCTCGATACCGGCCGCATTCGTGGCCGGGATGACGAGGTGCACGATGGAATCGTCGAACTCGTCGCGCGCGGATACCTGAAGGATGTCGACTATGCCCCATCCCGTGACGAACGGCGCGTGCCCGTCCAACACGTAGCCGGTGTCGGTTCGGCGCGCATACAGCTTGGGCGGCCGCGGTATCGCGCCTGCGAAGGCAACACCCGCCTTGACGGATCCATCGATCACGCCGTCGAGATACCGTGTGCGCAACGACGTGTTGCTCGAGTGGGAGAGCGACATGACGACGCCGTTGTGCTGCATCCAGGTGAAGGTGGTTGCCAGGCAACCGGCGCAGAGGGTTTCGACGACGAGCGGCAACTCGTCCGGCCCCAGCGGTTCACCGCGGTCGGATGCGAGCCCGTAGAAGCCCTCCGCCGCCAAGATTTCGAAATGGCTGGAGGGGATCTCACCGTCGGCGTCGACGGAGTCGGCGGCAGGGAACAGTACCGAATCGGCAAGTTCACGAGCACGCTCCGGCCAGGACGACACGGACACATCCTAGCCCGCTCCCGGTGCGGATTTCCGGTAGTCCAGTCCGCCGAAACCGGGCGTTCTGGGCTACATTGCGCAGGTGAGCGAAAATCTCGACCGGATCGACCGGTTGATCATCGACGAACTCGTCGCAGACGGCCGCGCGACCCTCGCGACTCTGGCCGACAAGGCAAGCCTGTCGGTGTCGGCGGTGCAATCGCGTGTACGCCGTCTGGAATCGAGACGAGTCATTCGCGGCTACACCGCACAGGTCGACTCGGAAGCGTTGGGCCGGCCGCTGTCTGCGTTCGTTGCGATCACCCCGATCGATCCGGCGCAGCCCGACGATGCGCCTGCCCGCCTCCGGCACATCACCGCGATCGAGTCGTGTCACTCGGTCGCCGGTGAGGAAAGCTACGTCCTGTTGGTGCGAACCTCGTCGCCGCGTGCACTCGAACAACTGCTCCAAGACATTCGAGCTACCGCGAACGTTCGTACCCGCAGCACCATCATTCTGCAGACGTTCTACGACCGATGACGCGTTCTGGAGTGCGCAAGGTTGTCTCCGCCGTCCTGTCGTACGGGGTGGTCGGACTGGTGATGTGGCTCCTCTACCGGACCGTCGGTAACTCCGGTTCAGTGTCCGACGCCATCGGGTCCATCTCCCTCACCCACGTTCTCGTCGTCTCCGGTCTCGGCCTCGTCTACCTCGCATCGATGTTCAAGCCCATGACCTACACTCTCCCGGGGCTCGACCTGCCGCGTGCCGGGGTAGCACGAACCGCGTCGTCGGCGCTCGCCAACACTGTGCCCGAAGGCGGCACCGTCGCAACCGGATTGACGTTCGCGATGTATCGATCGTGGGGGTTCACGCTCGCCGCGAGCACGACCTCCATTCTCGCCGTGGGGTTGTGGACCAATCTTTCGCGCTACGGAGTCATGGCGATCGCGCTCGTCGTACTCGTCGTGTTCGGCTCGGTGTCCGGGTCGGTGGTGTGGATTGCCGTCGGCGCGTGCGTGGTCGTGACGGCCATCTGCGCATCGATCGGATGCATCCTGAGCAGCGATCGGTTCGCTCGCGCCCTCGGTCGGCTGCTCACACGGATGCGCGGTGCCGTGGCCGAGCGCATCACCAGAATCCAACCTCGGGACATGGAAGAGCAGATCGCCATCTTCCGTGCCGATCTGCTCGCCGAAGTCCGGACGTCCTGGAGGTCACTGACCGCCACGATGGTGTTGACGCAGGTACTCGGCGCGACAGTGCTCGGTGTGTCGGTTCGGATGGCCGGTCTGGGTCACGACGACATCGGGTGGGACAGAATCTTCGTGGCGTTCGGAGCGATGTCGCTCGCAGCGTTCGTTGCCCCGACGCCGGGTGGCCTCGGGGTCGCCGAGGCCGCGTTGATCGCCGTGCTCGGGGTCGGGTTGTCCACCGGTCAGCAGGCGGAACTCGTTGCGGCTGTTCTGGTGTTCCGATTCGCGACGTGGTTCCTGCCCATTCCCATCGGCCTCGTGTCCTACCTCTACTGGCGTCTGACGAAGAACTGGAAGGTCTTCCAGTCGCCCCGTTCTCAGCCGTCGAGTGAGCGCCACACCCGATCCGAGGAGAGCGGAAGGGCATGAAGCCGTGATCCGATGGCGTCCTTGATCGCATTCGCCAGCGCCGGGGCGACCGGGTTGTACGGTGATTCGCTCATCGACTTGGCGCCGAACGGGCCGAGCTGGTCGTAGGTGTCGGCGAAGTACACCTCGGTCGGAGGTATGTCGGCGAACTGCGGGACGTGGTAGCTGCGAATGGAATCGGTGACGACCGTCCCCGCGCCGTCGGTCTGGATCTCCTCGTACAACGCCGAACCGATGCCCTGAGCCACGCCGCCTTCGACCTGGCCACGGCACTGTTGAGGATTCATGACGGTGCCTGCGTCGGCGCTCTGGATCGACTGCAGGATTCGGACGGTGCCGGTGCTCTCCTCGACTGCGACGCGGAAGGCGTGAACGTTGAACGCCAACGATCGGGGGACCCCGCCACTGTCACCCGACGCGGTCAGTGTTCCGCCCGCGTCGGCGAGGACGTCGGGCAGGGACATGAAGCGATCCTCGCAGTGCACACCCTCCGGCCCGAGGATGCATGCCTCCGGCGCGACGCCGAACGCCGACGCGGCAACACCGCGAATGCGCTCGGAGAGGAGCAGGACCGCTGCTAGGAGCGCTTTGCCCGCCACGACGGTCCCGGCCGAACCGAAGGCACCCGTGTCGTATGTCGCGGAATCGGTGTCGGACTGCCGGACAACGATCCGGTCGGGGGACGTGGCGAGTTCCGTCGCGGCGATCTGCGTGTGCACCGTCGTCGTCCCGTTGCCGAACTCTGCTGTGCCGATGCCGATCTCGTAGGTTCCGTCGCGGCCGAGCGATACGGTGACCTCCGCGAAGTGCCCACGCGGCGGGATGGTTGCGATCATCGCGATCGCCATTCCCTCGCCGACCTTCCATCCCGGTGGAGCACCGACACCGTTGCCCTCCCTCAACGCGCGCTCTGCCAGGTCGAGACACTGGTCGAGGCCGTAGCTGCCGAACATCAGATCGTCTCCCTCGACGTGCGCGGCCACGAGGGGATCACCCGGCACCACGACATTGCGGCGTCGGAACTCGAAGGGATCGATGTCCAGGTCGCGTGCCAGATCGTCGATCGCGGACTCGACCGCGAAGATCACCTGTCCCAGCCCGTACCCGCGGAACGCGCCGGACGGAATGTTGTTGGTGTAGACGGACTTCGCGTCGACCCGCTTGTTGGCGCATCGGTAGACGGCGACCGATTCTCCGCACCCGTGGAACATGACGCCGGGGGAGTGGTTTCCGTACGCCCCTGCGTCGGTCACCACATCCACCGCCAGCGCGGTCAGGACGCCGTCGGCGGTGCCCGCCACCGTGACGTCGACCTGGAACGGGTGACGGCACGGTGAGACGGTGAACTCGTCGCCACGGGTGAACTCGAACTGGACGGGCGAGCCCGTTCTCAACACTGCGAGCGCAACGATGTCCTCGGTCAGCAACTCCTGCTTCCCTCCGAACCCACCGCCGACGCGGGCGGTGAACACCCGGACGCGGTCGGGGCGAAGACCGAAGATCTCGCAGATCTCGTTGCGCACCAGAAACGGAACCTGAGTGCTCGTCCGTAGCGTCAGGCGTCCGGAGTCGTCCATCCATCCGATCGTGCCGTGCGTCTCGAGATGCACGTGCTGGATTCGCTGTGTGGTGAATCGGCCGGTGACGACGGCATCGGCATCGGCGACGGCCGCGTCCACATCGCCGGTGCCACCGTGCAATTCGGCAACGAGATTGCGCGACGGGTCCGCGATCCGCGACTCCTGGCCCTTGTCCGCATGTACGAGCGGCGCCCCGGGAAGCGACGCCGCTGCGGGATCGAACACCGCAGGCAGTACCTCGTACTCCACCACGAGCGCTCGGCATCCCGCTTCGGCATCGGCCAGGGTCTCTCCGACGACCACCGCGACGCGTTGCCCCTTGAAGCGCATCACCGTGTCGATCACGCGAGTGTCGTCCGGGTCGTCCGTCCGTTGTTCGTGGCGGGCGGTGGAGAACAGCCGGTCCGGGCTGTCCGCGGAGGTGAGGACCAGTCTGACTCCGGGTAGTGCCTCGGCGACCGACGTGTCGATCGACACCACTCTCGCGTGTGGATGCGGACTGCCCAGAACACTGGCGTGCAGGAGCCCGGCCGGCTTGATGTCCAGTGTGTAGTCCTCGGTTCCCGTGACGATTCGCGTTGCCGCAGGAGCAGACAGCGACCGACCCGACGACGGACCGTCGGTGACCTTCTCGGTGTTCACCACGCCGCGCACCGCGTCGGCGATACTGCGATACCCGGTGCAGCGGCACAGGTTGCCCTTCAGCTTCTGCGCAAGATCGTCGCGGGGCAGATCCGTTTCATCGTCGAGCGTCGACGCAGTGACCACCATCCCCGCAGTGCAGAAACCGCACTGGAAGCCTCCCGCCTCGACGAATCGTCGCTGGACAGGATGCAGGTCCTCGGGCGTGCCCAGCCCCGCGACCGTGGTCACTTGCCGATCGACGGCACGAAACGCCGGAAAGATGCAGGAATGTACCGGCTCTCCGTCGACGAGAACCGAACAGGCGCCGCAGTCTCCGGCGTCGCACCCCTTCTTGACCTCGAAATGCGCGTGATCACGCAGCAGAGTGCGCAGGCATTGCCCTGGGCGAGGGGAACATTCGGTGGGTGTGCCGTTGATGCCGACTAGCACGTCAGTTCCTCCAGAATCTCCGCAGCCGAGCCGATGGTGATGTGTCGGCGCCAATCCGGCGCTCCGTGGGGGTCGCCGTACCAGGCAGTGTCGGGAATACTCCCGGCGAGCGCTCCTCTCAGCTCGTCCTGGCTCGGCAGCCCAGGAAAGCGGAGTACGTACGGGCGCCTCGTCGCGGCCGTCACGCTGACGACGAACTGTTCGTTGGTATCGCGACGCCCGACGACCACCGCCGCGGAACGTCCGAGCGGAGAGAGAGCAATCTTCCGGAACGCGGTTGTCGCGGAGAGTGCCTCGGAGGTGAAGCGAACGCTGCGCAGCACGTCGCCCACCCGCAGGGCGTTCTCGTGCGGCCCGGTCACCAAGTCGACCACCGGGACGGTGTACTCGGAACCGTCGTCGGCCCAGACCGTCGCGACGCCGTCCAGAGCCGTCGCGAGTGAGATCATCGCACCCGCGGGTAGAGAGAGACAGATGTTGCCGCCGACGGTGGCGACCTTCCAGATCTTGAACGACGCGAGCAATGCTGTCGCACACTGCTCGAACAACACCGTCGCCGGCCAGTCCCGTTCGAAGGTCGCCGTCGCCAGTGTCTCGATCGTGCAGGTCGCCGCGACGGTCAATCCGGCGTCGTCCACCACGAGCGGCGGCCAACCCAGACCGGTGATGTCGACCAGACGCGTCAGATGGTCCTGTTTCTCCGACATCAACCAGGTTCCACCGGCGATGACCGCACTGTCGTCGCGGCCGGGAGGAACATCGGACCGCATGCGCGGAATCACCACGTCGGCAATCGTTCCCAGGTCCATCCGTCACCGCCTTCGTGTGCCGCAGGAGCGGAGCCTGCGGAGTGACCATCGTGTGCCGCAGGAGCGGAGCCTGCGGAGTGACCATTGTGCTCCGCAGGAGCGGAGCCTGCGGAGTGACAATGTGCGAACTCTAGTGAACATCTGTTACGGCGGCGGCGTACTGATGCGATACGACCGAAACGCGACCGAAACACTCCGCGGTTATTGTCCGTTCCTACAAAGCCGGGGAACATCGGAGGTGAACATGCAGGTCAAAGACCTGCTCGCGGTTCCGGAATTTGGCATCCGCATGCTGACCACGGACACGGAGGCGTACGAGCGAACCGTCAAGTGGACGTTCACGACCGATCTACCGGATCCGTCTCGCTACATCGCGGGCGGCGAGTTGGTCATCACCGGACTCGTGTGGCGCCGAGCGCCCGAGGATTCGGACGCGTTCGTTCGGGCAGTGTTCGGCTCGGGCGCTGTGGCATTGGCAGCCGGTGAGGGGTTGCTCGGTCACGTTCCGGTCGATCTCGTCGACGCGTGCGAGCGGCACGGACTGCCCCTGCTCGCCGTACCGGCGTCGGTGTCGTTCGGCGATCTGACGGAGTTTCTCGTCGACCGGGTGTCGGGCGACAGGATCGCCGCGTTGAACACCTCGCTCATGCGACAACGACAGCTCCTGACGGCTGTCGCCGACGGCCGTGCCCTCGACGAGCTGGCCGTCCACACCACACGCGAGACCGGGATGCAGTGCTCGATCTTCACCGCGACCGGGCGTCGACTCGTCGTCGAAGCGACCCCCTTCTCCGACGAGGACGTCGATGCGCTGACCCGCTGCGCCCTGTCCGCCGACAGCCTGCCCGCGACGGTCACCCTCGCAGGAGGCCGCGTCCACAGCATCTTCGGTGTCGGTGCGGCGCTGTCCACCAGAGCGATGCGCTGGTTCCTTGCCGTCTCCGGTGACTACCGGACCTTCGGTCCGGCGATCTCCGACGCCCTCGGTCAGCTCGCGTCGATCGCTGCTCTCGACCGCGCTCGCAGGGAGGAAGGCCGCCTCGTGCGACGCGAAATCGCCGACCAGGCCGTGCGATTGCTGGAAGAGGACTGGTCGACATCGGAGACGCTCGTACGGCTTCGCCAAGCCGGCGTCGATCCCGAACAACCACTCGTCGTGATCAGTGCGGTCTTCGTCGGTCGAGGTGACATGCACGAACTGCTCAGGACCGTTCTGTCGGACACTCTGACGTCCTTCGGCGGTGGATGCGTCGGTGGCGGAAGCCGCGGCGACATAGTGGGGATCGTGACAACCAAAGCCGTCGACATCGTGCCCGTTCTCCGGACGAGATTGCGCAGGCTGGCCGCCGGGATCGGGAGGAGCAGGCTCGTCGTCGGCGTCAGCTCCGAGGTGACGGGCTCGGCACTGGAAGGTGCGGTTCAATCCGCTCGTCACGCGTCCGACGTGGCGAGGGCGAGCGAGAAACAGGTCGCTGTCGTCGCCGCGGGCGATCTGGACTCGGCGGTCTCGCTGGTGTCGATTCTTCCCGACCGTGTCCGACGCGACTATGCCGAGCGTGTCCTCGGTCCGGTGCTTCGGTACGACGGCGACTCCGGACTACTCGACACCCTGCGTGAGTTCCTGGCCCAGGGCGGTTCGTGGAACAGGACAGCCGACGTGCTTCACGTCCATCTCAACACGGTCCGCTACCGGATCAAACGCGTCGAAGAACTGCTCGGCCGCGATATGGCGTCCACTGCGGACCGCGTCGACGTCTACCTGGCTCTGCAATCGGTGGCGCAACCGCACACCTAGAATCGGGCTCATGGCTTTCACGGGGATCCCTTTCGCCGCTCTCGACTTCTACGAGGACCTGGAAGCGGACAACAGCAAAGTGTGGTGGAACGCCCACAAGGACGTCTACCAACACTCGGTGAAGGAACCGATGACGGCGCTTCTCGCCGAACTCGAGTCCGAGTTCGGTCCCGCGAAGATGTTCCGGCCGTACCGCGACGTCCGATTCTCGAAGGACAAGACCCCCTACAAAGCGCACCAGGGTGCGTTCGTCGCGCGGGGCTCGGCCCTGGGGTACTACGTTCAGATCGACCCGGCCGGACTTTTCGTCGCGGGCGGCTTTTATCACGCGGACGCCGACGGAATCGCCCGGTTCCGGGACGCCGTCGACACCGAGGTGCGCGGGACCGAGCTCGAGAACATCGTTGCGGCGATGCAGAAAGCAGGCTTCGAGATCGGCGGCGACCAGCTCAAGACCAAACCGCGAGGTTACGACGCCGACCACCCGCGGATCGAACTGCTCCGCCACAAGACCCTGACCGTCAGCAGGCATTTCGGTTCGCCTGCCTGGCTCGAAACACCGAAAGCCGCTGCACGGGTCCGTGAATCGTGGCGGAAGATGGCCCCTCTCGTCGAGTGGGCCGAGCAGGTTCTGCAGTAGGTACCGGTGCTCAGCCGACCACCGAGTAGGTGCGCCATGCACTGCCGGCGTCCGGGGCATCCTCGCGCTCGACCGTCGCCTGGATCAAACCATAGGGTCGATCGTCGGCGTTGAATACCTCGTTGTCGTTGGGGACACCGAAACGTGCTGTGTCGTAGAGGAAATGATGCTTGTTGGGTGCCGACATCCGAATCTCTGCGATGAACGGATACTTCTGCAGTAC
The DNA here is from genome assembly GCF_000760735.1 of Rhodococcoides fascians A44A. Lineage (GTDB taxonomy): Bacteria > Actinomycetota > Actinomycetes > Mycobacteriales > Mycobacteriaceae > Rhodococcoides > Rhodococcoides fascians_E. Next base: position 961,819 of record NZ_JMEX01000005.1, on the reverse strand, counting down.
CGCCTCACCCATCGCGTACAACGTCTGCTGCAGTGCAAGTGACTGCAGATTGGCGAACCGCTCGATCATCGCGGCCTTCACGCCTGCGTGGACTCCGTCCCAGTCCACGTCGGTGCGAGTGTAGCGCCACTGCGCAGTGAGAGACGTCGCCATCACCCGGTCATGGGTCGGTTCGAGCACGGTCAGCTCGTCCTCGAGGAAGCCCGCGAACTCCGACCCGGTGGACTTGAGGATGATCAGTTCCTTGAAACCGCTGACGACCCACGTCTTCTGGTACTCGCCCTTGCCTTCGACGGTCACCGCGGACGTGCGGATCTCCTCGCCCTTGCGCGTCCACGTGTGGTCGTGCTCGGCTCCGTCGACGACAACACGCTGCCAGGCGTACTCCTCGAGCTCGATGCGGGCGCCCTCGACGGGCTCGACATCGTCGACGTAATGCCGGGCAAGGTCTAGCCCGTAGCTCTCGATGTGCAACAGGCCCTTGGACTTGGCGTACGTGTATGCCGTCTGCTTCTGCGTATCCGTCGGTAGAACATTCGATTGATCGCCGACGAGGTGGGCGGGTGAGAAGTCGCCGCGCAGCGCGCTCGAGACGTTGATGTCGTGGATCTCGTGTCGCGGAGAATCACGGTAGATCCGTACGACTCGGTTCTCGGCTTTGCCGTACTGGTTTGCCCCGAGGACGATCTTGCCGTTCAGGTCGGTCATCTCAGCTCCCGCGATAGGTGGAATAGGCGAACGGGGACAACAACAATGGAACGTGGTAGTGCGCATCCGGGTCGGTCACAGCGAACGAGATGGACACTTCCGGATAGAACGTCGCCGTGCCGTGGACGTCGAAGTAGCTGCCGGTGTCGAAGGACAGGCGGTACGTACCGGTAGCGACCGGACCGGGTACCAGTTCCGGCACCCGTCCGTCGGCGTCGGTGGCCGCCGTCGCGATCTGTCCGTCCACCGGATGGAACAGCGCGACCCGTATCCCCACCGCGGGAGCCCCGGCGACCGCGTCGAGAACGTGCGTGCTGATCCCGCTCACTGCTGCGGCCCCAACACCCGGTTCAGTCGAATTCTGTTGATCTTGGCCAGTTCCACGCGCAGCACCCGTCGCTCGGTCTCGGGGTCGTTCCCCAATCTCTCTTCGAGGATAGCGAGCAACTCCGTCGCCGACCGTCCGGTGGCGCACACCAGGTATACGTGCCCGAACTGTGCTTCGTACTTGCGATTGGCCTCGGCGAGCTCGGCCAGCACATCCGATCCTGCACTCTGGACAGCCGCCTGCTCGCGCTGGGAGGAGCTGTTGTCCGCCCGCCCGCCGATCCGGGGGTGGCCGTCGAGCGCCTGGTCGATCTCCGCTTCCGGGAGTTCGGCGAGCACTCGATCTGCCCGGTCCAGCAGTTGATCTCGGGACGAGAACGGCCGAGACCCGGCGACCCGTCGAGCCCAGATCGACGACGAGCAACACTCGAACAGAGCATGCATCGCCTGCCGGTCCGACAGTTCGTTGAACCCGTCCAGGCCTATCCATTCGTGTAACAACGCATCTCGCTATCTGTGCTCGGTCAGCCGACCGAAGCGGGCGGCGGCGATGGGGTTGGCGTCGGCGACGAGGTCGTCGAAGCGATAGTTCGCGATCTTGGCGATCTCGATCATCGCAAACGATCGCTCGGCCGCGGCTGCATTCTCCATGCGCGACCACCCATTGGCGAGAACTCTGTCGTAGCGTTCGGTCTCCCTGGCACAGATCACGAGCGGAAATCCGAAGTGCTGCCGGTACTCCGCCGCGAGTTGGACGATGCTGTCGTGCTCGTCTTCCTCCAGATTGGACAGGCCGACGTGATCTGCAGCGTGCAGTGTTCCCGTCGCATCCTCACTGCCGAGGTCGGGGTAACTGTTGATCAGCTCCACCTGCTCCTCCGTCGTCCCGGCCAGCAGAGATTCCTGGAACGCCTCCCGCAGGCTGTGCGCGTCGGCGAACGGTGCCTGCTGGTACGCACGCTCGACCACCCATGGTGTGCCCTGAACCAGACCGCCGAACGTCGAGGCGAATTCGTCGGGAATCATTGCGTTGACCTTGTCCAGGGTGATTCCCTTACCCGGTCCACCTGCCACGGCCTGGCCGCGACCACCGAGATGGAAGAACAACACGTTCAACACGATCGCCGTGACGGCTCCGAGGACGATACCGCTGCCGAAGAGCATCTCGAGCCATGCAGGCACGCCCTGGGACACCGTCGGTTGGATCGTCACCAGCATCGCGAGGCCCAGGCTGGTTGCCACGATGATCAAATTGCGGTGGTCGGTGAAATCGACCTTGGACAGCGTCTGGATTCCCACCACGGCAACCGTCGCGAACAGAGCCAGCGCCGCACCGCCGAGCACGGGCGGCGGAATCGACGCAACGACCGCGGCGGTTTTCGGCAGTAGCCCCAGCAGGATCATGATTGCGCCCGCCGCTGCCACGACCCACCGGCTCCGAACTCCGGTGAGACGCACCAGCCCGACGTTCTCCGAGAATGCGGTGTAGGGGAACGAGTTGAACGTCCCGCCGATCACCGTCGCCACGCCGTCCGCGCGCAGGGTTGCCGCTATGTCGTCCTTCTTGATCCGCTTCCCGACTATTTCGCCGGTGGCATAGACACTTCCGGTGGTTTCGACGGCAATGATCAGCATGACGACGATCATCGAGATGATCGCGATGAAGCTGAACTTCGGCGCGCCGAACAGGAACGGCTGCGTGAAGCCCACCCACGATGCTTCACCGGTGCCGTCGAAGCTCATGTCTCCCAGAACGAATGCGACGGCGCTCCCGATCACCAAACCGAGCAACACCGCGATGGTCGCCATGAATCCTTTGAAGAAGCGCTGAATCAGCACGATGATCAGCAGGGTGCCGATGGCGTACGCCATCCACCGTCCGTTCGTCGGATCCTGCTCGTGCGTAGCGGGATTGGTCACCGCATCGTTGACGGCGACGGGGAGCAGTGCGACGCCGATGATCGTGATCACCGTCCCGGTCACGACGGGCGGAAAGAACCTCAGAAGCTTGCTGAAATACGGTGCCATGAAGAACGTGACGAGGCCCGCGACGATGACGGCTCCGTAGACGTACAGCAACCCCTCGGTGCCGCCGCCGTTCGCCATCGCGATCGCGATCACCGGTGACACTCCGGCAAACGTCACGCCCTGCAGAAGCGGGAGGCGAACGCCGATCTTCCAGAACCCCACGGACTGAATGATCGACGCGATCCCGCACGTGAACAGGTCGGCATTGATCAGGTGGATCAACTGTTCGTTGGTCAGTCCGATCGCGCTGCCGATGATGATCGGCACCAGTACGGCGCCCGCGTAGAACGCGACGACATGTTGAAAGCCGTACGCAGCGAGTTTGGGGACGGGCAACACTTCGTCGACAGGATGAACACGGCGACGCTTGATCGGGAGAACGGACATGTGGACACCTCGCGGTAGCGAACAGGAATCGAAGTCCTGCCACGCTGCAGGAGAAGTGGTAACAGAATCCGCCATCGCGGGAGATGTCGCGAGTCGAGCGGGCACAATAATGATCGGCTGTCCGGCCGTAGTCGTTGTGCGAATGTCCAAACGGAGGGTGCGCAGTGGTTCCAGATGCAGTGGTTCCAGATGCAGTGGGAGTGCTGCTGGCCGCAGGTGCCGGACGCCGATACGGCTCACCCAAGGTCCTCGCCCACGACGGTGACTGGCTGGCAGCGGCCGTCCAGGCATTGGTGGACGGAGGCTGCGCCGAGGTCGTGGTCGTCCTCGGTGCCGCCGACACCGACGTTCCCGCCCCCGCTCGCGCCGTGTATGCAGCCGACTGGCAGGAAGGGATGAGCGCATCGCTGAAGGCCGGGCTCGCCGCGGCAGGTGACGCAGCCTTCGCCGTCGTCCACGTGGTGGACACTCCCGACGTCGGCGAGGAGGTGGTGCGCGCAGTCCTGGCAGCGGCAGACGCCACCGGGCTCGCACGAGCAGTGTTCGACGGTTCCCCCGGTCACCCGGTGGTGTTCGGACGCGAGCACTGGGCCGCAGTCGCCGCCGGCGCAACGGGAGACAAGGGCGCCCGAGAATTTCTCCGCAACCGCGACGACGTCATCGCCGTCGAATGTTCGCGCTGGGCAACCGGTGTGGATCACGATCATCGATGAAGCCGTACCCGGGTTGGTACCGTGATTGCCGTGATTCTCGGCCCCGACGACCCGATTCCATACCAGCCTGAACGAATTCTGGTCGCCGGGACGGCCGGTGCGGGTAAGACCACGCTCGCCGGGCTCATCGGAGAGTGCCTCGGCATCGAACACATCGAGATCGACGCGTTGTATCACGGACCCGGTTGGATCCCGCGTGAGTCGTTCGAAGCCGACGTCGACGCGTTCTCCGCTCGCCCGAGATGGGTCACCGAATGGCAGTACTCCCTTGTCCGCGACCGTCTTGCCGACCGTGCGGATCTCGTCGTCTGGCTCGACCTGCCGCGGCGCGTTGTCATGAAGCAGGTCGTCGTCAGGACCGTTCGGCGGCGGTTGCGGCGAGAGATCCTGTGGAACGGCAACATCGAGCCGCCGCTGCACCGGATCTTCGTCGAACGCGACCACATAGTTCGCTGGGCATGGACCACTTACCACCGCAATCGTTCGAAGGTTCGGTCGATGGCTGTTCGTCGCCCCGACATGCCTGTGGTGCGTCTGCGAAGCCGTGCCGACGTCGACACCTGGGTCGCGGGGGCCTGTGCGGGCACGTCGCGCCGCTAGCCCGATGCTGCGGTTCGGGTGTCGGATGCTTCGCGTTCCTGGATTGCAGAAACCTCGGAGCTCAACCTCGGCTCCGATAGTTTCGACTTCGGACGAGCAACCACACCGAGCCGAGGACGGCTGCGACGAGGGATCCGGTGAGCACACCGACCTTTGCGTGTTCGCCTTCCAGAGTGCCTGTTCCGAAACCGAGATCGGCGATCAGCAGTGAAACCGTGAAACCGATGCCCGCGAGCAGTGCGACACCCACGAGATCGGGCCAGCGGAGGTCGTCGTCGAGCCTGAAACCCGGAAGGCGGGACATCAGCCAGGTGGTGGCCAGGATCCCGACGGGCTTGCCGATAACCAACGCCACGATGATGCCCAGGGCGACCGGGTCACCGTACGCAGAGGCGAGGCCGCTCGCACCGCCGACGTGGACACCGGCTGCGAAGAACGCGAACAGCGGAACTGCGAAGCAGGACGACCACGGTGTCAGGGTGTGTGCGAGTCGTTCGCTGGTGCCACCGCGCACAGGAACGCAGAATCCGAGCAGCACACCGGCGATGGTCGCGTGCACTCCCGACGCGTGCATCAGACCCCACGTCGCCAGGGCCAGGGGGACCAGGATCCACCCTGTAGCGAAGCCGCGTCGGTACGCGAACGCGAACAGCGCTGCCGCGATCAGTGCACCCACGAGAGTGAGTACCGAAATGGACTGGGTGTATCCCAGCGCGATGATGGCGACGGCGATCAGATCGTCGACGACAGCCAGCGTCAGCAGAAACAGTCGGACCGGCGGCGGGAGTTTGGATCCGACAAGAGCGAGGACGGCGACCGCGAACGCGATGTCCGTGGCTGCGGGCACCGCCCACCCTGTCGAGACGCCCTCGGCAGCAGGGATGTTGATGGCAAGGTAAAGACAGGCGGGAACGAGAACGCCGCCCACCGCCGCCGCGATCGGGACGGCCGCGGTTCGCGGATTGCGGAGGTCGCCGGCGACGAATTCACGGGCGAGTTCCAACCCGACGACGAAGAAGAACAGGGCAAGTACCCCATCGGCCGCCCACTGAGTGATCGACAGATGGAGGTGCAGTGTCGACGGGCCGATACTGAAATCGCCCAGAATGGAGTAGCTTTCGGACCAGGCGCTGTTCGCCCAGGTCAGCGCGGCGACCGTCGCGAGTAGAAGGAGCGCGCCACCGGTGGTGTCGCGGCGAAGAATGTGCATGAGTCACCGAAATCCGTGAGTGAAGAGAACGAGGCGTCGGACATCGGTGACTGCGGGGGAGGGCAGCCGGCGAGCAACTGCCCCCACGTGGAGATGTACCCGTTGGTGCCGAGGTGTGTGTGCGCGTCGATCATGTCAGGAATCTCGGCGTCCGAGCACGTCGGCGAGTTCGGTGATCGAGTCGAGGCTGTAGGTCCAGTCCGACTCGGCGATGAGGTCGGTGGTCTGGGACGGACCATGCTCGGTGGGGCGGGCGATGAAGGCGGTCTGGAATCCGCATGCACGCGCCGCGTCGAGGTCACTGTTGTGCGCGGCAACCATCATGCAGTGCTCCGGTGGGACACCGAGGATGTCGGCGGTGCGTAGGTATGCCTCGGGGCTCGGCTTGTAGGCGCGCACCGGCTCGGCGCCGAGTATCGCGTCCCACGGCAATCCTGCGTTCTTCGCCATGTCCAACAGCAGCGAGATGTTGCCGTTGGACAGGGGAGCGATCACGAACTGCGATTTCAACCGCGAGAGCCCGGAGACCGAGTCCGGCCACGGCGTCAGTCGATGCCAGACAGTGTTCAACCTAGCGACGGCCTCGGCGGGCAAGTGCACACCGAACTCGTCGAGTACGGTCCGCAGGCTTTCGAGGTGAAGCACGTCGAGACGGACGAACTCCCGCGCGCCGGATCGGACGTCCTCCATCGATGGTTGATAGAGACTGCGCCAACGGTCGGCGAACGCGTACGAATCGACGTCGCCAGGCAGTGCGTCGGCGCAGTGCGCGGCAACGCTGGTTCTCCAATCGACGACCGTGCCGAAGACGTCGAAGAGAAGTATCTTCGCCGTCACCGATCGCGCCGCCTGGAGCGATCGCCACCGAACAGCAGGGCACCGGTCAGAGGAATGAGAAGGAAGAACAACCAGCTGTTGGACACCGGTACGACGAAGAACAGGATCAGCGCAACGATCGGTGCCGCCGCCATGGTGGCTTTTCGCCAATCCCAGCCGTCCACCACGGCCGGGGCTGCCGGCTCGATCGCAGGCTCTGCGGACTTGGAGATGTCGAGCGGCCGGGACGCCGTAGGAGCCAACGAGGGCGTGGGAAGGTCGGTGAAGACCGAATCCAGCTCGCCGCGGGTTGTCGCTGCAGTCACCACCGCGCTGCGCTCGTCGAATTCCGGAAGCGTCAGGCGTCCGTCGCTCAGGTGCTGACTCAGGTTGGAGAGCGCCTGCTCGCGTTCGGCGGTACCAATGCGAACGTCCGGGTTGTCGGCCATGACAGACAGACTAACCCGGACGTCGCTTTCTTTCGTACTACTTCAGTTCTGCGAGGACGGTGCCCTGGGTGATGGCGGATCCTGGTTGGACGGCGAGGCCGGTCACTGTGCCTGCTTTGTGGGCGTTGACGGGGTTTTCCATTTTCATGGCTTCGAGCACGGCGATGAGGTCGCCTTCGGCGACTTCTTGTCCTTCTTCGACGGCGACCTTGACGACGGTGCCTTGCATGGGTGCGGTGACAGCGTCACCGGAGGCAGCTCCGGCGCCTGCGCCGCCGCGTGTGCGGGGCTTGGGCTTGCGGCGAATTGCACCGTCGGTCGCACCTGCGCCGCCGCCGAGGGAGAACTGGCCGGGCAGGGACACCTCGACGCGTCGGCCTCCGACCTCGACGACGACGGCCTGGCGCGGCAGCGCCTCGTCCTCGTCCAACGCTTCGCCTGCGGTGAACGGGGGTACCTGGTTGTCCCATTCGGTTTCGATCCAGCGGGTGTGGACGTCGAAGGATTCTCCGTCACCGATGAATGCGGGATCGGAGACGACGGCCGCGTGGAACGGGATGACCGTGGCGAGGCCTTCGACCTTGAATTCGGCCAACGCGCGACGCGAACGCGCGAGGGCTTCCTCGCGGGTGGCGCCGGTGACGATCAGCTTGGCGAGCATGGAGTCGAACTGGCCACCGATGACCGAGCCGGATTCGACACCGGAGTCCACGCGCACACCGGGACCGGACGGCGCGACGAACGTGGTGACCGGGCCGGGAGCGGGCAGGAAGCCGCGGCCTGCGTCCTCACCGTTGATGCGGAACTCGAACGAGTGTCCACGCGGGGCGGGATCTTCGGTAATGGAGAGCTCTTCGCCGTTGGCGATGCGGAACTGCTGCAGCACCAGGTCGATGCCGGAGGTCTCTTCGGTGACGGGGTGCTCGACCTGAAGTCGGGTGTTGACCTCGAGGAAGGAGACCAGGCCGTCCTGGCCGACGAGGTATTCCACGGTCCCGGCGCCGTAGTAACCGGCCTCTTTGCAGATGGCCTTGGCGGAGGAATGGATCTCGGCGCGCTGGGCGTCGGTGAGGAACGGTGCCGGTGCTTCCTCGACGAGCTTCTGGAAGCGGCGCTGCAGGGAGCAGTCGCGGGTGCCTGCGACGACGACGTTGCCGTGCTGGTCGGCGATGACCTGTGCTTCGACGTGGCGGGGCTTGTCGAGGTAGCGCTCGACGAAGCATTCACCGCGACCGAACGCTGCGACGGCTTCGCGGGTGGCGGAGTCGAACAGCTCGGGGATCTCTTCGCGGGTGCGGGCGACCTTCATACCGCGGCCGCCGCCGCCGAAGGCGGCTTTGATGGCGATGGGGAGGCCGTGTTCGTCGGCGAAGGCAAGGATTTCCTCGGCGTCCTTCACCGGTTCTGCGGTGCCGGGAACGGAGGGTGCTTTGGCGCGGGCGGCGATGTGGCGGGCGGTGACTTTGTCGCCGAGGTCGCGGATGGATTGGGGGGAGGGTCCGATCCAGATCAGGCCTGCGTCGATGACGGCCTGGGCGAAGTCGGCGTTTTCGGAGAGGAAGCCATAGCCGGGGTGGATGGCGTCGGCACCGGACTTGGCTGCGGCGCCCAAGAGTTTGTCGATGACCAAATACGATTCCGCCGAGGTCTGGCCGCCGAGGGCGAAGGCTTCGTCGGCGAGGCGGACGTGGGGGGCGTCGGCGTCGGGTTCTGCGTAGACCGCGACACTTCTCAGGCCTGCATCTGCTGCTGCTCTGATCACCCGAACTGCAATCTCGCCGCGATTAGCGACGAGGACCTTGGTGATATGCGCACTGGCATGGCTGGGCACTGAGCCTCCTGTGGTGTCGAGTGTTCCGTGCTGGCCGTTTCGTGCCGCACTGGTACGAGCGTCTCTTCGGAGTTTAAGCACAGCCCCGAAGACAACCGAAACTGGATGGTGATTATGGGGAACCTCCCCAAAAATCGAGTCACTACCTACTGATTGGTAGCAATCGGGCCGGTACTGGACGCGTCGAGGTTGCGCTCACGCCCTGCTCGACCGGAGAGGGCGTAACTGCCGGTATCGACCACCTCGTCGACGATCCGGCGAAGTGCGCCGACGTACTGGTGCACGTTCGACGTCGCTTCCTCGGTGTTGGGGTAGCGCGCGGAGATGTTGATCCCGCGAGGCGTCCGGTTGATCCAGATGTAGACGTCGTGGTCGTACTGCCTGCTGCGCAACGCGCGAGCATTCCAGTCGTGCCAGTTCTCGGCCATGGGGGCGAAGCGCACGTCCATGAAGGAGACGACGAAACGCGGTTTCGCCGACGCGTCGAGCGCCCGGAAGACGCGATCCAGAGGTACCCGGGCTACAGGCTTCGTCGCCGTGACCTGCTCGGTCGCCTGAGCCACGATGGAGCCGAACGATTCCGCGTCGGCGATGTCGAACGACAGCGGGCACAGCCCGACGAACCAGCCGAGCGAGGACACCCAGTGTGGCTGGTCTCGGGTGTGGACCGGTGTGATGGTGCGAAACCGAGTGTCGCCGGAAAGTTCCGCGCCCGCGACAGCCAACGCCGCGAGCAGGCCGGAGAACAGCCTGTTGCCTGTCTTCCGGCACGCCACCGAGAAAGCGTCGGCTCGCTCCGCATCGAGAATCCACGCCGACAGGCCGCTCTGCGGTGCGTGCACGCCGCCCGGACGACCGATGTCCAGCGGGAATGCCGGCAACTCACCGTTGCCCTCGTCCAAGAAATGCTTCCACGCCAGGACGGCGTCGTGCGTGTTCTCCAGTTCCTCGTGCACCCGCCGCTCGGACACGCCGAAGTCGAGGTAGGAACCTGCCTCGAACAACCCCGCGGGCACCTGATCCTTGGCCTCCGCATACAGGGCGGAGATCTCGTGCGCGACGAGAACGGTGGACAGTCCGTCGATGATCGAGTGGTCCGCGGCGAAGAAGACAGTGACGCGATTCGAGGCTTCCTCGGCCAGCGGCTCGAGCGTCACGAAAGCGTAGGCGGGCCACGCCAGCGGTGACGTGAATTCGTCGAACAGGTACTGAAGGTGCTCGTAGACCTCACTGGACTGAACGCAGCGTTCCTGCTCCACCTGCCAGACGTCGATGGCGCCCTCGGCTGCGGTCACACGAGACAGTGCACCGGAATCCTCGTCGATCGACGCGTGCGAGCGCATCGATTCGTGACGGTCGATCCACGCGAGGACGGCGCGCCGGAACGCGGGCTTGTCCAGCGGGCCGTCGATCTCGAATGCTGCGCCCAGCCAGCTCTCCCGCCCCCGCCTGGGGCTGGCGAGGCTGGAGCGTAGATGCGCCTCGTGGACGTACGACGTGGGTCGGCTGTCGGGCTGCCACCCGGCCAGAACCGGAGTGGTGGCGTGCGGCCCGACGCTGGGAATCCACTCGGTGATGGTTCCAGCGGGAATGGCGTAGTCAGCCAGCTCGGTGAATTCCATGCGGCACTGACCATCTTTCCCGGTGACTTGAACAGACAACTACTCTGGCCGAGTGTACCGAGCCCGAAGTGTATCGATCAAGACGGCCGGTCACCTCAGATGTCGTTTGATGCGAGCCAACATCGCGGACATCCCGCGCAGCCGGAGCGGGCTCACCGCGTCACCCAACCCGAGCGCCAGATAGAAGTCGTCCGGCACGTCCAGAATGTCCTGCGCACTGTGACCGTCGAGGCCCTGATGAAGGATCGACGCGAAGCCGCGCGTCGTCGGTGCCTCCGGCGGCGCGCTGAAGTGCAGCTGCACATGGTCTCGGTCGTCGGCGTCCACGGAGAGAAACAGTGGGGACTGGCACTCCGGAACGGGCTCCATCGCTGCCTGCTCGAGGTGAGCAGGCAGCTCGGGAAGCTCACGGCTGAACTCGAGCAGCAACTGAAGCTTGTCCTGGCCCCCGACCGCCGCGAAATCCTCGACGATCTCGGCCAGGGTGTCAGGCATGCCCTGAGAATCGGCCACGGCGCTACTTCTTCGTCGGTGCGTCGCCGGGCTCCTCGCCACGGGCGATCGGAACACGAACCGCGTTGCCCCACTCGGTCCACGAGCCGTCGTAGTTGCGGACCGATTCGTGCCCGAGCAGATGCGTCAGAACGAACCAGGTGTGGCTCGACCGCTCACCGATACGGCAGTACGCGATGACCTCGTCGTTCGCGACGACATCTCCGTAGATCTCGTCCAGTTCCGCGCGTGAGCGGAAACGGCCGTCCGCTGCCGCCGCCTTGGCCCACGGAATGCTCGTGGCGGTCGGGATGTGCCCGCCGCGCAATGCGCCCTCCTCCGGGTAGTCCGGCATGTGAGTGCGTTCGCCGGTGTACTCGGCAGGTGAACGAACGTCCACCAGCGGAACGGAACCGAGGGCCGACAGAACATCCGACGCATACGCCCGGATGGGGGCGTCGTTGCGTTCGACGACCGGGTAATCCGTGGCCGGGTACTCGGGAACGTCGAGCGTCGTCTCACGGATCTCCGCCAGCCACGCGTCGCGTCCACCGTCGAGCAGACGCACATCTTCGTGTCCGAAGAGCGTGAACACCCAGAGCGCGTACGCAGCCCACCAGTTGCTCTTGTCTCCGTAGATCACGATGGTGTCGTCGCGGGAGATGCCCTTCCGGCGCATCAACGCCGCGAACTGCTCGCCGTCGATGTAGTCGCGCGTCACGGGATCGTTCAGGTCCAGGTGCCAGTCGATCTTGACGGCGCCGGGAATGTGCCCCACGTCGTACAGCAACACATCCTCGTCGGACTCGACGACCTTGAGGCCGGGAGTTCCGAGATGTGCGGACAGCCATTGCGTGGACACCAGGCGATCCGGGTGCGCATAGTCGGCGAAGGCGGGGGTGGGATCTGCTGCTATGGGCACTTCTTCTTCGCTCCTACTGAGAATTCGAGAGGGAGATGAGCAGTTCGCCGGGTGACGAGCTGACTGCATCGATCCTATGCGCTCGGGCCGAGAAGCAAGAGGTCACTGGTGTCCACCGGGTCCGATGCCGCGGCACGGACGACCGACTGCAGTGCTCGGACGAAACGCTCGATCACGATGTGCGCCTGCGTCGTGTCCGGAAAACGTGAACGCAGCGCAAGCCCGTCCTGGGTCCGCGACACCCAGAACTGAGCGTCGTCGGCAGTGGTGACGTTGCTGATGTGGTGCGCGTTGCGGCCGGTGGCGTCGGCTCCGGGCAGGCGCCGGTAGTCGACGTAGGAGATCATGAAGACGTCGCCGCGCCCGCGCGTGAGGGTGTCGCCCACGGCTTCGAGGACGCGGGGTATCGGCACGGTCCCGAGCGCGAGTGCATCCCGAAAGGACGACTGTGCCGAGGCGAGTGTGCCCGCGAACGTCTCGAACACCTCGACGTTCATCGGAGCGTTGGTGGTGAACCATCCGATCGCCTGCTCGTACCGGGCTTCGCGACGGGTGTGCAGTGGAAAGAGCAGCGGGAGAGTGCTCGGGCCACCGATGTCCGCCGACGCCTGCGCCATCGCTGCGGCGACTGCGGCGAAACTACCGCCGCCCAGATCTCGACAGGCCTGTTCGAACGCGGCGGCCTCGGCGGCGTCGGCAAGGCGGTGCACGGTCGTGGCCTGAGGTGCGCGAGTACCGGACGGCACGCCGAGGTCGAAAGGAAATTCGGGTGTCCGGTTCCCGCAGCTCGCGAAGAAATTCGCCCACGCCTGCAGGCGAGGGTCCGTGAGATCGACCACGGGAGCGGCGATCTCGGTAGCGCAGAAGTCGACGAAACTCCCGACCTCGGGAAGGGCCGCCGCGTCCTGCACGCGGTGTGCCGCGTAGAGATGCGAGATCTCCTCGGCCGCGACCGTCATCGAGACCGCATCGACGTGAGCATGATCGAAACCGCACACCACAGTCGAACGGCTCGTACGGCTCACCGCCGCGAGCGAATACGACGGAATGCGGGCGGGGTGGCAGAGGACGTCGAACCGCGCGCGAATGTGCGCGGTGAGCGCTGCGGATCCGTCGACGATCACCGACGTCGGTGTCATGACGTCGACCTCGTCCGGCTCGTACACGCGCCGAGCGACGACGCCGTCTCGCGCGGCGAACGAGGTCCGCAGAGCCGGGTGGCGGCGCACGAACGTACCGAAAGCAGAAGTGAGAGCATCGATGTCGATCGGTCCGTCGACGTCGAAGGCGACCGCGATCCATACCGATGCCGTGTCAGTGCCACTGCCGACCGCAGGCTCGAGTGCGGACGACAGATGGAAGCTCTGATTGAACGACGGCGGAACGGACGACGCAGTACCTGCGCGCATCACGACCGGCCACTCCAGGTACTGCCCCGGTGCGGTGTGGAAGTCGGCTATCGAGGTCACTCGCACCGGTCAACCACCGACGACTTCGGCCACCCGTATCGCGTAGTCGCCGTCACGGGCAACCGATTCCAGGATGCTCTGCAGGTGCGAGTGATAGCGCTCGACCGACTCGGCGGCAACCGGATTGTCGGGTACCTGCGCGCACAAGTAGAGGTGGTCTGCGTCGCGGTTGATCCACATCGACGCGTTGGACGTCCTGCCTTCGCCGGTGAAATGCTCACCCCGAGTATCGGCAGGACGGCCGACACCGGGGAACCATCGAAAATCGATGTAGGACAGCATGTTCGGACTCACGGCCAATTCGCTGCCCAATGTTCCGTCGGCAGCAAGCGCGCCGAGGACGGCATGAACGGGTACCGCTGCGATCTTCTTCGAAGCCTCGAATCCGGCGTGAGCCCTGACGGCGACCTCGGAGAAGGCGTCGGCGTCCCCGACGGCGAACGCGACCGGCGCGAAGTTCACGAACCAGCCCTGTGATTGCGCGTAGTCACCGACGTGTCGGGTGCTGAGCACCGTGATACCGAAGTAGTCGGTGCGGCCGGCCAGTTCGAAATCGGCAATGCCGACGGCTGCGAACACGCCGCTGCTGATGCGGGCACCCGCAGCCTTGCACGCCCGGTCGAGCGCAGCGGTGGCGTCGGCGTCGAGCAGATGGCGTTCGACGATCCGCACCGGTCCGCGTTCGCCTTCCTCGAGGCCGAGGGTAAGAGGGAACCGCGGCATCTTCCCGTCGTTGTTTCGAAAGATGCTTCTCCACGCCGCGATCTCGGGGGCGTCGGGGCCGTACGTCGCCGCGAGCGCACGCTCTGCAGTCGCGTACTCGAGGTGGCTGCCCGCTGCCGCAGGTACGGGAGCGTCCTCGCCGATCTCCAGGGCGTACAGGTCGGCGAGTTCGCTGATGACGAGCGCCTGTGAACCACCGTCGGTGAACGCGTGATCCGCACCGTAGTAGAGCGTGAAACCGTCGGAGCGATCGACGGCACCGACGACGAATCCCGGCCAGTCGAACGCCGTGGCTTCGGCGGAGAAACGGGCACGGACGTAACTCTGGAACTGCTCGTCGGTGTCGAAGCTGCCTGCATCGCTCGGTTCGAACTCGGCGACCCCGTTCGAGGCGAGGTGTCGCACGACGTGCGTACCGTTCACCTCGAACCAGCACCGCAATCCCTCGTGCCGGAGCACGTACGCAGCGATCGCCCGGGAGAGGGCATCCCGATCGAGTGCCCCGTCGATCTCGGTCGCGACACCGGTGTAGGCGTGGTGAACGTCACCGCGAGCGGACGCTGCTGCAGCCGCGACCAGATGGTCTTCCTGCAGAAAAGACGGCGGGGCCGAGTGCACCGGGGCTGCCAGCGCAGCGTCCGACGCCGCCCGACTGGGGTGCCACTCCACGAGCGTGCCCGGTCGAGGTGTCCAGTTGCTCAGCGCGGTGATGATCATCGATGCTCCTCCCGGATCTATTCTCGCCCTGCTCCGACGGCGGCGACTGCAGAATCGAGGGTTTCCGTCGGTTCCTCGATCACAGCGGTCACCACGGAGACGAACTCGGTGATGAACCTGTGCACGTTGGTCGTCGACACGTCCGAGCTGGGGAATCGAGCGGAGATGTTCAGGCCTTGCAGGGTGCGGTTGATCCAGAAGTAGACCTCGTCCTCCGCGTGGCACTCGCTGCGCAGTGCGCGGCCCTTCCGTTCCTGCCATTCCTCGCCGTCCGGAAGGAACCTCAGGTCGATGTACGAGACGACGAAGCGAGGAATCTCGGTGGAGGACATCAGGGATGCGATCTTCGAGTACGGCATTGCGGCGAGCCCCTTGTACTCGGTTGCCCCGATGTTGGCCCGATCGATTGCCTCGGCGAAGGTCGTTGCATCGTCCAGCCGGATTTCCATCGGCAGAATCCCGACGTACCAGCCGACGCTCGCAGCCCACTTCTCCGCGTAGCGAGTGTGCATGGGCATGATCGTCCGAAACGTGCCGTTGCCCGTCAATCGCGAGTTGACGAGAGCGAGTGCCGCCAGGATTCCCGCCTGCATGTTCTGGCCGGCGGCTCGGCACTTGGCGTTGAACGCCTCGACCTGCTCGGTGGTCAACAACCAGGAGGACACGCTGCTCTGACGAGTGGCGAGATCGGTCGGCGCCGACGAGTTCTCCGCGCGCAACGGGAGCGGAAACGCCGGGAACCGGCCGTCCTCGGCAGCCAGGAAGCGGTCCCAGGCCAGTACCGCGTCGTGGTCGGCGGTCAGCGATTCACCCAACGCACGTTCGGCTGCGGAGAAGTCCACGTAACTGCCCACCTCGGGGAGTCCGTGCTCGGCACCGTCCAGAACATGTGCGTACAGGCGGTCGAACTCGTTGATCGCGTAGATCTGGCTGTACGCGTCCATCACCGAGTGGTCGGCAGCGAACGCGACGAGGAACTTGTCCTGCTGCGGGACGGATGCGGCCACGTGCGGCTCGGGGACGACGGTCGCCAGAACGAAGTGCGGCCACGTCGTCGGTGAGACGACGTCGGCGAACCAGGATTCGAGATGTTCGAAGACCTGCGACTCGCTCCACGACGACGACTCGGCCCGGTCGTCGACCGTGACGGCGTCGGCGTCGACCGTGTAGCGCCTCCAGGCACCGGTTCGGTCGTCGCGCTCGACGCGTGTGCGGAACGCCTCGTGCCGTGCGATGTAGGCACCGATGGTCCGGCGCATGACCTCGACGTCGTAACGACGATGGATCTCGAAGACGGTACCGATCCACGAACCGTCGTTGCCTCGGCTGCAGTGGTCCTCGTGAGTGAAGGAGATCCCCCGCGGATCCTCGCGCCACGCCTCGGAGGCGACGGCGGGGACCCACTCGGTCAGCTTGCCTGCGGGCAGCGGGTAGTCCGCCAATTCGGTGTATTCCATCGAAAGCATCCAATTCCGAGCTCGGCCAGCAGCTACTGGCAACATGGGTGACGATTCGTGAAGCCGGACTCGACAGTCACAGCGCACGCGCATGACGTGACACCGTGCTTGCCGTTTGTAACGCGCATTCCGTGGTTCTCGCGGATTGTGCATTCGGTATTGGTTTCGCTGACGACACTAAGGCGAATCGTCCGGTAATTCGCTACGCAAAAAAGTGTTGTTCATCACCTGGTCTCGAGTTGACGACGGTGTCGGTTTCTGTGGTCCGAGAGCGTCTCGCCCGGGTGCATTCTGATGGTCGTTCGTAACCCGTTGTTCGGCAATGCAGTTCGACCGACCGCGTCGGCGTGGGCGTCGACTGCCGTCGCGTGATGCGGAGACGTCGGCCTCGCGATTTCAAGACTTTCTGGTCGGTATTGTTATGGCCTGCACCACATATTCGAAACGAACCAATCCGTACGAAGTTCTGTTTCGAATTCGTGAATTCCAATTCTCGACGCTGTTTTCGGTGCTATTCGATCGTCGTCGAACCTGCTCGGCCAATGGCTTTGTAGTAGATTTTCGCAGATGACCCGAATTGGATTTGCGGATCACCTATTCCTCCGAATGCACCATGGAATCGGTAATCCTGTGTTCAATCAGTTCGTGTGGCGGTTCGACGGCCCCGTAGCAGTCGCCGAGCTCGCAAAACTGCACGCGAACCTGTCCGCGGGGCTGCTCTCACGGAGGGTACTACCGCCGATCGTTCCGACGGCCAGGCACCGATGGGTCACCTCGAACGCGTCGCTACCGCTGGACTACTCCACCAACTCGGTCCCGACGGATGCGGTTCGCTGCTGGGCTGAACAGCGAATCTCCGCCGACATCGACCCGGAAGCGGGAACCGGATGGCTGCTGTCCGCAGCTCCGGTCGCAGACGGCGGCACGGTCGTGTCACTGGTCTGCTCGCACATGGTTGCCGACGGCGCGGCGATGGTCGCCGCCGTCGAGCGCGCATCCACCGGTGTGTCGGTGGGAGACTCCGCTCGTCTGGGCGAGAAGCCGTCGCTGGTCGATTCGGTCGCGTCCGACATCGCGGACACCGTGGGCCAGCTCCGGCCGATCGCGACGTGGCTCGCGGGGAAATCCGCGCAGGCTGTCACCTCCGTCGTCCGACCGGCGGCAGACGTGGCACCGTCATCGTCGGAAGCCTCGATCGCGCCCGACGGACCGAGTCGAACCGACGTTCCCGAGACGTCGGAGCCGTGGAGTCCGCCCTATGTCGTGGTCAGCTGCTCGGCATCCGAGTGGGCGTCGGCGGCCGCAGAGTGGGGTGGTACGTCCAACACTCTGTTCATCGCCGTCATGACGTCGGTGTCCGCTGCGCTGGGCCGCGCACGCCCGGGAGAAGAACTGCGGTGGTCGCTTCCCTACAACGATCGGGGCTCGACGGACATCGAGTCGAACTCCACGAAGATCATCGCTGTGCGAGTGCCCGTACCGGATCCTGCCGACCGTGATCTCACTCGTATACGAAAAGCGAGCAAAACCGCATTCCAGGAATTCTCGGCGCGACAGGCTTCGGGCGCGTCCACCCAGGCGGTCCCGTTGAACCTCGTCCAGATGTTGCCCGATGCGGTGGCGAGACGGCTGCCCGTCCCCGCGGACGGCGCCGAGGGGCTGTGTTCCAACCTCGGTCGGCTATCCGAGGACTTCGTCTCCATCGGCGGAGTTCGCGCCACGAGAGTGGCTGCCAGAGCCACGTTCTCGGGAGCGGACGCGGATTTCGCGCGACAGCTCGGCGGTGGCTCCACGGCATGGGCGACCGAGACCGACGCTGCGGTCACGATCAGTATGCACGGGATGGATCCGGACCGGATGGCAAGCGACGAGGACGTTCGGGCAGTGGTGTCGGAGGTTCTCGACCGGTGGGGGATCGGTCACGAATTCTGGTGAACCGCGCCTTCGATCAAGCGCACGGCGGCGCGACGGGTGTCGGCCGGAGATGTCATGGCAGCAGCCAACTGTCGTGCACGTGACGCGGTGTCGGGGCGCATCAACGTCTCGACGCCTGCGGCGAGAATGCCCCGGTCGAGTTCGACGAACTTCGCCGAGCATCCAGCGCCGGTTCTCTCGAGAGCGGCACCCCAGAACGGTTGATCCGCGCTGAACCAGCACACCATGGTGGGTAATCCCGCCCGGACGCTTGCCGCAGTCGTGCCCGCGCCGCCGTGGTGAACTGCCGCGCGACACAACGGGAACAAGGCGCCGTGGTCGACGGAGCCGACGACGGCAACGCTGCTGTCGGCATCGATACGTTCGTCGAGTGTGCTCCAACCCGAGCTCACGACCGCGCGATATCCGCCGCGCGCGCAGACGTCCTCGATCATGCTCACCAACCCCGTCGGATCCTTGACCGGCATGCTGCCGAATCCGAAGTACACCGGCGCAGTCCCGGATTCGATCCAGGATCGGAGCGGTGACCCCAGGATCGAACCGGAACCGAGAACTCCGGTGCTGCCCGAGGATTCGCCTCCGTCCGGCTCGAGGAACCCGACGAACGGTCTCCTGTCCGCCCATTCCTGCCGAAGACCGGGGAAGAACGCGGAGTCGTAGGCCTGGATCTCGATCCCGCCGTACGACGCGATACGTTCAGGGAGGGGGCGCGACGCGTTCTCCAGTCCGAGGGCGCGGCGCTGAGCATTCTCCCGCTTCTTCATCGAGCTCCACCGCATGGACTCGAGGATCCGCCACGTCGCCCGGTTGACGACACCCGGCATCGTACGCGACGGCACGACCGACATCGACCGATTCGAGCGGATGGGGCAGTAATGCAAGGCTGCGAACGGAATCGATTGTGATTCAGCGTAATTGAAGACCAGCTCCTGGCCGAGGGTGCCGGCGATCGCCATGTCCGCGTGCGCACCCATCGACAGCACGCTCTCGGCCATGTCGTCCCAGCCGAAGTTGGCCAGTTCCGCCAACGCGGCCCACCGCGTTCGAAGATTCTTCGACTTGATTCGGGTACGCACCAGATCCGATTCCAGAAGCGCTCGGGTATCCGGACCGAACGGCACCACGGACACGGACGTACGGCCTGCCGTTGCTGCCTCGGCGAACGCGACGAGGTTGGGAGGTGCGCCGAACGTGACTTCGTGCCCACGAGCGGACAACTCGGACGCCAGGACCAGGCCCGGTTGGACATCCCCACGGCTGCCTGTGAACGGCATCACGAACTTCATTTCCGCCCTCCTCGGCCGCGTCGTCGCACGCAGAACTGAAACCTACCGCACGGGTGGGGAACGTCGCGTAACACGCACGGGCGCAATGGTGTTTCGAACCACGCGGGTGTTTCGAACCACGCGTTCTCCGATACCCTTTCCCGGTGACCAGATTGACGTACGACGACGACCTGTTCCTCCGGATGGAGTGCGTCCTCGACGTTCCTGTCGTCAATCAGATCGTCTGGCGCTTCACGGGTCCGATCGACTCCGAGGTGCTGGACTCGACGTGGCGGAACCTCGCAGGCGGGCCGATCGATCGAGCCGTGCACCGAGTGTCGGTTCCGGGTGCACGGGACCGATGGGTGCGAGCCGCGTCGACCCTGCCCCTACTCCGTGGTGCGCGAGCCATTGCCGTGCACGCGCTGGCCGAGTGGATGGAAGAGCGCGCGGCGGTCCCTCTCGACCCCACGAACGGACCGGTGTGGCAACTCGCGTACACGGACCTCGAGACCGGAGGGTCCGCGCTGTCTCTCGTCGCCTCCCATGTAGTCGGTGACGGTGGAGCGCTGACGTCTGCAGCCATAGCAGCGCTGCGAGGACCCTCGGATCCCGACGACTTCGCCTCGGCATTCGACACCGCACCCACCTCCGACCTTCGCGATGCTGCCGGGCAACTCCGCGCCGCGGCGTCCGGTACCGCCAGAGCGCTCGGCCGAACGGTGCGCGGCGTGCTTCCGGGTGCAGGCACCCCGTCCGCTTCTAAGGCGGTCACGCACGCTGCGGCGCACAAGTCACCCGTGGCGGCACAGACAGCGGGGGAGTTCTCGCCCAGCACTGTCGTCGTGGATTGCCCGACGGACGAATGGGTGGCCGCAGCGTCGAGGGCCGGAGGTAGTGCCAACAGCCTCTTGGTGGCCGTCGCGCTGGGCATTCTGACGGCCGGTGGCCGCGTGGACGAGTCGGATGCAGTCAAGGTGTCCCTTCCGGTGAGCACGCGCATTCCGGGCGACACCCGTGCCAACGCGACGTCGGGTGTATCGATCGTCGTGGACGGAGGCAGGGGCTACCTCGACGATCTCCGGCCCATTCGTCAGGACAGCAAGGCGGCGTTCCGAGCGCTCGCCGACACCACCCGGTCCACCACGTTCGAGCTGACGAAACCGCTGATGCAGATGTTGCCCGACGCCGTCGTCGCGCGCGCCGCCAAGTCGGCAACCGCACCGCTGTGCCTCTGCTCCAACCTGGGTGCACGCGGAAGCGCTCTGCGTTCGGTGGGTGGATCTGTGGCCGAGTCGGTCGCGATGCGCTCGATCACGCAGAACACCACGGCGGAGTTGCTGCGGCGTACCAAGGGCGGCGTGAGTGTCTGGTGGAACACGTGTGGCGAGACGGCGACTCTCTGTGTGACCGGCCTGGACCCGGACCTCTACCCCAGCCGGGAACATCTGAAAAACTTGATCGCCGACGAGTACACCAGGTGGCAGCTGACGCCCACTTTCTGGTGAGGCTATGCTTATCCACCGATTCCGCACCTTTTCGGTGCAGCGCTACGGACGAAGGGGAAGTGAACATGGCAGTAGTCGTGTTGTTCGGTTCGGAGACCGGTACCGCCGAGGAAGTGGCAGACAAGATTGCCGACATCCTGGTGGACCACGACGCCGAGGTACGCGACATGCTCGAGTACGAGGTCTCGGAGATCGACACCGATGCCTTCCACGTCATCATCTGCTCCACCTACGGTGACGGAGAGCTGCCCACGGGAGCCGAGCCCTTCTACGACGCACTCGTCGAGGACGCACCGGATCTGTCCGGGCTCAAGTTCGCGCTGTTCGGCCTCGGCGACCGCATCTACGAGGACACGTTCAACCGTGGCGGCGAGATCATCGCGGAGAAGCTCGTCGAACTCGGTGCTGTGCAGGTCCACGAGCATGCTCGCCACGACAGCTCGTCCAACATCAAGCCGAAAGCTCTGGCCGAGGAGTGGGCTCGCGAGCTCACCGGACTACTGCCGGGCTGACCACACATCGGACATCGTCACGCCGACCTCGTTCAGCAACCGCCGAACGAGGGGCAAGCCGATGCCGATGACGCTGGACGGGTCACCCTCGATGCGGTCGACGAACCACCCACCGAGACCGTCCAGCGTGAAGGATCCCGCGACCTCCAGCGGTTCCCCGGACGCGAGATACGCCTCCAGGTCGGCCTCCGAGGGCGTCGCGAAGTGAACAGTCGTCGAATGGCACGCACCGACCACTGCCGTCGCCTTACCGTGATGGACGCGAACGACCGAGTGGCCGGTGAGGAGCTCACCCGACGTCCCGGCCATGGCCTGCCACCGTCGACGTGCGATGTCCACGGTGTGGGGTTTGCCCTGCAGCTCCCCGCCGATCGACAGCATCGAATCGCAGCCGACAACGACAGCGTCGATCGAGGGGGCATCGGTTCCCTCACCGCTCAGGCTGTTCACGACTGCCTCGGCCTTGGCTCGTGCCAGCGCCACGACGACATCCTCGGGCGACGCCGATTCACCGAGTGATGCCGTCAACGCATCCTCGTCGACGCCGGACACCCGAACGATGGGGTCGACGCCCGCCGCGCGGAGAACCCCCAGCCGAGCTGGGGACGCCGAAGCGAGAACGAAGGTCGTCATGGTGTGCCCACGTCCCGAGGTACGCGACTCAGTAGCGGCGCGACGCAGCGAACGAGTACGGCGAGAACGGCGCGTGCGTGCGGTGCATGGTGACGGGAGATCCCCACAACTCTGCAGGACGCGTGTCCGCGGGTGCCGACCCCGAGCTCTGCGCGGCTGTCAGAACCGCAACCAGTGCGGCGATCTCCTCGTCGGAGGGATCACCCTTGACGATACGGATCGCCGACGCCGATGCGGCGGTGTCGGCGCCCAGTTCGGCGGACTCGATCAGCTCGTCGGCGACGGTCAGATCTGTTTCACGTGCGGGTGCACTCATCTGTGCAAGCTCACTTCCGGTGGTCTTCGTAAGACGTGTCAGAGCGGGATGTTGCCGTGCTTCTTGGGAGGCAGGGTGACTTGTTTGCGTTCGAGCAGGCGCAGGGCGGAGACGATCTGTCCGCGGGTGTGGCTCGGGGGGATGACGGCGTCGAGGTAACCACGCTCGGCGGCGACGTACGGGTTGACGAGGGTGTCTTCGTATTCTTGCTGCAGCTTCAAGCGCAATGCGTCGACGTCTTCACCGTTCTTGGCGGCTTCGAGAAGTTGTTTACGGTAGACGAATCCGACGGCGCCGGAGGCGCCCATGACGGCGATCTGCGCGGTCGGCCACGCGAGGTTGACGTCGGCGCCCATGTGCTTGGAGCCCATGACGTCGTACGCGCCGCCGTAGGCCTTGCGGGTGATGACGGTGATCTTGCCTACCGTCGCTTCCCCGTAGGCGTAGAGCAGTTTCGCGCCGCGGCGGATGATGCCGTTGAACTCCTGGCCGGTGCCGGGCAGGAAGCCGGGGACGTCGACGAGGGTGATGATGGGGACGTTGAACGCATCGCAGGTGCGGACGAATCGTGCGGCTTTCTCGGAGGCGTCGATGTCGAGGGTGCCGGCGAATTGGGTGGGTTGGTTGGCGACGATACCCACCGAGCGGCCGTCGACACGTCCATAGCCGACGATGATGTTGCGGGCGCGGCCTTCCTGGACTTCGAGGAATTCGTCGTCGTCGAGGATGCGGCGGATCACCTCGTGCATGTCGTACGGGGTGTTCGGTGAATCCGGGATCAACGTGTCGAGTTCGAGGTCCTCGTCGGTGAGGTTGTCCTCGATGGCGCCGTCGATCGGATCGCTGGGGATCGCGCGTGGTGCTTCGGCGCGGTTGTTGGACGGCAGGTAGCCGAGGAGGTCGCGGACGTAGTCGAGGGCGTCCTGCTCTCCGGAGGCGACGTAGTGGGCGACGCCGGATTTCTCCATGTGGGTGTGGGCGCCGCCGAGTTCCTCCATGGTGACGTTTTCGCCGGTGACGGTTTTGATGACGTCGGGTCCGGTGACGAACATCTGGGAGGTGCCGTCGACCATGACGACGAAGTCGGTCAGGGCGGGGGAGTAGACGTGTCCGCCTGCGGCGGGTCCCATGATCAGGGAGATCTGGGGGATGACGCCGGAGGCTTGGACGTTGCGGTGGAAGATTTCGCCGTAGAGGCCGAGGGAGACGACGCCTTCTTGGATGCGGGCGCCTGCGCCTTCGTTGATGCCGATGAGGGGGCGTCCGGTTTTGAGGGCGAGGTCCATGACTTTGACGATTTTCTCGCCGTAGATTTCACCGAGGGAGCCGCCGAAGACGGTGGCGTCCTGGGAGAAGATGCAGACTTCGCGTCCGTCGATGGTGCCGTAGCCGGTGACGACGCCGTCGCCGTAGGGGCGGTTGTCGGCGAGGCCGAAGTTCTGGGAGCGGTGGCGCGCGAGGGCGTCCATCTCCACGAAGGAGCCCTCGTCGAGCAGTGCGGTGATGCGTTCGCGGGCGGTGAGCTTGCCTTTGGCGTGCACCTTCTCGATTGCGGCGGCGCCTGACGGTGCCATCGCTGCCTCACGGCGGCTACGGAGGTCGGCGAGCTTGCCTGCCGTTGTATGAATATCGGGCTTGGCGTCCGTACCCTGCGCAGTCGAATCCTGAACACTGGTCATGAGGAAACACTTTAACCACGGGTGTGACCGGAGCCCTACCGAGGGCCACGTACCGGTTGGTAGCCCGAGCCGACGTCACCGGCCGTCGGACCGACGAGCCCATATGCTCGTGAGTCATGTGGACCAACCTCGATCGCCCCCCGCTCGACACCGCCGCTCTCCGACGGGCACTCGTCGACGGGCCACAAGCCTCCTGGTCCAGGCTCGATGTGGTCGAGCAGACCGGTTCGACCAACGCCGACCTCATTGCCAATGTGCACGGCCTCGCCGACCGGACTGCCCTCGTCGCCGAACAACAGGACAGCGGACGCGGACGACACTCGCGGCCGTTCGTGGGTCCACCGAGATCACAACTTCTGTTCTCGGTTCTCGTCAAGTTTCCAGGCATCGATCCGGCAGTTCTCGGATGGCTTCCGCTGCTCGCCGGTGTGGCCGTGGTCGATTCGCTCCGCACGGTCGCGGCCGTGGACGCGGCACTGAAGTGGCCGAACGACGTACTCATCGAGGGCCGCAAGGTCGCGGGCATCCTCGCCGAGGTGGCCGAGCACGGCCCCAACCCCTCCGTCGTCGTCGGAATCGGCCTCAATGTCACCATGACGGAAAGCGAACTGCCGGTCCCGACGGCAACGTCGCTTGCGCTCGAGAACGCCGCCGTCGTCGACCGCAGCACACTGCTGCGGTCGATACTCCGAGCGATAGGCGCGGAGATCGACTCCTGGCGTAACTCCAACTGGAACACCGAACACCTGGCCCACCGCTACCGCGAGCGGTGCGACACCATCGGCCGCCGGGTGCGCGTCGAGCTGCCGGGAGACCGCACGATGATCGGCGAGGCGACCGACGTCGACGATCAGGGCCGGATCGTCGTCCGCACCGACGACGCCGACACCGGAACCGTCGCGGTCGCTGCCGGCGACGTCACCCACCTACGAGCTGTCGACACCGACTGACCTCTCGAACGGCTTCCGATCGGCCACCGTTCGGCAGCGCGGTCGTGGCAGGATCACGGCGGAACCGGAGAAGGAGAGCGATCCGCATGGGCTATCCGCAGGATGCGTTGGCAGACGAAGAAGAGCTGCTACTGCATCACCACCCTCACTGGAAGATGCTCGTCCTTCCGGCGGCGACTTTCATCGTCGTCACCGCCCTGGCCGGATTCGGGATCGGAGTCGCCTCCGCTCGATTGGACGGCACTGCGTCGACGACCGCGGTCATCGTCGTCGCCGTGGTGTGGGCAGCCCTGGTCGCGTGGCGCTGCATCGCACCGTTGATCAGCTGGAAATGCACGCACTTCATCGTCACCGACCGCCGCGTGCTCATCCGACAGGGTGTCATCACGCACTCGGGGATCGACATCCCGATGAGCCGCATCAGCAACGTCCAGTTCCGGCACGGACTGGTCGACCGGATGCTCGGCACGGGCACGCTCATCATCGCGTCGGCGTCCGACGATCCGCTCGAGTTCGACGACATTCCACGGGTGCAGCGGGTGCACTCGCTGCTCTACCAACAGGTGTTCGACTCCCTGGAATTTCGGCGGTCCGGGGAATTTCGGCGGTCCGGGGAGTATCGGCCGGGGGAATACCGCAGTTCCGGCGACATCGACGGAGACGAGCTCGGCCACGAGGTGGACGGGCCGTCACCGGACGGTGCCAGGCCTGGTTGGCGGGCCGGTCGGCGTCGATGACGGTGCCCGCGCGACGGTAGCGGTTCCGTGGAGCGCGGGTGTGCTCGGGTAAATACATCATTCTCACAGTTTCCGGCCGTACGCTCACCGAGTGACCGATGTGCTCCTTGCCGAAGACGACGAAGCTATTGCCGCGCCACTGTCCCGCGCCCTCGGCCGCGAGGGGTACACGGTGACGGTCGAACAGACAGGCCCCGCTGCACTGCAGCGTGCTCTCGACGGCAACTACGACCTCCTGATTCTGGACCTCGGCCTTCCCGGGATGGACGGTCTCGAGGTCTGCCGGCAGGTACGGGCCAACAGCTCGGATCTGGCGGTGCTGATGCTCACCGCACGCACCGACGAGGTGGATTTCGTCGTCGGGCTCGACGCGGGCGCCGACGACTACGTCGGCAAGCCGTTCCGGTTGGCGGAGCTCATGGCGCGGGTACGTGCGCTGCTGCGCCGACGAGGAACCGGCGAGGACGGACCGATCGAGGTAGGCGACATCAGGCTCGAGCCTGCTGCTCGGCGCGTGCTCGTCGGTGGCAACGAGATCTCGCTCGCCAACAAGGAATACGAGCTGCTGAAGGTGCTCCTCGAGCATGCAGGCCAGGTCGTTCCCCGCGAAACCATTCTGCGCGAGGTGTGGGGTGACGCCGAACTGCGCGGTTCGAAGACACTCGACATGCACATGTCGTGGCTGCGCCGCAAGATCGGTGACGAGGGTTCGGTCGCCGAGCGTCGCATCGCGACGGTGCGCGGAGTCGGGTTCCGGATCAACAGCGACTAGTCGTAACGAAGCCGAGCAGCCGACACCATGCGTCGTCGCATACTCCAATCCATTCTGGCCGTGGTCATTCTCACGGCGCTCCTGCTCGGCCTTCCGCTGATGTACACCGCGTGGCTGTGGGTCGAGGACTTCACGCGCGACGACCTTCAGCGTCGACTCGATCGAATGGCGTCGGAGATCCTCTCCCAGGAGGGTGAAGCGGGAATGGTGATCGGCGACCTCGACATCGGGTCGCTGCGGCTGGCCATTCCGCAGTCCGGGCGCCTCGTCGTGGTGTTCCCGACCCCGCAGGATGCCGCGTCGCGGGTCGACATCGGCGAACCCTTCGTCTCACGTCCGCTGGTCGAGTCCTTGTCGATGGGGACGTCGGGCTCACTACGGCTCGAGGTGCCGTCCGACGACATGCGAACACTGCAGCGGCAGGCGGTAGGAGCCGTCGGGCTGGTGGTGCTGGCCTCGATCCTCGCGGGCACGGCCATCGCGGTCCTCACCGCGAAACGGCTCGCCGACCCACTGCAGGACGTGGCGCGGCGAGCCGCGCGACTCGCGGAGGGCGATTTCAGACCGGATCCCACCCGTCACGGAATCGCCGAACTCGACCGGGTGTCCGAGGTGCTCGACTCCGCGACGGTGGAGATCTCCGGACGCCTGCAGCGTGAACACTCCCTCGTGGCCGACGTGTCGCATCAGCTGCGAAGCAGGCTCACCGCCGTCCGCCTGCGCCTCGACGAATTGTCGGTCCACCCGGACCCGGACGTCGTGCAAGAGGCGGACGAGGCGATGGCTCAGGTGGACCGACTGACACTGGCGATCGACGAATTGGTCCGGTCGTCGCGTAGTGACGGTTCGGCCGGAGCCGAAGAAGTTCCCGTGATCGCCGAGCTGACGGGTCTCGTCGCCGAATGGCAGCGCAATTTCGACGACGCCGGACGCGAGCTGGTTCTGCGAGGCGACGCGGGGGTGACGGCGTCGGTGACCGGATCGCGGCTGCGAGAAGCGGTGTCCGTGCTGGTCGACAACGCCCTGTCGCACGGCGGCGGTACGTGCACGGTGGCTGTTCGCCTCGTGCCCGCGGTGGACACCGCCGAGCGGCGACGGGAAGCTCTCGCCTGTGTGGAGGTGTCCGACGAGGGGGACGGCGTCAGCAACGACATGGCGCCGCACATCTTCGACCGAGGATTCTCCGGTGCGGGATCCACCGGCGTCGGGCTCGCGCTCGCTCGGGCTTTGGTGGAGGCCGACGGTGGTCGACTGGAACTGCAGCGTCGACGCCCCGCGATGTTCTCGGTGTTCCTGCCGGCCTCGCGGGATCAAAGCATGGGAGCGCCCCGCACTCGAGAGCCCCGGTAGCCGGCGGGACGTCAGCTGTGGCCGAGTTGTTCCTCGGCGGCTTCTTCCTCGGTGGGGTCGTAATCGGTGGATCCAGCGGCTGCTCCGCGCGCGTTCTCTTCCGGGAAGGCGAACTTGCGCAGCGCCCAGAATCGGAACGCCATCTGCATCAGGTTGCCGATGATGTAGTTCAGCACGAAGTCGACGATCACCAGCATGGTGAGGCTCGTGTGGCCTTCACGGATGTCGAACAGGTTGTTCGCGATGAACAGAGGCGCCGCGGCAAGAATCACGCCGATGCCACTGATCGTGAAGAACAGGAGCGCCTCATGGTGCCGTTCGCGCCCGCCTCGGTTCTTGAACGCCCACTCACGGTTGAGGATGTAGCTCAAGATCGTCGCCATCACACCGGAGATGACCTTGGCGACCACCGGCTTGGGTTCGAGCACCGTGAGGCTGAGCGAGTAGAAGATGGCGAGGTCGAACACCATCGTCGTGCCGCCGACGATTGCAAATTTGATCAGTTCGCTGTGACGAATCGCCAGCTCCCGAATTGGACCGGGGAGGCGGTGAATCACACTGTCGATCGAGGGCACAACGGAGAAGTCTACGAAACGACACCTCGATTTCACGAACCGGCGCGCAGATCATCAGACTTCTCTCAGGCCAACGACGGTCGAATCCTCCTCACATGACACGATAGGAAGCCGTGACCGGTCCACATTTCCCCTCCGACGCGGCGAACCCGCGTCCCAGTACTCCGCGTCCGTCCACCAACGGAATGCCTGTCGTGGCGATGATCGGTGGCGGCCAGCTCGCGAGGATGACCCACCAGGCAGCCGTTGCGCTCGGACAGACGCTTCGAGTGCTGTCCGCCGGTGCCGACGAGCCCGCTGCACAGGTCAGTGCGGACGTGGTGCTCGGACACCACGACGACCTCGACGCGCTGAGGGCCGCTGCAACGGGTTCGAACGCGGTGACGTTCGATCACGAGCACGTGCCCACCGAGCACTTGGAGACTCTCGTCGCCGAGGGGGTGAACGTGCAGCCACCGCCGTCGGCGTTGATCTACGCGCAGGACAAGCTGAAGATGCGCCGTAAGCTCGCTGATCTCGGTATCCCGAGCCCCGAGTTCGCGGAAGTGACCTGGGCCGGCGACGTCATCGAGTTCGGCGAAGAACACGGCTGGCCGGTCGTGGTCAAGGCAATTCGGGGTGGATACGACGGTCGAGGCGTGTGGATGCCCGCCGACGCCGAGGAAGCCGAGGAGATCGTCGGTCGACAGCTCGATCTCGGTGTGCCCCTGATGGTCGAGACCAAGGTCGATCTGCGCCGCGAGCTGTCCGCGATGGTCGGGCGCTCGCCGTTCGGCCAGGGTGCGTCGTGGCCCGTCGTCGAGACGGTTCAGCGACACGGACAGTGCGCCGTGGTGATCGCGCCCGCGCCAGGCCTCGACGAGGACACGGCCATCGACGCCGAGCGCATGGCTCTCGGCCTGGCCGCAGAGTTGGGCGTCGTCGGATCCATGGCGGTGGAACTTTTCGAGACGACGGACGGACGGATCCTCGTCAACGAGCTCGCGATGCGTCCGCACAACTCCGGGCACTGGACCATGGACGGCTGCCGGACCTCGCAGTTCGAGCAGCATCTGCGAGCCGTTCTCGACTATCCGCTCGGCGACACGTCCCCCGTGGCGCCGGTGACGGTGATGGCGAACATCCTCGGCGCACCCGAGGCGCCCACGATGAGCATGGACGAGCGGCTGCACCACCTCTTCGCTCGGATGCCCGACGCCAAGGTGCACCTGTACGGCAAAGGCGAACGCAAGGATCGCAAGATCGGCCACGTCAACGTGCTCGGCGCGGCGGGCGGACGCGCCGACGACGCAGCCTACGTGGCCGCGATCAGAGAAAAAGCAGAGCGTGCCGCACATTGGATGTCGCACGCGGAATGGACCGACGGATGGGATCCGCACGCATGAGCGACAACTCGACGGGCCCTCAGGTCGGCCTGATCATGGGAAGCGACTCGGACTGGCCGACGATGGAAGCCGCGGCGGAAGCCCTCGCAGAATTCGGTGTCCGCTTCGAGGTCGGCGTCATCTCCGCGCATCGCACTCCGCAACGCATGATCGACTACGCGAACACTGCCGCCGAACGCGGACTGAAGGTCATCATCGCGGGAGCCGGGGGAGCTGCTCACCTTCCCGGCATGGTGGCGTCGGCGACGCCGTTGCCGGTCGTGGGCGTTCCGGTGCCGCTGAAGTATCTCGACGGAATGGACTCGTTGCTGTCCATCGTGCAGATGCCTGCAGGTGTTCCGGTGGCGACGGTGTCCATCGGCGGCGCGCGTAACGCAGGCCTGCTCGCCGTACGCATCCTCGGCGCATCCGACGCTGCTCTCCGTGAGCGGATGGCCTCGTTCCAGGCCGGGCTCGAGCGGATGGTCGAGGACAAGGACGCCGCACTGCGCGCCAAGCTGCTGGGATAGTGCGGCTCTCGCTCCGGGCGCGCGTACGCCGAGCCTCACGCGGTCGGCGCCAGGTCGTCGTCGTGACCTGGCTGGCGCTTGCGTACGCGGGCCTGTGGCGAGCGAGAGTCGAGTTCGACGAACCGAGTGCACTGTTCGTCGCGTCCGGGATGCGGTACGGCTTCGGGCGCGGCGGGACGACGATCGGCGGTGTCTACCTGACGAACTCCAACGTGTCTCGTCGGGTATTGCGTCACGAGGCCGTCCACGCCGATCAGTGGGCGCGATACGGCATCGCCTTCGCGGCGCGTTATCTCGTCGAAGAGATCCGTCGACCGGGCGCGAAGAACAGATACGAGATCGAGGCAGGCCTGGCCGACGGCGGCTATCGCACCTGACGACCGGAGTCAAAAGGAAAGCCAGCTAGAGGGTCTTGGTGACCTTCTCCGTCGCGACGCGGCGTTCGGTCTTCGAGTCGTCGGGCGAGCTCACCTGAACCAGGGATGCGCCGGCGGCGAGCACCGAGAGCAGCCCGTCGATCAATTCGTCGGCCGTGGTCCACGGCAACGAGGACAGCACGCGGTCTCCCACCGCGATCGAATGCGCCTCGGCGCGGGCACGTGCGGCGCCGAGCACCTCGTCGACCGAACGACCGTCCAGAGCGCCCGATTGTCCCGACGGCCGAAACTGATCCCCGTGCACACGGACCGACGTCGCGTAATCGGTCACACCCACCGGTAGATCCGGGACCGGTCTACCGAAGGCGTCGAGCGACAGTGCCACGACCTCGGGCACGTCGCCTGCATCGTCGATGCGTCCGCCGTGTACCAGTGCGACCTCCACGTCGGGGTCCGCGCTCAGGGTGACGTCCGCGCCTGCCCACCACGCCCCGAGGAGCACTGCCGCCGTCTGCCAATGAGCGGGAAGCAGTACCGACACTCGTGTCCCCGGTTCCACACCCAGCTCGTCGCGGAGAAAGTTCGCAGTCTTCGCAGCCCAGTTGGCCAGCGTCACACCGGAGACCTCGACCCGCTCGCCGGTGGCGTCGTCGTAATACGTCACGCGCGGGCCGGCTGGGTCGGTTGTCAGGATGGGGTCCAGAAGTTCCTGCGTCAGAGTCGAAGCCACGCAGGGAACACTACCGCCTCAGTTGACGCACGCGGGGCCGGTGGAACCGGCGTCGATGGGGGGAGCGGGCGACTCGCCTGCCGAGCTGCCCGCAGTTTCGGAGGCAGCGGATGCGCTCGTCGCGGCAGGGGCGCCTGCCGTACCCGGTCCGGAGTAGTCGGACGCGAGGACCACGCGCACGGTGCCACTCGCCAACGAATCGTCGCCTGCCACGCTGACACCGCCGAGCGCGGCAGCGACGGCTCTCGCTTCGTCGCTCTCGGGATCGGCGGCCTGAACCGTGGTGGTGGACACCGTCGTTCCCTCGTAGTTGCCGACGGTGCCGCCGACGTACCCGAGCTCGCTCAACGTGGAGGCAACCCCGCCGGCCAGTCCGTCGATGCCGCTGTCGTTCGCGACATCGACCGTCACCGAGGACGGATCGACCTGCGGCGCATCGGTTGTCGGGGCATCGCTCTCGTCCTCCGACGAGCCGTCCAGAAGGCCCTCGACGTACCTCTTCACTGCGGCGGGATCCACCTCGACGATGGACTCGCCGTAATCGGTCACCCCGTTGATGTCGACCGCGGGAATCGTCTCGAACTTCACCTGGCCGCCTGCGAGATCCTGCAGGCGAGTGGCGAATTGCAGTATGTCCCAATCGGAGTCGAGCACCACCGACCGTTGTACCGCCGCGCTCAACTGGTTCAGTTTGCCGGGATTACTCAGTGTCTGTGCACTCAGCACACTGCGCACGAGCGACGCCATGAACACTTGCTGCCGCACGATGCGATCCAGATCACCGCGCGGCAGATCGTGGCGCTGCCGCACGAAGCTGAGTGCGTCGGCACCGGACAAGGTCTGCTCGCCGGCAGGGAAATTCGCACCGGACAGGGGCTCGTCGACCGGAGCGTTGAGGCACACACCGACCCCGCCGACCGCGTCGGTGAGGAGAACGAAACCGAGCAGACCGACCTCGGCGTAGTGGTCGACGGTGATGCCTGTCAGATCGGCCACCGACGTGATGAGCGCCTCGCGGCCCGCCTCGGTGGACTGGGACTCGGCGTCGGCGTCGGACACGCCGCTCTCGACGAGTTCGAGGCGCTTGTTCTCCTTGGTGGCGCCGTACGCGGCGTTGATCTTCGACATCCCGATGCCGGGCACCTGAACATAGGAGTCGCGGGGAATCGAGATCGCCGTCGCCGACGACCCGTCGTTGGGAACGCGGATCAGCACGATGGTGTCGGTGTTCGACGCCACCTCCTCGCCCGCGCGCAGTGAATCGAGTTCCGCCTGCGACAGTGCGTTTCCGTGCGCATCGGTGCGACTGTCGGTGCCCACCATCAGGATGTCCACGGCGCCGTCGGCTCCGCCGCCGAGGCCGAGCGCGCCTGCCGTCGCGATGTTGGAACGAAGGCCGTCGATGCTTCGCCACGCGAAACCGGTGACCACCAACACCATCACGGCCAGTGCCGCGACGAAGATCTGTGGTGCTCGCATCGTCTTCGCGGATCGCGCGGCAGGGGTCGACGGGTCCCGATGTGCCGGGCCGGGTCGACGGCGGTCCGTACGCTCCGTCGCGGGCCGGCCGGTCCGGCGCGGTTCGTCCTCACGGCGACGACGAGGAATCTCGCTCCTGCTACGGTCGGCTCGTGACCTGCGGGACCCGGCCCGAGAATCACTCCGGGGCTCCCGGCGGGCACGGGACTCGTCGGAGCGACGGCGATACTCGTCGCGGCCGGGGCGTGGGAAGTCCCCTGGCTCGTCCGACTGACCTGGCACCTGAGCGGTTCCTTCCGTTGTACGAGCTTGTTCGACGATCCTGGTTCGGATCCAGGCTACTTGTGAAATCTCACTGCCTCGCTCAAGCACGGACGGCGTGCCACACTTTCCGACTGTGACGAACATTCTTGTGACCGGCGCCGGGGGGCAACTCGGACGACAGATTCTGAAACGAGCCGAGCGGGCAGGCGTACAGGTGACGGGCGTCACCAGCGAAGAACTGGACATCACCGACAGGGACGCGGTCGGGGCTGCCGTGACCGCGGTGTCGATCGTGATCAATTGCGCCGCGTACACCGCCGTCGACGCAGCCGAGACGGACGAGGACCGCGCACTCTCGGTCAACGCCGTCGGACCTGCCAACCTGGCGCAGGCATGTGCCGAGGCCGGGGCGCGGCTGGTGCACGTGTCGACCGACTACGTCTTCGACGGCACCTCCGACGTCCCGTACCGGCCTGGTGACCCCAC
The DNA here is from genome assembly GCF_000760735.1 of Rhodococcoides fascians A44A. Taxonomy (GTDB): domain Bacteria; phylum Actinomycetota; class Actinomycetes; order Mycobacteriales; family Mycobacteriaceae; genus Rhodococcoides; species Rhodococcoides fascians_E. The sequence goes on along the minus strand of NZ_JMEX01000005.1, from coordinate 927,886 downwards.
TGCACCGCGCAGTGCGTACGGGCGCACGAAACTCGCGGGCGAGCACGCCGTTCTCGACGCGCTTCCGACGGCGACCGTCGTCAGGACCGCGTGGGTGTACACGGGCGTCGGTTCGGACTTCGTGTCCACGATGCGCAGGCTCGAACGCGAACGAGACACCGTGCGTGTCGTCGACGACCAGGTGGGGTCGCCCACCTACTCGTGGGATCTGGCGGGTGGACTGCTGGAACTCGCCGCCGCGGACTCGCCGATGCCCCCGATCCTCAACCTGACGAACGCAGGCACCGCCAGCTGGTTCGAGCTCGCCCGCGCGGTGTTCGCCGGAGTCGGAGCCGATCCGGAGCGGGTGGAGCCGTGCTCGAGTGTGGAGTTCGTCCGGCCCGCACCTCGGCCCTCGTACTCGGTCCTCTCACCCGATGCGTGGAGCGAGTCCGGTCTGACGCCGCTGCGGGACTGGCGTGACGCACTCGCCGATGCCTTGGACGTCGCGGTGCACGTGGACCGATAGGGTTGCCCGCGTGAGTTCCAAGCTGGCCGTCGTGACGGTGACCTATTCGCCCGGTGAACACCTTGACCAGTTCCTGACGTCCTTGGCGACGGCGACGTCCGAGGACCCGCAGGTCATCATGGCGGACAACGGCTCGACCGACGGTGCGCCGGAGGCCGCCGAGGCGAAGTACCCGAACGTGCGACTGTTCCGGACCGGCGCCAACCTCGGCTACGGAGGCGCGGTCAACCGAGCCGTCGCCGAGATCGACGACGGCGTCGAGTTCGTCGTCGTGGTCAACCCAGACGTCCGGTGGCATCCGGGATCGCTCGACGGACTTCTGGGCGCAGCCGAGCGATGGCCGCGCGCAGGCGCGCTCGGACCTCTGATTCGTGAGCCGGACGGTAGCCGCTATCCCTCGGCGCGGTCGGTTCCGGATCTCACGTCCGGCGCGGGTCACGCGCTTCTCGGGAAGGTGTGGCCGAACAACCCGTGGACTCTGCGATACCGGCAGGACAACGAAGCAGCCACCGAGCGGGCCGTCGGGTGGCTGTCGGGGTCGTGCCTGTTGCTGCGCCGTGCCGCTTTCGACTCCGTGAACGGGTTCGACTCGCGATACTTCATGTACATGGAGGACGTGGATCTGGGAGACCGGCTCGGAACCGGCGGATGGCTCAATGTGTACGTGCCGAGTGTGGAAGTGACCCATTCCAAAGGGCATGCGGCAGGTAGGCATCCGGAACTGATGCTTCCGGCCCACCACGCGAGCGCGTATCGCTTTCAAGCGGATCGCCACCCTCATCTGTGGCAAGCTCCCATACGATGGGCGTTACGCGCAGGTTTGGCGGCGCGCTCGAAGGTTGTTGTGGCTTCGGCACTTCGATCGCGACAGACAGACGACACTCGACCGGACCACGACAGAGAGGCCGACAATGCCAGCTGACACGGGCAAGACCACCGATGCCGTAATCCTGGTGGGAGGCAAAGGGACTCGGCTCAGGCCGCTGACGCTGTCGGCCCCGAAACCGATGCTCCCGACCGCGGGATTGCCGTTCCTCCATCACTTGCTCGCACGCATCAAGGCCGCCGGGATCACCCATGTGGTGCTCGGCACGTCGTTCAAAGCCGAAGTCTTCGAAGAGCATTTCGGCGACGGCTCCGAGCTGGGCATCGAACTCGAGTACGTCACCGAGACCGAGCCGCTGGGCACCGGTGGCGGAATCCGCAACGTACTGCCGAAACTGCGTGCCGACAACGTGGTGGTGTTCAACGGCGACGTGCTCGGTGGAACCGACCTGACCGCGGTGCTGGACACTCACGCCCGTACCGAGGCGGATGTGACGCTGCACCTGGTTCGCGTCGGTGATCCCCGTGCGTTCGGTTGCGTTCCCACCGACGAGGACGGACGGGTCACGGCATTCCTCGAGAAGGCTCAGGATCCACCGACCGACCAGATCAACGCCGGCTGCTACGTCTTCAAACGCGACATCATCGAAACCATCCCCGCCGACAGGCCCGTGTCCGTCGAGCGCGAGGTGTTCCCCGCACTGCTCGCCGAGAACAAGCGCGTCTACGGCCACGTCGACAGCGCGTACTGGCGAGACATGGGAACACCGGAGGATTTCGTGAAGGGCTCGTCGGACCTGGTGCGCGGTATCGCCCCGTCACCTGCCCTGAGCGGCCCCCGCGGTGAGTTCCTCGTGCACCCGAGTGCCGGTGTGGCTCCGGGGGCGCTGCTGATCGGTGGCACGGTCGTCGGCCGCGGCGCCGAGGTGGGTGCAGGTGCCCGTCTCGACGGAGCGGTCGTGTTCGACGGAGCCGTCATCGAAGCAGGCGCGGTGGTGGAGCGGTCGATCATCGGCTTCGGCGCTCGCATCGGACCTCGCGCGTTGGTCCGCGACGGCGTGATCGGAGACGGGGCGGACATCGGCGCACGGTGCGAACTTCTGCGAGGCGCTCGCGTGTGGCCGGGCGTCAAACTCCCCGACGGCGGAGTGCGTTTCTCCACCGACGTCTGACCGGGTACGTCTGACCGGGGACGTCCCCGGTCAGCGCGCAGCCGCGAGGTCGACGAGGTGGGTGATGGTGTCCACCTCGGCGGACTCCGGCAACTCGTCGATCGGCCACCACCTCAGGTCCGTCGACTCCTCGCTGCGCACTGCTGTTGCACCCGCGGGAGCGCGCACGAGGAATCTGAGGTCCAGATGGCGCGTCGGCTTGCCGAGTGAACAGGTGATCGGGTGCGTGTCCGCGGACAGCAGCACAGGATCGATCGTCAGATCGTCGATGCCGGACTCCTCGCGCGCTTCCCGGACCGCGGCATCGACGACGGTGCTGTCGGACGGTTCGCAGTGACCACCGAGCTGGATCCATCGTCCGACGCGTGGATGAAGCGTCAGCAGTACCTGCTGTCCCGAGGAATCGAGTACCAGCGACGACGCCGTGATGTGGCCGGCTTCGTTGGAGCGAAGGCAGCCGTCGGGGCACGCCGCGAGAAACGCGAGCATGGTGTGCCGCAGCGCATCGTCGCGGGTGTCGCCGACAGGCCAGTCCTCCAGCACACGTCGAGCGGAGTCGTGCAGTGAGCGAGCGCTCACCTCACATCTCCAGCAGCTCGGAGCCCGGTGCAGTGCGCACGCGAGGTTCCGACGGTTCGGCCGGGTGCCCGATTGCGATGGCGCCCATGGCTTTCCAATCGGCGCGCAAGCCCAGTTCGGTCCGGACGAGGTCGGAGACGAAGATGGTCGACCCTACCCAGCAGCTGCCGAGACCCCGCGCTGCCAACGAGACCAGCAGGCCTTGCACGGCGGCGCCGACCGCGACGGTGAACATCGTCTCCTCGGCTGCGGTCCGGCGGGCGTCGGCATAGGTGTGCGCCCCGTCGGGAACGCAGAACGGAATCACTATCTCCGGTGCGTCGACCAGGATGTTGCCGCGAGCGACTCGTGCATCGATCGCACTCGGGGTGAGGCCGTCCGACTCGAGATCCGTCCGCCATGCCTTCTGCATTTCGCTCAGCAGTCGGGTGCGCAACGCAGGAGTTCTGACCCACACGAATCTGACGGGGTGGGTGTGGTGCGGTGCCGGTGCGGTCAGAGCGTCGGCCACGGCTTCGCGAACCATGTCCGGGTCCACCGAGTCCGGAGCGAACGATCGAACCGAACGACGCGACGGGACGGCCTCGCGCCTGCCGCGTGCGATCGACTCCTCCGTCCCGAGCCAGAACAGATCGTCCTCGCCCGGGCGCACGAGATCGCGTGCACGCGAACCGTTGTCGACCGGAGTCAGTCCGCGGACGACCGCCACCGGAACCGAACCGAGCTTGCCCTTGACGAGATCGCCGGCCGCAGCGATTTCGTCCGCGACGGCGACCTCGGTGACCACGAGTTCGTTTCCCTGACTGTCCTCGGCACCGGCGTACGCGTGTACCACGGCGAGGCCTGCACTTCCGATGGCCGCGTCCGTCTGCCCGACCCGCCACGCACGCCCCATCGTGTCGGTCACCACGACACCGACCGTGACACCGAGAGACTCCGCCAGGGCAGCCCGAAGACCGGCCGCGCTCGCGTCGGGATCCTCGGGGAGAAGCGCGAGTTCCGTCCGGTCCACGTTGGACCCGTCGATCCCCGACGCGGCCTGGACGATGCCGAGACGGTTCTCGGTGATGAGTGTGCGGCCCTTGCGCGCGACGACCCGAACAGCTTCCTGATCGACGAGCACACGCCGCGCGGCATCGCGTTCCTCCGGATCCAGCGGAGCGGCGACCAGTCGACCCTCCACCTTCGAGAACGCCTTGCTCGTCACCACGAGAACGTCGTCGTCGCGGATCCACGGCGCGGCCGTCGCGATGGCCGCAGCCAGGTCGTCGCCGGGGCGGAACTCGGGAAGTCCGGTGACCGGCAGGATCTCGATGCCGCCGCCCGGAGCGTGATCGCCGGGCACACGGGAGGCCGCCTGTTCGGTCACAGCGTCAGCCCTGCCGAACGTAGAGCAACGGCAGCCATCTCGGCCGTGGTGGCCGGATCGGTCATCAGCAGAGGCACGCTGAGAACGTCGACGCCGGGAATCACTGCCGTGTCGGTGGAATGGATCATCCACGAATCGAGGATGCCCGTGTCGGTACGAGCGCCGTAGTACTTGCCGACCGCCTCGGCAGTGGTCTCGACGCCGATGACCGACAGGCACTCGTCGGCCATCCCGCGCAGGGGCCTGCCGTCGACGACAGGGGACAGGCCGACGACCTTGGCCTTCGTGGTGCGCAAGGCGCTGCGGATCCCGGGAACGGCAAGGATCGCCCCGACGCTCACGACCGGATTCGACGGAGCCAGGATGACGGCGTCGGCGTCGGCAATGGCGTCGAGCACGCCGGGGGCAGGACTGGCCTGCTCCGCACCGATGTGGGCGAAACTGTGCGTCGGGATCCGAGCCCGGTAGCGAACCCACCACTCCTGGAAGTGAATTGCGCGCTGACTCTCACCCGACTCGTCGTCGGGGTCGGTGACGACGACGTGCGTCTCGCTCCGGTCGTCGGAGACGGGAAGGAGCCGCACTCCGGGTTGCCACCGGTTGCACAGCGCTTCGGTGACGGCGGAGAGCGGGTACCCGGTCCTCAGCATTCGGCTTCGGATCAGGTGTGTGGCGATGTCGCGGTCGCCGAGACCGAACCAGTCCGGGTCCGCTCCGTACGCGGCGAGCTCGTCGCGCGCGTGCCACGTTTCCGCGATCCGGCCCCATCCGCGGTCGGTGTCGATGCCCCCGCCGAGTGTGTACATGCAGGTGTCCAGATCGGGGCAGATCCTGAGCCCGTGCATCCACACGTCGTCTCCGACGTTGACGATCGCGGTGATGTCACCGCCACCGCCGAGCAGTTCTCTGAGGCCCTGGAGAAATCGCGCTCCACCGACCCCACCCACCAAGACAGTCACTTTCACAGATGAGGAGCCTATGCCTTGCCGGACGCCTGCGTGTGGGCGCCTCGTGTGCGGACGTGCTCGAGGCATGGTTAGCTGCCTGTTCACGGGGACGACACGCGCGAAACGGCCGTGTATTCGGGGTGTCGGCCGATTTCGGGTCGTAGATGGTATTGGAAATGTGCCCATCAGCTTGACCGCACCACTGTGCGGCGTGTCTAATCACATGTATGTCATTCCAGGGTTGCCGAGCGAGTTTGCTTGGTGCCGACCTTGATTCGAACACGCGTTCCCATGTGGCGCCATTTCGTGGATACGTGTAGTAAAGGTCGAGAGTTCAGAGTGATTACGAATACCGGCGTGGGGCAAGGTGTTCGGACCGACCGGATGTATCTGCGCTAGAAGAAATGGTGAGGAGGCGGAAGCGATGTATGACCAGCACGTGACACGTGAACAACAGGGCGAGGCTCTTGCTCACCTCAGCGCAGTCGACGGCGCGCCGCAGACCGATTCCCAAGCGGGCGCAGCACGAAGCGACTGCGACAACACAATTCAGAACAGTGCTCGAGGAGTCGAGGTCGTTCCGGTGGACGCGGGTGCCGCGTACGTCGATGCGACGCCGACCGACGACACCGCGTTCGTCGACGCCGATTCCAGCGAGACCGATTCCGACGAGACCGATTCCGATCTCGATGTCGTTCGGGAGCCGGTGAAGCCTGTACTCAGCTTGATCGCGGGCTTCGACCAGATGTTCGAGGAAATCGAGGATCAGTGGCAGGAGCGCGCACTGTGCGCTCAGACCGATCCCGAGGCTTTCTTCCCGGAGAAGGGCGGCTCCACGCGTGAGGCGAAGCGTATCTGCCTCGGCTGCGAGGTGAAGGACGAGTGCCTCGAGTACGCGCTCGCCAACGACGAGCGTTTCGGAATCTGGGGCGGACTGTCCGAGCGTGAGCGCCGACGCCTCAAGCGCGGCATCGTCTGACCCTGCCGCGATCCACAGCGGCTGTCTGCACCGACGTCCGGGTCGCTCCGGGTCTGTGCCGGTGATCCGTCAGTCCTCGTCGGGCAGCGGGTCCACCACATCCGGGTCGACGCCCAGGTAGGTGGCGACCTGCTCCACCAGAATGTCGAACAGCAGATCTTCCAGGTCCTCGGGATGTTTCGCACGTCTCTCCAGCGGACGGCGGAACAGCACTATCCGAGCGCGTGTGGTTTCTCCGCGCTTGTCGATTCCCGCCGGTACCAGCCGAGAGAGCGGCACCGGCCCTTCTGCTACCACCTCGGGTGGCCAGTTCACCGATTCCGGGTCCTTCGCGCGAATCTTCGGGACCTCGTCCACTGCTATGTCGAGACGTTCGAGCTTGTCGTGCCACCGGTGGTCGATGCGCGCGAATGCTTCGAGGACTGCGCGGTCGAACTTGTCGGCTCGTGATCGATGACCGGGAAGCGACGCGGGGAGAATCGGACCGCGAATACCGCGGCCTCGTCGTGATGCGGATCGGGAGGTCGTTCTGCGTCCGGAGCCGGTTCGAGCCATGCCGAGAGGCTATCGGTGCCGTTGCGCGGTGTGTCGAGCGGCTCGGGGTCGGAGTGGGGGACTACTCTCTTGCGTGTGAGATCTATGCGTGGATGCTGCCGCCCTGGGTGCAACCGATCGGCCGTTGCGACGCTCACGTATGTCTACTCCGATTCCACCGCCGTCGTCGGGCCACTGGCCACCGTCGACGAGCCTCATTCCTGGGATCTGTGCGAGGTGCATGCCTCGACGACCACGGCACCCAAGGGATGGGAGATGGTTCGGTACGAAGGCGGGTTCACCACGTCGACTCCCGACGAGGACGATCTGACGGCGCTGGCGGAGGCCGTCCGCGAAGCAGGCCGCGGAGATCGCGTCCGCGACGACGTCCCCGGACCCCGTTCCGGTGTCCGGTCCGCTACGGAGTCCACGCAGGACCGCCGCGCGGCCTCGCCCGTCAGAACCGGGCGGCGCGGCCATTTGAGGGTGCTTCCCGATCCGACGGCTTGATCGGTAGCCCGAAACTGCAATTGCGGTCCGCTGCTTTGTCGTTCGGATGATCGACCCAGGCATCATTTCTGTCACATCTGGTGTGAGTCATCGCGACGTCCACCTCCATCTGTGACACATTCGTAGGTGAGTGCGCCCTCGATTCGCGCTCGCAGTTGAACCATTCGAAACCCCGAGGAGTCGTTCGTGGCACGCACTGCCGAAGCCGTCAATGCAGTCATCAAGGCCTACGACGTGCGGGGGGTGGTCGGCGAGCAGATCGATGCCGAGTTCGTGCGCGACGTCGGTGCTTCCTTCGCTCGTCTGGTGCGCGAACCCGGCGTCACGCGCATCGTCATCGGCCACGACATGCGGGCATCGTCACCGGAATTGTCGCGTGCGTTCGCCGACGGCGTCACCTCGCAGGGCCTCGACGTGGTGTTGATCGGTCTCGCGTCGACGGATCAGCTGTACTTCGCTTCGGGATCGTTCGACTGCCCGGGCGCGATGTTCACGGCGAGTCACAATCCGGCGAAGTACAACGGCATCAAACTCTGCCGTGCCGGTGCCAAGCCGGTCGGTCAGGACACGGGTCTCGCGACCATCAAGTCCGAGCTCGTCAAGGGTGTCCCGGCCTACGACGGGACGCCGGGCTCGGTCACCGAACAAGATGTTCTCGTCGACTACGCGAACTTCGTCCGGGGCCTTGTCGACCTCTCTCAGGTGTCCGGAGTCAAGATCGCTGTCGACGCCGGCAACGGAATGGGCGGCCACACGGTTCCAGCCGTGTTCGACGGATTGCCCGTCACCGTCGAACCTCTGTACTTCGAGCTGGACGGCACGTTCCCCAACCACGAGGCCAACCCTCTCGATCCGGCGAACCTGGTGGATCTGCAGAAGTTCGTGCGGGAGACCGGCGCGGACATCGGGCTCGCGTTCGACGGAGACGCCGACCGATGCTTCGTCGTCGACGAGAACGGCGACCCGGTGTCGCCGTCCGCCGTCACCGGCCTCGTCGCCGAGCGTGAACTGCGCGGCGAACCCGGAGCGACGATCATCCACAACCTGATCACGTCGAGAGCGGTGCCGGAGCTGGTGACCGCGCTCGGTGGTACCCCTGTGCGTACTCGCGTCGGTCACTCGTTCATCAAGCAGCAGATGGCCGAGACCGGAGCGATCTTCGGCGGAGAACATTCCGCGCACTACTACTTCAAGAACTTCTGGGGCGCCGACTCCGGCATGTTGGCTGCGTTGCACGTCCTCGCGGCACTCGGTTCACAGGACCGTCCGCTCAGCGAGCTCATGCGCGGGTACGAGACGTACTCGGCGTCCGGGGAGATCAACTCCACCGTCGACGACGCCGCAGCACGGACGTCGGCCGTGCTCGACGCGTTCGCCGAGCGCACCGCGGGCGTCGATCGGCTCGACGGAGTGACGGTGGATCTGAACGGAGGTGCCTGGTTCAACCTGCGTGCGTCCAACACCGAGCCGCTTCTCCGGCTCAACGTCGAGGCTCGTACCTCCGACGAAGTGGATGCCTTGACGACCGAGATCCTCGGCATCGTCCGAGGCTGATCGGCGGAGTATCACCTCGAGCCCGAACTGTATTAATGGACGCGGCGGTGGGTATGCGGGCACCATCGGTGGGAGAAACGGCGAGTCGGATCAGGAAGGACGGTGGCACGCGATGACCACTCTTACGCCTGCACTGGATCTGGACGACTCGGACGCCCTCGCCAAGGCCGACGTCGAAGGCTGGTTGCGCAGCGCGGCGCTGGCCGGCGCACAGACCCGCGCGACGATGTCCTCCTACGAGGACGTCGTCGGTGACCGATTGTCGGATCTCCGTCCCCGCAGTGTGGTGTTCGTGGCCGGCGGCGGCCGAGCCCGCCGAGCCACCGCGATGGTCGTCGCTGCCGTGGGCGCCCGTATCGGCGTCCCGTTGGTCGTGTCGGACGGCACACCGCCGTGGGTCGGACCCCTCGACGTCGTGGTGATCTGTGGAGACGACGCTGGAGATCCCCGGTTGTCCGAGGCCACGTCTGCCGCCGTGCGCCGCGGCGCGGAAACCGTACTCGTCACTCCCGACGAGGGGCCGCTCCGTTCGGCGGCGGCCGGACGTGGGCTGTTCCTGGCGCCGCGCGTGTCGGTGCGTGAACCCAACGCACTGATGCGCTACGTCGCTGCTGCGGTGTGCGTTCTGGGCGCGTTGTCGTCCGGCGCCTACCGAGCGTTGCTTCCCGATCTCGCTCGCCTCGCCGATGCGTTGGACGAGGAAGCGTCGCGAAATCACCCTCGGCACGAGGTCTTTCACAATCCCGCCAAGTCCATCGCGTCGCGCATCTCAGGGCGCCGAGCGGTGTTCACCGGAACGAGCGCACTTGCGGTGGAGACGGCACGGCACGGCAGCGAAGTGCTGTTCCGCGTCGCGGGGGTGGCGGCGGCCTCCGGCGATCTACCGGACGTGGTGGCAGCCGGCGTACAGGCCACCGGTGCCTCGTCCGAGATGCCGGCCGATTACGACCCGTTCTTCCACGACGACCAACTCGACGGTCCGAAGCCGCAACCCGGCGTCCGGGTGTTCGCGGTGGCCGCGCCGACGGGTGCCCTGGACACGGACCGTCGCACCGCGGCGCTGGACGACGTGGACATTCTCGTCGCGGGGGGCGACGACGCCGTCACGGCGTCCGTTCCTGCAGCGGGCCCCGTCTCCGATCGGGTCGGTCCGCAGACTCCACTGCCGTCCGGGACGGTCGGGGAACTCGAATCGATGACATTGTTGGCCACGCGGCTGGAGATGGCTGCCGCGTATCTACATCTGATGGGCGGTAACTAGTGCAACCACTGCACGGTGCAGTTCGGTCGTACGCGTGGGGATCGAGAACCTCGCTTGCGCAGTTGCAGGGACGGCGAGTGCCGTCCGAGCATCCCGAGGCGGAGATCTGGCTGGGTGCACACCCCGCCGACCCTGCTCGAATCGGGCCGGGTGATTCCGCTCGGTCGCTGCTGGCCGTCATCGACGACGATCCGGACCGTGAGCTCGGAGCTGCCACCTCGCAGGAGTACGGAGGCCGGTTGCCGTTCCTGCTGAAGTTGCTCGCCGCCGACGAACCCCTGTCCCTGCAGGCGCACCCGAGTTCCGTTCAGGCGAAAGAAGGTTTCGCGCGCGAGGAGGCACGTCGAGTACCGATCGATTCTCCCGTCCGTAACTACCGAGACGCGTCGCACAAGCCGGAACTGATCGTCGCACTCACCGAATTCCATGCGCTGGCAGGCTTTCGGTGCCCCAGGCATACCGTCGAATTCATCGACGCGCTCGGCGTCGACGCTCTCTCCGGCTACCGGTCTCTACTCGCCGACCAGCCGGATCAAGCGGGTCTGCGCACCGTGTTCACGTCGTGGATCACGTTGCCGGGTCCTGCCCTCGACGCGCTCCTCCCTCTCGTGGCCGAGGGATGCATCCGGTACCTGTCGACCTCCGCGCACGACGACGACGGCAAATTCGTCGACGAAGCACGAACCTTGTTGGAACTGGGGGAGTCCTACCCCGGCGATGCAGGCGTTCTCGCCGCGCTTCTGCTGAACCGTGTGACGCTGTCACCCGGGCAAGGTCTCTACCTGGATGCCGGCAATCTGCACGCGTACCTGTCCGGCACCGGCGTGGAGATCATGGCCAACTCCGACAACGTTCTCCGTGGCGGACTGACGCCGAAGCACGTCGACGTCCCGGAGCTGCTGAGAGTCCTCGATTTCGAACCCGCCGAGGTGAACATTCTCGATCCCGAGGTGTCCGGTGAGTCGTCGACGATCGTCTACGACACGCCTGCACCGGAGTTCGCGTTGTCCCGCACGGCGTTGGCCGACGGAGCGTCCGAGATCCTCGACAGCGTGGGCCCGCAGATCGTGTTGTGCACGGAGGGTCGGGTGGCCGTGCAGGACGGTGAGGTCGAGCAGATCGTCGAACGCGGGTCGGCAGTGTGGGTCTCGGCAGGCGAAGCCGCCCCGACCGTGACCGCTCGGTGGGGTGACGCCGAGGTGTTCCGCGCGACGGTGGGCAACTTCCGCGTCTGAGGCACGCGTTCGCTCGAGTTGCATCGGGCCGACGTGTCTACGCCTTAGGGTGTTACCGAAGGTGTTCGAGTGACACACACCCGACGGTATCGACAGGTGGAAGCAGAGAAGATGGAACAAGAGCGTTCGACCGGACCCGCTCGCAGAACTGGAATCTTCCGAACGAAATCGGTCGAGGATTCCATCCGCGACACGGACGAACCGGACACCAAGCTGCGCAAGGATCTGAACTCGTGGGACCTGACCGTCTTCGGCGTCGCCGTCGTCATCGGTGCCGGAATCTTCACGTTGACTGCGCGTACCGCGGGCAATGTCGCGGGCCCGTCCGTGTCGCTGGCCTTCGTGCTCGCTGCGGTCGCCTGTGGTCTCGCGGCGCTGTGCTACGCCGAGTTCGCCTCGACCGTTCCGGTGGCAGGTAGCGCATACACGTTCTCCTACGCCACGTTCGGTGAGTTCATCGCCTGGATCATCGGCTGGGACCTGATTCTGGAGTTCGCGCTCGCCTCGTCCGTCGTCGCCAAAGGCTGGTCGTTGTATCTGGGGGAGGTGCTCGGATCCTCGTCGCCGATTGTGACCATCGGCTCGTTGGACGTGGACTGGGGCGCGTTCCTGATCGTCGTCGTCATCACCGTCCTGCTGGCGAGCGGTACCAAACTCTCCTCCCGGGTGTCGTTGGTGATCACCGCGATCAAGGTCGCTGTGGTGTTGCTCGTCGTGGTCGTCGGAGCCTTCTACATCAAGGCCGAGAACTACTCGCCCTACATCCCACCCGCCGAGGAAGGATCGACCGGCGAGGGAATCCATCAGTCCCTGTTCTCCTTCGTCACCGGAGCAGGTGGCAGCACCTTCGGCTGGTACGGACTTCTGGCCGCCGCAAGTCTCGTGTTCTTCGCGTTCATCGGATTCGACGTCGTCGCGACGACCGCCGAGGAAACCAAGGAACCGCAGAAGGCGTTGCCGCGCGGCATCCTCGGATCACTGGCCATCGTGACCGTCCTGTACGTCGCCGTGACACTCGTTCTGACCGGAATGGTCAAGTACACCGAGTTGGCAGGCGACAGTTCCACATTGGCGACGGCCTTCGATCTGAACGGTCTGACATGGGCCAAGAACATCATCTCGTTCGGTGCTCTCGCCGGTCTGACAACCGTCGTGATGGTGCTGATGCTCGGTCAGACCCGCGTACTGTTCGCGATGTCGCGCGACGGGTTGGTGCCGACCTCGCTGGCGCACACCGGCAAGCGCGGCACTCCGGTTCGCATCACGATCCTCGTCGGTGTGGTGGTCGCGGTACTCGCCGCGTTCTTCCCGATCGGCGTACTCGAAGAGATGGTCAACATCGGCACCCTCTTCGCGTTCGTGCTGGTGTCCATCGGCGTCGTGGTGTTGCGGCGCACCAGACCGGATCTGCCGCGTGGGTTCAAGGTCCCGCTCATGCCGGTCGTTCCCATCCTCGCGGTGGTGGCCTGCCTGTGGTTGATGGTCAACCTGTCGGTCGAGACCTGGCTCCGATTCATCGGCTGGATGGTCATCGGTGTGGTGATCTACTTCGTCTACAGCAAGCGCAACGTGGAGAAGACTCTGCGCGCCCGTGAACTGGCTCGTTCGTCCAAGTAAGAATTCGATCGACGAACCCCTGTTTCGGAACTTCCGCCTGCTATAGGCTTGCCGAACAAACCCGAGGTTTTCTTTTCAGGGGGGATCGAATGAAACGCGCCGGTCACTCGTCCACGGCCGTGGACGAGTCAGCCGGGGGTGGCGTGTCGGGGGACGCGACCGTCGAGCCAGCACGAAGCACCAATGTCGTTCACAAGCGGCGGGCCGGGAAGCGAGCGTTGTGGCTTCTCGGCCTGCTGGCACCCGCGTCGGCCCTACTGCCGTCGCAACTGGTTCTCTGGACCGGAATGCCCATCTTCTGGTGGAGCGGTGTGATGGTGTTCTTCGTCGTGATCCCCGTCATCGACATGCTGGCGGGCGAGGACGGAGACAACCCGTCCGACAGCGACGCCGAGCACATGCAGGAGGACCGGTTCTACCGGTGGTGCACCTATCTCTTCCTCCCCGTCCAATTCGTGACGTTGCTGGTCGCGTGCTGGATGTGGGCGTTCGGTTCACTCGCCGTCATCGACAAGATCGGGCTCGCTGTGACGGTCGGGCTGGTTGCGGGCACGGGAATCAACGCGGCTCACGAGCTCGGTCACCGGATCGAGGAGCACGAGCGGTGGCTTGCGAAGGTCGCGCTGATGCAGACCCTCTACGGTCACTTCTTCGTCGAGCACAACCGCGGTCACCACGTCCGCGTCGCCACCCCCGAGGACCCGGCAAGTGCTCGGTTCGGCGAGAACCTGTACACGTTCCTGCCTCGAAGCGTCGTCGGGGGACTCCGATCCGCGTGGCGGCTCGAGAATCAGCGCCTGCATCGGCGCGGGATCCACCGATGGAGCCCGCAGAACGCCCTGCTGCACACGTGGGCGATGAGCGTCGCACTGTTCGGCACGCTGGTGCTCGTGTTCGGGCTGTCGATCCTGCCGTACCTTCTGCTCCAGGCCGTCGTCGGTGTCCTGCTGCTCGAGACGGTGAACTACGTGGAGCACTACGGTCTGCTTCGAGAGAAGAACGAGCGGGGGCGCTACGAGCGGTGCTCGCCGCGGCACAGCTGGAACAGCGACCGCCTGTGCACCAACATCTTTCTGTACCACCTCCAGCGGCACAGCGACCACCACGCCAATCCGGGCAAGCGCTACCAGACCTTGCGCAGCTGCGACGAGGCCCCGCAGCTACCGGCCGGCTACGCGTCCATGGTGCTCGTCGCCGCCGTCCCTCCGCTGTGGCGTCGAGTGATGGATCGCCGGGTGCTCGCTCACTACGACGGTGACATCACCCGCGCCAACATCCTGCCCCGACGTCGAGACAAGGTTCTCCACCGACACGGGCTACTCGCGGCGCCCGAGTCGCAGAACCGGACAACTCGTACGGCCGCCTGATTCCGAACCAGGGCGGCGCCACCTGGCCCGAACCCACCGCGAGTCGACCCGATAGCCTGGTGCGGAAACGCAACGCACAACAGGAGAGGCAAGATGACGACCTCAGCACATGCCGGCGGCAGTTCGGCCGCCGGATCGGCACTCACCGCGGACCACCGGGGTGGAATCGACTTCAAGGTCGCAGATCTTTCGCTCGCAGAGTTCGGCCGCAAGGAAATCCGGCTCGCCGAGCACGAGATGCCGGGTCTGATCGCACTCCGACGTGAATACGCGGAGGTGCTCCCGCTCAAGGGCGCCCGCGTCTCCGGGTCACTGCACATGACCGTACAGACGGCCGTTCTCATCGAGACGCTCGTTGCGCTCGGCGCCGAGGTGCGGTGGGCGTCGTGCAACATCTTCTCCACCCAGGACCACGCAGCAGCAGCTGTCGTCGTCGGCCCCCACGGAACCGAGGAGGAGCCCAAGGGCGTCCCGGTGTTCGCGTGGAAGGGCGAGACCCTCGAAGAGTACTGGTGGGCTGCCGAGCAGATGCTCACGTGGCCGGGCGAACCCGCGAACATGATTCTCGACGACGGTGGCGACGCGACGATGCTCGTGCTGCGTGGCGCCCAGTTCGAGAAGGCAGGCGTCGTACCGCCGACCGACGACGATCACGACTCCGACGAGTACAAGGTGTTCCTCGGATTGCTGCGTCGCTCGCTCGAAGAGTCGAAGACCAAGTGGACGGCCATCGCGGAGTCGGTCAAGGGTGTCACCGAGGAGACCACCACCGGCGTCCTGCGTCTCTACCAGTTCGCAGCGGCAGGCGAGCTCACGTTCCCGGCGATCAACGTCAACGACTCGGTCACCAAGAGCAAGTTCGACAACAAGTACGGCACCCGCCACTCGTTGATCGACGGCATCAATCGCGGCACCGACGTTCTCATCGGCGGCAAGGCCGTCCTCGTCTGCGGTTACGGCGACGTCGGCAAGGGCTGCGCCGAGGCACTCAAGGGTCAGGGCGCACGCGTCACGGTCACCGAGGCCGACCCGATCAACGCGCTCCAGGCCCTGATGGACGGATTCGACGTCCGTACCGTCGAGGAGTACATCGACAAGGCCGACATCGTCATCACCTCCACCGGCAACCTCGGCATCATCACCTTCGAGCACATGAAGCGGATGAAGCACCAGGCGATCCTCGGCAACATCGGCCACTTCGACAACGAGATCGACATGGCCGGGCTCGAGAAGGCCGCGGACGTGACGCGTATCAACATCAAGCCGCAGGTCGACGAGTTCCAGTTCAAGGACGGCCACTCGATCATCGTGCTGTCCGAGGGCCGGTTGCTCAACCTCGGCAACGCAACGGGTCACCCGTCGTTCGTGATGAGCAACAGCTTCTCCAACCAGGTCATCGCCCAGATCGAACTGTGGACGAAGCCGAGCGAATACGACAACGAGGTGTACCGCCTGCCGAAGCACCTCGACGAGAAGGTCGCTCGCATTCACGTCGAGGCACTCGGTGGCACCATCACCAAACTGACCAAGGAGCAGGCCGAGTACATCGGCGTCGACGTCGAGGGCCCGTACAAGCCCGAGCACTACCGCTACTAGGTCCCGTCGTGGGCCGTTTGATCGTCATCGAGGGAGTCGACGGCGCGGGCAAGAACACGCTCGCCCGTCGGCTCGTCTCGGCGTGGGAACGCGAACATCTCGAGGTGGTTCGCATCGGCTTTCCGAGGTACGACGCCTCGGTGCACGCCGATCTCGCCGCGGAAGCGTTACGAGGTGAACACGGCGACACCGCGCAGAGCGTCCACGCAATGGCGTTGCTGTTCGCGCTCGACCGCAGGTCGGCCGCGGAGGAGCTACGAAACGCGCTCTCTCACAACGACATAGTGCTGTTGGATCGTTATGTCGCGTCCAACGCGGCGTACACCGCCGCGAGGCTCGACCAGTCCGCGGACGGCGAGGCGGTCGAATGGATCCGCGCCCTCGAATTCGATCGATTCCAGGTACCGATCCCGGACACTCAGATATTCCTCGACGTGTCGGTGGAACTCGCCGCCTCGCGCGCGGAGTCACGCGAGACCGCGGACGCCTCGCGTACGCGGGATGCCTACGAGCGCGACGGATCGCTGCAATCGCGAACCGCTGCGGTGTACGGCGAACTGGCGGCGTCGAACTGGATGTCGCCGTGGCAGGTCGTCGGCGCCGACGTCGACCCCGATCGACTCGCCGCCGACGTGTTCAATCAGCCAACTGACGCCGGGAAAGTGACAACATAGGTCCATGAAGCCTCGGATTCTTGTAGTCGACGACGATTCGGCACTCGCCGAAATGCTGACCATCGTCCTTCGCGGCGAGGGTTTCGAACCGTTCGTGGTCGGCGACGGCACACAGGCGTTGTCCGCGGTACGGGAGAATCGTCCGGATCTCGTGCTGCTCGACCTGATGCTGCCCGGGATGAACGGCATCGACGTGTGCCGTGTTCTACGGGCCGATTCCGGGGTTCCCATCGTGATGCTCACCGCGAAGACGGACACCGTCGACGTCGTGCTGGGTCTCGAGTCCGGCGCCGACGACTACATCATGAAGCCGTTCAAGCCCAAGGAACTGGTCGCTCGTGTGCGAGCACGTCTGCGGCGCACCGAGGACGAGCCGGCGGAGTTGCTCTCCATCGCGGACATCGTCATCGACGTTCCCGCGCACAAGGTCAGCCGAGGGGACGAACTGGTGTCGTTGACGCCGCTCGAATTCGACCTGCTGGTGGCCCTCGCGCGCAAACCGCGTCAGGTGTTCACCCGAGAGGTGCTGCTCGAGCAGGTGTGGGGTTACCGCCACGCCGCGGACACCCGCCTCGTGAACGTCCACGTGCAGCGGTTGCGCGCCAAGGTCGAGAAGGATCCGGAGAATCCTGAGGTGGTGTTGACGGTGAGGGGAGTCGGCTACAAAGCCGGACCGCCGTGATCTGGTCCAACCGTTCGCGGCGTCGAATCAACGGAACGTTCACGCCGCTTCTGCGCTGGTTCAGAGCGCTCACCACATCGATCGGCCATGCGTGGCGCCGGTCGCTGCAACTGCGTGTGGTCGTCTCCACACTCACGTTGTCTCTCGTCGTCATCACCATTCTCGGCGCGGTGCTGACGAGCCAGATCACCGATCGACTCCTCGAAGCGAAGATCACCGCTGCCACGGAGGAACTCGAACGTTCCCGGATGACCGTGGAGGGCGCGCTGGCGGGCGCCGAGGAAACGACGGGGCTCTCCTCGCGTCTGGAACGCGCTCGTGCGCAGCTGACGAGCGGCGGAGTCGACTCCGGGCAGAGCACCGGATCCGCCGGTACCTTCGATCCCGTGCTCATCGTCGATGGAGACGGCATCAGGACGGACTCGTCCATCGGCCCGTCGTCTCAGATCCCGGAGAGCCTTCGGAATTTCGTCCAGGAAGGCCTGATCAGTTGGCAGTACGCCACGGTCAGCGACGCCGAGCAGGGTGACTACACCGGTCCGGCCATCATCTTCGGTACGCCGACCGCGTCGGACATCGCCGACCTGGAGCTGTACCTCGTGTTCCCGCTCGGGAGCGAGGAGCGCACCCTCTCGCTCGTGCGGGGGACGCTGCTGATCGGCGCCGTGGTCCTGCTGGTGTTGCTCGCTGCCATCTCCATGCTGGTGGCCAGGCAGGTCGTGCTGCCGATTCGCTCGGCATCGCGTATTGCCGTTCGATTCGCCGACGGCAGGCTCAAGGAACGGATGCCGGTACGCGGAGAGGACGACATGGCGAGGTTGGCCATGTCGTTCAACGAGATGGCGGAGAGTCTGTCCAAACAGATCACCCAGCTGGAGGAGTTCGGAAGCCTGCAACGAAGGTTCACCTCCGACGTCAGCCACGAGCTACGAACCCCGCTGACGACCGTCCGTATGGCCGCCGATCTGATCCACGACGGCTCGGCCGACCTGGATCCAGCGCTGAAACGATCGTCGGAACTACTGGTCAACGAGCTCGATCGGTTCGAGACCCTCCTCGGCGACCTCCTCGAGATCAGTCGCCACGACGCAGGCGTCGCCGAGCTGGCGTCCGAACAACTCGACCTCCGCATGTGCGCACGGGCCGCGGTGTCCACCGTTCGGCATCTCGCGCGGGAGAGCGCGACCGAAGTGATCGTCGACATGCCCGATCACGCGGTCGTCGCCGAGGTCGATCCCCGTCGCGTCGAGCGCATCCTTCGCAACCTGCTGGCCAACGCTCTCGATCACGGCGAAGGCCGCCCGGTTCTGATCCGGCTCAGGGCCAACACCGACGCCGCGGCGTTCGTCGTCAGGGACCAAGGCATCGGCCTGCGTCCGGGGGAAGAGAAGCTGGTGTTCAACCGCTTCTGGCGCTCGGATCCGTCGAGAGTCCGCAGATCCGGTGGCACCGGCCTCGGCCTGGCGATCAGTGTCGAGGACGCCCGGCTGCACGACGGCAAACTGGAAGCCTGGGGAGCCGTCGGCGAGGGGGCATGCTTCCGCCTGACTCTGCCGCTGGTGCGAGGACACAAGGTGATCGGCAGTCCACTTCCGCTCAAGCCGAGCACGCGCAGATACACCCAGGGGCAACCGCTTCCGTCCGCGACGGATCGCGCGGACGAACCGAGAGGACCCGGTGCGTCGATCGATTCCGCCGGTTCGATCGGCGCGGACACGGGCGGAGGTCGGTCCACATGACGACGCAGCGCCGACGCACTCGGTTCTCACGCGTCAGCCTCGTGGTCGCTGCGCTGACGAGTCTCGTTCTGATACTGGGCGGATGCGCGAGCCTCCCTGAATCCTCCAGTCCACAGGCAATCGGGTCGCTCACCGCAGGTGCGGCGTCGACAACTCCGCCCCCGCCTGCTTCGGGCCGCGAGCCGGACCTGCTGCTGCGAGATTTCGTGACCGCAAGTGCGGCATCGGCGAACCGACATCAGGCCGCTCGGCAGTTCCTGACCGCCTCGGCGTCGAGTAGCTGGGACGACAGCGCGAAGACCGTCGTCGCCGACAAGATCGATCTCCTCACCGGCATGCGCACCGACACCGAGGCGCAGTTCACGCTCCGATCCAACACCGTCGGTCTCGTGGCACCCGGCGGTGACTACCAAGCAGGAGCAGGCACGGTCGACTCGAACATCAGGATGATCAAGGTCGACGGGGAGTGGCGCATCGACGAACTACCCCCCGGCGTCGTCATCGATCGTTCGCAATTCTTCGGCGCATATCAGCGCAAGTCGCTGTTCTTCGTCGACCCGCTCGGCGCGGCCCTCGTACCCGACGTCCGGTGGGTGAGCGGCGCAGCCGATCAGATGGCCGATCAACTGGTCCAGTTGCTGATCGACGGACCGAAGCCGAGCCTGGCTCCCGCCGTGTCCAACGAACTGGGCAACGGCGTCGGAATTCGCGGGCCCATCACCAAGGCCGACGGGCGAACCTCGCAGGAGGCCATCGGGTCCGGCGGCGGCGTACGGATCGACTTCGGGGGCCTGCAGGCCGTCGACGCCAAGAACCGCGAACTGCTCGCGGCCCAGGTGGTGTGGACGTTGGCGTCGGCAGACATCGCGGGACCGTACGTGCTTCTCGCGGACGGTCAACCCCTCGACAACTCCAAACCCGACGGATGGACGACGGCGGACGTCGGCACCCTCGACCCACTGGCCTCGCCGGAGAACGACGTCGGGTTGCACGCGCTGGTGTCCGGCCGCTTGGTGTCCGTCGACGACAGCGGCACGACGCCGGTGCCGGGCTACTTCGGCACCGTGGAGAATCTGCGGAGCGCAGCGCTGTCGACGGACGGAACTCTCGTCGCAGGTGTCGCCGACACCGGCCGTCCCGCACCCGAACCGTCGTCGGCGTTGATGATCGGCGGCTACGACAGCGGAGCGTTCCCGGTGGCCGAGGGACAGTCGATCACCCGGCCCACGTGGGGAGTGGACAACAACGCGGCGTGGGCGGTCATCGACGGCACCAATGTCATTCGCGCAGCGCGAGATCCGGCCAACGGTCAGGTGTCGGTGCTTCCGGTCGACGCGGGTGCCGTGACGGCTCTCGGATCGCGAATCACCGATCTTCGTCTCTCCCGAGACGGCGTCCGGGCGGCCATGATCGTCGACGGGTTGGTGTACGTCGCGACAGTCGTGCGCCAACCCAACGGAACGTACTCGCTCGTGTCGCCGAAAGCGGTTGCCAACGGACTCGGTAGCGATGCGCTCGCGTTGGATTGGAGTACCGGCGACGCGGTGGTCGTCGTGCGTATCGCGACGGACGTTCCGGTGGTTCAGGTGACCACGGACGGCTCGCGGCTCGATGCGCTGCCGAGTCGAAACCTGACCGCACCTGTGTTGTCGGTCGATGCGTCGACGACGGCCGAGTACGTCGCGGATTCGCGCGCGGTGTTCCAGCTGAACAACAACGATCCGGCGGGGGATCGGTACTGGCGTGAAGTCGCCGGCCTGGCCGGGGTGAAGGCGACTCCGGTACTGCCCGGCTGAGCGCATCGTGTCTGTCGGACCGATCGGTCATACTCCCACGCATGAGCGGTGTGTTGGCGGCGATGTTGGACCTGGCCCTTCCACGTGAATGCGGTGGCTGCGGCCGACCTGGCGCCCAATGGTGCGCGCGGTGCGAGGACGAGTTGGTGAGCCCGCCGATCGCGCTGACTCCACGCGTGGACCCGTTCGTGCCGTGCTGGGCGCTCGGCACGTACGTCGGCGCCCGCCGGGCGGCGGTGCTCGCCCTCAAGGAGCGCAATCGACACGACCTGGCGGCGCCGATAGGCCGGGCCGTCGCGGCAGCGCTACACCACCTGAGGGTGTACGGGCATCTGGATCCACCGGAACTGGCTCGCCTCGTGCTGATACCCGCCCCGACGCGGGCGCGTGCCGCGCGCAGTCGTGGCGGTGATCCGGTGCGCCGGTTCGCCGCCGATGCCGCAGCTGCGCTGTGGCCGGAACCGGTGTCGATGGTGCCTGCACTCGCGATGGCGCACGGCGTACGGGATTCCGTCGGTCTCGGTGCCGCACAGCGCGCGGCCAACATCTCCGGCAGGATTCGAGTGCGTCGCGGTGCGCCTGCTCTCGAACTCGGCTGCGGCGCAGGCTCGGCCACCTCGGTGCTGCTGATCGACGACGTGATGACCACGGGTGCAACCGCCGCCGAATCGGTAAGAGTGCTAAAGGAATTCGGAGTCCCGGTCGACGGAGTCCTGGTGGTGACGGCAGTCTGAGACTCCCATGGACTGCTCCATCCGTGATGGGACCGCGACGTGACTGAACAAGTTCTGAGAATGTCGGCGAATTCCGCGTGAACGGTGGCACACCGGCGGATGACCGACTAACGTCGCAGTCACGTACTTGCAGAGCAAGAACCGGTGGTTCCGCTGTGTGAGGCGATGCGACTTCTCGTTACGTGGAGGTGATGCGGCTGAATCTGATGCCGGTTGGTTCCCCACTCGGCATGAGCACTTGCCGCGTCGCACCGGCGGCGTGGCCGATATCGGGAGGTACGCGTGACGACCCCTTCACAAGCTTCGGTTTTCTTCGACGAGAAGCCTTCGGACGAGTCCACCAAGACCCATGCCGACGTTGTGGTCAAAGGCCGCAACGTCGAGATCCCAGACCATTTCCGGATCTACGTATCCGAAAAACTCGCCAGGCTCGAACGTTTCGACCCCTCCATCTACCTGTTCGACGTCGAACTCCAACACGAGCGAAATCGCCGACAGGCCAAGGCATGTCAGCGCGTGGAAATCACCGCGAAGGGCAAGGGCCCCGTGGTTCGTGCCGAGGCATGTGCCGACAGTTTCTATGCAGCCCTGGAATCGGTGACCTCGAAACTGGAAAGCAGGCTGCGTCGCACGAAGGACCGTCGCAAGGTCCACTACGGAGAGAAGCGTCCCGTCTCGGTGGCCGAGGCCACCGCCGAACTCGCCGAGGACGACGATCTGGCGATCGACCCGGACATCAAACTCGACACGTTCGAGGACGAGCCGTCGGGCCCCGGTCAGATCGTGCGCACCAAGGTTCACTCCGCAGCCCCGATGAGTGTGGACGACGCACTCTACGAAATGGAACTCGTCGGCCACGACTTCTTCCTGTTCCACGATTCCGCGACCGACAGACCGTCGGTGGTGTATCGCCGTCACGCGTTCGACTACGGGTTGATCAGGCTCACGTGAGCTGAGAATTACGTAGGAACACCCTGAGACGAAGCAGGCCTCACCCGGAAAACACCAGGTGGGGCCTGCTTTGGTACGTGGGTCTGTGGGCCCTGACGGTCCAGCGCCTACCATGGTTGCGTCAGGTCGCATCGGCAGGTCGCATCACCAGAGCTCGTCGCGACGTCGGAGGGGCCTGCACCGCCAACCTGTCGACCGAATACAAGTAACCGAGGATCGAGGACGAGAAAGCCCGTGCCTTCGCTGTCGTTTTCCAAGCTGCTCCGTGTCGGTGAGGGTCGCATGGTCAAGCGACTCAAGAACATCGCCGACCACGTGTCCACCCTGTCACCGGACGTCGAGGGCTTGTCCGACGACGAGCTCAGGGCCAAGACCGTCGAATTCAAGGAGCGCTACGCCAAGGGCGAAACGCTCGACGAACTCCTGCCCGAGGCCTTCGCCGTTGCGCGCGAAGCATCGTGGCGCGTCTTGAGCCAGCGGCACTTCGACGTCCAGGTGATGGGCGGAGCGGCCCTGCACTTCGGCAACGTCGCGGAGATGAAGACCGGTGAAGGCAAGACCCTGACCTGCGTCCTCCCGGCATACCTCAACGCGCTGTCCGGTGACGGAGTGCACGTCGTCACCGTCAACGACTACCTCGCCAAGCGCGACTCGGAGTGGATGGGACGAGTTCACCGTTTCCTCGGCCTCGAGACCGACGTGATCCTGTCCGGCATGACCCCGGCCGAGCGTCGTACCGCGTATGCCGCCGACATCACGTACGGAACCAACAACGAGTTCGGCTTCGACTACCTGCGCGACAACATGACGCACTCGCTCGACGATCTGGTCCAGCGGGGGCACAACTTCGCCGTGGTCGACGAGGTCGACTCGATCCTGATCGACGAGGCCCGCACGCCACTGATCATCTCGGGCCCGGCCGACGCGTCGTCCAAGTGGTACGGCGAGTTCGCCCGCATCGCACCGTTGCTGAAGAACGACGTCCACTACGAGGTGGACATCAAGAAGCGCACGGTCGGTGTGCACGAGGCAGGCGTGGAGCTGGTCGAGGATCAGCTCGGCATCGACAACCTGTACGAGGCCGCCAACTCGCCGTTGGTGAACTACCTCAACAACTCGATCAAGGCCAAGGAGCTCTACACCAAGGACAAGGACTACATCGTCCGCGACGGTGAGGTCATCATCGTCGACGAGTTCACCGGTCGTATCCTCGTCGGCCGCCGGTACAACGAGGGCATGCACCAGGCCATCGAGGCCAAGGAGAAGGTGGAGATCAAGGCCGAGAACCAGACTCTCGCCACGATCACGCTGCAGAACTACTTCCGGCTCTACGACAAGTTGTCCGGCATGACCGGTACCGCGCAGACCGAGGCCGCGGAGCTGCACCAGACCTACGGCCTCGGTGTGATCCCGATCCCGACCAACCGCCCCATGGTGCGGGTGGACAACGGCGACCTCATCTACAAGACAGAGGAAGCCAAGTTCGACGCCGTCGTCGACGACGTCGTCGAGCGACACGGCAAAGGTCAGCCCGTGCTGATCGGTACGACGAGCGTCGAGCGTTCGGAGTACCTGTCCAAGCAGTTCACCAAGCGCGGCGTCGTCCACAGCGTGCTGAACGCCAAGTTCCACGAGCAGGAAGCGACGATCGTCGCCGAGGCCGGTCGCCACGGCGCCGTCACGGTCGCCACCAACATGGCAGGGCGTGGTACCGACGTCGTGCTCGGCGGTAACCCGGACATCATCACCGACGTGCAGCTCCGCAAGCAGGGCCTCGATCCCGTCGAGACGCCCGATGAGTACCAGGCAGCGTGGGACTCCGCTCTCGAAACGGTGAAGGCTCAGGTCAAGGCCGACGCCGAGACCGTGCGCGCCGCCGGCGGCCTGTACGTCCTCGGCACCGAGCGTCACGACTCACGCCGGATCGACAACCAGCTCCGTGGTCGATCCGGTCGTCAGGGTGACCCGGGCGAATCGCGCTTCTACCTGTCGCTCGGTGACGAATTGATGCGCCGGTTCAACGGTGGTGCGCTCGAGTCGATCATGACCCGGCTCAACCTCCCGGACGACGTTCCCATCGAAGCCAAGATGGTGTCGAAGGCGATCAAGAGTGCGCAGACCCAGGTCGAGCAGCAGAACTTCGAGATCCGCAAGAACGTCTTGAAGTACGACGAGGTGATGAACCAGCAGCGCACCGTCATCTACGAGGAGCGGCGTCGCATCCTCGAGGGCGCTGACATGGAGGGCCAGGTCGAAAGCATGATCACCGACGTGATCACTGCCTACGTCAACGGCGCGACCGCCGAGGGCTACGTCGAGGACTGGGATCTCGAGCAGCTGTGGACAGCGCTGAAGACGCTCTATCCGGTGGGTCTCGACCACAAGGAGCTCTCGCACGAGAACGAATTCGGTGAGAAGAGCGACCTGACCCGCGAAGAACTCCTCGAAGCACTGCTGGCCGACGCGCGCGCCGCGTACGCCACCAGAGAGAAGAGCATCGAAGAGGTGGCGGGCGATAATGGTATGCGTGAGCTCGAACGCCGTGTGCTGCTGTCCGTCCTCGACCGCAAGTGGCGTGAACACCTTTACGAGATGGACTATCTGAAGGAAGGCATCGGCCTGCGAGCGATGGCACAGCGTGACCCGCTGGTCGAGTACCAGCGCGAAGGCTATGACATGTTCCGAGGCATGCTCGAAGGACTCAAGGAGGAGTCCGTCGGATTCCTGTTCAACCTTCAGGTCGAGGCCACA
>NZ_JMEX01000005.1:793058-902496 GCF_000760735.1 Rhodococcoides fascians A44A | reverse complement strand
GCCCGGCCCCGGCCCCGGCAGCGTCGGCTGTCGCGGGCGCGGCTCCGGCGTCGGCGGGTCAGCCCGCGCCGGCCCGTCCGGAACCGAAGAAGGAGGCGCCTGCCGCCCCCGTTCCGTCGGCCTTGCGCGCGAAGGGCCTGGACGACCGCACCGAGGAGCGTCTGACGTTCTCCGGTCCGGACGAAGACGGAGGGACCGCAGTTCGCCGGTCCGGTGTCGCGACGGCACCCAACTCGTCGGGCGGCGACGCCGCGGCGCAGGGAACGCGTCGGGAACGCCGCGAAGCCGCTCGGGCACAGTCGAAGACGTCCAAGCCGGCGCGGTCCAAGAAGAAGCGCTAGGGGTCTCGGTCACGTCGCTGCACGGCATCAGACGACGCGCAGCGACGTGACTGTCCACCCGGTGTACTTGAGGCTGCGCCGGTACTCGAGGCGGGCCGCGACCGCGAACACCCGCGTCCCGCGCGTGTAGGTTCCGAACACTTCCGTCGCGTTGCGTGCGGCGTGCGTGACGTGAATGCGACGCAGGCTGGCCGCCCCCAGCCGTCGACCCGGTGGTTCGGTGCGTGCGATCGTCCGCACCGATTCCACGACGTTCGGGGCGAACAGCTGTCCCATCTTCTCGGGCGGCCGTCGTCGATCCAGGACCTCCAGCAGCAACCGAACTGCCTGCTCGGCGCCGCGGCGAGCATCGTCGGACACCGGATTCTCGCTGTCCACCACCAACGGGCCGATGCGCGATCCGCGTGCGGCGGCAGGTCCGGAACCTTCGGGGTGCTCGTGGTGTCCGACGCTGCGCGGGAACGGGCGTCGGCGACGGGTCGGCCTGCTGCAGGCAGCAGGGACGGCCTGACTGTCCGTCACCGGCCCGTCGTTCGCACGTGCGCTGTCCGTCGGCGGTTCGAATGCTGTGGCGCGGGCGATGTACGCGAACCGGCGTGCATCCGACATGGCGTTCATTCTCGGTCCCTCCGGCGGATTCGGCTTCTTGGTAATTCAGACGGAACCGAGGCGCAGTCGGTTCCATCGAACGTCGGCCGAATGGCTGTAGCCTGTGGGTTCGTCTAGGTTCGAGTACGACGAACCACCTCGCTCGACGAGTGGTGATCGGCACGGTGTGGCTAAGGATTGGGGAACCGGTACCCGCGATGGCGAACAGACTGACAACTCAGGATGCGTCGTTCTACTTCCTCGAGGCCAGCAGTACACCGATGCATCTCGGTTCTCTCGCGGTGTTTCGCACGCCTCGCAACGGTTTCCGCTACGAGGACCTGCTGTCGCTGGTGGAGCAGCGCCTCGCTCTGGTGCCGCGGTACCGACAGAAGGTTCGGGAAGTTGCGTTCGGCCTGGCCCGGCCGGTGTGGGTGGACGACGGCGAGTTCGACATCACGTATCACATTCGCCGCTCGGCCCTACCGAAGCCGGGATCGGACGAGCAACTTCACGATCTGGTGGCGCGGCTGACGTCGCGGCCCCTGGACCGCACTCGGCCCCTGTGGGAGATGTACCTGGTCGAGGGTTTGAGCAAGAACCGGTTCGCGATCTTCACGAAGTCGCACTCGGCGCTCGTCGACGGTGAGAAGGCGCTCGAGATCGGCCAGGTCATTCTGGATGCAACCAAGAGCCCGCCCGCGATGGCGGAGGAATTGTGGATGCCTGCGCGCGAACCCAAGGAATCCGCGCTGGTGATCGACGCCATCACGGAACTGATCGCCTCCCCGAGCGAGGGAGTCGAGATCTTGCGTGGTGCCGCGGCCGGGGTGGCCGGAATCGCCGGGGGAGCGCTCGGCGCAGCGGGAAAGGTGCTGTCCGTCGTTCGGACCGCCGCCCAGACCGCGCCGACGAGCCCCCTGAACGCCCCCATCTCGAGGAACCGACGTTTCGCGGTCGCGAAGACCGAACTGACCGACTACCGCAAGATTCACACACGTTTCGACTGCTCGATCAACGACGTCGTGTTGGCCGTCGTGACCGGAGCTCTCCGCAACTGGCTGCTGTCGCGGGGCGAGCCCGTCACGGCGTCGTCGACCGTGCGCGCGATGGTTCCGATGTCGGTCTACGTCGCCGAGGATCCGTCGGGTTACGAGCGCGCGGACCGGCTGACGGGAGACCACGACCCGGAGATGCCGCCCCGCAGCGAGGTGTCGTCGTTCCTGATCGACCTGCCGGTGGGTGAGCTGAACGCGGTGGTGCGGTTGTCGCACATCGCGCACGCCACCGAGGCGCACGCCAAACAGTCTCCGGGGGTCACCGCGGACACGTTGATGCGGATCTCGGGGTTCGCGCCCGCCAGTCTGCACGCGATGGGTGCCCGGGCGGGCAGCAGGCTGTCGAGGCGCCTGTTCAATCTGATCGTCACCAATGCCCCGGGCCCACAGTTCCCTCTGTACGTGGGAGGTGCCCGTATGTTGGAGATGTTCCCCGTGTCGCCGCTGTTCGAGAACCAGGCTCTCAGTATCGGTTTGACGTCGTACGACGGATTCGTGTGCTTCGGCCTGAACGCCGATCGTGGCGCGATGCCCGACGTCGACGTCATCACCGTCCTGTTGCGCGAGGCGCTCGAAGAGCTCGTCGACGCCAGCAACGAATCGAGAGTGTGAGGTACGCGTGAGGGTCTATGTTCCGGCGACGGTCGCCATGTTGCGGACGCTGGTGGCCGACGGTGAGTTCCATCCGGTCAGTCGTACCGCGTTCGCGGTGACCCCCACCCTCCGTGAGGCCTACTCGTCGGGAGACGACGAGGAGCTGGCCGAGGTCGCGATGAACGAAGCGGCGAGGGCGTCACTGCGTCTGGTCGGTGCAGCACTGGAAGACGAGGGCGACGGTGTCGTCGACGGCTCGGTCGTGTTCCGGCGTGCGGTGATCGCCGCGGACGTGGAGGATCCGACGCTTCGGCCGGACCTGGACGACGCCGTCGTTCGGTTGAAGGAGCCGCTTCGGATGAGCGAGGTCGCGTCGGTCCACGTCGACCTCGAAGGCGCCGAGTCCGCTGTCGAGAAGGCGGTCGGGGTCGTGGATGCGGCGGACATGGGCGATCCGGACGCCGAGTTCGTCCTCGGTGATGCCGAGGATCACGCCCTCGCGTGGTACGCGACGCAGGAGCTGCCGTTCCTGTTGGAGTTTCTGTAGAAGTCGAACGCCCCAGTAACCTACGGTAGCGTAACCTTGATATGGGCCTGTTCGCGCCAGCTGGTCCAGCACGTCAGCGTTGTCTCTGTCTCGAACGAGGGGTAAGTACTTTCCGATGGATCTCAAGAAGTGGCTGGAAGCTCCCGCCGCGGGTGTATCTGCTCCCAAGCGTCCGAAGCTCAACATGTTGCGTGGCGCGATCACGCGCATCACCACACCATTGCTACCCGACGACTACCTGCACCTCGCCAACCCGTTGTGGTCGGCGCGTGAGCTGCGCGGTCGGATCGTTCGGGTGGAGCAGGAGACCGCAACGGCGGTCACTCTGGTCATCCAGCCTGGATGGGGATTCAACTTCGACTACCAGCCCGGGCAGTACATCGGGATCGGATTGCACCTCGGCGGGCGCTGGCACTGGCGCTCGTATTCGCTCACGTCCGCACCCAACTGGGACGAGAAACTGATCTCGATCACGGTGAAGGCGATGCCGGAGGGCTTCCTCTCCAGCCACCTCGTCGGCGGCGTGCCCCAGGGCACCATCGTTCGGCTGGCCGCTCCGAAGGGCAATTTCGCGCTCCCGACGCCGCCGCCGGAAAAGATTCTGTTCATCACGGCAGGCAGCGGCATCACACCCATCATCTCCATGCTCCGCACCCTGGACAGGCACGGAGACATGCCGGACACGGTGCACATTCATTCGGCACCCACCGAGGACGAAGTGATGTTCTCCGACGAGCTCGCATCGCTGGCGACCGGTCATCCGCAGTTCACCTCGCACGTGCAGTTGACCAGATCGGACGGCAAGTTCGCGTTGGCGTCGCTGGACGAGCTCTACCCGGACTGGCGCGAGCGTCAGACGTGGGCGTGTGGGCCGTCCGGCTTGCTCGAGGAGATCGAGCGAGTGTGGAAGTCGGAGGGAATCGAGGACAGACTGCACCTCGAACGCTTCGAGATCGCCCGGGCCGACACGTCCGGCAAGGGCGGCAAGGTGACCTTCTCCAAGTCGGACCGGTCCGTCGAGGTCGACGGTGCCACGAGCTTGTTGGAGGCAGGGGAGGGTCTGGGTGTGCAGATGCCGTTCGGGTGCCGGATGGGTATCTGTCAGACGTGCGTCGTGCCGTTGACGGCCGGGCACGTCATCGACTTGCGCTCGGGCAAGGAGCACGGTGAAGGCGACCGTATTCAGACCTGCATTTCGGCGGCTGCAGGCGACTGCACACTCGAGCTCTGACCGGCCGAGACGCGGTGTGAGCGTGCTCCAACCCACACGGACTTCTCAGTAAGTTCGGCTACCCTTGCACTGGCGCACAGAGGCGAAAACGCATTTCGGGCCCGCGCCCACGACTTTCGGAGGACCACGGTGGCCATCACGGACATCAAAGAGTTCGCACACCTGACCGAAGAGGACATGGAAGCCTTCGGCAGAGAATTGGACGCGGTCCGCCGCGACATCGAGGATTCGCGCGGCGAGAAGGATGCCGCGTACATCCGTCGGACCATCAAGCTGCAGCGCTGTCTCGAGTTCGGCAGCCGAATCGTGCTGTTGGGCAGCAAATACCGTCCAGCGTGGCTTGTGGGTACCGCGATGTTGAGCGTTGCGAAGATCATCGAGAACATGGAGCTCGGGCACAATGTGATGCACGGGCAGTGGGACTGGATGAACGACCCGGAGATCCATTCGGTGTCGTGGGAATGGGACCAGACGGGCCCGTCGGAGCAGTGGAAGCGCGCGCACAACTACTCCCATCACACCTACACCAACATCGTCGGCATGGACGACGACATCGGCTTCGGCATTCTCCGTATGACTCGCGACGAAGCGTGGAAGCCGATCAACCTCTTGCAGCCGATTGCCAACGTCCTCCTGGCGGCG
The DNA here is from genome assembly GCF_000760735.1 of Rhodococcoides fascians A44A. Classification (GTDB taxonomy): domain Bacteria; phylum Actinomycetota; class Actinomycetes; order Mycobacteriales; family Mycobacteriaceae; genus Rhodococcoides; species Rhodococcoides fascians_E. The sequence continues at coordinate 897,495 of NZ_JMEX01000005.1, read as the reverse complement.
ACGTTCGAGTGGGGCATCGCTCTGCACGACTTGGACGCGCAGAAGGAACTGGACGGCGAGCACGAGAAAGAGTTCTGGAAGTCTCCGTCCAATCGTGCGTTCGCTCGCAAGATCGCCCGTCAGGTCGGCAAGGATTTCGTTCTGTTCCCCGCGTTGACCGGTCCTGCGTGGAAGAGCACTCTGACCGCCAACGCGACGGCAAATCTCGTCCGAAACCTGTGGGCCTACGCGGTCATCTTCTGCGGCCATTTCCCCGACGGTGCAGAGAAGTTCACCATCGGTCAGTTCGAGACGGAGACGCGCGCGGAGTGGTACCTGCGTCAGATGCTCGGCAGCGCCAACTTCGACGCCGGCAAGGTCATGGCGTTCATGAGCGGCAACCTGTGCTACCAGATCGAGCACCACATGTTCCCGGACCTGCCCAGCAACCGGTACGAGGAGATTTCCGAGAAGGTGCATGCGCTGTGCGAGAAGTACGACCTTCCGTACACCACCGGGTCGCTCGGGAAGCAGTACCTGCTGGCGCTGCGTACCATTCACAAGCTGTCGCTTCCTGATCAGTGGTTGCGTGCCACGTCGGACAATGCGCCCGAGACCAGTTCCGAGCGTCGGTTCAGGGCGGGTGACGAGCCGACGGTGCATGCGCTCCGAATCGATCCACTGACCGGTAAGCGTCGCGGTCTCCGTTCGGCCATTGCAGAAGCGCGGGTCACGTTGCGGAACGCGAAGAAAGAAGCCAAGCGACAGGCCAAGGCTCTCCGTCAGGCGCAGAAGTCGCGCGTGAAGTCTCTCACACCTACGGGGTCGTAACCTACGCTCCCGTAAGTTACGGTACGGTAGTGGTGAACGTGCACGACGTGCATCACCGACGACTGCCAGGAGGGCCGTAACCCGTGGCGATTTCGGACATCAAGGAATACGCGCATCTGACCGATGCGGACGTGGAGGCGCTCGGCGTCGAGCTGGATGCAATCCGCCGTGACATCGAGGCGTCTCGCGGAGAACGCGACGCGCGGTACATCCGCAACACCATTCGGCTGCAGCGCACGCTGGAGATCGGTGGCCGTGCCGTCCTCTTCGCAAGCCGCAAGCGCCCGGCCTGGTTGCTCGGGGCAGGCATGCTCGGCGCCGCCAAGATCATCGAGAACATGGAGCTCGGGCACAACGTGATGCACGGGCAGTGGGACTGGATGAACGATCCGGAAATCCACTCCACATCGTGGGAGTGGGACAACACCGGGCCGTCGGCGCACTGGAAGCAGACGCACAACTACATCCATCACAAGTACACCAACGTGCTCGGAATGGACGACGACGTCGGCTACGGACTTCTGCGTGTCACGCGCGACCAGCGGTGGAAGCCCTTCAACCTCGGCAACCCGGTCTACAACCTGCTTCTGCAGCTCTTCTTCGAATACGGCGTCGCCGCACAGCATCTCGAACTCGGCAAGGTCGCCAAGGGCCGCGTCGAGCGCGAGGAGTTCGAGCGCAAGCGTCGAGAGGTCCTCGAGAAGATCGGCAAGCAGATCGCCAAGGACTACGTGGTCTACCCGGCCCTCACCGGTCCGGCGTGGAAGAGCACGCTGACGGCCAACATCGTCGCCAACATGATCCGCAACGTCTGGACCAACACGGTCATCTTCTGCGGGCACTTCCCGGACGGTGCGGAGAAGTTCACGAAGTCGGACATGGAGGGCGAGACCCAGGGGCAGTGGTACCTGCGGCAGATGCTCGGCAGCGCGAACTTCGAGGCAGGCCCCGTCATGGAGTTCATGAGCGGCAACCTCTGCTACCAGATCGAGCATCACCTGTTCCCGGATCTGCCCAGTAATCGCCTGCGCGAGATCAAGTTCCGAGTTCTGGAACTCGCCGAGAAGTACGACCTGCCCTACACCACCGGCTCGATCGGCAAGCAGTACCTGCTGTCCTGGCGAACCATCGCCAAGCTCTCGCTGCCCAACAAGTACCTCAAGGCAACCGCGGACGACGCGCCGGAGACGGCGTCGGAGCGCAAGTTCACCGACGAGTCTCGCGGGCTGCTGACCGTCGATCCGGTCACCGGAAAACGCCGCGGATTGCGCACGGCCATCGCGGAATCGAAGAAGAAGAAAGGCATTCGCGGCCTCGTCGCGAAGTTGTCCGCCTAGGACCGTACAAGCACGGACTGGTGACCTCGTGGGTGGAACTGCACTCGCGGGGTCACCAGTTCTCGTTGGTGCGCACGGCTTCCAGCAGTAGACGGACCGCAGCGACGCGTCTCGCTGCATCGCCGGTCAACGTATCGAGCGCGCACTCCGGGTCCGCCGGAGGACCGAGGTGAGTACACCCACGCGGGCAGTCATCGATGGCGTCCGCCAGGTCGGAGAACGCGGCCACCACGTTCTCCGGTGAAATGTGCGCGAGCCCGAAGGATCGAATGCCAGGGGTGTCCACCACCCACCCGCCTCCCGGCAACGGAAGTGCAATCGACTGCGTCGACGTGTGACGGCCCTTGCCGACACCGGACACCGTGCCGGTTGCGCGCTTCGCGTCGGGCACCAACCTGTTCACCAACGTAGATTTCCCGACGCCGGAGTGGCCGATGAGTGCCGTGACGCTGTCGGTCAGCCGTGCGGTGAGGTCGGTCAGATCCTCGCTCTGCCCGGCCAGCACCACCGGGACGTCGAGGTCGGCGAACGCCGAGGCGAACTCGTGTGGGTCGGCCAGATCGCTCTTGGTCAGGCACAGAACAGGTTTCAGACCGCCGACGTATGCGGCGACGAGCGCACGCTCGACGAATCCGGTGCGCGGCGGAGGGTCGGCCAGTGCGGCGACGATCAACAGTTGTTCGGCATTGGCGACCACGACACGTTCGTACGGATCGGTGTCGTCGGCAGTACGGCGAAGCACGGTCCGGCGCTCGGACACCCGAACGATGCGAGCCAACGTGTCCACCTTGCCGGACAGGTCTCCCACTATGTCGACATCGTCTCCGACGACGATGGGTGTGCGACCCAGTTCGCGTGCGCGCATGGTGACGACCGGCCGGGACGGGTCCCCTCCGAGAACGCATCCCCACCGGCCGCGGTCCACGGACACGACCATTCCCGACTGGGCATCGGCATGGTCGGGTCGCGTCTTCGTCCGGGGGCGTGAGCTCTTGCCCGGGCGGATGCGGACGTCCGACTCGTCGTAGCGGCGACTCAGGACGAAACACCTTCGGTGGTCGGCCGTGTCCCTCGCCCCGCGAGCGGCGAGTCTCCCAGCATCGAGGCCCACAGATTTTCGAAACCTGGGAGGGTTTTCGCGGTGGTTCCGATGTCGTCGACTTCCACTCCGGGGACCACCAGTCCGAGAATTGCTCCTGCCGTTGCCATCCGGTGGTCCGCGTACGCTCGCCACACCCCGCCGTGCAGGGCCGCGGGTGCGATGTCCAGACCGTCGTCGGTCTCGGTCGCGTTCCCGCCCAGTCGGCGGATCTCCGCGACAAGTGCTGCGAGACGGTCGGTTTCGTGTCCGCGCAGGTGAGCGATTCCGCGTAGGTGCGATGGGCCGTCCGCAAGCGCGGCGAGAGCCGCCACCGTGGGTGTGAGCTCGCCGACGTCGTGCAGGTCGATGTCGACTCCGGTCGATGTCGCCCCGCCTCGCACCTCGAGGGTTCCGTTCTCGAGGGTTACCGTGGCGCCCATGGATTCGAGAATTCCTCGGATGGCATCACCCGGTTGCGTCGTCGACGACGGCCAGTTCGGAACCCGTACGACACCTCCGGTCACCGCCGCCGCGGCCAGGAACGGTGTCGCGTTCGACAGGTCGGGTTCGACCACCCACGACACGGCGTCGACCGGGCCGGGATGCACGCGCCAGGTGTCCGCGTCGCCGCTGTCGGCCGGAGTGCTCACCTGCACACCTGCGCGCCGGAGCATCTCGACCGTCATGTCGATGTGCGGCATCGACGGTACGGGCTTTCCAGTGTGGTGAATGGTGATGCCGTCGTCGAACGCGGCTGCGCTGAGCATCAGCCCGGACACGAACTGCGAAGAACCCGAGGCGTCGATGTCGACGGCCCCGCCCCGCAGAGTGCCGGACCCGGTGACGGTGAACGGCAGCGAATCCCCGGCCACGTCGGCTCCCAGGTGGCGTAGCGCGCCCAGAATGGTGTCCAGCGGCCGGGTCCGTGCCTGCTCGTCACCGTCGAAACGCACCACACCGTCCGCCAGGGCAGCAAGAGGCGGAACGAACCGCATCACCGTTCCGGCGAGCCCGCAATCGATCGATCCGCCGCGCAGGGCGCCGGGAGTGACCGTCAGAGACGTCGGATCGGCCGGGTCGATCGTGATACCGACTCCGAGTTGCTGCAACGCGGCGATCATCAGGTCGGTGTCACGGCTGCGCAGGGCCGCTGTGACCGTCGACTGTCCGCCTGCCAGTGCGGAGATGATCAACGCGCGATTGGTGATGGACTTGGAACCGGGCAGCGTGACGGTCGCGTCGACGGGGGCTGTGGAGAGCGGTGCGGTCCAGTTGGTCACCACACCATCTTTGCGCATCGGCGCTCAGCTGGTGGCGACGGGCGCCGTCACGGCCCGCGCGAGCCGGACGAGGTCCTTCGGGTCGAGCTCGATCTCGAACCCTCGCCTGCCTCCGCTGCAGAGAATTCGGTCCCAGGCCAGGGCAGATTCGTCGACGACGGTCGCGAGCGCTCGTTTCTGGCCGAGCGGGGAGACGCCGCCGAAGACGTACCCGGTCGATTTCTCCGCCTCCGCTCGGTCTGCCAGCACGATCTTTCTGGTACCGAGGGCCGAGGCTGCGGCTTTGAGGGAGAGTGTCGCCGTGACGGGCAGAACCGCCACCGCGAGTGTGTTGTCGGAACGCCTGAGCACCAACGTCTTGAAGATCTGGTCGGCGACGACACCGAGACGTTCGGTGAGGACGTCCGCCGCTTCCGTGCCGAACGATTCCGACCTCGGGTCGTGGTCGTAGGTGTGCACCGAGTGCTCGACCTTCTCCGCGATCAACAGAGCGACGGCAGGTGTGGAGGCGGCGGGCCGGTGCGCTGAGGGCATCGGATCACTGTAGCCAGACCGGCGCCTGGAATGACCGGGGTGAAGCCGGTGTTGAAGAGCCAAGAGGTACGCAAGGCAAGAGGAAGGGATCTGCTGTGGCAGTGACGACGACCGAGCGCCCGCTCCGGTCCGCTCCGAGTTCGAGTGCGATCTACGTGAAGGCGCTGCCTTCTCCCGCTGTAACCTGGTCGGATATGGCTACCGAAGGGATCAGCGTGGAGGAAGTCGAGCGCCCAGCTCAGGCGGAGGCCGAGGCACCGGTGGAGTCGGCGGCGGACCTGACCGAGCGGTTCGAGCGCGACGCACTGCCGATGCTGGATCAGCTCTACGGCGCGGCACTGCGGATGACGCGGAACCCGGCCGACGCCGAGGACCTGGTCCAGGAGACGTACATCAAGGCGTACTCCGCATTCCGCTCGTTTCGTGAGGGAACGAACCTCAAGGCGTGGCTGTACCGGATCCTGACCAACACGTACATCAACTCGTACCGAAAGAAGCAGCGCCAACCCGCGCAGTACCCGACGGACGAGATCACGGATTGGCAGCTGGCCGCAACGGCCGAGCACACGTCGACGGGACTGCGTTCCGCCGAGGTCGAAGCTCTCGATGCGCTGCCCGACGACGACATCAAGGCCGCGCTTCAGTCGCTGCCCGAGGAATTTCGTATGGCGGTGTACTACGCCGATGTCGAAGGTTTTCCGTACAAGGAGATCGCCGACATCATGGGCACGCCCATCGGCACCGTCATGTCCCGGCTGCACCGAGGACGTAAACAGCTCCGAGGCCTGCTGTCGGACGTGGCACGTGAACGTGGTTTCAATCGCAACGGTGCGGTCGACGCGCACGAGCAGGAGGTCTCGAAGTGACATCGGATGCGAACGACGAAGCCGAACAGAATCGGCAGTTCGAGGCGTTGGACTGCTCCGCGGTCATCGCCGACGTGTGGCTGATGCTCGACAACGAGTGCGACGAAGGCAGCCGGGCTCGGCTTCAACGTCACATCGACGAGTGTGGATCATGCTTTGCCGCGTACGGCATCGAAGAGAAGGTCAAGAGTCTGATCAGTCGCAAGTGCGGTGGTGACCAGGCGCCCGCCGGTCTGCGGGAGCGCCTGAGCATCGAGATAAGGCGAACCGTGCTGATCAAGCACACCGAGCAGGAGTGACGACGCCGGGGTAGATCCGGCCGAGGTACGACGAAGGCCGGGAAGCATCGCGCTTCCCGGCCTTCGTCGTGTGATGAGGCAAATCGTCAGCTGTTCGGACGTTTGCCGTGGTTTGCCTTGTTGTTCTTGCGACTGCGCTTCTTGCGCCCACGCTTACCCATGATGAGCTCCTCTCTACTGGTTCACTACAGTCTTTCACGAGTGGTCGGCCGCCCTGTCACGGGTGCCGGAACCACAGGCGAAACCGCCCGTGAACGAGAGGATGCCAAATGGCCGAGGACGTGCGCGCGGAAATGGTGTCGACCGTGTTCCAGATCGTGGTCACCGAGGGGGACGAGGTGGCGGTCGGGGACACTCTCGTCGTTCTCGAATCGATGAAGATGGAAATTCCGGTGCTCGCCGAGTCAGCCGGCGTGGTCAGCACCATTGCCGTCACCGTGGGCGACGTCATAAAGCAGGGCGACCTGATCGCTGTGGTCTCCTAGACTCTCACCGCCTCGCACCCGCCCACAATCGCGACGGAGCCGTCACCGTGTCGACACTGAGCGACCTGCTCGCCGAACACACCGATCTGACCGGAGAAGCTGTCGATCACCTGCAACGGGTGGTCGGGGAGTGGCAGCTCCTCGCGGATCTGTCGTTCGCGGACCTTCTTCTCTGGGTCGGAACCGACGACGTGGATGCGAGCCCGGACGCCAAGATCCTGTGCGTCGCGCAGTGCCGACCGACGACCGCACCGACGGTGTTCACCGAGGACATGGTCGGCGCCGTCGTCTCGGAGTCCCAGCACCCGACGGTCATGGACTCGCTGGTCACCCGCGACATCGTCAGCAGTGGTTCCAACACCGACAGCGTGCCGGTGCGGTGCGGCGACCACGTCATCGCGATTCTCACTCGCGACGCCAACCCGACGCGGCAGCGGACGGCAGGCGCGCTCGAGGTCGCATACCGGGGCTGCGCCGACGATCTGTGCCGGATGATCAGCGAGGGGACATTTCCCAGCCCCGTGGAACGCACCGACGTCAACTCCTCACCGCGTGCAGGCGACGGCTTCATCAGGGTCGACACCGACGGCCGCGTCGTCTATGCGAGTCCGAACGCACTGTCCGCCTATCACCGGATGGGCTTGGCGACCGACCTGTCCGGGACGGATCTGGCGTCGGTGACGCGGTCGTTGATCACCGATCCGTTCGATTCCCAGGAGATCGCCGACCACATTCGTGCGTCGCTGTCGGGAAGCGAGGGATACCGGATGGAAGCCGACGCGCGCGGTGCGACGGTGTTGATCAGAACTCTGTCGCTTCGGCCGCGTGGTGAGTCGGTGGGGGCCATCGTGCTGGTGCGGGACGTGACCGAGGTCAAGCGCCGAGACCGTGCGCTGCTCAGCAAGGACGCGACCATCCGCGAGATCCATCACCGGGTGAAGAACAATCTGCAGACCGTCGCCGCTTTGCTTCGCCTGCAGTCACGGCGATTGGAGAACGAGGAAGCGCGCGTGGCGTTGTCGGAGTCGGTTCGACGGGTGACGTCCATCGCGCTGGTGCACGAAATGCTGTCCATGTCGGTGGACGAGGAAATCGACCTCGACGAGATCGTCGACCGGCTGGTCCCGATCATGCTCGACGTCGCCACGGTCAACCCGCGCGTCCGCGTCGCGCGGGAAGGTAAGTTGGGCGTCTTCTCCGCCGAGCGGGCCACACCACTGGTGATGGTGTTGACCGAACTGGTGCAGAACGCCATGGAACACGGATTCGACGCCGGCACCGCGGGTGTCGTCCGCATCTCGGCCGACCGATCCGCGCGGTGGCTCGACGTCGTCATCCACGACGACGGGCGTGGTTTGCCCTCAGGGTTCTCGTTGGAGAAGTCCGAGGGTCTGGGCCTGCAGATCGTCCGTACGTTGGTGTCCGTCGAACTGGGTGGCTCCCTCGGGCTCCATCCATCGCCTCGCGGGGGCACGGACGCCTCCCTCCGCGTCCCGCTCGGGCGTCGCTCGCCCCGAACCTGAACAGCTGAGCGCCGGACGTCTGGGCATCGGACAGCAAAAAACCCGGGCTCCGTCGTGGAGTCACCGGGTTCTGCTGTGCCCGGGCGAACCGGGGTGAGGGACTGGCCCTCACCGGTTCACCGGGAGTTATACGGAGCTACGAGCCCGCGTACGTGCATTGCGACGCTTCAGCGCGCGACGCTCGTCTTCGCTCATACCGCCCCACACGCCGGCATCCTGGCCGGACTCGAGTGCCCAGGACAGGCACTCAGCGGTGACAGGGCACCGCGTGCAGACGACCTTGGCATCGGCGATCTGCGCGAGTGCCGGGCCACTGTTTCCCACGGGGAAAAATAGTTCCGGATCTTCGTCGCGACAGATTGCCTTGTGGCGCCAGTCCATCCTCTGCTCCTTACCGGGCGCCGCAGCGCCGTGTTGATTGTTGTTACCGCGATCTGTGTCGTTGCGTTTTCGACTGATGTTCACTCGTGCGTATCCAATGTTTCCGCACTGTTGCTTGTGAATGCTTTCACGAACTTAGGGGAAGTCAAGAGATAGCCGCGCGTCCGTGGTCAAGCTCACTCTGTTAGGCTGCCTTAAGCCTCCTGCGCTCCTTTGTACCCGCTCGAGGGGCAATGTGCAGAGGTTTTCCCAGCAAAAACGCTATGACGCTGCCCACGGGGCCCGGTCTGGGTGCGTCGAAAACCGGTTGAAAACTACCCATTCGGGCAGTATCAGGACCTGTTCTCCGCGATGACCTCGAGCGCCGACGGTGTCGAGTGAAATTCGGCCTCGGTGCGCAATCCGAGGAAGTCTCCGTCCATTTGCAACCCGATGGGTTCGCTGGACGTGATCTTGATGCGTGGAACGTCGTCGACTCGAAAGAGCTTGCGTGACTTGGGTTCCGCGCCTGCCGACAGGAGTTGGCGAGATACGTTCAGGCTCGGCAGGACGCGCGTCGTCCGCATCGCGAAGAGTCCGAGTCCGGTGTCGAACGAGGTGCCCGGATTGGTGTGCACCGGACGCTCGTTCAGATAGGTCCACGGACTCGAGTTGGAAACGAAAGCGTAATGCACGCCCGTTACCGGATCGTGATCTGGAATTTCGACGGTGAGTTTCGGATCACGTCGTTTGTTGCGAAAGAAGGCGCTGACGGCGGCGCGAACGTACCGAGTCGCGGAGACGGGTCCGCCGTCCTTTCGGCCCGCGTCGATCGCCTGGCACACGTCGGCGTCGAGACCCAGACCGGCGTTGAACGTGAACCACCTGTTGTCGCAGTGGCCGAGACCGATGGTGCGGCGCGATCGCGCGGCAAGAAGGTCGATCAGCTGATTGGTGGCGGCAACCGGGTCGGCGTGGATTCCGAGTGAGCGTGCGAAGACGTTGGCGCTTCCGCCGGGGACCACGGCCAGAGCCGGGATGGGACCGATCGTGACGGCGCGCATCGATGTGGGCAGTGGGACCCCGAGCAGCCCGTTGATCACCTCGTTCACGGTGCCGTCTCCACCGTGGACGATGACCAGACCGACACCGTCCTCGCGGGCCTGGCGTGCCAGTTCCGCAGCATGATCGCGGTGGGTCGTGTGTGCCGTGGTGACGCGCACCCGACTCGACAGCGCGTGGGCCAGAAGGTCGCGGGCCGCCGGCGTGGTCGACGTTGCATTCGGGTTCACGATCAGCAGCGCGCGCACGGGGCGTCAGCCTATCCGGTTCTCGGCGTCGGTCCGGTATCGGCGTCGGTCCGGTATCGGTGTCGCGCCGGTATCGGTCACGGGGTGCCGTCGGGACAGAACCCTGTCGGGCAGGATCGGTGTTCTAGGCTTTACCGGTGTCCACGCCATCCCTGCCCTCGGTGCCTCCACCTGCGTTCAGGGCCGCAGGAGTTCTCGTCGCGGTGGAAGGAGCGGTTGCCCTCGTCGCAGCGGTGGTCCTTCTCGTTCGCGCGATGAACGGCGTGGAGGACCAGGTTGCGAACGGGTACGGAACGGCTGGTTGGTTCGCGGTGATCGGCGTTGCCGTCGGTACGGCGGGAGTCGCTCTCATTCTGGGTCAGCGGTGGGGACGGGCAATCGCCCTCGTCGTTCAACTGTTGCTGTTGCCGGTCGTGTGGTCCTTGCTGACCGATTCTCACCAGCCCCTGTACGGTGTGCTGCTCGGTGCGGGCGCTCTGGCGATACTCGCGCTGCTGTTCAGCCCGCCGTCGTCGAGGTGGATGGCAGCGCAGTACGTCGATGCCGACGACGAGACGCTCTAGCTGCGGGCGGATGCGCGCGCTGCGAGTGCCCTGAGTGGTTCGCCTCCGAGGCGGAACGCTGTCCATTCGCTCTGTGCCACCGCTCCGAGAGATTCGTAGAAGCCGATCGACGGCGTGTTCCAATCCAGCACAGACCAGCCGAGTCTGGTGTACCCGTGCGTCACGCACTCGGCAGCGAGTGCAGCGAGCAGGTCGGATCCGATTCCCGACCCCCTGAGCTCCGGCTTGACGTACAGGTCTTCGAGGTAGATGCCGTTCACGCCGTCCCACGTCGAGAAACTGAGGAACCACATCGCGAACCCGACGACCTGACCGTCGACGTCCGCGACGTGTGCGAACACCGACGGATCGGCACCGAACAGGGCCGAGCGGATCTGATCCGGACGCACGGTGCACTGCTCCCGCAGCTTCTCGTACTCCGCCAGTTCGTGGATCAGGCCGGTGATGGCGTCGACGTCTCGGTCGGTGGCCCGCCGAATCACGATGCAACTCCGGTCCGAACCGACGGATGGATGTTGTGCACCACGACCTGCCGGAACGAGTGCTCGAACCCGAGGACCGAATACGCGGCAGGGGAGAGGGCGAACCTCTTGCCCTCGGAGACCGGCAGTTCCAGCCAGCGAGTCAGCAGAGCCCTCGAGAAATGTCCGTGTCCGACGAGGACCACGTCGCGTTCGCCCAGGGCCGGAAGAATCACCGACAGCACCAGGTCCGCGCGTGCGCCGACCTGCTCGACGGACTCGCCACCCGGACACGGATGGGTCCACACGGTCCAGTGCGGCACCGTCCGTTGGATCTCGGCGGAGGTCTTTCCTTCGTAGTCTCCGTAGTCCCACTCGGACAGTGCGTCCCACTCCCGTTCGACGGTCAGCCCCGCGAGCTGCGCGGTCCGCAGCGCCCGTGTTCGTGGACTGCTGACGATCAACGGGTCACGCAGGCCGAGCTCGCCGACGAGTTCGCCTGCCGCGGCCGCTTGGCGTTCTCCGACGTCGGTCAGTGGAACGTCCGTCGTGCCGGTGTGCCGTCCCGAGGTGGCCCATTCGGTCTGGCCGTGGCGCAACAGAACTACACGTCCGGAAGCAGTAGTCCCGGAATCAGGGGTCGAGGTGGGGGTGGCGCTCATGGAAGCAATGATGCCGTGTCGGGTGTCACAGGCCTGCAGGTGGTTACCCGTACAAAACGGATTGAGTCGGACGGGCCGTCGGTGGATACTGTTCCGGTCGCGCGACGCACTCGGTTGCTCGCGCATGGGGGCTGCCCGGGGATGCATCGAACTTCTCGGGGACGGATGGTCCACCGACGGAACGGACACACCGCGCACGTTGTCGTGCGTGTTCAGGCAGATGGTGGGCAGTGTTCCTGCTCACCGAGACACGAAGGACGATCGACCATGACGCAGCCAGGGGTAAGTCCGAATCCGGTGAAGCCGGACAAGCTCGACTCCGCCGTCCTCAAGATCGCGGGTGTCGTCGTTCTCGGCGCCATCATGTCCATTCTCGACGTCACCGTGGTGAGCGTCGCGCTTCCCACGTTCATGGACGTGTTCGACGCGACGTACGCGACTGTCGCCTGGACGATGACGGGATACACGCTGGCGCTGGCGACGGTGATTCCGCTGACCGGCTGGGCGGCGGACAGGTTCGGTACCAAGCGCCTGTACATCACCGCTCTCGTGCTGTTCGTGCTCGGCTCGGTGCTCTGCAGCTTCGCGTGGGACATCACCACGCTCATCGCTTTCCGTGTGCTTCAGGGACTGGGCGGCGGCATGCTGATGCCGCTCGGCATGACGATCATGACCAGGGCCGCAGGTCCCGAGCGGATCGGTCGTGTCATGGCCGTGCTGGGCGTGCCGATGCTTCTCGGACCCATCAGCGGCCCGATCCTCGGCGGATGGCTGCTGGAGGCTGCGAGCTGGCACTGGATCTTCCTGATCAACGTTCCGATCGGCGCGGTCGCGCTGATCGCAGCAATCGTCATCTTCCCGAAGGACGATCCGACGCCGTCGGAATCGTTCGACTTCGTCGGCATGCTGATGCTCTCTCCCGGCCTCGCACTGTTCCTGTTCGGAGTGTCCTCGATTCCCGAGACCGAGACGGTGTGGGCTGTTCGCGTGCTGGTGCCGGCGATCGTCGGTTTCGTGTTGATCGTCCTGTTCGTCTTCCATGCCCTTCGCACCGAGCATCCGTTGATCGACCTCAGGTTGTTCGCCAACCGGGCGCTCACCGTGGCGGTCCTGACGACCGTCCTGTTCATGGTTGCGTTCATGGGCGCGGGTCTGCTGTTCCCGAGCTACTTCCTGCAGATCCGCGGGGAGACGACTCTGGCTGCAGGTCTGTTGCTGGCGCCCCAGGGAATCGGCGCGATGTTGACGATGCCCATCGCGGGCACCCTCGCGGACCGCATGGGCCCCGGCAAGATCGTGCTCGCGGGCATGGTGTTCATCACCGCGGGCATGGCTGTCTTCACACAGGTCGGTGCCGACACCTCGTACGTGATTCTGCTCGGTGCGCTGTTCGTCATGGGCATGGGTCTCGGTGCGACGATGATGCCGATCATGACCGCTGCTCTGCAGACGCTCACCGATCACAACGTCGCGCGAGGATCGACGTTGATGAACATCGTGCAGCAGACGGCGGGCTCGATCGGTACGGCGGTCATGTCCGTGGTGCTGACCAATCAGTTGAAGGACGTCGCGAAGGCGACGTCTCCGGTCGAGGCTCTCGACATCTCGGCGGGAGCGTTCGGCTCCACGTTCATGGTCGCGCTCGTGCTCATCGTGCTGACCTTCGTGCCGGCGTTCTTCCTGCCCCGGAAGAAGATCACTCCGGCAGAGGGTGCGGACAGCGCCAAACCGGTTATGCTGCACTGATTTCGGTGACGGGCGCGTCGGACCGGGACTGTTCCTGGCCCCTTCCCGACGCGCCCACGACCCGCTCGCTCTGGCCGATCGCCCCGATGTAGGCAAGGATCGGGGGCGTGACGACAGTACTGGCGGTAGCGAATCAAAAGGGCGGCGTCGCGAAAACCACCACGGTGGCTTCACTTGCGGCCGCGCTTCATGCACTGGACCGGCGGGTTCTGGTGGTCGATCTCGACCCGCAGGGGTGCCTGACGTTCTCCCTCGGGCACAACCCGGACAAACTCGAGACGTCCGTGCACGAGGTCCTGACGGGGGATACCCCGGTGGCCGAGGCGCTGCTCGAGACCGACGAGGGTATCGACCTGCTTCCGGCAACGATCGATCTCGCGGGCGCCGAGGCACTGTTGCTCATGCGTGCGGGCCGTGAATACGCGCTGAAGCGAGCGCTGGCGCCGATTCTCGACGACTACGACGTCGTGATCATCGACTGCCCGCCGTCGTTGGGTGTGTTGACACTCAACGGGTTGACGGCCGCCCGGTCGGTACTGGTGCCGCTGCAATGCGAAACACTTGCTCACCGCGGCGTCGGGCAGCTGCTGCGGACGGTCTCGGAAGTTCAGCAGATCACCAATTCCGAACTGTCGCTCCTCGGCGCGCTCCCCACGTTGTTCGACGCACGCACCACGCACAGCCGCGACGTTCTCGGTGATGTCTCCGACCGCTACTCCCTTCCGGTTCTCGATCCGCCCATTCCTCGGACGGTGCGTTTCGCGGAGGCGTCGGCGTCGGGGGCGACGGTGTTGTCGGGTCGAAAGAGCAAGGGTGCGCAGGCGTATCGAGACCTGGCGGGGAACCTGTTGGAGCACTGGGAGAACGGATCCCCGCTCCGCACCTATTCGCCCGAGGACTGACCCTCCGTGCCGGAGAGTGCAACCAGGTCGGTACCGCGTTGTTCGATGAGTACGTCGCCGACGACGGCGAGTCCGACCGGGCCGGAGTAGTCACCGCGGTCGACCGGGATCGTTCGTTCGGCGGTACCCGTCGACGGATCGATGACCGCTGTGCCGTCCTGGACCGGCAACAGCAGGCGTCCGGCCATCAGTGTGCCGGGGCCGAGCGCGCCGGGCACGGTCCACTGCGGTGACAGATCGCTCAGATCCAGTGCGACAGTGCTGGATCCGGTCCACCAACTGAAGACGTTCGCGGCCTTGACGACCGTCGGATACAGATCGGCCGGTACCTCGGGCACCGTCCCGTCCGGAAGATCGAATTCGGTGAGAGGCTGAGCATTGCCGTCGAACAAGGCGACCTTCGCTGGTTCACCGGAATGCGGTGGGATCGACAACGCCACCCGATCCCCCGAGGCGATGAGGACGCGCGCTCCCTCCACTGGGCCGTCGGCGCTGGTCAACGACGCGACGACGCTGGAGCCGTACTCCTGAGGTTCGGTGGCGTCCTTCGGTGCCGGGTTCATGGTGGTCAGCCGTGCACCAGATTCCTCGGGGCACTGCTCGAGTACCGCTACGCGGGAACTGTTCGACGCGGTGGACAGCAGGGTGCAGCCGGTGCGAGGTTGGGTGCCGGGGTTCTGCGGGGCGTCGACCCGTCCGTACTCGAGGGTCCGTACGAGGTCCGACCGCCAGAGTTCCATGCGCGTGTCACCCAGGGATGTGACGTAGGTTCCGTCGTCGCTGAGACGGACTTCGGAATCTGCGTCGCTGGATCGCTGAGCTTTGCGTGATCCCGTCGCCCCGTCCAGTTCGGTGACCTGTGCGCATCCGCGGTCGTCGGCGAACACGGCGACGGCGGTGTTCCATGCACTTGTCACTGCGCAGAGCGGAACGTCCCTGCGGTAGCTCCACGCTGTCTCACCGGTGGACGGATCCAGACCGTCCACTCCGCCGTCGTCACCGCTCACCACGGCGCTGCCGGTGACCACCGGTGTCGACGTGAGCGGGCTCTGCGCTCGCCACACTTCGGTCAACGACGCGGGCACGGTGAGTGCGGTGGTGGCCCGCGGCAGTGGAGTGGGCGCGGTCTCGGACGTCGTGCCGTGTGCGTCGCTTCGGAACCAGATGACCCCGGCAGCGAGCACCGCGACAACCAGAATGGTTGCCGCGGCGACGAGATCCGAGCGTCGACGACGTTCGGGTGCAAGCACAGAAGAAGGCTACTCGGCTGCCGGTGCTGACGCGGGCGACGACTCGGGGGTGGAGCTCGGCTGTCCGGACGAGGCGGGCGAGCGGCGGCGGCGACGCCGACGCTTGGGTGCTGCGCCGTCACCGGACGGGGCGTCACCGCTGGTGCCCGACTCGGTCGGGGCGCTGTCCGAGGACGTATCCCCGCCTGCGGCTGTGCCGTTGGTTGCAGCTGCGGCTGTGCCGTTGGTTGTAGCTGCATCGGCCTTGCCGCCGCGGGTGCGACGGCGGGCGCGGGTTCGGCGTGGCCGAGAAGGTTCGGCTGCTGCATCCGAATCGACGGCACTGTCGACGCTGTCGGTGACTTCGCCGTTGTCGCCCGTGTGCGCGCGTTCGGTCCGCTCCGGCGCCTTCTTGATCGAGCCGGTCACGCCGTCGGGGATGCCCAGTTCCTCGAAGAGGTGCGGTGAGCTCGAGTAGGTCTCGACCGGGTCCGGGATTCCGAGGTTCAGCGCTTTGTCGATCAGCTGCCAGCGAGGGATGTCGTCCCAGTCGACGAGGGTCACGGCGATGCCGGTGCGGCCTGCGCGGCCGGTGCGGCCGATGCGGTGGACGTAGGTCTTCTCGTCCTCTGGGCACTGGTAGTTGATGACGTGAGTGACGTCGTCGATGTCGATGCCTCGCGCTGCCACATCGGTCGCGACCAGGACGTCGATGCCGCCGGTCCGGAACTTCTTCAGTGCCTTTTCGCGCTGGATCTGTCCGAGGTCACCGTGCACGGCACCCACGGCGAACCCGCGTTCGAGGAGTTCCTCGGAGACCTTCTGCGCGGTGCGCTTGGTGCGGGTGAAGATCATGGTCGCTCCGCGGCCTTCTGCCTGGAGGACCTTGGACACCATCTCGACCTTGTCGAGAGCGTGCGCGCGGTAGATGTGCTGCGCGGTGCGATCGTGCACGGCGGAGGACTCTGCTTCCTCGGCACGGATGTGCGTGGGCTGTGTCAGGAACGTGCGTGCGAGCGTGATGATCGGTCCGGGCATGGTGGCCGAGAACAGCATCGTCTGGCGACCACGCGCGGAGCCTCCGGCCGAGGGACCGCGAGTGGAGCCTGCGGAATGAGCCGAGGGACCGCTGGGCACCATGCCGAGGATGCGCTCGATGTCGGGGAGGAATCCGAGGTCGAGCATCTCGTCGGCCTCGTCGAGAACGAGGACGCCGATCTTGCCGAGGATGAGGTGGCCCTGTTTGGCGAGATCGAGGAGACGACCGGGGGTGCCGACGACGACGTCGACGCCCTTCTGCAGCTGTGCGATCTGGGCCTCGTAGGGACGCCCGCCGTAGATGGACAGGATCTCGACGGACTTGCCGCCGGACTTCAGGAACTTGGACGCATTGGTCAGATCCGAGGTCACCTGAACACACAGTTCGCGGGTGGGGACGATGACGAGCGCGCGGGGTGTTCCGTCGAGTGCCGCGGTGCCGGAGTCGGTCGTGGCTATGCGGTGCAGGAGCGGTACGCCGAAGCCGTATGTCTTGCCCATTCCGGTCCTGGCCTGACCGATGAGGTCGTCTCCGGCGAGGGCGAGGGGGAGGGTCAACTCCTGGATGGCGAAGGTCCGCTCGATGCCGATGGCCGTCAGGGACTTGACGATGTCCTCGCGAACACCGAGTTCCGCGAAGGTCGGGGGTACGTGTGTGTCGTCGAGCTGGGCGGACAAGGTGGTGTCGCCGGTGTCGGATTCTTGGTCGATAACGATCTTGCTCAGGGGTCTGGCCTTCCTCGTGTTCACACGTACGCACAAGGAAGGGCACAGGCCTATTGCCGGCCGAAGTCGATGCCCTCGATCCTGGTCTGTGATTTCGCCTCGAGCCTCAGCCGTGTCGGTGGAACGTAGTGGTACTCGACAGGCGGCGAAGCAGTCGTAGCGACCCGGATCAGGTGCGCACACATTGTCGGTGTGGTTCGACGCGTGGAAAATCGGTCCGTGTCATCGGTCCGGGCGTCGATCCGTGCACCATGGTAGCTTGCCGACCGCCCAAAACCCGTATTCCGAGCTTTGCGGGACGTGAGAGGCATCGCGTTTCGGTGACAGCGCGCACGTGCGTCGGGCGCGACTACGATCGATTCTCATGGGAGCCCACTCGCCTGAATCGTTCGCCGCCGACGCCCTACCGACCACCCCGGAAGCCCTTCCCGATGCCACGGAAACCTCCGATGCGCAGCCGCGGATTCCGTTCGATCATCCGGGAGTGTCCGAGCTGTACGCGGTGCTCGCGTACGGGGAGATCTCGGCGTTCTACCGCCTGGCCGAGGACGCGCGGTCGGCCCCGTCGATGCAGGGGCGGGTGGCGTTGGCGAGTATGGCGGCGGCCGAGATGAACCACTTCGAGACCCTCGTGTCCGCGTTGTCGGATCGCGGTCTCGACGTGTACTCCGCGATGGATCCTTTCGTGCGTGCGTTGGACGATTACCATGCGTCGACCAACCCGTCGACGTGGCTCGAGGTGTTGGTCAAGGCTTACGTCGGCGACGGGTTGGCCGCTGATTTCTACCGCGAGATCGCGCACACTCTCGACCCGGCCGTCGCGGCGACGGTACGAGAGGTGCTTGCCGAGACGGGTCACTCGGAGTTCGTCGTGCACGAGGTGTCCACCCGGGTGTCCGCCAGCTCGCAGGACAAGGCGCGGCTGATGTTGTGGGGGCGCAGACTGCTCGGTGAGGCGATCACGCAGGCGCAGTACGTGCTCGCGCAACGCGAGAGTCTGACCGATCTGGTGATCACGGCATCGGGTGATCTGAACGGTGTCGCCGCTCTGTTCGATCGGATGCAGGAGCAGCACGCGGAGCGCATGCGGGTGCTCGGCCTGGTCTGAGACCACGGTGTTCGCTGACAGCACACCGTCGGACGTCACCGCCGCCGCGTGGCTGCACTAGCCTGGTCGAAGCAGCTGAAGTTTCTCTACTGAGTTCGGAGGTTGGCCGTGGAGGTCAAGATCGGTGTGTCGGAAAGCTCTCGCGAGCTCGTCGTGAACAGCGCCCAGTCGCCCGAGGAGGTCGAGGCGCTCGTCGCCGAGGCACTCGCCGGCAAGAAGGACGTCCTGTCGCTGGTGGACGAGAAGGGGCGTAAGTACCTGGTCCAGTCGGCGCGAGTCGCGTACGTGGAGATCGGTCCGGCCGACGCCCGCAAGGTCGGTTTCGCCACGGTGTAAGTGCACGGGATGCACACGAGAAGAGGGGCCGCGCAGTCGATGCGCGGCCCCTCTTCCGGTGTCCGGGTAGGCAGTGTGCGAGTACGGCAGTGCCGATGTCTAGGGAGCTTGGAGCGGCACGTGGGACAGGCCTCCCCATGCCAGCGACACGGTGGTGTCGACGGCGTCTTCCTTGGAGATCGGGCGGTCCGCTTCCAGCCAGTAGCGTGCTGTGAACTGACTTGCTCCGACGAGTCCGACAGCGAGCACTCGGGCGCGGTACGGGTCGAGGCCGGAATCGTGTGCAACGAGGTCGAACACCGCGTCGACGCACGCTTCTGTCGCCTGCTCCACCCGGGCGTTGACCTGAGGGTCGCCCATCAGATCTGACTCGAACACGAGCCGGAATCCCTGGGTGTCGGTGTCGACGAAGTCGTAGAACGCGAGTACGGCAGCTCGGACGCGCTTGCGGTTGTCGGTCGTCGAACGAAGGGCCTGACGCACGCCGGCGATCAGGGTGTCGACGTAGCTCTGCAGCACCGCAAGGTAAAGCTCGAGCTTGCCGGGGAAGTGCTGGTAGAGCACCGGCTTGCTGACGCCGGCGCACTCGGCGATCTCGTCCATTCCCGACGCGTGATATCCGCGACTGACGAACACTTCGCTCGCAGCCGCGAGGAGTTGCGCGCGGCGTGCGTCGCGAGGCAACCGTGCGCTGCGCCGGTTCGCCTGTGAGGTCGAACGGTCCGAGGACATTCGATCCGCCAGTTCTGTCATGTAAGAAGTTCCCATCCGCATCGTCACCGCGCCGAAGGGGTGTCCGTAGCGCAGGTCGTGGAGCAACGATACCCGCAGCGCGCCGCATCGTCGGGACGGCGGTGCGCCAGTCGCAGTGACGAATACCAGAGAAACGGCGCTCTCACCCCGTTTCGCGTGCACTACGGCGGTGTGGGGATTGTTCTGAAGTACAAACATCGGCGCGGCGAACGGCGTATGCCGGCGACTGTGAGATTCTGGCGAGGTGAGTGACCGAGGTGGGCCGCGACGCAGCGGGAGGGCGTGGGCCGACGACGAGTACGACGACCAGCGTCCGGCCTCTGCCGCACGGCGCGTCGAGCGGCGTCACCCGGTCGAGGGCCGGAGCCGGGACGGGGACTTTTCCCGTGGTGTCGGCGGCCGGGGTTCTCACCAACCTCTGCGGGCTCAGTGGGATCCGACGGCGCGCGACGAGTCGGCTCGCACTCGGGCGCCGCGACCGCCTCGGCAGGCGAAGAAGCAGTCCAAGCTGGGCAAGTTCACGTCGGTGTACGGCTGGCGCGCCTATGCGGTTCCGGTTCTGTTGGTGGTGACGTCGTTGGTGGTTTTCGATGCGGTTCGTACCGGTGAGCCGACGACGACGGCGTCGACGGGTATCGATCAACCGGCTGATCCAGGTTTCGGTGCCCTCAGCCCGAGTGGGGATTCGACGGGTGTGATCGGTGTTCCGCCTGCTGCGGACGGCAACTTCGCGGATTCCGTTCCCTCCGGTGAGCTGCCCGACGGTGGTTCGTTCACGGTCCAGGGTGCGGGGACGTGGCATGTCGTTCCCGGATCGACCGGTCAGGTGGGCCAGGGGAGCGAACGGGTGTTCACCTACACGGTCGAGGTCGAGGACGGTGTCGACACGGACGGTTTCGGCGGCGAGGAGTCGTTCGGCCGACTCGTCGATCAGACGTTGGGCAATCCGAAGAGCTGGACCAACGATCAACGCTTCGCGTTTCGACGGATCGATCAGGGCGAACCGGATTTCCGCATCTCGCTGACGTCGCAGATGAGCATTCGGCAGGCCTGCGGGTACGACATTCAACTCGAAGTGTCCTGCTACAACCCCGGTATCGGCCGCGTCGTGCTCAACGAGCCGCGCTGGGTTCGGGGGGCCATCGCGTTCCAGGGTGACATCGGTTCGTACCGGCAGTACCAGATCAACCACGAAGTCGGGCACGCCATCGGATACCAGCAACATCAGCCGTGTGAAACGGACGGCGGATTGGCGCCGGTGATGATGCAGCAGACGTTCGGAACCGCCAACGACGACATCGCCCGACTCGATCCGGAGGGCGTGGTTCCGATGGACGGAAAGACGTGCCGATTCAATCCGTGGCCGTATCCGCGAGGCTGATGTCGGCGAGTAGCGTGGCATGAAGTCCGCCGCCGTGGCACCCGGGCCACGGTCGGCGGTGCCCGCGAGGAGAAAGCAAGTCGATGAGCGTGTTGCCGCCCCTGGTGGAACCGTCGGGCCCGTTGTCCTACGACGAGGTCGCCCGCTACAGCCGCCACCTGATCATTCCCGATGTCGGAACTGTCGGTCAGCGACGTCTGCGCGCCGCGCGTGTGCTCGTCATCGGCGCCGGGGGCCTCGGCTCGCCTGCTCTGCTGTACCTGGCCGCAGCCGGGGTGGGCACGCTGGGAATCGTGGAATTCGACGACGTCGAGTTGTCCAACCTCCAGCGTCAGGTCATTCACGGGGCGTCCGATGTGGGGCGGCCCAAGGCCGTCAGTGCGCGTGAGTCCATTCTCGAGCTCAACGACGGCGTCGACGTGCGGCTGCACCAGATTCGGCTCGACAACAGCAACGCGGTGGACCTGTTCCGGCAGTACGACCTGATTCTGGACGGCACCGACAATTTCGCGACTCGGTATCTGGTCAACGACGCTGCGATCCTGGCGGGCAAGCCGTACGTGTGGGGGTCGATCTACCGGTTCCAGGGCCAGGTATCGGTGTTCTGGGAGGACGCCCCCGGTGGTCTCGGGCTGAACTACCGCGACCTCTACCCGGAGGCGCCGCCGCCGGGACTGGTGCCGTCGTGCGCCGAAGGCGGTGTGCTCGGTGTGCTGTGCGCGTCCGTCGGTTCCATCATGGTCACCGAGGCGATCAAACTGATCACCGGAATCGGTGAGACCTTGCTGGGGCGGCTCATGATCTACGACGCGTTGTCGATGAGTTACCGAACCCTGCGCGTCCAGCGGGACCCGGATCGGCGTCCGGTCACCGAGCTGATCGACTACGACGAATTCTGCGGTGTGGTCACCGACGAGGCAGCCGATGCCGCCGAATCGTCGTCGATCACCCCCGCGGAACTCGCGGCGTTGTTGAAGGGGCCCGACGAGATCGCGCTGATCGACGTGCGTGAGCCGGTGGAGTGGGACATCGTCAGGATCGACGGCGCGACGCTCGTTCCGAAGGGTCGATTCCTGTCCGGTGAAGCGATGGCGGAGCTTCCGCAGAATCGCCGAATCGTTCTGCACTGCAAAACCGGAATTCGGTCGGCGGAGGTGTTGGCAGTGCTGAAGAAGGCCGGCTTCGCCGACGCTGTTCACCTGCACGGTGGCATCGTCGCGTGGGCTCGGCAGATCGATCCGTCTCTTCCGGTGTACTAGCGCGCCGTCCTCCCTGTCGGAAGCGGCCCACGGTAGCGTGACGAACGTGAGCTCAGTGGAACCCCCTCAGCACGTGATCTCCACGTTCGGGCTGCGCGACGTGCCTCCCGTGCCTCTCGGTGCGGATTGGGACGGTGGATGGAGGCTCGGCGACGTCGTGCTGTCCCCGGTCGCCGACCACGCGCGAGCCGCGTGGTCCGCGAAGGTGCGCGAGACCTTGGCCGTGGACGGTCTGCGTTTGGCGCGCCCGGTGCGGTCGACGGACGGCCGCTACGTCGTGAGTAGTTGGCGCGCGGACACGTTCATCGTCGGCTCGCCGGAACCGCGGCACGACGAGGTCGTCTCCCTGTCGGTGAGGCTGCATGCCGCGACTGCCGGCTTGGAACGACCGCGCTTTCTGGTGCAGCCGCCCGTCGCGCCGTGGTCCGATGCGGACGTCTTCACCGCCGCGGACCGTGCAGCGTGGGAGGCGACGCCGTTGCGTGTGGCTCGTGCGGCCGGGGCGCCGGAGGTCACCTCGGTGGACGGCAAGCAGAGCCTGGAATTGATCAAGCAGCTTGCGAGCCTCCGCAAGCCGGTGGGTGTCGGTGATCAGTTGGTGCACGGTGACCTGTTCGGGACCGTGTTGTTCGACGGAAGCGAGGCGCCGGGTATCACCGACATCGCGCCGTACTGGAGGCCGGCCTCCTGGGCAGCCGCGGTGACGGTCGTCGACGCGATCTCGTGGGGCGGAGCCGACGACGCGTTGATCGGGCGTTGGGAAGATCTCCCGGAGTGGCCGCAGATGTTGTTGCGCGCGTTGATCTTTCGTTTTTCCGTTCATGCGCTCCACCCGCGTTCGACCCCGGAGGCATTCCCCGGTCTCGCGCGCACCGCGGACCTGGTCAGGCTGCTGCTCTGAGCGCCGAGGGCTCGGGAGTCAGTGTTCCGGCGCCTCGAGTTCGTCGAAGAACCTCAGTGATGCCGCGCGAGCGCCTTCGGCGTCGCCGCGGACGATGGCGTCGACCAGTGCCGAGTGCTCGTCGTCGTATCCGTTGTCGTGGTCCGCGACGTGGTGGTGCATCGTCTGGACGATGATCGGCATCAGCGAGTCGTAGAACTCGAGGTAGATGGCATTGTGACTGGCCGCGACGATGGCGCGGTGGAATCTGGCATCGACCGCGATCGCGGTGTCGGTGCCGTCGTGCGCCCACGCCGAGTGCCTGTCGGCGAGTGCCGCGGTCAACGCGGCGACGTCGGCAGCGTCGCGGCGTTCGGCCGCCAGCATCGCCGCGGTCACTTCGAGGGTGCGTCGCAGCTCGGTGACGTCGCGATCCTGCGCGTCGGCGAAGTACTTGCCGAGCGTTCCGCCCAGGTCCGAGGTCGCCAGCACGAATGTGCCCGACCCTTGACGGCGTTCGACCATTCCTGCGTGCACGAGGGCCTGCACTGCCTCGCGGACGGTGTTGCGGCCGGTGCCGGTCAGTTCACAGAGCTCGGTTTCGGTGGGGATTCGGGTGCCGACGGGCCAGCGTTCGGCCACGATCTCGGCCCGCAGTTGCGCTGTCACCTGCGAGATCAGGCTGGACCGTTGAACCTGCTGCACCCGTGCTCTCCCCGTCGTCGTTCGATGTTGTCGACTTGTCGTTCGGCGGCCAGTTTAACTTCTTTGCGTCTGGTGATCCGGTCATCCTATGATTTCTGCCGTGAGTACTACCGCAACGACCGCGACCGGGGCAGGCGCCGAGGCGCAGAACCTTCTGCGCGGGCGCGTCCTGGTATTCGCCGCCATCATCGTCTCCGCGTTGACGCTCCGCGCCGCAGTGACGTCCATCAGCCCGTTGTTCGGCCGTATCGGAACCGACCTGCAGTTCGGGTCGTCCGTCGTGGGACTCATCGGCATGCTTCCTCCGGCGATGTTCGCCGTCTTCGGACTGTTGACGCCCGTCCTGGTCAAGCGAACCGGTATGGAACGCGCTGCTCTTCTCGCGATGGCGTTGACGACGGTCGGCATGGCCACGAGGGCCTTCGCTCCGGGCACCGCGTCGCTCATTCTCCTGTCCGCGGTGGCTCTCGCCGGAATGGGAATCGGCAACGTCGTCATCCCACCTCTGGTGAAGCGGTACTTCTCCGACCGACTCGCCATCGTGAGCACCATGTACATCTGCGCACTGCAGGTCAGCACCATGGTCCCGCCGTTGCTGGCGGTGCCGGTCGCCTACGCACACGGGTGGCGACTGTCCATCGGAATCTGGGCGTTCGTGGGCCTGGCCGCGGCCCTGCCCTGGCTGGGCGTGGTGATGTCGCGTCGCGGCCACGACGTCGCGGACACGACCGGCGAGGGCGGCACGTCCGCTGTGCACGAGAAGCCGCAGGGTCGTATCTGGCGGTCGTCGCTGGCCTGGGGGATGGTCGGCATGTTCGCAATGACGTCGTTCATCACCTACGCGATGCTCACGTGGCTGCCGACCGTGCTCACC
The DNA here is from genome assembly GCF_000760735.1 of Rhodococcoides fascians A44A. Taxonomy (GTDB): domain Bacteria; phylum Actinomycetota; class Actinomycetes; order Mycobacteriales; family Mycobacteriaceae; genus Rhodococcoides; species Rhodococcoides fascians_E. Next base: position 872,987 of record NZ_JMEX01000005.1, on the reverse strand, counting down.
GACGCAGGCATCGGGGAGGCCGCAGCAGGGGCGTCGGTGGCCGCGTTCGGCGGAATGGGGCTGATCGCGTCACTGGCCGCACCGTCGCTGTGCGCTCGGCTGCGCAACCCGTACGGCCTCGTCGTCGCCGCCGCTGTCTTCTACCTGGTGGGATTCGCCGGCCTGCATTTCACCCCGACCAGTGGAACGGTGGTGTGGGTCTGCCTCGTCGGGCTCGGCACCATGACGTTCCCGATGTCGTTGACGCTCATCAACCTTCGGACACGGACTCCGGCGGGATCATCCGGCCTGTCCGGGTTCACGCAGGGATTGGGCTACGTGGTCTCGGCGACGGGTCCGCTGTCTTTCGGTTTCCTGCACACGCTCTCCGGGGGCTGGGGCGTCCCGATCCTGGTTCTCACCGGTTGCGTCGCAGTTCTGCTTGTCGCGGGATACCAGTGCTGCAGGCCCCGCATGCTCGAAGACACGTGGTGAGGCGCAGGCTCGACGACAATCATGCGCGGAGAAGATCGACCTTCGGCGACCATGTCAGTCACCCCGGCACCACAGACTTGCACAGCGTTGTAGCGGATTTGCTGTACGTATCGCTTACGACGACGGAGGCGGCAATCGTATTGTGGGAGACGCAAGCTTCTGTACACCCTCGCGTCGCAAGAAACTGTCCGCAGCATCTTCGGCAAGCAGCCCGCCAATTCCATCCGCGCTACGCCCCTCCCGACGATTTAGGGGACTCACAAGGTGACCAACTTGTACTCCGGGACAATTGCACAACCACACCGAACTGATTAAAGAATCGGATATCAAAAATCCGCAGTTGATGCATCAACGGTGGTCGTCACTTCAGCATGACGGTGCGGAAACTACCCGCAGCTATCCATTCGGTTGAATAACCGCCTCGCTGGCAGGCTGGGCTGTCTCACTTTTCGGTCGGTCCGGCCGATACGCGCAGCACCGCGGCATGCGTCATGACTGCCGTACGCCGCGGTGCTGCCGGATACTGACTGTTCGTCACACCGTCAACGACTGTCCCGTCCTCGGCGAACGAGCAGGCCGAGAACCAGTGAACCGAGAACCATCCCGGTCACCGCGCTCGAACCGGACCATCGGACATCGTCGGACATGCTGAAGATCCCGGTGTACCCAACCACGAACAGGATCGCGATGGCCGCCGCTCCGCCGGCAGCCACCACGCTCGAACGTCCAGCTCCGCGGCGTATCGCCACAGCGAGCGTCGCCGCCACGATAGCGACCGCATACACAACAGCGGCAGCGCCGAACGTCGACCACCCCGCGGAAGAGACAACGACCGGAACGACAACTGCGACAACGACAACGAGGGCGATCACTCCGAGACCGGGGCCGCCGAAGAAGTCTTTCGTGCGCCGGTCCGCTCTGAGCAGTGCGTCGTTCATCAGATGTACTCCCAAATGATCCCACCGGCGCAGCTGACTGCGCCGAGCACGCCGAGCCTACGTACCAAGAACTTCGCGGCCCGGTCCCAACTGGTCAACTCGGCTTCGATGCTGGCCCAGAATCCGGTAGCAGTCAGTGACACGCCCAAGCAGGCTGCGACGACCCGCTTGATTTCGTCGACGATCCCGGCGCGGAGCAGCGGGTTGTTCTCCAGCGCCGCTGCGGACCGTTCGTAGGTGGTGCCATCCGCGAGGTACCCCACCACGCTGCCGTCGGTGCGATACTCCAGAGCCACTGTTCCTGTGAGGATTTGCTCGTTGCCGGCGGCGGCAAGCTGGTCGTTGAAGAGCACCAACTTCTCCGCGTCGATCTGCTCGACACGATCCTGATCCACTGGCTGCTCCTGCTCCTGCGCCTCGCCAGTAGTGGGACCGGGACCGACGCTGGGCTGAGCAGACGCGGGCACGGCGAAGATCGTCAATGCGATCGCCGCGACCAAACCGGATGACACAGCAACATTTTTCACGTGCACAGCTCACTCCAATTTCTGTCTTCCCGGTTCATGGGAGGGAAGTCGATTCGGGTACGGACCGGCCAGCAAGGTCGCGCCAAGATGCTGGGCCGGGTGGAACGGCGACACGGCACGCTCACGCGAGCATGCCCATCAGCTCCCACACGGGGCTGGAAGAAGACCGTCCCGACGTGTCCCAGGATCGAACTTCACACACCGAAGCGTATTGCTGTGGAACTTACCAAACGGAGTCAGACACTGCATGGCAACGTTTGGTGTGCCGTTTACTCGACGGTCAGCACAACCAGCAAGGCGCACTGTCCCGATTCGAGGTCGAGTAGCGACGCCGACAGCTCGACGGGTTCGTATCCGCCGTCGATGGTGAGGAACCGGACTGTCAGCGCAACGCTGTGACCCGGACCGGATGTGCGCAGCTCGTCGACTGCGCGTTGCGCCGCAGGAAGGTCCGCTGGATCGATGATCGGGTTGTCCGTCGTGTTGTCGGACATCCACGCGATGCGCGGGGCCGCAGGGCCGTGCCAGTACAGCAGGTTGAGCGTATCGGGGTCGGAGATGGCTCGGTACTGCCGCGGCGGTGTCAACGCCTGCGCGATCCGATCCCCGAGTGCCGATCGTCGGGGTCTCGACTGGGGTGGAGCATGGCCGATATCGACCGAGAGCCCTCGAAGGAACCGGACTTGCGCGCCATTCTCAGTCGACGACCCGGACTCCTCAGTGACCGAGTGCACAACGAAATGCACTTGCCGATCACCGTCCGGGCGGTGTTCGACCACTGTGTACCGATCGATGCTGCGTCCGGACTTACGAGCGAGCCCGGCCAGAGCCGCGGTGTTGTGATCTCCCATGTCGAACACACGCAATGCATCCGCGATCGGACGCCGCACCGGCACACCGAGATCGGCCCAGCTCGACGACATTCCCACTGCCTCACTACGATAGGCGAATCCTTCGGCCAAATCCCATACGAAGCACCATGACGGCGAAGGAACTGCCACGAGTTCTTCCTCTGGGTGAGTGCTCACCCACACCCCGTGCACACGGCTGAGAACGCTGTCGATGACTGGCACTGCTGTGAGGCGTCTCGATCGCGAAATGCTCACGCTGACTGGGTCCTTCGCGCGGACCGATGCCCGTACAACCTCCAGCATGCGGTCCTGATTTCGAGTCACCACCGACTGCAGCGGTACACCGGATCGCACTTTGTCTCCGACCATCACCACCGACATCGCCCGCAGATCGACCACATCGACAAGCAACCAACTGCTCTTCCCCGCTGTCACCGTTCAACCATCGCACACACGGCCGCGATGGGGGTGCATGCGTCAGTGCACGCACTGGGCTCGGACCTCTCGGGCGACGAAGGCGACGTCGTCGACGACATGGGTGTTCAGCCACATCTTGGCCGTGAGCAGGCCGGCGTTGCCGGAAGCGCACACCGCGGAGACGTTCATGGTAGGGCCGTGAAAGTGGTGTTCCTGCATGAGTTGGGAGATCGGTGTCGAGGGCATCAGTTTCAGGTAGTCCCGCACCCGCCGTCCAGCCGCGGGTGTAGGCGTCGGTGATGGCCTCATTCGCAGCGGTGCGCGGCTGAACCGGCTCGCCGATCCGTCGGCACCGGCGCCGCCGTCGGGGATTTTCGCCAACCACCGGGCCGTTCGCCACCGAACCGCGGGATGCGCGCCGAGCGGAAACAGTGCAGCGTCGGTGGTGACCGCGACGGCGTCCTCACGGCAGGCGTTCCGTGTTCGTGAGACCAAGTTAATCAAGGGGTCACCGCGCGCAGCGCCCGCGCAACATGGCTTTTCTATCTTTGGGTCTCCCACGCGATCAGGAGGCCCACGTGACCAGCATTCCCGAGGCACCACAAGCCGATGCGGCGCCCGAATCGACACCCACACCGTCGACACCCCCTCCGGGGACGGTGCCGGTGTCGATCAAGCACCGCATCAGCCACTGGAACTCCGAGGACGTCGCGGCCTGGGAGGCCGGTGGAAAGGCGATCGCGAAGCGGAATCTGATCTGGTCCGTAGTCGCCGAGCACGTCGGCTTCTCCATCTGGTCGATCTGGTCGGTCATGGTGCTGTTCATGCCTGTGTCGGTGTACGGAATCGACGCCGCAGGAAAATTCTTCCTCGTCGCCGTTCCCACGCTCGTCGGCGCTGTGCTTCGTATCCCGTACACCTTCGCGACAGCGAAGTTCGGCGGTCGGAACTGGACGATCTTCAGCGCTCTCGTACTTCTGGTCCCGACGGTGCTGACCATGTACTTCATGCTGAACCCGGCGTCGTACACGACCTACATCGTCGTCGCGGCGTTCGCGGGCCTCGGCGGCGGCAACTTCGCGTCGTCGATGACCAACATCAATGCGTTCTACCCGCAGCGTGAGAAGGGCTGGGCGCTCGGCCTGAATGCAGGCGGCGGCAACATCGGCGTTCCCGTCATTCAGCTGATCGGTCTGCTCGTGATCGCGACGGTCGGCAACACGGCACCGGAGATCGTCTGCGCCGTCTACCTCGTCTTCATCGCGATCGCCGCAGTCGGCGCCGCATTGTTCATGGACAACCTCGACAACCAGAAGACCAACGGGCGCTCCATGATCGACGTCCTCAGGTTCTCGGACTCGTGGTGGATCGCGTTCCTCTACATCGGCACCTTCGGTTCGTTCATCGGTTTCAGCTTCGCGTTCGGCCAGGTGTTGCAGATCAACTTCCTCGCGGGATTGACCGACGGTGCACCGGCGACGGCCGCCCAGCAGGCGCAGGCGTCACTCCACGCAGCTCAGATCGCTTTCCTCGGTCCACTTCTCGGATCTATCTCCCGCCCGTTCGGCGGCAAGCTCGCGGACAAGATCGGTGGCGGCAAGATCACGCTGTACACCTTCGTGTCGATGGTGTTCGCCACCGGCATTCTGGTGGCCGCAAGCACCTGGGACGACAACACCGCGGGGGCAGCCAGCGGCACGATGATGGCGCTGTTCGTCGTCGGATTCATCCTGCTGTTCCTGCTGTCCGGTCTCGGCAACGGCTCGGTCTACAAGATGATTCCGGCGATTTTCGCCGCCAAATCAACCGAGCTGCAGGGCATGTCGACCGAGGAACAGCAGCACTGGTCCCGCCGGATGTCCGGAGCGCTCATCGGAATCGCAGGCGCCATCGGCGCCTTGGGCGGCGTCGGCATCAACCTGGTTCTGCGCGCGTCGTACTCCGGTGAGGCGAAGTCCGCGACCACGGCCTTCTGGGTGTTCCTCGCCTTCTACGTACTGTGCTGCGCGGTGACATACGCCGTCTACCTGCGCAGACCGCGTGTAATCGCCGACGAGGCGACCCAGTCCTCGGTGGAAGTCTGACGCCCTCCGCGTCTTTCAATGCTCTGCAGTAATTCTCGGAAGGAACCCCTGATGAAGAACGCGACGAAGAACGCGGTGGTCATCGGTCACGGCATGGTCGGACATCGCTTCGTCGAGGCATTGCGGTCTCGCGACGAGGCAGCGGAATGGAAAGTCACCGTCCTCTGCGAGGAGGCGCTGCCTGCCTACGACCGCGTCGGTCTGTCGTCGTACGTCGGGGCCTGGGATCACAAGGAACTGGCGCTCGCCGGCAACGACTACCCGGGCGACGCCGCGGTGGACATGCGGCTCGGTGTCCGCGCGGACAGCGTCGACCGCGAAGGTAGGACGGTTGCGACGTCGACCGGTGAGGTGATCGGTTACGACGCACTGGTGTTCGCGACTGGCTCCTACCCGTTCGTGCCGCCCATAACCGGACACGACCTGGACAAGTGCTTCGTCTACCGCACCCTGGACGATCTGGATCGCATTCGCGCCCGCGCCGACGCGGCGGGACCGGGCGCGGTCGGCGTGGTCGTCGGCGGTGGCCTCCTGGGGCTGGAGGCAGCCAATGCGCTGAAGAAGCTCGGAATGACTCCGCACGTCATCGAGTTCGCGCCGCGGTTGATGCCGCTGCAGGTCGATGAAGGCGGCGGCGCGCTCCTGGCGCGGCTGGTGACCGATCTGGGGCTCAACGTGCACACCGGCGTCGGAACGTCGTCCATCACCGAGAACGACAGCGCCGGGCTGACGGTCGAACTGTCCGACGGCAGCACCATCGACGCAGCCCTGCTGGTCTTCTCCGCGGGCGTGCGCCCACAGGATCGTCTGGCACGGGAGAGCGGCCTCGACGTCGGGGAACGTGGCGGCATCCTTGTCGACGCCGGCTGCCGCACATCCGATTCGGCAGTGTTCGCCATCGGTGAGTGCGCCGCCGTCGACGGTCGCTGCTACGGATTGGTCGCCCCGGGGTACTCGACGGCGGAGGTCGTCGCGGACAGGTTGCTCGGCGGCGCCGCCGAGTTCCCGGGCGCGGACATGTCCACCAAACTCAAATTGATGGGCGTGGATGTCGCCAGTTTCGGTGACGCCATGGCCGCAACGCCGGGTGCACTCGAGGTCGTCTTCAGCGACGCACCGAAGGGGACGTACGCCAAACTTGTCGTCTCCGACGATGCGAAGACGTTGCTCGGTGGGATTCTCGTCGGCGATGCCACCGCCTACTCGCTGCTGCGTCCGCTCGTCGGTCGTGAATTGCCGGGCGATCCAGGCTCGTTGATCTCACCCGTAGCGGAAAAAGTGGGCATCGGCGCACTTCCCGACGAGGCCGAGATCTGCTCGTGCAACGGTGTCACCAAAGGTGCGATCTGCGGCGCGATCGCGGACGGGGCGTGCGATGTCGCCTCGGTCAAGAGCTGCACCACTGCCGGTACCACCTGCGGAGGCTGCCTGCCGTCCATCAAGCAACTGTTGGCGGCGTCCGGTGTCGTGATGTCGAAGGCACTGTGCGAGCACTTCGGTCAATCCCGCGCGGAACTGTTCGAGATCGTCCGCGCGACCAACACGCGCACGTTCTCGTCGCTGATCGCCAAGTACGGCACGGGAAGTGGCTGCGATATCTGCAAACCTGTCGTCGCGTCGATTCTGGCGTCCACTTCCTCGGACCACATTCTCGACGGCGAACAGGCGTCTCTGCAGGACACCAACGATCACTTCCTGGCGAACATCCAGAAGAACGGAACCTACTCGGTCGTACCGCGTATGCCGGGCGGCGAGTGCACCCCGGAGCAACTCATCGTCATCGGTGAGGTCGCCCGCGACTTCGGCCTCTACACCAAGGTCACCGGTGGCCAGCGCATCGATCTGTTCGGTGCACGCGTCGAGCAGTTGCCCGCCATCTGGAAGCGACTGGTCGACGCAGGCATGGAATCCGGCCAGGCGTACGGAAAATCGCTGCGGACGGTGAAGAGCTGCGTCGGGTCGAGCTGGTGCCGATACGGTGTCCAGGATTCGGTGGGAATGGCCGTCGATCTCGAAAACCGTTACCGCGGACTGCGGTCCCCGCACAAGATCAAGTTCGGAGTGTCCGGCTGTGCACGCGAGTGCGCCGAGGCCCGTGGAAAGGATGTCGGCGTCATCGCGACCGAACACGGCTGGAACCTGTACGTCGGTGGCAACGGCGGACAGTCTCCGAAGCACGCTCAGCTGCTGGCGTCGAACCTCGACGATGCGACCCTGGTCAGTTACATCGACAGGTACCTCATGTTCTACGTGCGGACAGCGGACCGGCTCCAGCGCACTGCGCCGTGGCTCGATTCTCTCGACGGTGGTCTCGACCATCTGAAGGCCGTCGTGTGCGAGGACAGCCTGGGCATCGGCGCCGAGTTGGAGGCCGACATGGAGCGCCACGTCGCGGGCTACAAGGACGAATGGGCAGGCGTACTCGAAGACGAGGAGAAGCTCGGCCGGTTCGTGTCGTTCGTCAACGCTCCCGCGGAGTCGGACCCGACCATCTCGTTCGACGACACCGGCCGGCGCAAGGTGCCGGTGTTGATGGGCATGCCGAAGATCGGCGCCTGAGCACCTCACGCGGGTCGGTTCCCGGGTCTGCACGCATGTGCACACCCGGGTAATCGGCCCTTAACGACGAAGAAACATCGGCACAGTGCAATTGCATCAGGAGGTCCGACACCATGACTGTCATCGATTCGCTCAGTACCACCACACCGGCCGCGGGCGGCACTCATTCGGCTCGTGAGTGGACACCGGCGTGCACCGTCGATTCCCTGGTACCCGGCAGGGGAGTAGCCGTGCTGTTGCGCGGAGGTACACAGGTAGCCCTGTTCCTGCTCGAGACGGGCGAGACCTACGCCGTCGGCAACGTCGACCCGTTCGGTCGTGCGGCCGTCATGTCCAGAGGACTCGTCGGCGATCGGGCCGGGGAGGCGACCGTCGCGTCGCCGCTGCTCAAGCAGGTTTTCTCGCTGGTCGACGGACGGTGCCTCGACGACGAGAGCGTCGGCCTCGGTTCCTTCGAGACCAGGACGGACGGCGGCGTCATCCACGTGCGGGGCGAATCGACGTGACGAGTGCAGCCGAGGCGGGAACGGAGTCGTGCGCTGCGACACCGATCTCGGGGGAGCCTCTGGCCGGATTCGCCGTCGGGATCACCGCGTCACGCCGGGCCGACGAGCTCGAGACACTGCTGCAACGACGAGGTGCGACGGTCATGCACGCACCCGCGATCCGAATCATCCCGCTGGCCGACGACGCCGAGTTGGAACGCGTCACCGAGGAAATCATTGCCGACCCTCCCGAGATAACCGTCGCCACCACGGGTATCGGTTTTCGAGGATGGATCGAGGCCGCGGAGGGGTGGGGCCGAGCGGAAGCGTTGAACGAGGCCCTCGCGGCGTCGAGAGTTCTTGCTCGCGGGCCCAAGGCGAAGGGCGCCATTCGAGCCGCCGACTTGCGAGAAGAGTGGAGCCCGGCGTCCGAATCCTCGGCGGAGGTGCTCGAACACCTGCTCGCCGAGGGCGTCGAGGGCACACGGATCGCGGTTCAGCTGCACGGTGCCACGACCGAATGGGAGCCGGTGCCCGATTTCTGCGAGGCGTTGCGCAATGCCGGCGCCGAGGTCGTGCCGGTTCCGGTGTACCGGTGGACGGCTCCCGACGACAGCTCACCGATGGACCGGATGATCGAGGCCGTCGTCCTGGGGGATCTCGACGCGATCAGCTTCACGAGCGCCCCGGCGGTAGTGTCGCTGTTGATGCGGGCGGACGAGAACGGTGTTCTGGACGCGTTGCTGCATTCTTTGCGGACGCGCGTTCTCGCCGTGTGCGTCGGACCGGTCACCGCGGCGCCGTTGGAACAATCGAACGTGCCGACGACGCAACCGACGCGGGCCCGGCTGGGATCGCTCGCGCGGCACATCGCCGAGGAACTACCGAGACGTGCCGCTCCGATGAGCGCAGGCGGTCACTCGCTGAGTGTGCGGAGTCGATGCGTCGTCGTCGACGGTGTCGTTCGGGCGGTGTCTCCGGCAGGCATGGCGATCCTGAAGACGTTGGCTGCCACACCGGGCCGCGTCGTGTCCAGGGACGATCTGCTCGGCGCTCTCCCGGGAGGCGGCGACGACACCCATGCCGTCGAGACGGCCATGACGAGACTGAGATCCTCCCTCGGTGCGCCGAAAGTGATTCAGACAGTGGTCAAGCGGGGCTATCGACTCGCGATCGATCCGGTCGACACACTCCCCGATGCACCATCCGACACCGGCGTCGCTGCCGAGAGCGTCGGTGTAGCTGCATACCAGGAAGGAAGCAAGTACTGACATGAACGGTATTCGCTCTGCCGCAACACCTTCGCTGGTGTTGGTGGCCCATGGAACTCGCAATCCACGCGGCGTCGAAATGATCGCGACACTGGCCGAGGCCGTCGGCGCCGAGGTCGGACCGACCCGGGTGGCGTTCGTCGACGTGCTGGGGCCGTCCCCTGCCGAGGTGCTGCGCGAGCTGGAGGGTCCCGCTGTGGTGGTCCCGGCGTTTCTGGCGTCCGGGTATCACGTGCACACCGATGTTCCACGTGAGGTCGCCGCGAGCGAGCATCCGTGCACGACGGTGACGCCGGCACTCGGACCGGACCGTGTGTTCGCCCGAGTGATGGTGGACCGACTGCTCGCGGCGGGCTGGCGACCGGGTGATGCCATCGTGTTCGCTGCGGCCGGGTCGTCGGATCGGCGCGCCCTCGCCGAACATCGCCGCGCTGCACTGATGGTGGCCGAACTGACCGACGTGCCGGTCCGGATCGGCTATGTCGCGACCGCCAGCCCCACCGTTCCCGACGCCGTGGCGACACTACGGTCGTACGGCCACCAGCGGGTGTTCGTGGCGTCGTATCTGTTGGCACGAGGGCTCTTTCACGACCGACTGTCCGACGCCGGGAGCGACGGCGTGGCCGATCCTCTCGGGCTGCATCAGGGCATCGTGGACCTCGTCGTCGACCGATTTCGTAGCGGCTCCGCCGAGCTTGCGGCGCGGTCGAACGACTACTCGCGCGGGTCCGTGCGGTAGTTCACCGAGGCAGGAGCACCAGTTCGACGGGTACGTCGGGGTCGTGCTCCGGCGGGATCAACGCCACGGCGTCGCTGTCGATCAGAGTGCGCAGATGGGCGGTCCCGATGCCGGGGGAGACGCGCCAGCCAGTGCCGTCCCGCACAACGGGCACGATGCGTGTCGTCGACGCCTTGTCGGTCCCGCTCACGTACCCCAGCAGCGGAGGTCGGGGAGTTCGCGCTGTGAGAGCGTCGACGACGGCGGGTCCAGTCACCATGACCGTCGCGACGGCCGCGAACGGATTACCGGGCAGTCCGAGCACCACCGTACCGTCCGGTAGCACCGCTGTGATCTGCGAACCGCCCGGACGGACGCGCGTGCGGTGCACCACGACGTCCGCGTCCGCGTCGACGAGCGCGCTGCGCAGAGAATCGGCGGCTCCGCCTCCGGTCGCACCGACGACGACGACGAGATCGGCGTCGGTGGGGTCGGCGAGGAGATCGTCGAACGCCGTGGGCGAATCGTCGAGGTGTTCCGAGTCGGTCGTGGAGATGCCGCACGCAGCGAGATAGTTCGGCAAGACCGGCCCGATGGTGTCGCGGGTCTGCCCTGGTTGTAGCTCGCCGGGTCCCCGAATCTCGTTCCCGCTGAGAATTATTCGTGCTCGGACCGGTCCGCGTACTGCGATGTCCTCGATCTCGGCGCCGAGGGCGACGGACACGAGGGCGGCCCCGATGTCGGTTCCCGCCGGGGCGAGTACCGTTCCGGCGATCCAATCCTCGCCCGCACGCCGAGTGTCGTCGCGCACGGGTGCACCCTCGGCTCGATTCAAGTCGTCACCGGACACTCGCACGTCTTCGTCCCGTACCACCGAGTCCGCTCCCGCGGGAACGAGGGCACCGGTGGCGATGCGCATGGCTTCCCCGCGCCCCAGCGGCCGGTGGCCCGATGTGCCTGCGAATGCGATCTCGCTGCGAATCGTCCACGGCCCCGTCCCGCACACCGCGTATCCGTCCATCGCCGAGATGTCGACCGGCGGCAGAGGGGCCGACGCGATCACGGGCTCGCTCGAGGTCGCACCGAGAGCGTCACGGGTGGCCGTACGTCGGGTCGGAATGGGGCGCAGCCTGTTTCGGATCGTCTCGCGTGCCTCGTCGACGGTCGGTACGGGTTGAGCCGGCAAGTACTCGGCGAGGTGTCGCCGCGCCAGACTCAGATGCTCGGGAGTGTCGCAGTCGTCGACGCCGTCGATGCGGATCACGCGGTGATCCTGCGGAATCAACGCACGCATCGGCAGATCCCGCGTGTCCGGGAGATCGTCGATGCTGCGCCTGAGGGCTGCGGTGTTCCAGACACCGAAGAGGTACTGCGTGCGTCCGTCGCCGTCCGCCGCGAAGGTGGCGGCAGCAGCGTCCGACTCCGCCACGAGGCGATCGATCGCCGCGGCGTCGACGAACGGGAGATCCGCGGCCAGTATCAGAAGTGCGTTCGCGTCACCGGTACCGACGCTGCGATCGCGGAGGGCGTCCAACCCCGCTGCGATCGCCGCGACCGGCCCGGACCCGGCGGGATTCTCGCGGGTTTGCACGATGTGCGGCGCCAACTCCGGTCGATGCGGTCCGACGACGATGATGGTGTCTGCTACCGCGGCCGCGTCGATCATTCTCTGCAGCATGCTGATTCGGCCGACGGTCAGGCCTGGTTTGTCGACGCCGTGCATCCTGCGTGCGGCGCCTCCCGCAAGGATGACCGCGTCGACACCGGTGATGCTCATGTCGGGAGCGGCACGTTCTGCAGCCGAACCTGCCCCCGGGCAATGGCCTTTCCGCTGTCCGTGGCGGTGATCGTGACCAGCCACAGTTGCTGAATTCGGCCTTGCTGCAGCGGCTCTGCGACGACGTCCACTCTGCCGCCCTTACTGGCGCGAAGGAAATCGGTACCGTTGTGCACACCGACGGCGAACTCGCCTCGATCCTTCACCGCTTCGCTTGCGCCGATGCTCGCAGCGGATTCGACTGCCGCGGTGTAGACCCCACCGTGCACGACGCCCCACGGAGTGTGATGGTCCTCCGACAGCTCGATGTGGCCGACCACCCGAGTTCCGGAGACCTCGTCGACGACCAGTCCGGCTGCCGCGACGAACGGGCTTGCCTTACCGAGTGCGTACTTGGCAGTCGGGCGAGGATCGAACGGTCCGAGGTTCATGCTTTCCGAGGTTAGTCGGCGCCGAACGCGAACCGAATTTCCCCCAGGTGCACCCGCCCGTCGACGGCGAGGACGCCTTCGCTGCGCAGGTTCTCCAACTGGCGAGTCGCGAGGTGAGCTGCCGGTCTGCCGCTCACCGGCAGCACCCGATGCCACGGCAGGTCCGCGGAGTCGGTGCGCATGATCCACGCCACGATGCGCGGACTCGACAGGCCCGCTGCGGCAGCGATGTCCCCGTAGGTACTGACGCGTCCAGCTGGAATCGACGCGACGAGTTCGCGGACCCGTTCGACCTGCTCGTCGGTGATCGCTGCCATCTAAAGGAGCCGACGCACCAGCTCGGCGACCTCTGCAGGCTTGGCCTGAGCCACCATGTGGTCGCAGTCGAACTCGAGGACGGTCAGGTTGTCCCCGAGTCGATCGGACAACGCGGCCTTGAACTTGTCTCCGACGTACGGAGGTTGCACGCGCATCGCCTGCACCAGAATCGTCGGCACATCGGCAGGAGGAACCACGAGCGGCCGGGCGAGTTCACCCCACGACGAGACGATCGCCGGGGTCGAGATCCGCCAGGCGACACGCCCCTCGTCGGCGTCGACGAGGTGGTCCTCCACCTCCTGATCGAGCAAAGCCGGATCGACGTCGGCCCACGCGCCGTTCAGTTTCTCCGACTTGGCTTCCTCGGCGTCGGTGTAATCGGGGAACTTGGCCGTGAGCCCAGCCACTTCGAGGAGGTCGGACGGGTCCAGCTCGATCGCCGGATCGAGCAACAGCAACCCGCGTACCTTCTCGGGACGGGACTTCGCGAGGTGTACGGCAAGCGCACCACCGTAGGAGTGACCGACCACCACCACCGGGCCCCGAGCATGCGCGTCGAGCAGCTCGCTCAAGCCGTCGACCTGAGCGTCGATGTCCCACGGCGGCGTCCACGGAGACCGGCCGTGGCCGACGAGATCGGGAGCCAGCACGCGAACATCGGCGAGATGCTGGTGGGCTAGGTGCGCCCAGCGTGCGCCGTGTCCCGTCATTCCGTGAACAGCGAGAACTTCGGGTCCGTCGGCGGGACCGTACGTGTAAGAGTTCAACTTCGGCACGGCTCAACTATGCCGTAGCCGGAGTTCTGTCGCTCGTTCCGCAGTCCGAGGTGGGCATGACATGTCGGTGGCGCATGATCCAATCGAGCAATGAGTTCGGACAGTCGGAGCGGTACCCACCACGGGGGTAGGCACGCCGCTGCGGCCACCCTCGTGCGGGCACCGAAGGTCGCCGTACCGCCCCGGACGTGGACGGGTTCTGCGGCGCACATGCTCGCCGGGAGGACCGACGCCGTGTCCGCCGCGGTGGACGGCGCACCCGCCTGGCAGCCGTGGCAGGTGATCGGAGGTCCGGGTACTGGTAAGTCCTCCCTGGTCGCGGACTATGCGGTGTCGCGGATCGTCGCCGGTGACCCGGAAGCGGTCCTCGTGCTGACTCAGTCGAAGCGCGCGGCCACCGCGATGCGTCAGCAGATCACCGGGGGATTGTTCGCCGGTGAGCACGCCGTGCGCGCAACACGGGAGCCCCTGGTACGAACGGTACATTCCTACGCCTTCGCTGTGCTGCGCCTGCAGGCGGCCATTCACGGCAACCCGCCCCCTCGGCTGCTCACCGGCGCCGAACAGGACGCCGTCGTCCGCGAGATGCTGCGCGGCGACCTCGAGGACGGAGCCCAGGACTGGCCGGACCGATTGCGTCCCGCGCTCGGCATGGCGGGGTTCGTCACCGCGGTACGCGACCTCATGCTGCGTTCGGCAGAACGCGGGATCGGTCCGGAGGATCTGGTGAAACTGGGTCGTAAGCATGCGCGTCCGGAGTGGGTGGCCGTCGGAAAGTTCGCCGCGCGGTACGAGCAAGCGATGCTGCTGCGCGGAGCCGTCGGAGTCGAGGCGGCAGGCGCGTCGGCACCCGGGCTGGACGCTGCCGAACTCATCGGCAGTGCACTGATGGCGTTCGCCACCGACCCCGATCTCCTTCATTCCGAGCGCGCCCGCATCAGACACCTCGTCGTCGACGATGCGCAGCATCTGGATCCGCAAGCCGCACAGCTGGTTCGGTTGATCGGTAGCCGCACGGAATCGACGGTGATCGCCGGAGACCCGGATCAATCGGTGTTCACCTTCCGCGGCGCCGACCCGTCCTTTCTGGCCGACCTCGCCGACGCCGGGTCCGAGCGACACGTGATGCTCGACCGAAATTTCCGCAGCGCACCCGCAGTCGCTGCTGTCACCGCGAGGATCAGCGGCCGTCTACCCGGCCTCGGTCGGCACCGCGCCCCGGAGGCAGTGGCGTCCGCGCAGTACGGCGACGCCCGAGCGCTCGTGCAGGTGCTGCCGTCGGCCGCGAAGGAAGCGGCGCTGATCGCGGACACGATGCGGCGCGCGCACCTCGTCGACGGCATGCCGTGGTCCGCGATGGCCGTGGTCGTACGGTCCGTTCCCCGCGTCATCGCGCCGCTGCGCCGAGCCTTGCAGGCGGCGGGGGTCCCGATCCTGACGCCGGCGTCGGAACTTCCGCTGCATCGTCAGCACGGCGCCGTCGGTCTACTGCTCGTGGTGCGCGCCCTGGTGGACCCGACCTTCGACGGTGAGGACGCGCTCGCTCTGCTGTCGGGTCCGGTCGGCGGCGCGGATCCGGTGGCACTTCGACGCC
The DNA here is from genome assembly GCF_000760735.1 of Rhodococcoides fascians A44A. Lineage (GTDB taxonomy): Bacteria > Actinomycetota > Actinomycetes > Mycobacteriales > Mycobacteriaceae > Rhodococcoides > Rhodococcoides fascians_E. The sequence continues at coordinate 857,767 of NZ_JMEX01000005.1, read as the reverse complement.
TCCGCCGCGGTGTCCGGCGTGTGGAGCTGGCCTCGGGAGGGGAGCGGGATTCGGCAGAGCTGCTGCGGCAGGCCATCACCGGAGTTCGATCGCACTCCGGTAGCGACACCGCCCCCGAGACGGACCGTTCTCGGTGGATGGCCCAGTTGTCCGACGTGGAGGCGGCTCCGCTGCGCCGCGTGCTCGGTGTGGTGCGCAAGGCCAACGCCGTCGCACGCCGCGGACGTGGAGTCGAGGACGTGCTGTGGGCTGCGTGGCAGGCCTCCGGGCTCGAGCGGCGGTGGTCGGCGGCGTCGGCTCGTGGAGGATCGGCCGGTGCTCAGGCGGACCGTGATCTCGATGCCGTCGTCGCCCTGTTCGACAGCGCAGCCGCATACGTCGATCGTCTGCCGCAGGCGCGGCTCGCCGGGTTCGTCGAATACATTTCGCAACAACAGATTCCGACGTCGAATGGCATGGCCGGTGCTGTCCCCAAGGATGCCGTGACCGTACTGAGCGCACACTCGGCAGCGGGCCGGGAGTGGGATCTCGTGGCTGTAGCCGGTGTGCAGGAGGGCTTGTGGCCAGGTCTCCGGGCTCGCGGCAGCTTGTTGGGAACGGAATCCCTCGTCGATCTCGCGTCCGGAGTCGCCGACGACGTGACGTCGGACGGAACGTTGTCCAAGACGGCGCCTCTGCTCGCGGACGAGAGACGGTTGTTTCTGGTCGCATGCAGTCGAGCGCGGTCGACTCTGCTGGTCACTGCAGTGGACTCCTCGACGGGTGACACCGATCTGGTTCGGTCGCGCTTTCTCGACGAACTTCGAGGTAACGAGGATGCGTACGAGCTGGAGCAGGTTCCCGAGGTGCCGCAGCCTGCGGCACGAGTACTCGCTCTGCCCATGTTGGTCGCCGAGCTCCGCAGAGTCGTGTGCGACGCCGATGTCGCCGAACACGACCCGCAGAAGCACGCCCGCGCCGCGCGGCAACTGGCCAGGCTGGCCGACGCTGGGGTGAAGGGCGCACACCCACGCGAGTGGTTCGGAGTTGCGGGTACCAGTACCGACGCTCCGCTGTGGACACTCGGTGACGGCCCGGTACCGCTGTCGCCGTCCACCGTGGAGCAGCTCACCACATGCCCGCTCCGGTGGATGCTGGACCGCCACGGCGGCAACGACGGCGCCAACACCCACGCGGTGACGGGAACTCTCGTGCACACTCTCGTTCAGGCTGTTGCCGGAAAGATGCCTCCGGAGCAGGTCCGGCGTGCTCTCGAAACAGCCTGGGATGCGGTGGATCTCGGCTCGCAGTGGTTCTCGCGTCACGAGTTGGATCGCACCGGAGCGATGCTGGACACCTTCGAGAGATGGCTCAGTGGAACCCGAGGTGAGCTCACCGAAGCAGGGGTGGAGGTAGCAGTCGACGGTGTGCTCCCGGCGCGGACCGACGACGAACCGTCCGTAGCGCTCCGTGGACGAATCGACAGGCTCGAGCACGACCCGGACGGTCGGCCGGTGATCATCGACGTCAAGACGGCCAAGACGGTCATGTCCAAGGAGGACGCTCGCTCCCACAATCAGTTGGCCACCTACCAGGTGGCGGCCGCGGCCGGCGCCATCGAAGGAGAGCCGGCGGGCGAGCCGGGCGGAGCACGGTTGGTCTTCGTCGCCAAGCCCCACAAACAGGACGGTGCGACGCAGCGTATCCAGGAAGCGCCGACGCCGGAGAAGTTGGCCGAGTGGCGCGACACGGTTCACGCCGCGGCGTCGGCGACGCAAGGCCCGTATTTCGAGGCATTCGTGAACGACGGGTGCAGGCATTGCCCGGTGAAGTCCAGTTGCCCGGCGCAGGAAACCGGAAGGCAGGTCACCGAAAGTTGAGTACGGACACCAAAACCGGCACACGGCTCGAACGTTCCGTTCGCGACGCACGGATCGATCCGATCGAGTTGTCTCGGGCGCTGGGGCAGAAGCATCCGCCGACAGCAGAACAGGCGGCAGTGATCTCGGCCCCGCTCGGGCCGACGCTCGTCGTCGCAGGAGCGGGAGCGGGCAAGACCGAGACCATGGCTGCGCGCGTCGTCTGGATGGTCGCCAACGAATTCGTCGACCCCGACGCCGTACTCGGCCTCACGTTCACACGAAAGGCCGCGCAGCAGCTCACTTCGCGAATCCGGGCCCGCCTCGCGCGGCTCGCCGGTTCCGACATCGTTCGAGAACTCGATCCCAGTCTCGCTCTGCGAGAACGAATTCTGAGCGGTGAGCCGGAAGTGAGTACGTACCACTCGTACGCGGGGCGGCTGTTGACCGAGCACGGACTGTTGCTCCCGATCGAGCCCTCGGCCACACTCCTGTCGGAGACCGAACTGTGGCAGTTGGCGCATCGGGTGGTGAGCACGTGGGACGGCGACCTGGACACCGAACGCAACCCCACGTCGATCACCGAGGCGGTTCTTGCGCTGTCGGGTCAGCTCGCCGAGCATCTGGTCGCGCCCGACGCCCTCCGCGGCGCGCACCTGGAGCTCGATCGACTCGTCCACACCCTCGGCCCCGGTCCCAAGCAACGAGGCGGTCCGGCGAAGGCCCTGCTGGACATCGTCGATGCGCAGCACGCACGTGTTGCGTTGTTGCCACTGGTCGAGCGGCTCGCCGAGACACTGCGTCGTGAGGGTGCGCTCGACTTCGGCAGTCAGATGTCGCTCGCGGCACGGGTCGCGGCCGAACACCAGGACGTGGGCAGGTCCGAACGGAGCAGGTTCCGGCTGGTACTACTCGACGAGTATCAGGACACAGGCCATGCACAGCGAGTCCTGTTGTCCTCGTTGTTCGGTCGAGGATCCGACGCCACTCTCGCATTGACAGCGGTCGGTGATCCGATGCAGTCGATCTACGGATGGCGAGGTGCCTCGGCGGCCAATCTCCCGCGGTTCGCAACCGATTTCCCGCAGTCGAGCGGCGCACCCGCACCCAGGCTCGAACTGCTGACCAGCTGGCGCAATCCTGCCGAAGCGCTCGAACTCGCGAATCGGATCACGACGCCGCTCCGTGAGGGGGCTGGGAGCGGAGCCGGCAGGAGCGACCGGGGGGCTGGGAGCGGAGCCGGCGGGAGCGACCCGGAGACTGGTGTGTCGGTGCCGACGCTTCGGCCGCGGCCGGGGGTGGAGCCCGGTGACGTGAGGATTGCGTTGTCGGCGACGGTGCTCGACGAGCGCGAGTGGGTCGCGGACAGCATCGCCGGGGAGTATCGATCGGCGCTCGCCGAGGATCGGTTACCCCCGACGGCGGCGGTGTTGGTGCGTAGGAACGCCGACGCCGAACCGATAGCCGATGCACTACGCGCCCGGGGTCTTCCGGTCGAGGTGGTCGGACTCGGCGGCTTGCTGCACGTTCCGGAGGTCGCCGACGTCATCGCGATGCTCCGACTGGTCGCGGACCCGATGGCGGGAAGTGCAGCCATGCGTGTCCTCACCGGTTCGCGTTGGCAGATCGGTGCCGCCGACCTTCGTGCTCTGTCGCGGCGAATGCGGGAACTGGGAATTCGCTCCGGCCACGGAACACCGGGCCGAGTCGACGATGTGGCGGCGCTCGATGCCGCGCTCGAAAGTTCGCTCCCGGGTGAGCATTCGGAGGACGCCGGACTGGCGGACGCCATCGCCGATCCCGGTCCGGAGGAGCGCTATTCGGAGAGCGGATTCGCGAGGATCTCCGCGCTCGCCGCCGAGGTGCATGCACTACGGGATCGAATCGGTCAGCCTCTGACGGAGCTCGTGGCCGACATCGAGCGGTCGATGGGCATCGGAATCGAAGCCCAGGCTCGTACGCCGATGTCCGCCGTCGGAGTGGTCGGCCGCGAGCACCTCGACGAATTCGCGGTTGTCGTGGCCGATTACGCCGACAATCCCAGCTCGACGGTCACCGGTTTCCTTGCCTTTCTCGCCGCGGCGGAGACCGTCGAGGACGGACTTGCACCAGGGGAGATCGAGGTGGCGCCGCACCGAGTGCAGGTACTCACCGTGCATTCGGCGAAGGGCCTCGAATGGGAGGTCGTCGCTGTCCCTCACGTGTCCAAGGGTGTTTTTCCGTCGTCGACGGCTGCATCGACCTGGCTCGGCGCGATGGCGGAGCTTCCGCCGACACTGCGCGGAGACAGATCGGTCGCCGACGACAGCGGTCGGTCGTCCGAGGGCGTCCCCGTTCTGGAACTCGACGACGTGCACAACCGTAAGGACCTCGCCGACGCCATCGACCGGCACAAGGACGCGCTGGCACGTCGCCGGTCGGCCGAGGACCGCCGCCTGTTCTACGTAGCGCTCACCAGGACGGAACGGGTCCTGTTCGTCTCGGGTCACCACTGGGACGAGACGAGCAGCAAACCGCGCGGACCGTCCGACTTCCTCAGTGAGGTGCGGGCCGTCCTCGACGACGGCTCCGATCGCGGCCGCCCTGTCGGCGTCGTCGATCATTGGGACCCCGCGCCCGAGGACGGATCGGAGAATCCGCTTGCGGCCCAGCCTCATTCTGCCCTGTGGCCGCGAGATCCGCTGGGACTGCGCCGCGACGCCGTGGAGCGTGGAGTGAGGGCGGTCCTGGGCGTGGACACGTCGCAGCCTTCCGGGCACGACGACGAATCCGATCCGGAGAACTGGGCTGCCGACGTCGATGCTCTGCTCGCCGAACGAGAGGAGCGTATGCACACCAGGGTGGATGTGGAGTTGCCGCACAACCTCTCGGTGAGTCAGCTCGTCGATCTCGCCGCAGATCCGGACGCGTTGGCGTCGCGACTTCGTCGACCGTTGCCGTTTCCTCCCAACCCTCTGGCGCGTCGAGGCACAGCGTTCCACGCCTGGATCGAGCGACGCTTCGGAGCGACGAGGTTGTTGGATCTCGACGAGCTACCGGGCTCGGCGGACACGGGTGCCTCCGCCGATGTCGATCTCGAGACGTTGCAGCAGGCCTTCCTCGACTCCGACTGGTCGCTTCGTAGTCCGATCGAGGTCGAGGTCCCGTTCGAGACGTCCGTTGCCGGGACGGTACTTCGGGGCCGGATCGATGCGGTGTTCGCCGATTCGGACGGTGGATGGACCGTCATCGACTGGAAGACGGGGCAGGAGCCGACTGCCGCCGAGGAGAAGTCGGTGGTCATGCAGCTCGCTGCGTATCGCATCGCGTGGGCCGAGCTGATGTCCGCGTCGACTGCGGAGCCCGTTCCTCTGGATCGTGTGCGTGCCGCGTTCCATTATGTGCGCAGCGGCCGGACCATCGCTCCGGACGACCTGCCCGACGCCGGGCAGCTCGCGACCCTCATCGACGGGACCCGGGACATCGAGTTCGGCGAGAGATCGTGAGCGTCAGGACAGTCGTCGTACCTTCAGGGCTTCGGTCACCAGTGGAATCTGGAGCGGAAGACGGGCCAGCACAGCGGCTTTGACGGCGGGGGAGGTCTTGGGGTTGCTCACGAACCTGCGCGCCATGTCGATGTTCGCGGGAAACACCGCGATGAAGAGCGCTGCAGCGAGCCCGCCACCGAGGCGCCGTGTCGCCGGAACGGCCACTGCACCGGCCACGGCGAGCTCGGCGATTCCCGACACCTGCGTATACGTGCGCGCCTTGCCCGGAAGAGCGCGGGGTACCTGCATGTCGAAGAACTGGGGGGTGACGAAGTGGAGGACCCCCGCGCCGCCCAGAAGAACGGCGAGTCGTGCGGCCGCGGCGTGACTCGTGCGCTGTGTCATGGCTACACCGTGCCACAAGCGGCGACGACAGTGGTCGACGCGTCGGCACGAGCGAAATCGCGGATTGGGGTTAGGCTGCCAGCCGGACCGTTGCGGTGAACGAACGGGCTGCGACGAGTGCAGATGCGACGAGAGCAGAGAAGGAAACGTGGCTGGTAGATTGCGTGCCCGCTTGAGTGCGGGCGACACGCTGACCGACAAGCCGGACTTCGCGTTGGTGGGTGTTCTGCGAGTTCCGGAGTTGCAGAGCAGCCCGTGGCGCGCGATCTATCGGCGCATCCTCATCGCGCTCGCGGCCTTGCTGCTGGCCGCGGTGATCGTGTACCTGGACCGCGACGGGTATCGGGACGCTCAGGACAACGAACTGTCCTTCCTCGATGCGCTCTATTACGCGACGGTCTCGTTGTCCACGACCGGATACGGCGACATCACTCCGATCGCGCCGTCGGCCCGCCTCGTCAACATTCTGGTGATCACACCACTTCGAATCTTCTTCCTCATCTTGTTGGTCGGCACGACGCTCGCGGTTCTCACGGAGCGTTCCCGGCAGGCATTCAAAATTCAGCGATGGAGGCGCAGCGTGCGCAATCACACCGTGGTCATCGGTTTCGGAACGAAGGGCCGCACCGCGGTCGACGCCATGCTCGGGGACGGTGTTCCCGCGTCGGAGATCGTCGTCGTGGACACGGACCAGACGGTCCTCGATTCCGCGTCCAACATGGGGTTGGTCACGGTGCACGGTTCCGCGACCAAGTCGGACGTGTTGCGATTGACCGGCGCGCAGCACGCCGCAGCGATCATCGTCGCCACCAACCGCGACGACACCGCGGTGCTGGTGACGCTCACCGCGCGCGAGATCGCGCCGAAGGCCAAGATCGTCGCGTCGGTACGAGAGGCCGAGAACACTCACCTGGTTCGGCAGTCGGGTGCGGACTCGGTGGTGGTGTCCTCGGAGACCGCAGGACGTCTGCTCGGCATCGCTACCTCGACGCCGAGCGTGGTGGAGATGATCGAGGATCTCCTGACGCCGGAGGCCGGATTCGCTGTCGCCGAGCGCGAAGTCGAGCGCGACGAGGTGGGCGGGTCGCCGCGACACCTCACCGACATCGTGTTGGGCGTCGTGCGCGGAGGCAAGCTGTACCGCGTCGGATCGCCCGAGGTCGACGCCGTCGAGGCATCGGATCGTCTGCTCTACATCCGCCGCGTAGGGGAGTGAACGCGCGGACGATCCAGTCCACGCGGTCGGACGAGGGTCCGAGCGGGCGCAGTAGGGTTCAGTGGTGCCACGATTCGAACTCGCTTCTCCACCGTTGTTGTCCCGCTCGCCACTCGATCGAGCCGAGGAACTTCGAAAGAACACCGACGCGCTGCGCAGCGGCTGGCCGACGGCGAAGGTACTGCAGGTCGATCACCGGGGAAGGCTCCGGGTCGAGGGCGATTCTCTGGTGTACGTCGATGCGACGGACCTCGGTTCGGAACCCGCGCTGGACGCCGTGTTTCTCGGCATCGACGACGGACGTCATCTGTGGGCGCAGCGCGTCGGGGCTCTGACCGGCGAGCTGGGGGACCTTCGGACCATCGGTGAGCGTCTGGACGCGACCCAGCTGTCGATCCTGACGAGCGCGCTCGCGATCCTGAACTGGCATGCGAGTGCAAGCTTCAGTGCGCTCGACGGCGCAGCGACGACTCCGTCGGCGGCCGGGTGGTCGCGTGTCAGCACGTCCAACGGCCACGAGCAGTTTCCCCGCACGGACCCCGCGGTCATCTGCCTCGTGCACGACGGAGCGGACAAGGTCCTCCTGGCCCGGGCTCCGGCGTGGCCGGAGCGTCGATTCTCGGTCCTCGCGGGCTTCGTCGAAGCGGGCGAATCGCTCGAGACCTGCGTCCTACGGGAGATCCGCGAGGAAGTCGGCATCACCGTCTCCGACATCACGTACCTCGGCAGTCAGCCGTGGCCGTTTCCGCGGTCGGTGATGATCGGGTTCTCCGCCGTCGCCGATCCCGAGGTTCCGCTGAACTTCCTGGACGGTGAGATCGCCGAGGCGCACTGGTTCGACCGCAGCGAGGTCCGAGCGGCTCTCGAAGTCGGCGACTGGGCCGCCGACTCCGACTCACGGCTTCTGTTGCCGGGCTCGATCTCGATCGCCCGGGGCATGCTCGAAGCGTGGGCGGGCTCCGCCGGTTAGGTTGCGCAGCGTCGTTACCGCGTCCGACCCGCCACGCGTGGCATCAGAGTCCGAGTGCGCTCTTGACGGCGGCGAGTGACGGGTTGGTCGCGGTCGAGCCGTCGGCGTACAGAACGGTCGGGACGACGTGGTTGCCGCCGTTGACGCTGCCGACGAACTCGGCGGACTTCGGATCTTCCTCGATGTCGATCTCGGCGTACGCGATGCCGGCTTCGTCGAGCTGGGTCTTCAGACGCCTGCAGTAACCGCACCACGTCGTGGAGTAGACGGTCAGTGCCGCGGGGGACTCGGGTGCTGAGTTCTCGGTGGTAGTCACGAGACGATTCAACACCGATGCCGAATGTGTTGTTCCGTCGGTCGAGTGAGCACCGGCGGAGTCCGAGGCGGCAGACGGGATGACGGGTGTGTCGGCACCCCCTGACAAGATGGAGACCATGTCTGTGGATTCGATGACCGCCGGGTTGGATCCCGAACAGTCGGCCGCGGTGGCGGCCCCACGAGGCCCCGTCTGCGTTCTCGCCGGTGCCGGTACCGGCAAGACGAGGACGATCACGAGGCGCATCGCACACCTCGTCGACGCCGGTCACGTGTCGGCCGGGCAAGTCCTCGCAGTGACCTTCACGGCGAGGGCCGCGGGGGAGATGCGCGGCCGGTTGAGAGAACTGGGTGTCGGTGGTGAGGGCCCGTCCGTGCAGGCCCGCACGTTCCACGCTGCTGCGCTGAGGCAGCTGAAGTACTTCTGGCCTCAGGTGGTCGGGGACACGGGCTGGCAGCTTCTGGATCGGAAGTTCGCCCTGGTGAGCCAGTCGGCGCACCGCGCCGGAGTGTCCACGTCGACGGACTCCGTGCGCGATCTGGCCGGTGAGATCGAATGGGCGAAGGGCTCGTTGATCGCACCCGAGGACTACCCGGCAGTGGCCGCGCGGCTGCGCCGGGAGGTGCCGATCGATGCTGCGAAGGTCGCCTCGGTCTACGCCGGGTACGAGGATTTGAAGTCGCACGGCGGCGACGGAATGCTGCTGGATTTCGACGACCTGCTGCTGCACACCGCTGCTGCGCTCGAGGAGCATTCTGCCGTCGCCGACGAGTTCCGTGAGCGGTACCGCTGCTTCGTGGTGGACGAGTATCAGGACGTGACGCCTCTGCAGCAGCGAGTGCTCGATGCCTGGCTCGGCGAGCGTGACGACCTGACGGTCGTCGGTGATGCGAATCAGACGATCTACTCGTTCACCGGCGCGACCCCGCGATACCTACTTGATTTCTCGCGACGCTTTCCCGACGCCACCGTCGTGCGTCTCGAGCGTGACTACCGATCGACTCCCGAGGTGGTGTCGCTCGCCAACCGGGTGATCGGTGCAGCGCGCGGGCGGATCGCCGGGACTCGGCTGCAGTTGATCGGGCAACGCCCGGCAGGCCCAGAACCGGAGTTCTTCGAGTACGACGACGAGCCGGCCGAGGCCGACGGTGTCGCTCGGGCGATCAAGAGGTTGATCGGCAAGGGTGTCGCGCCCGCGGAGATCGCGGTGCTCTACCGCATCAACGCGCAGTCGGAGGCGCACGAGCAGGCTCTGACGGAGTTGCAGATTCCGTACCAGGTCCGTGGCGGCGAAGGGTTCTTCAACAGACCTGAAGTGCGGCAGGGTATTTCGACTCTTCGCAGCGCCGCCGGCAGGGAAGATCTGCCGGACGAGTCCAAGTGCGGCGACGGCCTGCCGTCGCTGGTGCGCGCTGTACTGGCGCCGCTCGGTTTGACGTCGACGGAGCCGACGGGTGCGCAGGCGCGGGAGAAGTGGGCATCGCTCGGCGGGCTGGTACAGGTCACCGAAGAATTGTTGGCGCAGGATCCGGCGCTGGATCTGGATCGTCTGCTCGGTGAACTGGCGGCCCGCGCCGAGGCGCGGCATCCACCGGTCGTCCAGGGTGTGACGTTGGCGTCGCTGCATGCAGCGAAGGGTCTCGAGTGGGACGCTGTCTTCATCGTCGGACTCGCCGACGGCACGCTGCCCATTTCGCATGCGCTCGGCAGCGACCCGAGTGCCAACAACGACGCCGCGATCGAAGAGGAACGGCGGCTGCTGTACGTCGGCGTCACTCGTGCGCGCGAGCATCTGCATCTGTCCTGGGCGCTCGCGCGCAACGAGGGCGGTCGCAAATCCAGGCGTCGGTCGCGTTTTCTCAACGGATTGATTCCCGAGGATTCACCCGCATCACGCATCGCCACTCCGACGACCAAGAAGTCCGGACCCAAGTGCAGGTTGTGCGGCAAACCGTTGATCGGAACGGCGGCGACCATGCTCGGTCGCTGCGAAAGTCACCCGACGGACGTCGATGTTGCTCTGCTCGATGCGTTGAAGGCATGGAGGTTGGACAAATCGCGGGAGCTGAAAGTGCCTGCCTACGTTGTCTTCAGCGATACGACGCTCACGGCAATCGCGGAGCAGCAACCACAGGACGACCGCGGTCTCGTGGCCATTCCCGGGATCGGCGCGAAGAAGTTGGAACGTTTCGGTGAGGACGTCCTGACCGTCGTGCGGGAATCATCGACCAATTGATGTAAAGCCGCAGGTAGAAAATAACTTGTGCAGTTTCGACCAACAGGTTTAGTCTGTTTTCACCGCTCGCGGGAGACCGCGTGCCACAGACATTGTCCGCATATCGATTCGGAAGTAGGAGGTGGAGAACATGAAGATTTTCAATTCGATCGTCACGAGCGCTGTCGCACCCGCGACCGACGCACGGCTGATGCACGTCCTCGGTAACTCCGCTCACTTCTCTTCCGCGTCGACGGGCGCGGCAGTGCGCGTCGCCGGAGCGCATCAGCTCGCGGCCGACGCAGCCTGCGCACCAGCAGCAGTCGTTCCAGCCGCTGCAGCGGCCGAAGCTTCTGCCGCCCAGTGGTTCGCCGCCAAGGCGTCCCCCGCAGCCCGCCGTCGCCGTACGGCAGTGGTGTCCGTGGTCGAAAGTCGGTATCGAGAGAAATCTCGGTAGAGCTTTCGACTTGCCTTACAGGCCACGGACCCGCATACGCGGACCGTGGCCTTTTTCGTTCGATGAGTCCCCTCGAATTCGAACTTCTCGGCCCGACCGGTTCGCTCAGATACCGAACAACCGTAAACACGCCGCACGAAAAGTAGAGGAGACCGACGTGTCAACCGCCACGATCCGGACGACATGCCGATACGAACGATCCGAACATGCTGCAACCGAGCGATACTCGGCCACGCACCTCGGCGACCAGGCGACCCCGGCCAGCGAGACCTCCTCGTTGGACACCCAGAATGCCGGCACCCTCGGCGACGAAGTGCCGTGCCGTGTGGCCGATCCGGATCTCTGGTTCGCCGAGACACCGGGAGAATTGGAGCGAGCAAAGGCGCTGTGCGCCGAATGTCCCATTCGGCGCACGTGTTTGAGTGCCGCACTCGACCGTGCCGAGCCATGGGGAGTATGGGGAGGTGAGATTCTCGATCAGGGAGTCGTCATCGCCCGCAAGCGCCCGCGTGGACGGCCGCGGAAGCAGCAGGTCGCGTGACCTGGATGCGATCCGGTGTTCGCCGTATCCATTGCACACCACGGGCGTATCCGCCCCGTTCTCGGACGAGACCGATCAGGTCTCGTCCGAGAACCCAGGCATCCACTCCGTCAGGATGGCCATGTACGGCGCGTAGGCATCCAATTGCGCGCAGATGCCCACGAGTCCGCCCAGCACCCTGAAGATCATGACCTGCTCGGCAGGCATGTTGAGCGCCCGCGCGGTCTTGAACTGCGCACTGTCGAATTCCGTTGCCGTACCAGCAGCTTTCTGCAGCCACGACCTGGTGAAGTGAAAAGAGTCGGTCCTGATCGGATCGGTGAACGGACGTAGGTAATCGGCAATCTCCCTCGCCGTCACCGTTCTACCTGGAATCACGAAACCACTGGCCGTACACAGTTCGACCAGTTCGTCGAACTTTTCTTCCCGCGCCAGCCTGACCATCCGGCCCAACACCGGCGGGAGGCCGTCGGGCATCGGTGCGGTGGCCCCGAAGTCGATCACACCGAGACGCCCGTCGGGCAGCATCATGAAGTTGCCGGGGTGCGGATCGGCGTGCAGCAGGCCCGCGAGTGCGGGCGCAGCGAACGCGAAAAGCACCAGAAGCTCACCCGCGGCATTGCGCTGCTCCACGGAACCGTCGGCGATGATCGACGACAACGAAGTACCGCTCATCCATTCGGTGACCAGCACCTTGGGTGCACTCGCCACCACGCGGGGCACAGCGAACCGGCTGTCACCGTCGAACGTCGACGCGAACACACGTTGGCTCGCCGCCTCGATCCGATAGTCCAGTTCGTCCTCCGTACGGGCGATCAACTCGTCGAGGACTGGTTTGACGTCGGCCCCGGTGAAGATCGCACTGAAGGTGTTGGCAAACCGCGACATCGTCTTCAGGTCGGCACGGAGCGCGTCGTCTGCACCCGGATACTGCACCTTCACAGCGACGTCTCGGCCGTCGGACCATACTGCACGGTGCACCTGCCCGATGCTCGCCGACGCGATCGGGGTGTCGTCGAACGAAGCGAACCGTGACCGCCAGGCGGTGCCCAGCTGCCTGTCCAGTACCCGGTGCACCTTCGCGGCGGGAAGCGGCGGAGCGTCTGCCTGCAGCTTGGTGAGAGCCTCGCGGTACGGTTCGGCGAACTCCTCCGGCACGGCGGCTTCCATCACGGACAACGCTTGCCCGAATTTCATTGCACCGCCCTTGAGCTCGCCCAGTACCGAGAACAACTGCTCGGCAGCTTTGGCGGCAAGATCGGAGTCGATCTCCTGGCGGTTCCCCCCGGCCAACTTCTTTCCGAAACCGACTGCAGCCCGACCGGCGATACCGATCGGGATGCGCGCGAGTTTGGCTGTCCGGGCCGAACCCCGGCGTGGAATGTCTGGCACGCCTCCATCATGTCGGACGGGACGACATTCTGCCGAGACTGCAGGCCACAGCGCCTGTGTTCGCGTCGTTCGTCACACGGCACAATCGCAGTGCGGATGACGAGTCCACCGACGCCGTTCGATGACGTGCGAGCCGAGGTCGATCTCGACGGTCGTGTCGATCAACGACGGTCGACGGTCGCGGACGAACTGGTGTATCTGTCCGAGAACGACCGCCGCGGCTGCCAGGACGGTGGGTTTGTCCGCATGCCCGACGCTGCCGAGGAGCTGCGCGGAGATGTGCGGCCACTGTGGGTCGAGGCCGCCTCTGGTCAGGTCGGCGCACCGGAGACAACTCGTCGTCCCCGGAATGACGAACGGACCGACCACGCCCGTGCCGTCGCGCAACCGAACCTGCACGTGCGGTGTTCTGGCGCGAACCAGCTCGGTCACGAGATGTGGATCAGGGGCCAGGTCGTCCGTGAGAACCGCGACATCGCCGGCCGTGATGGCGGAGCCCGCGACTTTGCCCGCCCCCGACGAGGAACGCCGGACCGTGATCGAGGACGACGTCGGGAGGACCGCGACGACAGCGTCGGCCAGCGGCCCGCGTCCGACGACGTGCACCACGGTCTGCGTCGTTCCCTCGGGAACGTGAGGCCGCGAACGCCCTTCGACCAACAGTTCTGCCTCGACGAGCTCGGCCAGCAGTGTGGACATCGCATTGGCGGACATCCCGACGGTGCCCGCGTACCAGATCGTGTGGGCTCTCGAATGAACTCCGTCGAGCCGACGCAATAGATCGACGAGGACGTCGTACTCGACACCCGGCGGAGGCGTGACGACGAACGACCGATCCGGATTCCACCCGAGTCGGATCGTGCCGTCTCGTTGCGAGAACACCGGTACGTCGAGCCTGGGCCGCCGCAGCATCGGGACCGGCTGGGCAGGATGGGGTGATTCCTGGGCGGACATGGACGCAGAGTCGCACACGACGCATTCCCGGCGACGGCGTCGAGGACGGGTTATCCACAGGCCGTCGGACGCCTCACCAGCGCGATCGAGACAAAACGAGGGATGCGCCGAAAATTTCGGCACACCCCTCGTCGACCGTGAATTCGGGATCAGCCGGTGCTGCCGGCGTCCCCGTCCTTCTTGTCCCCGTCCTTCTTGTCCCCGTCCTTCTTGTCCCCGTCGTCCGTGTCCGTCTCGTCCGACTTGTTCTTGGCTGCTCGTTCCTGAGCCTCCATGGCCTCGAGCTGAGCGATGGGGTCGTCGAAGGAGCTGGACCCTCCGCCGATGACGCCGTCGACGAACCCGGCCGGGTCGTCAAGATCGGACGACACCGGCAGGAGGTCCGGGTGGGCCCAGACGCCGTCGCGTCCCTCGATCCCTGCGGCGGTGGTGAGTCGACGCCACAGATCGCCTGCTTCGCGAACCTTGCGCGGACGAAGTTCGAGGCCCACGAGCGTCGCGAACGTCTGCTCGGCCGGTCCACCGGATGCACGTCGGCGACGAATGGTTTCCGCGAGCGCCACGGCGCCGGGCAGCCTGTCCCCGAGGGCTTCGGAGACGACCGTCTCCACCCAGCCTTCGACGAGGGCGAGCAGAGTCTCGAGTCGTTCGAGCGCCTGCTTCTGTTCGGGAGTCGTCTGCGGCTCGAACGCGCCCTGCTGCAGAATCTCCTCGATCTTCGACGGATCGGTCAGCGACGCCGGGTCGAGGCCCGACGCGGCTTCCTCGATGGCCGAGAAGTCCATCCGGATACCGCGTGCGTACTCCTCGACCGTCGCCAGCACGCGCTGACGAAGCCACGGAACGTGGCTGTACAGGCGCTGGTGCGCAGCTTCGCGGGCTGCGAGGAACACCAGAACTTCACGTTCGGGTTGTTCCAACCCTTCGGTGAACGCCGTGATGGACTCGGGGAGAAGCGCGGACCCTCCGTTCGGTCCGAGGGGAATGCCGATGTCGGTCGACGTCAGAACCTCCTTGGACAGCTGCCCCAACGCCTGGCCGAGCTGGGAACCGAACGCCATGCCGCCCATCTGCGTGAGCATCCCCATCATCGGTCCCGCCATCTGCTGCGCTTCGGCAGGCAGACCGGCAGTCCACATTCCGGAAATCTGCTCGGCCACCGGATCGCACAGCCTCTTCCAGGTGTCGATCGTGTTCTCCAACCAGTCGACCGGAGTCCACGCCGACGTCTTGGACGCACCAGCGGGAAGAGTCGTCGCGCCGTCGAGCCACAGTTCCGCGAGATGAGCGGCCTCGGAGACCGCGTCGGCCTTGCCCTTGCCGACGGGAGTGAAGTCCCCGATCTGCTGGCGTGCCAACTGCTTGGCCAGGTCGTAGTTGACCGGGCCCGCAGCGGAGCCACCGGCACCGGGCGCACCCATGCCGCTCAACATCTGCCCGAACTGGGTGAGCATCTGCCCCAGGGCCGCAGGATCGAAACCCTCGGTGCCGAAGCCGAAACCGCCGGGATTACCGCCGGAGCCCTCGCCACCGCTCTGATCCTTCTTCTTGTCCGGATCCTCGTCGGAGCCCTGAAAACCGAAATTGCTCATAAGTCAACGGTACAAGGCGAGGGCGCGAACAGCACCGCTGGTGATCACGCTTACGGCGAACGCTTTGAGTGGAGCCTGCGGAATGAACCAGGAGGCTGTGAGTGGAGCCTGCGGAATGAACGGGGAGGCTGTGAGTGGAGCCTGCGGAATGAACGTGGTGGGTTCTGACGGGGGTCTCACATCGTCGTCACAGTCGGCGGATCTATGTTTGTCGGGTGAATCGTCGGATTGCCACTCTTGTCGCCGCCCTCGTACCGGTTGTCGTGCTCGGTGTGGTCGGTACCGTCGTGACGGTTCCGTTCGCTGCGCTCGGACCGGGACCGACGTACAACACCCTTGGTGATGCGGACGGGGTTCCTGTCGTGCAGATCGACGGGACGGATGTCGATCCCACCACCGGGCATCTGAACATGACGACGGTGGCGGTGCGTGATCAGCTGAACATCTTCGAAGCGCTCGGTTACTGGGCGAGTGGACGGCAAGGGCTCGTCCCGCGCGAGGAGGTGTATCCGCCGAACAAGACGAAAGAAGAGGTCCAGGAAGGCAATCAGGCCGATTTCGAACAGTCCGAGAACAGTGCTCAGCTCGCGGCGCTGCACCATCTGGGACTGCCCGTTGTTCTCGTCGTCGGTTCGGTGGCGCCCGACGGTCCGGCCGCAGGCCTGTTGAACGAAGGTGAGCGGCTCGTGTCGGTGGCGGGGGAGCCCGTCGCTTCGGTCAGCGCTGTGCGTGAGTCGGTCAGTGCTCGCTCACCGGGGGAGTCCGTCGACATCGTCGTGGAGAAGGACGGTGCCACCCGGACCGAGTCGGTGGTGCTCGGTTCCCGTCCCGACGATGCGGAGTCCGGCTACCTCGGGGTCACACCTGCCGAGGAGCCCGACGTTCCGTTCACGGTCACGTTCAACCTGGCCGACGTCGGCGGGCCCTCGGCCGGTCTGATGTTCAGCCTGGCCGTCGTCGACAAGTTGAGTCCCGGCGAGCTGAGCAACGGCGATTTCGTCGCCGGGACCGGCACCATCGATTCGGCCGGAGCAGTCGGGCCGATCGGCGGCATTCCGTACAAGCTGATCGCTGCGCGTGAGGCCGGGGCGACGACGTTTCTGGTGCCGTCGCAGAACTGCGACGAGGCGTCGCAGAACGTTCCTGCCGGACTTCGTCTGGTCAAGGTCGACTCGCTCGACGGAGCCATCGACTCGCTCGATGCCCTCGGCCGTGGGGAAGACGCGCCCAGCTGCTGACGAACCGAGGTCAGTCGTCCTCGACGAGGTCGAATGTCGCGTGCAGGGCGGCGACGATGCCGGGTGCAAGGCCCTCGTAGAGCAGGAGCTCCACCGGGGCGAACGGATCCGCGTCCTCGTCGGGCTGCAACTGCAGAAGGGTCAGGGACGGACCGTCCTTGAGCACGGCTGCGATGAGCCTGCCGTCCTTGCGGTCGGGATGCGCATGGGCGGCGGCGCGGGCGGCGTCGTCGGCCGCGTCTCGGTCGGCGAGGAGTGGGACCAGTGCGTCGTCGAGTGCCGATTCCGCGGTGGGAGGCAGGACGACGATCTCCTGCACCAGTGCGCACCCGACGACACCGTCCGGCCACGTCGTGGTGGCCAGGAATTCGTCGAGCGCGGGCGATCCGCCGGTGATGTCCTCGGGTAGCGAGTGCTGCTGGATCGGGGTGAGCAACGCACCGTCGGCGAGGTCGTCGAGCAGTCCGGGTTCGGCGGCCGCCAGAAGTTCGGTGGGAACCAGCGCGAACAGCTGGGGGACCTGACCCCAGCCTTCACCGTCCACGAAGTCGGCGACCTCGCGCGCGCACCGCCCGAGAGCGGCACCGAGGGCATCGTTGTCGGCGTTGGGTTCCACGCCGTCACGGAACAGGTCGTCGCTGAAATCGCTCACCCGCCCATCTTCCCATTCCGCTGTTCGGCCGTCGCCGACCCATGGTCCGCGCGCGCAGGACGAAGGGGTGTCAGCGGCCGGTGCCGCCGTTCCGTACAGTGGTTCCCAAATCGGACAGGCGACGCACTCGGTGCGCCGTCGAACCCCATCAGCGATACCTAGGTGTATCGCCCGAAGTTGGAGTGTGGCACGTGGGCATGAGGGCCCCAACCGGTCTACCGTCGCTGTCGCGGCGCGGACGGATTCTACTTGTTCTGGCATTGGTCCTCGCAGCGTTGCTGCTTGTCGGCCCTCGCCTCATCGACACCTACACGAACTGGCTTTGGTTCGGGGAGGTCGGCTTTCGGCAGGTCTTCACGACCACGCTGCTGACGCGCGTCGTTCTGTTCCTGGTCGTCGGATTGTTCGTCGGCGCGGTGGTCTTCGCGTCGCTGCTGCTCGCGTACCGCAATCGGCCGGTGTTCGTTCCGGTCGCCGGTCCGAACGATCCGGTCGCCCGCTATCGCACCACGGTGATGAGCCGTCTGCGCCTGTTCGGTATCGGAATACCGTTGGCGTTCGGCATCATCTCGGGACTGATCGCGCAGACCAACTGGGTGACGGTCCAGTTGTTCCTCAACGGTGGCGAATTCGGAATCACCGACCCACAGTTCAACTTGGACTACGGCTTCTACTCGTTCGATCTGCCGTTCTACCGATTCATCCTGAACTGGCTGTTCGTCGCGACGCTGATCGCATTCTTCGCAAACCTGCTCACGCAGTACGTCTTCGGCGGAATCCGGCTGGCGGGTCGTGAGGGCGCTCTGACCCGCGCGGCGCGCATCCAGCTCGCGGTGCTCGCCGGATCGTTCGTGTTGTTCAAGGCGATCGCGTACTGGCTGGACCGGTACTCGCTGCTGTCCAGCGGTCGCAAAGAACCCATCTTCACCGGTGCCGGCTTCACCGACATCAACGCGGTGCTTCCTGCCAAGCTGATCCTGCTCGCCATCGCGTTGATCTGTGCTGCAGCCTTTTTCGCCGCGATCTTCCTCCGTGATCTGCGTGTTCCCGCTCTCGCGACGGCACTCCTGGTGTTGTCCTCCATTCTCGTCGGCGCGGTCTTCCCGCTGCTGATGGAGCAGTTCTCGGTCCGACCGAACGCGGCCGAGAAGGAGCGTACGTACATCGAGCGCAACATCGCCGCGACACGTGACGCGTACGGCATCGGTGACGATCAGGTGGAGTACCAGCCGTACTCGGGAGAAGGCTCGCAGAATCCGCGCGAGAGCGACGCGGACATCACGACCATCGCCAACACTCGTCTTCTGGATCCGAACGTGCTGTCTCGCACGTTCACCCAGCAGCAGCAGCTGAAGAACTTCTTCGGCTTCCCGTCGACCCTGGACGTCGACCGTTACGAGATCGACGGCCAGCTCCAGGACTACATCGTCGCCGCCCGTGAGCTGTCGCCGGAGTCCCTGACCGGTAACCAGACCGACTGGATCAACCGCCACACGGTCTACACCCATGGAAACGGCTTCGTCGCCGCGCCGGCCAATCGCGTCAACGCGGCCGTCGAGGATCCGACAGCAGAGGGTGCCACCAGCAACAGCGGCTACCCGATCTACACCGTCAGCGACATCGCCTCGCAGGGCCAGGATCAGGTCATCCCGGTCGATCAGCCTCGCATCTACTACGGCGAGGTGATCGCCCAGGCCGACCCGGATTACGCCATCGTCGGCGCGACGGGCGCCGGTGACCGTGAATACGACACGGACGATTCCAACTACACCTACACCGGTGCGGGCGGCGTCTCGGTCGGCAACTGGTTCAACCGTCTCGCCTTCGCGGCGAAGTATGCCGAGCGCAACATTCTCTTTTCGGGCGCCATCGGTGACGACTCCAAGATCATCTTCAACCGCGATCCTCGGGACCGCGTCCAGAAGGTGGCCCCGTGGCTGACGACCGACACGGACTCCTACCCGGCGGTCGTGGACGGCAAGATCGTCTGGATCGTCGACGGTTACACCACGTTGGAGAACTTCCCGTACGCGCAGCGGGCGTCGCTGGACGGTCTGACCGCGGACAGCATCGAGCCCACGACCGGCAGGCCGCTCCCGCGCGAGGAAGTGTCCTACATCAGGAACTCGGTCAAGGCCACCGTCGACGCATACGACGGCACCGTGACGCTCTACCAGGTCGACGACACCGACCCGGTGTTGAAAGCGTGGATGGGTGTGTTCCCGGATTCGGTTCAGCCGGAGTCGGATATTTCGCCGGAGCTTCGGTCGCACTTCCGCTACCCGGAGGATCTGTTCAAGATCCAGCGCGAGATGCTGGCCAAGTATCACGTCGACAACCCCAGTGAGTTCTTCACCAACAACGCGTTCTGGTCGGTTCCCAGTGATCCGACGGTGGACGGCGGAACGGACTTGAATCAGCCTCCGTACTACGTGCTGATCGGTGATCCGGAGACCGGTGAACCGTCGTTCCGTCTGACCAGTGCGATGGTCGGGTTCAACCGTGAACTTCTCTCCGCGTACATCTCGGTGCGTTCGGATCCGGAGAACTACGGAAAGTTCACGGTGCTGCAGCTACCGACCAACACGCAGACGCAGGGTCCACAGCAGGCGCAGAACTCGATGACATCGGATTCGCGCGTGGCCTCGGACCGGACGCTTCTTCAGCAGTCCAACACGATTCAGTACGGCAACCTGCTGACCCTGCCCATCGCGAACGGCGGCATTCTGTACGTCGAACCGCTGTACACCGAGCGCAACACGGCGTCGACGTCGACGTTCCCACAGTTGACCAGGGTTCTCGTCAGCTACCGCGAGCCCGGTTCGGGAGGCGGCGTCCGCGTCGGGTACGCCGCAACGTTGTCCGAGGCCTTGGACCAGGTCTTCGGATCGGGTACAGGTACCGCGGCGACGGCACCGGGAGGTGACGCCGCGGATCCGCAGTCGACGGCAGAAGCGCCCGACACTGCGAACGGCACCGAGCAGGGAACGGCGCCGGCACCGGCGACGACGCCGCCGGCAACCGGTGGTCAGCCATCGGCCGCGGAGGTGCAGCGTCTGAACTCTGCTCTGGCCGACGTCAGGTCTGCGCAGCAGAGCGGCGACCTGGGTCGTCTGGGTGACGCGTTCGATGCCCTTCAACAGGCCATCGACGCGTACAACGCCAACTGACCGTGTACTGATCCGGCAGCCGCACACACGAAGGCGCCCGCATCGCTTCTCTTCCTGAAGCGGTGCGGGCGCCTTCGTGTGTCAGCAGGTCAATCCTGCGGACGGATTCAGCGTCCGATCGACGCGAGAACCGGGTTGGTGCTGACGAGCTGCTCGAACTGAGCGCTCAGGCCGTACTGGTCTGCGATGCCCTTCGCGGCGTCGAAGCCCTGCTTGGCTGCTGCGGTTGCCTGATCGACAGCCTGCTGCGCCGGTGCCTGGAACTCCGGCGCGACCGGAAGTGCCGGTGCTGCGGGAGCAGCGGGTGCCTCTTCGACAGCGGGTGCGGCCGGTGCAGCGGGGGCTGCCTCGGGCTCCGGGGTGGATGCACCGGTGGTGAGGTTCTGGCCGCAGACCGGCCATGCGCCGACACCCTGGCTCTGCAGCGTGTTCTCGGCAACGCGAATCTGCTCTGCCTTCGAGGCGTTGTGCGGCGATCCGGTGCCGCCGTTGGCGGTCCAGGTGCTCTGCGAGAACTGCAGGCCGCCGTAGTAACCGTTTCCGGTGTTGATGTTCCAGTTGCCGCCGCTCTCGCACTGTGCGACGCCGTCCCAGTTGTGCTCGGCTGCGCTGGCGGTGCCCACGGAAAGGCCGAGGGGAATCGCAACGACGGCGCCGGTGACGGCGGCCCATCCGAGTGCACGCTTGCCGAAATGAATTTCCTTGGTCATGCGGGGTGAATCCTCTCCGCGCTTGCCTGCGCAACCCAGCCAGGGGACGACGATCGTTCGTGATCGTCTCCAGGCACCGTGTACGAGAGGCCGGCGCGAGGACTCGGTGCGCGGCGTCGTACGTGTTGCGGCTCTGCCCCCGTGCGTATCGGGGAACCGTTCCCCGCGGGGCAGAGCGATGCAGCGGCGGGGGCGGTACTGACCCTGCGTTGTAGGGCCGACCGTGAAGGTAGTCGAGGATCGTCGTGACGTCACACAAAGAATTCGGGAACCCACTGTCCACCATGTGAGACGGATATTGGTGAAATCGCAGGTGGGACGGCCTTGGAATGCATTCGAGTCTCGTTCGTTACATAGCTGTTATGTGTGATGTCTCACGTGGTTTGTGTGGTCCAGCGCACTGGTTTCGGCCGCTTTTTCCGGTAATTCGCATGTCGAACGACGCAACGGTGTAGTTGTCGACGGCTGTGCACGTGATTTGCATCCGGCGGACACCTTCGGGTAACTTCATCTCTTGCAACGCGGGGTGGAGCAGCTCGGTAGCTCGCTGGGCTCATAACCCAGAGGTCGCAGGTTCAAATCCTGTCCCCGCTACCAAAGTAAGAACCCGGCACCGTTCGACGGTGCCGGGTTCTTTGCTGTGTACCCGAGGTGAGCGCCCTTCTGCTCGCATTTACTCCACTCGGCCGGCCTTCAGTGCTCTTCCGGTAGTTTGTCAGGACATAAAGACTTAATGGTCCGCGACAGGAGACGGCAATGGCAGATGTGAACGAGGAACAGGCACGGTGGGCCGCTGTGCATGCGCGAGTCGTGGAGCAGGAGAAGCTGATCGGCTTCGAGCGCTTCGACTACGACGATGCCTGGGCTGTCGGATCTGCCTTGGTTGCCGCAGCCCGAGGCACGGGGTTGCCGATAGTCGTATCGATCGTGTTCGGCGAGCAGCGGGTTTTTCACGCGGCCGTCGCCGGCAGCACGGCCGTGAACGACGACTGGGTCGGCTACAAGATCAACACCGTTCGCCGACACAATTTTTCGTCGTACGGGGTAGGCAGTCAGTATCGATCGGAAGGTCGGGACTTCGACGCGGAATCGCGGTACGACAACAGTCGATACGCAGCAGCAGGCGGAGCTGTTCCCATTCGAGTAGCGGGGTCACTCATCGGCGTCATCGGGATTTCGGGCCTGCCGGAAGCCGACGACCATCAGATGGTCGTCGACGCCCTTGCTTCGCATCGATCGCGCGCGATCCCGGCCGAACTGCGGGTCGGCAACTAGCTCGAGGAATCCGATTCCGTGCTCGCTGCGGACGATTCATCCGTCTCGTCCGCGGTGAGGTCGACGGTATCGACCCCCTCGAGAGCCGTGAGCTCCTGTTCGGCCTCGGCGATGAGTCCCTTGGCTTCGTCCTTGATCTTCTTCGCCCACTCGGACATCGTTGCCCTCACTTCCATCGAATATCGATTCCTGCAGTCCTCTCAGTCTATGAGTGTCGGTTCCGGCCCCGAGCGGGCAGCGTCGGACTCGTCCATCCGACAGTGACCCTGCAGTCCGTTTCGGGCATCACGAGCCCGCGGCCTCCCGAGCTTCGTCGGCCCGCCGTCGGAGGTAATCGCGCTCGGGTATCGACCCGGCAGTCGCGCACGCGCGCTCGAAACAGGTCGCTGCGTCCGACGATGCACCGAGGCGGCTGAGTACGTCGCCGCGAGCAGCGTGATACGGCGAGTAGGCCTGCAGGGCGGGTTCGTCGGCCAACGCGTCGAGCTCCATCAGCCCAGCGACCGGCCCGTCGCGCACCGCAATTGCGGCTGCTCGGTTCACAGCGACGATGGGAGACGGGGCGAGCGACATCAACACGCCGTACAGCTCCACGATCTGCGCCCAATCGGTGGTCTCCCACGTTTCCGACTCTACGTGGAGGGCTGCAATTGCGGCCTGTACCGAATAGGGGCCGGCGGCTACGCCCGTCAGCGCCCGCACGGTCAGGTCGGCTCCCTCGCCGATCATCTCCCGATCCCACCGGGCCCGGTCCTGCTGGTCGAGCATCACGAGCGTTCCGTCGCCGTCCACTCGTGCCGCAGAGCGTGCGTGAACCGACAACATGAGCGCCAGCAATCCCGTCACTTCCCGTTCGCGGGGCAGCAGTGCCTGCAGGATACGGGCGAGCCGGATTGCCTCGTCGGCAAGATCGACACGGACCAGGTCGTCACCGCTCGACGCCGCGTACCCCTCGGTGAAAATCGAATACACGACCTGCAGCACCACCGTCAGTCTGGCGGGCAGCTCGTCGGGGCCGGGTATTCGAAACGGAACCCGGGCCTCTCGGATCTTCTTCTTGGCCCGTGAGATTCGCTGACCCGCAGTCGATGACGGGATCATGAAAGCCCGGGCCACCTCGGCGGTCGTGAGCTGCGCGAGGCAACGCAACGTGAGCGCAACTCGGTCGTCGACGTTCAGTGCTGGATGCGCGCACATGAAGAACATCTGCAGCCGTTCATCGGGCACGTCGTCGAAGGCGCCGGCCGCGAGCGACTCGGTTCGCTGCCCGATGCCTGCGCGATCCTGCTCGATCTGAAGTATCGCCAGCTTGGTCGAGAGCGTCCGGTCTCTGCGGAGGCGATCGACCGCCCTGCGCCTGGCCGTGGTCAACAGCCAGGCGCCAGGTTTCGTGGGTACTCCGTCGATCGGCCAACGCTGCAACGCAACCTCGATCGCTTCCGAGGTGACTTCCTCGGCCAGGTCGATGTCGCCGTAGCGGTGCACCATCGACGCCAGAAGTCGCCCGTGCTCCTCCCTGAAGACGTCCGAGAGGGAGGCGCGTACGTCGTCGGACACGGCGTGACGCCGTCAGTACTCGGCGACAGGACGGACGACGACGGTGCCCCCGCCCTTGGAACCGGGGCACCGTGCGGCCCAGTCCAACGCGGCGTCGAGGTCGGGGACATCGATGATCTCGAAGCCCCCCAGAACCTCGCGGGTCTCCGCATACGGTCCGTCGGTGATGCTGCGTTCTCCGGACGAATCGACCTGCACGGTCGTCGCCGTCGTGAGGTCGGCCAGTGCGTGACCGGTGACCCATACGCCTGCGTCCTGCATCTCCTTGCCGTACTGCACCCAGTCCGACGGCGTGCATCCGTTGTCGAAATCGGCACGCGGTGCGTTGATCAGCAGCATGTACTTCATGGTGTCCTCCATCGAATTGCTCTTCTGTCTGCGTACATGATGACGACGAACGGGATACGCCGTCTTCGACACGACCCGAAGAAGTTTTTCGGTGGACACCCGATTCTTCCGTCGATACGCGACGTGGCCCCGCGAACCTCACGGTCCACGGGGCCACGTCGTCACAACTGCATCACTTCAGTTCGGCGGATGTCTTTCCGAGAACACGACGGGCGACGATCAACTGCTGAATCTGCTGGGTGCCTTCGAAGATGTCGAGAATCTTCGCGTCACGGCTCCACTTCTCGAGCAGAAGGCGCTCCGAGTAGCCGTAGCTGCCTGCCAGTTCGACGGCCTTGAGCGTGATGTCGGTGGCCGAGCGGCCGGCCTTCGCTTTGGCCATCGACGCCTGCAGCGAGTTCGGCTCCTTGTTGTCGGCCATCCACGCGGCCCGCAGCGCGAGCAGATGAGACGCCTCCCAATCGGCCTCGAGACGCAGGAACTCGGCTGCCGCGGCATGCTGACTGTAGGCGGGAGTGGTGTACGAGATCTCCACGCCGGCCTCGTCGAGGATGGAGCGCAGTTCTTCGAGGGCGGCACGAGCCACACCGATGGCCATACCTGCGACGAGCGGGCGAGTGTTGTCGAACGTCTGCATGACGCCCGCAAAACCCTTCTCGGTGTTCACCTCGGCGGAACCGAGGAGGTTGTCCTTCGGGATTCGGCAATCCTCGAGCAGGAGAGCGGCGGTGTCCGACGCCTTGATACCGAGCTTGTGCTCGAGCCGAGCAACACTCAGGCCCGGTGCGTCACGCGGTACGACGAAGGACTTGATCGCCGCGCGGCCCTTGGAACGGTCGACACTCGCCCACACCACGATGTGCGTCGAGCGTTCACCGGCGGTGACGTAGATCTTCTCGCCGTTGAGGACCCACTCGTCTCCGTCGAGCACCGCAGTCGTCGTCACGGCAGCGGAGTCCGAGCCGAAGCTCGGTTCGGTGATGGCCATCGATGCCCACACCTTGCCGAAGCGTTCGAGCTGCTCGTCGGTGGACACGGCCGCGATGGCGGAGTTGCCGAGGCCCTGGTACGGAATGGACAGTGTCAAACCGACATCGCCCCAGCAGGTTTCGATGACGTTGACCAACGCAGCCATGTTGCCGCCGTTGGCATTGGCGGTCTTGCTGGGCTTCGGAGCGCTCTCGCTGTCCTTCTCCCGGCCACCAGCGGCGCCGCCGACCTCGGTACCGGCGTCGGACATTCCCTCCACCATGGATGCCATGGTGTCGAGTTCGACGGGGTACTCGTGCTCGGCGAGGTCGTACTTGCGAGAGATCGGGCGGAAGATCTCGGCCGCAACCTGGTGAGCCTGATTCGCCTGTGCCCGAAGCTTCTTGGGAAGTTCTAGATTGATCATGAGTTCAGTCCTTGACCGATGAGTTGCCTACGAGGATGGGGGCGAATCAGATGAGGACGATGCCCTCGGTGACACCGACAGCGCGGAGATCGCGGTACCAGCGTTCGACCGGATGTTCCTTGGTGAATCCGTGTCCACCGAGCAACTGCACACCGTCGGAACCGATCTGCATGCCCTTCTCGGCGGCGAGGCGGCGGGCGAGTGCTGCTTCACGTGCGAACGACTTGCCCTGCTCGGCTCGCGATGCGCCGCGAAGAGTGACCAAGCGCAGCCCGTCCAGCTCGATCGCGATGTTGGCGACCATGAACGCAACCGCCTGGCGGTTGCTGATCGGCTCGCCGAACGCCTCGCGCTCGTTCACGTACGGGATCACGTAGTCGAGGACGGCCTGGCCTGCGCCGACTGCGAGAGCGGACCAGCCGAGCCGGGCAAGGCTGATGGCGTCGGCGTAGTCGAGTGCGCGCTGATCTGCGTCTCCATCACCGAGCAGTGCGGATTCCGGAACCGCGACGTCGGTCAGTACGAGTCGACCCAGTCCGGCGGCACGCAGACCCATGCTCGGATCGGCTTCGACGACGAGACCCTTGGTGTCGGACTCGACGATGAAGAACGCAGGCCTGCCTTCGAGTTCGGCGGCAACGACGAACAGTTCGGAGCTACCCGCCGCAGGCACGACGCTCTTGACGCCGTTGAGCTTGAATCCGCTGGGGGAGCGCACGGCCTTGGTCTGCAGAGCGAACGGGTCGAACAGTGCACGCGGCTCGTTGACCACGACGGCCGCACCCGGGACCTTCTCGCCGACGAACGCGGGCAGGTACGTCTTCTGCTGCGCGTCGGTGCCCCACTGCGTCAACGCGACCGCGACACCGCTCGGCGCGAGGATGGGAAGCGCGAGTCCGAGGTCGCCGTGGGCAAGCGCTTCCGCCACCAATGCGTTGGTGACGGCGCCACGCTCGGTGGCCGCGCCGTCGAGTTCTTCGGGAACGTTGATGAAGGTGATGCCGAGTTCAGCAGAGCGACGAACGAGATCCTCGGGCGACGATGCTGCCGCATCTGCGTCGTGCGCTGCGGGTCGGAGGATCTCCTCGGCGAACTCCTTGACGGTCTCGACGATCATGCGCTGTTCGTCGTCCGGAGTCAGGTCGAAGTAGTCGAGGTTCTTGACCGCGGCGTCCTCGAGGCGTTTCGGCTTGTCGCCTCCGGTGACCTTCGCGAACGTGCGGTTGGCGGCGCCGAGGGTCTTGAAACCCGTCTTGGTGCTCTCGTACGTCACGCGGTCGATGGTCTGGCGAAGGTTGTACTTCTCCGCGAGGTCGGACCCGGTGATTGCCGTGAGCACACGCATGGCGGTGCCGATGGCGTCTCGCTTGAACGGGTTGAGGCCAACTGCGGATGTATCGCGAGGCGCCTTGCGCTTCGTCTCGATGACACTGTCTTGCTTGCTCATGATCACCAGCTGTTTCTCGGCGTCGGGCTCGGACGGGATCTATCTTACTCCCGGGTAAGTTAGCTGTCTACTCCCGAGTAAGAAGTTGGCCCTTCGCGCACGTCACACCTGTTGTGGGAGCATTCGAGCATGCCTGTCATCGCTTCGATCTTCGCTGCCGTCGCCGCCGCGCTGCACGTGGTCATCTTCTTCATGGAATCCGTCGCGTGGACCAAGCCCGCCGTCTGGCGCAGATTCGGAGTCGCCAGTCAGGCCGACGCCGATGTGGTCCGCCCGATGGCCTTCAATCAGGGCTTCTACAACCTGTTTCTGGCAGTGGGAATCGTCGTGGGCCTGTTCCTCGGAGGCGACGCCGGGGACGCGATCGTCGTGTTCTCGTGCCTCAGCATCGTCGGTGCCGCGTTCGTGCTGGCCACCGGCGGGCGGAAGTACTTCCGCCCGGCCGTGATCCAGGGCATCACCCCGTTGTTGGCATTGCTGTTCGCAGCTTTCCTGTGAGTGGAAATGTCGCGTCTTCTGGTCGCTCCGCAGGCTCCGCTCCTGGCCCTGGCCTAGATTTCCACTCACGTGCGGCGGAGCCGCGTCAGAACCTCGTCGTGCAGAAGGGCGTTGGTGGCCACTGCGCTTCCGCCGTGCGGGCCTGCGGCGCCATCGAGTGAGGAGAAGCGCCCACCTGCTTCCCGAACCAGGATGTCCAGGGGTGCCAGGTCCCACAGCGACACCTCGGGTTCGGTCGCGATGTCGAGGGTGCCCTCGGCGAGGAGGCAGTAGGAGAAGAAGTCGCCGTACCCGCGAACCCGCCACACCTCGTCCGTCAGGTCGACGAATCGATCCCGCAGCCCACGCTCCTGCCAGCCGGACAGGCTCGCGAAACTCAAACTGGCAGAGCTCAGTTCGCGAACCGACGATACTGTGATGGAACGAGGTTCGCCGCCGTCGTAGGACGTCCACGCGCCCCCGTCCTTGGACGCCCACCAGCGCCGGTTCAGCAACGGAGCACTGATCACGCCCACCACCGGAATGCCGTCTTCGAGCAACGCGACGAGCGTGGCCCAGATCGGCACACCTCGCACGAAATTCTTGGTTCCGTCGATCGGGTCGACGACCCATTGCCGCCCGTCGAAGACAGCGTCGCCACCGAACTCTTCGCCCAGGACGGAATCGTCCGGCCGCTCGTCCTGGAGGATGGACCTCACCTTGTTCTCGACGGCGAGGTCGGCGTCGCTGACCGGGCTGAGGTCGGGTTTGTCGTCGACCACCAGGTCGAGAGCGAGAAAACGATCCCGCGTGATGGCGTCGGCCCGGTCGGCGATGGACAGTGCGAGCTGCAGGTCAGCGGCAGAAAAAGTCACGCGTCAAACACTAATGCCCGGGGTGTCGGTGGCACCGTCACCCCGGGCGCTGTGCACGTCAGGCCGTGACTTCGTTCAACTTCCCGGTCGCGACGTCGAAGACGAATCCGCGCACCGAGTCGTGCTTGGTCACGAACGGGCTCTGCTCGATCCGCGCGAGCGACTGCCGCACGTCGGCGTCGAGGTCGGGGAACGCTTCGGCCGCCCAGTTGGGCTTGATGCCGATCTCGTCCTGGATGCCGTTCTTGAATTCGTCGTCGGTGAACGTCAGCATTCCGCAGTCGGTGTGGTGAATCAGAATGATCTCCTTGGTCCCGAGCAGACGCTGACTGATGGCGAGCGACCGAATCTCGTCGTCGGTGACGACGCCACCTGCGTTGCGGATGACGTGCGCCTCGCCTTCGTTCAATCCGAGAATGCGGTAGACGTCGAGACGCGCGTCCATGCATGCCACCACCGCAACGTTCTTCGACGGTGGAAGCGGGAGCGGTCCGGTGAACTGTGCCGCGTACGCCTCGTTGTTCTTCAGGTACTCGTCGGTGACCGACATCGATTCTCCTCCAGAAGTTTCTGCGTGGGGTGGGGCTGCGCAGATGGCGCCGACTGTGGGCACCCCTGCGGTCGGGGTGAACCGTGGTCAGCGACAGAGACTGGCGCCGGTCCTGCAGAAATCGACGTGGAGGCGCGCAACCAACAGCAGGGGGTGCGCGGCATGGTCGCATGCGTATGTGTCGATGCCGAGAAAACTAACAGGAGATCGACGTTCGGGCCAGGGCTCGCGATCCACAACCGTGCCTGCTCACGCCCTTGGAAGGGCCCGTCGGCACCGTAGAAATCCTGCTCGTCGGGCAGCGTTGGTCGGGCGAGTGCGCCGCGGCCGGTAAACTTCGATCTCGTGCATCCTGACGTCTCCGCGGACCTGAACGAACTCGACATCACCCTCACGACGATCGAGTCGGTTCTCGACGTCGAGGAACTACGTCGCCGGATCGACGAGCTCGAACATCAGGCTGCGTCGCCGGACCTGTGGAACGACCAGGAACACGCTCAGCAGGTCACCAGTCAGCTCTCGCACGCGCAGGCCGAACTCCGCCGCGTCGAGGAACTGCGGGGGCGCCTCGACGATCTGCCGGTGCTCTACGAGCTGGCCGAAGGAGAAGAAGGCGACGCAGCAGCGTCGGCGACGGCCGATGCCGACGCCGAGCGGGCATCGCTGCGCGAGGACATCGCCGCGGCCGAGGTGCGCACGCTTCTCTCCGGTGAGTACGACCAACGCGACGCGCTCGTCAACATTCGTTCCGGTGCAGGCGGCATCGACGCCGCGGACTGGGCCGAGATGCTCATGCGCATGTACATCCGCTGGGCGGAGAAGCACGGCTACGGCGTCGAGGTCTACGACACGTCTTACGCCGAAGAGGCCGGAATCAAGAGCGCTACCTTCGCGGTGAAGGCTCCGTACACCTACGGCACGCTGTCGGTCGAGCAGGGCACCCACCGCCTCGTGAGGATCAGCCCGTTCGACAACCAGGGACGACGGCAGACCTCGTTCGCCGAGGTCGAGGTGCTTCCGGTCGTCGAGACGACCGATCACATCGAGATTCCCGAGGGTGACATCCGAGTCGACGTCTATCGGTCCAGCGGTCCGGGCGGACAGTCCGTCAACACCACGGACTCGGCCGTGCGTCTGACGCACATTCCCACAGGAATCGTCGTGACGTGTCAGAACGAGAAGTCGCAGCTGCAGAACAAGGTGTCCGCGATGCGGGTCCTCCAGGCCAAGCTGCTCGAGGTCAAGCGCAAGGAAGAGCGCGCCGAGATGGACGCCCTCAAGGGCGACGGCGGAAGTTCCTGGGGTAACCAGATGCGCTCCTACGTGCTGCATCCGTACCAGATGGTCAAGGATCTGCGCACCGAGTACGAGGTCAACAACCCCTCCACCGTGCTCGACGGCGACATCGATGGTTTCCTGGAAGCAGGAATTCGATGGCGTATGCGGGGGGACGAGTAGACACACGATGAACACAGCACTGTCGTTCTCGGTAACACCGGAGGTCCAACTCAACGGCCTCGGAATTGTGCTGTACATCCTCGGAGGACTCCTGGTCGCGCGTCTCATCACGTGGACAGGTACGCGGATCACCTCACGCATCGACTCCAACTATCAACACAGCGATGCCCTGGTGCGGTCCGAGGCAGCAAAGCATCGGCACGCACTCGCTCAGGTGATCACCTGGGTCGCTGTCACTCTCGTCTACATCCTGGTGACCATCGAGGTGCTCAGGAGGCTCGGCTTCGGCGTCGGTGGCCTCGTCGCTCCCGCGACGGTGATCGGTGCGGCACTGGGTTTCGGTGCGCAGCGGGTCGTGCAGGACATCCTGGCCGGATTCTTCATCATCACCGAACGGCAGTACGGGTTCGGTGATGTCGTGCAGATCGCCGTCAACGGCTCGGCAGAGGACGCGGAAGGCACCGTCGAGGACGTGACGCTGCGCGTCACCCGCGTTCGGAGCGTCGACGGGGAAGTCATCACTGTCCCCAACGGCCAGATCGTCAAAGCCATCAATCTCTCCAAGGACTGGGCACGCGCCGTCGTGGACGTGCCGATCCCGTCCATCGCGGACTTGAACCGGGTCAACGAGATCCTCCGCCGCGTGGGACACACGGCATTCGAGGACCGCCGTCTGCGGCCGCTGCTGCTGGACGAACCGACCGTCATGGGGGTCGAATCCATCGAGGTCGACCAGGTCAACGTGCGGCTCGTGGCTCGGACTCTTCCCGGCAAGCAGTTCCAGGTCGGCCGGGAACTACGTGTTCGGGTGGCAGCAGCGCTGCAGCCCGAGGGCATCAGCGTCAGCCCGGACGTGTCGACCGCAGGAGTCGCACCGGACGGCGCCCGCCGGGATCGCGAGGAGGAGCTGTGACCGAACCTCGACCGGACACGGACACCGACGCGCAGCCGCGTAACTGGAGAAGCTGGAGAATTCCGAACCGCATTCGTGGCGTGCGGACGTCGACGCTGTTCTTCGGTGTCTGCTTCGTACTGACCGGACTGCTGTACGTACAGGTGGACGAGGTCGTCACCGCGCAGCGAGAAGACGTTCAAGGACCGACGGCGGTCGACCCGGGGAGCTACCCGACGCAGGCGCCGCAACAGACGTACCAGCCGACGTACACGTCAACTCCTTCTCCGACCACCACGGTCGATCCGTCCGCCACCGACGAGCAGTCCGGCGCGCCCGGGGTGTCAGGTGACCCCGGATCGCCCACAGGGCAGACCGGTACGTCGGCAACGCAGGATCCGACGTACCTGCCGGGGCTGACGGTGCCGCCGCAACTGCGGTCCCTGCTACCCCCTGCTCCGCAGGCCCCGACGGCCACCGGATCTCCCTAGGATTCCTCAGGCAACACACATGTCGAGCCGAGTCGGTTACCGGTAGGTAAGGGCTACACTGGCGACCCGTGATCAGCACCTCGAATGTCTCCAAGTCCTACAAGACATCCACCAGGCCGGCGTTGGACGACGTCACGGTGTCGGTGGACAAGGGCGACTTCGTGTTTCTCATCGGACCGTCGGGATCCGGGAAGTCGACGTTCATGCGCCTTCTCCTGAAGGAGGAGACACCCACCTCCGGCGACATCCACGTCGCGGACTTCCACGTGAACCGGTTGTCCTCGCGGCGCGTGCCGAAGCTCAGACAGAGCATGGGGTGCGTGTTCCAGGACTTCCGTCTGTTGCAGCAGAAGACGGTCGTGGAGAACGTGGCCTTCGCGCTCGAGGTCATCGGCAAGCCGCGATCGATGATCAAGCGGACGGTGCCCGAGGTCCTGGATCTGGTCGGGCTCGGCGGCAAGTCGGATCGACTGCCCACGGAGCTGTCCGGTGGTGAGCAACAGCGCGTCGCCATCGCCCGGGCCTTCGTGAACCGCCCACTGGTGCTGCTGGCCGACGAACCGACGGGAAACCTCGATCCGGACACGAGCCAGGACATCATGATGCTGCTCGAGCGGATCAACAGGACCGGAACGACGGTGCTGATGGCGACCCACGACAACCACATCGTCGACTCGATGCGTCGGCGGGTCATCGAACTGGACAACGGCAGAGTGGTGCGTGACGAGGCCCGAGGGGTCTACGGCGTCGGTAGGTAGTACGCCGCCGCACTTCTGCCGCCACGACTACAGACATCGACGACTACAGACATCGACGACTGCAGACACCACCGAAGGGCCCGGATTCCCCGATGCGCGCAAGTTTCATTTTCAGCGAAGTCCTGACCGGACTTCGCCGCAACATCACCATGACCATCGCCATGATTCTGACGACGGCCATTTCGCTCGGCCTGTTCGGAGGCGGACTGCTCGTGGTGCAGATGGCGGGCAAGACGCAGCAGATCTTCCTGGACCGCGTCGAAGTACAGATCTTCCTCACCGACGACATCTCGGCGACCGATCCGGACTGCGCGGAATCCACGTGCTCCACGTTGCGCAGCGAACTCGAGCAGACACCGTCCGTGGTGTCGGTTCAGTACCTCAACCGCGACGACGCAGTCAAAGATGCGACCGAGCGCGTGTTCAAGGATCAACCGGAACTCGCGGAGCTGGTCAGCCCGGACAGCTTCCCGGCCTCTTTCAAGGTCAAGCTCAGTGATCCCGAACGCTTCGGCGTCATCAACGACAACTTCGCCGGTCAGCCGGGAGTGCAGAGCGTGCTCAACCAGCGAGACCTGGTCGAGCGTCTGTTCAGTGTGCTCAACGGTGTACGCAACGCAGCATTCGCCATCGCGATCGTTCAAGCCGTGGCCGCGGTTCTGTTGATCGCGAACATGGTTCAGATCGCGGCGTTCACCCGCCGCACCGAGGTGGGAATCATGCGACTCGTCGGTGCAACCAGGTGGTACACCCAGCTGCCCTTCCTGCTCGAAGCCGTGGTGGCTGCGCTGATCGGATCCGGGCTCGCGATTGCGGGGCTGTTCACCGCGAAGAACCTCTTCATCGACGACGTGTTGTCGGAGGTGTACGACGCCAACATTCTCGCCCGAATCTCCAACAGCGACGTTCTGCTCGTCTCTCCGTTCCTGGCGCTCGTCGGCATCGGTATGGCGTCGGTCACCGCGTACATCACGTTGCGGTTGTACGTCCGCGAGTAGGTTCCCGATTCGGCCGAGTCCATCCGGAAGAAAAGTGCTTGCGACACGGTTCTATGCTGGAGCGGACAGCGCAGAGAGCGCGTACGCACGGACGAACAGCGCTTGAGAAAGGGCCCTGAAGTGAAAGAGAAGGGCCGCAAGGCCATTGCGACGAACCGCAAGGCGCGCCACCACTACTCGATTCTCGACGTCTACGAGGCCGGTATCGCGCTCGTGGGCACCGAGGTGAAGAGCCTGCGTGAAGGCAAAGCGTCGCTTGCGGACTCGTTCGCGACGGTCGACGACGGCGAGATCTGGTTGCGCGGGCTGCACATCCCCGAGTACACGCAGGGGAGTTGGACCAACCATGCGCCCAGACGCACCCGAAAACTGTTGCTGCACAAGCGCGAGATCGAGCGACTCGTCGGGAAGACGAAAGAAGGGTCGCTGACCCTCGTACCGTTGTCGATGTACTTTTCCGACGGCAAGGTCAAGGTCGAACTTGCCCTCGCGAAGGGTAAGCAGGACTACGACAAGCGCCAGGACCTGGCCCGTCGCACCGCCGAGCGTGAAGTGACCAGGGAACTCGGCCGCCGCATCAAGGGTATGCGGTGAGGGGGTATGCGGTGAGGGGCGAGCGGTGAGGGGTTCGCGCTGACCGCGATCCTGCTCGCACTCGTCGCCGCGGTGGGATACGGCGTCAGCGATTTCGTCGGGGGTGTGGCGTCCCGTCGGGTGGCGGCCCTGCGAGTGGTGATCGTCTCCTACCCGTTCTCGTTGGTGATCGTGCTGATCGTGGCGCCGTTCGTCGGGGGCCAGATCTCTTTGGTGCCCATTCTGTGGGGCTTGGCGTCGGGAGTGGCAGGTGGCCTGGCCGTCTGGTGGTTCTACCTCGCGCTCGCGTCAGGCCCGATGGCGGTCGTGTCTCCGCTGACCGCCGTGCTGGTGGCGGGCATACCCGTCGTCGCCGGATTCGCGATCGGGGAGCGTCCGGGTGCGCTCGCATTCGTGGGTATCGCATTGGCGTTGATCGCGGTTCTCCTCGTCAGCAAGGAGTCTCCCGACGACACGACGGGTGAAGTAGCCGGTGGTCGCGAGATGAAATTCACCCCGACGGTGGCGTGGTTGACCGTCGGATCGGGTGTCACGTTCGCGCTCGCGTTCATCTGCCTCCATCAGATCGGCGACGGATCGGGATTGTGGCCGCTGGCGGCATCTCGCGCGTCGGCGACGGCGGTGGTGTGGTGTGTTGCGCTCGCCTCCGGTCATTTCGCGCTGCCGCACGGCAGTGTGCTGAAGCTCGCTGCGTTCGTCGGCATTCTCGACGTCGTGGCGAACGCCGCCCTGCTCTACGCGTACCAGGGTGGGTTGCTGTCCTTGGTCAGTGTCATCGCATCGCTGTATCCCGCGGCGACCGTGCTCCTGGCGATGGTCATGCTCGGCGAGCGTGTCGGCAGACTGCAGCAGGTTGGGATGGTCGTCGCTCTCGGCGCGGTGGGTCTGATCGCCCTGGGTTGATCGGCCGACGTCGACGGGCCAGGTGAGATCGGGTTGAGATACCCCCGCGGGGGTATCGATAGACGATGAACGCCAACAGCAGCCCCGATGCCCGCCGTGTCCTCGTCACCGGAGCGACCGGTTACCTCGGCGGCAGGCTCGCTCCGCGACTTCTGGACGCGGGATTCACGGTTCGGGTGTTGGCCCGCACCCCCGACAAGCTCCAGGGAGTGCCGTGGGCGGACGACGTCGAGATCGCCCAGGGAGATCTGGGTGACCGCGATTCGCTGAAGAAGGCGTTCGCCGACGTCGATGTCGTCTACTACCTCGTGCACTCGATGGGTTCCGGCGGCGGCGACTTCAAGAAGACCGAGCGTGAGAGCGCCGAGAACGTCGCTGCGGTCGCCGCGGAGGCCGGAGTGTCGAGGATCGTCTATCTCGGCGGGCTGCACCCCCAGTCGGGGGAGCTTTCCGAGCACCTGGAATCGCGCGCCGAGGTCGGCACGATTCTGTGCGAGTCCGAAGTGCCGACCTTCGTCCTCCAGGCCGGAGTGGTCATCGGTGCGGGATCGGCGTCGTTCGAGATGATTCGCCACCTCACCAACAGGCTGCCGGTCATGACGACACCGCGCTGGGTCCACAACAAGATTCAGCCGATCGCAGTGCGCGACATCTTGCACTACCTCCTCGGAGCTGCGGACGCGGACCTTCCCGAGAGCAGGACCTACGACGTCGGCGGCCCGGACGTGATGGAGTACGGCGAGATGATGAACATCTACGCGGACGTTGCAGGGCTCCGTAAGCGCCAGATGGTGGTACTGCCGGTTCTCACCCCGCGGCTGGCCGGCCATTGGATCGGTCTGGTGACCCCGATTCCGAGGGGACTGGCGATGCCGCTCATCGAATCACTGCAGTTCGACGCGGTGGCCCACGAAACCGATATCGACGCCGTCGTCGAACGACCGGAGGGTGGTCTGACGCCGTACCGCGATGCGGTTCGGCTGGCTCTACGCACCATCGACGACGGCGAGTCGGAGTCGACGTGGACGTCGACCGTGTCGGCCCCGTCGGATCCTCTTCCTTCCGACCCCGATTGGGCGGGAGAAACCGTCTTCACCGACGTGCGCAGCGTCTACCTCGGGAGCGGGGCCGACGAGATCCGCAGCCGTGTGGGCAAGGCCGTAGCAGCAGGCAGCGCCGAGAACTGGCAGATCGAGCGCGGTGCGTCGGACGGCGGTGCGTCGGACGGCAGTGATTCGGACGGCAGTGATTCGGACGGTGACATCAGGCTACGTTCCACTGCTACGTTGCCCGGGAACGCGTGGATGCAGTATTCGGTGGTGTCTGCAGGCGGGGGAACGCGGCTCGAGCAACGCATCGACTTCTTTCCTCGCGGCCTCGCAGGCCGCGCCTTCTGGTACGGATCGCTGCCCGCCCGCAAGGTGATCGCAGGGCGTCAGTTGCAACGCGTCGTTGCCCTGGTCGACCGCGCATAGTGACGCGCGCCGTATATCGGGATGATTCTGTCCGGGGGACGCGTTACACTGACAAGCCCCGGCAGAGTGCTGGGGACGTACGGGGCTGAACGGTTTCGACTCTGTATGTTGAGTCAGGGGAAGCGTGTCGGTGCAGGCGAGAGACCACCGTAAGCGTCATCGCAAACATATAAGCGCCGATTCCAATCAGCGCGACTACGCACTCGCTGCCTAAGTAGCGACTGCGTGTCTGTCAGTCCGGGTTCGCCCTCGACCCGGGTACTGGCATCAGCTAGAGGGCTTACCGATTCACTCGGCCACGGAGTGATGAGGAACATCAAACAGTGGCTGGGATCGTCATCCTGGCTTGTTTGCGAGATCAGGAGATCCAAGTAGAGGCATAGCAGACTGCACACGGAGAAGCCCTGGTGATACAGCGGAGGACCCGGGTTCGATTCCCGGCAGCTCCACCGAGACCGGGTCGGAAAGCACACGCTTTCCGACCCGGTTTTTTCTTGCCCGAAGCCTGTAATTCACCTCACAATCGCCTGGCATCGCAAGAATCCAACCCGTGGCAGCGATGGTGTCGAATAGTGATCATGAGCAAGATCGCCACGCCGAAGTTGTGGTCCGGCCCCAGTCCGCGCGGCACTGTCCGCGCCGTCGTCCTCGTCCTGCACGGAGGCAAAGTGGACAGCCACGCGCCCAGTAGGCCCAGGCATCTGTCGGGACTGCGCATGTGGCAGTTCACGTGGGCGCTGCGGCGTGCCGGCCGAGCCGATGGCGTAGCAGTACACCAACTGCAGTACCGGTTCCGCGGATGGAACGGTGTCGAACGCAGCCCCGTTCGTGACGCCCGGTGGGCGTTGCTACGGATTCGAGACGAGCACCCCGGTGTGCCGGTGGTGGTCGTCGGGCACTCGATGGGCGGGCGGACGGCAGCCGCCGTCGGCCACGATCCGGGGGTCCTGGGCCTCGTGGCGCTCGCGCCGTGGTGGCCCGACGGCGACGAGCTGGCGAACATCCAGTCCGACCGATCGGTGCGGGTCCTCCACGGGCGCGACGACAGTTGGACGGATCCGCGAAAGTCGTCGGCTGAAGTCGAGTCCGCACGCAGGCGGGGTGTCGATGCGACGTTCGTGGACATGGACGGCGGTCACTTCATGATTCGAAAGTCCCGCACATGGGTAGAGAGAACGACGAAATTCGCGATGGACATCATCGCGCGTGTCCCCTCTGAAGAAAACGGAGTGTCGTCGTGACGCGTCGGCGTGTGGCGGTCGTAGGTAGTGGTGTCGCGGGTTTGACTGCGGCGTACGTGTTGTCGAAGTCCGCGCACGTGACTCTGTACGAGGCCGACGACAGGCTCGGCGGTCATGCCGATACACATGATGTCGACGGTGTGGGCGTCGACACCGGCTTCATCGTCCACAACGACCGGACGTATCCGACTCTGCTCCGTCTCTTCGCCGAGTTGAACGTGCCCACGCAGGAATCCGACATGAGCATGTCGATTCGGTGCGACGGTTGTGGCCTCGAATACTCCGGTGGCCAGGGGGTCCGAGGGATTCTTCCATCGGTACGGACGTTCGCCCGCCCTCGGTATCTGAAGATGCTGCGCGAAATCACGCGATTCCACCGGACCGCGACGGAGTTGCTGCGAGAGACCGACAGCACTGTCTCCGACGAAACTCTGGCCGATTTCCTCGGTCGCACGCGCTTCTCCGAATACTTCACCGCGCATTTCATGGCTCCACTCGTCTCGGCGGTGTGGTCGTGTGATCCGGGCACGGCCCTGAACTATCCGGCGCGATATCTGTTCACCTTTCTCGAACACCACGGCATGCTCAGCGTGACGGGCTCTCCGGTCTGGCGCACGGTGACCGGCGGCTCGGCGCGCTACGTCGAGCGCGTCGCCGCGCACATCGACGAGATCCGCACGAGTACAGCGGTACACGCGGTGTACCGACACGTCGACGGAGTCGACATCCGCGATTCTCGCGACGTGCTGGAACGCTACGACGCCGTCGTCATCGCGGTACATCCCCACCAGGCGCTGAAGATGCTCGCCGACCCCACCGCGCTCGAGCACTCGGTGCTCGGGTCGATGCCGTACTCCATCAATCACACTCAGCTCCACACCGACGAGGCGGTACTTCCGGCGACGCCGAGGGCGCGGGCGTCGTGGAACTACCGAATTCCGGAATGCGGCGCGCAGCCGGACAGCGTTCTCGTCAGCTACGACATGACGAGACTGCAGAGGCTGGCAGGCTCGCAGCGATTCCTGGTGACACTCGGTGGATCTCACGTCGTCGACCCGTCGACCGTTCTCGACGAGATGACGTACGAGCACCCGCAGTACACGCCCGCGTCGCTCGAAGCTCAACGCAGGCTCCCGGAATTGAACACCGACACTGTGGCTTTCGCGGGTGCGTACCACGGTTGGGGCTTTCACGAGGACGGTGCGGAATCAGGTCGGGTGGCTGCCGAACGTGTGGGCGGGCAGTGGACGTGACGCACGCCAACGCCATCTTCTCGACGACCACCGTGCACGTGCGCACGGCGCCGATACGAAACAAGTTTCGCTACCGCAGTTACAGTTGGTTCGTCGACCTCGACCGTCTGCCCGCGTTTCCGCGGTGGATCCGGCCACTCGCGACGTTCCACGCGAGCGATCACATCGGTGACCCCTCGAAGTCCATCCGGCAGAACATCGACGCGTTTCTGGCGGACCAGGGCATCGACCTCGGCGGCGGACGGATCACGATGCTCGCCAGCGCCCGAGTGCTCGGACACACGTTCAACCCGCTCAGCGTCTTCTGGTGTCACGACCGGGAGGACAGGCTCGTGTGCGTCGTCGCTGAAGTCCACAACACCTACGGTGAGCGATACGCCTATCTGCTGCACACCGACGACGTGGGCGCGGCGCGAGCACGTAAAGAGTTCTACGTCTCTCCGTTCAACGATGTCAGTGGCGAATACCGGATGAAACTACCCGAGCCGGACTCGACGCTGGCGCTCTCCATCGTTCTCGAACGCGAAGGCGCACCGCCCTTTGTGGCGAGCGTGACCGGGCACCGAAGGCCTGCCACCACTCGATCGGTGCTGGCATCGGCAGTTTCGGTTCCGCTCGCGCCCGCGCGTGTGGTGGCACAGATTCGCTGGCAAGGAATTCGGCTGTGGGCGAGGGGTCTACCGATCGTTCCACGTCCGAAAGCACCCGCTGTACGAAAGGCAACACGATGACAACCGTCGTTCGATCGAAGTCCGACGTGGACACACACAATTGGCCAGGCATCGCTTTCGTGCCGGCAGGGACGAAGGCAAAGGTCGCCGCGCCGGTCGCCGACTTCCTGTTTCGCCGCGCAGTGGGAACGCTGCCACTTCGGGCTCGCTTCGCCGACGGCAGCGTGATCGGTGGCGGCGGCCCCGAATCCCCGGTGATGCATATCGTGCGGCCCGCCGACTTCGCTGCGCGAGTAGGCCAGAGCGGACTCATCGGGTTCGGTGAGGCGTACATGGCAGGGGACTGGGACGCGGAAGACCTGACCGCGGTACTCGAAGTGTTCGCCACTCGGATGGCAACGTTGATTCCGAGATCGCTGCAGCGTCTCCGCGGCCTGTACGTGCCGAAACCCCCACGTGCGGAGCGGAACACGACCGATAACACTCGATCCAACATCTCGCGACACTACGACCTGTCCAACGACCTGTTCGAACTGTTCCTCGACGAGACCATGACCTACTCGAGCGCGCTGTTCGCGTCCGGGGGCACCCGTGAGGACGGCGAACCGCTCGCGGAAGCGCAGCGACGCAAGATCGACAGGTTGCTCGACCGCGCCCGCGTCGGAGAAGGAAGCCGCGTACTGGAAATCGGCACGGGCTGGGGTGAACTGGCCATCCGTGCGGCGGCGCGGGGGGCGACGGTGCGCTCGGTGACGTTGTCCACCGAGCAGCAGGAACTCGCCTGCAAGCGTATCGCCGACGCCGGGTACTCGGAACGGGTCCAGGTCGACCTACTCGATTACCGCATGGTCGACGGTGAATACGACGCGGTGGTGTCGGTCGAGATGATCGAGGCGGTCGGACACGAATACTGGGGTACGTACTTTCGGACCATCGACAGGGTTCTCGCGCCCGGTGGGAGAGTGGCGATCCAGGCGATCACGATGCCGCACGATCGGATGCTGGCCACCCGGAACACCTACACCTGGGTGCACAAGTACATCTTCCCCGGTGGGTTCCTGCCATCGCTGCGCGCGATCGACGAGGTCACCGAGAGTCACACGACTCTCCGTGTGCGCGAGCGATTGTCGATGGGCGACCATTACGCACGGACCCTGCGGAGGTGGGACGAGGAGTTCACCGCCCGCCGCGCCGAGACGTCGGAGTTGGGGTTCGATCGGACATTCGACCGAATGTGGCACTTCTATCTGTGCTACTCGGAAGCGGGCTTCCGCTCCGGGTATCTCGATGTGCAGCAGATCGTTCTGGACCGTAGGGGAGACAGATGAGCACCGCTGGAGTTGCACCGCGTATCGCGGAGTTGGTGGCGCCCTATGTCGGAGGGAATCTGCCGGTGCGCTTGCACGCATGGGACGGCAGTGTCGCCGGGACCGTCGGCGCCCCCGACGTACACCTGAAGTCGCCGAACGTTCTGCGGCGACTGCTGTGGAACCCGGGGGAGTTGGGTGCGGCGCAGTCCTACGTACTGGACGAACTCGACGTCGACGGTGACCTCGGAGCTGCCCTCGCCCACGTGTGGAGCGAAGTTCGAGCGAGGAAGCTGTCGGCCGTTCGTCCGTCACCCGCGGCGCTGCTGAAGCTCGCCAAGTTGGCCCGTGAACTCGGAGTGTTCGGTCGTCCTCTCGCCCCGCCTGCGTCGCAGGCGGTCGTCAAGGGCAGGCTGCATTCGCTGGTGCGGGACCGCGCCGCGATCAGCCACCACTACGACCTGTCGAACGACTTCTACGAACTGGTGCTCGATTCCCACATGGCGTACTCGTCGGGGTACTGGACGTCCACCGCACCCACGTACACCCTCGACGACGCACAGACGGACAAGCTCGACCTCGTGTGCCGCAAGATCGGCCTGGACACCGCTCCCGGTCAGCGGTTCCTCGACGTGGGCTGCGGTTGGGGTTCGTTGAGTCTGCACGCGGCACAGGAATACGGCGCCCACGTCGTCGGCGTCACGATCTCGCGTGAGCAGAAGGCGTTCATCGACAAGCGAATTGCCGACCGAGGACTACAGGACCGCGTCGAGATCAGGATCCAGGACTACCGCGAGATCCCCGACGGTCCGTTCGACGCGGTCGCGTCCATCGAGATGGGCGAGCACGTGGGTGAGTCGAACTACCCCACGTACACCGCTGCGTTGCACCGCAACGTGCGGCCGGGCGGGCGGGTGTTGATCCAGCAGATGTCCCGCAAAGAAGGTGACAATCCGGGCGGAGGTGCGTTCATCGAGCAGTTCATCGCTCCGGGCATGTACATGCGTCCCGTCGGTCGGACCGTCGCGATGATCGAGGAAGCCGGACTCGAAGTGCGCGACGTCCATGCGATGCGTGAGCACTACGTGCGAACGGTGGACGTGTGGACCGAGCGATTCGAGGCGCGCTGGGACGACGTCGTCGAGCTCGTCGGAGAGGAGGTCGCACGCGTCTGGCGGCTGTATCTCGTCGGCGGAGGCATGGCGTTCCGCGAGGGCCGAATGGGCGTCGACCAGATACTGTCGGTGCGCCCCGGACCCGACGGGCAGGTCGACTTCGATCCCGTTCGACCTGTCTGGGTAGGTACCGAACCGTGAATGCATTCGATCGGTCCGAGTTCCTGACAGTGTCCGGCTCCGCGCTGCTCGCCACCGCCGTTCTGATGATCGTCACCGCACTCGTCGGCAGCAGGATCGGGCGGCACAGCGTCGTCGACGTGACGTGGGGGGGAGGTTTCGTCCTCATCGCGCTCGTGTCGGGCGTGGTCGGAACCGGGGAGGGATGGCGCCGGCTGCTGGTGACGGTCATCGTCGCGGTATGGGGACTGCGCTTGGCGTGGCACGTGTTTCGCCGGTCGATCGGCAGCGGCGAGGACCCGCGGTACGAGGAGTTGCTGTCGAAGGCCACGGGAAACCGTACTCTCTACGCCCTCCGGAAGATCTACCTGACGCAGGGGGTGGCCCTGTGGTTCGTCTCGCTGCCCATCCAGGTCTCCGCCGTCGCGCAGTCCTCCGTGCCGGTGACGGTCGTTCTCGGCGTGCTGCTGTGGGCTGCCGGCCTGACATTCGAAGCCCTCGGTGACGCGCAGTTGAGAGCGTTCAAGGCGGACCCGTCGAACAAGGGCAGGATCATGGACCGCGGTCTGTGGTCGTGGACGCGGCACCCCAACTACTTCGGTGACGCCTGTGTGTGGTGGGGGATCTTCCTCGTCGCGGCGTCGGCGTGGCCCGGGGTGCTCACGGTCCTCTCACCCGTTGCGATGACCTATTTCCTCGTGTTCGCGACGGGTGCGCGTCTGCTGGAACGCTCCATGGAACGACGCCCGGGATACGCCGACTACCAGCGTCGCACGAGTTACTTCCTGCCTCGCCCTCCGAAATCACCCCGCACTTCCTAGCCGCGCCCCGCCGCGTTCTCGGTCAGCGATTAGAGTCGAACTGGCCGGCACAGGGTGAGAACAAGGAGGCGCATCGTGGCGCACGAACGAGCTGGAACAATTGCCCTTCCCGAGGACCTCGTGGATGTCGCGCAGTTGATCACCGCCTACTACTCGCGGACGCCCGACGTGTCGGATCCCGGGCAACAGGTCGTGTTCGGAACCTCGGGACACCGGGGTTCCAGCCTCGACTCGGCGTTCAACGAACGCCACATCCTGGCGACAACTCAGGCGATCGTCGAATATCGTGCGTCCCAAGGGATCACGGGTCCGCTGTTCATCGGGCGCGACACCCACGCACTGTCCGAGCCTGCCTGGACCACGGCGCTCGAAGTGTTGGCCGCCAACGATGTCACCGTGCTGGTCGACTCCGGGGACCGCTACACACCTACTCCGGCTGTCAGTCACGCGATTCTGCGGTACAACGCGTCGGGACCGGAACGCCGCGCCGACGGAATCGTCGTGACCCCGTCTCACAACCCACCGCGTGACGGCGGCTTCAAGTACAACCCTCCCCACGGCGGGCCCGCCGACAGTGACGCCACGTCGGTCATCGCAGACCGCGCCAACGAACTTCTGCGCGCCGACCTCGCCGGGGTGCGGCGGGTGTCCCTCGACACCGCGATGCGCACCACCGTCGAACGCTACGACTACCTCGGCACGTACGTCGACGACCTGCCCAGCGTCGTGGACCTCGACGCGGTTCGCGCCGCGGGCGTTCGGATCGGTGCAGATCCGCTCGGCGGCGCGAGCGTCGACTACTGGGACGCGATCGCCGAGCGCCACAACCTCGACCTCACCGTGGTGAATCCACTCGTGGACTCCACCTTCCGTTTCATGACTCTCGACACCGACGGCAAGATCAGGATGGACTGCTCGTCACCGAACGCGATGGCGTCGTTGATCGCAGCTCGGACGTCGTACGACATCGCCACCGGCAACGACGCGGACTCGGACCGGCACGGCATCGTCACGCCCGACGGTGGACTGATGAATCCCAACCACTACCTGGCCGTGGCGATCGACTACCTGTTCACGCATCGTTCGGGATGGTCGCCGACCGCGCGTGTCGGTAAGACTCTGGTCTCGTCGTCCATGATCGATCGGGTGGTTGCCGGACTGGGTCGGCAGTTACTGGAGGTTCCCGTCGGTTTCAAATGGTTCGTACCCGGACTGCTCGACGGCGACCTCGGTTTCGGCGGAGAGGAGAGCGCAGGTGCGTCCTTCCTGCGCACCGACGGCCGCGTCTGGACGACCGACAAGGACGGCATCATCTTGGCGCTCCTCGCGTCGGAGATCACTGCGGTCACCGGAAAGACACCGTCCGAACGCTATTCGGAGTTCACCGCCGAGTACGGCGACCCGTCGTACGCTCGTGTGGATGCACCGGCCACCCGTGAGCAGAAGGCGGTCCTCGGCAAGCTGTCTCCCGAGCAGGTGACCGCAACCGAACTCGCAGGTGAAAAGATCACCGCCACCATGACGACGGCGCCCGGCAACGACGCTGCCATCGGAGGGCTGAAGGTCACCACCGAGAATGCGTGGTTCGCGGCACGGCCCTCCGGCACCGAGGACGTCTACAAGATCTACGCCGAATCGTTCCGAGGAGCCGATCACCTCGCTCAGGTTCAGGCAGCGGCAAAGGAATTGGTGTCCCAGGCCCTGAACGAGTCGTGACGGAAGACAATCGGCAGGAAAGCAATCGCACACCGGTCTCGTCCGAGATCTGGGTA
The DNA here is from genome assembly GCF_000760735.1 of Rhodococcoides fascians A44A. Taxonomy (GTDB): domain Bacteria; phylum Actinomycetota; class Actinomycetes; order Mycobacteriales; family Mycobacteriaceae; genus Rhodococcoides; species Rhodococcoides fascians_E. The sequence continues at coordinate 812,780 of NZ_JMEX01000005.1, read as the reverse complement.
CTGATCGCGGCAAGCTTCGTCATCGCACTCGGGTTCGGCATCGTCTCGCCTGCGCTCCCGCAGTTCGCGACCGAGTTCGGAGTCGGCGTGTTCGCCGCGTCCGCTGTCATCAGTACCTTCGCGCTGATGCGTCTTCTGTTCGCCCCCGCAAGCGGGACGCTGGTGCAGAAACTGGGGGAGCGCCCGATCTACCTGTCCGGTCTGTTGATCGTCGCGCTGTCCACCGGTGCGTGTGCGTTCGCCCAGACCTACTGGCAGCTCCTCGTGTTCCGTGGGCTCGGTGGCATCGGATCCACGATGTTCTCGGTGTCCGCACTCGGACTGTTGATCCGGATGAGCCCACCACAGAGCCGTGGACGGATCTCGGGCCTCTACGCCACGAGTTTTCTGCTCGGATCGATCGGTGGTCCGTTGCTGGGCGGAGCCGTCGTCGGGCTCGGTCTCCGTGCGCCGTTTCTCATCTACGCGGTGGCGCTCGTGATCGCCGCGGCCGTCGTGTTCTTCGCGCTCGGCGACGTCGAGGAAGAGAAAGCGAGTGCGGATTCGTCGGTCCCCGTTCTCACCCTCCGGGCGGCGTGGGCGGTGCCCGCCTACCGAGCGGCACTGGCGTCCAACTTCGCGACGGGCTGGGTGATCTTCGGCGTGCGAGTGGCCTTGATTCCGCTCTTCGTCATCGAGGTACTCCAGCGGTCCGCGGCGGTCGCGGCAGTGTCGTTGGCCGTCTTCGCGGTCGGTAATGCGATAGTGCTCACCACCGCGGGGCGTCAATCGGACCTCCGCGGGCGCAAACCCTTCGTCGTGGCAGGTCTGGTCGTCGCAGGCGTCGGGACAGCGGGGATAGGGCTCACCGACGACATCGCGCTGTTCATGGCGTTCTCGGTTCTCGCGGGCGTCGGATCCGGTCTGATGACACCGGCGCAGCAGGCGTCCATCGCGGATGTCATCGGGTCCAAAGCGCGCGGTGGACCGGTGCTCTCCACCTTCCAGATGTCCGCGGACGTGGGTGCGATCCTCGGCCCGGTGGTCGCAGCCAAGATCGTCGAGGGGGCGTCGTACGGCACCGCTTTCGTGGCATCCGGCGTGATTCTGCTCGCGGCAGCCGCATGGTGGATCACCGTCCCCGAGCCGGGAGGTAGGAAGAGCGCCGCAGCCCCGTCCACGTGAGGCTTTCGTATCATGTGCACGTGAGTCAAAAGAGAACATCCGGGGCAAAGTACACACCTCAGCCGACGTCCAACACCTTCACTTACGTGCTTGCGGGCGTCGCACTTGTCGTGGTTGTCGCCGTGATCGTGGTGGCCATCCTCTGGCAGCGAGGGGGCGACGAGCCACGCAACGACGGATACGGCTCGGTCCGCAACGCCGAGGTCGTCTCGACCGTATCCGACGACGGTGTGGTCGAACTCGGTGTTCCGGGTGCGCCGCGCACCGTCGACATCTTCGAGGACCCGATGTGCCCGTTCTGCGGCGAACTCGAGGTGAAGCACGGCCAGGAACTGGCACAGAAGATCGACGAAGGAACCATCGCGGTTCGCTATCACATGGTCGTTCTGCCCCAACTGAATCAGTTGTCCGCGAGCGGCGACTACTCCAGTCGGGCGGTGGCTGCGTCGCGCTGCGTTGCCGAATCGTCCGACGCGATCGTGTACTCCGCGTTCCACGCAGAATTGTTCTCGACAGAGTTCCAACCGGAAGAGAACGGTGAGACCGACCACTCGAACGCCGAACTGGCGGAGATGGCCACGCGTAATGGTGCGAGCACCTCCGTAGCAGACTGCATCACCAGTGGAAGCGCCGCAGACGTCGCTGCTGCCGACGCGGAAACCGCCCGGGCTGCATTGGCTGCGGCAGGTGCCGCCGGCACCCCCGGCGTTCTCGTCGACGGGCAACTCGTCGACGCACTGCGTGAGTCGTCATGGGTCGAATCCATCGGCTGACACCCGCGCTTCGCCGGTGACGCGCTCTGAGCTGCTGATTTGTTCCCGTCAACGACAATGGTGTAACTTCGTTCGAGCAACCGCAAGGTAACGCGGAAGCGAAGTACGGGGCTATGGCGCAGCTGGTAGCGCACCACACTGGCAGTGTGGGGGTCAGGGGTTCGAGTCCCCTTAGCTCCACAAAAAGGAGAGTCACCACCAAGGTGACTCTCCTTTTTTGTGTAAGTACTACGGTCGGTCGCGGCGTTCCTAATGCGCCGCGTCGAAGGCTTGCTCCACGTCCGCCGGAATTCGACCGCGAGTGGAAATCGCGTAACCGTTCGACTTCGCCCATTCCCGAATCGCCTTGGTCTGATTCGCGTCGCGTTTGGAGTTCACCGAAACGGATCCGCCGGACTTCTTCGCGCGCTTTCCGCCCACCCGCAACGAATGCTCGATGTAGTAATCGAGCTTCCGGTGAAATTCCTTGGCGTTCTTGTCGCTGAGGTCGATTTCGTAACCGACACCGTTCACCGAAAAAGTTATGTGCTCGCCGCCGGATTCGATCGGCTTGTCATCGATATCGTCCACCAGTTGGACGAAGACTTTCTTGGCCATATGAAAAGTTCTCCAATGAAGTTCAGGTGCGTCTGCATCACACTCAACGCGACTATACGACCGACCGGGCAATTTATCCATGCACGACGAATTGTCGGATGCCGCTGTTCGGAGCGAACGTGACGTTCGGTCACTTGGAGTGACCGAACGGTTCATTCGGTCTCGGATGGTTGCTTTTGCGAGCTCGTTTTGTGTGTCACCGAAAGGAATATGAAGTGTGCGGAGGTTTTGGAGTGAACGGCAACGGTTGAGTCACGGCATGCTCACGATTTGCTTCCGAAAGGCTGATTGCTCGTCGATGTGCGTGATGCTGCTGCTTCACTTGGGGCTCAAGTGTCCACTGATTCCTGTGGGAACGACCGAGGGCTCGTGTGGCCTGGTGGCTGTCGGAGTGAGAGGGGAGCGGTGCGCCGGGCTCAGGCCGCGGTGCGCTCACAACCGTCGATGAACAAAACTGGTGTGCTCGCGTTTCTGTCGATCGGACTGCTGTCCGCTGCGGTGATCGCTCCCGCGGCGGCGAGTGCCGATCCGGCCTCCGACTCGACCGGGAACGAACTCTCCGGCAAGACGGTCTTCCTGGACCCGGGTCATCAAGGGACGGGCCACTCGGAGGATCTCACGCGTCAGGTCGACGATGGACGCGGCGGAACCAAGGACTGCCAGACGACGGGCATGACGTCGCTCGGTGGAGTGCCGGAGCACACGATCAACTGGAACGTCTCGCAGCTCGTGAAGTCGAGTCTGGAGAGCCTCGGTGCGACGGTGGTGACTTCGCGGGCGGACGACACCGGTTGGGGCGGCTGCGTCGACGAGAGGGCGGAGGCCGCCACGCGATCGGGGGCCGACGTGGCCGTCAGCATTCATGCGGACTCCACGTCCACAGGCCCGGACGAGAACAAGCACGGCTTCCACCTCATCGTTCCCACCTTGCCGATCCCCGATACAGCGGCCGACGCGGCACAATCGGCGGGTGGGCGACAGGCAACGTCACTGATGCGCGACGCCTACGAACGTGCCGGTTTCACTCCTGCCAACTACGCCGGTGTGACAGACGGTGTTCAGGAACGCGCCGACGTCGCAGGCCCTGCGCTGACGGGTGTACCGCTGGTGTTCGTCGAGATGGGCAACGGATCCAACCCGTCGGATGCGGACACATTGGAGACCACCGACGGTCAACTGAAGCACGCGATCGCGCTGTCCACCGGGATCATCGACTATCTGCTCGGGCCGGACACCGAAGTCGCTCCCGACGAGAACGCGGCCGAGACGGATGCCGAGACGGTGCCGTCGGTGCCGACTGTTCCCTCCGCTGCCGATTCGACCGCGGGAAACTCGCTGTCGCGGTTGCTGTCCGAGCTCGCTCCCTACGTCGACGCCGGTGGCGGTGAGGCGGACGTTCGGGCCGTCGCCGATGTCGCGCAAGGTCTGCTCCGTCAGATCCTGACTCGATGACCGAACGCGGCACCGAGTAATCTCGCTGCGTGGCCGAGGCAGACCGAACGATTCCCGTTGTCCTCGTCTCGGGCTTCCTGGGTTCCGGCAAGACGACGCTGCTCAATCACCTACTTCGGCACAATCGCGGAATTCGCATCGGCGTGGTCGTCAACGACTTCGGGTCGATCAACATCGACTCGATGATGGTTGCCGGACAGGTGGACTCGATGGTGTCGCTGGGCAACGGTTGCCTGTGTTGCGCCGTCGACGTGGACGAACTGGACGCGATGTTCGACGTCCTCGCGGGTAGCAAATCCGCGCTCGACGTGATCGTCGTCGAAGCCAGCGGTCTCGCCGAGCCCCGAAATCTCATACGAATGGTTCTGGCAAGCGACAATCCGCGGGTGTCGTACGGCGGTCTCGTCGGGGTGGTCGATGCCGTCGAATTCGCCTCTACCCGAGCCGAACACCCCGAACTCGACCAGCACGTGCAATTGGCCGACCTGGTGGTGCTCAACAAAGCGGACGTACCGTCGCCCGACGCACTGTCGGACATCGAATCCCTCGTCCGCGGCATCGTCACCGACACGCCTGTTCTGACGACCGACCACGGCCGCGTCGACGCCGAACTGCTCTTCGACGTCCCCGAGCGTGTGCAGGATCCCACGCAGGCGCGTCAGATGTCGTTCGACGAGATTCTCTTCGACCACGACCACGACAGCCATGGCGAACAGGACGACCATGCACATCATCTGCACGCGCAGTACTCCACGACGAGCTTCGAGAGCGACGAGCCGTTCGATCCTCGACGGTTCGTCGACATGTTGGAGAACCCGGCAGGCGACGTCTACCGCATCAAGGGCTTCGTTCACTTCGACGTACCCGGCTACCGCGAGCGCTACGAGGTGAACACCGTCGGCCGGCACATCACGATGACGCCGACGGAGTGGGGCGACGACACCACGAGAATTACCCGGCTCGTTCTGATCGGCACCGACCTCGACGAGGAACTGGCCGAGATTCGGCTACTGGATTGCGTCCGGCGGCCCGGTGACCTCGCCGACGAGTCCGCGATGCTCCCGGTCCACCGGTACGTCCGGTCCGGTTAGAGGCCGACCCATTCCGACGTGCCCGATGCGAAGTGCTGTCGCTTCCAGATGGGTACTTCTGCTTTGATCCGTTCGACGAGCAGCGCACACGTTGCGAACGCCTCGGCGCGGTGGGGCGAAGCGACGGCGGCCACGAGGGCGATGTCGCCGATCGACAGGTCACCGACGCGATGCACGGCTGCGACCGGCAGGCCGGATTCTTCCGCCACCTCCGCGCAACACGTACGAAGGAACCGTTCCGCCTCGGGGTGGGCCTGGTACTCGAGGGCCGACACCGATTGTCCGCCGTCGTGGTTGCGCACGACGCCGGAGAACAACACGACGGCACCGTGCGTCGGACCGGCCACGGCACTTTCCACTGCCGAGGTGTCGATGGGATCGGCGGATATCGCGGCGAGCAGGTCGGTCATGGGGTGTTCACGTCACTTTCCGAATCGGCGTGGAGTCCGTCTCCAGCAACCTGGGCGAGTAGATGGTCGACGATCGGATCCAGCACCGCCAGGCCGTCTTTCACGCCTCCCGGTGATCCGGGGAGATTGACGACGACGGTGCGGCCCGCCACCCCGGACAGTCCGCGGCTGAGCGTCGCATGCGGCGTGACCTTCGTTCCCTGGAGCCGGATGGCGTCGGATATCCCCGGAAGTTCGCGGTCCAGAACGGCCTTGGTCGCCTCGGGGGTCGCATCGGTCGGGGAGACACCGGTGCCACCGGTGCTGACGACGAGGGCGGGGCCGTCGGTGAGAGCGTCGCGCAGGCCTGCCGCGATCTCTGCGTCGGCGTAGACGAGGGGGCCGCGTACGGTGAATCCTCTGTCGAGAAGCCACGCTACGATGCGGGGCCCGGTCGTGTCCTCACGGGTTCCGTTCGCACCACCGGTGGAGGCGACCAGAACGGCGGCTGTTCGGCCCGCCGGAGATGTTTCTGTCACGGACGTAGGCCCAGCGGAGACGGTGTCCTCACGCGACCACGACCCTCGTTTGCCGCCTTCTTTGCGCACCAACCGAATACCGTTCATCGTCGCCGACGGGTCGACGGCCTTGACCATGTCGTGCAACGTGAGCCCGGCCACGGCGACGGCCGTCAGCGCTTCCATCTCCACTCCGGTCGGACCTGTGGTCTTCGCGGTGGCCTCCACCGTGATCGTGGTGTCGGTGAAACCGAACACGATGTCGACCTTCGACAACGCGAGTTGGTGGCAGAGCGGGATGAGTTCCGACGTCTTCTTCGCTCCGGAGATTCCGGCGATCCGTGCGGTCGCGAGCACGTCGGCTTTCGGCATGCCATCGGCACGCACCAACGCGATCACCTCCGCCGTGGTGGCCAGTTCGCCTGCAGCGACGGCGATTCGAGTGGTGTCCTGTTTGGCGGAGACGTCGACCATGCGCGCCCGACCCTCGGAGTCGAGGTGGGAGAAATTGGACGTGGTCACAGCGGGATCACCTGAACCTTCTCACCGGCTTCGAGGGCCGTCGTGTCTTCGGGAACGTCGACGAGTACGTCGGCCCACGCCATCGCTGCGACGAGGTGTGACCCTGGCCCGGCGACCAACGAGACACCGTCGTCGCCGAGTCGCGCCCGGAGCATCTGTCGCTTGCCGCGGATCGACGTGATCGAGTGCGCCAGCGGGACCGGCCGCGGCTCGATCCGATCCAGGCCTGCCGCCTCTCGCACGATGTTGCGCGCGAAGACCAGAAAGGACACGACCGTGCTCACCGGATTGCCCGGAAAGTCGAGCACGGGCGTTCCCTCGATGGTCGCGACGCCCTGTGGACCACCGGGCTGCATGCGCACGGAGCCGAAACGCCCACCCAGCGGACCCACTACATCCTTCACGACCTCGAAGTCACCCATCGACACACCGCCGGACGTGATCACGAGTTCGGCTTCGCGGGCAGCGTCGAACAATATTTTCTCGAACTCGCCTCGGTCGTCCGAGCTTCGGCGGACGGAGACGACATCGGCGCCGTTTGCCCGCAGGTGAGCCGCCAGCGTGAGCCCGTTGGAATCGAAGATCTCGCCGGGACGCAGGGTGCTGCCGGCGTCGACCAGTTCGGCCCCGGTGGTGATGACCGCGACCGTGGGTCGAGAAACCACGGCGACGCTGTCGAGTCCGACCGCGGCGAGCACCGCGATGTGGCGCGGTTCGAGGACCTGCCCGGCCCGCACCAGGATCGTGCCCGCGGTGATGTCGCTGCCCTGCTCACGGATGTAGTCACCCGGTTGCCTCGACACGGTGACGGTCACGGCATCACCAGTGGGCGTTGACCGTTCGGTGTTCTCGACGGGGACGACGGCGTCCGCGCCGACGGGCACGGGCGCGCCCGTCATGATCTTGACTGCCGACCCCGACTCGATCCGGACGATCTCCGACGGACCCGCGGCAACGACACCGTCGACCTGCAGCGTGACCGGAACCGCCGCGACGTCCGATGCGAGAACGGCATATCCGTCCATCTGCGAATTGCGGAACAACGGGAGGTCGACGGGGGAGACGACGTCGGCGTGGACGACGCGACCGAGAGCGTCGGCCACCGACACGGACAGAGGCGTTCTGGTGCGCAGCGGGCGCAACAGTTCTTCGACGACTGCGAGGTGTTCCTCCACCGACGCCGCGCTCGGACGGTGCGCCCGCCCGCCGCCATCCGGTGATCCATCATGCCCAGCACTGCTCATTCCACGATCCTGCTCATTCCACGATCCTATGCGCGCTCCGTCGCGCGAATGTTCGGTGGATCGCACGAAGAATCGGGCGGACGGCATACTGGAGGATGGACAGTCGGACACCGAACATTCGAAGGAGGGTCATGACAGTCGGCAATGCAGTGGGTACCGGTGCCGTCGGGCTCGGAATCCCTTCGATCGGCCGGGCGAGGACCGACACCGTCGAGGACCGGCCGGACGTTCCCGTCCTCGTCGACAGATTCGGACGCGTCGCCCGTGACCTCAGAGTGTCCATCACCGAGAAGTGCTCGCTGCGGTGCACGTACTGCATGCCCGAATCCGGCCTGCCCGCCATCGAGGCTCGAAATCTGCTGACGGCAAGCGAGATCGCCCGCGTGGTCGGTGTCGCCACCTCGCACCTCGGCGTCGAGGAAGTCCGCTTCACCGGGGGAGAACCCTTGATGCGTGCGGATCTGGCGGAAATTCTCCAGCTCTGTTCGGACGCCGCGCCGGGCGTGCCGCTGGCGATGACCACCAACGCCGTCGGTCTCGAACACCGTGTCGACTCCTTGGTGGCCGCGGGTCTCGGACGGGTGAACGTCTCGCTCGACACCATCGACCGGCACCACTTCGCGGAGCTCACTCGGCGTGATCGGCTCCCCTCGGTCCTAGCGGGTGTGCGCGCGGCCAGGCGCGCCGGTCTCGACCCGGTGAAGATCAACGCAGTCCTGATGCCGGAAACGTTGCACGGCGCAGCCGACCTGCTGCAATGGTGCCTCGACGAGGGCGTCGCACTGCGTTTCATCGAACAGATGCCCCTCGACGCGGACCAGGAATGGGCGCGCGCGAACATGCTCGACGCACAGCACCTGCTCGACGTGCTGTCGGCCCGGTTCGAACTGACGGAAATCGGTCGCGCAGACCCGTCGGCTCCCGCGGAGGAATGGGCGGTAGGCGGAACATCCGCCACCGTCGGAATCATCGCGTCCGTCACCAGGTCGTTCTGCTCGGATTGCGACCGAACGCGGTTGACCGCCGAAGGCACCGTTCGGTCGTGTCTGTTCAGTGACGAGGAAACCGACCTTCGCGCAGCATTGCGCGGCGGCGCCACCGATGACGAGATCGCACGGCTGTGGCGCGGCGCGATGTGGAACAAGTGGGCCGGCCACGGCATCGACGCCGCCGATTTCGTACCGCCTGCACGGAGCATGGGAGCAATCGGTGGTTGAGGTCAGGTACTTCGCCGGCGCAGCCGACGCTGCCGGATGCGCGCACGAAACGTTCGATCTTCCCGCCGGAAGCACACTTGCAGCTCTCAAAGCTGCTGTGCAACAAAGACATGGAAGCTCGGTGGTCGACGTGCTGCGAGTCTCGGCGTTTCTCGTCGGCGACGACCTGACCCGTGATGCGGGCACGACGCTCGGCGACAGGGTCGATGTCCTGCCGCCGTTCGCCGGCGGTTAGCGTCCTTCAGTTCTCGGTGGTCCACCAGTCGTCGAACGGAGTGACCGGAACGGCGCGCTTGTGCCTGGTGTCGAGGAACATCCGCTCCAACTTCTCGGCGACCTCGTCGGGCACGTCCTTGCCCTCGAGATAATCGTCGATCTGGGCGTACGTGACGCCAAGTGCTTCCTCGTCCGGGAGCGCAGGACGGTCGTCTTCCAAGTCCGCCGTCGGCACTTTCTTCCACGTGCTCTCCGGTGCGCGCAGTTCACGTAGCAATGCCGCACCTTGGCGCTTGCTGAGGCCGGTGAGCGGGGTGATGTCGACACCGCCGTCTCCGAACTTGGTGAAAAATCCGGTTATTGCCTCGGCTGCGTGATCGGTTCCCACGACGACGTAGCCCAACTGCCCGGCGAGCGCGTACTGCGCGACCATGCGCTGGCGCGCTTTGATGTTGCCGCGCACGAAGTCTCGGACCTCGGACGTGCCCAGTGCCTCGGCTGCGGAAGCCGCCGAGGCGTCGGACGCCTCCTTGATGTTGACGGTGACCGTCCGGTCCGGACCGATGAAGGTCAGTGCCGTCGTCGCGTCGTCCTCGTCGGCCTGGACTCCGTACGGCAGACGCACCGCGACGAACTCTGCCTCGGCGCCTTCGCTGCGTAGTTCGGCCGCGGCACGCTGGCAGAGCGCGCCCGTGAGGGTGCTGTCCTGACCACCGCTGATGCCGAGCACGAATCCCTTCGCGGGGCTCGAGCGCAGATAGGCCTTCAAGAAATCGACGCGGCGTGTGATCTCCGCCGCGGGGTCGATCGACGACTGGACCGCCAGTTCACGCAGGATGCGGGTCCGAAGTTCCGAGCGTAGTAGTGACATTCGGCCATTCTAGGGGCGGCGAGCGAACTTTCGCCGGTCAGCGGGTGGCTCGGCGCACCAGGTCTTCCCAGCCGTCGGCGAGCCGTTCTATCGGCATACCCAGATCGCGGAACTGATGCATGACCAGTGTCGCTTCGAGTGGGGTCAGCAGGTTGTAGGCCAGCAGTTCCAGATCGCCGCCGACGCCTGCGCTGCGCAGAAGTGTCAGCACATGGGTGTAGTTCACCATGTGAGCGGGCGCGGAGTACCGCACCAGGGCCGAGTTCTCGGCCGCGCGCATGACCTCGCCCTGAACCTCCACCAGTTGCAGCCGAGCGCGGCCGAAGGCGACGAGCCTGTCGATCGGGTCGGCACCCGGGCCCAACGGCGGGGGACCGAAGAGGAACGACTGCTGGAGCTCTTTCTCCGTGTGATCGAGCAGAGATTGCATCAGGCCGGATCGACTCCCGAACCGACGGAACACTGTGCCCTTGCCCACACCCGCCTTGGCGGCGAGGCCGTCCATGGTCACGGCGTCGGCGCCGACCGTCGCGACCAGTTCCGATGCCGCGTCCAGCAGAAGCCGCCGGTTACGCGCGGCGTCGCACCGCTCGGTCTCCTCGCCGGCTATGGGCAGCATGAAATCGGTCACAAGGGACAGTCTACCTGCTCGGGAATGGAAGTGGACCGCGGTCCGTTTGAGTGGTAAGAATTGGGTCGAACACCGGCTGCACACTCGAACTCGAAGGAATTACTCATGTCTGATGCACACGTTCTCGTTCTCGTCGGAAGTCTCCGCGCGGATTCGGTCAACAAGCAGATTGCCGATACCGCGGCGTCGCTGACCCCTGAGGGCTCCTCGGCGGTGGTCTACGACGGTCTTGCCGATGTGCCGTTCTACAACGAGGACATCGACGTCGACGGCAAAGTTCCCAGCTCCGCACTCGAGCTGCGTGCAGCGGCGGAGAAGGCCACCGCGTTTCTGCTCGTCACGCCCGAATACAACGGCACCATTCCTGCAGTTCTGAAGAACGCCATCGACTGGCTCTCCCGTCCGTACGGCGCCGGTGCGGTGTCGAAGAAGCCGGTCGCCGTCATCAGCGCGTCGCCGAGTGGAAACGGTGCCAAGTGGGCGCACGACGATGCTCGCAAGGCCGTCGGCATCGCGGGCGGCAAGGTGCTCGAGGACGTCGAGCTCACGATCGGCGGAACCATCGACAAGTTCGGAACTGCTCACCCGCGCGAGAACGCCGAGGTCTCCGCCGAGATCGGCGCCGTCGTTGCGGAGTTGGTCAAGGCATCCGACGAGCTCATCGCCGCCTGATTACGGTAACGGGAATCGTTTTCATGTAGGGTTTTCGTATGAAAGTACGAAACTCACTGAAATCGCTGAAGAACAAGCCGGGCGCCCAGGTCGTTCGCCGTCACGGCAAGGTGTTCGTGATCAACAAGAAGGAACCGCGGTTCAAGGCGCGCCAACGCTGACGGATCGACGGCGCATCAGCGCCTACGGGCGGCCGGAGGAGGCCCTCGGAGTCGACAAGACTTCGAGGGCCTTTCTCGTGCGCGAACCGGACTGTTTCACCCTTCGCGTGCGGCGTGTCGGCTTGCTGTACTCGGTCACCATGGTTTCGCGTCTTCGGTGTGACGCATGACATGAAATCGTGTCGCACGCGACACGCCGCAGCGGCCGAACAATTTGCTCGTCGGCAAGACTGTGACCAGCGAATACCAACGATGTTGTTCGCAACATCTCGTGTTGTAGGCATATGTCGGACACAAGGTGTAGTGTCTGAGCAGTCGAGAGGACACAACGCAGGAAGCCCCGAAAACGGGCTCGAAGCACGGTGAATCGTCTCGAAACTGCTCTGACCCGGGTTGCCGCTCGGCGTCGGAATCGTCGGCCGAGGTCGGTACGGAAAAGGGGAACATCATGAGCATCACCGTCTACACCAAGCCCGCCTGCGTTCAGTGCAATGCCACCTACCGCGCTCTCGACAAAGAGGGCATCGAGTACAACGTCGTCGACATCTCGCAGGATGCCGAGGCTCGTGATTACGTGATGGCGCTCGGCTACCTCCAGGCTCCCGTCGTCGTCGCGGGTGAAGACCACTGGTCCGGATTCCGTCCCGACCGCATCAAGGCACTCACGGCGAGTGTTGCTTGAACTCAGGATGCTCCGGACGTAGGAGGAGATGAGCAGGTGTGAATTCCGCTCCCGCTCCGCCGTCGACGCATCCGATCGTCTACTTCTCCAGCGCATCCGAGAACACGCATCGGTTCGTCACGAAGCTCGCGCTTCCGGCAAGTCGCATCCCGCTCAAGAACCCCGAGGACTTCTCGGTGGACCAGCCCTACGTGTTGATCGTGCCCACGTACGGCGGGGGAATGACGTTCGAGGGCCGCGACACCAGCTACGTCCCCAAGCAAGTCATCAAATTTCTCAACCGCAAGCACAATCGGTCGCTGATCCGAGCGGTCATCGCGGCCGGCAACACCAATTTCGGTGATTCGTTCTGCTTTGCAGGCGATGTCATTTCGCAAAAGTGCGCAGTTCCGTATCTCTACCGATTCGAACTGATGGGCACTCCCGAAGACGTACATCGAGTCCGCGAGGGTCTCGAGGACTTCTGGGAGCGCGAATCCCGCCGCGCCGCGCAGGTCCACTAGCGCAGCGCACACAACACACGACATGTAGAAGGAACTGGAGCGAAGCCGTGGCACCGACCATCACCGAGGTAGCACCCGTCAACGCCGCTCGATCGGACAGCGATCTGGATTATCACGCGTTGAACGCGATGCTGAATCTGTACGGTCCCAACGGCGAGATCCAGTTCGAGAAGGACCGCGAGGCGGCCAACCAGTACTTCCTGCAGCACGTAAACCAGAACACGGTCTTCTTCCACGATCTGGACGAGAAGCTCGACTACCTCGTCGAGGAGAACTACTACGAGCCCGAGGTGCTGGACCAGTACTCGCGCGAGTTCGTGAAGTTCCTGATCAACCACGCCTACTCGAAGAAGTTCCGTTTCCCGACGTTCCTCGGCGCGTTCAAGTACTACACGTCCTACACGCTCAAGACGTTCGACGGTAAGCGTTACCTCGAACGCTTCGAGGACCGCGTCTGCATGGTCGCTCTGACCCTCGCGGCCGGTGACGAAAGGCTCGCGACGGATCTGGTCGACGAGATCATCGCCGGACGGTTCCAGCCCGCCACCCCGACGTTTCTCAACTCGGGCAAGAAGCAGCGCGGCGAGCCCGTCTCCTGCTTCCTGCTGCGCATCGAGGACAACATGGAGTCCATCGGGCGCTCCATCAACTCTGCCTTGCAGCTGTCCAAGCGCGGTGGCGGTGTTGCCCTGCTGCTCAGTAACATTCGTGAGGCAGGCGCCCCGATCAAGCGGATCGAGAACCAGAGCTCGGGCGTCATTCCCATCATGAAGCTCCTCGAGGACTCGTTCTCCTACGCCAACCAGCTCGGTGCCCGTCAGGGTGCGGGAGCGGTGTACCTCCACGCGCACCACCCCGACGTCTACAAGTTCCTCGACACCAAGCGCGAGAACGCGGACGAGAAGATCCGCATCAAGACACTCTCGCTCGGAATCGTCATTCCGGACATCACGTTCGAGCTGGCGAAGAAGAACGAGGAGATGTACCTGTTCTCCCCGTACGACGTCGAGCGCATCTACGGCGTCCCGTTCGCGGACATCAACGTCACCGAGAAGTACTACGAGATGGTGGACGACAAGCGAATTCGCAAGACCAAGATCAAGGCGCGCGAATTCTTCCAGACACTCGCCGAGCTCCAGTTCGAATCCGGTTACCCGTACATCATGTTCGAGGACACCGTGAACCGAGCGAACCCGGTGAAGGGCAAGATCACCCACTCCAACCTCTGCTCGGAGATCCTGCAGGTCTCGACGCCGTCGCTGTTCAACGACGACCTGTCCTACAGCCACGTCGGCAAGGACATCTCCTGCAACCTCGGCTCGCTCAACATCGCCAAGACGATGGACTCGCCGGACTTCGGCAAGACCATCGCCGTCGCGATCCGTGGATTGACCGCCGTGTCCGATCAGACCCACATCTACTCGGTGCCGTCGATCGAGCAGGGCAACAACGACTCTCACGCCATCGGCCTCGGCCAGATGAACCTGCACGGATACCTCGCGCGTGAGCGCATCCACTACGGTTCCGTCGAAGGCGTCGACTTCACGAACATCTACTTCTACACCGTGCTGTTCCACGCCATCCAGGCGTCGAACCAGCTCGCGAAGGACCGCGGAACCTACTTCAAGGGGTTCCCCGAATCCAAGTACGCCTCGGGTGAGTTCTTCGACAAGTACACCGACCGGGTGTGGGAGCCGAGTACCGCTCGGGTGGCGTCTCTGTTCGCGGAAGCCGACGTGCACATCCCCACGCAGGCCGATTGGTCCGCGCTGAAGGAGTCGGTGCAGCAGTACGGCATCTACAACCAGAACCTGCAGGCCGTTCCGCCGACCGGATCGATCTCCTACATCAACAACTCGACGTCCTCGATCCACCCCGTCGCGTCCAAGATCGAGATCCGCAAGGAAGGCAAGATCGGTCGGGTCTACTACCCGGCGCCCTACCTGACCAACGACAACCTGGACTACTACCAGGATGCCTACGAAATCGGGTACGAGAAGATCATCGACACCTACGCCGCGGCAACGCAGCACGTCGATCAAGGCCTGTCACTGACGCTGTTCTTCAAGGACACCGCCACCACGCGTGACATCAACAAAGCGCAGATCTACGCATGGCGCAAGGGCATCAAGACGCTGTACTACATCCGGCTGCGTCAGATGGCACTCGAAGGCACCGAGGTGGAGGGCTGCGTTTCGTGCATGCTGTAGGCCGAGGCCGCTGAACTTCACCCGATTCGAACCCAGAGGACACCATGACTGCTGCACCGCACTCGCCCGCGGACGGGGCGAAGATCAAGCTCATCGACCGCGTCTCCGCCATCAACTGGAACCGCGTCCAGGACGACAAGGACGCTGAGGTCTGGGAGCGGCTGACCAGTAATTTCTGGCTGCCGGAGAAGGTCCCCGTCTCCAACGACATCCCGTCGTGGGGCACGCTCAACGCCGTCGAGAAGCAGCTGACGATGCGCGTGTTCACCGGATTGACGTTGCTGGACACCATCCAGGGCACCGTCGGCGCAGTCAGTCTGATCCCCGACGCCGTCACCCCGCACGAGGAAGCCGTCTACACGAACATCGCGTTCATGGAGTCGGTCCATGCCAAGAGTTACAGCTCGATCTTCTCGACGCTGAGCTCGACGCGCGACATCGACGACGCGTTCCGCTGGTCCGAGGAGAACCCGAATCTGCAACGCAAAGCCGAGATCGTCCTCGACTACTACAAGGGCGACGACCCGCTCAAGCGCAAGGTCGCGTCGACGCTTCTCGAATCGTTCCTCTTCTACTCGGGCTTCTACCTGCCGATGTACTGGTCCTCACGGGCGAAGCTCACCAACACGGCCGACCTCATTCGCCTGATCATCCGCGACGAGGCCGTGCACGGCTACTACATCGGGTACAAGTACCAGAAGGGCCTCGAAAAGGTCACCGAAGCCGAGCGCGAAGACCTCAAGAACTACACGTTCGAGTTGTTGTTCGAGTTGTACGACAACGAGGTCGAGTACACGCAGGACCTCTACGACGAGATCGGTCTGACCGAGGACGTCAAGAAGTTCCTGCGCTACAACGCGAACAAGGCTCTCAACAACCTCGGATACGAAGGCCTGTTCCCCAAGGACGAGACCGACGTCAACCCGGCGATCCTGTCCGCACTCTCCCCGAATGCCGACGAGAACCACGACTTCTTCTCCGGTTCCGGGTCGTCCTACGTCATCGGCAAAGCAGTCAACACCGAAGACGAGGACTGGGACTTCTGATCCTGTTCGACAGCGCAGGCCCTCCGGCTACGAGCCGGGGGGCCTGCCCTGCTTCCGCATCGTTTCCGCGTCCTTCGGCATCCGTCCTTGCTCGGTCAGAGCGCGACGCAACAGAAACTCGATCTGCGCATTCGTGCTCCGGAGCTCGTCGGCAGCCCAGCGGGCAAGCGCGTCGTGCACCGCTGGGTCGAGTCTGAGCAGAAGCTTCTTGCGTTCGACGGGCATCGGATTACTGGTAGAGCGATCCGGTGTTCACCACAGGCTGCGTGTCGCGGTCACTGCACAGCACGACGAGCAAGTTGGACACCATCGTGGCCTTCCGTTCCTCGTCCAACTCGACGACGTGCTTGTCCTCGAGCTTCGCGAGCGCCATCTCGACCATTCCCACCGCGCCTTCGACGATCTGCTGACGTGCAGCGATGACAGCACCTGCCTGCTGACGACGCAGCATCGCCTGCGCGATCTCCGGGGCGTACGCAAGTCGATTGATCCGCGTCTCGATCACCTCGACGCCCGCCGATCGAACCCGTGCGTGCACTTCCTCGCTCATCGCGCCGGTAATTTCGTCGGCGTTCTCGCGCAACGACATTCGACCCTCTGCATCGTACGGGTAGCTACCGGCGATATGCCGGACCGCCGACTCGGTCTGCACCGCGACGAACTCCTCGTAGTCGTCGACCTGGAACGACGCGAGCGCGGTGTCCGCCACCTGCCACACCACGATCGCCGAGATCTCGATCGGGTTGCCGTCGGCGTCGTTGACCTTCGACTGTCCCGTCTCGTGATTGCGAATTCGCGTCGAAATCGCCTTGCGGTACGTCAACGGATTCGTCCAACGCAGGCCGGGCGTGCGGAGCGTTCCGCTGTACGAACTTCCCAGGAGCTGAAGCACGCGAGCCTGATTCGGCTGCACCAACGTCAAACCTGCAAGAACGGGAAGCGACACGACGAACAACACAGCGCCGACGACAGCCAGCGGGACAACGGTGAGCACGAGGCCGAGTACGAACGCCGCAATACCTCCCAGGAACAGAACGAGCCCGACCCCGAGCATCGACCACCCCGGCAGATCCCACCCCGGCCGTTCGGCAATCGTCGTCGTCGGAGCACCCGTCGGTTTCTCGGCAACAGTCGATGGTCCAGTCACAATGGCCTCCCTCTCAGTAGTGATACTAAAGTGATATCACATTCCGCGCCCGCCGTCGCACCGAACGTGGCGTTCGGTCACTTGGAGTGACCGAACGTCACGTTCGGTCCCGAAAGGGGGGTGGGGGAGGAGGCGGCTCAGCGCCGGAACCAGGCTTCGGCGTTGTCGCCGAGAGCGTGGTGGATGCGCAGACGCGAGGTGTCGGCGAGGTTGTCGGGGAGTTCGGCGGGGTCGAACCATGCGACGGCGAGGTTTTCGTCGTCGGCGACGTGTGCGTGTCCGCCGGTGTGGTGGGCGAGGAAGGTGATGTCCAGGTACTGGGCGACGTCACCGTTGGGGTAGGTGATCGGCTCGGTGACGTCGACGCCGGTGAGGCGGACGAGTTCGGCGTCGATGCCGGCTTCCTCGCGGATTTCGCGGAGGGCGGCCGGTCCGGGTTCTTCGCCGGGTTCGAGGATGCCGGAGACGACGGCCCATTTTCCGTTGTCCCGCCGCTGGGTCAGGAGAACCTTGCCGTCGGAGATCACGACGGCGCTGACGCCGGACAGCCAGAGCGGTGACGTGCCGACCTTGTCGCGGAGAGCGAGGACGAATTCGGGGATCGGCATGTCAGGACACGTACGCGTTCAGGGAGTTGGTGACGTCCGCGAGGATCGTGCGGGCGGCGATCAGTCCGCTGCCCGACCACACGGTGTCGTTGACCACGAAGATGCGTCCGTCCTTCGCCGAGCCCAGGTCCTTCCACGCCTCTCCGGTCATGACCGAGGTGCCGTAGTCCTCCCCGGCGTCGCCGTCGAAGCGGACGTAGACGATGTCGCCTTCGGCGGCGGCGACGTCTTCGGCCGATCCGGTGGCGGTGGCGTCGACCTGCGTCGGAGGCCTTTGCACGCCGATCTCCGCGAGAACGGAGCTCGCGAACGTCGAGGGTGCGTCGGTGGAGAAGGAGTCCGGGAGGAACCGCACGACCGACGCCTGCGTCTGCTGGGCGTTGACGTCCCGGCCGACCTGCTCGGCGTCCGCCGTGAAGCGGGCCAGTTCGTCGAACGCGGTCCCGCCCCGCCCCAGTGCAGCGGCCGATTGCAGGAATGCGCCCTTCCATCCCTGGTCGGTGCTGGTGAAGACGGTCGGCGCGATGTCGCCGAGTGCCTCGTACATGTCCGGTCCCAGCGAATCCGCTCCGATGATCAGGTCGGGGGAGAGGCCTGCAATGGCGTCGATGTCCGGTGAGCCCACGGCCCCGACCGACGGGATCTGCGCGATTCCGGTTCCCAGGTACAGCTCCTGATCGCCATCGCCGCGGAAGTCGGGATCGAGCGGAGCTGCGCCGACGACGCGTTCCCAGACGCCGAGCGCGCAGGTGGCGTCCAGTGACGCCGCGTCCAGTACGACGACGCGCATCGGGTCCGCCGGCACGTCCGTGATGCCCTCGCTGTGACCGACCGGGCGGGTGTCACCGTCGATGCTCGTCGGATCCAGGGGTGCAGGAGCCGGGCACAGCCCGACGGTGTCGCGGTCGTTGCCGACGACGCCGGCTCCGGCGATGTTGGTGGTGCTCCGAACGATGGTCGACGCGTTGTCCTCGGAGGACGCGGTGTCCGAACATCCGGATGCGAGCGTCAGTGCTGTCACCACGATCGCAAGGGCAGCGGTGCGCGCCTGAGACGTCTTGGTCAACTCGGATGTTCCTTACGGGAGTCGGGATGCCGTCATACCCTATCGAAGAAGATCGACCGCTCCTCGAATCGCCGGTCTCGCTGGTCGTTCGACGCCGCCCAGCTGGTGCGGGAGCCGAATACGACACACGGTAGGACCGGTTGGTCAGGCTCGGAGTGCACGGTCTAGGATTCGAATAGCGCAAGACACCAGGACGTCCCGCTTGTCGATCGGGATGGGACGCATCTTCAGGAGGATCAGTGACTGCCCTAGCGCCTAGGCCTACTCCCGCTGTGACGGCGGCTCGGCCTTTTCCGCCGCGGATGGGACCTAAGGGTTCGTTCGTTCACAAGGCGATTACGACCACTGATCCCAAGGTGTTGGGGATCATGTACATCGCGACGTCGATTGCGTTCTTTCTCGTCGGTGGGTTGATGGCGTTGTTGATGCGCGCCGAGTTGGCTGTGCCGGGGATGCAGTTTCTGTCCAACGAGCAGTACAACCAGTTGTTCACCATGCACGGCACGATCATGTTGCTGTTGTATGCGACGCCGATCGTGTTCGGGTTCGCCAATTACATTCTGCCGTTGCAGATCGGTGCTCCGGATGTGGCGTTCCCGCGGCTCAATGCGTTCTCGTACTGGTTGTATCTGTTCGGTGCGTTGATCACCACGGCCGGGTTCATCACTCCTGGTGGTGCCGCGGACTTCGGGTGGACTGCCTACACGCCGTTGACGAGTGCTCTGCATTCGCCGGGTGTGGGTGCTGATCTGTGGATCATGGGGTTGGCGGTGGCCGGTTTGGGCACCATCCTCGGTGGCGTCAACATGATCACCACGGTCATCTGTTTGCGGGCGCCGGGTATGACGATGTTCCGGATGCCGATTTTCACCTGGAACATCCTGGTGACCTCGATTCTGATTCTTCTTGCGTTCCCGTTGTTGACGGCGGCGTTGTTGGGGC
>NZ_JMEX01000005.1:744706-792983 GCF_000760735.1 Rhodococcoides fascians A44A | reverse complement strand
GCATTTCTGGTTGACGTTCTTCGGGTTCCACGGCACGTTCCTGGTGCAGCACTGGCTCGGGAACGAGGGTATGCCGCGTCGGTACGCCGATTACCTGGCGTCGGACGGGTTCACCACACTCAACATCATTTCCACGATCGGGGCGTTCGTGCTCGGTGCGTCGACGTTGCCGTTCGTGTGGAATGTCTTCAAGTCCTACCGGTACGGCGAAGTGGTCACCGTCGACGATCCGTGGGGATACGGCAACTCGTTGGAATGGGCGACCTCCTGCCCGCCGCCGCGGCACAACTTCACCGAACTGCCCCGGATCCGTTCCGAGCGTCCCGCGTTCGAACTGCACTACCCGCACATGGTCGAACGCCTCCGCGCCGAAGCCCACGTCGGACCAGGCAGCCATGGCGGACACACCACCGAAGTCCTCGAACAGGCACGTCGCGCACCTATCGCGACGAGCGACCACGAAGGATCCGGCGACCACGACCCCAAGTAAACATCCAGTCAGTCGGCAAGAGCCCCTCCCGGAACTCGGGCGGGGCTCTTCGCTTGCGACAATCTGATCAGTGAAGCAGCAAGAATGGCGACGCACCACCGAGGTCAGCGTCGTCGCGAAGGGAGAATCGGTGCCTGACAGAGGTTTCGCTACCGAGGACATCGCTGTACTCGTCACCGTCACCGGGCCCGACAAACCTGGCGTCACCTCGGTTCTGTTCGCGGCGCTCTCGCGTCACGAGGTGAGCCTCCTCGATGTGGAGCAGGTGGTCATCCGCGGCCGTCTGACTCTCGGCGTCCTGCTGTCGTGCCCACGCGATCCCGAGGCACTGCAGGACGAGCTGGAGGAGGCCATGTCCACCGTCGGCGTCCACGTCGACGTCGAGATCGGTGCCGACCCGGTGGGCAGTCGGAGTCTCGCGACTCACGTCGTCGTCGTCCTCGGCCGTCCGGTCACCGCTCGGGCCTTCAGCAGCATCTCGCGCGAGCTCGCGAGACAGGGTGCCAACATCGACTCCATTCGTGGAGTCGCCGACTATCCGGTCACGGGTCTCGAACTCGACGTCACGGCCACCAACACGTCGCCCGACGCCGACCGTCAACTCAGAAAAGGTCTGTCCGAGGTCGCGGCGGGCGTCGGTGTCGACGTGGCCGTCGAACGAGCAGGCATCGCGCGCCGCTCCAAGCGACTCATCGTCTTCGACGTCGACTCGACGCTGGTTCAGGGCGAAGTGATCGAGATGCTGGCCGCCAAAGCCGGACGTGAGGCCGAGGTTCGAGCGGTCACCGAATCCGCCATGCGCGGCGAGATCGATTTCACCGAGTCGCTGCACCAACGCGTGCAGGCATTGGCCGGACTCGACGCGTCCGTCATCGAAGACGTCGCCGACGAACTCGAGCTGACGGCGGGTGCCCGCACGACCATTCGTACGCTGCGTCGTCTCGGGTACGCCTGCGGCGTCGTCTCTGGTGGTTTCCGTCAGGTCATCGAGGGACTCGCTCACGAGCTGGAATTGGATTTCGTCAAGGCGAACACACTCGAGATCGTCGACGGCAAACTGACCGGGCGTGTGGTCGGCGAGATCGTCGACCGAGCTGCCAAAGCGACAGCGTTGCGCGAGTTCGCGGCCCAGGCCGGTGTTCCGATGGAACAGACGGTGGCCGTCGGAGACGGAGCGAACGACATCGACATGCTGACAGCCGCGGGTCTCGGAGTGGCGTTCAACGCGAAGCCTGCGTTGCGCGAGATCGCGGACACCGCGATCTCGCACCCGTACCTCGACGCGGTCCTGTTCATGTTGGGCGTGACACGTAGTGAAATCGAAGCTGCGGACGCCGTCGACGGCGGCGTCAGGCGAGTCCCGATCCTGTGAGCGACATCCCGGAAACCCCGGTGCCCGGCGCCGGGCCGATGGAGGCGACCGCCGAGAGTTCGCTCAGCACGTTCGCCGAGCGGCATGCGGTGCTGGCCCGGGGCTACGGCGGTCGTGCCGATCCGGAGGATCCCGCGGACGTGCTGGCGATGGCCGTTGTTCTGCACATCCCCAAGGCGGATCCGCCGCCGCGCAGCAGTCTGCTGGAAGCCGCCGCGGCCGCGGCCGTCGCGGTGTGTCTGGACGAACGTGTCGGATCCGGCGGCGAGTGGGAGGACCGCTTCCTCGCGTGGACCGGGTCGAGAATCCGCAAGGTCGCCAGGCGCGCGCGGGGTGCGCACTGGACCGCTGCGCAGGACGTTCCCGGACTGACCGTCGACGTCGGCGGCGCGCACGCCCGCGCTTTCGTTCCCGGCAGGGTGGGTGATCTGGATCCTCGCGTGAAGCGTCTGCAGATCGGCGGCACCGATGTCGCGCACGATGATGCGGGTGCACCGACACCGGGAGTACCGGTGCTGTGGATAGATCCAGCCCTCGAGATGACGGTGGGGAAAGCCGCCGCCCAGGTCGGACACGCGTCGATGTTGCTCGCGGGCGCGATGACTCCGGAGCAGTGCCAGGACTGGGCGCACACCGGGTTCGCCTGTTCCGTGCGTGACGCCGACGAGCAGCAGTGGCGCCGAGCGCGTGCGCTGGTCGAGGCAGGTCAGGCCGTGGCCGTGCGGGATGCGGGGTTCACCGAGGTGGCGCCCGGCTCGATGACGGTAGTCGCGGCAATCCGACCGTAGTCTCCACGGACCCGACGATCACGCCGCCGTACAGCGTCCACGTCCGGTCGGAGGGGTCCACTGCCTGAAAACTGGATGTTTCGGCAAGCGCCAGATCAGAACGACACTGGGTGAATGAGAAGGACGAAGCTCGACACACCGGTGCCGCCGCGCGCACGCAGAGAACTGACGATCCGACTGGTTGCCCTCTACGTCGGACTGTGGCTCTACGGAGCGTCCATGGCGTTGATGGTGACGGCCGGTCTCGGCCTCGATCCGTGGGATGTGTTCCATCAAGGAGTCAGCCGGCACGTGCCGTTGAGCTTCGGCGCGATCACCGCACTGACCGGCGCCGTCGTTCTGCTCCTGTGGATTCCGTTGCGCCAGAAGCCCGGACTGGGGACCGTCAGCAACGTCGTGGTCATTGCGATCGCGGTGGACGCCACGCTGCACTGGCTCCCGGAGGTAGGGAACATGGCCGTCCGCATCGCGCTGTTGGTGACCGGAATCGTCGTGAACGCCTTCGCGACTGCGCTGTACATCGGTGCGGGCATGGGGCCGGGTCCGCGCGACGGGTTGATGACGGGACTCGTCGCGCGAACCGGACTGTCCGTGCGACTGATTCGCACGTGCATCGAGTTGGCGGTGGTGGCAACGGGGTGGCTCCTGGGCGGCACTGTCGGGGTCGGGACCCTGCTGTACGCGTTCGGAATCGGACCCCTCGTTCAACTGTTCATGACTTACCTGCCGTCGCTGCGGAACACGAGCACACCCGGTCCGGTCAGCGAGATCGCCGATCCGGCTTCGACGGACGCCGCGTCGGTCGGAATTCCGCGTGGTTCGGCCGAATCGAACACCGGCGCGAATCGTCGGGCAGCCCACGACGGGCAGGCCAGTGAGATCTCCGTCGGACCACCGGAGTGCACGATCAGCAGTGAGCTGTCGTCGTCGACGCGCACGCCGTCCGGCTCGTAGGACCGGACGTCGCCGCCGTCGACCCACGCCTGGATGGTGCGGACGGAGTCGTCGTTCCACTGTTCGGTCGTCAACTCGCTGCCGTGTCCGTCGAACCAGACCAGGTCCGGTCGGCCCGACGGGGTGTCCCGTCCGAAGAAGAATTCCTGCTGCCGGAGCGACGGTGCGCTTCGTCGGATGCGCAGCAGGCGTGAGACGAACGCGACGAGATCGGAATCGACGTTCGACCAGTCGATCGCCCACGCGTCCTCGGCTGGTGCGTCCTCGGCGATGCAGTACGCGTTGTTGTTGCCGAACTGCGTGTGTCCCAGTTCGTCTCCGGCGAGCAGCATCGGCGTTCCGGTGGACAGTGCAAGGGTGGCGAGCAGCGCGCGTACGTGGCGGGCTCGAGCACCGGTGACGGCCGGGTCGTCCGTCGGTCCTTCGACGCCGTGGTCGACCGAGATGTTGTTGTCGGTCCCGTCGCGGTTCTCCTCGCCGTTGGCCTCGTTGTGCTTGCGCGAGTACGACACGAGGTCCCGGGCGGTGAAGCCGTCGTGGGCGGTGACGAAATTGATCGATGCCCAGGGCTTTCGGCTGCCACCGCCGTAGATGTCCTCGGATCCGGCGAGCCGTGACGCGAGCTCGCGCACACCGATCTGTTCCGCCCAGAATCGGCGGATCGTGTCGCGATAGCGGTCGTTCCATTCGGACCACATCGGGCCGAATCCACCCACTTGATAGCCGGCTCCCGTTGCATCCCACGGCTCGGCGATGAGCTTGACTCGTGAGAGAACCGGATCGGTCGTGATGGCTGTGAGGAGGGGTGCGCGGGAATCGAATCGCCACCCTCCCGGCCGGCCCAGCGTGCTGGCGAGATCGAATCGGAAGCCGTCGACTCCCATGACCTCGGTCCAGTACCGCAGGCTGTCGCAGACCATGCGCACCACGGCGGGCGACGCGGAGTCGAGTGTGTTGCCGCACCCGGTGATGTCGACGTCGTAACCGCGACCGTCCAGCAGGTAGTAACCCGGCGCGTCGAGTCCGCGCCAGCTGATCGACGGCCCGGACACCGACGACTCGCACGTGTGGTTGTAGACGACGTCGAGCACGACTTCGATTCCGGCGCTGTGCAGTACGTCGACCATCGTCTTGAACTCGGTCACCTCGGCGCCGGGTTCGGACGCGAAACGTGGATCGGGCGCGAAGAACGCACCCGTCGAATATCCCCAGTGATTACGCATTCCCCGTGCCCGCACGTCGGGTTCGGTCGACATCGCCTGCACCGGAAGAAGTTCCACCGTTGTCACGCCGAGTGTGGTCAGGTGTCGGAGTACCGCGGGTGCCGTGAGGCCCAGGTACGTCCCTCGGTGCTGCGCGGGTACGTCCGGATGCCTGGCGGTGTAGGCGCCGACGTGGAGCTCGTACAGCACGGTTCGATCCCAGGGAACGGACGGCCGGACGACCTCGCGCAGGACGGCCGGGTCGGTGACGACCGACAACGGCATGTGCCCGAGCGAATCGACTGTGCTCGGTTGCCCGAACGGCTCGTCGTCGTAGGGGAGAAGGGCATGCGCGTCGCCCAGCTGCCCGGCGATCTGCCGGCCCGCGGGGTCGAGAAGAATCTTCCGGCCGTTGAAGCGTCGCCCGCCCGCCGGGTCCCACGGACCGTGCGCTCGGAACCCGTATCTGGTGCCGGGGGTCACGCCGGGGACGAAACCGTGCCGAATCCCGAAGGTCTTCTCCCGAAGTTCGACGCGCCGTTCGGAGCCGTCGGGATCGACAAGGCATACCTCGACGCCGTCGGCCTCGGGCGAGTGGACCGCGAATTGCGTACCACTTACCGACGCAGTAGCTCCCAACGGAAACGGAGAGCCCGGAGGAGAGGACTCCTCGCGGGAGGCGGGACGATCGTCGGTGTGATCAATGAAGGGCGACACGCTTCGAGATCCTGCCGTGTGTGGGGGATGGATGTGCGACAAGATAGATCACGTGTCTGAACCGGATCCCGATTTGCTCATCGATTTCAACGACGTACTCATCAGGCGAGGTGGGGTGACGCTGGTCGGCCCGGTCACCTGGCAGGTGGAACTCGACGAACGATGGGTGGTGCTCGGACCCAACGGGGCGGGCAAGACCTCCCTGATGCGGATCGCAGCCGCCGAGGTGCATCCGACGTCGGGCACCGCACACGTCCTCGGTGAAGTGATGGGGAAGGCCAACGTCGCTGATCTCAAGACGCGCATCGGACTGTCGTCGTCGGCTCTCGCTCATCGCATCCCTGCCGACGAGACGGTGAGCGATCTGGTCGTGTCCGCCGGATACAGCGTGCTGGGACGGTGGCGTGAACGGTACGACGACATGGACACCGAGCGCGCGGTGGACATGCTGGAGAGTCTCGGAGCCGAACATCTGTCGCAGCGGACGTACGGAACGTTGTCCGAAGGCGAACGCAAGCGCGTGTTGATCGCCCGTGCGTTGATGACCGACCCCGAACTCCTTCTGCTCGACGAGCCCGCCGCGGGTCTCGACCTGGGCGGCCGCGAGGAACTCGTCGCGCGACTGGCGGATCTCGCCGCCGATCCCGACGCACCGGCCACCGTTCTGATCACCCACCACGTCGAGGAGATTCCCCCGGGCTTCAGTCACGCACTGCTGCTGAAGGAAGGTGGTGTGGTGGCGCAGGGGCTCGTCGACGACGTGATCACCGCCGAGAACCTGACGGAGGCATTCAGCCAGTCGATCACTCTCGATCGGGTCGACGGGCGTTTCTTCGCTCGGCGGACACGGGCTGCCGGGCAGCACCGCCGGTGACACGTCCGACAATCGGACGTTGTAGTTTCCGAGGATGACTCCGACCGAAGTTGTGCCCGCCCGGGACGCGTCGACCGTGATCCTCGTCCGCGATGCCACGGCCGGAATCGAGGTGTTCCTCCTCGAGCGCGTGTCCGGCATGGCGTTCGCGGGCGGCATGACGGTGTTTCCCGGCGGCGGCGTCGACGCGTCCGACGGTGACGCCGACCTGGCCTGGGCAGGGCCCGATGCCTCGTGGTGGGCAAGCAGGCTGGGCGTCGACGAACGCAGAGCTGCGTCACTCGTCTGCGCGGCGGCCCGCGAGACGTTCGAGGAATGCGGAGTGCTGCTCGCCGGTCCGACACCCGACTCGGTTGTGCGTGACACCTCCGTCTACGCCGACGACCGGGCGGCACTCGAACGGCACGAACTCACCTTCGCAGCCTTCCTCGAGCGCCACGGTCTGGTCCTGCGGACCGACCTGCTGCGACCGTGGTCCAACTGGATCACGCCGAACGGCGAGGCGCGCCGCTACGACACCCACTTCTTCGTCGCGGTCACGCCCGAAGGGCAGATCGCCGACGGTGACACGCGCGAGGCCGCGTCGGTCGGGTGGCGGTCACTCGAATCGGCCCTGGACGACTGGCGCGGCGGACGGACGATTCTGCTTCCCCCCACGTGGAGTCAACTGGCCGGGTTGTCGGCCTTCGACTCGGTGTCCGACGTCCTTGCCGCGGAACCGGTCATCACTCCCATCCAGCCGAACCTCTACCACGTCGACGGGGAACTGCGGGTCGAGTTTCCCGACCACGAGGCCTACTACGCGGGCAGTGCGCACCCGTGGTCGGGGAGATGACACCGGGCACCCGGTAGCGTGTGCGGACATGGCTGAGTTCGTGAATCTCGAGGTATCCGACGGTATCGGCACCATCCGCTTGGACCGACCACCGATGAACGCGTTGAACCGTCAGGTGCAAGAGGAGATCAGGGCCGCCGCGCGTGCCGCGACGATCGATTCATCGGTCAAGGCTGTCATCGTCTACGGCGGCGAGAAGGTCTTCGCCGCCGGTGCGGACATCAAGGAAATGGTGGAGTTGTCGCCTGCGCAGATGACCGACATCATCGGGGATCTGCAGTCCGCACTCGGGTCGGTGTCCGAGATCCCCAAACCCGTCGTCGCGGCGATCACGGGTTACGCACTCGGAGGTGGCCTCGAGGTCGCGTTGAGCGCCGACCGGCGAATTGCGGGCGACAATGCGAAACTCGGTGTGCCGGAAGTGCTTCTCGGCGTCATCCCCGGCGGCGGCGGTACCCAGCGGTTGGCACGGCTCGTGGGTCCGAGCAAGGCCAAGGATCTGGTCTTCACCGGTCGATTCGTCGGAGCCGAGGAAGCGCTCCGCATCGGACTGGTCGACGAGGTCGTCGCCCCGGACGAGGTGTACAACGCCGCGAGAAAATGGGCGTCGCAGTTCACCAAGGGTGCTTCGCGGGCGCTGGCTGCGGCCAAGGCGTCGATCGATCAGGGCCTCGACACGGATCTGCACACGGGCCTGAAGATCGAAGCTCAGCAGTTCGCCGCTCTGTTCGCGACGAAGGATCGGACCATCGGCATGGAGTCGTTCATCGCCAACGGACCGGGCAAGGCCGACTTCACCGGCGAGTGACCGCCTGACCACGAAACTGGAACTTGTTCATTTCCTACCGGATAGTAGGCTGCCCTCATGACTGCAAGCCCTCACGACGGTTCGTCCGACACCAAGGCGGCCGGCGCTGATTCCAGCCTCCACGTCGTACCGGACCCCGCGCCCAACCCGCACGCCACGGCGGAGCAGGTGGAGGCCGCGCGGAGCGACACCAAGCTCGCCCAGGTCCTCTACCACGACTGGGAGGCCGAGACGTACGACGACAAGTGGTCCATCTCGTACGACGAGCGCTGCATCGACTACGCCCGCGGACGGTTCGATCAAGCGGTCGGCTCCGCTCCCGACGCGCAGGACGCGCTGCCGTACGGTCGCGCACTCGAACTGGGGTGTGGGACCGGGTTCTTCCTGCTGAACCTCATGCAGGCGGGTATCGCGAAGAAGGGTTCGGTCACGGACCTGTCGCCGGGCATGGTCAAGGTGGCACTGCGCAACGCCGAGCACCTGAACCTCGACGTCGACGGCCGTGTCGCGGACGCGGAGACCATCCCGTACGAGGACAACACGTTCGATCTCGTCGTCGGACACGCCGTGCTGCACCATATTCCGGACGTGGAGCAGTCGCTCCGCGAGGTACTCCGCGTGCTCAAGCCCGGGGGCCGCTTCGTGTTCGCCGGCGAGCCGACGACGGTCGGAAACTTCTACGCTCGGTGGTTGGGCCGCGCTACGTGGGAAACCACCACGCGAATCACGAAACTGCCGTTCCTGGAGAGCTGGCGCAAGCCGCAGGAGGAACTCGACGAGTCCTCGCGGGCCGCGGCTCTCGAAGCCGTCGTCGACCTGCACACGTTCGATCCGAGCGATCTCGAGAACATCGCGGCGAGCGCGGGTGCCGTCGACGTCGAGGCGCGAACGGAAGAGTTCGCCGCAGCGCTGCTCGGCTGGCCGGTCCGAACGTTCGAAGCAGCAGTTCCCGCCGAGAAGCTGGGATGGAACTGGGCCAAGTTCGCGTTCGGCGGCTGGAAGACACTCAGCTGGGTCGACGAGAACGTGCTCAAGCACGTCGTGCCGCGTGGATTCTTCTACAACGTGATGATCACCGGTGTGAAGCCGTCCTGACCGTTCGCACTCGCTGAACGTATCGGCACTGTCATGAGCTACACCTTCACCGACGCCGACATCGACTACCTCACCGGTGATGTCGGCGTCGGTGCGCTCGACTGGATGTCCGGCCGGGCGCTGACCAGGCAATCCATGCTCGCGGACGTCACCGCGGCACGCAGCAGGTTCGGCGAGAACTCCGCCGTGCTCGTCGAGACCACCACCGTGCGGCGCAAGGCGTCGGGCAAGCTCGACGGTGCCGAGTCATGGCTGCTGACCGACGACGCCGTGCAGCAGGCGACGCCGACGATCGTGGCGCGGCGCCGTGCCGAGCGGCTCGCGGGCCGCGACGTGCACGACGTCACCTGCTCGATCGGCACCGAACTGGACTCGTTGGTCCGTACCGCACGGACCGTGCTGGGAAGCGACCTCGACCCGGTGCGGTTGCGCATGGCACGTCACAACGTTCCGGCGGCGTCGGTCGTTCGCGCCGACGCACTCGTCCCCGTGTCCCGCGGCACCGTCGTGCTCGCCGACCCCGGGCGACGTTCCGGAGGCAGACGCACCCATGACCCTGCGGCTCTGCAGCCGCCGCTACCGGACCTGATCGAGACGTACTCCGGCCGCGATCTCGTCGTCAAGTGCGCTCCCGGTTTGGATTTCGACTCACTCGGGTGGGCCGGTGAAGTCGAACTGGTGTCGCTCGACGGCGGGGTCAAGGAAGCGTGCCTGTGGTCCGACGGCCTGTCCACGACGTCGATCACACGGCGCGCGTCGGTACTGAGTTCCGACGGATCCGCCTACGAGATCACCGATTCCGAGCCCGACGACATCGACTCCGCCGAACCCGGGGAGTGGTTGATCGACCCCGACGGAGCCATCGTCCGCGCAGGTCTCGTTCGTCACTACGGGGCTCGGCACGGGTTGTGGCAACTCGATCCCCGCATCGCATACCTGACCGGCAACGCGGTGCCCGAGGGCGTGAACGGATTCCGCATCCTCGACCGGATCAAGTACTCGGAGAAATCGTTGCGGCAGGCCCTTGCCGCGCACGGATGCGGATCGGTGGAGATCCTGGTGCGTGGCGTGGACGTCGACCCCGCAGTGCTACGGCCCCGACTGAAGCTGAAGGGGGACACAGCACTGTCGGTGATCATCACGCGGATCGGCCGGTCCGGTGTGGCGTTCGTCTGCCAGGCTCGTCGCCCGGGCAGGACCGATCAGGACGTGAAGGTGAAGATCTCGCCGAGGTAGGTCGACGTGACCACCTGGCCGTCCGGCCCGATCGACGTACCGACCGTGGAGCCGGAGGCGCCGTCGAGCACCTGCTCGGACACCGTCTCCCCGCTCGCCGAGTCCAGCGCAACGAGTACTACGTCGTCACCGCGGCCGACGACCGTGACGATGCGGCCGTCGGCGGTGCTCACCGGAGTACCCAACTGCTGCAGATCATCTCGCGACCACGAGACACTCGCGCTGGTGCCGTCGTCGCGGATGGAGCGCACCGACCCCTCGCCGCCCGACGGGACGATCGAACCGTCGCCCGCGACCGATGGTGTGTTGCTCGCACCGAATCCGGCTCCGAACGTCCACCGCTGCGCACCGTTCGAGGCGTCGAACGCGGACACCCGGCCGTCGACGTCGGCGAGATAGATCGTCGAGCCGTCCTCCGACAGAACAGGACTCGACGACACTCCGGCCGGGAGCAGTTCCGACGACCAACGCTCCGTGATCGACGGTGTCGCCTCCGCGTCGTAGTGCAGCGAGATCAACTGCGGTGCAACGGCACCCGAACGCCACAGAACGAGATAGATGTTCGACGCATCCAGGTCCACGGCAGGCGTGGCCGCCACCGCGCACTCGGCGGAACCCGACGCGCACGCATCGAGACCGGTTGCAGGCGGAAGAAAATCGGCGCCGGGCTCGGCCAGGAAGTCGGGAGGGTCGATCAGATCGTGGATCGGCACGACGGACTTGCCGGTCTGGGTGTCCAGGACATTGATCTGACCGAACTGCGTCACAGCCAGAACGCTGCCGTCACCGAGGAACTGCGCAGAACGTGGAACGCCGTTGGTGGGAGTGCGCCAACGCAATTGACCGTGCTCGTTGAACGACGAGAACCCACCGTCGTCGCCGACGTACACATTGGCCACGGAATCGACCAGAGGTGTCTCGGTGCCCACGGACGGCCCCACACGGTTGCACCAACGCTTACGGCCCGACTCGATCTCGAACGAGAAGAGATTGCACCCGGCCTCACCGAACGTCGAGACGAACATCTGACCGCTCGCCGCGATCGACACCGGCGACGACGTCGTCGCCCCCAGCGGCCGCGACCACGCGAACCGAACGTCCGACAGTCCGACATGCTCGGTGGAGCTGCTGTTCCGGGAGTCACCGTGCACGACAGGCCACCCGTCGGGCGCGAAGGCGTCGATTGCCTCGCCGCCCCCGCCGCACGCCGCGGCGGTCAGGGCTGCAACGGTCGCCAGCGACACCACGCGAGCCACACCAGCTCTACCGCCAAGCACCTTGTTACTTCTCCTCGACCGTGTCCGACGCACATGATTCAAGGACAGAGACTATCCCGGCCACCGTCGCGATGGCCAAAGCGGTCCACACCGATCGTCCCGCAGGCTCCACTCGTGCCCTATCGGGTCGTTCCGCAAGCTCCACTCCTGCCGTCCCCGGGTCGTTCCGCAAGCTCCACTCCTGCCCTCCCGGGTCATTCCGCAGGCTCCACTCCTGCCGTCCCCGGGTCGTTCCGCAAGCTCCACTCCTGCCGTCCCCGGGTCGTTCCGAGTCACCCTGCAGTGCCGCTAGGGTGGACGGCTATGACGAGCATGTGGAACGCGCCGCTGCGTTCACGCTGGCGGGGATCCCGACGACGCGACGAGGATCAGGCCAGGTTCCTCACCCGCGATTCGCTCCGCTGGGTGCTGAAGAACAAGGCCTACACACCGTGGTACCTCGTTCGGTACTACCGGCTCGCTCGGTTCAAGGCTGCCAATCCTCATGTCGTGCTTCGGGGAATGGTGTTCCTGGGCAAGAACGTCGAGATCCATTCGACTCCCGAGTTGTCCCGGCTGGAGATCGGGCGATGGGTACACATCGGCGACGGCAATGCCATTCGCTGCCACGAAGGATCGCTGCGGATCGGCGACAAAGTGGTCTTCGGCAAGGACAACGTCGTCAACACCTACCTCGACATCGAGATCGGTGCGTCGACGCTCGTTGCGGACTGGTGCTACATCTGCGATTTCGACCATCGGATGGAAGACGTCACCACACCGATCAAGGACCAGGGGATCGTCAAGGGACCGGTCCGGATCGGTCCCGACACCTGGATCGCCGCCAAGGTGACGGTTCTACGCGAGACCAGCGTCGGCCGCGGATGTGTGCTCGGTGCACACGCCGTCGTCAAAGGTGTCGTACCGGATTACAGCATCGCCGTCGGCGCACCGGCCAAGGTGGTCCGCAACCGCAAGGCCGACTGGGAAGCCGGTGCTGCCGAGCGCGCGAAATACATCGCTGCGCTCGAGGACATCGAACGCAAGAAAGCACTCAGGGCGGCGGAAGCTGCGCGCGGCGACTCAACTGCGCTCGGGTAGAGCGCGTTCGACGATTGTGGGCCGCGCGAGCGGATACCGCACCTTCCGTTTCGCGGCCAGATAGACCTGGGCGGTGGCTTCCGCGACGTGCTTCCAGTCGAAGTCGACGGTCAACCGCTCGCGGGCAGCGTGCGCACGCTCCTGAGCTGCATCGACGTTGTCGAGAACGCGCCGAACCCCAGCGGCGAGGCCTGCGACGTCGGACGGCTCGAAGGACAGACCGGTCACGCCGTCGACGATCGCTTCACCCAGCCCGCCGGCAGTCGACGCCACCAGCGGGGTTCCCGCTGCGGCGGCTTCGAGAGCGATGATGCCGAAGGGCTCGTAGCGGCTGGGTAGGACGATCGCGTCGGCTCCATGGAGCCAGGACAGCAGTTCCGTGTGGTCGAGCGATCCGAGGAACGAGACTGCGCGGGTCACCCGATGCGTCCGGGCGAGCTCCGCCAGCCACGCGAACTGCGTTCCCTCGCCTGCGATGTGCAGCGTGGTGCCGGGATGGCTCCGACGGATGCGCGGCATGGCGGCGATGACGTCCTGTATGCCCTTCTCGTATTCGAGACGGCCGACGTACAGCAGTGTGGCGGGTTCCTGGCGAGGCTGGCGAGGACGGAAGTTCCACGTGCGGATGTCGATGCCGTTCCTGATGACCGACACCGCCGAGTCGCGAATCCCGAACAGTCGAGTGACCTCGTCCTTCATCGACGCCGAACAGGTGATGACCGCGTCGGAATCGTTGGCCAGCCACCATTCGATGGAATGCACCTGACGATTGATCGTGCCGGAGATCCAGCCACTGTGCCTGCCCGCCTCGGTGGCGTGGATCGTCGAGACGAGGGGGACGTCGAAGTGTTCGGCGAGCGCGATGGAAGGGTGCGCCACCAGCCAGTCGTGCGCGTGGACCACGTCGGGTTGCCAGCCGTCGCCAAGGCCCGGTTTGCCGAGTGCGATTCCGGCGCGAACCATCGCGTGTCCCATGGCAAGGGTCCACGCCAGCATGTCCTCGCCGAAGACGAAGTGTGCGGGATCCTCGGCCACCGCGACCACCAGGACGCCGTCGTCGATGCGATGGTGCGTGGGATGGGTCGACGCATCGGTGCCCGTCGGGCGGCGCGCCAGAACGACGACTTCGTGCCCGGCGGAGACGAGCTCGGTAGCCAGATGATGGACGTGTCGGCCCAGCCCTCCGACGACGACCGGCGGGTACTCCCACGAGACCATCAGAATCTTCACTTCAGTGCTCCCCTCCGAGCTCCCGATCCGTGCTGCAGGTTCTTCGGGTCGTACTTTCCTGCCACTCGACGAGCGTCGAGCGCCGGGAACAGCCCATCTGCCTGGTTCCACCCGCGTGCGAGCCGCTCCGCGTCGTCGTGACGACCACCGCGGACCGCGTCCGCGATCTCCCGGAGAGCGTGGGCGTGAACATGCGCGCGCTGACGCGCATATCCGGCCGCCGTGTCCTTGCTGACCATGAACGCCCAGTCACTGGCAACCGTGTTGAGTGTCTCACGCAGAATCTGGTCGTTCACCCTGTTGCGCAATTCGGGCATGCCCGATCGCTGCCCGTCCATCGTGCGCTGACCGTCGAGTGCGCTCAGTGCTGCCTCGACCACCTCGGCGTTCAGTGCAACCAGATCGCGTACGGCGTCTCCGTTCCACACGCGCCAGTCCTTGCCCGACCCCCACGAGGACTCGGTCAACTGGACCGGTGCGCCGACGAATCCCTTGGTGCGAGCGTCGTCCAGGGTTCCGACGTCGATCCCGGCTTCCGGCAGGGCTCGCAGGACGCGTTCGAGCCACACCGGGCCCTCGAACCACCAGTGGCCGAACAGTTCCGTGTCGAACGCCGCCACGACGAGTGCGGGTCGACCGATGCGATCGGACTCGGAGCGGAGCCTGCGCCTGACCGTGTCGACGAAATCCGCGACGTGGATGTCGATCGCGGCGGACGCGGCGGCTGGATCGTAGGGCTCTTTGTCGGCCGAGTCGACGGTTCGCCCGGTGACACGGGCGTGCTTGAGCCCGGTCGCATGGTCGTAGGTGTGGAAGTCGCGGTACGAGGCGTGCCCGGGGTAACCGGATTTCGGCGACCACACGCGATAGCTGACCTCGAGATCGCGCCCGAACGCGACGACGTCGGATTCTCGCACCGGTCGCCCGAGCGTCGTGTCGCCTCGCAGGGATGGGCCGTCGACCATGAAATGGGTGACCCCTGCGTCTGCGTATCCGACTTCCATCCCCGGTGCGTACGCACACTCTGGTGCCCAGATGCCGGTGGGCCGTGTGCCCCACCGCCTCGCCGCGTCGGAAAGCCCCTCGGACAGCGAGAATTCGCGCAGTCTCGGATCGAGCAGCGGTTGGAAGGGGTGGGCGAGGGGACCGCCGAGCAGTTCGACCGTTCCTGCGTCGACGAGTGTGCGAACGACCGGTGATCCGCCGTGCCGCCATTTCGTTTCGAATGTGTCGAGTGCCCGTGCAGCGCTTCTGTGTTCGCGGATCGACATCGCGCGATCGGTTGCCTCGTGTGCGCGCAGCTGCCAGTTTCCGAGCCAATGATGCATCCCCGCAAGGCAATGCGGGTCGTCGAGTTGAGCGGCGAGCACCGGCGTGATTCCGAGCGAGAGCAGGTTGGTACGTCCCTCGTCGGCGAGCGTCGAGAGCATGTCCGTCAGCGGCAGATAGGAGTCCGCCCACGATTGGTACAACCACTCCTCGCCGACCGGCCATCGGCCGTGATTGGCGAGCCAGGGCAGGTGCGAGTGCAGAACCAGAGCGAACATGCCCGGTTCGGTCACCTTCGGTGAAGGTGTGCTCACCCGCTCACCGCAGCTCCGCCGTGAGGCTTGATCGCGACGGCGACCAGGTCGAGGCTCCCGTCCATGTCCGTCGGGTGGATGTCGAAATCTGCCGTGGTGATCGATGCGACATCGGCCGAGAGGGCTGCCGGCCAGGGCTCCCCGGCGAGTGCGCGCTCGATCTGAGCGTCGATGAACGACCCTCCGTGTTTGGAGTCGAGATCGCGCAGCGTGGACCCGTGATGAACACCGGTCATCACGTCGACGGTGAAACCGGCCTGTTCCAGCAGCTCCGACAACTCGTCGGCGTTCAGCTCGCGCGTGTGGAACGGATTCAACGGAGTGTCTCGCCCCGGGGAGAACGTGATGCGATTCGGTGTACTGACGAGCAACTCTCCACCCGGGCGGAGGACCCGGAAGCACTCGTCGAGGAACTGCCCCTGATCCCACAGATGCTCGATCACCTGGAAGTTGACGACCACGTCCACCGAGTCGTCGCGAAGGGGCAGCTGCGCCAGATTGCCGCGGAGCATGCGGACTCCGCGATACCGATCGTGCACGTGAGCGGCGGCGCCTGCGTCGTAGTCCACGCCGGTGACCGACTCGGCAACGGCGTCGATCATGTTGGCGCCGTACCCTTCTCCCGATCCCGCCTCGAGGACGACGCGGTGCCGGCACCGCCCCAGCAGGTGCTCGTACACGACCTCGTGTCGGCGGAACCAGTAGTTCTCCTCCGCGATGCCAGGAACCGTGCGCTCGCCGGTGAGGGGGAGCGGTGCGTCCGCGTTGGCTGTCGATGATTCGCTCACCGACGAGAGGGTAGTGCCTAGGTACGGAGAAGAACCATCGGCAGTGGCGTCCGATCAGGAGGGGGCGGATGTATTGTCGGATCGGAAATGCGGTAAGTTACCCACCAGTAACTAAACATGGGGTAATCTACGGCAGGGCCTAGAACAGCAAGAACCCATAAGGCACGACCCGATTCACCCTACGAATCAGCGGAACATGACCAGGAGGTCGACGCAGACCCATGACGAACATCGTTGTTTTGATCAAGCAGGTTCCCGACACGTGGTCCGAGCGCAAACTCACCGACGGTGACTACACGCTCGACCGCGAGGCAGCCGACGCCGTTCTCGACGAGATCAACGAGCGCGCCGTCGAAGAAGCCCTGCTCATCAAGGAATCACAGGGCGGCGAGGTGAAGGTGCTGTCCGCAGGCCCCGACCGCGCCACCGATGCCATCCGCAAGGCTCTGTCCATGGGTGCCGACAGCGCCGTGCACCTCAACGACCCGTCGCTCCACGGGTCCGACGCCATCCAGACTGCGTACGCGCTTGCAGCTGCGCTCGGAAACGTCGCGTTCGAGAACGACGAGCCCGCCGATCTGATCATCGCGGGTAACGAGGCCACCGACGGCCGTACGGGCGCTGTACCGGCGATCATCGCCGAGTACCTCCAGATTCCCGCTCTCACCCAGCTCCGCAAGCTGACCGTCGCCGACGGCACCGTGTCGGGCGAGCGCGAGACGGACGAGGGCATCTTCGGCCTCGAGGCAGCACTGCCGGCCATCGTCAGCGTCACCGAGAAGATCAACGAGCCGCGCTTCCCGTCCTTCAAGGGCATCATGGCCGCGAAGAAGAAGACGGTGCAGACCATCACGCTCGCCGAGATCGGCGTCGAAGACGGCATCGTCGGCGTGGAGAACGCAGGAACGACCGTCACGTCGTCCACCCCCAAGCCTCCCAAGACTGCAGGCGAGCGGGTCACCGACGAGGGCGACGGCGGCGACAAGATCGCCACCTACCTCGTAGGCCAGAAGATCATCTGATCCCGCCGACGTAACGCCGCGCAGACCACTTAAGGAGAGCAAGTCATGGCAGAAGTACTCGTGCTCGTGGAGCACGTCGAGGGAACCCTCAAGAAGGTCAGCACCGAGCTGATCACCGCGGCCCGTGCACTCGGCGAGCCGTCGGCAGTCGTCACCGGTCCCGCCGGTACCACCGACAAGCTGGCCGACGCATTGACCGAGGCAGGCGCGGAGAAGATCTACGCCGCAGAGTCCGACGACATCGACGGCTTCATCATCACCCCCAAGGTCGACGTACTCTCGGCACTCGCCGAGTCCGTCTCGCCCGCCGCGATCATCACCGCAGCCAGCATCGAAGGCAAGGAAGTCGCGGGACGCCTCGCGGCGCGCCTGGGCTCCGGGCTGCACAACGACGTCATCGCCGTGAACGGCGACGGCAGTGCCACCTACTCGATCTTCGGTGGCGCGTTCACCGTCGAGGCGAAGGCCAACGGAGACGTCCCCGTCATCTCGTTGCGTCCGGGTGCCGTGGAAGCCGAGCCGAAGGCAGGCGCGGGTAGCCGCGAAACCGTCGAGGTACCGGCACAGGAAGACGGCGTCGTCAAGGTCACCTCGCGTGACCCGATCGTCGGAGGCGACCGCCCGGAACTCACCGAAGCGACCGTCGTCGTGTCCGGTGGCCGTGGCGTCGGCAGCGCGGACAAGTTCAACGTCGTCGAGGACCTGGCCGATTCGCTCGGCGCGGCCGTCGGTGCGTCGCGTGCAGCGGTGGATTCCGGTTACTACCCGGGTCAGTTCCAGGTGGGTCAGACCGGTAAGACGGTCTCCCCGCAGCTCTACATCGCACTCGGCATCTCCGGCGCCATCCAGCACCGCGCCGGAATGCAGACCTCGAAGACCATCGTCGCAGTCAACAAGGACGAAGAAGCACCCATCTTCGAGATCGCCGACTACGGCATCGTGGGCGACCTGTTCAACGTCGCACCTCAGCTCACCGAAGCGGTGAAGAAGCACAAGGGCTGATCTCGCCCGGACAGACGACACGCCCCCGCCTCCCCGTTTCGGGGGGTGGGGGCGTTTCTGTCGTTCACGCAACGTGTTCGGACACGTTACCCACCTGATGCGCTGACGTGGCCGCGGCTCGTTAGACAACTTGCATGACCACTTCAGTCATGAACTCGCGTGCATCGTCCGTGCCCGAGACGGCCACGAAGGGCCGAGCCGCCGCCGACCGCTATTCGCTCGTCCTGTCCACCGACCGAGATCATCGCGACGCCGCTCAGAAACTCCGCTACGACGTGTTCGCGTCCGAACCCGGATACGACATCCCCCGAGATCCCAGCGGCCGCGACGCCGACCGCTTCGACGAATTCTGCGACCATCTTCTCGTCCGCGACAACACAACCGACGACTTCGTCGGTTGCTACCGCATGCTCACTCCCGACGCCGCCATCGCAGCCGGGGGTTACTACACCGCAACGGAATTCGATCTCACAGCCCTGAATCCGTCCGCATCCTCGGTAGTCGAGATGGGACGCGCCGTCGTGCGGCCCGAGCATCGATCCGGCTCCGTCCTCGGACTCATGTGGGCTGGAATCCTGCACTACCTCGAAGTGACCGGCCTCGAATGGGTCATGGGATGCGTATCGGTACCCATGCAGGCGTCCGCCGACGACGTTCCGGGGGCGAACGTCCGAGGCGTCCGCGACTTCCTGCTGGACAAGCATGGATCGGCACCCGACCGCCGCGTGATCCCACGTAACCCCGTCGTGGTCGACGGCCGCGGTCTCGACGAGATCGTGGCCCCTGCTCGCACATCGATCCCTCCGCTGCTTCGCGGATACCTGCGACTGAACGCGGTGGTGTGCGGAGAACCGTCGCACGACCCCGACTTCGGTGTCGCGGATTTCGTCGCACTGCTCGGGCTGAGCGATGCCAACACTCGGTACCTGGACCGGTTGAGGAGCGCGGCCAACACCTACGAGACGAGGGGACAGGGATGACCGCGTCGAACATCGTCGACTCGTCCGGCCGCGCGGCCGAATCGGCCGTGACGGAACAGGTGGTGGATCATGCGTGGATGCCGTCCAGCCCGTGCGGAGACGGCTGCATCGCGCGCGGGAGCGCAACCGTGGGTTCGGTGGTGGTCGCACTGCGCATTCTGGTCGCGCTGTTCGCGGTCGCGCTACTTCCGGTACTGATCGCCGTCGGTGTGGTCTCACCCCGACTGCGCAGGCGCGTCACTCGATTCGGTGCGCGGATGTTGCTGTTCGCCGTCGGTATCGGGCTCTGCGTCCACGACCCGCGGTCGGATCGGGAACGCTCCCGTACCGAACACGGCGCGCTCGTCGTGGCCGGACACATTTCCTGGACGGACGTACTGGTCCTGACGGCACTGCGACCGGCGACGTTCGTCGCCCGCGGCGACCTGATCGAGTGGCCGGTACTGGGCCTGTTGGCCAGGGCAATGAAGGTGCTTCCCATTCACCGGCAGAAACTGCGTGCGCTCCCGGGGACCGTCGACCAGGTTGCGGACAGGCTGCGTGGCGGTGGAACGGTCGTGGTGTTCCCGGAAGCGACGACCTGGTGCGGACAGGCGTACGGCTCGTTCCGGCCTGCGATGTTCCAGGCCGCGATCGACACCGAGACCTGGGTGCAGCCGGTCCGGCTCGCGTACGTAGACGGAAATTCTGCTCGTACGACGGCGACGTGCTTCGTCGGCGACGAGACCATCGGTCAGTCGATCGGCCGGATCCTGCGGCTGAAAGGAGTCGTCGCGCGCGTGGAACTGACCGCTCCCGAGGCGCCGGGCTCCGATCGTCGGGATCTCGCGAGGCGGTGCGAGGCGGCGGCGCGATCCGGCGATCGGCTCGACCCGACCGTGCACGATGTCGTCACCCTCGACGTCGTCCGAGCCCCGGAGCGCCCCGCGCACCGCTGAGCAGGAACCTCGGCTGGACGGGTGTCGCGGCTGGGCAGGTGTGACGGGGGCAGGTGTCACGGGTGGGGGGTGTCACGGGTGCGAGGGTCACCGGTGATCACCGGCTATCCTGGACGCGTTATGCCTTCTGCCCGCAGTTCGGCTGCTGCCCCCCGCGCGAGTGCACCCGTGTACCTCGATCATGCTGCGACGACGCCCATGTCCCGCGCGTCCATCGAAGCGATGACGGCAGTGTTCGCCACCGTCGGGAATGCGTCCTCGCTGCACGGATCCGGCAGGGCCGCCCGCCGGAGGGTCGAGGAGTCGAGGGAATCGATCGCCGAACACCTCGGAGCGCGCCCGTCCGAGGTGATCTTCACCTCAGGGGGAACGGAGAGCGACAACCTCGCGGTGAAGGGGATCTTCGCGGCTCGCCGTGATGCGGATCCGTCGAAGACCAGAATCATCGCCAGCGCCGTCGAGCATCATGCGGTCCTCGACGCAGTCGAGTGGCTCGCTGACCACGAGGGCGCAGAGGTCACCTGGCTCGAGGTCGATTCTCGGGGCCGAGTCCACCCGGACACCCTCCGTGCGGAGCTGGCCGTCGGGGCGGATCGGACTGCGTTGGTGACCATCATGTGGGCGAACAACGAAGTCGGCACGATCATGCCGATTGCCGAGCTGTCCGCGATCGCTCGGGAGTACGACGTGCCGATGCACAGCGACGCGATTCAGGCCATCCCGCACCTGCGCGTCGATTTCGGCGCCAGCGGCCTGTCCGCCATGAGTGTCGCTGCGCACAAGTTCGGCGGACCTCAGGGCGTCGGTGCCCTGCTGCTGGGACGCACGACGGCGTGTGTCCCGCTGTTGCACGGAGGCGGCCACGAGCGTGACGTCCGATCCGGTACGCACGACACCGCGTCGGTCGTCGCGATGGCCGCGGCGCTCGAGGACACCGTCGCCCACCTCGACACCCGTCATGCGAATGCGGAGCGGTTGCGCGAGAAGATGGTCAGGGGCGTGCGTGCGATCGATCCGGAGGTGATCGTCAACGGCCCGATCGACGATCGACGGCTACCGGGTATCGCCCACTTCACCTTCCCCGGCTGCGAGGGAGATTCCCTGCTGATGCTGCTGGATGCGGCGGGCATAGAATGTTCGACGGGGTCCGCCTGCACCGCCGGTGTGGCCAGCGCCAGTCACGTGTTGATCGCGATGGGCGCGGATCCGTCGATCGCCCGTGGATCGCTGCGTTTCTCGCTCGGACCGGAATCGACCGACAACGACGTGGACGCACTGCTGGCAGCGTTGCCGCAAGTAATCGAACGAGCCCGCGCAGCGGGATTGGCGAGCGTAGGAGCTCGGGGAGGACAGCGCTGATGCGTGTACTGGCTGCAATGAGCGGCGGAGTGGATTCGGCAGTGGCGGCTGCCCGCGCAGTCGACGAGGGCCATGACGTCGTCGGCGTCCATCTCGCACTGTCGACCGAGCCCGGGACCTTGCGCACCGGTTCCCGCGGTTGCTGCTCCAAGGAAGACGCCGGGGATGCGCGCCGAGCCGCGGACGTGCTGGGGATCCCGTTCTACGTGTGGGACTTCGCCGACCGATTCAAGGAAGACGTCATCGACGACTTCGTCGAGTCGTACGCTGCGGGCGAGACGCCCAATCCGTGCCTGCGGTGCAACGAGAAGATCAAGTTCTCCGCGCTCGCCGACCGTGCGCTCGCCCTCGGATTCGACGCCGTGGCCACGGGGCACTACGCCCAGCTGCACGACGGCGTGTTGCGCCGTGCCGTCGACGCCGACAAGGACCAGTCCTACGTGTTGGCGGTTCTGACGCACAATCAGCTTTCCCGGGCGATGTTCCCCATCGGGGACACCCCCAAGTCCGAGATCCGCGAGGAAGCCGCGGCACGCGGACTCGCGGTGGCGGACAAGCCGGACAGTCACGACATCTGCTTCATCCCGTCGGGTGACACGCGTGCGTTCCTCGGCGCGAAGATCGGTATCCGTCCCGGCAAGGTCGTCGACGCTGACACGGGGGCGGAACTGGCGGACCACGAGGGTGTGCACGGCTTCACGATCGGTCAACGCAAGGGGCTCGGCGTGTCCGGGCCTGCCGCGGATGGAAAGCCTCGGTACGTCACCGCTATCGAGCCGGACAGCGGCAACGTCATCGTCGGGTCCGCTACTCGCCTCGACGTGTGGGGAATCACCGGCGACCGTGCGATCTGGACGGATGGTGTC
Source organism: Rhodococcoides fascians A44A (assembly GCF_000760735.1). Lineage (GTDB taxonomy): Bacteria > Actinomycetota > Actinomycetes > Mycobacteriales > Mycobacteriaceae > Rhodococcoides > Rhodococcoides fascians_E. Next base: position 770,487 of record NZ_JMEX01000005.1, on the reverse strand, counting down.
GCACCCACGGGGCCGATCGAATGTGTCGTGCAGGTTCGCGCGCACGGTGGGCTCACCGAAGCAGTTGCGGAAGCAACCGCCGACGGTGGAGTGGACATTCAGCTTCGCAGTGCACTGACCGGAGTGGCGAAGGGACAAGCGGCTGTGTTGTATCGCCGCGACGTCCAGGGCGACATCGTCATCGGCAGTTCCACCATTGCCGGCACTCGTTCCGAGAGCGAGTGAGCGCCAGCGTCTTCGGGGCGCTGGCGACGGGCATCGGGTCGTGGCCCGGCACCGACGTTCGAGAGGCGTCCTCGATCGTTCTCGGTGAGCTGCCTGCACTGCCGCACATCGTCGAGCTACCGGCTCGTGGACTCGGTGCGGACACCATCGGCAGGACAGGCGCGTTGATGGTGGACATCGAACTCGACGTGCGCACGTCGGGTTACCGCGTGTCGCAGCGCAAGTCTCTGACGGGTCGCCGCGCCGAAGATCTGTTGCACGAGGATCTCGACGTTCTCGAAGAACTCTGGGAGACGGGTGGCTTCGCCGCGACCCATCACGTGTTGAAGGTGCAGGCTGCAGGTCCGTTCACGATGGCGGCCCAGGTCGAGCTGCGCAGTGCGCACCGAGTGTTGACCGACCGGGGCGCGGTTCGCGACTTCGCGGGTTCGTTGACCGAGGGCTTGCGGCAGCAGTGCGCCGAGCTTCGGTCACGGCTGGGTGTCGATGTCGTGGTGCAACTCGACGAGCCGAGTTTGCCTGCAGTTCTTGCTGGTTCGCTGTCGGGGGTGACCAGACTCGATCCGGTGCGGGCCGTACCGGAGCCCGAGGCGTTGGATCTGATCGACTCCGTGCTGCGCGGGGTCGGAGTGCCTACCGCCGTGCATTGTTGCGGTGCGGACGTGCCGTTGGACCTGCTGCGCCGAAGCGCCGCGGAGGCCGCTGCACTCGACGTGGCGCAGCTCGGCGCACGTGACCTCGACGGCATCGGAGAGTTTCTTCAGGCGGGCAAGACGATCATGCTCGGCCTCGTGCCTGCGGTGCGGCCGGAGAAGGTGCCGACGTGGCGTGAGGTCGCGGCACCCGCGGTGACACTCGTCGACCGGCTCGGATTTCCGCGGTCCGTTCTGTCGACTCAGGTGTCGGTCACTCCCGCGTGTGGGTTGGCCGGGGCGACGCCGGAGTGGGCCAGGCAGGCGCTCGAACTGGCGGGCAATGTCGCGGACGCCTTTCAGGACGCACCCGACTCGCTCTAGCAGCGTCTCGAGTGTCGGTGGGGTCCGTTAATGTTCGAGTGTGGACGAATCGACTGCACCGACTGCCGCGACCGAGAACGCCGACGATCGGGCGACGGGCACTCCGGCCTCCAGTGAGGACAAGGAGCGGTGGCAGCAGCTTGCCGAGGACGTACGGGGTCATCAGTTTCGCTACTACGTCCGGGATTCGCCGATCGTTTCGGACGGTGAGTTCGACGCGTTGCTGCGTGAGCTGACCGAGCTCGAGGAGCGCCATCCCGAATTGCGCGTGGCGGATTCGCCGACCCAGTTGGTCGGTGGCGGGTTCGCGACGGAGTTCACCGCGGTCGACCACCTCGAGCGAATGCTGAGTCTGGACAACGTCTTCGATCACGACGAACTGCGGGCATGGGCCAAGCGTGTCGAGACCGAAGTGGGTGATCGCTCCGCAGGCCTGCACTACCTGTGCGAGGTCAAGATCGACGGCGTGGCACTCAACTTGGTCTACGAGAACGGAAAGCTCGTCCGCGGTGCCACTCGCGGTGACGGTAGAACCGGCGAGGACGTGACGCTGAACGCCCGCACCATCTCCGACATTCCGGAGACACTGACTGCCAGCGAAGATCACCCGATTCCGACCCTCCTCGAGGTGCGCGGCGAGGTGTTCTTCCGGCTGGAGGATTTCCAGGCACTCAACGCCTCGCTCGTGGAGGAAGGCAAACCGCCCTTCGCGAACCCACGTAACTCGGCGGCAGGTTCGCTGCGTCAGAAGAACCCGGCGGTCACGTCCAAACGCAGACTCGGCATGATCTGCCACGGCTTCGGCCGCATGGAGGGGTTCGCTCCGGACACTCAGATGCATGCCTACGAGGCGCTGAAGGCATGGGGGCTTCCGGTGTCGTCCCACACGACGCGTGTGGAGGGAATCGATGCCGTCGTGAAGAAGGTGGCCTACTGGGACACACACCGGCACGACGTCGAGCACGAGATCGACGGCCTCGTCGTCAAGGTCGACGAGATGAGTCTGCATCGTCGGCTCGGGACCACCTCGCGCGCGCCGCGCTGGGCAATCGCCTACAAGTACCCGCCGGAGGAAGTGACCACCAAGCTTCTCGACATCCGGGTGAGTGTCGGCCGCACCGGACGCGTCACCCCGTTCGCCTACATGGAGCCCGTGTTGGTGGCCGGTTCCACCGTTTCCCTGGCAACGCTGCACAACGGCTCCGAGGTCAAACGCAAGGGTGTCCTGATCGGGGACACCGTGACCATTCGGAAGGCAGGCGAGGTCATTCCGGAGGTTCTCGGGCCTGTCGTCGACGCCCGCACCGGCGACGAGACCGAGTTCGTCATGCCGACCGAGTGTCCCGAGTGCGGAACCACGCTTGCACCGGCGAAGGAGGGAGACGCCGACCTTCGGTGCCCCAACTCCGAGTTCTGCCCGGGGCAACTCCGTGAACGTATGTTCTTCGTTGCAGAACGAGGCAGGTTCGACATCGAAGGGCTCGGCTACGAGGCCGCGACCGACCTCCTGAAAGCCGGGGTGATCGAGAACGAGGGCGATATCTTCTCGCTGACCGAGGACGACCTGCTCGAGACCGGCATCTTCCGCACCAAGGCCGGGGCGTTGTCCGCCAACGGAAAACGATTGTTGGCCAACCTGGACAAGGCGAAGGACCGCCCTCTGTGGCGCGTGCTGGTGAGCCTGTCCATCCGCCACGTCGGACCGTCCGCGGGCCGCGCGCTCGCCGGCGAGTTCGGCAGTCTCGAGCGCATCGAGAACGCGTCGCACGAGGAACTCGCTGCTGTCGACGGAGTCGGCGGGACCATCGCCACGGCCGTATCCGAGTGGTTCAGAGTGCCGTGGCACCGCACGATCGTCGAGAAATGGCGTGCGGCGGGTGTGCGGATGGAGGACGAGCGCGACGAGTCCATCGTCCGAAACCTGGAGGGCATGTCGATCGTCGTCACCGGATCGCTGGAGAACTACTCCCGTGATCAGGCGAAGGAAGCCATTCTGGTGCGCGGAGGCAAAGCCGCGAGTTCGGTCTCGAAGAAGACCGCATTCGTCGTCGTCGGCGAGTCGCCGGGCAGCAAGCACGACAAGGCCGTCGAGCTCGGCGTACCGGTGCTGGACGAGGCCGGATTCACCGTACTTCTCACCGAAGGCCCCGATGCAGTGCGGGAGCCGGATCCTGATGCCGAGGCGGAAGCTGACGATGCCGCGGACGACGCGGGGGAGGACGCATAGCTCAGCCGAGAACGGTGGCGACGATACCTGCGAGGTAGCCGAGCCGCGCGACCTCGGAGGGACGGAAGTCCGGTCCTCCCGGGCGCCCGAGCATCAAGACCGTCCCGGAGGCGCCGAGCGGCGCCGCGGCGATCTTCGTGTCCATGTCGCGCCATACCTGCGGCACCCACTCGGCGTCACCGTCGAGGGAAGCCGGGTGTGCCAACGGCATCCACGGCATGTCTGTTGCGTGTGTCTCCGGTGCACCCGAGCTGCCCACGACGCGGTAGGCCCCGTGCGGACCTGTCGCTACCACGACGCTCCAGCCGACCCGCAGTACCCGCGGTGCTCCATCGACCAGCACCTGCAGCCTGTCGTCGGTCGCCGCGGCCACCCGGTCGATCAACTCCAGTTCACGATGGGTGTCGAGCACACCGGTGTACGGCCGGATGGAGTCGACCCGAACGTCGGTCAGATTCTCGGCGGCGGTGATCAGCGTGTCGGGCAGGGCGCCGGGCGGTACGTCCACGACGAGGTCGTCGACGGCGTAACCGTCGCCGCGTTCGATGACGTCGAGCGACAGAATGTCCGCACCGACAGAACCCAGCGCGACGGCGAGCGAGCCGAGGCTGCCCGGTCGGTCGGGGAGCTGAACGCGGAGCAGGTAGGACATGTCGCGCCCTTTCGCTTACGAGAGATGACAGAACTTCGTGGGTGAAACACCGCGAGCCATCCTCGCACTGTCGGCCTCTCGGGGCGCAACTGCCGCACCGGCCGTGACCTTCGCGACATCTGGGTGGGACCGAGTTAGCCGGGAGTGGAGCCTGCAGGAATGACCCAGCCAACCGGGAGTGGAGCCTGCAGGAATGACCCAGCCAACCGGGAGTGGAGGCAGCGACGAGGGCCCCGATAAGGTTGACGGCGGCCGCGTGTTTTTCGCGGTGCGTCGTCATATGTGTGAAAGGGGTCTACGCGGTGCCTGATATCTCCCGCGACGAGGTGGCTCACCTCGCCCGGCTGTCTCGGCTTGCGCTCAGCGAAGCCGAGTTGGACGAGTTCGCCGGCCAGCTGGATTCGATTCTTCACCATGTGAAGGCAGTGGCCGAGGTGGCTGCGGACGATGTGACGCCGACGGCCAATCCGAGTGCGATCACCAATGTCACGCGCCCGGACGTGATCGTCCCTGGCCTGACGCCCGAGCAGGCTCTGGCCGAGGCTCCCAACGCCGAAGAAGATCGATTCGCAGTGCCGCAGATTCTGGGAGAGAGCGAATGACCGACCTGACCACGCTCGACGCGTCCGACCTGGCGTCGAAGATTCACGCGCGCGAGGTATCGGCCGTCGAGGTCACTCAGGCTCATCTGGACCGCATCGACAAGGTCGACGGGGACATCCACGCGTTCCTGCACGTGTCGGGCGCCGCCGCATTGGTTGCCGCCAAGGAGGTCGACGAGGCCATCGGTGCGGGAGAGGCCCCGGCGTCGGCACTTGCCGGTGTGCCGCTGGCGCTGAAGGACGTGTTCACCACCACGGACATGCCGACGACGTGTGCGTCGAAGATGCTCGAGGGCTGGATCTCCCCGTACGACGCGGCGGTCACCTCGAAACTTCGGTCGGCGGGAATTCCGCTGCTCGGCAAGACGAACATGGACGAGTTCGCGATGGGTTCGTCCACGGAGAACTCCGCGTACGGTCCGACCAAGAACCCGTGGGACACCACACGCATTCCCGGTGGATCCGGCGGCGGCAGTGCTGCCGCGCTGGCGTCGCATCAGGCTCCGCTGGCGATCGGAACCGACACCGGTGGATCCATTCGCCAGCCTGCAGCGTTGACGGGCACCGTCGGCACCAAGCCCACCTACGGCACGGTGTCCAGGTACGGCCTGATCGCGTGTGCGTCGTCGCTCGACCAGGGCGGGCCCTGCGGGCGCACGGTGTTGGACACCGCGCTTCTGCACGAGGTCATCGCCGGTCACGACCCCCGTGATTCGACGTCCGTCGACACCTCGGTGGCGTCCGTGGTGGCCGCCGCCCGCGAAGGAGCGGGCGGCGACCTGAAGGGTGTGCGTGTGGGTGTGGTCAAGGAACTGCACTCCGACAGCTATCAGAGCGGGGTCATCTCCTCGTTCGATGCCGCCGTGGCGACGTTGACGTCGCTCGGTGCGGAGGTCGTCGAGGTCTCGTGCCCCAACTTCGTTCACGCGCTCGCGGCGTACTACCTGATCCTCCCTTCGGAGGTGTCCTCCAACCTCGCCCGGTTCGACGGCATGCGCTACGGAGCTCGTGCGGGCGACGACGGTAAGCACAGTGCCGAGCAGGTCATGGCGATCACGCGCGCAGAAGGGTTCGGCGCGGAAGTGAAGCGCCGCATCATGATCGGCACCTACGCGCTGTCCGCCGGGTACTACGACGAGTACTACGGTCAGGCGCTGAAGGTGCGGACTCTGATCGCTCGCGATTTCGACAACGCGTACGAGAAGGTCGACGTGCTGGTGTCGCCGACCACTCCGACGACGGCGTTCCCTCTGGGGGACAAGGTCGACGACCCGATTGCCATGTACCTCAACGACCTCTGCACGTTGCCGACGAACCTCGCCGGTCACTGCGCGATGTCGGTGCCGTCGGGTCTCGCCTCCGAGGACGGACTGCCCGTCGGTTTGCAGATCATGGCACCGGCGTTCGCCGACGACAGGCTGTACCGCATCGGCGCGGCCTACGAGACTGCGCGCGGCGCGCTGCGCTGACCCACGTGACGATTCGTTCGGTGCACGACGCCGCCCTGGGTGTCGTGCACCTTCGAATCGACACCGTGATTCTGCCCGCTCTGGTCCTGGCGCTGGTGTGCACGCTGGGGTGGATTCTGTTGCGGCGACGTGTGATGCTGATCCCGTTGTCCGCAGCACTCGTCTGCGGCGTACTCGCTGCGCTGAACACTCAGATCTGGCATACGCCCACGCTCGCGGCAGCACTCGGGCATCCGCCCAGGGGCACCGTGACGGGCGCGGTGATTCCGGGTGAGACCTCCGGGTTTCATGCACGTCCGGCTGCGATCTACACCCCTCCGTTCTACGGAACTCCCGGCGACGCGGTTCCGCCGGTGCTCGTCCTGCTGACCGGCCAACCGGGTCATGTCGTCGACTGGATCGACGGCGGACACCTGGCCGACACGATGGATACCTACGCAGCGTCCCACGACGGCCGTGCGCCCGTCGTGGTGGTGGCCGACGCGCTGGGCGAGTCCGACCCCATGGGCTCCGTCGACGAATGGGGCGAGCCCACTCCCAACCCGATGTGCATGGACTCGCGTCTGGGCAACGTCTCCACGTATCTGTCGGTGGACGTGCCCGCATGGATACGGCACACGATGCGGGTGGACACGGATCCGAGCGCGTGGGCAATCGGCGGTTACTCCTACGGCGGCACCTGCGCCGTGCAAACGGCTCTGACCGCCCCGGGGATCTACCCGACGTTTCTGGACATCTCCGGTGAGGACGAACCCCGCCGAGGCACGCGCGAGGACTCGATCACCGCTGCGTTCGGAGACGGTAGCGCCGAGTCGACTCGACGTTTCGACCAGTGGACTCCGCTGACTCTGCTGCGCGAGAAGACGTTTCCGAACTCCTCCGGCGCGTTCGTCGTCGGCTCCGAGGACACGGAGTTCGAGCCTCAGACTCGCGAACTGTTCGCCGCTGCCGCCGCGGACGGGCTGTCCGTCCAGTATTCCGAACTTCCCGGCGGCCATTCCATGGATGTGTGGGCACCGGCCCTGGAACGTGAAATGGACTGGCTCGGGACCCGAATGGGACTGTAGATCTACCCACAATCGAGAAGGCCTGTTCCCTGATCCTCCCCGTACCGATGGCCGTGGCCCGCAGGCGCATCGAGCGCGAAGAGCAGATCCACCGACGTCTGTGCAAAGGAGACCAACGGAATCCACTGTGGCACCGGTGCGTCGACTCGTGCCTTCGTCAGATCCGGTGGTGAGAAGATCAGCTCGCTCGACCACCACACCACCGGATCGGATGTGTTCGCCAGAACGACGCCTTGTCCGGTATCCACCTTGTTCGCCGGGGGACCGGCCCACAGTGTGCTGCAGACCGCCGACGAATCCGGCTGCAGCGCAGCGCTCCCTGCCACCGAGCCGAGGCTCTGGCCGTAGATGTGCAGCTTCGGTCTGCGGTCCTCGTCGAGCGCAGCCAGCTTCGCTTCCACGGCCACACGCAGGGCTCGGGTGGATTCGATCGCAGCGTCCTCCGCGAACAGGAACGTCGCCCAGCTCGGTTGGTCCGAGTACTGCAGAGCGACTGTCGCGACGTCACCACCGAATCGTTCGTCGAACCCCCGGACCGCGTTCTCGTCGACCCATCCCGATCCGGTGGGCACGGCGATCACGACGTGCGCCTTGGCCAGACCGCCGGACCGCTCCAGTTCGTCCGCAGCCAATTCTGCGCGTTCGCCGTACGTCGGAGCGGCACGCAGCCCGACGTACGTGCGCACGGCCGTGCTGCCCTCGCCTCCCGCGAGGAACCGCTGACCCTGCACCCCGACCGAGACACCACCGACGGGGTCGACCGCGTGCTCCTGAACTGTGCTCGATACGAGGTCCGCCTGCGCATACCGCTGTGCGAAAGACTCACGTGCCCAGTCGAATCCGAAGACCGATACCGCAACGGCCGCGACGGCTGTCGTTGCCAGCAGTCGCATCGCCCCGAGTTTGCCCGCTCCGCGGGCCGAGCCGATTCCGATGACGACCAGAAGAGCACAGACCGAGACCGAACCGCAGACGACTTCGATCCAGTACATCGGACCCACACGAGGGACTCCCCAGGACTCGCGCACTCCGTTCTGCCACTGCGCGTCGGCGATCCCGACCGCACCGACGGTGAGCAGTGCCAGGCCGAGGGCTACGCGGCGAGCTCGCGGTCGCGGACAGGTCCGGTGCACCCGGGACGTGATCCGGTGCGCTACCGCGGAGACGACCAATGCTGCCGCGGCGAACAAGCCGGTCACCACCGCCTGGACCAGAGACGCTCGGGGCAGCAACGACGGCGACAGGGATGCCGCGACGGACAGTGCAAGAAGCAGCGACGTGCTCACCCGAGGAACCGCGGGAACAGCATGCAGGTTCGTCGGTGCCTGCGGGGTCGTTGTCGTGGGCGTGAGTACGAACGTCATGCGAGTACCTCCGGGCTACGACGGCGCAGAACGGCACCGGCGACGGTCGTCGCGGCGGCGGCGGCCGTCGTCAGGACGCCACCGGTGATCAGGAAAGGCAGGGCGGGCTCCGGCGCCGGCGATCGGTAGTTCTGGCGCCAGGAGTTGAAGTCGACTGCAGTGCTTGCGATATCGCTCATCACGAAACAGCTCGCGCGGGACCAGGTTCCGAGTCTGCCGTCGCAGGCGTCGTCCATCGACGTGCTCAACGCGGCGTCGAGGCGTGTACGGGCGTCGGGGGATGCAGGCGCGCCGTGCGCCGCGCCGAACCGCAGCAGGTCGTACCCCAGATCGTGTGCTTTGCAGGCGGATTCGAAGTCTGTGGGTAGTGGGACGGGCGACGAGCAGTCCCCGTCCGGTGCCACTGCCCTCCCGTCCTCGAGCGTGGGGCGGTAGTACTCGTTCTCGAAGCCGATCGGTATCGCACCGATGGCGGCCGTTGCGTCGTCGTCGACCAGGGCCTCGATGGCGACGGTCGCCGCGGTCCGGCGAGGTGCCGAGATGTCTGCGTCGGCGACCGGCATCGCCGTGCCGACTCCGATGCCCAGCATGGTTCCGACCACCACGGTGCCGACGACGTACTTCGCTCTCGCTGTCATGGCTACGAACGCTAGGAATCGAACACCGAATCGGTAATCGTCCCGAAGTGCCGTTTCGACGTGCCGTCGTGGTGCGTGACGGCTGCGCGAAGTGCTACCGCGGGGGTAGGTCGATCTCACCCCTCGGTACGATGACTTTTCGCTCGCGAGTTCCTACTGTTCTTCTCGTGGGCATATTCAGTAGGACCGAGAAGGCGACACGATTTCGACGGCTGGTTCCGCCAGGACGCGGCGTCGACGTCACCATCCTCGCGGTGACCGCGATTCTGTACTCCATCGCGTGGCCGACGTTGCACGTCACCCACGACGTGCCGGTTCCGATCATGCCGATCGTGTCTGCTCTCGCCGTGTTTCCCTTCGTGCTCGTCCGTGCGAATCCCGCTCTCGGATGGGCTGTCTCGGCCGGCTCGGCCGTAGTGATCCCGGTTGCGTTCGATCGCTTGCCGGGGTACGACTTTCCGTGGCAGGTGACACACCTCCTCGTGCTTCTCGCGCTCGTACTTTCCGTCAGTCTTCGGTGCGCACTACCGGTCGTGGCGGTCACCTGGGTTGCGACCGTCCTGCTGTTTCTCGGATATGCACCGGGCAACGACGGAATAGGGTGGGGTGTCGGACTGACCGCGATCGTGGTGTTCGGCCTGCTGATTCGCTGGCTGGTCCTGTCGCGGCGGCAACTGGCCAAGCAGGAGGAGGTCAGCGAGCTCGAACGTGCGCGCAGAACGATTCTCGAGGAGAAGGCCAAGATCGCACGCGATCTTCACGACGTGGTTGCCCACCATATGTCGTTGGTGGTGGTGCAGGCGCAGAGCGCTCCGTACCGAGTCGACGACGTATCGCCCTCGGCGGCTGCGGAATTCGAATCGATCGGGGCAACTGCACGGGAGGCGCTGAACGAGATCCGCGGAATGCTCGGGGTTCTGCGCAGTGACGGAGTGGTGGCCGACGACGCGCCTGCGCCCGGGGCAGGAGACATCACGACGCTGCTCGAGAACACCCAGCGCGCAGGGGTTCGGCTCAGCTGGCAGATCCTCGGCGGTGCCGACGCGGTGTCGGCGACCACAGGGCTCGCTCTGTATCGGATCGTGCAGGAATCGTTGTCCAATGCCTCTCGGCACGCTCCCGGTAGCGAGGTTCGAGTACGACTCCACTACGCACCGGACGTCACCTACCTCGAAGTGATCAACGATCGGGCCGTCGACTCGAACGGCGCCGGCGCGAGCGACGGAAGCAGCGGCACGGGAGGTCATGGCATCACCGGGATGCGCGATCGCGCGGTCGGAGTGTCCGGTTGGCTCGACGCCCGCCCACGATCCGACGGCGGATTCGAGGTCATCGCTCGGCTTCCGGGAAAAGCGGAGACGGTTCCTCCCGGGGCGTCCGCGCTTCCCGTCACCGGGCCCGCCGCCTGATCGGCCCAGTCTGATCGGCCCCAGTCTGATCGGCCCCAGTCTGATCGGCCCCAGTCTGATCGGGCCCCATTCTGATCCGGCCCACCGACTACGTCAGGACATAGGGTGTCATCCGTGGCCATCACCGTGTTCATCGCAGACGATCAGGCAATGGTGCGGCAGGGTTTCGGTGCCTTGCTCGCCGCTCAACCGGACATCAGCGTCGTGGGAGACGCGGACAACGGAGCCACCGCAGTCACCGAGGTGAAGCGACTACGCCCCGACGTCGTTCTCATGGACGTCCGTATGCCGCAGATGAACGGACTCGACGCCGCACGCGCGATACTCCGCGCGTCGCTCGATCCTCCCGTCCGCATCCTGATGCTCACCACGTTCGACATCGACGACTACGTCTACGAGGCGCTGGCCATCGGAGCCAGTGGGTTCATGCTCAAGGACGCACCCGCCGACGAACTGATTCGGGGAGTGCGCGTCGTCGCCTCGGGTGAGGCGTTGCTGGCGCCGTCGGTGACACGCCGGTTGATCGCCGACGTCACCACACGTCGCGGCACGGCCAAGCAGCCGCCGGCACAGCTGTCGGTACTCACGCCGCGCGAACGCGAAGTGCTCGAGCTGATCGCCAAGGGCCTGTCGAACACCGAGATCGCCGCAACTCTGTTCGTCGCCGAGCAGACCGTCAAGACCCATGTGGGCAAAGTGCTCGGCAAACTCGACCTCCGAGACCGCGCCCAGGCAGTGGTGCTGGCGTACGAGAGCGGAGTCGTCACACCCGGGTGAGCGGCGGCGCTGCGAAATGACCAGATAGCCCAGCCGGATTACGGTGTGAGTATGGAACCGACGAGAGGCGAAAAATTGCGCATCGGAGTTCTCACGGGCGGCGGTGATTGCCCCGGGCTCAATGCGGTGATCCGTGCGGTGGTTCGGACGGCGGATGCGCGGTACGGCTCCACCGTCGTCGGATTCCAGGACGGGTGGCGTGGTCTGCTGGAGAACCGCCGGATTCAGTTGCGCAACGACGATCGCAACGATCGACTGCTGACCAAGGGCGGGACGATCCTCGGTACGGCACGCACCAATCCGGAGGTGCTCCGGGCCGGTCTCGACAGGATCAAGGAAACGCTGGAGGACAACGGGATCGACGTCCTCATCCCCATCGGCGGCGAGGGAACGTTGACGGCGGCCAACTGGCTGTCCGAGGAAGGTGTGCCCGTCGTCGGGGTACCGAAGACGATCGACAACGACATCGACTGCACGGACGTGACGTTCGGATTCGACACCGCACTCACCATCGCGACCGACGCGATCGACCGGCTGCACAGCACCGCCGAGTCACATCAGCGTGTGATGTTGGTGGAAGTGATGGGCAGGCACGCGGGATGGATTGCGTTGCATGCCGGTCTGGCGTCGGGTTCGCACATGACCTTGATTCCCGAGCATCCGTTCGACGTCGAGGAAGTCTGCGATCTGGTGCGCAAGCGCTTCCAGCGCGGTGACTCGCATTTCATCTGCGTCGTCGCCGAGGGTGCGAAGCCGCGGGAAGGGTCGATGGCGTTGCGCGACGGCGGCATCGACGAGTTCGGTCACGTGAAGTTCACCGGGGTGGCGCATCAGCTCGGCCAGGAGATCGAGCGTCGCATCAACAAGGAAGTACGAACCACGGTGCTGGGGCATGTTCAGCGCGGCGGAACCCCGACTCCGTACGACCGGGTGCTGGCCACCCGATTCGGGGTCAATGCAGCCGACGCAGCGCATGCAGGTGACTTCGGTCAGATGGTGTCCCTGCGCGGCGCCGAGATCGGTTTGGTGTCGCTCGCCGAGGCGGTCAAGCAACTCAAGCGCGTACCGGAGAGCCGCTACGTCGACGCGGCGGCGTTCTTCGGCTGATCTTCAGAGGCGGCCGGCTTCCTGTCGGATCTGCGACTCGCGGTGCTCGTTGTCGCGACGAAGATCGCGGCGGCGTCGGCCCGCCTCGAAGCGCTGCCGTCCGAGAGCGGTCGACGGTTCGAGCGGCGGAAGCTCGAGCGGTGTGCCCGTGTCGTCGACGGCGACCATGGTGAAGTAGCAGCTGTTCGTGTGACGGGTTTCGCCGCGCTGGATGTTCTCGGTCTCGACGCGAATGCCGACTTCCATCGATGTACGTCCGGTGTAGTTGACCGACGCGGAGAAGGTCACGAGTTCGCCGACATGGATCGGTTCGCGGAACACCACGCGGTCCACCGACAGGGTGACGACGTACGCCTGCGCGTACCGACTCGCGCAGGCGTACGCCACCTGGTCCAGGAATTTCAGAATCGTCCCGCCGTGAACGTTGCCGGAGAAGTTCGCCATGTCGGGTGTCATCAGCACGGTCATGTACAGCGTCTGCTTCGAGGTGTCCGTCACCGGCCAACCGTAGCGAGCACCACTGGTTACTCGCGCGTTCTTGCCAGCGCATAAACTCGTGTGCATGACTGCTGCCTTGGTCGATCTGATCGATTACGACGACGTGCTTGCCCGTTTCGACCCAGTTCTGGGCATGGAGGTCCACGTCGAGCTGGGCACAGCCACCAAGATGTTCTGCGGCTGCCCGACGGCGTTCGGGGCCGAGCCGAACACGCAGGTGTGCCCGGTCTGCCTGTCCCTTCCCGGTGCATTGCCGGTGGTGAACTCCGCGGCCGTCGAGTCCGCCATCCGCATCGGTCTCGCACTGAACTGCTCGATCACCCCGTGGGGCCGGTTCGCGCGGAAGAACTACTTCTACCCGGACCAGCCGAAGAACTACCAGATCTCGCAATACGACGAACCGATCGCCACCGAGGGATACCTCGACGTACTGCTCGACGACGGAAGTACGTTCCGCGTCGAGATCGAACGGGCGCACATGGAGGAGGACACGGGTAAGTCGACGCACGTCGGCGGCGCGACCGGACGGATCGAGGGCGCGAGCCACTCGCTGCTCGACTACAACCGTGCCGGTGTTCCGCTGGTGGAGATCGTGACCAAGCCCATCACCGGCACCGGTGCACGCGCCCCTGAGGTCGCCCGCGCCTACGTGACGGCGTTGCGGGATCTGCTGAAAGCGCTCGACGTGTCCGACGTTCGCATGGACCAGGGTTCGTTGCGCTGCGACGCGAACGTGTCGCTGATGGAGAAGTCGGCGTCGGAGTTCGGTACCCGCACCGAGACGAAGAACGTCAACTCGCTCAAGAGCGTCGAGGTCGCCGTGCGTTACGAGATGCGCAGGCAGGCGGCCGTTCTGCAGTCCGGCGGCGAGGTGGTGCAGGAGACACGGCACTTCCAGGAGTCCGACGGCACCACGTCGAAGGGCCGGAAGAAGGAAACTGCCGAGGATTACCGGTACTTCCCGGAGCCCGACCTCGCGCCCGTCGCTCCCGACGCGGCCTGGATCGAGGAACTCCGCGCGACGCTCCCCGAGCTCCCGTGGCTGCGCCGGGCGCGCATCCAAGCGGACTGGGGTGTCTCCGACGAGGAGATGCGCGACCTCGTGAACTCCGGCGCGCTGGATCTGGTCGCGTCGACGGTCGACGCCGGTGCGACGCCGCAGGCTGCGCGCTCGTGGTGGGTCTCCTACCTGGCTCAGAAGGCAAACGTCGCGGGCGTCGAACTGGACGCTCTGGCGATCACGCCTGCACAGGTGGCCGAGGTGGCCGGCCTCGTCGCCGACGGCAAGGTCAACAACAACGGCGCGCGTCAGATCGTCGACGGCGTCCTCGCCGGTGAAGGTGAGCCTGCTGCGGTCATGGCGGCACGCGGGCTCGTCGTCGAGAAGGACGACACCAAGTTGCAGGCTGCAGTCGACGAGGCGCTCGCTGCCAATCCCGGTGTGGCCGACAAGATTCGCGCCGGCAAAGTTCAAGCCGCGGGCGCGATCGTCGGCGCCGTCATGAAGGCCACTCGCGGTCAGGCCGACGCGGCCAGGGTCAAGGAACTGGTCCTCGCTGCGTGCAGCTGATTCAAGGACGTGATCGAACGGCCCCCGCGGTACGGTACTCACCGCCGGGGCCGTTCGGCTCTAGTCGAATCCGCCGCCGCCCGCCGGGACCGGAATCTTGACGACGCGGTCGTCGTTGGGGCCCGGTGCATCACCGTTCTTGTTCACGGTGCCCGCCCAGATCTGGCCGTCGGGTGCGATCGCAGCGCCGTTGAGACGGCCGTAGCGGTCCTGGACGAGCAGCGACGGTGCCGCGGTGACTGCTCCCGTGTCGGGGTCGGTGACGAGGACGGCCATGGCCTTGGCGCCGGTCAGGGAGATGGCAACCGCCCCGTCTCCTGCGCCGCAGCCGGCGACGCCCGGTCGATCCGGCCACGTCCACACCGGCGACACGACCGCGCCGAGAGGATCGATGCGCTGGAGCCGATCCTCCACTGCTGTCCGGTCGGTGACCCAGATTCCGCCCGACGGATCGATGCACACGTCTCCCGCGGTTCCGATGCCACTGAGGGCGACCTGCGGGGGTGGACCGCTCTGGCCGGGGACCAGCGAGTCGACCCGCAGAAGCTTGCCTGCGAGCGACGCCGGATCGGCGGCGGATGCTGGGTTTCCGGCGTCACCGGTCAGCACCAACAGCTGACCTGGGTTGAGGAAATCCAACGCGCCGCGGTTCCCCTGAGCACCTCGGGGGATCCCGGTCAACACGTTCTTGGGTGTGTCGCCTGCCGCGATGCGCACGACTCTGTTGTCCGATGCAGTCGTGATGTACGCGTACATCAGACCGTCCTCGGCGAAGCTCGGCGACAATGCGAGATCGAGCAGGCCCCCGTCGCTGCCGGCGTCGACGTCGAGGCGCGCGATCTCGACGGGGGACTGGCCCTGGGTGACCTGCATGATCCGTCCGGTGAGGCGTTCGGCGACCAATGCGGAGGCGCCACCGGGAAGCATCACGAGCCCACCCGTCGGGTCGAGGCACGTCGCGATGACGTTCGGGTCCAGATCGATGCAGGGACCCGGCTGCGGTTGCGGACCGCTCGGCGTCGTCGAGGTGGGTGGGGCGTCCGGATCCGCGGGATCGATCTCGGCGGCGCCGAACGACGGTTCGGGGGTGAACGGGCTGGCCGTGGAATCGTCGAACCGAGCACATCCGGCCGCCAGGGCCACGGTCATCGTCAGGACGGCGACGGTAGTTGCGGTTCGGGACGACGCTCGCACCAACTTCATGTACGAAACGTTACTCGAGGCGCCGCGCCCGGGCTCAATACGGCTGAATCGGCACCGACTCGCTCTACTGTTGAAGCTGTGACCGACAAGCCTCGCGACGAAGAGCGGCCCGACACCGGCTACGAGCCCGCGTCGAGCCCATACGACCAGCCGACCGAAAAACTCCAGCCTCGGACCGAGGACGAATTGGACTTCGGGAAGAGCGGATCCGGGGCGTACCCGACCGAACAGATCCCCTCGTCGTTTCGTCCCTCACGTTTCGACGAGCCGATCGCGCCCGACAGCAGCACCGCCTACTCCGACAAGCCCACCGAATTCCTGCCGACCACCCCTGCCGCGGCGGGGTACGGCACCGGCTCCTCGGATCGGTTCGCGGCGGATCAGAACGCGCCGGAACCGGTCGTGCGCACCGAGACGGTCGAAATTCCGGCCCGGCGCGGTACGACGGATCTCGGCTTGCTTCTCCTGCGTCTCGTAGTCGGCGGAATCTTCCTGGTGCACGGCCTGCAGAAACTGACCGGTGTGTGGAACGGACCCGGTCTCGACGGGTTCCGGTCACTGCTCGAAGACACCGGTTACGACCGCGCGGACATCCTGGCCATCGCCGGGGCCGTCGGTGAAACCGCGGGTGGCGCTCTGCTGATCCTCGGTCTGGCGACACCGTTCGCCGGCGCCGCGGTGCTGAGCGTCATCATCAACGCGTGGCTGTTCAAGCAGGCCGCCGAGCCGGGGCTGCAGTTCTTCGCGCCGACAGGAGTCGAGTACGAGACGGTACTGGGTGTCGCCGCCGCGGCGATCATCCTCACCGGGCCGGGAAAGATCGCCTTCGACGGACGGCGAGGGTGGGCGACGCGTCCACGTTTCGGATCCTTCGTCGCGCTGATCCTGGGTATCGCCGCCGGGGTCTGCCTGTGGATCTTCCTCAACGGAGCCAACCCGATCGCGACCTGATCCCGCGGTGAGTGGAAATGTAGGTCAGGACCTACATTTCCACTCACGTGAGGTCAGGGGACGTACCGAACCGCGCCCTTGTCCGCGGAGGTCGCCAGTGCCGCGTAGGCACGCAGTGCCGTGGTGACCGTGCGCTGACGATCCACCGGCTGCCACGGCCGCTCCGACGCCTCCATCTTGGCCCGACGGGTCTCCAGGGTGGCGTCGTCGACGAGGATCTCGAGGGTGCGGGAGGCGACGTCGATACGCACCTGGTCACCGTTCTCGACCAGTCCGATGACTCCGCCCGCGGCCGCCTCGGGGGAGATGTGGCCGATGGACAGTCCGGACGTGCCACCGGAGAAGCGTCCGTCGGTGACGAGAGCACAGAGCTTGCCGAGTCCGGCTCCCTTGAGGAACGCCGTCGGGTGCAGCATCTCCTGCATGCCAGGTCCGCCCTTGGGGCCCTCGTATCGGACGACGAGGACGTCACCGGGCTGAATCTTCTTCTGCAGGATCGCCGACACCGCTTCTTCCTGAGACTCGACGACCAGTGCCGGGCCCTGGAACGAGAACAGTTCCTCGTCGATGCCCGCGGTCTTCAGGATCGCCCCGTCGAGTGCGATGTTTCCGCGCAGGACGACCAGACCACCTTCGACGGTGTACGCGTGTTCCTTGTCGCGGATGCAGCCGCCGACGGCATCGGTGTCGAGCGAGGACCACCTGTTCTCGGTGGAGAACGGCTCGGTGGTCCGAACGCCGCCCGGCGCCGCGTGGAACAGCTCCAACGCCTCGTCCGACGCCGTGCCGGAGCGAATGTCCCACGTGTCCAGCCACTCGTCGAAGCTCTTCGTGTGCACGGTGGAGACGTCGGTCTCGAGCAGGTTCGCGCGGCGGAGTTCGCCCAGCAGCGCGGGGATTCCGCCTGCCCGATGCACGTCTTCCATGTGGTAATCGGAGTTGGGGGACACCTTGGACAGGCACGGAACCTTGCGGCTGATGGCGTCGATGGTGTCGAGATCGAAGTCGACCTCGCCCTCCTGCGCCGCGGCGAGGGTGTGCAGCACCGTGTTGGTGGACCCGCCCATCGCGACATCGAGTGCCATGGCGTTGCGGAACGCCGCAGGGGTTGCGATGTTGCGCGGCAGAACGGACTCGTCACCGTCGCGGTAGTACTTGGTTGCGGCCTCGACGATGGTGGTGCCTGCGCGCTCGAACAGCGCGTACCGGGCTTTGTGCGTGGCGAGCGTGGATCCGTTGCCGGGCAGTGCCAGTCCGAGGGCCTCGGTGAGGCAGTTCATCGAGTTGGCGGTGAACATGCCCGAGCACGAACCGCACGTCGGGCACGCACTGCGCTCGACCTCGTCCAGGCCTTCATCGGACACGGCGTCGTTCGCACTGGCCGAGATCGCGGTGATGAGGTCCGTCGGTGCCTGCGCGACGCCGCCGACGACGACGGCTTTGCCTGCTTCCATCGGCCCACCCGAGACGAACACGGCCGGAATGTTCAGTCGCATCGCGGCATTGAGCATTCCCGGCGTGATCTTGTCGCAGTTGGAGATGCACACGAGAGCGTCGGCGGTGTGTGCGTTGGCCATGTATTCGACCGAGTCGGCGATGATCTCGCGGCTCGGAAGCGAATAGAGCATGCCGCCGTGCCCCATGGCGATACCGTCGTCGACGGCGATGGTGTGGAACTCGCGCGGTACGCCGCCCGCGGCACGTACGGCGTCGGCGACGATCTCGCCGACGTTCTTCAGGTGCACGTGCCCGGGCACGAACTGCGTGTAGGAGTTGGCAATTGCCACGATCGGTTTGCCGAAATCCGAATCCGTCATTCCGGTGGCGCGCCAGAGCGAGCGTGCGCCCGCGGCGTTGCGTCCGACAGTGGTAACTCGTGACCGTAGCGGCGGCATGGCTTCTCTTCCTCGATCAATAGCGGTTTCTCGCCCGATCGAGGTTACTCCCGGCTCAGGAAGTCGAGGCGCCTGGCTCGGCTTCTCGGTCCGCGTCCGCTGTTCGATCCTCCTCTGCCGTCCTGTCGGCTTCGGCTGCGGCCGCATAGGGATCGGTGATTCGCCCGCCGCTCGCCGCCGCGAGAACCGGAAGTCGGTCGAAGCGAACCAACGGCAGCGACTTCTCGGACTTGTCGGTCAGGACCACGCGCGCCCATCGCCGGTTCGGGAAGTGAATGCCGCGCACGTTTTCCCACGCGACGAACTCGGAGCCGAACAATCTGCGTATCGCGAGACCGTCGAAGCTGACGACGGTACGAACGCGGAACACCCACACGGCAGCGATGATCGGGATCAGCACGAGCCATCCGAACGCTGCGGGCCAACTGGCGGCGGGGAAGGCCACGCCGATGAACAGCATGCCGACTCCTACCAGCGACAGGCGCGAGATACGGATGACCTGCGGCGCGGGAACGGGCGTATGGGATGATGTATCCGGTGGTTCGGACTGCTGCGAAGACGACACCCCTTCATCTTCGCATTGCACCTACGCGATCTCACATAATGGGATTGCGTCGTGACGAGTTTGACTCTTCCCTATGCGCGCGCCTACCGTCGAGCGCGTGAAGCGGAATTGGATACTCGTAATCGGCCGGCGCGTCAACGCCTGAGCCGGTTCTCGACCAACTCGCATCGACGCGCCACCCTCGTACAGCCTCGGCTGACGGGGGTTTTTTCTTGCCCAGAGATCGCCCAGCTACATCTTTCATCCTGAGGAAGCACTAGTGAGCGCACCAACCGCACGCCCAGGGCCCTCGACTCGTAAGTCGGGAGCAAACGCCAGCTCGTCGGCACCGGACATCAACGGCGCCGTCGACGGATCGCGTCGCCACGTCGCACCCGAGAAGGTGACCGGCGCACAGTCCGTCGTCCGAGCACTCGAGGAACTCGACGTCGACACGGTATTCGGCATTCCGGGTGGAGCCGTTCTTCCGGTGTACGACCCACTCTTCGACTCCAAGAAGGTTCGCCACGTCCTCGTTCGTCACGAACAGGGCGCCGGGCACGCAGCCACCGGGTACGCGCAGGCCACCGGCCGCGTCGGCGTCTGCATGGCGACCTCCGGCCCAGGAGCGACGAACCTCGTCACACCGCTCGCCGACGCCCAGATGGATTCCGTTCCCGTTGTCGCCATCACCGGCCAGGTCGCGAGAAGTCTCATCGGCACCGACGGGTTCCAGGAAGCCGACATCTCCGGCATCACGATGCCCGTCACCAAGCACAACTTCCTGATCACCGACGGCGTCGACATCCCACGCATCATGGCCGAGGCGTTCTACATCGCGTCCTCCGGCCGTCCGGGTGCGGTCCTCGTCGACATCCCCAAGGACATCCTGCAGGCACAGACCACGTTCTCGTGGCCACCGGAGATGCGGTTGCCCGGATACCGTCCGGTCACCAAGCCGCACGGCAAGCAGGTTCGTGAGGCAGCTCGGTACATCGCCGACTCCAAGCAACCCGTTCTGTACGTCGGTGGCGGTGTCATCAAGGCCAACGCGTCGGCAGAACTGCTCGAACTCGCGGAACTGACCGGCATCCCCGTCGTCACCACGTTGATGGCGCGCGGAGCGTTCCCCGACACCCACAAGCTCAATCTGGGTATGCCGGGCATGCACGGCACCGTCGCCGCTGTGGCCGGCCTGCAGCGCAGCGATCTGTTGATCACGCTCGGCGCCCGGTTCGACGACCGCGTCACCGGACAGCTCTCGTCGTTCGCGCCGAACGCGAAGGTGATCCACGCGGACATCGATCCTGCCGAGATCGGCAAGAATCGTTATGCCGATGTGCCGATCGTCGGTGACTGCAAAGAGGTCATCGTCGAGTTGATCGAGGCGCTTCGTGCCGATCGCGCCACGGGCACCACCGTCGACCTCGGCGACTGGTGGGCGTACCTCGACGGAATCCGCAAGACGTACCCGCTGAGCTACGACCGCCCCAGCGACGGAAGCATGTCGCCGGAGTTCGTCATCTCCTCGGTCGGCAAGTTCGCCGGACCCGACGCGATCTACTGCGCAGGCGTCGGCCAGCACCAGATGTGGGCCGCGCAGTTCATCAACTACGAGAAGCCGCGCACGTGGCTCAACTCGGGTGGACTCGGCACCATGGGCTACGCCGTTCCGGCGGCGATGGGCGCCAAGATGGGCCTTCCCGACGCCGAGGTGTGGGCGATCGACGGCGACGGCTGCTTCCAGATGACCAACCAGGAACTCGCCACCTGTGCGGTCGAGGGAATCCCGATCAAGGTCGCACTCATCAACAACGGCAACCTCGGCATGGTCCGTCAGTGGCAGACGTTGTTCTACGAGGAGCGGTACTCCAACACCAATCTGGGAACCCACGGCGCCCAGCGCATCCCCGATTTCGTGAAACTGGCCGAGGCCCTGGGCTGCGTCGGAATTCGCTGCGAGCGTGAGGAAGACGTCGACGCGGTCATCGCACAGGCTCGCGCGATCAACGACCGTCCCGTCGTGATCGACTTCATCGTCGGCGCCGACGCGCAGGTCTGGCCCATGGTCGCCGCAGGCACCGGTAACGACGAGATCATGGCCGCCCGCGGAATCCGACCTCTGTTCGACGAGGACGAGGCCTCGGTGGCCGAACCCGCCGTCATCCACGAGGCAATGGCACGCGAGCAGGCACATGGCAACGCCCTGCACGAGAAAGGCACCGACAAGTGAGTACCAGCCACACCCTCAGCGTCCTCGTCGAGGACAAGCCAGGTGTTCTGGCACGCGTCGCCGCACTCTTCTCGCGTCGCGGATTCAACATCTCCTCACTTGCGGTCGGAGGCACGGAGATCGCGGGGATCTCCCGAATGACGATCGTCGTCACCGTCGACGAGTTCCCGCTCGAGCAGGTGACGAAGCAGCTGAACAAGTTGATCAACGTCATCAAGATCGTCGAGCAGGACGACGACTCGTCGGTTGCCCGCGAATTGGTGCTCATCAAGGTGCGCGCCGACTCGACCGTGCGCAGCGAGGTCATCGAGACCGTGAACCTCTTCCGCGCCAAGGTGATCGACGTGTCACCCGAGGCTGTCACGGTCGAGGCCACGGGTACGCGCTCCAAGCTGGATGCGCTGCTGAAGATGTTGGACCCCTATGGAATTCGAGAAATAGTTCAGTCGGGAGTCGTTGCCGTCGGACGTGGACCGAAATCGATCACTGCGTCGCGTTAGCGACCACATGTGATGAACATGCTCAAACAAGAGGAAAGGTATTAACCAGTGGCAGTCGAGATGTTCTACGACGACGATGCTGATCTGTCGATCATCCAGGGCCGCAAGGTCGCCGTCATCGGATACGGAAGCCAGGGCCACGCGCACTCGCTGAGCCTGCGCGACTCGGGCGTCGACGTCCGCATCGGCCTGAAAGAGGGATCGAAGTCCCGCGCCAAGGCAGAGGAGCAGGGCCTGAAGGTCGGCACCCCCGCCGAGGTCTCCGCGTGGGCCGACGTGATCATGGTGCTGGCACCGGACACCGCGCAGGCGTCGATCTTCAAGGAAGAGATCGAGCCGAACCTGAAGGACGGCGACGCGCTGTTCTTCGGTCACGGCCTGAACATTCACTTCGATCTGATCACGGCTCCCGAGTTCGTCACGGTCGGCATGGTCGCTCCCAAGGGGCCGGGCCACCTCGTGCGTCGTCAGTTCGTCGACGGCAAGGGTGTTCCCGCGCTCATCGCGATCGACCAGGACCCGAAGGGCGAGGGTCAGGCGCTGGCACTGTCGTGGGCCAAGGGCATCGGTGGCACTCGCGCCGGCGTCATCAAGACCACGTTCAAGGAAGAGACCGAGACCGACCTGTTCGGTGAGCAGGCTGTGCTGTGCGGCGGTACCGAAGAGCTGATCAAGACGGGCTTCGAGGTCATGGTCGAGGCCGGCTATGCGCCGGAGATGGCGTACTTCGAGGTGCTGCACGAGCTGAAGTTGATCGTGGACCTGATCTACGAAGGCGGCATCGCGCGCATGAACTACTCGGTGTCGGACACCGCGGAGTTCGGTGGCTACCTGTCCGGGCCCCGTGTCATCGACGCGGACACCAAGAAGCGGATGCAGGCCATCCTCGCCGATATTCAGTCCGGTGAGTTCACCCGTCGTCTCGTCGCCAACGTCGAGAACGGCAACACCGAGCTCGAAGGCCTGCGCAAGGCCAACTCCGAGCACCCCATCGAGGTCACCGGCAAGAAGCTGCGCGACCTGATGAGCTGGGTCGACCGCCCGATCACCGAGACGGCCTGATCCGACGTCGAATCCGATGTAACCCGAGTGAAGGGCATCCGTGAGGGTGCCCTTCACTCGTTCGACGAGGGTGAACCCCACTCGGTTCCCCTCGGCCTCTAAACTTGTCCCGCACCGCACACGCAAGACCCGATCGACCGCTACCGTCACCTCGACCTATCTAGGGAGTTCTTCACGTGAGCCAGCCAGGCCGTCCTGTCGTTCTGATCGCCGACAAACTTGCGCAGTCCACTGTCGAGGCACTCGGCGACGGCGTCGAGGTTCGCTGGGTCGACGGCCCGGACCGCCCGGCACTGCTCGCCGCGGTCCCCGAGGCCGACGCGATTCTCGTCCGCTCCGCGACCACGGTCGACGCGGAAGTGCTCGCAGCCGGCACCAACCTGAAGATCGTTGCTCGCGCAGGCGTCGGCCTGGACAACGTGGACGTACCCGCAGCCACCGAGCGCGGAGTACTCGTCGTCAACGCACCGACGTCCAACATCCACACCGCCGCCGAGCACGCCGTCACACTGCTGCTGTCCGCCGCCCGCCAGATTCCCGCGGCCGACGCCACCCTCCGTCAGCACGAGTGGAAGCGCAGCAAGTTCAACGGCGTCGAGATTTTCGGCAAGACCGTCGGTGTCGTCGGACTCGGCCGTATCGGTCAGCTCTTCGCGCAGCGTCTCGCCGCGTTCGAGACCCACATCATCGCCTACGATCCCTACGTTTCCGCTGCTCGTGCCGCGCAGCTCGGCATCGAGCTCGTCAGCCTCGACGAACTGCTGACCCGCGCCGACATGTTCTCCGTGCACCTGCCGAAGACCCCCGAGACCAAGGGAATCATCGGCAAGGAAGCTCTCGCGAAGACCAAGCCCGGTGTCATCGTCGTCAACGCAGCGCGCGGCGGACTCGTCGACGAGCAGGCCTTGGCCGACGCCATCACCAGCGGCCACGTCTTCGCCGCAGGCATCGACGTCTACGCCTCCGAACCGTGCACGGACAGCCCGCTGTTCGAACTCCCGCAGGTCGTGGTGACCCCGCACCTCGGAGCCTCGACCACCGAGGCTCAGGACCGTGCCGGCACCGACGTCGCCAAATCCGTACTGCTCGCTCTCGCAGGGGAATTCGTCCCCGACGCCGTCAACGTCAAGGGCGGCGCCGTCGGCGAAGAGGTCTCGCCGTGGCTCGAGATCGTCCGCAAGCAGGGCGTGCTGCTCGGCGCCCTGTCCGACGAACTTCCCGCGTCGCTGTCCGTCGACGTGCGCGGAGAACTCGCTGCCGAGGACGTCGAGATCCTGAAGCTCTCGGCGCTGCGTGGACTGTTCTCCGCCGTGATCGAGGACTCCGTCACCTTCGTCAACGCTCCCTCGCTCGCCGAGGAGCGCGGCGTCACCGCGGAGGTCACCAAGGCACCCGAGAGCGAGAATCACCGCAGCGTCGTCGACATCCGCGCCGTCTACGGCGACGGATCCGTCCTCAACGTCGCAGGAACGCTCACCGGCACCACACAGGTCGAAAAGATCGTCAACATCAACGGACGCAACTTCGACCTTCGCGCCGAGGGCAAGAACCTCATCGTCAACTACACCGACCAGCCCGGCAGCCTGGGCCGTATCGGCACGTTGCTCGGCGACGCAGGAATCGACATCCAGGCGGCAGCACTGAGCCAGGACTCCGAGGGTGACGGCGCGACCATCCTGCTCCGCGTCGACAAGGACGTACCGTCCGAGCTCAGCTCGAGCATCGCATCGGCCGTGGGTGCGTCGACCATCGAACTCGTGGATCTTTCCTGACCGTCTCTCACCCCTGATCGCTCGACAAGAACGAGGAGTACATGAAGCTCGCCGTCATCGCCGGAGATGGAATCGGCCCCGAGGTCGTCGACCAAGCACTCCAGGTGCTCGACGTCGTCGTCCCCGGAGTCGAGAAGACCGAGTACGACCTCGGTGCACGCCGCTACAACGCGACCGGCGAGCTTCTTCCGGACTCCGTGCTGGACGAGATCCGAGGCCACGACGCAATCCTGTTGGGCGCCATCGGAGATCCGTCGGTCCCCAGCGGCGTGCTCGAGCGCGGACTGTTGCTTCGTGCACGGTTCGAGCTCGATCACCACATCAACCTGCGTCCGGCAAAGTTGTACCCCGGCGTGACCGGGCCGCTCGCGGGCAACAAGGACATCGACGTCGTCGTCGTCCGTGAAGGCACCGAGGGTCCCTACACCGGAAACGGCGGGGCGCTCCGGGTGAACACCCCGCACGAGGTGGCCACCGAAGTCAGCGTCAACACCCGCTACGGCGTCGAACGCGTCGTCCGTGACGGATTCGCGCGTGCCGTGGCACGCAGGAAGCACCTCACGCTGCTGCACAAGACCAACGTGCTGACGTTCGCCGGCAGCCTCTGGGCACGCACGGTCGAGGAAGTCTCCACGGAATTCCCGGACGTCGAGGTCGCCTACCAGCACATCGACGCTGCAATGATCCACCTGGTCACCGACCCGGGCCGGTTCGACGTCATCGTCACCGACAACCTCTTCGGTGACATCGTCACGGACCTCTCCGCTGCAGTCAGCGGCGGCATCGGCCTGGCCGCCAGCGGAAACATCGACGCGACGCGAACCAACCCGTCGATGTTCGAACCGGTCCACGGCAGCGCGCCCGACATCGCAGGACAGGGCAAAGCCGACCCGACCGCAGCCATCCTGTCGGTATCCCTGCTGCTGGCACACCTCGGCGACACCGCAAATGCAGAGCGCGTCGAAGCCGCCGTCGCCGCCGACCTCGCCTCCCGAGGTTC
>NZ_JMEX01000005.1:624222-744696 GCF_000760735.1 Rhodococcoides fascians A44A | reverse complement strand
TTGCCCCCTGTCTTCGGAGCGAAAGTGCCGTTCGGTCAGTCAGACTGACCGAACGGCACTTTCGCTCCGAAAATGGGGGGGACGGCACGTTCGGTTCTAGGTGTCCGGCGATTGCTGGTCGTCGGGGATGACCGGAACGGCGAGGGCGGGGAATACCGAGGACACGGCGAACGCCAGGGGGAAGCTGATGGCCGCGAGTGCGCCGAATGCGGGCGGAACCATGGACGCGGCGATGAATTGTCCGGTGTTCTGAGCGCCGAGAGCGCGTCCGCTCCAGTACGGGCCGGAGACTTCGGCGACTGCCGTGAACGCCAGGCCGTTCGGCGCGACGGTGACGACCGACGCGATCACCATCACCGCGATGGACACCGGGGAGTCGAACCAGTCGGTGACCGCCAGGACCACCATGGTCACCGTCGTGGACACGGCGACCCACCGGAGCGGTCGCATGCGGCTCCCGAGTGTGTCCGACAGTGCGCCGACGCCGATGCGTCCGAAGGCGCCGAGAATCTGCGTCAGGGTGACGAGGATGCCCGCGGATGCGGCGGACCACCCTCGGTCCGACATCAACCACACCAGAGCGTAGGTCCACACGACGTACTGAGGGACGACGAGTAGAATCGACGTCGAGTGGATGCGCCACAGTTGGCTGCTGGTGCGGTACGGGTTGGCCAGCAGACCTGCTCGTTCCGCGGCTGCGCGGTCGGGCCGCGGTGGGTCGATGATGCCTACGCAGGCGATTGCCGTGACGGCGCAGATGATCGCGGGTACGAGGAGAGCAGCACCGACGCCGTGATCGCGTGCGATCGGTGGGATGAGCAGTGCACCGATGGCGACGCCCAGTGGAACGGACATCTGCCGGATTCCCATGGCCAGTCCGCGCCGTGCCGGCGGGAACCAACCGACGACGACGCGCCCCGAGGCGCTGTTGGCGCTCGCGGCAGCCATTCCACCCAGGAGCAGGCACAGACCGAGAACGACGACCGACGTCGTGAACACGGCGGCGAAGCTGGCCGCCGCGGTGAGGGCAAGCCCGATGGCGAGCACCAGCTTTTCGCCGATCCTGTCCACGAGAACACCCCAGGCGATGAGTGTCAGCATGATTCCGACCGTCGGCATGGCCACGACGAGTCCGGCTGCGGCGAGGCTCAACCCGCGATCTTCGTGGAGCGACGGGATGAGAAATGCTGCGCCGTTGATGAATACAGCACCGGAGGTCTGAGCGAGCATTCCAAGTGCGAGCATGACCCATTTGCGGGCACCGGCGGTGTGTGTCGTGTCTTCGGTAGTCGTCATTCGCGTAGCCGTCTCACTGTGTAAATCCCATCATGTGGAATTTTTGTCTTGCATCGTGAACTCGAAAGACGATGCTACACCTGCTGTCCGGTCGGGATCGGACGGGCGTGCCGAGGGCTCGAAGGTGGGTCGATAGACTTTCGACATGCGTCTCGGTCGAATTGCAAGTCCTGATGGTGTGGCATTCGTGAGTATCGAAGGGGAAGGTGACCAGCAGACGGCGAAGGAAATCGCCGAACATCCTTTCGGCACACCGACCTTCACCGGTCGTTCGTGGCCCCTGGCCGATGTTCGTCTCCTGGCGCCGATTCTGGCGAGCAAGGTCATCGCCATCGGCAAGAACTACGCTGCCCACGCAGCCGAGATGGGTGGCCAGGCTCCGGAGTCTCCGGTCATCTTCATCAAGCCCAACACCTCCATCGTCGGGCCCGGCGCGCCGATCGTCCTGCCTCCGACATCCGACGAGGTGCACTACGAGGGCGAGCTCGCGGTGGTCATCGGTCGGCCGTGCAAGGATGTGCCGGCGGCGAAGGCTCTCGATGTGGTGCTCGGATACACCGTCGCGAACGACGTGTCGGCGCGCGATCACCAGCGCCAGGACGGTCAGTGGACGAGGGCCAAGGGCCACGACACGTTCTGCCCGCTCGGCCCGTGGATCGAGACGTCGCTCGACGCGTCGGACGTGGAGATCAAGACCGAGGTCGACGGCGAGGTGAAACAGCGCAGCCGGACGTCGCTGCTGCTGCACGACATTCCGAAGATCATCGAATGGGTCTCGGCAGTCATGACGTTGTTGCCGGGTGACGTGATCCTCACCGGCACTCCGGAGGGCGTCGGGCCGATCACGGCCGGCCAGTCCGTGTCGATCACGGTCGAGGGCATCGGAACTCTGACCAACCCCGTCGCAGCGAAGAACTAGAGAACCACACCACCGATCGAACGTGAGCGAGAACATGACCTCCACCGAAGTACGCGTCCGATTCTGCCCGTCGCCGACGGGCACGCCCCACGTCGGCCTGATTCGAACCGCGCTGTTCAACTGGGCGTACGCACGTCATCACGGTGGGAAGTTCGTCTTCCGGATCGAGGACACCGACGCGGCCCGCGATTCCGAGGAGTCCTACGCGGCAATCCTCGACGCACTGCGCTGGCTCGGTCTGAGCTGGGACGAGGGCCCCGAGGTGGGCGGTCCGTACGAGCCATACCGTCAGTCGCAGCGCAGGGATCTGCATCTCGGCGTCGTGCAACAGTTGCTCGACGCCGGCGACGCGTACGAGAGCTTCTCCACGCCCGAGGAAGTCGAGGCGCGGCACAAGGCGGCGGGCCGGGATCCGAAGCTGGGGTACGACAACTTCGACCGAGACCTCACCGCGGAGCAGAAACAGGCTTTTCTCGACGAGGGGCGTAAACCTGTTGTGCGGCTTCGGATGCCGAGTCACGACCTGTCCTGGGTGGACCTCGTGCGCGGGGAAACCGCCTTCAAGGCCGGTACCGTGCCTGACTTCGCGCTCACGCGCGGAAACGGAATCCCTTTGTACACCTTGGTCAATCCGGTCGACGACGCGTCGATGAAGATCACCCACGTGTTGCGCGGCGAGGATCTGCTGTCCTCGACGCCGCGTCAGCTGGCGTTGTACGAGGCGTTGGTCCGCATCGGGGTAGCGGAGAAGGCCCCCGAGTTCGGTCACCTACCGTTCGTGATGGGGCAGGGCAACAAGAAACTGTCCAAGCGCGATCCCGAGTCGAACCTGTTCATTCATCGCGACCGCGGATTCCTGCCCGAGGGCCTGCTCAACTACCTCGCCCTGCTCGGTTGGGGCATCTCCGACGACCACGACGTGTTCTCGCTGGACGAGATGGTGGCCGCGTTCGACATCTCGAAGGTCAATTCCAACCCGGCCCGATTCGATCAGAAGAAGGCCGACGCGATCAACGCCGAGCACATTCGGCTGTTGGAGCCTGCCGATTTCGCGGCGCGGCTCCGCGCCTTCCTCACCGAGCAGGGGCACCTGCCCGCCGAGATCGACGAGGCGCAGTTCGCCGTCGCGGCGGACCTCGTGCAGACCCGAATCGTCGTGTTGTCGGATGCGTGGGGATTGCTGAAGTTCCTCTACGTTGCCGACGCCGATTTCGACATCGACCCCGCGGCTGCCGCGAAGAACCTCGCCGCCGACGCCGGTCCGGTGCTCGATGCGACGATCGCAGCGTTGACGGCCCTGCCGGAATGGCGGACGGCCGACCTCGAGGAGTCGCTGAAATCTGCCCTCATCGACGGTCTGGAGCTGAAACCGCGCAAGGCGTTCGCTCCGGTGCGCGTCGCGCTGACCGGCTCGCACATCAGCCCTCCGCTGTACGAGTCGATGGAACTGCTCGGGCGCGAGAAAACTCTGGCCAGGCTCGCTGCAGCGCGGGCAACGGTCGGTTGACCGACATGCTCCGGTGAGCGTCACCGCGCGGATGGACCGGATGCAACGCAGACATCCGGTCCTGGGTTTCCCGCTTGCCGTTATCTACAAGTTCGTCGACGATCAGGGCGGCTACCTCGCTGCGTTGATCGCGTACTACGCGTTCGTGTCGCTGTTTCCGCTGTTGCTGCTCGCGTCGACGATTCTGGGAATCGTGCTGGCGGGCAATCCGGAGTTGCAGCAGCAGATCCTCGACTCCGCTCTCAGCCAGATTCCGATCATCGGACGGGACGTCGGTGAACCAGAACGGATCGGTGGCGGAACACTCGGCTTGGTGGTGGGTGTGCTCGGCTCGCTCTACGGCGGACTGGGGGTGGCCGTCGCGGTTCAGAACGCCATGAACACGGCCTGGGCCGTGCCGAAGAACCTTCGTCCCGATCCGATCTTCGCTCGAGTGCGTGGTCTGGCGCTACTGAGTACCGTCGGCGTTGCTGTACTGGCGATCACGGCAGTCAACGTCGCCAGTTCGGCAGGATACTTCGGCCGAATCAGCGGCGTCGTCGTGCTCGGGGCCGTGCTGGTGCTCAATGTCGGGGTGTTCGTCGTCGCATTCCGTCTGGCCACGGCGCGCTCGTTGTCACTGACCGACGTGCTGCCCGGTGCGATCGTCGCCGGGGTGATCTGGCAGCTGCTGCAGACGTTCGGCGGCGTCTACATCAAGTACGTCGTGTCGCGGGCGTCGGTCACCAACGGTGTGTTTGCAGTTGTCCTGGGTGTGCTCGCGTTCATGTACATCGCGGCGGTTCTCGTCGTCATCGCCGTCGAGATCAACGTGGTCAGAGTCGACAAGCTCTACCCCCGTGCACTTCTCACACCGTTCACCGACGACGTCCAGCTGACCGAGGGGGACAGGTTGACCTACACCGGGCAGGCAGAGGCGCAGCGAAGCAAGGGGTTCGAGGAGATCGAGGTGACGTTCGACGGCCCCCGGGGCAACGATCACGCGGGTGACGAGAAGTCCGGCTCCGCGTAGCATTCCCGGGCGGCGAGATCGAGAGGGAATCGAACCGGCGTGTCTCCGAACAGAAGTCTGGTTGCCGTGTCCGAGGCCGCCACGACGTGATCCGTCGCGCGCTCGGGGTGCCGTGTGTGCACGACCACCTCGTCGTGTTGGAAGAACACCAATTCGCCCGACCCTGGGTCGTCCGCCAACCGACGGCGCAGATCGGCCAGCAGACACAGGGCCCACTCCGACGCGGTGGCCTGCACGACGAAATTGCGCGTGAATCGTCCTCGCGCGTGTGCGTCACCGTGGGCGTACCACTCCGGGGTCGGGGGAGGGCACGCGCGTCCGAGGTGCGAGTGCACGATTTCCCCGCGCTCACCCGCCCGGGCGGCGCGTTCCACGTACTCCACCGCGACGGGGAACCGCCTGCGCAGCATGGCGAGCAGCGACCGGGCTTCGCCGGCTGTCGCCCCGTACAGGACTCCGAGAACGGCTACCTTGGCCTTGGCGCGATCCCCGGCGAAAGCCGCAGCGGCGACCGGCGCGTACAGATCGTCCGCTCCCGCTGCGTCGATCATGTTCGGGTCTCCGGACAGCGCCGCGAGAATCCGGGGCTCCAATTGCCCGGCGTCGGCGATGACGAGTACGTGTCCAGGGTCGGCAACGACGCTACCGCGCAGCGGCTTGGGAATCTGGAGCGCTCCGCCGCCCCGGCTCGCCCAGCGCCCGGACACGACGCCACCCGGTACGTAGACCGGACGAAACCGGTTGTCGCGCACCCAGGTGTCCGCCCACGACCATCCGTTGGTGCTGAACAGTTTGGCCAGGTCTCGATGTCGCAGCAGGAGAGCAACCGCGGGATGGTCGACGGTCCGGAGCACATGGGCGCGCGTCGAGGTCACCTCGACACCTGCTCGCGCGAACGCGGCGAGGACCTCGGGCGGCGAGTTCGGGTTCACGCGTCGGCCGAACGCGTCGCTGATCTCGTCCTCCAGTGCGAGCATCTCGGCAGGTCTGTCGCCGTCGGCCGGCCGTGGACCGAGTGCTTGGCGGAGGTGGGCCTCGTGCATCGAGCTCGAGAACGGCAGTCCGGTGTAGGACATCTCGGCCGCGGCGAGTGCGCCCGCGGATTCGGCGGCCGTCAGCAGGCGTAGCCGACGTGAGTCTCCGATTCGAGATTCGTGGTCTCGATACCAGGCGACGACGGAATCGACGGTGGGATAACGGTATGCGTCGAACAGGGTCGACTCGTCGTCCGATACTGCGGCCTGGGGAACGTAGAGCTCGCCCTGCCGCATTCGAAACAGCGCCTCGGTGAGAGACAGATCGTGACACCGGTCGACGCGAACCCCTGCCCGCAGCAGCGTGGGATAGGTGCGGGCCGTACTCTCCCAGACCCATCGCGGATGTCGGTCGGTCTCGAGCCGAGCGATGGTGTCGACTGCGTCGACGAGTTCGGTGGGAGGTCCCGCCGGTGTCCCGTCGTCGGCGAGTTCGACGAGCACGGTCGAATTGCCCGTCGGGGCGACGACGACCCTCACCGGCTGTGGTTCGTTGTTCTCATCGAGTGAAAGTCTGCGCCAGCCGCCGGTCGGCGGCTCCATCGGGGTTGTCCGACGGGTTCACCCGGTGCTTGCGGACCGTTTGACCTGGCGATTTGGAGAAACACCGGTGTCCTTTGATAGTCTCTATCCCGGCTCGAAACGCGGTGCACACAGCAGCTGATGTGGATCACGGTGAAGGTCATTGGGGTATGGTGTAATTGGCAACACAGCGGTTTCTGGTACCGCCATTCTAGGTTCGAGTCCTGGTACCCCAGCAAGCGTTCGGAAGCGATTTGGTCGCCGAGCGCCTTCCGGTTAAGCTTGTCGAGCTTCTTCGGAAGAGCAAGAATATTTACCAGAAGTACAGTGCAAGTTCCTGGCCCCGTCGTCTAGCGGCCTAGGACGCCGCCCTCTCAAGGCGGTAGCGCGGGTTCGAATCCCGTCGGGGCTACGTAGAAAATGGGCTCCCATCGTTCGCGATGGGAGCCCATTTTCGTTTTCGGTCGATCTACACGCTCTTACGTCGGAACATCTTCTGATGATCGGCGGGTCCGTGAGCGTTGTTCACCTTGGACGTGCCGTCCTTGTGGTCGACGGACTGCGTCGCACGGTGGTTCTTCTTGTCGAGCGCTTCGCGGAATTTCTTCTTCAGATCGTCGTTGGTCGGTTCGGTCATGATCGCTCCTCACACAGGGTGAAGGCAACGTACCGCACCCGACGCTCGCGTTTCACTCGATTTTCGACAGGAACTCCGCCGTCGTACCACCCGGAGGCATCGCCGGGAGGCCGAGCTTGCGGTGGTCCCACGACCTGGTCCTGTCGGCGACGACCCGGACCGCGATGCGTTTGTTCATCATCTGGTCGACGAGGGGGCGGACCTCGTCGCTGTACGGGCCGGTGTAGCGCTCCCACACGCTGATTCCGACCTTGGCGACCGCGTCGGCGTCGTCGACGATCTCCGCCCGTCCCTCGATGGAGACTCCGCGCAACGCGTCGTAGGTCAAGCCGTCCTCGATCAGTACGGTGACCCGCGCATCTCGCCGTAGGTTGACGGCCTTCTGCGATTTCGCTTTGGTCTCGAACCATATTTCGCCGTCGACGAGGGCGTACCACATCGCGACGAGGTGAGGCGTTCCGTCGCGGCCGATGGTCGCAAGGTTCGCGATTCGGCTTCTGTCCAGAAATGTCGCGATCTCGTCGTCGGTCATCGTTATCTGTGCGCGCTGGTTGATTCCCACGCCGTCTTCTCTATCAGAGTCGGTGCCGCGCCCGCGGTGCTTCCGGGCAGGCGCGCGCTCAGAGTCTCTTGTGCAAGGCTTCGGCAGCGGCCAGGAGGTCGGCGGCCCACCGCACACCGGGGCGGCGTCCGATTCTGTCGATCGGTCCCGAGACCGACACTGCTGCAACGACATTGCCCGTCGCATCGCGAACGGGTGCGGCCACGCTGGCCACGCCGGGCTCGCGTTCCCCGGCGCTCTGGGCCCACCCGCGTCGCCGAACCTCGGCGAGGACTCGTTCACCGAACTCGGCGTCGGGAAGGATTGCTCGTTGGGTGTTCGTATCGGCCCACGCCAGTAGGACTTTGGCACCCGAGCCGGCCGTCATCGGAAGACGCGCACCGACGAGGACGGTGTCTCGAAGCCCGGTCGGGGGTTCCATCGACGCGACGCACACGCGAACCGTGCCCTCGCAGCGAAAGATCTGGACGCTTTCTCCGGTGATCTCGCGGAGCCGGGGCAGGACCGAGGCCGCGGCCTCGACCAGGGTGTCCGACGCGGTCGATGCGAGTTCGGCGAGGCCTGGGCCCGGCCGCCACAGTCCGTTGGAATCGCGCGCCAGCAACCGATGGATCTCGAGGCCGACAGCCAGACGGTGCGCTGTCGCTCTCGGAAGGCCGGTGCGGGTGCACAGATCGTTCAACGTGCACGGTTCCTCCGCGACTGCGTACAAGACACCCATTGCTTTGTCGAGAACGCCGATGCCGCTATGCTGTCCCATAGGTCGATACTAGCGTCTCGCATTATGAGATCACGATTCTGGGTCGCCTCGCGGATCCGTCCGTCGGGGATTCGGGTCGCCGCGCTACGTCTCGGCACCGTACACGCGACGTGGGCCAGCCCGTAGTCCACCGGCGCGACGCACACGAGGAATGGTTGGTGTTCTTATGGCCGGCACAGCACGCACCCTGGCGGAAAAGGTGTGGGATCAGCACGTAGTGGTTCGGGGCGGAGGCGAGGGTGCCTCGCGCGAGCCCGATCTGATCTTCATCGATCTCCACCTGATCCACGAAGTCACCAGCCCTCAGGCATTCGACGGTCTGCGGTTGGCCGACCGTCCACTGCGTCGGCCCGATCTGACGATCGCCACCGAGGACCACAACGTCCCCACGGCGGACATCTTCGCTCCGATCGCGGACGTCGTGTCGCGCACTCAGGTGGACACGCTGCGGCGGAACTGCGAGGAGTTCGGTGTTCGCCTGTACCCCATGGGCGACCTGGATCAGGGCATCGTCCACATCATCGGCCCCCAGTTGGGATTGACGCAGCCGGGAATGACGGTGGTGTGCGGAGACAGTCACACTTCCACGCACGGTGCGTTCGGATCCATCGCGATGGGAATCGGCACCAGCGAGGTCGAACACGTGATGGCGACGCAGACGCTGTCGCTTCGTCCGTTCAAGACGATGGCCATCACGGTCGACGGTGACCTGGCGCCCGGAGTGACGAGCAAGGACCTCATCCTCGCGGTCATCGCCAAGATCGGAACCGGTGGCGGCCAGGGGTACGTGCTCGAGTACCGCGGCGAAGCCATCAGGAAGTTGTCGATGGAGGCTCGAATGACCATCTGCAACATGTCGATCGAGGCGGGGGCGCGCGCCGGAATGATCGCCCCCGACGAGATCACCTACGAGTACATCAAGGGACGCCCCCATGCGCCGCAGGGCGAGGACTGGGATGCCGCGGTTGCAGCATGGGAAGAGTTGAAGACCGACCCCGACGCCGTGTTCGACAACGAAGTGCACATCGACGCCTCGACGCTCACGCCGTTCGTCACGTGGGGAACCAACCCCGGTCAGGGTGCCCCTCTCGGCGAGCGGGTGCCCGATCCCGCCGACATCGTCGACGAGAGCGAGAAGGTCGCTGCCGAGAAAGCCTTGCAGTACATGGGACTCGAGGCGGGTACGCCGTTGCGTGAGGTAGCGGTGGATACGGTGTTCGTCGGCTCGTGCACCAACGGGCGTATCGAGGACCTGCGCGCCGTGGCCGAGGTTCTGGAAGGCCGGAAGGTCGCCGACAGTGTTCGGATGCTGATCGTCCCCGGGTCGATGCGCGTTCGTGCGCAGGCCGAGAAAGAGGGACTGGGCGACATTTTCACGGCAGCGGGAGCGGAGTGGCGTCAGGCCGGGTGCTCGATGTGTCTGGGAATGAACCCGGATCAGCTTGCTGTGGGGGAGCGGTCGGCATCGACCTCGAACCGAAACTTCGAAGGCCGTCAGGGCAAGGGAAGCCGGACGCACCTCGTCTCACCGTTGGTGGCCGCTGCCACCGCGGTGCGCGGAACTCTGTCGTCGCCCGCCGATCTCGTGGACGCGCCCAGCAGCCCCTAGCTCCGGAGCCTGAACCGGCGTCGCCCGATCAAGTCTTTCCGAAACCTGTACTTCTTAGGAGATTTTTCGATGGAACCCTTCACCCGCCACAAAGGAATCGGCGTCCCGCTGCGTCGCTCGAACGTGGACACGGATCAGATCATTCCTGCCGTGTACCTGAAACGTGTGACTCGCACCGGGTTCGAGGACGGTCTGTTCTCGGCATGGCGCAACGATCCGGACTTCGTGCTCAACGTCGCCCCGTACGACAAGGGCTCGGTCCTGGTTGCCGGACCCGACTTCGGAACGGGGTCGTCCCGCGAGCACGCGGTGTGGGCGCTATCGGACTTCGGATTTCGGGTCGTGATCGCGTCGCGGTTCGCCGATATCTTCCGCGGCAACGCGGGCAAGGCCGGTCTGCTCGCCGCCGAAGTCGACCAAAGTGACGTCGAATTGATCTGGAAAGCACTCGAAGAGCAGCCGGGATTGGAAATTCTCGTCGACCTGGAATCGAAGACGGTGACCGCTGGAACCTTGGTGGTGCGCTTCGCCATTGACGACTACACGAGATGGCGTCTGCTCGAGGGTCTCGACGACATCGGATTGACATTACGCCAGGTAGAGGCCATTGCCGAGTATGAAAAGTCAAGGCCTTCATGGAAACCGACAACCCTCCCGGCGCGCATCGAGGAGCCGTCCGAGGGGTAGCGAAAACGGCCTTCGACACGCATTGAGCCCGTGAATCTTTCCGCCACGCCGGATGAGAATTGGCGTGGCTCATAGACTCTTGACGCCTTGGGGTTTACCGTTGTAGTAGTCGGTCCGACGATGGGCCACAATATTGCGGAGGAAATCCATGAACAAGGCAGAGCTGATTGACGCCCTGACCGAGAAGTTGGGGTCTGACAGGAGGAGCGCCACAGAGGCTGTCGAGAACATCGTCGACACCATCGTGCGCGCGGTTCACCGTGGCGAGAGCGTGACCATCACCGGATTCGGTGTGTTCGAACAGCGGCGTCGCGCAGCCCGCGTGGCTCGTAACCCCCGTACCGGCGAGACCGTCCGCGTGAAGCCGACGAACGTCCCGGCATTCCGCCCGGGTGCTCAGTTCAAGGCAGTCATCGCCGGTGGACAGAAGCTCCCCGCCACCGGACCTGCCGTCAAGCGCGGCTCGGCGTCCGCGCCCGCCAAGAAGACTGCGGCAGCAAAGAAGACCGCAGCCAAGAAGGCGGCCGTCAAGACCACCGCTCGTAAGACGACCGCCGCCGCCAAGAAGGCAGCTCCGGCCAAGACGACTGCGCGCAAGGCAGCAGCTCCCGCCAAGAAGGCAGCTCCGGCGAAGACGACTGCTCGCAAGACCACTGCTGCGGCCAAGAAGGCTCCGGCCAAGACCGCAGCGAAGAAGACCACCACTGCGGCAGCAGCCAAGAAGGCTCCGGCCAAGACTGCAGCGAAGAAGACCACCGCTGCAGCAGCCAAGAAGGCTCCGGCCAAGACTGCAGCAAAGAAGACCGCGGCCAAGAAGGCTCCGGCAAAGCGCACCGCACGCAAGTAATCTCGCACAGCAGAGATCTCGCACAGCAGTACTCTCGCGGATCGGTAAGGGCCCCGGACGTACGACACGTCCGGGGCCCTCGTCGTGCGCTCTGTCGACCGTCGGCGAACATCAACCGTCGGCGAACATCAACTGTCGGCGAACATCAACCGTCCGCGGGAATGACCGGCAGCGGACTCGCAAGGTGATCCGCGGCGATCATCGTGCCGTCGTGGAACGACAGAACCCACACACTGCCCTTGCGATTACGGTTGGGCGGTAGTGCGACACCGTCCCTGTCCGCCCACCACTGCAGCAGATCCGGGATGACTTTCCCTTGGCTGCAGATGGTGCGGACGCCACCGAGAGCGGAGATGGCGACCGCGCGGCGACGAGCATCGTGCAACTCGGCCCAGTAGCCCTCCTCGGACAGCAGCGGTTCGAGGGTTATCTGCTCTCCCTTCTCGTCCGCCGAGGCTTGAATCGTCGATACACAGCGCCGACGATTCGCCGCGTGGAACTTGTCGGCTCCGAACGCGGACAACAACGGCACGAGCGCCGCAGCCTGTGTCTCTCCGACGGCATCGAGCGGGCGAAGTGCATCGTCTCCTCGATATCGTGATCGTCGACCGGCCTTGGCATGACGAACCAGCAGCACGGTGTCGGTGTCCGCCGGCTGCTTGAGGAAACGACGAAGGATCTTGTGATCCATCGGATACGACAACTGGTCCGCCGCGTCGGACGGGGTGACCCAGCGAAGTTCGTCGACCTCGGAGTTCGGTTCGAACTCGCCTCCGATGGCCTCGGCCGCCCAGTAGTCCACCTTCTTCAACTTGCGGTGACCGGGAATCGGGTAGGTGACCTTCGAGAGGTAGCGACCGAGGCGTACGTCGAATCCGGTCTCCTCCGCCACTTCTCGCACCGCCGCGCCGACCGTCGTCTCACCCGGGTCGAGCTTGCCCTTGGGGAACGACCAGTCGTCGTACTTGGGACGGTGGACCAGTGCGACGGAGATCTCGCCGGCGCGGTTGGGTGTGTGACGCCACAGAACCGCGCCCGCAGCGAAGATGTTGGCGCGCAACGAGTTGTCGGAACCCGACATCAGGAGCCTTGATTCCGCCGGCGTCGCATGGATTCCACCTGGTGCTCGCGGACGGTCTCGCCCTGTGCCGGTGACGCTGCCCATCCGCCGTCGGGGCGGAGGATCCAGCATCGTGTCGTCGGGTCGAGAGCGGATTCGAAGATCTCGTTCAGCTGAGCGGTGAGGCGTGGATCCTTCACCTGAGCCATCACTTCCACCCGTCGATCGAGATTGCGGTGCATCATGTCCGCACTGCCGATCCAGAATTCGTCGGAACCCCGGAAATGCAGGACACGCGAGTGTTCGAGGAATCGACCGAGAATGGAACGGACTTCGATGTTCTCGCTGAGCCCCGGTACTCCCGGCTTCAACGCGCAGATCCCTCGGACGACGACGTGCACGGGGACACCGGCCGCCGATGCTCGATACAACGCGTCGATCACCTGCTCGTCGACCAAGGCGTTGGCCTTCAGCCTGATTCCGGAGTCACGTCCGTTGCGGTGGTGCTCCACCTCCGCTTCGATTCGCTCGATGATTCCACGGCGAACCCCGTACGGTGCGACGAGAAGGTTGCGGTAACTGGTCTTCCGTGAGTAGCCGGTCAACGAATTGAACAGATCCGTCAGGTCGGCGCCGATCTCCGGGGAGGAGGTCAACAAGCCGACGTCCTCGTAGATCCGGGCAGTCTTCGGATTGTAGTTTCCGGTTCCGATGTGGCAGTAGCGACGAATGACCGAGCCTTCGCGCCGCACCACGAGGCACGTCTTGCAGTGTGTCTTCAGGCCGACGAGACCGTAGACGACATGGACGCCCGCTTTCTCGAGCTTGCGTGCCCATTCGATGTTCGCCTGCTCGTCGAATCGGGCCTTGATCTCCACCAGCGCGACGACCTGCTTGCCCGCACCCGCGGCGTCGACCAGAGCGTTGACGATCGGTGAATCACCGGACGTGCGATACAGAGTCTGCTTGATCGCCAGGACCTGAGGGTCGGCCGCGGCCTGCTCGATGAAGCGCTGAACGCTCGTGGAGAACGAATCGTACGGGTGATGCACCAGCACGTCGCCGTCGCGCAGCGTGGAGAACACGCTCTTCGGAGTCTCGCGCTCGCCGAAGGCGGGGTGCGTCGCCGGAACGAACGGTGCGTCCTTCAGGTTGGGCCGATCCACGCCGTACACCTGCCACAGGCAGGACAGGTCGAGCAGGCCCGGCACCTGAATCACGTCGCCGGGGTCGACGTCGAGTTCACGCAGCAGAAGTTCGAGCATGTGCTCGGTCATGTCGTCGGCGATCTCGAGGCGCACCGGTGAGCCGAACCGACGACGAGCCAGCTCGCGTTCCAATGCTTGGAGCAGATCCTCGTCGCGATCTTCCTCGACCTCGAAATCCGCGTTGCGCGTGATGCGGAACGCGTGACTCTCCACCACGTCCATGCCCGGGAAGAGAACGTCGAGGTGAGCGGAGATGACCTCTTCCATGGACAGGAAGGCGTCCACGCTCTGGCCGCCGTCACCGCGTCGGACGCGAACGAAGCGGTCCACGTTGTCGGGGACCTTGACGCGCGCGAAGTGTTCACCCGACGTTGCGTAATCCTTCACCGTGACAGCCAGATTGAGGCTGAGCCCGCTGATGTAGGGGAACGGGTGCGCCGGGTCGACGGCCAGCGGTGTGAGGACGGGGAAGACCTGCTCGTGGAAGTATGTGGACAGGCGTTCACGCTCGTCCGCGTCGAGGTCGGACCAGCGGATGATCTCGATCCCCACCGATGTGAGCTCCGGCAGGATCGAATCGAGAAGGA
The DNA here is from genome assembly GCF_000760735.1 of Rhodococcoides fascians A44A. GTDB lineage: Bacteria > Actinomycetota > Actinomycetes > Mycobacteriales > Mycobacteriaceae > Rhodococcoides > Rhodococcoides fascians_E. The sequence goes on along the minus strand of NZ_JMEX01000005.1, from coordinate 730,449 downwards.
CACGCGCGTGTCGGCGCGCCAACTCCTGAGTGCGTTCGCCGATGAGAGCCAGTTGCTCGCGAGGAGTGAGGCCGTCGGCGGAACGGACGGACAAGCCCGTCTCGTCGCGACGCTTGAGCCCCGCAACACGAACCATGTAGAACTCGTCCAGATTCGATGCGAAGATCGCCAGGAACTTCGCGCGTTCCAGCAACGGGAGCGACGAATCCTCGGCGAGAGCGAGAACACGCGAATTGAAGTCCAGCCAACTCAATTCGCGGTTCAGGTAACGGTTCTCGGGAAGCGAATCCTTGGCGTTCGGGGCATGCGGCTCGGTGGCTGCGGGCAACGCCGCCGGGCTGCCCGAGGGCGAGGTCGCCGGCGGTGGAACCACCGGGCGCTCCTCGGTACCGGATGGTTGCCCTGACGGGGAGGCTGCGTCGGTCTCGGTTTCGCTGTTGCTCACGGCTCGATCATCCCTTATTGCGGTGTCGGGTGAAACTCGGATCGGCGAATCTCGTGGAAGGAACGAGCGGCCGACGAATCTAGTTCCAGCCGAGCGAACGCAGTACCTCACCGGTCGCAGGACCGACACCGAGTCGGTGCGCGGCCCGGACGTCGTCGATCGTGTCGACATCGAGTCGAAGCCCCGGCCACACCCCGGTCAGATCGAAAGCACCCGATTCCAGATGTCGCTTCGCGGACGCCGGGCCGAAGAGCGGACTGAAATCGGTCGCGGCACCGTCGACGATCAACGCGGCGGTTCCCGTGCCGTGGTGGTCGCTGACCACCGACCGGGAATGACCCGAGGACATCATGTACGCCTCGGCGAGTTCGGACGTGCGCAAGGCAGGCAGATCGGCCTGCAGCGCGATGATGTCGTCCTTCCCCTCCTGACGCACCAGGGAAGCTGCTGCCTCGAACGCGGAGTTGAGTCGTGCCACCGAATCGAGCGGATCCTGATCGCACGGTTCACCGACGACCCGTGCGCCGAGACTCCGGGCGGCGTCGGCGATGGATGGATCGGGAGTGACCACGGTGACGGCAGCGACCTGATCGACTGCCCGGGCTGCGACGACGGTGTCTCGAAACATCGCAACGACCAGACGGGCGCGGTCGGCGTCGGCGAATGCATCGGCCAAGCGGGTCTTGGCTGCGGCCAGATCCTTGACTGCAATCACCACGTGCGCGCTACTCATGACCTCGATCCTGCCAGCGTCACCGGCAGCGAGGCCGTTCGACCTCTCCGGCGCGATCGAACTACGCGGGCAACGACCGGACGTTAGTGTGAGGCGGCGGCGCGCGCGGGCCGCACGAGTGTGATCGAGACGTTCCGAAACGGATCAAGAAGGTGGCCAGCGATGACGAGAGCAGCGGTACTCGGTTCAGGGTCTTGGGGGACCGCATACGCGAAGGTGCTGGCGGACGCCGGAACCGACGTGACGATGTGGGCGAGGCGGTCCGAACTCGCGGACACGATCGCGTCCGAACACGTCAACTCCGACTACCTCCCCGACATCAGGCTTCCCGAGAACATCACTGCCACCAGTGATCCCGCGCGTGCACTCGACGGCGCCGACATCGTCGTTCTCGCAGTTCCGTCGCAGTCGTTGCGCGCCAATCTCCAGGACTGGACGGACGCGATACCCGCGCAGGCCACGTTGCTCTCGTTGGCCAAGGGGATCGAGACCGGCACTCTCCTGCGGATGAGCCAGGTCATCGCTCAGGTCACGGGAGCGGATCCGAGCCGTATCGCATCGCTGTCCGGGCCGAACCTCGCGCGCCCCATCGCGGAGGGTCAACCCGCGGCAACCGTCATCGCATGCTCCGATTCGCGCCGCGCCCTCGAAGTTCAGAAGGCATGTGCCACAGGTTATTTCCGCCCTTACACCAATACCGACGTGATCGGATGCGAAATCGGTGGGGCATGCAAGAACGTCATCGCACTCGCCTGTGGCATGGCCAGCGGAGTCGGGTACGGCGAGAACACGCTCGCGTCGATCATGACGAGGGGCCTTGCGGAGATCATCAGACTCGGAACCGCGCTGGGCGCGAAACCCGCAACCCTCGCCGGGCTCGCGGGCGTAGGAGATCTCGTCGCGACGTGCTCGTCGACTCTGTCGCGGAACCGCACCTTCGGTGAGCGGCTCGGTGCGGGCGGGTCGATGGAGAGTGCTCAGGAGGCGGCACACGGTCAGGTCGCCGAGGGCGTGAAATCGTGTACGTCGGTGCGCGCCCTCGCCGAGAGCTACGACGTCGAGATGCCGCTGACCGATGCCGTTCACCGCGTCTGCCATGCGGGACTGTCCGTTCCCGACGCCGTCGGTCATCTGCTCGGACGTCGTATCAAGCCCGAATAGCGCGCAAAGCATGTGAGGGTCCACGCACTGAAATGCGCGGACGGTACGGTGGATGACCGTGAGTCAAACGCGTACCAGAGTCGCCGTGGTGTTCGGCGGACGAAGCAACGAGCACGCGGTGTCCTGCGTCTCCGCAGGAAGTGTCCTCCGGCACATCGATCGGGAGCGCTACGACGTGGTGCCCGTCGGGATCACGTCGGAGGGCGCCTGGGTTCTCGGTCCGTCCGACCTCGAAGAACTGGCCATTCACGGCCGGGTTCTGCCGAGCGTGGACCGGAATTCCCGCGCGCTCGCTCTGTCGACGGACCCGTCGCGCGCGGGCGACCTGCTCTCCCTCGACGCCGACGACGCCGGAGCCGTGCTGTCGTCGGTCGACGTGGTGTTCCCACTTCTCCACGGCGCCTACGGCGAGGACGGCACCATCCAGGGCCTCCTCGAACTCGCCGGAGTTCCCTACGTCGGCCCGGGCGTGCTCGCGAGTGCGGCCGGGATGGACAAGGAATTCACCAAGAAACTACTGGCGGCCGACGGATTGCCCGTCGGACGGCAGATCGTGCTGCGGCGCGGCGACGACACCGCGACTCCCGAGCAGCGCGACTACATCGGGTTGCCTGCGTTCGTGAAGCCCGCCCGCGGAGGCTCGTCGATCGGCATCACGCGGATCACCTCTTGGGATCAACTCGCCGACGCGATCGCTCACGCCCGCTCCCACGACCCGAAGGTGATCGTGGAAGGCGCCATCACCGGTCGCGAGGTCGAATGTGGAGTTCTCGAATTCCCCGACGGCACTGTGCGCGCGAGTGTGGTCGCCGAGATCCGGTTGCCGGACGCACCGGCCGACGATCACTCGTTCTACGACTTCGACAGCAAATACCTCGACGATGTGTGCGAATTCGACGTCCCCGCAGTGCTTTCCGAGGAGACGAGTAACGAGATCCGCCGGATCGCCGTGGATTCGTTCCGTGCGCTCGACTGCCAAGGACTCGCGCGCGTCGACCTCTTCGTCACCGACGACGGACCGGTCATCAACGAGATCAACACCATGCCCGGATTCACGTCGATATCGATGTTCCCCAAGATGTGGGGCGCCACCGGGCTGGACTACACGGCGTTGATCGACACCCTCATCGAGACCGCGCAGGCCCGAGGAACGGGCCTGCGCTGACGATCGAGATCCGACGCGTCACTCGAGGGGCGCCGGGTCCAGCGGCGTTTGGGGCAAGGCCGAGGAAATCGCGTCCGACGCGTCCTGGAGCGGCGTCGGTCCGGAGCCGCCGGGAACCGTCAGCGCCACGTACACCGGACGGTCGACGGTGTACCAGGTGCTCGCATCGAGACCGGAGTCCGCGCCGGAGACCTCGAACCACTGCACCCCGTTGATCACCTGCAACGACGACGCGACGTCGAACCCGAGCGGGCGGGGGAGTCCGCAGCGCAACACGATCGGCTCGGACACGTCGTCGTCCGGTGCCCATGCCCTGGCGCCGACCGGTGCCGGATCGACCAGCTCGGCGCGGGCGTAATCGCCCAGCGAATCGGGGAGAGCATCGAGCACCGCGGTGCAGTCGGCGCTCTCGGCGGACGGGGCGTCGACCGGCCCCAATGCTTCCGGCGGACGAGTCGACGAGCCGGAGACGGTCACGGCCGCGACTATCACGCCGATCAGCAGCGCGACCGGTAGCGCGACGGCGGTCGTGATCACGGCCGGGTGGCGTCGCTGCTCGGGCGTATCGGTGTCCGTGGAAGGGGGTTCGATCGAATTCGGTTCGCTGGTCATCGTTTCGAGTGTGACTTCCTGGCGGTGCCCGCGCTCAGGCGGGGGTGTCCGCGATCTGGCAGGTCAGCGTCCGCGTGATCGCGTCGGCCTTCTGGATCTCGCCGACGACGACTGCGAGTGTGCTGTCGTTCTCGGCTGCGACACGGACCACGACGTCGTACGGGCCGAGAACGGCCTCCGCGGACTCGACCCCGCGGACGTCGCGAAGCGCAGCCGCCACAAGAGCCGAACGTCCCACTTCGGTCTGTACCAGGATGAAGGCGTGCACCATGGTCGGCCCTTTCCTTTCGTCCCCGCCGCACCCGAAGGTAAGGTCGGTTGAATCACATTGCGTGCTGTCCGGCCGGAGCATGTCGTCCTGTTCTGGACGCTCACCGGTCGGTAAGAAGGTACCGCAGTGTCGAACCGTGCTCCGCGCAGACGGAAAAGAGGAAGACGATCGGATCCCGTACCGAACCCGGCGCTCCCGGTTCGACTGTTGCCGACGTCGGCGAATTCGGCGTCATCGACCGCATCACCTCCGGGTGGACGCAGTCCTCATACACCGTCCTCGGACCGGGCGACGATGCCGCTATCGTCACCGCGAGCGACGGCCGAGTCGTCGCGGCGACGGACATGTTGGTCGAGGGCAGGCACTTTCGGCTCGACTGGTCCTCGCCGGAGCACGTCGGACGTAAGGCCATCGCCCAGAATGCTGCCGACATCGCAGCGATGGGCGCACGATGCACAGGCTTTCTCGTTGCCCTCGGATGCCCGTCCGACACCGATGTGGCTGTGTTGGACGGCCTCTACCGTGGCTTGTGGGGCGAGGCGCAGCGCGCGGGTGCATCGATCATCGGTGGCGATCTCGTGCGAACGAACGATGTGGTGATATCCATCACGGCGCTCGGAGATCTGGAAGGTCGGTCGGCTGTGCTGCGGTCCGGCGCATCCGTCGGCGACGTCGTCGCCGTCGTCGGCGATCTCGGTCGGTCGGCAGCCGGACTGGACGTGATCCGCGCCGGGATATCGGGGCACGACGGTCTCGTGTCGTCACACCGGGTGCCGAGTCCCGACTACGAGCAGGGTCGGACGGCCGCACTCGCCGGCGCCACGTCGCTCACCGACATCTCCGACGGACTCGTCGCGGACCTCGGGCATGTCGCCGTGGCGTCGTCGGTCACCATGGATCTGGATGCGCACGCGTTCGACATCGGCGCCGATCTTCGTTCCGCCGCACAAGAACTGGGAGCGTCGGCATTGGCGTGGGTGCTCGGCGGCGGTGAGGATCACGCGTTCGCGGCCACGTTCTCCGACGCCGCTACCGTGCCGGCGGGCTGGACGGTGATCGGCCGCGTCGGTGCAGCACGGTCCGACGGCTCGGCCACTCAGCGCGTCACCGTCGACGGGGTACCGTTCGCCGGCACCGCCGGGTGGTCGAGCTTCGGTGCCTGACCCCCGTCGACGGAGGACACAGCGGGACACACGAGAACAGGAGATGTCGATGACAGCACGGCCACTCGAGGACCTCGTCGACCCCGGATGGGCCGCAGCGCTCGATCCGGTGCGGGACGACATCGCCCGCATGGGACAGTGGCTCCGAGACGAAATGGACGCCGGCCGTTCGTACTTGCCGTCCGGTGAGAACGTTCTACGGGCCTTCACTCGACCCTTCGACCACGTTCGAGTGTTGATCGTCGGCCAGGATCCGTACCCGACGCCCGGACATGCCGTCGGGCTCAGCTTCTCGGTGGCGCCGGATGTTCGGCCGGTACCGCGAAGTCTCGCCAACATCTTCAAGGAGTACTCGGAAGATCTGGGTCTGCCGACTCCCACCAGTGGTGATCTGTCCCCCTGGGCAGATCAGGGAGTGTTGTTGCTCAACCGTGTGCTCACGGTCGAGCCGGGTGCCGCGGCGTCGCATCGCCGCAAGGGCTGGGAACCTGTGACGGAGCAGGCAATACGAGCGCTGGTGGAACGGGAGGAGAAGAAGGACTCGGCCGGACTGGTCGCAGTCCTGTGGGGCCGAGATGCGGCTACGTTGAAGCCGATGCTCGGCCGCACACCCGTCGTCGAATCGGTGCATCCGTCTCCGCTGTCCGCTTCCCGCGGTTTCTTCGGCTCGAAGCCGTTCAGCCGAGTGAACGACATACTCGACGCAGCCGGACACGAGCCGATCGACTGGGCGCTGCCGTGACGGTGCTCTGCCTCAGCTGAAGTCGGGGCGGCGCTTCTCCACGAACGCGTCCACTCCTTCTCGTCCCGTCGGTCCGTCGGCAGCAGCCGAGATCGATGCGGCTTCGGCTTCCAGTTGCTCTGCGAGAGTGTTGGTTTCCGAGTTCTGAAGCAATGCCTTGGTTCCGCGGAACGCCTGGGTAGGCCCGGCCGCGAGGGTTCGTGCAAGACGTTCGGCTTCGCTTCCGATGATGTCGTCACCCACGAGCCTGCTGAGGATGCCGAGGCGAACTGCCTCCTCTCCGTTCAGGATCGAATCGTTCAGCAGAATGTCGCGTGCTCGTGCCGGGCCGACGATGCGAGGAAGTGTCCACGTCAGTCCGCCGTCGGGAGTGAACCCGATGCCGGGGTAGGCGGGACGAAGTTTGGTGGCGCGGCCGCCGATGGCCACGTCGGCGTGACACACCAGACTCATACCCGCGCCTGCTGCCCAGCCTTGGACTCCGGCCACGACTGGCACGGTGGCAGCGGCGAGCTCGAGCACGAAGCGGTGGAACGCGTCGGCGACGGTGCGCACGTACGCGCCGCGTTCGGGCGCGGAAGCGAATGCACGGACGTTTCCACCCGCGCAGAAATTCTTCCCGGAGCCGACGAGAAGGACGCTTCCCGCAGCAAGCTCACCGGAGTTGAGAGCATGCAGTGCGTCCGCACCGGCAACCATGGCGTTGCCGTCCAGCGAGGTACCTGCAGCGTCTGTCGCCACGGTGATGTGCAGTACACCGTCGAGTAGTTCCACGTGGCCGGTACTTTCGGTTTCGATCACGCTTCGCACTGTAACGCGGCCGTGCTCGTCCACATACATCGCGGTGGGTGGATCCGCACTTGTTGGTCCACGTCCTCTCGGTGCACGTTCTCGGCGCAAGTTCTCACCGCACGAGAAAGCCCCCACCACCGATTCGGTGGTGGGGGCTCTCTCGTTGCTCGGGGGCTGAAATCAGCCGCGAACCACCTTGCCGGCCTTCAGGCACGAGGTGCAGACGTTCATACGCTTCGAGTTACCGGGGGCAACCTGGGCGTGAACGGTCTGGATGTTCGGGTTCCAACGACGGTTGGTCCGTCGGTGCGAGTGCGAGACCGACTTACCGAAGCCGGGCCCTTTGGCGCATACGTCGCAGACGGCAGCCATAGTCGCGAACTCCTTGATAGATGATTGATCGTTAACAGTGGGACGTACGCCCGACGAACCTCGACGTGCAAGAACACGCCGCTCCTCATCGGGCAACCCTGCAAGAATAGCGGCGCGGTGCAGATTAACCAAACCGCCAGCCCACCGTCGGTGCCTGACCGGCACTCGCGGGTAGTTCGAGTCTACTGTTGCTCGGGACGAAGCAGGCGAAATCGGGGGAGCGGCGCAGATGGGTGAGCAGTCCGGCGGCCGGATTCGTCGACCGCACACCGAGCTCACCGTCGACCTGATCAAGCAGTGGGCCTATCGGTGCGTCGACGGACTGAGCGATCGATGTGACGAGATGAACGAACTCAACGTCTTCCCGATCCCCGATTCGGACACCGGGACCAACCTGGTCTTCACCGTCCGCTCGGCCGTCGAGTGCATGCGCACCGTCGGAGCCGACGCCACGCTGTCCGAGGCGGCCGCGGCTCTCGCCCGCGGAGCCGTGTCCGGGGCGCGCGGAAACTCCGGTGTCATCGTGTCCCAGGTGCTGAGGGCGGTCGCCGAGCAGTGCGCCGCAGGTGCCCTCGACGGCGCAGGAGTGCAGGCTGCGTTGGCCCGTGCGGGAGACCTGGTTCTCGAAGCGGTGAGCGTTCCGATGGAAGGCACCATCGTGACCGTCCTCGCGGCTGCGTCGACGGCAGCGCAGTCCCGCCCGCCCGGCGACTTGGAGGCGGTCGCGTCGAGCGCATCGGAGGCCGCGGCGTCGGCTCTGGAGGCAACCCGCACCCAACTACCTGCCCTGGACGTCGCCGGAGTCGTCGACGCGGGTGCACTCGGTCTCGTCGTGATGCTCGACGCGCTGGCGTCGATCGTGACCGGCACCGAGGTGACGCGTCGGCGATACCACCGAACCGAGCTCGGAACCGTGCGACCTGCTGTCGACGCCACGGTCGTCCCCGTACATCGCCTCGCACGGCCCGCCCTGGGTTTCGAAGTGCTCTATTCCATCCGCGGTATGGACGATCACGATGTGCTGAGATTGCGCACCGCCCTCGGCGAACTCGGTGATTCGGTCGTGGTCGCAGGCGACGGCGCGGGATCGTGGACCGCGCACGTGCACACGGCGAATGCAGGCCTCGCAGTCGAGGCAGGACTGCAGTTCGGGCAACTGCAGAACGTTCGGATCGAGGTACTCGACGCAGGGGGTTCCCACGCCGACAGCCACGGAACCGACGGTGACCACCCGGGAGGCGTCCGCGGACGCGGCATTCTCGCGGTCGTCGCAGGCGACGGAGCGGAAGAGTTGTACAGCGTCGAAGGAGCCGCGGTACTGCGCTGCGACACCGCCGAGGTGGGTCCGGCGGAACTGTGTGCCGCAATCGTCGGAGCCCCGCACACCGAGGTGCTGGTTCTGCCGAACGGCGCGTTGTCCGCCCAGGAACTGGTGTCGGTGTCCATCGCATCCCGCACGGCAGGGAAGGAGGTCCTGATGCTGCCGTCGTCGTCGATGGTGCAGGGGTTGGCCGCGCTCGCCGTGCACAATCCAGCCCGCGCGGCCGTCGACGATGCCTACGCGATGTCCGAGGCTGCAGCGGGCACTCGGTGGGCTTCGCTCAGGATTGCCGAAGAACGGTCTCTGACCTGGGTGGGGACGTGCGAGCCCGGTGACGGCCTCGGTCTGGTCGGACACGACGTCGTCGTGATCGGCGCAGATGTGATCTCTGCCGGACGAGTACTGCTGGACCAACTTCTGTCGGTGGGAGGTGAGATGGTGACGATGCTGCGCGGTGCGCCCGGCACCGGCGACGAAGAACACGACGTCGTGGATGTGCTCGCTCGCCATGTCGCGGATCGGCACCCCGGGGTCGAGGTGATGCTCTACACGGGAGGGCAACCCGGCGACGTGGTCCAGTTGGGCGTGGAGTGAACGAGAGAGGGTCGGGTAGGTAACGACGATGGTGGACATGGCAGATCGCCTCGACGCGGTCCTCGGCACGAAGGTCGCCGAACCTTTCGCCCAGCACTTCGACCTGCACACCGTCGAAGATCTGCTGAGGTACTACCCGATCCGGTACATGACCCAGGGCGCCGAGCTCACCGAGAAGGAGCCGCCCGAGGGTGAGCACATCACCATCGTCGCGACCATCACCTCCGCGGTTCTGAAGGACATGAAAGCGAGAAAAGGCCAATTCCTCGCGGTGTCCTTGGCCGCCGAAGGGCAGGTCATCGACGCGACGTTCTTCAGCCCGCACAAGCTGAAGCACGTGCTGCTGCCCGGCAAAAAAGGCATGTTCTCGGGAAAGGTCAAGTATTTCGGCCGCAAGTGGAACCTCACGCACCCCGGTTACGTGATCCTCGGCGGTGACGACGAGGACGGAGCCGTCGTTCCCTCCGGTCGCATCGTCGGCGGCGGCGCGCTGGCAGGCGTGGCGCGGGGCGCCGTCGACGACTCCGGCAGTGTCGACATGACGATCTTCGAGCGCAGTTTCGTACCGCTGTACGCGGCATCCAAGGACGTCGAGAGTTGGACGTTCATGCGGGGCGTCCGGTGGGTTCTCGACAGACTTGCCCCGGTCGAGGACCCGGTTCCCGACGTCGTGCTGGCCGAGCGAGGTCTGGTCTCCCTGGACACCGCGCTCCGTTGGATTCACTTTCCGGATTCGGTCGAAGAGAAGAAGCACGCCAGGGATCGCCTCAAGTTCGACGAAGCACTGGCGGTGCAATTGGTACTCGCCGCCAGGCGGCGCGACGTGTCGACCCGGACCGCCCCGGTATGTGTCGCACGCGAGGACGGGATCGCAGCCGAGTTCGAGCGTCGGCTGCCCTTCACCCTCACCGAGGGTCAACGCAAGGTCGCCGGCGAGATCTCCGCCGACCTGTCCGGTGGGCACCCCATGTCGCGGCTGCTGCAAGGTGAAGTCGGCTCGGGAAAGACGATCGTCGCGCTGCGGGCGATGTTGCAGGTGGTCGACGCAGGCCATCAGTGCGCACTGCTGGCTCCGACCGAAGTTCTCGCGTCTCAGCACGCGCGCTCGATCAACTCGATGCTCGGCACCCTCGCGGGCGCCGGTGAACTGGGTGCGGACGACCTCGCCACCCGGGTCACGTTGCTGACCGGGTCGATGGGAACGGCGGCGAAGAAGAAGGCGCTGCTCGACGTCGTGACCGGTGACGCGGGCATCGTCATCGGAACCCACGCCTTGATCCAGGACAGGGTGTCGTTCATGGATCTCGGCATGGTCGTCGTCGACGAGCAGCACCGCTTCGGCGTCGAGCAACGCGACGCGCTGCGCGGTAAGGCGAAGGACGGCATCAGTCCGCATCTGCTCGTCATGACCGCGACGCCGATTCCGCGCACCATCGCGCTCGCGTCCCTCGGCGACCTGGAGACCTCGATCCTCGACGAATTGCCGCGCGGACGTTCCCCCATCGTCAGCAGTGTCGTCTCCTCCGCAGAGAAACCTGCGTGGGTCGATCGGGCATGGCAACGCATCGGTGAGGAGGTCGCCCAGGGCAGGCAGGCCTACGTCGTGTGCTCGCGAATCGGCGACGACGAGGAAAAGCAGATGGAGAAGAGACGGACCAGGAGCGCGATGACGGACGGTCCGAACCTCCCGGAGACCAAGTCGGCGCTTCAGATGTACGAGCTGCTGAGCACCGGGCCCCTGGCCGATCTCCGAGTAGGCCTTCTGCACGGGCGTATGCACCCGGACGACAAGGACGCAGCCATGTCCGCATTCAATGCAGGCGAGATCGACGTTCTCGTGTGCACCACGGTCGTCGAAGTCGGCGTCGACGTCCCCAACGCGACGGTCATGGTCATCGAGGACGCGGACCGTTTCGGGATCAGCCAGTTGCATCAGCTCCGCGGCCGAATCGGGCGTGGCGGCCACCAAGGTCTGTGCATCATGATCAGCCAGCTCAGTCCGCACGGGCAGTCCTTCTCCCGTCTTCAATCCGTGGCCTCGACCAACGACGGATTCGAACTGGCCAATCTCGACCTCGCAACTCGTAAGGAAGGCGACGTCCTGGGTGCGGCACAGTCCGGAACCGTCAGCAGCATGCGCTTGCTGTCACTGATCGAGGACGAGGACGTCATCGACGACGCGCACTCCTGCGCGCGCACCATCTTCGACGGCGATCCCGACCTGGAACGCCATCCCGGGATCGCGTCGATGATGAAGTCCGCGTGGCGATCGGACCGAGCGGAGTATCTCGACAAATCCTGAAACGGAGCCGGATCGGAGGGGTACGAGCTCCGGCATTTTCGGGACTGCACCGTTTCAGATGCTGCAGTTGGGCTTTTCATCCCACATTTCGAGACGGGTTGCCCATCGGCGGTGATCTTCGGCGGTAGGTTTGGCCAATGTTCTCCAAAGTGTTGGTTGCCAATCGCGGTGAGATCGCCATCCGTGCGTTCCGCGCGTCGTACGAGTTGGGTGCCGCTACCGTGGCCGTCTTCCCGTTCGAGGACCGTAACTCGGTTCATCGGACGAAGGCCGACGAGGCATACGAGATAGGCGAGAAGGGTCACCCCGTTCGCGCGTACCTGTCCGTCGACGAAATCGTCGCTGCCGCCAAACGCTCCGGCGCCGACGCGGTGTACCCCGGCTACGGCTTTCTCTCGGAGAATCCGGATCTGGCGGCCGCATGTGCCGAGGCGGGCATCACGTTCGTCGGTCCGTCGTCCGAGGTGCTGGAGCTGACGGGCAACAAGGCACGGGCCATCGCGGCCGCCAAACGTGCAGGCCTGCCGGTGCTGGCGTCGTCGGAGCCGTCGAGCGACGTCGACGAGTTGGTCGCGGCGTCGGAATCGATGACGTTTCCGGTGTTCGTCAAGGCAGTCGCCGGTGGTGGTGGCCGCGGAATGCGCCGCGTCGCCGAGCCTGCTCAGTTGCGTGAGTCGATCGAGGCCGCTGCACGCGAGGCCGAATCCGCCTTCGGCGACCCCACTGTCTTCCTCGAGCAGGCCGTCATCGATCCGCGCCACATCGAGGTACAGATCCTCGCCGACGGCCAGGGCAACGTGGTCCACCTCTTCGAGCGCGACTGCAGCCTGCAGCGACGTCACCAGAAAGTCATCGAGCTCGCTCCCGCGCCCAACCTGCCCGACGGTGTTCGAGAGAAGATCTGCGCGGATGCCGTCGCCTTCGCTAAAGAGATCGGGTACTCCTGCGCGGGAACGGTGGAGTTCCTGCTCGACACCCGCGGTAACCACGTCTTCATCGAGATGAACCCGCGAATCCAGGTCGAGCACACGGTCACCGAAGAAGTGACCGACGTCGACCTCGTACAGTCCCAGCTCCGAATCGCGTCGGGGGAGACCCTGGCCGATCTGGGCCTGAGCCAGGACAACATCGTGTTGCGCGGCGCCGCGCTGCAGTGCCGCATCACCACCGAAGACCCGGCCAACGGATTCCGCCCCGACACCGGCCGCATCACCGCTTACCGCACACCGGGCGGCGCGGGTGTTCGCTTGGACGGCGGCACCACCCTCGGTGCCGAGGTAGGTGCCTACTTCGACTCGATGCTCGTCAAGCTCACCTGTCGAGGACGCGATTTCGACACTGCCGTCGCGCGTGCGCGTCGGGCCGTCGCCGAATTCCGTATCCGCGGCGTCGCGACCAACATCCCGTTCCTGCAGGCCGTGCTCGTCGACCCGGACTTCACGGCCGGACGGGTGACGACCTCGTTCATCGAGGAACGCCCGGAGCTGTTGACCGCCCGCACATCCGGTGACCGCGGTACCAAGATCCTGGCGTACCTCGCCGACGTGACGGTCAACAAGCCGCACGGCGAGCGGCCCTCCACGGTCTACCCCCAGGACAAGCTGCCCGAGGTCGATTTCTCGGCACCGATTCCCGACGGCAGCCGCCAGCGGCTCCTCGAGCTCGGGCCCGAGGGCTTCGCCCGGGACCTGCGTAACCGCAAGGCCGTCGGCGTCACCGACACGACGTTCCGTGACGCGCACCAGTCGCTGCTCGCCACTCGCGTGCGCACGTCGGGTCTGTTGATGGTGGCGCCCTACGTGGCACGCACCACCCCGGAACTGCTGTCCATCGAGGCGTGGGGCGGAGCGACATACGATGTGGCGCTGCGGTTCCTGCACGAGGATCCGTGGGAGCGGCTCGCAGCGCTGCGCGAAGCGGTACCGAACATCGCGCTGCAGATGTTGCTACGCGGGCGGAACACCGTCGGGTACACCCCGTACCCGGAGAAGGTGACGCGTTCGTTCGTGGCCGAGGCCACCGACACCGGTATCGACATCTTCCGGATCTTCGACGCGCTCAACAACGTCGATCAGATGCGTCCTGCCATCGACGCCGTCCGTGAAACCGGAACGGCCGTAGCGGAAGTGGCGCTGAGCTACACCGGTGATCTGTCGAATCCGAACGAGTCGCTCTACACGCTGGACTACTACCTGAAGCTCGCGGAGCAGATCGTCGACGCCGGTGCGCACGTGCTCGCCATCAAGGACATGGCTGGTCTGCTGCGAGCCCCGGCAGCGAAGACTCTGGTGACGGCGCTGCGGTCCAACTTCGATCTGCCGGTGCACGTGCACACGCACGACACCCCTGGTGGTCAGCTGGCGACGTATCTCGCGGCGTGGGAAGCAGGAGCCGACGCGGTCGACGGTGCCAGCGCCGCGATGGCAGGTACGACGAGTCAGCCCGCGCTGTCCGCGATCGTCGCTGCCGCGGCACATTCCGAGTACGACACCGGCCTCGATCTGCAAGCAGTGTGCGATCTCGAACCCTACTGGGAAGCGCTGCGAAAGGTCTACGCGCCGTTCGAGTCCGGACTCCCGGCGCCCACCGGCCGTGTGTACACCCACGAGATCCCAGGAGGCCAGCTGTCCAACCTCCGTCAGCAGGCGATCGCGCTGGGTCTCGGCGACCGGTTCGAGACCGTCGAGGCGAATTACGCTGCGGCGGACCGGATGCTGGGCCGTCTGGTCAAGGTCACCCCGTCGTCGAAGGTCGTCGGCGACCTGGCGCTCGCTCTGGTCGGCGCGGGCGCTTCGGCGGAGGAGTTCGCGGAGAATCCGCGCAAGTACGACGTCCCCGACTCGGTCGTCGGCTTCCTGCGCGGCGAGCTCGGCACACCTGCCGGTGGTTGGCCGGAGCCCTTGCGGACCAAGGCATTGGAGGGACGGTCGGAGCCCAAGGAGGAAACCCCCGTCTCGGCCGAGGACGAGAAGGCGTTGGACGGAACCTCGGCGCAGCGCCGAGACACGCTCAACCGCTTGCTGTTTCCCGGTCCGACCGCCGAGCTTGCTGCGCACCGCGAGAAGTACGGCGACACTTCCAGATTGTCCGCCAATCAGTTCTTCTACGGTCTGCGCCAGAGCGAGGAGCACCGAGTCAAGCTCGAGAAGGGCGTGGAGCTGCTCATCGGTCTCGAAGCGATATCCGACGCCGACGAGCGCGGAATGCGCACGGTGATGTGCATTCTGAACGGACAGTTGCGGCCCGTGTCGGTCCGCGACCGCTCGATCAGCTCGGACGTTCCGTCGGTCGAGAAGGCGGACAAAGCCAACTCGGGTCACGTGCCCGCACCGTTCGCCGGAGTGGTGACGCTGTCGGTGTCCGAGGGCGACAACGTTTCAGCAGGCGACGTCGTCGCCACGATCGAGGCCATGAAGATGGAAGCGGCGATCACCGCTCCCAAGGCCGGTGTCGTCTCGCGGCTCGCGATCGGTGGTGTCCAGCAGGTCGAAGGCGGCGACCTACTCATCGTCATCGGCGGTGATTCGGCGGACTAGCCGTGAACGCCGGATGAGTAAACTCCCGTGGATGACTCGGATCGTCGCAGGCATCGCGGGAGGCCGGAAGCTGAAGGTGCCGCCTCGCGGCACTCGCCCCACATCGGAGCGAGTGCGCGAGGCGGTGTTCAGTTCACTGGGTGCCCGAATGGATCTGGAGGGCGCCTCGGTGCTCGACCTGTTCGCCGGATCCGGAGCGCTCGGACTCGAAGCGCTCTCCCGCGGGGCCGACAAAGTGGTGCTGGTCGAGTCCGACGCGCGTGCCGCGGCAGTGGCCCGTGAGAACGCCGCAGCGGTGGGAATCGCCGGGGCATCGGTCCGCTGTGCGCCGGTCGCGTCGGTGTTGGCAGGGTCGGCGGACACCGCGTTCGATCTGGTGCTGGCCGACCCGCCCTACGCGGTGACCGACGCCGCCGTCGGACACATGCTCGAAGCCCTCGTGGAGGGAGGATGGCTGGCACACGACGCCGTCGTCGTCCTCGAGCGATCGAGTCGCTCGGCCGAAACCGTGTGGCCCCCTGGGTTGCTGCCGGAGAAGGTCAAGAAATACGGCGAGACGCGCATCGAGATCGCCACCACGGACGACGAACCCGCCGGTGATAGCGTGCAGCCATGACTGGAGCGGTGTGCCCTGGATCCTTCGACCCGGTGACCAACGGTCACCTCGACGTCATCACAAGAGCTGCAGCGCAGTTCGACGAGATCGTGGTGACCGTGATGATCAACAAGAGCAAGCGTGGACTCTTCACGGTGGACGAGCGCATCGAGATGATCGCCGAAGCGACAGCGCATCTGGACAACGTACGGATCGCGTCGTGGTACGGATTGCTGGTGGACTACGCCAAGGAGCAGGGGTACACCGCGATCGTGAAAGGACTGCGCGGAGCGAACGATTTCGACTACGAACTGCAGATGGCTCAGATGAACCAGAAGCTCTCGGGTGTCGACACGCTGTTCATCCCGGCCAACCCGACGTACAGCTTCCTGTCGAGCTCGTTGGTCAAGGAGGTGGCGACGTTCGGCGGTGACGTCGCGGACATGGTGCCCGAGCACGTGCACACACGATTGCTGGCCAGGATCGCGGAGCGCGCGGCCGAGTGAGCACGGCGGCCGCCACGTGCGGCCGCGCCGCCCACATCGAGCGACACACCGACGTCGGTGTTTCGCAGACGTGGCGATCACCAGGCAAACTGGCAGTCACTGGACCGACCACGGCCAGTACCTAGAAGTACCTAGACGATTGGGGTGGGCGGTGTACCGCGTATTCGAGGCACTCGACGAACTCGTTGCCATCGTCGAGGAGGCGCGCGGAGTTCCCATGACAGCCGGCTGCGTCGTACCTCGTGGCGATGTGCTGGAACTTCTCGACGACGTTCGCGACTCCATTCCCGGAGAACTCGACGACGCCCAGGATGTTCTCGACCACAAGGACAAGTTGGTCGGCGACGCGCGGGCGACGGCGGAGAAGACCGTCACGTCCGCGAACAACGAGGCGCAGGACACGGTCGAGAATGCTCGCGACTCTGCCGACCGCATTCTCGCCGACGCCAAAGCTCAGGCCGATCGCATGGTCGCCGAAGCGAAGGCGCACGCGGAACAGCTCGTCGACGACGCCACCGACTCTGCCGAACGTACCGTCGAGCAGGGACAGCAGGAATACGACGCCCTCACGAGCAGGGCACGGTCGGAGGCTGATCGCATGATCGAGGCCGGCCAGGCCTCCTACGATCGGTCCGTCGCCGACGGGACCGAGGAGCAGGCACGACTCGTCGCACAGACAGAGGTGGTGCAGGCTGCGCACGCCGAGTCCGCACGGGTGATAGACAGCGCCCACGCCGAGTCCGACCGCATGCGCAGCGAATGCGACGTGTACGTCGACACGAAGCTGGCGGAATTCGAGGAGTTCCTCACCGGCACCATCCGATCCGTCGGGCGCGGTCGTCAGCAACTGCGTACCGGATCCGGGGTCCCCGATTACGGATCCGATACGGCGGACGACTTTCGTCGACCACGCCGCTGAATCGGGCCTGAATCGGGCCTGAATCGGACTTCGGTCGGGGCGTGATCGCCCCCGAGTTTGCCCACATATGCGTGCGTGCGTATCGTTGAGTGGTTGCCCGCTCCCGTCTCGACGGTAGTAGGTGACGACTTGTCGTGATGTCGTTCCCATGTTTTCGAGAAGAAAGAATCGTTGTGTCTACCCGTCGCAGTACCCCCAGTTCCTCCGCGGGCTCGGGTTTCGCTCTGGATATCGACAACCTCGGCCGTCGGCCGGGGTCGATGAAGGAGATCCAGCGCACGGTGGCCGCGCCGACCCGAATCGGACTCGATGCAATCGCAATCGAAGCCGATACTCCCGTCGAACTCGATCTGAGGCTCGAAGCAGTGTCCGAGGGCGTGCTGGTGACCGGCACCGTCCGCGCCGACACTGCAGGCGAATGCACCCGCTGTCTGGAGCCGGTCACCGGTTCGGTGGATCTGTACCTCACCGAGCTGTTCGCCTATCCGGACAGCGTCACGGAAGAAACGACCGACGAGGACGAGATTCACCGCGTTCTCGACGATCGGATCGACCTCGAACCGGTCATCGTGGATTCCGTCGGGCTGGAGCTTCCGCTGCACCCCGTCTGCCGCGAGGACTGCGAGGGATTGTGCCCCGAATGCGGCGTTCGCCTGGCGATTGCGGAATCCGGCCACAGTCATGACATACTTGATCCTCGCTGGGCTGGTCTTGCAGCCAAATTTGGCGTGGATTCAGAACCGAGCACAGAACTTGTGAACAACGAAGTCGAGGAGAAGTAAGTGGCTGTCCCGAAGCGCAAGATGTCGCGTTCCAACACGAGGTCGCGTCGTGCACAGTGGAAGACCACTGCGCCTACCCTCGTCACCTGCCCCAACCGTGGTTGCGGCGAGAAGACCCTGCCCCACATTGCGTGCCCGTCCTGCGGCACCTACAAGGGCCGCCAGGTCGCAGCAGCAGTCTGATCTTTCTCGGGATCGGACGCGCTGTGATCGACAAAAGCAGCCCAGCTGTACGTAGCTCAGCTACGAAGAAGAGTGCAACAGCCGGTAGCGGCGAGGACGACCATGGGTCACTCCTCGCCGCTCTCGGCGTTGTTCTGGAGGAATCACTCCTCACCTTGGCACTGACACACCGTTCGTATGCGTACGAGCGGGGAGGTCTGCCCACCAACGAACGACTCGAATTCCTCGGAGATTCCGTCCTCGGCCTGACCATCACCGAGCGGCTGTACCTGGCTCACCCGGCGAAGTCCGAAGGTGAGCTCGCGAAGATCCGAGCGAGCGTGGTCAACATGCATGCACTCGCCGAGGTCGCGCGCGGCCTCGGCGACGGCGGTCTCGGCGCACACCTCCTGCTCGGCAAGGGCGAGGAGCAGACCGGCGGCCGAGACAAGGCGAGCATTCTGGCCGACGGCATGGAATCGCTACTGGGTGCTATTCACCTTCAGCACGGTATCGACACCGCGCGGGAAGTCGTTCTCCGACTCTTCGCGGAGTTGCTCGAGCGGGCACCGCGACTGGGTGCCGGACTCGACTGGAAGACGAGCCTGCAGGAGCTGACGGCAGAACAGTCGCTCGGGGTACCTGCGTACGAGATCTCGTCGACCGGCCCCGATCACGACAAGGAATTCACCGCCACCGTTCTGGTCGGTGGCCGTGCACTCGGTGTCGGTGTCGGCCGCAACAAGAAAGAAGCGGAGCAGAAGGCGGCCAGCACTGCCTGGAATGCACTGTCCGTCGACACCGACACCGACCCCGACGTGAATGCCTGAGCTTCCCGAGGTCGAGGTAGTCCGACTCGGATTGGCCGCGCACGTGGTCGGCTCCACGATCGAATCGGTCGACGTGCTGCACCCACGCGCGATCCGCAGGCACCTCCCCGGGTCACGGGATTTCGTCGGACAGCTGCGCGGACGTCGCATCGCGGCCGCCGAGCGTCGTGGCAAGTATCTGTGGCTTCCTCTCGAACCATGCGACATCGCCGTCGTCGTGCACCTCGGAATGAGCGGTCAGATGCTCGTACAGCCACCGACGGTGCCGGACGAGAAGCACCTTCGCATCCGCGCACGCCTGGACAACGGGGCAGATCTCCGTTTCGTCGACCAGCGCACGTTCGGGGGTTGGGCAATTGCACCACTGACGGATGTCGACGGGACCATCGTTCCCGAACCGGTCGCGCACATCGCCCGGGATCCGGTCGATCCGCTGTTCGACGCGGAGTCGGTCGTGAACGTCCTGCGAGGCAAACACACCGAGATCAAGCGAGCGCTCCTCGATCAGACCGTTCTGTCCGGTGTCGGAAACATCTACGCGGACGAAGCATTGTGGCGGGCCAAGATTCACGGAAACCGTATCGCCGAGACCTTGAGCAGGCCGGCGTTGCGTCGGTTGTTGACTGCAGCGCACGCCGTGATGGGCGAAGCGTTGGCGCAGGGCGGAACGTCGTTCGACGCCCTGTACGTGAACGTCAACGGCGAATCGGGATACTTCGATCGCTCCCTCGACGCGTACGGGCAGGAAGGCTTGCCGTGCTCACGGTGCGGAAGCCCCATCCGTCGTGAGAAGTTCATGAACCGCAGCTCGTACAGCTGCCCCAAGTGCCAACCTCGACCGCGCACGACCCGACCGGTGAGCTAGGCCCCTACAATCGGCTCTCATGGCTGAGACGAGCACTCCTACTTCACTCTGGGTCGAACGCACCGGAACCCGCCGATACACCGGCAAGAGTTCACGCGGTGCCGAGGTTCTGATCGGATCGGAGTCGGTCGACGGCGTGTTCACGCCGGGCGAACTGCTCAAAATTGCACTCGCGGCCTGCACCGGAATGAGCTCGGATCTGCCGCTGTCCCGCAGACTGGGCGACAATTACGACGCCACCGTCGAGGTATCCGGTGCCGCCGACCGCGAGAACGAGCTGTATCCGGAGCTGAGCGAGATCCTGAAGGTCGACCTGAGCGAACTGGATCCGGAGGCTCAGCAACGACTCCTGACCGTCGTCGAACGCGCAATCGACAAGGTGTGCACCGTCGGTCGCACCCTGAAGGCCGGCACCACGGTCGGTCTCGCCATCGAGATCGACCGCTGACGTGTGGACGCCTGACACGACGGTCGGGGCTGCGGTAGTAGCAGGCACGCTGGCCGCAGGACTGCTGGTGACCGCTCCCGCCGCGAGCGCAGCGCCTGCGTGCACGGAGTGGTCGGTCAGTACCGTGGCCACCGGCTACGGCATGCTCGAGAACCTCGCGTTCGGCGAGAACGGCACGATGTACCTGTCCGAGACGTCCCCTCTCGGTCCCGGGCGGATCCAGGCGCTCTCGCAGGACGGCCTCAGGTCCGTCGCCGTGGACGACGTGACGTCGCCCGGGGGATTGGTCGTCGATGGCTCGGTGCTGTACTTCACGACCGGAAACGGCACCGCAGCAGGTCTTTTCGACACGCCGGACGGCACCGTGGACATGCTGGACCTGTCGTCGGGGGTCCGTTCCACGTACGCCGCCGGTCTCGTGATGCCCAACGGTCTCGCACGGACGGACGACGGAACTTTGTTCACCACGCGCAACCTCGGACTCACGACAGGTCTGACCGTCGTTCCGTCGGCCTCACCGCACGTGCCGTCGGTCGTCCGCACCGACCTCGGCACCGCCAACGGCATCGCGGTGGACGCAGACGCGCTGTACGTGGCCGACACGTTCGAACCGTCGTTGCGCATCACCGCACTCGACGTCGACGATCCAGCCGGCCCGGCGAGAATCCTGCCCGTCGACGGGTTCGGTCCGTTCACTGCATCGGACGACATGACCGTCGGGCCCGACGGCATGATCTACCTGGCTCAGAATCTCGCCGGACGCGTTCTGCGTGTCGATCCCGCCACGGGTTCGTCGTGCGTGGTCGGCACAGGTGTGCCGCTCACGTCCTCGGTGGAGTTCGGTGGACCGGGCTGGGACGACAATTCTTTGTACGCAACGAGCTTCGACGGATCCGTGCGAAAGCTGACGCCGTGACGGACCAGCGATTGACGGCTTGGGTACATGGACACGTGCAAGGCGTCGGATTTCGATGGTGGACGCGATCTCGCGCACTCGAGCTGGGATTGATCGGATCGGCGACCAACCAGTCCGACGGCCGCGTCCTGGTGGTCGCGGAAGGCCCGAGAGACCGGCTGGAGAGCTTGCTGGCACTTCTCCGCGGCGGCGCGACGCCCGGGTCGGTCTCGCTCGTCGTCGAGAGCTGGGACCCGCCCCGGGGCGGAATCATCGGTTTCGTCGAACGCTGACGCGCCGGGGTGATCCGACGCGCGTGTGACGCGATGTGCGTGTGCCCGCGCGTCGGTGCGACCCGGTACTGTCAAACGCCATGCATCTCAAGAGTCTGACGCTGAAGGGCTTCAAGTCCTTCGCTTCGGCGACGACTCTTCGATTCGAACCGGGAATCACCTGCGTGGTCGGACCCAACGGGTCGGGTAAGTCCAACGTCGTCGACGCGTTGACCTGGGTCATGGGCGAGCAGGGCGCCAAAGCACTACGCGGCGGAAAGATGGAAGACGTCATCTTCGCCGGCACATCCGGGCGCGCACCGCTCGGTCGTGCCGAGGTGACGTTGACCATCGACAATTCCGACGGCGCACTTCCCATCGACTACACCGAGGTCTCCATCACGCGGCGCATGTTCCGCGACGGTGCCGGTGAGTACGAGATCAACGGCAACTCGTGCCGCCTCATGGACGTACAGGAGCTGCTGAGCGACTCGGGTATCGGACGTGAAATGCACGTCATCGTCGGACAGGGTCGTCTGGCGGCGATCCTGGAATCGCGTCCCGAGGACCGACGTGCGTTCATCGAGGAAGCCGCTGGTGTCCTCAAGCATCGAAAGCGCAAGGAAAAGGCCGTACGCAAACTCGATGCCATGCAGGCCAACCTCGCGCGGTTGACGGACCTGACGGCCGAGCTGCGGCGTCAGCTCAAACCGCTCGGCAGACAAGCCGAGGTCGCCCGACGAGCCCAGACCGTGCAAGCCGACCTGCGCGACGCGCGGCTGCGGCTCGCGGCGGACGATCTGGTCGCCCGCCGTGAGGAATTCGCCAACCAGACGCAGGACGAAGCCGCCGCGCGGGAACAGTACGCAGCCGTCCAGGACACCCTGGAAGCAGGCAACGTCGCGCTCGGTGAATTGGAACAGTCGGTAGCGAGACTCACGCCGAGCGCCGAGGCTGCCGGGCAGACCTGGTTTCAGCTGTCTGCGCTGTCCGAGCGCGTCAACGCGACCATCAGGATCGCGAAGGAGCGCGCCCGCCATCTCGACTCGGCTCCGTCAGGAGGCCGCGGTCAGGATCCCGACGAACTCGAGCAACAGGCCGACCGCGTGGCGGAGGAGGAGCTCGAGCTCGTCGAGGCCGTCGAGATCGCTCGTGAAAATCTCGAAGTGGCACGCGATCAACTGGCCGAGCGCGAGTCCGCCGCCGCGGAGGCCGAACGAGCACACATGGCGGCCGTTCGTGCCGTCGCCGACCGTCGTGAGGGGTTCGCGCGGTTGTCGGGCCAGGTCGACACTTTCCGAACGAAGGCGGAATCCATCGACGCCGAAGTCGCCCGGCTCTCCGTCGCGATCGACGAGGCACGCGAACGAGGTGACCGGGCACAGGAAGAATTCGAAAGCGTCCAGGACCAGATCTCCGGTCTCGACGCGAGTGAGCTGAGCCTCGACACGCACTACGAGCGCGCCGTCGCCGCGCTGCGCAGCGCAGACGCTCGTGTCACGGAATTGCAGAACGAGGACCGTGTCGCAGGCAAGAAAGTGGCGTCGTACCAGGCTCGCATCGAAGCTCTGACCATGGGGCTCGAGCGCAAGGACGGCGCGGGCTGGCTCACCTCTCGCGGCCAGGCCGGCGTTGCAGGGCTACTGGCCGAGCGCATCACCGTCGAAGACGGGTTCGACGTGGCCGTCGCCGTGGCGATGGGGCCCGCCGCCGACGCAGTGTTCGCCGACTCGTACGAGGTCGCTCGCGACGCGGTCCGTGCATTGCACGAAGCCGACGGCGGTCGCGCCGTGCTGGTCTTCGAATCGGGTTCGGCCGAGCGCCCGAAGCCGGGGGTCCTGCCCGACGGTGCGCGGTGGGCACTGGACGTGGTCGACTACCCCGAGCCGCTGGCGTCGGCCATGCAGTCGCTGCTCGGGGACGTCGTGATCGTCTCGTCGTTCGACGACGCGCAGTCGGTCATGGGCACCGTGTCCGGTGTCCGCGCCGTGACCACTGCGGGCGATTACATCGACTCCGGCTGGGTGTCGGGCGGATCCGACCGTAGACCGAGCACGCTGGAAGTGCAGGCAGCGATCGACACGTCGACCGTCGAACTCGCCGCAGCGGAACGTCGATCCGCCGAACTGGAAGCAGCGCTGTCGGGTGCACTGGCAGAGCAGTCCGATCGGCGTGAGTCCGCCGAGCAGGCACTGGCGGCGTTGAACGAATCCGACGCGGCGATGTCCGCGGTCTACGAACAACTCGGCCGGTTGGGCCAGCTGGCGAGATCGGCGCACGCGGAGTCCGCGCGGTTGTCCGATCAGCGAGCCAAGGCCGAGAGCGGTCGCGAGGACGCGCTGCAAGCACTCGCCGAGCTCGAGGAACGTCTCCGTCTTGCCGAGGACGAGCAGTCGGAATCGTCCGACGCTCCCGACTCGGAGGACTCCACCTACGCGCGCGAGGCAGCAGCTGCAGCGCTGGCCGAGGTGCGATCGGTCGAGGTGGAGGCACGGCTGAACGTACGCACCGCCGAGGAACGAGCTCAGTCACTACGCGGAAAGGCCGATTCCTTGCGTCGCGCGGCGCGGGCCGAGCGCGAGACTCGGGCCCGTGCGGAACGGGAGATGATCGCTCGACGTCACGCCGCTGCCGTCGCGGAATCGGTTGCCACGGCAGGGGAGCGGGTGGCGACCCGACTCGCCGATGTCGTCTCAGCCGCCGCAGCCCGCCGGGACGAACTGGCCGAACAGCGCGCCAACACCACGGCAGAACTCGAACGCGTCAAAGAACAGGTCCGTGCACTGCAGGGCCAGTTGGCGTCCATCACGGACGCCGTTCACCGTGACGAGGTGGCGCGTGCGCAGGCGGCGCTTCGCATCGAACAGCTGGAGTCGACGATTCTCGAGCAGCACGGAATCGGCCTGGACGATCTGGTCGCCGAGTACGGACCCGATGTCGCGCTCGCGCCGACCGAGCTGGAGATGTCCGAGTACGAAGCCGCGAAGGAACGCGGTGAGCAAGTGGTCGCACCGGCCCCGATGCCGTTCGACCGCCTCACTCAGGAGAAGCGAGCGAAGCGAGCCGAACGTGACCTGGCGACTCTCGGCAAGGTGAACCCCCTCGCACTGGAGGAGTTCGCCGCACTGGAGGAGCGCTACAACTTCCTGTCCACCCAGTTGGAGGACGTGAAGTCGGCTCGGAAGGATCTGCTGGACGTCGTCGCGGACGTCGACGAGCGCATCCTGCAG
Organism: Rhodococcoides fascians A44A; assembly: GCF_000760735.1. Classification (GTDB taxonomy): domain Bacteria; phylum Actinomycetota; class Actinomycetes; order Mycobacteriales; family Mycobacteriaceae; genus Rhodococcoides; species Rhodococcoides fascians_E. Next base: position 705,736 of record NZ_JMEX01000005.1, on the reverse strand, counting down.
GTCTTCACCGATGCCTGGCTCGACGTCGAGCGGGAGTTCACGCAGGTCTTTGCAAAGTTGTTTCCGGGAGGCGAGGGACGTTTGATCCTGACCGAGCCCGGAGACATGCTCACGACCGGAATCGAGGTCGAGGCACGTCCGCCTGGCAAGAAGGTCAAGAGGTTGTCGCTGCTCTCGGGTGGCGAGAAGTCCCTGACTGCCGTGGCCATGCTGGTGGCGATCTTCCGCGCCCGACCGTCCCCGTTCTACGTCATGGACGAGGTGGAGGCCGCACTCGACGACACCAACCTTCGGCGCTTGATCGGCTTGTTCGAACAACTGCGGGAGAAGTCTCAGCTGATCGTGATCACCCACCAGAAGCCGACGATGGAGGTGGCCGACGCTCTCTACGGAGTGTCGATGCGGGGCGACGGCATCACGACCGTCATTTCGCAGCGGCTCAACCGCGACCGTGTGGAGACGATCGGCAGCGTGACCGCGCCGGACGAGGAAACAGCGGCCGCGCCCACCTCCTGACGGAGTGGCGCAGCGCACGCCCGCGCACTCGAAGAGCCCGCCGCCCTGACAAGATGGACACGTGAGTAGCCAAGCGTGGATCATCCTCGCGGCCGTTCTGGCCGTCCTTGTCGTCGCACTCGTCACCGGGCTGGTGCTGTCCCGTCGGCGCCGTGTCTCGTTGAAGTCGTCCGACACCCCGACGATCGAGGAGCAGAAAGACCGTTCCGGTGGGTACAGGGCGGGCGGTGGATTCTCCTTCAGCCAGGGCACCGCAACCGCCGAGCCCGAGCCCGTCGTCAGACCCGAGCCCGTCGTCAGACCCGAGCCCGTCGTCAGGCCCGAACCAGTCGTCGAGCCGTCACCCGAGCCACTGCCGACGCCGGAGCCGACTCCCGAGCCTGAGCCGACTCCCGAGCCTGAGCCGACTCCCGAGCCTGAGCCGGCACCGGAGACCCAGCCGACACCGGAGCCTGAGCCGGCACCGGAGACCGAGCCGGCACCGGAGCCCCAGCCGACACCGGAGCCCGAGCCGGCCGGCCGAGTCCTCGACGACATCGCGCCCACCGACGGGCGGCTCGATCGACTTCGCGGCCGGTTGTCACGGTCGCAGTCCGCCGTGGGCAAGAGCCTGTTGGGCCTGCTCGGCGGTGGAGACCTGGACGAGGACTCGTGGGAAGAGGTCGAGGACACGCTGCTGATCGCGGACCTCGGATCGACCACGACGCAGGAAATCATGACGGCACTGCGGCAGCAGATGGCAGCGAGGAGCATCAGAACCGAGGCCGACGCGCGGGCGTTGCTGAAGGAGACTCTGGTGTCTCAGCTGCGCCCCGAGCTCGATCGCTCGATCAAGGCCCTGCCACACGAAGGAACTCCTGCGGTTCTGTTGGTGGTCGGAGTGAACGGCACCGGTAAGACGACCACGACGGGCAAGCTTGCGCGCGTGCTGGTGGCGGACGGTCGTCGAGTTCTGCTCGGCGCGGCGGACACGTTCCGTGCTGCTGCTGCGGACCAATTGCAGACTTGGGCCGAGCGAGTCGGTGCCGACGTCGTGCGGGGCAAGGAAGGCGCTGATCCGGCCGCAGTCGCGTTCGATGCCGTGACCAAGGGTATCGAGCAGGGCGTGGACGTCGTCGTGGTCGACACGGCGGGTCGGTTGCACACCAAGTCCGGGTTGATGGACGAGCTCGGCAAGGTGAAGCGTGTGATCGAGAAGCGCGCGCGGGTCGACGACGTGCTCCTCGTGCTCGACGCCACCGTCGGCCAGAACGGGTTGACCCAGGCCCGGGTGTTCGCAGAAGTGGTGAACATCACCGGCGTCGCGCTCACCAAGCTCGACGGTACGGCGAAGGGCGGCATCGTCTTCCAGGTGCAACGTGAGCTCGGTGTGCCCGTGAAACTCGTCGGTCTCGGCGAGGGTGCGGACGATCTCGCGCCCTTCGAGCCGGAGGCATTCGTCGACGCGTTGCTCGGCTGATTCCGCCCCCTGATTTCGGACCGCGTGAGGGCTCACGCCGTCCGAAATCGGGTGAGCGCGGGATTGCGAAAAATACGAATGGCCTGGACGAAACGTATTGGCAACAGATTTCGCCCATGCGTTCACATGAGCGAAACACCAGAGTGTCATCGATGAAACTTCTTAAAACCACTCTTTGTTCTTGACGGCGCACCGACCGGTAGCGCAGGAGAAATGGAGGGTGTACGTGAGTCCCGAGGATGTATTGGCCAACTCCGGCAACGCCGCTTGGATGCTGATCGCAGCATCACTGGTGCTGCTGATGACGCCGGGCCTGGCGTTCTTCTACGGCGGAATGTCGCAGCAGAAATCCGTCCTGAACATGATGATGATGTCGTTCGGGTCGATGACCGTCGTCGCGATCATCTACTTCCTGTGGGGATGGTCGATGTCGTACGGAACCGAGGACATCGGCGGCCTGTTCGCCAACCCCTTCGAGTTCTTCGGTCTCAAGGATTCCATCACCGACGCCGACGGTAACTTCATCGCCGGAGCGTGGGGATACGCCAACATCATCGATGTTGCATTCCAGGTCACCTTCGCGATCATCACCGTCGCCCTGATCTCCGGCTCCATCGCAGGCCGCGTCAAGTACGGAACGTGGCTCGCATTCGCAGGTATCTGGGTCACCCTCGCGTACTTCCCGCTCGCACACATGGTGTGGGGTGGCGGACTGCTCTCGGGCTCCGAGGACGGGCTCGCCGCGAAGATCTTCGGCACCACCGACGACGGAGAAGGCGGACTGGTCGCCTCGGTCGCGCCGATCGACTTCGCCGGAGGCACGGTCGTTCACATCAACGCCGGCATCGCAGGCCTCGTCCTGGCCCTCATCATCGGCAAGCGCATCGGCTTCGGCAAGATCGCCTTCCGGCCGCACAACCTCCCGTTCGTCATGCTCGGTGCGGCACTCCTGTGGTTCGGTTGGTTCGGCTTCAACGCCGGTTCCGCCTTCGCTGCCGACGGCGCAGCCGGACTCGCCTGGGTCAACACCACTGCCGCCACCGCGGCCGCCATCGCAGGCTGGCTCATCACCGAGCGCATCCGCGACGGACACGCCACCAGCCTCGGTGCCGCGTCGGGCATCGTCGCAGGCCTCGTGGCCATCACCCCCGCCGCGGGAGCACTCACGCCTGTCGGCTCGATGATCCTCGGCGTCATCGCAGGTGTCCTCTCCGCACTTGCTGTCGGCCTGAAGTTCAAGTTCGGTTACGACGACTCGCTCGACGTCGTCGGCGTGCACCTCGTCGCCGGCCTCTGGGGCACCATCGCGATCGGCTTCCTCGGTTCCGAGACCGGCCTGTTCTACGGTGGTGACTACAAGCAGCTCGTCGTGCAGATCGTGATCGCGCTGTTCGCACTCATCTTCACCGCCATCGTCACCGCGGTCATCGCCTTTGCTCTCAAGCCGCTCGGGTGGCGTGTGTCCGACGAGGAAGAAGCCAACGGAATCGACGAGGCAGAACACGCCGAGACCGCGTACGACTTCGCCTGACAAGGTAGAGATAAGAGCGAGAACTCTCGCTCCGCATGCAACCGGGCACATCAAGAGCTTGTGAAGGGAAGCAGAACAATGAAGCTGATCACGGCAATCGTCAAACCGTTCACGCTGGAGGACGTCAAGACGGGCCTCGAACAGGCCGGCGTGCTTGGCATGACGGTCAGTGAAGTTCAGGGATACGGGCGCCAGAAGGGCCACACCGAGGTCTACCGCGGCGCCGAGTACTCCGTGGACTTCGTTCCGAAGGTGCGCGTCGAGGTCGTCGTCGACGACGCGGCGGTCGAGAAGGTCGTCGAGGTCATCGTCGAAGCCGCTCGCACCGGCAAGATCGGCGACGGCAAGGTATGGGTCTCGCCGGTCGACTCGGTCATCCGAGTGCGTACCGGAGAACGTGGCGCCGATGCGCTCTGACCCACACGGGTCTCGGACAGGCGGCCTCGATTCCTCGGCTCACGCCGGGGGATCGGGGCCGTCGGTCTCGAAGGGCTCCACACCGAAGGGCTCGGCGTCGAACGACAGGTCCGGCGCGGCCGCCGACCTCGCGCGCGCCAGGAAACAGCTGCTCGACGGCGGGGCACGCAACCGTCGACTCGACGCGCCCTCGCTGCGGCAAGCCCTCGTCGATCTACACGAGTTCTGGCTCACCACCAAGGGATCCGAGCTGGGAATCAAACCCGATTCGGGATTCGCGATCGTGGCTGTCGGTGGCCTCGCGCGGCGCGAACTGCTTCCGTACTCCGATCTCGACCTGATTCTGCTGCACGACGACATGAGCCCCGAGATCGTCGCCGAGGTCGCCGACAAACTCTGGTATCCGTTGTGGGACGCGCACATCAAGCTCGACCACAGCGTGCGGACGGTGCCGCAGGCACTGCAGGTCGCCGCGACGGACATGACCGCGGCGCTCGGGATGCTCGAAGCTCGTCACATCGCCGGTGACGTGGAACTGAGCAATTTGCTGATCGGCGGGGTACGTAGGGAGTGGCGTACCGGAATACGGTCGCGCTTCGACGAACTCATCACCCAGACCTCCTCGCGGTGGTCCAGAAGCGGTGAAATCGCCCACCGCGCCGAACCTGATCTCAAGAGTGGCCGGGGCGGGCTCCGCGACGTCCAGCTCCTCGACGCCCTCGCCATCGCGCAACTGACCGACGGTATGCCCGGTCTCGGCCCGTCGTCTCCCGGCGGCGGACTGGCCTTCGCGCACGGTCGACTTCTCGATGTCCGCACCGAACTTCACCGTGTCGCCGGTCGAGCGCGCGATCAACTGCGGGCACAGGACGCCGACGAGATCGGTGCCGCGTTGCGTATCGGCGATCGATTCGATCTCGCGCGCGTTCTCAGCGACTCGGCCCGAACCATCAGCTATTCCGTGGACGTGGGTTTGCGTACTGCGGGGAACTCCCTTCCACGACGCGGGCTCTCGCGGCTGCGCCGCGCACCGGTCCGTCGCCCGCTGGACGAGGGAGTCGTCGAGCATGCAAGTGAAGTGGTGCTCGCGCGCGATGCACGTCCGGGGAAGGATCCCGGACTGATCACGCGAGTGGCCGCCGCGTCGGCGCAGACGGGGATGCCGATGTCGGCGTCGACGCTCAATCGATTGTCCGACAGCGCACCCGAACTGCGCGAGCCGTGGCCGAAGGAAGCGTTCAACGACTTGCTCGTTCTGCTCGGTTCCGGACGTCGCGCCATTGCCGCGATCGAGGCGCTTGACCGAACAGGGTTGTGGGGTCGGTTGATTCCCGAATGGGGTGCGGTGCGGGATCTTCCGCCCCGCGACGCCGTGCACACCTGGACGGTGGATCGGCACCTCGTCGAGACCGCCGCGTACGCAAGTGCTCTGACGACACGGGTGGCTCGCCCGGATCTTCTGGTGCTCGGCGCTTTGATCCACGACATCGGAAAGGGACGCGGGGGAGACCACAGTGTGGTCGGCGCGGAACTCGCCACGCAGATCGGAAACAGGCTGGGGCTGTGGCCGTCGGACGTCGCATTGCTCAGTGCAATGGTTCGCTATCACCTTCTCCTTCCGGAGACCGCGACCCGCCGCGACCTCGACGACCCGGCGACGGTGGAGACCGTCGTGAACACTCTCGGTGCGGACACGGTTCTGCTGGAACTGCTGCATGCACTCGCCGAAGCCGATTCCCTCGCGACCGGGCCCGGAGTATGGGGTGACTGGAAGGCGTCGTTGATCCGGGAACTCGTGCGCCGATGCCGCATGGTGATGGCGGGCGAAAGCCTGCCGACGCCCGACCCGCTCGATCCCGCGCACATCGCTCTGGCGGAGAAGGGCGGCGTACACGTCGATCTGCAGCCGACCGACGGTATGCACACCTATGTCGTGACCGTCGTCGCTCCGGACACACCGGGTCTGCTGTCCGACGCTGCCGGTGTGCTCGCGCTGCACTCGTTGCGCGTGCTGTCGGCGTCGCTGGGCAGTCACGACGGTTCGGCGGTCAATTCGTTCGCCGTCGCGCCGCTGTTCGGGACGCCGCCTCAAGCTGGGCTGCTGCGTCAGGAGATCATTCGTGCCCAGGCGGGTGAACTGGACCTGATCGCGTTGCTCGATGCCAAGGAACGGGACGCTCAGCCGATTCCGCTGGACGATCGGGCCGGGGAGTCGACCGAGCCGGAGGACGACTCGGCAGTTCCTGTCGTGTACGCGCAAGCGCCTCCGCGGGTGCTGTGGTTCGACGGGTCGGACTCGGGGCAGGTGGTGCTCGAGCTCAGAGCCGAGGACAGGCTCGGGCTGCTGTGCCGTCTTGCGACTGCGTTGGAGAAGCTGGGCGCGGACGTGAGATGGGCGCGGGTGGCCACGCTCGGTACGTCCGTCGTCGATGCGTTCTGCATCGATCTGTCGGGAACCGACACGCGGGCGACGAGGGAGGACATCGAGCGAGCGCTGCTCGCGGTGGTCCCCGCTCCGGAACCACCGAAACCTCCGGAAAAGCCGGAAGGAACCTGACCCGGCGTACCGATCGACGCGCCGTTCCGACTGCGCTTGTGAGTTTTCATAAAGATTCGGTTACGGTGTCTGCGGGCGAGATCGTTTTGTTACGTTTCTCGCCACAGGAACAACTTGTGAACGAGAGCGCAATGCATGCGAAACAGCCCTGCTCGGGGCGTTTTTCCATGCCTCGCCGACGACTGATGAGGTACTGACTGTGGGAGCCCACCGGCGGTCGAACATTTATGTTCCGACCACGACAGATTCGACGACACCACGCGGGCGTCACAGAGCTCAGGACGATTCGAAGGATTCGGGAATCAAGACGGCGACCATCGTCGCCGCAACAGGTGCGATCGTCGCCGGTGCGGCGCAACTGGGAACCGGGACCGCCACGGCGGCTCCGGCTCCGCTGCCCGACGCCCCCGCGGCGAGTCAAGCCTTCGGGATTCCGCAGAATCTGCTTCCGGCGGGCTTCGAGTTGCCCGCCGGAGTTCAATTGCCGGAGAACCTGATTCCGGAGGGCTTCCAGTTGCCGCCGGGTGTCGAGATCCCGGACACCTCTGATCTGCCCGCACTGGGTCTTCCCGATGTCGGTGCCGCGGCGCAGGATCTGCTGCAGGGGCTTGCACCTCTCAAGGACAAAGCAGTGCAGCCGGTGTCCGGAGTGTTGACCTCCACGTTCGGTCAGCGCTGGGGTACGCACCACGGCGGGATCGACATCGCTGCCCCGATCGGCACGCCGGTACTCGCAGCCGCCGACGGAGTGGTGACGGCCGCGGGACCTGCGTCCGGTTTCGGTCTGTGGGTCAAAGTGCTGCACGCCGACGGGACCGAGACGGTCTACGGCCACGTGGACACCTACGAGGTCGCCGAAGGGCAGCAGGTCGCCGCAGGTCAGCAGATCGCGACGGTCGGAAATCGCGGCCAGTCCACCGGCCCGCACCTTCACTTCGAGGTGCACGACGCGTCCGGGATCAAGACCGATCCGTCCGTCTGGCTGGCCACGCGGGGAGTGTCCGTGACGTGGAACGACACCGCGCGCAACGCTTGACCGAGCACGCGCTGTCCACGCCTCAGCGCCGCGGGCGCTAGGCTGGGTGCGACGTACGTGGCGGGGCGGCAGGCTCGACCCGCTGTCGGCTAATACTCGCTATCGGCTCAGGAGTGCAATCGGTGTTCGAATCCCTTTCCGACAGGTTGACCGGAACCCTCAAGGACCTGCGGGGCAAGGGGCGGCTCTCCGGTGCCGACATCGACGCCACGGCCCGTGAGATCCGGCTCGCGTTGCTCGAGGCCGACGTGGCTCTGCCCGTCGTCCGCGAGTTCATCACCCGCATCAAGACGCGCGCCAAGGGCGCGGAGGTCTCGGGTGCTCTCAACCCCGCGCAGCAGGTCGTCAAGATCGTCAACGAGGAACTCGTCGGGATCCTCGGAGGCGAGACCCGCCGCCTGCAGTTCGCGAAGACCCCGCCGACGGTGATCATGCTCGCCGGTCTTCAGGGATCGGGTAAGACCACGCTGGCGGGCAAGCTGGCCAGGTGGCTGAAGGACCAGGGGCACACACCCTTGCTCGTCGCGTGTGACCTCCAGCGCCCGGGCGCGGTCAGCCAGCTGCAGATCGTCGGTGAACGGGCAGGCGCAACGGTGTTCGCGCCCCACCCGGGAACGTCCATCGGCGGCGGGGAGAACGCGTTAGGCATTTCGGCAGCCGATCCCGTCGAGGTCGCACGCGCAGGCGTCGCCGAGGCTCGCGCCAAACAATTCGACATCGTCATCGTCGACACCGCAGGCCGCCTCGGTATCGACACCGAACTGATGAACCAGGCCGCGGGTATTCGCGACGCGGTTCAGCCGGACGAAACACTGTTCGTCCTCGACGCGATGGTCGGCCAGGACGCGGTCAGCACCGCGCAGGCCTTCCGGGACGGCGTCGGATTCACCGGTGTCGTACTGACCAAGCTCGACGGCGACGCACGCGGCGGCGCGGCACTGAGCGTCCGCGAGGTGACCGGCGAGCCCATCATGTTCGCGTCGACCGGTGAGAAGCTCGAGGACTTCGACGTCTTCCACCCCGACCGCATGGCCAGCCGCATCCTCGGTATGGGTGACGTACTCAGCCTGATCGAGCAGGCCGAGCAGCATTTCGACGCCGAGCAGGCCGAGGCCACGGCCAACAAGATCGGCTCCGGCCAGCTCACGCTCGACGACTTCCTCGAACAGATGATGGCCGTTCGCAAGATGGGCCCCATCGGCAATCTCCTGGGCATGCTGCCCGGCGCCGGCCAGATGAAAGAACTGGCCAACGTCGACGAGAAGCAGTTGGATCGAGTGCAGGCGATCATTCGCGGCATGACGCCGCAGGAGCGCACCGACCCCAAGATCATCAACGCGTCACGTCGTCTGCGTATCGCCAACGGCTCGGGCGTGAAGGTCTCCGACGTCAACCAACTCGTCGATCGTTTCTTCGAAGCTCGAAAGATGATGTCCGCCATGGCAGGCCGGATGGGCATGCCGGGCGCGCGCAAGCAGGTCAGGAACAAGAAGGGCAAGAAAGGCAAGAAGGGCGGTCGGGGGCCGACTCAGCCCAAGATCCGCGGCGGCTTCCCGGGCATGCCCGGAGGTATGCCTGCGGGCATGCCGGACCTGTCGTCCATGCCCAAAGGGCTCGACCAGCTTCCTCCGGGACTCGAAGGCATCGACCTGTCACAGCTGAAGCTGCCGAAGAAGTAGATCGGCCGTGGCCGCGTATCGGGTACGAGGACGGGCACTTCCGTCCGAGAGCCTCGTCGAGATCTGGATAGTCGACGGCGCGGTGTCGTCGGAGCCCGTCGCGGGAGCCGACACGCTTGCGGACGACGGTTGGATCCTTCCCGGGCTGGTCGACGCGCACTGCCACGTCGGCATCAAGTACGGCGGCGGCCACGAGGATCTGGCGGGGTCGATCGAGCAGGCCCGCACCGAACGTGACGTGGGGGCTCTGCTGTTGCGCGACGCCGGATCACCGGTGGACACGCGTGTCCTCGACGACTACGAGGACCTGCCGCGAATCATTCGGGCGGGACGGCACATAGCGTCGCCGAAGCGGTACATCCCCGGTCTGGCGGTGGACATCGAGGACGAATCGCAGTTACCCGACGCCGTCCGTCAGCAAGCCCGATTCGGGGACGGTTGGGTCAAGCTCGTGGGGGACTGGATCGACCGCAGTGTCGGGGATCTGCGCCCGCTGTGGGACGAACAGATCTTGAAGGCAGCGATCGACGCCGCCCACGAGGAGGGTGCACGCGTCACCGCGCACGTGTTCGGTGAGGATGCGCTGCCCGGGTTGATCGGTGCGGGCATCGACTGCATCGAGCACGGTACCGGGCTGACCGACGAGACCGTGGACATGATGGTCGAGCACGGGACCGCACTGGTACCGACACTCGTCAACATCGAGACCTTCCCGTCGATCGCCGATTCCGCGACGAAGTATCCGGTGTACGCACGCCACATGCGCGACCTGCATTCTCGCGTCGCGGACACGGTGGGTCGCGCGCACGACGCGGGTGTGCCCATCTTCGCGGGCACCGACGCAGGCGGATCGATTCGGCACGGCCGGATCGCCGACGAGGTCCATGCACTCACCCGTATCGGGATGTCTCCCACCGACGCACTCGGCGCTGCCAGTTGGAACGCGCGGACCTGGCTCGGCCAAGCCGGTCTCGAGCACGGGGCGCCGGCCGATCTGCTCGTGTACTCCGAGGACCCACGAACCGGGCCGGATGTACTGTCCTCGCCCGACGTGATCGTATTGCGCGGAATTCCGACCAAGCGCCCAGCGTGACATCACCCTACGGACCCGACCCGCGCACCGGCCCCGACCGGTCCGGCGAGCCCAGCTGGACGGGAATGGCACCGATGAATGCGGTGCACCACGACAGTTCCGGTTCTGCCTCGTACTGGCGAGCCGAGGAGGCCGCCGCGCGCCGACGGCCGCGTGGTCGGTGGGGAATCCCGGCGGCGTCGACGGTACTGCTCGTCAACCTCGCGGGCTTCCTTCTCGCGCCCCTGGTGTTCGACACCGACGTGCCGGGCGTCTACGTGTTGGCGATCATGCTTCCGAGCCTGGCTGCCCTGACGTTGTCGCTCGCGATCAGCTGGAGGCGCGGCAACGGGCCCGTCGTCGACTTCGGCCTTCCCACCTCCGCGACGGAGTTCGGCAACCAACTCAGAACGGGTCTGATCTGGGGTCTTGCAGCGTTGGCGGGCGCGATCGTGCTGGCCTTGGTCGTACTGTCGCAGACGGACCTGGGGGACCAGGTGCCCCTCGCCGGGCTCGGGGTGTTGTCGCCGACGTGGAAAATCGTTCTGGCTCTGTGGATCTGGCTCGGTGCACCGTTCTGTGAGGAGGTGATGTTTCGCGGCATGGCCTGGGGCGCTCTCGAACGGCGTGTACCCCCGATGCGGGGTGCGTGGCTGGGAAACAAGTGGGTGATTCTCGTCGTCACCGCTGTTGCGTTCGCGCTCTGGCACCGGGAGGGATGGCGGCTCGTGATTCTCGTGTGGGGAGGCCTGGCCATCGGTATCGCACGCATGAGATCCGGCTCGGTGATGTCGTCGACGATCGCCCACTCGACCAACAATGCGCTCCCTGCGCTGGCGATTCTGCTCGTCGCTTGACACCGATTAACCGACATCGGGGTGCGTCTGGCACAATAAGACGCTGTTCGCCCGTCACCGGTTACGTACCGTACGGCGGTCACAACACCCCCATCAACGCAAAACCGGGTGCGCAGTCCGTGCGCACCGCTGAATTGCGCCGTGACCACAACGAAAGAGGCTTCACCTTCATGGCTGTCAAGATCAAGCTCATGCGTATCGGCAAGATCCGCACCCCGCACTACCGCGTCGTCATCGCCGACTCTCGCACCCGCCGCAACGGCCGTGCGATCGAGACCATCGGCAAGTACGAGCCCAAGCAGGACCCCAGCATCATCGACATCGACTCCGAGCGCGCACAGTACTGGCTGGGCGTCGGTGCTCTGCCGACCGAGCCCGTCGAGGCTCTGCTGAAGATCACCGGTGACTGGCAGAAGTTCAAGGGCCTCCCCGGCGCCGAGGGCACCCTGCGCGTCGCAGAGCCCAAGCCGTCCAAGCTGGACCTGTTCAACGCAGCACTCGCTCAGGCCGACGCCGAGCCGCTCGGTGACGCAACCACGGCAAAGAAGAAGAAGGCCCCCAAGGCCGACGACGCTGCAAAGGCCGACGACGCCGCTGCCACCGAGACGGCAGACGCGCCGGCCGCCGAGGCTGCTGAGAAGTGAGTGCAGTTGTCGCCGATGCCGTCGAACATCTCGTTCGCGGCATCGTCGCCAATCCTGACGACGTACGCGTCGAGCTGATCACCGGACGCCGAGGGCGCACCGTCGAGGTGCACGTGCATCCCGACGATCTCGGCAAGGTGATCGGACGCGGCGGCCGCACGGCCACCGCGCTGCGCACGCTCGTCTCCGGTATCGGCGGACGCGGAATCCGCGTCGACGTCGTCGACACCGATCAATAAGAACCGACGATGGAACTCGTAGTCGGTCGTGTGGCGAAGTCGCACGGCGTCAAAGGGGAGCTGGTCGTCGAGGTTCGCACCGACGATCCCGATGCCCGCTTCGCCGTCGGCTCGGAGCTTCGCGGACGTGCACCACGTAACCGAACCGACACGATGTCCTACACAGTGGAAGCCGCCCGGGAACACTCCGGGCGGCTTCTGCTGCGCTTGAAGGGCATCGCGGACCGGACGGCGGCCGATGCCCTTCGCGGCACCCTGTTCTTCGTCGAGTCGGACGACCTGCCCCCGTCCGACGATCCGGACGAATTCTACGACCACGAACTGGAAGGCCTGTCGGTCCGCCACGTCGACGGCACCGAGGTCGGGACGGTGAAGGAAGTGCTCCACTCCGCCGCGGGAGAGCTGCTGTCGATCTCACCGGCCGACGGATCCCGCGCCGAGATTCTGGTCCCGTTCGTCGCGGCGATCGTCACGTCCGTATCACTGACCGACGGTGTCGTGATCGATCCACCCGAGGGTTTGCTGGATCCGGAGCCGTGATGCGCCTCTCCGTGGTGACCATCTTCCCGGAGTATCTGGAGCCGCTTCGAACAGCGTTGCTGGGCAAGGCAATCGACAAGGGTCTCGTGTCCGTCGATGTGCACGATCTGCGCGCCTGGACCCACGACGTGCACAAGGCCGTCGACGATTCTCCGTACGGCGGTGGACCGGGAATGGTCATGAAGCCCACGGTGTGGGGTGATGCGCTCGACGACGTTCTGACGCCGGAGTCTCTTCTGGTCGTTCCCACCCCTGCCGGGGTGCCGTTCACGCAGCGCACAGCCGAAAGATGGTCTCGGGAACAGCATCTGGTGTTCGCGTGCGGACGTTACGAGGGTATCGACCAACGGGTGTTCGACGAAGCCTCGACGCGTGTACGCGTCGAGGAAGTGAGCATCGGCGATTACGTGCTCATCGGCGGTGAAGCCGCCGTGCTCGTCATGAGCGAAGCCGTCGTGAGACTGATGCCGGGCGTACTCGGAAACCAACAATCCCATCAGGAGGATTCGTTCTCCGACGGGTTGTTGGAAGGGCCGAGCTACACGCGACCGGTGACGTGGAGAGGGCACGACGTCCCCGACGTTCTGCTCTCCGGTGACCACGCCAGAATCGCGGCGTGGCGGCGCGAGCAGTCCCTTGCCCGGACGCGGGAACGACGACCGGACCTGCTCGCCGATTCGGACGGGCAGTCCGACCTGTAGAAGCCCGGTCAGTCGAGCTTCCCGTCCGGGAACAACATCGTCACGAACCCGGTGAGTGTGTCACGCGCATGCTGAGCGCTGCTGTCGTCGGTCACGTCCACCACGGCGGTATCGGGGTAGTGATCCATGTCGTCCTCGTAGTGGATCTCTTCCCGCGAGATCATGGCCACCACGAATCGGTTGTCGACGCCCACGGTGCCGGTGGACAGATGCAGCCAGCGATCCGCGATGCAACACATCCACCCCTGCTTGATGGCGTGCACCGGCTCACCGGGAAGTCCGTCCACGATGCCGAAATGCTGGTGATAACCGTCGGTGGCCACGGGAGTCGACTCGCGGAGAAGGCCGATCATGAGCGAGGTCGACGCGGGGGACAGCCCACCGGACCCGTCGAGCACCGCAGAGTAGTAGCGCACGAGTTCGGCGGCCGTCGTCGTCGTGTTCCACCACTGGCCGTCCCACGGCGGCGCCGTTGCGGTCAGCCCGTATCGCTGCGCGATGCGCGTGACGATGTCACCCGCGCCGTACTTGTACCAGAGGGTGTTCGCGGCGTTGTCGTCCGACGACTCGAGCATCGTCGTCATCGCCTCCAGGTCGTCGGCGTCGACCGGTACGCCTGCCAGTTCCGCGCCCTTCAGTACGTCGTCCGCGATGAAGAGCTTCGACACCGACGCCGTCTCGATCTGTTCGGTGTCACCCGCGGCGAAATAATCTCCGGTCACGCGATCCAACAACGCGAAGTCCACGTCGGCGCCACGTTCGGCGGAGGAACGGAGTGCTTCGGGGATGCGGGAGTCGAGGTCGAGGTCGTCGACGACCTCGGTATCGGGAAATGGTGATTCGCTCGTGCTCGGGGTGCCGCTGACGGCCGAGTCCTCGGGGACGCTGCAGCCCGAGAAGAGAACCGTTATCGCGGCGAGGAGTGCGGCGCAGGAAACTGCCAGGACTTGCATCGGCCTGGACATCTCGAGTTCTCCCACACTGGTCCGTCGAACAACATGTCCCACACTAGCTGTAGGGTCGTGCGCCGTGACGATTGCTCTGAAAACTGTGAACAAGCGCATAGCCGAGGAACTCGACGTCCGCGAGGATCAGGTCGCCGCAGCGGTGGACCTTCTCGACGGCGGATCGACGGTCCCGTTCATCGCCCGGTACCGCAAGGAAGTCACCGGCATGCTCGACGACGCGCAACTGCGGCAACTCGAAGAGCGCCTACGCTACCTGCGTGAGCTCGACGAGCGTCGTGACGCAGTCATCGAGTCCATTCGCTCGCAGGGAAAGCTGGACGAGGCGCTCGAACAGTCGTTGATGCTCGCCGAGACCAAAGCCCGTGTCGAAGACATCTACCTGCCGTTCAAGCCGAAGCGGCGCACCAAGGCTCAGATCGCTCGCGAAGCCGGCCACGAACCGGTCGCCGACGCACTCATCACGAACCCCGACACCGATCCTGCGTCGTTCGACACCGAGCAACTCGACGGTGCGCGGGCCATTCTGGTCGAGCGGTTCGCCGAGGACGCCGATCTCGTCGGTGAGCTTCGTGAACTCATGTGGACCCGTGGTCAGTTGACCTCCACGGTGCGCAAGGGCAAAGAAGACGAGGGCGCGAAGTTCGCCGATTACTTCGAATTCTCCGAGCCGTTCACGACCCTGCCGTCGCACCGCATTCTCGCTGCACTGCGTGGAGAGAAGGAGGAGGTGCTCTCGCTCGGCCTCGAACCCGAGCAGGAGGAGCAGGCCCCCGGCGTCCCGACGGTGTACGAAGGTCGAATCGCCGCGAAGTTCGGCATCGCGGATCGTGGTCGTCTCGCGGACCGCTGGTTGCTCGACACCGTCCGGTGGGCGTGGCGAACCAAGCTCGTGGTGACGCTCGCGATCGACGTTCGCATGCGACTGCGTCAGTCCGCGGAGAAGGACGCCGTCGACGTGTTCGCCTCCAACCTGAAGGACCTGTTGCTCGCGGCACCGGCAGGCAACCGCGCGACGATGGGGCTCGACCCGGGGTTCCGCACCGGAACCAAGGTCGCCGTCGTGGATTCCACCGGAAAGGTCGTGGACTACGACACGATCTATCCGCACAAGCCGCAGGGCAAGTGGGATCAGGCTCTGGCCACCCTGGCAGCGTTGGCGGCCAAACATTCCGTGCAGCTCATCGCCATCGGCAACGGCACTGCGTCACGCGAGACCGATTCGTTGGCGGCGGAGCTGATCGCGAAGTACCCGGCGGCAGGTCTGACCAAGATCGTCGTGTCCGAGGCAGGCGCGTCGGTCTATTCCGCTTCGGCCTACGCATCGAGCGAGCTTCCCGAGCTCGACGTGTCCATCCGCGGTGCGGTGTCGATCGCGCGTCGTCTCCAGGATCCGCTGGCCGAGCTGGTCAAGATCGATCCCAAATCCATCGGTGTCGGCCAGTATCAGCACGACATCTCCGAGTCCCTTCTCGCGCGCTCGCTCGGTGCCGTCGTCGAAGACGCGGTGAACGCGGTGGGTGTGGATGTCAACACGGCTTCGGTGCCGCTGTTGTCCCGTGTGTCCGGCATCGCCGGGTCCTTGGCGGAAAGTATCGTGGCGCACCGCGATCAACACGGTCCGTTCGCCAGTCGATCCAAACTGAAGGATGTTGCGCGCCTGGGCCCCAAGGCATTCGAGCAGTGCGCGGGCTTCCTCCGTATCTCCGGCGGGGACGATCCGCTCGACCGTTCGAGTGTCCACCCCGAGGCATACCCCGTGGTGCGCAAGATCGTCGATTCGGCAGGAGTCGGCGTACGCGAGGTCATCGGCAACACGTCGCTGCTCCGCGGACTCGACCCACGGACCTTCGCCGACGACCGGTTCGGAATCCCGACCGTCAGCGACATCATCACCGAACTCGAGAAGCCCGGCCGTGACCCGCGACCCGAATTCAAGACGGCCACTTTCGCGGCCGGAATCGAGAAGGTCGCGGATCTTCGGCCCGGGATGACTCTGGAGGGCGTGGTCACCAACGTCGCGGCGTTCGGCGCATTCGTCGACGTCGGTGTGCACCAGGACGGGCTCGTTCACGTCTCCGCGATGTCGCACAACTTCGTCAAGGACCCCAGGGAAGTCGTCAAGAGCGGCGACGTCGTGAAGGTCAAGGTCATGGAGGTCGACATTCCGCGCCAGCGCATCGGGCTGAGTCTGCGCCTCGACGACGAGCCGGGTGCGTCCGCGAAGGACAAGCCGCGCAGCACCGGTGGTCCCCGCGGTGGTGGTTCCCGCGGCGCGGGCGCTCCACGCGGTGGTGACGGCCAGGACCGGCGTCAGCAGCCCCGGCGGGAGAACCGCGGTGGACGGCAGGCCGCCGCGCCTGCCGGTGGGTCGATGGCCGATGCGCTGCGCAAGGCCGGATTCGGTAAGTAGCATGCGACGGGTGGCACGCCCGTCCACGAGGAGCACGATGCAGCGGTGAGTTGGTTGGATCGCGAGATCGTCGCGCACGGACGACTGCCGTTGCTCTGCTTCCTTCTCGGCTTCCTCGCCGGGTTTCTGCTGATCAGGCTCAGCGTCAGGATGATTCGGGCTCAGGTGAAGTGGTGGCCGGGCAACATCACTCCCGGGGGCCAGCACATCCACCACGTCGTCTTCGGGATCGTGCTCATGCTCGTGTCCGGCATCTCGCTCGTTGCGGTGTTCGAGGACGGCACTCGGGAGACGGGAGCCGTCCTCGCAGCCCTGTTCGGCGTGGGCGCTGCACTCGTTCTCGACGAGTTCGCACTGGTGTTCTATCTGAAGGACGTCTACTGGTCCGAGCAGGGCCGAGCATCCGTCGACGCCGTGTTCGTCGCCGTCGCCGGGACGGGGTTGCTGCTGCTCGGTTTTCACCCGCTTGCGCTGCTGAACATCGCCGATATCCGCGCGGACGCCGACCCGGTGATCCGGGCGGGGTTCGTTGCACTGGCGTTGGCCCATCTCGCACTGTGCGCTGTCGTGCTGGCGAAGGGGAAGATCTGGACCGGATTGATCGGGTTGTTCTTCGCTCCCATCCTGTTCGTCGGCGCCCTTCGTCTGGGCAGGCCGGGCTCGCCGTGGGCGCGGTGGCGTTACACCCGCCGACCCCGGAAGATGGAACGCTCGTTGCGGCGAGAACGCACCATTCGTCGTCCCGCGATTCGCGCGAAGATCTACCTGCAGGATCTGGTGGCAGGAAAGCCCAGCATCGACCACGCGCTCGCGGCGACGGAGGACGAACTGGACCGGACAGTTCAGGCGGCGCCTGCCCCGACCGAGTGGCACCGAAACGCCCGCCGGCGGTCGCCGAGGCGATTTCGCGTTACCCTCGGTGGTCTGGCACAATGGTCGGGTTGCCTGTACCAGGCACAGACCTAATCGGAGTACGAACCAGCCGAGTTCCGTGTAGTCGGATTTCTTTCCGAACGTGCGGTACCGCTCGGTTCCTCTACTCGTGCGAAGAACGCAAGGATGGCCACACCGATGAACACTCTGGATTTCTTGGACAAGCAGTCGCTGCGCAGCGACATTCCTGACTTCCGCCCCGGCGACACGCTCAACGTGCACGTCAAGGTTATCGAAGGCTCGAAAGAGCGCGTGCAGATCTTCAAGGGCGTCGTGATTCGCCGCCAGGGTGGTGGCGTTCGTGAGACGTTCACCGTTCGTAAGGTGTCGTTCGGCGTCGGTGTCGAGCGCACCTTCCCGGTCCACAGCCCCAACATCGCGCAGATCGACGTCCTCACCCGCGGTGACGTTCGTCGCGCCAAGCTGTACTACCTCCGCGATCTGCGTGGCAAGGCCGCCAAGATCAAGGAAAAGCGCTGAAGTAAGCGCGTCAGGCCGTATTCACACGACAGCCGCATCGCCCCGTCAGGGGTGGTGCGGCTGTCGTGCTTTCGGCGTACCGGTCGATCGCGGAAACCGGGTGCAGCTAATCTGGTGCGGTGTCAGATGCCCCGCAGGATCCACACGATCGATCCGAGTCGCGCTCCGAGGAGCCGACTGCACCCCGTAAGGAAAAGAAGAAGCAGCGTTCGTTCTGGCGTGAACTGCCGATCCTCGTTCTGGTCGCTCTGGTCCTGAGTTTTCTGCTGCAGACATTCATCGCACGCGTGTATCTGATTCCGTCCGAGTCGATGGAGCCGACGCTGCACGGTTGTGCCGGATGCACCGGGGACCGGATCGTCGTGGAGAAGATCGGCTACCGCTTCGGCGATCCGAAACCAGGAGATGTCGTCGTCTTCCGTGGGCCGGATTCGTGGAACAGCGACTTCGTGTCCACGCGATCGGACAACACGATCGTCCGCGGGGCCCAGGAAGTGGGTTCGCTCATCGGCATAGTGGCTCCGGACGAGAACGATCTGGTCAAGCGAGTCATCGCGACCGGTGGCCAAACGGTCGAGTGCTGCGATGATCAGGGACGGGTTCTCGTCGACGGCAAACCGTTGGACGAGCCGTACGTACAAATGGATTTCCCGTTCACGCCAGGGACGTTGACGTGTGACACCGAATTGAAATCCGGACGCTGTTTCCCCGCGGTGACGGTCCCCGAAGGCAACCTGTGGGTCATGGGAGACAACCGAAGCAACTCCGCCGACTCCAGGTTTCACGTATCCGACGAACTGATGGGCACGGTTCCCGTCGACAACGTCATCGGCAAGGCGTTCTTGATCGCACTTCCGCCCTCGCGCTGGGGGACCCTGGACTCCCCGGACATCCAGGGGCAGTGAGCCGACAGCACCGATGGTCAGTACCAGTCGATCGCGTGGCCACCCGCCGTGGCCACCCCGCCCTGTCATTCGTAGGTCCTCGGGCCTACGGACGATGGAGTCGGCCCTCGATCGAGGCGGTCTGGGACCGGTAGCGGGCGTCGACGAGGCGGGTCGAGGCGCGTGTGCGGGTCCGCTGACCGTGGCAGCCTGCATCCTGGGCCCCAAACCGTACGCGTCGCTGGCCGACCTGAACGATTCGAAGAAGCTGACCGAGAAACGCCGCGAGGAACTGTTCCCCAAGATCACCCGGTTGGCCCTCGCCTGGAGTGTCGTGTTCATCGAGGCCGAGGAAATCGATCGGATCGGCGTCCACGTCGCCAACATCGAGGGGATGCGTCGCGCCGTGGCAGGTCTGGGAACGACTCCCGGTTACGTGTTGACCGACGGGTTCCGGGTGCCGGGCCTGCCGGCTCCATCGCTTCCGGTGATCGGCGGAGACGCGACTGCCGCCTGCATCGCCGCGGCAAGCGTCCTGGCCAAGGTGTCCAGGGATCGGGTCATGGTCGACATGGACTCGCGGTTTCCCGGATATGGTTTCGCGGTGCACAAGGGATACAGCACGAAGGTTCATGCGGCAGCGATGACCGAGCTCGGCCCGTGCGCCGAGCATCGAATGTCGTACGCGAACGTGTCCGCAGCGAAGAGGGGCGCCGACGCGGTTGCATCCGTGCTGGGCCGAATGGACCTGGACGAGCGGAGTGCGCGATGATGAACCTTCGATGTCGAGCAAGAACGAGGATGAGAGAAAACCGATGAGTGCCGAAGATCTCGAAAAGTACGAAACCGAGATGGAGCTCTCGTTGTACCGGGAGTACCGGGACATCGTCGGGCAGTTCAACTACGTCGTGGAAACCGAGCGACGCTTTTATCTCGCCAATTCGGTGGAGCTGATTCCGCACAACGCGGACGGTGAGATCTATTTCGAACTTCGTATGTCCGACGCCTGGGTGTGGGATATGTACCGCCCGGCCCGTTTCGTCAAGCACGTCCGGGTGATCACGTTCAAGGACGTCAACATCGAGGAACTCGAAAAGCCGGACCTCCGGCTGCCCGAGTAGCGGGGCCATTCGGTGTCGGTCACCGTCTGGTTGTTGGTGCTCGCGGCGATCGTGTACCTCTTCGGCCGCCGTCGGCGCCGACGGAACGTAATGGTCGTTGCGCAGTTGATCGGCGTCGCTGCGGTGTGCTTGGTGGTCGGTCAGGTCGCTTGGCAGTTACTCGATCCCTAGATCGCGTGCAGTTTCGTTCGATGTCGGATTGCGTTGTGGTGCAACAGATCGAAGAATTCTATGCGTAAAACGCGTGACGATCTCGATTTCTCCTTTCCTGACACCGTGCTGTGAATCGCCCTCATTCTTTTGAAACCGGCGATACACGGTGGTAAAAAGAATCGATCAGCATATTCCTTTGACGGTAGAGGTTCGGACATGGCGCGCAAGACTCTCGTCCAAATGATCGATGATGTCGACGGATCGGTCATCAAAGAGGGGCAAGGGGAAACCATCGAATTCGGAATCGGTGGCAACCAGTACCGGATCGATTTGAACCTGAAGCACGCAAACGAACTTCACGAACAACTTGCGTTCTGGATCGAGCACGCAGAAAAGGTGTCCGGTCGTAAACCTCGTAAGGGATCCGGGTCCGCTTCCCGCGCCAAGACCGATCTTCAGGACATCCGAGCCTGGGCGCGGGAGAACGGTCACGAAGTGAGTGCTCGCGGACGAATCAGCCAGGACGTTCAGGCTGCGTACGAGGCCGCGCACTAGCGTCACCACCTGGTGTCTTTCGGATGCCCCCGCTGTGCAACAGCGGGGGCATCGTCGTGTCCGGGCACTATTCGGCGTCGCGTTCGGCCTTACCATTCGAGACCGACACTATCCCGAGTATCTCGGTCTCGGGCACGTCCGTCATCCACAGTTCTCGTGAATTCCACAGGGCAGAATTCGACGTGGGAATTCACCGTTCCGTCGATCGTCCCTTCGTGCATCGTTCCATCAGGTTCTGCCCACTCGGCGAACCGACGACCGCGAGGGGGACGAGTGTCGAATCAGGAATTGGGGGCGCGCGGTGAGGCCTTGGCCGCGCTGCATTTGGTCGACAACGGGATGGAGCTGATCGACCGAAACTGGCGGTGCAGACACGGTGAACTCGACATCGTCGCCCGTGACGGGGACGTCACGGTCTTCGTCGAGGTGAAGACGAGGTCGGGTACCGGATTCGGGACTCCCGCAGAGTCGGTGACCTACACCAAACAGCAGCGAATCAGACGGTTGGCTCTCGCATGGCTCGACGAACGCGGCGGCCCATGGGTGCGTATCCGGTTCGATGTGGTCGCGATCGTGATGAGCAACGACGGTGATCCCGCGGTCTCGCATCTGCGCGGGGTGTTCTGATGGCGTTGGGGCGCGCATTCTCGGTGGCCGTCAGCGGCGTGGACGGTCAAGTGGTCGAGATCGAAGCAGACATCGGACGCGGCTTGCCGGGAATTCACCTCGTCGGGCTGCCGGATACGGCACTGAACGAATCCAGGGACCGTGTGAAGGCCGCGGTCAGCAACTCCGGTGCCACCTGGCCGGACACGCGAGTCGTGTTGGCGTTGTCGCCGGCGACGCTGCCGAAAGTCGGATCCGTGTACGACCTGGCACTGTCTCTGGCGGTTCTCGATGCGGCGAAGCAGATCCCACGGCGATCCTCGGAAAGTGCGGTCTTTCTCGGGGAGTTGGCGCTCGACGGTCGACTACGAGGCGTGCGCGGAGTACTTCCCGCCGTCATGGCCGTCGAACGGGCCGGGTGGCAACGGGTGGTCGTACCGTCTTCCGCTCTGGCCGAAGCCAGTCTGGTCGAGGGAATCGAGGTTCTGGGCGCGTCGTCGTTGACCGAGGTCGTCGCGTGGCTTCGCGGCGAGACGGTGCTCGATCGGGGTGTTCCGTCGGTACCGAGCGACGATGCCGTGTACCCGGACATGAGCGAGGTCGTGGGGCAGGAGGAGGCGCGGTGGGCACTGGAGGTCGCCGCAGCAGGCGCGCATCACATCATGCTGACCGGTCCTCCGGGTATCGGCAAAACGATGCTGGCGCAACGACTTCCCGGCATCCTTCCTCCCCTGACCGATGCGGAGTCGCTGGAGGTCACGGCAATCCACTCGGTGGCAGGAACGTTGACGGGGGATCGGCCGCTGATCACGGCGCCGCCGTTCATCGCACCTCACCACTCGACCACCGTGAGTGCGCTGGTCGGCGGTGGCACGGGAATGGCCAAACCCGGCGCCGTCAGCCGCGCACACAGGGGAGTGTTGTTCCTGGACGAATGCGCCGAGATGGGCGCGAAGACGTTGGAAGCGCTGCGAACTCCGCTCGAAGACGGGGAGATCCGGATCGCGCGACGCGACGGAGTTGCTCGTTACCCTGCACGGTTCCAGCTGATTCTCGCGGCCAACCCATGTCCGTGTGCGCCCGCCCGAAGTGCCGACTGTGTCTGCGCACCCACGGTTCGGCGAAAGTATCTGGGAAAACTTTCCGGGCCTCTGATGGATCGGGTGGATCTACGCATCGCGATGCAGGCGGTGGCGACGGGTGCGTTGGTGGACGACGTGGGCGAGTCGACCGACGCGGTTCGATCACGTGTGACGGGTGCGCGAGACGCCGCAGCGGAGCGATGGCGTGAATTCGGATGGACGACCAACGCCGAGGTACCCGGGCCCGCACTGCGGCAGAAGTTCAGGTTGAGCAACGCCGCGCTGCGACCTCTCGAACGCGCCCTGCGCACCGGATCTTTGACGGCGCGAGGGGCCGACAGAGCACTTCGAGTGTCGTGGACGCTCAGCGATCTCGGAGGGAGCGACGCGCCGGGCCTGGAAGAAGTAGGAGCGGCATTGGATTTCAGGGACAGGGGTATCTCGTGAGGACGCACGATCCGCGAAAACTGGCCTGGGCGTACCTGTCTCGGGCCGCGCAGGGCCCACACCGTCCGCTGCTGGACTTCGCGCTGTCCGCCGGACCCGAGGAGGCTCGAGCGGCGGTCGTCGGCGGCGCGTTGGGTGAGCGGCTCGCCGTGCGGTCGCACGTCGACACGGCAGCCGCCGACCTGGACCTGATGGACACACTGGGTGGACGATTGGTGACTCCGGACGATCCGGAATGGCCGATGTGGCGACTGCTGGCGTTCGACGGCGCCGGACTCGGCGAGGGTGCCGATCGGTGCGGGCCGTGCGCGTTGTGGGTCCTCGGCGCCACACCCGTCGACGAACTCGTGGAGCGGGCCGTCTCGATCGTCGGCACCCGAGCGGCGACGGCATACGGGGAACACGTCACCGCCGAGATCGCGGGCGATCTTGCCGTCGACGGGTGGACCATCGTGTCGGGTGCCGCGTTCGGAATCGACGCAGCCGCGCATCGTGCTGCCCTCGGCGTGTCCGGCAGAACGGTCGCCGTACTGGCCTGCGGCGTCGACCGTGCCTATCCATCGGGGCATTCGAGGTTGCTGCAGAGGATCGCCGACAGTGGTGCGGTCATCAGCGAGTACGGGCCCGGTACTACCCCGGCTCGCCATCGCTTACTCTCACGCAACCGGATCGTCGCTGCTTTCGGATCCGCGGTCGTCGTCGTGGAAGCGGGGTGGAGGAGCGGTGCACGCAACACCGCAGCCTGGGCGCACAAACTCGGAAAGCCGGTGCTGGCGGTGCCAGGACCCGTCACCTCCGCGTCGTCCAAGGGGTGCCACCGGATGATTCGCGAAGGTGAGGCGCGCCTCGTGGCCGACGCCCACGACGTCGTGGCCGAAGCCGGGCCGTCCGGGGAAGTCGGAGAAGGTCGTCCCTCGATGTTTCGTGACCTCGACGCGTTGTCCGACAACGCCTTGCTGGTGTACGAAGCGCTGCCCGCGACGGGAACGCGCTCCCCGCAGGAGTTGTCGGAGGCATCGTCCGTGCCCGTCGCGAAGGTGCGATCGGTGTTGCCGCTGCTCGAACTCGAGGGTTTCGTCTCCAGTGACGACACCGGCTGGTTCCGGCTGGTGCGGCCATGACGACGTCGGGACCGGTAGCCTATTTAGGTAATACTTACTCACCGATCGCACGAGACAGCTCGGAAAGGCTGAAACCACGTGGCACGCGAGAAAACTGTTCTGACCGTCCTCCGTACCGAGGCCTTGACGCCCCACATGCATCGGGTCTACCTCGGCGACCCGGGCTTCGACGGATTCACGCCGACCGACTTCACCGATTCCTACGTCAAGCTGATCTTCGGTCAGGGTGACGACGAGGTGCTCAGGACCTACACGGTCAGATCGGTCGACACTCGGAAGCGCGAGATCGCGATCGACTTCGTCGTGCACGGTGACGAGGGTGTTGCCGGTCCATGGGCAGCACGCGTGCAGCCCGGGGAACAGATCGGAGTGTACGGCCCGAACGGGGCCTACCGTCCGAAGCCCGAGGCGGACTGGCACCTACTCGCCGGTGACGAGTCCGCGATCCCGGCGATCGCCGCGGCGGTCGAATCGCTTCCCGAGGACGCGATTGCCAAGGTGTTCGTCGAGGTCGCAGACCGCAAGGACGAGATCTACTTCGAGACGCTGGCCGTCGTCGACGTCACCTGGGTGCATCGGGGCGCCCCGTCCAACGAGGTGGAGGACGACAAGGCAGGGGACAACGCTCCGCTGATCGAGGCCGTGAAATCGACGGAGTGGTTGCCGGGCCGCGCCCAGGTTTTCATTCACGGCGAGGCGCAGGCCGTGATGCACAACCTGCGTGGATACGTCCGCAAGGAACGCGGAGTGCCCGCCGACTGGGCGTCGATCTCCGGGTACTGGCGTCGAGGACGGACCGAAGAGAAGTTCCGTGAGTGGAAGCGCGAGTTGGCTCAGGCCGAGTCCGGCGCATCTGCCTGACGCCCGCGCGTCCGCTTGCCGACGGGCGCCGCGGCGGAGAGTCTTACGAGTATGGATGCCTTGCCGACGACTCTGAGAGTCCATCTCGACGAGTACGCGGAGTATCTGACACTGGGTCGCGACCGTTCGCCGCACACGGTCCGTGCTTACCTGCGCGACGCCGAATCGCTGCTGAACTACGTCGTCGGCGTGAACGAGACGAGTGAACTGAGTGGGCTCGACCTGCAGGTGCTTCGATCCTGGCTGGCCTCGCAGGCCCGAAGCGGGGCGGCCAGAACGTCGTTGGCTCGACGGACGTCGTCGGCGAAATCCTTCACGGCCTGGTGCGTCGGAACAGGCCGAATGAACACGGATCCAGCGCTGCGACTGTCGGCCCCCCGGGCAGGGAGGCATCTTCCGTCCGTTCTGAAGCAGAACCAAGCCGACGAAGCGATGTCGTGGGCGAAGGTCGGAGCCGAGGAACTCGATCCGATCGCCGTGCGGGACCGGCTCGTCGTGGAGCTGCTCTACGCCACCGGAATCCGCGTCAGCGAGCTCTGCGGACTCGACATCGGTGACGTCGACGATCAGCGTCGGGTGGTCCGCGTGATCGGAAAGGGGGACAAGGAGCGGTCCGCGCCGTTCGGTGGGCCGGCGGCGGAGTCGTTGAACCAGTGGCTCGCGCACGGACGCCCGGAGCTCGCCACGGAGCGGTCCGGCGGCGCGCTCCTGCTGGGACGTCGTGGGGGACGGTTGGATCCGCGTCAGGCCCGCACGGCCGTGCACGAGGTCCTGGCCTCCGTGCCGGGTGCACCTGACCTCGCCCCGCACGGGTTGAGGCATTCTGCAGCTACCCATCTTCTCGAAGGGGGAGCCGACCTGCGGGTGGTGCAGGAACTTCTCGGGCACTCGTCACTCGCCACCACTCAGATCTACACTCACGTGTCGGTCGACCGTCTGCGCGCGGTCCACGACAGGGCGCACCCCCGGGCGTGACCTGCTCGCCGCGTGAGCGCTGCCACATGCTGATTCGCAAGTGTTTGGTAGCGTCGTAGGAAACAGACCGCTTGCGAAGTATTCCGGGCTCGAAGAGATGTCGTGTTCGGATATCCGGTGTCCTTCCGGCACTGCCGTGAGTGACACAGAACATGCCCATGATTGTGGAGACGGGGGGACCGTGGACCGCGAGCACACGCACGGCGCATCGGCGGCGTGGTCGATACGTGCCCAGACCGGCTCGAACGGTGCAGCTCGACCCAGCACCACGCCCGTCGAGCCGGTACGCACCGCTCACCAGGCTCCGTTCACCGGGACGTCGATGAACGGGGAGCGTCAAGCTCCGCCCTGGCAGACTCCGCGCGGTTCGGAACGGCAGCCCGCGCCGCCCAGGTTCACGTCGCCGTCCCAGCCCGACGCACCTGCGCCGCCCGCTGGCAGACCGCCCGTTGACAGACCGCCCGCTGACAGACCGCCCGCTGACAGACCGTCCGCGGGCACCCCGCGTCCGGAGGAATGGACCCCGCCGTGGGCGCCGGGCCCGGCCGGTACTTCCGACGACCGCGATCGCGGTGGGTTCCCTGGAGGCCAGCCGCACGACCCTCGCTTTCAGCCGACCAGTCAGGATCTCGCCCCGGACAGTTTGCTCCGCCGACCCAAACGTGCGTCCACCTCCGGGTGGCGCCGGGGCGTTCATCGGCTCACCGGCGGCGTCATCAATCCAGGCGAGTCGACTGCCGAGGAGCGCTACCGCAACCAGGTGGAACGCATTCGGCAGCCCGTGCTCGGTGACTACCGCATCGCTTTCCTCTCCTTGAAGGGCGGCGTCGGCAAGACGACCACCACGCTGGGTCTCGGTGCCACCTTCGCATCGCTCCGCGGGGATTGTGTGATCGCCGTGGACGCTAATCCGGATTTCGGCACGCTCGGGGAGAGGGTTCCGAGGCAGACGTCGTCCACCGTGCGCGATCTGTTGGCGGACGCGCCGAACATCCGCCGGTACTCGGATGTTCGTGCACACACGTCGCAGGCTCCCAGTCGGTTGGAAGTCCTTGCCGGAGAACGTGATCCTGCCGCGTCGGAGATGTTCGGCGAGCAGGACTACCGGTCCGTCATCGAGATGCTGCAGGTGTATTACAACCTGATTCTGACGGATTGCGGTACCGGGATCATGCACTCGGCGATGAACGGTGTACTGCAGCTCGCCAACGCGCTCGTGCTCGTGTCTTCACCGGCCGTGGACGGTGCTCGGAGCGCTGCCGCCACCCTGGATTGGCTGCAGCTGCACGGGTACGGCCACCTCGTCGAGCGCACCGTCGTCGTCATCAGTTCGGTTCGTCCCGGTTCGTCCGCCGTCGACATGAACTTGTTGACCCAACACTTTCTGGAACGGTGTCGTGCGGTGCTCGTCGTGCCGTTCGACGAGCACCTGGCCGAGGGCGCTGTCGTGGACCTCGATCTGTTGCGACCTCAGACCAGGGCTGCCTTCGTCGAACTCGCGGCGATGGTCGCGGACGATTTCCCCGCTGCGTCGGGCCGCCATTCCGGACCCAGCTGGCGTTAGGACGTCAGCGGCTTGAGTCGGATGGGTGCACGTTCGACGAGGACGGTCGGATCCAGATAGTCGCGTCCGCGACGCACCCCCCAGTGGAGGCATGGTCCATCGCAGCCGGGGTGTTCCGCTTCCAGAACCCCGATCACGTCGCCGCGTCCGACCCGGGTACCCGCGGACGTCGCCGCACGCACTGGCTCGTACGTGGTCCGCAGGCCACTGGGGTGATCGAGAGACACCACGGGCTTGCCCGCGACGGTTCCGGCGAAGACGACGGTTCCTTCGCCTGCAGCCAGAACGTTCTGTCCGTCCACGCCCGCGAGATCGACACCCCGGTGACCGGGTAGCCAGTCGTGCTCGGGTGGGTCGAACGCGCGGAGCACGTGCGGGCGGGGTGCCAGCGGCCACGTGAATCCGGTGCCGTCGGCACGGGCCGGCGTTGCGCCTACCGGTGGAAGGACGGCGACCACGAGGGCGATGGTGACGAGAAGAGTTGTCGCTGAACGACCGACGAGTTTTCGCATCGCTTCAGCGTGCACGACAGGTCAGCGCCGACCGACGCCGTGAGGCTCTGCCTGTGGATAGCGAAATCCTTCATCCACAGGCTTGTATGCGACTGTCGTCGGAGGCCGGTTATGACCAGGGGCGCGGACGTCGTACACTGTGCGAGCGACCTGTGCATGCACGGGTCGACTTCGCGCGTCCGCGTAACGCAAGTATCCACCTCGGTGGCACGTACTTCGTAACCGGTTGTCGGCGGTCCCGCATCGATGCGAGCGGGTCCGGCAGCCAGCGGTCGCCAGGGCAGAGGTCACACGGCACTCTGCGTCAACCGGCAATCGAAAGAGAGTTATTCAGCCATGGCTGTAGTAACCATGAAGCAGCTGCTCGACAGCGGCACACACTTCGGACACCAGACCCGTCGCTGGAACCCGAAGATGAAGCGATTCATCTTCACCGACCGCAACGGCATCTACATCATCGACTTGCAGCAGACTCTGACCTTCATCGACAAGGCGTACGAGTTCGTCAAGGAAACCGTCGCTCACGGTGGCACGGTTCTGTTCGTCGGCACCAAGAAGCAGGCGCAGGAGTCCATCGCCGCCGAGGCGACCCGCGTGGGAATGCCCTACGTGAACCAGCGCTGGCTCGGTGGCATGCTCACCAACTTCCAGACGGTCCACAAGCGCCTTCTCCGCCTCAAGGAGCTCGAGGCGATGGAGCAGACCGG
Organism: Rhodococcoides fascians A44A; assembly: GCF_000760735.1. Taxonomy (GTDB): domain Bacteria; phylum Actinomycetota; class Actinomycetes; order Mycobacteriales; family Mycobacteriaceae; genus Rhodococcoides; species Rhodococcoides fascians_E. Next base: position 677,109 of record NZ_JMEX01000005.1, on the reverse strand, counting down.
TGGCTTCGAGGGACGCACCAAGAAGGAAATCCTCATGCTCACGCGTGAGATGACCAAACTGGACCGCACCCTCGGTGGTATCCGTGACATGGCCAAGGTTCCCTCGGCCATCTGGATCGTCGACACCAACAAAGAGCACATCGCCGTCGGTGAGGCTCGCAAGCTGAAGATCCCGGTCATCGCGATCCTCGACACCAACTGCGATCCCGACGTCGTCGACTACCCGATCCCGGGCAACGACGATGCAATTCGTTCCGCAGCCCTGCTGACCAAGGTCGTCGCCTCTGCAGTGGCCGAGGGTGTCCAGGCTCGCGCGGGCCAGAACACCTCGACCGACGCGAAGCCCGAGGTCGGCGCAGGCGAGCCCCTCGCCGAGTGGGAGCTCGAGCAGCTCGCTCAGGCTTCGCCCGCTGCCGAGGCTACGCAGGAAGCAGCTGCCGAGGCTCCGGCCGAGACGCCTGCTGCGGAAGCACCTGCAACACAGGCTTGATCGAACGGGTCCTGGGCCGGGGGATACACCCCGCCCAGGGCCCTTCGCGCGTGACGACCCATACCCACAGCATTCGAGGAGGCTCGCTCAACATGGCGAACTACACCGCCGCTGACGTCAAGCGGCTCCGTGAGCTCACCGGCTCCGGAATGATGGACTGCAAGAACGCACTCGCCGAGACCGACGGAGATTTCGACAAGGCCGTCGAGCAGCTGCGCATCAAGGGCGCGAAGGACGTCGGCAAGCGCGCCGAGCGATCCACCGCCGAAGGCCTGGTCGTCGCCAAGGGTGGCGTCCTCGTCGAGATCAACTCCGAGACGGACTTCGTCGCAAAGAACGAGGAGTTCCAGGCGTTCGCGGATTCCGTCGCCGCTGTTGCCGCCGAAGGCAAGCCCGCCGACGTCGACGCGCTGAAGGCACTCGACTTGGACGGCAAGACCGTCGACACCGCCCTGCAGGAGCTCTCGGCCAAGATCGGTGAGAAGCTCGAGATCCGTCGCGTCGTGTCCTTCGACGGACCCGTGGCCACCTACCTGCACAAGCGCAGCGCAGATCTTCCCCCCGCCGTCGGCGTTCTCGTCGAGTACACCGGCGAGGGCGAAGCCGCAGCCGAGGCCGCTCGCGGCGCAGCCATGCAGGTTGCCGCACTCAAGGCCAAGTACGTCACGCGTGACGAGGTTCCCGAGGAGATCGTCGCGTCCGAGCGTCGTATCGCCGAGGAGACCGCACGCGAGGAAGGCAAGCCGGAGCAGGCTCTGCCGAAGATCATCGAAGGCCGTGTCAACGGATTCTTCAAGGACGTCGTGCTGACCGAGCAGTCCTCGGTCCAGGACTCCAAGAAGTCCGTGAAGGCCATCCTCGACGAGGCAGGCGTGACGCTGGTGCGTTTCGCACGCTTCGAGGTCGGGGCGAACTGATCGACTTCTCGTGAGTCGACGAAATCGGTCACCTGCGATGCCGCCCGCTCGACACACGTCGAGCGGGCGGCATCGTCCGTGTCGGGACCGGCGTGGCCGAGTGCCGACGCGTCGTGGGCGGTGTCGCCCGCGACGCTGCCGATAGGGCAGGATGAGACCGTAGGTGCTTCGAAGTGCCTTTTTCACCGTGCGCATTCGAGAAGGCGAGAACCGAGGAGAGCAATGACCGATCCCGCCACCGACCGCCCCGGATTCAAGCGAGTGATGCTGAAGCTGGGTGGTGAGATGTTCGGAGGAGGCCAGGTCGGCCTGGACCCGGATGTCGTCAACAACGTAGCCGAACAGATTGCCGAAGTGGTCTCCACGGGCGTCCAGGTAGCCGTCGTCATCGGCGGTGGAAACTTCTTCCGCGGAGCAGAGCTTCAGGTACGCGGTATGGATCGTTCGCGCTCCGATTACATGGGCATGCTGGGTACGGTCATGAACTGCCTCGCACTGCAGGATTTCCTGGAGAAGCAGGGCGTCGCGACCCGTGTGCAGACCGCGATCACCATGGGGCAGGTGGCGGAGCCGTACCTCCCGTTACGCGCACGGCGTCATCTCGAGAAGGGCCGAGTGGTCATTTTCGGTGCCGGGATGGGAATGCCGTACTTCTCCACCGACACCACGGCCGCTCAGCGTGCACTCGAGATCGGCGCGGAAGTGCTGCTCATGGCCAAGGCCGTCGACGGGGTGTACTCCGCCGACCCGAAGCTCGATCCCGAGGCAACGATGTACGACTCCATCACGCATCGGCAGGTGCTCGAGAAGGGACTGAAGGTCGCCGACGCCACCGCCTTCAGCCTGTGTATGGACAATCAGATGCCGATCATGGTGTTCAACCTGTTGACGCAGGGCAACATCGCGCGTGCGGTTGCAGGCGAGAGCATCGGTACTTTGGTCAAGTCGTGAACGACGTGACCGACGAACGAGGAGCCGGGATGCCGGCAAGAACTATGGAGGACAGACCGTGATCGACGAAGCGCTCTTCGACGCAGAAGAAAAGATGGAGAAGGCTGTCACCGTCGCCCGCGACGATCTGTCGGGCATCCGTACCGGCCGCGCGAATCCCGGCATGTTCAATCGCATCGTCGTCGAGTACTACGGGGCGCCCACCCCGATCACCCAGCTCGCGAGCATCAACGTCCCCGAGGCTCGGCTCGTCGTCATCAAGCCGTACGAGGCTGCTCAGCTCGGCCCCATCGAGACCGCGATCAGGAACTCCGACCTGGGCGTGAACCCCACCAACGACGGCAACCTGATCCGCATCGGGGTGCCCCAGTTGACGGAGGAACGACGCCGCGAGTTCGTCAAGCAGGCCAAGGGCAAGGGCGAGGACGCCAAGGTGTCCATCCGCAACGTCCGACGCAAGACCATGGAAGAGCTCAAGCGCATCCAGAAGGACGGCGAGGCAGGCGAGGACGAGGTCGTCAGGGCCGAGAACGAGCTCGACAAGACGACGTCGAAGTACACCGCCGCGATCGACGAGCTCGTCAAGCGTAAGGAAGCGGACTTGATGGAGGTCTGACCTTCCGCGCTGCGGAGGTCGGGTCCTCGCGGAACCGAAGTGGAACACGTGAAGCAAGGAGACAGCGTCGTGGCGGGTACGGAACGACCACTGGGGTCTGCCGCACCCGACCCGAACGGTACGGGCAGTGCAGCTGCCAAGTCGCCCGGCAAGGCCGGCCGTAATCTTCCCGCCGCCATCGGCGTCGGTGGTGGTCTGGGGATCTCGCTGATCCTGATCATGGTGTTCGCGCCGCGGGTGTGGATAGGAGTGGTCGCCGTCGCGCTGGCGGTCGCGACCTACGAGGTGTCCAAGCGTCTTCGTGAGGCGGGCATTCTGGTTCCGCGTATCCCGCTCATCGCCGGTGGTCAAGCGATCATCTGGTCCGGATGGCCGTGGGGTACGACGGGTGTGCTGAGTGCCACGGCGGCGACCGTGCTGGTGTGCATGGTCTGGCTGCTGCTGCAGCAGGGGCTTGGATCGGCACCGAAGAATTACCTGCGCGAACTCGCCGTCACCGTTCTCGTGGCCTGCTGGCTACCGCTTCTGGCTTCGTTCGCCGTGCTGATGGTGCTGGAAGAGAACGGTGCGGGACGGGTTCTGGTGTTCCTGATCGCGGTCGTCTGCTCCGACGTCGGCGGATATGTTGCCGGGGTGCTGTTCGGCAAGCACCCGATGGCCCCGGCGATCAGTCCCAAGAAGTCCTGGGAAGGTCTGGCCGGGTCGTTACTGTTCTGCGTGATCGGCAGCCTTCTGACGGTCACACTCATCCTCGACGCCAACTCCATGATCGGCGTTCTCCTCGGCGTCGTGCTCGTGGTGACGGGTACGCTCGGCGACCTCATCGAATCTCAGGTCAAGCGCGATCTCCGGATCAAGGACATGGGTACGCTGCTACCGGGTCACGGCGGCATCATGGATCGTCTGGACTCGTTGCTTCCGTCGGCTTTCGTAGCGTGGCTGGTGTTCGCGATCCTGCTGTGACGGATCCCCGCACCATCCCCAGCCCGAACATCTGGCACTGGCCGGAGATCTACGAGGCGGAGAATCTGGCGCAGGACGCCGACGGAAACATCCCACGGTATCTGCGTGCGGTGGTTCCTTGGGCCGGCCGCGTCGTGGTCGACGTCGGATGCGGAACAGGATTCCATCTGCCGGACTTCGCGGCCGACGCGAGTCGGGTCATCGGCGTCGAGCCGCACGAGCCACTCCGGGAGGCGGCTGCGACACGAGTGAGCGGCCTGCACAACGTCGAGGTGGTCGCGGGTCACGCGGAATCGTTACCGTTGCCGGACTCGTCCGTGGATCTGGTGCACGCCCGAACGGCCTACTTCTTCGGCGTCGGGGCGGGGCCGGGGATCACCGAAGCGCTGCGAGTGCTCACTCCGGGTGGAAGTCTCGTCGTGGTGGATCTCGACGTCTCGTCGTCGCCCTACGGAGACTGGATGCGCGCCGACCTGCCGAAGTACAACTGCAGCGCCGTGGAAGCATTCTTCGAGGCGCAAGGATTCGCGTTGACGCGTGTCGACACCCGGTGGAAGTTCTCGGATCGCCGGACGATGCGGGAGGTTCTGGGGATCGAGTTCACCCGACGCACAGCGGCCAGGGCTGCACGCAGCATCCCTGGCCTTGGCTTCGATGTCAGGTACCGGGTCCATGTCCGGCACAAACCTGCCGGCATCGAACTGGCCTGACCGTTCGGCTCACCCGGCGCGAACTCCGAAGATCTCGGCGGCGTCGCGAATTTTCAACGCTTTGGCGAGACGTGGAAGGTCGCTGCCGTCCTTCACTCGTGCTCCGTCGGCGCCGAGTGCGTCGACGACCTCGTCGGCCCAGGTCACGTCGGACGGCGACGGTGCGAGCTCACGGTTGACGGTAGGAGCCTGCTCGGCGTGCATGCACAGTTTGCCGGTCATGCCCATCGACACCGTCAGGGCCGAGTCGCGCGAGAGGATGCTCTCGTTCGCGGTAAGGGTGGGACCGTCGATCGGACCGGGGAGGCGTGCCGCTCGTGACGACACGACGAGCCTCGAACGTGGGTACGCCATGGCCAGGGGCTCGTCGCTCATTCCGGTGTCGCGCCGGAAGTCGCCGCTGCCGAACGCCAGCCGGAACGTGGAGTCCGCGCGCGCGATCTCGGGTGTTGCTTCGAGACCCATGGCGGATTCGACGAGTGCGAGGATGCGCGTTCCCTCGGCCAGGCGCGACGCGGTTGCCTCGACCTGGCTTCCGCTTTCGGTCTTGGCCAGCATGATGCCTGCGAGGCCCTTCAGGCCGGACAGGGCGGCGAGGTCGTCGGCCCAGAAGCTCGTGGTCGCGTCGTTCACTCGTACCCAGGCGGAGTTTCCGGCTTCCAGCCAGGAGACGACAGCGTCGCGGGCGGCGGGCTTCGCGCCGGGTGCCACGGCGTCCTCGATGTCGAGAATGACGGCATCGACTTCGGACTCGGCGGCTGCGGTGAACGTGTCGGGTTTGGTGGCGGGTACCAACAGCCACGAGCGTGCACGCTCGGGCGCGACGCCAGACGTCACGGGTGTCTCCATGAAAGTGGTCACAAAAGGCTCCTTGTGGTGAAATCGGGCACTACCAGCATTATCGATTCAGTTCGACTACGCCAGCTTGTGTGCATACTGTTCACCGGTTCGATCCGTTATTTGCGTTTTGCCGCACGCCGAATCTGAAGAATTCGGACTCCGCCCGCCAGGGCCATCACGAGGGCACCGGCAATCGCGGCCAGCAACATACTCACGCCGAGCGGAAGCTCGAACGTCCACACGAATATTTCCACAGGCACGGCGTCGAGATTCTGCAAGATGAATATGAGAAGGATCACCAGTACGATCGCGCCGACCACCAGGCCGGTCCACGTAGCTGCGGCTTTGGTGTGCGCGATACCGTCCGGCGCCGTCCCGACGGCAGGTCTCGTGTCGCGAACGGCCTCCGGATCGGGTGCGCTGTGCTGGTCCGAATCCGGCGTCGTGATCGCCGACGAACCCGAGTCCTCGTACGGTGCCGACGCGTCCGGAAACGAGCCGTCGTTGCGATCTCCTGCTGGTGTGGACATTGTTCGATCCTTTCGTACGCGAGGCGGGAATGCACGCGTATCTGCTGTCGATTCGGTTACCCCTCCGCATCGAGCTGGAAACGGACGGCGGCGACGGTGAACCGTGCTGAATAGGCGTCGGTGCGCAGGAGTGGGACACTGGAGGCACTATGAGTGACTCCGCTTCCGTTTCCGACGCACACGCTGCTACCGGGACTGCTCCCTCGCCGGACTCGGCCGAGGGCACGTCCACACCGACGAGGGCCGCGCTTCCGCTGGTGTTCGCGGATCGGAAGCGTGGAATGCCTGCGCGTCACCTGGCGGATCTCGATCGTGACGGCCTCAAGGACGCGGTGAAGGCACTCGGATTGCCTGCATTCCGTGCCGACCAGTTGGCCAGGCACTACTACAGCCGCCTCGAAGCGGACACGAGCAAGATGACGGACCTTCCCGCCGCTGTGCGTGAGAAGGTCGGCGCCGACCTGTTCCCCACACTGTTGACGCCGATCAAACACCTGGCGTGCGACGACGGCGACACACGCAAAACGCTGTGGAAGGCGAACGACGGCACCCTGCTCGAGAGTGTCCTGATGCGGTACCCGGACCGCGCGACACTGTGCATCTCCAGTCAGGCGGGCTGCGGAATGGCGTGCCCGTTCTGCGCAACGGGACAGGGTGGTCTCGACCGCAACCTGACCACAGCCGAGATCGTGGACCAGGTGCGTTCGGCGGCGGCGGATCTGCGTGACGGCGTGGTCGCCGGTGGCGAAGGCCGACTGTCCAACGTGGTGTTCATGGGTATGGGCGAGCCTCTCGCGAACTACAAGCGCGTCGTCGCAGCCGTCCGCAAGATCGTCTCGCCCGCGCCGGACGGGCTCGGTCTGTCCCAGCGGTCGGTGACCGTGTCGACCGTCGGACTGGCGCCGGCGATCCGCAAGCTCGCCGACGAGGGGTTGTCGGTGACCCTCGCAGTGTCGCTCCACACTCCCGACGACGAGCTACGCGACACCTTGGTGCCGGTGAACAATCGGTGGTCCGTGGCCGAGGTCCTGTCGGCGGCTCGCTACTACGCAGACCGAACCGGTCGCCGTGTGTCGATCGAGTACGCGATGATCAAGAACGTCAACGACCAGCCGTGGCGGGCCGACATGCTCGGCAAGAAGCTGCACAAGGCACTGGGTTCGCGAGTGCACGTCAACCTGATTCCGCTCAACCCGACGCCGGGCAGCGAGTGGGACGCGAGCCCGAAGGACGTCGAGCGTGAATTCGTGCGACGAGTCATCGCCCAAGGTGTGTCCTGCACGGTCCGCGATACTCGCGGGCAGGAAATCGCCGCTGCGTGCGGGCAGCTCGCTGCCGAGAACTAGGCGCGCTGCTTCCCGAAAACGCGAATGCCCGGTACGACTTCGAGTCGTACCGGGCATTCGACGTAAGTAGGAAGACCTGCGACGAAGGAAGACCTGGGAAGTTCGTCAGCGAGGCTTGCGGCGCACGATCACGTCGCGCACCACGATGCCGACCAGCGCGATCGCGAAGCCGATGAGCCACAGGTCCTCGACCAGGCCCGTGTGGTTGCCGTGAATCATGAACAGCAGCATGGCCGCAACGACGATCGCCGCGATGCGCATGGCTTTGCCGGACTCACCGCTCCATCCCCACTCGGCGGATGGGACCTCGGCGATGTCCTCGTGGGTGTACTCGACCGGGTCGTACGAAGCGGGGTTCAGCTCGGTTTGTGCCACCGGTCGATCCTCTCGGGTCATGTCTCACGCCGTCGGCAGGCGCGCTCGTCTTCGTCAATATTTGCATACGACCGTCCGTCGTAGCCACCAGGGTCCGTATCCTCGGCGCGGCGGCGCGATTGCTGGAAGACTCGACTTTCGTGACTTCGGAACGACTGTCCCACTCCCGTGTGCCCTACCCGCGCGACATGGTCGGTTACGGCGCGCATCCTCCTGATCCGCGGTGGCCGGGTGGGGCACGGATCGCCGTTCAGTTCGTGCTCAACTACGAAGAAGGGTCCGAGAACAACGTTCTGGACGGTGATACGGCATCGGAGACCTTTCTGTCCGAGATGATCGGAGCTCAGGCGTTTCCCAACCGGCACATGAGTATGGAGTCGTTGTACGAGTACGGATCTCGTGCCGGCGTATGGCGAGTGCTTCGTGTGTTCGAGCGTCGCGGACTGCCGTTGACCGTGTTCGCCGTCGCCCGTGCGATGCAGCGCAATCCGGACGCGGTGGCCGCCTTCGTCGAACAAGGGCACGAAATCGCGAGTCACGGATTGCGCTGGATCGGTTATCAACTGATCGACGAGCACGTCGAGCGTGAACACATGGCCGAAGCCATGGAGATCTTGACCGAGCTGACGGGATCGGCTCCGCTCGGGTGGTACACCGGCCGCGACTCACCCAACACCCGGTCGCTCGTCGTCGAGCACGGAGGATTTCTGTACGACTCGGATTCCTACGCCGACGACCTGCCGTATTGGGCCCGGGTGGATCGCGGGTCGGACACCGTGGACCACCTCGTCGTCCCGTACACGCTCGACACCAACGACATGCGTTTCTCGTCGCCCGGTGGATTCTCGACGGGGGAGGAGTTCTTCGCGCACCTCCGCGATGCGTTCGACGTTCTGTATGCCGAGGGTGAAGCCGGTTCACCGAAGATGCTGTCGGTGGGGTTGCACTGCCGACTCGTCGGACGTCCGGCCCGCATCAGGGCGCTGGAGCGTTTCCTCGACCACGTCCAGTCGCACGAGAAGGTGTGGATCGCTCGACGTGTCGACATCGCCCGGCACTGGATCGCCGAGCACCCTCCCGCGGCGCACGGGTGGACGTGAGGGAACAGACGGTGCGGGCGACGACCACCGCCCAGGCAGAGACCAGCACCACGTAGAGGACGACGGCCACGGCGTCGACAGCTGCGGAGCCGAGAGCGCCGCCGAGCGCGGTCGCGCCGGTGACGCACGTTCCGATCGGGAACGTGAACGACCACCAGCTCATGGAGAAGCTTGGTTCACGACGCAGGGAGCGCATTGTCACGGCCGCGGCGAGGGCGAACACGAACACTCCGAAGCCGCCCATCACCAGCCCGTGGACAATCCCGAACACCCGTAGACCTGTGGCGATCGTCGCGTCGTCGCCCGTGAACACCAGCGCTGCGTCGTTGCCGAGAAGCACTGCCGCCGTGACGGATTGGCCCACGATCCCGAGGGTGATCCATATCGTGGGGGCGGCCTGAGCAGCGGGTGCACCGCGGTGGAGCAGACGCCCGTACACCAGGGCCACGGTCAGCATGCCGACGACGAGCGAAAGCCCGAACAGCGCGTAACACCCGACGAGCATGGCCGACCGCCCCTGGCCGGGTGCGACGTGCGGGAGTAGTAACGCGCCGGTGGACGCGGACACCATCGGAGGAACGACGGGGATCAACCACGCTGGTAGAGCAGCCACGTCGGTGTGGTCGTGCGTGGTGATCATGAGGTACGGAACAGTCACGCTGGCGAGGACCCCGAGCACGGTCCCGGCCGTCCACAACGTCGCGAAGACGGCCATCGCCGTCGCGTTGCCCAGAATGTCGCCGCCGAGAAGTTCCGCGCCCGCACCGACAGTGAGCAGAGCCATCGGGGGAGCGCCGTAGAACTGCACCGTCACCGGATTCGCCGCGTGAGCCAGGGCGTGCACGCGGTGCACGGTCCAGTGGACGGCCAGCGCGACCGTCAGCGCGATCATGACGAACGCAGCCGAGGCCCACACGATCGTCGCGAACACCCGCAGCCCGACGAACTGGACGGGGAGCGTCGCCGCCGCGGTGGCGACGATGCCCGTCCCCATCACCGTGGTGAACAGATTCGGGGTGACGTCTCGGAATATCGCGGTGGGGGCGCCGGAACCTCGTCGGGTGGCGGGTACGTTCGCGAGGAGCATCGTGGTCATGACACTCACGGTGCCCGGCCGTGGGCGGCGACGGTAGACGTCGATTGCCTATCGCGTCCAAACCTCGGCTTATGACTCGGTGGCCGCTATGGCGATGGTCACCAACGTCGACGACGGCTCGTTCGGGCGGGTTCCCGTGGGCCACACGGCACGGAGGGAGCGGCGCAGATCCAGCCCGTCCGTGCGGACGCGGACCAGCGTGCCTGCCGCCAGCTCGGCGGACACGGCGAGTGAACTGAGCACTGCGGGCGCCATTCCGCCCCCGACCGCGGCCTTGATCGCCGTGGTGGACGACACTTCGAGCAACGGCGGGGCCGAGTCGGTGCTCTCGAGCGCTCGTTCGAGGGCGCGGCGGGTGCCCGAGCCGGGTTCTCTGGTGACCAACGGCGTCGACGCCAGTTCTCGTGCGGTGATCGAGCGGCCCACCCACTCGTGGCCCGGGGCGACGACCACGACCAGCTCGTCGTGCGCGATGTCGCAGTGCTCGAGTCCGTTGGGCACGTCGGGGCTCTCGACGAAACCGATGTCCGCGCGGCCGGCGAGAACGGCGGCGGAGACATCGGCGGAATTGCCCGACGACAGCGACGGCGTGACCGACGGCTCCTGAGCGCGCAGCGTGATCAGCCATCGGGGGACGAGGTACTCGGCGATCGTGAGGCTGGCCGCGACTCTCACGTGGCTGTTCCGGTCGGTCCGAAGTGATTCGATGGACGTCGCGAGGCGCGCGGCTTCGACGACGACGCGCTCGGCCCAGCTCGCCACCAGTTCTCCGGTCGCGGTGAGGGTGGCGCCGCGGGGCGTCCGTTCGAGGAGTGGCACGCCCACTCGTCGCTCCAGAGCTGCCAGCCGCGAGCTGGCGGCCGGTTGAGACATTCCATGGGCCTCCCCGGCGCGTCCGATGCTGCCGAGTTCTGCCACGGACAACAGCAGTTCGTAGCTGATCAGATCGGTCACAAGGGTCGGCAACGGCACGGTGTCAGCTTAGGGACGGCACACGCATAGCGAACTCTCAGACACGATCAGGAACAATGGACGAGTGCCAGAGCCACTGCGAGTCGAAGATTCACCGTCGGGCAGACCCAAGAGGGTGCTGTTGCTGGGTAGTACCGGATCGATCGGGACCCAGGCGCTCGACGTCATCGCGGCCAACCCCGACAAGTTCGAGGTGGTGGGGCTTGCGGCCGGGGGCGGAAACATCGACGTGCTGCGTCGGCAGATCGACGCCACGGGCGTCGACTCCGTCGCGGTGGCGAACCCCACGGCCGGCGCCGAGCTGAACCTGCCGGACATTCTCACGGGCGACCGAGCTGTGACAGACCTCGTGGAATCGGTGCAGGCAGACATCGTGCTGAACGCGCTGGTGGGGTCGCGCGGCCTCGAACCGACCCTGGCCGCTCTGAAGTCGGGTGCAACGCTCGCCCTCGCCAACAAGGAATCACTGGTGGCGGGCGGCTCGCTGGTGACGTCCGCGGCCGCTCCCGGCCAGATCGTGCCCGTCGACTCCGAGCATTCCGCGCTGGCTCAATGTCTGCGCGGAGGCCGCGCGGCGGAAGTGGATCGCCTGATCCTCACCGCCTCGGGTGGCCCGTTCCGGGGATGGTCCGAGGTGGAACTGAAATCGGTGACGCCGGAGCAAGCCGCTGCACACCCGACGTGGTCGATGGGGCCGATGAACACCCTCAACTCGGCAACGCTGGTCAACAAGGGGCTCGAACTCATCGAGACCCATCTGTTGTTCGACATTCCGTACGACCGCATCGACGTGACGGTTCACCGGCAGTCCATCGTCCATTCGATGGTCACGTTCTTCGACGGGTCGACGATCGCTCAGGCCAGCCCGCCGGACATGCGCCTGCCCATCGCGCTCGCCCTCGGATGGCCCGACCGCGTGCGGGACGCGGCTCGAGCGATCGATTTCACCACGTCGTTCACGTGGGATTTCGAGCCACTCGACGACCGGGTGTTTCCCGCGGTTCAACTCGCCCGCGAAGCCGGGGTGCTCGGTGGGTGCATGACGGCGGTCTACAACGCGTCCAATGAAGTTGCTGCCGAAGCATTCCTGGCGGGACGGATCGATTTCCCGCAGATCGTGGAGACGGTCGGACAGGTACTCGACGCAGGCACCGGGCAGTGGACCTCCGAACCCACCAGCGTCGGTGACGTCCTCGCTGCAGATTCGTGGGCCCGCGCCCACGCCCGCGAACTCCTGAACCAGAAGGACTGAGCCGGATGGTGTTCGTATTCGGGGTGATCCTGTTCGCCCTCGGAATCACGGTGTCGATCGCGCTGCACGAGGCGGGGCACATGTGGACCGCCCGCGCGACGGGAATGAAGGTGCGCCGCTTCTTCATCGGTTTCGGTCCCAAGGTTTTCTCCTTCCGTCGAGGTGAGACCGAGTACGGCCTGAAAGCCATTCCGGCGGGCGGGTTCTGCGACATCGCCGGCATGACCGCGATCGACGAACTCGCTCCCGACGAGATCGACCGTGCCATGTACCGCCAGAAGACCTGGAAGAGGCTCGTCGTCATGATGGGCGGCATCGGGATGAACTTCGTTCTGGGCTTCGTGCTGATCTTCACCTTGGCCGTCGGGTGGGGACTACCGAATCTGAACCCGCCGGCCGGCGCGATGGTCGGGGAGATGCAGTGCGTTCCGCCGACGCAGAACGACGATCTGACCTTCCCGGAGTGCAGCGGACCTAGCCCGGCGTTCCAGGCAGGCATTCGGCAGGGCGATGTCATCGTGTCGGTGAACGGCACCGAGACACCCGAGTTCACGGACGTCGTCGCGGCGACCCAGCCTCTGTCCGGCACCGCGACCTTCGTCGTCGAACGTGACGGCGCCGAGTTGACGTTCCCCGTCCAGGTCCAGCAGGTGCAGCGCTGGGTGTCCGACGGTACGGAAACCGGCCGACGGTCGGCGACGGTCGGCGCGGTCGGAGTGTCGATGGAACGGTTCCTGCCGACCCAGTACAACGCCCTCGCCGCGATTCCCGCGTCGTTCGCGTTCACTGGCGACATGTTCGTCGAGACCGCGCATCGACTGGTGCAGATGCCGAGCAAGGTAGCGGATCTGTGGACATCCATCACCGGCGGTGAGCGTGACGCCGAGACTCCGATCAGCGTGGTCGGTGCGTCGGTGATCGGTGGACAGTTGGTGGAGCGGTCCATGTGGCCGGTGTTCGTGCTGCTGCTCGCGAGTTTGAACTTCTTCCTCGGCATCTTCAATCTGCTGCCGTTGCTCCCACTCGACGGCGGGCACATGGCGGTGACGATCTACGAGCGAATCCGCAACTTCTTCCGCAACAGACGCGGGCTGCCGAACGGCGGACCGGTCGACTACATGAAGTTGATGCCCGTCACCTACGTGGTGATCGTGATCGGCGGCGCGTACATGTTGCTGACGCTCACAGCGGACATCGTGAACCCGATCCAGTTGTTCTAAGTAGACTCATGGGTGAAGCTCACCGGAAGAAGGCAACGAAGTGACTGTGTCAGTCGGATTGGGAATGCCGGCACCGCCGGTTCCCGTACTCGCACCTCGCCGTAAGACTCGTCAACTGCAGGTCGGCACCGTCGGTGTCGGCAGCGACCACCCCATCTCGGTGCAGTCGATGACCACCACCAAGACTCACGACATCAACGCGACCCTGCAGCAGATCGCCGAGCTGACGGCGTCCGGATGCGACATCGTGCGTGTGGCATGCCCCACACAGGACGACGCGGATGCGCTGTCCATCATCGCGAAGAAGAGCCAGATCCCCGTCATCGCGGACATCCATTTCCAGCCCAAGTACATCTTCGCCGCGATCGACGCCGGCTGCGCGGCGGTCCGCGTGAACCCCGGCAACATCAAGGAATTCGACGGCCGAGTCAAAGAGGTCGCGAAAGCCGCGGGCGATGCAGGCATCCCCATCCGTATCGGCGTCAATGCCGGATCGCTCGACAAGCGGATGATGGACAAGTACGGCAAGGCAACCCCGGAAGCGCTCGTAGAGTCCGCATTGTGGGAAGCAGGCCTGTTCGAGGAGCACGGCTTCGGTGACATCAAGATCTCGGTCAAGCACAACGACCCGGTCGTGATGGTCGCGGCGTACGAGCAGTTGGCGGCGCAGTGCGATTACCCGCTTCACCTCGGTGTGACCGAGGCGGGGCCGGCGTTCCAGGGCACCATCAAGTCAGCCGTGGCGTTCGGGTCGCTCCTGTCGCGCGGCATCGGCGACACCATCCGAGTGTCGCTGTCCGCGCCGCCCGCCGAGGAAATCAAGGTCGGAAACCAGATCCTGCAGTCGCTCAATCTGCGGCCACGCAAGCTCGAGATCGTGTCGTGCCCGTCCTGCGGTCGCGCGCAGGTCGACGTCTACACGCTCGCCGACGAGGTCACCGCGGGTCTCGAAGGTATGGAGATCCCGCTGCGCGTCGCCGTGATGGGATGCGTCGTCAACGGTCCGGGTGAAGCGCGCGACGCGGATCTCGGTGTGGCGTCCGGAAACGGCAAGGGCCAGATCTTCGTCAAGGGCAAGGTGATCAAGACCGTGCCCGAGGCCCAGATCGTGGAGACGCTCATCGAGGAAGCGATGCGCATCGCCGAGGAGTTCGACGAGGGTGAGGGCGCCGACTCGGGAGCGCCGGTCGTCACCGTCGGGTAACCACTCGAAGTGGGGCCGAATGTCCCACCCGTAAAGTCCCCGATGCATGCGTCGATCTGGCAATCTATGTCCATGACGGTGGACGCGCGTAGCTCGGGAGGTGACGGACGGTGCTCAAGCTCCTCGGCGCGAAGCCACTGAGCAACAAGGACACTGCCAGTGTTCTCCGTGTGCTCGACGCCGATCCCATTGCCACGTGCATGATCGCGGCGCGTGTGCAGGAATCCGGGCTCGACCCCCGGTCGTTCCACGGCGAGATGTGGAGTCGAGGCGGACCGCAGGAGTCTCTGTGCTTCTACGGTGCCAACCTGGTTCCACTGCTCGGCGACGTCGACGATCTGCGGTCGTTCGCGGACCGCGCCTGCCGAGGCCCACGTATGTGTTCCTCGCTCGTCGGGCGCGCCGAGTTGACGCTTCCGCTGTGGGAAATGCTGGAAGCCGACTGGGGAGCGCCGCGTGAGTTGCGGAGCGAGCAACCGCTCCTCGCCACGTCACAACTCTCGGAGTTTCCACCGGACCCCGAAGTCCGGTTGGTGCGCGCCGACGAACTCGACGTCTACCTGACGGCCGCTGTGGCGATGTTCATCGAGGAAGTCGGTGTGGATCCACGTGCCAACGACGGCGGCCGTGGCTACCGTCGTCGGATCGCAAGTCTCATCGCCGCGGGCCGGGCATGGGCGCGTTTCGAGGACGGCCAGGTCGTGTACAAGGCCGAGATCGGTTCACGCTCGGCCACCGTGGGCCAGATCCAAGGCGTATGGGTGCATCCTCTCTACCGAGGCCGCGGTCTCGGGTCGGCGGGAACGGCAACCGTCGTCGACGCGGTGGTGCGGAGCGGGCGCGTGGCCAGCCTCTACGTCAACAGTTTCAACTTCCCCGCCCGTCGTGCGTACGCGCGGATCGGCCTCACTCAGGTTGCGACGTTCACGACGGTCCTTCTCGACTGACAGCGATTCGTTGCCGGGAACCCGGGCGTCGCCGAACTACGATGGGCGCAATGGAATTCTCGGGTCTTCGTCGTTGCCTCGTGGTCGCGGCTGCGTGTGTCGTGGTGACGGGATCTGCAGTGGCGTGCACGCCGAGCCCGGCGGGACCCGAGCCTGCGGCGCAGGCATTCCTCGATGCGTTCTCTTCCCAGGACATCGACGCCGCGGCCGCGGACACCGACCGTCCGGACGTCGCGTCCGCCGCGCTGTCGGATGCATGGAACAACCTGCAAGCTGAATCTTTGCATGCCACAACCACTTCGGTTCGCGTCGACGGGGACACGGCCACCGTCGGTTACACCTACGAGTGGCAACTGCCGAAGGAACGGGTGTGGACGTACGACGGTGAACTCCGTATGGGACGCACCGACGGGCAGTGGGGTGTGCGGTGGACTTCCACCGACATTCATCCAGGCCTGGGCGAAACGCAGACGATGGCTCTGCGGTCGACGGCACCGCCGCGTGCGCGGGTGAACGAGCGCTCCGGCACCGACGTGTTGGTTCCGGGCGTCGTGCATCGCATCAAGGTGACCGCCGACGAGTCGGACAACATCGTCGCGACGGCCACGAACCTCGCCCGCCTTCTCGCTCCGTTCGACTCCAGCATCTCGGCGCAGAGCATCGTCGAGTCCGCGACGTCCGTCGACGGTGCGTACCCGGTTGCGCTGCTCCGAGACGAGGACTATCGAACAGTCGCGGCGGCACTCGCCGGACTGTCGGGAGTATCGGCGTCGGACGAATCGGATCTGCTGTCCACCGACAGGAACTTCGCTCCCGACCTGGTCTCCCAGGTCAAGAAATCCGTCATCGACGAGGTCGACGGCAAGGCCGGGTGGAGTGTGGTGACGGTCAACCGGAACGGCGTGGACATCGACGTGTTGACCGACACGCCGCCCGAACCCGCGCCGTCGTTCTCGATCAGTCTCGATCGCAACATCCAGGTCGCGGCACAGAACGCGGTCGATGCACGCGCCGAGCAGGCGATGATGGTGGTGATCCAGCCGTCGACCGGTGCCGTTCTCGCCGTCGCCCAGAACAAGGAAGCGGACAGGGACGGACCCGTTGCATCCGCCGGCCTGTACCCGCCGGGATCGACCTTCAAGATCATCACTGCCGGTGCCGCCATCTCCAACGGGCTCGCGGGCCCGGAGACCACGGTTCCGTGCCCCGGTCGCATCGAGATCGGCGAACGCAGCATCCCGAACTACAACGAGTTCTCGCTCGGAAACGTCTCCATGGGAACGGCGTTCACGCGCTCCTGCAACACGTCGTTCGCGAAGTTGGCGAGCGAGATGGCGCCGGACGCGTTGACGGTGGCGGCGTCGCAATTCGGCGTCGGACCTGAGTACGACGTGGTCGGACTGCCGACGGACTCCGGTTCGGTACCGCCGGCCGAGGAGTTGGTGCAGCGCACCGAGGACGGTTTCGGCCAGGGCAAGGTGGTGGTGTCCACCTTCGGCATGGCGTTGGCGGCGGCGACGGTGGCCAACGGCTCGACGCCGGTGCCCACTCTCATCGTCGGTCGGGAGACCACGATCGAGGGGGAGCACCCGCAGATCGAACCTGCGATGGTCGACGGTCTTCGCGGCATGATGCGCTCGGTGGTGACCAGCGGAACGGCCGAGCGGATCGCCGACCAGGGGGAGGTCTACGGGAAGACGGGTGAGGCCGAGGTCGACGGTGGATCGCACGCGTGGTTCGTCGGCTACCGAGGGGATCTGGCGTTCGCGACCCTGGTGGTACGCGGCGGTAGCTCGGACAACGCGGTGGCGGTCACGCGCCAGATGTTCGAGCAGTTGCCCGCCGGTTACTAGGGGAGAAGGCCCAACCGGCGTGCGGCGACCACCGATTCGTGGCGTGTGCGCGTGCCGGTCTTGCTCATGATCGACCGAAGGTAGGACTTGACCGTCTCCGGCTTGAGTGACAGCCTCGCGGCTGCCTCCGCGTTGGTGCAGCCCAGTGCTATCTGCGCGAGAACGTCGGTTTCGCGAGCGGAGAGTGTCACGTCCGATTCCACGTCGGGACCGCGCAACGAGCCTGCGATGCGGTCGGACAGTTCCACGAGCCGTGCTGCCACGGTTTCGTCGATGTCGGATCCCGATAGGGTGCGCAATTCGGCGTGGATCTCGCGCAGGGTCTCCGTCGCCGACGTCGAGGGCGCAGCGGGGTGTGCGGCGACGCTGTCCATCAGGCGCAACCGACGGTCGACTTCGTCGCGGACGGCGATTTCCTGCGCCAGCCGCTTCGATGCGCGGATCATGCTGTCCGCCACGCGGTCGCCCATGGGTCCGCGTTCTCGGATCGCTGCGTACATCACCGCCCGTGACGCTCCCGCGACGACGACAGGAACAGCCAGAATCGATTGCAGACCCTCGCCGAGGACCGGCTGATCGTAATCGTGGGTGATGTACATCGACGCTCGGTAGTCGCTGACCGCGGCGGGACGACGTTGATCCAGCACTCGGCCGCCGAGGCCGGACCTGCTCGGAATGACGAGTCCGTCGAGACCTCGTGTTCTGGTGCCGTGGAAGTGGCTGAGACACAGTGTGTGCGAGTCGACTTCACCGCCGAACACGACCGGGACTCCCGACGCGTCGGCGATGTGCCTCAGTTCGGCACGCAGCGCATCCCCGTCACGTGGACGAAGAACGCCGTCACGTGTGCGGGGGCGTGGCATTTCGTCGGTCGACACGTCGGGCTCCTCGGGGTCCTGTGACCTGCATCATAGCGGGTGGGGTATCGGGCCGTGACGATCGGGTTCGAGGCTCACCGACTACCCTGGACGCATGTCTGTGACCGCCGAGAGCAAGCCGCGCCAGCCACTCGTGCCGGGTGTCGTATCACCGGTTCTGTCCGTTCCCGCGTCGATCGAAAGACCGGAGTACGCGTGGAAGCCGACAGCGAACGAAGGCAGCGAGCCGTGGGTTCAGACGCCCGAGGTGATCGAGAAGATGCGGGTCGCGTCCACCATCGCCGCTCGCGCGCTCCAGGAAGCGGGTAAAGCCGTTGCACCCGGTGTGACGACCGACCAACTCGACCGCATCGCGCACGAGTACATGATCGACCACGGTGCGTACCCGTCGACGTTGGGCTACAGGGGATTTCCGAAATCGTGCTGCACGTCCCTCAACGAGGTGATCTGCCACGGCATCCCCGATTCCACCGTCGTTCAGGACGGTGACATCGTCAATATCGACGTGACTGCCTACATCGACGGTGTTCACGGGGACACCAACGCAACATTCCTCGCCGGGAACGTCTCCGAGGAGGCGCGGTTGCTCGTCGAACGCACGCACGAAGCGACGATGCGTGCCATCAAGGCAGTCAAGCCGGGGCGCGCGCTCAACGTCGTCGGCCGCGTCATCGAGTCCTACGCGCATCGTTTCGGTTACGGCGTCGTGGAGGATTTCACCGGCCACGGCATCGGCACCACGTTCCACAACGGCCTGGTGGTGCTGCACTACGACCAGCCGTCGGTGGAGACCATCATCGAGCCGGGCATGACCTTCACGATCGAGCCGATGATCAACCTGGGCACCATCGACGGTGAGATGTGGGACGACGGCTGGACGGTGGTGACACGGGACCGCAAGTGGACCGCGCAGTTCGAGCACACCCTCGTCGTCACGGACACGGGCTGCGAAATTCTCACTCTGCCGTGAGTGGAGCCTGCGGAACGAACCTCGTTGTGAGGGCTCCGAGTGGAGCCCGCGGAACGAACCTCGTTGTGAAGGCTCCGAGTGGAGCCTGCGGAACGAACCTCGTTGTGAAGGCTCCGAGCAGAGCCTGCGGAACGAAGTTCGGGTTGTGACGACTCTGGGCGGTGCGCTACTGGTTGCGGGTACGACGTCCGATGCGGGCAAGAGTGTGTTGGTGGCGGGCCTGTGCCGGATGTTGGCGCGTCGCGGTGTGTCCGTGGCGCCGTTCAAGGCGCAGAACATGTCCAACAACTCGGTGGTGACGCTCGACGGCGGGGAGATCGGGCGGGCGCAGGCACTGCAGGCTGCGGCGTGCGGTCTGGAGCCGAGCGTGCGGTTCAATCCGGTTCTGCTGAAACCGGGAAGTGATCGGACGTCGCAGTTGGTGGTGCATGGACGCGCGGTGGCGCAGGTGTCCGCGTCCACGTACATCGAGCACCGGCAGGCCTTACGTACTGTCGTCGCCGCCGAGCTCGAGTCCCTTCGCCGCGATTTCGACGTGGTGATCTGCGAGGGTGCGGGGTCGCCTGCGGAGATCAACCTACGTGCAACCGATCTCGCGAACATGGGGCTGGCCACCGCTGCTTCGATACCGGTGGTGATAATCGGCGACATCGATCGCGGCGGAGTGCTGGCTCATCTCTACGGAACGGTCGCGGTACTGTCGCCCGAGGATCAGGCGTTGATCAAGGGGTTCGTGATCAACAAGTTCCGAGGTGATCCGGCGTTGCTGCAGCCGGGACTGGACCAACTTCGATCGCTCACGGACAGGCCGACGTTCGGTGTCGTGCCGTACTGCGAAGAACTGTGGATGGACGCCGAGGATTCGCTCGGGGTGGTTGCCGACGCGCCGGTGGGGCGTCCGTCGCGTCCGGTGGGCGGGCAATGGCTGCGGGTGGCGGCGATCCGGCTGCCCCGCATATCCAACACGACGGACGTCGAGGCGCTTGCATGCGAGCCAGGCGTCTCGGTTCAGTGGGTGACGGAGCCGTCGCGGCTGCCCGACGCCGATCTTGTGGTCGTGCCGGGAAGCAAGGCGACGTTGTCCGATCTCGCGTGGTTGCGCAGGACAGGTCTGGCGGAGGTGCTCGAGGAACGTGGCCGCACCGGTCGGCCCGTTCTGGGCATCTGCGGCGGGTATCAGATGCTGGGGCAGACCATTTCGGACGGAATCGAATCCGACGTCGAGAAGGTGGACGGATTGGGCCTTCTCGATCTCGACGTCGAATTCCGTGCGGACAAGGTGCTGGCACGTGTGGAGGGTTCGTCCGCTCGGTTCGCGGATTCGGCCGTGTCGGGCTACGAGATTCACCACGGCCGCGTCGTACGTACCGGCGATTCGCCGCTGCTGACGTACGCCGACGGTACATCCGAGGGCAGTGTGCGCGGGTCGGTGATGGGTACGCACTGGCACGGAGTGCTCGAGTCCGACCACTTCCGTCGCGAGTTTCTGCGCTGGGCGGCTCGACTCTCCGGGCGGTCGGGGTTCACGGTGTCGCCGGCCACCAGCGTCGGGCAGCTTCGTCAGGAACAACTGGATCTGCTGGCGGATCTCGTCGAGCAGAACGTCGACGTCGACGCCCTGCTCGGTGTCATCGAGCGAGGCGTCGACGCCTGAGTGCCGACGTTTTTTCAGGGTGTTGCCGACCGCAACCCTGCCCATCCGGTGACCGCGAACAGTCCGGCGAGAACCAGAGGTACGACGCCCAGCAGCACGAGCGCAGGCGTGTCGAGGAAGAACCGCCCTACCTGCGGCCACCAGCGTTGCCATGTGACGAGGATGGCGCCACCTCCGACGAGGACGACGGTGCCCAGGCCGATGGCGAGGACGCCGTTCACTCGGTATTGCTGATAGGCGACTCCCAGGAACAATCCGATCGCGGCGACGAGCAGCAGCGTCGCGAACAAGCCGAACCACTGCACGGCTGGATTGTCCGTCACGTATCGGACGATTCCGAACATGCGCAGTTTGACGCCGAAGCCTCCGGTGGCGGATTCCACGGCGGACAGAATCCACACGACGGTCGCCAGTACTGCAGATTGAACGACGCCGACGAGTGCCGTGGCGGAGAAGAATTCGCGTCTGGTCACAGATATTCCGAGCGCGAACGGGAACGTCTGGGTCACGGCCTGCAGATAGAACCCCACCGCAAATCCGTACATCGAGAACAGCGCACCGGTGAAGTTGTAGTCGCTGTCGGTGGTGGGTATCAACGCGAAGATGACGTAGCAGATGGCGAACGAGATGGCGAGGATTCCGAGAGGCCAGCCGATGATCAGCGGCCATGCGACCGTGTGCAGACGAGCGACGTCGAACGTTCGTTTCATGAGACCGACTCCTTGGTGGCGTGATCGGATGTGAGGGAGGCGCCCCGGCCGTACGCGGTGGTGTTCCGAATGACCAACTGCTGCAGCGACAGTGGTTCGGCGGCGAGGCCGAGCGAGGATGCGTGTGCTCGTTGCGCGTCGGTGAGGGCAGCGTCGATACTGACCCTGGCCATGGACCCGAGTGACTCTCGGTGCAGCACGGTGTGATTAGCGACGAACTTCTCGACGGCGTCCGCGGCGCCCGATATCACGAATGCGCTGTGGCGTAGAGCGTCGGCGTCGGCGTCGATGACGATCCGCCCCTTGTCGATCAGCAGCACGTGCTCGATCAGGTCGCTCACCTCGTCGATCAGGTGGGTCGACAGCACGATCGTGCGCGGGTTCTCGGCGTAATCGGCCAACAGGCGGTCGTAGAACATGTGTCTCGCGACAGCGTCGAGTCCCAGGTACGGTTCGTCGAAGAATGTCAGCGGTGCACGTGACGCCAGCCCTATGACGATTCCGAGCGCGGAGGTCATACCGCGTGAGAGCTTCTTGACCTTGCGCGACGGCGGCAGGTCGAAATCGCGGACCAGGTCGTCGGCGAAGGCCTGATCCCAGTGTGGGAGAAGCCGTGCAGCGCAGGTGAGTACGTGACGGACCTTGAAGTCGTCGGGGTACTTCTGGCTTTCCTTGACGAAGCAGACGTCGGCCGAGACCGCGCCGTTCTCGAACGGCGGCATCCCGAACACCTCGACGGTGCCCGCGCTCTGGCGATTCTGCGCCGTGAGCAACTGCATGACCGTCGTCTTGCCTGCGCCGTTGCGACCGAGCAGACCGTAGATCTTGTCGGCGTGCAGGTCGAAGTCGACACCGTCGACTGCGGTGAAGTCCCCGTAGGTCTTGGTGAGGTTGCGGACCGAAGCGATGACTGGAGTGTCGTCGACCACGGTGAGGTCGTGACGGGCGTTCATGGTGCTTCCTCCCAGTTGTCGAGCATGGACTTGAGTTCGTCGACGGTCACGCCGAGCTTGCGTGCCTCGGTGACCAACGGCCTGATGAACTGATCGGCGAAATCGTCTCGGCGACGAAATCTCAATGCGTCGCGGGCGCCGGTGGTGACGAACATGCCGATCCCTCGCTTCTTGTAGAGGATTCCGTCGGCGACCAGCTTGGCCAGACCCTTGCCTGCGGTTGCGGGGTTGATGCGATGGAAGGCAGCCAGCTCGTTGGTCGAGGGGACCTGGCTCTCCTCGGCGAGTCCGCCGTCGATGATCGAGTTCTCCACCATCTCGGCGATCTGGATGAAGAGCGGGCGACCTTCGTCCATCAGTGCGAGCTCCATGAGCCCGGGTGGTTAAGTGGTTCGTTACTCATGTAACTAACCATAGAACCCGGATCGGGGTAACGCAACAGCGAGGAGCAAAGTGGTCCGTTGTGGATCGGCGGCATCGGGGTGCAGTAGCGTCGTATCCCATGGATCACAAGCACGTTGCAGCCCGCGGCGGGAGCTGCACCCTGCGCATCGCCGGTCCGGAATCGCGGCACGTCGTGCTGCTGCTCCCCGACGCAGGCGATGCCCCCGATGTGTACGACGGCGTAGCCGAGCGGCTGCACAACTCGGACCTCAAAACCGTTGCGGTGGAGGACATCGACGGGCTCGACCACGATGGAGTGCTCGAGTTGCTGACCGAACTCGGGTTGCCCTGGGTGCACCTCGTCGGCAGCGGAGTGGGCGCGGAGCTGGCCTGGGGCCTCGCAGCACGCACGTTCGGAAAGTTCACGTCACTGGTGGTGTGCGACCGAACCCACCCCGCCATCGCCGACGAGAACGGAACCGTGCGCGCAGCCGACTGCCCGGCCGTGGAGATCCCGACGACACTCGTGATCGGCAGGTCGACCAAGGCGCCGGGGGCCGACGCCAGTGGCCGCCTCGTCTACGGCGATTTCCGTGTCGTCCGACTCGACGGTGTGGACAACATTCCCTCGGCCGCGTCGGCCGAGCTCGCCACGGAGATCGTGCTGCGCACCAGCCCCTGGTGACCTAACGAATCAGATGTCCAGGCCGAGGAGCGCGTTCTCGACCACCTCGGGCAGGCCCGGGTGGATCCAGTACTGGCCTCGTGCCATGTCGGAGACGGTGGTGCCGAAACTCATGGCCTGGATGAGTGGTTGGATCACCGTCGGAGCCTGGGCACCGATGACGTGGGCGCCGAGAATTCGACCCGTCTTCTTCTCTGCGACGATCTTGCAGAATCCGTCGCGATCCTCCATCGCCCAGCCGTATGCGACGTCGCCGTAGTCCTGAATCTTGACGGCGATGTCGAACCCTTCGTCGCGCGCCTGCTCCTCGGTGAGCCCGACCTCGGCGATCTGAGGGTGCGTGAACACCGCGGCGGGGACGAATCGGTGGTCGAAGGCACGCAGCGACGAGGTGTCGTTCCACTCGTGCTGCAGGAGGTTGTGCTGAACGACTCGGGCTTCGTGGTTCGCGACGTGCTTGAGCTGGTACTCCGACGACACGTCGCCGAGGGCGAACACGCCGTCTGCGGTGGTGCGGCCGAATTCGTCGACGACGATCCGTCCTTCGTCGTCGAGCTCGATGCCTCCTGCCTCCGCGCCCAGTCGATCGCCGTTGGGCTCACGCCCGACGGCGACGAGCAGGACGTCGCCCAGCACACGGGTTCCGTCCTTCAGCTCGAGGCCGACGCGCTCGCCGTCCGAGACTGCGGACACCTCGCCCGAGTCCAGGTGGACGTCCCAGCTTCGCTGCGCCAGCTCGGTGAATCGGGTGGACACGTCGACGTCCAGCCCGCGCAGCAAGGCGTTCTTGCGGGCCACGATCGACACCTTCGAACCGAGTGCGCCGAAGACATGAGCGAATTCGGCTGCGATGTAGCCGGATCCGAGGATGACGAGGTGCTCGGGGAGCTCGGGGAGCCGCATGACGTCGCTGTTGGTGTAGTAGCGGACGCCGGACTCGGCGACCGCGTCGGGAATCACCGGACGGGACCCGGCGGCGACGACGACCTGATCGGCCGTGATGACCGAGCCGGTTCCGGTGTCGATCGTGCGGGGACCGACGAACGTGGCGTGACTGCTGAACAGGGTGACGTTGGGGCTGCCTTTCTCGCGGTAGTCCTTGCCTCCGGCGGCGATGGGGTCGATGCGGCCGAACACGCGGTCGACGATGTCCGGCCAGCGCACCTTGTCGATCGACGCATCGATGCCGTAACGCGAGGAATCACGGATGGTCTGTGCGACCTCGGAGGCGTACACGAACATCTTGGTGGGAATGCACCCGACGTTGAGGCAGGTGCCCCCGAACGGCGAATGCTCCTCGAACAACGCGACTTTCAGGTCGGCGAAGCGTTCGTCGGCAATGGAGTTTCCCGACCCCGATCCGATGATCGCAATGTCGAAGTGCTCGGGTGTGGTCATCGAATGGTTCCGATCTCGCTGTGGTTCTGTCCGGATTCGCGGTCTATGTGGGCGCTGCGGTACAGCCAGTCGATCCACTCGTTCATCTCGTCGAACGCCTGCTTCCGGGGCGTCTCCTTGGACAGAAAGACGTCGTGACGAGCCCCCTCGATGGGAACGATGGTGGTCCGGTCGCCGAGGCATCCGGCCCACCGTGCGATCTGACGCACGTCGAGAACGGCGTCGGCCGCGTCGGTCTGCGAGCTGTACTTCCGCGAGAAGTGCGTGACCTTGGAGCGGAGAATCAGCGACGGAACGCCGATGTCGAGGCCGCGGTGCAGTGTCGCGTGTCCGTGCCGGATCGCTCGGATCCAGCCGAACGTGACGGGGAACCCGGCCAGCGGCTTCCAGTCGAGGTTGTACTCCCATTCGCCCTGCTCCGACGCGGCGAGCGACACGCCGTAGGTGTCGAGGCCGGTGCCCGGCACGGGGGTCTTCGCCTTCACCCGGCCGATGACGTCGATCGCGGTCGTTCCGACGCTTCTGATCGCAGACGGTCCCTGTAGGTCGAACCACGGGCTGTTGAGCACGACTCCGTCGATTCCCTGCGCGGCTGTCCCGCCGCTCCTGCGATTGAGCCTGTCCAGCCACAGCGGAAGGATCAGTCCTCCGGTGGAGTGTGCGGTCAGTAGTACCGACCCGCCTCCGGTGTCCTGGCGAACCAGAGACAGAGCTTCGGTGAGTTCGGCGTCGTACATCTCGAGGTCGGTCACGAAGTGCGGCGTCTGTCCCTCGCGCAAGGAACGTCCGCATTTACGCAGGTCGAGCGCGTAGAACGCAAATCCTTTGGCCGCGAAATGCTCGGCGAGGTGTTGCTGGAAGAAGTAGTCGGTGTACCCGTGCACGTAGATCACCGCGCAACGAGCAGAATCCGTCCGCGACGGTTGATACCGCACGAGGGTCGCTTCGACCGTCCCCTCGCCGTCGGGGTCGTCGCCGAGCGTGATGGTGGTCTGTTCGTAGCCGTCGCCGAGGACATCGGGCACCCAGGTAGTCACAGATCACAACTGTAGTAGGAGCGTCGGGCGGCGTACGAGGAGCACAATCGGAGCAGGGCTTTTCAGGCGCGTCGAATCGGGTACGTACGGACGGGTAACGTAACCGCCACCGAAAAGTTGAACAGTCGAAGCAGTCAGTCGCCGAGCGAGAACTCACGGACAAGGAAGTCGATTCTCCAGTGTCAAAAGAACAGCAGGTCAAGACCGACGTGGTTCTCGTCGGCGCCGGAATCATGAGCGCCACCCTCGGGGCTTTGCTGAAGCAGCTCGAACCCGAGTGGTCGCTGGACGTGTACGAGCGACTCGACGCGGCCGCTGCCGAGAGCAGCGACGCGTGGAACAACGCCGGCACCGGCCACTCCGCTCTGTGTGAGCTGAACTACACCCCGCAGAACAAAGACGGTTCCGTCGACATCGCCAAGGCGCTGAACGTCAACGAACAGTTCCAGGTGTCGCGTCAGTTCTGGGCGCACAGCATCGAATCCGGCGTGCTGAGCGACCCGAAGAACTTCATCAACCCCATTCCTCACGTCAGCTTCGTCCACGGCGAGTCGAACGTGAAGTACCTCCGCGCTCGGTACGACGCACTGGCGTCGAACCCGCTGTTCGAGGGCATGGAGTACATCGACAGTCCGGACGAGTTCACCCGGCGGCTGCCACTGATGGGCGGGGGCCGCGATTTCTCCGACCCTGTCGCTCTGAACTGGAGCGACGAGGGCACCGACGTCGACTTCGGCGCGCTGACCCGTCAGTTGCTCAACTACATCTCCGGGTCCGGGGGCACCGTCCACTTCGGCACCGACGTCACCAACATCACCAAGCAGTCCGACGGCACGTGGAACGTGAAGATCGCGAACCTGCGGACCGGTGAGAAGAAGACCGTCAACGCCAAGTTCGTCTTCGTCGGAGCAGGCGGCGGTGCTCTGCATCTGTTGCAGAAGTCCGGGATCAGCGAGATCAAGGGCTTCGGTGGGTTCCCCGTCAGCGGCGAATGGCTGCGCTGCACCAACCCGGACCTAATCGCCCAGCACTCGGCGAAGGTGTACGGCAAAGCGTCCGTCGGTGCGCCGCCGATGTCGGTGCCGCACCTAGACACACGCGTCATCGGGGGTAAGCCCGGACTCCTCTTCGGCCCGTACGCAGGGTGGTCGCCGAAGTTCCTGAAGCAGGGCAAGTTCACGGATCTCCCCAGCTCGGTCAAGCCGGGAAACCTGATGTCCATGCTCGGCGTCGGTGTGACCGAGCTCGGTTTGGTGAAGTACCTCGTCGGCGAGCTCGCGCAGTCGGCAGCCGATCGCGTCGAGACCCTGCGTGAGTTCGCGCCCCAGGTCGTCGGTAAGGACTGGGAGCTCGTCACGGCCGGTCAGCGTGTGCAGGTGATTCGCAAGAAGGGTCGCGGCGGAGTGCTCGAGTTCGGAACGGCTGTCATCAACGCGGCCGACGGCTCCATCGCGGGTCTGCTCGGCGCGTCGCCGGGTGCGTCCACCGCGGTGCCGGCGATGCTCGACGTGCTGCAGCGCTGCTTCGGTGACCGCTACGACGGTTGGCAGCCGAAGCTGAAGGAGATGGTGCCCTCGCTCGGCAAGAAGCTCGCCGAGGACCGGGCGTTGTTCCGCGAGGTCTTCGATTGGACGTCGGCTCGCCTCGAACTCGGGCAGACCACCCAGGTCGCACAGCCCAGCGGCGTGTGATAGCAAGAGCTGATGACTACGCAAGCTGCTGCCCTGAAGCGTTCCTGGGCTCTGGACCTGTCCAACAAGACGTTGTACGACCTGTTGAAGTTGCGTGTCGAGGTGTTCGTCGTCGAGCAGGCGTGCGCTTACCCTGAGCTCGACGGTCGAGACCTCCTCTCCGAGACCCGGCACTTCTGGCTGGAACGAGACGGCGAGGTCGTCTGCACGTTGCGCCTGCTGGAAGAGCACGACGACGGCGAGAAAGCGTTCCGCATCGGTCGGCTCTGCACACAGCGGTCTGCGCGCGGGCAGGGCCACACCACTCGCATCCTGCGCGCAGCGCTCGCCGAGGTGGGTTCGGCACCGTGCCGCATCAATGCACAGAGCTACCTCGTCGACATGTACGCCAAGCACGGATTCCTGCCCGACGGGGAGGAAGTGCTCGAGGACGGAATTCCGCACACCCCCATGCGTCGTGGGGGCGGAACTCCATGGAGCGAGGCGTAATCGGACCGGTCGTTCGACGACCAGGGAGTTGATGCGGGGAAGTCCTGTGTGAATCAGGCACGGTCCCGCCACTGTGTAGGTGCTTCGGTCCCGAGGGGCCGAAGCACCGAAGTCAGATCACCGCACAACTTCGCAGTACGCCCGCCGGATCGGCGGGCTCGTCACCTCTCCGGCGCGGAGTCCGCCGGGACGAAGGAGTTCTCTCGTGCAGCAGCCCGGCTATCCGTTCAGTGCGATCGTCGGTCAGGAGCAGCTGCGGTTGTCCCTGATCCTCTGCGCAGTCCACCCCGGCATCGGTGGTGTGTTGGTGCGCGGCGAGAAGGGGACCGCCAAATCCACCGTCGTCCGGGCATTGGCAGCGCTGCTGCCTGCCGTCGACGACGAGGGCGTCACCAGGCCTGCACGGCTCGTCGAGCTGCCCGTCGGCGCAACCGAGGATCGAGTGGTGGGCTCGCTCGATCTCGAAAAAGTGCTACGTGACGGTGAACGCGCGTTTCAGCCGGGTCTGCTGGCGGCGGCGCACCGTGGAGTGCTCTACGTCGACGAGGTCAATCTGCTGCACGACCACCTCGTCGACGTCCTGCTCGACGCGGCCGCGATGGGCCGCGTGCACATCGAGCGTGACGGTGTATCTCATTCGCACCCAGCGCAGTTCGTGCTCGTCGGGACCATGAACCCGGAAGAGGGAGAGCTTCGTCCTCAGCTGCTGGACCGATTCGGGCTGGCGGTCGAGGTCACCGCGTCCCGCGATGTCGACACCCGGATGAACGTGGTGAGGCGCCGCCTGAACTACGAACAGAGTCCCGAGGACTTCGCGGCCGAGTACGCCGACTCCGACGCGGAGATTGCACGGAAGATCGTGGACGCACGCATGGCGCTGGCCGATGTGGTGCTCGACGACACCGAGCTGCGCCGAATCGCCGCTCTCTGTGCCGCTTTCGACGTCGACGGTATGCGAGCCGACCTGGTCGTGGCTCGCACGGCCACGGCGCACGCCGCCTGGCGCGGCGCCGACGCCGTCGACGAATCCGATGTCCGGGTCGCCGCGGAACTCGCACTGCCGCACCGGCGTCGGCGAGATCCCTTCGACGAACCGGGTATCGACGAGTCGGCCCTCGACGACGCGATGCGGGATGCCGCCGAGCAGGCGGAGTCCTCCGCCGAGTCGGATCCAGGACCCGACGACGACGGAGGTGGAGACGGTGGCGGAGACGACGGGGGCGGAGACGACGGTGGCGGCGAACCGCAGCCCGATCCCGGGCCACAGACCGGCACGTCGTCGACGGACGAGCCCGACGCCCCCGAGAAACAGGCGAGTGAGCGAGACGCCGCAACACCCGGCGAGAAGTTTCGTGCGCGATCGATCGAGGTTCCCGGCGTCGGGGAGGGAGCCCCGGGTCGCAGGTCCAGGGCGCGCTCCCCGCAGGGACGCGTCGTGCGGTCGACGACGGAGCCGGGCAAGGGACTACACCTGGTGGGGACATTGTTCGCTGCCGCGGAGTCTCAGGTCGCGCGAGGTCGACAGTCCGGCCGATTCGTGTTGCAGCCGTCCGACCTTCGGGGTGCGGTGCGTGAGGGCCGCGAAGGCAACCTCATAGTCTTCGTCGTCGATGCATCCGGTTCCATGGCGGCACGGGATCGTCTCTCCGCGGTGACCGGTGCAGTTCTGTCGTTGCTGCGTGACGCGTACCAGCGACGAGACAAGGTCGCGGTCATCACTGTTCGCGGTCGGGACGCCGAGTTGGTGCTGCCTCCGACGTCGAGCGTCGACGTCGCCGCCACACGACTGCGAAGAATGAAGACCGGCGGCAGGTCACCGCTTGCTCAGGGATTCGTCACGGCGCGCGACGTCGTTCTGCGTGAGAAGGTTCGCGACCCGCTGCGCCGTGCCCTCGTGGTGGCGATGACCGATGGGCGCGCGACGGGCGGACCGGATCCGGTGGGTCGCGCGCGCACAGCGGCATCCCGCATCGCGGGTGATCACATCGGTTCCGTCGTCGTCGATTGCGAGTCGGGGATGGTTCGGCTCGGATTGGCCGCCGAGTTCGCCCGCCACCTGCAGGGCGGGTACGTCCGTCTGGCCGATCTGTCGGCCGAGCGCGTCGCCGCCGTCGTACGCGCGGCCGCGTAGGAAGGCGAGAAGCATGCCTCAGGGAGTTCCGCTTCCGGGATCGGTACCGCAGGACGGATTGACCACCCGGCAGCGTCGCAATCAACCGGTACTGGCCGTGCACACCGGGCCGGGCAAGGGGAAGTCGACCGCTGCGTTCGGGATGGCGTTACGCGCGTGGAATCAGGGTTTCGACGTGGGTGTGTTCCAGTTCGTCAAGAGCGCCAAATGGAAGGTCGGTGAGGAAGCGACCTTCACGATGCTCGGCGAACTCCACGAATCTTCGGGTGTCGGCGGCGCTGTCGAATGGCACAAGATGGGCGAAGGTTGGTCCTGGACCCGAAAGAAGGGGTCCGAGGTGGACCACGCTGCAGCCGCTGCCGACGGGTGGGCGGAGATCGCGCGGCGACTCTCGGAGCAGACGCACCGGTTCTACGTCCTGGACGAATTCACGTATCCGTTGAAGTGGGGATGGGTCGACGTCGACGAGGTCGTCGACGTGCTTCGGAGTCGGCCGGGTAATCAGCATGTCGTCATCACCGGCCGCGATGCACCTGCAGCGCTGATCGACGCGGCCGATCTGGTCACCGAAATGGCGAAGATCAAACATCCGATGGACGCGGGCCGCAAGGGCCAACGCGGAATCGAATGGTGACCACCTCCGTTCCCGCCGTCGTCATCGCCGCCCCGGCATCCGGGAGCGGAAAGACTACGGTGGCAACGGGTTTGATGGGTGCGCTGCGTGGTGCCGGGCGTCGTGTCGCCCCGTTCAAGGTCGGCCCCGATTACATCGACCCCGGCTATCATGCACTCGCGACCGGGCTCCCGGGCCGCAATCTCGACGCGGTCATGGTCGGCGCCGAGCGGATAGGTCCGCTGTATCGACACGGAAGCGCGGGCTGCGACATCGCCGTCGTCGAAGGCGTCATGGGCCTGTTCGACGGCAAGATCGACATGTCCGGTGGTGGCGCCGCCACAGCCGAGGGCTCCACGGCCGCCGTTGCAGCCATGCTCGGTGCGCCGGTCGTACTGGTCGTCGACGCACGAGGCCACAGTCAGAGTCTGGCCGCTGTGCTGCACGGGTTCTCGACGTTCGACACGTCCGTTCGCATCGGCGGCGTGATCCTGAACCGAGTGGGAAGTCCTCGCCACGAGGAGGTGCTCCGTCAAGCGTGCGAACGTGTCGGCGTGCCGGTTCTCGGGTCGCTGCCCCGGATGGCGGAACTGGCCGTGCCGTCCCGGCACCTCGGACTGATCACCGCGCTGGAGCACGGAGGCCGGGCACGGGCGGCCGTGGATGCGATGTCCGACCTCGTCACCGCACACGTGGACATCGCCGCGATCGTCGCACTGGCCCGCTCGGCGGTGCAGGATCGACCGTGGGACCCCGCGGGCGAGGTGGGCAGGCATTACGAGACCCGTCCCGTGGTGGCGATGGCGGGAGGGCCCGCCTTCACCTTCGGGTACGCCGAACACATCGAACTTCTCCGAGCGTCGGGAGCCGATGTCGCGGTGTTCGACCCACTGACGGACGGGCTGCCCGACGGCACATCCGGAGTCGTCGTCCCCGGAGGCTTTCCGGAGGAGCACGCCGAACAGCTGGCGTCGAACACCGCGTTGCTCGCCGACGTCCGCGCCGCAGCAGACCGCGGCATTCCGATCCACGCGGAATGCGCCGGGCTCCTGTACCTGGCGCGCGAACTCGACGGGCACTCGATGGCCGGAGTGCTCGACATCGAAGCACGCTTCGGCACGTCGCTCACTCTCGGTTATCGCGATGCGGTGGCGCTGGAGACGTCCGTTTTGTTCGACGCCGGGCAACGAGTGAGCGGGCACGAGTTCCATCGGACCAGGCTCGTGGATCAGGCGCCCTCGACCGACCTGCACTCCGCGTGGGGGTGGCGGAACCCCAGCGTGGCAGCGGAGCGGGCGTTCGTGCAGGAAGGATTCGTGCGCGGCGGTGTACACGCGTCGTACCTGCACACGCACCCGGCGGGCAGCCCGGAGTCGGTCCGTCGTTTCGTCGGTGCCTGCGCGACGTTCGCCTCCGCGCGTTCCCACGAGACCAGAGCGGGCGCGTGACGCCGGCGGCCACGCACGTGGTCGTGGGTATCGGAGCGACGTCGACGGCGTCGGTGGCGGATTGCCTCGCCGTCCTGCGTGACGTCGTACCGACGACGTTCACGATCGTGGCGTTGTCCACGCTGGAGTCGAAGGACGCTCAGATGCTTCCCGTCGCCGAGTCCCTCGGTGTGACGCTGCACCTGTGGTCCGCGGAGGAACTTGCGGCGGTGACGGTCACCGAACCGTCCGCTCGGACGCGGGCCGCCACCGGAACGCCCAGTGTCGCGGAGGCGGCGGCGCTGCGCGCAACCGAAGGACGCCTCGTACTCGCGAAGACGAGTGCCCGCGGTGTGACGGTCGCTGCAGCGCTGCTGTGACCGGCCACAGTGGCGCGTCGAGCGGACTCAGGGCATCGTGGTGACGATGACGTCTTCACCGCTCGTACTCGGTCCTCTCGTCCGCTATGTCGGTGCGCACGATGCAACGTTCTGGTTCGAGTTCGACCGGCCGGGGACCGTCCGAGTGACCACCGACACCGGTGTGCACGGTGAGGCTTCGACGTGGGGCGTTCACGGTCACCATTACGCGCTCGTCGCGCTCACCGATCTGCCTGCCGACACCGCCATCACCTACGACTCGACGTTCGACGGCCGCGTCGTCTGGCCCGAACCGGGTGCAACCGCGGCGATTCATACCATCGACCGGCACGGTCCGGTGACCTTCGCGTTCGGATCCTGCAGGCGCGGAGACAATTACAGCGACGAATCCCTACAGCGAATCGGCGCGGATGCGCTCGCGGGCCTCGGCACCCGCATGGCCGGGCAGGGACCGGAGGAGTGGCCGCAGGCGCTGCTCCTGCTCGGCGACCAGGTCTACGCCGACGACCCGTCGCCGGAGATCATCGAGAGGTTGCGCGCTCGACGAGCCGCGGGCGACGGTCCGGCGAGTGCCCGCGACACCGACGCGGCCGACGAGATCTGCGACTTCGAGGAGTACTCGTGGCTCTACCACGAGTCGTGGGGAGTCGAGCCGGTCAGGACGCTGCTCGCGAGCGTGCCGTCGTGCATGATTCTCGACGATCACGACCTGCGTGACGATTGGAACTCGTCGGCGTCGTGGCGCGCCGACATCGAGACCAGGCCCTGGTGGAAGGACCGTGTCGTGGGTGCGTTCTCGTCGTACTGGGTGTATCAGCACCTCGGTAATCTCTCGCCCGACGAGCTCGGTCGGGACGAGCTGTACGCACAGGTGAAGGCCGCTGCGACCGACGAGGATCGTGAACGCCTGCTCTCCGAGTTCTCGCTGCGAGTCGACGAGGTGCCCGAGACCGGCCGGTGGAGTTTCTACCGGGACTTCGGTGACACTCGGTTGATCATGATCGACTCCCGGTGCTCGCGTGACCTCGATCCGAGCCGGCGCGCGATGGTCGACGACGTCGAGTGGGCGTGGGTCAGGGAACGAGCGCTCGAGAAGTCTCCGCGGCACCTGCTCTTCGGCTCGTCACTGCCGTATCTGATGCTGCCCGCACTGCATCATCTCGAACAGTGGAACGAGGCTGTGGCACAGGGGAGCTGGGGCAAGCTCGCGGCGCGAGTAGGGGAGAAGCTCCGAATCGACCTGGATCTCGAGCACTGGGCCGCGTTCGGAAAGTCGTTCCTGGACATGGCGACGCTGGTGCGCGAGATCTCCAGAAGCGACGACGCACCCGCCAGCATCATGTGGCTTTCCGGCGACGTGCACTGCTCGTACGTCGCGCGAGCCGAGTTCGGGGTGGGAGGCGACGTTCCGGCGACGTACCAGTTGACGATGTCGCCGTTCCGCAACCCGCTGAACTTACCGATTCGTGCCGTGAACCGGCTGGCGATCAAACGTCCGGCCGCGCGGGTACTGGCTTCGCTCGCACGGGGAGCCAAGGTGCCGCCGCCCGACGTGAGTTGGGAAGCCGAGGCCGGGCCGTGGTTCGACAACGGCGTCATGCTTCTCACGACCGAGGGGGAGACGGCGCGGGTGAGCGTCGAGCATGCGCACGTCGATCCCGTCGGCCGACAGACCCTGACCACCACTCGAAAAATGACGTTGACTCCCTGACATAGATTTGTCGGCGTGGCTCACCTCGAACTGACCGACATCGACTACTTCCTGCCCGACGGCAGGCAGCTTCTCAGCGGCGTCGGATTCCGTGTCGGTGACGGCGCCAAGATGGCGTTGATCGGACCGAACGGCACAGGCAAGACCACGTTGACTCGCATCGTCTCCGGCGATATCGAGCCCGAGGACGGCGCCGTGACCCGATCGGGTGCGCTCGGAGTCATGCGTCAGTTCGTCGGGAGTGGAGCCGGCGGAACGACCCGTGGGGTCGGGAGTGGAGCCGGCGGAACGACGGTTCTGGATCTGTTGCTGTCGGTGTCCTCGCTCGCGGTGCGCCGAGCCGCCGAGGCTCTGGACGAGGCCGAGAACGCGATGATGGAGGCGGACGACGAGAAGACGCAGATGAACTACGCTGCTGCGCTGTCCGATTGGGGCGATGTCGGAGGATACGATCTGGAACCGTTCTGGGACAAGGTGACGATGGCAGCGCTCGGTGCACCGTTCGACGTCGCGAAGTGGCGTGATGTGTCGACTCTGAGCGGTGGCGAGCAGAAGCGTGTCGTGCTCGAGGCGTTGTTCGCCGGTTCCGACGAGTTGCTTCTGCTCGACGAACCGGACAACTACCTGGACGTTCCCGGTAAGAGGTGGTTGGAGAAGACGATTCGTGAGTCGGACAAGTCCGTGCTCTTCATCAGCCACGACCGCGAGCTCATCGCGAATGCCGCCACCCGCATCGTCACTCTCGAACCGGGATTCAACGGGGCCACCTCCTGGGTCCACGGCGGAGGCTTCGCCACTTACTACGACGCGCGCGAGGACCGGAACGCCCGGCTCGACGAACTTCGCCGCCGCTGGGACGAGGAACGAGTGAAACTGCGGGCGCTCGTTCTCCGTTTGCGGGAGAAAGCGAAGTTCAACGACGGCATCGCCGCTCGCTATCAGGCAGCGCAGACGAGGCTCACGCGGTTCGAGGACGCGGGCCCTCCCGAGGCGGTTCCCCTGAAGCAGAAGGTGACGGTACGGCTGCACGGTGGGCGCACCGCGAAACGCGCGCTGGTGTGTACCGGACTGGAGCTGACCGGGTTGATGAAGCCGTTCGACACGGAGATCTGGTTCGGTGATCGGGTGGCCGTGCTCGGTTCCAACGGATCCGGCAAATCGCACTTTCTTCGGCTGCTGGCGGCGGGCGGTACCGACCCCGAGCGGGAGCACCTCCCGGTCCAGGAACTCGAGATCGCGCCCGTACCGCACAGCGGCACCGCCGTGTTGGGTGCGCGGGTGCGGCCAGGATTGTTCGCGCAGACTCACAGCAGGCCGGATCTCCACGGCAAGACGTTGCTGGACATCCTGCATCTCGGCAACGAGCACCGTGACGGAATGGGTCGCGAAGCCGCGAGCCGTGCACTCGATCGTTACGGCCTGTCACTCGCCGCAGAGCAGTTGTACGACAACCTGTCCGGTGGGCAACAGGCACGGATTCAGATCCTGCTGCTGGAACTGTCCGGCGCCACCCTGCTGCTCCTCGACGAACCGACGGACAACCTCGACCTGGTGTCCGCGGACTCGCTGCAGGACGCCATCACAGCATTCGAGGGAACGGTCGTCGCCGTCACCCACGACCGATGGTTCGCGCGCAGCTTCGACCGGTTCCTCGTCTTCGGATCCGACGGGCAGGTCCGCGAATCGAGTGAGCCCGTCTGGGACGAAACACGGGTCGAGCGCCCGCGAGGCCTGCGGGAGCGAGCACCCAGGGCAACGCGGTAGCGTTTCGTACCGTGAATGTCTCCACATCGAGTGAGTCCGACGCGACCGATTCTCCCTATCTGGTCGGCCTGAATCTGTCCGGACGGCGTGTTGTCGTCGTCGGCGGTGGCACTGTCGCGCAGCGTCGGCTGCCGTTGTTGATCTCCTCGGGTGCGGTGGTTCATGTCATCACTCGTGAGGCGACACCCGCGGTGGAGGGCTGGGCGACGGCTGGTCAGGTGACGCTGGACCTGCGGGACTATCGCGACGGAGACATCGCGGACGCGTGGTACGCGATCGCGTGCACCGACGAGGCCGAGACCAACGCGGCCATCGTCGCCGAGGCCGAACGGGCCAGAATCTTCTGCGTTCGCGCGGACGTCGCGCGCGATGGGACCGCGGTCACCCCGGCGTCGGCGGATTACGACGGACTCACGCTCGGTGTGCTGGCCGGGGGAGAGCACCGTAGGTCGGCTGCGGTGAGGACCGCGGTGCTCGAAGCTCTGCAGTCCGGTGTCGTCACCGACGCCGCACACGCCCCGCACACCGGCGTCGCACTCGTCGGCGGTGGCCCGGGTGATCCCGACCTCATCACCGTTCGCGGGCGTCGTCTGTTGACCTATGCCGACGTCGTGGTCACCGACAGACTCGCGCCGCCGGAGTTGCTGGCCGAGCTCGGCCCACACGTCGAGGTCATCGACGCATCGAAGATTCCGTACGGACGCGCGATGGCCCAGGAGGCAATCAACCAGGCGCTGATCGACGGAGCGAAGGCAGGGAAGTTCGTCGTCCGGCTCAAGGGCGGGGACCCGTACGTCTTCGGCCGTGGTTACGAGGAACTCGAAGCTCTCACCGACGCGGGAATCCCGGTCACCGTCGTGCCGGGAATCACCAGTGCGATCTCCGTGCCGTCCGCTGCGGGCGTGCCGGTGACGCATCGAGGTGTGACTCACGAATTCGTCGTCGTCAGCGGCCACGTCGCGCCGGACCACCCCGACTCTCTCGTCGACTGGGACGCACTGGCGCGACTCAAGGGCACGATCGTGCTCCTGATGGCCGTCGAGCGGATCGACAAATTCGCGGCGGTGCTGATGAACGGCGGACGAGCCGCGTCGACGCCGGTCCTCGTGGTCCAGGAGGGGACGATGCGTACCCAACGTGAGGTACGGGCGGACCTCTCCACGGTGGCCCAGAAGGTCAAGGACGAGGGCATACGTCCACCTGCGATCGTCGTAATCGGAACCGTTGCTGGTTTTTCTGTGAACTCTCGGTAACGTGAACCCCCGTGCCTGATCACACGCAGCCCGCAGCGCCCACGACGCAGATCGTCTACCCGGTCACCACCAGGGCATTCGGTCTGGCGATCATCGTTCTGAGCGGACTGCAGCTCATGGTGGTTCTCGACGGGACGGTCGCCAATCTGGCTCTGGCGCCGCTGCAGGCGGATCTGGGATTGAGCGACGCGGGTCGCAACTGGGTGTTGACGTCGTACGCACTGGCGTTCGGCGGCCTCATGCTTCTGGGCGGGCGCCTCGGCGATGCGTTCGGTCGCAAGAAGATGTTCCTCGGTGGCGTCGTGCTGTTCACCATCGCGTCGCTGTTGTGCGGGCTCGCCGTCAACGAAGCGACGTTGGTGGCCGCGCGCGCACTGCAGGGCGTGGGTGCGGCAGTGGCGTCGCCGACGGCCTTTGCGCTCGTGGCGACGACGTTCGCACCGGGCCCGGTGCGAAATCAGGCCATCGCCATCTACGCCGCGATGACCGGTGTCGGTTCCATCGCCGGACTCATCATCGGCGGTGCGCTCACTCAGGTGTCCTGGCGCTGGATCTTTCTGATCAACGTGCCGATCGGCATCCTGATCGTGATCCTCGCGGTGGTGTCACTGAAGGAAACCGCAGGCGTCCGCTTGGCCCTCGATTTCCCCGGAGCGATACTCGGCACCCTCGGCTGTACCGGCGTGGTCCTCGCGCTCAGCGAAGGCACCGAACTGGGGTGGCTCAGTCCACTGGTGGTCGGTTCGCTCGTCGCGGGTCTGATCCTGCTGGGTCTGTTCCTCGTCGTCGAGCGCCGAGCGGACAACCCGCTGCTCCCGTTTTCTCTGTTCGCGAGCAAAGACCGAGTCGCCACCTTCGTGGCGATCTTCTTCGCCGGCGGCGTCATGTTCTGCCTGGCCGCGTTCGTCGCCCTGTTCGTTCAGGACATCCTGGGCTACAGCCCGTTGGCGGCGGGCCTCGCGTTCGTTCCGTTCGCCTTCGGACTGGGCGCTGCCGCGTTCATCACCTCTCAACTCGTCGTACGTATTCAACCGCGATGGTTGGTCATGACCGGTGCGTTGATCATGATCGGGTGGCTTCTGTTCTCGGTGGCCACCATGGACGCCGATTCGTCGTACTTCCCCGGCATCTTCTTCCCGGTCATCGGCATCGGATTCGGCGTCGGCATGGCGTCGATCCCTCTTCCACTGTGCGCGATCGCCGGGGTGCAGGCCACCGAAATCGGCCCCTTGACCGCCATCGCCCTCGTCGCGCAGACACTCGGCGGCCCGGTGGCACTCGCGATCGTCGGCGCGCTGGTCACGTCCCGCACGCTGTCACTGGGGGGCACCACGGGCCCGGCGACCTTGATGAACGACGTTCAGCTCGGCGCCCTCAGCTCGGGCTACATGTTCGCGCTCTTCTGCTGCTCCATCCTCGCCGTCGTGGCAGGTCTCGCGGCATTCTTCATTCGCTTCACCCCCCAACAGGTCGCCCAGGCCCAGGCCGCGCAGGAAGACGCCCAATCGACCTAGACACCCAATCGACCTAGACACCCAATCGACCTAGACACCCCAGTGGCCTAGACGCCCAGCACGAGCTTCGCGATCGCGAAGTAGACGATCAATCCCGTTGCGTCGCAGAACGTCGAGATGAACGGCGTCGAGAACACGGCAGGGTCGACGCCGATCTTCTTGGCCAACAGTGGCATCGCGCCCCCGACAGTAGCTGCCAGAGTGCAGATCGCGAGGAGGGTGGATCCGATGACCAGGCCGAGATGCCAGTCGTAGACAAGGCCTGCGATCACGAATCCGAGCGTTCCGAGCATCGCGCCCATCGTTGCGCCCACGCGAATTTCGCGGAACAGTACCGCGCCGATATCGCGTGGGCGTACGTCGCCGACGGCAAGTGCA
The DNA here is from genome assembly GCF_000760735.1 of Rhodococcoides fascians A44A. Lineage (GTDB taxonomy): Bacteria > Actinomycetota > Actinomycetes > Mycobacteriales > Mycobacteriaceae > Rhodococcoides > Rhodococcoides fascians_E. The sequence goes on along the minus strand of NZ_JMEX01000005.1, from coordinate 637,707 downwards.
CGAGTCACCGTGGTGGCGGCTTGGGATCCGGTGTTGCCACCGGTTCCGGTGAGCAGCGGAATGAACAGTGCGAGCGTCACCACCGCAGCCAGCGCATGCTCGAAGATTTCGAGTACTTGCACGGTGAGAATGGCGGACAGCGCGAGGACAAGCAGCCACACCACACGCGATCGCACGATGCTCAGCACCGGAGTGGCCAGGTACGGCCGGCGCAGAGGCTCGGTGCCGCCGGCACGAGCCGCATCCTCGTCCTCGGCATCTTCGAGAATGCGTGATGCCTGGTCGATGGTGAGGATGCCGATCAAGCGATTCTCCGAATCGACGACCACGACGGCTGGGCTTCGATGGTCGAGGCACGAACGGGCGGCTTCCTCGGCGGAGACGTCGGCCGTGACGACGGGCCGGCTCGTCGAGAGGTTCTCGACGACCGTCGCGGGGTCGGCGGTGGCAACGTCGGCGAGCGTCGCGACGCCGACGAGCCGTCGGCTGTCGTCGGTGATCGGAAGCAGATAGACGGACTCGGCACCGGCTCCGATCGCCCGCACCTGAGCCAGGGCCTCGTCCGCCGTCGTGGTGGGGCGGACACGGACGTACTCGGGGCTCATCCGTCGTCCGACGGACCCTTTCGCGTAGCCGAGCATCGGCGCGGTGAGCTCACGCTCCGTCCGTGAAAGTCCTTGCATCAACCGGTGCGCCACATTGGAGGGAAGTTCGTCGACGAGTTCGACGCGATCGTCGGGATCCAGTTCGGCGAAGAGGGTGACGACGTCGTCGTCTCGCAGCGCGGTGACGAGTTCGCTGCGGACCGATGCGTCGAACTGCTCGAACACATCGAGTGCGCGATCCTTCGGCAGCAATCGGTACAGCACCGCGCGTTCGGCCGAGTCCGTACGTTCGAGAATCCGCGCTGCGTCGGCAGGCGGCAGGTCCGCGACGAGTTGGGACATGCCGGCGAGATCTTTCGCGCGAAGCAGTTCCGTCGAGCGGGTGATGACGTCGTCGAGAGTGTGGTGCACTCGTCCATTGTGCCGAGTGCACCGAGCGGAACCGCGTGGGCTGCTTCCCTTCGGGGTCCGTCGAAAGGAGGACGCGATGAATGCATCGATGTCGTTACCGTTGAACCATGGCGGCCCTCGAACGGTATCGATCATTGGATGTGTTGCGCGGCATCGCGATTGCAGGCACGCTCGGCACCAACGTCTGGATCTTCACCAGCGGATCCGGGCTCGTCGGATATCTCGACGGTGTCGGGAAAGGTGACGGTGGGTGGGGCCTGGCCGAACGAATTCTGCAACAGCTGGCGCAGGGCAAGTTCCTCGGTCTCCTGACCGTCATGTTCGGTATAGGGCTTGCGATCCAGCAGCGATCGGCGTCGACGCGAGGGGAACCGTGGCCGGGTCGATACCTCATCCGGGCGGCACTGCTCTTCGTCGACGGGCTACTGCACTTCCTGCTGTTCACCGAGTTCGACGTGCTGATGGGGTATGCCGTCACCGGTTTCGTCGTCGCGTACGTTCTCGTCGGAGGGGAACGTGCTCAGCGGCGGTGGATGATCGGCGCCGCCGGCGTGCACGTCGTGATGATCTCGGCGATCGCAGCGCTGCTGGCCGCAGCACCGAACGGTACATCGACGGAACCGCTCCAGCCCAATCCGTATGCGGACGGCTCGTTCTGGGATCTGGTGGTGTTCCGAATCGACAACGCAGTAGTGTTCCGCTCCGAGACGGTGTTGATTCTTCCGATGTCGATTGCACTGTTCTTGTTGGGGGCAAGCCTGTTTCGCGCGGGAGTGTTGTCCGGATCGGGGAGAATTCTCCGACGGCGGATGATGGTTCTCGGAACGGTCGCGCTGCCTGTCGATTTCGCGCTCGGACTGGTGGGCGGAGACCTCGGAATCATCGTGTCTCGATACCTGACGGCACCGTTGGTGTCCCTGGGGATTCTGGCATTCGTGGCCGGCTTGTACCTTCGCGGTGATCGTGACGGATTCGTGACCGCGCGGCTCACCGAGATCGGACGGATGGCATTGTCGAGCTACGTTCTCCAGAACGTGGTGGCCTCGATTCTGTGCTACGGGTGGGGGTTCGGGATCGCGGCCGAACTCGATTCGCCCGCGCAGAAGGTCCTCGGTACGGTCGCGATCTACGTGGTGACGGTGTCGATCGTGAGCCTGTTCGCACACCTGTGGCTGCGGCGCCACCGACGTGGGCCGATCGAATGGTTGTGGAACTACTCGGCGGGAATCGGCGCGGCTACGACAGATGGGCCTCGTCGGCGGCAGCCTGGCCGGAGTGCCATCCTTCGGCGTCGAGTCGTGGCCCCCGCATCGCTCTGACGTTGGGGAACAACCGATCGAATTCCTCTTCGACGGCCGCAGTCTGTGTGGCGAGCATCGGGAGCAGGCTTCCCGACTGTTCTGTCGCCTCCTCGAGGGCGAGTGCGCCGACGTCGGCCAGGCGTTCACCGATTCTCACCGCGTACGCATACAGGAACGCCTTGCCGAACGCAGCCGAAGCAGCCCCTTTGCGTCGCTTGGCTTTCGGCGAGTGCGACAGTGCCCGCGTCGCCTGGACGAGCAACGAGGTGAACAGCAGTTCGGTCTGCTCGACGTCGACGGGTGAGCCCACGAGGGTGGCGACCGCGAACTCGGGATCCCAGATGGACTTGACCCGATTGACGTCGCCGACGGCGTGCAGCAGCTGTGCTTTCGCAGGTGCATGAGGGTTGTCGACGTGGAGTCGACGGCTGATCACGTCGACGTTGCCTTCAGTCAACAGCAGCGAGTCGATCGAGTACCGCGTCATCAGTTCCTGCGCCTTGGCGGTCAGGGTCTCGGCTTCTTCTTCGAAGTCGGTGGCGTCCGCCTTCGCGAGCAGTCCGCGGATCCTGCCGAGCACCTTGCCGTTCGGTGATTCACCGGTCGTCACGCCGCGGTCCATGCGAGGAGCACGCTTGCGTGGCCACTGTGAGGGCAGCGGCCCGATCTGCGGCCATCTCGGCAATTGTTGCCACTGCCCCAGAAGCGCGAGCACCGCGATCCATTGATCACTGGCAGCGATGTAGTCCGATTTTCCGCTCGCCGACAACTGTGCCGCCAGGAAGCTCGGAGACGCTTCGACTCGGGCCGCAGCTTTGGGATACGCGGCACAGATCTCCGAGAGCTGATCGACCCAGCTCTGCGGCGCACGGTCGTCGGCGTCGGTCAGATCCGATTGGTGCAGAATTGCCGCTGCCGCAAGCGAAGACACAGCGACGGTTTGTTGGCGTCGCACGATGTGCAGCAGGTCGAACGGTTGCCATCCTGCTTCGTACATCGTCTGGATCATGTTGGTGAGCGCCAGCGACCCGAGTGCCTGCGGGTCGAACTCGTCGAGCGCGATCAACCGGTCGGCGATGTCGTCGACGAGTCGCAGGTCCTTGCTGCGGCCGTACGAAGCGTCGGCGCCCTGCCGCAGCAGCGAAGGAACCGGGTTCATTCGGTGAGCACGATCAACTCGGTCGGCGAGGCGACCTCTACGCGAAGCCCGGACTTCGCTGCGACCCGTGCCACTCCCTTGACGTCCTTCGGTTCGGCGGTCGTCAGCGTCAGTGCGCGCGCCAGCAGGCCTTTGTGGTGCTTGTTGAAGTGGCTGACGACGGACCGGGTGCCGTCGAGCTTCTCGGTGAGAACGGTCGCCGTGACCGCCCCTGGGACCGGACCCAGCTGCTGATACGTCCCGGATCGAAGGTCGACCACCAGATCGTCGGCCTCGGCCAGAAGTGCCTCGGTCAGGTCCGGCTTCCACAGTGAGCGCAGCGTGCCGAATCCGGGAATCTTCGACCCGCCGGACAAGCGGTACGACGGGATGGGATCGGTCGCGCGCACCGCTCCGAACAGGGCGGAGCCGATCCACAGGCGTGCCGCGGCCCGGGCGCGGCCTGCACGCGTGAACGAACCGGCGTCGAGTGCGTCGTACAGCACGCCGGTGTAGCGGCTGAGAGCAGGAGCGGTCGGCGACGTCCACAGCGCCGCATTGCGCTGGATCTCGTCGGCCTGGGTCGGACCGAGTCCGAGGGCTGCGCTCGAGGCCTCGACGTCCGCAGCCAACTCGACCAGGGCATCCGCGAGTTTCTGCCGCAACGGGGTGAGGTCCGGCAACGACAGCTCGTCGAGGTCGAGAGGTGATCCCACACCGCCGTCGGACTTGGTTTCGGAAGGTGGGAGCAGGATGAGCACGGGGAGCAACGTTACCGTTTCGCTGGGCACCGACTACGCTCGTACCCCGTGATCACCCGTCTTTCGCAGTTGTTCCTTCGTACCCTCCGCGACGACCCCGCCGACGCCGAGGTCGACAGCCACAAGCTTCTGGTTCGTGCCGGCTACGTCCGTCGTATCGCGCCGGGTGTCTACTCGTGGCTGCCGCTGGGTCTGAAGGTGCTCCGGAAGATCGAGAACGTCGTCCGTGAAGAGATGAATGCGATCGGCGCACAAGAGATCTCGTTGCCTGCCCTGCTGCCTCGTGAACCGTACGAGTCCACCAATCGATGGACCGAGTACGGCGACGCGCTGTTTCGGCTGAAGGACCGCAAGGGCAACGACATGCTGCTCGGTCCGACGCACGAGGAACTGTTCGCGCTCACGGTCAAGGGTGAGTACAACTCCTACAAGGACCTGCCGGTCACCCTGTACCAGATTCAGAACAAGTACCGCGACGAGGAGCGTCCCCGCGCAGGCGTTCTGCGTGGTCGTGAGTTCATCATGAAGGACTCGTACTCCTTCGACCTCGACGAGGACGGGTTGAAGGCGTCCTATCACGCCCACCGCGAGGCCTACCAGCGCATCTTCGCGCGGCTCGGTATCAAGTACGTCATCGTCGCGGCCACGTCCGGCGCGATGGGCGGCAGTGCCTCCGAGGAGTTCCTCGCCGAGAGCGAGGTCGGTGAGGACACCTACGTTCGTTGCATCGAGTCCGGCTATGCAGCCAACGTCGAAGCCGTCACCACCGCCCGCCCGGACTCGCTGCCCATCGAGGGTCAGCCCGAGGCGGTCGACTACGAGACCGGCGAGACCCCGACCATCGCGACACTGGTCGACTGGGCCAACAGTGCAGATCTCGGCCGGACCGTCACCGCCGCGGACACGCTGAAGAACATTCTGCTCAAGGTGCGCCAGCCCGACGGTGAGTGGGAACTGCTCGCCGTCGGCGTCCCCGGAGACCGCGAGGTGGACGAGAAGCGTCTCGAGGCGTCGCTCGAGCCCGCCGAGTACCAGTTGCTGACCGACGCGGACTTCGAGGCCAACCCCTTCCTGGTCAAGGGGTACATCGGGCCTCGTGGCCTGCAGGCCAACGGTGTTCGGTATCTCGTCGACCCCAGGATCGTCGACGGAACGTCGTGGATCACCGGCGCGGACGTCAAGGGCAAGCACGTGGCGAACCTCGTGGCCGGCCGCGACTTCACTCCGGACGGGACCATCGAGGCGGCCGAGGTGCGCGACGGTGACATGTCGCCGGACGGACGCGGACCGCTCGTCAGCGCGCGCGGAATCGAGATCGGCCACATCTTCCAGCTCGGCTACAAGTACACCGACGCGTTCACAGTGGACGTTCTCGGTGAGAACGGCAAGCCGGTGCGGCTCGTACAGGGTTCCTACGGTGTCGGTATCACGCGTGCCGTAGCCGTGGTGGCCGAGCAGATGCACGACGACAAGGGCCTGCGTTGGCCTGCGGAGATCGCGCCGTACGACGTTCACTTGGTCATCGCGAACAAGGACGAGGCTGCGCGCGACGGTGCCGAGGCGATCGCGTCGGAGTTGAACCTGCAGGGACTCGACGTCCTGTTCGACGACAGGAAAGCGTCGCCTGGCGTCAAGTTCAAGGACTCCGAGCTGCTCGGCATGCCTCTGGTGGTCGTCGTCGGCCGAGGATGGGCCGACGGCAAGGTCGAGATGCGCGACCGCTTCACCGGCGAGAGCGTCGAGTTGGACAAGGCGACGGCCGCTGCCGAGATCGTGAAGGCTGTTCGCCGTAGAGACTGATTCGCCACCCTGGTCGGTTACTCGCTGGTAGCTTTTAGCTAACCGACCAGGGAGAGATAACAATGGCGTCGCAGGTTTCTTTGTTCGATCCCACGAAGCTGGACACGTCGACACTCGACGACGAGTCAGCGCGGCAACTTCGGTCTTTGATCGACTGGTTCGAGAATCGAGGTAAGGCGAGGTTGCTCTCCGACGACCTCGACGCGGTCTGGACGGCGGACTTCCTCGCGTTCGTCGCGAAGGAGAAGCTGTTCGCCACGTTCTGCACGCCTGCTGCGTATGCGGACGGTGATCCGAACAAGCGATGGGATGCGTCGCGCAACGCGGTGCTCAGCGAGATCCTCGGCTTCTACGGCCTGTCCTACTGGTATGCGTGGCAGGTCACCGTCCTCGGGCTGGGTCCTGTCTGGATGAGCGACAACGACGCAGCCAAGCGTCGGGCCGCTGCGTTGCTGGACGAGGGCGGCGTCGCCGCGTTCGGTCTGTCCGAGCGGGCACACGGTGCCGACGTCTATTCGACCGACATGCTTCTGGCTCCGGGCGGGGGAGACGGCGTCGAGTTCACGGCGTCGGGCGAGAAGTACTACATAGGCAACGGCAATGTGGCAGGGACGGTGTCCGTGTTCGGTCGTCGCACCGATGTCGAGGGTCCCGAAGCGTACGTCTTCTTCGTTGCGGACAGTGGCCATGACGGATACGTGTTGCGAGACAACGTGGTTCACGGTCAGATGTTCGTCAGCACGTTCGCGCTCGAGAACTACCCGGTCCGTGCCGAGGACATTCTGCACACCGGCGCCGACGCGTTCTCCGCGGCGCTGAACACCGTCAACGTGGGCAAGTTCAACCTGTGCACGGGGTCGATCGGCATCTGCGAGCACGCCTTTCACGAGGCAATCACCCACGCGCACAATCGCATCCTCTACGGCAACCGGGTCACCGAATTTCCGCACGTGAGAGCAAGTTTCGTCGATGCATACGCGCGGCTGATCGCCATGAAACTGTTCAGCGCTCGTGCCCTCGATTACTTCCGATCCGCGTCGGCGGAGGACCGTCGGTATCTCCTGTTCAATCCGATGACCAAGGCCAAGGTCACGTCGGAGGGCGAAACCGTGGTTCGTACACTGCACGACGTCATCGCGGCGAAGGGGTACGAGAAGAACACGTACTTCAGGGAGGCGGCGCAACTGATCGGTACGTTGCCCAAACTCGAAGGCACGGTCCACGTCAACGTGGCGTTGATGCTCAAGTTCATGCCGGCGTACATGTTCGCGCCCACGGAGTTTCCGGCGGTCGAGGTTCGCGACGACGCGTCGGACGACGCCTTCTTCTTCGCTCAGGGACCGGCGCGCGGCGCGAGCAAGGTCCGGTTCCAGGACTGGGTGCCCGTGTACGAGAAATACTCGGCCGTGCCCAACGTCGGGCGCTTCTACGAGCAGGTGTTGGCGTTCAGGCAGTTTCTGACCGAGTCGGCGCCCAACGAGGAGCAGCAGCGTGATCTCGATTTCCTGCTGAACGTCGGGCATCTGTTCTCGCTCGTGGTCTACGGTCACTTGATTCTCGAGAGCGCGGACGCGGTGTCGACCGAAGTTCTCGATCAGATCTTCGACTTTCAGGTACGCGATTTCTCCGCGTATGCCGTTGCGTTGTACAGCAAGCCGTCCTCGACGGAGGCGCAACAGGCATGGGCTGTCGGCGCGCTGCGCAAACCCGTCGTGAACGCCGCGAGATTCGACGCGGTGTGGGGTGAGGTTCTGGCGTACGACGGGGTCTACGAGATGCGGCCCTAGCCCGAGGTCTTGACGAACTGGGCCAGCTTCGGCCCGAACGCGCAATCGGCGAGTTCGGCGAGGGGAGACTCCTCGGTCGAGTGTTCGACTGCCTGGATGGCCAGCAGGCAGTTGAGCAACATGCCGTGCGCGATGAAGTCGCGGGCCTCGTCGGGCGTGCACCCGGTGCGTCCGCGTATCTGGGTGTAGATCGCGGACATGCCGTCACGCGCTTGGGTCCCGATTTCCGGTGTGGTGCTCGCGGTGAAACCGTGCATCATGACCAGCAGAAGGTCTCGGTCGGTGACGAGATCCGCGTACGCCCGACCCAGTGCGGGCCAGACGTCGGGCTCCGACGGTGACTCGTCGAGAACGCGATCGAACGCGCGCATGATCCCGTCGATCGCGCGCTGGAACACGAGGCGAAACAATTCGCTCTTGGTGCCGAACATCCGGACGACGTAGGGCTGAGACACGCCCGCTTCCTTGGCGACGGCGTCGGTGCTGGTTCCGGCGTAGCCGCCCCGGGCAAATGCTCGAGTGGCAGCGTCGAGCACCAATTCACGGCGATCGGCTGCGTCCATGCGGGTGGTCTTCGGCGGTGGCATGTTGACAGGTTATCAGTTGATAACTAGCGTTCCGATTCAAGTAATCATTCGATGCTTACATAACTCGGAGGCTTTCCCATGTCCATGAAGACAGCTCCGCCGCGGATCGATACCGAACGGCGAATTCCGATCTGGGTCGGAATTCTCGCCGCGTCGCTACCGATGTTCATGGCGACCCTCGACAACCTGGTGATGACCAGTGCGCTCCCGGTGATCCAGGCAGACCTGTCGGCCTCGGTCGGAGAACTGCAGTGGTTCATGAACGCGTACACGCTCAGCTTCGCGACGTTGATGCTCGCGGCCGCGACGCTCGGCGACCGGTGGGGCCGCCGCAACGTCTTCCTCGGGGGCATCGCCGTGTTCACGATCGCCTCGATCGGTTCCGCACTTGCGACGACACCGGCGATGCTCATCGCCGCCCGGGCGATTCAGGGCGTGGGAGCCGCCGCGATCATGCCGCTGTCGCTGACGCTGCTCGCCGGAGTCGTACCCGCCGCGAAACGTGCACTGGCCATCGGGATCTGGGGCGGAGTGTCCGGTCTCGGTGTCGCGCTCGGTCCGGTCGTCGGCGGCGCGGTCGTCGACGGCATCTCGTGGGAGGCCATCTTCTGGATCAACGTCCCCGTGGCACTCGTCGCGGTGCCACTCGCCCTCGTGGCGCTGAAGGAGTCCTACGGACATCGTCAGCCGCTGGACCTCGTCGGAATCCTGCTCGCGGGCGCGGGTGTCTTCCTGCTGGTGTGGGCGGTGGTGCACGGAAACGAGGACGGCTGGGCCTCGACGACGGTGCTTCTCTCGTTCGTCGGATCGGCGGTGTGCATGGTGGCGTTCGTGTTACGTCAGAGGTCGACGGAACATCCGGTCGTTCCACTTCGGTTGTTCCGCTCTCGCAGTTTCTCCGTCGCCAACATCATCGGTGTGTCGTTCACTCTGGGGATGTTCGGCGCGGTCTTCCTTCTGTCTCAGTATCTGCAGATCGTCATGGGATACACACCGTTCCAAGCAGGACTGCGGACGTTGCCGTGGACGGCTGCCCCGATGATCGTGGCGCCCCTCGCAGGTGTGTTGGCGCCCCGGCTGGGTCTACGGACGCTGCTCGTCGCAGGTCTGACGTTGCAGTCCGGAGCCTTGGTGTGGATGGCGGCGATACTGGAACCGGGAACGTCGTACATCAGCATGGTCCCCGCCCTGGCCATGGCCGGAATCGGAATGGGCCTCACGTTCGCGCCGTCGGCGACGGCGGTGCTCACCGACATGGCCGACGTCGATCACGCCACGGCCAGCAGCACCAACTCGACCATTCGCGAGATCGGTATCGCGCTCGGAATCGCTGTTCTCACAGCGGTCTTCCTGGGCAGCGGGGGATCGTTGACTCCCACCGGGTACACCGATGCGCTGGCGCCCGCGCTGTTGGTCGGCGCCGCAGCCGTCGCGGTCGGAATTCTGGCCGCGCTGTTCATGCCCTCGGGCATCGGCGCGACGACGCCTACGGCTGACCCGGAAACGCCACCGTCGACGGAACCACTCCCAGGATCGTCCGCCAGTTCGCAAGTCGCAGTGCAGCTTCGGTGAGTGCAGTGATTCCGATCTCGCGCGTGGGACCGGACCGGCTGCGCTCGATCACCGAGCGCCACGCGACGGACGTGTCCGCCTCGGCCTGAGCCGCCAATTGGGCCGCGGTGACGGGGTCGGTCACCGGAAACGGCGTCGCGTACGCGGTCGCGGGCTGCGGCGGGGTGACGCTCGCCGCAGTCAACGCGTCGATGGTGGCGTCACGTCGCGCCCGATGAGCCGCCGCGTAGGTCGCCACCAGTTCCGCCCGCGCAGGATTGGAAAATGCCCCGACGATCCCGTAGGCGAACACCGCGGCGTACTCGGCCTCCAGCGCATCGACGAGCGCCTGCTGCTCTTCACCGAGTTCGTTCACGCCAACACCACCTTCACCGAGGTCGTGCACGCGGCGCTGATCGATCCCAGCAGGCCGGCGCGGAAGCCGGATTCGTTGCGCGCCGAATCAGCGGCGCTGCGTGCCGAATCGGTGAGGGCCGCCACCAGTTCGTCCCACGTCGGAGTCGGGCCATCGGTCGTGGTGGAGGTCGCAGGCGTGGTCGTCGACCCGCCTGCGACGCGGTCGATCTCCGTCGCCAATGCGTCGGCATGCGCGGTGCGCTCGAGTTCCACGACCGACAGTGCAGCAGCACGATCCGGGATCGAGGCGGCGAGTGCCGCGGCCGATCGCGCGTCCTGACGAGCCTGCCGCAGGTGGGTGGTGAGTGTGTCCACCGTCTCGGCGGTGTCCTCGCCCGGCGTGCAGGCCGTGACCGAGGTGAGCCCGGCCGCCGCGAGGGCCGCCCCCGCTACCAGTCGAAACGACGCGCGACGTGTGAGTGGGCGAGATAGCGCGGGCGTCAGCACGCGTCCATGCTGCCAGGTCTCACTTTGCCGGTGCGCACCCGCACCTGGTCACGGGCCGCCGCGATGGGCGCTAGGCTGTACGTTCACCGTCTGAGGAACCGATCCGCCCACAACTTCACGAGGAGTGCACACCACGATGCCTGTTCCGTCCAAGGAGAGGGTCGTCGAGCTCCTGTCCGACCTGATCGACGCACACGGGTTCGACCTCGAGGACGTCACCGTCGTCGCAGCCGGCAAGCACAGTGCCGTTCGCATCATGGTCGACCGTGAACAGGGAATCGATCTCGACACTCTGCCATCGCTCAGCCGTGAGATCTCCGACGTGTTCGACGGGGTGTCGGACTTCGGCGAGGCGCCGTACACACTCGAAGTCACCACTCCCGGAATCGACCGACCTCTGACGCTGGAACGGCATTGGCGTCGGGCACGGGGTCGAGCGGTGCGGATCGAGTTGGCGGACGAGAAGTTCGACGCCAGGATCGGCGCACTCGACACGGGCGTCGTGACGGTTGTGACGAAGACGAAGGGTGTTCTGTCGACGCGCCGGGTGGCGCTGACGGACGTCGTGAAAGCAGTTGTGCAGGTGGAATTCTCGCGGCCCAAGCCCGAGGAGATGGAATTGGCGGGCGGCGTCGTGGACGGTCGGCCGGCGCCGGCCGACGCCGAGAACACCGTGAACGTGGAAGAACCGGAAGAAGGGTCCGACAAGTGAATATCGACATTGCTGCGCTGCGCGCCATCGAGGCGGACAAGGGTATCTCGATCGAGACGGTCATCTCGACCATCCAGACCGCTCTGTTGACCGCATACCGCCACACGGAAGGTCATCAGCAGCACGCCTGGATCGACGTCGACCGCAAGAGCGGCTCGGTGAAGGTGATGGCCAAGGAGATCGACGAGGACGGGAACACGATCTCGGAGTGGGACGACACTCCCGAGGGATTCGGCCGCATCGCAGCGACCACTGCTCGCCAGGTCATTCTCCAGCGTCTGCGTGACGCCGAGCACGAGCGCTCCTTCGGAGAATTCTCGACGCACGAAGGCGAGATCGTCGGCGGCGTCATCCAGCGAGACACGCGTGCCAACGCGAAAGGCACCGTGATCGTCCGGATCGGAAGCGACGCCAACGGCGCCGACGGACTGTTGCCTCCCGCCGAGCAGGTTCCGGGCGAGTCGTACGAGCACGGTGAACGCATCAAGTGCTACGTCGTGGGCGTCGCGCGCGGAAACCGTGGACCTCAGATCACTCTGTCGAGAACCCACCCGAATCTCGTGCGCAAGTTGTTCGCCCTCGAGGTGCCCGAGATCGCGGACGGTTCCGTCGAGATCATCGCCGTCGCTCGCGAGTCCGGTCACCGGTCGAAGATCGCGGTGACCTCCACGGTGTCCGGCCTCAACGCCAAGGGCGCGTGCATCGGTCCGATGGGTCAGCGTGTGCGCAACGTGATGAGCGAGCTGGCGGGGGAGAAGATCGACATCATCGACTTCGACGAGGACCCCGCCCGCTTCGTCGGGAATGCTCTGTCGCCGTCGAAGGTTGTATCGGTGACGGTGGTCGACGCGGCCGCTCGTGCCGCACGCGTCATCGTCCCCGATTACCAGCTGTCTCTGGCGATCGGCAAGGAAGGGCAGAACGCTCGATTGGCTGCCCGTCTGACCGGATGGAGAATCGATATCCGCAGCGACGCTGCCGTGGCACCCGAGGCGACCAGCGGGTAAAGACAGAATGCGGGGTTCGGGGCAATACAGCGGTAGAGTAGTCGGTGGTTCGGAATTGAACTCCACGCCCTTCCGTCATGGGAGCACCGGTTCGACGCCTACACGTCTGCCGGTGCGCACCTGTGTCGGATGCAAGGAGCGGGTTCCGGCAGTCGATCTGCTGCGAGTCGTGGTCGGTCGGACGGGTGATTCGGATTCCTCGGAATTCGTGATCGTCCCGGACGTCCACCGCAGGCTTCCAGGTCGGGGCGCGTGGCTGCATCCCGTCTCGGAATGTCTGGTCAATGCGGAACGACGCCGAGCATTCGGCAGAGCACTACGAGTACAAGGAGTGGTCGACGTGACCGCGGTGAAAGCCTTCATCGGAAACGGTGTGGAGGCAGACACCGAGGGACCGGTGGCTCCGAATACAGAGCAGTGAATGCAGAGCTACACCCGTCGAGAAGAACAGGCAACAGCACTGATGAGCACACCGTGAAGCACCAACGATGAACGTCCATCGGAGATAACCCGAGGTCGTGCGGGCACCATGCCTCGCTCGGCCTCTCAGTGAGGAGAGCAGTGGCAGGCAAGGCCCGCGTGCACGAGTTGGCCAAAGAACTCGGTGTCACCAGTAAAGAACTACTCGCACGGCTCAAGGAGCAGGGCGAGTTCGTGAAGTCCGCATCATCCACCGTCGAGGCGCCGGTGGCGCGTCGACTTCGTGAATCCTTCCCGTCCGGAGCATCGGACTCGGCTCCCGCCGCAGGCGCGTCGAACGGCTCGCCCAAGCCGGCACCGTCCGCCAAGCCTGGTGCGGGACCCCGTCCGGGCCCGAAGCCCGCGGCACGCCCGGCAGCTCCGGCCCCGGCGGCATCGGCTCCGGCTCCGGAGAGCACCCCGCAGCAGTCGGCACCCCAGCAGTCGGCACCCCAGCCGTCCGCTCCGGCACGCCCGGCTGCTCCGGCGCCGTCGCGTCCCA
>NZ_JMEX01000005.1:540457-624212 GCF_000760735.1 Rhodococcoides fascians A44A | reverse complement strand
CGCGCGCGTCCCAGCCCCGGCGGCTCCAGCCGCGTCTGCTGCGCCGGCGGCTCCCGCAGGACCCAAGCCGGGCGCACCCGGCCCGAAGCCCGGTCCCAAGGCGCCCCGTGTCGGCAACAACCCGTACTCGTCGGCTCCGGCCGAGCGTCCGGCACCGCGCCCCGCACCGGGCGGACCTCGCCCCGGCGGCGGTCGTCCGGCACCCGGTCAGGGTGGACCTCGCCCGGCTGCGCCCCAGGCGGGTAGCCGTCCGGCACCCGGCCAGGGCGGTCCCCGTCCGGCTCCGGGCCAGGGTGGCCCACGTCCGAGCCCCGGTTCCATGCCTCCGCGCCCGAACCCGGGTGCAATGCCTACTCGTTCGGCACGTCCGGGACCTGCAGCAGGTCGCCCGGGCCGCCCAGGCGGCGCTCCAGGCGGTCGTCCGGGTGGTGGCGGTGGCTACCGCGGCGGCGGCGCACCCGGCGCGCCCGGTGGTGCTCCTGCAGGTGGAGCTCCCGCAGGCGGATTCCGCGGTCGCCCAGGTGGTGGCGGTCGTCCAGGCCAGCGCGGTGCAGCAGCCGGTGCCTTCGGGCGTCCAGGTGGTGCTCCTCGGCGTGGACGTAAGTCGAAGCGTCAGAAGAGGCAGGAATACGACTCCATGCAGGCGCCCGCCGTCGGCGGCGTCAGGCTGCCACGCGGCAACGGCGAAACGATTCGCCTTGCCCGCGGTGCGTCGCTGTCCGATTTCGCGGAGAAGATCGACGCGAACCCGGCGGCACTCGTGCAGGCCCTGTTCAACCTCGGCGAGATGGTGACGGCCACTCAGTCGGTCAACGACGAGACGCTGGAACTGCTCGGCGGCGAGATGAACTACGTCGTCCAGGTCGTCAGCCCGGAGGACGAGGACCGCGAGCTGCTCGACAGCTTCGACCTGACCTACGGCGAGGACGAGGGTGGCGAGGAAGACCTCGAACAGCGTCCTCCCGTGGTCACCGTCATGGGCCACGTCGACCACGGTAAGACCCGCTTGCTCGACTCGATCCGCAACACGGCCGTTCGTGAGGGCGAAGCCGGCGGAATCACGCAGCACATCGGTGCCTACCAGGTGTTGACCGAGCTCGAAGGCAACGAGCGTCTCGTGACCTTCATCGACACCCCCGGTCACGAGGCCTTCACGGCCATGCGTGCTCGCGGTGCCAAGGCCACCGACCTCGCAATCCTGGTCGTCGCGGCCGACGACGGCGTCATGCCGCAGACGGTCGAGGCCATCAACCACGCGCAGGCTGCGGATGTACCGATCGTGGTCGCGGTCAACAAGATCGACAAGGAAGGCGCGAACCCGGACAAGATCCGGCAGCAGCTGACCGAGTACGGACTGGTTGCCGAGGAGTACGGCGGCGACACAATGTTCGTCGACATCTCCGCCAAGCAGGGCACCAACATCGATGCCCTCCTCGAAGCGGTGCTGCTGACGGCGGATGCTGCTCTCGACCTGCGGGCCAACCCGGACATGGACGCTCAGGGTGTTGCCATCGAGGCACACCTCGACCGCGGTCGTGGACCGGTGGCGACCGTGCTCATCCAGCGCGGAACGCTCCGCGTCGGCGACTCGATCGTGGCGGGTGACGCCTACGGACGTGTTCGTCGCATGGTCGACGAGCACGGTGCCGATGTCACCGAGGCACTGCCGTCGCGGCCGGTTCAGGTCGTCGGCTTCACCTCGGTGCCCGGAGCAGGCGACAACCTCCTCGTCGTCGACGAGGACCGCATCGCCCGTCAGATTGCCGATCGACGCAACGCACGCAAGCGCAACGCGCTCGCCGCGAAGAGTCGCAAGCGCATCAGCCTCGACGATCTCGATGCAGCTCTGAAGGAGACTTCGCAGCTCAACCTGATCCTCAAGGGTGACAACTCCGGAACGGTGGAGGCCCTCGAAGAGGCTCTCCTCGGTATCGAGATCGACGACGAAGTCGAACTGCGCGTCATCGACCGCGGTGTCGGTGGCGTCACGGAGACCAACGTCAACCTGGCGTCGGCATCCAACGCGATCATCATCGGCTTCAACGTGCGCGCGGAGGGCAAGGCCACCGAGCTGGCCAACCGCGAGGGCGTCGACATCCGGTACTACTCCGTCATCTACCAGGCGATCGACGAAATCGAGAAGGCCCTCAAGGGCATGCTCAAGCCGATCTACGAAGAGGTGGCACTGGGTCAGGCCGAAATCCGCGCGCTGTTCCGTTCCTCCAAGGTCGGAAACATCGCAGGTTGCCTCGTCACCTCCGGTACGATCCGTCGCAATGCCAAGGCTCGGTTGCTGCGTGACAACGCAGTGGTCGCGGAGACCGTCACCATCTCCTCGCTTCGCCGCGAGAAGGACGACGCGGTCGAGGTGCGCGAGGGATACGAATGTGGTCTCACGGTGACGTACTCGGACATCAAGGTGGGAGATGTCATCGAGGCGTACGAGCTTCGTGAGAAGCCTCGCGACTAGTGACGTGGTCACTGGTGGCAGTGGTGAGTAGGGGAGTGGCACTGCATTGAGTTCTGCTTCGGCGGCGGTACGGCACACGTACCGCCGCCGGAGCGTCTCACGCGAACCGATCGAAGGAAGGCCTCGTGTACCTGGGTGCTCTGGAGCTGGACGTACTGCTGGGGGACATACGTTCGCTCGCCGACAAGCGGTCGACCGTGGAACCGGTCCTGTCGGAACTGCAGCGGTTCGGTGTGTCCGCGGCGGAGACGGGTGAACGTGACCGATTTCGGCGCTCGCTGTTCGGTATAGCCGCGGTCGGATCGGATGTCGACGGTCTGCACGACAAGCTGGACGAATGCGAGCGGCACGTCGCCGAACGTCACGATCTGGAATTGTTGGCTGTAAGAAGAAGAATTTTCGGTCCCGAGGACTGACTCGGGCACCGTGTGTGAGGAGCGTGGAGTTCATGGTGGATCAGGCGAGAGCTCGGCGGCTCTCCAAGCGAATTGCCGCCATCGTTGCGACGGCCATCGACCACGAGGTCAAGGACCCGCGGTTGGCGTTCGTGACCATCACCGACTGCAAGGTCACGGCTGACCTGCACGATGCGACGATCTATTACACCGTCATGGGTGAGGACCTGGACACCGCACCTGATCTCGAGGGTGCAGCCGCCGGTCTGGAGAAGGCGAAGGGCGTTCTCCGGTCGAAGGTCGGCGCAGGTACAGGAGTGCGGTTCACCCCCACGTTGACGTTCGTGACGGACACCGTTCCGGACACGGCGCGGCACATGGAGGAACTGCTCGCCCGCGCGCGCGAAGCGGACAGCGAAGTCGCCAGGGTCGCGGCCTCCGCCAAGCCGGCCGGTGACCCGGATCCGTACAAGGCTCCGCGCGAAGCATCGTCGGACCCGAACGCCGACCTGGACTGATCGACGTGACGACGACACCCGGCATCGAGTCGGTGGAGACCGAGCTCACCTCGGCTGTGTCCTTGCTGGACACCGCGCAGAGCGTGACCGTGCTCTGCCACGTGCACCCGGATGCCGACACGATCGGGAGCGGCTTGGCCCTTGCTCTGGTCCTGCATCGCCGAGGCGTCCCGGTACAGGTGTCGTTCGCCGTCCCCGACACGCTTCCCGAGTCCATGAACGAGCTGCCTGGGTGCGAGCTGCTCGTCCCGTCGGACCAAGTCCGGTCTCAGGTGGACTTGGTGGTGACGGTCGACGCGGGCAGCCGCGAGCGTCTCGGTAGCTTGGCGAGTCGGATCGACTCGGCGCGCGCGTCCCTGGTGATCGACCATCACCGTTCCAACACTCGATTCGGATCGCTGAACGTGGTCGATGCCGACGCCGAGTCCACGACAGCCGTCATCACCCGCCTTCTCGATCTTTGGAACGTCGACATCGATGCCGAGTTGGCGCACTGCCTGTTCGCGGGCCTGGTGACCGACACAGGCTCGTTCCGGTGGGTCCGTCCCGGCTCGCATCTGCTGGCCGAGCGCTTGCTCGCGACGGGTATCGACGGTGGTGCCATCGCACGCAAACTTCTCGACAGTCATCCCTTCGGTTGGCTGCCCATGCTCGGTTCCGTCCTCGGTTCGGCAACGCTGGTGCCCGACGCAGTCGGCGGTCGTGGCCTGGTGTACGCGGCGATCCTTCGTGAGAACTCCGAAGGGCTTCGGTCCGAGGAGATCGAAAGTGTCATCGACATCGTCCGAACCACTACGGAGGCAGAAGTAGCGGCGGTACTGAAGCAGCAGGCGGGCGACGAATGGACGGTGTCGCTTCGGTCGAAGGCATCGGTCGACGTGTCCGCGGTGGCAGCAACTCTGGGCGGCGGCGGCCATCGCAACGCTGCCGGCTTCACTGCTTTCGGCTCGAAATCGGACGTGATCGAGACTCTGACAGATGCCCTCGGTTGACGTCGACGCCTCCCAGGATGCGTCACCTCGTCGGATACTCGGGCTTGCGCTTCCCGCGCTCGGTGTTCTCGCTGCGGAACCGTTGTACCTGCTGTTCGATGCGGCTGTCGTAGGTAGGCTCGGAGCAGCGGCCCTTGCCGGGCTGGCGGTCGGCGGCCTGGTACTGGCCCAGGTCAGTACCCAATTGACGTTCCTGTCCTACGGCACGACTGCCCGCGCTGCCCGCATGCACGGAGCGGGTCGTGAACGTGACGCCGTGGGCGAGGGCGCGCAGGCGACCTGGCTCGCACTGATACTCGGAACAGTCATCGTGGGCGTCATGCAGATGCTGTGCGTACCGATCCTCACCGTCATCGGCGGCGGCGGCGACATCACGGCCCAGGCAGTGCAGTGGTTCCGCGTCGCGGTGCTCGGCGTGCCGTTCATTCTCGTGTCACTTGCCGGGAACGGGTGGATGCGTGGTGTCCAGAACACGGTGAGGCCTCTTCGATTCGTCCTGGTCGGGCTCGGTCTGTCCGCTGTGTTGTGCCCACTGCTGGTGCACGGACTCGCGGGGTTCCCCGATCTCGGCCTCGTCGGATCCGCAGTGGCAAACGTCGTTGGCCAGGCTGTATCGGGCGCGTTCTTCGTGGCCGCGGTGGTGCGTTCCGGCGTGCCGCTGCGACCGTCGTGGTCGATCATGCGCGCACAGTTGGTACTGGGTCGCGACCTCGTCCTCCGCAGCCTGGCATTCCAAGCGTGCTTCCTGTCGGCCGCGGCCGTGGCGTCGAGATTCGGTGCCGCGTCGGTCGCCGCCAATCAGGTGGTCCTGCACATGTGGAACCTGGTGTCCCTCACGCTCGACTCTCTTGCCATAGCCGCGCAGACCTTGGTGGGCGCGGCGCTGGGTAGAGGGGATGTGCGCGGTGCCACCCGCCTCGGATGGCGACTGACGGTGTGGTCCACGATCTTCGCCGCGGTCCTCGCGGGCGTGTTCGCGGTAGGCCGTCCGGTGATACCGGCTCTGTTCACCACCGACGGCAGCGTCGTGGCCGAGATGCACTCGATCTGGTGGATCTTCGTCGTCATCGTTCCGATCGCCGGTGTGGTGTTCGCCCTCGACGGGGTGCTCCTCGGCGCAGGCGACGCAGCATTCCTCCGCACGGCCACACTGGCGTGCGCTCTGATCGGATTCCTACCCGCGATCTGGATGGCCCTGGCCTTCGACTGGGGACTGCGCGGAATCTGGTTCGGGCTCGGCGTGTTCGTCACCCTGCGCATGATCGCGGTCGTGGTGAGGACACTGTCCGGCAAGTGGGCACTGGTCGGCGCCGACATTCAGCGTGAGGCCGGATGAATCGTCACTTCCTGGCTCTTGACGACGAAGAACACGTCCATCCCAGGTTCGAGGTGCAATTCCGCGACGGCAGCAGGCGTCACATCCGCGGCGATGCCGGGGCTGCCGTCCGAATGCTTGGCCGCACGTAGTCGAACGGTGGCGCCGTGGACGTCCATCTCGGCGATCGTCACCGGAAAGACGTTGCGCGGACTTGCATGTGGGGCTTCGATGTGGGCGGCGACCGACGACGGCGCGAACACGGCGACGGCACCGCCGGCCACGGACTCCCCGTGACCGTGGACCGTCGAACCCCAGGCGGTCGTCAGCGAGCCTGCGCTGTCCGCGGTCCCGGCGACCAGGTTCACCCCGGCTATCCTGGCGGCGAATGCGCTGCGAGGCGCGGTGAGTACCTCGGTCGTCGGGCCCCGCTCGACGATCCTTCCCTTCTCGACGACGACGACGGTGTCCGCGAGTGCCAGTGCGTCGAGCAGGTCGTGGGTCACCACGACGGCGGTGCGTCTCTGCTCGCGCAGGACGGTGCGGAGCAAGCGGCGCACCGCAGGCGCAGTGTCGATGTCGAGGGCGGCCATCGGCTCGTCGAGAAGAAGAACCCGCGGGTCGGCCGCGAGCGCTCGTGCGATGGCTACTCGCTGGGCTTGTCCGCCCGAGAGCCCTCTCGGTCGGCGGTCGGCGAGCTCCAACGCGTCGACCGCGCCGAGCCACGTACGGGCCGTCGTATGCGCCTGACGTCGCCCGGCTCCTCGGCTGCGCGGCGCGAACGCGACGTTGGCCTCGACCGACAGATGCGGAAACAGCAGTGGCTTCTGCGTAAGGCTCGCCACGCCACGTGCATGAGCGGGGACGAATGTCCCAGTGCTGGTGTCGGTCACGACGTCCGGCCCCAGCACGACACGTCCTGTATCCGGTCTGAGCAGGCCTGCTATCAGCGAGAGCAAGGTGGACTTGCCTGCTCCGTTCGGCCCGAGGACAGCGACCGTCTCGCCGTCGTCGGCGTCGAACTGTATGTCCACGCCGCGGGCGGCGACGTCGGCGCTCAGGTGTATCGAACTCACAGCACAGGCCCCCTCACAATGCGCCGGCGACCCGGCGACCGCGTGCTGCGACGACGATGACGGCGGCGACCACGATCAGCAGCAGGGACAGTGCGACGGCAGCGTCGGCATCGGTTTCACGCTGGAGGTAGATCTCCAGTGGCAGAGTCCTCGTTCTTCCTTCCAGCGATCCCGCGAACGTCAGCGTGGCACCGAATTCACCGAGGGCACGGGCGAATGCGAGAACCGCGCCGGACACGAGGCCGGGCAACACCAACGGAACGGTGACCCGGCGCAGCACCGTGGTGGGCTTGGCACCGAGAGTGGCGGCCACTGTTTCGTAGTCGCGGCCCGAAGTCCGCAGTGCGCCTTCGAGGCTCACCACGAGGAAAGGCAGAGACACGAACGTCTGCGCCAGGACCACTGCCGTCGTCGAGAAGGCAATCGAGATACCCCATGCTTCGAGATGTTCACCGATCAATCCGAGACGACCGAACGTGTAGAGCAGGGCGATCCCGCCGACGACGGGAGGCAACACGAGGGGGAGCAAGACCAGCGCACGAAGGACGGACAGACCGGTGAATTCCGTCCGTGCGAGGACGAGCGCCATCGGAACTCCGAACACGACGCACAGCAGCGTGCTGATCGCGGCGGTCTTCATGCTGAGCAGCAGGGCCGTCCGCGACGACTCCGACGTGACGAGCGGAACGAAGTCGGTCCACTCGATTCGAAGGAGAATCGCGACGAGTGGAAGGACCACGAACACTGCGCCGACTGCCGCGGGGACGAAGATCCAGCCCGGTAGGCCGAGTCGGACGTCGTTCCCGCGGCGCGTGAAGATCACGGTGCGGCGAATCCTGCCTCGGCCAGAACTTTCCGGCCCTGCTCTCCGGTGACGAGGGCTTCGAATGCGGCTGCGGTGGCGGCGTTGTCGCTGTTCTTCAGCACCACGATCGGGTAGGTGTTGACGGCACCCGACGCCTCCGGGAACTCGACCGCGGTGACCTGATCGCCGGCGCCCGCGGCGTCCGTGACGTAGACCAGGCCCGCGTCGGCCTGGCCCGAGGTGACCTTACCGAGTACGTCGGTGACGGCGGACTCCTCACTGACCGCGGGGATCGTGGTTCCGGTAGCGTCCTCGACCTTCTGGGTGGCACTTCCGCATGGAACCTGGGGTGCGCAGACGACCGTCAGTACGTCCGGGTTCGCGAGGTCCGCGAACGACGTCACGTTCTTGGGGTTGCCCGGAGCAGTGACGATGGTGAGTGTGTTCGTGGCGAAGTCCACCGGGTCCCCGTCGACGAGATTCCCTTCCACCGCCTTGGTCATGTTGTTGGTGTCGGCCGAGGCGAAGACGTCGGCGGGAGCGCCCTGAGCGATTTGGTTCACCAGGTCGGACGATCCGGCGAAATTGAATTCGACGGTGGCGCCGGGGTGCTCGGCCTCGAACGTCTCGCCGAGCTCGGTGAACGTGGCCTTCAGTGACGCGGCTGCGAACACGGTGATGTCACCGGTGACGTCGGATCCCGACGAGGATTCGGACGCGCTGGTGGGCTCGGTCGAGTCCATCAGCGCGTCCGAATCGTCGGCGTTCGAGCATGCGGACAGAAGTGCGGCGCACGATCCGACTGCGACGAGAGTAGTGACGAGTGATCGCTTCAATGGTCTTCCTCCACGGAAATGGCCTGTTCAGGGCGCTTCGACGATGACGGTGGTTGCTTTCACGACGGCGACGGAGATCTTCCCCGGTTCGAGCCCCAGTGTGCGTACCGATTCCGTGCTCATCAGCGAGACGACGGTGAACGGTCCGCACTGCATTTCGACTTCGCTCATCACGGTGTCCGAGGTGACCTTGGTGACGAGTCCGACCAACCGGTTCCGCGCCGAACTCTCGGTGCCCGTCGGGTCCGGCGGCGGCGACGCGTGGTCTCGGGCGAACGTGGCGAGCACGGCGCCGTCGACGACCTTGCGGCCCGCCTCGTCCTTGCCTGCGGGTAGGGCTCCGCTGTCGATCCATCGGCGCACCGTGTCGTCGCTCACGCCGAGCAGGGCGGCGGCGTCGCGTACCCGAATCCGTGATTGCGGCATGAATGAGACTTTAGACCAGCAGATGCGGATCCACTGCGTCGATCATCGGTTTCGTCGGGAGATCACCCTCTGCGCGGCGAAGTGAGCCGCGAGCAACGCGACGATGCAGACGACCGCGGTGATCGCGAACCCGGTCACGAAGTTGTCGGAGGCGATTCCGGCGAGGAACGCGGCCATGACCGACAGAATCAGACCCGCCCGGAGCGCGCTCTTGTTTCCCATGTGTCCGATTCTCGCATCCGGCCGACGCCGTGGGTCGAGCGCGCGTCGCCGGTAGTGGCAGGGGACAATCAGGAATGGCAGGGGTCAACCACGCGTTGGTTCTGCATCGAGGACGCAACCACACCGTGATCGGAAGGACTTCTGGCCTGTGACAGCCAAGCTCTGGGCAGTCAGCGACATCCACGTCGGCCACCGCGGTAATCGGCCGGTCACCGAGGACATTCATCCCGAGTCTCCCGAGGATTGGCTCATCGTCGCCGGTGACGTCTCCGAGAAGACGGACGACATCAGATGGGCGCTGGAACTGCTGCGCAGCAGGTTCGCCGAGGTGATCTGGGTGCCGGGAAATCACGAGTTGTGGACCACGGCGAAGGATCCGGTTCAGATCCACGGCGTTGCACGCTACGAGTACCTGGTGAACCTGTGTCGCGAGATCGGCGTCGTGACACCGGAGGATCCGTACCCGGTCTGGGAGGGCGAAGGGGGACCGGCGACGTTGGTACCGATGTTCCTCCTCTACGACTACTCGTTTCTGCCGCGAGGTGCGATCGACAAGGAGCACGGACTGAAGATCGCGCGGGACAAGAACGTCGTCGCAACGGACGAATTCCTTCTCTCGCCCCAGCCGTACGCCACCAGGGACGCTTGGTGCCGGGCTCGAATCGACAGCACTCGTGCACGACTCGACGCGCTCGACACTTCCGTTCCCACGGTTTTGATCAATCACTTCCCGATGGTTCGGCAGCCGACCGACGTTCTGTTCTATCCGGAGTTCGCTTTGTGGTGCGGCTCGACGCTGACCGCGGACTGGCACACCCGTTACAACGCGATCTGCTCGGTCTACGGGCATCTGCACATTCCGCGGACGACCTATTACGACGGGGTGCGGTTCGAGGAGGTGTCCGTCGGCTACCCGCGAGAGTGGCAGCGACGTGGTCTGCCGTCGAACGTGCTGCGTCAGATTCTCCCGGTTCCCGAGTACCCCGAGGGCACGCTGAACAAATGGGGCGGTCACTTCACGGTGACTCCCGAAATGGAGGCGGAAGTAGAGAGGATGAGGGCGAACAAGTGATCGAGTCGATCCTGCCGAACGGTGTCGTCGCTGCAGAACTCTTCGAAGATCCGCCCGGACTGCAACCGCATCCGCTCGAGGCGCCGCTCGTGGCGAAGGCGGTGGACAAACGCAAGCGTGAATTCACGTCGGCCCGTCACTGCGCCCGCGTTGCGATGGACAAGCTCGGTGTCGAGCCGGCTCCGATCCTGCGCGGCAAGTCCGGTGCGCCGCAATGGCCCAAGGGTGTCGTCGGCTCGCTGACGCATTGCGACGGGTATCGAGGTGCCGTCCTGGCGCACGCCCTGCAGATCCGCTCGGTGGGTATCGACGCCGAACCTCACGGCCCTCTACCCGACGGGGTTCTCGATGCCGTGAGCCTGGACAAGGAACGTGAGTGGCTGTCGGGGGCGGATTCCAGTCTTCACTGGGATCGGCTTCTGTTCTGCGCCAAGGAAGCCACCTACAAGGCGTGGGAGCCGCTGACGGGCAGATGGCTCGGATTCGAGGACGCCCACATCACGTTCGAGCGAACGGGTACGGGAACCGATCTGTCCGGAACGTTCCACTCGACCCTTCTGGTGCCGGGCACCACGATCAGTGGACCCCCGCTGAGCTCGTTCGACGGTAGATGGCTCGTCTCCGACGGACTGATCGTCACGGCGATTGCAGTGACCTGACCTGCCTCCTGGCAGAATGAACTCCCGTGTCTGCACGTGGGAAGTTGTCGTCCGGCCTCGTCGGCGCCGGGTTGTTGATCGTCGACAAAGAAGCCGGGGTGACGAGCCACGACGTGGTCGCGTCGTGCCGAAAGTTGCTGAACACCCGCAAGGTCGGGCATGCAGGGACCTTGGACCCGATGGCCACGGGGGTGCTCGTGTTGGGAATCGAACGTGCGACGAAGATGCTCGGTCTGCTGGCGTTGACGACCAAGGCGTACACCGCGACCATCCGGCTCGGGCGTACCACGACCACCGATGACGCCGAAGGGGACACCGTCCTCGACGTCGACGCGTCGGCAGTGACGGACGAGGCGGTCGCTCGGCACGTGGCCGTGTTGACCGGTGAGATCGATCAGGTCCCGTCCAGTGTCAGCGCCATCAAGGTGGACGGTCAGCGCGCGCACAAGTTGGTGCGGGCCGGCGAGGACTTCACGATTCCGTCACGGCGAGTGACGGTGACGAGGTTCGATGTCGTGGGCCGACAGGACGTGCCGGACGGCGGTTTCGTCGATCTCGACGTGGAGGTCGACTGTTCGTCCGGAACTTACGTGCGTGCTCTGGCGCGTGATCTCGGCGACGCGCTGGGGGTGGGTGGCCACCTGACGGTGCTGCGCCGCACGAGAGTCGGTCCCTTCACTCTCGAACATGCGCGCACGCTGGAGGACCTTGCCGAATCACCGTCGGTCAGCCTGGATATCGACGAGGCCGCGAGGACGGCGTTTCCGCACCGTGAGATCAGTGCGGAGGAAGCAGAGTCGATCAGCCAGGGGCGGTGGCTCGATCCGATCGGTCTGTCGGGGGTGTATGCGGCGATCGATCCGACCGGTCACACCATCGCCCTGTTGCAGGAGAAGGGCAAGCGTGCAAGTTCGGTGATGGTCGTGAGGCCGGCGACACTGCGCGGCCTGTAGGGCACCGTCGTCAGGCGGGGATCATCCAGATCGCCTCGGCGGCCCGTTGGCCGAGGTCGATCGGGCCTGCGCTCTCGGTCTTGCCGAGTTCGATGGCGACCGTTCCGGCGAAGTCACGGCGCTCGACGACGGTGATCGACAGGTCGAGGGTGATACCGACGGAGTCGAAGTAGCGAAGCATCGCCGGATCGGAATCCGAGATGCGGGCAACGCGGCCACACTGCCCGTCCACGTAGTCGCTCAGGCGCGTTGCTTCCGGTGAGGCGATGTCGCCGTCGACGGACGGGATCGGGTCGCCGTGCGGATCGCGTTCGGGGAAGCCGAGTTTGGCGTCGATCCGCGCCATCATGAGATCCGAGACCGCGTGCTCGAGGATCTCGGCTTCGTCGTGCACCTCGTCCCATCCGTAACCGAGTTCGCGAACGAGGAAGGTCTCGATCAGGCGGTGACGACGCACCATCGCGATCGCCGCGGTGCGTCCGCGTTCGGTCAGCGAGATCGCGCCGTAGCGCGCGTGGTCGACCATGCCCTGGTCGGCCAGCTTGCGGATTGCCTCGGACACCGTGGATGCGGACACTCCGATGCGCTCCGACAACATCTTGGTGCTGACCGAGTCCTCGCTCCACTCGCTGGCTGTCCAGATGACCTTCAGGTAGTCCTGTGCAACGGCCGACAGTTGCACGTTTTCGGCCGCGATAGGTTCACCGGTTCTTTCCGCCACGAAAGCGAGCTTAGGCAATCCACTCGGAAATGACACGTTGCCTCCGGCGCGTTCAGGCCGCGACCTCCGTGCGCCTGCGCACCGCGCGAGTCACCAGACCCTGGCTCGGGCTGAACAGGTACGCGAGCAGGAACACCAGTCCCTGTGCCAGCACAACCATGCCGCCTGACGACACGTCGAGGTAGAAGCTGACGTAGATGCCCACCACGGCGCAGCCGACGCCGATGGTCGGCGCGAGCACGAGCATCCGCCCGAAGCGATCGGTCAGCAGGTACGCGGTGGCGCCTGGCGTGATGAGCATGGCGACCACGAGGATCACTCCGACGGCCTGAAGCGCGACGACGGTGGTGAGGGCGAGCAGCGTCAACATCAGACCCGAGAGCACGGTCGGGGAGATGCCGACGGCCTGAGCCTGCGTGCGGTCGAACGCGAACAGCGTGAAGTCCCGGCGCTTGGCGACCATCACGCCGAACGCGAGACCGCCGAGCACGATCACCTGCCACATGTCGCCGCGTGACACTCCGAGGAGGTTGCCGAACAGTATGTGATTGAGGTCGATCTGGCTCGGAAACTTCGAGATCAACACGACACCGAGCGCGAACAGAGTGGTGAACACCACCCCGATCGCGGCGTCCTCCTTCACCAAGGTGGTGTTGCGGACGACGCCGATCGCTCCGACGGCGATCAGTGCGAACAGCAGTGCGCCGATCGCGAACGGTGCGCCGAGTAGATAGGACAGCGCCACGCCGGGAAGGACGGCGTGCGAGACGGCGTCGCCCATGAGCGACCATCCGATCAGCACGAGCCAGCAGCTCAACACCGCGCACACGATCGATGCGACGACCGTCACGAGCAGCGCACGCTGAATGAAGGTGTACTGCAGAGGTTCGACGATGATGTCGACGAGAACCATGGTCAGCTCGCTTCCGATGTGGTCGAGACGCCGAAGGCCAATGCCAGGTTGTCCGGTTTCAGAACCTCTCGGGGATCTCCGTGCATCAGGACCCGCTGTTGAAGCAGGACGGCCTCGTCGCACAGATCCGGGAGAGCGTGCAGGTCGTGCGTCGAGACGAGGATCGTCGAGCCGGCCGCCGCGATTTCCTTCAGCAACCGAGTGATGGTGGCCTCGGTGCGCTTGTCCACCCCTGCGAACGGTTCGTCGAGCAGCAGGAGTGACGCCTCCTGGGCGATGGCTCGCGCCACGAACGCTCGTTTGCGCTGGCCGCCCGACAGTCGGCCGATCTGGCGATCCGCGAGGTCGGTGAGGTTCACTCGGTCCAGGGCGGCGTCGACGGCGTCGTGATCCCGTGCACGCGGTGAGCGCATCCAATTCTGCTTCCCGTAGCGACCCATCATCACCACGTCTCGGACGCTGACGGGGAACGTCCAGTCCACCGACTCACTCTGTGGGACATAACTGACCGTCCCGTTCTTGCGGGCGGCGGCGGGCGCCCCTCCATGGATTCGAATGGATCCGGTGTTCGGTCGGACGACGCCCATGATCGCTTTGAACAGGGTCGACTTGCCGGATCCGTTCATGCCCACGAGGCCGCAGACGCGGCCGGATTCGAGGGTGAGGGAGGCGTCGCTCAGTGCGGTCACCTCACGGTAGGCGACGGAGACTCCGACGATGTCCAGTGCTGGTGTCATGGTGGTCATTCCGGCTTTCCGAGTAGTGCGTCGGTGATGGTGCGAGCGTCGTATGCGAGAAGGTCGAGGTAGGTGGGTACGGGACCGTCCTGATCACTGAGCGAGTCGACGAACAGTTTGCCGCCGAAGCGTGCTCCGGTGTCCTCGGCTACCTGCAGCTGTGCCTTGTCGGACACGGTCGACTCGCAGAACACCGCGGGTACGTCGTTGTCCTCGACGAACCGGATCGCGGACACCACCTGCTTCGGCGTGCCTTCCTGCTCGGCGTTGACCGGCCAGAGGTAGGCCTCCTGCAGGTCGAAGTCCCGGGCGAGATAGCTGAACGCACCCTCGCACGACACGAGGGCACGTTGCTCGGCGGGCAGCCGATCGAGATCGCGCTTCAGCTCGTCGCCGACAGCGCGCAATTCGAGCTTGTAGCTCTCGGCATTGGCGCGGTAGTCCGACTCGTTGGCCGGATCGAGGCGCACGAACGCCGCGGCGATGTTGTCCACGTAGGTCTCGGCGACGACGGGAGACATCCAGGCGTGTGGGTTGGTCTTCCCGGCGTACGCGTCGTCACGGATGAACACGGGCTCGACACCAGCGCTGACGACGGCGTGCGGTGCGGGAACTCGTTCGACGAACTTCTCGAACCACGATTCGAGTCCCAGGCCGTTGTCGAGAATGAGCTCGGCTCCCTCTGCCGTCCGCAGATCTCCCGGCGTCGGCTCGTATCCGTGGATCTCGGCGCCGGCCTTGGTGATCGACTCGACGCGCAGGTGGTCCCCGGCGACATTGCGTGCCATGTCTGCAAGCACCGTGAACGTCGTGAGGACGAGCGGGCGCCCGTCGTCGGCGATGATCGGTTCGTCGTCGCCTACGGAGCGGGCGCAGCCCGCCAGAATCGCAACGCCGAGCAGGACGGCTGCGATGCGTCGAAGAAATAAGTTCGGCACGCCGAAATCTTGGCAGAGTGTTTGCAGGTTTGTCCACTGCTGTTCGCCGCGACATGTCCATCCGGAAGTGACCCACGCCGACGCGGGCCGTAGGCTTCTCCTCGTGCAGAGATGGCGAGGTCTCGACGATGTACCTGCCGACTGGGGTCGTTGTGTTCTCACGATCGGCGTATTCGACGGCGTCCACCGTGGTCACGCCCAGTTGATCAGCCGTGCGGTGACGTCGGCCGAGGAGCGTGGAATACCCAGTGTGCTCATGACTTTCGATCCGCACCCGATGGAAGTGGTGCGGCCCGGAACGCATCCGGCGCAGCTGACGACGCTCACGCGTCGGGCCGAGCTGGCGGAAGAATTGGGCATCGACGTGTTCTGCGTGATGCCGTTCACTCCCGAACTGATGAAGCTGACGCCGGAGCGCTACGTCCACGAGATTCTGGTGGAGCGGTTGCATGTCGCCGAGGTCGTGGTGGGGGAGAACTTCACCTACGGCAAGAAGGCGCTCGGCAACGTCGAGTTGCTGCGCAAGGTCGGCGACCGATCCGGTTTCGCCGTCGACGGCGTCAATCTTCTGGCCGAGCATGCGGTCACCTTTTCGTCCACGTACATCCGTTCGTGTGTCGACGCGGGTGACGTGTCCGCGGCTGCTGCTGCGTTGGGGCGTCCTCACCGCGTCGAGGGCGTCGTCGTGCACGGCGACGGTCGCGGACGCCAACTGGGATATCCGACGGCGAACGTCGCGCCACCGATGTATTCGGCCATCCCGGCGGACGGCGTCTATGCGGCGTGGTTCACCGTGCTCGGTCCCGGCCCGGTCATCGGCACCGTGACTCCGGGTGAACGTCACCGCGCTGCCGTGTCCGTCGGCACCAACCCGACGTTCTCGGGTCGGACCCGGACGGTCGAGGCGTTCGTGTTGGACAGTGACGGTGACCTTTACGGGCAGCACGTCGCGGTCGATTTCGTCGAGCGGATTCGCGGAATGGAGAAGTTCGAATCGATCGACGATTTGATCGAGGAGATGGGTCGGGACGCGGAGAAGGCCCGCGCCGCCCTGACCGACCGACTTTCGTGACCGGCTGCCTCTCCTGGTAGGCTGCCTTCTCGGTGCATGCTGCGGTCCGTGGTGGCTGCGCCGCTTTCCTTTCCCGCGGACGTCAGTGATCAGGAGTAGTACCAGTGGCATTGACCACCGAACAGAAGAAGGCCGTTCTCGGCGAGTACGGCTTGCACCCGACCGACACCGGTTCGCCCGAGGCGCAGGTCGCGATGCTCACCAAGCGCATCACCGACCTCACCGAGCACCTGAAGAAGCACAAGCACGACCACCACTCCCGCCGCGGCCTGCTGCTGCTGGTGGGACGTCGTCGTCGCCTGCTGAAGTACATCGCGAAGGTGGATGTCACCCGGTACCGTTCGCTCATCGAGCGTCTGGGACTGCGTCGATAACATCGGCGCCGACGCGCCCGCGAAAGTGGGCCGTCTTCGAAATATGCAGTAGCCAACGAGGCAGTGCTTAGACTGTTCCTCGTTGGCTATCTGTGTTTGGCACGCCAGCAAGACAAGCGAACACATGGGTGTTCGCACATCGCCGTGTTCGCCCGATGCACCCAGGGTGTCGGTCTTCGGTAGTGGCCTTGGCGGACGAAGCTCTCGTCCCCAGGGCTTCGATCGATGGCCGCCCCCGAGCAACAGCGACCGCAGCCCTGCCTGCACATGGCAGCGGGGCCAGTGGTCCGTCGGTGCGCGCACGGCAAAGACGAGAGGACGAGAAGAAGAGAATGACAGACACCACCAACCTGGACGTCGAAGAAGGCGTCTACGAAGCAACTGCCGTCATCGACAACGGCACCTACGGCAAGCGCAGCATCCGGTTCGAGACCGGTCGCCTCGCCCAGCAGGCATCCGGCGCCGTCGCTGCCTACCTCGACGAGGACACCATGCTGCTGTCCGCCACGTCGGCAGGCAAGAGCCCGCGCGAAGGGTTCGACTTCTTCCCGCTGACGGTCGACGTCGAAGAGCGGATGTACGCCGCCGGACGCATCCCCGGATCGTTCTTCCGTCGTGAGGGTCGCCCCTCCACCGACGCCATCCTCACCTGCCGCCTCATCGACCGGCCGCTGCGCCCGACGTTCGTCGACGGTCTCCGCAACGAGATCCAGGTAGTCATCACCGTCCTGAGCCTCAACCCGGCCGATCTCTACGACGTCGTGGCCATCAACGCGGCATCCGCGTCCACGCAGATCGCAGGCCTGCCGTTCTCCGGCCCCATCGGTGGTGTGCGTGTCGCGCTCATCGACAAGCAGTGGGTCGCGTTCCCGACGGTCGAGCAGCTCGAGAAGGCCGTCTTCAACATGGTCGTCGCGGGACGCATCGTCTCGGGCTCCGGCGCCGACGCCGACGTCGCGATCATGATGGTCGAGGCCGAGGCCACCGAGAACGTCATCGAGCTCATCGAGGGCGGTGCACAGGCACCGAACGAATCCATCGTGGCCGAGGGGCTCGAAGCCTCGAAGCCGTTCATTGCTGCGCTGTGTACCGCACAGCAGGAGCTCGCCGCCAAGGCCTCCAAGCCGACCGGTGACTTCCCCCTGTTCCCGCCGTACCAGTCCGACGTCTACGACGCCGTCGCCAATGCAGCTCAGATCCCGTTGAGCGAAGCACTGACGATCGCAGGCAAGGCCGAGCGCGAGAACAAGCTCGACGAGGTCAAGGCTCAGGTACTCGAGCAGGTCTCCGACTTGTTCGAGGGTCGTGAGAAGGAAATCGGTGCCGCGTTCCGCGCGCTGACCAAGAAGTCGGTGCGTCAGCGCATCCTGACCGACCACTTCCGTATCGACGGCCGTGGCGTCACCGACATTCGTTCGCTGTCCGCCGAGGTCGCGATCATTCCGCGTACCCACGGCTCGGCGCTGTTCGAGCGCGGCGAGACGCAGATCCTCGGTGTCACGACACTCGACATGGTCAAGATGGCGCAGCAGGTCGACTCGCTCGGACCCGAGACGTCCAAGCGCTACATGCACCATTACAACTTCCCGCCGTACTCGACCGGTGAGACCGGTCGCGTCGGATCGCCGAAGCGTCGCGAAATCGGCCACGGTGCGCTCGCCGAGCGCGCGCTGTTGCCGGTTCTGCCGAGCCAGGCCGAGTTCCCGTACGCCATCCGCCAGGTCTCCGAGGCGCTGAGCTCCAACGGCTCGACCTCGATGGGTTCGGTCTGCGCGTCGACGCTGTCCTTGCTCAATGCCGGTGTGCCGCTGCGCGCTCCCGTCGCGGGCATCGCCATGGGCCTGGTGTCCGACGAGGTCGACGGCGAAACCCGTTACGTTGCATTGACCGACATCCTCGGCGCCGAAGATGCCTTCGGCGACATGGACTTCAAGGTCGCTGGTACCAAGGACTTCGTCACGGCACTTCAGCTGGACACCAAGCTCGACGGAATCCCGTCGAAGGTTCTGGCAGGCGCGCTGTCGCAGGCGAAGGACGCACGCACCACGATCCTCGAGGTCATGGCCGAGGCCATCGACGCGCCGGACGAGATGAGCCCGTACGCACCTCGTGTCACGGCCATCAAGGTTCCCGTCGACAAGATCGGCGAGGTCATCGGACCCAAGGGCAAGATGATCAACTCCATCACCGAGGAGACCGGCGCCAACATCTCGATCGAAGATGACGGCACCGTCTACGTCGGTGCAGCGGACGGTCCGTCCGCTCAGGCCGCGATCGACAAGATCAACGCCATCGCCAATCCGCAGTTGCCGAAGGTCGGCGAGCGCTTCCTCGGAACCGTCGTCAAGACAACGGCTTTCGGTGCATTCGTTTCGCTGCTTCCCGGCCGCGACGGCTTGGTGCACATCTCGAAGCTCGGCGGCGGCAAGCGCATCAACAAGGTCGAGGACGTCGTGAGCGTCGGATCGAAGCTTCGTGTGGAGATCGCCGATATCGACAACCGCGGCAAGATCAGCCTCGTTCCCGTCGAGGAAGAGGGAGCAGCTGCTGCAGGCTCGTCCGATTCGGCTCCGGCCGACGCACCTGCCGAGGCAAACGCTGAGTAAGAAGCAACAAGGCAGAACGGTACGTTCCTACGGGACGTACCGTTCTGCCGTTTCGGATCCCGCCGGGCAGAACCTGGGTGTCGAACGCACCACGCTGCCCGGTGGTCTTCGTGTGGTCACCGAGTTCGTGCCGGGAGTTCGGTCGGCGTCGGTCGGTGTATGGGTGGGCGTGGGTTCGCGGGACGAGGGTCCGTCGGTGGCCGGTGCCGCTCATTTCCTGGAGCATCTGCTGTTCAAGTCGACGCCGACGCGGAGCGCGTTGCAGATCGCTCAGGTCATGGACGGGGTCGGCGGTGAACTGAACGCGTTCACCTCGAAAGAGAGCACGTGCTTCTACGCTCACGTCCTCGACGACGATCTCGGTTTGGCAATCGACCTCGTCAGTGATGTCGTCCTCCGCGGGCGTTGTCGTGCAAGTGATGTCGACGTCGAGCGTCAGGTCGTTCTCGAGGAGATCTCGATGCGCGACGACGATCCGGAGGATCTCCTCGGTGATCTGTTCATCGAGGCGATGTTCGGTGATCATCCGCTCGGCCGGCCCGTCATCGGGACCGTGGAATCCATCGAGGACATGACGCGCGCTCAGCTGCGTTCCTTCCACACGCGTCGGTACACACCGGAGCGGATGGTCGTGGCGGTGGCGGGCAACGTCGATCACCGCCAGGCGGTGGCGTTGGTCAAACGCGCATTCGCGGGTCATCTGCACAAGGGCGTCAAGCCTGCTCCCCGGCGCGACGGTCTGGCGAGACTTCGTCATCGTCCCGAACTTCGTTTCGAACGACGAGACAGCGAACAGGCTCATCTGTCGCTCGGTGTGCGCGCGTTCGGTAGGCACGAGGGACACCGGTGGGCGCTGTCCGTACTCAATGCGGCTGTGGGAGGCGGGCTCTCGTCGCGCCTGTTCCAGGAGATCCGTGAAGAGCGCGGGCTGGCCTATTCGGTCTACTCGTCGGTGGACACCTTCTCCGATTCCGGGGCCTTCTCGGTGTACGCCGGGTGTCAGCCCGAGAACCTCGCCGAGGTGACGACGGTGGTGCGTGAGGTTCTCGCACAGGTCGCCTCCGACGGCATCACCGAGGAGGAGTGCGCGCGAGCGAAGGGCTCGTTGCGCGGCGGACTCGTCCTCGGGCTGGAGGATTCGGGGTCACGGATGAACCGGATAGGCCGCAGCGAGCTCAATTACGGCAATCATCGGGACATCTCGGAGACCCTGGCCCGGATCGATCAGGTGACCGTGAGCGAGGTGCGCGACGTGGCTCGGGTCCTGTTGTCCCGGCCTTTCGGTGCTGCGGTGGTCGGCCCGTACACGAGCGTCCGTCAGCTGCCCGCGTCGGTGAAATCCATAGCCGGCTGATTCTCGTCGGCTCGGATGGCGTCGCTTCGGCGTGCGTCGACGATCGACTCGACCGCTGCATTCACCAGAGCGGTCGAGTCGACCTCGGTGACCACCGACAGTGCGGTCGTCGAGCTCAGCGCAGCGATTCCGTGGACCGCCGTCCAGACCTGTACTGCTCGGACGTGAGCGTCGGTGCCTGCCAACGGTTCGACGAGGTCGGTGACGAACGCGAACAGCGGCAACGACGTTCCGCGAAGATGCATTCCCGAGTTCGCGAGAACGTCGTGACGGAACACGAGTGCGAACATGGCGGGTCGTTCGACGGCGTAGCGCACATAGGCGAGGGCCGCGGCCTTCAACCGCCGCGCGGGGTCGGTGTTCGCGCCTACTTCGAGTTCGATTCTCCGGCGGAGGTCGTGCAGGCCCCGCTGCGCTACGGCGGCGTGCAGAGCTGCGAGGGTCGGGAAGTAGCGCCGTGGTGCGCCGTGCGACAGTCCCGCGGCCCGTGCGACGGATCTGACCGTCACCCCTGAAATTCCTTCGGTCTCCAACAGCGTCTCCGCCGCGTCGATCAAACGCGCGGCGGGCGTTTCGTGCCCGTCCATAGTAGACAGTGTCTACTATGGACGGAGACGATGTCCACGACTCGTTGTTTTCGGCAGACTCGAGGGAGTGCACCGCCCATGTGGTACTGGATGTTCAAGTACGTTCTGATCGGCCCTGTTCTGCGATTGCTGGGGAGACCACGCATCGAGGGCATGGAGCATCTGCCGCAGTCCGGCCCCGTCATTCTTGCGGGTAACCACCTGACGGTTGTCGACTCGTTCTTCCTGGTGTTGGTCGTCAGGCGGAGAATCCGTTTCATCGCCAAGAGCGAGTACTTCTCGGGATCGGGCCTCAAGGGTCGGGTGCTGTGCTGGTTCTACACGAGTGCAGGTCAGGTCCCCGTCGACCGCTCCGGTGCAGGGGCGGGCGATCCAGCCCTGGCTGCAGCACGAAAAATACTTGCCGACAACGGAATATGGGCCATCTACCCCGAAGGGACGAGGTCTCCGGACGGCAGGCTGTACAAGGGGAAGACAGGAATGGCGAGAGTTGCGCTGGAATCCGGGGCGCCCGTCGTTCCCGTGGTCATGTTCGGTACCGAGAAATTCAATCCGGTCGGCAGCCGGATGTGGCGACCGGCGAAGATCGTCGTGAAGTTCGGCGCGCCCATCGACTTCGCTCGATACCGAGAGCACGCGGGCAACCACGCCGTCGTGCGGTCCGCGACGGACGAGGTGATGTACTCGCTGATGGAGCTCTCGGGCCAGGAGTACGTCGACACCTACGCGGCGAAGGTCAAGGCCGCCTGACTCCGAAGAGCAACTTCCACGGTACGGCTGCGGATTCGAGCTGCACGGCGAGGCTCATCTTGGATTCGCCGTCGTTGCGTTCCTCGAAGCGAATGGGGACCTCGGCGATCTTCAAGCCGCGTCGGACGGTGCGGTGGTTCATCTCCACCTGGAACGCATAGCCGTTGCTCTCGACCGACTTCACGTCGATCGCCCGCAGAGTCGCAGCGTGCCAGGCTTTGAAGCCCGCGGTAGCGTCCTTGACCTTCAACCGAAGAATCGCGTTGACGTAGAAGTTGGCCCATGCAGACAGTGCCTTCCGATGCCAGGGCCAATCGCTGGCCACGGCTCCGCCCGGGACGTAGCGCGAACCCAGTACGACGGCTGCGTCCGTCGTCGTGAGCGTGCGCACCATCGTGGGGATGACGTCGGCGGGGTGGGACAGGTCCGCGTCCATCTGGACGACGATGTCCGCACCGTCGTCGAGTGCGCGGCTCATGCCGGCCACGTACGCCCGGCCGAGCCCGTTCTTCTCGGTGCGGTGCAGAACCGTCACCGGCAAAGGCCCTGTCTCGGCGAGTTCGTCGGCGAGCTTGCCCGTGCCGTCGGGGGAGTTGTCGTCGACCACGAGCACATGAAGGTTCTCGAGTTCCAGACCGGCGAGAAGCTCGACGAGCTTCGGGAGGTTCTCGCGTTCGTTGTACGTGGGTACGACAACGGTCGTCTTCGGGGCGACGTTCGGAATGCTCACGCTCGTATGATCCGTGATCGGGTATCAAAGACCAAATAACGGACACCCTCGTGTCCGCACGTCGTCGACGTTTTCGCAGTTCCGGGGCTCGGGCGGGACAGTGAAATGTTGCGCCGGTCACACAGCGTCGTCGTGCGATGCCGCGTCGACGAACATTCCTGACGTCAGTACGGGCACGGATCGCGAGGAGCCGACTTCCGCAGCGATCGTGACGTCGATCTCGTACCCCGAGTCGATCAGTTCGCGTCCCGACGCCGATTCGGCCAGCGCGTGGGGGAGCCGACCGGACACGGCCTTCCACGCGTTGCGGGCCATCTCCGCCTCCGGCGACAGGCTGCAGTCCGGGCGCCTGTCGGCCAGTTCCGCGAGGAGGAATCCGGCTCCCCACAGGTCCTCGACGCTCGGTCGCAGGGCACCGTTCGGCCAGTGTTCTCCGGCGGCGATGACCGCAACGACGGCGTCGGTATCGGTGGTCGCGGCGATCCACTGCGCCGTAGCCGGTGCGTTGCGAAGCGAGACCCCTGTGCAAACCGGTACCTCGGAAGCCAGCTGCGCGGATATCGTCGACCCGTTCGGCGACGGCAGCACGAGCCGGTGTGGCGGCGTCCCCGATCGGAGCGTGGCCGGGGACAAGCTGATGTCGCCCGGGCCCGCATCGCGCCGCCGTACCGCCAAGACGGCACCGGTGCGGCGCGCGTACTCGGTGGCCGAATCCTGCCCGACGGCCCAGGGCACCACCGCGGTACCGGCATCGGCGGCGACGGTCAACGTGGTGGTGAACGACAGAACGTCGACGACGACGGCAACGTCCGCGCCGGAAGCGATTGCCGATGCACCCGAGGTGCCCCAGTCGAACCGAACCGTCGACGCGAACTGTCGATGCGCGCGGTCCGGTTCGGTCACGGAGTCGACACCTCCGAGGACGCAGGAGTGTCGTACGGCGACGGACCTTCCGGTGGTCCGAGGAGATGGCGAACGAGAACAGTGGCTCCGAGAGCGAGAAGTGCGACGACGACGATGACAGCCACGACAGCCGCCAATCTCCGTGGGCCTCCGAAGAGATCGTTGGAACTCATTCGCTCATGATGCCATCAGGAACCGGTCCTGATGTCACCGTCGTAGACGTCGATCTCCACCGAGTTGCCGCCGTGGCTCTTGGCTCGGTACATCGCGGTGTCGGCGCTGTCGAGCAACTCGTCGAGTAGTTCGGGGACGGCCTGGATCGCGATCTCCCGATAGTGGATGCCGATGCTCGTGGTGGTCACGCCTGCGGAATTGCAGGCCGGAATCGCATCGCGCAGCGCTTCGGCCGCCCGGGACATCTCCGACAGCGGTCCGGCGGAGACCACGACGAATTCCTCACCGCCGGTGCGAGCGGTCACGGCTGGAAGAGGAAAATTCGCGTTGATGGCCTGGGCTGTCTTGCGCAGAACATCGTCGCCGAAGCTGTGACCGAATCCGTCGTTGACCGCCTTGAAGTTGTCCAGATCTGCGACGAGGACCGCGACGCCCGCTGCTCCGTCGGCCATCACACCGACGGCCGAGTCGAGTCCGCGACGGTTCCGCAGACCGGTCAACGGGTCGAAGTGTGCGACGGCGGCATCCCTCTTGAGAAACGTCAGGTACGCCTGAGTGAGGATCGGGGACGACACCAGAACCATGACGAGAACGATGAGATACGCCGTCATCTGCGCGAAATCGGCGTCGGAGTAGGAGATCGCCAGGACGTAGAGAGCGGCGCACGTGCACAGAGCCCACAACTGATGGGCCACGAACACCCGGGTGTCGTGATACGCGGACACGTAATTTCCCATCACGGCCAACAGGGCCGAGCACAGAAGCGCCACGGGGCGATCGTCGAGAGAGAACAGAACGGCGGCGACGCCGATTTCGGCGAACGCGACGAAGAGCAAGGAGTGCCTGTACGCCGGCCACGGTCCGCGTATCCAGAGGCAACCGACGACCATCGAGCTGACCCCGAAGGTTCCGATCACAGCGATGTCGACGGTGCTCGACACCACCGGCGTCGCAATCGCGAGCAGGCAGATCAGCCCGTAGAACCAGCAGCACAATCCGATTGCGACGCGGCTCTGGCGGAGGATCGGATGGCTCTGCGAGTAGGCGACGTTCCACACGTAGTCGGTCCGTTGCGACCACCACTCGTGCAGCGAACTCATTTCAAGGACCTCTACATCCCGTACATGACCGACCCGCAGATAGTTGACAGTTTATCTAATCAGACGACGATACTGATCGGTTCGAAACGGCGATACAACCACGATCATTGCAGTCGAATCTCGGCGATCAGTCCGTGATGATCCGACCCGACGATCGCAATCCGTTCCAGTGCGGTGGCGTGTGCGCCACGGGTCAGGACGTGGTCGATCCCGACGACAGGTGGATACGACTTGTCGGTGGGGTAGGTCGGAATCAAGCCGCTACCCGTGGCGTCCGCTGCGTCCTCGTACCCGACGTCGAGGATGTGCCTGAACTTGCTGTGAGATCTGGTGGAGTTGAAGTCACCGCTGACGATCACGTTGGTCATCGAAGTGGCTGTCGACACCTCGGATCGGATCATGTCCATCTCCGATGCCCACAGTGGCGTCGGCGATGGATAAGGCGGCACCGGATGGACCGAGTAAACGCGGACGGGGTCGTCGGTACCGACGTTCAGATCGACCGCCAGGTTGGACAGAGTGAATACCGGGAGCTCGCGCTCTCCGGAGATCGGGAATCGACTGAAGATGCCGGTACCTCCGCCGCCGCCCGGTGTCGGCCTGGTGTAGCGGTACGGGAGCAGCTCGGCGATCCCGGCGGCGTCGAGCGCGCTCTCTGCGTCGAACGTCAGTTCTTGTGCGGTGAAGACGTCGATGTCCTGTGATCGGACGAGGTCCAGCACGTTGCCCGCATCGGCCAGCCCGAGCATCAGGTTGGCTTGCAGCACGTCGATGTCCTGCCCCCGGCCGGGTGTGTCGGCGTCCGCTCGGTCGCTCGCGATGTACACGGGCGCGAGCAATGCCGACGCCGTCACCGCGACGACGGTCGATGCCGTTGCCAGGATCCAGCGTCGGGACACCGCGGCAACGGCGATACCGAGCAAGGAGAACGCCATGAGGATGGGCGCGAACGACGCCAGCCCCACCACGTACCTGTTCTGCGTGTCGCTGAAGTAGGCGACGACACCCGTCGCACCGATCAGTACGCAGCAGGCGGCAACGAGAACCGCGGCTACTCGCCAACCCCGAGAACGACGAGCTGATCGAGCAGAATTTGCCGTTTGATGTTGCACATCAGAAGCGTAACCGCGAATAAAAGTCGACCCGGTCCGCCCAGGTCGGATCGATTCAGTGAGGAGGTGTCCCACGGAGGGAACTTGTGATCCAGTTCTCAGCAAGCTAGAAATATGTAAAGACATAAGTACAAGGAATCGGATGCGTGCTCAGGATCCGTCCTCCGCGCGCACACAAGATTGGATCGAGATGACCCGTAGTGACGGATCGACCGGTGCAGTTCTTCCACCGGATACAGTAGGAACACACAGTCATCGGCTAGGCATCATCGCGGTGATTGCGACGTTCGGTGGCTTGCTCTTCGGATACGACACCGGAGTGATCAACGGAGCGCTCGAACCGCTGCGTGACGACTTGTCGCTCACCTCGTTCACGGAGGGGTTCGTCGTCAGTATTCTCATCTTCGGTGCGGCTATCGGCGCACTGGTGGGCGGGCGCCTGTCCGACAGATTCGGCCGACGCCACAACATCATCATGCTCGCTCTGGTCTTCATGGTCGGAACGCTCGGGTGCGTGCTGTCACCGAGCTGGGAGATCTTGGCCGTGTTCCGCTTCGTACTCGGCCTCGCTGTCGGTGGCGCATCGGCGACGGTGCCCGTCTACCTGTCGGAGATTTCCCCCGTGGAGCGGCGCGGTTCGTTGGTCACGCGCAACGAGGTCATGATCGTCAGCGGGCAGTTCGCAGCCTTCGTGATCAACGCGATCATCTTCAACATCTGGGGTGAGCACGAGTCCGTCTGGCGCTTCATGCTTCTCGTTGCGGTAGCTCCCGCAATCGTGCTTTTCTTCGGAATGCTGCGCATGCCCGAAAGCCCGCGTTGGCTCGTTCTTCAGGGGCGCGAGGACGAGGCCCTGGAAGTACTCAGGCAGGTTCGGTCGGAAGAACGCGCACAGGCCGAGATGGCCGAGGTGCACCGACTCGCCGAGGAAGAGAAACTGGCGAAGACCGGTGGTGTCACGGATCTGTCCGTCCGCTGGATTCGTCGATTGATCTACATCGGCGTCGGACTCGGTGTCGCCAACCAGATCACCGGTATCAACTCGGTGATGTACTACGGAACCCAATTGTTGAGCGATGCCGGGTTCTCGTCCAGCGCAGCAATCATCGCGAACACCCTCAACGGATTGTTCAGTGTTCTCGGAATCACGGTCGGCATATTTCTGATGAACAAGGTCAACCGGCGGACCATGCTGATCGCGGGCTTCTCGCTGACTACAACGTTCCACCTTCTCGTCGGCTTGTCCGCGCTTCTACTGCCGGACGGCACGGTCAAGGCATACTTCATTCTGGTGTTCGTCGTCCTGTTCGTGTTCTGCATGCAGGGAACCATCGGACCTCTGGCGTGGTTGATGCTCGCGGAGATCTTCCCCCTGAAGATTCGCAGTTTCGCGATCGGCCTGTGTGTCTTCGCGCTGTGGATTGCGAACGCGGCGATTGCGCTGTTGTTCCCGCCGGTCGTAGCAGCCTTCGGGATTGCGGCCACGTTCTTCATCTTCGTCGGTCTCGGTGTGATCGCGCTCATCTTCTGCATCACTCAGGTGCCGGAGACGCGCGGCCAGACGCTCGAAGAACTGGAAACCCGGTTCCGCAAGGAATACTCCTAGAGGTTCGCAACACCGAGAGAGGTAATTTCATGTCAGTTCTGGTTGCAGTGACCGACAGCCCCGAGGGCATCCATTCGCTGTCCGCCGCGGCGGACGAGGCGGCGCTTCTCGGCACCGATCTGATCGCGGTCAACCTGACGCTGGGAAAGCTCGACCTCTCCGTGCTTCCGGAAGACTGCAAGGTCACCGTCGTCGAACGTGAGGGGCGTGAGGACCGCGACCCTGTCGCCGCCGTTCTCGACGAGTTGGAAGTGTTTCCCGATGTCACGCGTCTGGTGATCGGAATAAGGAAGCGCAGCCGGGTCGGAAAGGCCCTGCTCGGCAGTGTCAGTCAGCGTCTGCTGCTGACCTCGCCGGTCTCGGTCCTGGCGGTCAAGGCGCCGTAGGACTCACCAGACCGCCGCGCCCGCGGCGAGATCCAGCAGCGGTTGTGGAAACACACCGAAAACGACAGTCGTGACGACGCCGAAGCCGATGGCCACGGCTGTTGCGACACCCGGAGTGACGACGGTGGGACTCCCACCGTCGTCACTGTCGTTCGTGGGGGCCACGGGCTCGGCGAAGAACATGAGAACGATGACGCGGACGTAGAAGATCGCGGCGATGGCACTACTGAGCACCCCGACGACGACGAGGGCGGTCGCGCCGCTGCCGGCCGCAGCCTGGAAAACTGCGAACTTACCGACGAATCCAGCCGTCAGCGGGATCCCCGCGAACGACAACAGCAGCAACGCGAAGACGGCGGCGATCGCGGGGGAGCGACGACCGATGCCGGCCCATCGCGCCAGTTCGGTCACCTCGCCGTTGCCGTCGCGCACGACGGTGACGACGGCGAATGCCGAGACAGTGCTGAACCCGTAGACGAACAGATAGAACATCGTCGCGGACAACCCGTCGGCGTCCAGAGCGACGACGCCCGTGAGAATGAAGCCGGTGTGGGTGATCGACGAGTACGCGAGCATCCGTTTGATGTCGGTCTGAGTGACCGCGAGCAGAGCGCCCACCAGCATCGTGACGATCGCGACGGCCCACAGCGCCGGTCGCCAGTCGTCGCGCAGGTCCGGCAGTGCGATGTAGAACAGGCGGAGCATGGCACCGAACGCGGCGATCTTCGTCGCGGCGGCCATGAAGGCGGTGATCGGAGTCGGTGCACCCTGATACACGTCGGGAATCCACGAATGAAACGGAATCGCACCGACTTTGAACAGTAAGCCGACACCGACGAGTGCAGTACCGAGCACGGCCAGCACGTCGTTGCCGTCGCCGAGAGCAATGGCAGCACCGATGGGGCCGAGCTCGAGCGAGCCTGCGTACCCGTACAGCATCGCGGTACCGAACAGGAAGAACGCCGAAGAGAACGCGCCGAGCAAGAAGTACTTCATCGCGGCTTCCTGCGACAGGAGCCTGCGCCGACGGGCCAACCCGCACATCAGGTACAGCGGTAGCGAGAACACCTCGAGGGCAACGAACATCGTGAGCAGATCGTTCGACGCGGGAAACAGCAGAAGGCCGCCGATCGCGAACATCGTCAGCGGGAACACCTCCGTCTGCGCCGCGCCTGCCTGGCCTGCCTGGCGTTCGGACAGACTTCCGGGAACGGTGGAGGCCTGCGGGGCGAAGGAGTCCACCCGGGTGCGTTCGAGTGAGCGTTCCCCGACCATGAGCAACGAGGGCACGGCTACGAGCAGGAGGGTGCCCTGGAGGAACAGTGAGGGTCCGTCGACCACGACCGAGCCCATCACGGCCCGGGTGCCGGGTGAGCTGGAGCCGGACACGGCCAGGACGACGACCGCTACCAGCGACCCCGTCGTCGCAGTCAGGGCGAGGGTCGTCTGGATGCGGCGACGGGCGGCACTCGGTGCGAACGCCTCGACGAGTACGCCGAGAACAGCTGCGGCGAAGACGATCAGCATCGGTGACAGAACGCTGTACTCGATGCTCGGCGCGGTCAGGACGGAGTCGTTCATCGGGGTCCCTCCGGCACTTCGGCCACGTTGTCGATGCCTTGCACGGTGGTCACTGTCGACTGCACAGCAGGAGAAACGATGTCCAGCAGGGGCTTCGGGTACACGCCCAGTACGACGAGCAGCACGATGAGCGGGCCCATCACGGCGAGTTCACGCGGTACGAGATCCTTCATTCCGTCGTTCTCAGCGCGGCGTGGTCCCGTCATGACCCGTTGGTACAGCCACAGGATGTAGATCGCGGACAGCACGAGCGCGATCGATGCCACGACGGCAGCGACGTGATACTTCGCGAACGTGCCGATCAGTACCAGGAATTCGCTGACGAACGGTGCGAGCCCCGGAAGCGACAGAGTGGCCAGACCGGCGACGAGGAAGGTGCCGGCCAGCACCGGTGCGACCTTCTGGACGCCACCGTAGTGCGAGATGACGCGGGTGCCGCGACGCGAAACCAGGAAACCGGCAACGAGAAACAGTGCTGCCGTGGAGATTCCGTGATTGACCATGTACAACGCGGAACCGGCCTGGCCTTGGCTGGTCATGGCGAAGATTCCCAGAAT
The DNA here is from genome assembly GCF_000760735.1 of Rhodococcoides fascians A44A. Taxonomy (GTDB): domain Bacteria; phylum Actinomycetota; class Actinomycetes; order Mycobacteriales; family Mycobacteriaceae; genus Rhodococcoides; species Rhodococcoides fascians_E. Next base: position 594,272 of record NZ_JMEX01000005.1, on the reverse strand, counting down.
GATGAAGCCGAAGTGCGAGATCGACGTGTACGCGATCAAACGCATCACGTCGGTCTGCGCGATCGCCAGTACGGCGCCGTAGACGATGCCCACGACCGCGAGAGTGACGATGACCGGCGCGAAGTACGACGACGACTCGGGGAAGAGTTGCAAACAATACCGAAGCATCGCGAACGTGCCCACCTTGTCCACGACGGCCATCATCAGAACGGCTGTGGCAGGGGTGGATTCGACGGCGGCATCGGGTAGCCACGAGTGGAACGGCCACAGGGGTGCCTTGACGGCGAAAGCGAACATGAACCCGAGGAACAACGCGTTCAGAACTCCGGGGGTGACGCCGAGGTCGCCGAGAGCAGCGGTGTCGGCGATCTCACGGAACGAGAAGGTTCCCGCCACGACGTACAGCCCGATGACCGCAGCCAGCATCACCAGACCGCCGACGAGGTTGTACAACAGGAATTTCACGGCCGCGGCGGCGCGTCCCGGTCCGCCGAATCCTCCGATGAGGAAGTACATCGGGATCAACATGGCCTCGAAGAAGACGTAGAACAGCAACACGTCGAGGGCGCAGAAGGACATCAGGACCATCGACTCGACGATCAGAATCGATGCGACATAGACGTGCGTGGACTGCCCGACGCGCGGGTCGTTCCATCCGGCTACCAGCAGGATCGGAAGCAGGACCGTGGTCAGCAGGACGAGCACCAGAGCGATGCCGTCGATTCCCAGCTCGTATCGAGCTCCGAACGACTCGATCCACCAGTGGGATTCGACGAACTGGAATTCGTCACCGGACGGATCGAAGCCGACGAACAACACCACTGCGACCGCCAGAGTCAGCAGCGAGGTCGCGAGCGCGCACACCTTCGCGAGCTGTGGCCTCGTACGAGGCAAAATCAGGGTCAGGACAGCACCTGCCACCGGAAGCAGCCACAACACGGTCAGCCACGGAAGAGTAGTCACCACACCATCACCGCCACCATCATCGCGAGGACTACCGCCGTACCGGCCAGCATCGTCAGAGCGTACGAGCGCACGTACCCGGTCTGCGTGCCACGAATGCGAGCGGACAGCGACGTCAGCCCGCCCGCAAGAGTGCGGGTTCCGCCCTCGACGGCGACGTCGTCGAAACGCTGCGCGGCCTCGGCCAGCTTCAGACCCGGTCGCATCAGAAACGCTTCGTTGACGGCGTCTCCGTACAGGTCGACTCGTGCGGCAGCCGTCAGCGCGGTGACGGGTGTCGGCGCGATCGGCGGTACGGGAGTTCTCGCGTAGCGGCGATACGCGAGCCCGACGCCGACGGCCACGACCGTCAGTGCCATCACGGTCACCAGCCACGCGGGTACGACGTGCGCTTCCTGGGCCTCGCCGACGACCGGTTCCAGCCAGTGCGTCAGCGCGCCACCGACGGTGAACAGGGCCCCAGCCGCAACCGAACCCACCGCCAGAACGATCATCGGCACGGTCATGGTCGACGGCGACTCGTGTGGGTGCGCGCCGGGCTCCCAGCGCTTCTGGCCGAAGAAGGTCATCACCATGACTCGGGTCATGTAGAACGCGGTCAGGCCTGCACCGAGGAGCGTGACGATTCCGAGCACGGCGCCCTGTACTCCACCGGCACCGAACGCGACTTCGATGATCTTGTCCTTGGCGAAGAAACCCGAGAACGGGGGAACACCGATGATCGCGAGGTAACCCAGACCGAAGGTGACGAACGTGACGGGCATGACGGTTCTCAAGCCGCCGAACTTGCGCATGTTCACTTCGTCGTTCATGCCGTGCATCACCGAACCGGCACCGAGAAAGAGTCCGGCCTTGAAGAATCCGTGGGCGAGAAGCAGCATGATCGCGAATGCGTAGCCGGACGGACCGAGGCCGGCAGCGAGAACCATGTAGCCGATCTGGCTCATCGTCGACGCGGCCAGCGCTTTCTTGATGTCGTCCTTCGCGCAACCGATGACGGCCCCGAACAGCAGTGTCACGGCACCGACGACGATCACCGCGGTCTGCGCGGCGGGGGCTGCTTCGAAGACGGGTCCGGATCGGACGATCAGATACACCCCGGCGGTCACCATCGTCGCCGCGTGGATCAACGCCGACACCGGCGTCGGGCCTTCCATGGCGTCACCGAGCCACGACTGCAGCGGCACCTGGGCCGACTTTCCACACGCTGCGAGGAGCAGAACGAAGCCCAGTGCGGTGAGTGTTCCGCTGGACGCAGTCTCGGTACCGGAGAAGACGTCCGTGAACGAGACGCTTCCGAAGTTCGCGAACATGATCATCAACGCGACCATCAGTCCGATGTCTCCGACACGGTTGACGACGAAGGCCTTCTTCGCCGCCGTCGCCGCCGACGGTTTGTACTGCCAGAACCCGATCAGCAGGTAGGACGCCAGACCCACACCTTCCCAGCCGACGTACAGTCCGAGGAAATTGTCGGCTGTCACCAGGAGGAGCATCGCGGCGAGAAAGAGGTTCAGGTACGCGAAGAACCGTCGCCGGTCCGGGTCCTCCGCCATGTACCCGATGGAGTAGACGTGAATGAGCGTGCCGACACCGGTGATCAGAAGTACGAAGCACATGGACAGTTGATCCAGGCGAAAGCCGAAGTCCACCTGCAACTGTTCGACGGGAACCCAGCTGAACAGCGTGGTGGTCACGGCCCTGTCGTCTGCAGCCCGGCCCAGCATGTCGACGAAGAGGACCACGGCGAATCCGAAGGACACCGCGGCCATGACGGTTCCGAGCGCGTGTCCCCATCGATCGGTTCGCCGGCCTCCGACGAGCAGCACGACAGCGCCGAGCAGCGGCAGCGCCGGCAACAGCCAGATGGCGTCCATGTCAGTTCTTCAGCAGGTTGGCGTCGTCGACCGAGGCCGAGCGGCGGGCACGGAAGATGGTCATGATGATCGCGAGGCCGACGACCACCTCGGCTGCAGCCACCACCATGGTGAAGAACGCGAAGACCTGGCCTTCGAGATTGCCGTGCATCCGGGCGAACGTCACGAATGCGAGGTTGGCGGCGTTGAGCATGAGCTCGATGCACATGAACACGACGATCGCGTTGCGGCGCAACAGAACACCCGCCGCACCGATCGTGAAGAGGAGGACCGACAGATACAGGTAGTTCTCGGGATTCACATCTCACCGTCCCGGTGACCGCGGTGCATCGGGTTGACGGACAGCTCCGACGGTGACCCGTCGGGCAGACGCGCGGGCCAGTCGACGGCGTTGTGCCGGGCATACACTCCGGGACTCGGCATCGGCGTGACGTGAGTGCCGTCGCGGAAGCGCTGCTCGGACAGCTCGCGCTGACCTTGCCGCTCGGTGAACCGCTCACGGTGGGCGAGGATCATCGCGCCGACCGTGGCGATGATCAGCAGCGCACCGGTGAGTTCGAACGCCCAGAGGTAGCGAACGAAGATGAGCTCGGCGAGGCCTTCGACGTTGCCGCCCGCATTGGCGGCGTCGAGTCCGACGAAGTCCGGTCGCCCGCTCTCCACCGATGCGTTGCCGATCGCACCGATGACGACGAGCCCGAAGCCGATGCCTGCGGCGATCGCGGCAGGCCGTTGACCTTTCAGCGTTTCGGTCAACGAGTCCGCCGAGTCCACCCCGACGAGCATCAACACGAACAGGAACAGCATCATCACCGCGCCGGTGTAGACGACGACTTGTACGACGCCGAGGAACACTGCGCCCTGCGCGATGTAGAACACGGCCAGGATGATCATCGTGACCGCGAGGAACAGAGCCGAGTACACGGCTTTGGTGGCGCAGACCATCGCGATCGCACCCAGTACCGCCAATCCGCCCAGCAGCCAGAACTGGACGGCCTCGGCGGTTCCGGTGCTCATCGGATCGTCCCTCGGTAGTAGTCGGCCGCAGTCGTGTTCTCGGCCATGGGATGTGGCGCGGGTTCCATGCCCGGTTCCATCGGCGCGAGGAGGCGGTCCTTCTCGTAGATGAGGTCGGCGCGGTTGTCGTCGGCCAACTCGTACTCGTTGGTCATGGTCAACGCGCGCGTCGGGCAGGCTTCGATGCACAGCCCGCATCCGATGCAGCGGAGGTAGTTGATCTGATAGACCTGCCCGTATCTCTCACCGGGGGACCAGCGCTCCTCGTCGGTGTTGTCCGCGCCCTCGACGTAGATCGCATCCGCCGGGCACGCCCAAGCACACAGCTCGCACCCGATGCACTTCTCGAGGCCATCGGGGTAACGATTGAGCTGGTGCCTGCCGTGGTAACGCTGAGCGGTCGGTACCTTGTCCTCGGGATAGAACTCCGTCACCGGCTTCTTGAACATCGTCGAGAACGTGACACCGAAACCTGCCACCGGACCGAGAAATTCAGGCATCGCTGCGCTCCTTCACTGGTGTCGGCAGTGTCTGTCCCGGCATCGGTGGGACGGGGAAACCGCCGGCGAACGGATCGAACGGTTCGTCGTGCGTGGACGGTGGGGACGGCTCGTCCGGCTCGCGGTGCAACCGGCGCCGGACGAAGACCGCTACCGACAGAGCCACGACGGCGCTGACGACGACCAGCGCGACAGCCAGTGATCCGTATCCTTCGATGCGGAACGCGCGGACGGTGGCCACGAGCATTATCCAGATCAACGAGATCGGGATCAGAACCTTCCAGCCGAGATTCATGAACTGGTCGTAGCGCAGTCGCGGCAACGTGCTTCGCAGCCAGATGAAGACGAACAGGAAGAGCCACACCTTCAGCGTGAACCACAGAACCGGCCACCACCCGGCATTCGCGCCGTCCCACAGGCTGATCGGGAACGGTGCATGCCATCCGCCGAGGAACAGTGTTGTCGCGAGTGCGGACACCGTGACCATGTTGACGTACTCGGCGAGCATGAACATCGCGAAGTTCAGGGAGGAGTACTCGGTGTGGAATCCGCCGACCAACTCACCCTCGGCCTCGGGAAGGTCGAAGGGAGCGCGGTTGGTTTCACCCACCATGGACGTCAGATAGATCGCGAACGACGGGAACAGCAGAAAGATGTACCACGTGTTCGACTGTGCGGCAACGATTCCGGATGTCGACATGGTGCCCGCGTACAGGAAAACCGCGGTGAAGGACAAGCCCATCGCGATCTCGTACGAGATGACCTGCGCGGTGGATCTCAACCCTCCGAGCAAAGGGTACGTCGAACCCGACGCCCACCCGGCGAGCACGATTCCGTACACACCGACGGATGTGACGGCAAGGATGTACAGGACTCCGACCGGAAAGTCCGTCAGCTGCAGGGCAGTCCGGTGGCCGAGGATCGACACTTCGGGTCCGAAGGGAATCACGGCGAAGGCCATGAACGCGGGCACCGTCGCGATCACCGGAGCCAGAAGGTAGATCGGTTTGTCGACGCCCTTGGGGACGATCCCTTCCTTCAGCGCCAGCTTCACGCCGTCGGCGAGGCTCTGGAGCATTCCGCCCGGCCCTACTCGGTTCGGTCCGACGCGGTTCTGCATACGCGCCATGACCTTCCGTTCGACGAGAATGCAGACGAGCGGTGTCAGGATCAGGAAGACGAAGATCGCCAGCGACTTCGCGACCACGAGCCACCACGGGTCCGTCCCGAACGTCCCGCTCACGACGACGCGCCTTCGACACGGACGACGGCGCCGTTGCCTACTCCGAGTGCCGAGTTGACCTCGGACCCGGTCGAGCGCATCGGCAGCCACACCACCCGATCGGGTAGGTCGGTGATCGCCAGCGGGAGGGTGATCGATCCCCCGCCCGACGACACCGTCACCGGATCACCTTCGGAGACGCCTATCTCTGCCGCCGTGCCGGGGGACAGCCGCACCACCGGGGTGCGCGCGGTACCGGCGAGATGCGGTTCACCGTCCTGCATGCGGCCGGCATCCAGCAGCATTCTCCAGGTGGCGAGAACGGCTTCGCCGACGCTCGGTGTCGGGGTCGGAGATGGATCGTGGCTCGGCGCTGGGGGAGGCGCGCCCGTCCAGGATCCCAGCCTGTCGATCTCGCTGCGCGTGCTCTGGACGTCGGGAAGGCCGATGGGCGCGTTCATCTGGGCGGCGAGTGCATGGAGTACCCGGCCGTCGGTCAGCGACCGCGAATCGGGAATCGCTGCCTCGAAGGAACGCGAGCGGCCTTCCCAGTCCAGATAGGTCCCTGCCTTCTCGGTCACCGGAGCGACCGGGAACACCACGTCCGCATGTTCGGTGACGCTGCTGTGGCGGATCTCGAGGCTGACCACGAACGATGCGCTGTTCAGCGCCGCTGCTGCGGCGGCGGGATCGGGCAGGTCTGCGAGCTCGACGCCGCCGACCACGAGTGCGCCGCCCGACCTCGCCGAGCCGAGGATTCCCGTCGTGTCCAGCCCGTGGGAGTCGGGCACTGCAGTCGTGCCCCAGAACTCGGCGAGGTCCGTTCGCGCGCCTGCGTCGCCGACAGGTCGCCCACCGGGAAGAAGGGTCGGCAGCGCTCCCATGTCGAGCGCACCACGATCGCCTGCCCGTCGAGGAATCCAGGCCAGGGCAGCACCGGTTTCCTGCGATGCGGCGACGACCGCCGTGTAGCCGCCAGCAGTGTCCGCCACTCGTTCGCCGACCAGAATCACACTGCCCTCGGGCAGATCTCCGAGGTCGGCGAGCGCCGCGGGCTCCTGGCCGGGCACACAGGAAATCAACGACGCGCCCAGCTTGCACGTCCCGGCCGACAGGAACGGCGCGACGGCCTTCACCTTCTGACCCTTCGTGCGGACGGCTTTGCGCAGTCTGAGGAAGACGATGGGCGATTCTTCCTCGGGCTCGAATCCGACCAGGACCACTGCGGGAGCGTTCTCGAGTCGCGCGTAGGTGACGTTCGTGTCGGCGCCGGCGACATGCGAGGCGAGGAACTCGGCCTCCTCGATGCTGTGTGCACGAGCACGGAAATCGATGTCGTTCGTGCGCAACGTGACCCGAGTGAACTTCGAATACGCGTAGGCATCCTCCACGGTTGCGCGGCCGCCGACGAGCACGCCCACTCGATCGGCCTTGCTCAGTCCCGCGGCCGCGACTGCCATGGCCTCGGACCACGACGCGGGTTCCAGAGATCCGTCTGCCGTGCGCACGAGCGGAGTGGTCAACCTGTCGGGCTCGGTGGCGTACGTGAACGCCCACCGTCCCTTGTCGCAGTTCCATTCCTCGTTGACGGTCGGGTCGTCTCCCGCCAGGCGGCGCAACACTTTTCCGCGGCGATGATCGGTACGTTGCGCGCACCCGCTGGCGCAGTGCTCGCAGGCGCTCGGAGTCGACACCAGGTCGTAGGGCCGAGCGCGGAATCGGTACGCCGCTCCGGTCAGTGCCCCGACCGGACAGACCTGCACGGTGTTGCCGGAGAAATAGGACTCGAACGGCTCGTTCTCGTAGATGCCGACCTGCTGCAGCGCCCCTCGCTCGACGAGCTCGATGAACGGGTCGCCCGCGATCTGCGAGGAGAATCGAGTGCACCGCGCGCAGAGCACGCACCGCTCGCGGTCCAGCAGCACCTCGGTGGACAGCGGAATCGGTTTCGGATACGTGCGCTTCTCCTCGACGAACCGTGACTCGGACCGGCCTGCCGACATCGCCTGGTTCTGCAGGGGGCACTCGCCGCCCTTGTCGCACACCGGGCAGTCGAGCGGATGATTGATGAGCAACAGCTCCATCACGCCCTTCTGCGCCTTCGCAGCAACCGGCGAGCTCAGCTGAGTGCGAACGATCATGCCGTCGGTCACCATGGTGGTGCACGACGCCAACGGTTTGCGCTGGCCCTCCACCTCGACGAGACATTGGCGGCAGGCCCCCACCGGATCGAGGAGCGGGTGGTCGCAGAACCGGGGAATCTGAATGCCGATCAGCTCCGCGGCACGTATCACCAGGGTGCCGGGAAGGACCTGGATTTCCTGGCCGTCGATGCTGACGGTGACGGTGTCCACCGAGGTGCTCATGACGAAAGCCCTCCCGCTGTCAGTTCGGCGGACATCAGCGTGCTGCGGTGCGGATCGAACGGGCAGGATGCGCCGATGTGCTGTGCGTACTCGTCTCTGAAATGCTTCAGCGACGACGTGATCGGGCTGACTGCGCCGTCGCCGAGGGCACAGAAGGACTTGCCGAGAATGCTGTCCGCGATGTCGAGCAACGTGTCGAGATCCGATTCCGTTCCGCGGCCGGTTTCGAGCCTCTCGTAGATCTGCACGAGCCAGTACGTTCCTTCGCGGCACGGCGTGCATTTGCCGCAGGATTCGTGGGCGTAGAACTCCGTCCATCTCCGTACCGCACGTACGACGCACGTCGTTTCGTCGAATATCTGCAATGCCTTGGTTCCTAGCATGGATCCGGCTGCACCGACGCCCTCGTAGTCCAACGGAACGTCGAGATGCTCGGCAGTGAAGATCGGCGTCGACGACCCGCCTGGCGTCCAGAACTTCAGCGAATGACCCTCGCGCACACCGCCCGCGTAGTCCAGAAGCTCCCGCAGTGTGATGCCGAGCGGAGCCTCGTACTGTCCGGGAGTGCTCACGTGCCCCGACAACGAGTACAGCGTGAAACCCGGGGACTTCTCGCTGCCCATGGACCGGAACCAGTCGACACCGTTGCGCAGAATCGACGGGACGCTCGCGATGGACTCGACGTTGTTGACCACCGTCGGGCACGCGTACAGACCTGCCACCGCAGGAAACGGCGGCCGTAGTCGAGGTTGCCCACGTCGACCCTCCAGCGAGTCCAGCTGAGCCGTCTCCTCGCCGCAGATGTACGCGCCCGCGCCCGCGTGCACCACGACGTCCAGATCGAATCCGCTGCCGAGGATGTCCTTGCCGAGATACCCGGAGGCATAGGCCTCCTCGACTGCAGCCTGAACACGTCGAAGCACGGGGACGACCTCGCCTCGCAGATAGATGTAGGCGCGGTGCGCCCGAATTGCGTACGCCGCGACCACGATTCCCTCGATCAGGACTTGCGGCGTCGCCAGAAGCAACGGCATGTCCTTGCACGTGCCGGGCTCGGACTCGTCGGCGTTGACCACGAGATAGTGCGGCTTGCCGTCACCCTGCGGGATGAAGCTCCACTTCATCCCCGTCGGGAATCCGGCTCCTCCACGGCCCCGAAGTCCCGCGTCCTTGACCGTGGCGATCACGTCGCCCGCGGGCATCTCGAGTGCACGGCGGAGGCCGTCGTAGCCGCCGTGGCGTTCGTAGGTTTCGAGGGTCCATGATTCGGGGTCGTCCCAGTAACTGCTCAGGACAGGGGTCAGCGCCACGTCACGGTCCTTTCTCGGGGGGAACCGGTTCCGTCGGTGCAGGAGCGGGCTTGTCCTTGGTGGTCTCGGCGGCGTTGGCCTGCTCGGAGCCCAACGGGGCGGCTCCACTGTCTCGCACTTCGTCCGCAGTCGGCGCGTTCATTCCGTGCTCGCGAGCGAACCGCAGACCTGCCAGCGTCGGCGCACCCGCACGTCCACCCGCGTGCACGGCGCCGAGCCGCTGGTCGGGGAAACCGGCGAGAATTCGCTCAGTCTCCTGGAACGTGCACAACGATGCACCACGGGTGGGAACCACCTCGGTGTCGGAGCGGAGCGAATCGACCAGTGCACGAGCGGATTCCGGTGTCTGATTGTCGAAGAACTCCCAGTTGACCATGACGACCGGCGCGTAGTCGCACGCCGCATTGCATTCGACGTGCGTGAGGGTCACGGCCGGATCGGCGGGGTCGACGTGTTCGCGCAGAGCGTCCATGATCGCGTCTCCGCCCATCACGGCACACAGAGTGTTGGTGCAGACGCCGACGAGGTAGTCGCCCGTCGGCTCGCGCCGATACATGGAGTAGAAACTCGACACGGCTGTGACTTCGGCACCCGTCAACCCGAGGTGCTCGGCGCAGAATTCGATTCCGGTGGGGGAAACATACCCGTCCTGGGACTGCACGAGGTGGAGCAACGGCAGCAGCGCCGACCGTGCCATCGCCGGGTTCGGCGCGTCCGGAGGCGAGTACCTCGCGATGATCGCCCTGGCGTCCTCGTCGAGGCGGACCCGGACATCGTCCGGGTACGGAGCCGGGCGGGTTCGGAGTCGAAGGTGGACCTTCTCGCTCATCGGTCGACACCGCCCATCACCGGATCGATGCTGGCGACGGCGGCGATGACGTCGGCAACCATCCCGCCCTCGCACGTCGCAGCCACGGCTTGGAGGTTGGTGAACGACGGATCCCGGTAGTGCACCCGGAACGGCCGAGTTCCGCCGTCGCTCACCATGTGCACGCCGAGCTCGCCGCGCGGCGACTCGACGGCAACGTAGACCTGCCCGGCCGGAACGCGGAACCCCTCGGTCACCAGCTTGAAATGGTGGATCAGCGATTCCATCGACGTGTTCATGATGTCCCGGACGTGGTCCGCGGAATTGCCCATTCCGTCGGACCCCACGGACAGGTCGGCCGGCCACGCGATCTTCTTGTCGTCGATCATGATCGGTCCCGGCCGGAGCCGATCGAGGCACTGTTCCACGATCTTCAACGACTCACGCATCTCCGCGACCCGAATGATGTAGCGGCCGTACGCGTCGCACCCGGTGTCGGTGCACACATCGAACTCGTAGTTCTCGTAACCGCAGTACGGCTGCGACACGCGTAGGTCGTGGGGCAGGCCGGTGGACCTGAGCATCGGTCCCGTGATCCCGAGCGCCATGCATCCGGTGAGGTCGAGATAACCGATACCCTTGGTTCGAGCCTTCCAGATCCTGTTGTCGTCCAACATGTTCGACATGTCGGTCAATCCGGACGGCAGTGTCTTCAGAAGGTCGCGTATCTTCTGGATCGCTCCCTCGGGCAAATCCTGCGCCAGACCACCGGGCCTGATGTACGCGTGGTTCATTCTGAGGCCGGTGATGGTTTCGAACACGTCGAGGATCTGTTCTCGTTCGCGGAATCCGAACAGCATCGCAGTCACGGCGCCGAGTTCCATCCCGCCTGTCGCCAGCGCGACGAGGTGCGACGAGATTCTGTTGAGTTCCATCAGCAGAACGCGAATCACGGTCGCGCGCTCGGGAATCTCGTCGGTGATGTCGAGGAGTTTCTCGACACCCAGACAATATGCAGCCTCGTTGAAGAAAGGGGACAGATAATCCATGCGCGTGACGAACGTGACGCCCTGGGTCCAGTTTCGGAACTCGAGGTTCTTCTCGATCCCGGTGTGCAGATAGCCGATCCCGCATCTGGCCTCAGTCACGGTCTCGGCTTCGATCTCCAGAATCAGACGCAGTACACCGTGCGTCGACGGGTGCTGCGGACCCATGTTGACGACGATCCGCTCCTCCGAGGACGTCGACGTGTCGGCGGCTGCCGCCACGATGTCGTCCCAGTCCTGCCCGGACACGGTGAAGGATTTCTCCGGAGGGGCCGACGTGTCGTGGCCTGCTGTGTCCGTCATCAGTTGTACTCCCGCCGTCGATCGGGTGGGGGAATGCTCGCGCCCTTGTACTCGACGGGAATCCCACCCAACGGATAGTCCTTGCGCTGGGGATGACCCACCCAGTCGTCGGGCATCTGAATGCGTGTCAGCGACGGGTGTCCGTCGAACTCGATGCCGAAGAAGTCGAACGTTTCGCGTTCGTGCCAGTCGTTCGTCGGGTAGATACCGACGAGGCTCGGGATGTGCGGATCCGATTCCGGCACCGACACTTCCAGACGAACACGACGGTTGTGGGTGATGGAGAGCAGGGGATAGCACGCGTGAAGTTCCCGGCCGGTGTTCTGTGGATAGTGAACGCCGTTGACGCCCAGGCACATCTCGAACCGTAGCTCGGGACCGTTTCGAAGCGTGCTCGCCACTGCGCGCAGGTGCTCGCGCCGGACGTGCAGGGTCAATTCACTGCGGAAGACTACGACGGATTCGACGGCGGCGTCGAACTCGACACCGAAGTCGTCTCGGAGTGCGGAGGCGAGTTCGTCTGCGACCGAGTCGAAGAATCCTCCGTACGGCCGCTCGGTGCTGCCCTGAACCAGCGGCGGTATCACGAGCCGCCCGTACCCTGAGGTGTCGCCCGTCCCGCGGACGCCGAACATCCCGCGCTTGTCCACCGTCATCGAAGCAGTCCCTTCAGCTCGATCGTCGGCCTGGAGTTCAATGCTGCTTCCTCGGCGGCACGCGCTACCGTCTCTCGGTCGACGCCCAGCGGCATCTCCTGAATTTTCTCGTGCAGTTTCAGGATCGCGTCGAGCAGCATCTCCGGCCGCGGCGGGCAGCCCGGCAGATAGATGTCGACCGGAACGACATGATCGACGCCCTGGACTATGGCGTAGTTGTTGAACATCCCGCCCGAGGATGCGCACACGCCCATTGCCAGAACCCATTTCGGCTCGGCCATCTGGTCGTAGATCTGCCGAAGAACCGGTGCCATCTTCTGGCTGACCCGTCCGGCGACGATCATCAGGTCGGCCTGCCGAGGGGATGCGCGGAACGCCTCCATGCCGAAACGTGCGATGTCGAACCGCCCTGAACTGGTGGCCATCATCTCGATCGCGCAGCACGCGAGTCCGAACGTCGCGGGCCACAGCGAGCCTTTGCGAACGTAGCCGGCGAGCCCCTCCACCGTGCTCAGCAGAAAGCCGCTCGGGAGCTTCTCTTCGAGACCCATGTCGGACCCTTCTTGTTGTTCGGCGCGCGATCGGCGGACTAATCCCAGCTCAAGCCGCCTCGACGCCATTCGTAGGCGTACGCGACGGCGGCGCTGACGATGAACATGCCCATTGCGAGAAGACCGAAGATGCCGAGCGCGTCGAAGTGAACAGCCCAGGGATAGAGGAAGACGATCTCGATGTCGAAGATGATGAACAGCATGGCCGTCAAGTAGAACTTGACGGGGTATCGGCCAGCTCCCATCGGCTGCGCGGTCGGCTCGATTCCGCATTCGTAGGCATCCAATTTGGCGCGGTTGTAGCGCTTGGGCCCGACAACTGCTGCGATGACGACGGACACGAGGGCGAAGGCGACTGCGACAGCGCCCAGGACCAGAATGGGGATGTACTCGTTCAACCTGTGTCGCCTCTCCGTGCCTGCCTTGTGAGCAAATGAGGAGTTCTGCCGACCAAGAGGTCCTTAGCCAACAGAAATTGTGAGCTGAAACACAGCCTACCGGTGCGATGCCCCGACTTGTCTCGGTTTTCGGCCAGTCGGATCGGCGTGTCGGTCGAAAAGTTGATCTTGCGCCGTCACGAGTCGGCGAAGGAAATCAGTTGTGACCGACAGATTTCGACGACGTGCGCAGTAAATCCGTCACTGCCCTCGTCAGAACGAACGGGTCGAGGGGTTGCGACACCGCAGCATCGGCGCCGGACCACTCGGCCAGCCACCTGTCGTCGGGGCGACCGGTGAGAACGACCAGCGGCGGGCAGTGTTCGATCTCGTCCCTCAGTTGTTTGGCGACACCCATCCCGCCGGCCGGCGCTGCCTCTCCGTCGAGGATCGCAAGGTCTATACCGCCTGCGTCGAGGTGATGCACCACCATGGGCTCGCTCGCGACCTCGAGGTATTCGACTTCCGGAAGCGATGGATCGGGGCGTCGTCCGATGGACGAGGTGACGTCGGCGCGCGTGTGCGCATTGCTGCTGTAGACGAGGATGCGCAGCGAGGCGGTCACGTGAGCGATGCTACGTCCGAACCATCGCCGTGGGTACGGTTCGGCAGAATTAGGTAAACCTTTGTCCGACAACGAGTCCGTAATCGTCTGTCAATCCTCGTGCGGCCTGATCCAGGCCAGGACGACGGGCTCGGACTGGCCGGGCCAGATGCCGGTCAGGGACGGGCCGGCTGCGGTCGATCGAGTGGTGTCGACGGCACGGACGAGGTCGATGCGCGTCGCCCCGGCGGTGATCGTCGTCGAGTCGTCGGAATCGATCGACGACACCGAGTCGAGGGCAGGTACCGGGGTGCCCGGGGTTCCGGTGCCGACGACTCGGGTGGTGACGGCCCGCTTCTCCGGCGGAGCCTCGTAGTCGTACTCCTCGTAGTCGTACACCAGGGCGGCCTCGGTTCCACCGGTCAGGATCGCAGTTACCAGCGCGGTCACGTACACCGGATCGGCCACACCGTCGTACGCCCATCTCGTTCCGAGGACCGAGTGCTCCATCGTCGTCACGAGGGCGTCGTCGGACCCGGGCCACGGTGCGCCGCGGTACGTGAGCGGGACCTGCAGTACTCGGCCGCCGGTCGAGATCAAGAATGTCTCGATCCCGACGGCACCGGCGGGATCGTCGAATCTGTACGCGCCGAGGATGTCGACATCCGTGCTGCTCGTCCAAGGACGCGACGGTAGCCAGGCGCGGAGAGCGTCGCGCTTGCTCGGCGTCAACTCTGCGGCGTGAATGATGGCCATGACGTGCACGCTACCTGCATGCCTGCGTTCCATTCAGTATCGATGTGTAACGGTTCGAGTCGTTGGACTGATTAACCATGCAACTCCGGAGCGCGGTGCCGCAGACCCCCGACTCGGCACCGCACCGGAGCCCTGAACCCCGGACGAGCTGCGAGGAAGCCCATGCACGATCATGTGACAGCCCAGTTTCCGCACGGCGACGGGCCCAGCGAGGACGTGTTGAACGAGTTCGGAGTCAGTCGTCAGGCATTCGTCGGCCGACTGCGCGAAATTCTCCTCCGTAATCCTCCCGCGGCACTCGACGACGTCGACGTCGCACGGGTGCTCGCAGCCTGCTCCTGACGGCACTGGCACACGAAGACCCCTCGCGGGCTTACGGTTGATCACGAGTCATCCGGTCAGCGAGAAGGAGTCCGACGTGCCCACCTCCGGAAACGAAGCACTCGACACAGCGAATCTGCGCCCGTCGTTGTGGATCGACGGACGATGGACGGAGTCGTCCGACGGAGGCACCCGGGAGATCGTCGATCCGTCGAACGGAAGCGTTGTCGTCGTCGTCGACGAAGCGACGCCCGCGGACGCGCGAGACGCTGTCACGGCGGCGCGTCGAACCTTCGACGACGGCGCCTGGCCGGCAACGGCTGTCTCCGAGCGGGCAGCGCTGCTGAGTACGATCGCGGATCTCCTGCAACGGGACAAGGAGCAACTCGCGCACCTGGAAACCGTCGACACCGGTAAAACGTTGGCCGAGAGCCGAATCGACATCGACGACGTGACATCGGTGTTCCGGTACTACGCGGAACTCGCGGCGGTGCACAGCGACCGGCTCGTCGACGTCGGACGGCCCGAAATTCTCAGCCGCGTCGTGCACGAGCCGATCGGTGTGTGCGTCATGATCGCGCCGTGGAACTATCCGCTTCTGCAGATCTCCTGGAAGATCGCACCGGCGCTGGCGGCCGGGTGCACGATGGTGCTCAAGCCCAGCGAAGTGACCCCGCTCAGCACCATCGCGTTCGCCAAACTGGTCGAAGAGGCAGGGGTGCCTGCGGGTGTGGTCAACCTCGTGCAGGGAAGCGGGGCCGTACTCGGTGAGGCGTTGACGACCGATCCGGACGTCGACTTCATCTCGTTCACCGGGGGACTGGCGACGGGCCGAACGATCCTGGCGGCGGCGGCCGCGAACGTGACCAAGGTTGCCGTCGAGCTGGGCGGAAAGAACCCGCACATCGTGTTCGCCGATGCACTCGTCGACGACGACGCGTTCGCGAACTCCGTGGATCATGTGTTGACCGGGGTGTTCCTGCACTCGGGGCAGGTGTGTTCTGCCGGGACCCGGCTGATCATCGAGGAGTCGGTAGCGGACCGATTCGTCGCTGCACTCGCCGAACGCGCGGGCCACATCACGATGGGATCGGGCCTGGACGAGAACTCCGAGACCGGACCGCTCGTGTCGGAGGCGCAGCTGAAGAAGATCGAGGGCTTCGTCGAACTGGGGATTTCCGAAGGTGCCGAGCTCGTCGTCGGCGGCAGACGGCCCGAGGATCCGCGCCTTGCTGCCGGCAGCTTCTTTCTGCCCACGGTGTTCGACAGATGCGATCGCTCGATGAAAATCGTGCAGGACGAGACGTTCGGGCCCATACTCACTGTTGAGCGTTTCACGACCGAGGAGGACGCGTTGCGTCTCGGCAACGACACGAACTACGGTCTCGCGGCGGGTGTCCGAACGTCGGACAGTGCGCGGGGCGAACGTATGGTGCGCGGATTGCGGCACGGAACGGTGTGGCTCAACGACTTCGGCATCTACACTGCTGCGGCCGAATGGGGCGGATTCAAACGATCCGGAAACGGTCGAGAACTGGGCCCGTCCGGTTTGTCCGAATATCAAGAAGCCAAGCATATCTGGCACAACACCTCGCCCACGGCGGCCGGGTGGTTCAGCACCCCCTGAGATTCCACGAGTTCTGCCGGACGAAAGGCAGTACGAGTATGACAGTCGATTCCGACAGCGGCATGGACGATTTCGGTTACAAGGAATCGCTCGATCGAAGTCTGGGAAAGTTCGCCAGCTTCGCCGCAGGTGTGAGCTACATATCGATTCTGACCGGCACGTTCCAGCTGTTCTACTTCGGGTTCGGTACGGCCGGGCCCGCCTACCTGTGGTCGTGGCCTGCAGTGTTCGTCGGGCAACTCTGCGTCGCACTGTGTTTCATGGAGCTCGCCGCCAAATATCCGGTCGCGGGATCGGTCTACAACTGGGCCAAGCTTCTGGGGCGGCGCATCGTGGGGTGGTCTGCGGGCTGGTTGATGCTGACGGCGTCGATCGTCACGCTGTCGGCCGTGGTTCTCGCGTTGCAACTGAATCTTCCGCGAATCTGGACCGGTTTCCAGATCATCGGCGACGGCAGCGGAGACAACGATTTCGCGACCAACGCAGTCCTGTTGGGCGCAATCATGATTGCGATCACCACGACCATCAACGCGCTGGGTGTCAAGTTGATGGCGATGATCAACAGTGCCGGTGTGTTCATCGAGTTGATCGCCGCAGTGCTGATCGCCGTCATTCTCGCGGCCAACATCACACGAGGCCCCGAGGTCTTCTTCTCCACCAACGGATACGGAGCAGGTGAGAGCGGCGGCTTCCTTGCCGCGTTCCTCGTCGCATCTCTTGCGTCCGGCTACGTCATGTACGGATTCGACACCGCGTCGTCGCTCGGCGAGGAAACCGTCGAGCCCAGACGGACGGCACCGAAGGCGATTCTGCGCGCCATTCTCGCGTCGTTCGTCATCGGCGGGGCGATTCTCGTGTTCGCGGTGATGGCAGCCCCCGACCTGGAGGATCCCTCGCTCGGCAGCCCCGAGGGAAGTCTTCAGTCGATAGTCGAATCGGTGATGTGGGGTCCCCTCGGCACGGTCTTCCTGATCTGCATCGTCGTCGCCGTCGTCGTCTGCTCACTGGCCGTCCACACCGCAGCGATCCGTCTGACGTTCGCCATGGCACGCGACAACGCATTGCCGTTCGGCGAGAGCCTGGCCAAGGTCAATCCGAAGACCCAGACTCCGGTCGTGCCTGCCGTGACGATCGGCGTGCTGGCCATCGCGATCCTCGTCGTCAACGTCGGTCAGCCGCAGATCTTCACGGTGCTGACGTCGATCGCGATCATCATGATCTACCTCGCGTATCTGATGGTGACCGGTCCGCTGCTCGTCAAGCGGTTCAAAGGAGAATGGCCACCGAAGGACCTGAAACCCGGCGGCTACTTCACGATGGGCAGAGCCGGCCTGATCGTCAATCTGGTCGCCGTCGTCTGGGGAGCAGGCATGGCCTTGAATCTGGCGTGGCCGCGCGTCGCGGTGTACGGCAGTCCCTGGTACAACACGTGGGGTGCGTTCGTCTACATCGGTGTGATTCTGGTGCTGGGTCTGGCCTGGTACGGAACGACGGGTCGTCGCCACATCGGTACGTTGAAGTCACATGCATCCACCGGTGAGGAGAGGAGTCCGTCGTGACGGACGCGGCATTCGATTACGTCATCGCCGGAGGCGGTACCGCAGGGTGTGTTCTCGCAGCGAGACTGAGCGAGGATCCGTCCGTGACCGTGTGCCTCGTCGAGGCTGGTCCGTCCGATGTGGGCGACGACAGCATTCTCGACCTGTCGCAGTGGATGCACCTGTTGGATTCCGGTTACGACTGGGACTATCCCGTCGAACCACAGGAGCGGGGCAACAGTTTCATGCGCCATGCCCGGGCGAAAGTGCTCGGAGGGTGTTCGTCGCACAACTCCTGCATCGCATTTCACCCGCCCGCGCAGACGCTGGACGACTGGGAAGCCGCGGGCGCAACGGGGTGGGGAGCGAAGGACGTGCTGCCGTTGGTGGCGCGAGTGGAGAACAACGACACCGGACGCGGTCACGACGGGCCCGTGCGCATCCGCGACATTCCTCCCGTGGATCCCTGCGGGACAGCGGTTCTGGAGTCCGCTGCCGAGGTCGGTCTGCCCACCGTGCAGTTCAACCGCGGTGACACCGTCATCGACGGTGCCGGGTGGTTTCAGATCAACGCAGGCGAGGACGGCACGCGCATGTCCACCTCACACGCGTATCTGCATCCGATTCTGGACTCACGCCCCAATCTCGAGGTTCGGACTCACAGCTGGATCAGCGAGATTCTGATCGACGACGCACTCACCGCAACCGGGATCCGCTGCCAACGACCTGATCTGACGGGGTACGACACGATCACCGCGCGCCGCGAAGTCATTGTCACAGCAGGCGCGATCGACACACCGAAACTGCTCATGTTGTCCGGCATCGGACCCGCGGATCATCTGCGCTCCATGGGAATCGATGTGCGAGTCGACTCGCCCGGTGTCGGTGAAAATCTCGACGACCACGTCGAAGGCCTCGTCTTCTGGGAAGCGTCACGGCCCATGGTGACGACGTCCTCGCAGTGGTGGGAAATCGGTATCTTCGCCGCGACCGAACCGAACCTCGACTACCCCGACGTCATGATGCACTACGGCAGCGTGCCGTTCGACATGAACACCCTCCGCTGGGGATACCCGACGACCGACAACGGATTCTGTCTGACTCCCAACGTGACTCAGGGCCGGTCGCGGGGCACGGTACGCCTACGGAGCCGTGACTTCCGGGACCGCGCGAAAGTGGACCCCCGATACTTCACCGACCCGGACGGACACGACGACGCAGTCATGCTCGCCGGCCTGAAGCTGGCGAGGAAGATCGCCGCGCGAGGGCCGCTGTCGTCCTGGATCGAACGTGAACTCGCTCCAGGACCCGACGCCGTGACCGACGACGACCTGCTCGAGTACGTGCACAAGACACACAACACCGTCTATCACCCGGCGGGCACCGCACGGATGGGGTCCGCCGCAGACGTCACGGCGGTGCTCGACCCGGAATTGAGGGTCAAGGGCGTACGCAACCTGCGTGTGGTGGATGCATCGGCGATGCCCAAGTTGCCCTCGGTCAACCCGAACATCACCGTCATGACCATGGCAGAGAAATGCGCGGACCTGATCCGTGGACGACACAGCTGACTTCCTCGCCCGCTACCCTCCGTTCCGGACCGCGACGCCCGGAGAATTGGGCGCGCTGAGCGCCGAGGCCCGGAGCGTCGAGTACCCCACCGGGGCAATCATTCTCGACGTCGACATGCGCGACGTCGATTCGGTGTGGGTGGTCCGACGCGGTCGGGTCGTCATTCTGCAGCCGGACGACACGGCGCTCACGGCCGTTCCCGTCGACACGGTCGACGTCGGCGGTGTGTTCGGGTTCTCGGCCATGTTGACCGGATCGACGTTCGGCTTCGTCGCTCGTACGACGGAACCGAGCGTCGTCGTCCAGCTGCCCGGGACGCTCATGCGCCCGCTGTTCTCCGAACCCGCGGGCCTGGCGTTCCTTGCCGAGGCGGTGACCACCGCCACTGCGGCTGTGGCTGGTCCGACCGACCGAACCACACGCAGAACCGTCGGCGACCTGGTGTCCGGTCCAGCGATCGTCGTCGATGCGGACACCACGGTTCGCGACGCAGTGCGGGCCATGACCGAACGCGGGGCATCGTGCGTACTGGTGCAGCTGGGCCGTGGCCGCTACGGGATCTTCACCGACCGCGATCTCCGCATCCGAGTCGTCGCCGCCGACATCGGCGTCGACACACCGATCTGCGCCGTCATGACCGCACCTGCCGAGACCGTCACCGCCGACCGATTGGCTGCCACCGTGCTGGTGGACATGCTGGATCGAGGTCTGCGGCACATGCCGGTGCTGTCGGGGCGAGGCGAGATGATCGGCGTCATCGAGGACTCCGAACTGCATGCGGCGTCGACCCGGCGGAGCTTCGTGCTGCGACGATCGGTTGCGCTTGCCACGACCACGGGCGAGCTGATCGACGCTGCTCGGAGAATTCCCGGTCTCGCGATCGACCTGTTCCGTGGTGGGACGGAACCGACTGCGGTGAGCGCCATCCTCTCGGTCGTCCTGGACAGCGTCGTCCGACGCGCGCTCGAGCTCGAGCGGGGAACAGACCCCGAAGTTCCGCGGTCCGACGTCGCATGGTTGACGCTCGGCAGCGTCGCACGTCGGGAAGCGATGCCGTCCTCGGACGTGGACAGCGCCCTGTCCTGGTCCGATCTACTGCCCGATCCGTCGGGCGGAGGGCGAACCCGGGACACCGCGCTGATGGACCTCGCTGCGCGAGTGCATCTGACCCTTGCCGCATGCGGTCTACCGGCCGACTCGAACGGTGCAGTGGCGAGCTCGCCGAGGTTTGCGAGATCGGCGACCCAATGGCAATCCGCGGCGGGACACTGGCTGAGCAACCCCTTCGGTGACCGGGGCAATCCGTCGTCGGATTCGGGCCTGATCATGTCGTCTCTACTCGTCGACGGGCGAGTGGTGTGGGGAAATCCCGAACTGCACACGGTGCCCGACGTGTACCGCACGATGGCCGCGGATCATCCCGACGCGCTTCGACTTCAACTGCGCGACGCACTGGCCGGGCGTGCCCGGCTTCGATCGCTGCGTGACGTACTGGCACGACGAGGCGGCACGTTCGATCTCAAGGCTCACGCGATCACGCCGATCGTCAACCTTGCGCGGTGGGGCGGCCTGTCCGTCGGGCTGGCCTCCGCGTCCACCCCGGCGAGACTGGCGGCGGCGTCGGGAAACGGGTTTCTGGCCGATCGCGACGTCGACATTCTGACCGAGGTGTTCACTCTGTTGCAGCGCCTGCGGCTGGGACATCAGATCGAACAGCTCGAAGCAGGCCTTGCGCCGGGAGACGTACTCGTCATGGGAGAGCTCTCCGCGATCGAACGTAGTGTGCTCGGAGACGGCGTCCGCGAGATCGCAGCGGTTCAGCGACGTGTGGGATATCTCGCGAGCAACGTCGGCGTGCGTCCGTGACGTCGAGATAGCAGACTGGGCGCGTGACCGACGACGCTGACACACCTTCGACCGCCGAACACTCACGCCTTGCCGAATCGCCCGGTGTGTCGGGCCCGTGGCGCCAGTGGGGTCCCTACCTGGCGGGACGACAGTGGGGGACGGTGCGCGAGGACTACTCGGCCGACGGCGATGCGTGGCAGTCGTTCCCCTTCGACCAGGCGCACGCCCGGGCCTACCGCTGGGGCGAGGACGGATTGGGCGGAATCAGCGACCGCTTCGGCTTTCTCAACTTCGCCTTCGCATTGTGGAACCGCAAGGACCCGATTCTCAAGGAGCGGCTGTTCGGGCTGACCAACGGCGAGGGGAACCACGGCGAGGACGCCAAGGAGTACTGGTGGGTCGTCGACGGCACTCCGACCCATAGTTGGATGCAGTGGCTCTACCGTTACCCGCACGCGGAATATCCGTACCGGCAGTTGCGTGAGGAGAGCGCGGCGCGCGGGCGAGACGAACGCGAATACGAACTGTCCGACACCGGAATTCTGGACGGCAACCGCTTTTT
Organism: Rhodococcoides fascians A44A; assembly: GCF_000760735.1. Lineage (GTDB taxonomy): Bacteria > Actinomycetota > Actinomycetes > Mycobacteriales > Mycobacteriaceae > Rhodococcoides > Rhodococcoides fascians_E. The sequence continues at coordinate 572,448 of NZ_JMEX01000005.1, read as the reverse complement.
CGACGTCCAGGTGACCTACGCCAAGGCGTCGCCGGACGACATGTGCATCGTCATCTCGATCACCAATCACGGACCGGACGCGGCGTCGGTCGACTTGCTTCCCCATCTGTGGCTACGCAACACCTGGGCGTGGGGCCGCGACGACAGGGCCGGGATGCTCCGGGCCGTCGAAGCGCCGGAACTGCAGGTCGGTGGGGTGACTGCCGTCGAGGCCGAGCACGGATTCCTCGGCAAGTACTATCTGAGCGCCGAGGGCCACCCCGAAGTCCTGTTCTGCGACAACGAAACCAACGCGGCCGAACTGTGGGGTCAGGAGAACCGCTCCGCGTTCAGCAAGGACGGAATCGGCCGACGTGTCGTCGGTGGTGACGTGGAGGCGGTCAACCCGGAGAAGTCCGGCACGAAGTCGGCGTTCTGGTTCTCGTTCGACGACATCGCATCCGGTGCGACGGTGGAGGTCAAGCTCCGACTCTCGACGAGGATTCCCGACGAGCAGACATTCGGACGCGGATTCGACGCCGTCGTGGCGGACCGACGTGCCGAGGCGGACGAGTTCTACTCCACCGTCATCGGACCCGAACTCGACGAGCAGGATCGGCACGTGGCGAGACGCGCCTACGCGGGCCTGCTGTGGACCAAGCAGCTCTACCGCTACGACGTCGAACAATGGCTCGAAGGCGACCGGGTGGGCGAGCCTGCACCGGAATCGCGTCGGGGTCCCGGTGGTCGCAACACTCATTGGCGTCACCTTGCTCTCGCCGACGTCATCTCGATGCCCGACGAGTGGGAGTATCCGTGGTTCGCCGCGTGGGACCTTGCGTTCCACACGATTCCGCTCGCGCACGTCGACCCGGATTTCGCGAAGGAACAACTCGTGCTCATGTGCCGCGAGTGGTCCATGCATCCCAACGGCCAACTGCCCGCCTACGAATGGGAGTTCGGTGACGTCAACCCGCCGGTACATGCATGGGCAGCGTGGCACGTCTATCGGATCGACGGTTACCGGGACCGTGAGTTCCTGGTTCGCGTGTTCACCAAGTTGCTGCTGAACTTCGCCTGGTGGGTCAACCGCAAGGACTCCGAGGGATCGAACATCTTCGAGGGCGGGTTTCTCGGGATGGACAACATCGGGTTGTTCAATCGATCCGCACCTCTTCCGCCGGGGTTCCGGCTCGAGCAATCCGATGCCACCAGTTGGATGGCGTTCTACTGCCAGCAGATGTTCAAGATCGCGTTGGAGCTCGCGCGGCACGACAGTGCCTGGGACGACGTGGCGACCAAGTTCTTCGCGCACTTCCTGTCGATTGCGAAAGCTGTGAAATCGTTCGGATCGCAGCATATTTCGCTGTGGCACGAGGAAGACGGATTCTTCTACGACGTCCTCGTTCCGCCCGAGGGTGACGCTGTCCCGCTGCGCGTGAGATCGATGGTGGGCCTTTTGCCGATCCTGGGGGCGACGGAGATTCCGTCGTGGGTGGAGGACGAGTGCCCGGACCTGACGGCGCGGCTCCGGTGGGTGCAGCGACGCAGGCCGGAGATGATCAGTCCTCTGCTCGCACGCAAGGACGGAGACGAAGTACGGGTGCTGCTCTCGCTCGTCGAACCGGAGCGTCTCAAGCGTGTGCTGGCCAGAATGTTCGATTCCGAGGAGTTCCTGTCGCGGTTCGGCATACGTTCACTGTCTGCTTCCTACCGCGACGGAGTCACGTACGAGATCGACGGCCGGAGCCTGTCGATCGAGTACGAGCCGGGGGAGTCCCGCACCGGGATGTTCGGCGGCAACTCGAACTGGCGCGGGCCCATCTGGTTCCCGGTCAACGTCCTGCTGGCCGACAAGTTGCGGGCGTACGGACGGCACTACGGCGACTCCTTCACCATCGAGATTCCCACCGGGTCGGGGAACCACTGCACCCTGACCGACGCCGCGGATCTCATCGACAACGGTCTGGCTGCTCTGTTCCGGCCCGTCGACGGGAAACGACCGGCCGACGGGGATCGCATCGAGTCCAGTGACGACCCTCTGTGGAGTGTGCACCCGACGTTCAACGAGTATTTCGACGGCGACACCGGGGAGGGGCTCGGAGCGTCCCACCAGACCGGCTGGACCGGATTGGTCGCGCACCTGCTGCGGCCCCGCCTTCCCCTGTGAGTACTCGAGTAGGGCAGGGCGCGCATTTCCGCTCACCTAGAGTGTGGGAATGAAGATCCGCGGCGCAGTTCTCGAGGAAATCGGACGACCACGGCCATTCGCCGAGTCGAAGCCCATCTCCATCTCCGAGCTGGATCTGGCTCCACCGGGTCCGGGGGAAGTGCTCGTGCGGATCGAAGCAGCCGGGCTCTGCCACTCGGACCTGTCCGTCGTCGACGGCAACCGAGTTCGCCCGGTACCGATGCTGCTCGGCCACGAGGCCGCGGGCCGAGTCGAGACCGTCGGGGACGGTGTCGACGATCTGCCCGTCGGGACCCGAGTGGTCATGACGTTTCTGCCGCGATGCGGAGATTGCGCAGGATGTCTGACCGACGGCCAGATGCCCTGCATCCCGGGCAGTGCCGCCAACAACGCCGGCACCCTGCTGGGCGGTGGAGCCAGGTTGGACCGAGCCGGGTCGGAGGTGAAACACCACCTCGGCGTCTCCGGCTTCGCGACCCACGCCGTCGTCAGTCGCAAGTCCGTCGTCGCTGTCGACGACGACATCCCGGCCGATGTCGCGGCAGTGCTCGGCTGCGCGGTACTCACCGGAGGAGGGGCGGTGCTCAACGCCGGCCGACCGCGGCCGGGGCAATCGGTGATGGTGATCGGGCTCGGCGGCGTCGGAATGGCCTCGATCCTGACCGCCGTGTCGGTGGGGGCAGGTGAGGTGATCGGCGTCGACGGTGTGCCGGACAAACTGGCCGTTGCCCGTGAGCTCGGTGCAACACAGACGTTCTCGCCCGCAGAGCGAGAAGAACGCGGCGTCAAGGCCGACATCGTGATCGAGGCGGCCGGCAACGCGCGTGCATTCGAAGCCGCGGTAGCGGCGACGGCTCCCGGCGGTACGACGGTCACCGTCGGGCTACCCGCGCCCGACGCCCGGTCGTCGATCTCCCCGTTGGTTCTCGTCGCCGAAGCACGCACGATCATCGGCAGTTACCTGGGCTCGGCGGTGCCGTCGCGGGACATCCCGCTCTACGCCCAGATGTGGCGCGAGGGACGGCTTCCGGTGGAGAAGCTCATCAGCTCACGGATCGGGCTGGCCGACGTCAATCGCGGAATGGACGAGTTGGCCGACGGCAAAGCCATCCGTCAGGTGATCACGTTCTGAACGGCGGTTGCCACCCACCGGCCGCCTCGACGGTCGATCTCGATGGGGTGATCGAAGCACGCGCTGATGTTGGCCGTGGTGATCACCTCGTCGACGGCCCCGCTCGCCGTGATCCGACCGTCCCGGATGAGGACGGCATGCGTCGTCGACGTCGGGATCTCCTCCAGATGGTGCGTCACCAGAATGCTTGCGAGCGAGGGGTGTTGGCGTCGCAGACTGTCGACCGCGGTCAGAAGCTGTTCGCGTGCAGCGAGGTCGAGTCCGGTGGCGGGTTCGTCGAGCAGTAACAGCGCGGGGTCGGCCAGTAGTGCGCGTGCGATGAGTGCGCGTCCCCGCTCGCCTTGAGAGAGCGTGTACCACGGTGACGAGGATCGGTTCTCGACGCCGAGGGACTCGATCAGGCCTTGTGCGCGCGACATCTCGCCGTCCGACGGCGACCATCGGGGGATCAGATCCGGAGTGTTCGTCAGCCCGGTGAGCACGGCCTGTATCAGTGTCAGTGACGGTTCCATGTTCAGACGCGGGTCGACGTGGCCTATGTGCGTGCGGAGTTCGCGCATGTCCACCCGACCCAGCCGATGCCCGAGGACGTGCACGGTGCCGTTCGTGGGATGAACGAACGCCCCGAGAAGGCTCAACAACGTACTTTTACCTGCGCCGTTCGCGCCGAGCAATACCCAGTGCTCGCCTTCGGCGATGCTGACGGACGCATCGCACAGCAGGAAGCGACCGTTTCGAACCAGGTCGACGTGATCCGCTCGGAGAACGGCACCGGTTTCGTCACTCACCTTCTGGACGCTAGCGCCGTCGGTCGGACCCGGTGTGATCGGCCCCCGGCGTGTGATGTTTGACTCACCCAAGTCAGTGGAAAGTTGTACTGGTTGCCACCGAACAAGGGATCTCGATGACTCTCGCGATACTCGAACGATCACGCATCGTTGCCACCCCGGAATGGAGCCGATGGCTCATCCCACCCGCAGCACTGTCGATCCATCTGGCGATCGGATCCGCATACGCGTGGAGCGTCTTCAAGAACGCCATCTCCGCACCCACCGCCATGGATCTCAGCGGCACGGTCACGGCCATACCGTTCCAGCTCGCCATCGTCATGCTCGGTCTGTCCGCAGCCGTGTTCGGGACCAGGGTGGAGAAGAACGGGCCCCGCTGGGCGATGACCGTGTCCCTGATCTTCTTCGTGAGCGGACTGTTGCTGTCCGCCTTGGGAATGAGCCTCGACCAGTTCTGGCTGGTGATCTTCGGGTACGGGTTCGTCGGTGGCATCGGACTCGGCATCGGGTACATCTCGCCGGTCTCGACGCTGATCAAATGGTTCCCGGACCGGCCAGGGATGGCGACGGGTATCGCGATCATGGGCTTCGGTGGCGGTGCCCTCATCGCGTCACCGTTGACCACCCAGTTGCTTTCGGGCTTCGGTGGTTTCACCGATGCGTCGATCGCACAGACGTTCCTGGTGCTGGCCGTCGGCTACGCCGTGTTCATGGCGCTGGGGGTCGTCCTGATCAGAGTGCCGGCCGACGACTGGAAACCCGCAGGCTGGAACCCCTCGGCGTCGTCTCCGTTGGTCGCGACTCACAACGTGTCGGCGGCGAACGCGGTCAAAACGCCTCAGTTCTGGCTTCTGTGGATCGTGCTGTGTTTCAACGTGACCGCGGGAATCGGCATTCTGGAGCGCGCGTCGGGGATCTACCAGGACTTCTTTCCCGACGCCACCTCCCCGGAATCACTCGCGGCTGCTGCAGCCGGTTTCGTGGCCTTCCTGTCGCTGACCAACATGATCGGACGGTTCGTGTGGTCGTCCGTGTCCGATCTGGTCGGCCGCAAGAACATCTACCGCCTCTACCTCGGCGTCGGTGCGCTGCTGTATCTCTACATCGCACTGTTCACCAACTCCAACAAGGTCCTGTTTCTCGTCTCGGCGCTGCTCATTCTGTCCTTCTACGGCGCGGGATTCGCGACGATGCCCGCGTATCTGAAAGACATGTTCGGCACCTACCAGGTCGGCGCCATCCACGGTCGATTGCTGACGGCATGGTCGGTCGCAGGTGTCCTCGGTCCGCTGATCGTCAACGCCATCGCCGACGCCGGAGAGGACGGTCAGGTCGGTCGCTACCTACCGGCGTTCTACGTGATGATCGCCCTGCTCGCCATCGGATTCGTCGCGAACGAACTGATCAAGCCCGTGAACTCGAAGTACCACGAACCGGAGGTCGACGCATGAACTCGACACGTCAGCACACCGTCATGATCGTGGCCTGGCTGTGGGTGACCGTGCCGTTCGTCTACGGGCTCTACGAGCTGATCCTCAAAGCCAAGAATCTCTTCGGCAGCTGAGTGGTCTGCGTTCGCAGGTCGTCAGTAGGCTTCACACGACCAATCGTGTCGGTGAGAAGAGAGTGGAGCAGACGTGAGTTCAGAAGCACCTATCCGAGTCGGCGTACTGGGTGCCCGCGGCAAGGTGGGCCAGGCGATCTGCGCCGCTGTCGAGGCTGCGTCCGACCTCGAACTGGTCGCGACCGTCGACGCCGGTGACCCGCTCTCGCTGTTCGTCGACTCGGCCACCCAGGTGGTCGTCGACTTCACTCATCCCGACGTCGTCATGCCCAACCTGCAGTTCCTCGTGGAGAACGGAATCCACGCCGTCGTCGGAACCACCGGGTTCGACGAGGAACGGCTCGCGTCGGTGACGGAGTGGCTGGGGTCCTCGCCTCGGACCGGTGTGCTGATCGCCCCCAACTTCGCCATCGGAGCAGTCCTCACCATGCGCTTCGCGGAGCAGGCCGCACGCTTCTTCGACTCGGTCGAGGTCATCGAGCTGCACCACCCGAACAAGGCCGATGCGCCCTCGGGAACCGCCTATCGCACTGCGGAACTCATCGCGAAAGCACGCGCGAAGGCAGGGACCCCGAAGAGCCCCGATGCCACCACGGTGGAGTTCGACGGTGCCCGCGGCGCCGAGGTGGACGGAGTTCGCGTCCACTCGATCAGGCTCGCCGGTCTGGTCGCGCATCAGGAAGTTCTGCTCGGCACCCTCGGCGAGACACTGACGATCCGTCACGACTCGCTCGATCGCACGTCGTTCGCGCCGGGCGTCCTGCTGGGGGTCCGCGAGATCGCCGGACGGCCGGGGCTGACCGTCGGACTCGATTCCTTCCTCGATCTGTAAGACCATGAACAAAGCGACGAAAGTCCTGCTGACCATCGGCGTGATGGTGTTGATCCTCGGGTTCTACTTCTACCTTCTCGGAACCCGCGGAATCTCCCTCGTCCAGACGGGCGGACCGGTCAACATCGGGCTCGGCATCGGAGTGCTCCTCCTCCCGATCATCGGCGTCTGGATCGTCGGGGCAACCCTCAAAGCCGGATTCGACCATCAGCACCTGGCGCAACGCGTCGACGACGAGGGCCTCGAACTGGACGTGACGGACCTGCCGCGCATGCCCTCGGGCAGGATCTCCCGGGAGGCAGCGGACGAGCTGTTCCAGACGATCAAGGCCGAATGGGAAAAGGACCCGGACAACTGGCGTAACTCCTACCGACTGGCGAGGGCGTACGACTACGCGGGGGACCGAGGTCGGGCGCGCGAGACCATGAAGCGAGCTGTCGCGCTCGAGCGCCAGGAATCCTCGTCATGACGGCGACCCCGAACTGATGGCAACCCTCCTCGTCGTGCACCACACGCCGTCGCCGCCGACGCGGGAGCTGCTCGAGGCCGTCCTCGCCGGTGCAGCCGACCCCGCCATCGAGAATGTCACCACCCGGGTCGTGCCCGCGTTGGCAGCAACAGTGCCGGATGTTCTCGCAGCCGACGGATTCCTCTTCGGAACACCGGCGAATCTGGGATACATGTCGGGGGCGCTCAAACACTTCTTCGACACCACCTACTACCCGTGCCTGGACGCAGTTGCCGGTCGGCCCTACGGGCTGTGGGTCCACGGCAACAACGACACGGCCGGTGCCACTTCCGCTGTCGAGAAGATCGCGACCGGATGGAGTCTGGACAAGGTCGCCCAACCGCTCCGGATCACCTCGGTGGACAGAACTGCGCGGGAGAAGTGTTACGAACTCGGCGCAACCGTGGCCGCGACTCTGATGAACTGACTGGGTCTTTCGCCTAGTCTGGCACGCGTGACCGGTGACCGATATGCGAGGTTCCTGCCCGAGAAGTATCGGCCGAACGAACAGCCGGTCTCGACGAGATGGCAGTGGCGCGACTCCGACGTTCACATCGTCCGTGCCGGCGATGCGCACGCGCCGCTGAAGGTGCTCGCCGTCCACGGCGCGGGCGGACATTCCGGTGCGCTGTGGCCGTTCGCGGCGCTGGCAGCAACCCGGGGCGCGGAAGTGTTGTTTCCCGACATGCCGTTGTACGGCCGCACCGCAGTCCCGGATCCGGGAAGCGTCACGTACGAGGACTGGATCGACATGATGTGCGATCTCGTCCTGGCGGAACGACGACGAGATCCGAGGCCGCTGGTGCTGTTCGGCGCCAGCATGGGCGGTATGCTGGCCTACGAGGTCGCCGCGCGTACCGGCGAGGTCGCCGATGTCGTGGCGACGTGTCTGCTCGATCCGTCCGACCCACAGGCGCGTTCGGCGGCAGCGCGGTTCGGTTTCCTCGGCGGACCGTCACCGGCGCTGCTGAAGCTCGGCGCTCGGCTGTCCCGCCGTACGAGGCTACCGATCCGATGGTTGATCGACATCGACAACATGAGCGCCGATCCGGACTTGTCGGCGCTGTGCGCATCCGATCCGTTGGGCGGGGGAGTGTCGGTACCCCTCGGCTTTCTGAGCAGCTTCTTCTCGTTCGAGCACACGCCGCCGCAGACGTACCGCGGTCCCCGGGTGACACTGGTCCATCCCGCCGAGGATCGGTGGACTCCGCCGGAGATCAGTGTTCGATTCCTCGAGCGCATCGCCGCCGACACGACTCTGGTGTACCTCGACGGATGCGGGCACTTTCCGATCGAGGAACCAGGCCTGTCGCAGCTCGTGTCGACGATGGAGGACCTCGCCCGAACGCACGGCTGGCAGAGCTGACGGACTGTCGGACCTTCGTGGCAAGGTGGGGCCATGCGCGAGATGAGTGCCGCGATGGCGAAGCGTACGGCCCTGGCGGCCCAAGGTCTGGCGTCCCCTCATCGTGTGACGGAGCGGGGCGCGTCGTCGAGGGCAGTGCACACGGTCATCGAACGAAATCGGTTACTGCAGATCGATTCGGTGTCCGTGCTCGTCCGTGCCCACTACGCGCCACTGTTCAGTCGGGTCGGAAAGTACGACCGATCGGTGCTCGACGCCGCGGCGTGGACCGACACCGCGCGAAGGCCGCGCAGGCTCGTCGAGTACTGGGCGCACGAGGCCGCCCTGGTGCCGGTCGAGGACTGGCCACTGTTTCGCTGGCGCACCGAGCTGTACGCGCACGGGCGTTGGGGTGGCGCACACACCGTTCTGGAGCGTAATCCGTCTCTGTCGCAGGACATCCTGGATGTCTTGAGAGATGCGGGGCCGTCGAGCGCCGGGGACATCGAGCGAGTCCTCGACTCTCCGCGTCCCGGTCGAAAAGGCCCGTGGTGGGACCGCAGTGACGTGAAAGTGGTCGTCGAGCAACTGTTCGCTGCGGGTGTGGTGTCGGTCGCCACCCGCAGCGGATTCGTCCGGCGGTACGATCTGGTCGAGCGTGTCGTACCCGAACATGTTGCAGCGCAAGTGGTGTCGGAACCCGACGCCGTACGGCAGTTGGTCGCACAGTCGGCGTCGGCGCTCGGAATCGGAACGGAGCCCGATCTCCGTGACTACTATCGCTTGTCGCAGAAGCAGACGAAGGCCGCCATTGTCGATCTCGTCGAGGACGGCACACTGGAACCTGTCGCGGTCCGGGGCTGGGGAGCGGCGGCATACCTCCACGCCGGTGCCAGAACCCCCAGAGCGGCAACAGGATCCGCGCTTCTGTGCCCGTTCGACCCGATGATCTTCTGTCGTCCCCGCGTCGAGCGGATCTTCGATTTCCACTACCGCATCGAGATCTACACACCCCAGCACAAGCGAGTGCACGGGTATTACGTGTTCCCGTTCCTGATGGACGGGGACCTCGTGGCCAGGGTCGACCTGAAGGGCGACCGTGCGGCGTCGCAACTGCAGGTCCTCGGAGCGTTCGTCGAAGGGGCCCGCGATCCCGGACCCATCGCCGATCGCCTCGTTCCGCACTTGCGGGAGATGGCCGAATGGCTCGAACTCGAGTCGGTGGTGGTCGGTGAACGCGGGGACCTCGTGGGTGCACTCTCCCGCGCGCTCTGAGACGAGGGTCAGCGCTTCGGCCTGCGAGACGGGAGTATCGGTGCCACTATCTTCACTGTGACGACGTCGGCCACCGCGCCCAAGAGTGAACTCCCTCCGCAGGTCGTGGTGCTCTTCGGTGCCACCGGTGATCTGTCCAAACGCAAGTTGCTGTCCGGAATGATGCACCTGGCATTGTCCGATCTCGCCCCGCGCATCCGCGTCGTCGGGACCTCGCTGGAGGAGATGTCCAGCGACGAGTTCCGGCAGATGGCGCTCGAAGCGATCGACGAGTTCTCCAGCCGGAAAGTGTCGGACGAGCAGTGGCGGCAATTCGCCGGAAAACTCAGTTACGTATCCCAGAAGGCGGGACCGGCGGCGCTCGCCGAGGCCGTCGCCCGCGCCGAGATGGAACTCGGACCGGGGACTCGGAAGCTGCACTACCTGTCCGTGCCACCGAAGTCCGCGCTGGCCGTCGTCGAGATGCTCGGCGCGGCAGGATTGGTCAAGGGGTCTCGCATCATCATGGAGAAACCCTTCGGTACCGACCTGGCCAGTGCCATCGAATTGAACGCCACCGTGCACGAGACCTTCGACGAGGACCAGATCTTCCGGATCGATCACTTCCTGGGAAAGGAGCCGGCACAGAACATTCTGGCGTTCAGATTCGCGAACGGCTTGTTCGAACCTATCTGGAATCGCAATTTCATCGACCACATCCAGATCGACATCCCGGAGAAGCTGGCGCTCGACGGACGCGCGAACTTCTACGAGTCGACGGGCGCCTTCAAGGACATGGTGGTGACACACCTGTTCCAGGTCCTCGCGTTCATGGCGATGGAACCTCCGACGGCCCTCGAACCACGCGCGATCGGTGAAGAGAAGAACAAGGTGTTCCGGTCGATGAAGCTGCTCGATCCCCGCAAGGTGGTTCGCGGACAGTACGCGGGTTACCTGACCGAACCCGGAGTGTCGCCGGATTCCGACACCGACACCTTCGTCGCGCTGCAGTGCGAGATCGACAACTGGCGTTGGGCCGGAGTGCCGTTCTACCTACGGACGGGCAAACGCATGGCGGAAGGCCAGCGCATCATCTCGATCGCGTTCCGCGAGCCACCGAAAAGTATGTTCCCTGCCGGGTCCGGTGTCGGCGCCCACGGCCCCGACCACCTCATGTTCGACCTGGCCGACGCCTCGAAAGTGTCTTTGTCGTTCTACGGCAAACGCCCGGGCCCCGGCATGCGTCTGGACAAGCTGAGCATGCAGTTCGCGATCGGCGAGACCGAGCGCGTCGGCGACGTACTCGAAGCCTACGAGCGGCTGATACTCGACGCCATGCACGGCGATCACACGCTGTTCACCACGGCCGAAGGGATCGAACGACTGTGGGAGGTGTCCGCGCCGCTGCTCGCGGATCCGCCCCCGGTTCGTCAGTACACACCGGGATCGTGGGGGCCCAACGCAATCCACCAGCTGATCGCACCCAACGCCTGGCGGCTGCCCTTCGAACGGGCGTGGCGCGAACGACCGTGAATCAGAAGGGGCGGTCCTTGCGCATCTGATCACGCAGCGCTCCCTGAACTGCCTGCGAAAGCCACGAGTTGAGCGACACGCCGTTCATCGATGCGGCTTCCTCCGCGCGTTCCTTCACCTGCTCGACCACCCGCAGCGTCACCCGGCGCATCTCGCCGGTGACGTCGTCCATCGTCGGATAGTCCTCGGCGGCGGCGCGATCGTCCGGCGTGCCGGAGTCAGGTGCCACGGTGACATCGGCTACCGCCTGCGTACCGGCGATGCGCACATGCACCGTCGGGCCGTTCAGCTGTGCGGTGACCTCGTCGGCGAAGTCGGACAGTGCTTGCAGCAGCATGAGCCTGGCCGACGCCTGCGCCGCGGATCCGAGTGCCTCGGCGGTCTTCCTGGTGTGTTCGTCGCCGAGCGCTGCCGCGGCGAGTAGATCGGCTCGAAGGGGCGAGGTGTACGTGTCGAGTTCCATGACGCCATTGTGGCGTCAGAAATGGTGTCATGCAAGGCGTCAGTATGACGCATCGATAGTGTTCGGGTGTATCGGTGCAGCTCGAGCAAAGGAAAACCGACGTGTCGAAGACGGTGTCACTGAAGGTGCAGTTGGTCGCGAAGACCGATTTCGTGCCACCGGAGGACATTCCGTGGGAGACCGACGCCGACGGCGGCCAAGCACTTGCGGAGTTCGCGGGCCGGGCGTGCTATCAGAGCTGGTCCAAGCCCAATCCTCGGACCGCGACCAACGCGTCCTACCTCCGGCATCTGCTCGACGTCGGCCACCTCTCCGTTCTCGAGCACGCGTCGGTGAGCTTCTACATCACCGGGATCTCGCGCTCGTGTACCCACGAGCTGATCCGTCACAGGCACTTCTCCTACTCCCAGCTCTCGCAGAGATTCGTACCCGAGCGTGAGGCCAAGGTGATCGTGCCTCCGGCCATCGACGGTGATCCGGAGCTGGAAGCGCTTTTCCTGGAGGCGACGGAACAGAGCCGGGCAGCATACGTCGAGCTTCTCGGCGCACTCGAACAGAAGTTGGACGGCGTGACCGGCGCCGCTCTACGTGGCAAGCAGGCTCGGCAGGCCGCGCGTTCGGTACTTCCCAACGCCACCGAGACCAAGGTCGTCGTCACCGGTAACTACCGAGCCTGGCGTCACTTCGTGGCGATGCGCGCATCCGAGCACGCCGACGTCGAAATTCGCCGTGTCGCCGTGGAATGCCTGCGGCAACTGACCACCGTCGCACCCGACGTGTTCGGTGACTACGAGATCGCGACGCTGCCCGACGGCTCGGAAGTAGCGCACAGTCCGTTCGTCACCGAGGTGTGATGCCACGCCACGGAAGTGAACTCCCGTCCCACCGGCAGGTAGGGCTCCGCGTACCGGGTAGCCTTTCTGACCATGACATACGGTGATGCCGCTCCTCGAGGACTACCGGCGTTCGGCACGGTGCTCACCGCAATGGTGACGCCGTTCACGGCCGACGGAAAGCTCGATGTCGACGCCGGAGTCCGGTTGGCACACCACCTGGTGGAGCAAGGCCACGACGGCTTGGTTCTGGCCGGCACGACCGGAGAGTCGCCGACCACCACCGAGAACGAGAAGCTCGAACTGATGCGGGCCGTCATCGCCGCGGTGGGCCATCGTGCACGGATCATCGCCGGTGCCGGAAGCAACGACACGGCGCACAGCGTCCAACTGGCTCGCGACGCCGCGCGCGCAGGTGCGCACGGCCTGCTCGTCGTGACGCCGTACTACTCGCGCCCGCCTCAGGCCGGGCTGTACGCCCATTTCACCGCGGTCGCCGACGCGACCGACCTGCCCGTCATGCTGTACGACATTCCACCCCGGTCGGTCGTACCCATCGAGACGGACACGTTGCGTCGCCTGTCCGAGCACCCGAGAATCATCGCGGTGAAGGACGCCAAGGGCGACCTGAACGCGGGCGCGGAGCTCATCGCGACCACCGGCTTGCAGTTCTACTCGGGCGACGACCCGCTCAATCTGCCGTGGCTGTCCGTCGGTGCCACCGGATTCGTCAGCGTCATCGGACATCTCGTTCCCGCACGCCTGCGGGAACTGCACTCCGCGTTCATGGTCGGCGACGTCGCCCGCGCCCGCGCCATCAACGCAAGCCTCATCCCCGTCATTCGATCGGTAGCGCGCCTCGGTGGCGTCACCGCATCCAAGGCCGGGCTGCGCCTCATCGGACTCGACGTCGGTGATCCCAGACTTCCCCAGGTGCCACCGAGCATCGACCAAATCGAATTGCTCGCAGCAGATCTGCGGGCAGCAGGAGTCCTTGTATGAGTAGACCAGCACGTTCACGAGGCCGCGCAACCCGAAGCGCGGGCCCCCCTGCGGAACGGCCGGCGCAGCCTGCCAAATCCGCAGGAAAACCTGTGGTGCAGAATTCCGCGCGCACACAGCGCCCGGACACCCGCCGTGAGGTCGATCCGACCGACCGCCTCGGGACGCCGCCGAAGGCCCCGTTCAAGGGCCTCCGCATCGTCGCCCTCGGCGGAATCGGTGAGATCGGTCGCAACATGACCGTGTTCGAGCATCAGGGCAAACTCCTGATCATCGACTGCGGCGTCCTGTTCCCCGAGGACCAGCAGCCAGGCGTCGACCTGATCCTGCCCGACTTCCGGCACATCGAGAACCGAATGGCCGACGTCGAAGCCGTCGTCCTCACCCACGGCCACGAAGACCACATCGGCGCGGTCCCGTTCCTGCTCCGGTTGCGGCCCGACCTGCCCGTCATCGGCTCCAAGTTCACGTTGGCCCTGGTCGCAGCCAAATGTCGCGAGCACCGCCTGCGCCCGAACCTCGTCGAGGTCATCGAAGGCCAGAAGACCAAGCACGGGCCCTTCGAATGCGAGTACTTCGCCGTCAACCACTCGATTCCCGACGCGCTCGCCATCGCGATCCGCACCGACGCCGGTCTCGCGCTGCACACCGGCGACATCAAGCTCGACCAGCTGCCGCTCGACGGCCGACTCACCGACCTCGCAGGTTTCTCCAGGCTGGGCGACGAGGGCGTCGATCTGTTCCTCGTGGACTCCACGAACGCCGAGGTGCCTGGATTCGTCACGCCCGAGCGTGAGATCGGTGGCGTACTCGACACCGTCATCGGCAAGGCCAAGCAGCGAGTCATCGTCGCGTCGTTCGCGAGCCACGTGCACCGCATCCAGCAGGTCATCGACGTCGCCGAGCGATACAACCGTCGCGTCGCATTCGTCGGTCGGTCGATGGTGCGGAACATGCAGATCGCCCAGGATCTCGGCTACCTGCGGGTGCCCGACGGCCTGGAGGTGAACATCGACACCGCAGCGACGCTCCCCGACGATCGCCTGGTGCTGATCTCCACCGGTTCACAGGGCGAGCCACTGTCGGCATTGTCGCGCATGGCCCGTGGTGAGCACCGTCAGATCAACGTCAAGGCCAATGATCTGGTGGTTCTCGCGTCGTCGCTGATTCCCGGCAACGAAAACTCCGTCTTCGCGGTCGTCAACGGCCTCGCCAAGCGCGGCGCGACCGTCGTGACCCAGCAGAACGCCAAGGTCCACGTTTCGGGCCACGCATCCGCGGGTGAGCTGCTCTACCTCTACAACGCGGTGCGCCCCACCAACGCGATGCCCGTGCACGGCGAATGGCGACACCTGCGCGCCAACGCTGCACTCGCCAAAGCCACCGGTGTCGCCGAGGACCGTGTCGTTCTGGCCGAGGACGGCGTCGTCGTCGACATGGTCGACGGACTGGCCCGCATCGTCGGTCAGGTGCCCGTCGGTCACGTTTACGTCGACGGCCTGTCCGTCGGAGACGTCGGCGATTCGACCCTGTCCGACCGCCTCGTGCTCGGTGAGGGTGGATTCATCGCCATCACCGTGGCCGTCGATTCGACGACCGGCCGTGCCATCACGACTCCCGAGGTGTCCGGTCGCGGCTTCTCCGACGATCCGGCTGCGCTCAAGGAAGCGGCTCAGCTCGTCGAAGCGGAACTGCAGAGACTGGCGTCCGACGGGGTCACCGACACCCACCGCATCGCGCAGGCAGTTCGCCGCGTGGTCGGTCGGTGGGTTGCCGACAAGTACCGTCGCAAGCCGATGATCGTCCCGACCGTCATGGCGGTCGGCCAGAAGTAGCGTCGTACGACACTTCGTACGATCTGCACCGGCGCTTGCTGGTCTGACGCGTGGACGCGTCAGGCCAGCAACCGCCACAGGCCGATGAGGCCGATCACGACGATGGTGATCCGCAGCGCCCACGGGGACAACTTCCGGCCGTAGCGTGCGCCGACGGATCCGCCCACGAGAGATCCAGCTGCAATCAATCCTGCCGCGGCCCAACTGATGTCGTCGAACGCCACGATGGTGTAGGTGACCGCGGCGACGACGTTCACGATGAGCGACAGCAAGTTCTTGGCGGCATTCATGCGCTGCATCGAGTCCGGTAGAAGGACTCCCATGACGCCGATCAGGAGGATGCCCTGCGCTGCGGTGAAGTAGCCGCCGTAGATTCCCACCACGAACGTCCCGATGGTGAGCAGGGTCAGCTTCGTTCGGCTGACGTGGTCCACCGCGACTCCCGCCGCCTCGGAACGCCGTCTGGCCCACCCCTGGATGCTCGGCTGCGCCACCACCAGGACGAGTGCGCCGATCAGCAGAACCGGAACGACAGCGCTGAACACCGACGGGGGCAGGTGAAGCAGCAGCCACGCGCCACCGAGCGCACCGAAGAACGACGCAGGCATCTGCCATCGCAGCCGCGACCACTGACCCGCGAGCTCCCGTCGATAGCCCCAGGTACCCGATACGCTCCCTGCGACCAGCCCTATTGCGTTCGACATCGTGGCCACGACGGGCGGGTAACCGAAAGCGACCAGAGTCGGAAACGTGATCAGCGTCCCCGATCCCACCACGGCGTTGATGGCACCTGCGCCGAAGCCGGCAACGAGAATGACGAGAATTTCGGAGATCGGCACCGATCCGAGATTACGGTCCGTGACGGCCGCGCAGGGCAGCGGGCACGTACGGTGGATCGATGTGACCCTTGCACAGCACGAACGCGCAGAACTGGTACTGAGTTTGACGGCAGCGGGTGAGTCCGCGCCGACGCTGTGCGGCGACTGGACGACGCGGGATCTCGCGGCCCATCTCGTCGTCCGCGAGCGGAGGTTGGATGCGGCGCCCGGGATACTCCTGCCGCTGTTCGACTCCTACACGCAGAAGGTTCAGAACGAGGTGGCACGCCGGCCGTTCTCCGAACTCGTGGCGGAGATCGCGGCCGGGCCACCGGTGTGGTCGCCGTTCAAGATCCTGGACCCCCTGGTCAACGTCGGTGAGATGTTCGTTCACCACGAGGATGTCCGGCGCGCCCAGTCCGGATGGTCGCCCAGGTTGCTGTCCGCCGATCTCCAGAATCGTCTGTGGAGGCTCGCGACGGTCGTGGGACGCCTCGCGTATCGGCGGTCGCCGGTAGGCGTGGTGCTCGAGACCCTCGACGGACGCTCGGTCACGGTGAAACGAGGCGGGGGAGAACAGGTCGTGCTGGTGGGTCGGCCGTCGGAGCTGCTGCTTCACGCGTTCGGGCGAAGCGAGGTTCACCTCGACAGGACCGGAAACGCGTCGTCCGTCGAGGCCGTCGAAGGCTTGGATCGAAGTTTCTGACGGGCTGTTACTCGTGTTGCGGATGGTTTCGAAGGGGCCCTTGCGACTAACCTAGGGGCCATGGCAGGAAAGACCAGCACACGGAGTTCGAACGCCGGCAGCGCCGGAGGTTCGTCGACATCGCGTGCTTCGGGGGGATCACGCAAGCCGTCCGGAGGGCGAACCGCACGCACGGTGACCACGCCGAAAAAGCCGACAGCGCCCCGCAAGGCGGCGCCGAGAAACGCAGCGCCACGGAATGCGCCGCCGCGCGGATCGGGATCGAGGCGGCCGCCCAAGAAGAAGTCGGCTGGAGTGATGTCCGCCGTCGGGCGCGGTATGTCGTCCGGGTGGTCGATGGCTGCCCGGGGGGTAGGGGCCACCACCCGTACGGTCAGCAAGGCCAAGGACATCGAGCACGGTCATCGCCGTGACGGACTTGCTCTCGGCTTGATCGCCGTCAGCGTCGTCGTTGCCGCGGCAGTCTGGTTCTCGGCCGGCGGCCCGGTAGGCGAGTGGATCGAGATAGCTGTCCGAGCGATCGTCGGTGACGCCGGATACATCGTGCCGGTTCTCGGTGTCGGCGTGGCCGTACTGCTCATGCGGACCGAACCGAATCCGGACATCCGTCCGCGACTGGTCCTGGGCTCGATCCTGCTGGTTCTCCCGATCCTCGGTCTCTGGCACATGGCGGCGGGGTCGCCGACGGACGCCGAGGGTCGCGCGTCGGGGGCAGGATTCGTCGGGTACGTCGCAGGTGGACCGATCGCCGACGGTCTGACCGTGTGGCTGGCCGTGCCATTGCTGCTGTTGGCCGGTCTGTTCGGCGTGCTGCTTCTGACCGGGACAACCGTGCGGGACGTTCCGGATCGCCTCCGGTCGCTGTTCGGGACCGACAGCCGCGGTGACGAGTACGGCGACTACGACCCAGCCGACTACGGTTCGGAGTTCGGCGACAACGACTACGGCGACGGTCGATACGGGGACTACGACGCGGCGGCCTTCGACGCCGACGGCTACCCCGTGGACAACGCTGCCGGGCATCTCGGTGGAGACCCCTACGGCAACTACCCGACCGAGGAGTACATCCCGGTCAAGAAATCCCGCGCCCGCAAGCCCGCCGCAGAGCAACTGCCGACCGAGGTGATCGAACCGGTCGCGTCGGAACCCGAACTTCCGCTCGAGCCACCGACGGCGCCACCGCGGCCCCGGCCCAAGCCCGTCGTCAAGGCGGCCGAGCCGAAGCCCGCCGCGGACGAGGACAAGATCGTCGTCGACCGCGTCGTCGACGGTGATTACACGCTGCCGTCGCTGTCACTGCTGATCGACGGCGATCCGCCGAAGACCCGCAGTCAAGCGAACGACGCGATGATCGAGGCCATCTCCGAGGTCCTCGAACAGTTCAAGATCGACGCAGCCGTCACCGGATTCACTCGCGGTCCGACGGTGACGCGCTACGAAGTCGAGCTGGGACCGGGCGTCAAGGTCGAGAAGATCACGGCCCTTCACCGCAACATCGCGTACGCAGTCGCGACGGACAACGTCCGACTGCTCGCCCCGATCCCCGGCAAGTCCGCCGTCGGTATCGAGGTGCCCAACTCCGACCGCGAGATGGTGCGACTCGCCGACGTGCTCACCGCTCCGTCGACCCGCAAGGACCACCATCCTCTGGTGATCGGCCTCGGCAAGGACATCGAAGGCGATTTCGTCAGCGCGAACCTGGCGAAGATGCCGCACCTGTTGGTCGCGGGTTCGACGGGTTCCGGTAAGTCGAGCTTCGTGAACTCGATGCTCGTGTCGTTGCTGGCGCGAGCCACGCCCGACGAGGTTCGGATGATTCTGATCGACCCGAAGATGGTCGAGTTGACGCCGTACGAGGGCATTCCGCACCTCATCACCCCGATCATCACGCAACCCAAGAAGGCCGCGGCAGCCTTGGCGTGGTTGGTCGAGGAAATGGAACAGCGCTACCAGGACATGCAGGTCAACAAGGTGCGCCACGTCGACGACTTCAACAAGAAGGTGCGTTCGGGCGAGATCACCGCACCGCTGGGAAGCGAGCGGGTGTACCGCCCGTACCCGTACATCCTCGCGATCGTCGACGAACTGGCCGACCTGATGATGACGGCGCCCCGCGATGTGGAGGACGCGATCGTCCGCATCACCCAGAAGGCGCGTGCTGCCGGCATCCACCTGGTGCTGGCCACGCAGAGGCCGTCGGTGGACGTCGTGACGGGTCTGATCAAGACCAACGTGCCGTCACGTCTGGCGTTCGCGACGTCGTCGTTGACCGACTCGCGGGTCATCCTCGATCAGGCGGGTGCGGAAAAGCTCATCGGCATGGGCGACGCGTTGTTCCTGCCCATGGGTGCCGGCAAGCCGACCCGTCTGCAGGGAGCGTTCATCACCGACGAGGAGATCTCGGCCGTCGTCGACTTCGCCAAGAACCAGGCGGAGCCGGAGTACAACGAGACGGTCACCGCGGCCAAGGCGTCGGACAAGAAGGACGTCGACCCGGATATCGGCGACGATCTCGACGTGTTGCTGCAGGCAGTCGAGCTGGTGGTCACCAGCCAGTTCGGGTCGACATCGATGCTGCAGCGCAAGCTCCGCGTCGGATTCGCCAAAGCGGGACGGTTGATGGACCTCATGGAGAATCGTGGCGTCGTCGGGCCGAGCGAAGGCTCCAAGGCCCGCGAGGTGTTGATCAAGCCCGACGAGCTCGACGGCTTGCTGTGGTCGATCAGGGGCGGCGACCCGGACGACGCACCGGCAGAGGACTGACGGCGCGTCACCGGGTGCCGAGCACGCGGAGCGTGCGGGTCCTGACGCAGTGTCAGGACAGGGCGCCCATGACCGGCTTCCACTCGACGATCGTGGACGTCTCCACGAGGTTCTCCACGGCGAACGGATCCTGCTCGAACAGCGTGGCCACCGACGCGGTGTCGGTTCCCTCCACGATGATGAGCGCGCCGCTACCGTCGACGTACGGACCGGACGACACCAGCACGTTCTGCTCGAGCAGATCGGCGAGCCACGCACGATGCGTCGCGCGGTGGGTGTCGCGGCCGTCGGTGGTGCTGGGCGAATAGGTGTAGTGGACGGCGAACAGTGCCATGTGAGATTCCTTCGTCTTCGAACTGCGGGACGATGAAATCCTGTCAGAGAGACAGCAGCATCCTGGTGTTGCCCAGTGTGTTGGGCTTCACATAGCTGAGGTCGAGGAACTCCGCGACACCGGTGTCGTAGGACCTGCACATCTCGGCGTACACCTCCGCGGTGACCGGCGTGCCGTCGATCTCGACGAACCCGTGCCGGGCGAAGAAGTCGATCTCGAAGGTCAGGACGAACAGACGCTGCAACGACAGTTCGCGGGCGACCTGCACGAGCTTGTCGACGATCAGGTGGCCCGCACCGTGTCCCTTGGCCGACGGGTCGACCGCGACGGTGCGTACTTCGCCGAGATCGGCCCACAACACGTGCAACGCGCCGCAGCCGATGACCGTGCCCGCGCGTTCCGCGACCCAGAATTCCTGGACCGCCTCGTACAGGGTCACCAGGTTCTTCTCGAGGAGAATCTTGCCCGCGTAGATGTCGATCAGTCGTTTGACCTCCGGGATGTCGGACGTCCGTGCTCGTCGAATCACCAGATCGTCGCCTCCGTGGGAAGACTGTGCGGTGTTCGAGGCTGGGTCCGAGGAGGTGTCGAGATCGTCTCGACTCGCCCGGTTCGGCGCAGAAGTCATGTGGTGAACAGTAGCCAACAGGTGAGCAGATATTCTTCTGGTGTGTCCGTCTCCGAACTCGCCGTCGCACTACCGGGACACCTGTGCCGACACGTACTCCGACAGCACGCACTTCGACAGCACGCACTTCGACGGATCGGTACGGCATGACCGAACGCGTACCACCGACGCCGCAGTTGCCGCACGGCAATTCTGCGACCGGCAGTACCGAGGTCGTCCCGATCCTCAACATCGCCAACGTCCTCACTGTTCTCCGCATCGCGCTCGTCCCTGTGTTCCTCGTCGTGCTGTTCGCCGGCGACGGTCACGACACGACGTGGCGAATCGCGGCAACCGTCGTGTTCGCCGTGGCTGCCATCACCGATCGAATCGACGGCCAGCTGGCGCGCAAGTACGGACTGGTGACCGATTTCGGCAAGATGGCTGATCCCATCGCGGACAAAGCCCTCATCGGTGCGGCCCTCGTCGGGCTCTCGATTCTGGGAGACCTGCCCTGGTGGGTGACCATCGTGATCGCGGCCCGCGAAATCGGGATCACGCTCGTACGGTTCATCGTGATCCGTCACGGCGTGATACCGGCGGGGCGGGGAGGCAAGATCAAGACCCTGGTGCAGAGCTTCGCGATCGGGTTCTATCTGTTCCCTCTCCCGGATGACGTGCGCTTCGTGTCGGTGACACTGATGGGCGCCGCCGTCGTGCTCACCGTGTACACGGGCCTCGATTACATCGTCCAGGCAATCAGGCTCAGGCGAGGCGTCACCTCGTGACCGACCCCCTGAGCCGGGCTGACGAAGCCCGCGCTCGAAATACGGTCCGAAAAGGTGTGTCGTCGGTGCTTCGACGGGTAATCGAGAACACGGCCGTATAGGGTCGGGAACCAATCGAGCACGGTCCTTCGTTGTAGCTGAAGATGAACGCCCCGTACGTACAGATGAACAAAAACCGCAGATGACGAAGAACCACAGATGACGAAGAACCACAGATGACGAAGAACCACAGATGACGAAGAACGAGGAGGAGCGAGATGGCGCTGCTATTGCGTGAAGCACTCGGCGACAGTCTGCGGCGCACTCGCGTTGCGCAAAGCCGGACCCTGCGCGAGGTCTCCAACACCGCACGGGTGAGCCTCGGTTACCTCTCCGAGGTCGAACGCGGCCGCAAGGAAGCGTCGAGTGAACTGCTCAACGCGATCTGCGACGCGTTGGCCGTCCCCCTCGCCGACGTCATGAGCGACGTCAGCGAGTCGCTGTCGGAATCGACGCTTGCTGCCCGTGCCGCCGATGCGGATGCTGCCGTGGGGGTGGATGCGGCAGGCGTGGACGCCGCGTCACCTCGGATTGCCGACGACACTCGCGTTGTCATTCCTGCGCCCGCGCGTGCTCTTGCCGCTGCCTGAACGGCAGACATGAGGCTTGGTACCGCTAGGGTGGAATCGACACTCACGACAAACCGACCAGACCAGTATTCTCGTGTCACTGGCAGTTCTTCGACGGTCGCTGTACACCTCAGCTGACCCCCTATGCGCGAACCCGGCGCTCGATATGGAGGCAGGATCAACCCATGGCTAATCCTTTCGTCAAGGCCTGGAAGTACATGATGGCCCTCTTCAACTCCAAGATCGACGAGAAGGCCGACCCCAAGGTTCAGATTCAGCAGGCCATCGAGGACGCGCAGCGGCAGCACCAGGCGCTGTCCCAGCAGGCTGCGTCGGTGATCGGCAACCAGCGTCAGCTGGAGATGAAGCTGAGCCGTCAGCTCGACGAGGTAGAGAAGCTGAACGCGAACGCCCGTCAGGCTGTCACGTTGGCAGATCAGGCCGCGGCAGCCGGCGACGTGGACAAGGCAACGCAGTACACCAACGCCGCCGAAGCGTTCGCCGCACAGCTCGTCACGGCCGAGCAGGGCGTCGAGGACCTCAAGGTCCTGCACGATCAGTCGCTGCAGGCAGCGTCGCAGGCCAAGAAGGCCGTCGAGCAGAACGCGATGGCGCTGCAAGCCAAGGTCGCCGAGCGCACCAAGCTTCTCAGCCAGCTCGAACAGGCCAAGATGCAGGAGAAGGTCAGCGAATCGCTGCGCTCCATGGACAGCACGCTGTCGGCGCCGGGCAACACCCCCAGCCTCGATGCGGTCCGCGACAAGATCGAGCGTCGCTACGCAGATGCACTCGGTTCCGCCGAGCTTGCACAGAACTCGGTGTCCGGTCGGATGATGGAGGTCCAGCAGGCGTCGGTGCAGATGGCCGGACACAGCCGTCTGGAGCAGATCCGCGCATCCATGGCGGGGGATTCCCTTCCTTCCGGCAATTCCGCAGCGGCGCCCAAGCCGTCGATCCAGAAGGCTCCGAACGCCACCCCCGAGCCCCCGGCACAGAACCAGTAGCTCGTGACGAACGAACAGCATGGCCGGTCACGAAAGTGGTCGGCCATGCCCGTGTCCGAGTCCGTCTCGATGGTGCGTGCCGCCACCGACACGGCTCGACGGTCCGTCGAGTCCGCCGTCGACGCGGTCGGTCGATGGAACGATCCCCGGCAGAAACATCTCCGACGGATCAAGCGAGCTCGTCGGCGGGGCACGTGGTTGGGTAGCGCGTCCGGTGTGTCCGCCGCATCGACCGCGGGTCTGGCCGTTGCCTCGGCTCCCGAGTGGACATTGCTCGCCGGCGGAGGTGGCGCGGCCGTCCTCGCCGTCCCGGCGGTGTTGGCGTTCGGTCGTTACCGGCGTCTACGCGCGCAGCCCCTTCCAGCAGCGCGCCCTGGCAGAGCGACGCTGCCGCCCAAGTCGTCCGCGTCCTACGAACCCGTGCGCAGGCTCGTGGGCGCTCAGAACAGCTTGTACGAGCTGGTGGGGATTCTCACTCGGTCCGAGTTCGTCGACTCGGCAGAGGTATCCGACATCACGGACGTCGCCGACGCCGCCGCCCGTACGCTGCGCGACATGGCTGCGGACATCTCGTCGTTGGAACGTGCGGCGGAGGGAAGCGCCCGAGCTGCCTCGCACCTGTCGCCCACCATTTCGTCGGCCGCAGTCGAGTTGGACAAGGGCGTCGACCAATTCGAGGACCTCGTCGCCGCAGCCGCACGTCTGACGAGCCCGGGCGGCCTGCCCGGCAGTGCGGTGGAACTACGCAAAGCCGAGTTGTTGTCTGCCACCGATCGTCTCGAGGGGTGGGCCAGCGCGCTCGCAGAACTGGCAGCGATCAGAGGCCGGCACTCCTGAGGCTTCCGCGCCCTCGGGTGCGCGTTCCGAGACTTAAGGGTATTCCCCCATCTTTCCCTGAACTCCCTGCTGGAGTGGTGTTTTCGCGTCCACGGCATGCCAGGATCGGAAGCACACCAAGGAAAGGGAATCACATGTTCTGGAAAGTTCTCGGCATCATCGTCCTGGTCTGGCTCGCGTTCGCCGTTCTCGGCACGGTGATCAAGGGCTTGTTCTGGGTGGCGGTGACAGCGGCAATCGTGTTCGGCATCTACTGGTTGGTCAAGGCGATCACCGCGGGCGATCAGCGCGATCTGACCAAGCTGTAGTTCCCACGAGGGCGGTGACGGCTCCGGGGATCGAGTCGATCTGCACCGGCAACGGAGTGAACCTCTCCCCGTCGGCGTACGCGACCATCCCGGGAGCGCTGAGGCGGACCCGGGCCGCGCGGTGGGTCTCGACATCGGGAAGGTCGACGTGCGTGCCCTTGTACAACGTGGGGGAGAGGCGGACCAACCGACTGCGGCTGGAGGCTCTGACGATGGTCACGTCGAACAGTCCGTCGTCGGCGACGGCGCCGGGACAGATCGCCATACCGCCCCCGTAGGACGGGCCGTTACCGACCGTCACCAGCGTCGCATCGATGTCCGACGAGTGTCCGTCGAGCTCGACCGAGTACCTGATGGTCCGAAACCGGCTCAATTCCAGCAGCATTGCGATGTTGTACTTCGACGGGCCGGACGGCCACTTCATCCCGTTGGCGCGTTCGGTGACCAGACTGTCGAATCCGCTCGACAGGACGGTCGCGAACCATCTGTTGCCCACCCGCCCGAGGTCGAGCGATCGGCGTCGATCGTCGATGACGATGTCCGCCGCCGCCACCGGGTCGTCCAGCGGGATTCCGACGAGGCGAGCGAAGTCGTTGCCCGTCCCGGCAGGGGCGACAGCCAGCGGGGTCGTGGTCGTGGCGACTGCTTGCAGAGCGAGGTTGACCAGTCCGTCGCCCCCGACGGCCACGAGACAGTCGGTCCCGGTGCGGACCGCTCTTTTGGCCTGATCGAGTGCTTCGCCCGGAGTTCTGCCCTCGATGGTGACGACGTCGACGCCTCGCTCGCGTAATCGTGCAACGACGGCGGTGGACACGCGGACTCCGCGCCCACGGCCTGCAGTGGGGTTCGTCAGAACCGTGACAGTCACGGAATCAGTTTGCCAGGATTCAGAATTCCCGCGGGATCGACGGCGACCTTCACTGCTCGAAGGACAGCAGACCCGACAGGTCCGATCTCGTCGGGCATCCATGATCGGTGGTCGCGGCCCACGGCGTGATGGTGTGTGACGGTCGCTCCACTGTTGACGATGGCTGCCGTCGCTGCACGCTTCGCCGTAGTCCACTGAGCCGTCGCATCGGGTGCTGCCGCGCAGACCACCGTGACGTACAGCGACGCACCGGTGGCGTACACGTGCGACACATGACACATCACGATCGGAGGAGTGCCGAGCCCGGTGAGCGCCTCGACGAGAGCGGTGGTGACCCGGGCGCGAACCGCGCTCAGATTCGACCAGCTCGTCGCTGTCTCGAGAGTCTCGGCCAGAGCGCCCGCGTCGAGCAGCGCGTCACGCAGATAGGGCGAATCGAAACGTTTCGCTTCCCATCGCCTGGCACCCTCGGGGTCCGTCACACGTCCGCCGGCGGCGATCACCACCACGTCTGCGGCCGCGGCAGCGTCGATCGCGGCGGCTGTGCCGTCGGGGCAGTCGAACGTCGCCACGGCGGTGCACCCGCCCTGCTCTGCGTCCTGCCCGGCCCGTCCCGCCAGCGCGGCGTCGATGGCGGATTCGGCTTCGTCGGACAGCCTCACGACCGTCGGTCTGCCCGGTGCCACCGACAGCTGCCGCAGTGCCTCGAGACCGGAGGCGAAGTCCGGAAAATGCCAGCACCGATACTCGGTGTACCGAGGGATCGGCCGCACTCGTACGGTCACCGACGTCACGATTCCCAGAGTGCCCTCGGAACCGAGGAAGATCTGCCGCAGGTCCGGTCCCGCCGCCGACGCAGGCGCTCGTCCGCAGACGGTCGTGCCGACGGGGGTGACGACGGTCATCGCCTCGACCATGTCGTCGAAACGACCGTATCCCGAGGACGACTGGCCCGACGACCGCGTCGCGGCGAATCCTCCGATGCTGGCGAAGGCGAACGACTGCGGGAAATGACCGAGGGTCAGGCCGTGACGGCCGAGCATCTCCTCGGCTTCCGGGCCGGTGACTCCCGCCAGCAACGTTGCGGTGCGAGATTCGACGTCGAGATGGGTCAGTGCGTCGAGTCGACGTGTGCTGACCGTGACCACGGTGTCGAACCATTCGCGGACCGGGTCGACTCCGCCGACGACGCTGGTGCCACCGCCGAACGGAACGACGGCGATCGCGAAGTCGCTGCAGTACCGGAGGAGGGATTCCACCTGCTGCGTATCCGCGGGGAAGAGGACTGCGTCCGGGGCGTGCTGCACCCCGCCGCGGCGCCGGGCCAGCAGATCGGTCGTGCTCTTGCCGCCGAGATACCGAAGTCGAACATCGTCGTCGGTGGAAATGTATGCGACACCGACGATGTCCTCGAAACCGCGGCGTCGGTCGTCGGTCAGGCGCGACCGAGTCAGCCGCACCGGAGCAACCTCCCGATCGGGCCGATCCGGTGCGGGGGAGATGCCCAGCGCGGACTGCAGCAGGTCTCGAACCTCGGACGGCAGAACGCGCTTGTTCTCAGCGGTTCCCCACGCATCCCAGACCATCGTCGAGGGCGACGCGCCGGGCAGCTCCACCGGGGGATGTTCCTGCATGATCTATAGTGTTACACAGCTTGCATATTTGTAACCCGGTCTCGGTTTTCAGTTCTCGAGGCCACCGAGCGAGGTGCCGACAGTGAGTGACCAGTCCGTTGCAGGCTCGTCTGCCGTGAAGGATTCGTCCTCCGTCGAAGATCAGGTGCTCGACGCGGCGCGTTCCTGCATCCTCGAACACGGTGTCCGGCGCACCACTCTCGCCGAGATCGCTCGACGTGCCGGGGTCAGCCGGCCGACGGTCTACCGGCGCTGGGCGGACACACGGGCCGTCGTGTCGTCGTTGCTGACGCGTGAGATCGGTTCGGTCATGCCGTCGTTCGATCTCGACGCTCCTGTCCGACCACAGGTGTCCTCCGCCGCACGCGATGTGGCGGACAAGGTGCGTTCACATCCGCTGTTCGTCAAGATCATCGAGTCCGACTCGGACATCCTGTCCACCTACATCCTCCACCGGCTCGGCACCAGTCAGTCGCTGATCATCGACGCGCTCGCACCCGTCGTGGCTGCAGGGCAACGGGACTCGTCGATCCGCCCAGGAAACACGATTCATCTGGCGACCGTCGTTCTTCTCATGGTCCAGTCCGCAGTTCAATCGGCGAACATGGTCGCGCAGCGCATTCCCGGTGACGAGTTGATCGCGGAAGTCTCCTACGCCGTCGACGCGTACCTCAGCCCGGCTGGTCCGTGAGACCCTCCGGCAGTTCGGCCCCTTCCAGCAGTTCGGCCCCCTCCGGCAGTTCGGCGCTGAACGGCGCTCGACGTGAACGCGATCTCGAAAAGCTCTGGGACGGTGACGTTGTCGATGTTCTGGTCGTGGGTGGCGGCGTCACCGGTGCAGGCGTTGCGCTCGACGCGGCGTCGCGCGGGCTGAGCGTTGCTCTCGTCGAGAAGCACGATCTGGCGTTCGGGACGAGCCGGTGGAGTTCCAAACTGGTCCACGGCGGCCTGCGGTATCTAGCGTCGGGCCACGTCGGGATCGCCCACGAGAGTGCGGTGGAGCGCGGGATCCTGATGACCCGTACAGCGCCGCATCTGGTTCGGCGCCTCCCGACGATCATTCCGTTGCACGAGTCGGTCTCTCGGGTCGATGCCGTCGTGATCAGGGCTGGGCAGGCCGCAGGAGATGCACTCAGAGCGGCCGCCGGGACGCCCGCGGCGTTGCTGCCACGCGCAGATCTGATCGGAGCAGGCAGCGTGGTCGACGCCGCGCCCACTGTTCGGCGTCGCGGACTGCGCGGCGGCGCACGATCCTGGGACGGGCAGTTGGTCGACGACGCCCGACTCGTCGTGGCCGTTGCGCGTACAGCCGCGTCGTACGGGGCCTCCGTCCTGACCGGACTCGGCGCATCCGACGTGGACCGAACGTCGGCTCGGATCACCGATACCGAGTCCGGAGAGAGTACTCGCATCAGGGCGCGGATCGTCGTCAACTCCGCAGGGGTGTGGGCTGGTGAGATCGACTCCCGAATCACCCTGCGTCCCAGCCGCGGGACGCACCTGGTCTTCGACGATTCGACGTTCGGCGGGCTGAACTGTTCGCTCACCATCCCGATACCCGGTGAGCGCAACCGCTTCGTGTTCGCACTTCCAGCGCCGCTCGGCCGCGTGTACGTCGGATTGACCGACGAGGCGACCTCGGGCCCGGTACCGGATGTCCCCGTCGCCTCGGACACGGAGGTGGACTTCCTGCTCGCAGTTCTCGGCACCGTCGTCGACCCGGCGCCGACGCGCGCCGACGTCATCGGATCCTTCGCCGGGCTGCGTCCGCTGCTGGCCTCGGGTGACGGCGCTTCGGCCGACCTGTCCCGTCGGCACGCCGTGCTCGACGACGGTGCCGGACCCGTCGGTGTGGTCGGCGGCAAGCTGACGACGTACCGGTTGATGGCCGAGCAGGCCGTCGACGTGGTGGCGACGGCTCTCGGTGAGACGCTCGGACCTTCGCGCACGGCATCGATTCCGCTCGTGGGGGCCGCGACGCAGCAGACCCTCGATGCCATCGACGCCCCGGTGTCCGTGGTCCGGCGGTTCGGTGCCGACGCCATGCTCGTTCGAGCGCTCGCGGACCGGATGCCTGGTGGGTGGGCACCGGTAGCGGAGGGGATCGACATCTGTGAGGCGGAGTTGGCCTTCTCGGTGCAGTACGAGGGTGCTCGGTCCGTGGGCGATCTCCTCGACCGACGCACGAGGATCGGGCTGGTGGACGTCGATCGGGCGCGAGCCGTGGACTCCGCGGAGCGAGCGCTCGAGCAGTTCCTGCACACGCGTCGGTGAACATCTGTGGCACGCTGAACCTGTGCGCGTAGCGGTAGTGGCAGGCCCCGACCCAGGCCATGCTTTTCCTGCGATAGCTCTGTGCCTGAAGTTCGTCGAGGCGGGGGACGAGCCGGTGTTGTTCACCGGTTCCAGGTGGATCGACGGTGCGCGGGCAGCCGGAGTGGACACCCGGTTGCTCGAGGGTCTCGCTCCGCGGCCCGAGGACGACGACATGGACGCGGGCCAGCGAATTCACTCGCGCGCCGCATTCGTCGCGACGGAGTTTCTTCCGGATCTTCGGTCTGTATCGGCCGATCTCGTCGTCTCCGACATACTGACTGCCGGAGGCGGTATGGCGGCCGAGAAACTCGGTGTTCCCTGGGTGGAGCTCTCACCTCACCCGCTGTACTCGCCGTCGAAAGGGTTGCCGCCCATCGGAAGTGGTCTCGCGTGTGGCGTCGGATTCCGCGGTAGGCTTCGCGATCGGATGATGCGCGCCGCGACCGGACGGTCGATCGCACAAGGCCGAGCGCAGCGCAGTGCGGCTCGGGTCGGTATCGGACTTCCCGCGGAGGATCCGGGGCCGAAGGCCAGACTGATCGCCACGATCCCCGCTCTCGAAGTCCCGAGGCCGGATTGGCCGTCGGAGGCGCATGTCGTGGGCCCTTTGCACTGGGAGCCGACCAACGAGGTTCTCGAACCTCCGCCCGGCGACGGTCCGGTCGTGATGGTGGCGCCGTCGACGGCGTTCACCGGAGCGGTGGGAATGCTCGAGATGACGTTGGAAGGAATGCAGGGCAGCGGTACTCGCGTGGTGGCGTCGATACTCGACGACCCTCCGTCGTCGTTGCCGACGTGGGCCGTAGCTGGTCTCGGGCGTCAGGACGCGCTGTTGCGCGCCGCCGACGTCGTGGTGTGCGGTAGTGGGCACGGTCTCCTGTCGAAGGCTCTGATCCACGGTGTTCCGGTGGTCGCGGTCCCGGGCGGCGGGGATCAATGGGAGCTGGCTAACCGCGCCGAGCGTCAGGGAAGCGCCATCGTGGTTCGTCCGCCGACCCCGGAGTCGATCGGATCCGCCGTGCGGGCAGTGTTGGGGGGCCCGTCCTACGCCCGCGCTGCTGCTGACGCTGCGGCAGGCGCGCACGACGTCGACGATGCGGTCGAGGTGTGCCGCGCTGCTCTCGCCTGACACGGTTTCGGTACGGTTGTGCGGTGCGATTGACTGAATTCCGTGAACTGCTCGTCGAGGAGTTCGGCCAGATTCGGGGTGACTCGATCCTGGTCGATCACGTCATCACCGGAATCGACGGGCTCACCGGCGCCGAGGCGATAGAGGCCGGGGTCGATCCGCGTGAGGTCTGGCGCGCTTTGTGCAAGGAGTTCGACGTGCCGCGTAGTCGCTGGTGACAATTCTCGGCCTTTCCGCGTGTCGGATGACGCAATCGAACACGTGTTCGCCTATGCTGGGTGTCATTCGGTTGGGCTCGTCGAGTGCGGCTGGATCGAACCTGTCGGTGGGTGGCTCTACGGTTACCGACAACACGCTGAACTACGAACCACGCTGACAGACCGCACCGATACAGACCACACGGATACAGACCACTCAAGGAGATCACGATGCCTGCATACGATCGCGACAAAGCGCTCGATCTCGCACTAGCGCAGATCGACAAGAACTTCGGCAAGGGATCGGTGATGCGGCTCGGTGACGAGGTTCGTCAGCCGATCGCCGTCATTCCCACCGGGTCGATCGCCCTGGACGTAGCGCTCGGTATCGGTGGACTGCCGCGTGGCCGAGTCGTCGAGATCTACGGCCCGGAGTCCTCGGGTAAGACCACCGTTGCACTGCACGCAGTTGCCAACGCGCAGCGCAACGGCGGTATCGCCGCGTTCATCGACGCCGAGCACGCGCTGGACCCGGACTACGCACAGAAGCTGGGCGTCGACACCGACGCACTGTTGGTCTCGCAGCCGGACACCGGTGAGCAGGCGCTCGAAATCGCGGACATGCTGATCCGCTCGGGTGCGCTCGACATTCTGGTCATCGACTCGGTCGCTGCGCTCGTGCCGCGCGCCGAGATCGAAGGCGAAATGGGAGACAGTCACGTCGGTCTCCAGGCTCGCCTCATGAGCCAGGCGCTGCGAAAGATGACCGGTGCGCTCAGCAATTCCGGCACCACGGCCATCTTCATCAACCAGTTGCGCGAGAAGATCGGCGTCATGTTCGGTTCCCCGGAGACAACCACCGGCGGTAAGGCACTCAAGTTCTACTCGTCCGTTCGCCTCGATGTTCGCCGTATCGAGACGTTGAAGGACGGCACCGACGCAGTCGGCAACCGCACACGTGTGAAGATCGTGAAGAACAAGGTTGCGCCTCCGTTCAAGCAGGCAGAGTTCGACATTCTGTACGGCAAGGGCATCAGCCGTGAAGGCTCGCTCATCGACATGGGCGTCGAGCACGGATTCATTCGCAAGTCGGGCTCCTGGTTCACCTACGACGGCGATCAGCTCGGGCAGGGCAAGGAAAATGCTCGTAAGTTCATGCTCGAGAACCCGGACATCCGCGACGAAATCGAGAAGAAGATCATGGAGAAGCTGCAGATCGGGGCCGACGTCACGGCCACCGACGAAGCCGCGCCCGTCGAGTTCTAAGTCTGGGTAGTTGTCGGTGGATTCAGGCGAAGGTGGTGGCACCGAAGCGCAGGCGCAGGATGTCTGCCTTCGGCTGCTGACCGACCGAGCACGCAGCAGGCATGAACTCGAAACGCGTTTGGCGAAGAAGGGATTCACCCCCGCTGTCGCAACCGCGGTGCTGGACAGGCTGACCACAGCAAAATTGGTCGACGATGCAGCGTTCGCGGAGCAGTGGGTGCATTCCCGGCACACGTATTCCGGCAAAGGCAAACACGTCCTGAGTCGGGAACTGCGCACCAAGGGCGTCAGCGACGACCTCGCTCGCATCGCACTCGATCAGATCGATGTCGAAGACGAGCGCGAGCGCGCCAGTGAACTGGTACGGAAGAAGTGTCGGACCATGTCTCTCCCGGAGCCGGGGAGTCCCGATGCGCGGTCCGAGCGAGACAAGGTGGTGCGCAGACTCGTTGGAATGCTCGCGCGTCGCGGCTACTCGCAGGGAATGGCATTTGCAGTCGTGAAGGAACAGCTCGACCGTCTGGGAGCCGAAACCGAAGACTTCGACGG
>NZ_JMEX01000005.1:482663-540447 GCF_000760735.1 Rhodococcoides fascians A44A | reverse complement strand
GGGGCCCTCGTCTTGTATCCGATCGACGCGAGGTCAGGCGGCGCCTGCGGGTCCTCCGCCGAAGTTGGCCGCCGGTACGACGGTACCGCCGGTCTTACGCTTCTTCTGTCGCATCCGACCCTCGACCACGGTCGCGAGCTTCGTCAGCAACGAGTTGATGACGATCATGATGATCGCGACGATGATCAGCGACGGGAGGTAGTTGCCGTAGAACGCACCGACCTGCTGGCCGGCACGGACGACCTCGACGTACCCGATGATGTAGCCGAGAGCCGAGTCCTTCAACGCCACGACCATCTGGGAGATGATCGCGGGCAGCATCGCGGTGACGGCCTGCGGCAGCAGGATGAGACTCATGACCTGGCCCTTGCGCATGCCGAGGGCGTACGCAGCTTCGGTTTGACCCTTCGGTAGCGAGTTGACACCTGCACGAACGATTTCCGCGATGACGGATCCGTTGTACAGGGTCAGGCCCGTGACCACTGCTGCCAACGCAAGGTACTTGACCTTGAACACCTCGTAGTCGGCATAGACCGCGTACAGGAAGATCATCAGGATCAGCACGGGCACGGCGCGGAACAGCTCGACGATGACGCCGCTGACGATGCGCACCGAGCGGTGATCGGAGAGTCGCCCGATTCCGAGTACGCCGCCGAGGATCAGTGCGAACACGATCGACAGCGCTGCGGCCACGAGCGTCCCTTGGATACCGGGCAGCAGGTAGGTCGTCCACGTGGTGGTTTCGAGGAACGGGTTCCACTTGTCCGCGGTGAGCTGACCCTTGGAATCGAGTGCCCGATAGATCAGGTAGGCGATGCCGAGCGACACCAGCAGGACGACACCGGAGAGGATTCGGTACCGGAGCTTGGCCTTGGGGCCGGGAACATCGTAGAGAACGGCTACGGCGTCACTCATCACTTCACCGCCAATCGCTTGCTGAGGTAGCCGAACAGCAGTCCGACAGGAAGTGTCAGGATGACAAATCCGAGGGCGAAGATTCCACCGACGACGAAGATGGCGGCCTCGTTCTCGATCATCTCTTTCATCAGGAACGACGCCTCTGCGACTCCGATGACCGACGCGATGGTGGTGTTCTTGGTCAACGCGATCAACACGCTGCCCAGCGGGCCGATCACCGCGCGAAATGCCTGGGGTAGCACGATGATCGTGATGTTCTGGGTGAACGTCATACCCAGTGAACGGCCGGCTTCGGCTTGCCCGACCGGGACGGTGTTGATACCGGATCGGAGCGATTCCGCGACGAACGACGCCGTGTAGACACTGAGTCCGAGCACGGCGAGTCGAAAGTTGTTGTCGGCCAAGCCGGTCGGAGAGTCGGCCGGAGCGAACGCGACACCCATCGTCTGGTACAGCCCGAAGGATGTGAACAGGATGATCAGCGTCAGTGGGGTGTTGCGGAAGATGGTGATGTAACCGGTCGCGATGGCGCGCGCAATGGGGATCGGTGACACGCGCATCGCGGCGATGATCGTGCCGAGGATCAGGGCGCCGATCGCGGACAGAACCGTCAGTTTGATCGTCATGATGAACGCGTCGACGAGTTCATCGCCGTACTTGCTCAATAGGTTCAAGGCAGGGGTGTCCAATCGGCTGGAGCGGACTCACCTGCGGGTGCACCCGAACGATCGGGTGCACCCGCAGGCGGGTGGTGCGTCAGTAGCGGTCGATGGTGGGCGCGGCCGGAAGCGTGTACCCCGACGCACCGACGGTGTCGTTGAACGCCTGCTCCCATGCGCCGCTCGAGATCATCTCTTCGATGGCGTCGTTGATCTGATTACGGCCTTCGGTGTCGTCCTTGGCCAGGCCGATGCCGTAGTTCTCCGTCGTGAACGGCTCGCCGACGACCTTCAACTCACCCGGGTACTGGGCGGCGTAACCGGCGAGGATGATGTCGTCGGTGGTGACGGCATCGATCGCACCGTTGCGCAGACCCTCGACGCACGCGGAGTAGGTGTCGTAGTTCTGCAGCTGAACGCCGGGGTACTCGTCGGCGATGTTCTGTGCGGGGGTGGATCCGGACACCGAGCACAGACGCTTGCCCTCGAGCGATGCCGGACCGGTGATGTCGGTGTTGGCGTCCGTGACGAGCAGTGACTGTCCTGCAACGAAGTACGGTCCGGCGAAACCGACCTTCTCCTTGCGAGTATCGGTGATCGAATACGTGGCGACGACGTAGTCGACCTCGCCGTTCTGGATCAGCGTCTCGCGCTGAGCAGACGGGGCTTCCTTGAACTCGATGTTCTCCTCGGACACACCTAGCTGACCGGCAACGTACTTGGCGACCTCGACGTCGAAGCCGCTGAAAGTGCCGTCGGGGTTGCGCAGGCCGAGACCCGGCTGGTCGTACTTGATGCCGACGATGAGGTTGCCGTCCTCCGCGCTCGACGACACACTGCGCTCTTCGTTGCCGCCACATGCGGTGGCCACGACAGCGAGCGCTGCGATTCCTGCTGCGACGCGGAGTGTGCGATTGATTTTCACGACTGTGTTCCTCCAGAGGTTGGTACTGCGAAATGTTCCAGCAGAGAGAGCGTTTCGAGTCAAGATGTTTTCGAGCGGAGTCGGTGTTTCTAACGGAGTCAGTGTTTCGAGCGGAGTCAGTGGCCGAGGATTTTGCCGAGGAAGTCCTTGGCACGTTCGGATTCGGGGGCGGTGAAGAACGTCTCGGGATCGGTGTCCTCGACGACGGCGCCGTCGGCCATGAAGATGACGCGGTCACCTGCTTTGCGGGCGAAGCCCATCTCGTGCGTGACGACGAGCATCGTCATGCCTTCCTTGGCCAGGGACGTCATCACGTCGAGAACCTCGTTGACCATCTCGGGGTCGAGCGCGGAGGTCGGCTCGTCGAACAGCATCACCTTGGGGTTCATTGCGAGCGACCGTGCGATGGCCACACGCTGCTGCTGTCCGCCCGAGAGTTGAGCGGGATACTTGTCGGCCTGATTGGCGATTCCGACACGCTCGAGAAGTGCCTGAGCGGACTTGCGTACCTCGTCCTTCTTGAGCCTGCGGACCTTCTGCGGGGCAAGCATGACGTTCTCGAGAATCGTCTTGTGTGCGAACAGATTGAAGGACTGGAACACCATTCCCACGTCGGCGCGCAGGGCGGCGAGGGCCTTCCCCTCGGCCGGGAGTACGGACCCGTCGACCTCGATGGTTCCCGAGTCGATGGGCTCGAGGCGGTTGATCGTTCGGCACAGGGTCGACTTTCCGGAACCGGACGGTCCGAGAACGATGACGACCTGTCCGGCAGGAACCTCGAGATCGATGTTCTTGAGAACGTGCAGATCACCGAAATGCTTGTCTACCGATTTCAGAGAGATCATGGGGGGTCGATCGGCAAGAGCACCGGAAGCCGGCGCGTCGGTGGCGTGCGTCATAGAGCAGAACCCTATTCGTAGTTTGCTCGTCTTCACCGGTTTTCACCCGCTGATTCGGATTATGTAATGGAAACTTTACTGATGGTCGGTATCGCCCCAGGTGCCGAGTGACGTGTGACATGGCCCGATGCGCGCCGGCGTCGCAGAGCACGAGGTACGGCGCTGTTAGTCTGGTGTGTGTCGATGTTGAACGAAGAAGCTACACGGTCCGAGGCTCGGAGCTACGAGGTACGAACGCACGGTTGCCAGATGAACGTGCACGACTCGGAGCGACTCGCCGGACTCCTCGAAGAGGCGGGCTACGTGCCGGCCGACTCGGGGACCGACGCAGACCTGGTGGTCTTCAACACGTGCGCAGTTCGCGAGAACGCGGACAACAAGCTCTACGGCAACCTGGGAATGCTTCGGCCCGCCAAGGGGCGCAACCCTCGGATGCAGATCGCCGTCGGCGGATGCCTCGCTCAGAAGGACCGCGACACCGTCGTCAAGAAGGCTCCCTGGGTGGACGTGGTGTTCGGCACCCACAACATCGGATCCCTCCCCGTCCTCCTCGAACGCGCACGACACAACGACGAAGCCCAGGTCGAGATCCTGGAATCGCTCGAGGCGTTCCCGTCGACCCTTCCGGCGAAGCGTGAATCCCCGTACGCGGGATGGGTCTCGATCTCCGTGGGCTGCAACAACACCTGCACTTTCTGCATCGTGCCCGCGCTGCGTGGCAAGGAAATCGATCGACGGCCGGGGGACATCCTCGCCGAAGTCCAGGCTCTCGTCGACCAGGGCGTCCTCGAAGTCACACTGCTCGGTCAGAACGTCAACGCGTACGGCGCGTCGTTCGCCGATCCGGCACTGCCCCGTGATCGCGGAGCGTTCGCCGCTCTGCTGAAAGCCTGCGGAGCCATCGACGGGCTGGAGCGTGTCCGGTTCACATCACCTCATCCG
Organism: Rhodococcoides fascians A44A; assembly: GCF_000760735.1. Classification (GTDB taxonomy): domain Bacteria; phylum Actinomycetota; class Actinomycetes; order Mycobacteriales; family Mycobacteriaceae; genus Rhodococcoides; species Rhodococcoides fascians_E. The sequence goes on along the minus strand of NZ_JMEX01000005.1, from coordinate 536,104 downwards.
GCCGAGTTCACGGACGACGTCATCGAGGCGATGGCGTCGACATCGAATATCTGCCCCACACTGCACATGCCGCTGCAGTCCGGATCCGACCGGATCCTCAAGTCGATGCGACGGTCCTACCGCCAGAGCAAGTTCCTCGGAATCATCGACAAGGTGCGTGCAGCGATGCCTCACGCCGCGATCACCACCGACATCATCGTCGGATTTCCGGGCGAGACCGAAGAGGACTTCGAACAGACACTCGAGGTCATGCGTCGGGCGAGGTTCGCCAACGCCTACACCTTCCAGTACTCCAAGAGGCCGGGCACACCGGCCGCGGACATGGACGGTCAGATTCCCAAGGAAGTGGTGCAGGAGCGATACAACCGCCTGATCGCACTGCAGGAGGAGATTGTCCTCGGCGAGAACCGTGCGCTGATCGGCACCGACGTGGAGATCCTGGTCGCGACCGGTGAAGGCCGCAAGAACGCAGCCACCCACCGCAAGAGCGGCCGGGCACGGGACGGACGGTTGGTGCACTTCAGCGGCGAACCCGAACAGCTCGCCGCAATCCGCCCGGGCGACGTGGTGACGACCACCATCACCGCTGCCGCGCCCTATCACCTCATCGCCGACGCAGGCGTCGCATCGCACCGCCGGACCGCCGCGGGCGATGCCTACGAACGAGGAACCGTGCCCAAGACGGCACCCATCGGCGTCGGACTGGGGTTGCCGTCCATCGGCGCCCCCGCCCCGCTGCCCGCCACGACAGGATGCGCACTATGACCGACGCCGACAAGAACCCCGAGCACGCAACCGACGACTACCGGGCCCCGGACTACGACCGAGCCGAAAAGCAGATCGACTCGGAGATCGACCCAGGTGTGCGCGCCGTCGTCGTCGCCTCGCTGGTGATGCTTCTGCTGCTGTCGCTGGCCCTGCCCCACACCGGCGCCGTCAACGGATTCGACGTACTGTCCGGAAACGACGCCGCCGTCGCCGACGCCATCGCACTGCCCTCGCGGATCTACGTCTGGCTCGTGCTCGTGTTCGCCGTGGTCATGTCAGTCCTCGCACTCGTCACCCGAATCTGGGCCCTCGCCTGGATCGCACTGGCCGGATCCGGAGTGGCATCGGTCTTCGGCATGCTGTCCATCTGGTCTCGTCAGACCCTGCCCGCCGACTCCGTCGGCAGCGGCCCCGGAATCGGCCTCGTCCTCGGATGGATACTCGTCGTCGCCCTGACGTTCCATTGGCTCAAGGCTGTCTGGAACAAAACCACCGCCCAGCTCGACGCCCAGGAACGCCGCCGCGCCGCATCGGTCGAAGCGGAGGAGAACAACCGCTGGGACGGCCCCATCCTCGGGCGTCCGACCGACTACGAACGCTGACGCCCGACCCCGTCCCTTCCGACCCCTCTTTCGCGGGACGCCCTCCTTTTCGAGACCGAATGAACCGTTCGGTCACTCCAAGTGACCGAACGGCACATTCGCTCCGGGAGGGGGGCGCTCCGGGAGGGGGTGCGCTCCGGTAAGGGGTGCGTGCTGTCGGGAGACGGCTAAAGTTCGCCGACTGCGCCTTCGGCGGCGTCGGCCCATTCGCGCCACTGCTGAGCCTGTTCGAGGGCGCGCTTGGCGTCCTTGTCCTTGCCCGCGGCGGATGCTTTGGCGGCCTGCTCCTCGAACTGTTCGACGCGTTCGCGGAACTGGGCGGCGCGGGCGAGGGCTTCGGGGTCGGTCCGACGCCACTGCGCGTCGACGGCGTCGCGAACCGATTTCTCGATGGCGCGCAGCTTGCCTTCGAGTTCTTGCATCTTGTCCCTGGGCACTTTGCCCAGTGCGTCCCATTTCTCCTGCAGATCGCGGAGTGATGCGCGGGCTGCGTCGAGGTCGGCGGCGGGGTCGATGCCGGCGTACTTCTGGAGGAGCTCCTCCTTGGCGACTGCGTTCGCCTCGAACTCGGCGTCACGTTCGGACGCTGCCGCGTTGCGTGCGGCGAAGAACACGTCCTGTGCAGCTTTGAAGTTCTTCCACAGTGCGTCGTCGGCGTCGCGAGGTGCACGTCCGGCGGCTTTCCATTCGGTCAGCAGGTCTCGGAACGCTGCCGCGGTGGGTCCCCAGTCGGTGGACGACGACAGTGCCTCTGCCTGCGCTACCAACTCCTCCTTGCGTGTCTTCGCGGCGCCGCGCTCACGGTCGAGATCCGCGAAGTGTGCGCCGCGGCGACGGTTGAAGTTCTCGCGAGCCTTGGAGTAGCGCTTCCACAGGGCATCGTCGACCTTGCGGTCGACTCCGCGGATCGTTTTCCACTCGTCGAGGATCTCGCGTAGGCGATCGCCTGCATGCTTCCACTGGGTGGATTCGGTGCCGATCTGTTCCGCTTCGGCGGCGAGTTCTTCTTTGCGTGCCGTGTGTGCGGCGCGCTCGGCTTCCTTCTCGTGGCGGGCAACGGCGGCGGCAGTCTCGGAGTGTTCGACGACGAGTTGCAGTCGCTCGGCGAGCGCGTCGAGGTCGCCGATGACCGCGGCGGTCGGCAGCGTCTCGGCCAGTGCTTCCGCGGCGGCCTTGGTCTTCTTCGCGTCCCCGGATCCGGCGGTGAGCCTGGCCTCGAGCAGGGCGATCTCGGTGGACAGATCGTCGTACCGGCGACCGAAATGTGCGAGACCCTCGGCCGCGTCACCGGCCTGCCACGACCCGATCTGTCGTTCGCCGTCAGCGGTCTTGACCCACGCGGTGCCGTCGTCGTCGACCCGTCCGAATTTGCTCGGGTCGCTCGGCGCCGCGAGTGCGGGCGTCACGGTCGCGACGTGTGTCGCCACCGGATGAGGCTTGGGGCCGCCACCTGGCTTGGGGCCACCGGGTTTCGGGCCGCCGGGCTTGGGGCCGCCGGGCTTGGGAGCGCCTGGAGTGTTCTCCCCGCTGGTGTGGCCGTCGGTGTCGGTCATCGTTCCTCATCTCTGCCGCGCGTCACGGCTGCCTGTATCGCGCTGTATCGAGTGCTTCACCACCATCGGTCGGTATCGACCGATCGAACCATTCAAACAGGTGCGAGCGAGGTTGGTGTGCTCGTCCGGCGATTACGACGCCGAGTGTCTTCGCATGCGGTCGCTGCCGCGTCGTCCGGGCACCGCGTCACCGACTAGCGTTGGGTCCCGTGTTACGTGCCGTGGCCTTGGTGCCGTCCCCGCCCCTCCTGGTGCCCGAATTGACGGGAAGCGGAGCTGCCGACTCGATCGACGTCCGTGCGGCTGCCTGCGACGCTGCCTCGTACCTGGCCTCGGTCGCCGATACCTGGGTGGCGATCGGTGTGGCCGACGTCGCTCGTCGGATCACGCACCCCGCCGCAGGGTCGTTCACGGGGTACGGCGTCGATGTGCGCGTCGATCTGTCCGACGGTGACTCTGCGTCCGATCCCGACATGCCGTTGCCCGCGCTGATCGCGGGATGGCTCCGTGGGCAGGCGTCGGCGGGGGAGGTGTCGCGCGAGATCACGGTCGATGTGGAGTTGGTCGCGGATCGCGGTGTCGTGGACGATCACCGACGACTCGGGGCGAACCTGAGGGCCGAGTTCGACGGGCGGGGAACCGATTGGGGGTTGTTGGTCGTCGCCGACGGTGCGACCACGCTGACTCCCAAGGCTCCTGGTTCCTTCGACGATCGAGCCGAGTCCGTGCAGCGTGACATCGACGACGCTCTCGCCGCAGCCGATGCAGGAGCATTGACGCGGCTCGACCCCGTGCTCTGCGGCGAGGTCGGGGTCGGCGGATTGGCTGCCTGGCAGACTGCAGCCGGTGTCGTCGGGGACGACGTCGTCGACGTGCGCACGCTCTACCGGGGCGCTCCGTACGGGGTCGGTTACTTCGTCGGCACGTGGACCCTCCCGCGATGACAGGCGAACACACCGAACGCCTGCGTCCGATCGCGGTGATCGGGCCGACGGCAACGGGCAAGTCCGATCTGGGTCTCGATCTTGCGGAAACGCTCGGCGGCGAGGTCGTCAACATCGACGCGATGCAGCAGTACCGCGGCATGGACATCGGCACGGCCAAGCTGGCGCCGGACGATCGTCGCGGGATTCCGCATCACCGGTTGGACGTCCTCGACGTGACCGAGACCGCGACGGTGGCGAACTACCAGAGCGCGGCGGTACGTGACGTCGAGGACATCATCGCGCGCGGCAACGTTCCCGTCATCGTGGGTGGGTCGATGATGTACGTGCAATCTCTGCTCGACGAGTGGTCCTTTCCCGCAACCGATCCCGATGTTCGCGCCAAATGGGAGAAGGTGTTGGCCGACGGAGGTACCGAGGTGGTCCACCGTGAGCTCGCGCTGAAGGATCCGGAGGCCGCGGCGTCGATCCTCGCCACGGACGGTCGACGCATGGTGCGGGCACTCGAGGTCGTCGAGATCACCGGAGCACCGTTCGCGGCCTCGGCACCGACCATCGGCGAGCCCCGGTGGGGAACGCGCGTGCTCGGCGTCGACCGGGAGACCACCGAACTGGACGAGCGAATCGCGCGTCGTACCGATCTGATGTTCTCCGCGGGCCTCGTCGACGAGGTGCGCGCGCTGATCGACGTCGGGTTGAAGGACGGTGTCACCGCCTCGCGCGCGATCGGTTACGCGCAGGTCCTGGCGTTTCTCGACGGCACGAGCGACCTCGACCACGCACGTGAACGGACGTTCATCGGCACCCGCCGATACGTACGTCGACAGCGCTCGTGGTTCCGGCGCGACCCACGGGTCCACTGGCTCGACGGCGCGAACCCGTCCCTGCTGGCGTCCGCGCTCGAGGCTCTGTCGCGCGGATAGACTTCCCGGCATGCACTTCGCGAAAGGTCACGGAACGCAGAACGACTTCGTCGTGCTGCAGGACCCGGATGTCCAGATCGAGCTACTCCGGCCCCGGGTCGCTGCTCTGTGCGACCGTCGTCGCGGTCTCGGTGCCGACGGGGTACTGCGCGTTGCACGGGCCGGGCAGTTGCGTGACGCAGGAGTGCTGGACCGGCTGCCCGCGGGTGTGTCCGCCGAGGACTGGTTCATGGACTACCGCAACGGTGACGGCAGCATCGCCGAGATGTGCGGTAACGGGGTGCGGGTGTTCGCCCACTACCTGCGGGCCACCGGGCTCGAGACCGAGGATCGATTCGTCGTCGGTTCACGAGCGGGAGCCAGGCCGGTCACGGTCCATCGCTTCGACGACACCACCGCCGACGTCACCGTCGAGATGGGCGACGTGCATCTGATGGGGTCGAGTGCTGCCGTACTGGGGGGCCGCCGCTTCGAGGGCATCGGTATCGACGTCGGCAACCCGCACCTCGCGTGCGTGGACCCCGACCTGGACGTCACCGCGCTCGGCGGGATGGACTTCTCGTCGGCACCCGAACTGGACGGTGATTTCTTCACCGCAGGCGCGAACGTCGAGATTCTCACCCGACTGCAGTTCGGCCGGGTGGACATGCGCGTGTTCGAACGTGGTGTGGGGGAGACTCGATCGTGCGGGACCGGCACGGTCGCAGCCGCGGCCGCGGCGCTGTCTTACGAAGGGCTCGACTCCGGCCAGGTCGTGGTCGGTGTGCCCGGCGGCGAGGTCACCGTGTCGATCGACGATTCCGGCGCGACGCTTCGGGGCCCGTCCGTACTGCTGGCGAGCGGCGACGTCGACGACGACTGGTGGCGGCGCATCGCATGAGCCGTTGATTCGGCACGGGCGGGAAACTCGCGTGCACACGCTGGGGATTTCGTGGATCATGGATGACGTTGGACAGAGAAGTTGTTGTGACAACCGGAATCGTTCGATTCCCGGACCTAAGGATTGACGGAAATAACGGACACACAGAATCACGACCACGCCGATGCACAGAACGGGTCGGCCTGGACGCGCGAAGAGAGCGAAGCGTGGTCCAAGCGGATCGCGCGCTCCCCGCTTCCCACGTCGGATCAGGGTGACGGCAGCTCCGACAGCAGACCGTCGACGGGCGACATGCAGCTCGAGGAGCGCACCGCTCTCCGGCGCGTCGCCGGGTTGTCCACGGAACTCGCGGACGTCACCGAGGTCGAGTACCGCCAGCTTCGGCTCGAACGCGTCGTCCTGGTCGGGGTGTGGACGACCGGAACCGCAGCGCAGGTGGAGAGCAGCATGGCCGAGCTCGCCGCACTCGCGGAAACAGCGGGATCCGAAGTGCTGGACGCCTTGGTTCAGCGGCGTGACAAGCCGGACACCGCCACCTACATCGGCTCGGGCAAAGCCCACGAACTGAGGGATGTCGTGCTGTCCACCGGTGCCGACACCGTGATCTGCGACGGTGAGCTCACACCCGCGCAGCTCAACGCGCTCGAGAAAGTGGTGAAGGTCAAGGTCATCGACCGGACCGCACTGATCCTGGACATCTTCGCCCAGCACGCGACATCGCGTGAAGGCAAGGCGCAGGTCGCGTTCGCGCAGATGGAATACATGCTTCCGCGTCTGCGCGGTTGGGGTGAATCGATGTCTCGTCAGGCCGGCGGCCGCGCAGGCAGCAACGGCGGTGTCGGCCTTCGCGGACCCGGTGAGACCAAGATCGAAACCGATCGCCGACGGATTCGCGAGCGCATGGCGAAGCTCCGCAGGGAGATCAAGGGCATGAAACAAGCCCGCGACACCAAACGCGAGAGCAGGCTGAAGAGCACCACCCCCAACATCGCGATCGTCGGATACACCAATGCCGGCAAGTCGTCGCTGCTCAACTCGCTGACGGGCTCGGGTGTCCTGGTTCAGAACGCACTGTTCGCCACCCTGGATCCGACATCGCGAAAGTCCACGTTGGAAGACGGGCGAGCCATCGTCCTCACCGACACGGTGGGCTTCGTCAGGCATCTCCCGACGCAGCTGGTCGAAGCATTCCGTTCGACACTGGAAGAAGTCACCGACGCCGATCTGCTTCTGCACGTCGTCGACGGGTCGGATCCGCTGCCCACGGACCAGATCAAAGCCGTGCGGGAAGTCATCGTCGACGTCGTCAAGGAACGAGACTCGACGATGCCGCCGGAGCTGATCGTCGTGAACAAGATCGATGCCGCAGATCCGGTCCAGCTGACCCAGCTTCGCGGGCTTCTGCCCGGAGCACGGTTCGTGTCGGCTCGTACCGGCGAGGGAATCGACGAACTGCGTGATCACCTCGGTGAGATTCTGGCGTGGCCCGAAGCCGAGATCGACGTCCTCGTTCCCTACACGCGGGGTGATCTCGTCGCACGCATTCACACCGAGGGACGGATCTCCAAGTCGTCGCACGAGAGCGACGGCACTCGGGTCGAGGCGCGAGTGCCGACGGCACTGGCCTCCGTCCTGGCCGAGTTCGCGTACGAACCGGCTGCTGTCTGACATCGGCGTGCGTCCGGGTGTCCTCGCGGTAGCCGTCGCAGTGGCGGCGCTGACCGTCGGTGCCGGCGCACCGACCGCCCAGGCTCGGCCGGAGGTGCGGCAGGAACCGTCGGACACCTACTGCACTCCGACCGACCAGGCACTCGAGGAGCTGTCGGGGATGGCGTTCGTCGACGGTGTGCTCTACGCGATCGGCGACAGTGGGACCGATCACCGGGTGGCCGTCCTGGACGACGGTTGCGCCGTGACACGGTGGCTCGACGTTCCGGTCGACCCGTACGACGTGGAGGACATGGCGTCGTACGACGGCGACCTGTGGTTGTCCGATACAGGCGACAATCAGAGCAGGCGTGACACCGTCGCGTTGACTCGGATGGATCCCGTCACCGGGCAAGGCGAGCTACACCGGTTGACCTACCCGGACGGGCCGCACGACGCGGAGGCCCTGCTGATCGAGCCCGGTGGTCGTCCGGTCGTCGTCACGAAGGAGCCGACCGGGGTGAGCGGAATCTACGTCCCCGCGGGTGGCGAATCCGTGGCCGAGCTGGCGTCACCGGGGCCCACCGCTCTCACGAAGGCCGGAGAATCGACGTTCGAGCGGACCGACACGGCCGGGGGTCCGCCGTTCATCATCGGGTCGATTCTCGCGACCGGGGGAGCGGTGAGTGCGGACGGGACTGTCGCTGCCGTGCGCACCTATACCGACGCCTACCTGTTCGCGGTGCCCGACGGCGATGTCGTTCGAGCTCTGTCCGGTGAGCCGGAAGTCATAGCTCTTCCTGCCCAGCCCCAGGGTGAGGCACTCACATTCGATTCGAACGGCAACCTGTTGATCGCCTCCGAAGCCGCGGGTGGGCCGGTTCCCCCCATCGAGGTGCTGAGCAGCGCAACAAGTCTCGTCGACACGCCGACACCGGCGACGGAAGCTCCTCAGCAGCCTGGTGGCCGATGGCCGCTGGGTGCGCTCGCCGTCGCCGGTGTCCTGGCGATCGTGTCGATCTTCTACACCGTCGGGGCAGCCCGACGGCGTTGACGGGTCAGGCGTCGAGGTCGGACGCGACGAGCGCCGCAACCTTGTCCAGAGCCGCCTGGTCCTCGCTCTCGACGGTCACCTCGGTGCCCTTGGCTGCACCGAGGGTCATGATCATCAGCGCGGATCCGGCGTCCACCGGTTCCTCGCCGTCCACGGCGAGAGTGACGTCGACGCCTGCGTCGGCAACGGCCTCGGCGATGATCGCTGCGGGTCGCGCGTGCAGACCGATTGCGGATCCGACGGTGACTGTGGTGCTGGGCATGAAGTGCTCCTTCTTCGTTGGGTGGTCAGGCGGTGATGATCAGGGGGGTGACGATCAAGCGGTGACGAGGTCGGGGTCGATGGTTGCTTCAGAGGGGGCGTTCTTGCCCTTGGCGAACTGCTTGGCCGCAATCACGAGCACGGCGGCGACGATCGTGCCGACTGCGAGGGCGAGCAGGAACCACAGGATCCCACCGACGGCGAAGAACACGAAGATGCCGCCGTGCGGAGCGCTGAGCGTGACGTCCATCGCCATGATGAGCGCACCGGTCACTGCGCCGCCCGCCATCATCGACGGAATCACGCGAAGTGGGTCGGCGGCCGCGAACGGAATCGCACCTTCGGAGATGAACGCTGCACCGAGGAACCAGGCGGCCTTGCCGTTCTCGCGTTCGGCTTCGGTGAAGATCTTCGGGCGTACGGCCGACGCGAGAGCCAGAGCGAGCGGCGGCACCATGCCGGCGGCCATCACGGCAGCCATGATGCGCAGCGATGCGGTGTCGGTGACCGACAGGCCTGCAGTGGCGAATGCGTACGCGGCCTTGTTGACCGGGCCACCGAGGTCGAAGCACATCATCAGTCCGAGGATGATGCCGAGGATGATGATGGAGCTACCCGACAGGCCGTTGAGCCAGTTGGTCAGTCCGCTGGTGATGGCGGCGAGCGGCTTGCCGAGCACGAGGAACATGATGCCGCCGACGATCAGCGTCGCGAACAGCGGAATGATGACGACCGGCATCAAGCCACGAAGCAGAGCCGGGATTTTCCACCTGCTGATCCACAGCGCGACGAAACCGGCGATCAGACCACCGACGAGGCCACCGATGAAGCCTGCGCCCACCAGGACGGCCACGGCGCCAGCCGTGAACCCTGGTGCAAGACCGGGCCTGTCGGCAATCGCGTACGAGATGTAACCGGCCAATGCGGGAACCAGGAAGCTGAAGGACAGCGCGCCGATCTGGAAGAGAACAGCTCCGAGGTAGATCTTCAGACCACCGTCGGGCAACGCGGTGAGCGAGTTGTTGACGACGATGTCCTCGGCGCTCTCGGAGATGGTGTACCCACCGAGCAGGAAGCCGAGTGCGATGAGCAGACCGCCCGCCGCAACGAACGGAATCATGTAACTGACACCGGTCAGCAGGATCTGCCGAATGCGTGTGCCCCATCCGAGTTCGCCTGCGCCGGAGGATGCGGTGCCCGGATCGGCTGCCGTGCCGGAGACACGGGCCGCGTTCGGATCGTTCGATGCGCGCAGCGCTTCCGTGACCATCACGTCGGGCTCGTTGATGGCGCGTTTGACTCCGGACGAGATCACCGGCTTGCCGGCAAAGCGCTCCTTACCCTTGACCCCGACATCCGTGGCGAAGATGACCGCTTCCGCGCTCGCGATCAGCGCCGGGTCGAGCGGCGTGCTTCCACTCGAGCCCTGAGTTTCCACGTGCACCGTCACACCGGCACGATCACCGGCAGCGACAAGCGAATCCGCGGCCATGTACGTGTGGGCGATACCCGTCGGGCACGCCGTGACAGCGACGATGTGCTTGGGCGTATCCGCGGCGGCGGCGTCGGGAACCTCGGGAGCGGAGTGCTTGGCAGTACTCACCGTGGCCCCGGCAGCAGGGGCAGCGGCGGCCTTGGGCGCGGGGTTGATGACACCGTCGACGAGAGCGACGACGTCCGCGGCCGTCGGAGCCTCGCGCAGAGACGTCACGAACTCCGGCTTGACCAGCGCCCTGGCCAGGCTGGAGAGCAGCTTCATGTGCGCCGAACCCGCACCGGCCGGCGCCGCGATGAGGAAGACCAGATCGGCCGGGCCGTCGGGCGCACCGAAATCGACCTTCGGGTTCAGACGGGCGAATCCGAGCGACGCCGTCGTCACGGCCTCGGCGCGACAGTGGGGGATGGCGATGCCGCCCGGCAGGCCCGTCGCCGACTGCGCTTCGCGGGCCAGAGCGGCGTCACGCAGCGGTTCGGCGTCGGTGGCGCGCCCGGCGTCGGCGAGCACGTTCGAAAGCCGTGCGATGACAGTGTCTTTCGATTCACCGAGGTCCGCGTCGAGGACTATGAGGTCCTCCGCGATGATCGCGGGATCGTTGGTTGGTGTGGACATGACGTCGCTCCTACGAGGTGAGGGTCTTCGAGCTGGGGGAGGGCTGTGGGTCGAGTGAGTTCGGTGACTGCACTGCTTGGACGGTCACCGAGTCGGGACGAGTCTGTTCGGGGGTGGGAAGGGTGGTGCCGGGTAGAGCCGTCGCCGCGGTGCCGTACGCCACTGCTCGACGGATCAGGTCGGCGGGTGGGCATCGCTCTATATCGGCGAGGATGTAGCCGGCGAGGGAAGAATCTCCCGCGCCGACGGTGCTGATCGCGTCGATCTTGGGGGGCGAGGCGAACCACGCGCCCTCCTGGGTCACCAGGACCGCTCCCGCGCTGCCCAAGGTGGCGAGCACCGCACCGACGCCGCGCTCCAACAGGATTCGACTCGCGTCGATCGCCGCGGTCGGATCCCCCGCGGCTGCCGCACGCTCGAGGTTCTCGGCATCCGCTCCGGTGAGCTGCGAGAGCTCCTCGGAGTTGGGCTTGATCAGGTCCGGCGCGGAATGGGGGAACGACGCAGCGAGCGCGAGAAGCGGTGCATCCGAGGTGTCCACGGCAACCTTGCACGCCGTCGTGGACTTCAGTGCTGCTACGAGTTCCCCGTACCAGCCGACAGGTATGCCCGGGGGAAGCGATCCCGACAGTGCCACCCAGGTTGCATCTCGTCCCAGGTCGACGACCGTCTCGAACAGTTCTGTCCTGGCGGCCTCGGACAACTCGGCGCCCGGCTCGTTGATCTTGGTCGTGACGCCACCGGGCTCGCTGACGGTGATGTTGGTCCGAGCGAGCGCGCCCGTCGGGACGGCGCAATAGCGGACGCCCCGGGCGGACAGAGCCTCGAGCAACGGGTCGTGCTCGGATGCGGGAAGCACCGCCATGGCCTGCACGCCGGAAGCGGTGAGCACCCTGGCCACGTTGACGCCTTTGCCTCCCGGATCGCTCACCGACGCGCGCGCTCGATGTACGCCACCGCGCGCGAGCTCGGTATCCAACACCACCGTGCGGTCGATACTGGGGTTGGCGGTCAGTGTGACGATCATGCGATCACCACCTCGATTCCGTTGTCGGTCAAACTCTTACGATCGGATACCTCGATCTGGGCGTCCGTCACCACGACGTCGATGTTCTCGAGCCGGGCGAAGCTGACCAGATGCTCGCGGCCGATCTTGGACGAATCTGCAAGGACGACCACATGATTGGCAGAGCGCACCATCGCACGTTTCACGGCGGCCTCGTCGCTGTCCGGGGTCGACAGGCCGTGCCCGAGACTGAGTGCGTTCGTTCCGATGAACGCCACGTCCACCCGCAGCCACTCCAGCGATGTCAGTGCTTCCTCGCCGACGGCCGCCTGTGTCGCACCTCGAACTCGGCCCCCCAGCATACGAAGGCTGATTCCGGACAGGGGTGCAACTCTCGCTGCGATCGGAACGGAGTTGGTGACCAGGGTGAGCTCACGGTCGGGGCCGATCAACGCGGCCAATCGGCCCGTTGTGGTTCCGGCGTCCAGTACGACGCTGCCTCCCGAACCCGGGAGGTACTCGACCGCGGCGGCAGCGATCGCATCCTTCTGTTCGGCTCGCGTGTATTCACGTTCACCGACGCCGGGTTCGGTGACCGTCAGAGCCGACGCGGGCACCGCACCGCCGTGAACGCGCCGAACGACACCGAGGCGATCCAGCATCGCCAGGTCCCGGCGAACGGTCTCCGTGGTGACCCCGAACGAGGTGGACAGATCGGCCACCGAGACACGTCCACGACTGGTGATCAGCTCTGCAATCGATTGTTGACGTTCCTCTGCGTACATCCGTTCCTCCTCTCCGTCGTGCGTACGGGCTGGGCTCTGATCCGATTACGTGTTGGTTTATGTTGTTTTACGCCCGTATCTGTTGACATGTCAAGAGCAAAGAGTAATCTGAGTCACAACAAGTCGATCACAGCGGATACGGACACACGCCCACTTCGCCGCGCGCACTTTTCGTTCAAGGAGGACACATGACGGGATCGCACCTCGCCGAGAACCGGGAGACCGGAGCAGCACTGGCCGGTTCGGCGGTTCTGACCGGCACGCCCGTCGTACCCGGAGTCGGCTACGGCCCGGTGATCAGGCCCGGCGGCCGGCCGGACGTGCCCGTCGACGACACGGTGCTGGACGAGCAGGCGCGCGGGCCCGAACTCGAGAAGTTCCGTGAGGCGACGTCCGTGGTGGCCGGTCGGCTTCGGGGCCGGGCAGAGTTGGCCACCGGAGCGGCATCGGAGGTGCTCTCGGCCAACGCGGCCATGGCTCAGGACCGCGGCTGGCTGAAAGCTGCCGAGAAGCACATCGCTGCGGGATCGTCCGCGACGTCGGCGACCAATGCCGCGACCGAACAATTCGTATCGATGTTCACCAAGCTCGGCGGCCTGATGGCCGAGCGCGTCACCGACCTGCGTGACGTCCGTGATCGGGTCGTCGCGCAGATACTCGGATCGCCGGAACCGGGCGTGCCGGCCCCGACGGTTCCGTCCATCCTTCTCGCCGACGACTTGGCGCCGGCCGACACCGCCGGGCTCGACCCCGACTTCGTCGTCGGGCTCGCGACGTCACTCGGCGGACCGACCAGTCATACCGCGATCATCGCCCGCCAGCTCGGAATCCCGTGTGTCGTAGCCGTGTCCGGTCTCGACGACGTGGCCGAGGGCACGCCCGTGGTGGTCGACGGCATAGCCGGCAGGATCGTGCTCGACCCGGACGCGGCGCTGGCGACACAGGCCGTCGCCGACGCGCGGGCAGAACTGGATCGTGTGTCGCGGTGGGCCGGGCCGGGTTCGACATCGGACGGACACCTCGTGGACATCCTCGCCAACGTCCAGGACGGTGCCGGTGCCCGCGCGGCTCGCCGGACCGCGGCCGAAGGCATCGGACTGTTCCGCACCGAACTCTGCTTCCTCGACCGCGACGTGGAGCCGACGGCCGAGGAGCAGGCGGAGATCTACGGTGAGGTGCTCGACGCCTTCGCCGGCCACAAGGTGGTCGTCAGAACCCTCGATGCGGGCTCGGACAAGCCGTTGCGGTTCGCGAACCACGCCGACGAGGCCAACCCTGCCCTCGGAATCCGCGGTATTCGAATCGCCGCGCAGGACAGGGGAATTCTGCTTCGCCAGCTCGACGGAATCGCCGCCGCCGCGACAGCGACGGGGTCGACGCCGTGGGTCATGGCCCCGATGATCGCGACCGCGGCCGAAGCGGCAGCGTTCGCCGACGACGTGCGGGCACGCGGGTTGAAGCCCGGTGTGATGATCGAGATTCCCGCCGCGGCGTTGATGGCCGAGCACATTCTCGAACACGTCGACTTCCTGTCGATCGGTACCAACGACCTCGCGCAGTACACGATGGCTGCGGACCGGATGTCGCCGCAGCTGGCCGACCTCACCGATCCGTGGCAGCCGGCGGTCATCGCGCTCGTCGCCCACACGGCGAAGGCGGGTGCCGCAGCGGGCAAGCCCGTCGGGGTGTGCGGTGAGGCCGCGGCAGACCCACTGCTGGCGTGTGTGTTGGTGGGTCTGGGGGTCACCTCGCTGTCCGCGGCGTCCGCCGCCGTGGCGCACGTCGGGGCGAAATTGTCCTCCGTCACGCTCGACCAGTGCCGTGCCGCTGCCGACGCCGCCCTGAAAACGGACAGCTCGGCCGCGGCTCGTGCGGCGGTCACCGCGCTTCTGGCGTGAATGCCCTCTAGGATTCACTGCTTGTGAGTCGAAACTTCGGATGGACCCTGCACGGCGACGGAAAGACGCCCTCCGCGGGAGCAGTCGTGGCGCCCGACGAGCGGCTGTCATGGCCTCGCACGGTGGGTATCGGCATGCAGCACGTGATCGCGATGTTCGGCGCGACACTGCTGGTGCCGACGGTGACCGGGTTCCCGGTCACGACGACGCTGTTGTTCTCCGGAATCGGCACCGCCTTGTTCCTGATCATCACGCGGGGCCGGATCCCCAGCTACCTCGGTTCGTCGTTCGCGTTCATCGCACCGCTCAGCGCAGCGCAGGCGGATGGTCCGGCAGCTCAGCTCGGCGCCGTCATGTCCGTCGGAATCGTTTTGGCCGCAGTCGGATTCGTCGTGAAATTCGCCGGCGGGCGAGTGATCGAAGCAGTCATGCCGCCCGTCGTGACGGGTGCCGTGGTGGTGCTCATCGGCCTGAACCTCGCCCCCGCGGCGACATCGTCCTTCGAGGCGCAACCACTTGTCGCGGCAGTCACCCTGATCGCCATTCTCGTGGTGACCGTGGCCGGTCCAGGACTCCTCGGCCGCCTGGGCATTCTCGTCGGAGTCGTCATCGGCTGGGTGTTCGCGGCGGTGGTCGGACAGATCGACGCAGCGAAACTCGACGCCATGAAGGCCGCCTCGTGGATCGGAATGCCCGAGTTCCGTGGACCCACGTTCGAGCTGTCCGTCGTTCTGATCGCCCTGCCCGTGGTCATCGTTCTCGTCGCCGAGAACGTAGGCCACGTCAAAGCAGTGTCCGCGATGACGGGGAAGTCGCTCGACGACCTCGCAGGAGACGCACTCATCGCCGACGGGCTGGCCACGACGCTCGCGGGCGCCGCGGGAGGTTCTGGAACGACCACCTACGCCGAGAACATCGGGGTCATGGCCGCCACCCGCGTGTACTCCACAGCCGCATACTGGGTCGCAGCCGTCACGGCAATCGTGCTCGCGTTCTCCCCGAAGTTCGGCGCACTCGTGTTCACGGTTCCCGACGGCGTCATCGGCGGCGCCACGCTCGTCCTCTACGGACTCATCGGCCTACTGGGAGTCCGGATCTGGTCCGACAACAAGGTCGACTTCACCGACCCGGTCAACCTCACCGTCGTCGCGGCCGCACTGGTCGCGGGAATCGGCGATTTGACCTTGACCATTGGATCGGTCGACCTCGGCGGCATCGCATGGGGCTCGGTGGGCATCCTCGTCGGCTATCCGGCTCTGCGCGCACTCAGCCGGCTCGCTACCCGCTAGTTCGGTCACCGATCCTGCGCGGCTCGGTCATCGACCGAGGTCGGGCGCGGTCGTAGTGTCGAGGGAACGCACGACAAGTGTCACCCTCGAAGGAGTAACCCGTGGACCGCACCCTGTTCGAACCCGAGCACGACCTCTTCCGCGAGTCGTACCGCAAGTTCCTGGACCAGCACGTCGCCCCCAACCATGCGCGCTGGGAAGAGCAGAACATCGTCGACCGTGACGTCTGGGTGGAAGCTGGCAAGCAAGGCTTCCTGGGAACGGCAGCGCCCGAGGAGTTCGGCGGCGGCGGGGTCAAGGACTTCCGGTACAACGCCATCGTCACCGAGGAAACCACCCGCGGCGGATACAGCGGAATCGGGTTCACCCTGCACAACGACGTCGTCGCGCCCTACTTGATCGAGCTCACCAACGACGAGCAAAAACAGCGCTGGCTCCCCGGATTCTGCTCAGGCGAACTCATCACCGCGATCGCCATGACCGAGCCCGGTACCGGCAGTGATCTGCAGGGAATCAAGACCCGCGCAGTTCGCGACGGGGACGAGTGGGTCCTGAACGGATCCAAGACCTTCATCACCAACGGCATCAACGCCGACCTCGTCATCGTCGTCGCGTGTACCGACCCGGAGAAGGGTGCGCAGGGCTTCAGCCTGCTGGTCGTCGAACGCGACATGCCAGGCTTCGAACGCGGACGCAACCTCGACAAGATCGGCATGAAAGCCCAGGACACCGCCGAGCTCAGCTTCACCGACGTTCGAGTCCCCGCAGCCAACCTCCTCGGCGAAGAAGGCATGGGCTTCATCTACCTGATGCAGAACCTGCCGCAGGAGCGCCTGTCGATTGCCGTCGTCGCAGCCGCAGCCATGGAATCCGCGCTGGACATGACCATCCAGTACTGCCGGGACCGCAAAGCGTTCGGCAAGTCCATCGGCAAATTCCAGAACACCCGCTTCGTGCTTGCCGAACTGGCCACGGAAACGACCGCGACACGCATCATGGTCGACAAGTTCATCGAACTCCTCAACGCAGGCACGCTCACCGTGCAGGAAGCCGCCATGGCGAAATGGTGGACAACCGAGAACCAGGTCAAGCTGATCGACAGATGCCTACAGCTGCACGGCGGCTACGGGTACATGAAGGAATACCCGATCGCCAAGGCCTACATGGATTCTCGTGTGCAGACCATCTACGGTGGCACCACGGAAATCATGAAGGAGATCATCGGCCGAGGACTGGACCTCTGACCCCGTCGTAACCCCGAGAGCGCGCCGCCGCACCCCCCCTGAACGGAGCGAACGTGACGTTCGGTCACATCAAGTGACCGAACGTCACGTTCGCTCCATGTCGGTACCGGGTGGTGGAACGAGCGCTGTTCAGAGCTTGCGCATCACGGTGACGACCTTGCCCAGGATCGCTGCGTCGTTGCCGGGGATGGGCTCGAACAAGGGGTTGTGCGGCATCAACCAGACATCACCCTTGGTTCGTTTGAACGTCTTGACGGTTGCTTCGCCCTCGATCATGGCCGCGACGATGTCGCCGTTGTCCGCGACGCTCTGCTGACGCACGACAACCCAGTCTCCGTCGCAGATCGCGGCATCGATCATGGATTCGCCGACGACTTTCAGCAGGAACAGGGACCCCTGGCCCACCAGTTCGCGGGGGAGCGGGAACACGTCTTCGACGGCTTCCTCGGCGAGGATGGGTCCACCCGCGGCGATTCGTCCGAGAACGGGCACGAAAGTCGGCGTGGGCAGCTGGTCCTCGGACGGAGCAGAACCGTCGGCGACTGCAGCCGCGTGATCCGCTTGCACCTCGTCGAGCCCCCGCACATCGACGGCCCGAGGACGATTGGCGTCTCGGCGGAGGAAGCCCTTGCGCTCGAGCGTGCGCAGCTGGTGTGCCACGGACGATGTGGACGTGAGCCCGACGGCATCGCCGATCTCGCGGATGCTCGGTGGATATCCCCGCTCGGTGACCGACGCCCGGATCACCTCGAGCACCTTGCGCTGACGCTCGGTGAGTCCGGCGTTGATATCCGTTCCCTCGCCCTCGAACGCCTTCGCCGTCGGCACGGCAGCAGGCTTGCCCGCCGCAGCCTTGCCGGCCGCACTTTTCGTCCCCGCGGTTTTCGGCGCCGCGGGCTTCCCAGCAGTCTTACCGTTCGACCCCGTGCCATTCGACCCCGTGCCATTCGACCCCGTGCCATTCGACCCAGTAGAGGTCTCGTCTTTCATTCGTGCGTCCTCCTGCGTGATGCGTGCGTGTGCCGGAACTCGAACGTGCTCGAAGACCAGAACGCGTGGGATGGATGTGACGTGTGGTTTCTGACACGAACTTAGCCCGTAATCGCTGATGGATCAAACATCTGTTCGATCCGTGTCGCGTTTTCTACTGACTTTGTCGGAGGTGCGTGATAGAACTTTCGAACAAGCGTTCATCGAACGCCTGA
Source organism: Rhodococcoides fascians A44A (assembly GCF_000760735.1). GTDB lineage: Bacteria > Actinomycetota > Actinomycetes > Mycobacteriales > Mycobacteriaceae > Rhodococcoides > Rhodococcoides fascians_E. The sequence goes on along the minus strand of NZ_JMEX01000005.1, from coordinate 517,935 downwards.
TCGAATAGCGTTCGAATCCACGTCTCGTTCGACACCGGAGGTTCCGATGAACATCACCACCGAGCGGCCCGTCCGTACGGAGCAGCACCAGCAGACTCGCCGTGCTGTCCGTAGCCGTCAGACTGCGTCGCAGCGTCGTGCGGCGATGCAACGTCGGCGTCATGTCGGCGCGTCCGCGGTGCGCGGCGGCCAGCACGACCGGCGGGCCGAGGGGTGCGCGGACCAGGCGCATCGTAGCCAGCGCATCACCGTGCTCGGCGCGGTGGCGGGAGTGGTGGGGACCGCACTGGTGCTGTTGGCGCTCGTCGGAATGGCGAACCTGCGCGCATCGTCGCTCGAATCGGTTTCTGCGCCCTCTGTTGCCACGGTCCAGGTCCAGAGCGACACGGTATCGGGCGACACGGTCTCGAACGGCACGGTCGTCAGCAGCACAGTAGGTCCGTAGCGCTGTGTTGTGTCTGCCTCGTCTGTCAGGGGACGGAGCCGGTTCGGTTCCGCTCCGAGTATCCTCGAAGCCTGCGCCTCCTGTGTGCCGTTCGGGGGTGCGTGACGGCTACGACGGAGGCTCAACCATGCATTGCCCGTTCTGCAGGCACCCCGACTCGCGCGTGGTGGATTCGCGGGAAGCAGACGAGGGCCAGGCTATTCGTCGTCGTCGTTCGTGCCCGGAATGTGGACGTCGGTTCACCACGGTGGAGACGGCGGTGCTGGCGGTGGTGAAGCGCAGTGGGGTGACGGAGCCCTTCTCTCGGGAAAAGGTAGTCAAGGGTGTGCGACGCGCATGCCAGGGCCGCGATGTCGACAACGATGCGTTGAATCTTCTGTCGCAGCAGGTCGAGGACGCGGTTCGAGCGTCGGGATCGGCCGAGATCCCCAGCCACGAGGTCGGTCTGGCCATTCTCGGCCCCCTGCGTGACCTCGACGAGGTCGCGTACCTGAGGTTTGCGTCGGTGTACCGCTCGTTCAGCTCAGCCGAGGATTTCGAAAAGGAAATCCTCGATCTTCGTGCGCACCGGCAGGCTGCGGCGGTCGACTGACGCTCGCCGGGTCACGATCGTGCCGCGACCTCCATGGCCCGCACGAGACGCTTCTCCGACACCGGATAGGCCGTGCGGATGCTCTGCGCGAACAGGCCGACTCGCAGTTCTTCGATCATCCAGAACACATCCTGCACCGCTGAAGTGTGGTGTTTGGTCTCCGGTAGCGAGCGGAGCATCCTGTCGTATGCCTCGTACACGCGGTCGAGGACGTCCATCCCTGCATCGTCACGTCCGGCACTGCTCGGCAGAGATTTCAGGCGTGCCGTCGCGGCGTCGAGATAGCGCGGGATATGGACGAGGCGCGTCGATCCGAACTCGAACACGAAACCGTCGAACACCAGTGAGGACAGCTGTTCTCGTACATCGTCGGCCGCGTCGCCCTGTAGAGGATCCAGTACGGAACGCAGTTCCAGTGCTGCGGTGAGAATCGGCCGGACCAGTCCGAGTATCTCGCTGGTTCGTCGAGCGGTGTCGGCACCGACCGCGGCGGCGAGAGCCGCGAACTTCTCGGGAGACCGGACAGGACCTCCGTGCGCGGTCATCGACTCGTCGACAGCAGTTTTCCTGCAGTCGTCGAGCAGGCTTTCGATGCTGCCGTAGGGGTTCTGGCCGAGGGCCAGTCGTTCACGCGTCGGGATGCCGGCAAGCAACGCCTTCGTGCCTCGTGGTGCCGACTCCAGAAGAAGTGCGCGCGTCCCTTCCCGCATCGCGGCGCGCTGAGCAGCTGGGGTGCTGAGAACACGGACGGCCACGCCGCCGTCCTCCCGGATGAGGGCGGGATATCCGGTCACCGTCTGTCCCGCGACCGATGTGGAGACCGTTGCGTCCAAGGTTCCCAGTGTCGACGACGTCCATGCCAGGGTCGCCGGTCGCTCGGCTGCACCCACCGCGCTCGCGACTTCACGATCGACGCGGGGCGCCAGTGCTTTTCGCAGTGCAACCAGGTCCTTGTTCGATCCGAGCGTCTTGCCGTCGGTGTCGACCGCGACGAACGTCATCCTCAGATGTGCGGGCAGAGAACCCAGATCGACATCGTCCGGGTCGATGCGTGTGGACCCCAGCCGCGAGAGTTCACGAGCCAGTGCTGTCACGATCGGCTCCGAGCGCGGTTTCATCGACGCCAGAGCGGCAGAGGCGAAGTCGGGTGCAGGAACGACGGTGCGCCGTTGGGCCTTGGGGAGAAGTTTGATCAAGGCCGTGACCAGTTCTGCGCGCATACCGGGCACGAGCCAGTCGAACCCAACCGGCTGGACCTGTGCGAGAAGTGCGATCGGGATCCTGGCCGTGACACCGTCGGCTTCGGACCCCGGTTCGAACTGATAGGTGAGGGGGAAGAGGATCTCTCCCTGTCGCCACGCATCGGGGTAATCACCGCCGAGAACCGACGCCGCGTCAGCATTCACCACCGTCTCGGTGGTGAAGTCGAGAAGATCGGGTGTACTCCGGCGAGTTTTCTTCCACCAGGTGTCGAAGTGACGAGCGGACACGGCCTCCGCGCCGATCCGTGCGTCGTAGAAGTCGAACAGTGCATCGTCGTCGACGACGATGTCGCGGCGGCGGGCCTTGTTCTCCAACTCGCCTACGTCGTCCAGCAACTCACGGTTCCTGTGGAAGAACGGGTGCTGAGTCTTCCACTCGCCTTGTACGAGTGCGTGCCGGATGAACAGCTCGCGGGACGCCTCCGGGTCGACGGTGTGATAGTTGACGGGCCTGCCCGCGACCAGTGGGATGCCGTAGAGCGTGACGCGCTCGTAGGCCATTGCGGATTGGCGTTTGGTGGACCAGTGCGGTTCCGAGTACGTGCGCTTGACCAGATGCGGTGCGAGCCTCTCGGCCCACTCCGGTTCGATTCGCGCTGCCATCCGGCCCCACAACCGTCCGGTCTCCACGAGTTCGGCTGCCATCACCCAGCGCGGAGGGTTCTTGAACAGTCCACTGCCGGGGAACACCGCGAAGTGAGTGCCGCGCGCACCGAGGAATTCGCGTTTGTCACCCTCGCGAAGGCCGATGTGCGACAGCAGACCCGAGAGAAGAGACTGGTGCAGAGCTGTCGGGGTCGACGGCGAATCGGGGATGCTCCACCCCATCCCTCGGGTGATCTGCCGCAGTTGACCGTGCAGGTCCTGCCATTCCCTGATGCGCAGGTAGTGCAGGAACTCGGCGCGGCACATTCTGCGGAACTGGTTGGAGGACAGATCGGTTCGCCGGTCCCGAAGGTACTTCCACAACTCGACGTACGCCAGGAAGTCCGAATTGGGGACGGCGAAGCGCGCATGCTGTTCGTCGGCGGCCTGCTGGTGTTCGGTGGGACGCTCCCGTACGTCCTGGATGGACAATGCCGACACGACGACGAGAGCATCGGCGAGTGCCCCGGTGTTGTTGGCTTCCACCAACATCCGACCCATTCGAGGATCCACGGGCAGAGCCGCGAGCTCGCGCCCGATGGGCGTGAGCTCCGATTCGCCGGTTCCGCTGGACGGTTTCAGCGCACCGAGCTCCTCGAGCAGGCCGATTCCGTCGCGAATGCTGCGGGGGTCGGGCGCTTCGACGAACGGGAACTCCTGGATCTTCCCCAGACCGAGGGACGTCATCTGCAGGATGACCGACGCCAGGTTGGTCCGCAGGATCTCGGGCTCGGTGAACTGGGGACGGGACTCGAAGTCGTCCTCCGAATAGAGCCGGATGCAGATTCCGTCGGCGACGCGTCCACACCGGCCTGCCCGCTGCCTGGCGGACGCCTGGGAGATGGGCTCGATCGGCAGCCGCTGGACTTTGGTCCGTAGTGAATAGCGGGAGATGCGTGCTGTTCCAGGGTCCACCACGTACCGGATGCCCGGAACCGTCAACGACGTCTCCGCGACGTTGGTGGACAACACGACTCGTCGGCCCGTGTGCGGGGTGAACACTCGATGCTGCTCGGCCGCCGACAGGCGCGCATACAGTGGCACTATCTCGGTTCCGCGGAACTGTCTCTCGCGCAGCGCATCCGCGGTGTCACGAATCTCGCGCTCGCCGGAGAGGAACACCAGGATGTCGCCGTCGCCCTCGCCGATCAGCTCGGCGACGGCGTCGCACGTGGCGTCGACGGGATCTAGATCCACGGTGCTGTCGTCGACATCGATGGACAGCGGGCGGTACCGCATCTCCACAGGGAACGTGCGGCCGGACACTTCGACGATGGGCGCCGCAACACCGTCCCGTGCGAAGTGCTGGGCGAACCGTTCCGGGTCGATGGTGGCGGAGGTGATGATCACCTTCAGATCCGGGCGGCGGGGGAGGAGCTGAGCCAAATAGCCGAGGATGAAGTCGATGTTGAGGCTGCGTTCGTGTGCCTCGTCGATGATGAGCGTGTCGTACTGCCGCAGAAGACGGTCACGTTGGATCTCGGCCAGCAGAATGCCGTCCGTCATGAGCTTCACGAGTGTCGAATCCGACGACTGATCGGTGAACCGGACCTTGTAGCCCACCGACTCACCGATCGATTCGCCGACTTCCTCGGCGATGCGTTCGGCGACGGTCCGTGCCGCGAGACGACGAGGCTGCGTGTGCCCGATCGATCCTCTGATGCCGCGTCCCAGTTCCAAGCAGATCTTGGGTATCTGTGTCGTCTTGCCCGATCCCGTTTCACCGGCGACTATCACGACCTGGTTGTTCGCGATGGCGTCGGCGATGTCGTTCTTGCGGAGACTGACGGGCAGTGACTCGGGATACTCGATACGGGGCAGCGCCGCGCGCCGGTTCTCGACTACCGCTTCCGCCTTCGCGACCTCACGTTCGACGGTGTCGACGGCGTCGGGTGTGCGGGCGCGGTCGAGCCTGCGACGCAACCGGTGTTCGTCCCGAATCGAGACATCGGCCAATCTGGTCGACAGTGCGCGACGACGTTCTGCGGTGGATGAGGTAGACATGCTGGCACAAGGATAGTTGCTGCAGCGTCCGCGGTGTCGGCGCGGTACACACCGATGGGTCGTCGGCCTGTGCAAAGATCGGCTATGCCTACCGATTCCACGTCGATAGTAATCAGAATTGCGAGGGTCGGGTTCGCTCTTCTGACAGCCGCAGCCCTGGCGACGATTCTCGCGAAAGGTGTCGGGACCGAAGGTTTCTCGGTCGCGAACTATTTCAGTTACTTCACCGTCCTGAGCAACGTGCTGACCGTCGTCGTGCTGGGTATCGGCGGCATCGTCGATCCTCCAGGCGAGGGATGGCAGTTGTTCCGGGGTGCCGTGACGCTGTACATGGTGATCACCGGGATCATCTACGCCGTTCTTCTGGCGAACATCGACGTCGGTGTCGCGGATCCGTGGACCAACAACGTGGTGCACAGAATCATGCCGGTGGTCCTGCTTCTCGACTGGGTGATCGTTCCCGCACGCAAGCGGATCTCGGAGGCGCGGTCTCTTCTGTGGCTGCTGTTTCCGCTCGTCTACGGGATCTACAGCCTGATTCGAGGCCCGATCGTCGACTGGTACCCCTACCCGTTCCTCGACCCCCGAGGGCAAGGTTATGTCGCGCTCGTCATCGGACTGGTGGTGCTGACCGTGGCATTCGTGCTGATGGCACTCGCCGTGAACGCCGTCGGCCGACTCGGCAGCAGATGGCGACTCGGCGGTGGCGCGGACGACCGTAGTGACTAGGCTTCGGAGCATGTCTTCCGCGACCGAACCGAGTTTCGAATCCAGACACTCCGCGCTGTGGCACGGTTTCGCCGACATGGGCGCAGTCACCGCGTCCGGGCCGTTCGTCGTCGCCCGCGGTGACGGCGCCTACATCTACGACCGCGACGGTAACGAGTACCTCGACGCCACCGCCGGACTCTGGTTCACCAACGTCGGGCACGGTCGTCGCGAGATCGCCGACGCGGTCGCGACCCAACTGTCTTCTCTTGCGCATTACTCCAACTTCGGAGACTTCGTGCCGGAGACCACGTCGGTCCTCGCCGAGCGTCTCGCCGAGATCGCACCGGTCGCAGGCAGCAAGATCTTCTTCACCTCGGGCGGATCCGACTCGATCGACACCGCGGCCAAGCTGGCTCGGCGCTACTGGCACGAGGTGGGCAAGCCCGAGAAGACGCTGATCGTGGGGCGGCAGAAGGCATATCACGGTATGCACGTCGCAGGTACCTCTCTCGCCGGCATTCCGGTCAACCACGAGAACTACGGCACGCTGATGCCCGACGCCAGGACTGTCGCGTGGGACGACGCGAAGAGCCTGTTGGCGCTGATCGAGGAAGTGGGGTCCGACAAGGTCGCTGCCTTCTTCTGCGAACCCATCATCGGCGCCGGTGGCGTCTACCTGCCGCCGGACGGCTACCTGGCGGAGGTCAGGCAGATCTGCCGAGACAACGACGTGCTGTTCGTCGCGGACGAGGTCGTCACCGGGTTCGGCCGGATCGGCGGATCGTGGTTCGCGTCCTCTCGGTTCGATCTCGCACCGGATCTGATGACCACCGCCAAAGGGCTCACCTCGGGATACGTTCCGATGGGCGCAGTGTTCATCGCCCCACAGATCGCCGAGCCGTTCTTCGCAGGCGGAGCCTGGTGGAGGCACGGGTACACCTACGGCGGCCACGCCGGTGCGGCCGCCGCGGCCCTCGCCAACCTCGACATCGTCGAACGCGAGAACCTCCTGCAGGAATCCGCCCGCCTGGAGTCGTCGTTGCACACCTACCTCGCGCCGCTCGCCGATCACCCGCGTGTTCAGGAAGTGCGCAGTGGGCTCGGTGCGGTGGCGGCGATCCAGCTCGCCGATCCAGCCGAAGCATTGCCGTTCGTCAAGACACTCCGCGAGCACGGAGTGTCCGGCCGCGCAGCCGGACAGGGAGCTATGCAGATCTCGCCGGCGTTCGTCATGACCGACGCCCAGGTGCAGGAGCTCGCGACTCGAATTCTCAGCGCGCTCGGCTGAATTTCGCCCGAAGGCGCTGCCCGCGAGTCGGTGTGGGCAGCGGCGGCGGCGGTTCGGTTTCCGCAGCCTCGGCGAACCGACGGTGCAACTGCGCGCGCACCTCGTCCGGTGCGTAGGCGCGGCGAGTGCGCTCCGACTTCACGACGAGTGCTCCGGTTGCCGCAACACCGACGACGCCCGCAAGGCCGAGTACCTTCCACAGCTTCATCGCCTCACCGTACTGGGATCGGGGGCCGGGAGTGGAGCCGGCAGGAACGACCCATGTAAACCGGGAGTGGAGCCGGCAGGAACGACCCAGGAAGGCCGGGAGTGGAGCCGGCAGGAACGACCCATGAAGGCCGGGAGTGGAGCCGGCAGGAGCGATCCCTTTACGCTGGGTCTCATGACTGTTTCGTCGATTTCGCTCGACACTGCTGTCGATGCCACTCGGACCGGTGACATCTGGATCTTCCGTGGGCATTCGGCGGCCGATCGTGCGATACAGACGTTGACCAACAGTCCGGTGAACCACGTCGGAATGGCCGTGGTCGTCGACGATCTACCCCCGCTGATGTGGCATGCCGAGCTGGGGAAGACGCTGCAGGACTTGTGGACGGGCAACTTTCAGCGCGGGGTCCAGTTGCACGACCTACGGGCGGCGGTGCTGCAGTGGTCCGACAAGTACGCGCAGCGATGCTGGCTGCGGCAGTTGAGTGAGCCCGTGACCCGCGAGCAGGAGGATGCGCTGATGCGCACCATCGCGCGGATGGACGGAACAGCGTTCCCGACGACGGCGAAGTTGGCGGGCAGTTGGTTCAAGGGACGGGTACCGACGTTTCGTCGCCGATTCCGCGAGGACGAGGCCGCCGGATCCGCGGCCCTCGAAACCGCGTATTGCGCGGAAGTGGTTGCGATGACGTACGACTCGATGGGGTTGCTGACGGGCAACAAGAAGGCGAACTGGTTCGACCCCGGAAAGTTCTGGAGCGGCGATCGGCTCCCTCTCGTGCCCGGCGTCACGCTGGGCGACGAGATCTTCGTCGACGTGTCCGCTGTCACACGGTGATGGTGTTCTCCGAAACGGTGCGGCCGCCCAGCTCGATCCAGTCACCGTCGCGACCGGTGACGAGAACGGAACCGCGTCCCTGAGCGACGACGAGTCCTCGTCCGAGTACTCCGGTGATCCAGACTGCCGCCGAGCCGGTGGCCTCGTCCTCGGCAATTCCCATGCTGGGTGCGAACATTCGTGACCTGATGTGCCCTGCGCCTTCGTCCGTCCAGGCCCAGGCGTAGTGGTGATCCTCGGTGAACGACGCGGCATCGAGTTCGTCGACGTCGGCAGCGGAGTCCAGGTGATGCTCGACGAAGTGGGGCGTCCACTCGGGCTTGGCTCTGACCCAGGACACGTCACCGTCGTAGCGGACCGCGAGATCGGAAGCGGGAACGGTCAACACGTTGATCGGGGTGCCCTGTGCGCGCAGCCACCACGACAGTCCGACCGTGGGATGCCCGGCGAACGGCAGTTGCTGCGCCGGGGTGTAGATGGTCGCCTCGGCGCGAGCCGGATCGCTGGAACTGCGGCTGTAGAAGATGGTTTCGCTGAATCCCAATCGATGCGCCAGTGCCTGTCGTTCGTTCTCGGGGACGTCCTGGGCGTCGACGATTCCCAGGGGATTGCCGTGGTTGCCGTCCTGATCGGTGAACACTCGCACTACCGACACGTCGATACCCATGGCGGCAGAGTCTACGCGAGCGCCGACGAGGACTCCGGGCGAAAGGTGTTGCCGATGAGTTGGCCTAGACTGATCGGTATGTCCGATCAGAGTTATCAGCCGACGCTGTCGCAGTTGCGCGCATTCGTGGCGGTGGCCGAGCACCGTCATTTCGGTACCGCGGCCGCACGGCTGAAGGTCAGCCAGCCGACGCTCTCGCAAGCGCTCGCATCGCTGGAGCAGGGACTCGGCGTCCAGCTGGTCGAGCGCAGCACGCGAAAGGTTCTGGTGACCACTGCAGGCAATCAGCTCCTGGGGCGGGCACGCGCCACTCTGGAAGCGGCCGACGGCTTCGTCACCGAAGCGTCCGGCTTGGGCAGCACGTTGGCGGGCCCGCTCAGGTTGGGCCTCATTCCCACCGTCGCGCCGTACGTTCTGCCTGCCCTGCTGCCGGCGATCGCCGCCGAGTATCCGGATGTCGTGCCGTTCATCGTGGAGGACCAGACCGAACGACTGCTCGCCTCGCTGCGGAGCGGTGCGATAGAGGCTGCCGTCGTCGCCTTGCCGACCGAAGAGAACGGTCTGGTCGAAATCCCTGTGTACACCGAGGACTTCGTCCTGGTCGTGCCGCCTGCCCACGACCTTGCGGGCCGAACCGGGCTCGCGCTGAACGTACTCGCGGGGCAGCCCATGTTGCTCCTGGACGACGGGCACTGCCTTCGCGATCAGACACTCGATCTGTGTCGATCCGTCGACAGCGCGCCGATGTCGAGCGACACGAGAGCCACGTCTCTGGCCACCGTCGTGCAGTGCGTCGCAGGCGGTCTCGGCGTGACACTCGTCCCGCGTTCGGCGGTGCACGTGGAAACGGGCAGGGGAGCACTCGGTAGCGGAGAGTTCGCGGACCCCAAGCCCGGTCGCACCATGGGACTGGTCCACCGAGCCTCGAGTGCGCGCGGCGACGAGTATCGAGCGATCGCAGACCTCATATCTCGCATCGGTGCTCGGGTAGCCGGCCCGAATCAGCCCGCCTGAACCACGATCTCGTCGAACACGATCTCACCCGCGGCATTCGATTCCTCGAGGTCGATCGTCCCGACGAGCGACCATCCCTGGTCCCCGTTGGGATCTTCGATGATCTGTCGCACCGTCGTCTCGTCCTTGCCGACGACGAGATCGAACAGGGCCGGGCCCCGCGCCGACGGGCCGGTGCCCATCTCGCCGTACTCCTCGAAGTACGGCTCCAGATCGAATTCCCAGTCGGGGCCGTCGTCGAGCTCGTCGAGAGCATTCCATCGGCGCCCGGCAGCGAGTTCGATGCGCTTGAAGACGGCGTTGCGGACCATGACTCGAAAAGCCCTGGGGTTGGCGGTGATCGGTTTCGGAGAATCCCCGCCGTACGCCTCCGGCCTGGTCTCCGGTTCCTCACCGGGGTCGGTCAGGTTCTCCCATTCGTCGAGCAGGCTGGAGTCGACCTGACGGACCAGCTCGCCCAACCATTCGGTGATGTCCTGCACCTCCTCGGTCCTGGCCTCGGGGGGAACCGTCTGGCGCAGTGCCCGATAGGCATCGGCGAGGTAGCGGAGAACGAGTCCCTCGGAGCGGCTGAGCCCGTAGTGACTGATCAGTTCCGCGAACGTCATGGTCCGTTCGATCATGTCGCGGACGACGGATTTCGGTGACAACGCAACGTCGTTCAACCAGGGGTGGCCTCCCCGGTAGATCTCGAACGCGGGGACGAGGAGCTCGGCCAAGGGCTTGGGCCACGTCACCTCTTCGAGGAGTTCCATCCGCTCGTCGTACTCGATGCCGTCGGCTTTCATCTGCGCTACTGCCTCACCGCGTGCGGCGTGCTGCTGAGCCATCAAGATCTGGCGTGGGTCGTCCAACGTCGATTCGATGATCGACACGACGTCGAGGGCGTGTGTTGCGGATTCCGTGTCGAGCAGTTCGAACGACGCCAGCGCGAACGGAGACAGCGGCTGATTGAGCGCGAAGTCCGGTTGCAAATCCATCGTCAAGCGGGCGTACTTCCCGTCGGCATCCGGTTCGGCCGATTGCTCGACGATCCCGGCGGCAACGAGCCCCCGGTAGAGGGTGATCGCCCGAAGGATGTGTTTGCGTTGGGCGGGTCGAGTCTCGTGACTGTCCTCGAGCAGATGGCGCATCGCGGTGAAGCAATTGCCGGGCCGAGCAATGACATTGAGAAGCATGGAGTTGTTCACCGAGAATCGGGACGTCAGCGGTTCGGGGCTTGCCGCGACGATTCGCTCGAACGTCGGCTCGCCCCAGGACACGAACCCGTCCGGTGCCTTCTTGCGTTGAACGCGCTTGAGCTTCTTGGGGTCGTCACCGGCTTTGGCGACCAGACGTGCGTTCTCGATGTCGTGTTCCGGCGCCTCGACGACGACGGTACCGAGGGTGTCGTATCCCGCGCGGCCCGCGCGGCCTGCGATCTGATGAAACTCGCGGGCGCGGAGTTGGCGGGTGCGAATTCCGTCGTACTTGGTCAGCCCGGTGAACAGCACCGTTCTGATCGGGACGTTGATGCCGACGCCGAGAGTGTCGGTCCCGCAGATGACCTTGAGCAGGCCGTCCTGAGCGAGTTTCTCCACGAGTCGTCGATACTTGGGGAGCATCCCTGCGTGGTGGACCCCGATGCCGTGGCGGACCAGCCGAGACAGCGTCTTGCCGAATCCCGTCGTGAAGCGGAACTGGCCGATCGCATCGGCGATCTGGGCCTTCTCCTGCTTGGACGCGACGTTGACGGACGTCAGAGCCTGAGCGCGTTCGAGAGCAGCTGCTTGTGTGAAGTGGACGACGTACACCGGGGCGAGGTGTGTCTCGACGAGTTCCGCGATGGTCTCGCTGATCGGTGTGGTGACGTACGAGAACATCAGGGGCACCGGTCGTTCCGTCCCGGACACCACCGTGGTGACACGGCCGGTGCGCCTCGTCAGATCGTCCCGGAAGAACGAGACGTCACCGAGGGTGGCGGACATCAGAAGAAACTGTGCGTTCGGGAGTTCTATCAGGGGGACCTGCCAGGCCCAACCGCGATCCGGCTCGGAGTAGTAGTGGAACTCGTCCATGACGACCTGCCCGATGTCCGAGTCCGCGCCCTGGCGCAGCGCCAGGTTCGCGACGATCTCCGCGGTGGCGCAGATGATGGGCGCTCCCGCGTTGACCGAAGCGTCACCTGTCATCATCCCGACGTTCTGAGCTCCGAAGATGTCGCAGAGCGCAAAGAATTTCTCACTGACGAGAGCTTTGATGGGAGCGGTGTAGAACGTTCGCCGCCCCGCTGCCACGGCCGCGAAGTGAGCACCGACGGCGACCATGGACTTGCCCGATCCGGTAGGCGTGGCCAGGACGACGTTGGATCCCGACACCAGCTCGATCAGCGCCTCTTCCTGCGCCGGGTACAGCGTCAGGCCGCGCTCGGCCGTCCACTCCTGAAAGATGTCGAACAGGGTGTCCGGATCCTGCGCCTCGTCGGTGGTGGGATCGGGGACGAGATCGAAGAGGAGCACCCCTACAGGTTATGGGTCGACGGGGACGTCGATGTCACCGGAGTCCTTCGAGCCCGGCCGTCACGTGGCGCTGCGCTCGTCCGAGCCCATCGCGCCGAGCACGGCCAGACGCGTACTCGCACTACCGGAAATCATGTCCTCTCCGACCCCGGTCGCGAGAAGGTGTCGCCACCGCGCCTCGTCGAACTCGAGCGTCGTCGTCTCCTCGAAGAACGCTTCGAGGACGCGGAGAAATCGAATGGGGTCGTCCCGAAACGGGAAGTGACCGGATCTGCGGAACACTTCGAGCTTCGACCCGGGCATCGCTGCGTGAGCGAGGCGCGCGTGGCTGATCGGAATCACCGAATCCTCGTCACCCCAGACCAGGAGGACAGGCAGGTTCTCGGTGAGATAGCAACGATCGAGCATCGTCACCACCTGTCCTCGCCAGTCGACGACAGCGCGAAGGGTGCGTAGATACGCCTCGGACGCAGTCGGATCCGGGAGTCCGCTCAGTACACGGACGAGGTCCGGTGTGTCGTGCAGCAGCCCGCCCGGTCGAAGCGGTGATCCGTTGACTCGGCCCACGACCGACCCCGCGAGCTTCACCAGCGACAACGCACCGGGGATGCGCAACAGCTTCACGGCCTCGCTGACGAGGGGGAGCGACGCGATCCTCAGGATCGGATGCACGTCCTTCGTCACGCCCCCGGACGCCACCAGGACGAGACGGTCGACCATGTGCGGGAACTGGTACGAGAACTGCATAGCGACGCCGCCGCCGAGCGAATGCCCGACCACCGTCACGTGCTCGATGCCGAGCACCGACAGGAGATCCCGCATTCCGTTGGCGTACGCGGCGACCGAATAGTCCGCGCGCGGTTTGTCCGATCGACCGTGCCCGAGCAGATCGGGTGCGATGACGGTGTAATTCTGAGCGAGGTGGGGGATGACGTCGTTCCACGTCTCGGAGTTGTCGCCGATGCCGTGAATGAGCAACAGCACCGGGCCCTCGCCCGCGATCCGGTAGGCGCGCCTGTATCCGTGCACGGTGCGGAAGGCGAGCCGCGGTGCAGTGTCCGGCACCGGACGCAGCTTGCGTGTGCGCGGATTGCTCATCTCGCCTCCTTCGTCCGACGAACTCCGTCCTGCCGGGGCAGGGATGTCGCTTAAGACTCTCGCACGTGTTCGCGGCATCGGCGAGATATCGAGCGGATTTACAGTTACAGGTATGTTTCGGCTTGTCGGGGGCTGTTCGTTACACCGAAAAGGGCGGCGTCAGGCGTGAAACATCACACCCGACACCGCCCGTGAAGAATCGATCACCGACAACCGGTCACGGGTTGTCGTGGCCCTCGTCCGAGGAGTCCGCGTCGGTCGGGGAGCCGGACTCGGTGCCGAAACCGGTCTGCTCGGCGAGGAACTTCTCGAATTCCGCACCCAGTTCGTCACCGCTCGGAAGGTCCTGATCCTTCGCCAACAACGTCGACTGCTGCTCCTGGGCTGCGACGTACGTGTCGTACTGACGCTCGAGCGCGTGGACGACCGACTGGACTTCCTCGTTGCCGGTGATGTGCTCGTCGACCTGTTCCTTGACGCGAGCCGCAGCCTGCCCCAGCGCGACGAGGGGAAGGTCGAGCTCGCCGGCGGTGCTGACGTTCTCGAGCAAGGTCTCCGCGGCCGCCGGGTAATCCGTCTGCGCGAGGTAGTGCGGAACGTGAACGGAGAAGCCCATGGACTCGTGACCGTGCTGGGCCATCCGTAGTTCGAGCAGCGACGAGGCGCTACCGGGAACCTGCAGCTCACCGGACCAGCTCTGATCCTCGGGAACCAAATCCTTGTTGGACGAATGGGCCGTCACACCGAGCGGGCGGGTGTGCGGGATCGCCATCGGGATCGAACCGAGACCGATGGTGCGACGAACCCCGAGTTGCTCGGCAAGAAGGCGTACCGCAGTGGTGAACTTCTCCCACCGCAGATCCGGCTCCATCCCGGACAACAGAAGGAACGGCGTGCCGGTGTTGTCCTTGACGGCGTACAGATTGAGCTCGGGAGCGTCGTAGTCCGAGAAATGATCGGACTTGAAGGACATCGTCGGGCGCCGCGACCGATAATCGATCAGCTCGTCCACATCGAACGACGCGACCAACTCCGTTTCCAGCGTCTCCCGCAGATGCTTCGTCGCCAACTTCACCGCATGACCGGCGTCGGAGAATCCTTCGAGACCGTGGACCAGGATCGGCCCCACTCCGTCGCTGGAAGAGATCTGTGGAGCCGGAAACTCCAGCTCGTACATACTCGACTTCTCGTCCATGCCGGACCCCTTTCGCTAGTTCGTTCGAGGCCCGGTGCGCGAGGAGGACGCCGAAACCGACTTCGAGACAGGATACTCGTGCGGTTCGGGCGGTAGCACCGGAAGTCGCTTTCACGACACCCACTCCCCAATGAACACCTCCCGTCGTGTCGTTCATTCCCTGTGACCGCTGGATGAGACTTCGGTCAGCCCCCGAAACTCTCGAGCGCGCGGATCTTGTTGGTGACGTCCAGGGCCGCGACCTTGTACGCCTCCGACAAGGTGGGGTAGTTGAACACGGCGTCGACCAGGTAATCGACGGAGCCACCGCACCCCATGACTGCTTGGCCGATGTGGATCAGGTCGGTGGCTCCCGAACCGAAGATGTGCACCCCCAGCAGCGACCTGTCCTCCGTCGACACGAGCAGCTTGAGCATGCCGTAGGAGTCGCCGGCTATCTGGCCTCGCGCCAGCTCCCGATAGCGCGAGACACCTACCTCGTACGGGACGGAGTTCTTCGTCAGCTCCACCTCCGTGGCGCCTACGTAGGAGACTTCGGGAATCGAGTAGATTCCGATCGGCTGTAGGTCCATCAGCCCTTTGCTCGGTTCACCGAACGCGTGGTACGCGGCCAGTCGTCCCTGATCCATCGATGTAGCGGCCAATGCAGGAAACCCGATGACGTCCCCGACCGCATAGATGTGATCGACCTTCGTCTGAAAGTTGTCGTCGACGAAGATGCGGCCCCGCGCGTCGGCTTCGAGTCCCGCGTTCTCCAGTGACAGTGCATCGGTCAAACCCTGGCGTCCCGCCGAGTACATGACGGCCTCGGCCGGTATGCGTTTTCCGCTGGCTAGTGTGGTCACCGTGCCGGACGGTCCGACGTCCACTGCCGTGACTGCTTCACCGAAACGGAACGTCACCGCCAGATCACGCAGATGGAACTGCAGCGATTCCACGATCTCGCGGTCGCAGAAGTCCAGCATGGTGTCTCGTTTCTCGACGACGGTCACCTTCGTGCCGAGTGCCGCGAACATCGACGCATATTCGATACCGATGACACCCGCACCGACCACGACCATCGAAGCGGGTATGAACTCGAGGTTCAGAATTCCGTCGGAATCGAGGACTCGGTAGTCGTCGAACTCGATGTCCGCGGGACGCGCTGGGGCGGTGCCCGTGGCGATCACGACATTCTTCGCCTTGACGGTGATCCGCTCGCCACGTTGGTCGTCGTCGATGTCGACGGTGTGGGCATCCAGGAAGCGACCCGTGCCGGTGATCAGTTCGATTCGGTTCCGCAGCAGCTGCGAGCGGACGACCTCGATCTCCTTGCCGATCACGTGGGCCGTGCGAGCAAGCAGATCCGCCGGAGTGATGTTCGCCTTGACACGGTAGCTGGCACCGTACAGCTCTCTCTGATTCATTCCGGTGAGGTACAGAACGGCCTCGCGCAGAGTTTTCGACGGGATGGTCCCGGTGTTCACACAGACACCGCCGAGCATCTTTCCCTTCTCCACCATGGCAACCCGTTTACCGAGCTTTGCCGCCGCGATGGCGGCCTTCTGCCCACCGGGTCCCGAGCCGATCACCACGAGGTCGTATTCCATCGATGCAGACATGGATCATGAATACTCCGCGTGCGCGAAGTTCGGATGCCGCTCCGGTCACAAGCACGTGAACACCGAACAGTTCGGCATGTACGAATGTCGCTACTCCTGCATGGGTTGTGGAAGTGTGATGTCAGGACATTTCAACCCGAGTGTGGAGGAAGCAATGCCGCAAACTGTGCGAGCCGTGGTCGCGATGGCGAAGGGTGAGCCTGTCTCGATCGAGCAGGTCACCATTCCTGATCCCGGGCCCAACGATGTGGTGGTGACGATCGCCGCGTGCGGGGTGTGTCATACCGATCTGCATTACCGCGAGGGCGGGATCAACGACGAGTTCCCGTTCCTGCTCGGCCACGAGGCTGCAGGCACCGTCGAGACGATCGGGGACGCGGTCACCCACGTGGAGGTCGGGGATTTCGTGGTGTTGAACTGGCGTGCGGTGTGTGGTGAATGCCGGGCCTGCAAGAAGGGCAAGCCCTGGTACTGCTTCGATACGCACAATGCGTCGAAGAAAATGACCCTGGCCGATGGCACGGAGCTTTCGCCGGCGTTGGGTATCGGTGCGTTCGCGGACAAGACGTTGGTGCACGAAGGGCAGTGCACGAAGGTGAATCCGGAGTCCGATCCTGCGGTGGTGGGGTTGCTCGGGTGCGGTGTGATGGCCGGGCTCGGTGCGGCGATGAACACCGGCAACGTCTCGCGTGGTGATTCGGTGGCGGTCATCGGGTGTGGTGGTGTCGGTGATGCGGCGATCGCGGGTGCGAAGTTGGCGGGGGCGACGACGATCATCGCTGTCGATCGGGACAAGGGAAAGCTCGAGTGGGCGAAGGATCTCGGTGCCACGCACACCGTCGATGCGTCGGCGGTCGATGCGACGTCGGCGGTGCAGGAGCTCACCGGTGGGTTCGGTGCGGATGTGGTGATCGATGCGGTGGGTCGTCCGGAGACGTGGAGGCAGGCGTTCTATGCGCGTGATCTGGCGGGGACGGTGGTGTTGGTGGGGGTTCCGACGCCGGAGATGACGCTGGAGATGCCGTTGATCGATTTCTTCTCCCGTGGTGGGTCGCTCAAGTCGTCGTGGTACGGCGATTGTCTGCCGGAGAGGGATTTTCCGTTGTTGGTGGATCTGTACGAGCAGGGCCGGTTGCCGCTGGAGAAGTTCGTGACCGAACGGATCGGGATCGAGGACATCGAGGCTGCGTTCGAGAAGATGCACAAGGGCACCGTCCTGCGATCGGTGGTCGAACTGTGAGCCTGCGTATCGACAAGGTGGTGACCTCGGGAACCTTCGCTCTCGACGGAGGTGAATGGGATGTCGAGAACAACATCTGGCTGATCGGCGACGACAGCGAAGTGGTGATCGTCGATGCGGCTCACGACGCTCGCCCGATCATCGAGGCCGTGGCGGGCCGGACGGTGAAGGCGATCGTGTGCACACACGGCCACAACGATCACGTCACCGTGGCGCCGGAGCTCTCCCGCGAGCTCGACGCGCCGATCCTGCTCAACCCGGCCGACGACGTGTTGTGGGAGCAGACCCATCCCGGACTCGCGCACTCCACGCTCGAGGACGGTCAGCGAATCTCCGTGGCAGGTACGGAGATCCTGGCGCTGCACACACCGGGACACTCGCCGGGCTCGACGTGCCTCCACGTGCCCGAGGCACGTCAGTTGTTCTCCGGGGACACCCTGTTCTCCGGCGGGCCCGGTGCCACCGGACGGTCGTACTCCGATTTCCCGACCATCATCGGCTCGATCCGGGATCGGTTGTTCGCGCTGCCCGCCGACACCCGTGTGAACACCGGACACGGTGACGGAACGAGCATCGGCGACGAGTCCCCGCACCTCGAGGAATGGATCAAACGCGGAAGCTGAGCCCCCGCCGTGTTCTCCCGGGTATCTCGGCGGACACGGGCGTGCCTTACGTCCGGTTCCACCCTCCGAATGAGAGGGTGGATCCGGACGTCTTGCCTGAGGTGAACCGGCGAGATTTCCGGTACTTTCCGTGGCCAAAGTCTGGAGGCTCTTCCCGTGGTGCGTCGTAACGCAGGACATCGACCGACTCTTCTCGGGATCGGCATCTGCGCCGCCGTGACACTCGCTGCGTGCGGGTCCGACGTGTCCGGTACCCCCGAGCCGGCCGGCACCAGCGGGTCACCGTCGGTATCGGCCGAGGCCACGGACCTGAACGCGCTGTTGGTCGATCCGTCGGTGTTCCCCGCCCCGTACGAGGCCATCGTCCTTCCGCCACAGGCAATTGCGCAGGCATCACCGGACCTGACGGGAATCCCCGCCGGCGCCGAGGTGAGTCCGGCCGGTTGCAAACCGAAGGAAGTCCGACCGGGCGAAGCCGCCCTGATCGTCGGCACCGACAACACCGATCGCGCCACGATCTCGGTGGAACTGACCGCAACCGACGAGCCGTTGTCGGTACGGGAATCGCAACTTGCCGAATGCGCCGAGGTCCAGGCAACGAAATCCGGTGCAACGTCCACCATCCGCTCGACGGTCGTCCCAGCCCCGCCGATCGACGCCGACGACACCCTCGCTGTCCGCCAGACAGTGTCGTCGGGAACGGGTTCGGACACGGTGACACAGTCGATGTTGACGCTGCTCGCCCAGGTCGGAGACGTCAGGATCGCAGCGACCTACATGTCCTTCGAGCAGGGCGCGACCGACGGCGCGACGTTGGACGAGGTCTTCACCGCAGCGGTGCAGAAGGTGAAGGCCGGCTAGCACATCCCACCGACGTCACCCGTGCCGTCCCTTCTCGGATCGGCCCTCGACGCAGGTGGTTGTCCACAGGGTGCCCGTCATCCACAGGCTGTCTTCCGCCCCAGGTCGGAACCGAGACTCGGAGTTCGGCCCGGGCACGCT
This sequence comes from Rhodococcoides fascians A44A, assembly GCF_000760735.1. Classification (GTDB taxonomy): domain Bacteria; phylum Actinomycetota; class Actinomycetes; order Mycobacteriales; family Mycobacteriaceae; genus Rhodococcoides; species Rhodococcoides fascians_E. The sequence continues at coordinate 499,005 of NZ_JMEX01000005.1, read as the reverse complement.
GTGCAGCATGACAACCGACTCCGGAACCCACCGACACCCGCCGATACCCGAGCGCATCGTCGGGCCGGGTGAACTCATCGCCGCGATCCCGGCCTTCCTCGGATTCACGCCCGAGCGTTCGCTGGTGTTGATGTGCCTCGACGTTCTTGCCGGGTCGACCCTGGAAGTCCAGACCGTGATGCGCCACGACCTGACCCTGCCGGACCGTTCCGAAGGGCAGTCGCTCTTCGAGTCGGGTGTGACCGAGGACATGCAGAGCGTTATCGAGCACTTCGCTGAGATGTGTGCCCAGTATCAGGTCAGGGCCGCACTGGCAGTCATCGTCGACGATCGCGGTGTCACCGTGGACGGACGGTTCAGGGGCCTCGCACATCGATTGTCCGACCAGCTGCGAGTTCGGGGGGTCGAACTCACCGAGGTGTACCTGATCGCAGAGGTGACCCGGGGGAGCCGGTGGAGGTCCGCGATCGGCGTCATGGAATACGGGTACCTCACCGACCCCAGAACATCGCCCGTTGCACTGGCATACATGCTCCAGGGTCGCGGAGTACACGAATCCCGCACCATGCTGGCAAGAACCGTTCGGCCGGTGGACGATCCGCTGTCGCGGACAGTCGCACGGACACTGGCGTCGGGCGCTGTCGTCGACGTCGGCAGCGACCGCGGACGTCTCCACTCGATCGTCGAACAATTGGAGGAATGGTCGGGGTACTCTCCCGACAACCCTGCCGTGGTCACTCTGCCGCCGGAACGGATCGCGGAGTTCGGAGCGGCGGTCCAGCACGTCATGGTGCGCGACAGCGTCCTCGCACTGGCGCTCACCGGTGTCGCCGGGCTGGCCGAACAGTTGTGGACTCTGCTGATGCGCACGTTGCCCGCGCCGGAACGGGCATGCCCGGCAACGCTGTTGGCGTTCAGTGCCTATACGCGGGGCGAAGGCGCGCTGGCGTCCGTTGCGCTCGACATCGCCCACCAGGCGGACGAGAACTACTCGCTCGCTCACCTGCTGAGCCGCTCGCTCGCCGCAGGCGCGCGGCCCTCGATGATCCGGGAGGTGGCGCTCAGCGGATATGCAGTGGCCGAGCTGTGCGGAGTCGCGCTCCCGCCGCCGGTGGACTGACCTGTACCGAAATGCCCCTACCGGATGCTACGGCCGTGCCGAATGCGCTCGATCGCCCAACTTCTGGAGGAAGTTCCACGCATCGGCGACGATGACATCGAGGTCGGTCCTTTGCGGCGACCACCCGAGTTCGGTGGTGGCGCGTTCGCTCGAAGCGATGAGAACCGCCGGATCACCTGCCCGGCGCGGCGCGTTCTCCACCGCAATGGGCAGTCCGGTGACGCGCTCGCAGGCGTCGATGACCTCGCGTACCGAAAAACCTTGACCGCTGCCCAGATTGAAGATCGTGTGCGATCCCGGCGTTGCCGACTCGAGTGCGAGGATGTGGGCATCGGCAAGATCGAGCACGTGGATGTAGTCACGCACCGCGGTGCCGTCGGCAGTCGGCCAATCCGTTCCGAACACCGAGATCTTGGCCCGCTGACCGAGGGCGGTCTGCAGAACCAGCGGAATCAGATGCGTTTCCACGACTCGGTTCTCGCCGAAACCCGCATACGCGCCCGCGACATTGAAGTACCGCAGGCTGGTCGCGGCCAGGCCGTAGGCGTTCGAGTACGACGTGATGGCGTGGTCGATGGCCAGTTTGGTTGCGCCGTACGGATTGGTGGGCGCGGTAGGCATCGACTCCGTGATCGGAGTTCGCTCCGGCTCACCGTACGTCGCGGCCGTGGACGAGAAGACGAGCTTCGGTGTGCCCGACTCCCGGATCGCCTCGAGCAACGCGAGCGTGGTCACCACATTGCCCGACCAGTACCGATCGGGCGCCACCACGGACTCTCCGACGAGAGACTGCGCAGCGAAGTGCAGAACTCCGTCGAACCGGCCGTCGCCGAGAATCGACGACGCGACATCCTTGATGTCCGCCTCGACGAACTCGGCGCCTGCCGGAACCGCATCCCGATTGCCGGTCGACAAGTTGTCCACCACCACGACCTCGTGGCCGCGTTCGATCAGGACGGCAGCGCACACGCTGCCCACGTACCCGGCTCCACCGGTCACCAACAACTTCACGTCCGTGACTCCGCTCAGACCTGCTTCACCTGGACGGCGTGAGCCATCTCCTCGGAAATATCGATGCCGTCGTGGCCCGGGACCGTGATCGTCACCGTGCCGGGCTTGGCCTCCACCGTCACACGCGCGTCGGGCACGACGCCTGCATCGCGCAGCTGCGCGATGACCTCGGGGTCGGACTGGACGTGCTCCGCGAGGCGACGGACGACCACGGCCGTTGCGTTCCCGTGGGGCAGATCGGTCAACCTGATCAGGTCCTCCGGCGCGGCAGCCGGCTGACCGAGCCCGAGTTCGGCCAAGCCGGGGATCGGATTCCCGTAGGGCGAGGTCGTCGGGTTGTTCAGCACGGCCACGAGCCGACGCTCGACTTCCTCGCTCATGACGTGCTCCCAGCGGCACGCCTCGGCATGGACGTCTTCCCAGCGCAGACCGATCACATCGACGAGCAGCCGCTCGGCGAGCCGATGCTTGCGCATCACTGCGACGGCAAGGCTGCGGCCCTTCTCCGTCAGTTCCAGGTGGCGGTCACCCGCGACCGAAAGCAGCCCGTCTCGCTCCATTCGAGCGACGGTCTGGCTGACGGTGGGACCGCTCTGTTCGAGGCGTTCGGCGATACGTGCCCGCAGCGGTACGACGCCCTCTTCTTCCAAGTCGTAAATCGTCCGGAGGTACATCTCCGTGGTGTCGACCAGATCCTTCACACTCAACCCCTTCGTCGCAACGGATTCTACCGTTGATCGGCGCATAGTGGCGCCGTAGGCCATGTGCCCGCGTGCCGCGAATTCGTACCCGCCGGTAACCGACTACAACACCGAGGGACGCTCGCACAGTCCCGGCGGGACAAGTAGCGTTGCGTTTCATGGCAGATCAGGCGACGGCATCGCCACCACGAACTCCGGTGGCAGGCGACGACATCGTCGTCTGGAGCGCGGATTACCTCTCCTATCGGTGGAGTGCGGATCATCCGATGAACCCCACGCGTCTGGATCTGACGATGCAGCTCGCGCGACAGATCGGTGTTCTGGACGGAATAGAACTCGTCGAACCCACTGCGGCTCCGGACGAGGAGCTGCTCCGAATTCACACACCCGCCTACATCGAGGCGGTCAAACGTGCGCCGGAGAAGGGTACGGCGTTGGTGGACCCGGATCACGTGGAACACGGACTGGGATCGGACGACAACCCGGTGTTCGAGAAGATGCACGAAGCATCCGCGATGCTCACCGGTGGTTCACTGACCGCGGCACGGGAAATCGCGGCCGGACGGGCACGGCGGGCCGTGAGCATCGGCGGCGGCATGCACCACGCCATGGCCGACTGGGCGTCCGGATTCTGCGTCTACAACGACGCTGCGGTCGCCATTTCGTGGTTGCTCGACAACGGTTTCGACCGTATCGCCTACATCGACGTCGACGCCCACCACGGTGACGGTGTGCAACAGGCGTTCCTCGGTGATCCCCGAGTGCTGACGGTGTCTCTTCATCAACATCCCGCGACGCTGTGGCCCAACACCGGATGGTCGAGCGAAGTCGGCTCGGGACCGGCCGAAGGGACCGCGATCAACATTCCGCTGTTGCCTGGAACCGGAGACCGGTTGTGGCTGCGCGCGTTTCATGCGATCGTGCCGGGGGCCATCTCGGCGTTCCGCCCGCAGATCATCGTCAGCCAGTGCGGTGTGGACAGCCACCGGGAGGACCCGTTGGCCGACCTGGCGTTGACCGTCGACGGTCAGAATGCGGCATTCCTCGCCATGCGTGACCTCGCGGACAGGTACTCCGAGGGACGGTGGCTCGCGGTCGGCGGAGGTGGTTACGGTCTCGTGCGCGTCGTGCCCCGTGCATGGACGCATCTGATCGCTGCCGCTCTGGGCCGAAGCATCGACCCCGGCCTCGCTCTGCCCGAGCAGTGGCGTGACCGTGTGCGCGCCATCGCTCCGAGTGTCGATCTACCGCAGGTGATGGGAGACGGTGGCGACATCGACTATCCACCGTGGGACGGCCCGGGCGGCGCCGTGGCGGGGAGCGTCGAGGCCGCCGATCGTGCGCTCGAGCGTGTCGACTCGGCGATCATCGCCACCCGGCGAGCAAGCTTTCCCCTGCTCGGCCTCGACCCGGAGGACCCTCGTGACTGAACCCACCGCCAAAGAGCGCGAACGAGAACGTGCCGAGACATCCTTTCCCAAGCACTGGGTCGCCGACGTGTTGGCATCCGACGGGGGAGTGGTCCACCTGAGGCCGATCGTCCCGTCGGACGCGGATGCTCTCGTCGCCTTCCATGGGCGCCTCTCCGAACGCACGCGCTACCTGCGTTACTTCGGCCCCTACCCGACGATGCCGCAGCGAGACGTTCTCAACTTCACGACGGTCGATCATCACGCCCGAGTCGCGTTCGTGGCGATTCTCGGTGACGACATCATCGCCGTCGGTCGCTACGAGCGTCTGCCCGAAGGTGACGGCAATTCCGCCGAGGTCGCCTTCGTCGTCGCCGATTCCCACCAGGGCCGCGGACTCGGACCGATTCTGTTGGAGCATCTCGCCGGAGCGGCGGCCGAGAACGGAGTGACGATGTTCGTCGCCGAGGTTCTCGCCGAGAATCGAAACATGGTCACGGTGTTCCGTGAGGCCGGGTACCAGGTCTCACGCAGCTTCGAAGGCGGCGTTCTTCGGCTCGAGTTCGCGATCGACCCCAGTGAAGCTCTTCTCTCCGTGCGAAATTCACGCGAGCGAGCAGCCGAAGCGCGCAGTGTGAGAAACGTGCTGAGCCCGACGTCCGTTGCCGTGATCGGCGCGTCGACCGACAGTTCGAAAGTCGGCAACGCGGTGCTCGCGAACCTGCTCGCCGGCGGCTTCACCGGGCCGGTCTACCCGGTCAACGCCGACCACCGATCGGTTCGCGGAGTTCGGGCCTACCCGACGGTCCACGACATTCCGGATTCGGTGGACCTGGCGATCGCTGCGGTGCCTGCGGATTCGATCGACGAGGTGCTCGACGACTGTCTCGACAAGGGCGTGAAGGCGCTCGTGGTCGTATCCGCCGGATTCGGAGAGTCCGGTCCGGAAGGGCAGGAGAACGAACGTCGGCTCGTGCGCTCCGCGCGGGCCCACGGCATGCGGCTGGTCGGACCGAACGCTCTCGGTGTCGCCAACACCGACCCCGAATTCGCGCTGAACGCGACGCTCGCACCGTCCCTTCCCATGCCGGGTCACGTGGGGTTCTTCTGCCAATCGGGCGCACTAGGAATCGCTATTCTGGATCAGGCGACGAAACGCAGTCTGGGGTTTTCCACCTTCGTCTCGGCAGGAAACCGTGCCGACGTCTCCGGTAACGATCTACTCCAGTACTGGGATTCCGATCCAGCGACGGAAGTCGTTCTGCTGTATCTCGAAAGCTTCGGTAATCCAAGGAAATTCACCCGAATCGCGCGGCGGGTGGCGCGGTCCAAGCCCATCGTCGCCGTCAAGAGCGGGCGCGGTGCGATCCCCCCGGCACTCGCCACCGGCCCCGACATCGACGATTCGATCGTGAAAGCGCTGTTCGAACAGGCAGGCGTCATACAGGTCGACACCATTGCGCAGCTGTTCGACTGCGCAATCCTGTTCGGTTTCCAGCCTCTGCCCACCGGGCCACGTGTTGCGGTCGTCGGCAACTCCACCGCACTCGGTGTCCTCGCCGTCGATGCTGCACGAGCCGAAGGACTGCACGCGGGAGCGCCCATCGATGTCGGACCTCAAGCGGGCCCACAGGAGTTCGCGGCGGCTGTGTCCGGCGCGTTGCAGGCGGGAGACGTCGACTCGGTGATCGTGGTCTTCGTGCCTCCGGTCGCAGTGACCGTCGAGCCCTTCGCCGAAGCGCTGGGCGACGCCGTCCGCGGCGCAGACAAGCCTGTCCTGACGACTTTCCTTGCAACCGAGGGTATTCCCGACGTGCTGGCGGTCCGAGGAGAGCAGGGGCAACCCGTGCGGGGATCGGTTCCGTCGTACTCCAGCCCGGAGCGTGCCGTGACAGCACTCGCGAAGGCGTGGCGCTACAGTGCGTGGAGAAGTAGGCCGGCGTCCACGCCGATCCGACCGAACGGCATCGACTCCGAACGCGCCTCGGCGTTGGTCCGTGGCTGGATGTCCGCCGACAAGGATCGATGGCTGTCGGATTTCGAATCTGCAGAACTGCTGTCCTGCTACGGAATCGAGGTCGTGGATTTCCGATCCGTCACCGACGAGGCCGAGGCGGTCGCCGCAGCGGAAGAACTCGGCTATCCCGTGGCCGTCAAGGCAACCGGGGAACTGTGGAAGCACCGGCCGGACCTCAGCGGAGTTCGTCTCGATCTTGCCGGCGCGGACGCGGTGCGTATCGCGTACCACACCCTCGCGCACGAGACGGGCGAACCACTCCTGCAGGTGCAGCGTATGGCGCCCAAGGGAATCGGCTGCGTGGTGCAGGTTCAGGACGACCCCAGCTTCGGGTCGCTCATCTCCTTCGGGCTGGCCGGCGTCATCTCGGACCTGCTGGGAGACCGTGCGTATCGCGTGCTCCCACTGACCGAGGACGAAGCCGTACAACTGATCGACGCGCCCAAAGCCGCGCCCCTGCTGTCCGGTTACAGAAATGCGGTCCCCGTGAACAAGAGCGCGCTCGTCGACCTCGTTCAGCGGGTCTCGGCAATGGCCGACGACATCCCCGAACTGCGGGAACTCGTCTGCGAGCCGGTCCTGGCGTCGGCGCGCGGGGCGGAGATCATCGACACACGACTGCGCGTCGGACCCGAACCCACCCGAGCAGATCTGGGCCCGCGTCGCCTGCGGTGACCACCGCGAGGTGAACACAAGCAGTAGCCGCTCCGAATGCACGAGCATTCGGAGCGGCCACTGCTTTGGGTGAGTCAGCGGGGCGACTCACCGCTGCACCACCTGACTTGGGGCTGGAGATCAGCTCGCGTAGGAGCGCAGCTTCTCGGCACGGTCTCCTTGACGCAGTTTCACCATGACCTCACGCTCGATCTGGCGAACACGCTCCCGCGAGAGACCGAAAAGCTTACCGATCTGGTCGAGAGTGCGCGGCTGACCGTCGTCGAGGCCGTAGCGAAGCCGAATGACCTGCTGCTCGCGTTCGTCGAGCGTTCCCAGCACAGTCCGCACGTCGGTGTGAAGGAGCCCGGCGATGACAGCGTTCTCGGCCGACGTGGCCTCGGAATCTTCGATGAAGTCGCCGAGTGGCGCCTCCTCGTCGGTACCGACCGGCATGTCCAGGCTGACCGGGTCACGGCTGTGATCGAGAAGGTCTGCGATCTTCTCCGCGGGAATTCCGGACTCGTTCGACAGTTCCTCGTCGGTAGCCTCGCGGCCGAGCTGCTGATGCAGCTCGCGCTTGATCCGGGCCAGCTTGTTCACCTGCTCCACCAGGTGAACAGGAAGCCGGATCGTGCGGCTCTGATCAGCCATGCCGCGCGTGATGGCCTGGCGGATCCACCACGTGGCGTACGTGGAGAACTTGAACCCCTTGGCATAGTCGAACTTCTCCATCGCTCGAATCAGTCCCAGGTTGCCTTCCTGGATGAGGTCGAGCAGAGGCATACCGCGTCCGGTGTATCGCTTGGCGAGCGACACGACCAGGCGGAGATTGGCCTCCAGAAGGTGGCTACGGGCTGCACTTCCGTCGCGCACGATGATGGCGAGATTCCGCTTCTTGGCGGCGGTCAACCGCTTGGTGTTCTCCAGCACGTTCTTCGCGTACAACCCCGCCTCGATCCGCTTGGCGAGATCCACTTCCTCATCCGCGGTCAGCAGAGCTGTGCGGCCGATTCCGTTGAGGTAGACGCGGACCAAATCTGCGGCCGGGCTCTGGGCGTCGAGGTCGGCATCGCTGGGGCGCGGGCGGGTCGTGGTGCTGGGGCTGGTCATGACTTGCCTCCTGATCGGTGGTGTCTCATAGTGCTCAACGTCCGGAAGACTTCGATAAGTTCCCGCGCTCCACCCTCTGATACCCGCCTGACCAGGCTCTATCCCTTACTCGTCCTGAGAAGTTGCTGAGAAGCTTCTCTCGGTCGGAACTTGCCCCGACACGGCCCGAAAGCCTCGGGGCCTGATCAGGCCGTGACGAAAGAGATCGACCACCAAAGCCGTGGCTGCAGGCGTCAGGTCCTCCGGTTCCGCGTCGTGCGCGATCGCGAGCAGTTCGACCAACTCGGCCAGCGGCAATCCGCCCGGTGACATTCCAGCGAGCAGGGCAGCGCCCAGGTCGTCGATCTCGTGTTGCCAGTTGGGTCCGTTGCCGCGGTGCACGCGGGTCACCACCGGCGACCACCCCTCGTCTCCGGGCAGCGACACCTTCTCCAGTGCCGTCGCCGGATCCAGCTCGAAGACGGCAGTCTGGACGTCGTTCTCGCGTAGCCACGTCAATCGAGCGAAGTAGTCGATCGCCTCGTCGCCCAGCGGATCGTCGAACGCGTGCCGCAGGTCCTCGGCGAGAACATCGGTGGGAAGGTCGGTTCGGCGTAGATAGACGAACCCGAACCCGATGCCCGTCACGTCGGCCGATTCGAAGTGATCGAGCCACGCCTCGGCCTGGACCGCTCCGGCTCCGTCTCGCGGATCGACGCCGCCGTCCTTCATCCACGTCCCCACGTACAGAGCCGGATCGGCGACGTCACGTTGGAGGATCCACGCGTCGACGCCGTGCTCGGGCAACCAGGACGCCACCCGCCGTCGCCAGTCCTCGCCGTCGACGTGAATCCACGACGCGAGGACGGCAGCCGTGCCTCCGATGACGAGATGCGTCGGGGCCTGCTCGATCATGAGCCGGCTCGCGCCGTCCAGGTCGATCCCCGAGTCCCGATAGCTGTGGCTGACCGTGCCGAGCCCGACGACGAACGGCGGATTGGCGACGATTCGATCGAAGACACGTCCCTTCACCGGTTCGAACCACGACCCGCGAAGAAGCTCGACATCCATGTCGTTGAGAGCGAACGTGGCCGCGGCCAACAACATCGACCTTTCGCTGATATCGGTCCCGGTCACCGAGTCCGCATAGTGTGCCGCGTGGACGGCCTGCACCCCGCAGCCTGTTCCGACATCCAGAACCGACGGGACCGGTGTCGTCGGAGTCCCGCGCAACAGGGACAGAGACGCCTGGCCGACTCCGAGGACGTGGTCGGGTGCAGTCGGGGCGTCTCGCATGCTGCCGTCGAGATCGGACACGACCCAGCGGGTGCCCGATCCGGTGTCGAGCGGCCTGATGTCCACGGCAGCCCGAACCAGACCCGGGCCGCTGCGCCCGACGATCCCCGCCGCGACAGCGTCGTCCAGCGGCAGTGGTGCCAGTGCCGCCGACGCATCCGCCTCGGGAACGTCGTCGACGAGAAGAAACAGACGAATGAGCACGCCCAGATCCCCGAGCGCACGGGACGCCCGCCGAACCGGAACCGGCTCACTGCGACCGAGTGCGGAGTGAGCGTCGACGCCGAGGGCGTCGAGCAGGGCATCAGCGGAGTACCCGACCCGCAGGAACGCGTCGCGCAGCGGTGGGCAGGCCGAGAGCAGCGGTGCAGTCACATCGCTCAGTCTCTCAGGACGGAGCGAGCGTTCAGTCCTCGCCTGCCTCGATCACGTGGTGCGCGCGCGCCTCGATCGCGGGGTCCTCCTGTCGGCGGCCGTCGTAGCGACTCACCTCGTCCTTCGTGCGAGGCGGTCGATCGTTGGCGATCAACACCGCCATCCACGGAAGCGGGATGGATACACCGACGATCGCCATGGCAATCCACGGGTTGGCCCAGATGCTGTAGGAAACGGCGGCGAGCACCAGCGCGGGGATCCGAAACGACATGATGAACATGTACTTCTTCACGCGAGCACGATGCTGTTCTTCCACCGACGTTCGTGCTTCGGTGATCAGTGCGGGGTGACGGGCCGAGCCGCTGTCCGCCGGGTCGGAGAACCCGGATGTTCGCGTCATACCTCCACTGTGTCACTACGTTGCTCGGATTGCACTGAACGGTAGGTGGTCGTGGCTCGCTCCGGTGCGGAATAATCGGGGCATGAGCACTCAGACCAAGGAACGTCCCGATATCGCGCCGGACGAGACCACCGACGACGACCGGCCCAAATTCTTCCACTACGTCAAGAAGAACAAGATCGCCGAGAGCGCGGTCATGGGTACCCACGTGGTCGCGCTGTGCGGCGAGGTGTTTCCCGTCACCAAGTCGGCCAAGCCTGGTTCGCCGGTGTGCCCCGACTGCAAGAAGGTCTACGACGGCTTGAAGAAGGGCGACTGATCCGACCTTTCCGACCCACCGTTCTGCTGTGCAGACGGATGGGTCGGGCCGGTCTCGGGCGAGTCCGCGTGCGGCTCGGGTTCTGCTTGGGAGAACCCGGCCCGCTTGGGTCGTGACCGGTCGCCGGTCAGGCGGATGGGACCGGTGGCGAGACGCCAGGCGACGGCGGACACTGCCCCCGACTCCTCGTAAGCGGCCTGTGCGGCGAGCCACTCCCTCATCTGCTCGATCCTGGTGGCGCGCGCCGGAAAGAACTCCTGGATGGTCGCGTTGAATTCGGCGCCGAGCACCACGGCGAAGCCGAGAAAGAACGTGAAGAGCAGGAATGCGATCGGGGTCGCCAGCGCGCCGTAGGTGTAGCCCGTCCCGGTGACCCAGGTGAGATAGAACCGCAGCACGGCGCTCGCGATCATGAAGAAGACACCGGCCAGCAACGCGCCGCCCAGAAGTCGATGCCAGGGCAGAGACGTGTGCAACGCGACCTTGTACAGCGTGGTCAGCCCGGCGATCAACAGCAGGCCGACTGCCGGGTAGTAGAGGATGTCGATCAGTTCGCTACCGATCTCGAACCACGAATCGGGTAGCAACGCTTGAACGTACGTCGGCCCCAGTGCAACGAGCGGAAGCACGAACACCGCGACGATCAGGAAGGCGACGTACAGCAGGAGCGCGAAGATGCGCTGCCACACCGGATTGCGGGCGTCCTGCTGACCGTGGGCCTCGACGATGGAATCGACGAACGTCGAGATGGCCGACGACCCCGCCCACAGCGACAGAACGAAACCGCCCGAGACGATCTCGCCCCGACCTTGCTGCAGAATGTCCTGCACGGTCGGTTCGATGATGCCGTCGACGACGCTGTCGCTGAACAGCGTGCTGCTGAACGTGATGATCTTGGACTCGATGATGTCGATGGTGTTCGGACCGAACCATCCCGCGACGAATCCGAGACTTCCCAGGACGCCGAGCAGCAGGGGCGGCAGAGACAGGGTCTGCCAGAAGGCCGCGGTCGCGGACTTGCTGAATATCGAGTCGTCCCATGCCTTGCTCAGTGTGCGCAAGGTCACCACCCACACCAGCCGCACGGGGTGGCGTGCCGACAACTGCTCGGTCGGCGAGGGGGAAGCCGTCGATTCGCTCATGGTCACTCCAGCATTCCTGACGCCGGGCACGAGCGCTCGTTCCACCCCGCCCGCAGCCCTTCGGCGTGTCGTACGACTCCCTCTAGCTCGGCGATGAGGAATCGGTCGGTGCCGAGAGTTAGGCTCCACGGCGGACACTGCAAGGCGAGGCGAGAGCGCGAGGACATTCATCGATGCCAGGAATCGGCGGCCAGTGAGCGCTGACATGACCGACACGACAGACCCGATCGACGCCTCGACGGCACCCGCAGCAGGTGGTGCGCCGCTGCGCGCGTGGCAGAGGCGTGCTCTGACGAAATATCTGGTGTCCTCTCCGAAGGACTTCTTGGCGGTCGCGACGCCCGGTGCAGGTAAGACGACGTTCGCGCTGCGTGTGGCATCGGAGTTGCTCGCTCACCGGACGGTCGATCAGGTGACCGTCGTCGCACCGACGGAGCATCTGAAACATCAGTGGGCCGAATCCGCGGCACGAGTCGGCATCGCGCTGGACTCGCGGTTCTCCAACTCGACCGGTCAGACGTCGAGCGATTACCACGGTGTCGTCGTCACGTACGCGCAGATCGCGTCGCACCCGTTCAGGCACCGGGTCCGCACGGAGAGTCGTAAGACGCTCGTCATCCTCGACGAGATTCACCACGGCGGCGATGCGAAGAGTTGGGGTGAGGGCATTCGGGAGGCGTTCGGTGACGCCACTCGTCGCCTCGCGCTGACCGGAACTCCGTTCCGCAGCGACGACAGCCCCATCCCGTTCGTGAACTACGAGCCGGATCAGGACGGTCTGATGCGCTCGCGCGCGGACCATGCGTACGGCTACTCGGACGCGCTCGCCGACGGCGTCGTGCGGCCCGTGGTGTTTCTGGCGTACTCGGGCGAGGCGCGGTGGCGCGACAGCGCGGGCGAGGAGTACACAGCCCGTCTGGGCGAGCCTCTGAACGCCGAGCAGACCGCTCGTGCGTGGCGTACCGCGTTGGATCCTCAGGGTGACTGGATGCCTGCGGTCCTGCTGGCGGCCAACACTCGTCTCGGCCAGTTGCGCGCCGGTGGCATGCCCGACGCGGGCGGCCTGGTGATCGCGACGGATCAGACGGTCGCTCGCGCGTACGCGAAGTTGATCGAGGTCATCACCGGCGAAACTCCGTGCATCGTGCTGTCCGACGACCCGACTTCCTCCGCTCGGATCGCGGAATTCGGCAAGAGCGATCAGAAGTGGATGGTTGCGGTGCGGATGGTGTCCGAGGGTGTGGACGTTCCGCGTCTTGCCGTCGGGGTGTACGCCACCAGCGCGTCCACGCCGCTGTACTTCGCACAGGCCATCGGTCGATTCGTGCGATCCAGGCGGCCGGGGGAGACGGCCAGCGTCTTCCTCCCCTCGGTGCCTGTTCTCCTCGATCTGGCGAGCCAGCTCGAGGCGCAACGTGACCACATCCTGGGCAAGCCGCACCGCGAGAAGGACGGTCTCGACGACGACCTCCTGGCGGACGCGAACAAGCAGAAGGACGAGCTCGGCGAGGAAGAGAAGGCCTACACGTCACTCGGCGCCGACGCCGAGCTGGACCAGGTCATCTACGACGGATCCTCGTTCGGGACGGCGACGTTCTCCGGCAGCGACGAGGAAGCCGACTACCTCGGGCTTCCCGGATTGCTCGACGCCAAGCAGATGCGAGATCTGCTGCGGCAGCGGCAGCAGGAACAGATGGAGAAGCCGGCGGCTCCGGTTCCGGCGGTCCCACCGCCGGTCGTGTCGGACCGTGTGTCGACGGCGGGGCAGCTGGCCGCGCTGCGGCGCGAACTCAACTCTCTGGTTGCGGTGTACCACCACCGCACCGGGAAGCCGCACGGCGTCATTCACGGCGATCTACGACGTGTGTGTGGTGGCCCTCCGACGGCCATGGCCACGGCGGATCAGTTGAGCGAGCGGATAGCCCAGTTGCGCAAGATGTGACGAGACCGGTGAACCTGCGACCTGGACAGAGAAGAACGGGTGGCCGCTGATGCGGCCACCCGTTCTCGGTGTCGATGTTGTTGTCGGCAGGTTTACCGGCCCTACACCGTGGAGCCCGATTCGGTCATCACCGTTGCGTTCACTTCACGCAGACGGTCTTCGTGCTCCTTGGCGTGGTGACCGCAGAAGAGAAGCTCTCCTCCGGTCGCGAGCACAACACGTGCGCGAGCCCCTGCACCGCACCGGTCGCACCGGTCGGCAGCTGTCAACTGTGGGCTGGTCAATGTTCCGGGCATGACTCCTCCGTACTGGCGTTCGGTGTCACCCGATTGCCTGGGGCCGGTCCGCCGCGTCGGTATGGCGCGGTCCGTACACTCTTTCAGACGATTGGCAGTCACGTGTTGTTCCCGCGCGCGTTTCTTTGTGTTGTCACTAACACGAAACACGAGGAAACCTGCTGGCCGTGCGTGTGCAGCCTCGGACTGTTCGCTCACAGCTGATTTCGGTACCCCGCAGAACGGCCGCGCCTGGAACAATCGTCGATCGTGAGTGACACCTCGGAAACCTTGCTGCACATCTGCACTCTGGCGGACTGGCTGTCGGTTCGAGAGTCGCCGGGGATCGAGCCGGAGTCGCTGTCGGCCGTCGGTTTCGTGCACCTGTCGACGCCCGCACAGGTGCACTTGCCGGCGAACCGACTGTTCGCCGGCCGAGACGATCTGATTCTGCTCGTTCTCGATCCGGCACGACTGGGGTCACCGGTGCGCTGGGAGCCGGGCGTCCCGGGTGACCCGGACGCCATGGTCTTTCCTCACCTGTACGGGCCGCTGCCCACGTCGGCCGTGACCTCCGTCGTCGAATACCTGCCGGGCGACGACGGCACCTTCACACCGCCGCACCTGTAGATCTACCGGACCAGGGAATCACTGCGCCGTTCACCGTGGCCGTGACCGGGCGAGGATTGCAGCCTGCACGCGCGAGGTGACTCCCAGCTTGGTGAGCACTCTCGACACGTGCGTCTTGACCGTGGTCTCCCCGATGAAGAGCTCACGGGCGATCGCCGCATTGGACATGCCGTCGCCGAGGCACCGCAGCACATCGTGTTCGCGCTCGGTCAGCTCGGTCAACCCAGGAGGTCCGACCTTCGGAACATCGCGGCCGCCCGCTGCGAACGCGTCGATCACCGTCCGAGTGACTTCGGGCGCCAGCACACCGTCGCCGGCGTGAACGGCAGCGATGGCGTCGAGCAACGCGTCGGCGGACACCGATTTCAGAACGAAGCCCGACGCGCCCGCCTCCAGAGCACGGAACACGTAGTCGTCGATGTCGAACGTCGTGAGGACGAGAACACGGGCCAGATCGTTTCCGACGACGGCGGCGGTTGCCTCGATCCCGTCGATGCCCGGCATTCGAATATCCATCAGCACGACATCCGGCGTGTGCGCCCGCGCCTGGTCGATGGCGTCCTGTCCGTCGACTGCTTCGCCGACCACCGTGTATCCGGGCGCGGAGCCCACGATCATCGCCAGGCCCGAGCGAATTGCGGCATGGTCGTCGGCTATCAGTACTCGGATCACGGTGTCGACACCCCGGGCGTGGTCGACAGGGGCAGAACGGCTTCGACGACCCACCTACCGCCGTTCGAGCCGGCACGGAGGTCACCGCCGAGAAGTTCGGCCCGCTGTGTCATGTTGGTCAGCCCCGCTCCAGTGTGTCCGGTCGTGTGCGTCGATGCTTCGGCCGTGGACGGTAGCGCGTTGACGACTTCGATTCGGAGTCTGCCGTGGTCGCACCGGAGGTCGAGCTCGGCCGGTTGGCCCGGCGAATGAACCACCGCGTTCGTCAACGCTTCCTGCACGATTCGAAACGCGGCGTGATCGACCGCCGCCGGAACGGACAGTGATGATGGTGCGCCCGGTGCGAAGTCACCGCTGACGGTGACCTCGGTACCACTGGCACCTGCGGAGGCGACGAGTCTCCCCAACTCGGCAATCCGTCCGGGGGAGCGGGTCTCGTCCACGCCTTCACCCCCGTTTCGCAGCAGTCCGATCATCGCTCGCATCTCGGTCAACGCATCGGTGCTGTTGGACCGGATGGACGACACCACGTCCGCAACACTGTGGTCTGCAGCACCGTGGCTAGAGCCGGTGCAGACCGCGGGCGAGTCGGCACCGCCTCGAGCTGCGACGATGCGCAGGGCTGCCTCGGACTGGATCGCGATAGCCGACAGATGCCCCGCGACGACGTCGTGCAGATCACGGGCCATCCGCGAGCGTTCCGCGTCGATCGCCGCGCGCCTGTCCAACTCCGCGATGACGGTCATGGCCTCGGCTCGCTCGCGTTCACTGTGCGCGATCTCCTTGTGCTGGCGGATGTTCAACGCCCACCCGAGCGGCGTGCCGAGGAACACCGCAGCGCCGCCCAGGGCGATGACGACCTCACGCCAATCCGTCGTGAGGACGAAAGCGACGGTGCACACCACCACGGTCAGAAGCACGGACAAGCGGACGATCCACACCGCCTGGCGTCTGCTGCCGTAGAGCGCGACGCAGTACACGAGGTCGGTCATGATCAGCCAGATCGGCAGCGACGCTCCCACGAGCAGATCCAGCGTGAACGGAAGCGCGGCCGTGCCGAGCGCGAGAACGGGTGCACGCCGCCTCCAGAGCGTGCACACACACAGCAAGGCGAGGATGCCGACCCTGACCCACAGCGGTGGAGGGTTCTCGACCGGAAGGAAGCTGAAGATGTTCGCCCAATACAGGACGATACCCACCGACAGGTACGCCGCCACGACGAGCACGTCTTTGCTCGTCGCCGATAGTTCCGACCAGCGAAGCATCACACCATCACAGCACACTCAC
>NZ_JMEX01000005.1:434395-482653 GCF_000760735.1 Rhodococcoides fascians A44A | reverse complement strand
TCGAAGGCGAACTGTCAGTCGAGGTAGTCGCGGAGAACCTGCGACCGCGACGGATGACGAAGCTTCGACATCGTCTTCGACTCGATCTGCCGGATACGTTCACGAGTGACGCCGTAGACCTGACCGATTTCGTCGAGCGTGCGGGGCTGTCCGTCCGTCAGGCCGAAACGAAGCCGAACGACACCGGCCTCGCGCTCGGACAAGGTCTCGAGGACGGACTGCAGCTGGTCCTGAAGAAGGGTGAACGACACCGCGTCGACGGCCACAACGGCCTCGGAGTCCTCGATGAAATCACCGAGTTGGCTGTCACCCTCGTCGCCGATCGTCTGATCGAGCGAAATGGGTTCACGCGCGTACTGCTGGATCTCCAGCACCTTCTCCGGCGTGATGTCCATTTCCTTGGCGAGCTCCTCGGGAGTGGGCTCGCGGCCCAGGTCCTGAAGCAGCTCACGCTGGATACGGCCGAGCTTGTTGATGACTTCCACCATGTGCACCGGAATACGGATGGTGCGTGCCTGGTCGGCCATGGCGCGCGTGATGGCCTGACGGATCCACCACGTCGCGTAGGTGGAGAACTTGTAGCCCTTGGTGTAGTCGAACTTCTCGACGGCACGGATCAGGCCCAGGTTTCCCTCCTGGATCAGATCCAGGAACGCCATTCCCCGACCGGTGTAACGCTTCGCGAGCGATACCACGAGGCGAAGGTTGGCTTCGAGCAAATGGTTCTTGGCGCGGTTACCGTCCCGGCAGATCCATGTGAAATCGCGACGTGCCGCAACGGGAAGCTTCTCGCCCTTCTCGGCGAACTCGCGCATCTTCTCGGTGGCGAACAAGCCTGCCTCGATGCGTTTGGCGAGCTCGACCTCCTCCTCGGCGTTGAGGAGCGCGACCTTACCGATCTGCTTGAGGTAGGCGCGAACGGAGTCGGCCGACGCCGTGAGCTCCGCATCCTTTCGTGCCTGGCGAAGAGCCTCGGACTCTTCCTCGTCCCAGACGAAGTCGCCGGACGCCTTGTCCTCGGCGGTCGGCTCGGAGGTGGCGTCGTCGTCGGCGTCGTCTCCGGCTGCCACGACCTCGACCACATCGTTGGCGGCCGCAGCGATGTCGCCGTCGGAGATGTCGATGTCATCGATGCCGGGAGCGTCGTCGTCCCCGTCGGCGGCCGGTGCTGCGTCGCCTGCCTTCTTGGCTGCGGCCTTCTTCGCCGGAGCCTTCTTGGCGGCCGCGCGCTTCGCGGGAGCCTTCTTCGCCGCAGCTTTCTTGGCCGGAGCCTTGGTTGCCGGCGCTGCCGGTGCCGCTTCTGCAGGGGCAGCGGTCGCGGAAGCGACGGCGGCCTCTCTGACGGTGCCGTTCGGTGCCTCCGCAGCAGGTGCAGGGTTCGCAGACTCTGTTGCTGAATCTACGGTCTGACGGATATCGGTGGCTGCCACGTACGCCCTTTCGTGACGGTGTCGTGCGGCGTCACGCCAGAGTGGTTTCCGGCGGAGAGGTCTTGTCGATTGTGCCGGCGTGCAGACCGGCATCAACCATTGTAACGACCCGTCGGGAGTTTGTTACCGAGCCAGTGCCGTATCGGCCGCTGTGTCGGCGGCGAGAGCTGCACCGACGATTCCCGCGGTGTTCAACAAAGTGGCCGCCACCACGGGCGTTCTGTTGGTCAGGTGCGGAATCCACTTCTCGCTCTTGCGGCTGATTCCGCCTCCGGCGATGAACAGATCCGGCCACAGCAGCGCTTCGAACGTCGCGAGAACCTTCGAGACCTCCTTGGCCCACTCCTTGTACGACAGGTCCTTGTTCTCCTTCACGGACGATGCCGCTCGGTGCTCGGCTTCCTTGCCGTCGACCTCGAGGTGACCGAACTCGGTGTTCGGCAGAAGTACCCCGTTGTGCAGAACTGCGGAGCCGATGCCCGTGCCGAACGTCAGCAGAATCACCACGCCGTTCTTGTCCTTGCCTGCGCCGTATCGGTCCTCGGCGACACCCGCGGCATCCGCGTCGTTCAGCACGACCACATTGCTGTGCCCCAACGCCGACGCGAACAGCGACTTCGCGTCGGTATCGATCCACGACTTGTCGATGTTGGCTGCGGAACGTGCAATTCCTCCGGTCACGACGGCAGGCAGCGTGACGCCCACGGGCCCGGTCCACTCGAAGTGAGCGGCGATCCGGGCAACCACCTCGGCCACTGCCTCCGGCGTCGACGGTTGCGGCGTTTCGATCTTGTACCGATCGCCGACCAATTCACCGGTGACCAGATCGACGATTCCACCCTTGATGCCACTGCCGCCGACGTCGACGCCGAAACCCTGCCGCTGCCGCGCGTCCGTCGGCGTGGTGACGGATCCGGGTTGGATCACCGGATCGGTCTGTGTGTGCGGGCCTGACTGAGTCATGTGGAGTTCACTCCTGATCATCGGGGCATCTACTCGTGCACGTGCGGTGAAAAGCGTAGCCAAGCTGCGTACATCGACACTAGTGCCGCGACGGTGATTCGGCGGGTGTGACGCAGTCCGCACCGGCGACCGAGTGGTGCGATTCCCGCACACTGTGATCCGATGGAGAGCGTGCCGACTGCATCCGATGACGCCTTCCATCCGACCTCGACGTCCGCTGCGCCCACCCCTCGGGTGCCCGACTCTCGCGTATCGGAGGCGGATCTGACTGCACTGTCGACGGTGGCACGTGACGTGGCTCGCGCAGCGGCGGCGCATGTTCGGACTCGGCGACCGCAGGTGTTCGGGCCGGGTGCACCCGCGGAGACGTCCGATTCCGGACACTCCGTCCACACGAAGAGCACTCCCACCGACCCGGTCACCGTCGTCGACACCGAGACGGAACAGCTTCTGCGGTCTCTGCTCGCCGAGTTGCGGCCGGACGACACCATTCTCGGCGAGGAAGGCGGTGGCCAGTCCGAATCGGTCGCTGGAGTTCGATGGGTGCTCGATCCCATCGACGGCACCGTCAACTTCCTCTACGGCCTCCCCGCATACTCGGTGTCGGTCGCCGTCCAGATCGACGGTGTGAGCGTCGTGGGGGTCGTCGTGGACGTCGCCCGTGACGTTCTCTACAGCGCATCACGGGGACACGGCGCCACGGCGGAGTACTCGGACGGCTCGGTGGAACAGCTCACGTGCAACCCCACCTCGGACGTCGCACTGGCGCTCGTCGCAACAGGTTTCGGCTACGGCGCGGCCAGGCGACGGGTGCAGGGCGCGATCATTGCGGAACTACTCCCGCGTGTCCGCGACATTCGCCGCGTCGGTTCGGCTGCACTGGATCTGTGCATGGTTGCCTCCGGCGCCGTGGATGCTCATTTCGAACACGGTCTGAGCCCATGGGACTGGGCCGCAGGATCGCTCATCGCCGAAGAGGCGGGCGCGACGGTGATCGCGCCGAGTCCGACGTCGACATCACTCGACGGCGCAGTCACCGTCGCCGTCGCACCGGGAATCGCACGAGAATTCGTGGCTGCACTCGGCGACGTGGGTGCGTTGGACGCGATCTCCGGCGCCGACGACGCCTGATCTGCGACGGACCGAGCGGCGAAAGACGCTGCGGCAGTCGAGATCCGCTCGGTCGGCGGACGCCGAGCGGATCCGGCTCAGCAGCGCGCGGTGCGCGCTGCTTCGAGCAGGCTGATGTCCAGCGGTGCAGGCGTCGAGCCCGGCGTCACGCCGGCCAGCGACTGCAGGACCGACTCGGCGTCGTCGTTGGGCTGCAGATTCTTGAAGTACGTTCCGAGCGCGAGATCGACGGTGTCGTCGGCGCGTGAATCCTGAATCAGTTCCGCGCAGGGGGCTGCGAGCCACACGGCACTGGCCGCTGCTCTACCGTTCTCGCCGAACCGAATCTGGCCCTGGCACTGCATGTTCTGATCGACGTACACGGGATCGTTGCCGACCTGTACGTCCGGTGCACTCGCGAACCCGTACTCGCTCAAGTCGGCGGCGACGGTCGCGGCCTGTCCGCGCTCGCCGTTCGCGTTGAACACTCGGACCTTGGTGGCGGACAGGGCTGCGGGCTCGGTGTCCAGAAGCGTCTCGCGATCGATTCGCTCGCCCAGTGCCACCGGGACTGTTCCGTCGTCGGCAGGGGCCGTCGACGGTTCGTTGCACTCGACGGTGGTCGCGACGGTCTCACCGGAGGTGAACACGCGGATCCACGTGAACACGCCGAGTAGTGCCAGTACGGCGAGCACCGCGACGATCGGCAGTGCTCGGCGTCGCCGGAAGGGCCGCCCACGATCGTCGAACGATGAGCCCTCGGTGATCAGTGAAACCACGGTGTCGATGCGCCTTTCGTTCGCGAGGATCGAACGCGCGGGCACACGAGGGTTCGGACCCGTGCTTGCGCGCGCCAGCCCACTGTAGTGCTCACCCGAGGAAATGGTCCCTCGCAGGCATGGAATGCCCGGCGTGTCCGAGGTGTTCAAGGGGTTTGTCAGGTGATTGTGGAGGAAGACGGTGAGGCGGTTTCGTCGATGTCGTTCGCTTCGGCTATTGTCTGGCGGCCCCGGTGCTGAGAAATCCGAGCAGTCACCGTGGTGGACGGCAGCGCTGTGTCGATGTCTCGATCGTGTTTCAACCTGGGACGTTCGGGCATTACCCGGGTAGTTTCTCGGGCACCTTGCATCGAGGTCGTCCGTTGTAGAGCAGTACCAGCGGTGTTCGGCCTGCATGTCCGGGCGAGCAGCACCCACAAATGAAGAGAACAGCCGCAGAGAATCAGACACGGTGGAGGCGGCTCGGGAGCAGGCCGAAGGCAACGATCGGCACGTGTCCACCCGCACAACACGCACGAGGACGAGGGGTAACAGAAGACAATGGCAACCGACTACGACGCACCGAGAAGAACAGAATCCGACGATGTGTCGGAGGATTCGCTCGAGGAGCTGAAGGCACGCCGCAACGAGGCGCAGTCCGCGGTGGTCGACGTGGACGAGTCGGACACGGCGGAGTCGTTCGAACTCCCGGGTGCCGACCTGTCCGGCGAAGAGCTGTCGGTCCGGGTGGTTCCGAAGCAGGCCGACGAGTTCACCTGTTCGAGCTGCTTCCTGGTCCACCACCGGAGCAGGCTTGCGAGCGACGCCAACGGCGTTCTCGTCTGCCGTGACTGCGCAGCGTGATTTCGGACGACAGGAATCGAACGACCTAGCTGAACCACGCCGACCGACGAGGTCACATAAATCAGGTGGTGCAGACGATGCGGCCGAGAGCGCTCAAGCGTGATCTCCGGGGGTGGGCCGCGTCAGAGCCGATACCAGCGCGTCGGGGCGTGAGGTACTGACCAACCAATAAGGTGTGGGATCGTCCGGATCATCGAGAACGACGAGAACCATCTGTTTGACCCAAGTGCGGTGTTGAACGAAGGCGAGAGGATCCAACTGCCTTCCCAGTGCCGCACTTTTTGCTGTCGCGGGCACGACAGCCGCGCGTGCGATCACGTCCAGCGGTAGGTGTGCCTTTCCGACGCGGAGCTCGCCGTCTCCTGCTGCGTCCCTCTCGACCTCGACCCGCATGCGGCTGAGCCAGATCAGAGCCCAGATCGGAAACGGTAGGACCAGGACGTACGGGAGCCAGGCCCTGAGACCCGGGGCGCCCATGTGCACCTCGGCAGCCAGCAGGACCCCGACGGCGACGGCAACCGGCCACCACCACAGCGGCACCCACAGTTTCTCGGAGTGCACCACGCGCCGACCGTCTCCGCGGTCGGGCGAAGCGTCGGGATGCAGGTCGCGGCGTGAGTTCTGTGACACGTACTCCAGAGTAGCTGGCGCCCGTACGGCGAGCGGTCGGTGCTCCGCTCGGGAAAGTTCCGCCGGAAGACGTACGAGGCCGAGTTGGGTCCGGGGTCGGCGCGTAGTCTCAGTGCACGTGAGTGACGATTTCAGCAGTGACGGCACGTTCGGTGCCGCGATGTCGGCGGATGCGCCCCTCGGGTCGGTCCGAGTGGTCCGTCTGGACAAAGAGTTACCCCTTCCGGTTCGCGCGCACGCAGGCGATGCGGGGGTCGACCTGCACATCACCGCAGACACCTCGATCGCGCCGGGGGAGCGTGTGGTCGTCGGCACCGGTATCGCGGTCGCACTCCCGTTCGGCACAGTCGGTCTCGTTCATCCCCGTTCGGGTTTGGCTGCGCGGTCGGGGCTGTCCATCGTCAACGCGCCGGGCACCATCGATGCCGGTTATCGAGGCGAGATCAAGGTCTGCCTGGTGAACCTGGATCCGCGCGAGGCGATCGACCTGGTCCGCGGTGATCGCATCGCCCAGTTGTTGGTGCAGCGCGTCGAACTCGTCACCTTCGCCGAGGTCGAGTCTCTCGACGAGACCAGTAGAGGTGACGGAGGCTACGGGTCGAGTGGTGGTCATTCCAGTCTGACGACCTCCGCGCCGACGGCAGACACATCGAGTCGAGAGGGAGTGAGCTGATCATGTTCGGACGTCGCAAGAAGGACGCAGACGCGGCGGGTGCCCCCAACGAGAACACCCGGGCCGACGACGCAGCGATCGGCGCGGGCGGTCGAGATGCCGACGAGGCACTCGATCCACAGGATCGTGCCGCCGATCAGGGTCCGTTCGACCTCGAGGAACTCGACGAGGACCGCGAGACCCTTGCGGCGACTCGGTTGGACCTCGGTTCGGTTCTGCTGCCACTTCCGGCCGGCGGTCAACTTCAGGTGGAGATGACGCAGGCCGGTGCGCCGCAGGCCGTCCACGTGGTGACCCAGTACGGCCGCATCACCATCGCGGCGTACGCCGCCCCCAAGTCGCCGGGACAATGGCGCGAGGTCGCCGCGGACCTCGCAGGTTCGCTGCGAGGAGATCAGTCGGTGGTCTCCGTCGAGACCGGCCCCTGGGGACGGGAACTACACGGCGTCACCGCGAACGCGGACCTGCGTTTCATCGGCATCGACGGGTACCGGTGGATGGTTCGTTGCGTTCTTGCAGGCCCGTCGGGCGCTGTCGGTGCCGATTCGCCGCTCGTGGCGATCGCTCGCGACGTGCTGTCGCAGACGGTCGTCGACCGAGGCAGCGATCCCCATCCGGTTCGCACACCCCTCCCGGTAGTTCTCCCTCAGGCTCTGCTGGCGCAGTTGGCGGCCGCTCAACAGCAACAACAGGCCGCCGCACAGCAAGCAGGGGCACAGCAAGCAGGGGCACAGCAAGCAGGGGGCCAGGTGGCGCCGCAGGCCGAGCCGCCGAACCCTGTCGGACCCACGGAAGGTCCCCGGCGTGGTACCTCCGGATCGGCGATGCAGCAGTTGGGTTGACGGAACGGTCGGTGGAGCGGCTCACACGCCGAGGGCCGACAGCCCCTCCACCGCCCGTCGACCGAGAACGGACGGATCCGCACCGATCTCGGTCAGCGTGACCGTCGCCAGCGACGATCGGGCGATGGCGCCGTGCCAGGCGATCGCCACGTCGTGTGGATGAACTGGATCGTCGACGGCCGCCACGATGGACGTTCTGATCGTCGATCGGGCGAGTTCGGACAGGTCCGGCGCCGTGTAGACAGCCGCTTCGTCGAGCGCCGACGGCAGATCCGGCCACTGCGAGGTCCACGACCGGCGCAGTGTCGAAGCGAGCCACGCGGGAGACGTGGCCGCCATGGCGTCGATGACAGCGCCGAGTCCGTCGTTCCGCAGCGCTGTCGCGGTGTACACCGCGCTGAGGGCGGCGGGCGCACCCTGCGCCGAACCGAGCCACGGAGGTAGCGCCGCCAGGATTCCGAAGACGTGCTCGGGATTGCGCAGAGCCCACGACGCCGCCACCGCAGCACCGATCGACACACCGCCGACGATGATGCGGCCGTACTGCAGGGCGGCCTCGTCGAGAGCGGCTTCGTACGACTCGACGACCCGGGTCGGGTCCGGTTCGACGGCGGTGCTGCGCGTCCCGGCGAGGGCGAGCGCGTCTGCGAACGCCTCGGCAGCGAATGCTGCGTCGGAACCGGTGCCGGGCAGGACGACGGCGTGCGCGGGCCAGGTATCCATGAATCGGAATTGTCCACGTCCGTCCGACATTGTCGACTCCCGAGGGGGCCGCGCGAGTCGTGAGCCCGAACGCAGCGCCGCGCGCTTGGACTTAATCGGCGCGCCGGGGTTACAGTGGCCAGGAGCCACGCCGCATGACGTGGCACAACTTCGTAGATGCTTTCAGGAGCGCACCATGGCACCCGCTGCCGCAGGGTATTTCCGCAAACTCACCCGGAAATTGACCGAGGACGTCGACAGCCTCGACGCACAGGAGATGGCGGAGTCGTCGGAAGCGTCCGGCGCTCAGCGCGCGTGTGATTGTTCCCGCGGTGACGAAGTCACCATGCTCGGACGTCTGCGCAGTGTGGAGGCCTGCTCCAAGGCCGCGAACGCCAACATCGAGGCGGAGTTCTTCGACGGAACCGACCCGGTGACGCTCGTATGGATCGGTCGTCGGAAGATCCCGGGCATCGAGCCGGGCAAGACCGTGCTGATCCGCGGCAGGGTAGGGGTTCGCGACGGCCGAAAGATCGTCTACAACCCGTACTACGAACTGCGCGACGACTCCTGACGCCCTTGCCGCCGTGCGCAGCGGACGGTGTGGCACCCTCGACATCGTGACCGAGAGCGACAGGCCAGAAGCCGAGGAACGCAAGCAGACCATCCTGGAACAGATGGGTGGGCTCAGTGGCCTGGTGGCGTCGACGCTGCCCGTCATCGCCTTCGTCCCGGCCAACAGCTTCTTCGATCTGACGGTGGCCATCTGGACCGCGCTGGGCGTTGCGCTCGCCGTCATGGTGTGGCGACTGGCCACCAAGGCGCCGGTTCAACCCGCGATCTCCGGATTCTTCGGGGTCGGTATCTGCGCGTTCATCGCGTACCGAACCGGAGATGCCAAGGGCTACTTCCTGTTCGGCATCTACACTTCACTTGCCTACGCCGGTGCATTCGTGCTGTCGATGATCATCCGGTGGCCGCTCGTCGGCGTCGTCTGGGGGTATTTGAACGGCAAGGGCACCGCGTGGCGTCGCAGCAGTCGCGCCGTGGTCTCCTACGACATCGCGACGTTCGCCTGGGCGGTGGTGTTCGGCGCGCGGTACCTCGTGCAGTCGCAGCTCTACGACGCCGACCAGACGGGGTGGCTCGCAGCCGCCCGTATCGGCATGGGCTGGCCGCTGACAGGCGTCGCGCTGTTGGTGACGTTCTGGGCCGTGCGCCGGGCCGACAGGGCGCTCGACGACGAGTCCGCCGAGCACCGAGAGATCAAGTAGCTCAGCGGTAGTGGCGCGTCACCCCAACTTGGACAGGCCCACGGCGACACGCAACTCGTCCTCGACTTCCTTGGACGCGACGAACAACAATTCGTCGCCTCCCTCCAGCGGGTCGTCCTGCTGCGGAACGATGACTCGACCACCGCGCAGAATAGTCACCAGTGCGGCGTCGCGGGGCAGCGAGAGCTTGCGCACCGGCTTACCGGCGAGCGCCGTGTTCTCCGGAAGCGTGACCTCCACCAGGTTCGCCTGACCTTTTCGGAACGTCATCAGGTGAACAAGATCGCCCACCGACACCGCTTCCTCGACCAGCGACGCCAGCATTCGCGGGGTGGACACCGCGACGTCCACGCCCCACGATGCGTCGAACAGCCACTCGTTACGAGGATCGTTGACCCGCGCGACAACACGGTTGACGCCGAACTCCGTCTTCGCCAGCAGGCTCAGGACGAGGTTTGCCTTGTCGTCGCCCGTGGCCGCGATGACGACGTCGTACTGCTCGAGACGTGAGGCCTCGAGCAGTGCCAGTTCGCAGGCGTCGGCGAGAACCCATTCCGCCTCGGGAATCGCGTCGCGGTCGAGGTGATCGAGTTTGCGTTCGAGGAGCATGACGCTGTGCTCACCGCGAATGAGTTCGCGAGCAATGGATCTGCCGACAGCTCCGGCGCCGGCGATGGCAACTCTCATGGTGTCCTCAGTCTCAGTCTCAGTGTCGTGTCGAGGGCGAACGTGGGGTGAGGCGTCAGTCGTCGGACGGTGGGGGATTGGACGCGAGCGCAATGGCTTCGGCGACCGTTCCGGACACCGCGGCCACGTAGATCTCGTCGTCGGACTGGATGACGGTCTTCTTGTCCGGTAGCAGTCCGGTGCCGAACCGAATGATGAACGCAGCCCGCGACCTCGTCGACTCCTCGAGGACGGATACTTTTCTCCCGATCCACCCCTCGTGGAAATCGAGCAGCACGACGGCGACGTTGCCCGACGGGTCACGCCATTTCGTCGTCGGATCGTCCCGCAGGAGGTTGTGCAGGAAACGGTCGGTCGCCCACGGCACGGTGGCCACCGTCGGAATTCCGAGCCGCTCGTACACCGCGGCGCGTTTGGCGTCGTAGATCCGTGCGACGACCCGCTCGACACCGAATGTCTCACGGGCCACGCGTGCGGAGATGATGTTCGAGTTGTCGCCGGACGACACTGCGGCGAACGCCTCGGCCTTCTCGATGCCTGCCTTCGTCAGAACGTCGCGGTCGAAGCCCATTCCGATGACTCGATGGCCGTCGAACGCGGGATCGAGTCTGAGAAACGCCGTCTCGTCACGGTCGATGACGGCCACCTCGTGGCCGATTCTCTGCAGAGCACCGGCCAGCGACGCGCCCACCCGCCCGCATCCCATCACCACTACGTACACAGATCCAACTCCATTCGGATTCTTTTCTCGGCGCTCGCTCTGCACCAACGTAACGGTCGGGGACGCACGGATCGAGCGTCGGGATGCATCGGCCGTCGCCGAGTTGGACAAATCGGGTTGCGTGTCGAGCAATTCGGCGAGTTCGGGTGCACCGATGTCGTGATTCGATTCGGACGGCTTACGCTTTCACGGTGTCCAAGCTCTCGACCGCCGCGAAGCGGCTCGTGCTCGGTAGACCGTTCCGAAGCGACAAGCTCGGTCACACCTTGCTCCCCAAGAGGATCGCGCTGCCGGTGTTCGCCTCCGACGCCATGTCGTCGGTGGCGTACGCACCGGAGGAGATCTTCCTCGTGCTGTCGGTCGCCGGCATCTCCGCGTACGCCTTCACTCCGTGGATCGGGCTCGCGGTGTGCGTCGTCATGGCCGTCGTCGTCGCAAGCTATCGACAGAACGTGCATGCTTATCCGTCGGGCGGTGGTGACTACGAGGTCGCGACGGTCAATCTCGGGCCGACCGCCGGACTCACGGTGGGAAGCGCGCTGCTCGTCGACTACGTGCTGACCGTCGCGGTATCGGTGTCGGCGGCAGCGTCGAACATCGGCTCGGCCATCCCGTTCGTGGCCCAGCACAAAGTACTGTTCGCGGTTCTGGCGATCGTGCTGATCACGTCGATCAATCTGCGCGGCATCCGCGAGTCCGGAGCCGCGTTCGCTGTGCCGGTCTACGCGTTCATGATCGGAATGTTCGTGATGCTCGGATGGGGCCTGTTCCGCGTCTACGTGCTCGGGGACGAACTGCACGCCGAATCCTCGGGCTTCGAGCTGAAAGCCGAGGATTCCCACCTCTACGGCATCGCGTTCGCGTTTCTGATCGCCCGAGCCTTCTCGTCGGGTTGCGCGGCGCTCACCGGAGTCGAAGCGATCAGCAACGGTGTGCCTGCCTTCCGCAAGCCGAAGTCACGCAATGCGGCGACGACGTTGCTCATGCTCGGCGGGATCGGCATAGCGCTGTTGATGGGAATCATCCTTCTGGCCGAGAAGATCGGCATCAAGTACGCGCTCGAGCCGAGCGAACAGCTCGTCGGAGCGCCGGACGGCTACCAGCAGAAGACCCTGATCGCACAGCTCGCCGAAGCGGTCTTCCACGGGTTCCCGATCGGGTTCTTCTTCATCACGGTCGTGACCGCACTCATTCTCGTTCTGGCCGCCAACACCGCGTTCAACGGATTTCCGGTGCTCGGTTCGGTTCTCGCCCAGGATCGGTATCTTCCGCGCCAGTTCCACACCCGGGGTGACCGGCTGGCGTTCAGCAACGGAATTCTCTTCCTGTCCGCTGCCGCGATCGCGTTCGTCGTCGTGTTCGACGCCGAAGTGACCAAGCTCATCCAGCTCTACATCGTGGGTGTCTTCGTGTCCTTCACCCTGAGCCAGACCGGCATGATCCGGCACTGGACGCGGTTGCTGCGTGTGGAACAGGATCCCGAACAGCGTCGCCGGATGTTCCGTTCGCGCATCGTCAACAGTGTCGGCCTCGGGCTCACCGCCACGGTCCTCGTCATCGTGCTCATCACCAAGTTCGCGGCCGGAGCGTGGATCGCCATCGTCGCCATGTTCGCGGCGTTCGGACTGATGAGCCTGATCCGCAAGCACTACGACACGGTCGCCCGTGAACTCGAGGACGAGGAATGGGACGGTGTGCTGCCCAGCCGCACGCATTCGATCGTGCTGGTGTCCAAGCTGCACATGCCGACCCTTCGCGCGTTGGCGTACGCCCGCGCGACCCGCCCGGACACCCTGGAAGCGATCACCGTCAACGTCGACGAGCCGGACACCCGTCAACTGGTCAAGGAGTGGGAGGCCAGCGATGTCACCGTGCCACTCAAGGTGGTCGAATCCCCGTACCGGGAAATCACCAAGCCGGTCCTCGACTACGTCAAACGCGTACGACGCGACT
Organism: Rhodococcoides fascians A44A; assembly: GCF_000760735.1. Lineage (GTDB taxonomy): Bacteria > Actinomycetota > Actinomycetes > Mycobacteriales > Mycobacteriaceae > Rhodococcoides > Rhodococcoides fascians_E. The sequence goes on along the minus strand of NZ_JMEX01000005.1, from coordinate 470,046 downwards.
CGCCGCGCGACGTGGTGACGGTGTTCATACCCGAATACGTCGTCGGTCACTGGTGGGAGCAAATTCTGCACAACCAGAGTGCACTGCGCCTCAAGAGCCGGCTGCTGTTCCAACCGGGAGTGATGGTGACGAGCGTGCCCTGGCAGCTGCAGTCGTCGGCGAAAGCGAAGCGCGAGAGCATCGAGAACGCGCCCGGCGCGTCGCGCCGCGGATACGAACCCCCGAGCGGACACGGCCGATGACCGACAGCTGGTTCGGCTCGACTGTCGAGGTCACTCTCGGTGCACCCGGGCACGGAGGATTCTGTGTGGCCAGGCACGACGGACGCGTGATGTTCGTCCGACACGGCCTGCCCGGGGAGATCGTGCGGGCGAAGGTCACCGAGGATCGGGGTGGGTCCTACTGCCGCGCCGACGCCGTCGAGATACTTGCCCCGTCGGCCGATCGCATCACTCCGCTGTGTCCCATCTCCGGTCCCGGCGGCTCGGGATGCTGCGACTGCTCCCACATCGACCAGTCCGCGTCGCGGGCCATGAAATCGGCCGTGGTGGAGGAACAACTGCGTCGGATCGGCGGTATCGACCGTGCAGTGACCGTCGAGGAACTGCCGTACACCGGCGACGGCACCGGCTGGCGGAGTCGTGTCCGACTGGCCGTCGACGCGGGCGGCCGCCCCGGCTTCCATCGATACCGCAGCGCCACCGTCGTCCCTGCCCTGAGCTGTCCGCAGGTCGTCGCAGGCGCATTCGACGGTCTCACCGACTCGACATGGCGTCCGGGCTCGGAGCTCGTGGTTGCCGTCGGCAGCTCGGGAGAGCGGCACGTCGTCGAGATATCACCTGCATCCGTGTCGCGCACGGGTCGACGATCCCCCGGCCGACGTGGCGCATCTGCCCGGCGGGCTGCATCGTCGGCCCCACGTCCGGAGCGGGCGGTGGTCGGTAGCGGACGAGTACACGAATCTGTGTCCGGTCGTGACTGGGAACTGGACGCAACCGGATTCTGGCAGGCGCACCGAGGCGCCGCGCAGGTCTACTCCGACGTGGTGACCGAGTGGGCCGACGCCAGGCCCGGTGAGGTCGCGTGGGATCTGTACGGGGGAGTCGGAGTCTTCGCGTCGAGCCTGGCGACAGGAGTCGGCGCCACCGGCCAGGTCGTCAGTGTCGAGTTCTCGCGTAAGGCCTCGGCGGACGGAGCCCGTGCGCTCGCCGATCTCGAGCAGGTGCGATTCGTGCCCGGACGAGTCGAACGCACCGTCCGTGCGCTTCCCGCGCCGAACGTCGTCGTGCTCGACCCACCTCGATCGGGAGCGGGCAAAGAGGTCGTGGCAGCAGTCGCGGCATCGGCACCCGGCCGCGTGGTGCACATCGGCTGCGACCCTGCATCCTTCGCCCGCGATGCCCGGCTGTTCGTCGACGCCGGATATCGACTCGAACAGGTGCGTGCGTTCGACGCATTTCCTCTCAGCCATCACGTGGAGTGCATCGGCTTGCTCGTGCGAGAAGGTGGCACACCGTAGAGGTCGTGGGCTCGGTAGATTGAGCCGCGTGAAAAAGCGCCTCTCTCGTTTCCGTTGTGCCCGTACCGTGTCGATCATCGCCGCCGCGGCCGTTGTGGGTCTTGCCGTGTCCTGCTCGTCGACAGCAGACGACGCGGCGACCACCCCTGCGGCAGCGGGCGCTGACGAGGCGTTTCCGGTGTCGATCGACACCAAGTTCGGTGACGTCACCGTGCCCGAGCGTCCGCAGCGTGTCGTTGCCTTGGGATGGGCCGACGCGGAAACCGCGCTTGCACTCGGCGTGCAGCCGGTGGGCGCGAGCGATTGGCTGGCGTTCGGAGGCGACGGTGTGGGCCCGTGGGCCGACGGGCTGTACGACAGTTCCCCCGAGATCATCGGCACCCAGGAGCCGTCCTACGAGGCGGTCGCGGCTCTCGAACCGGACCTGATCCTGGACACCAAGAGCTCCGGCGATCAGGATCGGTACGACAAGTTGACCCGGATCGCGCCGACGGTGGCTCTTCCCGACGGCGCGGACAACTACCTGACCACCGTCGAGCAGCAGGTGACCATGGTGTCGGCGGCGCTGGGTGAATCGGAGAAGGGCGCCCAGCTGTTGGCCGACCTGGACGGTCGGTTCCAGACCGCAGCGGCGGAGCATCCGGAATTCCAGGGCAAGACCATCACGGTCGGAGCCTTCAGCGGAACCGGATACGGGGCGTACATCTCCGACAGCACGAGAGTCGTGTTCATGAAGAAGCTCGGTTTCGTGTCGAACCCCACGGTCGACGCGTTGACGGCGACGAGGACCGGCTCGACCGGATTCTCGGTGCCCGTATCGGACGAGGAACTGAACACGCTCGACGCCGACGTCGTGGTGATCTTCCCGGTACAGCGATCGGCCGACGACGTGACGAGTAATCCTCTCTTCCAGCAGATCCCTGCCGTTCGGGACGGACGCTCGCTGGTGTTCGACGATCCCGACGTGGCCAAGTCCTACTCGACCAATTCGATTCTGTCGGCGACGTACGCCCTCGACACTGTTGTTCCGCTGATCGCGGAGCGGGCCGAACGCTGACCGGACGGAGCTCCGGTCACCGAGCTTCGACGACGGCGACGGACGTGGCTGCGGCGGGTTTCGGGGCGCGGATGCGCTGGGAGCCGCAGGTGCACCGCTGGTAGGTGACGGTGCCTTCGCTGGTGTTGTGGCTGCTCTCGGTGGTCCAGGTGTGGGTGTGTGCGGTCATACCGACAACTGTGCTGTAATGGTCTTGTGCATATCAACCCTTACGGAACGTATGCGGTGCAACTAGGAGTCGACCTGCTCAATTCGCCGCCGACGTCGGCGGACGAGCTCGGGCATCGGTGCATCGAGGGTGGACTCGTCCTCGACGCACCGGCAACCGATGCGGACGTCACCGCCACCGTTGCGTTTCTCCGCGAGTGGGAGGCGGTGATCGACGCCGATACCGAACAAGCACGGGCGGACATCCTCAACGGACTGCTCGCGCAGGCGTCGGCGTACCCGCGCTTGACCAACCATGCGGGCGACGGATGGCACATGCACTACCGCGACCCGGACATCGATCTCGGATCGGTGGTGCGGGCGTTGGTCAGCGTCGGGACGGCACTGCATCTGACCGGTCGCGGAATGAACAGGCTGGGCAGGTGCGCGGCGGAGGACTGCGTACGAGTGTTCGCCGACGTGTCGCGGACCGGCAGGCAACGGTACTGCGGCACTGTGTGTTCCAACCGAGACGCCGTACGGCGACACCGAGCCAAGGCCGCCCCCGCATGACGAGAAGATCAGGTCTTGCGGTTGTACAGACGCATCGTGATCGGCCCGAACACGAGTAGGAAGCCGCCACACATCGCGGCAGTGACCGCGAGCTTGGTGGCGTCCGGTTCCCCCGACATCAACGACCGGATGGACGTGACGAGGAAGCTCACCGGATTGACCTCGACGAACGCGCGGAGCCACCCCGGCATGGTCTGGGGGTCGACGAAGATGTTGCTGGCGAACGTCAACGGAAACAGGATGAACATCGACACGCCCATGACCGCGGCCTCGGTGCGCACGATCATCGCGATCATCGTCCACACCCAGGAGAGACAGAACGAGAAGATCAACAGCAGTGCGATCGAGGCGACGACGCCGAGGAGACCGCCGTCGGGCCGAAACCCGATCACGAGACCGAGGATCAGCACGATGACCGACGCCAGTGAGTAGCGGACGACGTCACCGAGGAGCGCGCCCACCAACGGTGACGGGCGCCAGATGGGTAGCGATCGGAACCGATCGAACACGCCCTTCTCGATGTCCTTGTTCAACGTCACGCCCGTGTACATCGTGATCATCACGACGGTCTGCACCAGAATTCCCGGCAACAGGAACTGGATGTAGGCGGTGGTGGATCCGGCGAGAGCGCCTCCGAACAGATACGTGAACAGCAACGTGAACATGATCGGGAACATCGTCACGTCGAACAGTTGCTCGGGGACGTGCTTGATCTTGAGGAGCGCTCGCCACCCGAAGGACAGTGAGCTGGCGACGGCGTTCGGCCGCGGGGGTCGTGTAGCGCCGCTTCGTAGTACGTCCGCGACCGCGGCCTGCTCGGACGCGTCCTTCGACAGCGTTGTCATGATGATGTCTCTGTTCTCTCGGTGGCGTTCGTGCGGGCGGACTCGTCGTCCGCGGGGTGGCCGGTCAGCGCGAGAAACACTTCGTCGAGGCTGGGTTGGCCGATGGCGAACGAGGCCACCGCGATTCCCGCGTCCTCGAACGCGGGCAGAGCGGCAGCCACCGACGACGTCCGGTCCAGCCGAGCCGACAGCGCGACCGGATCTGCTTCCTCGGTCACCGACTCGGACAGAATCGTGCGAAGAATCGCTGCGGCCTCGGATCGTCGAGCGGGATCCAGCACTCGCACGTGCAGCGAGCCCGCGCCGACCGACGCCTTCAGTTCGCCGGTGGTGCCTTCCGCGATGACCTTGCCGCGGTCGATGACCGCGATCCGTCCGGCCAGTTGATCGGCTTCGTCGAGGTACTGAGTGGTGAGCAGAACCGTCGTGCCGCCACCGACGAGAGCGCGGACGATGTCCCACACCTGATTGCGGCTGCGAGGGTCCAGGCCGGTCGTCGGCTCGTCGAGGAAGATCAGCTCGGGAGTGACGATGATGCTCGCAGCGATGTCGATCCGACGCCGCATACCGCCCGAGTACGTCTTCACCTGGCGAGACCCGGCGTCGGCGATCCCGAACGCGGTGAGCAGCTCGTCCGCTCGCGACCGCGCCGCCGGACGCGAGTATCCGTAGAGCCGGGCCAGCAGGATCAAATTCTCGGTACCGGTCAGATCCTCGTCCAGCGAGGCGAACTGGCCGGTCAGCGAGACTTTGCCGCGAATGGCGTCCGCCTCGGAGGCGACGTCGTGGCCGAGGACGCGCGCCGACCCGCCGTCGATCGGAAGGAGGGTCGCGAGCATTCGGATCGTGGTCGTCTTGCCTGCTCCGTTGGGGCCGAGGACACCGTATACACCTCCACTCGGAACCGACAGGTCTATTCCGTCCACCGCAGTGTTGTCGCCGAAGCGTTTGATCAGGCCCGATGTCTCGATCGCAGGCATGTGTCCCATTCCTCCAAGATTGTCCGAATCGACCTCGAAGTGCAATCGATTATCCCGCGCAGCCATCCGCGGCGCAGGGTGTACCGAATATGTTGTGCGGCGGGAAAACGCGGAGGTTTCGGTGTGAGAGCAACATGAGCACTACTCTCTTGATCAATGAACGCGATCAGAGTCGAATTCGTTGGGACATCGTCACGGTGAGCACGGACCCCACGCCGGGCTCGCAGTACCAGGGGCCACCGGATTCAGAAGACGACCCGTCGGCAGAACAAGGTGCGGCCTGTGCTGTGCCCAGTGCGCAGTTGCGCAACCTGCGAGCAGACGAGATGGAGCGGCTCCGCCGGCTGATGGCCGCGGTCGCCGGTGGTGACCAACGCGCCTTCGGCGAGTTGTACGACGCCACCAGCGCACGTGTCTACGGCATGGTGCTGCGTGTCCTTCGCGACCCGGGGTACAGCGAGGAGACGACGCAGGAGGTGTTCCTCCAGATCTGGAAGTCGGCACCCAACTACGACCCCAACCAGGGAAGCCCCCTGGCGTGGATCATGACGTTGGCGCACCGGCGCGCGGTGGACCGCGTGCGGTCCGAGCAGTCCGGGACCGACCGTGAAGCTGCGTACGGGGCGATCAGCCACACCCCGGAACACGACGAGGTGCTCGAGGCCGTCACCCAGCGACTGGAATCCGACGCCGTGGTTGCGTGCCTCGACACACTGACCGATACGCAACGCGAGTCGGTACGAATGGCTTATTACAGCGGTTGGACATACCGCGAAGTGGCGGAGCGGCTCGGGGTCGCGGTTCCGACGATCAAATCGCGAATACGGGACGGACTGATCAAGTTGAAGACATGTCTGGGGGTGACACCCTCATGAGCGAAGCAACGCGACAGCGGCTGCTCGACGCCGCCGAGGTGTACGCCCTCCATGCGGTGAGCGCCGCCGAGGAAGCCGACATCGAACGTGACCGTGCGGCGGTGGACGACACCGCCCGTGTGCAGTTCAACATCCTTGTCGGCGAGATACAGGAAACTCTTGCGCTGGTGTCCGTCCTGGATGCCGCGGAACCCCCGGCTCAGCTGAGAGATCGCGTGCTGCAAGAAATTCCGCGCATCACGCAGGACGTCGCCGAACCCGCACCCGCGACGGTGACCACTCTGCGCGGACACCGAGATCGCCGCGCCAAGCAGGAGCGGAGGGGGCGGAACGGCCCAGGGGCAAGTCGGTGGCGTACCACGATGCTCGCCGCAGCGGCAGCAGTCGTCGTGGCCGTCGGCGGCGGAGTGGTCGCCACCCAGGTACTGGGCAACGACCCGGCACCGACCCAGGCGGAACAGATCGTGGCAGCGCCGGACGCACGTGAGACCACCGCCGAGTTCCCCGGTGGCGGCACGGCGAACATCTCCTACTCCCGTGAGTCGGGTTCGCTCGTCGTCACGCTCGACGGCGTTTCCGCACCCGCGGCAGGCCAGGACTACCAGATGTGGTTCGTCGACGGCACGCCTCGGTCGGTCGGTCTGGTGACGGCCGAACAGTTGGCCGACGGCGACGGCACTGTAATCGACGGCATGGGCGCGGCAACGAACTTCGCGTTCTCGCTCGAGCCCGCAGGCGGATCTCCGCAGCCGACAGAGGTTCTGACGATGGTGACACTCGACGCGTGACGCGTCGACGCCGGTCGAGTTCGATGTGGGGCCTCAGCGCCCCACATCGAACTGCCCGAGAGATTTGATCGCGGTGTTCATCTGCATGTACGCACCGGTCGCGAGGGTGGTGAGAAGCTCCAGCTTCACCGACGGTGCCGACTCGGACAACGCTTCGAAATCTCGAACCGACATTACGGCGACCGACAACGGGGTGTCCGCCCGGAAATCGAGCAGGAACTCCGTTCGGGCCAGAAGGGGCATCTCGCCGAAACTCATCCCAGGAGACAGCGTCGAGATGCGGTGATGTCGGCCTCCCGGTGAGGTGAACGACGACGACACCTGCCCGGCCAGTACGAGAAACAACCCGGCGGCCGGTTGTCCGCTGGTCACGACGGTGTCGCCCCTTGCGTAGGTGTGCACGGTGAAGGCGGGTTCGACAGCGGCGTATTCGGCCGGGGTCAAGCCGTCGAGCACCGGGTGGTCCCGCAAGGCGATACGGTCGGGTTGGCGAGGTCCGACGCAGTACTTGTCGAGCAGAATCTCCTCGGCCCATTGAATGGCGGAACCCAGGTCGGCGAAGACGCGGCCGGATGCGCCGCCCGGATCGATGCTCGAACTGGTGCGACCCAGAACACCCGCAGGGTCGACGAGCGAGGCCCTGCAACCATGCTCGGACAGGTGACCGAGCACGCTGTCGAACATTCCGCGCGCCACGTCACTGACCTCGTCGACGCCGCGGACGTCGATGACCAACGCATCGAGCTGTTCGTCGAGGTTTCCGATCTCGCGAACCGCGGTCTCCGCCCCGGAGAACAACAGATCGCCGTGCAGCTCGTACACCCGAGCGCGGCTGCCGAACCGAGCGAGAGCGGCCTGCTCGACGTCGCTTCGTCGGCGACGCGACGGGGCCTCACCGACGGTGTACTTGCCGCGGATCGCGGACCGGGCCGCGCGCGTGACGTGCAGGAAGTGAAGTTCGAGCTTGCGTGACAGTTCTCGGCACGCCGCGACGCCGCGCACGCTGTTTCCGTGCGGGTCGAGCCGGGGGGAGTAGACCGCGATTCCCATCTGACCGGGCAGGACGGCCAGAATGCCGCCGCCCACCCCGCTCTTCGCCGGCATCCCCACTCGCGCGACCCAGTCGCCCGCACCGTCGTACATCCCGCACGTCGTCATCACACTGAGGACGCGCTCCACCAACGCCGGTGCGAGTGCACGTTCCTTCGTGCGCGGGTTTGAGCCGTTGTTCGCCATGGTGGCAGCCATCATGGCGAGGTCGACCGCGGTGACGTCGATGGAGCACTGGCGGAAGTACAGATCCACTGCGGCGTCGGGATCGTCGGTGATGATGTCGAACGAGCGCAGCATGTATCCGATCGCACGGTTCCGGTTGCCGGTGCGGGCCTCGGAGCGGTACACCGATTCGTTGAACGTCAGCGAGCGACCCGCGTACCGGGAGTAGGCCTGACGGATTCGTTCGAACCGATCCGCGGCCGACTTCCCGGCGATCAGCGACGCCGAGGTGATGGCTCCCGCATTGATCATCGGATTGCGTGGGCGTTCGGTGATCGGATCGAGACTGATCTCGTTGAACGGTTCACCCGACGGCTCGATGTCGATCTTCTGCGCGACGGCGTCCTCACCCCGGTCGGCGAGGGCCAGTCCGTAGGTGAAGGGCTTCGAGATCGACTGGATCGTGAACAGCGTCGACGTGTCGCCCACCTCGTACACGTACCCGTCGCTCGTCGCCAGGGCGATCCCGAAACCGTCGGGCGCGACCGCGGCGAGTTCGGGGATGTAATCGGCGACGCTGCCCGAGGTGTCGTCTCGGCACGCGTCGAAGACGTGTTGGAGTATTCGATCCACGACGCTCGACATGAGGCAACCCTATGCTCCGACCTCGGGGTTCGGTGTGATCATCGACGCGTGGGCGTGATGGTCGTGTTGCCCGGAGGTCACAGTATTGTCGGAGTCGGTACATGATTCTGCGGTGGTCGCGGTACGGCATCGGCAGTGTCGGTACGGCGTCTACGTTTCGCTACGTAGACTGTTCTGATCGAAGAAGTGTCGAGCCATCGACATCGAAGTACCGCACGTGTTGCCGAAGTTTCCGGCCGGAGGGAGCGATCTCGTTGGGTGTTCTAGCGCGCGTTCAGTCGCCTGAGGACCTGCGCCGTCTTTCGCCGGCGGAGGTGGTGGATCTGGCCGAGGAGATCCGTGAATTCCTCGTCGAGACGGTGTCGGCCACCGGAGGTCATCTGGGTCCCAACCTGGGTGTCGTCGAGCTGACGTTGGCCGTCCACCGCACGTTCGATTCTCCGCGTGACCCGATCATCTGGGACACCGGCCATCAGGCGTACGTGCACAAGATGGTCACCGGCCGCACCGCCGAGTTCGCGTCGCTCCGCAAGCAGGGCGGACTGTCCGGCTACCCCTCGCGCGCCGAGAGCGAACACGACTGGGTCGAGTCCTCGCATGCGTCGGCGTCCTTGTCCTACGCGGACGGGCTGGCCAAGGCTTTTCAGCTGACCGGGCAGAGCGACCGCCACGTCGTCGCCGTCGTCGGTGACGGAGCGCTGACGGGCGGGATGTGTTGGGAAGCACTCAACAACATCGCGGCGGGCAAGGATCGTTCCCTCGTGATCGTCGTCAACGACAACGGTCGCTCCTACGCTCCCACCATCGGCGGATTGGCCGAACATCTGGCCGCCCTACGCCTGCAGCCGGGCTACGAGCGCATTCTCGACAACGGACGCCGCATCGTCCGCAAGATTCCGTTGTTCGGCAAGACGGCGTACGCGATGCTGCACGGCATGAAAGCGGGCGTCAAGGACGCCATCAGCCCTCAGGTCCTGTTCACCGACCTCGGCATCAAATACCTGGGACCGGTCGACGGTCACGACGAGCAGGCCATGGAGTCCGCCTTGCGCCGAGCCAAGGCATACGGCGGCCCGGTGATCGTGCACGCAGTCACTCGCAAGGGTATGGGGTACGCCCACGCCGAGAACAACGTCGCCGACCAGATGCACGCCACCGGCGTCATCGATCCCCTGACCGGGCTCGCCCGCAAGCAATCGGCTCCCGATTGGACGTCCGTGTTCTCGGCCGAATTGATCGACCGTGCGGCCGAGCGTGAGGACATCGTCGCGATCACCGCGGCCATGGCGGGTCCCACCGGCCTCGCGGCGTTCGGGGAGAAGTACCCCACCCGTATGTTCGACGTCGGGATCGCCGAACAGCATGCAATGACGTCGGCGGCAGGCCTTGCGCTCGGTGGCCTGCACCCCGTCGTCGCCGTGTACTCGACGTTCCTCAATCGCGCCTTCGACCAACTACTGATGGACGTTGCGCTGCTGAATCTGCCGGTCACTCTCGTTCTGGACCGCGCCGGTGTCACCGGTGCCGACGGTGCCAGCCACAACGGCATGTGGGACATGTCGTTGCTCGGGATCGTTCCCGGCATGCGGGTTGCCGCACCACGCGACTGCGCCTCTCTCCGTGAGGAACTCGGCGAGGCACTCGCGGTGAGTGACGGGCCCACTGCCCTCAGGTTCCCGAAGGGCGCTGTCACGGAGGACATCCCGGCGCTCCGACGTCTCGACGGTGTCATCGACGTGTTGGCCGAGCCTGATTCCGCGGGCCGAGACGTGCTCATCGTGGCCGTCGGCGCCTTCGCAGGACTGGCGCTCGAGACGGCTGCCGCTCTGGCCGAGCACGGTGTGTCGGTGACCGTAGTCGATCCACGATGGGTGCTTCCGGTCCCGGAGGCCCTGCTGAAATTGGCCGAGGAGTACAAACTCGTCGTGACCCTCGAGGATTCGGGGGTGCACGGAGGCGTCGGATCGACGGTGTCCGCGGCGGTCCGGGCAGTCGGTGTGGACACCGCGTGCCGCGACATCGGAGTTCCGCAGCGATTCCTGGATCACGCGTCACGCGAGCAGATCCACCGTGAACTGGGGCTCACGCCGGAAGACCTGACGCGCCGCATCGCCGGGTGGCTCGGGTCGAACTGAGGCGTCAGTCGGCGTGTTCACCGATGGTGGGCGCCCACTGACTGATCCGCACGTCGGCCACCAAGCCGGCACGGTTGAACGGATCGTGTGCGAACAACCGGGCGACGGCGTCGCGGTCGGGGCATTCGACGATGAACATTGCGCCACTGTGGTCGGCCAGCGGCCCGGACGACCTGATGGTTTTTCGGCGAACCATCTCGTGGATCCACGCTCGGTGGTCGGTTCGGTGGTCGTCTCGGCCGCCCGACGTTTCCGGCGTGTACGTGTATTCGACGACGAACATCGGCATGACGCGCCTCCTGACCGGAGTTACAGAACCATGTCCTCGAGCTCCATGCCCTTCGTTTCGCGGATCTTGAACTTTACGAAGAAGAAGGACACCAGCGCGAAGAACGCGAAGAACGAGTAGATGAAACCGAGGCCGATCGACTGAGTGAGCGGCGGGAACGCCAACGTGATCGCGAAGTTCGCTACCCAGTTGGCTGCAGTGCTGATACCGAGAGCAACCGCACGCATGTTGTTGGGGAACATCTCTCCCAACATCACCCACATGATCGGACCCCAGGTGGCGGCGAAGAAGATGACGAACAGGTTGGCTCCGATCAGCGCGATCGTTCCCCACGGCGTCGGAAGTGTCAGGTCGTCTCCGGTGCCCACGGCCTGAGTGAACGACACCGCAGCGAGCACCAGTCCCACGAACATTCCGACGGAACCGATCTGAAGCAAGTTCTTACGGCCGAATCGGTCGACGAACAGGATCGCCACGAACGTCATGGTGACGTTGATGACGGATGTGATCACCGAGGTGACGAACGACTGATTCTCGCTGAAGCCCACGGACTTCCACAGTGTCGTCGAGTAGTAGAAGATCGCGTTGATGCCGACGAACTGTTGCAGGACCGCCATCGTGATGCCGACCCAGACGATCGGCTGCAGACCGAACTTCGGTCCGCGAATGTCGCCAAACGACGACTTCGCTTCGCGCCGCAGCGTCAGCCGGATTTCCTTCACGCGCTCGTTCGGGTTCACCTCGCCGGAGATCTCCCCGAGAATTCGGGCTGCTTCCTCGTCGAGGTGCTTGCCGACCAGATAACGAGGGGACTCGGGGATGAGCGTGGCCAAAAAACCGTAGACGAGTGCGGGTACGACGCCGACGAGGAACATCCATCGCCACGCCTCCATACCGAACCACAGATCGTTCGACGGCCCACCCGCCGCGTTCTGCAGCACCGCGTCGGACAGCAACGCGGCGAAGATACCGACGGTGATGGCCAACTGCTGCAGCGACGCGAGACCACCGCGATAGCGTGCGGGCGCGATCTCGGAGATATAGGCAGGCGCGATGACCGATGCGATTCCGATTCCGAGTCCGCCGAGCACTCGCCACAACATCAGATCGGGGATGGAGAATGCGAAACCGGAACCCACCGACGAGATGGTGAACAACGCCGAGCCCAACAGCATGACGCGTTTGCGTCCCCAACTGTCGGCGAGCCGCCCGGCGAACCACGCACCGACTGCGCATCCGAGCAGCGCGATCGCGACGGCGAATCCGGTGACGAACGAACTGAGGCCGAAGTTCTCCTGGATCGAGTCGACCGCGCCGTTGACGACCGACGAATCGAAACCGAAGAGGAAGCCACCGACCGCTGCCGCGACGGTGACTCCGATGACTTTCGCGGTATGGCGTTCTGCAGGTTGCGTCATGACGAACCCAGCTTTCTGACGAGCCAGCGTCGGTGGTGGTCATCGACATCATGGACCTGCTCCAGCCGGTCGGTGGCTGAAATCAGCGGATTTCATCCGAAGGGTTACCCCAGCGCGGAGGGTCGGGTTCCTTCAGCCGAGTCGATCCGCGAAGGTGGTCGACGCGTGGTCGGCATCGGCTCCCGGCACGAGGGTGCCGTCGCGCATGGCTCTCCCGTAGGCGCCTGGCACGGGGACCTCGACAACCCAGTGTCTGCCGTGGAGTGTGGCCACGTGGGTGCGGACCATGTCCACCATGCGTTCCTCTCGTGGTCCGCCGAGGTCCGGGACTTTGCCTGCGGGTGTGCCTTCGGCCAGTTCGACGAGTGTCCGCGCAACGTCTCGTGCCGCGACGGGCATGCACCGCATACGTGGTACGACGACGAGCGGACCGAGCGTGGTTCGCTCGACGAGTTGCTCGGCGAATTCGTGAAACTGCGTTGCGCGCAGGATGGTCCAGGGAATGTCGCCGTCTCGAATCGCTTGTTCCTGCGCGACTTTTCCCGCGTAGTACGAGTACGGCGCCTCGTCGACGCCGACGATGGAGAGCGCCACGTGATGCCGCACGCCCGCATTGTGCTCCGCCCGAAGGAGATGTGCGGTAACGCTCGTGAAGAACCGGACGGATTCCTTGGCAGACATTGTTTGCGTCGAGGCAACGTCTACGACGACGTCGACCCCGGCGAGAGCGTCGTCGAGGCCGGTTCCGTCGACGAGGTCCACGCCGTTGGAGCGGGTGAGCACGAGAACGTCGTGACCGCGTCCTCGTGCGAGGTCGACCACGTGCTTGCCGACGACGCCGGTTCCACCTGCAACTGCGATCTTCAGTGTGTTCATGTCCCTCTCGACGGCACAGCCCGCCGAAATGTATCGCGACGTGACGGCAATCTCAGTGCTCGGCTACGGCGACGCCTGCCGCGACCCGAAGAAAGTCGAGCTTGTCTGCATCTGCCGTGCCCGTCGCAGCGGTGTAGACGACAAGCCGGAGGTCGGTGCCGGGTGCGGTGAGAACGTCGCAGTCGAGGGTGATGTCCCCGACGGTTGCATGGTGGATCGTCTTGCGATCGGTGGCATGCTCGGCGGCGGTCCCCGAGCGCCACAGTGCATCGAAATACGAGTTCTGCGTACGTAATTCGGTGATCAACGCAAGCAGCGGTGCGTCGCGTGGGAACCGGACGGCTGCGATTCTGAGGTCGGCGACGAGTGCCGTCGCGAGATGCTCCAGGTCTGCCGTCGACGACGCGGGTGGATAGGCGGCTCGGCCGCGATCGTCGCTCCCGAACATCACCCGAACCAGGTTTCGGTGCGTCACGTCGATCGCCGTCGGATTGCCTTGCAGTGCGCTCCACATCGGGTTCCACGTCAGAAGGTCCCAATCCGCCGCGAACACGGCCACAGGCGTGTCCGCCAGGCGGCCGACGAGGCGCGCAATGCCGGGACCGACGTGTCGATCGATGCTTCCCGGGCCCGGTGGCAACAGGCCAGCGCAGCGGTACAGGTGATCTCGCTCGGCGCCGTTCAACTGCAAGGCTCGTGCCAAAGACGCGGTGACCTGCGCGGACGGCGTCGTGGCGCGGCCTTGTTCGAGTCGGACGAGGTAGTCGACGGACACTCCGGCCAGCTGTGCCAACTCTTCACGGCGTAGACCCTCGGTCCGCCGCCTCGGGCCCGTCGGCAGGCCTGCATCGACAGGTGAGAGTCTGTCCCTCCATCCGCGCAGGACTTCACCGAGGTCGGATGCCGTGTCGCTCATCGGTCCATCATCTCCCGCTTCGGCGGATGCATCCTGGTACTGCTGATCCCACCGTCTCACCGGGTGCTGGTTGTACTCCTGTGCCGGTGACAGCGTGGGTGCCATGACCCACAGTTCCGCACACACCATTGTCATGACCGGAGTCAGCCAGGGGATCGGCGCCGTAGCAGCCTCGAGGTTGCTTGCCGACGACCCTCATGCACACCTCGTCGTGGTCGGGCGAAGACCTGGCCCGACCTCTCCTCGGGTCACGTTCGTGGACGCCGACCTCGCTGACGTCGAGGCGACGAGAGCGGCGGGCCGTCACATCGGCGCGCTGGTGCAGAACGGTTCGATCCCGAAACTCGACAGGTTCGTCGGAAACGCGGGCATCCAGTACACCGATGCCGTCACGACGACGGTCGACGGTCTCGAAGCGACCTTCGCGGTCAACGTAGTTGCCAACCACGTACTTCTGACCCAGCTCCGGTCCCACCTGACGGATTCCTCGCGCATCGTGATCACCGTCAGCGACACGCACTTCGGGGATCTCCGGCACAATCTCGCGCTGGTTCCGGCGCCCGTGTGGTCGGCTCCGGACGTCCTCGCGCGTCCCGGTGCCTTCGCCGAACCGGAGTCGGCCGCAGCCGGGAGAACCGCGTACTCGACCAGCAAACTTGCGGCGGTCCACCTCGTTCATGCATGGGCTGACGCCCTCGAACCGGGCGTCGACATCATCTCGTTCAACCCCGGTCTGGTCCCGGGGACCGGCCTGGCCAGACATGCAGGCAGGGGAGCGCAGCTGATGATGCGAGCGCTGGGTCCAGTGCTTACTCTGACGCCACTGGCCACCACGTCCACGCAGGCAGGTGCGGCACTCGCTGACCTGGTGTCCGGCCGAACGCTCGCTCGCAGCGGCGACTACGTCGACCGCAACCGCGTTGTGTCGTCTTCCGCGGAGTCCTACGACCCCGCACGCGAATCTGAGCTCATGGCTTTTCTGGGCACGCTGTAACGCCGGCGAGATCGAAGTTGTGTACATGGTTCACGGTGACGACGTACACAACTTCGATCTCGGACTTCCGTCAGACGTTCGCGACGCCGTCGGCGAGGAATCGCCTGCCGGTCACCGCTTCCGAGGTGCCGGTTCGGTCGAGGTACGGCGTGATTCCGCCGTTCCAGAATCCGAAGCCGCCACCGAGGAGCAGGCAGAGGTCGATGTCCTCCGCCGCGGCTACGACGCCTTCCTCCAACATGATGTTGATCTCGTCGGCGAACGCTCGGCGGGTTCGATCCAGAACCTGCTCTGCCGTCGACGGTGAATCACCCTGCGGCCACAGCGCTGCCACCTCGGGGTCGACGATCTGGCCTTCGGGTCCGTAGGTCCAGACGCCGGGCTTCTTGGCGTCGACGAGTGCGCGGAATCCGGCGGAGTCCTTGAACCGCTCGGGGTACGCCTCGGCGAGGGTCTCCGCGGTGTGCAGGGCGACGGCCGGTCCGACCAATGCCAGCAGGGTGAGCGGGCTCATCGGCATGCCGAGCTCGGCGACCGCCCCGTCGGCGACGTCGAAGGGCGTGCCCTCGTCGATCGCGGCGATGATCTCGCCGGATGCGCGGGTGACGAGCCGGTTGAAGACGAATCCGGGCAGGTCGGCAGAGAGCACGGCCGACTTCTTGAGCGTCTTGGCCGTGGCGAATGCCGTTGCCAGCGTGGCATCGTCGGTCTTCTCGCCCTTGACGACCTCCAGTAGCGGGAGGACGGCGACGGGGTTGAAGAAGTGGAAGCCCACCACGCGCTCGGGGTGCTTCAGATCGGCTGCCATTTTCGTGATCGACAGCGACGAGGTGTTGGTGGCGAGAATCGTGTCGGGAGAGACGAATTCCTCGACCTCGGCGAACACCTTCTTCTTCACGTCGAGATTCTCGAACACGGCCTCGATGACGAAGTCTGCCTGTGCGAACGCCGCCTTGTCGATGGAGCCGGAGACCAGTGCTTTCAATCGGTTGGCGGCATCCGGGGACAGACGCTTCTTGCCGAGCAGCTTGTCGATCTCACCGTGAACGTAGCCGACGCCCTTGTCGATGCGCTCCTGGTCGATGTCGGTGAGGATCACCGGAACCTTCAGCTGCCGGACGAAGAGCAGAGCGAGCTGGCTGGCCATCAGACCTGCCCCGACGATGCCGACGCCGGAAATCTTGCGCGCCAACGACTTGTCCGGTGCGCCTGCGGGTCGCTTGGCCCGCTTCTGTACGAGATCGAATGCGTAGAGGCCTGCACGCAGTTCGTCTTTCACGAGCAGAGTGGACAGTGCCTCGTCCTCGGCAGCGAATGCGGCGTCCAGCGAAGCCGAGTCGTTGATGTCGGTGTTCTTGGCGAGCTCGATCAGCTCGACAGCAGCGACCGGACCGGGAGCGAAGTTACCGGTCTTGCCCGCGACGATGCCCTTGGCGCGGGCAACGGCGTCATCCCAGGCCTGGCCACGGTCGATCTCGGGACGGGCGGGAGTGATGTCGCCCTTGATGACCTGGGCTGCCCATGCCAGCGACTGCTCGATGAAGTCGGCGCCGCCGAACACGGCGTCGGCGATACCGAGATCGAGCGCCTGCTGCGGCTTGAGGGTTCGGTTCTGGTTGAGCGAATTCTCGATGATCACCGTCACGGCGTTCGATGCGCCGATGATGTTGGGCAGCAACTGAGTTCCGCCCCATCCCGGAACGAGTCCGAGGAACGCCTCGGGCAATCCCAGTGCTGCCGCGTTGTCGGCGACGGTGCGGTAGTGCGAGTGCAGGCCGACTTCGAGGCCGCCGCCGAGAGCCGCACCGTTGATGAATGCGAACGTCGGGATCTCGGATCCACGCAGGCGCCGGAACACCTTGTGGCCGAGCTGACCGATCTGGAGCGCCTCGTCCTTGGTCTTGATGTTCGGTACACCATTGAGGTCGGCACCGACCGCGAAGATGAACGGCTTGCCGGTCACTGCGATCGCGACCGGGTTCGCGGCGAATGCCTCGTCCAGTGCGGCGTCGAACTGCGTGAGGCCGCCGGGGCCGAACGTCGACGGCTTGGTGTGGTCGTAGCCGTTGTCCAGCGTCACGAGGGCGATCGAGCCTTCGAGGCCGGGGACGGAGATGATCTTGGTGAATGCGTTCGTGACTACCTCGTCGGTGAACGCAGTGGTGATGTCGCTCATTTGGCTGCTCCTGCCGTCTGGGTCGTTCCTGCAGGCTTCACTCCCGCGTAGTCGGAGTGGTTCGGGTTCTCCCAGATGACGGTGCCGCCCATACCGAGGCCGATGCACATGGTCGTCAAGCCGTAGCGGACGTCGGGACGCTGCGCGAACTGACGCGACAGCTGTGTCATGAGGCGCACGCCGGAGGATGCGAGCGGGTGGCCACACGCGATGGCGCCGCCCCACTGGTTGACGCGGGGGTCGTCATCGGCGATGCCGTAGTGCTCGAGGAACGCGAGGACCTGGATGGCGAAGGCTTCGTTGATCTCGAACAAGCCGATGTCGGAGATGCTCAATCCGGTTCGGCCGAGCAGCTTTTCGGTCGCCGGGACCGGTCCGATGCCCATCACGGCGGGGTCGACGCCTGCGAACGAGAAGCCGACCATCCGCATGCCGATGTTCAGTCCGAGCTCGTGCGCAGTGTCTTCACCTGCGAGAATCGCGGCGGTGGCACCGTCGTTGAGACCTGCTGCGTTTCCGGCGGTCACGCGGCCGGCCGGACGGAACGGAGTCTTGAGCTTCGCCAGGTCTTCGACGGTGGTGCCCGGACGAGGTGGTTCGTCCTCGGTGGCCAGACCCCATCCGGCGGCAGATTTGGTGGCGACAGGGACGAGGGTGTCGGCGATGTAGCCGGCCTTCTTGGCGGCGTCGTACTTCTCCTGGCTCGCCACGGCGTAGGCGTCGGTGCGGTCCTTGGTGATCGACGGGAAGCGGTCGTGGAGGTTCTCGGCGGTGTTGCCCATGACGAGAGCACTCGGGTCGACGAGCTTGTCCGCGAGGAACCGCGGGTTCGGATCGAC
This sequence comes from Rhodococcoides fascians A44A, assembly GCF_000760735.1. Classification (GTDB taxonomy): domain Bacteria; phylum Actinomycetota; class Actinomycetes; order Mycobacteriales; family Mycobacteriaceae; genus Rhodococcoides; species Rhodococcoides fascians_E. The sequence goes on along the minus strand of NZ_JMEX01000005.1, from coordinate 451,759 downwards.
GCCCTCGCCCATCGGGTGACGACCCATGTGCTCGACGCCGCCTGCGATCACGACGTCGTACTGGCCGAAGCCGATGCCTGATCCGGTGGTGGTCACCGACGTCATGGCGCCCGCACACATGCGATCGATGGCGAAGCCGGGCACGCTGCGGGGAAGACCTGCCAGCAGAGCGGACGTGCGGCCGATCGTCAGGCCCTGATCGCCGGTCTGCGTGGTCGCGGCGATGGCGACCTCGTCGATCCGCTCGGGAGGAAGGTTGGGGTTCTTGCGGAGCAGTTCGCGGATGGCTTTGACGACGAGGTCGTCGGCGCGAGTGTCGGCGTAGATGCCCTTGGGGCCTGCCTTGCCGAACGGTGTGCGGATGCCGTCGACGAACACGACATTCCGCTGTGAGCTGGTGGACGCGGGTACAGACACGCTTCGATCCTCCCGACAGATGCGGACATGGACCCGACCGACGCCGGGTTGACGCCCACTGTAGCGGGTATTACCCGTCGGTAACTTGAGGAGGGGTCAATGCGGCCGTGAGCACTGGGACGACGAGCTCACGCTGCCAGGGACGGGCCCCGCCGTCGGCCAGCTCGTGCTCGATCGCACCCGCGGCGTCGGTCGACGTCAGCGGCTTCCAGTCCCACACGAGCCGGCGCAACAGATCGGGAAGCAGCAGATTCTCGACGGGAACCGACACGCGCTCGCTGAGTTCCGTCATTGCCGCTCGCGTCGCGGCGAGCCGATCGGCGGCATCCTGGTCGCGGCGAGCCCACCGATTCACCGGGGGAGGACCGTCGAACGGTGCTGCCTTGGGCGGCAGGTCGGAGGCGGGCAGTGCGCGTGCCCGGCCGAGCGCGCCCAGCCATACTTTCGCGGACCGGCGCTGGCGGGGGCCGCCGAAGACAGGTAACGCCTTCAACTCGTTCTCGTTCTTCGGATCCGAGGTGGCGGCGGCGACGATGGCCGAGTCCGGCAGAACCCGTCCCGCGGCGATGTCGCGGCGGCGAGCGATCTCGTCGCGCGCCTGCCACAGTTCACGCACCGCCGCGAGGACACGCTGAGATTTCACCGCATGGATACCCGATGTCCGGCGCCAACGGTCGGTCTTCGGCTTCGGGGGACCGAGGGTCAGAATGTGTGCGAACTCCTGCGCCGCCCACTCCGTCTTGCCTTGGCTCTCGAGTTCGGCGGCCATCGCGTCGCGCAGTTCCAGCAGTACTTCCACATCCAGTGCGGCGTAGTTCAACCACGTGTCCGGGAGTGGCCGCGTCGACCAATCGGCGGCGCCGTGCCCTTTCTGCAACGAGAGGCCGAGCGTTCTCTCGACGATCGCGCCGAGTCCGACGCGCTCGAAGCCTGCCAGACGGCCGGCAAGTTCGGTGTCGTACAGCGTCGTCGGGACGAGGCCCAGTTCTTCGAGGCCGGGAAGATCCTGGTCGGCCGAGTGCAACACCCACTCCAACGGGTTGATCACCTCGGCCAAGGCGGTGAGCTGCCCGGTGACCGGTATCGGATCCAGCAGGACCGTTCCCGCACCGCGGCGGCGAAATTGCAGCAGGTACGCACGCTGGGAGTAGCGAAAACCCGACGCACGTTCGGCGTCCACTGCGAGCGGACCGTGACCGCCCGCCAGTGCAGCCGCGGCCTCGGCGACGCCGGCGACGGTGTCGACGACCGGGGGGACACCGTCGGCGGGCGCGAGCAGAGGAACGGCAGGCGGAGGACCGTCCGTTACATCCGACGGTTCACTGGAACTTGTCGCTGACATGAGAGGTGACTCTAAGCCCAAACGAGCGGACCGCGTGCGAACTCACGATCCAGTTCGGGTCGCGTCACCGTTTCTCGGCTGTGCTCCGTAACTCGGTGATCCCGGCCGGAGGCAATCCGGCGGCGTAGGCCAGGACCTCGCAGAACGCCTCCACGTGTGACGCGAGCTCCACCGATCCCGCCGTCCACGACGCGCGGAGCTCGAGTTGATGCGCCTTCGGGGGCCCGGCGATGTCCCCGTACCGGACGGAACTGGTCGATGTGACAGTCCCACCCAGCGCGGTCACCGGCTCGGCACGACTACCGAGAGCATCGACCAGCCAGCTCCACCCGACCTCGGGAAGCAGTGGGTCCGACGCGAGGGTCTCGTCGACGTCGGCCTGGATGTAGGCGACGAGGCGCATGGTGCCGTTCCATGCCTCGTCACCGTCCGGGTCGTACAACAAGATCAGTCGGCCGAATGCGTCACCGTCGGACTGCTCGCCGACGTCCTCACCGACAGGGTGCTTGACCTCGGCGCCCACCGCATAGCTGTACGGCGCGAGACGCTGCGGCGGTCTGATCGGGCCGACTTCGATCGAGGGGTGCACGACTGCCCGGTGCATCGCCTCGACAGCCGATCGAAACGGCGCAGGCTCGGCAGCGGATCCGGGTGTGGTCACGTCACCGGACGTTAGACTTCTCACGTTCCCGTTCGTCGGAGGCGCGCCGAAGTACCAGCACGGACCTGCGTAGAGGCGTCGATCGTGAGGCGTGGCAGCATGGACTGCAATGAACACCGTCACGCCCAGCACCGACACGCCGTCCTCGCGTCGCCACCTTCCCGACGCGCCCCTGTTGGCCGCCGCCGCGGGCCGCGTCCCGACGCGCCGACCCGTGTGGTTCATGCGTCAGGCCGGGCGTTCTCTACCCGAGTACCGCACGATCCGGGCCGGGATCGGAATGCTGGAATCCTGCTTCGATGCAGAGCTGGTCACCGAGATCACGATGCAACCGGTCAGGCGGCACGGCGTCGACGCCGCAATTCTCTTCTCGGACATCGTCGTGCCGCTCAAGGCCGCAGGCATCGACCTCGACATCGTCGCCGGTACGGGCCCGGTGGTGGCGAATCCGGTGCGATCGCGTGCCGATGTCGATGCACTACCGCAGCTGAGTGCCGACCAGGTACAGCCGGTAGCGGACGCCGTTGCTCTGCTGACGAAGGAGCTGGGCGAGACAGCGCTGATCGGCTTCGCCGGCGCCCCGTTCACGCTCGCCTCGTATCTGGTCGAGGGCGGGCCCAGCCGAAACCACGAGAAGACGAAGGCGTTGATGCGGTCCGACCCGCAGACCTGGCACACGTTGTTGGACACACTTGCGGACACCACCATCACGTTCCTGACGGCACAACTCGCGGCCGGAATCGATGCACTCCAGCTGTTCGACTCCTGGGCGGGGGCACTCTCACTCGCCGATTACCGTGAATTCGTCCTTCCGCACTCGACCAAGGTGTTCGACGCGGTGAGCTCGGCCGGTGTCCCGAAGATTCACTTCGGAGTCGGTACGGGGGAACTGCTCGGCGCAATGGGCGACGCGGGTGCCGACGTGGTCGGCGTCGACTGGCGGATCCCACTCGACGACGCGATCACCCGCGTCGGGGCAGGAAAAGCTCTGCAGGGCAACCTCGACCCGGCGGTGCTGTTCGCGGGTTGGGACGCCGTCGAGACCGAGGTGAGGCGAATCGTTGCGGAGGCGGATCGTGCGCTCGCGGCGGGGGCCACCGGGCACGTGTTCAACCTCGGCCACGGAGTCCTGCCGGACACCGACCCCACGATCCTCACCCGTGTCGTGGAGCTGGTGCATTCGCTGTGACGGTGTCGGCGCCTCGCGCCGCGGTGGTCGGCGGCGGAATCACCGGACTGGTCGCTGCTTACCGACTGCGCTGCAGCCTGGGCCCGGACGCGGAGATCACCGTCGTCGAGGCATCCGAGCGGCTCGGCGGAACGTTGCGGACGGCACGCATCGCCGGTGGTTCACTCGACGTGGGTGCGGAGGCCTTCATCGGGCGACGGCCCGAGGTTCCCGCTCTGCTGGACGAGCTCGGCCTGTCCGAGCAGTTGGTGCATCCGGCGGGTAGGCGACCACTGTTCTACGCGGGCGGTGCGTTGCATCCGATGCCACCGGACACCTTGATGGGAATCCCGTCCGACGCTGTCGCGCTACGCGGAATGGTCGACGACGAGACCGTGCGGAGGATCTCCGCCGAATCCGACTCGCCGATGACCTGGAACGTGGGCGAAGACGTCAGCGTCGCCGAGTTGGTGGGTGGTCGGTTCGGCGATCAGGTGCTTCGTCGATCCGTCGATCCCTTGCTCGGCGGGGTGTACTCCGGACTGTCGGACTCGATCGGCGTACGGGCCGCGCTGCCGACGTTGGCCGCAGCACTCGACGCAGGAGCGAGCAGCTTGACGGCTGCCGTGAAGCGGGCACTGCCCCCGCCCAGCTCCGGACCGGTGTTCGGTGCACTCCGCGACGGGTACGGAGTACTGGTCGACGCGCTGGTATCGGCGACGAACGCTCGAACTGTCATGGGTACCGAAGTCGTGTCGATCCGGGGAGAGCGGCGTGGCTGGCGCGTCGACCCCATCGGTCACGTGGACGTCGTGGTTCTCGCCGTACCTGCCCCGGCTCTCGCACGCATCCTCGCGGACACAGTTCCTGACGCCGCGGACGCCGCCGCGGACATCGAACTCGCGTCGTCCGTCGTGGTGGCCATGTCTCTACCACCGGGGACCGCACTGCCGGACAACTCGGGTGTCCTCGTCGCCACCGACGCAGGACTCTCGGTGAAAGCGTTCACTCTCTCGAGCCGGAAATGGACGCACCTGGGGGAGCGGGAAACACCGCTGCTGCGTGCGTCTCTCGGCCGTTTCGGCGACACTGCAGCGCTGGAGATGACCGACAGGGAACTCGTCGACATCGCCACGCAGGATCTGCGTACGGTCACCGGCCTGGACGTCGCACCGGTCGAGACCGTGGTGCAGCGCTGGCGAGGCGGGCTACCGCAGTACGCGCCGGGGCACGTCGAGCGAGTCGCCGAGATCGACGCCGCCGTCCGTGACGTCCCCGGGCTCGCCGTCGCCGGTGCCTGGAGCCACGGCGTCGGAGTCCCCGCTTGTGTCGCATCCGCCACCAGAGCGGCCGCCGCCGTATCCGAGGTGGCACGATAGGGCGCATGGCACGCCTCGACTACTCAGCGCTCAACTCCACACTTCGCTACCTGATGTTCTCGGTGTACAAGGTCACCCCAGGAGTCCTGGGCGACGACCGCGCCGCCGCATCGAAGGAAGCCCGGGTGTTCTTCGAGAGCCAGGAAGAGAAAGGCGTCGCAGTACGCGGCGTCTACGACATCGCCGGGATGCGCGCCGATGCCGACTTCATGGTCTGGACGCACGCCGAGCGCATCGAGGACCTGCAGGCCACGTACTCCGACTTCCGTCGGACCACCGCGCTGGGGAAGGCAAGCACCCCGGTGTGGAGCAACTCCGCACTGCATCGCCCGGCCGAGTTCAACAAGAGTCACGTACCGGCGTTCATCGCCGGTGAGGACCCGGGCGCCTACATCTGCGTCTATCCGTTCGTCCGCTCCATCGACTGGTACCTGCTGCCCGACGAGGAGCGTCGTACGATGCTCGCCGATCACGGCATGGCCGCCCGCGGCTACAAGGACGTCCGCGCCAACACCGTGCCGTCGTTCGCCCTCGGGGACTACGAATGGATTCTCGCCTTCGAGGCACCGGAACTCGACCGCATCGTCGACCTCATGCGCGACCTGCGTGCCACCGAAGCACGGCGCCACGTACGCGAGGAGACACCGTTCTTCACCGGACCACGCGTCGACGTCGAGGCACTCGTGGCATCCCTGCCATGATCGAGGCGGTCATCTTCGACTTCTCCGGCACCCTCTTTCGGCTGGACGAGGACGACTCGTGGTTCGACGGTGTCACCCACTCGGACGGCGCTCCGGTGGACGGGCATCACGCGGCGGAGTTGATGCGCCGTATGACCGCACCGGTCGGGGAGGTCGTGCAGTTCGACGACATCACCCGCCACGCGTGGCGGAACCGCGACCTGGACCCGGCACTGCACCGGCAGGCATATCTTCACGTTCTGAAGGAATCCGGAATAGACCGACCGGAGCAGGCGGAATCCGTGTACGGCCGCGTCGTCGACGCAGCCAGCTGGACGCCGTATCCCGACACGGCCGAGGTGGTGAAAGCCCTTGCCGCGAGGTCTATCTCGGTCGGTGTCCTGAGCAACATCCCCTTCGACATCAGGCCGGCGTTCGCGCAGCTCGGCATCGAAAAGTACGTCGACAGGTTCACGCTGTCCTTCGAGGTCGGAGTCGTCAAACCGCAACCGGAGATCTTCCGCATCGCCGTCGACGGTCTCGGGGTCGACCCGACACGAACCCTGATGGTCGGGGACAGTGAAGAAGCCGACGGCGCTGCACGCGCCATCGGATGTTCGTTCGCGCTCGTCGACCCCGTTCCGACGACCGAGCGACCCACTGCATTGCTGGATGCTGTGAGAAGCCGCGGCATCGACCTGTGAGTGCACAGCACATGGCCCACTGGGGCATGTTCCGGGCCGACGCGGCGCACGGTGAGATAACCGGGATCACGCCCGACGCAGGCGATTCGAGCCCGTCACCCGTTCTGGGGAATCTTCCCGGATCGGTACGTCACCGCTCGCGCGTCACCGGACCGGCCGTGCGACGAGGGTGGCTCGAAGACGGGCCGGGTCCGAGCGAGCATCGCGGAAGCGATCAGTTCGTCTCCGTCACCTGGGACGAGCTCATCGACCTCCTCGCCGACGAACTCCGGCGGGTCATCGACCGGTACGGAAACACTGCGATCTACGGTGGGTCCTACGGGTGGGCCAGTGCCGGGCGCTTCCATCACGCCCAGTCCCAGGTTCATCGCTTCCTGAACTGCCTCGGTGGTTACACCCGGTCCGTGAACAGTTACTCCACCGGCGCCACGTCCGTGGTCATGCCGCACGTCGTCGGAGCGCACTGGAAGTTGTTCTCACGGTCGACATCCTGGAATGTCATCGCGCGCGAGACCGACCTCCTGGTCGCGTTCGGCGGAGTGCCGGTGAAGAACACGTCCGTCAATCACGGCGGCACATCGAATCACCCCACCGAATCCGCACTCGCGGAACTCCGGGCTCGCGGCGGAAAAATCGTCACCGTCAGTCCGCTACGAGACGACATGTCGGGCGCTGCAACGTGGCTCGCGCCGCGTCCAGGCTCGGATGTTGCAGTGATGCTCGGGCTGGCTCACGTACTGGCGACCGAGAACCTGCTCGACCGAGAATTCCTGGACGAGTACACCACGGGATACGACGCGTTCGAGCACTACCTCCTCGGTGACACCGACGGCACACCGAAGTCCCCCGCATGGGCGTCCGAGAAATCCGGGCTGGCCCCCGAGGTGATCACCGAACTCGCCAGGTCGATGGCGTCGCAACGCACCTTGCTGACGGTCACCTGGTCCCTGCAGCGAGTGCGAAGCGGTGAGCAAGCCCCGTGGATGGGATTGACGCTGGCATCGATGCTCGGCCAGATCGGCATCCCGGGTGGGGGATTCGGCCACGGCTACGGCTCGATGAACGAGCCTGGTCTCGCACCGGTGCCGTATCCGTTGCCGACCCTTCCGCAGGGGCTGAATCCGGTCACGTCCTTCATTCCGGTGGCCGCGGTCTCGGACATGCTGCTCCGGCCCGGTGCCGAGTTCGACTACGACGGCAGGCGACTGACGTACCCCGACATCAAGCTCGTGCACTGGGCGGGGGGCAACCCGTTCCATCACCACCAGGACCTGGGACGACTGCGGCGCGCACTGGCGCGTCCGGACACCATCGTCGTGCATGATCCTTACTGGACGCCGATGGCCAAACACGCGGACATCGTCGTTCCGTCGACCACGTCGCTCGAACGTGAGGATCTGAGTTGCACCCGCAACGATCCGCTGCTCGTGGCCATGCACCGCGCCGTACCTCGATACGCCGATTCGCGTGACGACTACGACACCTTCGTGGCGTTGTCCGAGAAGCTGGGCGTGGCAGAGACATTCACCGAAGGTCGGTCGTCCCGGCAGTGGGTCGAGCATCTCTACGACCAGTGGCGCGGTTACCTACGCGCAGCCGGCGTCGACACCCCGGAGTTCGACGACTTCTGGCACACCGGTTCGTTCCGGATGACCACCGAGGACGACCTCACCCTGCTCGCCGACTATCGGGCGGACCCTCGACGGAACGCCCTGCGTACACCGAGCGGGAAGATCGAGATCTTCTCCGAGACGATCGCGGGCTTCGATTACGCCGACTGCATCGGACACCCGGCCTGGTTCGAACCGGACGAATGGTTGGGCGGCGCACGAGCTGCGACGTATCCTCTGCATTTGATCGCCAATCAGCCCCGCACTCGATTGCACAGCCAACTGGATCACGGTGCTACCAGCCAGGCGTCGAAAATCGGAGGGCGAGAGCCGATTCGGATCCATCCCGCCGCGGCTGCCGCGCGAGGGATCGCCGCGGGCGACGTGGTGAAGGTGTTCAACGACCGCGGAGCCTGCCTGGCCGGTGTGATCATCGACGACGCCATGATGGACAGCGTCGTACAACTGTCCACCGGTGCGTGGTACGACCCGCTCGACCCTGCCGATCCCGTCACGCTGTGCAAACACGGCAACCCGAACGTGCTGACGCCCGACGTCGGCACATCCTCGCTCGCACGAGGATCGACGGGTCAGCACGTTCTGGTGCAGATCGAACTCTACGACGGTGACCTGCCGCCGATCACCGCGTTCGATCCTCCCGAACTACTCGACAGAGCAGCAGTCAGAACACGATCCGACTGATCGTCTCCGCCACGAGCGCAGGCTTCGCCTCACCCTCGATCTCCAGCGTGCTGGTGGCGACGACCTGCAGAGCCCCACCGGACACTTCGTCCACCGATGTCAGCGTCGTCTGCAAGCGGACGTGCGAACCCACCTTCACCGGATTGACGAACCGAACCTTGTTGGAGCCGTAGTTGATTCCGAGTTTCGTGTTCTCGATGGTGTAGATCTGCCAGTTGAGCAGCGGAACGAGAGACAAACTCAAGTAACCGTGGGCGACCGGCGCACCGAACGGGCTTTCCTTCTTCGCGCGTTCGACATCGACATGGATCCACTGATGATCACCCGTGGCATCGGCGAACGTGTTCACCCGTTCCTGCGTGATCTGCAGCCAGTCACTGCTACCGAGGTCCTCGCCGATCGCTGCCTTCAATTGCTCAGGTGAAGTAAAAGTGCGCATGGTCACAGTATGCACGCGAGGGGACGTACTCCGCGTGTCACCTCGGTACGTAGCTGTCCGAAGCCGATCGCCGCCGCACTTCGTTTGTGTCAGGTCATCGTACGTCGACTGCGGCGTATGGAAATGCAGCGACGAGATTGTCCTGAATCTCTGCGAGATTGGGAATCGGACGATACTCGGTGCGAAGGGCCTCGATGTGCTCCGCATCCCATGCGAGGTCGGACGAATGCTGAACCGCTTTTCCATCGAATGCGGAGTAGTAGTCCTCGAACTTGTAGCCCTTGCCGCCTATCTCCTGCGTCAGCTCGATCCACGCATTCGGGATACCGTACGAGTCCGCGACGATGAGTCCGTGCAGGCTCGTGGACATCACGAACTCACAGGACGTGATGTCCGCGACGACCTTGGACGGCTTCCTCGACGGATCGATCAGCATGATGTTTCCCTCACGTGCGAGGGTCTGGACGACTGTGTCGCTCTTGTGCATCCAGTGATAGACGAGGCCGACTCGACCGGGCACCTGTTGCGAGGGCGGGTAGACCCTGCTTGCCAGAAGGCCCGGATCTCCGACTGCGATATCGCGGTCCTGGTCGACACGCCCCAGGGTGAGTTGCCCTCGTACGGCGTAGATGTCGTACCCAGGATTGCTGAAGTTTCTCTCGGTGGTTCCCTCGCGCACTCCGAAACCGGAACCCCATATCTTCAACGTCTTCGGCGCGTTCATGAGCTGGACCATCTCCAGCGTCGAACCGGCGCCGGTGAACTCGCTGCCCTTCGGCCGTCTCCACGCACATTTCCGACCGAACAGAGACTTCACCAGCCCCGGGGTCAACTCGTCCCCGAAGTTCGGTCGAAGGCCGGTGAGTTTGAGCTGACGCCACCAGAATGTCTTGATCGCCGCAGTCATAGCGGAAAGATACCGCAGAGTTTTCAAGGCCGTGCGGTACTCGATCCGGCTGTAGTCGGCTTCGCGGCGTGAGCCGAACCCGGGCACGAATCCCGCGCGCCTACCGTGCGTCGGCTGCTGGGCTGAAGGTAAGCGAGATGGAATTGATGCAGTAACGCTGATCGGTGGGTGTCGGGTAACCCTCGCCCTCGAAGACGTGTCCGAGGTGACTGTGGCAGTTCTTGCAGATCACCTCGATGCGACGCATTCCGAGCGAGTTGTCCTCGTTCAGAATCACGGCGTCGCTGTCGGCCGGGTCGAAGAAGGACGGCCAGCCGCAGTGGGACTCGAACTTCTCGGTACTGCGGAACAGTTCCGCGCCGCATGCGCGGCATTCGTAGATACCTTCGGTGGTCGTGTCGGTGTATTCGCCGACGAAGGGGCGCTCGGTCCCGGCTTGCCGCAGAACCGCGTACTCCTCGGGGGAGAGTTTCTCTCGCCACTGCGCGTCGGTGAGCTGTACTGCTGGGGCAGGATTCTTGTCCGTCGCTGAACTCATGCCTTCACGCTAATACTATCCGCCGGACTTCGTCGTCTCCGCAGGTCGCGGGTCGTCCAGTGGATACTCTGGTTCGATTCCCCGGTCGAGTCGGCCGTCCTGCCTTGCGGCGTAGTAGCGCCCGACGAGCACGCCGAAGATGACGATGATCAGGAGGCTCCATCCGAAGGTGGTGCGCATGTAGTCGAATGCTCGTCCCGTGGTGTAGAACCGGCCGGACAGCCAGCGGTCGTAGCAGGTGAAGCCGTAGATCGCGAGCCAGGCAGGCCAGTTCCGGAGCACCGAGTTCTTCAGGACGACCGTCATCAGAAGCGGGAACAGCATCATCGAGTAGTACATCTGGCCCAGCGAACCCAGAAGCCAGTGTGCGGTGAGGACAAGGCCGGACGTGGTGGCGACGAAGAACAACCGGTCCTCGCGGCAGTACTTGTAGAGAATCCACAACGAGGCCAGAACCATCAGTCCGAGAACGCCGCGGATTCCGAAGATCAGTACCTCGGGCAGACCGTAGTAGCGACCGTTTCCGACGACGGCGCTGTTGAAGTAGTCCCTGGACTCGAGCAGGTACGGGACGGTGCGGTTCACGAAGTCCATGGGGTCGACGGACAGCGGCCACGCGATCGCGGTGAAGACGAGAGGGATGGCGATTGCGGTGACGAACACCTTCCACTGTCTGGTCATCAGCGGAATGATCAGCAGGGGAACGAGAATGGGCTTGACCACGATCGTGAGACCGATCGCGACGCCTGCCCACAGGTCTTTCCGCTTCAACAGGAAACCGATGAACGCGACTTCACCGAGCAAGACGAAACCGTTGAAGTTGGTGAACACCAGAGTGTTCGTCACGGTTTCGCTGGCGAATGCGGCGAAGAGCAGGACCGGCGCGACGACGGAGTTCAGGCCGTAGCCGAAGATGCGCAGCAGAATGTACAGAGCAATCAGTATTGCGATGGTGCTGGCGAAGATGAACAGCCACCGCGAGCGTTCCGGGTCGATCACAGCGACGGGGGAGAGCAGCATCGTGGCCCCGGGCGGGTACAGGTAGTGCGGATCCACCGAATCGAAGTTCGCCGTGTAGACCGGCTGCCGGTTGAGAAACGCCAGTGCCGCGCGATACACCGGGGTGAAGTCGTCTGTGATGTCGCCGTTGATCGCTCGAACCAGGACCCGGTTGAGCACCGTCATGACGGCCAACGGCCACAACGCAAACTTGACTACTTCTGCGGTGGACCGGCCGGTTCGTGGCTCGAGGAAGCTAAGTGACACCTACGGAACGGTACATTGACCGCCCTGTCGGACCGACGTCAGACACCCCGGCCGTGACAACCCCCTCGGGCCTTGTTCCCGCCCTCGACCGCCCACGGCGTCTCATGCAGGGCACACGCTGCCGTCCGGCGGCAGGGCCGCGTCGGCGACGTAACCGGCGACCGCGGACTGAGCGCACGCCGAACCACCTACCGTGGGGTGACCCGCGCCCTGCCATGTCATCGACGCCGCCTGCGTACCCGTCGTCGCGATCATTCCGGAGACTGCAGCGAAACCTCCGTTGCCGACGACGGGATCCGCCGCGCCGCTGAGCAACAGCACCGGAATCGGTAGTTCCGAGGGCAGCGGCGCTGCGGGAGCCGTCGGCCAGGACGCACAGGCGAGTGCGGCCAGAGCCGCGTCGGTGCCGAAGACGGGATACAACTCCGACCATGATCCGGTGGCGTCGCGCACCGCCTGGGGCGACGGCCACTGCTGTCCGTCGGTGCAGCGGGCGACGAACTGCCCGTCCGTGCCGTAGGCGTCGGCAGCTCGGTCGGCCAACTGGGTCAGGGCTGCGGTGTCACCGGAACGTGCAGAGGAGAGTGTGGTGGACAGTGCGAGTGCGCGCTGCGTCGGATCGCCCGCCGACGATGCGAGGGCATAGGCGATTCCGTCGAGCAGCGCGTGGGTGGACAGCGGCCTCAGGGCCCCCGATCGTGCGCGCTGCACCAGCTCGGCAACGGCCGCACGGGGATCCGGGCCGAGCGAACAGTCGAGCGCGACGCATCGCCCGGCGAAGGCGGTGAAGGCAGCTTCGCGTCCCTGGGTCTTCTGTTCGGCAACGGTCATCTGATCCGCGCCGAGTCCGGTGGGCGAGTCGAGTACGAGTCGGGAGAGGCGGTCCGGGTACTGCGCGGCGAATGCCAATGCGGTGGACGCACCGTTTCCGGTGCCGATGAGTCCGATGCTGTCCACGCCCCACGTGAGTCGCAGTCGTTCCAGGTCGTCCGCTGCATACGACGTCGCGAAGGCCAGTTCCTGTGGTTGCAGAAGGTCGGTGCATTCGATGGTCGCGTCCCGGCCTGCGGTGACGGCTCGATCGACGGTGTCACCGCCTGCTCCGGCGAACTGTCCCAGATCCGCCAGGGCTGCGCGGGCGTCGAACTTGGTGCAGTCCACCGCAGTGGATCGGCCGATGCCGCGTCGGTCCACCGCGACCACAGGATTGGTTGCCAGAAGGGTCGCGCCCTGCCCTGCTGCCATGTCGGCAAGCGTCTCGATCGACGCGCGGTCCGCCCCTGACGTCAGCACCATCGGGGGAGCGTCGGCAGGCGTCCGATCCAGGCGCGCACGCAGCGCACCGACGGAGAAGGACCCGAACATCTCACCGGACGCGTCGACGGGCGCCTCGAAATCCGCGCATTCGAGGATCAGGCCGGGGGTACGAGGTGCGTAGCCGTATCGACCGAGGGTGTCCGACGTGCAGTCCTGCCAGGACAGATCCGTCACCGGAACCTGCAGTGCAGGAGGCTCCGGCGCGGGGTCCTCCGATTCGGTGTCGGCGGGCTGGCCCGGTGAGTTCTGCTCGACCGCCACGTCGGGTCGACCGGACGGCCCGGCCCCGCACCCGGCCGCGAACAAAGACAGACACACGACGAACACCAGCAACGATCGATTCTGCGTCACGCTGCGAGGCTATCTAGTTCCCGCACCGCGCGGTCGGCGACCCATCCGACCAGGCGGTCGGCGACACATCCGACCAGGCCGGTCAGTGTTCGGTTCGGTGCTTGACCCACCTGGTCAGCAGTGTGCCGTCGTCGTCGGCGACGACGTGCGCCCTCGTCATGCGCCGGACCGCGCCGGATGCGGAGTGCGAGATCCTGCCGGCAGACCCCGCCACGAGGAGAGGCGACACCGTGAGGCAGACGTCGTCCACGGCGTCGTCGGCGATCAGCTGGCCGAACAGTCCCGGGCCACCCTCGCACAGGACGCGGTGAAGACCGAGACCGTCCAGCGCGCCGAGTAGGTCGCCGGTCGTCACGGTCGTCTCACCTGCCTCGACGATCCGGGCTCCGGCGTCGGACAGTGCCTTCTTCTTGTCGGCGGACGCGGCTGCAGTGGTCACGACGATCGGAGTGACGGTGGTGTCGGTGAACACTCGCGCGTCGGGGTCGAGTTCGGCGGAGGCCGTCACGACCACGACTGGGGGGAGTTCGTCCAACCCGCGGTCGACGCGGGCCCGGCGGGTGTCGTCGGGCAGGGAGACGCCTCCGTAATTTTCGGCGCGCACGGTTCCGGCGCCGACGAGGACCGCGTCGGTCAAGGACCGTAGGACCCTGAAGACTGCCTGGTCGGCGGGCGTCCCGAGGCCGGCGGACACGCCGTCGGCCGTCACTGCTCCGTCGATGCTGGCCACGAAGTTCGCCCGAATCCACGGGCGCCGGGGTCGAGGGGGATAGGCGTACAGGCGCGACAGGTCGGCCTCGTCCAGCCGGCCCTTCGCGACGCGTGACACATCGCTCTCGGATGTGAAGTAGGTCGCAATATCCAGTAGCTGCATAAGGTAGATAACACCACGTCGCTACGCTCGTTCAATGCCTGCACGTCTTGTCGATCGAAACCCCGTCGTTCCATCCGATCAGTTGATCGCTCAAATGGTTCCGCCGGCCATGTTCGACGACGTCAGCTTCTCGTCGTACATTCCCGATCCGAACGAGCCGAGCCAGGCCGAGGCGGTCGCGAAGGCTGAGGCGTTCGCGCAGAAGGTCACCAAGATTCGCGGGAAGGGTGGCAAGCGCGGCCTCTTCGGCAAGAAGACCCCGGCAACCGGCGCGGGCCTGTACCTCGACGGCGGGTTCGGCGTCGGCAAGACCCACCTGTTGGCGTCGATCTTCCACAGCGTGCCCGAGCCCAAGGCATTCGGAACGTTCGTGGAGCTGACACATGTGGTCGGGGCGCTCGGCTTCAACCAGGCACTCGATCAGCTGTCGAACCACAGTGTCCTGTGCATCGACGAGTTCGAACTCGACGACCCGGGTGACACCATGCTGGTGTCCCGTCTGCTGTCCGAGCTCTCCGCACGTGGAGTGTCCATCGTCGCGACGTCGAACACTCTCCCCGGACAGCTGGGCGAGGGCAGGTTCGCTGCCGAGGACTTCATGCGTGAGATCAAGAAGCTCGGGTCGATCTTCGAGTCGATTCGTGTCGACGGCCCCGACTACCGACACCGTGACCTTCCGCCTGCTCCCGATCCCACCTCCGAGTCCGAACTGGTCGAGCGCGCGAACCACGTCGAGGGCGCAACTCTCGACGATTTCGACGAGTTGCTCGCACATCTGAGTACGTTGCACCCGTCGCGGTACGGCAAGCTGCTCGACGGCGTCGAGGCGGTCTTCTGGAAGAACGTGCACCCCGCTGCCGACCAGGCGGTCGCACTCCGACTTGTCGTGTTGGCCGACCGCCTGTACGACGCGAGCATCCCGGTGACGGCGTCCGGCGGCAAGCTCGACGAAATCTTCACCGAGGAGATGTTGGCAGGCGGGTATCGCAAGAAGTACCTGCGTGCCACCTCGCGCCTGCTCGCACTGTCTCGTTTCGCAGCCGTCGGCTGACGTCAGAGGACTCGTTCGAACACGAAATCGTCGTGTACCTCGGCACCGACGGTGAACGTCTTGGTGCCCACACGGTGGAACCCGTGCTTGGCGTAGTAGCGCTGAGCTCGCGCGTTCTGCTGGTTGACGCCCAACCAGATTCCAGCGCAGCCGAAGTCGAACGCCAACGCCACGGTCGCCGCCATCAGTGCCGCCGACACTTCGCTGCCGTGATGACCCGGTAGGACGTACATCTTGGACAGTTCCATCGTCGGCGATGTCGACAGGACGGCGCTGATCGAGGGGTCGGCCGGCTCGCCGCGAATCAGCATGGCGTACCCGACGATCGAGTCGTCTTCACGCGCGGCGAGAATCGTCCGATCCGGATCGTCCAGGTAGTCGGCGAACCGTTCGTGGGAGAGCACCTCGCCGATGAAGGCTTCGATCGACTCCTTGGTCGACCCGGGTGGACAGGCCAGCGGAAACGTCACGGCGGCGACGTCGGCGAGTTGTTCGGCTTCCCAGATGCCGGCTCGGCCCACGATCACGGTCACAGTCGGTCCACCGCCTCTTTGGCTTCGCGCAGCGGCAACCCGGTGCGGGACCGCAGGAGTTTGATCGCTGCGAGCGAGTTTCCCTCGTGTTTGAGCGTGCGAAGCGTCGGTTCGATGTCGGCCCACAGGACCCCTGTCGATGCGAGCGGCGCCGGGGGTTTCGTCGAGTCCGTGCGCTTGCCCGGACGTTTACGAGCCAGCAGCCACGCAGCGAGAACCGCTGCGTCGATCAGAACGAGTGCAACGACGAACCATCCCCAGGTGGGCATGAGACAAGTAGAACATTCGAGCAGTTTCCTACCGCACGGGGACTCGCCGACGCGATTACCGGGCTGTGCCGAACAAGGGTGACGCGTGCTCGAACGATCGCTCGGCGACGCGGTGCTTGGCTGCGGACAGGTCGTGGCCTGCACCGTCGATCTCGAGCAACTCCGTCGGGCCGGGGATCGATGCGATTGCCAGCCTCAGCTCGTCGGGTGTGCCGAATGGATCCTTCGTGCCCGAGACGAACAGGGTGGGGATATCTATTCCGGGTAGGTGCGCGGTACGTGCCTTGTCGGGTTTGCCCGGCGGATGCAACGGATAGGACAACAGCAGCGCACCGACGGCGGAGAGCCCCTCCGACACCGTCATCGATGCCTGGCGGCCTCCATAGGAGTGTCCTCCCACCACGAGAGGCGCTGCGGTGAGGCTGCCGAGATATTCGACCGCGAGCACCACACTGTTTCGATCGGCCGCGGACTTCGACGGATGCGGTGGGCCGGACGGCTTCGCCTGCCGGAACGCCAGATCGAACCGCAGAACCGTCACCCCGTGCGCGGACCATGTGGTGGCGACGTCGACGAGGAACTTGGCCGAGCAGTCACCGCCGGCCCCGTGCGTCAGTGCGAGTGCGGCCACCTCCGGCCCGTCGGGCCGATGAAGATACCCACGAACTCCGTCGACACCGTGCACTTCGTGGGTGTCGGTGGGCGCCTCAGGCATCCGGCGTCGAGTCCTCCTTCAGGCCGCCGTTGTCGTCGACCATGTCTGCGAATGCCGTCCCGGACACCATGCCGTCCGTTCCGGGCAGCGTGACTGTCGGCCGTGCGCCGGGTTCGTATTGGGCATCGATCTCCGCCGCGTCGGACTTCGCCTTCTCCTCGGTGCTGGGATCCGTGGTCGGTGCGACACCTTCGGCGCCACTGTCTGCCTCGTTCGTGCGGTCGGCCATCGGTGGGGTTCCTTCCGGTCGGGGATATCCCTCCAGAGTGCACGTGTATGACCTGAATCACCACCCCTGCACGGGTCCAGACCACAAATGCCCTCCAGCACGGGGCTGAAGGGCATTCTCGGATGGTGCGCGATACTGGGATTGAACCAGTGACCTCTTCCGTGTCAGGGAAGCGCTCTCCCGCTGAGCTAATCGCGCAGGCGAACATCGAA
>NZ_JMEX01000005.1:422313-434385 GCF_000760735.1 Rhodococcoides fascians A44A | reverse complement strand
GATTCGAACCCGCGACCCTCACCTTGGCAAGGTGATGCGCTACCACTGCGCCACATCCGCGTGCCCCGCGGAACCGTTACCGTCTCCGTGGTGCGGTGAAAACACTAGACCAACTTCTGGCGAACTCACAAATCGCCTTGTCAGTGCCGCTGTCGGTTGCTCGAGTGGCGTCACGGTCGGGTCGGGGGCGAGCGCCGACACGGGGAAGAGTCTGTACGGAACGCTCGACGAACAGGGCGATTCGAGTATCGCGCGGTACGCATGTTAATGTTCTGCCTCGTTCGAGAGGCGTACATCGCTGTCGGACGATGACGGTCCCGTGGCTCAGTGGAAGAGCGTCCGCTTCACACGCGGAAGGTCGCTGGTTCGATCCCAGCCGGGACCACTCGAAGCAAACAACGAGCCCCCGCACCAAGCCCCACGCACCGAGCGTGGGGCTTGTGTTGTCTCACGCGCCGGTAACCTGATGCGGTGACTGCAGACGATCGCGCCGAAACCGCGCACGACGACGGCGTATTCGACCGGGTGTCGGAACGACGACGCCAGTTCCGTGCCAAGATCAGAGCCAATCCCACTCTCGATCTCGCGTACCGAATCACGGTCGGCGTGGTCGGGCTGATCGTGCTGGGGCTCGGAATCCTGGCGATTCCGTATCCGGGTCCCGGGTGGCTGATCGTCTTCGCGGGCCTCGGCATTCTCGCGTCGGAATTCACGTGGGCGCATCGGCTCCTGAAGTTCGCGCGCAAGCACTACGACCGATTCATGGAGTGGTTCTCGCACCAGTCCGTGTTCGTCAAAGGGCTCGGTGTATTGCTGACCACGGCCGTCGTGCTGGTGACGTTGTGGTTGCTCGGTACGTTCTCGCTCATCGGCGGGTGGTTCGGTCTCGACTGGAGTTGGCTGTCCAGTCCACTGTGACGACGCGTCCGCGATGTGACGGCGAACGTGCACCCGAGAGCCGATAGGCTGTCCTCGGTCTCACCGACCGCCGCTATCCACTTACACCGGGATCTTCCCTGCGAGGATCGACCAAGGAGTACATCGCCGTGACCATGCCCGTAACCGCCGTCTCGCCCGCCCGCATCATGGTGCCGGCCGGAACGACTGCCGGAACGGCACTTCGGGACACGGGCTTGCCCAACAAGGGACCTGACGCGATCGTCGTCGTGCGTGACGCCGACGGCAAGCTTCGCGATCTGTCCTGGGCTCCCGACGGCGATGCCGAGGTCGAGCCGGTGGCCGCGAACACCGAGGACGGCCGCAGTGTCATCAGGCATTCCGCCGCGCACGTCCTGGCGCAGGCGGTCCAGGACCTGTTTCCCGGTGCCAAGTTGGGCATCGGCCCGTTCATCAAGGACGGCTTCTACTACGACTTCGACGTCGAGCAGCCGTTCACTCCCGAGGACCTGACCGCGCTCGAGAAGAAGATGAAGCAGATCGTGAAGGCCGGCCAGCGATTCTCGCGTCGCGTCTACGACTCGATCGATCAGGCCCGAGAGGAACTGGCGAACGAGCCGTACAAGCTGGAACTGGTCAACGACAAGTCCGGCATCGACGATCCCGAGATCATGGAGGTCGGCGGCGGCGAGCTGACCGCGTACGACAATCTGAATCCGCGGACGGGGGACCGAATCTGGGGCGACCTGTGCCGCGGCCCCCATATACCGACCACCAAGTACATCCCTGCGTTCAAGTTGACCCGCAGTTCCGCCGCCTACTGGCGCGGCAACCAGGACAACGCCGGTTTGCAGCGCATCTACGGAACCGCGTGGGAATCTTCCGAGGCTCTCGATCGCCACCTGGAGCTGCTGGCCGAGGCGGAGCGCCGCGACCACCGCAAGCTCGGGTCGGAGCTCGACCTCTTCAGCTTCCCGGACGAGCTGGGATCCGGGCTCCCGGTGTTCCACCCCAAGGGCGGCATCATCAGAAACGAGCTGGAGAACTATTCCCGGCAGCGGCACATCGAAGAGGGATACGACTTCGTCAACACCCCGCACATCACCAAGGGGCACCTGTACGAGGTGTCCGGCCACCTGGACTGGTATCGCGACGGGATGTTCCCGGCCATGCATCTCGACGCCGAGCTCGACGAGAGCGGTGCTGTGCGCAAACCCGGCCAGGATTACTACCTCAAGCCGATGAACTGCCCGATGCACAACCTGATCTTCCGCTCGCGGGGGCGCTCGTATCGTGAACTGCCCTTGCGGTTGTTCGAGTTCGGAACCGTGTACCGCTACGAGAAGTCCGGAGTCATCCACGGACTCACCCGCGTTCGAGGTCTGACCCAGGACGACGCCCACATCTTCTGCACTCGTGCGCAGATGCGCGACGAATTGACCACGACGCTCGAATTCGTTCTCGGTCTGCTCAAGGACTACGGGCTCGACGACTTCTATCTGGAGTTGTCCACTCGCAACCCGGACAAGTCGGTCGGCAGCGACGAAGTGTGGGAGGAAGCGACCAACACGCTCGCCGAGGTGGCAGCCGCGTCCGGTCTCGATCTGGTTCCCGATCCGGGTGGCGCGGCGTTCTACGGCCCGAAGATCTCGGTTCAGGCGAAGGACGCACTGGGTAGGACATGGCAGATGTCCACCATCCAGCTCGACTTCAACCTGCCCGAGCGCTTCGAGCTCGAGTACACCGCTACCGGGGGAAGCAAAGAACGCCCGGTGATGATTCACCGAGCACTGTTCGGCTCGATCGAGCGGTTCTTCGGTGTACTCACCGAGCACTACGCGGGTGCGTTCCCGGCGTGGCTGTCCCCAGTGCAGGTCGTCGGTATCCCGGTGGCAGAGGTGCATCAGGATCATCTGTTCGCTGTGGTGGCCGAACTGAAGAAGCGCGGAATCCGGGCAGAGGTCGATGCGTCGGACGACCGCATGCAGAAGAAGATCTTCAACCAGACCGCGCAGAAGGTGCCGTTCATGCTCCTCGCCGGCGAACGTGACGTGGAAGCCGGAGCGGTCAGCTTCCGGTTCCGCGACGGCACTCAGGTCAACGGAGTCGCGACCGACCGAGCTGTCGAGCTGATCGCGGACTGGATCAGCTCGCGCAACAACGCATCTCCCACCGCAACCCTCGTCGCCGAGACCTCAGGAGTGAGCTGACCATGCCCGACAAGGACGCGGCGATCGTCGACACCGGTTTCGGTGACCCCGATCGACTCCAACGTCTGTGGACGCCGCACCGCATGTCCTACATCACCGAAGCTCCCGGTGAGAACAGCAAGTCCAGCGAACCGTTCTCGGACATTCCGAAGATGAGCGACGAGGACGGGCTCGTGGTCGCGCGAGGCGAGCAGGTGTACGCGGTGCTCAACCTCTACCCGTACAACCCCGGGCACACGATGGTCGTCCCGTACCGGCGCGTCGCTGCGTTGGAGGATCTGACGCCCGCCGAGAGCGCCGAGCTCATGTCGTTCACTCAGCACGCCATCAGGACCATCAAGCGCGTGTCCAACCCGCACGGTTTCAACGTCGGACTGAACCTGGGTGCGGCAGCCGGAGGATCGTTGGCCGAGCATCTGCATCAGCACATCGTTCCCAGGTGGGGCGGCGACGCGAATTTCATCACCGTCGTCGGTGGAGCGAAGGTCATGCCGCAGCTGCTGCGTGACACGCGGGCTCTGCTGGCGTCGGCCTGGGCCGAATGAACATACGTCGAAAGGGGGGTTCGCGGTGCTGAGCATTCTCGGTAGGACTCCGATGTCCAAGGTGACGGCACCGCTCGGTCGAGCGCTCAACGCCACCGGACTGACTCCCAATTCGGTCACGCTGATCGGCACCGTCGTGACGGTGGCTGCCGCCGTGACGATGTTCCCGGCCGGGTACCTCTTCTGGGGCACGATGGTGATCACGCTGTTCGTGCTGTTCGACATGCTCGACGGTGCGATGGCGCGCGCACGCGGTGGCGGAACGAAGTACGGAGCGGTACTCGACGCGACCTGTGACCGCGTCGCGGACGGCGCGATCTTCGCCGGCCTCGCCTGGTGGGCGGTGTACAGCGAGCAGGACAAGCTGCTGCTGATCGCAACTCTGGTGTGCCTCGTGACGTCGCAGGTCATCTCATACGCGAAGGCGCGCGCGGAAGCCAGCGGTCTGTCGGCGGACGGTGGATGGATCGAACGGCCCGACCGCCTGGTCATCGTTCTGGTCGGTGCAGGACTGACCGGAATCGGTCGGCACTACGACGTTCCCTGGCTCGACAGCCTCATCTACCCGGCAATGTGGGTTCTCGCCGTGCTCAGCGTGGTCACGGTGTTCCAACGAGTGCTTGCCGTGCGCCGCTCCGAGGGCGCCAGGGACATCATCAGCAAGGAACCTGCGGCTACGACCGACGGCGACGCGAAGACCGATACGCCGTGACTCTCGGCGAGCGCGTCGGCGACGCGGGGTACGCCGCGGGCTGGCGCCTGGTGAGATCGCTTCCGGCCGGGCTGGCGACCCGACTGTTCGACGCCGGAGCGGACGTCGCGGCCCGTCGGGGCGGCGGCCCGGCTCAACTCCGTCGAAACCTCTCACGCGTGCTGGGCACCACAGCGGACCAGGTGCCCGACGAGCTAATCCGTGCGTCGTTGCGCTCCTACGCCCGATACTGGCGAGAGGCATTCCGCCTTCCGTCGATGGACCTCGATGAGTTGGCGGCGTCGCTCGATTCGAGCATCCACGGCCAGGAACACCTGAACGCTGCGCTCGCCGACGGTCGCGGCGCGGTGCTCGCGCTGCCGCACAGCGGAAACTGGGACATGGCCGGCGTGTGGCTGGCACGGACTCACGGCACCTTCGCGACCGTCGCGGAACGGTTGAAACCCGAATCGCTCTACCAGCGGTTCGTGGCCTACCGAGAAAGCCTCGGTTTCGAGATCTTCCCGCTCAGCGGAGGGGAGGTGCCGCCGTTCGCGGCGCTGTCGGAACGTCTGCGGGAGAACAAAGTCGTCTGCCTGCTGAGCGAACGCGATCTGGCCAGGCACGGTGTGCCTGTCACGTTCTTCGGGGAGCCGACACGAATGGCGGCGGGCCCGGCTCGCCTCGCGATCGACACAGGCGCGCACTTGCTGCCCGTGCACTGCTACTTCGACGGCGATGCCTGGGGCTTCTCCATCTCACCGCGCATCGACGTGGGCGAGGGAGTCGAGACCGCCACGCAGCAGCTCGCCGACCGCTTCGCCGACAACATCGCGACCTATCCCGCCGACTGGCACATGCTCCAACCTCTGTGGATGGACGACCTGTCCGATTCGCGGCGAGCACGGATCGAGGGCACGTGAAGATCGGGATGGTCTGTCCGTACTCCTTCGACGTGCCGGGTGGAGTTCAGGCACACGTGCAGCAGCTCGCCGAGGTGTTCATCGAACGGGGTCACCGAGTGAGCGTCCTCGCACCGGCGTCCGACGACACCGAACTACCCGACTTCGTCGTCTCCGCGGGTGAGGCCCTGGCCATTCCGTACAACGGCTCGGTGGCGAGGCTCCGGTTCGGGCCGGTCACGTACTCGCGCATTCGGAAGTGGATCGCCGAGAACGACTTCGACGTCCTGCACATTCACGAACCGAATGCCCCGAGCCTGTCGATGCTGGCACTCAAGGCCGCCGACGGCCCGATAGTGGCGACCTTTCACACTTCCACCACGAAGTCGTTGGTACTCAGTACGTTTCAGGGTGTTCTCCGTCCCTACCACGAAAAGATCAGCGGACGGATCGCGGTATCCGAACTCGCCCGCCGGTGGCAGGTCGAGGCACTCGGCAGCGATGCCGTCGAAATCCCCAACGGTGTCGACGTACCGGCCTTCCGACGCGCACCGCTGCTTCCCGGGTATCCCCGAGCCGGCGGCACCGTACTGTTCCTCGGCCGCTTCGACGAACCACGCAAAGGCATGGCGGTGCTGCTGCGCGCGCTTCCGACACTCGTCGAGCGACACCCCGACGTCGAGATACTCGTCGTCGGACGCGGTGACGAGGACAAACTACGAAAGGAAGCGGGCGCGGCAGCGTCGCATCTGCGGTTCCTCGGGCAGGTCGACGACGAGGAGAAGGCGTCGGCGATGCGGAGTGCCGACGTGTACTGCGCCCCCAACCTCGGCGGCGAGAGCTTCGGGATCGTGCTCGTGGAGGCGATGGCGTCGGGTACCGCTGTGGTGGCCAGTGAGCTCGACGCGTTCCGGCGGGTCCTTCGCGACGGCACCGCCGGCCTGTTGGTGCCGATCGACGACGACGTCGCCCTCGCCGATGCCGTCGACGCGGTGCTGTCCTCGGACGATGTCAGGGACCGTGTGGTGCAGGCGGCGACCCGGGCTGTGGCGGAATACGATTGGCCGGTCGTCGCCGAGCAGATCATGCGGGTCTACGAGACCGTGACCGTCGGGGGACAGAAAGTGCGGGCGGCGAGCTGATGACACTGTCCGCGTTGACGATTCTGATCGTCGGTCTCGTCGCGGTACTGGTCCTGGTGATCGGGCTGTGGGCCTACGCGACGGCCAACCGCCTCGATCGGCTGCACGTCCGCTCGGACCTGTCGTGGCAGTCGCTCGACTCCGCTTTGGCGCGCCGCGCCGTGGTGGCCAGAGCCGTGGCGTCGGCGACCAGGGCCCAGCTGGAGGACAGTCGGCGATTGGCGGCGCTGGCCGACGCCGCCGAACGCGCCGACCGCGCACATCGTGAGGCGGCCGAGAACGCGGTGTCGGTGGCGCTGGCGGCGCTCGATCCTGCCGATCTGCCCCCGCAACTGGTAGCCGAGCTCGCCGACGCCGAAGCCCGGGTGCTGATCGCGCGCAGGTTCCACAACGATGCGGTGCGAGACACGTTGGCGCTGCGCACGACCGCGGCGGTTCGTGCACTGCACCTGGGCGGAACTGCGCCCCTGCCGACGTACTTCGAGATTGCCGAGCGGTCGGCGTCCGACACCTTCGGGTCCGAGGGGCGAGCGGTGCAGCGCACCTCGGCGAGAGTCGTTCTCGTCGACGAACGAGGCCGGGTGCTTCTTCTGCGCGGCCACGATCCGACGGTTCCCGACGTGTATTTCTGGTTCACCATCGGCGGCGCCGTCGAGTCCGGCGAGAGCCTCCGCGAGGCCGCTGTCCGTGAGGTCCGGGAGGAAACGGGTCTGGGTGTGGCGTCGACCGAGTTGAAGGGGCCGATGTGGCGGCGTGTGGCCACGTTCCCGTTCAACGGAGTGCTCCTGCGGTCCGAGGAGCTGTTCTTCGCGTCGAGGACTCAGGAGTTCGAGCCCGAACATTCGGGATTCACCGACTTCGAGCGTCGAACGGTGACGGGCCACAAGTGGTGCACCGAGGACGACATCAGGTCACTCGCGGCGATCGGCGAGACGGTGTATCCGCAGGATCTCGCCGAACTGCTCGACGAGGTCAACATCGTGCTTGCGCGTAGAACCGAACCGGACGTACGCGCTATCCGCTGAGGCCGACGGACACGGCGGAACGGAGCGCTCGGTCAGGGGTCCAGCAATTCTCGACTGGCTATGGGAACGAATGCCAGTTCGGTCTACTCTCGGGCACGCCTCGCTCCGAGGTAGTCCCGTGTTCCCTCAGCTGCAGGAGAGTCCTTTGAGTACGCCCATCGTTCCCGCATCAGACGTCGAAGACAACGGCCGGGGGACAGCACGCGTCAAGCGCGGCATGGCCGAAATGCTCAAGGGCGGCGTGATCATGGACGTGGTCACCGCCGATCAGGCCAAGATCGCCGAGGATGCAGGGGCCGTGGCGGTCATGGCGCTCGAACGTGTTCCGGCGGACATCCGCGCGCAGGGTGGTGTGTCGCGGATGAGCGATCCGGACATGATCGACAGCATCATCGCCGCGGTGTCCATCCCCGTCATGGCGAAGGCGAGGATCGGCCACTTCGTCGAAGCGCAGATACTCCAGAGTCTCGGCGTCGACTACGTCGACGAATCCGAGGTGCTGACCCCGGCGGACTACGCCAACCACATCGACAAATGGAACTTCACCGTCCCGTTCGTGTGCGGCGCAACCAATCTCGGCGAAGCGCTGCGTCGGATCACCGAAGGCGCAGCGATGATCAGGTCCAAGGGCGAGGCGGGTACCGGCGACGTGTCCAACGCGACCACGCACATGCGCAAGATCCGCGACGAGATTCGCCGACTCACGTCGCTGCCCGAAGACGAGCTGTACGTCGCGGCAAAGGAACTTCAGGCTCCCCACGACCTGGTCGTGGAGGTCGCACGTGCGGGCAAGCTGCCCGTGACCCTGTTCACGGCCGGCGGCATCGCTACGCCGGCTGACGCTGCGATGATGATGCAACTCGGTGCGGAGGGCGTCTTCGTCGGATCCGGAATCTTCAAGTCCGGCAACCCGAAGGAGCGTGCCGAGGCGATCGTCAAGGCGACGACCTTCCACGACGACCCCGACGTCCTCGCCAAGGTCTCGCGTGGCCTGGGTGAGGCCATGGTGGGCATCAACGTCGACGATCTTCCGGTTGCTCACCGTTTGGCCGAACGCGGCTGGTGACGTCTCAGGCCTGGAGTATCGCGGGCCGGTCCGGGTGATCCCAGCGGACCACGACGTCCGCAGTCGGTGCCTCGTCGTAGAACTCGAGCAGCGGTGCAACCGTCCATGCGTCGGCCTCGGGGGTCCGGCGCCGCATGGTGGCTTCGCTGATCTTCAGGTGCACCGTCACCGCTGCATCGGGAATGCGTCCGAGGGCCGTCGGACCGGCGATCAGCAGAACATGGTCGGGAGCCGCGTCGACGAGGCTCGCCCTCGCGGACCGATCGGCCACCTCGTCCCAGAGCCGGGGTAGGAACGTTCCTCGGCCTCCGGGACGCATCGGGGCAACGACCTCACGCTCCACCGCGGCGAAGTCGAACCAGGCTGTCCGATAGGTCAACTCGTCGGTCCGAGAGTACTCGAATCGCAGTGAGGCGGGCCGCACGTAATCGTGGAGATCGATCACGTCACAACGCCGTCCGGACGCGCCCACAAGGTCACGGACCGTCCCGGCGAAATCGACCGGACCAGCAGCGTCGACGCCGTCGATCACACCGATTGCGCGGCGGCCGTGGGGAATTCGATCGGCCACTGCCCGGGCGAGTAGTTCCGGGAAAATCGGCACAGGCGTCGGCAGGTCTCGGTTCGGCACCGGTTCATCTTGTCTGTTTCCGCGCTTGTTAGCCTTCACCAGCAGCGACGAGAGGTGAACAATGGCCAGTATCGAGGACATTCTCGAATTGGAACGTATCGAGAACGACATCTTCCGTGGTCGAACCTTCCCGAGCATGTTGCAGCGGACGTTCGGCGGGCAGGTCGCCGGGCAGGCTCTGGTGTCGGCCGTCAACACAGTCGCCGACGACTACCGCGTGCACTCGTTGCACGGTTACTTCATCCGGCCGGGCAACCCCACGGAGCCGACCGTCTACATGGTCGAGCGCATCCGTGACGGCAGGTCCTTCTGTACGCGCCGTGTCACCGGAATTCAGGACGGCAAGGCGATCTTCACCATGTCC
Organism: Rhodococcoides fascians A44A; assembly: GCF_000760735.1. Taxonomy (GTDB): domain Bacteria; phylum Actinomycetota; class Actinomycetes; order Mycobacteriales; family Mycobacteriaceae; genus Rhodococcoides; species Rhodococcoides fascians_E. Next base: position 424,912 of record NZ_JMEX01000005.1, on the reverse strand, counting down.
GCGTCGTTCCACGTCGACGACGACGGCATCTCGCACCAGGACACGATGCCCCGCGTCGTCGATCCGGAGACCTTGCCGGACCCGCGCACCCTTCCGGAGTTCGACAATTCGTTCTACGAGGAGTGGAAGGAATGGGACATCCGCAAGGTCCCCGATGAGCAGACCGAGAAATACCCGAGCCTCGCCGCCCAGCAGCGAGTGTGGTTTCGTTACCGCGATCGGTTGCCGGACAATCAGGTGTTCCACGTCTGCGCGCTCGCGTACATGTCCGACATGACCCTGATCGGCTCGGCAAAGGTCCCACACCCGGGCGTGGCGACTCAGACGGCGTCACTCGATCACGCGTTGTGGTTCCTGCGCCCGTTCCGCGCCGACGAATGGCTGCTGTACGACCAGACGTCGCCGTCCGCGGACTTCGGGCGTGCGCTGGCACAGGGCCGAATTTTCGACCGGCAGGGTCGCATGGTCGCCGCCGTAGTGCAGGAAGGTCTGATGCGCTTCGAGCGGGATCGAACGAAATCGGCCACCGATCCGTTCAAGCCCAGGTGACCGGGCCTCGCATCGGTGTACTCGCGTTGCAGGGCGACGTCCGAGAACACCTCGCTGCGCTGAGCTCGAGCGGCGCCGAGGCAGTCGCGGTACGCCGGCCCGCGGAGTTGGACGGCGTCGACGGACTCGTCGTTCCCGGCGGCGAATCGACGACGATGAGCAGGCTTCTGACGGTCTTCGAACTGCTCGAACCGCTGCGTGCCCGGCTGCGTGACGGACTACCCGCTTACGGATCGTGTGCGGGAATGATCATGTTGGCGAGTGAAGTTCTCGATACCAGAGAGGACGCCCAGCATCTCGACGCCCTCGACATCACCGTGCGGCGCAATGCCTTCGGTCGTCAGGTCGACTCCTTCGAAACCGATCTCGAGTTCGCTGGAATCGACGGCGACCCCCTGCGCGCGGTGTTCATCCGAGCGCCGTGGGTGGAACGCGTCGGCGACGGCGTGGAGGTCCTCGCCACCGTTCCCGACGGTCCCGCCGCGGGTCGCGTCGTCGCGGTGCGCCAGGGGCCCGTCATGGCCACCAGCTTTCATCCCGAGGTCACCGGTGACCGTCGCGTACACGGACTCTTCGTCGACCTCGTGCGTGGGGTCTGAGCGGCGACATTCGCACGTTTGCGGACGTGTATGGAGTCGGTGCCGGTCGAGCACGCGTAAACTACGAACACTTGTTGTAAGTACGAAAGGGGCTCCATCGCATGAGCGGCCACTCCAAATGGGCCACCACCAAGCACAAGAAGGCGGTGATCGACGCCAAGCGTGGCAAGTCGTTCGCCAAACTCATCAAGAACATCGAGGTGGCGGCCCGCACCGGTGGTGGCGATCCCACAGGTAATCCGACGCTGTTCGACGCCATCCAGAAGGCGAAGAAGACGTCGGTTCCCAACGACAACATCGAGCGTGCGCGCAAGCGCGGCGCGGGCGAGGAAGCCGGCGGCGCCGACTGGCAGACCATCATGTACGAGGGCTACGGACCCAACGGTGTGGCGGTGCTCATCGAGTGCCTCACCGACAACCGCAACCGCGCCGCGGGCGAGGTTCGGGTGGCGATGACCCGCAACGGCGGCAACATGGCGGACCCGGGATCGGTGTCGTACCTGTTCTCGCGCAAGGGTCTGGTGACGTTGGAGAAGAACGGTCAGTCCGAGGACGACGTCCTGATGGCGGTTCTCGACGCCGGTGCCGAGGAAGTCACCGACAACGGCGACACCTTCGAGATCGTCAGTGAGCCAACCGATCTCGTTGCAGTCCGAACGGCGCTGCAGGAGGCCGGGATCGACTACGATTCGGCCGAGGCCAGCTTCCAGGCGTCGGTGAGCGTTCCCGTCGACGTCGACGGTGCACGCAAGGTGTTCAAGTTGATCGACGCGCTCGAGGACAGTGACGACGTTCAGAACGTCTACTCCAACGTCGAACTGTCGGACGAGGTTCTCGCGCAACTCGACGAGGACTGACCCGTCGGCGGCCGGTCGGGTGTCGCACACGCTCGCTCGGCCTGCCCTCCGCTACGCTATCGAACAACAGTTCGTAAGCGGAAGGTGAACACGTGCGAGTGATGGGCGTCGACCCAGGCTTGACCCGGTGCGGGTTGAGTTTGATCGAGGGCGGTTCGGGGCGCAGTGTCATCGCATTGGACGTCGATGTCGTGCGCACTCCGGCGGACATGGATCTGGCGCAGCGTTTGCTCCGAATCTCCGAGGCCGCGGAGTATTGGCTCGATACTCATAAGCCTGACGTCGTCGCCGTCGAGCGCGTGTTCGCGCAACACAACGTGCGCACCGCGATGGGCACGGCGCAAGCCGGGGGAGTGATCGCGCTCGCCGCAGCCCGCCGAGGCATCGACGTCTGCTTTCACACTCCCAGCGAGGTGAAAGCCGCGGTCACGGGCAACGGTAGTGCGGACAAAGCACAGGTCACAGCCATGGTCATGCGGATTCTCGGACTGCAGACCGCACCGACTCCCGCCGACGCGGCCGATGCTCTCGCTCTGGGTATCTGTCACTGCTGGCGCGCGCCGATGATCGCGAGGATGGCGAAGGCCGAGGCGA
>NZ_JMEX01000005.1:400678-422303 GCF_000760735.1 Rhodococcoides fascians A44A | reverse complement strand
CCCGAGCCGTAGCGGCTCGGGCTGTCGGAGAGGCGGGCGTCGGATGATCGCATCCATCCGCGGGGAAGTACTGGACATCGCGCTCGACCACGCAGTCCTCGAAGCGTCCGGGGTCGGATATCGAGTCAACGCGACACCCTCGACACTCGCGTCGTTGACTCGGGGATCCGAGTCCAGACTGCTGACGACCATGATCGTCCGCGAGGACTCGATGACCCTCTACGGGTTCTCGGACACCGAGTCACGGGACCTGTTCGTACTGTTGCTGACGGTGTCCGGTGTCGGGCCTCGTATCGCGATGGCCACCCTCGCCGTGCTCGATCCGGCGGCGTTGCGGACCGCCTTGGCGGACGGCAACGTCACTGCGTTGACGCGTGTACCCGGGATCGGAAAACGCGGTGCCGAACGGATGGTCGTCGAACTGCGGGACAAGGTCGACGCCATCGTCGGCGGAGGGGGAGCGTCCGCGACGCCGACCGCAGGCGCGAGCGGCGGCGCGGTGCACGATCAGATCGTCGAAGCCCTCACCGGACTCGGATTCGCGGTCAAACAAGCCGAAGACGCGACAGCATCCGTACTGGCCGCTCAGCCCGACGCGTCGACGTCGGCTGCGCTACGCTCCGCGCTCGCGTACCTGGGTAAGACGAGATGACCGACGACGCCGACCTCGAGGACTCACAGGTGACCGCGGAGGTCACCGCGGACGACGTCGACGTCGAGACCAGTCTGCGCCCGAAATCGCTGACGGACTTCATCGGTCAGCCGCGAGTGCGTGAGCAACTCCAACTCGTCCTGACCGGTGCGAAGCTTCGTGGCGGCACACCCGATCACATCCTGATGTCGGGCCCACCCGGGCTCGGCAAGACGTCGATGGCGATGATCATCGCCCAGGAACTGGGTACGTCGTTGCGACTGACGTCGGGGCCCGCGCTCGAACGGGCTGGTGATCTCGCCGCCATGCTCAGCAACCTCGTCGAGGGCGACGTGCTGTTCATCGACGAGATCCACCGCATCGCGCGCCCGGCCGAGGAGATGCTGTACCTCGCCATGGAGGACTTCCGTGTCGACGTGGTGGTGGGCAAAGGGCCGGGCGCCACTTCCATCCCTCTCGAAGTCGCGCCGTTCACCCTGGTCGGAGCCACCACCCGATCGGGCGCCCTCACCGGACCACTGAGGGATCGCTTCGGCTTCGTCGCGCACATGGACTTCTACGAACCCCAGGAACTGCAGCGGATACTCGTGCGCTCGGCAGGCATCCTCGGCGTGCCGATCGACGCGGCAGGATGCGCCGAGATCGCCGGACGCTCGCGCGGTACCCCACGTATCGCCAACCGCCTGCTTCGCCGAGTGCGCGACTACGCCGAGGTGCGCGGGGACGGAACCGTGACCAAACAGACGGCGCAGGAAGCGCTCGTCGTCTACGACGTCGACCAGTTGGGTCTGGACAGGCTGGACCGAGCGGTTCTCAGCGCGTTGATCCGGAGCTTCGGAGGCGGGCCCGTCGGCGTGTCGACACTCGCGGTCGCCGTCGGAGAGGAACCGTCGACGGTGGAAGAAGTGTGTGAGCCTTTTCTGGTACGCGCGGGCATGGTTGCACGGACTCCCCGTGGACGGGTGGCGACGGCAGCAGCGTGGCAGCATCTCGGTCTCGTGCCCCCACCGGACCTCGCCATCGGCGGTATTTCCGTGCGAACGAACGAAGCTCAGCAGGGATTATTCGAGTAATTGCCCGGCAAAGCTCAGGAGCCGGACAAGTCGGCAGTGAGGTAATGGCACACTGGACCCGACGCACGGCACTCCGAATGCGCGCGACGCGCTCGCTATCGGACGCCGACACGACAAGAACAACGACACCTCTTAGGACTGACGTAGAAGATGGAACTGCTATTTCCGCTGCTGATCGTGGCGCTGCTCGTACCGATGTTCCTCAACGTGCGCAAGCAGAAGAAGGTCCTCGCCGACACCCAGGCATTGCAGGACTCGCTGAAGGTCGGTGACGAGGTCGTGACGACCGCAGGCCTCTACGCCCGCGTCGCGCTGGTGGAAGAGGACACCGTCGACCTCGAGATCGCCGACGGCATCATCACCACCTGGTCCCGGGCAGTCGTCCGTGAGGTTCTCCCACCGGAGACCGACGACGAGTTCGACGATCGTTCAGGCGACGCGATCACCGCACCCGACGACCTGTCCGGTGTGGAAGGTGCAGGACCGTCGCTCGACAAGACCGTGTCGTCGCAGCCCTCCGCCGACGACACCGTCGAACAGAGCACGCGTCGCCTCGACAAGGAGTGACTTCGCGATGATCTCAGCCGCTGTCGGACACGGTCCGGCAGCGGTTTCGCGTGCAAGGGTCCAGGCGCCCGGTATGCCCTGAACCTCCCGCGAGTCACCTCTCGTCACCTCACCCTCAAACGCCAAGAGGAGAATCACACACCGTGGCACCTTCAAGCGGATCGGTGCATCCATCCCGCTATCTCGCCGTGTTCGGCGTCCTGATGGCCGTTGTGTACGCCTTGGTCTTCTTCACCGGAGACAAGTCCCCCGAGCCCAAGCTCGGTATCGACCTCGAAGGCGGTACCCGTGTCACGTTGACTGCGCGGACGCCGGACGGCAGCGCGCCGAGCCGTGAGAGCCTGATCCAGGCACAGCAGATCATCACCACTCGCGTAGACGGTCTCGGTGTCGCGGGCTCGGAGGTGCTCATCGACGGCGAGAACCTCGTCATCACCGTTCCCGGTGACGACAGCTCGCAGGCACGCACTCTCGGCCAGACCGCGCGGCTGTTCATCCGCCCGGTGATTCAAGCTGCACAGCCCGCGGCAGGCGCCCCCGCGGGAGGAACCGAGCAGGCCCCGGCAGGTGGAACACCCGCCGAGACGCCCGCTGCCGACACTCCTGCGCCGTCCGGAGATGCGGTGCCTCAGGGTCGCCCGTTCCCGGCACAGGATCCCAGCGCGGTCGATCCGACACCCGCGCCCACACCCGCCGACCCCGCCGAGGATCCTGCTGCGGAGGACCCGGCTGCGGACGAGCCCGCGGGCACCGAGGCCGAGCAGGCCGCCGACCAGATCGCCGAGGCGAAGGCGCTTCGTCAGAGCGAGGACCCTCAGGTCCAGCAGGCTGCCCTCGCGACGATCGACTGCAACGCTCCCGACCCGTTGCAGGGCAACGACGACCCGGCCTTGCCGTTGGTCGCATGCTCCACCGACGGTGCCGCCGTGTACGTCCTCGGGCCGAGCATCATCGACGGTCAGCAGATCTCCGATGCGACCTCCGGATTCAACTCCCAGCAGTCGCGTCACGAGGTCAGCCTGAGCTTCGATTCCGAAGGCAGCAACACGTGGGCGCAGTTCACCGGAGCCAACATCGGCAGCCAGGCTGCGTTCACGCTCGACTCCAAGGTCGTCAGCGCGCCGGTGATCCAGGGCGCGACGCCGGCCGGTAGCGCAACGTCCATCACCGGACAGTTCACCGCCCAAGGTGCATCGGACCTCGCGAACACCTTGAAGTACGGATCGCTTCCGCTGTCCTTCGCGTCGTCGGAAGCCGAGACCGTGTCCGCGACGCTGGGGCTGGCTTCGCTCGAAGCGGGTCTGCTCGCCGGAGCGATCGGCCTCGCGCTCGTGTTGGTCTACTGCCTCGTGTACTACCGTGCGCTCGGATTTCTCACCGCACTGTCGCTGGTGCTCGCGGGTGCGATGGTGTACGGAATTCTCGTTCTGCTCGGCAGATGGATCAACTTCACCCTCGACCTTGCCGGCATCGCCGGTCTGATCATCGGCATCGGCATGACGGCCGACTCGTTCGTCGTGTTCTTCGAGCGCATCAAGGACGAGATCAGGGAAGGCAGAAGCTTCCGATCCGCCGTTCCGCGAGGCTGGACGCGTGCACGCAAGACGATTCTGTCCGGTAACGCCGTGAGCTTCATCGCCGCCGCGGTGCTCTACGCCCTGGCCGTCGGTCAGGTGCAGGGCTTCGCGTTCACGCTCGGCCTCACCACGATCCTCGACGTCATGGTGGTCGTCCTGGTCACCTGGCCGCTGGTCTACCTCGCGTCGAAGTCCAAGTTCTGGTCCAAGCCCGGCGTGAACGGGCTCGGCGCCGTCGCGCAGATCGCGCAGGAACGCAAGCGCGCCGCCGCACGTGCCATGGCAAGCAAATCCGCATCCGATGCTGCGACGAAGGGGGCCTGAGATGTCCGATTCATCCGAGAACACCGAGGGCACCGGGTCGGTCCTGCTGCAGGACTCCGGCGTCGATCAGAGCGCGCAACCCGCGCGTGGTTGGCTGTCGAGGCTGTACACGGGAATGGGCGCGTTCGAGGTCGTCGGTAGGCGCCGGTTCTACTACATCCTCACCGCGGCGATCGTCCTGGTGTGCCTGCTCAGCATGGTCTTCCGTGGGTTCACCCTCGGAATCGACTTCGAAGGCGGAACCAAGATTCAGGTTCCCGCCGACGGCGGTGTCACCTCCGAGCAGGTGGAGACGGTGTTCACCGACGCTCTCGGGTTCGGCCCCGAAGCAGTGCAGACCGTCGGCTCCGGCGCGGCTGCCACGGTGCAGGTGCGTTCCGAGGCACTCGACGCAGGACAGGTCGACCAGGTGCGTCTTGCACTGTTCGACGCCTTCCAGCCGGTGGACAGCACTGGAACGGCGAGCCCCAACGCCATCAGCTTCTCCGACGTCAGCGAGACGTGGGGTGGGCAGATCACGCAGAAGGCACTGATTGCGCTCGTCGTGTTCCTGGTCATCGTCAGTATCTACATCGCGATCCGATACGAGAGGGACATGGCGATAGCAGCACTCGCCGCACTGTTCTTCGACCTGCTGGTCACCGCCGGTGTGTATTCGCTCGTCGGGTTCGAGGTCACGCCCGCGACGGTCATCGGCCTCCTCACCATCCTCGGGTTCTCGCTGTACGACTCCGTCGTGGTCTTCGACAAGGTCGAGGAGAACACGCGCGGAATCCTTCACCTGGGCCGGAAGACCTACGCCGAGCAGGCCAACCTGGCCGTCAACCAGACCCTGATGCGGTCGATCAACACCACCGTCATCGGCGTTCTGCCGGTGTTGGCGCTGATGATCGTCGCCGTCTGGCTGCTCGGTGTCGGCACACTCAAGGACCTCGCGCTCGTCCAGCTCGTCGGCATGATCGTCGGCGCGTACTCGTCGATCTTCTTCGCGACGCCGTTGCTGGTGTCCATCAAGGAGAAGTGGGGTCCCGTCGCGGCCCACACCAAGAAGGTGTTGGGCAAGCGTGCCGAGGCCGCGAAGCGCGTAGGGTCGGACACTCCGGTCGTAGCAGGGTCGGGCACAGTCCCCGACGCGCCGGTGACCCCTCGGGTGGGCTCGCGGCCTACCGGAAAGCGTGCCAAGAAGAGGCGTTGATGAACGTGCGAGTCCAGAGGTCGCGGACGACGGCAGCGGTGGCGGTCGTCGCCGTCACAGCAGGCGCTCTCGCAGGGTGCTCGACGGCAGAGGACCAGATCCCGTCCATCGGATACGCCGTCGACACGGTATTGACCACGTACAACGCCAATACGGTCGACGGCGCCGCATCGGCGGCCCGGCAGGCGTTCCCTCGGGTCCAGACCGGCTTCGGCTACGTCGGACCCGAAGGCGAAGCGCTCTCGGACAACGACGTGGGCGGGGTGTCGGTCGTACCGGCCGACGTCCTCACGGTGTCGTACACGATCGCGCCGCAGGCGACGTACTCCGACGGCGTCCCGATGACGTGCGACGACCTGGTGCTGACATGGGCAGCGAACAGTGGGCGCTTCGTGGCGGGGGAGAACGACCTGCCCCTGTTCGACGCTGCGTCGAGCGCGGGATACCGAGACATCGAACGAGTCGACTGCATCCCGGGAAGCAAGGACGCCACGGTCGTCTACCGTGCGGGTCGGAACTACGACGGCTGGCGGTCCTTGTTCGGCGCAACCGATCTTCTGCCCTCCCATGTGGCAGCTCGCGTCGCCGGGGTCCCCAATGTCGTCGACCCGATCCTGTCCGGCGACCTCGCGGCCGTCGGGAGGATCGCCGAGTTCTGGAACACGGGCTGGAATCTCGTTCCAGGACAGATCGACACGTCCCTGCTGCCGTCCAACGGGCCCTACCGCGTCGACTCCTACACCCAGGAGGACGGCCTCGTACTCGTCGCCAACGAGTCGTGGTGGGGGGTTCCGCCCGAGACCGACCGCATCGTCGTATGGCCGAAGGGAACCGACGTCGCCGCACGCGCAACCGAGGGCGACCTCGAGGTCGTCGATCACGGTGCAGGCGGCGACATCCCATCGGACGGCTTCGAGCGCACCGACTTTCCGTCCCACGGCGTGGAGCAATTGACGTTCGCGACCAGCGGTTCGCTCGCGGCGTCCGCTGCGCGCCGCGCAATCGCAGCGTGTGTGCCGCGGGAGCAACTGTTCGACGGCGTCGGCCACCCCGGATACGACGAGTCCGCAGGCATCGGCTCGGCCGTCGTCGATTCCCGACTCGTCCGTCCGAGCGCGCTGCTCTACGGACCGGTGGCCGCCACCGCGGACGGCCGTTACCGGCAAGCGGACGTCGCGGCGTCGACGACCGAGCGAAACAACGCCGATCTGGACAGCCTCACCGTTCGAGTCGGCTACCTCGCACCCGATCCACGGCGCGCACGGATCGTCGCCGACATCGCGGCCGCATGCGCGCCCGCCGGGATCACCGTCACCGACGCAGGGTCTCCGGACTTCTCGCCGAGTGCACTACGCACGGGGGCGGTCGACGCCGTTCTCGGAGCCACTGCGTCGGCCTCGGGACCGTCGGGAGCGGTGTCCGAGGAAGCGGCGCGCTACAGCGTGCACAGCGGGAACGGCAGCAACGTCGGTGGATTCACCAACGGCAGAATCGATGCGATCGTCGACGAGCTGGCGACGGCGCCGTCGGATGGGACCGTGCTGTCTCTCGCGACCGAAGGGGAACGGATCCTCTGGAACGAGATGCCCTCGCTTCCACTGTTCAACCAGCCTCGAACGTTGGCCGTGGCGGACGGTATGACCAACGTCGTCGTGAATCCGACGGTGGCGGGTGCAGGGTGGAACATGGATCGTTGGATACTGCTCAGGTGAACAGAGTTTCCGAAGAGAGAGCGTCGATCGCGTCGGACCACATCGACCGACTCACCCGATGGGCCGACGATTTCCCGGTCGACGGGGTGCGGTTCGCCGATCTGACGCCGGTGTTCGCAGATCCAGACGGTCTGAAGTCCGTGGTAGCGGCACTGGCCGAGGCCGGTTCGGGAGCCGACCTCGTTGCGGGAATCGATGCGCGCGGCTTCTTGCTGGGCGCGGGTGTCGCGTTGGAACTCGGCACCGGCATTCTCGCGGTCCGCAAGGCAGGCAAGCTCCCGCCACCCGTGGTGGCGCAGAGCTACGAACTGGAATACGGGTCGGCGGAACTCGAGATCCCGGCCGACGTCGACATCTCGGGCCGGAAGGTCCTGATCGTCGACGACGTCCTCGCCACCGGTGGCACGATCGCGGCCACCGCAGAGTTGTTGCGGGCCTGCGGCGCCGAGGTCGTCGGTGCTGCGGTCGCGCTCGAGATCGCGGTCCTCGAGGGTCGAGGCAAGTGCGAGGGCTACCCGCTTGTCTGCCTTCGGCAGGTCTGAGGACTAAAGTTGGTGAACACTGCTGTTGTCGAAGATCCGTAACCGAGGTCGGTGTCGGTCGACCGAGGGGCCATGAGCCAAGCGAACGAGAGCAGACCACGCGGCAGGAGGCGAACATTGTGACCCGTTACCTCGACCAACCCTTGCCGGATCGACCTGCGTCCGAATCGGAATCGGGAAAGGCGGCTACTGCGGACACTCCGCAGGCGACACCGGACTCCGCTCCGCTGGTCGTCGGAAAGGGCTCGGCACCCGCCGTCCCGACGTCCGCGTCCCGACGCGTCCGCGCCCGCTTGGCCAGGCGCATCACGGCCGGCCGCAACGCCGCGGTCAAGCCTGTCCTCGAACCGCTGGTGAGTCTGCACCGTGAGCTTTATCCGAAAGCGGATCTCGCGTTGCTTCAACGGGCATACGACGTCGCGGACGAGCGCCACGCCACCCAGATGCGCAAGTCCGGGGACCCGTACATCACGCACCCGTTGGCGGTGGCGAACATTCTCGCCGAACTGGGCATGGACACCACGACGCTGGTCGCGGCTCTCCTGCACGACACCGTCGAGGACACCGGCTACTCGCTGAAACAACTCACCGACGAGTTCGGTGAGGAAGTAGCGCACCTCGTCGACGGGGTGACCAAGCTCGACAAGGTGGTTCTCGGCACCGCGGCCGAGGGCGAGACCATCCGCAAGATGATCATCGCAATGGCCCGCGATCCTCGCGTTCTGGTCATCAAGGTGGCCGACCGCCTGCACAACATGCGCACCATGCGCTTCCTGCCGCCAGAGAAACAAGCACGAAAGGCGAAAGAAACCCTCGAGGTCATCGCGCCACTCGCACACCGTCTCGGCATGGCGACGGTCAAGTGGGAACTCGAAGATCTCGCATTCGCGATTCTGCACCCCAAGAAGTACGACGAGATCGTTCGACTCGTCGCCGATCGTGCACCCTCCCGCGACACGTACCTCGAAAAAGTGCGCGCCGAGATCAACGCGTCGCTATCGGCCTCCCGCATCAGTGCGGCCGTCGAAGGACGACCCAAGCACTACTGGTCGATCTATCAGAAGATGATCGTCAAGGGTCGCGACTTCGACGACATCCACGATCTGGTGGGCGTACGCATTCTGTGCGACGAGATCCGCGACTGTTACGCCGCCGTGGGCGTCGTGCACTCGCTGTGGCAGCCGATGGCCGGCCGGTTCAAGGACTACATCGCGCAGCCTCGCTACGGCGTCTACCAGTCGCTGCACACCACGGTCGTCGGCCCCGAAGGCAAGCCGCTCGAGGTGCAGATCCGCACGAGAGACATGCATCGCACGGCCGAGTTCGGCATCGCCGCGCACTGGCGGTACAAGGAGACGCGCGGCAAACACGGCAACGACAACGCCGAGGTCGACGACATGGCGTGGATGCGCCAATTGCTCGACTGGCAGCGGGAGGCAGCGGATCCGGGCGAATTTCTGGAATCGTTGCGCTACGACCTGGCCGTCAAGGAGATCTTCGTCTTCACACCGAAAGGTGACGTCGTCACGCTGCCCGCGGGGTCGTGTCCCGTCGACTTCGCGTACGCCGTGCACACCGAGGTGGGTCACCGCTGTATCGGAGCCCGCGTCAACGGTCGACTGGTGGCGCTCGAACGCACGCTCGAGAACGGCGAGGTCGTCGAGGTGTTCACCTCGAAGGCCGTCACCGCCGGGCCGAGCCGCGATTGGCAAGGCTTCGTCGTCTCGCCCCGCGCGAAGACGAAGATCCGCCAGTGGTTCGCCAAGGAGCGCCGCGAAGAAGCACTCGAAGCGGGCAAGGACGCCATCGCGAAAGAAGTGCGCCGCGGCGGACTACCGCTGCAACGGTTGATGAACGCCGAGTCGATGTCCACGATCGCGCACGAACTGCGCTACGTCGACGTCTCGGCGCTGTACACCGCAGTAGGCGAGAGTCACGTGTCCGCGCAGCACGTGGTGCAGCGGTTGGTTGCTCACCTGGGCGGCGTCGGAGACGTGGAAGAGGAACTGGCGGAGCGGTCCACACCGTCCACCATCCCGACTCGTCCGCGTCAGGTCGGTGACGCCGGTGTGCTGGTGTCCGGCACCGAAGGGATCGTCGCGAAGCTGGCCAAGTGCTGCACCCCGGTGCCGGGCGACGAAATCCTCGGGTTCGTCACCCGCGGCGGGTCGGTCAGTGTCCACCGAACCGACTGCACCAACGCGAAATCGCTGGGCGAGCAGTCGGAACGGTTCATCGACGTCGAATGGGCCCCGTCGGCATCCTCGGTGTTCCTCGTCGCGATTCAGATCGAGGCGCTGGATCGGCATCGCCTGCTCTCGGACGTCACCAAGGCACTCGCGGACGAGAAGGTCAACATTCTGTCCGCGTCCGTGGCCACATCGGGGGACCGGGTGGCGATCAGCAAGTTCACCTTCGAGATGGGCGACCCGAAGCACCTGGGCCACGTCCTGAACGTCGTGCGCAACGTCGAAGGGGTGTACGACGTCTATCGCCTGACGTCGGCTGCCTGACCCCCACGTGAGTGGAAATGTAGGTCAGGACCTACATTTCCACTCACGGTCACTGAGCGGCGACGACCGACTCGACGGTGACCGCCGCGTTGGGTGGTCCGTCGTTGCCCGGTGTGGAGACTCCGGCCGCTGCCACCGCGTCCAGCGTCGCCAGTCCGGCGTCGTCGATGGTTCCGAAGACGGTGTACTGCGGAGGAAGGACGGAATCCTCGTAGACCAGGAAGAACTGGCTGCCGTTGGTATCGGGTCCTGCGTTCGCCATGGCGACGGTGCCGCGGGGGTAGACGACCGGGCTGGACAGCGCCGCGTCGCCGGCCGGGAACGCCGTCGTCGGGTACTCGTTGGCGAACTCGTAACCGGGGCCACGGTTTCCCTGTCCGGACGGATCACCGCACTGCAGGACCTGTAGCCCTTCGGTGGTGGTCAGCCGGTGACAGACGGTGTCGTCGAAGTACCCCTGCGTGGCAAGTGACGTGAAACTGTTGACGGTGCAGGGCGCTTCGGCGCGGTCGAGCGACAGGCCGATGGGGCCCTGGCTCGTCGTCACCGCAACGTCGACCAGCCCGACAGTGGACACTCCGTACTGCTGCGGCGCGGTGTTCTCGCGAATCGCGGGCGTCGCCTCCGGGTACTCGCAGGTGGTGCTCGACACCTCCTGCGCAGGAACCGGGGGGAGGACTCCGAACAGGCTCAGATCCAGCGGCGGCTGAGTGGTCGGGGCCGCGGCACTGGTCGTGGCCGACGCGGACTCGGTCGTCGCTGCGGTACCGGAGTTGTCCGACGAGCAACCTGCCACGAGGAGAACGGACGCGCCCGACGCGGCGAGCACCGCTAACGTGCGCTTCACAGGTCGCTCACGACACTGGTGATGTCCACCGGAAGTGCAGGCTTGCCGTCCGCGGCTCCACCTTCGACGCCCGCCGCAGCGACCTTGTCCAGTGTCTGCAGACCGGTCTCGTCGATGGTGCCGAACACCGTGTAGGCGGGCGGCAGCGTGGAGTCGCCGTAGACGAGGAAGAACTGGCTGCCGTTCGTGCCGGGTCCCGCGTTGGCCATCGCGATCGTTCCGCGTGGGTAACTGATCGGCTCGTCGGCGGCCGGGTCGCCTTCGGCGTACTGATCGGCCGGGAACTCGTCGGCGAACTGGTAGCCCGGTCCGCCCATGCCGGTGCCTGCGGGATCGCCACATTGCAGAACCTGCAAACCAGCGCCTGTGGTGAGTCGGTGGCACTGCGTGCCGTCGAAGTAGCCCTGGTTGGCGAGAGAGACGAAACTGTTCACCGTGCACGGTGACTGCGGATTGTTCAGCGTCAGGCCGATGTTGCCCTGCGTCGTCTCCATGCTGTAGCTGAGTGCTTCGTCACTCGTCGGCACGCCGTCGGTGCGCGGAGGAGTGTTCTCCTTCGCGGCGGGCTGTGCGGCCGCGGGGTAGCTGCAGTCGACGGTCTCGGGGAGCGGCTCGGCGCGGCCGTCGGCGATCAGTGTGTCGCCGTTGGGCGTCGACGACGCCGTCGTCTCGGGCTCGTCTCCGCCGCGAGTGAGGGCGAACACGACGGCAACCGCACCGACCACGACCACCACACCCAGCACCGATCCGGCGATGGTCAGCTGTTTACGCTTCTTCGCTCGTTCGGCTCGGCGTTCGAGTTGTCGCTCGAGCTTTCTCTTCGCTGCCTCGCGCCGCTGCTCGTTGCTGGGCAATTGCGTGTCCTCCCGCTTGTGTCGTCCGCCGGCTCGGCCTACGTCTCTTCCCGCCGGTCGGCGAGCCGAAACCGACCGTGAGTGAGTGTGCCATTACATCCTGAGAAGTTTCCGACTGGCATGGCGGCGTCGTTCCGGGGGCGGACTGCGCACACGCAGGTGGACACGGTCCAACTAGGGTGGAACGGACCTTGGCGTACGAAAACTAGGAGCGGCAGCTGTGCTCGTCACCGGATTCCCGGCGGGAATGTTTCAGACGAACTGTTACGTGCTCGCCCAGGAGGGCTCGTCGGACTGCGTCGTGGTGGATCCCGGGCAGGATGCGACGGAACCGCTCCTGCGGTTTCTGGGCGAATCCGGGCTCACTCCCGAAGCGGTGTTGCTCACCCACGGTCACCTCGACCACACCTGGTCCGTGGAACCGGTGTGCGAGAAGTTCGGTATTCCTGCCTACATCCACGACGAGGACAGGTTCATGCTGTCCGATCCACTGCGTGGCACCGGCCCGACCCTCGCCGCTCTGCTCGGCGACGCGGAGTTCCACGAGCCCGAACGTGTGGTCGACCTGAACGGTGGGACCTCTCTCGAACTGGCAGGCATCGAGTTCGGTGTGCTTCACACGCCCGGCCACACGCAGGGGTCGGTCGTGTTCACCATCGACGTCGAGACACCGGACGGCACACTGGCGATCGCGTTGACCGGCGACACGCTGTTCGCGGGGTCCATCGGGAGAACCGATCTTCCCGGAGGTGACCACGAACAGTTGCTTCGCTCGATCGCGACGACGCTGCTGCCGCTCGACGACGCCACCGTGGTGCTGCCGGGACACGGCGGGCAGAGCACCATCGGCCAGGAACGCGCCTCCAATCCCTTTCTCGTTGGACTCGCAGGCCCCGAACAAGGAAAACTGTGACCGTGAGCAAGCCGAGTACCTTTTCTGCGCCCAAGGGCATTCCCGACTACGTCCCCCCGAATTCCTCGGAGTTCGTCGCCGTCCGTGAGGGGTTGCTGACCGCGGCTCGCAACGCCGGGTACGGGCACATCGAACTGCCCATTTTCGAGGACACCGGGCTGTTCGCACGCGGTGTCGGCGAGTCGACGGACGTCGTGAGCAAGGAGATGTACACCTTCGCCGATCGGGGCGACAGATCCGTCACCCTGCGTCCGGAGGGAACTGCAGGCGTCATGCGCGCCGTCATCGAGCACGGCCTCGACCGGGGAGCTCTCCCGGTGAAACTTGCCTACGCAGGGCCGTTCTTCCGCTACGAACGCCCGCAGGCGGGACGCTATCGACAGTTGCAGCAAGTCGGGGTCGAAGCCATCGGAATGGATGATCCTGCGCTGGACGCCGAGGTCGTCGCCGTGGCGGACAACGGTTTTCGGTCGCTCGGTCTGACGGACTTCAGGTTGGAGATCACGTCGCTGGGGGACGACACCTGCCGCCCGCAGTATCGAGAATTGTTGCAGGAGTTCCTCTTCGGCCTTCCGCTCGACGAGGCCACCCGCACGCGCGCTCGGATCAACCCGCTTCGAGTCCTCGACGACAAACGTCCGGAAGTGCGCGAGATGACGGCGGACGCCCCGCTGATGCTCGACCACCTGTCCGACACTGCGCGGGCGCACTTCGACGAGGTGCTCGCACACCTCGACGCGTTGAAGGTTCCGTACGTCGTGAACCCGCGGATGGTCCGCGGACTCGACTACTACACGAAGACGACGTTCGAGTTCGTCCACGACGGACTGGGCGCGCAATCCGGAATCGGCGGCGGTGGCCGATACGACGGGTTGATGGCGCAACTGGGTGGCCAGGAACTGTCCGGCATCGGATTCGGGCTCGGCGTCGACCGAACCATGCTTGCCCTCGCAGCCGAGGGGAAGTCGGCCGGATCTCCCGCGCGCTGCGCCGTGTTCGGCGTTCCGCTGGGATCGGACGCGAAAGCGCGCATCGTGGCTATCGCAGGCGAACTGCGCGGCAAGGGAATCAGCGTCGATCTCGCCTACGGCAATCGTGGTGTCAAGGGCGCCATGAAAGCCGCCGATCGTTCCGGCGCACAGTTCGCCTTGGTTCTCGGCGACAAAGAGCTGGCCGACGGTAACGTCGTGGTCAAGGAATTGTCGACCGGGGCGCAGCACGACGTGGCACTGTCCGAGATCGTGTCGCACCTGGAGGCTCGACTTGGCCGGTGACGAGCGCGTCGACCTGGATCTGATACCTACCGAGCTGATCGTTCCCCGGCTCAGGAAGGTCGCGATCGGTGCGCTGGTGTTCGGTGTCCTCGTCGCCGTGATCACCTCGTTCTTTCTGCCTACCACCGTTGCGGTCGTCCTCGGCGTCGTCGTCGGAATACCGGCTGCGGCGTCGGCGTGGGTGGGCATCCGACGTCGAACATGGCTCGACGGCAACATCGTTCACGCTCGCGGCGGGGTGCGTACTCGCGCTCTGTCGGTGCCGAACTTGGTGTCGGCGGAGCTGCAGGTCAGAACGGCGCGGATAGATCAGATCTCGCTGCGCCTGTACGACGGCAACGTGAAACTGACTCTCGCGTTGGCGCTCTACACGAACGGCGGGGGCCGTGAGCTCCCCATTCTGTCGCTCCGCAAGCTCGCCGACGCATTGTGGACGAGCGAACTGGTGCCGGCTGCAGCGATCGCCTCGCTTCTCGTCGACCAGTTGAAAGCGGAAGCCCGCGACGCCGGGCTGGGGGAGCGGCCGCTCTATCGAGCGGCGGAGCTCGTCAAGGCGGCGGGCAGAACCCCTCTCGCCACCCTGACCGACCGTGAGGTCGCCGAGCTGGGCAACTAGCGGCTACGTGACCAGGAACGCATCGAGGACGACAGATTCTGCGGAGCGGGTGCCCGACGTGACGACCAGGGCGCGGTTCAGGTAGGTGAATTGCGGTACCGCCGTGGAGATTTCGAGAGTGCCACGGAAGTAGTAGGTCGCGGGGTCGACTTCTTCGGTTCCGGCGAGCGACTCGATGACCTCGGCCGGGCCGAACTGAAAACCGCGGAACGACAACGCGAGGTGACCGCCCTCGGCGAGCTCGAGAGTGATGTCAGCGGCGAACTCGGTGCGGCCGTCGACGCGCGTCACTCCGGCAAGGGACGTCGAAACAGCAACCGTCCCTTCGATGTCCGGTCCTGGAGCGGCGCCGCCGAGGATGGGCGTCACCACTCGTTCGCCGTCGGGTACCGAGCCGACGGTGATGGGGCTTCCCAGGCTGAGTCCGAGGCGGAGGATGGGTTCGAGTGTGGGAACGATCGGTGCGGTCACGCCTCCACCGTAGCGGCAGGCCCGATGCTGCCGTCCGCGTGACACTCGTTCTCGGCGGCGCCGACCCGCTTGACACCGATGTAGAACACATGTTCGACTGTGTGCATGCGATGGGCGGGACAGACACTCGGCGCCGCGGACGACGGCGCACTGCCCGGTCTCGAGCGTGCCGGCCTGGTTCGCAGCGTGCAGACGCCCGAATTCGAGGGCATCACGTTCCACGAGGTGCTGTGCAAGAGTGCGCTCAACAAGATCGACGGTGATTCGCTTCCGTTTTCGTGGACGGTCAATCCTGCGCGCGGGTGTTCCCACGCGTGCACGTACTGCTTCGCCAGGCCCACCCACGAGTACCTCGACCTCGACGCCGGCAGCGATTTCGATTCGCAGATCGTCGTGAAGACGAACATTGCCGCGGTGCTTCGCAGAGAACTCGCGCGCAAATCGTGGAAGAGGGAGCCGGTTGCATTGGGCACCAACACCGACCCCTACCAGCGCGCCGAGGGGCGATATCGGCTGATGCCCGGCATCATCGGCGCACTCGTGGAATCCGGCACGCCGTTCTCGATCCTGACGAAGGGAACGCTGCTGCGGCGGGATCTGCCTTTGCTCGCCCTTGCCTCTCGCCAGGTCGACGTGCACATCAACATCAGTCTCGCCATTTTCGACGCCGGCTTGCAGAAGCAGATCGAGCCGGGCACGCCGAGCCCCAAGGCTCGTCTCGACCTGATCAGAGCAGTCCGCGACGCAGGGTTGCCGTGTGGTGTCCTGGTGGCACCGGTGATTCCGTTCCTCACCGACGGGGCACGGCAGCTCGAGTCCCTCGTCGAAGCGCTCGCCGACGCAGGAGCGACCTCGGTGTCCGCGATGCCGATGCACCTGAGGTCGTCGACGAAGGACTGGTTCATGTCGTGGTTGGCGGAACATCACCCAGCGTTGGTTCGTCGCTACCGTCAGCTGTACGGGCACGGCGCATACGTGACACCCGAGTACAAGGCGTGGCTGCGAGGACGTATCGATCCCATGTTGGAGCGCCACGGATTCGATGTCGGCGACGCACGTTCCATGCCCAAGAACGTTCCCGTCGAACCGGATTCGCCCGCGTCGGAGGCGCGCGACCCGGCGCTCACCCTGTTCTGAGAACGCTCGTGTCTCGGGCTGTCACCGTGTGAGGGCGGCCGGACTGTTCAGGTCGCGGGCGGAGAACGTGTCGCAGGCACCGACCTGCCCGGTCCTGTACCCCGCCACGAACCACGCCTGACGCTGCTCCGAGGACCCATGGGTCCAGCCCTCCGGGTTCACCCGACCGCTCGACGCTTGCTGGATCCGGTCGTCACCGACCGACGACGCTGCCGACAGCGCATCGCGAACATCGGTGTCGGTGAGAGGTTCCAGGAAGGGTTGGCCGGTGTTCGGGTCAGGGATCAGCGCGGCGTGATGTGCCCAGATACCGGC
This sequence comes from Rhodococcoides fascians A44A, assembly GCF_000760735.1. GTDB lineage: Bacteria > Actinomycetota > Actinomycetes > Mycobacteriales > Mycobacteriaceae > Rhodococcoides > Rhodococcoides fascians_E. Next base: position 405,721 of record NZ_JMEX01000005.1, on the reverse strand, counting down.
GTAGCAGTCGGCCTGCAGCTCCACCCGAACCGCACCGGATTCGGCGCCCTGCGGATCGGCCTGTGCTCGTCCGATGTCGCCCAACTGATTCTGGATGTGATGGCCGACCTCGTGGGCGACGACGTATTCCTGCGCCAGCGGGCCACCGCTGGATCCGAACCGGTCGACGAGGACCTGGAAGAAGCTGGTGTCGAAGTACGCCGTCGAGTCGGCGGGGCAGTAGAACGGTCCGACCGCACTGGTCGCATTGCCGCAGCCGGTGTTGATCGAGCCGCTGAACAGTCGTACTGCGGGCTCGACGTAGTCCACTCCGGTCTGGGTGCCGAGCTCGGACTGCCAGACATCGTCGAGGCTCCCGATCGTCCCGACGATGCGGCAGTCGACGTCACTGTTGGCGTCAGCCCCTGTCTGGCACTTGTCGAGCGAACCGTCGGTCCCGGCGGATTGCGACGAACTGTCCGTTCCGTCGGTCAGCTGCCCCAGGATCGATCCCGGGTCTCCGCCGAACAGCAGCGCCAGCACCAGAATCACCAGACCGCCCGCACCTCCTCCGAGCGCGATCTTGCCGCCTCGGCCACCGCCACCGGAGGACACACGCTTCGAGTCGAGTCGAGCGCCTTCTCTGAACGTCATGCCTCGTCATCCTTCCAGGAAGAACGTCCCCCCGGGCGAGTTGCACGGCCCGATCCGACGTTTGTCGAACTGCAGCTTCCCATGCCTGAAGCGGTATCGCGTTTCCTGTCCGGACGTCGTCTCCGTAGGATCGGTGACCGACGAACACGCTTTGTTCCATTTTTGTGAAAGGACACCAGTGCTGCGCACCCACCTCGCCGGCTCACTTCGAGCCGAGCACGTCGACCGAACTGTCACCCTGACGGGGTGGGTTGCGCGTCGCCGCGATCATGGCGGTGTCATCTTCATCGACCTTCGTGACGCATCGGGCGTCGCCCAGGTCGTGTTTCGCGAGGGCGATGTGGCCGAGAAGGCGCACCGCCTGCGCGCCGAGTACGTCGTGAAGGTCACCGGCAAGGTCGAGGGTCGCCCCGAAGGCAACCAGAACTACGAAATCCCCACCGGTGCGGTCGAGGTCGATGCCACCGACATCGAGGTTCTGTCGGAAAGCGCGCCGCTTCCTTTCCAGCTCGACGATCAGCCGGGTGAGGAAGCGAGGCTGAAGTACCGCTACCTGGACCTGCGTCGAGAAGGACCCGGCCACGCAATCCGGCTGCGATCGCAGGTCAATGCTGCGGCGCGTGGTGTCCTGGCGCATCACGAGTTCGTCGAAGTGGAGACACCGACGCTGACGCGGTCGACGCCCGAAGGCGCCCGCGACTTCCTGGTCCCTGCACGCCTTCAGCCCGGTAGTTTCTACGCGTTGCCGCAGAGCCCGCAGCTGTTCAAGCAGCTGCTGATGGTCGGCGGTATCGAGCGGTACTACCAGATCGCCCGCTGCTACCGCGACGAGGACTTCCGCGCCGACCGCCAGCCGGAGTTCACTCAGCTCGACGTCGAGATGAGCTTCGTCACCCAGGACGACGTCATTCTGCTCGCCGAGGAGATCCTCGCCGCGCTGTGGAAGCTCGTCGGACACGACATCACGTCGCCCATTGCGCGCATCACGTATGCCGACGCGATGCGTCGCTACGGTTCGGACAAGCCCGACCTGCGGTTCGACATCGAACTGGTCGAATGCGCGGACTTCTTCTCCGCCACGGAGTTCCGCGTGTTCCAGGCGCCGTACGTCGGCGCCGTCGTCATGCCGGGCGGGGCGTCGCAGCCGCGCAAGCAGTTGGACAAGTGGCAGGAGTTCGCGAAGCAGCGCGGGCACAAGGGTCTGGCCTACGTTCTGGTCGGCGAGGACGGGACTCTGGGCGGACCGGTCGCGAAGAACCTCACGGACGAAGAACGGGACGGAATTGCCGCCCATGTAGGCGCGAAGCCCGGTGACGCGATCTTCTTCTCCGCCGGCGCCGTCAAGTCCTCGCGAGCTCTCCTCGGCGCTGTCCGAGGCGAAATCGCGCGCAAGCTCGACCTCATCGATCCGAAGGCATGGGCGTTCGTGTGGGTCGTCGACGCACCGCTCTTCGAGCCGACGTCCGACGCCACCGCGAGCGGCGACGTCGCGGTCGGCTCGGGTGCCTGGACCGCGGTTCACCATGCATTCACATCGCCGAAGCCGGAATCCATCGATACCTTCGACACCGATCCGGGCTCGGCCCTGGCGTACGCGTACGACATCGTGTGCAACGGAAACGAGATCGGCGGCGGAAGTATTCGTATCCACCGCAAGGACATTCAGGAACGAGTGTTCGCGATCATGGGCATCGGCCACGAGGAAGCGCAGGAGAAGTTCGGCTTCCTGCTCGACGCGTTCAGCTACGGCGCGCCTCCGCACGGCGGAATCGCGTTCGGGTGGGACCGCATCACCGCGCTCCTGGCAGGCGTCGACTCCATTCGCGAGGTCATCGCCTTCCCGAAGTCCGGCGGTGGCGTGGACCCGTTGACGGATGCCCCGGCACCGATTACCCCGTTGCAGCGCAAGGAATCCGGCATCGATGCCAAGCCGGAGGAGATTGCACAGGAGAAGAAGGACGACACTACGGACGCGCCTTCCGCGGAATAGAAGCCCACCGCAGCAGAAACCCCTGCAGCCGCCGGAGCTGCGGGGGTTTTCTGTTCGAAGGCCTACGCCGGCGAGACAGCTCCCGCGGACAGGACGCGGTACGCGTAGGTCACCGCGATCACGCTCGTGGGAACGGTGAACAGAAGCCCCAGCCCACAGGGCACTGCTCCGACGATGTTGATTCCGGCCACCGCAAGGTACAGCAGGACGAGCTTGCCCGGGCTGACACCGAGCAACCTGATGTTGGCGGTCAACGCGGTCACCGCCGATGCACCACGGTCGATAATGAAATGCGGACCGAACCAGATCAGGATCCCGAGAAGCAGACTGATCGACAGGGATGCCAGGGTGGGCAGCGACGGGGCCACGGCACTGATCAACGAGACGACGACTCCGAACAGGGTCAGCTGCACCAGGTTGGGCAGACGCCAGAACTCGCCGAAGCCGGGCCTCGCACCGTCCAATTCCAGCAACGCACCCCGGATGAGCAGGGCCCCGGCGAAGAATCCGATGACGCCGGCCACGAACGTGATCACGAGCAGGCCGACCGAGAATCCTCCGTCGGCGGTCGGAGCGAACATCGTGTTCTCGTACTCGGTCGAGCTCGAGATACTGGCGATGATGATGGCGAACAACACGACGTAGCCCAGGACGGTCACCGCCGCGAAGACCCCCATGAAGCCGAGCCACACGCCGATATTGGCACCGAACTTCTTCCAGCCGTAGCTCAGAGCCGCGCCGACACCCAGCGACGTCGGTGGCGTGTAGTGCGGGTGCGAGAAGGGCGGCGATGCGTAGGGCCCTTGCGCGTACGGCGGTGGAGATTGGGACCCGTCCCAGGGTTGTGTCGACGGGTACGTGGGATAGCCACCGCCGGACGGTCCGTAGTCAGGCTGTTGGCCGTACGCGGGCGGCGGCCCGTAACCCGGTTGCGACTGGTTGTATCGAGGCTGGCCTGGATACGTGGGCTGGCCCTGATACGGGGGCTCCCCTGGGTACTGGGGCTGCCCTGGATACGGGGTCTGTCCTGGGTACTGGGGCTGGCCTGGATACGGGGGCGGTGTGGGATTTCCGGGCTGCTGAGGGTAGCCGCCGAGGCCCTGCTGCCGAGGGTCGTACGGTTGCTGGGTGTACCCCTCTTGCGGGTTCTGATCCTGCGGTGCGCCCTGCTCTGGATCCGGGGCGCCGCCCCCGGTGTTGCTCGTACCGCCGCCGTCGTGGTCGTTCAACATCTCCCTCTCGCCGGAATCTTCCTGTCTGTCGTCGCCTGGACCGGCCCGTGTTCGGACGGTGGACCCAGGCGACGACAGAACAATACGGCGAGTGACCGACGATTTCGATACCGAGCAGTCTGATGCTCGAAATCGCGCCGGGATCTAGACCGCAGCCGTGCGGGACACGATGCGATACGCGTAGGTCGACGCGATGGCGGAGATCGGGATGGTCACGAGCAACCCGAGGAAGCACGGGATGGCTCCGAGGATGTTGATCCCGATGATGGCGAGGGCCAAGAGGAACAGTTGTCCTGCGTTCGAGGAGATCGCTCGGAAACTGGACTTGATGGCGGCGACGGCGTCCTCGTTGCGGTCGATGACGAATTGCAGTGTCCACCACGACAGGAAGGTCAGAACGAGACCCGGGATGACGAGCAGGACGAACCCGACCAGAACCATGATGGCGACGAGAACACTGGCGATGATGATCGAGGCGACGTTGGCGAACTGGAAGAAGGACCCGATGGCGGGCTTGTTGCCGTCGACCTCGTGCAGAGCGCCACGGATGAACGCGGCATTGATGATGTACCCCACGATCGCCGAGACGACGGTGCCGATGATCGACCAGATGCCGAACAACGCGGACACGTCACCCGAATTCCCCGAGCGACCGAAAACGAGGTTCAAGATCACCTGAACGACTGCGGCGATGACGACGATGCCGATCCAGACGCCTGCATTGTCCTTGAACTTGTTCCAGCCGAACGAGAGCGCATCACCGACGTTCAGCGTGGGCGGCAGGCCGACGCCGTGTCCGCCGTAACCCTGGCCGCCGTAACCCGGGGATGGCGGATAGTTGCCGGGCGGTGGTGGGTAGTTGCCGGGCGGCGGGGGATAGCTGCCCGGAGGTGGCGGGTAGTTTCCGGGCGGTGGTGGGTAGGCGCCGGACGGGGGCGGATAGTTTCCGGGCGGCGGGGGATAACTACCCGGAGGCGGTGGGTAATTGCCCGGAGGCGGTGGGTAATTGCCCGGAGGCGGTGGGTAATTGCCCGGAGGCGTGTTACTGCCCGGGTGACCGGACTGCTCGGGATCGTTGTCCTTGCCGTCCTGGGGTCCGTTCGGTGGGTTCTCGCTCACGATGTCTCCTCATCAGTGGTCGATCGATTGTGCCGCACCGATCCGCGTCTGCGGACCGAACCGGCAGGT
>NZ_JMEX01000005.1:343811-400668 GCF_000760735.1 Rhodococcoides fascians A44A | reverse complement strand
GGGCGGGCCCGCCGATGTGGAGGCGGGCCCGCTCGCTGATCGTTCAGCGGGTCACTTCGTGGTGATGACCTGGGTTCCGCCGGCGATCTCGTCGTGCTTGCCCTGCTTGGTCGGGCTGGAATTGATGGTCACCGCGATGACGATGTATGCAATGAACACCAGGAGTCCGCCGAGAAGGGGGACGACATTGAGAAGCATGAAGGCGTTGCGTTTCGCAGCCTCTGCCTGAGTTGGGTTGCCTCCGGCGACTCCCACCGTGCGCAGTCCCAGCAACTGCTTGCCGAAGGTTTGTCCGCGGGACGATTCGAGGAAGACGAAATACGAGAATCCGAGGACTGCGGAGATGATTCCGAAGAGGAGGCTGCCGAAGAACCCGGATGGAAGAATCACGTAGAAGACCGCGAGCACGATTCCGACGATGATGCCGTCGATCAGACGTGCGCCGAAACGTAGTCCGAGGCTCCCTGGTTGCCCGCCTCCGGGCAACTGTGAACCGGACCCGTATGCGGCGTTACCGCCGACCGGCGGCGGCGGGTAGTTGCCCGGAGGTGGTGGGTAGTTGCCGGGGGGAGGGTAGCTACCGGGAGGCGGATATCCACCGGCGTTTCCGGGAGGCGGGTACCCGCCGGCTGGGTTCTGGGGATACTGAGGCTGATTCGGATCCGAACCGTACTGAGGTCCGTTGGGCGGGTTCTCGCTCACTGATGTTCCCCTCGACTGACGTGATGTTGAGTCGTTGACAAATGTCTGGATTTCGACGCTGAGCGAACCGCACCCGGGGGTGCGTGTCAAGCACTACGCGCCCACCGCCCGTTTGGTTTCGTCGTCGATTCTCCACCGAGCGGGCACAGCTGAGGACCTCTAAGGTTGGTGGTTCTTACCGATTCGAGATTTGTGAGGGGCTCGCCGTGGGCATCAAGGTCGCTCTGGAACATCGAACAAGTTACTCGTTCGACCGCACGGTCCAAGTGTTTCCGCACGAGATCCGACTGCGGCCTGCGCCGCATTCTCGGACACCGATCGAAGCGTATTCGCTGAAGATCGAACCTGCCGAGCATTTCGTGAATTGGCAGCAGGACGTGTTCGGAAACTTTCTGGCACGCGTCGTTTTTCCGGAACGAACCGATCACATGTCGATCACTGTCGGGCTCGTCGCCGACATGGCCGTCATCAACCCGCTCGACTTCTTCGTCGAGGACTGGGCGGAGCATTTCGGTTTTCAGTACGACAAGGCGGACCTGCCGGATCTGGAGCCGTATCTGCGGCCCGTCGACGAGGACGAAGAAGGAAGTGGCCCAGGGCCGGTCGTGTCCACGTGGGTGGAGAAGTTGGAGGCGGCGGCACGCGAACGCGGTGACACGCTGCGCACCATCGATTTTCTGGTGATGGCGAACCAAGCCGTCCTCGGCGACGTCGGCTACTCGGTGCGGATGGAACCGGGTGTGCAGAGCCCGGACCACACGCTGACCACAGCTGTCGGTTCGTGTCGAGACTCGGCGTGGTTGCTGGTGTCCGTTCTGCGCCAGATGAAATTGGCCGCGCGGTTCGTGTCCGGGTACCTCGTGCAGCTCGCGTCCGACGTGAAGTCTCTCGACGGTCCGTCCGGGCCTGCAGCCGACTTCACGGACCTCCACGCGTGGACGGAGGTCTACCTCCCGGGTGCGGGGTGGGTCGGGATGGACCCGACCTCCGGATTGTTCGCGGGCGAAGGCCACATCCCTCTGTCGGCGACGCCGCACCCGTCCACGGCGGCAGCCATTTCCGGCGCCACGAGCAAATGCACCGCAGAGCTGGACTTCTCCAACACCGTGGTTCGGGTACACGAGGACCCGCGCACGACACTGCCGTACACCCAGGAGCAGTGGGACGCCATCCGGCGGACTGCATCGACGCTCGATGCCCGCATGAGTGCGCAGGACATTCGATTGACGGTGGGAGGTGAGCCGACGTTCGTCGCCATCGAGAATCAGGACGCGCCCGAATGGAACACCACCGCCGACGGTCCGCACAAGCGAATCCTGGCCAGCGCACTCGCCGAGCGTCTGCGCACCATCTACGCACCCGACGGGTTGGTCCAACGCAGCCAGGGCAAGTGGTACCCCGGTGAGCCGTTGCCGCGGTGGCAGGTCGGTCTGTATTGGCGGACCGACGGTGAATCGTTGTGGAGCGACTCCGATCTGATCGCCGATCCGTGGCTTCCTGCCGACGAGCGGCCCGCCGACGTGGACAACTCCGCGTCCCGGGCTCTGGTGGAAAAACTGGTGGAAGGCCTGGGATTACCGGCAGAGCAGGCACGACCGGCGTTCGAGGATCCGTTGGTGCGGCTACTCGACTACGTCCGGCAGCCGTACGGCGATCCGCCCGTCGACGCCGACATCGAACCCGGCACCGACACCCCGGACGCCCGTGCGGCGTTGCTGGCGAAGCTCGAGTCCAGTACCGACGAACCAGCGGCGTTCGTTCTGCCCATCGGCAGAACTCCCGACGGCACGGGGTGGCGCAGCGCGGATTGGACTCTCCGCCGTGGTCGCATCGTGCTTCTCGAGGGCGACTCGCCCGCAGGCTTGCGGCTTCCGCTCAGTGCCATCTCGTGGACCGGTGGTCCGCCGGAGAATCCGTCGGACCCGACCGACCGCAAGGATCCGTTGCCTGCGCGTCAGATGACGCAGCGTCCACCTCGGCCCGTCGACCCGGCCGAGGCGCGATACGCGCGACTCGCACTGGCGAACGAGTCGAATCGGGGCGTCGTCGGCGGCAACGGCGTGACGGCGCTCGTCGCCGAAGTGCGGGAGGGCATCCTGCATGTGTTCATGCCTCCCGTGGACCGGTTGGAGGACTTCGTCGATCTGGTCGCTCGGGTGGAGGACGCCGCGTCGGCGATCGAGACGCCCGTCGTCATCGAGGGCTACGGACCTCCGTCGGATCCACGCGTGCAGACATTGACAGTCACCCCCGATCCCGGCGTCATCGAGGTGAACGTTCAACCGTCGTCGTCCTGGGCGGAACAGAACGAGCTGATGGAGACGCTGTACCGCGAAGCACGCCGATCACGGCTGAGCACGGAAGGATTCGACAACGACGGCACGACGCGGGGGACCGGCGGCGGCAACCACATCACTCTGGGTGGCGTCACGCCGTCGGATTCGCCGATTCTGCGCCGACCGGACCTGCTGGTGTCGCTCCTGACTCACTGGCAAAGACATCCGTCGTTGTCGTATCTGTTCTCGGGTCGCTTCATCGGAACGACGTCGCAGGCGCCGCGCGCCGACGAGGGCCGCGAAGAGGCGCTGTACGAACTGGAGGTCGCGTTCAGTGAAATCCAGAGGTTGACGGGGTCGGATCGGACTGGGTCGCCATGGGTGGTGGATCGCGCGCTTCGCCATCTGCTGACCGACATCACCGGCAACACACACCGTGCGGAGTTCTGCATCGACAAGCTCTACAGCCCGGACAGCACACGCGGCCGATTGGGTCTGCTGGAACTGCGCGGATTCGAGATGCCGCCGCACCACCAGATGGCGATGGTGCAGTCGCTGCTCGTGCGGTCGATGGTGTCGAGGTTCTGGGACACACCGCTCGACGCGCCGCTGATTCGGCACGGGTCGAACCTGCACGGCCGGTACATGTTGCCGCACTTCGTGATCAGCGACATCGGCCGAGTCGCGGAGGACCTGAGAGAGCACGATATCGAATTCGACACCAGCTGGCTGGACCCCTTCACCGAATTCCGGTTTCCGCGGTTGGGGACCACCGTGATCGGTGATGCGGAATTGGAACTGCGCGGCGCGATCGAACCGTGGAACACACTGGGCGAGGAGTCGACGTCGTCCGGCACCGCCCGGTACGTCGACTCGTCCGTCGAGCGGCTTCAGGTGAAGATCGCCGGTGCGGACGATGGCAGATACATGGTCACGTGCAACGGGGTTCCGGTGCCGATGCTGCGGACCGAACGGCAGGACGTTCAGGTCGCCGGCGTCCGCTACCGGGCGTGGCAGCCGCCGAGTGCACTGCACCCGACCATCGAGGTACAGAGTCCGCTTCGGTTCGACCTCGTGGAAAAGCAAACGGGACGAGCAGTCGGAGGCTGCACCTACCACGTGGTTCATCCAGGTGGGCGGTCCTACGACGGGCCGCCGGTGAACTCGGTCGAGGCCGAGGCGCGCCGCAACGGTCGATTCGAGGAGGGCGGGTTCACCTCCGGCAAGGTGGACGTAGCAAGATTGCTCGAGTTGCAGGCGCGCCAATCGATCGACGTGACGGCGCCTGGCATGTTGGATCTCCGGCGTACGGGTGTCTACGCCGGCTAGTGGCCCGCGCGGCCACCCGCGACGCCCGACGGAAGGAATGACGACTCGATGGTGCCCGTGGATGCGACACCGAGCAGCGCGGCCCCTGTCGGCGCGTCGCCCGAGTCGGTGACGTCGTCGGGTGCGCCCGGTTCGACGGTCGGATTCGCGTCGACGGAAGCGGTCGAGGCGTATCGCAGCCGTCGGCGCGGGTTGCCGGGTTCGGACGACCGGTACGACGAACTGCTGAGTGACGGCCCCGGCGAGAGAGACGGGAAAGTCTCGGGCCTCCGTCGGCAGTGGTCGGAACTGATCGTCGGGCTCGATCGGGCCGGTCGCGGAGGCGAACGCGCCCTGCAGAATCGAGTTCGCAGCCTCGTCGACGAGCACGGGATCACGTACAACCCCGTGTCGGTGGGGGCGTCCGAGGCGCTCACGACTCCGGTGAGGTGGGGCCTCGACGGCATTCCGCTGGTGCTGGCCGCCGAGGACTGGGATGTTCTCGAGGCCGGACTGATCCAGCGCGCGCGTCTGCTCGATGCAGTTCTCACCGATCTCTACGGCGACATGCGCACGGTCACCGACGGTGTGATTCCTCCGCAACTGGTGTTCGGCGACCCCGGGTACGTCCGTGAGGCGCACGGGATCACCGTGCCAGGTCCACGGCAACTGTTCTTCCACGCCGCCGACGTGGGCCGGGCATCCGACGGTCGGTTCCGAGTGGTCGCCGATCGAACACAGGCGCCGTCGGGAATCGGGTACGCGCTCGCGGACCGCCGTGTGATGTCGCGGGCGACGCCCGAGTTGTTCCAGGACACGAATCCGCGCCCGTTGTCGACGTTCGCTCGCGCTGTCCGGTCTGCGCTCATCGACGCCGCCCCCGCGGCTGCCGAGGACCCCGTCGTCGTGGTCCTCAGTCCCGGATCGCACTCGGAGACGGCTTTCGACCAGGCGTACCTCGCCACTGTGCTCGGGTTCCCGCTGGTGGAGAACGCCGATCTGGTGGTGCGCGACGGATGCCTGTGGATGCGTTCGCTCGGCAAACTTCGCCGGGTGGACGTGGTCCTGCGGCGCGTCGACGCCGAGTTCACCGACCCGTTGGATCTGCGTCCCGATTCGCGGTTGGGTGTCGTGGGGCTGGTCGAGGTTCTACGTCGCGGTGCAGTCACCGTGGTCAACACCCTCGGCAGTGGTGTGCTCGAGAATCCGGCACTTCCTTCTCTTCTACCCGCGCTGAGTCGTGCGTTGCTCGACGAGGACCTGCTGCTCGAGTCGACGCCGTCGATCTGGGGCGGGGAGCAGCACGGGGTCTCGCGTCTGACGGCAGGCGTTCGCTCGTTGATCTTCCGATCCGTGACGACTCGTGACACCGTCGTCGGCCACGACCTGACCGATTTCGCGGCAGGCGAATTCGTCGATCGTCTGCGTGCCGAGCCGTGGGCGTGGGTCGGTCAGGAAGTCCCCGAGTTCTCCAGTGCACCCGCCGGGTCGGGTTTCGGCGGCACGATCGGTGCCGCCGAAGTCGGGATGAGGCTGTTCAGCGTCGCCCAGCGAACGGGATACACGCCGATGACGGGCGGCCTGGGGCAGGTCCTGGTCACCTCGCCCGTGGCGGACCCGCTGATCACGGTGGCGTCGAAGGACGTGTGGGTGCGTTCCGCCGAGCGGGTGACCACGGCCGATTCGGCTGCCCACACGCCGCCCGCCTCGGTCGAGGAATTGCCGCAGTACGCGGCGACCGAGAACGTCGACGTCGTCAGCTCGCCCCGCGTGCTCGGCGATCTGTTCTGGTTCGGGCGCTACAGCGAACGCGCCGAGGACATGACACGTCTGTTGATCGCGGCGCGCGAACGACACCAGGATTACCGCTCGATGCCGTGGCTGGACGGCAGCGACAGCCTGCCCATCCTGCTGCAGGCCGTGACGAAGGTGTCTCGTACCGGCCCCGGCTTCTTCGACGAGGACGTCTGCGCCGACGCGGTCGCCGAGCTTCGGTCGCTGATGCTCGACGTGGACCGACTCGGCTCGGTCGCACAGTCGGTGGATCGTCTGCAGCAAGCCGCGCGAGGTGTCAGGGATCAGCTGTCGAACGACACCTGGGCTGTTCTGAGCCGGATCGAGGCAGCGCTGGGCGAGCTAGCCGACACCGACACCGCCGACGGCGCACAACTGGCGGCGTCGCAGTCTTCGGTGCTGCGCGGTTTGCTGTCACTGTCCGGTCTGGCGTCCGAGTCGATGGTGCGTGACGCGGGCTGGTACCTGATGGACTGCGGCCGCCGGATCGAGCGCGGGCTTCAGCTGACGGCACTGCTGTCCGCCACGCTGAGCCATGCGTTGACACCGTCGACCGAGCAGGCGGTCATCGATTCCGTGCTCGGCGCGGCGGAATCGTCGGTGATCTATCGTCGCCGCAACCGGGGCCGTGCACGCCCCGCCGCCGTCGCGCAGCTGCTGTTGTTCGACGAATACAACCCACGATCGTTGGTCTATCAGTTGGATCGAGTCAAGGACGATCTCGGAGCGCTTCCCGACGCGTCGGGCACGTCGCGGGCGGAACAACTCGTCGAACAGATCGCGGTGCGGCTGCGACGCGTGGATCCGGGCGACCTCGAAAGCGTCGACGCCTCGGGCAGGCGGGTGGACCTCGTCGAGTTGGTGGACGGCATTCACGATCAGCTCGAGGAACTCTCTCGTGTGGTGCTTGCGACGCACATGGTGCTTCCCGGCGGGACTCAGCCGCTGTGGGGGACGGTCGGCGGTAACCTCTCGCAACGTCAGACGACGGGAAGTGGTGATTTCCGATGAGCAGGCGGTACAGAATCCGGCACATCACCACCTACACGTATTCGGATCGCGTGACCTCGTCGTACGGACGCGGGTTTCTCGCTCCGCGGGAGTTCGAGGGTCAGCGTTGCCTCGAGAAGTCGGTCGAGGTGCAGCCGGCGCCGACGGATCAGTCCTACGGCGTCGATGTCTTCGGAAACGAGGACGTGTACTTCCACGTGACGAGCGACCACGACAGACTGGTCGTGACCGCCGATTCGCTCGTGGAGGTCGACGAGCCGTCCACTCGGGACCTGGAGTCGGGTGCGACGGAACCGTGGGAGACGGCCAGGCCGCAGGCACCGGGGGAGTACACCGCGTCCGGTGCACGTGCCACGGCCGTGGAGTTCGTTCTCGACCTCGTCACGCCGGAGATCACCGACGGCGTCGTGGCGTACGCGGAGGCGAGCTTTCCGGCAGGTCGGCCACTCCGAGAGGCGATCGTCGATCTGACGCACCGCATCTTCACCGATTTCACCTACCAGTCCGGCTCCACGACGGTGTCGACGAAAGTCGCGGACGTGCTCGAGGCGCGATCGGGCGTGTGCCAGGATTTCGCCAGGCTCGCGATCGCGTGCCTGCGGGCGAAAGGTCTTGCTGCTCGATACGTGTCCGGCTACCTGGCTACCGAACCCCCACCGGGCAAGGAACGGATGATCGGGGTGGACGCCACCCACGCCTGGGCTGCCGTGTGGACCGGCGCGGCTGGATGGCTCGCCTTCGACCCGACCAACGACCAACTCGTCGACGAGCGGTACACGACGGTGGCGTGGGGCCGTGACTACGCCGACGTTCCGCCACTACGAGGCGTCATCTACACCGAGGCGGAGGAAAGCAGCATCTCGGTGTCCGTGGACGTCGCTCCGGTCGGTTTTCCTGCGTCGTGACGAAATCGGTACGTAGGTTCCTCCAGTAGGTGCCGTCAGGCGCCACAGTCTGTCGGAACTACCGGGTATCTTGGTAGCCGATGACCGCAACATTGGCAGACCCTGTATCCGAGGTGGTGGCCGCCGCTCAGCACCTGCTGACGAGGCGCACCGGCGCACCTGTCAGGCTGGTGGACCCAGTCGATCTCGGAGGCAGTGGTCAAGCAACCGTCCTCCGAGTTCGGGTGGCGGAAAACCCCTTTCAGCTGCCACGCACTCTCGTGATCAAGCAGGTCAGGGAAGCGTCTGCCGATCTCGGCCCCGAGGTCGACTCGGCGGCCGACACCGAGTCCGGTGGCCCCTCGGCGTTTCTTCGGGAAGCCGCGTCGTATCAATTCGCCACGGCACTCGCCACCGACAGCAGGCCAGGTCCGGATCTGCTCGCCTACGATCTGGGTGCACGTCTGCTGATTCTCAGCGATCTCGGCGACGCGAGCCCCATCACGGCGCTACTGAAGCACTCCGATGCAGCGTCGGTCACCAACTCGCTGATGGCCATGGCGCAGGCGCTCGGGCGTATGCACGCTGCGACGGTGGGCCGAGAAGACGATTTCGCGGCACTGCTCCGTCGGGCCGGTGTACCGACCAGTGCCGACGGTATCTCGGCGCAGATCCCCGACGCGCTCGTCGCCGTCCCCCGGATGCTCGAGGAGGACCTCGGCATCACCGACACTCCGGATGCTGTGCGTGAACGCGTCGAGCGCAGCGGCCGTCTGTTCGCCCACGGTGCGTTTCGTGCTTTCAGTCCGTCCGACCTCTGCCCGGACAACATCCTCGTCAACGAGGAAGGTGTCCGCTTCCTGGACTACGAGTGGGGTGGCTTCCGCGACGCCACACTGGACATCACGTACGCGCTGGCGTCGTTCCCCGGCTGCCTGTGCCACTTCGAGCTGTCCGCCGACCGAGCGCAGGCCATGATCGACGCGTGGCGCGCCGAGGTCGTCGGCATCTGGCCGCATCTGGCCGACGACGGTGTTCTGGCGTCGAAGATCCTGGATGCGCAGCTCATCTGGGTCTGGTTGACGACGTACTGGTTCCTCCCGAACGACCACACCCGTATCGCTGCTGCGCGCGCGCATCATCTGTCGGTGCCGCGTTCGGATGCGCTCATCTCTCGATGGAACGTCCTCGTCGACCAAGCAACTCGGACGGGTGACACCGATGTCGCCGCGTTCGCCCTCCGCGTTGTCACGGCGCTGGAGAGCAAGTGGGATCGCTGATCGGGGAATGAACGCGAGTTTCGGCTCCGGTCTCGACGACAACGACGAACACGGTCTGTTCGACGCGCCGACCGACGAGCCATCCACCCCGGGTGAGCTGGATTCGGTCCCCGAACAGTCGTTTCAGGCGCGTCCGTACACGCCACCCGAGGCGCCGTTGGCGGTGCGGATGCGCCCCGTCACGCTGGACGAGGTCGTCGGCCAGAGCCATCTGCTCAAGCCGGGAGCACCGCTGCGCCGGCTCGTCGACGGTTCCGGCGCGTCGTCGGTCATGCTCTACGGACCTCCGGGGACGGGCAAGACCACGCTCGCCTCGCTCATCTCGGGCGCAACCGGACGAAAGTTCGAGGCCCTGTCCGCGTTGTCGGCCGGCGTGAAGGAAGTCCGCGGGGTCATCGATCTCGCGCGACGTCGATTGACTGCGGGTGAACAGACCGTCCTCTTCATCGACGAGGTACACCGGTTCTCCAAAACACAGCAGGACGCATTGCTCGCCGCGGTGGAGAACCGCATCGTGCTTCTGGTCGCCGCGACGACGGAGAATCCCTCGTTCTCGGTGGTGTCACCGTTGCTGTCGAGGTCGCTCGTGCTGCAGTTGCAGCCTCTCGCGTCGTCGGACATCGAGATGTTGCTGACCCGCGCTGCGAACGATCCACGCGGACTCGACGGTGCGGTGTCCATCGACGAGGACGCGATGGAACATCTCGTCCGACTCGCTGCAGGTGATGCCCGACGCGCACTGACCGCGCTGGAGGCAGCGGCGGGTGCGGCTACCGGGCCGGTGCTGGATCTGGCGACCGTCGAAGCGAGCGTGGACAAGGCGGCGGTGAGGTACGACCGCGACGGAGACCAGCACTACGACGTCATCAGCGCGTTCATCAAATCGATTCGTGGGTCGGATGTCGATGCGGCACTGCATTATCTGGCACGGATGATCACGGCAGGGGAGGACCCTCGGTTCATCGCCAGGCGACTCGTCGTTCATGCGAGCGAGGACGTCGGTATGGCAGACCCCACTGCGCTTCAGACCGCGACGGCCGCCGCGACGGCGGTGCAGATGATCGGTATGCCGGAGGCGCGGCTGGCGCTGGCTCAGGCCACCATCCATCTGGCGACGGCACCCAAATCGGGTGCTGTGATCGCTGCACTCGGTGCGGCCATGGCCGACGTCGCGGCAGGGAAGTCCGGCACCGTCCCTCCTCATCTTCGTGACGGCCACTACAAGGGCGCCGAGGCGCTCGGCAACGCGGTCGGATACAAGTACCCGCACAACGATCCCGGTGGGGTTCTTCGTCAGCAGTACCCGCCCGACGAGCTGGTCGGGGTGAACTACTACGAACCCACCGATCACGGAGTCGAACGGGAGATCGGCACACGCGTCGGCAAGCTCCGCAGGATCGTGCGCGGTGGATGACGCGCAGGTCGCGGCGCATGCGCGGGCGCCGTGGTTCTCCGGTTAACCTGTACCAGTGCAAACCCATGACATTCGCAGGCGCTTCCTCGACCACTTCGTGAAGGCGGGGCACACCGAAGTGCCCAGTGCCTCGCTCGTGCTCGACGACCCCAACCTGCTGTTCGTCAATGCGGGCATGGTGCAGTTCGTTCCGTACTTCCTGGGTCAGCAGACTCCGCCGTACGCAACGGCCACCAGCGTCCAGAAGTGCGTCCGCACACTGGATATCGAGAACGTCGGGATCACGACGCGCCACAACACCTTCTTCCAGATGGCCGGCAATTTCTCGTTCGGCGATTATTTCAAGCGTGACGCCATCAAGTTCGCGTGGTCGCTGCTGACGGGAAGCGTCGAGGACGGTGGCTACGGGTTCGATCCCGAGCGCATCTGGGTGACGGCGTACCTCGACGACGACGAGGCAATCGCGCTGTGGAAGGAACTCGCCGGGATTCCGGACGAGCGGATCCAGCGTCGCGGCATGGCGGACAACTACTGGTCGATGGGCATCCCCGGGCCGTGCGGTCCGTGCTCCGAGATCTACTACGACCGTGGCCCCGAGTACGGAGTCGACGGTGGTCCCGAGGCCGACGAGGATCGCTACATCGAGATCTGGAACCTCGTCTTCATGCAGAACGAGCGCGGCCAGGGGATCAGCAAGGACGACTTCGAGATCCTCGGTCCGCTGCCGAAGCAGAACATCGACACCGGGATGGGCGTCGAGCGTGTCGCGTTCCTGCTGCAGGGCGTCGACAACGTGTACGAGACCGACTTGGTACGTCCGGTCATCGCCAAGGCCGAGGAACTCAGCGGACGCACGTACGGCGTCGATCACACCGACGATGTTCGTTTTCGTGTCATCGCGGACCACGCCCGCACGGCGGCACTGCTGATCTCCGACGGAGTCAACCCCGGCAACGACGGACGCGGTTACGTACTGCGGCGTCTGCTGCGCAGAATCGTGCGGTCCGCACGTCTGCTCGGTGCACCGGATCAGACGATGGCTCAGCTGATCACCGTCGTCCGAGACACGATGGCCGAGTCGTACCCCGAGTTGGTCTCCGGGTTCGACCGCATCCTCAACGTCTCGGTCGGCGAGGAGACGGCGTTCCTGAAGACCCTGACTTCGGGGTCCAAGCTGTTCGACACGGCCGCGGAGACGGTCAAGTCCTCGGGCAGGAAGACGATCGGCGGTGCCGAAGCGTTCGCGCTGCACGACACCTACGGATTCCCGATCGACCTGACGCTCGAGATGGCGTCGGAGGCGGGGCTGACCGTCGACGAGGACGGGTTCCGGTCGCTCATGGCCGAGCAACGTCAACGCGCCAAGGACGACGCCCGGGCCCGCAAGCATGCGCACACCGACCTGTCGGTGTACAAGGATTTCGTCGATCGTGGGCCGACCGAGTTCACCGGGTTCGACGAGTTGTCCTCGGAGGCGAACGTTCTCGCCCTGATCTCCGGCGGCGTCCGTGTCCCGACGGCCACTGCCGGGGAATCTGTCGAGGTGATCC
Source organism: Rhodococcoides fascians A44A (assembly GCF_000760735.1). Lineage (GTDB taxonomy): Bacteria > Actinomycetota > Actinomycetes > Mycobacteriales > Mycobacteriaceae > Rhodococcoides > Rhodococcoides fascians_E. The sequence goes on along the minus strand of NZ_JMEX01000005.1, from coordinate 388,449 downwards.
TCGACCGGAGTCCGCTGTATGCGGAGTCCGGTGGTCAGATCGCGGACATCGGCACCATCACGGCGCCTGGACTGTCGGTCGAGGTCGACGATGTGCAGAAGATCGCCAAGAAGGTGTGGACGCACAAGGTGACGGTGCAGACAGGGCAGATCACCGAAGGCGACGTGGTACGTGTGTCCGTCGATCCGGCGTGGCGCAAGGGCGCGACGCAGGGCCACTCGGGTACGCACATGGTGCACGCCGCACTCCGACAGATTCTGGGCCCCAACGCAACTCAGGCCGGTTCGCTGAACAAGCCCGGCTATCTGCGGTTCGACTTCTCGTGGCAGGGTGCGCTGACGGAATCGCAGCGAAGCGACATCGAAGCCGTCGCGAACGATGCGATCGGCGCCGACTTCGCGGTCAACACGTCCGTGACTGATCTCGCGAGTGCCAAGGCGATGGGCGCGATGGCGCTGTTCGGTGAGAACTACGGCGACGAGGTGCGTGTCGTGGAGATCGGCGGGCCGTTCTCGATGGAGCTGTGCGGCGGCACGCACGTCGAGCATTCCTCGCAGATCGGGCCCGTCACATTGCTGGGAGAGTCGTCGGTCGGGTCGGGTGTGCGCCGCGTGGAGGCATTCGTCGGACTCGATTCGTACCGGTACCTGGCGAAGGAACGTGCGCTTCTCGCGGGAGTCGCGTCGTCCCTGAAGGTTCCGAGCGAGGAAGTGCCGGCCCGAATCGAGACGCTGGTGGAGAAGCTCCGCGTGGCGGAGAAGGAGCTCGAGGCCGTCAAGGCTGCTGCGGTTCTGTCCTCGGCCGGGGATCTGGCCGCCGGCGCGGAGCGGATCGGCAGCGTTCGGGCGGTCATCTCTCGGGCACCGGACGGTGTGGGCGGAAACGACCTGCGGACCCTCGCGACCGACGTACGAGGCAGGCTCGGCAGTGACCCGGCGGTCGTCGTGCTGTTCGGCTCGGTGGACGGCAAGGTGCCGTTCGTCGTCGTCACCAACAAGGCCGCTCAGGACGCAGGCGTGAAGGCAGGCGAACTCGTCGGCAGTTTCGGTCCGGCGATCGGCGGACGTGGCGGCGGTAAAGCCGATTCCGCGCAGGGTTCCGGATCCGATCCGGACGGCATCGCCCAGGCCCTCGTGGCCGTCCGTGCTCGTATCTCCGAAGCAGTCGACGCCTGATCGTGAGCGAATCCACAGCCCGATCCGGCGCCGGTCGGACGCCGGATCGGCCAGGGTTCGACGACCCGGGACCAGGGAGACGGCTCGGGATCGACGTCGGCAGTGTCCGTATCGGTGTCGCATCGAGCGACCCGGGATGCGTACTGGCCACTCCGGTCGAGACCGTGGCCAGAGCCAAGGCGAAAGGCGCGGACGCATCCGATGTCGCTCGTGTCGTCGAGCTCGCCCGCGAATACGAGGTCGTCGAGATCGTCGTCGGGTTGCCGCGGACGTTGCGCGGCGAGAGCGGCTCCGCCGTCAAAGCAGCCCAGGGTTTCGCTCGCGTACTCGCACGGCACATACCGGACGTTCCGATCCGTATGGCCGACGAACGACTCACCACGGTGACGGCGTCGCGTGCGCTGCGCGACAGCGGCGTTCGCGCGAAAGCCCAACGCGGCGTGATCGATCAGGCCGCGGCCGTCGCAATCCTTCAGGGATGGCTGGACGAACGTTCGGCGCATCTCGCTCGGCAAGAACACCCAGTTTCCACCCCGTCGGAAGAGCAGAGTCGCATCCCGGAGGTCGGCGAGTGAACTACAGGCAGCACGAGGACGAGGCCCACACCGATCCGATCGGCTACCCGACCGGGGAGGGCAGCGAGTTCCATCGTGCCGTACACGAGGGCGCTGCCCCCAGAGGCCTGCCGCAGGAGGTCGGCCGGAGCAGGGCGCAGACAAGGCACGCACGCAAAGCCGGTAGCCGGCGCAAGCGCGGCCGCATCATCGGGGCCACACTCGGCCTCGTCCTGATTCTCGTGCTCGCGGGCGGAGGCTACTTCGTGTACGACCGGTTCTCCGGTGGCGCTGTCGTCGCGGAGGATTACCCGGCCGGTGCCCGCGGAGACTCCGTCGTCGTCCGGGTCCATCCCGGTGACACGGCGCAGCAGATCGGCGGCGAGGCCGTCGCCAAGGGAGTCGTCGCCAGCGAGGGGGCGTTCATGGGCGCCGCAGTCCAGAACTCCGCGATGGCGTCGGTGCAGCCGGGTTACTACCTGCTGCCCAGCAATGTGCCGGCATCCGAAGCCGTCGCCACTCTGGTGGACCCGGCGTCGCGCGTCGGAAGTGTGGTGATCTCCGAGGGACGCCAGCTGCACGACTCTCGTGACGTCAACACCGACGCGGTCAAGAAGGGCATCTACACGCTGTTGTCCGAGGCCAGTTGCGTCGACGCGACGGGAAGCGGAACCCCCACCTGCATCTCGTACGAGGACTTCAACGCCGCGGGTGGCGTCGACGACCCGACTGCGTTGGGGGTCCCGGCATGGGCAACCGATCAGGTACGTGGGGTCCCCGATCGTGATCGTCAACTCGAAGGACTGATCGCGGCAGGCAGCTGGGACATCGATCCCACCGCCACGCCGGGCGAGATCCTGAGTCAGCTCGTGTCCGAGAGCGCCACTACGTACGAGAGCACCGGAATCCTGACCGCCGGAACCAATTCCGGCCTCGATCCGTATCAGACTCTGGTCGCCGCATCCCTCGTCGAACGTGAGTCGTTGCCTGCGGACTTCAGCAAGGTCGCGCGGGTGATCATCAACCGCCTGGCCGAGCCTCAGAAGCTGGAGTTCGACTCGACGGTCAACTACGCGCTCGACACCACCGAGGTCGCGACGACCGACCTCGACCGGGCGACCGTTACTCCGTGGAACACCTATGCGATGGAAGGACTCCCGGCCACTCCGATCGCCGCGCCGAGCGTCGCGGCGGTGGAAGCGGTCGAAGCGCCGGCCGACGGTGACTGGCTGTACTTCGTCACCATCAACGCGGCGGGCGACACGCTGTTCACCCGCAGCTACGACGAGCACCTTGCGAACATTGGACTGGTCGAGGACGGCTTCCTCGAGAGCGGCCGCTGATCGGTGCATGCTGCTGTTCTGGGGAGCCCCATCGGGCACTCGAAGTCTCCGCTTCTCCACCGTGCTGCGTACGCCGCCCTCGGGTTGACCGACTGGACGTACGAGAGAATCGAATGCACGGGGGAGCAGCTTCCCGGGCTCGTCGACGGGCTCGCCTCCGACTGGATCGGTCTGTCGGTGACGATGCCGGGCAAGGTCGCGGCCCTCACCTACGCCGACGAACGCACCGAACGTGCTGTGCTCGCTGGATCGGCCAACACGCTCGTTCGCGTCGACGGGCACTGGCGAGCTGACTGCACCGACGTCGACGGTGTGCTCGGGGCGTTGAGGGAAGCCGGGACCGACGATCTGACGGGAACGGCCGTCACCGTCGTCGGAGCCGGTGGCACGTCACGGCCGGCGATCGTCGCCCTGGCCGAATTGGGCGCGACATCGGTCACCGTCGTCGCACGCTCGCGTGAGAGAGCACAGGACACCCTCGACTGCGCGGCGGCGTCGGGAGTGCGCGCAGCTTTTCTGGCCGTCGACGATCCCGAACTGGCCGACACTGCGGCTGCGTCGTCGGTGTTGGTCAGTACCGTTCCGGCGAACGGCGCCGCACCGTACGCACACGCGATGGCGCAGGCTCCCGTCGTCCTCGACGCGATCTACGACCCGTGGCCGACTCCGTTGGCCGACGCAGTCCGCGGCGCAGGCGGCACCGTCGTCTCCGGTCTGGCCATGCTGCTGAACCAGGCGTACGGGCAGGTCGAGCAGTTCACGGGTCGGCCCGCACCCAAGGACGAGATGCGCGCCGCCCTCGCCGCGCCGTAGCGCCGTCCGGTGAACAGCCTGCGCGTTGTCCACAGGTCGGCGGTTGTGCACAGGGCAATGTCCGAGCTGGGACGTCGCGTCGGCTCCCTCGGGTGCTCGGTCCAGAGTGATTCCCGTGACGTGGTGCGCTCTGTTCGTCCTGTGGTGCGTGGTGTCCAGCGCGGTCGACCTCGCGACTCGCAGGCTCCCGAACCTCCTCACCGGCGTCGGGGCGGCCGGACTGATCGGATGGGCTGTCACCGGTGACGAGTACGGTGCGACGTTCGCGGGCGCCGGTGCATTGTTCGGGTGTTATCTGGTGGTGCACCTGGCGGTGCCACGCGCGTTCGGTGCCGGTGACGTCAAGTTGGCGTTCACCGTCGGAGGCGTCGCGGGACAGTTCGGTGTGGACGCGTGGGCCATGGCGGCCGTGACTGCGCCGCTGCTCACCGGGGCGGCCGGGATGGCCTGTGTCCTCGCCGGGCGACGCCACGTCGCAGTGCCCCACGGCCCGGCGATGTGCGCGGCGACCCTGCTGGCGATCACCGTGGCCCCGACGTGAAAAGATGTCGCTGTGCTGCGCTGGATAACTGCCGGAGAATCTCACGGTCCCGCTCTCGTATCCATTCTCGAAGGAATGGTGGCGGGAGTCGAGGTGAACTCCGAGGACATTGCCACTCAACTCGCTCGTCGCCGTCTCGGGTACGGCCGAGGTGCGCGGATGAAGTTCGAGGCGGACAAGGTCACCATCACCGGCGGTGTGCGGCACGGTCGTACCCTCGGTGGCCCCATCGCCATCGAGGTGGGTAACACCGAGTGGCCGAAGTGGGAGCAGGTCATGTCGGCCGATCCCATCGATCAGAGCGTCCTGTCGGATCTCGCACGCAACACACCGCTGACACGCCCACGGCCGGGCCACGCCGACTACTCCGGCATGCTCAAGTACGGATTCGACGACGCCCGCCCGGTTCTCGAGCGCGCGAGTGCGCGTGAGACCGCGGCTCGTGTGGCGATCGGCACCGTCGCCCGTCGATTCCTGAAGCAGGCATTCGGTGTCGACGTCGTCTCGCACGTCATCTCCATCGGTGCCTCCGACCCTTACGTCGGCCCGCCGCCGCACGGTGACGACCTCGACGCCATCGACGCAAGTCCGGTGCGGGCGTTCGACAAGGCGGCCGAGGAATCGATGATCGCCGAGATCGAAGCAGCCAAGCGAGACGGCGACACCCTCGGCGGAATCGTCGAGGTCGTCGTGCACGGGTTGCCCGTGGGTCTCGGGTCCTTCGTCAGCGGCGAAAGGCGGCTCGACGCACGGCTCGCTGCCGCACTCATGGGGATCCAGGCCATCAAGGGTGTCGAGGTCGGCGACGGCTTCGAGACTGCCCGTCGACGCGGCAGCGCCGCGCACGACGAGATGACACCTGGGCCCGACGGCATTCTCCGTTCCACCAACCGCGCCGGTGGGCTCGAGGGCGGCATGACCAACGGTGAAGCCATCCGCGTCCGCGCGGCCATGAAGCCCATCTCCACGGTGCCTCGTGCTCTCGCGACGGTCGACATGAGTACCGGCGACGAAGCCGTCGCCATTCACCAGCGTTCCGACGTGTGCGCCGTGCCCGCCGCGGGGGTCGTCGCCGAGACCATGGTGGCTCTCGTCGTCGCGCAGGCAGCGTTGGAGAAGTTCGGTGGAGATTCGTTGGCGGAGACGGTCAGCAACGTCGATCACTACGTGAAGGGCACAGCTGCCCGACCTCCGCGATGACTCCGTACGCGGTGCTGGTCGGCCCGCCCGGCGCCGGCAAGTCCACGATCGGTCGACGGGTCGCCGCGGCGCTGGAGCTCGAGCTTCTGGACACCGACGTGGCCATCGAACGGACCACGGGGCGCACGATCGCGGACATTTTCTCGCAAGATGGGGAACCGGCCTTCCGAAGCATCGAGGAGACCGTCGTCGCAGAGGCGTTGGCGACGCACTCCGGCGTCGTCTCCCTCGGAGGTGGTTCGGTGTTGTCCGAACGGACCCGAGCACTTCTGGCGCCGTTGCCCGTCGTGTACCTCGAGATCAGTGTCGCCGAGGGCCTGCGGCGCACTGGCGCGAACACCGCCCGGCCACTGTTGGCCGGGCCCGATCCACGCGCGAAGTACCAACATCTGATGCGAACACGTCGACCTCTCTACCGCGGAGTCGCGTCCATTCGAGTACGTACCGACGGTCGAAGTCCGGCGCGGGTTGTCGGGCAGGTCGTCTCGAAACTGACCCAGTACCACGAGCAGAAAAGTGTGAGGTGACCGATATGACCGAGCCTGTGCGCGTCATGGTCGAAACGGCTGCTCCCTACCCGGTGATCATCGGACGGGGATTGTTGAACGATCTAGTCGACGAACTCGCCGGTGTGGCGACCGTTGCCATCTTTCATCAACCTCCGCTGGCCGAGACCGCCGAAGTGGTACGAGAGTCGTTGGCGGCGAAGGGAATCGATGCTCACCGCATCGAGATCCCCGATGCCGAGGACGGCAAGGAACTTGCCGTGGCCGGCTTCTGCTGGGAGGTTCTCGGACGAATCGGACTGACGAGATCCGACGCTGTGGTGAGCCTCGGCGGCGGTGCCGCCACAGATCTGGCGGGTTTCGTCGCTGCGACGTGGATGCGCGGCGTGAAGATCGTCCACGTCCCGACGACGCTGCTTGCGATGGTCGACGCTGCCGTCGGCGGCAAGACGGGCATCAACACCGAGGCCGGCAAGAACCTCGTCGGGTCGTTCCACGAGCCGTCGGCGGTCCTGGTCGACCTGGCCACACTGGAAACGGTCCCGCGCAACGAGATAGTCGCGGGTCTCGCCGAGGTCATCAAGACGGGCTTCATCGCCGACCCGGTGATCCTCGACCTGATCGAGGCCGACCCGGAGGCTGCGCTCGACCCGTCGGGCACCGTGCTGCCCGAGCTGATTCGGCGTTCCGTCGAGGTCAAGGCACGCGTGGTGGCCGCGGACCTCAAGGAGTCCAACCTGCGCGAGATCCTGAACTACGGGCACACCCTCGGCCACGCGATCGAGCGACGTGAACGGTACCGCTGGCGCCACGGCGCAGCAGTCGCGGTGGGCCTGGTGTTCGCAGCCGAATTGGGCCGGCTCGCGGGCCGCCTGGACGACGCGACCGCGGACCGTCATCGCAGTGTGCTCGAAGCAGTGGGACTTCCCGTGGGCTACGACGGCGACGCCTTCGGCGACCTGCTCAAGGGAATGCAGTCCGACAAGAAGAACCGTGCGGGGCTGCTGCGCTTCGTTGTGCTCGACGGGCTGGCCAAGCCGGGTCGTCTCGAAGGACCGGACCCGTCCCTGCTGGTGGCGGCCTACTCGGCCATCGCGAAGGACAACTCGGGTTCGTCGTCCACCGGCATCCTGCTCTGACCGACCTGCTCTGACCCGTCCGCTCTGACCAGTGAGGGCATGTGTGCACGTGCACACATGCCCTCACCGGTCAGCTCAGGGGACTACCTGTCTTTCTCGACCGCCGGGAAGACCTCGGTGTCGGAGTTGTCTCCCGACCATTGCGATTGCTCTCGGCCCGCCTGATCGCGACCGGACTGATGCCGTCCGGACTGCTGAGGAGCACCTGCGGTGCTGTCCACCGGATGGCGGTCGTGCCGTTCCTTGGCGTGCTCCTCGTCCGCGGCCGCAAGTTTCTTGTTGGCTTCTCGCCCCGCCAGGAGCCGACCCAGGAAGACCGCGATGGTGGCAGGAATGAAGATGACCAACACCGTGAACGCGGCCCCGGAGGTCAGTTCGAAGAAGAGGGTGTTCTGACCGACGCTGAAGTCGACGATGAGCTGGACCAGCCAGGTCACCAGACCGGCAGCCAGGCCGCCCAATGCCGCAGCCTTGAGCCAGACCATGGTCAAGTCCTCGCCGTAGTCCGGATCGGGATTCTTCCGCCGGTCCCGAATGCCGTCCAGCCCCGCCCAGACGACGACGGCGATCAACACCACCGCGATGCCCAGCCACCGGAGTTGCGATCCGTGCAGAGGCCACTGAGTCACAGTGACGCCGAGAAGAATTCGCACCCCCACGTTGATCAAGCACATGCCGATTCCGCGTACCACCCACCCTGTCATGGGGGACAGCCTAGCCCTACGCGCCGGTAGGTGTGTCCGACCCCACAGAACTGTCCGGCGGTAGTTTGTAGGGATGCCTGTAGATCACAGCGGCAGACGCGCCGCTCTTCGGCGAAGCATGGAAGCGAACGATCTCGAATCCCTGCTCGTCACCGACCTTCTGAACATTCGCTACCTCACCGGATTCACCGGGTCCAACGCCGCGCTGATCGTGTCGATTCACGATTCGCCGGGCCGCGAGGACAACACGGTCGTCTGCACGGACGGGCGTTACGTGACCCAGGTCGCCGATCAGGTGCCGGACCTGCGAGCCGTGATCGACCGCGCGTCGGCGTCGTACCTCCTGGGCGGCGAACTCGCGCCCAGGAACGCATCGATCGGCTTCGAATCCCACGTCGTCACGGTCGACCAGCACCGGGCGTGGACGAGCCTCGACTCCGCCCTGAATCTCGTTCGTAGTCCCGGTCTGGTGGAGGACCTGCGGATGGTCAAGGACGAGCACGAGGTAGCCCTGCTGCGCGATGCATGCCGGGCAGCGGACGACGCGTTCGCGGTGCTGGTGGAGCGTGGATCCGTCGCTGCTGGACGTACCGAACTCGAGGTCGCCCGAGAACTGGAATCGCTGATGATCGAGCACGGAGCCGACGGAATCTCGTTCGAGACCATCGTGGCAGCCGGGCCCAACTCGGCCGTTCCGCATCACCGCCCGACATCCGCGGTCCTGGCGACCGGTGACTTCGTGAAGTTCGATTTCGGAGCGCTGGTCGGGGGCTATCACTCGGACATGACGCGCACACTCGTCATCGGCGCTCCGCAGGACTGGCAGAAGGATCTGTACGCGTTGGTGTTGCAGTCGCAGACGGCAGGCAGGGACGCCCTTGCACCTGGTGTGAGCACGGCGTCCGTCGACGCAGCGTCGCGCTCGGTGATCGAGGAGGCCGGTTACGGCGAGTTCTTCCTCCACGGGCTCGGCCACGGCGTCGGACTGGAAATCCACGAAGCGCCGGGAATTGCCCGCACCAGCACCGGTACACTGCTGAGCGGTGCAGCTGTGACCGTCGAGCCGGGAGTGTATTTCTCGGGACGCGGTGGCGTCCGGATCGAAGACACGCTCATCGTCCGTGACGGCGGTCCCGAGCTGCTGACCATGACCAGCAAGGAACTTACTCTCGTGTGACGCACGGCAGTTCCTGAACACGAGAAACACGAGGAGACGTAAGAGCCAGTGGCTTCCACAAGCGATTTCAAGAACGGTCTTGTCCTCAGCATCGAGAACCAGCTGTGGTCGATCATCGAGTTCCAGCACGTCAAGCCGGGCAAGGGCCCCGCGTTCGTGCGCACCAAGCTGAAGAACGTCCTGTCGGGCAAGGTCGTCGACAAGACCTTCAACGCGGGCGTCAAGGTGGACACCGCAACCGTCGACCGCCGCGACATGACGTACCTGTACCACGACGGTTCGGACTTCGTGTTCATGGACGGCGACACGTTCGACCAGATCTCCATCAGCGAGGCCACCGTCGGCGAGAGCTCGCGATTCCTCCTGGAGAACATGAAGGTCCAGGTCGCGACGCACGAGGGCGCACCGCTGTACGTCGAGCTGCCCGTCACGGTCGAGCTCGAGGTCAAGCACACCGATCCCGGCCTCCAGGGAGATCGCTCCACCGGCGGCACCAAGCCCGCCACCCTCGAGACCGGCGCCGAGGTGTCGGTTCCGCTGTTCGTCAACACGGGCGACAAGCTGAAGATCGATTCGCGTGACGGCAACTACCTCGGGCGTGTGAATTCCTGACGTGTCGTCGAAGAAGAACCATTCGGCCGGCAAAGGTGAGCCGGTGAAGAAGCTCGGTGCACGCCACAAGGCCCGCAAGCGGGCCGTGGACTTCCTGTTCGAAGCCGAGGCTCGGGACACCGATCCTGTGAACCTGGCGAAGGAACGCATCGAGCTCGCTCGCGGCGACGATTCGATCGCGCCGGTCAGCGAGTACACCGAAACTCTCGTCGGCGGGGTAGCGGAGAACCTGGACCGGCTGGACAGTGTGATTTCCGATCATCTGACCGACTGGACCCTGAACAGGCTTCCCGCGGTGGATCGGGCGATCCTTCGTGTCGCGGTGTGGGAACTGTTCCACGCCACCGACGTGCCTCCCGTCGTCGCTGTCGACGAAGCGGTCGAACTGGCCAAGCAGCTTTCCACCGACGATTCACCGTCGTTCGTCAACGGTGTTCTCGGCCAGATCGTTCTCGTCGCCCCACAGGTCCGCGCAGCTGCTGCTGCGGTGTCCTCCCGGGACGACGCGAACAGCAGCACCGACAGCGAGTAATACCGCTCACGCGACGCTCCCCGAATTACGCCATCGGGGAGCGTCGTTGCTACGCTGTTACACCGTCAGACATCCTTTAACGATCCGTCCAGAGAGGCGGAGAAGGAGGTCGTAGTTTGCCTGCGTCCGTTGTGCCCCCCGATCCCTCGACGCCTGATCCCCCGTCACCCGGCTCGTCGCGTGAGCTTCTCTCCGCCGCCGACGTTGGTCGGACCGTGTCTCGAATGGCACACCAGATCATCGAGAAGACGGCACTCGACTCCGCGGATGCGCCCCGCGTGGTCCTCCTCGGTATCCCGACTCGCGGGACCACGTTGGCCGAGCGCCTCGCCGAGCGGATCGAAACGTTCACCGGCGTCCGCCCGCCCGTCGGTTCGCTGGACATCACCCTCTACCGCGACGATCTTCGCGGCAAGCCGCATCGCCCCCTCGAACGTACGTCCGTCCCCTCGGGCGGCATCGACGACGCCCTCGTGGTCCTCGTCGACGATGTCCTCTTCTCCGGCCGCACGGTCCGCTCGGCCCTGGATGCACTGCGCGACCTCGGTCGACCGCGTGCCGTTCAACTGGCGGTCCTCGTCGACCGCGGTCACCGCGAACTACCCCTCCGGGCGGATTACGTCGGCAAGAACGTACCGACCGCGCGTACCGAGGACGTGTCGGTGCAGTTGGTCGAGCACGACGGCCACGATCGCGTCAGCATTTCGGACGGGAGCGGAGCCCGCAGGAGTGACCCGGAAGTGGACGGGAGCGGAGCCCGCAGGAGTGAGCCGGAAGTGGACGGGAGCGGAGCCCGCAGGAGTGACCCAGAGGAAGACGGGAAGTACGCCCGGTGAAGCATTTGTTGTCGGTTGCGGATCTGAGCCGTGAGAGCGCGACCGAACTGCTCGACGACGCGGACCGGTTCGAGCAGGCGTTGCTGGGCCGGGAGGTGAAGAAGCTTCCGACGTTGCGGGGACGCACGGTGATGACGGTGTTCTTCGAGAACTCGACCCGGACGAGGGTGTCGTTCGAGGTGGCGGGCAAGTGGATGAGTGCCGATGTCATCAATGTCAGTGCCAGCAGCTCGTCGGTGTCCAAGGGTGAGTCTCTTCGTGACACGGCGATGACGTTGCGGGCGGCGGGCGCGGATGCGTTGATCGTTCGTCACCCTGCGTCGGGTGCTGCGCACCAGATCGCGAAGTGGACGGCTGGGCTGGGAACCGGTGGGTCCTTCGACGCTTCCGCATCCGGCGGCCCGTCGGTCATCAATGCAGGCGACGGTACTCACGAACACCCGACGCAGGCGCTTCTGGATGCGTTGACGTTGCGGCAGCGGCTCGGCGACATCGAAGGCAAGCGCATCGGAATCGTCGGGGACATTCTGCACAGTCGTGTGGCGCGGTCGAATGCGATTCTGCTGTCGACGCTGGGGGCCGAGGTCGTGCTCATCGCGCCGCCCACGTTGCTTCCGGTCGGAGCGTCGACGTGGCCGGTTCGGGTGTCTCACAGCATCGACGCCGAGTTGCCCGCGCTCGATGCGGTGCTGATGTTGCGGGTGCAGGCGGAGCGTATGAACGGTGGGTTCTTCCCGTCGCCGAAGGAGTACTCGATCACCTACGGGTTGTCGCAGAAGCGGCTCGATCTTCTGCCCGAGCACGCTGTCGTTCTGCATCCCGGTCCGATGCTGCGCGGAATGGAAATTGCGTCGTCGGTGGCGGATTCACCGCGGACTGCTGTATTGCAACAGGTTACGAACGGAGTTCATGTGCGCATGGCGGTGCTGTTCCGATTGCTCGTCGGCTCGGACGGAGGTGCGCTGTGAGCGTTCTGCTCCGCAACGTCCTCGTCTACGGGGAACAACCGGCCACCGACGTTCTCGTGTCCGACGGCCAGATCGCCGCGATCGGAACCGATCTCGACGCCGGCGATGCCGAGGTCGTCGAGGGGAGAGGGCAGATACTGCTTCCCGGATTCGTGGATCTGCACACACATCTACGTGAGCCGGGTCGTGAGGACACCGAGACCATCGACAGTGGATCTGCTGCCGCGGCACTGGGCGGATACACCGCAGTGTTCGCGATGGCCAACACCGCGCCTGTCGCCGATTCCGTCGTCATCACCGACCACGTGTGGCGTCGCGGGCAGGAAGTCGGCTTGGTCGACGTGCATCCCGTCGGAGCGGTGACCGTCGGGCTCGGTGGTACTCAGCTCGCCGAGATGGCGACCATGGCCGGTGGTGTCGGCAAGGTGAAGATGTTCTCCGACGACGGCAAGTGCGTCGACGACCCGTTGATCATGCGCCGGGCACTCGAGTACTCGAGCTCTCTGGGTGTTCTCGTCGCGCAGCATGCCGAAGAGCCTCGGTTGACCGTCGGAGCCGTGGCGCACGAGGGCCCGACTGCGGCTCGGCTCGGGTTGACCGGGTGGCCACGCGCCGCTGAGGAGTCCATCGTCGCCCGGGACGCGGTGTTGGCGCGCGATGCGGGTGCGAAGGTGCACATCTGCCATGCGTCCACTGCCGGAACGGTCGAGATCCTGAAGTGGGCGCGGGGGCAGGGGATTTCGATCTCCGCCGAGGTGACGCCTCACCACCTTCTGCTCGACGATTCGCGGCTCGAGACGTACGACGCGATCAACAAGGTCAACCCACCGCTCCGGGAAGCATCGGATGTCGACGCTCTCCGGCGAGGACTGGCCGACGGCACGGTCGACTGCGTCGCGACCGACCATGCACCGCATGCGGAGCAGGAGAAGTGCTGCGAATTCTCCCAGGCACGTCCAGGAATGCTGGGCCTCGAGACCGCGCTTGCGATCGTTGCGCAGACGATGGTGGACACCGACCTGCTGGACTGGCGCGGCGTTGCCAGGGTGATGAGCGAGCGTCCGGCCGAGATCGTCGGCCTCCCGGATCAAGGACGGCCCGTGGAGGTGGGGGAGGTCGCCAACCTCGTCCTCGTCGATCCCGCTTCGCCGTGGACGGTGCGAGGCAAGGGCTTGGCCAGCCTGTCGCACAACACACCGTTCGAGGAGATGACCTTCTCCACCAAGGTCACCACCACGCTGCTGCGCGGTCGAATCACCGCTCGCGACGGTGTGGTTCGACGCCCCGACCGTCTCGGACTCGGCAGTGTCGATGACCGGAAGGTGAGCGAGTAATGGACAGAGTTCTCATCGTCATCGCGTTCATCGTGTTCTGGATCGCGATGATCGGCCTCATCTTCTGGGGTTGGCGAGGCAGGCAGAAGCGTCAAGCCGACTCGATCGGCTCGTTCCCACCGGTCCCGGACGACCTCGGCGCGACACTGATCGAACCCTCCACCGGGCTGTACGTGGGCAGCACCATCGCCCCCAGCTGGCAGGACCGCATCGCCGTCGGCGACATCGGCCACCGCGCGACCGGTGAGCTGTCCCGACACGAGCGAGGAATCCTGCTCGAGCGTTCCGGGGAGTCCACAATCTGGATTCCGCAGGAGTCCATCTCGGTGATCCGAACCGAACGCGGGCTCGCGGGCAAGGTCATGAGCAAGGACGGACTGCTCGTCATCCGCTGGACGCTTCCCACCGGCACCGAGATCGACACAGGCTTCCGCGCCGACGACAAACTCGTCTACCCCATCTGGGTGGACACCGATACCGATCGACACGATTCGAAGGAGACAACGGCGTGAGCAGCGCAGTTCTTGTTCTGGAGGACGGCCGGACCTTCCGCGGCACCACCTTCGGTGCACAGGGCCGGACGCTCGGAGAGGCCGTGTTCTGCACCGGCATGACCGGCTACCAGGAGACACTGACCGATCCCAGCTACCACCGCCAGATCGTCGTCGCCACGGCGCCGCAGATCGGCAACACAGGCTGGAACCAGGAGGACGGCGAAGCGGCCAGCGCTCAGGATCCCAACAAGATCTGGGTTGCCGGCTACGTCGTTCGAGACCCGGCTCGGCGCACGTCGAGTTGGCGCGCGACCGGTTCGTTGCAGGATCAGCTCGAAGCACAGAGCGTCGTGGGCATCGCGGGGATCGACACCAGAGCACTGGTGCGTCACCTGCGTACACGCGGATCCATGCGTGCGGGCGTCTTTTCCGGGGACGCTCTGGGCACCCAGGACGAGATGCTGCAGCAGGTCCTGGATCAGCCCTCCATGCTCGGCGCCGACCTGGCGGGTGAAGTCACCACGAAGTCCGGTTACGTCATCGAGCCGACGGGCGGCGACGCCCGCTACACCGTCGTCGCAGTGGACCTGGGAATCAAGACCAACACTCCACGGATGTTCGCCGAGCGCGGTATCCGCGTGCACGTCGTCCCGTCGGCCACGTCGATCGAGCAGATTCTGGAACTGAAACCGGACGGGGTGTTCCTGTCCAACGGACCGGGCGACCCGGCAACGGCCGACGCCAACGTTGCGCTCACTCGCGAGGTGCTGGAGAGGAAGCTGCCGCTCTTCGGCATCTGTTTCGGAAACCAGATCCTCGGACGTGCGCTCGGGCGTAGCACGTACAAGATGAAGTTCGGCCACCGCGGCATGAACATCCCGGTCGTCGAACACACCACCGGACGTATCGCCATCACCGCCCAGAACCACGGGTTCGCTCTCGAAGGCGAAGCGGGCGAGGAATTCGACACCGACTTCGGTCGGGCTCGTATCAGCCACACCTGCGCCAACGACGGGACGGTCGAGGGCGTGGAGCTGCTGAGCGGCACCGCGTTCTCGGTCCAGTACCACCCGGAGGCAGCGGCAGGCCCGCACGACGCCGCCTACCTGTTCGATCGGTTCACATCCACCCTCGAGGGAGCTGACAAGTAATGCCACGCCGCTCAGATCTGGGACACGTCCTGGTCATCGGATCGGGACCGATCGTCATCGGACAGGCCTGTGAGTTCGACTACTCCGGAACCCAGGCTTGTCGGGTGCTCCGCGAGGAAGGACTGCGCGTCAGCCTCGTCAACTCCAACCCGGCCACCATCATGACCGACCCCGAGTTCGCCGACGCCACCTACGTCGAGCCGATCACGGCCGACTTCATCGAGAAGATCTTCGCTCGCGAAGCTCTGCAGGGGAACCCGATCGACGCCGTGCTGGCGACGCTCGGCGGCCAGACGGCGCTCAACGCCGCGGTGGCACTGCACGAGCAGGGAATTCTCGAGAAGTACGACGTCGAGCTCATCGGTGCCGATTTCGACGCCATTCAGCGCGGTGAGGATCGGCAGAAGTTCAAGGACATCGTCGCCAAGGTCGGGGGAGAGTCGGCTCGTTCGGCTGTCTGCTACACGATGGACGAGGTTCGGGCGACGGTCGCCGATCTCGGATTCCCCGTCGTCGTCCGCCCGTCCTTCACGATGGGTGGCCTCGGCTCGGGTATGGCCTACAACGACGAGGACCTTGCACGCATCGCCGGCGGCGGACTCGCCGCGTCGCCGACGGCCAACGTGCTCATCGAGGAATCCATCCTCGGATGGAAGGAATACGAGCTCGAACTGATGCGCGACGGCCGCGACAACGTGGTCATCGTCTGCTCCATCGAGAACGTCGACCCGGTCGGTGTGCACACCGGGGACTCGGTCACGGTTGCTCCCGCCATGACGCTGACCGACCGCGAGTACCAGAAGATGCGTGACCTCTCGATCGACATCCTTCGTGAGGTCGGCGTGGACACCGGCGGCTGCAATATCCAGTTCGCCATGGACCCGACCGACGGACGACTCGTCGTCATCGAGATGAACCCCCGCGTGTCGCGGTCGTCGGCTCTTGCATCGAAGGCGACGGGATACCCGATCGCGAAGATGGCAGCCAAGCTCGCCATCGGCTACACGCTCGACGAGATCGTCAACGACATCACCAAGGAAACACCGGCCTGCTTCGAGCCGACGCTCGACTACGTCGTGGTCAAGGCACCTCGGTTCGCGTTCGAGAAGTTCCCCGGCGCCGACGGCACCCTGACGACGACGATGAAGTCCGTCGGCGAGGCGATGTCGATCGGGCGCAACTTCACCGAAGCCTTCGGCAAGGTCATGCGTTCGCTCGAGACCAAGCGCGCGGGCTACTGGACCGGCCCCGAGGTCGAAGCCGAGAGACTCGAGGCTTTGCTGGAGGACATCTCGGTCCCGAAGGACGGCCGGATGTACGGCATCGAGAAGGCCTTCGCGCTCGGTGCGACTCTCGAGCAGTTGTTCGACGCCACGAAGATCGACCCGTGGTTCCTCGATCAGATCCAGCAGATCCACGAGCTGGGCAACGAACTGCGTGCCGCCGAGAAGTTCGACGAGACGCTGTTGCGACAGGCCAAGTACCACGGGCTGTCGGACCGCCAGATCGCTGCGCTGCGTCCGGAACTCGTGGACGAGGACGGTGTTCGCGCGCTGCGCGACGAGCTCGGCGTCCATCCTGTCTACAAGACGGTCGACACCTGTGCGGCGGAGTTCGAGGCGAAGACCCCGTACCACTACGGAACCTACGAACTCGACCCCGAGGCGGAGTCCGAGGTAGCCGAGCAGCGTGAACGTGACAAGGTGCTCATTCTCGGCTCGGGCCCGAACCGAATCGGACAGGGCATCGAGTTCGACTACTCGTGTGTCCATGCGGCACAGACGTTGTCGGAAGCCGGGTACGAGACCGTCATGGTCAACTGCAACCCCGAGACCGTCTCCACCGATTACGACACCGCCGATCGGCTCTACTTCGAACCGTTGACGTTCGAGGACGTACTCGAGGTCTACCGCGCCGAGGCTGCGTCGGGAACCGTGCGCGGCGTCATCGTGCAGCTCGGCGGTCAGACGCCCCTGGGCCTTGCCAAGCGACTGAAGGCCGCCGGTGTGCCGATCGTCGGTACCAGTCCCGAGGCCATCGATCTCGCCGAGGACCGCGGTGAGTTCGGACGCGTCCTCACCGAAGCAGGGTTGCCTGCACCGAAGTTCGGCACCGCGACCACGTTCGACGGTGCCCGCGACATCGCCGGCGGAATCGGATACCCCGTGCTGGTGCGTCCGTCGTACGTCCTCGGCGGACGCGGCATGGAGATCGTGTACGACGAGGCATCCCTCGCCGACTACATCTCGCGCGCCACCGAGATCTCGCACGACCGCCCGGTTCTCGTCGACCGCTTCCTCGAGGATGCCGTCGAAATCGATGTCGACGCATTGTGCGATGGCAGCGAGGTCTACCTCGGCGGCGTCATGGAACACATCGAGGAAGCCGGAATCCACTCCGGTGACTCCGCGTGTGCGCTGCCGCCGATCACGTTGGGCCGAGCGGACATCGAGAACGTGCGCCGCTCGACGGAGTTGCTCGCCAAGGGCATCGGCGTCAAGGGTTTGCTCAACGTTCAGTACGCCCTCAAGGACGACATCCTGTACGTCCTGGAGGCGAACCCCCGCGCGAGCCGCACGGTGCCGTTCGTGTCCAAGGCGACGGCAGTGCAGTTGGCGAAGGCGTGCGCCCGCGTCATGCTCGGTGAGTCGATCGCGGACCTGCGCGCCAGCGGCATGCTTCCCGCGGAAGGCGATGGGGGAACGACGCCGCTCGACGCACCGATCGCGGTCAAGGAAGCCGTGCTTCCGTTCAACCGCTTCCGTCGTGCCGACGGAACGGGCGTGGACACGCTCCTGAGTCCCGAGATGAAGTCCACCGGTGAGGTCATGGGCATCGACGCGGACTTCGGTACCGCGTTCGCCAAGAGCCAGACGGCGGCGTACGGCTCACTCCCGGCCTCGGGCGCCGTGTTCGTTTCCGTGGCCAACAAGGACAAGCGTTCGTTGATCTTCCCGGTCAAACGGCTCACGGACCTGGGCTTCACGATTCTCGCGACCGAAGGCACTGCAGAGGTGCTGCGACGCAACGGGATTGCGTGCGAACAGGTCTACAAGCAATCGGGCGAGGACGTCCCTGCGGGCGAATCGACCATCGTCGATCGCATTCTCGCCGGCGACGTGGCCATGGTGATCAACACCCCGTACGGCAATTCGGGCCCTCGCGTGGACGGTTACGAGATCCGAAGCGCGGCCGTTGCGCAGAACATTCCGTGCATCACCACTGTGCAGGGCGCGTCCGCCGCGGTGCTGGGGATCGAGGCAGGTATCGCGGGCGGTATCGGCGTGCGTTCGCTGCAGGATCTGCACGCGGCGCTCGCAGGCGGTGCCGGGGCGTCATGAGCCACCACGGGTGGCTCGGACGGCTCCGCCGTGCGATCGAGCACCGCGGACGACTGTGCGTGGGGATAGATCCTCACCCTGCACTGCTCGAGCAGTGGGGACTGTCGGTGGACGCCGAGGGGCTCGAGGTGTTCGCGGAGAAGTGCGTGGAGGCGTTCGTCGGCGAGGTCGCTGTCGTGAAACCTCAGGTCGCATTCTTCGAGGCCTACGGGAGTGCGGGATACGCGGTTCTGGAGCGCACCATCTCGGTACTGCGGGATGCCGGGACTCTCGTGATCGCCGACGCGAAACGGGGCGACATCGGCACGACGATGAGCGCGTACGCGCAGACGTGGCTCGGGGAGGGGACCGACCTGTCGTCGGACGCGGTGACCGTCTCGCCGTACCTGGGTTTCGAGTCCCTGCAGGACACGATCTCGCTGGCTCGACGAGGTGGCAGGGGAGTGTTCGTTCTGGCGCGCACCTCGAACCCCGAAGGCGCAGCCCTGCAGAACGCCGCGGCGGGTTCCTCGACGGTCGCGCAGTCGATCGTCGACGGTGCAGCGGCAGCGAACGGCGACGGCTCGGCGACGGTCGGCCTCGTCGTCGGCGCCACCCGTGATCACGGACTGGATCTGTCGTCCTTCGACGGCCCGATTCTCGCGCCCGGGCTCGGCGCGCAGGGTGCGACAGTGGCCGATCTGGCGCAGATCTTCGACGCCTCGACAGCGCTGCTGCTTCCCAGCTCCTCGCGTGGTGTTCTCGCTGCCGGGCCGTCGGTCGCTGCTCTCCGAAGCGCTGCGGCGACGCTCCGCGACGAAGTCGAGGCGGGTCTTTCATAGCCGATAGGACCGACCTCGTCGGCCACGGGGTGAGTTAGCGGCGCGGCCCGCACGTCGGTACCGTCGCTGTCGTTGCTGGTTACCGCTGGTCTGTCAGCAGCGACGTGCACCGGGAGACCACAGGTGCACGGTTCATCGACGAACGAGTTACGGAGGAATCGTGGCGCTTCCCCAATTGACGCCGGAGCAGCGTGCCGCCGCGCTAGAGAAGGCGGCTGCAGCCCGAAAAGTACGTGCCGAGCTCAAGGAGCGGCTCAAGCGAGGCGGGACCGATCTGAAGCAGGTTCTCGCGGATGCGGAGACCGACGAGATCCTCGGCAAGATGAAGGTCTCGGCCCTGCTGGAGGCGTTGCCGAAGGTGGGTAAGGTCAAGGCTCAAGAATTGATGACCGAGTTGGAGATCGCACCGTCGAGGCGCATCCGGGGCCTCGGTGATCGTCAGCGTAAGGCTTTGTTGACCAAATTCGATTTCGAAGCGTGATCTACGGAGGTACGGCACGTGTCCGACAGTGACGCGTCACCGCACGGGAGGGGCCGGCTGATCGTTCTGGCCGGTCCCTCCGGTGTCGGCAAATCCAGCGTCGTTCGCGTGTTGCGACGTGAACTTCCGGAACTGTGGTTCAGCGTGTCGGTGACGACGCGGGATCCGCGGCCCGGCGAGATCGACGGCGAGGACTACCACTTCGTCACAGCGGCCGAGTTCGACCGGATGATCGAGGCAGGCGAGTTGCTCGAGTGGGCGAGTGTGCACAGTGGTCTGCATCGTTCCGGTACGCCTGCCGCGCCGGTGGAGGCGGCGTTGGAGGACGGCAAGCCCGTTCTGCTCGAGCTCGATCTGGCTGGGGCACGCGCGGTACGTGTGTCGAAGCCGGAGGCAACTCTGGTGTTCATGGCCCCGCCCACGTGGGACGATCTGGTCCAGCGCCTGACCTCGCGTGCGACGGAGGATCCGGCGGTCACCGCACGTAGACTCGAGACGGCGAAGGTCGAATTGGCTGCGCAGGAGGAGTTCGACACGGTGGTTGTCAATACCGATGTCGACCATTCTTGTGCTCAGTTGGTATCCTTGTTGGTCGGTAGGTCGTCGGTCGGTTGACCCCGGCCTGCAATCGACGAAAGCGCTCCGCAGCACACACGATGTACAACTCAGGAGATTCATAGTGAGCAGTAGTTCTCTGGCCGGTTCCGACTTCGACGCGCGTAGCGCACTTCCGGCTTACGACACGCCGCTCGGAATCACCAACCCTCCCATCGACGAGCTCCTCGCTCGCACGTCGTCCAAGTACGCACTGGTCATCTACGCGGCCAAGCGTGCACGCCAGATCAACGACTACTACAACCAGCTCGGTGACGGAATCCTCGAGTACGTGGGCCCGCTCGTCGAGCCGGGTCTGCAGGAGAAGCCGCTGTCGATCGCGCTCCGCGAGATCCACGAAGATCTGCTCGAGCACACCGAAGGCGAATGACAATCGAATAGGACCGGGTCCGTTGCGCGTAGTCGTCGGGGTAGGCGGGGGAATCGCCGCCTACAAGAGCTGTTCCATCATTCGTAGCTTCACCGAGGCAGGTCATCACGTTCGTGTGGTGCCCACGGAATCGGCGTTGGAATTCGTCGGTCGCGCAACGTTCGAGGCTCTGTCCGGCAGCCCGGTTCACACCGGCGTCTTCGCCGACGTGCCCGAGGTGCCGCACGTCCGGCTCGGCAAGGAAGCCGATCTTGTCGTCGTCGCGCCCGCAACGGCGGATCTGATGGCTCGACTCGCCGGCGGCCGTGCAGACGATCTCCTGACTGCAACTCTGCTCACCGCTCGGTGTCCCGTGCTGCTCGCTCCAGCGATGCACACCGAGATGTGGGAGCACCCGGCAACCGTCGCCAACGTCGACACGCTGCGCAGTCGGGGCGTCACCGTCCTCGAACCCGCATCCGGTCGGCTGACCGGACGCGACACGGGGGCAGGCAGACTCCCCGACCCAGACGAAATCTACGGTCTCGCGCTTCTGCTCGCCGAGCGCGCGGAGGCGCTTCCTCGTGACTTGACCGGTCGCACGCTCGTCGTCACGGCGGGCGGTACGCGCGAACCTCTCGATCCTGTTCGGTTCCTCGGGAACAGGAGTTCCGGCAAGCAGGGGTACGCGCTCGCGCGAGTCGCCGCTCAGCGTGGGGCGGATGTGACCTTGATCTCGGGCTACACCGCAAATCTGGCGGACCCCGCCGCTGTCGATGTCGTCGAAGTCAAGACGGCGCAGCAGATGCAGGCCGCGGTTCGCAAGTTCGCTCCCGACGCGGACGCGATCGTCATGGCTGCCGCCGTAGCGGACTTCCGTCCGGCCAGCGTGGCCGGCAGCAAGATCAAGAAGGGCGCGAACGAGCCCGATTCGATACCTCTGGTCAAGAACGACGACATACTCGCCGGCCTCGTCGACGCCCGTCGAGCAGGCGAAATCCCCGCCTCCACCGTCATCGTCGGGTTCGCGGCGGAGACCGGTGACGAGAACGGCGACGTTCTGACCTACGCGAGGGCCAAGTTGGCCCGCAAGGGATGCGACCTACTGGTGGTCAACGCCGTGGGCGAAGGCAAGGCGTTCGAGGTCGACCACAACGACGGATGGTTGCTCGGCGCCGACGGATCCGAGTCCGCACTGGGTGAGGGATCCAAGTCCTTGCTCGCAGGCCGCGTCCTCGACGCGGTCGGCACGATACTGTCCGCAGGTTCGACACAGCGCACGGAATCGACACAGCGCACGGGTTCGAATCAGCCGTGATTGCAAGGGTGCACAGGCATCCTGTGCACGACTAGTGTCGAATATTTGTAGATACAGCTTGGCTGAAGTGAACGCTTTTGACACGTCGAGAGGAAACACGTGAGTAAGTCCGGTAGTCGGCTCTTCACCAGTGAGTCGGTAACAGAGGGCCACCCCGACAAGATCTGTGACGCGATCAGCGACTCGATCCTCGACGCGCTGCTGACGGAGGATCCTCGTGCACGCGTGGCCGTCGAGACGCTCGTCACGACGGGCCAGGTTCACGTTGCCGGCGAGGTCAATACGACGGCGTGGGCGGACATCCCCAAGATCGTGCGCGACAAGGTGCTCGAGATCGGGTACGACTCGTCGGCGAAGGGCTTCGACGGCAACTCCTGCGGAGTCAACGTGGCGATCGGCGCACAGTCGCCCGAGATCGCGCAGGGCGTCGATCACTCGCACGAGGCGCGTGTCGAGGGGTTGTCCGACGACGAGATCGACCGTCAGGGCGCAGGCGACCAGGGATTGATGTTCGGGTACGCCAACACCGACACTCCTGAGCTCATGCCACTGCCGATTGCTCTGGCGCACAGGCTTTCTCGACGACTCACCGAGGTGCGGAAGAGCGGCGTCCTGCCGTACCTGCGTCCCGACGGCAAGACTCAGGTCACCATCGAGTACGACGGTGACAACGCAGTCCGTCTCGACACGGTGGTCGTGTCCACGCAGCACGCCGCGGACATCGATCTCGACAACCTACTGACGCCGGACATTCGCGAGAAGGTGCTCGGATCGGTCCTGGCGGAACTGAACGTCCCGTCCCTCGACACCTCCGACGTCCGGCTGCTGGTCAACCCCACCGGCAAGTTCGTTCTCGGCGGGCCCATGGGTGACGCAGGCCTGACCGGACGCAAGATCATCGTCGACACCTACGGCGGCATGGCCCGGCACGGCGGTGGCGCGTTCTCGGGCAAGGATCCGTCCAAGGTGGACCGCAGCGCCGCGTACGCGATGCGCTGGGTAGCCAAGAACGCGGTGGCGGCAGGTCTCGCGGACCGCATCGAGGTACAGGTCGCCTACGCCATCGGCAAGGCTGCACCCGTCGGTCTGTTCGTGGAGACCTTCGGAACCGAGAAGACCGATCCTGCTCGCATCCAGGCCGCGATCTCGGAGGTGTTCGACCTACGTCCGGGCGCCATCATCCGCGATCTGGATCTGCTTCGACCGATCTACGCGCAGACCGCCGCGTACGGCCACTTCGGCCGAACCGACATCGACCTGCCGTGGGAGTCGACGGACCGCGCAGACAAGCTCCGCGCCGCCGCGGGACTCGCCTGAGCAGCGCACCGAAAGCGGCAGCACCCGAGCTACCCGTAGCTCGGGTGTTGCCGCTTCTCCCGCTCCCGCATCTCGACCGCGAATTCGACTACCTCGTTCCGGCGGAGCTCTCGGAGGATGCGAATCCCGGTGTGCGAGTGCGTATTCGCTTTGCCGGCCGGCTGGTCGACGGCTACATCGTGGAGCGTGTCGCCACGAGCGACCACACCGGCAAACTCGGCTTTCTCGATCGCGTCGTCTCACCCGAACGTGTCCTCACCTCGGAGATCGCGACGCTGGTCGACGCTGTTGCGCACCGCTACGCAGGAACGCGCGCCGACGTGTTGAGGCTCGCCGTCCCGCCGCGTCACGCCAAGGTCGAATCGGAGCCGCTGCCGGATGTCTCCGCCGTCTCCACCGCTGCCGACCACCCAGTTGTCGACGCCTCTGTGTGGGACAGGTACACACACGGCGCTGCGTTCGTCGATGCTCTCAGGGCGGGCCGTGGACCCCGAGCGGTCTGGCAGGCGCTGCCGGGTGAGGACTGGGCACGGCGGATCGCGGAGATAGCGGCCGTGACGGCAACGTCGGGTCGCAGCGCCGTCGTCGTGGTGCCGGACCAGCGGGATCTGGACCGAGTGGCGTCGGCGTGTCAGGCCGTCCTCGGCGACGACCAGGTGGTGGCACTGTCGGCCGGGCTCGGCCCGGCGAAACGCTATCGACGCTGGCTCGCTGCGCTACGGCGCGACGTGTCCGTAGTGGTCGGGACCAGGAGTGCCGTGTTCGCCCCGGTGCAGAACCTCGGCCTGATGGTGCTGTGGGACGACGGCGACGACGGGTACGCCGAACCACGTTCGCCCTATCCCCATGCGCGCGAGGTGGCGCTCCTCCGAGCGCACGGCACCGGGTGCGGCGTCGTCCTCGCCGGGCATGCGCGCACCGCCGAGGCCGAAGCCCTCGTCGACTCGGGGTGGGCTCACGACCTGTTGGCGTCGCGTGAGACGGTGCGGGCCGCGCAACCGCACATCGTCGCGCTGGCGGACAGTGATCATGCGCTGGCACGTGACCCGGGGGCGCGTGCTGCGAGACTGCCGGCCATCGCGTTCGACGCCGCGAGGACCGCTCTGAAGAACGACACGGCGGTGCTGGTTCAGGTTCCGCGCGGCGGGTACGTTCCGTCGCTCGCATGCGCGAAGTGTCGCAACCCCGCTCGATGTCGACGGTGCAACGGACCGCTCGCGTTGCCGTCTGCGCCGGGTGCCGACGGAGCAGGTAGCCCGACGTGCCGGTGGTGCGGAGCTGCGGACACCAACCACAAGTGCGCTGTGTGCGGATCGAGGGCCCTGCGTGCGGTCGTGATCGGCGCGCACCGCACCGCCGAGGAATTGGGCCGCGCCTTCCCGGGTGTTCCGGTGCGCACGTCCGGTGGAAGCGCTGTCCTGGACTCGGTGGATGCCGGTGCGTCGCTGGTGATCTCGACGGTGGGTGCGGAACCGACGATCAGCGGCGGGTACGGGGCGGCGCTGCTGCTCGACGGATGGGCACTGCTCGGGCGTGCGGACCTCCGAGCGGCCGAGGAAACCCTCAGACGATGGATGACGGCGTCGGCGCTGGTACGCCCCGGTGCCGACGGCGGCAGGGTGGTCGTGGTCGCGGAATCCGAGCTGCCCACCGTTCAGGCGTTGGTGCGGTGGGATCCGGTCGGCCACGCCCGAAGCGAGTTGGACGAGCGCGTCGACGTTCGCTTTCCTCCCGCCGTCCACGTCGCGGCGGTCGACGGAACGACAGCCGCGATCACGGCGCTCGTCGAATCCGCGGAACTTCCGGCCGAGACCGAAGTCCTCGGGCCCGTGGAACTGCCCGACGGGCAGCGTCTGCCCGCGGGCGGGGGAGAGGACCGACTTCCCGGCGACGTACAGCGAATACTGCTCCGCGTGCCTCGTCGTGCAGGCGGAGCGCTGGCGCGTGCTCTCGCCGACGCGCAAGCCGCCAGCAGCGCCCGGAAGAACACGGAAGCGGTTCGCGTACAGATCGATCCGATCCGCATCGGTTGACGCTCCCATCAGCGCCCCTCAGCGCCTAGAGTCCATACCGACAGTCGAGTCGGACTGGACATCGAGTCGTACATCGGAGCGGGGTCGGGGAAATGAAACGTAGACAGTTGATCAGACGTGTCGCGACGGGCTTGGCCGTCGTCGCAGGTGCGAAACTCGCCGGGCCTGCGGTCGCCCAGGCGGCACCGGAGTCGGGGTCGTCGAATCTGCCGGGGTTCGGAATACCGCTGGATCGTCTGCTGAAGATCGTGTCGCTCTCGCACGTGAACGACCCGGCGACGACGCCGATCTTCCCCGGCGATCCGGAGTTCGTGCTCGAGACGGCTGCGACGGTGGCCGAGGACGGCTATTACCTCCAGAACGTTCGTGAGGGTGAACACACCGGATCGCATTGGGGTGCACCCGCTCATTTCCAGGACGGTGGCCTGACGGCAGATCAGCTCGTTCCGGAGGATCTGTTTCTCCCGGCGGTGAAGATCGACATTCGGGAGAAGGCGGCGGCGAACGCCGACTACGCGGTGACGATCGCCGATCTTCGGGAGTGGGAGGCGTTTAACGGACGAATTCCGTCCGGTGCCGCCGTCGTTCTGTGGACCGGGTGGGAATCGCGTTGGGGGACAGACGCGTACGTGAACGCCGACGCCGACGGTGTCACTCATCAGCCGGGATTCTCCGTCGATGCAGTGCAGTGGCTCATCGACACGGGTCGTCTCGCGGAACGAGGTGCGTTGGGAACCGACACCTTCGGGCCCGACCTCGGCAACGACGACACCTATCCGGTGTCGGTGAAGCTGTACGACAGGCATCGCATCAGCCTCGAGAATCTGCGCAACCTGGAACAGCTGCCCACCACCGGCGCCTACGTTCTGGTCGGTGGTCCGATCAATCGGGCTGGATCCGGTTCGCCGGCAACGATATTCGGACTGGTTCCACGGCTGCCCTGAGCGTCCGCAGCGGCGCGCCCGTGACCGAACCAGTCGAACGGCGCGCCCTGCACCGACAGGTTGTAGACCATACGGAGGGTTCCGTCGGAGTCGTACGCGAACACTCCGGCCTTGCCGTTCTTCTTGGCCTCGTACATCGCTCGATCGGCGTTGCGTAGCAGGGCGTCAGCGGTGACGGAGTGCTCGAACACGTCGAGTTCCACGACGCCGACGCTGGCACCGATGGAGACGACGTGGCCCTCGATGTCCTGTGGTTCTCGCAGTGAGTCCACTATCGATCGGGCCGTGGTGCAGCCGGCATCGATGGATGCCGGGATGAGCACGGTGAACTCGTCGCCGCCGAATCGGGCGACGACTCCGCCGTGTTCTCCAGCGTTCACCGAATCCACGAGTCGACCCGACAGAGTCTTCAGCGATCGATCGCCTGCTCCGTGACCGAGCCTGTCGTTGATCGCTTTGAAGTCGTCCAGGTCGACGAGCAGAAGTACTCCGACATCGCCGTTGTCGTTGTGACGTTCGATGGCGGCGGCGAGGTGTTCGTCGAAGGCGGAGCGATTGAGCAGACCGGTCAATCCGTCGTGGTGGGCGCGATAGGTCAGCTCGTTCTGAGTCGAGTACAGCGTGCGCAGGAGCGCGTCGTTCTGTACGAGCGTCATGACCTGCCGCACCACCGCGAGCACGATCACGCCGAGAAACAGACC
The DNA here is from genome assembly GCF_000760735.1 of Rhodococcoides fascians A44A. Classification (GTDB taxonomy): domain Bacteria; phylum Actinomycetota; class Actinomycetes; order Mycobacteriales; family Mycobacteriaceae; genus Rhodococcoides; species Rhodococcoides fascians_E. Next base: position 361,450 of record NZ_JMEX01000005.1, on the reverse strand, counting down.
GAAGACAACAGGGTCCACGGTCCCGTTCGTGAACCGCTGCAGCGCCACGGCCACTCCGGTCAGAGCCATCAGCGCGTACGGCAGCAGGAGCTGGGTCCGGTCGTGCCCGGATCCGGGCAGCGACTCGGTGGGCTCGAGTGGCCGGGTGGGCCCGGGTGATCGGATGGGCGCGGGTGATCGGATGGGCGCCGGTGTTGGGGCGAACTCGGGGTCCGTGCTCGTCGCGACGACCGACGGCGCCGAGGCCGCCAGCGCGATCAGGACCGGTCCGGCGATGAAACCGGCGTCGGCGATCAACGGCATCTCGTTTGCACCCGATGCGACCAGGTACGCGTACAGGCTGTCGGACACGGCCAGCGATGTCAGACCCCCACCCAGCAGGGTGAGCTGAGCCCGGTAACGCCGCAGGACGCGGGGTATCACGGCGAGCAATCCGACCATGGCCAGGAGGACGAGGTCGGTGATGGGGTACATGAGAGCGATGAGGAACTGCAGCGAATCGGATCGGTCCGAGCGGGCGACCTGACCGAGCACCGTCGCCCACGAGATCACGAACAACGAGCCGACGACGACGAGACCGTCCAGAACCGACGTGAGCCACTGGTAACTGCTGCCCGACTCCGTGCGATGGGGCGCGCGTCGCATCACGGACAGGAGTGCGGGCACCGCGAAGATGGGGAAGAGGAAGAAACCGATGTCCGCGTAGGACGGCGATGGCAAGGGCACATCCAGCACCGATCGGTAGAGGGCCCAGATCACCATCCCGCCGGTCCAGCACGCCATGCCGGCGGCCATCAGCAGGCGCCACCGACGCTGTGCGCCGGATCGGCGTCCACCGGTGCGCCAGCACACGACGGTGGCAGCGATCCCTCCGGCGAGTTGGCCTGCGTCGTCGAGGGCGACCGACGCGGCGTCGGGGAGAAGTCCGGAACTCGCGAGCGCCACGACGAGGGCGACCGCACCGAGGGAAGCGATCACGCGCTTCCTCAGTGAGTTCGCCATGGTGCCCCCTCGTATCGACACGAACCTCGGTGCGAACAGGCTAGCCGCTCGTGGCAGCTGTCGGCCGCCGTCCAATGAACTGCTCGACAGTCACTCTTGCCGAAAACCTATTGTCGATATATCGTCAATACGTCCAAACGATACAGAAGGAGACGGACATGGAAAATTTCTACGAACATGAGCACGTCCACGGACACGCACGGCGCGGGGGACCGCATCACCGGGGCGGTCCCCATCATCGGGGCGGTTTCGGTCCCGGCGGTTTCGGGCCCGGCGGTTTCGGGCCTGCGGGCAACCTCGGCCGCGGCCGCGGCCGCGGAGGACGAGGTCGTCGCGGTGACGTTCGAGCTGCAGTCCTGCTGATCCTGGCCGAGTCGCCGATGCACGGGTACGAGCTGATCCAGCAGATCGTCGCGAAGAGCGAGGGCGCGTGGAAGCCGAGCCCGGGGTCCATCTATCCCGCGCTCTCACAGCTCGAGGACGAGGGTCTCGTCCTGATCGAGAAGGTCGACGGTCGCAAGACGGCTCGCCTGACCGAGACCGGCCGGACGTTCGTCGACGAACACCGGGAGGAGCTGGGTTCTCCGTGGGACGACGTACGCGGAACGGTCGGAGGTGATGCGATGGACCTGCGGGGTCTGATCGGATTGCTGATGGGTGCCGCAGGTCAGGTCGCTGCGGTCGGGACGCCGGGTCAGGTCGCGGCCGCAAGCGAGGTTCTCGTCGATGCGCGCAGACGCCTGTACCGAATTCTGGCCGAGGAGGAGACACCGCACGCCGGTGAGTCCGACGCATGATCGACGGGCGTGCTCGTGCCCGGTGGGTGGTCCCTAGAATGGGTGGTTCGTGAGAAATCCGTTCTACCTATTCGTGGGAGCCCTCTGGTGCGCGTTGTGTTCGCAGGTACGCCCGACCCGGCAGTTCCGTCGCTGGCGCGACTGATCTCGTCGGATCGGCACGACGTGGTCGCGGTGATCACGCGTCCGGATGCGGCCGCAGGTCGTGGACGCAAGATCGGACGCTCGCCCGTTGGACTGCTGGCAGACGAACACGGGATCCCGGTGTTGACGCCGCAGCGCCCGTCGGAGCCGGAGTTCCTCGACGCTCTCACCGCGCTCGAACCCGACGTGTGCCCGGTCGTCGCATACGGAGCACTGCTGCCGCGGCCGGTGCTGAACGTACCGAAGTTCGGATGGATCAATCTGCACTTCTCGCTGCTCCCCGCGTGGCGGGGCGCGGCCCCGGTTCAAGCAGCGATCTCCGCGGGCGACGACGTGACGGGCGCATCGACGTTCCTCCTCGAAGAAGGCATGGACACCGGCCCGGTCCTGGGCGTCGTCACCGAAACCATCGGGTCGACCGACTCGGCGGGCGACCTGCTGGGCCGCCTCGCGCTCAGTGGTGCGGTACTGCTCGAAGCGACTCTCGACGCGATCGAGGCCGGTGAGGCCTCCGCAGTTCCGCAACCGGTAGACGGCGTGTCCTACGCACCGAAGATCACCGTCGACTCGGCGCGCATCGACTGGACCTCCTCGGCGGCGTCGATCGACCGGCACGTCCGCGCGGTGACCCCGTCGCCCGGTGCGTGGACGACGATCGGAGACGTGCGGCTGAAAGTAGCCCCGGTCACAGTGTCGGACGTGGGCCTCGAAGCCGGGCACGTCCTGGTCCGCAAGGACGGGGTGTTCGTCGGGACTGCAACGACCGCAGTAGCTCTGGGCGACGTCCAACCCCAGGGCAAGAAACTCATGAAAGCACTCGACTGGGCGCGCGGTGCCCGGCTGACGGAAACGGCGGTTGCCCTGTGAGCTCCGAGAAGAACCAGGGCCGAGCAGGCCGACGCGGCAACGTGAACAACGGGCCGACGCGCACCTCGGGATCCCGCCGGGGGGCGGGCAACCGGCCGAATCGTGGGGGAGGGCCGGGGTCGACCCCGCCTGTCGACCCTGCGCGACTCGCCGCCAGAGACGTACTGAAGGCGGTACGCGAGCGGGATGCCTACGCCAACCTCGTGCTCCCGGGGCTGCTGCGCGAGCGCAAGCTCGACACGCGTGATGCTGCCCTGGCGACCGAACTCGCCTACGGAGCGTCGCGAGCCCGAGGATTCCTCGACTCGGTCATCGAAAGCGGTTCGGGTCGTGCGATTTCGGAGATAGACGGTGGTCTGCTCGACATCCTGAGGCTGGGTGCTTACCAACTGCTTCGTACCCGCGTGGCGCCCCACGCTGCCGTGGCGACGTCGGTCGATCTGACCAGGGCCGAGTTCGGCAGCGGCAAGGCAGGATTCGTCAACGCCGTGCTTCGGCGAGTGTCGGAGAAGTCCGCCGATCGATGGGTCGACGAGCTCGCTCCCGCAGCAGACAAGGATCCCGTCGGACATCTGGCGTTCGAGTACGCGCATCCCAAGTGGATCGCGCAGGCCTTCGCCGACGCGCTCGGGGCGGACGCCGCAGAACTGGCGGATGTGCTGGCCGCCGACGATGCCAGGCCCGCAGTCCATCTCGTCGCACGACCTGGGGAGATCTCCGCCGAGGAGCTCGCCCTCGTCACCGGAGGTGAAGAGGGCAAGTACTCGCCGTACGCCGTCTATCTCGACGGCGGTGATCCCGGCAAGCTCGACGCAGTCCGAGACGGCCTGGCCGGTGTGCAGGACGAGGGCAGCCAACTGGTGGCGCGCGCGCTGACGCTGGCACCGATCGAGGGCGAGGACGGCGGACGCTGGCTGGACCTGTGTGCAGGTCCCGGAGGCAAGGCGGCTCTGCTCGGGGCGATCGCCGAGATCGACGGCGCCCGTGTCGACGCCGTCGAACCGACCCCGCACCGTGCCGACCTCGTGTCGAAGACGACGAAGGGGCTCCCGGTCACCGTTCACGTCGTGGACGGCCGGGACCCGGGTCTCGACGGCGGATACGACCGAGTCCTGGTCGATGCGCCCTGCACCGGACTCGGAGCGCTGCGCCGGAGGCCCGAGGCGCGGTGGCGTCGCACGCAGTCCGACCTGGCGGGGCTGGTGGCGTTGCAGAAGGAACTGCTCGCCTCCGCACTGAAGCTGGTACGGCCGGGCGGCGTCGTCGTGTATTCGACCTGTTCGCCGCACCTGTCCGAGACCACGGCCGTCGTCGCGGACGCGGTGCGCCGATACGGCGCTCGGCAGCTGGACACCCACCAGCTCCTGCCCGACGTTCCACAGCTCGGTGACGGTGCGTCGGCGCAGCTGTGGCCGCACCGCCACGGAACGGACGCGATGTTCCTCGCTGCGCTTCGTCGACCGTTGGACTGACGCTGCGCATTCCTCCAAGTGCCGCGGCCGGACATGGTCGACACTGTTCCCATGGCACTTGCATGGGAAGACCTCGTCTCGTTCGCCGCGACCCTTCCGGAGACCGAGGAGTCGACGTCCTACAACACTCCCGCGTTGAAGGTGGCGAACAAGTTGATAGCCCGTCTACGGGCCGAAGCAGAGGGCGGCGTGGTCGTCATGTGCAGCCTCGAAGAGAAAGAAGCTCTGCTGGCCGCGCCCGGCTCCGCGTACTACACCACGGATCACTACGACGGGCACGGCTCGATCATCGTGGACCTGGACCGGGCGGACGCCACCGAAGTGCAGGAGCTGCTCACCGAAGCGTGGCGAGCGAAGGCGCCCAAGCGGGCCCTGAAGCGGCTCTGAATCGGGCACGGAGAAATCACGCGCCGCGGGAGCCCGGCGGCCGACCCTTTAAGCTGTCTCATCGTGGCAGCTCCGATGATCGCTCCGTCCATCCTCTCCGCCGACTTCGCCCGTCTGGGGGAGGAAGCAGAGGCCGTCGCAGGCTCCGACTGGCTCCACGTCGACGTCATGGACGCGCATTTCGTTCCCAATCTGACGCTCGGCCTTCCCGTCGTCCAGAGTCTCGTCAAGGCCACCGACATACCCCTCGATTGCCATCTGATGATCGAGGATCCGGCTCGGTGGGCGCCGCCGTACGCGGAGGCAGGTGCCTACAACGTCACGTTCCACGCGGAGGCGACGGACGATCCCATTGCCGTCGCGAAGGACATCCGTGCAGCGGGAGCCAAAGCAGGCCTGAGCGTGAAGCCCGGCACCCCGATCGAGCCGTACCTCGAGATACTTCGGCATTTCGACACGCTGCTCGTCATGAGCGTCGAGCCGGGCTTCGGCGGACAGTCGTTCATTCCCGAGGTGCTGAGCAAGGCTCGCACGGTACGCAATCTCGTCGACTCCGGCGAACTGACCTTGGTCGTCGAGATCGACGGCGGCATCAATGCCGACACCATCGAGCAGGCCGCGGACGCCGGCGTCGACTGCTTCGTCGCCGGGTCCGCCGTGTACGGCACAGCCGATCCCGCAGCGACCGTGCGCGCGTTGCGCGACCGTGCAGCCGGGGCGTCGCACCACCTCGCACACTGATGACATCCGGCGCCGCTGTGAGCGAGACCGCCGCCATGGCGCTCGCCATCGCCGCGTCGGAAACGGCCAGGGGGTCGACCAGTCCCAATCCGCCGGTCGGAGCCGTCATCCTCGACCCCGACGGGGTCGTCGTGGGGACCGGGGCGACGCGGCCGCCCGGGGGTCCGCACGCCGAGGTGGTCGCTCTTGCGGAAGCCGGTGAACGCGCACGCGGCGGAACGGCAGTGGTCACGCTCGAACCGTGCAATCACACCGGTCGGACCGGTCCGTGCTCGCAGGCGCTGATCGCGGCAGGCGTTCGTCGTGTCGTCTATGCGGTGGCCGATCCCAACCCTCTTGCCGAAGGGGGAGCAGGCACGCTCGCCGAGGCAGGCGTCGACGTCTCGTCCGGGTTGGAGTCCGACGCCGTGAAGCGCGGTCCACTGCGTGCGTGGCTGCACAAGCAACGGACCGGACGCCCCCACATCACGTTGAAGTACGCGGCAAGTCTCGACGGCCGCAGCGCAGCGCAGGACGGCACGAGTCAGTGGATCACCGGACCCGACGCTCGCGCGCACGTACACGCGCAGCGCGCGACTCTGGACGCAATCGTCGTCGGGACCGGAACCGTGATCGCGGACGATCCGCTGCTCACGGCCCGGCTTCCCGACGGAAGCTCCGCACCGCACCAACCCGTCCGCGTCGTCGTCGGCCATCGTGACATCCCTCCCGAGGCGCGCATCCGCGGCGACCACACACGCACGATCTTCGTCCGATCGCACGATCCGCACGACGTCGTCGACGCGCTCGGCGAGTACACCGACGTCCTGGTCGAGGGTGGGCCGACCCTGGCCGGCGCCTTTCTCGCCGCAGGTGTCGTCGACCGCATCGTGGCGTACATCGCTCCCGTCGTACTCGGTTCGGGGACCTCGGCGGTGGAGAATGCAGGCGTCGGAACAATTTCCGACGCCCTGCGGTTCTCGATCGAGAGTGTCGTCCCACTGGGAACCGACGTGGTCGTCAGCGCGGTGAAGCTGCAGAAGTGACCGGAAACGAGAGAGTGGAGATCTGATGTTCACTGGGATTGTCGAGGAACTCGGCGAGATCGTCGGCAAGGACGATCTGACCGATGCCGCCCGCTTCACGGTGAAGGGTCCGATCGTCACGTCGGATGCAGGGCACGGTGATTCGATCGCCGTGAACGGTGTGTGCCTGACGGTCGTCGACGTGCTGGCCGACGGCGCGTTCACGGCCGACGTGATGCAGGAGACGTTGAACCGGTCCAGCTTGCAGCGCTTGGAGGTGGGCAGCCGGGTCAATCTGGAACGTGCGGCAGCATTGAACAGCAGGCTGGGTGGTCACCTGGTTCAGGGTCATGTCGACGGCACCGGGACGGTGGTGAACCGATCTCCTTCGGAGAACTGGACGGTCGTCCGGATCGCAATGCCCACCTCGGTCGCGCGGTACGTCGTCGAGAAGGGCTCCATCACCGTCGACGGGGTGTCGCTGACGGTGTCGGCGCTCGGTCGCGACGACGGCGGCGGGCACTGGTTCGAGATCTCGCTCATTCCGACGACGCTCGACCTGACGACGCTGGGTAGTTCGGACGTCGGGACGCCGGTGAACCTCGAGGTCGACGTGATCGCCAAATACGTCGAACGGCTGCAGACCCTCGCCGCCGAGTAGGAATGCCGGAAAGTTACTGTTGACGAAGTATTCATGCCTGAATTCGTCTGGGGTGTGAACAAGACGTATGGAGCGTAGGACGTGACAAGGTTCGACAGTATCGAGCGCGCGGTTGCGGACATCGCCGCAGGTAAAGCTGTGGTCGTGGTCGACGACGAGGATCGCGAGAACGAGGGCGACCTCATCTTCGCGGCCGAGAAGGCGACGCCGGAACTCGTCGCGTTCATGGTGCGGTACACCTCGGGGTACCTCTGTGTACCGCTGTCCGGTGACGATTGCGACCGCCTGGGTCTTCCTCCCATGTACGCGACCAACCAGGACAAGCACGGCACGGCCTACACGGTGACGGTCGACGCCCGGGAGGGCATCGGGACCGGAATCTCGGCCTCGGACAGGGCTGCGACCATGCGGCTGCTGGCGGATCCGACGACGGGCGCGGGCGATTTCACCCGGCCGGGACACGTGGTTCCGCTTCGCGCGAAGGACGGCGGAGTCCTGCGTCGACCGGGTCACACCGAAGCGGCCGTCGACTTGGCACGAATGGCCGATCTGCGGCCTGCGGGAGTCATCTGCGAGATCGTCAGCCAGAAGGACGAAGGCTCGATGGCGCAGACCGACGAGTTGCGGGTCTTCGCGGACGACCACGACCTCGCACTCATCTCCATCGCCGATCTCATCGCGTGGCGCCGCAAGCACGAGAAGCACGTCGTGCGCGTCGCGGATGCTCGGATTCCCACCGCTCACGGCACTTTCCGCGCCGTCGGATACCAGAGCGTCTACGACGAGGTGGAGCACGTCGCCCTGGTGTGCGGAGATATCGCCGGACCGGACGGTGACGGCAGCGACGTCCTGGTCCGTGTGCACTCGGAGTGCCTGACCGGCGACGTCTTCGGTTCGCTGCGGTGTGACTGCGGTCCTCAGCTCGATGCTGCGCTCGACATGATCGCCACCGAGGGCCGAGGCGTCGTGCTGTACATGCGAGGGCACGAAGGCCGCGGTATCGGACTGTTGCACAAGTTGCAGGCGTACCAGCTGCAGGACGCAGGTTCGGACACCGTCGACGCAAACCTTCAGCTCGGACTTCCAGCCGATTCGCGGGACTACGGAATCGGTGCTCAGATTCTGGTGGATCTCGGCATCTCCTCGATGCGCCTGCTGACGAACAATCCAGCCAAGCGAGTCGGTCTCGACGGATACGGACTGCACGTCACCGAGCGCGTCCCGATGCCGCTGCGGGCGAACGCGGAGAACCTGACCTACCTACGCACCAAGCGCGACCGCATGGGCCACGACCTGGCCGGACTCGACGCATACGAGAAGGGGCAGCATTCATGAGCGGGGAAGGCGAACCACAACTACAACTCGAGGGTGCAGGTGATCTGAAGGTCGCCATCGTTGCCGGTCAGTGGCATCGCACCATCTCCGAGGCTCTGCTCGACGGCGCACGCAGGAAGGTCGAGGAAGCCGGTGTCACCGAGGTCACCGTCGTTCGAGTGGCGGGGGCGATCGAGCTTCCGGTCGTCGCGCAGACCTTGGCCCGTGACCACGACGCGGTGATTGCTCTCGGCGTGGTGATCAGAGGCGGAACACCGCATTTCGAGTACGTGTGCGACGCCGTCACGGCCGGTCTGACGCGGGTGTCGCTCGACGAGAGCACTCCCGTGACCAACGGAGTGTTGACGACGGACGACGAGCAGCAGGCTCTCGATCGGTCCGGGCTTCCCGGGTCGAAGGAGGACAAGGGCGGGCAGGCCGCTGCGGCGGCGATCGACACCGCGCTGACCCTGAAGCATCTGCGGCAACCGTGGACGAACCAGGAATTTCGATGACGGAGAACGCAGGCTGGGATCTCGAGGTCCGGTCCAAGAAGTCCGCGCGCTACGCGATTGCTGCCGCTGTTCTGCTGGTGGTGGCACACACCACCGTGGCGATCCTGCTGCGGATCTCGCCCACCGGGGTGTACTTCCGCACTGCCGATCAGCTGGCGTTGGCCGGCATCGGTGTGTTGTTGGCCGGTATCGCACTGTTGTTGACGCGCCCACGCGTGCGGGTCGGCAAGAAGGGCGTTGCGGTCAGGAACATCCTGTCCGAGCGTCTGATCGAATGGGACCTCGTTCGCGGTCTGTCCTTCCCCGACGGGGCGATGTGGGCGCGGGTGGACATCCCGGACGACGAGTTCATTCCGGTGATGGCCATCCAGTCGAACGATCGGGATCACGCGGTCGCCGCGGTCCGGTCCTTCCGCAGCCTGGAAGCGAAGTATGCGGGCTCGGACCGCTAGCTCGCCGAAGCCGGTCGGTGGCTGCGGCTAACCTGGACACCGTGTCCGACCCAGCTACATATCGCCCGGCAACCGGAACCATCCCGGTGGAGCCCGGCGTGTACAAATTTCGTGATCCTCACGGACGCGTGATCTACGTGGGCAAGGCCAAAAGCCTTCGAAGCCGCCTCAATTCGTACTTCGCGGACGTCGCGTCCCTGCACCCGCGCACTCGCCAGATGGTCACCACGGCGGCATCCGTCGAATGGACCGTGGTGACGACCGAGGTCGAGGCGCTGCAGCTCGAGTACAACTGGATCAAGGAGTTCGATCCTCGATTCAACGTTCGGTACCGCGACGACAAGAGCTACCCGATGCTTGCGGTCACGATGAACGAGGAGTATCCGCGTCTGTTCGTCTACCGCGGACCCAGGCGCAAGGGCGTCCGATACTTCGGTCCCTACGCACACGCGTGGGCAATTCGCGAGACTCTCGATCTGTTGTTGCGTGTGTTCCCGGCCCGTACCTGTTCGGCAGGAGTTCTCAAACGGCACAAGCAGATCGGTCGCCCGTGTCTGCTCGGCTACATCGACAAGTGTTCCGCGCCGTGCACCGGACGCGTGTCGGCCGACGAGCACCGACGCACCGTCGAGGACTTCTGTGACTTCCTGTCCGGCAAGACGGACAAGCTGGTTCGGCAGCTGGAGAAGAAGATGCAGGACGCGTCGGAGAATCTGGACTTCGAATCCGCTGCTCGACTCCGCGACGACGTGGGCGCCTTGAAGCGGGCACTGGAGAAGCAGGCTGTGGTGCTCGGTGACGGAACCGACGCCGACCTGGTGGCCTTCGCGACCGATCCGCTGGAGGCTGCGGTGCAGGTCTTCCACGTACGCGGCGGCCGAGTCCGCGGACAGCGCGGATGGGTCGTGGAGAAGGCGGGTGAGGTCATCGAGACGGTGGCCGACGATCAGTCCGACCTTCCGGCTCTGGTCGAGCAGTTCCTCACCCAGTTCTACGGCCAGGAAGCAGCGTTGTCCTCGCGCACTCCCGGCGTCGACGACGCGGGAGCCAACGCGGTCCCGAAGGAAGTGCTCGTCCCGGTCCTACCGGGCAACGCGGACGAGGTGCAGCAGTGGCTGAGCGAGCTGCGCGGATCGAACGTGCAGCTGAGGGTTCCGCAGCGAGGAGACAAGAAGGCGCTCGCGGAAACCGTCGAACGAAACGCGAAAGAAGCTCTGCAACAGCACAAGTTGAAGCGAGCCGGTGACTTCACATCGAGATCCGCCGCGCTGCAGGGTATTCAGGAGGCGCTGGATCTGGATTCCGCGCCGCTGCGCATCGAGTGCATCGATATCTCGCACGTTCAGGGCACCGATGTCGTCGCGTCGCTCGTCGTCTTCGAGGACGGGTTGCCGCGCAAGAGCGATTACCGGCACTACGCGATCAAGGAAGCCGCAGGAGACGGGCATTCCGACGACGTCGCGAGCATCGCCGAGGTCACCCGCCGACGATTCCTGCGCCACAGCTCCGATGCCTCGGGCAACGAATCCGGGGGCGACCTGTCGCCGGAGGCCGCGTTGGATCCGCAGACCGGGCGTCCGCGACGGTTCGCGTATCCGCCCAACCTGTTCGTCGTCGACGGCGGAGCACCGCAGGTCGCTGCCGCGTCCGAGGTACTCGACGAGTTGGGTGTGACCGACGTCGCAGTGGTCGGCCTCGCGAAGCGTCTGGAGGAAGTGTGGGTTCCCGGCGAATCCGATCCGGTGATCCTTCCTCGAACCAGCGAGTCGCTGTATCTGCTCCAGCGGGTTCGGGACGAAGCGCACCGGTTCGCCATCACGTTCCACCGCAGCAAGCGGTCCAGAAGGATGACCGCGTCGGCGCTCGATTCGGTGAAGGGTCTCGGCGAGACCAGACGGACGGCGCTGGTGACGCACTTCGGCTCCGTCGCGAAACTCAAACAGGCGACGGTGGAGGACATCGTCGAGGTCCCGGGAATCGGAGCCACCACCGCCAAGGCAGTCCTGGACGCACTGGGGGCAGGTGACGCCGACGCCGGCGTCACCGCGACGGGGGCAGCCGCAGGCGAAGGGTCGTCGGCCGAGGTCGAGGGCGATATGTCGGCATCGACGGCGCCGGTGGGGGAAGATCGGCAGGAGACGACTTCGACAGGGCAGGTTGTGACGTGAGCGAACCGGATGTTCGGCAGGAGGACGACGTTCACGAAGCGGACCCGGTTGGAGACGTGGACGCACGACCGGACGCGATTCCAGCCACCGCAGTTCGAGCGACCGCAGTTCATGCTATCGAGGTTGCGCTCGTGACCGGTCTGTCCGGTGCGGGTCTGCGCACGGCCGCGAAGGTGCTCGAGGACCTGGGGTGGTATGTGGCGGACAACCTGCCACCCGAGTTGATCTCGAAGATGATCGACGTGGCGCTCGCCTCGGAACCTCCGCTCGAACGCCTCGCACTGGTGATGGACGTCCGCAGCCGACTGTTCACCGGTGACCTCGGATGGGTCGTTCGTGAACTGAACTCGCGGGGCATACGGAACCGAGTCCTGTTCCTGGAGGCCGCGGATGCGGTGCTGATCCAACGGTTCGAATCCAACCGCCGAAGCCACCCACTACAGAACGACGGCCAGGACGGCACCCTGTCCGAGGGGATTCACGCCGAACGTGCCCGGCTCGCCGAGGTGAAATCCGTCGCGGACGTCGTCGTGGACACGACATCGCTGTCGGTGCATCAACTACGTCGCCGAGTGGAGGCGTCGTTCGGAGGAACCGACATCGCGGTGATCGGTGTGACCGTCCAGTCCTTCGGCTTCAAATACGGTCTGCCGATCGATTCCGATCTGGTGTGCGACGTGAGATTTCTGCCGAATCCGCACTGGGTTCCCGAGTTGCGAGAACATACTGGCAAAGAGCCTGCAGTGCGTGATTACGTCCTGGGTCAAGACGGTGCCCAGGACTACCTGCAGACCTTTCGGCACTTGTTGCACTTGACCGTCGACGGGTATCGCAGGGAGGGCAAGAGCTACATGACCGTCGCGGTCGGGTGTACGGGTGGCAAGCATCGAAGTGTGGCAATGACAGAAGCGCTGGCAGACATGCTGGCGCGAGAGAAAGACTTGTCGGTGCGGGTGCTGCACCGAGACGCGGGCCGCGAATGAGCGACATGAAAGTCGTCGCCCTCGGCGGTGGACACGGTCTGTACGCAACGCTCAGCGCGGCACGCAGGCTCGCATCGCACGTGACAGCAATCGTCACCGTCGCGGACGACGGTGGGTCCTCGGGCCGGCTCCGCGCGGAGCTCGGGATGGTCCCGCCGGGCGACCTCCGTATGGCGCTGGCAGCGCTGTCGTCGGAGGAACAACGCACGCGCATGTGGGCGGACGTCATGCAGCATCGGTTCGGTGGATCGGGTGCGCTCGCGGGCCATTCCGTCGGGAACCTGATCCTCGCGGGCCTGACGGAGGTTCTCGGTGACACGGTGCTCGCGTTGGACGAAGCAGCGCGCCTGCTCGGAATCGAGGGCCGCGTCGTGCCGATGGCACCGATCCCGCTGGACATCGAGGCCGACGTCTCTGGCTTGGAGGACGATCCAAGGGTGTCGCGCGTCATCCGCGGACAGGTCGCCGTCGCGACGACACCGGGCAAGGTCAGGCGCGTACGACTCCTACCGTCGGATCCGCCCGCGACGCCCGAAGCGGTTCGCGCCATCGACGAGGCCGATCTGGTCGTACTCGGACCGGGGTCGTGGTTCTCGAGTGTGATTCCCCACGTACTCGTCCCGGATCTGCTGGCCGCATTGGCACGGTCGTCCGCGGTCAAGGTGCTCGTACTCAATCTGGCACCGGAATTGGGGGAGACGACCGGATTCTCCGCCGAGCGGCACCTGCACGTACTGTCCCAGCACGCACCGGATTTCAGGGTCGACCACATCGTCGTCGACTCCGCGTTCGTCCCGGCCGGTGGCGAACGCGAGCATCTCGCCCGAGCGGCAGCACGGTTGGGAGCCGACGTCGTCTACGTGGACGTCGCGGAACCGGGCACCCACGCACATCATTTCGGAAAGTTGGCTGCGGCTCTCGGTAGCATCGTCTCCTCGCAGGAGAACGACGCGTCCGACGGGCCGCGCAGAGAGGGGATCACTTCGTGGCCATGACAGCTGAGGTGAAGGACGAGCTGAGCAGGCTCGCTGTCACCCAGGTGAGCTGCAGGAGGGCCGAAGTGTCGGCGCTGCTGCGTTTCGCCGGCGGGCTTCACATCGTTGCCGGACGAGTAGTCGTCGAGGCGGAAGTCGACCTCGGTTCGACAGCACGCCGACTGCGCCGCGAGATCCTGGACCTCTACGGGTACACGTCCGACGTCCACGTTCTCAGCGCCGGTGGTCTGAGGAAGAGCTCGCGGTACGTCGTCCGAGTGGCCAAGGACGGCGAGGCACTCGCCCGCCAGACCGGACTTCTCGACATGCGTGGACGTCCCGTCCGAGGGCTGCCCGCTCAGGTGGTCGGCGGCACGGTCGGTGACGCCGAAGCAGCGTGGCGCGGGGCGTTCCTGGCTCACGGTTCTCTGACGGAGCCGGGTAGGTCCTCGGCACTCGAGATCAGCTGCCCCGGTCCCGAGGCCGCACTGGCACTGGTCGGTGCAGCTCGCCGCCTCGGCGTCGTCGCCAAGGCACGGGAAGTGCGAGGCACCGACCGAGTCGTCGTGCGGGACGGAGAAGCCATCGGCGCGCTGCTCACACGCATGGGAGCGCAGGACACCAGGCTCGTCTGGGAAGAACGGCGCATGCGTCGTGAGGTGCGTGCCACCGCCAACCGGCTGGCCAACTTCGACGACGCCAACCTGCGCCGATCGGCGAGAGCCGCCGTGGCCGCGGCGGCGCGGGTCGAACGTGCGCTGCAGATTCTCGGCGAAGACGTGCCGGATCATCTGGCTGCGGCCGGGTCGCTGCGCGTCCAGCATCGACAGGCATCGCTCGAAGAACTCGGCCAACTCGCGGACCCACCGATGACCAAGGATGCGGTCGCCGGACGTATCCGCAGGTTGCTGTCCATGGCGGATCGAAAGGCGAAGGACACCGGCATTCCGGACACCGAGTCCGCCGTCACCGCCGAGTTGCTCGACGAGGCCTGAGGCACCGGCGAGAGCCGACGACGCGACTGCTCGGATAACTGCAGGTGGAGGGTGATGCGCGCGCGAATGCAGTGCGCACACTAGGGTGGAAAACGCACGTAGGGACTTGCCCCATGCGCGAAATACGACAATCGGTTCAACAACTTAGGAGCGAACAGTGACGATCCGGGTAGGCGTGAACGGCTTCGGCCGCATCGGACGTAACTTCTTCAGGGCAGTCGATGCGCAGAAAGCTCTGGGCACCACCGACATCGAGATCGTGGCTGTCAACGACCTCACCGACAACGCATCCCTGGCGCACCTGTTGAAGTACGACTCGATCCTGGGCCGTCTGCCGCACGACGTCAGCCTCGAAGGCGACGACACCATCGTCGTCGGCGATCAGAAGATCAAGGCGTTGTCGCTGCGCGAGGGACCGTCGGCTCTCCCGTGGGGTGACCTGGGCGTCGACGTCGTAGTTGAGTCCACGGGTATCTTCACCGACGCCTCGAAGGCCAAGGGCCACCTCGACGCAGGCGCCAAGAAGGTCATCATCTCCGCACCTGCCAAGGGTGAGGACATCACGATCGTCATGGGCGTCAACGACGACAAGTACGACGGCAGCCAGAACATCATCTCCAACGCGTCGTGCACCACCAACTGCCTCGGCCCCATTGCCAAGGTCCTCGACGACGAGTTCGGCATCGTCAAGGGGCTCATGACCACGGTGCACGCGTACACGCAGGACCAGAACCTGCAGGACGGCCCGCACAGCGACCTGCGTCGCGCACGCGCAGCGGCCCTCAACGTCGTCCCCACCGGCACCGGCGCGGCAAAGGCCATCGGCCTGGTGCTCCCGCAGCTTCTCGGCAAGCTCGACGGATACGCACTGCGGGTGCCGATCCCGACCGGCTCGGTCACCGACCTCACGGCGAACCTGAAGAAGTCGGCATCCGTCGACGAGATCAACGCCGCCATGAAGGCAGCAGCGGAAGGCCCGCTGAAGGGCATCCTGAAGTACAGCACCGACCCGATCGTGTCCTCGGACATCGTCACCGACCCGCACTCGTCGATCTTCGACGCACCGCTGACCAAGGTCATCGACGACCAGGTCAAGATCGTGTCCTGGTACGACAACGAGTGGGGCTACTCCAACCGCCTGGCCGACCTCATCGGTCTCGTCGGAAAGTCCCTCTGATCACATGGCAGTCAAGACTCTGCAGGACCTGATCGACGCCGGCGTGTCGGGTCGCCCGGTTCTGGTGCGCTCGGACTTCAACGTGCCGATCGAGAACGGTGTCATCACCGATCCCGGTCGCATCGTCGCATCGCTTCCGACGTTGAACGCACTGCTCGACGCCGGTGCGAAGCTCATCGTCACCGCGCACCTCGGCCGGCCGGACGGCAAGCCCGAGGCGAAGTACTCGCTCGCGCCGGTGGCGTCGAAGCTCGGGGAACTGCTCGGTCGCCACGTTCAGTTGGCGGGCGACGTCGTCGGCCAGGATGCTCAGGCTCGTGCCGAGGGGCTGACCGACGGCGACGTACTGCTGCTGGAGAACATCCGGTTCGATCCGCGTGAGACCAGCAAGGACGAGGCCGAGCGTGCTCAGCTGGCAGCCGAGTTGGTCGCGCTCACCGACGGTGAGGGTGCTTTCGTGTCCGACGGCTTCGGCGTCGTGCACCGCAAGCAGGCTTCGGTGTACGACGTGGCGAAGCTGCTTCCGTCGTACGCAGGTGGTCTGGTGGCCACCGAGGTCGACGTGCTGGCCAAGTTGACGGAGGATCCGGCACGCCCGTACGCGGTCGTGCTCGGCGGGTCGAAGGTCTCGGACAAGTTGGGTGTCATCGAGGCGCTCGCACCCAAGGTCGACACTTTGGTCATCGGCGGCGGCATGGCGTTCACTTTCCTTGCCGCACAGGGCTACTCGGTCGGTTCTTCGCTTCTGCAGGAAGACCAGATCGACGTCTGCAAGGACCTGCTCGAGCGGTTCGGCGACGTCATCCACCTGCCGGTCGACATCGTCGTGGGTGACTCGTTCTCGAAGGACGCCGAAGCCAAGACCGTTGCCGCATCCGAGATCCCGGACGGTTGGATGGGACTGGACATCGGGCCGGAGTCCGTCAGCCGATTCACCGTCGTGCTCGCGAACGCGAAGACGATCTTCTGGAACGGCCCGGCCGGTGTCTTCGAGTTCGAGAAGTTCTCCGCAGGAACGCGGGGCATCGCCGAGGCAATCGTCGGTGCCACCGAGAAGGGCGCGTTCAGCGTCGTCGGCGGCGGGGACTCCGCAGCCGCCGTCCGTGCACTGGGACTGTCCGACGACGGCTTCTCGCACATCTCGACCGGAGGCGGTGCATCTCTCGAATACCTCGAGGGCAAGCAGCTTCCCGGCATCGCAGCGCTGGAGGGATGAACCATGGCACGTAAGCCGCTCATCGCAGGCAACTGGAAAATGAATCTGAACCACCTCGAGGCGATCTCGCTGGTGCAGAAGATCGCGTTCTCGCTGCCCGCGAAGTACTTCGACAAGGTGGACGTGACGGTCATTCCGCCGTTCACGGACATCCGCAGTGTGCAGACGCTCATCGAGGGCGACAAGCTCCTGCTCACCTACGGCGCGCAGGACGTCTCCGCACAGGAGTCCGGCGCATACACCGGTGAGATCAGTGGGTCGATGCTCGCGAAGCTCGGTTGCACGTTCGCTGTCGTCGGGCACTCCGAGCGTCGAACCCTGCACAGCGAGGACGACGCCGCGGTCGCAGCCAAGACCAAGGCTGCACTGAAGCACGGACTCACACCGATCGTGTGCATCGGTGAGGGCCTCAACATCCGTGAGGCTGGCGAGCACGTCTCGTACAACATCACGCAGCTTCGTGGTTCGCTGGCCGGGTTGTCGGCCGAGGACATCGCGAAGGTCGTGGTCGCCTACGAGCCGGTGTGGGCGATCGGCACCGGTCGAGTGGCCAGTGCCGCGGACGCGCAGGAAGTGTGCTCGGCAATCCGCGAGGAGCTGAAGACGCTCGCCTCCGCAGAGGTGGCGGCGGGCGTGCGGGTCCTCTACGGCGGCTCCGTCAACGCGAAGAACGTGGGCGAGATCGTCGGCCAGCCCGACGTCGACGGTGCGCTCGTCGGTGGAGCCTCCCTCAAGGCGGACGAGTTCGCCACATTGTCGGCAATCGCCGC
>NZ_JMEX01000005.1:308885-343801 GCF_000760735.1 Rhodococcoides fascians A44A | reverse complement strand
TGTCACCGCCACCGAGGCGGTGACACGGCAATGTGCGTCGTGCAGGTAGGCTGTCACGGGTTGTGAGCTGAGACTATTGTGAGGCGGACATGGAACTGTTCCTGGATATTTTGCTGGTGGTCACCAGTTTGGCGCTGATTCTTCTGGTGCTGCTGCACCGGGGCAAGGGTGGCGGCCTGTCCAGTCTGTTCGGCGGCGGTGTCCAGTCGTCTCTGTCGAGCTCGACGGTCGTGGAGAAGAACCTGGATCGGTTGACCATCTTCACCGGCGTCGTGTGGCTGATCGCAATCCTCGGAATCGGCCTGGAGATCAAGTTCTCCTGATCGGGTTTGTCCTTACATATCATGTGTCGGTGCCGGGCCCGAACAGGACCTCGGGCTGCATGACACCGGTGGGTGCACGATAATCGGGGGATGAGCGAAACCCCTTTGGAGTCGTCAGGATCTCCCGCCTTCGTCACACCCACGACGCAAGGTCGTGAGTTGACCGAGCCGCTGCGGGAAGACATTCGATACCTCGGTGGAATTCTCGGTGACATCATCCGCGAGCACGAAGGACCCGCCGTGTTCGACCTCGTCGAACGTGCCCGCGTCGAATCCTTCGCCGTCCGCCGCTCGGAGGGCGAGCGCGACGATTCACTCGGGATCTACGCAGATCTCGACGTGTCGCAGGCAGTTCCGCTCATTCGTGCGTTCAGTCATTTCTCGCTGCTGGCCAACCTCGCCGAGGACCTGCACCGCGAGCGCCGTCGCGCAATTCACCTCGATCGCGAGGATCCGCCTCAGGACAGCAGCCTCGACGCGACGTGGATCAAACTCGATTCCGCCGACCTCACCCAGCAGCAGGTGGCCGACGCGCTGACCGATGCACTGGTGGCCCCGGTCATCACTGCGCATCCGACGGAAACGCGTCGACGGACGGTGTTCGATGTTCAATCCAGGATCACCGAGCTCATGCGACGGCGCGAGGTTGCCTCGTCCGCGGCGGCGAACAAGGCGTCGAGTGCCGCCAAAGAGCTTGCTGCGGTGGACATTCAGATCCGTCGCCAGGTTCTGACGTTGTGGGAGACGGCCTTGATCAGGTTGTCACGGCTCCGAATTCAGGACGAGATCGAGGTGGGCCTCCGCTACTTCGAGACGTCACTGTTCGACGTCATTCCGGCGCTCAACGCGGACGTCCGTGCGGCCCTTCGGCAGAGGTGGCCGTCGAGCGACCTGCTGCCGCAGCCCATTCTTCGTCCCGGTTCGTGGATCGGCGGAGACCGCGACGGTAATCCGAACGTCACGGCCGAGGTCGTGCACACCGCGACCCATCAGGCCGGGTACACCGCGTTCGCTCATTACCTGGACGAGCTCGTCGCGCTCGAGAAAGAACTGTCGATGTCCGTGCGTCTCGTCGCGGTCAGCGACGAACTGCTGACGTTGGCGGCAGAAGCAGGCGATCCCGCCGACAACCGCAACGACGAGCCGTATCGCGTTGCGGTGCGCGGGATCCGAGCACGCCTGACGGCCACCGCCGCCCGGGTTCTCGACTCCGTTCCCGTCGCCGGACTCGACGTCGGATCCACCCCGTATGCCGCGCCCCAGGACGTATTGAACGATCTCGACACGATCGACCGGGCGCTGCGCGCCGACGGTGATGCGCTCATCGCCGACGATCGTCTGCTGGCGCTGCGTCAGGCCGTCGAGACGTTCGGATTCCACCTGCAGGCTCTGGACATGCGCCAGAACTCGGAGACGCACGAGGAAGTCGTCGCCGAACTCCTGTCCTGGGCCGGCGTGCACCCCGATTACGCCTCGCTCGACGAGAACGAGCGGGTGGCTCTTCTGTCCCGCGAGCTGACCACTCGTCGGCCCCTCGTGGGTCCGACAGCTCAGCTGAGCGAGCTCGCGACCAAGGAACTCGGCATCGTGCGCGCCGCGAAGGTGGCCATCGATCACCTCGGGCCCGACACGATCCAGAACTACATCATCAGCATGTGCCAGTCGGTGAGCGACATGCTCGAGGCAGCCCTGCTGCTGAAGGAGGCCGGGATCTTCGACCCCGGCACCGACGGATCCGCCCCGACGTCGACGGTGGGCGTCGTGCCCCTGTTCGAGACCATCGAGGACCTGCAGCAGGGTGCGGCCACGCTCGTGGCCACCCTCGACGTTCCGGTCTACCGGGCTCTCGTCGCGGGCCGCGGGATGAACCAGGAAGTGATGCTCGGTTACTCGGACTCGAACAAGGACGGCGGATACCTCGCCGCCAACTGGGCGTTGTACCGCGCCGAACTGGATCTGCTCGAGGCGTCGCGGAAGACCGGAATTCGGTTGCGGCTGTTCCACGGTCGTGGCGGCACCGTCGGTCGCGGCGGCGGTCCGAGCTACGACGCCATCCTCGCGCAGCCTCCGGGCGTCGTGCAGGGGTCGCTGCGTCTGACCGAGCAGGGCGAGATCATCGCCGCCAAGTACGCCGAGCCGTCCATGGCGCGCCGCAACCTCGAATCGCTGGTGTCGGGCACGCTCGAATCGACCCTCCTCGACGTGGAAGGTCTCGGCGACGGTGCCGAGCCTGCCTACGAGGTGCTCGACGACCTGGCTGCGAAAGCCCGCGCTGCGTACGGCCGATTGGTGCACGAGGAGCCCGGATTCGTGGAGTACTTCCGCATGTCCACGCCGGTTGCCGAGGTGGGGGAGCTGAACATCGGAAGCCGCCCCGCGTCACGCAAGCCGACCAATTCGGTGTACGACCTGCGCGCGATCCCATGGGTGATGTCCTGGAGCCAGTGCCGTGTGATGCTGCCCGGCTGGTACGGAACCGGTACGGCGTTCGAGGAATGGGTCGGCGGCGACGACGACAAGCTGGCGGTACTGACGGACCTGTACCGGAAGTGGCCGTTCTTCCAGACTGTGCTGTCGAACCTCGCGCAGGTCATGGCCAAATCGGATCTGGGGATCGCTGCTCGTTACTCCGAACTCGTCCCGGACGTGGAACTGCGCACCAGGATCTTCGGAATGATCGAAGCAGAGCATGCGAAGACCATCGAGATGTACCTGTCCATCACCGGACACTCGAGGTTGCTCGAGGACAATCCGGCCCTGGAACGGTCGGTCCACAACCGGTTCCCGTACCTCGAGCCCCTCAATCAGATGCAGGTCGAGATGCTGCGCCGCTACCGCGCCGGTGACGAGGAAGAGCGCGTCAAACGCGGCATCCTGCTGACGATGAACGGTTTGGCGACTGCTCTGCGCAACAGCGGGTAGTCACCTGCGGTTCCGCCGTCGTCGACTCGGGAACCGTCGCCGTGCCGGCTGCGTCTGACTAGGTATGAGGCAGTGCACATCCGACGCCAAATGCTGGCGCGACGGCTCGGCGTACCGTTCTGCGCAGTCGAGGCGGCGGACACCGCCGGTGGAGAAGGACGCCGACGAGACGGCGACCACACGCGACACCGACGCCGACGGCGCCGGTACCCTGTGACGAATCGGGTACCGGCGCCGCCGGACAGTCGGTCGTGGCTCGAATCTAGTTGCTGTTCTCCAGCTTCGACGCCGCGCCTGCATCGAGGAACCACACGGTCGATTCGGATCCGACGGCGCCCGCCGACGGGACGTCGTCGGAGTCGGCGCCGCCCACTGCAGCGGCCACCGCGTCGGCCTTGGCGTCTCCGGACACCAGGAGCCAGACGTGCTTCGCACGTCGGACAGCGGGCAACGTCAGCGTGATTCTCACCGGCGGCGGTTTCGGTGAATCCTCGACGGCCACCACGTACCGGTGCTGTTCGCGAACGGCGTCGGTGTGCGGGAACAGCGAATTGATGTGTCCCTCACCGCCCATGCCGAGGAGATGCACGTCGAATTCCGGTGTGTGCTCACCGTTCGAGCGGGCACCGAGGATCTGCGCGTACGTTGCCGCCGCCACCTCGGGATCACTGCCGTGCGGCCCGTCCGACGCCGCCATGCGAAACACGCGGTCCGGGTGCACACCCACGTGCTCGAGCAGTGCCTCCGATGCCTGCACTTCGTTGCGTTCGGGATCGCCTGCGGGAAGGAACCGTTCGTCGCCGAAGTAGATGTCGACCTGTCCCCAGTCGATGGCCCCGGAATCCGCGCGGAGGGCCTCGAGAAGCGCGACGCCGGTGCCACCACCGGTCAGCACGACCGATGCGACGCCGCGTTCGGCCTGAGCGGCCACGACCACGTCGACGAAGCGGGATCGAGCTGCGTCGACCAATGACTGCGCGTCGAGAAACTGCAGGACGGATTTCTTACTCATAGCTCACCTTCGACAGACCTTTCAAGGCCAGTTCGTAGATTTCGTCGGTATCGAGGCGCCTGAGCTCCTCGGCCAAGCACTCGCGGGTTCCACGTCGAGCAAGCGCGACCTCCGCGTCGGGTTGGCCGGTTCTGCGCAGCGTGGCGGTTTTTCCGGTCTGCGGGCGGGTGATGGAGATGCTGGTGGTTTCGCGATCCAGCACGACCTTCAGCTCACCCGTTCGACGATGCACCGGAACTTCCAGCTTGGCGGCAAGCCAACCGGCGAGGATGTCCAGCGCCGGCTCCTCGGCCAGACCGGACACCACCGCGGAGACGACGGATTCGTGCGGTGCCTGATCCAGTGCCGTGGCAAGAAGCCCACGCCAGTAGGTGATTCGGCTCCACGACAGGTCGGTGTCGCCGTCGGTGTAACTGGACAACCTGCTCTTGATCGCAGCCGTCGTGTCCGGTGCGTTGGTCGCATCGGTGATACGGCGAATCGCGAGGCGCCCCAGGGGATCCTGAGCAGGAACGGCAGGTGCTTCGTTGGGCCACCAGGCGACGATCGGTGTGTCCGGCAGCAGGAACGGTATGACGACGCTGTGCTCGTGATCTGCCAGTTCGCCGTTCAGGCGAAGGACGACGACCTCGGACGCTCCTGCGTCACCTCCGACACGAATCTGTGCGTCGAGGCTCGACTCCGCGGACCGGTCACCGTGGATGAGCACGATGACGCGGCACGGATGCTCCCGGGATGCCTCGTTCGCCGCAGCTATCGCGGTCTCCGCTTTCGTGGCGTCCTTGCTGACGACGATCAGCGTCAACACACGCCCGATGGTCACGGCACCGCCGGACTCCCGGAGCGAGACCAGCTGCTTTCCCACCTCGGCTGTCGTCGTCGAGGGAATGTCGACAATCACGGCCTTCTCCATTCGCGTCCGGTACGTTGCATCATCTCGTCGGCGGTCGCCGGACCCCAGGTGCCTGCCTCGTACGGTTCAGCGGTGCCGCCCGACGCCCAGAAGTCGAGAATCGGATCCAGGATCTTCCAGGACAACTCGACCTCGGCATTGACGGGGAACAGCGACGGTTCCCCGAGCAGAACGTCGAGGATGAGCCGTTCGTACGCCTCCGGCGAAGATTCGGTGAAGGCCTGGCCGTAGCTGAAGTCCATGCTGACATCGCGAACCTGCATACTCGACCCGGGCACCTTCGAACCGAATCGCATGGTCACGCCCTCGTCGGGCTGGACCCTGATCACGAGCGCATTCTGACCGAGCTCCTCGGTCATGGTGGCGTCGAACGGCAGGTGTGGCGCACGTTTGAACACCATGGCGATCTCGGTGACCCTGCGGCCCAGAGCCTTTCCGGTCCGCAGATAGAACGGAACTCCGCCCCAGCGTCTCGTGTCGACCTCGAGTGTGATGGCGGCGTAGGTTTCGGTGCTCGACTCGGGGTCGAATCCCTCTTCCTCCTTGAGCCCCTTGACCTTCTGGCTGCCCTGCCACCCGGCTGCGTACTGACCCCTGGCGGTGGTCTCGGCGAACGGTTCGGCGGGTTTGGTGGCGGAGAGAACCTTGATCTTCTCCGATTGCAGCTCGGACGGGCTGAAGCTGACCGGCTCTTCCATCGCCGTGATCGCCAGCAACTGCAGCAAATGGTTCTGGATGACGTCCCGAGCCGCGCCGATACCGTCGTAATACCCTGCGCGACCGCCCAATCCGATGTCCTCGGCCATCGTGATCTGCACGTGGTCGACGTAGTGGGCGTTCCAGATGGGATCGAACAACTGGTTCGCGAAGCGCAGAGCCAGAATGTTCTGGACGGTTTCCTTGCCCAGGTAGTGATCGATGCGGAAGACGGTGTCCTCGGGGAACACTCGGTTCACGACAGCGTTGAGTTCCTTGGCGCTGTCCAGATCGTGACCGAAAGGCTTCTCGATGACGACTCGGCGCCACTTGCCTTCCTCACGCTGGGCGAGTCCGGAGCGAGAGAGCTGTTCCAGGACGACTGGGAAGGCGCCGGGGGGAATCGACAGGTAGAAGGCGTGATTGCCTCCGGTGCCGCGAGTTTCGTCGAGTTCGGCGAGCGTGGTCGACAAGGTGTCGAACGCTGCGTCGTCGTCGAACGATCCCTGAACGAAGCGGAATCCCTCGGCGAGGGTGTTCCACACCTCCTCGCTGAACGGCGTACGGGCGTGATCGCGGACCGCGTCGTGCACGATCTGCGCGAAGTCCTCGTTCTCCCAATCACGCCGCGCGAACCCGACGAGGGCGAAACCGGGGGGCAGGAGCCCCCGGTTCGCCAGGTCGTACACCGCAGGCATGAGCTTCTTACGGGCGAGGTCGCCGGTGACACCGAAGATCACGAGGCTGCAGGGACCCGCGATCCGTGGAAGACGCTTGTCACGTGGATCGCGAAGTGGATTGTGCCACTCCGCGGAATCCTTCTGATCGGTTTCTGCGGTGGCCACGTCTCAGCTCTTCTGGCCTGCTTGACGCAGCTGCTCGCCGGTGGCCTCGAGCAGCTCGCTCCAGGACGCCTCGAACTTCTGCACGCCCTCGTTCTCGAGGGTGAGGAACACGTCCGTCACGTCGATTCCGATCGCGGACAGCCGGTCGAAGACTTCCTGCGATTCGGGGCCCTTGCCGGAGATGGTGTCTCCCGATACCTCACCGTGGTCGGCGACGGCGTCCAGAGTCTTCTCCGGCATCGTGTTGACGGTGTTGGGGGAGACCAGGTCGGTCACGTACAGCGTGTCGGGGTAGGCGGTGTTCTTGACCCCGGTGGATGCCCACAGTGGCCGCTGCGGACGAGCTCCCGAGCCTGCGAGCTCGTGGAAGCGAGGACCGACCTCGAACGCTTGCTGGTAGGCGACGTACGCCAGGCGAGCATTGGCGAGCGCAGCCTTGCCCTTGAGCGCCTCGGCGTCGGGCGTGCCGATCTTGTCCAGCCGGGCGTCGATCTCCGTGTCGACGCGCGAGACGAAGAACGACGCCACGGAATGGATCTTCGACAGGTCGTGGCCGGCCGCACGTGCAGCTTCCAAGCCCTCCAGGTACGCGCCGATGACGGCCTCGTAGCGTTCGACCGAGAAGATCAGCGTGACGTTCACGCTGATGCCCTCGCCGATGACCTTGGCAATGGCCGGAATGCCTGCCTCGGTCGCGGGGATCTTGATCAGGACGTTGGGTCGGTCGACGATCTTCCACAGCTCGACGGCCTGCGCGATCGTCTTTTCGGTGTCGTGGGCCAGACGCGGATCGACCTCGATCGACACGCGTCCGTCGACGCCTGCCGAGGACTCGTAGATCGGAGCGAAGATGTCGCAGGCGTTGCGCACGTCGTCGGTGGTGACGGTGCGGATCGTCGCGTCGACGTCCGCTCCGCGCTCGGCGAGCTCGGTGACCTGGGCGTCGTAGGCGTCGCCCTTGCTCAGTGCCGCCTGGAAGATCGACGGATTGGTGGTGACGCCGACGACACTCTTGCTGTCGATGAGCTCCTGCAGGTTGCCGGAGGTGATGCGGTCACGGGACAGATCGTCGAGCCAGACGGATACGCCTGCTGCGGACAGATCTGCGAGGTTCTTGTTCTGGGTCATGGGTTATCCCTTCACGTTGGTGATGGAGCGCTGCGCGGCGGCGACCACTGCGTCGGCCGTGAATCCGTACTCGCGGAAAAGGGTCTTGGCGTCGGCGGATTCTCCGTAGTGCTCGAGCGAGATGATCTCGCCGAAGCCGCCGACGATCGGGTACCACGGCATCGCGATGCCCGCTTCGATGGAGACGCGAGCCTTGACCGTGGGCGGAAGAACCTGGTCGCGGTAGTTCTGGTCCTGGCTGTTGAACCACTCGACACACGGCATTGACACGACCCGTGCGGCGATTCCCTGTGCTTCCAGCGTCTTCTGTGCCTCGACTGCGTACTGGAGCTCGGAACCCGTTCCGATCAGGATCACGTCCGGAGCAGCCTTCGACGACTCGACGAGGACGTAGCCGCCCTTCGAGACCCCCTCGTAGCTGGTGCCCTCGAGGACCGGGATGCCCTGACGGGTCAGTGCCAGGCCGACGGGTCCGCTGCTGCTGGAACGCGCGAGCGTCGACTGCCAGGCGTACGCCGTCTCGTTGGCATCGCCCGGACGGACGACGGACAGGTTGGGGATGGCGCGCAGTGCGGCGAGGTGCTCGACGGGCTGATGCGTCGGGCCGTCCTCGCCGAGGCCGATGGAATCGTGCGTCCAGACGTAGATCGGGTCGATGTCCATCAGCGACGCGAGCCGGACTGCGGGGCGCATGTAGTCACTGAACTGCATGAACGTTCCGCCGTACGCCCGGGTCGGCCCGTGCATGACGATGCCGGACAGGATCGAGCCCATCGCGTGCTCACGGATTCCGAAGTGCAGAGTCCGTCCGTAGGGCTCGGCATCCCAGTCGTCGGTGGAGATGGACGTGGGCCCGAAGGACTTCGCGCCCTTGATGGTGGTGTTGTTGCTGCCGGCGAGGTCGGCGGATCCGCCCCACAGTTCGGGAAGAACGGGTCCGACGGCACTCAGAACTTCGCCGGACGCGGCGCGGGTCGCGATCGCCTTGCTGCCGGGCTCCCACGTCGGCAGGACGTCGGTCCAGCCCTCGGGGAGATCGCCCGCGGTCAGTCGATCCAGCAGCTTCTTGCGCTCGGGCTCACGCGCAGCCCACGCGTCGAATTCCGTGTTCCATTCCGCGTGCGCCTTGCGGCCGCGCTCCTGCAGTCCGCGCGTGTGGGCGATGACCTCGTCGGTGACCTCGAACTTCTTTTCCGGGTCGAAGTCGAGTGCCTTCTTGACCTTGGCGATTTCCTCGTCGCCGAGGGCTGCACCGTGAACTGCGCCGGTGTTCATCATCGTCGGCGCCGGGAACCCGATGATGGTCCGCAGCACGATGATCGACGGCTTGTCGGTCACGGCCTTCGCGGCCTCGATGGCTTCCTCGATGGCCGTGACGTTCTCGCCGCCCTCGACGACCTGCACGTGCCAGCCGTATGCCTCGTAGCGTGCGGCGGTGTTCTCCGACAAGGCGATGTCGGTGGCGTGCTCGATCGAGATCTTGTTGTCGTCGTAGAACAGGATGAGGTTGCCGAGCTGCTGCGTGCCGGCGAGCGAGGACGCCTCCGACGTCACACCTTCCTCGATGTCGCCGTCGGATGCGATGACGTAGATGAAGTGGTCGAACGGGCTCGTCCCGAGCGCGGGCTCGGGATCGAACAGACCGCGCTCGCGACGCGAGGCCATGGCCATGCCGACCGCGGAGGCCAAGCCCTGGCCGAGAGGTCCGGTGGTGATCTCCACACCGTCGGTGTGGCGGAACTCCGGGTGACCCGGAGTCTTGGACTTGAACGTGCGCAACGACTCGATGTCGACCAGTTCGAGACCGAAGCCACCCAAGTACAGCTGCAGGTACAGCGTCAGGCTCGAGTGCCCGCAGGAGAGAACGAATCGGTCGCGCCCGATCCAGTGCGTGTCGTTCGGGTCGTGACGCATGGTCCGCTGGAAGAGGGTGTAGGCCAGGGGCGCGAGACTCATCGCGGTGCCGGGGTGGCCGTTGCCGACCTTCTGCACTGCGTCGGCAGCGAGGACTCTGACAGTGTCGACCGCCCTGGTGTCCAGGTCCGTCCAGTCGCTGGGGTGGTGCGCTGTGGTGAGGACGTCAATATCGTCTGTGATCGACACGAGCAGAGATCTCCTGACATTGGTACGAGTGAGGCAGAACGCGCTCGATCTGGCGCAGATCGAACACGTCGACCACCAGCCTAGTTCCGTCCGGGTCGGCTGTCGTGCCTTCCCCCCGGTCGAGCCCTGGCTGTGTCGTCACAGGGCTCCGTCTCTTCACTTTGGGTGCCCTGAGAATTGGAGTGCAGGTGGTTCACGTCTACCATCGCTTGTAGTAGTGCGCTCGCCTCAGGTTTCTGTGCCGGTGTGCGTGCTGCTCGTTCATGAGTGTCGAGCCCGTGCAAGGAGACGTAGTGCGAATTGGGCAGCAGCCGGGCGGCCACGGATTCGCAGGCGGCCCCAGCCATCCCGAGCACGACGGATCCGCTGGTGGGCCCGAGGACGGGCATCGGGCCGGTGCAGCCGAGCCGCCGAAGTCGGCTCCTCGGCGGGCGCTTGCGCTCGTCATGGCATACGTCGCGCTCACCAAGCCGCGTGTGATCGAACTTCTGCTCGTCACGACGATCCCGGCGATGCTTCTCGCAGATCGAGGCCAGGTGCAGCCCGGTCTGATCCTGACCACGTTGTTCGGTGGAATGCTCGCCGCCGCGTCGGCCAACTGCCTGAACATGGTCGCCGACGCCGATATCGACAAAGTGATGGCCCGCACGGCCAAACGCCCGCTCGCACGCGGCGCGATGCCGGTGTCGCACGCGTTCGTGTTCGGTGTCACCCTGGGAGTCGTCTCGTTCTTCTGGTTGTGGTTCACGACCAACCTGCTGAGCGGCATCCTCGCGGTCGTCACCATCTGCTTCTACATCTTCGTCTACACCCTCGTCCTCAAGCGCCGTACGTCACAGAACGTCGTCTGGGGCGGCGCTGCAGGCTGCATGCCCGTGATGATCGGCTGGTCCGCCGTCACCGGGACAATCGGCTGGCAAGCAGTCGTCATGTTCCTGGTCATCTTCCTGTGGACTCCGCCACACACCTGGGCCCTCATGCTCCGGTACAAGGAGGACTATCAGGCGGCCAACGTCCCGATGCTTCCTGCCGTGGCATCGGAAACCAAGGTGACCAAGCACATCGTCCTGTACGCGTGGGCCACTGTCGTCGCGACGTTCGCTCTGGCGCCCGGTTCGGGAGTCATCTACGCGGCGGTGGCCCTGGCGTCGGGAATCTGGTTCCTCGTCGTGGCGCACCGGCTGTACGCCGGAGTACGCGCAGGCACTCCGGTCAAGCCGTTGAAGTTGTTCATTCTGTCGAACGAGTACCTGGCGTTGGTGTTCTGCGGCCTGGCCGTGGACTCGGTCGTCGGGTGGGACACCCTGAGCCAGCTCCTGTCCTGATCCGGTCTCAGGGAACGAGTACCACCGAGCCCGTCGTGCGGCGCCCCTCCAGCTCGGTATGAGCCGTGGCTGCCTCCGACAGCGGGTGCACCGCACCCACTCGAATGTTCAGAATTCCGTCGGCGATCGCCTTGAACACCTCGCCCGCACGCCACTCGAGCTCACGTCGATCACGAATGTGATGAGCCAGCGTCGGCCGAGTGAGAAACAATGACCCCGCTCCGTTGAGCCGCTGCGGGTCGAACGGCGGTACCGGACCGCTGGCGGCGCCGAACAGTGCGAGCGTCCCGCGGATCCGTAGCGAGGCGAGACTCTGCTCGAACGTCGCGGCGCCCACACCGTCGTACACCGCGTGTGCGCCCTCCCCGTCGGTCAGTTCCCGTACCCGCGCTGGGACGTCGTCGGTGTACTTCAGTACCTCCGAGGCACCCGCTTGCCGGGACAGCTCGGCCTTGGCGTCCGTCGATACGGTCGTGATCACACGAACACCCGCCGCGACGGCGAGTTGGGTGAGGATGAGCCCGACGCCACCCGCACCCGCGTGCACGAGCACGGTGTCGCCCGCAGCGGCCGGGTAGGTCGACTTCAGGAGATAGTGGGCCGTCATGCCCTGCAGAAGTGCGGATGCGGCCTGTTCGGCTGGAACACCGTCGGGTACCGCTACCGCGGCCGACGCCGGAACGATCACTTTCTCGGCGTAGCTACCCGGCGCGGTCGCCCAGGCAACGCGCTGACCGACGACGAACTCGCCGACCTCGTCGCCGACGGACTCCACCACCCCCGACCCCTCGTCTCCGGGCACGTACGGCAGTTCGCGTTTGTACAGTCCGGTGCGGAAGTAGGTGTCGATGTAGTTGACGCCTGCGGCTTCGAGCCGCACGAGCAACTGGCCGGGGCCGGGAGTCGGCTCGGCGATGTCGACGGGGACGAGGACCTCCGGTCCACCATGTTCACGGATCTCCAGTGCACGCATGGTGTCTTTGTACACCTGCCGATTCCCAGGGGTTCTGGCCACACGAAGTTACCGAGCGGTATCGTCTTCGAGTATGGCGACCGAAACAGAGACAACATCGCGTGAGACCGACGCGGCCGAGCCGAAGGTCGAGGTGCCTGCAGGTGCCCTCTCGGCAGTCAAGGCGTTCGTCGGAGAGCACGGCGGAACCGGCAATGTCGTGATCCAACCGATCGGACGTGCCGGAACGCGCGTCACCCTGGTCGGTGCCGACGGCGTGTTGGGCGATCAGGTCGTGGAGAACAACGACGTCGCACACGCCCTCGTCGCCGCCGTCGACGGTTTGACCGAATCGGAGTGGGATCGCGAACTCGTCAGTGCAGTCACCCCTGCGCCCGGGCATTACCGCAAGATGGCGGGATGGGTTGCTCGCCAGACTAAATTCCCGAAGGCGCGTAACGCGGCTCTGGAGAAATAGTTCGAAAGATTTTCGGTGGAGGTGGAACCGATCGGGGTTCGGGTCCGTCAAATCTAAGTGGGAGAGGTAGTCGGTCGTCTGAGGGGGAGACCGGCTACCTCTCCTCTCGTGTCTCTCCGGTCAGGAGGGGCTGACCTTCTCGGCGTGTTCGGCAGTGTCGTCGGATGCAGGTATCCGCTTTCGGCACGCTGCCCAGACAGCAGCGGTGGCCGCGGTCGTAGCGCCTGCTCCTGCCACGTGAATGGCCACGAGTGCAGCGGGTACGTCGGTCAGATACTGAACGACTCCGACGAGAGACTGCGCCACCACCACGGCGACCAGTACCTTCAACCTCGTCGTGACGTTCTGCGTCGCCTTGACCGCGTACAGGCCGAACCCGAGACCCACCAAGAGCGCGAGGTACGCCACGAGGAGCTGTGCGTGCAGATGCACGAGCGTGACGATCTCCACCTCGAAGCGAGGGACGGGCTCGTCGATGCTCTTGTCGCCGGCATGCGGACCGGCGCCGGTCAACATCGTTCCGGCTACCAACACACCTGCCATGACGACACCGGACAGTGCGGTCAACAGGCGGAGCGGTTCGGGGACCGTCTTGACGACGACGGAGTCCTCGTCGGATTCGGCCACCTTGAAGTACAGGAGAGTTGCGAGCCACACCATGGCCATCGAGGCCAGGAGGTGGATTGCCACTGTCCACCACAACAGTCCGGTCAGCACGGTGATGCCGCCCAGGATCGCCTGAACGACCGTTCCCAACGGCATGAACCACGCGAACAAAATCACGTTGTTGCGCCTGCGGGCGCGGGTGACAGCGAGGACGACGGCAGCTGCGGCGAGCACGACGACGAACGTCAGAAGGCGGTTGCCGAATTCGACGGCCTGGTGCAGGACCGGTACTTCCGAGACTCCGACGGGTGTGAAACTACCGGGAAAGCACTGCGGCCACGTCGGGCAGCCCAGGCCCGACGCGGTGACGCGGACGATGGCACCGGTCACGGCGATGCCGCCCTGAGTCAGAATGACGACGAACGCCAGGATCTTCTGCGCTCGGACCGAAGGCAACGGCAAGCGGTCGACAATGCGCAAATACGCTCGATACAGCACGTAGCGATGGTAGACGGCGATCAACTACACGCTGTCGTTGACCCCGGCGGTGTCGGTCAGGTGAAGCGGAACGAGCGGCTCGCGAGCACGCCGCACAGTCCTGCCCAGCCGAGAAGAACGGCAATTCCGAACCAGTCGACGGAACCGGTGACCGCCTGACCGAGTGCCTCTGCCAGCGCACCCGACGGCACCAGTCGAGCGATCGTGTGCAGGGTGGTCGGCAGATCGTCGGCCAGTACGACGAGAGACCCGATACCCAGCATCACGAACCAGAGGATGTTCGCGAGGGCCAGGACGATCTCGGCCTTGAGGGTGCCGCCGAGCAGCAGACCCATGGTGGCGAACGTCGTCGTACCCAGCGCGATCACGACTGCGCCGAGCAGCAGGCCGGTGACCTCCGGCCGCCAGCCGAGGGCCAGTCCGATTCCGCCGAGAACCACGGACTGCAGAATCACCACGAGCAGAACGGCGATGGACTTCCCGGCGATGATTCCCCACTTGGGCAGTGGGGTCGCGCCCAACCGTTTGAGTGCTCCGTAGCGGCGATCGAATCCGACGGCGATGGCCTGGCCGGTGAACGCCGTGGACATCACCGCGACCATCATCACCGCGGGCACGACCTGATTCACGGGGTCGTCGCCCATGGCGCCCAGTGGCAGCAGCGTGAGGCCGATCAACAGGGTGATCGGAATGAACATCGTCAGCAGCAGTTGTTCGCCGTTGCGCAGCAGCAACTTCAGCTCGAGCATGGACTGGGCGGACAACATCGTGACCGGAGAGCTGGGCTCGGGTTTCGGTGCGAACAGGCCGTCGGCGAACCTGTTGCTCGCGAGCCGCACGTCTTTGCGAGCCGTCATTTCCTGAGCTCCCTGCCGGTCAATTCGAGGAAGACGTCTTCCAGCCTTCGCTGGTCCACCTGCAGTTCCGTCGCCAGTACGTTCTGTTCGGCGCACCACGACGTCACCGTCACCAGTATGGACGGTTCGATCACGCCCTCGATCGCGTACGACCCGGCACTTTCCTCGACCGGGTGATAGCCGGCCGGAAGGGCCGCGTCGAGCAGCGACAACTCGAGTCCGGCGGGCGCACTGAATCGCAGTCGTCCCTCCGCCCCCTGCTTCGTCAGTTCCGATGCCGTCCCGGACGCGACGATCTTGCCGTTGTCGATGATGACGAGTTCGTCGGCGAGCTGCTCCGCCTCGTCCATCAGATGTGTGGTCAACAAGACGCTGACCCCGTCACGGCGTAATGCATCGACGAGCTCCCAGACGAGCAGCCGAGCCTGCGCGTCGAGCCCGGCCGTCGGCTCGTCGAGAAACACCAGTTCCGGCCGGCCGACGATGGCGCACGCCAACGCCAGACGTTGCTGCTGACCGCCGGACAGCCGCCGGTACGGGGTTCTCGTCGCCTGTGTGAGGCCAAGGCAGTCCAGCAGCCAGTCGGGGTCCAGCGGATCGTTGGAGTACGAGGCGACGAGCTTCAACATCTCGCCCGCTTTCGAACCCGGGTAGGCACCGCCTCCCTGCAGCATCACTCCGATGCGGGGCCGCAGCTGCGCGGACTGGGTGATCGGATCGAGGCCGAGCACACGCACCGAGCCGGACTCGGGGGCGACGAAGCCCTCGCACATCTCCACCGTCGTCGTCTTGCCCGCACCGTTGGGTCCGAGGAGGGCGAGTACCTGGGCGCGCTCGACGGTGAATCCGAGCCCGTCCACGGCAACGGTGCCGTCGTACGTCTTGGTCACGTCTGTCAGCTGCACTGCGGGCTGCGTCGAGTTCGACACCCCGCTTCTCGTCTGCGCACCGGCGATCACGAGGAACCAGCGTATTCCCCGACCGGCCGACCGGGTTCCGGTGGTCCGGTCTCGCCTCGCCACGGCAATCGTGATCGGGTGAGCAGGAACAGGATGCCGATGGTCAGGATGGTCATCAGCGCAGCCTGAACGATCTGGAACGGAAGGTACTCACTGCCGTTCGGCATGAGAATGACACTGACGATCGACGAGAAGACGATGGCGGGACCGCGGAACGCCCGCGTCGTCGCCCACGCGGCGAGGGGAGTGACCGCCCACAGCAGGTACCAGGGTTGAACGACCGGAAACAGCAGCACGAGCGCGCCGAGCGAGACACCGAGGGCGCCGACCGGATGCAGGCGTCCCTTCAACACGGCAACGAGCATTCGCAGTGCGATGAAGCCGGCGACGAGGGCGGCGATCGGTCTCGTGAGGCTGAGCACCGCGGTGGTGTGATCACCGAGCCCCAGAAGTACGCCGACGAACCCGGTGCCCAGGCCGAGGATGGTGGGAATGGACATCCAACTCCGCACGACCCCCGCGGTGCCGAGGGTGTGCACCCAGCCGAATCCGAGACCACTGACGGCGCTGACACCGACGATGATGACGATGCTCACCGCTCCGAGCAGAGCGGCAGCCGCCGCGACCGCCCGAAAACTGCCTCCCCATCTGCGGGCGAGGGCCATGCCCACGAATCCCAGCGCGATGAGAGAGGGAATCTTCACCGTCGAGGACAGTGCGATCAGAGCGGCGCCGGACAACAACAGGAGCAGAGATGTCTTCTTCAGTGGATCCGCGGATTCGATGGCGCGCAATGCGAGCTCGGTACCCGCCAGCATCAAACCGATCATCAGCGCTTCGTTGTGGATACCGGCCACCAGGTGGAAGAGCAGGAGAGGGTTCGCGGCGCCCAGCCATAGAGCGCTCACCGCAGCCACACCGCATCGTTTCGCGAGCCTGGGCAATGCCCACACGATCAGCGCGACACCGGCGATCGCCAGTAGGCGGTGCAGGAAGATCCCGGCCACGATGTTCTCACCGGTCAACCACGTGATCCCGCGGCCCATCCAGAGAAACAGCGGACCGTACGGCGCAGGCGTCTCGCGCCAGATGTTGGGGACCGTTCTGGTGAGAACGTTGTCCACGCCCAGGGCACCGGCAGGGCCGATCTCGTAGGGGTCGAGGCCTCGAGCAGTGATCTCGCTCTGCGCGAGATACGAGTAGACGTCGCGGCTGAACATCGGCGGAGCGACACACAACGGAAGAATCCACAGCAGCAGAGTTCTGTCCAACTGCGACCGCGTCAGGCGCCGCGGAGCTGTGCCCCCTCGCAGGCGCCCCACGGCGAATCGGCCGAGCAACAACCACGCCAACACCACCATCACCGTGCCGGTCATCGTCACCGTCAGTGCAGTGGTGGCCATTCGCGACGGCAGGCTGAGAATCCGAACGCCGACAACCGGGTTCTGCAGTACCGGCTGAGCACCCGCGCCGAGAGCACCCACGGCCATCAGAATCGCGCCGGCAGCGCCGAACCTGCGGATACTCCGGAGCTGTCCGGTCTCGGTGGAATTCAGGCCAGGTGACTCGGCCTCGTCCCCGTGAAGGATCGACACACTCGACTCGCGCTGATCGGCGTCCAGTCCGACCAGGCGACGCAGTGGCCGCACGACGCGTCGCTCGACACCGGATACCGGACGCACGACGTCGACGGAAGAGGCCGCGGACTTCGGTTCGATGTTCTGCTCGTCAGCGGGCGGTGGCACCAAAAGAGCGTAGCGGTGCCCCGCGGCCGAGATGCACGCCACTGGCTCGAGGTCGGCCTCTCGGATGACCGCCCCCAACACGAGCACACCGCGCGATATTCCCTGGTGACGCCACCGGGTGAAGAAGGGCACCCTTGCTGGACCAGTGCAATCAATTCCGTCACACTGGTGTTGTGAAAACCACGACTACCGCGGCGCGCGCAGGCGAAAGCGCCGGTAACGGCACACTCGCCCCTGCTCAGACGCCCGCCGGTGGTGTCGGGGCTTCCGGTGTCGGCCACGACGGTCACACCCGAAGCGCTGTGGTGACCCTACTTCTCGAAGAGGGCCCGATCACCGCGTCGGACATCGGCACCAGGCTCGGTCTGAGCGCGGCCGGTGTTCGTCGTCACCTCGAAGCCCTGATCGACAACGGAGAAGCTCGGGTCGCACCCGCCGCCTCCCTCCGGCAACGAGGCCGAGGCCGCCCCGCCAAGCACTTCCAGTTGACGGCGGCCGGGCGGAACAAGCTGGGCCACACCTACGACGACTTGGCCGGTGCCGCGATGCGGCAGCTGCGCAAGATCGGCGGAGACGCAGCGATCGAAACTTTCGCGCGCCAGCGAGTCGACGCGATCGTCGCGGACCTCGAACCGATCAGCGGCGACGAGCCGTCGGACATCGAGGAGGCCGCAGATCGCATCGCCGACGCGTTCACCGCTGCCGGATTCGCCGCATCGACGCGGGTCGTGGGCAACGGCGTGCAGATCTGCCAGCACCACTGCCCGGTGTCGCACGTGGCATCCGAATTTCCCGAGTTGTGCCACGCCGAGCGCGAGGCCTTCGCCGAGCTGCTCGGTACTCACG
Source organism: Rhodococcoides fascians A44A (assembly GCF_000760735.1). GTDB lineage: Bacteria > Actinomycetota > Actinomycetes > Mycobacteriales > Mycobacteriaceae > Rhodococcoides > Rhodococcoides fascians_E. The sequence goes on along the minus strand of NZ_JMEX01000005.1, from coordinate 325,593 downwards.
TGCAGCGTCTGGCCACCATCGCCAACGGTGACTGCGCCTGCACCACGCACGTACCCCTGACCAATCCAGTCGACCTGTCCACCCCCTCCACCCCGTCCGGTGCTCAGCCCAGCACCGGAAATCGCACAAGCCTCCGGAAGGAGCTCGCATGACCGTCACACCAGATCAGGTGACACCAGCAGTGCCGATGACTCAGGACGAGACCATTGCCTCGCTCGGCAACTACGGCTACGGCTGGTCGGACTCGGACGTCGCAGGCGCGAGCGCGCAGCGAGGCCTGTCCGAGGCCGTGGTGCGGGACATCTCCGCGAAGAAGAGCGAGCCGGAGTGGATGCTGGAGGCTCGGTTGAAGGCGCTCAAGACCTTCGACCGCAAGCCCATGCCCAACTGGGGTTCCGACCTCGACGGCATCGACTTCGACAACATCAAGTACTTCGTGCGTTCGTCCGAGAAGCAGGCAGCCACGTGGGACGACCTGCCCGAGGACATCAAGAACACGTACGACAAGCTCGGCATCCCCGAGGCAGAGAAGCAGCGCCTCGTGTCCGGTGTCGCAGCGCAGTACGAGTCCGAGGTCGTGTACCACTCGATCCGTGAAGATCTCGAGGCTCAGGGCGTGCTGTTCCTCGACACCGACACGGCATTGAAGGAGCAGCCCGAGCTGTTCCGTGAGTACTTCGGCACCGTGATTCCTGCCGGTGACAACAAGTTCTCCGCGTTGAACACCGCAGTGTGGTCCGGCGGATCGTTCATCTACGTGCCGCCCGGCGTGCACGTCGACATCCCGCTGCAGGCCTACTTCCGCATCAACACCGAGAACATGGGGCAGTTCGAGCGGACGCTGATCATCGTCGACGAGGGCGCGTACGTGCACTACGTCGAGGGATGCACGGCGCCGATCTACAAGTCGGACTCCCTGCACTCGGCGGTCGTGGAGATCATCGTGAAGAAGGGTGGTCGTTGCCGCTACACGACCATTCAGAACTGGTCCAACAACGTGTACAACCTGGTCACCAAGCGCGCCAAGGCAGAAGCAGGTGCGACGATGGAGTGGATCGACGGCAACATCGGCTCCAAGGTCACCATGAAGTACCCGGCCGTGTGGATGACCGGCGAGTACGCCAAGGGTGAGGTTCTGTCGGTCGCGTTCGCCGGACCGGACCAGCATCAGGACACCGGTTCCAAGATGCTGCACCTCGCGCCGCACACGTCGTCGAACATCGTCAGCAAGTCGGTGGCTCGCGGTGGCGGACGTACCTCCTACCGCGGTCTGATCCAGATCAACAAGGGTGCGCACGGCTCGCGTTCGACGGTGAAGTGCGACGCGCTGCTGGTCGATACGATCTCGCGCTCGGACACCTACCCGTACGTCGACATCCGTGAAGACGACGTGTCGATGGGCCACGAGGCGACGGTGTCGAAGGTCAGTGACGACCAGCTCTTCTACCTGATGAGTCGCGGTCTCACCGAAGACGAGGCCATGGCGATGGTGGTCCGCGGCTTCGTGGAGCCGATCGCCCGCGAACTACCCATGGAATACGCGCTCGAGCTCAACCGGCTCATCGAGCTTCAGATGGAAGGATCGGTCGGTTAAGTGAGCAACCCAGCGGTACCCGCGAACGGTGTGATCGACGCAGTGACGTCGGAGAACCCGGCTCGCGAAGACAAGTCCAAGCTGGTCGCCAACAAGGGCGCCCAGTTCACCTCCTACGACGTGAACGCGTTCGAGGTTCCGTCCGGTCGTGACGAGCTGTGGCGGTTCACGCCGCTGCGACGCCTCCGTGGGCTCCACGACGGCTCGGCGGTGTCCACGGCAGGCGCGAACATCGCGGTGTCCGACGCGGCCGGCGTGACCGTCGAGACCGTAGCCCGCGACGACGCTCGGATCGGTGTGGCCGGTGTGCCCGCCGATCGCGTTGCAGCGCAGGCGTACTCGTCGTTCTCCGACGCGACGGTCGTGACCGTCGCCTCGGAGAACGAGGTCGCCGAGCCCATCGAGATCATCGTCACCGGCCCCGGTGCCGACGCGATCGCCTACGGGCATTTGCAGATCCGGCTCGAGAAGTTCGCCGTCGCGACCGTCGTCATCGATCAGGTCGGTAGTGGAACGTACGCCGAGAACATCGAATTCGTGGTCGACGACAGCGCGAAGCTCACGGTCGTGCTGATCCAGGACTGGGAATCCGACGCAGTGCACGTCGCGGCACACCACGCCCGCCTCGGTCGTGACGCAGTGCTGCGGCACTTCAACGTCAGCCTCGGTGGCGATCTCGTCCGAATCAGCCCGACGGTGCACTACGACGCTCCGGGCGGCGACGCCGAGCTACTGGGTCTGTACTTCGCCGACGCCGGACAGCATCTCGAGCAGCGGCTGCTGGTGGACCACACCGCGCCGAAGTGCAAGTCCAACGTCCTCTACAAGGGCGCCCTGCAAGGTGAAGCAGGACCGGGGAAAGTCGACGCACACACCGTCTGGATCGGCGACGTCCTCATCCGCGCCGAAGCCGAGGACACCTCGACGTTCGAGTTCAACCGCAACCTCGTGCTCACCGACGGTGCACGCGCCGATTCGGTTCCCAACCTCGAAATCGAGACCGGCGAGATTCTCGGTGCCGGGCACGCAAGCGCCACTGGACGTTTCGACGACGAGCAGCTGTTCTACCTACGCGCTCGCGGAATCTCCGAGGATGCCGCACGACGCTTGATCGTGCGCGGGTTCTTCCACGAGATCATCAATCGCATTCCGGTTCCTGCGGTCCGCGAGCGTCTCGACGCCGCGATCGAGACCGAACTCGCCGTCACCGGCGCCTAGTCATTCAACGAACTTCGTAAGGAAATTTCATGTCCACGCTCGAAATCCGCGACCTCCACGTCAGCGTCGCGAACTCCGATGCCACCGCAGAGCCGATCGACATCCTCAAGGGTGTCGACCTCACGGTGCGTTCGGGTGAGACGCACGCCATCATGGGTCCCAACGGATCCGGGAAGTCGACGCTGTCCTACGCCATCGCTGGACACCCCAAGTACACCGTCACGTCGGGAACGATCACTCTCGACGGCGAGGACGTTCTCGAGATGAGCGTCGACGAGCGTGCTCGCGCCGGGCTCTTTCTCGCGATGCAGTACCCCGTCGAGGTTCCCGGCGTCTCGATGTCCAACTTCCTGCGCACCGCGGCAACTGCCGTGCGCGGTGATGCACCCAAGCTCCGCCACTGGGTCAAAGAGGTCAAGACCGCGATGGGCGAACTCGAGATCAAAGAAGAGTTCGCCGAGCGCAGTGTCAACGAAGGATTCTCGGGCGGCGAGAAGAAGCGCCACGAGATCCTGCAGCTCGGCTTGCTCAAGCCCAAGATCGCGATCCTCGACGAGACCGACTCCGGTCTCGACGTCGATGCGCTCCGTGTCGTGTCCGAGGGCGTGAACACGTACAAGGAGCGTGAGGACGGTGGCGTGCTGCTGATCACTCACTACACCCGTATCCTGCGCTACATCAAGCCGGACTTCGTGCACGTGTTCGTCGGCGGCAAGATCGTTCAGTCCGGTGGGGCAGAGCTCGCCGACGAGCTCGAGGCCAACGGTTATGCAGGGTTCACTCAGGCTGCACCGACAGGAGCGTGAGAATGGTCGCGCCGGCTGCTCTGAAGGACAGCGCTTTCGACGTCACGTCGATCCGCGCGGATTTTCCGATCCTGGCGAGGACCGTTCGTGACGACAAACCGTTGGTGTACCTGGATTCCGGCGCTACGTCGCAGCGCCCGGTGCAGGTTCTCGACGCGGAGCGGGACTTCCTCGTCACATGCAACGCGGCCGTGCACCGCGGCGCACACCAACTCGCCGAAGAAGCCACCGATGCGTACGAGGGTGCTCGCTCTCTGATCGCATCCTTCGTGGGTTCCGACGTGGACGAGGTCGTGTTCACGAAGAACGCGACCGAGTCGTTGAATCTGGTGACGCACGTGCTCGGTGACGACCGCTTCGACCGCCGAGTCGGTCCTGGCGACGAGATTGTGATCACCGAGCTCGAGCACCACGCCAACCTCGTTCCGTGGCAGGAACTCGCACGACGAACCGGTGCGACACTGCGGTGGTACGGCGTGACCGACGACGGTCGTATCGACCTGGATTCGCTGGAACTGACCGAGCGCGTGAAGGTCGTCGCGTTCACCCACCAGTCCAACGTCACCGGCGCGGTAGCGCCGGTCGAGGAGTTGGTGAGGCGAGCGCGAGCCGTGGGTGCGCTCGTCGTACTCGACGCGTGCCAGTCGGTTCCGCACATGAGCGTCGACTTCCACGCGCTCGACGTGGATTACGCGGCGTTCTCCGGGCACAAGATGCTCGGTCCGTCCGGGGTCGGTGTGTTGTACGGCAAGCGTGAGCTCCTCGATGCCATGCCGCCGTTCATCACCGGCGGCTCGATGATCGAGACCGTGACGATGGAGAAGACGACCTACGCGCCTCCGCCACAGCGGTTCGAGGCGGGCGTGCCGATGACATCGCAGGTCGTCGGACTCGGCGCGGCAGTGCAGTACCTCGAGCGCATCGGAATCGACGCCATTGCTGCACACGAGAAAGCGCTGGTGGCAGCCACATTGGCCGAGTTCGCCGCGATCGACGGTGTGCGCGTGATCGGGCCGACCGAGAACGTGAACCGGGGCTCTGCAGTGTCGTTCGTCGTCGACGGGATCCACGCCCACGACCTGGGGCAGATCCTCGACGACGAGGGCGTTGCCATCAGAGTCGGTCATCACTGCGCTTGGCCACTGCACCGTAGGTTCGGTGTCGCCGCAACCGCACGAGCATCCTTTGCTCTGTACAACACCGTCGACGAGGTCGCTGTGCTGGCCAACGCAATCCGCCGGGCGCAGACGTTCTTCGGGGTGGGAGCGGAGCCTGCAGGACTGACCCGAGAGGCTGGGGGTGCTTGATGCGTATGGAGCAGATGTATCAAGAGGTGATCCTCGATCACTACAAGCATCCGCACGGCCGCGGCCTACGTGAACCGTTCGGTGCCGAGGTGCATCACGTCAATCCGACGTGTGGCGACGAGGTGACACTTCGCGTGCACATCTCCGACGACGGCACCGTTGCCGATGTGTCCTACGACGGGCAGGGATGTTCGATCAGTCAGGCGTCGACGTCTGTGCTGACCGATCAGGTCGTCGGGCAGTCGGTGGGTGACGCGCTGAAGATCGTCGAATCGTTCAACGAGATGGTCGGCAGCCGGGGTACCGTCGAAGGTGACGAAGACGTCATCGGTGACGGAATCGCTTTCGCTGGTGTGTCGAAGTATCCCGCGCGCGTGAAGTGCGCGTTGTTGGGATGGATGGCTTTCAAGGACGCGGTTGTTCGAATAGTGGACGAGAGCCCGACAGTGAACGAGAAGACAGCGGGACCTGCTGAACCCGCACGATCGTAGGGACGACAAGAATGACCGAAACTGACACCACCGTGACAGAGACGACGGAGAGCGCCCAGGCGCCTGCGCCGTTGACCCCCGAGGAGATCAAGGTCCTCGAGGATCTCGAAGAAGCGATGCGTGACGTCGTGGACCCCGAACTGGGCATCAACGTCGTCGACCTGGGTCTCGTGTACGACATCAAGATCGACGACGAGGAAATCGTCACGATCGACATGACGCTGACGTCGGCGGCCTGCCCGCTGACCGATGTCATCGAGGATCAGGCGCGGGGTGCGCTCGTTCGCAGCGGCCTGTGCTCGGACCTGAAGATCAACTGGGTCTGGATGCCGCCGTGGGGCCCGGACAAAATCACCGACGACGGTCGTGAGCAGCTCAGGGCACTCGGCTTCACCGTGTAGCGACAGACCCCTCAAACACAGAGCTCCCACAAACAGAGCTCACGGAGCAGGAAGTACTCAGGCGCCCTTGCGTGCCTGAGTACTTTTGGCGGCAGTCTTCTTGGCTGCCGCCTTTTTTGCGGGTGCCTTCTTGGCTGTGGCTTTCTTGGCCGGCGCTTTCTTTTCGGCCGTCTTCTTCGCGGGTTCCGAGGAACCGCCGGAACTCTTCGCGTTCTTGCCCGCGGCTTCGACACTCCGCTGTAGCGCGGCGACCAGGTCCACCACCTCGGCGTCCTCACCGTCGTCGGACGACGATTCGTCGGTCTGAATCACCTTCTCGCCACCGTTGGCGATCGTGTCGTCGATGAGTTTTCGGAGTTCGATCTGGTAGTCGTCGGTGAACTCGGTGGGATCGAAATCCGACGACATGCTTTCCACCAGCGACGTCGCCATCTTGACTTCCTGTGGGCGCGCGTCGGGGGCGTCTTCGAGCGACGGGAACTCGGCGGCGCGAACCTCGTCGGGCCAGAGCAGGGTCTGAATCACCAGTACGTCGTCGCGTACGCGCAGAGCGGCCAAACGCGTCTTCTGCCGGAGAGTGAAGTGCACGAGCGCTGTTCGCTCGGTTTCCAGCAAAGTCTGGCGCAGCAACACGTAGGCCTTGGGGGACGACGAATCGGGTTCGAGAAAATAACTCTTGTCGAAGAGAATCGGATCGATCTGGTCCGTCGGAACGAACTCGAGCACGGGTATCTCGTGTTTCTCCGCGGCAGGCAATTTGTCGAAGTCCTGGTCGGTCAGAATGACGCGTTCCCCGTCGGGAGAGTCGTAGGCCTTGTCGATGTCCGCGAACTGCACCGAGTTACCGCACTCCGAACACACCCTGTCGTACTTGATGCGGCCGCCGTCCTTCGCGTGCACCTGGTGGAACCTGATGTCGTGTGTCTCGGTCGCCGAGTAGACCTTCACCGGGACGTTGACGAGCCCGAAGGCGATCGATCCCTTCCAAATGGAACGCATGGGGTTCATGATTCACGAGATACGTGCGTCAGTCGACCCCAATGGGCAGAAAACTATCGGCCTGCAACTGTTCGCGCAATGGCAATCCTGGCCGCGGTGGGCAGCGTCGGAAACATGCGGGTCATCGCCAGTGCGGTGCCCTTCGGATCTGCCCGACCGGACAGGTAGGCGCGCTGCAGCGGAACCGGCAGATCGAAGAAGCTCGCGAAGAAGTGTGGAACGAGCTCCGGTTCGAGTCCGAGGGCGGTTCGAAGTCCGAGGTTGCGCAGCTTCTGAACCGCCCAGATCGACAGCGAGCCCATGCGCTCACCTCGCCCGATGAAGTCGACCACCTCGTCCGCGGCGCTGAGCGAAGCCGCGACACTGTAGCCGGTGGCAGGATGCATCATCGACGACCTGGCTCCGAAACGAACCACTCCACGTTCGGCGCCGTTCCCCGGTGGCGGCTGGACGGGAAATCGGACCCGCTCGACCGGCTCGGCGCCCGAGACGATCACCCCTCTGTTCCGCAGCCGAGTCCGCAGGCGCTCTTCGAGGACAGCGAAGCTCAGTGCCGGCCGTCCCACCAGGCAGGTCTCCTCGAGCAATACGGTCTCGGCGTCGAGTGACACCGCGTAGAGAAAGCTGGGGACATCGGTCGGTGCCGCACCGTTGTCGCGGCGCCAGTCCATGAACCACGCGTCGACGCCGTCGAGCGCGGGCGATGCGACATCTCTCGGCACCATGATGCCGAACGCTGTCTGTTCGGCGAGGCCCACCTCGCCGATCGTTCCACGAGCGTCGACGACCGTTCCGGCGCGTAATACCGTGCCGTCGGCGAGGGTCACCGAATGCGCGCTGACGGACTCGGCGTGTGCCTGCACCTCCTGCACGCCCTCGGACCGGAGACTGCGCTGCAGCGCAGGCGTGTCGAGTACGCAATACGGCCGTTCGATCGACAGGCGAGCCGTGGTGAACACGGTGGGGCTCGACGTTCTGGTGGCCACGACGTCGGGGGACAGCCACCCTGGAAGCTCGTCCGACCACGCGGAGTAGGTCGGCGTCCACGCCCTCTCGGGATGGGGGTCCACAGCGATCACCGTCATGCCCGCCGCAGATGCTCGCGTACTCAGCGCACGACCGGCCGGCCCGAGTCCGATCACCACGACATCGGCGGAACGAGAGGCGTTCACAGCCCTCCGGTGGCCAGGAGACCTCCGTCGATCCGCACGGTCTCGCCGGTGATCCACGACGATTCGTCCGATACGAGAAACGCGACCAACGACGCCACGTCCTCGGGGACTCCCAAACGCCTCAGCGGGTACGCGGCCGACGCGGTGTCCTCGCCGCCGGCGACCAGTGCTTCGGCGAACTTCGTCTTCACCACACCGGGGGCGACCGCATTGACGCGAATTGTCGGTCCCAGCTGCCAGGCAAGTTCCTCGGTCAACCTGATCAGTGCGGCCTTCGACGCCCCGTACGCCGCGATGACACCGGTCGACCGGATACCGGCGACACTGGCGAGGTTGACGACGGCGCCGCCGTGCTCCTTCATCCAGGCTCGGTACGCCTCCTGCACGAACCCGAGAGTCGCGACGACGTTGGTGTCGAAGATCTTCTTGACGCCTGCGAGGTCCGCTTCCATCAACGACCCGTACACCGGATTGATGCCGGTGTTGTTGACCAGAATGTCCAAGGACCCGAGTTCGGCGACGGTCCGATCGACTGCGTCTCGACGGGAATCCGCGTCACCTGCGTTACCGGCGATGGTCAGCACCTTCGCGCCGTCGGGTGCCGCGGCCTGCAGCTCGCCGGCGGCGTCGGCGAGCGGTTCCGGTTTGCGGGCGGTGATCGCAACGTTCGCACCGCGCCCGAGCAACTCGGCGGCGATTGCCTTGCCGATTCCCCGGCTGGCGCCGGTCACCAGAGCGGTTCTTCCGGTCAGATCCTTGCGTGGTGCAGTGTTCGCGGCTGTCATGGGCGAGACGTTACCGGTGTCACTGTCGCGGGTGGTCGGAGCACGCCGTGCGACGGTCTAAAATGAGTGGTTGCTCTGTCTTCGAGTCCTCGCCGTGCACATGGTGCGGGGAACAACCGATCGACTTGCATGCCCTGTTGTCTTCCCAGTCCAAGGAGCCCACGCGTGATCACCGCCACCGACCTCGAAGTTCGTGCCGGTGTCCGCACGTTGCTCTCGGCGCCAGGACCAGCCCTTCGCGTACAGGCCGGCGACAGGATCGGGCTCGTCGGTCGTAACGGTGCAGGCAAGACCACGACCTTGCGCATCCTGGCCGGCGAGGGCGAGCCGTACGCGGGCTCCGTCGTGCGTACGGGTGAGCTGGGCTATCTACCGCAGGACCCGAAAGAGGGAGACCTCGACGTTCTCGCGAAGGATCGAGTGCTGTCCGCGCGCGGACTCGACACGCTGCTGCACAAGATGGAGAAACAGCAGGCGTTGATGGCCGAGACGGCCGACGAGGATCGCCTGGACCGCGCGGTACGCAAGTACGGCGAGCTCGAGGAACGATTCGCTTCGCTCGGCGGCTACGAGGCCGAGAGCGAAGCTGCCCGAATCTCCAACAGCCTGGGGTTGCCGGATCGCATCCTCGGCCAACCGCTCCGCACGCTGTCCGGAGGACAGCGCCGTCGCGTGGAGCTCGCCCGCATTCTGTTCGCCGCGTCGGACGGCAGCGGCGGCCGCTCCACCACCACACTTCTGCTCGACGAGCCCACCAACCACCTCGACGCCGATTCGATTACGTGGCTCCGCGGTTTTCTGCAGAACCACGAGGGCGGGCTGATCGTGATCAGTCACGACGTGGAACTGCTCGGCGACGTGGTCAACCGTGTGTGGTTCCTCGACGCGGTGCGCGGCGAAGCGGACATCTACAACATGAACTGGAAGAAGTACCTCGACGCGAGGGCAACGGACGAACAGCGTCGTCGCCGCGAACGTGCCAATGCGGAAAAGAAGGCGGGTGCCCTACGCGTCCAGGCCGCCAAGATGGGCGCGAAAGCCACCAAAGCCGTTGCAGCGCAGAACATGGCGAAGCGCGCTGACAAACTGTTGGCCAATCTGGACGCCGAGCGGGTATCGGACAAGGTTGCGCACATTCGCTTCCCGGAGCCCGCGCCCTGCGGAAAGACTCCGCTGATGGCCAAGAACCTCACGAAGATGTACGGATCCCTCGAAATCTTCGCCGGCGTCGATCTCGCCATCGACCGAGGAAGCCGTGTGGTGGTACTCGGGCTGAACGGCGCAGGCAAGACAACTCTTCTCCGTATCCTCGCCGGCACGGAGAAAGCCGACACGGGCGACATCGAACCGGGCCACGGCATGCGCGTCGGATATTTCGCTCAGGAACACGACACCCTCGACGACAACGCGTCGGTGTGGGAGAACATTCGGCACGCGGCTCCGGACACGGGCGAGCAGGAACTTCGTTCGCTGCTCGGTGCGTTCATGTTCACCGGCCCTCAACTCGAGCAGCCCGCGGGGACTCTGTCCGGCGGTGAGAAGACCCGTCTGGCACTGGCTGGTCTGGTCTCGTCGGCGGCGAACGTACTTCTGCTGGACGAGCCCACCAACAACCTCGATCCGATCTCGCGCGAGCAGGTGCTCGACGCCTTGCGGAGTTACAAGGGTGCCGTCGTGCTCGTCACGCACGATCCGGGTGCTGCCGAAGCGCTGTCACCGGAACGCGTCATTCTTCTTCCCGACGGCACCGAGGATCACTGGTCACAGGAGTACCTGGAGCTGATTCAGCTCGCGTGATCGAGTTCGACGCGTTCGGCCATGCCGCGCGTCCTCTGTCCTCTACCCTGAATCCGCGGGGGAATTTCGGTGAGCGAGCACATTCGTGGCTGACTGGAGGATCCCATGGCCAAGGAACGAGCCCGAAAGTCCACGTACGTGAAAGGTGCTCGTATAACCGGGGATTCGCGTGATCGATTGCAGTCCTCGCTGAAGGAGCAATACGAGGCCGGGGCGAGTATTCGATCTCTGGCCGTGCGAACGGGCAGATCGTACGGGTTCGTGCACAAGGTGCTGGGGGAGTCCGGCACCGTCCTCAGATCACGCGGCGGGCCCAACCGAAAACCCGCAGTGCGTCGTCTCCCGGGGTGAGTCGGGTAGCACTCGATCAGCCGGCGGTGTCGGGCTTGCGAACCGATTCCTCGACGAGGTCGAGCACCGCAGCAAGATTGTGACCGTCCTGACCGGATGCGATTCGCGCGACCAGGCCGTCGAGCACCAGATCGAGGTACTCGACCATGACGTCCGGCGCGACGTCGTCCCGTAGGCGGCCGGCTGTCTTCTGCCGCTCCAAGCGGGCGAGCGTGGCGTCCGTCAGTTCGGCGGACTGTTGAGACCAGCTGTTCCTGAACTCGGGATCGGTGCGCAGGCGTCGGGCGATCTCGAGCCTCGTTCCCAGCCATTCGAACCGATCCGGCTCCTCCAGAATGTCGCGCATGACCTGGACCAGACCTTGGCCGGCGGCGACCTCGGCCATACGGCGAGCGTCTTCCCGCGCGAGAGCCAGGAACAGACCGTCCTTGTCCTTGAAGTGATGGAAGATCGCGCCGCGGGAGAGGCCGGTGGCCTCTTCGAGACGTCGAACGGTGGCACCTTCGTAGCCGAACTCACCGAAGCACCTGCGTGCGCCGTCGAGAATCTCGCTGCGCCGCGCGGCCAACTGGTCTTCACTGACCTTGGGCACGTGCACGCCTCCTTCGTCGGACTGCCGGTGCGCACGGACGGTGCGCACGGGGGACCTGCTGGCAAGCGCAGAACGCGCACGAGCACCGCAGTCGCCGGGCGTGAGCCCGACGCGTGGTGGTCGTGCGCGTTCTGCTGTCCTGGTCGGTGATGGAACCTCCAGGGATCGAAATCCAGTGGCGTCTAGCCGCGGATCATGTTGCGCAGCACGTACTGCAGGATGCCACCGTTGCGGTAGTAGTCCGCCTCGCCGGGGGTATCGATGCGCACCACTGCGTCGAACTCGACCTTGGTTCCGTCGGTCTTGGTGGCTGTGACAGCCATGGTCTTCGGCGTCACGCCCTCGTTCAGCTTCTCGACGCCGACGATGTCGAACGTCTCGGTACCGTCGAGCTTCAGCGACTTCGCGCTTTCGCCTGCCGGGAACTGCAGCGGAACGACGCCCATACCGATGAGGTTGGAACGGTGGATTCGCTCGAACGACTCGGTGATCACGGCCTTGACACCGAGAAGCGAGGTGCCCTTGGCAGCCCAGTCACGCGACGAGCCCGAACCGTACTCCTTGCCGCCGAGGACGACGAGAGGAATGCCTGCAGCCTGGTAGTTCTGCGACGCGTCGTAGATGAACGCCTGCGGACCGTCTTCCTGCGTGAAGTCGCGGGTGTATCCGCCCGAGACGTCGTCGAGGAGCTGGTTCTTCAGGCGGATGTTCGCGAAGGTTCCGCGAATCATGACCTCGTGGTTACCGCGGCGCGATCCGAGCGAGTTGTAGTCCTTGCGCTCGACGCCGTGGGAGTCGAGGTACTGGGCTGCAGGTGTACCGGCCTTGATGGGACCTGCCGGGCTGATGTGGTCGGTGGTGACCGAGTCGCCGAGCAGTGCGAGGACGCGGGCGCCCTTGATGTCCTTGACCGGAGCCGGCTCCATCTCCATGCCGTCGAAGTACGGCGCCTTGCGAACGTAGGTGGAGTTCGGGTCCCACTCGAAGGTGTCGCCCTCGGGGGTCGACAGGTTCTGCCAGCGGCTGTCCCCGGCAAAGATCGTTTCGTAGGACTTGCTGAACATGTCCCGGCTGATCGCGGACTGGATGGTCTCCTCGATCTCCTGCGAGGAGGGCCAGATGTCCTTCAGGTAGACGGGATTGCCCTCGTGGTCGGTGCCGAGCGAATCGGACTCGAAGTCGAAGTCCATGGTGCCCGCGAGGCCGTAGGCGATGACGAGAGGAGGCGACGCGAGGTAGTTCATCTTCACGTCGGGGGAGATGCGACCCTCGAAGTTGCGGTTGCCCGACAGCACAGCAGTGACCGAGAGGTCGTTGTCGTTGATGGCTTTGGAGATCGGCTCGAGCAGCGGGCCGGTGTTACCGATGCACGTGGTGCATCCGTAACCGCCGAGGTAGTACCCGAGCTTCTCGAGGTAGGGCCACAGCCCTGCCTTCTCGTAGTAGTCGGTGACGACCTGCGAACCGGGTGCCATGTTGGTCTTGACCCACGGCTTCGTGGACAGGCCCTTCTCGACGGCGTTGCGCGCGAGCAGTGCGGCGCCGAGCATGACGGACGGGTTCGAGGTGTTGGTGCAGGACGTGATGCCTGCGACGACGACCGCACCGTGATCGAGCACGAATTCGCCTGCTTCGTCGGTGACGACGCGCACGGGCTTGCTCGGGCGTCCCTCGGAGCCGTACGCGGCCGACTGGACGTCGACTGCTCCGTCGTCGGCGAAGGACAGCGTCGCCGGGTCGGACGCGGGGAAAGACTCCTCGATGGCCTCGTCGAGCTGGGTGTGGTCCGTCGGGTAGTTCTCCTCCACGTAGTTGTGGATGTCCTTGCGGAAGGCCACCTTCGAGTCCGACAGGAGGATGCGGTCCTGCGGGCGCTTCGGTCCGGCGATCGACGGAACGACGTCGCTCAGGTTCAGCTCGATGTATTCGGAGTACACCGGCTCCTTGTCCGGATCGTGCCACATGCCCTGTTCCTTGGCGTACGCCTCGACGAGTGCCAACTGCTCGTCGCTGCGGCCGGTGAGGCGCAGGTAGTTGATGGTTTCCTCGTCGATGGGGAAGATCGCCGCGGTGGAACCGAACTCGGGGCTCATGTTGCCCAGGGTCGCGCGGTTCGCCAGCGGAACCTCGGAGACGCCCTTGCCGTAGAACTCGACGAACTTGCCGACCACACCGTGCTTACGGAGCATCTCGGTTGCAGTGAGCACGACGTCGGTAGCGGTCACGCCTGGCTGGATCTCGCCGGAGAGCTTGAAGCCGACGACGCGGGGAATGAGCATGGAGACGGGCTGGCCCAGCATGGCCGCCTCGGCCTCGATGCCGCCGACGCCCCAACCGAGCACGCCGAGGCCGTTGACCATCGTGGTGTGCGAGTCCGTGCCGACACAGGTGTCGGGGTAGGCCTGGCCCTTGCGGGTCATGACGGTGGGGGCGAGGTACTCGATGTTGACCTGGTGGACGATGCCCATGCCGGGGGGGACGACCTTGAAGTCGTCGAACGCGCCCTGGCCCCAGCGAAGGAACTGGTAGCGCTCGCCGTTCCGCTCGTACTCGAGGTCGACGTTGCGCTCGAGCGCGTCGGCGCGACCGAAGACATCGAGGATGACCGAGTGGTCGATGACCATGTCGGCAGGCGAGAGCGGGTTGACCTTGTTCGGGTCGCCGCCGAGAGTGGTCACTGCTTCACGCATGGTTGCGAGGTCGACGACGCAAGGAACGCCGGTGAAGTCCTGCATGATGACGCGGGCGGGGGTGAACTGGATTTCGATGCTCGGGTCGGCCGAGGGGTCCCACGACGCGATCGAACGGATGTGGTCGGCGGTGATGTTGGCACCGTCTTCGGTGCGGAGGAGGTTCTCCGCGAGAACCTTCAGTGCGTAGGGCAACTTCTCGGCGCCAGGGAGGGCTGACAGGCGGAAGATCTCGTAGGAGTTGTCTCCGACTTCGAGGGTGCCCTTTGCACCGAACGAATCATTACTGGCGGTCACTTCAGCTCCACTCGTCTTGAGGCACACCGCCGACGGGGCTGTGTCGACGGTTGAAGCGAGACGCACCTCGCAGGCATGTGCCGCTGGCTTGTTCGTCTCGCGGTCGAGTCTAACAGTACGCTTGTCCTGTTGAAAACGAAGGGCAGCCTACATTGCTGGTCGACGGCCCTCGACAGTCGATCTTCGTCCAGCGAACCTGGCTACGCAATGCAGGGGAACCTCACTCGCAGGCGAGTCTCCCGGTAAGTCGCGAACCCGTCGGCCGGGGCGTCACGTAGTGTTCGTTCGTCGAGCGCGCTCCGATCACTCACAACGTCGGAAACGCCCGTGACCCCGAATGTGACGGGGCGCTCGACCGTCCCGACGCAGCTAGTGAACTGGAACCTTTCTGATGCCTGTACCCGGTCTTGCCTTCACGCCGATGTCGGCCGACGTACCTCCCGGCGTCGACGTCGACACGATCGTCGCGGAAGTCGCGGCGACCGGCGTCAGTGCACCGGCTTCGATCGAGAGCCGACTCGAGTCCGCAGTGGACCGCGCCGAGGAACACGGCATCGATCTGTCCATCGTCGTGGTGGAGGACAACCCGCGGCACGACTCGCAATTGCGCGATCTCGCCACTGCCGTCGGCGCCGAGGACGGCGGGACAGTCTTGGTGCTGAGTCCGAATCAGGTGGGCTCGTTCAGTGACAGTGTCAGCCGAGTCGTTCTCGAAGCCGGTCAAGACCGCACGTACACCGGTGATCCTGTGGTCGCCGCGGACAACTTCGTCGACACCCTGATCGAGCCGAGTGCACCCTGGACCGCAATCACTGCCGTCATTCTCGTCGTGGTTGCCGGTGCGTCCGCGGCCACCGCCTGGGTCAAGATCAAGCGGCGGCGATCGGCGGCCGACACGCCCTCGTCGACGGCCCCTCGGGCCTGACGGTCACCCTCTCCGAGGGTTGCTCGCGCAGCGCGCGAAAAAGTCGAAAAAAATGTTTCGGGCGAACGCCCGAGTTCAGCGCGTTTTCACAGCTGAAATCACAAATGTGTCATTTGTGACTGGAGTTTCCTTAGTGCTCAAAGTGTCGTACGGTGCCTTTGGCACTGCTGGGGAAGGAGTGTCGCAGAGGGCAGAGGTGTATCCGAGTTGCCTCGGGTGTCCGATGCTTCGGGTGTGACCGGCGTGGTCTGCATCTGACGTGGTGCTGCGTGCTCTCTCCCTGCCCGGCGGAACGACGAGGACATCTGGGGAAGGCTGTCCAGCCGGTCCGACCGGCGTCGGCTGCTTCCTTGTGAAGCGGTCGCGAGCGCCGGGACCGAGGGAGACTTTTTGTGAGGCGTCGAGCTGATCGCGGCATTCGCCGTGGAGCGTTCTCTGCCACTGCACGACTACTGGTCGGGTCCGGACTGGTGATAGCGCTGCTCGGTGCCGTGTCCGGCACCGCCGCGGCGGTGCCACCACCTCCGCCGAATCCGTCCGACTCGGACATCGCCGCTGCCGGCACACGGGTGGAGCAGCAGCTCGGTGCGGTCGGTGAACTGATCAACCAGGTAGCCGCAGCCAATCAGCAACTTGCTCAACTCGACGCCGATGTCGCGATCAAACGCGAGGACGTGAACCGGGCGCTCGTCGACCTGCAGAATGCCCGTGATGCTGCCGACGTCGCCGCGCAACTGGTCGGCGTCGCACAGCAGGCACTCGCCGACGCAGGTACACAGATTCAAGCTGCTCAAACCAAGTTCAACGATTTCGCGGTGTCGAGCTACACGCAGGGCACGGGCGTGGCATCGATCTCGTCGTTCCTCGGGTCGACCGGGCCGGACGATGTACTCGACCGAGCGCAGGTTCTCAAGGTGTTGTCGTCCAGCCAGAATGCGGTTCTCGACGGCTTGCAACGTGCACGCACCGAGCAGGCGAACAAGGATTCCGCCGCCCGTGAGTCCAAGCAGCAGGCAGACGCCGCTGCCAGCGACGCGGAGAACAAGAAGGCCGCGGCGGAAGACGCCATTGCCACCGCGCGTGCAGCCCTCGCCGCCCAGGCCGAGCAGAAGACGGCCATCGAGGCTCAACGCGATTCCGCGCAGTCACAATTGGACTCCGCGCGATCCGAGGTCGCAGGATTGGAGGGCCAGCGCGACGCGTACTCCGCATGGGAGCAGCAGAAGGCGGCCGAGGACGCCGCAATCGCGGCAGCTGCAGCCGCCGCGCGCGACGCAGCCGTA
>NZ_JMEX01000005.1:280971-308875 GCF_000760735.1 Rhodococcoides fascians A44A | reverse complement strand
CCAGGCGGCTGCGGCAGCGGCGGCGGCTGCAGCCGCCGGCCAACGCTCGCACACCGACATCGACGATTCGGACTCCAGCCCATCGCCGTCCACGTCCACGACACCGAAGAAGCCGCGTAGCGGTGGGCAGAGCAATCCATCTCTGACCGGCAGTGCCGCAGTGGAACTGGTCATCGACCGCGGAATGTCGCAGTTGGGTGTGCCCTACTCGTGGGGCGGCGGAGACGAGAACGGGCCGACCAAGGGAATCCGTGACGGAGGTGTCGCCGACAGTTACGGCGACTACAACAAGGTCGGCTTCGACTGCTCCGGCTTGATGATCTACGCGTTCGCCGGTCTGGGGATCTCACTCCCGCACTACACCGGTTACCAGTACACCGCGGGCAAACAGGTTCCGTCCTCGGACATGAAGCGCGGAGACATGCTGTTCTACGGTCCGAACGCGAGCCAGCACGTCGCGCTGTATCTCGGTGACGGAAAGATGCTCGAGGCCCCTCAGTCCGGCAGCGTCGTGAAGGTCTCGCCGGTCCGGTACGACGGTATGACCCCGTACGCAGTGCGCATGGTCTCCTGAATCGGTGTGCATGGTCTCCTGACCGCAGTACCGATAGGCTCGCCCGTGCGCGCCGGTAGCCTGGGGCGGGACCGTCGGCGCATTCCGTCGTCACCTGCAATAGTTGGTGGCGGACATGGAGGAACGTGCCCGCGAAATGTCGAGTGGAAGCGGTGGATTGTTGGTGGCATCACGTGACGGCGTGTCGAACGGTGACGCATCGAAGGCCGACCTGTCGAAGGGCGACGGATCGAACGGGGGAGTGTCGAACGTAAGTGCTTCGCAAGGTCCGGAGCCGAGGACCACGGACCGGAACGCTTCGGTGGATGCCGTGAACGATCTGCAGCAGGACGTACGCATTCTCGAAAAGGCCGTGTACGAGGTCAAGCGCGTCATCGTCGGCCAGGATCGGCTTGTCGAGCGTATTCTCGTCGGGTTGCTCGCCCGCGGACACGTTCTGCTCGAGGGCGTTCCCGGAGTGGCCAAGACGCTCGCCGTGGAGACGTTCGCCAAGGTGGTCGGCGGTTCGTTCTCTCGTGTGCAGTTCACCCCGGACCTGGTGCCGACGGACTTGATCGGTACCCGCATCTACCGACAGGGACGCGAAGAGTTCGACACCGAACTGGGCCCTGTCGTCGCCAATTTCGTACTGGCGGACGAGATCAACCGTGCCCCGGCCAAGGTCCAGTCCGCGCTTCTCGAGGTGATGGCCGAACGGCACGTCTCCATCGGCGGCAAGACGTTCCCGATGCCTGATCCGTTCTTGGTGATGGCCACACAGAACCCGATCGAGAACGAAGGCGTGTACCCGCTTCCGGAAGCCCAGCGGGACCGATTCCTGTTCAAGATCGTGGTGGATTACCCGTCGGTCGAGGAGGAGCGGGAGATCGTCTACCGGATGGGAACCGCGGTCCCCACGCCGAAGCAGATACTCGACCCGGCTGAGCTCGTCCGCTTGCAGAAAGTCGCGAGCAACGTCTTCGTGCATCACGCTCTCGTCGATTACGTCGTCCGAGTCATCGCGGCAACTCGAACACCGGAGCAGCTCGGTCTCGACGACGTCGCCAGTTGGATCGCTTACGGTGCATCCCCTCGTGCGACGCTCGGCATCATCTCGGCGTCTCGTGCACTTGCACTGCTCCGCGGACGTGACTACGTCGTTCCGCAGGATGTCCTCGAGGTCATTCCCGACGTGCTCCGGCACCGGCTCGTCCTGTCCTACGACGCTCTCGCCGACGAGGTCACGCCGGAGGACGTCATCACTCGCGTCCTGCAGACCGTCGGGCTTCCGCAGGTCGCGCCGCAAGCCGTCGGAGGAGGGCCGCAGCCGACACCGCCGCCGGTTCCGAACCCGCAGCACAGCCCCAACTCTCAGCAGCCACCGTTCGCGCAGCAGCCGTCGTTCGCGCAGGCGCACCAGCCGCCTCAGCAGCAACCGCATCCGCCCGCAGGTCAGTTCACGGCGCCGGGCGGGCAGGGACCAGGACCAGGTAACGGTGCACCCCAGGGTCAGCAGGTGCATCAGGGCCAGCAGGGGCAACAGCCGGTCGGCAACGAGTCGACCGCGGGTAACCAGAAGCAGTGAGTGGACCGGCCGAAGGTGCGGTACGGCGGCACGAGGCTCGCCCTCCGTCCTTCCGCAGCGGGGAGCTGCGGGACCCGTCGCTCGCCGCGGCGCTCCGGACGCTCGAACTGACGGTTCGGCGTCGGCTCGACGGTGTGCTGCACGGTGATCACCTCGGGTTGATCCCCGGTCCCGGGTCCGAGCCTGGGGATGCTCGCGAGTATCAGCCGGGCGACGACGTCCGTCAGATGGACTGGTCGGTGACGGCACGCACGACGCATCCGCACGTACGCCAGTCGGTGGCGGACCGGGAGCTGGAAACGTGGATGGTTGTCGACCTGTCGGCAAGCCTCGATTTCGGAACCACCGGATGCGAGAAGCGCGACCTCGCCGTTGCTGCCGCCGCTGCGATCACACATCTGACCGGGGGAGGCGGTAACCGGATCGGCGCGGTCGTTGCCACCGGCTCCACACTGACGCGAATTCCCGCGCGCGGTGGGCAGATTCACGCACAGTCGATGCTACGGACGATCGCGACCACTCCCAGTGCAGCGGACGGTGTCCGAGGCGATCTGGTGGGCGCGATCGAGTCGCTCCGGCGGCCGCAGCGCAGGCGCGGAATGGCGGTGATCATCAGCGATTTCCTCGGGCCGATCGACTGGGAACGGTCGCTGCGAGCCATCGCGGCGCGGCACGATGTCCTCGCCGTCGAAGTACTCGATCCGCGCGACCTCGAACTTCCCGACATAGGAGATGTGGTGCTGCACGACCCCGAATCAGGGCGCACCCGAGAGTTCAGCACCACCCCGCGATTGCGGGCGGATTTCGCGGAGGCCGCGGCAGCGCACCGGAGCGACGTCGAACGCGTGTTGCGCCGTTGTGGGGCGCCCCGCCTGACATTGCGGACCGACGGTGACTGGATCGCCGACGTGGTTCGCTTCGTGTCCTCGCGAAGGCACACGCTCGGGGCAAGTGCCGCCAACACTGCACGGGCGGGTCGCCGGTGAGCCTGTCCGACTTCACCTCTCCGTGGTGGCTGCTGTTTCTGTTGGTCGTCGGCGCTCTCGTCGCCGGATACGTCGTCGTGCAGCGTCGCCGTCAGAAGAACACGCTGCTTTTCTCCAACATGGAGTTGCTCGAGAAGGTAGCGCCGAACCGGCCCGGATACTGGCGGCACGTTCCGACGGCTCTGGTGCTGGTGGGCCTGCTTCTGCTCACCGTCGCGCTGGCCGGCCCGACGTCGGATCAACGGGTTCCGCGCAATCGCGCAACCGTCATGCTCGTGATCGACGTGTCGCTGTCCATGGAAGCGACCGACGTCGAACCGTCACGTCTGGCGGCAGCGCAGGAAGCCGGTAAATCGTTCGCCGACGGTTTGACTCCAGGCATCAATCTGGGATTGGTGGCGTTCGCCGGCACTGCTTCGGTTCTGGTGTCGCCCACCGCGAATCGCGAAGCGACCAAAGCGGCGATCGACAAACTTCAGCTCAGCGAGCGCACGGCCACCGGCGAAGCGATCTTCACATCGCTGCAATCGATCGACACTCTGGGCGCGGTACTCGGCGGCGGGGACGCTGCCCCACCTGCCCGCATCGTGCTTCTGTCGGACGGCAAGCAGACGGTGCCGGAAAACCCGGACGATCCGAGAGGCGGTTACACCGCGGCGCGTGCTGCTGCCGAGAAGGACGTACCGATATCGACCATCTCGTTCGGAACGAGTTACGGGACCGTCGACATCGAGAGCGAATCGGGTTCGGAGAGAGTGCCGGTGCCGGTCGACGACCCGTCGCTCAAGGAAATCGCCACTCTGTCCGGCGGCAGTTTCTTCACGGCCTCGTCTTTGGAGGAACTACGGGCCGTCTACGACACTCTCGAAGAGCAGATCGGCTTCGAGATGACTCGGGGCGACGCGAGTAGACCGTGGCTGATTCTCGGCGTCCTGTTCACAGCGGCGGGGCTCGGTACGGCTTTGGTACTTCGACAGCGTTTGCCCTGATTTACCGAATTCGTACCTATTCACTGTTATTACTCATGAGTAACACTGCTTTGTCATTCCAGCACGAACAGATAGGTTGCAGGCATGTCCACACCCGACTTCATCGCTCGTTCCGTACTTGTCACCGGAGGTAACAGAGGCATCGGCCTTGCCATCGCTCAGCGGCTCGCCGCGGACGGCCACAAGGTCGCCGTCACGCACCGCGGCTCGGGCGCGCCGGAAGGTCTGCTCGGCGTCGTGTGCGATGTCACCGATTCTGCATCCGTCGACGCTGCGTTCAAAGAGGTCGAGGAGAAGCAAGGGCCCGTCGAGGTACTGGTGGCCAACGCAGGGATCACCGACGACACACTGTTGATGCGCATGACGGAGGAGCAGTTCGAGAGAGTTCTCGACGCCAACCTCACCGGTGCATTCCGCGTTGCCAAGCGTGCCAACCGCGCAATGTTGCGCGCCCGGTGGGGCCGAATGGTG
The DNA here is from genome assembly GCF_000760735.1 of Rhodococcoides fascians A44A. Taxonomy (GTDB): domain Bacteria; phylum Actinomycetota; class Actinomycetes; order Mycobacteriales; family Mycobacteriaceae; genus Rhodococcoides; species Rhodococcoides fascians_E. The sequence continues at coordinate 304,291 of NZ_JMEX01000005.1, read as the reverse complement.
TTCCTCAGTTCCGTCGTCGCACTGGGTGGTGGACCCGGCCAGATCAACTACGCCGCGTCCAAGGCGGGCGTCATCGGTATGGCGCGGTCCATCACGCGTGAACTCGGGTCGCGGTCCATCACCGCCAACGTCGTCTCGCCCGGTTTCATCGAAACGGACATGACGGCCGAGCTTCCCGACGACCTTCGCAGCAAGGCGAAGGAGTTCATTCCGCTGCAGCGACTCGGTCAGCCGGAGGATGTGGCGGCCGTCGTGAGCTTCCTGGCCGGCCCCGACTCCGCGTACGTGTCGGGTGCGGTCATCCCGGTCGACGGTGGCATGGGCATGGGTCACTGATTTTCTTCGTTTTCTCTTTTTCGATTCGATCTGTAAGGAATACACATGGGCGGACTGCTCGAAGGCAAGACAATTCTCGTGACCGGCATCATCACCGATGCCTCGATCGCGTTCCACGCTGCCGCGATGGCGCAGAACCAGGGCGCGAAGGTCATCATCACCGGATTCGACAGGCTCCGCTTGATCGACCGCATCGCGCAGCGGCTCCCGCAGCCGGTGCCCCCGGCGATCGAACTCGACGCAACCAACGAGGAGCACCTGGCCGCTCTGGCCGACCGCGTTCGTGAACTCGCACCCGAGGGTGTCGACGGCGTACTGCACTCCATCGCTTTCGCGCCGCGCACTCTGATGGGACCGGACGCCAAGCCGTTCCTGGACGGGCCGGGCCCCGACGCCTCGCGTGCGTTCGAGATCTCCGCATGGAGTTACGCCTCGCTGGCCCGCGCTGTGCTCCCCGTCATGAACGAGGGAGGATCGATCGTCGGAATGGACTTCGATCCGCGCACCGCCATGCCGTACTACAACTGGATGGGCGTGGCCAAGGCCGCGCTCGAGTCGGTCAACCGGTACGTCGCTCGCGAGGTCGGTCAGGCCAAGCGTGTTCGCTCCAACCTCGTTGCCGCAGGCCCTATCCGGACTTTGGCCGCCAAGGCCATCGCCGGAACGGCTACGGGTGACGCCGCGAAGATGCAGCAGCTCAACGAGTACTGGGACGGTGCATCGCCCATCGGCTGGAACTACGACGACCCGACGGCAGTTGCCAAGTCGATCGTTGCGCTTCTGTCCGATTGGCTGCCGGGCACCACCGGCTCGATCATCTACGTGGACGGTGGCGCGAGCCACAACACGTACCTGCCGGACAACGTCTGATTTTTCTGTTCGTACGCCCGGGGAGGGGCGTGTTCGGTCACATCCTCCCCGGGCGCACAATGGACCGATGACCGACTCTCGTGGTGTCGATGGTTTCGACGCGCTGCTGTTCCTGTCCTTCGGTGGCCCAGAGGACCCGTCACATGTCCGGCCGTTCCTCGAGAACGTCACCCGTGGACGCGGGGTACCAACCGAGCGCCTCGACGCGGTGGTCGAGCACTACATGCATTTCGGTGGGGTCTCTCCCATCAATTCACTCAACCGCGACATCATCGCGGCGGTCGAATCCGAATTGGCATCGGCCTCTATCCCCCTACCGGTGTATTTCGGCAACCGGAACTGGCATCCGATGGTCGAGGACACGGTCGGCCGGATGACCGCGGACGGGGTCCGCCGCGCGCTGGTGTTTCCGACGTCCGCATGGGGCGGATATTCCGGGTGCAGGCAGTACCACGAGGACATCGCGCGTGCGCGTCGGTCGGTAGGGGACAGCGCACCCGAGTTGGTCAAGATCCGGCAGTTCTACGATCATCCTCTGATGATCGACTCCTTCGCCGACGCGATCACCGTCGCGCTGGAACAGTTGCCGGCCGACAAACGTGCAGGCGCGAGACTCGTGTTCACCGCACATTCCATTCCCAGCGCCGCCGACGCGAACGCGGGGCCGCCCGAGGACGGCGGGCACCTGTACAGCAGGCAAGTCGCCGACGCCTCCCGACTGGCCGCCGAACGAGCAGGTTTCCAGGACTACGACCTGGTGTGGCAGTCGCGGTCCGGACCACCTCAGGTCCCGTGGCTCGAGCCGGACATCTGCGACCATCTCCAGACTCTGTCCGACAAGGGCGTCGACGCGGTTCTCGTGTGCCCGGTCGGCTTCGTGTCCGATCACCTCGAGGTGGTGTGGGATCTCGACACCGAGGCACGCGACAAGGCAGCCGAACTGTCGATGGCTTTCGCGCGCGTGGCCACGCCGGGCACGGATCCGCGGTTCGCGAAGATGGTCGTCGAGTTGGTGGGGGAGTACGTCGGCGATACCTCTCCCCGTGGGATCGGTAGCGTCCCCCGTTACGGCTCGACGGCGAACGGTGATCGATGCGCGCTCAACTGCTGCGAGCAACCCGCACGTCGTCCGGTCGGCGCACCTCGCTGACATAACGTTTGTTCAGGCGGCCCCGACTCCGCTCCGTTCAGGCCCGCGGCGCTCCTTCCTCGATGCTGCGCGCCACAGCGCTGAGTCGCGCAGCCCGCACTGCCGACCACAGCGGCCGTATCAGGTTCTCCCGTGCAGCCTCTGCGGCAGCGGTCGGTGCCTCGGTGGGTGAATCGTGCTGAGCGACGGACAGTATCGCGGACACTCGGTCGGCCGATTCCAGAACACGAAGCACTCGTTCAGGAGTGTCGATCGGGTAGCGATGGCGTGCAAGCGATTCCAATTCGGCGGCAATCCGGGTACGTGGGTCACCGTTCGGAGTGCGAGTCGGCAGTGCCGACATCGTTCCGAGAGCCTCGGCTGCGTCGCGCACGGCGTCGCGCATCGCGTATTCAGCTTCGCCCAGCGAGAAGTCGCGTACGAAGTGATCGGGAATCCGGACGGTGTGCACCGTCCAGCGCATCACGTCCGGTCCCTCGACCGCAGGTACCAGGCCGATTCCGTCGGCTCCGGGAGAGCCGACGAGAACAGCCTGACCGGTGACCAGAGCCGCACGGGAGAATGCGGTACCGGGTGTGAGATTCTGCGCCGATCCAGGCGAGGGGAGAAGCAGTTCGATTCCTGGGTTCCCGGGCTGTCCGGCCCCGGCTGCGCCCGGCGTGCGGCCCGACGTCGCGCGCACGAGCGTCAGCAACGCCGCGATGCCGTCGGCACGCGGGCTCGGCCACGCCAGCGACGTGGAGGCCGCGGTTGCCTCGTCCGCAGCCACGACCAGATGCATCGGCGCCCATTCGGCCATGGCGTCGATCACGTCGTCCGGTGCGCTCACGCCGGCCAACCACGAACTCGCCCATACGGCGAGGCTTGCACTGGGAGAACTCACGGCTAACCAGTTTAGGCCGGGAGTGGAGCCTGCAGAAATGACCAGGGGAGGAGGCGGGAGTGGAGCCTGCAGAAATGACCAGGGAGGAGGCGGGAGTGGAGCCTGCAGAAATGACCAGGGAGGAGCCGGGAGTGGAGCCTGCAGAAATGACCAGGGAGGAGCCGGGAGTGGAGCCTGCAGAAAATGACCCGTAGGTGAGGGCTTTCGAACGGCGTGGCGTGCGGCTCGAGTGATGTGGGTTGGGCTAGCGTGTTCGGCCGTGGCGGATATGTACGGGTCGGACATTCTTGCGGGGCACAGTCGGATGCGGAAGGTGCCTGCGCCGCAGGTTCCGGCCGAGCGTGGGCTCGTGGTCGAGGACGCGGCGACCGGGTACTGCGGTGCCGTCGTGGGGTTCGAGCGAACGTACGACGGTGATTTCGTGCGTTTGGAGGACGCTGCGCGAACGACACGTCTGTTCGCGTTGCGGGAGGCTGCGTTTCTGATCGACGGCAAGCGGGTGACGTTGGTACGCGCCGCCGCGGCTCCGAAGGCGGGCCCGTCTCGTTCGGCGTCGGGTTCCACCCGTGTCGAGGGGCTGCGTGCTCGTACGGCCCGTGCGAGCCGGATCTGGGTCGAGGGTGTCCACGATGCCGCTCTGGTCGAGCGGGTGTGGGGTCACGATCTGCGCGTCGAAGGTGTTGTGGTCGAGCACCTCGAGGGGCTCGACAACCTCGGTGAGCGTCTCGCGGAGTTCGGGCCAGGGCCTGGGCGCCGTGTCGGTGTGCTCGTCGACCATCTCGTGACGGGTTCCAAGGAGTCGAAGCTGACCACCTCGTTGGGGCCGCATGTGCTCGTGACGGGCCATCCGTACATCGACGTGTGGGAAGCGGTGCGCCCGAAGGCAGTCGGTATTGCTGCGTGGCCGCGGATTCCGCGAGGCGAGGATTGGAAGACCGGTATCTGCCGGGAGCTGGGGTGGGGATCTCCGCGCGACGGTTGGCGACGTGTGTACGAATCGGTGTCCAGTTTCCGGGATCTCGAGGCGCCGTTGATCGGCGCGGTCGAGCAGCTCGTCGATTTCGTCACCGAACCCCAGTAACCGAACCCCAGTAACCGAACCCCGGTAACCGAACCCCGGTAACCGAACCCCGGTAACCGAACCCCGGTCACCGAGTCTCGGAAATCGAACACCGGTAACCCGGACTCCGGTTACCGCGGTGAGTTGTCGTCTCGGTCTCACCGGCAGATGTCCGATTTGTGGTTCACTGGGGGTGTGGCAGCGATTATCTGGCTCATCGCGGGCGTGCTCCTTGCGGCAGCCGAGGCATTGACGGGTGATTTCTTCCTGCTGATGATCGCCGGAGGGGCCCTGGCAACGGCCGGAGTGTCGTCTGTCACGGATTTTCCGGTGTGGGTCGATGCCGTGGTGTTCGCCGTCGTGTCGTTGGCCCTCGTTCTCGGGGTGCGTCCGATTCTGCTGCGCAAGTTCGCGAAACCGCCTGTCCTGCCGACCGGAATCGAGGCGTTGTCGGGCAAGAGCGCGCTGGTTCTCGAACAGGTGTCGGCCACCGAAGGTCAGGTGAAGATCGGCGGAGAGGTGTGGACGGCGCGTCCTCTCGATTCCACCGAGGTGTATGCGCCGGGGACCACAGTGACCGTGATGGAAATAGACGGCGCAACTGCGCTCGTGTGGAGAGGACCGTAGTCGACCATGACAGCACTCATCGTTCTGGGCGTGATCGTCCTTCTTGTCGTCGTTCTGGTGGCCAAATCGGTTGCGCTGGTGCCGCAGGCCGAGGCCGCGGTGATCGAACGGCTCGGTAGGTATTCGAAGACGGTGTCGGGGCAGTTGACGTTCCTCGTTCCGTTCGTCGATCGGGTTCGCGCGAAAGTCGATCTGCGAGAACGGGTTGTGTCCTTCCCGCCGCAGCCGGTAATCACGAAGGACAACTTGACGGTGTCGATCGACACGGTCGTGTACTTCCAGGTCACCAATCCTCAGGCCGCCGTCTACGAGATCAACAACTACATCGTGGGCGTGGAGCAGTTGACGACGACCACGCTGCGCAACGTCGTCGGTGGCATGACCTTGGAGGAGACGCTCACGTCTCGCGACTCCATCAACGGCCAGCTGCGGGGGGTTCTCGACGAGGCGACCGGGCGATGGGGCCTGCGCGTGGCACGTGTGGAACTGAAGAGCATCGATCCGCCGCCGTCGATCCAGGAGTCGATGGAGAAGCAGATGAAGGCCGACCGTGAGAAGCGAGCGACGATTCTGACGGCGGAGGGACACCGCGAGTCCGCGATCAAGACGGCCGAGGGTGACAAGCAGAGTCGGATCCTCGCAGCGGAAGGCGCCAAGCAGGCGTCGATTCTCACGGCCGAGGGTGAGCGTCAGTCCAGAATCCTTCGGGCCCAGGGCGATCGGGCTGCGAAGTACCTTCAGGCGCAGGGTCAGGCCAAAGCGATCGAGAAAGTGTTCGCGGCCATCAAGGCAGGCAAGCCGACGCCCGAGCTCCTTGCGTACCAGTACATGCAGACGTTGCCCCAGATGGCGCAGGGTGACGCCAACAAGGTCTGGATGATCCCCAGCGACTTCGGGGATGCGTTGAAGGGATTCGCCAAGACTCTCGGCGCGCCAGGGGAAGATGGTGTGTTCAGGTTCCAGCCGAGTGACACCTCGGGTGCGGACACCAAACCCGAGGACGACTCGGAAGAAGTTGCGGATTGGTTCGAGACGAAGAGCGATCCAGCTGTCGCGGAAGCCGTGGCGGCTGCGGAAGCCGTCGCGCGCACGCCCGTCGACACCTCCCTTGCTCCCGACCCCAGTCTGACGAAAGGGCTCGACGTAGGCGAGCTGTCGGCGGGGCCGGCGCATCAGCAGTGGACTGCGCCTCAGGCTGAACCGGAGCGGTAAGAAGCGAGGCGGGTCGTCGCAGTTCGCGATGCCGGTCGGACGGTCAGGTGGTCAGGGCGAGGCCGACTCCGCAGACGGCGACGGCCCACATGACGCTCGCGAAGGTGCCGATGATGAACTGCTCGGAGGCCGACGTCGCGGCAGGCGACTGGGCGGACGGCTCGCTGGCACGCAGTTCCGGATAGCGGGCAAGCCCTTTGACGGCCAGGACGATCGCGATGCCCTCGGGCCAACCGGACAGGATGGATGCCGCGACCGCCGTGCGCTCGAGGATTCCGATGGTGCGTCCGCCGTGCAGTGGTCCCGGCGAATCGTCGGGTCCGGGCGTGCCGTTCCGCCGGGCAAGTGCGAAGACCGCCGGAACGATGCCGGAACCGCCTACGGCGGCTACGGCGACCGTGACCACGTACGTGGTGGCCAACATGAATCCGTGCACCGGGTCGGTCAGAGACGCGCAGACGGCAGCGACCGCGAGCAGACCCACGGACGTGGCTGCAGGCACCCACGTCGGCAGCCGGGTGGGCAGTCGGCCTGTCGACGGGGCGATCGACGCCGTGGCCGAGGCGACCAGAAGTACCGGCGTCATGACGGTCGTCAGTGCCGAAACGGACATCAGTTTCCCCCTCGATTGTGCCTGCCGTGCCGAGTCGTCACAGTCGGTCCTCGTGACCGGACAGGTCGCTCAGTAGATGTTCGGCCAATGTTCGCCCGCCCGATTCGATACTCCACCTCGCCACCGACAATCTCTGCGACATCGCTTGCTTGCTGATGCCGAGTATCTCGGCGGCGCTGGTCTGCGTGTGGCCGGCAGTCATGAGGTCCACTGCGGCGTGGCCTTGCTCGGTTCGGTCGGTGACGAGCAGTGCGACCAGTATCAGTGCTGTCTCGGCGTCCGCTGCGGCGGCGGCGAGATCGTCGCGCGCGCTGGCGACTGCGACGCCACCCGGTGCGTTCTTGGCTCGGGTCACGGCGTCACGGGCTGCTTCGAACGCGTGTCCTCGTCCGGCCCGGGTGGTGGTGGGGAGCGGGAGTTCGACGGCGCCGACTCCGATGCCGATACTCCAGTTGTGCTCGCGGACGAGGCGTAATGCGACGTCGACGACGGTGCGCGCTCCGGTGGGCGAGTTCTCCACGACGGCCTGAACCTCGTCGCCCGCCGTTCGATCGAACGGACGGAGAAGCGGCACGCCGTGCATGGACTCCAGTAGGTCTTCGACGCGATCGCGTTCGCGTCGGCTTCCACGCTGATCGATCGTCATGACGAACATTCGTCAAGGCTAATGCCTTGAAATATGCAAGTCAACGTTTTTGACTTGACTCCTCAATATCAAGTTCCACGGCTTGACGTGCCCGGGTTCGACCGCGCGTCGTCAGGCGCCAGTCCACGATCAGGCCCAGCACGCCCAGTGCAATGCACGACGCCGACAACGCGAGCATCACCGGATCGGCGTTGCCGCCCAGCGCATCGCCCAGCACCACGATGCCCACTGTTCCGGGCACGACCCCGACGGCAGTGGCCAACGCGAACGGGGCGATGCGAATCGACGACACCCCGCAGCAGTAGTTGACCACCGAGAACGGAACGGGCGCGATCAACCGCAGCGAGCCCACCGCGAGCCAGCCTCGGCGAGCCAGGCTGTCGTCGATGGCCTTGACTGCCGGGTGGGTCATTCTGGTTGCGAACCACTCCCGACCTACGGCCCGGACCATGAGCAGGGCGATCACCGCGCTGACCGTGGACGCGCCGACCGTCACGACGATGCCGGTCAGCGACCCGAACAGGACGCCCGCGGCGAGGGTGAACAGGGTACGAGGAATCGGTGCAACCGTGACCACCGCGTGTACGGCGAAGAACACGAGTGGGAACGCGGGACCGATCGAATGCGACCACTCGCGGATCTGAGCGACGGACGGATGTGGCGTGAACGCTGCAGCGAGAGCGAGGACCAGGAGAAGCAGAACGAGGCCGATGAGCCGGGGGTCTCGAAGGCGCCTCTTCACATTCGCCGACAGTACCGGCACCCGCTCGGCCGCGACGCTCGCCGAACCGATGCCCACGCAGACATGAGGTGATCCTCACGATAGTGTTCCAACAATCGCGGTTAACATCACAGAAGTCGCAATTTGTCGATCTGCGTGCCGATCGAGTCGAGGGAGCAGTCACTGTGTCCGTTGCTTCACCAGAAAGCGCTTCGCAAGAAGACGCTTCCATCAGTGCGTATGCCGCGTGGCAGAAGGCCGTCGCGGGCGTCCTCGCGAAGTCGAGACGAGTGGACGTCGCGGACCTTCCGGTCGATGCGGAGCACCTGCTCGACGCAGTGACCTACGACGGAGTGACGGTCGCGCCGCTCTACGGTGTGCTCGACGAACAACCGGAACATCCGCTGCCGGGAGTTCACCCGTTCGTCCGCGGCCGTGACCGTACTCGCGATGTGAACGCCGGCTGGACCGTCAGTGCGAAGTTCGGTGCAGGGACCTCCGATCCGGAGTCCATCAACGAGTCCATCCTGGACGGGTTGAACAACGGAATCAGCGCAGTGTGGCTCTCGATCGGTGGATCCGGACTTCCGGTGACCGGGGTAGCGCGTGCGCTGGACAGTGTGTTGTTGGATCTTGCGCCGGTGGTCGTCGACGCCGGGTCGGACGTCGCCGCGGCCGCCGATGCGATCTTCGCAGTGGCGGATTCCTCGTCGGTCGAGGACCGTGCCGCTGTCGACATTCGCCTGGGCGCTGCACCGCTGACGGCCCGATTCGCCGGTGTCGGTTCCGTGAACGTGGACGAGACCGTCGCACTCGCCGTTCTCGCCGAGGCTCGGCCCGAGACCGTCCGCGCGATCACGGTGGACGGCACTGTCTTTCACAATGCCGGAGCGAGCGATACCCAGGAGGTCGGCGCATCCGTCGCGGCCGGGTTGGAGTATCTGCGCGTATTGACCGCCGCAGGTCTGACGGCCGAGCAGGCTCTGTCGCAGATCGAGTTCCGTTTCGCCGCCACGGACGACCAGTTCCAGACCATCGCGAAGTTCCGAGCAGCCCGCGTGGTCTGGGCACGGGTGGCTCAGGTCGTCGGTGCACCAGATGCGGGCGGTGCCCCGCAACACGCCGTCACGTCCGAGGCGATGATGAGTCAGCGTGATCCGTGGGTGAACATGCTGCGTACCACGTTGGCTGCGTTCGGTGCAGGCATCGGCGGGGCAGATGCAGTGACCGTGCTGCCCTTCGACGTTGCGCTCGACGGCGGCGCTGCCGGAGTGTCGAAGACGTTCGCGGCAAGGATCGCTCGCAACACTCAGCTGTTGTTGCTCGAGGAATCGCATCTGGGGAGGGTGCTGGATCCGGGTGCCGGGTCCTGGTACATCGAGAAGCTCACCGACGATCTCGCGGAGAAGGCGTGGGAATTCACCCGAACCATCGAGTCCGACGGAGGCTACCTCGCCGCGCTCGAGTCGGGTTCCACGGCAGCCGCGATCGCGAAGACGAAGGCGCAGCGCGATTCCGACGTTGCGCACCGGCGTACCCCGCTGACCGGAGTGAACGAGTTCCCGAACCTGGCCGAGGCGCCCATTCCGCCACAACCCGACGCCACCGTGGCCCGGTACGGCGCTGCGTTCGAGGCGTTGCGTGACCGGTCGGATGCCTACCTGCTCGAGCACGATGCGCGTCCGCTCGCGCTTCTGGCCCCGATCGGATCGGTGGCCGAGCACAACGTGCGTACGACCTTCGCGGCCAACCTCCTCGCGTCCGGTGGTATTCACACCGAGAACCCGGGGCCGCTGACCACCGAGTCGATCGCGGAGGCGGTGCGCAGTTCCGGGGCCCGAGTGGCTGTGCTGTGCGGCACCGACAAACGGTACGTCGACGACGCGAGGCCGGCGGTACTGGCGTTGCGGCAGGCGGGAATCGAGCGGGTTCTCCTCGCCGGTCCGGAGAAGATCTTCGGCCGCCTCGACGCTGATTCCGGTGTCGACGACGACAGCCGACCCGACGACTTCCTCACTGCCAAGGTCGACGCTGTTGCGGTCCTGACCGATCTTCTCGATTACCTGGGAGCCTGACGATGACCACTCACGACTCTCGTACGTCGCACGTCATCGGCAGTTTCGCCGATGTGCCGCTGAAGGATCCATCTACCCCCGCCGCCACCGCGCCGACGGCCGAGGACGCGGCAGCGCACATCGAGGCCGGTGCGGCAGCGAACAACTACACCGCCGAGCAGGTCGTGTGGTCCACACCCGAGGGTATCGACGTCAAACCGGTGTACACCAAGGCCGATCGCGACGAGGCGGAAGCGCAGGGATACCCGCTGGGCAGCTACCCGGGGACCCCACCGTTCGTGCGCGGGCCGTACCCGACGATGTACGTCAACCAGCCGTGGACCATCCGGCAGTACGCCGGTTTCTCGACGGCAGCGGAATCGAATGCGTTCTATCGCCGTAATCTCGCGGCCGGACAGAAGGGCCTGTCCGTCGCGTTCGACCTCGCGACGCACCGCGGGTACGACTCGGATCATCCACGCGTGCAGGGCGACGTCGGAATGGCCGGTGTCGCCATCGATTCCATCTACGACATGCGTCAGCTGTTCGACGGCATAGATCTCGGCAGCGTGTCGGTGTCGATGACGATGAACGGCGCGGTTCTGCCGATTCTGGCGTTGTACGTCGCCGCTGCCGAGGAACAGGGTGTGCCGCCGGAGAAGTTGGCCGGCACCATCCAGAACGACATCCTCAAAGAGTTCATGGTCCGCAACACCTACATCTATCCGCCGAAGCCGTCGATGCGGATCATCTCGGACATCTTCGCGTACACGAGCGCGAAGATGCCCAAGTACAACTCCATCTCTATCTCCGGCTACCACATCCAAGAGGCAGGCGCGACAGCAGATCTGGAGCTCGCCTACACCCTGGCGGACGGCGTCGAATACATCCGCGCCGGGCTCGACGCGGGGATGGACATCGACACGTTCGCGCCCCGTCTGTCGTTCTTCTGGGCCATCGGGATGAACTTCTTCATGGAGGTCGCCAAGCTCCGCGCGGGTCGTCTCCTGTGGTCGGAACTGGTGCAGAAGTTCGAACCGAAGAGTGCGAAATCGCGTTCCTTGCGCACACATTCGCAGACTTCGGGGTGGTCGCTCACCGCTCAGGACGTGTTCAACAACGTCGCGCGCACCTGTGTGGAGGCGATGGCGGCGACGCAGGGCCACACACAGTCGTTGCACACCAACGCTCTCGACGAGGCGTTGGCGCTGCCGACGGACTTCTCCGCTCGCATCGCCCGCAACACGCAGTTGCTGATTCAGCAGGAATCCAACACCGTGCGTCCCATCGATCCGTGGGGTGGCTCGCACTACGTCGAATGGCTCACTCACCAGCTGGCCGATCGTGCGCGCGCACACATCGCGGAGGTCGAGGCCGCGGGCGGTATGGCTCGAGCCATCGGCGAGGGTATTCCGAAACTCCGCATCGAAGAGGCCGCGGCGCGGACGCAGGCTCGGATCGACTCCGGTCGGCAGCCGCTGGTGGGCGTCAACAAGTACGTCCCGGACGAGCTCGACACCATCGAGGTTCTCAAGGTCGAGAACTCGAAGGTCCGCAAGGAGCAGATCGAGAAGCTGACGCGTCTGCGCGCCGAGCGAGACAACGCGGCCGTCGAAGAGGCGCTGGCCAACCTGACCAGGGCGGCAGCGTCGTCGGAGAGTGGGCTCGAGAACAACCTTCTGCACCTGGCCATCGACGCAGCGCGCAAGATGGCCACCGTCGGGGAGATCTCCGACGCGCTGGAGAAGGTCTACGGGCGCCATCAGGCGGAAATCCGGACAATCAGTGGTGTGTATCGCGACGAAGCCGGCAAAGCGAAGAATTTGACCAAGGCCACCGAGCTGGCCCGGCAGTTCGCCGAGGACGAGGGGCGCCGTCCCCGTGTCCTGGTCTGCAAGATGGGCCAGGACGGTCACGACCGCGGTCAGAAGGTCATCGCGACGGCGTTCGCGGACATCGGATTCGACGTCGACGTCGGCCCGCTGTTCCAGACTCCGGAGGAGGTCGCACGTCAGGCGGCCGACAACGACGTCCACGTCGTCGGAGTGTCCTCGTTGGCTGCAGGCCACCTGACGTTGGTTCCCGCGCTGCGGGAAGCACTCGCGGCAGTGGACCGCCCCGACATCATGATCGTCGTCGGCGGTGTCATCCCTCCGGGTGACTTCGACGAGCTCTACGCGGCAGGCGCCGCGGCGATCTTCCCGCCGGGGACGGTCATAGCGGACGCCGCGATCGGGCTCGTGGAGAAACTGTCGGTGCAGCTGGGTCACACTCCGCCCGATGCGCCGCGCGAGGCATCTGCCTGAACATGAGTTCTCCCAACAGAGCTGGTCGCACGATCGACATCGATGCGGTCGCGAAGTCGGTACTGTCCGGCGAACGGTCGGGGTTGGCTCGTGCGATCACGCTGGTGGAGTCGACGCGAGACGACCACCGAGACCTGGCGCAGCAGCTGCTCCTGCAATTGCTGCCCAAGGCCGGTGGCTCGCATCGCGTCGGGATCACCGGCGTTCCCGGGGTGGGCAAATCGACGTTCATCGACGCACTCGGGATGTACCTGATCGACAAGGGGCATCGAGTGGCGGTGCTGGCGGTGGATCCGTCGTCGACGAGGACCGGTGGGTCGATTCTCGGTGACAAGACTCGTATGGCGAACCTGGCGGTTCAGAAGGACGCGTACATCCGGCCGTCCCCGACGTCGGGGACGCTCGGAGGAGTGGCACGGGCGACACGCGAGACGATCGTGCTCCTCGAGGCGGCAGGTTTCGATGTCATCCTCGTCGAGACCGTCGGTGTCGGGCAGTCCGAGGTCACGGTGGCCAACATGGTGGACTGCTTCGCATTCTTGACTCTCGCGCGGACCGGCGATCAGCTGCAGGGGATCAAGAAGGGCGTTCTCGAACTCGCCGACCTCGTGGCGGTCAACAAGGCCGACGGTAAACACGCGATCGAGGCGAAGAGTGCGGCGCGCGAGCTGTCGGGGGCGCTGCGGATGATCTACCCGCACGACGCGATCTGGCATCCGCCGGTCCTGACGATGAGTGCCCTCGAGAAGATCGGCCTCGACGACTTCTGGAACACGGTGCGGAAACACCAGCAGGTGTTGTCGGACGCGGGCCAGTTCGCGGAGAAGCGCCGTACCCAGCAGGTCGACTGGACCTGGACCATGGTCAACGATCAGCTGCTGCGACGACTGGCATCCAATCCGGCAGTCCGGGCGATACGAGGCGATGTCGAACGACAGGTTCGCGACGGTTCGCTCACGGCCGCCCTGGCGGCGAAGGAGATCGTCGACGCGTTCGACGGCGTCTGACCTGTCGGTCAGCGCGGGTACAGGCGTTCCGCAAGTGCGCCGACACGGTCGATCAACTGATCGAAGAAGGCCTTCGGGTCGGTGGACGTCGCGATCAGCGCATTGTTCGGTCTGCCCCACATCCCGCGTCGATCGGCGACGGTGGTTCCGCGAGTCAGCGTTCCGTTCAGTTCCACGTCCACGACGGCGGGAACGACGTCGACGATCGAGGGTTTCAGTGCCACGGCGGCTGCGAACGGATCGTGCATGTGGGCCAGGAATCCTTGATCGTGCTCTCGGTGGAATTCCATGTAGAAGCGGACGGCATCGGCGAAGTGACGCACGACGGGGTTCGACGCGGCCGATCTCGTGAAGGGCGCGTCCGATTCCGAGATGATCTCCTGCGGTGTGCTTCCGGCGCGTGCTGCGAGTCGCTCGACGTGCGAGGGATACATCTCGATGGTCTCGGTCACGTCGAGCGGGCAGACGATCGGGAGGCGATCTGCGGGTAGACCGGAGAACGCAGCGAACACCTCCGCCGCGGCTTCCGGGTCGACGGCGATGTTCCACTCACTTGTCGGTGTCGTGTTTCCCGGATGCCAGAAGGTCCCGCCCATCACGACCAGACGCTTCAGAAGCCGGGGCAGGTCGGGCTCGACACGAATGGCCGTCGCCAGGTTGGTCAGCGGTCCGGTGACCAGTCCGGTGATCTCACCCGGTCGGTCGCGGACGAGTTCCACCCAGGCCGTCGTGGCGTCTCTGTCGGAAAGAGACCGCGTAGACACGGGAAGCTCGGCGTATCCGATGCCCTGAGGTCCGTGCGTGTCCTCCGTGGTCATCAGCGGTGCGACGAGAGGCGCCTGCGCGCCCAGCGTCACCTCGATGTCCGTCGCGCGGCACAGGTCGAGCCATGCGAGGTTGTTCGCGGCAACCTGATCGACCGGGACGTTCCCTGCTGTGGACGCGATGGACAGAATGTCCGCTTCCGGGCTTGCCAATAGAGAGAGCAGCGCGAGCGAATCGTCGATACCGGTGTCGACGTCGACGATCAGGGGAACGGTCGGGCGGATGTCGGGTTGGGATTCAGGCACGGTGTCATCGTGCCTTCCGCGCGTGCGAACCGGTCGAGCCGGGGTCGTCGACACGAGATCGGGCGATGTCCGATCTGCCCGATAGATCTCAATTGTCCCTGGCGGCAACAAAATTGGCGGAACCGGTCGTTGACCTGGCGATACGTGCGGAAATCGAGCCGAGCGCACGGTTCGCGGTTTGAAGACTGGTTGTTGCTCTGGCTAACGTTGTGTAAATGACAGTCGAGCATCCGCGGTGGGGACACGACCACATCCAACATCTCAGGCGCGGTGTGTTCGCCAAACTCATGCACCGTAAACCGAGACTGACCGAGGACGGGATCACCGTCGTCGACCAGCCGATGCTCAAGCGCGCGGTCTCCGCGGCGGCGCTCGGCAACACGATGGAATGGTTCGACTTCGGTGTCTACGGCTACCTCGCCGCCACGCTGGGCAAGGTGTTCTACCCGGACGCGTCGCCTGGAGTCCAGCTGATCAGCACGTTCGCGACCTTCGCCGCGGCGTTCGTGGTCCGTCCGCTCGGTGGCCTGTTCTTCGGGCCGTTGGGCGACAGGATCGGTCGCCAGAAGGTCCTCGCGGCGACCATGATCATGATGGCGATCGGCACACTCGCCGTCGGACTCATCCCGAGTTACGCGTCCATCGGCATCTGGGCTCCGATCCTGTTGCTCGTTGCTCGACTCGTTCAGGGTTTCTCGACGGGAGGCGAGTACGGGGGAGCGACGACGTTCATCGCCGAGTACTCGCCGGACAAGAGACGCGGATTCCTGGGCAGCTGGCTCGATTTCGGAACCTTCGTGGGATACGCGATGGGGTCGGGTCTGGTGACGATCCTCAACGCCGTCCTCGGCGACGCCACGATGGTCGAATGGGGTTGGCGCATACCGTTCTTCATCGCAGGTCCCATGGGAATCATCGGGCTGTACCTACGGCTGAAGCTGGAGGACACCCCGGCTTTCCGCAAGCAACTCGACGATCACGACAACAAGGTCAAGCAGCAGGAGAGTGGAGCGCGCGAAATCGGCAAGATCTTCACCAGGCACTGGCGTGCACTGCTGATCTGCATGGGAATCGTGTTGCTGTACAACGTCACCAACTACATGGTGACGAGCTACCTGCCGACCTACTTCACCGAGGTCGTCGGTCGCAGCCAACTCAGCGCCGACCTGCTCGTGCTGTCGGCGATGGTGATCGTGGTGTCGATCATCGTCGGCGTCGGTCGGCTGACGGACTGGATCGGCCGCAAACCGGTGTTCGTGTTCGGAGCGGTGGCCCAGATCGTCCTGGCGATACCGTGTTTCCTGCTCGTTCAGCAGACCGGGTGGTTCGGCCCGCTCGTGGGATGTCTCGTTCTCGGCGTCGTGCTTGCGTGCTTCGCCGCGCCGAGTGCGTCGACGCTTCCTGCGCTCTTCCCGACGCGCGTCCGCTATGCGGCACTGTCCATCGGCTTCAATCTGTCGGTGTCGCTCTTCGGCGGCACCACACCGCTGGTGACCTCCGCGTTGGTGACCGCGACGGGAAACACGATGATTCCGGCGTTCTATCTGATCCTGACCGGCGTGATCGGTCTGGTCGCGGTCGGGTTTCTGAAGGAGTCCGCCACTCAACCTCTGGAAGGATCCCCGCCCCAGGTCGATTCGCCGAACGAGGCCAAGGAGCTGTACTCCGAGGCTTCCGCGCTGCCGGCGCCCGCCGCCTGAGCGAACGCCGGCCACGCGGTCCGTCTAGACCTTCTTGGCCCAGATCTCGAATCCGGCAGCACGTAGCCGGTTCACCAGTGCGTCACCGAGGCCGGTCGCCGGGGTGA
Source organism: Rhodococcoides fascians A44A (assembly GCF_000760735.1). GTDB lineage: Bacteria > Actinomycetota > Actinomycetes > Mycobacteriales > Mycobacteriaceae > Rhodococcoides > Rhodococcoides fascians_E. Next base: position 287,929 of record NZ_JMEX01000005.1, on the reverse strand, counting down.
GAACGCCCCCGCCGCCGGGCAGGTCGGCCCTGTCGTGGACCAGCGCGAGAGCGGATTCGCCCAGCATCACCGAGGTTGCCTTGTATCCGGGGTCGCCCGAGGCCTTGACTCGCGACCGGTAGTGCGCGCCGGTGGTCGTGGTGGTGTAGACATCGATCGTGAAGTGACCGTTCTCCTGCGCGGAGGGGCTCGGCCCGTCACCCGGCTTGGGCAGAATGCGGTCGAGGACGGGCTTGGGTAGGAAGGTCATACCGAGCACCATCGCGCCGAGCCCGGCGGATACCGCGCCGGCGATGACGGGCGACGCGATGGAGGATCCGACCGACATGACCTCGCGGTATCGAAACGCGGTGCCGTAGGCCCAGTCCCGCAGTGCGTTGCTTCGTCGTACGACTCGTGTGTTGTACGACGCCATGACGAACGGCGCCTTCCATCCGCGTAGGCCCGGCGCGATGTCCTTGCCGTTGACCAGCACCACGTCGGACTGGCGGCCGAGGTCCGGTTCCGTCGATCGGTCGGGGCTCAGCGAGTACGGCCGTGCTGCGAGGCGCCGGAGTGAGCCGTCCTTCTTGACTTCCTCGATCTGTGTTCGCAGCGAATCCACGGTGCCGCCGCTGACTCCACCGCGCATCGACGTGACGACCAGCGTGGTGTCGGTCAGGTCGCCTGCGTCATCCGCTGCGACGGCAGCGTGGAGCACGTGGACGCCGAGATCCGAAGGGACCGAATCGAACCCACAGGAGTGGACGATGCGTGCACCGGTGCGCCGCGCGATCTCGTGATTGGCATCGATGCTCTTGCGTGCGAACAACACCTCGCCGGTGAGGTCCACGTAGTCGGTCCCGGCCTCGGCGCACACCGTCGTCAGCGGTAGGCCGTACTTGGCGTACGGGCCGACCGTGGTGATCACGACACGGGTGCTCTCGGCGAGTGAGCGCAGCGCGTCGGTGTCGGTCGAGTCGGCTTCGACGAGCGGCCACTCGGTGGCGACACCCGGCAGTGACCGCCGTGTCGCTTCCAGCTTCTGCCGCGAACGTCCAGCGAGGGCGATTCTGGTGCCGCTCGGTGCGTGCTCGGCGAGGTACTTGGCGGTGAGGCGGCCGACGAATCCGGTGGCTCCGTAGACCACGATGTCGTAGGTGCGGTCGGTGGATGGTTGATCGGTCGGCTCGGTCGAGGTCATGTACTGGACAGTAACGCGTATCACTGACCGAGTCGAAGAACCGTCCGTGAGCGGGTGCGTAGCACCACGAACCCTGCCCAGGACGCCACCACGGTGACCGCGACCGCAACTCGGACCGCGGCGAGTGCGCTGTCCGGATAGATCACTCCGGTGAGGTACTGATCGATGAAACCGGTCGACACCAGCGCTGCGCCCCCGGAATTCACGCGCGCCCAGTTCTCCAGCGCGGTCAGCGGGCAGTCGATCCCGACGGCGACGGACGCCAGCCCCCAGGCCGCGGCGCAGGCATGCAGCCATATCGTCCGCGGCCACTTCCAGGCGACGAATCCCCCCACCACGACATAGGCGATGAAGGCAAGGTGGACCACCACGGTGACGTCGGCGATCGCCCGATACAACATGAGGGAATGGTATGCCTCAGAGCGGCCAGGTGTGGACGGGATCGCCCTCGCTCATCAGGGTCACGTAATCGGACAACATGCCCGCGAGTGCTGCCTCGCGCGTCTGTCCCGCCTTCTCGCGCGCGACGACGGCGTCGCGCTGCCAGACGGAGCCGGACCGTCGGCTCAGGCAGCGGGCTTCGACCACACCCAGATAGCGATCGCGTACGTCGGCCCCGACGCCGTATGCCGCGAGCCCGGCGTCGGCCATGGGGAGCAGCCGCCGCAGGATCAACTCCTGCGGGCTGACCCAGCCGACCTCGGGCCAGTACAGCCGAGAATCGAAGCCGCCACGCGCGGCCGAATGCAGGTTCTCGGCGGCGGCGTCGTACGACATCTGGCTCCACAGGGGGCGATCGGCGTCCGCGAGGGCGCGCACCGTGCCGTAGTAGAACGCAGCGTCGGCGAGGGTGTCGACTACGGACGGGCCGGCGGGCAGTACGCGGTTTTCGAGGCGAATGTGATGACCTCCACCGGATCGGTCGTAGATCGGCCGATTCCACCGGTACACCGTGCCGTTGTGCATGCGCAGCTCCGACAGCGACGGCGTGCCACCGTCGGCAAGAACGGCTGTGGGGTCCTCGTCGCTGCAGACGGGGAGGAGAGCCGGAAAGTACCGCGAGTTCTCCTCGAACAGGTCGAAGATCGAGGTGATCCACCGTTCTCCGAACCAGACCCGGGGGCGTACGCCCTGATTCTTGAGCTCTTGCGGCCTGGTGTCGGTCGCCTGCTCGAACAGCGGAATCCGCGTTTCGTGCCACAATGCGCGTCCAGCCAGGAACGGTGAGTTGGCGGCGAGCGCTACCTGGACACCGGCCAGTGCCTGAGCGGCATTCCAGTAGGCGGCGAAGTTCTCGGGTGCAACCTGAAGATGGAGTTGGACGGACGTGCAGGCGGCTTCCGGCAGGATGGTGTCCGTGATCGCTCTGAGTTCCTCCGGCTCGTCCGCGCCCGGCAAGCGGACTCCACCGATGTGCAATTCGATGTCCTCGCCGCGGGCGGCGAAGATCTGCTGGTTCAGCAGGTCGTAGCGGGGGTTCGCGGACAGCCATCGATGCTCGAAGTGCTTCTCTGCCAACGTCGGCAGCATCCCGATCATGACCAGGCGGCTTCCCGATTCATGGGCACGTCGGTCCGCCTCGTTCAGTGAGCGGCGAAGATCTGCCTCGAGATCCGCGATGCTGCTGCCGGACAACGGCCTGGGAGCCACGTTGATCTCGATGTTGAACTGCCCGAGCTCGGTCTGATAATCGGGATCGGCGATGGCGTCGAGCACCTGGGCATTGGCCATCGACGGCGCCATGTTCTCGTCGACGAGGTTGAGTTCGACTTCCATGCCGATCTGTGGCTCGCCGACGTCGAACGTCTCGTCCGCGAGCATGATCGCGAGTGCGTCGAGGCAGTCCTGCACCTTCTGTCGGAATCGATGCCGGTCCTGCCGGGTGAATTTGCGCTGCTCGACATCGTCACCCATCGAAGACCACCGTCCCGTCGTGTCGCACCCCGAGGATCTCGTATATCCGTGAGTACGGCCGGGCAAACGTCGGCGAACGGGACTACCAGGGCGACGGCTGGTAGTCCTTGAGGAACTTGCCGTAGAGGTCCACGCCGAGCTCGCCCTGCACGATCGGGTCGTAGACGCGAGCTGCGCCGTCGACGAGATCCAACGGTGCGTGGAAGCCTTCGTCGGCCAGACGCATCTTCGTCGGGTGGGGTCGTTCGTCGGTGATCCAGCCGGTGTCCACAGCACTCATCAGAATTCCGTGTTCGAGCATCTCCTTGGCGCTGGTGCGCGTCAGCATGTTCAGCGCAGCCTTCGCCATGTTGGTGTGCGGATGGCCGGGGCCCTTGTAGGCGCGGCTGAACTGGCCTTCCATCGCGGAGACGTTGACGATGTACTTGCGCCGGGCGGTCGATGCCTGCATCGACGCACGCAACCTCGACACCAGAATGAACGGCGCCACCGAATTGCACAGCTGCACTTCGAGCAACTCGACAGGGTCGACCTGCTCGACCGTGTGAATCCAGCTGTTGGTTCCCGCCAGATCCGGCACCAGGCCACCGGCATCGATCGCGATACCCTTCTCGATGCGCTCGGCGGTGGCCGAACCTGCAATCAGCGCAAGGGAACTGACCGCCTCGGCCGACAGTGCCTCGCCGGACACGGCGCCCTCGTCGCTGTGTGGCAATGATTTGGCGAGTGATGCCGGATGCGCTTCGCTGGTCTTACCGAACGAAATGGTCGCGACGTCGGAACCCGCGGGTAGGGCTTCGGATTCCGCGTCGATCAGTGCGCTGTAGGAACCGGGGGAGCGCTTCACCGTCTGCGCGGCGTTGTTGACGAGAATGTCCAACGGGCCCTCCGCGGCCACCGAATCCGCCAGTGCCACCACTTGGGCCGGATCGCGGAGATCGATGCCCACGACCCGAAGACGATGCAGCCAGTCTGCGCTGTCCTCCATCGCCGAGAATCGTCGAACCGCGTCGTTCGGGAAGCGGGTCGTGATGGTGGTGTGCGCGCCGTCGCGCAACAGTCGCAGAGCGATGTACATGCCGATTTTCGCGCGCCCGCCGGTGAGCAGTGCCCGTCGCCCCGTCAAATCGGTACGCGCATCACGCTTTCCGCGATTGAACGCCGCGCACTCCGGGCACAACTGATGATAGAACGCGTCGACGAGGGTGTAGCGCTGCTTGCAGATGTAGCACGGCCGCGCGCGAATCAGCGTGCCCGCGTACTCGCCCGACGCGCGTGCCGTCAGCGCCAGTCCGGCCGTCTCGTCGTCGATACGATCCGGCGAACCGGTCGCAGTCGAGGCGACGACGGCTCGGTCGGCCTCCGACTTCGCGTTGCGCGCGGCGATACGCCGCGAGCGCTTCAAGTCCTTGAAAAGCTGACCCGAGGCTCTTTGCACGACAATGGAATCAGGATGATTTTTATCCAACGATCCGGCCTGCCTCAACACCCGTAGACACGCCTCGAGATCAGCGGGATCGATTCCCTCCGCGGTGGTCGACACGGCGTCGGACTCGGTGTCGGACGGGGTGTCGAACTCGGGGTCGTTCATCGATCTGTCCTTTCGCGCTGCGCCCACACCGTCGTCAACGCAGGCCCACAACGACATAGACCCCGATTCCGCTGGAATCGGGGTCTATGTCGTCTGTCTCAACTCAGAAATCTTGGATCGTTGCGATCCCTGGTGTCCGAGGGGGGACTTGAACCCCCACGTCCGTTAATAGGACACTAGCACCTCAAGCTAGCGCGTCTGCCATTCCGCCACTCGGACCAGATGTTGTTCAATTGTTCGCACACCCGCTCGCTGCGTGCTCGACAAAGATATAGCAAGGGTGCCCGATCGCCCAAATCCGCACGTCAGTTCGCCCGAGGCCCGAAGACTGGTGGTAGGAAAGTGGTGTGTCTTCTTCCGATAATTCACCTGTCAGTTCTGTCCGCACCACCGCGCTCGACGAGGTCGTGGACCTCGTCAGTTCGCTGATCAGATTCGACACGTCGAACACCGGCGAACTGGCGACGACCAAGGGCGAGAAGGAATGCGCCGAGTGGGTGGCGCAGAAGCTTCGGGAAGTGGGATACGAGACCGAATACGTCGAATCCGGTGCACCCGGTCGAGGTAACGTCTTCGCGACACTTCCGGGCGCGGACCCGAACCGAGGGACGTTGCTGATTCACGGTCACCTCGACGTCGTCCCGGCGGAGCCGGCGGACTGGAGCGTCCACCCGTTCTCCGGCGCGGTCGAGGACGGGTACGTCTGGGGCCGCGGCGCCGTGGACATGAAGGACATGGTCGGTATGGCACTCGCGTTGGCGCGCCAGTTCAAATCCAACGGAACGGTGCCGCCGCGCAACATCATGTTCGCGTTTCTCGCCGACGAGGAGAACGGCGGTCGGTGGGGTTCGCAGTGGCTCGTCGAGCATCGTCCCGACCTGTTCGAAGGCGTCACCGAAGCTGTCGGTGAAGTAGGCGGGTTCTCGCTGACCGTCGCCCGGCCGGACGGTACCGAGAAGCGTCTCTACATGGTCGAGACGGCGGAGAAAGGCCTCGGGTGGATGAAGTTGACCGCGAAGGCGAGGGCAGGCCACGGATCCTTCCTGCACGACGAGAACGCCGTCACCTATCTCGCGGAAGCTGTGGCGAAATTGGGCAACCACACGTTCCCTCTCGTGATCTCCGACTCGGTCGCAGAATTCCTGTCCGCGGTCGCGGAGGAGACGGGCCTCGACTTCGACCCGACGTCGCCCGACCTCGACGGCACCCTGCAGAAGCTCGGAAGCATCGCCAGGATCGTCGGTGCCACGCTTCGGGACACCGCCAACCCGACGATGCTGAAGGCCGGGTACAAGGCCAACGTGATTCCGCAGACCGCGGAAGCCATGGTCGACTGCCGTGTGGTTCCCGGTAGGCAAGCCGAGTTCGAGCGCGAGGTCGACGAGTTGATCGGCCCGAACGTCGAGCGGGAATGGGTGACCAAGCTCGACTCCTACGAGACGACGTTCGACGGGCACCTCGTCGACGCGATGAACGATGCAGTCCTCGCGCACGACGAGAACGGTCGAACCGTTCCCTACATGCTGTCCGGCGGCACCGACGCGAAGGCCTTCGCGAAGCTGGGCATCAGGTGCTTCGGTTTCGCGCCACTGAAGCTGCCGCCCGAGCTGGATTTCGCGGCACTCTTCCACGGCGTCGACGAGCGGGTACCGGTCAGTTCGCTCGAGTTCGGTACACAGGTATTGGAACACTTCTTGCTCCACAGCTGACAAGCAATATTCGAGAGGGCTGATCACGTGACGTACGACCCCTATGCATCACTCCCGTCGCTTCCCACCTTCGAGCTGACGTCCGAGGACGTCACCGACGGTGGAACTCTGGCGACGCAACAGGTCAGCGGCATCATGGGTGCAGGTGGCCACGACAACTCACCGCAACTGTCCTGGTCGGGCTTCCCCGACGGGACCAAGAGCTTCGTCGTCACCGTGTACGACCCGGACGCGCCTACCGCCTCGGGCTTCTGGCATTGGGCAGTGGCCAACATCCCGGCATCGACGACGTCGCTCGTCTCCGGCGCAGGAGACGACGGTGGCACCGGAATCCCGAGCACCGCGGTGACGCTGAAGAACGACGCGGGGCTGTTCCGCTACATCGGCGCCGCACCCCCGGCCGGTCACGGGCCGCATCGCTACATCTTCGCGGTGCACGCCGTCGACGTGGAAAGACTGGAGGTCGACGAGACCGCGACGCCGGCGTACCTCGGGTTCAACCTGTTCTCGCACGCGATCGGCAGGGCGCTGCTGACCGCTACCTACGAAGCCTGATTCAGC
>NZ_JMEX01000005.1:201257-280961 GCF_000760735.1 Rhodococcoides fascians A44A | reverse complement strand
TCCGCCCGCTGTCGAGCGGGCGGAGCGGGCGCAGTTCGGCAGTGCAGCTGCCCGGCGGTGGAGTGGTTCGACTCACCTGTGCGCGGAGCCCACGGCGTCGGAGAGTGTGCTGAATCCTTCCGCGCGGAGCCGCTTCGCGATTCCTCGGTTGATCGACCGCATCCAGAACGGGCCGCCGTAGATGAAGCCGGTGTAGCCCTGAACCAACGACGCTCCGGCCGTGATGCGATCCCAGGCCTGATCGGGTGTCTCGATTCCTCCGACCGACACGAGCGTGATGGATCCTCCGACACGCGCGTACAGCCTCCGGAGGACATCCAAGGACCGGTCGGCCAACGGCGCGCCGGACAGCCCTCCTGCGCCGATGGTGTCCACCGCGTCGACGGGCGTCCGCAGACCGGACCGGCCGATCGTCGTGTTGGTCGCGACGATTCCGTCGAGACCGAGTTCGACGGCAAGGTCGGCGACCGCGTCGATGTCCTCGTCGAGCAGGTCCGGTGCGATCTTGACCAACACCGGCACCGATACGACGGATTGGACCGCCGACAGGATCGGGCGCAACGATTCCACCGCTTGAAGGTCGCGAAGACCAGGGGTGTTGGGGGAACTGACGTTCACGACGACGAAATCCGCGAGCGGCCCGAGGAGAGTCGCGCTTGCGGTGTAGTCCGCGGCGGCCTCGGACGCCGGGGTCACCTTCGTCTTGCCGATGTTGGCCCCGATGGGAATTCCCCCTCGGCGGTGGCGCAGCGCGTTCGCCGCATGACCGGAGCCGTGATTGTTGAAACCCATGCGGTTGATCAGTGCGCGGTCGGCGGGCAGCCTGAACAGTCGTGGCTGCGGATTGCCCGGCTGTCCCTGCGCGGTCACCGTGCCGATCTCGGCGAAGCCGAAGCCGAGCGGTCCCCACACGTCGACTCCGTCAGCGTTCTTGTCGAATCCCGCGGCGAGCCCGAGTGGAGTGGGGAAGTCGACGCCGAAGGCGGTGCTCCTCAGCGCCGGATCGTTCACGACGAGGACCTTCGCCACGAGCGCGCGGATCGGTGACCACGCCGTTGCTGTGCGCATCGCGAAGAACGCGAGATGGTGAATGCGTTCCGGGGAGACAAGGAACATCAAGCGGAGCAGAGCGCGGTACACGAGCCTTCTTTCGACCTAGATTCCCGGGTCCGGGATGTGGTGGGCAGTCTTCTTACGTTTGAGCAGTACTTTCCGGCTGCCGTCGGTGTAGAGGCGCACGCGAGAGAGCTCCCAACCACCGAATTCGGCTTGGATCGCCAGTCTCATGGATGCGGTCACTCGCGTGACATCGGGCGGCAGTCGCAACGGAATGTACTCCCAGTCGTCGGACCCGGACTCCCACTCCGTAGGCATCCTGCTGCGTGTGCTGTTGTTCTTCAAACGCTGCGCCCTTCCCTGCCGTGTGCCCTCGACCTGCTGTGAGCGTTGTGAGTGCTCAGCCCCGTTCGGCGGTGTCGATCCGTTGTAGACCGCCTCCGGTGGCCGACCCGACGTAGAGCGCACCCGAATCCGGGTCGACCGTGATCGAGTCCGGCTGCCTCACCGTGGAGAACCTGCCGGACTCGACGGGAATTCCTGTGTCGAGGGTGTAGCCGACCACCTCGTTGTCCGCGGGAGTGGTGACCCACACTGTGTCGGACTTGTCATCGTAGGTGACTGCCCACGGCTGCGCACCGACCGGAAAACGTTGGCGAAGAAGAAGGTCGTCGGACGAGTACACCAGCAGTTCGCCGCCTGCGGCGTCCGTGACGAGGATCCGGCCGTACTCGTCCGTGTCGAGGCGTGCGGCGCCTGTGCCCGCCCTGAGGGCCAGACCGAGGGATTCGTCGTCGACGTTCACCTGAGTCAGCGAAGTCTGGTGGCGGTCGAGGGCGGCCAGCCCGTGTTCGGTGGACGCAAGTGCGTCGACGGAGGTCAGCCCGCCGATGGACTGTGACCGATTCGCACCGAAGTCGACGATATGAATGCTGCCACTGTCGTCACCGGCGACGACAGTGCCGTCCGAGAGAGTGGCCGCGCTGAGAAGGTTTCCGCCGGTGTCCACGTTTCGAACCCCGGAGCTGCGGAGATCGACCTCGGCGAGGCTTCCGTTCATCGGAAGAAGCAGGGTGCCGTCGACGCCGGGAACGACGTCGGCTGCCGCACCGGGAAGCGGGACCGACCGCGGCGGTGCGGCCGCGTCGTCGGCGTCGAAGACCGTCAGGGCGGTGCGAGCATCGTCGAGCGCGACGATGCTGCGCGTCACCGGTTCGAATGTGGTGGAATGCAGTCCGGAGGGGGAGGGAACGACCGAGCCGCTCGGGGGAACCGATGTGTCGGGCGACGTTATGCCGGTGAGGGGTTCGAGGTCGACCGCATCCGGTTCGTCCGACGAGCCGGAGCCGGAGTCCGAGCATCCGGCCACCAGCAGACATGCGGATGCGGCCGCGGCAAGTAGATGCCACGGGGTGTGTCGAACGTTCATCGATCCGCAAATCCTTCTCTCGGGGCGCTGTCAGCACCGTCGGTGCACCCGTTCACCTTGCCTGATGATCGATGACCGGTGTTCGCCGGACCTCCGGTGACCGGGCATGCACACATCGGCGGTACCGTGATTCGGCACCCTGTTCCGTCGAAGGCCAGGACCGTCGAGAGCCAGGACCGTCAAAAGCCAGGACCGTCGAAAATACGAGGAGTGGAGTTGGCGACCGAACACGACAGCGACGCGTCGAGTGTCGCGACGTTCCAGGTGGAGCAGGTCAGCACCGGAGCTCAGGCAAGCGGGTTCGGCAGCACCGAGGACAACAGGCCCTTCGCGTTTCGCGTGTACAAGAGAACGCTGTACCTGGAGATCTATCGCGCGGATCTTCCGTCGCCGGTTCCGGACCGCTCCGACGTGACGGCCGTTGCGGAGCAGTCGGTCACGGAAATCGACCTGACCGACGAGCGAAGCATCGTGGCAGCGGTCAGAGATGCGGTCGGCTCCGCCGATTCGCTCGACGCGGACGCCAAGGAATCCTCGGCCGTCCGATCCTTTCTCGGCCGTGTCGGCTCGGTGATGGCGTCCATCTAGAAACCGGCTGGCTGCGAACCTTTCGCTCGATCGCCGCGAACGGGCAGTACCAGCAGTCCGCCGGTACGTGGATGGTCGAACACCTCCACGCGGTGGCCGTACACGCGGGTCAGAAGCTCCTCGTTCAGAGTCGACCGCGGAGAACCGACCGCGACCAGAGCGCCGCGGTCGAGGATCGCGATTCTGTCGGAGTAGGCGGCCGCCAGGGCGAGGTCGTGCAGGACCACGACGACTGCGTCTCCGCGGCGAGCTCGATCACGTGCCACGGACATGACGGTTTCCTGATGGCCGATGTCCAGCGCGGCGGTCGGTTCGTCGAGCAGCAGCGTCGAGGTTCTCTGCGCCAGCACTCGTGCCAGTGAGACTCGGGCACGCTCGCCGCCGGACAGACCGGCGAACGGTCGATCCGCGAATTCCGTGACATCGCAGTGCTTCATGGCGAGGGCGACCGCCGCATCGTCGTTCTCCGCCTCGTCCGTGCCCGCCCACGGCGCCCTGCCCATGCGGACGACCTGATGCGCGGTGAAGGAGAACCCGACGGTGTGCTGCTGAGGGAGCACCGAACGGCGTCTCGCGGCGTCGAGGTCCGACCAGCGCGTGAGCGGTCGTCCGTGCAGTTCGACCGAGCCTGCGGCAGGTCGGAGTTCGCCGGTGAGTACGGCCAGCAGTGTGGATTTGCCTGCGCCGTTCGGCCCGACCAGTGACAGAACTTCGCCGGCGACGACGTCGATGTCGACGCCTCGGAGTACTTCCCGACCGGAACGGACGGCGGTGACTCCGGCGGTGCTCATGGTCACGGTTCCGGCCGTCACGTCGTCGGGAAGGTCCCGGTTCCGTCGAAACAGCGTCATGCCCATCCGCCTTGCTCGGCGCGAGTTCTACGCAGCATCCAGAAGAAGAACGGTGCGCCGATCAGTGACGTGATCATGCCGAGGGGCATGTCCACGTTGTCGACGAGCGTTCGTGCGAGGAGATCCGACGCCAGGAGAACGACGGCACCGCACAGCGCGCTCGCCGGAACCAAGGTTCGGTGAGCCGGACCGAGAAGCATACGCATCAGGTGCGGGACGACGAGGCCGACGAACAGGATGATTCCGGTGAACGCGACGCCGGAGGCGACCAGTACGGCCACGATGACGATGGCGGTCTGTCGCAGCCGTTCCACGTTCACACCGAGGTGCCGGGCGACGTTCTCCCCGAGTGCAAGCAGGTCCAGTCGTCGTGACAGGGCGACGGACGCCCCGATTCCGACGACGGCGAGCGGCGCCACCACGCCGACGGCCTGCCAGGTGGCGCCCGAGAGTGATCCGAGTTGCCAGAAGACGATCTGATCGCGTGCTGCCGGTGAGGCGACGAAGGTGAAGAACGCGATGAGACCGCCGGCGAACGCATTGATGGCAACGCCGGTGAGGATCAGCGTGACGACTTCCGTCCGTCCACCGCCTCGGGCCAGTACGTAGACGAGCACCGTCGTGATCAGACCGCCGAGGAATGCGGCGGTGGCGACCGACCACACCCCGGCGAACGCTCCTCCGAGCACGAACACGGAGGACGCTCCGACAGCTGCGCCCGAGGACACGCCGATCACTCCTGGTTCGGCGAGCGGATTGGCGAACACTCCCTGCAACAGTGCACCGGCCGTGCCGAGACAGGCGCCGACGACGGCACCGAGAACGATGCGTGGAAAGCGAACCTGCCACAGGGTGACTTCCCCGCTGGGGTGGGCAGGCATGGGTCCGACGTCGAGGCCGACTCGATGCAGGACGCTGCCCATCACTTCGAGTGGCGTCGTCGGAACCTGGCCGACGCACGCCGAATACACGGCGAGTCCGACGGCGAGGATCGCCAGAACGGCGAAGACGACGGTGGTGCGGAGCCGAGCAGGTGTCGGCACGGCTGCAGTCGATGTGTCCATCAAGCGGGCGCGTAGACGGCCTCGGCCAGCGCACTCAGAACCTTGCCGGTGTTGGGGCCGAAGCTGAGAACGACGCCGTCGGCCATGTCGACGACGCGCTGGGACTGCCCTGCCGGTGTCTGTGCGATGCCGGGTACCTGCTCGAGGCCGTCGATCCCACCGATCGAGTCGAGTCCACCGGTCATCATGAGGATGACGTCCGGTGCGGCGGCGATGAGGGCTTCGCTGGTGATCGGGACGAACTGTTCGGTGAGACCCGATGCGGTGCCCGCGTCTTCCGCGCCCAGGCCGGCGATGAGCGCATCGGCTCCGGACCCGGGCCCGGCGAGCATCTTGATCGCCGGACCGCGCATGTAGAGGAACGCGATCTTCACCGGTTCGCCGTCGGTGGGTGCACTCGACGATGCCTCGGCGATCTCGGCCTCGGTGCGCTGCGCGAGAACCGATCCGCGCTCGGGCACCCCCAGAGCGTTCGCGACGGAGACGATCTGGTCCCCGACCGTGTTCATCGTTCGGGTCGGATCGAAGAAGACGACGGGGATCCCGGCGGCGCGGAGCTGATCCTGCACTCCGCGTGGGCCGACACTGGTGTCGGTGAGCACTACCGTCGGGGCGAGCGCGAGGATGGATTCGGCGCTGAGCGAATGGCCGTTCGGCGTGACGTCGGTGACATCGGCGACGGCCGGAAATACTGCAGACGTGTCCCGACCGACGAGGTTGTCGCCGAGTCCGAGCGCGTAGACCGTGGTGGTGAGCGTTCCGTATTGATCGGCTGCGACGATGCGGCTGGCGTCGGTGATCGTGACGTCTGTTCCGTCGAAACCGCGGACCGTCACCGGCAGGGTCGGCTGCTGCCGGGAATCGACGGGTTCCGGATCGGGGTCGGCGATCACGGCGGTGCGCGGACCGATGGAATCCGTCCCGGAGTCCGTCTGCTGGTCGGGGGCGGAGCACGCAACCGAGGCCAACACGGTAGCCGCCACGACAGCAACCACAGCCGAGCGACGCGAAGAGCGTTGCAGTGTCGACGAGAAGTTCACGCAGACAAGGTTAGCCTGAGTTGACTCAGCTGCTGACGTCGTCGAGTGCGGACGTGATGGCGCGGGGGAGTTCCAGGTCCTCGACGACCAGGATGCCGGTGAGCTGAGCGAGATCACGTGCACCGACGATCGCCGACGCCACCCCTGGCCGGTCGCGCGCCCAGGCGAGGGCCACGGTGAGCGGGGATGTCTTCAAGCCACTCGCAGCGGTGACTGCGGCTTCGACGACGTTGGCGGCGCTGTCGGTCAGGTACCCGGCGATCGACTGGGCATAGGCGTCGTCGGCGCCGCGTGAATCGGCAGGTGTGCCGTGGCTGTACTTTCCGGTCAGTACCCCGCCGGCGAGCGGAATCGCTGCCAGCACTCCGACGCCATGGTGCTGCGCGGCGGGCAGGAGTTCGTCCTCGATCCCGCGTGCGAGCAGCGAGTACTCGGCCTGCGTCGCGACGATTCGTCCTGCGTCTGCCGCGCCCGCCGCCGTCGCCAACTGCCAACCGAGGTAGCCGCGTGCGCCGACGTACCGCACCTTGCCGCTCGTCACCGCATAGTCCAACGTCGAGGCGATCTCGTCGACGGGGGTGTGCTCGTCCCAGGCGCCGACCTGCCACAGGTCCAGGTACTCGGTGCCGAGTTCGCGCAGCGTGTTGTCGAGTTGGTCGAGCAACGATCGGCGAGAGCAGTCGACGCGGTAGCGCCCACCGGTGGTGATCACTCCCGCTGCGCTGCTCACGATCAGTTCGCGCCGCGGAACGACGTCGTCGAGTACCTCGGCGAGTACGCGTTGGGCGCGGCCTTCGCCGTAGGACGGAGACGAGTCGACGAGTGTTCCACCGGCCTCGGCGAATGCCGACAACTGCGCGGCGGCGTCGTCGCCGTCCGTTCCGCTACCCCAGCCGAGAGTTCCGAGACCGAGTCGGGACACGCGCAGGCCACTGGATCCGACAGATCTCTGCTTCATGGTGTTCTCGAGATTCCTCACGTTGTGTCCGGCGCCAGATGAGCACAGTAGTGCGCCCGCACCGTCGATGCGAGCCTGCCGCGGGTCGTCCGCGTGTGTCGGCCTGTGCGGCAGTGCGCTGCCGGGTACCGTCGTGGCCGTGAAATGTGTAGAGGGCCCAGGTTTCGACGTGCTCGGGGAATCGGGTCGTGCGGGGGTGCGCCAGTGATCGGCGAGTCGATGACCTGGTTGCAGGCGATCATTCTCGGAGCTGTCCAGGGGCTGACCGAGTTCCTCCCGATCTCGTCGTCGGGGCACCTGAGGATCGTGTCGGAGGTGTTCTTCGGCGACGATGCAGGCGCGTCGTTCACCGCCGTGAGCCAGCTCGGCACGGAAGCTGCGGTGCTCCTCTTCTTCTGGCGCGACATCGTCCGCATCGTGAAAGCCTGGTTCGCCGGGTTGCTGGACAAGGCGAAGCGAGATCTCGATTACCGGCTCGGCTGGTACGTGATCATCGCGACCGTTCCCATCGGTGTCCTCGGCATTCTGTTCAAGGACCAGATTCGGACCGGCGCTCGAAACCTGTGGCTCATCGCCACCATGCTCATCGTGTTCGCGATCGTCATCGCGGTGGCCGAGTACGTCGGCACCAAGCGTCGCCCCATCGAGAAGATCACCACGCGTGACGGTCTCGTCATGGGTGCCGCTCAGTGCCTCGCGCTCATCCCGGGCGTGTCGCGTTCCGGAGCAACGACCAGCGCCGGGTTGTTCCTCGGTCTGGAGCGCGAGGCCGCCGTACGATTCTCGTTCCTGCTGGCGATCCCCGCCGTCACCGCATCCGGCCTGTTCTCGCTGCCCGACGCGTTCGAGCCGGCCGGGGAAGGACTGAACGCGTCGGGTGCGCAGTTGGTGGTGGCGACGATCATCGCGTTCGCGCTGGGGTACGCATCGATCGCGTGGTTGCTGAAGTTCGTGGCGAACCATTCGCTGTACTGGTTCGTCGGTTACCGAATCGTGCTCGGCGTCGGTGTCATGGCGTTGTTGTCGGCGGGCGTCGTCTCCGCGACCTGACGGCTCGCCGACGGATACTAGTGTGGTGCCATGACGGTGATCTTGTTGCGGCACGGCCGCTCGACTTCCAACACCGCAGGAACGCTTGCGGGTAGGTCACCCGGGATCGACCTGGACGACAAGGGGCGCGAGCAAGCGCAGCGCCTCGCCGAACGTATCGGCGGACTACCCGTCGAAGAGGTCGTTCGCTCTCCGTTGCAGCGGTGCGCGCAGACTGTCGAGCCGCTGCTCGAGCGCAGAGGCCTGACTGCGGTCGTGGACGACCGTCTCGAAGAAGTCGATTACGGCACGTGGACCGGCCGCAGCATCAAGGAATTGCTCGCCGAGCCGCTCTGGAAGGTGGTGCAGCAGCATCCGTCGGCGGCGGTGTTCCCCGGCGGTGAGGGTTTGGCTCAGGTCCAGGCACGGGCGGTGACGGCGGTGCGTGAACACGACCGCAGGCTCGCCGCCGAGTACGGGCGCGACGTGCTGTGGGTGGCGTGCTCCCACGGCGACGTCATCAAGTCGATCCTGGCGGACGCGGTCGGCTGCCACCTCGACGCGTTTCAGCGCATCGTGGCCGATCCGGCGTCGATCAGCGTCATCCGGTACACCGAGACCCGTGCTTTCGTCCTTCGAACCAACGACACGGGAGCCGATCTGTCGGGCCTCGTCGTCGCGGCCGAGAAGGCGCCGCACGCGGAGTCCGCAGCCGGTTCGCCGTCGGATTCCGATGCTGTCCCCGGTGGCGGCTCCGGGCCCGCGGCCCACAGTGGCGGATAGGTTCGGGGTCTTCGCCCCCTCGGCGGCGGATAATGGGCACTGCCCGCAGGGGCGGATAATGGAGAGCTGTGATCCTTCGTCGGTGAAGAATCACGAGACAGGATTGTCGACAATATCTAGACGCAGGAGGTGCAATGCCACGCGCAATACATGTTTTCCGCACCCCTGATCGATTCGTCGCCGGAACCGTGGGTGAACCGGGCGACCGATCGTTCTTTCTTCAGGCCGTGCACGAGCACCGCGTGGTGTCCGTTGCACTGGAGAAGCAGCAGGTGCAGGTCCTGGCGGACCGTATGGGATTGCTGCTCGACGAAGTGCATCGTCGTTTCGGCGCCGAGATCCCGCCCGAGGAAACCGAGGTCGGGGACACCAGCCCGCTCCTGACACCGATCGACACCGAGTTCCGAGTCGGGACCATGGGACTGGGGTGGGATGCGGATGCAGGCGCTGTCGTCGTGGAACTCCTCGCCGTGAGCGAATCGGAGATCGACGAGTCCGTCGTGCTCGACGACACCGAGGACGGTCCCGACGCCGTCCGCGTGTTTCTCACTCCGGTGCAGGCGCGAGAATTCGCCCTTCGATCCGAGCGCGTGATCGCCGCCGGACGTGCTCCGTGCCCCCTGTGCGGACAACCACTCACGCAGGAGGGCCACATCTGCATCCGGACGAACGGGTACCGACGCGACGCCACCTTCGGATCCGCGTCGGAACTCGGTGACGAGCTTTGACCGACACTCGGCCGCCATTCGATGGCCTGCAGTCCATGACCGTCGGCGAGCTCACCGTCGTCGGACGGGTCGTCACGGCCAGCAACGCGACATTGGTGTGCGACGCAGCCGACGCTGCGGGCGGTGAACCCGTGCGGTGCGTCTACAAGCCGATTCGTGGCGAAGTTCCGTTGTGGGACTTCCCCGACGGGACCCTCGCCGGACGCGAGGTCGCCTCGTTCGAGATATCCGACGCCCTCGGCTGGGACGTCGTGCCCCCGACCGTGCTGCGGGACGGTCCCTTCGGGCCCGGCATGGTGCAACGCTGGATCGACACCCCCGAACCGCACGGAGACCGGGGCGACCGAGTGGATCTGATCGACATCTGCAGGCCCGATCTGGTCCCGTCCGGGTGGATACCGGTGCTGCAGGCATACGACGGTGAGGGGGAGGAGGTCGCGTTGATTCACGCGGACGACCCTCGCCTCCAGCGGATGGCCGTTCTGGACGTACTGCTCAACAACGCGGACCGCAAGGGCGGTCACGCGCTCGAAGGACTCGACGGTTATGTCTACGGCGTCGACCACGGAATCTGCCTGCACTCGGAGGACAAACTGCGGACCGTGCTGTGGGGTTGGGCGGGCACAACCGTCGACGACGCGTTGATGGCCGACGTGGTGACCTTCGTCGACACCTTCGCCGACGCGGTGGAACCCCGCATTCGCGGGAAGATCACCGAGGCCGAGGTCGATGCTCTGCTGGCCCGCGCGTGCGCGTTGGTGGCCGACCCGGTCATGCCGGAGCCGCGCTCGAGCAGGCCGATACCCTGGCCGGCCTTCTGACGCCCTGCCCGCGCTCCAATCCGTCTCGGATAGGCTTGTACGCATGCAATCTTGGTCCGATACTGCCGTACCGTCGATCCCTGGTCAGGGGCCGCCGCTTCGGTTGTACGACACGGCGGATCGTCAGGTCCGGCCGGTCACACCGGGTTCCGAAGCAAAGATGTACGTCTGTGGAATCACCCCGTACGATGCCACACACCTCGGGCACGCCGCGACGTATCTCACATTCGATCTGGTGAACCGCATCTGGCGGGACGCCGGACACGACGTGCACTACGTCCAGAACGTGACCGACGTGGACGATCCGCTGTTCGAGCGTGCGGACCGAGACGGTGAGAACTGGATCGACCTGGGCACCCGCGAGATTCAGCTCTTCCGTGAGGACATGGAGGCGCTCCGAGTTCTTCCGCCCCGCGACTACATCGGAGCCGTCGAGTCCATCGACGAGGTCATCGAGTTGGTGGAGAAGCTGGTGGCTTCGGGTGCGGCGTACGTCGTGGACGATTCCGAGTTCCCCGACGTCTACTTCCGAGCAGACGCGACCACGGAGTTCGGATACGAGTCGGGCTACGACCGGACAACGATGGACCGATTCTTCGCCGAACGTGGCGGCGACCCGGACCGTGTGGGCAAGCGTGACCCGCTCGACGCTCTGTTGTGGCGCGCCCACCGCGAAGGCGAGCCGTTCTGGCCGTCCCCGTTCGGACCTGGACGTCCGGGATGGCACATCGAGTGCGCCGCAATCGCACTGAACCGCATCGGGACCGGTTTCGACATCCAGGGCGGTGGAAGCGATCTGATCTTCCCGCACCACGAGTTCTCGGCCGCGCACGGTGAAGCAGCCGTCGGAGGCGGTCGGTTCGCCCGGCACTACGTGCACACCGGCATGATCGGTCTGGACGGTGAGAAGATGTCCAAGAGCCGCGGCAATCTCGTGTTCGTGTCCAAACTGCGTCTCGCCGGCGTCGACCCGGCGGCAATCCGCCTCGGCCTGCTGTCCGGTCACTACCGGCAGGACAGGGCCTGGACGGACGAGGTGCTGGGGCGTGCGACAACTCGTCTCGCGTTGTGGCGCGCGGCGGCCGCTCTCGAATCTGCCACGAGCGCAGACGATGTCATCGTTCGGCTGCGTCAGCACATCGCCGACGACCTCGATACCCCCAAGGCGCTCGACGCGCTCGACGCCTGGGCGAGCTTTGCCGTGGAACGCGGGGGAGCGGACACGTCCGCTCCGGCTGCATTCGCGGACGCAGTCGATGCATTGCTCGGGGTTTCGTTGCGCTGAGCCCTCCGGCCGTTCTTGTCGGGGACGCTCGGCTCAGCTCAGGTCGCGCAGAAGATCGGGGATGGTCCGTTCCTCCATCACTGCCCGGCCGGACCGGTGCATCGCGTGTGCCAATTCGGGGTCCCACGGGCTCTCCGCGGGAAAACCTTTGAGGGGCTCCGAGTTTCTCGCATCCAGCGCCTGCTCGTAGGACTGCAGGTCCATCCGCCAGGGGACGGCGTCGTAGCGGGCGACAGCGCGACCGGTCATGCGCAACCCTGCCCAGTCGAAGTCGTTGCGCCAGTGGATCTCGGTCCCCGACCGGCGCCCGGCGAGCAGTTTGTGCACCGCAGCGGACGGTTGCCCGTCGGTACAGACGATCGCCCCGGACTCACCACCCAATGTTCGCGCTGCAGCGGCGATCACGGCGATGTTCTCGCACACGAAGATTCGGTCCGCGGTGTTGGTCAGTGGTCCCCGAGTGATCATGTCGAGCGTCAGAGGAAAGGGAATGCCCGCGTCCGCGGCTTCGTTCGACCACCGGGCCACCACGTGGTCCTCGGAGACCCGATACCCCAGCACGACGACACGGCTGGACAGTGCATCGACCGAGACGCCCGCGGTTTCCCACAGCAGACGAATGCCGACAGGATCGACCGGCCGCGGAATACCCTCCTTGAGAGACAACGCTTCCAGGACCAGCTTGGGTGCACCGCCGGACGAGAGAGCCTTCGTGTCGCCGCAGGCCAGCTCGGCCACTTCCGTCAAGGAAAGACCGTCCGCGGGAAGCACTGCGAGGACCTTGGTCGCGACAGCCAGAGCATCGACGGCAACGCGGCCGCCGAGGGTTCCGTCCTGATTCAACAGAGACGAGAGCCAGCGATCCAACCACTCGCCGTGATCGGTTGTCGCGAGCAGCGAGCGAGCGTTGTCGAGCGCCCGCGCCTTGACGTCGGCCTTGTCCGCGGCGATGCGCTTCTTGTCCTGCAGCGGTGCACGCTCTCGCAGTGTGTCCAGCAATCCGACACCGCCGTTGACGGAGTGGCCGAGCCAGGCGTCGAACCGGGCAAGATCGAGTCGTGACGACCTCGCTCGGCTCAGTTGAGACGACGATCCGTTCACTGCGCTCATGAGCCTCGACAGGTCCGGCGCGGCATCGAGCTGTACGGTGACGCTGCCCTCGACCTTCAGCCAGTTGGACTCCAGCTTCTTGCGTGCAGCGGCCAACAGCACGTCGAGTTCCGGTGTGCCGCGCCACCCGGCGCCGTGATCATCGGACAAAGTCGAGCCCACCTTCCGCTCGGGTCGGAACGCGCCTCGTCAGCGGCGACCCGAGTGCGGACGCCAGGTCACCTCCGTCGTGTTCCTGGAGCAGCTCGCCGTTCGCCCACACCATCAATGCTGCGCTGACGGTGTTCTCGGCCGCCGAATGCGCCAGGTCGTAGTGCGCACAGCCCGGCACGTCGGCGTAGGTGATCCAGAGGTCGAATCCGGTCATGAACAGGTCGAGATCGAACTGAACGCTCAGGCCGAGCAACTCGCTGCGACCGTTGTCGTCGACGCCTGCGAACGCTTCGTCGAGCGCCAGCAGCCGTGGGCAGTGAGGATCCGCGGAGGACAGCATCACATGCGCTGCGGCGAACAACGGCAGGTGAAGCGACACCGACTGTTCGCCTCCGGACAACGCACTGTGCTTGGCGACGGTGAGCCGATCCTCGGTGCCGTCGCCTCGAATCAGACTGAACGAGAACACACGCCAGCGACGGTAATCCAGCGTCGATGCGAGGATCTCGGGATACGAGCGCTCGGGATGCGCAGCTCGGGCAATCCTGATCTCGGATGCGAAGTGCGCGCGCATCTTCGCGAGGTCGTCCGAGCTCAATGCCGACGCGTCCCGGTCGAGCAGCTTGGAGATCTCGCGGGCACCGTCGTCGAGATTGTCCGCCAGAACCCAATGCACACCGATGGTGTTGCCGGAGGACATCTTTCGCTGCTTCATCTCACTGGCCATCTGTCCGATGAGCTCACGAGCGTCGACGGTGCGTTCGTGGATCTGCTGTGCAAGCCCGGTCAGGAGAGCATCCTCGAGGATCCTGCGTTCGTGCTCGGTGAGGAGCGTCTCCTGGTTGGATCGTGCGTCGCCGATGCGGTCGGCGAAGTCGCCGATCGACGAGTAGCCCTGTTCGTCCTGGACGCGAACCACCGTCAACCCGTCCGGGGCGTCCCACTGAAGTCGGTAGTCCTGACCGGACGACGCGAGCTGCGAGTCGAACTCCTGCAGCGCGGTCGTCAGCGACGTGCGCGTGCTCTTGCGGTAGGACTCACCGGCTTTCACCGATGCCGTGGCCTCGTCGAGCGCCGCGTGCAGTCCGGCGACTGCGACCGGGAGCACCTGGAAGTCGTCGTCCGGCGCCGCCGCATGCTGGATGCGGTAGAGGATCTGCTCGACGCCGAGCCACGCGGAGTCGCTCGACGGCCACGCGTACGGATCGTGCACACCGAGAATGGCGAGCAGGTCCTTGCGTGCGTAGGGAGCGAGACGCTTGGCGTCGTCGATTCCTTCGGTGAGTGCAGCGCGCAGACTCTCCTGTGCGGTGTTGCACGCACCCTCGGCCTTACCGATGGCCTCGCCTGCGTCCTTGTCGGCCTTGCGGGCGGCGCGCTGCTCGACCTTGCACGCCTCGATCTTCTCGCGCGCACGTTCCAGATCGGCGTTGATCGAAACGGCCGTCGACCCGAGCTTCTCGCTGAGAATCTCCAGCTTCTGGACCTGTTGAAGGTGACTCTCCTCGGCGATGGCCGCTTCCTCCGCGAGTTCCTCGGCCAGGCCGGTCTGCTCCTCCAACCTGTTCAACGCTTCGCGACCGCGTTCGGCCTCGCGCACGCGGTCACCGCGTCGGCGCAGGACCAGCTCGCCTTGATTCTGGAAATGTCGAATGGCCGCGGCCAGCGAGTCGATCTCCCGCGCGGTGTGCGGTGTGCGGTGCGCGACCGCCGTGGAACGTAGATGCTTTTCTCGGGCGGACAGTTCCGCGATGGCCTGGTCGAGTTCGGCGTCCGCAGCAGCTGCCCCGGCCTGTGACGTCCGCAAAGCCCCGGCGGATTCCGTCACGGCCTTCTGAGACTTGATGATCGCCGACGCCTTGGGCAGCTGCTTGGCTGCCGCGGC
Organism: Rhodococcoides fascians A44A; assembly: GCF_000760735.1. Classification (GTDB taxonomy): domain Bacteria; phylum Actinomycetota; class Actinomycetes; order Mycobacteriales; family Mycobacteriaceae; genus Rhodococcoides; species Rhodococcoides fascians_E. Next base: position 266,181 of record NZ_JMEX01000005.1, on the reverse strand, counting down.
GAGTCCGCGAAGAAGGTCGGCGGCCGAGCGTTCCTCTTCTCGGGTGGCGTTCAGCGACGCCTCGGAACCGGCGATGGATTTGTCGAGCTCGGCGATACGGGTAGCGCGGCGGGCTGCGCGGGCCGTCGCTCCGATGTACTCGGCGTCCTGCTTCCGGTGCCGTCCCCGCTGAAGTCCCTGACGGAACCGGCCGTCGACACCGACACACGTCACGCCGTCGACCAGTCCCAACGAGATCGAGGACAGGATGTCTCGAATCAGTTCCTCCGGCACGTCCGTCCCCGACTCGGGAACGAGGACGTCCACCAAGGTGGGACCGGTCGGGCGGGACTCCACGGGAGCGGGAACGAGGTACTGCTCGGACTCGAGCGAGTCGGGGACGGCTGTCGGCGAGACCCAGCCGTCGAGCAGGTTCGCGGCCTGCAGTGCGGATTCGACACCTGCCGCCTCGGACGGATCGACGCCCTCGGCGAACCGCACGAGCTGCCACAGCGGCGCACCGAGCAGACCGTCACGCGAGGACGTGCGTGCCGCGAAGGGTGGAGGTGCGTCGTCGTGTTCGGCGCTGACGAGGTCCCGCTCGGCCCGCATCGAGGACAGTTCCTCGGTCAGCGCGGCAGCACCGAGCTGTGCGTGCGTTCGCCGAGCCCGGACGGTATCGAGTCCGTCGGCCGAGGCGTCGGCGAGCACGGTGTCCAAGCTCGGCCCGTCGTCCTCGCCGATACGCGGAACGGCGGCATCGAGAGCCTCGAACGCCGACGACGTGATGCCGGCGAGTTGGTAGGTGGACGAATGTTCGGACCACCACGCCCGCAGCGCCGACGTGTACTGCGCCCGTGCGAGTTCCACCGATGCCTCGGCTTCCGTCACGGCCGCGCGTGCGGCGTCCAGCAACTCGTGCGCCCTGGTGGCACTGCGGTCCGCGCGCGCACGTTCGGTGCTCGCCTTCTCCGCTGTTCCGAGCGCTTCCCGCACGGCGCGCACGTCGCCGTCACGTTCCTCGGCGTGACCACGCACAGCGGTGCTGAACTGGTCGGTGCGCGCGCCCGCGGGCATCGACGCCCACGCGATACCTGCGTCCTCGGCAGCGGCCTGCAACTCCTCCTCGGCGCGAGCGAGCGCTGTCGTCGCATCCTTCAGCGCAGTGTCCGCCCTCGCGGATTCGGTGGTGCGCTTCTCGAGTTCGGCCTGCGCACCCCGTGCACGCTCGGACTGTTGGGCGGCCGAGACCTTCAGTTTCGCAGCCGATTCGGCCAAGTCGTCGAGTTGCTGCTTGCCCTCGTACGCGCTCGAACGCTGCAGCGTCTCGCGATCGGCAAGGGCCTGGTCGAGGGCGCGTTCGGCGTCGTCGAATCGCTTCTCCGCCGCCAGACGCTCCTGCAACCGACGTTCCTTCAGTGCGGCTGCGGCGAAGTGCGCCGTTGTCGCATGGGTCACCGCTTCGAGCCTGCGGGAGACCTGTTCGACATCCGAGCGAGCCTGCACACGGAGATACTTCGAGTAGACCCCGACGAAATTCTTCGCCGCCTGGTCCGCCTGGGCAAGACCTTCGAGGGCCCGCCCGACCTCTTCCATGTCGCTGAACGAGCGCGCAGCTTCGAGCACCAACTGATCGTCGAGGGGACGCAGCCCGTCGGTCAGCGCCTGCGACAACCCCTTCGGATCCAGGTTCTTCGCGAGCTGCGGACGGCGAAGCGTCAGAATGAGATTGATCAGCTGGTCGTACCGCTCCGCGCCGAGTCCGAACATGCGAGCGTCGATAGCAGCCCGATAGTCCACGGGACGATCGGTCAAAGCGTCGGTGCCCAACTGCTCGGCGAGTTGCTTCTTGGTGAGCGGGCGGTCGTCGGAGCCCAGCAACGAGAAATCCACCCCGGCGCGACCGTCGGCGACGAAGTACCAGCGAGTGACCTTGTCGTTCTGTCTGCTGGCACGCATTCCGATTCCGACGGTGACCGACTCCGGGTCCTCGTGAGTGCCGCGCGAGAACTCCATCCAGACGTAGGAGTGCGCGCTCTCCTGACCGCGATAGAGCAGGTTGGACTTCATCGTCCGTTCCTCACCCGCGAACGGGTTGAGCCGGCGCGGTTCGATGCGCCCGTCGAGGACGAAGGGGAACAGAACTTCGAGGGCTTTGGTCTTACCCGAACCGTTCGGACCACGGAGGACGAGCCGCCCGTCGGCGAACGAGAACTCCTGGTCACGGTAGTCCCACAGGTTGACGATTCCTGCTCGCGTCGGGCGGAAGCGCTCGGAGTGTGCGGTCATCTACTGCGCCTCGATTTCTGTGTCCGTGGAACGGCTGTCGAACAAGGAGTCCTGCGGTACCCGGTCTCGCACGCTCACCATCACATCGCGATACCGGGCGATGACGGGAAGCACGAGAACTCCGCCGGACATGATGTGCACCAACCGAAGTCGATGCAGCATCTGCACCGCTCGTTCACGCAGGCCGTCGGGGTCGGCTTGCCACTGGGCGGCGAACGTGCGGCCGAAACGTTCGACCAGATCGGCGACGGTGTGCGCGAGCCAACTGTTCTCCACGAACGGATAGGTGGCCGGTGGGGTGCCGGTATCGGGGACAGGGCCCGTCGGCGACCCGAATTCGGCCAGGTCGTCGAAGATTCCGCCGCCGGGGATGGCCGCATCCAGCCGCGTCACCAAGTCGTCGTCCGCGACGATCGCGTGGTGCGCGAGCGCATGGTGTGCGAGGGCGTCGGCGTCCGGGTCGACGACACGGTCGGATATCTCGCCGGCCAGGAGCAGTGCGACCTGGGCGATGGTGCCGGTACTCGGGAACCGTACGTCGGACATCCTGCCCGCGGTGTCGATCAGCGTGACACCCTCGGCGCGGCGTTCGGACACCAAGCCGGTGAGCAGTTCCACGTCGGCGACGGTTCTGTCCGCCGCGAGTGCGGTGCGCCCGTCCTGATCCAGATCCTCGAAGTACACGACGGGGCGTTCGACCAGAGCGCGTCTGACCTTGCGCAACGTCTCTTTCGGATCCGTGGGGCGCGCGGCGTCGTCGTCCGAATCCTCGTCGACCGGGGAGTCGGATCCCACGAGTAGGCCGGTGACCGAACGCAGATGCTGCACTGCTCGCGGCGGCCGGAACAACGCGACGACCACCGAACGCTCGATGTCGTACAACGCCTCGCCCGAGGACGGATTGCTCGCCCAGCCCGACGCGTCCCCGTCGGCGAGAGAGATGGCACCGCGAGCTGCCAACCAGCCGACCGCGTCGACGAACGCATCCCGGTCGGACGCTCGATCCGCTTCCAACTCGACGCCGTCGACCTGCCCGGCCTCGGCGGCGACGTGGTCGGCCAGCTCGGACAGAGTGATCTGGTTGCCTGCTCGTCCCAACGCGGCCATGGCCAGTGCCAGGTAGGCGTATCGGCGTCGATCGAAGATGCGGTCCGAGGCCGTGCGGGCGGGTTGGCTCGGATCGAGCGAGTCGATCACCGGGTACACGCGGGCCGTCGTCTCGGTGACCTCGAGTCGATACCCGAAGAGTTCGAGAAGGTCCTCGCGCAGTTCCGTCGCCCACCTGCGCAGAAGTGGCAGCGCGATGCGGTCCGGATAGTCTCGGGTGACCAGGTGGTTCGCCAATGCCACTCTCGCGGCGCGCTGGTAGGAATCGAGTGCGAGAGAGGGGATTTCACGTGCTCTCATCGACCGGCCACCTCGGCCACGTCCAGCTGCAGACGGTCCAGGTGCAGTCGGCCGCGCGCCGTGTGCACGACGGTCGAGGTCTCGGATGTGGTCAACGTGAGCTTCACCCCGCTGTCGGATCCGGTGGATCCCGACGTTCGTCCACTGACCCGAACTCGCGCGGTCAGTGCGGCGTTCAGTAGGCCGAGCAGCACCTCGGTTTCCTCCTCGTCGAGGGTCCGTTCGTAGACGCCGTCGGACGCCAGTGAACGTGCGGCTGCACTGCGGACTCGCTGGGCTTCGAGTTGCTGCTCGCGGAGCCTCCTGATTCCGCCGTCGTTGCGTTGCACCCGGCCGGGAAGCCCGGGCGACGGCGCCCGACCGGTCTCCGCCAGCGTCCGTGAGATCTCCACCGGTGGTGCCTCCCACCAGGAGCGGGAGGTGGGGATGATGTCGGCGTCCGGGTGCACCATCGACAGATGGCGCGGACGGCCGAGCCCGAACACGGCGTGGAACAGGGCATGCGCACTGTCTTCGCTGGACGTGTTCGCAAACCATCCCGCCAGGTGACGGAGCTGACTTTCACGGCTGACGCCGCCCTTCCGGGTCTCCGTGACGCGTCGGAGCAGCGACAGCACGGCCGCGATCGCGCTCATGGTGCCCTCGCGGAGGCGTTCGGACTCGCTGAGCTCGGCGTCTGCTGCGACGAACCAGTGCGACAGGCCGGACCACCGTGCCCGCCAGTCCGCCGTGCGTTCCTCGACGGTGAGGAACACGCGCTCGTCGCTGACCGCCGCCCGGTGGATCAGTTCCGATATTCCGGTCGACTCGACCACCGCGATGGCTTCGGCGAGCTTGGGTGCGTACCGCGTCAGATCCGAGCTGAACTCGCGCATGTGCGTCAACAGCGCATCCTTGTGCACCAGAAACGTCTCGGGGGTGATTTCCGTGGTACGCACCAGGTCGCCGAGAACGAGGTAGAAATGTGCTGCGCGCGTTGCCATTTCGGACAGCGTGGAGTCCAGGCGGCTAAGCTTGCGGTAGATGCGATCGCCGTCCGCTTGCCGATTGGCCTCGGCGAGCTCGTGCATGTCGGCGAGAAGTTCGGGCAGAACGAGCCGGGACAGAGAGGCGTCGTCGAGCCGTGCGCCCAGCACGTCCTCGACGGCGCGGAATGCCTTGTACCCGGCGCCGCTGAACTGATACACGAAATGACGGTTCCGATACTCCGCGAGTGTCGCCGCGCGAGATCCGTCGTAGCTCCGCTCGAGTAGTTCCCACGCGTGCAGTTGTTCGAGCAGGGGCGCGATCTCCGCCGCTCCGAGCCGAAGATTCTCCGGCGCATTCCTCGCCAGTGTGTCCGCGACATCGGCGGCGTGCAGCAACACGACGTAGTTGGCGCGTGCGATGTCGAACGCGCGCAACACCCAGAGGTACTCGGCCCGCTTCTCTGCCACCGTGAACGCGAACAGTTTCAGCCGTTCTTCCTGCAGAAAAGCAGTCGCAGTACTGTGCCGGATGTCGTCGACCACCGGCTCCGCTCCTGATTCGCTCACTGCAACAGGGTAGGCGTCCACTGCCCAGGAGCGAAAAACACGCCGAAGGGTGCGATTCAGACGTCGACGGTGACCTTCCCGTCCACCACCGCTGCCGGGTATGTCCTGACGGAATCGATGCCGCTGGGGCACACACCCGTGTCGAGCGAGAACGTGTACTGGTGCAGCGGGCACATCACCACGGAGCCGTCGATCTGGCCGTCCGCGAGCGGGCCTCCCTTGTGAGGACAGACGGCGTCCATGGCGCGTACGGTGCCGTCACCGAGCAGGAAGACGGCAACCTGCTTGCCGTCGACCACATAGGCGCGGCCTTCCCCAGGTGTCAGGTCCTCCACGGCACCGACGGGGATGCTCATCGGACCGGGACCCGAGGCAGCGGAAGCAGGGGGAGCGACGGTGCGAACTGGGCGGGCGACTTCTGCTCGACCCGGTCCTGCCACGGGTCGCGGTAGCCGTCGACGGACGTCTGCATTCGTTGCTCCAATCCCGCGACGATCCCGTCGGCGTCCTCGATCAAGATCCGCTGGAGTGCTTCCAGGCCGATACGGGGAACCCAGGCGTAGGTCCGCTCGAGCCAGTGGGCCGTCTCCCGATAGTGCTGGATGAAGATTCCCGCGACACGGATCACTTCATCGGCGCCGACCACGGTGGCGAGCAGATCGCCCTTCCTGATGTGCGCTCCCGCTGCACCGCCCACGTAGATCTCCCACTTGTCCTCCCCGACGGACACGACACCGAGGTCCTTGCACAGTGCCTCGGAACAGTTGCGGGGGCAGCCGGCGACGGCGAGTTTCAGCTTCGCCGGGGTCTCCAAGCCCTGGAACCGGTCCTCGAGCGCGATGCCCAGTGCGGTCGAATCGCCGAGACCGAACCGGCAGAAGTCGCTGCCGACGCAGGTTTTGACGGTCCGCATGCTCTTGCCGTAGGCGAAACCGGACGGCATGTCGAGATCGCCCCACACCTTGGGGAGGTCTTCCTTCTTGATGCCGAGCAGATCGATGCGTTGTCCGCCGGTGACCTTGACGAGCGGCACCTGGTACTTGTCCGCGACGTCGGCGATCCTGCGCAGTTGGTCCGGGGTGGTGACGCCGCCTTTCATCTGGGGAACCACCGAGAACGTGCCGTCGCGTTGGATGTTGGCGTGGACGCGGTCGTTGATGAACAGTGCTCCGCGCTCGTCCACCCAGTCCGGTCCCCACACGGTGCGGAGCAAGGACGCCAACGGCATCTTCGACGGCACGTCCTCGCGGCCGCCGGTCGCCAGTTCGGTGAACACCTGCGACACCGACCTCAGATCACGCTCGCGGATCACCTCGATGAGGGCGGGCTTGGACAACGGGATGCACGGGACGTACCAGTCCGCAGCCGGGTCGGCTTCGACCGCGCCGCCTGCGGCACAGGCCAGGATGTCGGCGACCAACCCCTTGCACGATCCGCATCCTTTCCCGGCGCGGGTCGCGGCCGTGACGTCGCCCATCGACTTGGCACCCGCGTGGACACAGGCGACGATCGCGCCCTTCGTGACTCCGTTGCAGTTGCACACCTGAACGTCGTCGGCCAGTTCGGCAGCCCCGGTCGCCGCGGTAGGGGTGCCCATGTCGAAGAGCATGCTGATCCGCTCGTCGGGCAGCGGTACCTTCTCGTCGAACGCCTGCGTCAAGAAGTTCGCTTTGCTGATGTCACCCAGAAGCGTTGCGCCGATCAACTTTCCGTCGCGGACGACCACGCTCTTGTAGGTACCGCTTCTGGGCTCGTAGAACTGGACGAACTCGTCGTCCTCACGCTCGGGTCCCTTCACGCCCATTGCGGCGACGTCCACCCCGGCGACCTTGAGCTTGGTCGTCAGCCTCGAACCGTGGTATGCGGCAGCGGGATCCGTGCCGGTCAGGTGCTCGGCAAGTACCACGGCCTGCTCCCACAGCGGTGCGACGAGGCCGTACACCTCGCCTCGGTGCTGGCAGCATTCACCGACCGCGAAGATCGATCCTTCGTCCTCGCAGCGCAACTGGTCGTCGACGACGATTCCGCGCTCGATGACGAGGCCGCCCCCTCGTGCGAACTCGACATTCGGGCGGATTCCCGCGGTGACGACGATCATGTCCGCGGGCAGCGACGTGCCGTCGCCGAAACCGACACCGGCAACTGCGCCGGTCTCGGTGCGCAGAACGGAGGTCGTGCGTTTGGACGTGTGCACTCCCACGCCCAGCGATTCGATCTTGTTCCGCAGCAGCTTGCCGCCGCGTTCGTCGAGCTGCTGGTTCATGAGATGACCGGGGGAGTGCACGACGTCCACATCGAGGCCCTGCGTGCGTAGACCGTACGCTGCTTCGAGTCCCAGCAGGCCACCGCCGATGACCACTGCGCGCAGGTCGTCCTGCGACGCCGCCATCTGCAGCATCCCGTTGGTGTCCTCGATGGTCCGAAACCCGAACACGCCGCGGGCAAGTCGGCCGTCGGGTTCACGGAGTCCGTCCATGTTGGGGAAGAAGGTGTTGCTTCCCGTCGCGATGATCAAGATGTCGTAGGGCACGTCGCGACCGCTCTCGCATCGCACCGATTTCGCGAACCGATCGAGGGACACTGCTCGGTCGCCCGCGTACAGAGTCACGCCGTTCTCCCGGTACCAACTCATCGGGTTCAGGAGGAGATCCTCGTCGTCGACGCCGGTCTCCCCGGCAAGCACGTGCGAGAGCATGATGCGGTTGTAGTTGCCGTACGGTTCGTCGCCGATCATCGTGACGTCGAACCGATCGGCGCTCCGTTTCAGAATTTCCTCGACCGTTCTGGCGCCTGCCATTCCGTTGCCGACCACGAGCAGGCGGGTCCTGTTCGATTCGGACCCCGACATCAGATCAACACCAGACCGAAGTCGACGACGACCTCGCCCGTCGTTCCCTCGGGAGCTGCGACGACCAGCTCCAGGACCGAGTCCGGGTCGACGTCCTCGACCACACGCAACGGGATGTTGACCCCGCTCTTGGCTCCCATGGGGAACAGACGCATCGGCTGCCCGTCCCGGAGCAACGAAACCACCACGAGTTCGTCGCTGGAGTTTCCGCCCCTGAAGTACAGCGGCTGCGCGATCGATCCCGACGGTACGACGAAGGTGGTGGACGGGTCGACGTTCTCCGGCTTGTCGAGTCCGTGTCCGGTGAACGGGAAGACGCCCTGCAGAAACCGCGGTGTGCTTGCCATGCCACGACTGTCGCGCCGAACGGTGACGCGGTGGAGGCGTGCGGGTTACGGCAGGGTCAGAATGTGCTCACACGACGCCGTGCTCGGATGTCAGGGCGCGGAGGTTCGGGGCATGGCGAGGGGCGCGACCACGGCGAGAAGCACTGCGGGTACGAGGAATCCCGCCGACGGATGTGCGAGATACAACGGAGTGAGAGCGAGCGGCGCAACTGCCGCGCCGGAAAATCTGAACGCCTGCACCACCGACACTGCGCCGCCTCGGCTGGACCCGCCTGCCAGTACCGCGGCGTTGACGCCGACGAGAACGAACTGTGACGCGATTCCGGCGACCGCCCAGGCAGCTGCGACCGCCCACAGCACGGGCACGGTGCCCGCAACCGCCACGAGCGCCGCACCGGCGATGGCACCGATCAACACGGTCCGCTGTGCGCCGAGGCGATCGATGAGGCGTCCGACGCTGCGCGCGGTCAGGATGCCGGTGAGCCCGAACACGGTCAGGAGCAGTCCGCGTTGGGACGCCGTCAGTCCGAACTGATCTTCCGCGCGATACGCGAGGAGGAAGTTCACCCCGCCGAGTGCTCCCCATCCCAGGAGCGCCACCACGCCGACTCTCAGAACGTAGGGCCGCAGGGCGTCGCGCAGACGTTCGCGGGGAGGTGCTGTCTGTTCTGCAGTGGTGGTTCTCGGGAGGCCGACGACGCCGAGAACCGCGGACACACAGGCGAGAACGACGAACGCGTATCGCCAGTCGAACTCGGCCGAGAGACCCCCGACGAGCGGGGCGCTCGTCTGTCCGGCCGCCTGCAGGGCACCGAACGTTCCGAGCACCCTGCCCAGCCGCGCTCGTGGGGTGGCCTCGGCGAGAGTCACGAGCAACAGTGGGGTCGTGAACGCGTTGCCGCATCCCTGCACTGCGCGAGCAGCGAGCAACACCTCGAGGCTCGGTGCGAACACGCACACGATCGACGCGGCCGTGTACACCGCATAGGCGATGCGGACGGTGCGAAGACGTCCCCAGCGAGCGCCGAGCGTTCCGGACACCAGCATCACCGCGGCGAACGGAAGCAGGTACGCAGTCAGGGATGCCGACGCCGATCCTGTCGACACGCCGAGCGAGGCACCCATCTCGGGAAGCATCGAGGCCACGAGGGCGCCGCCGAACGGACCGAGAAATCCCCCGAAATAGAGCGCCGCAACACGCAGGCGCCCGGGGTCGGAACCGATCACAGCCCGAAGTTGCCCGGCCCTCGTCGACGCAGGTAGCGCTCGAACTCGGCAGCGATGGCGTCCCCGTCGATCTTGGAGATGGCCTCGGAGATGTCGACCTCGGCGTCGCCGCGCTCCTCCAGGGTGCGGACGTATTCGCTGATCTCCTCGTCTTCCTTCGTCATGTCGGTGACGGCTTCCTCCCATTCCTCGGCCTGAGTGGGGAGTTCGCCGAGCGGAACCTCGATGTCGAGAACGTCCTCGACACGCTGAAGCAGCGCAACGGTTGCCTTCGGATTCGGCGGTTGCGAGACGTAGTGGGGCACGGCCGCCCAGAACGAGACCGCCGGAACACCTGCTTTGACGCACTCGTCCTGCAACACGCCGGTAATGCCCGTCGGACCCTCGTAGCGTGTCTGTTCCAGGTTGAAGCGTTCCGCCGCTTCCACGCTGTACGCACTGCCCGTCACCGGAACAGGACGGGTGTGCGGGGTGTCCGCGAGCAAGGCACCCAGGATCACGACGGTGTCGACACCGAGTTGGTCGACGAACTCCAGCAGATCGTCGCAGAAACTTCTCCACCGCATGTTCGGTTCGATACCCCGAAGCAACACCACATCCCTGGCGCTTCCCGGCGGTGAGCACACCGACAATCTCGTCGACGGCCACTGAATCTCTCTGGTCACACCGTCCACCTGCCGAATGGTCGGCCTGTTGACCTGATAGTCGTAGTAGTCCTCCGAGTCGAGCTCGGCGAGAGGCGTCGCATCCCAGATCAACTCCAGATGCTCGACGGCTCCGCTCGCGGCGTCGCCTGCGTCGTTCCACCCCTCGAACGCGGCGACGAGTATCGGGTCGCGGAGGGTCGGGAGCGGAAGATCGTCGTCGTCGAGTTCGGAGGCCGTCGGCACCGGTGTTGCGTTCGACACAGCCGAGGACACCGCTTCCAGCAGTGCTTCGGCCGCACTGTCCGGATTGTCGTGTTCTGTATCGTCGTTGTCGGCGGGTTGGTTGCCGTCGAGGTTTCGGGGACTCACCACGACAGCCTACGACCAGGCTGCGCCGTGAGGGGCACAGCCACGCGCCCATTACTCTGTAGGGATGCCTGCGCTACACAGAACCAGCCTGCTCGATGCGATTCGCAGTCGCGTTGTCATCGGTGACGGGGCAATGGGCACGATGCTGCAGGATGCGAACCTGACGCTGGACGATTTCCTCGGACTCGAGGGCTGCAACGAAATCCTCAACGACACGCGCCCGGATGTCCTACGGGAGATACACCGCGCGTACTTCGATGCCGGTGCAGACGCGGTCGAGACCAACACGTTCGGGTGCAACCTCCCCAATCTCGCCGACTACGACATCTCGGATCGGATCCGCGAGTTGGCCGAGAAGGGAACGCGCCTCGCCCGCGAAACGGCCGACGAGATGGGACCCGGACGCGACGGGATGGAGCGGTTCGTCCTGGGATCGATGGGTCCGGGAACGAAGCTTCCGACGTTGGGGCATGCGCCGTTCGCAGTGTTGCGGGACGCGTACGTCGAGGCAGCGCTCGGCATGATCGACGGCGGCGCCGACGCCATCCTGGTCGAGACGTGCCAGGACCTGCTTCAGGTCAAAGCCGCGATCATCGGCAGTCAGCACGCGATGGACAAACTCGGCGTGCGTATTCCGATCATCACGCACGTGACCGTCGAGACGACCGGGGCGATGCTTCTCGGTAGCGAAATCGGTGCTGCGTTGACGGCGCTGGAGCCACTGGGGATCGACATGATCGGTCTGAACTGCGCGACGGGTCCTGCCGAGATGAGCGAGCATCTGCGCCACCTGTCGAAGCATTCGACGCTCCCGGTGTCGGTCATGCCGAATGCCGGTTTGCCGACGCTCGGTCCTCGCGGAGCCGAGTATCCGTTGACGGCGCCGGAACTCGCCGACGCGCTCGGTGGTTTCGTGTCCGAGTACGGCCTGTCTCTCGTCGGTGGGTGCTGCGGAACCACGCCGGAGCACATCCGTCAGGTCGCGGACCTCGTCCACGGTGTCGCGAAGGCCGACCGGGCGCCTGCACCCGAGCCCGGCGTGGCATCGCTCTACTCGGCTGTGCCGTTCGAGCAGGACGCCAGCATCCTGATGATCGGTGAGCGGACGAACTCCAACGGGTCCAAGGCATTTCGCGATGCGATGATCGCCGAGGACTACGAGAAGTGCCTCGACATCGCCAAGGATCAGACGCGCGACGGTGCACACATGCTCGACCTCAACGTCGACTACGTCGGACGCGACGGTGCGGCCGACATGTCCGCGCTCGCATCACGATTGGCGACGGCGTCGACACTTCCGATCATGCTGGACTCCACCGAACCTGCAGTTCTGGAGGCAGGTCTCGAACACCTCGGCGGCCGCAGCGCCGTCAACTCCGTCAACTACGAGGACGGCGACGGACCGGATTCGCGCTTCCAGAAGATCATGAAGCTCGTCAAGGAGCACGGCGCGGCAGTCGTCGCATTGACGATCGACGAGGAAGGTCAGGCCCGCACGGCCGAGTGGAAGGTGCGCGTCGCCGATCGGTTGATCGAGGACATCACCACCAACTGGGGCCTGTCCCACGAGGACATCATCGTCGACACGTTGACGTTCCCCATCTCCACCGGTCAGGAGGAGGTCCGGCGAGACGGCATCGAGACCATCGAGGCAATTCGGCAGCTCAAGGCCAAGTACCCCAAGGTGCACACCACACTCGGTCTGTCCAACATCTCGTTCGGTCTCAACCCGGCAGCGCGTCAGGTCCTGAATTCGGTGTTCCTGCACGAGTGCACCGAGGCCGGACTGGACACTGCGATCGTCCACGCGTCGAAGATCCTGCCGATGAACAAGATTCCGGACGAGCAACGCGAAACCGCGCTCGATCTCGTGTACGACCGCAGGTCCGAGGGGTACGACCCGCTGCAGAAGCTGATGCAGCTGTTCGAGGGGGTCTCGGCGGCGTCTGCGCGCGAGTCCCGGGCCGAGGAGCTGGCGCGGCTGCCACTGTTCGAGCGACTCGAGCGCCGCATCGTCGACGGTGAGAGAAACGGCCTCGACGTCGATCTCGATGCCGCGATGGGCGAGAAGCCACCGCTCGAGATCATCAACGAGACGCTGCTGTCCGGCATGAAGACCGTGGGTGAGCTGTTCGGATCGGGTCAGATGCAGTTGCCGTTCGTCCTCGCCTCCGCCGAGGTGATGAAAGCCGCTGTGGCATACCTGGAACCACACATGGAGGCCACCGACGACGACGGCAAGGGGCGCATCGTGCTCGGAACCGTCAAGGGCGACGTCCACGACATCGGCAAGAACCTGGTCGACATCATCCTGAGCAACAACGGATACGAGGTCGTCAATCTCGGTATCAAACAACCGATTGCCACCATTCTGGAAGCGGCGATCGACAAGCGCGCCGACGTCATCGGCATGTCCGGGTTGCTCGTGAAGTCCACGGTCGTCATGAAGGACAACCTGATCGAGCTCAACAACAAGGGTGTTGCCGAGCAGTTCCCGGTTCTGCTCGGTGGGGCCGCGTTGACGCGGTCCTACGTCGAGAACGATCTTCAGGACGTCTATCAGGGCGATGTCCACTACGCCCGCGACGCGTTCGAGGGTCTACGGCTGATGGACACCATCATGACCACCAAACGAGGCGGGGGACCGGCCCCGGACAGTCCGGAGGCGCTCGAAGCCAAGGCGAAGGCCGAGGAACGGAAGGCGCGTCACGAGCGCTCGCGCCGAATCGCCGAGCAGCGGAAGGCGGCCGAGGTTCCCGTCGTCGTTCCGGAACGGTCCGACGTGGCGATCGATGTCGAGACTCCTGTGCCGCCGTTCTGGGGCACCCGCATCGTCAAGGGCGTGTCGTTGTCGGAGTACTCGGGTCTGCTCGACGAGCGCGCGCTCTTCCTCGGGCAGTGGGGTCTGCGCGGCGCTCGCAAGGGTGAGGGAGCGACGTACGAGGATCTCGTCGAGTCGGAGGGCAAGCCGCGGCTGCGGTACTGGCTGGACCGCCTCAGTACGGACGGCATTCTCGCCCACGCGGCGCTGGTGTACGGCTACTTTCCTGCGGTGTCCGAGGGCGACGACGTGATCGTCCTCACCGAGCCGAATCCTGATGCGCCCGAACGCTTCCGATTCACCTTCCCGAGGCAGCAGCGGGACCGTTTCCTGTGCATCGCGGACTTCGTTCGGTCGCGAGAGCGTGCTCGCGACACCGGTCAGGTCGACGTGTTGCCGATGAACCTGGTGACGATGGGCCAGCCCATCGCGGACTTCGCCAACGAACTGTTCGCGGCGGATTCCTACCGCGACTACCTCGAGGTGCACGGTATCGGTGTGCAGCTGACCGAGGCGCTCGCCGAGTACTGGCATCGCCGCGTCCGCGAGGAGCTGAAACTCACGGGTGGTCGAAGCGTCGCCGAGGACGATCCCGAGGACGCGGAAGGCTTCTTCAAGCTCGAATATCGCGGCGCTCGTTACTCGTTCGGCTACGGTGCGTGCCCGGACCTCGAGGATCGCGTCAAGCTCGCGGCACTGCTCGAACCGGAACGTATCGGCGTGAAGCTGTCGGAAGAACTGCAGCTGCATCCCGAGCAATCCACCGACGCATTCGTTCTTCACCACCCGGAGGCCAAGTACTTCAATGTCTGACAACTCGTCTCTGCAGGGCGTCCTGTGGGACATGGACGGCACACTGCTCGACTCGGAGAAGATCTGGGACGTTGCAGTTGCGGAACTGTCCGTGACCCACGGGCGTGAGCTCACCCCCGAGGTTCGCGAGAGCACGCTCGGCAACTCCATGCGCGGCGCGCTGACCAAGGTCTTCGTGCACACCGGCACCGACGTCACCGAGGAATCGCTCGCCGCTGGACGCGACTGGCTGACCGCCCGTGTGTCCGAACTGTTCGCCGAAGGCATCCCGTGGCGTCCCGGCGCCAAGGACGCGCTGGCGCTCGCCCGCGACATCGGGCTGAGGACCGCACTGGTCACCAACACCGAACGCGGACTCGTCGAGAACGCGTTGGACACCATCGGGCGTGAGTACTTCGACTTCACCGTCAGTGGCGACGAAGTCGACGAAGGCAAGCCGCATCCGGCGCCCTATCTGAAGGGCGCTGCTCTGCTCGGCCTCGACCCGTCGCAGTGCCTCGCGGTCGAGGACTCTCCGACCGGGTCGCTGTCGGCTCACCGAGCAGGATGCTCCGTACTCCTCGTGCCGTCGGAGGTTGCTGTGGCGGCGTCTCCGGGCTACGTCGTACGCGAATCGCTCGTCGGTCTCACGGCCGACGACCTCCGCTCGGCATGGTGCGATGCACGGCGTCCCGCGTCGTCATGAAAGAATCTTTCATCGTGAAGACCTTCGATTCCCTGTTCGCCGAGCTGACCGACCGCGCTGCCACCCGCCCCGAGGGCTCCGGCACCGTCGCTGCGTTGGATGCAGGCGTGCATGCGCAGGGCAAGAAGATCATCGAAGAAGCGGGTGAGGTCTGGATCGCCGCCGAGCACGAAGGCGACGAAGCGCTCGCCGAGGAGATCTCGCAGCTGCTGTACTGGGTCCAGGTGCTGATGGTGGGTCGGGGCCTGACGCTCGACGATGTCTACCGACATCTGTGAACAGTGTGCACACGTTCACCGTCTGACTTTCCCGATCTAAGGACCTCGCAATGTTGCGTGTAGCAGTTCCCAACAAGGGCGCCCTCTCCGAGTCCGCAGCCGAAATTCTCAAGGAGGCCGGCTATCGTCGCCGCAGCGACTCGAAGGACCTGACCGTCCTCGACAACGCGAACGGCGTCGAATTCTTCTTTCTCCGTCCCAAGGACATCGCGATCTACGTCGGTTCGGGTCAACTCGACCTGGGCATCACCGGCCGCGACCTCGCACTCGATTCCGGGGCGCCGGTGGAGGAGTTGCTCGGTCTCGGCTTCGGTCGCTCCACCTTTCGGTACGCGGGACCTCAGGGCAAGGAGTGGTCGACGGCAGACCTGAACGGGCTGCGAATCGCCACGTCCTATCCGAACCTCGTCAAGGCCGACCTGGCGGCTCGAGGGTTGGAAGCAACGGTCATCCGTCTCGACGGTGCTGTGGAGATCTCCATCCAACTCGGTGTCGCCGACGCCATCGCCGATGTCGTGGAATCCGGCCGCTCACTACGTCAGAACAACCTGGTGGCATTCGGCGAGTCGCTGTGCGATTCCGAGGGAGTGCTCATCGAACGTGAGGGCAGCGATCGCTCCGACAGGACTCGCAAGCAGCTCATCGCTCGCGTCCAGGGCGTCGTGTTCGCGCAGCAGTATCTGATGCTGGACTACGACTGCCCCAAGGCCATTCTCGACGAGGCCGTCAAGATCACGCCCGGAATCGAGTCCCCGACGCTGTCGCCGATGGCCGACGAGAACTGGATCGCCGTGCGTGCCATGGTCTCTCGCAAGGTTCACAACACCGTCATGGACGATCTCGCCGACCTCGGCGCGAAAGCTATTCTCGCGTCGGACATTCGGTCCTGCCGGGCGTTCTGACCGGTTCGGTCAGGAACGGGGACGGACCAGCACGGTCTGGGCGATACGCCCGACCGGTCCGTGCTCGTCGTGGAGTACGCCGGCGGACATGGCCACTCCGTCCGGACCCACGGAGGTCTCGGCCGCGACACCTACCCACTCGCCGTCCGGGATCCGGAACACATGCACGGTGAGGTCCGTGTTCAGGAACGTCCAATGGTCGAGGTCCAGAGATGCACCGACCCCGTTGGCGATGTCGGCGATGGAGAACAGACGCTCGAGCGGGGTCATGGTTTCACCGAGGACCAGAGCGGTCTTCGGGCGCGCCCAGACGAGGCCCGGTCCGTCGGCGTCGATGCTTCCGAGTGCCTGGACCTCGATGTTGTCGAGGTACCCGGACTTCCACCGCCCTCCCCACGAATGCAACGACGCGTCCGTCAGCGGCGCGAGTTGCCGATCCGCGGCATGGGCAACGGCCGCGGTGTCTTCCGTCGTCATCCGCCACGCGGTTCCGCGAGCGACAGCACGGTCCACCCCGGTCGCAGTGGTTGCCCACAACTCGGCCGCGACGAGTTCGATGTTCTTGCCCGGACGCTCCACCCAGGACCTCACCACGATGTCCGCGATGGGAACCGGTCCGAGCAGTTCGACGACGACCCGCGTCACCCGAACGTCGGATCGGGCTTCCACACGTTCGAGAGCACGGAGCAGCAGTGCCGACGGCGGAGCGCCGTGCTGCATGGTCGGCGCCCAGAGGCTCGTCGTCCGCTCTGTACTCGAGAACTGCTCTGTACTCGAGAACCGTTCGGTACCCGGTTCCGCTCGTCCGAGCGGTACGAAGAAAGCGTCGGGAATGCCGGTCACGACCGCGCCTCCGGCCAACCCGGATACGCCGGGGGAGTGCCGCCGAACTCGGGACACAGCGCCTGGTGATCGCACCAACCGCAAAGCTTTCCACGTTTGGGCTGAAAATCGCCCGACTTGCCTGCGGCGACGATGGCTTTCCAGATCGCCGAGAGCATCCGCTCGAATCTGATCAACTCACCCTCGTCCGGGGTGTAGGTGAGTGATTGCTTGTCCGCCAGATACATCAGCTTCAGTTGTGCCGGAACGATTCCGCGTAGACGCATGACCACGAGCGCATAGAACTTCATCTGGAACAGCGCCTTCGCCTCGGTGAACTCCCGCGGGGCCTTACCTGTTTTGTAGTCCACGACGCGAACCATTCCGTTGGGCGCGACGTCGATTCGGTCGATGAAACCTCGAAGCGGAGTACCGTCCTCCAGGTCGATCTCGACCCGTTGCTCGCAGGACTCCGGATCGAATCGAGTGGGATCCTCCATCTCGTAATACCCGGCGACCAGGTCCCGAGCCTGGTCCAGCAGAGCGGTGCGCTCGTCACCGACGAGCGTGTCCGCGACTTCAGGAGATTCGGCGCACACCCGATCCCACGCGGCATCGACGAGACCGACAGCCGTCTCCGAATGTCTGCTCTCGCTGGGCATTCCGTAGAGCGCCTCCAGTGCGGCGTGCACCACCGTCCCCTTGACCTGCGCCTTCGTCGATTTCTCCGGTATCCGATCTATCGCACGGAAGCGGTACAGCAGCGGGCACTGCTTGTAGTCACCCGCGCGGGACGGAGAAAGGGCCGGTGCGCTCCGTCGGGTCGAGCTGGTGGAGCCGGTTCGGACGGGTGGTGCAGGCACATCGGTGATACTCACGCTCTGCAGACTAAGCCCGTGGACCGACAGATTCACGCAAGGCCGTAGTCTTAGGCGGCCGAGTGTCGGCCCGCCGGGCCCACCGGATCTGTTCTGCAAAGCGAAAGAGGTAGTCGGCTGTGTCTTCCGGGTTTTCGGAGTCTTCGGACGAAACCGTGTTCGGGACTGTTGAACCGTCGGCACAGGCTCCCGAGACGCAGTCGGAGACAGAGACGCAGTCGGAGACAGAGGCGCAGTCGGAGACGGACGACACCCAGGCGCTGTCCACGGGGCCGGCGCGCAGTGGTCCGTTCCGCGTCGGCGACCGCGTCCAGCTCACCGACGGCAAGGGCAGGCACTACACCGTCGTTCTCGACGCGGGCAAGGAGTTCCACACGCACCGCGGTGGAATCACCCACGACGCGCTCATCGGTGCGGACGAGGGAAGCGTCGTCACCTCGGTCAACGGCACCCCGTACCTGGCGCTGCGACCGCTGCTCACCGATTACGTCCTGTCGATGCCACGCGGCGCGCAGGTGATCTATCCGAAGGACGCCGCGCAGATAGTGCACGAGGGAGACGTGTTCCCCGGTGCACGAGTGCTCGAGGCGGGGGCCGGTTCCGGTGCGCTGACGTGCTCGCTGCTGCGCGCCGTCGGTTCGGAGGGCAAGGTCATCTCCTACGAGATCCGTCAGGACCACGCCGACTACGCGGTGAAGAACGTCGAGACCTTCTTCGGTGAGCGTCCGCCCAACTGGGAACTGACCGTCGCGGACATCGACCGTTTCGGGGCGGACCACCCCGGGGAGACGGTCGACCGGGTCGTTCTGGACATGCTCGCGCCATGGGATGCGCTCCCTGCCGTCGCCGAGGCGCTCGTGCCCGGGGGAGTACTGATCGTGTACGTCGCGACAGTCACGCAGTTGTCGAAGGTCGTCGAGACCCTCCGCGGGCAGGAATGCTGGACCGAGCCCAGATCGTGGGAGTCGATCGTGCGCGGGTGGCACGTCGTCGGCTTGGCGGTGCGCCCCGAACATCGGATGCAGGGGCACACCGCGTTTCTCGTCAGTGCACGCAAACTTGCGGCGGGCACAGTGACTCCGAAGCCTCAGCGTCGCTCCGGCAAGGGCTGACGAGCTAGACGCAGGGCGCCTGTCCCATGGCGAGCAACGCGCACGCGGACGCGTCGGAAACCTTCCACTTGCCGTCGATCAGAACCCAGGTGTTGGGCGAGGGTGCCGCTGTTCCTCGCGGCGTCGCGATGGCAACGTCCGCGGTGGCAGTTTCGCCCTCCACCGTCGGCTCGGACACGTCGAACGTGATCTCGCCGTAGTTCGCGAGCGCAGCCGTCATCTGTTCCAGGTTCGCGATCCGCGCCTGGCCGTTCTCGATCTCCGCGGCCTTGGTGGCGGCGTCGACATCGGGAGCGACGATGAGGGTCAACGAGTCGGTGAGTTCCGCCGTCGTCGGTGCAGCAACCGCGGCGTCGGCCGTCGTCGTTGCCGCTTCGGTGGTCGACGCAGCGGCGGATTCCGAACTGTGATCGGCGTGATCGGAATCATCGCTTCCACCGCAGCCGGTGACGAGCAGCGCGGTGGCAGCAGCAGCCGCGAACGCCGAGGTGATGCGCTTGTTCACTGGTGAAGCCCCATTTCGAGATAGCGTCGGACCGTATTGGTCAGGTGAGGCTAACATGGCCGATCCGCCCGTCCGGGGTGCAACCGATCGGTCACAAGTGCGCGGTGCTCGAACGTGTCCACACGCACATTCGTGAAACTGCCGGTAGCGTTGACTGATCTTCACTGGGAGGAGTCGCTCATGAGCTCAACAGACAATCCGGATTCGGCTGCGGCCCGGGCGGAACTCGAGGAGCTACGTGCCGAGGCGGCGTCGCTGAGGCGTCAGCTCGGTGGGCTCGGAGAATCGCCGGAGCGTGTCCGTGAACTGGAGTCCCGCATCGACTCGCTGTCGTTGCGCAACTCCAAATTGATGGACACGCTCAAGGAAGCTCGTCAGCAGTTGATCGCACTGCGCGAGGAAGTGGACCGGCTGGGTCAACCGCCCAGCGGCTACGGCATTCTCATGGCCGTCCACGAAGACGACACCGTCGACGTCTTCACGTCCGGTCGCAAGATGCGCCTCGCGTGCTCACCCAACGTCGAGTCCTCGTCGTTGGCTGCGGGTCAGACGGTACGGCTCAACGAGGCACTCACCATCGTCGAGGCCGGTTCCTTCGAACAGGTCGGCGAGATCAGCACGCTCCGTGAACTTCTCGGAGACGGTTCGCGGGCACTGGTCGTCGGCCATGCCGACGAGGAACGCGTGGTGTGGCTCGCCAAGCCGCTCGTCGACATGGCGAACGACGAGGGCATCGACGACCCGGACGAGCCGTCGCGCAAGCTGCGTCCCGGTGACTCGCTGCTCGTCGACACGAAGGCCGGCTACGCCTTCGAGCGGGTCCCCAAGGCCGAGGTCGAGGACTTGGTGCTCGAGGAAGTTCCGGACGTCGGCTACGAGGACATCGGCGGTCTCGGTCGCCAGATCGAGCAGATCCGAGACGCCGTCGAATTGCCGTTTCTGCACAAGGACCTCTTCCGCGAGTACTCGCTCAGGCCTCCGAAAGGTGTTCTGCTGTACGGGCCGCCCGGCTGCGGCAAGACTCTGATCGCCAAGGCCGTCGCCAACTCGCTCGCCAAGAAGATCGCCGAGGCGCGCGGCCAGGATGCCAAGGAAGCCAAGTCGTTCTTCCTCAACATCAAGGGCCCCGAGCTGCTCAACAAGTTCGTCGGCGAGACCGAACGGCACATTCGGTTGATCTTCCAGCGTGCGCGCGAGAAGGCCTCCGAGGGCACGCCGGTGATCGTGTTCTTCGACGAGATGGACTCGATCTTCCGTACGCGTGGTTCCGGTGTGTCCTCGGACGTCGAGACGACGGTCGTTCCGCAGCTTCTCGCCGAGATCGACGGTGTGGAAGGGCTGGAGAACGTCATCGTGATCGGTGCGTCCAATCGCGAGGACATGATCGATCCCGCGATCCTTCGCCCGGGGCGCCTCGACGTCAAGATCAAGATCGAACGTCCGGACGCCGAGTCTGCGCAGGACATCTTCTCCAAGTACCTGACGGATTCGTTGCCGGTCAACGCGGACGATCTCGCCGAGTTCGGCGGCGACCGGACCTCGTGCGTCCGCGCGATGATCGAACGTGTCGTGGACCGCATGTACGCCGAGAGCGAGGACAACAGGTTCCTCGAGGTCACCTACGCCAACGGGGACAAGGAAGTTCTGTACTTCAAGGACTTCAACTCGGGTGCAATGATCCAGAACATCGTCGACCGCTCCAAGAAGTACGCGATCAAATCGGTTCTGGAGTCCGGTAATCCGGGTTTGCGGGTCCAGCACCTCTTCGACTCCATCGTCGACGAGTTCGCGGAGAACGAGGACCTGCCCAACACGACCAATCCGGACGACTGGGCGCGAATCTCGGGCAAGAAGGGCGAGCGCATCGTCTACATCCGGACGCTGGTCACAGGCAAGAACGCCAGTGCGTCGCGGGCCATCGACACCGAGTCGAACACCGGCCAGTACCTGTAAGGATTCGAGGAGTTCGACGCTGCCCGCGACCGCTGTGACGGTCGCGGGCAGCGTCGGTTCCACGGACGGACGGCGCGATCACCTAGGCTCGGGGCCATGGAGCGCATCATCGGTATCGAGGTCGAGTACGGAATCTCGTCCCCGACCGAACCCACGGCCAACCCGATCCTCACCTCGACCCAGGCGGTGCTCGCGTACGCGGCGGCTGCGGGAGTTCCGCGGGCGAAGCGAACCCGGTGGGACTACGAGGTCGAGTCGCCGCTTCGTGATGCGCGCGGATTCGACCTGGGTCGTTTCAGTGGGCCCGCTCCCGTAATCGACGCCGACGAGGTCGGCGCCGCGAACATGATCCTCACCAACGGCGCCCGTCTGTACGTAGATCACGCGCATCCCGAGTACTCGGCTCCCGAGGTTCGAGACCCGCTCGACGCGGTGATCTGGGACAAGGCAGGCGAACGCGTGATGGAGGCCGCGGCGCGTCACGCGTCGAGTGTTCCCGGTGCACCGCGCTTGCAGTTGTACAAGAACAACGTGGACGGCAAGGGCGCGTCCTACGGCACCCACGAGAACTACCTCATGTCCCGCGCGACTCCGTTCTCGGCCGTCATCGCCGGGCTGTCACCGTTCTTCGCGTCCCGCCAGGTCATCACCGGATCCGGTCGCGTCGGCATCGGCCAGTCCGGTGACGAGTCCGGGTTCCAGTTGTCTCAACGAGCGGACTACATCGAGGTCGAGGTCGGTCTGGAGACGACGCTGAAGCGCGGGATCATCAACACCCGTGACGAGCCGCACGCGGACGCGGACAAGTACCGCAGGCTGCATTGCATCATCGGCGACGCCAACCTCGCGGAGATGGCCACGTATCTCAAGGTAGGTACCACGGCGCTGGTTCTCGACATCATCGAAGCAGGCGTCGATCTGTCCGACCTGCAGCTCGCTCGGCCGGTCACCGCGGTTCACCAGATCAGCCACGACCCGACGCTTCGTCAGACGGTCGCACTGACGGACGGGCGGGAGCTGACCGCCCTCGCGTTGCAGCGGATCTATCACCAGAGGGTGGCGAAGTTCGTTGCAGGCGAGGGCAAGAACGATCCTCGTGTCGCGGACATTCTGGACAAGTGGGCCATGGTTCTCGACCTTCTCGAACGCGATCCGATGGAGTGCGCGAACCTGCTGGACTGGCCGGCCAAACTGCGTCTGCTCGAAGGGTTCCGTCAGCGCGAAGGCCTCGGGTGGTCGGCGCCGCGACTGCATCTGGTCGACCTCCAGTACTCGGACGTTCGGTTGGACAAGGGGCTCTACAACCGGCTCGTCGCGCGCGGGTCGATGGAACGGCTGGTCACCGAACAGCAGGTGCTCGACGCCGTCTCCACTCCGCCGTCCGACACGCGCGCGTACTTCCGAGGCGAGGTGTTGCGTAAGTTCGGCGCCGATATCGCGGCTGCGAGTTGGGATTCGGTGATCTTCGATCTCGGCGGCGACTCGCTGGTGCGTATTCCGACGTTGGAACCGCTGCGTGGAAGCAAATCTCATGTCGGCGAACTGCTGGAAAGCGTGAACACCGCGGCGGAACTGGTGGACCAACTCACGTCCTGAGTCGATTGCCGTCGCGTCTTGACGCCCCATGACGCTCTGTGATCGGTAGGGTGAAGGTCCGAGCAGGTACTGCGATGACGTAAGGAGGTCGACGACTATGGCTCAGGAGCAGACACGACGCTCTGGCGGTGGTGACGGCGACGACGAGGTTCCCGGCGAGGCCGGTGGCGGTCAGGAACGACGCGAGAAGTTGGCCGAAGAGACCGACGACCTCCTCGACGAGATCGACGACGTGCTCGAGGAAAACGCCGAGGACTTCGTCCGCGCCTACGTTCAGAAGGGCGGCCAGTGACGGTGGATCGCAGCGCGAACCCCTCGGCGGCCGATTTTCTGCCGGCGTTCGGCTCGCATCACTCCTCGTTCACCGACCATCTGCGTGATCACGCCCCGCACCTCCTCCCCGAGAGCCGGATGCAGTTTTCCGGCGGTCTGGACGAGCGGGGCCTCACGAGCGACCGCGGAGGAAACCCGGTGCACTCGGACCTGGCACCGCACGGCACGACGATCGTGGCGGTGACGTACGCCGGTGGCGTGCTCATCGCCGGTGATCGCCGTGCCACGCAGGGCAATCTGATTGCCAACAGAGACATGCAGAAGGTGTTCGTCACGGATGAGTTCTCGGCGGCCGGCATCGCCGGAACGGCGGGTATCGCCATCGAACTCGTTCGTCTGTTCGCGGTCGAACTCGAGCATTACGAGAAGATCGAGGGCGTGCCGCTGACGTTCAACGGCAAGGCGAACAAGCTGTCGTCGATGGTGCGGAGCAACCTCGGTGCGGCAATGCAGGGTCTGGCCGCGGTGCCGTTGCTCGTCGGTTTCGACGTGGACATCGCAGATCCCGATCGCGCCGGTCGCATCGTGTCCTACGACGTCGTCGGCGGACGTTACGAAGAACGGTCGGGGTATCACGCGGTCGGGTCGGGTTCGCTGTTCGCGAAGTCGGCACTCAAGAAGCTCTACGCCCCCGGGCTGAGCGAGGACGACGCGTTGCGGGCGGCCGTGGAGTCGCTGTTCGACGCGGCGGACGACGACTCCGCGACGGGTGGACCTGACGTGACCCGCGGGATCTACCCGACCGCGGTGACCATCACCAGTGTCGGCGCCGACGAAGTGGCCGAGGATCGCATCTCGGCCGCAGCTCGCGCCGTCATCGCCGACCGCACGATCGAAGGGGGGACTGCGTCATGACCATGCCGTACTACGCGTCGGCCGAGCAGATCATGCGCGATCGCTCCGAGCTCGCGCGCAAGGGTATCGCCCGCGGTAGAAGCGTCATCGTGCTGTCCTTCGCGGACGGGGTGCTGTTCGTGGCGGAGAACCGGTCGTCGGCGCTGCACAAGGTGAGCGAACTCTACGACCGCCTCGGGTTCGCCGCGGTGGGGAAGTACAACGAGTTCGAGAACCTGCGCAAGGCAGGCATCCTCCACGCGGACACCAAGGGTTACACCTACGACAGGCGCGACGTGACGGGTCGATCTCTGGCGAAGACGTACGCTCAGGCGCTCGGAACCATCTTCACCGAACAGCTCAAGCCGTACGAGGTGGAGATCTGCGTCGCCGAGGTGTCCCATTCCGACGAACCGGTCGCCAGCCAGCTCTACCGGATCACCTACGACGGATCGATCGTCGACGAGCAGGACTTCGTCGTCATGGGTGGCACCACCGAGCCGATCGTCACCGCCCTCAAGGAGTCCTACCGCACCGGGCTCGACTTGGCCTCGGCTGTGAAGATCTCGGTTGCCGCACTCGAGGCGGGCGCAGCACCGGCTGCGTCGCCGGCGGGACAGGGCGGCACGGAGCCGGAGAAGAAGGTGCTCGAGGTCAGCGCTCTCGAGGTCGCCGTGCTGGATCAGGGACGGCCCCGGCGGGCGTTCAGGCGCATCGCCGGAGCTGCGCTGCAGGACATGCTTCCTCGGCGCGACGCCGCCGACCAGGAACCCACGCCCGGGCAGCCGAGAGTGGAGCCCGCGGAATGACCTGAGTAGTGCCGGGAGTGGAGCCCGCGGAATGACCTGAGTAGAGCCGGGAGTGGAGCCAGCGGAATGACCTGGGTAATCCCGGGAGTGGAGCCCGAGGAATGACCTGAGTAGCGCCCTGCCTTCATCTTCGGGAGCCTGCGGCCTCGTGTTCTATCGATCTCGGTAGAGCGCGAGGCCGTTCTCGTCGACGCCGAATTCGAATGTGCGACCGTCTGCGGTGACTTCGCCGTCGGTGGCGAGCGCGACTTCGGGGCCTTCGACGGCGACCTTCAGCGAGTGAACCGACGAGTGGACGTAGGTCGACGACGATCCGAGCGTTCCGGTGAGTGCCGCCAGAACGAGCCGGGTACGAGACAGGAACGGAGTCGACGGCAGATACCTCAGGTCCAGCGTGCCGGAACCTATCGAGGGCCTGGACATCGGAACCCGGTCCGTGGGCGCGTACTGGCCGTTCCCGACGAACAGCATCCACACTGCCTGCCGACGGCCGTCCAACTCGATCTGCATCGGCTGGGCGCGGCCGAGTACTCGTACCATCGCGACGGCAGCAGCAGGCCATTTACCGATGCGGTCCTGCAGCTTCTCCCGCAGCCGCACGGAGTCCGGGTATCCGCCGAACGTCGCAGTGTTGACGAACGAGATCCGATCCCGGCCGTCGACGACGACGTGGGCGAGATCGACACGATCGGCGGTTCCGTTCTCGATGCTGCGTGCGGTGGCGGCGACATCGGCGACCCCGGCGTCGTGAGCGAAATGGTTGAGAGTTCCTCCCGGGAACACCGCGAGTGGGAGGTCGTGCCGCACGGCGGATTCCGCGACGCTGACGATTGTCCCGTCCCCGCCGCACACGCCGAGTGCCGTGGGCGACGTCGCGGCGATACGCTCCTCGAGTTGCGTGGTGAAGTCCCCGTCGGTGTCGGGCCGGAACAGGTCGGCGTCCGGCAACAAGCGTCGGATGTCGTCCTCTATCGTGTCGTCGGAACCGGATCCGGGGTTGATCATGATCAGCATGTTCTTGCCGCGCGGAAGCTGCGGCGCCGCAACGGATCTGCCGAGCTCGGCAGGTTCTTCCGTGCGTACGGCCCACCACCGCCGCGTCGACAACGCAATTCCGGCACCGAGAGCGGCACCGGCGACCACATCCGTCGGCCAGTGAACTCCGGTGTGCACCCGTGAATAGCACACCGCCGCGGCCACCGGCGCCAAAGCAGCTGCAGCGAGCGGAGATTCGAGCGCCACGCCGGTGACGAACGCAGCCGCCGACGCCGAATGGCCGGAAGGGAAAGAAGACGACACAGGCGGTGACAACACTCGACGGACGAAAGGGGTCCGCTCGAAACCAGGACGGCTACGGGGAAACGCAGGCTTGAGGACGCCGTTCGCCAATGCACTCGCTGCCGCCACGGCCAACAACCCGCGTACCGCGCCGCGACGAGTCGGACCCCGCTTGCTCGCCAACACTCCCGACGCGGCGATCCACAAGCCACTGTGGTTCGCCGCAGTGCTGAGGTTTCGGAGAATCGGATCGGCGACGGATGCACGACTGGCTGCGGTTCGGTCGAACAATCTGACATCCCAGGCGTGGATGCGATCGGGCAAGGAGGGGGATGTCTCGGTCACCACCCCAGCCTAGAGCCGGTCGTTCCTGCCGGCTCCACTCCCGGCTCACTGGGTCGTTCCTGCCGGCTCCACTCCCGCCCTGCCAGGTCGTTCCTGCCGGCTCCACTCCTGCCTTTCTGGGTCGTTCCTGCCGGCTCCACTCCTGCCAGACAGCCCGCGGAAACCGACACAATTTCACCGTGCGTCGTTCGGACGCTCCATCGGCGCGTCTGCGTTGTACTGTCGAAGTGTGCAGCGACGAATCATGGGCATCGAGACCGAGTTCGGTGTCACCTGTACCTTTCACGGGCACAGGCGGCTGAGCCCGGACGAGGTGGCCCGCTACCTCTTCCGCCGGGTCGTGTCGTGGGGCCGTAGCTCCAACGTGTTCCTCCGTAACGGTGCGCGCCTGTACCTCGATGTCGGGTCGCATCCCGAGTACGCGACGGCCGAGTGCGACAGTCTGCTGCAGTTGGTCACTCACGACAGGGCCGGTGAACGAGTCCTCGAGGACCTGCTGATCGACGCCGAGCAGCGGCTTGCCGAGGAAGGTATCGGCGGGGACATCTATCTGTTCAAGAACAACACCGACTCGGCCGGCAATTCCTACGGCTGCCACGAGAACTACCTGGTCCAGCGAGCGGGAGAGTTCTCGCGGATTTCGGATGTGCTGCTGCCGTTCCTCGTCACTCGCCAGCTCATCTGCGGCGCCGGGAAGATTCTGCAGACGCCCAAAGCCGCCACCTTCTGCCTGTCGCAGCGCGCCGAACACATCTGGGAAGGTGTGTCGTCGGCGACCACCCGGTCACGTCCCATCATCAACACGCGCGACGAACCGCATGCGGACGCCGAGAAGTACCGCCGGTTGCACGTCATCGTCGGTGATTCCAACATGGCCGAGACAACCACGATGCTCAAGGTCGGTACGGCCGCTCTCGTGCTCGAGATGATCGAGGCCGGGGTCTCCTTCAGGGACTTCGCGCTGGACAACCCCATCCGCGCGATCCGCGAGGTCAGTCACGATCTGACCGGTCGACGGCCGGTTCGCCTCGCCGGCGGACGGCAGGCCAGTGCACTCGAGATTCAGCGTGAGTACTACGCCAGGGCGGTCGAACATCTGAAGACGCGCGAGCCCAACACTCAGATCGAGCAGGTCGTGGACCTGTGGGGTAGGACTCTGGACGCGGTCGAAGCCCAGGATTTCGCCAAGGTGGACACCGAGATCGACTGGGTCATCAAGCGAAAGTTGTTCCAGCGCTACCAGGATCGGTACTCGATGGAGTTGTCCGACCCGAAGATCGCGCAGCTCGATCTGGCCTATCACGACATCAAACGGGGTCGCGGGGTGTTCGACCTGCTCCAGCGCAAGGGTCTTGCGAAGAGGTTGACCGAGGACGAGCAGATCGACGAGGCTGTCGATCTGCCTCCCCAGACGACACGCGCAAAGCTCCGCGGGGAATTCATCACCGCCGCGCAGGATGCGGGCCGCGATTTCACGGTCGACTGGGTTCACTTGAAGCTCAACGACCAGGCTCAACGCACCGTTCTGTGCAAGGACCCGTTCCGCTCCGTCGACGAGCGAGTGGAGCGGTTGATCGCGTCGATGTAGTGGTCGCAGGCGCGCGATGCGACCGAAGCGACTCGGACGGTTAGGGTTCTTGGGGTGGCGATCACCAAAGTCGAACGATTGATGAATCTCGTCATCTGTCTGTTGTCGACACGTCAGTTCGTGACGGCCGAACGGATCAGGGACAGCGTCGCGGGTTACGGAGACTCGGGCAGCGACGAAGCCTTCAGTCGGATGTTCGAGCGTGACAAGAACGAACTCCGTGACCTCGGCGTACCCCTCGAGACCGGGATCTCTGCCGGGACGTTCGGCGTCGAAGGCTATCGAATCAACCGTGATGCCTACGAGCTCCCGGAGATAGATCTCTCGCGCGAGGAAGCGGCTGCGGTCGCGGTCGCGGTGCAGTTGTGGGAATCTCCGGAATTGACCTCCGCGGCGCAGAGCGCGTTGGTCAAGCTGCGCGCCGCCGGAATCCAGGTCGATCAGGAAGACTCGGCGGCGTCGGTGACGGCGGTTCCGGCTCGTACCCGCGGATCTGAACCTGCCCTCGGCGCTCTGCTCGCGGCAATCGACGCGGGCCGGTCGGTGAAGTTCCAGCACCGCAGCTCGGCTACGGATCCGTACACGACCCGCACCGTCGAACCGTGGGGTGTGGTCACGTTTCGGGGCCGGTGGTATCTGGTCGGACACGACGTCGATCGCAACGACACCAGGACGTTCAGGTTGTCGCGTATCGGCGACGACGTCACGACGTTCGGTCGGGCGGGAAGTATCCGCAAACCCGACGACGTGGACGTTCAGTCCATTGTCGCGCGCGTGGCCGGAACCGCCGAGGTCAACGGAACTGCGACGGTGTGGGTAGCCGAGGGTGGAGCGGTGGAGCTCCGCCGGATGGGGACGGCAGTGGAGGATCGCATGATCGGTGGACGTCCCGGGTCGGTGATCCGGATTCCCGTCCGTTCGTGGGAGTGGGTCGCCCGGTCGATCGCCGGACACGGGTCCGACGCGGTGGTGCTCGAACCCGCCGAGCTTCGATCGGATGTCATCGCGACCCTTCGTTCGGTTGTTCCGGCGGTCGGGCGATGAGCGCGAGACTGTCGGTCCGGCTGGCGCGGCTGCTGAACATGGTTCCGTTCTTCCTCGCCAATCCAGGCCTGAGCGCCGAGGAAGCTGCGCGCGAGCTCGGGGTGTCCACGTCGACGCTGATGACCGATCTGAACCAGCTCTGGATGTGCGGGCTGCCCGGTTACGGGCCGGGTGATCTGATCGATCTGTCGTTCTCCGAGGAGAGCATCGAAGTCACGTTCTCGGCGGGTATCGACCGCCCTCTGCGACTGACGTCCACCGAGGCGACGGCGTTGCTCGTGGCGTTGCGGTCGCTCACGTCGATGCCGGGCATGGTCGACCCGAGCGCGGCCCAGAGCGCCATCGCCAAGATCGAGCAGGCCGCCGGTTCGGCGAGCGCGAACGTTCCGGGAAACGTCAGCGCCGAACCCGCGGACGACCGTCCCGAGAGCCCGATCGCGACCGCTGTCCGCTCCGCTCTGCGCAGCAAGCACGCTCTGGAACTGACGTATTACTCCGCGTCGCGTGACGCCGTGTCCGAGCGCGTCGCGGATCCGATCCGAACGGTGTCGATCGACGATCACAGTTACCTGCAGGCGTGGTGCCGCAGCGCGGAAGGTGTGCGTCTGTTCCGGTTGGACCGCATCGATCGGGCCGTGGAACTCGAGGTGCCGTCGACACCGCCGGAGGGAGCGAACGAGGACGACAGCTTCGAGATATTCAACGACGACGCGTCCCTGCCTCAGGCGCGACTGCGCGTACTGCCGAGTCACGCGTGGATTCTGGACTATTACCCGATGACTCTGGTGGACACCGAGGACGACGGATCGCTCGTGGTGACGATGAGATTTGCGACACCCGCGTGGATGACGCGTCTTACGCTGGGGTTCGGCGAAGGCGTGCAGGTCCTGGGTCCGCCGGAACTTCGGCGTAGCGTCGAGAACAGGGCCGCCGAGGCGTTGGCGGCGTACGACGACGTCATGTCGGGAAAGTCCGGTGTGAACGCACCGTAAACGTACGGCGACGAGGGAGTCCACGTGGCGAAACGTCGGGTAGGCTCGAGTCATCTGATCTTGGGAGGTAGAACATGGGAGCCATGAGCCCGTGGCACTGGGCCATCGTTGCTTTGGTGGTCGTCATTCTGTTCGGTTCGAAGAAGCTGCCCGACGCAGCACGCGGTCTCGGTCGCTCGCTCCGGATCTTCAAGAGTGAAGTCAAGGAAATGCAGAACGACGGCAAGTCCGATACGCCGGCAACACCAGCGCCGAATCGGATCGACTCGCAGGCCAGCGATATTCACGCCACAGGCAGCGTGACGTCGCAGCCGGACTCCAAGTCCGCCTGACGCGACATCGTGGTAAACCGGGGTGCTGACCAGCACCCCGGTTCACTGCTGAGCGAAGACAGAGTATGCGAATTCCGTTCGATCCGAGGCGCAGCAAGCGCCGTTTGAATCCCGACGGCACCATGTCGTTGGTCGATCATCTCTACGAGTTGCGCACGCGACTCATGTGGTCGCTTCTCGCCATGGCAGTCACCACGGCCTTCGGCTTCTTCTGGTACTCCCACACGATTCTCGGTATCGAGAGTCTCGGCGATCTTCTTCGCGGCCCGTACTGCTCGCTCGATCCGAGTCTTCGAGCGGACCTCAGCGGCAACACGAGCGGTGTCGACGAGTGTCGGTTGCTCGCGACCGGTCCGTTCGACCAGTTCCTGTTGCGGTTCAAAGTCGCATTCACGGCGGGCGTCGTGCTCGCTTGCCCCGTCTGGCTGTATCAGATCTGGGCGTTCGTCACGCCTGGCCTCTACAAGCAGGAGCGTCGCTACGCGGTCTCGTTCGTGACCTCCGCTGCCATCCTGTTCGTCGGCGGAGCCGTGCTGGCGTACTTCATCGTCTCCAAGGGCCTGCACTTCTTGCTGTCCATCGGTGACAACGTGCAGATAACGGCGCTGAGCGGCGCCCAGTACTTCGGCTTCGTCATCAATCTGCTGATCATCTTCGGCGTGAGCTTCGAAATCCCGTTGCTCGTCGTGGCCTTGAATTTCGTCGGTGTACTCACGTACGAGCGCCTCAAGGCGTGGCGACGCGGACTCATCATGGGTCTGTTCGTGTTCGCGGCGATCGCGACACCCGGCCAGGATCCGTTCTCGATGCTTGCCCTGGCTCTTGCACTCACGCTGCTGTTCGAGATGGCGGTGCAAGTAGCGCGCATTCACGACAAGCGTAAATTGCGGAAGAGAAAAGATGATTGGGGTGATGTATCCGATGACGAAGCATCGTCGATCGAGTCCGCTGGTCCGCTTGCATCCCCGATTTCGGTCACTCCTCCGAAGCAACCCGAGCGGGATTTCACCGACACGATCTGACGTGATCGTGTGACGGTGTCGACGTCCGAACTGCAGCGATTCGCGGGGCACCTCGATTTTCCGTTGGATCGTTTCCAGGTGGACGCGTGCACCGCGCTGGAATCCGGGCACGGGGTCCTGGTCTGTGCTCCGACGGGCGCGGGCAAGACGATCATCGGCGAGTTCGCCGTCCACCTTGCGCTTGCCGCGGGTCGAAAGTGCTTCTACACCACACCGATCAAGGCGCTGAGCAACCAGAAGTTCGCCGAACTCACTGCCCGCTACGGACGTGACACGGTCGGTCTGCTCACGGGCGACTCCAGTGTGAACGCCGATGCCCCCATCGTGGTGATGACCACCGAGGTCCTGCGGAACATGCTGTACGCGTCGTCGGATGCGTTGCGTGGACTCTCGCACGTCGTGATGGACGAAGTTCATTACCTCGCCGACCGTTTTCGTGGCGCAGTGTGGGAGGAAGTGATCCTGCACCTGTCGCAGGATGTACGGCTGGTCAGTCTGTCCGCGACCGTCAGCAACGCCGAGGAGTTCGGCGCGTGGATGGAGACCGTCCGCGGCGACACCACCGTGGTGGTCGACGAGAACAGGCCGGTTCCGCTGTCTCAGCACATCATGGTGGGAAGGCGGCTGTTCGATCTGTTCGACAGCCGGGCCCAGAGCGGAGAAGGATCGGCACGGCACGTCGTCGACAAGGACCTCGTTCGCTACGTGAAACAGCGTCAATCGCTCGACCACGTCGATCGATGGCAACCACCGCACGGCAGGGGACGAGGCCGTGGCCGCGCCGGCGGTTCCAGCATGGCCAATCGTCCGCTCCCGCGTCCGGAGGTCATCTCCAAGCTCGACGAGGAAGGACTTCTGCCTGCGATCACGTTCATCTTCAGCCGGGCCGGATGCGACGGTGCGTTGACGCAGTGCCTTCGGTCCCGGTTGGTGTTGACCACGCCTGAGCAGGCCGAGGAGATTCGCTACATCGTCGACAAACACACCGCCGAGCTGCCGAGGGAGGATCTCGAGGTTCTCGGATACTGGGAGTGGCGTGAAGCCCTCGAGCGCGGCCTCGCGGCCCATCACGCGGGCATGCTGCCGGTGTTCCGCCACACGGTGGAGGAACTGTTCGTCAAGGGCCTGGTTCGCGCCGTGTTCGCGACCGAGACCCTTGCCCTCGGCATCAACATGCCTGCGCGCACCGTGGTTCTCGAGAAACTGGTCAAGTACAACGGTGAATCTCACGCGGAGTTGACCCCGGGGGAGTACACCCAGCTCACCGGCCGTGCCGGTCGACGCGGAATCGACGTGGAAGGACACGCTGTCGTGCTGTGGCAGCCGGGAACCGAGCCGACGGAGGTCGCCGGTCTCGCATCCACCCGTACGTTCCCGCTGCGCAGTTCGTTCCGCCCGGGATACAACATGTCGATCAATCTGATCGAGCAGTTCGGTGCCGCCGAATCGCGGACGCTGCTGGAACGGTCGTTCGCACAGTTCCAGGCAGATCGATCGGTCGTCGGTCTGGTCCGTGGGATCGACCGCAACGGCAAGACCCTCGCAGGACTGTTGGAACGGCTCGGCGGCGTCGACGGCGAGTATTTCGAGTACGCGAAACTGCGGGAGCGACTCACCGAGCGTGAGCGGCTGCTCGAGCGTCAGGGCAGGCAGGACCGGCGAGATCAGGCGGTCGAGTCACTGCTCGAGCTCAAACGAGGCGACGTCGTCTCGGTTCCGAGCGGTAAGCGCGCCGGATTGGCCGTGGTGTTGGAATCCGACGACGACCGGGTCGATCCCCGACCGCTGGTGTTGACCGAAGATGCGTGGGCCGGACGATTGTCGGCGGCGGACTTCCCGTCAGCCGCGTACGCACTCGGTCGTATGCGGCTGCCGAAGTTCATCGACCACCGCACTGCTCGCACGCGGCGCGACCTGTCGGCGGCATTGCGGTCGACGGGCATCTCGGCTCCGTCGGATCGGCGTCGGCGCAAGTCGACGGCAGCAGACGACAGTGAACTCGCCACGCTCCGTAGAAGTCTTCGATCGCATCCGGTTCACTCGCGCTCGGACCGGGACGAGCTCGGCCGCGTCGGTGAGCGCTACAACAAGCTGGCTCGTGACACCGAATCGATGCGTCAGAAAGTCTCCGCAACAACCAATTCGCTCGCGCGAACCTTCGACCGCATTCTGGCTCTCCTCGCGGAGCGCGACTACATCACCTCCGGTGCGGCGCCCACGGTGACCGAACACGGGGCGCGGCTCGGCCGTATCTACTCCGAGTCGGACCTGCTGGTGTCCGAGTGTCTGAGACAGGGTCTCTGGACCGGGCTCGCGCCGGCCGAACTGGCTGCGGTGGTGTCGGCCGTGGTGTTCGAGTCCCGTCAGGAGGTCGGCGACACCGTTCCTCAGGGCCCGACCGGGCCGATCCGTCATGCGCTGGGCGAGACGGTCCGCGTGTGGGGCGAGTTGCGGTCCGACGAGATTCGGCACAAGCTGCCGCAGACCCGCGAACCGGACATGGGATTCGTGAAGGCGGTCTACCGCTGGGCAAGCAATCACACGCTCGCCGACGCGTTGATGGCTGCGGGCGATCGCGGAAAAGCACTGTCGGGCGGCGACTTCGTTCGGTGGTGTCGACAGGTGATCGACCTGCTGGATCAGGTCCGGCTGGCGTCGCCGGATCCCGCGTTGTCGAAGGCGGCGGCGCGGGCGATCGCGGCGTTGCGCCGAGGAGTCGTAGCAGTCGACGCTGCGTAACCGTGTCCGATATGGTTGCTGCCGGTCAATCGAATTCACGTGGAGGCGAGATGAGCGGCCCGTACGGTCCGAACAACCCCGATGATCAGTGGTCGCGCGATCAAGGAAAGCCGGAGAGTGCCACCCCGGACACCGAGCAGTGGGGCCCGTCCCAGGACGGCGGAGCCACGTCGGCGTACCCAACTCAGGCTTATCCGGACGCGTCGGGCTCGAATCAACAGGGTTCGCAGGGACAGTA
Organism: Rhodococcoides fascians A44A; assembly: GCF_000760735.1. GTDB lineage: Bacteria > Actinomycetota > Actinomycetes > Mycobacteriales > Mycobacteriaceae > Rhodococcoides > Rhodococcoides fascians_E. The sequence goes on along the minus strand of NZ_JMEX01000005.1, from coordinate 231,614 downwards.
TCCGCAGCAGGCGTACGGGCAGTACGGATACCCGCAGGGGCAGTACCCGGGCCAGCCGTACGCCCAGCAGCCGGGGCAGCAGCCAGGGTATCCCGGTCAGCCCGCTCAGCCGGGCCAGTATCCAGGCCAGACCAACACCCAGTACCCAGGCCAGCAGTACGGCCAGCCGGGGCAGTCCGGTCCGCAGCCGGGGCAGTATCCAGGCCAGCCGTACGGTCAGCCGAATGCCCAATATCCGGGCCAACCGTACGGTCAGCAGCCTGGCCAGCTGCCCGGTCAGTATCCGGGACAGCCGCAGTGGGGGCAGGGGCAATACCCCGGTCAGCCGCAGGGACCGGGCAATCAGTGGAATTCTGCCCAGCAGACACCCGGCGGTACCAAGTCGAAAACGCCGTACTTCGTGATCGGTGGTCTGGTGGCAGCCATCGTCGTGATCGGTGGAGCCGCGTTGGCATTCGGAGGTTCCAAGAATCTCGATCCCGCAGCTGCCGAATCCGGTGTCGAGGACATCGTGACCGGTACCTACGGTGCATCGTCCGTCAGCAACGTCTCGTGCCCCGACGGCAAGAAGATCGAGAAGGGAGCATCGTTCGAATGCTCTCTTCAGGTGGACGGTTTCGAGCGCACGGTGACCTTGACGTTCACCGATGACGACGGCACATACGAGGTCTCCCGCCCGCGTTGACGTCGAACGTCCGTCACGACCCGTGGGCCGGCCGCCGCATTCAGGACCCGTGGACCGACAGGGCTGCGGTGAGTCGGCCCACGGCGTTCTCGATTCCCAGTCGAGCGGCGAGTTCGGCCAGCTTGTCCGCGTCGGCGGGGACGGCCGGTATGACGTCGGACCTGGAGAGCACCACATCGGCGTCGCGGACGACACGGACCACCGGTAGCGCCGCATCGAGGTAGTCGGCAGCCGCGGCGAGTTTGGCCCGCACGCCCTGCGCCATGTCCGACGACGGGTCGAGAGCAGCGTCGCGCAGCGCAGCCACCGAGCCGTACCGGAGCATGAGCGTGGACGCAGTTTTCTCGCCGACACCTTTGACTCCGGGCAGACCGTCCGAGCTGTCCCCGCGCAGCAGAGCAAGCTCGGCGTAGGCGTCGCCTGCTCGATCCGCGGGCACTCCGTACTTCTCGGCCACCTCGGCGGGACCGAACAGTTCGGCTTTCGCCAGACCACGTCCCACGTAGAGGACTTTCACCTGATTGGGTTCGTCGGCTGCGACCTGAAGTAGATCCCGGTCTCCGCTGACGACCACGACAGGGTCGGTGCGCTCGCGCGCGGCGAGGGTACCCAGGACATCGTCCGCCTCCAGGCCCTCAGCGCCTGCAGTCGCAATGCCTGCTGCAGCGAGCACCTCCATGATCAGATCCACCTGGGGCGACAGGCTGTCCGGCACTTCCTCGCTCTCCGGTGTGCCCGGTGCAGCCTCGGCGACGCGATGAGCTTTGTACGACGGCACGAGGTCGACGCGGAACTGCGGTCGCCAATTCAGATCGAGGCAGACCGCGAGGCGACTCGGCTCGGTGCGGGCCATCAGCGCCGACACCATGTCGACGAATCCACGCACGGCGTTCACCGGTGTGCCGTCGGGTGCTGTAATCGATTCGGGCAGGGCGTAGTAAGCGCGAAACCACAGGCTGGCTCCGTCGAGAAGGAGCAGCGGCGACGATCCAGGGGCGGTCATGTGGATCATCTTGCCAAAACGTCGATAGCCTGTAGATCATGAGTTCCACTTCCGCACAGTCCCCAGCCAGATTCCCGTCGGAGACCTACGCGTCGCGACTTGCACGTGCCGCCGAATTCGCCTCCGAGGCCGGACTCGACGCACTGCTGATCTCGCCGGGGCCGGACCTTCGGTACCTGCTCGGCTCACAGGCGAGTTCGTTCGAGCGTCTGCTCTGCCTCGTCGTGCCGTCGAGTGGTGCTAAGCCGACGGTGGTGGTTCCGAGGATGGAGCTCGCCGCACTGAAGGACTCGGCCGTGGCCGACCTCGGGCTCGAACTCGCCGATTGGGTGGACGGTACGAGTCCGTACGACATCATCGCGGCGGCACTGCCCGAGGGCGCCACCACCGCAGTCGACGACGCGATGCCGGCGCTGCACTTCGTGCCCGTCGCCAACCGGCTCGGTGTCGTACCGGTTCTGGCCACGGACGTTCTGCGTCGACTCCGGATGGTCAAGGACGAGGCGGAGATCGACGCATTACGTCGAGCAGGCCAGGCCATCGACCGAGTCCATGCACGGATGGGGGATTTCCTGAAGGTCGGCCGCACCGAAGCCGACATCGCGGAGGATATCGCCGCCGCCATCCTGGAGGAGGGCCACACCGAAGCGGCCTTCATCATCGTCGGGTCCGGTCCGCACGGCGCCGATCCGCATCACGAGGTGTCCGATCGCGTGATCGAGGCAGGCGACGTCGTGGTCATCGACATCGGCGGGCCCGTGGCGCCGGGATACAACTCCGACTCGACTCGCACCTACGTCCTCGGCGATCCCCCCGCGGACGTCGCGGCGCAGTACGCCGTACTCGAGCGAGCACAACAGGCCGCCGTGGATCGGGTGCGTCCCGGTGTCTCGGCCGAGTCCGTCGATGCCGCAGCCCGGGAAGTCCTGACCGCGGAGGGCCTGGGCGAGGCGTTCCTGCACCGCACCGGTCACGGAATCGGCTTGTCCGTGCACGAGGAGCCCTACATCGTGTCCGGCAACGACATCGAACTCACCGAGGGAATGGCGTTCAGCGTCGAACCGGGAATCTACTTCCGCGGACAGTGGGGAGCCCGGATCGAGGACATCGTGATCGTCACCGCCGACGGGTGCGAGTCGGTCAACCTCCGCCCGCACGGACTCACGGTGCTGCCGGTGTCGTGAGCAGCGACCGCGACCCGAGCACACGTCGAACCGAAATTCGAATGACCACGCGTTCGGGATTCTCCCGGGGAACCCGGTACCGCACCGCGTAGCGGTTCTCGGCGTCGACCACGTCGTCGCGGTCGGTCAACACCTCCGAGGTGCCCTCCAGTGTCAACCACCGAGGGCCGTCGATCTGACTGACGGCCGCGTATCCGCCGCGGGAGGCGTTCAGTGCTTTCTGCGTCGCGCGTCCGGTGATGACTCGGGCGAACCCGCCGTCGGGATCCCAGGTGAATCCGACGGCGACCACGTGCGGAGTGCCGTCACTGCGCAAGGTGGTCAGCGTTGCGAGATGGCGTTCGGTGAGGAACTCCACGGCGTCGGGTGTCAAGGATGCGGGGGTGGTGACCATGATGCACACGGTAATCGGCCACAATGACCGTCGTGACGACCACTGCACCCGAAGGCACGGTTCTCGTTCTCGGCGGACGTAGCGAGATCGGACTCGAGCTCGCTACGCGTCTGGCGTCCGGCCGGACCGTCGTGCTTGCCGCACGCCGGAGCAACGACCTGACCGAACAGGTGGACGCGGTCGTGGCCGCAGGTGCGACCACCGTGGCGACGGTCGAGTTCGACGCCGACGACCTCGCGTCGCACGGCGCCGTGCTCGAGTCGGTCGTTGCCGAGCACGGGCCCCTGTCCACCGTCGTGTTGGCGTTCGGCATCCTCGGCGATCAAGCACGTGCCGAGAAGGATGCTGCTCATGCAGCGGCGATTCTGCACACCGACTTCGTTGCACAGGCCGCCGTGTTGACCCGGATCGCCACTGTCCTGCGCGCTCAGGGCACCGGCCGGATCGTCGTGTTCTCCTCCGTCGCGGGAGTGCGTGTGCGCAAGGCGAACTACGTGTACGGATCGGCCAAAGCCGGTCTCGACGGATTCGCGACGGGCTTGTCCGACGCTCTTCGAGGGTCGGGTGTCAGCCTGCTGCTCGTTCGCCCCGGTTTCGTCGTCGGTTCGATGACGAAGGGTATGACTCCCGCCCCGTTCTCGAGCACACCCGCACAGGTCGCCGACGCGGTGGCCGCGGCTCTGGGTGCCGGGAAGTCGAGGGTGTGGATTCCCGGCATCCTCGCGCCGATCTACTTCGCCGTCCGATTCGTTCCACAGTGGTTGTGGCGGAAGGCCCCTCGATGACCTCGCCGCAGGCGCAGCCCATCTCCGTCGTCGGAATCGGGGCCGACGGGTGGGCCGGACTCTCCGAGTCGGCACGGGTGATCGTCACGGAGGCCGATGTCGTGTTCGGATCGAGGCGCCAGCTCGACTCGACTCCGGTTCCGCCCGAGAAGGCGCGCCGGTGGCCGACTCCGCTCGTCCCGAGTCTGCGTACCTCGTTCGCGGAGTGGCACGGCCGAAGAATCTGCGTGCTCGCGAGCGGCGACCCGATGTTCCACGGAATCGGGGTGACGCTCGCCCGCGAATTCGGGGCCGCGAGATTGCATGTCGTTCCCGCTCCGTCCTCGGTGTCGCTCGCCTGCGCCAGGCTCGGTTGGGCGGTGCACGAGGTGGTCACCGTCAATCTCGTCAACACGGCGCCGAGCACTCTCGTCGCGGCGCTGGCGGACCGTGCACGCATCGTCGTCCTGTCGCGCGATCAGGACACGCCGGCAGCCGTGGCCGAAAAGCTGTGTGAGGCCGGCTATCCTGCGTCGTCGATGACCGTACTCGAGCAACTGGGTGGGCCGTCCGAGCACTCGGTGGCGGGTGAGGCCGGCTCGTGGAACCACTCGGCCGGAGATCCGCTGAACGTCGTCGCGATCGACTGCGTCGCCGACGACCGGTCGGGCCGGCTCACCCGAGTTCCGGGTCTGCCCGACGACGCCTACTCCGGCGACGGCCAGCTGACCAAAGCCGAGGTCCGAGCCTTGACCGTGAGTGCACTCGCGCCCGCGCCCGGTGAGCTGCTGTGGGACGTCGGGGGCGGCTCGGGTTCCATCTCCATCGAGTGGATGCGGACGCACCCGCGTTGTCGAGCAACGACTTTCGAATCCATTGACGCCAGACGAGCGCAGATCGACGCCAACGCGTCGGCGTTGGGAGTGCCGAGCCTTCGAGTACTCGGACGTGCACCTGCTGCGTTCGAAGAGGTACCCGACGACGTACCCGACGCCGTGTTCATCGGTGGCGGCCTGACGAGCGACGCCATGGTCGACGTCTGTTGGGAGCGACTTCGCGTGGGCGGGCGACTGGTTGCCAATGCGGTCACCGCCGAGTCGGAATCGCTGGTTCTTCACTGTGTTTCGAAGTTCGGCGGCTCCCTGCGCAGATTCCAGATCTACCGGGCCGAGGCGCTGGGATCGTTCACCGGCTGGAGGCCCCACATGCCCGTCACGCAATGGACAGCCGTCAAACGGTGAAGATCCTTCTGCTGGGCGGAACTTCGGAGGCTCGTTCGCTCGCCGCTGAGGTCCACGGCGATCCGTGCCTCGACGTCGTCTCGTCCTTGGCGGGACGTGTGCACGAGCCACAGCTGCCGGTCGGTTCGGCTCGGGTCGGAGGTTTCGGAGGTCCGGCAGGTTTGACGCAGTGGCTCGAACACGAGTGCGTCGACGTCGTCGTGGACGCGACGCACCCGTTCGCGACGTCGATGTCGTCCAACGCGCGCGAGGCCTCGCGCGCCACCGGTACACCGCTCGTCCGGCTCGTGCGCCCTGCCTGGACGCCGTCGGCGGACGACCGGTGGATTCGTGTCGGATCGGTCTCGGAGGCTGCCGAGGCAGTCGAACGCTTCTCCCGTCGGTCGTTTCTGACCATCGGGCGACAGAACGTCGATGCGTTCGCGTGGATCGAGCGCACCTGGTTCCTCGTCCGGAGCATCGATCCGCCCACCGGCGCACTACCGCCGCATCACGAGGTGCTGCTCGCGCGCGGCCCCTTCGCGGAGGCCGACGAAATCGAGCTGATGAGGGCGCATCGCATCGACACGATGGTGACGAAGAACAGCGGTGGAGCGATGACGGACGCAAAGTTGGCCGCAGCCCGTCGCCTGGGTGTCCCCGTCGTGATGATCGACCGACCTCGGGAAGCGGGGGCGGATTTCACTGCGGACTCCGTCGGAGCCGTCGTGGAGTGGCTTCGAGGCCACCACGTACGTCAGGGGTAACGACGAGAGGTGAACACCTGCCGGCCCGCGCCGGTCTCGACGACGTGCGTCTGCGAGGAGCCGACGATGAGCAGGCATCTCATGTCGACCTCGCTCGGGTCGAGGTCGACCAGTTCGACGACGCGAACCGACTCTTCGTCGCTGCCTACCGCACGCCCGATGACGACGGGAGTCTGCGGGCTGCGGTGTTCCAACAGCAGGTCTCGCATCTTCTCGACCTGCCACGTCCTGGACTTCGACGCCGGGTTGTAGATGGCGATGACCATGTCGGCGGCCGCTGCAGCAGTGATCCTGTTCGCGACCACGTCCCACGGTTTGAGGCGGTCGGACAGCGAGATGACCGCATAGTCGTGTCCGAGCGGCGCGCCCACCCGGCTCGCGACTGCATTCGCCGCTGTCATGCCGGGGACCACCCGTACCGGAACATCGGCCCACTGCGGTTCGGCCGCTACTTCGATCACCGCCGACGCCATGGCGAACACCCCGGGGTCACCGGACGAGACGACCACCACGCGCTTGCCTCGCTTGGCGAGATCGAGCGCGAACGCGGCACGCTCGGACTCCACTTTGTTGTCACTCGCGTGCCGAATCTGACCGGGTCCGAGCCTTACTCGGTTCAAGTACGTGACGTATCCGACGAGGTCGGTGGCGCGGGCGAGTTCTCGACGCACCTCCTCGGTCGTCCAGCAGTCTGCGCCCGGACCGAGTCCGACCACGGTTACCTCACCGACTGCACCGACCTCGACCTTCCCGTCCGCGGGTGTGGGGAACACGGCGTTGTTGGCCGGGCTCGGCACGACGACCATCGAGAAGTAGGGAACTGCCGACGGGTCGACGTCCGCGGCGTTCGAGACGCGTTGGCCCTCCGTGCTCGCGCGTTCGACGTATCTTGCTTCGTCCAACCTGCCCGCGTCCGTCAGCGCCTGCACGACAGTGGGGAAGGTGCGGCCGAGCTTCATGATCGCTGCGGCGTCGGTGGCCGCCAACCGCCGCGTCAATTCGTCCACGGGCAAGGTTCCGGGTAGAACCGTGAACACCTCGTCACGTTCGACGAGGGGAGTCTTGAGCGCTGCAGATGCCGCACTGACCGACGTCACGCCGGGTATCACCTCGACGTCGAAACGGCCGACGAGTCGTTTGTGCATGTGCATGTAGGAGCTGTAGAACAGCGGATCGCCTTCGGCGAGCAACGCGACGTCGCGACCGGCAGCGAGGTGGGCTGCCAATCGAGCCGCGGCCTCCTCGTAGAACTCGTCGATCGCACCCTGATATCCGCCCGGATGATCGGTGGTCTCCGTCGTGACCGGATACACCAGGTGCTCCTCGATCTGACCGTCACGCATGTAGGGTGCCGCGACGCCTCGTGAAATGCTTCGGCCGTGACGCGCGCTGTGGAACGCGATCACGTCGGCCGCCTCGATGACGCGGGCGGCCTTGACGGTGACGAGTTCCGAGTCGCCCGGGCCGATTCCGACACCCCACAGCTTGCCTGCAGCGACGCTCATTCTTCCTCGCTCGCAATGGCATTGACCGCTGCAGCGGTGATCGCACTTCCTCCACGGCGGCCACGGACGACGAGATACTCCACACCCAGTCCGGATGCGATGAGGTCCTCTTTCGATTCGGCTGCGCCGATGAAACCGACCGGGCCTCCGACGATGGCGGCGGGCGCGGGGGCACCGGCGGCGAGCATCTCCATCAGATGGAACAGTGCGGTCGGGGCGTTGCCGATCGCGACGACGGCGCCGTCGAGTCGGTCTCCCCACAACTCCAGTGCCGCTGCGGTCCTGGTGGTCCCCAGCTTGTCCGCGAGGTCGCGAACCCGCGGGTCGGACAGCGTGCAGAGGACCTCGTTGTCCGCGGGCAACCTCCGACGGGTGACACCCGCGGCGACCATGTTGGCATCGCACAGAATCGGGGCGCCGGACTTCAACGCTGCGCGCGCATCGCGGACGACGTTCGGCGTGGCGCCGATGACCTCGGTCAGATCGACCTCGCCGCTCGCGTGGATCATCCGCACGACGACCTGCGCGATGTCCGCGGAGAACGCCGACAGATCCGCCTCGGCCCTGATGGTTGCAAAGGACTGTCGGTAGATCTCCGCACCGTCGCGGATGTAGTCGTGCATGGCGTTCACGATAGGTCAGGCCGGTGAGCGGTCAGGACACCCGGTATCCGGTCGGTCCGGCGACGACGTTCAGTACATCTCCCTTCGGCGCCCCGCACCGACGGTCGCATCCGGACCAGTGCTGTCGGCGTCCGCGTAGGACCGTGCCTGCGCCGATCGCGTCGGTGAGATCTGCGCGTACGTCGGCGTTCGACTTCTCGCACCCGGGGGAGCCGGTGCAGGCACTGGCGTCGATCCAGGGTGAGTTCTCGTCGAAGATCAGACCCATGGGTGCGAGAACACGCACCACGGTGTCGGCCATGTCCTCGTCCAGATCGCACACCACCACGCTGCGCCACGGGGTGAGCACCAACGGTCTGTCGATCGCCGCCAGGAACTCCGCGAGTCGGCCGTCCAACAGACCGAGGGCGAGCGCTCCGCCGAGAGCTACCCGGCCGTCGTTCTGCGGTAGCCAGCCGACCGGGGGAGTCGACGACGTCCCCACCTCGAGGCGGCTCTCCGTGGTCGGAGTCGAGCCGAGGGCCGCAAGCACTCGTTCGGGTCCGTCGTAGAGCTCGCTCAGCCGCCATTCGGAGGTTCGCAGGTCCACGAACGCCTGAGCGGACGCCAGCAGTACGTCGACGACATCGCCTTCGGCAATGCGAACACCCGTGTCCCGGCCCGCGAGAACCAGCGCGTACCGGGCCCTCTCGTCCGCTGGATCGCCGGAAAGGTGATGTTCGGGGTATACGGCCGCTGCCGCGAAATCCGGGCGCGCCGTGAGAACGTCGCCTCGGCCGTCGTCCAGCGCGAACAGTGTGCGGCCCGGAAGTTCGGCCAATGCCGGCCGCGCACACAGGGCGGCGTCGAGTCGGCCGATCGAGTCGCGTACGTCTGCGATTCCCCCGACTCGACCGGTCAGTGGCGATGCGAGGATGTTGCGCACTCGTTCATGCGTCGGTGACGGCAACAGACCTGCGTCGGACAGCCGACGTGCAAGCTCGTCTCCGTCGGACACAGCGCGAAATTGAACATTGCCCCTAGACGTCAACTCCATCGAACCGTTGCCCAGCTCGGTCGCAGCGCCGGAGAGAACGAGCATCTGCGCCGGAGTGACCACTCCGCCCGGTAGACGCACGCGAGCCAACGAGCCGTCGGCAGCCTGGTGCATGGACAGGGCGCCCGGGCACTTGTCCGGGACGGCTCGGGGATCGGTCGAACTCACTTCTTCAGGCTACAAGTGCATCTTGTTGGCGGCGCGGGAGCGTTCGCGCTGCTCGCGCATCTTCGCGTCGAACTCCGTACGCCATCGGGCACTGACGGTGAGTCCACGGGTTCTGGCTTCCTCGACGCTGAGCTCGACCGGAAACCCGTAGGTGTCGTAGAGGACGAACAGTTCCTCCCCGGTGATGGGTCCGTCGGCCATTCTGGCCAGCTCTCGCAGCCCCCGCCGCAAAGTCTGCCGAAAGACCCTCTCCTCCTTGACGAGGACGGCGACGACTTCGTCGTGCAGCCGGTCCACCTCGGGATACGCACTGCGGTACAACCCGGCGATCGTCGGGACCACGTCCTGCACGAAGTTCTGCTCCACGCCGAGGTCGAACGCGAATCGAACGGCGCGCCGAATCAACCGGCGCATCACGTACCCCTGTTCCTTGTTGCCGGGTCGCACTCCGTCCACCGCGAGAAACACCGCACCGCGCAGGTGATCGGCCACCACCCGCATGGCCGCGGTGTGCGAGGCGTACGTCGCACCGGTCAGAGCTTCCAACTGTTCGACTATCGGCCACAGCAGCGAGCTGCGGAACACGTCGGGACTGTCGATCGCCGCGGCCGCTATGCGTTCGAGTCCGCCTCCGTAATCGACGTTGCGCCGCGGCAGCGTGCCGAATCCGTCTGCGGTGCGCACGTACTGCATGAACACCGAGTTGCCGAGTTCGATGTAGCGCCCGCAATCGCAGTTCTGGTGGCAGAACTCGCCGTACGCCGTGTCGTGAGGAACGTCGGGATAGAGGTAGAACACCTCGGAATCCGGACCGCCGGGTTCCCCGACCGGCATCGCATCGGCCGAGCCCGCGCGGCACCACCAGTTCTTCGCGCCGTAGAACGCGATCCTGGCCCCGTTGCTACCGACTCGGCCGCCGTGTTCCTCCGTACCGAGATCGACACGGTCCGCGTCGATGCCCGCTGTGGCGAACATCGACGCCCACACGTCGGCGCTCTCGGTGTCCTTCGGTATCGAATACCGCTCGTCGCCGGCAAAACACGACACGAAGATCCGGGCGGGATCGAGACCGACGACACCGGTGAGGAACTCCCAGAACCACGGAATCTGCTGATCCTTGAAGTAGTCGCCCAGACTCCAGTTTCCGAGCATCTCGAAGAACGTCGTGTGCCGGTTGTCGCCGACCTCCTCGATGTCCTGTACGCGAACGCACGGCTGACTGTCGGTCAGACGCGTCCCCTCGGGGTGTTCGGCACCCAGTAGATAGGGGAGTAGCTGCTGCATACCGCTGCCGTTGAACAGGGTCGTCGGATCGCCCACGGGCACCAGCGACGCTCGTTCGATCGGCCGATGGCCACGGTCGGCGAAGAACTGCAGGTACGCGCTGCGTATGTCCCGAGCATCCATCCGTCGATGCTACGAGCGAACGGGTGGACACGGCAGCGGATTCACTTGGGTAGCATTCCCCACCAGAAGGCTTCGGCCGAGAGGAAATCCGGTGCAAGTCCGGTGCGGTCGCGCCACTGTCACAGCCAGACCCTCTCCGAAGCCGCCACGTAGAACGACCAGGGGCGCGAAAACCCCAGGAGGGTGTTACCCGTGATCTTGCTGCTGTCCACCTCGGATACCGATCTGCTGTCCGCGCGCGCCAGCGGTGCCGACTATCGGTGGGGCAACCCCTCGCGGCTCCTCGCCGCCGACGTCCCGTCCCTGGCCGACGGCGCCGATCTGATCGTGCTCCGCATCCTCGGATCGAAGAGATCGTGGGAAGAAGGCGTGGACGCAGTCCTCGCGACCGGACTCCCCGTCGTCGTTCTCGGCGGAGAACAGGCACCCGACGCCGAACTCATGGAACTGTCCACCGTTCCCGGCAACGTCGCCGCGCAGGCCCACAACTACCTCGCCGAAGGCGGGCCGGACAACCTCGCCCAGCTCTTCGCATTCCTCTCCGACACCGTGCTGCTGACCGGACACGGATTCGCGGCGCCGATGCACACCCCCACCTGGGGCACCCTCGACCGGCAATCCACCCACGACACAAATTCAGGTCCTGTCTCTACTGGTCACTCCGCAGGCTCCGCTCCTGTCTCGTCCGGTCACTCCGCAGGCTCCGCTCCTGTCGTTGCGATTCTGTACTACCGCGCCCAGCATCTCGCCGGGAACACGGCGTACATCGAAGCTCTGAGCGCTGCCGTCGAAGCCAAGGGTGCCCGCGCGCTTCCCATCTTCTGCGCGTCGTTGCGCACCGCCGAACCCGCGCTGCTCGACACTCTGAAGTCCGCCGACGCGATGATCGTGACCGTGTTGGCGGCCGGGGGCACCAAACCCGCAGGTGCGTCGGCAGGCGGAGACGACGAGGCGTGGGACGTCGCCGAACTCGCCGCCCTCGACGTTCCCATTCTGCAAGGACTGTGTCTGACGAGCAGTCGCGCGACGTGGGAGGAGAACGACGACGGCCTTTCGCCGCTCGACGTCGCCACCCAGGTGGCCGTTCCCGAGTTCGACGGCCGACTCATCACCGTTCCGTTCTCGTTCAAGGAGATCGACGACGACGGACTCACCACGTACGTTCCCGATCACGAACGAGCGGCGCGCGTCGCGGGTATCGCCGTACGTCACGCACGGCTTCGGCACATTCCGGCGGCGGACCGGCGGATCGCGCTGATGTTCTCGGCGTACCCGACCAAGCACGCCCGGATCGGCAATGCCGTCGGCCTCGACACTCCGGCCAGTGCGATCGCCTTGATGTCCGAGATGCGCACCGCAGGTTACGATCTGGGTCCACTGGACGGTCCCGACGCCATTCCGGGTCTCGCAGCGCGTGACGGTGACGCTCTGATCCACGCGCTGATCGCGCGCGGCGGTCAGGATCCGGACTGGCTCACCTCCGAGCAGCTCGAGGGCAACCCCATCCGTATCTCGGCCGCGCAGTACCGGAACTGGTTCGAGGAACTACCCGAGGATCTCACGTCGGCAGTCGAGGAACATTGGGGTCCCGCTCCGGGCGATATGTACGTGGACCGGTCGGTCGATCCCGAAGGCGAGATCGTCATCGCCGCAATGCAGTTCGGCAACGTCGTCATCATGGTTCAGCCGCCGCGTGGATTCGGCGAGAAGCCGGTCGCGATCTACCACGACCCGGATCTGCCTCCGAGCCACCACTATCTGGCGGCGTATCGCTGGATTCAGGCGTCCGCGGAGAACGGCGGTTTCGGAGCCGACGCGATGGTGCACCTCGGCAAGCACGGCAACCTCGAATGGCTGCCGGGTAAGACTCTCGGCATGTCCGCCTCGTGTGGAACCGACGCAGCTCTCGGTGACCTGCCGCTCATCTATCCGTTCCTCGTCAACGATCCGGGTGAGGGCACCCAGGCGAAGCGGCGCGCACACGCGACTCTCGTCGACCATCTGATTCCTCCGATGGCGCGCGCGGAGAGCTACGGCGACATCTCACGTCTCGAGCAACTGCTCGACGAGCACGCGAACATCTCGGCGCTCGATCCAGCGAAGCTGCCTGCTATCCGCCAGCAGATCTGGACGCTCATGACGGCTGCTCAGATGCACCACGATCTGGGGCTCGAGGAACGGCCCGACGAAGAAGTGTTCGACGACATGCTTCTGCACGTCGATGGTTGGCTGTGCGAGATCAAGGACGTACAGATCCGTGACGGTCTCCACGTGCTCGGGTCCGAACCCGTCGGCGACGCCGAGGTCGAGCTCGTTCTGGCGATGCTCCGGGCTCGTCAGATGTGGGGCGGCGAGCAGTCGGTTCCCGGCTTGCGCGAGGCTCTCGGGCTCAGTGAGGACGGCGACGAGGAGCGCGTCCGAGTCGACGAGGTCGAGTCGATCGCTCACGGTCTGGTTTCGGCGATGCAGCTCACGCAGTGGGATCCGTCCCGAGCCGAGGAAGTCGCCGGGGACCACGGCCCCACCGTTGCCGAGATTCTGAAGTTCGCCGCGGCCGAGGTGGTCCCGCGTCTGCGCGGTACCTCGCGCGAGATCGAGCAGGTTCTGCACGCCCTCGACGGTGGATTCATCCCTGCGGGCCCCAGCGGTTCGCCGTTGCGCGGCTTGATCAACGTGCTCCCCACCGGGCGCAACTTCTATTCGGTCGACCCCAAGGCCGTGCCGTCGAAGCTGGCCTGGGAAACCGGGCAGGCGATGGCGGAGTCGCTGCTGGCTCGGTACCGGAAGGATCACGGCGAGTGGCCGAAATCGGTCGGGTTGTCGGTGTGGGGCACGTCGGCGATGCGCACGTCGGGAGACGATGTGGCCGAGGTCTTCGCGCTCCTCGGTGTGTCGCCGGTGTGGGACGAAGCGTCGCGCCGTGTCACCACGCTTGCGGTCATCGACCTCGAAGAACTCGGTAGGCCGCGCATCGACGTGACCGTTCGCATCAGTGGGTTCTTCCGTGACGCCTTCCCACACGTTCTGGCGTTGCTCGACGACGCGGTTCGTCTGGTAGCTGCGTTGGACGAGCCGGCGGAGCAGAACTACGTGCGTGCGCACGCGCAGGCGGACCTCGCCGAGCACGGTGACGAACGTCGTTCCACGACGCGCATTTTCGGTTCGAAGCCGGGCACCTACGGTGCGGGTCTGCTTCAGCTGATCGACAGCAAGACGTGGCGGAGCGACGAGGATCTGGCCCAGGTCTACACGACCTGGGGTGGGTTCGCGTACGGACGCGGACTCGACGGCGTTCCTGCGTCGGACGACATGCGCACGGCGTACAAACGAATTGCCGTGGCTGCCAAGAACACCGACACGCGTGAGCACGACATCGCCGATTCCGACGACTACTTCCAGTACCACGGCGGCATGGTCGCCACCGTCCGCGCTCTGACGGGGAAGTCGCCCGAGGCATACATCGGCGACAGCACGCGACCGGAGTCGGTGCGGACCCGCACGTTGTCGGAGGAGACCGCACGCGTGTTCCGTGCACGCGTCGTCAACCCGCGGTGGCTGGAGGCGATGCGTCGGCACGGATACAAGGGCGCATTCGAAATGGCGGCGACCGTCGATTATCTGTTCGGGTACGACGCCACCACCGACGTCGTCGCGGACTGGATGTACGAGAAGCTGGCCGAGACGTACGTGTTGGACGAGCAGAATCAGAAGTTCATGCAGCAGTCCAACCCGTGGGCGCTGCACGGCATCGCCGAAAGGCTGCTCGAGGCCGTGGAACGCAAGATGTGGGCGGAACCGGACCAGCACATCCTCGATGGGTTGCGCCAGGTCTACCTGGAAACGGAAGGCGACCTCGAGGGCGAATAGCCGTATCCTGGTCGGCATGGCCACGTTCCAGGAGATCGCCGACGGCAAGTACGTTTCGCTCACCACGTTCAAGAAGGACGGCACGCCCGTCGCGACGCCGCTGTGGGGGGCGCGCGACGGCGACCGGCTGCTGGTGTGGACGACGACGGACTCGTGGAAGGTCAAGCGGATCAAGCGAAACGCGAAGGTGACGGTTGCGCCGTGCACTGCGCGTGGCAAGGTCGAAGGCGCGGCGGTGGACGGCGTCGCCGAGATCCTCGATGCGGCAGGTACCGAGCAGGCACGTGCGGCGATCGCGTCGAAGTACGGCATCCTCGGATGGCTGACGGTGAAGGGCAGTTCACTGCGTCGTGGCAAATCGGGGACGGTCGGCATTTCCGTCGTCCCATCATGATCGGGTGAGATCCGGCGGTCACGGCGCGTAGTCGCTTCGAATGTGACGGTGATTGCCCGCGCCGGGCGCCATACTGGCGCTCATGTCGGACTTCGGTGACGCAGACCTGGTACTTCTCGGCCGCATTCTGACGGTCGATCCATTCTTTCCCACCGCCGAAGCCGTCGGTGTGAGAGGCGGCCGAATCGTGGCCGTCGGCTCTCGGGCCGAAACAGAACCTCTCGTCGGGCCCGCCACCCGGGTGATCGACGTCGGCGACGGATGCGTGCTGCCGGGGCTCGTCGAGGCCCACGGTCATCCGCTCATGGAAGCGTTGGTGCTCTCGGATCGGATGGTCGACATCCGCCCGGTGACGATGACCGATCCGACGCAAATCCTGGACGCGATACGGAGCGAAGTCGCCAGACGCGGTGACGACGGAGCGTTCCTCAGCGGCTGGGATGCACTGTTGCAGCACGGACTTCCCGATCCGACACTGGACTGGCTGGACTCGATCGCGCCGGCAACACCCCTGGTCGTTCTGCACAATTCCGGGCATCTCGCGTTCTTCAATTCGGCAGCAGCACGGAGCCTGGGTCTGGATCGAGACACCCCCGACCCCAAAGGCGCGGCGTACGGCCGAGACGTCGACGGCGAGCTGGACGGGACCGCGCGGGAAACCGGAGCGGTGTTTCCGCTCGTCGCGGGTGCGATGACCGCAGGGGGTTATCCGGCCATGCTTGCCGCTGAATGTGCACGGCTGAACCGTGCCGGCCTGACGACGTGTTCCGAGATGGCGTACGACCCGAAATTCGGGCCGCTGGTGGCCGGGTTCGAGGAGTCCGGAGCGTTGACCGTCCGGCTCCGGACCTACGAGATGTCGAGTCCGGCGATGACGGCGAGCACCGATCCCGGGGCTGGGGACGACATGATCAGGCACACCGGAATCAAGATCTGGGTGGACGGCTCGCCGTGGATCGGCAACATAGATCTGTCGTTCCCGTACCTGGACACCGACGCGACCCGCAGCATCGGCGTCGAACCCGGGTCCTGCGGACACGCCAACTACACCCACGAACAACTGACCGAGATCGTCGACGCCTACTTCCCGCGCGGCTGGCCGATCGCGTGTCACGTGATGGGAGACAACGGGATCGACACGATTCTCGATGTCTACGACAGTGTGCTTCGCCGTCATCCTCGTTCCGATCACCGGCTTCGGCTCGAACACGTCGGCGCGATCCGGCAGGATCAGTTGAGGCGTGCTGTGGCTCTCGGTGTCACGTGCAGTCTGTTCGTCGATCAGATCCACTACTGGGGAGACGTCCTGGTGGACGGACTGTTCGGTCCCGAGCACGGTAGCCGTTGGATGCCTGCCGGGTCTGCCGTCGCAGCAGGCATGAGGATTTCGCTGCACAACGACCCGCCGGTCACACCCGAGGAACCGCTGCGCAACATCGCCGTGGCGGTGACCAGAACGACGCCCAGCGGATCGGTGTCCGCCCCGGAAGAGTGCCTGACGGTCGATCAGGCCATCCGCGCGCAGACCATCGATGCCGCCTGGCAGTTGTTCTCCGACGACGTCATCGGATCGATCGAGGTCGGCAAGTACGCGGACTTCGTCGTTCTGTCCGCCGACCCCCGTGACGTCCCACCGGAGACCATCGCGGACCTGGACGTTCTCGCGACCTATCTGGGCGGAGTTCAGGTGTACGACGGGTCCGCGTGACGCGGTGTCACCTGATCCCGTTCGGTCTGATTCCGATATGCGCAAGTGGGTACATGTACGTCGGCGGCCTGCGGACGACAGGCAGGGCGGTGTCGGATAGAGGACCAACAACGGGTGGCAGAGACCACCAGAGCGGAGAAGCACCGTGCCGATTGCAGCTACGGATTTCCATCATGTCCGGCTCACGGTCAGCGACATCGACGTGTCGCGAAAGTTCTACGACGACGTGTTCGGTTTCGATGTGGCGTTCGAGTACGACCCGAATGCCGACGAGGAGACCAAGAAATCCCTGTGGTTTCTGTTCGGTGGAGTCATCTACCAGTTCCCCGGCGGATTGTTCGGTCTCCGTCCGGTCGCACCGGACGACGACAACTTCGACGCGGACCGTGCGGGGCTCGATCACCTGAGTTTCGGCGTGGACAGTCGGCAGGCGCTGCAGGATGCGGTGGACACTCTCGACCGATTGGGTATCGCGCACGAGGGAATCAAGAGCGGAGGCCCCGGCCTCGCGATCCTCGAGTTCCGCGACCCCGACAACATCGCACTCGAGGTGTCGGGACCGGCCGAGTAGGTGTCGACGACTACTGGGCCGCGCTGACCGAGGACATGTGAAAGTCCGGAATGCGCAACGGCGGCATCGCTGTTCGCGTGAACCAGTCCTTCCATTCCCGAGGTAGTGTCGGCGAACTGATGCCCGCTTGGCTTGCTCGTCGGAGCAGGTCGAGCGGGCTTTCGTTGAAACGGAAGTTGTTCGTCGATCCGACGACCTCGCCGTCCTCGACCAGGTAGACGCCGTCTCGTGTCAAGCCGGTCAGC
This sequence comes from Rhodococcoides fascians A44A, assembly GCF_000760735.1. Taxonomy (GTDB): domain Bacteria; phylum Actinomycetota; class Actinomycetes; order Mycobacteriales; family Mycobacteriaceae; genus Rhodococcoides; species Rhodococcoides fascians_E. The sequence goes on along the minus strand of NZ_JMEX01000005.1, from coordinate 214,073 downwards.
AGCAGCGTCGCGGGATCGACCTCGCGGATGTACCACAGCGTGGTCAGAAGCAGACCACGTTCGGTCCCGGCAATCATGTCCTCGATGGACGTGTCGCCACCGGTGAGGATCAGGTTGTCCCCGGGCGCGGTCACGGGAGTCGCGTACTCCTCGGCTGCGAAGCGGGGATAGGAGAGGGCATTGATCACGCCGTCGGCGATCCAGTCGACGCGTGAGGTCGGCAGCCCGTTGTCGAACAGTGACACCGAGTCGTTGGACGATCCCGTCGCCAGAAACGGCGAGTACTCGAGGCCGGGTGCCGTGGGATCGGAGAACAATGTCAGGTCGAGAGTGCCGAGTTTCTCTCCGATGCGAGTTCCACCGGCGCGCGACAATGCGGTGCGTCCTTCCTGGGCGCCCCGACCCTCCATCGTCCACACGAGATAGATCATCAGATCGGCGACTGCCGACGGAGGCAGTATCGTCTCGTACCGTCCTGCCGGGAGGTCGACGCGTGTGTCGGCCCAGTCCAGGCGCGTGGACAGATCGGCCAGCAGTGAGTCCACCGCGACGTCGTCGAACCGCGTGGTCCCGGTGCCGACCCACGCGCTGGCGTCACCGCGTTTGCCGTTGATCTCCACCGATCCTGTCGGTTGGGTGTATCGCTTGCGGATCCCGGTCGAACTTCCCAGCCACACCGTCTCCACCTGGTGGTGTGCGAATCCGTAGAGCTGGTCGGTGCCGTCGAACCCCGACGACAGGCCACCGGTGAGCGAACCGAACACGTCGATGTTCGTTCGCTGCGACGGTGCCTCCCAGCCGTCCGGCACGCTGGTGCCCGTCAGAAGCGGCATCGCATCCTCGGCGACACCGGCCGCGCGCGCTGCTCGTTCCGCTGCGGCGACGACGCCCGCGATGTCCGCTGGATCCACCGACGTGGAGGACACGGTCGCGGCGCGTGCCCCTGCGTCGGTGCGGACGATCGACATCACCGTCCAGCGTCGAAGCGTCGAGATGCCGTTGGTGGTCATCGAGTTGCCGGCCCAGCGGAGCGAGGCCTCGCTGGAATCGGTGACGATCACGATCGTCTCGTCGACCGTCGCCGCGGACAGTGCACGTTCGATCACCTCATGTCCGGCGATCATCGGCCTGCCTCCGATCGAGTGTTGAGCACGTTGACACCGCGGAACAGTGCAGCCGGGCATCCGTGGCTGACCGCCGCGACCTGCCCGGGTTGTGCCTTGCCGCAGTTGAACGCACCACCGAGCCGCCTCGTGGACTTGCCGCCGACGAGGTCCATCGAACCCCAGAAATCGGTTGTCGTCGCCTGATACGCGACGTCGCGAACCTGGCCGTCGAGCCGGCCGTTCCTGATCCTGAAGAAGCGTTGGCCGGTGAACTGGAAGTTGTACCGCTGCATGTCGATGGACCAGGACTTGTCGCCGACGATGTAGATGCCGTCCTCGACTTCGGCTACGAGATCGTCGACTGTGCGATCGGTGTCGGGGTCCGGTCGAAGCGACACGTTGGCCATGCGTTGGATCGGTACGTGGTGCGGCGAGTCGGCGTACGAGCAGCCGTTGGAACGAGGCAGGCCGAGTCTGGGGGCGAACACGCGGTCGAGCTGGTAGCCGACCAGTACGCCGTCCTTGACCAGGTCCCACTGCTGCGCGGCGACACCGTCGTCGTCGTATCCGATGCTCGCGAGTCCGTGCTGTTCGGTGCGATCCGCAGTGACGTGCATGTGGTCACTGCCGTACTTCAGCGTCCCCAACTTGTCCGGCGTGGCGAACGACGTGCCCGCGTAGGCGGCCTCGTATCCGATGGCACGATCGTATTCGGTTGCATGGCCGATCGATTCGTGGATGGTGAGCCACAGGTTGGTCGGGTCGATGACCAGGTCCAGATTGCCGGGGGTGACCGTCGGAGACTTCACCTTCTCCGACAACCAGTAAGGAATCCGCTCCAGTTCGTCGGACCAGTCCCAGGTGCTGCCGGCGCCGAGATACTCCCATCCGCGACTGGTGGGAGGTGCCAACGTGCGCATCGTCTCGAACGCGCCTGCCTCGTGGTCGACCGTGGTGGCCTCGAACTGTGGGTGCAGGCGAATCCGCTGCTGGGTGATGGAGCTGCCGGCGAGATCGGCGTAGAACGCCTGCTCCTTGACCTGCAGGACGGACGCAGTGACGTGATCGATGCCCTCGGCGGTGCGGAGGGAATCCGAGTAGGCGGCGAGAAGCTCTACTTTCTCCGTCGTCGGGACCGAGAACGGATCGACGGTGTAGGGGGACACCCACGTCGCGTCGCGGTACACGGGTTCGTCGGCCAGTTCGACGGATTCGCGGTTGAGCGATCGCAGTGCCCGGGCGACTGCAACAGCGGACTGCGCTGCCTTCGACGCAGACGCTTCCGACAGTTCGGATTCGGACGCGAACCCCCACGTTCCGTCGACGACCACACGGACCGCGAGACCGATCTCCGAACTGTCCACCGCCGACTGAACGATGCTGTCGCGCATGTTCAGTGACTGGGTGACCAATCGGTGGACTCGGAAGTCCGCGTGGGATGCCCCGGCTCGCTTCGCCGCGTCCAGTGCGGCACCGGCCAGTGCTTTCAGAGGGAGTTCGAGAAAATCCGCATCGACGGTGCGTGTGTGCGTGTGCGGAGGCAGGGTCACAGGGATGGAGATTAGCCGAACTGTTGCCATCCCAGGCGGACAACCATGCCGATCACGACCACCAACAGCACGATTCGGACGAACCCCGATCCCCTCGACAGTGCGGTCCTCGACCCGAGCAGCGCGCCGATCACATTGCACACGGCCATCGCAGCACCCAATTGCCACAGCACGTGGCCAGTGATCGCGAAGAAGGCCAAAGCGCCTACGTTGGAACCGAGGTTCAGCACTTTCGCCATCGCCGCACTGCGGACGAACTCGGTACCGAGCAGGGTGGCGAACGCGATGATGAAGAACGTGCCGGTGCCCGGTCCGAGGATTCCGTCGTAGAAGCCGAATGCACCCGCCGCCAGGAAGACCACCACGAGAAACTTGCGTCGACTCGGTGGATTGTGGGCTGCCACAGTGCCGATCGTCGGCCGCGCCGTCACCAGGATGGCGACTCCCACGAGGACGACCATGATGATCGGAATGAACAGGTCGCGGTCGATGAGAGAGACTGCGGCCGCACCGCATGCCGACGTGACGGCTGCGGCAAGGCCTGCAGGCGCCATCACTCGCCATTCGATCTTTATCTTGCGAGCGAAGGTGACGACGGCTGCGCACGTTCCGAACACCGCGGTCATCTTGTTCGTCGCCAAAGCGGCTTGTGCGGACAATCCAGGGGCCACGACGAGCAGTGCCGGAAGCAGGATGAGGCCGCCGCCTCCGACGACGGCATCGACCCACCCGGCGCTGAACGCGGCAACCATGAGCAATCCCCAGTCGGCAGCCGTCATACGGCAAACTCAATCACATGCGCAGATTCAGCCTGTGGCTCAGGGGCAAGCCCTTCGTCGCGGATTCTCTCCTGGCCTGCGCGTTGTTCCTGACCGACGCCATAGTGTTCATCGGCTCGGCCACGGATGTGCTGTGGCCGTTGTTCGCACTGGTCGCCGTGGCTGTGTCGGCTCCGGTCGCGTGGCGCAGGCGACACCCGCGAACAGTGTCCGGAGCGGTACTGATCGTGTCCATCCTGAGTGTTCTCACCGGACATGCGCTGGGGGACACTACCAGTCTGCATCCGTCGCTGCTCGCGCTTCCGATCATGCTGTACACGCTGGTGGCGTACGTCGGTCGGCGCGAGGGTGCGATCTACCTCGTGGCCGTGGCCGTCGACGGGATGGTGTCGTTGGTCTTCCTCGATCAGGATCCGTTCACGTCGATTCTGTTCACGGTGCTGATGTACGCGCTGGCCTGGCTGGCGGCGGAGTTCCTCGGCGCACGTCGTGCCTACGACGAGGCGGTCGAGGCACGGCTCGCCGTCGCGGAGTACGACCGTGATCGGCGGGCGGAGGATGCGGTGGCGATGGAGCGCACCCGCATCGCACGAGAGCTGCACGACGTGATCGCCCACGGAGTGAGCGTGATGGTCGTCCAGGCGGACGGTGCGTCCTACGCGATCCGGAAGGATCCCGAACGTGCCGAGCAGGCTGTGGCGAACATTTCCGCAACGGGACGCGCGGCTCTCGCCGAACTACGGCGCACGGTTGCGCTTCTGCGCACCAACCCGCACGCGGACGACATGCCGATGTACGGCACCGCCGGCCTCGCGAAGGTGGTGGACATGATGTCGAGGGCCGGATTGAACGTGGAGCTGGAGCAGACCGGCAATCTCGACGACATCAGTCCGGCGATCAGCCTGGGTGTCCACCGGCTGGTCCAGGAATCGCTGACGAACGTGCTTCGGCACGGTGGACACGCCCCGAAAGCGTCGGTGTCGGTGATCCGTCGCGACGAGGACGTGCTCGTCGAGATTCTCAACAGCGGTGTCGGTGCCCCGCCCATCGCCGTCGAAGGGACGGGAAACGGCTTGCTGGGTATGCGGGAGCGGGTCGCAGTTCTGCAGGGAACGTTGGACGCGGGCAGGATGTCGGACGGTCGGTGGCGAGTACGAGCAGAGCTACCGCTCGAGTGAAGATAGGTTGTGCAGGTGCCGATCTCCGTTCTCATCGTCGACGACCAGGAACTCATGCGTATGGGACTGACGATGGTGCTCGACGCGCAGGAGGACATCGACGTCGTCGGTGAGGCCGCCGACGGCAAAGCGGCGTTGGAGGCGGTGGCCGACCTGCAGCCCGACGTCGTTCTGATGGACGTACGGATGCCCGGCATCGACGGCGTGGAGGCGACCGAGCAGATCACGTCCTCGGCGTCGCACTCGCGGGTGCTGGTGATGACGACCTTCGATCTGGACGAGCATGTGCTTGGCGCGATCCGCGCCGGTGCGAGCGGGTTCCTCCTCAAGGACACTCCACCGGACGATCTGGTGTCCGCCATCCGCAGCATCGCCGGGGGAGATGCCGTCGTCTCGCCCAAGGTCACCAAGCGATTGCTGACGAGAATGGTCGCGGACGAGGCCACCCCGTTGCGTGATCCAGCGATGCTCGACGCTTTGACCGATCGCGAACGCGAAGTCCTCGAGCTGCTGGCGACGGGATTGTCGAACGCCGAGATCGCGCAACGGCTCGGTTTGTCCGAGGCGACGGTCAAAACCCACGTCGGTCGCATGTTCACGAAGCTCGGTCTACGTGACCGAGTGCAGGCTGTGGTGCTCGCCTACGAGACCGGACTCGTTCGTCCTGGGTCGTAGGGCGCCTCGGTTCCTGATAAAAAACGAAGACCTCTCGGGGGTCGGGAGTATTCCAGACCACTTCGTTCGTTGTCGCTACAGGCAACGAAAGGAACGACGGTGTTTGCTCTCTTTCTTCTTTACGTGATCGTCGAGGTAGCTGCCCTGGTCGCAGTAGGAAGCGCCATCGGTGTGCTGTGGACCGTGCTGCTGTTGCTGGCGGGGTCGGCTGTCGGCTTGATCCTGGTCCGCTCTCAGGGACGCCGGGTGATGGACGGCTTGCGCGCCGCCGGACGTGGTGAGCGTGCGCCCGGTGTCGCAGTCGCGGACGGTGTGCTGTTCGCCATAGGCGCGGTGGCGATGTTCGTGCCCGGCTTGGTGACGTCGCTCTTCGGCATCCTGCTCCTGCTGCCGTTCACGAGGTGGGCGTTGCGTCCGTTGGTCCTGCTCGCCGCAGCGCGGTGGATGCCCACTGTCGCCGCGACCACGGCGCGGATGCGGCCGACGGTCATCGACGGCGAGGTCGTCCCGGATTCGACGGGCCCGCGGCTGTCCGGGGCCATCATCGAAGCTCAGCCTCAGGATTTCCAGAAGCCCACTCGCTGAGGGCAGACTGGTCTGTCGTGAGTACCCAACTGCTCCTCGGTGGACGGATCTACAGCCCGACGGCACCCGACGCAACGGCGATGGCCGTCACCGACGGTGTCGTGACATGGACCGGCGAGGATCGCACAGGCAGAGCCCTGCATCCGGGCGCCGAGGAAATCGATCTCGCAGGCGCATTCGTCGCGCCTGCGTTCGTCGATTCGCACGTGCACACGACGGCACTCGGGTTGTCCGTCGTCGGACTGGATCTGACGGGAGCTGCGACTCGGGCCGACTGCCTGGACCGAATCCGGCGGCACGTCGAGCAGACATCCGACGATGTGGTGTGGGGACAAGGTTGGGACGATTCGACGTGGGGCGATGGCGGGGCGCTGACCACTGCCGATCTGGACGCGATTGCGCCCGGCCGAAACGTGTACCTGTCGCGGATCGACGCACATTCGGCCGCCTGCTCGTCGCCCCTTCGGATTGCCAGCGGAATCACGAGCTCCCAGTTGGGGTTCGACCCGCAGGAGCCGGTCACGGCCGACGCCCATCACGCGGTCCGGTCCACTGCTCGGGCATTGATCGGCCCGCGGCTGCGCACGCGGGCCCGGCTCGCGGCACTGGATCTGTTTGCAGCCCAGGGTATTTGCGCGGTTCACGAGTGCGCGGGCCCGGACATCTCGGGCTCCACCGACTTCGCCGAGTTGTCGGCGACGCAGCACGGTGTCGAGGTCCGCGGCTATTGGGGCGAACTGGCCACCAGCGCTGAGCACGCCCGCGAGCTGCTCTCGTCGACGGGTGCGGCCGCGCTGGGCGGGGACCTGTTCGTCGATGGATCCATCGGCTCCCACACGGCGTGGCTGACCGAGCCGTACGCCGACCATGACGGCACCGGCATCGCCTTCCAGGACGTCGAGTCCATCGCCGCTCATCTGTCCGCGTGTACCGAAGCCGGCATCCAGGCGGGATTTCATGCAATCGGGGACGGTGCCGTCGGCGCTGTCACCGCGGCGCTGCTCCGGACCGCCGAGGTGTTCGGCGGTCCGGCGGTAGCTGCGCTCGGGCACCGGATAGAGCACCTGGAGATGGTGTCGGACGCGCAGGCGGACGTTCTTGCGTCTCTCGGGGTGATCGCCAGCATGCAACCGGCCTTCGACGGGTTGTGGGGTGGTGACGACGCCCTCTACGCATCCAGACTCGGCGTGGAGCGGGCGCGGGAGCTGAACCCGTTCGCCTCGCTCGCATCGAGAGGTGTGTCCCTTGCATTCGGATCGGACGCCCCGGTGACGACGGTCGATCCATGGGGCGTTCTGCGATACGCAGTCGGACACCGCACTCCAGGAAGCGCGGTGTCACCTCGGGCGGCGTTCTCGGCTGCCACCAGAGGTGCGTGGCGAGCGGGCGGTGTGCGCGACGGTCTGGCAGGTACGCTGCTTCCCGGTGCCCCCGCGAGCTACGCAGTCTGGGATGCCGACGAGCTGGTCGTGCGCGCACCCGCCGATTCGGTTGCACGGTGGTCTACCGATCCGAGGGCCGGAGTACCCCCGCTGCCCGCCCTCGATCCGCAGTCTCCGAGCCCTCGTTGCCTGCGCACGGTGCACCGCGGACGAGTGATCCATGAAGCGTGATCCGCGCGCGTTCCTGCGCGTCGGTGTTTCCACCGTCCTCGCTGCTGTCGCCGGTCTCTTGCTGTTCGCGAGCTTCCCGCCTCGGCACCTGTGGTTCCTCGCCCCGGTCGGTGTCGCGATCCTCGTCGGGGTCGTGTCGGGTATCGGGTCTTCGAACCGCCCGTCGAAGAAAGCAGGCTTCGGGTACGGATTCGTGGCGGGCCTCGGCTTCTTCGTCCCGCTGCTTCCCTGGATCGGCGTGTACGTCGGGCCGTTGCCCTGGTTGGCCCTGGCGGCCGCCGAGTCCGTGTTCATCGGTGTCTTCGGCGTCCTTGCAGCCGTCCTCGGGAGGTCTCGGTGGTGGCCACTGTCGATTGCCCTGGCATGGAGTCTCGTCGAGTGGGCGCGGTCGTCGTTTCCGTTCGGCGGCTTTCCGTGGGGCAGACTCGCATTCGGCCAGCCGGACGGGTTTCTACTGCCGTTGGCGAGTGTCGGAGGAGCGCCGCTGCTGAGTTTCGGTGTGGCGTTGACAGGATGCGGAATCGCAGCGCTCGTGGCGTGCATCCTCGGGCCACGTTCGCGTGGCCGATGGGCAACAGCCACCGCTACCACCGTGGTCGCGTCCGTTGCCGCGCTCGCACTGTTGCCGACCCTCGCGCCCGCGCAGGCGTCCGGGGACGAACCATCCATCACCGTGGCGGCCGTGCAGGGGAGTGTTCCTCGGTTGGGCCTCGACTTCAACGCGCAACGACGTGCGGTGTTGGACAACCACGTCCGCGAGACGCTGCGCCTGGCCGACGACGTGGCGGCGGGCCGAGTGGCCGAACCGGACATCGTCGTGTGGCCGGAAAATGCGTCGGACATAGACCCGTTGCGAAACGCGGACGCGGCGGCACTGATCACCGAGGCGTCGGAGGCCGTCGGTGCTCCGATTCTGGTCGGTTCCGTTCTGGTCAACGACGACAGGACCACCACCAATTCGGTGATCGCCTGGAACGGTGCCGACGGTCCGGGTGAACGACACGACAAGAAGATCATTCAACCCTTCGGTGAGTACTTGCCCTACCGAAGTTTTTTCCGGTTGTTCTCCGAGTATGCCGATCGTGCCGGGTATTTCGTGCCAGGCACGGGCAACGGTGTCGTCCACGCCACGGGCGTGGCAGTCGGAATCGCAACCTGTTACGAGGTGGCGTTCGACCGAGCGTTGACCGAGTCCGTTCGATCGGGTGCCGAGTTCATCGCGATCCCCACGAACAACGCGACCTTCGGGGACACCGAGATGACGTACCAGCAGTTGGCCATGTCCCGTGTTCGCGCGGTCGAGCACGGCCGCGACGTCGTTGTCGCCGCAACGAGCGGAATCAGCGCGACGGTGTCGCCGCGGGGCGACGTCGAGCAGGCGAGCGATCTGTTCGTGCCGGAGGTTCTCGTTCAACGTGTCGCTCTTCGGACCGATACGACGATTGCCACCGCAGTGGGTCCGTGGCCGGAGTATCTGCTGTGTGTGCTGGCCGGGGCGTTCGTGATCGGCACCGCAGTGATCGGCAGAAGAACAAACTCGAAGTCCGAAAAAGCGCAGGAAAAGGGTTTCGAATCCGATATTCGAGCGTGAGCGGTTCTCGGGAATGTCGAGCTGTCATTCGGACGGAGGATTCCTGGTCGGCCTGTTCGAGAGCGCGATTCGTGTAACGAATCGTGACGTAGGCTCGATTCTTCAATAGTGATCCGCTACAAAACCGGCGGGTTCTTATTGTATGTTTGTAGACCGCTGTGGTCCCTGGATCGCAACTGATCGTTGGCGCGCAATTTCCCGCAATTGCGCGGTCGGTGACGTGTACGTACGGGAGGGGTCGTCGATGATGTGTGCGCTGCTCGGTTATCGAATTCAACCAATTTCTCCGAATGAATCCCCAAGTCCATCGAATGTATCGAAAACCGGCATCGAGCCTTTTTCGGCATTCTTTTCGAACCCAATCCCGACCGCAGCGCGCAACGAACCAACTGTGAACGGTCGGGTAGGCGGATAGCCGTACCGATAGACCTGTACTCGACCAAGGCCCAGTTGCTGAACCACGCTCGGAACGGAAATGACTGTTGACTGCACGTACCTCGGCAACTGTCCCTGACAATTCTTCGCTGCGTTCGTCGTCTCTTGCGACGTCGACTCGGAAAGGTGTCTGAATGCGCGCCGCGGTCTCAGGCGAGTCCCATGGATCACTTCCTCCCGAGGGAGGTGCATCGGAGCCGTTCCCGTTGTCGTCGGCTCAGCGTGGAATGTGGTTCGCGCAGCAGTTGGCGCCGTCGGTTCCTGTCTGTATCGCGCAGTACGTGGACTTGCGGGGCGACCTCGACCTGGAGTTGTTGAGGAAGTCGACGCGTCAAGCCGGCCATGAGTTCCAGTCCGCCTTCATCCGTCTGTTCGAGGTCGACGGCGAACCGATGCAGGTGATCGATCACAGCATCGACGACTCGGTCGACTACCTCGATCTGCGGTCCGAGGACGACCCCATGGCCGCGGCGAAGACGTGGATCGATCGCAACTACACCGCTCCGGTCGACGTGACCACCGATCGCCTGGTGGACGTCTGGATTCTTCACGTCGAGGACGACCGGTACCTCTGGTACAGCAAGATCCACCACGTTGCGCTCGACGGCTACGGAGCCATGACGATGGTGAATCGGACGGCGGAGCTCTACACCGCGGAGCAGGAAGGCACACAGCCGCCACCGGCCAAAGCCGCCGAACTGCAGAAGCTGTACCAGCTGGACCAGGAGTACCGCTCCTCCGGTCGATTCGAATCGGACCGCGACTACTGGGTCGAACACGTCGGCCACGCGCGTGGTGGTGCTTCCCTCGCGAACACACCCGGCGCGACCGTCGCGGCAAGCACACTGTCGAGCGAAGCGTTGCGCACCGAGATCGTCGATGCGCTCGAAGCATCGGACGCGACCAAGGGCGCGACGTCCGCGGCCGTCGTCATCGCCGCGTTCGCGTGCTACCTCGCCAGGGTCACCGGGCGCGACGAGGTGCTGATCAACATTCCAGTGTCGGCAAGAACCACCGCGTTGCTCCGTCGTTCGGGTGGCATGCTCGTCAACGTCGCTCCGCTGTCGATCCGTGTGGATCCCGACGGCACCGTGGGCGACCTCGTACAGCAGGTGCAGCTGGAACTCATGGGTGCGTTGCGTCACCAGAGGTTCAGCCTCGAAGACATTCGGCGCGAACTCGCGACGCGCGGCCGGGACGCCGACCTCACGGGTCCGATGGTCAACGTGATGCTGTTCCACCAGCAGATCCAACTCGGTTCCATTGCAGGCGAATTCAACATCGTCACTTCCGGTCCGGTCGAGGACCTGCTGGTCAACATCTACCAGAGTGGTAGCCCTGCACGAACGTTCGTGGACTTCCGCGGAAACCCGAATCGCTACGTCGACGAGGACCTCGTCCGTCACCACCGCACGTTCGTCGAGGTCGTCGACGCGTTCGTCGAAGCGAGCCCGCACGACGCGGTCGATACCGTTCATCGCCCGAGTGCGGACGTGGGAAGGATTCGGCGCGCCGAGCGTTCCGAACTCGACTACTGGACCTCGGTGCTCTCCGACGCGCCCAGCCCCGTCGGTTTCGCCGGGTTCGACAGCGCAGGATCCAAGGGGGAACGGACGGGCGCTCCGACTCCGAGGACAGCCTCCGCGTCGATCGACGCCGCCACCCACCGCGGACTGTTGTCGGCGGCCAACCACCAGAACGCCAGCGTGCTGGTGTCCGTCCACTCAGCATTGGCCGTGCTGCTGTCACGACTCGCCGACGAAACCGACATCTCGATCGGCGTGCGTACGCGATCGACCGACGGCAACGTCGTCGTCCTCCGGTCGTCGGTCGACGCAGCGGAGTCGTTCTCCGATCTCGGTGCTCGGCTGCGTGACATCGATTCGGCTGCACTGGCTCACGCGGGCGCATCGCTGGAGTCGGTCGGTGCGACGGTCAACTCGGCGGGGTCCACGAAAGCGGACTTGATCCGCGTGCTTCTGTCGTTCGGAGTCGAGGACCTGGGCGAAGATCTCGATGTGGTCGACGTCGTGGTCACCGTGCACGAGACGTTCGATGCGCTCGGCGTTCCCGCCGGTATGTCGATTCGGTTCGTCCATGACTCGGAAGCGGACGACGGCCGAGCGCAGGCGCATCTCGACAGGCTCGTGACGTTGCTGCGCAGCGCGGCCACCGATCCGGCCCGTCCGGTCGGCGACGTCGATGTTCTGACGTCCGCCGAGCGGGCTGCCCTGGTCCCGGTTCGCGGTGCGTCGTCGGTGGGCGGACAGTTGTTGCCGGAGATCTTCGCCTCCGCGGTGAAGGCTGCGGGGGTGAGTGCCGAGGCATTGGTGGTTGCGGGTTCGGGTGCACCGGTGACCTACGGAGAGCTGGATTCTCGGTCGACTGCAGTGGCCGAGCTGTTGGTCGCACGCGGCGTCGGTGTCGGTTCGTTCGTGGCAGTCGGATTGCGGCGCTCGGTGGAGTACGTGATTGCCGTGTGGGCAGTGGCCAAGGCCGGCGGTGCGTTCGTACCGGTCGACCCGTCGTACCCGGCGGATCGCCTTGCGCACATGTTGTCGGATTCCGTTGTCGCGGTAGGGGTGTCGACGTCGGAGTACATCGACGTACTGGCCGAGTCCGGGCCCTCGGTGGACTGGGTCTCGCTCGACGAATCGAACCTTGTCGCTGCCGAGACTGTGTCGAGTCCTGAAACACCGAGGCCTGAAACACCGAGGCCTGAAACACCGAAGCCTGCTACACCGAGGCCGGTGCCGTCGCTGGACGATGCGGCGTATCTGATCTACACCTCGGGATCGACAGGTGTGCCGAAGGGCGTGGTGGTCACGCACCGCGGACTCGGCGACTTCGTGGAGGAGGAGCGGTCTCGCTTCCGGGTCACCACCGACTCGCGTGTGCTCGCGTTCGCGTCGACGAGCTTCGATGCGTCGGTGCTCGAAGTGCTGCTGGCCTTCGGCGGCGCCGGCACACTAGTGATCGCGCCGACGGATGTGTACGGCGGTTCCGAGTTGGCTGCAGTGTTGTCGGGCGAGTCGGTGACCCATGCGTTCGTGACGCCTGCTGCGTTGGCGTCGGTGGATCCGTCGGGTCTGGATGATCTGAAGGTCGTGGTGACCGGTGGTGATGCAGCGAGTGCGGAGCTGGTCGAGCGGTGGGGTGCAGGGCGGTCGCTGTTCAATGCGTACGGTCCGACCGAGGCCACGGTGTTCTCGTCGGTCAGCGAGCCACTGACGGTCGATCGTGGTGTCGACATCGGCGCTCCCATCTCGGGTTCGGAACAGCTCGTCCTGGACTCGCGCCTGCA
>NZ_JMEX01000005.1:162436-201247 GCF_000760735.1 Rhodococcoides fascians A44A | reverse complement strand
GGCGTTCGTTGTGTTGGAGTCGATTCCGTTGACTCCGGCGGGCAAGTTGGACCGACGCGCACTACCGTCTCCGACGCTGGCGTCGCACTCGGTGTTCCGTGCCCCACGGACGGACAACGAACGACGAGTGGCCGCGGTCTTCGCGGACCTGCTGGACTCGCCGAAGGTCGGCATCGACGACAGTTTCTTCGATCTCGGCGGAAACTCCTTGGTCGCAACACGATTGATCGCTCGGGTGAACGCCGATCTCGGTTCGTCTCTGCGGGTTCTCGATCTGTTCGAGGCGCCGACGGTCGTCGGGTTGACCGCTCGTGCCGAGGACACCGCCGGCTCGTCGAATCGTCCCGCGCTGGTTCGCGCGGAGCGGCCGGACGTGGTTCCGCTGTCGCTCGCCCAGCAACGGATGTGGTTCATCAACCAGTTCGACACGCAATCGGCTGCCTACAACATCCCACTGGCAGTGCGGTTGTCCGGTGCCGTGGACGTCGCGGCGCTCAGCGCAGCGGTGACGGACGTGGTCGAACGCCACGAGAGTCTTCGAACCGTGTTCCCGACGGTGGGCGAGCTTCCTCAGCAGGTAGTGCTCGACGCGGCCGACGTCGATCTGTCGCTGGACATGGTGTCCATCGACGAGAGCGCACTGGCCGGGCACGTGTCGTCCGACGCTGCACGCGGCTTCGACGTCACGACCGACATGCCGATCAGAGCTACGCTCTACCGGCTCGACGGTCGTGAGGATCGGCATGTGCTGGCCATCGTGGTGCATCACATCGCGGCCGACGGTGCCTCCATGGCGCCGCTCGCCTCCGATGTGATGATCGCGTACTCGTCCCGGGTGGCCGGTGAAGTTCCGGCCTGGGAACCGTTGGCAGTTCAGTACGCGGATTACTCGCTGTGGCAGCGCGGACTGCTGGGGTCGGAGTCCGACTCGGAATCCCTGATGTCCCGCCAGTTGGCGTATTGGTCCCGAGTACTGGCGGATGCGCCCGACGTTCTGCCGTTGCCTCTCGATCGACCGCGCCCCAGCACTCAATCCGTGGCGGGCGCAACGACGAGATTCGAGATTCCCGCGGAACTGCGGTCCGAGCTCGTGCGGCTGGGCGCCGCACACGACGCGACACCGTTCATGGTGTTCCATTCCGCACTGGCGCTCCTGTTGGCCAGGTTGAGTGGTACCGAGGACATCGTGGTGGGTACGCCGATCGCGGGTCGTGGTGAGGCCGGGTTGGATGCGTTGGTCGGTATGTTCGTGGGAACGCTGGTGTTGCGGACGGAGGTGTCGGCGCACCTGTCGTTCGTGGAGTTGTTGGCGGCGACGCGGGCAGCGGATCTGGCTGCGTTCGACAACACCGATGTGCCGTTCGAGCGGTTGGTGGACGAGTTCGCGCCGTCGCGGTCGACGGATCATTCTCCGTTGTTCCAGGTGTTGTTGGAGTTCCAGAACAATCAGCGGGCGCACCTCGAGCTACCCGATCTGACGGTGAACATCGAGGAAATCGACACCGACACCACCAAGTTCGATCTCCAGCTTCGGATCGACGAAGCAGCGGGGGAGAGCGGCACGTCGAGTGCGGCGTTCACGTACTCCACCGCCCTGTTCGACCCAGACACCATCGAGCGTTTCGTCGATCGTTTTCTCCGGTTGCTCGAGTCGATCACCCGTGCGCCGCAGGCGCCGCTTCGGGATCTCGACATCCTGTCGGTGTCCGAGCGTGACACCGTGCTCGCCGTATGGAACTCCACCGAGCACCGGCTCCCTCCCCAGGTCGGATCGGACCCGACGCTCGGCAGCTTGTTCGACCTGCAGGTCGCGCGAAGCCCGTACTCGATCGCGCTGGTGTTCGACGACGAGCACGTGACGTACCGCGAGCTGGACGAGCGTGCCAACCAGCTCGCACGTCACCTGGTGTCGCTGGGAGTCGGACCGGAATCGCATGTAGGACTGGCGATTCGACGGTCCACCGATCTGCTGGTCGGCATGTACGCCATCATGAAAGCCGGCGGCGCCTACGTACCGATCGACCCGGACCATCCCGTGGACCGATCCGCGTACGTCATCGACAGCGCGCAGCCCGTCTGCATCCTGACGACGAGCAGGGACTGGATCGACGTGTCGGTGGCCACTCCGGTCCTCGCCGTCGACCTGATCGATGTCTCGGACAGGGCGACGACTCCGCTGGGCTCGTCGGAGCGTCTCGGCGACATCACTGGCGCGAACACCGCCTACGTCATCTACACCTCCGGTTCGACGGGGCGGCCGAAGGGCGTGGCCGTCTCGCACGAGGCCATCGTCAACCGGCTGCTGTGGATGCAGGACCGGTACCGGCTCGAGCCGTCGGACAACGTCCTGCAGAAGACTCCGGCGAGCTTCGACGTCTCGGTGTGGGAGTTCTTCTGGCCCTTGCAGGTCGGCGCCAAACTGGTCATCGCAGCTCCCGACGGTCACCGTGATCCGGAGTATCTGTCGCGGGTGATTCTGCGTGAGAGGATCACCACCCTTCACTTCGTGCCGTCCATGCTCGCCGTTTTCGTCGACGGTGCGCACGCCGAGGACTGCGAGTCGCTGCGCTTGGTGTTCTGCAGCGGCGAGGCTTTGCCACCTGCGACGGTGGAGGCATTCGCTGCCTTCTCGGATGCGCAGTTGCACAACCTGTACGGTCCTACCGAAGCAGCGGTCGACGTGACGTCGTACCACTGCGTCTCGTCGGATCCGGTGTCGATTCCGATCGGTGCTCCGGTGTGGAACACGCGCACCTACGTCCTCGACGCGTCGTTGAAGCCTGCGCCGATCGGTGCACCGGGTGAGCTCTACCTGGCAGGTGTCCAACTCGCACGTGGTTACGTCGGTCGCGGTGATCTGACAGCCGATCGCTTCGTCGCCGATCCGTACGGTGAACCGGGCGAACGTCTCTACCGCACAGGCGATCTCGTGCGGTGGCGCGCCGACGGCAACCTCGAGTACATCGGCCGAACCGACTTCCAGGTGAAACTCCGCGGACTGCGAATCGAGTTGCCGGAAGTAGAATCGGCGCTGCTTCGCCACCCATCCGTCGCGCGCGCCGTGGCCGTCGTGCACCGCACCGTCTCCACGGGCGAGGCTCTGGTGGCCTACGTCGTGCCCGTGCGGGGAGCAACCGTCGACGCAGCCGAGTTGGCACGCGCCGTCGGCGAGTCCCTTCCGGCGTACATGGTGCCGTCGCTCGTGGTCGAACTGGCCGAGTTCCCGCTGAACTCCAGCGGAAAGCTCGACCGGAAAGCCTTGCCGGACCCGGTGTTCACGCTGACCGACGACGAGATCGTCGCACCGTCGAATCCGGTCGAGGAGATCATCGTCGGAGAGTTCGTCGCGCTTCTGGGCGGAGAACCCATCGGCGTCACCCAGAACTTCTTCGCCGTCGGTGGCAACTCTCTCGTCGCGATGCGAGCCGTGGCGCGCATCAACTCGGCTCTCGGATCGAGCCTGACCGTTCGCGATCTGTTCGACTCGCCGACCGTGCGTTCGCTGGCTGCGGCCGTCGAATCGCAGGGCTACCGGACCGACCCGAAGCCTGCACTGGTTCCAGTGGAGCGACCGGCGTCCATCCCGGTTTCTCTTGCACAGCAGCGTATGTGGTTCATCAACCAGTACGACACATCGTCCGCTGCGTACAACGTGGCCTTCGCGATGAGGCTGACCGGCCGGCTCGATACCACCGCACTGCGCAGTGCACTGGGTGACGTCGTCGACCGCCACGAGGCCTTGCGGACCGTCTTCCCTCTGACCGACGAGGGTCCCGTCCAGTCGATTCTGGAATCGCACCAGGCGCTGCCCGATCTGAATCCGATCCCGGCCGAGTCCGAGGACGATGTCCTTCGCCTCGTCACCGAGGTCGCATCCGAAGGATTCGACGTTGCCAGAAGTGTCCCCGTCCGAGCTCGACTGATCGAGGTCGGACCGGAGGATCACGTGCTCGCGTTCGTCGTGCACCACATCTCCTCCGACGGATTCTCGACCGGTCCGCTCGCTCGGGATCTGATCGTCGCCTACAGCGCGCGTACCCAGGGCGAGGCGCCGACGACGTCGGCTCTGCCTGTGCAGTACGCGGATTACTCGCTGTGGCAGCGCGCCTTCCTGGGTGAGGAATCGGACACCGATTCCGTGATGAACAAGCAACTCGGCTTCTGGGTGGACACCTTGTCCGGAGCCCCGGATGTTCTGGACCTCCCGTCGGACCGTCCGCGTCCGGCCGAATCGTCCTTCCGCGGTGCGGCAGTGGAGTTCTCGATCGACTCCCAGGTCCACGCACGGATGACGGAGTTGGCCACGCTGCGCGATTCCAGCGTGTTCATGATCGTTCACGCGTCGCTCGCGGTGCTTCTGTCCGGCCTGTCCGCGTCGTCGGACATCTCGGTCGGTACACCGATCGCCGGTCGCGGTGACGCCGCACTCGACGATCTCGTCGGAATGTTCGTCAACACACTCGTTCTGCGGACCGAGATCGACGCCGCGCGGTCCTTCCGCGACCTGCTGGCCGATGTCAGGGCCACCGACCTCGCGGCGTTCACTCACTCGGACATTCCGTTCGAGCGCGTCGTCGATGCGCTCGATCCCGTCCGGTCCACCTCGCATACCCCGCTGTTCCAGGTGATGCTGGAATTCCAGCACACGGATCGCCCGAACATCACTTTGCCCGGGTTGAACGTCGAGGCAATGGATCTGGCGAACGACATCGCCAATTTCGATCTGCAACTGACCGTGTCCGAGCGCTTCGACGCGTCCGGACAGGCTGCCGGTATCGAGGCCTCCTTCCGGTACGCCACCGACCTGTTCGAGGCTGCCACCGTCGACACGTTCGCGCACCGATTCGTTCGAATCGTGGACGCGGTCACCTCGGACTCCGGCGTTGCCGTCGGCGACATCGACATACTGTCCGCGGACGAACTCGACGCGCTGACGCCCGTTCGCGGCGCCACGCCGATGCCACCTCGGCTGTTGCCCGAACTGCTGGCGGACTCCGTCGCGTCCGCAGGCGAGTCGGCCCATGCGCTCGATGTCGACAACGGGGTCATGACGTACGGGGAGTTGGACGCTCGGTCCTCCCGACTGGCTCGTCTGATCGTCGACCACGGTGTCGGCCCCGGTGACGTGGTTGCGCTCGCACTTCCGCGTGGCGTCGACTCCATCGTCGCCATCTGGGCCACGGCGAAGGCCGGAGCGGCGTTCCTGCCTGTCGACCCGACGTACCCAGCAGACCGAATCACGCACATGATCACCGATTCGGGTGCTG
Source organism: Rhodococcoides fascians A44A (assembly GCF_000760735.1). Taxonomy (GTDB): domain Bacteria; phylum Actinomycetota; class Actinomycetes; order Mycobacteriales; family Mycobacteriaceae; genus Rhodococcoides; species Rhodococcoides fascians_E. Next base: position 195,980 of record NZ_JMEX01000005.1, on the reverse strand, counting down.
CGCTGGGACTGACGACGCTCGCCGACAACTCCGCACTGGCGGCGTTGTCCGACCGTGTCGTCTGGGTGGTTCTCGACGACCCGCGCTTCCAGCACGTGACGTCCACGTTCTCGACCTCTGCGATCACCGACGCCGAGCGTGTGGAGCCGCTGCGAATCGACGACGCTGCGTATCTGATCTACACCTCAGGGTCGACAGGTGTGCCCAAGGGCGTGGTGGTGACCCACCGCGGTCTGGCCAACCTCGCCGCGGAAGAACGTTCACGGTTCGAGGTGGAGCCGGGATCGCGTACGTTGGCGTTCGCCTCACCCAGTTTCGATGCGTCCGTCCTGGAGTTCGTACTTGCGTTCGGTGCCGGCGCGACAATGGTGATCGCACCGTCCGGGATGTACGGCGGCCCGGACCTGTCGAACTTGATGCGCGACAAGCACGTGACCCATGCCTTCGTCACTCCTGCGGCGCTGGCAACGGTCGACCACACGGAGTTGCCGGAACTGCGCGTCATCGCAACCGGCGGCGACGCATGCCCGCCGGAGTTGGTGTCCAAATGGGCGCCCGGCCGGAAGATGTTCAACGCGTACGGACCGACCGAGGCCACCATCTTCTCGTCGATCAGCAACGAGCTCGCCCCCGGCGGCGTCGTGGACATCGGTTCTCCGACAATCGGTTTCGCCGAGGTCGTACTCGATTCTCGTTTGCGGCCGGTGCCTGTCGGTGTACCGGGTGAGCTGTATCTTGCCGGTCCGGCTCTCGCCCGCGGTTACCACGGTCGACTTCCGCTGACGGCCGAGCGCTTCGTGGCGGATCCCTACGGTGAACCGGGGAGCCGGATGTATCGGACCGGCGACGTCGTTCGCTGGAACCGGGCCGGTGCACTGGAGTTCGTCGGTCGCAGTGACTCGCAGGTCAAGGTGCGCGGTTTCCGCATCGAACTCGGCGAGATCGACGCGGCAGTCGGTGCGCACGACGGTGTCGACTTCGCGACGACAGCCGGCGTCAAGGGACCGGCCGGCAACACCATCCTGGTGACCTGGTTCGTCGCCGCGGAGTCCGCGTCGCCGACTGTCGATGCGGCGATCCTGCGCGAGCACGTCGCCGCGGTGTTGCCCGCCCACATGGTCCCCACCGCGTTCGTTCGGCTGGAGTCGATTCCGCTGACCCCTGCGGGCAAACTCGACCGCCGTGCGCTTCCCGAGCCCACGTTCGACGGTCCGGCCGACATCGGCCGAGCGGCGGACACCGCGATCGAGAAGCTGCTGGCTGGACTCTTCGCCGAAGTTCTCGGCCTCGAGCAGGTCGGTGTCGACGATTCGTTCTTCGCTCTCGGCGGAGACAGCATCATGTCCATCCAGTTGGTGTCGCGGGCCAAGGCAGCAGGCCTGGTCCTGTCGCCGCGGGATGTGTTCGAACGCAAGACGGTTGCCGCACTCGCCGAGGTCGCGTCGTCCGCGGACGGCGACTCGGTCACGGTGCTGGAAGAACTTCCGGGCGGCGGCGTGGGTGACGTGCCGCTCACGCCCATCACCCAGTGGATGATCGACCGGACGCACGTGTTCGATCGCCACACACAGACGGCGCTGCTGACCTTGCCGGACGACATCGAGCGATCCGCACTGGAAGCGACCGTACAGTCGGTGCTCGATCATCACGACATGCTGCGCGCGCGCCTTCGTCACGAGGACGAGCACTGGAGCATGGACGTGCAGCCCATCGGCTCCGTCGCGGCTGCCGCGGTGGTGCACCATGTCTCGGTCGGCTCCAGCACCGGTGACGAGTTCTCCTCGGTCGCCTCGGCCGAGCTCGAACGCGCAGCAGCACGTCTGGCCCCGGCGAGCGGCTCCATGATCCAGTTCGTCTGGTTCGAAGCCGCCGACAAGTCCGGACGACTGTTGATCGTCGCGCATCACCTCGTCGTCGACGGCGTGTCGTGGCGTGTATTGGTTCCCGACCTCGCCACGGCATGGGCACAGCTCGAGGCCGGTGAGGCGATAAGCCTGCTTCCCGTCGGTACGTCGATGCGGCGTTGGGCTCACGGTCTCGCCGACGCGGCGGAGTCCCGCCGGGGCGAGCTGGCGTTGTGGAAGGACACACTGTCCGGGGACGATCCGCTGGTCGGTTCGCGAGCGCTCGACCCGGAAATCGACGTGTACGCCACGGTCGATCACGTCGAGGTCGAGCTGTCGGCCGACGTGACCGAGGCATTGCTGACATCCGTTCCGGAAGTGTTCCACGGCAGCGTCAACGATGGTTTGATGGCCGGTCTCGCGCTGGCCGTCGGCGCGTGGCGACGTGCACGAGGTATCGAGACCCAGGATTCGCTCGTCTCGCTCGAGGCCCACGGACGCGAGGACCACATCGTCCCCGGCGCGGACCTGTCTCGTACCGTCGGATGGTTCACCACCATCTATCCGGTTCGAATCGATCTGCGCGGCATCGATGTCGACGACGCGATGAGCGGCGGTTCGTCGGCCGGCGCGTTGATCAAATCCGTCAAGGAACGACTTCTCGGAATTCCGGACCACGGCATCGGCTTCGGTATGCTCCGCTACCTGGACGACGAGTCGCGAAACGTACTGGCACCCTTGACGTCGCCGCAGATCAGCTTCAACTATCTCGGACGGTACGGCGCGGGAATTCCCGAGAATCTTCGCGGCGTGGGCTGGCTCCCGGTCGAGGACGACAGAATCGGCGATGTCCAGAACCAGGATCTACCGGTCTCGGCCGCCTTGGACATCAACGCAGTCACCACCAGCGGAGAGCGCGGTGACGCCCTCCGCGCCACGTTCGCGTACCCGTCGGGAGTGCTCGAACGAGACGACGTCGAACAGTTGACGACCCTGTGGGTGAACGCTCTGACGAGCATCGCCCGGCACGCGCGCAGTGCAGGCGCTGGTGGGTTCACCCCGTCGGACCTCGATCTCGTTGCGCTACCGCAGAGTTCGATCGTCGACATCGAGAAGCGGTATCCGACGTTGACCGACATCTGGTCGATGTCTCCGTTGCAATCGGGCATGCTCTTCCATGCCGAGCTGTCCGATCAGACGGTCGACGCCTACATCGTCCAACTCGTCATCGAACTCGGCGGCTCGGTCGATGCGGACCGGTTGCATCGGTCCGCTCAGGTTCTGCTCGATCGCCATGCCAACCTCAGGTCGGCCTTCGTTCACGACCTCGACGGCAACGCCCTGCAGGTCGTTCAGCGAAGCGTCGACGTTCCGTGGTCGGACATCGACCTGCGGGACGTGCCGGCAGAGGGCAAGGACGCCGAGCTCGATCGCATCCTCGCCGCCGACCGCGCAACCCGATTCAACATGGCCGACGCACCGCTGCTGCGGTTCACGTTCGTCCAGGTCGCCGGAGGACAGTGGCGACTCGTGCTGACCAACCACCACATCCTGATCGACGGTTGGTCGACGCCGCTCGTCATCCGCGAGCTGCTGACTCTGTACGCGACGGACGGCGACGACGCGGTGCTCCCTCGGGTGCCCGCTTACCGCGACTATCTGGCGTGGATGAACAGGCGCGACGGCGAAGCCGGTCGTCAGGCCTGGATCTCGGCGCTCGAGGGACTGTCCGAGCCGACTCTCCTGACCCCGGTCGAGAGCCGGCGACAGGAATCGACCCGAGCCGGTCGTGCGCTGACGTCGTTCGACGCGGCGGACACCACTGCGCTCCGCGTGTTCGCTCGGGACCGTGGTGTCACGATCAACACCCTGGTACAGGCAGCGTGGGGCACAGTGCTCGCGACGCTGACCGGACGCACCGACGTCCTGTTCGGCGCGACCGTGTCCGGGCGGCCGCCGGAGATCAACGACATCGAATCGATGATCGGCCTGTTCATCAACACTCTCCCGGTTCGAGTGACGCTCGATCCGCGGGAGTCGTTGAGCGAGTTCGTCATCCGTCTGCAGAACGAGCAGGCAGGTCTGCTCGACCACCACTACCTCGGTCTCACCGAGATCCAGCGGGCCGTCGGTCCAGTGGTCGCCTTCGACACACTGACGGTGTTCGAGTCGTACCCCGTCGACCGCGGTGGACTGTCCGACGAGACCGACATCGCAGGGCTGCGGGTGTCGGGAATCGTCGACGGCAGCGACACCGCGCAGTATCCGCTCACGTTGGTCGCGATGGCCGACGATCGACTGCACGTCGAAGCGAAGTACCTGCCCGAGGTGTTCGAGCAGGATGCCGTGGAGACCATTCTCGGCAGGATCGTGGCCGTCCTGGACGCGTTCGCGACCCAGCCGGAACTACCTGTCGGGCAGCTGCAACTGTTGTCCGAGTCCGAGCGTGACCTTTTGATCCCGGTACACGGCGCGCAATCCGTTGCCGGACGACTGTTGTCCGACGTCTTCGCCGACGCCGTGAACACAGCCGTCGGCACCGGCGGTGTCGACGCGATCGCCGTGGTCGCGGGCAACGAATCCGTGACGTATCAGGAACTGGACGCGCGATCCTCGCGAGTTGCCGACGTGCTGCGCTCGCGCGGTGTCCGCCCGGGCACCTATGTGGCGGTGGGACTGCAGCGTTCCATCGAGTACGTCGTCTCGGTATGGGCTGTGGCGAAGGCCGGCGGAGCGTTTCTCCCCGTCGATCCGTCGTATCCGCAGGATCGCATCGAACACATGTTGACCGACTCCTCGGCACCGGTGGGTATCTCGGTGGCTCGGTACACCGACGTGCTGACCGAAGCGGGGCGGGAGGTCGACTGGATCGTCCTCGACGAGATCGACTGGTCTGCATCCGAGTCGACTTCTGTGGCAGTCGACGGCCGACGGCCGGACAGCCGGGCAGTTCCGTCGCTGGACGATGCGGCGTATCTGATCTACACCTCGGGATCGACAGGTGTGCCGAAGGGCGTGGTGGTCACGCACCGCGGTATCGCCGATCTCGCCGAGGAGGAGCGGACCCGCTTCCGGGTCACCACCGACTCGCGTGTGCTCGCCTTCGCGTCGACGAGCTTCGATGCGTCGGTGCTCGAGATGGTGTTGGCGTTCTGTGGCGGCGCAACCATGGTCATCGCGCCGACCGACGTCTACGGCGGCGTCGAGCTCGCAGCGGTGCTGGCCGAGAAATCGGTGACCCATGCGTTCGTGACTCCTGCTGCGTTGGCGTCGGTTGATCCATCGGGTCTGGACGATCTGCAGGTCGTGGTGACGGGCGGCGACGCCGCCGGTTCCGAGTTGGTGGAACGGTGGGCCCCGGGCCGCGATCTGTTCAATGCCTACGGACCGACGGAAGCGACCGTGTTCGCGTCGCTCGGTACACCCATGCGTCCAGGTGCACCCATCGATATCGGCTCACCGGTGCGCGGATTCTCGGTTGTCGTTCTCGACTCCATGCTGCGGCCTGTTCCGGTGGGTGTGGTGGGTGAGTTGTATTTGTCGGGTCCTGGTGTGGCTCGTGGTTATCATGATCGTTTTTCGTTGACGGCGGAGCGGTTCGTTGCGGCGCCGTTCGGTGGTGGTGTGCGGATGTATCGCACGGGTGATGTGGTGCGGTGGTCCGGTTCGGGTGTGTTGGAGTATGTGGGTCGTAGTGATTTTCAGGTGAAGGTGCGTGGTTTCCGGATCGAGTTGGGTGAGATCGATTCGGTGGTGGTGGGTCATGGTGATGTGGATTTCGTGACGACGGTGGGTGTGGATGGTCCGTCGGGTGCGACGGTGTTGGTGTCGTATGTGTTGCCGGTGGTGGGTGCGGTTGTGGATGTGGAGGGGTTGCGGGAGTTCGTGGCGGGTGTGTTGCCGTCGCATATGGTTCCGTCGGCGTTCGTTGTGTTGGAGTCGATTCCGTTGACTCCGGCGGGCAAGTTGGACCGACGCGCGCTACCCGTCCCCGACCTGTCGCGTGGGGCAGAGCATCGCGATCCGACGACGGATACCGAGCGAGCGATAGCGGACGTGTTCGCCGAGGTTCTCGGGCTGGACTCCGTCGGTGTCGACGACAACTTCTTCGATCTCGGTGGTGACTCGCTCAGTGCCACCAGGGTCACTTCGCGGGTGAACTCTGCCCTGGGCAGTTCGGTGACTGTGCGTGCGCTCTTCGAATCACCCACCGTCGCAACGTTGTCGCTGCGAGCGCAGTCCGACGAATCCGCCGCGGATCGACCCCCGTTGGTGCCTGCGGTGCGCCCGGAGATCGTGCCGTTGTCGCAAGCACAGCAGCGGATGTGGTTCATCAACCAGTTCGACACGCAATCGGCTGCCTACAACATCCCACTCGCGGTGCGCTTGACCGGACATCTCGATGTCGAAGCGCTCGGGGCAGCGGTCTCGGATGTGGTTGCGCGGCACGAGAGTCTGCGTACGACGTTCCCGATGGCGGGTGAGCGGCCGAGGCAGCACATCCACTCGGTCCCCGACGACCGTTTCGTCCTCGATGTCCTCGATGTCGTCGACGTGGACGCGGGCGATCTGACGGCACGGATCATGGCGGATGCATCCCACGGGTTCGACGTCACGACCGACATGCCGTTCCGTGCCTCGCTGTACCGGCTCGACGGTCGTGAAGACCAGCATGTGTTGGCCATCGTCGTGCATCACATCGCGGCCGACGGTGCCTCCATGGCGCCGCTCGCCTCGGATGTGATGATCGCGTACTCGGCGCGGGTGGCAGGTTCTGCCCCTGTCCGCGAACCTCTCGCGGTGCAGTACGCCGACTACGCACTGTGGCAACAGGCTCTTCTGGGTGACGAGTCCGACTCGGCGTCACTGGCCGCACGCCAACTGGCCTTCTGGGCGCGCACGCTGGCGGACGTACCCGAGGTTCTGCCGCTGCCGATCGACAGGCCACGGCCGAACCAGCAGTCGCTTCGCGGTGCCTCGGTACCGTTCCATCTCTCGTCCGACACCCACGCCGCGCTGACCGAGATCAGCCGGCGCAATGGGGCAACGATGTTCATGACCGTCCACGCAGTCTGGTCCGCTCTGTTGGCCAGGTTGAGTGGTACCGAGGACATCGTGGTGGGTACGCCGATCGCGGGTCGTGGTGAGGCCGGGTTGGATGCGTTGGTCGGTATGTTCGTGGGAACGCTGGTGTTGCGGACGGAGGTGTCGGCGCACCTGTCGTTCGTGGAGTTGTTGGCGGCGACGCGGGCAGCGGATCTGGCTGCGTTCGACAACACCGATGTGCCGTTCGAGCGGTTGGTGGACGAGTTCGCGCCGTCGCGGTCGACGGATCATTCTCCGTTGTTCCAGGTGTTGTTGGAGTTCCAGAACAATGAGCGCGCGCACCTCGAGCTACCCGATCTCGTCGTCGACGGAGTCGACATCGATGCAGGCATCGCGAAGTTCGATCTGCAGTTGACCGTGTCCGAGAACTTCGACGACGACGGCGTTCCCTCCGGCATCGACATGGCATTCACGTACGCCACCGATCTGTTCGACGAGTCGACGGTTCGGGAGTTCGTCCGACGGTTCTCGATGCTCGTCGACGGCGTGACTGCTGCCCCCGACCGCGCCATCGGCGATGTCGACATGCTGACGGACGACGAAGTTCACGCGCTCACGGTGGACTGGAATCACGAGGGATCGACTCCGTCGAACGACACTCTGGCGCAGCGTTTCGAAGCGTCGGCTGCACGGTTCCCGGATCACACTGCGGTGGTGTTCGCCAGTCGCCGCTACACCTACGCCGAGCTGGACGGGCGGTCCAATCAGCTTGCCCGTCACCTCGTGTCGCGAGGAGTCGGTTCGGAAACCCTGGTCGCGGTGGCGATGCCGCGCAACGCCGAACTGGTCGTCGTCCTGCTCGCGGTCCTCAAGGCAGGCGGCGGTTACCTGCCGGTGGACGTGACCTATCCGGCCGACCGGTTGGCGTTCATGCTCGAGGACGCTCGGCCGGTCTGTGTGGTGTCCACGATCGCCGATGTCACGGCGGTGCCGACCGACGAACTGACGACCGTTCTGCTCGACGATCCGTCCGTGGTCGAGGTGCTCGACGGTCTCGACTCGGGTCCGCTGACGCCGGACGAAGTCGGTGGACTCGTCGACGCGGAGTCGATCGCCTACGTCATCTACACCTCGGGCAGTACGGGCCGCCCCAAGGGCGTGCAGGTTGCGCACTCCACGGTGGCCACGCTGTTCGAGAACACCGTCGACTTGTTCGAGTTCGACGAGACCGATGTGTGGACGATGTTCCACTCCTACGCCTTCGACTTCTCGGTGTGGGAGCTGTGGGGGCCACTGCTCTACGGCGGCACCCTCGTGGTCGTCGACTACTACACCGCTCGGTCGCCGGAGTTGTTCCGAGAGTTGCTCGTTGCCGAACAGGTCACGGTTCTGAATCAGACCCCGACGGCGTTCTACCAGTTCGCCGAGGTAGACCGTGTCGCGCCTGCAGATTCCGCAGGACTTGCGTTGCGGTACATCGTCTTCGGCGGTGAAGCGCTCGACCTCGGTCAGCTCGGCCGGTGGTACGCACGCCACCCGGAGAACGCTCCGACGTTGGTGAACATGTACGGAATCACCGAGACCACCGTGCACGTGAGCCACCTTGCACTGACCGAGCAGTTCGCTGCCTCGGCGTCGGCGAGCGTCATCGGCCAGGCGATTCCCGGGCTCTCGGTGTCGGTCCGCGACAACAGGTTGCGGCTCGTTCCGCCTGGAGTGACCGGCGAGATGTACGTCTCGGGTGGCCAGCTGTCCCGGGGATACCTCGGACGCGCCGGACTGTCGGCAACGCGTTTCGTCGCCGACCCGGACGACACCGACGGCGCACGGATGTACCGAACGGGCGACACCGCTCGATGGAACCGCGAAGGTCGGCTCGAATACCTCGGTCGTAGTGACATGCAGGTCCAACTGCACGGGTTCCGTATCGAGCTCGGCGAGATCGAATCGGCTCTGCTCGGAGTCGACGGAGTTGCGCAGTCCGTCGTCTCGGTGCGCGACGACGGGGCCGGTGATCGACTGGTCGGATACGTCGTTCCCGAGGCCGGGCGCACGCTCGACGTCGCAGGTGTTCTCGACGACGTCGCCTCGTCGTTGACGTCGTACATGGTGCCTGCGGCACTCGTCGTGCTGGCGGAGCTCCCGCTGACCGCGAACGGAAAGCTCGACCGCAAAGCGCTACCCGCGCCGGACTTCTCGTCTCGGGTCACTCAGAGCCGGGCACCCGCGTCCGAGATCGAACACAGCCTGGCCGCGCTGTTCGCCGAGGTGCTCGGGCTGGACACCGTCGGCGTCGACGACTCGTTCTTTGCTCTCGGCGGAGACAGCATCATGTCGATTCAGCTCGTGTCTCGCGCCAAGGCAGCAGGTCTCGTCATCGCCCCCCGCGACGTGTTCGAGCGCAAGACCGTCGCCGGTCTCGCCGAGGTGGTGGCACTCGTCGGCGACGCCGACGTCGTCGTGCTGGAGGAACTGCCAGGAGGAGGCGTCGGAGATCTACCTCTGACTCCGATCGTGCAGTGGATGCTCGAGCGGAGCGAGGAGTTCGGTCGATACACCCAGACTGCACTTCTGCAGCTGCCGAAGTCCATCGACCGGTCGACTCTCGAGAGCACGGTCCAGGCGATTCTCGATACCCACGACATGCTCAGGGCACAGCTGTATCGCGACGACAACGGCGTGTGGACCGAGACGGTCGCGGCCGTGGGCTCGGTCTCGGCCACCTCGGTGCTCCACCATGTGACGGTCGACGACGTGTCCGGCGACGCCTTCTCGGCACAGGCTGCTGCGGAACTGGATCAGGCAGCGGACCGACTCGATCCGTCGACCGGCCGCATGATCCAGATGGTCTGGTTCGAATCTCCCAGCGGTGCGGGCCGCTTGCTCGTCGTCGCACACCACCTGGTGATCGACGGTGTCTCGTGGAGAATTCTGGTTCCGGATCTCGCGTCGGCGTGGTCTCAGGTAGTAGCGGGGGACCAGCCGGCACTTGCTCCCACCGGCACGTCGATGCGTCGCTGGGCAACCGGACTGGTCGACGTCGCCGCCGAGCGCACCGACGAACTCGCGTTGTGGACGTCGATCCTCGACGGACCCGATCCGCTGATCGGAGCTCGTGCGCTCGACCCCACAGTGGACGTCGACGCTACGGTCGAACGCATCAGGGCGTCGTTGCCGGTCACCGTCACCGAGCGCTTGCTCACCACAGTCCCGGAGAAGTTCCACGGAAGCGTCGGCGACGGTCTGCTCGCGGGCCTCGCACTGGCGTTGATCGCCTGGCGCAACGAACGCGGCGCCGATGGCGACACGCCGCTGAGCGATGCGTTGTTGAGCCTGGAAGGGCACGGACGCGAGGACGGCGTCGTACCCGGTGCCGATCTCGGCCGCACGATGGGATGGTTCACGACCATCTTCCCGGTCCGCCTCGACCTGAACGGAATCGACGTCGCCGACGCCTTTGCCGGAGGGTCGGCTGCGGGCGAGGCGATCAAGGCCGTCAAGGAACAGTTGCTGGCCATCCCGGACCACGGCATCGGGTTCGGTATGGCGCGGTACCTCACCGACGAAGGCCGGGCCGCGCTGGCCGGATTCCCGAAGCCTCAGGTCAGCTTCAACTACCTGGGTCGATTCGCCACGGGCAGTTCCGAGGGAATGGACGACGTCGGCTGGATCCCGGTGTCCGACACCACGCTCGGCGATGCACAGAATCCCGACATGCCGGTGCCGGCGCTGCTGGACATCAACGCGGTCACCAACACCACCGACCAAGGTCCGGTACTGGACGCGACGTTCGCGTTCCCGTCCGGCGTCCTCACCGCACCCGAGGTCGATCGCCTGGTGGAACTGTGGGTGGAGGCACTGACAGCACTGACCACTCACGCCGACGCGCCCGAAGCCGGCGGGTACACACCGTCCGACCTCGAGCTCGTCGACATCGATCAGCCGACGATCAGCGCTCTGGAAAATCGATTCCCGGATCTCGACGATGTCTGGTCGATGTCTCCGCTGCAGTCCGGGCTCCTGTTCCACGCGAGACTCGCAGGTGAGGTCGCCGCGGATGTCGCACTGGAGGTCGATACGGGCGTCGACGCCTACATGGTGCAGCTCGGACTCGAGCTTCGCGGCGTCGTGGATGCGGATCGTATGAAAGCCGCGGCACAGACGTTGCTCGACCGGCATGCGAACCTGCGAACAGCGTTCGTGCACAACTCGAACGGTGATTCGGTGCAGGTCGTACAGACGGGGATCCACGTGCCGTGGTCGCACGTGGACCTGTCGGGTACGCCGGATCCCGACGCAGCGCTCGACTCGGTGCTCCGGCAGGACCGCGCACGCAGGTTCGCGCTGGATCACGCTCCGCTGCTTCGGTTCACGCTGATCACGAAATCCGTCGGTGCGGACGGCACGGGGGAGTGGCGCTTGCTGCTCACCAACCACCACATCCTGCTCGACGGCTGGTCCACGCCGCTGCTGATCAAGGAACTGCTGACGTTGTACGCGACGGCCGGCGACGATTCGATGTTGCCCCGCGTTCCCGCGTACCGCGATTACCTGAGCTGGATGCGGCGCCGGGATGCAGCCGCATCCAAGGCGGAGTGGGTTCGGGCATTGTCCGGTGTCGAGGAACCGACCTTGCTGGCCGACGCGGATCGCGGGCGGAAGCTCGAGGCCGTGTCCGTCGAATCGACGCAATCGCTGTCGAAGGAGACCACCGCTGCCCTGCGGGATCTGGCAGCGCACCGCGGCGCGACGCTCAACACCATCGTGCAGAGCGCATGGGGCGTCGTACTGGCGGCACTGACCGGTCGTGACGATGTCGTCTTCGGGGCGACTGTCTCGGGTCGACCACCGGAGATCCCCGGTATCGAATCGATGATCGGTTTGTTCATCAACACACTGCCGGTGCGCATCTCGCTCGATCCGGCCGAAGCCGTCGGAGATCTCGTCGACCGGGTACAGGTGGAACAAGCGAGCCTGCTCGATCACCACTACCTCGGCTTGACCGATATCCAGAGGGCCGCCGGAAACGGTGTCTCGTTCGACACCCTGACGGTCTTCGAGTCGTACCCGGTGGACAAAGCCGGGCTGTCGGAGGACACCGACATCGCCGGGCTGAAGGTTGCCGACGTTCTCGGTACGGATGCAGCGCACTACCCGTTGACACTCGTCGCGTCCGTGGACGACAGGTTGCACCTGAAGGTCAAGTACCTGCCCGAGCTCTTCACTGCCGACGACGTCGAGCGGATCATCGCGCGTATTTCTCGGGTTCTGCACGCCGTCGTCGAGAACGACAGAACGCCGCTGGCCCGTATCGACCTGCTGGCCGAGTCCGAGCGCGCTGCCCTCGCACCGGTCCACGGACCTCGGGGACGTTCCACCGTCCTCCTCGGTCACATCTTCGAGAACGCAGCGAAGAAGTCCACCGGCCGGGTCGCGTTGCGGTTCGGTACCGAATCGCTCGGCTACGACGAACTGGACAGCCGTTCCACTCGCCTCGCTCGGCTGCTGCTGCAGCGCGGCGTATCCGCCGAGTCGTTCGTCGCGCTCGGTCTTCCACGCTCGATCGAATCGGTCGTCGCTGTCTGGGCCGTCGCCAAGACAGGTGCAGCGTTCGTTCCGGTCGACCCGGGATATCCGCGAGATCGCATCGAACACATGGTGACCGACTCGGGCGCCCAGTTCGGACTGACGATCGCCGACAGGCTCGGGGACCTCCCGAAAACTGTCGCCGACGGCATGCCCTGGATCGTGCTCGACGATCCAGCGACCGACGCCGAGCTGCAGGCCATGCCTGCCGAACCGCTGGCGGAACACGAACGTGTCGCCGGCCTCGGGGTCGACAGCACCGCCTACGCCATCTACACCTCGGGCTCGACGGGTCTGCCCAAGGGCGTCGTGGTGACGCACTCCGGTCTGGAGAACTTCGCGCACGAACAGGCCGAGCGATACTCGGTCACGCCCGAGTCGAGAACTCTGCACGTGTCGTCGCCGAGCTTCGACGCGTCGGTGCTCGAATATCTGCTGGCCTTCGGTGCCGGAGCAACGATGGTCATCGTGCCGCCGACGGTCTACGGCGGCGAGGAACTGCACCGAATCCTGTCCGACGAAGCCGTGACGCACGCGTTCATCACTCCGTCGGCGCTGGCGTCGGTCGATCCCGGTGGCCTGGAGACGTTCGCTCACGTGGTCGTCGGCGGTGAGGCCGTACCGGCAGAACTGGTGTCCAAGTGGGCCCCGGGACGCAAGCTCTACAACGGGTACGGCCCGACCGAAGCCACCATCATGTCCAACATCAGTGATCCACTGGACGCGTCGGCTGCTCTGACGATCGGTGGTCCGATCCGAGGCGTCCACGAGGTCGTGCTCGACAGCAGGCTGCAACCGGTACCCGTGGGCGTGACAGGTGAGCTGTATCTGGCCGGCGTCGGTCTCGCCCGGGGATACCACGACCGTCCGGCTCTGAGTGCGGAGCGTTTCGTGGCCGATCCGTTCGGTGCTCCCGGTGAGCGGATGTACCGCACGGGCGACCTCGTCCGCTGGAGGAGTGGAGCCCGCGGAACGACCATGGACTCGGGTGGAGCCCGCGGAACGACCATGGACTCGAGTGCAGCCGGCGGAACGACCATGGACTCGAGTGGAGCCGGCGGGAGTTACACGATCGAGTATGTCGGGCGGAGTGACTTCCAGGTCAAGGTGCGCGGCTTCCGCATCGAGCTCGGTGAGATCGACGCGGTGCTCGCCACGCATCCGGCTGTCGATTTCGTTGCGACGATCGGCGCCGAATCACCTTCCGGTGCCACCGTTCTGGTTGCGTACGTCCGTGCGTCGACGTCGGGTTCGACGCTCGATCACGGTGAGCTGACGGCGCACGCGTCCGAGCGGCTACCGGGGCACATGGTGCCGTCTGCGTTCGTTCAGCTCGACGACATCCCGCTGACTCCGGTCGGCAAGCTGGATCGGCGCGCGCTGCCGACGCCCGAGTTCGATTCCGACGGTGTGGATTTCGTCGCACCTCGGACGGACGCCGAGGCATCGGTGGCCGAGGTGTTCGCCGAGATCCTCGGAGCAGACCGCGTGGGTGCGCTGGACAACTTCTTCGATCGCGGTGGTGACTCGCTGTCTGCGACTCGGGTGATTGCCCGTGTCAATGCCGAATTCGGGACTCGGATCGGCGTGCGCAGCATTTTCGAGGCTCCGACCGTGGCGGGACTCGCCGGCCTCGTTGCCGGATCGGCGGGAGATTCCGGCGGACGTCCGGTCTTGCGGTCCGTCGAGCGGCCTGAGGCGGTACCGCTGTCGCTGGCCCAGCAGCGCATGTGGTTCATCAACCGGTTCGATCCGGCCTCGCCCGCATACAACGTTCCTCTGGTCGTGAAACTCACCGGGTCGTTGGACGAGTCCGCGCTAGGAGCAGCTGTCGCGGACGTACTCGAGCGGCACGAGTCGCTGCGTACGACGTTCCCGAACGTCGGGCGGTCGCCCGCACAGGTGATTCACTCCGCCGCGGAGGTCATCTCCGAGGTGACGGTCGAATCGGTGCGTGACAACGAACTGGTCGACGCGCTCGGTCGCTTCGCGGGCCGCGGGTTCGACGTCACGACGGAAATCCCGATTCGTCTGGCGCTCTATCGAACCGGCGAGGACTCCCATGTGCTCGCCGTGGTCGTGCACCACATCGCGGCGGACGGAGCTTCGATGGCACCGCTCGCACGCGACGTCATGGTCGCGTACTCGTCGAGGACGGCGGGTTCGGCACCGGCGTGGAGTCCCCTCGAAGTGCAGTACGCCGACTACACGCTGTGGCAGCGAGAACTGCTCGGCTCCGAGGACGACGAGAACAGCGTCGCCGCACAGCAACTCGGATTCTGGCGAACCGCCCTGCGCGGTACACCTGATCTGCTGCCCTTGCCCACCGACCGTCCACGTCCGACCAACCAGGACTTCCGCGGTGGGCGCGTCAAGTTCGACATCGATGCAGATCTGCATCGTCGGGTGGTGGAGTTCTCCCGTGACCGCGGTGCGACGATGTTCATGGTCGTGCACAGTGCGTTCGCGGCGACACTGGCCAGGCTCAGCGGAATCGACGACATCGCGATCACCACACCGGTCGCCGGTCGCGGTGAGGCGGCGCTGGACGACCTCGTCGGCATGTTCGTGAACACTCTGGTCCTGCGCACGGTCGTCGACGGTGCGGAGTCCTTCGAGTCGTTGCTCGGCCGTGTCGTCGAGTCGGACCTCGAAGCGTTCGGCCACACGGAGATTCCGTTCGAGCGTGTCGTGGAAGTCCTCAACCCGACTCGGTCCACGTCGTACGCTCCGCTGTCGCAGGTTGCGCTGTCGTTCCAGAACAACACAGCTGCACGGTTGGACCTACCGGAGCTGACCGTCGAAGGCGTCGATTTCGATGTGCCGGTTGCCAAGCAGGACCTTCAGTTGCTGCTGGCGGAGACGTTCGTCGACGCCGGCGAACCCGCCGGTATCGACGGTGCATTCGACTTCGCGACGTCGCTGTTCGACGCTGCGACAGTTCAGACGTTCGCGGACAGATTCGTTCGTATCCTGCGCGCTGCCGTGTCGGCACCGTCCGCACCGATCGGGGATGCCGACGTGCTCGGCGAACACGAGCATCCGGCCCTCGCGCCGGCCAGGGGCGAGGCGGGCGGTCCGTTCCGGACGTGGCCGATGATTCTCGCCGACGCTGCCGCCGCGAACCCGGACGGTATCGCCGTCGAGTACGGCGACGTCGAATTGTCCTACCGCCAGTTGGACGAGTGGTCGACCCGTATCGCGCGGATGCTCATCGATTTCGGTGTCGGGCCGGAGACGTTCGTTGCGCTGGCTCTGCCGAGGTCGATCGAGTCCATTCTGTCCATCTGGTCCGTCGCGAAGACGGGTGCCGCGTTCCTACCCGTCGACCCGAACTACCCGTCGGATCGCATCGCGCACATGCTCGACGATTCCCGTGCGCCGATCGGACTGACCGTAGGAGACCACCGAGATTCCCTGCCGGACAGCATCACCTGGCTCGTGGTGGACGACGAGGATTTCGCCGCCGACATCAAGCGGTACCCGACCTCGCCGGTGACCGACTCGGACAGGGTCACTCCGCTTCACCTCGACAACCCCGCATACCTGATCTACACGTCGGGATCGACCGGTCGACCGAAGGGCGTCGCGGTGCGGCACCGAGGCCTGGCGAACCTCGAGGACGAGGTCACGTTGCGTTTCCACCCGACGCAGCACTCCAGGATCTCGCACATCGCGTCCCCGAGTTTCGACGCATCGATCTACGAGTTGACGATGGCGTTCGGCGTGGGCGCCACCATGGTGATCGTTCCTCCCGGTGTCTTCGGCGGCGACGACCTGGCCGATCTGCTGGAGCGCTCGCGGGTGACGCACGCCTTCCTCACGCCGGCTGCGCTCGCGTCGATCGACCCCACGCGCCTCGGCGACGTCGGCGTCCTGGCGGTCGGTGGCGAAGCGTGCACTCCGGAACTGGTGGCACGGTGGGCACCGGGCCGAATGATGTTCAACGGCTACGGACCGACGGAAACGACGATCCAGGCCAGCGTCGGCGGCCCGCTCGTACCGGGACGGACGATCGACGTGGGCAGCCCGGCGATCGGGTTCCGCTTCCTCGTGCTCGACGCCAGACTTCGGCCGGTGCCGGCGGGCGTCGCGGGTGAGTTGTACATCGCCGGACCGGGAACGGCCCGCGGTTACGTGGAGAGGTTCGCCTTGACGGCGGAACGGTTCGTTGCCGACCCGTACGGCGAAGCGGGCGAACGCATGTACCGGACCGGCGATGTCGTGCGGTGGGTGAGCTCGGCGCACGGAGACGAATCGGGTGAACTGAAGATCGAGTTCGTCGGTCGCAGTGACTTCCAGGTCAAGGTCCGTGGCTTCCGGATCGAACTGGGTGAGATCGACTCGGTGCTCACCGACCACCCTGCGCTGAACTTCGCTGCGACGATCGGGCACACCGCGCCGTCGGGCGACACGGTGCTCGTGTCGTACGTTCGAACGATCTCCGGGGTCGAGGTCGGGTCCGTCGAGGTCACCGAACACGTGGCGACGGTTCTTCCCCGACACATGGTTCCGACGGCAATCGTCTTCCTCGACGAGATTCCGCTGACGCCCGTCGGCAAGCTCGACCGCCGTGCGTTGCCGGTGCCGGAGCTGACGGCGTCCACCGTGCCGTACCGCGCGCCGTCGACCGCAACCGAACAGGCGGTCGTGGATGTGTTCGCCGACGTCCTCGGTGTCGAGCGCGTCGGAGTCGACGACAACTTCTTCGACCTCGGCGGTACGTCACTCGTCGCAACCCGAGTGGTACCGGCGTTGGAATCTGCGACCGGTGTGAGGGTTCCGCTGCAGGCACTGTTCCTCGATCCGACGCCGGCCGGACTTGCGGCGCGGGTGGACAGCAGCGAGGACACGGCTGGGGCGGGCTTGAACAGCGCATTCGGTGTGGTCGTACCTCTCCGCGCAGAAGGCAGCGGAGACCCGCTGTTCTGCATCCATCCCGGAATCGGGTTGTCGTGGGGGTATTCGGGAATCGTCCGGCACCTCGCCGACGATCGACCGGTGTACGGCCTGCAGCTGCCGAGTATCACCGAGGGAGGGTCGTTCGATTCGATCCAGGCGCTGGCAGCTCGGTACGCGCAGGAGATCCGTCGGGTCCGTCCCGCCGGTCCGTACAACCTGCTCGGTTGGTCTCTCGGCGGTGCTGTCGCCCATGCGGTGGCGGTCGAGCTCCGGCGGGGCGGAGCGGATGTCGATTCGTTGACCATCATGGACAGCTACGTCGAGTCCGGTGACGACACTCCTCAGGGGAAGCTCAGCGTCGAGGAACTACTCGAGGGGCTCGGACTCGACCTGCCGACCGTCGCGTCGGATGGGCCGCTGACCTACGAGGGCGCTGTCGAATTGTTGTCGGCGTCGTTCGGACAGGACACCGGTCTGACCCCGGAGCACCTCGAGCGCATCAACGACGGTTTTGCCAATTCGACGTCGATCATGAGTCGTTTCGTGCCCGACGTCTTCGACGGGAATGTCTTGTTCTTCGCGGCAGGTCGCGGGTCGGGTGACGGGGTCGACCGCGATCCAGCGGTATGGAATGCATTCATCGAAGGAGAACTTGAAATCAGGACGATCGATTGTGCTCACAATCAAATGATCGAACCCGAAGTTCTTTCCGAAGTCGGCAATGTTCTGGAGAATTATCTGGCGAAATAGAGTGCTTTTCTCTTCTGAAATGGACGACCGAGGAATACTATTGGGCGTCCGGTAACAGTGGTTCGACTACGGTCTGGGGATACCTGTGAAACGAAGGAAATCAGTTGCGACGACGGCGGCGACCGTTCTCGCGGTTGCGTCGGTGGCAATCGCTGTCGGCGGTGGCACCGCGAATGCGGACCCCACCGAATCCGTGGGCTACGAAACGTCCGTCACGACGGATGGATCCGTCAGCACAATCCTCGACGCAGGCGCTTTCCGTATCGACAGCAGTGACAATTCGGTGGACGTCGTGGGTAACTCCGGGACGGTTCTCGCGAGTCTGCCGCTGACGTACTCCGTGAACGGCGCGACCTATTCGATCGCCCCAGCAGTGGTGGGGGACAGGCAATTGCTCCTGACCCCGCAGCCGGCGTCGTTGATCAACGACGCAGCAGGACCGGTCAGCAAGCAAGCCGCGTTCGACAACATGATCAATCAGATCGTGATCGGATACACCGGCGGCGGAGCAGTCGGAACCGCAGTCGGCGCCGGCCTCGGCTTTGCAATCGGTTGCGTGTCGATCTTCCCGAACTTCATTGCCGGGTGCATCATCGGTACCGCCATCGGCGTCGTTGCCGGAACCATCATCGGCACCGTCAACGCAAACCCGAATGTGCAGCCCGCGGTGTTCGAGTACTTCACGACACCGTAGTTTCCTTGGGCCGACATGGTCGGCCGGGCATCGGATCTCCGTGGGAGGACCGGGCCGGCGTCACTCGCCGGAACGGTCCTCCTTTTTCGTGCCGTGCGCGAGCGCGCGACGCATCGACACCGCCTTGACCATCGTCTCCTGGAATTCCTCTTCCGGATCCGACAGGGCGACTATTGCGCCGCCGACACCGAACGTCACCTCGTGTTCGGTGGAGACGATCGTCCTGATGACAATCGAGAAGTCGGCCGAACCGGTCAACGAGAAATAGCCGATCGCACCGGAATAAACTCCGCGTGGCCCGTCTTCGAGCTTGTCGATGATCGCCATGGTCCGAATCTTGGGTGCACCCGTCATCGAGCCACCCGGGAAAGCAGCGCTGATGCAGTCCACCGCGGATGCGTCGTCGCGTAGCCGTCCACGCACGGTCGAGACCAGTTGATGTACCGGGGCGTAGGTCTCGACGTCGAACAGCTTGGGCACGTGGACCGAACCCGGCACGCAGACCTGCGCCAGGTCGTTACGAACCAGGTCGACGATCATCAGGTTCTCGGCCTTGTCCTTCTCGTTGCCGACCAGGTCGGTCCGGAGAAGCTCGTCCTGTTCGGGAGTGCTGCCTCGCGGGCGGGTTCCCTTGATGGGCTTGGACTCGACCACGCGGTCGGCGTCGATTCGCAGGAACCGCTCGGGAGAGGCACTCGCGACCGACAGATCGTCGAAACCGAGGAACGCGCTGTACGGAGTCGGATTGATCTCTCGCAGATACGTGTACGTTTCCAGGGCATCGATGGGACCAGGAAGAGTCGCGACGTTCGTCAGGCACACCTCGTAGGTCTCACCGGACGTGATGTCCGCAAGACACTGCTCGATGAGCCCGAGGTACTTCTCCCTGTCGTGCCGAAGGTGAAGTGCCGTCTCGAATTCCGGTGCAAGCAACGGAACAGGCTCGGGTTCGGCGCTCTCGATCTCCTCACCGAGCGAACCCAAGGCGTCGGCGACGGTCTGGAACCAGGCAGACGTCGTCGCGTCGCCGTACTCGGTCACGAGTGCCAGTGCGTGACAGTTGCCGGCCTCGTGGTCGAACACCAGCGCGCGATCTGCGAAGACCATCGATGCATCCGGTGTTGCGGAGGTGTGTACCAGTTGACCGCCGACGTCGGCTTTCAACTCGTACCCGAGATAGCCGATGTACCCCAGACCGAACGCGAAGGGCAGGTCGTGGAGAGCAGGTACGGCACGCTGTTTCAACTGGCCGTTCAGGTAGTCGAAGAAGGTCGACTCGAACGACTCCGTCGACCCATCGGGCCGGTGTACGTCCACCCGACGCTCGGCCACGCGGTACGTGAGGTATTCCGCGAGGGGGCCCGAGCAGTCACCCATGATGGTGAACCGTGAATCCGGCTCGACTGCAGAACTTCCGTCCAGCCAGAACGCGTTGGGGCCGGTCGCGTACAGAAGCTCGAAGACACGCCGTGTGTCGAAAGCTCCTTCGATGCAGCGGCTTTCGATCGAGTATCGAGACCGTGGGGGAGCAGCGGGGGCGTGCATGGTCTCGCGAGTGAGGTCGCGGAAGTTGGACAGTAGTTCGCGTCCGTACTCGGTGCTGATCGACTCCGGATGGAACTGCACGCCCCACATGGGACGGGACGTGTGACGGACGGCCATGACCAGGCCATCGTCGGTCCACGCGCACGCCTCGAGCTCGTCGGGCAGGGAGGTGGCCGTCAAGGAGTGATAACGCACGACCGAGTACGGCGACGGGATACCGGCGAACAGACCGCTTCCGTCGTGGGTGATGTCGGAGAGCCTGCCGTGCATGGGTGTCGGCGCCAGGTCGACCTCGCCGCCGAGAAGATGACACAACGCCTGGTGACCGAGACACACACCCAGAATAGGTAGATCGAGTTCGGTGATCGCTCGCGCGCTGATGCCGAGGTCGTGGGGTGTACTCGGACGGCCGGGTCCGGGGGAGACGACGACGTTGTCGAAATCGCCGAGCGGCAGGGAATTCCAGTCGACGTCGTTGCGTACGACGACAGGTTCGATCCCGTTGACCTCACACAGCAAGCTGTAGAGGTTGTAGGTGAACGAATCGTAATTGTCGATCAGGAGGGTTCGCACGGGCATGGTGTCATCACCGGCCACGTTCGCCGACGGACACATCCGCATCGATGCTCTCGCGGTCGTCGATGATGAGATCCTCCACCCGGCACGCTTCGCCGATCAGGAGATCGTAGACGGAGGTCAGGAAATCTTCCGACAACCCGTGCTCTCGGGCGAATGCGCGTGCGCGGTCCTGCACTACCCCGACACGACCGGGCTGCATCATCGGAATGTCGAACTCACGCTTGACCAACGCAACCCGCGAGCAGATTTCGATGCGGTGCCGAATGGACTCGAGAATACGAGCGTCGAGAGCATCGAGCTCACCGCGTAGCGATTCGAGTTGACTGCCGGGCTCGTCGGTCACGTGTAGTTGCCCCCTCGTTCAGCAGTCCGGAACTGCGACTGTTTCGTGTATTCGCTCGATTGTTGATCGCATCGTCCCGCGGGTCCGTTACCTGCGAAAGACCGAACGAATCGTGTCAACAATAATGGCATCTTGTCTGCCTGAATTCACTTCCGAGGTGACGAATGTTGCTCTATTGCAGACCCTGGGGGATATAAACAGACTTTCGTTCCGAACAAAAGCAAAAAACCGCACCTGCCGAATGTTTTGCATTCGGCAGGTGCGGTTTGTCGGGACCGTGTGCGTGGATCAGGCGCCGCGGCGCTTGACCTTCAACAGGTCCATGCGCTCCTTCAGCAACTCTTCCAGTTCTTCGACCGACCGACGCTCGAGAAGCATGTCCCAGTGGGTACGGGGCGGCTTGACCTTCTTGGCCTCGGGAGCGGTGCCCTCGATGAGTGAGCCTTCCAAACCGTTACGGCACTGCCACGTTCCGGGGATTTCGGCGTCGTCCGCGAACGGGACATCGAACTCCTCACCGTTGTCGCAGCGGTAACGCGCAACGCGGCGTGGCGCAAGGTCGTGGTCGCGGTCGGTCTCGTAGCTCACGGCGCCGAGTCGGCTACCTCGTAGTACTCGATCTGCCATTGTGGCGTCCTCTCCCTCGATAGTGCGTGCTCGTCCGCAGCGCGCACTGCATTCGACTCACGGATGTACAACGCGCCGGCGCGGCGAATCGTTCCCGGCCACGGGCTCGACGTTCGCACGACACGAGCCGACCCGCAGACACGTTTGCGCCATTCTACCGCCAGACCGTCGTAGGCTCGTCGGCATGTCGGTGAAGTCGCGTCGCGTGCACGCTTGCGCTTGGTGTGGCCGGGACGTCGCCGACGGTGGCATGGGACGGCGCAGGCGGTACTGCAGGCAGTCGTGTCGGCAGCGTGCCTACGAACACAGGTCAGCGGTCAAGGGCACGTCGATTCCCGAGGACGCTGTGGTGCTGAGTGCGGACGAGGCATCCGCACTGATCGACCGCAACTTCGAGGTTCGGTGCGCAGCGGAGGATGTTGCGACGGCTGTGGCCGAGGGTGCGGGTGCGGACGAGCTCGCGCGGTTGTGCGGAGATCTCGTTACCCTCGCTAGGGATGCCGAACGGCTGCGCTGACCGACGGCACCCGACGGTTCATGACCATATAGTTGCGACGTCAACTACATGGGATATCGTTGTTCGCGAACGTCCACCGCATCGTCGAAAGGCCTCCGTTGTCCGAAGTCACTCCGCGCCGGGTCCTGCTGGACAAAGCGAATCCAGACGTGTTCAAAGCTCAGCTGGCAGTGGCCAAAGCTGTTCGCACCGCGACCGGCACCGCGGGGATGGATCGACGGTTCGTCGAGTTGCTGAACGTTCGCGTGTCTCAGATCAACGGGTGCGCCTACTGTCTCGACGTTCATTCGACCGCCGCGCTGGAGGCAGGCGAAAGTGCTCAGCGGCTCGCGGTTCTACCGGCGTGGAGCGAGACATCACTGTTCAGCAACAAGGAGCGCGCAGCGCTCACCTTGGTCGAGTCCGTGACTCGGCTTCCTGGTTCCGTCGACCAGGACCGCGATTACGCTGCAGCGAGCAGTGTCCTGACCGAGGTCGAGGTGGCTGCCGTCAGCTGGGTCGCGATAGCCATGAATGCGTTCAATCGAATCTCCATCGTGAGTCGGCATCAGGTTCGTCCGCACTCCGACACGACGTCGCCGAAAGGGAAATGATGAGCAACGAGCAGCACGACATCCGCGATCGTGTGGTCGTATCGGAGGACACGGACGGGCGGCGTTACACGCTCGTACTCGACGGACACGTCATCGGATTCACCGAGTTTCGTGACCGCGGCGAGCAACGGATTTTCTTTCACACCGAAATCGACGACGCCTACGCCGGCCATGGTCTGAGTTCGGTTCTGGTGACTGCTGCCCTCGACGACGTCCGTGCGCGCGGACGTCGCATCGTTCCGGTGTGCCCGCTGGTGGCCAAGTTCTTGACCAAGCACGACGCATACCAGGACATCACCGATGCGGTTACCCCGGACATCCTGGCGTATCTCCGGAATTGAGGCCGGTCCGCCGGGCCGAAGTCCGGGGGTCAGTGTTCCCTGAGCGTGTCGATCAGCTCTGCTTTCCTCAGGTCGGAGTAACCCTCGATACCCAGTTCCTTGGCGCGTGACTTCAGCTCGTCGACGGTCCAGTCCTCGTACGAGCCCGATTCGCCACCCTTCGCGCCGATCGTGGAACGACCCTCGTTGGCGGCGGCATTGGAGATCCGCGCTGCCTTCTCCTTGGAATTGCCCTCCTCGCGCAGCTTCTCGTAGAGGTCCTCGTCCTTCAGCTGAGGCTGAGAGCTACTGGACTTGTCGGCCGCCATGTCTTCTCCTCGTCTCGTGTCCGGCAGCGTGCATCGCTGTCCGACACGAGATAACCGCTGCCCGCAGCCGTCAAACGGGCGCGTTCCTCAGACAGGGGTGGCAGTTGCAGGAAAGCGGTGAATCCACGGAGCAGCCTCTTCGATTTGCGCGGCAAGCCGAAGAAGAGCGCCGTCGGAGCCGAGGTGTCCGACGAATTGAACGCCGAGTGGTAAACCGTCCGAGGTCCAGTGGACCGGGACACTGATTGCCGGTGCACGCGGACGCTGGAAGGCATCAGCCAGCACACGGCGCAGTTAGGACGATCGTCGATCCGGTTCGAAGGCGGGCACATGTACGCGCAACGGATCGGTCGATCACTGGGTGCTCATCCGGGCGTACACGCTGGTCGCGGTTTTGCCGATAATCTACATTATGTCAATTCGCGTGCTGTATGTTGCATCGGATCAATCTTCCGACCGCCGCCACCGTTCACGTACGACTCACGTCCACCTCCGTCCACAGTGCTGCAATCTCGAAGCTTGCGGTTGCAATCGAACCGCAATCGACGAAAGGAACTGAATGAGCCAACACCCGTTCATACTTCCCACACCCAAGGCGCATCGAGAACGTCACGACACCATCGACGTCTATCGGTCGGCTGAGTCACCTGAACCAGCGCGTGTGAAACAACCGATTGTTGTCTTCGTACACGGCGGGCCACGCCCTCCCGGCGTTCACGACTGGCGGCCACGGGACCACCCCATGTATGTGGGCTACGGATCGATCGTCGCCGAGCGAGGTGCCATCGGCGTCACCGTTCAACATCAGATGGACACCCTGGCGCACTGCAGATCAGCTGCGGAGGAAGTCGCGGCTGGCGTCGAACTCGCCCGGACGCTACCCGGAGTGGACCGCGACCGGGTCGCCCTCTGGTTTTTCTCCGGAGGCGGACTGCTCACTACCGATTGGCTGAGGGACCCGCCATCGTGGCTGACGTGCATCGCGCTCACCTACCCGGTGCTGGACACCGTCCCGGAATGGGGCGTCGATCCGCACGTCGACCCTGTCGGTGCGATCCGAAGCGTCGGCCGGCTCCCGATCTTGCTCACCAAGGTGGGGCG
Organism: Rhodococcoides fascians A44A; assembly: GCF_000760735.1. Taxonomy (GTDB): domain Bacteria; phylum Actinomycetota; class Actinomycetes; order Mycobacteriales; family Mycobacteriaceae; genus Rhodococcoides; species Rhodococcoides fascians_E. The sequence continues at coordinate 171,204 of NZ_JMEX01000005.1, read as the reverse complement.
AGAGCGACCGGAATTCATCGCCGGCGTCGACGCTTTCATCACGGCCGCAGCGGAAGCCGAAGCGGAACTCGACATCATCGACGTACCCGAGGGCACTCACGGATTCGACATGTTCGACGATTCGCCGGAATCACGCGATGCAGTGACCACCGCCATCGAATGGGTGCTGACCACAACGACACGCGACCTGCCGTGACGGACGATGCGGCGCCCCTCCGCCTCGTTGGCGGTGCAGGCGTGTCGTGAAATTTCCGCCGCACGCGATTCAACGCTTCAGCTAGTGCGCCGCAAGCTCGACGAATGCGGAAACTACTCCCCCCTACGCCAACCTGCTCGGAAACATCCACAAGGACGGTGCGCGCATCTATTCCCATCCGCCGACTACACCACGGTGGAGGCGACCGGCAGTGCACCGATCGACCCACAGGTTCGTGGACGACGCAAACGAGCGAATCCGAATCGGCTGGAGCGTCGAACCGAGGCGCCGAGGAAGTTTTCGGTTGAGCGCGGATGTGCACGCCTACTGTTGATCAAATGAATCCCGACGATGGACGACGACTGTGGCCGAGGCCCCCGCTGTTACCACGCCCGATTCTCATGGACCAGCGCTGGGAACGCCTGGTGTTCCTGCACTGGCGCGTTCCGAGTCGGCGTGTTGCACCGCTCTTGCCTGCAGGCACTGTCCCTGACGAGTTCGACGGCACGTCGTGGGTCGGACTGATCGGGTTTCGGATGGTGGGAGCCGGGCTCGGATACGGTCGTCCTGTCCCCTATTTCGGTACGTTTCCCGAGATCAACGTTCGGCTGTACTCGGTGGACGCGAACGGCCGACGCGGGGTGGTGTTCCGATCGCTGGAAGCCAGCCGTCTCGCGGTGGTTGCCGGGACCAACCTCGTCGGTGTTCCGTATCGCTGGGCGTCGATCACCATCGAGGACGACGAGACGTCGATTGCCTACCGAAGCAATCGTCTCGCGCCGCCGCAGCGCGGAAGCACAACGAGTTTCGGGGTGCATCGTGGCTCCTGCGACATGTCCGACGACCCACTTGCTCAATTCCTCACCGCGCGTTGGGGTCTGCACACTTCCCTGGCAGGACGGCTTCTGTACGTGCCGAATGTCCATCGCCGCTGGCAGCTGTACGACGCCGCCGTCACCCACTGCGACGACCAACTCCTCGGTGCAGCGGGACTTCCGAACGTATCCGACAGTCCACCGGACTCGGTGTTGTACGCACCAGGTGTCTCCACGCAGTTCGGCAGACCGTACACCGTACCTCTACGTCACGACGGGGACGCATAACGCATCAACGATGCGCCGGATGGAAACGCCCGGCACTCCAGCAGGCGTACCCCGAGCGATGGTGCACCGTCGAACAACCGTTCGCCGTGACCGCGAACATACGGATACACGAACAATCGGTACTCGTCGACGAGATTCGCCGCAATCAGACTGCGACACAACGTGATGCTTCCGGTGCACACGATGTCGGAACCGGTCGTCTTCTTGATCCGTGTCACCTCGTCGACCAGCGGACCCGATAATACGGTCGAGTTCGCCCACCCGGGTTCCTGCAGTGTCGTGGACACGACGTACTTGGCGACTTGGTTCAGATGATCGGTCACGCCAGTTGTGTCGTCGGTCTTCGGTCCCCAGTAATCACGCATACCTTCGAAGGTCACTCGGCCTACCAGGAAGCCGTCGGAGGCGTCGCGTTGAGCCGCCAATGCCGCGTCGAGCTCCGGGTCGCTCCCGGCTTGGGTGAACCAATCGTCGGTTGCTTCGATGACGCCGTCGATGGTGATGTTCTGTGTGATGACCAGCTTGCGCACACTTCATGGATACCACTCGGTCGGCAGACTGGGAAGCGCATGTCTCGGTGAACCATCGAACGCCCCGATACCGATCGTCAGCTACGAAGGTAGGTCACGACGGCCATGACGCGACGGCTGAGGCCGGCGGAGTTCGACAGTCCGAGTTTCTCGAAGATCGAGTTGATGTGCTTCTCGGCCGAACTGACGGAGATGAACAGATCGGCAGAGATCCGCGCATTGGTGAAGCCCCGAGCCATCAGTTCGAGCACGTCGCGTTCGCGCGGAGTGAGACGGTCCACGGGGTTCGATTTGCTCGTGCGCGACAACAGTTGTCGCACGACCTCGGGGTCGAACACGGTTCCGCCGTCGGCAACTCTGTTCAGGGCGTCCAGGAATTCGTCTATCTCGACCACGCGGTCCTTGAGCAAATACCCGACCTTCCCGTCGGAACCACTGATCAACTCCCCCGCGTATCGAGTCTCCACATGCTGGGACAGCACGAGAACCGCGACATCGGGCCATCGTGTGCGGATGGTCAGTGCAGCCCGCAGACCCTTGTCGGTGTGATCCGGGGGCATGCGCACATCGGTGACGACGATGTCCGGGCGATTCTCCTCGACGGCATCCAGGAGTGCGTCCGCATCGCCAACGGACGCGATCACATCGTGGCCTTCGTCGGCGAGCATGCGCACCAGTCCCTCGCGCAGCAAGGCCGAATCTTCGGCGACCATCACCCGCATGGGATGCTCGCGGTCACGACGGTCGGTCCGCCACAGGGGCTGTCCACGGTCAAGGTGCCGTCCAACGCCGCGACGCGCCGAGCCAGCCCGGACAGTCCGGTGCCCGAAGGATCCGCTCCTCCGGCACCGTCGTCGGTGACGACGACACGTATGCGTTCGACTTTCTGGCGAGTGACAGCCACGTTCACCACCTGAGCGGATGCGTGCTTGGCTGCATTGGTCACCGCTTCCGCGACCACGAAGTACAGTGCCGTTTCCTCCGCGGGCCGCACCCTCTCCTTAAGTTCGTACGTGATTCGGACAGGAACAGTGGCTCGCTCGGCCATCGTTTCCAGCGCCTGGTGCAAACCGGAGTGATCGAGGGCAATCGGGTACACCCGATTGGCGACTTCGCGCAGTTCCCCGATCGCTTCCTGCGCCGTCGCTCGCGCGCGATCGAGTAGCTCGCCGGGTTCGTCGGCGCGTCGTGCCTGGCCGATGAGCATCCCGAGTGCGACCAGTTGCTGTTGCACACCGTCGTGCAGGTCCCTCTCGATTCGGCGCCGTTCGTCGTCGATGGCATCGACCACATGGTTCCGACTGCTCGTCAGTTCTGCGACGCGGTGGCGCAGCAACCTGTCGGACTGCGGTCCCAGAACTCGAGCGCCGAACCATCGATCCAGCGACCCCACCCCTACCACCCCGACGGCGGCTACGAACATCAACAAGATTCCAGGCAGCGCCGCACTTGCCACGAGTAGCGCGTCGACTCGGTCCGAACTCTCGATCAAGCCCCAACTGCCGTTCAGAAGCCATGCAGACAGCATCGACCCGGCCACGGCGAGACACAGCACTAGCAGAAGAACCACGCCCAGTCCGAGTAGCCCTACAGCCCAGCGCATTCCAAGATATGTCCTGCATCGTCGTGGAGTGAGTGCGTCTGTCCGTAACCGACCGTGGAAGCGGATGATCCTCCGAACCTCGAGCGCAGTCAACGTCAGCGCACCCTCCGCAACGGCGGCACGAACAGGCTCCCCACGCTTTCCGAGCACGTGCCCTGAGACGAGGGCAACCGACGCCACCGCGATGAAGAGCAAGCCCGCAACCGACGTGAGACCACCGAGCAGTACTCCCGCCAGAGCCAGCAGCCATCGCCCGATAAGCGAGCTGACGGCGATACGATCCGACTGCTCGGGTGGGTACTCGACGTGGTTCCCCGGCACGCATGCAGAGTAACCGAGCACATCGGGTCTCGACACTGCGGAAAACCGCACTATGTGCACGGGGGCGTACCACCGCGACGATCGACGGCTGTCCTCGATGTCCTACGGGCCCGGCGCTCCTAACGTTCTCGGTGTCCTTCCTGGAGGAGCCACGTCATCTACGAACGAGGAGAAATGTCATGTCCCACATGTTGATTGCAGCCGCCAGCGAGGCGGAACCTCCAAGCGGGCTCGCCGGTTGGGCGGTGGACGTGATGGATGCCCTCGGTGGCCCCGGCGCAGCCCTCGTCGTCGGAGCGGACAACCTGTTCCCGCCGATCCCGAGTGAACTGGTCCTGCCTCTCGCCGGTTTCTCCGCCAGCAACGGAGTGTTCTCCTTCGGTGCCGCGCTCTTCTGGACGACGCTCGGGTCGGTTCTGGGCGCGATCGTCGTCTACGCCGTCGGCGCGATCGTCGGGCGGGAACGTACTCGCGCGCTGGTGGTGCGAATGCCGCTGATTCAAGCCCGTGACTTCGATCGATCGGAGGCTTGGTTCGCGAAGCACGGCTCCAAGGCAGTCCTGCTCGGACGAATGATCCCGCTGTTTCGCAGTTTCATCTCGCTGCCGGCCGGGATCGAGCGGATGGGGCCGCTGAAATTCGTTCTGCTCACCACGGTCGGCAGTCTGATATGGAACACCGTCTTCGTCACCGCCGGCTATCGACTCGGCGAGAACTGGCATCTCGTGGAGGGGTACGCCGGGATTCTGCAGAAGGTCGTCGTCGTGTCGGCGTCGGTTGCCGTAGTGATCCTTGTGATCTTGCGGCTGCGCACCGCCGAGAAGGCCTGAGCCGACCCTCGTCGCGGAGTCCGGGCGGAGGGACGCCTCCCCCACCCTCGACAGGGTTCGAGGCACAATTTCTCGGCGTCGACCACTGTAATCAGTGTATTTTCAGGGCAATCCGGTTGCAGTTCCGAATTGCAGAGCGCCCAGCACGGCGAGTGGAGCGCCGGTGGCAATTGGGGAGGCTGAAGCGGAATCGAGACGACGTGTCTCTTCCACTATCAATCTATAGCGCACCCATGGGCTTGTGGCAAGACCCCGGTAGTGCCGCAGAATAGCGCACCGAACCTGACACTCACCGGAACGAAAGGCGTGCGCGCATGCCACCCTCGACCAGCGACCACACGTCGACCTCGGCCTTCGACCTGACCGGAAACCGGGCTCGAAAGGCCGCAGCCGAATTGATTCACGAGGACGAAAAGCACTTCGCCGCAATTCGATCCAGCCTGGCGTCGTCGATCGCCGACGCCACGGCTCGGCTCGACGCCACGCGGCGGTCCACCGGGCGAATGGGTCAGGAAGCGATGGAACGAGACTTCGAAGTCCACCGTTTGACCCAACGCCTTCGCTCTCTACGACGGTTCGGCCTCGACGTGTGCCTCGGACACATGCAGCCCGCCGACGGTTCCGATCCGATCTACGTCGGACGCGTCGGCTTGCTCGACGACGCAGGCGAGCAACTGGTGCTCGACTGGCGCTCCCCCGCTGCCGAACCGTTCTTCGGTGCCACTCATCGAAACCCTATGGGCTTGGTCGGACGTCGCCGATACCGATGGGCGAACGGCCGCGTCGCCGACTACTGGGACGAGGTGTTCACCGACCGCGCGGGCGGAGGCGCCGAATCTGCAGCACTCGACGACCAATCTGCGTTCATCGCGAGCCTCGGAGCCACACGGTCTCCGAGGATGCGTGACGTTCTCGGCACCATTCAGGCCGACCAGGACGCGATCATCAGAGCAGGATCCGACGGTGCGCTCGTGGTCGACGGCGGTCCCGGTACCGGCAAAACCGTTGTGGCGCTGCATCGCACCGCCTACCTGCTGTACTCGGATCCGCGGCTGGGCCACAATCGGGGCGGGGTGCTCTTCGTCGGACCGCACAAGCCGTACCTGAACTACGTTTCCGATGTTCTTCCCAGCCTCGGTGAGGAGGGCGTGCTCACGTGCACGCTGCCCGACCTCGTGGCCGAAGGCGAGACCGCCGAAATCGAGGACGACCAGGCCGTCGCCGCGCTCAAATCATCGGTGGACATGGTCGGGGCCGTCGAACGAGCTGTTCGGTTCTACGAGCAGCCCCCCACGAAGCCGATGACGGTGGAGACGGAGTTGGCGGATCTTCACCTCTCGGCTGCCGACTGGAAAGAAGCGTTCGACGCCACCGATTCGACGACGCCGCACAACGACGCTCGGGAGCTCGTGTGGGACGTCCTGGTGAGCATCCTCGTCGACAAGTACGTCGGTGAGGCCCCGGAGTCCGAGGTCCGTGCGTCGCTTCAGGCCAACGACGAACTGCGTGCAGCTCTGGACAATTCGTGGACGTCGGTCGAGGCGGCCGACCTGGTGGCCGACCTGTGGTCCGTACCCGCATACCTGCGTCTGTGCGCGCCGTGGCTGACCCCGGCCGAAGTCGCGCTTCTGCAGCGAAGCGACCCTTCTCGATGGACCACGGCGGATCTTCCGATCCTGGATGCGGCCCGTCGCCGCCTCGGCGACCCCGAATCAGGGCGAATCCTGCGCCGACGCGCGGCCGCGGCAGCCGCCGAGAGACGGCGGATGGACCGGGTCGTCGAGGAACTCCTGCAGCTCGACGACGAGGACGGCCTGTACGCCCAACTCCGGCAGGACGGAATTCGCGACGCCTTGGTCGACGATTCCGTGCTTCCGCATACCGAACCGGACCGAATGGCTGGGCCGTTCGCGCACATCGTCGTCGACGAGGCACAGGAATTGACCGACGCGGAATGGCAGATGCTGGTGCAGCGCTGCCCGTCCGGAAGCTTCACCATCGTCGGCGACCGGGCGCAGGCGCGCCACGGATTCACCGAGACGTGGATGGACCGACTCGAACGAGTGGGCATCGGACGCGTCGCCGACACCGACACGAAAGGCGTGACCATCCAGGAACTGACCATCAACTACCGCACCCCGGAGGAGGTGATGGCCGTCGCCGAACCCGAGATTCGACGAGTGCTCCCCGACGCGAACGTACCCACATCCATTCGGGCCGGCGGTGTCCCGGTGACGTACGGGGACCCGTCGGAACTCGCGTCGATCACCGAGCGTTGGCTCGCCGACAACCCGGACGGCATCGGATGCGTCATCGGAGCCGCGACGTTCCGTGAGACCGATCGCATCCGGTCGTTGACCCCGTCGTTGTCCAAAGGGCTCGAGTTCGATCTGGTGGTTCTCGTCGAACCGGCCGCGTTCGGCAGCGGCATCGAGGGCGCAGTCGATCGGTACGTCGCGATGACCAGAGCGACCCGCACATTGGCGGTACTGGAGTCCGTACAGCAGTGAGGCCCAGTCGCCGTGAAGCTCAGTCGCCGTGAAGCTCAGCCGCCGTGGAGCCCTCATCGCCGGGTGAAGGCCTAGTCGCTGTGGTGACGGACGATGTTCACGACGTTTCCGTCCGGCGCGCGGACGAGAAACCTCCGCACGCCCCAGGGCTCGTTCGTCACCGGATGCACGATCTCGTACCCGGCGCCGACGGCTTCGTCGTACGCGGCGTCGACATCGTCGGTCATCACCGACATCACGGAGTCGACGGGTGAGGTTCGGTCACGGGTGACGAGCTGGACGCTGGTGTCGCCGTCGGGTGCGGTGAACCGCGCCACCCATCCAAGACTGAATTCCTGGGTTTCCAGGCCCAGGAACTGCTCGTAGAAACCTTTCGCTGCGTCGATGTCACCACACCTCGTGGACATGCCACGACCAGAGTCGGCTACGCGTCACCGATAACCAAGATCGACGACCTCCGCGCAGCTACTGTCGAACTCGCGCGTAGGGCTCGCAGCTGAAGTACCCTGCACCACTGGCCCGCCGACGACCGCGCCTACCACCTGTCCATGTGCAGAACCGAATCGATCGGTTCACGCGGAGCGGGCTTGAACGTCTCACCGGTGAAGTACGCAGTGGGGATCAGCGCGGCCTGATGGAAGCCCTGCGGGATACCCAGCAATTCTGCGACCTCGTCTTCCCGGGACAGGTGCAGCGTCGTCCACGCCGTGCCGAGTCCTCGCGCTCGGGCGGCCAGCGCGTAGCTCCACGCGGCGGGCAGCAGTGATCCCCACAGGCCGGCTTGATTGCCGGCCGGGAGCCGGGCGGCCCCGCGGATACACGGGATGAGCAGAACCGGCACCTCCCCCATGTGGTCACCCAGCCAGGCCACGCTGTCACCGACTCGCTTCTGCACCGGTGCTCGCTGGGGGTCGTCGGCGAACAGTTTCGCCGCCGACGCCCGCGACGCCAGGTATTTCTCGGTCTCCTGGCGGTAGATCTCCCCCAGTTGCGCACGCAGCGAGGGGTCGGTGACGACCATCCACTGCCAGCCCTGCCGATTGGAACCCGACGGTGCCTGCAACGCGATCTCCAGACATTCGCGAATCAGATCCGGGTCGACGTCACGGGTGAGGTCCAGTCTTTTGCGCACGGTGCGGGTCGTGGTCAGCAGTTCGTCCGGGGTCAGGTCGAGTACAGGGAACGCTGTCATGTCTTCGAGTGTGTCACCGGCACGACTCAGACGCCCGGACGATCCACGGACTCCGCCAACTTCCGGGGAGCGAGCAGGCAGTAGCTGTCGGTGAGCAGCTCGGACAGTTCGTCCTCGTCGGCGTCGTCGACCAGCATTCCCACCGTGTCCTGCCCCCACGGCGTCGCGAAGAACGGCGGCCCGGACCGCAGCAGCACGTCCAGTTCGGGCGCCTCGGATCGGAACGTCAACACCGTGGCGGGTTCCGCGAGTCCCGCAGCGTCGGCGTAGGACGCCGGCCTGCCCGGTTCGACCACCAACACGTGCGCGAACGTCCTGGTGCGTACCCGCCAGCGCACCCCGGTCCACGCGCGCTCCTCGACGGTCTCGGGCAATCTCGAGCACACCGCTCTGATGACCTTCAGGATGCTCTCCGGCACATCGGGATAGTCGCTCATGCTCGCCTCACCGCAGGTGTTCGTCGGGCCTCGTGCCAGAGAACCT
>NZ_JMEX01000005.1:160761-160895 GCF_000760735.1 Rhodococcoides fascians A44A | reverse complement strand
GCCGAACAGCGCGCCGATCTCCGGACGAACCAGCAACCGCTGCAACGGCTTCTGCTTCTTCACCCGCTCATCGGTGACGACGGTGTGCTTGGACAGATCCAAATCGGCCTGTGTGCTCATGACAAATCCTTCCG
>NZ_JMEX01000005.1:147290-160751 GCF_000760735.1 Rhodococcoides fascians A44A | reverse complement strand
CGGCGCGCCTAGCGAGTTCCGTTCTGGGCGTACTCGGCTATGGCGTCGATGTTGGACGAGTCGATGAACGCGGGACCGGTGAGAACCGGGGTGCCGCCACCGATGGTGTTGCCGTTGTTCAGGTACAGCCACAACGAGTCGACTGCGAGGTAGCCCTGCAGATAAGGCTGCTGGTCGATGGCCCACTGGACGTCGCCGGCCTTGATGGCGTCGACGAGGGCAGCGTTGGTGTCGAACGTGACGACGGTGGCATCGCTGCCGGCGTTGGACTTCGACTGAACGGCGGTCAGTGCGATGGGGGCACCGAGCGCGACGATGTGGTCGATGGTCGGGTCCTGCTGCAGCTTGGCGGTGATTGTCGCCTCGACGGACGGCATGTCCTTGCTGTTGACGTTCAGGATCTCGGTGCTGCCACCGGAGAAGCCCTGCGTGACGCCTGCACAACGTGATTCGAGGGCGACCTGTCCCTGCTCCTGAATGATGCAGAGGACCTTCTTGGCGCCGTCGGCGGTGAGTCGCTCACCGGCCGTGCGTCCGGCGAGGGTCTCGTCCTGGCCGAAGTACTGCTGCACGCCCTGACCTTCCCACGCGTCGTAGCCGGAGTTGAAGGCGACGACGGGGATACCAGCGGCGGTGGCCGCTTCCACGGCGGGTGCCATGGCGTCGGGCTTGGCCAACGTGACGGCGATACCGTCGACATCGGAGTCGATGGCGCTCTGCACGAGGTTGGCCTGGTTGGGAGCTTCCGGGTCCGCGGAGTAGCGAAGCTCGATGTTGTCCTTTGCAGCTGCGGCTTCTGCGCCCTTGCGGATCAGGTCCCAGAACGTGTCGCCGGGAACTTCGTGCGTGATCATTGCGATGGTCGCGCGGGGTGTGTCGGCGGTACCTGCGTTGGAGCCTCCGCCGGAGCTCTCCGGAGCACCGCCGGTGCTGGAGCATCCCGCAGCCACGGTGGCGCACAGCGCCAACCCGAGGACGGCGCCGGTACGGAGCACGCGGAGTGAACCTGGTCGGCCTGTGCCGTGACTCGTCTGAAGTTTCATCAATTCTCTTTCTCGACGCCGTTCCGCCATGGAACGGGTGAACCAATCGATGTTGCGCTCAATATGTAATCCGGATCACACGCCAATGTCAAGCATTTGTCCTGACAATAGAAAGTTCGCTCATTTAACTCGTTGCTCGAGTAAGAAGAGACGGGTCGGAAATCAGCCCCCGAACAGCAGAAACAGGCCCCCGAAGGTGAAAAAGACCATCAGCACCATCAGAGCCAACTGACCACTCAATCGGTGGGCGTGCGGCAGAATTCGCAGGGATGCGTCGTGGGCGGCGGCGACTCCGAGGATGTGGCCGAGCAGAACACACAGAACCTTGATCGAGGACACGACGCCAGGGTGCTCGGACAACACGTAGGACACTTCCCACCCCTGCTGCCCGAGCAGATCCCACCCGTCACCGAGCGGATCGGTCAGTAGCAGAACGGTGCTCTGGCCCTTCTCGACGAAATAGGTCAGGTAGTGAGCCAGCACGTAGCCGAATGCGATCGGGATGAGCGAATGCGCCAACGCCCCCGGGAGCGCTCGACGTTCGGTTCGGGACACTCCGCCGGTGGCCTGGCAGCAGAGCCAGAACGCGACCCCCACGATCGACACCAGGGCGAGCAGACCGACAGTGCGGAACGCGACCGCCCCGCCGCTGGATCCCGATACGTCGTCGACGACATTGCGCCAGGCCGGTAGCTGCGACGCACTGTCGAATGCAGTCGATCCGAGGAGAACGGCCACGACCCCCACCGAACCCGGAAGCACCGGGAACGTCGGTAGACCGTCGAGCGGATTTCGCAGCACGAGCTGGCCTTCGGGTGATCTGGCGAGGGGGGCCAGGCGTGCAATCGTGTCGCTGTACTTCTCGAACGGATCGCCGTTGTCGAACCACGTGTCTCCGAACGTCATAGCCCCGGCGAGCATCAGAAGTGCGTACGCCGAACACCACGTCCGAATGGCGTCCACGGAACCTGGATCGGAGTACGCGAGCTCGAGCCAGACGAATGCGAACAGCCCTACGACGGCAGGCCATGCACCCAACCGAGCGGGATACTCGATCAGTCCGGTAGCGGTGGGGCGGCGTAGCGCTCTGCACACGAGCGCGTGAATCGTCCGGACCGGCGACACAATGCGCCATACCGGGCCCAGGAACGCCGACGCGATCGGCAGGCCGACCCACAGGAGAACGTAGAACACCCCGGGGAGCGCGTTCGTCGCATCTTCCGGCCCTGCGTACGCAGCCCACCCTACGTACACCGAGAAAGCGAGCGCCACGAGACGCAGCGTCCATCGAGTGGGGGGTGCATCGACGAAACGCTGCGCCGTAGGAGGAACGGTGGCCCACCGCCTGCGCGGATCCAGTCGTGGTGTGCGCCAAGCGAAGATCAGAACGGCGAACGAAATCGACAACGCCCAGGCTCCCCCGATCAGGACGAACGTGACCGGCAGGGGCAGATCGGTGGAACCGCCCAACCCGTGGGCGAGGATCACGGCCTGACAGCGAGCGTCGCGACGGTGCGATCGGCGTGATGAAGCTCGATCGCCACCGAACCGGGCACGTCCACGGTGAACTCGAAGGTCTGCTCGGCTTTCGCCTCCACCTCGAACGTGTGGTCCGGCACCGAATGTATGTGCAGTTCGTCCGTCGTGTCGCTGTTCACCCGCAGCGTGATGGGCTCACCTACGACTGCGTCCAGACGCTCGTTGGTGGGTGAGATGTCACCGCCCGTGATGGTGACATCGATGACCGTGCCGACAGGTTGCGGATCGGCCACCGTGGACGCCTCGGCGGCCGAGGACGTCGCCGCGGTGCTGCTGCCGGTGTCCGAAGCGGACGAGCATCCGACAGTGAGGAACAACATCGCAGCGCCCGTCACAGCGGCGCAGCGGCCGTACTTCATTTCTTCTTCCCATCGTCGTGGCCTTTGGGCAGGTCGTCCGAGCTCCGGTCGGGCAAGTCGGCGGATTCGTTCTCGGCGTTCTCGTTTCTCTCCGCACGTCGGTCCTTCGCGACGATGTACAGAACGACTGCGACGATGATGAACGCCGGCATCAGAGCCGGCAGCGCCAGCACGACCGAGTGATCCGCGAGGTAGACGACGTCTTGCGAGCTCGAAAGATGAACTGTCATGTGCGACTGGGTGTTCTGTGCTCACTCGAGGTGCGCAGCGAGTTTCGGGGAGTCACCGAGCTGATACGCACCGTTCCCCAGGAAAGAGCCCAGACCAACAGCAGTGTGCACACGAGAACGACGAGCGACGCCGCGGCGAACAACCACGTCGGATGGTCGAAGTTCCGTTCTCGCTGCAACAGCGTGATCTCCGAGACCAGGTCACGAGTGAACGACGCGTCGGCGGACACCTCCTCTGCTCCGATGCCCTCGTCGGCCGCCATGAACACCGGTGCCGCCGTCAGGGTGCGACCGTCGTGAATGCGGAGGACGGTCTTCCATGTGCCGTCGACCGGGACCGGCTTCGTGGACCGGAAGGTGCCGGGTCCGGTGGCCTCCAGTCGGTCGACCACCAAGCCGCGTAGCGTGTCTCCCCCGCCCTGCCACGCGAGAATCGAGACCCATTCGGGGTCGTCGCTGACGAGATCTATCGGATCGATCTCCACCTCGGCGGTCACCATGCGGAAACCGTCCACAGGTTCCGCGTCCGTCAACCGCACTGTCGCAGTGGCGTCCGTAGGCACCTCGAAGGCAAGGCCGTTGGCCACGGTGCCACCGAGGGCGAGAATCATCGCGAACACGACAGTTCGGCGAACGGCCGGTCCGGGCAGCCCGTCGCCGGTCAGCGCTTGCGCGAACAGACCCGCGGCGAGGCCGGTGGTGACACCGACCGGGACGGTCATCAGCAGGGTGTCGAGCCACATGCTCGATGTCCACGGAAACAGATGAACGGCGTCGACCCAGAGCGATTCGCCCCAGATTCCGACGGTTCCGACTCCCAGGCCGGCGACTGCACCGAACAGCAGACGGCGTTTCACCAGCGGGGTGAGCGCGATAACCTCGACGACGACCGCTGCACCCAGGTACAGAGCGAACACATTGTGAGGCTCCCCGAACACCGGTCCGACGAGCAGAGCGGTGATTTCCCGAACGACGGCGGCGAACGCCACAGCGAACACCGCGGCACCGGGCCCGACCATCAAGCGGGCGGCGATCAACGCGAAGGCACCCGCACCCGCGATGAGCATCGGCTGGAAGATCAGCTGGAACTGCTCGACGCCGAAGTCGTATTCGATCTGGAACACCGACAGACCGATCAGCAATCCGCCGAACGCGGAGCTGCGCAACAACCACGTCAGGACCGGACTCCGATGCCAGCGCGGATCGGGACCATCGGCGTCCGAGCCCATGGAGATTCGACCTTCGTGCTCGAGCAGAATCACACCGACGAGGGACAGTCCGGCGCCGCCGATCAACATCAGGTGAGTCGGTCCCCAGAGCGTCACGTCCTGACCGAAGATGCGGTGCCAGATGTCGTCGAGAGGAAATCCGATGAGGGCGTACAGGCCGGCCCCCATGATGAGCACTCCACCGGTCGGGACGTACCACGTGCGGGTCAACTTGATCGCGGCGCGGCCGGGCTTCTCGTCGAGAGGCAGGATCATCGCGAGCGCACCAGCGATGAACAGGAAGAACAACCCGACCAGGATGAAGTAGTGCGCCGGGTTGGCGAGCGGCCCCTCGTCGCGTCCGCGTCCGATGTGCAGGCTGACGTCCCAGATGAAGCCAAGGAACGCGGTCAGAATCGTCGATATGAACATCACCAACGGCAGAGCTGCCCACCCGGGGAGGTTGGTCTTCGCGCCGGCGTAGTCCGCAAGTCGGCCCAGCCAGGTGATGCGGCGAGTACGGTGCAGAAAGGCAAGGTAGAGCAGGCCGAGTGAAATCACTCCCGCCGCGGCGCTCATACCGAAGACCTGGTCGAGTGCGGCTCCCCCGCCCTGACCGCCGCTCCCCTGAGCGACGGTGACGACCGACGTGTTGAGGTTACTCTCGGTAACACTTATCTCGAACATGGTCAGAGTATGAACCCCAGGGAACCGAAAAACCAGGCTTTGGGCCAATCGCGTCGACTCCTTGTGTTCCGCCACAGAATCGGATCCGCTTCTGAAGCGATCAAGAGCGCACTCACCACACACCCTGCCGCTTCCGCAACCATCGAGGGTCGACGCATCCCAGGTCACCGCGTGTACGAGCCGAACTGCCGGGCGTGACGAGCCGCCGCATGGGAACCTTGCCGAGACGCCCTGATCGGCGGCGACTACCGTTGCAGCTACATCTAATTTTCAAGGGAGCAGGTAATGAGCATCCAACCGGTCGAATCGAAGCGCCATCACGTCGTTGTCATCGGTTCCGGGTTCGGCGGTCTCTTCGGCGTCAAGGCACTCAAGAAGGCCGACGTCGACATCACCCTCGTGGCCAAGACCACGCACCACCTCTTCCAGCCACTGCTCTATCAGGTCGCGACGGGCATTCTCTCGGTCGGTGAGATCGCTCCCACGACCCGAGTCATCCTGCGCAAGCAGAAGAACGCCGAAGTACTCATGGGTGAAGTCCTCGACATCGATCTGTCGGCGAAGACAGTGACGTCCAAGCTCCTCGAGCGCGTGACGGTGACGCACTTCGACAGCCTGATCGTCGCAGCGGGCGCGCAGCAGTCCTACTTCGGCAACGATCACTTCGCCGAGTTCGCGCCGGGCATGAAGACCATCGACGACGCTCTCGAGCTCCGCGGCCGCATCCTGGGCGCATTCGAGCAGGCCGAACTGTCCAACGACCAAGAAGAACGCGACCGACTGATGACGTTCGTCGTCGTCGGCGCCGGACCGACCGGAGTCGAACTGGCAGGCCAGATCGCCGAGCTCGCAGATCGCACGCTGGACGGGGCGTTCCGCAACATCGACCCCCGCGACGCTCGCGTGATCCTTCTCGACGCGGCCCCCGCTGTGCTCCCACCGATGGGCGAGAAACTGGGCAAGAAGGCCGCGGACCGGCTCGAGAAGCTCGGCGTGGAGATTCAGCTCAACGCGATGGTCACCGACGTCGACAACGACGGACTCACCGTCAAGGAGAAGGACGGCACGACGCGCCGCATCGAAGCACAGTGCAAGGTATGGTCCGCCGGCGTCCAGGGAAGCGCGCTCGGCAAGCAGCTCGCCGACCAGTCGGAGTCCGAGACCGACCGTGCAGGCCGCGTCATCGTGGAGCCGGACCTCACGGTCAAGGGCCACCCGAACGTGTTCGTCGTCGGTGACTTGATGTCGGTCAAGGATGTTCCCGGAATGGCGCAGGGCGCGATCCAGGGTGCGAACTACGCGGCCAAGCAGATCAAGGCGTCGCTCAAAGGCGAGGATCCGAGTCAGCGTCAGCCCTTCAAGTACTTCGACAAGGGTTCGATGGCCACCGTCTCGCGCTTCAACGCGGTCGCCAAGGTCGGCAAGCTCGAGTTCGGCGGTTTCATCGCGTGGGTCATGTGGCTCGCGCTGCACCTGTACTACCTCGTCGGGTACCGCAGTCGCATCACCACCGTCATCTCCTGGTTCGTGACCTTCCTCGGACGCGGACGCGCACAGATGGCGTCGACCGAACAGCAGGTCTTCGCGAGGTTGGCCATCGAACAACTCAATTCGATCGAAGCGTCGGAAAGTCCGGGCGACAGCGAGTCGGGTCGCAAGGCCAGGGCGGAACAAGAACAGAAAGCAGCCGGCTGACCCCGTCTGCAGTCACTCCTCCTCGGCGTCACTCGTGCACATGATGTGCATGGGTGGCGCCGAGTTCGTGAAGCATGCGATGAACGGTGTCGTCGTCGAGCCGGTACGTCATCCTCTTGCCGTCCCGCTGCACTGCAACCCACCCCTCGTTCCTGAGCAGGCGCAGCGCGTGCGAGACCGAGGTCGACGTCATCGACAGGGCAAGCGCCAGGTCGGTGACGCAAATTCCCGGCGCGCGGTGCATACAGAGCAGAATGCGCAACCGCGTCGGATCACCCAATAGATCGAACCGCTGCACCCAATCGTCCAGATTGTGTACCGCGTCCACCGCGGCGCGCGCTTGCTCCACGTGCTCGGGTTCGAACGGGGCAGTGCCGGGCGACTGCGCGTTGCGCACATCTCCGTCCATCATGTGGGCAACGCTAGCGTGTCTATTCTGCTGCCGGTTGCGGTGGAGAGGCTGCCGCCGGCCGCCAGTGGCATCCGAACCCACGATCGTCCGGCTTCCGCAGTGCGATCGTCTGGGAAACGGATGGTGCTCGACATCGCCATCGGTGCGGAGATGACGTCGTGTCCCGATGTGCCGACGCCGAGTTCCACACGGTGCCGCAAGTGCGGGCGGACTCGGCCCCCGCCGCAGTCGACATCCGAGAAGACTGTGCCGTACCAGGAACCTGCACGCTCCCCGGCCCGGCCGATCTGTATGCGCTCACGGATGTGGATCGCCCCCGAGTCCGAGAAGCGAACGTCGGTGCGCGAGTGGTGCCGCGCGTCGGCCGCGACGATCATGGGTTCCGGGTCGAACAACAGCCTGCCACCGTCCTCGACGTGGAACGACCACCACGAATGCGACTCGGTAGTCGCGGCGCTCGGCAATGCCAGGGTCGCCGCGACACTGTGGACTGCCAGGCTGGCACCTTTTCCCACCTCGACGCGGATTCGCATCTCGTCGCCGCCCAGAGGTGTTGCGGCCGTGCCGATCATGTGTACGGTGTCCGGACCGGTCAAGCGCCCGGACAGTCCGCCGGACGAGATGATCCGCGGACTGCGCTCGGCACTGGCGACGATGACGAGCTCAGTGCGCATCGGCCGCGGCCGTCTCCTTCAGCCGCGCCCGGACCCATTCGAGCACTGTCGATGCCGACGGGTCGTCCGTCAGGGAGATCATCGCGGTCGGTCGGCCCTCGCGTACCTTTTCCGCATCACCTCGCATGACCTCCAGATCGGCACCCACGTACGGCGCCAGGTCGGTCTTGTTGATCACCAGGAGATCCGAGAAGGTAACGCCGGGACCACCTTTACGCGGTACCTTGTCGCCGCCGGCAACGTCGACGACGAAGATCTGGACGTCGATGAGACCGGACGAGAAGGTTGCCGTCAGGTTGTCACCGCCGGACTCGACCAGAATCAGATCGAGTGGCGGGTTCTCGTCGACGAGGTCGTCGATGGCATCGAGGTTCGCCGTGATGTCGTCGCGAATCGCGGTGTGCGGGCATCCGCCGGTCTGAACCGCAGTGATTCTCTCGTCGGGTAGGACGGCGTGCCGACGGAGGAAGTCGGCATCCTCGGTCGTGTAGATGTCGTTCGTCAGCACTCCGAGCGACAGTTCGTCGCGCAGTTCGCGGCACAGCGCAGCGACCAGAGCGGTCTTACCGGATCCCACCGGACCGCCGATACCGATGCGGAGTGCTTCGCCGGGGACTCGAGTGCGCTTCGGTCGGTCGAGGCTGTGGTCGTGCGGCTCGCCGTCGATGAGATGCGGAGGCATTGTGTTTCGGCCTTTCGTGACTCGGTGATGCAGATGATGTCGTTCGAATGAACGGGTCGGTCTTCAGGATACGAACAGCGGCCGCTCGCGCGCCGCGTGGTTCTCCGCCAGCACGTCGAGCAGCGGGTCGGACAGATCCACCAAGGTGGGCAGCAAGGCGCACACCTCGTCCGCCACCTCGTCGCAGGTGCGAGCGAGCCGCAACGTGCATGCCGCGACGTCCGACGGATCGAGGGCGAGCAGTCGCTGTGCTGCGATCGCGGACCCGGTCATCGTGGTGTACACCTGCACCGACGCGATGGCCTGGCCCGGCAGTGTCGCAGCGCGACCGACGAGACCGGCGACGACGGCCAGGTGGGGTCGACGCGGTGCCGACTCCCACTGCTGATGCGGCCAACTCGCACGGGCGAGCCTGAGCAATCCTCTCCCCTGTGCCCGCGACGCGGCCCGCGCAGCCGGCGACGGAATACGTGCGTCGCATTCGTCCTCGGCGACGTCCACGTCGAGAACCGACTCACATACCGCGGCCGCGAGGGACGCCGTCACCGCACCGCTGGTCCTGAGTCGACGGATCAGAAAAGCTTCCACGGTGTCGATGTCCCGCACGAGCCCTTGTTCGATGGCTTCTTCGATGCCGCCCGAGTGGACGTGACCACCGGTAGGTAACCGTGAATCCGCCAGCGACATGATCATGGAGATTTCGTGCACGACCGCGCTCAAAAGAGGAAGTACCTCTGCGCCATCGGAAGTTCGGTAGCAGGCTGCTCGGTCCAGACGTCGCCGTCGATCTTCACGGTGAACGAATCGGGATCGACCTCGATGCGGGGCTGCGCGTCATTGAGCGGCATGTCGGCCTTGCCCACCGCCCGAACGTTCCCGACCGCAACCAGCCGTCTGTCGCAGTCGAGTCGATTCGCCAAACCGTCCTCGATCGCCTGAGGGGCGACGAAGTGCACCGATGTGGCTGCTGCGGCCTTGGGTGATGCGCCGAACATCGGTCTGGGCAGCTCCGGCTGAGGGGTAGGGATCGACGCATTCGCGTCCCCCATCTGCGCCCATGCGATCATCCCGCCCTTGATCACCGCGTGCGGCCGGACACCGAAGAACGCCGGATCCCACAGCACGAGGTCGGCCAGCTTGCCTGGTTCGATGGAACCGACCTCGGCGTCGAGACCGTGCGCGACGGCAGGGCAGATCGTGTATTTCGCGATGTAGCGCTGCACACGATTGTTGTCCGCGCGGGTGTCCCCGGGGAGGAACCCCCGTCGTTTCTTCATCACGTGGGCCGTCTGCCAGGTGCGCAACACGACCTCCCCGATCCTGCCCATGGCCTGTGCGTCGCTGCCGATCATGGAGATTGCTCCGATGTCGTGCAGCAAGTCCTCGGCGGCGATGGTGGACGGCCGAATTCGGCTCTCGGCGAAGGCGAGATCCTCCGGGATGGACGGACTGAGGTGGTGACACACCATCAGCATGTCGAGATGTTCGTCGAGCGTGTTGACCGTGTGCGGCCGAGTGGGATTGGTCGAACTCGGCAGCACGTGCCCGTACGACGCGACGGTGATGATGTCGGGTGCGTGCCCACCTCCCGCACCTTCGGTGTGGTACGCGTGAATGCCGCGACCCGCGATCGCATCCAGGGTGGTCTCGACGAACCCGGCTTCGTTGAGTGTGTCCGAGTGCAGAGCGGCCTGCACGCCTGCGTCCTCGCACACACGAAGGCACGCGTCGATGGCAGCGGGAGTGGAGCCCCAGTCCTCGTGAAGTTTGAAACCCGATGCGCCGGCGCGCAGCTGCTCCCACATCGCTTCGGTGCTGACGGTGTTGCCCTTGCCGAGCAGGACGATGTTCATCGGCCAGCCGTCGAGTGCTTCCAACATTCTCGACAAGTGCCAGGCACCCGGGGTGACGGTTGTAGCTTTGCTGCCCTCGGCAGGTCCGGTTCCTCCGCCGATCACGGTGGTGATTCCGCCCGCCAACGCTTCGTCCATGATCTGCGGGCAGATGAAATGCACGTGGCAGTCGATTCCACCGGCCGTGACGATCTTGCCGTTGCCTGCGATGATCTCGGTCGACGGACCGATGACGAGGTCCGGATGGACACCGGTCATCGTGTCGGGGTTGCCGGCCTTGCCGAGCGCGACGATCCGCCCATCGCGAATACCGATGTCCGCCTTGATTATTCCCCAGTAGTCGACGACGACGACTCCCGTGATGACGGTATCGGGGGCTCCGTCGGCCCGCGTTGCGCGCGACTGCCCCATCGACTCGCGGATCACCTTCCCGCCGCCGAAGACTGCTTCTTCCCCGGCCAGTCCTGGACCACCACTTCGGTCCTCGGTCACTTCGATCAGAAGGTCAGTGTCCGCCAACCGGATTCGATCACCTGTGGTGGGGCCGAACAACTGCGCGTATCGAGAACGACTGAGCTGGGCCATCAGGCATCGAGCTTTCCGGGAGGATTCGAACTCAGTCCGTACACTTCTCGGCTTCCGCCGAGAGGAACGAGTGAGACTGTCATGGTGATGCCGGGCTCGAACCGCACCGCAGTGCCGGCGGGAATGTCCAGCCGTCGTCCGTGCGCCTGCGCGCGATCGTACGACAGCGCCTCGTTCGCCTGGGGAAAATGGACGTGGCTTCCCACCTGCACCGGACGATCACCGGTGTTGACCACCTCGAGCGTCACGAGGTCAGCACCCTCGTTCAGTTCGATGACGCCGTCCTCGGTGAGGACTTCACCTGGAATCAGATGCCCGTCACCCCGTTTCGGAGAAATGGGTTCATGGACGGTGATCAATTTGGTGCCGTCGGGGAACGTCGCTTCGACCTGAACCTCGGGAAGTAGTTCGGGAACTCCGCTGATGACGTCGTCGGCCGACAGGACCTCGCGCCCCGATGCCATGAGCTCGGCAACGGATTTTCCGTCGCGTGCGCCCTCGAGAAGGTGATCGGTGATGAGCGCGACTGCTTCCGGGTGATTGAGCAGCCGACCTCGACTACGACGCCTACGTGCCAATTCGGCTGCGTAACTGAGGAGCAGCCGGTCCTGCTCGTGCGGAGTCAGCCGCATTCGATCTCCATCCGTAACCCGTCCTGCCCGACGCAGGCAGTACCGGACATTCTGGCACGTGTGCTCGTTTGCGGCAGGGTACGGCCGGCCGACCGCTACGACTGGGCCGAAGGCCCGCCGACGGTACGAGCCAGCAGTCCGTGCAGAACGTCCCGAGTGACGAGAGGTGACAGCGACTCGAGCTCGGCGGCGTCGACCGCCCCGCAATCCAGACCGCGAACGAGGACCGCGGCCAGTGCCTGAGCGGTGGCAGGCTCGTCCATCATGCCGCCCGACGTTGTGTCGAGGTACGCCGCAACCCGCGACGCGGCCGTCGGCATCGCCGACCGGAAGAACGACAACGTCGCAGTCCATCGCGTCGCGAGGTGGGTCGGGTGCATGTCCCACCCTTGATAGAAGCCGCGCTCGAGGGATCGGGTGACCAGGCCGGCGTGGCGCCGGATGGCGCTGTCGACCTCGGCCGGTGTCCCACTCGGAACCACCTGCGTCGAGCCGTCGCTCACCCAGATCCCCGTTTGTGCCGTGGCTGCCAGCATCACCGCCTTCGCGTGATCCGCCACCGGATGTTCGAGGGATTGCTGAGCGGACGTGATTCCGCATGCCGCGCTGTAGTCGTACGTCCCGTAGTGCAGTGAGGTGCACCGACCGTCCGCGCGTCCCAGGGCACGCGCGAGTGTTGCGGTCCCGTCGCTGCCGACGACGGCCTGAGGACTCTCGATCTGAAGCTCGAATCGAAGCGCTCGGTCCGGAAGTCCATGCGCTCGCTCGATCTCCTCGCACAGAGCGACCACTGCGTCGACCTGCTCGGCAGCTCGTAGTTTGGGCACCGTGAACACGAATCCCGACGGCACTCCCCCGGCTCCGTCGAGAACCAGCTCCAGAGTCCTGATACCCCGGCGGCGTTCGTGCGGTGCCAGTCCCTTGGGGCGGATTCCGCACCACTGCGGGCCCAAGGGGTCGGCAGCCAGGGATGCGAGAATTCGTCCCGCCTCGCGGGCGTGTGCGTCCTCGGTCTCGTCCGCACGCCAGCCGTAGCCGTCCTCGAAGTCGATGCGCAGATCTTGAATCGGGCGCGTCGCCAACGCTTCTCGAACGCGCGGCAGCACACCGACCGAGTCGATCGAATCGAACACCTCCTGGTTCTCGTCGATCAGGCTAAGCGCCTGCTGTCCCCACCTTGCCGGAATGTCCACCCCGGCCGCAGATGCGGCTACGTAGATCGTGTGGATGGGCTGCCCACCGATCCGGTCACCGGGGAAATCTGCGGCGAGAGCGTCGTCGACGGGACCGAGAATCGACTCGATGCGGTCGAGCGCAGCGTCGGACAAGCGTGCTCGCTGCCGCGCGGACTCGTTCTGGTCGTCGGGTGATCCGGAGATGGGTGCGTTGCTCACCGTGTCAGTGTCCCAGAACGCCTACCGATGGTGCGGCTCGTCCGGTCTTCACTCGGTGGTTCCGTGGCCGAGTGCTGCGGTGTCGGTGATGTTGGCCAATCGAACCTTGCCCTGCGCGACGGCTTTTCCGGCCTCGTTGGTGATGTCCACCTGCCACAACTGCTGGGTGCGACCGCGATGGATCGGACGCGCTTCGGCGACGAGGGTTCCCTCTCTCGATGCCCGCAGGAAGTCGGTGTTGTTGTTCACGCCGACGACGTGTCCGCGCGAACCGAGCCAGACGCTCGCCCCGATACTGGCCATCGACTCCACGACGGAGCACAGGACGCCGCCGTGCATGATCCCGGCCGGCTGGTGCAGCCTCGGCGTCACGTCCCACGTTGCGCGTACGCGGTCTGCGGACACTTCGGTGTACACGAGTCCGACTGCGCCGTCGAAACCCTGCGCGCAGAGTTCCGTCATCTCCGC
>NZ_JMEX01000005.1:101906-147280 GCF_000760735.1 Rhodococcoides fascians A44A | reverse complement strand
AGATGGGGGCCCCGCCGTGGCAAGGACCGGGAGTCTCTGCAGCCCTCAGGACTCCGGCGCGGTCCGGTGGTTCACCCAGAACTGTAGGCTAGCCTTACCTGAATTAGCAAGGGCTAGGAGGCACGTAGTCGCGTACGTGGGCAGGGCCGGGCGCGGACCGGTGCGCCCGCGGCGACGAACGCGTCGAGCAATGCCTGCCCACGCCGCGCACTGTCGGAAGCAAAGGTGTTCGCAAGCACCGGAATGTACGTCGAGGCACCGAGGATCGAATCGCCGACGAGGCTCCAGAACGTGGACGCGTCGAACGGCGCCCTGGCGGAGATGGACCTCAGAACTGCAGTCAGCGAGGTGATGCAACGGTGCGCGGTCCACACGAGCAGCGCTTCCTCGCACGGGAGAGTAACCGTGCCGGGCGTCGACTCGAGCGGGTCGTCCGGCAGCACGCGCAAATTCGGTGACCCCACGCCCGCCCAGTCGATACCGCCGTCGCTGTCCATGTGAATCCAGAGGTTGTCGATTCCGGGGTCCCACGCTCGCCCCTCGAGTACCACCAGCGCGGCGACGCGGCCGACGACCGCGTGCACCAGCGCCGTCGCGACCTGATGGGCCGCAGCCTCCATCGAGCCGAGATCCTCCAGCGATCTGCCGAGCATCGAGTCGACCCGGCCGTCCTCGAGTCCGGTCGCGAGGTGCCACCACCGCCGCTTGCCTTCGGTGGCCATCGCGGCGACTGCGTACATGCGCGGGTAGTCGGGATTGAGCGCCCGAAGGCGCGTGCACGACCGCGCCAGGGGGCTGCCCCCTCCGTTGTGTTCGTACGAACGGTGCACATCGGCCCAGGCATCGGACGCAGCAGTTGCAAGTGACACCGGAACACTCCTCTCGTGACGGTCGATCTTCGTTGCGTTGCTTTAGGTAGGTTAGCCTAACCAAGTGCAGATTCGACGAGAAGGCTGCGCAATGTACGACATGTCACCCCATTCGGCTTGGCTTGCCTTACCTGGACGCGCAGAATGAACAAGGGTTCCGTAACCTAACGCTTAATCCATCAACCACAGTGAGGAGTCACGAACACAGTGACGACGGCACCATTGCTGGGTTCGGGAAACACTCACCCCGCCCCGGACGACGATTTCGCCAAGGAAGAGATTCCCCGCGGGCCGGCGCCATGGGCTCCGCGCATCGCCGCGACGATCGTCGATCTTGCGATTGTGCTTCTTCCGTTGGGTATCGGATGGTCGATCGTCGACTCGCTCCGTGACGACAACGGTGGTGGTCAAGCGGACCGGTTCGTCTTCGGTGCAATTGCAGTCGCGGTTGCAGTCGGCCTCCTCCTGTGGAATCAGGGATATCGGGAAGGCAAGGACGGCCAGAGCACCGGCAAGCGCTGGACGAACCTGATCGTTCGGGATGGTGCCGATGGCAACGCGCTCGGCGTGCGACGGGCCATGCTGCGGCAATTCGGCATCGGGCGAAGCGGTACCGAGGTAGTTCGCGAGAAGACAGCCGCCGACGAACTGTTCGAGCCGATAGCACGCGACAATTCCGTTGCGGGCATCCGCAAACGACGCATCCTCGGCCTCGTGATCCTGACGGTTGCTCTCGCCGCCGCGATCCTCGCGAGCATCGCGATCGGAGCGCGCCCGCTGACGTTCGCTGAAATCGGCCACGCCTTGTGGAGTTCGACGGGAACCGACACCGACATCATCGTGCGCAGTCTGCGGATACCGCGCACACTCCTCGCGCTCGTGGTGGGAATCGCGCTCGGCATCGCAGGCGCACTTATCCAGGGCCACACCCGAAACCCACTCGCCGACGCGGGTCTGCTCGGACTCAATGCCGGTGCAGCGTTCCTCGTGGTCCTGTCGATCTACCTTTTCCGCTTCAACTCGCCCAGCCAGTACCTGTGGTTCGCTTTCGCCGGCTCGGCCATCGCCAGTGTGGTGGTGTTCGGTCTGTCCTCCGCCGGAAACGGCAAAGCCAGTCCACTCAATCTCGCGCTCGCCGGCGCGGGCGTGGCGTTCTTCCTGTCCGCGATGACCAATGCCATCGTCCTGTTGGATCAGACAAGTCTCGACGGCTACCGCTTCTGGTCGGTGGGCTCGGTCGCCGGTCGAGGGCTCGACGTCCTCTGGCAGGTACTGCCGTTCCTCGTCGTCGGAGTTCTCATCGCGCTCGCCAGCACGCCCGGCCTCAACGTGATGAGTCTCGGTGAGGACGTCGCTCGCTCCCTGGGCACCAACATCGCGCTCACCCGCACAGTCGGGATCATCGCCATCACCCTGCTCACCGGTGCCGCCACCGCCGCGTGCGGTCCGATCGCCTTCATCGGCCTGGTCGTGCCGCACGTCGCGCGGGTGGTCACCGGCCCGGACTATCGATGGCTGGTTCCGTACGCCGGACTCATGGGAGGCGTCATGCTGATGATCGCCGACGTCATCGGCCGCGTCGTGGTTCGCCCCGGAGAACTGCAGGTCGGGATCGTGCTCGCCCTCTTCGGCGCTCCGTTCTTCATCGCTCTCGTTCGTCGTCGGAAGTTGGCAAGCC
Organism: Rhodococcoides fascians A44A; assembly: GCF_000760735.1. Classification (GTDB taxonomy): domain Bacteria; phylum Actinomycetota; class Actinomycetes; order Mycobacteriales; family Mycobacteriaceae; genus Rhodococcoides; species Rhodococcoides fascians_E. The sequence continues at coordinate 144,733 of NZ_JMEX01000005.1, read as the reverse complement.
TGTGACCTCGTCCTTGACCAAGAACGCGTCGGCGAACGGCGCTGCCGGACCCGACGCGGTCCGTACGGTCCCGTCACGTCCGCCGTTCCGGCTCGGGCCGCTGTCTCTGGTTCGGCGTCCCCTCATGGTTCTCGTCAACCTCGTGATGCTCGCGGCGCTGTTCCTGGTCGTCTGCATCAACATCGGCCGCGGCGACTTTCCGCTGTCCATACCTCAGGTGACAGAAGTGCTGTTCGGGGGCGGTTCTCGCATCGACAGGTTCATCGTGATGGACCTTCGGCTGCCTCGTTCGCTCACCGGACTTCTGGTGGGAATGGCTCTGGGCATCTCCGGCGCCGTGACCCAGTCGATCTCGCGCAACTCACTCGCCAGCCCGGACATTCTGGGCATCACCGCCGGTGCGAGCGCGGCCGCAGTAGCACTCATCGTTCTCGGTGGCGGCGGCACGTTCGTCGGCATCCTGGCTACCGTCGGCCTTCCGCTGGCAGCGCTCGTCGGTGGTGTCCTGACAGCGGTGCTCATCTACACGCTGGCATGGAAGCGTGGCGTCGAAGGATTCCGGCTCATCCTCGTCGGTATCGCCATCAACGCGATGCTCACCGCGGCCATCGGCTGGCTGCTGATCAGTGCGGACATCAACGACGTCTCCCGCGCCCAGTTGTGGCTCAACGGGTCCTTGAACGGTGCCGACTGGAGCAAGGTCTGGCCGGTTCTGTGTGCACTGGTGCTGATCGGCGGCATCACCATCATCTCCACGTTCACTCTCGGCGCCCTCCGACTCGGCGACGACAACGCCCGTTCGCTCGGTGTGCGCCTCCAGTCGGGTCAGGCCACGCTGCTCCTGGCGTCGGTGGCGCTCGCGGCCATCGCTACCGCCGCTGCCGGTCCCATCGGATTCGTGGCGTTGGCGGCACCTCAGATTGCACTGCGCATTCTGCGCACGCCCGGCCCGCCGATCATCGCGTCCGGGTTGATGGGCGGCTTGCTTGTCGTCGGCAGCGATCTGATCGCCCGCACGATCCTTCCGGTCGAGTTGCCTGTCGGAATCGTGACCTCCGCGCTCGGCGGGCCGTTCCTCCTCTACCTGCTCGTCCGCAGTAACCGAAAGGTCTCCGCATGACCACAACCGAACCCTCCCGCCTCGTCGCCGAAGATCTCACGCTCGGCTACGGAGACCGGATCATCGTCGAGAACCTCGATCTCGACGTGCACACCGGCGTGATCACCACGGTCATCGGACCCAACGGCTGCGGCAAGAGCACCCTCCTCCGCTCCCTCGGACGACTGCTGAAGCCGAAAGCGGGCAAAGTCGTACTCGACGGCAAAGCGATCTCGTCGATGCGCACGAAGGACGTCGCCCGTGTCCTCGGCATGTTGCCGCAAGCACCGACTGCGCCTGAAGGACTGACCGTCGGCGATCTGGTGTCCCGCGGCCGGCACCCGCACCAGTCCTGGGTGCGGCAGTGGTCGTCCGACGACGAGTCCGAGGTCGCCAACGCGCTCGAACTGACCGGCGTCGGAGACCTGGCGGACCGGCCGGTCGACGAGTTGTCCGGCGGTCAACGCCAGCGAGCATGGATTTCGATGGCGCTCGCGCAAGGCACCGATATCCTGCTGCTCGACGAGCCCACGACCTACCTCGACCTCGCGCATTCCGTCGAGGTTCTCGACCTGGTGGATCGTCTGCACGAGGAGATGGGCCGCACCGTCATCATGGTGCTGCACGACCTCAACCTCGCCGTACGCTACAGCGACCAGCTGATCGTCATGTCGCAGGGCAAAATCGTCGAGTCCGGGAAGCCTCAGGACATCATCTCCGAGAAACTTCTGATGGACGTGTTCGGTCTCGAGGCGAGCGTCATCGAGGACCCGGTCTCCGATCGCCCCCTGATCGTCCCCATAGGAACGCGCCACGTGTACGGAGCGGTCGGAGGTCCGACCAAGACCGCGGCTGCATCCGCCGAGCCGGACGCCTAACGTTCGATCATCGTGCGCACCAACCGGTAACCCTGGCCGAGGGACACATCCGGGAGATAGGCCCGTCCGATCGCATTGCCGATACTCGGCAACGCGGCCGGGTCGGCGAACGTCATGTGCATCGGCTCGTACCGCGGCTGGAACTTCGACTTGAAGGCCAGCAGCGACCTGAACCCGTAGACGGGTTCGAGCGTCTTGCCCAGCACGTCGAGAAGTCGATCGAGCAGCGTGTAGAAGGTGACTTCCTCATCCGACGGTGCATCCGACGCACTGCCGTCGCTCACCTTCGCGAGCGGCGCACCGGACAAGCTGAGGAATCGAACGCCCTCCTCCTTCAACATAATTGCAGCGGATGCGATCAAGAACTCCATCGTCGGTCTGAAACCTTCCGACCGCCTCCGCATGAAATCGAGAGTCCAACCGACGACGACGCCGTCCTCGTACACGGGCATCCACGACGTGATTCCGTGGACGGTCCGGTGTTCGTCGACAGCGACGAGGCAGCGCACCTCTCGATCGTCCACCTCCTCGAGACCACCGAGCGTGAACCCCATCTCGGGCATCCCCTTGTCCGCCACCCACTCCTCGGAGATCGCTGTGATCTGATCCGTGATGGCAAGCGGTGCGTCGGGGAAGCTGATCCACTCGGCCTCGATTCCCACCTTCTTCGCCCGGTTCAGCGCGGTACGGACGTCCTGAAATCTCTTGCCGGTGAAGGCCAGATCCGCGAGATCGAGGACAGTCTCCTCCCCCACCTGGATGCCGCCCCAGCCGATGCTGTCCGTGATGGCACGAACGTCCGGTGTCACCGAGTAGAAGCACGGGATCCACCCGTTCTTCGATGCGAACTCCGCGAAGTCGACCACCGCCGATCGGAGTTCCCCGCGCGGTCCCACCGGATCACCTGTCGTCAGCGCCACACCCGAGATAACCCGGTAGGCAACGAAACTGGATCCGTCGGCGGAGAACCAGTAGGAATTTCCCTTCCACAGCGTCATCCACGACAGCGCGCTCCCGGAACTGGTCGTCAGCAGGGCGCGTGCACGTTCGGCAGCGGCGCTGTCCGCGCGTGAGACAGGGGTAAGGAACGTCGAGAGCACGAACACGCACAACGACACCCAGAAGATGACCCCGGTCCATTCGAACAGCAACGTGGTGAAAATGCTGTCCGGAAGCAATCTCGGTTCGAGCCACTGCAGATACACCGGCGGCACCAGACGCTGCGGGAAGTCCGCGATCAAGCCGAGGAAGGATGCCTTCTGATCGAAACCACCGCGTCCGACGAACCCCAACAGCACGTACAGAACCCACAGGATCACCGCAGTACCCAGCACCGAGATCGTGAACTTTCGATAGGTCCCCCGCGGTGCGCGAACATCGAAGTACTTCCGTGTGAGCGCCAGAACGACGAGAATTGCCAGCGGAAGCAGAAACGGCACGATGGTGCGATACGCGGTCGGCGACTCCAGCCCGTAGAACACCGACTCGTCGTCACCTGCGTCGATGAACCTGATGGCGTAGTTCGCGACGGACACGATCAGCAACACCACTTGCGCCACCACCGCGGCACCCCACGCGAACTTACGGCCCCGTCGGAGTCCATCGGCGAGGAACAGCAGAAAGACAGAGGGCATCAACGACAGGATCGTCGGACCGACACCACCGAGTCTCAGCTCGAGGAGTCCGGTTCGGCATTCGGGGTCGGTTGCCGAATCGGCGCAGATTTCACGGACCTCTGCCGGCGTGTACGGCACTCCGCTGACGACGTCCCGCAGCACTGCGAACGGCCCGACCGCGTCCGGGCTCAGCGCAGCCAGTACGGGACCGAGCGCGCTGGCGGCGACGACCAACGCCACCAGGACGCGGCCTTCACGCTGGGTGCCCGCCAGACGCGGCCCGCGAGCCGACCGCCCGACGATCGCCGGTCCGAGCACGAGTCCGACGACCGCCGCGGCAAGTCGCACCACATCTTGAAGGTGCCCGCTGAACAGTGCCGACGTGATCAACAGAGCCAGAAGCCCGACGCGTATCCGTCGCCGCCACAACGTGTCCATGCGAGCGCTCGCTACCATCAGAACTCCGACGATCCACGTCGTCGGGCCCACTGCCGTCCCGACGTGCAACCGGAAACCCCAGTCCGCGTCGAACGTCTTCGCCAGTGCCGCGATCCCGAGGCCGAACACGGCACCGAGCACCTGGGTGCAGACGGCCGCGAGGGCGAACTTCGCCGACCCGATCCGGCGCTCGATCGGCGCGGCCGCGACGAACACCGCAACCACGAACACCACGTAACCGAAGATTCCCGGGGCGAACAGACCGGCGGTGAGGACCGTCCACAGTTTCCATTCCTCGACCGGCATGATCCCGAGAGCCACGGCGTGGTGCACCGTGTTTCCGCCGACAACGGCTGCGATCACACCGAGCGCGAGCACCACGACGAGCAAACCCAGACTGACCGGTGCTCCCTTGATTCCGAAGCCGATCAGCGAGGCCAGCCGAACGGCCTGCCTGCTGAATCCGCGCCACGCCGCAGACAGTCGCTCTTTCCGCTTCGCCGTCCACGACGGTCCGGACGGTCCCGACGGTTCGGTCGCCTGAGCGTCGTCGATGATGTCGTTCACGAGATGAGTCCTACTCTCTGCATCAGCCAGGGCAGTTCTTGCTTCAGTCCTTCGGACCACACGGCGAAGCTGTGTCCCCCCGGCACTTCGAGATACACCACGTCCATGCCTGCGGCTTTCGCGGCCTCGTACATAGCCTTCTGGCCGGGTTTGTAGTCGTTGTCGTCGGCACCGACGACGAATGCTCCCCCCGACTGCGGGAACTGTCGGGTCTTCAGGAGATCCATCGGGTTCACGGCGACGAACGCGGCCTCGTTCCCGCCGAACGCCTCGGCGACGGTGCGGCCGCGGTCACCGAGAGTGGGCTCGGCCTGCCCGGACAGGTCGAGGAAGGTCGGGTAGACGTCGGGGTGGTTGGTCGCCACCTGAATGGAACATGTCCCGCCGTAGGACAGTCCTCCGATGACGCGACTGCGCGGATCCGGATTCACCTGGAGCGTCGATCCGATCCAGTTCGGAACGTCCGTTGCGAGATACGTGTCGACGTTTCCGAGAGGCGAGTCGACGCACAACGGGTTGGCCAGTGTCGAGCCCGTGGCGTCGGCGACGACGACCACCGGCGCCAGACCGGAATGATCGGCGGCGAATGCGTCCATCGTGCTCGCGAGCTGTCCGCCGTTCAACCAATCCTCCGGCTCCCCCGGCTGGCCTGCCATCAGCACCATGGTGGGCAGAAGGGGGCGTGGATCGGCGAAGTAGGCCGGGGGCAGGTAGATCTGTGCGGGTCTCGCCGAGAATCCGGACACCGTCCCGGGGATGGTCGCCGACGTCAACCGCCCTTGCGACGGCATGGATGCGGGCGCCGTCCACGAAGCGTCCAGTGGATCGCCGGTGACCGGATTCGATTGCGTTCCTGGCACGTTGCTCAGATCGACACGATCCGATTGCTCCAGACCGAGCAACGTTCCCACCGTCGGGTAGGCGGCGAACACGAGGTTCACCTGCGCGGCGGCGGCCGCCACCACCAGAACGGCAGCAACCACCGTCACGATCCTGCCGATCAGCCCACTGGATGCGACGGCGCGCGGGACGACCGCGAACAGAGCCGCGAGTCCCACCCCGATCCACACGTAGATCGGGATCTCGATCGGATCGGGGAACGGTCGCCACACCTTCTCGACGACGTAATAGAGCGCCACTGCGACGAGGGCCGCAACGAGTAGACAGATCGGAAGTGCTCGGCGGACGTACCACTTCGTTCGGCTGACGATCAGCCACAGGGCGCCGAGTGCACCCAGAGCGAGGGTGATCCAAGACGTCGTGTCGTCGACGAGCGAAGCTGACACGAACCAGTTCATGACTGCAGAATAAACACAGAGTGGATGCGGTTCGGTGAACGCGATCGAAGTCCACCGGAAAGTCATCCTCCGGGTGGGCGGAACGTCGGATATGACGCATCCCACACGCCCAGGGCGACCTTACTACCGGCAGTAGTACGCATTTGTGTCGGACTAGCCGTAGACTCGGACGAATGGCAGGTCTAGGCGAACTCGAGCGTGCAGTGATGGATCATCTGTGGGATTCATCGGAACCGCAAACCGTGCGGCAGGTCCACGAGGCGCTCGCGACTCATCGTGAACTCGCCTACACCACCGTCATGACGGTTCTTCAACGTCTGGCGAAGAAGCAACTTGTCGTCCAGCAGCGAGACGACCGCGCGCACCGTTACATACCCCTGCACGGGCGGGACGAACTGGTTGCAAGCCTCATGGTCGACGCCTTGGCGCAGGCCCCCGAGTCCGGTGGGCGCGCGGCCGCCCTCGTTCACTTCGTCGGGCAGGTAGGCGCAGACGAGGCCGCGGCCCTCCGCGAAGCACTCGCCGCACTGGAAGTGGCACAATCGGAATCGCCCACGATCGAAGATCGCAACACGAATTGATTCCTGCCCTCGGTTAGTGAGGAAATGAACTCCACCACAGCACTGGTCTTCGCGGTTCTCGCCCTGTTGCTGACGGGTCCGATTCCCGCATTCCTGAGCAAAGCCACGTGGCCCTATCGGGCCCCGCGGGCGGCCCTTGTGCTGTGGCAGGCAATCGCCGTCGCCGCCGTGTTCTCCGCCTTCAGCTCCGGCCTCGCCATCGGTGGACTGTTGCTGGTTCCAGGCCCGGACGGTCGGCCGACGACGGCGCCCACCGACGAAATAGAAGCGCTGGGCCTCCCGCTGTGGATTCTGTACGTGGTGGTGCTGGCGATCACTCTCGGAATCGGCGCGAAACTGATGTTTTCCATCGTCCAGGTTGCGGTGAAGACCAGGCGGCGGCGTGCCCGTCACCGCATGCTCGTCGACTTGCTGGACCGCGGAAGCGACGACGAGCGGCCGTTTCCCGGAATCCGAGATGCCGATGTTCGTGTTCTCGACGCCGTCGAGCCCATTGCCTACTGCCTTCCCGGTCTCAGGCAGAGAGTCGTCCTCAGCGAAGGGGTACTGACCAATCTCAGCCGTGCCGAAGTGAAAGCGATCCTCAGCCACGAACGGTCGCACCTCCGATCACGGCACGACCTGGTACTCGAGGCGTTCACCGCAGTCAACGAGGCGTTCCCGCGGATCGTGCGTAGCAAGTCCGCACTCGGCAGCGTGCAGCTTCTCGTCGAACTTCTCGCGGACGATTCGGCCGTGAAAGTCACCGGACCCACTCCCCTCGCCCGAGCGCTCGTCACGTGTGCCGGTTCCACAGCGCCGCGCGGCGCGATGGCGGCCGGCGGGCCGAGCACTCTCATTCGAGTGAAGCGCCTCAACGGACCCAGGACGGACGTCAGAACGTCGGTGGCCGCGTATGCCGCAGCTGCGGTCATTCTGGTCGTACCCACGATCTTCGTCGCCATGCCCTGGCTGGAAGAACTCAGCCGTCTCATGCGTCATTCCTGAGGGGTCGGCCAGCTCACAGTCGTTCGAATCGGCGAATCGAACGCTTGTCTTGTAGACTCGATCATCGGTCGCCATTGCGGCCGAGCAACTCGAAAAGGCACAAACAGCCCCACTCTGCGCATTCGATTCAGCGCACGGATGGCCAGGTGACAGTGCCCTGGCTCGTCAGATATTTGTTCCAGCTGTTGTTTGTGCCCTCTTTCCGTGGGCGTTCTCCCAGCTTGTGCTTCTTGGCGCGCCCGTAAACCGGAGAGGTTCAACTGCGTGACTCACGCTGTTTCGACTAGTACATCCACCCCCGACGCGTCGGACGCCACGAGCGATCCCGCCGTGGTCACCTTCGCCGAACTCGGCCTACCCGAACCTGTGGTAGCCGCCTTGGCGCGCAACTCCATCACCGTGCCCTCGCCCATCCAGGCAATGGCACTCCCGGACGCAATCGCCGGCAAGAACGTCCTCGGCCGGGCTCAGACCGGCTCGGGCAAAACGCTCGCCTTCGGCCTTCCCATCCTGGCCAGGCTCGCTCGCCACACCGACAGGCCCGCAGCCAAGCGTCCCCGTTCGCTCGTTCTCGTACCGACGCGCGAACTCGCTTTCCAGGTTGTCGAGTCCATGACTCCCTACGCAGGCGCGCTGGGCCTCACGGTCCGTGCAGCCGTAGGCGGCATGCCGTTCAACAAGCAGGTAGAACAACTTCGCCGTGGCGTCGACGTACTCGTCGCGACCCCGGGACGCCTCGCAGATCACCTCCGTCAGAGCACATGCATCCTCGATTCCATCGAGATCACCGCTCTCGACGAAGCAGACCAGATGGCCGACATGGGCTTCCTGCCCGAGGTGCGCGCAGTCCTCGCCGACACTCCGTCGGACGGCCAGCGCCTGCTGTTCTCCGCCACGCTCGATCGCGAAGTGCAGTCACTCGTCCGTCAGTTCCTGCCCGACCACGTCGAGCACTCCACTCAGGACGGCAAGGCAAGCGTCCGCACCATGGAGCACTACATGCTCATGGTCGATCGCGGCCAGAAGGACATCGTCCTGTCGGAGATCGGCGCCCGCGAAGGTCGCACCATCATGTTCGCTCGTACCAAGCTCGGTTGCGACGGAATCACCGACCGCCTTCGTGCACTCGGCATCGCAGCCGAGTCCCTGCACGGCGGCAAGGCTCAGAACCAGCGCACGCGGGTCCTCGAACGCTTCAAGAGCGGGCGCACACCTGTGCTCGTCGCTACCGATGTCGCTGCACGCGGAATCCATGTGGACGGAATCGACCTCGTCGTACATGTGGACCCGCCCGCAGACCACAAGGACTACCTTCACCGCGCCGGGCGTACCGCCCGCGCGGGAGAGAAGGGCACAGTCGTCGCAATCGTCCTGCCCAACCAGCGTCGTCAGATTCAGCGTCTGACCGGCATGGCAGGCGTGAAGTCGACTTCGGTGAACGTGTCACCCGGATCCGACGAACTCGCTCGCATCACGGGAGCGCAGAAGCCGTCCGGCGAGCCGCTGCGCGCGGTGAGCTCCGCTCCCCGTGACCGCCGCGACAGCCGTCCCCGCACCGGCGGCTACCAAGGCGACCGCCCCCGCACCGGCGGCTACCAAGGCGACCGCCCTCGCACCGGCGGCTACCAGGGCGACCGCCCCCGTACCAACGCAGTGCACGACGCTCCGCGGTCCGGTGGTTTTCGGAGTCGCACCGACCGCCGCGAGTACGAAGGTTTCGACGGGCCCGCTCGCAATCGCTGATCGGCCCCAAAGTTACTGACGAGTAACGCATTCCGACGCCGGAGGGCGCTGTCACGATTCTCGTGGCGGCGCCCTCCGGCGTTTCGGTTCGAACGGTGTCCGGGGTGACGACACTCGCACCACGGATATCGCCCCCAACTTCCATTGCCGGGCGTCGCAGGGAAAGCTGTACCCATGACTTCAGGAGTGGAATCGTCAGACCTCGCCCAGATCGGTGTCACCGGACTTGCCGTGATGGGTTCGAACATCGCCCGCAACTTCGCGCGCAACGGTCATACCGTTGCCCTTCACAACCGCAGCATCGCCAAGACGGATGCTCTTCTTGCCGAGCACGGCAGCGACGGCAACTTCGTTCGCACCGAGACCATCGAGGAGTTCGTCGCGGCACTGCAGAAGCCGCGTCGGGTTCTCATCATGGTCAAAGCCGGTGACGCAACCGACGCGGTGATCGAGGAGCTCGCCGGAGCGATGGAAGAGGGCGACATCATCATCGATGGTGGAAACGCTCTGTACACGGACACGATTCGCCGTGAAGCTGCGCTGAAGAAGCGCGGCCTGCTGTTCGTCGGAGCGGGAATCTCCGGTGGTGAAGAAGGTGCACTCAACGGCCCGTCGATCATGCCCGGTGGACCCGTGGACTCGTACAAGGCACTCGGCCCGTTGCTGGAGTCGATTGCTGCTCAGGTCGACGGAACGCCGTGCTGCACGCACATCGGCCCCGACGGTTCGGGTCACTTCGTCAAGATGGTGCACAACGGTATCGAGTACGCCGACATGCAGTTGATCGGTGAGGCCTACAACTTGTTCCGCGATGCTCTGGACTACACGCCTGAGCAGATCGCGGATGTTTTCACGGAATGGAACAAGGGCGACCTCGAGAGCTACCTCGTCGAGATCACGGCCGAGGTGCTGAACCAGGTCGACGCCAAGACGGGCAAGCCGCTCGTCGACGTCATCGTCGATGCAGCCGAGCAGAAGGGCACCGGTCGCTGGACGGTCAAGGCCGCCCTGGATCTGGGCGTTCCCGTGACCGGCATTGCCGAGGCTGTGTTCGCCCGCGCACTCTCGGGATCGCGTGGGCAGCGCAAAGCAGCTGTCGGTCTCGCGTCCGGTGAACTCGCAGCCAAGCCCACCGACGCGGAGCAGTTCACCCACGACATCTCTCGTGCTCTGTACGCATCCAAGATCGTCGCGTACGCGCAGGGCTTCGACCAGATCGCAGCCGGCAGTACCGAGTACGACTGGAACCTTCACCCGGGCGACCTCGCCACCATCTGGCGCGGCGGTTGCATCATTCGCGCTCGATTCCTCGATCGGATCAAGGATGCGTACGACGACAATGCCGAGCTGCCGAGTCTGATCCTCGCGCCGTACTTCCGTGAAGCCATCGAGAACGCGATCGACAGTTGGCGACGCGTTGTCGTCACGGCAGCCTCGCTCGGGATTCCGGTCCCGGCGTTCGCTTCCTCGCTCGCGTACTACGACGCGCTTCGTGCCGAGCGTCTACCCGCTGCTCTGACGCAGGGACAGCGTGACTTCTTCGGCGCCCACACCTATGAGCGCGTCGATTCAGAAGGCAAGTTCCACACTCTCTGGAGCGGTGACCGCAGCGAAGTCCAAGCCTGACGCGTAGGCGTTCCGATCGTGATGCACCGAACCGTGCGCGGTCCGGTGCACCACGATCGTCGCCGTCGTGAGCGGCGCTGTTCGCCTCCATCGCCACTACCACCCCGGCGGCGGACCGAGTATCGGTTGCACGATCGTCGAGGGGTACTCCCCTTCCCATGGCAGATTGCCGTAGTGATCCCGCCAGACAGCCTGTACGGCGCGTAGCGCGCCGTCGGGATAGAGACGTCGGCACATCAGAAGCCACTCCTCCGGATATGCGACGTCGACGAACGACACCTCGAACCCGCCGGCGGTGCAGTACTGGCCTGCCTCGAAGTGCTGCCCTCCGAACTGAATTCGACGAGCGAGTACGTTGAGCACTGCTGCCGACTCACCCGGTGACCGACCCGTCATCACGATCTCTGGGTGGCCCATGCCGGCAAGTCCCACCGTGTAGCAGAACGCAGGATCGACCATCCCGTCACCGGCGTAGTCGTCGTCGGTGTGGCCGCTGTTCCCGAATTCACCGTCCAGGGCGGCGGCAGCGCTGGACGACACGTATTGCAGCGCCCACCCGTATCGCCCGATCAAGGTCTCCACCGAGTCGACGTAGTCGTCGATCGACTGCCCGTTGCACATCCCGCACATGCTGCCCCCTGAAGTCGTGTAGGCCCGTCATATTCGAACTCATGTTCGAGTGGGTAGATGATGACGCAGAGGTCCGACAGAAACGCCGACACCGACGAGGTTCGGTCGGCGCGAGGAACGGATGGGAATGTCCCTCGGCCGGGTCGATGAGGAGCGGTACTGTTCCGCTATGCCCGACCACCACTCGACATTTGCAAACCTGGGGCTGAAACCTGTCGTGGTACACGCTCTCCGAAGGAGCGGTGTCGAGTCACCGTTTCCGATTCAGGCCGCGGTGGTACAAGATGCGTTGGCCGGTTCGGACATTCTCGGGCGTGCCCCGACCGGGTCGGGTAAGACCTTGGCGTTCGGGTTGCCGCTGCTTCAACGGCTGAGCGGAGGCAGTAGCCGACCCTCCCGTCCGCGGTCGGTGATACTGGCTCCGACGCGAGAACTGGCGCTCCAGATCGAGAAGGCTCTCGACGAGGCTGCTCTGGCCTTGGGGGTGCGAGTCGCAGCTGTCGTCGGTGGCGTTCCCGTCCGGCGTCAGGCGGAGCGCCTCGCTCGAGGTGTGGATGTCGTGGTGGCGACACCCGGGCGTCTGGACGATCTGGCTGCCCGAGGCTTCGTCGATCTGAGTTCGGTGACGATTTCCGTGGTCGACGAGGCCGACAGGATGGCGGATCTGGGATTCCTGCCCCAAGTCGTCTCGGTGCTGGATCGTACCGACTCGACGGGTCAGCGAATGTTGTTCTCGGCCACCCTCGACGGCGACGTCGACGACCTGATCCGTCGATATCTCCGTTCTCCGGTCACGCACACCGTCGACGTGCTCCCGATCGCGGAGCGCACAGCGCGACACCATTTCTTCCGTGTCGTTGGATCGGAGAAGGAGTCCGTGGTGGCGTCCATCGCTTCGCGAGACGGACGGACCATGCTGTTCGTCCGAACGAAGTTCGCGGTCGATCGCCTGACCGAGTCACTGCGTTCGGTGGGGGTGAACGCAGCCGGCCTACACGGCGACAAAACGCAGGCCAATCGCATCCGAACGCTGGCGTCGTTCGAGGCTGGACATGTCCCGGTCCTGGTTGCAACGGATGTGATGGCACGGGGAATCCACGTCGATTCCGTCTCGGTCGTCGTCCACGTCGATCCACCCGCCGATGCGAAGGAGTACACCCATCGCGCCGGGAGAACAGCACGAGCCGGTGCCTCGGGGGTCGTGGTGACGTTGGCGACCGAGTCCCAGGTGCCTGCTGCCATGGAGGTTGCTACCGCGGCGGGCATCGACGCGCACTTCGTGGCTGTGACCGAAGACGATCCGGTTCTCGTGTCCGTCGTCGGCGCGCGGCGTCCTCCCGGGCGACCGGTCACCGACCCGTTTCCGGCGACTGCGACCGGAACGAGCACCGCTGCGCCCGGCAGGTCGCGCCCCGGCCGAACGCCCGGATCTTCGCGTGCGTCGCGCCGAGGCGTGGCCGGGCGTCGTAGCGGACGCCGATGAACGGGTTTCCGGTATTGACCGTGGCACTCGCGCTCGTCGCGGCGATGCTGTTCGCGTGCGCTTCGGTGGCGCAACAGAGCGCCGCGTCCGCGGTCCCGGAAGGCCGATCCTTGATGTCGACGCTCCTCCGAAGCCCGCGGTGGTGGGCAGGGGTTATCGGCGACGTCGGTGGCTATGCGGTTCAGGTCGCCGCGTTGTGGGTGGGAAGTGTGCTGATCGTCCAGCCGTTGGTCGTGTCCATGCTGCTCTTCGCACTCCCCTTGTCCGCGAAGTTCTCCGGCTTCAAGATGACCCGATCGACGTGGCTGCTGGCGATTTCTCTGGCGCTCGCACTTGCGGTCTTCATCGTCGTCGGTGATCCGACCGAAGGCCACTCCAATGCACCGTTCGCCGACTGGCTGGTTCCGCTGCTGGTGACGACGGTCGTGATATCGGTGTTCGCTGTGGCCGGATTCGTCCTGCACAACCCCGGATACCGAGCGCTGTTGCTCGGCGCCGCCGGTGGGCTTCTGTTCGGAGTGGCGGTGGCGTTCACCAAGTTCGTGACCGACCTCGTGGAGAAAGACCTCGTTTCTGCCATCACCGCGTGGCAGACGTACGCACTCGTCGGGTGCGGCGTTCTGGGTTTCTACCTTCAGCAGGTTGCGTTCCAAGCTGGTCCGCTCTCCGCGTCCCTCCCCGCTGTGACCATCGGAGAACCGTTCGGGGCGGCGTTCCTGGGAATCACCGTGCTCGACGAGCGCGTTCGCGACGACCCCGGCGCTTTGGTGATCATCGGCTGCTCGGTCCTGGTCATGATCGTCGCGACGATCGCGCTGTCTCGGTCGCAGGCCCAACTGGCCGAGAGCGTAACCGGCGCCTGACAGGTAAGCTGGCGCAACGTGCAGTTTCTCGATGGCCACCGGCCCCCATACGACCTGACGTACGACGACGTGTTCTTCGTCCCGAACCGAACGGATGTCACCTCCCGTTTCGACGTCGATCTCTCGACCTCCGACGGCACGGGTACCACCATTCCGATCGTCGTGTCGAACATGACCGCGGTGTCCGGTCGGCGGATGGCCGAGACCGTTGCGCGACGCGGTGGGATCACTGTCCTACCTCAGGATCTGCCCATCGAGGCAGTCGCGGACACGGTTGCCTTCGTCAAGAGCCGCGATCTCGTCGCGGACACCCCGGTAGTGCTGGCGCCCGACGCCTCGGTGTCCGACGCACTCGCTCTCGTACACAAGCGCGCTCACGGCGCCGTCGTCATCACGGAGGAGGGACGTCCTGTCGGTGTCGTCACCGAGGCGTCCTGCACCGATGTGGACCGCTTCGCTCGCGTGCAGTCCGTTGCGGCAACGGATTTCGTGACGGCACCGGCAGATGCGTCGCCGCGTGAGGTGTTCGATGCCCTCGAGGCCGCCCACGAGAACCTTGCCGTGCTGGTGAATCCGGACGGGACTCTCGCCGGTGTGCTCACGAAGACAGGCGCGGTGCGCGCGGGGATCTATGCGCCTGCCGTCGACACGAACAATCGGTTGCGTATCGCCGCAGCGGTGGGCATCAACGGTGACGTCACCGCGAAGGCGCGTGCACTCGTCGAGGCCGGGGCCGACGTTCTGGTCATCGACACTGCGCACGGTCATCAGGAGAAGATGCTGGACGCGTTGGCTGCGATCTCCGCGCTCGATCTCGGTGTTCCTCTGGCTGCGGGCAACGTCGTGTCCGCCGAAGGCACTCGCGATCTGATCGGAGCCGGAGCGGACATCGTGAAGGTCGGCGTCGGACCTGGCGCGATGTGCACCACCCGGATGATGACGGGTGTGGGTCGACCACAGTTCTCCGCTGTTGCGGAATGCTCTGCGGCGGCAGCTGATCTCGGTGGATCGGTCTGGGCCGACGGCGGCGTGCGGCACCCCCGCGACGTGGCTCTTGCGCTGGCTGCCGGTGCTGCGAACGTCATGATCGGGTCGTGGTTCGCCGGAACGTACGAGTCTCCCGGTGATCTGCGTACCGATTCGTCGGGTCGCGCCTACAAGGAGAGTTTCGGAATGGCGTCCAAGCGTGCGGTTGCTGCACGGACGGCCACCGACAGTGCGTTCGACCGTGCACGAAAGGGCTTGTTCGAGGAGGGGATCTCCAGTTCGAGGATGCGCTTGGACCCGGACCGCCCCGGGGTCGAGGATCTGATCGACCACATCTGCGCTGGTGTGCGCAGTACCTGCACGTACGCGGGTGCTCGTAACCTCTCCGAGTTGCACGAGCGCGCCGTGCTCGGGGTGCAGTCGGCGGCAGGTTTCGCCGAGGGAAGGCCACTGCCGACAGGTTGGTGAGTATCCCGACCGGCTGGTGAACGTGTCGAGGCTGTCCGCGGGCGCTGCCCGAGCCGTGTTCTCGGCGGGAAACCGTTAAGATCAGGGCTTCGGCAATACGCGGACTTCCTCCGCACAGTGTCCGCTCGAGGCGGGCTGGGGGAAGCGAGAGAAAGGACCAAGGTGCCCGAGGCACCCGTTATCAGCACTGTTGTGACCGCTCAGGGCGAGTCCAACGACGAGGGCTCCACTTCGGAGGGCTCCTCTATCGAGCCGGGTGAACGACCCGGCGAAACTCACGGCGCGATGCGCCTCTCCCAACTCCGGCGGCGATGACCGGTGGAGATTGCGATCAGCATCCTCGGCCTACTCGGCTTCGTGGCGTTGACCGCCGGCACAGCGCTCTTCGTGGCAGCGGAATTCTCACTGACCGCGCTGGAGCGAAGTGCAGTCGATTCGGCGGCCGCCGATCTCGGTGACATGCGCGCCCGGCAGGTCCAGCGTGCGCACAAGACGTTGTCCTTCCAGCTGTCCGGTGCACAACTGGGCATCACGATCACGACGCTGATCACCGGTTATCTGGCCGAGCCGATCCTCGCGGGATTCTTCGTTCCGCTGGCGACGGCGGTCGGTGCCTCCGACACCGTCGCCTCTGCGGTGTCTCTGGCGGCAGCCTTGTTGATCGCCACGTCGTTCTCGATGATCTTCGGTGAGCTCGTACCGAAGAACATCGCCATCGCAATGCCCATGGCGACTGCCCGTGCGACCGCCGGAGCGATGTCAGGGTTCTCGGCGGTCTTTCGATGGGCCATCAAGGGTCTGAACGGGTCGGCGAACTGGCTGGTTCGGCGACTGGGCATCGAACCTGCCGAGGAGTTGAGGTCGGCGCGTTCGCCGCGCGAGCTCGGCTCGCTCGTGCGCACGTCGGCACAACTCGGAGCGCTGGACGAGGGAACGGCCCGCCTGGTGGACAGGTCGTTGCAGTTCGGCGAGCGCACAGCCGAGGAATTGATGACTCCCCGGGTGAAGGTGGAGTCGTTGTCGGTGTCGGACACTGCGTTCGACTTGATCGAAACCGCCGCGCGTACCGGCTTTTCGCGCTTTCCCGTCGTCGACGGCGACTTGGACGACACGGTCGGAGTGGTGCACATCAAGCATGCATTCGCTGTCGGGAGCGCACACCGCCGCACTACCCGACTCGCCGACCTGGCTCAGGACGTGCCGGTCGTGCCCTCGAGTCTCGACGGGGACACCGTGATGGAACGGGTGCGGGCGGACGGAATGCAGGTTGCCCTGGTCGTCGACGAGTACGGCGGAACCGCCGGGATGGTGACGATGGAAGACCTCATCGAGGAAATCGTCGGAGACGTCCGCGACGAGCACGACGAACCGGAAGTCGACGTGCAGCGGGTGGGTGACAGTTGGATCTGTTCGGGGCTGCTGCGCATCGACGAGGTAGCTACGGCTACCGGTTATCGCGCCCCTGAAGGGGAGTACGAGACCATCGGCGGACTCGTACTGACCCGACTCGGGCGGATCCCCACCGAGGGAGACACCACCGTCCTTCCTGCTGGTCCGTTCGAGGAGCCGTCGGAGTCGGACGGTGGTTGGATCGCGAAGGTCACGCGCATGGACGGTCGGCGTATCGACCGAATTCTGCTCCAGCCGGTAGACGCCGAACGTATCGCGACGGTGGGCAAGGAGGCGAGAATCCGTGGGTGACGTATTGGCTGTTCTGCTCGCCGTCTTTCTGCTCGCCGGCAATGCGTTCTTCGTCGGTGCCGAGTTCTCGCTGATCTCGGCGCGCCGCGATCGTCTGGAATCCCTTCTCGCACAGGGCAAGAAACGGGCGAAGTCGGTCATCGAGGCGGGCCAGAACCTGTCGCTGATGTTGGCTGCCGCCCAGCTCGGTATCACCATCTGCTCGATTCTGCTGGGTAGGGTGGGTGAGCCGGCGGTTGCGCACCTGTTCGAGAAACCGATGGACTGGGTCGGCATTCCCGACGCCTTCCTTCATCCCATCTCGTTCACCATCGCGCTCGGTCTCGTGGTGGTGTTGCACATTCTCGTCGGTGAGATGGTTCCGAAGAACATCGCCATTGCTGGTCCGGAGCGGACTGCGATGATTCTGGTGCCGATCCATCTCATGTTCATCAAGTTGGCCAAGCCGTTGATCTCGTTCTACAACGTGTGCGCCAACCTGACGCTGCGTGCGCTGAGGATCGAGCCCAAGGACGAGCTCGATTCCTCGGTCTCCGCGGACGAGTTGTCGCAGATGATCGGCGAGTCGCGATCGGAAGGTCTCATCGACGAAGAAGAGCATCGGCGTCTGACGCAGGCTCTGGACACGTCGGGCCGGACCGTCGCGGATGTTCTCATTCCGTCTGCGCAGGTACGTAGTGTGCGTCTCGCGGTATCGGACAGGGCAGCCGGACCGACGCTCGGTTCCGTGGAGGAAGCAGTGACCGCTACGGGATTCTCGCGGTATCCGGTGCAGGCTCCCGACGGTTCGCTGGTGGGATACCTGCACCTGAAGGACGTTCTGGAATACATGGTCGACGACGCGGCAGGCCCCGAGTCGGTGATTCCGCGTTCCGAGGTGCGCCCCCTGCCTGTGGTCTCGTCGGACACGACGCTCGACGATGCGCTGACGCGTCTGCGGCGGACGCGTAGTCACTTGGGTGTCGTGCACGATTCGACTGGCTCGACCATCGGGATCGTCGCACTGGAGGATTTGGTCGAGGAGTTCGTCGGTACCGTTCGAGACGGCACTCACCGGATCGCGGGTCCTGCCCCCGGTGGAGTCCTTCGGCGACCATGACATCGGAGTTGCGAGAGGCGGAGTGGACGGCGTCGAGGGAGATGCATTTCGCGCGCGTCGAGCACCTGATCGGCGATTATCTGGTGCAGCGCGCGGAGGGTGCGTACCACCCGGTCCTCGACTTTCTGTTCACGTACTACAGCTTCAAGCCGGGACACCTGAAGCGATGGAGTCCCGGTTACGGCGTCACGCTGACCGGGCCGAGAGCCGACGAATATGCCCAGTTCGCAGCCTACGAACCGGCGCCGAGCGGAGGCTATCGGGTACGCGAGTCACTGCTCGAGCGCAGGCTGTCCGCCGTCGAGTTCACGCTCGGCCTTCTGTCCGCGACGACTACTCGCCCACCGAACCTGGGGTGTTTCGGCCTGCACGAGTGGGCGATGGTCTACCGGGGCGGCGAAGCCGCCCTCCGGCACGGAACGGTTCCACTGCGCCTCGGTCACGCGGGTACCGACAGCGTCGTGGAGAAAATGAACCTTCGGTGCACGCATTACGACGCTTTTCGCTTCTTCACCGACGACGCGGTACCTCGCAACATGTTGCGCCTCGAGCCGAGCGGCAGAGTGGACCGTGAACAGCCGGGGTGCGTCCACGCCAGCATGGATCTGTACAAGTGGAGCTACAAGCTGTCACCCCTCGTGGATTCGGCCCTGGTCACGGACTGCTTCGAGCTCGCACTGGACGCACGAACCGTCGATATGCGTGCCAGTCCCTACGATCTGTCGGATTACGGCGTCGACGCCATCGAGATCGAAACCCCGTCAGGACGAGCGGAGTACGTGCGTGCGCAGACTCGACTGATGGACAGGGCTGCCCCTCTCCGCTCGGAACTTATCCGCCGATGCCAGAATCTACTGGTGAGCGGCGGTGCCACCGCCCGAGCTACCGCCGAGTAACATAGGCGGAGTTGTCGCCGAGGCGCCTTGTGCGCGTTTTGACCGGAAAGAGCGAGGGATTCATGACCGATCGTGTTTCTGTTGGTGGTCTTCAGGTTGCCCAGGTTTTGTACGACTTCGTGCAGAACGAAGCGCTTCCGGGCACCGGTGTGGATTCGGAGAAGTTCTGGAGCGGCGTGGAGGCCGTGATCACGGATCTGGCCCCGAAGAACAAGGCCCTGCTGGGTGTTCGTGACGAAATCCAGGGCAAGGTCGATGCGTGGCACGGTGAGCACGCCGGACCGAATTACGACAGGAGCGCATACACGGCGTTCTTGAAGGAAATCGGGTACCTGGTCGATGAGCCCGCGGACTTCCACATCACCACCTCCGGTGTCGACACCGAGATCACCTCCACCGCGGGCCCGCAACTCGTGGTCCCGGTTCTCAACGCCCGCTTCGCGATCAACGCCTCCAACGCACGCTGGGGATCGCTCTACGACGCCCTGTACGGCACTGACGCCATCCCGGAGGACGGCGGCGCGGAGAAGGGCACCAGCTACAACAAGGTCCGCGGCGACAAGGTCATCGCCTTCGCTCGCGAGTTCCTCGACGAGGCTGCTCCCCTGTCCTCCGGTTCACACGTCGGCACCACCAAGTACGTTGTCGACACCTCCGCTACCGGGGCCGCATCGTTGACGGTCACCCTCGCCGACGGATCCACAGTCGGTTTGGCAGACCCGGCGCAGCTGCTCGGATACCAGGGCGCACCGAATGCGCCGACGGCGATTCTTCTCGTGCACAACGGGTTGCACTTCGAGATCCAGATCGACCCGCAGTCTCCGATCGGCGCGACCGACGCCGCAGGCGTCAAGGATGTCCTCCTCGAATCCGCGGTGACCACGATCATGGACTTCGAGGATTCGGTCGCGGCGGTCGATGCCGACGACAAGGTTCTCGGCTACCGCAACTGGCTCGGTTTGATGCGCGGCGATCTCACCGAAGAGGTCTCCAAGGGCGGCAAAACCTTCACCCGCAGCTTGAACCAGGACCGCAGCTACACCGCGGTCGACGGCAGTGCAGGTGACGGCGGTGAGCTCATCCTGCACGGTCGGTCGCTGCTGTTCGTCCGCAACGTCGGGCACCTGATGACCTCCGATGCAATCCTCGACGCCGACGGTAACGAGGTCCCCGAGGGCATCCTCGATGCCCTGTTCACCTCGCTCGCGGGTCTGCATTCCCTCGGTGCGGACAATGTCCTGAAGAACAGCCGCACCGGATCGTTGTACATCGTCAAGCCGAAGATGCACGGTCCCGACGAGGTCGCGTTCACTGCGGAACTGTTCGGCCGGGTGGAGCAGGTTCTCGGGTTGCCGGTCAACACCCTCAAGGTCGGCATCATGGACGAGGAACGCCGCACCACGGTCAACTTGAAGGCCGCGATCGAGGCTGCGAAGGAACGTGTGGTGTTCATCAACACCGGCTTCCTCGACCGGACGGGCGATGAGATCCACACCTCGATGGAGGCCGGACCGGTCGTGCCGAAGGGTGAGATGAAGGCCCAAGGCTGGATCAAGGCGTACGAGGACTTCAATGTCGACACCGGCTTGGCTGCCGGGTTGGAAGGCAAAGCGCAGATCGGCAAGGGCATGTGGGCGATGCCGGATCTGATGCACGACATGCTCGAGCAGAAGATCGGGCATCCGCAGTCCGGTGCCAACACTGCGTGGGTGCCCTCGCCGACGGCAGCGACGTTGCACGCCTTGCACTATCACAAGGTCGATGTGTTCGCCCGTCAGGAAGAGATCGCGAAGTCCAAGCGCGCCACTGTCGAGGAGATCCTCGAGATTCCGTTGGCACCTGCGACTGACTGGTCCGAGGAGCAGAAGCAACGCGAGCTCGACAACAATGCCCAGTCGATCCTCGGGTATGTGGTGCGGTGGATCGATCACGGTGTGGGGTGTTCGAAGGTTCCCGACATCAATGACATCGCGTTGATGGAAGATCGGGCGACGCTGCGTATCTCGAGTCAGTTCCTGGCGAACTGGTTACGGCACGGCATCGTCACCGAGGATCAAGTGCGTGCCTCGCTCGAGCGGATGGCGCCGGTGGTGGACCGACAGAACGCATCGGACCCGACGTACAAGAACCTCGCGCCGGATTTCGAGTCGAACATCGCCTTCCAAGCAGCCAGTGACCTGATCTTCCAGGGCACCAGCCAGCCCAACGGCTACACCGAACCGATCCTGCACCGCCGCCGCCGCGAGTACAAAGCAGCAACACGCTGACGAGCCCGCGGAGTGACCGGGCAGTTACAGGAGCGGAGCCCGCGGAGTGACCGGGCAGTTACAGGAGCGGAGCCCGCGGAGTGACCGGATGACACTGTGCGGTCACTTGGGGCGCGACAAGTAACCTCTTGTCGTGGGCGAACATCGAACCTCCGGCGGATCCCGTGGAGTGAGCAAGGGACCCGTCGTCGCGGCGGGCACCATCCTCGTGGTGGTGCTCGCTGTGTTCGGTTGGTTCCAACTCCGCGACCGTATTGCCGATCAGGGCACGGAAGCGGCCGATACCTGTGTCGAAGGTCCGGCGGTGGTGCCGATCGTCGTCGACCCGGACATCTCGTCGCAGGTGACACAGTTGGCGGCGGCGTTCACCGACAGTTCTCCTGTGGTACGCGATCACTGCGTGTCGCTCGAGGTGTCCACTCACGATTCCGCCGTGGTGGGACCTGCCCTGGCTGCGGGCGAAAGCGCGTGGGACGCTGCTGCGTTGGGTCCGCAGCCGGCGTTGTGGATCCCGCGGTCGTCGGATTCCGTTGCCGATCTTCCCGCCGGCGCTGTGAACGGCACGCCTCGTTCTGTCGCGTCGTCACCGGTTGTCCTGGCTGCACCGATCGCTGTAGCCGATGTGCTGGAGGCCGCGGACATCGGGTGGGCCGATATTCCTCGCCTGCAGGCGGCACCCGACGGGCTCGACGCGATCGGACTTCCCGGGTGGGGCGGGCTTCGCCTTCTTCTTCCCCTCGGGCCGGAATCCGATGCGTCGACGGCCGCGCTGCGAGCGGTAGCGGCAACCACCTACGACTCCTCCGTGTACGACGAATCGGGCGTTGCCAGTGCGGACGTCGCCCGAAGCGCGCCCACTGTCTCCGCGATGTCCGCGCTCGCGACCACCGATCTCGGAACGCCCTCCACGACGAGTGATTCGACCGATTCGGCACTTGCCCGGCTGAGCGCCGACACTTCACCGACAGCCGACGCACACACTGTTCCGGTGTCGGCGAGGCAACTCACCGCGTCGTCCCAGAGTGGTGTCACGGCATTCACTCCGCGAGGTGACGGGCCCGTGTTCGACCACCCGGCCGTGGTGCTGGCCGGAGCGTGGACGGACGACACGGCGAGCCGCGCCGCAGCACAGTTCGTCGACTTCATGTCCGGGCCGGACAACACTTCGGTGTTCTCCGACGCGGGGTTCGATGTTGCCGCTCGGTCGCCGGCGTCGCTGCCGCCGCAGGACACCGAGTTCGGCCGGACGCTCGTCGATGCAGTTCTCGAGCCTGCTACACCTCGGCGAGTGACGACACTTCTCGACGCATCCGGGTCGATGGACACGGCGGAGGGTTCGGAGACTCGGTTGCAGAACACAGTTGCAGCACTGGATCGCCAGTTCGACTCGGTCGTGGATACCACCGAATTGGGGTTGTGGATCTACAGCAAGGATTTGGACGGCACACGCGCGTTCCGAACCCTTGTGCCCACCGGCCCGGTCGAGGAAGTTCTGGGTAGCGAGACTCGTCGGGAACGTCTGTTGGCCGAGGCCGCGGCGGTTCGACCCGCCACTGCGACGTCGACGTACGAGTCGGTGCTCGCCGCCTATCTCGACGCTCTGTCGACGTACGTCCCCGGCAAGCCGAACAGCGTCGTCCTCATCACCGACGGTCCGAACGACGATCCGACCATCTCGGCGAGTCGATTCCTGGAGATGGTGTCGGATCTGATCGATCCGGAGCGTCCGGTGGCAGTCGATGTCGTCGCGATCGGAACCAATCCGGACAGTTCGACGTTGCAGTCAGTGTCCGATGCCACGGGCG
Organism: Rhodococcoides fascians A44A; assembly: GCF_000760735.1. GTDB lineage: Bacteria > Actinomycetota > Actinomycetes > Mycobacteriales > Mycobacteriaceae > Rhodococcoides > Rhodococcoides fascians_E. Next base: position 121,701 of record NZ_JMEX01000005.1, on the reverse strand, counting down.
GCTCGTTCAACACCGTTGCGTCGTCGGACGGTGAGGAACTCCCCGACCTTCTTCGAAAGTTGCTGTACTGAAACATGATTCGCCTTCTTGCCTTCGGCACGTTCCTTGCCGTCATCGGTCTCGTGCTCCATTTTCGCTACATTCGGGCCACCAAGCTTCGTCGTCCGTACTCCACTGCAGCGGACACTGTGCTGGTCGTCATGTGGCTACTGGCTCTGGTCGGCATCGGATCGGGCGAGGTCTTCGATCCGGCATGGGCGCGAGTTCCGGCGTTCGTCGGTCTCAGTTGGCTCGCTGTGGTGCTGTACCTGGTGCTGGGCACAGTGCTGGTCGGCGTCGTCACCCTCGTCGTGCGCATCGTGTCGGCGGCACGCCGTCGTGAGTCGCGCGCGCTTCGGCTACGCATTCACAGAATCGGCTCCGCGATCGCGGCGTCCGTCGCTGTGGTGGCCGTCGGGTACGGCCTCGTCGAGGCTGCACTCCCGAAGGTGACCGACACTCGCGTCGCGCTCGATCGGTTGCCCTCCGAATTCGACGGTACGCGTGTGGCTCTGGTGTCCGATCTTCACGTCGGACCGGCCCGTGGAGCCGGCTTCGTTCAACGCGTGGTGGACGACGTCAATGCACAGTCGCCCGACCTCGTGATCCTGGACGGCGATCTGATCGACGGCACCGTCGACCTCGTCGGAACAGACCTCGCTCCGCTGCAGCAGCTCGACGCTCCCCTCGGAGTGTTCGCCGTGAGCGGTAATCACGAGTTCTATGCGGACGACGGTGGGAAATGGTTGGACCTGTGGGAGACGCTGGGTGTGACCGTTCTGAGGAACGAACACGAGACGATCAGCAAGTCCGGTGCGTCCATCGACATCGCCGGCATCAACGACGCAACCGCACCGGCGCCGTACGAACCCGATCTCGGTGCTGCCCTGGACGGGAGGGATGCGTCTCGGTTCGTGTTGCTGTTGGCACATCAGCCGCTGCAGGCGTTCGAGGCATCGGACATGGGGGTGGACTTCCAGGTCTCCGGTCACACGCATGCCGGACAGATCTGGCCACTGCGGTATCTCGTCCCGTTGCAGCAGCCGAGCGTCGAAGGCCTCGATCGTGTCGGTGACACCACGCTCTACACCACGCGGGGGGCCGGCGCCTGGGGTCCGCCCGTCAGGGTTGCAGCACCGCCCGAGATCGCGATGCTGAACCTGACGTCCAGCTAACCCCGAGGCGACGCCGAGTCGCTCCGAGGGCTCCACTCGAGGTCCGCGATCGGCGGGCACGAGCACACCAGGTTGCGATCGCCGTGGGCGCCGTCGATGCGGCGTACTGCAGGCCACACCTTGGCCCGTCCCGCAGCGATCGATCCTCTCTTCGCGTTGGCTTCCCACGGATACGCGGCTTCTTCGCGTGTGTACGGGTGAGTCCATTCCCCGACCAGGCACCGAGCCGTGTGGGGAGCGCCGCGCAACGGGTTGTCCGTCGACGGCCACTCCCCCGAACCGACCCGATCGATCTCGCCGCGAATTGCGATCATGGCATCGCAGAATGCGTCGATCTCGTCCAGATCCTCGCTTTCCGTCGGCTCGACCATCAAGGTTCCCGCCACGGGAAAGCTCATGGTCGGAGCGTGGAATCCGTAGTCCGCCAGCCTTTTCGCTACGTCGTCCACGGTCACGCCCGTCGCCTTCGTCAGCCCGCGGAGATCGAGAATGCACTCGTGCGCAACCATCCCGTTCTCTCCCGTGTACAGAACGGGGAAGTACTCGTCGAGGCGTCGGGCGATGTAGTTGGCCGACGCGATCGCGGTGAGGGTGGCGCGTCGTAGACCCTCGGCGCCCATCATCCGCACGTACGCCCACGTGATCGACAGAATGGACGCGCTTCCGAACGGCGCGGCCGAGATCGTCGCTCCGCTGCCCAGTTCCGGTCGGAGCGGGTGCCCCGGCAGATACGGTGCGAGATGCGATCGCACGGCGACCGGACCGACTCCCGGTCCTCCTCCGCCGTGCGGGATGCAGAAGGTCTTGTGCAGGTTGAGGTGGCTGACGTCGCCGCCGAACCTCCCGGGACGTGCGAGTCCGACGAGTGCGTTCAGGTTCGCGCCGTCGACGTACACCTGACCTCCCGCGTCGTGCACAGCAGCGCATATCTCGTCAATGTCGTGCTCGTACACGCCGTGAGTCGACGGGTAGGTGATCATGATCGCGGCGAGGGAATCCGCGTGCTCGCCGATCTTGGCGCGCAGGTCGTCGACATCCACGTCGCCGTTGGCGCGGCACGTGACGACGACGACCTTCATACCTGCCATGACCGCCGATGCCGCGTTGGTGCCGTGCGCACTCGACGGGATGAGGCAGATATCGCGGTGAGAATCACCGCGGCCGAGGTGATAGTCACGAATCGCGTGAAGGCCGGCGTATTCGCCCTGACTTCCCGCATTCGGTTGCAGGCTCACCGCGTCGTAGCCGGTGATGTCGACCAGCCACTTCTCGACGTCCGCTATGACGGCGCGGATTCCTTCGGTGTCGCTGTCGGGTGCGAACGGATGCAGCCGGGCGAATCCGGGCCAGGTGATGGATTCCATCTCGGCTGTCGCGTTGAGCTTCATCGTGCACGACCCGAGTGGAATCATGCTGCGGTCGAGGGCGATGTCCTTGTCCGCCAGCATCCGAAGGTATCGAAGCATCGACGTCTCGGTTCGGTGCCGGGTGAACGCAGGGTGGGTGAGGAATTCGGACGTTCGAATCAGCGAGTCGGGCAACGACGAACGTGCGGAGTCCGCGCTCGGCGCGGCGTCGAACGCGGCCAGTACCTGCTCGACGATGTCGGTGGTGGTCGCTTCGTCGCATGCGATCGAGACACGGTCGTCGTCGACCGTGCGCAGGTTGATACCAGAGCGCTGCGCTGACTCGACGACGCTCCGAGCTCGACCCGGCACGAGCGCGGTGATCGTGTCGAAGAACGACGCGGATTCGACGGAGATGTTCGACGCTGCGAGCCCGTCGGCCAGCGCGACAGCGTGGGCGTTGACTCGGCGAGCGATGTCGCGGAGTCCCGAACTTCCGTGATACGCGGCGTACATGGCGGCCACGATCGCGAGAAGGACCTGCGCGGTGCAGATGTTGCTGGTCGCCTTCTCGCGTCGAATGTGCTGTTCGCGGGTCTGCAACGCCAGTCGGTACGCGAGGTTGCCGTCGGCATCCACCGACACGCCGACGAGCCGTCCCGGAAGCTGACGTGCGTGGCCGTTCCGTACGGCGAGGTAACCGGCGTGCGGTCCACCGAATCCCATCGGGACACCGAATCGTTGGGTGGTGCCGAAACATGCGTCCGCTCCCATGTCGCCCGGGGACGTGAGCAGGGTGAGCGCCAACAAATCGGCTCCGACGGCCACCAGGGCACCACGGGTGTGTGCGTCGTCGATCATGGCGGAGTGGTCGACGACGGCTCCGGATGCGCCCGGGAACTGAACGAGGACGCCGAAGAACTCTCCGTCGGGAAGTCCGCCGGTGACGTCGTGCCGCACGAGCTCGATACCGAGGGGCTCCGCGCGCGTCTCGAGGACTGCCCAGGTCTGCGGGAAGACATCGTCGTCCACCACGAACCGCGGGGACGTCGAGCCCCGGTTGGCGCGCCTGAGCAACGTCATGGCCTCGGCGGCGGCCGTGGCCTCGTCGAGCATCGACGCACCGGCCACGTCCATTCCGGTCAGGTCGGACACCATCGTCTGGAAGTTGAGGAGCGCTTCGAGCCTGCCTTGGCTGATCTCCGGTTGATACGGGGTGTACGCCGTGTACCACGCGGGGTTCTCGAGGATGTTCCGAGTCAGGACCGGCGGTGTCAGGGTGTCGTAATAGCCGAGACCGATCATCGACGTGGCGACCACGTTCCGTGCGGCGAGGGCCGCGAGTTCGGCCAGCGCTTCGTGTTCGCCGAGTGGAAGTGGGAGTCCGGCGAGTCCGGCGGCAATGCCGTCGACGGACCCATCGAGAATCGAGGCAGGCACCGCGCGCTCTGCGAGTTCGTCGAGCGATCCGGCGGCGACGACGTCGAGTATTCGGGACAGTGCCGCACCGTCCGGTCCGATATGTCGGTCGGAAAACGACGGGCGAGAACTCTGTTCGGTCATGAGACGCTCCGGTGGATGCATGCTGACGGGTGGAGTGACCACGCGCACTGCGCGGCCGATCCTCCCCCTCTGTCGCATGCTCACCCGGGGCGAGCGCCTGAGAGATTCGCGCTCCGCGCACGCGATGCTCGGAGGTGCTTTCCCCTTGGGCGGGTGGGTGATCCCACCACTTTCCAGAGACGTCCAAGCTCACACGGTCCGTGTGCCTGAGAGATTGACGGGGAGGTATTGCTCCTTCGGCGTCCGGAACTGGCTGCCCCGGAACTCTCCCGCGCGAGCGCGACGGTCTCGATCCTAGCCGGTCTTTCGATTTGCGCGACTCTTGCGGCGTGACGCCAATTCGTCTTCCGGACTGGGCTCGGATTCTCCGCCGTCGGCTCGTTCTGCAGGGAAGTCGGCTATCAGGCCGGTCAGTTCACGCATCGCGCCGTTGACTGCGATGCCGAATACTCCCTGACCGCCTTGTAGCAGGTCGACGACCTCTTCGGCGGACGTGCATTCGTAGACGGTGGTGCCGTCGGAGAACAGGGTGATGTTGGCCAGGTCGCCCACACCGCGTTGACGCAGGTGGTCGACCGCGACTCGGATGTTCTGAAGTGAAATTCCGGTGTCGAGCAGGCGCTTGACGATCTTCAGGACCAACATGTCCTTGAAGGAGTACAGGCGTTGGCTGCCCGATCCCGCAGCACTCCGGATCGAGGGTACGACCAATCCGGTGCGTGCCCAGTAATCCAGTTGGCGGTAGGTGATGCCCGCGATCTGGCATGCGCTCGGCACTCGGTATCCGACCAGCTCGTCCGGTACCGAATCGTCCGGAAACAGCCCTGGTTGGAACTCGCGGGCGGGCGCGCTGGACGGCTCCGGTCGAGTCGATTCGGAAGGGGTGGTGTTCACGGACCCGTCGGGGGTGGCGGGGACCTGCGGCGCAATCGTTTCCGACACAGCGGACTCCGACACCTGACGATCCTGCGGCTGATCTCGCACGAGGCGATCCTGCGGCTGATCTCCCACTGACTGCTCCCTCTTCGGATGTCTCGACACTGCGTACGTCCCGGTTGGCCCAGGCCGACCGGGACGGGTCCCGGCGGTGTTCTCGCGTGAAGTTCCACTCCGCGTTCGTAAGCCAGACTACGCCCAGGTAGGGACGAGCGACATACGATCGAGGACTGCTTACCTCACGACGGGAACGCTATGGGTCCACCGAGGCAAGGTCAACGCAACGCGCCGTAAACCTGAACCTAAAGTTGAGGTTGAGACTCTTCCGTTACCAAGTCGAGGCTGTCAGCCGTCCGTAGCCTTGAAGTCGTCGGGCGAGACGGACTCGAGGAATTCCTTGAACTTCTCCACCTCGTCCTCACGCTCGTCCGGCATGAGCAGACCGGCTTCCGCCAGAACCGGTTCCTCGGCGATGATCGGCACGCCGACTCGGAGGGCGATCGCGACCGAATCCGACGGACGTGCCGACACACGGATGTCCTTGTCGAACACGAGATCCGCGTAGAAGGTCCCCTCTTGCAGATCGACGATTCGCACTTCCTTCAGGCGATGCCCCAGGGCACCGATCAGCTCCTTGATCAGATCGTGCGTCAATGGACGAGCAGGCTGAACCCCCTGCTGTTCCAGCGCGATCGCCGCGGCCTCGGTCTGCCCGATCCAGATGGGCAGGTAACGCTCACCGTCGGACTCACGGAGCAGAAGCACAGGTTGGTTCTGCGGCTGCTCCACGCGAATACCGACTACACGCATTTCACTCATGGCGATTGCCTCCCACATGCGCTTGAAGATTCGGCCCCGGCTGTGTCTCGACCCGACTACAGCCGATTCTATTGGAATCGATGACCATGCGGCGCCACCATCGGTTCTGCGTCAGGTCATTTGTCCAGCGCGCCGCGCACCGCTGCTTTGACCAGGCAGGTGTGCAGAGTCAACGACAGCGCGGCCAATTCGCGGATCATTTCTTCCGCGCGATCACGTGCACCGGCATCCCGCCCCTTGGCGACGGGACCTGCGATCTGAGCAACCAGTCCCGCCTCGCGGTCGGCTGCCAGCTTGAACGCACGCAGATGCCGCACCTCCAGACCGAAGCGCGACATCGCGTGTGCTGTTCGAGCCAGAATCACGGCGCCCTCGTCGTAGAACCCGGCCTGGCCAGGAACCACGAGCCCTGCGCGCAGTAACTCCGTCAGAAAAGTGTCGTCGATTCCCGCCCGTTCGAGCAGGTCCACCTTGGACACACGTACTTCCCGGTCGACGAGGAACTCCTCGGGAGACACTTCGCCCGGAGCGATCGACAGGGTTCGCGGCTTGCGCGGTGCGGGCTCAGCGCTCTCGACGCGTGCCACTCCGCTGTCGATCGCCTCCAGCTGCTCCTTGATCACCTTGAGCGGCAGGTACTGATCTCGTTGTGCGGTGAGTACGTACCGAAGACGCTCGCAGTCCGCAACAGAGAAGCGCCGGTATCCCGATGGCGTGCGCTCCGGAGAAATCAGGCCCTCGGCCTCGAGAAACCTGATCTTGGAGATCGTGACATCGGGGAAGTCGGGCCGAAGTCGATCCAGGACGGAGCCTATCGACATCCCCCCGGGAGACTGCTGCCCGACGGCGGTCACTGGCTGCCTGCACCTGCCGACGAATCGCCTGCAGGTGCATCGGCACCCGCACGTGGGCCGGTGAGGAACACGAGACGGAACTTGCCGATCTGGACCTCGTCACCGTTGGCGAGGACTGCCGAATCGACAGGCTCGCGGTTGACGTAGGTGCCGTTCAGGCTGCCGACGTCGACGACCTGGAAGGAGTCCTCTTCCTGGCGGAACTCGGCGTGGCGACGAGACACGGTGACGTCGTCGAGGAAGATGTCGCTGTCGGGGTGGCGTCCGGCCGACGTCGTCGGCTGATCGAGCAGGAACCTCGACCCGGCATTGGGTCCACGCTTGACGACGAGAAGAGCCGAACCGACCGGCAAGCCTTCCACGCCCGACACCGGAGCCTCGGAGCTCTGGCTGGTCGCCGAGTTGTCCAGCTCCTGGAGGAAGTCTGCACGAAAAACCGAAGTGGTTTCCGCCGGCGACTCTCCGTAGATGCCGTCGTTGTCGTTCTCGCTCACCGTTTCTCCTTCTCAGTCCGATCGCCCGGGTCGATTGCACCCGAGTTACGCAGTAACCAACTTGCACGTTCTGTACTTCTTGCGGACCTACGTCGCCTCACCCGATTGGCAACCCACGGTTGCCCCGGAAGGGTCTACAGGCCCCCACGGCGCAGCGGACTCGCCACGGCAACCACGCGTGCAGCTACACAAACCGTACCTTGCCCGCCCGTGCGGGTGCATACGGTTGCTCACGCTGCGTTCGCGTGCGGTTACTCAGCCGTAATTCCAGCATATCCGGCGGCATCGAGCATCTGAGACAGCGACGCGTCCAAAGCCTCCGATGTCTCCGTCTCGAGCTCCACGAGCCACCCGTCCGAGTACGGACCCGAATTCACCTTCTCCGGGGACGTGTCCAGATCTGCGTTCACGGCAATGACTTTCGCGGTGAGGGGCGAGAACACGTCGGACACACTCTTGGTCGATTCGACCTCTCCGAGCGACGTTCCGGCCGTCACCTCGTCCCCGATCGACGGCAGCTGAACGAACACCACGTCACCGAGCTGTTCCTGCGCGTAATCGGTGATTCCGATCCGTACGGCGGTGGGGCTGATCCGCTGAACCCATTCGTGTTCGGGGGTGTAGTGCAAGTCGCCCGAGGGCTCGGTGTCGGTCACTGTTCGGCTGTCCTTTCGAGGAGGGCAGGTGCTCGTGCACCGACGTCCACACTAGTTTCCCGGCTGGTTTCCGGGCTGAGAGTATTGAGGTGACCGCAGATCCCGCAAGGCGGAGACAGTCACCTGCTGAGACTGAGCTATGCCGCACTGTCCGCCGAAGCGAGACACCGTGTCCACGACGCCACCGGGAATGTCGAGCGCTGCGGCCAGTGTCGCCGGGTCGCCGATGGCGGAGAACACGAACGGCGCGGACGTGGGTCGGCCGTCGACGATCACATCACCCGGCTTTCCTGCGATCCACGAGTCGACTCCGATGCGGATGGGCGGCTGTCCGCCACCGGAGAGCTGCACGGCTTCCGCTCCCGCGGCCCGCAGTTCCTGCAGCGCGTCGAGCAGGACGTCGGATCCGACCCCCTTGTCCGGATCTGTCACGGTGACGGTGACGCCCGGCCCGGCGGCGGCAACAGTGCCGACCTGAATGGACAACGACGCAAGCCGGTCCTGCGCCTCGGCGAGGGCAGCGCCCGATCCACCGTCTGACTGCCGAAGCGCAGACAGAGTGGTCTGCAACTCGGCGATCTCGCTGCGCAGCGCGGCCTCTCGCCTCCCGACGTTGTCGAGGACGACCAGGAGGTCCGCCGGTCGGGCCGCATCGAGTGCATCACCGCTGCCTGTTTCCCTGACCTGCACCACGATGCCGAATCCCAGAACAGCCATCAACAGAACAGCGAGGGCGCCGAACGCGCGGGACGAGCCCTTCCGTCGGAATCTGTGCCGGCCGTCGGAAGGCTGTGCGGACCGTGTGTTCATTCGCTCGCTCACGCACCGAACAGTCGTCGACGGAGAGCTGCGGCGTTGCCGAAGATCCTGATGCCCAGGACGACGACGATGGCAGTCGACAGTTGAGTGCCCACGCCCAACTGGTCACCGAGCCAGACGATCAGTCCCGCGACGAGGACGTTGAACACGAAGGACACGACGAAGACCTTGGCGTCGAAGATGCCGTCGAGAAACGCACGAACACCGCCGAACACCGCATCGAGTGCCGCAACGACCGCGATCGGAAGGTAGGGTGCGACGCCGACGGGGACCTCCGGTCCGGACACCGATCCGATGACGATGCCCACGATCATCGCGACGCCCGCCAACACGAGAAGTCCGGATCCTCGGCCCGACGGTCTCCGATCGTTCCCGTCGACCGTACGGTCGGCCGCCGCGTGATGCTGGTGTTCGCTCAACGTCCTTCGTCCTGTCCTGCTGTGGTGACTGCGCGTACGGCCGCGGGTGGCACGCTCAGAGAGTCCGAGGCCTCCGTCGCGAAGCCGATTCGATAGAGCTGCGCAAGCCCTGCCATGCGCAGGTAAGCGTCACTGACCGAGAACTGCGCTTCCAGGCGCGTCGGCGATCCGATCGCGGTCACGGTGTAGGGAGAGAACACCGGCCGGTTGTCCACGAGCATTGCGCCTCCGGCTTGGCGGATCGTGACTCCCGGACCGACCCTGACGTCGTCGACCGCGATCGCCTCGGCGCCGCTGACCCACAGCGAATTCACCACTGTCTGGAGGTCTCGGTCCAGAACGGCCGAATCAGATGAGCCTCGGACAGGAACCGACACGTCGGACAAGTCCGACGGTGCGGGCGGCTCGGCTACGGTCACCACGATTCCCGGTCCGGTCGCACTGTCGGCGCCTGCGGCTACTTCGAGCGCGCGCAGATCCGTGAGAAGCGCTGTGCCGCGATCGTCGTTCCTGAGTGCGTCGTCGCGCGCGCGGTCGACCTGAGCGCTGAGGTCCTGTCGTGTCGAATCGAGTTCTGCGGCTCGCGATTCTGCGTCTCGGACGCGGTGAAGGGTGTCCTGCCGGGACTCGCCACCCGAGGTGTCGAACACCTGGGACAGTGCGATGCCGAACACGCACCCGACCAGCACGGCGCCGAGCACCAGCATCGCGATGTCCTTGCCGCCGCGTGGCGTCCCCCGCCTGGACGCCGATGCTGCGGCGTAGCCGGGGTCGAGATGCTCGGACATCAACGAGCGAAGCAGCGACGGAACTGGGTTTCGAGAAACCGGTTCACGCACTTCGTGTTTCCTCACGCGAGGGCGGTGCGGTGTGCCGTGCAACCAAGGATGCTTTGTACAGGTACAGACCGCCGGTCCACACGTACAGCGCGGTCCCCCAGACGAGCAACGCCGTGCCGACGGGCCACAGCAGATCCGCGACTGGGGACTCACCCGTCGACGCGAGCAGCACCGGAAGCGTGATCATGATGACGAAGGTGGCGGCTTTGCCCAGATAGATCACCTCGGGTGGCGGCAGACCTCGCCGGCGATAGATGAACATGGTGCCCGCGAGCACAAGATCCCGGCCGACGAGGATCACCGCGACCCACCACGGAATGATCCCGCGCACGACGAAGGCAGCCAGGGCCGTGACGACCGAGAGACGGTCGACGAGCGGGTCGAGCATCGCGCCGAGCCGTGACGATTGGTCCAGAACACGGGCTAGTTTGCCGTCGAGCCAGTCGGTGGCACCGCTGGCCAACAGCACGGCGAGAGCCCATCCGTCGGATTGCGGACCCAACAGAAGATAAAGGAACAGCGGAATCAGCAACAGCCGGATCACGCTCAGGGCGTTGGGGAGCGTGAGCACGCGGTCGCTCAGGACTCCGCCCTCGTTGTCGGTGCTCACCGGTTACTTCCGTTCCCGCTGTCGACCGCGTGTGCAGGTGAGCGTGCGATCACGATGCCGAAAGCGCAACCACCGGTATGACGCGCGTGGTCTTCTTCTCGTAGTCGGCGAATCCCGAGTACAGCTCCGCCTGCTTCCGGTAGAGGGCGTCTCGTTCGTCGCCTTCGATCTCCCGGGCGACGACGTCGATCGTGTCGTCTCCCACTTCGATTCGTGCGGCGGGGTTGGCGAGAAGGTTGTGGTACCACGCCGGGTTGGTGTCCGCCCCTGCCTTCGAAGCGAAGATGACGTACCGATCACCGTCGGGAAGGTACATGAGCGGGCTGAGCCTGTCCGCACCGGATTTCGCGCCGACGGTGTGCAACAACAGCAGCGGCGCCCCCTCGAAGGGGCCGCCGACCTTACCGTGGTTGGCACGGAACTCCGCAACGACCTGATCGTTGAAATCCGGCATCGATTCTCCTGACGTCGCTGCTGTTGTCCACGGTGATCCGCTGCCACCGCGTCCGCTGTCCAGTGTCACTACCCTACCGCCGGACTCGATGCCGGAAACTCCGTTCTTCCAGTCCTGCCGCGGGGCGGACGGTCGGCGTCATCGTGCAGCGGCGCGTCCGGCCGCACGGCCCGAGAAGATGCAGCCGCCGAGGAACGTGCCTTCCAGCGACCGGTAGCCGTGCACTCCGCCGCCGCCGAAGCCGGCGACCTCGCCGGCCGCGAACAATCCGTCGAACGGCGTTCCGTCGGTGCGCAACACCCGTGAATCGAGGTCGGTTTCGAGTCCACCGAGGGTTTTCCTCGTGAGCAGGTGCAGCTTGACCGCGATCAACGGGCCCGACGCCGGATCGAGGAGTCGGTGCGGGCTGGCTATGCGGGCGACTCTGTCGCCCTTGTACTTGCGTGCGGCATGAATGACCGACACCGACAGGTCCTTGCTGAACCCGTTGACCATTTCTCTGTCTCGGGCGATCAGTGTGGCCTCGACGGCGTCGGCGTCCAGATCGACCGATCCGATCTTGTTCATGCCCGCGACCAGCTCACGCACCGAGTCCGCGACCACGAAGTCCTCTCCTCGACGCTTGAACGCTTCCACGGGACCGGGCGCACCGGGCCGAATGCGCTCGAGCAGCTTGCGCACGCTGCGGCCCGTCAGGTCGGGATTCTGCTCCTGGCCCGAAAGCCCGAACTCCTTCTCGATGATCTTCTGATCGAGCAAGAACCACGAGTAGTCGTATCCGGTACGGACGATGTGTTCGAGGGTGCCGAGCGTGTCGAACCCGGGAAAGAGCGGCGCGGGGAGCTGCTTGCCGGTCGCGTCGAGCCACAGCGACGACGGCCCGGGCAGAATCCTGATTCCGTGGTTCGGCCACACCGAGTCGTAGTTGGTGATGCCTTCGGTGTAGTGCCACATCCGGTCGGAGTTGATGAGGCTGGCTCCCGCTCGACGGCTGATCTCGAGCATCCGACCGTCCACGTGCGCGGGAACGCCCGTCAGCATGTGCTGCGGGGGTGTGCCGAGGCGTGCGGGCCAGTTCTTCTTGACCAGATCCCAGTTCGCGCCGATTCCGCCCGACGTCACGACGACTGCCCCGGCAGTGAACTCGAACTCGCCGACGGCGAGGCGGGACGACGGAACGCCTCGAGCGACGTCCGACGGCTCCAACACCGATCCTCGGACTCCGGTCGCCACACCGTCGCTCACGAGAATCTCGTCGACGCGGTGACGGAACGCGAAGTCGACCAACCCGCGGTCGGCGCCGTCGCGCACCGTGGCGGCGAACATGTCGACGAGAGCGGGACCGGTCCCCCAGGTGATGTGGAATCTCGGCACGGAGTTGCCGTGACCGTCCGGCCCGTAACCACCTCGTTCGGCCCAGCCGACGAGAGGGAATATCTTCAGCCCTCGCTGTCGCAGCCAGCTACGCTTCTCGCCCGCGGCGAACTCCACGTACGCCTGCGCCCACCGTCGCGGCCACAGATCCTCTTCTCTGTCGAAACCCGCAGTACCCATCCAGTCCTGGAGAGCGAGGTCGTAGGAGTCCTTGATTCCCAGTCTCCGCTGCTCGGGGCTGTCGACGAAGAAGAGGCCGCCGAACGACCAGAATGCCTGCCCACCCAGGTTGGCTTCGTTTTCCTGATCGACCAGGATCACCCGTTTTCCCTTGTCGACCAATTCGGCTGCGGCAACAAGGCCCGCCAGTCCACCCCCGACGACTATCGCATCGGCGGTGCGTGTCGATTTGGCGGTTCCGTTCACCACTGTTGCCCCCGAGTCCTGGATGCTCACCTGTGTCGGCGATCACTTCGATGTCGGCCTCGACTCTAACCCGACCGTCGGATCGCGCGACCACACGATGTCGTAGCCGTCGTCTAGTGTCTACGGAACTCGACTGGAAGGTGCTCGTGTGGCAATCGAATCCAACTCGTCCTCGGAATCCGGTTCCGGTTCACCCTTCAACCGAAACGCCTCCGGCTCAGGCACTTTCCCGCCCTCGCAGCTGCGAACGGTCGTACCTCCGTTCCTGCTGGAGCGGATCGCGGAGAGCGCGTCGTCCGGCCGCGGCCAGGGAGTGGTGGCAGACCATGCGTCGTCGAGCGCGGCACGCACCCTCGCCATCGACCGTCAGCTCGCGCGTGGACGTTCTCCCCTGCGGTCCACCGTTCGCGCCTCCTCGGCCGCAGCTGCCGAGGGTCCGGTTCGGTCGATCCACGATGCGCAGAACCGTGACGCGCTACCCGGCCGCCTCGTCAGGTCCGAGGGTGAGCCCGCCTCCGGGGACGTCTCGGTCGACGAGGCCTACGACGGCCTCGGCACCACGTTCGCCTTCTTTCGGGAGGTGTACGGCTACGAGAGTCTCGACGGAAAGGGCCTCCCCCTCTCCGCCACCGTGCATTTCGACCGCGACTACGACAACGCGTTCTGGGATGGCGAGCGAATGGTGTTCGGAGACGGGGACGGCGAAGTGTTCGGCCGGTTCACTGCCTCGCTCAGCGTCATCGCCCATGAACTGACGCACGGTTTCACCCAGTACACTTCCGCGCTCGAGTACTTCGGCCAAGCGGGCGCGCTCAACGAGTCTCTGTCGGACGTGTTCGGCGTTCTCGTGGAACAGTATTCGTCGAAGCAGGACGCGAAGACTGCATCGTGGCTCGTGGGAGAGGGTCTGTTTCTCCCTGCGGTCGAGGGACGGGCGCTTCGGTCGATGATCGACCCTGGCACGGCCTACGACGACGACATCCTCGGGCGAGACCCTCAACCGAAGGACATGGACGGGTACGTCGAGACCACGGCGGACAACGGAGGTGTCCACATCAACTCATCCATCCCCAACCGCGCATTCGCGTCTGCAGCCAGGGCGCTCGGCGGACCGGCGTGGGACAGGGCGGGGCAGGTGTGGTTCGACGTCGCCACCGATTCGTCGTTGCCGTCGACCGTCGATTTCGAAGGTTTCGCAGCAGCCACGGTGTCTGCGGCAGTCACGCGTTACGGCGCCGAGTCAGATGTTCACCGGGCCGTTGCCGCAGGTTGGGCTACCGTGGGTGTGGTCGTGGACGCGCAGGAACCGGCGGAGTCGTCCACGCGTCGAGTCTGAGACGTGAGGACGGTGGCATGTTCATCGAAGTCGTTCGTGTAGGTGGCGTGGCCGGCCTCACTCGCCGAGCACAGATCGACACCGATGTGCTGGACGACGACGCATCGGTGCGCGAGTGGCAGGAACTCGTCGAACAGGCACGGCCGATGCTCACGTCCACCGAAGACCGATCCGGGAGCGCGTCGAGGCGTCGGGACGCGTTCGAATGGACCGTGTCGGTGGACGACACGACGTGCCGTCTGGGTGATTCGTCGATCACCGGGGCGCTCCGCACCCTCGCACAACGCACGCTGCGCGAGGGTCGGACACCCTGATGGTCTCAGTTCGGGCAGCCGGTGAGGTTCAGGTGGCCGGGCGCGCTACCCGGCCCGTCGACCCGGTGGATCCATTCGGTAGGTGATCAGCCTGGAGCTGTTGGCCACGACGGCGACGGACGATGCGTTGTGCAGTATCGCAGCCAGGACCGGCGACAATCCGCCGGCAGCACTGACGAGCAATCCGACCGCGTTCACCGCGATGGACATGCCGTAGTTCTGCTGGATCACGTCGACAGCGTGTCCACCGAGGTCACGAACGTCCAGGAGGCGATTCAGATCGTCGCTGGCCAGTGCAACATCGGCGGTTTCCACGGCAACGTCGGTTCCGGCGAGACCCATCGCGATGCCGATGTCGGCGGCCGCCAGTGCAGGCGCATCGTTGGTCCCGTCTCCCACCATTGCCACGATGTGACCTTGCTGCTGAAGATCGTGAACGACCGTCAGTTTGTCCTCCGGCATGACCTCTGCTCGCCACTCGGTGATACCGAGTTCCGCAGCGACTGCAGCCGCGGTGTCCTGGTGGTCGCCGGTCAGCATGATGATGCGTTCGACGCCGTCTGCACGCAGCCGAGCCAGCACGTTCAGCGCTTCGGGGCGGACTTCGTCGCGCAGACTGATGAGCCCGACGAGGGTGCCGTCGACCGCAAGCAGAAGCGGCGTTTCGGCTTGGCGCTGCAGTTTCTTCACCCACGATGCGGCGTCTTCGGACACCTCGACGTTCTCGCTCCTGAGCAGGGACGGACTTCCGAGAAGCAAGGTCCGTCCGTCGGCCCATGTCCTCATTCCCAGTCCGACGAGCACCTCGCATTCTTCGTGTGGAGGAATTTCGATGTGACGCTCTTCGGTGGAGCGAATGACGGCTTCGGCCAAAGGATGTCGTGAGTGGATCTCGGAGCTCGCGGCGTACGCCAGGACCTGTTCCGGGAGCCAATCGTCGGCGAAGGCAACTACATTGGTCACCACCGGTCGGCCGACTGTGAGCGTGCCGGTCTTGTCGAACACGACAGCATCGACGCGGCCGGCAAGTTCGAGGTGCGACCCGCCCTTGATGAGGATGCCGCGGCGGGCACCGTTTCCGATGGCCGCACTGATAGCGGTGGGTGTGGACAGACCGACTGCACAGGGACACGCAACGAGCAGCATTGTCATGGCGCGCCGCACATCCCGTGTGACGATCAGTGTGAGAGCCGAGAGCAGGAAGGACGTCGGCACGAAGCGCCGCGAGAAGTTCTCGCCGACGGTTTGAATCGGTGCTCGATCTTCCTGAGCTTCTTCCACCCGCGAGATGATGCGGCCGATTGCGGTGTCCTTGCCGACGGCAGTGGCGCGTACGACGAGGCGTCCGCGTACCACGACCGACCCGGCGTGAATACGTGCGCCCGGAACGACGGACACGGGCAGCGTTTCTCCGGTGATGGCCGATTGATCGACGATGGATTCACCGTCGACGACGATGCCGTCGACCGGGGATGCAACGTGGTCGTACACGACGACCTCGTCGCCGACGGTCAAGGACTCGGTGTCGACGGAGATCTCACTGCCGTCGGCCAACCGTATCCATGCGGTGTCCTGAGTCCCGCCGAGGAGGTCGGCAATGGCGCGTCGGGTCCGCCGAAGGGTCAACTCCTGCAGATACTCACCGATGTTGAGCAACCAGAGGACGGTCAGTGCGACGACGTTCTCGCGCAGAACCAAGCTGGCTACGGTCGCGGCCGACACCAGAGCGTCGGTGCCTGCGCCCTTGTTCCCCGTGATCGACCGGAGGGCACCCCTCAGGAACGGGTATCCGGTGAAGACGGTGGCTCCCGTGGCCACGAGCCGACTGGTGGGACCCAGAATCGGCGGACGTCCGAGTCCGTAGCGACGGATGCCCAGCAGAACCAGCGCGGCGCCGCCGACGGCCATGCGGAGAACTTCGGCGCTGGCGATGTCGGCGGACCGTGGAGTGCGGTCCGGCACGGCGGACCGAGCCGTCGACTTGCCCTCCTGGACCGCGGCGATAACGGCATCGCGGTCGACCCGAGTACGAGACACCCACACCACGACGGAGCCGGTACGCGGATACGCATGCGCTGCACGGACACCGACCACTTTGTCGAGGGCGTTCTCGATTGCCACTGCCCGGCCCGGGCTCGAACGGAGCCAGGGAACGTCGAATCTTATTCGTCCTGCCGCGTCGGACAGCACACGAATGTCAGCCGACGACGTTGCTGCCGATGTGCTGTTGCCCGCCCGGTTCGGGGCGAAGTCGATGACGTCGGATCCGGTCGCCACGGTCAGTGGCTGTGTCCGTGACCGGTCTCGCCGACAGCGGGCGGCGGAACTTCTTCCCCGAGTCGTTCCTTGGCCTCGGCGACGACGTCCGATACCTGCAGACGTGCCGATTCGGCACCCTCCTCGGCCTTGCGCACACCGCGAAGGCCCCACTCGGTTGCGGTCACAGCCGCTCCCCTGATGGGTGCTTTCGCGATCAGGGTTCTTGCGCCGTTGTACGCCGCGACGCCGACTGCTCCCGTGACGACGGTGGTCAGTGCCTTCGACAGAAGTATCTGGAATGCCATTCGTTCACTATATGACGGGCGTAGGCGTGCTGTCCCACCTGTGTGCTGGCGTTTCTCGTGTGCGAACGTGCGCATCGACGCATGCGGAATGCCCTGCGGACTGGACCGTGCACAAGCGGCGGTTCGCGGTGTTGTGATCTGTCGGCCGACATTCTCGGTCGGGGACGCGCACCGGACGGGTGGGGATATTCTTGGGATGTGCTCAGCGTTCCCAGTGTCCTGTGCGTTCACGCTCATCCCGACGACGAGGCACTGTTCACCGGCGGGATTCTGGCGCGAAGCGCTGCGGCGGGTGCACGCACAGCCGTGGTGACGTGTACGTGGCGTGACGGCGAGGAACGTGTCGAGGAACTGCGCCGTTCTCTCGAGGTTCTGGGTGCTGGTGAACCTCGCCTGCTCGGCTACACCGACAACGCCCTGTCAGGCGGTGTCCTCTTCTGTGCTGCGCCGTTCGACGAGGCGGTCGGCAAACTCGTTGCGCACATACGATCGTTTCGGCCCGACATCGTGGTCACCTACGACGGATTCGGGTCTTACGGACATCCGGATCATGTTCACGCGCACAGGGTGACACTGGCTGCGTTCGAAGCGTCCGGTTACGTGCAGCTGTTTCCCGAGGCCGGCGAGCCGTGGCGTCCGGCCCATCTGTGCTTCGCGACTTTTCCTCGAACCGCCATCGAGTCGAAGTGGCAGACCCTGTTCGGAACGGCGGCCCCGGCCCCCGGACCAGGAGTCCCCGGCATTGCCGACAGTGACGTCGACCTGGCGATCGACGTCAGCGCCTGGTTCGACACCAAGTGGTCGGCGTTCAGCCAACACCGTTCCGAGATCGAACGCGGTGGTGGTGCGTCGCAGTTCGCGAATATGGACGTTGCGACTCGTGGGGAAGCGCTCGGTACCGAATGGTTCGTTCATCGAGCGCCCGTCGGGGTCGACCCTGCAAGGGATCCGTTCCTGCCTCGCTAGGATTCCGTCGTAGCAGCACACCGCGTGGACAGCCGAATCACTCTGCAGCGCACCGGATATCGAGTCGACCGCGTTCTTGGTCCGGGTGCGGTCGGGACATCGGCGCGTACGGTGGACGATGTATCTGATCAGGACTCGACGTGGGGGCGTCGGTCGATAAACGAACCGGAGATTCTTCCCGTGGACTGGGACGACGAGCGCCGGAAGGCGCGGTTGATCGAGACTCGATGGGGACGCGATTGGCGAGTACTGGGGAGAACGCGTCGGTGCCTGCTTCGCGTGTCGCTCGCGTCGATTCCATTGCTCGTCCTGTTCGGTGTGTACTGGCGCGTCGATGTCGCGCCGGAGCAACGGCGCCTCGCCGACACCCGCCCGAGCATCGACGAGATCTACGGGCCACGTGATCCCGCGGACGCCACGACGGCTGTCGTGGACCTGGTCGGCTTGGGTAATCTCGATGCGGCGCCCACGGCGGCGACTCTGCCTGCGTTGGCGGACCTGGGCCGGGTCTGGTCCGTTCGGTACGACAATCGTGGCCTCGACACGCGGGTGATCAGCGACCTCATCGACAGACGCGCAACTGCTGTAGGAGTGAGCAACATCGTTCTCGTCGGACACAGCATGGGTGGAGTCGTCGCACTCGAGGCTGCGCAGCATCTGTACGAGGACTCCGACAAGACCGTGGGGGGTGTCGTGCTCGATTGCACACCGGTCGACCTGCACGCTGTCCGAGAGGCCAGTCGAGACGCGGGCGAGGACTTGCTGCGGTGGATCGGATGGTTGCCGGGGGCGCGTGAGAGCCGATCGCTACGGACGATCGTCGAGATGGCTGCGCGACAGGACAGGTTCGTGGACACGCAGTCGTCGTGGCTCCCGCATATCGAGTGGGAGGAGGCTGCTTCGGCGTTCGACGAAGTGATGCGCGACAAGGTGTTGAATCCGTCGGCGGCCAGCAACGGTTTCATCGAATCGCAGTTCAAGACAATTGTCGCCTCCGGTGCTCTGGACAACCTCGACGCGTTGTCGGACGAAGTCGACGGCAAGACCGCTCCGGCGATCGTGTTCTTGCGTCCGCGGGACGGGGCTGCGGACACCGTGGTCGACGTCGACTATTCCCAACGCATTCTGTTCGAGCGATCGGGAGGGCCCGACGGAAACCTTCGCGTGGTCCGCATGCCGGGTACCGGCCACGCCAATCCGCGTCAGGCTGCCGACATGTACAACTCGGCGATCACGACGCGGGTCGTGCCGATGGTCGACGCCAGCAGTTCGCGCGCGTGGAAGTCCTCGGCCGGACCCGACCCCACCGAGCGGGGTGAGGTGTCACCGCGGTGAGTTTCCGGTTGCCGTCATCCGGACCTCGGCACCTCGGAGTGCGGGCGCTGTCGCGGATGTGACCCAGGAAGGAACGTCCTGCGGAGCGGTTCCCGTTGCCCCGCCGTAGATCACGGCGAGCGTGTCACGTTCGAAATCCGAGCCCGCGTAGGACACCGGCGTCTGCTCGACAATGCCCGGCAGCGGCGAGTACTGCGGCGCAGGCAGTTCCGGAACATCCTGCGGCCCGGGGTTCCTCGACGGCACCTGGTAGGAACCGTCGTTGACCGATCCGCCCGGGTACTGCGGGAAGAACTCACCGGCAGCAGCGTCCGCCGGAGCGTGGCATGTCGGTCCACGGTCGTCGAAGAAGCGCGGCTCGTCCTGATTAGGCAGGTACCGTCCACGTGGATTGATGAGTGGCATGTCCACGTTGATGCCGCGGTACTCGTCGCCGACGCCGATGACGTCCTGCGCG
>NZ_JMEX01000005.1:0-101896 GCF_000760735.1 Rhodococcoides fascians A44A | reverse complement strand
GAAATTGGCGAACGTGCACCCGAACGACGGCGAATACTGCGCCAACAACTCCAGCGCCTCCCGCGAATCCGCCGAGATCCGAATCAGATTGTCCGCGTTGGCCTGCAGAAAATCTGCCGTCGACGCACTCGTCGCCGTCAACGACGAGATCAACGTATCCACCGCCGGACGCTGCTCGACCAACGTGTTCCCCGTGACCGACAGATTGTCGAGCGCATCGATCAACTGCGGACCCGCATCGGCATACGTCTGCGAGAAATCCGCCAACCCACGCAGATCCTCCTGAATGTTCGGCAACTCGGTGTTCAGACCCTTGAAGATCGTGTCCAACCGATCGATCGTCAACCCCAACTCCTGACCACGACCACTCAGACCCTGCGCCAACGCACCCAACGTGCTCGCCAGATCCTGCGGCGGAATCGCTTCGAGCAACGGCAGCAAGTTGTCCAACAACTGACCGACCTCGATGGCACTGCCACTGGTGTCCTGCCTGAGCACGGTCCCGTCGGTGATCGGCGACGCCGTGTCGTTCTCGGGAATCTGCAACGCCACGTACCGCTCACCGAACAACGTCTTGGGCAACAACCGCGCCGTCGCGTTCGACGGAATCAGATCGGCCTTGTCCGGATCGATCGCCAACTTCGCCGTCACCACACCGTCGACCGACGACGCCGACCGCACTTCACCGACGATCAAACCGCGAACCTTCACATCCGCGTTGCTGGGCAACGCATTACCCACCGAATCGGTCACCAGGTCGATACTGACGACTTTCTTGAAAGTCTTGCTGTACGAGGTGACCGACCACGTCACGAACACGATGATCATGAGAAACAGCAGCAGTCCCAGCAGCCTGCGCTTCACCGCGGAGGGGGATTCGATCATTGTTCGGAGCTTAATGTAACCGGCGGTAACGCCCACTACGCGGCGACGGTTACCTGCATCACCTGCACGAGGGCCACGTGCTGCGCATCACACTCACGGTGTCGGTTACCGCGGGTACGGTCGCTGAACCGGTCACGTCCATTCGGGAGTGACGCCTACCGTTCGACGGGCGGCGTTGTCGGCCGCGGGACCTCGTCGGACACAGGGGTGGACGGAATCCCTCCGAGGGCGCGTGGCACCAACCACATCGTCAACGCACCGAACATGATCAATATGTTCGCCCACTGAAGAAGCGTGGCGGCGCTGTCGAGCGGAATCACTCGGTCCAGCACCTGAATGTTCATGGCGATTCCGTGAACGACGACGAGCACCCACAGTCGCCGGTACTTGAAGTACACCCATACTGCGGCCGCTCCCCACAGTGCGGCCCACACGAAGCCGCCGCCGCCGAAGAACAGGTACAGGAGCCCTCTCATGCACCCGGCGAGGATCATGACCCACCCGATGGGTATTCGACCGACCAAGAGCAACACAGGAAGTGCTGCCAGCAGTGGTTCTTCACGTAGTCCGGCGGACAGGGCGGTGAGCACTGCCAACGCCGGAGATTCGACCACTGCCGGCACCGAGAAATCGAACCGCGCCACCGAGAGTCGGTCCAGCACGAGAGCGAGGGCCGACGCGGCGGCGATCGCGGCACACCAGGCGACTGCTGCGTCGACGGCCGTTCCTTGCCTGCGCGGTAGAAGTTCCCCGATGTCCGATCGCCGTAGGTAGGCGACCGCGGTGATCGCGATCGTGCCGAGTGCGAGCTGTACAACCAGCACCGCGAGGTCGGCGGCTTGATCTCGGACGCTCAGGATCGGCATCGGTGCGTTCGGATCGCGCAATCGCCAGAGAGCGCCGAGGATGCTGACCGAATACACGGCCGTCCACAGCGACACCAGGACGACCACCAGCGCGCACGTGACCGCCGGGTTCGGGCGATACCAGTCGGCGGCGCGCCCCCACATGCGAGACATTCTCGACCCCGCCTTCGCTTCGTGTCGTCCGCGTCGCTCGGTAGGTGCTGCGCGGTCCGGCCTGTGTCTACCACGAGGGACACGGTCACGACGAGGTGGCGGAGGCCGAAACGCTGGTTCGGGCGAAGGATGCGGCGAGCAAACCAGCGGCGACCAATGCTGCTCCCGTGAGTGCGAGGCCGCCGAGGCCGAGCCACGGCAGAACGATGCCTCCCACCCCGGCACCGCCCGCGATCCCCACGTTCGCCGTCGCGTTGATCCACGCGCCTGCGGTCTCCGGTGACGTCGGTTCTGTTCGGACTGCGGCGGATTGGTACATCGACGGAACTCCCCCGAACGCACCGGACCACACAGCGGCGCACACGAGAAGCGGCAACAACCACAGGTGTGTGCTCCCGACTGCCACGATCGATGTCGCGACGAGACCGAGCACCACGAGCATCG
Organism: Rhodococcoides fascians A44A; assembly: GCF_000760735.1. Classification (GTDB taxonomy): domain Bacteria; phylum Actinomycetota; class Actinomycetes; order Mycobacteriales; family Mycobacteriaceae; genus Rhodococcoides; species Rhodococcoides fascians_E. Next base: position 99,548 of record NZ_JMEX01000005.1, on the reverse strand, counting down.
TTCGGCGCGGACTGCGGTCGAGCGTACGTCCGGTGAGCCACAATCCGAGCACGCCGCATGCTCCGAGGATCAAAAGCACCGGTCCGAGCGCGGATTCGACGACTCCGGCATTCAGAAGCAGGATGCTGATGTAGGTGTAGACGGTGTAGTGGCCGAGGAAGGTGAGCGCGTTGGAAGTCACCACGACCGAGAGACTGCCGTGGCCGCGAGACTTTTCGCGTCGGCCCGCGTCGCCGGGGACTGCAGGGAGAAGGATTGTCACGGCGACGACGGTGGCGGCGGACAGCACGGCAAGTACCACGAAGGACGATCGCCATCCGATGGCATTGCCCATCGATGTCGAGATCGGCACTCCCAGTACATAACCGGCCGTGGCACCAGCTGCAGCGATCGCCAATCCCCTGCCGAGGTTCGCCGGTCCGACGAGTCGGGGCACGTACCCGATGCACAGAGAAAAGAACAATGCGTGCGCGACGCCGCCGATGCCGCGACCGAACGCAAGCCATTCGAGTGAGTGCGACAGGGCGACGACGAGGTTGCTGACGACGTATCCGCCGAGCGTCGCGACGAGAATCGGTTTACGTGGCAACCGGCGTGTCCAGATGGTCATCGGCACGGCGAGAAGCGCCACAAGACCCGCGTACAGGCTCACCAGAAGGCCTATCGACGATTCCGCGACGCCGAACGATCGGCCCATCACCGGGAGCAGCCCCACCGGCAGCATCTCGGTGGTCACCGCCAAGCACGACGCCAGCGACAGGGACAGCAGCCCCTTCGTATTGGTGCGCAGGCCCCCGTCGGTTCGCGTGCTCGTGTCTCCGGTCGACATCGGACGTAATATACTCAATTGTTGAGTTTAATCAAGTGAGAAGATGATCCGCGATGGCAACTACTTCCGATACGTCCGCGCGCGCTCGATGGCTCGGCGCGGCCCAGTTGACGGCCGTCGTACGCGCGAACCCCGGCATCACCAGGGTCGAAGCTGCTCAGCGTCTGGGCATCGGGAGCGGAGGGGCAACCGAGCTCGTCGCCCGACTGAAGCATGCGCGCATCCTCGACGAAACACCGGCGAAGACACGCGGCCGCGGTCGTCCGACGACGGTCCTCGGACCGCACCCCCAAGGTCCGCTGGTACTTGCTGCGGAACTCCGCTCGAGCGATTGGCGGCTGGCTGTCTCCGACATCTTCGGAGATCCGGTCATCGTGTCGCGCGCTCCTCGCTCGCGGCCGGATCCCGACGAGGTGCTGGCGGGTATGGCCGAGGAGATCGAGCGCATCCACCTCGAATCCGACGGCAGGGTCCGCGCGGTATCCCTTTCCGTGGCAGGCACGGTCAGTGACAACACACTCGTTCAGTTCACGCCGCGTGGCTGGACGGATGCAGACCTCACACCGATGACGGCGGGGCTTCCGTCGGATGTGGCGTTCCTTGTCGGGAACGATGCAACGTTGGCCGGGTTGGCAGAGGCGAGAACAGGTGCGGCCAGAGGAGCGTCGACGGCTCTGCATCTGATCATCGCCGTCGGAATCGGCGGGACGCTCGTCGTCGACGGCACGCCGACCACCGGTGCCCGCGGCGCGGCGGGCGAGTACGGCCACATACCGTTCGGAGACCCTGCCGTGCAGTGCCCGTGCGGCGCGCGGGGTTGCTGGGATCTGTCGATCGACGGGCGCGCACTGGCGTCGTCGATCGGCGACGCTCCCCCGGCGGATCCGGTTGGCTACGCCCGCGACCTCGTGGCGAAGCTGGACGCCGGAGACAGCGGACTCGCCCCTGCGTTCGACTGGGTCGCCGAGTCCCTCGGGCGCGGGATCGCCGGCTTGGTGAACTTGCACGACCCGGAGGTCGTCACGCTCGGCGGCCTCGCTCCTGCCCTTCGAGGCGCAGCGCAGGACAGTTTTCGCCGCGCGTACGTCGAGGGCCTCATGTCCTTCAGAAAAGCCGCTCCCCCCGAGGTTCTCGACGGGGTACACGGCGACGACGGCCCGCTGTACGGGGCCGTGCACCGAGGAGTGGACCACATCACGACGGATATCTCCCTCGCGGAGTGGTCCACCCTCGGACTCGGGTGAAGCGGGTGTGTCAGATGCTGGAGCGGTCGACCATGTCGACGGCGACACGCTCACCGGACTCGAGCGACTTCACGCCTGCTGCACAGACGGCTGCAGCCGCGTAGCCGTCCCATGCGCCGGGTCCGTCGATGTAGTTGCCGGTCTCGGCGCCTGCCTTGACGGCGTTGACCCACCGCTGGATCTCGGTGTCGTACGCCTGTCCGAAACGCTCCTTGAACGACGGAGTGATCGTGCCACCCCAGTTGCCGGGCTTCGTCTTGCGCACGAGGCCGACGTCGAGGCCGATCTGCGCGCTGCCCAGTTCTGCGACGACCTCGGTGCGAACCTCGTACGCAACGCCGGTGGTGACGAACACCTCGGCGTCGACGTGGCGTCCGGACTCGGTCGCGAAGATGGCGATCTGCGGATCCTGTAGGCCTTCGGGTGCATTCGCGTTCGCCGACGGCTTGATGATCTGGACCGACGTGATCTCCTCGTCGAGGAGGAAGCGGGTGACGTCGACCTCGTGCACCAGTGAGTCCTTGACGATCATCGCGCTGTCGAAGTTCGGCGGCACGGCGGGGTTGCGGTGCGCGCAGTGAACGACGAGCGGGCGGCCGATGTCACCGGAGTCGATGAGCGCTTTCAGCTCTGCGTACTCGTTGTCGAATCGACGCATGAAGCCGACCTGGATGAGGGTCTTACCCAGGGCTGCTTCGGCTTTCACGACGGCGAGTGAGGTTTCGACCTCGGTGGTCAGCGGCTTCTCGCAGAGGACCGGCTTGCCGTGCTCGAGGCATGCGAGGAGCTGCTTCTCGTGGGTGGGTCCCGGCGTCGCGAGCAGGACGGCGTCCACCTCGGGGTCGGCAATGGCTTCGAACGGGTCGGCCACGGCACGAGCACCAGGGATCGTGGCTGCCAGTTCCTCGGCCTTCTCGGTGAAGTAATCGTTGACCACGGCCACACGCGCGCCGGCGATCTTGTTGGTGATTCTTCCGACGTGGTCGGCGCCCATCATTCCGACACCGAGTACGGCGATGCGGAGTTCGTTCGACATTGAAGATCTCTTTCGTCAGGGTGCGGCGGGCGCGTTACTTGAAGGTGACGGAGGGAATTCCGCAGGAGCTCAGGTACTTCTGGGTCCTCTGCGCGATGGGCAGCGGCACATCGGGAGCGCACGGGTACATGTCCTGCTCGACGATTGCGAAGATGTCCGCGGTCAGCTTGCCCTCGTCGGCAAGGCGCTCGATGGTTCCGAGCAGCGGCGGCATGTCCGGGATTCCCAGCGGCGGCTCGGTCATCGCGCCGAGCTTGCACGCCTCACCGAACGGAAGATCCTCGGCTTCGACCTTGGCCCGGACCTCGACGTTGACCTGCTTGAGGTGGAGGTATCCGATGCGCTCGGGAGCGCGCTCGATGATGGCGATGTTGTCGCCGCCGCAGTAGCTGATGTGGCCGGTGTCGAGGCACAGGTTCACGAACTCGCTCGACGTTCCGTCGAGGAATCGGTAGACGTTCTCCTCGGTGTCGACGTGGCTGTCGGCATGCGGGTGGTACTGCGCCTTGACGCCGTACTGCTCGAACATGCGCTTGCCGAGCTCGTTCATTCCCTCGGTCTTCTTGCGCCACTGGTCTGCGGTGAGGTTGCGGTCCTCGAGAACGGCGCCCGTGCCCGGGTCACGCCACATCTCTGGGATGACGACGACGTGTTTGCCACCGACCGCAGCGGTCAGCTTGGCGACGTCCTCGATCTGGGTCCAGACCGCATCCCAGGAGTCGTCCTGGTGCAGGTGTTCGAACACGGTTCCCGCCGAGAGCTTGAGGTTGTGTGCCGCCAACTCGTCGGAAAGCTGCTTGGGGTCGGTGGGCAGGTATCCGAAAGGACCGAGCTCGATCCACTCGTAACCGGATGCCGAAACCTCGTCGAGGAATCGGGTGTACGGCGTCTGCTGCGGGTCTTCCGGGAACCACACGCCCCACGAATCCGGTGCAGATCCAACGCGGATCACGCTCATGGTTGTCCTTTCGAGAAGTCTCGGTGCGCGCCTCGACGCGCTTCCGAGGAAGAGCTGGATCTGACGCGCGTTACTGACGCGCTTCAGTCGTTTACTATGATGATCCACTGTGTGATTGTCAAGACATTCTGAACGCCGCTTCGTACGCGGTCACTTTCCAGGGGGACACCGTGCATCCATCGCCGGAATCAACGCCGCATCGACGTCCGACGATGGCCGATGTCGCCGAGCGTGCGGGTGTGTCGCGGACACTTGTGTCGCTGATCTTCAGCGACAAACCGGGTGCTTCCCAGGAGACACGCGACCGAGTCCTCGCCGCGGCCGACGAGCTCAGTTATCAACCGGATCGGGCGGCACAATTGCTCGCTCGTGGCCGGAGCCGCACTCTCGGAGTGTTGACCGACGTGAAGCAGACGTTCCAGGCCGAGATGCTCGGGACCGTCTACGACGCCGCCGAAACCGCCGGATACGACGTGTTGTTGTCGGCCAGCGGCCCGACTCGCGACGAACGCAAAGCGATCGAGGCCTTGCTCAGCCACCGGTGCGAGGGGCTGATTCTGTTCAATCCGCTCTCCGATTCCGAGTACCTGCGGTCCGTCGCGGCCAGAGCCGTCCTGACGATCGTGGGCCGCAAGATTCCTGCCCGTGGGCCCGATTCTCCCCCGGTCAACACGGTTCGTTCTGCGGACAGCAGAGGCATCCGTGCGTCGGTCGATCATCTCGTCGAACTGGGGCACTCTCGCATCGTCCATGTCGACGGCGGTGATCACGCTGTGTCGGATGCGCGCAGACGCGCCTACGTCGCGTCCATGCGAAGGCACGGACTCGATACGTTCGCCCGCGTCGTGGGCGGTGCGCACGACGAAGAAGCAGGCGCCGCTGCTGCGCGATCGTTTCTGTCCGAGGCACAGCTTCCGACGGCGGTCATGGCAGGCAACGACCGATCGGCGCTGGGCATCATGGACGAACTCACCCGGGCGGGGGTGTCCATTCCGGGCGACGTGTCCATCGTCGGCTACGACGATTCGCCGTTGTCGCGGCTGGCGCGTATCGACCTGACCACGGTGCGCCAGGACGGCGAGGAATTGGCCAGGAGGGCACTCGAGTTCACCGTCACCCGGCTGGACGACGATCGGACCGAAGGCTTCGAGTGCGTCATCGAACCCGAGCTGGTCGTTCGATCGACGACGGGTCCGCCCAGGAGCGAGGGATCCGACGGTACCGCCGACTATCGCGGCGCCTGAGAGCTTGGTCACACATCCGCTCCACGGTTTGCCGTGGTCGTGCGTGGGCTACCCGACGACACAGTGCCTGGCACGACAGTTGGCACCGATCGGAACCACCCACTCGACCAACAGGAGCGCACGATGGCTACACCCACCCTGCTCGCGCAGCTGCGAGCCGTACTTCAGCTGACCAACACCGAAATTCAGGTCGCGGAAACCCGTGTGGCGCAGGCCCGCACGGATGCCGTCCGTACCGAACTCACACAGAACGCCGCGAACGGGCGCGAACGTGCGGCCGCCATCGAGTCGGAGTTGCGTGATCTCGGCGGGCTTCCCGACATCGTCGGGCCTCTCGTGGGTCGGACGCTTGCATTGTTCAAGACGCTCGCCGAGCAGGCCCAGCCGTTCGACGAGGCGCTTCTGGGCGACCTCGCTCTGGAACACCAGCTGGTCAGTCGCTCCAAGTACATCAAGGCGCTTGCGACGGCGGATTCCGAGCGGAGCGTCGTCCAACTGGCAGACCGTCTCGTTCGTGCGCACTCGGCCACGGTCGAGTGGCTGGAGACAGTTCTCGCCGAGGAAGCACTCGGAGGCCCCGTCGCCCTGCGCAGGACACCGCTTCAAGCGGCTGCCGGTGGGGCCGTTAAGATCGTGAACGCGCCCGCGACGTGGTCTGCTCGGGGCATCGACCGCGCACTGGATGTCGCCCGATCCACACCGAATCGTTTGTCCGAGCTGTTGGGCCGCGGCGCGCATGCGGGCGACATCGCCGCTCGAACGCTGTCGGCGAGCCGCGACGCGGCTTTGGAGGCTGCGGAGGACGTCGTGCGCGAGGAAGGTGTCGACGGCGTCGCCGACGCCATCCACTCTGCACGTTCCGCCGCAGGCGTTCTGGACGCCGACGAGCTACCGATCGACGACTACGAATCCTTGAACGTCGCGGAAGCCGTGGCAGCGATCAAGGACTCGAGTGATCCGAAGGAGCTTCGGACAATTCTCGCGTTCGAGGAAGCACACAAGAACCGCCACGGTGTGGTCTCCGCGACGCAGACGAGACTGGCCGCGATCGCCGGTTCCATCATCGCCGTCGACTGATACTGCGGTCCGGCCCCACTTCTGTTGGGGCCGGGCCGTTGTCGGGCCCTGCGCTCACGCGCGCGTGACACGCGGCGGAAAGGTCTCCTTCAGCCCGCTGGGCCCGATGCCTCGGTCGAGCGCGACGAGAAGGACCAGGCATCCGATTCCGGACAGAATCAGTGCAACGCCGAAGACTGCCGTGAACCCGAATGCGTCGCCGACCACGCCGGCAGCGAGCCCTGCAGCACCCTGCGAGAACACCACCGCACATGCGACCAGTGTGTAGTCGGCTCCTGCGAAACGCTTGTCGGCTGCATCCATCATCAGTGCGAAGATCGCGACGGTCGCTGCGCCTCCGAGTACGTGCTCTGCCACGCTCGCAGTGACGAGGAGTGGAAATCCGCCGACGCCCAACGATGCGACCACATAGAGTGCCAGACTTGCGGTTTGAGTGACACCACCGACGAGCAGTGACCGCCGTCGTCCGTAGCGCACAGACAGCCACGCGCCGAGTGCAGCGCCGCCGAGCGCCGCCACCGAGGACAGTCCCCCGTCGACGAACGCGATCTGGGCGAGAGTCAGGCCGCTGTCGGACATGAAGGGGCCGACGAGCGCCGAGCCCATCGAGTTACCGAACTTGAACAGCGCGACGAGCCCGATGAACGCCACCATCCCCGGGCGTCGCAGCCTGGCCAACCATCCGATGGTCAGGAGCGAAGCCCGCACGAGCGGGCCCGCTTCGGATTCGTCGGTGGTGTCCACGTCGGCTTCGGCCAGTGGTCGACGGGCGAACAGGACCGGAATCGTCGTGGCGATCAGCAGCACGGACATCGTGACGAACAGCGCGCGCCATCCGGCGAGCGAGAAGAGCCACAGCAGCAAACCTCCCCCGCAGATCATTCCGATCCGGTATGCACCGACTTGAATTCCGTTGCCCACGCCGCGTTGTCGGACACCGAGGAGTCGGACGGCGAGGCCGTCGGTGACGATGTCCTGAGTCGCGGACAGAACGTTGACGAGGAAGATTCCGACGAACAGCCAGCGCAGGCTCGTGGACAGTTCGAGGAAGGCCATTCCCAGGGCCACGGCAGCTGCGCCCAGTTGCAGGCCGAGCAACCACCGTCGCCGGGTGCCGTAGCGATCCACGTACGGTGCCCACAGGAACTTCAGTGCCCAGGGCAGGAACAGGAACCCGGTCGCGCTGATCTTGACGAGGGAGTATCCGGACTCACGCAGGACGACCGGCAGCGCAGTGGTGAAGAATCCGTAGGGAAGACCCTGGGCGAAATAGAGCGCGGTGAGCAGCGTGAGAGTGCCGACCGTGAACGAAGTCCCCCGCAACGCGAACGTCATGACCGACATCGTGTCAGACATCGGAGTGAGGCAGGGATCGAGCACGGCGTTGACAGTTTGAACTCTAACGGTTAGATTTCTAACTATGACCGGACCTGACGTCAATCTCACCAGCACTCTCGACCTACTGAGGTGGATCGGATGGGCTCAGCAGCAGGCCGGCCTCGACTGGATTCGTGAACGCGACCTCGGTCACCAGCAAAGTTTCGTCCTCGGTTACCTGACCAGGTCGCCCGGGGCGATCCAGCGGGACATCGCGAACATGACACGGACCACGCCCGCCAGTGTGTCGAGTCTTCTGCAGGGACTCGAGGCACGAGGGTTGATCGAGCGGCGTCCCGATCCGACGAACGAACGCATCAAACGGGTCTACGCCACAGAATCCGGCAGCGCACTGATCGCCGGATTCGACGACGCGATGAGGGCGATCGAGGACAAGCTCCTCGGGCCGCTCGACGACGACGAACGAACCACTCTGCACACGCTTCTGAGCAAGGTCACCGCAGAGCTCGCGCCCCCGTCCCGCGACTGACCGACCTCGCCCCCACCTCCGACGCATCGACGACGCCGATGCGTCGACCGACCGTGCCCGCGTACCGCGTTGTCGGACAGGGCTTTCGCACCCATGCCCGGATCCCGACCATGCCCGGATCCCACCGCTGCACACGAGGAGTTGCCATGAATACGTCCACCGCCTCTACCGAGAACGTCACCGAGACCGAAGGTTCGAACCGGTGGTATCTGTCGTCCGCACCGATTTTTCGTGCGCTCGTGCACTTGTGTATTCCGATGGCCGCCGCGCTGATCGTGACCGCGGTCTACAACGTGGTCAACGCAGGGTTCATCGGTTCGCTCCACGACGCCACACTCCTCGCTGCCGTCACCCTCGGTTCACCGGTTCTGGGAATCGTGATGGCCGTGGGCGGAGTGTTCGGCACCGGCGGTAGCGCGTTGATCTCACGGCTGCTCGGAGGGTCCGAGGCCGATCCGTCGAAGGCCGGAGAGATCAAGCACGTGGCCTCGTTCTCGGTGTGGGGAGCTGCCGCGGTGGGTGGCGTGATCGGTGCCGCCGGAGTCGTTTTCGTCGATCCACTCGTTGCGATGCTCGGCGCGCAGAGCAACGAGGTCCATGCCACGACGGCGTTCGTGGTGGTGCTGCTGGTGTTCGTTCCGGTGCTGACGACGTCCTTCTGCCTCGAGCAGCTGGTGCGAGCAGAGGGCGCGACGCGGCAGGTGATGACCGGTCTGATCCTGTCGACCGTCGCGAACGTGGTGTTCGACGTGCTGTTCATTCTCGTACTGCACTTCGGTGTCGCCGGTGCGGCACTGTCGGTCGGCCTCGCGAACGTTGTCACCGCCGTGTACTTCGTGACGTGGCTGTCACGGCACAGTGAACACGTCAGCCTCGCGCCGAGGCATGTGAGGCTGACGCGGTCGATCACCGGGCCGGTGTTCGGAATCGGCGTCGGTGAGCTGACTCAGGCAGGTTTCCTGGTGGTCACCTCGTTGGTTCTGAACAACCTCGCCGCTGCGTACGGTGACGGACCGCTCGCGGCCATGGGTGTAGCGGTACGCATTGCGCAGGTGCCTGAATTTCTCATCATGGGTGTCACGCTCGGTTGCCTGCCGCTGCTCGCCTACGCCTACGGCAAGGGTGATGCGCGGCGACTGTATGCATCGGTGCGGGGTGCCGGTGTGGCCGTCGGCGTCATCGCGCTGGTCTTCTCCGCTGCGGTGTTCGTGTTCCGCGAGCAGGTGTTCGCAGCGTTCGTCGCAGACACCTCGCTGCTCGCCCTCGGCGGTGTCGTGATCACGGCTCAGTTGGTGTCGATGATCTTCAACGGTGCCGCGGGACTGGTCACTACACTGTTCCAGGCAACCGGTCGCGTACTTCCGGCGACGATCATGTCGATGACGCAGGGTCTTGCGTTCGTCCCCATCGTCGTTCTCGGCAACCTCTGGTTCGGGCTGAACGGCATCATCTGGGCGCTGACCGTCAGTGAAGGTCTCGTGCTCGTCGCGGGCGTCGCTTTGTGGCTCGCCTCGCGAACCGCCATCGCACGAGGCCTGGACAAGGGTGATGCCGAACCGGCCGATGCCGTACTCGGTGCCGGTCAGGGAGAGATGGGCTGACGCAGAATCGTTCTGAGCCTGGACGGTTCGACCCGTCGTGCATCGCTCAGGTATATCTCGTGATGCTTCCCCGTCATCGACGCACCGGTTCGTGGGATGACGTCGTCGTGCATCGTCGCCAGGATTGCTGCCTCGTCGTCGTACGGGCCGACGTGCAGTGTCTGCACGCACCGGCCTTCGTCCAGCGTCATGGTTCGGATTCGCCGAAGACCCACTGGGTTACCTGTTCGATCGACGGAATCTTGTGCGGCAGAAACTTTTTCGTCGTCGATCCAGTCGGGGATCAAGATCATCGCCGTCCACTTCCACTGCGCCTTGTCTCGGGCGGTGGTGAAGGAGTTCATGTTCGGTGCCCACCAGAGCGCTTCGAGCGGCATGACGACGTAGTCGCGCCCGAGCTCGTTCTTGCTCGCGAATTTGATGGCGTAGGCGACGGGGAACAACGCTTGGAGCGCCTCTCGGTACTCCGGGGCGGTGTTGGGATCACCGGAACCGTCGATCGCGATGTACTGCAGGGGCGGGACCTCCACGACGTCGAAGCGCCCCTGCCGCGCGGAGTAGGTCGGGATCGTCTTCTTGAAGTCGACCTTCATCGCCTGCTCCCCTCGCGCCGTTCAGGTGGCCAGGGGATCACCGTACCGCCAGGGGTCCCTCGCGTGCGATCTTCTCGGTGGACCGGATACCCCCATGCGGGGGTAGTCGACTATGGCGCGCGTCACATAACGTCTCGATCCTGAACCGACCACCCTTTCGGCGCCGATTCCTGGAGAGACATGACATCACTGACACCCGACGACGCGGTCACCCGTCGAACCCCCGACGCGACACCGTCGTCCGCACCGCATCCGGTACCGACGACGAGTGTTCGCAAGGTCGCGGTCGCGAGCGGCATCGGCACGACCATCGAGTTCTACGACTTCTTCATCTACGGAACCGCCGCCGCACTTGTCTTTCCGACGGTGTTCTTTCCTGCTCTCGGCTCGACGGCAGGAACGGTCGCATCGTTCGCGACGTTCGCGGTCGCCTTCATCGCGCGTCCGGCGGGCGCAGTGCTCTTCGGCCACTTCGGTGACCGGATCGGCCGTAAGAAGACGTTGATCTCCACGCTCCTCCTCATGGGAATCTCCACCTTCGTGATCGGACTTCTGCCCGGTGCTGCCACGATCGGTGTTGCGGCGCCGATCATCCTGGTCGTTCTTCGGTTCGGACAGGGGTTCGCAGTGGGTGGTGAATGGGCGGGCGCAACGCTGTTGACCGCCGAGTACGCGCCTGCGAAGAAACGTGGCTTCTACGGTATGTTTCCGCAGCTCGGCCCGTCGGCGGCGTTCATTCTCTCGAGTGGGACGTTCCTCATCACCGGGGCGGTGTTCGGTGACACCAACGAGGTCTTCCTCGACTACGGCTGGCGAATTCCGTTCCTTCTCAGCGCGGTGCTGGTGTTGATCGGTCTCTACATGAGGCTGGCGATCGAGGAGACACCGATCTTCCGTGCGAACCAGGCAGAGGAAGAGAAGGTACAGGCCCGCGCGACGAAGCTCCCCGTGCTCGACGCGTGGCACGTGCAGAAGCGCGAGGTCCTGCTCGCCGCAGGTGCACTGGCATCGCTGTTCTCCCTCTTCTACATGGGCACCGCATATCTGACCAGTTACGGGACCAAGACTCTGGGATTCGACCGGCCGTTCGTACTGTGGACCGGAATCCTCGGGGCCGTGGTGTTCGGCATCGCAATCGGGCTGTCCGCGGTGTACTCCGACCGTGTCGGCCGTCGCCGCGTCATCATGGCGTCCTGCTCGGTGGCGATTCCGTGGACACTCGTCCTGTTTCCGCTGCTCGATACCGGCAACCCCGGTGCGTACGTGTTTGCGATGTGTGTGACCCTGTCCATTTTCGGTATTGCGTACGGTCCCACGGGCGCCCTGCTTCCCGAGCTGTTTCAGACCAGGTTCAGGTACACCGGAGCGGGACTCGGGTACAACCTGGCGGGTGTACTGGGTGGCGCGATTCCTCCTCTGCTTGCGGCCCCGTTGACCGCGCAGTTCGGCAGTATCGCCGTCGGCGTGATGCTTGCACTGCTGTCCGTTCTCAGCCTCGCCTGCACCAAGGCCCTCGTAGAGACGAAGGCTGTGGACATGACCTGACCCCCCACGTAGCGGGTCGACTGCCCGGGGACGCCACCGACGGTGTCCCCGGGCCTTGTCCGTGTCTGTGTCGTCCCAGGTCAACGCCTGGCTGCGGCAAAGGCTGTCTCGAACGCGTCGAGAGCATCGTCGGAGTCTGCGGACGCCCATGCCTCGAGCCCCACGACCCCGGTGTAGCCGATGCGTTTCAGCGCGGACGCAATTGCGGCGTAGTTGATCTCTCCGGTACCGGGCTCACACCTGCCGGGCACGTCCGCGACTTGGATCTCACCGATGTACGGCAGAGCTTCCGTGACCGACTCGATCAGATTCCCCTCCCCGATCTGAGCGTGGTAGAGGTCGAGATTCAGACGAAGGTGGGGATGGTCGACAGCGCGCACCAGGGACAGGGTGTCCGCGGCGGATGCGAACGGTGTGCCGGGATGATCGACGGCGACGTTGAGATTTTCGAGCACGAACGTGCGGCCTGCCTTCTCCCCCAACTCCGCGAGCGTGCGCAACGTGTCGGCAGCCGTGAGCCACATCGTCGGTGTGACCACCTGTACGGGCCGTAGTGGCAGACCGCCCTCGCCGAGGCCGGTACCGTGCAGATTCAGCCGAGGGCATGCGAGACGGTCGGCAACGTCCAGGGACCGCGCGGCGGACGCGAGTATCTCCGCGATACCGTCGGGTTCGGTCAGGTTCCCGGCGAGATAGCCTGTCATGGAGGAGAATTCGGCCCCGGACGAGGCGAGAGCATCGATGTCCTTGTTCGACCAGTCCCAGATTTCCACCAGCAGGCCACGGTCGGATATGCGCCGAACTCGTTCGAGCATCGGCAGATCGAGATAGAGCATCTCCGCGCACGCGGCAAGGTCGACCCCGCCGATCATGCGTCGAACCCGGTTGCGTCGATGTCCACGGAGCGTGCGGTGGCTGCGCTCTCCATGGCCGCGAGTGCGACGGTCAGTGCTGTGCGCGCGTCCTGACCGGTCACCGGCGCATCGGTTCCCTCACGGATCGCATTCACGAATGCGACGAACTCACCCAGGTACGCGTCGCGCAGCAGATCGGTGTCGCGACGGGCAGTGTCGACTCCGATTCCGCCCGGACCGTAGTAGGTCATGTCGCTCGACCGTACGTTGCCTGCGGTGACCATGCCGCCCGATCCGAACACTTCGGCGCGTACGTCGTACCCGTACAGCGCACTGAAGTTGGCCTCGGCAACAGCAATTGCGCCGTTGTCGAATTCGACGGTGACGACGGCAGTGTCGAGGTGGCCGTCGGCTTTCGCGTCGGGACGGATCAGCGCATCGGCGATTGCGGTCACGCGCGTGGGGCTCGCGCCCGGATTGAGGAACGCCAGTGCGTCGAAATCGTGGATGAGTGTCTCGAGGAAGATCGTTCCGGGCGGTATTCGTGCCGGATCGGCTGTGAACGGACCTGGATCGCGGGTGACCGACCTCAGAAGCTGAGGGGTGCCGACTCGTCCGGAGTCGATTGCGGCGCGAGCAGCGATCCAGCCGGCCGCGAAGCGGCGATTGAACCCGACCTGCAGCACCACGTTCGCAGCGCCGGCAGCGGCGATCGCTCGATCGGCGTCGGCCAGCGTGATGGCCATCGGCTTCTCGACGAAGACGTGTTTGCCGGCTTCGGCGGCCGCGACCACGAGCTCTGTATGCGTCCTGGCCGGCGTGGTGATGACAATTGCGTCGACGTCGGCGCGCGCGAGGATCGCCGCTGCGGATGTCTCCGCGATGTCGACGCCGAGTAGATCGGCCAGCCGTTCACCGCTCGGCGTCGGGTCCGCAATGGCGACGAGCTCGGCTCCGGGGACGTGGCGGGCGATGAGTTCGGCGTGGCTGGAGCCGATTCGTCCGGCACCGATCAGGGCCAGTCGAACTGGATTCTTCGTGGACATCGTTCTTCCGCTCTGACGACTAGTACGTACTAGTAGTACGTCCCAGTGCAGAGTAGGGCTACACCGGTCGACGGTCAACCACGTGGCGTCCGAGAGTGCTCTAAAGCGCTACCACCTTCCCGGCAGCTCTGGTTGCCGGCGAATCACAATCCTCGGGCCACTTCGTCTTCAGCTCCCGATGAACGTGGTGTCGGCGCCGATCGCAGACAGGAGTTCGACGTCGTGACTGATCATCAACACACCCATGCCGGCCGCGTCCGCATTCCCTTGGATCAAGCGGACGATCGCAGCGGTCGTCGCTGCATCGAGCATGGCCGTGGCCTCGTCGCAGATCAGATACTTCGGTTTCTGCGCGAGAGCTCTTGCCACGCAAGCACGTTGAAGTTGACCGTCGCTGACCTGGTGAGGCCGCCTGGCCAGGAGGTCGGTGGTCAATCCGACGCTGTCGGCGAGCTCGTCGACATCCGCGGCACGACGCGCGATCACAGCGGGTTGCTCGATGATCGACCGCAACGTCATGCGTGGATCGGTCGCCGATCGCGGAGATTGGAAGAGCAGCGCAACCTTCCGCCGCACATCGGGTGGAACAGAGAACCCCACCCCGCTCACGTCCACGCCGTCGATGCGGACGACACCTTCGCGCGGCGCGAGAAGTAGCGCGAGGACTCGAGCCATGGTGGATTTGCCGGAACCGGACGGTCCCGCGAGACCGACGAGTTCGCCGGCAGGCACCGACAAGGACTGCCGGACGAGTACATCGTTCGTGCCTGGGTACGCGGCTGTGATACGCGATGCGTCGAGGCTCATGATGTCGCCTTCGTTCTGTAGGACCTGGCCCCGACGGTGATCAGCTCCGTCGGTCCACCCGAGAACATCGTGTCCGGTCGTCGGAGGTGGTACACGCACTCGTCGGGCAGGTCGGTCAGCTGCGGCGGTATTCCCGGCATCGGGTTCAGGCCACGGGACGGCAGGGCGTTCAGGAGGTCGCGGGTGTAGTCGTGCAACGGATCGTCGAGCACGGACCGAGCTGGACCCGTTTCCATGATGCGCGACGCGTACATGACGGCGACTCGATCGGCGACGGACGATCTGAGGAGGGACGACAGGTCGTGGGTGATGAGCAGGACGGCGGCACCGTTGTCCGCCGACCGACGCAGCAGTGCCAGCACGCGATCGGCGAGTTCGGTGTCGAGGTTGGCCGTCGGTTCGTCGGCGACGATCACCGAGGGATCCCCGACGAGCGCCCCGGCAATCGCGACCCGTTGCGCCATGCCCCCGGACAACTCGTGTGGATGGCAGTCCAGCGCCGCCGGGTCCAACCCGACTCGAAGGGCCAAGTCGTCCGCGGTGTGGGTGGACCCGAGCACCCGAATCGTTTCGTTCAGTTGTGAGCGCGCTGTCCGTACCGGGGTCAGGTAGGACGAAGCCGACTGCGGAATCAGTGCCACGTCCCGTCCGCGGAAGGACTTGTCGGTGAACACGTCGACCGTCCGGGTGTCGGTCCTGACCGAAATCGAGCCCGTCACCGACGATTCCCTCGGGAGCATCGACATCACGGCAGACGCGAGAATCGATTTGCCACAGCCGGATTCGCCGACAAGCGCCGTGATGGTACCCCGTTCGACCGAGAGGTCCACGTTGCTGGCTGCGTGCACGACGCCACCGCCGCGCACCGGAATCCTGACGGTCAGATTCTCGATCGTCAGAGCGCTCACAACCGCAGCTCCGATGGCACGGGTGGTGCGATCGACGAGCGCAAGGCCGAGCCCGCCAGCGCCACGGACACCGTTGCGAGCACGAGAATTCCCGCCGGAAACACCAGTGTCCACCATCCTCCGAGGAGCAACGAGCTTCTCGCTTCGGACAACAGAGTTCCGAGGCTCGGCTGGTGCGGTGGAAGTCCGAAGCCCAGGAACGACAACGTCGACTCGTGCCAGATCGCGTGAGGCAACAGGAGTACGACAGCGATCAGGGCTTGCGGCATCACCGCAGGCAGCAGATGCCGCACTGTGACGTGACGTCGACTCGCGCCGGCGAGGATGGCGGCGTCGATGTAGGGCCTGCCCCTCAGTCCGAGTATCTCCGATCGAACGATGCGAGCGACCTGCGTCCAATGTGTGAGTGCGATCGACAGCATCACCGCGGTCGCACTGCCTCGGAACATCGCGACGATGACGATACCGAGCAGCAGATGCGGGAGCGCATTGACGGCGTCGGTGCCCCGCATGACGACCCGGTCGAACCAGCCACCACGGAGTCCGGCCGCTGCACCGACGGCGGTCCCGATCAGCGTGGCGAGCACCGCGCACGACGCGGCGATCAGGAGGGACGTCCGTATCGCGCTTGCGCTGCGTACGAACAGATCTCGGCCTGCCGAATCGGTACCGAACCAGTGCGAGAACGATGGCGCCAACCTTGCTTGCTCGAAATCGGTGATGCGATCGTCGACGCCGGACAACCAGGGAACGCCGACGGCGTACAGCGCGAGGAGCGAGAGAACGGCGACAGCGACGACCGAGCGTCGCCTAGCCATCGGTGTTCACCCGGGGATCCAACACGGCTGCGGACACGTCGGCGATCAGGGAGCCGAGCATGACCGCAACGGTCGTACCGACCGTCAGAACGGCCAGCAACGCCATGTCGAGATCCCGCGCGGACTGAACGAGGGCGCCTGCGATGCCGGGCCACGAGAACACTTCCTCGACGAGTACGGCTCCGACGACGAGCTCCGGTAATCGGGCTCCCACGACGTTGACGAACGGGGCGAGCGAGGCCGGGACGATATGTCGAGTCGTGACCGTCCGGCCCGGAATTCCTCGCGCGACAGCGCCCGCCACGAAGTCCTCACCACGAGAGGTCGATACCGATTCGCGCACCGCCAGCAGCAACCACGGTAGCTGTGACAGGGCGAGCACCGACACCGGAAGCGCGAGGTGTTCGAGCACTCCGACAGGAGTCGGGTCGGCACCCGCCTCGGTGAGTCCTGCTACCGGTAGCCATCCCAGTCCGAGCGCGAACAGCGCGATCGCGCCGAGAGACAGCACGTACGGCGGCACTCCTTGCACAGCTAGGCAGACTCCGGTCGTCACGCGGTCGAGCCATCCTCCGCGACGACTACCGGCAAGGACCCCGAGCACCAGCGCAAGGGTCGCGGCAAGCAGCAGACCGAGTCCTGCGAGCAGCAGAGTCCACGGGACGCGCTCCACCACCACCTGAGTCACTGGTTGTCCGAACGATCTCGACGTTCCCAGATCGCCGGTGAACACGCCCTGTACCCATTGTCCGTACGCGTCGTACCACGAACGGTCCAGACCGAGTTGTTCGGTGAGAACAGCCTTGTCCGCCTCCGATGTCGTGGTGTACCGCACACCCAGGTATGCCACGAGAGGATCGAACGGCGACGCCGCCGCAGCCGCGAACAGCCCGACCGAGACGGCCACGCAGACCGGCACCACGAACAGCAGTCGCCTACGCACCATGGCGACGATCGAACGCCGTCGGGCGTGGCGATCCCGCCGAGCCGTCACCCGTCGCCGAAGCAGTGTGGAGGTCACGGTGTTGTCGTCCAGGTCTGCAAGGACCACCATGGTCCCCACGTGACGCCGTGAGAGTGCGGCTCCAGAATCGGGCCCGACACTGTCCAGTCCGAGTCCTTCGCGACGTAGGTGTGATCGAGAAACACCAAGTACACGTACCCCGGATCCTCGACGTAGGCTCGCTGCATGTCGCGGTAGGCACGGTCACGCTCCGCGGTGTCCAGACTTCGACGCCCCCGCTCCAACGCAGCATCGACGTTCGCGTTCGAGTAATCGCTCGCGTTGTCGTACACGCTGCCGACATCGGGGCGAAGAAACACGGAGTTCAACGCGTTGTATGCCTGCGTGTCCGGGTCGTACGGTTCGGAACCACCGCCGAGGAGTGTCCCGTCGTACGAAATCCTGGTATCGATCCGGTCCCAGGACAACGCCTCCAGACTCACGTCGATACCGACCGCCGATGCGTCGGACGCGAAGGCCTGAGCAAGGTCTCGACGTACTGTGTCCGTCGAGTTGTACATGACGGTGAACGCCGCGCGGGTGCCGTTCCTGGCGCGCACCCCGTCCGCGCCGAGCCGCCACCCCGCGCCGTCGAGGACACGCGCCGCACTCCCGGGGTCGTACGAGAACACCGCCGACGGTTCGTACGCGTCACCGTAGACCTCCGGGATCGGCGTAGCCGCCGGCCGCCCGAACCCACCCAGGATGCCGTCGACCATCGATTGCCGATTCACCGCGAGGTTCAACGCCATCCGCACGGCCTCGTCCCCCGCCACCGGGTTGTCCGTCGGGAGGGACACCCCGCGCCAGTCCGCGGAAGTGTTGGACGCCAGCGACATTCCGTCGCGCACGCCGATCGACTCGGCGAGCAGCGGAGGAAGGTTCGTACCGTCGATCTCCCCGGCCGCCATGCGTTGGGCGCGCGTGTTGTCGTCCGGCACGTACAGCAGGGTCAATTTCTTCACCTCGGGCGCGCCACCGAAGTACTTCTCGTTCGCCTCGAATATCGCGCGGTCCGGTGTCAGGCCGACGAGAGTGTAGGGTCCGGTGCCGATCGGCGCGGTGTTGAGGCTCGATTCCGCAGCAAGCCCCGGCGTGGCCACCGATTCCGAGGGAACTATGCCGATCAGCAGTTTCGTGGGCAGCGCCGAGTACGGATAGGCGAGACGGAACTCGACCGTACTGTCGTCCACCGCAACGACGTCGCTGATCATGTCGAACGACGACCGCGCTTCCGAAGCCGATGCCGGGTCGAGGATCGCACGGTAGGTTGCCACCACGTCGGCGGCATCGAATTCCGAGCCGTCGGAGAACGTGACGCCGCCGCGCAGCGGCACCGTCCACACCGTCGCATCCGCGTTGGCTGTAGGGATCTCGGTGGCGAGAGCAGGTGTGAACCCAGGGAGACCTGGTGTGCCATCCAGGCGTAGGAGCCCGTCGTACATCTTGGCCTCGCCTGCGGAGCCGTAACCCGCGATCGGGTTGTAGCCACCGAGTTGATGCCCGTCGGCGAGGACGATGCCCCCCTCGGACGACACATTTGTCGAACCGGTGGGCGCACCGCAGGACGCGAGCGCGAGGATGCAGACCGCTCCCGCGGCGCAGCGATGTCCGAAACGTGTGTTCATCTACCTTCTTCGTTCGTACGGAAGTTCAAATGTACAAACGTTCAGATGAAAATGCGCGTCGGCGGTGCACTCACTCGCGACGCAATTCGGCGGCCGACGCCGGTCCGATCGCGACAGATCGGGTCGAGTCGTTCGACCACTGGGACCACGAACCCGGGTACAGGGCCGCCTCCATGCCCAGAATGTTCAAGCCCGCGATCACATGAGCGGCGGTGACTCCAGATCCGCAGTACACAGCGGCAACGTCGGTGCCGTCCCCCACGTGGTCGGTCAGCGCCGATCGAAGCTCGTCGTCGGCAAGAAATGTCCCGTCCTCCGCCAGCAGAGCGCTGGTCGGGAAATTCTTCGCGCCTGGAATGTGACCGGCCTTCGGATCCACCGGTTCGACCTCGCCTCGAAAGCGTTCGGCTGCGCGTGCGTCCACAAGTCGGCCCGACTCGGCGAACCGTGCCGCGCCATCGGCGTCCACCGTTGTGAGGCCGCCTGCACTCAGCGTCACGTTGCCGGATTCGACCGATGCCTCGCCCGATTCGACTGGACGATGCGATCGGGTCCACGCAGCGAAACCGCCGTCGAGGATCCGCACGTTCGCGATTCCGGCCCACCTCAGTAGCCACCACGCCCGCGCCGCCGACGTACTCGGACCCGCGTCGTACACGACGACGTCGTCTCCGTTGTCCAATCCCCACCGACGGGCGGACGCCTGAAGATCGGCGATGTCCGGCAACGGGTGCCGCCCTGCTTCCGGCCCCGCGTTCCCGGCGAGTTCGGTGTCCAGGTCCACGTAGACTGCGCCCGGTATGTGCGACTGCCGGTACAGCTCGTGGCCGTCGCTTCGTCCGAGTGCCCACCGCACGTCGAGAACCACGACGAGTCCGTCCGCAGACGCGGCACGACCGAGTTCCTCGACGCTGACGAGCACCGAACTGCGGGATGTCTGCGAAGTCATCTTTCTGTCCTATGGTTGGTGAGACTAAGACCTTTCGATCAGTGCTTGACCAGGTCCAATGCGAACTCGATGTATGCGGCTGCGACGTCCTCCGGTCGCTCGTTGCGCGCGGTGTCGAACCACTGGGCCACGGCGACGCACATCGCCACGACGGCGCGTGCGGCCTCACGCGGCCTTGTGGTGCCGAACAACCCCTGCTCCACCCCCGCGTAGACCTCGGCATCCACCATGCGCTGGACCTCGACGCGTTTGGCTGCGATGCGCGAGTAATTGGAGTCCTCGAGACTACGCATTTCACTGGACCCGATGAATCCGAGCTCCTTGCGGTAACTGTGATAGAGCGTCAGGCTCTCGATCAGCCGGGCGAATCGACTGATCGGAGAATCTCCTTCCACCTCGTCACGGGCGGCGGTAACACGACGTAGGAGGTCGGTCATCGTGAGCTCGAAGATGGCTACGAGCATTGCCTGTTTACTCGGGTAATAGTGGTAGAGAGCGGATACACTCGAGCTCGCTTCCTCGGCTATGTCGCGAATGGAAGAGCCCTCGTATCCCTTCCGCACGATGCACGCCACCGCAGCTCGCAGCACGACGTCCATGTCGAGCTCACCGTACTCACGCCAGTTCGGGGGCCGATCTCCAGCAGCGTTCGAGTTCGCGCTGCCGGACGCTGCTGGGGCGCCCGTGAACAGATCGCCGGGCGCGATGTCGAGGACAGTCGCGATAGCGTGCAAACGATCGATGCTCATCGTGGTTCGACCGGTCTCGAGAGCCGTGATGGTAGCCGGGCTCAGGTCCAGCCGGCGCGCCAGCTCCCGGAGGGATATCCCCTGCTGAGTACGCATGTCCCTGACCCGGGCACCGACATACGCGCCGGGACTGGTCGACGATTCTGCACTGGTCATGCGTTCAGCCTACCAACCGACTGCCGTTCACCAGCACTGAACAGCGGTGCCGGGTCCACCTGTTCTGCGGTTGATCCCCTCGTTCTGGCACCCCGCACCGTGCCGGATCGATCATCTGCCGGCGAAACGGCCGATACGGCCTTGGGCATCGTCGGACGTACCGACCCTGGCGATCGTCTCGGCTTCGTCGTCCAGATGCTCCTGATACGACGACGTCATTGCCTTGCGCATCAGCCGCCGTGTTTCACCGAGTGCCGGATGGGCGCCGGCAACGAGGGTTGCCGCCAGTTCTTCTGCGCGGGTGGTGATGTCGGAATCGTCCACGAGGTCGGTGATCAGGCCCGTGTCGAGCGCTTCCTGGGCGGAGACGACGCGGGATGTCAGCAACATCCGAGCGGCATTGCGTGCGCCCACGACCGCCGGCAGCAGCGCGGACACTCCGCAATCCGGAGACAGACCCACGCCCGAGTACGCCGCGGCGAACTTGCTCGACGGCCCGGCGACGACGAAATCGGAAGCGAGAACGAGGCCGAGCCCTGCACCCGCGGCCGAACCCTGCACGGCAGCAACGACGATGACCGGCAGCGTGTCGAGCTTCGCCAGTGCCCGGTGAACCACACCGGCCAGATCGCGTAGAAATCCGGGAGTGTCCTCCGCCGCCGCCATCTGCCGTACGTCGCCACCGGCGCAGAAGTTCTTGCCGTCTCCGCTCAGCAGGACCACGCGGACCGACGGGTCCGCGGCGACATTCTCGACTGCTCGTTCGAACGCCTCGGCCAGATCCGTATCGATGGAGTTGGACGCGGCGCCGCGCGAGAGACGGATGCGAGCAAGCGCGCCGTCTGTCGAGTAAATCACCGGCTCGTCGACGATCGCGTCGGTCATCGTGGTGCCATACGGATGGCGCCGTCCAATCGGATGACCTCACCGTTCAGCATCGGGTTCTCGACGATGTGCCGTACGAGCGCGCCGAACTCGTCCGGGTCACCCAACCGCGACGGGTGTGGCACCTGCGCGCCGAGAGATGCCCGTGCGTCTTCCGGCAGCGTCTTCAGCAGAGGTGTGTCGAAGATTCCCGGTGCGATGGTCGCGACACGGATCTGGTGACGCGCGAGCTCACGGGCGATGGGGAGAGCCATCGACACGATGCCGCCCTTGGATGCCGCGTAGGCAGGCTGACCGATCTGGCCGTCGAACGCCGCCACGGACGCAGTGTTCACGATGACGCCGCGCTCGCCGTCGACACTGTCGGTGGCCGCAATCCTCTCTGCTGCAAGGCGAATGACGTTGAACGTGCCGAACAGGTTGATCCGAACGATACGTTCGAAGTCCTCGAGGGGAAGCGGGCCGTTCTTGCCGAGGACCTTTCCGGGAGGGCCGACGCCTGCGCAGTTCACCACGACTCGGAGCGGTCCCTGCTCCGACAGTACGTCCAGTGCCTGCGACACGTCCTCGGTCGAAGTCACGTCTCCGGGAAGGAACGTGACGGAACCCGCGTGTGCTTGCGCGACGGCCTCACCGGGTGATCCCGGCAGGTCGAGGATGCCCACTTGAGCTCCTGCAGCCACGAGCGCCTCGGTGGTGGCCAGTCCGAGACCGGACGCACCTCCCGTGACCAATGCGGTGATGTTGTCGGTCTTCAACGAAAAGCTCCTGTTCTGTGTCCACGACGAGTGTGTTCCGTCATGAGTACTGGTTCGGATCGTGCACGGGCGGGGGAAGCAGTCCGGTCGGACCGCGGCGATGTCAGCGTGGATCGACGAAGATGTCGTAGTCGAGTGGTTCGACTCCCCCGTACTGCTGCAGGTCCGTGACTCCGGCCTCGGCCAGCACGTCGACATCGATGGTCGTTCGTCCCGTTCGGCGGCTCGGGCGGTGGGCCAGCAGCAGCGCCGCTGCATCCGCCATGATCTGCGGATCGCGCGCGTGCGAAGTGCCTTCTTCTCCGCCCAGCAGGTTCTTGACGGCAGCGGTTGCGATCGTGGTCTCGGGCCACAGGCAGTTGCTTGCAATACCGAACTCGGCGAACTCGGCGGCGAAACCGAGTGCAAGCAGGGTCATTCCGTATTTTCCGAGCATGTACCCGGGATGTTTGCCCAACCATTCGTTCGACATGTTCATCGGTGGAGACAGCGTCAGAACCTGCGCGGAATCGGACTTCTTCAGGTGCGGAAGGCACGCCTGCGTCAGCGCAAACGTCCCGCGCACGTTGACCTGCTGAATGAGGTCGAACCGTTTGAGCGGCAGGTCCTCTGTCTTCGCGAGATTCAGCACGCTCGCATTGTTGATGCAGAAATCGATTCCGCCGAACGTGTCCATCGCGGTCTGGGCAGCTCGCTGAACGTCGGCGTCGATGCGCACGTCTCCGACGACTCCGACGGCCTTCCCGCCTGCGGCCTCGATCTGTTCGACGGCGGAGTGAATGGTCCCGGGAAGCCGGGGGTCCGGGTTGTCGGTCTTGGCCAGCAGGACCAGGTTGGCACCACCCTTCGCCAGCTGTGTGGCGATGGCCAAGCCGATTCCTCGGCTGCCACCGGACATCACCGCGGTGAGTCCGTCGAAGCGTAGGTCGCTCATGATGTTCCTCCGTCAGATTCGTTCGATGATCGTCGCGTTGGCCATGCCGCCGCCTTCGCACATGGTCTGCAGGCCGTACCGACCGCCCGTGTGCTCCAGGTAGGTCAGCATCGAGGCCAGAAGTCGACCGCCGGACGCTCCGAGGGGATGCCCGAGCGCGATCGCGCCGCCTGCGGGGTTCAAGCGCTCGGGGTCGGTGTCGAAGTGGCTCTGCCACAGCAACGGAACCGGCGCGAACGCTTCGTTGACCTCGTACGCGTCGATCCGGTCGAGCGTCAGACCCGACTTGGCGAGAATCTTCTCGGTTGCCGGAATCGGACCGGTCAGCATCAGGAGCGGATCACTACCTGCGACGCTGAAGCTGTGGAACCGAGCGCGGGGGGTCAACCCGAGCGCCGACGCCTTCTCCTCGCTCATGATGAGGGCCGCCGACGCGCCGTCGGTCAGTGGCGAGGAGTTTCCGGCGGTGATCGACCAGTCGATCTCCGGGAACCGGGCGGACATCTCGTCGGTGCGGAACACCGGACGAAGCGATGCCAACGACTCTGCGGTAGTGGACGATCGGACGGTCTCGTCGACGCTCACCAATACGTCGTTTCCTGATGCGTCCGTGGTCCTGACAGGCACGATCTGGTCTGCCTGCAGGCGCTCGGCTGCCTGCGACGCGAGCCGATGCGAGCGGGCTGCGTACGCGTCCAGTTCCTCACGACCGAACTTCCACCGTGCTGCGATCAGTTCGGCTCCGATGCCCTGTGACACGAGCCCCTCGGGGAATCGCGCCTTCAACGGTCCCACGTTGGGATCGGCGCCCCCGACGTTCGAGAACATCGGAGCTCGGCTCATCGACTCCACACCGCAGGCGATGACGATGTCGTACGCACCCGCGGCGACGCCTTGAGCTGCGAATGCTGCGGCCTGCTGGCTGGAACCGCACTGGCGATCGATGGTGGTGGCCGGTACGGATTCGGGAAATCCGGCAGCAAGAACAGCGGTACGAGCGATGTTCACGGCCTGCTCGCCGGACTGGGTGACGCAGCCTGCGATGACGTCGTCGACGAGAGCCGGGTCGAGATCGTGCTTGCGAACCAGCTCCGCCAACAGATCGGCGAGAAGGGTGGCCGGGTGTACCGATGACAGCGAACCGCCGGGCTTGCCCTTGCCCGACGGTGTGCGGATGACATCGACGATGACTGCTGTGCTCATGGGAATTCCTCGCTGGAGTTGATCGAATATCAGAAGCCGAGAAGCTCGGACACGTAGCCCCGAGCTCTGGATGCGTCGAAGGACCGTGCAATCTGCATCTTTTCGGCCTCGGCCGAACCTTCTGCATGGGTAGCGAGTACCGACTGGTACCCACCCCAGCTGCCGGTGCAGAGATCGCCGATCAGATTGATCAGCCGAAGTCTTTGTTCGGCCGGAACTGCTGCCGCGAAGTACTTCTCGAGGACCTTGCGGGTGTCGGGGTCTGCCCAGTCGCCCGCGCCGGGCCCTGTGGCCACCAGTCCGCCTGCGAGGTCGAGAACCGCTGCGGTCGCCGCATGGAATCCATGTGCGAAGTGATACTTGGCCATGTTCACAGCGAGAGGGTCGGGCAGCTGAACGCCGTTGTCGCCCTGTGTCGACCGGATCGCGGCGAGTTGGCCGAAGCCACGAACGGTTTCTGTGTACGAAATCAGCTCGGTCAACTTGCTTTTCACGTGACCGGCCTTGGAGATTCCGTTGGCCTCGGCGACCATCGTCGCCGATCCGACGAGCAGGTCGAGCAGAGGCAACTTGTAATTGATGGCGGTGTACCGGTGGTAGTCGACGAATGCGATCGCAAGCGGACCTGCCAGTTCGGGTTGCCGAGCGAGGAACACGCGGTTCTTCGGGACCCGAACGTCGTCGAAGACGGTCAGGCTCTCCAGAAGCTTGTGCTTGGAGGAGAGCGGGTGGGTGAACTCGTCCCTGTCTCCGTGCAGGTAGGGCGAGACGTACAGGGTGAGCCCGGGTGTGTCCACCGGCACAGCGAAGCTGAGTGCATAGTCCGCGTCCGCGGGACCCATTGCGCGCGTGGGCAGGACCAGGATTTCGTCTGCGT
Organism: Rhodococcoides fascians A44A; assembly: GCF_000760735.1. Lineage (GTDB taxonomy): Bacteria > Actinomycetota > Actinomycetes > Mycobacteriales > Mycobacteriaceae > Rhodococcoides > Rhodococcoides fascians_E. Next base: position 73,979 of record NZ_JMEX01000005.1, on the reverse strand, counting down.
TCGCGGAGAAGGAGGTGTGCACCTTCGCGCCACGAACCGTGATCGTGTCGGCATCCTCGTCGACGATGTGCAGGTACAGATCGGGATCGGCCTGCTGATGTGGTGCGAGCATCCGGTCGCCCTTGACGTCGGTCTGTGCGACCGCGATCGCGACGTCGTTCGCGCAGCAATGCTCGTAGAACGCCTTGGCGTTCTCCAATCCCTCCCCGGACAGAGCCCGCAGGAGACCGAACAGTGCGTCGCTACCGACCTCCTTCAAGACGATCGTGCCAGTGCCGAGTATGCACACACTTTCGATCAGCCGCCCGCGACGCTCGATGTCCTCGGCGGTACGTGGTACTCGATAGAACGCGGTGTATGGACCCTGTCCATCGTCGGCGATGGCCAGATCGGGTTCGAGTTCCGCGATGTCGTACGCAAGCCCCGAGTGAGAGATCGCCGTGTCGAACTCGGAGAACGCCGTGACGTCGTCGACCTTCTGGCCCTGGTACACGACGTTACGGCCGTCTCGCAGCCCCTCTCGGTACTGGCGTGCTGTGCGAATGCCCATCTGACGAACCTCTCGGAAGTGACTTGCACACGACTACAACGGTACAACAGACCGTTCAATCGTTCGACTTCTGTTTAGTTTGTCAGCGGTGCATTTATGTGTCAACGTCTGAATTTCAAACCTTGACCTTGATACTCGCGGAGTGCGACCCCGATCGTTGATACGGTTGCATCGATCGAACGTTCTCTGTTCAGCGAAAGGCATGCCATGTATCCCGGGGCCCACGTTGCGACCCACCCGAGCAAAGCTGCTGTAGTCATGGCCGAAACCGGTGAGACAGTGACGTTTGCCGAACTGGAATCCCAGTCCGTCCGCATTGCTCGCTATCTGCGCGACGCCGGACTTCGCGTAGGCGACCACATTGCGCTCGTCAGCGACAACACGGTCAGGGTGTTCGAAGTGTATTGGGCTGCGCTCCGGTCAGGTCTGTACATCACTGCCGTCAACCGTCATCTCACCCCCGCCGAGATGGCGTACATAGTCGACGACTGCGGAGCCCGCGCTGTCATCACCTCCGCTACGCTCGGGGACACTGCCACGAAGGTTGCCGACTTGGTCGACGGCGTGGACATCCGCTTGGCCTTCGGGGGTCCGGTTCCGGGGTTCGACGACCTCGACGACGCGATCGTCGACCTGTCGGACGAACCCTTGGCCGATCAGCCGCGCGGCGCGGACATGCTGTACTCCTCCGGAACCACGGGCAAGCCCAAGGGGATCGAGCCGTCACTTCCGAATCGGCAGATCGAAGAACCCGGAGACACGATGGCTGCGTTGGCGTCGACGATCTGGAGTGTGGATTCGTCGACGGTCTATCTCTCGCCGGCCCCTCTCTACCACGCTGCTCCCCTTCGCACCGCCGCAGCGGTACAGGCTCTCGGCGGAACGGTCGTCGTGATGGGGAAGTTCGATGCCGAGCGCGCACTGTCCTACATCGAGAAGTTCGCTGTCACGCACAGTCAGTGGGTGCCGACGATGTTAGTTCGTATGCTGAAACTCCCCGACGAGGTCCGAGCGAAGTACGACTTGTCGACGCTGCGGGTGGCGATCCATGCAGCGGCGCCCTGCCCGGTCGACGTCAAACACGCCATGATCGAGTGGTGGGGGCCGATTCTCGTCGAGTACTACTCCTCCACCGAACTGGCCGGATTGACGAGCATCACATCTGCGGAGTGGCTGAAGAAGCCCGGTTCGGTCGGTAAGGACGGGTTTCTGGGCACAGTGCGCATCTGTGGTCCTGACGGCGAGGTCCTGCCTCCCGGCGAAATCGGCGACGTCTATTTCGAACGAGACGTCATGCCGTTCGCCTATCACAACGACCCTGCCAAGACGAAGAGCGCACAGCACCCACTGCACGAGAACTGGTCCACAACAGGGGATGTCGGCTACCTCGACGAGGATCGCTATCTGTTCCTCACCGATCGTGCAACGTTCATGATCATCTCCGGTGGGGTGAACATCTATCCGCAGGAGATCGAGAACGTCCTGGCCTCGCATCCGAGCATCCTCGATGTTGCTGTGATCGGCGTACCCGACCCGGAAATGGGCGAGCAGGTGCTCGCCGTCGTGCAATTGTTGCCGGGTGTCGAATCTTCCGACGATCTGGCCGAGTCGATCCTGAGCGAGGCACGAAACTCGTTGGCACGGTACAAAGTTCCGCGTCACATCGTATTCACTTCGGACCTCCCGCGCACACCGACGGGCAAGCTCGTCAAGGGACGCCTGAAGGGCAAGTACGACAGCGTCGTACTTGGATGACCACAACATCGGACCGCCCGAAAACGGGAAGTTCGTTGCCCTAGGATTCACCGATGCGGCAGGACCTCGACCTGCGCTCGAGGGCCGGCGCTCCGATGGTCTCGACGAGATCCTCCCGCAGTGTGCAGCAGGTGCACCCGTAGCTGAGCTCGATGAGTTTCGTCGTGGTCATCGCCTTCGTCGGTCTCACGTGGGCGATCGCATGGAAACTCGCATCGACGGACGATCCGCGCGACAGTTCACGGGTCGACGCCGCCGAGCTCGCATTGATCAGGAAGGACGCCGGCACCGAGCAGCGCACTGCGCAGGAAATTGCCGGTGCGAGCCACTCGGCCTGGCGGGCAGTGGTTCAGCCCTCCGTGCTCGCAATCGCGTTGTCCCTGTTCTGCTACAACTACATCCTGTTCTTCTTCATGACGTGGTTCCCCGACTATCTCGTCGACGCGCAAGGCGTCAGCCTCCGTGACATGTCTTTGTTCACCGCCGTCCCGACCGTCACCGGCGTCATCGTCGCGGGCGACCACTACGGCAGCGCCTTCGCGACCGCCGGTGCGCTCGGCATCGTCGGTGCGGTCGTCGTTCTTGTTCTCGTCCGGCAACGCGAGCATGCAGACGTTTCAACCGAATCGAGCACCACGTCGAACCCCTGAAACAGCTACAACGGGCACCGAACGGGTGAGCCGGTAACCCCTACACATCGAAGGCGCCTGCGAGCGAGGGCGGGCCTCTCCCACACGGCCGATATCTGCACCACTTCTGGACTCTTACCAGCGCACCCCGGGAGTGTTGCAAACTCCGCCGAATCCAAGCTTGCTCACGAAGTAAATGTATGCCCATAATGTGGGTGACAGTGTGGCGCGTCACAGCCAAGTTTCCTCCATGACGCCACTCACAACTCGTGGGAAGACCAACCGATGTCCGACATGTGGATCGTGATCAACACCGCCATAGCAGTGCTGGCGGTCGTTATCTTCATCGTGCGCTTTCGTTTCAACCCCGTCGTTTCGCTCGTCCTCGGTGCCGCCTACCTCGGCCTCGCCACCAAGCTGGGCGTCGAGAAGACGGTCGACACCATTGCCGGCGGTTTCGGCGAAATCATGGCCGAAGTCGGCCTGCTCATTGCATTCGGCGTTCTCATGGGCTCCGTGCTCCAGGAGATGAACGCCATTCAACGGCTGGTGGGCACACTGCTGCGCACCTTCGGCCCGAAACGGATGCCGTACGCGTTGTCGCTGACGATCGCGACCGTACTTCAATCCATCTTCCTGGACGTTCTGCTCGTCATCTCTGCACCACTCGCCCGGAACCTCGGACCCAGGATCGGTAAGTACGGCACCGCCCGCATGGCCACGGCGCTGGCCATCGCACTCGAGTGCGGCATCGTGTTCATGGTTCCCGGTGTTGCCGCCCTGGCTCTTGCGGGCCTACTCGGTGTGCCGCTCGGCAAGATGATGATCTACGGACTCATCCTCATCGTCCCCGTCGTCGTGCTCTCGGTCGCGATCATGTCGTTCGTCTTCCGTCACGGCTGGTGGAACGAGGAGAAGGACGAGGAGCAGGTCGCGGTCATCGACGAGACGGTCGGGCCCATCGACGGTGCGGACACGAACGACGAGCTGGGCGAAACGCCCGCTGCAGGAGGTTCCGTCAGCGGTACGTCGAACGACGGTGCGTCCGGAAACGGTGGCTCGGGCGCGGTCGGTGTCGCCGAGAAGGTGCGTGAGGAAAAGCAGACCCGCCTCATCGTGTTGCTCTCCCCGTTGCTGCTCTCGCTTTTCCTGATCGCCACCGGCGCGGTCTTCGAAGTCGCCGAACTTTCCCAGCCCATCGTGGAGTTCGTAGCGAGCCCGGTCATCGCTCTGCTGTTCGGTCTCGTCGGTACGTGCCTGATCGGCCGGTACCACGTCGGGCAGAAGCGCGTCGAGAAGGCGTTGGCACGAGGATTCGCCGAGAGTGGGCAGATCCTCATCCTCACCGGTGTCGGCGGATCGTTGGCGGCAGTCATCAACGAGGCAGGACTCGGTGAGATTCTGGGGCAGTACTTCACCGCGAGCACCGCAGCGCCGTTGTTGATGGTGTGGGTCATCGCTGCCGCACTGCACATCGCCGTCGGCTCCGTCACGATCTCCGCCATCACCTCGGCCGGAATCCTGGCCCCTGTCGCGCCGCTGATCGGACTAGACCCCGTCTTCATCGCTCTTGCGGCAGGCGCCGGTTCACTGTTCGCGGTTCACGTCACGAGCAACACCTTCTGGCTACTGCAGTCACTGATGGGCCAGACCACCCGCGGAACGCTCAAGACGTGCTCGGTCGGCGTGTCCGTCGCCTCCGTGATCGCCATCCTGCTGATCATGCCGATGAGCCTCGTACTGTGACACCCGACTCGAGCCGCACGGACCGTGCACACGACCAGAATGCAGTGCCGAGTACCGAAAGGAACACCATGACCGACCAAGCCTTACCACTGAGCGGAGTACGGGTACTCGAGCTCGGTAACTACATCGCCGCACCGACTGCTGCCCGTATGCTGGCCGATTTCGGCGCCGAGGTGATCAAGGTCGAGCGACCGGGCACCGGCGACGAACTCCGCAACTGGCGTCTGTACTCCGGCACCACCTCGATGCTCTACCGCACGATCAATCGCAACAAGAAGTCCATCGTTCTCGATCTTCGAACCGACCAGGGCCGGCAGGACGTCATCGACCTCGCCGAGAAATGCGACATCGTTCTGGAGAACTTCCGCCCAGGGACGCTCGAAAAATGGGGAATCTCGCCGGAAGTTCTCAGCCGCAAGAATCCCGACCTCATCATCACCAGGATCTCCGCATTCGGACAGACCGGACCCATGTCCGAGCGTCCCGGATTCGCCGCAGTTGCCGAGGCATACGGGGGTTTCCGCAACCTCGTCGGCGATCCCGACCGACCACCGGTGCGCGTCGGAGTCTCGATCGGCGATTCGATCGCAGGTCTCTACGCGGCGTTCGGATGCGTCATGGCCCTGTTCCAACGGCAGACCGCGAAATCCACTCTGTCTCTGACACAACGGTCCATCGACGTGGCCCTGAACGAATCCATCCTGTCGATGATGGAATCCCTGATTCCGGACTATCTTGCCTACGGCGTCGAACGCGAACGCGTCGGAGGCCGCATGGAGGGCATCGCACCGTCGAACGCCTACCCGTGCAACGACGGTCACTCCATCATCATCGCGGGTAACGGCGATGCGATCTTCCAGCGCTACATGGAGACCATCGAGCGACCCGACCTGGGCGCAGATCCCGACCTCCAGTCCAATGCCGGCAGATGGAAGCGTCGCGACGAGCTCGACGCCGCGATCAGTGCGTGGACCGGGTTGCATTCTCGTGACGACGCCCTGAAGCTCCTCGATGCTGCCGGTGTTCCGTCCGGCCCGATCTACACTGCCGCCGACGTGGTGGCGGACGCGCAGTACAACGCGCGCAACATGATTCAGAACTTCCAGGTCGACACCGGTGACAGTGAACCGGCGGACGTCGGTTTCGTGGGCATCGTTCCCGTCATCGGCGACGCGTCGCTACCGATCCGATCCGTCGGCCCCGAGCTGGGCGAACACACAGCAGAAGTACTGAAAAACCTACTGGGTAGAGAATCCGAAGAGATAGGCGCCTGATGTACACGTTCACTCCCACAGCGCACTTGCGCGACGTCACGTTGCGCGACGGACTCCAGCTGACGGGCAAGTTGCTCTCCGTCGAACGCAAGCTCGACATCACCCGACAGCTCATCGCTCTCGGTGTGCCCGAGATCGAGTTGGGCTCGCTCGCCAGACCGGACAAGGTTCCCCCGATGGCGGGAACACTCGAGCTGATCGGCGAACTGACACCGGAAGAGCTCGAGCGGTGCTGGGTGTGGGTCGCCACGCCGCGCCACGTCGAGAAGGCCGCAGCGGCCGGTGCACGTAATTTTCAGTACTGTCTGTCGGCGTCGGATGCACACAATCAGGCCAACATCGGCCGTTCGACGGAGACCTCGATCGCCGCGATGCCCGACGCCACCGCGATCGCCGAGTCGGTCGGGGGCAAGATCGAACTGTGCATCGCCACGTCGTTCACCTGCCCGTTCGACGGCCACGTTCCCGAGGATCGCGTACTGTCCATCGCCAACGACGACAGAACGGCCGGATCGGTCGACATCGTCATCTGTGACACTCTCGGACAGGCCGTTCCCGCCCAGGTGACATCGCTCGTTCAGCGAGTTGCTGCCGAGTCCCCGCAGCGACGCATCGTCTATCACGGTCACGACACGTGGGGCCTCGGGGTTGCGAACACGCTCGCCGCGATCACTGCAGGTGCCACTCTGGTCGACGGGTCCCTCGGCGGTCTCGGGGGTTGCCCGTTCGCTCCCGGTGCGAGCGGAAACACCTCGACCGAGGACATCCTCTTCGCCACTCGTCCGGACTGGTTCGACCCCGATAAACTCGCCACCATGGTCGAACTATCGGAGAAACTGCTTGCCGAGCTCGGTGAACCCATGCGGTCCAAGACCGTTCAGGGTGCACGCTCGAGTCGCGGCACCCGCACCGAGGGCACCGGATCCGCCAACGCATTCGAGTGGGTCATATGAGCAAGATTCTGGTCACGACCCCCATCCCGGCTCCCGGCATGGACATCCTGGCTGCAGCCGGTGAGGTCGAGGTGCTCGCGCTCGATCACGCGGGCCTCGTCGAACGATGTGCGTCGGGTGAGTATTCGGTCGTCGTGTCCCAACTTCGCGACAAATTCGACGCCGAGTTGCTGGAATCGGCCAAGCTCACCGGAATATCCAATTACGCAGTCGGATTCGACAACATCGACGTGGCAGCGGCAACCGCGCGCGGCATCACCGTCGGAAACACCCCTGGTGTGCTGACCGACTCGACGGCAGACATCGCGTTGCTGCTCATGCTGTCGACGGCACGCCGCGCGGTGGAGGCGGACAGCCTCGTGCGATCCGGAGGCTTCACCGGGTGGGCCCCTGAGTTCATGCTCGGCACGGACGTGTCCGGGAGGGTTCTCGGACTCGCCGGTTTCGGCCGGATTGCGCGCGCGACGGCACGGCGTGCACTCGGTTTCGGTATGCAGGTCAAGTTCTGCCCACGTCCACCGTCGGATCGAGACGTCAGCGACGCCGAACTCGGTGAATTCGCCGGGCGCGTCGAGCACGTGACGTGGGACGAGCTGGTGACGACAAGTGACTTTCTGTCCCTTCACGTTCCGCTGAACGACGCGACGCATCACCTCGTCGACGCCGACGTGATGAAGGCGATGAAGGACTCGGCAATTCTGATCAACACAGCTCGCGGACCCGTCGTCGACGAGGCCGCGCTCGTGGAGGCACTCGGACACCGAACGATCGCCGCTGCAGGACTGGACGTGTTCGAACGCGAGCCTGCACTTGCGCCGGGTCTCGCGGAGCTCCCGAACGCTGTGCTACTCCCCCATGTGGGCAGCGCGACGGTGTCGGTGCGATCGGAGATGGCCAGATTGTGCGCCGAGAACGCCGCCGCAATGTTCGGAGGTTCCCTTCCTCCGCACCCGGTCAACCCCGAAGCGTGGACTCACGCCGGGTAGCGACCACCGAGAGTTCGGGTGATCTGCTCGGCGTGCGAGACCAGCAGATCCACCCACTCCTCGCATTTCGAGAGAGGCATCCGGAGCGTCGGGCCACTGATCAACACGGCGCCGATGACGTCGGCCGCGGAATTGAACACCGGGGCCGACAATCCGGATGCTCCTGTGTCCCGCTCGCCCGTCGTGATGGCGTAACCGTCGGATCTGGTTTTCCGCAGCAGTTCCCGAAGAATGTCGGTATCGGTCACCGTTCGGTCCGTCACCGGCTGAAGTTCCTGTGCCAGAATCTCTTCCGCCAAGTCGTCGTCGTACGCAAGCAGCACTCGCCCCGCAGAACCCGCGTTCAACGGAGCGATCTTGCCCACGTACATGTCGCGCCGGAGGGGATGCCGCGTCTCCGCCAACGCGACACACACTCGATAGTTCTGTTCCGCTCGAAAAAAGCACGTCGTCTCGGTGGTCTCGTCCCGCAAGTTCTTCAGGATCGGGGTCACGATGGACAACACGTCGAGGTCCTTGGCGGCAGTCGCGGCCCAGTAGGACATTCGCACGCCGATCCGAATCCGGTCGCCGCTTCGATCGAGAAAACCCTGTTGCACCAGGTTGGTGACCAGCCGCTGAACCGTCGACGTCGGAAGACCGGTGGCGTGCTGGATTTCACCCAGTGTCAACGACGGACGATCGAAGGAGAAGGCGTCGAGGATCTCGGTGATCTTGCCCAGAACGAGCAAGGGCTGCTGCTTGGATCCCGAAGAGTTGTCCGTGCTCACGACTCAAATGTATCCCGATATGCCGCTACGGTCCGACACATCCGAACCGGAGAAGCGGCCCGCATTCTGGCGAGCATCATGCATCGATCCCCAGCGCACCGGTGGTCATCTCCCGCAGCAACGGGCGGACATTCTTGGACCTAGTGCGCCCGGCGCTGTAGGGAGTCGAGTTGATCAAGCCGAACACCGCGTGAGCTTTTGTGCGAGCATCGCTTTCGCTGAGGTTCGTGTCGTGAGCCCTCAGTTGGGCAACCCACAGCTCGACGTATTCACGTTGCATCCGGCGCACCTTTCGCCGGGCGGCGTCCGGCAAATTCTGCAGGTCGCGGTCCTGGATTCGAATGAGCGCCGGGGATTCGAAGGCGAAGTCGAGGTGGAACTCGATCAGGTCGTCCAGCACGGTACGACCTGCAGGCTCGCGCTCTGCCACTCGCCGTCCACCGTCGAGTAGGTACTCGGAAATGCCGACGAGAAGTTCCACGAGAACGGACTCCTTGTTGGGAAAGTGCCGGTAGACGGCCGGCCCACTGACACCCACTGCAGCGCCCAGATCTTCGAGCCGCACGGATGCGAAACCGCGGTCGGCGAACAGTTCGGCCGCCGCGGACAGTAGCTGCGCACGCCGTTCCGCCTTACGGCGCTCGCGCAGCGTTTCCGGCTTGGACTCGCCTTCCACGGTCTGTTCGGCCATCGATTCCCCTCCCCATCCTGGACAACTCGGTTAATTATAGTTTACTATAAGTTCAGTTATTTCTAGTTAACTGGAATCATTCGTTTCGCAGGATCGGACCGAAGGCGCGCACCACATGGCACATGAACCCAACGCCAGCAGGGCAGAACACCAGCTCCTCACCGCCGAACTCTCCGAACGCCTCGCCGGCGCCGCGCTCGGCGGTAGCGAGAAGTCGAGAGAACGTCACGTTGCCCGAGGCAAGCTGCTCCCCCGCGATCGCGTGAACGAACTGCTCGACCCGGGAAGCCCCTTCCTCGAGATCGCTCCGCTCGCAGCCAACGGCCTGTACGACGACGAGTGCCCGGGCGCAGGGGTCATTGCGGGAATCGGCAGGGTGTCGGGGCGTGAATGTGTCGTGATCGCCAACGACGCAACGGTCAAGGGCGGCACGTACTACCCGATGACGGTCAAGAAGCACTTGCGTGCCCAGGAGATCGCGCTGCAGAACACCCTGCCGTGCATATATCTGGTCGATTCCGGCGGTGCGTTTCTCCCCCGCCAGGACGAGGTGTTTCCTGACCGCGACCACTTCGGCCGCATCTTCTTCAATCAGGCCACCATGAGCGCCAAGGGAATTGCGCAGATCGCTGCGGTGATGGGGTCGTGCACCGCCGGCGGCGCGTACGTTCCGGCCATGAGCGACGAGGCCGTCATCGTCAGGAATCAGGGAACCATTTTTCTCGGTGGTCCGCCCTTGGTGAAGGCGGCCACCGGGGAGATCGTCACGGCCGAGGAGCTCGGCGGCGGTGACGTGCATTCGAAGGTCTCCGGTGTCACCGACCATCTGGCCGAGGACGATCGCGACGCACTGGACCGAGTGCGCAAGATCGTCTCGACGCTCGGACCTCGCACCCCGCGCCCGTGGGACATCGTGACGCCCCGTGAACCGATCGCAGACCAGCACGAGTTGTACGACGTGGTCCCCACGGACCCACGAACTCCGTACGACGTGCGCGAAGTGATCACCCGAGTCGTCGACGCAGGTGAGTTCGACGAGTTCAAGGCCGAGTACGGCAAGACCCTCGTCACCGGCTTCGCGCACATCCATGGTCATCCCGTCGGTATCGTCGCCAACAACGGTGTTCTCTTTTCCGAATCGGCGATGAAGGGCGCCCACTTCATCGAGCTCTGCGACAAGCGCAGCATCCCACTCGTGTTCCTGCAGAACCTCTCCGGCTTCATGGTCGGGCGCGACTACGAGGCGGGCGGAATTGCCAAACACGGTGCCAAGATGGTGACTGCCGTCGCGTGTGCCCGCGTTCCGAAGTTGACCGTCGTGATCGGCGGATCGTACGGCGCAGGCAACTACTCGATGTGCGGGCGCGCCTACTCCCCCCGCTTCCTGTTCATGTGGCCCAACGCGCGCATTTCCGTCATGGGCGGCGAGCAGGCCGCGTCGGTGTTGGCGACCGTGCGCAGCGACCAACTCGATGCCGCGGGCAAGCCCTGGTCGGAAGAAGATCAGGAGTCGTTCAAAGCGCCGATTCGCGCCCAGTACGAGACACAGGGCAACCCGTACTACTCGACGGCCAGGCTGTGGGACGACGGCATAATCGACCCGGCCGATACCAGAACTGTTCTTGGACTGGCATTGTCGGCGTGCGCCAACGCACCGCTCGAACCGGTCTCCTACGGCGTTTTCAGGATGTGAGACAAATGGTCGAAAGAATCGATACCGTTCTGATCGCCAACCGCGGTGAGATCGCAGTCCGCGTGGCTCGAACCCTGCGCACGATGGGGATCACCTCCGTTGCTGTCTACAGCGATGCGGACGCAGGAGCTCGGCACGTCACCGAGGCCGATACCGCTGTACGCATCGGACCGGCTGCAGCGAAGGACAGCTATCTGTCGATCCGCAACGTGATCGAGGCTGCCGAACGCACAGGCGCCCAGGCAATTCACCCGGGGTACGGATTTCTCTCCGAGAACGCAGAGTTCGCGGCCGCGTGCGCGGAGGCCGACATCGCATTCCTCGGACCATCGGCCACGGCCATCGCCGCGATGGGCGACAAGATCACGGCGAAGGACGCCGTGACCCAGTTCGGGGTCCCGGTCGTTCCGGGCATCTCGAGGCCCGGATTGACCGACGCCGACTTGATTGCCGGCGCCGACGAGGTCGGCTTCCCGGTACTGGTCAAACCGTCGGCAGGCGGCGGCGGAAAAGGAATGCGGCTGGTGGAGCGAGCAGAGGACCTGCCGGCCGCTCTGGCCAGTGCCCGCCGTGAGGCTGCGTCGTCGTTCGGCGACAACACGCTCTTCCTCGAACGGTTCGTCCTCCGGCCCAGACACATCGAAGTGCAAATCCTGGCGGACCAGCACGGCAACGTCATTCATCTCGGTGAACGCGAGTGCAGCCTGCAACGCCGGCACCAGAAGGTGATCGAGGAAGCGCCGTCGCCCTTGCTCGACGCGCAGACCCGCGCCCGCATCGGCGAAGCGGCGTGCAACACGGCCCGCAGCGTCGACTACACCGGCGCAGGAACTGTCGAATTCATCGTCTCCGCAGACAGCCCCGACGAATTCTTCTTCATGGAGATGAACACCCGCTTGCAGGTCGAGCACCCGGTCACGGAGATGGTGACCGGACTCGATCTCGTCGAATGGCAAGTTCGTATCGCTGCAGGTGAGGTACTGAGTCTGCAGCAGAACGACATCGTTCTCACCGGTCACGCCATCGAGACCCGCGTGTACGCGGAGGATCCTGGCCGCGGCTTCCTACCCACCGGTGGCACCGTCGTCGGGCTCCGCGAACCCGGCGGTGACGGGGTTCGGGTCGATTCCTCGCTTTCCGTCGGTACCGAGGTGGGAAGCAACTACGACCCGATGTTGTCGAAAGTGATTGCGTACGGGCCCGATCGACCCACCGCCCTGCGCACACTCGATCGCGCGTTGTCGGAGACAGCCGTACTGGGCGTCGTCACCAACATCGAGTTCGCCCGATTCCTGCTCGACGACGACGACGTTCGAGCGGGCACGCTCGACACAGGTCTGTTGGACCGCCGACTGGAAGATTTCACTCCTGAGTCGGTGCCGGATCAGGCGCTGATCGCAGCTGCAGCCGTCTCCTGGCTCGAGATGTGGATCGGCACCGGGGCCGACATCTGGTCGTCCCCGACCGGATGGCGGGTGGGCGAGCACGCGCCGTTCACTGTGCGATTGTCCACGGGCGAAGCGGCAGTGCACGTCTCGATCAGCGGTGTTCCTGGATCTGCGACGGTTGCCGTCGGCGATGGGCCGTCCAGGCCCCTGCACGCAGAAGTACGAACGGACACCATCGTGACCGTCGTCGACGGTCACCGTGAGACTGCGCGATTCGCCCACGCCGAGAATGCGACGTGGATTTCCAGTTCACGCGGAACCTGGTCGATGTCGACGGTGTCCGAGCCGAGTGTTCGCGCCGAGGAAGCCCACTCGGGTAACGCCGAGATCGTCAGCCCGATGCCCGGTTCGGTCATCGCTGTCGAGGTCGCTACCGGCGACGCCGTGAGTGCAGGAACCGCCGTCGTCGTCGTCGAAGCGATGAAGATGGAGCACGCCCTGACCACACCTGTCGACGGAACCGTCGAACTCGCAGTGTCGGTCGGAGACCAGGTTCAGGTGGACCAAGTTCTCGCCCGCATCATTCCCAACGAAGATTCAGAGGTGCAATCGTGACCGACTACCTGTCATCGTCCTCCCTCCCGGACGAGTATCGCCAACTCAAGGACTCGGTAGCCGATTTCGCGAAAACGGTGGTCGCGCCGGTGTCGGCGAAACATGACGAGGAGCACTCCTTCCCCTACGACGTCGTGGCGAAGATGGGCGACATGGGCTTGTTCGGACTCCCGTTTCCCGAGGAGTACGGCGGGATGGGCGGCGACTACTTCGCGCTCTGCCTTGCCCTCGAGGAGCTCGGCAAGGTGGATCAAAGCGTCGCGATGACACTCGAAGCAGGGGTGTCCCTCGGAGCGATGCCCGTGTTCCGATTCGGCAACGACGCGCAGAAACAACAGTGGTTACCGAAATTGACCACGGGTAGGGCGCTGGCGGCCTTCGGTCTCACCGAGCCGGGAGCGGGCAGTGATGCCGGCGGCACCAAGACCACCGCGAAACGCGACGGCGGTGACTGGATCATCAACGGCAGCAAGCAATTCATCACCAATTCGGGAACCGAGATCTCCGAGTTGGTGACGGTGACCGCGGTGACCGGGGTCGAGGAGGCGACAGGCAAGAAACGCATCTCGTCGATCCTCGTGCCGACCGACACTCCGGGATTCGTCGCCGAACCCGCCTACAACAAGGTCGGGTGGAACGCGTCGGACACACATCCGTTGAGCTTCACCGACGTCCGTGTACCCGAGGAGAACCTGCTCGGGGACGAGGGGCGCGGGTACGCCAACTTCCTGCAGATCCTCGATGAAGGCCGTATCGCCATCGCTGCCGTGTCCGTCGGTGCGGCGCAAGGATGTGTCGACGAGAGCATCAAGTATGCGAAGGAGCGCGAGGCGTTCGGCTCACCGATCGGACGCAATCAGGCGATTTCGTTCAAGATCGCGCGTATGGAAGCGCGTGCACACACCGCCCGTACCGCGTACTACGACGCCGCCGCGCTGATGCTGGCAGGTAAACCGTTCAAGAAAGCAGCGTCGATCGCCAAGCTCGTCGCCTCCGAGGCTGCGATGGACAATGCCCGAGACGCGACGCAGATCCACGGTGGATACGGATTCATGAACGAGTACGTGGTGGCTCGGCATTATCGGGACAGCAAGATCCTCGAGATCGGCGAAGGAACGACCGAGGTCCAATTGATGTTGATTGCGCGGGGGTTGGGACTGTGAGCGGGAGGACTATTCGGCAGCGAGGCCTGTGGTTCGAGGAAATGGAGGTCGGCGTCACCTACGAGCATCGGCCCGGCCGAACCGTCACCGAGGCGGACAACACGCTGTTCACGACCCAGACGATGAACACTCAGGCACTGCATCTCGACGCCGCGTACAGCGAGAGCACATCGTTCGGTGAGCGGTTGGTCAATTCGATGTTCACGGTGTCCACCGTCGTTGGCCTGTCCGTCGCACAGCTGACTCAGGGCACCATCGTGGCGAATCTCGGATTCTCCGAGGTGACGTTCCCCAAACCGCTGTTCCACGGCGACACGCTGTACGCCGAGACTTCGATCTCGGACAAGCGTGAGTCCAAGAGCCGGCCCGGCGAAGGCGTCGTCACGTTCACGCACACCGGGCGTAACCAGCACGGCGACGTTGTCGTGGTCGCTGTCCGCAAGACACTGGTTCGGATGAATCCGGCCACGGACCCACTGTCGGAGGATCGCTCATGAACTGGGTGCCGCCCGGTCCGGCCTGGTTGTTCTGCCCGGCGGATCGACCGGAACGGTTCGAGAAAGCGGCCGCGCGCGCAGACGTCGTCATCCTGGACCTCGAGGACGGCGTTGCACCGGCGGACAAGGCTGCTGCGCGCGAAGCACTGGTTGCCACCCCACTCGACCCGACCAGAACCATCGTCAGAGTCAACGCGCACGGCACCGACGACTGTTCGGCGGATCTCACCGCACTGGACAGAACCGACTACACCGTCGTCATGCTTCCCAAGTGCGAGAGCCCCCAGGACGTGTCTGCCCTGGCGCCCCGCGATGTGATCGCGTTGTTCGAGTCACCGGCCGGGGCCGTCGAGTGCCACCGTGCTCTGGGCGCCGACAACGCTGTCGGCGCGATGTGGGGCGCCGAGGATCTCATCGCCGCCTTGGGCGGTAGCTCCAGCCGATTGCCGGACGGCTCGTATCGAACTGTCGCGCACCATGTCCGGTCTCAGGTTCTGCTCGCCGCGAAAGCGCGGGGTTTGTTCGCCCTCGACTCGGTCTATCTCGACATTCCCGATCTCGGCGGTGTACGCGAGGAGGCCGACGACGCCGTGGCCGTAGGCTTCGACGGCAAGGTCGCGATCCATCCCAGTCACATCCCGGTGATCCGCCGCGCCTTCGCGCCGACGGACGACGAGATCGATTGGGCCGAGCGCGTTCTGGACGCCGTGCAGTCGAACCGCGGCGTGTTCAGCCTGGACGGCAAGATGGTCGACGCGCCGGTGCTCACCCATGCTCGACGAATCCTGGCGCGTCGGACCACGTCCCCGTAGCTCGGCGCACCGGTGCAGGCATAGACGATCGCCCGACGGGGTAAGGACCATCGGTGCCCGAACTCCCCGAAGTCGAGAACGCCAGACAAGTCGTCGAGAAGGCGCTCGATCGCGTCATCGTCGAGATCGACGACGCCGACACCTTCGAATGCAGACCCCATCGTCCGGGCGACATTGCCCGGGCACTCACCGGCGGCATGCTGGTCGAAGCGCGCCGCCGCGGCAAAGCGATGTGGTGCGAGACCAGGCTCGCCGACGGCTCCGACGGCCCGACTCTCGGAATTCACCTCGGTATGGGTGGACGCATCATCGTCACCGCACCGGACGGCGAGCAGACGTCCCGGTACGGCGGCGGCGATCCGCATGTCGGCGAACGGGACACGGACAAACCCGAGTGGACTCGGTTCGCGATCACGTTCGACGACGGCGGACAGCTCCGTCTGTTCGACAAGCGGCGGCTCGGCCGTGTACGGCTCGAACCCGATATCGACGCGCTCGGCCCGGATGCCGCCGAGATAACCCGCGACGACTTTCGGCACCGCATCGGGATGAGCGCAGCACCGCTCAAAGCCCGCTTACTGGATCAGGCTGCGGTATCGGGTATCGGCAATCTTCTCGCCGACGAGGTCCTGTGGCAGAGCGAACTGTCACCGTCACGCCGTGCGAAGACTCTGACGGTCGACGAGCTCGACGAACTCCGAGTGATTCTGCGGCGTGCGATCAGGTCCGCCATAAAGAAAGGCGGAGTACACACCGGTGAGATAATCCCGTTCCGCAAGAAGGATGCGACGTGTCCTCGCTGCGGCGCACCGATGTCTCGCGGAACCGTCGGCGGCCGTACGACGTGGTGGTGTTCCCGCGAACAGGAGTGATGTCGTTCCCAGAGTCTATTCGGGCAGAGTAAATTCGGGCAGAGTCGACCCGGGCTGAGTCGACTCGGACGAGTCAGCCCCGTCCCATGTACGGCATCCGGTTCGCCATGATCGTCATGGTCGGGACGTTCACGTCGAGCGGCAGGTCCACCAGCTGCACGACAGTGTTCGCGACGTGCACCGGATCGAACGTAGGTTCCGGGCGGCTGGACCCGTCTGCCTGCCGAGCGGCGTGTGCGATGCCCGCGGTCATGTCGGTCGCGGCGTTGCCGATGTCGATCTGGCTGCAACAGATGTCGAAATCGCGGCCGTCGAGGGCGATGGACTTGGTCAGCCCGGACACTCCGTGCTTGGTTGCGGTGTAGGCGACACTCCCGGGACGCGGCGTGTGCGCGGAGATCGAACCGTTGTTGATGATCCGGCCGCCTCGTGGGTCCTGGGCCTTCATGATGCGCACCGCCTCGCGCGCGCAGAGGAACACCCCGGTGAGATTCGTGGCAACGGTCTGCGACCAGTCGGCGGGATCGACCTCGTCGATGCTTCCCGACGGCCCGAACGTGCCCGCGTTGTTGACGAGCACGTCGAGTCTCCCGAAGTCCGCGACCACTCCTTCGAACAGTCGTTTGACCGAATCGGGCACGGACACATCACATTCACGGACGTCTGCTCGATCGTGTCCTTCGGCAACCTCGTCGAGACTCGACCGGGTCCTGCCCACCAACACCACACGATGGCCGACGTTCAGCAGGCCGGTCGCCATGGCGCGCCCCAGCCCGGATCCCGCTCCGGTCACGACGATCACACGTTCGATTTCGATCACCATCACTCCATTCCATCACGCCGCCAGAACGAGGGTTCGGATCTGCGCACCCGACGCGCTCGACGCCTCACCGCCGACAGTCAGGTTTCAGTCGGTCGTGCTTGTGCATAGGTTCCCGGCGGAACGCCGACGAGTTCGGTGAACTCCCGCGTGAAGTGAGCTTGGTCGAACCAGCCGTAGCGAGCCGCGAGGTCAGCAAGCGATCCGGAGTAGCCGTTGTCCAGGTCCGTCACCGCGTCGTGGATGCGATAGCGCGCCAGTACCCACTTGGGTGTGGCGCCGACGAGCTTCTCGAAAAGTCGCTGCAGCCGCCTCGTCGCGATCCCGCACCGGTCCTCGACCTGCTGGACTCGGACGAGGGAGCGGTCGTGCAGCATCACCTCGATGATGTCCAGAACTGTGGAGTAGTCCGGCTCGACGCCCCGCACGTACGGGCGGAGTGCGGCGTCCATGTGCAATCGACACTCGTCCGGCGTGAGATGCGAACCCAGAGTTGCCAGCGACCCGACGGTCTCCGTCGAGAACGCGACGGGAGGTGCGACGAACACGTCGCGCAACGTGCGGGCGTGAGTGCCGGTGAACGACGCGAATCCTCCCGGACGAAACTTGGCCCCGAACACCCATCCGGAGTGCGCCAGTCGGACGTCGAACCGTCGAGTGAGTACGCCCGTCACGACCACCGGATCGGTCACCCCTTCTCGAAGGTGCCCGCGTTCGACGCTCAAGGTGCATGCTGGGTGCGGAAGCGTCGAGCTGGCGTACGTCGATCCGGACGGCAGATCCCAGCGCAAAAGCCAGTAGTTCTCGATCCACGGAGACAACGGAGCCGAGCAGGGAAGCCGAGTGAGCTCGACGTGGCGTGCGAGTTCAGCGGGTCGTAGAACACCCGCAGTGGTTGCTGTCGCATTTTTCCTATCCGCCACGTGGAGCAGTCTAGGAGGCTGTGACGACACCGTTCGTCAGGAGAGAGACATGAACACCACGCCCGTGGCAACACTGAAGATGGTCACACTGGACTGCGCTGACCCCGAGGCCAACGCGACCTTCTGGTCGTCTCTGCTCGGATGGGACGTCGTCCACTCCGAGAAGGACTACGCGATGTTGGCGGGCCCCAGCAGCGCGTTGGGGTTCGGACGAGTCGAGGACTATGCCCCGCCCACGTGGCCCAACGAACACGGCAGCAAGCAGTTTCACTTCGATCTAGCCGTGGCCGATCTCGACGACGCAGCACGCGCGGCCGTCGACCTGGGCGCCACCCTCCCCGACGACCAGCCCGGCGAAACCTGGCGGGTCCTGCTCGATCCGTCCGGTCACCCCTTCTGCCTGACCAAAGCCGAGAACTGGGGATAGTGCGAGAAGAACGACATCCCAGGGTCCGGTCCGTCCTGCGAGCTACTTATTCCGCTCCTGTTCCGCTCGGATCAGCCCGCCGCCGACGATCAAACGCTGTATCTCGCTCGTACCCTCGTAGAGACGTAGCAACCGCACGTCGCGGTAGATCCGTTCGACCGGTATCTCGCGCATGTAGCCTGCACCGCCGTGGATCTGGACCGCGAGATCGGCTACCTTGCCGACCATTTCGGTACAGAAGAGTTTCACGGCAGAGGGGGCGATGCGTCGGTCTGTTTTCTCGACCCAAGCCCTCGCTGCTTCCCTGACCATGGCGCGGCCGGCCATGACCCCTGCCTGCTGGTCGGCGATCATCGCCTGCACGAGTTGAAAGTTTCCGATCGGCTCACCGCCTTGCCTCGACACCGCAGCGTGAGACACCGACTCGTCGAGCGCACGTTGTGCCTGACCGACGGCGAGTGCGGCGATGTGCACTCGCCCGCGCGCCAACGACGTCATCGCCGCTTTGTACCCGATGTCGCCGTTTCCGCCGACAAGCGAATCGGCCGGGGCCCTCACGTCGGTGAACGTCACGTCCGCGGTTCCCGATCCCTGCTGGCCCATCTTGGCGTCCTTGGCCCCGACGGTGATTCCAGGAGTGTCGGCAGGGACGAGGAACACTGCGATACCGTTACCGCTCCCCGGTTTCGGATCCAACTTGGCGAAGACGACGAACATATCGGCGATCGGCGCGTTGGTGATGTACCGCTTGTTGCCGTTGATCACCCAGCCCGAACCGTCGTCTCTGGCCGTGGTCGCGAGCCCAGCAGGATTGGAACCGGCACCGTCCTCGGTCAGAGCAAACGAGGCGACGATGTCGCCTGCTGCCATACCCGGCAGCCACTTCGCCTTCTGCTCCTCGGTGCCGAAACCGACGAGAACCTGCCCGGCAATCCCGTTGTTGGTACCGAACATCGACCGCAGGGCCAGCGACGTGTAACCGAGCTCCATCGCGACTTCGACATCCTGAATCAGGTTGAGACCCAGTCCGCCCCATTCCTGCGGTATCGCGAACCCGAACAGGCCCATCTCCGCGCACTGCGCCCGCACATCATCCGGTACGGCATCAGCGTTCATGATCTCCACTTCGCGCGGTACGACGCGTGACCGCACGAATTTCGAGATCTGCGTCAGCACATCGGAAAAGACATCGTCGGGTACATCCGGGTTCAGGGTGTCCATGCACCCACTATCGACCCGGACACCACTTTGCAGCAATCACCAAGCGACTGGTTCGCTCGCACTGACAGCTTGACTCTCCCGTGCAGGGAGACTGGATGGTAGGAGCATGAACGAACCAACGCCGCCGGAAACACATACCTTCTACCCGACCACCCTGTCGCTGAAGGGTCGAAGGGCCGTTGTGGTCGGCGGGACCAGAGGCCTTGGATCGGCGGTCGTCGATCGCCTCGCAGACGCCGGGGCACTTGTGCTGTCGGTTGGCCGTACAGCTGCACCCGAAACCAGAGCGGCAGGCACGATCCAGGTCGACGTCACAGATCCGACATCGGCGGCCGAGATTGCTCGCGCAACGAAGCAAGCGGGCGGAGTCGACATCGTGGTGCACGTTGCCGGCGGGTCCTCCTCGCCGGGCGGTGGTCACGCGACGATGACCGATGCTCACTGGAACGACGAACTCGCGCTCAACCTGCTGGCAGCGGTCCGCATCGACAGAGCGTTGGTGCCACTTCTGTTCGCGAACGGCGCGGGTGCGATCGTGCATGTCGGGTCGATACAAGGCAGGATGCCGTTGTACGACGGGACACTGGGTTATGCCGCTGCCAAAGCCGCGTTGCGCACGTACAGCAAGGGGCTCGCGAACGAGCTCGCTCCTCGTGGAATACGCGTCAACACGGTCTCACCCGGCGGGATTCAGAGCGACGGCGCACTCGATCTGGCCAGGCGGATAGCCGCGGCTCGCGATGTGAACGAGCAAGAGGGCATGACTGTTCTCATGGACTCGCTCGGTGGGATTCCGGCCGGCCGATTGGCGCCGGCCTCCGAGATAGCCGACGTCATCGGATTCGTCGTGTCCGACGCGGCTGCATCGATGACGGGACACGACGTGATCGTGGATGGGGGCACCGTGAAGACGACGTGACCGCCGCACCCACGACGAGTCGACGGGTGCTCAGCGCGAGTGCGCAGTGACCTGTGCCGACCGCGGTCGGGTCAGGCTGCGCGGACCGACAGCAGCGGTACGGATGTTCGGGTACGACGGCTTCGGCGTGGAGGGCGCGGTCGTCGGCTCGGTGCGTCGTTCGCCCACACGAACCGACTCTGGACCGGCGCACGGGTATACGACGCCGTCGATCCGCAACGAAACCTCGTAGTTGCCCTCCACCAGCGCGAAGGTCGACATCGTGACGCCCGTGTGACCCTCGGGAACCACCACGCGGTGACTCAGTGCGAACACCCCCGCGTGCAACACCTCGCAGACCTGACCTGGGCGAACGTTGTCGGCTCGGACTACGATCACGTTGGCCGCACCGCTTCGTGGGACCGACGCGGACACCTCGGGTGCATCGTCGACGAGCCTGAGATGGTTCCTGTCGCCCCGCATGAACTCACTCCTCCAGTCAGCAGGCCCCGACATCGACGTCGAATGCCTCTCGATGGGTATTCGGATTCCGTCGCTGCAGGTATTGGTTTGTCCGCAGATCGGCTTCAGCGGTGACGCACTCGGCCGAGGCCCGCAGTCGATGATTCTGCGGTGCGCGTCAAACCCAACGCTGTCAACAACGCGATTCCCCACAGCGCGAACAGCGGATCCCACACGATCGCGTGTCCGATCATTGTCGTCTCGTTGTATCCACCGCTCGGTGTGAACAGTCCAGCCAGCACCGCGCCTGCCGCGATGGTCGACATGCCGCCCCACCCGACCAGAACGAATCCGCCCGCCCAACCGACCACCCGCAACGGGCGGTGGAAGCGCCCCTGATGACGCTCGTCGACCCACGGCACGACCGCCGCAACCAGCTTGACGACAGCGATCGTCCCCAGCGCCAGCCCGGTCGTCAGCGGGTGTTCAACCGAAAGCTGGACGGCCCACTCCCCGACCGATTCGAGCTGCCACCGCCCGCCGAGCGCCCAGTACATGCTTGCCACCGCGTGAACCACCCCGGCCCCGGCGGCAACCGCGAACGCTGCAGTCGAAGCCTTCGTTCGCTCGGTGCCCCGTGTTCGCATGGAACAACGGTACGAATTACCCGAGGGCGGCACATCCAGGATTACCCGGAGTGCTGCCCTGACCGCACCCGGATACCGACACCCAGTTTCCGGCGCCGCACTACGGGAGCGAATTCGCTTGAACGGTGACTGTTGTCGTGGGGCTCGAGCATCACGCTGGGGCTACCAGTGCGCGATGGGAACTGCATCTCGCTCCACTCCATGCGCCGCTATGAAGCACGGAGGTTGGCATCCTCACTCCGAATCGACCGTGCTCGTGGTCGATTCCGGCGCCGACGGCACCCAAGGCTTCAGCGGTTGCACCACATCACGGTAGAACGCATCTATCCCATCGGTGACACTGCCGATGAAGCTCGCAGCAGTTCCCGACCGCTTGCTGCCCATCTTCGAGGGTGACGTGAGGGTGAACCGTCGCAGTTCACTGACCCGCCCGGAAGTCAGTGATTTCGTGTCAGCGCGGACGGTCGCCAGGTTTTCGCACGATACCTCGCTGACATCGGCGAACACTGCCTCGACGAGCACGTCCGCCGGCGCATCCTTCAATTGTTTCAACAACCACGACGCGCGTCGGAGAGACGTTCCGTCGGCCGGGGCGTCGATACTCGTACTGCACTGAATCTTGTTGGTACGCAGATCCGCTTCGACGGTCACGTCACCCGCTGCATCGGGTATGCGGAGCGTGGCAACAAGACAACCGGTAGCGGCGAGTTGGTTGACGATGAACTCGTTCCGAGCCTGCGGGTCGCTGCCGAGTTTCCTGGGCAGGTGATGCTTCACCGTTGCTCCCAGATCCGCTGTCATACGCAACGCCAGATGCCGTGACAACGACGCCCATGTGTTGGCGACCGACAGTGCCTTCGCGTCGCTCGGACGAAGCGTGCCTGCCGACACCGAATCGCGCACCGCGACCCAGTGACGCCCCATGTCCACGAACTCCGTCGCGCCGGACTTGGGATGAGTCAGATATCGAACGAACTCGCTCAGGATCCAAACTTGCAGTGAGTCCGTGAGATCGCCGTGTGACAGCAACATTCGAGCTTCGTGAATAACTTCGGACCAGGACATGTGCCGCAAGGCAACATTGTTCAGCTTGAACTTGTTCACCTGAACCGGAAGTTCGCCCACCGACGCCGGAATGTCGTTGGACACGCTGAGCACGACCTCGTACTTGTGCCGTTTGGCAACGTCGAGATAGTTCTCGAGTTGCTCCTTCGTCAACTTGCCGGTGCCGGTCTTCACCTCGAGCAGTGCCGTCCATACGTGTCCGGCGCGGGACACCCGAAAGACGCCGTCGGGGATGACCTTGCCATCACCTTTGACGAAGGGAACCTCGAGGTACCCCTCGAACGGACCGGCCGGCGCCCCAGCGCGCGAACAGATGGCGCGAGCGAACGGACGCACCGCCTGCATCGTTGCGATGAGTGCGGAGGTCGCCCGCTTCTCCTGCTCTTCACCCGAGCCGACACCCGAGATGGAGAACAAACGGGCGGTGTGCCACCCCTCCCCTCCCGCCAGAGTGAATTGAGGCGGCGACGCCTTCTTCGCCACTGGCTTCTTCGTTCGAACGCCTCGTTTGGGCGGATCTACGTCGACTATCGAGACTTCGACGACCTCGCCCGTTTCCGTCCTGGCCTGCGCATGCGAATCTGCGACTTCGACCACGACGACGTCGTCGACCTGTTCGGTTCGATCAGCGTCGTCGACGTCGACACCGAAATCCTGCGCCAAACCGGCAAGTCCGGACTCCCACCCCTGGCCCACCGCCCGAAGCTTCCACACGCCGTCCCGGCGGTACACCTCACCGAACACGAGGGCATGCTCCGATGTCGCATCGGCTGTGACGAACTCACCCAGAATCGAACCGGATCTATCTCTGACCTGCAGCGCCAGCTTTCCGAAGTCGCTCAGTGGGCGCCCCTCCGAACTTCCCGCGATCACAACCTTGAGCACGTCCGCCGGAAGCGAGTGGAGATGGATCGATATCCGCTCCTGCTTGCCCTCGTCGGTACTGCTACGTCCCAAGTATCGAACTGCGGCATCGGCAGACTCGGGCTGGTTGTAGAACACGAAGTCGGAGTCCGATCGAACCCGGTTGCTGTCGTCGACGAGGAGAGCCGATGCATCGAGATCTCGGTCCGGATCCACCCACGACACGATGACATCCAGTTCGGTTACCTCTGCCGGTAACGCGACGTTCTCGCCCTTGGTCAGAAAAGGTGAACTCACGCGCAATCGCTCCTGTCGCACAAACAGACTCCGAAGTCTCAGAATATGCAGTCCGCCGGACGGTCGGGCGCTCTCCAAAGACATTCATTCGACCGAATGACTCCAGGACTGCTCCGAAGATCGACGATTCCAGCCTCGCCGGCGCTACCCGCCCCAACGCTTCAATTCGTCGGGCGCGAAGTACATCTGTTGAGTAGCACCGAAACGAACCAGGATCTGGTTCTTCTCCTCGTAGAACCAGACAACAGTGCCGTAGACACCGCTCATGGGCCCACCCGTCGTTGTTACCCCGTCTCCAACCTCGTAAGCCGCCATTCCCACAGATTACCTATCGCCCAGATGCGACGACGTGTGCAGAAGTAGTGAATCGACGCATTGCCTCTCGACCACTGCACCTTTGGGACTGCCCGACCTCACAGTTATCCGAGGATGATTGAAAGGAATCCGAGCAAACAGGCGCTGACCGTCAAGGCAGGCGGTATCCGGCAGCACGGAAGAGTCGATACCACTCTTCCCGGCTCAGACTGATATCGCTCCCGGCCACGGCTTCAGCTACTCGACTCGGCGTGGTCGTCCCCAGGACAACTTGGATCTTCGCCGGGTGACGCGTGAGCCATGCCGTCGCAATGGAAGTGGGAGTCACACCGTGATCGCGGGCGAGGTCGTCGAGAGCGTCGTTCAGTTCTGGGTAGTTGTCGCGATCACCGATGAAAACCTTTCCTGTGTAGCCGCTTTGGAAGGGCGACCAAGCTTGCAAGGCTATGTCGTTGATGCGCGCGTAATCCAGAAGGCCGTTGCTCAGGTCGATCGATTGGTCGAGACCACCGATGTTCGACGCCAAACCCGCAGCGATCAACGGCGCATGGGTGAGGCTCAGTTGCACCTGATCGATGATCAGCGGCTGCGTCACCTCGGTGGCAAGCAACTGAATTTGACCGGGTGTGTGGTTGGAGACGCCGAAACTGCGCACCTTTCCGGCCGAGTGCAGAGCGTCGAATGCAGCGGCGACCTCGCTGGGCTCGACCAGACTGTCCGGCCTGTGCAACAGCAGCACGTCGAGATGATCCATACGGAGCGCGGAGAGCGATTTCTCGACGGTGTCGAGGATGTGCGCCTTGGAGAAGTCGTAGAACCCGTCCCGGATCCCTACCTTGCTCTGAATGACGACCTGCTCGCGTTCGGAGGGCAGGAATGTCACTGCGTCTCCGAATCGACGCTCGCATCCGTGTCGACTTGTGCCGTAGATATCAGCGTGGTCGAACACCGAAACACCCGCATCGCGAGCGGTCCCGACGAGCTTCGCGATACTCGCATTGTCGAGTGCTTCGATGCGCATCAGGCCGAGAACGATGCTCGACGCGCGCGGGCCGCCAGCGGACATCTCGTAATACTTCACGCACACCCTCGATCACCATTCGTGCCTGCACCGTCCAGAGGCCGCCACCCTACCCTCCTCCAGCGCGCCAGTTTCTACATTTCGACGGTGTCGTTCGTGCCGACATCCGGCTTGTCGCCCGTGATCCTGGACTTGGCGTACGCGAGCAGGGTCGATACCTTGGACCCCGGCGCTGACCAGTATTCCGCGCCCTCCGCTTCGACAGAGATCAAAACGACCTCGGGAGACTCAGGGCCGTCGTCGAACCATGCTGCCGCCGCCTGATTCCATAGTTCCTTCTTCTTCGCCTCGTCGAGAACGATCTCTGCTCGTCCGGACACGGAAACCCAGGCTGTCCCCGACTGGAACGACACATTCACCGAACTGTCCGCGCGAACGTCGCCGACCTTGCGCGAATCGTTGCGCGCGAAGAACCACAGCGAACCGTCGAAGTCGTGCTCCTGCAGTGCCATTGGACGGGACAGCAGGTGTCCGTCACGGCCGTGTGTGGTGAACATGCACAGCTTCGAATCCTTCAGGAGCTCGGTCACTTTGGAGATACCGGCCGTACGGTCGTCGTCGATTGTCATTTCAGGGTTGTACCCACAGTGAGCCCCCGCAAACGACAACAGACTTGGACCCGACCGTTATCGCGCCCGTCCGGATGAAACCCTCAACTGGGTTCGGTGGTGACCGCGGTGCCGTAGGCGCACACCTCGACTCCTCCGGTGTCGCCGTAATCGTTGGTTTCGAATCGAAACGCGACCACGGCATTGCCACCCTTCGCCGTGGCTTCCGCCGACAATCGGGACAGCGCTTCGGTGCGAGTTTCCTGCAATAGCGTGGTGATGCCCTTCAGCTCTCCGCCCGCGAGCGCTTTGAAGGAGGCACCGATATTCGATCCGATGTGGCGCGAGCGCACGGTCAAACCGAACACCTCACCGTGTACCGCCGTGATGCGATGGCCAGGAATCTCGTTCGTAGTCACGATGATCATGCACTGCACGATAGGCGGTGATTCACGACCGCGACAACGTATTCGACAAGATGCACTGGCGGTGCCAGCCGCGGCCTCCGAAGCACCGACAACCACTCCGAAGTAGGTTCCGAGCCGTACTCGAATGTCGAATCGAGGGCGCATTTCAGGGAGCCTCCCCGTTTTTCGAAACGCGCAACCCGATGCGCGTTCCGCGAACGGCGCCGCAGAGTCTCGAACTCACGCCGGGGGTGAGGAACACCTGAACCACGCCAACCCATTCTCACGCAGCCTGCGGAGTTCAGCCCCAGGGTGCAATGACGTCGATGATCCAGGTGACTCCGAAACGGTCGGTGAGCCGAACGGAACGTGAATCGTGATGCGCTCGGACTCGATCCGAATTCAACTGACCTAGGTCATGAGTCTTCGACAGGGCGGGCAGTGATCATGTGCGCAGGGGCGTCGCAGCCGCTGCACCCAAGGACGCCACGGTTCGGTCGGCCACCCGCTCGAGCTGCGCACGCGTGGCGCCGTCGCGGGCTCGTTGCGACATGCCCTGGATGATCACGCCGATGTATTCGGCGATCTCGACCGGATCCCAGGATGTCGGGAGGACGCCGTCGGCAATGTCGGCGGTGATGCGCTCCGACAGAAGCGCCACGTTGGCATTGCGCATGTCGCGCAATCGATCTGCGACACCCTGGTTGGCGTCGGTGACGCTGACGGCAGAGCTGATGATGAGACACCCACCCGGACACGACTCGTCGGTGTAGTGCGACGCGGCGTCATACAACAGCCGGGAGATCAGCTTGGCCGCATGAGGTTCCTCCGAGAAGGCGCGGTCCATGAAGTCACCGCGTGTGGCGAGGTAATGCTCCACGGCCGCGAAGAAAACGCCTTCCTTGCCACCGAATGCGCCGTAGAGGCTCGGCGGGTTGATGTGCATCGCGGAGGTCAGCTTGGAGACGGATGTGCCCTCGTAGCCATGCTCCCAGAAGGCAAACATCGCCTGTTCCAGCGCGGTGCCCACGTCGAACTTCCGCCCCTGCCCCGGTACGCCTGCCATAGGACCTCCTGGTCTCGCTCCGAATTGTGATCTAGTCTACTCCTGTAGCGATCACTACGCGAATCCCTTACCCTCGGTTACGAACTTTGGTTCGCCGAAGCACAGCAAGGAACCGTCACAGCCCGAGCTTGCAGTTCATCGTCCAGGGGGATCGAAATGCGTAGTGCCGCTTCATTCAAACTCGGCCTCAGCCACACGGCGGACGCCGACTCCGCGTGGAAGGTCGAGGCCGTCAAGCAAGTCGAATACCATGTCATCGCCGCGCGAAACCTGTTCGCGCTGAAAAGTACGCAGCTACTCGACAGTTGCAGCGCGGCACCCTTGACCCGCGGCGACCGTCGTCTGATCATCATCGATGCCAATGTCGACCGCATCCACGGCGACCGTATCCGCAGGTACTTCGAACACCACGGCGTCGACGCACACTTCGTGCCCATGCGAGCCGACGAGACAGTCAAGGAGTGGAGCTCGGTAATCCGGGTGGTCGACGCCATGAACGGCTTCGGCATCGACCGGCGCCGCGAGCCGGTCATCGCCATCGGTGGTGGCGTACTGCTCGACGTCGTCGGATTCGCCGCCAGCGTGTACCGCCGTGGAACCCCCTACATCCGCATCCCGACCACGCTCATCGGCCTGGTCGACGCCGGTGTCGGCGTCAAGACCGGCGTCAACTACGCCATGGGCAAGAACCGTCTCGGAACGTATGCGCCGGCGATCGCCACCTACGTCGACCGCGCGTTTCTCCGCACCCTCGACGACCGGCACCTGTCCAACGGTCTCGCGGAGATTCTGAAGATGGCGCTGATCAAGTCGGTCGACCTGTTCGAGTTGCTCGAAACGTACGGTCCGCGTCTGATCGCCGACAACTTTCAGGGGACGTCAGGCGAACTCGACACTGCCGCAACGCAGGTCATCGCGGAGTCCATCCACCTGATGTTGGAGGAACTGCAACCGAATCTGTGGGAGTCCTGCCTCGAACGGTGCGTCGACTACGGGCACACGTTCTCCCCCACTCTGGAGATGGAAGCGCTGCCCGCGTTGCTACACGGTGAAGCCGTCGGCATCGACATGGCCCTGACGTCGGCACTGGGTTTCCTGCGCGGCAGCCTCGGCAGCGCCGACCTCGACCGGATACTGACGGTCATGAAGCAGCTCGGGCTGCCGGTCTGGAACGACGTGTTGGACAAGACAGGACTGCTCGACGCCGCACTCGCCGACACCGTCCGTCACCGTGACGGTCGGCAGCGATTGCCGCTCCCCGTCGGCATCGGCGGTCACCACTTCGCGAACGACGTCACGCCCGGCGAAATCGCCTCCGCGCTGAAATTGCTGAGCCGAAAGAACGCCGAACTCGGAGAACCGACGGTCACGAGGGTCGCGTCATGAAGTGGGACAGCCTCTACATCGAGGGCTTCGGTTCGTATCTTCCGGATGCGCGAGTCCAGGCTGCCGACATGGTCGCCGCGGGCCGCTTCGAGGAGGTCGAGCATCAGAAGACCGGGCAGACGTCGGCGGCAGTGTCCAACCCCGACCTCGGCGAGTCCGCTCCGGACATGGCCGTTCTCGCGGGCCGAGCTGCGTTGGAAGACAGCGGAATCAGCACCGAGGACGTCGACCTCCTCGTCCACGCCGTAGTCCTGCACAACGGGCTCGAGGCGTGGAACTGCGGCGCATACATCCAGAACGAACTCGGTATCGAGGACTGTTTGCCGATCGAGATCCGGACCGCCTGCGCCGGCGCGATCGTCGGGATGGAGATGATCGGACGCTGGTTCGACGGTCGCGGCAAGGGCCTGGTCACCGCATCCGACGCGTGGCGTGAGCCCCTGTTCGATCGGTGGACCTCCGACAGCGGACTGGTCTATGGCGACGGCGCGGGGGCCGCCGTCATCGGTCCGGATCCCGGCCCGTTCCGCCTGCTGTCCACCTCCGTGGTGAGCGACGCGCACCTCGAGCAGATGCACCGCGGCCACGACAGTCTCGCCATGCAGGTCTACAACACCGACGGTCCGCTCGACCTGCGGAAGCGGGTAGCCGGATTCACCGAAACGCATTCCATCGACGAATTCTGGTCCCGCAACTCGGCAGCCCTGTCGCGTTGCGCCGAAACAGCATTGGGTGATGCCGCCACGCACCACGGTGAGATCACCCGGTGGATCGTCCCGAACTTCGGCAATGTGCTGCTCCGCAAGCAATGCTTCGAGCCGCTGAAGATCCGCCCTGATCAGACACTTGTCGAACTCGGCCGCGAGATCGGCCACACCGGTGCCGCCGATCCTTTGCTCGGTCTCGATCTGCTCCGCCGTACCGAGACGCTGGACCCGGGTGACCGAATCATGCTCACCGGCATCGGCGTCGGATTCACCTGGGGATGTGCAGTCGTCGAATACACCGGCCACGACAACTCAACGAAGGGATAGACCATGGTCACCGAGACACGTCTGAGCGAGCCCGCAGCCACGCGTCCTACCAACGCGAACGTCGCCATCCTCTGGATGCTCCTCGCCGTATTCGGCGTCGGCACCGTCGAATATCTCGTCGCGGGTGTCCTCCCGGACATCTCGTCCGACGTCGCCGTGAGCAATTCGACGGCCGGCCTGCTCGTCACGATCTACGCCGTCACCGTCGTGATCG
Source organism: Rhodococcoides fascians A44A (assembly GCF_000760735.1). Classification (GTDB taxonomy): domain Bacteria; phylum Actinomycetota; class Actinomycetes; order Mycobacteriales; family Mycobacteriaceae; genus Rhodococcoides; species Rhodococcoides fascians_E. Next base: position 43,910 of record NZ_JMEX01000005.1, on the reverse strand, counting down.
GCGGCCCGCTGCTCACCATCGTCACCACCCGGGTCCCGCGAACACCGCTCATCGCAGCGCTGATGGCCCTGTTCATCGTCGGCAACATCGGCACCGCATTGGCGCCGAACTTCGCCACCCTGGTCGTCTTCCGGGTCATCACCGCGCTTCCGCACGCGACGTTCTTCGCGCTGTGCCTCGTGCTGGCCACCTCCCTGGTGGCCCCCGAGTTCCAGGGCCGCGTCATCGCCCGCGTCACGCTCGGCCTCAACCTCGCTACGGTTCTCGGTGTTCCGCTGGGCACGTTGATCGGCACCCAACTCGGCTGGCGCTGGTCGTTCGCCATCATCGCGATCTTCCAGCTCGTCGTCACCGCAGCCCTCATCGTCTCGACCCGACGCGCAGCGCCGTCTCATCAGACCGGCAGCGTCACCTCGGAACTGGGCGTGTTCACCCGCGGCCCGGTGCTCTGGGCCATCGGCCTCACCGCGTTGAGCCAGGCCGCGCTGTTCGTCGTGTTCACCTACATCGCGCCGTACCTCACCGACCACGCCGGGATCTCGGCGTCCACCGTCACCATCGTGCTGTTCGTGTTCGGGGTCGGCTCGGTGGTCGGCAACCAACTCGGCGGCCACTTCGCCGACAAGGCCCTGGACAAGACGCTCTACGTCGCGCTCACCGCACTCGCCGCGGCACTGCTGGTGCTGTTCCTGTTCGGCGGCACCCCGTGGTTCGCGTTCGCATGGATGTTCGTCCTGGGCGCCGCAGGCTTCTCCATCATTCCGCCGTTGGCCTCCAAACTGATCGGCGCGGCCAGTCAAGCGCCGCACCTCGCCGCGACGGTCAACATCGCCGGTTTTCAGCTCGCGAACGCCGCGGGCGCGTGGATCGGGTCCATTGCGTTGTCCGGCGGCTACAGCGTCGGGATTCTGCCCGCCATCGGGGCTGTTCTCGCCGTCGCCGCCGTCGGATTGCTGTTCCTCAGTCGCCGTACCGCCCGGGTGGCCGCGTGAGAGCGGCCGTGATCGACGCACCTCACTCGGTGTCGGTCGTCGAACTCGACGCGCCTGTCTGCGGTCCTGACGACGTCGTCGTCGCGGTGAAGTACGTCGGCCTGTGCGGTACGGATCTCGAACTACTGCACGGCACGTCGTCGTATCTGGTGGACGGCAAGACGTCGTATCCGCATCACTTCGGACACGAGTGGGTGGGCATCGTCCAGGAATCGGGCGCTCACGTCCATGACCTCGCCGCCGGCGATGCCGTCACCGGCAGCACGATGATCTTCTGCCAGTCGTGCACGGCCTGCGGATCGGGTCGACGCAATCAATGTTCCGACCTCCGTGAGGTCGGCCTCTACGAGCACGGCGGCGCCGCAGCCGAATTCCTCGTCATGCCGCGTCGCGCCCTGGTATCCCTGGGCCGCGCTCCGGCCGAACCGGAACACGTTCTCATCGAACCCCTGGTCACCGTGCTCGAAGCCGTCGACTCGGCGTCGGTCTCCCCGGGCGATCGCGTCCTCGTCATCGGAGCGGGGACCATCGGCAGCCTCGCTATCGCCATGCTGTCGCAGTACCCCGTCACCGTCGACGTGCTCGAACCACGACCCATCGACCACCTCGGTCCCGGCGCCGCCGCACACAGCTTCACCAGTACCGAGGCCCTGGCAGGACCCTACGACATCGTCGTGGAAGCCTCGGGTGGCGACGGCGCGCTGGGAACGGGAATCGGCGTACTCCGACCGGGCGGAAAGTGCATACTCGTCGGGGTCGCCGCGCAGTCGGAGTCCATCGACCCCGGAGCGGTTGCGCTGGCCGGACTCTCGATCATCGGGGTGCGCCATGGCGTCGATCACTATCGGCGTGCAGCGGCCCTGTTCCCCCTCATCCGGCCCGCCCTGGCGTCGCTCATCGACAGCGTCGTGCCCCTCTCGGACGCGAAATCCGCCTTCGATCGACTCGAAAGCCACCGAACCCGGCCGAAGGTGGTGATCTCCATTGACTAGACCCGGCTACACGGTCGTCACCGGCGCGAGCAGCGGCATCGGCCGCGCCATCGCGCTTGCGCTCGCCACGGAAGGGCACAACCTCATCCTCGGCTACGGCAACGGAATCGATCGAATCGACGCCCTGGTCAACGATATTCGTGCGGATCATCCCGTCGATGTCGTCCCGCTTCGGCTTTATCTGCGCGACGCCCATGCCGCCGTCGAGACCGTTCTCGACGCAGCAGATCGCCTCGGCGAGATCCGATGCCTCGTCAACAACGCCGGTGTCAACGACCGTTCTCCGGCCGATGCGCTCGACGTCGGCCGCATCGAGGATGTGCTGGCGATCAACACGGTCACGCCGTTGGCGTTGGCGTCGGCGGTGGGTCGCCGCATGATCGCCGACGGTATCGCGGGATCCATCGTCAACATCACCTCGGTTCACGACTCGGTGCCCATCACCGGGGGATCGATCTACTGCGCGAGCAAGGCGGCGCTGGCGGCGTCGAGCAAGGTGCTCGCCCTCGAATTCGCGCAGCACGGTATCCGCGTCAATTGCGTCGCACCGGGCGAAACGGCGACCGCGATGAACGGCGTCGACGACGAGTCCTCCTACGCCGCCATCGACCGGCCCGCGATCCCGCTCGGTCGTCCGGCGGGTGTGCACGAAGTAGCCACTGCCGCGGTGTTTCTCGCGAGCTCCGCGTCGAGCTATGTCACCGGAACCACCATCACTGTCGACGGCGGACTCGTACTCACCGCCGCCGAGGAGAACGCACGCTATGCCGGTGAACTGCACACGGCCGATACATCGAAGGCCGCCACATCGAAGGGAGCTGCATGAGAGCCATCATCGTTCACGGCAAGGGTGACCCCGACGTCCTCACCGTCGGCGAGATCCAGGAGCCCACCGCGGGGCCCGGCGACATCACCGTGTCGGTGGCCGCCGCGGCCGTCAACCCGGTAGACCTCAAGACCCGGTCCGGATTCCTGCCCATCGAACTGACGTATCCCGCGGTGCTGGGATGGGACGTGTCGGGCACGGTCGAAGCAGTCGGCTCGTCCGTCACTCGATTCGCCCGCGGCGACACCGTCATCGGGATGATCGCGCAGCCGGCGCACCGTTTCGGTACGTACGCCGAGCGCGTCGTCGCCGACGAATCGCTGTTCGCCCACGCCCCCACCGGCGTCGGCCTCGAGCATGCGGCCGCGATCCCGTTGGCGGCGCTCACCGCCGTGCAACAGCTCGACAAGATCACGCTTCCGGCAGGCGCCACCGTGGTGGTGACCGGTGCTGCGGGCGCGGTGGGGCGCATAGCGTCGGCGATCCTGTTGTCGCGCGGCCACCGGGTCGACGCGCTGGCGCGGGAGACGGACACCGACGACCTTCTCACGCTCGGCGTGGGGACGGTGTTGGCCAAGCCCGTCGATCTCGAGCCACGGAAGTACGACGCGGTGGTCGACACCGCCGGAGTGGTCGAGGCCATCGACGGTGTGCGTGACGGCGGATCGTTCGTCTCCATCGAAGACGGCGACCAACCCGAGCCACAGCGGGGCATCACCCCGGGTAAGAGCTACGTGAACGAGGACGGGCCTGGCCTAGCGGAGTTCGCCTCACTCGTCTCCTCGGGGGAGATCACCGTGCCGATCGCTCGCACATTCGGATTCGACGAAGCCCCGCAGGCTCACGCCCTGCTCGCTGCCGGTGGAACACGAGGAAAGGTGCTGTTGATCCCATGACCGTCACCACGAATGCCCGAACATCGCTCAGCACGATCGGAATCACTGTTCCCGACGCGCACGAGGCAGCCGATTTCGTCGCGTCTCTGCTCGGCGTCGAGAGTGGCAACGGCGCGACGGTTCCGGTCGGCTCCACATCGATCGAATTCACGTCCTCGCACAGCCCGAATCAGGCCCCGCCGCGCCTGGTCGACATCGGCACCAATCACCTGTGCTTCACCGTCGGCGACATCGAACGCGCTGCCGATCACCTCGCCGGGCTGGACGGTGTGGCGGTTCTCGGCGAGGTGATCACCGTGCCGGAAGGCCCGATCGCCGGCAACAGATGGGTCTACTTCCGTTCACCGTGGGGGACATTGTTCGAACTGCAGAACTGGCCCGAGGTGCCGGGCTATTACGACGACACCGACGCCCGCCTGCATCACCGACGCGAGGACCTACCGTCGGCCACTCTGCCCACGTGCCGCGGATTGGACCACTCGGGGTACAGCGTCGCCGATCTGGACGCGGCCATCGACCGCCTCGTCAATTCTCATGCTGCGACCGAGGTTCTGCGGACCGAGATCGAAGCCGATCGCGGATTCATGACCGCGCAGTTCGACCTCGACGTCGAAGGCACCTCACGCATGGCGATGGTGTCGGTGGGTGAGCTGAACATCGAGCTGTTCGAACACCACATCGGCCGCCAGTACGACGCCCGCCCGCTCACCGCGAACGGCGGCAACTTCCTGACGCTTCCTGCCGCGGATCGGCGCGCCGGCGTCCGGTTGTTCCCGGGTGCGCTGTGAGGTACGGACTCAATCTCCCGAACTTCGGGCCACAGATCGATCCCGACGGGATCCTCGCGTGGGCCACCACCGCGGAAGCCGCCGGCTTCGACAACGTGCTGCTGTCGGATCACGTGGTGCTGACCGACGACGCCCATCGCCGTTCCCCCGCGCCGTTCTACGAGTGCCTGGCGACGCTGTCGTGGTTGGCGGGTCAGACCCACACCATCCGTCTGGGTAGCGGTGTCCTCATCGGCAGCCACCGCCATCCGGCGCACCTCGCGCACGCGACCGCAACGATCGACACACTCAGCGGTGGGCGGTTGATCGTCGGCGTGGGTGTCGGGTGGACGTCTGAGGCGTTCGACGTGCTGGGTGTCCCCTATCACCGGCGCGGGCGGCTGACCGACGACACCCTCGACACGCTGGTCGCGGCATGGTCGTCGGAGACCTACGAGACCTCCGGCGCCAGTGGCACCCCGCGCCGCGTGCACGGTGGACCGCTGCCCGCCCAGACGCCGCACCCGCCGCTGTGGATCGGCGGCAACGGCCCCGCTGCGATCGCGCGGACGAACCGCGTGGGCACCGGGTGGCATCCGCTGCACCCGTCGCGGCAGCTGTGCACGGCCGGCGCCGACGCCCTCGACGACGGCAAGGACTTCGTCCCACGTATCTATTTCCTGCCCACCGAGACTCCGGTCCAGTCGCCGAACCGTCCCCTCGGATACGGCAGCATCGAGCAGATCCACTCGGATATCGATTTCCTCGAAGGTGTCGGCGCCACCACCGTGGTCCTCGATACCGATCCGGGCGATCAACGGCTACGCCGATCCACCGAGCACGATCTCGAACTCGTTCGCTTCGCCGGAGAAACCCTGCGGATGGGAGTCACGGTATGAGCCTGCAGCCCAGACCGATTCGGCAGTCCATCACCGCGGGCGCGTTCCTGTTCGACATGGACGGCACCCTCGTCGACTCGCACGCATCCATCGAGGCGGTGTGGTTCGAGTTCGCCCAGCGGCACGGCGTCGACGAATCGATTGTTGCCGAGGCACTTCCGGGCCGACTCGCCGCCGATATCGTTCTGCGGGTCCTCGGACCCACAGCCGACGTACGATCCGAGCTGCAGTGGATACGGGAGCAAGAGCACCAGAGCTTGGTGCCGGTTCAGCCGATTGCCGGGGCCGCGGAGTTCCTTGCGTCGGTGCCGCCCGAGCGGTGGGCGGTGGTCACGTCGGCGACGCGATCGATGATGGTCCGGCGCCTCACCGCCGCCGGGCTCCCGACGCCGCGGATCGCGGTCGCCGCGGAGGACGTGAGCGTCGGGAAGCCGGCCCCGGAAGGGTTCCTGTCTGCGGCAGCGCAACTGGGCGCGTCCATCGAGTCGTGCGTCGTGTTCGAGGACTCGTCGGCCGGGATGGCGGCCGCAGCGAATGCCGGTGCGCGGTGCATCACCATCGGCGACGAGCCCGGCCGGAACATCGCGCGCGTCGATGACTTCGACTCCCTGCGCGTCGAGGTGCGCGACGGATCGCTGGTCATCGACGTGCACCCGGTGATTGACGTGCATCCGGTGATCGACGCGGTTCCGGTGCGATGACCGATACGGTCTCCGTCGATCTGGGTGGCACGTGGCTGCGCATCCGTGTCGGTACCTCGGTTGAACGGTTCCCGGCGCCCAGTGTGCTGCGACAGCCGGGCGCGTCCGCGGACGATCTGCTGCACCAATTGGTGGACACGCTCGACGCCCACGTGCCACAGGGTGCGGCGGTGAACATGTCCTGCGGCGCCGCACTCGACGAGCAGAAGGGCATCGCACTCGGTTCCGGGCCGCTGTGGGGCGGCGCGCCGTCTGGCGAGATTCCGCTGCTGCACCACCTGTCGTCCCGACGCCCCGATGTGCGCTGGACCCTCGTCAACGACGTGACGGCAGGGTTGGCGTCGTACGCTCGGGGGTTTGCGCGGCCCACCGACCGGCACCTGGCGTATCTCACCATCAGCAGCGGCATCGCGGTGCGCACGGCCTACCTGGCCGAGAAGACAATTCCGGTAGATCACCGCGGGTTGCAGGGCGAGGTCGGGCACGTTCGCGCCGTCAGTTCGGCACCGCCGGCCGTACTGCAGTTGCCGTGCGCGTGCGGTGGCGTCGGGCATATTTCGTCGATCTCGTCCGGTCCGGGGGTGGCGGCGGTCGCACGAAGCCTCGGAATCGACTACGACGTAGACAGTTTCGCCCCTTCCCTGGCAAGGGGTTCGCGTGACTCTGCACAGTTGCTGACCGTTGTCGTCGAGCCCATCGCGGAGTTGATTCGCACCATGATCACGCTCGAACCGCGACTCGACCGCATCGGGATCGGCGGCGGGGTGGCCGAGGGACTGGCCGAGTTCTACGAGCGCGAACTGACTGCGCAGCTTGCCGACTCGCGCTCGTATGCCGACTCGCTCACTCCGGACCGGGTTCGCGAGCTCATTCATGTGTGCACGCCCGGCGACGTCGACACGCTCGCCGGCTCCGACGCCATCGCCGACGGTTACCTTCGCGTCACCAAGATCTGAAAGAGGAACGATGACAACCGAACTCACCCATCGCGCCATCGTCCGGCACGGTAGCCACTCGTCCGTCGAGATTCGCCCGACGCCCTCCCCTGGGCCCGGCGAGCTGCTGCTCGCGCCGGAAGCGGTGTCGCTGTGTGGAACCGACATTCAGATCGTGCGGGGAGACCGGAACGATCCGTCCCCGATCGTCGGGCACGAGGGTGCTGCGCGAGTCGTCGAGCTGGGCGAAGGGGTGTCGGAATTCGCAGTGGGTGACCGCGTGGTGGTCAACCCGACCCATCCCCACGATTCGTCCTTCCTACTCGGCCACAATGTGGAAGGTCTTTTTCAGGAACGCGTCGTGATCGGAGCGTCCGCAGTCAGCAGCGGTCTGGTGTCGTTGCTGCCGGACGACTTGTCGAGTGTCCGAGCGACCCTTGTGGAGCCGTATGCCGTGGTTCGCTATGCACTGTCGTGTCTCGCGCGCGAGACCCCGCAAACGCTTCTCATCTTCGGGGACGGTCTGATCGGCAACCTCGCGGCCACACTTGCACCCTCGGCGATGTTCCCGACCGTCGAGGTGGCGATGGTGCACCGTACGGAGCTGGGTGCGAAGTGGACCGCCAACTACCTGCCCTCGGTGCAGAACTTCTCCTCCGGCGACGACTGGGAACGTCACATCACCGGGTCCGTTGCGGTGCTCGGCGCGACCCACCGCGCGGGAACTGTCGCCTCGATCGACGAGGCGATACGGCGTCTCGGGGATCGGGTAGTGGCCGTGCACCCTATCGGCGGGGTGCCGGCCAAGGCGACGTCGGGCCTGCTACCAGGTGTGGACATCGCCGGGGTGAGGCAAGCCAACACCGGTGGCCCGACGCCTCCCGCGGTCACCACGTTCAGCCGCGGTGCGCAGCGAGTGGCATTCACTGGTAATCGAGGCGTCACCAACGACCAACTCACCGCGGCGGCTACGGCACTGACCGCAGCGGACGACGCGATCGACGGACTACTGACCCACCGGCGCGACATCGTGGAGGGCACGGCGTTGATGAACACCATCTGCGAACAACGGACCCGGGTGGTGGACGGTGAACTCGTGATGCGGTTGGTGGTGGGGTTGGGGGCGTGAGGCGGGCCCGTGCCTACTTCGATAAGTGCCTCGAGGTCACGCACCAACCGAATGTAGTTCCAGCATCGATATTTCCGGCTCGGCACCTACGCGCACGGGCGGTCCCCACGTACCGGCGCCGCGCGTTGTGAAGACGGGGGTGCCCGCGACGGTGACGAGCCCTTCGATCGAGGGTTGCTGCAAGGGAACGAGATACCGCAGAGGCCACAACTGACCTGCGTGAGTGTGTCCGGAGAGCTGGAGATCGATTTCGGCACCGACGGCGTCCAACGCCTGAACTGGTTGATGAGCCGCCAACAGGGTGAATCGATCGGGTGTTCGCTCGCCGAGCGCGAGTCCGAGGTCGGGCGCATGTGGCGGCGGAGCGGAGACATCGTTGATTCCCGCAAGATCGATGAACGCGCCGCCACGCTCCAGTGTCGCAGTGGCGTTGCGCAGAACTTCCACACCCAGGCTCGACCACAGCCTGGTCCATTCATCGGCGTCGGCGTAGTACTCGTGGTTGCCGGTGACCGCGAACACTCCGAGGGGGGCGTTCAGCTCCGACAGCGGCGTCAACACATCGCCGACCAACTCGACCGTCCCGTCGATGAGGTCGCCGCCCAGAATCACCACGTCGGGATCGTGCTGATTGATCTCGCCGACGATCGCCTCGACGAAACCTGCACCTCGCGTGGGCCCGGCGTGGATGTCGGACACGAACGCGATCCGTAGACCGTCGAATTGCTGTGGGAGGCCATCCGACGCGATGGTGGTGTGCGTGACCTGAGGCTGGGCCGCTTCGACGAGACCGTATCCGACGGTACCGGCTGTTGTCAGCGCGACCACGGCGGCACCGACCCGCGCAACTCGCATCCTGGTGGGCGCACTGTCGCGTTGTTGCGCAACACCTTTGATCCGGATCGCAAGCAACACTGCACCGACCACAAGACCGCCGAGGCACAGATACAGCAGTGCGGCAGCCCACGTAGCTCCGACGAACCCCGGGCCGCGCGCCCAGGACGGATCGAAGATACTTCCGCTTCCGTAGCCGACCACCGTGAGGCACAACAAGACCGCGAGAACACAGTCCACGGTGCGTGCCAACGGACGTGACAGACGCAGAGGAGGAAAGAACATGACGCGCACGAAGATCGACAGCACTGCGACGATAGCGACGAGCGCGAGAAGAGGAGCAGGCATAGTGAACGATGACCGGGTTTCTGTTGAAAGAACCATTGCAGCAGACGACGTGAGTTCGTCACGTCGGGTGCCGCTCCGAAGCTGCTGGGCAACTCCGGAGCGACGGACGTCTCAGCCGATCAAGACGATGATCACGCTGGTGAGCACGCTGGTGATGATGAAGAACGGGGCATTGAGCACCCCGTAGTACAGCGGACGGGGGAAGTTGGGGTTGAGCGCGATCTGAAACGTCATGGCCGTGAGATAACCGATCCCGACGAGGAGACCGAATACGACGGCGTCGCCGACCGCGGTGATGTCCAGCGCGGTGATCAACACCGCGCTCGTGATGGTGGTGGCAAGGATGCACACCACCGGGCCGAGATTACGCACGAGCGAGGACTCGGGCTCCCGCGCGTTCTCGCGGCCGAGTACAACGATGTACGGCTTGGCGATGAGGACGGGGAAATACACGCCTGCGATCACCGCGGAGGCCACGAACGCGGCAAGCACTGCGAGCCAATTGATATCGGTCAGAACATCGAACATTTCGGATTCCTTCGAGAATGAGCGTCCGTCGACGCCCGTTGAAGTCGGTTGGTGAAACGGGTGTGCGGTGTGCCGCTCAGAGCGCTGTCACGGCCACCTCGCCCCGCTGCGCCGCAGCAGCATGCTCACGACCGTCCCGAGAGGAGATCGACAACGCCGCGAAAACCATGCCTGCCACCGCGACACCCGCCCCGACGAGAAACGCGTCGTGGAAGCCGTCGGTCAACGCCACGGTTCGATCGACACCGCCGGACATCGCGCGTGCAGTCGTCGCTGTTGCCACCGCCGAGATGACCGCCAGCCCCACTGCCCCACCGATTTGGTTGCCGGCGTTGACGAGACCTGAAGCGGGGCCGGCCTGTTCGTCCGTCGTTCCGGTGAGGGCGGCTACGGTCACGGCCACCAAGGATCCACCCAGTCCGAGGCCGGTCAGAACGGACGGACCGAAGACGTCGGAGATGAATCGACAGAGCCAGAGGCAGGTACGCAAGACCAGCCTGAAGCGGGGTGAACCCCAGGACCTGCTGTAGGTACAGGGTGATGAGGAAGAAGCCGGAGATCAAGGATGCGCCCACGAGGAGCACGACGACGTTTGCGCCACGAAGGGTACGTAGTCGGAAGATCGACAGTGTCACCAGCGGTGCCGCACTGCGCCGCTCGATCACCACGAAGACCACCAGAAGTGCGACTGCAGCCGCAGCTCGCAGCAGTGTCGTAGTCGATGTCCATCCGGCTTTTTCGGCGTCGACGAGTGTGAACACCAACAGCGCCAGGCCGGCCGTCACGCTGATCGAACCGGGTAGGTCGAAGCTGCGGGCCCCGTCGACTCTGCTCGACGCCGGGAACAGGCGGAATGCTTGCCACACCATGAACAATCCCACGGGAACATTGACGAAGAGCACCCATTCCCATCCGAGATACTCGGTGAGCACACCGCCGAGCAGCACGCCGGCCGCCCCGCCCGCACCGGACATCGCACCCCACACCGCGAGCGCGCGGTTACGTTCGGAGCCTTCTTTGAAGGTGGTGGTGAGGATCGACAGGGCAGCAGGAGAAACGATGGCCGCCCCGAGTCCCTGCACTGCTCGGGCAATGTTGAGCCATGCGTCGTTCTGCGCCAAGCCGCCCATGAGCGAGGCGACCGTGAAGATGAGCAATCCGGTGCCGAACATCTTGCGCCGTCCGAGTAGGTCGGCGAGCCTGCCGCCCAACAGCAGGAACCCGCCGAACGCGAGGATGTAGGCGTTGATCACCCAGGACAGGCCGTCTTGACCGATCCCCAGTGATTCACCGATCGACGGCAGCGCGACGTTCACGATCGACGCGTCGATGACGATCAGGAATTGAGTCAGGGCAAGTAACGCGAGAGCAAGATTTTTTGCTCTCGGCGTCGAAAAATCTCGTGACATTGTGTGGACTTTCCCGAGTGAGAACTGTGCGACCCGGCGCGCGATACGCGAGCGATCGGATGTCGGGGTGCCGACTGGTGGAGAGCTGACGAGCGAGACGAACTCTCATTACGGTACTTGCTAGTATCGGATCTGTCCAGTACCGTAATTACCAGGCCAGCATCCAACCCGGAACAAGGAGGAACCGTGCCAGATAGGACAACGACGCCCGATGCGCCGACGCCGCGCGGACGCAAACGCGATCAGTCCCGCGACGGCGACATCCTGGACGCAACAGTCGAGGTTCTCGCCGAGCACGGCTACGACGGAATGACGATGGATATGGTCGCTGCCCGCGCGAAAGCCGGAAAGGCCACGGTGTACCGGCGGTGGCCGTCGAAGGCGCACATGATCGTCGACGCCGTCGCGCGTGTGTCCAAACAAGAAGTCGACGTCGACGAGCTGCCGGACACGGGAACCCTTCGGGGCGATCTCAAGGCCTTGATGCGCCCGGAGGCGTTCGACAGCGGCAACAAACAGCTGAAGATCATGAGTGCGGTGGCAAGCATGCTTGCCGCCCAGGACGATCCGGAATTGGCAGCGTCGATATCCGGCACCAATCCGTGGATCGCGGCCAATCGCATCATGATCGAACGTGCCGTCGCGCGTGCTGAAATCGCCGCCGACACGGACGTCGAGTTCATGGCCCGAGTCATTCCCGCCATGTGCTATTACCGCGTGACCGTGGAGGGTCGCTCCCTCGATCCCGAGCACGTACTCACACTGATCGACACTCTGCTGCTGCCAGCACTGACAAACCCATCCGACGCCACAGAAGGTGGACAATGAAGTACCGAACCCTCGGACGAACCGGTGTACGAGTGAGCAACCTCTGTCTGGGCACCATGATGTTCGGAACGTGGGGCAACAAGGATCACGACGAATCGATCCGAGTCGTGCACCGCGCGCTCGACGCCGGAATCAACATGATCGACACCGCAGATCTGTACTCACACGGTGAAGCCGAGACAATCGTCGGAAAGGCATTGGCCGGCGGACGCAGAGACAATGTGGTGCTGGCGAGCAAATTCCACAACCCCATGGGCGACGACGTCAACGCACGAGGAAACTCCCGCCGTTGGATCGTGCAAGCCGTCGAGAACAGTCTCCGCAGACTGCAGACCGACCATCTCGATCTGTACCAAGTGCACCGCCCCGATCCGGACACCGACATCGAAGAGACATTGGGCGCGCTGACCGATCTGCAACGAGCCGGAAAGATCCGATACTTCGGCACAACGACGTACCCCGCACACGAACTCGTCACTGCACAATGGACCTCGGAACGGCGAAATTTCGGCCGCTTCGTCACCGAGCAGCCTCCCTACTCACTGTTCGCACGAGGAATCGAAGCCGACGTTCTCCCCGTCGCACAACAACTTGCTCTCGGAGTCCTGGTCTGGAGTCCGCTCGGCGGGGGCTGGCTTTCCGGTGCATATCGAAAGGACTCCCCCGACTTCGTCAGCGACCGAAACAAGCTCATGCCCGGCCTGTTCGACATCACCGCACCGCACAACGCGGGCAAGTTGGACGCCGCCGAAGCCCTCGCACTCCTTGCCGAGGAACTCGGCATCTCGCTCATTCATCTCGCACTTGGATTCGTTCTGTCGCACCCGGCAGTGACCGCGGCCATCATCGGCCCAATGAACGTCGATCAACTCGAAAGTCAGCTCGCGGACAGCGATCTCGTGCTCGATCACGAGACACTCGACCGAATCGACGACATCGTCTCCCCCGGCCGCAACATGACCGAGCGCGATGCGGGCTACCTTCCCCCTGCCATCGTGCAGCCGTCTCTGCGTCGGCGCTGAACCTCCGACCCGACAGCGGGCCCACAGAAAGAGTCGTCGCATGAGTCGCCCTCCGGAGACCACTCCCGGCAACGAGATTCACTGCCCTGCCGGAGCGAACAACCCAACTAAGCACCATCCCCTCGCCGACAGCCCACCGTTCGTTCAGATGTTCTTCGAAGCCACGACCGATGGACACACCTCGAACAGCAACCGTTGAGACACAGGCCTCACCTACAATCCCGTAGTGCTGACCTCCGGTCGAGGCTCGAACGCTCGACACCTCGACCGGCTGCACAGTGCTTAGCAGCGGGTGCACGCTTAGAATCAGGCCCACAACGGCCTGCGCTCGTCTTCTCGATTTCACATAGGCGCAACTGAAAAAGGCGACCTCGGATTTCTCCGAGGCCGCCTTTGAACTGCATTGTGCCGGGCTGACAGGATTTGAACCTGCGACCACTTGACCCCCAGCTAGATAACCCACATTGCCGTGGACTCACCTGTACCCAGTGCATAGCCGATGAGCAGGCAGTTTCGTCCGCAATCGTATGCGACGATCCATACCCGGTTGCACCGAGTAGTGACACGCTCGCGGCACGCTCGAATTTCGATTGCTTCATACGGATCCACCGACATTTCTCCGCACGCTGTGGGGGTCCATTGTCGCGAAAAGTGGTTAACCCGTCGACGCGCGACCGTATCCACGCATGCGTTCTGGCTCTTGAAACCGACAGCAAGTCACCCATGACGGTCTCCGCGCGAACACCGCAGTCACCGACTCACGTCCACGGAACCATTCCGCACCATCGGGCGAGACCCAACCGACGAGCGCGAGCGCGTCCGCGACGTCATCAAGAAAGAACACGTTGATGAATTGGCTCATGATGCGCAGCCCTGTTCCGCACGAACGCCAAACTCTGAAGCCGCAACTCCACCTGGCGTCGCCGCTGCCGCGCATCCTGACCGCCGTACGGGAATGCGTGCTGCAGCGCCGGAACCCACAGCGACATCAGATACCGCGATTCAGCTAGGTACCGCCACAACCGCAATGACACCTCAGCAACCACCTTGCCGTCTACCTCGCTCGGCTGGCGCCGAACGGCCCGCCCACGCGCTTCGACGACATCGCCTCGACCACGCGGATTTAACGGACTATGACCGAATCATTCTGCCGTCCCCCGCGTGCGCTGCGACCACCCGCTCAACCGGCCGTCAAGCGAGTTTCGAACAACGACCTCGACCATCGACTTCAGCGACAACACTGCACCCGATGCTTCTATATTCCGGTCTTTCAACGCAATCGCCGTGTCGCCATGCCCACCACTCGCCGCTGGAACGACTTAAGCGCTACCGAGTCAACAGATCGGCGATGACCTCGTTACCCCACGACAAGGTCACTCCCTGCTGGTTGACACACCGAGACTGTTCCCCAAAACTGGACAACGAAGGCCCCGGAACGATCCCTGACTCTCGTCACATCGCCGGGGCGACGCCCCTTCCCCAAACATTTCACCTCGAGCACCTCGACGCAGTCAAACCACTTCAACCTGCATTCACGACCCTGCACTGCCGATTGGGTCTCGAATCGTCGTCAATCGAGTGTGGCAAATCCGCAAGCCGAGGCTGCGCTTGGCACACAGCACCGCGAATACTTCGACCGAGTTCACCGACATTCTGAACTTGCCCGGACCGGAGACCGGGCGACTCCGATGTGTCTATCGAGGGTGCAGGGGCATCAGCTAGCGTTGCGGTATGAAAGTCGGTGACTCGGTTCGTTACTCGTTGGATCACTGGGATCGACAAGAGTGGGAGCCAGCCATGCTGCATGCCTGCAATGCCGTTGATGGAACTGGCAGGAAACGCTTTCCCAAGAAGGGAGTCGCGGACCGGTTCAAGTCAACAATTCGCGAGTCGCTCGAGGTGCTGTCCATCCTGGGCCTACCTGGCATTGACTTGGAGAAAACCAGATTTCCATTGAAGGTCGAGTCACACCTATCGGACAAGCGACCCGACATCGCCGACGTGATTTACGGTGTGCATCGCTGTGCACACGGCCATGGTGACGAACTACCGGACGGTTATGAGCTGACACCGTACGAGAACGGCAGTGGCGCGCAGCAATATCAGTTCGCGAAGGACGAAGCCCATCTACCGTCCTCCGTTGTGCTGGGACTGCTGGGCGTCGCCGTGTTCGCAAGCGAGAACCGCGGTCAACCAATTCCTCCGGGTTACCAACTCTCCTGGCGTGATTGTAAATTCGAAATCTGCAACTGGTGGGGCCGACTTGAAGACTTCCATTCCGAGATGCCGGGCGACTGGATTCGGATTGAAATGGATTGGGGCGACTGGTGGGATGACTGGGTGCCTTTGAGACGCTGACCTATAAACCGCGCGATCGGGGCTTGCTGACGCCCTTGCACGTAGCTTTCAAGCTTGCTCTGCTACCTGTCTGCGCAGTTTGGTGGTCCGGTGGCGTTCGGTTTGCGGTCACGGCTCGCATCGGACGCAACGGCTGCTTCGATGCGGCGGCGCTCGTCGGCGAGCCATCGGCCGAGCAAGACTTCGTTCACACCCAGTCTTCGGCCTCGGCGATCCTGCGGCCGGCACCGATCACCCAGTGGGCGGCCTCGACCTTGCACTCGGTCTAGAACGACCCGCGCTTGCGGAACACGGGATATCTTTTAAGCGAACCATCGATCCCGCATCTCGATGTCCATCATCTAGGGTGGCAACTCATAATGCGCAAGATCGCTGAGAGGCTTCTCTTCCTCCAAGTACGGTTCATCATCGCGCCATTTCGGCGATGCAGGGCGCTTCCCTTCCTGCAAACTGGGCAGCGGGCCTCAGGATGAGCGCACCGAACGACCTAGCCTTGCGCTTCGAAAAACCGTGCATATCCACTAGGGGGAGCAGACCAGCGCCGAGTCACCGAGCGAACCAAGGGCATCATCGAAGACTGCCAAGAGGTCGCGGATCTGCGTCGCACTCAGGTCCTCCCGTTCAAGCTTGTTCTGCAATTTGGTCCACGACAATCCAGGCTGTGCGATGACGATGGTGCCACGCAGTTGAATCGCACGATTGGTCATTGACCAGGCTGGATGGTGTCCAACGACGCCGAGTATGACTCTGAGCAGGGCTTCGCGATCGCTGCCGGCAATCAGTTTGAGTACCGGCGACTTTGCACGTGAATAGCGGTCGGCCATTTCCTTCCAGATGCCGCGGTCGGTGAGCCAGCGCCTACTCTTAATGGCTTGCGCGGTCACTACTTGCATGTCGCTCACTCGCACAGAGGGCTTGGCTCCACTAGCGGGCTTCGCGTGCCATAATTCAAGGGACACTTCGTAGGTCCCGTTGAGTTCAAGGACAATCAGATCGGCAAGTTCTCCGGAGCCGTCGTTCTCTAGGACCCAGCGGCGCAGGGCTTTCGTAGGCCGCGTGGTCAAGTACGTGCGCAGAGTCTGGTGAATCGACTCACCAGCACCAGCAGTATTCGCGCTTCGGTCAGTCTCCTTTTCGATGTTGGTGGTGCTCCAATCGAAGAGAGTTGGAGCCCATCTAGTCAGGTCTCGTTGCACGGATGGAGGCATGTAAAGCGTTGCGCCGCTTACACTTTGTCCGTTAAGGAAGTAAACCGTTGGTGGCATCGAGGACAATAGATGAGCTATTGACCGAGGAGATTGATGCCCCCTTGAGACGAAAACCGGTGAGCTGGTGTCTGTAACGCCTCCTTGAGTATCGAGGTACCCGGTCCAGATGTTCTCAGCTGTGTCTGGTCTCACCAGGTTGAACTGCAGATGCTGCCTTGAATCTTCAGTGGCCACGCGCTGCAGATCGAGGCGATCAATCGGAAACCCGTTCGAAACCGTCCATTCACTTGCCAGCAGCCAGGGATTCATTTCGATGGCTGCGACTGGGGCCTCGGGGAAGTTTTCGAGGCGAACACCCCGCGCTACCGCTGGCAGCAGTGGAGCGATGATCTCCGTGGATGACCAGTAGCGATCCGCAAAATCCATTAGTGCGCCGTTGTACTCTCGAAGCGAGACATACCTCGACTCCCAGAATTTTGCTTTCTCAACGGCGAAGCCAGTGTTGTATGCCCCATTTCCTGGTCCCTCGCTCACCTGAGCCATCGCATGGCCGATCGCAGCCTGTGCGGTGTCGGCCTCCCGCATTCCGTGATCGACCCCGCTGCCAGCAAACATCTTGTAACTCGCGCTTCCCCTGCCGCCACCATAGGTGTTCCGCACCCCGACATTGGAAACGCTGAGGCGAGGCAGAATATCGAACGCACGCTGTAAGCGCTCGGGATCAGCGGTTCGGAGGTGCTCCACGGTTGCGTTGAGCGTCTCCTTGATTGTTGTCATGATCGCTCCGTCGCTCGTATTCGCCAGAACGAGCGCGCGGCGCAGTGATCCCGCAAACGGGAGGTAGGTGATGAGGTGCAAAGCGTACTCGGGCGCGTCCAAACCGGAGTCGAGATTCCATCGAGGCGATCGGACGCCCTGAGTGACCACGAGCAGGGTCCGGTTGTCCGGTGTAACCGTTGAGTACAGAACTTGTTGTCCCCGAATCGCGTCGCCCCGTACGAGACCGGCCGGCACGTCACCGTCCACAAAGGTCGGCACCCAGCCATCCACTACCTCAAACACTGTGGACCGAACTAGCGGCCGAAGATTCTCGAGCGAAAGTTCGGCTGGAGGGCTAGCGAGCAGTTCGGCGAAGCACTTGTCTGCGATGTCTGCGGCGACTTCGTCATCGATTACTCCGGGTAGGAGGGACGACCAGTCCGCGTCCTCCTGATAGAGGCTCCACAGCGCGCCCTTCAGCCCTGGGTATACTTCAGCATCCATGACGGTGACCAGCACTGACGGCTGAGGGAAGTCGGAGTGGCTGCGGACGAGCCGTCCGATCAGTTGAATAGTCGACGCGACCGACTTGTGTTTATCGTGGTAGGCGGCAAGTCGAAGGCGCGGCAGATCGAAGCCCTCGCCCAACATGCCGACGACAGCAACGGCGCGGATGCGACCGTCCTTGAGCCCATCAACGATTTCCGTTCGTCTGACCTCCCCGAGGTCAGACGTCAACGCGATTAGCTCTATACCTACCTCGGCGTATAGCTTCACCAGCTCAGTCGCCCGCGATCTGCTACCTGCCCGAACGAGCAAAGTGCTCGACCTGTGCTCCGGTCTATTGAACTCACTCCGAATTTTATCGCGAATCAGTTCGTCACACTCTCGGCGCTGTGCATTAGCGCTGGCGCTGAGTAATCTCGCCTCGACCTTCTTGTAATAGCCGTCTGACATCGCCGCGCGGAGCGGGTAGTGGAAAACCAGTGCACCGGGGACGCGTTTGCCGTCGCGCCGCCGAGGGGTTGCAGTGAGAAGCACCTTTCTCGCGTCATCGAAGTGGTCCAGAATGGCGCGCCAGGTTCGTGCCGGCGCATGGTGAGCCTCGTCGACAATGACACAATCGAAGAGGTCGGCGGGCGGCTTTGAATCATCGTCATAGTGTTCGGGGCTTATCGAATGCGGCAGTGCCACCACCACATCGGCCGACTCGCAATCGCGCCAGGACGTGAGTCGCCCCTTCACTTCGAAAACTCTCGGATCGCCTTTACCCGCCAATGCACCGATCCGGCGGAGCACGTCTTGATTCTGGAAGGCGCCTACTGTCTGATTACGCAGCTGGGTACTCGGGACAACCACCAACGTGCGTCGCGCCCCGGCCATGTATGGAGACGCTAGAGCGATCGCCGTCTTGCCTGAACCTGTCGGCACAGCAAGGAGCGCCGGTTCGCGGTGACGAACGGACCAGTGAGCCAACAGTGCTCCCAAAGCTCCGCGCTGGGGTGGTCGCCAGCCCGGAAACTCTGTGTCCCGAAAAAGCTGGAAACCACGGGACGGGTCGCTATAGAAATTCGGCACACGTTATCTTGCGACCTCCGCCTCGTCCGCTGCATTCGACACGCCCGAAGCAAATTTCCGCACTTACCGACAGGCATCCAGATCGCCGGCTACAGCGATTACTGCGATAAGAGTTCGTACTGCTCAGACAGCGCGATTACTGCATGTGTTCCGCCGTTTGCCAACGTTCGTCTTCTAAAGTGCACGACAGGCCCTCGGTTGACCCTCGATCAATCATTCGATCGAATGAATACCTACCGTGGAACGTCCCCGACCAACCAACCTCGCCACATCGTGAACGCGAGTATTCTCGCCTGCCAACTTCTACCCTGAGACCGTAGAGTCAACAATGAATCCCGCGATACTGGAGGACGAGTTGAGTTTCGGATTTCGAGTCGGAGTGCCCGGCATGCGCGTCCGCGTCTCTACTCGCGGGGTCCGCACCTCGCTCGGACCACGAGCCGCCCGGATCAACGTCGGATCAGGACGCACCACCGTCTCCTCTGGACTCGGACCGTTCTTCGCCTCCACCTCACTGTCGAGCGGCCGCGGCCGCACCACGACAAGGCGAACCACCCGCAGACACTACGGACCCTCCCCCGCACAACTCGCCCGCGCCGAGCGCGCCGCAGCACGCGCACAGCAAGACGCCCAACGCGACGCCGCGATCGCCGAACTCCACGAACTGCGCCGCTCCTCCACCAGCGTCCACCTCGACACCTTCCCGATCGCAGCCCATCCGGTCATACCCCCACCACCAGCGCTCCACATCGCACACGCCGACGCACAAGCAACCGCACACCACCTCAGCGGCATCGGCCTCCTCGCACGCACCGAACGCAAGCGCGCCAAAGAACGCGCCCGCACCGACGCACAGCACTACCTCGCCGCCGAACAACATCGTCTCCGCCACATACACGAGCAACTACAGCACCACGCAGACCAATGGTGGAACGCGCTCATCACCAACCACGAACCCACCGTCTGCGACGCCATCAACTCCGCATTCGCCGACAATGCAGCCGCCGGATGCGCCCTCGGAGTCACTGGAACCAGAGTCTCGATCGTCATGCGCCAGCAGGACATCGACACCCTCCCCACACAGACACCGTCCCTCACTTCCGCCGGACGACCCACACTGAAAACCCTCACCAAGCGCGACCGCATCGCATGGTGGCTGACCATCATGGGATCCAACGTCATCGCCACCTGCAAAGAAGCACTCGCCGTCGCCCCCGGCATCACCGACGTCGACCTTGCAGTGATAACCCGACTACCCGACACCCAACGACTCGGCATCGTCACCTACGGGTCCTGGTCCCGCCGCGCCATCGACTCCACACCATGGCACAACCCAAACGATGCCCTACGCTTCCTCGACGTCGGCACCGACGTTGCCTGTAGCGTCCGCACCACCGCGAGCGGCAACCTCTCCAGCTCGGTGAAACCACTCGACATCGACCGCATCCCCGGCCTCGCGGAACTACTCGACACCACTGACGACGACAGCACCACCAACCCGATCTCCGAAATCGACGCTGCCCTCACCCCGCACAACCAGCCCACCGACGCACCTACGTGCGATGATCCCTACGCACCAATTCCGTTCAGCCAGTGGGTCCTTCATCAGTCCAGTCAGAGCTTGCCACCAATCTCGCCACCACCACACGCCCCTACCCCGGCGACCACGCCGACAACGCTCTCACCCGGGCAGACACTCCCATTACTCGACGAGGCCGTCCATCAGATAGACGCAGCATTCGAGTTCCAGGGTGCCGACGCCGACATGACCCTTCTGCTACTCGAACACACCGGACGAGTAGGCACGGACGACGACTTCATCTTCTACAACCGACCCATCGGATCCGGCGGCGCAATCCGACTGCACCACAAAGACACCGACGCCACCACCACGACCGAACGAGCAACGCTGCACCTGTCCGACCTACCCCCGCGCATCACCACAGTCGTCATCTCCATCAACATCGACGTCGAATCCAGTCAGACCTGCGCAGACCTCCAAGGCGCCCGATTGACGATCTCCACACCACAACAATCCTGGCTGTTCACCCCACCGCCCGACCCGCACATCCGCGCCATGACCGCCGCCCAGATCTACCGCCACACCGCACCCGATGGCACACCGATCTGGAAACTTCGCGCTCTCGGCCAAGGATGGGCCGACGGCCTCGACGGACTCGCCCGCGCACACGGCGTCGACATTGACTGATCACCGACCAGCCGAGGCTCCGCGTTCATCCCGCGCTACGGCCGCGCGGCACAGCCGCGACCTTCATTCGTTCAAATGAACAAACCAAAAACGAAGAGGCACTGTCGGTTCCAATGTAATGGTGTATCGAGTACGATTCCGCAGTCGAGATGCGCTCTGCCCGATGGGCGTGAACTCCGACGTTCCCCGACAGCGACGATCAGGAGTTCGAGTGGCGCGTAGAAATAACAACTGGGCCATTGGCATATGCGCCGTGACTGTACTCGCACTCTTCGGCAGTTGCGTCGACGACGACAAGAGCACACCAGCAATGACCGACCCCGGATCGCCGAGCCCATCGACGACGTCGAGTCCGCGGACCACGTCGAGCGCGCCCGTACCGATCGAGGCCACGTCCGAATGGGTCGGGACCGTCACGGACTACGACTTCGAATCCAGTGGCGGGCCGGGATTGTTCATCGATCTGGCCGTGGAGCGAACACGTGTCGACCTCAGCCACATTACCGCGCTCGTATCGCCCGCAACGGCGGCTCCTACGGATACGTATGCCGTGACCGGGGCACTCGCGGCACCGGATCTTGCAGAAGGCATTGCCTTCTCCCTTGATGGATCGCGTGCATACGTGACGCACGGGCCCGACGGACAACACGGCTTCCTCGGCATCTACGACACCCGAACCAAGAACCAACTCGCCGACATCCCGGTGGGAATCTTCCTTGTGGGAATCGCACCGACATCTGACGGATCCAGAGCCTACGTCGCGAACAACGTCGACAATACCGTCTCGGTAATCGACCTGACCGCCAATGCAGTCGTCGCCACAATCCCATTCGGCGCGGGCCCTTTAGGTGTCGCAGTCACCCCGGACGGCCGCAAGGTGTACACATCGAACCAACACGACAGCACACTCACCGTGATCGACACAGCACACTCACCGTGATCGACACAGCAACACTGACGGCCACCCGCAAGATCGCACTCGGGGACGCGCAAGCACCATTCGTCGAACTCACCCCGGACGGGGGCTACGCCTACGTCACCGTGAACTCAGGAATCGCAAAGGGCGATACGACCACCGACGAGATCGTCACAACGATCGACGGGCTCGGCGGCACACCACTCGATCTCTCGATCACAGCGGATGGTTCCACACTTGTCACCTCCAACGGCAAAGACATCCTCACTATCGATTTCGCCGACAACAGCATTCCGAACACTTTCACCGTCTACGGAAACGCCTCCGTAGTCGCGCCCGGAATCGGAAGTGTCGCTGTCACACCAGACGGGCGAACCGTCTACGCCATCGCGTCATGGTTCCCCAGCCAACTGATCGTCCTCGACACCACGACGGGAATCATCGAAGAACGATTCGACATCCCCGGCAGCGCCCAACCGGTGGCGGTCAGCCCCGACGGCAACGACGCATACGTTATAAGCCAGAACAACAACGTCACCATCATCACCAAAACCCCCAACCACAGCCTCCCGCCCCGACACTCGGATCATCCGACCTCCCGAACACCGGATCCGCGCAACGCTGAGAACATATAATTCTCCGCGGCTCGACACGTCGTTGGGCCTGGTTCTTTCGATGCGAAAGGTCGTTCTTTGCAGTTCTGGAAGCCGGTCCGCGCCTTCCCACCGATGCCTCGTCGTCCTCTGCCACACTGCGTACTTGTCACTAGCCTTCACCCGAGTCGCTAGCGGAGTCGACGAGGATTGCGCGACAACCGATTCGAACCGCAATCATCGCGACTGTTTAATATCGCGCGTTTTGACGGAGAAGACATGGTAACGGTCAATCGAATGATCCCCTACGTCGCGGTGTAATGTCAGATCGCTCAAGTTTGCTGCGCAGGAGGCACTTTTATGACCACAAAGATTTCGTCGACGTCGTCTCGACTGGGTGTGTTTGCTGCCTTTGTTGCGGTCGTTGCATCTGTCACGGGGTGCGGTTCGCCCAATAATAACGTGGAGGTACCGGCTGCAGTAAACGAGCAGGTGTGCTCGGACTTCGCCGCAGCTCAGAATATCGTCGTGCGCTACCAGTTCGATGGCAAGGGGACCATGACACTGGAAGACTTCCTAGTTGCCGAAAAGGCAGCGCAAGACCGTCTCGACAGCATCGGTCTGCACGCGGAAGGAGAAGTGCGGGCACGGATCGGTGAACTCGCAAGTGAACTGCCGATACGATCCCGAGACCTTGGAACGCGCTACTCGGTCGCGACAGCATTCGATGAGAATTCACGACGTGTGGCTCGCGCGTGCGAAGCTGAGGGTTTTCCCATTCAGGTGAGAACGTTGCCCAAGATTCCTAGTTCGATGAATTAGCCCTCTACCTATCTGCTTACCCCATGAGCACCACTGCACCGGGCACCCACGTGACCGACAATCTCGACAACGAACTCGACGGCTGGACCCGACCCCTCGGAATCGATGTCGAAAACACCCTGACCATGTTCGTCATATCCGGCCACCACGTCACAGTCGAACCGTCACCAGCAGGACTGTCCATTACCGCACGCATAAACACCACGTGCCCTGATGAAAAATCACTAGTCACATCATTCGTCCTCCACGGGGACACTTGGGTCGACGACAACGATGCCACCGGGATAATTGAAGCGGGAGCGCTGCTCGTCGACCGTGATGACGAGATGTTCGACGCACTGTTCTCCCGCGTGCCCTTCTATATGTGGAACGCACGGCTGGCCACCGGACAAACCCGGACCAATGACATCCGCGGATACCTGACCGGCGACAACGAGACCGACCTCAGGCAACTCGACCTCAACATCCTGTATCCGTTGGCGGAGATCCTGCAAATCGTGCCACTCGCGGCGCGATCAGGATGGCACCTCACGCTTAACCACAGCCTCAGCACCGCGGGTGACCGCTCGATACGCCTCACAGCAACACCGCCAGAACAAGCAGATGTCGATTCAGATCGAACGCCACGACGGACCGACAACCGGCCCGTCGCACACGCGCTGACTTGGATCCGCACGACCGAAAGCTGGACGCTCGACGAAACCGTGACGCCGGACTCCGAGGGACCGTCGAACGTCCGCCGTGCGCTCGATGACATCGAGCTCTACCCCGCATCCTTCACACTCAGTCTCGAAGCAGCCGCCGCGATCACCGGACGCTGGCACTCCGACGGATCTCTGACCGGTCCATCCGCGCTACCTGCTCGCCCCCTCCCTCACGAACCGGCACCCACGCCGGCAGAACTGAAAAAACGTGCTCAAGACATCGCACGGTGGGCAACTGAACACGAATTCTCCGAACTCCTACTCCCCCAACCCGCGACGGTCGCAGCATTCCTCACAGACAACGCAAATGGGACCGCCGGCTACTACCTGCTCGAGTTCGCAGACGGACAGTGCTACATCGGCGAGTCAGTCAACATCGCGTCCCGTCTCACCCAACACCTGAGTCGATTTCGCGACATCACCACGATCCGCGTACGCCCGGAGACAGAACACGACGCCACGACCTCGGTTCTGGACCACAAGCGCCTTCTTCGGCTTCGCGAACGACAACTGATTCACCGCGCCCAGGAATCAAAACTGTTGGCACGCAACGTCAACGAGATGGCAACCTTGATCGGGGTGAGTAAACACCTCGACGAGATCATCCCCGACACTCTTCAGCGACGGTGGCTTAACGCACCCGACACGGTCAACCGTGCAGACTCGACGACACAACGCATCGACCACGGCCAATTCCTTGGCGCCGCAGACAACTTTCGACGATTCACGTCCATTCCTGCGTCCGCAGAGGTTCTCGACCTGATCGGGCAGTACCTCAGCCGATGTGTCCCTTACCCCCTGCAAACCGAATATCAATCGTGGTCGGCGAGCTGCCTGCCGACAACCAGAACAATCCCGCGCCGACTGTCGTGCGTCAGCATCGCCATGACCGAAACCTTCGTCGTCAACAGGGACCAGGCATCCGGCATCATCGGTGGATTCATCCAAGTCAACGATGCAGAACTCTTCTCAGGCGGCGTAGCGAGCGAGCTGGCATTCCTCCGGCGCCACCCCCACGCCACACTGCGCGCCGCGCACTACCAAGAATCCGGTCCGGGCCAGACCATCATCTTCGCAAATTCGCTCGCACAACTTCAACGACTACTCGACGACGTCGCCGTAACCCGCGCCGCCGCCACAACCGCACTCAACATCATGAGAAGGGGACCGAGCATGCACCGACGGTCCCACTGCCCACAGCTCGTCGCGGCCGCACTCAACCTTTAGCGGCGGGGTAGCTAGTCCATCTGGCCCTCGACGTTTACAGCTTCAGCATGGAATGTCGTGAATCAGCATCGCCACCGCCGAGTCGAACTGCGGCGCGACTCGTTGACAAATAGAGACGACGCCGACCTTGACGGCGAACCACGCGGCCGCAAAAACCGCTAGGCGAGAACCTGTTGCGAGCGTGACGGCCGGTGCCGCTCGCGGACACCGAACGGAACGTCGGCGGGCCGCCCTGCGACGGGTCTCAGCTAAACCCGGGGGCCACTGATTGCACGGTCCGGTTCCCCAATCTGGCTCAGACCCCCGAATTTCGGAGCCACTTGGACCGAACCAGCCGACTCAAGTGGCTTCATCCACCCTGGTCCATTCGGCCAACCAACGCAGACTTCCGGACACCCGTGGGTCCACCTGGACACCGTTCAAGCGCCGATTCCGACCCTGTAAGAAACGAGTAGTGACACTTTAGCGGCACGCAGACGAAAAAGACGGTTCCAGATTTCTCCGAAACCGCCTTTGACCTGCATCTATCTGTCGGGCTGACAGGATTTGAACCTGCGACCACTTGACCCCCAGTCAAGTGCGCTACCAAGCTGCGCCACAGCCCGCCGCGCCGGTTAAGGCGCTCGATGAGATTACCCCAGCCCCACCCCTGACACGAAATCGCCTGGTCAGGGGTGGGCGGAGAATCTATCGGCGGTTGTTGCCCTTGCCCGGCCGTTCGCGCTTTTCGCGGATACGGACCGAGACACGGACGGGGCTGCCGTCGAAGCCGAACTCTTCACGCAGACGCCGCTCGATGAACCGGCGGTAGCCGGCCTCGAGGAAGCCTGTGGTGAACAGAACGAATGTCGGCGGACGGGTGGTCGCCTGGGTGGCGAACATTATTCTCGGCAGACGCCCACCACGCATCGGTGGAGGTGTCGCCGCGACGACCTCCTTGAGCCAGTTGTTGAGCCTGCCGGTGGGGATTCGCTTGTCCCAGGACTCGAGAGCTGTTTCGAGGGCCGGAACAAGCTTCTGCACGGCCCTGCCGGTGTGCGCGGAGATGTTGACACGCTGCGCCCACGGCACCCGAGCGAGATCGCGATCGATCTCCTTCTCCAACTGCAGTCGACGGTCCTCGTCCACGAGGTCCCACTTGTTGAACGCCAGCACGAGCGCACGGCCCGCGTCGGCGACCATCGACAGAACTCGTAGATCCTGCTCCGAGATGACCTGTGACGAGTCGATGAGCAGGATTGCGACCTCGGCGGCCTCGATGGCCGATTTCGTCCGCAGCGACGCGTAGAACTCGGCGCCGCTGGCATGGCTGACTCGCTTGCGCAGGCCGGCCGTATCGACAAAACGCCATGTCTTACCGCCCAATTCGACGAGCGAGTCGACGGGGTCGACGGTGGTGCCTGCAACGTCGTGCACAACGGATCGCTCGTCGCCGGACAGCTTGTTGATCAGCGACGACTTGCCGACGTTGGGCTTACCGACCAAGGCGACTCGTCTCGGACCGCCGCCGGGAATACCTTCGCGGGGTGTTTCCGGGAGCGCTTCGAGAACGCGGTCGAGCAGATCACCGGTGCCGCGGCCGTGCGTCGCCGACACCGCATTCGGCTCGCCGAGGCCGAGCGACCACAGTGATGCAACCTCGGACTCGGTGCGTCCGTCGTCGACCTTGTTGGCCACCAACAGCACCGGGGTTTTCGAGCGGCGCAGCACCCGCGCAACCGCTTCGTCGGTCGTCGTCGACCCGACGCGTGCGTCGACGACGAGCAGAATCGCGTCGGCGGTGTTCATCGCCAACTCGGCCTGGCGCGCAACGGACTGCTGCAGCCCCTTGGCGTCGGGCTCCCACCCGCCGGTGTCCTGCACCAGGAACCGACGTCCGGCCCAGTTGGCCTCGTAGGACACTCGGTCACGCGTGACGCCGGGAATGTCCTCGACAACTGCTTCGCGTCGGCCGATGATGCGGTTGACGAGAGTCGACTTTCCCACGTTGGGCCGTCCGACGACTGCGAGGGTCGGGACTGCGACCGCTGCCTCTGCATCGTCACCGTCGACGTAATCGAGAAGGTCCCACTCCCCCTCTTCGCTCCACGTGCCGTCGCCTGCGACCTCGCCTGCGTAGAATTCCTCGGTCACTGCTTCACTCCAGTTCTGTCGTGCACAACCTGGAGCAACGCGTCGATGACGCCGTCCATGCCCAGATCGCTGGTATCCACGATCACGGAATCCTCGGCAGGCCGCAACGGAGATACGGCGCGAGTGGAATCCGCATGATCGCGGCGTTGGACGTCGGCGAGAACTGCCTCGTAATCGTCGACCCGTCCCTGAGAGATGTTCTGTTTGTTGCGTCGGTCCGCCCGTGCTTCCGGCGACGCCGTCAGGAAGACCTTGACGTCGGCGTCGGTCAACACGACGGTCCCGATGTCGCGACCCTCCACGACGATCCGCGGAAACGACGCCGAGATGTCGCGCTGCTTCTGCACCAGGAGCTCCCGCACCCGAGGAACGGCCGACACAGCAGAGACCGCCTTGGTGACGGCCTCGCCTCGGATCTCTTCCGAGACGTCCTCACCTGCAAGAGTGACTGCTTCCGCCGCGGGATCGGTGCCGATGTCCAGAGGAAGCGTCGCGACGACGTCGGCCACCTTCTCCGAATCCGTCGGATCGATCCCGGCGCGCAGCACCCACACCGTCGCCACGCGGTACATCGCACCGGTGTCGAGGTACCGAGCGTCGAGTGCCGTGGCGAGCTTGCGCGAGACCGTCGACTTACCGGTTCCCGACGGCCCGTCCATGGCAATGACCAGGCCGTCGATGCCGAGATCGTCCATCACAGACCGACCGACTCGTAGAGCTTGCCGACCTCGCCGCGTCCCAGCACACGCAACGTGCCGGGACGCTGGTCGCCGAGAGCAACGTTGCCGACGTCGGTGCGCACGAGGCGACCGACCGGGAATCCGACCGAGTCGAACAGGCGCCTGACGATGCGCTTGCGGCCCTCGTGCAGCGTGACGCGCACGAGTGACAGGCCGTTGGAGATGTCGAGGAGCGCGAACCCGTCGACCTTCACCGGACCGTCGTCGAGGGTGACGCCGGCCTTGAGCTTCTTGCCCAGATCCCGCGGGATCGCGCCGAACAACGTGGCCAGGTAGGTCTTCGACACCTCGTACGACGGATGCATCAGGCGGTGAGCAAGATCACCGTCGTTGGTGAAGAGCAGAAGGCCCTCGGTGTCGGCATCGAGACGTCCGACGTGGAACAGTCGCTGCCCTGCCTGCACGCGCTCGGAGACGATGTCGCCGACGCATGGGCGTCCCAGATCGTCGGACATGGTGCACTGCCATCCACGCGGCTTGTTCATCGCGAGGTGAACGAGTTCTTCCTTCACGACGATGCGTGTGCCGTCGACGCGGACGATCGCGACGTCCGGATCGATCCGGATTCCCTGCTCGGTGACGATGCGGCCGTCGACCTCGACGCGACCGTCGGCGATCAGTTCTTCGGCAGCCCGGCGCGATGCGACACCGGCCTGAGCGAGCACCTTCTGCAGACGCACACCCTCACCGCGCGGGACGTGACGCCGCTTGGCGTCGGGCTCGATGTACTGGTGCTTCGCGGGCTTCGCGTTGGAAATGGTGGTCGACGGAGCCTGCTTCTTCTGCGGCTTCGGTGGCTTGGGCCGAGAGGGCTTCTTGCGCGGCACGGCGTCGTTGCTGCGATCGTTGATGCCACTGTCGACCGGCTTGTTCTCGAAGGGTTTGCGCTGGTCGACGCCTTTGCGCGGGACTGCCTTGCGGGGTCCTCCGGCGCGGGGTGCATCGTCCCTGCGTCGGTTCTCGCGCGGATCCTCCGACCGTCCGGTCGTCGGCTTCCTACGCGGAGCCTGTCGTTTGTTCCTGTCCGGTGTGCCATCACGGCGAGCGGGCTTGTTCACTTCTTTACCTATCAGTCGTCCGAGTCGAGCTCGGCTACCGGATCGGGTTTCGATCCGCGGTTCTTGGTGGAGCGGGTGACTCTCGGGTCGGTATCCATGCTGTCACTGATCTCGTCGATCAGGTCCACTCCCGGCAACAACGGTGCCAGCGGTGGCAGATCCGTGAGCGAAGCCAGACCGAGCCGTTCGAGGAACAACTCGGTTGTGGAGTACATGGTTGCGTTCGATTCCGGATCCACTCCAGCTTCCGAAATCAGTCCGCGAGCGAGCAACGTGCGCATCACTCCGTCGACGTTGACCCCTCGCACGGCGCTGACTCGCGCGCGGGTCAACGGTTGACGATATGCGATAACGGCGAGAGTCTCCAATGCCGCGCGTGTGAGCTTGGACCGAGCGCCGTCGAGAAGCAGCCTCTCCACGTACGGCGCGTACACCGTGCGCGTGTAGAAACGCCAGCCGTCACCGGCGTATCGGAGATCGATTCCGCTGCGTCGTTCGGTCAGATCCGCGGACATCCTCTGGAGAATCGTCTTCACGCGTCCGACATCGCTCCCGACGGCCGACGCCAACTGCTCGTTCGATGCCGGCGAATCCACCACCAGTAGGACGGCCTCCAGAGCCGAGACGAGCGTGGCGTCGTCCAGCTCGTCCGTCTCCTCCGCAGACTCCACGTCGAGCGGCTGTTGCTCATCCATAATCCACCGCCGAGACCAGAACCTGCCCCGACTTCTCCTTACCCGTCCACGTCACCAACAGCTCACCCAGCGGCTCGGGCTGCTCGAACGCCAGAACCTGCTCGCGAAACAACTCGAGCAGCGCAAGGAACCGCGCGACGATCTCCACGGTGTGTTCGCATCCCTCGGTCAGCTCCGAGAACGGCGTCCATGCGCCCTCGCCTTTGCTCTCCAGCCGTTCCATGACCCACTTCGCCTGCTCGGGAACCGACACCGAGTGCTGGTGAATGTGATCGAGACCGACCTTCGGGATCGGCTTCGGCCGGAAGGCAGCCGCCGCGATGTCCGCAAATCGAGCTGCATCGACGCCCAACAGCACCTCGGGGATCAGGTCTGTGTAGCGGTCCTCCACGGAGACCGACCGCGGATACCGACGCAGGGCTGCTGCCTCGAGCTCGCCGAAGAGCTGAGCAACCTGCTTGTACGCCCGATACTGCAACAACCGCGCGAACAGAAGATCGCGCACTTCGAGAAGGGCAAGATCCTCGGCGTCCTCGACATCACCCGACGGCAGCAGCCTCGCCGCTTTCAGATCCAGCAGAGTCGCCGCGACGACCAGAAACTCCGTCGTCTGATCGAGGCCCATCTCCTTGCCCAGGCTCTTGGTGAAGGAGATGAAATCGTCGGTGACAGTGTGCAGCGCGACTTCGGTGACGTCGAGGCGATGCTGACTGATCAGTGTGAGGAGGAGATCGAACGGCCCCTCGAAGTTGAGCAGCCGAACACGAAAACGCGACGGGTCCTCGTTCTCGGGTACTTCGATCGGCGTGGTCTCGGTGGCGGTGTCGGTCATCGGTTACGGACCGGAACGGTAGATGACCTCACGGGCCAACGACCGATAGGCTTGTGCACCAGACGATTTGGGCGCCCAGGTGGTGATCGGCTCGCCGGCGACGGACGTCTCGGGGAACCGGACCGTCCGAGTGATCACCGTGTCGTAGACGACGTCGCCGAACACCTCGACGACACGAGTCATGACCTCACGCGAATGCAGCGTCCTCGCGTCGAACATCGTCACCACGATGCCGGCCAGCTTCAGCCGAGGATTCAGCCTGTCGCGCACCTTCTCGACGGTGTCGTTGAGCAGCGCCAGACCGCGCAGACTGAAGTACTCGCACTCCATCGGAATGAGCACCTCGTCGGCGCAGGTGAGTGCGTTGACGGTGAGCAGACCCAGCGACGGCTGGCAGTCGATGAGCACGTAGTCGTACCGATCGAGCACCGGATGCAGAACCCGACCGAGCGTCTGCTCGCGGCCCACCTCGGTCACCAACTGGATCTCGGCTGCCGACAGGTCGATGTTGCTCGGCAGGAGATCCAGATTCTCCACCCGCGTGCGCATCAGGACGTCGTCGGCGGAAATCTTCGGTTCGACGAGCAGGTTGTAGACCGTCAGATCCAGCTCGTGGTGCGCGACGCCGAGGCCGGCCGACAACGCACCCTGAGGGTCGAGATCGACGAGCAGGACACGCCTGCCGTAGGCGGCAAGCGACGCACCGAGGTTGATCGTCGACGTCGTCTTGCCGACGCCACCCTTCTGGTTGCACATCGCGATGATCTTCGCGGGACCGTGCTTCGCCAAGGGCTGGGGATCGGGGACCTCCCTGGTCTTGCGACCGGTCGGGCCTAATTCGGTTGCCGCAGGAATGGTTTCTCTCGTCTCACGGCTGGTGTCGGGCTGACGCGTATGGAACAACGCGCCTTCGTTGTGCGGATGCTGGGGCGTGAGGCCGTCGGGAGTGGCCTCGTAGCTTCGATAGGACGAGTCACTCGCCGGAGCCGAGTGCGTGGCCGGGCCCTGCGGTGCCGGTGGAGCGGGAGGCGTAGGGGTCGACTCTTCCCAGGTCTTCTCCGAACCAGACTCCGCCGCTGGCGGCCACGGTGTCGACACGTCTCCAGCGCTCCCCTGTCCGTTCGTACTGTGCGATTCTTCCTTCGCGACTGCTGTCCAACGCTACCGCGTGCTCGGTCGACACCTTCGCCGGACACGCGCAAAGCATGTCACCGGGCGCGCGGATGCGCCTCGGCCCACACTTCACGAAGCGTGTTGACGGTGACAAGGGTGTACATCTGCGTCGTCGTCACCGATGCGTGCCCGAGAAGTTCCTGAACGACGCGCACATCCGCACCACCGTCGAGCAGGTGCGTAGCGAACGAATGCCGCAATGTGTGCGGAGAGACCGCGGTGGCGATACCGGCCCGTTCCGCCGCCGTGTGCAGCACCTGCCACGCACTCTGCCGTGACAACCGCCCGCTCCGAGCATTGAGAAACAGCGCAGGAGTCGCCTTCTTCGCCAGCGCCGGTCGACCCCGCACGAGATACGCGTCGACGGCGTCGACCGCCGGACGGCCGATCGGTACGACGCGCTGCTTGTCGCCCTTGCCGCGCAGCAGTACCGCACGGTTGTCGGTGTCGATGTCGTCGACGTCGAGGCCTACGGCTTCCGAGATACGAGCACCCGTCGAGTAGAGCAACTCGAGTAGCGCCTTGTCCCGCAGCCCTCTCGGAGCGTCGGCGCCGTCCGTCGTCGCAGCGTCGAGAATCGCGATGACCTGATCCAGCGGCAGAGACTTGGGTAGCCGACGACTGGGCGTCGGCGGCTTGACCGCGCTCGCCACGTCGACGCGGGTGAAGCCTTCGAGTGCCGCGAACTTGTGCAGCCCGCGGACCGCGATGAGGGTACGCGCGGCGGAACTCGCAGCGAGAGGTGGAAACTCGTCTCCCCCACGTCGGAGCTCGATGACGAACGCGGTGACGTCCTGTTCGCCGACGGCTCCGAGATCGTCGATGTGATGCCCGGACAGGAAGGCCTCGTACCGCCGAAGATCCCGGCGGTACGAGGACAGAGTGTTCTTCGCAGCACCGCGCTCGACCTCGAGGTGGTCGAGATACGCGGATATCTGCTTCGCCAGCACCCCTGACCTATCCGTGAGAACGCTTCCGCAGCTCGAAGGTCGTCGGAAGATCCGGCCACGGGGCGTCGGCGGGCCGCAGCGGCGTCGACCCAGCCCTGGACGCTGCCAAGGCGAGGATCCCCGACACCGCGGAGGCGTTGATGAACTCACCGGACAGGGCGCGTTGGACGGCTTCGGTCAACGGGACGAATTGCAGCACCAAGTCCGCTTCTTCATCCCGTGCTTCTGGGCGGTCCACCTCGGACAGATCCTCCGCCAGGAAGATCCGCACACACTCGTCGGTGAAGCCTGGCGACGCCGTCACGTCGACGAGCACCGACCACGTGTCCGCGGCAAGACCGGTCTCCTCGGCCAGTTCGCGCTTGGCGGCGTCGACAGGTGGCTCGTCGAGCTCGTCGAGCAGACCGGCAGGCAGCTCCCACAGGCGCCGACCGATCGGGTGACGGTACTGCTCGATCATCGCGACGCGGTCCGACGAGTCGAGTGCCACGATCGCCACAGCGCCGTGATGTTCGACGACCTCACGCTCGGCCACACGTCCGCCCGGCATCTCGACCTGGTCGAGCCGAAGCGCCAGAATTGCACCCTCGTACACGGTTTTGGTTGCGACGGTGGTGAACTCGTGGCGGTCCTGCGGACCCGAGCCGGATTCCGAAGTGGTCATCCGACGCTTTCGGTAGTGGCACCGGACACCGGGAACTCGGAATCCTTGGTGGCCTCTTCACCGTGCACATCGACCGGAAGACGCTCGGCGGCCTTGTACTTCAACGCCGCATTGATCAGTGCCGCGAAGAGCGGATGCGGACGCGTCGGGCGGCTCTTCAGCTCGGGGTGAGCCTGCGTACCGACGAAGAACGGATGCACCGACGCGGGCAGCTCGACGAACTCCACGAGGTGGCCGTCGGGTGAAGTCCCGCTGAAGACCAAGCCGCTCTTGGAGATTCGGTCACGGTAGGTGTTGTTGACCTCGTACCGATGACGGTGACGCTCGGACACCTCCGTCGCACCGTACGCACCGGCCACGACAGATCCCTTGTTCAACTTCGCCGGGTAGGCACCCAGACGCATCGTTCCACCGAGATCGGCCTCACCGGCGACAGCATCCTCCTGGTCCGCCATCGTCGAGATGACGGCGTACTTCGTGTCCGGCTCGAACTCGGCCGAATTGGCGTCGGTCAAGCCCACCGCGCGCGCCGCCTCGATGACCATGCACTGCAACCCGAGGCACAACCCCAGCAGCGGAACCTTCCGTGTCCGCGCGAACTCGATAGCTCCGAGCTTGCCCTCGATACCGCGAATACCGAACCCTCCGGGAATCAGCACCGCATCGACATCGCCCAAGGCAGCATGCGCACCGGCAGGCGTCGCGCATTCGTCGGACGGCACCCACTTGATCTCGACCTTCGACCGGTGCGCGAAACCTCCGGCACGAAGCGCCTCGGTGACCGACAGGTAAGCGTCGGGTAGATCGACGTACTTGCCGACGAGGCCGACACGCACCGTCTCGCGGGGCTCGTGAACACGCTCGAGGAGACCGCCCCACACCGTCCAGTCGACGTCACGGAACGGAAGTCCGAGCTTGCGGACGACGTACGCGTCCAGGCCTTCCTTGTGCAGGACCTTCGGGATGTCGTAGATCGACGGCGCGTCGGGGGTGGAGATGCAGCCGTCGACGTCGACGTCGCACATGAGCGCGATCTTGTTCTTGAGGCCCGGAGTGACCTCCCGATCGCAGCGCAGAATCAACGCGTCCGGCTGAATACCGATGCTGCGCAGCGCCGCGACGGAGTGTTGCGTCGGCTTGGTCTTCAGCTCGCCCGACGGGGCGAGGAACGGAACCAGCGACACATGCAGAAAGAAGACGTTCTCGCGTCCGACGTCGTGACGGACCTGGCGAGCGGCCTCGAGGAACGGCTGCGACTCGATATCGCCGACAGTGCCGCCGATCTCGGTGATGACGACGTCGGGCTGATGCCCCTGCAGATCCGGCCCGTTCATCGCAAGGATGCGACTCTTGATCTCGTCGGTGATGTGCGGGATGACCTGAACGGTGTCTCCCAGGTACTCACCGCGGCGTTCCTTGGCGATCACGGCAGAGTAGACCTGACCGGTGGTGACGTTCGCGAACCCGGAGAGATCGCGATCGAGGAACCGCTCGTAGTGGCCGACGTCCAGGTCCGTCTCCGCGCCGTCCTCGGTCACGAAGACCTCGCCGTGCTGGAACGGATTCATGGTGCCCGGATCCACGTTGAGGTAGGGATCGAGCTTCTGCATGGTGACGCGAAGGCCACGTGCGGTCAGTAGCTGCCCGAGGCTCGACGCCGTGAGGCCCTTGCCGAGCGAAGACGCAACGCCTCCGCTGACGAAGATGTGCTTGGTGTCAGATCGCGACTGAAGGCGTGACAATGATGCTCCCGTGACCAATCTGCAGGGCTTGCTCCTGCCAGAGAGCTGACAAGAGAGGTACAACGTCCATAATGGGCCTGCTACCCACGGGTCTTCACGGTAACACCACTACGGCAGTTCACGCGAACGACTCGCCACTTCTGTGCTGCGAGTTACCGCGCGGGGGCTCCCACCGTCACTGCCGTCGAGTTGGCCCCGGTGCCGTACCGCCCCGCAGCACCGTCCAATTGCTCCTGCAGCGCGAGGGTTGTCGTGATCCGGCCCGCCTCACGGTCGACGTTGTCGACCGTGCTCACGCCCGTGGACAACGCCGGATCTGCCCGCACCACGGCGACCGGCCCGTTCCCGTTCGCGGCTCCGGTGCGACCGGCAAGAACCGTGCCCGCTCCCCGGGCGTCGAGTCCGCCGGCGAACCTCGCGACGATCGCACCTCGATTGCCGTCACCGTCCTCGGAACTACCACCGGTGACGACCACTGCGAGCTGAGCGGGTGCAACAGCACCGTTGTCGTACGCGATGAACCCGCCGCTGCGCAGCGTCTCGAGAGCCAACGCGAGCTCTTCCGGCGTCGACTGAGGCTCTGCGGTCTGTGCGTTCAGCAACAACACCGAACCGAGCAGATCACCGGCCATGCTGCCCTGATCCACTGCACCCGTGCGCAATTGAATCCCGGCAGGCACCACGTTGGTGAGTCGCGTCCGCAGATCGTCGCCGCTCGCAGCGGAGACGAACGAGTCGGTGAGCGACACCCGGCCCGTCACCGCAGCGCCCGACGCCTCGATGGACCGCGTCACGCCGTCGACGTCGCCTGGGTCCGCGTCGGGAGTGCTGATGACGACGACACTCCTGTCCAGCAACGCGTCGCGTACGACGCGGCCTGACACCGCAGCGTCGAAACCGTCCGCTGAGTTCAGCTGCTCACCGAGTTGATTGTTGGTGTCCTGCAGCGCACCGACTTCGTTCTCGAGATCGGTCTTGTCGTCGCGAAGGCCCGAGACGAGGCCGCTCGACAGCAACCCGGAACCGAGAACCACTCCGATCGCAAGAGCAACGAAGATCGCCGCGATCGAAATGGCATGTTGACGCATCGAAATCACGCGAGCAGCCCCTGAACCCACGTCGCGAACTGATTCCAGAGGTTCACAGCCCAATCGAGCACGTCGCCGCCCATGTTGGACACCACCAGAGCGACGATCACCGCAACCAGAGCCGCAAGAATCAGCAGAGCGATGGCCCCGCCGGAGACGCGACTGCGATACAGAGTCGCAACGGCTTTGGCGTCCACCAATTTCGCGCCCACCTTCAGGCGGGTCATGAAGGCCGCGGGATTGGTGTTGCGACGACCGCGGTCGAAGAACTCGTCCAGACTTGCCGGGCTACCGACTGTGACGATCAACGACGCCCCGTGGTGGTCGGCCAGCAGCAGTGCCAGATCGGCGGGCGCGCCCGTCGCCGGGAACGTCATCGCGCCGATGCCCAGATCCTGGATGCGCTCGAGACCGTTGGCGTGACCGTCGGAGTCGGCAGGAAGAACGACCTCCGCGCCGGACTTGAGGGTCTGCGCCGTGATCTCCTCGGGGTCTCCGACGATCAGATCGGGTCGGTATCCCGCCTTCATCGCCGTGTCCGCGCCGGCGCCGACACCGATGATGATCGGCTGGTACTCCTTGATGAACGGCTTGAGATTCTTCAAGTCCTCGGCGTGACCGGGACCGTCGGCCACCACCACGACATGGCGATCCTGCAACACGATGTCGATGTCCGGCACGCCGACACCGTCGATCAGCAACGGACTCTCGGTGCGGATGAACTCGATCGTGTTGCCCGAGAACGCCTCCAGATGGTCGACCAGACCGGTCTTGGCCTCGATCATCCGATCGGAGATCTCGGCTTCGCTCTGCTCCTCACCTTTGGCGAGGCGACGGTCGCCCGTGTAGACGCCGCCGTCGTTCAAGCGGATCTTCGACCCGTCCTTGATCTTCTTGAACACCTCGGCGCCGGCCGAGTCGATCAGGGTGATGCCGTTCGCGACGATCACCTCGGGTCCGAGATTGGGATACCTTCCCGAGATCGACGGGGAGGCGTTGACGACCGCCAGCACACCCGCCGAAACGAGCGCATCCGCCGTCAGCCTGTCCAGATCGAGCTCGTCGAGCACGACGATGTCCCCTGGACCGACGCGTTTCAGCAGCTTGGCAGTGTTGCGATCGACCCGGGCGATACCACTGATTCCGGGCAGCGAATCCTGATTGCGTGACAGCAGAGCCGGCATCTTCATGGCACCCATGATGACGCCGACGACACGCCCGACGGTGGAGGCGCGCCGAACCAATTACCACACTGGTCACATCTGTACCAGCAGGAGTGGAGCCTGCAGGAATGACCGGAAGGAAGGAGTGGAGCCTGCAGGAATGACCGGATCGAAGCTGCGGCGGTTATTTTTGTCGGTCTGCGCGGGCGGTGGCGAGTAGTTCTTCTGCGTGGGCCCGACCGGTTTCGGTGTCGTCCAGACCTGCCAACATTCGGGCCAACTCGACGACTCTTTCCGACGAGGACAGTGTTTTCACGCCGCTGTTGGCAGCGCCCTTCTTCGTGTCCGCTTTGTCGACCACCAGATGTGTGTCGGCGAATGCAGCTACCTGAGGCAGGTGAGTGACGACGATGACCTGGTGCGTCCTCGCCAGGCGAGCCAGCCGTCGTCCGACCTCGACCGCTGCGCGACCACCGACACCGGCATCGACCTCGTCGAAGACCATGGTGGCGCCCTTGTCGGACCCTGCCAACACGACCTCGAGCGCCAACATCACGCGGGACAGTTCGCCGCCTGAGGCGCTCTTGCTGATGGGTAGCGCCTGAGCCCCGTCGTGCGCCGACAGTTTGAACTCGACCTCGTCGACACCGCTGGCACCGGCATGAAGCTCTGCACCGTCGACCGACAGCGGCGCGGAGTCCTGGGGTCCGGCGGGGATCGTGCGCAGATCCAGCTGCAAGTTGGCTTTGCCCATCGCCAGACCCGCCAGCTCTGTGCTGACGGCTTTGGCCAGCTTCGCGGCTGCCTTGGCTCGCGCAGCCGTCAGTTTGCTCGCTGCCGCGGACACCTCGACCGCAGCGGATTCGACCTTCGCGGACAATTCGGCGAGAGCGTCGGCCGACACATCGATCTTCGACAGACGATCACGCGCATCGTCGGCCCACGCGATGACACCGTCGACATCCGCTGCGTACTTCCGCGTCAACGACTTCAGCTCGGACTGACGGTTGAGCATCGTCTCGAGCGCGGACGGATCGGACGGTAGGTCGGAGAGATAGCTCGTGATGTCCGCGCCGATATCGGTGACCAACGCCAACGCGTCGTTCAGCCGGGGCAGCAGATCGGTCAACGTGGTGTCGTCGGTCTGTTCAAGCCTTGTTCTGGCCTCGCCCAGAAGATGAAGAGCCGAAATGCCGTCGCCGACGTCGTCCGCAGCCCCAACCAGCGCTGCGCCGGCACCTTCGGCGGCTTCGCGCAGCGAATCCAGGTCGCCGAGCCGTCGCACGTCGGAGGCGATGGTGACGTCCTCGCCCATCTCGGGCGCGATGGCATCGATCTCCTGTAGGCCGAACTGCAACCGGTCGGCTTCCTGTGCCAGCTCGCGGCTGCGCTCGGTGCGGTCGATGAGTTCGGTTCTGGCAGCGAGCCACTCGGTGCGTGCGGTGCGATACTTCTTCAGCGGCGTGGCGACCGAGTCACCTGCGAACCGGTCGAGCGCATCGAGCTGACGGTCCGCGCGGAGCAGCCGCAACTGATCGTTCTGGCCATGGACGGTCAGCAACGAATCGGTGAAGCCGGACAGAATTGCTGCCGGGACACTTCTGCCCCCGAGGTGGGCGCGCGATCGTCCGTCTGCGTTGACGGTCCGCAACGCGATGATGGAGTCGTCCTCGTCGCGCTGAGCCCCGGCCGATTCGAGTACACGCTCGACCTCGTCGACAACTTGCGCCGACGCGGTTTCGGTGCTGAACCTGCCCTCGACGACTGCACGATCGGCGCCGAGGCGCACCCTGCCTGCGTCGGCGCGGGCACCCGACAGCAGGTGCAGGCTCGTGACGACCATCGTCTTGCCCGCACCCGTTTCACCGGTCAGGACTGTGAGTCCTTCGTGGAACTGTGCGCTTGCAGTTGAAATGACTCCGAGGCTGTCGATTCGAATCTCTTCGAGCATGCTTACCTCGCTCTCCCCCGCCATCCTGATGTAGGTAGCGCGAACTTGGTGACCATTCGATCGGCGAACGGCGCCGAATCCAGGCGAACCCACCGAATCGGCGTGCCCCCACGGATGACTTCGACGCGGCCGCCGGCAGGCAACTTCATGGTTCTACGTCCATCACAGAACACCAACGCATCGTGCCCGGCGGCATCCGTTTCCACGGCGATGAACGACTCCGGACTGGTCACCAGAGGACGCGCGAACAACGCGTGCGCATTGCTGGGGATGACCAGAATCGCCTCCAACTCGGGCCACACCACCGGACCGCCGGCCGAGAAGGCATAGGCCGTCGACCCTGTGGGCGTCGCGATCAACACCCCGTCGCAGCCGAACGCGGAGACGGGACGATCGTCGACCTCCAACACGACCTCGAGGACGCCGAGGCGTGAACCGTTCTCGATGCTTGCCTCGTTCAAGGCCCAGCCTCGCTCGACAATCCGGTCGCCGACGCGCACCGCAATGTCCAACGTCATTCGCTGCTCGACGCGGTACTCCCGACTCACCACTCGGGTGAGTACCTCTTCGAGATTCTCGGCCTCCGCTTCGGCAAGGAACCCGATACGTCCGAGATTGATCCCCAGCACCGGAATGTCCGCGCTGCGTGCCAGTTCCGCTGCCCGCAGAAACGTACCGTCCCCGCCCAGCACCAGCACCAGCTCACAACCCGCGGCGGCGTCGGGACCGAACTCGACGACCGACAGTTCCAGATCTGCACCGAGTGTCACGTCGGTACCGGTAGGGCCGACGGCTTCGATACGCGACGAGTCCACCTCGTCCAACAACACGCGCAGGCGAATGCCCGCTTCACCCAGCACCTTCGCGACCCGTCTGGCGGTGTCGGCTATCTCGCGACGACCCGGATGAGCGACCAGCAAGACCTCGCGCACCGGAGTAGTCGCCGGAACGAAAGTCATTGTGGGCCCTCCTCGACCGCGCGTTCTACCAAGGCCTGCACATCGGCATCCGCAGCA
The DNA here is from genome assembly GCF_000760735.1 of Rhodococcoides fascians A44A. Classification (GTDB taxonomy): domain Bacteria; phylum Actinomycetota; class Actinomycetes; order Mycobacteriales; family Mycobacteriaceae; genus Rhodococcoides; species Rhodococcoides fascians_E. The sequence goes on along the minus strand of NZ_JMEX01000005.1, from coordinate 3,225 downwards.
GGTTCCTGCGCGGACGAGTGCGATCGTAGCCACAAAAAATACTCGACGTTGCCCGAGGGACCGGGAAGCGGACTCGCCGTCACGTCCCGAAGCGACAAGTTCAGCTCGGCAGCTGCTCGTGCCACGTCGACGACCGTCTCGATGCGCAGCTGCGGATCACGAACCACACCGCCTGAACCGACACGGTCCTTGCCGACCTCGAACTGCGGCTTCACCATCAATGCCAGGTCCGCGTCGGTCGCCGTGCACGCCACGAACGCAGGCAACACCAGTTTGAGCGAGATGAACGACAGGTCCGCGACCACGACCTCGACACGACCTCCGATCGTGTCAGCATCGATGGAACGCACGTTGGTTCGATCGACGACATGAACCCGCTCGTCGGACTGCAAGCGCCAGACGAGTTGGCCGTACCCGACGTCGACAGCGACGACTTCCTTCGCGTCCTTGCTCAGCAGAACATCGGTGAACCCGCCCGTCGACGCCCCTGCATCGAGGCACCGTTTGCCCGCGACCGAGAAGCCATCTCGCTCGAACACCTCGAGTGCTCCCAGAAGCTTGTGTGCACCTCTCGACGCCCACTGAGTTTCGTTTTCGGCCTCCGACACCAGCAACGGCGTACCGGCCTCCACGGCCGTCGCAGGCTTGGTTGCTACCGTTCCCGAGATCTTCACCCGCCCGGCAGCGATCAGCTCCACAGCGTGTTCCCTCGAGCGCGCCAAGCCACGACGAACGAGCTCGGCGTCGACGCGTGCGCGTCGTGCCATGTCAGCTCTTGTCCACGGAGGAGAGCGCATGAACGAGGACGTCGTGCGCCCGTCCGAGAATCTGCGCCTGAACGTTCAGATCCATCGGTGCGTCGCCCTCACCCGGCAGCCGGTCCAGCAAAGCGTCGACCTCCGACACGACGGCGCTCGGGTCGACATCGGGGGTCGCTGAATCCTGCGGGCGGTGCTGCCCTGGAAGTGGAATCGACGTGCTCATCGACGCTAACGCTATCGGATAGGTCCGACGTGTGCCCGAGCGCCCGACGCCGCGCCGGTTACGTAAGCAGTCGAGCGAGCACCTCGGTGCCGACCCCGTCGACCGTCACGGTGTTCCACTCTCGATCGGAACGATACGCAGCGTCGGCTGCTGTCAGGAGTCCGTCCACGGTATCCGGTGCGTCGGTTCCCCTGTAGGTCACCACCAGCGCAGCGTCCCGGACCTCAGCGGACCAACCTTGCTTCGCCCCGACCCGAGACTTGTCGGAGGGCAGATTCAGCACGTCGAGGTCGAAACCGATGTGCGTCGGACGCTCCGACGGCACCGCACGCACCGCATCCAACGCACTGCTGACGCCGGTGAGCACGAGCAGCGACGGAATGCCGATGGTGCAGGCACCGGCGATGTCCGTGTCCAACCTGTCGCCGACGACCAGCGGGCTCGCAGCCTCACTCAATCGAATGGCGTCCTGCATGATGGGCGCCGCCGGCTTTCCTGCCACCAGCGGCTCGCTGCCGGTCGCCGTTCGAACGGCAGCGACCATCGATCCGTTGCCGGGCGCAAGACCTCTTTCGGTCGGCAGGGTCGCGTCGGTGTTGGTGGCTACCCACACAGCTCCTCCGCGGATGGCGAACGCGGCTTCGGCGAGAACTCCCCAATCCGTCGCCGGATTGTGCCCCTGAACGACGGCAGCAGGCTCGCCCTCGGCTCGACGAACCGGACTCAGACCCACCAGTGAAATCTCCGCCGACAATGCATCCGTGCCGACCACCACGACCGTCGAGCCGGCAGGGACACGCTCAGCGAGCATCCGAGCAGCGACCTGGGCACTGGTCACCACGAACTCCTCCGACGTATCGAACCCGAGCTCGACGAGATGCTGCGCAACATCCGACGGCGACCGACTCGCATTGTTGGTGACGAAATACTGCTTCTCGGTACGCCCGGAGTCCTCCGAACGACCGCGCAGGTACTCCACCGCTCCCGGAATCGGATCCTTGCCCTGGTAGACGGTGCCGTCCAGATCGAGCAACAGAACGTCGTGCTGAGACCTCAGAACCGAATCAGTGGTCACTGCCCGGACAGCTCCTCGACGCGCTCCTCGGCGTCCGTCTCTCCGTCGACGTCGGCTGCGGCCGCGTTGAGGAACCACTTGACGCCCTCTTCGACGCGGCCTGCCGCCACCAGAGCGTCGGCGTACACGTAGAACAGCCGCGCAGCCGCGGTGCCCGAACGCGATGCATCGAGATCAGGAGTCTGCAGCGTCACCACTGCCTGATCGAACTGGCTCAGATCCATACGCGCACCGGCAACGACGATACGCAGCTCCGACGCCGCCTCACCGGTCAGCTCCCGCGCCTCGTCGCTTCGACCGAGTTCGATAGCTCGCTCCGGACGACCCAAGCCGCGCTCGCAATCCGCCATCACCGCCAGATGGCCCGGTCCACCGGCCATACGACGAGCTGCACGGAGCTCGGACAGAGCCTCCGCCCACTCACCGGCGTGGTAGGCAGTCACACCAGCAGTCTCGCGGACGACGGCGATACGTCCCGCTCGCTGCCGCGCAGCACGTGCATGCTGCAGCGCGAGTTGCGGATCGTCGTCGAGCAAGCGGCTCGCCATCACGAGATGCCGTGCAACAGCGGTGGCATTGTTCTTGTCGAGACTCAACAGATCACGACGGATCGCAGGCTCGAGTTGACCGGCCTCGACCTCGTCGGGCAGATCCGGCTCCTCGGGACGCGGCGGACGCCTGTCCGCGGGTCCGCTTCCCCTGCGATCGCCCGAGAATCCGCCTTCACCGCCTCGACGACGAGGAGGCCCGTCGGACCTACCTCCACCGCCCTCGCCTCGACGAGGATTGCCCGAACGGCCTGCGCCACCGCCGGCACGGCCCCGCGAATCGTTGGAGCGAGGGTTTCCGTCGCCACGGAAGGAGCGGCGGTCGTTGCTGTCTTCCGGCACAACGGGTCCTTTCTATAAAGAGATAAAGCTCTGCGTCGGTCGACCGACACCGTTCATCCAAACAGAGAATGGGTTGAAAACTGAAAATTGCAGACCCCCGATGTGGGTTACGCAACTACACATGCGCGACGACCAGAACATAGACGCATCCACTCGTACTGTTCCGGACCTCTGGTTTCGTACTGAGTCTCCGGGTCCGATGAGTCGATTCACCCTCTGTTGTGCGTGTGGTGGTGGTGTCAGCGCACATTCGGGGGGTGTTTTCGTGGGTGCTCG
>NZ_JMEX01000004.1:517407-631488 GCF_000760735.1 Rhodococcoides fascians A44A | reverse complement strand
CGAGCACCCACGAAAACACCCCCCGAATGTGCGCTGACACCACCACCACACGCACAACAGGAGGGTGAATCCACCCCGTCCGCCAATCAGCGACACAGACGCACACCCACGAGCCGGACGCACGGCCAGGTGCCAGCACTACACCGTGCACGTGACACAACGGCGAGCATCCACCACCGAACAACGAACCACCCACCGGAAAACACCCCCCCGAATGTGCGCTGACACCACCCCCACACGCACAACACGAGGGTGAATCCACCACCCCGTCCGCCAGGCCAGAAACACAGACGCACGGCCAGGTGCCAGCACAACGCCGTGCATCCGACACAACGGTGAGCATTTGCGCCAGGACTGACCCGCGCACCCGTTGATTGGCATGGGTTTGCCCCTGCCCCATGTACCCGGGGCAGGACGTCAGGCGGTGGGGGAGGCGAGGACGGTTTCTGCGGATCTGCCGCGGAGGGTGACGCTGTCTCCGAATTCCCAGCATGAGCTTTCGGGATCGGATGCGCCCTCCACCGTGATCTTCGAGGCAAGGATGGCGCCGGGGGCGTTCTTGGCCAGGTCCGACAGGCGGGCGGCTTCGTTGACCGGATCGCCGATGACGGTGTATTCGAAGCGTGACTTCGCACCGACGTTGCCGGCGACTGCGCGTCCGGAGGCGACGCCGACGGCTGCACTGCACTCGGGTACCTCGTCGCGAAGCCGTGTACTGATCTTCCGTGCGGCCGCAAGGGCAGCGCCGCAGTGGTCTTCCATATCGCCCGGAGCTCCGAAGATGGCGAGGGCGGCGTCACCTTCGAATTTGTTGATGAAGCCGCCGTGCTCGTCGACCTCGTCGACCACCACGGCGAAGAATCGGTTGAGAAGTGCGACGACTTCGGCGGGCGGACGCGTCGATGCGATTTCCGTCGAACCGACCAGGTCGATGAAGAAGACCGCAATGTCTCGTTCTTCGCCACCGAGTTCGGGGTTCTTGCTCAGTGCCGCTTCGGCCACCTCGTGTCCGACGTGGCGACCGAAGAGATCACGGATCTTCTCTCGTTCGCGGATGCCGTCGGCCATGCGATTGAAGCCGCTCTGGAGTTCGCCGAGCTCGGTGCCGTCGTACACGGCAAGGTGCACGTCCGAGTTGCCTCGCTCGAGCTCCGCCATTCCCGATCTCACATTGCTGATGGGTGCGGTAGTGGCGAAACCACCCAGGAGAGTCAGAAAGAAACCGAAGACGAGTGTGATACCTCCGAGCGCCAGAATCGCGACGGCCATCTTGTCCGCGTTCGTCTGGTACGGCCTGATGAAGCTGAAGATTGCAATGATCATGAGCCCGGCGACGGGTACTCCGGTCCCGAGGATCCAGGACAGAATCGACCGCCCCATCACACCCGCGATTCGAATGCGTCGTGGATCGCCGGCCTCGAGCGCGCGTGCTGCTGCCGGGCGCAGCGCGAACTCGCTCAGCAGATAGCTGAACGCGCAGACGACGGTTCCACCGGCACCGATCGTGAACGCCACCTTGGGGATCGACTGGGGATCGATGATGCCGTCGATCGTCGTGATCAGGACGAGCCCAACTGTCCACAACAGGATCTGAACGCGGGTGAGCTGCCACGGCATGGAAAGCGTGTTGACCTGCTCCTTGCGCGTCGGCTTACGGTCCTCGATCGCCCACCTCAACGCCCGGACGGCACGTGTAGTACCCCAGAGAACACCGACGATGAACGCCAAGCCGACGTAGACCGGAATGACGATGTAATTGACCCACCAGTACTTGGGAACCAGCACATCGGGCCCCGGCACCACAACACTCACCAGTGCACCCACGATGACGGCACCGATGAGATTGGACCCCAGCAGGAAGATCGTGAGCAGTATCTGGACGCGGACACGTCGACGTCTGGGGGACTCGGACGTGTCGCCGAGTAGGCGTGATCCGAGCGGTGCGGCGGATCGTCTGAATTGCGGCATGGTGGTCACAGACTAGCGGTCGGTTTGGCTTAGGGTGGGCAAGTGCGTCTCGTAATTGCTCGGTGCCAAGTGGACTACGTCGGCCGTCTTACCGCTCATCTTCCTCCTGCTAGGAGGCTACTTCTCGTCAAGTCCGACGGGTCGGTCAGTATTCACGCCGACGATCGAGCGTACAAGCCGTTGAACTGGATGAGTCCGCCGTGCTGGACTGTCGAATCCACCGAGGACGACACCATCAAATGGGTCGTGACCAACAAGGCCGGCGAGGAACTGCGCATCACGATCGAGGACGTCGAACTCGATTCGAGCCATGAGCTCGGCGTGGACCCCGGTCTCGTCAAGGATGGCGTCGAGTCGCATCTGCAGGAGCTGTTGGCGGAACACGTGGAGACTCTCGGTGAGGGTTACACGTTGGTTCGCCGCGAGTACATGACGGCCATCGGGCCAGTGGATCTGCTGTGCCGCAACGCCGACGGTGGAACGGTCGCGGTGGAGATCAAGCGCCGGGGTGAGATCGACGGCGTCGAACAGCTCACCCGCTATCTCGAGCTGTTGAACCGGGATCCGGTGCTGGCGCCGGTCAGTGGAGTTTTCGCCGCTCAAATCATCAAACCGCAGGCACGGACGTTGGCGACGGACCGCGGAATCCGTTGCCTGACCCTCGACTACGACGTCCTTCGTGGAACCGAGAGCACGGAGTTTCGGCTGTTCTGACGGCTTCTTCTACAATCGAGACCGTGCCTCGGCGTAATCACGACAGGAAAGCGAGCCGTAGAACCAATGGTTCGCGTGATTCGCGTCCCGATTCGCTGATGGGTGGCGCCCGGATCGAGAGTGGTCCGTCGGGGTGGTCCGACGAGGAGTTCACGACGCGCACCGTCCCCGGAAATCGGGCGACTAAGACCTACCGATGCCCGGGCTGCGATCACGAGATCAGACCTGGGGTGTCGCATATCGTGGCGTGGCCGGCGGCCGAGCTCGGCGGCCCGGACAATCGTCGGCACTGGCATTCCGGCTGCTGGTCGGGGAGGGCGACCCGCGGCCTGACGCGGCGCTGGTCGTAACCAGCGCCGCATTCATCCGTCAGGAAGACGCTTCGGCCTTGTCCTTGTCGTCGGCCTTGTCGGACGACTCGTCGTCCTTGCCGAGTGCGATCGCCTCGGGGGAGTCCAGTAGCTCGCTCTCGCGGTTGACGGACGCCAGCATCGCGGGAACCGAATCGAGTTGTCCGCGAATGCCCAAGAGCTGAGCCAGAACTCGGCTTCGGAGGACCCGAAGTTCCTCGGCGAGTTCCTTCGAATGTGCAATGCGACGTTCGCTCTGCTCGGTAGCGGCCTGGAGTCGACGGGTGGCTTCCGTCGTTGCCTCCTCGATGCGGTGCGCCGCATCGGCCTTGCTCGAGCTTTCGAGATCCTCCAGTGCAGCGAGGATCTTCGTGCGGCGGTCCGCCATCGTGATCTCGAAGTCCTCCTGCACCTTGGCGCGCTTGGCCTCGGACTCCGCAGCGAGCTGGTCACGCTCGGCCTGTGCGGCTTCGACGACTCGCGCCGCCTCCGTCCGGGCCTGAGCCATCGTCTGCTCGTGCTCGGTCTCGAGCGCGGACCGACGTTCTTCCAGCTCGGCTACGAGCGACTCGTGACGGCCGCGGAGACGAGCGCTCTCCTGCTCGGCGACCGAGACCATTTCCTCGGCCTCGGCGTGTGCCTTTGCCCTGACCTCCGATGCCTCGTCCGAAGCGAGGCGGAGCATGCGAGAGATACGGTCGCTCATGCCTTCTGCGGTGGTCGGCGGTACCGACAGGCGATCGATGTCCTTGCGGAGTTCGTCGATCTCGTCTCGGGCGTCGTCGAGTTGCTTGGCCAGGTCGCGGGCCTGTGCAGCCGCGGCATCACGATCAGCGGTCGTCAGCCGTAGTTCGGCGTCGAACCTTTCGAAATAGTTCGTGACTTCGTCGCGGTCGAATCCCTTTCGGACGAGGGAGAAGGGAAGTTGCACACCGGTGCGCTCTTGCTCTGTGGCCATGGCGGTCAATTTACCGGTGCGTAGGGTAGAGAGCCAGACGATGGGTCAATGGATCGGACTTTTGGTCGGTTCTACGAGTTCGATGAGGACTCCGCCCGCATCTTTGGGATGAACGAAGTTGATTTTCGAGTCCGCAGTGCCTCGGCGGGGCTCGTCGTAGAGCAGTCGAACGCCGCGCGCCCGCAACTCCGTCGAGATCCGGCCGATGTCCGTGACGCGATATGCGAGCTGCTGCAAGCCCGGCCCGTTGCGATCGATGAACTTGGCGATCGTCGAGTTCTCGTCGAGCGGCGCGAGGAGCTGCAACGCCGTCGACCCGTCCGAGGCGCCGGGGAAGGACAACATCGCCTCGCGAACTCCCTGGCTTTCGTTGACCTCTTCGTGGGTCGAGACCATGCCGAGATGCTCGGCGTACCAGGCGATGGCTACATCGAGATCGGGGACGGCAATACCGACGTGGTCGATCGCCGTGACGAGGTCTGATGGAAGAGGGAGTCCCTTGGACGGTCGAGTGTCGGTAGTCATAGAGTCGACGTTAGCGGTGGTTGCTTGGCAACGCTCACCGGGGCTGTCAAAGTAAATGGCGACTAACTTCGTCGCATACGGTTGGAGGAACATCGTGACCACGTCCGTCATCGTCGCCGGGGCCAGGACCCCGGTTGGTCGGTTGTCCGGAGCACTGAAGGATTTCTCGGGTTCGGATCTCGGCGGGATCGCGATCAAGGGCGCGTTGGACAAGTCGGGTGTCGCTCCCGAGCTTGTCGAGTACGTCATCATGGGGCAGGTCCTCACGGCCGGTGCGGGTCAGATCCCGGCACGGCAGGCCGCGGTCGCGGCGGGCATTCCGATGGATGTTCCGGCGCTGACGATCAACAAGGTGTGCCTGTCGGGTGTCGATGCGATCGCGTTGGCCGATCAGCTGATCCGGGCGGGGGAATTCGAGGTCGTCGTCGCCGGTGGTCAGGAATCGATGACCCAAGCACCGCACATGCTCGAGAAATCGCGTGCGGGATTCAAGTACGGCGATGTGACGATGAAGGATCACCTCGCCTACGACGGCTTGTACGACATCTTCACCGACCAGGCCATGGGCGGACTCACCGAATCGCGTAACGAGGGTGCAGTCGCGTCCACCCGCGAGGAGCAGGACGCGTTCGCCGCGGGCTCGCATCAGCGTGCGGCGACGGCGTGGAAGAACGGTGTCTTCGACGACGAGGTCGTGCCGGTGGAGATCCCGCAACGCAAGGGCGATCCGATCGTGTTCTCCCAGGACGAGGGCATCCGCGCCGACACCACCACCGACACCCTCGCCAAGCTGCGGCCCGCGTTCTCCAAGAGCGGCACCATCACCGCGGGTAATGCCTCGACGATCAACGACGGTGCTGCCGCGGTGATCGTGATGAGCAAGGCCAAGGCCGAAAGCTTGGGGTTGAAGTGGATCGCGGAGATCGGTGCACACGGTGTGGTCGCCGGGCCGGATTCATCGCTGCAGTCGCAGCCGGCGCGGGCGATCGTAAAAGCGTGCGCGAAGGAAGGGATCGATCCGAAGGATCTGGATCTGATCGAGATCAACGAGGCATTCGCTGCGGTCGGTATCGCCTCGACCCGTGAACTCGGGATCGACGAGAGCAAGGTCAACGTCAACGGTGGTGCTATCTCCATCGGGCATCCTCTGGGCATGTCCGGTGCGCGTATCGCTCTGCACCTCGCGCTGGAACTGCAGCGCCGCGGCGGTGGTGTCGGCGCAGCCGCACTGTGCGGCGGCGGCGGACAAGGCGACGCGCTGATCATTCGGGTGCCGAAGAAGTAAAGAGAAAGTAAGCCCACAGCATGGTGGCTCTGGTCAAGACCTACGGGTGAGATCAGAGCCACTACGCTGTGTCGTAGTAGTTCGGGCACAATGGTCTTCCATGGTGAACTTCTTCGACCTGAGCACGACCGCCAAGCGCTTCCGTTTCGTCGCAGTCCTGGAGGCCCTCACGTGGCTCGGTCTGCTCATCGGAATGGCGTTCAAGTACATCCCGGCCGACGGCAACGAGATCGGCGTCAAGATCTTCGGACCGATTCATGGAGCTGTTTTCGTCCTCTACCTGGTCGTCACGGTCGTCACGGCGGTGAAGCTGCGCTGGAACGTCGTCACGACACTTCTCGCCGCAGTCGCCAGCGTGCCGCCGTTCGGCACGGTCGTCTTCGAAATCTGGGCAGCGCGGACAGGAAAGCTCGCTGAGCTCAGTGGACCGGGCGTCGGTCTCGGTAAGGGCTCGACCGTCGCGTAGGAGTGGAGCCTGCGGAATGACCCGGGTTGGGCGGGAGTGGAGCCTGCGGAATGACCCGGATTGGGCGGGAGTGGAGTGGAGCCTGCGGAATGACCCGGGCGGGAGCGACGACCTTCGCGGTAGTGGGCGGGCGGATGAGATGACAAACTGTAGAGCGTGACTCGTCCCGGTTCTCGCTCGTCAGCCCGTCCGCCAGCAGCTGTTCCGGCATCCATCGCCGGTGCAGTGGATCTGTCCGCCCTGAAAGACCGTCCGGCGCCGCCACCTGCGGCGGCTGGTGAGGTCGCCGAAGGCGGTTTGCCTCCGATCGTCGACGTGACGACCGCCACTTTCGAAGACGAGGTTCTGCGCCGATCGTCTCAGGTGCCGGTCGTCGTCGATCTGGGTTCTGCCCGGTCGCCGCAGTCTGTTTCGCTCACTCGTCTGCTTGGACAGCTGGCTCTGGAGGCCGGCGGCCGGTGGATCCATGCACGCGTCGACGTGGATACCAACCCGCAGATCGCGCAGGCGTTCGGTGTGCAGGCGATCCCCACCGTCGTTGCTGTCGCGGGTGGACAGCCCCTCGCTGACTTCCAGGGATCGCAGCCGGAGGATCAGCTTCGGAAGTGGATCGAGGCGATCGAACAGGCCACGGCCGGAAAGCTCACGGGGCCTCCTGGAGCAGAGCCGATCGAAGACGAGCCGGAGCCGGAAGACCCGAGGCTCGTGGCGGCCGAAGAGGCCCTCGACGAGGGCGACTTCGACAAGGCCATCGCGGCGTACGAGGACATCATCGCTGCCGAGCCTGCGAACGCCGACGCCAAAGCTGCGCTGCGGCAGGTCAAGTTCCTGGCGCGGGTGCAGAACGTCGACGCCGATGCTGTGGCGAAGGCCGACGCCGACCCTGCCGATGTCGCGGCACGGATCGAAGCTGCCGACGTCGAACTGTCGCAGCAGAATCCAGAGGCAGCGTTCGGCCGTCTCATCGACGGCGTCAAGCGCACTGCTGGTGACGAGAGAACTCAGTTGCGAACGCGGCTGCTCGAGCTGTTCGAACTGTTCGACGCCGCCGACCCTGTTGTTGTCGCGGCGCGCAGGAAGCTCGCGTCCGCCCTGTACTGATCGGGCTGTACTGACCGGGTTGTTCGGCCTCAGCGGTAGCGGGCGTTGCAGGTGTCCTGGCCGTACAGAACTCCCGAGCGGAACGCGTCGACACGCGAGAAGCCGCTCGGGAGGGTGACACCGTTGATGTCGCTTGCCGTCAATCCGTCACTGAGGAGACCGGACACGGCCTCGTCGAGGTCGCCGGGGGACAGCCAGACTTCGAGGTCGGTGGCCTCCGGGTTCTCCGAACTCAACCCGGCGGTGATCACTCCGGACAGGCATGCCGAGCGCAGCGCGGTCTGGGGGTTGTCGAGCGGCTGGCCTGCCGCGTTCTGGACCGCGAGCGTGTAGCGGGAAGCGAACAGCACATAGGCGCTGTAATCGCCGGAGACGTTCAGAGGGATGACGTCACCGCGCTGTGGCCGCTCGGCGGTTCCGAGCTCGGCGAGCGCTGGAACGTCCACACCGATGGTGTTGCTCGATGCGCAGTACGACACCGGCTCGGTCGACGTTCCTTCCGGGCAGCCGGTGTCGGTGCCGTCGTAGGACACCGTCGGGGGATTCGGAAGTGCAAGAAGGCTTTCGAAGGACCGCACGAAGGCTTGCAGCGTTTCCTCGGTCACCGGCAGTTCACCGTCGTCGTCGGCGTCGGAGAATTTCTGTGGCAGATCCGCTCGGCGCGAATCGATCTCCGCCTCGTCGATGGCTACGCATGCAGACGCGCCGTCGGTGAAACCGAGCTGTACAGCGGTGACTCGCTCGAACGCCGAACCGTGCACCGAATCCGGGTCGTTGGGGTCGACGTCGCGCACCGCGACCGTCGCGGCGAGCACGCCGTTCAGCCCGTCGGACGTGTTGATGGTGAAGTGCGGCGACTCGTCCTCGGCGACATGCCGAATGAATGCACCTGCGAAACAGTCGGCCTGCTGCTCGGCCACGATGGTCGGAGTGTCCTCTCCGACCAGACCGGACTGATGCTGAATCGAATGGCCGTACTCGTGAGCGATGACCATGACCACTGCCATGGGGCCGAAGGCGTCGATCAGTGCAGGCAACAGAATTGTTCGGTCCCAGCCGATCGTGTCGTCCTTCATGCAATACGCAGCGTTGGGGATACCGCCGGTCCGGAAACCGCAGAAACGTGCTCCCTGACCTTCCTCCTCGCTCGCATCCCACGAAATCAGCTCCGACACCGGAGTGAACTCCGTCTTGAACAAGTCGGGATACGTCTGTGTCCAGTACCGCTGGATGTCCTCGATCGCGTTGGTCGCGATGACATCCGAGTCGGTACCCTCCGAGCCCGTCACCTGCAGAGTGGAGTTAGTCATGCCGGGGCGCGGACCACTGGGACCGTCGGTGACAGGCAGACCCGCCACGGTGAACGGGTTGTCGTAGATCGACACCGCGCGGCCGTCGACGCTCTGCGCGCACGACGCGAGCAGAGCCGACGCTGCGATCAGTGCGGTCATCCACAGTGTGCGTCGGGTACGACCGCGACTCATCTATCGCTCCAGTTTGATCCAGATCGCTCCGTTGGCGGGGAGCGCGACCTGCGCGGACGCGGGTCGGCCATGCCATGAGTGCGAAGTTGCCGTCACTTCTCCGAGATTGCCGACACCGCTTCCGCCGTACGAGGTGGCATCCGTGTTGAGGATCTCGCTCCAACGTCCCAGTTCCGGTAGTCCGACACGATAGTCGCCGCGTACGACTCCTGAGAAGTTGAAGATGCACGCCACCACAGACCCGTCGGATCCGTAACGCAGAAAACTCAGGACATTGTTCTCGGTGTCGTTGGCGTCGATCCAGGAGTAGCCGCTGGGGGAGGTGTCCAAGGTCCACAGCGCCGAGTGCTGCCGATACGTCGCGTTCAGGTCGGTGACCAGGTTGAGGACTCCGCGGTGGAGACCGTCGTCGTCGAGGTGGAACCAGTCGAGTCCACGTTCTTCCGACCATTCGCGAATCTGGCCGAATTCCTGACCCATGAACAGCAGTTGCTTGCCCGGATGCGCCCACATGTAGGCCAGCATTCCGCGCAGACCGGCCGCCTTCGCGTGATCGTCGCCGGGCATACGCGTCCACAACGTACCCTTGCCGTGCACCACTTCGTCGTGACTGATCGGCAGCAGGTAGTTCTCGCTCCACGCATACACGAGCGAGAACGTGATCTCGTGGTGGTGGTACGTCCGGTGGATCGGATCACGCCCGAGGAATCCGAGCGTGTCGTGCATCCACCCCATGTTCCACTTCATGTTGAAGCCCAAGCCGCCGACATTCGTCGGACGAGTGACGCCCGGCCAGGCCGTCGACTCCTCGGCGACGGTCACGACTCCCTGGAACTTCTTGTGTACGGTCGCGTTCATCTCCTGCAGGAACGAGACCGCTTCGAGGTTCTCGCGGCCACCGTGAATGTTGGGGGTCCACCCGCCCTCGGGGCGCGAGTAGTCCAGGTAGAGCATCGACGCGACGGCGTCGACGCGGAGTCCGTCGATGTGGAACTCGTCGAGCCAAAACAAGGCGTTCGCGACGAGGAAGTTGCGGACCTCGCGTCGGCCGAAATCGAAAACCAATGTGCCCCAGTCGAGCTGCTCGCCGCGCTTGGGATCGCCGTGCTCGTACAACGGGCCACCGTCGAACCGGGCCAGCGCCCATTCGTCCTTGGGGAAATGCGCCGGCACCCAGTCGACGATGACGCCGATGCCTCGCTCGTGCAGGTGATCGACGAAGTAGCGAAAATCGTCGGGGCTGCCGAAACGGGATGTCGGAGCGTAGTAGGACGTGACCTGGTAACCCCACGACCCACCGAACGGATGTTCCGCCACGGGAAGCAGTTCGACGTGCGTGAAGCCGGTCTCGATGACGTAATCCGCGAGCTGATGCGCGACTTCGCGATAACCGAGGCCCTGACGCCACGACGCCAGGTGCACCTCGTAGACACTCATCGGTGCCGCGGTGGGCTCGATGCCTGCACGGGTGTCGAGCCAGGCGTCGTCCGTCCACTCGAACTCCGAGCTCGAGACGACCGACGCGGTGGCAGGCGGAACCTCGGTGGCGAACGCCATCGGGTCGGCCTTGTCCCGGGTGACTCCGTCCGAGCCGTGGATGCGGTACTTGTAGATCGCACCCGGCTGCAGGTCCGGGACGAACAGTTCCCAGACGCCGGTGGACCCGAGAGCGCGCATCGGGAAGCTGCGACCGCTCCAGCCGTCGAAGTCGCCGATGACGGTGACCCCGGACGCGGCTGGGGCCCACACCGCGAACGACACACCACTGACGTCGCCGTCGGGAGTGGTGTAGTTCTGTCGATGGGCTCCCAGGATGTCCCAGAGCCTTTCGTGCCGTCCCTCGCCGAACAGATGCAGATCCAGTTCGCCCAGGGTCGGCAGGAACCGATAGCCGTCGGCGGCCACCGAGACATGCCCGCCCGGCCACGTCGTGACCAGCCGGTAGTCCATCAGATCCTCGAACGGGACCAGGCCCGAGAACACGCCGTGCGCGACGTGTGTCAGCGGGTAGTCGGTACCACCGATCCGCGCGACGACGGAATCCGCGTTCGGCTTCAGAGCGCGGATCGCGGTCCCGCCCGGTGCGGGGTGCGCTCCGAGCACCGAGTGTGGGTTGTAGTGCGTGCCCTTCGCCAACAACTCCAGGTCGTTGGCGCTGGGTGCTGCCGTGTCGGTGGTGCTCTGGTTCTCGCTCAAGGTGTTCGACTCACTTCCGGTTGCCGCGGTAGGCCAAGTCGAGACGCGCCGGATACGGAATGGGCGGAAGCGCAAGGATGTGCGCGACTGCCTTCCACGGCTCCAACTTCACGAAATTGGCCTGACCCCAATGGAACTGCTGACCGGTCACCTCGTCGGTGACCGTCAGCGTGTCGTGCCAGTCGAGCCCGATCTGCGGCATGTCCAGCCAGATCGTGCCCTCCTCCGATCCGAACGGGTCGAGATTGATCACCACGAGCACCGAATCCCCGGTGCTCGGATCGAACTTCGAGTACGCGATGAGTGCGTCGTTGTCCACGTTGTGGAAGTGAATGTTGCGCAGCTGCTGCAGAGCGGGATGTGCGCGTCGGATGGAGTTGAGCGTGGCGAGCCACGGTTCGAGTGACTCGCCGCGCGCCAACGCACCGTCGAAGTCGCGTGGACGAAGCTGATACTTCTCGGAATCGAGGTATTCCTCGCTTCCCGGCCGTACCGCCTGATGCTCGTACAGTTCGTATCCCGAGTACACGCCCCACGTCGGAGACATCGTCGCGGCCAGAGCCGCGCGCAACGCGAACACTCCGGGACCGCCGTGCTGCAGACTCTCGTGCAGGATGTCCGGGGTGTTGACGAACAGGTTGGGACGCGCATCGTCGGCCCGGCGGGCATGCTCCTCGGCGAATTCGGTGAGCTCCCACTTGGCTGTTCGCCACGTGAAATACGTGTAGGACTGCGTGAACCCGCGCATCGCCAACCCGTACATACGTGCGGGACGGGTGAAGGCCTCGGCCAGAAAGAGGACCTCGGGGTGCGTCTTCTTGACCTCCGCGATCAGCCATTCCCAGAAGTCCGGTGGCTTGGTGTGCGGGTTGTCGACCCGGAAGATCTTGACGCCCAACGACACCCAGTATCGAACGACCCGAAGGACCTCGTCGTAGATTCCTCGTCGGTCGTTGTCGAAGTTGACCGGATAGATGTCCTGGTACTTCTTCGGGGGATTCTCCGCGTACGCAATGGTGCCGTCGGGAAGAACGGTGAACCACTCCGGGTGGTTCTGCGCCCACGGATGATCGGGAGCGGCCTGGAGAGCCAGATCCAGCGCGACCTCCAGATCGAGCGCATGGGCGGCGTCGACGAAGGCGCGAAAATCGGCTTCCGTGCCCAGTTCCGGATGGATGGCGTCGTGTCCGCCGTCCTTCGAGCCGATCGCCCACGGCGAGCCCACGTCGTCCGGCCCCGGGGTCAGAGTGTTGTTCGGGCCCTTGCGGTTGATCGTTCCGATCGGATGGATCGGGGGCAGGTACACCACGTCGAAGCCCATCCGGGCGACGCGGGGGAGCTGCTCGGTCGATGTGGCGAACGTGCCGTGACGCGGGCTGCCGTCGTCGTTCCATCCACCCGTCGAGCGCGGGAAGAACTCGTACCAGGCGCCGTTCAGCGCGCGCGCTCGATCGACCCAGATGTTGATGCCGTTGGACCGAGTCACCAGTTCACGCAGCGGATGTTCGTGCAGCAACGCCGAGACAGCGGACGCGAACGCCGGGGACACGCGAGCAGGCAACTGGCGATCGGTGTCCCGCAGGGCGACGACGACGTCCTTCAGCAGAGCGCGATCCTCGGCGGGGACACCGTCGGCAGCGCGTTCGAACAGCCGGGCGCCGATCTCGAGATCGTTCGCGAGTTCCGCGGCGCTCTGCCCGACCCCGAGTTTGGCCTCGACCGCGTGGCGCCAGGTTGCGACCGGGTCGCTCCACGCCTCGATCCTGCAGATCCAGTACCCGGGAGCAGTAGGAGTGAAGATCGCGTCGAACGTGTCGGGTTCACGCCCGGGCGTCATGGTGATCCGCAGCGGCGTACGCAGCCCAGGGCCACGGACGGCCAGCGTCGCGGCAACGGCGTCATGGCCTTCGCGCCACACGTCGGCCGACACCGGAAAAGCCTCGCCCACCACCGCTTTCGCGGGATACTTCCCGGTAGATGTGTCTGGAAGGACATTGTCGATACCGAGTCGACCTGTCACTTCACGCTCCGTTCTTCGCTTCGAGGACTCCTCGCGGTGAGGCGAGAGCCCGGGTCACTTCGCTGTCGGCGTGCTCGGTGTCAACCGTAGTGCAGTCGCGCTGGCTGCGCCGGTGTCGGAGACAGATCGGCAAGTCGGTGCACCACGCGGTCGACGGTGGGTAGGGTTTCGCTCGTGAAAGCTTTGCGTCGGTTCACTGTCCGAGCCCACCTGCCCGAGCGCTTGCATGCCCTCGAGGAACTCTCGACAAACCTCCGCTGGTCGTGGCACGCGCCCACCCAGGAGCTGTTCGAGGAAATCGATCCGCAACTGTGGGCGAGCACGGAGCGAGACCCGATCGCGTTGCTCGGTGCCGTCGCGCCGTCGCGGCTGGAGGAACTGGCCGGGAGCGACGAGTTCACTGGAAAGCTGGACAACCTGGCAGCCGATCTTCGCGGATACCTGGCCCGCCCGCTCTGGTATCAGAAGAACACGGAGGCTGGACGGTCACTGCCGTCGGGAATTGCGTATTTCTCGATGGAGTTCGGCGTCAGCGAGGTCCTTCCCAACTACTCCGGCGGTCTCGGCATCCTCGCCGGCGACCACCTCAAGGCGGCGTCGGATCTGGGTCTGCCGTTGATCGGCGTCGGTCTGCTCTACCGCTCCGGCTACTTTCGTCAGTCTCTGACCGCAGACGGTTGGCAGGCAGAGAGGTATCCCTCGCTCGATCCGCAGGGGCTTCCGCTTCGCATTCTCGCCGACGCGTCGGGCGTTCCCGTCCTCATCCACGTCGCGATGCCCGGATCGCGGGTGTTGCGGGCACGGGTGTGGATCGCGCAGGTCGGACGGGTGCCGCTGTTGCTGCTCGACTCCGACATCCCGGACAACGATCCTGAGCTTCGCGGCGTGACCGATAGGCTCTACGGCGGCGACCAGGACCACCGCATCAAACAGGAGATCCTTGCTGGAATCGGCGGGGTTCGAGCCGTCCGCGCGTACACGCACGAATACGGCCTGCCGGACCCGGAAGTGTTTCACATGAACGAGGGGCACGCCGGCTTCCTCGGCGCCGAGCGCATTCGAGAACTCGTCACCTCGAAGGGACTGGACTTCGATTCCGCGTTGGCATCGGTGCGTTCGGGAACGGTGTTCACCACCCACACCCCGGTCCCTGCAGGCATCGACCGTTTTCCAGCCGACCTGGTCCGCCACTACTTCGGTGCCCAGGACGGCTCGTCCGACTCCTCGCTGCTCCCTGGTCTTCCGCTGGAGCGCATTCTGGCGTTGGGCGCGGAGAACGACAGGTCCGTGTTCAACATGGCCCACATGGGGCTGCGTCTCGGGCAACGCGCCAACGGCGTCTCGAAACTGCACGGCATCGTCAGTCGCGAGATGTTCAGCGACCTGTGGCGCGGATTCGACAGCGCCGAAGTGCCGATCGGTTCGGTCACCAACGGTGTGCACGCCCCGACCTGGGCGGCGCGCGAGTGGCTCGATCTGGCACACGAGGTCGTCGGAGCAGAAGCGTTGGAGGAGGCGCGCGGCTGGGAACAACTGCACACGGTCCCGTCGGCGAGGCTGTGGTCGACGAGAAACGAACTGCGCGGCAGGTTGGTCGACGAGGTCCGACGGCGGGTGCGCCGCTCGGCTCTCGAGCGTGGATCGACGGAGGCCGAACTGGGTTGGACTGCAACGGTGTTCGATCCCGACGTGCTCACTGTCGGCTTCGCGCGACGGGTACCGACCTACAAGCGTTTGACGTTGATGCTTCGGGAACCGGAGCGTCTGAAGCGTCTGCTTCTCGATCCCGAGCGTCCCGTTCAGTTGGTGGTAGCCGGCAAGTCCCATCCCGCCGACGACGGTGGCAAGGCGTTGATTCAGCAGATCGTCCGGTTCGCCGACGAAGCCGACGTGCGGCATCGCATCGTGTTCCTGCCCGACTACGACATGTCGATGGCACGCTACCTGTACTGGGGATGCGATGTGTGGCTGAACAATCCACTGCGTCCCCTCGAAGCATGCGGGACGTCCGGCATGAAGTCCGCTCTCAACGGTGGACTGAATCTGTCCATCCGAGACGGATGGTGGGACGAGATGTACGACGGCGAGAACGGGTGGGCGATCCCGACGGCGGACGGGATGGCCGACGAGAGCCGTCGTGACGACCTGGAAGCTGCTGCACTCTACGAACTGCTGGAACAAGCTGTGCTGCCGAAGTTCTACGATCGCACCGACGGGGTCCCGACGCGGTGGATCGAAATGGTCCGGCACACGCTCGAACATCTGGGTCCGAAGGTGCTGGCATCGCGCATGGTCCGCGATTACACCCTCGGTCTGTACGCACCCGCGGCCGAGGCGGCGCGTGCAGTCGATGCCAAGGAGTACGCCGGGGCGAAAGACGTCGCGGCCTACCGGAACCGCGTCGAATCGTCGTGGCAGTCGGTGGAAGTCGTGCAGGTCGACAGTGAAGGCTTGCCGGATACCCCCGTCATCGGCGCCAAGCTCACGTTGCGTGCCTACGTTCGGCTGGGTGGCCTGTCCGCCGGTGACGTGTCGGTTCAGGCGGTGCTCGGTCGGGTCGACGAGAACGAGAACCTGACCGACACCCGGACCGTCGCGATGAGTCATGCCGGAACCGACTCGCTCGGTGAGGTTTTCGTGACCGACACCGCGCTACCGGTCAGCGGGGCCGTCGGCTACACGGTACGAGTGCTACCGCACCACGATCTGTTCGCGGGAGACGCCGAGCTCGGCCTGGTCAAGATGCCGGTGTCCTAACTCTTGCCTGCGAGACGGGTGAGAGCTTTGCGCACGACCTCCGGGTCCGACGTCTCCCAGAACGGAGGCAGTGAGGCACGCAGGTAGCCGCCGTAGCGGGCCGTCGCCAGCCGCGAATCGAGCATGGCGACGACCCCGCGGTCGTCGACGCTGCGGAGCAATCGGCCGACGCCCTGCGCCAGGAGAAGGGCCGCATGATTTGCCGCAACCGCGAGGAATCCGTTTCCCCCACGCGATTGGACGGCCTGTTGCCTCGCGACGAGAAGTGGGTCGTCGGGCCGCGGAAACGGGATGCGATCCAGAATCACCAAGCTCAGCGACGGGCCCGGCACGTCGACGCCCTGCCACAGAGACAGAGTGCCGAACAGTGACGTGGCCTCGTCGGCCGCGAACTTGTCCACCAGAGCTCCGGTCGCGTCGTCGCCCTGACACAAAATCGGAGTGTCCAGCCGTTCACGCATCGCCTCGGCTGCGGCTTTCGCCGCACGCATCGAGGAGAACAGGCCGAGCGTCCGGCCTCCCGCCGCACTGACCAACTTCTCGATCTCGTCGAGGTACAGCGGAGACAGCCCGTCGCGGCCGGGCGCCGGAAGATGCTCGGCCACGTAGAGAATGCCTGATTTGGCGTGGTCGAACGGTGATCCGACATCGAGCGAATTCCAGTGGAACGACGCTGTGTCCGACGGCGGCTCGATGCCGGACGCGGTGGCGGTGTCGCTTCGACCCGTGTTCTCCGCAGGCAGACCCCAGTTCACGGCCAGGCCGTCGAACGATCCGCCGACCGTCAGGGTCGCCGAGGTGAGGACGACCGTCGACTCCGCGAACAACCGTGAACGCAACAGGCCGCCGACCGACAGCGGAGCCATCCGGACCGTGCGTTTGACGTTCCCCCGGAAGTCGTCGACGGCGTGCCAGACGACATCCTTACGCTTGGCGGGGTCGGGCTCGTCGAATGCCTCGAGAACCCGCACGGCACTGTCGTGAACCTCGTCGACCGCGACGAGCGCCGCATTGCGTGCGGCAGCTGCCTCCGGGTCCGTTGCCGCCATCCCGGGCTTCTGCGGACCGATCGCCGTGCGCACCGCCCACGCGGAATCCCTGATCGACGCCAGCGCCGGGGCCACGTCGTCGGGAAGCGCTGCCCACCTGCCGGGAGGTAGATCGTCCAGGACCGCACCCCAGTTCTCGGCCGCGCCGTCGAGTGCGTCGACGATCTCCTCTTCGATCAACTTGCTGCAGCGCCGAGCAGCTGCGGTGACGGTCGCCGCCGACAATTCCGACGTGGCAACGCCGGTGACGCGGTCCACGAGCTCGTGCGCCTCGTCGATGACCACCACATCGTGCTCGGGGAGGATTTGAATACCGGTGATGGCGTCGATTGCGAGGAGTGCGTGATTGGTGACCACGACGTCGACCTGTGCGGCCTCGGCGCGAGCCCGCTCGGCAAAGCAGTCCTCACCGACGGGACAGCGCGACTTGCCGAGGCATTCGCGGGCGGTGACGCTGACCTGCCGCCACGCCTGATCGCTGACTCCGGGCACGACGTCGTCGCGGTCACCGGTCTCGGTGTCCGACGACCACTTGGTCAGACGCACGACCTCGCGGCCGAGCCGGGACACGGCGAAAGCGTCGAACAATTCGGCTTCCGGCGCCTCCTCGGACGCACCGGAGTGGATCTTGTTCATGCACAGGTAGTTGTTGCGGCCCTTGAGGATCGCGAACTTCGGCCGCCGGCCGATAGCGCCGGTCAGTGCGTCGGCGAGGCGCGGTAGGTCGCGATCCACGAGCTGACGTTGCAGTGCGATCGTTGCGGTGGACACCACGACAGTGCGGCCCGACTCGACGGCGTGCCTGATGCTCGGAACCAGGTACGCGAGCGACTTACCGGTGCCGGTACCGGCCTGAACAGCAAGGTGCTGACCGGTGTCGATGGAATGCGCGACAGCCGACGCCATGGTGAGCTGGTTGCTTCTTTCCTTGCCCCCGAGAGCGTGTACCGCGACCTTCAGCAGGGCGGGCACGGTGGGGAGTTCGGTCTTCGGCACCGAAGAAGACTACTGCCTGCCTCCGACGGCCCCCGCGTGCCGCGCCCATCCGAGTCAGAGGAAACGCGTCGGCAGCGCGGGCTCGCCCTGCGACAGCTTGAGTCCTTCCCACGGCAGGCTGACGAGTCGTTGCGCGAGCAGTGCACGAGCGTCGTGCAGGCTGCCCAACCCGTCCACCTGCTCGCCGGCGCGCACCAGCGGAATGCTGAGCTCGGTCGCGACCAGCCCGTCCTCGATCGGTGGGGTGGTGCCCTGCAGGAACACGATCTCCTCGACGGCCGTGCCCGTGGTTCGCGAGGTCCGGACAGCGGACTTGGCGCCGCCACGCGACTCCTTGTGGCTGCTGCGTTTCGCGACCGGCCGTCCGTCGACGGTCACGAGTTTGTAGACCATGCCTGCCGTCGGCGCGCCGGATCCGGTGACCAGCGAGGTGCCGACGCCGTAGGAGTCCACCGGTTCCGCACGCAGGGCGGCGATGGCGTATTCGTCGAGGTCGCCGGAGACGACGATCTTGGTGTTCTTCGCGCCCAGGTCGTCGAGTTGCTGGCGCACCTGTCTGGCGAGCACGCCGAGGTCACCGGAGTCGATGCGCACTCCGCCCAGCTCGGGTCCGGCCACCTCGATGGCGTTGGCTACGCCCTGGGTGATGTCGTAGGTGTCGACGAGCAGGGTGGTGGAGACTCCCAGCGCCCGCACCTGTGCGGCGAACGCTGCTTTCTCGTCCGGTCCGTTCTCGTTGTTGTAGAGCAACGTGAACGCGTGCGCGGACGTGCCCGCTCCGGGAATCCCGTGACGTCGGACCGCTTCGAGATTGGACGTCGCTGCGAAACCTGCGATGTACGCGGCGCGCGACGACGCCACCGCTGCTTCCTCGTGGGTGCGCCGTGATCCCATTTCGATCATGTGTCGCGATCCCGCGGAACCGACCATGCGCGCGGCGGCGGAGGCGATGGCACTGTCGTGGTTCAGAATCGACAGTGCGAGGGTTTCCAGGATCACGCATTCGGCGAAGGTGCCGCGGACCGACAGGATCGGTGAGCCCGGAAAGTAGAGGTCGCCTTCGCGGTAGCCGTCGACGTCACCGGTGAATCGGTAGTTGCGCAGCCATTCCAGCGTGGAAGCGTCGAGGAACGTGCCGAGCACCTCCAGCTCCTCCTCGCCGAACCGGAACCGGGTGAGTGCACCGAGGAAACGCGCCGTACCAGCGACGACGCCGTAACGCCTTCCGCCCGGAAGGCGCCGGGCGAACACCTCGAAGCTGCACGGGATGTCGGCGGTGCCGTCGGCCAGCGCAGCCGACAGCATGGTGAACTCGTACTGGTCGGTGAAGAGTGCGGCACTGCGGATGCTGTCCGTTATGTCCGGGCCGTGATTCGATGCGGTAGGCACCTGCTCAACATTACGAGGCGCGGGGGCGACGGTGTGCAGGTTGCCCCCGTCGTCGTAGTCTGTTGGCATGGCTTCATCGACGGCTGAAGAATTCGTGGGCATTGTCGACGAGGCGCCGACGCTGGCAGCCTCACCTCAGGCCGTGCCCGCCGAAACCGAAGCCCGGTCGACGGACGAGGCTCAGGACGTTCCGTGGGTGACCATCGTGTGGGACGACCCGGTGAACCTGATGCACTACGTGACGTTCATCTTCCAGAAGCTCTTCGGTTACAGCAAAGCCAAGGCAACCGAGCTGATGATGCAGGTGCACTCCGAGGGCAAGGCAGTGGTGTCCAGCGGCGAGCGCGACAAGATGGAGGCCGACGTCCGCCGGCTGCACGCAGCCGGGTTGTGGGCCACCATGCAGCAGGACAAGTGACCGGCTTCTACGACAAGGACCTCTGACCAAGTGCGTACGTGGAGCAGGAAGAACACACTCTCCGGTGTCAAGATTCGCTCCGAGATGGACCCGCGGGAGGCGACGGTTCTGCGGTCGCTCGTGGGATCGGTCGTCGGGCTGCTGGGTGATCGTGCGGCCGCTGCGCCGACCGACGAACTTGCTGCCCTGACCGGATTGCGGACCGGACACAGCACCCCGCCGGAGGATGCGGCGCTGGCTCGACTGCTCCCGGACTTCCATCGGGACGACACCGACCCGTCCGGTTCGACCAATCTCAACAGTGCTCTGCGTGGACTGCACGAGCCGGAGATCATCGACGAGAAACTGCGCTCGAGCAGCGTCATTCTCGACACTCTCCCCGCGTCGGGTGGAAAGATCCTTCTGACGCCGGAGCAAGCGGATGCGTGGTTGATGGGCCTCAACGACGTAAGGTTGGCGCTCGGAACCACCCTGGGTATCGACGCGGACACCCCGGAGGTTCTCGACGAGGGCGATCCACGAGCTCCACACCTCGACGTCTACCACTGGTTGACCTGGATGCAGGATTCCCTGGTGCAGGTCCTCACCCCGTAGGAGCGCTCGGCGTGCCTTGTTCCCCCGGTCCTCGTGACTCTCTGACCGATGTTTCGGGACTGCTCGTCGGTCATCATCACGAACTCGATCCCGACGCCACCCTCGGAACGGGCGCGGCCACCGGCTGCACCGTCGTCCGAACCCTCGGTGGTGCCGTCGCGGCGGTCGACGTCCGCGGCGGCGGGCCAGGGACCAGGGAGACGGACCTCCTGGACCCGAGTCACTCCGTCCAACAAGTCAATTCGGTGCTCCTGACCGGTGGCAGTGCCTACGGCCTCGCCGCAGCGGACGGAGTCATGCGATGGCTGGAAGAACACGGCCACGGTATCTCGATGGGCACCCCCGATCAGGTGGTGCCCATCGTTCCTGCCGCCGTCATCTTCGATCTGCCCGTCGGTGAGTGGTCGACCAGGCCCACCGCCGATTTCGGGTACCGAGCGGCTGCAGCAGCGGCGACCGACTTCGAGACGGGGTCTGTCGGCGCAGGCGTCGGAGCGCGGGCCGGAGTGCTGAAGGGCGGCGTCGGGACGGCCAGCACCGTCATCGAAGGAGGGCCTGCCGACGGAGTCACGGTCGCCGCGTTGATCGTCACCAACCCGGTCGGATCCGTGTTCGACCCGCGCACCGGTCTGCCGTGGGGCGTCGGCTCGCTGGGGCCGCAGGCCTTCCGTATGCGCAAACCCGACGTGCACGAGCTGTGGAACGCGAATGCGCTTGCGCCGAAGGGGACGGCGTTGAACACCACCATCGGTGTCGTAGCGACCGACGTCGAACTGTCCGCCGGCTCGTGCAAGCGAATTGCTGTCGCAGGTCACGACGGTTTGGCGAGGGCGATTCGCCCTGCCCACTCGCCTCTCGACGGCGACACGATCTTCGCGCTGTCCACGGGCACACGATCCGTCGTCACCGAATCGTCGCTGCCCACGGCGTTCAACCGGGATCTGCCGGTGCTCGACGCGGTGTCCTCGGTGGCGGCCGAGGTCGTCGAGCGGGCGATCGTGCGTGCGCTGCTCGACGCCACGTCGGTGGCGGGCATTCCGACCTACCGTCAGATCTTTCCGTCGGCATTCGAGTCCTGACCGGCGGTACGCTCGAAAAAGCGACATACCTCCCGCGAAAGGCGCCAGCGATGAGCACGAACCCGTACCTGCCGGCTCCGGCCCCGAAGCGCCCGTTGTGGCAGTCGGCGGCCATGTACACCGGTGGATTCGTACTGTTGCTGTGGGTGGTGGAAGTAGTCGACGTTCTGTCGGGCAGTCGTGTGGAGACCGCCGGGATCAACCCGCGCACCGGCGACGGTCTGTGGGGGATTCTGTTCGCGCCTGTGCTGCACGACGACTGGGCGCATCTGATCGCCAACACGGTTCCGATCGCGGTGCTCGGCTTCCTCGTCCTGCTGTCCGGAATCGGCAGGGGACTGACGGCGACAGGCGTGATCTGGGTGATCGCCGGCGTCGGGACATGGTTGATCGGGGGCAGCAACTCCAATCACATCGGTGCGTCCAGCCTGGTATTCGGCTTCTTGGCCTACCTGCTCGTTCGTGGGTTCTTCACCCGGAACCTGGGTCAGCTCGCCATCGGCGTCGTCGTGTTCGTCCTGTACGGCAGCGCTCTGTGGGGCGTTCTGCCCAGCACTCCCGGTGTGTCCTGGCAGGGTCATCTGTTCGGGGCTGTCGGCGGAGTCGTCGCTGCGTGGCTTCTGTCCGCGGACGCCCGCAACGCCCGCAAACAGAGGTCGGTCGGCTCTTCCCGACAGTGAAGTTCGGTAACTGTGACCGACGACCTTTCCGGTCTCGTCAGTGAAAACCGCCGATGCGTTTCTGCCACGGGCGCCGACGTGGCAGCATGACAATCATGCGTATTACCGTGCTGGGATGTTCGGGCAGTGTGTCCGGACCCGATTCCCCCGCGTCGGGTTACCTCCTCGATGAACCGGACACGTCGCCCGTCGTCCTGGACTTCGGCCCCGGCGTACTCGGCGCACTGCAGCGGTACGCAGACCCGGGCGACGTCAGCGTGTTTCTGTCCCACCTGCACGCGGACCATTGCCTCGACGTACCTGGCTTGTTGGTGTGGAGGCGCTACCACCCCAACCCGCCCGAGGGGCGCGCCGTCGTCTACGGGCCCAAGGACACAGCGTTCCGCCTGGGTGTCGCCTCCGCCGAATGTGGGGGACAGATCGACGACATGTCCGACACCCTCGACCTCCGCCGCTGGGCCGACGGGCGCACCATTCGTCACGGACAACTGTCGGTGACGACCCGGCTGGTCTACCACCCTCCGGAGTCCTACGGAATGCGCATCACCACCGGCGCGGGCAAGATCTTCGCCTACACCGGAGACACCGGAATGTGTCAGGCAGTGCGCGACATCGCTCAGGGCGCGGATGTGCTGCTGTCGGAAGCGTCGTGGACGCACAGCCCGGACCGCCCGGTCGGAGTTCACCTTTCGGGAACCGAGGCAGGTCAACTCGCCCGCGACGCAGGCGTCGGCGAACTGCTGTTGACCCACATCCCACCTTGGACATCCCGCGAAGACGTGATCGCCGAGGCGAAAGCCGAATTCAGTGGGCCCGTGCATGCCGTCTCACCGGGAGATGTGTTCACCGTCTGACGCGCTTTTCAGGCTGCGCATTCAAGCCGGGAGTGGAGCCTGCGGAATGACCCAGCTGAGCCGGGAGTGGAGCCAGCGGAATGACCCAGCCAAGCCGGGAGTGGAGCCTGCGGAATGACCCAACTAGTCTGGCTGTGTGTCGAGACGAGAAGACGGAAGAGCTGACGACGAGCTTCGGACCATCAAGATCACGCGGGGGTTCACGAGCAATCCCGCGGGTTCGGTGCTGGTGGAGTTCGGTAACACGCGGGTGATGTGCACGGCCAGTGTCGAGGAAGG
The DNA here is from genome assembly GCF_000760735.1 of Rhodococcoides fascians A44A. Lineage (GTDB taxonomy): Bacteria > Actinomycetota > Actinomycetes > Mycobacteriales > Mycobacteriaceae > Rhodococcoides > Rhodococcoides fascians_E. The sequence goes on along the minus strand of NZ_JMEX01000004.1, from coordinate 608,326 downwards.
TGTTCCGCGCTGGCGCAAGGGCTCCGGGCTCGGGTGGTTGACGGCGGAGTACGCGATGCTTCCGGCTGCGACGCACACTCGCAGTGGCCGTGAGTCCGTGAAGGGCAAGGTCGGCGGTCGGACCCAGGAAATTTCTCGGCTGGTCGGTCGGTCGTTGCGCGCGTGCATCGATCTTGCCGCGATCGGCGAGAACACCATCGCTCTGGATTGCGATGTGCTTCAGGCGGACGGTGGCACGAGAACCGCGGCGATCACGGGCGCGTTCGTCGCGTTGTCGGATGCGGTCACGTACTTGCGTGCTGCGGGGCGTCTGGCTGATCCGCAGCCCATTTCGTGTGCGATCGCAGCGGTCAGCGTCGGCGTAGTCGACGGCCGGGTTCGGCTCGATCTGCCGTACGAGGAGGATTCGCGCGCCGAGGTCGACATGAACGTCGTCGCCACCGATACGGGCACGTTGGTGGAGATTCAGGGGACGGGCGAGGGTGCAACGTTCCCTCGTTCGACGCTGGACAAGCTGCTGGATTCGGCGTTGGACGGCATCGAGAAGTTGTTCGAGGTACAGAAGGCTGCGCTCGCCGAACCGTACCCGGGTGAGCTGCCGGAGCCCGCCGTCACCGACGCGCCGAAGAAGAAGTTCGGTGGCTGAGTCGACACTGCTGGTCGCCAGCCGCAACGCGAAGAAGCTGCGCGAGCTGCGTCGGGTACTCGATGCGGCAGGCGTCTCGGGAGTCGAGTTGGTCGGTCTGGACGAGGTACCGGAGTTTCCGGAGGCACCCGAGACGGGCGCAACCTTCGAGGAGAATGCGCTCGCCAAAGCGCGTGACGGTGCTGCGGCAACGGGATTGCCTTGTGTCGCGGACGATTCGGGTATCGAAGTCGATGCGTTGAACGGGATGCCGGGTGTTCTGTCGGCGCGATGGTCGGGTGTGCACGGTCAGGACGACGCCAACACCGAGTTGTTGCTCGCGCAGCTTGCCGACGTTCCCGACGAACGCAGGGGAGCGGGCTTCGTGTCGGCGTGCGCTCTCGTCGTTCCTGGCGGTTCCGAGTCCGTCGTCCGGGCTGAGTGGCGTGGTGTGATCGCACGAAGTCCGCTGGGTGAGAACGGTTTCGGTTACGATCCCGTGTTCGTGCCGGAGGGCGACGGCCGCTCGGCAGCCGAACTGAGTCCGGAGGAGAAGGATGCGGCATCGCATCGCGGGCGGGCTCTGGCTTTGTTGATTCCGGCACTGCAGCAGCTCGGCTCGTAGGACACTGATGGCCGTGGAGCGCACGGTCGTGACTGTGTTGACGTCGGTTGCTGCGCTATGGGCGGCCTCGTCGGGTGGCGCTGCATCCGCGGCGCCGTCCGACTCGTTCTCCGAGGCGTTGCTGTTCTCGGCGATTCATCCGGAGGCGTCGCTGCCCGAGGTCAACGACTTCTCGTGCGTCCCGTCGTCGTCGCATCCGGAACCGGTGGTTCTGGTGCACGGTTTTCTCGAGAACTCGTTCGCGAACTGGGCGTCGCTCGCTCCGCGCCTCGTGGCAGACGGATACTGCGTGTTCGCGCTGAACTACGTTGCGCGAGAGGGCATTCCCGTCGGCGGGTTCGACTCGATCGAGCACAGTGCCGTGGAGCTCTCCGCGTTCGTGGACGAGGTCCTGGCCGCCACCGGTGCGCAGAAAGCCGCGATCGTCGGACACTCCAAAGGCGGAACGGTCCCGCGGTATTACGTGCGTTTCCTCGGTGGGGCTGATCGCACGTCGAAGATTATCGCGCTGTCCCCGCCGAATCGGGAGTCGACTCCGCGGAACGACGACATCTCGGGTGGTTCGGGGCAGGTGGGAATTCCGGCGTTCGGCCCACCGGTCGACGACGCCCTCGCGCGGATCAACGTTCCCAGCGACACCGTGCCCGGGGTGGAGTACACCGTTGTCGTCACTCGGTACGACCAGGTTGTTCCCTATACGGCGTCGTTGCTGCAGGGCGAAGGCGCTCGCAACGTGATTCTGCAGGATCTGTGCCCAGCCGACACGGTCGACCACACAGGGATTTCCTACGATCCGGTGGCGCAGCAGGTGGTGCTCGATGCGCTTGCCGGCGTCGATCCGCAGAGCGTGACGTGTTGAACGTCAGAGGGCGAAATCGGTCTTGACCTGCTTTGTCCTGATGTGCTCGACGTAGAACGACAGGAACGGAATGGTGCCGGCAAGCAGGGTGCCGATGGTACGGCCGGCAGGCCAGCGGACCCTGATGGCCAGATCGACGGTGAGGATCAGGTAGATCAGGTACACCCAGCCGTGCACCACGGCAATCCAACTGGGAACGTTCTCGACCTTGAAGATGTACTTGGCGACCATCTCGCCGGTGAGCACGAGCAGCCAGATACCGGTGATGTACGCCAGGACGCGGTAGCGCAGCAGAGCCGACGCGATCTTCTTCTTGTCGGCGGTAACGGGCTTCGGTGCTGCTTGGCTCACGGTCGTCGTGCTCCTGTCTTCACTCGCGGGAGCGGTCGAGCTCGGCGAGATAGGTGTTGTATTCGAGAAGTTGCCGAGCCTCGACGTCGTCGATGTCGTCCTCGGTGTAGGTGGGGCGTTGAGGGAGCAGGTCCGCGGGTATCTCGCGAACGACGTCCTCGGTGGGAGCTACCTGGTCTTCGTCCTCCGCGGCCTCGGCATCGCCTTCGAGCTGGACGAACCTGCGATAGGCGTAGATCACGAACGCTGCGAACAGGGGCCATTGGAACGCGTAGCCGAGATTCTGGCCGTCGCCACCGACGGATTCGAACCGTTCCCACTGCCACCATCCGAGGGCCAGGCATGCGACCGCTGACACGAGAACCAGCGCAATGAGCGCCGGTCGATGGTGAGAGCGAGATTTTGCCACACCACGACGTTACCCGAGGCTCTACTACTCGAGGTAGTTAGGGATCTGCCGATCGACCGGAGATGGTGGTGCGCGAGGGGGGACTTGAACCCCCACGTCCTGAGACACTGGAACCTAAATCCAGCGCGTCTGCCAATTCCGCCACTCGCGCGAGTGCTCGGCAAGTCTACAACGCGGTGGTTGGAGTATCCGCAAGCGCATGAAAGCTCCATTCATGCCGTCTGGGCGCTCCGATGGCGCACTCATGCGATCGAGGTCCGGGAAACCAGAGCGTACAGCGTACTGTTCGACGGGTGGCCGGAAAGAACGAGACGGGTTTCGATCCTGCGCGCACGCTCGGATTGTTGTGGCGAGTGGGCGCGAAGAAGAGCAGGACAGGTCTGACGATCGACTCGATCGTCGACGCAGCGGTCTCGATAGCCGATTCCGAGAGCCTCGACGCGGTGTCTATGCGGCGGATCGCGGATCGGCTCGGTGTCGGGACGATGTCGCTGTACACCCATGTTCCCGGTCGAGAAGACTTGGTGGACTTGATGATCGACCACGTGCAGAAGGGCCTGTACTCGGCTCTCGACGAGCCGGCGTCGTCGGGTGACTGGCGCGCCGGGTTGCGGTTCGTCGCCGAGCAGAACTGGCACCTGATCCGCCGGCATCGGTGGGTTCTCGATGCTCAGGGTGGCCGGGCTGTGTTGGGTCCCAACGTCAGTGACAAGTACGAGGCCGAACTTCGGGTCCTCGACGGGATCGGTCTCACGGACGTACAGATGGACTCGGTGCTGACGTTGGTGCTCAATCATGTTGCGGGTAGCGCACGGGCGCTCGCTCAGGTCGATCGAGTGCGCGAGGACTCCGGCATGACGGATGAGCAGTGGTGGTCTGCGACTGCTCCGGTTCTGGAATCGGTGATGGATCCATCCCGGTACACGGTGTCGTCGCGGGTCGGGACCGCCGCAGCGATGCATCACGAGGCTGCGAGCGATCCCGTCCACGAGTACCGGTTCGGTGTCGAGCGAATTCTCGACGGTGTGGCCGTGTTGACCGAAAAAGGTTAGATGGCAGCCTTTTTCGTCGACGAAACGCGGCGGAGCTCACGCCACAGGGCGTGTCGAAGTGTCTGTGAATCCGTGCCGAGTTCCTCGGCGGCGTGCCTCGTCAACTCGAGCATTCCGCATTCGTCGACCTGTTCGCCGATGGCATTCGACACGAACTGCACGAGCAGCGAGTCCTCGGAGTCTCGAATGCCGACGAGGTACACCAGGCTCCGCCAGGTCTTGAAACCGATGCCGGTGACGGACGTGAACGCCTCGGCCTGGGCCGAATATCGGTGGCGGTCGGCGTCCGCATCGGCGAGGTCCTTCGAACCGGTGACACCGATCCCGATCAGAGTTGCGGCGGCCTTCGCGGCAGCCTCCGCTTTGGTGGTGGAGTTTCCGGCAACACGCTGGCGGTTGCCCAGCACGTCGTCCAGATCGCCGGTGTCGTCGACGAACGATGCAAGGAACGAGAGATCGTCGAGCGGGCCGTCGCCTCGGTGCGCACGCCACCGAGCGATGACGCGACGTACGCCGCTGGTCTCTCCGCCGTAGCTCGCCCGGGCTGCGAACACGGCGTCGAGCAAGGCGGCCTCGATTTCACCCTCCCAGCCCGGGAACCAATAGGGCGACGCGTCCCGAGGCAACGTCGTGTCGATGGCGGCGACGAGGGCAGCGACCTCGTCGTGCTGTTCGCCGAGTGCTTCCCGCGCGACACGGTTGTCGACGGTGCCGCGTGAATGGATATGTGTAACTGGTGAATACATGAACCCCCCTGTTGGTTGCGTGGCGGGGAAGGTACAGGGCTGCTCCGACAATTTCGGGTGCAGCGCGTGGTGTGGTCAGGCTCACATAACGGAATGATAACGATTGACGTGAGGATTTCCTCATGTTTTCTCGGCGCTCATCGGCGCGCTGCCTGCACCGATGTTTGTTACTGGCGAGTTGGACGATCGGTACGAAAACTGCAGTTCAGCTGCTTACTGGCGGGTAGCAGTAGGACGTCATACGAAACGTGAGGATTTCCTCATGATTTTGTGTCAACCTTGTTCTCACGCGGATAGAGCCACGTCGAAAGCCAACGACGGATGCGCTCCTCGATTCCGCTCCTACGGCACCGACGACGAATGCCAACGACGAAGCAGCCCTGGCCCCCGGAGTTGCTCACGAGAGGAATCAGAGCACTTGACGATCAACGAGAGCACACCATCACACGGACAGGGCAAGGGCAGATCTCCCCAGAGCGGTGGCGGTTCTCGTACCCTCGCAGACCGTTTTGCGGCCGGTGAGCCTTACGCTCTCGCGTTCGGCGGTCAGGGATCGCCGTGGCTCAGTTCCCTCGAGGAACTCGCTCGTGACTCGGCGCTCGAGCCCGAGCTGACCGATCTGGTCAACGAAGCAGCGGCCATCCTGGCGCCGGTCGCCGACGACCTCCTCGTCGTGCGTTCGGTCGGTTTCGACCCGATCGGCTGGATGTTGGAGCAGGACCTCGCCGACGACCCCTCGAGCGCAGGCTCCTTCGGTCCGTCCGAGGCCGCGCTCACGTCCGCCGCGGTGTCCCTGCCCGGTGTCTTTCTCACGCAGGTCGCTGCGCTCCGTGCGCTGAAGCTGCAGGGACTGGACCCGGAGGACGCCGCACCGGTGGCCGTCGTCGGTCACTCTCAGGGCCTCATCGCCGCGGAGTCGGTCAAGTCCGCCGGCCGCGAGGATGCACGGCTTCTGGCCGTCGCGCAGCTCATCGGCGCCGCAGCAGGCCTCGTCGGACGTCGTCGCGGCATCCTGGGCGCTGCCGACCGTGCACCGATGGTGTCCGTGTCCAATGTCGAACCCGAGCGTCTTCAGGCGATCGTCGACGAACTCGCCGTCGACGGTGCACCCGAGCGTTCGGCTGTGCTGGCCATCCGCAACGGCCGCCGGCGCGTCGTGCTGGCAGGTCCTCCCGCGCAGCTCGCGCGCGTTCAGGAACGCGCCGAGCAGATCGCCGCGCAGGAAGAGCGTGAGCGCGACGCGAAGAAGCGCGGCGGCGCTGTGTTCTCGCCGGTCTTCGAACTCCTGTCGGTCGAGGTCGGGTTCCATCACCCCGCACTGGCCGATGCAGTCGATCTCGTCGCGTCGTGGGCGGCTCGCGCCGGCCTGGACGTCGACGTGGCACGCAGCCTGGCCCAGCGGATCCTGGTCGATCCCGTCGACTGGGTCGCGGAAATCGACAGCGTCATCGCCGCCGGTGCCGACTGGATCCTGGACCTCGGACCGAGCGACATCCTCACCCGTATGACCGTGCCCGCTCTGCGTGGCCAGGGCGTCGGGATCATCGCCGCCTCCACTCGCGGTGGGCATCGCAACCTGTTGACTCCGGGCGCAGCACCCGAGGTGCAGCCGTCCTGGTCCGAGTTCGCGCCGAAGCCGATCACGCTGCCGAACGGTCGCGTCGTCGTCGAGACCTCGTTCACCAAGCTCACCGGTCGCTCGCCGATGCTGCTCGCCGGCATGACGCCGACGACGGTGGATCCCGCGATCGTCGCCGCTGCCGCCAACGCAGGTCACTGGGCCGAGCTCGCCGGCGGCGGTCAGGTCACCGAACAGATCTTCGCCGATCACGTCGACAGGCTCGGTGGGCTGCTCGAACCGGGCCGCGCCGTGCAGTTCAACTCGATGTTCCTCGATCCGTACCTGTGGAAGCTCCACGTGGGCGGCAAGCGTCTCGTCCCGCGTGCACGTGCAGCAGGCGCCGCGTTCGACGGTGTCGTCGTCACCGCAGGTATTCCGGAGCTCGACGAAGCCGTCACGATCATCGAGGATCTGGTCGAGGCCGGCTTCAGTTACGTCGCGTTCAAGCCGGGAACCGTCGCGCAGATCCGCGCGGTCATCCGCATCGCCAGTGAAGTTCCGACGTTCCCGGTCATCGCCCACATCGAGGGCGGCCGCGCAGGTGGCCACCACTCGTGGGAAGACCTCGACGATCTTCTCCTCTCCACCTACGCCGAGCTCCGCGCACGGCCGAACCTCGTCATCTGCGTCGGCGGCGGCATCGGCACCCCCGAGAAGGCAGCCGAATACCTCACCGGCCGTTGGTCGCTCGCAGCCGGATACCCCAAGATGCCGCTCGACGGCATCCTCGTCGGAACCGCCGCGATGGCAACACTCGAAGCCACGACGTCGGCCGACGTCAAGCAGCTTCTCGCCGACACCCCCGGCACTCCCGACTGGGTCGGTGCAGGTACCGCCGGCGGCGGAATGGCCTCGGGTCGAAGCCAGCTCGGTGCGGACATCCACGAGATCGACAACGCGGCCTCGCGCTGCGGCCGTCTGCTCGACGACGTCGCCGGAGACGCCGACGCCGTTGCGAAGCGTCGCGACGAGATCATCGCCGCACTCGACGGCACCGCGAAGCCGTACTTCGGTGACGTCGCGGACATGACGTACCTGCAGTGGCTGACCCGTTACCTGGACTTGGCTGTCGGTGCGGACGTCCACAAGGAGTTCGACTGCGGCGGTGAGTTCACCGACGCAGTCTCCGAGGCACGCGAATCCGTGTGGCTCGACGTCACCTGGCGTACTCGCTTCCTCGAGATGTTGCAGCGCGCCGAAGCTCGCCTGCACCCGGTCGATCGCGGCCCCATCCCGACGCTGTTCGCCGACGTCGACACCCTCGAACGCCCGCGGGCCGCGATTCGCTCGCTCGTCGCGCAGTTCCCCGACGCGTCCGAGGTGGTACTGCACCCCGCCGACATCACGTTCTTCACCGCGCTGTGCCGGATGCCCGGCAAGCCGGTCAACTTCGTCCCCGTCGTCGACGGTGACGTTCGACGCTGGTGGCGCAGTGACTCGCTGTGGCAGGCACACGATGCTCGCTACTCCGCCGACCAGGTCTGCATCATTCCCGGCACGGTCGCCGTCGCAGGCATCACTCGCGTCGACGAGCCCGTCGGAGAACTTCTCGATCGCTTCGAGAAGGCGACCGCCGACGAACTCCTCGCCGACGGTGTCGAGGCCGAGTCCGTGTCGAGCCGTCGCAACTCCGACGTTGCCCCCGGCCTCCTCGGCATCGTTCTCGCAGCACCGGACGTCAACTGGGCGTCGCGGACCACGCAGAACCCCGTCGCACGTCTCGGTGACGTCGCCGAGTGGGTCGTCGATTCCGAGTCCGTCGCCACGCATCCTCAGACCGGCGCGAGCCTCACCGTCGTGGATTCGGAGCACGTCGAGCTGACGGTTCCGCTCGCACCCGGCAAAGAGGTTCGGATCCGCCTGACGGTTCCCGCATCGACCATCGACGGAGGCGCACCCGTCGTCACCGCCGAGGATGCACAGAAGGCAATGTCCGCGCTTCTCGGAGTTGCTGCAGGACAGGAACTCCCGAAGGTCAAGGGCGGTGCCGCGCGTATCAGCCTCGCCTGGATCCCCGACATGGTCGCCGACCACGCAGGCGTCACCGGTTCGGGCCTGCCCGAGTCGCTGACCGTCAGCGGCAAGGCTGTTCCCGACGTGCTCGTCGGCGCATGCTGGCCTGCTGTCTTCGCCGTTCTCGGTGCCACGCGCACCGCGTCTGGAATAGACGTGATCGAGGGAATGCTCGACCTGGTCCACCTCGACCACTCGGTCGATCTCGTCGGAACGCTCCCCACCGACCCGTCGATCCTCGTCGTCAAGGCCGAAGCCGGAGACGTGCTCGACACCGACCTCGGCCGCGTCGTCGAGGTCACCGTCGAGATCGGCGCTGCACTCGGTGAAGGCACCGAAGCACCGGCCGTCGCGACTCTGGTGGAGCGCTTCGCGATTCGCGGGCGCACCGGCAAGGGCGAGCTGTCCGACCCGGCCCGTGCCGGCGGTTCGGTCTCGGCCGACGCCAAGGACACTCCGCGTCGCCGTCGTCGTCAGGCCACGATCGTCGCACCGCGCAACATGGCTGCGTTCGCTCAGGTTTCGGGCGATCACAATCCGATTCACACCTCCGACCCGGCGGCACTTCTCGCCGGCCTCGGCAGCCCGATCGTGCACGGCATGTGGCTCTCCGCTGCCGCCCAGCAAGCTGTCACCGCGATCGACTACGCGGACACCAAGACCCCGCCGCGTCGCTTGACTGCATGGACTGCACGGTTCCTCGGAATGGTGCGCCCCGGCGCCGAGATCGACGTGCGCGTCGACCGCACCGGATTCGACCAGGGCGCCGAGCTCATCGAGGTGGGTTGCCGCGTCGACGGTGAACTCGTCATGGTCGCGACCGCTCGTACGGCAGCACCGAAGACGGTCTACGCGTTCCCCGGCCAGGGCATCCAGCGTCAGGGCATGGGTCTCGACGCTCGCGCTCGGTCCAAGGCCGCACGTGAGGTCTGGGAGCGTGCCGACAAGCACACCCGTCAGGCACTCGGATTCTCGATTCTCGCTGTGGTGCGGGACAACCCGACGTCTCTCAAGGCCCGCGGCGTCACGCACAAGCACCCCGACGGTGTCCTGCACCTGACGCAGTTCACCCAGGTCGCCATGGCGGTCCTCGGTGTCGCACAGGTTGCCGAACTTCGTGAAGCCGGTGTGTTCGTGGAGAACTCGATCCTCGCCGGGCACTCGGTCGGTGAGTACAACGCACTCGCCGCCGTCGCCGGCGTTCTCCCGCTCGAAGCCGTCCTCGAGGTCGTCTTCCAGCGCGGCTCCGCCATGCATGCACTCGTTCCCCGCGATGCGGCGGGACGAAGCAACTACCGCATGGCCGCCATCCGTCCGTCGCAGATCGGTCTGGCCGACGACGACGTTCAGGCGTTCGTGGCCGGTGTGGCCGAGGAGACAGGCGAATTCCTTCAGATCGTCAACCTCAACCTGCGCGGCTCGCAGTACGCGATCGCCGGCACGGTCGACGGATTGAACGCGCTGGAGAAGAAGATCGCCGTGCGCCGTGAGGAATTCGGTGGCAAGGCCGCCTACATCATGGTTCCCGGCATCGACGTGCCGTTCCACTCGACGGTTCTGCGCGGGGGAGTCGACGACTTCCGTAACCGCCTGCAGGCGTTGCTGCCCGAGGATCTCGACCCGGAGATCCTGATCGGCCGCTACGTGCCGAACCTGGTGCCGAGGCCGTTCAGCCTCGAACGCTCGTTCATCCAGGAGATCGCAGACCTCGTCCCGTCCGAGCCGCTGAACGACGTCCTCGCGGACTTCGATTCCTGGGCCGAGCGTTCGCACGATCTGTGCCGCGTGGTGCTCACCGAGCTGCTCGCGTGGCAGTTCGCCAGCCCCGTTCGCTGGATCGAGACGCAGGATCTGCTGTTCGCCGACGAGGCCGACGGCGGACTGGGCGTCGAGCGTTTCGTCGAGATCGGACTCAGCGCAACACCGACCGTCGCCAACCTCGCGTCGCAGACGCTGAAGTTGCCGGGCCGCTTCGGATTCCCCGTCGAGGTCCTCAATGTCGAGCGCGAAGCTGCAATCGTCTACGGCACGGACACCGACCCCGCTCCGGTGGAGGAAGAGGAGGCACCTGCCGAGACGGCTGCGCCTGCTGCTCCGACTGCGGCAGCCGCAGCTCCTGCCGCCGCACCCGCTGCGGCGCCGTCCGGTGGCCCGCGTCCCGACGACATCGGTTTCAGTGCAGCGGATGCCACCAAGATCCTCATCGGTCTGTGGACCAAGCTGCAGCTCGATCAGATCGGCCCCGCCGACACCATCGAGGCACTGTGCGACGGCGTCTCCTCGCGTCGTAACCAGCTGCTGGTCGACCTCGGTTCGGAGCTGTCGCTCGGTGCCATCGACGGTGCCGCCGATGCCGACATGGGTGCGCTCTCCGGCACCGTCAACAAGCTGGCCCGAACCTACAAGCCGTTCGGCCCCGTGCTGAGCGACTCGATCAACGACCACCTGCGCAAGGTCTTCGGTCCCTCGGGACGACGCCCTGCGTCCATCGCGGACCGCGTCAAGAAGACCTGGGAACTGGGCGACGGTTGGGCCAACCACGTCACCGCCGAGGTCGCCCTCGGCACCCGTGACGGCGCTTCGGTTCGCGGCGGTGCGCTGGGCGGACTCGCCGACGGACCTCTCGCCGACGGCGGCGCCGTCGACGCGGTCATCGACGCCGCAGTCGCTTCGGTGGCGGCACGTCGCGGTGTCGCGGTGTCACTGCCTGCCGCAGGCGGCGGAGGCGGCGGAACCGTCGACGCAGCAGCACTGGGCGAGTTCACCGAGCACATCACCGGACGCGACGGTGTGCTTGCCTCGGCAGCCCGCCTGGTACTCGAACAGCTCGGTCTCGCCGATGCACCGAACGCGCTCGCGGAGGAGAACCCGGACGCCGCTCTGGTGGATCTGGTTGCCGCAGAGCTCGGTTCGGACTGGCCGCGACTCGTCGCCCCGGCATTCGACGCTCGCCGAGCGGTGCTGATCGACGACCGTTGGGCAACCGCCCGTGAGGACCTGGCCCGTCTGTGGCTCGGTACTGCAGGCGAGCTTGCCGTGGAGTCCTTCGCCGGCGCAGGAAAAGCCGTTGCTGCACAGGCACAGTGGTGGAAGGCCAAGGCGGAGAACGAAGCGAAGGCTGTTCTCGCCGAGACCTACGGCCGCATCGCGACGATCGCGCTCGACTCCGAGGAGAAGGGCGTCTGGTCCGACGAGGTCGCCGTGATCACCGGAGGCAGCAAGGGATCCATCGCGGCGTCCGTTGCAGCCAAGCTGCTCGGCGGGGGAGCGACGGTCTTCGTCACCACCTCACGTCTGGACGACGAGCGCCTCGGCTTCTACCGCGCCCTCTACCGCGACAATGCTCGCGCCGGAGCGACGCTGTGGGTCGTGCCCGCGAACATCGCGTCGTACACCGACGTCGACGCGCTCATCGAGTGGATCGGCAGCGATCAGGTCGACAACGCCGGTGGAGCGAAGACACTGGTCAAGGCAGGCATCACGCCGACGCTGCTGTTCCCGTTCGCCGCACCACGCGTCGTCGGGGAACTCACGGACGCCGGTGGCCGCGCCGAGATGGAGATGCGTGTGCTCCTGTGGTCGGTCGAGCGTCTCATCGGTGGACTGTCGAAGATCGGCTACGACAGCGACATCGACACTCACCTGCACGTCGTGCTGCCCGGTTCCCCGAACCGCGGAATGTTCGGTGGCGACGGCGCGTACGGCGAGTCGAAGGCCGCACTCGACGCCATCGCGGCGAAGTGGGGTTCGGAGAAGAACTGGGCCGAGCGCGTGTCCATCGCCCACGCTCATATCGGGTGGGTTCGTGGAACCGGCCTCATGGGCGGAAACGACCCGATCGTCGAAGCCGTCGAGGCCGAAGGCGTCCGTACCTGGTCGACCGACGAGATGGCCACCGAGCTGCTGAAGCTCAGCGAGCCGTCGGCACGTCGTCGGGCCGCGGAGGCTCCGCTGCTCGCGGACCTCACCGGTGGGTTGGCCAACACCAAGCTCAACCTCGTCGAGCTCGCTCGTGAGGCGGCAGCCGCTGCGTCGGACAAGGTCACGGAGGAAGCCGACAGCTCGGTCATCGCCGCACTGCCCGCACCGCCGCGTCTCGCCGCGACGACTGCTCCGGCATGGCCCGCGCTCGACGTCGACCCGAAGGACCTGGTCGTCATCGTCGGTGCAGGCGAGCTCGGACCGTACGGCTCGGCCCGCACCCGCTTCGAGATGGAGGTCGACGAGCAGCTCTCCGCGGCAGGCGTTCTCGAACTCGCGTGGAACACCGGCCTCATCGCCTGGGAGAACGACCCCAAGCCCGGCTGGTACGACATCGAGTCCGGAGATTTCGTCCCCGAGGAGGACATCGCCGACAAGTACCACGACACCGTCGTCGAGAAGTGCGGTATCCGTACCTACGGTGACGACGGCGCGATGGTCGGTAACACCGCACCGCTGATGACGTCGATCTTCCTCGACAACGACCTCACGTTCGTCGTCGGAACCGAGCTCGACGCACGGTCGTTCGCCGCTGCCGATCCGGAGCACACGCTGATCACGCCCGTCGCCGACTCGAGCGATTGGCAGGTGACGCGCAAGGCCGGCACCGAGATTCGCGTTCCGCGGAAGATGAAGCTCACCCGCACCGTGGGTGGACAGATTCCGACCGGATTCGATCCCACCAAGTGGGGAATCTCTGCCGACATGGCCAGCTCGATCGATCGAGTCGCCCTGTGGAACATCGTCTGCACGGTCGACGCGTTCATCTCCTCGGGCTTCAACCCGTCGGAACTGATGCGGTGGACCCACCCGACGCTGGTCGCCAACACCCAGGGCACCGGTATGGGCGGCATGGAGTCGATGCGCTCGCTGTACATCGACACGCTGCTCGGCGACGCTCGTGCGAACGACATCCTGCAGGAAGCACTGCCGAACGTCGTTGCGGCGCATGTGGTTCAGTCGTACGTCGGTAGCTACGGTGCGATGGTTCACCCCGTCGCAGCCTGCGCCACCGCGGCGGTCTCCGTCGAGGAAGGCGTCGACAAGATCAAGCTGGGCAAGGCGCAGCTCGTCGTGGCCGGCGGCTTCGACGACCTGAGTACCGAAGGCATCATCGGCTTCGGCGACATGTCGGCCACCGCGGACTCGGCAGCGATGTCGGCCAAGGGAATCAGCGATCGACGGTTCTCGCGGGCCAACGACCGCAGGCGCGGCGGATTCGTCGAGTCGCAGGGCGGCGGAACCATCCTGCTGGCCCGCGGTGACCTGGCGCTCGAGATGGGCTTGCCCGTCCTCGGTGTGGTCGCGTACGCACAGTCGTTCGGCGACGGTGTGCACACCTCCATCCCGGCTCCGGGACTCGGTGCGCTCAGTGCCGGTCGCGGCGGCAAGGATTCGACGTTCGCGTTGTCTCTGAACGCACTCGGCGTCACTGCCGACGAGGTCGCCGTGATCTCCAAGCACGACACTTCGACGGCGGCCAACGACCCGAACGAGGCGGAGCTGCACACCCGCCTCGCCAAGGCCATCGGCCGCAGCGACGGAGCGCCGCTGTTCGTCGTCTCGCAGAAGAGCCTCACCGGACACTCGAAGGGTGGAGCCGCAGCGTTCCAGCTGATCGGCCTGTGCCAGGTGCTCGCAAACGGCGTCATCCCGCCGAACCGCAGCCTCGACTGCGTCGACGACAAGATGACGAAGTTCGAACACCTCGTCTGGGCACGTGAACCGCTTCGCTTCGGTGACTCGGTGCCGCTGAAGGCCGGACTGCTGACCTCGCTCGGCTTCGGACACGTGTCCGGGCTGATCGCAGTGGTTCACCCGCAGGCGTTCATCGAGGCCGTTCCGGCGGAGCGCCGCGACGAGTACGTCGCTCGATCCAACGAGCGTCGGATCGCCGGTCAGCGCAGGCTCATCTCCGCGATGGTCGGAGGCGACGCACTGTACGAGCGTCCCGACGACCGCAGGCTCGGGCACGACGGAACGCCGTCGGCCCAGTCCCGCGAGCTCGAAGCCGACGTCCTGCTCACCGACGACGCACGTCTCGGCGACGACGACGTCTACCGCTCGGGTCTGCCGGGGTGCAAGTAGACATGGCAATCCTGGGAGTAGGTTTCGACCTGGTGACCGTGTCCGACTTCGCCGAGCAGATGGAGAAGGCAGGCACGACGATGATCCGCGACAGCTTCACCGCGGGTGAGCGTCGGCACGCGGCGACGAAGAGTTCCGACCCGGCCCGTCACTACGCAGCACGGTGGGCCGCCAAGGAAGCCGTACTGAAGGCCTGGGCAACCTCGCGCTTCGCTCGGCCTCCGCAGATCGGAGACAATCCTTACCCCTTGATCGAAGTCGTCAACGACGCCTGGGGTCGACCTTCGATCAAACTGCACGGCATGGCGCTCGAATTCCTGCCGACAGTGAAGATCCACCTCTCCCTGACCCACGACGGCGACATCGCCGCCGCCGTGGCAATTCTGGAGGAATGAGTCAGTAGCTCAGCCCGACGCCGGTCCATCTCCGATGGGCCGGCGTTTCGGCGTCTGGGCCCCCTTCACGGTGACCGAATGAACCGTTCGGTCACTCCAAGTGACCGAACGTCACGTTCGGTCCCGAAAACAGGGGGTCAGTCGACGGCGGCTGCGCCGGAGCGCCGGGATTGTTTCTCGGCGACGAGGAGGTAGGCCGTCATGATTTGTTTGAGTTCGGCGACGGCGTCCTCGTGGCTCTGGCCGTCCTGGACGGAGAAGTTGAGCATCGAGTAGACGACGTGCACCAGAACCTGGGCCATGAGGTTGCGTTTGGCTCGGGGAGTGCGCGGGGTCAGTGGTCCGAGCATCTTGGCGACCTGGTCGGCGAATTCGCGTTCGTGGATGACGCCGGTGGCGCGGGTCGACGGTGTCGACTGCATGGCCAGCCAGACTTCACGGCGCGACGGGTCCGACATCCACATGCCTGCCATGTGGTCGACGAATTTGTTGAGGAATCGGAGCCAGTCGAGGGAGGGAACTTCGCCGTTGAACTCAGCGAGCTCCTGCTGTACTCCGACGAGGTCCTGCCGGTTCAGCTCGCAGACGATGACGTACTTGTTGGCGAAGAACTGGTAGAGCGTGCCGATGGGCAGTTCTGCCCGGGCCGCTACTTCCTCGCAGGTGAAGGACTCGAATCCGACGTCGCTGAGGAGATCCCTTGATGCGGCCAGCAGGGCGTCGAACTTGCGTTGACTGCGTTCCTGCGTGGGGCGACGACGTGGCATCAGCTCCTGCGTCTGTGCGTTCGATTCGAGCGCAGCGTCGAGACGTCTCGCGGTTTGGGCGCTAGCAGAGGACTCCACCCACCCAGGCTAGCGGCCTGACGTGCCTGAACTCCACAACGCGCGGTAACAGGTATCGAAGGACACCGTTGGACGGCGATTGGTTGTCAATCGCAACATGCCCCCTTGTAATCGGCTTGTGACAGGTAATAGGTTGTTTTCTGGTCAAGAAAACAATCGTTGGGTATGGTTCACACCAGTAGTTACGTTTTCGTGCAGGGTGTGCGTCGCCGATCGCGTATCGGGGGCGCTCATGTCGGGAGCCTCACCCAAAGGCACAGGAGAACATACGTGGCGACCATTGGTCTTTCAGTCGAGTCAGGTGCGATGAATGCTGTCCTCTTCGATATCGAAGCGGACGCGGTAGTGGCGAGCCAGGTGACCTCGCTGAAGGGCGGTGCATCGACCTCGCTGCCCACCGCAGTGGAGGCGATGAAGGCTGTCGCCGCACGACGGCAGATCGACGTCGATGCCATGGGGTTGGTCTACGGATCCGCCGACGAACGTGACGGGTTCTCCCGTGCGATCGATGAGAACGACCTCGACGGAATCCAGCTCGTGTCGGCGTCGACCGCACTTCTCGGTTGGCTTGCACGGTCCTCGGAGTTCGACGCCGCCCAGTGCGTGCTCCTCTACTACCTCGGTCCGAAGGGCGTGTCGATCTCGCTGGCCGATGCCGCCGATGCCAGCCTGTCCACGCCGAAGACTGCAACCCTCGATTCTCTGACGCCCGAGCGCATCGGCAGCACCGTCCCGCTGGCATGGGAGGTGCTCGACGAGGCGGGCCGCAAGCCCGACGCCGTCGCACTGTTCGGTGATCGGTCCGAGAACAAGGATCTCGTCGACATCCTCAGCCTGGGCCTCGGAGTCCCGGTGGTGCACGTCGGCGACTCGGATCAGATCGCCGCGTGTGGCGCGAGCCTCGCTGTCGCGGGGGACGCCGACGAGGTGCTCCCGGTGCTCGTGGAGCCCGAAGCCTCGCTCGCACTCGACTCCGAGGCGTCGGAGACGCCTGAGCACGTCGCCGAGGCACCCGCCGATATCGCCGGTCGGGCCGAGCGCGTCGCCGTTCGATCCACCGTTGCCCCGGCTCCGCTGCTGTCGGCTGTTGCTCCGAACGTCGCGGTGCGGCGGATCGAACCCGCGTCCTCGTCGACGGGGTCCATTCCGCGAAAGAAGTTCGTGCTGACGGCCGCTCTTCTGGCCGGAGTGCTGTCCGGTGGGGTCGCGCTGGCGTCGACGCTGCCCGCGAACGCGCCTGTCGCCAACGAGGCGAGTCCTGCGATGGTTCCCGAGGTCGACGGTCTCGACACCAGCTTGGTCGGCGCAACGCAGTCCGTCGAGGTGACGCCGCCTGCGCCGCCTGCGGTGCCGGCTCCGGCCCCGGTTGTCATCGATCCGGTCACGCAACAACCGATCGTGGTGGATCCGACGACTCAGCAGTGGACGATCGATCCGACGACGGGCGCAGCCGTGCCCGCCGAGGCGCTCACTCCGATTCCCGCAGCGGCGATTCCGCCCGCAGCGGCCGTGGTGCCGAAGACGACGGTCGCGCCGCCGGAGTTCGCTGTTCCGACGATCGTTCCCGAGCCCGGCAAGTCTCAGGAGCAGCTCGAGCAGGAAGCATGGGATCGCCACTGGGCGCACACCGCAGAGTGGCTGCAGCAGGAGATCACCGGCAACTGACGTGTCGGGCCGCGGTGACAGAATGACCGGAGAGAATCGGTCGAGCTGTCAGGAGTCCTGATGTCGGATGTACGAGCACGGATCGCTGCGGACATGCCGCGCGCGTGGCGCGAACTCGCGGAGCTGGTCAAGTTTCGGTCGGTCGCCGACGAGCGCCAGTTTCCTCGCGAAGAATGCGTCGGAGCGGCGGAGTGGGTGCGCGACGCGTTCGTCGACGCCGGGCTCGAGACCGCGGAGCTGATCGAGACCGTCGACGGCTCGCTGGCGGTCGTCGGGCACCGCGCTGCTCCCGAAGGTGCGCCGACCGTTCTGCTGTACTCGCACTACGACGTTCAGCCTCCCGGTGACGACAAGCTCTGGTCCAGTGCGCCTTTCGAGCTGACCGAGCGTGACGGCCGCTGGTACGGCCGCGGTGCGGCGGACTGCAAGGGCAACGTCGTGATGCATCTGCTTGCGCTACGGGCGTTGGGCGACGAACTGGGCGTCGGGATCACCGTCGTCTCCGAGGGTTCCGAGGAGATGGGGACCGGGGGATTGGAGCATCTGGTCCTCGAACGGCCCGAGCTGTTCGCGTCGGACATCATCGTCGTGGCGGACACCGGCAACGCCGCCGTCGGACAACCGACGGTGACGACGACACTCCGCGGGATCGCGAACGTCGTCGTGCGTATCGACACACTCGAGGGCGAAGTCCATTCCGGGATGTACGGGGGACCGGCGCCCGACGCCTTGGCCGCCCTCGTTCAACTGCTGTCCACGTTGCGTGACGCGCACGGCAACACCGTGGTCGACGGGTTGACGACGGACCAGACGTGGGACGGCATCGCCTACGAAGCAGATCGGTTCCGCGCTGACGCCGGGGTGCTCGACGGTGTCGAGCTGGCCGGTTCGTCGTCGGTCGCCGACGCGGTGTGGGCTCGGCCGGCGCTCACGGTGTTGGGAATCGATTGCCCGCCGGTTGTCGGGTCGGCGGCGGCAATCTCGCCGACGGCGTCAGCCCGCCTGAATCTGCGTGTGCCGCCCGGAATCGATGCGCAGCAGGCGCAGGATGCACTGACCGCTCATCTGAAGGCTCACGTGCCCTGGAACGCGCGGATCACCGTCGAACCCGAGGCAGTGGGATCGCCGTTCGAGGCGAGGACCGACGGTCCGGGATATGCAGCGCTGAGCGATGCATTGGCGGAGGCGTTCGGTAAGCCGGTGGCGGCAGCGGGCCAGGGCGGATCCATTCCGCTGTGCAACGTTCTCGCAGAAACGTTCCCGAAGGCCGAGATCATTCTGATGGGAGTGGAGGAGCCGCTGGCGAGAATCCACGCGCCGAACGAAAGCGTCGACCCCCGGGAGATCGAAAATCTCGCGGGGGCCGAGGCTCTGTTCCTGCAGAAGTTGGGTGCGTCAGACCGATAGGTCGCGGCGGAGCTTGGCGACGTGGCCGGTGGCTCGAACGTTGTACTGAGCAACTTCGATCTTGCCGTCCTCGTCGACCAGGAAGGTCGAGCGGATGACGCCTTCGTAGACCTTGCCGTAGTTCTTCTTCTCGCCGAAGGCGCCCCATGCCTTCAGCGTCGCCTTCTCCTCGTCGGACAGTAGCGGGAAGTTCAGGCCTTCCTTGTCGCGGAACTTGGCGAGCTTCGCGGGCTTGTCCGGGGAGATGCCGACGACTTCGAGGCCTTCGCCGTTGAGTTCGGTGAGGCTGTCACGGAAGTCGCAGGCCTGCTTGGTGCAGCCCGGCGTACTGGCAGCGGGGTAGAAGTAGACGATGACTTTCTTGCCCGCGTAGTCCGCGAGGGAGACGTCGTTACCGTCTGCATCGGGCAGAGTGAACGCGGGCGCCGGGTCGCCGGCCTCGAGCTTCTTGGTGTCGGTCACCAGACGAGACTAACCACCGAGCCGGTCCAAGACACGCAGTGCTTTAGGCTCGACAGTGACAGCCAGGATTTGCAACAAGTTGGAGGACACGTGGCCAGGGACACCGACAGAATCGAGCGCGAGATCGAGGCAGCTCGGAACCAGCTCGCCAGCACCCTGGACGAGCTCAGCGTGCGGGCCAGCCCCAAGCGAATCGCAGAGAACACCAAGCAGAGCATCGTTGCCAAGCTGAACGAGCCGCCGGTGAAGTTCACGCTCATCGGTGTCGGCGCAGTAGTCGCCGTACTCGTCGTGCGCAAGATCTTCAGCTGACACAGGCCCTCTGACCAGGCGATTTCACAACTGGCAGTTTCTCCTGTTAATGTTTCTCCCGCACCGCAGAGAACACGCGGTGCGGATCGGCGCCATTAGCTCAGTTGGTTAGAGCAGCTGACTCTTAATCAGCGGGTCCGGGGTTCGAGTCCCTGATGGCGCACCCAGAAACACCCCGTCACCAGCGTAAAGCTGGAGGCGGGGTGTTTCGGTTTTCGGCTGCTTCAGCCAAACTCATCACTTACTCATCACTTTGAGCTCAATGTGATGAGTAGCGAGTTCCGCCGCTGGTCAGCCTTCGTCCAGGCTTCAGCGATGCGAGAACCGGCCGCGGTCCGCTTCGGTTGACGCCGTTTGCGCCTCGGCAAGGGCTGCCGGAGTAGCGTGCGGGCGGCGGATTCGCGTGAGCTTGACCGGCGGGGATCTGAGCGACGGATGGAACCATCAGTTCACCTTCGCACTGTACGCGCGTCGGACTACGGCGGCCGGGAGTAAGGGAAGCGAGGACTCCGCGGAACCTAGAGCTTCGGCGCGAACTGGTCCAGCGCTTCACTCATGTCAGGCGCAACTGTGATTCTTTGTATGTAATGCGCTTCAGTGACACGCGTGTTCGCGTGGCCCAGCTGAACCTGCGCGGCTTCGAGCCCATAGGTTTCCTTCACCAGTGTTGCGACGGTCTTTCGCAAGGTGTGAGGAGTCACCCATTTGAAGTCGTCACCGCGGGCGGCGCGCCACGATCTGCGAACGTTCGCCGGCGACACCCAGTTTCCGTTGCCAGTCACGAACAGTGCGTCCTCGGGGTTGAAGTAGGTCGGCATGGTCCGCCGGCGGAGGAGAGCTCTCACTGCGAACGTCGGGAGCACGACCGTTAGGGGAGGAGCTTCGCCTTTGCGATAGGTCTGACGGAACAACCGCTCGCCCGCTACTCGCGGCACCACGAGCGTGGCATTGAACGTCGCTGTAGGGACCGCAGCGTCAAGGTCGATCTGCGCCCACTTGAGGGCAAGCAACTCGCCGATCCGAGCACCGGTCGCGATCAAGAGCGTGAGGATGTCCTCTAGGTCTGCACCAGGCTTAGGCCCCAGCTTCGGATGGGCCACACCGTCCTCGTCGATCGTTCGATGCCGGCAGTAGTTCTGAACGCGTTCGCGCAGTTCGTGCAATTCGGACTGTGTCAACGCGCGAACTGCAGACTTTTTGGGAGTTGGCCGAGGGGTATCACGAACGGGGTTATGGCTGAGGAAGTCGAAGCGAACGGCAATTCCGAGCATGCCCGACATAACGATTCGCGATATCCGTGCACCGCTCATCGTCCGCTCGCTGATCGAGTCGATGAGCGAATCGATTTTTCCGGCGCTCATCTCGCGGATGAAGACTTCACCGACAGCCGCCGCGCAGTAAGTGTTCCACGCATACGTGTAACCGGTGATCGTCTGCGGCTCTAGTTTTTTGGCCTTCTGCGCGATCCAGTAAGTGAAAAGTTCAGACATCGTTGAAGTCTTGGTGAGCTCTGCACGCTGTGCGGGATGTGGTGGTTCACGGTTGGCGACCTTCTCCTGCAGCTTTCGGCGTGCCTCCGATGCAGAGCGGCCGCGCGCTTCGACAAGACGTCGTTTTCCGTCGTGATCTCTGATGCGCACTCGCGCGACGCTTACGCCGCCTGACGTTGTGGTGGAGATTCGTCCCCACTCGCCCAGTTGAACGGGTCCCTAGCCATCGGCACCTTCATCGCCCATGGCCATGTCGAGCTCGGTCATCTGCCGGAACAGTTCCTCGGAGCGCTTCCGCGCTTCTTCGTACATGAATTGCATAGCTTCGATGTGTTCAGCGGATTCCTTCTTCGACAGTCCGTTTCGAAGCTGGACGCGAGCCTTACGCATGGCCTGCAGGGCCTGGAGCCAGTCGCGGACGATGCTGACCCGGTCGTTCTTCGGATCGAACTGCTCCCGCGCCCACACTTCGAGCGGCTCGCCGTTCTCGTCGTCGACCCAGTCGTTAGTGGGTTTCATCAGGCCTGCTTCGCCGCTGAACCAGCGCAGTGCGTCGTGTGATTCCTGGTCAAGTCCGGGCAGGACCTCGACGTTGCCCTTTGGGAGATTCGGGTACACGAGCTGAACCGGTGAGACGGCGAGCGCCGCTGCGAGGACGAGGAGTTCAGAGATGTCGAGGCTCTTCTTGCGGCCGTTCTCGAGGTCCGCCACGACGGACCGCGAGATGCCGAATCCGATGTCGTATGTGCGATCGGAGAGCTTCGCAGCAGAGAGAGCTGCATGCTCTTTGCCGCGTAACCGCCGGACCTCGCCCGCGATGCGCGCGACGAGATCTTCTGCCCAAGACTGCGTCATGGTTACGCAGTCTAGCGGAAATGTCCGTGGGGTTGTGGCAATGGGGCGCAGTTGCTAGCTTGTGGTGGTGCTACTTGGACGAAAGGTTCGAGCGGCCTGAAATGTGTATCAACAACGCAAAGCTCTGAGGGAGGAAACTCATGTCACGACGGCTGTACTCGGTTCCGGAAGCGATGGCGCGCACGGGACTCGGACGCTCGAATCTGTTCAACAAGTTGGCATCAGGCGAAATCCGCAGCGTCAAAGCGGGCAAGCGCCGCCTGATCCCCGACACGGCGATCGACGAATACATCGAAAGACTCGAGGAAGCGGCGCGCACCAGCTCCGTCGTCGCCTGACATGCCCTTGACTCCCGACCCATACGAAATCGAAACGCCCCCGGCGATTCTCGGTGTTGCAAGCACCGAGGCCGGGGGCGTCGTCGAAACCTCAACCCTGCTGGAACGAGGTCGAGTTGCCACAGGTGCATCGGCGCTTCGCGGTGCCAGCGTTTGTAGATCCGTTTGTGTTGTTGTTCTTGATGATTGACCAATCCGTTGCGGACCAAGACTCGGTGGACGGTGGCACGGGATGGGCTCCGTTGTCCCAGCACGGTTGCAAGTTCGAAGCAGATGCGACGTGCGCCCCACCGGCGATGATGTCGGCGCATCTCACAGATGAGGGCTTCGACGTCTGCGTGGATGCGTAGCGGGCTCGAGTGTGGCCGCCTCGATGAGTCGAGGAGGCCGTCGAGACCGGAGCTCTCGTATCGCTTGCGCCACGCTGTGATGGTCTGTCGAGTGACACCGAATCGTTCGGCTACCTCGCTGACCGGTGAATCATTGTGGATCTCTGTGATCGCGCGTAACCGGATCTGGACTGTGACTCGGCGGGTGATGTCTGCATCGGATTCTTGGGGCTGAGGAGAAGGCACACGCAATGCTTTCCAGCAGGGGTGATGTGGATGATATGTACCGATGACGTTCGGTCAAAGATGTGTTGAACCCTTACACGTCACAATCGAGCAGCGGACGGTGCGGGCATGAGCGAGACGATCATCAAACTGACCCGCGAGCAGATGGCTGCACGGGTCGCGCAGGAATTGCACGACGGGGAGTACGTCAACCTCGGTATCGGGATGCCGCCGTTGGTGCCGAACTATCTGTCGACCGGCATCACCGTCGTATTGCTTTCGGAGAACGGTGTTCTCGGTGTCGGGCCGTACCCGAGCGAGGGCGAGCTGGATCCGGAGGTCATCAACGCCGGTAAGGAGACGATCACCGTGCTGCCGGGTGCGTCGTACTTCGATTCGGCGGACTCGTTCGGGATGATCCGCGGCGGTCAGGTCAACGTCGCGGTTCTCGGTGCGATGCAAGTCAGCGCGAGCGGGGATCTGGCGAACTGGATGATTCCCGGCCACATGGTCAAGGGCATGGGTGGGGCGATGGATCTGGTGCACGGTGCTCGTCGGGTGATCGTGATGATGGAGCACGTCTCGAAGAAGGG
Source organism: Rhodococcoides fascians A44A (assembly GCF_000760735.1). GTDB lineage: Bacteria > Actinomycetota > Actinomycetes > Mycobacteriales > Mycobacteriaceae > Rhodococcoides > Rhodococcoides fascians_E. Next base: position 585,040 of record NZ_JMEX01000004.1, on the reverse strand, counting down.
TGAGCCGAAGATCCTCGAGGAGTGCTCACTTCCGTTAACCGGCAGGGGATGTGTGCAGCGGATCATCACCGACATGGCCGTCCTCGACGTCACCGACAACGGCCTCGTCCTCGTCGAAACCGCACCCGGAATCACCGCAGAATCGGTGCGGGAAGCTACGGGAGCGGCGCCTCAATTTTGATCTCGGGAGTCTGCCACAGTAGGACAGCACGCAGATCGGGAGTGAGTCTTATCGCTTACGTTTAAGTCGAAATCGTGTGCCGCTCGTTGCCATGATAGAGCGCAAGTTGCTTCGTGTTTCATATCGGTAGGCTGGAAGCCGATACCGATGCAATGGCGTCGAACCTGACACCTCACGCACGGTCCGCTGTTGGCCGAACAAGTGACGGCTGAGGTGTCTTCCATGACCGAGGATGCGCGTAAGAGCGTCACACCGGCGTGTGAGTCGGGGCGATCACTCGCCGTCAATCCGTCGGTCACTGAATATCCCGATCCTGCCCCGGGTGCGTAACCTGTTCGACCCTGCAGCCTGTGCACGAACTCGATACGAAAGCCAGTAATGCTGTCGAATTGTCTAACGATCTCGTTCCCTATCGCGCTGCGGGTGACAGCGGACCGACGGTGGGTGCTGATCGGATCATTAGGGTACGACCCCTCGATATGGACCGTAACTGGTTTCGCTGCTCGTCATCGCGGGGGATCTGCGTGGGCACGGATCCTCGGTGGTAACCGACGGTCCGTACACTGTCGCCGCGCTCGCCGACGACATCCTCGCGGTGATGGATTTGCTTGAACGAGGTCGTGTGCACTTGGTGGGACTGTCGCTGGCGGTGCGGTCGCGCAATAGATAACGCTGCACCGGCCCGAACGTGTGACGACGTTGTCACTGCTGTGCACAGCAGCGCGTTTCGGTTCTGCGCAGTTGTGGACCGACAGGGCTGCACCAGTGCGGACGGCGGTACCGAATCGGTTCCCGACAGTGCTCTAGAACGCTGGTTCATCCTGGCGTTGCTCGCTGGGGATCCGGAATCGGTCTGTGCGACACGGAGCGTGATCGCCGCAACCTCGGCCGAGGGTTTGCCGCCAGCAGTGAAGCAAAGGCTGACTTCGACGGCACGGCCGACTCGGCCGCACCATCGCCTCGACGCTGGTGATCGCCGGGACTGCGATCCCGCGACCACGCCGTCGGACATGAGGATTCTCGCCGACGGTGTCGTCCGGTCGAGTTCTTATGCCATCGAGGGCGCAGCGTTCCTGGCGAACGTCGAACAGCCGGTGAGGTGACGCGGTGGATCATCGAGCACACCACCTCCGGTGACTATCAGGCGAGCGGAAGTCCGCGCACGAGACAGGGTTGCGGGTGCGTCGCGCGGTGCTCGGTGACGCGCACGTCGACCGGAGCATCGCCCGCATTAGCGCATTCACTGCACCGTTCCACGACTTCATCACCCGAACTGCTTGGCGAGACAACTGGACCCGTGACGGGTCTCGAACACCGCACCCGGAGGCTTCTGACCCTGGCGATCCTGACGGCCGTGGCAAACCAGCACGAACTGGACATGCACGTTTGCGCCGCCCAGCGAGCCAGCCTTGAACCTGACCACTGGCAGAAGTCCTCCTGCACACCGCCGGCGACGACGACGTGCATAACTGCAACGCGGCCTCGCCCTGGCCGACGCCGCGCTGGCCGAGAACAATCAGTGTCTTGACGAGACAGTCCAGCGCAGTTCAATAGTGTGTTGGCTGAACCTGTAAATAAACCCTCTGGTCGACAGAACCGGTGACACCCGACCGAAACCGTGCAGTGACGTCCCTTGTCGGCGATCAATTGCCAGCTCTGCCGCCGCGATTCTCTTGAGTGCGTCCGGGTGGTCAAGAGCGCGGAAGTTGCGTGATTACAGCGCATCGAGCGTTCTGCTCGCAGAACTGTCGCAGCACGGGGGATTTTACATGGGGTTGTCGGACCGGCCGCGGGCAGTGGCGATCGAACAGCGAGGACAATACTCCTTGAGTCACATGACTTCGACTAGCCGCCGCTGTAGGAACGTGAGGTGGTCAGTCAGTGGATCCGTGACGGAGCAGTCGCACGTGATCGGGGTTGAGATCCGCGATTTTGTTCACACCTAGCAAAGTCATCGTGTGCGAAATTTCGCTCGCAAGGATTTCGATCGATCTGCGGACACCTGCTTCGCCTGCAGCCATCAGTCCGTACAGATATGCCCGGCCAACTAGTGCGGTGGAACGGTCATACCTGCGCGCAGGTCTCGTAGTCGTCGACCCCCTATGGGCACGTCGACGGTCAGTACAAGGGTTTCGCATCCAGCGTCAAGGGCGTCTTGTACCAGTTCAGTGGACCGGGCACGATCACTCGATAGGTATAGCTGGAACCAGTTTGAGCCATTCGGTGCTGCGTCACGAACCTCAGTATAGGAGGTGTGGTACCGAAGCTCGAAAGGCCATACGGAATGTTGAAATGAGCAGCGGCGCGGGCCACGGCCTTTTCGCCTGCGACGTGCATCATGCGTGTGAAACCAGTGGGGGCGAGACCGAAGGGTGCGTTGTACTTTTCCCCAAGTAATTCGACACCACGGTCGACCTCGAACACATCTCGTAGCACATGCGGCCGGAACTTGAGATCTCGGTACGCTGCGCGGGCGCGTCCGATACTGATTTCGGCGTCGGCGGGTCCGTCGACGTATTCGAATGGGCCGGTGGGCGTTCTGCGTTCAGCTACACGGCGTAAGTCTTCGATGGTGTGGACATCGCGTAATCGGCGTTCGACTGCGTTTCGTGCGATCGGCTTGAACTTCAGTAGTGGAGCGAGCTCGGATACTCGCGGGACCCTACGAACGATTCTAGGGTTGGTGAAACCGTCCATCTCATGTCCTCCTGTGTATCAATCGTCCTCTCGCACGATGAAACGTCGATTTACTGCGGCTCCTGGCCGTCGCGCTCTCCGGCGCCCAGTTGCACCGTTCTCATCGAGTGTCCATCCTCTTCACAGACGGCTGGCGAGAAGTTGCGCGAGCGTTGACGCCTGTTCTCCGGCGAGTTCTTCCAGTTGCAGCCTGCAGGAGAAACCGTCCGCAAGGATTATCGTGTTGTCTTTTGCTGTGCGGACCGCGGGTAGAAGGTTCTGCTCGGCTACGGCTACCGACACTTCGTAGTGTCCGTCTTCGACGCCGAAATTTCCTGCGAGTCCGCAGCACCCACCCACGGTGGTTACCGATGCTCCCGTTCGTTTCAAAAGGTCTGCGTCAGTGTTCCATCCGAGTACGGACGCGTGATGACAGTGCGGTTGAGCGACGATGTCGACGCCTGTCAGGTCTGGTGGTTCCCATCCGGCGGTTCTCGACAACAGCTCTGCTAGGGTTTGTACGCCGTTCGCGACGGCGCTGAGTCTGGGATCGGATACTAGTTCTGTTGCATCGCTTCGCCAGACTGCGACACACGAGGGCTCCACTCCTACGACGGGTATTCCGCTCTCGACAATCGGGTACAACACGTCGAGTGACGCTTCGAGTTGTTTGCGGGCTGCGTCGCGTTGGCCGGTGGAGATCCATGTCAGGCCACAGCAGGCCTTGCGGTCGATGAACGTCGGCTGGTAGCCAGCATTTACCAGTACCCGCAGCAGGGCGTCCAGGGTGTCGTTCTCGAAGCCGTCGCTGAACGAATCCACCCAGATCGCCACTGGTTTCCCAGCGACCTCAGGAACAGTAGTCGATCGCCGATTCGATCGATGGGCGAACGCGGGCAGATTTCGTCGCTGATCGACCCCCGCTGACCAGCGGACGACACGCCCTAGCGAGGGAGATCGAAGGCCGGCGTTGAGCACTCGTCCCAGCCGCAGGGCAGAAACCAGTCGTGCCCAGCGAGGTAACCACCCCAATGTGTAGTGGCTTCGCGGGCGTAGCTTTCCGGAGTACGCCTCGTCAGTGACTATCGACTTGTACGAAGCCATGTCGACGCCGCTCGGGCAGTCGCGTGAGCATCCTTTGCAGGACAGACACAAGTCGAGTGCTTCTGCCACCTCGGGAGAGTCCCAGCCTTGAATGAACTCGCCGTTGATCATCTCCTGGAGAACCCGCGCGCGACCACGGGTCGAGTCTTTTTCCTCTCCCGTCGCCTGGAACGATGGACACATCACCTGTCCGCCGGCACCGCCGTTGGCCAGGCATTTGCCGACTCCTGAACACTGATGGATCGATTCCACGAGCAATGGGTGGCTCAGTGAAATCGGTTTCGATCGCGCGAGCGGAATCCGCATGTCCGACTGGACCGGCCGTGGATCCACGAGCACGCCGGGGTTCATCAGGTTGTTCGGATCGAACAAGGCTTTGACTTGAGCCATCAAAGCAATTGCCTCGGGGGAGTACATACGTGGAAGCAAGGCGGACCTCGCCCGGCCGTCCCCGTGCTCACCAGATAAAGATCCACCGTAGCTGCTGACCAAGTCGGCTGCGGCTTCGACGAATCGGCGGTAGGCGGCGGGGCCGTCCGGCATGTCGAGGGGGAAGTCGATTCGGCAATGCACGCAACCGTCTCCGAAATGCCCGTACGGCAAGCCGTGCACACCGTGTTCAGCCAGCAATGCGTCGAACTCGCGGAGGTAGGCACCCAATTTCTCGGGCGGGACAGCAGCGTCCTCCCAACCGCCGTATGCGGGCTTGTCGAGGCTCAGGGCGGCGAGGCCCGCACCGTCGGCCCTGATCTTCCACAGCCGATCAGCGGCGGCCGATTCGTTCACGATCCAACCATCCGTTGCAGCTACGTTGGCCAGTAGATTCTCGGCCCGCTGAACGAGTCGATCGTGGTCATCATCGACAAGTTCGACGAAGACCCAGGCGTTGCCCTGCGGCAGGGGCGGAATGCTCTCTGCCCCTTGTTGATCGGCGACGACATCGACGATTCGACGGTCGAGTCCTTCGGCCGCGGTCGGATTGTGCAGGAGCATGGATGGGGCGTCATCTGCAGCCTCGGGCATGGTGGGATAACCGAGGACGACCATGACCTTGTGTTCGGCATCTTGTACCAATCGGACGGTGGCTTCGACCGTGACCGCCAACGTACCCTCGGTGCCCGCGAGGAAACGTGCGACGTTGAATCCGTTCTCGGGTAACAGATGTTCGAGCGAATATCCCGATACCTGGCGGCCGAAACGGCCGAATTCGGTGCGAATGAGAGCAAGGTTGTCTCGGACTAGGGCTTGTAGTGCATCGAGGGTAGGTGATGTCGAGTGGTGTCCCGTACTCAGCTTCAGCCGCTCCCCGGTTCCAGTGACGACGTCGAGTCCCACGACGTTGTCGGCGCTTCTGCCGTAGCCGAGTGCGCGCGGGCCGCAGGCGTTGTTGCCGATCATTCCCCCGATCGTGCACCGGTTGCTGGTCGAAGGGTCGGGCCCGAAGCGCAGCCGGTGGGGTGCGGCATGCGTTTGCAGGGATGACTGAACGACTCCCGGCTGTACGGTGGCGGTCCTGGTCTCGGGGTCCACCTGAAGAACCTGGCCGAGGTAGCGACGAGTGTCGATGACGACGCCGGGGCCAATTGCATTGCCTGCGCAGGACGTCCCGGCTCCCCGAGGGGTGATGGGGATCATTGTGCTCAGTGTCGATTGCACTGCCGCGGCGAGTTCGTCTGAGGTGTGCGGATAAAGGACAGCTTTCGGCATCACCCGATAGAGACTCGCGTCGCTGGTGTACATCGATCGAGTGAGCGCCGAGTCATCGGCCCTTAGACCCCGCCCGCGCAACTCGGTGAGCAACGCAGTCAATGGCGTGGCCTCGGAGTGCGATGTGCCGGTATCGTCAGGTTTCGTCATAGTTGCCTCGTTCGAAAAGCTTCGTTGATCGACGGTATATGGAATTCTCTAGGATCTAGGCCGGGTACAGGCCGTGCTGCTTCCCGTGCACACGCGCAAGGCCCATAAGGGTGTCGACGTTCGGTGTGGACACGCCGAGCTCGCGCCCAATTTCGGCAACGGCGCCCACCAAGGCGTCGAGTTCGATGTATCGTCCGGCATCGACGTCCTGCAGCATCGACGGCCGAACCGCACCCAGCTTCTGCGTCAGGCGCAGGCGGTCCTCCGGCTTTTGTTGTATCGGCAGGCCTAGACGCGAGCCCACTTCACTGGCTTCGAGCATGCAGCGCGAGACGAACTTGCGTAGCAACGGGTCTGACAAGATGCGATCGGTAGTGGCGCCAGTGAGTGCAGCAACCGGGTTCAGTGACATGTTGCCCCAGAGTTTGTACCAGACGTCGGTTTGGATCCGATCCGATACTTCGATATCGAAGCCGGATCTCGAAAGGTCCTGTCGCAGTACCTCAATCGTGGAGGCCTTCAACCGGTTTCCCCCGGGGGCGCCGATGATCAGTCGCTGCCCAGCAGTATGGCGGAATACTCCGGGCGCGACCACCGATGCGCTCAGGTGCACCACGCCGCCCACCACCTGGGTGGCGGGTACAGCCGCCGACAGATGGCCTTTTGGATCGATGCTCTCGAGCCGGGATGCATCGACATCGGTGTCCAAGCCGTGAAAGAACCACCATGGCACACCGTTCATCGCGGTCAACACGGTCGTGCCCGGTCCGATCATTTCTGTCAATGACCTCGCAATTGACGGCAGTGCAGTCGCTTTTACTGAGACGATCACACAGTCGGCGTCCGAGAAATCGCGGGCGTCGTCGCTCACAGGCACTCGAAACGACCGATGCTCGTCGGAGTCGGGGCCAGCTGCAATCCGAAGCCCATGCCGCTGAACCGCCTCCAATGTTTGACCCCTGGCAACGGCGCTGACGTCCGCTCCTGCGCCTGCGAGACGCGCGGCCAGGTGGCCTCCGATGGACCCCAGTCCGTACACGCAATACTTCACTGCACTCCTATCCAGCCATGACGCGGCACAACGGCTCGACACGCCGCTCGACTAGTTGCAGTGTGTCCCGCCCGGAACGACGACCGCGAACCACGTTTTGTTGTGTCCCACAACACTACTGATGTCGACTTTGTGAGCACGGTCACCTAGCTTCGAGGGCGTGATGCGACGACAGCCCGTCCATCGTTTCGTTTCAAGCCTGGAGGTTTCAGTGCACAGCGCGACCGATCCTGACTACTACCTGGATGCTGATGCGTCGAGGGTCCGCAAGTCTGCTTACCTGGATCCAGAACTCTTTGCAGCAGAGATGGTCAAGATCTTCGAACGGTCGTGGCTCTACGTGGGACACGCGTCGGAGGTTCCGGAGCCTGGCGACTACAAGACAACAAAGATCGCCGGACGCTCGGTTATCATCTCTCGTGCACGCGATGGGCAGATTCACATTCTGCAGAATCGCTGCAGACACCGTGGTGCGAGTGTGTGTCAGGCCGACAAAGGCAACGCTCGCTTCTTCCGCTGCGAGTACCACGGGTGGACCTATAAGAACAGCGGGGAACTCGTCGGTGTCACTTTCCCGGACGGCTACGAGGACCTCGACAAGCCCAACCTGGGACTGCTGGCGATCCCCCGAGTCGAGGTTTACCGCGACTTCATCTTCGCATCACTGAATTCAGACGCCGTGCCCCTCGAAGAACACCTCGCCGGAGCGAAAGAGTTCATCGATCTGTTCGTCGATTCCGCGGGAGGCAGGCCCCTTCTGGCCAGGCACGGCACTCAACAGCTGACGTATCCAGGGAACTGGAAGCTGCAGCTCGAGAATGGGTGCGACGGTTATCATCCCAATTTTGCGCACCGATCGTTCTTCCGTATCGTCGGCAACCGTACCGGTGAGGAATCGAGCGGTTCGTACCTCGGTGCCGAATCGCAGGCCCGCGCACGTAGTTTGGGTAACGGTCACACCATCCTCGATCAACGCAACTCGGTGGGGAACCACTACCACAAGCGGGCACTTCTTGCGCCTGACGCCGACGATATAGTTGCCGAACTGCGAGAAGAGCTCCCGACGGACGAACTCGAACAGCTGTTGGGTGATTCGGTGCACCTCGGTTTCAACTTGACGGTCTTCCCGAACCTTCAGATCATCGGCGTTCACATTCGCGAAATCGTACCGGTCTCGGCAACCGAAACGGTGGTCAAGTACACGCCGACGACCATCGACGGCGTCCCTGAAGGGATCAACCAGCTCAGAATTCGTAGCCACGAGTTATTCTACTCCGCAGCAGGTTTCGGCGTACCGGACGACAGTGAAATGTTCCGCCGTGTTGCCTCCGGTTTCGATACCGACGCCGAATGGCTGTTGTTCGAGCGCGGCCTCAAACGAGAAGTGCGGGACCACCCGTTTGCGCACTCACATGTCACCGACGAACTACCGCAGCGGGCCGAATGGCTGCACTGGGCCGGACTGATGCGCGAGAGCAACGGAGATGCGAAATGAACTTGAGCGCAGTCGACTTTATCAACCACGAGGCGATCCTGCTCGACGAGCGGCGATACGACGAATGGGCCACGCTGTTCAGCGCCGACTGCCGATACTGGGCTCCTTACGACTGGTTCGCACCCGAGCCGCGAAACGCAATCAACGTGATCTACGACGATGCGGCACGCTTGCAGGACCGAATCTCGCGTCTGACAGGCGGCGACTTCCATTCGCAAGATCCCGCGTCTCAGACCGTTCGAATCCTCGGCCAGGGGCTTCGACTGGAAGCCAGTGAATGGAATCCGAACGCTTCGTTCACCGAAATCTGGACGCTGCCATTCCGACTGTCGGAGCTCCGACGTGAACGGATCACCGAGTACTCGGGCCGCTACACCTACTGGCTCGACCAAGAGGAAGACCAATGGGTCATCGCTGGCAAGAAAGTCCAACTCCTCGGCGCGAACGCACCCCTGTCCAATCTCACATTTCCGCTGTGACTGGTGCCAGACCGATGTCACAAAACAAAACCCAGCACATGGACTTCGTCAATGAATTCGCCAGCATCCGCATTTCCCGCGAGGTCGGCCAGTGTGGTGTGCGCCTGAAATTCACCGACCTCGAGACGGACGCGAGCACGTACATGGACCCACTCGAATTGGCAAGCCTGTGCGAATCGGGGGAGTCCGACCGTCTGCTGGTGGTGAGCGGTCCCATGTACCAACACGGAACCGAGGTCGAAGAACGATGAGTACCACGTCAGCGCACGTTCTTACTGCGCCGAAATCCTTCGAGCAGCGCGAGTTCACGCTGCCTGACGTCGCAGATCTCGGCGGGACCTTGGACGTGTTGTCCTGCGGCTTGTGTGGCAGCGACGTCGCGAGCTTCGAGGGGCAGAAAGACCATGGCGGATCGGTAATTCTCGGACACGAAGTGATCGGCCGAATCGGAACGATAGGCACAACAACCGCGAGGTCTTGGGGTGTCGAGGTCGGTGACCGCATCGCGATCGAAGAGGGTATCCCGTGCATGAACTGCGACTTTTGCAGGCGCGGTCAGCACCGAGTGTGCATGCGATCCGGAGTGCGGTACGGCGACACTACGATCGACGTCGCGCCCTCGCTGTGGGGCGGCTTCGCCCGCACAATGTATCTACACCCGTCGACTCAGATCCACCGAGTCCCCGATTCTGTGCCCGATGACGTGGCCACATTGTTCATTCCGCTGTCCAACGGATTGGCGTGGACCCGCGACAGTGGTGATCTGCGTCCAGGACAGCGCGTGGTTGTCATCGGAGCAGGGCAACATGGCATCGCGTCGGCTTTGGCTGCCCTCCGAGGCGGTGCTCATGCCCTTGTGGTCGGCACGCACTTCGATCGTCACCGCTTGCAGTTGGCGGCGTCGTTCGGGTGCGCAACGCTCGCCGTCGATCCCGATCAGTCATCGACGGAAGCGATCATCGAAGCATTGGGCGGCCAGGCCGATTTGGTCATCGACATGACACCCGGCGCAGCAAGGCCGCTGGTAACCAGCATCGAAATCGCCGCGACCGGAGGAGCGGTGCTGTGGGGCGGTCTCAAACGCGGATCGGGACGTGCAGAGATTCCTGTCGACGACATCATTCGCAAAGAGTTGCGGATCCAGGGACTATGGGCTCGGCCGAGCTGGGCGATCGGTGCCGCCTTCGACTGGATGCAGGAAGTTCCAGAGCTTGCACGCCTGTGCGAACAGTCTTTCAGCCTCTCCGAACTCGACGCGGCATTCGGGGCGGCCACCGCCGCCGATGCCACTCAGCGGCCATTGCACGTGGCAATCGTCAATGCAGAAAGCGAACCAGCATGAAAATCACCGTCGACGAAAAGAAGTGTGCAGGCCATGCACTGTGCACCATTATCGCGCCCGAATTGTTTGAGATGAACGCGAACGGCAAAGCCGTCGTCCTCGGGGACGTGACCGATGACGTCCTCGATATCGCCGAAGAGTCGGTGACCGAATGCCCGGCCGCCGCCATCGTCCTCTCCAGAGGTGACAACCATGGGTAAACATGTCGTTGTCGTCGGTGCCTCTCTGTCCGGGGTCAAAGCCATCCGCGATCTGCGGGCTCTGGGCTACGACGGTGCGATCACCATGATCGGAGACGAAGAGGCACTGCCGTACGACCGACCACCGCTGTCGAAGCAATTCCTCGCAGGAGAGAGCCAGTTCGATGACCTTGTGCTGGCCGATGCATCCGAGCTCACGACACTCGGCGTCGAGTTCATCAGCGCGGACCCCGCAACGGCGTTGGACGAGGAATCGAACACCGTAACTCTGGCCTCGGGTCAGGTGGTGGGTTACGACCACGTGCTGATTACCACGGGGGCTGGCCCGAACCGCCCGCCCTGGTTCCGACCTGTGCCAGGACTTCACCTCTTGCGGTCCGTCGAGGACGCGCGCGCCGTCCGCGACGAGCTGACGACGGCACAACGAGTGGTCATCGTCGGCGGCGGGTTCATCGGCACCGAGGCTGCGGCCAAGCTTGTCTCCATGGGCAAGGACGTCACAATCGTTACCGACGGCGACAGCGTGCTCGAGCCGCTCGGACACGAGCTAGCCGCTCGGTTCACCGCGCTGCACCGCTCCCGCGGCGTCAACATCATCAACAATTCCCTCGTGGTCGATGTTCACGGAGTCGACCGCGTGACTAGTGTGCAGATACTGGACCAGACAATCATCGAGACGGACATGGTTCTCGTCGCGGTGGGCGCGCGCCCCAACTCGGCCTGGGTGCCACAGCTGGCCGATCCGATGACCAAGGCAATAAACGTTCGCACCGATGGAAACGTTCGAGGCAACATTTGGGCGGCTGGCGACGTGACGGCCGCCGGCGCAGGACACTGGTTCTCGGCCGTGCGGCAGAGCAAACGCGCGGCCCGAGCGATACTCGGCATTGAAGACAAGTCGACAGCACGACTCGATGCCGAAGTTCCCTACATGTGGACCGACCAGTTCGAACTCAAGGTACAACTGCTCGGATTGGTTCGCCAGACCGACGACCTCGACATCCTTGACCAGCAAGGCGAAACCGACCCCGGAAATCTGGTCGGCGTGTACAGCCGCAATGGCATCATCAGTGGCGGAGTACTCGTCGATCAACCACAGATCCTGGGAAAGATGCGGCAGATCGTCGCGGCAAGTGGATCCGTCGATGACGCTGCACACGTACTGGGCGCAGGTGTTCGATCATGAGCCTCCTGCGACGGAAGGATAGATGCCCATGGACGCGGCAGCCGGCGCCCGAACGCCTCGCGACATCGACACACGACTCGTCCGTACGTTCGCCGCGGTCGCCCGTGACCAAAGTTTCACTCAAGCCGCCGTAAAGCTGGGAATGACACAGCAGGGCGTGAGCAATCACATCAGAAAACTGGAAAGTCTCCTGGAGTACCCGGTGTTCGAACGGCACCATTCTCACATCGTCCTGACGGAACAAGGAACGAGACTACTGCCGTACGCACATGCGGTGATGGTTGCGACCGATAACTTGCTCGGCTTGTCTCGGTCCGAACGCCCGCCTGTCCGTGTAGCCGAAATTCGTGGCCGCAGAATGATGCAAGACTGCTGGAAAACGTACCGAAAAAGCAACCCGCGGCAGCAAGTCAGCTTCCACGACATGCTCAGCGTCGAGCAAATTCAAGCAGTCCTTGAAGGTCGCCTCGACGTAGGAATGGGTCGATTGATGGAACATATTCCAGGAATCGAGTCCGCCCCGCTACGATTAGATGCGTTGATGGTATTGAGTATCCATCCTTTGGAAACGGTCACTTTGGCCAAAAGCCGGCTCGGATACACAGGACTGTTCAGTGACAGATTTCTTGGATGGAGCACATTCTGCCAACAACTCGCCCACGATTTCGAGGTAGACCTCGAAGTCGTCCCACACGACAACACTATGCTCGAAGCGATCGGCCAAGGACAGATCAGCGGTGAATTACCACCAGTACTTGCCTTGAACGGAATGCGCGATTATCCAGGTTCCGAGTATTACAACTGGTACAAGTTGAACGACGTTCAGGCCTACTACCCATGGTCACTGTTCTGGCGAAAACACGAAGCGCGTGAGGAAGTACTCAGCTTCGTCGACGTCGCGCTGAAAGTGGCGCACGACAAACGTTGGCTATCTACCGACACCAGTGGTGTCACTATATGGGTGCCACCGGACGGTGTCGGGCACCTCGACACCTGAACCGGAAGGTTGCCTGCAGCTGATCGAGTCACGCACAGTGAGCGAGATGCTTGCCGGTCAATCGTCTAATGAACAGACCCTCGTGCGCGTCTTCACAAGACTTCCTCAAAAATGCAGCCCCCCACTGAAGCAAAGGAAATATCATGGCAAAACAACAGGGAGGCGTCGATTCGATCGACGCGCCTTTGGTTGCCAGTCCGAAAGAGTACCGGCGTATTTTGATGTCGAGCTTCATCGGTTCGACTGTTGAATTCTACGACTTCCTGCTCTACGGAACAGCGGCCGCTCTGGTTTTTGGTCCGTTGTTCTTCTCTGATCTCAGTCCCAGCATGGCCTTGTTGGCTTCTTTCGCGACCTTCACAGTCGGATACGTTGCGCGTCCTATCGGCGGAATCCTGTTCGGGCACCTGGGAGACCGCATAGGGCGCAAATCGTCCCTCGTCATTACCATGGCAATGATGGGCATTGCGTCTACCGCGATCGGGCTCGTTCCGACGCACGCGCAGATTGGTTCGTGGGCTGCGGTCATACTACTGATCTTGCGCATCGTTCAGGGGCTAGCCGTCGGGGGAGAATGGGGCGGCGCGGCGCTCATGGCGCTCGAGCACGCCCCACAGAAGCAGCGCGGCTTCGCGGCCTCCGTCGCAAACATGGGCGGGCCTGCCGGAGCGATGCTCGCAACCTTGGTCTTCGCCGGGTTCGCGCTGCTACCCGAAGAACAATTCATGAGCTGGGGTTGGCGAGTTCCATTCCTTCTGTCTGCTGTACTCGTACTCGTCGCACTGTTCATTCGACTTCGAATCTCCGAAAGTCCGCTCTTCCTCGCCGCTCAAGCCAAGGCAAACGCCACCAAAGCCAAAACGCAGGCACCGGTGATGGTTATCCTGACCAAGTATCGCGCCCAGGTTGCTATTGCCGCTCTTGGTGGTGTCGCTGCATTCGTCTACTCCAGCTTCATGGCCACGTTCGCAATCTCGATCGCTCGCGAGATGGGTACGGGCTCCACCGCAGTGCTCCTGTGCAAGGCAGGCGCCGCGTTCGTACACATCTTCACCATCGCGTATTTTGCACGTCTGTCGGATCGGATCGGACGCCGGAAAGTGATGCTGGCGGGCTGCGCACTCAGCCTCGTGTTGGCGTTCCCGTTGATCTGGCTGCTGAGCAGTGGGGTCACGGCTTTAGTGCTTCTCGCTTTCCTCATCGGCAATCCCTTAATTCAAGGATCGATGTACGGTCCGCTCGCGGCGTACATTGCTGAGCGATTCTCCACAAGCTCCCGGTATACCGGTGCTGGATTGACCTACCAGATCAGCACGGTCCTGGCCAGCTTCACCCCGATCATCAGTTCTGCTGTGTGGGTTCTAGGCCAAGACCATCTCAGCAGCGAAGGGGCTGCCCAGTACTCGTTCGTGGCGGGATATCTCATCGTCGCAACACTGATCAGTCTCGTGGCGATCGCGATGTCGCGGGACACCTTGAATCGCAATCTGGATGAGGCAGACTCGCGGGGCCTTGCAACAGACGCCACTCCGCACGGTCGCTGACAGATACCCAACGTTGTTTAGGAGGACTTCGTGTCCACGTCATACACTTCGGTCTGGTCCGATCTGAACCAGGTCGAATTCAGCCAAGGCTTCCTTCAAACCGCCAACTACAGAACCCGATACCTGCACTCGGGCACCGCGGATAAGCCACCCCTTCTGCTGCTTCACGGTGTCACCGGTCACGCAGAGGCTTACGTCCGAAACCTGCAGTCGCACGGCCAGCACTTCGATGTATACGCAATCGATTTCATCGGTCATGGATATTCCTCGAAACCCGATCATCCACTGGAAATCAAACATTACATCGAGCAGGTACTCGAAGTCATGGACGCCCTTGGCTTCGATCGCGTCTCGCTGTCCGGTGAGTCCGTCGGGGGATGGGTATCTGCCGCGATGGCTCTCAAGCACCCTGACCGTGTCAATCGAATCGTTTTGAACACCATGGGCGGAACGATGGCCAACCCGAAGGTCATGGAGCGGCTCTACACACTCAGCATGGAGGCGGCTACGGATCCGAGCTGGGAGCGCGTCAAAGCGCGCCTCGAATGGTTGATGGCTGACCCCTCCATGGTCACCGACGACCTGATTCGCACGAGGCAGATGATCTTCGAACAGCCCGATTGGCTGGCTGCGTGCGAGGCGAACATGGCCCTGCAGAACCTCGAGACCCGTAAACGCAACATGTTCTCCGACGACGACCTGCGTTCCATCACCACCGAGGCGCTGGTCCTGTGGACTAGGCAAGATCCGTCCGGCCCGGTCGAGGAAGGCCGACGCATCGCTGACCTGCTACCCAACGGCCGACTCGCGGTCATCGAGGACGCCGGACACTGGCCGCAGTACGAACAGACGGACAAGTTCAACCGCATTCAACTCGACTTCCTACGCCACGGTCATCGCGACGAGAACAAGGGCGCGTAATGCCCACCAGCCTGGTCGCTATGTCCCACACCCCACTGCTCGGCAAGGTGACCGTCGAGCGGGACGTGGAGTCGCAACTCGACACCGTGTTCGGGTTGCTTCGAGACTTCGTCGCCGACTTCGAACCCGACGTCACGATCTTGTTCACGCCCGATCATTACAACGGGTTCTTCTACGACATAATGCCGCCGTTCTGCGTAGGCACAGCTGCCGAATCGATCGGAGACTTCGGCAGCCCAAGCGGACCGCTCAACGTTCCCGAGTCGTTCGCGATGGATCTGACCAACCACGTTCTTGCAGACGGCGTCGATCTCACGATGTCCAAAGCGATGAAGGTCGACCACGGCGCGGTACAACCGCTTGAACTGCTCTTCGGTTCGATCGACAAGCACCCGGTAATACCCGTGTTCATCAACGGCGTGGCGGAACCTTTCACGCCGATGCGGCGAGTTAAAACACTCGGTGAGTCCATCGGACAGTTCATCCAGGGAAGAAGAGAACGGGTGCTCCTCGTCGCATCCGGTGGGCTCTCCCACGATCCACCCGTTCCGCGTTGGCACACTGCGACGCCCACCGCTCGTGCGGGACTGTTGAATGGTCGCCAGCCAACACCGAAAGCCAGAGCTACTCGCGAGAAGAACGTCATGGCGACTGCGCAGGCATTCGCGGAGGGCACCGCCACGATTCAGGACTTGAACCCAACCTGGGATCGCGCCTTCATGGACCACTGCCGAACCGGTGATCTATCCGCGCTTGCCGAATACGACTGGGAACAGATGACCCGGGATGCAGGACACAGCTCACACGAAACACGCACCTGGCTAGCGGCATTCGCCGCTTTGTCCACCTTCGGTAACTATGACACCGACGTCCAGTACTACCGGCCGATCCGCGAATACATTGCCGGTTTCGGCGCGATCGCGGCCCGCCCGCGCGACCAGAAGAGAACACCGGGACAGGATCGGAACCGATGAACAGCACCCCGCCACCCCGCAGCGCTGCAGAGACGGCGGCCACCCGTCTCCGTGACGCGAGCGTAAACAAGAGCCCCTGCGCGCCCGTCCGCGACCTCATCGGAGTCGGCGACGTCCGAACCGCCTACGACATACAGCAACGCAACATCACCCGGCGGCTGGCCGAGGGCAGGACTGTCTCCGGACGGAAGATCGGGTTGACTTCGCCTGCGGTCCAGAAACAGCTGGGCGTCGATCAGCCCGATTTCGGAGTCCTCCTCGACGACATGGACTGCACGGGCAAGAACGTCGACACCTCATCGCTGCTGCAGCCCCGCATCGAAGCCGAGGTCGCCTTCCTGCTCGCCCGCGACGTCGTTGCACCGATCACCGGAGACACCGCTCCGGATGTGGTCGATTCCGTCTTTGCAGCATTCGAAATTGTCGACAGTCGAATCCAGAACTGGAACATCACTTTCGTCGACACCGTGGCAGACAACGCCTCAAGCGGCTGCTATGTCCTGGGCGATGCGACACCACGGATTACGGCGCCCGACCTCGCATCGATTGTCATGACGATGACCTGCAACGGACAGCAGGTCTCCGCCGGATCCGGTGGAGACTGCCTCGGCAGCCCATGGAACGCCTTTGCGTGGCTGGCGAACACGAGCCTGTCATACGGGTCGCCTCTACGTGCCGGTGAAATCATCCTCACCGGCGCCCTCGGCCCCATGGTCCCCGCAGAGGCAGGTGCGACATACACCGCCCACTTCTCCGACCTCGGCTCGGTCACAGCCACATTCACTTCTTAACCCAGAAAGTCGACTCATGAAGAAAACCAAAGCAGCGGTGATCGGGTCGGGCAACATCGGCACCGACCTCGTCATCAAACTTAAACGCGTCGCCAAGAACGTCGAAATCGCCGTGCTCGTCGGCATCGACCCGGCCTCTGACGGGCTCGCCCGCGCACGGCGCCTCGGGATCAGTACCGTCGACTCCGGAGTGCACGGACTGATCGATCATCCGGACTTCGCAGATATCGACATCATCTTCGACTCGACCTCCGCCAAAGCGCACCTGATCAACGAAGAAGCTCTACGCCCGCACGGCAAACGCCTGATCGACCTCACCCCGGCTGCCATCGGGCCGTACGTGGTCCCAGCGGTCAACCTCGACGAGCACCTCGGCGCACCCGACGTAAACATGGTGACCTGCGGCGGGCAGGCCACCATCCCCATCGTCGCAGCTATCTCCCAGGTCACTCCGGTGCACTACGCAGAGATCGTCGCCTCGATCGCTTCGAAGTCGGCCGGCCCCGGAACCCGCGCGAACATCGACGAATTCACCGAAACCACCTCCGAAGCGATCGAGAAGGTCGGAGGCGCGGCCCACGGTAAGGCCATCATCGTCCTCAATCCGGCCGAACCGCCGCTGATCATGCGCGACACCGTCCTGGCGTTGGTGACCGACCCGGACCAGGAGAGAATCCGGCAGTCGATCCTCGATATGGTCGCCAAGGTATCGGCGTACGTGCCGGGCTACCGACTTAAACAGGACATCCAGTTCACTCAACTCGACGACGCAGAATCGGTCGCCACCTTGACCGGCGGTGTCGACAAAGGACCTGGCCTGTGGAAGGTATCTGTATTCCTCGAAGTCGAAGGCGCCGCGCACTACCTGCCGGCGTACGCAGGAAACCTCGACATCATGACCTCCGCAGCGCTGCAGGTCGCCGAAAAGATCGCAGAGAACACCACATTGGAGGCAGCACGATGACCGAGCAGACCACGCGTGCCAACGTCGCCGACGGTGCCGCGCTCTACATCCAGGACGTCACCCTGCGCGACGGCATGCACGCCATGCGCCACCGCATCAGCCCCGAGAACGTCGCCAGTGTCGCCAGCGCCCTCGACAGCGCCGGCGTCGACGCCATCGAAGTCACCCACGGCGACGGGCTGGCCGGCCACAGCCTCACCTACGGACCCGGCAGCAACACTGACTGGGAATGGATCGAAGCCGCCGCCGAGGTCGTGCACCGCGCCAAACTCACCACCTTGCTACTGCCAGGCGTCGGCACCGTCACCGAACTCGAACACGCCTTCAAACTGGGCGTGACCTCGGTGCGTGTGGCCACGCACTGCACCGAAGCCGACGTTGCCGCCCAACACATCGACAAAGCCCGTGAACTCGGCATGGATGTCTCCGGCTTTCTGATGATGTCGCATCTCGCCGAACCCGCGCAGCTGGCAACACAGGCGAAGCTGATGGAATCGTATGGCGCACACTGCGTGTACGTCACGGACTCCGGCGGCCGGCTGACGATGAACGGGGTACGCGACCGCGTCCGAGCCTACCGAGACATTCTCGAGCCCGAAACCCAGATCGGTATCCACGCTCACCAGAATCTGTCGCTGTCGGTCGCCAACTCCATAGTCGCAGTGGAAGAAGGCGTCACACGCGTCGACGCGTCACTCGCCGGACACGGCGCCGGCGCGGGCAACTGCCCGATCGAACCGTTCGTCGCCGTCGCAGACCTGCACGGCTGGAAGCACAACTGCGACCTATTCGGGCTGCAGGATGCCGCCGATGACGTAGTTCGGCCACTACAGGATCGACCGGTACAGGTCGACCGCGAAACCCTCACCCTGGGCTACGCAGGTGTGTATTCGAGCTTCCTCCGTCATGCCGAGACAGCAGCGAAACAGTACGGGCTTGACACCCGCACAGTTCTTCTCGCAGTCGGTGAACGCGGACTCGTGGGAGGCCAGGAGGATCTGATCACCGACATCGCACTCGATCTGGCATCACAGGCCCCGAAAAAATAGCTCTACTCCAGTTGTCGTGGCTTTCGGCGGCGCGAAATCCGTGCGACAGCCGCCGACGCATCATCGGCGGCTTATAGATCTAGACAGTCCCCGATCGGTCTGGGGAGAGTACGGCGCTTCAGGCTCATTTTCGACACAAGCGCCGTCAGGTGGCGGGCAACGCGTGAGGTTGTTGTTCGCCTGTTGAACGCAGTCTGCCGTCCACCTTGTACTTATGGACAAGTCACGCTGAGCTGGGCGTCGGGTGCATGGCCGGTGCAACGCTCTGGGATGACGTCTGGCGGGGTGTTAGGGTCGTGCCGCTAGGAGGCTCTGCACCTGGTTTGTCGATGTGAGGTATGAGGTCAGTTCGGGCGTTATGTAGTTGGTGAAGCGCCGCATTCGTCTTAGCGAACCGTTGAGCTCGCTTCGATTGACTGGTTCGTGGTGGGCTACGGGTTTGCGGAGTTTGCGAGTATCGTCGAGCCCGGAGTGGACCTGTTGCCGGTTGGAGCCGTTAGGGAACACGTGCTGTAGGTGCGGCTGCCAAATGAGTGGTGAGTTTCGTGAGCTGGTCATCAGTACCAAATATCCGAATGTCGGCTCTGCCATCATTTTCCCGGGTGGTGCGCTGGGCCCGCCAGCGGCTCTGCGGGCTCTCTCGAGATCGGCATGTGTTCGGGTGGCGTGCGGAAACAGCATAGCGGCGGATTGCGTGTCGGTCCAGTGGTTGTCACCGCGGGTGTGAGCGCCGAGTAGTGCGCGGTTGTACATGTTTCGTAGGCCCACTTCGAGGTGCGCGAAGTCGTGGAGGAGAGCCGCGTTAACGCAGGTGTTCTTCTCGTGCAGTGCGAGCGCCCGGATCCTGCTGCCGCCGGCGAGTCGCAGGTAGGTTCCGAAGCGTTCGGGACTCAACCACTCTTCGACCCAGGGCCGGGCGCTTGTGTTGTCACGGTTGGCACTCCTATCAGATGAAGCTATGATTACCGTGCACAGGCGGTGCTACGTCGTAAGACGTGACCCGGTTGAAGAAGTTCGAAGAACCCGGTATTCAGCTCATGCAGCTGACCCGGGTTCTTTGCTTTCGGTAGTCTGCCTCATCGCACAGTGGGCGATGTTGATCCAGGCGGATTGGGCTGGCACGTCCGACGGCCGGTGTTTCAGAACGGGTTCGAACTCATCATTTTGAAACGTGGTGGAGTCGAGTGGCCATGGCGGTCCGTTTAGACGATGGGGGACCGTGCGGGACGCGGTTGGACCGGGAGGCGGGCGGATGTGCTCATCTTTTACTCATCACTTTGGGTCGTATTCGGGTGGATTCATCCGTACGTCGGTGGTCACTCGACTCGCCGGACTCGCTGGTCAGCCGCACTGTGATGAACCTCAATGGATACATTTTAATTGTTATCGCTTCTGCAGCGGGTCCGGGGTTCGAGTTCCTGACGGCGCACCCAGAAACTCGCCGTCACCAGCGTGAAGCTGGGGGCGGGGTGTTTTGGTTTCTGGAGATTACAGCCCAGCTCATCAGTTGCAGCAGCTGCTGGTCACATCTGGTCCAGGCCGGGCTAACAGTGAGAGCTCGCCGCGGTCCGTTCGAGCCTCACGCTCAGTTGAGTCAGGGTCAGGAATTCGAGAAGCGCTCTGGGCGGAGTTTTGTCATTTTGCGCAAGATGGGAAGCAGTCGGAGATCGACCTCCGGACCGTCACGAGAGTGGGGGCTGCGGGGCGGGCTTCCGCATGCGCGCCGCTATACGTGCCACCGACCCCGTCGTCGTCGATATCTGACGACGGTTACGCTGGCGGATGTCGTGGTCGAGATTCGTACCCACGCGCCAAGTTCGAACAGGTCCCTAGCCCATCGGGACCTCCGTCGCCCAGCCTCATGTCGGGCTCCTTCATCTCTCTGAACAGTTTCTCGAAGCGTTTCCGCACGTGCTTGTGCATGACCCACCACGAACCCGACGAGTCGCATCGAGTTCACACCGCGTGATGCCATCATGCGGTCCGACGGTGCCGCGCTGGTGGCGTCCGGGATTCCGGCCGGTGAGCGACTACGGTCGACATTTGGTTCCCACGGTGTCGGGTGAGAGCGATTCGATGGACAGTGTTGCTCGGCAACGATTCTCGGCGACATGTACACCAACTTCATCGAATCCTGTTTCAACGGAGACGATTTGAACTGCGACACCACCGCACTGTTCCCCGTGATCGGGTACGAGGAGGCCGCGGCTACCGCGCACCCGAGCTCAGGCCGGCGGCAGACCACTGAGCGACGCTGCTTCGGCTACCGCTTCACTCGACGGCGATGAGTTCGATCAATTCGTAGATCAGGCGAGGATGGCCGGTATCGAAGGTATCGATGGCAATCAGAGAAAGTATCGATTGTTCGACGGTCGCTCTCTTGCTTCACTCGAATGGCACACATACACAACGAAAGGGTCATTCGAATGCGAGTACTTCTGATCGGCGGAGCGTCGGGGATCGCCCGGTCCATTGCGTCGTCTGTTCTCGACGGCGGCGGTGAGGTGGTCCTCGCCGGCCGGCACCGTGAGTCTCTCGACGCAGCAGTCGCTTCGTTGGGTCCGGGAGCGAGTGCGGTGGTGATGGATCTCGCGGACGAGTCTTCCATCGCGCAGGCAGTCTCGTCGGTGGGCTCGGTCGACCACGTCATCAGCCTCGCCGCCGATCATGCGAACGGACCCCTCGCCGATCTTGACGGCACCGCAGTCCGAATCGCATTCGACGCCAAAGTGATCGGACCGATTCTGCTGGCGAAGCACTTTTCGCCGCAGGTGCGAGAGGGGGGTTCGTTCCTGTTCTTCTCCGGTGTCGCTGCGTGGAGACCTGCGTCCGGCCTATCAGTAATGGCGACGACGAACGGGGCGGTGGCGTTCCTGACCGCGGCGCTCGCAGTCGAACTTGCACCCGTCCGCGTCAATGCCCTGTCACCCGGGATCGTGGACTCGGGGGCCTGGGACTCTATGGGACCGGGGAAGGACAAACTGTTCGCGGATACGGCGCGCACCAACCCCGTACGCAGAGTCGGTCGACCGTCCGACATCGCGGCCGCTGCACTGTCGTTGCTGACGAACACCTTCGTCACCGGCGTCACCCTGCACGTCGACGGGGGAGGGCGGTTGGCATGAAACTCCTCACGGCAATGGCTGCCCTGGTGGCCGTGACGCTGCCACTGGTGGCGTGTTCCGCCCGTGCGACAACCACCGACCGGCCTCTGGTGGATTCTGCGGTCGACCTGGTCGCACCGGGTACGGTGAACGTCGGTGATGCATCGGTTACGGACCGGACCCGTGAGGTCGTCCGTATCGCGCAGACGCTGTACACGTTCTGGAATACCGGTGATAAGGG
The DNA here is from genome assembly GCF_000760735.1 of Rhodococcoides fascians A44A. Classification (GTDB taxonomy): domain Bacteria; phylum Actinomycetota; class Actinomycetes; order Mycobacteriales; family Mycobacteriaceae; genus Rhodococcoides; species Rhodococcoides fascians_E. The sequence continues at coordinate 562,884 of NZ_JMEX01000004.1, read as the reverse complement.
GTATCTCGACCGAGCGGTGGACCCCGGCTTCGTCGACAACACGCTGCCGCCAGGACGCCCGCAAGGCCCAGCGGGACCCGTCGCGGCGTCGGATACGTTCCGCGCTGCGGTGCCCGACTTGACGTGCGAGCTCGTCGATCTGTACGTCACTGGTGACACCTTCACCGCACGGTTGATCTTCCGGGGTCATTTCACCGGCACGTACGACGGTCGCACCGGCACCGGACAACCGATCGAATTCGGTGCGATCGACATCCAGCACGTCGGTGATGCTCGCATCGACTCGGACTGGCACCTCGAAGACAACCTCACCTTCCTCCGGCAAGCCGGACTCGTCGCGGTCGGCTGACCGAACCGAGCCGAGCCGCCACCATCGCACACCATTACTTACGACAGGAGCTGACACACATGAACGTCGACCCGAGGATCAGAATGGCCGCAGGCATCGTCATGGCCGTGATCTCCTACGTCGTCGCCGTCACGAACTTCATCGACGGAGACATTCGGTCCGGCGTAATCCTCACGCTGATCGGCATCTTCTTCAGCACGATGCTCGTTCAGACGACAAGTCGCAACCTGAAGAGGGATTCAAGCTAGAGGCGTCGGACTGTCGCCGTAGAATACGCTCGACCGATGCCGACTCTGCGAGCCCTCGAATGCTTTGTCGCCGTGGTGGACGCCGGTTCTGTGACCGCCGGGGCAGCGAAGTTGAATCTCTCACAGCCTGCGCTGTCTCATCAGTTGGCGTCGTTGGAAACGGAAATCGGCACCCCGCTGCTGGAGCGTCTCCCGCGCGGGGTTCGGACGACCCCGACCGGCCGCGCATTGCTCGACGATGCGCGGGCCGCACTCTCAGCTGCCGACCGAATCGTCCGGATCGGACGAGCGTCGGCGGAGGGACGCGAAGGCCGGTTACGGCTAGGGTGCGCCGAAAGCATGACTGTCCCAGTCCTCGCGCCCACGCTACGAAAATGGACGAGAAAGTATCCGCACATCGGCCTGGACCTGACCGAGTTCGCCAGCGCGGATGCGATGGCGGACGCACTCTCGTACGGCGACATCGACCTCGCAGTCGGTCCGGCTTCGACGCAGTTCGCCGGCGTCACCCACGTGATCGGGACGGAAGACATCGTCGCGGTGATTCCGGAGGGGCTCGATCTCGCCGACGAGCCCGCCATCTCGTGGACCGATCTCGCCGGAAGACCGATCGTGCACTACCACCCGTCGAACGGTCTACGCGGGTGGTTCGACTCCGTCGCGACAACCCACGGCGTCGAGCTCGATGCTGTCACCCATTCCCGGAACGCCACCACAGCAGCACAACTCGCCCACGCGGGCCTCGGAATCGCGCTCGTTCCGACCACCGCACTCCCCACGCGGTTCGCCGGCATCGTCACCCCGATGCGGCCACCGCTGCAACGCGCGGTCGTCGCGATGGTCGGAACGCGCACGGACGCACTGACCCGCCGATTCGTCGACGACCTGCTGGCGCGGGGAATGGGAGCGCGGCGCAGCTGATCGGCGCCCGCCTATGGGGCCCGGCCGGCAGACCCCCAGCGCTGCACACCCCGATCGAGCACACAGACAGGGCACCGTCACGTCGACACAACGTGGGCTCAGCACCTCGACTGATGACGGCGAAAAAGACGTGCGGCTACCGGCTCATCACGACGTCCCCTCACATCGTCGACACCACTCGACGGTGCGGTGACTGTCGTTGTCGCAGCGGGGGCACCGCTCAGGAAGTTGCGCCGTACAAAACCAAGGTGTGGTCGATACACTGCTCGATGAAAGCGCGGTCCAGGGTCTCGTCGATAACGAGCAGTCTGAAATACATCGGTGCGCAGAGTGTTTCGAGTAGCGAACGGGGATCGGTGTTCGCGGGCAACTCTCCCCGTTCGAGGGCTCGGGTGATCACGTGGGAACTCTGTTCGAATCGCTCGGTCCAGAACCGGTTTCGTGCGGCGCTGACGTCCGGATCGGCGGACAGGGCGATGGTCGTTCCGATCAAACGCGTGATGCCCGGTCGTGAGATCAGCTGCGCTATCTGGTCGGCGACCACCATCAGGTCTTCGCGCAGGGTTCCCGTGTCCGGGACAGGATTATGGGTAGCTGCGAGATCCGTGACAGCGTCGGCGATCAACGCGGTTCGAGTACCCCACCGGCGATAGACGGTCGTCTCGGCGACGCCGGCGCGTGCGGCGATGTCGCCGATGGTCAATCCTTCGATACCGTGTTCGCGGGCTTGGTCCAGAGTTGCGGTGAGCACCGCCTCGCGCACACGTGCCGATCTGCCGCCGGTTCTCCTACGAACCTCGCCGTCACCCGCCGCGGATTCAGGGATGTCGTGTGTGGCCCGGTCCATGGGCTCTGTTTCTACGCTAGATGCCTGCCAGGATCCACTTACACCCTGTTCGGGGCGGTTGAGAGGAACCGTTCGATGAACCCGAGCACCTGCCCTCTTGCGGTAATGGCACCTTAACGCAATAATTACTGGCGTTAAGTCGCTCATCTTCGGTCGCCTACCACCGGAGTAGCTTGATCACGCGTCTGAGATGGGGAATGAAGATGAAAGAGTCGCTGGATATTCGGGCCACCATCGGGGCGAGAACGGTGTCTCGACAGCGTGTGCTCGAGTGGGAGTCCGCCCGCGCAACCAAAGTACTCACCACATTCGCGGCCAAGCTGGGGGAGCGGGCGATGCGCGAGCTGTCGCCGAATCAGTCGGTCCAACAGCTCCTGTCGACCAACCTCGCCGAGCAACGGTCTGCATTGACGCGATTGAAATACGAACTCGGACATGCCGGGATCTACGCTGCGCTCCGACGCGAGATGGCAGTATCGGAGCGTCTCACGCGTATCGGTGTTGCCGCCAGTCGCGGCCACACCCGACATGCCGTGACACGGCTGCAGGTCCCAGGTGTGGACGCTGAACGCTCCGTGGAGTGGTTCGACAACTTGACCGTCACGAATGCAGAAACCGACATGCTCGACGCGTGTCCCGATCACTACCTTCTGCGGGGGCTACCCGACGGGCGCCAGGAGGTCATCGAGACGACGGGCGGATCGCCTGCGGCAAGCCGCTTCTTGGTCGACTACACCCGAACGGCGTCGTTGACGATCGAGATCGATCACGACTATCCCATCCAAGTCGCGGGATCAGCTGTTCTCGATGACGGTCTGGTCATCGGCGGTGTGCGACATCAATTTCGCAATGTCAACGGAAACCTCGACGCTGTGCTGACGGTGCAGTTTCCCGGCACGACACCGGCAAGACTGATCGCAGAACATCAGTGGCATCTCGCCTGCGAATTCAGCAACTGGATCGAAGCGGCCCACCGGTCTGTAGCAACCTGAGACAATCCGGGTCTCGACTGGCGTGCTGTTTGCGCGGAGACCGGTCACACCCCGTTCCGTTCGAGCCGGAGGCGTGCGCCAGCGATTCGGTCGGCAGCCTCGCCTGGGGGAACACTGTCGGAGCGGGAGCGGTCGAGAATCGACAACACCGTGTCGTAGATCCTCTCTACGCGGTGGCGGACCCACTGCGCGTCGACACCGTCCTTTTCCCCCGCAACCTGGATGAGTCCGCCGGCGTTGGCAACGTAGTCGGGCACCCACAGCACACCCTTGCTGTGCAGATACTGGCCGACGTCCGCAGTCCGGAGTTGGTTGTTTGCTGCGCCGCACACGATAGATGCGGTCATCCTGTCGGTGGAAGCGACGGTGACGGTCGCACCCAGCGCGCAGGGGGCATACACGTCCAACTCGGCGTCGAGAACATCGTCGCAGACGACGATCGAAGGGAAGCGGGCTGCAACAGCGCGCACTGCCTCGACGTCGACGTCCGTCGCGATGACGTTCGCCCCTGCTCGCACCAGCAAGGCGATCAGCTCGGAGCCGACCTTTCCCACGCCTTCGACCCCGATCACACGATTCGTGAGATCGGGCGTGCCCCAGGTCGAAGTGGCCGCGGCACGCAAGGATTGGTAGACGCCGAGAGCAGTCATCGGACCGCTGTTGCCGGAACCGCCCGCGGCCGCCGACCGTCCGACCACGTGGGCAGTCCGTTCTCCGATGACGTCGAGATCGTCTGCGCCGGTGCCGACGTCGCCCGCCGAGATGTATCGGCCGCCGAGAGTGTCGATGAAGCGTCCGTACGACCGGAGCAAAGCCCGGGTCTTGATGTCCCGCGGATCGCCGATGATCACGGCTTTGCCGCCACCGAGTGGAACGCCTGCGATTGCCGCTTTGTAGGTCATCCCACGTGACAAGCGGAGTACGTCCGTCAAAGCGGCCCCCTGGTCCGAGTAGGGGTAGAACCGGGTGCCACCCAGGGCGGGACCCAGGGTGGTCGAATGGATCGCGATGATCGACTGCAGGCCCGTGGCGTGATCTTCGCAGAAGACGACCTGCTCGTGTGGCAATCCCTCGAGTGCATCGGTCCGGTCGAAGACTGTTGTGTCTGCGGCGCCCGCGACGGATTGCGTGCTGAGTGTCATGTTCGAAAGCCCTTCCGAAGAATCATCGTGCATGAGTTCAGGTGTTGGTGCGGTGGTCGACCGACGTGGTCCAGATGCATTGCCTAACCCAGGACAGTTCCGGTGGACTCGGTATTGAATTCCCTGCGCCTGGAGAAGGATCCGAGATGTATCTGCACACCGGTGTGCGGACCCGTGTAGACAACTGGATCGAGATCGTGGTCGTGCCCCGCCTCGACTTTCTCGATCAGAGTAGCCAGCATTCGGCCGACGACAGGTGCGTTCTTGAATTGATTACCGCTGGTGCCCATCGCTACGTAGAAGCCCGGTCGATCGGTCTTGTCATAGATCGGGGTCCAGTCCGAGGCAGCGTCGTACACGCCGGCAATTCCTTTGGGCTGGGACGGTACCGGCAAATGTGGAAGACGCCGAGCTGCTCTGAGGACCTGCGTCTGAAAACGAGCGGCAGTGCGGTTCGGGTTTGCGGTGTCGGGGTCGTCGATCCATTCCAGTGGATCGCACTCGGGCTCGGTACCACCTATCAGAAAGCCACCGCCGTGTTCTGGTCGCATATAGGTTCCCAGATCGAGATCGGCGATCATCGGCCCGAGTCGCGCATGGTGGTTGTAGCCTTTCGGCGCCGAGACATGATGAACCTCCTGCCTGAGGGGGCGAACGGTGACGGTGAAATCCGATCCCACTCCTGCCATTGCGTTCAGCGCATTCGACCACGGCCCAGCAGCGTTGACCACGACCGAGGTTTCGACGGTGTCGCCGTTGTCCAGTCGAAGGGCCCACTGCCGCGAGGCATGTTGTTCGATGCCGATCACTGTGGTGCGGAACGAATGGATCGCGCCTTTCGCTGCCGCGGCAGCGCCCAAGTTGGCCGCCGCAAGCTGGGGGTCGTCGACGAAGCCGGCTTCAGGTGTGAACACCGCTCCGAGCGAGGTGTGGGTGTCGGCATAGAATTCCTCGCTGTCAACAGGTTTGGGAGGGTAGTAAGACCCGACATCGATTCCTGGGATCCGATCGCCCAACGTTTTCGAGTCCCACAGCTCGTACTTCACCCCGATCTTGTCGAAGAGTCGAACCGTACGTTCACGTGGGGCGAGGTCCACATCGAGGAATACCATTCCACATTCGTGGAACTGGGCAATTGGTCCGCCGGCGGAGTCGTCCAGATGTTCGCGCCAGCTCTTCCAACAGTGCGCGGCCTCCCATGCTGCAGCCATCCCGTCGTACGTCGAATAGTTGTAGCGTATGACCGCGCTGGAGGCGCTGGTGGAACCGAACCCGGAACCTCCCTCCTTGTCGAGGACCAGGACTTCGTAACCACGAGCAGCAAGTTCGTAAGCGATGGAGTTGCCGATCACCCCGGCTCCCACAACTATCGCATCGGTCGATCGGGGCATCGTTCCTCCAGATGTGTTGTTGCGACGGTGTACACGAAGCGAACCGCTACAACCACAAGTTTTGCCTAGACCGGAGGGCGACGCTATCTCCATTTGTGGATACTTCGGTTGACTACGAACAGAATTTGTCGCGTACGGCGCCCGTACGGAACAGTCAGCCGATCGACGAGTCGTGTGCTTCGGCTATGGACTTCATCTTCAAGCCGAGGTGCAGAGAGAGTCGGTCGTCGCCGTTGTCGAAACTGCAACCGGTGATCTGCTCGATGCGTTTGAGTCGCTGGTAGAGCGTCGCACGGTGAATTCGCAGCAGTTCCGCGGTGCGTCGAATATCGCACGCATTGTCGAAGAATGCGCCGAGGGTAGTCGTCAGTACCTGTTGCTTGTCCGCGGCTTCGAGTGCCTTCACAGGTGAAACCTGTGTAGCTCCGATGATTTCGTCACGGGACAGTCGCAGTAGGACGTCGTAGGGACCCAGGTGGCCCCATCTCGCCACGTCGCCGAGCGAGGGGACGAGCAGTGCAGCGCGAACTGCGGCCGTCGCGCTGCGATAGGCGCGGTATACCGCGCCGAGCTCGTTCACGGTGTCGCCGACGCCGAGGACGAATCGACTGTCCCGACCACTCAGTTGGCGAAAGCGATAATCCGCGCGTTCGGTGACGCGCTTCAATTGTTGTGGCGTCGGAATATTCTCGAATGCAAGAAGGATCCACGCGCGGGACTTGTCTGCCACCATCAGACCGGCGCCGGTCGGAAGAGTGTCCAGCGCTTCCTGCATCGCGACCTGTACCGCTATGTCGTCCGATGCTTCTACCGAATGTGCAGTGTCGCGTTGCGCTGCGATGACCTGATAAAGCATCGGTCGCGGGGCGAACAGCTGGTCGGTGACTACATCCTCGACGGCCTGCGTCCTGACCTCTGGAGTTGAGCTGACGAGGTTGCGGAGAATCGATTCGCGACGAGCATTCGAACGCTCATGACGCAGAAGTCGTTCGTACAGCACAATGCCCGCGCGCGAGGCAGTGTCCTCAGCCATTTCGACGTCGGACTCGGTCAGAGGGTTCTCTTCACTGTCGATCAGCCAGAGGAAACCGAGAAGCAGACTCTTGCACCGCACAGGTACACAGAGTCGCTTCTCGCTCCCCGGCACATCGGGCCGCGCGCTACCCGGTTTGATCCAGGTGCCGATGCCGAGAGCGAGAAGTGGCCGCGAAACCTCCTCGGGTACCGCTCGATTCAGAATCGATGCGACGCGCAGGGAGTCTTCGTCGCCGAAGTGTCGACTGGACGCAAGGAGTCGGATGGACGGGTCGTCGATGGCCACAGAACGGCGGAGTCGCCCGGCCAGGTCGTCGACGAGGAGCTGCAGTTCGTCGATGGACATGTGGACTCTCCTCGCAACTCTCGACAGGCACCTTGATGCTAGTGCAGCGCGGTCCGAGACCACCTCGCTCGATCACCGGACATGACATTCCTTCAGATAGCTCAAGAAGGATGCCTGTACTCCGGTGACGTGCGTCTCGTCGAGCATCGAAGTCGACAGGAGCTCCGAACGACCTTGTGCGCGCAGTCCCTCGAGCGCTCTGAGGACATTTCGGGCCAAGCCGCGATACACGGGGACATCGCCCCAGAGTTCTACCTTGTTCAGAGTGACGTGGAGACGTCCGGCGCCTGGGCCGCCGTCGCTCGCTTCCGGAAGGTTTCCGATCATGTCGAACAGTTGGCTGTCTGCGCTGCTGATCCCCGGTGTTCCCGCGCCGACCGTCGAGAAGGGAGTTCCGCCGCGAAGCCACGCGTACAACGCGAAGAGCCCACCGTACGAGAACCCGAACAGCCCGTGACCGGTGTCGCTGACGCGAAGGTGAGAGTGCAGACGAGGGTGCAGTTCGTCGGTCAGAAAGTCCAGAAACGTATCCGCATTGCAGTCCGAGTGTTGCTCGATGTAGGCGTCGATGTCCCGTTGACTCATCGCCCCGGTTTCGCGTGCAGACTCCAATGCAGCCACTACGTCATCGCCGATAGGTTCCCCGGGCGGCACGAGGTCGCGGTTGCGAAGCCGCGCCCAGTCCGATGCCTCGTCACCGGCGTAGCCGACGGTGACTTGAATGTAGGGCGCAATGCTCAGATACGGATCGCGTTGCGTGACAATGAGCGGAGCGGTGAAACCCACGGTCCAGTTGCCGTCCAACACGTAGACCAGTGGCACTGATTCGCTGGATTCTTCGTATCCGGGAGGTGTGGTGATCCAGATTCCGTACCGGTTGCCTGAGCGTGACTCCACTTCGAGGTATTCGGTGTCCGGAAGGCAACCATGCAATATCGCGCTCAACGAATGTCCTTTGCTGTCGTGCCGCTCTTGACTACGAGGACGGCCATCTCGGGATCGGCGAAGACATCGGGGTCTTCGAGAGGGTCTTCCTGCCAGACGGTCAGGTCTGCTCGCATTCCAACCCGCACCATGCCCACGGTGTCGCCCACGCCGAGGATGTTTGCATTGACGCTCGTTGCGGACACCAAGGCCTGCATCGGCGATTCCAACTCCGAACGCACGCGCAACTCGTCGCCGCGCCGTTGCTGATTCGGGCCGATGAGGTCGGAACCGAGGCCGATGCGCAGGCCGGACGCGCGGGCAACCTCGAGAGCGGCCGCCATCCGCTCTCGAACTCCTGCTACTCGTTCGACAGTCGCGGGATCGACATCCGCCACCCCGTCGTTCAACAGTTGGTCGATCACGGAGAAGGTGGGCACCATAGCGACGTCGTGCTCGAGCATCAGAGCCGCTGTCTGCTCGTCGATATCGGTGCCGTGTTCTACGCAGCGCACCCCCGCCTGTACTGCGTTGCGAATCCCTTCCTCACCGTGCGCATGCACTGTGACGTACGTGCCTCGTGCTGCGGCTTCCTGCACAGCGACCGCGATTTCCTCGACGGTGAACTGGGTGTCCGCGAGCCGGTCGTGCCCGCCCACGACTCCACCGGTAACGCACAACTTCAGAAACGTGGCACCCCGGCGAAACGTCTCACGCACGTTCTTCCTGAGTTCGTCGGCGTTGCCGGACATCAGCGACAGCGCACACAGCCCGGGAATGTGATGCTGTGTCCACAATTCTGTGGGTTCCCAATCGGCGCCGTAGTATCCGTGCCCGCCGACCTGGCATTGGACAGGGCCACAGGACAGGACGTGCGGACCCCGCACCTTGCCCTTGGCGATGACGTCGACGACACCGCGGTCTATGCCACCGGTGTCGCGAACGGTCGTGAAGCCGGCATCGAGGGCGAAGCCTGCCGAGGCGAATATGTCGGCCGCGATCTCGGCGGCAGACAGTTCGAATCCGAACTGTGCTCTGATGGGACTGGACAGACCGAGGTGAACGTGTGCGTCGATAAGTCCGGGGGTGACCAGCCTGCCATCCAGATCCACCGTTGTTGCGCCTGCTGGTGCATCGCCGAGGGCGGTGATGATCCCGTTATTCACGCAGACATCCACCGCGGATGGTTCGACACCGGATCCGTCCGCGACTCTTCCTCCTGCGTACCACGTTTCCGTCACACAACCTCCCGGTCTTCGCCTCTTCGGATGTCTCCTCCGTAATGGCAACGATGACGCATGTCTTTCATGTGCTTTCGCCCAGGTCCCATCATGGTGCGTGTCCACCGGAACGGACAGTGGCCGCGCGTTGCGACTTGGGCACGGGACCATCGACATATGTCGAGTCCCGGTTCGATCGATTGCTTCGGGAGGTGCCACTGCATCGTTGGGTTTCTCAGCTGTGCAAAGGGCGGTCCGTCCCTGCGATTCTCGATTCCGGTATGCCCCGCCAGAGGACCGGAAGCGCAATCGAAGCGACCGCGGTTGCATAGAACGCCGGCGACAGGTTGCTGCCCGTGGAGTTGACCAGCGTCTCGCATACCAAAGGCGCGGTACCGGCAAAGAGCGCGTACGCAAGGTTGTACGGCAGTGCGGTACCCGTGAATCGAGCATTCGTCGGCATCATCTCGAGGACCGCGAGAAGAGCTGAGGCAAGCAAGGATTGCACGATAACCAAGACGATCAACGCACCTGCGATTGCGACGATGTTTCCCGTGCCGATCAGAACATAGCTGGGAACCGCGACAAGAACCGATGCAACCATTCCGATTCTGACCAGGGGACGCCTGCCTATCCGGTCGACAGTTGCGCCGAAGGCGATGTACAGAGGAACCGCGAGCACCAGGGCACCGGACGTCAGCATCAATGCAGCTGTGCTCGACACTCCTGCAGCGTGTGTCAGGAATGTCGGCATGTAACCGATGAGCATATGAGTAGCGACACCGAGCGACGCGAAGTAGACGAACGCAGTGACCAGAGACCGCCAGTGATTGCGTAACAGATCGGCCAGGGGGCGAGTGAGAAGAGCTTCTTTTTCTTTCATCTCGGTGAAAGCCGGTGTTTCGTCGACCGCAAGCCTCATGAACAGGCCGGCAATTGCGACAACCCCTCCGATGATGAACGGCCAACGCCACCCACCGTCCAGGAAGTACTCTGTGCCAACCGAATTGAACGTCAGTACCGTGATTGTCGCGAGAATGCTGCCGACGAAGGACGAACCGGCAATGATTCCGGCGTAAAGTCCCCGACGGTGGTATGGCGCGTGTTCGACGACGAAGGTGGCTGCTCCGGTGTATTCGCCGCCGGCCGAGAAACCCTGAACCAATCTGCAGACCAGCAGGAGTAGTGGGGCAGCAGCGCCGATGGAGGCGTAGGTCGGCAGAAGCCCGATAGCCGCTGTCGAGCAACCCATGAGCGTAATTGCCAAGGACAGGGATCCTCGGCGGCCGAACCGGTCGCCCAGCCTGCCGAAAACCACGCCGCCTGCGGGCCTGGCGAGGAACGCGACACCGTAGAGTGCAAAGGTGGCGAGCAGAGCGCCGCTGCCGAACTCGGCAGGGAAGAACACTGTGGCGAGAACTGCGGCGCTGAAGCCGTAAATTGTGAAATCGAACCACTCGACGATGTTCCCCGTTGCGCCGGCGATCAGCGCCTTTCGACGTGTGCGCGCCCGCTCGGGTGAAGTTCTTTCCAGGCTCTCGATACGAGCGTCGGCTGCACCGGTCATGGGGTTCCTCTCGAAGCGGGACTGTAGACGTTTCATCGACGGCGGCGTGGACGCCGAATTCTTTCGAGAACGCCGATCAGAGAACGTCGGGGTCCGAACACTCGCCCCCGCTTTTCGGCGTGACGAAAGCCTATGGCCGGCGATGTAGGCTGCATCACTGCCATATGTTCACAATGTGGGCGAGAACTGCCTGCATTTGTCGAGAGCGACGAGAAGTGCAGCGGGCTGACTACTTGCTTCCGGACGTAACGGCGTGTCACGCGCCGGCGAATTACTACCTATGAGAAGCAAACTTATTGCAGCCGCACGAGTTAGCGTCGTCATGTGCGGTCTGGCCACCGCTTCGATCTCGACTTCCGGGGTGGCGTCTGCCGGCCCGCAGGACTGTGCCGTCGTGCACGACTCTTTCAGCGCATCGGTAACCTGTCACGACACCGGAGCTCCGCCCCGGAGAGAGTATTTCCTCAGCATCGAATGCTGGGGTCTTCATGGCATCCCCAATGCCTTCCCGTTCTACGCGGTCGGGCCGTACACCGCGTCGACCAGCTCGTTCGGGCCGACAGGTCAGGCGTCGGGTACATGCAGCTCGGGGTGGGGTGCACTTGTGCCGAATGTCGGAGTGGTCACCGGCGCTCACGTGGAGACGTACGTTCAGGGAGGCTGAGTCGCGTTTCCGCACCCCCGAGACCGCGACGGTCAGGGCTGGTCGAGATCGGCAGCGCCCAACGGTATGGGCCGGCTGCACAGTTCTTCGGCCTCGGCGCGTGAAAGTCCGAGTGAGACAAGGATTCCAGCCGTCATGGCGTCGGCGGCGGCTGCGTCGTCGCGGTCGGGTTGCTGCAGGAGTAGTTGCCCGAGGCCGAGGAGGGATCCGGCGACCAACGCCATGGCGAGGTCCGTATCAGGGGCGACGAATCTGCCGGCTTCGGTAGCTGCGGCGATGTCGCGTGCGGCCCTCGGAGCCAGGCCCTTCGTCGAGGCGATGAGGGATGGTCCTGAGTTGACGAGAACCCGGCTCAGCTCGGGTTGCAGGCGAAAGAGCCGTCCTGTGATGCGGAAGGACTGTGCGAATATCTCCGCTGGGTCGCTGAGTTCGACGGTGAGTGAATCCAGGTAGTCCCCGAGGGACTCCAGTGCGCTCTCGACTGCGGCAGCGAACAATTCGTCTCTGCTGTCGAAGTGGTTGTAGAACGAGCCCATTCCCACGTCGGCGGCTTGCGTTATCTCCAGGATCGGCGCGTTGGGTTTACCGTCGGCGATGAACCGCTGCGCAGCTGTGATCAGCGCGGAGCGGGTACGAGCCTTGCGGCGTTCGAGCCGGTTTCCTGCAGTGGTCATTCTGCTGGTCACACCCCTCTTCGCGTGAATGTCCGTCGCCACATTAGACCACCCTCATAGCTGACGATTTAGTCAGAACCCTTGACTGACGGCTCACTCATAGGTGACGATATCGTCAGAAAGTGGACGAGGGAGGGAACAACGATGACGGACGCGCACAAGGACATGCACGTCGACCAGGGCGCGCTGCCAGGCGAGCACCCGGGGCGGGCAAAAAATCCGATCGTCAAAATTCACGACATCGCCTGGCTGGAATTCTGCAAACCGGACCTTCTCCGTGCCGAGGCATTCGCGTCGGCATTCGGGTTCACCGTGACCCATCGTTCGTCCCAGGAGCTCCACCTTCGGGGCACGCAAGGCGGTTCGCCGTGCGTCGTCATTCGCAGAGGCACGCGAACCCGCTTCGTCGGCGCGGCGTTCCAGGCCGTCGACGAGTCCGACGTACTTCGGCTGGGCAAGGCAACCGGACGTCGGGTCGATCGACTGCACGAGAGCATCGGCGGTATCGGGGTCACTCTCCACGATCCGAGCGGACAACCGGTACGCGTGGTCGCCGGCACCCGGGCTCTTCCTGCGCTGACCGGCCAGCGCATCCACCCCCACAACGACGGCGGGAGTCGTACTCGCGTCAACGCGACGTGCCGAACTCCCCATGAACCAGCGCTCGTCGAGCGCATCGGTCACGTCGTCCTCTCGCGCACTCGATATCTCGAAAACCTGAACTGGTACCTGGAACACCTCGGGCTCATCGTGAGTGACTTTCTCTTCTACGAGAATCAGCGCGAACGTGGACCGGTGATGAGCTTCATCCGCTGCGACCGCGGCGACACCCCGACCGACCACCACACCGTGGCGATGACACTGGGACCCTCGGATCGATACGTGCACTCGGCCTACCAGGTGTGTGATCTCGACGCTATCGCCGCGGGAAGCGAGTTCCTGACCGAACGCGGCTACCGCCACTCGTGGGGGATCGGCCGACACATCCAGGGAAGCCAGATCTTCGATTATTGGCGCGATCCCGACGGTTTCCTGGTCGAGCACTTCAGCGACGGCGACCTGTTCGACAGCTCGCTCGAACCCGGTTGGGCCCCGATGACGGCGTCGGGCCTCGCCCAATGGGGACCGCCGGCAACACGAGATTTCCTCGGCATCGCGCCCGGACGGCAATCGTTGGGGGAACTGCGGTCGATCATCTCGTCGCTACGACACGACAACGAATTCGACGCCCAGCGCTTGCGGGGCCTGCTGAAAGTAGCCAACTCATGACTGTTTCGATTCTCCGTACCGTCGACGCCTGGTGGGTGCACACGCCAGGCGGCGCCGTCCGAGTCGACACCGACGCGGTGACGACAGCCGAGCTCCTTGCCGACCGGGCCGCGATCGACGCCGCACGCCGCGGTTCGGCGACCGCGTCGGTGGAGGGTCTGGCGCTGGTCTCACCGGTGACCGCGCCGTGCAGGGTCGTCGCGCAGATGACCAATTACGTGACACACGTGAGGGATTCGGGGATGAACCCGGAGACGGTGCCGCTGACGTTCTTCCGCAAGGCATCGGGGTCCATCAGTGGTCCGGCAGACGACATCGTCAAGCCCGCGCATGTGCAACTGCTCGATTACGAGATCGAGATCGGGCTCGTCTTCGGCGCATCGATGACCGTGGGCACGGCACTCGACGAGAACAACATGGCCGACTACATTGCAGCTCTCGTCATCACCAACGATGTGTCCGCCCGGGACGTACAACTGCCAAAAACTCAGTTCTACGAGGGAAAGTCGTACCCCACGTTCACGCCCGCCGGACCGGTGTTGCTGCTCCTCGAGGCGGGCGACTTCAGCCGCTTCACCGATCTCTGCCTCACCCTGCGCGTGAACGGTGAAGTACGGCAGAACAGCACGGTCGCGGACATGATCTACCACCCGTTGGACACGTTGCGAACGTTGACACGATTTCAGCGTATGGACCCGGGTGATCTCTTGCTGACGGGCACTCCAGGCGGGACAGCGCTGACGGCGCCCGCCAAACCGATCGAGATCATCGGCTCGCTCCTCCCTCCCGCACTCAAATGGAAGATCTTCTTCAAGAAACAGTCGTCCAACCCGTCGTATCTGCAGGACGGCGATGTGCTGGAACTGGCCGTGTCGACACCCGATGGGGCACTCGATCTCGGCATTCAACGGACCAGGGTTCGGTATGCCTGAGTCCGTCGATCACCACCCGGTCGTGATCATCGGCTCGGGGCCCACCGGGATGACGGCCGCACTGTTGTTGGCGCAGTACGGAATCAGCTGTTCCATTATGGACCGCTGGGAGGGTGTGTACCCGCAGCCTCGGGCGGTGCACATGGACGACGAGGTCTGCCGAATACTCGGTGGCCTCGGGTTGGCCGAAGAGTTCGCGGCGATCTCCAGACCGGCCCGCGGGTTGCAGTTGGTCGACCGACGCCTCACGACGCTCGCAGTGTTCGATCGAGACCCCGACCTCAGGCCGCACGGCTTTCCGCAGGCCAACATGTTCGATCAACCCGACCTCGAGCATCTCATGCGGTCGCGGCTGTCCTCGCTCGCCGGCGTCCACATGGCAGGCGGCTGCACCGTCGTCGACGTCGCGAACAGGCGGGACCACTGCGTCGTGACATACCTCGATACACGCACTGGAGAACGCTGTGCCGTCACCGCGGACTATGTACTCGGATGCGACGGAGCGAACAGCACCGTGCGGTCATCGATCGGATCGAGAATGCTCGACCTCGGCTTCGAGCAACGATGGCTGGTGATCGACATCGCCACCGAGCCCGAGCTCGATTTGTGGGAGGGTGTGCACCAGGTGTGCGACACCGAACGCGCCGCAACCTACATGCGTATCGGCCACACCCGTCATCGGTGGGAATTCCGGCTCCGCGACACCGAAACTGCCGACGATTTCGATGATCTCGACAGTGTCCGCCCTCTGCTGACGCCATGGCTAGGTACTGCGGATCGGGACGCACTGCACCTGATCAGATCCACCGAGTACACCTTCCGTGCCCGAGTGGTCGACCGGTGGCGCGATCGTCGCATCTTCGTGCTCGGCGACGCAGCGCACCTGACGCCGCCGTTCATCGGGCAGGGCATGGGCGCGGGTGTGCGCGACGCGATGAACCTGGTCTGGAAACTGGTAGGCGTCATGAACGGATCCTTCGCCGACGACACTCTCGACTCCTACGAAGCGGAGCGCAAACCTCACGTGACGTCGTCGATTCGATTGGCCGTGGCAATCGGGAGGGCAATGACCGGTGGGGGAGCGATCACCGACGCCGTGCGCAAGTCCGTCGCGCCCGTCCTCGGACACCTACCCATGATCGGAGCACAGGTGACCGACAGTACCTCGCCGCGCCTGTCGCCCTCCAATTTCGTTACGCGAAAAGTATTGTCGCGTGGGCTCGCCGGATCGCTGTGTCCCAACGCCGTCGTCGATCGCGGGAGGAGGGTCGACGACGTTGCCCCAGGGTGCTTCCTGTTCGTCTCCACCACACCGCTCACCCGCGAGCAGAACACGGAAGTTGTCCGCCGAGGCGCAACCGCACTGGAGGTCCCGCAATCCTCGGAACTCGGGATGTGGCTGCATCGACGCCGCGCCAACGCTGCCATCGTGCGGCCGGACAGAACCGTGATGGCCGCAGGCCGGTCGGTGCCGTCACTGCACACTCGGTTGCCGAATTGCGCCTATCGAATTGTCAGGAGCTCCGGTGACCGTTGACTCGTCGGTCCCCCGATACCGACAGAACATCTACGACGTCGACGCGATCGTCGACCCGTATCCCCACTACCAGCGGCTGCGCGCCTTGGGTCCTGCGGTGTGGTTGCCGCACCAACGCGTCTATGCCGTATCGCGTTACGCGGACTGCAAGGCGGTGCTGCTGGACGACGAGTCGTTCATCTCCGGCGACGGAGTGTCGCTCAACGCCGTCGCGAATCGCCTGGGGCACGGCACGACGCTCAACAGCGACGCGGACGACCATGCGACCAAGAGATCCGTTCTGGCGCACCGCATGACCCCCAAAGCCCTGAGAAAGATGACCACGACAGTGGAGGAGGCCGCCGACGGAGTGGTCGATCGAGCGATGTCGATGCTGGACGTCGATGGGGTCGAGGACTTGGCGACGGTCCTTCCGCTGTCGGTCGTTCCCGATCTGGTCGGATGGCCGGAGGACGGCCGCGAGGAGCTGTTGCGCTGGGCCGGAGCGACATTCGACGCAATGGGACCGGTGAATTGCCGGTCGGTCGGTGCTGCGAAGGCCGTGGCGGAAATGATGGCGTTCGCACGTCGCGTCGTGAAGAACAGATCGGTGCTGGAAGGAAGCATGGGCGGCGATGTGCTCACTGCCGCCGACGAGGGCACGATCGACCCGAAGGCGTGCCCTGCGTTGATGGTGGATTACATGGCGCCATCTCTGGACACCACCATCGGAGCCATCTCGAGTGCGCTGTACCTGTTCTCGCAGCACCCGGAGCAGTGGCAGGCGGCGCGGGCCGACCCCACGCTCATCCCAGGCGCCGTCAACGAGGTGGTCCGGTTCGAGTCGCCGCTACGCGCGTTCTCGCGCAAAGCAGCGCGCGACGTCGACATCGGTGGAGTTCCGATTCCGCGTGGGAGCCGCCTGTTGGTGATCTACGCCTCGGCCAACCGTGATGCTGCCGAATGGGATCGACCCGACTCGTTCGACATCACCCGCGATGCTGCTCGGCAGCTCGGCTTCGGGTCCGGCGTGCACGGTTGCGCCGGCCAGGGTTTGGCACGGTTGGAAGCACGATCGATGCTGCAGGCGCTGGCGCGTCGGGTCGAACGAATCGAACTGACCGGAGAGCCGAAGTGGGCCGTCAACAACATCATTCACCGGCTCGAACGGCTACCGCTCGAGCTGGTACCGAGCAGGGGAGAGCAAGTATGAGGATCGACGTCGACTGGGATCGCTGTGAAGGCCACGGACTGTGTGAAGAGGCCGCACACGAGGTGTTCAGCCTCGACGACGACGGCGAACTGCACTACGCGTACGACCACCAGGACGTGCCCGAGGAGCAGGTCGCTGCGGTGCGGTCCGCGATCGGCGCCTGCCCGGTGGCCGCGCTGCGCGAACAGAAATGAACGCAGCTCCGATTGTCGTCGTCGGTCGGTCGACAGCCGGTTGCGCGGCCGCCCGTGAGCTCCGAGCCCTCGGTCACGACGGGGACATCGTCATGATCGGTGGGGATCCGGACGGGTCGTACTCACGGCCGCCGCTCTCCAAGCACGTCCTGAACTACGGCAGCGGCACGTCGGCCCGGTGGGATCTGTCCGACTTGGACATCACCGAACTGAACTCTGCTGCAATACGGTTGAACCCAGACCGAAAGACCGTTGCTCTCTCGGACGGAACCGACGTCGAGTACGGCACACTCGTCGTCGCGACAGGCGCCGATGCTCGACGCCTGGCTCGGGTCGGCCAAGCGGGGGAACTGGTCGTCAGAACCCATGACGACGCACGGGTCCTGCGTTCCCGGCTGGACGCGGCATCGTCGGCGATCATCGTCGGCGCAGGCTTCCTCGGAATGGAAATCGCCTCGGCGTGCGTCCGACGCACTATCGAGACAACCGTCGTCGACGTGGATCCTCCTCTGGAGCGAGTTCTCGGAAGCTTCCTTGCTGCGGCCATCGAAGAGCGCCTGGCGGAGAACAGCGGAAGTATGCTGCGCCCTGCGGGGCCGGTAACGCTGTCCGGCAGTCCCGTGGACGGGATCGTCCTGCCGGATCGCACTGCGCTGCATGCCGATGTCGTTGTCAGTTGTGTGGGGGAGGTGCCGGCCTCCGACTGGCTCGACGGTACCGGCGTTGCGGATCGAGACGGTGTGGGGATAGGAGAGGACTGCTCGACGTCGGTACCCGACGTGTTCGCTGCCGGCGACGTCACGTACTTCCGGGAGCCGTCGAGATATCCCCGACGCGGACCGTTCTGGTCCAACGCTGTGGCTCAGGGCAGGGTTGCTGCAGCATCCGCGCTCGGAGCAGCCGCTCGGTGCGCTCCGGTCGACGACTACTTCTGGACCGAGGTGCTCGGGTTGTCCATCAAGGCGGTAGGTCCGCTGCCACTCGTCGGTGAACCGGAAATTGTCACCGGTTCGGTGGACGACGGGTCGGCCCTGCTGCGCTGGACGCACCCGGACGGTCGAAAGACTCTGGTGGCGTACGGGCTTCGCATGTCAGTGGGAAAGCTCCGCGCACTCGCGCGGGCGGAACAGGGGCAAGGATGAAGACAGCAATCGTGACCGGCGCATCGTCGGGAATCGGCCGCGCTTCGAGGCCGTAATGCGAGTGCAATACGACGGTCACGGCCCGGTAGCGGGCTCGTCTTAGTTTGAGGCATGAAGTCTTTGAGGCATCCCGCTGCACAGATCGGTCTCGCTGCGATCGGCGGCATTGTCTTCGGTCTGCTCGTCGGTGAGTGGGCAGCGAACCTGAAGTTCATCGGAGACCTGTTCATCCGTCTGATCCAGATGTCCATCGTTCCGTTGGTGATGGCATCGGTCATCGTCGCCACCGGATCCATGTCGGGCACCGGTACCGGAAAGATCGCGTTCCGAACGTTCAAGTGGATGATCGGGTTCTCGTTCGTTGCGGCTGTCTTGGCTTGGGTGCTCAGCAGTCTCGTGCGGCCGGGGTCGGGAATGGTGTTCACGCAAGAGTTGGACCCGAGCCTGGAGGAATCGGCGGGGGAAGCACTCGGATGGCAGGACACGCTGCTGAACTTCGTGTCCACCAACGTGTTCGACGCGATGTCCACCGCGACGATGGTGCCGATCATCGTCTTCTCGCTGCTGTTCGGAATCGCACTGCGCATCCACGTGAACAAGACCGGCGACACCGGCGTCCTGAGGCTGTTCGATCAGATTCAACAGATCGTCCTCACGATGATCCGTCTCGTCATGGTGATCGCCCCCATCGGCGTGTTCTGTCTACTGGCAGCTCTCGCAGGAGACGTCGGCTTCTCGGTGGTCTCGACGGCGCTGAAGTATCTGGGCACGACACTCATCGGCGTCATCGTCCTGTTCGCGCTGTTCGTCGCTGTCGTGGCAGCACGAACTCGTCTCAGCCCATGGAAGCTGCCGAACAAGCTCACCGAGCAGACCATCGTCGCAGTGACGACGACGAGTTCGGCCGTCACCTTCCCGACGGTGCTGAAGAACACTGTCGAAAAGGTGGGAGTAAGTCAGAAGGTCGCCAACTTCACGCTGTCCATCGGCCTGACGATGGGTTCCTACGGCGCGGTCCTGAACTACATGATCGTGGTGATGTTCCTCGCGCAAGCCGGAAACATCGACCTGAGCATCGGACAGATCGCCCTCGGTATGGGATTGGCGATCCTCCTCAACATGGGCACCATCACTGTTCCGGGCGGATTTCCCGTCGTCGCGATGTTCCTGGCCACCTCGCTCGGCCTGCCGTTCGAAGCCGTCGGGCTGCTGATCGCAGTCGATTGGTTCGCCGGAATCTTCCGTACCTTCCTCAATGTCAACGGTGACACGTTCGTGGCGATGCTCGTTGCCAACGCCGACGACGAGATCGACCGCGACGTCTACAACGGGACCAAGACCGTGATTGCGGAGGAAATAGATCTGGACGACTACCAGGGCGTCATGGCGCGTGCGGATCAGGCCGACTGAGCACCGGGATCTGTTGCTCACAGCGCCCCACGGACAGGTGAATTTCCACGTGGTCACCGTCGTCGATGTCCTCTGGGCGGCGTAGCGCGACCTTCAACGGCACCAGGTATGCACCGTCCTTCGGGATCAGAGAAGTCTCGATTTCGGTGTCACCGATCTTCACCCGAGCGGGGATGACGCCCCATCCGTAGGTCAGCTCACCGAGGTGAGCGTGCAGAAAGTCGTCGACGTGCGCGGGAGTGGCCGCGAAGTAGAACGGCGCGGGACCGCGCCACTGGAACACCTCGGCGTCGAAGACCCAGTCCATGGCCGAAGTGTACGACCGGTTCACGGCACGCGGAGTCCCGGCACTTCTCCTGTTCTTGCGGTCTCGGACGCGATCTCGTGCAGCTTGCGATTGGTGAGCGACGACTCCCGACGAAGCATGTCGAAAGCAGCGTCGCGATCCACCTTGGCCGTGGCCATGACGACTCCGATCGCGATGCCGATCTCACGGCTACGCACAAGCGCGGAGGCCAGGTGGTCTGCCCGCTCCCGTGCACTGGCGTATGCCAACCGAAGGGCCGACTGGTCAGCGAAACGTGCACACCGATCCAGGACGTCGTGTGTGAACGTGCGTGGTTCCGTCGAGTAGAACGTCATCACGCCCAGCTCGACGTCGTCGAGAAGCAGTAGGAAGCTCGCTGTCGAGCGCACCCCGGTACGAGCCAAGATCTCCTGGGAATACTCCGGACGGTCTGGTTCGGTGGCCATGTCGTCGACCACGACGGCTCTTCGGCCGTCGATGACCGCCTCGGTCGCCGAGTACCCGGTGATCGACGCGACCTCCAGAGCTGTGCGCATCACCGCTGGATCGGTCGCGGCGACGATGATGGGTCGGGCACGGTCGGTCATCGCAGTGATCGACGCACCCGTGCATCCCACGGTCGCCACGGCCAGGTCGACGATGTTCTGGCAGGTCCGATCGGTGTCGGACCCGCTGTTCGGCCGTCTGATGTCGGACCAGCTTTCGACTATCGACTTCGCGCCCACAGACGACCTACTTCCGTACTTGTTCGGATTCGACATCGGAGGTCGAATCGAGGAGCTGATTCTGGCACGGGTCGTGCCGAGGCAAACGTGTGGCGTCGCGTACAAAACACACTGGTCGGACCTTTTTTCTTCAATCAATTCGCGGCCGAGAGCTTCATGGATCGCTCGCAGGTAGTGTGGCGCAGATCACTTACTTCTTCGCGTTTGTTTTTCTTCGTTCGAACCGACTTAAAGCTGCCGGTTCCCACCGGCCGATCGACCCTCGAACGCCGTACACGCTGTGCGGCGTCGCGAACGACATGGAGGAACCTGATGTCCGACTTCATCGACAAAGCGCAACACAAGGCCGACGAACTCGCCGGTGATGCGAAGGAGCGCATCGGCAACGCCACCGGCGACGACGAACTCCGCGGTAGCGGGGCGGCGCAGAAGGCCAAGGGCAATGCCCATCAACTCGCCGACACCGTGTCCGACGGCGCCGAGGAACTGGGCGACAAGGCGTCGGAGGTCGCTGACAAGGCAGCAGACGTCGTATCCGACGCGGCCGATTCGGCAACCAAAGCAGCCTCCTCGCTCGCCGACACCGCGGCATCGACCGCAGCCGACGCCAAGGCGTCGGTCACGGACTTGGCCGACAATGCAGCATCCAAGGTCCGCGAGGTCGACGTCGACAGCGTCGTGGACACGGCGACATCTCCTCGAACCGTGGCCGTCGTCGCCGCTGTGATCGGCGCCGGGACGATCGCGTTCGTCATTGCCAGGAGAAACCGTCGTCAGCGTCAGCTGAAGGCCGCGCCGACTCGCGCAGTGCGGGCACTGGCGCGGAGCATCGAATCGAAGTCCCTCTTCGACCGCTGATGGTCTCTCGCATCGACGGGTTCCAGCGCAAGCACCCGGCAGCAGGGTTCCCGCTCGCGGTCGTCTACAAATTCCTCGACGACCGCGGCGGATACCTGGCGGCATTGATCGCCTACTACGCGTTTCTGTCGCTGTTCCCGCTGCTGCTGCTGTTCACCACCCTGCTCGGCATCGTGCTGGCGGGCAATCCCGATCTGCAGGAACGCATCCTCGACTCGGCGATGAGTCAGATCCCGGTCATCGGAGACCAGCTCGGCGAGCCCGACCGGCTCAGTGGCGGCGTCACGGCAATCGTGATCGGTGTGGCCGGCTCGTTGTACGGCGGTCTCGGGGTGTCACTGGCGGTGCAACACGCGTTGAATACTGCGTGGTCCGTCCCGCGCAACAACCAGCCGGACCCGATTCGCGCCCGAGTGCGCGGGCTGCTGCTGCTCAGCACCGTCGGCAGCGCGATCATCGGTTTAACCGTGCTGAACGTCGTCGCGTCGTCCGGCCTGTTCGGCTTCGCCGGTGGTGTGTCGGCGATCCTGGGCGCGATCGCGCTCAACAGTGCGGTGTTCGCTGCCGCGTTCCGTATCGGAACCGCGCGGCCATTGAGTGTCCGCGACGTGCTGCTCGGAGCCGTTGCAGCCGCGGTGATCTGGCAGGCTCTGCAATCCTTCGGCGGTATCTACATCCGTTACGTCGTCGGCAACGTCAGCACAAGCAACGGTGTGTTCGCAATCGTGCTGGGGCTGTTGGGTTTTCTGTACGTGGCGTCGGTTCTGATCGTGATCTGTATCGAGATCAACGCAGTTCGAGTAGACCACCTTCATCCGCGCGCGCTGCTGACACCGTTCACCGACAATGTCGAACTCACCGAGGGCGACAAGAACTCGTACACCGGGCAAGCGGAAGCTCAACGCAACAAAGGGTTCCAGGAAATCACCGTCACCTACGAAGACAACCCGCAGAACGACTGAATCGCGTGCAGTTCAGGAGTCGAAATCTGTGCTTCGTGAAACGGATTCCCACGACTCGGCGTCGGCGCGCAGGGCGTCGAGCGCACCGGTGAATCCGTCGACCGCGTCGTTGCCGAGGAGCAGCAGGAACGGGGGATCGTCGGATTCGACTGCGTCGACGACAGCTTGTGCTG
Organism: Rhodococcoides fascians A44A; assembly: GCF_000760735.1. Classification (GTDB taxonomy): domain Bacteria; phylum Actinomycetota; class Actinomycetes; order Mycobacteriales; family Mycobacteriaceae; genus Rhodococcoides; species Rhodococcoides fascians_E. Next base: position 539,863 of record NZ_JMEX01000004.1, on the reverse strand, counting down.
CCTTGACCGGGTCACCTGGCTGGTTGCCGTGCGCTGTGTCGTTCTCGATCCGGCGCGCACCGGCCGTGGCTGCGTACTCGGCGATGGGGGAGGCGGACTGGGTCAGGGATCTGCCCGCGAAGTCCGTGCGAAACGCGCCGGGTTCGACCGTGAGGGCGCGGATGCCCAGGGGGGCGACCTCTCGACGAAGCGACAGTGTGAGCGCCTCGATGGCGGCTTTGACCGCGGCGTAATACCCGGACCCGGCGGGTGAAAGGCGCGCCCCGATCGACGAGATGTTGACGATCGTCCCGGAGCGACGGCCGCGCATTCCCGGCAGAACGGCCTTGATCGTGCACACGGTACCGAAGACGTGGGTGTCGAACAACCGGCGGACCGCACCGTCCTCGCCCTCTTCGACCGCGGAGCGATATCCGTAGCCCGCATTGTTGACGAGTACGTCGACTGCTCCGAACCTGTCGGTAGCAGCGTCGACGGCAGCAGAGACCTGAGTGTCGTCGGTGACGTCCAGAGCGATCGCGAGTGAGGTGTCGGGGTAGCGGGCAGCGATGTCGGCGACCTTCGATACGTCGCGCGCGGTCACCACCACCTGATGACCACGTGCCAATGCTGTCTCGGCCAGATGCCTTCCGAGGCCCGTCGAGCATCCGGTGATGAGCCACGTTGTCATGGGTGCTCCCTTGTCGGCTTGAACGTGTGGGTGTGCGGACAGTGAGACGATCACGTCAAGGCTAGGGCAACCGGTGAGGGGTCGACAGAGACCGTCGGCGATGATGGTTGAATCTACAATCGACACGGGTGGGCTTTCCGCCCCGAATCGAGAGGTCGAACAATGCACCTGGGCGTAGACAGCTTCGTCTCCTCCGTGACGGACCCGACCGATGAACGCGTGATCGGCCCGTCCGAGCGAATGGGCCATCTGCTGGAGGAGATCGCCCTCGCGGACCGGGTCGGGTTGTATTCGTTCGGCATCGGCGAGCACCATCGGAGCGAGTACTACGATTCGGCGCCGTCGATCATCCTGGCGGCCGCGGCCGCTCGCACGGAACGCATCCGGCTCGGCAGTGCAGTGAAAGTGCTCAGCGCGGACGATCCAGTACGCGTGTTCCAGGAATTCGCCACTCTCGACCTCATTTCGAAGGGGCGGATCGACCTGGTCGTCGGCCGCGGATCGTTCACCGAATCCTTCCCGCTGTTCGGCCTGGATCTACGCGACTACGACTCGCTCTTCGCCGAGAAGCTCGAATTGCTGCTCGAGATCCGCGAGAGCGTGGAAGTCACGTGGTCCGGGCGTCACCGACCGGCTCTGAACAGGCAGAGCATCTTCCCCCGGCCGGTACAGGATCCGCTGCCGATCTGGGTCGGCGTCGGAGGAACTCCCGAGTCCTTCGTTCGAGCCGGGTTGTTGGGTCTTCCCCTGATGATCGCGATCATCGGCGGCGAACCCCGACAGTTCGCGCCGCTCGTCGATCTCTATCGACGGGCAGGCGCGGAGGCCGGGCACGCACCCGAAAAGCTGCAAGTCGGACTACATGTGTTCGGTTTCGTGGCCGAGTCGACGCAAGCGGCAGCGGACACCATCTACCCCGGCTGGCACGAGATGTTCACCAAGGTCTCACGCGAGCGCGGCTTCGCACGCCCCACTCGGGAACAGTTCGACGCGACGTCTGGCCCCAACGGAGCCTTCTTCATGGGAGACCCGAAGACCGTCGCAGACAAGATCCTGCGCGTGGGTGAGCAGCTGGGCGGTGTCGATCGGTTGTCGTTGCAGATGACGAATCCTCGCCTTGCGCACGGAGATCTGCTCCGAGGAATCGAACTACTGGGGACCGAGGTCGCACCGCTTGTGGCGAAGGCGTAATCCGCCGCCGATCACCTAACTGCCGAGTGGCTGCCCGATGCCGTCCTCGGCGCGAAGACGTTCGACCTCGGCACGCGAGTGCCGCACCGCTTCGGTGTCCGCGCCCTTGGCGCTCGCGATGTCGTGTGCGAGGTCCAGGATTGCGCGTCGAAGATGCTTACGCGCTTTCCGGGCCCGTCGATCGGGCGACGACGCGCGGAATGCCTTTCTGGCCTTTCTGTCCAGAACGCCGTCCACCTCGGCGTCGGTGAGGAATCCTGCATCGACCTCGGGAGCCAGAATGTCGCGGACGAATTGGTACTCGCGTGGTGCTGCTCGGCGGAACGCGATCGCCAGCACCGTGAATGCGATGACGACGGACGCGAACATGACGCCGAACAACAGAAGCGGATTACCTCCGCCGAGCCCGGTGGCGTCGTCCCAGGTGAAGTGCAGGAACACCCCCGCCGCAACGAAGGCGAGACCACGCCCGATCTTGCGTGGTTGTGCTTTCGTCCCGATGAGGTACACCGCGCCTGCGCACACCAGCGCACTGAAGAGAGGGTGCGAGACGAAACTGACGGCAATCCGCGTGAGCGACATGTGGACGGCATTTCCGACCGGGTCGGTTCCGAACGTCCGGGCAGTGGCGTTGGCTGCGTAGAGGAAGTCCTCGAACATTGCGAATCCGAGTCCGATGAAGGCGCCCAGAATGAGACCGTCGTTGGCCGTTCGGATCAGCCGCGGGGCAAGGCTCATCAGCAGGATGAATCCGCAGAGCTTGGCCGCTTCCTCGGTGATCGGTGCAGTCGCGCCTGCAGCCCAATTCGCGCTCCATGCTTGGCCGAACAGCTTCGGGTAGATGCTGAGCATCGCAGTGTTGACCGTCATCGCGAACGCGAAGGTGGCGGGGATTGCGCCCCACAGCAGTGCTGCCGCGACCAGTCGGCCTGGCTGCCGTTCCCACCGGTCGATGTGACGGAACCACGCGAACCACGCGAGTCCGCACAGAGTGCACAGCACCGCGGACACGGCGAACCCCTCGGCGTAGAACCCGGCTCCCGGTGCGAAGAACGCCCAAGCCTGAAACGCTCCGACCGCAGTGAGCGCGATGTACACCCAGAACGACAGGTTGTGGGGTTGTACGAATTCGAATCGTTCACCCCACCCGGAGACCTCGAGCGCCTCCTGCCGACGGTGCTCGGCCTCGGACGACGCGGTGTCTGTCACGGCGTCACTCATCGGTTGCTCCCGTCGACGGTCTGGATGCTGGAGATCATGTCCTTGATATCGGTTGCCGCCGCGGTCATCTGAGTGGGCGGACCGTACGTCGTGATCTTCAGGCCGGTGCCGTCGACAACGAACGCCGCGACCAGTCCGTCTCCGCGGACGCTGCTGTAGGCCTGCACGACACCGGTCTGCCCGGCTGCTGTGGTCAGAGTGGCCCGATCTCCGTCGACGCGAAACGACGGGTCGGTGGTGCGCGAGGTGACCTTTTCCACCTGGTCCACCAAATCGTCCGGTGTCCCGTCGAACGAGTCCGCCGTCACCTGAAACGTGACGCCGTCCCCGGATACGGTGGCGTCGCCGGATCTCCGGTCCTCTTCGCCCACACGAAACCCGGTCTCGACCTCCCAGCCAGTCCTCGGCGTGAAGGCAATCGTGTCCGTGAGCGCTAGTTGTTGACCGGCGCGCACCGGATCGTTCCAGCCGATGGCCGCATCGACGCGCGGTACAGCGACGGTAAGAACGAGAAAGACCGCGATGACGAAAAGCGCTGGCGCAAGCGTTCTTCGGTCGAGGCCGAGCACACGGTGCTCGGCCGGCACCCGTTGACGGTGCAGTCCGGGATGAGTCTGTGTCACGGGTTCCCCTCGCGGTCGTCGGTGGGAATACTTTCCCACAGAGTCCGCGGAGGCGGGGGGCTACCCGACGACGTGTCGGGAGGGGCGAGAAAGAATCAGCCCAGACTCACATCGACGGACTCGATGACCTTCAAGAACGGACAGATCGAGACAGCTTGTGCAAGTACGGCATCGGGATCCTCGACGTCGGGTAGCTGGACCTTCAGTGAGAATCTGGCGTCGTAGCCGGAACCGTCGGAGTCGGTGAGAACAACTTTGCCTTCGACGGCGACGGAGTCCATGCTTCCTTCGACCGTACCGACGGCGATGCGCAGCGATTGGACGAGGCAGCTGGCCAAGGCTGCGGCCATCAACTGTTCGGGATTGGTGGTTTCTCCTGGCCCGCCGAGCTTTTCGGGCTCGTGGACGTCGAGTGACAGGAATCCGTCGTCGGACGTCACTCCTGCTTCCGTCGCGGTTACCAGGGCGGTGTAGAGCTCAGCGGTCATGTGGTGTGGGTGTCCACAAACATGGTCGTCCAAACCGTGCGGCTCGTACGATTGTTCGGCACCGGCGTCACAGACGTCCGCGGAGAATCCTGCGCCAGTAGGCCTGCGGCAAGGCGTAGCGGTCGAAAAGAAATGCCGACCTACGCGGTTTGAGCGGATCGAGGAAACTCGGAAGTGAGGACGAGACCACGAAATCTCGGTCGAATTCCCCCGCGATCAGGGTATGCGAATCGACCGCCACAGGTGCAACGGTGTAACCGTCGTACGAGGCCAACGGCTGCGACCGCCGGGCAGCCGCGATGTTGTCGACGAGAGTCGCAGCTTGCTTGCGGAGGGCGCCTCCCGACGGGTCGGTGCCGGTTGCGGCGATGTCACCTAGTGACCACACGGAGTCGTGGCGAACGTGCCTGAAGGTCATCGGGTCGATGTCGACGAGGTGGGCAGGTGTGTCGTCGGCGAGGTCCGCCAGCCAGCTCGGCCCACGAAACCGCGGGACGAGGTGAAGGAAGTCGTAGTCGATGCGGTTCTGGCTACCGCCGCCGTGAACGTGCAGGCGCTGGTGGTCCGCCTCGATTCCGGAAATGCTGGTGTCGAACAGAACTCGCACACCCAGTTCGTCGAGCCTACGGCGCAGGATGTCGTCCAAGGCAGGAACACCGACCAGATACGAGCGGTCGACGACGAGTGTGATGTCGATCCTCGGCAGGCGGCCGTCTCGTTGCCACTGCGACGCGGCAAGAAACAGCGGCTTCAGTGTGGTGCCGCTGCAACTGACCGGTGGTCGTGGCAACGTGAACACAGCGTGCCCGGGCAGAGCAATCGAGTCGACGAGCGCCGCGGTCTTCTCCGCGCGGTCGAGATAGTTGCTGGCGACAGCGGGAGTCTCGAGGGCGTCGAACACGTTGGGAAGCTCATCCAGATCCGGCACGAGACCAGCCGCGATGATCAGGTCGGTGTACTTGTACTCGCGGCCCGAACCGGCGCGCACCGTTCTGGACTCCGCATCGATCGAGACCACCGAGTCCTCGATCCACCTGCACCCGTCGGGAGTTACCGACCGCTGCGTCTTCTGCGCATCGGCCAAGCGAGCCTGGCCTGATCCGACGTAGGACAGCATCGGCCGGTACGTGTGCACTTGTTGTGGCTCGATGATGGCAACGCTGTCGGTCACGTGTTCTCGCAGCAGACGAGCGGCGGTGCTGACGCCGGCGTTGCCGCCTCCGATGATCAGAACATCGACGGTGTCGGTCACTTCCCGCCCATGTCGAGGCGCAGAAAAGGCAGTGGGTGCGGGAGTACCGTCGAATGTCATTGTGCGAGGCATACCCAGGTAGGTCGCGCGAAAACCAGCGCCGGGGTTGATCACGGGGCTCGCGGGGAATTGGCAACAGATCATGAACATACTGCCCAGCACTCGGAACCTCGGATCCGTCAGGCGACGAGCGTCGGCGACGGTCGCGCGATACAAGGAAATTTCGGCTACACGAGACTCGAGCGCTCTGGCCGCCACACTGACGTTCTACGGCGCCATCGCGGTGGTGCCCTTACTGCTGTTGTCCTTGCGAGCTTGTGCTCTGGTCACGTCGGCGTCGTGGGTCGAAGCGAGAGGCGACGACGTCGCATCGTTGCTACCCGACGCGCTCGGGGCGCGGAGCGTTGTGCTGCAGCTGGTTTCGGCGGGAGCCGAGTTGAGTCTGCTGCACTGTGTACTGGCGATCTTCCCTGCCACGTTCTACGGCGAGGGCCTGCGCCGAGCGCTGACCTCGCGGAGGCGACCTCGCCCCACATCCTTCGACGGTTGGCGAGGCCGGCTTGCCCTGGTACCGGTGGCAGTGGTCGCGCCGCTTCTGCTCCTGGGAGTGCTGGCGTCGGCAGAATGGCTCGCCGATGCGACGACGGGCGGGGGAGTAGCGGCCTTGTTGCTGCGCGTGTGGTTGGGCTTCGTCGTCGTGTGGCTCGTGCTCGGTGTCCTGGTCGCGGGTGCGTATTCGATAGTTGCGGCAGAGGACATTCCGTTTACCGTCGTCTGGTGGTGTGCCGCGGTCACAGCGTCGTTCATCGCAGGCTTCGTTCAGGGCTTCGTTCTGTTTCTGGCGATTCCGGTGTCGCTCGGCGCCCCGTTCGGAGGCCTGACCACTGTGGGAGCCGCGATCGCGATCGGTCTGTGGATGTGGGTGCTCCATGTCCTGCTCATCACGGGCTGGACGTTCACCCAGGCGACCGCGCAGGTTGTTGCGCAGGGGCCGCGAGCCGACGATGCACCACCACCAGGAGTTGAACCAACCCGATGAGCGCCAATCCGGCTCCGACGGCTCCACCTGCCGCGGAAGTCCAGGTCTGCTCCGGGAAGATCATGTTCGCGCCGAGTATCAGCAACACGGTGACAGCGCGAGACGGTCGTTCCCACACGGTGAGCACGCCCGCCTCCGGCATGCCGACTGCGGCCGCTCGGGCGCGAACGGATTCGTGGACGAGCGTGGAGGCTGCCATCGTCGCGATCAGCGGCAGCGGCACACCCACTACGGCGGCGCACGCATAGAAACACAGATCGCTGACGCGATCAGCGGTGGAATCGAGGACCGACCCCCACGCGGATGCGCGGTCGGACATGACGGCCACCGCACCGTCCACGCCGTCCAGCAGGGTCGACGCCAGAATCAGCACCATTGCCGCCAGTACGCCCCAGCGACCGAATGCACTCGCCGCCACCGCGATCGCCGCACACACCAGCGCCAAGACCGTCACGGTCGTCGGGGAGACACGCCGTCGAACGAAGGGGGCAGCGCAGAGGTACATGATCCCGAGCCAGCCGTCGATCAAACGCGAAGACGACGCGTCGAGACCCCCGTGCAGCGTCGACCACTCCGCTCGGTATCGGTCACGATCCATCACGGCAATCACCTGTTCTCGCGTCCCGACGCCTGCGCAAGCCGCGACGGAGGCGAATCACGGCAGGAGAGATGTGCTCCGGGCGCGACCGGCGTCGGCAGGACGAAAATTTCGACTGGAAAATGAAGAGTTGTCGGCTGCACGCTCAACCGAAGACCCTCGCTGCTTCGGGACGGATTCCCCGAACCGGACAACTCAAACGTCAGCCGAGAGCGAGAACGACCCATGGTTCGGGTGGCGCGGATCCTCGAGGTTTGGGTCTTTCGCCAGGCGGCATACCTACCCTATGGCGAACACGACGGCAGTCCGTGCCGGTCACGATATGCAGAAGTTCTTCGACGTGGCGGTCGATCCGGGTGTGTATCGACCGCAAGAGGATTCGTGGCTGCTGGCCGAGGCCCTCACTGCGTCGGGAATTGCCGTGGGTGCTCGGGTCGTGGACATGTGTACCGGCTCGGGGGTGCTCGCGGTTCATGCCGCACGGTCGGGGGCTCGAGGCGTGCACGCGTTCGACATCGATCCCGTCGCAGCGACGTGTGCCCAGAAGAACGCCCGCAATGCCGGGTTGAACGTGGACGTGCGGCTGGGGTCGTTCGACGATGCTCGACGAACAGGGCCGTTCGACGTGGTGGTGTGCAATCCGCCGTACGTACCGTCGGACAACGTGCCCGTCGAGCTCGGCCCGGCCCGGGCCTGGGACGCGGGCCCTACCGGCCGTCTCGTGCTCGATACCTTGTGCAACAACGTATTCGACATGTTGTCCACGGGTGGCACGCTGCTGGCGGTCCAGTCCGAGTTCGCGGATCCGCAGCTCACGGTATCGATGCTGGCGGCGCGAGGTATGTCCGCGGCGATCGTCGATTCGCGCACGATCGGCTACGGTCCGGTCATGTCGTCGCGCGCCGAGTGGCTCGAGAACGTGGGTATCGCGCGCACCGGTCAACGGACGGAACGATTGGTGGTCATCCGTGCCGACAAGCGGTGACCGCGCGCGAACATCGATCCGGGTCGTGGCCAACGGACCGATCATCGTGTCGGGTCCCGTGGACATCGAAACAGATGACGGAACCCACACGACGTCCGACCGGTTCGCGGTCGCGATCTGTACGTGCAAGCGCAGCAAGACCTACCCGCTGTGCGACACGAGCCACCGACGCAAGCAACGGCCCGCATGACTCGAGGCGTCACCGTTGCATCGCGTCACTGGTGCATCAATGACGACTTGCCCTTCTGCCACGCACCCATGATGTGGTCGGCGAGGGCATCCTCGACGTAGGACAGAGCGCGCATCCCGAACACCACGTCACGTTCCAGTTCGGGCTCCCGGCGCAGAAGATCCCCGACGACATCATGACGCAAGACCTGCTCGTGAACCGCGTCGGCTTCGACGTGTTCGGCGTAGAAGGCCACGCACGCTTCGGGAGCCCCGAGCCTGCGCAGACCGTCGACGAACCGTCGGGAACCCGGCGAGGACGTGATCTCCGTTGCGGCCAAGTGGCCCACCGTCGCTCCGCGCAAGCTCCGATGCAGGCCGAACAACGACATCAAGTTCACCCAGACCAGGGTCTGCGCTGGTACACGGTCGAGATAACCCAGATACGACGAGTCGAGATCGGCCGCGTCCATCAGTGCGCTCCACAACTGCTGGTGGACGTGATCGCCACGGCCACCGCCGTATTCGTCGAACTCGACGGCGACGTACGACGCCTTCGCCTGACCGATCAGCCGAGGTATGGCCCAGGCGTGCGGATCGGCTTCCTTGAGGTGGTAGAGCGACCGATGGGCGAAGTATTCGCGCATGTGGTCCCACGTTCCCTCGTCTCTGAGAAACCAGGACGGACCGCTGCCGCTCCTCGGTTCGATGGACAGAGCGTCCATCTCGGCAACCGCGTCGACGCCGTCCTCGACGGACTCGCGGACGTGCGCCAGGAACGGCTCTTCGATCGATCGCCGGAACGCCAGAATTGCAGGGTCCCACTCGAAGTCGTCGTCGATGCCGTGGAATCCGCGATAGTGGAGTTCGTAGCAGATGGTCAGCGCCAGTTGCGCGTCCCGGCCGACGGGATCGACGTCGAAAGTGGTGGCCACCGACGTGGTCGTGCCGGACAGGTAATCGACAACGGACGCGGACACTTCGCCGTCCGGTGTGGGCAAGGTCGGGGATACAGCGGCGTGCGCTGGTGCGCTCATGAGGTTCGTGTACCCGGGCGGCGGCCGATCAATCGCGGCCTACCCGACGCGGGTTCTGGAGTTCCCGGTTCATCGACAGGGAGCGGTGTTACCTTGACGTGACCAGGTCGATGCTGATTCGAGATATTCGCGATCGACGGTCGTGCTGTCGGCGGAGCAGCGTGAGGCAGGTACTCGATCTCCAAGTCGTTCGAAGGAAGGCGTCAAGATGAGAACGTTCACGAAGCTCTTCGGTGGTGCAGCAACTCTGGGTCTGGCCGCAGGCATGTCATTTCTCGCTCCCGCCGCCGCTTCGGCCGCGCCCGTCGGGTGTACCACGGCCCCCGGCGGAGCATCGGAAGCCGCGGTGGAAGGCCAGTCGCAGTGCGACAGCGTCGCCGACGGAACGAGTGCGGCCGCAGGTTACGGATTCGAGGGCTGGGGCTCTGCGGCGGCGCTCGAACAGGCAGCGGCACTCGCACTCGGTCTGAACGGCGGCACCGCGGTGTCCGACGCCACCGCCGGTGCGGGCCCGGCAGCGATCTCGTTCGGGCCGGGCAGTTCGGCCGTGAACGAAGGGGTGGGGCCGGGGTTGTCGATTGCGGTGGCAGGTCCTGGCGGAACCGTCACGCTGACGCCGACTGGTGCAGTCTGCACCGGTCTCAGTCTCGCGGGTAGCTTCACCACTCTTCAAGGCTGCATCGGGCGCTAGCCGACTTGTGTGCCGAGAACCGGGTCGGGGATGTCCTGGTTCTCGGCTTCGTCGTACGTCGCCGGACTCATAAACGGTCACTGTTGACTGATTAAGCGTCAACCCTTACATTCACCAGTGAGCGAGTGAGGTCACTGTGACTGCATCGGAGTGCGCATGTTTCACGATCCGTGGACCACGAGAATCGAGTCTCTGGACCCGACTACCGATTACGAGGAGATATACCGCCTGCACTACTCCTACGAGTTCCCGTGGGACACGGTTCAGGCCCTCAGCTTTGCGTTGTTCCGCACCTACGCAGTCCCGACCGTCGGAAGCCTGCTGGCCGCGACGGGCGAGTTCACCGAACGTGTACAGCAGCGCTACGACGACACCAATCTGATCCTCGACCAGGTCGTCGAGTCGGGGTTCGGGAGCGTCGACGGCCGCACGGCGATCCGTCGGATGAATCGAATGCACGGTGCGTACGACATCTCCAACGAAGACTTTCTGTACGTTCTAGCGACGTTCGTGGTCGTGCCGTTCCGCTGGCTCGAGAGGTTCGGATGGCGTCCGGTCGGAGTGAGTGAGCGCGACGCGATGGTCATGTACTACCGCACTCTGGGGCGGCACATGGGAATCAAAGAGATCCCCGAGACCTACGACCAGTTCGCCAGTTACATGGACGAGTACGAGCAGCAGCACTTCGCCTACGACGTGGGCAGCACCGCCGTCGCCGACGCCACCCTCGACCTCATGTCCACGTTCGCGCCGTACAAGTTCCTGCCGAAGAAGGTCTTTCGGCGAATGGCATACGCGCTGATGGACAAGCCTCTGCTCGACGCCTTCCATTACCCGGAGCCGACGAAGCTCGAACGGTCGCTTGCCGAAGCCATGGTGAAGGCGCGCGCACGTGTGGTCCGGCTCCTCCCTCCGCGTACGACGGCATACCGCGCCCGCGATCAGAAGGCGGTCCGTTCCTATCCCGCTGGGTATCGGATCTCGGAACTCGGGACGTTTCCCACGGGATGCCCGGTGGACCACGGTCCGAGCGAGCCGCACAGACGCTCTCGCCGGTGAGCCTGCAAACAAGAGATTTCGATGGTCGGCCGGTGATCCGGGCCCGTCGATTACGTGCATTTCTAGTGCAGTAGAACGCTTTCCGCGTGTGAGTACCACTGGCTGAGATGGCGATCGGTCGTCGGATCGTGTGGATCGAACGTGTAGGTCATGGCGGTTCCGCGCATGCTTGTCAGGAGGAGTTCCCTCATCTGCTTGTAACCGGGTCGGGTCGTGCACTCCGGACCGAACAGTGCGTCGGTCCGATCACGGATGACCTGACCCATTCGCTGTTCCACGGGCCGGAGCTCGGCTCGCAGCTCGTCGTTGGTGCGCGCAGCATTCCACAGCTCGTTCGATGCCCAGAAGTAGGGCTGGCTGTAGTTCGACCACATCGCGTCGATAGCTGCCCGAATCCGCGCCTTGAGTTCCTGGGGAATGTCCGAGCTGATGTGCAGACCACGGATGCGCTCGAGCGCCAAGTGGTGGACTGCCGCACTGAGCAACTTCTCGCGCGAGGGAAAGTGATGCAACAATCGGCCGCGAGACACCCCGGCCTGCTGCTGGATCCGCAGGGTCGACGCTCCCGAGTACCCGTGCTCGATCAGCACCGTGACTGCCGCACTCAGGATCTTGCCCTGGGTCTCCCGGCTCCGGTCCTGTTGGCGGCGGCCGGTTCCGGACGGCTCGGCCGGCGGTCGATCCGAGTGAGGCTGATCGATACTGGACACGGCCGCCAGTCTAGTGACCACGGCATCTCGCTGAAGTCACCACGCGATGCAGCGCTGGTTCGCTACGTCGGGTCGGCCGGGGCGTCGGAGAGCTCTTCTTCACCCGCCGGGGGCCATGCGCACACGCCGCCCGCGCATGCCTCGGCGGGTTCACCGAGCATGCGGAACGACGTGCCCGAAGCGGCCCCTGATGCCGGGTCAGACATCGGCCGCGGCGGTGTCGGCTGTGGTTTCTGCGGCTACGGTGCGTAGGACATCAGCGAACGCGCTGGGCTCCTGTGCACCCGACACCCCGTACTTGCCGTTGATCACGAAGAAGGGGACACCGTTGATGCCGAAGGTGCGGGCTTGGTCGATGTCGGAAGCGACGGCATCCGAATACCTGCCCGCCGTCAGAGCGGCTTCGGCGTCCGCCCGGTCGAGTCCAACATCGGCGGCGAGGTCGGCCAAATCGGATATCCGTCCGACGTGCCTGCCCTCGGTGAAGTAGGCCAGGAACAGGCGCTCGGCAAGCTCGAGCTGCCTGTTGTGCGCTTTGGCGTAATGCAGAAGTTCATGCGCCTTGAGCGTCTTGGTGTGTTGCAGCGCGTCGAAGTCGTAGTTCAGCCCGACGGACGCGGCGATATTTTCGACGTGCGCGAGCATCTGCTGGACCTGATCGGCGGGGATGCCCTTGTGCCCCGACAGAAAGTCGACCTCGGAACCGTCGAAGTCCACCGGGGTGTCGGGCGCAAGCTCGAAGCTGTGGTACACGACGTGGACATTTCCGTCCTGGCCGGATGCCGCGAGGCCTTCCTCGAAGCGGCGCTTGCCAATGAAGCACCACGGGCAGGCGATATCGGACCAGATGTCGACGGTGATCGGAGCCATGAGGAAGAGAACCATCGACTGTTACCGATTGTTCCCGAGTGTCGACTCCGATCGCCGTCGACACGAGTAACCGCCTACGTCGTCATGCGGCGTGCTTACCGGAGGCCTTTTCCGCTCGGCGCTCGGCGAACCTCCCGCTTTTCGTCAACACCTTGGAGATCAAGTTCGGCTTGCCGGATCGCTTCTCGATTGCCAGACCCCCGAGCACCAGAATTCGCGCGAGAATCGGCAGCGCGATCGCGACGAACAGGTACCGGTACAAGTACTTTCGAGCCAGAAGTGGAAGCATCGATCAACGCACCGCGCGTCGAAGCCGCAGAGCCGCAACCACCGCGAGGGCGATGACCGCGCCGACTGCCGCAGCGCCCAGTAGGGACACACCTTGCGCGAGGTCGAAGTTCCACCCGATGAAGTTGATCCGGGTGTGCACCGTGTTCTGGAGCACGAACACGACGAGCGCGATGGCCAGAATCAGGGCGACGATCAGCGCGAGCTTGGAGGTGATTCCTCCGCGGCGGCGTGGTGCGGGGCGTACGGAGGTGGAGTCGGTGGTGGTCATGATGCTTCCTCGGGGCTGAATTGGAACTCGGAGTGTGGAACTTGGCGGTGGCGCGGTTGTCGTGTCGAAGGGTTCGGCCCGCAGGGTCCCGGCGTGTGCGGGGACCCTGTCGGGCCTGAAAGGTGGTTACTTGAACGTGTCCTTGATGTTCTCGCCGACCTTCTTCACGCCCGCCGATCCCTGGTCCTTCTTGCCCTCGGCCTCGAGGTCCTTGTTGTTGGTCGCGTCACCCACGACCTCCTTGGCCTTGCCCAATGCGTCTTCTGCTGCGTTCTTGGCCTTGTCGATGAAGCTCATCGGAGCACCTCTTCTGTGTGTGATTGAAAATTGCAGATACTCAGTCGGTTTCTGATGGGAAAAGCAAACGTCGTTGTGATCTGAATCACATTTACCAATCCGGAGGCGACGAACCGCTGGAAGAGGCGCCTGCGGGGTGTTGACAGAGGGATGTGACCTGCTTCATGTTGGCGGCGTTCTCATTGTTTAGACCGGTCCAATAGTTCGGTCTAACTGGCATCTCGACGTGCGTACTCGGCGCATCTCGAATCGAAGAAGGAAGACAACACGTGATCACGAATCGTCGCAGCAGGGCCGCATCCACCGCGCGCTCCGCACCGACCGCACTTGCCGCATCGATTGCTCTTGCCGTGGTGCTCACTGCGTGCAGCAGCACCGGGGGAGCCCCGGAATCGACCGGCCCGTCTGCAGAGGGCGGGACTGCGGACACGCCCAGGGCCACGATCGCGATGATCACCCACGCGCCTCCGGGCGACACCTTCTGGGATTTGATCCGCAAGGGCGCCGAGGCCGCGGCCGCCAAGGACAACATCGAACTGCGCTACAACGGCGAAATCGACGCCCCGGGTCAAGCGAATCTCGTTCAGAATGCGGTCGATTCCGGCGTGGACGCGATCGCCGTGACACTGGCCAAGCCGGACGCGATGAAGACCAACGTCGAGTCCGCAATCGACCAGGGGCTACCCGTGGTTGCCTTCAATTCCGGTTACGACAACTGGAAAAACATGGGGCTGCAGGGATACTTCGGGCAGGACGAGCGGATCGCGGGCATCGCCGCGGGCGAACGATTGAAGGCGGACGGCGCGACCAACGCCATCTGCGTGATTCAGGAACAAGGCGCCGTTCAGCTCGAAGCGCGATGCGCAGGCATCGCCGAAGGATTCGGTGGGACGATCGAGAACCTCAACGTCAACGGACAGGACCTGCCGTCCGTGCAATCGACGATCCAAGCGAAACTGCAACAGGATCCGAGCATCGATTCGATCGTCACGCTGGGAGCGCCGATCGCACTGACCGCAGTGGATTCGGTGTCCGCGGCGGGGTCCGGCGCGTCTGTCTCCACCTTCGACACCAATGCAGCGTTGGTCGATGCCATCAAGTCCAGCGACGTCCAATGGGCCATCGACCAGCAGCCGTACCTACAGGCTTACCTCGCGATCGATTCGCTGTGGCTGTACCTGAACAACAAGAACACGATCGGCGGAGGCCAGGCGGTGCTGACCGGTCCGTCGTTCATCGACAACACCAACATCGACGCCATCGCGGACCTCGCTGCCGCCGACACCCGGTAGCGGCGCGCTACACGAGGGATGCCGTGAGACCACCGTCGAGAACGTAGTGGCTACCGGTGACCCATGATGCGCGGTCCGACGCCAGGAACGCGGCCACTTCGGCGATGTCTTCCGGAGTGCCGAGTCGGCCCTGCTTGGCGGCAACCAGGTCTCCGAACGGAACCTGTGTTGCCGCCTCGAAATCCGGAACGAGTCGGTCCACCATCGCAGTGTCCGCGAACCCGGGGCACACCGCGTTGACTCGAACGCCGGACGGCCGCATCTCGACAGCCGCGACGCGCGTCAACTGGATCAGTGCAGCTTTCGTGGCGCAGTAGGATCCGAGCAGCGGGCTTCCGCCGATGCCGGCGACCGAGCTTATGTTGACGATGTTCCCTCGAGACTCCACGAGCGGCCCGATTGCGGCTTTCATGGCCAGAAACGGCCCGCGCACGTTGACGGCGTAGATCTTGTCGAAGCTCTCGGTCGACTGCTGAAGAAGCGGTGACGAGATCTCGATACCGGCGTTGTTGACCAGAACGTCGAGACCTCCGAGGATTTCCACGGCCTGCCCGACGGCTGCCTGCACTTGTTCCTCGTCGGTGACGTCGCAGTTGGCGATCCCGGCCGCGCCGATCTCCTGGGCCGCTCGGGCGGCGGCCGCCTCGTCGATGTCGCTGACCACGACTCGGGCTCCGCGTCGCACGAACAGTGCCGAGATGGCCTTTCCGATTCCGGCGCCGGATCCGGTGACGAACACGCGCTTGCCCTCGAGTTCGGTCATGGTGTGTTTCCTTTCGTGTTCGAGTGGAGTTGCATCGTGGTGCGTACTTCGGTCTTGAGGATCTTCCCCACCTTGGAGCGGGGGAGGTCGTCCCAGATCTCTATCTGTTTGGGGGCTTTCATGCTTCCGATGCGCTTCTTCACGAAAGCGATCAGTTCGGTCTCGGATGCCTGTCGATCCGGTCTCAGCTGCACAGCGGCCGAGACACGTTCTCCCCACTTGTCGTCGGGCAACCCCACAACGGCGCTTTCCTTCACCGCTGGATGTGCGAGAAGTGCCTGCTCGACCTCGGCGGAGTACACGTTGAAACCGCCTGAGATGATCATGTCCTTCGCTCGATCGACGATGTACAGAAAGTTGTCGTCGTCGAGGTACCCGATATCGCCCGTGTGGTGCCAGCCGAACGCACCGACTTCTGCTGTCGCGTCGGGATTCTCGTGATAGCCCGCCATCACCAGTGGACCCCGGACGACGATTTCACCTCGCTCGCCCGGCCCGAGCAGGAGCCCGGCTTCGCTCATGATCGCGACCGTGGTGAGCGGCGTCGGCCGGCCGGCCGATGCGAGCCGCTCGGTGGCGATCGAACCGTCGTCTCGGAAATGGTCGGCCGGCGCGAGCGTGGCAATCATGTTGGGTGCCTCCGTCTGCCCGAACAACTGCCCGAGGACGGGGCCGATGCGTCGCAGTGCTTCCTCGAGCCGGGTCGGCGACATCGGTGCGGCGCCGTACCAGAGGCACCGCAACGACGACAGGTCCGTCGAATCCAGTGCTGGGTGGTCGAGCAATCCGTACACGACGGTGGGAGGTAGGAAGGCGTGCGTGATGCCATGCTCGTCGACAAGCTCCAGGAACCGGCCGACGTCGGGCGCGGGCATGATCACCACGTGTCCGCCCAGGCTCAGGATGGGAAAAGTCAGTACCCCGGCAGAGTGTGTCAGCGGCGCCAGCGCGAGGTACTGCGGCCGCTCGCCGAACGGGTAACTCATCAGAGCCGTGGCCGTGGAGACCATCATGTTCTCCTCGGTGAGGCGAACGCCCTTCGGCCTGCCGGTAGTTCCGCCCGTACCGGCGATCATGCACAGACCGTCGGCGGGGCGACGGCTGGTGTCGGGTTCGGCCACGTGATCGGCGAGCCATCGGTCGTACGCAAGTGCACCCGGAACATCGCCGTCGAGGCACACCAGCCACTCGAGCAGGGGGAGCCGGTCACGGATCTCGGTCACCAGTTCCGCGAACGCCTTCTGAAAAAAGAGAAACCTGCACCCGAACAGATCGAAGAGTTGGCGGTTCTCGTCGGCCTCGTTCCGCGGGTTCACCGGGCACCACACCGCCCCAGCACGGGAGATACCGAACACGCACGTCAACGCACGCGGATCGTTGGCCGACAGCACGGCAACGCGGTCGCCGGTCTCGATACCTGCACGCTGAAGCGCCCCCGCGATGGCCACGGTGTCGTCGTGGACGTCGCCGTAGCT
Organism: Rhodococcoides fascians A44A; assembly: GCF_000760735.1. GTDB lineage: Bacteria > Actinomycetota > Actinomycetes > Mycobacteriales > Mycobacteriaceae > Rhodococcoides > Rhodococcoides fascians_E. The sequence continues at coordinate 522,875 of NZ_JMEX01000004.1, read as the reverse complement.
TCGCGTGTACTCACCCATCGTCATACACGGTGCATCACGGCCGAGGGACATCCCTTTGTCGAGATAGTCGGACAATCGCATCGTCCCGGCCTAGCTGTGCGCGGTGACGACGGGATCGAGAACCAGACCGAACGCGCGCAGTACGCCGAGTAGTTCACGGTGGCCGAACGCTTGGCAGCTCGACGCGAAGCCCGTTGCTCGGGGCGGTGCCTGAAGTAGATGCGACGCGGCGTACGCGTTGAGCAACGCCGTCTGCTTGTAGTTGCAGTTGCCGTGGATGACGGTGTGCACCCGTCCGAGGGGTCCGGATGCGTAGACCGAATCCAACGAGGTGTTGATCCGTGGATTCTCTCGCGGCGGAGTCTCGCTACGTACGGACGCCGATATGGTGTCGATGATCTGGTACTTTTCGGCGTCGGACTTTCCTTCCATCTGCTCGAGCGCCGCAGCGATGATCTGGGGGACCCCGAGCATGAGCGGTCGATTGATGACGCCGCCGAGTGCGCGTGCATTGGCTACGCGGGGATCGTTCTTGAACCACACCGGATGTGACGTTCCGCCCCACGGCAAGGCAAGGCCGAGATCGTGCTGCCCGGGGACCACCACCTGGTAGATACCGTCCTCGGCGGGCCATTCCACGTATTCGTTCTGCTCGAGGAAGTACGCCTTGGAGAATGCGGCGTTGGTGAGGATCGTGTTGGTCGATGCGACGGTGGGATGCCCCTTCCAGAACACCTGGATGTCGAGCGTGTCCAGCCCCGGCGTCTCGAGGCAGATGTTCGCCGCGATCTCGCCGATGCTGTACATCTGCGCCAATCCTGGTGTGAGAACGAGGTTTCGTTCGGCGAACGCCGCGCCGTATTTTTTCTCGACGTCGATCATCCAGTCCTGTTCGCCGTTGGTGTCCGTGTAATGAGCCCCGATCTCCAGGCTTGCCTCGACCACTGCGTGACCCCATCTGGAGAACGGGCCGACGGTGTTCAGTACTACCTCGGCTCCGCGAAAAGCCTCCACCAGTGCATCTTTGGAATGTTCGACCTCCGCGATGTCGTGCTCGACGGTATCGATTCCGGGGACGGCATCCACGATGGCCTCGACCCGCGCGTGATCGCGTCCTGCCGCGAGAAACGGAATGTTGTACTCGCGCAGATACTCACAGATCAGGCGGCCGGTGTACCCGGACGCTCCGTACACGACTACACGCTTGTCGGTTGGCATGGCAGTAGGTCCTCTCGTCATCGGCCGAGCGCACAGGAGTCGGCCACGGTGGGATCGAGATCGGGGCGTTCGGGAAGAAGAACTCCGGGCCCGTTGTGTGTCACGAGTCACACTATGGCAATATTTGGACGAACGTCAAGAAAAATTTGGACAAGTGCCCAGAAAACTCGAACGCCGTCGGGAATACACTGCGATGACGCCGCAGGGTTGGAACCTGCTGGTGTTCGTCGCGAAGGGAGGGCTGGGTGATGAACGAGGCCGCCGACGCACGTGGCCGCATCGAGGAGCGCGCCAAGAACAAGTTCGAGGCCAAGCGGACCGAGCTGGCGCAAGCAACGTTGCACACCCTCGCCGAGTTGGGATATGCGCGCACCTCACTGCGAGAGATCGCCCTCAACTCCGAGTACTCGCACGGCGTGCTGCACTACTACTTCTCGGACAAACTCGACCTGATCACGCACGCCGTGCGCCAGTACGAAGCCATCTGCGTCACCCGGTACGACGAAGTGGTCGAGGCCGCCGAGAGCGACGAACAGCTGCTCACCGGATTCCGCACCATGTATTTCGACACACTGGAGTCGGACGCATTGGTGCATCGACTGTGGTACGACCTGCGCAATCAGAGTCTGTTCGACAGTTCGTTCCGGGACGACGTACTCGAGATCGAGGGCCGACGCGAGGAGATGATCTGGCGCGTCGTGAGCAGGTTCTGCGCGCTCAGAGGAACGGAGCCGGCGCTGGACAGCGGGGCTGCGTACATCCTGCTCGACGGAATCTTCCAGCGGGCACTGCTCGATCGGTTCGCCGGTAACGAGCGGAGGATCGACGTGGCCCGACGCATGATCCTCGACGCATTCGAGATGCTGGATTCAGGAAAAACGGTTCACGGCCGCTGATATTCTCTGCGGGTACGGTGATGGACCTTCGCGCCGTACGGATGCCGAAATCCCATCAGGAGCACCCATGCCCCACCGATACCGGGTGCGCGAGATAGCCCAGCAGGCCGAACTCAGCGAAGCCACCGTCGATCGAGTGTTGAACAAGCGTCCAGGCGTTCGTGAATCGACCAAGGACGCGGTCGAGAAAGCCATCGCAGACCTCGACAATCAACGAGCTCAGCTGCGAGTCGCCGGACGCAAGTTCATGTTCGACGTGGTCATGTCCGCTCCCAATCGATTCTCGGGTGCCGTCAAACGCGCGATCGAGGCCGAACTACCGGCTCTCGAACCTGCGTTGGTCCGAGCTCGATTCCACTTGCAGGAGCACGGATCCGTCGGCTCGCTCGTCGAGCGGTTGGACCGGATCGCTGCCGGGTCGTCCCACGGAGTCATCGTGAAGGCTCCCGCCGTTCCGGAGATCGTCGACGCGATCGACCGTGTCGTGGCAGCCGGAATACCTGTCGTCACCCACGTCACCGACGTGCCGGGGAGCCGACGGGTCGGCTACGTCGGGATCGACAATCGTGCAGCAGGGGAGACGGCCGCGTACCTGGTCACCAAGATGCTGGGCGAGACCCCCGGCGACGTGCTGATCACCCTGAGCAGCAACTCCTACCGCGGTGAGGAAGAACGAGAGATCGGATTCAGAAGCGCCATGCGCCGGATCTCCGGAACCGGCGACAACCGTCCGCGGTCGGTGGTGGAGATCGCGGAGAACGACGGGCTCGATTCGCGCGTCGAGACTTTGGTTCTCGATGCGCTGGAACGTAACCCGAACATCGTCGCCGTCTACTCGTGCGGCGGGGGGAACTCCGCGATAGTGCGTGCGTTCGACAAGCTCGGCCGCGACTGTTCGGTGTTCGTGGCCCACGACCTGGACGCCGACAACCGTGAATTGCTGTACCGGCATCGGATCACCGTCGTGCTCGATCACGACCTCCGCGCAGACGCGAATCGAGCATGCCGAATGCTGATGCACGCGCAAGGCGCGCTGGCGCCGGTGTCCGCCAAGTCGTCGGCGATTCGCGTGCTCACCCCGTTCAACATGTTCTGACTACTCGACGAAGGCGCGTGCGGTGTCGATCGCTCGTTTCAGAGCGAGATCGAGGGGAGTGGAACGGAATTCGGTCGAGAGGATTTCCGTACCCCACGTACCGGTGTAGCCGATGTCGCGCAGGACCCCGACCAGTCCGGTGAGATCGAACGTGCCGTCGCCGCAGAGCCGACGATTGTCCATCGTGTCGGACAGCAACGTACCCACCACCTCTGCATCGGCGTCGTCCAGTTCGATCCCGAACACGACATCCGACGTCAGCGAGTCGCGCAGCTCGTCCAACGTCGTGCCCGCCCGAAACACGTGCCACGCGTCGACGATGATCCCGCAATCGGGGTGACCGGTGGATCGGGCGAGATCGGCCCCGGCAGGGATGGTCGAGACGATCGAGAACGGCATCGGTTCGATCGCGATCCGCGTTCCGTGTTCTGCGGCCTGGCGGGTGAGTTCCAGCAGTGGTTCGGTGTACGGAGCGAGGTCGCGAGGTTCTGCGTTCTCCGATCCGATCTTGATGTGAGTCGGACCGAGCACGTCGGATGCGCGGAACAGCAAATCACGGACGGCGAAGGTGTTGCCGTCCTCGCCTCGCGGAATCCACCATTTCTCCAGCAATTCGATCTCGACGAACTTCAGCGGCGAATCGTCCAACATCGCTCGGAGAGTGTGCAATCCGACGCCGGCCTCGATCGCGGCCAGATCCGCCGCCACGATGCCCATCCCGGCGAAACCCGCGGAGGCGACGGCGGCGATCCGTTCGGAGATGGGAATCGGGCTCACCGCGGGGGAGGCGTCGGGACGCACGTTGCCTGCGGACGTCCAGCACGCGGCGATCATGTCGGCGGGGACTCGGGGCGCATTGTCCGTGGACTTCACCGGCTCATCGGAGATCATCTGCTCATCGTCCCCGGGAACGCAGGTCTCGATCAACGGGCCGATCCATCAAATTCCCCTCGAGAAGCGCGTCCGTTGCTCGAGGGGATCTTGATGGTTTTTTTCGTTGATCGGCCACATCTGTCTTGGCAAGCTTGCATCCAGGAACGATCCCCCCCGAACTTCGAGGAACCTCATCATGACCAATGACATCCGGCAGACCCCGCGGACCGACAGGCTCAGCGAATCGGACTGCAACATCGACCAATTTCGTGAACTCGTCGCGCAGACCACCGAACTGGCGGATTACCCTCATGCGGCCGACATCGCGTCGAACGTCCTGATCTACGACGCCGCCGCACTGACGGCGCAGGCCGCAGATGCGGACGCCCGCTCGGACATCCAGGACGAGCTCGCCGACGCTTTGCTGAACGGTCCGGGCATCGTGGTGTTCAAGAAGGCGTTCACGTCGGAGAACTCGCTTGTGGAGACGACGGCGGAGTACCGGCGAATCATCGAGCAGCAGCACGCAACCGGCGTCGTCGGTGGCGATCACTTCGCCAAGCCGGGCGCCAACGACAGGATCTGGTCTGCGCTGCAGAAGCTGGCCTTGGTCCAGCCGGAGCTCTACGCCCGCTACTACTCCAACGACATTCTCGCTCTCGTGTCCGAGGCATGGCTCGGCCCGATGTATCAGGTCACCTCGGCGATCAACGTTGTCAATCCCGGTGGTGCGGCTCAGAACCCGCATCGCGACTACCATCTCGGCTTCATGTCGACGGACACCGCCGCGAAATTCCGTGCGCACGTCCATCGTCTGTCGCCCGCCCTCACCCTCCAGGGTGCAGTTGCTCACTGCGACATGCCGATCGAGAGCGGCCCGACGATGTACCTTCCCTACTCGCAGAAGTTCGAGGCCGGGTACATCGCGTTCAATCTGCCCGAGTTCCGGGAGTACTTCGCGGAGAACTACATTCAGCTTCCGTTGGAGGAGGGCGACGCCGTCTTCTTCAACCCGGCGCTGTTCCATGCGGCAGGTCACAACACGTCGACGGACATCTACCGCATGGCAAATCTGCTGCAGGTCTCCTCGGCGTTCGGCCGCGCACTGGACAGCGTCGACCGTGAAGCCATCGGATCGGCTCTGTACCCGACGTTGCTCGAGTGGACCGAGAGCGGCCGCACCCGGGACGTGGAGAACGTCATCGCAGCGTCGGCCGAAGGGTACGCGTTCCCGTCGAACCTCGATCTGGACCAGCCGTTGACGGGGTTGGCGGGCGAGACTCATGCCGAACTGGTCAAGCGAGCCGTCGACAGCCGGATGAGTGCCGCCGAGTTCGACGCCGCCGCCCGGGCCCTGTACGCACGCCACGAGGCCTGAGCACACC
>NZ_JMEX01000004.1:424071-517397 GCF_000760735.1 Rhodococcoides fascians A44A | reverse complement strand
GGGCGTCCTCGGTTCCATGAATCGAGGACGCCCGACGTGGTGTGCTCTGAATCGAGACCGTCAGTCGTCGCCGCGGGGCGGCGGCTCGACGTCGACGCCACCGGACGAGTGCTCCGGACCTGCGTCCGGATGGCCTGCGGGAACGCGGCTACGTGACCGCGCGGCCTCGCTCTCGGAGGGAGCATCGTCGAACTTGCGACGCCATGCTTCCTCCGGTCGGTACGGTCCGGGCTTCGGCCGAGCCTTGCCACCCGGTAGCGCGAGACGCGCGATCGTGCGATGCACCATGGTCCACTGCTGGATGAGCGGTCCGGTGTTGTACGGGAGCTGGTACCGCTCGCAGATGTCCTTGATCTTGGGCGACACCTCGGAGTACCTGGTGCTCGGCATGTCCGGGTACAGATGGTGCTCGACCTGGTAACTCAGGTTGCCACTCATCAGGTGGAACAGCGGCCCGCCGTCGATGTTCGCGGCGCCGACCAACTGACGGACGTACCACCCGCCCCGTGTCTCGTTCTCCACTTCCTCCTGGCTGAAGGTGTACGCCTGATCCGGGAAGTGACCGCAGAAGATGATGCCGTGCGACCATACGTTCCTGAGGATGTTGGCGGTGAAGTTCGCGGCCAGGGTCGCCAGGAACGTGCTCTCGACGCCGCTGAACCGGGAGTCGAGGAAACCGGTCGTCCTCTTCGACTTTCCGAAGCGGGTGGAGCCACGGAGTTTCGCTGCGAGCCTCGACTTCTTGCTCTCGCGAAGGCGGCCGCCGCTCGCCAGCTGCGCCAGAGCGAATGCGCCTGCACTGATGGTCGGCCAGCCCACGTAGTCCTTGACGAACTGCCTGCGTGCTTTTCCTGCAATTCCTTTGAGGTCGCGGACCAGTTCCTTCACGGGCTTCTCGCCCCGGCGGATCGCTTCGATGTCCAGATCGTGCAGCGCGACTCCCCATTCGAAGAACGCCATCAGCAGAACGTTGTAGAACGGCTGCGCGAGATAGACGGGGTGCCATTTCTGGTTGGGGTCGATGCGCATGATCTCGTAACCGAGATCCTTGTCCTTGCCACGAATGTTCGTGTACGTGTGATGGACGTAGTTGTGCGAGTGCTTCCACGACTGGGCCGTCGACGCGGTGTCCCAGTCCCACACGGACGAATGGATCTCCGGATCGTTCATCCAGTCCCACTGACCGTGCATGACGTTGTGGCCGATCTCCATGTTCTCGAGAATCTTCGCGATCCCGAGGCACGCGGTACCTGCAACCCAGGCGGGCTTGCTGGTCGAGCCCAGAAGCAGAACTCTGCCGGCAACCAACAACTGCCGTTGAGCTGCGATGACGGACGTGATGTATTTGCGGTCCTTGGCGCCGAGGCTCGCGTACACCTCGTCGTGAATGGCGTCGAACTCCTTGGCGAGCTCGGCTATGGTCTCGTCGCTCAGATGTGCCAGAGGATTGACCGGTTCGGTCCTGGTTGCGTCGTCGATCGTCATCTATGTCCTCCCAGAAGATGTCAAAGCTCGATTTCGATGTCGCCTTCCGCTGTGTTCACGCAGATGCGTACCGCCTGGCCGGTCGGTTCGGAGACGTCCCCGTTTCGAAGGTCCCGTATCCGTCCGGATTTCAGAGTTCCCACGCAGGTGTGGCAGATGCCGATCCTGCACCCGAAGGTGAGGTCGAGACCGGCGTCCTCACCGGCCGCGAGAATGGTCGTTCCACCGTCGCATTCGACCTTCTTCTGGCTGTTGGTGAACGCGACCACGCCGCCTTCACCTTCCTCCGCGTTCCCCCCGATGACCGGTTGGAAACTCTCGTGGTGGAATCTGTCGTAATCGCCCTGGTCTTTCCAGTAGGACTTCAGATCGTCCAGATGCTCACCCGGGCCGGAGCAGAATGCGTCACGTTCTCGCCAGTCGGGCACGAGTTCGTCCAGTTCGGTCGCCTTCATGCGGCCTTCGTCGCTGGTGATGCGCAGCTTCACGACGAGGCCGTCGTGCTTGGCCTCCAGCTCGTCGAGGGTGTCCGCGAACATGAGCTGCTCGCGGGTGTGAACCGAGTGAACCACCACGATGTCTCGAACCTGGTCGTGATGGTCGAGGCTGCGCAGCATACTGATGATCGGCGTGATGCCGCTGCCCGCGCTGATGAAGACCATCTTCTCCGGCAGCGGGTCGGGGAGGGTGAACTCGCCCTCGACCTCACTGAGTCGAACGATGTCGCCTGTGCGGATGGTGCCGACGAGATACGGCGACACAGTCCCCTCGGGCACGAGTTTGGGACTGACGCTGACCAGACCGTCGACAGGGTCCGGGTCGGACGTCAAGGAATAGGCCCGCCAGTGGTAACGACCGTCGATGAGAACACCGAGCCGGACGTACTGTCCTGGCACGTGACCAGCCCATTCGAAGCCGGGACGAATGAAGACGGACACCGCCTCCGAGCCCTCCGGCGCGACGCGAACTACCTGCCCACGCAGTTCCCGCGTCGTCCACAACGGGTTGATCAACGCAAGATAGTCGTCCGGTCTCAACGGGTTGAACAGCATTCGAACCGCGCGAAGCGCTGTTCTTCGCACAAAAGATACCTGGGGCTTGGCCCCCCGCTCTGCCACACCTGAAACGTAACGCCAACACCGCGTCTGTGTCGGGAAACCGCAAAATGAGCCGAAATCAATTGTATTTCAAATTGTTTGGCTCATTTCGGGGGCATACGAATGCCCGGGCCCCCGCAGCCGATTACGCGAGTAACCGGTCCGGCCGGGGCTCAAACATCGTCGGTCAGCGCCAGCCCAGAGCGGGAGCGACGTCGCGGAGCAGAGCCTCCATGACATGTGCGCAGTAGTCCACGCCCAGCTGGTTGGGGACGGTGATCAACACGGTGTCGGCTGCCGCGATCGCCTCGTCGCCCGCCAGCTCCTCGATCAGCTGCTCGGGCTCGCCTGCGTACGACTTGCCGAAACGTGCGATGCCGCCGTCGATGTATCCGACCTGATCCTGGCCGTCGGCCTGACGTCCGAAGTAAGCCCGGTCGAGATCGCTGACAATGGGAAAGATGCTGCGGCTGACGGAAACTCGTGGTTGATGCGAGTGGCCGGCGTCGGCCCAGGTCTTGCGGAACCGTTCGATCTGCTCGGCCTGCAACCGATGGAACGGAATGCCCGTGTCCTCGGTGAGGAGCGTCGAGCTCATCAGGTTCATACCCTGCCGTGCCGTCCACTCGGCAGTCTCGCGATTGCCCGCACCCCACCAGATGCGCTCGCGTAGTCCCGCGGAATGCGGCTCGAGGCGCAGCAGTCCCGGGGGGTTCGGGAACATCGGACGCGGATTCGGCTGCGCGAAACCTTTACCTTCCAGCAAGTCCAGGAAGACGCGGGTGTGCTCGCGCGCCATCTCGGCATGATCGGATCCCTCCTTCGGGGAATACCCGAAGTACTTGTACCCCTCGATGACCTGCTCGGGCGATCCACGGCTGATGCCGAGCTGCAGTCTTCCTCCGGAGATCAGGTCCGCAGACCCTGCGTCCTCGGTCATGTAGAAGGGGTTCTCGTACCGCATGTCGATGACGCCGGTGCCGATCTCGATGGTGCTCGTCTTCGCTCCGATGGCGGCGAGAAGCGGAAACGGCGACGAAAGCTGGTTGGCGAAGTGATGGACGCGGTAGTACGCGCCGTCGGCACCCAACTCCTCGGCGGCGACCGCCAGATCGATCGATTGCAGCAGAACGTCGGAGGCCGAGCGTGTCTGCGACTGGGGCGACGGTGTCCAATGGCCGAAGGAAAGGAACCCGATCTTCTTCATTGTTGCTTCAACTGTTCGTCTGTCGCGACTATTCCGCGTCCAGGTCGACGGTGCAGGAGAACACGCGTTCCTGCCCCGGGGGTATCACCAGACTCGCCGGTCCGGCGCCCAGCTCTCCGTTCGACGTCTCCGGAGCGGGCAGCCCCGCCCACGGTTCCAGACACACGAAACCCGCACGCGACGGCGGAGACCACACCGCGAATTGCTCGAAACCGGCCCACGTCAGCGTCAACGTTCCCGTCGCTTCGGACTTGTATGTGGCCTCGGTCCCCGCGACGCGCTCGAACACCACGGCACCTGCGTCGAACAGTGTGTCGGAGAGGGCCAAGGTTCGCCCCGACAGCGGAGACGGCTGTGGCTCGGGCAGCGGGACACCGTCGACGACGCGGTGGACACGGTCCGACTGAGCCTCCGCGAACACGACGGAGCTGGCTTCACGTGCAGCCGGTTCGGTGGGCCACAGAAACGCCGTGTGCAACCCGAAGGACGCGGGCATGATCCGCGAACCGGTGTTGACGATGCTGTAGTCGGACCTCAGTTCGCTGCCGCGCACACGGTGACGGACCCGCAGCGCGAAATCGAACGGGTAATGACGGCGAGTGCGATCGTCGGAGGCGAGCTCGAATTCGCACGTGTCGTCGGACGACGCGGTGAGTGTGAATGCCATGTCTCGGGCGAACCCGTGCTGCGGCATCGGATACGCCACCCCGTCGACGGTGACCGAATCACCGGGCGATCGGCCGATGCACGGGAACAGGATCGGGGCGTGCCGACGCCACTGCGGACCCGCGTCCCACAACAATTCTCGCCCGGACGGTGTTCGTACGGACACCAACTCCGCGCCCACCGACGCGACGGTCACGGTCCAGCCGTCTCCGGTCAATGTCGCGCCGCGCGGACCCGAGGAAGACGGCGGCTGCGACTCCGGTGTCGTGGGTACCATCGTCCGAACGTAGCAGCAGGTGAGAGACTGTGCCGATGGATGTGCGTGTGAAGAACAACGTGAGGGTCACCGGGGTTCCCGACGGCCCGACCGTCGTGCTCGCGCACGGATTCGGATGCGACCAGCATCTGTGGCGCGGCGTGACCGCGCTGTTGGCCTCCACCTGCCGCGTCGTGTTGTTCGACCACGTCGGGGCGGGCGGATCGGACCTGGCCGCATGGAACGAGGAGGACTACTCCGGACTCGACGCGTACGCAGCGGACGTCGTCGATCTTCTCGTCGATCTGGATTTCGGTCCCGTCGTGTACGTCGGCCACTCCGTCGCGTCGATGATCGGGGTGCTCGCCGCATCCGAGCGCCCGGAACTCTTCGACAAGCTGGTCCTGGTCACGCCGTCACCGCGCTACATCGACGACGATGACTACCAGGGCGGCTTCACCCGAGGCGACATCGACGAACTACTCGAATCGCTCGATGCGAACTACCTCGGTTGGTCCGCAGCGATCGCACCGATGATCATGGACAACCCCGATCGTCCCGAACTGGCGGCCGAACTCACCGACACGTTCTGTCGGACGGATCCATCCTGTGCCCGGTCGTTCGCCCGCGCGACGTTCCTCTCCGACAACCGCACCGACCTCGGGCGCGTCGTGACCCCCACGCTCGTCATCGAGTGCGAGCACGACGCGTTGGCGCCGCGAGAGGTCGGCCGCTTCGTCCACGACAACATCGTCGGCAGTGAGCTGATCACGTTGAACGCCAGTGGACACTGTCCGCACGTGAGCCATCCCGACCTGACGGCGGCCGCGATACTGTCCTTCGTCGGCCGCACGTGAGCGACGTCGATCCGCTCCTCGTCGAATCCGCGGAGGATCTGTACGAGAACGCACCGTGCGGTTACCTCTCGACGTGGCCGGACGGCCGCATCGCCAAGGTCAACTCCACGCTGACCAGGTGGCTCGGATTCGAGCGCGAGGAACTGCTCGGTCTGCGCTTCACCGAGTTGTTGACGGCGGGAGGTCGGATCCATTACGAAACGCACTTCGTGCCCCTGCTGTTCACCCGCGGAACGGTGGACAGCGTCGCGCTCGACCTCGTAGCCCGTGACGGCGAGCGCCACCCGATGTTCGTGACGGCGAACATCGGTCGCGGACCCGACGGGCTTCCTGCTCTGGTCCGTATCACCGCTCTCGATGCCGGCGAGCGGCGGGCGTACGAGCGGGAGCTGATCGCCGAACGACGGCGTGCCGAGCTCGAGCGCGAGCGCGTCGAGGTGCTCGCACGCACACTGCAACGCTCGCTGCTGCCGCCTGCGCTGTCACCACCCGCAGGCGTCGACTCCGCCGCGTACTACCACTTCGCGTCGCAGGACGACGTCGGAGGCGATTTCTACGATCTGTTCCCGCTGTCCGACGATCGATGGGGGTTCTTCCTCGGAGACGTGTGTGGGAAGGGGTCGGACGCCGCCGTCGTCACGTCGGCGACGCGATACTCGCTGCGCACGGCGGCGGTGTACGCCCAGGACCCGGTCGAGGTGTTGCACAACCTCAATTCGCTTCTGCTCCACGAATTCGGCCACGAGGACTCGCGATTCTGCACCGTGATCTTCGGCGTCATGACCGTGCGCGAAGGCCGGCTCGACGTCGAACTCGCCAGCGGCGGGCACCCACCTGCGCTGCTGATGCGAGCGGACGGCACCGCGAGCTATCTCGACACCACCGGCGGCCAGCTGGTCGGCATCCTCCCCGCGCCGCGGTTCGTGTCGCTGCGCGTGCAGTTACTGCCGGGGGACACACTCGTGCTGTACACGGACGGCCTGACCGAGGCTCGGACCGGAGTGGGACGGAAACGCTACGACGACGAGGGCGCACTGCTGGAGTTCGCCACCGCCCGATCGCCCGCATCACCCCTCGACTTCGTCGACGATCTCCGAGAACTGTTGACGGGCTTCGGCGAAGGGCTGTCCGACGACACCGCGATACTGTCCTTCGGGTTGCCGCCGAAGCCCCTGGCGTAGCGGCATCAACCGCCGCAGTTGTTCGGCGGCGGAGTGCCTGCCGCACGTCCGTCGAGCCATTGTGCCGGTAGTGCACCGAGATTCAGGATGCCGTGGCCCTGGTTGGCTGCAACCTGCACTTCGATGACATCGCCCATGGCGCATCCCCGGCGGACGGCATCGATCGTCCACTGCGGTGCCACGAGCTGATCCTGGTCACCGTAACCGACGAACATCGGCTGGGGCGCGGGCCCTTTCGGAATGCTGTACTCGGCGAGCCACGTCCGTAACCGGTCCGCTGCCTGCGGGGACACCGGAGCGTAGTCGGCGGGAACAACGGAGTCGGCCAGAGTGGACTGCAGTGCGGAGTTCTCGCCGAGGCAGGTGAGAAACGCGTCGCTTCTGCGTTCGAGCACTCCGTGCAGGTAGTCGCTCGTTTCGAGTTCGGGATGTTTGGCTGCGATACCGCTCAGGATGGACGGCAGAGCCGCGATCTGGGCGGTGGTCAAGGTGCCGTTCTGCATCTCGTCCACCAACCCGGTCAGGTCGGTGGCGGGGGACATGCTCACCGTGCCGAGCAGTTGGAGGCCCTGGCCGTAGTCGTCGGACAGTTCGTTGGCCGACCACACGGCCTGCCCTCCCTGGGACACCCCGTACCCCACCCAGTCTGTGGAACTCTCCGGCAGCACCTCCCGCGCCGCGCGCACCGCGTCGATGATGTTGTAACCGGCCGTCGTCGGCTCCAGGTACGGGTGCACTTCCGAGGTGCCGAGGCCCTGGTAGTCGGTCATCGTGACGGCATACCCGTTGGACAGGAACGGAATGATCGTCGTGAGGCTGCCCAGCAGGCCGATACGGGTCGACGGGGCGCATCGACTGTTCACCCCGGTCGTTGCATGTCCGATGGATGCTATCGGCCACCCGCCCTCGGGCGGAGTTCCTTTGGGCGCGAACACTACTCCCGTGACCTCGGTGGGGGAGCCGTCTATACCGGACGTCGAGGCATAACGCACCGATACCGACGTGCCGGTCAGGTCCGCCAGCGCGGGATACCCCAGGAACTCGACCGGCTCGGCCAACAACCGACCCGGTGACCCGTCCGTCGCCGTGGCGTCGTCGTTCGGTCCGTCACCGGACGAGCTCGAACACCCCGCCAGTGCAAGGACGCCGACGAGTGCAGCGGCGATTGCTCGTGCACGGAGCGCTCCACGGATCATCGGTCATCACTTCGGTTCGGCCTGCAGGGTCCCGACGGGGTCGTCGCACATCCGACGCAGAGCGGATTCGATCACCGCGGGGTCGATCATCTTGTCGCAGAACGACGCAGTGAACGTACGCCCGTTGTCGATCTCCGACACCAGCAGAGTGGCACCGTCGGGCCCGTCCGGTTCGAGGAACGCGGCCAGGCGCGGCGGCCGCTCGTCGCGAATCCACAGTCCGTCGTCGAACATGGTCAGTTTGCCGAGATCGCTGACTGCGAGGCGGATGCGGTCGTTCACCTCGATCGAGGACTCGGTCGACGCGTGCGCGGCCGGAGCCGAGCGCTTCAGAGCGGCTTTGATCTGCGACATCCCCAGAATCGCTATGGGCCAACCTGAATCGATCACCTGCCGCATCAGTGCCGCGATGTCCGCGGCGCTCGGCGACGGCGGAATCCGAACGGGAATACCGACGGCGAAGTTGCCGTGGCCGTCCTGAAGTTTCGGCGGCAGGTAGCGACGGCTGTTGAAGAGGATCATCACCGACTCGTCGACGGTCACGCCCTCTGCCTCCAGTGCGGCAATCCACAACGCGATGGTGACCGACGCGGTCGTCGCCTTGCCCGGTTGGGTGGACGCCCACTTCTTCAGTTGGGCAACACGATCCGGGGCCATGAAGTCCGCTCGCGACGTCTTTCCGGACTCCCAGTCCTCGATGCGCTTGGTGGCACCCGCTACCAGGCGAGGCGGCTTCTTGTTCTGTTTGCGCAGACGCCAGAAATCTCGGAGTGCTGCAGGACGTGACAAGTAATGGTGGCGAATCGCCGTCCACGTGGTGTTGCTCGGCAAGCCTTTGGCGAGAGCCGGGGCGCGGCCGAAATCGATGTTTCCGCCCAGAGTGGCGAGCAACAGCACACCCATCTGACCGTCACCGACGCCGTGCGAGTAGTCCACCGCGATGTAGTCGCCGGCGATGACCACCTCCAGTGGCTCCCGAACGCCCGGGCGACGCCGGATCACGCCCATCAGGTGGCCCAGGTCGTGACTGTCCTCGGCGGGTAGGTGCGCGATCGGGGTCCGCTCGCCCAGGTTTCGACGGTAGCGCCACTGGACGGTGTGAGTGTCCGGTTCCACTGCGAGCCGAGGAGTCGCCGTGCTCTGTTCTGCCACGGTCAGGGCCTTGCGGATGGCGTCCTCGTCCAACGTCACGCACGGGCCGATGACGGCAATGGTGCGGGCTTCGGCGAACACTCGATCCATCGCGGTGGATCGATACGTTGTCGTGCGGTCAGACGATGTCATCGAGGACCCCCTGCATCTTGGCGCGGAAGTTGGCCCGGGAGAACCCTTCCGCCCAGGCCCGGATCTCGTGCCGGTCGAACGCCGACGGATCGAACGACGACATCGCCGCGGCGAACCCGTCGACCACCTCCTCGTCGGAACCGGATGCGACGAGTCGACCGGACACTCCGGGGACGACCGTGTCGAGCGCGCCGCCCTCACCGAGAGCGATCACCGGAGTGCCCGTCGCCATCGTCTCCACCGGAACGATCCCGAAATCTTCCACACCGGGCATCAGCAGGCCGCGAGCGCGGCGATGAAGCCCGAGCAGGTCTTCGTGCGACACACGACCGAGGAACGTGGTGTTGGGCCCGGCGAGCTCTCGGCATGCGTTCATCGCGCGACCGTCGCCCGCAACCACGAGTTTGATGTTGGCCGCCGCGGCGGCCTTCACCGCGATGTCCGGCCGTTTGTAGGGCACGAGACGGCCCGCCAGCAGAAAGAAATCCTCGCGCTCGACCGACGCGTCGGGTGTGAATCCCTCGGTGTCGACGGGGGGATGAACGACCACGGCGTCGTCGCGTCCCCACCAGTTGGAGATCCGATCGGCGACCGCGGACGAGTTGGCCACGACGGTGCGGAGCTTCGGGGCGGCAGCGATCTCGCACTTGCGCGCGACAGCGGACAACGCGGTGAGAATCGCGGCACCTGCCTTGCCGCCGCCCTCGCCCGCGCGCAGCGCTGGATCCCACGCCCATCGCGCCGGACTGTGCACGTACGCAACGACGGGTGCGTCGGTGGCGAACACAGCCTGCGTCGCGAACGCGTGGTGGCTGACGATGGCAGCGTCGATGTCGCCGAGTTTCAAGTGCCGAAACGCCGTGGGCATCAGCGGGAGCAGCGGGGCGTAGGAGCGCTCGCCGAGTGCCTTGTATCCCCTGTCGAGGAACGTCGTCTTCGGTGGGCGAGGCAGGTCCTTCGGAATGCCCTGTGCCCGTGCAACCGCGGCATACACCTGGGACTCGGGCCACTGCAGCGCGAGCTGTTCGATGACGTGTTCCGAACCTGCGATCTCGGTCAGTCGCTCGTGGACGATTGCAACCCGGTCAGTTGTCATCGCTCGGGGCCTCCGCATTCTGTGGCTCGGCAGACTTCTTGCGTCGTTTGCTACTGGCTTGTTGCAGCACGAGATACGTGGGTACGGCGAACTCGTGCAGGCGGCGAAGTGCGTGCTCGGCGGCCTTCCTGTCCTTGCCGCCCTTCGAGAGAATCACCACGGCACTCTCGACGTCCGCGACATCGACGACCGTCCACCACTCGCTCGCCAGACCTCCCTCGATGAACGCACGCCCGTCCTGGGGCGGTACCGCCTCGGCGACCGCGTATCCGGCGATCGGGGTGGTGCTGCCTGCGTTGGACTCGGCGTCCTGGCCGATGAGGATGACGGCCTCGTAGCCGTCGCGTCCGGGAGCGGAATGCCGCGCCGAACCCGACGTGCGGGGCCCCCCGCGTTCGCGTGCTGCAATTCTGCCGACCACCGACGGAGGCAGCGCATCTCCGCCCTGAGGATCGAAACTGGCACGGTACTTCTTGGCGACCCGGCTTGCCCACGCCCGCGTCGGCCGCGATCCGATTCTGCTGCGCAGCAGCACGATCAGCTCTGCAGCGATGACCAATGCCGCGAGCGCGGCAACCGACGCCTCCGAGAACGGCTTGGGGGAGACCGGGGTATCGCTTTGTTCGGGAGTCGACAGAACGACGAGCTGATCACCACCGCCGCTCTGTACCTGTGCCAGCTGGCCTCGAAGATCACTCAGAGTGGCGTTCGATGCAGTCTTGGCGTCCCCGTCCGGAAGCGCGTTGTTCCGCGCTTCTTCCGCAGCCACCGCTGCTTGGAGCTGTTCGAGCTGGCTCTGGGTGTCGCGTGCACTGTTCGCGTTGGCGGCCTGCGCAACCGTCGAGACCGTCGACTGGGTCAACTGGAGGGCAAGTTCCGGTGACGGCGCCGTGACGGTGAAGACCAGCAGAGCAGGCGAGGTGCCGGGCTCGAGTGCCAGGTTGGACGCGAGCGTGCCCGCGGTCCAGTCCGTGTCCACCTCCGAAACCACTTGTTCGAGCACGTCGTTGTCCGACGCGAGACCGATGAAGGGTGCTCGCATCTGCTCGATGAACGCATCACCGGGCACCAGAGCTTGCGCAGGTTTGATTTCGGTGACGATCGATGCCGAGTACTGCTTCTCGCTCAACTCGGTTCGGGCGAAGAACACCGCAGCGCCCACCAGCAAGCCGATGACGAGCGCGGGAAGGAAAGCACGACCGAGTTCTCTCATGTGCCCGGCGAGGTCGATCGGCGGCGGCACGTCGCTACGGTGCACTGGATCGTTCACGGATGCCAACCGAAGCTCCTTTGATCGCCTACATGGGCAGAGATTCCTTCACTCGAATGTGAAGACCGGACAGGTGCGATGATACCCAAACCGCCTCTCGGTGCTTCGGTACGCCCGATGTGGCGCATGAACGGAAGCTTTGCGAAAATCGCTGCTGCGAAACGGGATTGCAGTTCTTTCGGGCGGCCGGAAGCAGTCGGAGGCGCGGTTTCGACCGGCGAGAACCGGACGGATTCTGGTTCGAGAGTCCGTGACGGAACGAAGCCCGAGACCGGCGTCATGCGATCAGAGCCTCGAGCAACGCGGGCATCGTGATGGAGATGTTGTGTTCGGCGCCGACTTTCGCGCGGGCGCGAGCCCCGAGCGTGGCCCGGCGCGTCCCGTCCGACAACACGTCCTGAACCGCCCGCGACAACGCCGTCGGGTCACCGGGGGGGACCAGAACACCTGCACCGTCGCGCAGGAACTCGGTCGGCCCACCGTGATCGGTTGCGATCACGGGCAGTCCATGCGACATCGCTTCCAGCACGGCCAGCGGACCGGCCTCGGGGAGAACGCTCGTCGACACCACCACATCCCATCGCCGAAGCGCATCGTCGAGCTTCACATGGCCGAGAAACCTGACCCGGCCGGACAGATCCGGTTCGCTTGCGCGCTCGCGCAGTTCGGCGACGTAGGTCTCGTCGCTGGGAAAACTGCCTCCGGCGAGTTCGACCTCCACCCCAGGGGTCAGCGCCAGCGCGTCGAGGAGTACCCGGTGTCCCTTCCACGGAGTCAGCAGCGCAAGCATGCCGACGACAGGAGGTGTGCCGACACTCTCGCGGCCGAAATCCTCGACGGGCCAGGGCACGCCGTACGGCACGAGTTCGACGTCGAGACCGGCAGCGCGGACGGGAGCGGCGGCCGCCTCGGTGCACGCCACTGCTCTGCGTACGACACCGCGCCCGAGCCTCGTCACCGCGCGTTGCCGCCCGCTCGCCATCACGTCGTGGACAAGCCACGACGCACCGCGAGGTGGGCGTGCGATGCGGGTAGCCGGCAGTGCGAAAAGGGAATTCACGACGGTCGCCGTACCCGCTCCTCGCACCAGGGGGCGCAGGGTTCGTCCCGCCGACCACCAGCGGGCCAGCATCTGGCCGGCCGCCATCACCCGTGCGACGCCCCGCTGCCCACCGAGCCCCAGTTCCGGGATGGTCACGTGCCGAACGCCGTCGGGAAGTGCTGTCGCCAGCGCGCCTCCGGGACTGGCCACCACGACGGTGTGTCCCGTTTCCGACGCGCGATCGACGAGCGCGAGCAGCATCTTCTCCGCTCCGGACACCTGTCCGGTGTGGGCGACGAACACAACGGTGGACGTGTCGGTCATCGTTTCTCCGCTCGGTGTCGGCCGCCGGCCCGCGGTGTGGCCGCGCCGGGGGGAGTGTCCTTGCCCAAGGGTGATTCGACGAGTCCGAGTTTCGCGGCACCGAACACGATGACGACCAGCAGGAGCGCGAACGCGATGGACACCACGAGCCACAGGGATGGAAATGCCGAGACGGCAAGCGAACCGGCGAAGGACAACGCAGCCGCAAGGACCACGATCAGTGCGATGGGCCCCAGCGGGAGCAACGTCGACACCGGAACCGTTCGGGCAATGACGATCCACAGCAGCACGACGGTCGTTCCCAGCGTCGCGACGGTGGAGATGGCGGCTCCGTCGTAGGACATGCGCGGTATGAGAACGAGATTGAGCCCCACGTTGAGTGCGAGACCGAACAGCGCCACGACCGGGTAGTGGCGCTGCATGCCTGCCGACGCGAGGAGGAAGATTCCGAGGAGGATCAGTGACATCAGGGCAGCGCCGAGGACGAGAAGTCGAGCAGCGTCCGCGCCCGCCACGAAGCGCTCGCCGTAGAGAAGCTCGATCAGGTGGTCGGCCGACGGCCAGAACGCGACAACCGCCGCAGCTCCGAACAGCGCGAACAGAGTTGCTGCCGAACGTGTTCGCTTGCGGAACGTCGCGAGGTCGTCGGGCCACGCGGCGATGAGAAGGGTGCTGATGGGGGCGACCGCGGCCAGAATGATGGTGTCCATCATGTCCGAGAACTTGTAGCCGATCGAATACAGTCCGACCGCGTCGAACGTATCGAGCAGGCTGAGCATCAGAACGTCGATCTTCAGCATCGCGATGGTCAGTGCGAAACCGATTGCCAGCGGTATCGCTTCGCGCAGGTACGGGCCCCACCGGTGCACATCGATGTGCCGGGACGGCCTCAACCCGAGCGATCGTCGCCTGATACCGATCGACTTCGACACCAGTTTGAAGATCTCGTTGATCACGGCAGGCAGCACGAACACGAGCAGCGTCGGCGCGAAGACCGCGGCGAGGATGGTCAATGCCAGCTGAAGAGCTTGGCCCAGACTCTCGGCGATGGCGACCATCAGCAGTCGGTGGCGACTCTGGAACAGAACCGACAGTGCATGACTCGGCGTGGCGAAGACGACGACCAGACCGCCCACCGCTGTCGCCAGAACGACCTCGGTGGGGTACCGGAGCACGAGTACGTACCCCACTGCGAGCACGTACCCGACCAGGCCGAGAACAGTGCGCAAGGCCAGGAACGACGATGCGGTCCTCGAAATCTCTTCCGGGCTGCCGTCCATCAAGCGTGCCAACACCACTCGGCCGACCCCGAGATCGGTGACGACGGACATCAGCCCCAGCAGGGCGAACACGAAACTGAACTGGCCCCAACCCTCGGGGCTGAGCGAACGGGCCACGATCACACTGCCGACCCAGCCCAGTCCCGCAATGACGACGCGGCTCATCAGGACCGCAGCGGTGGCTCGGGCAGCCGCTTTAGGGTCCGCAGCTATCGCACGGTAATCGGGCGGTTGTTCGGTACCCTCCAGCGAGGGGTCCTCGGTCACGAGACGATCCCCGCTTTTCGGTAGGCCTCGACCGTGCGCTGGGCCGTGCGTCGCCAGGTCAGGCCCGCGGAGACTGCCGCGGCGTTCGACACGAGGGCGGCGCGAGCATCGGCGTCGAACACGATGGGACGCATGGCGTCCGCCCAGTTGTCCACCCGCTCCGAGCCGAGAAGCACAGCACCGTCGCCGACGACGTCGGGCAGGGCGCCGACGGCACTGGCGACGACCGCCCCGCCGCAGGCCATCGCCTCGACGGGTGGAAGTCCGTACCCCTCGTAGCGTGAGGCGTAGGCGGTGACCGTGGCGGTGGCGTACAGAGCGGGCAGGTCCTCGACGTCGATGTATCCGAGACCGATCGACGACGTCGGAGCATTCGGCCCCTTCGATCCAGCGCCTGCCAGCACCGACGGGATGCCGAGTCGTTCGGCCGCGTCGGCGACGAGCTGCACGTTCTTGCGCGGTTCGACGGTGCCGACCTGGAGAACGAATCTCTCGGGAAGGGAGTACTTCTCGCGGACGGCGTCGAGGGCGGATTCCGCCGGCGGCGTCGCCCATGCTGCGGGCGCCAGTTCCGCGACGGCGGCTTCTCGGCCGCTGACCGCCTTGATGCGATCTGCGGTGAACTGCGACACCGCGATCAACAGATCGGCTTTCCGCAGCGCACGCCGGACGAGTTTCTGTTCACCGAACGCCCGGAACTTGCTGGACGCCGACGGCATGTCGATCACGGACAGGTCGTGGACGGTCGCCACGGTGGCTGCCTTGGTCACGAGAGGAAGGTCGACATCGAGGCCGTGGACGATATCGCAGTCACCGACGGGCAGTGCCCCCAGAACGGCACGCACCGCGCCGTCGGCCACACGGCGGGGGAGTGGGTGCACGTCACCCGGGAGTTCGGCCACGGCATCGCGTTGGACGACTGCCGCGAGATCTGCTGTGGGGAGCAGCGCCGGAATCTCGTTCAGTAACTCGCGGATGTAGGTCTGGACCCCGCTGCCGCCCGGCCGAAGGGCGAGCGCCCCATAGACGATCCGGGGGTTGCTGCTGATTCGTGTTGCGCTGCTGCGCATCCCACCACTCCTAACAGAAGCCAGAAATAAACGTCGATCGGAAAAATTTCGAAATAGGTCGAGACGAGGCTCGCGAACATCGCCGCGACGATCGACGAACCGACACCGAGTGCAAGAGCGTCGTCGCCCTCGGGCAGAGATCTGGACAGGCGCGTGCACCACAGCAGAGCCGTGACGAGAAGCGCAACGACCGCCCACAATCCGACAGGGCCGAGTTCCAGCGCAGATTTCACGTAGTAGTTGTCCGGCTGGTAGTTGGTGGACAGGCCGCTGAACGTCACGCCCGAGGCGGTCGAAATACGATCGGCTGCTGCACCGCTCGCACCGAGACCTTGACCGAACGGGTGGATCAGGATGCTCGCGATGATGTCGTTCCATCCGTCACCGCGTTCGTTCAGACTGCTCGACGAGAAGAAGACGGACGAGATCTTGGGCACGAACGGAACGATCACTGCGACAGCTACACCGGATACGACCAGCGGCACGGCCAGGAAGCGAAAACGAATGGCAATGAGGTAGATCAAACCGACCAGCAAGCCGAGGATTGCGCCTCGGACGATCGAACTTGCCATAGCGACGACCATGATCGGTGTCATCCACAGGAACGCGGCGTTGCGACGGCGTGCCGGATCGGCCAGTGCGACGGCGCCGCCGACGAGCAGCGCCAGCATCACGTACAGGCCGAACGGGAACGGGAGGTTGAACGTGCTGAACGTTCGAAGCAGACCGCCGGAGGTTCTGACCTGTGTGCCGTACTCGTATCCGAGCGACACCAGAAAAGCCGGGCCGAGCACCAGTTGTGCAATGCCGACCAACGAGGTGAACACGCCCATCCCCATGAGCACGCTGACCAGATTGTCGCGGTCACGGGCGTCGAACGGGGAAAGCCAGAGGATCCCCACCAGCAGCATGTAGAAGAACGTCACCTTGATGGCCACGAATCCGATGAGCCCGAACGACACGAGCGCCGAGACGACTCCGAAGACGACGAACAAGGCGGCCGCGGGCCACCAGGGCATGGTCAGTGGCGGATGTGGGCGTGGTGTCGGTGTCCGTGGTCGCGGCCTGACCCGCCGCAACCACGCACAGCCGAGGGTGAACAGCACAAGGCCTTCCTTCCATCCGGACACGACGCCGGGGAGGGGAAGGATGGCCAGCAGGCCGTTGAGCGGCACGAATGCCGCGAGAAGCAGCAGGCCTCGCTGGGGGCGGTGCAGGATCGCCCGGGCAACGAACAGACCCGCCCCCACCACCGCAACGGCGGCGAAGGCGATCGCGACGTACGCGATCACGGACGACCCGGGGCTCGTGAGTGTGGTTGGCCTGAAGCGATGTTCACACTCAGTCCTCGGCCCGCTTCAGCACGGCCAGAACGGTCAGGAACAGGATTTTGATGTCGAGCCAGATGGACCAGTTCTCGATGTAGTAGTTGTCCCACTCCGCACGGTCCGCGATGGACGTCTGTCCCCGGAGGCCGTGTACCTGTGCCCAGCCCGTGACACCGGCCTTCACTCGATGGCGCTCTCCGTAGCGACGGATCTGCATGGCGAACAGGTCCACGTACTCGGGCCGCTCGGGTCGCGGGCCGACGAGGCTCATGTCGCCGCGGATCACATTGAGCAGCTGTGGCAGTTCGTCGAGCGAGGTCTGCCGCATGATCTTGCCGATCTTGGTACGGCGATCCACGCCTTCCACGCCGCCCGGCGCAGCGCCCTCGACTCGCACGAACTCTGCATCGGACGCCCGTGGCGGACGCATGGACCGAAACTTCAGGCAGTCGAACGGAATTCCGTCACGTCCGATGCGTTCCTGAGCGAAGAAGATGGGGCCGGGCGAACTCAACCTCACCAGCAGCATGAGCAGCAGGAAGATCGGTGAGATCAGTAGCAGGCCGATGCTGGTCAGCACCCGGTCGGTGAGTCCCTTGAGGAGGAACTGCCATCCCTTGGGATCGACGTGAGGAAGAACCATGAGGGGGAGTCCGCCGATGTGCTCGACACGCGTCTTGAGTCCGACGGTGTCGAACAGACGCGGCACCACCCAGACTCGGATACCCAACTTGTGGGCGGACCTGACGGCAGCCACGAGCTCCTCGTGTTGAACGGAGGAGAACGCCACGATGACTTCCTCGGCGCCGGTCGTCTTGGCGATCATCTCGAACTGGCTCGGTGTGCCGAGGTAGGGAACGTCGATGAAGTCCGGCGCGGTGGGATCCACCGGTGCCACCGGTGTCACGTCCACGAGACCGATGGGGTTCAGCCCGTACTCGGGGAACTGACGCATCCGTGCGACGAGCTGATGACCGATCGGTCCACCACCGACGACGAGCGTCGGTGCCGCCGAGTTGTACTTCGCCCTGATGCGACGTTGGATGATCACGCGGATCAAGCGTCCTATTGCGATGGACACCGCTGCACAGATCCAGATGCGGACCATCAGTGCGCCGGGGCGGTACTCGGTGTCGACGACGATCATGATCGACAGCAGTGCAAGAGTCGCGAACGCGATGGCTGTCTCGACCGGGCCGATCTCGTCGAGGAAGTTCTTCCGGAGGCTCCGTCGGTACATTCCTCCGGCGCCGAGGAAAGCAATCACCAGAGGGATGAACAGCCAGGGCAGCCATCCCAACTCGGTGAGGCTTCCGGTTCGCCAGAGCACCCCCTCGATCACGGCGATGGTTGCGGCGATCACGTCGACCGAGATCGTCACCACCGTGTGCAGTGGATCGACGCGCAGTCGGTCCGTCAGGCTTCGCGGACGTGACTGGACCTCGCGCAGTGCGTCGGCAGTCGCCAAGGGTGATTCGAGAGTTTTAGACACGGGCCATTACTCCGTACGGGACCCAGTTCGTGTTCCAAGCACCGTCAAAGGCTATCTCAGACATTTGGCCCGAACCCCCTTTTGCTTTATCGATCGTGTTACGGAAAAGCGACCGATTTCCCGTTATCGATCGAAATACCGGGGTGAAAGTTCTGGATAGGCGTTCTCATCCGAATATTCGCTCGCGAACAATCCACGCGAGATCCTGAAGGGTTTGTTGATGGCCGATAGTCCATTGCCTGGGCTGTTCGTCCCAGACGCACAGAGTCCCCACCGTGTGGCCCTGGCCGTCGTCGAGAGGGATGCCCATGTAGGACACCGCGAGATTGCCGAGGACTGCCGGGTGATTCTTCAGTAGTTCGTGCAGACGGGCGTCCTCGACGACGAGTGGTTCACCGCCGTCGACGGTGTACTGGCAGATGCTCTGGTCGATCGGCAGCTGGCGCGACTCGGCGATCTCGGCCGGCAAACCGACTGCGCTCTTGTAGAACTGGCGCTTGTCGTCGATCAGGGAAATGGCCGCGGACGGGACCATCAAGGCGTCGGCGACCATGGATACCAGTCGGTCGTAACTGTCTTCCTTCGGTGTGTCCATCAGGCCCGTCTTCTCGACGGCCTTGACGCGGTCGCGGTTGTGCAACGGGCGATCGGACTCGGGCTGCTCCTCGTCCGAGGTCGGTACCTCGATCCGTGCGGCCTGCAGATGGCGCAGCAGTTGGCCGAGTTCGGAATCGTCGTCGGCGGTGAGTTCCTGAACCAGCCGCGTGACAACCGCGCGGCGCACATACGCTTCGACCGATTCCCCGGCTTTTTCCGCCTGTTGCGCGAGAATTTCGTGTAAGCGGTCGTCGAACCCGGAAACAACGTCTGTCATTTTGCCGATGGTAATGCAGTCGAACGAAGTCGGCGTATTCATTCACTCGAGGTCGTGTCGGTGGCAGTAATTCGAACAGATGATGGTATTCGGCAGAACTGCTGTTATATTCTGCCGATGTTTCGGCGCGCAACGCTGAGCGTGCCGAAGATCGTGGTCACGCTTGCACTTCTGCTTGTCTCCATCGCTGCGGTGATCACACCCGCGCACGCGTCACCTACGACGCCCGGGCGCACAGCGCCCTCGTCACCGGACGGACGGTGTTCCGGAATGACCAGCTCCCCTCGCATCGGTGCCTCGCCCGGTGCCACACTGGCTGCGGCGTCGAACGCGGATCTGAACGCGGAGTTGGATCTGGCGCGCAACGCCGGGTTGTTCTCGGTTCGGGTGGACATCGATTGGTCGACCATCGAACGCAATCGCGGGCAGTTCGATTGGACGAACACCGACCGTGTGCTGGCCGCTGTGGTGGCGCACGGTATGTGTCCGCTCGGCGTCATCGCCTACACACCGCAGTGGGCGCGCGTACCCGAGGCGATGGGTGACTCGCATTCACGACCCGCGGACCCCGACGTCTACGCCGCATTCGCGCGTACCGTCGTCACCCGGTACCGCGACCACATGAATCTGTGGGAGATCTGGAACGAGCCGAACATCGTCGGATTCTGGAAACCGAAGCCCGACGTGGCTGCGTACTCGATAATGCTGCGCGCGGCCTATCAGGCGATCAAGCAGGTGCAGCCGGCGTCGACGGTCCTCAGCGGTGGGCTGGCTCCCGCAACGGACAACGGCACGAACATGAACCCCAAGTCGTTTCTCTCCGCCATGTACCAGCTCGGCGCGAACAAGTACTTCGACGCGTTCAACGTTCACCCGTACACCTACCCGTGGCTGCCGAACGACCCGAGTACCCAGGAATGGAGTACAGCGTTCGCGCTGTGGCCGATGCGCGACACCATGGTTGCCGGAGGCGATGCGGGCAAGCAGATCTGGTTGACGGAGTTCGGTGCGCCGACGGGAACCGCATCCAACGCGGTGAGCGAACAGGTCCAAGCGGACTCGATCGTCATCGTGATGGATGCGGTCCTCGGTAATGCGTGGATCGGGCCGTCCTACGTGTACAGCCTGCGAGATGCAGGCACGAACCTGGCCGATCCGGAACAGAACTTCGGGCTGCTTCGGCGCGATTTCACGCCGAAGTCCGCCTACGGGCGCGTCGCGGCCTTCACGGGGGCGTACTCCTGACGGCTGGGGGCTGCCGGCGCGAATCTCGGTAGGAACGCGGCGAGCGCGAGTGCGATCAGCGAAGCGCCTGCGGCGACGGCCATCGTCACCCGGAACCCTTGCTGCGACGGCAGTTCCGCCGATCCGAGCGTGATCGTCATCTGTGCCAGGATGACGCCTGCCACGGCGCTCGCGGTCGATGTCCCGAGCGAACGCATCAGCGTGTTCAGGCTGTTGGCCGCGGCGGTCTCCGAGGGCGGGACCGCGCCCATGATGAGGGCGGGCATCGCGCCGTACGACAGACCGATGCCTGCGCCGATGATGCAGGAGATGGCAACGAGCTGCCACACAGCGCTCATCGTGACGACACCGAACAGATAGCCGACGGCCACGACGATCGCGCCGAGCATCAGCGTCGTCTTCGGGCCCCTCGTCGTGGTGATCTTGGACGAGATCGGCGCGACCAGCATCATGACGATGCCGGAGGGGGCCATGACGAGACCGGTCACCAGCATCGAGCGGCCCAGTCCGAAGCCGGTTTCGACGGGCAACTGAAGAACCTGCGGGAAGACCAGCGTCATGGCGAACATCGCGAAGCCGAACACGACGGATGCGAGGTTGGTCAACAGCACCTGCCTGCGAGCCGACACGCGGAGGTCCACCAGTGGCTGCTTCGTGCGCAGTTCCCACCATCCCCAGAAACCGAGGGAGACGACGGCGACGGCCAACAGACCCAGCGTGGTGGAACTGCTCCACCCCCATGTCGCGCCCTTGGAGATCGCCAGCAGCAGAGTCACGAGAGCGACGGACAAACTGGCCGCTCCGACCGCGTCGAACGTTCCGCCAGTCCGCACCTCGGACTCGGGCACGAGCGTCAGCACCAGGATCGCGACGATCACGCCGAGTGCGGCGGACACCCAGAACAGGAAATGCCAATCGGCGTACTCCGCGATGAGCGCCGCTGCGGGAAGCCCCAGCGCACCGCCGACACCGAGGGAAGCGCCCATCGTGGCTGTCGCGCCGGCAAGCTTCTCTCGTGGAAGAACGTCGCGCATGATGCTGATGCCGAGGGGAATGACACCGGCCGCCAGCCCTTGCAGCGCACGGCCGACGACGAGCGGAACCAGTGATTCGCTGAGCGCGCCGACGATCGAGCCCGAGATCATCAGGACGAGGCTGACCATCAACAGCAATCGCTTGCCGAACATGTCGCCGAGACGACCCATCACCGGAACAGCGACGGCGCCTGCGAGAAGAGTGGCGGTGATGGCCCAGGCGGTGTTCGATGCCGATGCGTCGAGCAGGGTCGGAAGTTGGGGAATCAACGGAATGATGAGCGTCTGCATCAGTGAGACGACGATTCCGGTGAACGCAAGCACGGCAACGACGACGCCTGCTGGTGCCACCGTGGCGTTGTCGGGTGGTGGGGCAGTGGTCGACATGGGTTCGAGCCTCCCGGCGTTAGCTTTAAAGCAATTGACTGAATCAATTTAAAGCAACTGCTTGACGCAGGTCAAAGTGGCGTTGTTCACTGTGGTCGGTATGTCCGATTGATGACGAATCAGACGGTGATGACTGTGGAAGGCTGGTCCACATGACGCGTGCAGACCGCAACCTCGATACGCGTGAGGCGCTGTTGGCCACGGCCGAGAGGTTGTATGCGGAGGAAGGTATCCATCCGGTTTCGAACCGGCACGTGAGCGAGGCGGCAGGCCAGGGCAACAACGCCGCTGTCGCGTACCACTTCGGGACGAAGATGGATCTGGTGCGAGCAATTCTGGAAAAACATTCGCGATCGATCGAAGAGATTCGATTGCAGATGGTCGCGCGGGTGGAGGGTTCGGATGATCTGCAGGATTGGGTTGCGTGCCTCATCAGGCCCTACGTCTCGCATCTCGACTCTCTCGGATCGCCCAGTTGGTACGGGAGATTCAGCGTCCAACTGATATCCGACCCGGTGCTGCGGTCCGTCGCCTACGCCCGTGCCGGCGAGTTGAGGGCGCTGAAACCCACCCTCGCGGGACTGGAGCGCTGTCTGCCCGAGTTACCGGTGAGTGTCCGAAAGATTCGCGGAGACATGGCCCGCAACCTGATGATGCACACCTGCGCCGACAAGGAAATGGAGTTCGCGGAGAATCCGGACGTCCCGCCCAACTGGACCGACTGCGGCACCGATCTCATCGACGCGACGGTAGGGATCTGGCGGGCGCCGGTGTCGCGGTCGTGATTCGAGGCTACTGACCGCCCGCGATGCGGATGGTCGTACCCGTCGCGTAGGACGCGTCGTCCGACAGCAACCAGGACACGGCGCCCGCGATCTCGTCCGGAGTGCCCGCACGCTTCATGGGCACCGACCGAGCGACCTTCGCCGGTCTGTTCGGATCTCGATGAAAATCGGTCCAGATGGTCCCGGGTGCAACGGCATTGACGCGAATGTTTCTGTCCGCCAACTCTTTGGCCAACCCCACGGTGAGTGCGTCGACTCCCGCCTTCGACGCCGCGTAATGAACGTACATCCCGGGGCTTCCGAGAGTGGCTGCGGCAGAGGAGATGTTGACGATCGAGCCACCCGAGTGCGTCATCGGCGCGATGGCGTACTTGATGCAGGCGAGAACACCGACAAGGTTGAGGTCGATGTCGGCCCTGATGTCGGAGAGATCGTTGTCCACGAGATCGCCCACGGCAGAGGCGGCCCCGGCATTGGTGACCAGCCCGGTGAGCGTCCCGAAATCCGCGACCTCTCCGTACATCGCGACAACGGATTCCTCGTCGGTCGTGTCCACGCGGCACACCAACGCACGACGTCCCGCGGCTTCGACGTCTGCGGCAACGGACTCGGCGGCTGCGCGGTCACGCACGTAGGTGACGACGACGTCGTGGCCGTCGGCGGCCAACCGTCTGCACACCGCGGCCCCGATGCCACGGCTTCCTCCGGTGACGACGGTGGTGCGAGCGGTCATGCACGTCACTGTGCCAGATGCGCCCGAAAGTCCGATGACTCGGTGCCCCGGCGTTGTTAGGCTTCCTTGCGTGGCATGGGACGAGATCACCGACACCGACGAGTTGACCGCACTGTTCGGCACGCCGAGTTACCGGGCGGCCAACAAGGACCGCGATGCACTGTTGCCGATCCACCGGGAGTGGCTGTCCATGTCTCCGTTCTGCCTCATCGGAACGGCCGACGACACCGGAAGATGCGACGTGTCGCCGAAGGGGGACCCGGCGGGGGCGCTGGTTCACGTGCTCGACGAGACCACACTCGCCATAGCCGAACGGCCGGGCAACAAGCGGATGGACGGCTACCGCAACGTCCTGCTGAACCCGCACGTGGGAATCAACTTCTTCGTCCCCGGCCGCGGAGACACTCTGCGTGTCAACGGCGGAGCGCGGTTGCTCAAGGATGCGCCGTTCTTCGACGACATGAAGGTCAAGGGGCATCGTCCGATGCTGTGTCTGCTCGTCGACATCGAGCAGGTGTTCTTTCACTGCGCCAAGGCGTTCATGCGGTCACGGCTCTGGGAGCCGGACACCTGGAATCCGTCGGCACTCCCGACAGTCGCTCGGATCACCAAAGCGGTCATGCCGGATTCGCCCGAAACTCTCGCCGAGCTGGAGCAGTATTACGGCCCGTCCTACGAGAAGCAGCTGTACCAGCGCCAACAGCCCCAGTAGCGGGATAGATGCGTCAGTCGAGCCGACCGAATGCGACGGCGCCGAGGATGGTGTGGGCGCTCGCGATGACCCCGTCCAACGGCTCGGAGTCGGGTGCGAGCAACCACTGCTGGGTCATCATGAGGACGGCACCGACGAGACCGACCGCGAGTGTTCGACGGTTGGGCCCGGCCAGGCCGCGGGCGGTTCCGACCGAATCCGCGACGGCGAGGACGGCGTCGACGAACAGTCCTGTGGTCTGCCGGTACAGCGCGTCCACTTCGGCGGAGACGCCGAGAACCTCGAGCAGCACGATGCGCGCGGATCGAGGGTCGTCGGCGATGGTGCGGAAGAAGTTCGACAACGCCGATTGCAGAACGTGCTCGGCGCCGGTGGTGTGCGCGTCGCTGCTGACGTGGATGCTGGTCAGCATCGTCGTGGTTGCTCGCCGGTACACGGCCTCCAGAAGTGCCTCGCTGCTGTCGAAGGACTCGTAGAAGTAGCGTTTGGTCAGTCCGGCGGCGCTGCATATCCGATCGATCGACGCGGACCGGTAGCCGCTCGTGCCGAAGATGTCCACGGCTGCGTCCAGCAGCCTCTCTCGGCGGGCATCACGTCGCGCCTCCGCGCTCGACCCGCGGTAGGGCCTGCCGGGAGCGATCTCGGTTTCGGAAGAGCTCACGGAAAGATACTGACACCGATCGGTATCAGATGGGAAGTGACAGACACTTCGGTCACCTCAAGCGCAGGGCTAGATAGAACTCGACACGATGTTCGAGCAGCGACAGATCCCTGCCGGTCAACTCCTCGATTCGCTGGACTCGGTAGCGCACGGAATTCACGTGCAGGTGCATCTGCTCGGCGCACTTCGTCCACGAACCGTTGGTGTCGAGAAATGCGGCCAGCGTCCTGACGAGGTCACTGCCGTGGACCTCGTCGTACTCGGTCAGCGGCGCCAGCAGCCTCGACCTGAACATGAGCCGAACGTCGTCGGGAACACCTGCCAGCAGCAACACCAGAGTCGCGAGCTCGGAGTGCCCGACGACGTACCGACCGTCGGTTCGCCCGGCGGCCAACCTGCGCGCATGGCGCGCTTCCTCCACGGCGCTGCGAAGGTCCCGCGCACCGACCAGGGCGCTCACTCCGACGGCCAGCCCGGTACCGGCAAGCCCCGGCGACAGAATGTCCACCCCTCTACCGATCGACGCGGTCGCATCGACGTCGGTTGCCACTACGGCCAGCACCTCACCACCGACGATGCCGACCGCCGACATGTGGGGCACCGACAATTCCTGTACCAGACGACGAACCTCGCTCGGGCGCAGCACGTCCTGCTTCGAGTGTGCAGACGGTGACACCGAGCCGGCGATCACCTGATAGTGCGAGTCGACGGGCAGGCCGAGAAGCCCCATCTGCTGCGTCACGAACGAAGCATCGACACCCTCGCCGAGGGCACGGATGAATTCCTGGGCGAGGATTCCGGCCCCGGTCAGCCTGTCGTCGAACCTGTTTCGTTCGAGGGCAACGATCGAGCAGACCTGCTCGGCCAGTGCGCGGCGCTCGGGGTGCCACGTCTGCCAATCGCTTCCGACCGCCACGAACCAATCGACGACGCGGGCTGTGGAATTTCTGTCGACGGGAAGCATCGACATGTCGAGCGCGGGCGAATAATGCGGAAGCCGACGCGCGGTCAGGAACTCGTGTGCGAGCAGTGCCGCGTCGGGCACGGATTCGGAGCCGGCAACCACGCGACCCGTCGCTGCGAGGATCCAGCATTCGATGCCCAGCTCGGCTGCGACCAGATCGAGCAGCGCACCGATCCCACCTGTTCCCGTACCCTCCACCAATCTCCGGTGCCGCTCCAACACCGCCTTCACGTCGGACGCCCGTGCCGCCGACAACTGCCGGACCACCCGCTCGGTGACCGTTGCGAACGCAACGTCCGCGGGGACACGGAACAGTGGAAGTCCGTGGGCGCGACACGCGTCGACGAGGTCGTCCGGGACGGATCCACCTTCGGACGCCGCCAGCGCGGCGACGCCTGCCTTGGCGACGGCCTTCACGAACTCGTGTGAATCGCCCGGGCTCGTACGCCACATGAGTCCGGTGAGCACCAGTTCACCGCCGCTGAGGTAGCGACTCGGATCCAGCATGTCCGTCGTGACGACCCATCTGATGACGGGGTCGAAATGTTCGGGAGCAACCACCTGCTGCAGGTTCAGGTCCGACAAACCCATCAAATCGTGCAGCCTCACCGCGTGTCTTCCTTGCTCTTGTAGGAACCTCCAGAACCTACACTGTGATCGGCGTCATAGTTCGTCGTTCTTGTCTCTCGATCCTTCGGACGCCCGCGGCTGTACTTGGTGCATGGAATTCTTACGGCCTCAGACCTGGACCGAGGCGCTGTCCGCCAAGGCGGACGACGTCGACGCGGTGCCGATTCAAGGCGGAACCGACGTCATGGTCGAGATGAACTTCGACGTGCATCGCCCGGGCGCATTGTTGGACCTGAACCCGGTGACCGAACTCGCCGACTGGGAGCAGCTGCCCGACGGGACGCTGCGCGTCGGGGCGGGTGTCCCGTACGTGCGCATCATCGCCGAACTCGGCGACCGGCTTCCGGGTATCGCGCAGGCGTCGCGGACAGTGGGCTCCCCGCAGATCCGTAACCGCGGCACCGTCGGGGGCAATCTGGGTGGCGCATCACCCGCGGGAGACCTTCACGCACCCCTGTTGGCCGCCGGTGCCGTCGTCGAGGTCGAATCGGCTGCCCGCGGAACTCGGATGATTCCTGCGACCGAGTTCTACGTCGGAGTCAAACGGAACTCGTGCGCACCGGACGAACTGATCCGCGCGTTTCACGTACGGCCTGCGGCGGGCCCGCAGTACTTCTCCAAGATCGGTACTCGCAACGCCATGGTGATCGCCGTGTGCTCGTTCTCCATCGCACTGTTCCCCGAGCAACAGCGCGTGGGAACCGGGCTCGGCTCCGCTGCGCCCACGCCCCGGCGGGCTTACGCTGCCGAGGAATTTCTGGCGGGCGAGCTCGACTGGTCCGGTCCGCTCGACGACCGGATCGCTGCCCGCTTCGGCGAGTTGGTCTCGGAAGCAGCAAGCCCCATCGACGATGTGCGCGGCACAGCGCAGTACCGCAAGCACGCACTGGCAGTCATGGCCAAGAGAACTCTGGGCTGGTCCTGGAAAGAGCTCGGCGACAACGGAAAGGCAGCGTGATCTCATGCGAGTCAACTGCACTGTGAACGGCAAGGAACTCGAAGCGGACGACGTGTGGGAAGGAGAGAGCCTGCTGTACCTGCTCCGCGAACGTATGGGCTTGCCCGGATCGAAGAATGCATGCGAACAGGGTGAATGTGGTTCGTGCACGGTGTATCTCGATGGAGTACCCGCCTGCGCCTGCCTGGTGGCGGCGGGTCAGGTCGAAGGGCGCGAGGTCAGGACCGTCGAAGGACTGGCGGAGGGAGAGAAGCTGGACCCGATGCAGGAGGCCTTCGTCGAATGCGGAGCGGTGCAGTGCGGATTCTGCACTCCGGGTCTCGTCGTGCAAGCTCACGATCTGATCGAGCGGGTACCGAATCCGTCCGACGCGGAGATTCGCGAGTCACTCGCCGGAAACCTCTGCCGCTGCACAGGATACGAGAAGATCCTCGACGCAGTGCGTCTCGCCGCAACCAGGAAGGCCGAAGCCCAGTGACACGCACAGTGATTCGGAACGCATACATCGCACCCATCGTCGGGCACGAGATCCCGCGGGGATACGTCGTGATCGAGAACGGCGTCATCGCCGCGATCGGATCGGGAGACGCACCTGCGTCCGACGGAGCCGAGATCATCGACGCGGGCGGAGCTCTTCTGACGCCAGGGCTGGTGAACACCCACCACCACCTCTACCAGTGGGCGTCACAAGGGCTGGCCAAGGACAACACCCTGTTCGAGTGGCTCGTCGCGCTGTACAAGCCCTGGTCGAAGATGGACGCGGAGGTGGTCGGCGGAGCCGCCGCGGCCGGCCTCGCCTGGCTCGCCAAATCAGGATGCACGACCACCACCGACCACCACTACATCTTCCCGAAGGGGCGGGGTGACCTGTTCGCCGCCGAGATCGACGCCGCGAGCCGAATCGGAGTGCGATTCCAGCCGTGTCGCGGTTCGATGGACCGAGGGGTGTCCGACGGTGGTCTGCCACCGGACGAGGTGGTCGAGAGCCTCGACGACATCCTGACCGCGACGTCGGACGCGATCGACACCTACCACGACAGCTCGTTCGGCTCGATGCTGCGGATCGCCGTCGCTCCGTGTTCGCCGTTCTCCATCAGCAAGGACCTGCTCGTCGAGTCCGCATCTCTGGCGAGAAGCAAGAACGTTCGGCTGCACACGCATCTGGCCGAAACGCTGGACGAGGAAGAGCACTGTGTCGCTCAGATGGGCTGCACCCCCGTCGAGTACATGGAGCAGGTCGGCTGGCTCGGGGACGACGTGTGGTTCGCACACGCGGTGCACCTGCACGACTCCGACATCGCGAAGATGGCGGCCACCGGCACCGGAGCCGCCCACTGCCCGAGCTCCAACGCACGCCTCGGAGCAGGCATCGCGCGGATCTCGGATCTGCTCGCCGCAGGCGCTCCGGTGGGCCTCGGAGTCGACGGAAGCGCGTCCGCGGAGATGGTGCCGCTGGCCGGAGAGATCCGTCAGGCGATGTACATGCAGCGCGCCAAGTACGGTCCGACCGCGCTCACCGCACGCCAGGCATTGGAGATCGGGACGCTCGGCGGCGCAACAGTACTCGGTCGTCAGGACGAGATCGGGTCCATCGAGGTCGGCAAGGTGGCCGATCTGGCGCTGTGGCGCACCGACGGCTTCTACGCCGCGGTCGACGATCCGATCGTCGCATTCGCCTACGGACAGACCCCACCGTTGGCCCGGCTGCTGGTCGGGGGCCGCACGATCGTCGAGGACGACGTTCTCGTCAGCGCACCGCAGGACGCGGTAGCCCGAGAAGGCGCCGACGCGCACCGTCGGCTCATGACACTTGCGAAGGATGTACTGTGAGCTCCCCGACCGACACTGCTCCTGCCAAGACAGCTCCTGCCAGGTCTGCTCCTACCAGGGCTCCCCACGAGATCGCAGCCCCGGGACAAGGACGCGTCGGTGACAGCCCGTTGCGTCCCGACGGGACGTTGAAGGTCAAGGGAGAGTTCGCGTATTCGTCGGACCTGTTCATCGACGGGATGCTGTGGGGCGCAACGCTTCGGAGTCCGCATCCACGTGCGCGAATACTGTCGATCGACATCTCGAAGGCGCTGGCCACCCCGGGCGTCGAAGCCGTACTGACGCACGAGGACGTGCCGGGCCGCAAGTGCTTCGGCCTCGATCACACGTGGGACCAGCCCGTCCTCGCATTCGACGAGGTCCGCCACGAAGGCGAGCCGATCGCCTTGATCGCCGCCGACCACCCCGAGACCGCTCGCCGCGCAATGGAGAAGATCGCCGTCGAGTACGAGATACTCGAGCCCTTGACGGATGCACGGCGCGCGGCGCTCGACCCGACGTACCCGAAGGTGCAGGAGCGTGGGGGAGTAGCCAGGCATCAGCCCGTACGCGTGGGCGACGTCGCCTCGGCGAAAGAGCGCGCGGAGATCGTCGTCTCCAGCGATTTCTCCGTCGGCATCCAGGACCAGGCGTTTCTCGGACCTGAATCCGGCCTCGCGATTCCAGGCGAGGACGGCGGTGTCGACCTCTACGTCGCCACTCAATGGATGCACAACGACCTGGCCCAGATCGGACCGTGCCTCGGCCTGCCCGACGAGAAGATCCGCATGACCCTGGCCGGCGTGGGCGGCGCATTCGGCGGACGCGAAGACCTGTCCATGCAGATCCACGCCGCCATGCTCGCGATGTACACCGGCAAGCCCGTGAAGATCGTCTACAACCGCTACGAATCCTTCTTCGGCCACGTCCACCGCCACCCCGCGCAGATGCACTACGAATACGGCGCCAGCCGCGACGGCAAGCTGCTGTACGCCGACGTCGAGATCATCCTCGACGGAGGTGCGTACACGTCGGCAACGCTCAACGTCGTAGGCAATGCGGCGTCCCTCGGCGTCGGACCCTACGTGATCCCGAACATCGAGATCGACGCGTACGGCGTGTACACCAACAACCCACCGTGCGGGGCGATGCGTGGATTCGGCGCAGTACAAGCATGTTTCGCATACGAGTCGATGATGGACAAACTCGCCGAGGCCTGCGGAATCAGCCCCGTCGAAGTCCGGCAGATCAACGCCGTCAGCCAAGGATCGATCCTGGCGACCGGACAGGTCATCGAAGCACCCGCTCCACTGGCGGACATGCTCGCCCGCGCCGAGGCAATGGCACTGCCGGCCCCGCTCGACGCGTCGGACATCCGTAACCTGCCGGGCGGTGCCTCCCAGACCACGCACGGCGAAGGCGTCGTACGCGGCATCGGCTACGGCGTCGGAATCAAGAACATCTGCTTCTCCGAGAACTACGACGACTATTCCACCGCCCGAGTACGTCTCGAAGTCATCGGCGGGGAGGCAACCGCCCTGGTGCACACCGCGGCGGCCGAGGTCGGTCAAGGGTTGGTCACGTTGGAGGCGCAGATCGCGCGCACCGAGCTCGGCGTGACCAAGGTGGTCATTCATCCGGCCGACACTGCAGTCGGGAACGCAGGTTCGTCGTCGGCGTCGCGTCAGTCCTACATGACCGGCGGAGCCGTCAAGGCCGCGTGCGAGGCCGTCCGTGACGCCGTGTTCGTACTTGCGAGCCTGCACCTCGGACGAGCCGTCAGCGGACTGACCCTCGACGGCGGAAAGATCGTGTCGTCGGGTGAAGTACTCGCGACGATCGAGGATGTGTTGGGCGACCGCGTGATCGAGCAGACACGCGAATTTCACCACCGACCGACCAGCGGGATGGACCCCGTCACCGGTCAGGGTGCGAGCCACACGCAGCTTGCACTGTGCGTGCACCGAGCGGTCGTCGACGTCGACGTGGAGCTGGGTCTGGTGAAGGTCGTCGAAATGGCCGCCGTGCAGGACGTCGGCAAGATCCTCAACCGGCTCTCGCTCGAAGGACAGATCCACGGCGGATCGGCGCAGGGCCTGGGTCTGGCCGTCATGGAGGAGATCGTCGTGAAGGACGGACTCGTGAAGAACCCGTCCTTCACCGACTACCTCATCCCGACGATCCTCGACATGCCGCCCATGAAACTCGACATCCTGGAGAATGCAGACCCATTGGCGCCGTACGGCCTTCGTGGTGCGGGCGAGCCGCCCACCCTGTCCTCGACGCCGGCCGTCGTCGCTGCCATCCGCGACGCGACCGGGCTTGCCCTGACCCGTGTCCCCATCCGCCCCGAACACATCGTCGCGCCCTAGGAGGGCACATGACTCAGCTCGATTCGTCCGGCACGCGCGAACGCAGTACCTCGCCGCTGGACAAGTTCTTCTCGATCTCCCTGCGCGGATCCACCGTGTCCCGAGAAATCCGTGGCGGCATCACCACATTCGTCGCCATGGCGTACTTGATCGTCCTGATTCCGCTCATCATCGGTGACGCCAAGGACGTCACCGGTGCCACCCTCGATCCGGCACAGCTGTCCACGATGGTGGCGCTGTCCGCCGGGCTCACGACCATACTGATGGGCGTCGTCGGCAACGCACCGCTGGCCATGGCCGCCGGCCTCGGTGTGACCCCCATCGTGGTGTTCCAGGCCGCGCCCTACATGACGTGGCCGCAGGCAATGGGACTCGTCGTACTCGAAGGCGTCGTCATCGTGATCTTCGCGCTCACCGGAGTTCGACAGCTCATCATGGACGCCATACCGTTGGTGCTCAAGCAGGCCATCGGAGTGGGTATCGGCGCGTTCATCGCCTTGATCGGACTGGTCGACGCCGGCTTCGTCGGACACCACGAATCTGCCGCCACCGCCGTGACTCTCGGGACGTTCGGCAAACTCGCCGGCTGGCCGGTCTTCGTGTTCTGCGTCGGTCTCGTCGTGATGCTCATGCTGTTCGTCCGACGCGTGCCCGGCGCCATGCTCATCGGGATCTTCGTCGCCACCAATCTGGCGATCGTTCTGAACGCGGTGATCGACATCGACCCGAAGGCGTGGGGGCCCGTCGTGCCCAAGGTGCCGGACTCCATCGTCGCCACACCGCAATTCGGCCTATTGTTCGACGTGGACATCTTCGGCGGGTTCGCCCGAGCCGGAGTCGTCACCGCCTCGGTGGTCCTGTTCACCCTCGTACTGTCCGGATTCTTCGACGCCATGGGCACCATCCTCGGTGTCGGCGAGGAAGCAGGCCTGGTCGACAAGAAAGGCAAGATGCCAGGACTGAGCCGCATCCTCACCGTCGACGGCATCGGTGCCATCGTCGGCGGCGCGTTCAACGGATCCGCGAACACCGCCGTGGTGGAATCCGCGGCCGGTGTCACCGAAGGAGCGAGGACCGGACTGGCAAGCGTCGTCACCGGAGGACTGCTCACCAGCCTGATCTTCTTCACCCCGTTGGCCGGAGTGGTGCCGGTCGGAGCGGCAGCACCCGCACTGGTGCTGGTCGGTGCGCTGATGATGACCCACGTACGCAAGATCGACTGGGCGGACACCGACATCGCGATCCCCGCGTTCCTGACGATCGTGCTCATGCCGTTCACCTACTCCATCACCGTCGGCGTCGCAGCCGGTGTCATCGCCTACACCCTGGTTCGCGTGGCCAAGGGCAAAGTGCGACAGACACATTGGCTGCTGTACGTGATGTCCGCTGTCTTCCTGGTCTACTTCGCACTGCATCCCATCGAGGAAGCGCTCGGGATCTCCTGATGCGCGACATCGCATCGTCACTGGCGACCTGGAATTCCGTCGGAATGCCGTACGCCATCGCCACCGTCGTCTCCGTCTCCGGCAGCGCACCTCGCCTGCCGGGGGCGGCGATGGCCGTCGCAGCCGACGGCGAAGCAGTGGGAAGTGTGTCCGGCGGATGCGTCGAAGGTGCTGTCTACGAGCTGTGCCGCGACGTTCTCGCAACGGGTGTGCCCGTCAGGGAGAGCTTCGGATACAGCGACGACGACGCCTTCGCGGTCGGACTGACCTGCGGCGGCGTCATCGAGGTGTTCGTCTCCACCGCGCCGCCGGCGTCCGTCGTCGACGCGGTGGCCACCGGTGCCGACGTGGCGGTGGCCCAGCTGCTGGACGCCACCGGTGCGGTGCTGATGGTCGGCGCGCACGGGACGACGGGAACCACGGGTTTCGCGGACGTCGACGCCGTGGTCTCCAGCGAAGCGCTCGCCATGCTGGACAGTGGGTCGTCCGGCATCCGTTCGGTACGATGCCGCCCCGACGCCGAGGTGTTCGTCCAGTCTCACGCCACGCCGCCGCGACTGCTGATCTTCGGTGCCATCGACTACGCGGGCGCACTGGCCAGGCTGGGGAAGTTCCTGGGTTACCGAGTGACCGTGTGCGACGCTCGTCCGGTCTTCGCGACCGAGGCCCGCTTTCCCGACGCCGACGAGGTGGTGGCGGAATGGCCACACAGCTACCTCGCACGCACACCGGTGGATTCGCGCACCGTCGTCTGCGTCCTGACGCACGACGCGAAATTCGACGTTCCGTTGCTGGATGTGGCGCTACGGTTACCCGTCGCGTTCGTCGGAGCCATGGGTTCGCGGCGAACGCACCTCGACCGGCTGAGCCGTCTCAGGGACGTTGGGCTCACCGACCGCGAGCTGTCGCGGCTGCGATCGCCCATCGGCCTCGACCTCGGCGCCCGCACCCCGGAGGAAACAGCCCTGTCCATCGCCGCGGAATTCACCGCACTCCGACGGAACGGCAGTTGCCTGCCCCTCGTGCAGTCCACAGGTCCGATTCACCGCGACATCGAGAACGCACGCGTGTCCTGACTGCACACAAGTCGACGCCCCGGGGCCGAATGTGGCTTCCGGGGCGGACTCGTGTGCATTGACGGGTCAGGTCCTGCGGGAGAGGAGCTGCGGAGCGGCGAGGAAGGTACGACGCACCACACCGCGAAGGCCGAGCTTGTCGTACGCGGTGACGGGGTTCTTGTGGTGCAGGGAGGCGACGTCCACGGTGAACTCCTGGTCCGGGGCGAAGACGACGAGGTCGGCCACGGCGCCGACGGCTATGCGCCCCCGGTTCGGCAGGCCGACCTGGTCTGCGGTGTTCACCGCCATCCAGCGCACCACGTCGGCCAACGAGTGTCCGCGACGCGACGCCTCGGTCCACACTGCGGGCAGTGAGACCTGGAGCGACGCGATCCCGCCCCAGGCGTCGGCGAAATTGCCGGTGTCGAGTCGTTTGAGGTCGACGGTCGAGGGGGAGTGGTCTGTCACCACGGTGTCGATGATGCCGTCGGCGAGGCCCTGCCACAGCAGTTCTCGGTTGCCTGCCTCACGGATCGGGGGACAACATTTGAACTGTGTTGCACCGGGCGGGATGTCCTCGGCGTCGAAACACAGGTAGTGCGGGCATGTTTCGGCGGTGACGCGCACTCCGTCCTGCTTGGCCGCAGCTATCAGCGGCAGCGCGTCCGAGCTCGACAGGTGCAGAATGTGCACGCGACATCCCGTGCGCCGGGACAACTCGACGACCTGTGCGATGGCGAGGTTCTCGGCTGCGCGGGGCCGCGAATCGAGGAAACCCGAATACGCGGTGCCCGACGGCGGGGGCGCGGACGAGATCACGCCCGCGTCCTCGGCGTGGACGATCATCAACCCGTCGAACGACGCGATTTCGATGAGTGCCTTCTCGAGTTCCGGTGCCGAGAGGGGTGGAAACTCGTCGACGCCGGAGTGCAGCAGGAAACATTTGAACCCGAAGGCACCGGCGTCGTGCAGCGGACGAAGCTGGTCGACGTTGCCCGGCACTGCGCCACCCCAGAAGCCGACGTTCACCACCGATCGATCGGCCGCCACCCGTCGCTTGATCTCGAGAGCGTCCACGTCCACGGTCGGCGGAATGCTGTTGAGTGGCATGTCGACGATCGTCGTGATGCCGCCGGCCCGCGCGGCACGGGTGGCGCTGGCGAAGCCTTCCCACTCGGTGCGTCCGGGCTCGTTGACGTGCACATGAGTGTCGACGAGACCAGGGAGCAGCACTTCGTCGTCGGAGAGTTCGACGACGTCGTCGGCGTGCCGAGCATCGAGGGAAGCGATGCGCCCGTCTCGAATTCCCACCGACACCGCGCACTCCCATCCGTCGACGATCGCGCGCGGTGCCCTGATCAGCAGGTCGAACCTATCGGCCACCGTCGGCTCCGACCAGTTCGAAGGGGGACGCCGCCTGCCAGGCCTGATCGACGCTGTCCAACGCTTCGGCGTCCAGTTCGCCGAAGAGTCTGAGCCTGGACAGCCCGCCGTCGGGATAGACGTCGAGGCGCAGGTGCGTGTACGACTCGGCTCGATCGATCAGGAAACGATGGCGGGTATCCGGTTGTACGGCTGTGCGCGGGAGGATCTCGGTCCACGCGGTGTGGTCCGCTTTGTGTCGCCGACGAGAATCGACCGCGCTGAGCCGGATCCATCCCGGCGCGTTGCCGACGTAGTAGCTGGTGTCGACCTCCACGTGACGGGGAACGCCGGGCGCTGCCAGCTCGAAGATCGCGAAGTCGTTTCCGCCGCCGCGCCGACGAGAGTTCTCCCAGCCCTCGCCCATGTTGCGTGCGCGCCCCGGAAGGATGATGTTGGCGGGGGAGGAGTAGAAAGCGTCGGAGCATTCGGTCAGGGAGGCCCCGTTCTCGGCGGCGAGCAAGTCCACTGTGCCGCCGAGGAATCGAGGGTCCTGGACGACCTTGCCGTGTACACGGAATCGAGCGACACCTCCGTCCGGGTAGATCGACAACCGGACATGCGTCCAGCGGTGTCGATCGGCGACCTCGTAGAGATTCGCAGTGTCGCCGTCCGCCGGGGACTTGGCGACGATGGTCTGCCAGTCGGCCTTCATCACCTCGTCGATCGACGGGTAGCCGTCGACGAATGCGGCCTCGACCGACACGAATGGCGGATAGTTGCCCTTGAAGTACGCGGTGTCGACCACCACACCGTGGACGATGCCCGGCGCCGCGAGACGAACGATTGCCCAGTCGTGGCCACCGTCGTCGCGTCGCCGCCGCGTCTCCCAGCCGTCGTACACCTTGCCCTTGTGTCCGAAATCGTGGGGATCGAAAAACGGTGCTTCAGGACGAATCAGGTTCTCCCGCTGGGCGAACAGTTCGTCGTTGGCGGCCGAGACGCTTCCGCCCAGGGCGCGTGAGGCGAGATCGGTGAGGTGAGTGAAATCCTTGATGGTCATCTGTGCCTTTCCTAGTCCATCATCAGCAGGGCAGTGGGTGCATCGGCCGACGTGACGGCCAGTTCCTCGAACTCACCGACGTTGTCGATCTCGGTGCCCATAGCGATGTTGGTGACGCGCTCGAGCACGATCTCCACGACGACCGGGACCTTGTGTTCCGACGCCAGGGTCCGGGCACGGACGAGTGCTTCACCGATCAGCTCCGGCTCGGTCACGCGAAGTGCTTTGCATCCCAATCCTTCTGCGACACGGACGTGGTCGACGCCGTATCCCTTGGGCAGGGTCTCCTCTGCTTCCTGGGTGTTGATGTTGTCGAATCCGAGTTGGACGCAGAAGTCCATGTCGAAGGCGCGCTGCGCCTGACGGATCAGACCGAGATAGGAGTTGTTGACGACGACGTGCACGTACGGCAGGTTGAACTGCGCTCCGACGGCCAGTTCCTCGATCATGAACTGGAAGTCGTAATCACCGGAGAGGGCAACGACGTTCGCCGACGAATCGGCGGCGACGGCACCGAGGGCGGCCGGAATGGTCCAACCCAACGGGCCGGCTTGCCCGCAGTTGATCCAGTTGCGCGGGGAGAACACGTGCAGAAACTGTCCGCCCGCGATCTGCGACAGACCGATGGTGCTGATGTATCGGGTGTCCCGGCCGAAGACCTTGTTCATCTCCTCGTACACGCGTTGTGGCTTGATCGGCACGTTGTCGAAATGGGTGCGTCGGTGCATGGTGGATTTGCGGTGGGCACACGCCGCGACCCAGTCACCGAGATCGCGCAGTGTTCCCGCTGCCTTGCGTTCCCGGGCGACCGCGATGAACTGCTCGAGGGCAGCCTTGGCGTCGGAGATGATTCCGTAGTCGGGCGCGAAGACGCGGCCGATCTGGGTGGGTTCGATGTCGACGTGGATGAACTTCCGCCCCTTGCGGTAGGTGTCGAGGCCCCCGGTGTGCCGGTTGGCCCAACGATTGCCGATGCCCAACACGAAGTCCGACGCCAGCAACGTGGCGTTTCCGTACCGGTGTGCGGTCTGCAGTCCCACCATGCCCGCGGCGAGGCGGTGGTCGTCGGGAATGGTGCCCCATCCCATCAGGGTCGGAACGACGGGGACGTCGAGGATTTCCGCCAGTTCGACGAGGAGGTCGGATGCGTCGGCGTTGATGATGCCGCCGCCGGCGACGATCAACGGGCGATCGGCGGCGAGGAGCATGTCGATCGCCTTCTCGGCCTGCGCCCGAGAGCACAGCGGCTTGTGCACCGGCAGAGGCTGGTAGGTATCGGGATCGAAGTCGATTTCGGCGAGCTGTACGTCGATGGGCAGATCGATCAGGACCGGCCCAGGTCGGCCGGACCGCATCAGGTGGAATGCCTGAGCGAATGCGCCTGGTACCTGCGCCGGTTCGAGAACGGTCATCGCCATCTTGGTGACGGGCCCGGCGATCGCGGCGATGTCGACGGCTTGGAAGTCCTCCTTGTGCAGCCGTGCAACGGGAGCCTGGCCGGTGATGGCCAGGATCGGGATGGAATCGGCCATCGCGGAGTACAGGCCGGTGATCATGTCGGTGCCGGCCGGGCCGGACGTTCCGATACAGATTCCGATGTTGCCTGCGGCGGCGCGGGTGAACCCCTCGGCCATGTGCGAGGCACCTTCGACGTGGCGCGCGAGGACGTGGCGAATGCCGCCGTGGTCACGCATCGCGGCGTAGAAGGGATTGATCGCCGCGCCGGGCAGACCGAACGCGGTCGTTGCGCCTTCGAGTTCGAGAATCTTGACGGCCGCATCGGCCGCGCGCATCTTGGGCATGTCAGTTCACCGTGGTTTCTGTGTCGAGGGTTCCGGACAGACGAGCGACCCCGCGGTAGAGAGCCGAATGATCCAGCCCGCCGTCGCCGTTGGCCCGGGCCGACGCCATCAGCTGGGCCAGGACAGCACCCATCGGCACGACGACGCCTGCCTCGCGGGCAGCGGAGGTGACGATGCCGAGGTCCTTGTGGTGCAGGTCGATTCGGAAACCCGGTTCGAACGATCTGTCCAGCATCTTCTGTGCCTTCTGGTTCAGCACTGCTGAACCGGCGAGGCCTCCGCCGAGCACCTCGACCGACGCCGCGAGGTCCACTCCGTACGCCTCGAGGAATGCGATGGCCTCGGCGAGAACCTGAATGTTGCCGGCGACGATCAACTGATTGGCGGCCTTGACGGTCTGCCCCGACCCGCTGGGACCGACGTGTACCACCGTCTTTCCGACCACGTCCAGAACCGGCTTGGCGGAGGCGAAGTCCTCCGCGCTTCCACCGACCATGATCGACAGCGTGGCGTTCTCGGCGCCTGCCTGGCCTCCCGAGACGGGCGCGTCGATCAAACGGAACCCGCGGGTCGCGGCCTCCTCGGCGAGCGAGGCGGTCACGTCCGGGCGGATGCTCGAGAAGTCGATGACGAGGGTGCCGCGGCGGGCATGGTCGAACACGCCGTCCTTACCGAGCAGCACC
Organism: Rhodococcoides fascians A44A; assembly: GCF_000760735.1. Taxonomy (GTDB): domain Bacteria; phylum Actinomycetota; class Actinomycetes; order Mycobacteriales; family Mycobacteriaceae; genus Rhodococcoides; species Rhodococcoides fascians_E. The sequence goes on along the minus strand of NZ_JMEX01000004.1, from coordinate 478,422 downwards.
TCCTGCACGTCGGGGGAATCGGGGACCATGACCGCCACGATGTCGGCGTCGGCGACGGCCTTCGCGATGGAGTCCGCGGCGGTGCCACCGGCGGCGACGAGTGGGCCGGTGCGGTCGGGCGTCAGGTTGTAGCCGACGACATGGTGTCCGGCCTCGGCGAGATGAACGGACATGGGGCTTCCCATGATTCCCAGACCGATGAAAGCGATTGTGCTCATGGAGATTCCTTACGTGGAGGTGGGGGCGGCGACCCAGGACGAGGTGTCGCGCAGCCAGGAGAAGGTGTCGGGGCGAGTGGCCTTGTACTCGACGCCGATGTAGCCGTCGTAGCCGTTGCCGCTCAGTTGCGACAGGTAGGTGGGCAGGTCGAGCGTTCCGGTTCCGGGCTCGCCGCGGCCGGGGGAGTCGGCGATCTGAACGTGACCGATGAGGTCGGAGTAGGAGTCGAGTGCGGCGGCGACGTCGTCCCCGTTGACGTCGAGGTGATACAGATCGGCCAGCAGACGAAGGCTGTGTACGTCGTGGTCGCGCTCGACGCGTCGAATGACGGCCACGGCGTCGTCGGCGGTCAGGAGCGGGTATGCCGGTGCACCGCTGACCGGCTCGATCAGCACGACGGCGCCGATGTCGGCTGCAGCGGCTCCGGCGGCAGCCAGGTTCTCGGCCGCGACACGATCCTGCTCGGCGGGGTCGATGCCGTCGATTCGGTTTCCGTACAACGCGTTGAATGCGCCGGTGCCGAGCGTCTTCCCGATGCCGACAGTGACGTCGATGTTGTCACGGAAGGCACGAACCTGCGAGGGGTCGCTCAGAATTCCACGGTCCCCCGCAGGCATGTCGCCCGCGGCGAAGTTGAGTCCGGTCAGCTGAACGCCTGCATCCCGGACGGCGGAGACGAACGCATCCACGTCGCTGTCGCCGGGAACCGGAGTCGGAAACGGCCACCAGAATTCCACGGCGTCGAACCCCGCCGCCTTCGCGGCAGCCGGTCGCTCCAGCAGCGGAACGTCGGTGAACAGGATGGAGCAGTTGACCGTGTACGAGTTGTTCTGCATTGCTGTACCTTTCGTCATCTCGGGACCGGGAGCCCGCGATATTGTCGCCAACCTCCAGTGTGAGTGATGTCGGTCAGATCGTCCGGATGCTCCTCGAGAACCCAGGGGCGCAGTCCTACGCCCAGCACGGAACGCCCGTCCTCGAGTTCGACGACTGTCAGCTCGAGCTCCGGTGGCTCGTCGGGCAGAAACGCAGTCCGGATGTCGTCCAGTGGGATGTCGTAGAGCTCGCCGTCGATCGCCGCTCCTGAAGCGTCGTCCAGCAGTAGTGCCGGGAACTCGTCGCGAACCGAGTAGAAGCGGTACTTGGCGGTCGTTCTGGCGGTTCCGACGAATGGGTGGCCGGCGACGTTGTGGTGAAGGTTGCCGCCGCGCATGGCTCCGCCGTTGCAGAACAGCTCGGTCATCTATGCCTCCTCGGGTCGATTGAATTTCGCATTGTGGAATAGAAATTCCAGCGATACGGAAAGTGTGATCCACCGCACGGCGATCTGTCAACCGTGCGGACCCCCGCCGGTAACAATTCCATGATGCGAAATCCGTTGCGTTCCAATGGGCATGACTTCTCGGCAAACTGGTCGGCACAAACTCTTGACAGCAATATGTGATGGCTGTCACGCTCAATATATGGAATCGACATTTCGCATTACGGAATTGGGAGAGGTAGGCGCGGCACAGCGTCTGAACGCAGCCGCCGAACCCGACGTGCAGAGGATGCTTGCAGCGGCACTGGACGTTCCTCGTTGGATCGAGCACATTGTCGGGCACCTGCCGTACGAGGACGACGACGAGTTACGCCGGGCCGTGTTCGCTGCGGCAGCCCCACTGACCACCGACGAGATCGACCGAGCGCTCGACGTGCACCCTCGCATCGGGGAACGCCCGGAGGGCGACGACGACCACGCACGCAGTGCCCGGGCGGAGCAGGCGGGCCTCGACATGTCGGCCACCGACGTCCGGCGACGGCTGCGCGACGGAAACATCGCCTACGAGAGGCGCTTCGACCGGGTGTTTCTCGTTCGCGCTGCCGGCCGGAGCATCGACGACATCGTCGACATGCTGGAGCATCGCCTCGGCAACGAACCGGATGTCGAGGAGCGCGTCGTCGAGCGTGAACTCCGTGAGATCGCCGCCGTGCGATTGGCGAGGGAGTCGTAGATGCCCGGACGTAGCTTCGTCACCACCCACGTGCTCGACTCGTCCAGTGGCGCTCCTGCACAGGGCGTTTCGGTCGTACTCTCGAATGCTCGGCAGGAGATCGCCCAGGGCGTCACCGATTCCGAAGGGCGCATCGAAAGCCTGGGCCCCGACGCTCTCGACCCAGGCCGATACCGCCTCACCTTCGACACCGGCCGCTATTACGCCGACCGTGATGTCCACACCTTCTACCCCGCAGTCGAGATCGTCTTCGAGACAGCCCCGGACGCCTCGCACTACCACGTACCACTTCTTCTCAGCCCGTTCGCATTCACGACCTATCGAGGGAGCTAGACATGAGCATCGTTCTCGGAGCAAATCAGTACGGAAAGGCCGAATGCCGCCTGGTCAGAATCGATCGGGACACTCCGCGTCACCGCATCACCGACGTCAGCGTCACCTCCCAGCTGCGGGGTGATCTGGAAGCCGCCCACACCGTCGGCGACAACAGTCACGTCGTCGCGACGGACACCCAGAAGAACACCGTGTACGCCTTCGCCCGGGAGGGACTCGGCGCAATCGAGGACTTCGCTCTGCGTCTCGGCCGGCACTTCACCGACAGTTTCGACTGGATCGACGGCGGGAGGTGGGAGATCGAGCAGTACAGCTGGGCGCGAATACCGTCGGGCACCGACGGTTACGACCACTCGTTCGTCAAGAGCAGTGACGAGAAGCGCAACACCGTCGTGACCATCGACGAAACCGGCCCGACGGTGATCTCCGGCGTCAGTGATCTCGTCGTCCTGAACTCCACGGCATCGGAGTTCTGGGGATACCCCAAGGATCGGTACACGACGCTGAAGGAGACGACCGACCGCATTCTCGCGACATCGGTCAGCGCGCGGTGGCGGTACCTGTCCACCGACCTCGATTTCGACAAGGTCTTCGACGACGTCCGGTCGATCATGCTCGACGCCTTCGCATCCACCCACTCGTTGGCGTTGCAGCAGAGTCTGTTCCAGATGGGAACCCAAGTCCTCGAAGCGCACCCGGAGATCGGCGAGATCAAGTTCTCCATGCCCAACATCCACCACTTCCTCGTCGATCTCGAGCCGTTCGGACTCGACAACCCAGGTGAAGTGTTCTACGTCGCCGACCGGCCGTACGGACTGATCGAGGCGACGGTGAAACGCGACGACGTTCCCGACGCCGGGCACGTGTGGGCCACCGTACCCGGATTCTGTTAGGAGCGAAGGCCATGAAGCTGAGGAAGGCCGGGAGCGGAGCCCGCGGGAGTGACCAGGGTAAGGCCGGTAGTGGAGATGACAAGGGTGATCAGGGGCGTCCGGAGGACGAGCGCCTGTCGATCGGTAGGTCGTATCTCTATGGATTGCAACATATCCTGACGATGTACGGCGGGGTGATCGCGCCGCCTTTGATCGTCGGTGGTGCGGCCGGGTTGAACGGCACCCAGATTGCGGTTCTTGTGTCGGCTGCACTGTTCGTCAGTGGTGCTGCGACGATGCTCCAGACCCTCGGGCTTCCGTACGTCGGCGCGAAACTGCCGTTGGTCCAGGGTATTTCCTTCGCTTCCGTGTCGACGATGGTTGCGATTGCCAGTGGTCCCGACGGTTTGAACTCGGTGTTCGGTGCCATCATCGCGGCCGGTGCGATCGGAATTCTGATCACGCCGTTTTTCAGCAAGATCGTCCGGTTCTTCCCTCCGGTCGTGACGGGCACGATCATCACGGTGATCGGGATTTCGCTTCTTCCGGTGACGGTGCGGTGGGCGATGGGTGGCGATCAGGGCGCTGCCGATTGGGGGTCGATGTCCAACATCGGTCTCGCGGGCTTCAGTCTCGCCGTGGTGCTCCTGGTCAGCCGGTTCGTGCAGGGAACGCTCTCTCGCCTGTCGATACTCATCGGAATCGTCGTCGGCACCGGGTTCGCGTTCGCCGTCGGCAAGGCCGACTTCTCCGATGTGGGGACCGGCAGCTTCTTCGCGTTGCCGGAGCCGTTCGCATTCGGGGCGCCCGTCTTCCAGATCGGCGCGATCATCTCGATGGTCGTCGTCATTCTGGTCATCATGACCGAGACGACGGCGGACATCCTTGCCGTCGGCGAGATCGTCGGCACGGACGTCGATGCTCGGCGGGTCGGGGACGGGCTCCGGGCGGACATGATCGCGACGACGGTTGCACCGGTGTTCGGGACTTTCCCGGCGAGTGCCTTCGCGCAGAACGTCGGACTCGTGGCCGTCACCGGGATCAAGAGTCGCTACGTGGTGGCTGCCGGCGGTTCGGTGTTGCTGTTCCTCGGTCTCTTTCCGGTGTTGGGCCGGGTGGTGGCGTCGGTGCCGCTGCCCGTGCTCGGTGGCGCGGGGATCGTGTTGTTCGGCTCGGTCGCCGCCAGCGGAATCAGAACACTGTCCAAAGTGAACTTCGACGGCAACCTGAATCTCGTCATCGTCGCGGTCGCCCTGGGATTCGGCGTCATTCCGATCGCGGTGCCGGGCTTCTACTCGGCCTTCCCCGAGTGGGTACACGTGGTCTTCGATTCGGGAATCAGCGCTGCCAGCATCGTGGCCGTGGTTCTGAACATCGCCTTCAACGTGTTGACCAAGGGAAACAAGGCATCACCGTCCGTGGTCACCGCGGCACCGCCCGTGGCCACGCGACACCACTCCACCTGAGTAGAGCGGTGGAGGTCGGCAGGTGAAATAGGGTAGCGGTAACCGAACGAGTCGAGAGGTGATCCATGGCGGTGGGTGGCGGAGTGCAGTCGGTCGAGCGGGCATTCGAGCTTCTCGACATCATGGCGGCCTCGGGAGGATCGATCGGTATCAGTGAACTCGCCGAGGCCGCAGATCTTCCGATGCCCACGGTGCACCGACTGATCGGAACCCTGGTGACGCTCGGTTACGTTCGCCGTCTCGCCACCCGCCGGTACGCGTTGGGCACCAAGTTGATCGGGTTGGGCGACAGCGCAACCAAATTGATCGGGGGATGGGCGAAACCGTATCTGTCCGAGCTCGTTCGGCAGACGCACGAGACGTCGAACATGGCGTTTCTGGAAGACGACATGGCCGTCTACGTCGCTCAGGTGCCGTCGGAGCACGCCATGCGGATGTTCAACGAAGTGGGTCAGCGTGTGCTTCCGCATTCCACCGGGGTGGGCAAGGCCCTCTTGTCTCAGCTGCCCGACGACGAGGTCCGTGCCCTCGTCTCGCGGACCGGCATGGCCCCGCGGACGGTCAACACGCTGAACTCCCTCGACGCACTGCTCGCGGATCTCGCCGTCGTCCGATCGCGCGGGTATGCGATCGACGACGGTGAGCAGGAGGTGGGTGTTCGGTGTTTCGCAGTTCCCGTGATCGGAGCGCCGACGCTCACCGCCATGTCCATCGCCGGGCCGACCGCGCGGGTGACCCTGGAGTCCGCTGAGCAGTTCGTTCCACTTCTGGTGTCCGCAGCCGAACGGTTGTCGAAGGACCTCCAGCCTCGCTGACGGCGCCGTGTGCTCGTTCCAATCTTGACACCCGTCCGTATCAGATGGAAAGTGACACCTAGCAGTTCCCAATACGGGGGGAACGGAGACTGGAGGTGACGGGCGATGCCCACACTCTCGAACAAGGTTGTCTTCATCACGGGCGCGGCGCGCGGTATCGGTGCGGAAACAGCCCGTGCACTGGCGGCCCGGGGGAGCAAGCTGGTGTTGACCGACGTCGACGAGGAGCCACTGCTCGCGCTGGGCGTCGAGCTGGGCGACGCCGCGGTCACCGTCGTGGCCGACGTCCGCGACCTCGACGCGACGCAGGCCGCGGTCGACGCAGGCATTGCGCGCTTCGGCGGCATCGACCTCGTGCTGGCCAACGCCGGCATCTCCAGCTACGGCTCGGTACTCCAGGTCGACCCCGCCACGTTCGCGCGAGTGATCGACATCAACGTCCTCGGGGTGTTCCACACCGTTCGGGCGGCGCTGCCGTCGTTGATCGAGCGCAACGGCTATGTCCTCGTCGTGTCGTCGCTCGCCGCATTCGCTGCGTGCCCCGGCCTGGCGGCGTACAACGCGAGCAAAGCCGGAGTCGAGCAGTTCGCGAACGCGCTGCGGCTCGAGGTCGCACACCAGGGCGTTGGCGTCGGATCTGCGCACATGGCCTGGATCGACACTCCACTCGTTCAGGACGCCAAATCCGATCTCGGTGCGTTCCGTGAAATGCTCGAGGTCATGCCGGGGCCGTTCGGGCGAACGATGACCGTCGACACATGCGTCGACGCCTTCGTCGCGGGGCTCGAAGGTCGCAAGCGGAAGGTGTACGTGCCCGGCTGGGTCGGAGTGGCGGGCAAGTTCCGTGCCGTCCTGAACTCGGCAGTGGGGGACAGGGCGCTGTTGAAGCACGTACCGAGATTGCTGCCCAAGATGGACGCCGAAGTCGCCGCTCTCGGGCGCTCGACCAGCGCACGCAACAAGTAGACCAGACGGCACGGACGAAAGAGACCCGATGACAACGACATCCCCCTCGGACACTTCATCGCGAACCGAAACGGAATCGGTCGACTTCCTCATCGTCGGCGCAGGCCTGTCCGGCATCGGTGCGGCGCATCATCTCCAGGCGAAACTGCCGGGCAAGTCGTACGCGATTCTCGAGAGCCGCGGCGCGATCGGCGGTACGTGGGACCTGTTCCGATATCCAGGAATTCGGTCCGACTCCGACATGTACACCCTCGGGTACAACTTCCGACCGTGGACGGGCGACAAGTCGATCGCCGACGGCAAGGACATCCGTGAGTACATCGAGGACACCGCGAAGGACGAGGGGATCGACCGTCACATTCGGTTCCACCACAAGGTCGTGTCCGCCGAATGGTCCTCCGCGACGTCCAAGTGGACGGTGACTGCTCAGCGTTCCGGCGGAGAGATCGTGACGTTCGAGGCGTCGTTCCTGATGTGCTGCAGTGGGTACTACGACTACGACAAGGGATTCACTCCGGAGTTCGAGGGCATCGAGAATTTCGGTGGGACCGTGATCCACCCGCAGAAATGGCCGGAGGATCTCGACTACTCCGGCAAGAAGGTCGTCGTCATCGGCAGTGGCGCGACGGCGATCACGTTGGCGCCCAACCTGGCTCGTGAAGCATCGCACGTCACGCTGCTGCAGCGTTCACCCAGCTACATCATGTCCTTGCCGTCCGAGGACCCGGTTGCGCTCGGTCTGCGCAAGTACCTGCCTGCGCGTGCCGCGTACGGAATCACCAGGACGAAGAACGCTGTGACCGCGATAGGACTGTACGTTCTGTGCCAGCGTTACCCGAAGTTCATGAAGAAGCAGATCAGGAAGCTCCAGGAAGGGTGGCTCCCGAAGGGGTACGACCTGGACACCCATTTCACTCCTCGGTACAACCCGTGGGATCAACGGCTCTGCCTGGTTCCCGACAACGATCTGTTCCGATCGATCCGCAAGAACGAAGTGGACATCGTCACCGATCACATCGACAAGTTCACCGACACCGGCATCGATCTGAAGTCCGGCGAGCATCTGGACGCGGACATCGTCGTCACCGCGACAGGACTGAACCTCGTGGCGTTCGGCAACGTGACGCTCTCCGTCGACGGCCGCGTCGTCGACCTCACGGACACGATGGCGTACAAGGGCATGATGCTGACCGACGTGCCGAATTTCGCGTTCGTCGTCGGCTACACCAACGCATCGTGGACCCTCAAAGCCGACCTGGTGTCCGACTACGTCGCCAGGCTGCTCGCACACATGGACAGGAACGGCGCGCGGGAAGTGCGGCTGAAGCGGGACGCCTCGATAGGGGAGGAACCGTTCCTCGACTTCGCGGCCGGTTACGTTCTCCGCTCGGTCGATTCGTTCCCCAAGCAGGGATCGTCCGCTCCGTGGAAACTGCGCATGAACTACTTCCGCGACCTGCCTGCTCTGCGGTACGGCAAGCTGGTCGACGACAACATGAGCTTCCGGTGATGCGTCACCGGCGACACCGACACGGCCTGTGAGGTAACACAGGTCGGTAACGGGCCGATTGGTATTCGAACGTTACTCTCGGAGCGGCATTTCAATTGGATGCGCAGGTGATGGCCTGGCATTATGTGGTCGAAGTGTCCGTTTTCGATGGGTGCTCGGCAATCGGTCGGTCGTGAAGTGGAGTGGCGCATGAGGATCTCGCGCGGAGTCGTGTTGGCGGCTGTCGCATCGGTGGCGGCAACCGTCGTTCTGTCCGGATGTGCACCGACGAACGACAGCAAGATCGACGCTGCCCCGATCGACTCCAACCCGATCGCCGAACTCCTCAAGCCCAAGCTGACCTCCACCGTCGACGACGGAGCGGTCGGATTCTCCCCGGCGGATCCGGTCACCGTGAGCGTCGTCGACGGCAAGCTCGCAGGCGTCACGATGCTCAACCCGGAGGGCGTGCCCGTATCGGGTGCCATCTCCCCGGACGGTCTGAGCTGGACCAACACCGAGCCGCTCGGATACAACCGAAAGTACCGCGTGCAGGCCGACGCGTACGGGCTCGGCGGATCGAGCACGACCGTCAGCTCGTTCACCACCAGTCAGCCCGGTAACTTCACCAAGCCGTACGTTCTGCCGAGCGAAGGCGCCGTCGTCGGCATCGGTCAGCCGGTCGCTGTCCAGTTCGACGAAACGATCACCGACAAGATCGCCGCTCAGAACGCCATCCAGGTGACCACGACGCCCGCCGTCGAGGGCGCGTTCTACTGGGTCAACGACCGCGAGGTCCGCTGGAGGCCGCAGAACTACTGGGCGTCGGGAACCCGCGTCGACGTTGCGGTCAACGTGTACGGCCGTGACCTCGGCGACGGTATCTACGGCCAGGAGAACGCGTCGACGTCCTTCACCATCGGCGACGCCGTCGTCGCGACGGCCGACGACAACACCAAGCAGGTGACCTTCAATGTCAACGGCCAGGACGTCATCACCATGCCCACCTCGATGGGCAAGGACAGCACACCGACCGACAACGGCGTCTACATCATCGGCGACCGCTTCGATCACCTGGTCATGGACTCGTCCACCTACGGAGTGCCTGTCAACTCCTCGGCCGGCTACCGCACCCCCGTCGACTGGGCCGTCCGAATGTCCTACAGCGGCATCTTCTTCCACTCCGCCCCGTGGTCCGTGGGACAGCAGGGCTACTCCAACGCCAGCCACGGATGCCTCAACCTGAGCCCGTCCAACGCCAAGTGGGTCTTCGACAACACCAAGCGCGGCGACATCGTCGTCGTCAAGAACACCGTGGGCGGCACGCTGTCCGGCGTCGACGGGCTCGGCGACTGGAACATTCCGTGGGAGGAATGGAAAGCCGGCAACGCGTCGAGCGTCTAGTCGGAGCCCTGCTTCTCGTACCGAGCGGGATCGATGCCCAGTGTCTTCAGGTAGGCCACCGGCTCGATGCTCGATCCGTTGTTCCTGACCTCGAAGTGCAGGTGCGGCCCTGTCGAGTTGCCGGTACTGCCGACGGACCCGATCCGGTCGCCTGCTTCGACGGTGTCGCCGACCTCTACGTCCACGCTCGATTGGTGCCCGTAGTACGTGACGGTGTTGCCACTCTTGATGCGCACGAGAGTGCCGTATCCGTCACCCGCATCTCCGGCTTGTTCGACGGTTCCCCCTGTCACCGCGTAGATCGGCGTTCCCGACGGCGCGGCGAAATCGACGCCCTGATGGAACTGGCCGCCGTTTCCGGTGGGATTGTTGCGACTGCCGTAGCCGGACGAGATTTCGTAGCTTCTGGCGGGGAGCGGGAGGATCGAGCCACCCAGACCCACCGACGGGGGAGCGGCCGCAGTCTCCGGCTCGTCGGGAGCCGTGTCCGGTGCCGGCCCGAAGTCCGAGTCGAGAATGACGGAGGCGACCTCGTTGATCAGCACCCCGGTAGCGTCCAGCACCGCGGCGAGAATGGCCGCTCTCTGCTGCGCGTCGGGCTGTGGAATCGGGATGACGGGCAGCTCGATGGTCGGCTGCGCCGTGGCTACGGCCGGGTTGATCAGACCCGTGGTACCGAGGCACAGCGCCGCCGACAACATCGAACCCGCAATCGCCTTGTGAACTCTTCGACCCACGTGAACTGCCTCCTGATCTAGTGCCCGACTCGAACGAAAACTGGGCTCAGAACTGCTGGTGGCGCGTTTCGGGGCGCGTTGAATCAACGCTGCGTGTTCACAGCTATCACGTTGGTACTTTTCTTCCCCAAAAGTGCCATTTGTAACCGTACGTCACATGAACCCCATAGGAAACTCGAAAGTTGAATTACAACAACGTAATTCGGCGGCCAGGACTACGGACTGCCGGTCGACGTGGAGGAGGAGGACGCCTCGAACGACAAGAAAGCCGGCCTCCGTGCGGAGACCGGCTCTCTTGCTTCTATGGGGTGAGTGACGGGACTCGAACCCGCGACACCCAGGATCACAACCTGGTGCTCTACCAGCTGAACTACACCCACCATAGCCACATCTTCTTCGCCCGTTCAGGCTCTGTTTCAGCAGCGACGACAATACTAGCGGTTCGATTCGTCAGTTGCGAATCGCCCCTACGACGGTGTGTCGAGCCCCTCGACGACCGCGGCAATTTCGCTGGTCGACGGGCCGGGCTCGGGTACGAACACCGTCCGGCGGTAGTACTTCAACTCCTTGATCGATTCCTTGATGTCGGCCAAGGCACGGTGCGCGAGCCCCTTCTGTGGCTGCCCGAAGTAAATCCGCGGGTACCACCGACGCGACAGCTCCTTGATGGAACTGACGTCGATCATGCGGTAGTGCAGGTACGTGTCCAGCTCGACCATGTCACGCGAGATGAAACCGCGGTCGGTCGCAATGGAGTTTCCTGCCAGAGGCACGGTGCCGGCCACCGGGACATGCTCGCGGATGTACGCCAGCACCTGCTGCTGCGCCTCCTCGAGCGTCACCGTCGACGCACGCACCTCGTCGGTCAGCCCGGACTTGGCATGCATCTTCTTCACCACGTCCGGCATCGACGCCAACGCGTCGTCGTCGGCGTGGATCACGATGTCGACGCCCTCGCCGAGAATCTCCAGTTCGCTGTCGGTGACGAGCGCCGCGATCTCGATGAGTTTGTCCTTCGACAAATCCAGGCCGGTCATTTCACAATCGATCCACACAAGTTTGTCCTGCACACGACACAGACTAGTGCGACCATGCTCACCGCTAAGGTTTGCGGTGGCGATCGCAGTGCGAGCCGAACGACAGCAAGCAAAGAGAACCAAGGAGCATCGATAGACATGACGGTCGATCCGGCGTCGGAAGGTTCCACCACTCTCACCCCCGCGGAGAAGGCGAAGGCTGCCAAGGCCGCTGCCGTCGAAGCGGCTCGAGTTGCCGCCGAGGCCCTGGCTGCAGCAGAGGCGGCCGAGAAGGAAGCGCTGGACGCCGAAGCCGCCGAAACCAAGGTCATCGAAGCCGACGGCACCGAAACCGAGGGCGCCGCGGTACCGGCTGGTGTCGCAGCCGAAATAGCTGCGGGTTATCAGTCGTCGGGAGCCGCATTGGAGCTCGGGACCGTCGTCCTGGACGGCGTGACGGATCCAGCCGCGAGAATTCGTATTCCCCTCGCGACGCTGAACAGGCACGGATTGGTCGCGGGAGCGACCGGTACCGGAAAGACGAAGACACTGCAGGGGATCGCCGAACAGTTGTCGAGTGCAGGCGTTCCCGTGGTCATGGCCGACATCAAGGGCGACCTGTCCGGGTTGTCGGCAGCAGGGGCGGACAACGAGAAGATCAGGGCGCGTGCAGTGGAGACCGGAGATTCCGAGTGGAGTCCGACCGGTCACCCCGTCGAATTCCTCTCGCTCGGCACCGACGGCATCGGTATCCCCGTGCGCGCGACCATCACCGCGTTCGGTCCGATACTTCTGAGCAAAGTGCTGGGTCTCAACAACACTCAGGAATCGACACTCGGCTTGATCTTCCATTGGGCGGACAAGCAAGGCTTGGCGTTGCTGGACCTCAAGGATCTGCGTGCCGTCATCACCCATCTCACCAGTGACGACGGCAAGGCGGATCTGAAGGGCATCGGAGGAGTATCGGCTGCGACCGCGGGCGTCATCCTGCGTTCCCTGGTCAACCTGGAAGCCGACGGAGGGGACACTTTCTTCGGCGAACCCGAGCTCGACACCGAGGATCTGCTCCGGGTCGGCGCCGACGGCAAGGGCATCATCACGCTGTTCGAGCTGGGGGCCCACGCCGCCCGGCCGGTGATGTTCTCGACGTTCCTGATGTGGGTCCTGGCCGACATGTTCCAGACCCTGCCCGAGGTCGGTGACATCGACAAACCCAAGCTGGTGTTCATCTTCGACGAAGCTCACCTGTTGTTCGCCGACGCCTCCAAAGCCTTTCTGCAGCAGGTCGAACAGACCGTCAAGCTCATCCGTTCGAAGGGCGTCGGTGTGTTCTTCTGTACACAGCTCCCGACGGACGTGCCGAACGAAGTGCTGTCACAGCTGGGCGCGCGAATTCAGCACGCGCTGAGGGCATTCACGCCCGACGACCAGAAGGCGCTGAACAAGACCGTCCGCACCTATCCGAAAACCGAAGCGTACGACCTCGAGAAGGCGCTCACCTCGCTCGGCACCGGCGAGGCCATCGTCACCGTACTGTCGGAGAAGGGCGCGCCGACGCCGGTGGCATGGACCAAGATCCGCCCGCCGCGCTCGCTGATGGACACCATAGGCAACGACGCCATCGGTGCTGCGGCCTCGGCGAGCACTCTCGGACCCAAGTATCGCGAGACCATCGATCGTGAGTCGGCCTACGAGAAATTGGAGGCCCGGGTCACCGATGTGCCCGCGCCGACCGAAACGTTCGATCTGCCGCCGTTGCCTGCGGACCTGCCCGATCTACCGCCATCGGAACCTGAAGGGCCCTCGGCGGCGGAGCGAATCATGGGCAACCCCGCAGTCAAGAGTTTCCTCCGCTCTGCGGCTTCGGCTGCCGGACGGGAGATTTCACGCAGCATTTTCGGCACAGGTCGTCGGCGTCGACGGTGAGGGTACGGCCGCAGCCGCGTGAGCGATTGGTTCACGCGGTGCGGGAGTACCCGTCCAACACGTCGGTCATCGCGGCCTCCAGTGCATCGAAGGTGTCGATCTCCACCTTTGCCTTGATGTAGTTCAGGCTGAGCGTCAGGTCGTCGAAGTACGCGATGAGTCGCCCCGACGTGCCCGCGATGTTGTACACATTGACCGGAACGCCCGCGATGTCGACGACGTCGTCGTTCGGATCGGCGTCGGTCTGCCCGCTCACCCACAGCGTCAGATTCGGCAGGAGGTAGCGGCTGTTGCCGTCCCAGGTGCAGCCCCCGTCCGGTGTCTTCGGCAGTTCGACCGGCTCGATGTCCGCCAATCCGAGACGGGTGCGCGTGTTCTCGGACAGGACCGAGCAGGGGTCCACCTCGGCGGCTGCGCCGGCCGGTGGATCGGGTTGCACCGTCTCGCCGTTCACCGTGTGGGTGACCTCGGACCGACTGCATCCTCCGATCAGCACGGCGGCAGCCACGACAGCGATGGACACGATGGGTGTGCGGTCGATCATCGAACAAGTCCTCCCGGGCGGTTTGTCCGTTTAGCCTAGGAGGTGGTTTCACCCCGCGAAACCGGTAGAACTACTCATATCGGCCGCCCCGCGTCAGCGAGAGGATCGACTGCATGAAGAAATCCTGGTTGGTACCACCCGTTGCGATCGCGGCCGTCGTCGGCTGCAGTTCGGGTTCGGCGAATGCGCAGCAGGCTCTGGAGTTCCCGGATTCCGTCGCCGGGCTCCGGACGATGCAGCAGCAGATGGAGCGATTCGAACGAGACGACGACTCCGGCCCGCAGCGCGAGGATGCCGTCGCGGGGCTCAGCGCCGCGTACGACGGGGCCGACGCCGCCGCGCAGGGCTACGCGGACGAGTCGCTCCGGGTTCTGGTGACGGTCTATGCCGTCGAGGCGCCGAGTCCTCGCTTGTGGAGCACACGGGCGGGCGATGCCAGTGCCGAACGGCTTCGGTTGCCGTCGCCGCCAGAACGTATCGAGACCTCGGGTGACGCCGAGTGCCTGGTGACGGTGAACTCGCCCGTGTCGGCCGGAGTGGGGCCTGGGGAATCGACCGAATCAGGCAGGAGTACAGGCCCGACGCGACCGGACTCCACGGTGCTGCGGTGCCAAGGCGTCCGCGACGGGGTGACGGTGCTGATCCCGGAACTGGCCCCGTCGGTGGATACCGACACCGCGTTGTCGATCGTGTCCGATTCGCTGGATCACTTCCGCCCGCGGTGAGTGTTCAGCCGCCGAGCTTCTTGTAGAAGCTTCCGACAATGGGGGCCGAGATGGCCCGCGGACTGTACTGGCCCGCGATCGACATGCCCTTGGACAACAGACCCGGCACCACCCGCATCTTGTTCTTCGCCAACGAATCCAGTGACAGCCTGGCCGTGTAGGCGCTGTCGATCCACAGGAAATCCGGGACCAGCTTGTCCACTATGGACGCGTCGGCGGGATCGGGAGTCTCGGTGCGAACGGGGCCGGGGGCCAGCAGGGTGACGTTCACTCCGCTGTCCTTGAGTTCGAGCCGCAGCGACTCGGAGAACGTGTTGACGAACGCCTTCGTCGCCGCGTAGGTCGCATTGTTCGGGATGGCCATGTTCCCGGCCGCCGAACCCGTGATCAGAATTCCGCCGCTGCCGCGCGCCACCATCCCTGGAATGACTGCGAGCGTGAGGTCGTGCACGGCGACTGCATTCAATTCCACCTGGTCCCGTTCGTACGCGGGGTCGAGGTTCGCGACCGGCCCGAACGTGGCGATACCCGCGTTGTTGCACAGAATGCTGATCTCCCGCTGCGCCAACTCGTCGGCGAACGAGACGCGGGCATCCCGGTCGGAGAGATCGAGAACTCGGACCTCGACGGTCACTCCGTGCGCGGCGCGGAGCTCGGTGGCAAGTGCCTCGAGCAACTCCCCGCGCCGCGCCACGACGATCAGCGAATGACCGCGGGCGGCGAGTTCTGTGGCCAGTGCCTCGCCGATTCCGGAGGACGCTCCGGTGACGACAGCACGGGCTTCGGGCGCAGGACTGGGCAGGCTCACGCTGAGACAGGGTAGTGGATGGATCGACCCGGCTGGAATCACCCGGTGGGAATCAGATGGACGCGGCGAGGCGTGTTCCTTGCTCGATGGCGCGCTTGGCGTCGAGTTCGGCAGCGACATCCGCGCCCCCGATGACGTGGGCCGTCGTTCCCGCGGCTCGTAGGTCGTCGACGAGATCGCGGACGGGTTCCTGGCCCGCGCACACGACGACGGTGTCGACGGCAAGTGTGCGTGGACGCTCGTGGCGCTCGCCGAAGGTGATGTGCAGACCCTCGTCGTCTATGCGTTCGTAGTTCACACCGGAGAGCTCGTGCACGCCTTTGGCTTTCAGAGCCGCGCGGTGCACCCATCCCGTCGTCTTCGCCAGCCCCGCGCCGATTCGTCCCTTCTTGCGCTGCAACAGGTAGACCTCACGCGGCGACGGCGCGGGGACGGGTGTGGTGAGCGCTCCCGGCGCCGCTTCCGGTTCGGTGACACCCCACTCCTGCTTCCATTCCTTCAGGTCCAGCGTGGGGGAGGCATCGGTCGTCAGAAATTCCGAGATGTCGATGCCGATGCCGCCCGCACCGATGACGGCCACGCGGTCACCCACCGGTCTTCCGTGTTCGACGACGTCGGCGTAGGACAGCACCGACGGATGATCGATTCCGGGTATCGACGGGATTCTCGGTATCACGCCGGTCGCGACGATCACCTCGTCGAAGTCGCCTGCGACGAGCTCGGCGGCGGTGACGCGCCAGCCGAGGTGGACGGCCACGTCGGCGTCGCGCAGCGCTGTCGTGAAGTATCGGATGGTCTCGGAGAACTCCTCCTTGCCCGGAATGCGTTGTGCGATACCGAATTGGCCACCCAATGCCGGCCTGGACTCGAACAGGCTGACGGCGTGGCCGCGTCGGGCAGCTTCGAGCGCGGCGGACAGCCCTGCCGGACCGCCGCCCACGACCGCGACCTTCTTGGTTCTGCGGGCAGGCAGCAACTGCAGTTCGACTTCACGTCCCGCGCGGGGGTTGACCAGGCAGGAGACTGTTTTGTGGACGAACGCGTGGTCCAGACACGCCTGGTTGCACGCGATGCACGTGTTGATGGAGTCCGCTGCGTTCGCTTCGGCCTTGCGCACCCAGAACGGGTCGGCGAGCATCGGCCGCGCCATCGAGATCAGCTGCGCGTCCCCGCGTGCGAGAATCCCTTCCGCGATGTCGGGCATGTTGATTCGATTCGACGCCGCCACCTGGATGTCGACATGCTTGTCGAGCTTTCCGGTGATGTCGGCGAATGCTGCGCGCGGAACCGACGTGACGATGGTGGGCACGCGGGATTCGTGCCAGCCGATGTCGGTGTTGATGACGTCGACACCGACGCTCTCCAAATCCTGTGCCAGGGCGACGATGTCGTCCCAGCTCTGTCCGCCTTCGACGAGATCGGCCATGGACAATCGGAACATCACCAGGAAGTCGGTGCCGACCTCCGCACGGATACGACGGGCGATCTCGACCGCGATACGACGCCTGTTCTCTGCGCTACCGCCCCACTCGTCGCGCCGCTTGTTGGTGCGCTCGGAGAGGAACTGGTTGATGAAGTATCCCTCGCCGCCCATGATCTCGACGCCGTCGTACCCGGCGGACCGAGCGAGCCGCGCACACCTGACGAAATTGCGGATCTGCCACCGGACACCTCGTGCAGTGAGGCGCCGCGGGCGAAATGGATTGATGGGGGCCTTGATCGACGACGCCGACACGCTGAACGGCTGATACGAGTACCGACCTGCGTGCAGGATCTGCAGAGCGATCTTGCCGCCTTCCGCATGCACCGCGTCCGTCATCGTGCGATGCCGCCGCGCCTCGACTCGGTTGGTGAGCTTGGCGCCGAACGGGAGGAGCCATCCGGTGCGGTTGGGTGCATAGCCACCGGTGACGATCAGCGCGACGCCACCGCGCGCGCGTTCGGCGAAATAGGCCGCCAGTCGAGTGGTGTCACGCGCTCGGTCCTCCAAACCGGTGTGAATGGATCCCATGATGACGCGATTCTTCAACGTCGTGTTGCCGACCTTCAACGGCGACAGGAGAATCGGGTAGTTCTCGGTACCGGTCACAATCGCTCCAATATCTCGTCGCACCATTCGGCGAAGCCCTCCTCGACACGGATTCCGCCGCGCAGCACCAAGTACTGATGCAGTGCGGTACCCGAGAGGGAGGACGGTGATGGGAAATCGCGTTTCTCGATGAGTCGAAAGAGCTCGAGCCTGTCCGCATGGACATCCCGGTGTCGGCGGACCTCGGTGCGTAATGCCTCGACGTCACCGTGTGCTGCGCCCCGGATCTTGACGGCCAGTTCCTCCCGGAGCGCACTCGGATCGGTGGGTCGGGCGATCCAGCGATCCAGCTCGTCGAGCCCGCTCCGGCTGACCGAATAGACCTTCTTGTCCGGCCTGCCGTCCTGCACGACGGAGTTGCCCACGATCCATCCGGCCGCGTCCATACGCGTCAGCACCCGGTAGATCTGCTGATGGCTTGCACTCCAGAAGAAGCCGATCGACTTGTCGAATCGGCGCGCCAGTTCGTACCCGGAGCCGTTCGATTCGGTCAGGGAAACGAGTATCGCGTGCTCGAGTGCCACGACAGCCAGTATGTATGCAACAGGGTGACTATGCAACCAGGTGCATATACCGCAGTACAATGCTGTGCTGCACGTGCTGGCTTAGGCTTTGCCCATGAACACTCCGGCCGACACTGCCGTCGTAGGCGTCGCAACGACCCGAAAGCAGGTATTCGCCTGGGGTATCTGGGATTGGGGATCGGCCGCGTTCAACGCGGTGATTCTGACGTTCGTGTTCTCGGTGTACCTCACCGATGCGGTGGGCGACGATCTGCCCGGGTCGATCTCGGCGACGTCGTGGTTCAGTTGGGCGATCGGAGCAGCAGGCGTCGTCATCGCGATACTTGCGCCTGTCTCCGGCCAACGCTTCGACGCCCGTGGCCGCCGAAAGCGCTCGTTGGCGTTGTTGACCGGACTCACTGTCGCGTCGATGGCCGGCTT
The DNA here is from genome assembly GCF_000760735.1 of Rhodococcoides fascians A44A. Classification (GTDB taxonomy): domain Bacteria; phylum Actinomycetota; class Actinomycetes; order Mycobacteriales; family Mycobacteriaceae; genus Rhodococcoides; species Rhodococcoides fascians_E. Next base: position 460,075 of record NZ_JMEX01000004.1, on the reverse strand, counting down.
GTACTTCGTCGCCGACGACTATCACTACCTGTGGCTGGGCCTGGTGCTGCTCGCCGCAGGCTCGATCCTGTTCGAACTGGCCAGTGTTCCGTACAACGCCATGCTTCGTCAGGTCTCCACGCCGGCCAACATCGGCCGCGTGTCCGGATTCGGTTGGTCGATGGGGTATTTCGGCGGCATCGTTCTGCTGTTGATCTGCTACTTCGGTTTCATCACCGGTGACGGTGACACCAGAGGACTGTTCGGCATCACCACCGACGGCGGCATGAACATCCGGCTCGTCGCCCTGCTGGCCGCGGTGTGGTTCGCAGTCTCCGCGATTCCCGTCCTGCTCACCGTTCCCGAACTGCCGTCCACCGACCAGGATCCAGGCGCCGCCAAGGCCGGAATGCTGGAATCCTACAAGGTGCTGTTCCGCGACCTGCGTGAGCTGTGGACTGCCGACAGGCGCAGCGTCTACTTCCTGATCGCGAGCGCGCTGTTCCGCGACGGTCTGGCCGGGGTGTTCACGTTCGGTGCTGTTCTTGCGGTGAGTGTCTACGGCATCAGCTCGGCAGACGTGCTGCTCTTCGGCGTCGCCGCCAACGTCGTCGCCGGTCTGGGCGCGGTGACCGCCGGCCGATTCGACGATCGATCCGGACCCAAATCCGTCATCGTGTTCTCACTCGTGTCGATGATCGTCGCGGGAATCGTGCTGCTGTTCGTGTCCGGCCCGGTGCTGTTCTGGGTGTTCGGCCTGGTGCTGTGTCTGTTCGTCGGGCCGGCGCAGTCGTCGTCGCGGACCTACCTGGCGCGTCTGGCACCACCGGGGCGCGAGGGTCAGTTCTTCGGTCTGTACGCCACGACCGGCCGTGCAGTCTCGTTCCTCGCACCCACATTGTTCGGGCTGTTCGTGTGGCTGTTCGACGCGGACCGTGCGGGCATCGGTGGTCTGCTCGTCGTGTTGTTCGTCGGGTTACTCGCGTTGCTCGCAGTGAAAGCGCCCGACAAGGTCTGATCTCACGACACCCTCGACTGGGCGACCCGCCGCAGGATCTCGTCGGCCAGTCGGTCCGGGGCCTCCTCCGGAATCCAATGCGAGATTCCGTCGAGTTCGACGAATGTGTAGTCGGCGTCCACGTGTTCGCCGCACCGTTCGGCGCCCGCACGGCCGATGGCCGAGTCCTGATTGCTCCACACGTAGGTCGTGGGAACGGTCACCGGTGCGAGGCGTCCGAACTCGTTCGTCATCGCCCGATACCACTCCAACGCCGCGGTCAGCGCCCCCGGCTCCTGCAGGTGCCGGACGTAACGGTCGTCCGGGCTGCGTTCGGAGAACATGGCCCTCAGCCGACGTGCATCGTCTTCGAGCAGCACCTCCTCGGCTTTGCCTGCCTGTCGCAACAGCCCCATGTAGGTCGAGCGCTCACGCTGGTCCGCGTCCTCGCGGAGAGCCTGATTGAACGCAGCCGTGTGCGGCACGGACACCGCGACGAGCGAACGAACGCGTTCCGGGTGCCGCGCTGCGAGTTGCCACGCCACCGCGGCACCCCAGTCGTGTCCGACGACGTGCGCCGACTCCAGGCCGAGTGCGTCCAGTATCCCGACGATGTCGCCGACGAGATTCTCCACGCGGTAGGCATCGGTGCCGAGCGGACGTGCGCCCGGTGAGTATCCGCGCTGGTCGGGTGCGATGGTGAACAAGCCGTGTTCCACGAGCGTCGGCGCGACCCGATCCCAGCACGCGTGAGTCTGAGGGAACCCGTGCAGCAGCACCACCGGTTCCGCGTTCGCCTCGCCGGCGATCGACACGTCGAACACCAGATCGTCGACGGTTACTTCGGTCATCGTCATGTTCGGTCCTCTCAGCTGAGGTCGAGTGCACCTCGGGTCGAATCAACCGTGGTTCGATCTCCAGGCTCCCATGCCCAACACCACGAGGCGGACCTGCTGCTCGGTGCGTGCCAGGAGTTCGCGTTCGCTCGAGCTGCCGGGGCGGTCGATCTCCAACAGGCCGACGGTGGCGGTGAGCATGGTCGAGACGATCAGATCCGCGGCCATCTCCAGATCGCTGATGTCCCAGGATTCGAGCCCTGGCATGCGGGCGAGGTCGATGGTCAGTTCGCTGACGAACATGCGGAGCTCGGTCGCGAATGCGCGTCGTACCTCGGTGACTCCGCCGTAGCGTTCGCGGGCGATGAATCGGAACTGATCCTCGTGTGAGCGAACGGCGCGCACGAGGATCCGGAGTGATTCGGTTGCGTTCTTGACCGTGGGATCCTTGCGCGCGTCCCTCAGCATCTGACGAAGCGTCCGCATCGAGTCCTCGACCAGAGCTACGCCGAGATCTTCCATGGACGCGAAGTGTCGATAGAACGCAGTCGGCACTATGCCGGCCGATCGTGAGACCTCGCGCAGACTGACGCTCGCGAACGACCGGTCGCGCAACAGATCCAGGGTGCCGTCGATGAGCGCTTGTCGTGTGCGTTCCTTGCGTTCCGCACGCGTACCCGGTTCTGTCACATGTTCGAGTTTATTGCTGTCCACTCTGTGACCTCCTCCGGTCTCGACGTCGTCTCAGGGTGAGTGTGATCCAGGACACGTGCGCCGTGCTATGTCGGTGCCATCACTTTCACGTTGACAGATTCCGGTACGGATCTGCCACACTGGGATTCTAGTGCACAGACGTACACTGAAGAAGTTCCTCGAACCGGGAGGCGAGATGGCAATTCAGCAGAAGTCTCGACAGTCAGGCATTCGCCGCAAGTTTTCGCTGCTTTCCCTGTTCGAGGCCATGGCAACGCCTCACGCGCTCGACCGTTACCTCGAGCTCGTCGACCCGATGACCACGGTAAGGGATCTTCGGGCAGAAGTGACGGATGTACACCGGTCCACTGCCGACACGGTCACCCTCACGTTGCGCCCGACGCACCAGTGGAGGGGCTTCGAGGCCGGCCAGTTCGTGCAGGTCGGCGTCGTCATCGACGGGGTGCGCCACACACGGTGCTACTCGCCTGCATGTTCGCAGTACCGCGCCGACGGTCTCATCGAACTGACCGTCAAGGCGCATCCGGAAGGCCTTGTCTCGCAGTATCTTCACGCGAACGCGCAGGTTGGCCTCGTCGTCAGCCTGTCGCAGGCCGACGGCGTGTTTCACCTGCCGACGCCTCGTCCGGAATCGGTTCTGCTGATCAGTGGCGGAAGCGGGATCACGCCCGTGTTGTCCATGTTGAGGTCGCTGCTGGACGAGGGGTACAGCGGCGACCTCACCTTCCTGCACTACGCCTACTCGGAAAAGGACGTCTCGTACCGCGCCGAGTTGGAGCAGATCGCAGCCGAGCACGATCGAGTCCGAATCGTCCTGGCGTACACGGACCAGACGAGTGGGGGAGACCTTCACGGGTTCTTCGGAACCGAGCACTTGAACGCCGTGGCACCGTGGTTCGCGGAGGCTCGGACGTTCCTGTGCGGTCCGCCGGGACTGATGCGGTCGGTCCGGGGCGTCTACGACGATCTCGGACTTGCCGACCGACTCCATTTCGAGGAGTTCGCCGCGCCGGCACCGACCGCCGACGCCGATGCAGACGGAGACGTCAACTTCTCCGGCAGTGACGTCGTCGCAACCAACTCGGGAAAGACCCTCCTCGAACAGGCGGAGGACGCGGGCCTGACGCCGTCCTACGGCTGCCGGATGGGCATCTGCTTCACCTGCACGTCGGTGAAGACCTCGGGATGCACCCGGAACGTCAAGACCGGGGAGACCGACACCGAACCGCACAAGAAGATCCAGATTTGTGTGTCGGTACCTGTCGGTGACGTGGAAATCGAAATCTGACCGACCCGACCGACAATCTTCGACAACCGAAACGGAGAGTGTTTCAAATGTTCGGAATCCCACTGCCCTCACTGTCTTTGCCCTTCTTCGGATCCGCGGAGAAGCCCGAGGCGCTGCCACCGACGGTCCTGTCCTACGAGCAGGTCCAAGACCTCGGCCGCGAGCTCGACGAGCTCCGTGCTCGCACCGTCGCCAAGCTGGGCGAGGAGGATCGCGAATACATCTACAACATCGTCAAGACTCAACGCGGCCTCGAAATCGCCGGTCGGGCCATGATGTACCTGCCGTTCTTGCCTCCGGTGTGGCTCGCCGGAGTCGGCGCCCTCGGCGTCTCCAAGATCCTCGACAACATGGAGATCGGCCACAACGTCATGCACGGCCAGTACGACTGGATGCGTGAGCCCGGCTTCAACTCCGAAGTGTTCGAATGGGATACCGTCTGCCCGGCCGACCAGTGGAAGCATTCGCACAACTACATGCACCACACGTTCACCAACATCGTCGGCAAGGACCGCGACATCGGTTACGGAATCCTGCGGATGGACGAGGGCCAGAAGTGGAATCCGTACTACCTGGGCAACCCCGTCTATGCGTTCCTGCTGATGACGTTCTTCGAGTGGGGCGTCATGCTGCACGACCTCGAAGCGGAGAACATCGTCCAGGGCAAGCGCAAGTGGCACGACGTCAAGCCTTTGCTGCAGGGAATGTGGCGCAAGGCCGGTCGTCAGGTACTCAAGGACTACGTGATCTTTCCGGCGCTGTCCGGCCCCTTCTTCGTCACCACACTGGTGGGGAACGTCGGCGCCAACCTGATCCGCAACCTGTGGACCTACTCGATCATCTTCTGCGGACACTTCCCGACGGGGGTGCAGACCTTCACCGAGGACGAGACCGCAGACGAGTCGCGTGGCGAGTGGTACGTCCGTCAGATGCTCGGATCGGCGAACATCGAGGGATCGCCGCTGTTCCACATCATGTCCGGCAACCTGTCGCACCAGATCGAGCATCACCTGTTCCCGGATCTGCCTGCGCACCGCTACCCGGAGCTCGCCCCTGAGGTGAAGGCACTGTGCGGCAAATACGGCCTTCCGTACAACACCGGCGGTTTCTTCAAGCAGATCGGTACCGTGTGGGGCAAGATCTTCAAGCTCGCATTGCCGGATTCTCTGACCGGATCGAAGCCGACGGTCGGTGTTATCGTCGAGCGCAAGAAGGTCGCGGCCTGACGTGGCCGGCGCCAGCGGACCGAATACCGAATCAGGGGTGAACGTCGTGGTCGGCAAGTTCGAACGCAACAAGGACACCGTGCAGGAACTGACGGAGTCCGCGGCTACGCACGTCGGCCGGATCGCCGTCATCATCGCCGGGGCGGTGCGGGACGTGACCCGGGAGATCGGGGATCTCATCTCGGACGGCATCGAGATGCGGGAGGCTGCGAAGAAGGCCCGCGAGGACACTCCTGCAGGCAAGGTCATCAACGGCGAGTTCGAGAACAGGTAGCAACTCGGCCGCGGCGGCACAATCGACCGAGTCTCGGACGCCGGGTCGTTCGCCCTTCACCGGGGCGAGCGGCCCGGCTGTTCGCTGTCTCGGGTAGAACGTTCCGGAAAAAACAAACTTCAAGAATGTTTGCACCTCCATTTTCATACCTTCGGACCGCTCGATGAGTTACCGTTACTTCACGAACCACACAAGCGGTAGGAAAGGCGGCTCGACATGCGGTTGGACACTTCGTTCACGCATTCCCCCGGCACTGTTGTCACCGAGGTCCCTCGCGGACGGTCATCCGCGTTGGAAGGGCGCAGCGGTGCTGTCGTCGACCGTTGCCTTCGCGCCGGCCGGCTCCCGGCCCCTGCCGAGCTCGAACCTGTCCGTCGCGCCGCGGAAGACCTTGCGCGCGAGGGGGTGCCGCTACGGGACGCGCAGCGATTCGTCCACGCCGCGGCCACCGCTGGACTCAAAGGCAGTGTCGCCGAGGTCGATCGATCCGGCGTGGTCGACAACGCAGTGTTCATGATGCGAGTCCTCGAATCTCTCGGCAACGCAGTCTCGGCCGCGTACATGGAGTTCTGCCGTCAGGACCCAGGGTCCAACGGCGAGCGCGTTGCCCAATTGGTCGACCTGCTCGTCGCGGACGACCCCGAAGCCCGTGGGATTGCGGAACGTAACGGAATCGAGGTGGCCACGGAATACGACGTGATATTCGTACGGTTCGTCACCGCGGCGTCGGACGCCGATAGGCCGGGCGCCGCCAGGACCGACGTACGCTCCGTCGACAACGCGGCCTTGGCGGCGGCGGAAAGCACGATGGCTGCGGCCTCGGGCGTTCGCGGACCACTGCTGTCGCTGACCACGGGCGGGGGAGTCGTCCTCGTTCCGTCGTCGCCCGCAAGCGTCGTCGAGGATTGCCTGACCAGGCTCGCCGCGACTCTGCACGTCGATACCGTCGCGGCCACGGCACGGGGCACTCTCGGTTCGTTGAACGGCGTACTCGGACATTGCCGCGAGTTGGTGGATCTGGCCAGGTCGCTGCGCATGGAACCCCGTCTGTACCGGACGAGCGATCTTGCTCTGGAGTACCAGCTCTCGCGGCCGGGCCCCGGCCGTTCGCGGTTGCGTTCGGTGATCGCGCCTCTCGACGGCTTTCCGGAGTTGATGCATACCCTGAAGACCTTCGTCGGCAGCGAGGCCAACAGGCGCGCAAGTGCGAAACTGCTGTACGTACACCCCAATACGGTCGACTACCGCCTCAAGCGGATCGAGCAGCTGACCGGCGTGGACCCGCTCAGTTCCGCGGGCCTCATGTCGTTGCATGCTGCACTCGTCGTCGATTGTCTGTCGCGGGCAAACGAACCGGGCGGGGCCATGTCGGACATGGTTGCCGAGGCATCCTGATCCGCACCCGCACCGACGAGCGTCGTGCGCGGGGTCGATCGCCAGGGCGGTGCCGATTTCTCGGTCCGGCACCGCCAACGTGCGCCTGGCTCAGGCCACCAGGTAGGGGTACTCGGCGCTTCGGTGTTGGAAGGCGAGAATGTCCGGGTTGACCAGCGCGCCGTCGCGGATCTCGATGGATCGACGAATGGTCGCGTCGGCGTCCCAGCTGGTCGGTCCGCCCAGGACGGTGCCGATGTACGGCAGCAGCGACTCACTGATCTCCCAGGTCGCCGAGTCCCACAGGTAAGACGGGCTGTGGTCGACCGCGTAGTACCGAACGTTGTCGCCGACAGTGAACATGGGAGCGTCGAAGGACGTGGGGCGGGCCCACTCGAACCCCATTCCTTGGTCGCACGAGACATCGACTATCAACGTGCCCGGATCGATCGAGTCGAGATCCTCCGTGCGCAGGAACGTCAGCGGGGCATTCGTGTTCTGCAGTACGCAGTTGACGATGATGTCGTGGTCGCCGAGGAACTGCGACAACGGAATTCGGCCTTCGTCGGTCAATGCACGGCTGCGCCGTGGGTGTTCGCCGTCGAGATCGAAATTGACGATGCGTGCCGAGTGAATGGGCGAACCGACAGCAGTGACACCGCGCTGAGTGAGTACGTCGACCTCGTGCACGCCATGGGCGTTCAGAGCCGTCACCGCACCCCGCGCCGTCGCACCGAAGCCGATCACCGCCGCGCGTAACCGGCGCCCGTAGTCTCCGGTCGACCCGATCAACTGCAACGCGTGCAGCACCGAACAGTAACCGGCCAACTCGTTGTTCTTGTGGAACACGTGGAGATTGAACGAGCCCTCCGCGGACCAATGATTCATCGCTTCGAAGGCCACGAGCGTCAGCTTGCGGTCGATGGCCACCTGAGTGAGCTCGACATCCTGGACGCAATGCGGCCAACCCCACAGGATCTGACCTGGGCGAAGCGACTCCAGGTCCGACGCTTGCGGTTTCGGCAACAGAACGACATCGCACTCGGCGATCAGCTCCGTGCGCGAACGGATGCCTCCGGTCGACGCGGCGATGTGGTCGTCGGAGATCCCGAACGGAAGTCCGTACCCCGCCTCGAAGAACATGCGGCGTCGTAGCTCGTCGGGAATGCGTTCGAGATGATGCGGATGAATCGGGAGGCGACGTTCGTTCGGCTTCGACGACCGAGACATGACGCCGAGGGTGAGCTGGTGCACGGTGGCCCCTTCGGTTGTGCTCAGTCAACCACACGTTCGGCAGTGCGCATTCGCACGTGATGCTGCCCGTAGGCGCAGGATCGACCGGGCTCGCACCGGATTTCGGACCGGATTTCCGGTCGTACCCGTTGCCCTTCGTCGACCCGCCGACCGAGCAGGTAGACTGATTCACCGTGCTCGGACCCGTCCGGGCCACGCCTCCGTAGCTCAGGGGATAGAGCAAGGGCCTTCTAATCCCTTGGTCGCAGGTTCGAATCCTGCCGGGGGCACCGAGAACACGATCGACGATTCGTCGCCCGCTGCAACGGGCATAGTCGGTGGAACACGAACACCGTGGCGCTTCTACATCGCGAGCGCCCGGGTCCGTGCTCGGACGAGAGGATTCTGTCGATGAGAGATGTCCTCGACGAGGTGATCGCGCTCTGGCGTGCCGGGGTCACCGCAGGCGTCGGGACCGTGGTTCGCACGTTCGATTCCGCTCCGCGACCAGCGGGGGCGTCGATGGTCGTCGGACCGGACGGAACAGTCAGCGGCTCGGTGTCGGGTGGATGCGTCGAAGGCGCGGTGTACGAGGCCGCGACGGCTGTGATCGCATCGGACGCACCGGTCCTCGAGCGATACGGTGTCAGCGACGACGACGCGTTCGCGGTGGGGTTGACCTGTGGCGGCACCCTGGATGTGTTCATCGAGCCCATATCGCGGACGACGTTCCCCGAACTGGGAGCCGTCGCCGACGCGATCGCTGCCGAGCGGCCGATCGCAGTCGCAACCATTGTCGGTCATCCGGATCCGGCTCGCCTCGGACGGCACCTGGTGATCGAGGAGAACGCATCGTCGGGCACGTTCGGAACCGACCGACTCGATGCAGCCGTGATCGACGACGTGCGTGGACTTCTGGCGTCCGGGCGCACGGAGACGCTGACGTACGGACCGGAGGGGGAACGTCTCGGCGTCGGCATGGAGGTCTTCGTGTCGAGCTACGCCCCGCGGCCGAGAATGCTCGTGTTCGGTGCCATCGACTTCGCGGCTGCCGTCGCCCAGCAGGGCGCGTTTCTGGGATATCGAGTGACGGTGTGCGACGCACGGGCACGGTTCGCCACGGCGCAGCGATTTCCGGCGGCGGCTGAGGTCGTCGTCGAGTGGCCGCATCGGTATCTCGCCGACCAGATTGCCGCTGGAAGAGTCGACGAACGCACCATCGTGTGTGTGTTGACCCACGATGCCAAATTCGACGTGCCGTTGCTCGAGGTCGCGTTACGTCGGCCACAGTTCGCGTTCGTCGGAGCGATGGGGTCCCGTCGTACCCACGACGATCGCGTCGCCAGGTTGCGTGACGCGGGGCTGACCGAGGCCGAACTGGCCCGGTTGTCCAGTCCGATCGGGCTCGACCTGGGGGCGCGTACTCCCCAGGAGACGGCGGTCTCCATCGCGGCCGAAATCGTTGCCAAGCGGTGGGGCGGCAGTGGCGCCCCTCTCGCCGGTGGAAGCGGACGGATTCATCACGATCTTCCGGTGGGCGAGGTCACACGATCTACGACGTAGCGTAGGACTTTCCGGCGCTCGCGCCTTCACCAGGCTCGAATCCGGCAGGGCGCCGGCTACGGGAGCACTCGACACCTCTTACTCTGGTTGTCATGGCAGCACCAGACGTCGAGACCGTCGAGACACCACCGGCCGAGTCTCCGGGGACCGCATCGACCTCCGTGTTCGTGACGGCGGGATTGATCGGTGCTGTCGTTGCAGCGCTCGTCATCAGTCTGTCCGCGTCGGACGCGCTCGTTCTCCTCGGTATTCCCGACCCCGGTCCGGCCACCACGTACGGGCTTCCCGCCATCCGTGCCATCGGCGAGATAGCGGCGTCCATCGCCATCGGTTCCTTCCTGCTCGCAGCATTCCTGGTGCCTCCGCAGAAGTCCGGAGTGCTCGATGTCGGCGGATACCGCGCCGTGCGCACCGGATCGGCTGCGGCGATCGTGTGGGCTGCGTGCGCACTGGTACTCGTCCCGCTGACCTTGTCGGACACGTCGGGTCAGCCGTTCACCGTCGCAATCCAACCCAGCAACCTGTGGGTTGCCCTCGATCAGGTGGAAATCGCCGGAGCCTGGCGTTGGACGGCGATTCTGGCCGTGGTGCTCGCGATCGTCTCGCGGGCGGTACTGCGGTGGTCGTGGACGCCGCTGCTTCTGCTCTTCGCGCTCGGTACGTTGATGCCCATCGCGCTGACCGGACACTCCTCGTCGGGAGGTTCGCACGACGTCGCCACCAACAGTCTGATCCTGCATCTCGTCGGTGCGACGCTGTGGGCCGGCGGCCTCTTCGCCGTTCTTGCTCACGCCCGACGCCGGGGCGCACACACCGACGTCGCGGCCAGGCGATTCTCGGCCGTGGCAACCGTCTGCTTCGTCGTGATGGCAGCCTCCGGTGTGATCAACGCTCTGGTTCGTGTGTCCGTCGGGGACCTGTTCACGACGCTCTACGGTCGGTTGATTCTGGCCAAGGTTCTCGCCCTGGTCGCGCTGGGATTCTTCGGGTGGATCCAGCGGCGCAGGTCACTACCTGCTCTCGCATCCGACCCGTCGTCCCGAAGTGCGCTGATCAGGTTCGCCGGGGGAGAAGTTCTCGTTCTCGCGGCCACGATCGGCCTCGCGGTCGGTCTGGGTCGGACTCCGCCGCCGTCGGACGTCGACCCCGATCTCTCGCTGTCCGAAGCAGCCCTCGGGTACGACCTCCCGGATCCGCCCACCTTCGCCCGGCTGATGTTCGATTGGCGGTTCGACCTCATCTTCGGAACGGCCTCGATCGTGCTGGCCGTCGTGTACCTGCTCGGTGTTCGGCGTCTCCGTCGACGAGGCGACGCATGGCCTGTCGGGCGGACGATCGCGTTCCTCCTCGGGTGCGCGACGATGCTCGTGGCCACGTCCTCCGGTGTCGGCAAGTACTCGCCGGCGACCTTCAGCGTGCACATGGGCGCACACATGGCGTTGTCGATGCTGGTGCCCGTTCTGCTCGCACTCGGCGGCGCCCTCACGCTCACCCTGCGTGCATTGCCGGTAGCGGGCAAGGACGGTATTCCCGGTCCGCGTGAGTGGCTTCTGCAGGCGCTGCACAGCCCGGTCTCGCGATTCCTGACGCACCCCGTCGTCGCGGCGGTCCTGTTCGTCGGCGGCTTCTACGTGCTGTATCTCGGTGGCATCTTCGGTGCTGTGCTGGACAACCATTCGGCGCACCTGCTGATGAACGCGCACTTCATTCTCAGCGGTTACCTCTTCTACTGGGTCGTGATCGGTGTCGACCCGTCGCCGCGGCACATCGAACCCATCACCAAACTGGCCATGGTCTTCGGGTCGCTTCCCTTCCACGCCTTCTTCGGCGTCGCGTTGATGAGCATGAACACCGTCATGGGTGGCTGGTACTACCGCACGCTCGGCTTGGACTGGAACGGCGATCTCATGGGCGACCAGAAGTTGGGCGGTGGTATCGCCTGGGCCACGGGCGAGATTCCACTCGTCCTGGTGATGTTGGCCCTGCTCATTCAGTGGTCGCGCAGTGACGATCGCAACGCCAAGCGCTCGGACCGCGCCGCGGACCGCGACCACGACGCAGACCTGGCTGCACACAACGCAATGTTCGCCGAGCTGGCACGACGCGATCGGGACAACGGGCGGTAACTGCATTTCTCCGACAGGTCAGAGCGGATCGGCCGTGATCTTGGCGAGAATGCGCTGAAGATCGTGGCGCTCCGACGGGTCGAGGGTGTCGAACAACTCGACGGCCACCTTCGCGCGGGCCGCGTCGATGTCACGTAGTCGGACCCGGCCGGTGTCGGTGAGCGAGACGAGGACAGCCCGTCGGTCGGCCGGGTCGTTCTCCCTCGCCACCAGCTCGGCGGTTTCGAGTGAGTCGACGATGTCGGTGGCCGACCGGGCCACGATGCGCAGGTGATCCGCCAAGGCGCGCAGTCGCATCGGGCGCCCTTCTCGAGCCAGCACGTGCAGCGCACGGCTCTGTGACGGATTGAGTCCGAACGGTTCGAGCGCGCTCATGTGGGTATGGCGGATCCGCCGCGCGACGGCCATGAAGGAATCGGCCAGGTTCGGGGTGTCTCCCGTGTGCATGTCGACAGCATAGCCGCTTGATCGCAACCTCATAGTGAGGTAACCTCTCGTTTATGTTCGTCGACCCAGGAGGTCTTCTTGGTACGCAATCAATCGAAAGTCGCCGACCCGGCCCCTGTGGGTAGGGTTCTGGCGCTGTTCCGTCCCTACCGCGCACGCATCGCACTCGTCACCTCGATCATCGTCGTCAGTGCCGTCGTCGCGCTCGCTTCACCACTGCTCCTTCGTGAACTGCTCGACCACGCCATCCCTGATCGCGACGTCACGCTCGTCACGCTGATCGCGCTGGGCATGATCGCAGTCGCCGTCGTCACCAACACCCTCGGCGTACTCCAGACCTGGATGTCCAACAGCGTCGGTCAGACGCTGATGCACGACCTTCGTGTCGCCGTCTACGGTCACCTGCAACGTCAATCTCTCGGCTTCTTCGCGCGCACCCGCACCGGCGAGGTGCAGTCCAGAATCGCCAACGACATCGGCGGAATGCAATCCGTGGTCACCAATACCGCCACGTCGATCGCCCAGAACGCCACGACGGTTGCAGCGACCGTCGTGGCGCTGTTCCTGCTCGACTGGCGGCTGGCGCTGTTCTCGCTGATCATCCTGCCGGTGTTCGTCCGCATCGCTCGAAAGATCGGCAACGAGAGACGAAAGATCTCGACGACTCGGCAGAAGCTGCTGAGCGAGCTGTCGGTTCAGATCGAGGAATCGCTGTCCGTCAGCGGCATCCTGCTCGGCAAGACGACGGGGTCGTCGGGCGTTCTCACGCAGCAATTCGCAGCGCGCTCCGACGAAGTCGCCGACGTCGAACTCAAAGCCATGATGGCCGGTAAGTGGCGCATGGCAAGCATGCAGATCAGCTTCGCCATCATGCCCGCGCTCGTCTACTGGTTCGCTGGAATCACCATCGGGAACGGCAGTGCGCTCACCGTCGGCACACTCGTCGCCTTCACGACCCTGCAAACTCAGCTGTTCAGGCCGACGATGCAGCTGCTGAGCACCGGCGTGGAAGTACAGAGTTCCCTGGCACTGTTCGGGCGCGTCTTCGAGTACCTGGACCTGCCGGTCGACATAGACGAACCGATCGCTCCGACCCTGCTCGCCCGAGAGGACGTGTCGGGGCACGTACGGTTCGAACACGTCGAGTTCTCCTACGCCGACGCCTCGCGGCCCGCGTTGTCCGACATCGACATCGACGTCCCCGCGGGCAGCACCCTGGCGCTCGTCGGATCGACGGGGTCCGGCAAGACCACGCTCGGATATCTCGCCGCGCGGCTGCACGACCCCACCCACGGCCGAATCACCATCGACGGCATCGACATCCGAGACCTGCCGACAGCTGTCGTCGCAGACCTGGTCGGCGTCGTGTCGCAGGAGACGTACCTGTTCCACGCCAGCATTCGAGACAACCTGCGGTTCGCGAAACCCGACGCAACGGACGCCGAGATCGAGCGCGCCGCACGGATCGCGCAGATTCACGATTTCGTCGTGGGCCTCGACGACGGATACGACACCGTAGTCGGGGAACGCGGCTACCGATTCTCAGGCGGCGAGAAGCAGCGTCTCGCGATCGCGCGCACGGTACTGCGGAACCCGCCGATCCTGATACTCGACGAGGCGACCAGTGCGCTGGACAACTCGACCGAACGCGCCGTGCAAACCGCCCTCGACGAGCTGATGGTGGGGCGCACGACCATCATCGTCGCCCACCGGCTCTCGACGGTCCGGGCCGCCGACCGCATCGCCGTCCTCGACGGCGGACGCGTCGTCGAGATCGGTAACCACACCGAGCTCGTCGACAAGGGTGGTCGATACGCCGACCTGGTACACGCATCCGGCGACTCCGCGCACAACGACGTCTCGGAATCGGTCGCGGCGTGAACTTCTCGTGCCGAGGAGCTACCCTCGCGACACCGGTGAGAGGAGACCGACGATGTTCTTGACCGTCGTCGATCGAACTACCGCCGAGATCGAGGTGAAGAAGTCGCGATTTCTCGCAGTCGTGGCGCGGGCGGACACGGAGGACCGCGCACGAGCCGTGATCGCGGCCGCTCGACAATCGAACAGCGCTGCGAGGCATCACTGTTCGGCATTCGTCGTCGGCGACCTCCCCGGTAGCCGAATCACGCGGGCCAGCGACGACGGTGAGCCCAGTGGTACCGCCGGAACACCGATCCTCGAGGTGTTGACCGGACGCGAACTCACCAACGTGGTCGCCGTCGTCAGCAGAATCTACGGCGGAACGAAACTCGGCACTGGAGGGCTGGCGCGCGCGTACGCCGGGGCGGTCGTCGAAGCTCTGGCGACGGCCACGGTGCGTCGCAGGGTCCAAAGACGCCGTGTGAGAGTGGAACTCGATCACGCCGACGTCGGCAGGATCGAAGCCGACCTGCGTGCGCGAGGGATCGACATCGTGTCCGTCGACTATCTCTCCACGGCGGTGTTGACGCTCGCGGCAGCGGAGTACGCCATGATCGAAAGTGCCCTCGCGGGTTCCACCGCGGGCAGTGCCGAACCGGTACGACTGGGCACCGACTACGTCGACGCAGCCGTATAACACGGCACCCCGACACCCCTCACCGTGAACCGGCGTTCGAGAGTCGGTTGTCCACAGGTACAGGCCCCATCCACAGATTTCGTTTCGGGGCACCGCAGGGTCGATTTTCGCGGCACAGTTCGACGTGGGTCGAGTGGTGCTCGGCCGAACACCGAAGCAAGGGGGACGAACATGTACGAGGCACAATGTGCGGTGGTGGGGACCGTGATCACCAACCCGGTCAAACGATCGACCGCATCCGGCGACGAAGTACTGAGCTTCCGGATGGCGAGCAACGCGCGCCGTCAGGATCGCGCGACGGGCGAATGGACCGACGGCGGGACGCTGTTCCTGACGGTGACCTGCTGGCGCAGGCTGGTCAAAGGCGTCGGAGGATCGCTCATGAAGGGCGATCCGGTCATCGCGTACGGCCAACTCAGAACGAACGAATACACGACGAGGGAAGGAATCGAACGGTCCGCGGTCGAAATGACGGCGAGCGCAATCGGACCCGACCTCGCCCGGTGCATCGTCAAGGTCGAACGAGCCAGGACCGTGATCGGTGGCGAGTCGGACGAACAGAGCGGGGCCACGGAATCCGGAGATCCCGGCGACCTCCGAGACAGCAGCGACACCGAGGAAGCGGACGGACGTGAGATGGACGACGAGCCCGACTTCGACTCGTCGGACGCATCCGGAGGCGAGCGGACCGCCGCCGCTGTCTCGTAGGGGCCTTCCTGCGATGCGCGTGTCCGGACTCGATTCGAGGGTCGATCGGGTCCGGACCTGCATCGCGGCTGGATACGGCCGTCGTCGGTCGCGCGAGTCGGTCCGCGACGGCGATGGTGTCGGTGAGCCCTCGGACCGATAAGCTGGCCCACATGGCGGAATTCATCTACACCATGAAGAAGGTGCGCAAGGCGCACGGCGACAAGGTCATCCTCGATGACGTCACGATGAGCTTCTATCCGGGAGCGAAGATCGGCGTCGTCGGCCCCAACGGCGCCGGCAAGTCCAGCATCCTGAAGATCATGGCCGGGATCGACCAGCCAGGAAACGGTGAGGCATTCCTCGCGCCAGGCGCGTCGGTCGGCATCCTCATGCAGGAGCCGGAGCTCGACGACGCCAAGACCGTTCGAGAGAACGTCGAAGACGGACTCGGCGACGTGATGGTCCAGCTCAAGCGGTACAACGAGATCGCCGAGCTCATGGCAACCGACTACTCCGACGAGCTCATGGAGGAGATGGGTGAGCTCCAGGAGAAGCTCGACCACGCGGACGCATGGGAGATCGACTCGCAGCTCGAGCAGGCGATGGACGCACTGCGTTGCCCGCCGCCGGAATCGCCCGTCACCAACCTCTCCGGAGGTGAGAAGCGTCGTGTCGCGCTGTGCCGTCTGCTCCTGAGCAAGCCGGACCTGCTGCTGCTCGACGAGCCGACCAACCACCTCGACGCAGAATCGGTGCTGTGGCTCGAGCAGCATCTCGCTGCCTACGCCGGCGCCATCCTCGCCGTCACTCACGACCGGTACTTCCTCGACCACGTCGCCCAGTGGATCGCCGAGGTCGACCGCGGCCACCTCTACCCGTACGAGGGCAACTACTCGACGTACCTGGAGAAGAAGGCAGAGCGCCTCGAAGTCGCGGGCAAGAAGGACCAGAAGCTCCAGAAGCGACTCAAGGACGAGCTCGCCTGGGTGCGCTCCGGCGCCAAGGCGCGTCAGGCCAAGAGCAAGTCCCGTCTCGCGCGCTACGACGAGATGGTCGCGGAGGCCGAGAAGACTCGCAAGCTCGACTTCGACGAAATTCAGATCCCCAACCCGCCGCGTCTGGGCGACGTCGTCGTCGAGGTCAAGAATCTCGACAAGGGCTTCGACGGTCGCGTGCTGATCAAGGACCTGTCCTTCACGCTCCCGCGTAACGGCATCGTCGGCGTCATCGGCCCCAACGGTGTCGGTAAGACGACGCTGTTCAAGACGATCGTCGGACTCGAGGAGCCGGACGGCGGCGAGGTCAAGATCGGGCAGACGGTCAAGCTCAGCTACGTCGACCAGAACCGATCCGGTATCGACCCCAAGAAGACGGTCTGGGAGACGGTCTCCGACGGCCTCGACTTCATCACCGTCGGCAACTCCGAGTTTCCGTCGCGCGCCTACATCAGCTCGTTCGGGTTCAAGGGCCACGATCAGCAGAAGCCGTCGGGCGTGCTGTCCGGTGGTGAGCGCAACCGTCTCAACTTGGCGATGACGCTCAAGCAGGGCGGAAACCTGATTCTGCTCGACGAGCCGACCAACGACCTGGACGTCGAGACTCTCGGTTCGCTCGAGAACGCGCTCGAAGAGTTCCCGGGCTGCGCGGTGGTCATCTCGCACGACCGGTGGTTCCTCGACCGGACGTGTACCCACATCCTCGCGTGGGAAGGCGGGTTCGGTGACAACGAAGCCGCGTGGTACTGGTACGAGGGTAACTTCGAGGGATACGAGGCCAACAAGGTCGAGCGCCTCGGACCCGATGCCGCTCGCCCGCACCGGGTGACGCACCGCAAGCTGACCCGCGACTAGCCGCGAGCTGTCCGGCCTGTTTCGCCTACCGACGAGTACGCGAAACAGGCCGGACCACACGCCCATCGAGTGACGCCTTCCCCTATAGGCTCGTCGTTACGACGAAGAAGGTCCTCACAAGGGAGTGGTTCAACACATGCCGAACTCGGCGGGTACGACGGACATCGACTGGACGAGCGAACTGCCGGGGGAGTTGGTCACATCCCTGTCGCAGGTGAAGGCGGCGTACTTCGCGCACGTCGACTCGGCCGATCAGGACGGATCGATCGAGCAGGCCGAACGAACGATGTTCCGGCGTCACGTGCTACTCGCTGCGCGGCGTACCGCGGGGACCGCGAACATCCGCCTGTATCGCCCCGGTGCCGACAACTCCGACGGGACGTCGGGTGCGGTAGGGCTCGCACTGCAGATCGTCACCGACGACATGCCGCTGCTCGTCGAGTCCGTGGTGTCGCAGCTGTCTCGGATCGGAGTCGAGGTCAGCGACGTCGTCCATCCCATCCTCGACGTCACACGCGACGGCGACGACAGGTTGCTGTCCGCCGGATCGAGCAACGGGCCCGGTTCGGACGGGACGATCCGCGAATCCTGGATGCATCTGCAACTCAATCCCGCGGTGCCCGACGACGTCGCGGACACGGTGGAAGGCGCTGTGGCCGCGGTCTTGACCGATGTCCGCGAGGTCATCGCGGACACCGACGGGATGCGCCGCGTGCAGAGCGAGATCGCGGACGCATTCGAGGCCGCCGCCGCCGATTCCACGGACTCTTCCGCTGTTCAGCAGCGAGATGCCGCCGGCCTGCTGCGTTGGCTCGCCGACGGTCACTACACGTTGCTCGGTTACCGTCGCTACTCGGCCGAGAAATCCTCCGACGGATCCCTGACCGCGGTACCGGTCGCGGACAGTGGTTTGGGTGTGTTGCGGGACGATCACCGAATCGCTTCCGATACAAGCTCTTTGGATGATCGTAGCGACATCGTCACCCTCGTTCAGGGTTCCAGCCCAGCGACGGTGCACCGTGCCGTCTATCCCTACTTCGTGACGCTGTTCGACCCGTCGAATCCGGAGCTGGGGGAACATCGCTTCGTCGGTGTGTTCACCGTGACCGCGTTGCACGAGAACGTTCTCGACATCCCGGTGATCGAGCGGCGCGTCCGTTCCGCTGTCGATCGCGCCGGGTACGACCTGCAATCGTTCTCGGGCCAGGCGATGCTGGAAGTTCTCCAGTCCATGCCGCGGTCGGAGCTGTTCGCCACCGATGCGCATTCCCTGTACGAAACGGCGACGGCCGTACTTGCCCTGGGACGTCGGCGCAAGGTGAAGGTGTTCCTGCGCGAAGACGCGGGCGGATCGTTCGTGTCCGCGCTGGTGTACCTGCCGCGTGATCGCTACACCACACGGGTGCGACTGGCGGTGCAGAAGTGCCTGCTCGACGAGTTGGCCGGGTCCGGTATCGACTACACCGCCCGCGTCACGGAATCCGACCTGGCACTGCTGCACGTCACGGTCCGCCGGGACGACGAGCAGGCGTCCGCGCTCGATCTCTCGCGGGACAACGTCGACCGGATCGAAGCTCTGCTCACCGAGACCATCCGAACCTGGGAAGACGCGCTGTCGGAGGCGGTCTCGCGTATCGACTCGGCGGATAACGTCGTTGCCTCGCGCTACGCGGACGCGTTGCCCGAGGCCTACAAGCAGGACTTCCGGCCCGAGCGTGCAGTCTTCGACATCGTTCGTTTCGAAGCCCTGTCCGACGGCGCCATCGACATGCAGCTCTACCGAAACGCCGACTCCGAGGTCGGTAGCTGGCGGTTCAGTCTCTACATCGGAGGCAGGGGAGTATCGCTCAGCCAGGTGCTGCCCGTGCTGCAGAGCCTCGGTGTCGAGGTCGACGACGAGCGTCCTTATCCGGTGGTCCGTCCCGACGGATTACAGTGTTGGATATACGATTTCGGGGTGTCCGCATCGCGCGAGATGTTGAACGCGGCGATCGACGGCGATCTCGATTCGGAGTTGCAGGGTGCCGGTGCGACCGATCGCGAATCGAGGGTCCAGCTGCGCTTCACCGATGCCTTCACGGCCGTGTGGGAGGGTCGGGCGGAGGCCGACAGGTTCAACGAACTGGTCATGCGGGCGGCCCTCGACTGGCGTCAAGCGATGATCCTTCGGGCGTACGCAAAATATCTTCGCCAGGCCAATTTTCCGTACAGTCAGTTCAACATCGAGGGTGTCCTGCTGTCGCACCCGCGGACCGCACGACTCCTGGTCGGGCTCTTCGAGGCGCAGTTCGACCCCGAGCGGGCGTCGGAATCCCGTTCCGAGGAACTGAGCGACGAGCTCCAGTCCTTGATCGACGAGGTCATCAGCCTCGACGCGGACCGGATTCTGCGATCGATCTTCGAGCTGGTCCGCGCGACGTTGCGCACCAACTTCTACGTGGTGGATGCGCACGGCACTCGGCGCGAGTTCCTCTCGATCAAGTTCGATCCGCAGAAGATCGCGGAACTGCCCAAGCCCAAGCCCACATTCGAGATCTTCGTCTATTCCCCTCGCGTCGAAGGTGTTCACCTTCGGTTCGGAGCCGTCGCCCGAGGCGGGTTGCGCTGGTCGGACCGTCGCGAGGATTTCCGCACCGAAATCCTTGGACTCGCCAAAGCTCAGATGGTCAAGAATGCGGTCATCGTTCCGGTGGGCGCGAAGGGCGGATTCGTCGTCAAGCGTCCGCCCGCGACCACCGGGGATGCTGCCGCGGATCGGACTGCGGCGCTGGACGAGGGCAAATCCTGCTACCGGTTGTTCATCGCCGGGCTACTGGACGTCACCGACAACCTCGACCGTGCAAGCGGATCGGTGATCCCACCCGACCGCGTCGTACGCCGAGACCGCGACGACACCTACCTCGTCGTCGCCGCGGACAAGGGAACTGCGACGTTCTCCGACCTTGCCAATTCCGTTGCCGCCGAGTACGACTTCTGGCTCGGCGACGCTTTCGCGTCCGGCGGCTCGGCAGGGTACGACCACAAGGCGATGGGAATCACGGCGAAGGGTGCGTGGGAGAGCGTCAAGCGGCACTTCCGTGAAATCGGCGTCGACACTCAAACCGAGGACTTCACCGTCGTCGGCGTCGGCGACATGAGCGGCGACGTGTTCGGAAACGGAATGCTGCTCAGCCGCCACATCGGACTGTTGGCGGCGTTCGACCACCGGCACATCTTCCTCGATCCGAACCCGGACAGGGCGGCGTCGTTCGCCGAACGTGAGCGCCTGTTCGGACTCCCTCGTTCCTCCTGGGCGGACTACGATTCGGCATTGATCTCGCGGGGCGGCGGAGTGTGGGACAAGACCGTGAAATCCGTTCCGATCAGCCCCGAGGCGCGCGCGGCGTTGGGGCTGGGGGACACCGTGACGTCGTTGTCGCCCCCGGAGCTGGTTCGTGCCATCCTCACTGCTCCAGCCGACCTGCTGTGGAACGGCGGAATCGGTACCTACATCAAGGCGTCCACCGAATCGAACTCCGACGTCGGCGACAAATCGAACGACGCTGTCAGGGTGAACGGCAACGAGGTTCGGGCCACGGTCGTCGGCGAGGGCGGAAACCTCGGTGCGACGGCGCTCGGACGCATCGAGTACGACCTCGCAGGCGGACGGATCAACACCGACGCCGTGGACAACTCGGCGGGCGTCGACTGCTCCGATCACGAGGTCAACATCAAGATCCTCCTCGAGTCGGCTATCTCCGACGGTGTGCTGGACCGAGACGATCGCGACGAACTCCTCGCGTCGATGACGGACGAGGTCGGCCGACTGGTGCTGTGGGACAACTTCATGCAGAACGAACTGCTGGGGACCTCTCGGTTCGACGCGCCGTCGTTGCTCACCGTGCACCGACGGGTGATCGAGGACCTGGAGGAACGACGAGGGCTCGACCGCGAACTCGAAGCGTTGCCCAGCGAACAGGAGATCCGCACGCGGAAGTCGGAGGGCCGCGGACTTACCTCCCCTGAGCTCGCGACGTTGATGGCTCACGTGAAGCTGAGCCTGGAAAGTGATCTGTTGGCCAGCGAACTGCCGGACAGCGACGTGTTCGCCTCGCGGCTGCCGAAGTACTTCCCGGACGTTCTTCGCGAGCCCTACGCGAACGAGATCACCTCGCACCCACTGCGTAGGCAGTTGGTGGCGACCACGCTGACCAACGAGACCGTCGATCGGGGCGGCATCACCTTCGTCTACCGACTCGCCGAGGACGCAGGCGCAACGGGCACCGACGCCGTGCGTGCGTTCGCGGCTGCGACGGCGATCTTCGGTTTGGACGAGCTGTGGAACGACATCCGGACGGCGGGTATGCCGACGGCGTCGTCCGACGAGTTGTTGCTCGAATCCCGACGGGTACTCGACCGCGTCGCCCGGTGGTTGTTGACCAATCGACCGCAACCCCTTGCCGTCGGCGCCGAGATCAGCCGGTACGCAGGCAAAGTCGCATCCCTGAGTGCCGTCGTCGGCGAGTACATCGACACCTATCAGGCACGCAACGTCGAGGCCCGCGTGCAGGCAGCCGTCGAACGTGGTGCTCCGAGGGAGCTCGCGTCCGCGGTGTATCGACTGCTGGACAACTACAGTCTGCTCGACATCATCGACGTCGCGGACATCACCGAACACGACCCCGCCGAAGTCGCCGAGCTGTACTTCGCACTGGACGCGCACATCGGCATCGACTGGTTGCTGACATCGGTGTCCGGACTTGCCCGAGGGGATCGCTGGCATTCGTTGGCGCGGTTGGCGCTTCGCGACGACCTGTACTCCTCCCTGCGGGCGATCACCAAAGAAGTTCTCCTGGGCGGCGAACCGCACGAAAGTGCCTCGGAGAAAATCGCGGAGTGGGAATCGACCAACTCGTCCCGCCTCGCACGTGCTCGCGCTGCGCTCCGCGAGATCTCGGACTCGGGAACCCTCGACCTCGCTACACTGTCCGTCGCTGCGCGGCAGGTGCGCAGTATGGTTCCGTAGCATTTTCTGCCCGTAGCGTGCCATCGACGAAAGAAGGACGACTGCTGTGAGTGTGCCCGCCGACCATCTGTCCGACCATCGAGAGCCGGAGGAACGCATCGGTTTTCATACCAGCGTGGATGTTCGCTGGTCGGACATGGACGTGTACCAGCACATCAACCATGCCCGCATGGTGACGTTGCTGGAGGAGGCGCGGATACCGTGGCTTCTCGTCGACGGACGACCGACGGCGAACCTGCGGCACGGCGCGGTCATCGCGGATCTGCACGTGAAGTACCGCGGTCAGCTTCGACACGAGGACGGCCCCCTGGACGTCTTCATGTGGATCGACAAGGTGCGGGCCGTGGATTTCGTGGCCGGTTACGAGGTGCGCGCCAACGGTGCGTCGCTGGACAC
This sequence comes from Rhodococcoides fascians A44A, assembly GCF_000760735.1. GTDB lineage: Bacteria > Actinomycetota > Actinomycetes > Mycobacteriales > Mycobacteriaceae > Rhodococcoides > Rhodococcoides fascians_E. The sequence goes on along the minus strand of NZ_JMEX01000004.1, from coordinate 437,520 downwards.
TCCGGCGGCCATCATCGCGTCGACTCAGATTGCAGCATTCGACATCGACACTCAGAAGCTGCGACGCCTCACCGCTGAAGAGCGCGAGTATCTCGAGAGCTGGCAGCGTGTTTGAGCGTGTACTCACCATTCCGGACCCGGTCGAACGGGAGAATCTGACTGCGTTCCTCGGCAAGGCGCTGCGCCTCGACGAAGCTGCGGTGGTGCGCTTGAGGACGCGTACCGACGGGCGGCTGTCGGCCTGGGCATCGACGGGTTTCGACGCGCTCGCCGTGCGGGTCGTCGCCGGATCGATCGTTCCGGACGACACCTCGGCGGCAGCCGATCAGCTGATCGCGGCTCTCGGGTCGGCCGTCGACGGCAGAGTCGACCCGGGCTTCTCGATGGATTCGGCATGGAAGGGCGCGTTGCCTCCCGACCAGGGATTCGAGCATGTCGACGACGTACCTGCTCGGGTCTTGATCGACCTCGCTCAGCGCGGTGCTGCGCTGGCGAAGGAGCACGGGAGCAGCCACGGTCCGCCGGTGTCGCTGCTCGATCAGCAGGTCCTGCACGTCGACGGCGCCGCGGGCGGAGTGTCGGTCACGATGAGAACGGTATTCGCCCTCACGGCAATGGGTTTCGTGCCGCACACGGGGGAGGACCCGCTCAAGGCCGGCGTCGACCTCGCGCGCATCGACTCGAACGAGATCGTGCGCGTGCGCGCCACCAAGGTGTGGCTACGCCTCGACGCGCGCTACGGCTCGGTCTTCTGCCGCCGAGAGAACGCGCTCTCCCTCACGGTGGAGCGCTGAAACGGTTCTAGACCAACCACGCTGCGGCGTCGGCGGGAAGTTGCCCGTCGACGAGAGGCGCGCTGGACATCAGGACCTCGCCCGGCGGGAGGGGGATCGGAACGTCGGTCGCGTTGAGGGCGCAGATCAGCCCGCCCGGTCGTCGGAACGCAAGGCATCCGGGTGGGCTGCCGTACCAATCCACTCCGGTTCCGGCGAATTCCGGCCGCAGTGCGCGGAGTTCGAAGGCCGACCGGTACAGGCTCAGCATGGAGTCGACGTCTTCGAGCTGTTCTTCCACCGTGAGCGACGACCATTCCGTGGGCATCGGCAGCCAGGTCGCCGGGGACGAACTGAACGCGAACGGCGGCTCGGTTCCTTCCCACGGGAGGGGAACACGGCATCCGTCTCGGCCACGCTCGGTGTGGCCGGAGCGCTCCCACACCGGGTCCTGCAAGGATTCGTCGGGCAGGTCGACGTTGGGAAGGCCCAGTTCGGCGCCGTTGTAGACGAACACCGTTCCTGGCAGCGCCAATTCGAGCAGAATCATCGCCCTGGCGCGGGCTGTGCCGCGGGTGCCTCCGCCGTAGCGAGTGACTTCGCGGACGACGTCGTGGTTGGACAGCGTCCACGTCGGGGTGCCGTCGACGAGGGCCACCGCGTCCAACGAGTTGGACACTGCGTTTCGAATGGCTGCTGCGTCGAACTCGGCTTCGGCCAGGCGGAAGTTGAAGCCGAGGTGCAGCTCGTCGGGGCGAATGTATTCACTGAACCTGACGTTGTCCTGCACCCAGATTTCACCGACCGTCGTCGAGCCCGGGTATTCGTCTATGATCTTTCGGATACCACGGTGTATCTCGTGCACGGCCGGATTGTTGAACCGTGGATCGGTGTCGTCGTTCTTCATGAGCTCGTTCGTTTCCAGGCTCATGTTCGGAAGGCCTTCGGGCTTGGCCATTCCGTGTGCGACGTCGATCCGGAAGCCGTCGACTCCCCGGTCCAACCAGAAGCGCAGCGTCGTGGCCAAGTCCTCGGAAACCTCGGGGTTGGTCCAGTCGAGATCGGGTTGTTCGGCCGCGAAGATGTGCAGATACCACTGTCCCGGCGTTCCGTCGGCTTCGCGAATGCGGGTCCATGCGGGGCCGCCGAAGATACTCGGCCAGTTGTTCGGCGGCTCGGAGCCGCCGGGTCCCTTGCCGTCGCGGAAGATGTAGCGGGCTCGTTCCGGACTTCCGGGAGCCGAGTCGAGCGCTGCGACGAACCACGGATGTCGGTCGCTCGTGTGGTTGGGCACCAGGTCCATGGTGACCTTGATGTCGCGCGCGTGTGCCTCTTCGATCAGCGAATCCATCACCGCGAGGTCACCGAACAGGGGGTCGATCGCTCTCGGGTCGGACACGTCGTACCCGTGGTCCGCCATCGGCGACTTCATGATCGGGCTCAGCCAGATCGCGTCGATTCCGAGTAGTTCGAGGTAGCCGAGCTTGTCCCGAACGCCGCCGAGATCACCGACGCCGTCGCCGTTGGAATCGGCGAACGAACGCGGGTAGATCTGATAGAAGATCGCGTCCTTCCACCACGGTTCGGGCTGAGGTTCGAGTCGATCGGTCACAACGGTCAAGTCTGCCAAACGCGGACGCTCGACCTCGATCAGGGACCGGGTTGATCTTCGTCACCTCGTAAGGCTGGGGGCTCACGACCGGCCAAGATGCGGGCTCACGCCCGGCCAAGATGCGGGCTCACGCCCGGGCGGACGTGCGAGCGACGCTCAGGAAGGCATACCGTTTCCCCGGTTTCTCTCCCGAAAACAGCCGCTTTGTCCGATTGATGAGGTACCGTACCCGTCGAACCGGAACGAGGAGCACGAGGAATCACATGGCCGAGCAGTCGATCGAAGCAGTCCGTTTGAGTGAAGTGCTTCTGCAGGACAGTCCCATCGATCCGGACTGGATCCTCGAGGGCGAACCCCGCGCCCGCGTGGCCGAGTGGTCACGCAGCATCGACGGGACGACCACCACCAACGTGTGGGACTGCACGGCCGGTCGCTTCCGCTGGTACTTCTCGGTCGACGAGATCGTGCACATCATGGACGGCTCGGTGACGGTCTCGTCCGACGACCATCCTGAACGCACGCTGGTGGCCGGCGATGCGGCGCTGTTCCGCGCCGGCACCTGGTCCGAGTGGCACGTCCAGGACTACGTCCGCAAGCACGCAATTCTTCGCCAGCATCTTCCCGGCTCGCTCCTGCTCGCCCTGAAGTTCGCCGGCAACGTGCGTGGCGCACTCCGACGGGCGAAGGGACTCGGGCGCAGCGCCGCCCAGCCGACGACCGCGCAGCGCGAGGGATCTGCGCCTCGTCTGTGAGGACCGGTTCCTAGAACGACGAGTTGACCATGGAGTTGGCTGCCATCTCCATGTAGTCGACCAACTGTGCCCGGTGCGTGGCGTCGAGGACGGAATCGTCTATCGACGCGATGGCACTGTGCATGCACCGCAGCCATGCGTCCCGCTCGATCGGGCCGATGTGGAACGGCGAGTGCCGCATGCGGAGGCGAGGGTGCCCGCGTTCGTCCGAGTAGGTGCGCGGTCCTCCCCAGTACTGTTCGAGAAACATTCGCATGCGTCGCTCCGCAGGCCCCAGGTCTTCCTCGGGGTAGAGCGGTCGCACGACGTCGTCCTTCGCCACTTCCTCGTAGAACTTGGCCGTCAGCTTGTAGAACGTGTCCGCACCACCGACCGCGTCGTAGAAGGTCTGTTGCGGTTCGGTCATCGGTGCTTCTCTCCAGTCGTTCGAGGTCGGGCGGGGTGCGGCCGGGTGGTGCCTACTTTGCCAGGTCGACGATCGCGCCGGCCGGTCGGCCTTGCGGGTACGGGGCCTGAATTCCGGCGTCGTCGAAGGCCTGGAGAATCTCGCGGTGGAGCCGTCGCTGCACCGCCCACTGCATCCCGGGCCTGGTCTTGACGGTGATGCGGATGGTGACCGTGTCGGCGCTCACGGCGTTGACGCCGAGCATCTCGGGATCCCCGAGCAAATCCTCCGCGAACGCCCCCGATTCGACGACGTCGAGCGTCGCCTTCTCGGCCACCTCGCAGGCCTCGTCGAGATTGGCAGTGTGCGCGACGGGCAGGTCGAGAACCGCCACCGCGAAACCTTGACTCATGTTTCCCACGCGAAGGACCTCGCCGTTGCGGCAGTACCAGACGGTGCCGTTGACGTCGCGGATCGTCGTCACGCGCAGTCCGACGCTTTCGACCGTGCCCACTGCTTCGCCGAGATCGACGACATCACCGACGCCGTACTGGTCTTCGAGCAGCATGAAGATTCCGGAGAGGAAGTCGCGGACGAGATTCTGCGCACCGAAGCCGAGCGCCACTCCGACGATGCCCGCGGAGGCGATGAACGGGGTGACGTTCACTCCGACCACGTCGAGCACAGACAGTACGAACCACGTCAGAATGACGACGGACACGCCGGACTTGAGGACCGAGCCGATGGTCTTGGCGCGTTGGCGACGGCGTTCGGAGAGGATCGAGCTCTGCAGCGTCGACGGTGCACGCTCGCGCAGTGGTCGAAGAAGCGCAGGCGCCTTGTCCGACGCCGATCCGCTGCGACTGGTGAAACGGTCGATCAGTTTGTGCAGTACGAGTCGGAGGATCACCGCGAGCGCAAGGTAGCCGAGAACCTGTAAAGGTCTGTCCACCAGCCAGTCTCGACCGGTTTCGGTCAGTTCGAAGGCACGTGTGTCGAGAGACGAGCCCGTCAGGTAGGTCGATGAGTTCGATTCGAATACAGACACTTGCAGAGTCTACGGAAGGCGCGGATTCTCGCCACCGTGCTGGTAGCGGACCTGCTCGTTGGCTGTGAGTTCACCGATCGGTCATCACCGCGATCCGGAAAAGGGGTGTGCAGACCCGGCGTTTTCGTGTTCCACTGTGACACGTGTTCCGCGCAAGCCATGCGCGGACGCCGACGCTTTTGGGAGAACCGAAGTGAAGAACAAGCAACACCGACACCGACAACTCCCGCCCATCGATGTCCATGACACCGCAGACCAGCGGGAACGGATATCGGGGGCGTCTCCACTACATGTCGTTTCTCCTGGCGAGACGGTGTCTCCCAGCGACAACATGGTTCCTGCCTGGGTCAAGCGCCGAGTGCTGCTTCTGAACGCCACTTTCGAGCCCTTGACCGCGCTGCCGATGCGTCGCGCAGTGGTACTGCTTGTGTGCAACAAGGCCGACGTCGTCCACGACGACCCCTCCGGTCCATACATTCGATCCGCCGACTTCTCCGTTCAAGTGCCCTCGGTTATTCGTCTGAGGACGTTCGTTCGAGTGCCGTACCGGGCTCGCGTGCCGATGACGAGGGCTGCGCTGATGCACAGAGATCGTTTCCGGTGCGCGTACTGCGGCGCCAAAGCGGAAACCGTGGACCACGTCATCCCGCGGAGTCGTGGGGGCGAGCACTCGTGGGAGAACTGCGTTGCGTGTTGCGCCTCGTGCAACCATCGCAAAGCAGACAAAATGCTCAGTGAGCTGGGATGGACTCTGCGCGCGCAACTCGTTCCACCGAAGGGGCCGCACTGGCGTTTGCTCGCCAGCAACAAGGAACTCGATCCGTCCTGGTTGGCGTACCTGGGTGAGGGCGCGGCGTAGCGGCCGGTCTCGAATCGATCCGACCGGCCCCGCTGTCGCTTCGGGGTGAAAAGTCGACTAATCTCACACCCTGTGAGCATTCTCGAGACGATCCTGATCTTCGGGGTGATTCCGGCTGCGATCATCGGAATCATCGGAGCGTTGTCCTACGTGGGGGAAAGGCAGCCGGGTCTGGACATCACCCCGTACCGGTTGACCGACGAATGGACACGTGAACCAATTCTGTGGAGCGCGACCGACGAGGTGACACCGCACGGTGGCGGCCACGGCGATTCGCATGCATCCGCTGCAGATTCGATCGGAGGGTCGGCAAGTGGCAAGTGGTGAACTGGTCAAGAGTGACATCGACGCGGAGGACCTGCCCTACGGCTCGGCTCTGACGTCCAGCGGACGCGTGTCGGGTGCTCACGAGTTCGGAACGGCCAGCCCGGCGCACCTTCCGTTCGCCACGCAGGACCTCGTGTCCCTCGACGTCGCACTGACCGAGGCGACCCGGGCGACGCAGATTCGCTTCAACGTCTACCTCGGAGACCTGGGTGAGGACGTCGCCGCAGGTGCAGACGCGGTCTTCCCCGGAACACCGGACGCAATTCGTTCCGTGCTGATCGCCGTGGACCCGAACCACAAGGGCATCGAGATCCGCACCGGACGCCGTGTCTCGGATCGCGCGACCGACCGGGTGGCGCAGCTCGGCATCACTGCCGCAACGGGGCCGTTCCGTGACGGCAACCTCATCGACGGACTGGTCAGCGCGGTTCGTGTCATGGCCGCCGCCATCGTGAGCCCGTAGCCGTATCGAATCGACACGAAGAAGGCGCCGCCCGAAACCGCGGGCGGCGCCTTCTTCTTGTTTCCAGCGCGGTGCTTACGTCACGTCGAACTCGCGGGCCGCGAGCGAGCGCACGATGCCCGCGCGTCCCTCGATCACCAGACGCCGCAGCGCGGGAGGCAGATCCTTCTCCAGGAACGCATCCGCAGCCGCGACCGAGTCCGCACTGATCGACCAGGAGGGGTACAGCCCGACCACCACGGTCTGCGCGACCTCGCTGGACCGCCTCGACCACACGCCCTCGATCGAGTCGAAGTACCGCGACACGTACGGCTCGAGAAGCTCGCCCTGTCCCGGTCCGGCGAACCCGCCGATGATCGATCGTGCGGTGATGTTGGGGACGGAATCGTCGTCGACGACCGTCGTCCATGCGTGTTCCTTGACCTCGCTGCTCGGCCGAACGGCACGCGCAGCGGCTGCCGAACGAGCGCCGGCCGCAGTGTTGTCGCGGGCGGCCTCGGCGTCGATCTCGGGCGACTCGATGCTGTCGCTGTCGATCGCACCTGCTGCAGCGAGCGCCGACACCAGACGCCAACGCAGGTCGGTATCCACCTCGAGGCCGCCGAGCTCCTGGCCGTCGACGTCGCCGTCCAGGAGGCCGCGCAACACCGCGACATGCCTGTCGGACAAGGCCGAACCGGTCAGCGAGTTGACGAACGCCAGCTGGTGGTCCGAGCCTGCGTCGGCGGCGCGCGCGAGCTCGAGGAGCGTGTCCGCGAACTCGGGCTGACCGTGCTCCTGCGCCCACTGCGGCTCGGCGTAGCTCGTGATGGCCGTCAGCGCCTGGAGGAGCAGACGCTGCACGACGCCGACCTCCGTCTCCGCACCGATACCGCGCTGAACGAGCGCGACGAAATCGCGTGCACGCATCTCGGCCTGGCGAGTCATTTCCCACGCGGCGGACCACGCAAGGGTGCGGGGGAGTGATTCCGCGATATCGCCGATACGGGCGAGCAGAACGTCGAGAGACTCCGGATCGAGACGCACGGCGCAGTAGGTGAGGTCGTCGTCGTTGACGAGGACCAGCTTGCCCCGCGACACACCCACCAGTGACGGAACGTCGGTGCTGTCCGACGCCTCCAGGTCGATCTCGACACGCTCGGTACGCACCAGCTTGCCGTCGTCTCCGTCGTCGTAGATGCCGATTGCGATCCGGTGCACTCGATGCTCGCCTGCGCCGGGTGCCGCGCCGCTCTGCTTCACCGCGAAGCGGGTGAACTTGCCGTCCGCGTCGACGTCGAAGTCAGGGCTCAAGGTGTTGAGTCCGGTCGTGCGCAGCCACTGGCTGCCCCAATCCGACAGGTCCCGACCGGACGACCGCTCCAGTGCGGTGAGGAGGTCGGAGAACGTGGCGTTGCCGAACGCGTGGTCGACGAAGTACGCACGCAAGCCGGCGAGGAAATCCTCCTTGCCGACATAGGCGACGAGTTGCTTCAGAACGCTCGCACCCTTGGCGTACGTGATGCCGTCGAAGTTGACCTCGACCGCGGCCAGATCGGGAATGTCGGCTGCGATGGGGTGTGTCGACGGCAGCTGATCCTGCCGGTAGGCCCACGACTTCTCGACGTTGGCGAACGTGGTCCATGCGTTGGTGTACTCGGTGGCCTCGGACTGGCACAGGACCGATGCGAACGTCGCGAACGACTCGTTGAGCCACAGGTCGTCCCACCACGTCATCGTCACGAGGTCGCCGAACCACATGTGCGCCATCTCGTGCAGAACCGTTTCGGCGCGGCGTTCGTAGGAGTACCGGGTGACCTTGGAGCGGAAGACGTAGTCCTCCAGGAAGGTGACGGCGCCCGCGTTCTCCATTGCGCCCGCGTTGAACTCGGGCACGAACAACTGGTCGTACTTGCCGAACGCGTAGGGGGTGCCGAAGTTGGCGTGGTAGAAACCGAATCCCTGCTTGGTCTCGGTGAACAACCTCTCGTGATCCATGTGCTCGGCAAGCGATGCGCGGCAGTAGATTCCGAGCGGGATGGTGCCGTGCTCGTCGGTGTAGGAATCCGTCCACTCCGCGTACGGGCCGGCGATCAGCGCCACCAGATACGTGCTCATCAGTGGGGTGGTGTCGAAAACGTGTTCTCCGGCAGCGGGTTCCGCGGCATGCGCAGCGTTGGAGATGACCTTCCAGCTGTCCGGAGCGGTGACCTTCAGATCGAATGTCGCCTTCAGATCCGGCTGGTCGAAGCAGGCGAACATCCGCTTGGCATCCGCCGTCTCGAACTGAGAGTAGAGATACACCGAGCCGTCGGACGGGTCGACGAACCGGTGCAGACCCTCACCGGTGTGGGAATAGACACAGTCTGCGACGACGACGAGTTCGTTGTCCTCGGCGAGGTCGTCGAGCGCTATCCCCGTCTCCTCGTCGTAGCCCGAAACGTCGAGGTCCACCCCGTTCAGAGTGGCGGATCTGATGCCGTCGGCGACGATGTCGACGAACGTCGATGCGCCCGCCTGTGCCGCGAACGCAATGGTCGTCGTCGACAGGAACGTCTTCTCGCTGGGATTGCCGGACCCGTCGGTGAGGTCCAGGACGATCGAATAGGTGGAATTGCCGAGCACGGTCGACCGTGCGGCAGCTTGATCGCGTGTCAGGTTGGGAGCAACCACGTCAGTCATGCACCTTCTCGAGTAGGGATCGTGTGATGACACCATCCCATCACGGCGCGGGTCGGGCATGCTTGCGTAGGGACGCGGCGCGGAATTGTTCTGCCGCATCCTGGGTTGTTCTCGGTCGACACCCACTCGTATCTCGACACGAAGGAGCTTCACGTGAGCGGCAGCGGACAGAAGGACACCGCCGATTTCTGGTTCGACCCCCTGTGCCCATGGTGTTGGATCACGTCGCGGTGGATTCTGGAGGTCGAGAAGGTCCGCGACATCGACGTCAACTTCCACGTCATGTCGCTCGCAGTCCTCAACGAGGGCCGCGACCTCCCCGAGCAGTACGCCGAGATGATGAAGACGGCATGGGGACCCGTGCGAGTCGCCATCGCCGCGGCCCAGGAGAAGGGCGACGAAATTCTGTCGCCGCTCTACACGGCACTCGGTACCCGTATCCACAACGGAGGCAACAAGAATTTTCCCGAGGTGATCGAGCAGTCCCTCGCGGAACTGGGTCTGCCTGCTGAGTTGGCGAAGGCAGCCGACAGCACCGAGTACGACGAAGCGCTGCGCACCAGCCACCACGCGGGCATGGACAAGGTCGGTCCCGACGTCGGAACGCCCACGATTCACGTGAACGGTGTCGCGTTCTTCGGGCCCGTCCTCTCCCGCATCCCGCGCGGCGAGGAAGCCGGAAAGTTGTGGGACGCCTCGGTCATCTTCGCGTCGTATCCGCACTTCTTCGAGCTCAAGCGCACCCGTCACGAAGACCCCGAGTTCGACTGACCCCAGGTGAGCGGAAATGTAGGTCAGGACTTACTGCTCGAAATCAGGACATGCATTTTCGCTCACAGCGGGTCAGGCGACGATGCGATCGACGCCGTCGGACGTACCGAAGTATCGGTGCTTCCCACGGCTGAAACGCCACGCGGACCAGGCAGCCGCGGCGGCGTCGAGCGCGTCGTCGGCTGCGGGCTCGACCGGCAGTGATGCCATGGCGTCGTGTACGGACACCGGATCGAGCCACGTGGACAGTGCGCTCAGACGCTGGCCGACGCCACGCGCGGACTTCTTCGACACGAACGACGTATCCGGTGCCATGTGCCGAAACGAGCATTCCGGGTGCACTTCCACCACCCGTTCGGGGACGAAGGACACGTCCTGCCACTGCCGGACCGAGGACATCAGATACCACGTCTGTTTGCTGATCGCCTTGCCGGTGATTCGTCTGGACACTGCGCACGCATCCTCGTAGGTCGTCGTGTCGAGAACAGCGCGTACCGGTGTATGGAAGATCGACGATCGCGCCCGCCCGAGAAAACTCTTCGCTTCCAGCTCACTGGCCCGGTACCCGCTCTCGGGCAACGACAACGGCATGTCGACCCCGACGACGTCGCACCGACGTGTCGCGACCAGCACCGCCTGCACGTCGGGCTCGACGGACATCTGCAGATCCTGGCCGTCGAACAGTGCCACAACCCACTTGCCTTTGGCGCCGTCGACTCCGGCGACCGTTTTTCGTCCCTGAAATCCCACCTGTCAGACTCTATGCATGCGCGTATACCTGGGTGCGGACCATGCCGGCCTCGAATTCAAGAACCAGATCATCGAACACCTCACCGCGACCGGGCACGAGCCCGTCGACTGCGGCGCTTTCGAATACGACGCCGTCGACGACTACCCGGCCTTCTGCATCGACGCGGCACGACGGGTCGTCGCCGATCCAGGTAGCCGCGGCCTCGTCCTCGGAGGCTCCGGCAACGGCGAGCAGATCGCGGCCAACAAGGTCCCCGGTGCCCGGTGCGCACTCGCGTGGAGCGTCGAGACCGCGCAGCTCGCGCGCGAGCACAACGATGCTCAGCTGATCGGTATAGGCGGACGCATGCACACCCTTCCAGAGGCCCTCGCGATAGTCGATGCCTTCCTCGGAACCCCGTTCTCCGGCGAGGAGCGTCACCAGCGTCGTATCGACATTCTGTCGGAGTACGAGCGGAGCGGCGACGCACCCGACGTCCCGGGCGGACAGAAGTTCGACGGCTCCTGATCGATGCCCGAAGGGCATACGCTGCACCGCCTCGCGCGGCTGCATCAGCGTAAATTCGCCGGCGCGCCCGTCGAGGTGAGCAGCCCGCAAGGGCGGTTCACCTCGGGGGCCGCGTTGGTCGACGGCCTGGTGCTCGTGAGGGCCGAGGCCTGGGGCAAGCACTTGCTGCATCGCTACGAGTCGGACCTGATCGTGCACATCCACCTCGGTCTGTACGGAAAGTTCACCGATCAGACGCTGCCGATGAAGGAACCGGTCGGTGCCGTTCGATTGAGGATGGTGGGCGAGGCTTTCGGTACCGATCTGCGCGGGCCGACAGCCTGTGAAATCTATACGGAGCAGCAGGTCGACGCTCTGCTGAGTCGACTCGGTCCGGATCCGATCCGGAAGGACGCCGATCCCGATCGAGCGTGGGATCGCATCTCCAGATCGAGGACGCCGATCGGCACACTTCTGATGGATCAGAAGGTCCTCGCCGGAGTCGGCAACGTGTACCGAGCGGAGATCCTGTACCGGCACGAGATCAACCCGATGCGTCCGGGTAAGGACGTGGATCGAAGTGAATGGGACGCGATCTGGTTGGACCTGGTCGACCTGATGAAGATCGGTGTACGACGCGGCAGGATCATCACGATCCGACCAGAGGACGACCACGGAGATTCCGGTTACGCTCCGAAACGACCCCGCACCTACGTGTATCGCAGGGCGGGGCGTCCGTGTCGAATCTGTGGAGCCGAGATTCTGCATTCGGTGATGCAGGCGCGAAATCTGTTCTGGTGCCCTGTCTGTCAGGCGAGCTAGACGGTCAGGCGAGCTAGACGGTAGGGCGAGCGAGCCGGGACGTCAGAAGTCGAACCCGCCGTCGAACATTCCGCCGCCGTCCCCGCCGAACGAATCTCCACCGAACGAGTCGCCGCCGCCGTCCATGGCGCCGTACTCCTCGCCACCGGCGTCACCCGAGTCGCCGAACTCGCCGTTGTCGGCGCCGCCGCCTTCCGAACCGTCACCGGCTCCGCTCGCGAACTCCTGTTCGCCGTAGCCGACTCCTGCCATTCCCGAGAACATCGCCGAGAACAGGAACATCGATCCGACGCCCCAGGCGCCCGCGACGAGGGCGGGGCGCCACCACGGCTCGGAGTACCAGCCGGCCGGCACGGGACGGCCGGCGACCTTGCCGCCGGGGTAGTAGTTGGGCGTGCGGTCCGACGGATTGGGCGAGGCCTCGACGTTGCGGCCCTCGAACTCGACCTTGCGGTCCTCGGTGACCTGACCCGCGGACTTCTGGCCGTCGATGCCCTGAATTTCCGGACCGGGGTCCATGCCCATCGCGATCCGCGCCGCGCGGATGTAGTACAGACCTTCCAGCGCAGTCTGCTTGGCCAGCCGTGCCTGCTCGACCGTCTTGGCCTGGTCGATCTGCGATCCGGCCGCGATGTTGCGCTCCGACGCGTCGGCGAGTGCCTGCTTGGACGCGGTGTCGCTGCCGATCAGGTTGTAGACCTGCCCGCCGAGCCGCTCGATGGACTGGCGAGCATCTGCCTTGGCGTCCTCCAGTGTGCTGGCCGACTTCGCCGCCGCGTTCTTCTGACTGCGGACGACCAGGAACACGACTGCTGCGACGATGACGACGACGAGTAAGAGAGCTTCCACTGTTACCGCTTCCTTGTGGGAATTTTTCAGGCACGTGCCCGATCGCCTCAGGACAAATCGGACACTTTTCACGATACGCGTGCCGATCGATGCGCGGGCGTACCGTCCGACGTGCTTCGATCGAGACTATGACCCCCGAACGTCAGTTGGAAGTGCTGGAACTCGAATGCTCGAGGATGGGGGCGGTGTCGCTGGACGACGTCAGCGCCGACGTCCCGACCATGCCGGACTGGACCGTCGAGAAGTTGATTCGACACGTCACGTTCGTCCATCGAATGGCGAGGTCCGCGTTGGATGCGCCTGCCGACGGCGGAATGGCGAATGTGCTTGCTGCGGTGAAGAAGCCCGAACGCGGACCTCGGGTAGTGGACGAGTACCGCGAGTCCGCCTCCCTCGCGCTCGACGCCTACCGCGACGCGCCTCTCGATCGCGCCGTCCCGACGTGGGCGGGCCCGGGCACCGCCGACTACTGGATTCGGCGCCAGTTGCACGAAATCGTCGTGCATCGATTCGATGCGCAGAACGGAATTCACATCCGTGGGGGAGCAGAGCCCGATCCACTCGATCCCGAGAGCGCGGCCGACGGAGTAGTCGAATGGGCCGAGGACTTCCTGACAAGGGTTCCGCTGGAACAACTTCCACAACTCGCGGGCCGCACCGTCCATCTGCATACCGTCGACGACACTGCCATGGAACTGTTCCTCGACTTCGGCGGTGACCGGGTGACGGTCACGCACGAGCACCGCAAAGGCGACGTCGCCCTGCGCGGTTCGGCAGAGAATCTGATGCTCGCAGTGTGGCGCAGGCGCCCGCTGAATGTGCTCGACGTCGTCGGCGACCGGTCGGTGGCAGAGGCGCTGTACGACGGTGTTCGGCTGTAGAGATTTCGG
>NZ_JMEX01000004.1:248946-424061 GCF_000760735.1 Rhodococcoides fascians A44A | reverse complement strand
GGAGCCGATGACGAGAATCGAACTCGCGTAGCCTGTTTGGAAGACAGGGGCTCTACCATTGAGCTACATCGGCGTGCATGCGACGTTGATGGGATCGCCATCGGCGCCGCTTGCGATTCGAAACTCTACATAACCTCGGATCGAGAATACAAATTGCCTGCATGTAGAGTCTGTCGAGACGGATGCGGTGGCCCGCCCACGGGTACCGCTGGTGTCTGCTGTTCAATGGAGCCTGTAAGTTGATCGGCGGGCGGCTTGAACAGCGTCGGTAAGACGGGGTGTGGCGCAGCTTGGTAGCGCATCCGCTTTGGGAGCGGAGGGTCGCAGGTTCAATTCCTGTCACCCCGACAAAGATGAGACCGGGTCCTCGAAGGGGCCCGGTTTCGCCGAGTGGTTCACTTCGCCGCTGGTTCGCCGTCGCACTTGGTCGCGGTATGTCAGCGAGTGACGGTGAATCGGACCGACAGCACAGCACGACCACCAGAAGGAGCATGTCCCGTGAAGAGCACCGTCGAGCAGCTCAGCCCGACGCGAGTCCGTATCAACGTTGAGGTGCCCTTCGAGGAGCTCAAGCCTGATTTCGACCGCGCCTACAAGGCACTTGCCCAGCAGATCCGCCTCCCCGGATTCCGTCCGGGCAAGGCTCCGGCCAAGCTTCTCGAAGCACGGGTCGGTCGTGGCGCAGTGCTCGAGCAGGTCGTCAACGACGCTCTCCCCGCCCGGTACTCCGAGGCCGTCAGCGCCGAGCAGATCAAGGTCATCGGCCAGCCGGACATCGAGATCACCAAGATCGAGGACGGCGACGAGCTGACGTTCACCGCCGAGGTCGACATCCGTCCGGAGATCACGCTGCCCGACTACTCGACCATCTCGGTCGAGGTCGATCCGCTCGAGATCACCGACGAGGCAGTCGACGAGCAGCTCCAGTCCCTGCGTCAGCGCTTCGGCACCCTCACCGGTGTCGATCGCCCGGTCCAGTCCGGTGACTTCGTGTCCATCGATCTGTCCGCGACCGTCGACGGCGAGACCGTGGAGGAGGCGTCGGCCAACGGCCTGTCGCACGAGGTCGGTTCGGGTCAGCTCATCGAAGGCCTCGACGACGCCATCGTCGGTGTGTCGGTCGACGAGTCCAAGGACTTCACCTCCACGCTGGTCGCGGGCGACTACGCGGGCAAGGAAGCAGTCGTCACCGTCAAGGTGGTCTCGGTCAAGGAGCGCGAGCTTCCCGAGGCCGACGACGAGTTCGCGCAGCTTGCCAGCGAATTCGACACTCTCGACGAGCTCCTCGCCGACCTGAAGACGCGCGTCGAGCGGGTCAAGAAGGTCGAGCAGGCCGGTCAGATCCGCGACAAGGTTCTCGAGACGCTTCTCGAGACCGTCGAGGTCCCGGCTCCCGAGGCCGTCGTCAAGGCCGAGGTCGACAACCAGGTGCACGAGGCCATTCACGGTCTCGACCACGACGAGGCCAAGCTTGCCGAGCTGCTCGAGTCGCAGGGTTCGAGTCGCGAGGAGTTCGACAAGGACGTCAAGGAAGCGGCCGAGAAGTCGGTTCGCACCCAGCTGCTGCTCGATGCCATCGCCGAAGCGGAAGGCACGCAGGTCGGCCAGGACGAGCTGACCGAGCGGATCATCTTCCAGGCGCAGCGCTACGGCATCTCGCCGGAAGAGTTCATCCAGCAAGTCCAGCAGGCCAACCAGCTCGGTGCAGTCTTCGCCGACGTGCGTCGCGGCAAGGCGCTCGCATCCGTCGTCGACCGCGTGAACGTCACCGACACCACCGGTGCTTCGGTCGACACCTCCGAGCTTTTCGGTAGCCCCGCAGACGCAGAAGAGCCTGCAGCAGGCGATTCTGCCGAGGGTGAACAAGAGAAGTAACGCTGACAGCGAACGACGGCGGTTCCGGGACTCCGGGGCCGCCGTCTTTCGTTAGTGTCTGTATCAGGAACCAACGATCAGTATGGAAAAGGCAGGTACCGTGACTGTTCAGAATCCGGCGGCTTCGCACCAGCAGAGTCCCGTCATGACTTCGGCCGCTTCCGGCCTGAATCTCAGCGACTCGGTGTACGAGCGTCTGCTTCAGAATCGCATCATCTTCCTCGGTACTCAGGTCGACGATGACATTGCGAACAAGCTCTGCGCACAGATCCTCCTGCTGTCGGCGGAGGACCCCACACGCGACATCTCGCTCTACATCAACTCGCCCGGTGGTTCGGTGACCGCAGGTATGGCGATCTTCGACACGATGGAATTCGCCGAGTGCGACGTGGCCACCTACGGAATGGGTCTCGCCGCGTCGATGGGTCAGTTCCTGTTGTCGGCAGGCGCCAAGGGCAAGCGCTACGCACTCCCGCACGCGCGGATCATGATGCACCAGCCGTCCGCCGGTATCGGTGGTAGTGCCAGCGACATCGCGATCATGGCCGAGCAGTTCGCTCACACCAAGCGCGAAATGGCGGAGCTGATCGCGCTGCACACCGGACAGACCGTCGAGCAGATCACCGAGGACTCCGATCGTGACCGCTGGTTCACGGCCGCAGCAGCGAAGGAATACGGCTTCGTGGACCACGTCGTCTCGCGCGCACGGCAGGCAGGCGGAGTCGGCGAGTAGATCGCCCTTCGAACTCCGTCCCTCGAAACCTCACTTCTTGGAGAAACGATGACCAACTTGTTCGATCCCACTCAGATGCCGTCCTCGCGGTACATCCTGCCGTCCTTCGTCGAGCACTCCAGCTACGGCGTCAAGGAGTCCAACCCGTACAACAAGCTGTTCGAGGAACGCATCATCTTCCTCGGCGTTCAGGTCGACGACGCGTCCGCGAACGACATCATGGCTCAGCTGCTCGTGCTCGAGGGCCTCGACCCCGACCGCGACATCACGATGTACATCAACTCGCCCGGTGGATCGTTCACCTCGCTGATGGCGATCTACGACACGATGCAGTACGTGCGTGCCGACGTCGCGACGGTGTGCCTCGGTCAGGCCGCCTCCGCGGCAGCAGTGCTGCTCGCAGCGGGAACGCCGGGCAAGCGCGCAGCTCTCCCGAACGCTCGCGTTCTGATCCACCAGCCGGCCAGCGGTGGAATTCAGGGCCAGGTGTCCGACCTCGAGATCCAGGCGGCCGAGATCGAGCGCATGCGTCGCTTGATGGAGACCACGCTCGGACGCCACACCGGCAAGGACCCCGATGTCATTCGCAAGGACACCGACCGCGACAAGATTCTGACCGCCGAGCAGGCGAAGGAATACGGAATCATCGACACGGTGTTCGAGTACCGCAAGTTGTCCGCACAGAAGTAGCGGCAGCGGGTATCTTCGCAGGACGCGGCACGGAGGCCGAGGGTCGAGTCGATCTCGGCCTCCGGTACTCGTCGAGCGGGGGCCGAGGTAACGCTTCGAGGCCATCGAGGCGACAAATGGACAGTGCTGCGGTGGGTCGGTAGCGCTGTGGTGAGAGTCGGTTCCCGAGTTCCGCGAGAATTCGGACGACGAATCACCGGAAACAACTCGCCCTGATCTCCGGATCACGGGTACGGTCGCATCAGGGCTCAGGCGCTGTCGATCGAGAAGTTGCTCACGGTCGGGTCGGCATCCGTTGGGTGTCGCACGGCCAGACGCGGACAAGGAAGTAGGAACCTCGAACATGGCACGCATCGGTGACGGTGGCGATCTGCTGAAATGCTCGTTCTGCGGAAAGAGCCAAAAGCAGGTCAAGAAGCTCATCGCAGGTCCTGGGGTGTACATCTGCGACGAGTGCATCGACCTGTGCAACGAGATCATCGAGGAGGAGCTCGCGGAGTCGAGCGAGGTCAAGCTCGACGACCTGCCCAAGCCCTCCGAGATCCGTGACTTCCTCGAGAACTACGTGATCGGACAGGACACGGCCAAGCGCACGCTTGCTGTGGCCGTCTACAACCACTACAAGCGCATCCAGGCCGGAGACAAAGCGCGCGACGGCCGCGGCGAGAGCGTCGAACTGGCGAAGTCGAACATTCTGATGCTCGGCCCCACCGGGTGCGGCAAGACCTATCTCGCCCAGACGCTGGCGAAGATGCTCAACGTCCCGTTCGCGATCGCCGACGCCACCGCGTTGACGGAGGCAGGGTACGTCGGTGAAGACGTCGAGAACATCCTGCTGAAGCTCATCCAGGCCGCCGACTACGACGTCAAGCGCGCCGAGACGGGCATCATCTACATCGACGAGGTCGACAAGATCGCCCGCAAGAGCGAGAACCCGTCCATCACCCGCGACGTGTCCGGCGAGGGTGTTCAGCAGGCGCTGCTGAAGATTCTCGAGGGTACGCAGGCAAGCGTCCCGCCCCAGGGTGGCCGCAAGCACCCCCATCAGGAATTCATTCAGATCGACACCACCAATGTGCTCTTCATCGTGGCCGGCGCTTTCGCTGGGTTGGAGAAGATCGTGTCGGATCGTGTCGGCAAGCGTGGACTCGGCTTCGGCGCCGAGGTCCGCTCGAAGGCAGAGATCGACACGCAGGATCACTTCGCCGAGGTGATGCCGGAGGATCTGATCAAGTTCGGGTTGATCCCGGAGTTCATCGGACGCCTCCCCGTCGTGGCGTCGGTGACCAACCTGGACAAGGACTCGCTCGTCACCATCCTGTCCGAGCCGAAGAACGCTCTGGTCAAGCAGTACAGCCGCTTGTTCGACATGGACAACGTGGAGTTGGAGTTCACGAAGGACGCACTCGAAGCCATAGCGGACCAGGCGATCCTGCGCGGCACCGGTGCTCGTGGCCTGCGCGCCATCCTCGAAGAGGTGCTCAACCCCGTGATGTTCGACATCCCGAGCCGTGACGACGTGGCGAAGGTCGTCGTCACGTCCGAGACAGTGAACGACAACGTGCTCCCGACTATCGTTCCGCGCAAGCCGGAACGTCCCGAGCGCCGCGACAAGTCCGCGTAGCGCGGAACAAGCGACAGACGAGAAAGGCCCGGTCGAATCCGACCGGGCCTTCTTCGTGGATTCTGTCGCTCAGCCGATCATGAACGCGTGCGCGTCGGGATATGCGTCGAGCAGGGCGTGGCGCTCGGCCACCTCGGGATCGTGTCCTGGAACCACCAGGCTCGGAGAATCCGCGAGTTCGTTGATTCGGTCGAACGCGTAGTACATGCCTGGAACGTCGTGAAGGATCGCGAACGGTGAGTCGTTCTCGATGTTCTCGTAGAAGTGGCTCGCGTCCGAGGCGACGACAGCGTATCCGTCGGCTGTCTTGACGCGCACCACCTGCATTCCGGCCGTGTGACCACCGACGCGGTGTACGGATATGCCCGGTAGGAGCTCCGCGTCACCGTCGACGAGTTGCAGCCGGTCGCCGACCGAACGCAGGTGTGCAACATCCTTTTCCGAGTTCAGCCACTGTTCGCGAACGATCCGACGTGCCCATGGGCCGGTCCAGTACTCGAGCTCGTCGGCTTGAAGGACGTATCGTGCCTCGGGGAGGTCCGCGACGATTCCGGTGTGGTCGTAGTGCAGGTGCGTGAGGATCGACAGGTCGATCCGATCGGCGGCAATGCCCAGTGCTGCAACGAGTTCCAGCGGCGAACCGTGGTAGTTCAGGCCGTCCATCCCTGCGGCGGTCTCGGGCGAGATTCCGGCATCGATGAGGATCGTGTGCGATGCGGAGACGGCCAGCCACACGTAGTACGCCGTCGGGTGTGGTTCCTGCCCTCGCCCGTCGCAGTAGTGGAAATGTTGCTCGCGTGTACCGGTTCGCGATGCGTACTGCACCGCGTAGAGACGGAAGTGCTCGTCCGACGACGGCCGGATCGCGGCCGCCGTCGGGGAGGTGTGGTGGAAGCTCGTCATGAGAGGTCACACCGTCGTCGGGACGGCCGCTGCCTCTCTCTTGGTGAGTCCGAGCTTTTCGGTGGGGACTCGGAACGTTTCGCGCGAGGTTGCGACGATGGTGATGTTGATGGCACAGAAGACCGCCGTCACCACAGCCACCGGGAACCACGCTCCGATTCCGTCGCCGGCGATCGCGCTGGCGATGGTGGGTGCGAAACCTGCAATGGCGAAGCCGATCTGGGTGCCGATCGCCGTTCCGGACAGTCGGACCTTGGCGGGGAACATCTCGCCGTAGAACGCGGGCCAGACGCCGCCGGTGGCACTGTGGACGATGCCGAACATCACGATGCCGAATGCGAAGATCAGGAGGTAGTTTCCGGTCGAGATGGACCAGAGGTACCCGAACATCAGAACCGCGCAGCCGGTGGAACCGAAGATGAAGACGGGCTTGCGTCCGATACGGTCGGAAAGGGCACCGAAGAACGGAAGGGCGAACAGCGCAGCAACATTGGCGAGCACTCCGACCCAGAGCATCGGCGTGCGTTCCAGCCCTACCGTGTTCACCGCGTAGGACAGCGCGTAGACGCTGAAAATGGTACTGACAGAGGCGATCACGGCAGCGAACACGACGCGCAGCACTGCACGCCAGTGATCGGTGAGCAGAACCGAGAGCGGCATCTTCGGCTGTTCGCCGGTGGCGACCTCCTCTTCGAACACCGGGGTCTCGTCGAGCGAGCGGCGGATGAGGAATGCGGCGAGAACAACGAATGCGCTGAGGAAGAACGGGATTCGCCAACCCCAGGACAGGAGCTGGTCCTCGGGAAGCATGGCGACGGGGAGGAAGACGGCCGTTGCGAGGATCTGTCCACCCTGGGTGCCGCTCAGGGTGAAGCTGGTGAAGAACGCGCGGCGGTTGTCCGGGCTGTGCTCGAGAGTCATGGAGTTCGCGCCTGCTTGCTCACCGCCGGCCGAGAAGCCCTGGCACAGACGGAGAACGACGAGGATGATCGGGGCCGCGATGCCGATGGTCTCGTAGGAGGGGAGCAGGCCGACGCCGAGGGTAGCGACGCCCATCAGCAGGACGGTGGCAACGAGCACTCGTTTTCGGCCGTACTGATCTCCGATGTGCCCGAGGACGAGTGCGCCGAGTGGGCGGGCGAGGTAGCCGACGCCGAACGTCGCCAGGGCGAGCAGCGTACCGGTGGCAGCGCTCGAGCTGGGGAAGAACACTCGACCGAACACCAATGCGGCGGCGGTGCCGTAGATGAAGAAGTCGTAGTACTCGAGTGCGCTGCCCACCCAGGCTGCGGTGGCCGCGCGCTTCGGGTTGGCCGTGGCCCGCCCACCGGCGGGGTCGGGATGCTGCGTCACGGGATCGCTCATCTTCGGTCTCTCTTCGCGTGAAGGGGGAGTACACAAGGTCGACGGAGCCGGGTTCATCCCGATCGGACCGTAATGTACTAAACGGTTAAAACTGGGCGTCACTAGATACTGAACGTGACCCGGGCCACGTGTCAAGCCCTGATGCGGTATGGCCTACATGTTCGTGATACGAACACCGGCAGAGAGGTCGAAACTAGACCTCGGTCGAGGTCAGAAAAGCAATGATCATGTCGCCCAACATTCTCCGCAGATGCTCACGGTGCGCGGGGGCGGTGAGGTCGCGCCCGAACAGTGCTTCGAAGGTGTACCGGTTGGAGAGTCTGAACACGCAGAAGCTGCTGATGGCCATGTGCACGTCGAGAGCATCGACGTCGGTTCGGAACAATCCATCGGCCTGGCCTCGCGTCAGGATGCTCTCGAGCAGCTCGGCCGCAGGGTTGCCCAAGTTACTCAGTGCTTCGGATTTGCTGATGTGCTCACCGCGAAGAATGTTCTCGGTGGACACCAATCGGATGAAATCCGGATTGTGTTCGTGGTGATCGAACGTGAGCGACGCGATCGCCCGAATCGCGTCGGTGGGGGAGAGTCCCTCGGTGTCGAGCTCACGTTCGCGGGCGCGGATCGCGCTGTAGGAACGTTCGAGTACCGCCTGGTAGAGGCGCTCTTTGTCGGTGAAGTAGTAGTAGATCATCCGCTTCGTCGTGTGCGTCCGCTCGGCGATCTCGTCGACACGTGCTCCCGCGTATCCCTTGTCCGCGAATTCGCTGGTGGCGACGTCGAGGATGTTGCTGCGCGTCAGATCGCTGTTTCGCCTGCGTTTGGGGCCCTCCGCGCTCGTTCTTGCTGGAGCGGAGTCGCTTCCCGGGCGCGTGGACGTCATGATCCGAAACTCTATCCCTGCAAAAAATCGTTCAGGAAGTGTGGGGTAGCGGACATTCTCGTAGTACTCTCGAATAACTCACTAGTTCGTACATTACGAACACACGCACAATCGAGGGAGTCCGGAAGTGGACGATTCACTGGTCTGCGGTCTGATCGGCACGGGCATCGGCAGGTCGCTGACCCCGGCGATGCACGAACGAGAGGGTGCCGCGCACGGCCTGCGCTACGTCTACCGCATCGTCGACCTCGACGCCGTCGGCGCGACCCCCGACGACCTGGCACGTCTGGTCGACACAGCTGCCGACCTCGGTTTCCGTGGCCTCAACATCACCCATCCGTGCAAGCAGATCGTCATCGATCACCTCGACGAACTGTCCGACGATGCGGCCAGGCTCGGGGCAGTGAACACGGTTCTGTTCGACGGTGGCAAGAAGATCGGTCACAACACCGACTGGTCGGGGTTCGGTCGAAGCTTCGAACTCGGTCTGGCCGGGGCGTCGACCCGGGACGTGGTCCTGCTCGGAGCAGGCGGTGCGGGAGCGGCGGTGGCGTACGCGATGGCCGAAGCAGGCGCTGGGCAGGTCACCGTGGTCGACGCCGACGGAGAGAGGGCGCGCGCCCTGTTGTCGTCGATGCAGGCAGTGTTCCCCGGAACAACGTTCGCCGCGGCTGTGCCGGCCGACCTTTCGCGGCTGCTGTCCGCTGCCGACGGAATCGTGCACGCGACACCGGTCGGGATGGCCGCACATCCCGGTATCGCGTTCGATCCGACGCTGCTGCGACCGGACCACTGGGTGGCCGAGGTCGTCTACCGCCCTGCGGAGACCGAACTGTTGGCCGCCGCCGCGGCACGTGGATGCCGGACGCTGGCGGGGACGGGTATGGCAGTGCACCAGGCAGCCGACGCGTTCGAGATCTTCACCGGCAGAGCGGCCGACGCCGACCGCATGTCCGCGCACATGCGTGAGCTGATCTTGCTGGAGGAAGAGTCGGCACTGACCGGAGTGTCGTCGTGACCGCCCCGCGCACGTCCGTGGCCACGGTGTCGCTCAGCGGGTCGTTGCGAGAGAAGATGACGGCCATCGCCGACGCGGGATTCGACGGATTCGAGGTCTTCGAGGCCGACTTGATCGCGTCGCCGTTCTCACCGTCCGACATTGCGAAGCAGGCAGCAGATCTCGGGTTGAGCGTCGATCTGTACCAACCGTTCCGCGACCTGGACAGCGCCGACGACCGTCGATATCAGCGCAATCTCGGTCGGCTGCAGCGCAAGTTCGACGTGATGGAGCAACTCGGGTGCAATCTGCTTCTGGTCTGCTCGTCGCCGCTGCCCGGCGCGGTGACCGAGGACGAGCGCCTCGTCGAACAACTGCTGGGGGCCGCGGACATCGCGCAGGAACGCGGAATGCGGCTGGCGTACGAGGCATTGGCGTGGGGAACCCACGTCAACACCTACCGCCATGCCTGGGACGTCGTGCGGCGCGCCGATCACGACGCGCTCGGCACGTGCCTGGACAGCTTCCACGTCCTGTCCCGCGGTGACGACCCGGCCGGCATCTCCGACATTCCGGGGGAGAAGATCTTCTTCCTGCAGCTGGCCGACGCGCCGCGGTTGAAGATGGATGTGCTGCAGTGGTCGAGGCATCACCGGTGCTTCCCGGGGCAGGGCAACTTCGACCTCCCCGAATTCGGCTCCCGGGTGGTCGATTCCGGGTATGCCGGCCCGTGGTCCCTGGAGATCTTCAACGACGTGTTCCGGGAATCCGCCACCGGCCGCACTGCCGCCGACGCTCACCGATCGCTGTTGTATCTGCAGGAGAAAGTGGCCGAGCGCCGATCGCCGACCTCGTCGGCGCTGTTCGAGGCGCCGGCAGCGGGACCGATCGAGAACATCGTGTCCTTGCGCGTTGCCGCAGGTCCCGTCGAGGCGGGTGGACTCGGCCGGACCCTGCGTCATCTCGGGTTCGACATGACCGCCGCGCACAGTCGTCACGGCCTGCAGTTGTTCACGCAGGGCCCGCTCGCCGTCGCCGTGGACACCACCGTCGACAGTCTCTGGACGTCGCCGGGGGTGCCCGCACATCTGCCCGCGGTGGCCCAGATCGGGGTGCGCAGCGACGACCCGGCCCAGTGGCAGACGCGGGCCCGAGCATTCGGTGTCTCCGCCGACTCGGTCTCGATGCCCGGCGTCGCCGGAACCGATCACGATGTTGTCAGAATGAGCGTCACCGACGCGACATCACTCGATCTTCGCAGTCGCGCCAGCGCGGGGGCGTGGCAGTCCGCATTCGATCTCGTTCCACGACAGCCGAATTCCCCCGCCGCTCCTATCGTCGAGTCGGTCGACCACATCGCCCTTGCCGTACCGGCAGACAGTTGGGACGGCATCATGCTGTTGCTGAGGTCGGTGTTCGGCATGACTCCGCACGAGGGCCAGGATGTGGTCGACGCCGTCGGCACCGTCCGTAGCCAAGCTCTGACGCTGCCCACGCAGAACGGTACTGTTCGGCTCTCGCTGAACATGGTTCCCGGTCGGTCGTCGTCGACGGACACGCTCCCGGCGGCACGGCGAGGCGGAGTGAGCCACGTGGGATTCGCGTGTGCCGATGTGCTGAGCGCCGCCGAGCAGATGACGGCGCGCGGGTTCGGATCGCTGCGAATATCGCCGAACTACTACCTCGACCTCGCTGCACGGTTCGATCTGGATCACGAACTGCTGGCGCAGCTCGAGAAGCACGGAATCCTCTACGACGCAGACGGTTCGGGCGGCGAGTTCTTCCACTTCTTCACCCCCGTGGTGGGGGAGGATCTCTTCTTCGAGGTGTGCGAACGCCGAGGTGGGTACGACGGTTACGGCGAGGTCAACTCGGCAGTGCGGCTCGCGGCCCAGCTGCAGAGGTGAGGTGACGGACGTGGGATGGACGCTCCCATCCCACGTCCGAGGTCGGTCAACCGATGCGTTCGAATACTGCGGCGAGGCCTTGACCGCCACCGATGCACATTGTTTCGAGACCGTACCGCGCTTGTCGACGGTTCATCTCGCGCAGCAGGGTGGCGAGGATCCGTCCGCCGGTCGCACCGACGGGGTGGCCCAGCGAGATCCCCGAACCGTTGGGGTTGAGCCGGGGATCGTCGGGCTCGATTCCCCACGTGCGCAGTACCGCGAGGGTTTGTGCGGCGAACGCTTCGTTGAGTTCGACGACGTCCATGTCGGCGAGGGTGAGTCCGACACGGCCGAGTGCCTTCTCGGTGGCGGGCACCGGCCCGATGCCCATGGTGCGCGGTGGCACGCCGGCCACGGCCCAGCTGACGAGCTTGGCCATGGGCCGCAGACCCAGTGCCGCGGCCTTCTCCGGTGTCGTGACGATGGCGAGCGCTGCCCCGTCGTTCTGCCCGCTGGCGTTGCCCGCGGTCACCGTCGAGTCCGGGTCGATCTTTCCTCGGATGGGGCGCAGTGTGGACAGCGTCTCGACGCTGGTGTCCGCGCGGGGGTGTTCGTCGGTGTCGACGACCAGCGCGTCACCTGTGCGCTTCGGTACCGAGACCCCGACGATCTCCTCGGCGAAGACGCCGTTCTTCTGCGCGGCGACGGCCTTGTGATGCGACAGCACGGCCAGTTCGTCCTGGTCGCGTCGACTGATCGAGAACTCGGCACGAAGATTCTCGGCCGTTTCGATCATGCCGCCCGGAACCGGAAAGTTCTTTCCGCCTGCGGTGACACGTGCGCGGGCGAGTCGATCGGACAGGGCCACGGCTTCTGCCTTGACGCCCCACCGCATCCCCGTTGCGTAGAACTCCGCTTGGCTCATGCTTTCCACCCCGCCCGCGAGGACGAGGTCACTGCCGCCGGACTGTACCTGCATGCACGCCTGGAGAACGGCCTGCAACCCGGACCCGCATCGACGGTCGATCTGCTGACCGGGGACCTCGATTCCCAGTCCGGCGTCCAGCGCGGCAACCCGTCCGATTGCGGGGGCGTCACCGTTGGGCGATGCCTGGCCGAGGATGACGTCGTCGACGTCCGATCCCGATATGCCGGTGCGCGTGACGAGTTCGGTGATCACCGTTGCCGCCAGCGATTCGGGCGTGACATCGCGAAAGACACCGCCGAATCGGCCGATGGGGGTGCGGAGAGGTTCGCAGACGACGGCGTCAGGCATGACGACTTCCTTTGTGATCGGTGGACTGTGATTGCACGCGGTAGAGATCTGTTTCGATCGCCGCCGTCGCGCGCAGCAGAGCGGGCAACAGATGTTCGCGTACGGCGTCCGCGCTGTGGCGGGCAGCTTGAGTGGAGACGTTCGCAGCCGCGACGACGTCGCCGGCGTGATCCCGTACCGGGGCCGCGATCGACCGCAGACCTTCCTCCAGTTCCTGGTCGACGAGGCAGTACCCCTGCGCGCGTACGGAATCGAGCTCTGCGCGCAACGACGAAACATCGGTGATGGTGCGGCCGGTGAGAGGGCTCAGCTCCACCCGGCGCAAGTAGGCGTCGAGTTTGTCCTCGGGCAACCCGGCGAGCAGGACGCGCCCCATCGACGTCGCGAACGCCGGGAAGCGAGTGCCGATGGTGATGGCAACGGTCATGATTCGGCTGACCGGAACACGGGCGACGTACACGACGTCGTCGCCGTCGAGGATCGACACCGACGAGGACTCGCGGACCTGCTCGGCGAGAGCTTCGAGGTGTGGGCCTGCGACGTCCGGCAACGAGAGCGAGGACAGGTAGCTGTACCCCAACTCGAGGACGCGAGGAGTGAGCCAGAACATCGAGCCGTCGCTGCGCACGTACCCCAGTTCCACGAGCGTGAGCAGAAACCTTCGCGCCGTCGCCCTGGTCAGATCGGTCGTCTTCGCGACGTCCGACAACGTACGGCGCGGATGCTCGGCATCGAAGGCACGGATCACGGCGAGTCCACGGGCGAGAGATTGCACGTAGTCCGGCGACGGACCCTGCTGCTCGCTCGAACCGGGTTGGGTCATGTCGTCTCCGATCCCGTGTGTTCGGCCAGTGCCGTGTTGGCCAGCGCGAACGCCGCATTGCTGTTCGGTACCCCCGCGTACACCGCAGTGTGGAGGAAGACCTCGGCCATCTCGTCGGGATCCAATCCTGCCCGCAGGGCCGCCTTGATGTGCATGTCCAACTCGTGCTGATTGCCCACGGCGGTCAGAATGGCGAGTGTCAGCAGACGTCGGGTGCGGTGGTCGAGACCGTCGCGGGTCCAGACGTCGCCCCACGCGGTGCGGGTGATGAAATCCTGGAACGGCGCAGTGAACGCCGTGGTGCGCTCGATGCTGGCATCCACGTGTGCGTCGCCGAGTACCGCTCGCCGCACGTGCATTCCCGCTCGATGCGCTGCTGCACGGCCTGCGTCGTACGTGTCGCCGACGATGTGTCGCACGATCAATCGCGTGATGTGTCCCGCTTGTTCGACGTTCGCCAGATGCGCGGCGCCGGGGAGGACATGGAAGTCCGAGCGGGCGATACCGTCGGCGAGCACCTGCATGTCCGACGGCGTCGTTGCCGGGTCCTGCTCACCTGCCACCACCAGGGTGGGCGCACTGATTCGGCCGAGGTCTGCGCGGTTGTCCCACTGCGACAACGCTTCACACGCTGCGGCATAGCCTTCGTCGGACGTGGACGAGATCATCGTTCGGTGATGCGCGGCGAGTTCACCGTCGCGAGCGATCAGTTCAGCGGTGAACCACCGGGCCAGTACGGTGTCCGCCAGCGAATCGGTCCCCGTCGCGCGCGCAGTTGCTGCGCGGTCGATCCAGGACTGCGGGTCTCCGAAGCGAGCAGACGTGCACAGCAGGGTGAGGCCGAGGACCCGCGCCGGGCGGTGCACGGCGATCCACTGTGCGATCGCGCCGCCGAGCGAGAGGCCGACCAGATGCACTCGGTCCCGCCCGAGCGAATCCATCACGGCCAGAACGTCCTCTGCCATGTCGCCGACCGAGTAGGGGCCGTCGGGTACAGGTGACGAACCGTGACCGCGAAGGTCGACGGCGATGACGTCGGCGAACTCGACCAGACCCGCCACCTGCGTGTCCCACATCGAGCGGTCCGACCCGAGCGATCCGACGAGCACCACTGTGGTGCCGCGGTTCTCGGGTCCGGGTACGAGGTCGTAGGACAGGTCGACGGTCATGCTGTTCCTTCGTGTCGAGCTCGGACCAGGTCGAGTACACGATCGACGATGTCGCCGGCATGGCCGAGATAGCCTGCCGGGTCCAGCAGTTCACGTACTTCGGCGGGTTCGAGGAATGCGGTGATGGAGGAATCGGATTCGAGGGGAAGGCCGGACGCGCATGCGGCGGTGACGATGGATCGTGCGTCGTCGGTGTGGGCCGCGAGTGCCGTGGTGACTCGTTCGGCGAGCAGAAGTCCGTGCGTGGCGGCGAGGTTACGGGCCATCGCGTCGGGATTCGCGCGTAGACCGGACATGCTCACCGCCAATCGGTCGGCGGCACCCGCAGTCAGTCGAAGCAAGTCCGTCAGTGTCTCCCATTCCGCATGCCACGCCCCCGATGCACGTTGGTGATCGTGCGCCATCGCGGACAGAATCGTCGACACGAGGCCCGGCACCCGAACGGATGCTGCCCGTGCGGCGACGGCGGCGACGGGGTTCTGCTTGTGCGGCATGGCCGAAGAGGCGCCAGGGGCGGCTTCGGAGACCTCGGCGACCTCGGTGGACGCGAGGAGCGTGATGTCGAGAGCAGGCTTGCCGATGGCCCCCGCCGCGATCCCGAGGGCGGACGCGATCTCGCCGATCCGGGTCCGGTCGGTGTGCCAGGGAATGGTCTGCCGAGCGAGGCCCAACTGGTCGGCGAGAGAGTCGGCCACCTCGAAGCCGTGAGGGAACACGGCCGCCGACGTGCCTGCAGCACCGCCGAACTGGACCGACGCGGACGCCTCGACCCGGGCCAGATCGTCGTCGGCTCGCAGGAGGCCTGCCGTCCAACTCGCGGCAACGGCACCGAACGTCGTCGGAAGTGCCTGTTGGCCGAGAGTTCTCGCTGCAACCGGCGTGTCGCGATGTCGACGCGCGAGAGCTGCCCCCGCGGCGACGGCGTCGGCGAGGGATTCACGCACTGCAGCGAGAACGCGTGAGGTGAGAAGCATGAGAGCGGTGTCGACGATGTCCTGGCTGGTTGCTCCGGGATGAACCGCGCTGCCGGGGACGCCGTGCTCGGCCGCCGCCGCGCGCAGCAGTTTCACCAGCGGGATGACCGGGTTGCCCCCGGCGGCGGACAGCGCACCGAGGTGCACGATGTCCACTGCTCCTGGTCGCCTAAGCTCGGACGCGACCTCGGTCACCTGTGCGGCATGCGCCGACTCGACGACGCCGTGCTCGGCGGCCGCACGTGACAGCGCTGCCTCGGTGTCCAGCATCGCCGTCACCCAGGCCTGGTCCGATACCAACGCAGCAGCGGCGGCAGCACCGAACGTGGGATCGAACAACGGTCCTCGCGTGGTGGTCATGACTCGCTTTCGTTCGTCACAGCTCGAAGAACGGAGTTTCGTCGCCGTTCGGGTTCTCGTCTTGAAGTACCACATTCAGGTGATATCCGGTGGGAGTCGCCGTCGCGACGAGCTTCGCGGCCTGGCGCGCGTCCAACCCCGACAACACCGGATCCGACGCGTTGGCCTCGGTCTCGTCGGGGAAGTAGAGGCGGGTGACGAGTCGCTCGAGCACGCCGCGAGCAAAGATGCCGACGTCGATGTGCGGGGCCTCGATCATGTCGTTCTCGGCGGGGAGGGCGCCAGGTTTGACGGTGTGGACAGTTGCGGTGCCGGTCGCGTCCGCGACAGCTCGGCCGAACCCGCGGAAACCCGCCGGAGTCGGTGTCCGGCGGCCACGCGGGTCGTCGGCGTGATCGAACCGGCCCGACGCATCCGCCTGCCACGTCTCGATCATCGCGTCGGCCAGCGGCGTGCGATTGCCGTCGAGGACGGTCACCGAGATGTCCACGGAGCCTGCGGTGCCCGCCGGAACCACGTCTGGCCCGTCCGGCCACGGCAACCCGATGTGCAGGTAGGGTCCGACGGTCTGCGAGGGTGTCTGGCCGAACGGGACCGTCGTGAAGTTGCTGCCCGGCGCAACCGGGTATCGAGGGGCAAGGGCGCCGCTGTCGGACACAGGCTCAGTCATCGTGGTCGTCCCCTTCGAACGGAGTGGCATTGCGTCCGCGAAGAACGATGTCGAATCGGAAACCCAATGCCCAGTTGTCCTGCGTCGCTTCGTAATCGAACGCGCTGATCATGCGGGCCCTGGCATCCTCGGGCGCCGAGTTGAAGATCGGGTCCTGGAAGAACATCGGATCGTCCGGGAAGTACATCTGCGTGACGAGGCGCTGCGTGAACGCCTGGCCGAACAGCGAGAAGTGAATGTGCGCCGGTCGCCACGCGTTGTGGTGGTTGCCCCACGGGTAGGCGCCCGGCTTGATCGTCGTGAAGCGGTAGTTGCCTGCCGAGTCGGTCAGCACTCGGCCGACGCCGTCGAAATGGGGGTCGAGTGGAGCGGGCCAGGTGTCACCGGCGTGACGATATCGGCCGCCTGCGTTGGCCTGCCATACCTCGACGAGTGTGTCAGGCACGGCTTTCCCGTCACTGTCGAGCACTCGGCCGTGCACGATGATGCGTTGTCCTTGCGCCTCACCGCCGTTCACGAGGGTCAGGTCGGCGTCCGCGGCCGTGACCCGTCCTTCGCCGAGCACCGGTCCGGTGATCTCGGTGAGGCGTTGGGGCAGAAGGATCAATGGTTGCTTGGGGTGACGCAGTGCGGTGGTGCGGTACTCGGCGAAATCACGCGGCGCGTTGACGCCGGTCTGGTCGCGGTACGGGCCGGCCGGGTCGACGGTGATCGAGTGGTTCGGCGGTAGAGGGAGCATCGGTGGTTCCTCACGGGAAAGTTACGTGACGGTGCGCGGCGACCGCATGTTCGTGATGTGGACTTCTCGCCGCTATGCGAACGATCGTAGACCGCCGGTAGTGGGCCAGGCAACAAAAACAGCCACAAATGTTCGCATGGTGGCGAGGTGTTCACACAGCGCACATTTTTGGGTATGGTCGGCGGCATGATGGACAAAGTGGTGGCGAGTGCCTCCGAAGCCGTTGCCGACATGCCCGACGGGGCGTCCGTCGCCGTCGGAGGATTCGGACTGGTCGGGGTCCCGGAGATTTTGATCGACGCGGTGCTGCAGCAGGGAGCAACCGACCTCGAGGTCGTCAGCAACAACTGCGGCACAGACGGATTCGGTCTGGGAATCCTGCTGGAGAAACGACGCATCCGTCGAACGATCAGCTCCTACGTCGGCTCCAACAAGGAGTTCGCCCGCCAGTATCTGGCCGGTGAACTCGAGGTCGAACTGACGCCGCAGGGAACGCTCGCGGAAAGGTTGCGGGCCGGGGGAGCGGGCATCCCGGCGTTTTTCACGCCCGCCGGCGTCGGAACGCAGGTCGCCGACGGTGGTCTGCCACTCCGGTACGACGGCAGCGGCGGAATCGCGGTGGCGAGTCCGCCCAAGGAGACGCGCGAGTTCGACGGGGTCACCTACGTCATGGAACGCGGCATCGTCGCCGACTACGCGCTGGTCCACGCGTGGAAGGGCGACCGGCACGGCAACCTGGTCTTCCACGCCAGCGCCAGAAACTTCAATCCTCCGGCCGCGGCCTCGGGTCGCGTCACCATCGCGCAGGTCGAGCACCTCGTCGAGCCGGGCGAGATCGCCCCCGACGACGTCCACACGCCCGGGATCCACGTCCAACGAGTGGTGCACGTCGGGCCGGTACACGTAGGAATCGAGCAGCGGACGGTGCGATCATGACTTCCCCGAAACTGACGCGTGAGCAGATGGCTGCTCGTGTGGCCCAGGAACTGAACGACGGTGAATACGTCAACCTCGGCATCGGTATGCCCACCCTCGTGCCGAACTACCTACCGACCGACATCACCGTGATCCTGCACTCCGAGAACGGGGTTCTCGGAGTCGGGCCGTACCCGACCGAGGACGAACTCGACCCCGAGATCATCAATGCGGGCAAGGAGACCATCACCGTTCTCCCCGGTGCGTCGTACTTCGATTCCTCGCAATCGTTCGGGATGATCCGCGGCGGTCAGGTGGACGTCGCCGTACTGGGCGCGATGCAGGTCAGCGCCACGGGAGACCTCGCGAACTGGATGATCCCCGGCCACATGGTCAAAGGCATGGGCGGGGCGATGGATCTGGTGCACGGAGCTCGTCGAGTCATCGTCATGATGGAGCACGTGTCGAAGAAGGGCGAGCCCAAGATCCTCGACTCCTGCACTCTTCCGCTCACCGGCGTCGGGTGCGTTCAGCGAATCATCACCGACATGGCCGTGCTCGACGTGACGGCCGACGGCTTGAGGCTCGTCGAGACGGCCCCCGGGATCACCGAGGACGAGGTGCGCGCGGCGACGGGAGCAACACTCAGCGTGTGATGCGGTGCGTGTGCGAGTACAGGTTCATGTTCTCGCCACGTAGGAACCCGACCACCGTCAGGCCCGACTCGTCGGCGAGATCCACCGCCAGCGACGACGGCGCCGACACCGCGGCCAGGACGGGTATGCCCGCCATCACTGCCTTCTGGGCGAGTTCGAACGATGCGCGGCCACTCACCATCAACACCGTGCCTGCGGCCGGGATCCGATCCTGCGACGCAGCCCAACCGACGACCTTGTCGACGGCGTTGTGACGGCCGACGTCCTCGCGCAGCGCGAGCATGGTGCCGTCCGCGTCGAAGAGACCGGCCGCGTGCAGTCCGCCGGTGGAGTCGAACACCTTCTGAGATTCACGCAGGGTCCCCGGCATCGTGGCCAGGACGGACGCCTTCACGCGGACGTCGTCGCCGGCGGGGGAGAAACGGCTCTTCAGTCGGACCGCGTCGAGCGACCCCTTGCCGCACACCCCGCACGACGACGTGGTGTAGAAGTTGCGTTCCACACCGGGTTCGGGCGGTGCGACGCCCTCGGCCAGTGTGACGTCGAGGACGTTGTAGGTGTTCTGCCCCTCGTCGTCGACACCGTCGCAGTACCGCGCGACAGCGATGTCGTCTCGGCCCGAGATCACGCCTTCGGTCAACAGGAACCCGTGCGCGAGTTCCACGTCGTGGCCGGGGGTGCGCATCGTGACCGCGAGCGCGGACCCGTTCACCCTGATCTCCAGCGGTTCCTCCACGACGAGGGTGTCGGGACGGGATGACTCGTGAGAGCCGCGAATCCGGACGACCGGACGGCGAGCGGTTATACGTCCCATGAGTCGATTATGCGCCTCACTCGCGAAGCGCCCGAACCAGTGACACCAGCCTGGGGTGGTCGACCAGATCGTCCACCCATACCGCCTTGCCCTTGTGATCGGCGAGTGGAATCCGCCAATTCTTGTACTGCGTCTCGTCGGTGCCGGGTTGGTTCTGAATCCGGTTCTCGCCCACGAGATCCACGAGCGCTATCCCGAGCAGGGTCGATGGACTGCGCTGCAGCAGCCGGTACAGCGCCTCCACCGTCTCCTTCTCCGACGCGTCCGCGGCGAGAAGTCCTCGGGTCCGAGCAAGGTCGAGCACCGCCTCTCGCCCGGCGGCATCCTGCTCGATCTCGGCCTCCAGATCGCGCTCGAGCAACCCGAGACGCGAGCGGAGCGCAATATGTTCCCCGCGTAGGTATCCCACCGTCGGCGGCAGGTCGTGTGTGGTCACCGTCGTCAGGCAGAGTTCCCGGTAGTCCTCGGGCGGAATGGGGGCATCGCCGTCGTTCTCGAACCACAGGATCGAGGTGCCGAACAGTCCACGCCTGCCCAGATACTCCTGCACCCGCGGCTCGAACACCCCGAGATCCTCCCCGACGACGACCGCCCCGGCCCGCTCCGCTTCGAGCACGAGGATTCCGATCAACGCTTCGTGGTCGTACTCGACGTACGCCCCGTCCGCAGCGCTCGACGACTCCTCCGGGATCCACCACAGTCGAAACAGGCCGAGGATGTGGTCCACTCGAATACCGCCCGCATGCCGAAGAACCGTCCGCAACATGTCCCGATACGGCCCGTACGCCCGCTCTTCGAGCTCGTCCGGATTCCACGGCGGTTGGTTCCAGTTCTGTCCCTGCTGATTGAAATTGTCCGGCGGTGCGCCGACGGTCACCCCCGTGGTCAAGGCCGACCCCAAGGTCCAGGCGTCCGCCCCCTGACGGTGCACACCGACGGCCAGATCGTGCATGATCCCGATGTCCATCCCCGCGGCCGTCGCGGTGCGCTGCGCGCGTGCCAGTTGCTCGTCGCAGATCCACTGAAGCCACTTGTGGAACAGGATCTTCTCGGCGGCAGTCGTGCGGAACTCCGACGCGAACGAGGTCCCCGGGTGCGACGCCTTGTCCGCCCACACAGCGTGCTCGGGTCCGTACTTCTCCGCGAGCGCGCACCACAGGGCGAAGTCGTCGAGGCCGCCTCCCTCACGTTCGCAGAACGCGTCGAACTCCGCCTGCCGGGCCGCGGATCGCGGAACCGCGAAGATTCTTTTGGCCGATTTCAGTTTCGCCCGGAACGACGGGTCACGATCGATGCGGCCGGTCCGCTTGTTGGCCCGCGCGAACGACCGAGCGGCTTCCCTGACCTTCGCGTACTGATCCCGAGGGAGGTACGCAGTTTCCGGAATGTCCTCGATTCGGATGTACATCGGATCGAAGAAGCGTCGAGTAGTGGGGAGGTACGGCGACGCCTCGACAGGCGGAACCGGCCTCTGCGCGTGCAGCGGATTGACCAGGACGTAATCGAAATCATGGTGACGGCCGGTGATGGACGCGAGGTCGGCGAGATCGCCGTAGTCCCCGACACCCCAGGATCGATCGGATCGGAGCGAGTACAACTGCGTCATCGATCCGAGCCGCTGCCTGAACCCAGCATCGTTCCTGCCGGCTCCACTCCCGCCTTCTGGGTCGTTCCTGCCGGCTCCACTCCCGCCTTCTGGGTCGTTCCTGCCGGCTCCACTCCCGCTCCGACCGAGAAGGGCGTCGTTGGGCGACAGCCGCTGCGGCGTCGTCACGACCACGCCGCTCGCGGTCCGCTGTTCTCGGCCGTCCGGCGAGCTGACCGCCACCACGGTGTGCCAGCCGAGTGGGAGGTCGGCGGGAATCTCGAAGGTCGCTCGCCCGACGAGTGATCCGTCGATCTCGCGAGGCTCCACCCAGACCTGGCGCTGGACGAGCGATCTGCGCTCCCCGAACTCCGTCTCGAGGTGCACGTCCACCGGATCACCGTGTGGAACGTGTACGGCGATCGTCGCGTCACCGTCACCCTCCACGGTGACGACGACCGGAGGAAGCATGCGACGCCACGGCAACTGCTCGAGGTCGGCCATCGCCTGCCGAACCTCCGCCTCGTCGGACGCCGAGATTCCGCGCGCAGCGAGAATTCTGCGCAGTGTGTCCTCGGATACCTCGTGCTCTCGGCGATCCCAGCCTCGGTAGGCCGTCGACACTCCACACTCACGGGCAAGATCGCGCAGCAGCGCTGTGTAGGTCACGCTCCCGATCGTGCCAGCATCCACCGCCGTCGTCATGTCCGAACGGACGGCGCACATTCGCGGGGAGGATCTCGCAGGATTGAACGTGACGGCCCCGGGTACTCTGATCGCGGCGCGCACTCGAGCTGTGTGGCCTCTATGTTCAGCCCGAGGGAAACGACAGCGATTGTTGCGAAACGATGGATAGGGAGCGCGAATGACTGGCGTCGGCAAGATCGAAGAGCTGGAACGAAATTCCGGCGCACCGGTCGAGCTGAGGGTGGTCGCGGACGCCGATCAGCTTCCAGTGGTGCGCGCGGTGGCCGAAACACTTGCGGTACTGGGGGACTTCACCCTCGACGACATCGCCGACATCAAGCTCGTCGTCGACGAGGTGTGTTCGGAGTTGATCTCCGGCGCGCTGCCGGGTGCGGAATTGTCGTGTTCGTTTCTCGTCAGCGACGGTGGCATTCGAATCTCCACGACGTCGGTGGTGGACTCCGACCGCATTCCGCGAGGAGACAGCTTCGGCTGGCACGTGCTTCAGACCCTCACCGACTCGATCTCGCTTGCCGCGTCCTCGGTCGAGGGCGGCTCGTCGGTCGTAGTCGACGTGGTCAAGCGGAGGAGCAGCTCCTAGTGCCCGTGCCGTACGAAAAATCTACGCGGCGTCAGTCGGACGACTACAGCGAAGTCGTTCCTCTCATCCAGCAGATGCAGGCGATGGAGGATTCTCCTCAGAAGCAAGTGCTCCGCGACCGCATCATCACTCGCTGCCTACCGCTCGCCGAGCACATTGCGAGGCGCTTCGGTGGTCGAGGCGAAGCGCACGAGGATCTGCTCCAGGTCGCCCGGCTGGGTCTGGTCAACGCCGTCGACAGATTCGACATCGAGCGCGGATCCGACTTCGTCTCCTTCGCCGTCCCCACGATCATGGGTGAGGCTCGACGCTATTTCCGCGACGCGGGATGGTCGGTTCGTGTGCCACGGCGCATGAAAGAACTCAACTCGATGATCTCCGGCGCTGTCGGCACGCTGTCGCAGAAGTTGGGACGAGCCCCGACCGCGAGTGAAATCGCCGCGGAACTGGACATCGACGTCAAGGAAGCAACGCAGGCCCTGCTTGCGCGCAGTGCCTACCAGACCGTCTCCGTCGACTCCGTCGTCAGCGACGACCGCCTGCCGCTGATGGACACGTTGGGCTCCAACGATCCCGAGCTCGAGAAGATGGAAAGTTACCTGACCGTCCGGCCCGCGCTCGAGAAACTGCCGGAGCGTGAGCGGCAGATCGTGATCCTCCGGTTCTTCGGGTCCATGACGCAGACACAGATCGCCGAGCGGATGGGCATCTCGCAAATGCACGTCTCTCGTATCCTGGCCCGGACTCTCACGCAGTTGAGGGAAGAGCTCGGACCGAGGTGATCCCACGCGTGTCCGGTCCGTAACATCGGCCGGGCATGCCTGGACTTCGATCACCGAGGAGCGCGCCCGTGCCACAGCGACCGACCGGAATCTTCGACGACCTGGATCGGTACGTCGCCGAACCGCGGGTCACCGATCTCGCCGTCGCACGCGACGGTCGTCGCGTCGTGGTCACGATCTCGCGGCCCGATTCCGCCGGGTCGAAGTACGTCGGTGCCCTCTGGGAGGTCGACGCGACCGGTGAGTCCGACGCGCGGCGCCTCACCTGGAACGACGACGGCTCGAGCGGCCCGACATTCACCGCCTCGGGTGATCTCCTGTTCACTCGTCGGGCGTCGAAGGACGACGAATCGTCGGCGATATGGTCGCTGCCTTCCGGCGGAGGTGAAGCGTACGTCGTCGCCTCACGCGGCGCCGGCTTCTCCGGCGTCGTCACGGCAACGGCCGCACCGACGTTCGTGGCGGTCTCCGCCGTGCACCCGTCGGCTCGAACCGACGCGGACGACGATCGAATCCGGTTGTTGCGCAAGGACGGCAAGATCGACGCTGTCCTGCACACCGGTTATCCGGTGCGGTACTGGGACCACGACCTCGGCCCGGCAACGCCGCACCTGTTCGCCTCCGAGGACGGCTCGCCCGTGCGTCGACTCACCGACGCGGCGGCCGGCGCGTTGCAGGAAGCGTCGTACGACATCAGTGACGACGGAAGGTTTCTGGTGTCGACGTGGACGATCGCCGGCGCCCTCGCGACGTCGCGCACCGTCCTGATTCGCATCGACCTCGACACGGGGGAGCAGCGAATCATCGTCGACGACAGCGATGCCGACCTCTCGTCGCCTGCGATCTCCCCGGACGGTACGAGGGTCGCGTTCGTGCGCGAATCTCTGTCGACCCCCGAGGATGCACCGCGAGTGTCGTTGCACGAGTACGCCTTCGCCGACGGAACCGTGACCGAATCCGCACCCGGGTGGGATCTGTGGCCGTCCGAACCGGTGTGGCTCGCCGACGGTAGCGGCGTTCTCGTGGTCGCCGACGAGAACGGACGAGCGCCGATCTTCCTGGTGTCGGGTGGCGCGGCGCGCCGGGTGACCGACACCGATTCCGCCTACACGCATGTCCATGCCGCCGCGGACGGTGTCGTGTTCGCGTTGGAGGCGTCGTATCTCGAACCAGCGCATCCCGTGCGCATCGACGTCGCGACGGGCGAGATCACCCGGCTGCGCTCGGGACTGGACGCCCCGGACCTGCCCGGAACTCTGGCCGAGATCGAGACCACCGCGGACGACGGCCACCGGCTCCGTGGCTACGTGGCTCTGCCGCACGGCGCGTCCGACGCCGAGAAAGCCCCACTCCTGCTCTGGGTGCACGGCGGGCCCCTCGGATCGTGGAACACATGGTCGTGGCGGTGGAATCCGTGGCTCCTCGTCGCTCGGGGATACGCGGTCCTGCTTCCGGATCCGGCTCTGTCGACGGGCTACGGGCAGGCGTTCGTGCAGCGAGGCTGGGGACGATGGGGCAAGGAGCCGTTCACGGACCTCATGGCCATCACGGACGCGGCCACCTCGCGCCCCGACATCGACGAGTCCAGAACCGCGGCGATGGGCGGTTCCTTCGGCGGATACATGGCCAACTGGATCGCCGGCCACACCGACAGGTTCGACGCCATCGTCACCCACGCGAGTCTGTGGGCGCTCGACCAGTTCGGTCCCACCACCGACGTCGCGTACTACTGGCAGCGCGAGATGTCCCCGGAGATGGCCGTCGAGAACTCGCCGCACCTGTTCGTCGCGGACATCTCCACACCGATGCTCGTGATCCACGGGGACAAGGACTATCGAGTGCCGGTCGGTGAAGGGCTACGCCTGTGGTACGAACTGCTCAGTGAGTCCGGACTGCCCGCCGACGACGAAGGCAGGACCGATCACCGCCTACTGTATTTCCCGTCCGAGAACCACTGGGTTCTCACGCCCCAGCACGCCAAGATCTGGTACGAGGTGGTCACGGCGTTCCTGGCGGACCACGTGCTGGGTGAGCGAATCGAGCTTCCCGAGACGTTGGGGTGAAAGGGCGCGTGGGAGCGCCCCGGCGCGACCACTAGAATCGTCGGGTGACCAGTTCAGTGCCTGAGACCCCGGACAACGCAGCGGGGCAAGACGACAGCCCGCGGAGCAACCCGAGCGAGGCGTTGCCCAAGAGTTGGAACCCGGGTGAGGTCGAGGCCGAGCTGTATCAGGGGTGGGTCGACGCCGGATACTTCGAGGCCGACCCGAGCACCGACAAGCCTGCCTACTCGATCGTTCTGCCGCCACCGAACGTGACGGGCAGCCTGCACATGGGCCACGCGCTCGATCACACGTTGATGGACGCACTCAGTCGTCGCAAGCGGATGCTCGGCTACGAGGTGCTGTGGCTGCCGGGCATGGACCACGCCGGTATCGCCACGCAGACCATCGTCGAGAAGCAACTTGCGGCCGACGGCAAGACCAAGGAAGAGTTCGGTCGCGAACTGTTCGTCGACAAGGTCTGGGACTGGAAGCGCGAATCGGGCGGCACCATCCTCGGCCAGATGCGGCGCATCGGCGACGGTGTCGACTGGAACCGCGAACGATTCACGATGGACGACGGCCTGTCCGAGGCCGTGCAGACCATCTTCAAGCGCATGTACGACGACGGTCTGATCTACCGCGCCGAACGTCTCGTCAACTGGTCACCGGTGCTGCAGACGGCGATCTCCGACATCGAGGTCAAGTTCGAGGACGTCGAGGGCGAACTCGTGTCGCTGCGATACGGGTCGCTGAACGACGACGAACCACACGTGATCGTCGCGACCACGCGTGTCGAAACGATGCTCGGTGACACCGCGGTGGCCGTCCACCCCGAGGACGAGCGGTACAAGCACCTCGTCGGCACGACGCTGCCGCACCCGTTCACCGGCCGCGACATCCCGATCATCGCCGACGACTACGTCGATCCCGAATTCGGTACCGGCGCGGTCAAGATCACGCCCGCGCACGATCCCAACGACTTCGAGATGGGGCTGAGGCATAACCTGCCGATGCCGACCATCATGGACAAGACCGGCCGAATCGCCGACACCGGTACGCAATTCGACGGTCTCGACCGGTTCGAAGCCCGGGTGAAGGTGCGCGAGGCATTGGCCGAGCAGGGACGTGTCGTCGCCGAGAAGCGGCCCTACCTCCACAGCGTCGGACACTCCGAGCGCAGTGGTGAATCCATCGAACCACGCCTCTCCCTGCAGTGGTGGGTCAAGGTCGACGGCCTGGCGAAAGCGGCAGGCGACGCAGTCCGCAACGGCGACACCGTCATTCATCCCGCAAGCCAGGAACCGCGTTGGTTCGCCTGGGTCGACAACATGCACGACTGGTGCATCTCCCGTCAGCTCTGGTGGGGTCATCGCATCCCGATCTGGTACGGCCCCGACGGCGAGACCGTGTGCCTGGGCCCGGGCGAGACCGCCCCCGAAGGCTGGGTGCAGGACCCGGATGTTCTCGACACCTGGTTCTCGTCCGGCCTCTGGCCGTTCTCGACGATGGGATGGCCGGACGAGACCGCCGACCTGGCCAAGT
The DNA here is from genome assembly GCF_000760735.1 of Rhodococcoides fascians A44A. GTDB lineage: Bacteria > Actinomycetota > Actinomycetes > Mycobacteriales > Mycobacteriaceae > Rhodococcoides > Rhodococcoides fascians_E. Next base: position 397,467 of record NZ_JMEX01000004.1, on the reverse strand, counting down.
TCTATCCGACGAGCGTGCTGGTCACCGGCTACGACATTCTGTTCTTCTGGGTCGCTCGCATGATGATGTTCGGCACCTACGTCTCCGGCGATGCGTCGGTGAATGCAGGCGCAGAGCCGGGCAACGTTCCGTTCAAGGACGTCTTCCTGCACGGTCTCGTCCGGGACCAGTTCGGCAAGAAGATGTCCAAATCCCGCGGCAACGGAATCGACCCGCTGGACTGGGTCGACCGCTTCGGTGCGGATGCACTGCGCTTCACGCTTGCACGAGGCGCCAATCCCGGGGCCGACCTGTCGGTGGGCGAGGACCACGCGCAGTCCTCGCGCAACTTCGCCAACAAGCTCTTCAACGCGACGAAATTCGCACTGATGAACGGCGCTGCGCCCGACGAGCTGCCGGCTCGCACCGACCTCACCGACGCCGACCGGTGGATTCTCGATCGGCTCGAGCAGGTCCGCGGCGAGGTCGACGCCGCGTTCGAGCGGTACGAGTTCAGCAAGGCATGCGAGGCGCTGTACCACTTCGCGTGGGACGAGGTCTGCGACTGGTACCTCGAGATCGCGAAGGTTCAGTTCGCGGACACCGCGCATGCGGAGTCGACGCGAGGCGTGCTCGGCAACGTGCTCGACGCCGTTCTTCGCCTGCTCCATCCGGTCGTGCCCTTCGTGACGGAGACGCTGTGGAAGGTGCTCACCGGCGGCGAGTCCGTCGTGATCGCGTCCTGGCCGACCGACAGCGGAGTGGACGCCGATCCGGTTGCCGCACGGCGTGTCTCGGACATGCAGAAGCTGATCACCGAGGTTCGCCGGTTCCGGAGCGATCAGGGACTGAAGCCGTCGCAGAAGGTCGCGGCGAGGATTGTCGGCGTCGAGGACGCCGACATCACCGACCAAGTGGCCGCGACCCGTTCGTTGGCCAAACTGACCGAACCGGACGACAGCTTCAGCGCCACCGCCTCCGTCGAGGTCCGGCTGTCGCAGGCGACGGTCACCGTGGAGCTCGACACGTCGGGAACGGTCGATCTGGTCGCCGAACGAGCGCGATTGGTCAAGGATCTCGCGGCCGCGGAGAAGGAACTCGCCCAGACCACCGCGAAACTCGGCAACGAGGCGTTCCTCGCCAAGGCGCCGGATGCCGTCGTCGACAAGATCCGCACCCGACAGCAGATCGCCACCGAGGAGATCGCGCGCATCTCGGCGCGACTCGAAACGACGGGTGAGTAGTGACCGAATTCGATCAGCCCGCGAGCCAGGGCGACCCAGGGCCAGTCGATCTCGCCGAGTTGGCTCTCGTCGAGGCCGAGCTCGACAAGCGCTGGCCCGAGACGAAGATCGAGCCGAGCACCGCAAGGATCGCGGCGCTGATGGACCTTCTGGGCTCGCCGCAGAAGGCGTATCCGTCCATCCACGTCGCGGGGACGAACGGGAAGACATCGGTCACCCGGATGATCGACGCGTTGCTGACGCATTTCCATCGGCGCACCGGTCGGACGACGAGCCCTCACCTACAGGTGGCCACGGAACGTATCAGTATCGACGGCGCACCGATCTCGCCGCGACTCTACGTCGACACCTACAACGAGATCGCACCTTTCGTGGAGATGATCGACGCGCAGTCGCAGGCTGCCGGTGGTCCGAGAATGAGCAAGTTCGAGGTGACCACCGCGATGGCATTCGCCGCGTTCGCGGAGGCACCCGTCGAAGTCGCCGTCGTGGAAGTCGGATTGGGCGGCCGGTGGGATGCGACCAACGTCGTCGACGGTGAAGTCGCGGTCATCACGCCGATCGACCTCGACCACACGGAGTTTCTCGGCTCCGACCTCGCAGGAATTGCGGGGGAGAAGGCGGGCATCATCAAGAAGGCGCCGGAACGGCTCGTGCCGAGAGACACGGTCGCCGTCATCGCGGAGCAGAAGCCGGAGGCTCTCGACGTCGTCCTCCGCGCCGCGGTCGAGGCGGACGCAGCCGTCGCCCGTCAAGGGTCTGAGTTCCGTGTACTTGCCCGCCGGATCGCCGTCGGCGGTCAGCAACTCGAACTGCAAGGCCTCGGCGGCGTCTACACCGACATCTTTCTTCCCCTGCACGGCGAACATCAAGCGCACAACGCATCTCTCGCCCTGGCCGCGGTGGAAGCCTTCTTCGGTGCGGGAGCGGACAGGCAACTCGACGTCGAGATCGTCCGCGCGGCCTTCGGCTCCATCGTGAACCCAGGACGACTCGAGCGGGTGCGCAATGCACCGACGGTCTTCCTCGACGCCGCGCACAATCCGCACGGTGTGCGCGCACTCGCGGCCACGCTGGCCGACGAGTTCGACTTCCGCAAATTGGTGGGTGTCGTCAGCGTCATGGGCGACAAGGATGTCGACGCGATGTTGACCGCGCTCGAGCCCGTGTTCGACGAGATCGTCGTCACCCACAACGGTTCTCCGCGCGCAATGGACGTGGAAGAACTCGCCAACATCGCCGTCGCCAAATTCGGTGACGAACGTGTGGTGGTGTCGCCGACCCTGGCCGACGCGTTGGAAACCGCCATCGGCCTGGCCGAAGAGGTCGCTGACCCTGGTGAAGCAGTGTCCGGAGCGGGCGTCGTCGTCACCGGTTCGGTCGTGACCGCAGGTGCCGCCAGAACCCTGTTCGGAAAGGAACCGGTATGACCGAGGCGACCGGTGGGTTCAAACCGCCCACCAACGATCCGTGGAAGGGCTTCCGGGGAGTCTGCGCGGGAACCCTGATCCTCGAAATGATCGTGATCCTGCTGGCACTGCCGGTGGTCGCGACGGTCGGAGGCGGGCTCACGTGGTTCTCGACGCTCTACATCGTCGGACTCGCCGTCCTGATGATCCTCGCGAGCGGAATGCAGCGCCGCCCGCAGGGGATGCAGATCAACCTCGTTCTCCAGGTTCTCGTGATCCTCGGAGTGTTCATCCACCTGTCGATCGGAATCGTCGGGCTGATCTTCGCGGCAGTGTGGGCCTACCTGCTGTATCTCCGCCGAGACATCACGCGCCGAATCGAACGCGGAATGCTGTACGGCCAGCGGGACTGACGTCTCACGCGGGGGAAGTCGACGCCGAAGGTCGACGCCAGGGATGAGTGCGCGAGCACTGTCCACTACTGTCTGTGATCGTGACTGAGCGCACCCTTGTACTGATCAAGCCCGACGGAGTAGCCCGCCGATACGTGGGAGAGATACTCGGCCGCATCGAGAAGAAGGGATTGAGCATCGCAGCCCTCGAGCTCAAGACCGTTCCGACCGCGCTGGCCAGTGCCCACTATGCCGAGCACGAAGGCAAGCCGTTCTTCCCCGACCTGCTCGAGTTCATCACCTCGGGACCCGTCGTCGCCGCTGTCCTCGAAGGGCCACGCGCGATCGCGGCGTTCCGTCAGATCGCCGGAGGAACCGACCCGGTCGCCAAGGCCGTCCCCGGTACCATCCGCGCGGACCTCGCCCTCGACGGGCAGCAGAACCTCGTGCACGGCTCCGACTCGGTGGAATCCGCCGAGCGCGAGATCGCACTGTGGTTCCCCGGACTGTCCTGACCCGCTCGATACCGCAGCACGAACCGGCCCTTCGCCACGCCGCTGAGGACGCATTCTCGGCGGTGTGGCGGGCAGGCGACCCTCGGTGTGGGATACTGGCGAAGGTTGCTTACACAGTTTCAGTTTCACCGACCACCAGCATTCGAGAAATTTTCAGTACCAGCAGGACGATCGAACGCCGACACATCGGTGTTCTCGTGTCAGCAACCGGATGACACCTTCGCGTGCGATGCCCGTCATCGCTGCCGACGGCGAGCGGAAGCCTCCGCCGTCACAGGCAAGCTTGATGATCAGGCGCTCGTACCGGAGGACACCACAGCCATCCAGCCAGGCACCGTGCTCGGTGCACCGACCACAGACCGTGGCGGTGCCTCGGACACGGAGCGAGACCAAGAGCGTGACAAGACAACACTGACGTCAAACCTTTCGTCAGGACACAAGGATTGCCCTCGCGTGGCCGCGTCACACCCAGCAGTCGAAGGTGGACGCGCCCGGGGGCCCGAGGAGACATACGTGGCCGATCAAGCCCCGCCGGAAGATGTACAGAATTCGAACACGGGAAGTGCAGAAGGTGGCGCCGAGGTAGCCCCGACGTTCCCGGACCGCCTGCGCGTGCACGCGCTGGCGAAGATCATCGGGGTGACCAGCAAGCAAGTGCTGGCCAAGCTCGGCGAACTCGGTATCGAGGCCCGCAGCGCACAGTCCAGCCTCGGCCGCGACGTCGCCCAGACGGTCCACGCCTCGTTCGCAGAGCCGGAAGCGGTGACGCCCGCTGCTGTGGAACCCGCTGCTGTGGAACCCGCTGCTGTGGAACCCGCTGCTGTGGAACCGGCTGCTGTAGCACCCGAGGCGGTAGAGGCGCAGGTCGCCGAGCCGGACGTCGCAGAGCCGGACGTCGCAGAGCCGGACGTCGCTGAGCCGGACGTCGCTGAGCCGGACGTCGCTGAGCCTCAGCCCGCGCAGACCTTGTTCTCGACCGACGTGCCCGCCGAGAGCGCTGCGGCCGACGCTGCTGCAACCGACACTGCGGCTCCGGTGGCACGTCCGACTTTCTCCGGACCTCTCTTCCTCCAGCCCGAGGCCGTAGCCGAACCTCCTCGTGCGCGGCGTCGGAGCAAGAAGGCAGCTGGCCCCGCGGCGGACTCGTCGGCAGCAGACGCGAACCCGAACGCAGCGGACACGCAGGCAGTGACCGCGACTGCAGACGCCTCGACCGAGGAGTCCGAGGGCACCCGCCCCCAGGCAACCGACTCGCCGGACAGCAAGCCCGCTTCCGCAGACGCAGGCATCGACGAAACGCCGTCCGACGCGACCTCCTCCGTGGACACCTCGTCGGAGGACGGTTCCGACGACGGGGATGCCGACGACGACAACTCTCAGCCGCGTCGCCGCCGTCGTGGACGCCGAGGTCGCGGCCGTGGACGTGGTGACCAGGCCGGCGACAGCAGCCCGGACGACTCCAGCTCGAACGACGCCGATGACCAGGGTGCCGGCGATCAGGGCGCCGACTCGGATGCCGATGACGTCGCGGCTCCGTCCGAGCCCTCGGGGTCGGACAGTGACACCGACAGCAGTGACTCGGAGGACGAATCCACCGAGGATGACACCGCCGAGGACTCGAAGCCGACCGGTGAACGGCGCTCGCGTCGGCGTAGCAGGTCACGTGGCGGCGCCAAGTCCGCCGACGACGCATCGGCCGAGTCGGGTGACGACGATGTGCAGGACAACGGCGACGCGTCGGCCGAGTCCGACTCCGACGATTCGGACGACGAGCAGGATGCAGCCGACGGTTCGAGCCGCCGCAGGCGTCGTCGCCGTCGTCGCCGCAGTTCCGGTGACGCGTCGTCGGACACTGCATCGTCCGAGGACGACCCGCCCAACACCGTCGTTCACGAGCGTGAGCCGCGCACCAAGTCCCGCAACAAGGACGAAGTTCAGGGCATCACCGGATCGACGCGGCTCGAAGCGAAGCGCCAGCGTCGACGCGACGGACGCGACGCCGGCCGTCGCCGTCCGCCGATCCTGACCGAATCCGAATTCCTGGCTCGTCGCGAATCCGTGGACCGCGTGATGGTGGTTCGCGAGAAGTCCTTCCCGGATCACGGCGACACCACACAGGTGGCCGTTCTCGAGGACGGCGTGCTGGTGGAGCACTTCGTCACCAGCAGTGCGTCGGCGTCGATGGTCGGCAACGTGTACCTCGGACGCGTCCAGAACGTGCTGCCGAGCATGGAAGCCGCGTTCATCGACATCGGCCGTGGCCGCAACGGTGTGCTCTACGCAGGCGAGGTCAACTGGGACGCCGCCGGTCTGGGAGGCAACTCCCGCAAGATCGAGCAGGCACTCAAGCCGGGCGATCAAGTCCTGGTGCAGGTCAGCAAGGACCCGGTGGGGCACAAGGGTGCCCGGCTCACGACGCAGCTGTCGCTGGCCGGTCGCTACCTCGTGTACGTGCCCGGCGGCAGCTCGACCGGCATCAGCCGCAAGCTTCCGGACACCGAACGCAAGCGTCTGAAGGAAATTCTCCGCGACATCGTCCCGTCCGAGGCAGGCGTCATCATCCGCACGGCTGCGGAGGGTGTCAGCGAGGAAGAGTTGGCCCGCGACGTGTCGCGGCTGCAGGCGCAGTGGGCATCCATCGAGGAAGCATCGGCGAAGGCCGAGTCCGGCAAGGGCAGCCAGCCGCAGACGCTCTACGAAGAGCCCGATCTGCTGGTGAAGGTCATCCGCGACTTGTTCAACGAGGACTTCGTCAAGCTCGTCATCGAAGGTGACAAGGCATGGTCGACAACGTCGACCTACATCGAAACCGTCGCCGCCGACATGCTGCCCAAGCTCGAGCGCCACGTCGCCGAACCAGGTCAGCCCGACGTGTTCGAGGCCCACCGAATCGACGAGCAGCTCGCGAAGGCACTCGATCGCAAGGTGTGGCTCCCGTCCGGCGGCACCCTGGTGATCGACCGCACCGAAGCGATGACCGTGGTGGACGTCAACACCGGCAAGTTCACCGGCGCGGGCGGAAACCTCGAAGAGACGGTCACCCGCAACAACCTCGAAGCAGCCGAGGAAGTCGTCCGGCAGATGCGCCTCCGTGACATCGGCGGCATGATCGTCGTCGACTTCATCGACATGGTGCTCGAACAGAACCGTGACCTCGTTCTGCGTCGACTGACCGAAGCTCTCGGTCGCGACCGAACACGCCATCAGGTGTCCGAGGTGACGTCGCTGGGTCTCGTCCAGATGACACGCAAGAAGCTCGGAACCGGTCTGGTCGAGGCTTTCTCGACGACCTGTGAGCACTGCCAGGGTCGCGGAATCATCGTGCATCCGTTCCCGGTGGAGGCCAAGCCCGACGACGGTGCACGCTCGGGCTCCTCACGAGGGGACTCCGGTTCGCAGCGCAAGCGTCGTGGACGCGACAAGTCCGACAACTCCGGTTCCAACGGCAACGCCGGTTCCAACGGCAACGGCACGGGGAATGGCCACTCCCACGGCTCCGATCACTCCGAACCCACGGCTGAGCCTGCCGTCAAGCGAGCCCATCCGGTCGCCCTGGCAATGGCAGCGCACCACGACGAAGTCGTCGCCGACGTCACACCCGCCGACGTGGTGGAACACGACGCATCGGCGTCGACGGAGAACAAGGTCATCGACGCCTCGGACGTCGCCGCCGTACAGGGCAACGACGACGCATCGGTATCGGACGTAGCGGTGTCGGACGTAGCGGTGTCGGACGTGGCGGTGTCGGACGCATCGGTGTCGGACGCAGGGGCTCTGCAGGAGTCCCAGTCGAACGGCACGGAAGCGGCACCCACCGGCTCGTCCCGTCGAGGTGGACGCGGTGCACGCCGAAAGGCGTCGCGTCCCACTGCATCGGCAGTAGTCGAAGACACAGGCGCAGCCGAAGCAGCAGAGTCGACCACGCACGTGGATGCCGAGACTCCGTCATCGGAAGCGGCAACGGATCGTCCCGCTGCCGAAGAGGCTGCGCCCGAACCTGCTGTCGCCGAGTCGGGTGCAGCGGACGAACCCGCAGCGTCCGAGGCTCCGGTCAAGGCCAAGCGCGGACGGCGAGTGGCTCGCAAGGCTGCAGCACCGACCGAGACCGGACCGGACGCGGGAGCAGTCTTCGTGATCTCGGCAACGTCGGACGGCACGGACGCTGCGGACGAGCCTGCGCCGGAACCGGTGACGACGCCTGCATTCGCCCAGGTGGATGCAGGGGACGTGCCGGAAGAACTGCCGGTGGCTCGGCCGCGGCGCCGCCGCAGTGCAGCACGACCGGCGGGTCCTCCCGTAGACGCATAGGGAACAGGGGACGGGCGGTTTGACCATGGCCGCCCGTCTGCCGTAACCTTGATAAGTCGCTCCCGGCGACACCGTTCTGCTGTGCCCTGGCTCCGTTCGCGGAAGGCAGGAGCGTTGATCGGGATAGATGCCGGGATGTTTGAAAGCAAGAACAAAGCAAGATCAGACCAGTCGTGTTGCCGTGGGCAGCGCGAGCAAGTTCGAAGAAGCAAGGGGTAGCCCTCCGATGGCAACGTACGCGATCGTCAAGACCGGCGGAAAGCAGTACAAGGTCGCTGTTGGTGACCTCGTCAAGGTCGAGAAGATCGAGGGAGCGCCCGGCACTGCTGTCTCGCTTGCTCCGGTCCTCGTCGTTGACGGTTCCGACCTGACCACAGATGCAGAGAAGCTGGCGAAGATCTCCGTCGCCGGCGAGATCGTCGAGCACACCAAGGGCCCGAAGATCCGCATCCACAAGTTCAAGAACAAGACCGGATACCACAAGCGTCAGGGACACAGGCAGAAGCTGACCGTCCTCAAGGTCACCGGTATCAAGTAACCAGTTCTTCTCAGCCGGTTTCTCACAGGGCACCGGCGATCTTCTTACCCGAGGAGGGTACGCAACATGGCACATAAGAAGGGTGCATCCAGCTCCCGTAACGGTCGCGACTCGAATGCACAGCGCCTCGGCGTCAAGCGTTTCGGTGGCCAGACGGTCAGCGCAGGCGAGATCCTGGTTCGTCAGCGCGGCACGCACTTCCACCCCGGTGTCGGAGTCGGCCGTGGTGGCGACGACACACTGTTCGCACTGTCCGCAGGTGCCGTCGAGTTCGGCGCCAAGCGTGGACGCAAGACCGTGAACATCGTTCCGGTCGCAGTCGAGGCCTAGTCTCCGCTGCACCATCCGCGCCCGGGGATCGCACGCGATCCGCACGGCGCACTCCACGATCTACGACGAGGGCGGACCAGGGTCTAAGACACCCGGTCCGCCCTTATCGCGTTCGTGGGGCACAGACATTCGGTCACCTGACCGAGGAAGGATCGAAGGCAGCCATGTCACGATTCATAGACCGCGTGGTGCTGCACGTCAGCGCCGGTAAAGGCGGCAACGGCTGCGCTTCGGTTCATCGCGAGAAGTTCAAACCGCTCGGCGGACCCGACGGCGGCAACGGTGGACGCGGCGGCGGAGTTATCTTCGTCGTGGACAGCAGTGTGCACACGCTGCTCGACTTCCACTTCCACTCGCACGCCAAGGCCAGCAACGGAACCCAGGGCATGGGTGGCAACCGAGAGGGCGCCAACGGCGAGGATCTGATTCTGAAGGTGCCCGACGGTACCGTCGTCCTGGACAAGGACGGCCGCATTCTCGCGGACATGATCGGTGAGGGCACTCGATTCGACGCTGCGCCCGGCGGCCGGGGCGGACTCGGCAACGCAGCGCTGTCGTCCAAAGCCCGTAAGGCTCCCGGCTTCGCCCTCCTCGGTGAGGAAGGCGTCGAGCGCGACCTGGTGCTCGAGCTCAAATCCGTCGCGGACATCGGACTCGTCGGCTTTCCGTCCGCCGGTAAATCATCTCTCGTGTCGGTGCTGTCGGCCGCCAAGCCGAAGATCGCGGACTACCCGTTCACGACACTCGTGCCGAACCTGGGTGTCGTGTCCAGCGGTGACACGACCTACACCGTCGCCGACGTTCCTGGTCTGATTCCCGGAGCCAGCCAGGGCAAGGGGCTCGGTCTCGACTTCCTCCGGCACCTGGAGCGGACAGCGGTGCTCGCTCACGTGGTCGACTGCGCGACACTGGATCCCGGTCGCGATCCGGTCTCGGACGTCGACGCGCTGGAAGCCGAACTCGCTGCCTACAAGCCTGCGCTGCTCGGTGATGCGAGCCTGGGTGACCTGGCCGACCGTCCCCGCATCGTCGTGCTCAACAAGGCCGACATCCCGGAGGCTGCCGAGCTCGCCGAGATGGTGACCCCCGAGTTCGAGGCGCGCGGTTGGCCGGTGTTCACGATCTCGGCTGTGAGCCGAGAAGGATTGAAGCCCTTGATCTTCGCTCTGGCGAAGATGGTCGAGGAGTACCGGGTGGCGCACCCGCCTGCAGAGCCTCGTCGTGCAGTGATCCGTCCGGTGGCACGCAACGAGGACGGCTTCGAGGTCGTCAAGGATCCCGACGTGCCCGGCGGTTTCCTGGTGCTCGGTACACGACCCGAACGGTGGGTCGCGCAGACACAGTTCAGCAACGACGAGGCCGTGGGCTACCTCGCCGACAGGTTGGCACGTCTCGGCGTCGAGGACGCGTTGATCAAACTCGGAGCGGAGCCGGGCGCATCGGTCACCATCGGTGACGTCACGTTCGACTGGGAACCGCAGACTTCCGCCGGCGTCGACATCGTCCGCACCGGACGTGGCACCGACGCACGGCTCGATCAGGTCGAGCGCATCAGCGCGGACGAACGTAAGCACGCTCGTCGAGTCCGGCGTGGGCTCGACCCCGAAGAGTGAGGGAACGTGAGCGCTGAATCCGATTCTGCGTCAAGGGTATCGGCGACGAGAAGCACCATCGCGGGCGCCAAGCGCATCGTCGTCAAGATCGGATCCTCGGCGCTGACGTCCCTGGTCGGCGGCCTCGACGTCACGCGTCTCGATGCGTTGGCGGAAGCCGTCGAGACTCGTATGCGTGCCGGGACCGACGTGATCGTCGTGTCGTCCGGTGCCATCGGCGCCGGAATTGCGCCGCTCGGATTGACCAAGCGGCCACGAGACCTCGCGACCAAACAGGCTGCGGCCAGTGTCGGCCAGCTCGCGTTGGCGCATGCGTGGGGCACGTCGTTCGGACGTTTCGGTCGTACCGTCGGGCAGGTACTGCTGACGGCCGAGGACATCGCCAGACGCACCAATCACCGAAACGCGCAACGTACGTTGGACCGGTTGCGCTCGCTCGGAGCGGTCGCCGTGGTGAACGAGAACGACACGGTCGCCACCGCCGAGATCCGATTCGGTGACAACGATCGGCTGGCAGCCCTCGTCGCGCACCTGTCGGGAGCAGACGCACTGGTTCTGCTGTCCGACGTCGACGGTCTGTACGACGGCGACCCGCGCAAGGGCGACGCGACGCTCATCCCCGAGGTCGACAGCCCGGAAGACCTGGACGGAGTGGTTGCAGGATCCGGAGGAGCACTCGGCACGGGCGGAATGGCCTCCAAATTGTCCGCTGCGCGACTCGCAGCCGATGCTGGTGTGCCGGTCCTGCTTGCCGCTGCGTCCGACGCGAACGACGCACTCACCGATGCGGGAGTCGGAACGGCCTTCGCTGCCCGGCCGATCCGACTGTCGTCACGGAAGTTCTGGGTCCGGCACGCCGCGGATGTCGACGGCGACCTGCACCTCGACGCGGGCGCCGTGCGTGCCGTCGTCGAACTCAGGCGCTCGCTGCTGTCCGCCGGCATCGTCGGTATCACCGGCAACTTCCACGGAGGCGACGTCGTTGCACTGCGCAATCCCGCTGGAGCCGTCGTCGCCAGGGGAGTAGTGGCGTACGACGCGTCAGAGTTGTCCGGCATGCTCGGGAAGTCGAGCTCCGACCTGGCTCCCGAACTCCAGCGGCCAGTGGTTCACGCCGACGACCTGGTGTCCGTGGAGCTGTAGCGGACTCGGGGATTCATTCGAGCGGTGAGGAGCGCCAGGGGCCGGTTGTGGTTGTGGTCAGTGCACTGGCGGCAGCGCGTCGAGCAGTCCGGTGAGAGTTTCCGAGCACCCGGCAGCGCTGACGATCGATGCGAATTCGTCGCCGCGGGTGGATCCACGGTTGACCACGACGATGGGGATGCCTGCTTTCGCGGCGCGGCGGACGAACCGCAGGCCCGACATCACCGTGAGAGACGACCCGAGTACGAGAAGTGCGTCCGCCGAGTCGACGAGGTCGAACGCTTCCGCGACTCGAGGCTTGGGGACACTCTCCCCGAAGTACACGATGTCCGGTTTCAGCACACCACCGCACGCCTCGCAGTCCACCATGCGGAAGTGGGCGGTGCTGGAGATGACAGCATCGGCGTCGGGGGCGATTTCCACGCCGTCGGCCGGCGCGACGCTGGCGAGAAAGCCGGGGTTTCGCGTTTCGAGGCGACGGGCCAGTGTGTACCTGGACACGAGCCGTCCGCAGTCGAGGCACGTCACGCGGGCGTAGACACCATGTAGGTCGATGACCCGTCGGCTGCCTGCCTTGGTGTGCAGCATGTCCACGTTCTGGGTGATGACGCCGGAAACGTTTCCGCGACGCTCCAGGGCCGCGAGAGCTCGGTGGCCGCGGTTGGGTTGCGCAGCGTCCATGTGTCGCCAGCCGACGTGGTTGCGTGCCCAGTAGTGACGGCGAAACTCGTCGTCGCCGACGAACTGCTGGAAGGTCATCGGGTTGCGCGGCGGAGAGTCCGGGCCCCGGTAATCGGGAATCCCGGAATCGGTGGACATACCTGCGCCCGACACGACGGCGACCCGCTTGCCGGTCAGCAGCTCGACGATGTCGTCGAGCCGGCTGGCAGAGGGGGCTGCGCGGACTGTCGTTGCCACGTTCTCCAGGTTAGCGCTCAGTATCCCTGCGTCGAGTCGATGCGCGCGGCAAGCGTCTCACCTGCGACGAAGCGCGCGACGTTGGATGCGACGTGGTCGGCGTAGGCAGCGTGACGTAGCGCGGTCGGGTTCGAGTCGTGCGGAGTGACGATCGCGTTCGGCAACGTCCACAGAGGATGGCCGTCGGGCAGCGGCTCGGGGTCGGTGACATCGAGGCCTGCGCCACCGATGGTCCGGGCAGTGAGGGCGTCGACCAGAGCATCGGTGTCCACGAGTGACCCACGTGCCACGTTGATCAGCCAGGAATGCTTCTGCAGCCGAGCCAGTTCCTGCGCGCCGACGAGGTGGCGGGTGGCCGGTGTCGCCGGTGCAGCGATCACGACGTGGTCGGTGCCGGGCCACACATCGGCCAGAGCGGTGACGGGCAACGTGCGCACTGCACCCGGCACGGGTCGGCCCGAGCGGTTCACCGCGACGACCTCCGCCCCGAGCGCGGTGAGCGGCGGGATCAACGCCCGGCCGATTCCGCCTGCTCCGAGGATCGTGACCGTCGACCCGCGCAGCGTGCCGACCTTGCTCAGAAATCGCTCCTGCTGCCAGGAGCGGGCTTCGAGGTGCTCGGGCAGAGCACGCACGCCCGCGAGCAGCAGTGCAAGAGCGTGTTCGGCGACGGTGGCAGCGTAGGCGCCCGCAGCGGAGGTGAACAGAACCGAAGAATGGGCGTCGAACACTCCGGCCTCGAACCACGCTTCGACACCCGCGGACGGCAGCTGCACCCACTCGACGGTCGACGGCAGAGCCGTCGGAAACCTCGACGGCCCCTCGGTCCAGACTAGGCCCGACGCGTCGGCCAGAGGCGCAACAACGGCTCCACCCCGCTCGATCGCAGAAACCGTGATGCGGTCCTCTTCAGGTCCGACGGCAACAGCATTCGAGCGGGGTGGAGTCATGAGAACAAACTTTATGCGGGAACTTCCACGAGCGGGTAGACACCGTTCTCGTCGTGGGTCTCGTTGCCGACTACCGGCGGGTTGAACACACACAACATGCGCATCTGGGTGCGCGGCTCGACGGTGTGGCGCTCGTTGCCGTTCAGCAGGTACATCGATCCCGGACCGAGTTCGTACGTCTCGCCGGTCTCGCGATCGGTCAACGTGCCTTCACCCTCGATGAGCCAGACGGCCTCGATGTGGTTGGCGTAGTGGAAGTTGTTCACCGTGCCGGCCTGAATGGTGGTCTCGTGGAACGAGAAACCGACCTTGTCGCCGCCCAGGACGATGCGCTTGCTGCGCCAGTTGCCGTCCTCGCTCGAGATGTCGCGATCGGTCCCGGTGATTTCCTCGGTGGTACGCACGATCATGTGTTGTCTCCCTTCGACGAATGTGCAGCTCGATGGTGTGCAGCAGGATCGGATCCTGCTGGATCAGGAGCACACCTTGGCAGTAGCACCTGCGATGATGTCCAGTCCGCGATCGAGTTCTTCGACGGTCGTGGTCAGCGGCGGAAGCAGCTTGACGACCTCGTCGGACGGACCTGCGGTCTCGACGAGCAGTCCTTCGTCGTAGCAGAGTGCAGCGACCTTGCCTGCCTTCTCCGGCTCGTCGAACACGAGCGCTTGGACCATGCCGCGACCGCGGGTGGACACCCCGTCGTACTTGGCGCACAGCTTGATGAAGTTGTCCTGGATGTGCTCGCCCTTGGCGAGAACTTCCTTCTCGAACTTGTCGTCGGACCAGTAAGTGTCGATGGCCGTCTTCGAGGTGACGAACGACGGGTTGAAACCACGGAAGGTGCCGTTGTGCTCACCCGGCGCCCACACGTCGAGCTCAGGCTTGAAGAGGGTGAGTGCCATGGGCATTCCGTAGCCGCCGATGGACTTCGACAGCGTGACGATGTCCGGGACGATGCCCGCCTCTTCGAAGGAGAAGAACTGGCCGGTGCGGCCGCACCCCATCTGGACGTCGTCGACGATCAGCAGGATCTCGCGGCGCGAGCACAGCTCGGCCAGTGCACGAAGCCATTCCGGACGAGCGACGTTGATGCCGCCTTCACCCTGGATGGTTTCGACGATGACTGCTGCCGGACGGTTGAATCCGCTGCCGGAGTCGTCGAGGACACGCTCGAACCACTGGAAGTCCTCGGTGACACCGCCGAAGTAGTTGTCGTACGGCATCGGGGTGGTGTGCACCAGCGGAATTCCGGCGCCGGCTCGCTTCATCGAGTTGCCGGTGACCGACAACGCGCCGAGTGTCATGCCGTGGAAAGCGTTGGTGAAGTTGATGATCGACTCACGTCCGGTCACCTTGCGGGCGAGCTTCAGAGCTGCCTCGACGGTGTTGGCGCCTGTGGGGCCGGGGAACTGAACCTTGTAGTCGAGTCCGCGCGGGTCAAGGATGTTCTTCTTGAACGACTCGAGGAACTCGCGCTTGGCGACGGTGGACATGTCCAGCCCGTGCGTGATGCCGTCACTCTGGATGTAATCCACCAGAGCGTCCTTGAGGATCTGGTTGTTGTGGCCGTAGTTCAGTGCGCCTGCGCCACCGAAGAAGTCGAGGTACTCGCGGCCGTTCTCGTCCACGAGGGTCGAGTTCTTCGCGGTCTTGAACACAGCGGGCCACTGACGGCTGTAGCTGCGGACCGCGGACTCGACTGTCTCGAAGACGTCGGGCTTCTCTGTGGTAACAATCTTTTCGGTCATGTTCTGCTTGTTCCTTTCGTTTGTGCGCACGGCGGCGGGGCCTACGGTGTAGAGCTCCTCGGCCTCGTGGCTATCAGGGAAATCATTGGGCGCGAACAGATCTGATTTTCCAATGTCGGTCCCTCGTGTTCGAGCGAGGGCCGTGAACAGTGCGATCGAGGCCTCGTTGTCGGGGCTGATCGTGGTTTCCAGGTGTGTGATGCCCTGGGGGGTGAGGCGATCGAGCAGTTCGTTCAACATACGACCGGCGAGACCTTTGCCTCGTTGATCGGCATCGACCGCAACCTGCCACACGAAAAACGTTGTGGGGGAGTCTTGCCGGATGTAGCCGGTGACGAAACCAACTGCTCTGCCGCCGACATCCGACACGACGGATGTTGCAGCAAAGTCCCTGCACCACAGGATGTACGAGTAGCTCGAGTTGAGATCGAGCACCCTCGAATCTCTTGCGATCTCCCAGAGCCGGACTCCGTCGGAAATCTTTGGACTACGAAACTTCACTGCGTCCGGCGCAGTGATTGAGGTCGCTCTCAGCTGTGCGGGCTTCATAGGAAATACAAACGTAACAAGGTAGCCATGGCATTTCATGTACCCCGGGAAATTGACCCTCTAAACCACCTTGCTTCCCCAGGTTAGAGGGTGATTGTGACGCTGGTCACAAATGTGTGATTCAGGGTAACGGCGAGCAGTTTCGGCTCCGATAACCTGCCGCCGATCCACAGTCTGGACTTAGTGTCCTCGGGGCGTCTACTTGGGGGTGGCAAGAGCGAACGGGAGCACGGCGTCCGCTCCGGCCCTACGCAGGGCGTCGGCGGCGCAGGTGAACGTCCATCCGGTGTCGGTCACGAGGTCGACCAGCAGTATCGGCCCGTCGACGCTGTCGAGGTCCGGGATGTCCCAGGAGTCCACGAGCCCCGCGACCCGAAAGGCCGAGTTGGAGGCCGTCACCACCGGATGATCTGGCCGTTGACCGAGAACTCCCAGGTCGGTGAGCCGGCCGATCCGTGCGAGCTCGCTCGCCACGGACCTGACGAGTACCGGGTGCGACGCGGATTCGAGGGCCAGGACAGCCGTCGGGCGGACCTTCCAATCCCACGATGCGAGGACCTTGATGCATCCATCGACCAACGACGACGGCGCTGCCTCGTCCGGACCGTCGAGGACGGAACGCAGGCGGTTTCCCCAGACGAGGTCGGTCAACCTTCCCAGGACGCGACCGGGTTCGTGCCCGTCGGTGATCTTTCCCGACAGTGAGACGCCGAGCTTCTTCATTCCGCTCGGCCACTGCTTGCGCGGGGGAAGGTCGAGTCCCGGGCGGTCCAACCTGCTGCGAGCCTGATCGACAGCAGCCTGTTCGACCTGTGCAGAGTAAGACTGGCCTGTGCAATTGTCGCATCGGCCACATCGGGACGGAGTGTCCGTCAGGTCCGGGTCGTCGAGTTGGCGCCGGAGGAAATCCATGCGACAGCCGTCGGTGCGTTGGTAGTCGACCATGGCCTGCTGTTCGGAGTCGCGAGCCTGTTCGAGCCGCTCGTAGCGCTCGGCGTCGTACGTCCACGGCTCGCCGGTCGCGATCCATCC
This sequence comes from Rhodococcoides fascians A44A, assembly GCF_000760735.1. GTDB lineage: Bacteria > Actinomycetota > Actinomycetes > Mycobacteriales > Mycobacteriaceae > Rhodococcoides > Rhodococcoides fascians_E. Next base: position 380,799 of record NZ_JMEX01000004.1, on the reverse strand, counting down.
ACCACGAACACGCTGCACCGCGCCGTCGACGTCGAGGACCTTGAGGACCATCTCCAATCGACTGCGATTCAAGTCGACCAACGGTTCGAGGGCCGGTGTCGATTGAGGCTTCACCGGATCGAGAGTCTCGATCACCTGCCTGACGACGTGTTCCCGCGGAAACGCAACCGACGCGAAGTAACTCCAGATCTGCTTGTCCTCGTGACCGGGAAGCAGGATCACCTCGGCGCGATCGGTGCCGCGGCCTGCACGCCCGACCTGCTGGTAGTACGAGATAGGAGATGAAGGGGCGCCCATGTGCACGACGAAACCGAGGTCCGGTTTGTCGAATCCCATCCCGAGGGCCGAGGTCGCGATCAGAGCTTTGACGTCGTTGTTCAGCAGGTCGGTCTCGAGCGACTCGCGTTCCGTCGTGTCGGTCTGGCCGGTGTACGCGGCAACGGCGAGGCCCTGATCGGACAGCAACGCGGCGAGGTCCTTGGCTGCGGAGACCGTCAGGGTGTAGATGATCCCGGAACCGGGCAGTTGCGCGAGATGCGACGCGAGCCACGCCGCTCGCTCGGTCGAGTTCTCGATCTGCACGACCGACAGATGCAGTGATTCCCGTTCGAGGCCTCCGCGCAGCACGAGGGTGTCACCGCCGCCGACTCCCAACTGTGCGGCGACGTCCGACACCACTCTGTCGTTGGCGGTCGCGGTGGTGGCCAGAACCGGAATTCCTTCTCTCAGTTCGGAGATCAAGGTCCTGATGCGACGGTAGTCCGGCCGGAAATCATGACCCCAGTCCGACACGCAGTGGGCCTCGTCGACGACGACCAGGCCCGCGTCGCCGGCCAGCGACGGTAGAACCTGATCGCGGAAGTCCGGGTTGTTCAGGCGCTCCGGGCTGACCAGCAGAACGTCCAGTCTGCCCGCTGCGACGTCGGCGTGGATGTCTTCCCACTCGGTCATGTTTCCGGAGTTGATGGTCGCGGCCTTCACTCCCGCACGCTCCGCCGAGGCGACCTGGTTGCGCATCAGTGCCAGCAACGGCGAGACGATGACCGTCGGGCCGAGGCCTTGTTCCCGAAGCAACTTCGCTGCGATGAAGTACACCGCCGACTTTCCCCACCCGGTTCGCTGGACGACCAGTGCGCGGCGTCGACCGACCACGAGTGCCTCGATGGCGACCCACTGATCCTCGCGCAGGCTCGCACCGTCCCCCGCGAGCTCGCGGAGCAGGCGCTCGGCGTCGGCGCGCAGGTCTGTCGGCGTGTGCGATGCGGTTGTCATGGCACCATCGTGCCGCACCGGTGTGACAAGGAACGACCGGACGAGGGTCGATACTCTTCTGCAGAAGGTGGTACGAGGAGGCGACATGGGCGACGGCGGAGGCCGCGATTCCGGCGGGGATCCTGGAGAGCGCGAAACGACGTCGACGCGTCCGTTGCATTCGAGCATGTCGGCGCTGGCGTCGGTCTTCGTCGGCGGCGTCGTGGGAACACTCGCCCGTGTCGGTGTGGAGGAGGCGCTGCCGCACCGGCCTTCCGGGTGGCCGGTGGCAACCTTCGTGATCAACATCGTCGGAGCGTTCGTCCTCGGCCTCGTGCTGGAGAACTTGGCGAGGCGTGGACCGGATATCGGTGTGCGGCAACGAGTACGTCTGCTCGCGGGGACGGGGTTCTGCGGGGCGTTCACCACCTACAGCACGTTCGCGCTGGAAGCGGTGCTGCTGACTCGTGACGGACACTGGTCCACCGCATCGGCTTACGGGGCCGGGACCGTGGTCCTCGGCGGCGTCGCTGCCTGGGCGGGCATCGTCGCCGGAGCAGCCGGTCACCGCCGAAGGAGTGCTCGGTGATCGTCGTCCTCGTCGCTCTTGCGGGCGCACTCGGTGCGGTGACGCGGTTCGCCGTCGATTCGTGGTTCAGGAGTCGATTTCCGCGATCGGGGATTCCGTGGGCGATTGCGGCCATCAACGTCTCGGGTTCTCTCGTGCTCGGCCTTCTCGCGGGACTCGTTGTGTTGCAGGATGGTTCGACGGATCTTCAAGCTGTGATCGGAACCGGGTTCTGCGGCGGATACACCACGTTCAGCACCGCGAGTGTCGATACCGTCCGGCTCGTCCGATCCGGGAAGCACGCGAAGGCCATCGGCTACGCCGTCGGCACGCTCGTGCTGTCGGTTGCGGCGTGTGCCGCGGGATTCGGGCTCGCCGGGCTTGCCTGACGGCCCGTAGCCAGGCTCATTCCTGTCCGACGCCTCGAATGTCCGTGCGTGTTCCCGACGAGGAACCGGCGCCCCGTCGCGTGGCTGCGAAAGCGCCTGCCGCACAGGCCCACCGGATTGCGTCGTCGGGGCCTGAGGACCACTCGGCGGCGAGCGCCCCAGTGAACGCGTCGCCTGCTCCCGTGGTGTCGATCGCGTCGACCGTGGGCGAGCGGAAGTCCGATGCCGACTCGGGGCCGCGGTAGTGGGCGCCTCGCGCGCCGAGCGTGGTGACGACGTGCGGCACTCGGGAGACGACGTGGGCCAACTCCCGTGCCTCGGCTTCGTTGACGACGAGAACGTCGACGGCCTCGACGAGCTCGTCCGGCAGGTCCTGCGCAGGGGAGGGATTGAGTAGAACGAGAGTGCCGTGGTCGCGCGCGTGTGCAGCACCCTCGACGACGGTCTCCAGCGGGATCTCGAGTTGACACATGAGGATGTCGGCCCCCGCGATGGCGTCACGCTCGGCGTCGGACAGGGTGAGCAGTGACGAGTTGGCGCCCGCGACGACGACGATCGTGTTCTCGCCGTCACCGTCCACGGATATCGAGGCGACGCCGCTCGGTCCGTCGACGTGGCGGACCAGGGATATGTCGATGCCGGCCTCGGTCAGAGTGTCGATCAGATCCTGGCCGAACGCGTCGGAGCCGACGGCCCCGAGGAAGGTCGTGTCGGCACCCGAGCGTGCGGCCGCCAACGCCTGGTTTGCGCCCTTGCCTCCTTGCGAGGCTGCGAAGGTGGTGCCGAGCAGGGTCTCACCCGGCTGAGGCAGCCGCGGCGTGAACGTCGTGAGGTCCATGTTGATGCTGCCGAGGACGGCAACACGGGTCGTTGGCATGAGCCGACGATATCCGCGACGTCCGAAGCCCGACGAGGCAATTGGTTGCAGATTGTTGACAATCTGCAAATCCTGAACCACGATAGCTCGCATGACAGCTCCAGCTCGCACACACCTCAGCCCCGCACTCAAGCAGGCCACACCGGTTGTCGTCGACTACGCGTCGGGCAGCTGGATCTACGGAACCGACGGAAACAAGTACCTGGACTTCACCACCGGAATCGGCGTCACCAGTACCGGGCACTGCCATCCGAAGGTCGTCGAGGCCGCGCGGGAACAGGTCGGCAAGATCATTCACGCGCAGTACACGACCGTGATGCACAAGCCGCTCCTGGAATTGACCGAGAAACTGGGTGACGTGCTGCCCGCCGGACTGAACAGCGTCTTCTACGCCAACTCCGGCTCCGAAGCCGTCGAGGCGTCGATCCGCCTCGCACGAATGGCCACCGGGCGTCCCAACATCATCGCGTTCCACGGAGGGTTCCACGGCCGAACGGTCGCGGCGGCGTCGCTGACGACGGCGGGCACCAAGTTCCGTTCCGGTTTCTCGCCCATCATGGGAGGCGTGCACATCGCGCCGTTCCCGTACGCATTCCGCTACGGCTGGGACACCGAGACGGCCGTCGCGTTCGCTCTGAAGGAGCTCGACTACCTTCTGGCGACGGTGTCCAGCCCCGCCGACACTGCCGCGTTCATCATCGAACCTGTGCTCGGCGACGGTGGCTACCTGCCGACCCCGCCCGCCTTCCTCGAAGGACTGCGCGAGCGCGCGGATCGACACGACATCGTCCTGGTCTTCGACGAAGTTCAGGCAGGTGTCGGGCGCACCGGCAAGTTCTGGGGGCACGAGCACTCGGCTGCGCGCCCCGACATCGTCGTCACCGCGAAGGGACTCGCCTCGGGCTTCCCGATCTCGGCAATCGCTGCGTCCGAGGAACTCATGTCCAAGGCGTGGCCGGGTTCGCAGGGAGGGACATACGGCGGCAACGCCGTTGCCGCAGCCGCCGCAGTGGCCACACTCGACGTGGTGCGGGACGAGGGCCTCGTCGACAACGCAGCCGAGCAGGGCGCTGTTCTTCTCGATGGACTGAACGAGCTGAAGGGGCAGTACTCGGCCATCGGCGATGCTCGCGGCCTCGGTCTGATGCAAGCTCTCGAATTCGTCGACGAGAACGGAGCTCCCGACGCCGCGGCGGCAACCCGTGTGCAGCAGACCGCAATTTCCGAAGGTCTGCTGCTCCTCACCTGCGGGGGATTCGGAAACGTCGTCCGCATCATTCCCGCGCTCGTGGTCACCGACGACGAAGTCGCCGAAGGACTCGACGCGATCGCCCGGACCCTGAAGCGAGCATTGTGACCGTTCTCGATCCCGAACCCGAAGCCGCCGCGCGCGTGCTCGATGTTCTGCGGAGGACGGACATCGAGGTGGACGACTCACCTCGACGGCGTGCCGAGTACTCCTACGACGCCTCGAACTACCGCGTGCCACCTCTCGCTGTCGTGTTTCCGGCAACCGCGGACGAGGTCCGGACGGTGGTCCGAGCGTGCACGAATGCCTGCGTACCCATAGTCAGCCGGGGAGGCGGCACCTCCATGGCGGGCAACGCGATCGGCGCTGGAATCGTTCTGGATTTCTCCCGTCACATGAACCGGGTCGTGTCGATCGATCAGCAGGGGAAATCCGCTGTCGTCGAGCCGGGAATCGTCATCTCCGAACTCGCCGCCGCCGTGTCGGCGGAGACGGCAGGAGCGCTGACGTACGCACCCGATCCGTCGAGCAAGTCTCGTGCCACCGTCGGCGGCGCGGTGGGCAACGATGCCTGCGGCAACCACTCGGTGCGCTACGGACGGACGGCCGATCACACGATCGCCCTCGATGTCGTCACTTCGGACGGTCATCTTCTACGGGCCACACGGGACGGACTCGCCGCCGTGGATCCTTCCGATTCCCGGTCGGTCGAGGCCGCCACTCGGATCACTGCGGACCTGCGGTCGCTCGTCTCGGACCACATGGCGGATCTCCGTCTCGAGCTCGGTCTCATTCCGCGTCAGGTGTCGGGATTTCACCTGTCGACCCTGTTGCCCGAGAACGGATTCGACGTGGCGCGTGCGCTCGTGGGTAGCGAGGGCACCTGCGCGATCGTCGTCGCCGTGACGGTGTCTCTCGTGGAGGTACCTCCGGCTGCCCTGTTGCTCAGTCTGGGATACGAGGACGTCGTCGAAGCAGCCGAGGACGTCATGACGATTCTCGAATTCTCTCCCGCCGCGATCGAAGGCATCGACGAGAAGATCGTCGACACCATGCGGATGCGTCGCGGCGCGGACTCGGTGCGCGGCCTCCCGTCCGGCAACGCCTGGCTGTACGTCGACCTCGACGGCGATGACCCCACCGAGGTGGAGGACAAGGCCGAGCGTCTGCTCGAGCGACTCCGAGAACTGGGACGGTTGAAGGACGGTCGCGTCGTCGCCGACCCGTCCGAGCGGAAGTCGTTGTGGCGAGTGCGTGAGGACGGCGCTGGACTGTCGGCGCGACTGTCGGACGGCGCGAGCGGTATCACCGAATCCTGGCCCGGCTGGGAGGATTCGGCGGTGGCCCCGGAGAAACTCGCGGCGTATCTGGCCGACTTTCGCGACCTGCTGGCACACCACGGCTTGACCGGAGTGATGTACGGGCATTTCGGTGCCGGATGCATGCACGTGCGCATAACGTTCGACCAGCGGACGGACGAAGGCCGCGCGATCATGAACGCGTTCCTGCGGGATGCGGCAGCCCTCGTGGTCCGTCACGGCGGGTCGCTGTCCGGCGAACACGGTGACGGGCGCGCTCGTTCGGAGCTGCTGCCGGTGATGTACTCGACCACGATGCTGAGGGCGTTCGAGCGCTTCAAAGGCATCTGGGACCCTGCCGGACTGCTCAACCCGGGCAGTATCACCGACCCGGCGCCGATGATGAACGACCTTGCGCTGGCGAACATCCCGAAGCGGGAGTGGAAGACGACCTTCGATCTGCACCAGATCGGATCGGGCCCGGATCCTCGACCGGTCCCGCACCTCGACCCGTTCGTCCACGCCACACAGTCCTGTGTCGGAGTCGGCCGCTGTCGATCGAGCAGTGGCGGAGTGATGTGCCCCAGTTTCCGGGCGACCGGTGACGAGAAGGATTCCACCCGCGGGCGGGCACGAGTGCTGCAGGAGATGGTACGCAGCTCGAGAACCGTCGCCGAGGGATGGGCATCCACCGATGTCAAGGAGTCCCTCGATCTGTGCCTCTCCTGCAAGGCGTGCTCGTCCGACTGTCCGGTCGGCGTGGACATGGCGACCTACAAGGCGGAATTCCTCGACCATCACTACGCTGGCCGGGTGCGTCCGATGGCGCACTATTCGCTGGGATGGCTTCCGCGATGGCTGAAGGTGACCGCGCGGATCGCTCCGGCACTCAATGCCGTTCTGACGCCCAGAATCGGTGTGCTGGCAGCGAAACTCGGAGGACTGACGACCGAGCGCGCGCTTCCGCGATTCGCATCACGTGCAGAACTGAAGGCGCAGACGACCGACTCGGTCCAGGGCGGTGACGTCGTGCTGTTCGTCGACTCGTTCACGAAGGGATTTCGGCCGGAGATCGTCGGCGCTGCTGTTCGAGTCCTCGCCGACGCCGGCCGAACAGCCGAGTGCCGCAGCGACGTCTGCTGCGGGCTCACCTGGATCTCCACCGGGCAGCTTGCGACGGCCAGGAAGCACCTTGCTCGGACGGCGGACGCGCTCGACGACGGCACCGACCGTCCCATCGTCGTCACCGAACCGAGTTGCGCGGCGGCACTGAAGAAGGACCTACCGGAACTGGTGAACACCGACGCCGCACGACGCGTCGCAGCGCGCGTGCAGAGCTTCGCGGGCGCAGTGATCGACCAGGCGGCAGGCGGGTGGACGCCGACGGCGACGGTTCCGGACGCCGTGACCGTCCAGACGCACTGCCACGAATACGCCGTCTTCGGTGAAGCGACCCAACGGAAGGCGTTGGCCGCTGCAGGAATCGAGTCGATCGACGAAGCAACCGGATGCTGCGGCGTGGCAGGAAACTTCGGCTTCGAACCCGATCACTACGAGATGAGCATGAAGGTGTCCGAACAAGCCCTCGCTCCGGCCGTGCGTCGGGCGGGGGATCGACCGATCCTCACCGACGGTTTCAGCTGCCACATGCAGGTCCGCCAGCTCACCGACAACCACAGCGCCGGGGCCTCGACGCACCTCGCGCACATTCTCGATCCAGGCACCACCAGGAGGGACGTATGACCACATCACTGACCCGACCCGAGATCGATTCACCGACCCAGGTGTTCATCGGCGGCCACTGGCGCGACGCACACGGCGGAAAGACGTTCGACGTCGTCGATCCTGCGACAGGTGAGACCATCGCCACCGTCGCCGACGGCGGCGTCACCGATGCGGAGGCGGCCATGGCAGCCGCATCGGAAGCCCAGAAGTCGTGGGCGCAGACGGCTCCTCGTGAACGCAGCATCATCCTCCGTCGGGCTTTCGAGTTGATCGTCGAGCGCACCGAGGAACTCGCCGCGATCATCACCGCCGAGATGGGAAAGCCGCTGGCGGATGCGCGCGGTGAGGTCGCCTACGGCGCCGAGTTCTTTCGCTGGTTCTCGGAAGAAGCGGTGCGGATTTCAGGTGATCACACCCTGACCGGCGACGGGAAGAACCGCATCATCGTCACCCGCGAACCCGTCGGCCCGTGCATCCTGGTCACCCCGTGGAACTTTCCGCTCGCCATGGGTACGCGAAAGATCGGCCCAGCATTGGCCGCCGGGTGCACCGTGGTGTTCAAACCGGCCGAACAGACACCTCTGACCGCTCTGGCCCTGGCCGCAATTCTGGTCGAGGCGGGAGTGCCGGACGGAGTCGTCAACGTCGTACCGACGACCGACGCTGCGAGCGTCGTCGGTTCGTGGATGGCGAGCGGAGACGCGCGCAAGATCAGCTTCACCGGTTCGACCGAAGTAGGGAAGATTCTTCTGGCGCAGGCTGCACCGACGGTGATGCGTACGTCGATGGAACTCGGTGGCAATGCACCCTTCGTCGTCGCCGAGGGAGCCGACGTCGATCGGGCCGTGGACGGCGCGATGGTAGCGAAGATGCGCAACATGGGCGAGGCATGCACCGCGGCCAACCGGTTCTTCGTACATCGTTCCGTGGCAATCGAGTTCGCCGAGAAGCTGGGCGCGCGAATGGACGCACTGAACGTCGGCCCCGGCGACGGTGACGGAGTGGAGGTCGGGCCGCTCATCGACGAGGACGGCCGGGCCAAGGTGCAGCGCCTCGTCGACGACGCTCTGGAGCGAGGCGCCCGCGCAGTCGTCGGAGGTGCGCCGGACGACGGCCCGGGGTACTTCTACCCGCCGACGGTGCTCGATTCGGTGGATCCCGCATCGGATCTGATGTCGACCGAGATCTTCGGGCCGGTGGCCGCTGTGGTTCCGTACGACACCGAGGACGAGGTGATCGCGTTGGCCAACGACACCGAATGGGGACTCGTCGGATACGTGTTCACCCAGGACATCGATCGAGCGCTCCGGATGGGGGAGCGGCTGGAAGTAGGGATGGTCGGGTTGAACACGGGGCTCGTGTCCAACCCGGCGGCGCCGTTCGGCGGGGTCAAGCAATCGGGGTTGGGCCGCGAGGGCGGCAGGGTCGGTATCGACGAGTTCCTCGAGTACAAGTATTTTGCCATCCCGAGGTCCTAGCGGAGGAGAGACCAGTGCCAGGATCAAGAAGACTGACGCCGATCAACGCGCGCAACACGTCGATGGTGATCGCCGATCAGATCCGCGACCGCATCATCGACGGCTCCTACGCGCCCGGTGAGCAGATCAACGAGGCGAATGTTGCTGCCGAGTTGGAGATCTCCCGCGGACCGGTGCGAGAAGCGCTGCAACGGCTCAACCAGGAAGGGCTGTTGGTCAGCTACCGCAACCGCGGAGTGTTCGTCGTCGAACTCAGCAGCGACGACGTCGCGGAGATCTACGAGGCTCGCGCGGCGATCGAGGTGGGCGCCGCGTGGACTCTCGTGCACGGCGACGAATCGACATTGACGACAACTGCTGCTCGGTTGTCGGCGATCGTGGACCAGATGCAGCCCTACATCGATCGCGCGGACTGGTTCGGACTGGCCGAGCGTGACCTCGCGTTCCACACCGCCCTCGTGTCCGCGACGTCGAACAGTCGCATGTCGCGGATGTACGCGACGCTGGCGGCGGAGGCGCGCATCTGCATGGCCAACCTCGAAACCGCGTACTACCGGCCGGAGGCATTGGTCGAGGAGCACCAGTTGCTGGTGAACCTGCTGGTCGGCGGGGACTGGTCTGCGTTGGAGGCCGGCGTGCACGAGCACATGGACACCGCAATCCACGATCTGACGCGTGCGATGGCCGACGAGGCAACTGGTATCGCTCAATAGCTGGTCGAGGCACGTGCGCGCGGGTGAATCGGTGATGAATCGCCCGCGTGCACGAGCCGAAACGAAGAAGTAACACGGATTTCCTTGCGGCGGAGTGGACCTGGCATTTAGCCTGATTGTCAACAATCTGCAAACTGCAGATCGGTTGAACGGACACACCTGACAATGCCTCGAAAGGGGGTACCAGTGAACGACTACTTCGCAGCCGAACTCACCAGTGCGGTCGGACCGAACCACTCCGAGGGCCTCGCCGAATACGCGGACCTGCCCAACAGCACGCCCATCACGTTCACCGACGACGAGTACTCCGCCCGCCTCGCCGCGGTACGGGCATCGATGGCGTCACAGAACCTCACGGCGCTCATCGTCACCGATCCGTCCAATCTGTACTACCTGCTCGGCTACAACGCCCTGTCGTTCTACACCCCACAGATGCTCTACGTGCCGCTGGAAGGCGAACTGTACTTCTTCGCCCGAGAAATGGACGCGAACGGAGCGTTCCGGACGTCGTGGCTTCCACAGGAGCAGACGTTCGGCTATCCCGAGACCTTCGTGCAGCGCAAGGACACCCACCCGTTCGTGTGGGTCGCGCAGCGCCTCCGGGAACTCGGTGTGGTGAACAACTTCTCGCACGGCCAAGTCGGTCTGGAGATGGACTCGTACTACTTCAGCCCCAAAGCGTTCGAAGCGTTGGTCAAATCCCTTCCCGAGTACCGATTCACCGACTCCTACGAATTGATCAACTGGGTGCGCGTGATCAAGTCACCCGCCGAGATCGACCTGATGCGCGGTGCCGCCAAGGTCTGCGAGTCCGCGATGTCGGCAGCCTACGACGCAGTGGTCGTCGGAGGACGACAGTGCGACGCAGCCGCGGCCATCATGAACGCACAGGTACGCGGAACGGACGACTTCGGCGGCGACCACCCCGCGATCGTCCCGATGCTTCCCACCGGCGCCGGCGCGGACACACCGCACCTCACGTGGTCCGACCAGAGGTTCATCGCAGGGGAGACCACGGTCGTCGAACTCGCAGGCGTCTTCCGTCGATACCACGTACCCATGGCACGCACCATCGTGCTCGGAAAGCCCAGCAAGCGACTCGACTACCTCGCGCGATCCACCGGAGAAGCGCTCGACGGAGTCCTCGCCGAAGTTCGACCGGGAACGACGACAACCGAACTCGCGCAGATCTGGAACGTCGGCCTCGCGAAACACGGCCTGCACAAACCGTCCCGCATCGGATACTCCATCGGCATCGCCTACGCACCGGACTGGGGCGAACGCACCGTCAGCATCCGAACCGACGACGACACCGTCCTCGCCGAGAACATGACCTTCCACATCATCGGCGGAATGTGGATGGACGACTACGGATACGAAGTCTCCGAAGCCGTCAGAGTCACCGACCGCGGAGTGGAAACCTTCACCTCGTACCCCCGCCGTCTACTGACGAAGGAGTGAACATGCACGCCACCTCGCTCAACCATTCCGCAGGCTCCACTCCTGAATCCCCAGGCTCCACTCCTGCCACCCCGGGTCATTCCGCAGGCTCCACTCCTGCCACCCCGGGTCATTCCGCAGGCTCCACTCCTGCCATCCCGTGGGCACTGCGGACCGACAAACTCGTCGGATCGGTCATCGACTCGTCCACCTCCCTCCTCGCTGCGCAGAAGCACGACATCGTTCGATTCGCGATGGGTTCGCCTGCTGCAGAGACGGTTCCAGCGGCGGCGTTCTCCGAGATCGCGGCGCAGGTGATGACGACGGACGCCATGGATTACGCCGCCACCGAAGGCGATCCCGGGCTGATCGACGCCCTGCTGGAGTACCTCGACTCGGTAGGGGAGCCGACGTCGGCCGACCGAATCGTGATCACCTCGGGCGGGATGCAGGGGCTCGATCTTGCCTGCAAGCTGTTCGTGGATCCCGGTGACCTCGTCATCGTCGAGAGTCCGACGTACACGAACGGAACCGCGACGGTACTGAGCTACGGCGGCGAAGTGCTCGAAGCGCCGATGGATTCCGACGGGTTGATAGTCGAAGCGTTGCCCGAACTCGTGGCCCGAGCGGGACGCCCGCCGAAGATGATCTACGTCATTCCGAACTTCCAGAACCCGTCCGGCACCACCATGTCGCTGGCACGACGCACTCTGCTGCTCGAGCTCGCGCACAAGTGGGGATCGGTGATTCTCGACGACGATCCGTACGGGCTGCTTCGGTTCGAGGGCGAGAACATCCCGAGTTTTGCCGCGCTGAGTCCCGGGGACCCGCTGGTTTTCTCGGTACGTACGTTCTCCAAGATGATCGCACCCGGTCTGCGGGTCGGATGGGTCGACGCCGCACCGCAGGCCAGGCAGTTGCTCATCAATGCGAAGCAGGCAATGGACACGTGCACCAATCTGCCCAACCAACGAATGATCGCCGAGTTCATCCGCAGGGGACAGTTGACCGAACACCTACGATCGCTCGCCGCGGTCTATCGGCCGCGGAAGATCGCGATGCAGCGAAGCCTGGAGAAGTACTTCGGCGACAGGATCGAGACGACGGATCCCGAGGGTGGTTTCTTCCTCTGGGCCACGTTGCGCGGCACAGCCTCCGCCGTGTCCACGCAGGACCTGTTCGAGGTAGCTCTGGCTGAAGGTGTCGCCTACATTCCCGGTCCCGCGTTGTCCGTCGGCGGCAAGTTCCACGACTCGCTGAGGTTGTGTTTCGCGTCCTCGACTCCCGAGCGGATCGACGAAGGTGTGAAAAGACTGGCCGCAGCAGTGGACCGGGCGGTGGACACCATGTCCAGCGATCCCACTCGATGACCACGAAGGAAGTCACCGACTTCGAGAACTCTCTGCTCCGATCCATCGACACCGACGAGATCGTCTCTCTGGCTTCGGCGTTGATCGATGCCGGTGGTGAGAACCCAGGTGGTACCGAGGGCGGCGTCGCGCATGTTCTTGCCTCACGGTGTCGCGATCTGGGATTTCGAGTGGAAATGGTGGAGGTAGCGCCAGGTCGCCCGAATGTGATTGTCTCGATAGGGGAATCAGGAGAATCAGGGAAATCAGGGGATTCGGGTGTTCTGTTCGTCGGCCACTCCGACGTCGTTCCCGCCGGGGGTGGTTGGTCGACGGACCCGTTTCGTGCAACGACACGGGACGGTCGACTGTACGGCCGCGGCGCGTGCGACATGAAGGGTGGTCTGGCCGCCGTGGTCGTGGCGATGGCCGCGATCGAGCGCAGTGCAAGCGAACTCACTGCACCGATCTCGCTCGCTTGCCTCGTCGACGAGGAGGACACCGGTCTCGGGATCAGAGCGTTCGTGCAGAGGGGCAACGCACCGAGTCGACCGTCGCCGAGGTACTCGCACTGCATTGTCGCGGAGCCGACAGACCTCGTGACGATCACCGGGTGCCGGGGTGCGGCGAACCTGGAGATCGTGGTGACGGGCAGATCCGCGCACGCCGGGAGGCCGAGCAACGGTCGCAACGCGATCGCGGCCGCGGCGAAGATCGTCGGACTCGTCGAGAGGTCCGCAGTTCGGATGCGGCAGAACCCGCACCCTGTCCTCGGTCCCGCGACCTGGAACGTCGGCACGATCGACGGTGGTACCGGAACCTCGATGGTCGCCGATCGGTGCGTCCTCACCGTCGATCGGCGGCTTCTGCCCGGCGAAGACGCACACGAGATCGCCCGCGAGCTGCGCCTCTCGATCGACGACGCCGGTATCACCGGTGACGGCATCGAAGTCTCCGTTGGCGTTTCGATGGAGATGCCTGGCTTTCTGACCAGCGAGAACAGTGACACAGCAGTCGCGGCGGTCGCTGCGGTGACCGACGCCGTCGGCTCTCGCGGGACCGACGTGTGGACCGCATCGTGCGACGGAGGTTTCGTCGCCCGAGATCTGGGTACGCCGGTCGTCGTGTTGGGACCGGGTGAGATCGAAACGCAGGCTCATCAACCCGACGAATCGGTGTCGGTCCAGCAATTGTGCGACAGCGCAAGGGCGTACGCATTGATGGCGTCCAGAATCGTTGCGCTACCTGCAGTTTTGTCCAGGTCCAAGGGGTAGTGCGAAAACGCGAACATCAGCTTCCGTAGTGTGAAACGCTGCGAAGTACCAACCCGACGCTCCACGTTTGTACACAAAGCGAGAGGTATTCCGGCCGTGACACAGTCGTCCAGCAGTGGGTCCGACAGCAGTGGGTCCGACAGTAGTAAAGCCAGAACAGGGGGACACGGAAGTCCTACCGGTTATCCGCCCGACACCTCCGAATTGAATCCGGAGGAGACCAAAATCCTGCACCGTGCCATCGGCGGTTCGGCACTCGGTAACGCAGTCGAATGGTTCGACTACGCAGTGTACGGCTACCTCGCGGTGTACATCGCGGCAAACTTCTTCCCGTCGGAGGACGGGGGAGCGAGCCTGCTGTCCACTTTCGCAGTGCTCGCGGCATCGTTCATCATCCGGCCTATCGGTGGCATCGTGCTCGGCCCACTGGGAGACCGCATCGGCAGGCAGAAGGTCCTGGTCCTGACGGTGACGATGATGTCGATCGCCACAGCGGCCATCGGCATTCTCCCCACATTCGACACGATCGGAATCCTCGCCCCGATCCTGCTGCTCGTCTGCCGACTGGTCCAGGGCTTCTCCACCGGTGGCGAGTACGGCGGCGCGGCCGTGTTCATGGCCGAGTACGCACCGGACCGTCGCCGAGGATTCTTCGGTTCGTTCCTCGAATTCGGCACTCTGGCAGGCACTGTCGCCGGTGCTACTCTCTGCACCCTGCTCAACCTCGGTCTCGGCGACGACACCATGGAGGCATGGGGCTGGCGCATTCCGTTCCTTCTGACCTTGCCGCTCGGCATCGTCGCGCTGTGGCTGCGGACGCGGCTCGAGGACTCTCCGGTGTTCTCCGAAGCGAAGGCAGACGGCGAAACGGTCTCCGAGGGTGCATCGGGCGGCGGTGCCATCGCGTCGCTGAAGACGACGATGACGTACTGGCAGCGCATTCTCATCCTGATGGGATTCGTGCTGCTGCTCAACATCGCGTACTACACGGTGCTGACGTTCCTGCCGTCCTATCTCAGCGACACTCTGGGCCACAGCACAACTCAGTCCAACTTCACTCTCGTGATCATCATGTTGATCATGATGGCCATCATCAACCCGATCGGATCTCTGTCCGATCGAATCGGCCGGAAACCGCTGTTGCTGGCCGCATGCGTCGGGTATTTCGTGTTCAGCGTTCCGCTGTTCCTGCTCATCATCAACACCGGCCTCGTCGGTCAGTCCATCGGACTGCTCGGACTCGGCATCCTGCTGGTGATCATGTGCTCGTGCGTCTCCTCGACCCTGCCGGCACTGTTCCCGACGCAGGTGCGTTACGGCGCGTTCGCCATCGGCTACAACGTCTCGACGTCGCTGTTCGGTGGTACTGCACCCCTGATCCTGACGTTCCTGATCGACAGGACCGGATCGAACTTGATCCCCGGCTGGTACATGATGCTCGCCGCGGCCATTGCGTTCGTGCCGATCATGCTGATGCCGGAAACAGCAGGACGTTCGCTGCGGGGCAGTCAGTGCCCGGGTGACAACGACGACGAGGTCGCGGCGTCCGGTGTGGAACTCGTGGGGTACAAGAAGTAGTGGTGGACAAGCCTGTTGTCGTCGTTCTCCATGCCGACGATCTGCCTGTCGGCATGGAGACGGTGTCCGCGGCGGCGGAAGTCCGATACGCCACCGCCGACACTCTCGCGGATGCCGTCCCCGGGGCGGACGTGCTGCTGCTGTGGGACTTCTTCTCGTCCGCGGTCGAGCAGGTGTGGAGCAGGTGCGACTCGCTGAAATGGATTCACATCGCAGCCGCCGGAGTCGACTCGCTCATGTTCGACGATCTGGCCGATTCCGACGTCGTGGTGACGAACTCACGCGGAATCTTCGACCGACCGATCGCCGAGTACGTTCTCGGGCAGGTGCTCGCCTTCGCGAAGGATGCAGCTGGTTCCGCTGCGCTCCAGCAGCGAAAGGAGTGGAGGCACAGGGAAACCGAACGCATCGACGACGCTCATGCCATGGTCGTCGGCACCGGTGCCATCGGTCGCGAGATCGGCCGTGTGCTGAGAGCCGTCGGAATGAAGGTGTCCGGTGTGGGTCGTACGGCCAGATCGAGCGACGCGGACTTCGGTGTGGTGCACGCCAGTTCGGACCTGGGCCAGGTCGTGTCCGACGTGGACTACCTCGTGCTCGT
Source organism: Rhodococcoides fascians A44A (assembly GCF_000760735.1). Classification (GTDB taxonomy): domain Bacteria; phylum Actinomycetota; class Actinomycetes; order Mycobacteriales; family Mycobacteriaceae; genus Rhodococcoides; species Rhodococcoides fascians_E. The sequence goes on along the minus strand of NZ_JMEX01000004.1, from coordinate 365,009 downwards.
TGCTCCGCTGACCGACTCGACGCGAGGTCTGGTCAGCGCCGACGTGTTGGCTGCCACGAAACCCGGTGTGCGAGTGATCAACGTAGGTAGGGGAGAACTGCTCGACACCGAAGCGCTGCTGGTGCAACTCCGGGCAGGGCACATAGCAGGGGCCGCGTTGGACGTGTTCGAGATCGAACCGCTGCCGGCCGACAGCCCGATCTGGACCACCGAGAACCTCGTGGTCACACCGCACATGAGCGGTGACGCGCGCGGGTGGCGAGAAAGACTGTCCGAGTTGTTCGTCGCCAACTTCGACAACTACTCCCGGTCCGCGGACCTCGTCAACGTGGTCGACAAGAAATTGGGCTTCGTAGGCTGAATCACCACTTCTCGTCTTCTCTACCCGTCACTGTTGGAAGTTGTGCGGTGCCGGTCAGCTTCGCGCGTACTGATTCGGGACCGGTGGGCTCATCTCCGCACCCAACTCGCGGGCGGCACGGCGAGGCCAGTACGGATCACGCAGAAGCTCACGGCCCAACAGAACCGCTGTTGCTTCACCGGTGGACACGATGTCCTCGGCCTGCTTCGGCTCGGTGATGAGCCCCACCGCAGCAGCCGGGATGGTCGTCTCGTTCTGGACCCGCTTCGCGAAAGGCACCTGATACCCCGGACCGACGGGAATGTGAGCGCGTACGTTTCCGCCGCTCGATACGTCGATCAAATCGACGCCGTGATCCTGCAGCAGCTGAACGAGCGCGACGGTCTGATCCGCAGTCCAGCTCGGAGCCTCCAGCCCTTCGTCGTCGCCGAGCCAGTCGGTAGCGGACACACGAACGAACACGGGCAGATCCGCCGGCCACACCGCGCGTACCGCGTCGACGACCTCGAGGAGCAGGCGCGTACGTCCGGCGAAGTCGCCGCCGTACTCGTCGGTGCGCTTGTTGCTGGCGGCAGACAGGAATTGGTGGATGAGGTATCCGTGCGCTGCGTGGATTTCGACGACCTCGAATCCGGCGCGAAGGCTCCGCTCGGCAGCGGCGGCGAAGTCCGCGACGATGCCGGCGATGTCCTCGGTGGTTGCTTCCACCGGCGTCGAGTAGTCGCCGAAGGCGAGTGCACTCGGCCCGACTGTCGTCCAGCCGAGCGGTTCGTCGGCTGGGATCGACTCGCCACCGGCCCACGGCTCGGTCGTCGACGCCTTGCGCCCGGCGTGCGCGAGCTGGATGCCGGCTACCGATCCGAAGGAGTGGATCTGCGACACGATGTCCGCGAATGCGTCGGCCTGGCGGTCGTTCCAGATCCCGAGGTCGGCCGGGCTGATACGGCCTTCCGGGCTCACGGCGGAGGCTTCGGTGAGGACGAGCCCGACGCCGCCGATGGCACGACTGACCAGGTGCGTGCGGTGCCAATCGTGAGGGACTCCGACGTCGCCACCCTCCTTTGCCGCGGAGTACTGACACATCGGCGCCATCCACACACGGTTCGGGAACGTGACGCCCCGCAGGGTCAGGGGCTCGAACAAGGCGCTCAAAGGTTTCTCCTTCGTCGTTCACGAGACGGGCTGCCGGTCGAAGTGCAGACCCTCGAAGCGTGGCAACCGACGCGACGGCGTCGTCATTCCCGACTCCGTTGCGCCGACTCACCGACTGCAGGAACGTCCGTGCAGGACGGTTAGTGTGTAGTGCATGACTGCAGCACCCACCCACGAACAGGTGGACGAGCGTGAACTCGTTCATGCCGCGGCCAAGCGAGCGAGGATCGCCTCCCGCACCCTGGCCCTCCTCACCACCGCCGAGAAGGATGCTGCGCTCCATGCAGCGGCGGACGCAGTGCTCGCCGCAGCTCCACAGGTCATCGAAGCCAACACTGCGGACGTCGAGGCCGCACGTGCCGCCGGCACCGACGAGGGTCTGCTCGATCGCCTCAGGTTGACCGACGCTCGCATCGACGGAATCGCCGCCGGTCTGCGCCAGGTCGCCGGCCTACCGGACCCGGTCGGGGAGGTCGTTCGGGGCTCGACGCTGCCGAACGGTCTGGAGATTCGTCAACAGCGCGTTCCGCTGGGCGTCGTCGGAATGGTCTACGAAGCGCGGCCGAACGTGACGGTCGACGCCTTCGGTCTTGCCTTCAAGTCCGGTAACGCCGCGCTGCTGCGGGGATCCTCCTCCGCGGCACGATCCAACGCCGCTCTCGTCGACGCTATCGGGGGCTCGCTCGCAGCCGGCGGACTACCCGTCGACGCCGTGCAGCTTCTGCGTAGCTCCGATCGCTCCACGGTCACCCACCTGATCCAGGCCCGCGGCCTCGTCGACGTCGTCATTCCGCGCGGCGGAGCCGGACTGATCTCGGCAGTCGTTCGTGATGCGACGGTGCCGACGATCGAGACCGGTGTCGGCAACTGCCACATCTACGTGCACTCGGCCGCGGACCTCGATACCGCGGAGAAGATCGCCCTGAACTCCAAGACTCGACGAGTCAGCGTGTGCAATGCGGCGGAAACCATTCTGGTCGACCAATCGATTGCGGACGTCGCGGTTCCGCGTCTGCTGCAGGCATTCCAGGCGCACAGTGTCGTCGTGCACGGTGACCTGCCCGGATTGGTGCCCGCGACGGAGAAGGACTGGTCCGAGGAGTACCTGTCTCTCGACGTCGCGTTGAAGGTCGTCGACGGAATCGACGCCGCGATCTCGCACATCGACACCTACGGCACCGGACACACGGAGGCCATCGTCACCGCAGACCTCGGTGCCGCACGCGAGTTCACGACGCGAGTCGACGCCGCTGCCGTCATGGTGAATGCGTCGACTGCCTTCACCGATGGAGAGCAGTTCGGCTTCGGCGCCGAAATCGGCATCTCCACCCAGAAGTTGCACGCCCGAGGCCCGATGGGTCTTCCGGAGCTCACGTCGACCAAGTGGATCGTCTGGGGCGAGGGGCACACCCGACCGGTCTGATCGTGCCCGGAGTGACCGAGGTCCCGAAGCAGAACCCGAGAGGATTGACCGTGGATCGAGCATTACCGACGACACCACCTTTGTTCGCGAGCGTCGACGACGTCGTGACCAAGCTCGCCGAGACGGGATACCTCGCGAACAAGGCGACGGCGACGTCGGTGTTTCTCGCGGACCGGCTCGGTAAGCCGCTTCTCATCGAGGGACCGGCGGGCGTGGGCAAGACAGAGCTCGCGCGGGCCGTCGCGCAGACAGCGGGCGCAGAACTGGTGCGTCTGCAGTGCTACGAAGGCGTCGACGAGGCCCGTGCGCTGTACGAGTGGAACCACGCCAAGCAGATCCTCCGCATCCAATCCAGCACCACCGGGTCCGCCGGCTGGGACGAGACCAAGCTGGATGTGTTCTCCGAGGAATTCCTGCTGGCCCGCCCACTTCTCCAGGCCATCCGCCGCGAGGATCCGACGGTGCTGTTGATCGACGAAACGGACAAGGCCGACGTCGAGATCGAGGGCCTGCTTCTCGAGGTGCTCAGTGACTTCGCCGTCACCATCCCCGAACTCGGCACCATCACGGCGGTGCGGCGACCGTTCACGGTCCTCACCTCCAACGCCACCCGTGAGCTGTCCGAGGCCCTGAAGCGGCGCTGCCTGTTCCTGCATCTCGATTTTCCGGATGCCGACCTCGAACGCAAGATCCTCGCGAGCCGTGTACCCGAGCTCCCCGAGGCCATCGCCGAGCAGCTGGTGCGCGTCGTGCGCGTCATGCGGGCGATGCAACTCAAGAAGTTGCCGTCGGTAGCGGAGACGATCGACTGGGGACGTACCCTGCTCGCGCTCGGCATGGACACTCTCGACGACGACGCGGTCCGTGCCACGCTCGGGGTCGTGCTCAAGCACCGGTCCGATCAGGACAAGGCCGCGGCCGAGCTCCGGTTGAACTGACATGCTTGCACCGCACGGGCTTCCCGGCCACCTCGTCGACTTCGTCGAGGCGCTGCGGAAGCGCGGCATATCCGTCGGACCGTCGGAGACCGTGGACGCGGGGCACGTGCTCGCGGTTCTGGATCTGCTCGATCGCGAAGCGCTCCGTGAAGGGCTGGCCTGCGCGCTGTTGCGGCGGCCCACGCACCGCGACACCTACGACGCGTTGTTCGACCTGTGGTTCCCTGCTGCTACCGGGCAACGCGACTCCGGCCGGATAGACACCGCCCTTCCGCGCACACCCGACGGAGACGTCGATTTCATCGCACTCCGCGAACTCATCACCGACCTGCTCGTCGACGGCAGCGAGGAGGCGATCGGCCTGACCGAGATGCTCGCTGCGCAGATGGTCGAGGAGCTCGGCCAGTACAAATCGGCGAACGGACCGTCGTTCTCGGCGTACCAGGCTCTCCGGGACGTCGCTCCGGACACATTGCTCAGCCGGATACTCGAAGGATTGCTCGGCAACGCCGAGACAGGGTCGAACCGGTCCGCGGGATCGTACGAGGACGAGGTCGCGAAGCGGACGGCCGCTCAGCGCATCGCCGACCTGAAGAAGATGGTGGACAAGGAGACTCGCCGCCGCGCCGCCGAGCGCCTCGGCAAGGAACGCGTCGCGAGCTACGGCGTTCCCAAGCTCGCCGAGGAAGTCGACTTCCTCCGAGCGTCGGACACCGAGATGGTCGCCCTGAAGCGGAGCGTCGCGCCACTTGCGCGGCTGCTGGCGAGCCGCCTCGCCGCGAGACGGCAGCGCAGCACGCGCGGCTCGATCGATCTCCGTCGGACGCTCAGAAAATCGATGTCCACCGGAGGCGTACCCATCGATCTCGTGCAGCGCAAGCCCAGGCGAGCGCGTCCCGAGCTCGTGGTGCTGTGCGACGTCTCCGGTTCCGTTGCAGGCTTCAGCCACTTCACGTTGTTGCTCGTCCACGCGCTGCGGGAGCAGTTCTCGCGGGTACGCGTGTTCGCGTTCATCGACTCGACGGACGAGGTGACTCGATTCTTCGACACCGGAAGCGACCTGGGAGCTGCCATGTCCCGGATCATGCGGGAATCCGAGCTGATCATCTACGACGGCCACTCCGACTACGGCAACGCGTTCGAGACGTTCGACGACAAGTACGCGCACACCGTCACCTCTCGAACCTCGGTGCTCGTCCTGGGCGACGGCCGCACGAACTATCGGGATCCGAAGCTCGACGCACTGGCACGAACGGTTGCGGTGGCCAAACACGCGTACTGGCTCAATCCGGAACCGAAGGGTCAGTGGGGGACCGGCGACTCCGCGGCGAAGGTGTACAGCGACGTGATCGGAATGTACGAGTGCCGATCGGCACAGCAGCTGAGCGACATCGTCTCGCGACTCCTTCCCGTCTGAGCACGGCAAGTAAGCTCGTCAATCGTGCACCGACAACCCGACGTAGTTCGCAGGCTGGGAGTGATGGGCGGAACGTTCGATCCCATCCACCACGGCCACCTCGTGGCAGCGAGCGAGGTCGCCAACAGCTTCGGCCTCGACGAGGTCATCTTCGTCCCGACGGGTACACCGTGGCAGAAGGAAGGCAAAGCCGTCAGCCCGGCCGAGGATCGCTATCTCATGACGGTCATCGCGACGGCGTCGAATCCACGGTTCTCGGTCAGTCGCGTCGACGTGGACCGCGAGAAACTCACCTACACGGTGGACACACTTCGTGACCTGCGCGAGCAGCATCCCAGCGCCGAGTTGTACTTCATCACCGGCGCCGACGCCCTGGAAAGCATCCTCACCTGGCAGAACTGGGAGGAACTGTTCGAGCTCGCCAAATTCGTCGGAGTATCGAGGCCGGGCTTCGAACTGGGTGTCGAGCACCTGGCGGATCATCTCCAAGACCTGCCGAAGGACGCCCTGACGCTGATCGAGATCCCGGCCCTCGCGATCAGCTCCACCGAATGCCGACTACGCGCCAGCGAGAATCGCCCGGTCTGGTACCTGGTTCCGGACGGCGTGGTCCAGTACATCTCCAAGCGCAACCTCTACCGACCACGAGGCGAACAGCGCCTCGACGGCTCCGTCACCATGTCGGAGCCTGCCCCCCAGAAGACACAAGCCGGTTCGACACACTCGAGTTCCACACAACGGGAGACAAGTTAAGTGACTGCTACAGACCAGGCCACCTCGATCGCACGTATCGCGGCACTCGCGGCCGACGACAAGCTGGCGAGCGACGTCGTGGTTCTCGACGTCTCGGAGCAGTTGGTCATCACCGACTGCTTCGTCATCGCCTCGGCGCCCAACGAGCGCCAGGTCAACGCGATCGTCGAGAACATCGAGGACAAGCTCCGCGAAGAAGGCTTCAAGCCCGTCCGCAAAGAAGGAACCAGGGAAGGCCGTTGGGCCCTGCTGGACTACGTCGACGTCGTCGTGCACGTGCAGCACAACGACGAGCGGAACTTCTACGCCCTCGAGCGACTGTGGAAGGACTGCCCCAGCATCGAGGTCCCCGGGCTCGGCGAGCGTCCCGAGACGTCCGAGACAGCAGGCGACGACGGTTCGGATTCCTGAGCAGTGACCGAACCGACGAAACGGCAGCTGATCCTGCTGCGCCACGGTCAGACCGAGTACAACGCAGGCGACCGGATGCAGGGACAGCTGGACACCGACCTCACCGAACTCGGACGATCCCAGGCCAAGACCGCGGCCGCAGAACTCGCGACCCGTTCACCGCTCCGCATCGTGTCCTCCGACCTGCGACGCGCCTACGACACCGCGGTTGCGCTCGGTGACGCGTCGGACGTGGTCGTCGACACCGATCAGCGACTCCGGGAGACGCACCTCGGCGAATGGCAGGGTCTGACCCACCTCGATGTCGACGCCGTCGCGCCCGGGGCTCGGGCCGCATGGCGCGCCGACGCGACGATGTCACCTCCAGGAGGCGAAAGCCGCATCGACGTCGCGCGCCGCAGCTTGCCCGTCGTGCAGGAACTCGTCGCAGATCTACCGGAGTGGGGAGCCGACGGGGCGAACGCACCCGTCGTCCTCGTCGCTCACGGCGGTCAGATCGCCGCCCTGACCGCGGCGTTGCTGGACCTGCCGGTGGACCGGTGGCCGGTCCTCGGCGGACTGTCCAACACGAGTTGGGTGCAGTTGAGCAGCCACGGAGAGGGCGAGAATCTCGGCTGGCGCCTCGACGTGTGGAATGCGTCGGCACGGGTGGCCAGTGACGTCCTCTGACGCTCCCGCCCCCGTTCTGTTGGTGCTGGCGGACTCGCTGAGTTACTACGGGCCCGAAGGCGGACTGCCCGTCGACGATCCTCGAATCTGGCCGAATATCGTTGCCGCCGAGCTGGGTTGGACGGTAGAGCTGGTCGCTCGGATCGGCTGGACGAGCCGGGACGCGTGGTGGGCGCTGACCCAGGATCCACGGGTGTGGGCCGCGATCCCCAAGGCCGGCGCCGTCGTGTTCGGTGTCGGTGGAATGGACTCGCTGCCGTCGCCCATGCCGACGGCGTTCCGTGAGCAGATTCGATACATTCGCCCGCCCGCGCTTCGCAGGATCGTTCGAACCGGATACCAGTGGGCGCAGCCGCGACTCGCGCACCTCGGGTGGCCGGTCGCTCTGCCGCCCAAACTCAGCGTCGACTATCTGGAACAGTCGCGTGCCGCGCTGGCCTACGTCCGCCCGGATCTACCGGTCGTCGGGACGCTTCCTTCCGTGCACCGCTCCGAGGCCTACGGCCGGGTCCACTCCGGGCGTCCGGCGGCGGAAAAGGCTCTGCGGCAGTGGAGTTCGAGCACCGGTGTCCCGCTCGTGGATCTTGCCGCCGCTGTACGAGCGAACATCGACTCCGGACAGGCGAACCCGGACGGGATTCACTGGGGCTGGGACGCCCACGTACAGGTCGCCGCCGCCATGCTTTCGGTGCTGAGAACGGTCACACCCGATCGGAGCGCACCGGCGTGACGGTCGTCGTGGTGACCGACTCGTCGGCATGCATCGGCCCCGAACGCGGTGGTTCGGCAATCGCGGTGGCACCGCTTCATGTGTTCGTCGACGGCGTCGACCTGCGGGAGGGCGTCGACACAATCCCCGAGGACTTCGCCGCGCAGGGCCCGGTGACGACAGCCGGAGCGTCGCCGTCCGAGCTGACCGACCTCTACGCGGACGCCCTCGATCGCAGTGGCGGTGACGGCGTTGTGGCCGTGCACATCTCGCGCGGACTGTCGAGCACGTGGGAGGCTGCGCGTCAGGCTGCAGCGGCCGTCGGCGATCGAGTTCGTGTGGTCGATTCGGCCTCCGCAGGCATGGGGCTCGGCTATGTGGTGCTCGCCGCAGCGCGCTCGGCCGCGAACGGTGACGGTCTCGACGATGTGTACGACACCGCAGCGTCGAAGTCGGCGAGAACGAGCAGCTTCATCGTCGTCGATCGTCTCGACCACCTTCGTCGCGGCGGCAGAATCGGTGCTGCCGCAGCACTGCTCGGTACCGCACTCGCGATGAAACCGGTGCTGCACCTCACCGACGGAAAACTGGTATTAGGCGAGAAGGCACGCACCTCGACGAAAGCGCTGGGTAAGCTCGTCGACGCTGCCTCGAGGGTGGCAGAGGGCGCCGCCGGCTCGGGGGACGACGACCTCGCCATGACGGTGCACCACATGCTCTGCCCGGACCGTGCCGACACGGTGGTGTCCATGCTGCGCGAGCGCATCGCGCACCCGATCGACATCGATGTGGTGCCCTTCGGTGCTGTTCTCGGAGCGCACGTCGGGCCCGGCGCGGTCGGGGTAGTCGTCGCGCAGTAGCCGTCGTCGGACCGCCTCGGGGTGTGGGCCTGTCCACAGGCGCTGGGTTGTCCACAGGGCAATTCACGACCTGGGTTTCGCGGCTCGATGGGGTCGCCGGCCTCGCTACCGTCACCTCCCATGTCATCGCCGCGGGCACGGCCCATCTCTCGGGAGGCCGTTCGAGCCGATCGCAACGCCGGCGACCCCGAGCACACCGACGACTCCGACATCGCGGTACGGGAGGGACCGGACGGGTTCGGTGTCGACGACGGTCGCGACTCCGCTCTGTCCGCGTATCTTCCGGAGCGGTGGCGTGGAGCTCGCGTGGATCCCGGGCGCGCCGGTCTCCTCGGACTGTGCGGTGTCGGTTTCATCGTGCTGCTCGTCGCCGGATACGCGATGCTGCGGGACTCGCCGGCAGTCGCACCGGTACCGGCCCTTCCCGTCGTGCAGTCGGTGACGGAATCGTCCGTCACACCACCGAGTGCGACGGAGCCATCGGTGCCCGAGCCCCCGACGCGCATCGTGGTCAGCGTCGTCGGGCTCGTCGTGTCGTCCGGGTTGGTCGACTTGCCGCCCGGTGCCCGTGTGGCGGACGCGATCGCTGCGGCCGGTGGAGTCCTGGACGGTGCGGACATGTTGGCGCTCAACCTCGCCGCCAAGGTGGCCGACGGTGACCAGATCGTCGTCGGCGTTCTTCCTCCGGAAGGTAGACCGGTAGTCAGTGGCACCGTACGAGATTCGGCTGCGCCGCCCGGACCCGGTTCCTCGAACGACCCAGACACCGCCGCCCAGCCGGGTTCTGCGGAGAATCCAGCTGCCGGTTCCACGGCACTGGTGAACCTCAACACCGCGACCCTTGCCGAGCTCGACGCCCTCGACGGCGTGGGCCCGGTCACTGCGGCCAACATCGTCGCGTGGCGGGAGGTCAATGGAAAATTCGGCGACGTAGGGCAATTGGCGGAGGTCGACGGTATCGGCCCGGTGCGACTCGAGAAGCTCCGAACCCAGGTGACGGTATGACCGAACCGCAGATCCGAGCACACGACGTGCGCCTGGTGCCTGCGGCAGCAGCGGGATGGGGTGCGACCCTCGTCGGCGTTCTCGGTGGGTCGGTTCTCGCCGCCGTGATGGCGGTGATCTCGGGTGTCGTGGTGGCCGTTGTGCTGTGCTGCCGGGCGCGGCTCGGCGCGGCAGCGTCCGGGTTGATCGCGATGTCCGTCGTCTCGTGCTGCTACGCAGGCGCAGCGGCCGTACACGCCGCGGTGTTCGAGTCCAGTCCGGTAACCGCGGCGGTACAGGACCGCGCCTGGATCAGCGCCGCAGTGTCCGTCGTGGAGGATCCCCGACGGTCACGTTCGCCCGGACCGCCGATGGTGACGATCGCCGTGGAGCTCCGACGGATCGACCTCGCGGGCACAGCGATCGAATTGGGTGGCCGGCTGACGGTGCTCGCGCCCTCGGACGGATGGGCCCATCTGGTGCCCGGCCAACAGGTGCTGGTGAGAGGTCGATTGGCGGAACCGACCAGGCGCAACCTGACACTCGCGGTCGTCCGTGTGAACGGACCACCCCTGCACGTCCAGCCGCCGGGAACCGTCGCCCGCGCGGCGTCGTCCGTCCGGACCTCGCTGTCGTCCGCCGCCGCGGACGCTCTCCCTGCCGATCGCGCAGGTGTGCTTCCCGGGCTGGTGGTCGGTGATGTCTCCACGCTGCCCGAGGACGTCGAAACCGACTTTCGCGCAGCCGGACTGACTCATCTGACTGCGGTGTCGGGTGCGAACTTCGCGATTCTTCTCGGTGCGGTTCTGTTGCTCACCCGTGCGGCGGCGCTCGGTCCCAGGACCACGGTGCTGATCTGCGCGGTGGTTCTCGTCGCGTTCGTCGTCGTCGCGAGACCGTCGCCGAGCGTGCTGCGTGCAGCCGTCATGGGCGCTGTGGGTTTGCTCGCCCTCGTGACCGGCCGACGTAGGCAAGCGGTCCCCGCGTTGTGTACGGCCGTCCTCGGATTGCTGGTGTGGCTCCCTCAACTCGCGGTCGACGTCGGATTCGCGCTGTCGGTGGCCGCAACCGCAGGACTGGTCGTGGTGGCGCCGGTGTGGGTGGATTGGCTGCGCCGCCACGGTTGGGGACGCGGCGCCGCGGAGATCGTCGCGGTCGCGTCGGCGGCACATGCGGTGACCGCACCGATCGTCGCGGGCATGTCCGGAACCCTGTCGGTCGTCGGAATCGCCGCGAACATGGCCGTCGCACCCGTCGTGGCGCCGATCACCGTCGTCGGCGTCGTCGCTGCCGCATTGGCGCCGTGGGCCTCGGGACCGGCGTCCCTGGTGTTGAGACTCACCGACGCGCCGCTGGCGTGGTTGGTCCTGGTTGCCGAACGCGCGGGATCCGTCCCTGGCGCGAGCATCGGAACTTCCAGCGGCGCAGGGGGTGTGGCGATCGTCGTGGCCGCGACGGCCGCAATCGTCTGCTCTCTGAGGATTCGATTCGTGCGGTGGGTGATCGGGGGAGTGGGGGCTGCGGCGTCGATCCTGTGGATCGTCTGGTCGGTGTGAAGAGGGAACCCCCGTCGCGGCAGGTGGAGGTGAACTGCGTCGGACCCACATGGCACGATCGTCGGTGTGAATGCGAACAGCCCGGTGGAACCTCTGCATCTCGTTCTCGGTGACGAGGAACTGCTCATGGACCGGGCAGTGGCGTCGATCGTCTCGTCGGTCAAGAAGTCCGCCCCCGAGGGGGACGATGTTCCCGTCACCAAGCTGCGGGCAGGTGACGCAAGTGGACCGGAACTTGCCGAACTTCTCAGCCCGTCGCTGTTCGCCGAGGACCGCGTGGTCGTGCTCGAAGCAGCCGCCGAGGCAGGCAAGGATGCCGTGGCGCTGGTCCTGGATGCGGCGGCCGATCCGCCCGAAGGCGCCGTCCTGGTGATCATGCACTCCGGCGGCGGCAGGGCCAAGGCGATGGTCGGGTCGCTGCAGAAGTCCGGTGCCGTCGTCCACGAATGCGCAAAGCTGACCAAGGCCTCGGAGAGGTCGGATTTCGTGAAGCGCGAGTTCGGCACGGCCCAGGTACGGGTGAACCAGGATGTCGTGGACGCGGTCGTGGAGGCCGTCGGTTCCGACCTTCGTGAACTCGCGGCCGCGTGCTCGCAGCTCATCGCGGACACCGCGGGCAAGGTCGACGTCGACGCGGTCCGCCGCTACTACTCGGGCAAGGCCGAGGTATCCGGGTTCGACGTCGCAGAGAAAGCCGTCGGCGGAGACGTTCCCGGCGCCCTCGAGGCGTTGAGGTGGGCCATGCATCGCGGCGTGCCCCATGTTCTGTTGGCCGACGCGCTGGCCGATGCCGTTCGAACCATTGCACTCGTCGGGTCGGCAGGTCGAGGTGACCCGTTCAAGATGGCAGGGGAACTGGGGATGCCGCCGTGGAAGATCAAGAAGGCGCAAGCACAAGCACGCGGCTGGACCGGTGCGTCCATCGGGCATGCACTCCAGGTGGTGTCGAAGCTCAACGCCGACGTGAAAGGCCAGGCCGCCGACGCGGATTACGCAGTGGAGAGCGCAGTGTCGGAGGTAGCCACACTCAGTGCGCGGTAAGAGTCACGCGAACGCGAAAAACCCGCTCGGTGAAGACCGAGCGGGTTCTTTCGACGAGAAAATCAGAGCTTGTTGACTGCCAGAGCCAGAGCCGACTTTTTGTTGGCTGCCTGGTTCTTGTGGATGACACCCTTGCTGGCTGCCTTGTCCAGCTGGCGACCTGCGCTGACGAGGATGGCGGAAGCCTTGTCCTTGTCGCCCTCGGCCTCAGCGGCGCGGAAGGAGCGAATGATCGTCCGCAGCGAGGACTTCACCGACTGGTTGCGCAGACGGTTGCGCTCGTTGGTGAGAATCCGCTTCTTCTGGGACTTGATGTTGGCCACGCGTAAAATCCTTCTGTCTTCGTCGGTATTCCGGTCAGGGCGGTCCATGCTGGAATGCCCGAAGTCTGCTGCCGAGCTGTGAAGCCCAGCGCCGAAGATCGAGAATACCAGCACCGACGGCAGAACCCAATTCGGCCTCCGTGTTGACAGCCTAAGTGTTGTGCGTTTCCAGAAATTAACGCGTCCGGCGCGCTTATCTCCTGCCTCTGTAGCAACATTGCCGAGATGAGCCCGCGATCTGCAGCCACTGCCCAAGACAAGGCCAAGCCAAGCAAATCCAAGTCGGCAGCTCGCGAGAAACCGGAAGTGGACGGCGTCTTCGGTGGCTACTCCGACGTAGGAAAATACGGTTTGGCCTTCGACGAGATGTTCGACCCGGACGGCAAGACCCGAACTCCCTACAAGGGCATTCACACCGCACTCGAACCGTCGAGCTCAGCGGACCTCGACGCGCGCTCCGATGCACTCGGTCGCGCGTTCGTCGACCAGGGCATCACGTTCTCCCTCTCGGGACAGGAACGCCCCTTCCCCCTCGACCAGGTTCCGCGCGTCATCGCCGCAGGCGAGTGGTCGCGCCTCGAACGTGGCATCAAGCAGCGCGTCCGGGCGCTGGAGATGTTCCTGGCCGACATCTACGGAGACCAGGAGATCCTGCGCGACGGCGTCGTACCGAAGCGTCTGGTCACCTCCTGTGAGCACTTCCACCGTGAGGCAGTGGGCATCGTCCCGCCCAACGGCGTACGCATTCACGTCGCCGGTATCGACTTGATTCGCGACGCCCAGGGCACCTTCCGCGTACTGGAGGACAACCTGAGGTCGCCCTCCGGTGTGTCCTACGTCATGGAGAATCGCCGCACCATGGCGCGGGTGTTCCCCGATCTCTTCGCCACGCACCGCGTGCGCGCCGTCGGTGACTACGCCTCGCATCTGCTCCGAGCGCTACGCGCCTCCGCAGCGCTCAACGAAGCCGACCCGACAGTGGTCGTCCTCACGCCGGGTGTCGCGAACTCCGCGTACTTCGAGCACTCGCTGCTCGCCCGTCTCATGGGTGTCGAACTGGTCGAGGGCCGCGACTTGTTCTGCCGCGACAACGTCGTCTACATGCGTACGACGGAGGGTGAGCGCCAGGTCGACGTCATCTACCGCCGCATCGACGACGACTACCTGGATCCGATGCAGTTCCGTCCGGACTCGGTCCTGGGCGTCGCCGGACTGGTCAACGCCGCCCGCGCAGGCAACGTCGTCATCTCGAGTGCCGTCGGCAACGGCGTCGGCGACGACAAGCTGGTGTACACGTACGTCCCGACGATCATCGACTACTACCTGGGCGAGAAGCCGCTTCTCGCAAACGTCGACACGTTCCGGTGCTGGCTCGACGACGAGTGCGAGGAAGTGCTGGACCGGGTGGACGAACTGGTCATCAAACCGGTCGAAGGATCAGGCGGGTACGGAATCGTCTTCGGTCCCGACGCGTCGCCCAAGGAACTGTCGACCATCAGCAAGAAGATCCGAGCGGATCCTCGCGGCTGGATCGCGCAACCCGTCGTCCAGTTGTCCACGGTCCCGACGAAGATCGGCGGAAGGTTGGTTCCTCGCCACGTCGATCTGCGGCCGTTCGCGGTCAACGACGGAGACGACGTCTGGGTGCTGCCGGGAGGACTCACGCGGGTCGCTCTCCCCGAAGGCTCGCTCGTGGTCAACTCCAGCCAGGGCGGCGGCAGCAAGGACACCTGGGTTCTGGCAACTCGAACATCGCAGGAAGAGCAGGAACTCGCCGGCGAGGAGATCGTCAGCGAACCGCCCGAGGCTCCTCGGGCCGAACAGGGCCCGGAGTTGACGATGGACCAGCAACAACAACAACAGCAGCAACAACAGCTTTCGAACGGTGGTGGACGCTAGATGCTCGCGCGTAACGCAGAGTCGCTCTACTGGATCGGGCGGTACGTCGAGCGGGCGGACGACACGGCCCGAATCCTGGACGTCACGGTCCATCAGCTGCTCGAGGACGCGACGGTCGACCCCGATCACATCTCGCGTGTTCTACTGCGCGTTTTGGGGTTTCAGCACGAACCCGACGTCTCGCTCGACGTATGGTCGTTGACCGAGGTGGTCGCGTTCAGCCGCGAAGGGCGCGGATCGATCGTCGACTCCCTGTCGGGTGCTCGCGAAAATGCCCGCGGCGCACGGGAAGTGACGTCCACCGAGATGTGGGAGTGCCTCAACACCACCTACAACGGACTGGGTGATCGCATCCGGGCGTCGAAGCGCACCGGACCACACGAGTTCTTCAGTTACATCGAGGAGCGAGCGGCGATGTTCGCCGGGCTCGCCGATTCCACGCTGAGCCACGACGACGGATATCGCTTTCTCATCCTCGGTCGGTCGGTGGAGCGCGTCGACATGGTGGTGCGTCTGCTGCTCTCGCGTGCCGGTGATCGGCCGTCGTCGCCGGCGTGGGTGACCGTGCTCCGTGCGGCCGGCGCGCACGACACGTACCTCCGCACGTACCGCGGCGCGCTCGACGCGCAGCGAGTCCTCGAATTCATGTTGTTGGACCGGCTTTTCCCGCGTTCGGTGTTCTATGCGCTGAGCGAAGCGGAACGCTCGTTGGATCAGCTCGACCATCAGCCGAACAGCCGCGTCGGTGCGCGCGCCGAAGCGCAGCGTCTACTGGGCCGCGCGCGTAGTGAGCTCGAATTCCTCCGTCCCGGAGCGCTGTTGGACGATCTGCAGGACAGGTTGCTGGCGTTGCAGGAGACGTGCCGAGAGTTGGGCGAGGCCATTTCGAAGCAGTACTTCCACGCGGCGCCCTGGGTCGCGTGGACGGATGCGGGGTCGGGAACGTACGAGGATCAATTGGAAGGTGAACTGTGAGCTGGCGTATGCGCGTTGTCCACACCACGGGCTATCAATACGACGCTCCGGTGACGTCGTCCTACAACGAGGCGCGCCTGACACCGCGAAGTGACAACCGCCAGAACGTCATTCTGAATCGGGTCGAGACCAATCCGGTGACCAGAAGTTACCGGTACACCGACTACTGGGGTACGGCGGTGACCGCCTTCGATCTGCACGCACCGCACACGGAACTGGAAGTGACGGGGTCGTCCGTCGTCGAAACCGACCCGTTCCTGGCGCCGGAGGAGAACGCGTCGTGGGAGGAACTCGCGAGCGAGCCCGTGATCGACCGCTTCAACGAAGTGCTCGACAACACCGTCTACGTTCCCAAGAATCGGCAGCTCGCGGCGATCGCGAAAAAGCTCTCCAAGGGGCTGCCGCCTCAGGAGTCGGTCGTGGAGATCGCGAACTGGGTGAACCAGGAGATGTCCTACGTTCCGGGAACCACGGGCGTACACACCTCGGCGGTCGAGGCCTGGTCGGAGAAGAAAGGCGTCTGCCAGGATTACGCGCACCTGACGCTGCTCCTGTTGCGTAGCCTCGGGATTCCCAGCCGCTACGTCTCCGGCTACCTGCACCCCAAGAAGGACGCCGTCATCGGTGCGTCGGTGGAAGGGCAGTCTCACGCCTGGATCGAAGCGTGGACCGGTGCCTGGTGGGGATACGACCCCACCAATGCCATCGCCGTCAACGAGCAACACGTCTCGGTCGGTCTCGGTCGTGACTACGCCGACGTGCCACCACTGAAGGGCATCTTCTCGGGGGGCGGATCCACTGCCCTCGATGTTGTGGTGGAGATCACAAGGCTGGCGTAACGTACTGCTCGGCAGGGTGGGAAGTCCTATCGAGCAGGGGTGGGCAATGTCGACCGCACAGGAGTACGTCGAACCGGAAGTCATCTCGGACACGAAGAAATGCGTGGCCGAAGCGATAGGCACGTTCGTCCTCGTGTTCACCGCCGTCGGGACGGCGGTGTTCGCCGGCGACAAGGTCGGCAACCTCGGTGTGGCGTTGGCCTTCGGCCTGACGCTGCTCTTCCTGGTCTACGCGATCGGGCCGATATCGGGATGCCACGTCAACCCGGCGGTCACCGTCGGACAGGCGTTGCTGGGCAAGCTGACTGCGAAGGCCGCGGCGCTCTACATCGTCGCGCAGATCGTGGGCGCCCTGATCGCGGGTGCCGTGCTGTTCGCTGTCGCGAACAGCCTGCCCTCCTACGACCGTGCGGTGAACGGTCTCGGCGCCAACGGGTGGGGCCCGCACAGCCCGTCGGCGATCGAGGGACCCCTCGGAGGCATCCTCGAGAACGGATACGGCATCGGCGCGGCCATCCTCGTCGAAGTGCTGCTGACGGCGCTGCTGGTGTTCGTCGTTCTCGCGTCGACCGATCAGATCTCCGATGTTCCGCTCGCCGGAGTGTCGATCGGGTTCACTCTCGTCGTGATCCACCTCGTGTCGATCCCGATCGACAACACATCGGTGAACCCGGCTCGCAGCCTGGCCGTCGCACCCTGGCAACCGGGCGCACTCGGTCAGCTCTGGGTGTTCATCGTGTTCCCTCTGATCGGCGGCGCGCTCGGCGCGCTGATGTACCGCGGAGTGTTCGGACGGTACGACAGGCTCGACTCCTGACCGTGCCGGTCAGGACCAGCTGTAATCCTTACGCAGACGGGCGGCGACGGCGTCGAACTTTCCCTTGGCCAGGATGGCGCCCTCACGCCGGATGCCGCTCTCCGGCACGTCGAGAACACGGTCGAGCCTGATCCAACTCGGCCGACCTTCCGCATCCCACGACCCCGACCCGATCGACACCCAATCCGGGTCACCGTCGCGCTTGTCCTGGCTGGACAGCATCAACCCGAGAAGGGTCTGTCCGTCACGGCCGACGACGAGCACCGGGCGGTCCTTGCCCTGACTCGCATCCTCCTCGTACGTGACCCACGTCCACACGATCTCACCGGGATCGGCCTTGCCGTCGAGATCGGGGGAGTACTCGACCCGACGCGCTCGATGGGCCGTCGGAACGGTCTTCGACGCCACCGGGCGACCCGGCGTGGGGCCGGGTGCCGGCGACGAGTTCCCGGCAATCGCGTCCTTGCCCTTCTGCAGGGCGCCGGAATTCTGCAATTGGCGAAACAGTCTCGGGCCCTCCCGTAGCGCAATTTTCCCGAGTTGCTTGCCCAATTTGCTCCAGTTGCCCGCCATGAGCGTCGAGTTTAGCGACCCGGCCCGCGGAACCCGTCGAGCCAGGACATGGGCGGGCGGGAGTGGAGCCTGCGGAACGACCTTGGGGGGCGGGCGGGAGTGGAGCCTGCGGAACGACCTTGGTGGGGTGGGTGGGAGTGGAGCCTGCGGAACGACCTTGGTGGGGGCGGGCGGGAGTGGAGGCTGTGGAATGGGCCTGTGGGACGATAGTCGGGTTCTCTCTTGCAAGCGCCAGCAAAGGATACGAGTGCCCAGCTTCGCCGACACGACGTTCACTGACCCCGCACGGATCAGGAACTTCTGCATCATTGCCCACATCGACCACGGCAAGTCGACGCTGGCTGACCGGATGCTGCAGCTCACGGGCGTCGTCGACGATCGGTCGATGCGTGCTCAGTACCTCGACCGCATGGACATCGAGCGTGAACGTGGCATCACGATCAAGGCGCAGAACGTGCGCCTGCCGTGGGTCGTCGATGGTGAAGAGTTCGTTCTCCACCTGATCGACACACCTGGTCACGTCGACTTCACGTACGAGGTGTCTCGTGCTCTCGAGGCGTGTGAGGGTGCTGTTCTGCTCGTCGACGCAGCGCAGGGTATCGAGGCTCAGACGCTCGCGAACCTGTACCTGGCGCTCGACAAAGAGCTGACGATCATTCCTGTGCTCAACAAGATCGACCTGCCTGCTGCCGATCCGGATCGCTATGCCGCGGAGATCGCTCACATCATCGGCTGCGAGCCGGACGACGTCCTGCGCGTGTCGGGCAAAACGGGTGTCGGTGTCGAGGAGTTGCTGAACGAGGTCGTCAAGCAGGTGCCTGCTCCCGTCGGTGACGCCGACGGCCCGGCCCGCGCGATGATCTTCGACTCCGTCTACGACACGTACCGCGGCGTCGTGACCTATGTTCGTGTCGTCGATGGTGCGTTGAATCCTCGTGAGAAGGTCACGATGATGTCGACGGGGTCGACACACGAGCTTCTCGAGGTCGGCATCGTGTCGCCGGATCCGAAGGCGACCAAGGGCCTGGGCGTCGGCGAGGTGGGGTACCTCATCACGGGCGTCAAGGATGTGCGTCAGTCGAAGGTCGGTGACACCGTCACCACGGCACGCAAGGGCGCGACGGAACCTCTGACCGGATACCGCGAGCCGCGGCCGATGGTGTACTCCGGGCTCTATCCCCTCGACGGGTCCGACTATCCGGACCTGCGCGATGCACTCGAAAAGCTGCAGCTGAACGACGCAGCACTGACCTACGAGCCCGAGACGTCCGTGGCGCTCGGCTTCGGTTTCCGTTGCGGCTTCCTCGGTCTGCTGCACATGGAGATCACCCGCGAGCGTCTCGAGCGGGAGTTCAACCTGGACCTGATCTCCACCTCACCCAACGTGGTATACCGAGTGGAGATGGAGGACGGCGCCGAGCACATCGTGACCAACCCGTCGTACTGGCCGGAAGGCAAGACACGCGACGTGTTCGAGCCGATGGTCAAGTGCACCATCATCTCCCCGAGCGAGTTCATCGGATCCATCATGGAACTGTGCCAGGGGAGGCGTGGCGAGCTCGGCGGCATGGATTACCTGTCCGAAACGCGTGTCGAGCTCCGCTACACCATCCCCATGGCCGAGATCATCTTCGACTTCTTCGACATCCTGAAGTCGCGCACCCGCGGCTACGCCAGCCTCGACTACGAGGAGGTCGGCGAGCAGAGTGCGGCGCTCGTCAAGGTCGACATCCTGCTGCAGGGCGAGGCCGTCGACGCGTTCTCGGCGATCGTGCACAAGGACGCCGCAGCCGCGTACGGCAACAAGATGACGACCAAACTCAAGGAACTGATTCCTCGTCAGCAGTTCGAGGTGCCCATCCAGGCTGCGATCGGATCCAGAATCATTGCCCGCGAGAACATTCGAGCGATCCGTAAGGACGTTCTCGCCAAGTGCTACGGCGGTGACATCAGCCGTAAGCGCAAACTGCTCGAGAAGCAGAAGGAAGGCAAGAAGCGCATGAAGACGATCGGTCGCGTGGACGTGCCGCAGGAAGCATTCGTCGCTGCACTGTCCTCGGAGTCGTCGGCGGACAAGCCCAAGAAATAGTCACGGAGTAGTTTCACGGAGTGTGACGACGAGACTCCTGAACGAACTGACCATTCCGATCATCAGTGCGCCGATGGCAGGCGGACCGTCCACTCCTGAGCTGGCTGCCGCGGTCTCGCGGGCCGGAGGCCTCGGCATGCTGGCCGGCGCACTGCTCGACCTGGACGCTTTCGCGGCGAAGGTGGATTCGCTGCGAGAGGTCCTGTTCGGCGTCAACCTGTTCCTTCCCGACGACCCCTCCGGTGCTGATGTCGACGCGTACGCCGATCGAATCGCACCGTGGCTGGAGAAGTACGACGCTCCACGCGGTGAACTGACCAGGCGTGACGATTTCTACCCGGAGAAGTTCCGCTGGCTGGTGCAGAATCCGGTTCCACTCGTGTCGAGTACGTTCGGGACGTTCGACACGGCGGAAGTTGCCGCTCTCCACGAGGTCGGCACCGAAGTGTGGTGCACGGTGACCTCCGCACGCGAAGCCGAGGAAGCCGAGGCCAACGGCGTCGACGCGCTGATCGTCCAAGGTCCCGAGGCCGGTGGACACCGCGGAAGCTTCGACGGCTCGGCTCCCGAGGAACCGTTGGCGGAGCTGCTCGAGGTGGTGCGGCGGGCGTCCGCTCTGCCTCGTATCGCTGCGGGCGGCCTGATGGACGGCAACGACGTTGCACCGCTGTTGAAATCCGGAGCGGCGCACGCTGCTCAGCTGGGCACGGCGTTTCTGAACACGGCCGAAGCGGGAACGCGACCGGTCCACCGAGAGCAGCTGACCGCCACCGAAGAGACCGCCGTGACCCGCGCATTCTCGGGACGCCCCGCGCGCGGAATCGTCAACGAGTTCATGCGAGATCACTCCGGTGACGCCCCGCTCGCGTACCCGGACCTGCACTACCTGACCGCTCCGATGCGCGCGAAGTCCGGTGCAGCCGGGGACCCGTCGGCGCTGTCGATGTGGGCCGGAACCGGTCACCGACGCGCACGCGCGGCGTCGGCGACGGACCTGATGGCGGAATGGGCGACCCAGTTGCAGTGAGTCGACCACTGTCGTTGTGGGTGGAAAATGTAGGCCTGGGCCTACATTTCCACGCACGTCAGTTGGTGTGTGCCGGCTGGAAGTGGCCGGCGGCCTGGGCTTCCTCCGCGCGGATCACGTGGACGACCGCGTTGATCAGCGCCAGGTGAGTGAATGCCTGCGGGAAGTTGCCCAGGTGCCGTCCCGACCTCGCGTCGATTTCCTCCGCGTAGAGCTTGAGCGGGCTGGCGTACCCCAACAACCGTTCGCACAGGTGCTTCGCGCGGGCGAGCTCACCGATCTCGACGAGCGCGGACACGAGCCAGAACGAGCAGATGGTGAACGTTCCCTCCTCGCCCTCCAGACCGTCGTCGGTGGTGTCCACCATGTACCGCAGGACCAAGCCGTCGACGGTCAGTTCGTCGGCGATCGCCAGGACCGTTGCCCGCACGCGATGATCGTCCGCGGGGAGGAAGCGAAGCAGCGGAACCAGCAGCAGGGAGGCATCGAGCGACTCGTGTCCGTACCGCTGCGTCAGCACACCGCGGTCGTCGACGCCGTGTTCGAGAATGTCGGCCTTGATCTCGTCGGCGATCTCGTTCCACTGGTCCGCGTAGTCGGTCTCGCCGTGGATGGACGCGAGCTTCGCGCCCCGATCGAGCGCCACCCAACACATCACCTTCGACGAGGTGAAGTGCTGCGGCTCGCCGCGCACCTCCCAGATGCCGCGGTCCGGTTTCCGCCAGTTGGCGATGGCCTCCTCGACCTGACGCTTGAGCAGCGGCCACAGAGACTCCGGAACGTGTTCGCGTGACTTGACGTGCAGGTACACCGAATCCAGCATGGTGCCCCAGATGTCGTGCTGCTCCTGGTTGTAGGCACCGTTGCCGATTCGGACCGGCTTTGCGCCGTCGTACCCGGACAGGTGGGACAGCTCGCTTTCCTCCAGCGTCTTCTCGCCGCCGATGCCGTACATCACCTGCAGCGGATTGGCTTTGCCGTCCTCGGTCATCGACACGTCGGACATGAACGAGAAGAAGTCGTTCGCCTCACGGTCGAGTCCGAGGGTGTAGAGCCCCCACAGGGCGAACGTCGAATCGCGTACCCACGCATAGCGATAGTCCCAGTTGCGTTCTCCTCCAGGAGTCTCCGGCAACGACGTCGTCGACGCCGCCAGCAGGGCGCCGGTGGGTGCGTACGTCAACCCCTTCAGGGCGAGCGCGCTGCGCTGCAGGTAGCCGCGCCACGGGTGATCGGGGAAGCGGCCGATGGTGATCCACTGGCGCCAGCACTCGGACGTGCGCCACATCTTGTCCGCCGCTTCCTCGAACGTCTGCGGTGCGGGCAGATCCGACCAGGACAGTGCCACGAAGATGTTGTCGCCCTCGGTCATTCGGGTGCGTGCGCGCGCCTCGCGACCCTCGATGCCGATCCGGAGGTTGGTGGTGAGCTTCAACGTCGGTTGGTCACCGACCGAGCTGGCCTCGCACGTCGCCGTCGCCTCCTCGTACACCTTTCCCGTGTACTCCCAGCGGGCGGGCGCGCGGTGGTAGTCGAACGCCGGCTCGCAACTCATCTCGAGTTCGACGGTGCCGCTGACACACTTGACGGTGCGCAGCAGAATGTGTTCCGCATCCCAGTCCGACGGGGCCCGCTTGTGTGTTCGTGAGCGTTGATCGGTGTTGTGCCAGGGCCCCATCACCAATGCATCACGGACGACGAGCCAGCCCGTCTCGGTCTGCCACGTGGTCTCGACGATCAATCCACCGGGCAGGTAGCGGCGCGCGGCGGGAACCGATTGGCCGTAGGGGCCGACGCGGAAGTGTCCGGCGCTCCGATCGAGAACGGCACCGAAAATGCTGGGGGAGTCGGGACGGGGAACGCACATCCACTCGACGGAGCCGTTGCGAGCGATCAGGCACGTTGTCTCGCAGTCGGAGAGAAACGCGTAATCATCGATCGGAGGAAATGCGCTTCGGCCGGTGGTGATGGTCGACACCGGCGCTTCGGTACTCGACAACACTCCCTGCGGGTCAAGGCCGTCGCCGTCGGGAGAGCCTGGTCGGGGAATCGAATCGTCGGGCACGGGCACCACGGTGGAACGTTCGTCGAAGGCCGTCATCGCTCAATCATCGACGCCACCGGTGCCCGGCGTCCACCGGTGGCGATTTTCGGCGTGGCGCACGTGCCCTCTAGGCTGAGGTTCGTGCATGCAGTGGCAACGTGGTGGGACGGGATCGAGCTGTGGATCACCGGGCTGCCATTCGTGCCGCAGTCGCTCGTCGTCCTGCTCGTTTTAGTTCCGGCTGCGCTGGGATCGGCTCGGGTGTTCGATCGAGTTCTGGCTGCTGTGCTCCATGCCCTCGGACGTGACGCGCGTGCCGAGAAGGATGCGTCCGAGTCGCCCGTTGCGGAAGGTCATTGATGCCGAAGTCGAGGGTCACGCTGGCCCTGATCGCACTGCTCGTACTCGTCGTTCTGGCATGGTTTCTGACCAGGTGATCGCACGCGTGCCCGCGCAATTAGAGTCCGCCGGGTTCCTCTGCTAGATTTCTGTCCGTGTCTGCCGCTGCCGAGTACCGGGTCCGCCATGAACTGGCGTTGATCGCGGTCGGCATGCTTGCAGTCGCGGATATCGACTGTTGTCGATCCGCGTCCTGATTCGCCCGCCTGACCGGACCTTACCTTCCTGCGGCTGACAAATGTGCGCTACGAGGTCTCGGATTCCTCGTGCGTGCGCCACGGACGCTTCACCGTGCCATCGGCTGGGTAAGAGCGACGCAGGTGGGCGCGGTCTTCGATTGTTCTACGGATCTCGTCAACGACCAATCAGATTCACATTCGATGAAAGGCACTTCTCGATGAGGCTCAACTCTCGATACCTGCTCACCACTTTCGCTGCCGTGGGAACGCTTGTTCTCGCCGCATGCGGCGGAGGATCGAGCGATACCGTCGGAGCCGAAGGCGGGTCGAGCAGCGGTTCGACACTGACGCTCGTCGGATACGCGGTGCCGAAGAACGGGTGGGACGCCATCGGGCCTGCGTTCGAGGCCACCGAGGGCGGCACGGACACCGCCATCAACGCCGATTACGGTGCGTCGGGCAATCAGTCTCGCAAGGTTGCCGACGGTGCTCCGGCGGACATCGTGAACTTTTCCGTCGAGCCGGATGTCACGCGCCTCGTGAAGGCCGGCAAGGTCGACGAGAACTGGAACGAGAACGCTTACGGCGGTGTGCCTTTCGGCTCGGTCGTGACCCTGGTGGTGCGCGAGGGCAACCCCAAGAACATTCAGACCTGGGACGATCTGCTGAAGCCGGACGTTCAGGTGATCAGCCCGAGCCCGCTCAGCTCCGGTTCGGCCAAGTGGAACCTTCTGGCGCCGTACGCAGCCAAGAGCAACGGCGGTCAGGACAAGCAGGCAGGTCTCGACTACGTCCAGCAGCTCGTGTCCGGACACTTTCCGGTGCAGCCGGAATCGGGCCGCGCCGCCACGGAGGCGTTCCTGCAGGGACAGGGTGACGTGTTGCTGAGCTACGAGAACGAAGCGCTGCTGATCGAGGAGCAGGGCCAGCCCGTCGAGCACGTCGATGTGGCCGACACCTTCCGAATCGACAACCCGGTCGCCGTCGTGAACTCGAGCTCACAGCTGGAGAAGGCCAACGCCCTCAACGACTTCATCTACACCGACGAGGGCCAGCGCATCTGGGCCGAGTCCGGCTTCCGCCCGACCAACCCGGAGATCGCCGCCGAGTTCTCGGACAAGTTCTTCACCCCGCAGAACCTGCGCACCATCGACGATCTCGGTGGCTGGGACGTCGTGGACGCCGAACTCTTCGGTGACACCGGCGCAATCACGACGATCTACAAAGAGAACACCAAATAACCACCATGTCGACGACGCGTACCGACCCCGCGCCACGTAGGGGCAGAAAGTTTCGTGGCCCGGGGTCCGTCGGACCCCTCGGCCTCGGGGTCGCGGTGTTGTGGCTCAGCATCATCGTGCTGCTGCCGCTCGCCGCGCTCACCGTGAAATCGTTCGACGACGGCATCGTCGGCTTCTGGGATGCGGTCACGGCACCTCGCGCGATCGCGACGTTCGAGGTGACCCTGATCGTCTCGGTCGCTGCGGCGGTGGTGAACATGGTGCTCGGGACTCTCATCGCGTGGGTCCTCGTTCGTGACGAGTTCCCCGGCAAGCGGTTCGTGAACGCGTTGATCGATCTCCCGTTCGCGCTGCCGACAATCGTGGCGAGTCTCGTTCTGCTGTCGCTGTACGGGCCGGCGAGCCCGATCGGCCTGGTGTTCAACGCGACCAAGCCCGCAGTGGTCGTCGCACTGCTGTTCGTCACCCTGCCGTTCGTGGTTCGTGCCGTGCAGCCCGTGTTGATCGAGTTGGATCAAGAGGTCGAGGAAGCTGCGGCGTCGTTGGGCGCGAACAACTGGACGATCTTCAGGTCGATCATTCTGCCGGTTCTGCTCCCGTCCGTGCTGACCGGAACCGGACTCGCCTTCGCTAGGGCCATCGGTGAATTCGGCTCGGTCGTGCTGATCGGTGGCAACATTCCGGGCGACACGCAGATCGCCTCGCAGTACATTCGCGAGTTGATCGAGTACGACCAGACCGTCGACGCCGCCGCGATCTCGGTCGTGTTGCTTGCTTTCGCGTTCGTGGTTCTGTTCGTCCTGCGCATCGTCGGCAATCGCCTGGCACGTCGTGAGGAGCAGATTCGATGAGGATCGGATTACCGGTCAAGCTGTCGCTCCGGTCGATTGCGTTGCTGTATCTCGCTGCCCTCGTGCTGTTCCCGCTCGGTGCCATTCTGTACCGCACGTTCGAGAACGGCTTCCTCGAGTTCTGGGGGTTGATCACCACTCCGGCAGCGCAATCCGCCTTGCAGCTGTCGCTGCTGATCGTGGCGATCGTCGTGCCGGTGAACGTGGTCTTCGGTGTCATCACCGCGCTCGCTCTGGTTCGCGGTCGGTTCCGCGGCAAAGGCGTGCTCGAAGCGATAGTCGACCTTCCGTTCGCGGTGTCACCCGTCGTCATCGGTGTGGCACTGATCCTGTTGTGGGGTGCGAACGGTTGGTTCGGTGGACTCGAAACCCTGGGTTTCACGGTCATCTTCGCGCTTCCAGGCATGGTCATCGCGACCATCTTCGTGACGCTGCCGTTCGTGGTTCGCGAGGTGGAGCCGGTTCTGTACGAGATCGGCGAGGAGCAGGAAGAAGCCGCGTCGACGTTGGGCGCGTCGTCGTTGCAGACGTTCTGGCGCATCACCCTGCCCGCCATCCGTTGGGGTCTTACCTACGGGATCGTGTTGACCGTCGCACGTTCGCTCGGTGAGTTCGGTGCTGTGATCATGGTGTCCACCAACCTTCCCGGCATCTCGCAGACCCTGACGCTGTTGGTTCATTCGAGGTACGAGGACTTCAACCAGCAGGGCGCCTATGCGGCATCGACGCTCCTCATGGCAATCGCCGTCATCGTGCTGTTGCTGATGACGACCCTCGACAAGAAGAGGACGAAGTAATGACCGTACAGAAATCGGACGACATCGAGATCTCCGTCATCGGTGCCAACAAGCACTACGGCGACTTCGCGGCCCTCGACAACGTCAGCATCGACATCCCCAAGGGTTCGTTGACCGCGCTGCTCGGGCCGAGCGGTTCCGGCAAGTCGACGCTCCTGAGATCGATTGCCGGTCTGGAACAGTTGGACTCCGGCCAGGTCGTACTCGGTGGGCAGGACGTGACGTGGATCAGCCCCCAGAAGCGCGAGATCGGGTTCGTCTTCCAGCACTACGCCGCGTTCAAGCACCTCAGCGTCCGGGACAACGTCGCGTTCGGTCTGAAGATCAGGAAGCGTCCCAAGGACGAGATCAAACGCAAGGTCGACGACTTGCTCGAGATCGTCGGACTGGCGGGTTTCCAGACTCGATTCCCTGCACAGCTGTCCGGTGGTCAACGCCAGCGCATGGCATTGGCACGGGCCCTTGCCGTCGACCCTCAGGTCCTGCTTCTCGACGAGCCTTTCGGTGCACTCGACGCGAAGGTCCGTGAGGACCTGCGCACGTGGCTGCGGCGGCTGCACGACGAAGTGCACGTCACCACCGTCCTGGTGACGCACGATCAGGAAGAGGCGCTCGACGTCGCCGACCGGATCGCCGTTCTCAACAAGGGGCGCATAGAACAGGTCGGTTCGCCCGAGGATCTCTACGACCGTCCGGGCAACGATTTCGTCATGTCGTTCCTCGGGCAGGTTGCCAAGCTCAACGGTCAACTGGTTCGCCCGCACGACATCCGGGTCGGCCGAGACCCGTCGCTGGCTCTCGCTCAGGAGAACGGGACCGCCGAATCCGCAGGCGTCACGCGCGCCGTCGTCCAGCGTGTCGTGCATCTCGGGTTCGAGGTGAAGGTCGAACTCCAGAACGCGGCCACCGGAGAATTGTTCGCGGCGCAGATCACCCGCGGCGACAGTGAAGCGCTGCAGCTGAACCCCGGCGAAACCGTGTACGCCAGAGCGACGAGGATCCCGGAGATCGCGCCGACGGGTGATGCCGTGCAGACGGATCCGCTGGAGAGTGCCACTTCCAGCTAGCAGCAACGGATTTCGGCTCCATGGCGTCACGGTCCCGGCGCACGCGCGCCGGGACTGTAACGGCAGTCCGTGATAATCGCATCTCCACGTGACGTGGTCGCACCGCTACGCCCACCGTGACGAATTCCACCGGGAACCTCGGGATAGGCCCCGCTACCGTCGGGGTACATGCGAGAAATGTTCAGCTCTCACGCCCGACTGTCCTGGGTGCTCGCCGGCCTCGCCGGGTTGGTCGGTGCCGCAGCGTTCACCAACACCGGTGGATACTTCGTGACGTTCATGACGGGAAACACCGAGCGCGGCGCGGTCGGATTCTTCCGAGGTGAGAACGCCATGGCCGCTGCAGCGATTCTGCTGATCCTGACGTTCGTCGCAGGCGTCGTCATCGCGTCGCTGTGTCGGCGCCACGTCTGGCGCGATCATCCACACGGCGCAACCGTACTCACCACCATCGCGTTGGCGATCGCATCCGTGGTCGACGTCGTGATGAGCGGATGGAGCGCTCCGCAGGTGCAGTTCGTGCCGATCCTGTTCATCTCCTTCGCAATGGGCGCGCTCAACACGTCGTTCGTGAAGAATGGTGAAGTGTCGATCCCGCTGAGTTACGTCACAGGAACATTGGTGAAGATGGGGCAGGGGATCGAGCGTCACATCAGCGGCGGATCGGTCAAGGACTGGCTCGAATACTTCCTGCTCTACGCAGCGTTCAGTCTCGGCGCTCTCGTCGGCGGAATCATGAGCCTGGCCATCACCGGCCCTCAGGTGCTGATCGCCGCCACCGTCGTCTGCGCGGTCACCACGCTCTACACCTACCGGCGGACGGTGGAGGACTCGTCGATTCTCGGTTGATATCGCGGTGCCTCGTCGAACCTGGACGACACCACGTCCGCGACGAGCGGGTGGTCGCCGAGCACATCGGCACGTAGGGCCGAGTTGTCGAACGCACCGAACACTCTGTCGATGAGCAAGCCCGGCGCGAGAAACCACGGGGCTACGACGACTCGGCGGGGCCCCGCCGCTGTCAGCCGCGCGACGGCGTCGGCAGGCGGGGATTCGACCCCGGTCGCGAAGCAGACCTGCGCACCCGACCATTCGGTTCCGACCAGAAGACGTGACGCCAACGTGCGAGTGCGTCGATTTGCAAGCGAATCCGAGGATCCGACGGCGGCGACGGCAACGGCGACGTCGGGGTCGTCACGGTCGACGCCGGTGCCCAGTACGCGTGCGCGGAGCACGTCGACCAGCCGCGAATCGTCACCGAGTACATCGGCCTGAGTGAACGTCATCCACGGGTATCGGACGCGCGCCGCGTCGAGTATGCCCGGAAGATCGACGCGCGCATGGAACGCGCTGCCGAGCAGGAGCGGAACCACGACCGCGGACGAATGTCCCTCGGCCGCAACCTCACCGATGACGGTGCCGACAGCAGGCTCGGTCAGATCGAGATACGCCACCCGCACGTCCAGATCCGGACGGCGAAGTCGAACGCCGTCGACCACAGCAGCAACGGTTTCCGCGGAACGCGGATCGCGACTGCCGTGGGCGACGGCGATCAGGACGCTCATGTCAGGCCGGTACCGATTCCCCCAGCTCGACCGCGGACAGGGCGTCGCCGACGAGGCCGGCAGCAAGAGTGTTGCCGCCGGAGGGATCGATGAGCAGGAAGCTTCCCGTGTGCCGGTTGACGGCATAGTCGTCGGCGACGATCGGCTCGGCGACACGCACCGAGATGCGTCCGATGTCGTTCAGCTCCAACGATTCCGGTGAAGGATCGGCCGTGAGGTTCTGCTCGTCGAACTTCTCGACGAGTGTGCCGACGATGGCCTGGGTGGTGCGTGTGCCGTGCTTGAGCAGCAGGCGGGCACCGGGACGCAGGGGCTTCTCGGCGAGCCAGCAGACGGTGGCGTCGAATTCGCCGATCGGCTCGGGAGCGTCCTGCGGCGAGACGATGGTGTCGCCTCGGGAGACGTCGACGTCGTCGGCGAGGATCAGCGTGACGCTGCGCCCTGCGTGTGCGGAATCGAGTTCTCCGTCGGCCGTGTCGATTCGCTCGACGGTGGTACGGGTTCCGGAAGGCAACACGACCACCTCGTCCCCGGGGGTGACGGCTCCTGCCGCGACCTGGCCCGCGTAACCGCGGTAATCGGGGAAGTCGGCCGTCCGTGGACGGATGACGTACTGCACCGGGAACCGCAGGCCGACGCGATGGGGCTCGGCGTCGACGGGAACGGATTCGAGGTGCTCTATGAGCGTGGGGCCGTCGTAGTACGGAGTGTTGGTCGACCGGACCGCGACGTTGTCACCGTGCAGCGCGGACACCGGAATCTCGACGACGTCCTCCGACGCCCATCCGAGTGACGATGTGAGCGAGTTGAACTCGGCCGAGATGTCCGCGAACACCTGAGCCGGATCCTCGACGAGGTCGATCTTGTTGACCGCGAGAACCAGCTTCGGCACACCGAGGAGCGCCAGAACAGCAGCGTGACGACGAGTTTGTGTGATGACACCTTTGCGGGCGTCGACCAGCAGAATCACCAACTGCGCCGTCGACGCACCGGACACCGTGTTGCGTGTGTACTGAACATGGCCGGGAGTGTCGGCGAGCACGAAAGACCGTGCAGGCGTGGCGAAGTAGCGGTACGCGACGTCGATCGTGATGCCCTGCTCGCGTTCGGCTCGGAGGCCGTCCACCAGTAGCGACAGGTCGGGTGTGCTCAGGCCACGGTCGACCGACGCCCGGGTGACGGCGTCGATCTGGTCTGCCAGCACCGATTTCGTGTCGTACAGCAACCGTCCGACGAGTGTCGATTTACCGTCGTCGACGCTACCGGCGGTGGCGAGGCGAAGAAGCTGCGAACCAGATGTGGACATGCTCAGAAGTATCCTTCGCGCTTGCGGTCTTCCATGGCTGCCTCGGAGACGCGGTCGTCGCCTCGGGTGGCGCCACGTTCGGTGAGGCGGGATGCGGCCACCTCCGAGAGGATGGCCTCGTTGTCCGCGGCGTCGGACAGGACGGCGCCCGTGGTGGATCCGTCGCCCACGGTGCGGTAGCGCACCGACAGTGTCTGCAGCTCTTCGGCTTCCGTCGGACCGCCCCACACGCCCGGGGTCATCCACATGCCGTCGCGCTGGTAGACCGGGCGCTGATGGGCGTAGTAGATGCTCGCCAGTTCGACGTTGTCCCGCGCTATGTAGCGCCAGATGTCGAGTTCGGTGAAGTTGCTGAGGGGGAAGACGCGCACTTGCTCACCGGGGGAGTGTTTGCCGTTGTAGAGGTTCCACAACTCGGGGCGCTGCTTCTTCGGGTCCCACTGGCCGAATGCGTTGCGCAGCGAGAAGATCCGTTCCTTCGCGCGAGCGCGCTCTTCGTCGCGACGTGCGCCGCCGAAGACCGCGTCGAAGCGGTTCTCGGAGATGGCGTCGAGCAGGGGAACGGTCTGCAAGGGGTTGCGAATGCCGTCGGGACGCTCGGTGAGGCGGCCGTCGGCGAGGTAGTCCTCGACCTTCGCGACGTGCAGGCGCAGGTTGTACTTCGCGACGACGTAGTCGCGGAAGTCCAGCACCTCCTGCAGATTGTGCCCGGTGTCCACGTGGAGGAGCGCGAACGGCAGCGGCGCCGGCCAGAAGGCCTTGATCGCCAGGTGCAGCAGGACCGTGGAGTCCTTACCGCCGGAGAACAGAATCACCGGGCGTTCGAATTCCCCTGCGACCTCGCGGAAGATGTGGATTGCCTCGGACTCGAGTGCGTCGAGAGTGTCGAAGCGCGCGCTGTCGACACGGGGGCGATCCGTTGCTGTGTTCACGGTCATGAGGCGTGCAACCCACATTCGGTCTTGGCCTTGCCGGCCCACCGACCGCTACGCGGATCGGCGCCGGGGGCAGGTTTGACGGTGCACGGCGCGCACCCGATCGATGGATATCCCTCGTCGACGAGTGGATTGACGAGGATGGAGTGTTCGTCGATGTAGCGCTGCATGTCGTCATCGGACCACGCGGCGATCGGATTGATCTTCACCAGGCCGAATGCATCGTCGAACGAGACGAGGGGCGCGTTGGCGCGGGTAGGTGCCTCCACGCGTCGGATACCGGTGACCCAGGCGCTGTAGTTGGCGAGTTCCTTGCGTAGCGGAGCCACCTTGCGCAGTGCGCAGCATCGGTTGGGTTCGCGTGCGAACAGGTCTTTGCCTTCTGTCGAATCCTGCTGCGCCACGGTCTGTTCGGCACGCGCATTGATGACGTTGACGCCGTACACGGCCTCGACGGCGTCACGAGTGC
This sequence comes from Rhodococcoides fascians A44A, assembly GCF_000760735.1. Classification (GTDB taxonomy): domain Bacteria; phylum Actinomycetota; class Actinomycetes; order Mycobacteriales; family Mycobacteriaceae; genus Rhodococcoides; species Rhodococcoides fascians_E. Next base: position 333,340 of record NZ_JMEX01000004.1, on the reverse strand, counting down.
CGATGGTTTCCGCGAAGTGGTAGCCGGTGTCGAGGAACAAGACGTCGACGTTCGGGTGTACCTGCGCGGCGAGGTGAACGAGAACGGCGTCCTGCATGTTGGACGCCACGATGTAGTCGTTGCCGAACTCTCGTTCGGTCCACTCGAGCAGCTCGACGGCATTGGCGCCGTCCAACTCCCTCGCGCCGCGCTCGGCGATCGATTTCAGCTGATCGACCGACAGGTCCAGTCTGGTAGTCATCGCAAATCCGCCTCGTCTGCTCGCACGGCCCACTGAGCGAACCGCTCGCCTTCGCCTCTGTGCTTCACGAAATTCCGCACCACTCGCTCGATGTAGTCACCGAGTTCGGTGCTGTTCACCTTGTGCTGGCGCAGCTTCCGGCCGAACGCACTGTCCAGACCGAGACTGCCTCCTAGGTGAACCTGGAATCCCTCGACCTGATTCCCGGCACCGTCGTCGACGAGCATTCCCTTGAATCCGATGTCGGCGATCTGGGAGCGCGCGCACGAGTTGGGGCAGCCGTTGATGTTGATCGTGACCGGTACGTCGAGCTGGGCATTGATGTCCTCGAGGCGAGCCTCGAGGTCCGGAACGAGAACCTGTGAGCGCTTACGAGTTTCAGCGAAGGACAGCTTGCAGAACTCGATTCCACTGCAGGCCATCAGGTTCTTGCGCCAGTGCGACGGCCGGGCAGGCAGTCCGAGTGCGTCGAGGTCCGAGATGAGCTGCTCGAGCTTGTCGTCGGGGACGTCGAGGACGATCAGCTTCTGGTAGGGAGTGAACCGCAGACGATCCGATCCGGCCTTCTCGGCTGCGTCGGCGACCTTGGCCATGATCGTTCCGGAGATGCGGCCGGCGATCGGCGCGACGCCGACTGCGTTGAGCCCGTTCTTGAGTTTCTGGACGCCGACGTGGTCGCGGGGGCGGGCAGGCTTTTCCGGCGCCGGGCCGTCGATCAGCTTGCGGTGCAGGTATTCGTCCTCGAGCACCTGACGGAACTTCTCGATTCCCCAGTCCTTGATCAGGAACTTCAGGCGAGCTTTGGTGCGCAGGCGGCGGTATCCGTAGTCGCGGAAGATGGAGACGACGCCTTCCCAGACGTCCGGCACGTCCTCGAGCGGCACCCACACGCCGACGCGCTGGGCGAGCATGGGGTTGGTCGACAGTCCGCCGCCGACCCAGAGGTCCAGTCCCGGTCCGTGCTCGGGGTGGTTGACTCCGATGAAGGCGCAGTCGTTGATCTCGTGCACCACGTCCTGCAGGCCGGAGATGGCCGTCTTGAACTTGCGCGGGAGGTTGGAGTACTCGGGCTTGCCGATGTAGCGCTCGACGATCTCGTCGATGGCAGACGTCGGGTCCAATACCTCGTCCACGGCTTCGCCGGCGAGAGGGGATCCGAGGACGACACGCGGGCAGTCGCCGCACGCCTCGGTGGTCTTCAGGCCGACTGCCTCGATGCGACGCCAGATCTCGGGGACGTTCTCGACCTCGATCCAGTGGTACTGGACGTTCTCGCGGTCCGACAGGTCGGCGGTGTCGCGAGCGAATTCCTGGGAGATCCCGGCGAGCGTGCGGAACTGTTCGAGGTTCAGTGCGCCCGCGTCGCAGCGGATGCGCATCATGAAGTACTTGGCTTCGAGCAGGTCGATGTTCTCGTCACCGGTGAACGTGCCGTCGTAGCCTTGCTCGCGCTGGGTGTAGAGACCCCACCAGCGGAACCGACCGCGCAGGTCGCCCTTGTCGATGCTGTCGAAACCCTGCTTCGAGTAGATGTTCTCGATGCGGGCGCGGACGTTCAGCGGGTTGTCGTCCTTCTTGGACTGCTCGTTGGCGTTGAGCGGTTCGCGGTAGCCGAGCGCCCACTGGCCCTCGGCTCGGCGCTTGGTCGGCCTGGCGGTGCGCTCCCTGGGGGCGACGCGCGCAGGCGTGGACGAAGCGGCGGACGTGGCCGCGTCGGTTGTCGACGACATCGGTGTGCTCCTGGATCTATCGGCTTCCGGGCCGCCGCGGGGAGAGGGCTTGTTCTCGCCGCGTGCACGCGCATCCGGACGGATCGTTCTGACTTCGAGTGTGGGTGTTCGGTCGAGCAGGCCGGCGCAGAGCTCAGCTACAGACTCGACAACAAGGACACGAGGAACTGCACACACGCTTGAGATCGACGTGGCGACGCGCCACGAGCGGGATCCCGGAGTCAGTCACGCCGACCATTGTGCCACGTCATTCCTGCTGGTCCGACCGCAGCAGGGCTATTTACCCACGATTTTCGGTAAATAGGCAGGCAGAGGGCCGGAAACTCGCGGCGCGCTCCCGACACGAGGCTGCGAGCCCGCGAGGTGATTCGGTGCGCTCGACTTCTGGGACACTGGAGCGGTGAACCTGCTCGCTGCCCCGCCCGTCCCACTCGACCTGCCCGACGAGGCGTTCGACGGAATCGGACAGCGGCCGTTCGGAATCTACGTCCACGTCCCGTTCTGTGCGACGCGCTGCGGGTACTGCGATTTCAACACGTACACCGCCGGTGAGCTGGGGACATCCGCATCGCCGGAGTCCTGGATGGACGGCCTGCGGCGCGAGCTCGACGCTGCGGCCGCCGTGATGGACGCGCGTTCCGGGCACGTTCCGACGGCCGACACCGTGTTCGTCGGTGGCGGCACGCCTTCTCTTCTCGGGGGAGCCGGTCTTTCCGACGTGCTGGCCGCTGTGCGCTCGAGCTTCGGCCTGACCGAGGGAGGCGAGGTCACCACGGAATCGAATCCGGAATCGACGTCGCCGCAGTTCTTCGAGCATCTTCGTGCCGCTGGGTTCACCCGGGTCTCGCTCGGCATGCAGTCCGCCGCCCAGCACGTACTGGCCGTTCTCGATCGCACGCACACGCCCGGCCGGGCGGTGGCGGCTGCGAAGGAGGCGCGCGAGGCAGGCTTCGAGCATGTGAATCTGGACCTCATCTACGGAACGCCGGGGGAGAGGGACGAGGACCTCGACGCGTCGTTGGCCGCGGTGCTCGACGCAGGCGTCGACCATGTGTCCGCGTACGCGCTGATCGTCGAGGACGGAACCGCGATGGCTCGCAAGGTCCGGCGCGGAGAACTCCCGATGCCCGACGACGACGTTCTCGCGGGCCGGTACGAGCGGATCGATGCGGTGCTGGACGCTGCCGGCCTGCACTGGTACGAGGTGTCCAACTGGGCGACCGGCGCCGATGCGGAGTGCAAGCACAACATCGGGTACTGGGACGGCGGCGATTGGTGGGGCGCCGGACCAGGCGCGCACAGTCACATCGGCGGCACGCGCTTCTGGAACGTCAAGCACCCGGCCCGCTACGCGGACGATCTGGCGTCCGGTGCTCTGCCGATCGCGGGCAGCGAACGGTTGACGGCGGACGATCGCCACCTCGAAGAGCTGATGTTGAAGATCCGGTTGAGAACCGGCCTTCCCGCCGATGTGCTGAGCGAGACGGAACGCAGTGCAGCAGCGCAGGTGGTTGCCGACGGCCTCATGACGTTCGGGGACGGACGCTATGTGCTGACCGACCGTGGGCGCCTGCTCGCCGACGCCGTCGTCAGGGCGATTGCGACCTGACCGGTCGGGTGTGGACCGTCAGGCGCCGAGGACGTCGTAGTCGAACACGCGGGCGTGCAACACGGTCCGGTTCCGGAGCGCAGCGCGCACTGCACGATGCAGTCCGTCCTCGAGGTAGATCACGCCCCGGTAGTGAACGGCGTGGGGGAACAGGTCGCCGTAGAACGTGGAGTCCTCGGACAGGAGTCTGTCGAGTTCGAGCACCTTCGTCGTGGTGACGATCTCGTCGAGTCGCAGCTGCCTCGGCGGGATCTTGGACCAGTCCCGCAGAGAGAGACCGTGCTCCGGATACGGCTTCCCGTCGCGTACGCCCTTGAAGATCATGCGGTGAACGTCGTCGAAGTCGAGTAGGTCACCGCACCACAGTAAGGCCTTGGACGGCTCGTGTTCGTCGCGGCTACTAGACTCAGACTGTTGACAACCGCGTGACCGAACGAACCGAAGGGGGGAACGTGTCGAGCACCGAGGACAGGCGATTCGAAGTTCTGCGTGCAATCGTCGCGGATTACGTCTCCACTCAGGAACCGGTCGGCTCCCGGGCGTTGGTGGAGCGTCACAATCTGGGCGTGTCGAGCGCGACCGTCCGCAACGACATGGCGGTGCTCGAGGCCGAGGGGTACATCGCGCAGCCGCACACCAGTTCCGGTCGTGTACCCACCGACAAGGGGTATCGGCAGTTCGTGGACCGCATCGCGGACGTCAAACCGCTCTCGTCCGCCGAGCGCCGGGCAATTCTGGAGTTTCTCGAGAACGGCGTCGACCTCGACGACGTGTTGCGACGCGGTGTGCGGCTGCTGGCCCAGCTGACTCGTCAGGTGGCGGTCGTGCAGTACCCGACCCTGTCGGTGTCCTCGGTTCGTCATCTCGAGATCGTCGCGCTGACCCCGGCACGGTTGCTGATGGTGCTCATCACGGACTCGGGCCGCGTCGATCAGCGGATCGTGGAACTCGGCGACGTCATCGACGACGACGAGCTGGCGCAACTGCGGCGACTGCTCGGTGGCGCGATGGAAGGCAAGCGGCTGGCTGCGGCGTCGGCTGCCGTCGCCGAGCTCGCGGAGAACTCGCCCGCATCCCTGCGTGACGCCATCATCAGGTCGGCAACTGTTCTGATCGAATCGCTCGTCGAACATCCCGAGGAACGGTTGGTTCTCGGGGGAACCGCGAATCTGACGCGCAACGCGGCGGACTTCGCGGGCGACGCGGGCTTCCCCGGGTCCTTGCGCGGTGTCCTCGAAGCGCTCGAGGAACAGGTCGTCGTGCTCAAGCTTCTAGCCGTGACGCAGGACACGCGCACGGTCACCGTCCGGATCGGCGAGGAAACGCAGGTCGAGGAGATGCGCGGCACCTCGGTGATTTCCACTGGATACGGTTCGGCTGGCATGGTGCTCGGTGGCATGGGTGTGCTGGGGCCCACGCGGATGGACTATCCAGGAACAATCGCATCGGTTGCGGCCGTTGCGAGATACATCGGAGAAGTGCTCGCAGAACGCTGAGCACCTCCAGCTCGACTGCATCGGCTCGATCAACCAAGAACAGATTCGAAGAAAGAGACTCACGTGGCACGGGACTATTACGGAACACTCGGGGTCGGTCAGAAGGCCACCGACCAGGAGATCAAGCGCGCCTACCGCAAGTTGGCGCGTGAGCTCCACCCCGACGTGAACCCGGACGAGGCTGCCCAGGCTCGGTTCAAGGACATCTCGACGGCGTACGAGGTGCTGTCCGACCCGGAGAAGCGCCGCATCGTCGACCTCGGCGGCGATCCGTTGCAGCAGGGCGGCGGCGGAGGCGGTGGCTTCGGCGGCGCGGGCTTCGGCGGAGGTCTCGGCGACGTCTTCGAAGCGTTCTTCGGCGGTGGAGGCCAAGGCGGCGGGCGTGGTCCCCGTGGCCGTGTTCAGCCCGGTGCCGACTCCTTGCTGCGCACCAAGCTGACGCTCGACGAATGCGCCACCGGTGTCACCAAGCACATCACCGTCGACACGGCGATTCTCTGCGACGTGTGTACCGGTTCCGGCACCAACGGGGACTCCAAGCCGGTGCGCTGCGAGACGTGTGGCGGTGCCGGTGAGGTCCAGTCGGTGCAGCGCTCGTTCCTCGGCCAGGTCATGACGTCGCGCCCGTGCCCTACGTGCCGCGGAGCCGGCGAGACCATTCCCGACCCGTGCCGTAAGTGCGCGGGTGACGGCAGGGTGCGGTCGCGTCGTGAGATCTCGGTGAAGGTGCCCGTCGGCGTCAGCAACGGAATGCGTATCCGCCTCGCGTCACAGGGCGAGGTCGGACCGGGTGGTGGCCCTGCCGGTGACCTGTACGTCGAGATCGTCGAGCAGCCGCACGAGGTGTTCGTTCGCGACGGCGACGACCTGCACTGCACCATCCGCGTCCCCATGGTGGACGCAGCACTCGGAACATCGGTGTCCGTGGACGCCATCATCGACGGACCGACCGAGATCACGGTCGACCAGGGCACCCAGCCGGGGTCGGTCGCGGTGCTGCGCGGACACGGAATGCCGAAGCTCCGCTCGGGCGTCCGCGGCGACCTCCACGCGCACTTGGAAGTCGTCGTGCCCTCTCGCCTGGACAGCAAGCAGACTCAGGTGCTCGAGGACCTGAAGCGGTTGCGTGACCGCGACGCCGCCGAGGTCGTCACCACCGGATCTCAGCACAGCGGCGGGTTGTTCTCCCGGTTGCGGGAAGCGTTCAGCGGTCGCTGACGATGGCGGCTACCGTCTTCTATCTCGATCCGCTGCCCGCGGTCGGTGGCGTCGCGGTGCTGGACGGCAAGGAAGGTCACCACGCCGCCACGGTCCGGCGCATCCGCGTCGGCGAACGGATACTGCTGTCCGACGGTAGAGGCGGCCTCGCCTACACCGTCGTGACGGCTGCGGAGAAAAACCGTCTCGAGCTGTCGGTGAACGCTCGATCCGCAGCAACGCAGCCGACACCGACCGTCGGCCTGGTCCAGGCGCTACCCAAAGCAGAGCGCTCGGAGCTGGCGGTCGAACTGGCCACCGAAGCGGGTATCGATTCGATTCACCCGTGGCAGTCCGCGCGCTGCGTTGCGCGCTGGGACGGACCGAAGGCAGCCAAGGGCGTCGCGCGATGGCAAGGAGTCGCAGCCGCGGCGTCGAAGCAGTCCAGGCGGCCGTTCGTGCCGTCGGTGAGCGACGTGCAGGACACCGCAGGCGTGGTCTCCCTGGCGCGCGACGTGGTCGGACGAGGCGGGGTGGTCGCGGTGCTGCACGAGGCGGCAACCGCCGAGTTCTCTTCGCTCCCGTTCCGAACCGTCCCGGAGGTCCTGTTGATCGTCGGGCCGGAGGGCGGCATCGACGACAAGGAGATCGCTCGGCTGACGGATGCCGGGGCGACCCCGGTCATGCTGGGGCCCACGGTGTTACGGACGTCGACGGCGGCAGCGGTTGCGCTGGGTGCGATCGGGGCACTCACCGACAGATGGAGGCACGCGCCCCTCGACTTCGGATCGCCGGAATGAAGCGAACCACCATCGCCTACGGTGACCACCCGCAGCAGTTCGGGCATCTGTATCTGCCCGAAGGTGATGCGACGGAACCGCTTTCGGTCGTCGTGGTCATCCACGGCGGCTTCTGGAGTGGGCAGTACGCGCTCAACCTGGGAACGCAGTACGCCGTCGAATGCGCGCGGGCCGGGTACGCCGCCTGGAACATCGAGTACCGACGTGTGGGTGCCGGAGGGCTCTGGCCCGAGATCAGCAGCGACGTGGCGTCGGCCGTCGCCGCGGTCGCCACTGTGGTGCAGGACAATTCACCGCGCACGCTGAATCTCGCCGACGTGCGTCTGCTGGGTCATTCGGCCGGTGGCCACCTCGCGGTCTGGCTTGCCGGGGAGCGGGACGTCGCAATTCGGCCGTCGCGGGTGGTGTCGCAGGCGGGTGTACTCGATCTGGTGTCCCGCGCCTCCTACGAGCCGATTCGGGCACTCTTCGACGTCGACTACGACGACGCGCCGCAGACCTACCGTGCGGCATCGCCGCTCCATCGCGTGCCGACCGGTATTCCCGTGCACTGCATCCACGGGGCCGAGGACGTGCAGGTCTCGGTGTCGCAGAGCGAAGAGTACGCACAGGCGGCACGTGCGGCGGGAGACCACGTGACCTCGGTCGTCGTCGACGGCGAGGATCATTTCGCATTTCTCCAGCCCGGTAGCCGATGCTGGAAGCACTCTCTCGCCGCGGTGGTGGAGTGACGCTGCGGGCGGAGTAATTGGAATGCGCTCACATCCAGGAGCGTTAAACTTCCAACAGCCGAGTTCGAGACCAGACAACCGAAAGCAGGCCATAGCCACCACGTGAGTGAACACAGCGATCTTCCTGCCGAACGCCAGGTTCGGTCGAGTATGGAATTGGCACCAGAAGCGGTTCCGCCGCTGCTGGGACCGTCGGACGAGAACCTACGCACACTCGAGCAGATGCTGAGCGCGGATATCCATGTGCGCGGTAACGCGGTGACGCTCAGCGGCAAGGTCGCGGACGTCGCGCTGGCGGAACGCGTGATCTCCGAGCTGGCGGCCGTCGTCAAGCGTGCCCAACCTCTGACTCCCGACGCCGTCCGGCGCACGGTGGCGATGCTCACCGAGGGCGTCTCCGAGTCGCCGGCCGAGGTCCTCAGCTTGGACATCCTCTCGCGCCGAGGCAAGACCATTCGGCCGAAGACCCTCAACCAGAAGCGGTACGTCGACGCCATCGACGCGAACACCATCGTGTTCGGCATCGGGCCTGCGGGAACCGGCAAGACCTACCTCGCCATGGCGAAGGCCGTGCAGGCTCTGCAGGCCAAGCAGGTCAGTCGAATCATCCTGACCAGGCCGGCAGTGGAGGCCGGCGAGCGTCTCGGATTCCTGCCCGGCACGTTGCACGAGAAGATCGATCCGTATCTGCGTCCGCTGCACGACGCGTTGCACGACATGATGGACGTCGAAGCCATCCCGAAGCTGATGCAGGCGGGCGTCATCGAGGTGGCGCCACTCGCGTACATGCGTGGCCGAACCCTCAACGATGCCTTCATCATTCTCGACGAGGCTCAGAACACCACTGCCGAGCAGATGAAGATGTTCCTGACGCGGTTGGGGTTCGGATCCAAGATCGTCGTCACCGGAGACGTCACCCAGGTCGACCTGCCGGGTGGAGCTCGATCGGGTCTGCGCGCCGCGAGCGAAATCCTGATCGAGGTCGACGACATCCACTTCGCGCAGCTGACCAGCAGTGACGTGGTTCGGCATCGGCTGGTGTCCGACATCGTCGACGCGTACGAGCGCTTCGAGTCCTCGCGCGAGAGCAACGACTCGATCGGCAACCGTGCGCAGCGACGCTCGGGTGGGGCACGTGCCGCACGCCGTTAGACTCATGGCTGCCCGAGCGGAGAATCGACAGAGAATGAGCGGTAGATGAGTATCGAGGTGTCCAACGAATCGGGGATGGATGTCTCCGAGCCGGAACTGGTGAGCGTGGCGAGGTTCGCGATCGCGAGTATGGACGTGCACCCTGCCGCCGAACTGTCGATGGTGCTGGTGGACTCGGCGACCATGGCCGACCTGCACATGCGGTGGATGGATCTCCCGGGTCCGACGGACGTGATGTCGTTTCCCATGGACGAACTGGAGCCCGGAGGCCGTCCCGACGCCCCCGAGCCGGGGCCGTCGATGCTCGGCGACATCGTGTTGTGTCCGTCGTTCGCTGCCGATCAGGCAGCCGCAGCCGGGCACCCGCTGGAACACGAACTCGCTCTTCTCACGGTGCACGGTGTGCTGCATCTGCTCGGCTACGACCACGCCGAGCCCGACGAGGAGAAGGAGATGTTCGGTCTCCAGAATCGCATCCTCGAAGAATGGTACGAGGATCTCCGGCGGACCGAGGAAGCCGAGATCCAAGCGGCTCGCGACGCACGGCTACTGGGCAAGACCGGGTTCTCCAGGGACGAGAACCTGTGAGCAGTGCACCCGCACTCATCGTTTCCGCAGTGGTGCTGGTGCCCGTCGCAGGTGTCTTCGCTGCCGTCGACTCGGCCCTCAACACCGTGTCGCGGGCACGGATCGAGGACATGGCCAAGGACGAGCGGCCCGGTGCAATCGGATTGCTCGAGGTGGTCGCGGACCGGCCACGCTACGTCAACCTGACGGTTCTGCTGCGCATTCTGTGCGAGATCGCGGCAACCGTACTTCTCGTCGGCGGCATGATGGACCTGCTGTCGGAAACACTCGCTCTGACGGTCACCGCCGTCGTCATGGTGCTGGTCAGCTATGTGGCGGTGGGTGTCGGCCCGCGAACGCTCGGTAGGCAGCACGCGTACTCGATCGCATTGTCCGCCGCGTTTCCGCTTCGAGCTCTCGGCTGGATACTCGGCCCGATCAGCCGGCTTCTCATCCTCATCGGAAATGCCATCACACCTGGACGCGGTTTTCGCAACGGCCCGTTCGCGTCGGAGATCGAGCTTCGCGAGCTGGTGGACATGGCCCGCGAACGCGGCGTCGTTGCCGACGACGAGCGTCGGATGATCCAGTCGGTGTTCGAACTCGGGGACACCTCCGCGCGCGAGATCATGGTGCCCCGCCCGGAGATGGTGTGGATCGAATCCGACAAGTCGGCAGGCCAAGCCACATCCCTTGCAGTCCGCAGCGGACACTCCCGCATCCCGGTCATCGGCGAGAACGTCGACGACGTCGTGGGCGTGGTGTATCTCAAGGACCTCGTCCAGCGGACGTACTACTCCACCGACGGTGGCCGCGGCGTCAAGGTCGACGAACTGATGCGGCCTGCGGTGTTCGTGCCGGATTCGAAGGCACTGGACAGCCTGCTGGCCGAGATGCAGCGCGATCGAAACCACATGGCCCTGCTGGTCGACGAATACGGTGGCATCGCAGGGCTGGTGACCATCGAGGACGTGCTGGAGGAGATCGTCGGCGAGATCGCCGACGAATACGATTCCGCCGAGGTCGCGCCCATCGAGGACCTGGGCGACGGCACCTATCGTGTGTCCGCCCGCGTCACACTGGAGGACGTCGGTGAACTGTTCGACATCGAGATCGAGTCCGAGGACGTGGACACCATCGGTGGCCTGCTCGGCTACGAGCTCGGCCGCGTGCCGCTACCCGGTTCGCGCGTCGAGACACACGGCCTGATCCTGATCGGCGAAGGTGGGGCGGACCCACGTGGGCGAGTACGCATCACGACCGTTCTGGTGGAACGAGTGCCAGCTCCCGAAGAGGACGACGAGCACGACACGGCAGACGACGACGATCCCAGCCACACACGGCGGGAAGAGCTGGGAGACGAAGAATGACCGACGCAGGCACCGAATTTCGATCAGGATTCATCTGTTTCGTCGGACGGCCGAACACCGGCAAGTCGACGCTCACCAACGCGCTCGTCGGCTCCAAGATCGCGATCACCTCGTCCCGGCCGCAGACGACGCGGCACACCATCCGCGGAATCGTTCACCGCGAGCACGCGCAGCTGATCCTCGTCGACACGCCCGGACTCCACCGGCCCAGAACGCTTCTGGGGCAGCGCCTGAACGACCTGGTCCAGGAAACGTACTCCGAGGTCGACATCATCGGGCTCTGCATCCCGGCCGACGAGAAGATCGGCCCCGGCGATCGGTGGATCCTCGAACAGGTGCGTCACATCGCGCCCAGGACCACGTTGATCGGCATCGTCACCAAGATCGACAAAGTCAAGAAGGAACGCGTCGTACAGCAGTTGATGGCGCTCTCGAAGCTCCTCGGCGAGGACAGTCACGTCATTCCGGTCTCCGCCGCGTCGGGTGAGCAGGTGGAGAAGCTCGTCGACCTGTTCGCGTCGGAGCTGCCGGAGGGCCCTGCCTTCTACCCGGACGGCGAACTGACCGACGAGCCCGAAGACGTCCTGATGGCCGAGCTCATCCGCGAAGCAGCGCTGGAAGGCGTGCGCGACGAACTCCCGCACTCGCTCGCCGTGGTGATCGACGAGGTCACCCCTCGCGAGGGCCACGACAACATGCTCGACGTCCACGCGATCCTCTACGTCGAACGCCCGAGCCAGAAAGCCATCATCATCGGCAAAGGCGGATCGAGACTGAAAGAGGTCGGCACCGCGTCGAGGCTGCAGATCGAAAAACTCCTCGGCACGAGGATCTACCTCGACCTGCACGTCAAAATCGCCAAGGACTGGCAGACCGACCCGAAGCAGATGGGCAAGCTCGGCTTCTAGAAGCCCGAGTGGCGAAGATGCGCTACCCCCGCTCCGTGGGACACTGGAGTACGTGAGGCTATACCGGGACAACGCAGTCGTGCTGCGCCAGCACAAGCTGGGCGAGGCCGACCGTATTGTCACGCTACTGACTCGTGACAACGGCATCGTTCGGGCCGTCGCGAAGGGGGTGCGCCGCACGAAATCGAAGTTCGGGGCTCGGCTCGAGCCCTTTGCCCACGTCGACTTGCTTCTTCATCCGGGTCGAAATCTGGACATCGTCACCCAGGTGCACACAGTCAACGCGTTCGGCGGCGACATCGTCAGCGACTACGGCTGCTACACCACCGGCTGCGCGATCCTCGAGACCGCGGAGCGGCTGGCCGGTGAAGAACATGCACCGGCGAAACGTCTGCACCAGCTGACCGTGGGCGCGCTGCGCGCGCTCGCCGATCGATCTCACCCTCCTGAATTGATTCTCGACGCGTTCCTGCTCCGAGCCATGGGCTTCTCCGGCTGGGCGCCGTCGTTGACCGAATGCGCGCGGTGTGCAGCTCCGGGGCCGCACCGAGCATTTCATGTCGCGGCAGGTGGGTCCGTGTGCGTGCACTGCCGGCCCCCGGGTTCGGCGACGCCCATGACCGGCGTCGTGGACCTGATGGTCGCCCTCGAACGCGGTGAATGGGACTACACGGAAACGACGTCGACGGCCGTTCGGTCCCAAGCCAGTGGACTGGTCGCCGCTCATCTTCAGTGGCACCTGGAACGCCAACTCCGGACGTTGCCGCTCGTCGAACGCACAGCGCCGCATCAGGTCGGGCCTGGTGCGGTTCGAGCAACCGGCGTCGGGCAGGATGAAGACCGTGATTCTCCGACGCGAACCGCGCAGTCAGTCTGACGGTGACAGGGCGATTCGGCCCCCTGATCCACACCCGTCGGGAGCCACGCCTCCGATCATTCAACCCGAACTGATTCCGCGTCACGTCGCCCTCGTCATGGACGGCAACGGCCGGTGGGCACAGGACCGTGGAATGCCACGAACCGCAGGTCACGAGCGCGGCGAGGCTGTGCTCATGGACACCGTTTGCGGATGCATCGACATCGGAGTCAAGTGGCTGTCGGCCTACGCGTTCTCGACAGAGAACTGGAAGCGCAGCCCGGACGAGGTGAAGTTCCTGATGGGCTTCAACCGCGACGTCATCCGGCGTCGCCGTGACGAGATGAACGAGATGGGTGTCCGAGTTCGGTGGGCCGGACGACGGCCTCGCTTGTGGCGCAGCGTCATCAAGGAACTGGAAGTCGCCGAGGAACTGACGAAGAAGAACACCGTCATGACGCTGACGATGTGCGTCAATTATGGTGGGCGTGCCGAGATCGCCGACGCAACACGAGAAATCGCGCGTCAGGTGGCGGCGGGAAAACTCGATCCCGAGAAGATCACCGAAGCCACCGTCGCCAAGTACCTCGACGAAGCAGACATGCCGGACGTCGATCTGTTCCTGCGTCCGTCGGGGGAGCAGCGCACATCCAACTTCCTCATCTGGCAGTCCGCATACGCGGAGTTCGTCTTTCAGAAGAAACTGTTTCCGGATTTCGATCGCCGGGACCTCTGGGAAGCGTGCATCGAGTACGCGTCCAGGGACCGTCGATTCGGAGGAGTGAAGTATGAGTGAGCCCACGACCCTGCAGTCGCGTGCCGAACTGGCGCTGTCGCAGTTCGCGACGGTCGTCGTCGGGGAGGAAGGCTCGCTCGGCTTCGACTATGCCGGGGCCCTGTGTTCCCTCCGCTCGGTGGCACTGTCGCCAGGGCTCGAGGTGCTGTCGCTGACGGCGGTGCTGGCGTGGGACCGGCCCCTCAAGGCCGCTCTGCACAAGAAGGTGGCGGACCGTAATGCGGACTCGCAGTTCGGGTCCATCTCGGTGAACGTCCACGAGAAATCGGCGGATGTGCTGCTGCGCTACACGTTTCCGGCGAGTGGCCTCGACGACGAAGCCCTGATGACCATGCTGGTGCTGGTCCTCGGAGGAGTGGAGAAAGCGCGCGAGGGCCTGCTTCCGTGACCTACTTGGCCCTGCACTCGTTGCAGGTGCCGAAGATCTCGATGGTGTGGCTGACGTCGGAGAATCCGTTGTCCTCCGCGACGCCCTGCGACCACTTCTCGACTGTCGGGCCCTCGACCTCGACCGTGTAGCCGCAATCACGACAGACCAGATGGTGGTGGTGGCCGGACGAGCACCGCCGGTAGACCGATTCCCCGGTGTCGATTCTGAGGACGTCGACGGTGCCGGCATCGGCCAGAGCCTGGAGAGTGCGATACACCGTCGTCAGCCCGATGCCTTCGCCGCGCTTGCGCAGCTCGTCGTGCAGATCCTGCGCCGACCGGAACTCGTCGATGTTGTCCAACAGATCCGAAATGGCACTGCGCTGCTTCGTCGCTCGGATCCCGACTGCGACGGGCTTGCGGGTTCTCGTGCTCTCCGGCATCTATCAGCCTTCCTCTGCGTGGGCGACAGCGTCGACGACGATGTGAGCCAGGTGATCGTCGACCAGTCGGTACAGCACTTCGCGTCCATTGCGTTCACCCTGTACGACACCGGCGGCCTTGAGCACGCGCAGGTGCTGACTGATCAACGGTTGGGTCACTCCGAGGGCGCCCACCAGTTCGTGGACGCACCTCTCGGATTCACGAAGTTGCAGCACGATCGCGATTCGAACAGGCGCTGCCAGCGCGCGCAGGATGTCGCCTGCGGCCGTCAGTGTCTCCTTGGCCGGGACCGGCGCGGGCGGCGCAGACACGAACGGATCATGCACGTGGGCTTCGGTGGAGGGGCTGTGTGCAGGCTGTTCGTTGCCGAGGTGCGAAGGGTCCGTCTCCAGGATTGCCAACAGATTCTCCTTCATGTTCAGGGCTCGCGTACCTGCTTCACAGTAGTCCAGCGATCGTTAATGCAAATCACTTCCATTTTGATATGCACGAGTGCGCATGTCAAACGCGAACGGGAGCGTTCGGAGAAAGCGGCCCTCGACCGATAGTCTTGACGCCTGTACAAGTCCCTCTCGCAAGACACAAGATGGAGAGCTCCGCCAGTGGCACCCAAGTCCAAAGTCGAAACCGTCGCCAACCTCGCCAAGCGTCGAGGACTCGTCTACCAGTGCGGTGAGATCTACGGCGGTACCAAGTCGGCGTGGGACTACGGTCCGCTCGGCGTCGAGCTCAAGGACAACATCAAGAAGCAGTGGTGGCGCAACATGGTCACCAGCCGCGAAGACACGGTCGGCCTCGACTCCTCGGTGATCCTTCCGCGTGAGGTGTGGGAAGCGTCGGGACACGTCGAGACGTTCTCCGATCCGCTGGTCGAGTCGCTCATCACGCACAAGCGCTACCGCGCAGACCACCTCCTCGAAGCGTACGAAGAGAAGCACGGACGCCCGCCGGAGAACGGTCTCGCCGACATCCGTGACCCCGAAACCGGCGACCCCGGCCAGTGGACCGAGCCCCGCGCATTCTCGGGTCTGCTCAAGACCTACCTCGGACCGGTCGACAACGAAGAAGGCCTGCACTACCTGCGTCCCGAGACGGCGCAGGGAATCTTCGTCAACTTCGCCAACGTCCTCACCACCTCGCGCAAGAAGCCGCCGTTCGGCATCGGCCAGATCGGCAAGAGCTTCCGCAACGAGATCACCCCCGGCAACTTCATCTTCCGCACCCGTGAGTTCGAGCAGATGGAGATGGAGTTCTTCGTCAAGCCCGGCGAAGACGACGAGTGGCACCAGTACTGGATCGACTACCGCATGAAGTGGTACACCGACCTGGGTATCGACCCCGAGAACCTACGCCTCTACGAGCACGCGCAGGAGAAGCTCTCGCACTACTCCAAGCGAACCGTCGACATCGAATACCGCTTCAAGTTCCAGGGCAGCGAATGGGGCGAGCTCGAAGGCATCGCCAACCGCACCGACTACGACCTGTCGGTCCACTCCAAAGCGTCCGGTCAGGACCTCAGCTACTACGAGCAGGCGACGGACACCCGCTACACGCCGTACGTCATCGAGCCCGCAGCCGGCCTGACGCGTTCACTCATGGCATTCCTCGTCGACGCCTACACCGAGGACGAAGCCCCCAACGCCAAGGGTGGCGTCGACAAGCGCGTCGTACTCAAGCTCGACCGTCGCCTCGCACCGGTCAAGGTCGCCGTACTGCCGCTCTCGCGCAACGCCGACCTGACTCCGAAGGCCAAGGACCTCGCGCAGCAGCTGCGCGCCTACTGGAACGTCGAATTCGACGACGCCGGCGCCATCGGCCGCCGCTACCGTCGTCAGGACGAAATCGGTACGCCGTTCTGCATCACCGTCGACTTCGACACCCTCGACGACCAGGCGGTCACCATCCGCGAGCGCGACACCATGGCACAGGAACGCGTCGCCCTCGATCAAGTCGAGGCCTACCTCGCGGCCCGGCTACTGGGCGCCTAGTCCACCCCTCGCCGCAGCTTCGGCTCGGTCGAGACCCGCACGTAGCACCGAATGAGCCGTTCGGTCACTCCAAGTGACCGAACGGTTCATTCGCTCACCGGACGGGGCGCTGTTCGCTCACCGGACGGGGCGCTGGTTCGGCCACCGGAGAGGAGCTAGAACCGACCGCCGCCGCCACCGAAGCCGCCGCCACCACCGCCCCCGCCGAAGCCTCCGCCTCCGAAACCACCACCGCCGAAGCCACCGCCTCCGCCGCCGCGGAGGACGCTGTTGATGAGGATGCCGCCGAGGACTGCGCCGGCGACGTTGCCCCCGCTGCTACCGCCTCGTGGGCGGTTGTGATTCTCCCAGTCCCGTACGTCGGCCTGCGCGGACTGAGATGCCCTCGATGCCAGCTGGGCTGCTGCCTGTGCGTGCTGGATTGCCTTGGCCGGGTCCGAGGATTCGAGTTGTCGAGCCGCAGCGAAGTGGCGCTCCGCTTCGGCGAGCCTCGTGCGAGCTTCCGCGCCGACGCCGCCGCGTCGGGTGGAGATGTAGTCCTTCGCTGCGGTGATCTGGGATTGTGCGCCACCGAGGTCGCGGGCCAGTCGCGAACGGAGCAGATCGTCCTGGGTCTTCGCCTCGGTGGCGTCGGCGATGACGGCATCGAGGTGTTGATCGGCAGCGACGAGTTGCGTGAAGCTGCCGAGCGGATCGGTCGCTTTGGATTCTTCGGCGATGCGGAGTGCCTGCTCGGCCGCGGCGCGTGCGTTCTGAAGCTTCTGTCCGCCGTGCTCGGCGAGCGTGGCGGCATTCTGGATGTCGCGACGAACGTCGTCGATCGCTGCGGGCAGTGTGGCAATTGCATTGCGAATGTCGTTCTGCGCGTGGTCTACTCCGTCGAGCAGCGCCCGAGCCTGGTCGACGGCTTTTTCCGCGGTCCGGATCGCGGACACGAGCTCGCCCTGTTGGCCTGCGGGTTTCGTCGCAGCCTCGCGGCCGACCTCGATGTTGCGCTCGGCCAGTTCGATGTCCTCCTGGGCCATGGTGATGTTCGACGAGATCGAGGCGAGCGCCGGCTCCGCGAACTCGGTGTGCAGTGCCTTCAGAACGGCATCCGACTCGGGTACGCGCACGGTGAGTTCGACGACGGCCTGCGTCAGCGAGTCGAGCTTGGAATCTGCGTTGATCAGCAGGTCTCGCATCGACTCGAACTCGGCGACCCGCGAATTCAGTTCGTGATCGGCGCGGCCACACGAGGAGATGATCTGGATGAGCATCGAGCGTCGCTGTTCCGGAGTTTCCGGGATGGCGTCGTCGAGGCGTTGACGGATCTCGAACGCGGTTCCGAGCGCCTTCTTCGCCTCTTCGAACGCGGTGATGAACGGGGCGGAGGTGGTGTCGCCGAATTCCGAGCGCGCAATCGACAGTTCTTCCTCGCTCGACCGGACGGCGTTGTCGGTTTCGACGAGCATCGTGTGCGCTCTCGCGTCGAGAATTTCCAGGGGTAGAGCGGACAGTGCTGCGGTGTCGGTGGGGTCGATGTTGTGTGCAGCGTCGATTCCCGCTTGCCTGCGTGCTTTGTTGCGCCGCGAGGAGTAGACGACGGCGCCGCCTCCGGCAACGACCACGACGCCTGCGCCGATCAGCCACGGTGTACTGGAGCCGCCGCTGCCGGAACTCGCGTACGCTTCGCCGAGCGATCCAGCGGCAACGATGGCTGCGCCGGACCAATCCTGTTCTCGCAGAGCGGGCTCGACGTCGTCGGTCCGAATGTCCGTCTGCTCGCTCGCGGTGATTCGGTCCAACGACGTGTCGACGGCGAGGTAGTACGACCGGTCGACGGTGGCGACCGCCAACAGCACGTCGCGCTGCCCGAAGTCGCTCGCCCGATAGGTCTGCTGGGCCCATTGCTCGGCCGACAGGTTGTCGAAGTCGGCGACGTACGTGACCCACAGTCGCAGTTGTGCCGAGTTGTACAGATCGTCGATCGCGGCCTGAACGTCGACGAGTTCCGATTCGTCGAGTGCACCGACCGAATCCGTTATCTGGCCGGCGAGCCTCGACGGCGCTTCCGCAGAGGCCGGGGCCGTCACTCCGATCAGGGTGGCCAACCCGAGCATCGACGTGAGAACAGTGACTGCGAAAAAGCGTCGGACCGTGAACTGCGTCATGAGATGAGAATCTACCGTCCGGTGGTAACACCGCGGCACCACCCATGACAGGTGTCACGGCAACAACGTGACGCTCGGACGAGGGATGAAAGGCCGAACGCGAGCAGGGTAGTTCTCATGACAACAACACCTGCGGTGCATCTCGAGCACCTGAGCAAAGCTTTCGGGAAAGTCCAGGCCGTCGCGGATGTGAGTTTGCGCGTGGAGCCCGGTGAAGTGGTGGCGTTTCTCGGTCCGAACGGAGCGGGCAAGACGACGACGATCGACATGATGCTCGGGCTGGCCAAGCCCGATACAGGTACTGCGCGGGTGTTCGGCCGCTCACCCGCCGAGGCGATCGCCGACGGGAGGGTGTCGGCGGTGATGCAGAGCGGAGGGCTCATCCGGGATCTGTCGGTCCGCGAGACGATTCAGCTGACCGCGTCACTGTTTCCGCGCACGAGTCCGGTCGACAGCGTTCTCGAGCGTGCCGGGATCACTGGGATCGCTGATCGGCGCGTGGCGAAATGCTCCGGGGGTGAGCAGCAGCGGCTTCGCTTCGCCCTCGCGTTGCTGCCGGAACCCGATCTGATTCTTCTCGACGAGCCCACGACCGGAATGGATGTCGAAGGGCGGCGCGACTTCTGGAATGCGATTCGTCACGATGCTCGCGACGGCCGCACGGTCATGTTCGCGACGCACTATCTCGACGAGGCCGACGCGTACGCGGATCGAATCGTGCTCCTGCGCCACGGCAGGATCGTCGCCGACGGCAGCGCTGCGGAAGTCAAGAACCTCGCCTCCGGTCGAACTGTCACGGCAACAGCCCGCGGTGTGGATCAGACTGCGCTGCTGCGTATTCCAGGTGTGGACCACGTCGAGATGCGCGGCGAGCGAGTGATAGTCCACGGTAAGGATTCCGATGCCGTCGCGCGGTATCTGTTGACGTGCACCGACGCCGTCGACGTAGAAATCGTCTCCAAGAACCTCGAGGATGCATTCCTCGCTCTGACAACCGATCTCGTAGGAAGTGCGACATGACCACAGCAACCGCTCCTCGCCCGACCCTGGCTCTCGGAGGGTTCAGCCCCACGTTTCTCGGACTGGAGATCAAGAGGTTGTTCCGCAATCGGCGGACCATTGCCTTCACTCTCGTCATGCCACCGGTGTTCTTCGTGATCTTCGGTTCGCAGTCGGATTTCAAGTCCGACTATTCCTTCGCGCACGGCAACGTCACCGCGTACATCGCCATCAGCATGGCGGTCTACGGTGCGATGCTGGGCGCAACCAGCGGTGGAGCGATGGTGTCCGTCGAGCGGGCGCAGGGCTGGAGCAGACAGCTCCGGCTGACACCGCTGCGTCCGGTCGCGTACATCGTCACCAAGATCCTGGTCGCGATGACGATGGGCCTTGCGTCGGTGGTGGCGGTCTTCGTGGTCGCCGCGTTCGTCGGGGCGGACATGCCGATCTGGATCTGGATCACCAGCGGCCTCATCGCGTGGCTCGGAAGCGGCGTGTTCGCAGCCTTCGGACTGTTCATGGGATACCTGCTGCCATCCGAGAACGTGATGCAGGTCCTCGGTCCGCTCCTCGCCGTCCTCGCGTTCGCCGGCGGACTGTTCGTACCGCTGGCAGACAGCGGATGGTTCCCCTTCGTTGCCAAGTTCACTCCGCTCTACGGGCTCGCGACGGTTGCGCGTGCGCCGTTCACGGGTCCGACGACGGGGACGCTCGTGATCGCTCTGGCCAACCTGGCCGTCTGGGCCGGTCTGTTCGTACTCGGTGCCGCCGTGTTGTTCCGCCGAGACACCAAGCGTGTCTGACCGATCCGCTGTGCGTGGAAATGTGTCCCCTGGGACACATTTCCACGCACGTACTAGCGTGTTCGCCATGACCCGGTCAGACACGGACGACTCCGAGGGACTTGGACGGACGTTCCGTTTCGGCTGGGTCTTCGGCATGATCTGGCTGTTCTATCTCGCGTACCCGCTGGGGGAGTCCCTGGCGCTGCCCAGTCTGGCCGGGAAAGTGGCGGGCGTGACCGCCGTCGTCGCGTTCGGTGCTCTGTTCGTCGTCACGTTCTGGGCATTTCGCACTGCGCGACGGGAAGGACCTGCGCTCGCCCGTGGATGGGCTTGGGCGAGCCTGACCGGCATGGCGGCACTGACGCTGTTCCTTGCTGTACTCATCGGAAGTCAGGCGTTCGGCGCGACCATCTACATGGCGGTTCTCGCCATGATGACGTTGTCCACCCGTCAGGCGTGGGCGGTTGTCATCGCACTGGTCGCCGTCGTCGAACTTCTGCCCCGCATCGTTTCGTCCTGGGATCCCGGTTCCTTCTTCGCATTTCAGCTCGTGATCAGTGCAGTCGCGGCCTGGGGAATCACTCAGGTCTTCAAGCGCAACCACGAACTCGCCGAGGCACGGCAACAGCTCGCCGACCTCGCCGTCGTCGCCGAACGTGAACGAGTGAGCCGCGATGTCCACGACATTCTCGGGCACTCGCTGACCGTCATCACGGTGAAAGCAGAACTCGCCGGGCGGCTCGTCGAGATCGATCCTGCCCGGGCGGCCGTCGAGATCGCCGAGGTGGAAGCTCTCGCGCGGGAAGCACTCGGCGACGTCCGTTCCACCGTCGGGGCCATGCGCACGGTCGACGTCGCAACGGAACTCGCGTCGGCGCGGTCGGCTCTCGACGCGGCGGGGATCGACGCCGTGTTTCCCGCCGATGCCGACGTTGTCCCTCTCCGCAACCGTGAACTGTTCGGGTGGACTGTGCGCGAAGCGGTCACCAACGTGATCCGGCACAGTGGGGCCCGCCAGTGCACGGTGGTCGTCGAACCCGGTCGCATCGAGATCTCCGACGACGGCGTCGGTACGTCCGGAAGCATCTCGGACGACGGACACGGCCTGCGCGGGCTCGCCGAGCGCGTGAAGGCGTCGAACGGGTCGTTGAGCGTGGGGAAGTCAGCTGCGGGTGGATTTCGGGTGGAAGTGGTGGCGGCATGAGTATCCGGTTGCTGTTGGCAGACGATCAAGCTCTCGTCCGAGGCGCCTTGGCGGCGCTGCTGGACTTGGAATCCGATCTGGAGGTCGTCGCGGAAGTCGGGCGCGGCGACGAGGTGGTTGCGGCGGCCGTGGAGCATCGCCCGGACGTCGCACTGCTGGACGTAGAGATGCCTGGCCTCGACGGCATCGCAGCGACTGCAGAACTGAGAAAGCACTACCCCGGTTGCCGAGTGATGATCGTCACCACTTTCGGCCGGCCCGGATATCTGCGACGCGCCATCGACGCGGGTGCCGATGGATTCGTCGTCAAGGACACCCCGGCGCGCCAACTCGCCGACGCCGTCCGGCGCGTTCACATGGGCCTGCGGGTGGTCGATCCCACTCTCGCAACCGAGACGTTGACCGACGGAGTGTCCCCGCTGACGGCACGTGAGCAGGAAGTTCTCCGTGCTGCTGCCGAGGGAGGAACCGCAGGTCGAGTCGCCGCTGCGCTCCATCTGTCGGAAGGGACGGTACGGAATCACCTGTCCGCGGCAATCGGAAAAACGGGTACGACGACGCGAGCCGAGGCAATCCGAGTCGCGCGGGAACGGGGATGGTTGTAGGCCGCCCCGCGTGCCCAGGCGCCTTCTCGCGGGTCGGGCTGGCAAACTCGAGGAGTGAACTCGACTGTCGACCGCGATCCGTACGGCGATCCCTACGGGGAGACGTACGAATACACCGAGCCCGAACCCGCGCGGCTCGGGTTCTTCGGCACGCTCGGTCGCTGGACGACGAGGCTCGTCGTCGGCGTAGTTCTGATGGGACTCGTCGTCGTCGGCGGCACCGCGGTGCGGGTCTGGCAGGTGGCCCGGATCGACGACCACACGCCTGCACAGGCGATCGTGGTGCTCGGCGCAGCGCAGTACTCGGGCACTCCGTCGAGCGTGTTCGAGGCTCGATTGTCACAGGCAGCCGCGTTGTACGAAGAAGGGGTCGCACCGGAAATAGTGACCGTCGGCGGGAAGCAGGAAGGCGACCTCTACACGGAGGCTGCGTCCGGCCGTAACTACCTCATCGATCAGGGAGTGCCGGCGGACAAGATCATTGCCGTCGAACAGGGCTCGGACACGCTGGAAAGCATCGAGGCGGTCAGCGAAACGCTTCGCGCACAGGGTAAGTCGTCCGTCGTGCTGGTGAGCGATCCGTGGCATTCGTTGCGCACGCGCACCATGGCCCGCGACGCTGGACTCGAAGCGTGGACATCGCCCACCCGCACCGGCCCGGCCGTGTACACCCGCGAGTCCCAGGCCCACGGAATCGCGCGTGAGACCGGTGCGTTGCTGTGGTATCAGCTGACGCACTTCACCGCGGACTTCTCCTACACGGCAGGGCAATGACAGTGAGCGACTACACCGACCACGACATCGAACGATTCGTCACCGAAGCACCCAAGACCGCCGGGCTGGACAGCGGGCAGGAAAACGCGTCGCATCGCAGTCAGTTCGCGCGCGACCGAGCACGTGTGCTGCACTGCGCGGCATTGCGCAGGCTCGCCGACAAGACACAGGTGACCGGGCCGCGCGACGGCGACACTCCGCGCACCAGGCTCACACATTCACTCGAGGTCGCACAGATCGGTCGCAGCATCGGGGAAGGGCTCGGCGCAGACCCCGACCTCGTCGACCTCGCCGGTCTCGCCCACGACATCGGGCACCCGCCCTACGGGCACAACGGCGAGAAAGCGCTCGACGAGGTCGCAGCGAACTGCGGCGGGTTCGAGGGCAACGCGCAGAACCTGCGCATCCTCACCGGAATCGAGCCCAAGATCCTCGATTCCGACGGCACCAGCGTCGGGCTCAATCTCACCCGCGCATCGCTCGACGCCGCCATCAAGTATCCCTGGTTGCGACCGTCGCCCGGCGCGAAATTCGGTGCCTACGATGACGATTCCGCCATCCTGGACTGGGTACGCGACGGCGCACCCGACCGTCGCAAATGCCTCGAAGCCCAATCCATGGACTGGGCCGACGACGTCGCCTACTCGGTTCACGACGTCGAAGACGGCGTCATCGACGGCCGCATCGCACTCCGGTCACTCGGCGACCGGTCCGAGCAACGAGAGCTCGCCGAACTCGGTGTTCGCGAGTTTCGCGGCCTAGACCAGAACGAGCTCGTCGAAGCCGCCGAACGCCTGTCCCGCATGCCGGTGGTCCTCGCTGTCGGTGAATTCGACGGCACCCTCGCCGCGTCGGTCGCGTTGAAGCATCTGACCAGCGAGCTGGTCGGGCGATTCGCCACCGCAGCCATCGACGCCACCCGTCAGAAATGGGGAACCGAACCCCTGTCCCGGTACGACGCGGACTTGGTCATCCCGCCGATCGTTGCGTCCGAGGTCGCTCTGCTGAAGACGATGGCCTTGCGCTACGTGATGTCCGACGCGAGCCACAAAGTGCGGCAGGCACGCCAACGCGACCGCATTCACCGCGTCGCCGAATGGGTCGAACGATCCGGGCCGGGTGAGCTGGACCCTATCTTCGTCCCCGCCTGGAACCGCGCCCAGTCCGATGCCGAGCGCACCCGAGTCGTGGTGGACCAGATCGCGTCGTACACCGAAAGCCGCCTCGAACTGATCGACAAGCGCAGCCTCGGAGCTCAGGCCAGCTGGGGCTGATCCGCTTCGTCGGAGTCGTGGGACAGGACTAGACTGCCCTTCGTGGCCGGCCGAATTCCTGAACGTGACATCGCCGCCATTCGCGAACGCACACGGATCGAAGACGTCGTCGGTGACTACGTCTCTCTCAAGCGCGCGGGCGGCGACTCGATGAAGGGCCTGTGCCCCTTCCACGACGAGAAATCTCCGTCGTTCCACGTCCGACCCAACCACGGGCATTTCCACTGCTTCGGCTGCGGTGAGGGAGGTGACGCCTACTCCTTCCTCCAGAAGATCGAGCACATCTCCTTCGTCGAAGCCGTCGAGCAACTCGCCGACCGGCTGAACTACTCGATCACCTACGAGGGCGGAGGGCCATCGGTTCAACGTGACCGGGGCACCCGAGCGCGGTTGATCGCAGCCAACTCGGCGGCCCAGGAGTTCTACGCCGCGCGTCTGCGTGAACCCGACGCCCAGGCCGCTCGGGACTACCTGACCGAGCGCAACTTCGACGGCCAAGCCGCGCTGGCGTACGGCTGCGGATACGCGCCCGACGGCTGGGACACCCTGACCAAGCACCTGCTGTCCAGCGGCTTCGAAGCCAAGGAGATCATCGACGCGGGCCTGGCGACACCCGGTAAGCGCGGAACACCCATCGACAGGTTTCGGCGACGGTTGGTGTGGCCGATTCGCAGTCAGAGCGGCGACACCATCGGCTTCGGCGCCAGGAAACTGTTCGACGACGACACCATGCCCGGCAAGTACATCAACACGCCGGAAACCATGCTGTACAAGAAGTCTCAGGTGCTGTTCGGGCTCGACATGGCACGCAAGGACATCGCCAAATCGCATCAGGCCGTCATCGTCGAGGGATACACCGACGTCATGGCCATGCACCTGGCAGGCGTCAAGACCGCCGTCGCCTCGTGCGGCACCGCCTTCGGTGAGGACCACCTGGCGATGCTGCGTCGACTCATGATGGACGACAGCTACTTCCGCGGCGAGGTCATCTACACCTTCGACGGCGACGACGCAGGCCAGGCGGCCGCGATGAAGGCTTTCGAGGGTGATCAGAAAATTGCCGGACAGACCTTCGTCGCCATCGCACCCGAGGGCATGGATCCCTGCGAGCTGAGGCAGAAATCCGGCGACCCCGCCGTACGTGACCTCGTTGCACGCCGCACCCCGATGTTCGCCTTCGTCGTGAAATCGCTTCTGCGTGAACATGATCTGGACACGCCCGAAGGTCGGGTCGAAGCGCTGCGCAGAACCGTCCCCGTCGTGGCGCGGATCAAGGACGCATCGCTGCGCGACGAATACGCGCGCCAACTCGCCGGCTGGACCGGTTGGGACGACACCGCGATGGTTCTCGCACGGGTTCGAGACGAAGCCAAGAAGGGCGCACGCGGAGACACGAAGAAACGCACACCGTTCGACAAGCGCCAGGCGCCCCCGGCGGAGGTGCCGGCCGGCCCGACGCGTCCACACCCCAAGGATCCGTCCCTGTGGCCTCAGCGTGAGGCGTTGAAGTCCGCGCTGCAGAACCCGGCGATCGCCGGGTCGGTCTTCGACTCACTGCCTCCCGAGACCTTCACTCACCCCGCCTACGCCGCCGTCAGCGCAGCGGTGACCGCCGCAGGGGGGACCGCCGCAGGCCTCGGCGGAGGGGAATGGGTCGACGCCGTCGCCAAGCGGACCGAAACTGCGGTCGTGAAATCGCTCGTGATGGAGCTCGCGGTCGAGCACATCCCGGTGGCGGACATCGCGCTCACGCGGTACATCGGCGGGGTACTGGCTCGTCTACAGGAAGTCTGGGTGGGGGAGCAGGTCGCCGAGCTCAAATCCAAGATGCAGCGCATGTCACCGCAGGACAACCAGGACGAGTACTACGCACTGCTCGGCGACGTCATCGCCCTCGAACAGTACCGACGGAGCCTGCTCGAACAGGCCATCGGCAACGTCGAGGACGACTCCGCAGCCGGCTAACGCTTACGCAGCTGATCCTGGGGGATGTAGAGCTGCGTCTCGTCGTCGATGGGCTTCATCGGCTCGAGCTTCGGCTGCGTGTTCAGCGAATCCGACAGCTTCTGCCTGCTGACCTCGATGACCTTCTTGGTCGCCGGGCTACCCGCCACGGCGGAAGCCGTCTTACGAATCTGCTCGTAGCGACCACGACCAGCCTTGGCTCCGAGCACGTACGCCGCCCCAGCAGCCAGAACCAAACGAATCATCACAAGTCCTTAGATCAGTGTTGTGCACGCGTCCCACCATCCTGCCTGACGGGGCCCGAGCAGGGCGATTTGGTACTCCCATGGGGGTGTGCGCTATTGTTTCTCTCGGCCCGCACGAGAGTGCGAAGCCACTGAGTAATCCCCTGTAGCTCAATTGGCAGAGCTTCCGACTGTTAATCGGACGGTTGCTGGTTCGAGTCCAGCCGGGGGAGCTCGAGACCCCCATCCAGTTCCTGGGTGGGGGTTTTCTGCTGTCGAGGGCGCACATTCACCCACCTGTTGTGCGTACGCAGACGTGCGCAACGCACAACAGGTGGGTGAATTTCGTCGCGGGTTGTGGATGTCATCATCGAGGACGTGAACCGCGACCGCCCGCCCGTCTTTCGGTTCAATCCGCGCGCGTACGAACTCGGGTTCTTCGAGGAGACGCAGGGGGAGTGCGATGCGTGCGGTCGACCGAATGACCTGAAGTACCAGGGTTCGTTCTACTCCGTTGCGAAGGTCGAGTTTCTCTGTCCATGGTGTATCGCCGACGGTACGGCGGCCCGAAAGTTCGACGGTGAGTTCAACGACTGGATCGGTATCGACGGCGTGCCGCCGTCGCCGGATGGTGTGATCAGCGTCGATGTCGACGA
Organism: Rhodococcoides fascians A44A; assembly: GCF_000760735.1. Classification (GTDB taxonomy): domain Bacteria; phylum Actinomycetota; class Actinomycetes; order Mycobacteriales; family Mycobacteriaceae; genus Rhodococcoides; species Rhodococcoides fascians_E. Next base: position 306,447 of record NZ_JMEX01000004.1, on the reverse strand, counting down.
GGCCCGTGAGGTGTCCGACCGAACGCCGTCGTACCCCTCGTGGCAGCAGGAGCAATGGCGGTCCCACTGTGGCAGGCCCTGCGCATTCGTCGGATACGTAGGCGCGGACGAACTCGTCGTGTATCTGCACGAGAAGGACTTCGCCGCCGATGTCGACGGTGGAACCGGTTTCGAGCCCGTCGTCGTGAGGAAGTGTCTGGAAGTCGAAGGTGATCTGTCGGGCTACCTGTTCCAGTGCTTGACCTGCGGTGCACACCGGCTGCATGTCGACTCCTGTTGAGGCAGTGCCGGATACAGGTTCAGGACGAGAGGAATCGGCTGATCTCGTCGGCGATCCGGTCGGCCTCCTCGGAGCCGACGGCGTGCGACGCCTCCGGGTAGACGACGACGGTGCCGTTGCCGAGTGCACGTCGCGCGACCTCCTCGGCGTCGGAGGCGTCGTGCATGACCGATCGTCCGGCGAGTATCGCGAGGACAGGCATTCGGAGGCCTTCCAGGTCGCTCTCGGGGATCAGCGACGGTTGCGGCAGCTTGATCGAGTAGGCGCTCATGGCGGTTTCGATCATCCGAGCCACGGCGTTGTCCTCGACAGGTGCGCCGCCGGCTGTGTACGAGGCGAACGAATCCCGCCAGGACTTGGGTAGCCACGAGACAGATGCCGGGATGGCTCGAACCGCCGTCCCGAGCGGGATGGTGGCGAACGTGTACGCCGGGTCGATCAGCATCAGGGAGGCAACACGGTCGGGGTAATGGGTTGCCAGGTTGGTCGCGGCCCATCCGCCGATGGACAGGCCCAGTAGGTTGAATTCGTCCTCGGGGAGTTGTTCGAGAGTCTGGTCGAGCCAGGCCGCGTTGTCGTCGTCGTTCTCGATCGGGACCTCTTGCACACTCATTCCCGGTTCGCCCAGCAGGTCCAGTGCGTACACGTCACCGAGTGCGAGCAGCGAGGGCATGTTCGTGGCCCAGATAGGGCTGGGTGACGATCTACCGGGAAGCAGCACGAACGGGTGCTCCGTCCTGGTCGGTCCGGTGCCGTCGAAGCGGTAGACACGAACGAATCCGAATTCCGTTCGTACGTCCAGGGTTCGGTCAGGCGTCGGCATGTCCTCCCAGGCGCGTTGGTAATCGGCCACGAACTTCTCGTGCTTGTCCTTGGAGTTCCAATGACCGACGGGGCTGGGGGTGCGGAGGGCGAATGCGCCCGCGGTCACCGTTACCGCCACGACGAGTGCCGCAATCACCCATGCTCGACGCCTTCTCCTGGGGCGGGTTGGCGATGGATCGTCCATGACTACCTCTCATTTCTTGACCTTATGGTCAAAAATTGGTCGATGTCGGTAACCTTACGTCATGTCTGCGCGTATGTCAGGGGCCGATGGACCGACCAGAATCGAGCGCGAACGGCGTGCGCAGATCATCGCCGCAGCTGTCTCACTGGTCGCCGAACACGGATATGCCGCCGCGTCGTTGGCGCGGATCGCCGATGCCGCGGGGGTCGTCAAGGGCACGGTGGTGTACCACTTCAACACCAAGGATGCGGTGCTCACGGCCGCATATCAGCATGTTCTGACCGCGCTGGTCACACACGTCGGCGAGCACGTCGACGCGTCGCCGCCACCGGAACGCCCCGAGGCATACGTGCGCGCGATGATCGGATACCTGGCGGATCATCCGGATCACGCACGAACCATGGTGCAGGCCGGACTGGCAGCTGCGAACAACGGCGCGTCCCGACACGAGAGGCAGGAGCGCTGGCGTCCCCTTGCGGGACTGTTGTCCGAGGCCAGGGGTGACGACCGGGGACCGGGACGGGACGAGCGCACACTGGCGATCCTCGCGGGAGGGATGATCGACGCGGTCGTCGACGAATTCCTGGAGGACCCCACCTTCGACACGGGGTCGGCGGCGTCGGAGATCGTCGAGATGGTCGGCAGCAGGCTCGGAGCCGACTCGTGAGGCGCCGCGATGAGTTTTCATGCCCAGCGCGGTCGACACGAGCATGACAACTCACACTTTCACCGTGCCCGGTGCAACTCTGACGTACGACGTCGTCGGTCCGTCGAGCGAAGACGCGGTACCGCTTCTGTTGATCGGTTCACCTATGGACGCAAGCGGATTCGGAACCCTGGCGTCGCACTTCACCGACAGGGTGGTGGTCACCTGCGATCCCCGCAACACCGGTCGCAGTACATGCGAGGACGACACCGCCGCAGTGACAGCCGCTCAGCACGCGGACGATCTCCGCGCGCTCCTGTTCGAACTGGGCTCGGACACGGTCGATGTCTTCGCGACCAGTGGGGGAGCAGTGAATGCGCTGGCATTCGTGGCTGCCCACCCCGGACTCGTTCGAACGCTCGTCGCACACGAACCACCGGCCGGTGCGACGCTGCCGGACCGCGACCACATCCGCGCCGTCTGCGAGGACATGGTCTCCATCTACGACGCGCAGGGCTCCGGCCCCGCGATGGCTGCATTCATCATGCTGGTGATGCACCGCGGTGAGGTCGACCATGACTACCTCGATCGACCGGCGCCGGATCCATCGCAGTTCGGCCTGCCGACGGACGACGATGGATCGCGCAACGACCCGTTGATGTCCAACATGCGCGGTGGCGTTGTGGATTTCGCGCCCGACGTAGACGCGTTGAAGGCGTCCGGTACCCGCATCGTCGTCGCCGTCGGTGAGGAATCCGGCGGTCCGGTCGACGGTGAATTAGCCGGTCGCGCTGGATATGCCGTTGCTGCGCTGCTGGGCCGCGACGCCGTCGTGTTCCCCGGCGGACACCAGGGGTTCTGTGGCGGCGAGTTCGGCCAGAACGGCAGGCCCGTCGAATTCGCGGCAGCGCTGCGTTCCGTCCTGGATTGATCAGGTGCCGGATGTCGGCGCTATGGACGGCGACGGTTCCACTGTCGGCGACGGTCGCGTCCGAGAACGGCTCCCGACGTCCCGCGATCGTGAGCGGTATCGTCCGGGCGGGATCTGTCGTTCGCGGCGAAAGGCACGACTGAAAGCGAATTCGCTGGCGTACCCGAGATCGGTTGCGATCGTGTCGAGGGAGTCGTCGGTATCGCGTAGCCGTCGGGCTGCAAGATTCATGCGCCAGTCGGTCATGTACTTGCCGGGAGTGGTTCCGGCGAAGACGGCGAATCGCCGCATCAAAGTCTGTTTCGACGTCGACACTTCGCGCGCCAGTGACTCCGTGGTCCACGGACGGCTGGGCTCCTCGTGGATCTTGCTGACTGCCGAGTAGAGCAACGGGTCACGAAGAACGCCCCACCAGGACGCCGACAGTTCCGTGTCGGTCGAGAGCCAGGCTCGCATGACTTCCACCAGGAGGACGTCGACCAGACGGTCCAGCAACAGATCCGTGGCGGGTCCAGGTGCGGCAAGCTCCCTGCCGAGGATGGTGACGATATCGGACGCACTCGCGTCGAGTTGCGGCGCAGAGAGATGAAGTACGGGAGGTAGAACCGCGAAAACGGGAACGGGAGCCGCGAAATCGTAACTGTACGAGGCTCCGAGGATGTGGGTCCGAGTGCCGCCGTCCCCGAGCGCGAGGGCCGCGCCGCGGAGCCTGGCATCGACCGCGGCCGCATTGTCGCAGGAGTGCACCGGAGCCGACGGTGCACTGGCGAGCGTGTGACCCGAGCCCTGGGCGAGCACTACGACGTCGCCAGGCATCATCATGCGGGGTGTGTCACCGTCGACGATCAGGTATGCGATCCCGGCGGTGACTGCATACACGACGGCATCACGGTCTCTCGCCCACTGCACACCCCATTCGCCTGCGGCGGTGATCCGAGCGCCTGCACTGCCCCGTACCGACGAGACCGACAACATCTCGGAGAGAACATCCACCAGTCGAGGTTAGCAACGGCGCACCGAAATGCTCATAACGATGTTCGAGTGGTTCATTCGGGTATTTTTCGGGGAGTTTCAGCCATGGATGCGTCGTCGTTGCGGTTCTAGCGTGGATCACAGCCGCGAGCACACCGCCCGCGACCTGGATGAGAGAAGTCTGATGAGCACACACGACAACACAGTTCCCGATGGCCTCGTTCCCAGCGACGTACTGAACTCGACCACGCCTGTCGCGGTGTACGGTTTCGCTCGCGCCAAGGCAGGAAAAGAAGAGGCACTCGCACGCCTCATCCGTTCGATCGTTCCCGCCGTACGCGCCGAACAAGGATACGAGCAGTACTCGGTGCACACCACGCCGGCGCAGCCGGGTGCGTTCGCGTTCTACGAGCGATGGTCGACCGGGGCAGATATCGCCCGCCACCTCCAGCAACCGTTCATGCAAACCTATTTCGGTGCGCTCCCCGAACTCGTCGAGGGCGACCTCGAGGCCGAATGGCTCCGGCCGTTGAGCGACTGAGGCGCACCGCCAACTCGGGCTGATCAGGTGTCGGATGTCGGTGAGATGGACGACGCCAGCTCCACCGTCATCGTGACGCCGCCGCCGGGGGTGTCCGACACCGAGACCGATCCGCCCATCGCGTCGACGAAACCGCGGACCACGGACAGTCCGAGGCCGACGCCGGTGGTGTTGTCGGTGTCGCCGAGTCGCTGAAACGGCTCGAACACAGCGTCTTTCGAGCCGAGCGTGATCCCCGGGCCACTGTCGGCGACAGTGATGATCGTGCGGTCGCCGACGGTAGCGGCGCCGATCCGGATCGTGGTGTCAGCGGCGTGCCTGGCTGCGTTGTCGACGAGATTGGCCAGTACCCGTTCGAGCAGAATCGGGTCGGCCGCGACGGTGGTGTCACCGACGTCGACGACGAGGTCGGGTGTGCCTCGCGTAGTGGAGTCGCACGCTGCTCGCACCGCGTCCTCGACCCGAACGGTCGACAGCGTGGGCCGAACGACACCGGCGGCGAGGCGAGACGAATCGAGCAGGTTCCCGACGAGAGCGGTCAACGTGTCGGTGGACTCGTCGATCGTCGCGAGCAACTCAGCGGTGTCGTCGGCGGAGAATTCGACGTCGGTGCTGCGCAGGCTGGAGACCGACGCCTTGACAGCGGCGAGGGGAGTTCGAAGGTCGTGGCTGACGGATGACAGGAGGGCCCGCCGCAAGCGGTCACCCTCCGCCACAACCGATGCTGTGCTCGCTTCCTCGGCCAGTTCGGCTTGACGGATGAGTCCCGCCGCCTGGTTCGCGACCGCTGCGAGTACTCGTCGATCGTGTGCACCGGTTTTCGATCCGGCCAACAGCAACGCGAAATCGGCGTCCGGCGTCTCGATCGCGGTGTCGGCCGAGGGGGCGTCGATGGGCGCGTCGCTACCGACGGATTCGACGACGTCGCCCGACCGTCGAATGATCGATACTGCACGCTGCGAATAGGTTTCACGGACTCGCTCCAGCAAGGCGTGCAGGTCGCCGCCGCGCAGAACCGTGCCTGCGAACAGTGTCAACAGCTCGGCCTCCTGAGATGCACGTTTCGCCCGCGCGGCACGGCGAGCGGCGACATCGACCAGGAAGGCGACGGCGACGGCCATGATCAGCAGCACCACCGTCGTGACGAAATTGTCCGGTTCGGCAATGGTGAAACTGTAGCGGGGGTCGGCGAAGAAAAAATTGAGAAGCAACCCGGCTATCAGTGCCGACAGCGCCGCTGCGGCAACACCACCGAGCAAGGCGACTGCAAGAACCACCATGAAGAACAAGGCACTCTCGCCGCCGAGGTCGAGATAGGGGTCCACGAGCAACATCGCCAGCGCCGACAGGAACGGGACGACGACGGCTGCCGCCCAGGAGATAATCCGCCGGTGCGTCGGATCGGGTCTGATCAGTCGGGACAGACGCCACCCGCGGCTGACCTCGTCGTGCGTGACCATGTGGACGTCGATCTTCCCCGACTTCTGGATCACGGCAGCACCGATACCCTCGTCGAGAATGCGGGCCCACCGAGAGCGTCTCGACGTTCCGATCACCAACTGGGTTGCGTTCACGCCGCGGGCGAACTCCAGCAGAGTGACAGGAACATCGTCGCCGACGACACTGTGCATGCTGGCTCCGAGACGCTCGGCCAATGCGCGGACCTTACCCATCTGCGGCGCCGACACTCCGCTGAGCCCATCTCCTCGAATGACGTGCAGCACCATCAGATCCGCGGACGACTTCGATGCGATACGCCGCGCCCGACGCACCAGCGTCTCCGATTCGGGTCCACCGGTGACCGACACGACGACCCGCTCGCGCGCCTCCCACGTCTCGGTTATCCGGTGTGCCGTTCGGTATTTGGCCAGGGCCGCATCGACCTGATCGGCAATCCACAGAAGGGCGAGTTCCCGCAGCGCAGTGAGGTTGCCCTGCCGAAAGTAGTTGCTCAGTGCTGCGTCGATCTTGTCGGCGGCGTAGATGTTCCCGTGCGACAGGCGGCGTCGCAGTGCTTCGGGAGTGACGTCCACCAGTTCGATCTGATCCGCGGCTCGGACCACCGAATCAGGGACGGTCTCGCGCTGCGGGACGCCGGTGATGTGTTCGACGACGTCGTTGAGACTCTCGAGATGTTGGACGTTGAGAGTCGACACCACATCGATCCCGGCGGCAAGCAAGTCCTCGACATCCATCCAGCGTTTGCCGTTTCGGCTGCCGGGGGTGTTGGTGTGCGCGAGCTCGTCGACGAGGACCAGACCAGGTCCACGCGCGATGACGGCGTCGACGTCGATGTCCAGCGCTGTGCTACCGCGATAGTCCACGGTGCGCATCGGGACTATCTCGATTCCCTCGAGCAGGGCTGCGGTGCGCGCGCGGCCGTGGGTTTCCACCACGGCCGCAACGACATCGCATCCGCGTTCCTTCCTGCGATGCGCTTCGCCGAGCATCGCGAAGGTCTTCCCGACGCCAGGAGCGGCGCCCAGATAGATGCGCAGTTCACCGCGGGCGTCGGGGGACATCAGCTGCAGCCGGGGGCGGTCAGACCCAGCGCGACGTTGAGCTCCGGCACGTCGACTCGCTCGTTGCCGAGGAAACCGAGTTGGCGTCCCGAGGTGTACTCGTCGACGAGGGACCTCACCGTGTCCTGACTCAGCCCGTTCACCTCCGCGACTCGGGCGATCTGGATTGCCGCGTAGGCGGGGCTGATGTGTGGATCGATGCCGGATCCGGATCCGGTCACTGCGTCGGCCGGAACCTGATCCGGGTCGACGTTCTCACGTTCGGCGACCTGCACGCGTCGCTGCTCGACGAAATCGGCAAGCGTCTCGCTGCTCGGTCCCTGGTTCGAGGGAAGTGCGGCGGCAGGATCACCCGGTGCGAACGCGTCCTCGTCGGCCACCGATCCGGTGACCCGGGTGTGGAAGAACGGATCCGGCATGCCGTCCTCGACCTGAGGGTCCACGCCGATCAAGCTGCTGCCGACCACGCAGCCGGCGCTGTCGGTCAACGGCGACCCTTCCGCGGAGTCCGATCCGAGCCTGCTCACCGCCCACACCGCGGCCGGGTACCCGACGCCCAGAATCACCGTGAGTGTCAACAGGACGGCGAGTCCGGCGACGATCTGACCGAAGAACCTTTGAACGAAGCGCATGTCAGCCTATCCCTGGGATGAAACGAACAACGAGATCGATGAGCCAGATACCGATGAACGGGGTGATCACACCACCGACTCCGTAGACGAGAAGATTCCGCCGAAGCAACGTCCCCGCGTTGGACGGCACGTAACGAACGCCCTTCAGCGACAGGGGGATCAACCCGATGATGACCAGTGCATTGAAGATCACCGCCGACAGAATGGCCGATTCCGGCGTTGCCAGCCCCATGATGTTCAGCGTGCCGAGTTGCGGATACACCACGCTGAACAGTGCCGGCAGGATGGCGAAGTACTTCGCGAGATCGTTGGCGAGCGAGAAGGTCGTCAGCGCTCCCCGCGTGATCAGCAGCTGTTTTCCGATCTCGACGACCTCGATGAGTTTCGTGGGATCGGAGTCGAGATCGACCATGTTGCCGGCTTCTTTCGCGGCCGATGTGCCGGTGTTCATGGCGACGCCGACGTCCGCCTGCGCCAAGGCAGGAGCGTCGTTGGTCCCGTCACCCGTCATGGCCACGAGACGACCACCCTGCTGTTCTCGGCGAATCAGTTCCAGCTTGTCCTCGGGGGTGGCCTCGGCCAGGAAGTCGTCCACCCCGGCCTGTGCGGCAATTGCTTTGGCGGTCTTCGGGTTGTCGCCGGTGACCATGACCGTGCGGATTCCCATTGCGCGTAGTTGCGCGAAACGTTCCGCGATTCGAGGCTTGACCACATCCGACAACTCGATCACGCCGAGGACACGCGCCGAGTCGTCCTGTCCGGCGGAGGCGACGACCAGGGGAGTGCCGCCCATCTCCGCGATCGAGGTGACGGTCTCCTGTGCGTGGAAATGTAGGCCAGGGCCTACATTTCCACGCACGTGGGAGTCGACCCACGCGAGGACGGAATCCGCCGCCCCCTTGCGGATTCGAATGCCGTCCAGGTCGATTCCGCTCATTCGCGTCTGTGCGGTGAACGGGACGAACTCCGCTGACTTCTCCGATTCGGTCGGGTGCAGGGGCAATCCGAAATCGAGCGCGCACAGATCCACGATGCTGCGCCCCTCCGGCGTTCCGTCCGCGAGGGAGGACAACCGGGCGGCCGCAGCCAATTCGTCGGCCGTGACGCCTGGAATCGGATGGAGCCCGGTAGCGCGGCGGTTTCCGTAGGTGATCGTGCCGGTCTTGTCCATCAACAGAGTGTCTATGTCGCCTGCTGCCTCGACGGCGCGCCCGGACATGGCCAGCACGTTGCGCTGGACCAACCGGTCCATCCCGGCAATCCCGATTGCCGACAGCAGGGCGCCGATGGTCGTCGGAATCAAGCAGACGAGCAGCGCGATCAGTTTGACGGGATCCTGCGCCTCACCCGCGTACGCGCCCATGGGACCGATCGCGACGACGGCGAGAAGGAAGATGATCGTCAGGGACGCGAGCAGGATGTCGAGCGCGATCTCGTTCGGGGTCTTCTGCCTCGAGGCGCCCTCGACGAGAGCGATCATCCGATCCACGAACGTCTCGCCCTGCGCGGACGTGATCTCGACGACGATACGATCCGAGAGAACTGTGGTGCCACCGGTGACCGCGGACCGGTCGCCGCCCGATTCACGTACTACGGGTGCGGATTCGCCGGTGATGGCGGACTCGTCGACCGTCGCGATCCCCTCGATGACGTCGCCGTCGCCTGGGATGACCTCTCCTGCGGAGACGACCACGTGATCCCCGACGCGCAGGTCCGTACCCGGAACTTCCTCGATGCTTCCGTCGGTTGCCCGACGCTTGGCGACGGTGTCACGTTTGACGGCTCTCAGGCTGGCGGCCTGTGCTTTTCCGCGCCCCTCGGCGACGGACTCGGCGAGGTTCGCGAACAGGAGGGTGAACCACAACCATGCCGCGACGAGCCACGCGAACACCGACGGGGACAGCACGGCGAGGACCGTGCAGACCACCGATCCGACGAAGACGACGAACATCACGGGGTTGCGTGCGAGATGCCGGGGATCGAGTTTGGCCGCGGCGTTCGGCAGCGAAGTCCACAACTGACGTGGACTGAAATATCCCGACCTGACCGGTGACGGTGACGGTGACTCGTCGACGTCGGATTCGTCTGCGAGGAGCGGGGAGGTGGTGATGGTCATTGCAATGCCTCTGCTATCGGGCCCAGAGCGAGGGCCGGGAAGAATGTCAGTGCCGCAACGAGAACCACGGTTCCCAGTACCAGGACCGAGAACAACGGACCGGTGGTGGGCAGGGTTCCAGGATTCGGTGCGCTGCGCCGCTGGGTGACGAGTGATCCGGCGAGTGCCAGGACGAAAATGATCGGGAGGAAGCGACCGAGCAGCATCGCGACGCCGAGCGATGTCTGGAACCAGTCGCTCGTGACGGTGAGCCCACCGAAAGCGCTGCCGTTGTTGTTGGCAGCGGAGGCGAACGCGTAGAGCACCTCCGTGAAACCGTGGATGGAGCCGGGAGTGCCCGGTTCACCGGCGTTGCCCTGAAAACCGGTGGTGGACGACAGGATCACGGTGATCGCCGTACCGGTGAGAACCAACGCGGGCATGACGAGCACCGACAGTGCGGCGAGGGTTATCTGGCGTTGGCCGATCTTCTTACCGAGATACTCGGGTGTTCGGCCGACGAGCAGACCGCCGACGAAGACTGCGATGACGGCGAGGACGAGTAGGCCGTACAAGCCGGTTCCCACACCGCCCGGGGCGATTTCACCCAGCAGCATGTTCAGTAGCACCGCACCGCCGCCCAGTGGGGACATGCTGTCGTGTGCGGAATTGACCGCGCCGGTGGACGTACCGGTGGTCGCCACGGCGAACAACGTGGATCCAGGGATGCCGAAACGAACTTCCTTGCCTTCGAGCATCACTCCGGCGGCTTGGGCAGCCACACCGCGTGCGCCCGATTCTGCAGCAGCGGTCACCGCGAGCAGGGCGCCGAAGAGAACTGTCACCACGGCGAGCAGTGTCAGGCCTTGCTTTCGATCGCCGACCATGGTTCCGAACGTCCGGGTCAATGCCACCGGGACGAGCAAGATGGAGATGATCTGTACGACGTTGGACAACGGCGTCGGATTCTCGAACGGATGCGCCGAGTTGGCGGCGAAGATGCCGCCACCGTTGGTACCGAGCTCCTTGATGGCTTCCTGCGATGCGGCAGGAGCCAGCGCATTACCGGCCGTCGACCCGTCGAGTCCGGTGGACGCGAAACTGCTGGCGAAGGACTGCACAACGCCCTGGGTCAACAGGATCAGGGCGACTACGAAGGACAAAGGGAGCAGGATGCGAAGTGAACCGCGTACGAGGTCGACCCAGAAGTTGCCGAGTTCACCGCCCGTCCGTACGCGGACGAATCCACGGACAACTGCGATGGCCACCGAAAGCCCGACGGCCGCCGACACGAAGTTCTGCACGGCAAGTCCTACGGGCTGAGTGAAGTTCGACATCGTCGTCTCCGGCACGTAGGACTGCCAGTTCGTGTTGGCCACGAACGATATCGCCGTGTTGAACGCAACCGAGGGACTGACGCCGGGTAGGCCACCGTTCAGCGGGAGCACGCCCTGAACTCGTTGCAGCACATAAAGAAAGAACGCACTCGCAATCGAGAATCCCAGAACGGACAACGAGTACCCGATCCAGGTCTGCTGCGACCGTGAATCGATCCGACACAACCGGTAGATCCAGGTCTCGACGCGGAGGTCCGCCATCGCCGGTGACCGCACCACGGTCGCCGTCCCACCCGAGGCGGAGGCGACGTCCGGTGCTCGGTCGCTGTCGTGCGCGAACACTTTCGCCATGTAGTCGCCCAGCGGGACGTAGGCGGCCGCGAGTACGACTGCCACGACGCCGATCTGAAGGGCAGAAGCCAGAGCAGAGTTCATCGCCGTCAGAACCTTTCGGGATCGACGAGTGCAACGAACAGGTACACGATCGTTGCGGCCGCGATCACCAGCAGGATCACGCTGATTGCGCCGTCGAGTGTCATTTGGACACCCCGTTCGAGGCGATGGCCTTCAGGATCAATGCGCACACACCGAATCCGCCGGCCATGACCACGAGGTAGCCGAGATCAGCCATGAATTTCTTCGCCCTCTTTTTCGTAGCGTTCCGGCGGCCCAGTGCCTGCCGGTCGACTGCATGTCTACTGCCGTGTGTGCGCCGCGGAACGGATCCTTACGGATCCTTTACGGGACCGAACCGAGTTCTGACGCGAACAAGACGGCAGCGATGAATTTCGAGCGACACGACGGTCGGTACTGCAGACGACCTCGAAGGAGAAAGAACATGGGCACGATACGGCTGGAACTGTTCGCAACGCTCGACCTCGTGGCTCAAGCGCCGGGAGGCCCCGAAGAGGATCCCACCGGGTTTCCCTTCGGAGGATGGCAAGCACCTCTCATGCACGAACTCACCGGAGCTCAGGTGCAGGCTGCGTACGAGGGAACCGACGCGTTACTGGTCGGGCGTCGAACGTACGACATCTTCGCCGCGTACTGGCCGCACCAGGAAGGTGGTCAAGACGATTCGATCGCGACATTGTTCAACCGCGTCCCCAAGTACGTGGCGTCGCGCGGCACGCCCGATCTGTCGTGGAACGGTTCCACGCACCTGGGCTCCGACCTGGCGTCGGCGATAGGGGAGATCAAGAATCGGCACCAGGACATCAAGGTCGTCGGGAGCCTGAACTTCGTGCAGACGCTGGTGCGCGAGAAGCTCTTCGACCGCATCGATCTGTGGCTGTATCCCATAGTTCTCGGAGTGGGCAAGAAGGTGTTCGACGGTGGTGCGGTCCCCACCAACCTCGAGTTGCTGGCTCCGCCGGAGGCCACGGACAACGGCGTCACCTACCTCCAGTACGGGCGACTCGACGGCACGCCGCAGACAGGCGACATGTCCGCCGAGCGGCAGTGATTCGGAAGGCCCGGATGCACGTCAGGGTGCCCCGGACTTCTACCGGGGCACCCTGCGCGGGCTCGGAGTCGGGGTGGTGTCAGGACACGATCGCGTCGGCTTCGATCTCCACGAACAGTGCTTCGTCGATGAGTGCGCCGACTCCGAGAAGCGTCGACGCCGGACGAATCGAGGCGAAGATCTCGCCGTGGACTGCGGCGACTTCCTGCCACAGCGACACATCGGTCAGGTAGATGCGGGTGCGGATGACGTCCTGCAGCGAACCACCCGCCTCCACGAGCGCGCGTTCGATGGTCTCGAGTGCGGCTCGGGCCTGCTCGGCCGCGGTTGCTCCCTGACCGGTGGTGCCGGACACCGCAATGTGGTTGCCGATCCGGACTGCGCGGCTGTACCCGATCTTGGGTTCCCACTCGGACCCGGACGAGATGTTCTGTCTTTGGCTCATGGGGCCCAATTATGCTGCTCTACTTGTAGAACCCGTCGCGCAGGTTGATTCCGTGCTCCACCCACACCTTGAGGGCAGCGAGCATTCCCGTCCAGCCCTGGCAGTTGCCGAACGCGCTCTTCGCACCGGCAGGCGTCGGCCTCCACGAGGACTCCGTGATCGTCACGAGTGTCCTGGTGTCGTCATCGAGCGGCTCGAACTCGAAGGTCGTCGTGGTGCTCCCGTCGTCGGAGGACGTACCTTCGCCGTCCCACCTGATCACGATCCGGTTGGGTGGATCGGCGTCGATCACCTGAACGGGGAACGCGCCGGGAAAGTCGTGGAAATCCCAGGTCACCTCGGTGCCCGCGTCGAGCCGCCCGCGTGCACCTCCGGTGGTGAAGTACCTCGACAGCTGCTCGGGGTCGGCGACGGCCTCGTAGACATCGGCGACGGGTCGGGAAATTCGTCCCGACACGGTGAAGGACAGTTCGGTCAGATTCTCAGACATGTTGTATTTTTACAACATGACGGCTTCCGGGCACAAGGGTGACGACGACCGCGTGTTCAAAGCGCTTGCATCGCCGCTACGTCGACGTATGCTGGACGCCCTGAAAGAAGCTCCCCGTAGCACGGGCGAACTGTGTGCGCTGTTTCCCGACATCGACCGGACGACAGCGCTGCAGCACCTGCGAGTCCTCGAATCCGCCGAACTCGTGACCGGTCGCAAGATCGGCCGCGAGCGCCACCTCGCATTGGCGCCGCTGCCGATCAAGCGAATCTCGGACCGGTGGATAGGGGAGTACACCCGCGCCGCCGTCGACCTGCTGGGGCGCCTCGACGAGTCGTGACCGAGCCGGGGTCAGACCACAGGCGCGGTGACGGCGGCCAGTGCCTCCTCGATGACGGACACGACCGCGGCCGGCTCGGCAATCATGACCAGGTGAGGTGCACCGATCTCGACGACGGAGCGCAGCCCCGCACGTTCGTAACCGAAACGCTCCACATCGGGGTTGATGGTGCGGTCGTTGCTGCTCACGATTCCCCAGCCCGGCTTGGTCTTCCACGCTGCGACGGGCGCCGCTTCACCGAATGCCGCTGCTGCCAAGGGTCGTTGAGACACTGCGAGTACTTCGGCAGTCTCCGGCGGAATGCCGGCGGCGAAGACCTCGTGAAACGAGTCGATCTTCACCGAGACGTCGGTACCGTCCTCGGAGCCCGCGACGGGGAAGGGTGTGTAGACGAGATTGGCAGCGAGGTCGGAGTCGGGGAACCTCCCCTGCAGCTCACCGAGAGATTCACCCTCCTCGAGGGCGTAACCCGACACGTAGACCAGGCCGACGACGTTGTCTGCGGCGCCCGCCACCGTGATGACAGCGCCGCCGTACGAGTGCCCGGCCAGGAGGACGGGTCCCTCGATCGACTCGACGATGGATCGGATGTACGCGGAGTCTCCGAGGAGGCTGCGGTTCGGCACCGCGGGCACGAGAACGCGGTAGCCCTTGTCGATCAACCGTCGTGTGACTGGTGTCCAGCTTGACGCATCTGCGAAAGCGCCGTGAATCAGTACAACCGTGGGAGTGCTGGCCATGATGGTGCCTTCCGGAAGACGAGAGAACGGTGTGTTCTTAACGAAACTCTCGTCTCCCGGGCCGACGATGTCGTCGCGGCTGGCCGCCAGATACCCTGCGCGCTGGTGGGGGTTCGCCCTACCTGCCAGCAGGGGTGGCATCCGTCTCATCGGTCCGATTCGACGATTCCGTTCAACACCTCCGGTGCCATTCCGAATCCGACGAGTCGGTTCAACGGGATCGACGCCATCATGCGCACCATGTCGACGCCCAGTGCGTCGTCGGAACCCGATGGTGCGGAAGGGAACATGTCGGCCAGGGCGGGAGCGGTCCGCGGGTCGGCGAGTGCTTCTCCGAGAGTCGAGTTCATGGTCAGCGGGATCTCGACGGAATCGCCGGAAATTGCCACCGTTGCCGACGCGCGGATATCGCGACTCGACGCGCCGACGTCGACGGTGTAGTCACCGTCCTCGACGGCCCATCGGTCCGTTCGAGTTTCCCAGTAGGCGAGCGCGGATCTGTCGAGGTGAACCTCGACGCGCTCGTCGGCACCTGCATCCAGCTCGGAGGTGACGGCGAACCCTTTCAGCTCGCGGGGCGCTCGAACGAGCGTCGAATCGGGCTTGCCCACGTAGACCTGAACGACGTCGCGGCCGGACCGGGAACCGGAGTTCGTGACGGTGACCGACACGGTAACGCCGGAGTCCGTCACGGACACGTCGAGATCGGAGTATCGAAACTCGGTGTAGGACAATCCGTGTCCGAACGGATAGGTCACCTCGATCTCGCGGGCGTCGTACCAGCGATACCCGACGAAGATGCCTTCCCCGTAGCGGACGTGTGAATTCTCGCCCGGGAAGTTCAGATAGGCCGGCACGTCCTGGATTCTCTCCGGGACCGTCTCGGTCAACCGGCCCGACGGATTGACGACGCCGAACAGTACATCCGCGAGAGCGCCGCCTGCTGCCTGGCCGAGTAGGGCGCCGTCGAGGATCGCAGGGACGATCGTCGAAATCGGCTGCAGGCGAAGAACACCGCCGTGGGACAGTACGACGACGGTTCTCGGCTGCGTCCGCGCGATGGCTGTGATCAGGTCCAGCTGATCGTCGGGGATGTCGATGTCTTCGCGGTCGAATCCCTCGGACTCCTGACGTGCGCCGAGTCCGACGAACACCACGGCCACGTCCGCGTCGGCGGCAGCAGCGACCGCGTCGGCATGCAGTGAAGCGTCGGCATGCGGTGGGTTGTCGGTCGTCGTGAAGCCTTGGTGGTATGTGACGGACGATGCGTGCCGCCGGATTTCGTCGACTGGCACGTCGAGGTGGGTGGGATTGACGTGCGAGCTGCCACCGCCTTGATAACGCGGCTCCTGTGCGAACTCGCCGATCACGGCTATCCGGTGATCGGGTCGCAGAGGGAGAACGTCGCGGTCGTTCTTCAGCAGAACGACGCTCCGAGCAGCTACTTCGCGTGCCAGGGCATGATGAGCATCGAGGTCGGGCGCGGTGGCTCCGTCATTGCGGCGCACGCGTCCTGCGAGTCGGGCGACGGCCTCGGCTGCGCGGTCGACTGCAGCCATCGGAACTGCGCCGGACTTCACGGCCGACTCGACCTGTGCATCGGTTGCGCCACCGCGGCCGGGCATTTCGAGGTCCAGACCGGCCGCAACCGACGTCGGACGGTCGGCGACGGCACCCCAGTCGCTGACGACGACGCCGTCGAAACCCCACTCACCGCGCAGCACGTCCGTCAGCAGCCACGTGTTCTCGGAGGCGTAGACGCCGTTGATCTTGTTGTACGAGCACATCACCGTCCACGGGTTCGCGGTGCGCACGATGTGTGAGAAAGCGTTCAGGTAGATCTCGCGGAGCGGCCGCGCATCGACGTCCGAGCTCGACCGCATTCGATCGTGCTCGGTGTTGTTCAGCGCGAAGTGCTTCAGCGACGCCCCTACGCCGGTTCTCTGCAGACCGCTCACCCACGCCGCACCCAGGACACCTGCCACGACAGGGTCCTCGGAGAGGTACTCGAAGTTCCTGCCGCAGCGGGGGTCTCGCTTGATGTTCACGCCGGGGCCGAGAAGCACGTCGACATCGAGGGCGCGGGCTTCGACGCCGAGGGCCTCGCCGACGCGACCGACCAGTTCGGGGTCCCAGGACTGGCCCAGTCCCACAGCGGGCGGAAAACATGTTGCAGGGGCGCTGCCGGCAAGTCCGAGGTGATCCGTCGCCCCGGTCTGCTTTCGGACGCCGTGTGGGCCGTCGGTCAGCATCAGCGACGGCACGGATCCGGCAGCGCGGGTGGTCCAGAAGTCCGCTCCGCTTCCCAGCGCAATCTTGTCGGCAAGCGACATGTCGGTGATCTCGGTGTTCTGGTCCATGGCTCGCCTCGTCGTCGAAAGGAAGTGATACCAAAACAGTACGTCGCTCGGTTTTGGTCTGCAACGGACCCGCCGTACAGTTCTCCTCGTGGCTCGACGAGGTGCGTACTCGAAAGGGGTGGCCAAGCGGGAGGAAATCCTGACGACGGCCCTCGAGATCGTCGCGCGCGATGGCTACAGCAAGGCCACCGTGCGAGAACTGGCGGACGCCGTCGGACTGAGTCAGGCCGGTCTGCTCCACTATTTCGGTACCAAGGAAGTGCTGTTCACCGCGATTCTGCAGCGACGCGACGAGGTGGACGTCGACCGCGCGCTCGGTGACCCCGGCGAGGATTCCTTGGTCGAATTGGTCGAGCACAATGCGGAGGTGCCGGGCCTGGTGCAGCTGTACTCGCGATTCGCCTCCGAGGCGGCCGAGAAGGATCACCCGTCCCACGAGTTCTTCCGTGAGCGCTACCGGTTGTCTCGCGCCGGGCTTGCTGCCGAGGTCGAGCGCATGCAAGCGTCCGGTGAACTACCGTCGGATCTCGATGCCGAGCGCATCGCGATCATGATGTTCGCCATGATCGACGGACTGCAGACGCACTGGATGTTCGACCCGGAGCTCGACATGGCGCAGCATGTGTCCTACTTCTGGGAAGTACTGCGACGGGCCGGTAAGTAGTTTCCGAATCAATCAAATAGGTAAGCTCACCGCATGACGTCCACACGGTGGCTCGATAACTCCGAGCAGCACACATGGCGTGCCTATCTCGACGCGACCCGCCTGCTGGTGCGCGCGCTCGACGGGCAATTGACTCGTGACTCGGGCATCTCGTTCGCCGACTACGAACTACTGGTCGTGCTGTCCGAGGCGCCCGGTGGCAGGCTGCGCATGAGCGAACTCGCCGACGCCGTGACCACCACCCGCAGCGGCGTCACGCGCGCAACCACCAGGCTCGTGGACGCCGGTTGGGTGCACCGAGTCAAATGCGACGACGACAAGCGTGGGATGTCGGCCGAACTCACCGACGCGGGGATGGCAAAGCTCGCCGACGCCAGCCCGGGACACGTCGCTGCCGTGCGGGAGTTGATGTTCGATCGCCTGACAACCGAAGACGTCGCGTCACTGGGACAGGCATTCGATCGCATGAGGTCACACATCACCGGTTGACAGGTTCGATCACGAGCGCGGCTTGCCTGTCGACCACAGCACCCACAGGACGAGCAGCGGTTGGAACAGCAACCGGACGAAACGCTTTCCGTCCGAGTCCAGGCCGAAACCATCACGCTTGTTGACGAACTGGGCGATGTTGCCGGGAAAGATCGCGACGAAGAACGCGGCAACGAGGCGACCCAGCAGGACTCGATCCTTCTGCACGACGGCAAGACCGGCGCCGAGCATGATTTCGACACCCCCCGACGCCATCACGACGCCGTCCTCGTCGAGGGGGATCGATTTGGGCACCTGCGCGCGGAAGGTGTCGCGGGCCCAGAACAGGTGGCTGACGCCGGCGAAGACGAGGATGCCCGCCAGCGAGTAGCGGGCAACCGTGCGAGCGGGGGTGGTTTCGGGAAGTTCGGTTCTCGACATGCCCGGCCGCATACCCCGCACCGCGTGCAGTCATTCCTCGATCGTGGTGATCGGCTCCGCGGAGTCGGCGGTCAGGTGTCGTCGCCGGGGCGGGGGACCGGGGTCTCCCAGCGTCGGCGACGCTCGTCGTCGGTTTGGTCCCACCAGGGTGTGCCGCGTTCGCCGAGCGCAACCTTGGAGGCCTGAACTCCTGCCCGTGACTCCGGGGCGCCGCCCGTTGCCTTCACGTCTCGACGCCACGCCATGAGTATCGACCGTAGCTCCGCGGCTCGGTCCTCCGGAATTGCCGGGTCGGTCGCCCTCCATCGGCGACCGTTGATCACGACGTATCGACCGTCTTCGGTGCGCTCGGGGCCATCGGGCATGAAGTCGACGGTACGCATTGACATGCAAGCGCGTACTTGCCTATTGTTTTCCCATGCCCGAGGACTCGGGGACTCCCGAACTGTTCAAGGCGTTGTCTGATGCCACCCGTCGAGTGATTCTGGACGAATTGGTGCTCCGCGACGAGCAGACGCTGTTCGAGTTGTGCACCCGACTCATCTCGATCCACGGGTTTTCGTTGTCCAGGCAGGCGGTGTCCCAGCATCTGGACGTGTTGGAGGCCGCCGGATTGATTCGCTCGGAACGCAAGGGCCGCTACAAGTTTCACTATCTCGACACGTCACCGCTTCGCTCGATAGGCGACCGATGGCCGGTCGCCGGAGAACAGGAGAAATCATGAAGATCTACATCACCAGCCTCATGGTGTCCGACCAGGACAAAGCGCTTGCGTTCTACACCGACATATTGGGATTCGTCGTCAAGCACGCCATTCCGCTGGGCGAACACAAGTGGCTGACGTTGGTCGGTCCAGGCAACGAAGACGGCCCCGAACTCGGCCTCGAACCTGCGGAACACCCCGCGGTGAAGCCATTCCGCGACGCCCTGATGGCCGACGGCATTCCTGCCACGTCTTTCGCCGTCGACGACGTCCGCGCCGAATACGAGCGTCTTGTCGGCCTCGGCGTCGTGTTCACGCAGAAGCCCACCGACATGGGCCCGGTCACCGTCGCGACGTTCGACGACACCTGCGGCAACCTGATTCAGATTTCCAGCTACGCAGGCTGAGATGGAGCGCAGGCGTGGCTCGGGCGTCTAGAACGCGTCCCCGGTGCGCCACGCCATCTCCTGCAGTGTCCACGTGTTGTCGTCGGGATCGGCGAATGCCGCGTACTTCACCCCGCCCCCCACATCCTGGACGTCGTCGACCCGAACGCCGCGGTGTTCCAACTCGGCCCGCGATGCCTCGATGTCCGCGACGACCAGATGCAGCCCTTTGGTCGAACCGGGAGGCATCGAGTACGCACCGAGCCCGGTTCCCATGCTGATCGAACATGCCGACCCGGGAGGGGTCAGCTGAACCACGCGAACACCCTCCGCGGGAGTGACATCCACGTCGGCGACGAACCCGAGCTTGTCCACGTAGAACGCTTTGGCTCGATCGACGTCGCTCACCGCGATAGGGATCAGTTCCAACTTCATGTCCATGTGTCCTCCTCGAGCCCGGCACCTCGGCAGAGCCTAGCGCTGCTCTACCGGCCGAAGTCGATCTCGTCGGTCGAAACCGTTCCGGCTTTCCTTCCCGGGGCGCGCTGGTTGTCCCAGTACAGATTGGTGTGTGCGATCACCTGTTCCGGGCTCGGCGCACCCCACTCGGTCAAATCCTCCGTGGTGTGCGCGTCACCGACCAGAACGGTGTCGTAACCGCGGGTGAGCGCGCCGTGCAGTGTGCTTCTGATGCAGAAGTCCGTCTGGGCGCCCGCGACGACGATCCTGCCGACGGCCGACGCCGCGAGGACGGCGTCGAGATCGGTGTCCTCGAACGAGTCGCCGTACGTTTTGTGAATCACGGGTTCGGACGCGTCCCGTCTCAACTGTGGCACGTACTCCCAGCCCGGAGATCCCACGACGAGGTCGTCGGCCGAGTGTTGAACCCACACCACCGGCGCACCAGCGAAGCGTGCCTTCTCCACCAAGTCGACGATGCGACCCACCACGGTGTCGGAATCGATCGACGCCGCCATCACGTCGACCTGAACGTCGACGACGAGCAGCGCGGTACGCGGGCGGTCCTTCCACATCGTCATGCGACGACGATACTCAGTACACGTCGCGGACGTACCTCTTCTCGGCCGACAACGACTTGACGTAGGCGTCGGCGCTGGCTGGAGCGAGCCGACCATGCTGAGCGACAATTCCTTTGAGTGCGTTGTCGACGTCCTTCGCCATGCGTGACGCGTCGCCGCAGACGTAGAAGTGTGCGCCCTCCTGGAGCCACTTCCACAGCGTAGGACCGTGCTCGACCATCCGATCCTGCACGTACACCTTGGATGCCTGATCCCGAGAGAACGCGACGTCGAGGCGCGTGAGGGAACCGTCGTCGAGCATCGTAGTCAGCTCGTCGCGGTAGTAGAAGTCCGTTGCGGCATGTTGCTCACCGAAGAACAGCCAGTTCGGGCCGGTGTGGCCGAGAGCGCGCCTCTCGTGCAGGAAGGCGCGGAAAGGGGCGATTCCCGTCCCTGGTCCGACCATGATCATCGGTACGGTCGGGTCCTCCGGGGGTTTGAAATGCGCCGACTTCTGAACGAAGATTCCCACGTCCTCACCCTCGGCGTGGTCGGCGAGATACGTCGAACACACACCGCGACGCGGTATGCCGTGCACGTTGAACCGCACCGTGGACACGGTCAGTTGCACTTCGCTCGGGCTTTCCTTCGGGCTCGACGAAATGGAGTACAGCCGCGGCTGCAGCGGCTTCAGTACCGTCAGCCACTGGTCCACGTCCGCTGTCACCGGAGCGTGAGCCAGTACGTCGATGGACTGCCGACCCCACATCCAGTCCGCGAGCGCACTCTTGTTCTCCGGCATCAGCATTCGTTCGAGGTCGGCGTCGTTGGTGCGGGAGTGCACGAACTTCAGCAGGTCCGGTGTGGCCTTCGCGATCTCGAGCCGGTCGCGGAGAGCGATGCGAAGCGGCATCGACTCGTGCCCGGCAAGGTCGACGACGGTGTCTCCGTCCAGACCCGTTGCGCCCAGCCATTCCTCGACCAACACGTCACTGTTGCGCGGCCAGACGCCGAGCGCGTCACCCGCCGAGTAGGTGAGCGTGCCTTCCGGCAAGTGGAATCCGAACTGCCTGACGTCCTTGCTCGAGCCGGCCGCGCTCAGTGGGGTGTTTCGTACCAGTGCAGTGGGCAGCGGCGCCTTCTTGCCGTACGACGGCGCTCCGGCGGCCGATGCTGACGTCGGAGCGATCACGGCCGGCGGGACGGGCTGCGATGCCGTGTTCAGCTTGGCCAGCACCCGTTCGAGCCACATCGCCGACGCTTCCTCGTGGTCGGGTTCGCAGTCGACTCGGCCCACGAGGCGTTCGCCGCCGAGATCGGCCAATCTGCTGTCGAGTCGACGCCCGTTGCCGCAGAAGTCGTCGTAGTTTGAGTCTCCGAATGCGAGGACCGAAAAGCGGTGTCCGGTCAGATCCGGGGCGTCGTCCCCGCTGAGTCCGTCGAGGAACGTCGCGCCGTTGTCGGGTGCGTCACCGTCACCGGTCGTGCTGCTGATCAGCAGCACGTCTGTGTACTGCGACAGACGAGCGGCCGGAAAATCGTCCATGACGTGCTCCGTCACCGCGATGCCGGCGTTCCTCAACGCATCCACGCTGGAGTAGGCGAACTCCTCGGCCGTGCCGGTCTGCGACGCCCACAGGACGAGCACCGCTGCCTTGCCCGATGCATCCCGCCCGAGCGCGTCGCTCCCCGCCCGTGCGTCCAGTGCGGCTACGTCCTGGCGCGAGAACAGGCCTGCGAGCAGTCCTTCCACCCACGCTCGGGTCTCGGGGGAGAGGGGAGTAGTGGCGGGCAACATGGGAGTGCCGGCCAACGAACCGTCCGCGCGGAGACCGGCGAGAAGGCCTGCGATGTAACGCTGTTCGTGCACGGGAAGTGGTAGCGCCGGTCCGGCGTGATCGCCGACCAGGCCGGCCAACGCGTCGACTGCCGAAGGCGAAGCGGAAGCGGGCACGGGGTCGCTTTTCTCGACGGCCCCGGCAACCTTGGTCAACGTCACGGCGCACACCTTGAACTCGGGCTGTTGGGACAACGGATCGATCGCATCGTTGGTCACGGCGTTGATGGACAGGTATTCACCGAAGGAGTCGTTCCAGTGGAACGGCGCGAAGCAGTCTCCAGGTCGGACGCGATCGCTGATCACGGCAGGCAGCACTGCTCGGCCACGCCGGGACGCTACTTCGATCCGGTCGCCGTTCGCAGCGCCGAGCCGTTCGGCATCGAGGGGATGAAGTTCGACGAAGGGACCAGGGTTCAGCTTGTTCAGTTTGGCCACCTTTCCGGTTTTCGTCATGGTGTGCCACTGGTGCTGAAGTCGGCCGGTGTTGAGCAGGAACGGGTAGTCGTCGTCGGGCATCTCCGCCGGTGCCATGGACGGTCGAGCGAAGAATTGCGCTCGGCCGGTCGGCGTCGGAAATGACAGGCGCGGAACCGATCCGTCGCTCAGCACGCGCTGAGTCTGGCTGATTCCGTCGTTGACGTAGCGAATGGGATGCCGGTCGGCGTCGTCGTCCGGCGGGCACGGCCACTGCAACGAGGTGGCGCGCAGACGGTCGTACGTCGCTCCGCGCAGGTCGTACCCGGTTCGCGGATTGGAGAACTGTTTGATCTCCTCGAAGATCTCCTCGGCGCTCGAATAGGTGAAAGCGTCGGCGAATCCGAGCTCGCACGCCATCGCTGCGATGATCTGCCAATCCGGCAACGCCTGCCCCGGAGCGTCGACGGCCTTCTGGAACAGTGTGAGGTTGCGTTCGGAGTTGATCATGACACCCTCCGATTCCGTCCACAGTGCGGCGGGAAGGACGACGTCGGCGTATCCGTTGGTCTCGTTGTCCGCGAACACATCCTGAGTGATCACCAACTCGGCACGTTCGAGTCCGGCAATGACTGTCTTCCTGTTTGCCACCGAGGCAACAGGATTGGTGCAGATGATCCAGCATGCCTTGATGTCGCCGTCGGCCATGCGTGAGAACATGTCGATGGTGCCGCCGCCGACCTCGGTGCGGAGTGTTCCCGGAGGAAGATCCCACCGGTTCTCCACGAACGTCCGATCCTCCTCCGACAGCACGGACCGCTGACCCGGTAGACCGGGGCCCATGTACCCCATCTCGCGGCCGCCCATGGCGTTCGGCTGACCGGTCAGAGAGAACGGACCACTGCCGGTACGGCAGATCGCCCCGGTCGCCAGATGTAGATTGATCACGGCGTTCGTGTTCCAGGTTCCGTGCGTCGACTGGTTCAAACCCATTGTCCAGCAGCTCATCCAGTTGCCGGCCTCGCCGATCCACGTCGCGGCCGTCCGTAGTGCCTGCTCGTCGATGCCGGTTCTCCTGCTCACATCGGCCGGCGTGTACTCGGCGAGGAAGCTCTCCATGGCGTTCCAGCCGTCGGTGAACTCGTCGACGAACTCGCGATCCACGTGACCGTCGGCGACCAGAAGGTGCAGGAGACCGTTCAACAGGTCCAGGTCGGTTCCGGGGGTGATCTGCAGATGCAGGTGAGCTTTGTCCGCTGTTGCGTTGCGCCGAGGATCGACCACGATCAGCTTGGCGCCCTGCTTGACCCGATCCATCATGCGTAGGAACAAGATGGGGTGACAGTCGGCCATGTTCGCCCCGGTGACGAAGAACACGTCCGCGTGATCGAAATCCTCGTACGAGCCGGGAGGGCCGTCCGCTCCCAACGATTGCTTGTAGCCGGTACCTGCGCTGGCCATGCAGAGTCGCGAGTTGGATTCGATCTGGTTGGTGCCGATGAAACCCTTGGCCAATTTGTTCGACAGATACTGCGCCTCGAAGGACATCTGCCCGGACACGTAGATCGCAACGGAGTCGGGTCCGTGTTCGTCGAGGATCGCCCGCAGCCTCCGCGCCGTCTCCTCGATCGTCCGACGTGTGTCCGAAGGCATCGGGTCGTCCCCACGCCTGGCTCTGGTCAGCGCAGTGGTGAGGCGCCCGGGAGCCAGCAGCATGTCCGACGTCGTCGAACCCTTCGTGCAGAGTCGGCCGAAGTTCGACGGATGAGACTTGTCTCCGACGGACTTCTCGACCGTCGCCGGGCCGTCGGGTCCCCGGGTGATCTGCAACGTCATTCCGCATCCAACGCCGCAGTACGCGCACACCGTCTTGACGGTGTCCACACTGACGTCGACTGTTTCTGTTGCCACGAACCCACGATCATCGTCCGAGGATTCCCATCGATGACCTGTCGGTTAGGCCGATGTGACGTTGTCCTCACGGCTGCCCGGTGCACGACGTGAAGTCGACCGGATCGGATCCGGACGAATCCGATGAATGGGATATTTCCGCTGGTAGACGCTTTGACTTGCGCGAGTACTCCTGCGAGAGTAGTTCCGTGTCGTCCATCCGCCTGTTCATCCTGGGGTCTCTTGCCCAGCGTGGTGAGATGCACGGCCATCACCTCAAATTGCTGGCCGAGGAAGAGCACGTCCACATGTGGACCGACATCTCCGTCGGCGGGCTGTACGGCGCGCTGAAGCGGTTGCATGCCGAAGGTCTGATTTCCGATGTACGCACCGAGCAGGAAGGCAACTTCCCAGCTCGCCAGGTGTACGGCATCACCGAGGCCGGTCGCGTCGCACTGAGCGAACTCAGACGTGACGGACTGACCGACTACGCGCTACGACCCGATCCGTTCGACCTGGCCCTGAGCAGGCTCGACCCCGACCGTCTCGACGAGCTTCCCGGCATCGTCACCGGGCGCATCGCGATGCTGAAAGAACTACTGCACACCGCCCGAGAAGCAAATGCACGGGCGCGGCCGTACTTGTCGAGGGCCGAGACGTTCGCTCTGGAACATCGCGAGAAACGCCTGCACGCAGAAATCGACTGGCACGAAAGCCTCGTCGACGCCTTACCCGACCTCGTCGCCGAGGAACGTGCACGCACACACTTTCCGCCACCACGTCACTCACCGCCATCACACCGATCGAAGGGCTCTTCCACACCATGACCGAAATCAACTCACGAGCTTCGGCACCGGCCGCGGTGGTGCCGCGCCGCTCATGGCAGGCGCTGGTGGTGCTGCTGCTCGGAATGTTCATGGCGCTGCTCGACACCACCATCGTCAACGTCGCACTCCCGACCATCGAAACCAGTCTCGACGCGTCCGAGGCCACGCTGTCCTGGATCATCTCCGGGTACGCCCTCGCGTTCGGGCTTGCGCTCATTCCAGCTGGAAAAGTAGGTGACCGAATCGGTCACAAATGGGTGTTCTTCGCCGGATTGGCACTGTTCACCGTGGCCAGCTTCGCATGTGGGTTGGCTCAGAACGACATTCAACTCGTCGTCGCCCGTATCGTCCAGGGACTGGCCGGTGGCATCTTCGTCCCCGCCGTGACCGCGTTCATCCAGCTGCTGTTCCCAGGGCAGGTGCGGGGCAAGGCCTTTGCGATCATGGGCGCAGTCATCGGCGTCTCCACCGCGCTCGGTCCCATAGCAGGCGGTCTCATCATCGAGGCGTTCGGAAACGAGAACGGTTGGCGCGGAGTGTTCTGGGTCAACCTGCCCATCGGCATCGTCGGACTGATCGCCGCCGCGGTTCTGCTGCCGAAGCGATCCGAGACGGAGACCACGCCGCAATCCGGAATCGACTGGGTGGGCCTCGTTCTCGTCACCGCAGGTCTCGTCGCGCTGCTCGTACCGCTGATCGAAGGCCAGGACCAGGGCTGGCCACTGTGGACGTATCTGACGCTCGTCGCAGGTGTGCTGTTGATCGCTGCGTTCGCCGTATGGGAAGTCCGATACACACGACGCGGACGCAACCCGCTGGTGCCGCCCAAGCTTTTCACCCACCCGGCCTTCACCGGTGGCACCATCCTGGCGCTCGTGTACTTCGCGTCGTTCACCAGTATCTTCTTCACGCTGTCGCTGCTGTGGCAATCAGGTCTGGGCAACTCCGCGCTGTCGTCGGGAGCAGTGATGCTGCCGTTCGCAATCGGAAGCATCATCGCGTCGTCGCAGAGCAACAAGCTCACCCAACGCCTCGGGCGCACAGTATTGCTGCTCGGGACGTCGTTCGTCGCCATCGGTCTGATCTGGATCTGGATCGTTCTCGCGACCACCGAGGCCGCAGACCTCACCAACTGGAAACTGCTGCTGCCCTTGTTCATCGGCGGACTCGGCAACGGCGCCTTCATCGCACCGAACGCGCAGTTCATCGTCGCGACGGTCGACCGTCAGGATGCGGGAGCGGCCAGCGGCGTGATCTCGACGATGCAGCGCATCGGCAGCGCCGTCGGCATCGCGGTGATCGGCAGTGTCCTCTTCGGATCGCTGACGATCACCGGCCCCGACACCGTGGCCAGCGGATTCATGCACGCCGCGTCCGTCGCAATGGCCGTCAGTGCGGCATTCGGTGTCGCGGCACTGCTGCTCGTCTTCGCTCTGCCCAAGCGAGTCGACGCACCAGGGCCACCTGTCCGGAGTGAGTGACCCCTACTAGGGGAGGCTGCGCTTGTGCGCTTCGATCACCGATCGCGCAAGCGCAGCGATCTTCACGTTCATGTCCTGCGACGTCTTGCGCAGCATCTCGAACGCCTGATCGTCGCCGACGTCGTGCGTCGCCATCAGAAGGCCGATCGCCTTGCCGATCTCACGGTTGCTCTCCAACCCGGCACGCAGGGTGCTGGCTTCCTCGCCGCTCGCGATCGCCGACACCGTCACCGCGGCGAACGCCGAGATCACGATGGCGCGATCCGCGACGGCACCGTCGAACGCCCCAGGGGTGTCACTGAACAGGTTGAGCGCGCCCACCTTCTTGGTGCCCAGCAACAACCGAAAACCCATCGCTCCGCGGACCGGAGTCCGCGTCACCACGCCTCGCGCAAGCGCCGGCCACTGCGTCGGCGACAGGAAATCGGGTTCGATCTGAGCAGATTCCTGCTCGATCGCGTCCAGACACGGGCCCTCGCCGGTGGCGCGCTCGATGTCGTCCACCGTCCGCGCCACCTGATCGGACGCACCCACAGTGACCGGCTGACCCCGCTGAACGACCATCAAACTCGCATGGTCACACCCGTCGACCAGCAGCGTCGCAGCAACACAGATGGCTGAGTACACCTCGTCGGCGCTGGTACCGCGATACACGATGTCCGCAAGAGCCGCGAACACCGTCGCCGGATCGGTCGACGCGATTCCGTTGGCGTGTAAATCACCGGTCATGAACACTCCGATCGGGGTGTGCGGATATCGCACAGGGTCTGGTGTCGCTGCCCTGGACTCGAGAAGCTGCATTCGACCGTCAAGGATACCGAGTGGTCACAGTGGATCGATCACCCGGCGCACAGGGGCGCCGGCGCATCCTCGGCAAACGGTTTGCCCGGAGGCTCGATGTAGGCAGCGTACAGAACCACGGGGACGTCGCCGAGGTTGGCGCCCTGATGGACGTGGCTGGCGTCGACCTCCTCGGCAACAACCTGACCCGCAGGCGTCGACACCCTGGTGCAGTCGTGCAAAGTCCTTGTCAGAAAACCGGATTCGACGTACGCGTACACCGGACCGTCGTGATAGTGCCATCCCGTGGTTCCGCCGGGTGCAATGGTGATCCGGCGCGCAGTGAAATCGGTGCCGGCGAACTCTGCGCTGCCGGCGATCAGCGGAAACGAAACATGAGCCAGAGTTTCCGCTGTCACTCCGGCCGGAGGCGTCGCACCGGCAAGAGCAGGGGAGAGGCCGGCCAACGCGACACAGGACACGCCTACCGCGGCACAGCGAGAAAGCACGGACATGTGGTTCACCTCTCGTCGAAGGGCCGACCCGCACCCAGCGTAGATACGCAGGTCAATCGCGGAGTCGGTATCGAAATTTCCGCGGCCGAGAGCGGAGTCGGGAGGAGTGACCGACGCGATCGTGAGGCTGGGTAACCTGCAAGGGTGGACGAGCCAGCGCATGCCCCCGATTCCTCCGTCTTCGAGTACGGAGTGGACGGGCCCAAGGTCATCCTCGCCGGGATCGACGGCTCCGATTCGGCCTGGCGTGCCGCAGCCTATGCCGCCGGACTGTCTCGCCGGCAAGGCTCGCTGCTCGTCCTGGTCTACGTCCAACCCATCGCAACCGCCGCCTGGGGCCAAGCCGGAATCTCTCTCGTCGAAACCGGCAAGGAAATCGCCGACGAACTCCTCGCCTACATTCAGAAGTCGACCCACGACACCGACGCGATCCGGTGGGAATTCCGCACCGCGACCGGTGACCCCTTCAACGGCCTCGTCGCCGTCGCCGACGAACTACGCGCCGACGCCATCGTCGTCGGCGCCTCCGAGCACGCAGGCCATCGAATGTTCGGATCCGTCGCCGTGCGATTGGTCAAAGCCGGGCGATGGCCGGTGACCGTGGTGCCGTGAAGCTTGCCGCTGATCCAGGCAACGGTGGACATATCGAGCTCGATCAGCGAGAGAACGGAATGAAGCGTCGAACGTAGCTGCGGCGAATGGCATACCGGAGTGCTCTGGCCAGCGCTTCGTCTCGAATTCCAGCGTCTTGCATTGCGGCGAGACCTTCCCGCAAGAACGTGCGCTCACCCTCGCTGACATACATGGTCCGGACAGCTTCAGGACTTATGGATCCGGGGAGCGTGGGGCTCTCCACTCCCGCTGTCCTGAGACCGAGCTTCGTTCGAACGCACTTGCCGCATTCTCCGCAATTGAAAGCCCCGTCGGTGTTGAGCCAGCACACACGCAAGTTGTTCATCGCAGTGTCCGAATTGCTGATTCTCCTGATCTTCCCGAACCGGCCGACGTCGAGTTCGTGGTGCTCGAACGACACCGAGTCGCTGGACCACAACGGGTCGAGGGACGGGTGCGAGCCCCACGGGTGCAACTGATCGCGACTGTAGGACGAGGGAATCACAACCGTCCCCAAGTGTTTCGACAGTGCAAGTCCGACGTGGGCGAGCGACGGCCCGTGAAAGACGTGCCCCCAATCGAGAGCCAAAGGGTCCCCGAGTGCCGACCGGACCGTGGTCTGGACCTCGATGAGGGGCTTACCGAGTTCTGCAGCAGAAGCGCGGGCGCCGGTCAACGCTTTCCGGGCCAGTTCGGAATCGCCGACAGCGATATCGAAACCGTGAACGAAAATCAGGTGAGTTATGCGATCCGCTTGCGTGATCGCCGAATAGAAACTGTCGACGCCACCACTGAAGAAACAGCCGACGCCGGTCGCCCGCTCAGGAAGCGCCCTGGTGGGCGGTGATTGCGCTGCCGAAACTTCGATCCGACGATAGGTCCTGTACCAGTCGGCCAACACTTTCTGGGCCTTCGTCGCACCATCGAGAGCCGTCGGGTCTACCGTCCCGTCGATGACGAGATCTCGGTGCCGACGCATACCCGCTGCCAGCGCCGGCGCAAGCCACGGTGTCGCAGAGTGATCCAACGTGTAGTTCGACTGCGTGGAGACGTCGAAACTGCCGCCACCGGGAACATCGATGACCGCGGATATCTGCTTCGCCGACGCCGACTGGACTCGGACGCGTATTGAGTTCACCGGCGAATTTTGACACGAAACCATATGGTTTTACCGAGGCGTGTCGGTGCGCGGTGGACCAGACGTGGGGCGGGCGGGGCTCGAACCCGCGACCAATGGATTATGAGTCCACGGCTCTAACCGACTGAGCTACCGCCCCATCTCGCGCAAGGCGAGCGGTTACGAATGCTACAACAATCACACAGCTGCGATGGTGACCGGGATACCGTTCAGAACTGCGTTGGCCGAGACCGCGTCGACCTGCTGAGGATCGGTGATGTCGTTGACACTCGGACCCTTCACGGTCGATGCGACGGACAGTTCGACGCCTGTGCGTTGGTGGCCGAAGCCGTGGGGCATGCTGACCACTCCGGGCATCATACGATCCGATGCGAGCACTTCGATGCTGACCGAGCCTGCTGCGGACGTGACCGTCACCAGCGCCCCGTCGCCGATCCCGCGTGCGCGCAGGTCGTCGGGATGGGCGAGCAGCTGGTGCCGTGGCTTGCCCTTCGTCAGTCGAGCGGTGTTGTGCATCCAGGAATTGTTGCTGCGCAGGTGTCGTCGCCCGATCATGAGCAACTGACCGTCCGCGGGCACGGACGCCGTCGTCAGCATGTCGTGCACGGCAGGCAGATCGCCCACTACGACATCCTGAACCAGGTGAATGCGCTTGTCGCGGGTACGCAGTTTGGCCGGAAGCCCGGGCCTCAACGGGCCGAGATCGGTGCCGTGAGGGGACTTGGACAGAGCCCGGACCGACAGTCCCTTCCTTCCGCTGCGTAGCAGTGCATCCACCGTTCGACGCGGCGAGAGGCGTAGACGTGCCTCGGCCACAACCGATTTCGGTGACAGGCGTCGTCGAACGCGGTCCACCGGAGACTGCGCCAGCGCCGCTTGATACCGGATGCCCAGGTCGCGGAAGATCTCCCAGTCCGCCTTCGCACCCGGTTTCTTCGGCAACACCGCGGGCATGAACTTGGCGGTATTGCGTACCGCGAAGGTGGAGAAGATCAGATCGTAGTGATCGCGTTCCAACGACATCGTCGGAGGAAGGATCACGTCGGCGTGACGCGAGGTCTCGTTGATGTAGAAATCGAACGACACCATGAAGTCCAAATCGGCGAAGGCCTGGTCGAGTGTGTCGCCACCGGGCATCGACAGCACCGGGTTGCCGGAGAACACCGCCATCGCACGGATGCGGCCGTCTCCGGGAGTCGTCATCTCGTCGACAAGTGTGGAACTGGGGAACTCACCGGCGAACTCGGGCAGGTCACGCACCCGTGAGCGCCACTTGTCGAAGTGGCCGCGGCCCACGATCTTTCGCTCCACCAGATCGATTGCGGGGTCCGTCAGAAGCGCCCCGCCCACGCGGTCCAGATTGCCGGTGAGAATGTTGAGGACCTGAATTGCCCACTGACACACGGTCCCGAACTTCTGCGTGGACACGCCCATCCGCCCGTATGCGACGGCGGACTCGGCGCCGGCGAACCGGGTTGCCAGATCGGTGATGGCCTCGGCCGCCATGCCGACGACGGGAGCGACGGCTTCCGGTGTGAAATCTCGCACGAGAGAAGCGATCTCGGACACCCCGTCGACATAGTCGGCAACGCGGGTCGCGCCTGCCTCGAGAACGACGTTGACAAGTGCGAGCAGCAACAACGCGTCGGTGCCGGGACGTACGAAATGATGCTCGTCGGCGACGTCAGCAGTTTCGGTTCGACGCGGATCGACCACGACGAGTGTCCCCCCGCGGGCTTTCAGATCTCGAACACGCTGCGCAAAATCCGGAACGGTCATCATCGAACCGTTCGACGCCATCGGATTGCCCCCGAGAACCAGAAAGAAATCCGTCCGGTCGATGTCCGGGATGGGGAGTACGAGTTGATGCCCGTACATGAGGTGATTGACCAACTGGTGGGGGAGCTGATCCAGCGACGTCGCCGAGTACCTGTTTCGGGTCCGCAGCATCGACGTGAACGGAATACCGTGGGTCATCGCGCCGAGACTGTGCACGTTCGGATTGCCCTGGTAGATCCCGACCGCGTTGGCACCGTGATCCCGGCGCGTGGACACCAGACCGTCGACGACGATGCGGTAGGCCTCGTCCCATTCGATTTCCTGCCACCCCGAATCGGTGCGGCGTACCGGCTTGATCAACCGGTCGGGATCGGCATGCAGGTCGATCAGCGACAATGCCTTCGGGCAGATATGACCCCGAGACAACGGGTCCTTCTTGTCACCGCGAATCGAGGTGACGGCGTTGTCCTCGACCGTGAACTCGAGACCGCACATCGCCTCGCACAGATTGCACGTCCCGAACTCGACCGTCATCTCGTTCTCCCATCGTCCCGGTCACGCCCAGAACACTCAGCCTGCAGGCTCCACTCTCGCCTCTGTCAGGTCGTTTCTGCAGGCTCCACTCTCGCCTCTGTCAGGTCGTTTCTGCTGGCTCCACTCTCGCCCGGCCGAGCTTAACCCGAACGCGATACCCGGCCGGGCGGTATCGTTTGCCCTGTCGGCGGATCTGTCGACCACCACATGCACTACACGTCTGGGGATCTTCATGGACTTTCGCACAGCAACGATCAGAGGTACAGCAGTCCTGGGCGCCGTCGCCGCAGGATCGCTGGTGTTCGGTTCGGTGGCCAGTGCTGCCCCCTCCGACACCATCGTCAACTCGCCGTGCTCGTTCTCTCAGATCGTCGCCGCGACGTACGCAGTGAGCCCGGAGGAAGGCGCGGCCCTCGCATCGTCGCCCCTCTCGTCGTCCTTCGCCGCGTTCCTTGCCGCGCCGCCGTGGCAGCGTCAGATCTTCCTGTCTTCGCAGCCGGCCGTGGTCGATCGCGTCAACGCCTTCTTCGGCGGGCCGGGCTCCGGATTCGTTCGTACTGTGTTCGACACCTGCACGCAGTACTGACAGCGAATTCGGGACCAGCCGGGGGCACACTAGAGTTGCCCACGTGCACAGTCTGGATTTGATCGCAGGATGGCCCGTGGACAATGCGTCGGCGACGGTGGTGTCGACGGCCGGGACGCGAGAACACTACGGCGACCAGAACCGGATCTACGAGTTGGCGTCGGTGACGAAACTCCTGGTGGCGTACGCGGCGTTGGTCGCCCTCGAAGAAGAAGCCATTTCGCTCGACCTGCCCGCCGGACCCACTGGCTCGACGGTTCGCCATCTGCTCGCGCACACCTCGGGTCTGGCGTTCGCCGAGCAGAAGGTGCAGGCAGATCCGGGAACGAAGCGGATCTACTCCAGCGCGGGATTCGAGGTCCTCGCGGACACCATTGCTGCTGAAACGTCGATCGCGTTCACGGACTACCTCGACGAGGCCGTCTTTCAACCGCTCGGGATGACCGACTCGACGCTCCCGGGATCGGCCGGACACGGCGCACGGTCAACGGTGCAGGACCTGGAGGTCTTCGCCTCCGAACTCCTCACGCCGACGCTGGTGTCCGCGGAGACTCTCCAGGCTGCAACGTCCATCCAGTTCGACGGGCTGCCGGGAATCCTGCCCGGATACGGCAACCAGAAGCCCAACGACTGGGGGCTCGGATTCGAGCTTCGGGACGGCAAAACTCCACACTGGACCGGGGCTGCGAACTCGCCGCGAACGTTCGGACACTTCGGTCAGTCCGGAACGTTCCTGTGGGTGGACCCGGATGCAGGTCTGGCAACGGTGGTACTCACCGACCTTGCGTTCGGGGAGTGGGCCAAGCCGCTCTGGCCGGAGTTGTCCGACGAGATTCTGCACAACAACCCCCGCTAGTCCATCGCGACACGCCGGTGCACTGGCGCAACAGGGGTAACTCGGGGCACACTGGTACATGCACACGCGTGTACGAGACACATCGCAGCAGATCGAGGTCGTTGGGGAAGACGTCCCTCGTCGAAGCTGGAGGTGTTTCTAATGCGCGAGTCCAACCAATTC
The DNA here is from genome assembly GCF_000760735.1 of Rhodococcoides fascians A44A. Taxonomy (GTDB): domain Bacteria; phylum Actinomycetota; class Actinomycetes; order Mycobacteriales; family Mycobacteriaceae; genus Rhodococcoides; species Rhodococcoides fascians_E. Next base: position 272,547 of record NZ_JMEX01000004.1, on the reverse strand, counting down.
GCGGATGCGACGTCGGGTGTTGTGTACATCCACTCGTCGCCTGCCGCGTTGTGCCCGCACGTGGAATGGGCACTGTCCGACGCCCTGAACTGCAGGGCCAACCTGAAGTGGTCCGCGCAGCCGTCCTCGGACGGACAACTGCGCGCGACGAGCAACTGGGTCGGCCCGGTCGGTACCGCCGCCTCACTCGCAGGGATTCTCCGTGCGTGGCAGATGCTGCGCTTCGAGGTGACCGAGGACCCGAGCGACGGCGTCGACGGTGAGCGATTCGCCCACGTTCCCGGCCTGGGTCTGTGGCGTGGGACGACGAGCGCCAACGGCGACGTCATCCTCGGCGAGATGAGGCTCAAGTCGATGATCGACGGCAATTCCGGCAACCTCGCTGCCGAAATCGAACACGCCCTCGGCAGCAGCTGGGACGAGGCCCTCGAGCCCTATCGAACGGGCGGCGCAGGCGCCGAAGTGACCTGGCTGAGCCGTAACGCCGGCTGACCGACTCACCGCACCGGCCGTCGCACGTCCGGTAACGTGACGACCGTGTCCGAGGTGGGCATGTGGGTTGGTATGTGTGGCTGAGTAGTGAGACAGGGTGGTTGGGATGTTGTCGACCGGTAAGGTCATCCGATTCGACGAATTCAAGGGTTACGGATTCGTTGCTCCGGACGAGGGCGGCGAGGATGTGTTCATCCACGTCAACGATCTGGATTTCGACAAGCGGCTGCTGGCGCCCGGCGTGCGCGTCGAGTACGTCGTCGAGGAAGGCGACCGCGGTCTCAAGGCCGCCCAGGTTCAGATCATCGATTCGCCGAAGCCGGTAACTCGTGCAGCGGTTCCTGCGGTCGTCCCCAATGCGGAAACGACGGAGTACGACGACGTCGTGTGCGACGTTCTGTCGCTGCAGGAGTTCTCGGCCGAACTGACCGAAGGTCTGTTGCGTGCGAACCGCGGACTGACTGCCGAACAGATCCTCGACGTCCGGCAGGTCGTCATGCGAATCGCGCAGTCGCACAAGTGGCTCGAGGGCTGAACGAGTCGGTGGAACGAACGTCTGTGCCCCGGCGACCGAAGTCGCCGGGGCACAGTGCTGTTCGCCCCTGATCAGAGCGGAATGTTCTTGTGATTTCCGCGAAGTGCCGGTGCCGAGGACAACGCCTTCGCGACGATGGAGCGCGTCTTCGCCGGATCGATGACCTCGTCCACGACACCGATGGCCACCGCTCGATCGACACCGCCGGCAATCGCCTCGTGTTCTACCGTCAAACGGTCGTGCAGCGCATCACGCTCGGTGTCGGGTGCAGCGGCCAGCGCCTTCTTGTGCAGAATGCCCACGGCCGCCTTGGCGCCCATGACCGCGACCTCAGATCCGGGCCACGCGTAGACCGCCGTCGCACCCAATGCTCGGGCGTTCATGGCGATGTAGGCCCCGCCGTAGATCTTGCGGGTCACCAGCGTCACCCGAGCGACCTTCGCTTCGGCGAAGGCGTGGAGAAGCTTCGCTCCCCGGCGTACGACGCCTTCCCATTCCATGCTCACACCCGGCAGATAGCCGGGAACGTCGACGATGACGACGAGCGGGATGCCGAAGGCGTCGCACAGGCGAACGAAACGCGCTGCCTTCTCGGCGCTCTCGGAGTTGAGGCACCCACCCAGCCGGATCGGGTTGTTGGCGATGACGCCGACGGTACGTCCACTGAGACGACCGAGACCGACGACGATACTGCGAGCCCAACCGCCCTGAAATTCTTCGAAGGTCGACTCACCCTCGACGTTGTCCAGAAGTTCGTCGATGATCGGATGCACGTCGTAGGCACGACGATTCGACTCGGGCAGCAGTGCGCGAAGATCGGTGTCACCGTGCTCGGCTGCCGCGATGTCGAAGGTGCCCTGTTCGCTGAACATCGATACCAGCCGGCGTGCGCGGGTCAGCGCATCCAGTTCGTCGTCGGCGACGATATGGCACACGCCCGACTTCTTGAAGTGGGTGTCCGGGCCGCCGAGCGACGCCATGTCGACCTGCTCGCCGGTGACGCTGCGAACCACGTCGGGACCGGTGACGAACACGCGTCCCTCGGGAGCCATGATGACGACGTCGGTCAACGCTGGACCGTACGCGGCGCCACCGGCTGCGAAACCGAGAACGACGGAAATCTGTGGGACGAGGCCGGAAGCGCGGACCATGGCCTCGAATACGAGGCCGACGGCGTGCAGCGCTTCGACGCCCTCGGCAAGGCGGGCACCGCCGGAATGCCAGATTCCGACGATCGGTGCGCGGCGTTCGATGGCGACGTCGATGGCGTCGACGATGTGTGCGCAACCGTCGACACCCATGGCGCCACCCATGACCGTGGCGTCGGAGCAATAGGCGATCGTGTGGACGCCGTCGATGTCGCCTGCAGCGGCGAGAAGGCCGGACTTGTCACGATCGTGCAGAGGAGTCATCGTCCCGGCGTCGAACAGCTTCTCGAGGCGGGTAACGGGATCGCGGGGGTCGGTGGACTGACCTGAGCGAGTGGCGGGGGACAGGATGGTCATCGCGTTCTCCTTCTACATGCCCCTCGCACGATCGAAGGGGCGATCCCCGGACGGGAGCGAGAGTGCGCTCCCGCCCGGGTGCTACGACGGTGTCGAGCCGGTTCAGGCCCGACCGAAGGCGAGCGCGACGTTGTGCCCACCGAATCCGAACGAGTTGTTGATCGCGTAATCGATTTCGAGGCTGCGGGCTTCGCCCTTGACCACGTCGAGATCGATTTCCGGATCCTGGTTATCCAGGTTCAGCGTGGGAGGAATGATTCCCTCGCGGACCGAGAGAACGGTCAGCACCGATTCGAGGGCGCCGACAGCGCCGATCGAGTGTCCGAGAGCGGACTTCGGCGCGTACACCGCTGCATGGGTACCGACTGCCTTGTTGATCGCGAGCGCTTCGGCGGTGTCACCGATAGGTGTTGCCGTTGCGTGCGCGTTCACATGCTTGATGTCGGACTTCTGCAGACCAGCGTTCTCGATTGCCCGCTGCATGGCACGAGCAGCACCCTTGCCCTCCGGGTCGGGTGCCACGAGGTGGAAACCGTCCGAAGTGATGCCTGCGCCGAGCAGCCGGGCGTGAATCGTCGCCCCACGAGCCTTGGCGTGCTCCTCGGTCTCGATGACCATGAGTGCGCCTGCCTCGCCGAAGACGAATCCGTCGCGATCCTTGTCGAACGGTCGCGACGCGCCCTTGGGGTTGTCGTTGTTGGTGCTCATCGCTCGCATCATGGAGAAACTCGCGATCGGCACCGCGTCGATGTATCCCTCGACGCCACCGGTGACCACCATGTCGGCGTCACCCATGACGATCATCCGCCACGCATGCGCGATGGCTTCCGATCCGGAGGAGCATGCCGACACAGGCGTGATGACGCCTGCCTGTGCCTTCAGCTCCAGGCCGACGACCGCTGCGGGTCCGTTCGGCATGACCATCTGAACCGCGAGAGGAGACACCTTGCGGTAGCCGCCCGACTTCATCTTGTCGTTCGCGTCGATGAGGGAGTCACCGCCGCCCAGACCGGTGCCGATCGACACTCCGAGACGGAGCGGATCGACCTCGGGGCTGCCGGCGTTCTTCCACACCTCGCGACCGAGAACCGTGGACAACTGCTCCACGTAGCTCAGCCTGCGGCACTCGACTCGGCTCAGAAGCGTCGCCGGGTTCACCGCGAGGTGTCCGCCGATTCGAACGGGAAGGTCGTACTCGGCGACGAAATCGTCTTCGAGCACTCCGATTCCGCTCTCGCCGTTCAGTAGACCCTTCCACGTTGCGTCCACATCACCGGCGATGGACGTGGTCGCAGCGAGGCTGGTGACGACGACACTCGGGAAGCGTCCGTTGTTGGTGGATGGGTTGGTCACGGTCCGACTCACTCGCTCGCGGAGTCGTCGAGCTTGGCCTTGATTGCCTCTGCGGCTTCCGGGTTCTCCGCTTCGAGCTTCTGGATGTACGACACTGCGTCACCGACGGTGCGAAGACCGGCGAGGTCCTCGTCGGGGATCTTCACGCCGTACTTGTCCTCGGTCTGCACTGCGATCTCGACCATGGACAGGGAGTCGATGTCGAGGTCGTCCACGAAGGACTTGTCGATGGTCACCTCGGAGGGCTCGATACCCGTGACCTCCTCGATGATCTCTGCAAGTCCGGCGATGAGGTCTTCCTGGCTGGCCACTTGAGTGGCTCCCTTCTTGTTGGTGTCTATCTTTTTCGGGTCGGCACGCCGTGAATCGGCATACCGAAGTCATGGGTGCGCACTCGTACGTTCATCGAGCGAGTGCGCGGCGAGGCTGCCTGTCATCGGCGGCCGCGGGTGCGGTCAGATCAGGTCCGCCAGCTTGGCGATGTCCTCGGGTGTCTTGAGGCCCAGGTTCGGTGTGCCCTTCAGTTCGCGCTTGGCGATACCGACGAGCGTTCCGGCCGGCGGCAACTCTGCCACAGCCGTGACGGCGGCGTCACGCATCGTCGCGGTGCAGAGGTCCCACCGCACAGGCTTGGTGACCTGTGCTGCGAGTTTGGTGAGTGCGTCCGCACCGTTGGTGACCGCCTTGCCGTCGGAATTCGACAGCAGGGTGCGGACAGGGTCGGACGGGGTGATCGCGGCGGCAGCAGCGGCGACTGCTTCCTGCGCGGGCGCCATGAAGCGAGTGTGGAAAGCACCGGCCACGGGGAGCGAGCGGACCCGTGCCTTCTCCGGCGGGTTGGCGGCCAGTTCCTCGAGCGCGCTGTGCAACCCGGCTGCAACGATCTGCCCGGCAGCATTGATGTTGGCGGGTTCGAGTCCCAGCTCCTCCAGCCGAGCGAGCACAGCGGCCTCGTCTCCTCCGAGCACAGCGGACATGCCCGTCGGCTCCAGAGCGCACGCCTTGGCCATCTCGGACCCGCGCACGGCAGCGAGGGTGACGGCTTCGTCGGCGGAGATGACGCCGGCGACGGCGGCAGCGGCAAGCTCACCCACGGAGTGTCCGGCGATGAGCGCGTCCTGCGGCAGCAGGTCCTGGCCGGCGATCTCCTCGAACGCGAGGAGAGCCGCCGCGACGACGAGGGGCTGGGTCACCGACGTGTCGGTGATTTCCTCGGCCGTCGCGGTGGTACCGAGCCGTGCCAGGTCGAGTCCGGACGCCTTGGACCACAGGGCCACGCGGTCGGCGGCTCCGGGTAGTTCGAGCCATGGCAGAAGCATGCCGGGTGTCTGGGAGCCCTGGCCGGGCGCAAGCAACGCAATCACATCGTTAAGAGAACACCGTGACTACCCGTTTGGGAGATGTCGCTCTCGATGAACTCTTACCGCCCAATTTGTAGGGTCCCAACAAATGCTCGGCCGGAGTCGCGACATCGCCACGGTCCGCATTCGCGTTACGTGACGATTTCCCCGAATGTGACGTGTGGGATTTGTGGGGCTGGATAGTGCGGTTCGTGATGCGTTTGAGTCAGTCTGCCCACCGTTGCCGCAACTCGAAGCACGTACGCATCCCTCGGAGTCGTGGGGTCGCGGCCCGTGACCTCTGTGATTTTCTTCAAGCGATACCGCACCGTATTTGGATGAACAAACAGCAAACGTGCACAAGTCTCGACAGCGCCCCCGCTGTCGAGGTAAGCGTCCAACGTGTCGGCAAGGCCGGGGCCCGCGCTCGACAGCGGGTGCACGATCAGGTCGTTCAGAGCGCTGATCGCAGCCGAGTCACCCAACAGTGCGCGCTCCGGCAGAAGCTCGCCCGCGTGCACCGGACGGGGCGCACCGCGCCACCCCGCAACGGCCTGCATACCCGCGAACGCCTCCACCGCGCTGGAATGCGCGGCGCCCAGAGTCCTCGTCGTGGGCCCGATGACGACCGGGCCGTCGGAGAAATTCTCCAACATGTCCGCCAGAAACGCCGCGCTCGCAGAATCGTCCACGAGCTGCCCACTGACCACCATCACCAACCGAGTGCCCTGAACCACCGCGAGCGCCGCTCGACCGTGCTTCTGTGCGACGGCGTGAACGGTGCCGACGACCGACACCCCCTGATCGTCCGGCGGTGTACCGACGAGAACCGTCGCCGGCGCTGTCGCGTCCCAGTTGAGCGTTGCGGCACGCGAGAGCATGTCCGAACCCGTGTCACCTCGCACCACAGCGTCGACGACGAGAGCTTCCAGGCGGGTGTCCCATGCGCCTCGGGACTCGGCGGCACTCGCATACACCGACGCCGCAGCGAAACCGAGCTCGCGTCCGTACCGCAGGACAGCCTCGGTCAGTGCAACGAGCTGCTGATCGTTTCGAGCCAACGCAGGAAGCCACTGCTCGAAGAACTCCATCGCGACCCGCACCATGTCCACCGTCTGGCGAAGCGTCAACCGTCGGGCCAGATCCTGCGGGATCACCTGAAACGCGTCCAGGCTGAAGCGGATATCACTCTGCGGGTTCTTCAACCACTCCAGGAAGTTGTCCACCGCCGTCTGGATCAGCAACTGCACACTCGCACGCTGCGCGGCATCGAGACCACCGAAGAACGGCAGCTGATCCTGCATCGCGGTCACGGCCTCGGTGGAGAGCCGCCCCGAGAACTGCTTGACGCGCCGCAGCAATGCGTCGGGAAGGGGGTCGCGCTTCTGGCGGGCCGACGTCAACGCCGTCACCGGCAGATGCACCTCGTTGTCGGTGATGTATTCCTCCCCGGCGGCGGATGCCGTTCTGTCGCCGACTCCGGGCGGTGTGTCACCGGCGCCGGTCGGCGTTCTGTCTGCGACCACAGGAAAAACCTACGCCCGTCCACTCGTCCGCGGGGAAGCGGTACGAATGGACGGGCGCACTGGTGGTCTCCGGTCGGTCGTTACGCCGAGCCGGTGTCCGCGAACGACGTGGGAGCCGCCGTCACGTCGTCGATCTTGTACTTCTCCGCGGCCTCGACAGCCTTGGACTTGTCGATCTCACCCGAGGCCGCGAGAGCGGACAACGTCGCGACGACGATCGACTCGGCGTCGACGTTGAACACCCGTCGAGCCGCGGGACGCGTGTCCGAGAATCCGAATCCGTCGGTTCCGAGGGTGACGTAGTCGCCCGGAACCCACTGGCGGATCTGATCCGGAACGGCCCGCATCCAATCCGACGCCGCGACGACCGGTCCGGCAGCGTTCTGCAGAGCCGTCGTCACGAACGGGACGCGCTTGTCCGCACCGGGATTGCGAAGTGCTTCCTGCTCGGCTTCGACACCGTCGCGGCGGAGCTCGCCCCACGACGTCACCGACCAGACCGCCGACCGGACGCCCCACTCGTCGAGCAGAAGCTCACGAGCCTTGCGGGCCGACACGAGACCGACGCCCGACGCGAGGAGCTGTGCCTCGGGTCCGTCGCCGTCCTGCGGAGCCTCGAACCGGTAGATGCCCTTGAGGAGGCCCTCGACGTCGAGGTTCTCCGGCTCGGCCGGCTGCACGTACGGCTCGTTGTACAGGGTGATGTAGTAGAAGATGTTCTCGCCGCCGAAGCCGTCCACACCTTCGGTGCCGCCGTACATCCGTCGCAGACCGTCCTTGACGATGTGCGCGATCTCGAAGGAGAACGCCGGATCGTAGGCGACCGCGGCCGGGTTGGTCGACGCCAACAGCAGCGAGTGACCGTCCGCGTGCTGCAGACCCTCACCGGTGAGCGTCGTACGTCCCGCAGTGGCGCCGAGGACGAAGCCGCGGGCCATCTGGTCCGCCGCTGCCCACAGGCCGTCACCGGTCCGCTGGAAGCCGAACATCGAGTAGAAGATGTACAGCGGGATCATGACCTCGCCGTGCGTCGCGTAGGACGTTCCGACCGCCGTGAACGACGACGTCGAGCCGGCCTCGTTGATGCCCTCGTGCAGGATCTGACCGACCGAGCTCTCCTTGTAGGCGAGCATCAGTTCCGAGTCGACCGACGTGTACAGCTGGCCGTTGCGGTTGTAGATCTTCAGCGACGGGAACCAGGAGTCCATACCGAACGTGCGCGCCTCGTCCGGGATGATCGGCACGATCCGGTGGCCGATCTCCTTGTCGCGCAGCAGCTCCTTCATGACGCGCACGAGCGCCATCGTGGTGGCGACTTCCTGCTTGCCGGAGCCCTTGAGCAGCGTCTTGTAGGTGGCATCGCCCGGCTGCGGAAGCGGCTTGGGGCTGACCCGACGCTCCGGGACGAACCCGCCGAGCTTGTTGCGACGATCGAGCATGTACTGGATCTCGGGAGCATCCGCACCGGGGTGGTAGTACGGCGGCATGTACGGATCCTTCTCGAGCTCCTCGTCGGAGATCGGGATGTGCTGCAGATCGCGGAAGGTCTTGAGGTCGTCGAGCGTCAGCTTCTTCATCTGGTGCGTGGCGTTACGACCCTCGAAGTGCTTGCCGAGCGTGTAGCCCTTGATGGTGTGCGCCAGGATGACCGTCGGCTGGCCCTTGTGTGCCATCGCAGCGGCGTACGCAGCGTGGACCTTGCGGTAGTCGTGACCGCCGCGCTTGAGGTTCCAGATGTCGCCGTCGGAGAGATCCTTGACGAGCTCCTTGGTCCGCGGGTCGCGGCCGAAGAAGTGGTCGCGCACGTAGCCGCCGTCGTTGGCCTTGTACGTCTGGAAGTCGCCGTCCGGCGTCGTGTTCATCAGGTTGACCAGTGCGCCGTCGCGATCGGCGTGCAACAGCGCATCCCACTCGCGGCCCCAGACGACCTTGATGACGTTCCAGCCTGCGCCGCGGAAGAACGACTCCAGTTCCTGGATGATCTTGCCGTTACCGCGGACCGGGCCGTCGAGGCGCTGCAGGTTGCAGTTGACCACGAACGTGAGGTTGTCCAAGCCCTCGGTCGCGGCGACGTGTGCGAGGCCGCGCGATTCCGGCTCGTCCATCTCGCCGTCGCCCAGGAACGCCCAGACGTGCTGGTCCGAGGTGTCCTTGATGCCGCGGTCGTTCAGGTAGTGATTGAAACGCGCCTGGTAGATGGCGTTCATCGGACCGAGGCCCATCGACACCGTCGGGAACTCCCAGAAATCCTGCATCAAACGCGGATGCGGGTAGGACGGCAGTCCGCCACCCTGCGTCTCGTGGCTGGCCTCCTGACGGAATCCGTCCATCCGCTCGGCCGGGATACGACCCTCGAGGAACGCGCGGGCGTAGATGCCGGGGGAGGCGTGGCCCTGGATGAAGATGTGGTCGCCGCCGCCCGGGTGGTCCTTGCCGCGGAAGAAGTGGTTGAAGCCGACCTCGTACAGAGCGGCCGAGGACGCGTAGGTCGAGATGTGTCCGCCGACGCCGACTCCTGGCCGCTGAGCGCGGTGCACCATGATCGCGGCGTTCCAGCGGATCCACGCGCGATAGCGGCGCTCGACCTCTTCGTCACCGGGGAACCACGGCTCGTTCTCGGTCGGGATGGTGTTCACGTAATCGGTCGAAGTCAGGGACGGCAGCGCAACACGTCGTTCTCCTGCGCGCTCGAGCAGACGCAGCATCAGGTAGCGCGCGCGGTTCGGACCCGACCGCTCGAGGAGGCCGTCGAACGATTCGATCCATTCGTTGGTCTCGTCGTTGTCGATGTCGGGCAGATACGAGGCGACACCCTCACGGATGACGCGTACCCGACCCTCCGAGCCGATGGGCCCGTTCGTCTTGCCTGCAGATTGTGTGCTCTGCCGATCGTCCTGGTTCAACTCGGACAACGTGTGTACTCCTCCATGTGGCGGTCGCTCGGTGCGGCGGCCGGTCCATGCAACTCGCGCTCTGTGACGGCGAGCTACTTCTCGGTTTCTCGGTGACTCCGCTCAATCCTCCTACATATGTTTCACCGACGTAGTACGGAGTCCCAATACCCACCAGTAGAAATTTATGTACGCAATTTCGGCGCGGTCAGCTTGCGCGAACGGGAGAAACACTGTTCGCTTGCACTACTTCACCCACTATGCAAGGAGGTCACCACCGTGGTCGCCGCGGCGGACGCTCAGAACTACGCTCAGAAACTTGGAATCACCCGCGACTTGGTCGTTCAGGAGCTGGGCTGGGACGAGGACACAGACGACGATCTGCGGGCCGACGTAGAGGACACCATCGGCGGTGAAACCCTCGACGAGGACTCCGACGAAGTCATCGACGTGGTGCTGCTGTGGTGGCGCGACGGCGACGGTGATCTGGTCGATGCACTGATGGACGCCATCGGTCCGTTGTCGGACGACGGATTCGTCTGGGTCCTCAGCCCCAAGACCGGCCTCCCCGGCCACGTCGAGCCCAGTGAGATCGCCGAGTCCGCCCCCACGGCGGGACTGACTCAGACGTCGGCCGCCAACCTCGGTGACTGGATCGGCAGCAGGTTGGTGCAGCCGAAGACTCGCGCGGTCAAGCGCTAACGATCCGTCGACAAGGAAGTTTGATTCCATGCCACTCGAGGTGGGCGCGGAGGCGCCGGACTTCACCCTCAAGGATCAGAACAATCAGGACGTGACGTTGTCCTCGTACCGAGGCGACAAGAACGTACTGCTCGTGTTCTATCCACTCGCCTTCACCGGCACGTGCCAGGGCGAGCTGTGCAAGGTTCGCGACGAACTGCCCAAGTTCGAGAACGACGACACCGCGATCCTTGCCATCTCGGTCGGTCCACCGCCGACGCACAAGATCTGGGCAGCAGAACAGGGGTACACATTTCCCCTGCTGTCCGACTTCTGGCCACACGGTTCGGTCGCACAGGCCTACGGGGTGTTCAACGACAAAGCAGGCTTCGCCAACCGCGGAACCTTCGTCATCGACACCGACGGCATCATTCGTTTCGCCGAGATGAAAGAGCCCGGCGAAGCGCGTGACCAGACCGCTTGGGAAACAGCTCTCAGCACAGTCCGTACGTGAGTGGAAACTAGGCGATGGCCTACATTTCCACTCACGTGGGCTGACCTGCGGAATTGTAGATTCCCGGCGGACAGGATAAGTTTTTCTCCGTGTTCCGGTGGCCTCGGTCATCGGGATCCGGGCGTATAGCTCAGCGGTAGAGCTCTGGTTTTACACACCAGCGGTCGGGGGTTCGAACCCCTCTGCGCCCACCACATTTCGTCGATCGTCTGGGTTCGACGACCGGTCTCGCGCAAGTCGGCAGGCAATCGATCTGCCGCAGAATGCTTTACAGGCCTACCGCCCTGAGTAGTGCTGTGTGCAGAACCTCAGTCCGTCGGCTTCGTTGTTCCGGCAATGCGGTCCGCCAGACGCGCACCCTCTTCGATGAAACGGCGGCGCCCCAGGGTCGTGAAGGATCGGTCGTCGGACAGGAACGCCGACGCGAAAATCTCGATCTCGGAGATCGTCGCCACCGCGATGACTCCGGCTTCCGCAGCCGGCACCTTCCCTCTGACCTTCTTCGCGGCTGCCGCCAGGACGGGAATCAGAACGAGCGCGTTCTCGCGCCGAATCGCCTCCACTTGCTGGCTCGCGCCGCGGGAGGCGACGAAATACACCGTTGCGGCTGTTCGGTTGTCGCCGAGCCACTTCACGAACGGCGCGACGAGTGCTCCCATTTGCCGCTCGGGAACAACGACCTCCGTTGCAATGCGTTCCACTTCGTTCACGTAGTCGGCGGCGAACTCCCGCAGACCCTCGAGAAGAATCTCCTCACGGGAGGGGTAGTGGTAGTAGATGGCCGCAGATGTCATGTCGGCGGCGGCCGCGATGTCGGCGACAGTGATCGAATCAGCGGGTCGAGCGGCGAACAGTTCGAAAGCGGTGGAGACTATGACGCCCCGCCGCGACGGACGGTGAGCGGGCCGCTTGACTGTTGCCGACATTCGATCTCCTCTGTAACGGGGTCATGCAACACTAGTGCTTCGGCGAACGAGAGGTGAGACTTCCAGGTGAGCGAGAAGGGGGCGGGCGTCGGCATGGGCAAGAAATCACCGCACAGGCCATCGAGGCGGCACGAGATCGTGTCGGCGGCAATCAAAGTCTTCGCAGCAAAGAGCTTCTCGGACGCGAGTATTCAGGACGTCGCGCTCGAAGCAGACGTCGTTCCATCGGCCGTCTACTACCACTTCGCTGGTAAGGACGAGCTGTTCGAGCTGGCCATGCGGCAGGTGCTCGACATGGTCGACGCTGTCGTAGCCCAGGTTCGTGCCCAGGAGGGCGACGACGATCCGTCGCTCGAGGCCGTGATCCTCGCCGTGTGGAAATGGGTCGAGTCGCATCCCGACGAGTCACGCCTGCTCCACTACCATCTGCCCGGTGCCACGGCTGAGGCGTCGGTGCTACGACGTGAGTTCGAGGAAGCTCACGTGCAACGCGCATTCGAGTACCTGCCGCCCAGCCCCACACCACTGAGCCGGCGCGCTGCCGCGAGTCAGCATGCCACGCATACCCTGTCCACTCGCACGCTCATCGAACTGCTGATGATCGTGCACGCCCTCCGCATGGACGAAGGTCCGTTGAGCAAGCACGCATCCAAGAGTTTGAGCCGTGCCGTGGTGACGGTCGGCCAACGCATCATCGTCGGCGCGGGGGCGGCTGACGATTCCTGAGGTGCAGGCGCTCGTATCGAACGCGCTCGTCCTCGAGTGCCGCCGTCTTGCGATCGCTCTGAAGATTCGATGGGAGACCGTGTAATTCGAGCCGGCGGGCGCGGTTGAGCTCCATGAACGCCACGGTGTAGAAGAGTGCGAGCAGCACGCTCAGCAACACCATCGCTCCGCGCAACCACAGTGCGCCGGGAAACAGTACGAAGAACCCGATGAAGATCGGGAGGAACGGAATCATGGATCGGAGAAGGTGTCTCGGAACGGCCCCTCGCCCGATCAGGTCGTTGCGGACCCAATCCTGCATGGACATCGGAAGCCTGCGCCCGGCCACGTAGCCGAGCCACTGCAGAAAGTTCGGTCGTGTTCGTGGTGTCCTGCTCATTGCAGCGCCCCTGCATCGATAGCGGCTTGGTTGATGCGCCCGAGCACCGTGCGAAGTTCTTCGAGTTCGGTGATGTCCACTCCGAGTCGTTCGACGACGGCAGGGGGGATGTTCTCCGCCTGCGTCCTCAGTTCGGCACCGTCTGCGGTCAATTCGACGGCGAGCTGACGCTCGTCGCTACGGCTGCGGGTTCGAACGAGGAGACCGGCTGCCTCCAGCCGTTTGAGCAACGGGGACAGGGTGGGGGAGTCCAGTTGCAATGCCGCTGCGATTTCTTTCACCGACCGCGGCGAGGACTCCCAGAGCGCCAGCATGACCAAGTACTGAGGATGAGTGAGCCCCATCGGCTCCAGGAGGGGCCGGTAGACGGCGAGAACGGCTCGGTTGGCAACCGCCAGTGCGAAACAGACCTGCCTGTCGAGAGCGAGTGGATCGTCGTCGGACACGTTTTTGATAGTACACGAATGGTTAGTGCACTAACTATTCACTGCTTGTACTGCCAACGTCGAGCCCAGAGCGACCATGAACGCTGCGATCGCGCCGTCGAGGACCCGCCAGGCCATCGGTTTCGCAAATGCCGGTTGCAGAAGGCGGGCACCGTATCCGAGCGAGGTGAACCACAGGAGGCTGGCGGTACACGCACCGATTCCGAACCAGATTCGCGCGGTGTCGTACGTTGCCGCCACTGATCCGAGGAGGACCACCGTATCCAGGTACACGTGCGGATTCAGCCAGGTCAGCGCCACCGCTGTAGCGAGGACGGTGCCGATCCTGGCCGGTTGCGACGCACGATCCGCGGACATGGCGGACGGGCGCAGAGCACGACGCATCGACAATGCGCCGTATCCGAGAAGGAACGCAGCGCCGCCCCAATAGGCGATCGTCATCAAGGAGGGGGAGTTGTCGACGAGGAAACCTGCCCCGGCCACGCCGGCCGCGATGAGGACGATGTCCGACGCCGCGCAGACCGCGACGACGGGAAGCACGTGCGTCCGCGCGATCCCTTGCCTCAGAACGAACGCGTTCTGAGCTCCGATGGCCACGATGAGCGACAGGCCGAAAGCCAGGCCCGCGAGGGTAGGACCGAGTGCGAACGTCATGAAGCAAAGATTAAGAACGGTCAGATCTGAAGTACAGCGAATATTTCTTCACCATGATTAGTATTACTTATGCGCGCACCCGACCTGTCGCAGCTTCACGCTCTCGTCTCCGTCGTCTCCGAGGGCTCGTTCGATTCCGCAGCCACGCAATTGCACATCACTCCTTCGGCGGTCAGCCAACGGATCAAAGCGTTGGAGACATCGGTGGGGACGGTGCTGGTTCACCGCTCCAAGCCGGCCCGGATCACCGAGGCGGGGATGCCCTACCTGCGGCTGGCGCAGCAAATAGGAACGCTCGTCGCAGAGCTGACTCCAGGCGCGCCCGCGTCGGTACCGATTGCCGTGAACGGTGACTCGCTCAACACTTGGGTTCTTCCTGCAGTGGCACAGCTGTCGCACCGCATGGAGTTCGACATCAAGAGAGAAGACCAGGACCACTCCGCGGAATTGCTACGTCAGGGAGTTGTCGTAGCGGCGGTCACCACGTCGGCGGATGCCGTCCAGGGGTGCTCCGTGACCCGACTCGGGGTGATGAAGTATCGGCCGATGTGCTCGCCGGAGTTCCGGGACACATGGTTTCGCGACGGACCGTCGGGCGACGCATTGTCCCGTGCTCCGATGATCGTGTTCGACCGCTCCGATGATCTACAACACCGATATCTCGAACAGTGGGGTGTGACGAGGCGTGCAGGTCCCACGCACTTCGTGCCGTCGTCGGCCGACTTCGCCGAAGCGGTGAGGCTCGGAATGGGCTGGGCCGTCCTGCCTCGACAGCAGATCGACAGAATGCGCACAGGAGTGGACGTCGTCGACCTCGCGCCGGGCACCGGCGTCGACGTCACGCTCTACTGGCAGCAGTGGACGTTGAAAACGGCCGCTTTGGCCGAGTTGGCGTCGGTGATCGCCGTCGCGGCGGCAAGTTCGCTGGACTGACCGCCCGGACTGGACGCGGGAGGAGGCGTGTTAATCGGCAAAGAACGCTCAAAAAGTCATCAAGTCGTAAATCTTTCCTGAAACAGGATCTTGGTATATGTTCTCCGGACAGAATAAGTCCGTGCGGTTTGTTGTTCTTCACAGCCTGCACGGACGGGTCTGTGTTGTTCACGGGAGCTGTCAGCCCGCCCTTGTCCCCGCCCGCCCCTGGGCAAGTCGAAGCGAGTCCGGCTAGTGGTCGAAATAGGAACCGAACCACCGAACACGGTGCCCACCGAGCGCACGTGGTCGCTCTCGGCATGGCCCGTTCGGGCCAAGGTCGCGGCCGTCGTCGCGCTGCCGTTGATCCTCGCAATGGGTTTCGGAGCCCTGCGCATCCAGACCGAACTGTCCGCCGCAGCCGATCTGTCTGCCGCTGCAGACAATTCACGAATCGTGGCGCCACTCCTCGCCCTCGACCGGGCCGTCGGAGATCTTACGCTGAGCGGTGTGCCGGGCTCGGGCGAGGAAGCGCAATCCGGTCTCACCGCCGTGCGCGACGCACTCGGAACCAGCGGTGACCAGGATGGCGGAGGCCCCGAGGCAGGCGCCCTCGTCGACTTCGAGAGCGCCGTCTCCGGCGCGGAGCAACTGAGCGACAGGCTGCGGCAAGGCCCGGTAGCCCCCGTCGAGCGCGTCGGTGTCGCATCGGCCGTCACCGAATCGATCGCAGAGCTGATCGCCGACGGCCTGTCCGTCGAGAGCGCCGAGCCTCGAACCCTCACGTCCACGATCGTCGACGCCATGTCCGGCCGTCGCGCCGCGCAGACCCAGCAGCTACTCGTCTCCACCCCCGACGTCACGATTCTCGACGAGGTCAACCGGGCCGCGGGCAGTGAGGCCGCCGACATCGCGGCACTCTCGACCGTGCTCGGTCCGGAGTCCGCCGAAGTGCAAGCGCTGCAGGCACAATTCGACACCAGGCTCGGAATGTACTCCGCGGCGGCAAGCGGTGGGCCCACCAATCCGTTCCTCTCGGCCGGACAGTCCACCGACATCTACACCTCCATCGCGGACCGCTACGCAGGCCGCCTCGTCGAGACACTGACATCCGAGGCCACCGAGAGTCGATCGGTGGCGCTGCGCGACACTGCCCTCGTACTCGGCTCGGTCCTCACCGCGCTCGTGCTCGCGCTGATCGTCGCCCGCTCTCTCGTCCGCCCCATCCGCAGGCTCCGGTTGGGCGCTCTCGGTGTCGCTCGACGCGCGCTCCCGGCTGAGATCGAAAGGATCAGATCCGGTGGACACACCCCGGAGATCGTGCCGATTCCCGTCCACACACAGGAGGAGATCGGCCAGCTTGCCCGCGCAGTCGACGCCATCCACGAGGAAGCGCTGCAGCTCGCCGGCGAACAGGCGCGACTTCGAGTGCAGGTCGGCAACATGTTCGAAACGCTCTCTCGCCGAAGCCGATCGCTCGTCGATCAGCAACTGGCCTTGATCGAAGAGCTGGAACGCGACGAGGACGATCCGCGCCGCCTCGACAGTCTCTTCCGCCTCGACCACCTGGCCACCCGGATGCGCCGAAACGGTGCCAACCTCATGGTGCTGGCAGGCACCCCGTCGCGCCGCGCACAGGGTGACCGCCCCGTCGCACTCGACGCAGTGATGAGCGCGGCCGTGTCGGAGGTCGAGGACTACCGCCGCGTGCTCATGCTCGATGTGCCGGAAGCCGCACTGACCGCGGCAGCAGCAGCCGACATCGTGCACCTTGTCGCCGAGTTGATCGACAACGCGCTGCGCTACTCACCGCCCGACAGTGCCGTCGCCGTCACCGCCGCGCGCGCCGTCGAAGGCGGAATCCTGCTCGAAGTCGCCGACCGCGGGCTGGGAATGCCTGCAGCGGACATCGACGAAACCAACGAACGGCTCTCCGCCGGCGGTGAAGTCACGCCCGAAACTGCGCGTCGAATGGGCCTGTTCGTGGTCGGACGTCTCGCCCAGCGCCACGGAGTGACGGTACGACTACGCGCGACACAGGTGCAGGGAGGAGCGTCGGGAGTGACTGTCAGCGTTCACATCCCCGTGTCACTCGTCGTGACGGCATTCCCGACGGCCGAGAACGTCCGCGCCAACCGCAGGGATCTGTCGGCCGGTCGATCGGCATCTGCGCTGCCACCGCGCAACGGGGCGCCTCCGATCACCGCGACGGTCGCCGAAACCGCCACGGAACGCACGGGTCCGGTGTCGCTCATGGCGCTCAACGGACTCGCGACGGCGGGAGTGCCGTCCCCAGGTGCCGACGCACAGGCGCCTGCCGAGCAGAACGGATACGTCGCCCAGACGCGGAACGGTCGATCCGACACGAAGGACGTCACCTCCGCATCGCTGCCCCGGCGTCGTCCAGGCGCGAGCGGCGTCGACGAACACATCGCCCTGTCGTCCGGCAGAGCAGAATCGGCCCCGTCCGGCGACATGGCAGCCGTCAGACGGACCTCGGACACTTCGTCGTTCTTCGGCGCCCGCCCGGCGGCACTCGCGGCGAAGAACGACACCGCACAGGGTACCGAGGATGCGACCCCACCACCGCCGGATCCGCTGGCACCGCCGACCCAGGCGATGCCGATCTACCAGCGAATGGTCTCCGAGTGGCTCGTCGACCCTGCTACCGGACAAGGCCGTTCGCGCACCTGGTCGTCACCGGCGGACGCAGGCTGGGCCGCCGCCGAGAACGCCGACGACGCACGCGCACGCACCAGAACGGACTCCGGGCTGCCGCTGCGTAAACCAGGTGCCCGCCTGGTCCCGGGCGCCGTGGACACCGGACGAACCCCGACGCACAGCCGTAACGACGCGCCGACGTCGTCGCGCACACGGTCACCCGACGCCGTACGCGAGAAACTCACCAGTCACTTCACCGGTGTCCGCACCGGGCGCGCCGAAGACGTCACCGGCCGACACAGAACGGAAGAAGGCGAATGAACCACCCCATCGCGTCGACCCCCGATCGGTCCCTGGACTGGCTCGTGTCGAACTTCGCACGCGACATCGTCGGAGTCGCGCACTCCGTCCTGGTCTCGGCGGACGGGTTGCTGATGGCCACCAGCGAACAACTTCCTCGCGAACGCGCCGAGCAGCTGGCCGCGGTGACGTCCGGGCTGGCGAGCCTGTCCTCCGGCGCAGCGCGACTGTTCGACGGTGGTCCGGTACTCCAATCCATCGTCGAGATGGAGAACGGGTATCTGCTGCTGATGAGCGTCGGCGATGGATCGCACCTAGCCGCACTGACGGCGGCATCGTGCGACATCGGCCAAGTCGGTTACGAGATGGCCGTGCTGGTCGATCGTGTGGGCAGTATGGTGCAGCCGGCCGCGCGGATACGAGATCGGTGATGCACGGTGGCACCGTCGGAAATACCTGAAGTAGACGACGCGCTGGTCGAGGTCGCCTCACCCGATCGATCGGGCGCATCCGAGTCGACCGACGAGTCTGCACCCGAAGCTCCTGTGAACGTGGACGATTCGGACGAGTTCGACGCCGCGGCACCAACTCCCAATCTGGTGAGGCCGTACACCCTCACCGCGGGCCGAACCCGATCCGAGGTCTACCTTCCTCTCGAAGCTCCCGTGCACACCGTCTCCCCGGTCGTGACGAGTATGTGGCCGCCCAGCGACATGAGATCGAAAATCGTCGCGCTGTGTACGGAGAGCCCGTCCGTGGCCGAGATCTCCGCGCGCCTGAGCCTGCCCCTCGGTGTCGCCCGCGTACTCGTCGGCGACCTCGTCGAATCTGGAACATTGCGTGTGTCGGCGACTCTCGACGACGACGCCACCGCGGCCGAGCGCCGCGAACTCATCGGAAGGACACTTCGTGGACTACGCGCACTCTGACACGAGAGGTCGGACAGCGGCTTCGACGAAGATCGTCGTCGCAGGTGGATTCGGCGTCGGCAAGACGACACTCGTCGGCGCGGTGTCGGAGATCGTGCCGCTCCGAACCGAAGCGATGATCACCGACGAATCCGAAGGAATCGACGAACTGGACTCCGCGGGCAGTAAATCGACCACGACCGTTGCCATGGACTTCGGCAGAATCACACTCTCCGACGACCTGGTGCTCTACCTGTTCGGTACTCCGGGCCAGCGGCGATTCTGGTTCATGTGGGACGACCTGGTTCGCGGAGCCATCGGTTCGATCGTCCTCATCGACACGCGTCGTCTCGACGACTGCTTCGCGGCGATCGACTACTTCGAAGCTCGTGGACTTCCCTTCGTCGTCGCCGTCAACGAGTTCGACGGTGCGCAGCGTTTCGAGATCGACGACATCCGCGAAGCGCTCGCGATCGCCCCGTTCGTGCCGATAGTCAAAGTCGATGCGCGACGCGCGGATTCCGTACGCGGCGCCCTCATCACCCTCACCGAGTACGCCCTCGACCGCGTGCACTCGGCAACCTAGGAGCAGCACCATGGATCATTCACACGAGATGCAGCATTTCTCGATGGGCATCTGGCTCGTGTTCCTCGCCTACGGGGTGTCCGTCGTGGGCTGTGTCGTCGGCCTCGCCTGCACCAGGCAATCCGCGGTCGTCTCGTCACCACGTGCTCGGTTCGGATGGTTGGCGATGGCGGCGGTCTCGATCGGGGGCATCGGTATCTGGTTGATGCATTTCATCGCCATGCTCGGATTCACCGTGACCGGCAGCGTCGCACGGTACGACCTTCTGTGGACCGTCGTCTCGGCGTTGCTGGCGATCGGAGCGACCCTCGTCGGACTGCTCATCATCGGCCGCAAGGTCAACATCTGGACGCTCCTCGTCGGTGGCGTCGTGATGGGAATCGCCGTCAACGTCATGCATTACACCGGAATGAACGCGGTCCGTATCCAGGGCGCGGTGTCCTACGACACGACTCTCGTTGCTGTCTCCGTGGCCATCGCCGTCGTCGCAGGCACATTGTCCCTGTGGTTCACCCTGGTCCTGCAGAAACCGATGTTGTTGTTGGCCGCAGGTCTCGTCATGGGCGTCGCCGTCGTCGGAATGCACTACACCGGAATGGCCGCCATGCGCGTCACCGTCGACCCGGACGCACCTGTACCCGCGGGGCTCGAAGTGTTCGGATTCCTGTTCCCGGTCTTCGTCATCGGACTCCTGGCGCTCGCGGCACCGATCGCTGCGCTGTTCACCCTCACCGACGACGAAGACGACGACATCGAATCGATGCAGCTCGACCAGCCGCATGCAGCCTCTCGCGTGAGCTAGGACAACCTGGCGCAGATCGCGCGGCCCGCGTCCGTACCCGACCTCCACGCACTCTCGACACGAGGCGGCCCCGACGGACTCCACTGATCGCCCGCGAAGTACACGGTTCCGTTCGCGAGATCGACCGAACCGAAAGTCGAGTCGTGTGCCTGCGCGGGCTTCGCGAAGGTCCACCGATGAACGTGCGTCCACGACGGTGCCGGCAGCCCGGTCACAGATCGAACCGCCGCCACAGTCTGCGCCACCGCCGAGTCCGGGTCACTCAGATGCGCACGGGCGAACTCCGCCGTGGTGTGCGCGACGAGTACCGGCGCCGAATCGCCCCGCCGCGCTCCGTCGTCGGCGAGGAACTCGATCACGGGATGCGCATTGACGAACGCTGCGTTCTCGAACGGCAACGGCATGTTCTCGAACCCGGCGACCAGGGTGAGAGCCGCGTCGTAGCTCACCGGGTCCGGCACGTCGGCGAGTCTCGATGCCTGCGGATCCGGCATCGCCAACACGACGATGCCGTCGGGAAGTGTGGTGAGCTCGGTGGATTCGGCCTTGATCTCGCCCGGGCCGGCGGCGCCCAACACGTCCCTGACCAGTGAACGCAGCCCGCCCGGAGTTGCCCACCTCGTCGGACCTGTGGTGGTGGTGGCGTCAGCGTCGGGAGCCAGTACTCCGAACGTGTCGGTCCACGGCCTGGCCAGACCGGCTGCTTCCCACGCCTCGACCAGCTCGGCGAAACCGTCGTCGCGGACGGTGAAATAGCCCGCGCCGATGTCCACACGGCGACCGTGCAGTTGCGGAGACGCCATCCGCCCGCCCACCGCACGGCCGCGATCGACGAGACGACACTCGACGCCGCCGTCCCTGAGCGCGACCGCGCATGCGGCGCCGGCCATTCCCGCGCCGACGATGGTGACCGGAGTTCGCCCGGTGCTCACGATCGGCTCGTCGTCGACACCGAGCGCCGTCCCGAAATCCTCATACGCGAGACACTAGTCGTTCCACGGTCCACGACGTGCGACGTCCGCCCAGTCGACCAGGTTCCAGAACGCCGTGACGTAATCCGCCTTGACGTTCTTGTACTGGAGATAGAACGCGTGCTCCCACATGTCCAACAGCAGTAGGGGAGTGATCCCGAGAGGGACGTTTGCCTGCTGGTCGTAGAGTTGGAAAGTGAGCAGTCTCCGCCCCAGTTCGTCCCAGCCGAGAACAGCCCAGCCGGAACCCTGAAGTCCGTTCGCCGCAGCGGTGAACTGTGCACGGAACTTGTCGAACGACCCGAACTGATCGTCGATGGCGGCTGCGAGTTCGCCGACCGGCTTGTCACCACCGTCCGGGGAGATGTTGGTCCAGAACTGACTGTGATTGCGATGCCCGCCCAGATGGAACGCAAGATTCTTCTCGTGCAGGAAGATCCGTGAATGATCGTCGGATTCACGTGCAGCCGCAAGCTGTTCGAGTGCGGTGTTCGCGCCCGCGACGTAGGCCGCATGGTGCTTCGAATGATGAAGCTCCATGATCTCGCCGCTGAGGTGCGGTTCGAGGGCAGCGTAGTCGTACGACAGTTCGGGTAGTACGTACTTGTCGGTGGTCATGATCTCGCTTTCGGGTCTGTGCGATCGGTACATGACCATCCTCGAACCTCGACCGCACTCGAGGTCAAGCCCAGCGCCGTACTGGTTGTGCGCGTGGGCTGTGGACGTGAGCGGTCAGAACACGGTGCGATACAGATCTGCGATCTCGTCGGCCGTCGGCACGACGGGGTTGTTGCCCGGCGATCCCGACGCCAATGCCTGCTCCGCCATGAGCGGAATCAGACTGTCCCACTTGGCTTCGTCGATACCGTAGGTGCTCGGGCGTGGAACCTCCACGTCGGCGCACAGTGTGTTGATGAACTCGATCAGCCGCGCGGACGCGATGTCGTCGGAATCCGTGCGTTCGGCCGCCCCGAGCTGGCGAGCGCACTCGGCGTACCGGTCGCGAGCCCCGGGGATGGAGAACGCAGTGACGGCGGGGAGCAACATCGCGTTCGACAGGCCGTGTGCGACATGGAAGTGCGCTCCGATCGGTCGGCTCATACCGTGAACCAGACAGACACTGGCGTTGGAGAACGCCATACCCGCCTGAGTCGACGCATGCATCATTGCCTCGCGCGCTTCGGTGTCGGAGCCATCCCGATACGCGCGCAACAGAAACCGGCCGATGGTCCGCATCGCGGACAAAGCGAGTCCGTCGGAGATCGGGTTGGCTTTCTTGCTCACATAGGCCTCGATCGCGTGGGTCAACGCGTCGACGCCGGTGTCCGCCGTCAAGCGGGGCGGCATGGATGCAGTCAACTCGGAATCCACGATCGACGCTATGGGAAGAAACGACAGGCCGGGACACAGCATCTTCTCGTCCGACGTGACGTCCGTGATGATCGTGAACTGCGTTGCCTCCGAACCGCTTCCGGCGGTCGTCGGGATCGCGATGATGGGTAACGCAGGCCCGGTGTACTGGCGTGGCGCCTTGTAATCGCGCATCTCGCCGCCCTGCTTCGACAGCACCGCGAGGGCTTTGGCCGTGTCCATCGGGCTGCCACCGCCGAACCCGATGACAGCATCTGCGTCGTGAGCTGCCGCTGCGTCCAAGCCCGCGTGCAAGGACTCGGTGGTGGGGTCCGGGACCGTGCCGGAGAACAGTGCACCCTCTTTGCCTGCTCCGGCAATGATCTTCAGAAGCCGTTCCGCGGAGCCGTTGCTCACCATGAACGCATCGGTGACGAGCAGGGGCCGATGCACGTTCAAGTCGGTCAGCACGTCACCGAGGCTCTCCACGGCTCCTGGCCCGAGCTTGAGAAAACGCGGGAACGAGATGTTGGCAACCATGTACTACTCCTTTGTAGATACGTCAGCGCACTTACCTGCACACTATCGGCCACCGACGCGGCCTGACCCCCGTCGTGAGTGGAAATGTAGGTGCTCTCTGGTCGCTCCGCGGGCTCCGCTCCTGACTCAGGGCCTACATTTCCACTCACGTGGGGTCTAGTTGTTTTCGGGGAATCCGAGGTTGATGCCGCCGTGGCTGGGGTCGAGCCAGCGGGAGGTGACGGCTTTGCCGCGGGTGAAGAAGTGGATTCCTTCGGTGCCGTGGGCGTGGGTGTCGCCGAACAGCGAGTTTTTCCAGCCGCCGAAGCTGTAGTAGGCCATGGGGACGGGGATGGGGACGTTGATGCCGATCATGCCTACTTCGACTTCGTTCTGGAAGCGTCGTGCTGCGCCGCCGTCGTTGGTGAAGATGGCGGTGCCGTTGCCGTAGGGGTTGTTGTTGATCAGTTCGAGGGCTTGGTCGTAGGTGTCGACGCGGACGACGGAGAGCACGGGTCCGAAGATTTCGTCGGTGTAGATGGACATGTCGGTTTTGACATGGTCGATGAGCGTCGGGCCGAGCCAGAAGCCGCCGGAGACATCCCTCGTCGCTTCGCTCGCACC
>NZ_JMEX01000004.1:213994-248936 GCF_000760735.1 Rhodococcoides fascians A44A | reverse complement strand
GCCGGGGGGTAGGCCTGCTTCTTCCCAGAGTTCGGCGAGCCAGATGGAGGCGGTGGGGTCTTTTTCGGAGGGTTTGAGTACTACGGTGTTGCCGGCGGCGATGGCGACGGGGAAGAACCACATCGGGACCATGGCGGGGAAGTTGAAGGGGGAGATGATGCCGACGGGTCCGAGGGGTTGGCGGATGGAGTAGACGTCGACTTTGGTGGAGGCGTTTTCGGTGTAGCCGCCTTTGAGGAGGTGGGGGATGCCGCAGGCGAATTCGACGACTTCTTGGCCGCGGGAGATTTCGCCGAGGGCGTCGGAGAGGACTTTGCCGTGTTCGGCGGTGATGATTTCGGCGAGTTCGCCTTTTTTCTTGTTGAGTAGTTCGCGGAAGTTGAAGAGGATTTGGGTGCGTTTGGCGAGGGAGGTGTCGCGCCAGGCGGGGAAGGCGGCTGCGGCGGCGTCGATGACGGTGCGTGCGTCGCCGAGGTTGGCGAGTGCGAGCTGGCCGGTGACCTCGCCGGTGGCGGGGTTGGTGACCGGTGCGGTGGTGGTGGAGGTACCAGCGAACGGCTTGTTGTCGTACCAGTGCGAAATTGTGCTCACGAAAAGGTTCCTTCGTCTCGGCGTTGTGATATCCACCTTGTCTCGCAAGTTTGCGCTAGTCAAAGGCCAATATCGCAGTGACGCGTGCAAAAATGCACGAGGCTGATAGCCTCGTCGGGTGTTCACTGCCGACCACCTGCTCTACTTCCTCGAAGTGTCCCGTCACGGCCGCCTCAACGAGGCCGCGAAGGCGCTGGGGGTCGACCACACCACCGTCGGTCGACGGATCACGAGCCTCGAGAAATCGGTCGGTCAGCGACTGTTCGATCGCACTCCTGCGGGATGGCGTCTCACCGAAGCCGGCCGACGACTGGTCGGGTACGCGGAATCCGTCGAGTCGACCTTGATCGCTGCATTCGAGGATCAGACGTCCAGCGTCGGCTCGCTCAGCGGGTCGGTTCGTATCGCCGCACCGGACGGATTCGGTGCGTTCGTGTTGACGCCCAACCTCACCACGCTGCGCCGGAAGCATCCCGACCTCGACGTCGAACTGGTCACGGCGACGGAGCACAACACCTTGAACACAAGGGAATTCGACGTCGCGATCACGTTGGAACAACCGTCGCCGCGGTTCGTCGTGTATCGGAAGCTCGCGACGTACTCGTTGTATCTGTACGCGACCGAGGAGTACCTGCAGTCCCATCCGAGAATCTCCACGAGCGACGATCTGCGAGAGCACACGCTCATCTGGTACGTCGGCGCCCTCCTCGACGTGGCTCCGCTGCGGATACTCGATTCGTTTCTGACCGACGGACGAGCGCAGATTCAGACCAACAACATCACCGGTCACTGGCTCGCCGCGCGCAGCGGTCTCGGGATCGCGCCGTTGCCCAGCTACATCGGAGAACCGGACGACACCCTCGTCCGCGTGGCCGGAGAACAGTTCTCGATCGACCGGACGTACTGGGTCGCAGTACCGCGCGAACTGGCAGGGCTGGCGAGAGTCAAAGCCGTCGACGAACTGCTTCGTGCGGTCGTGGCGGACGCGCCTCATCTCCGATCGGACGGGTGAGCGTGTATAGGCTGAGACCGACATGATCACGTTGTTCGCTGCGCTGACCGGGTTTGCACTTCTCGATTCCCTGGATGTTCTTCTGATCGGTCTGACCGCCGCGATCGCGTACGACGCCCGGATGCACAGGCGTTCACCGCTTC
Source organism: Rhodococcoides fascians A44A (assembly GCF_000760735.1). GTDB lineage: Bacteria > Actinomycetota > Actinomycetes > Mycobacteriales > Mycobacteriaceae > Rhodococcoides > Rhodococcoides fascians_E. The sequence goes on along the minus strand of NZ_JMEX01000004.1, from coordinate 247,190 downwards.
GAACCGGATCGGCTTTTCTCGGCGGAGTCTTCGCCGCCACGACTGCCTTCGGAATACTGGCTGTGCTCGGGATAGATTTTCTCTCCCGCATCGTCGATTTCGAGCTCACCCCGACCGTTCGGTACTGGGGCGAGGCTGCGATCGGTGCCACCTTGATCGTTCTGGCGTGTATGCCACGATCCTCGCGTCCGCCGCCGGCGTGGACGGCTCGCTTCCGGGCGAGTGTGCCGCTTCTGGCGACGACGGGATTTGCCATCGGAATCGTCCAGGCTCCTACTGCCGTACCGTATCTGGCCGGCCTCGCGATGATATCCGCGTCCGACCCGTTGCCGGCCGCGTGGCCCGTCGTCATCGTGCTCTATTGCCTCCTCGCGCTCGGTATTCCGGCGGCGGTCCTCGCATTGTCGATGGGGCGCAGTCCGTCTGCTCGTCGACGCTATCGATCCGTGGTGCGCGCTCTGACGGCCTATGGCCCCGCGACCGTGCGAGTGGTGTTCGCGGTGATCGGCTCGGTCCTCGTGATCGATGCGCTGGTTCATCACACACATCTGTGGTGAGCAGGCGGTCGGTAAGGTGGTTGCAGTGGATATCACGCGGTGGCGCAGCCGACTTCCGGTGAGGCGTCCGGCCGACGGTGAGATCGTGGGCTGGACAGTCTCGGAGAACTACGACGAGAGCTGTGTCGACGCAGTCAATCCCGTCGGCCACCTTCTCGCACAGAGCCTCCCGGTCGACGACGCCGCGGATGTATTGCTGGAGCAAGGCCTTTCGTCGTTGTCGAATCCGGTGTGGGGCCGCGCGCCCGTGCCGGTGCTCGCTCACACCGACCTCCTCGATCCGGCCGAGACCTGGACGTGGCGACGGTTCCTGCTGGTTCAGCTCGACGACACCCGCGTCTGGATTCGCCCCGCGTATCCCAGCTGGGACGAGCGGAGGGTGGAACTGGCGTTGCATCTGCCGATCGACGACGTGCTGGTCACCGATCCTCCACCCGGGCACGAGTGACTTCAGCGGCGCGCACCGCGCCGTTTCGCCTACGGTGTAGGCATGACTGTGGAAGATTTCGGTGGCCGCCGCACACTGTCCGCCGAGGAATTGCTGGTTCTGGTCGGAGATTACGCACTCGTGGACGAAACCGGAGAGCAGCGCGGACGGATCGAGTCCGTAGCGCAGGAGGGCTTGTCGGTGGTGCTCACGGTGACCGAGGAGGCCGGCCCGGCCGTTGTGTCCCTCACTCCCGAAGAGCAGGTCACCGTCGAGCCCTACGACGGTGGAAAAGCGCCCGTGGTGCCCTGACAGATCAGACCTGGGGCGATGCAGCCTGGGCAGCACTTCGCTTCTGCGCGCGACGCCTGCGTCCGCGAACGATCAAGAACACCAAGGCAGCGAACAGGACGACTGCGATGATCGCGCCGAGTGCGGTGGCTCCACGGAAGCCGGGAGCCTCGGTGTCGAGGGTGCGCTCTCCTGCATGTGCAGCATTGCTGCTTCCGAGCACGATGGACAGTGTCAGCAGGTTCGGCACAGCAGCGGCGACGGCCAGAACTATCGAGACGATCGCGGTGACCTTGCCGCCGCGCTTCTTCCTGACGCGCCACGCCGCGGTGAAGAACAGCAGCGGCACGAGAGTGGACAGGATCCCGAAGACGAGGCCCCAGAAGATGCCTTTGCTGAACGCCTGATCCGACAGGTTGGCAACCCTGATGCTCCACCATCTCGGGAGGAATGCGGACAGGACGAGGTAGGCGATCACGAGCGCGACCACCGCGACCGCGACGACGATTGCCTTGTTGACCCAACTCGGTCGCCCCGTGGTGGTCGCTGCTGGTGTGGACTCGCTCGGGAATCCGCCTTCTACGGTCATGTGGTCGATCCTAGCCTCGGTTCTGTTCGGTGACCGTTGACACATGTGACGGCCCCCTCATCTGCATTTTCTTCTCTCTACCCGTCGGTAACAATCAAGATCATCAGGGCCCGACAGCGGGCTCTCTCGGCGATCCTTGGGGGACACCATGGCAATGATCTTGATGGCAACGGTCGGTTTCGTCGGCATCGCAGCTGCGATGCTTCACTCGGGTCGCGATCTCGAGTTCAACAATCGCCAGATGGCAAGCGTGTACAGGTCGCGCTGGGCCTGACAATTCCCGCACCCGGGCGCGCGGATGGGTCGAGAGCTTCGCTACCGTCGCTTCCATGACCTTCCGCTGGACGCGATGGGACAGTCGCGGTGCCGGCTTGGTGCTCGGGCTCGGTCTCGACCTGGCGCTGGCCGATCCTCGTCGGTATCACCCGGTCGCCGGGTTCGGTAGTGCGGCAGCGGCGCTCGAACGGCACACCTACCGTGACGCCCGAGCAGCCGGTGCAGTCCACACAGTCCTCCTTGTGAGTGCCGTCGTCGCCGCCGGGTCGGTGGCGACGACGGCTGCTGCCCGGCGTGGCGTTCTCGCGGAGGTCGCACTGACGGCCGTGGCGACGTGGACCGCACTGGGTGGAACATCGTTGGCACGGACGGGTTCCGCGATGTCCGAGCACCTCCGCCACGACCGGATCGATCAGGCACGGGCCCTGCTTCCGTCGTTGTGCGGGCGCGATCCCAGTGTCCTCGACGCCGACGGTCTCACACGTGCCTCGGTCGAATCCGTAGCCGAGAACACTTCGGATGCGACTGTGGGAGTGGTGTTCTGGGGTGCGGTCGCCGGAGTCCCCGGAATCCTCGGGTACCGCGCGGTCAACACACTGGACGCGATGATCGGCTATCGCTCGCCGCGGTATCACCGGTTCGGATGGTTCGCCGCACGCCTCGACGACGTGATCAACCTCGCGCCGGCGCGAGTGACCGGGGTGGTGACGGCCGTTCTCGCCCCGCTCGTCGGCGGACGAACAGCCGACGCCGTGCGGGCCTGGCGGTTTGACGCCTCGCGTCACCCGAGCCCGAACGCGGGCGTGGCGGAAGCCACGGCAGCGGGCGCACTCGGAATCAGTTTGGGCGGGCGAACCGAGTACACGCACGGCGTCGAGATCCGCCCGACCCTCGGCGACGGCAGACATCCGCTACCGGCGGACCTGGACCGCGCGGCGCGCCTGTCTACTCTGGTCCAGATCGGTGCGACGGCTGTGTCAGCGGCCCTTGCCGTAGCGATCGGCAAGGCGGGCATCCTGCGCGGTCCTCGTCGATGACGCGGACTTCGCTCGCGACTTCCGTTCCCGGCGCGTCGGGAGGGTGAACTCGGGCTCCGGATCCGCCACCGTCGGTGCTGAGGAGTCAGGCGCAGGGGAGTCGGGCGCTGGGTAGTCACGCACGGTGGAATCAGGCAGAGGACTGTCCGGTTCGGGAACCAGCCGATCGTCGTCCGTCGGGTCCGCGAGATCACGGTTCGTCGCCTTGCGGCGTTCACGCCACTCGGCTCGGACGAAATAGGCGAGGCCCAGCGGTGCCATGATTCCGAACGCCAGCCATTGGAGGCCGTAGGACAGGTAGGGGCCGGAATCGGTCTGCGGCAGTTCGATCACGCCCAAGCCGCCCGGTTGGGCGTCGTCGAGCTGCAGGTATCCCTGCACGGGAGTGACGGAAAGGGCGGTCCCGATCTGGTCCGGGTTGATGTTGTAGACCTGGATGTGCCCGGCTTCCTCGATGGGCTCACGGGAGGTTCCCTCGGCTCGTCTGATGCGTGCGTCGAGCGTCACCTCACCGGTCGGAGCCGGCTCGATCGTCGGTGGCTGAGTTCCCTGGACCGGCAGCACGTACCCCCGGTTGACGAGGATCGTCTCCCCGCTGTCCAGGCGGAACGGGGTGATCACCTCGTACGCAGGTTGTTCGCGAATGCTGCGCAGTCGGACCAGCACTTCCTTGTCCGATTCGTAGGCGCCGGTGGCGACGACTCGACGCCATTCGTCGTCGTCGGCGAAGCCCGTGGGTGTCAGCAGCTCCTCGAGCGCTACGGGCTCGGCGTCCACGGACTGGTTGATCAGATCGTTTCGGTGCGACGTCGACGTGTTCTTGCCGAGCTGCCACGGCGCCAGCACCGTGAAGCACAGGTAAGCGAACAGGGCGACGACAGCAGCAACCGCCAACCAACCCGGACGCAGCAGAAATCGGAGCCTTCGCACGACAACTACGGTAGCGGCTCGCCCGACATCGATCTACGACGCCTCGTCGGAGACGGCGTTCTCGGTCCAACTCACCAACCCGGGCATGGCCGATTCGATCTGTTCGCGGACGGTGGTGAACGCGTCGTCGGACGAGTAGTACGGGTCTGCGACGGACTCGTCGTCCGCATCGTCGTCGAAGGATCTGAGCAGTGCGATCCGGTCGGCGGGCGCACCGAGACGCAGTAGTTCGCGAACGTGACCGGTGTCGAGGGCGACCAGCAGATCGGCGCCGAGGTGATCGTCGTTGACCTGTGCGGCTTCGTGGTCGCTGTCGTAACCGTGCGCGTCGAGCTCGGCAACGGTGCGCGGGTCGGCGCCCTCGCCCTCGTGCCACCCGTCGATGCCTGCACTCGACACCCGTACCGAATCCAGCCCCGCCTCCCTCAGGTGCTGCTCGAAGATCTTCTCCGCCATCGGTGACCGGCAGATGTTGCCGGTGCAGACGAACGTCACGTGGAGGGTGGGCTTACGTGTTGTCACCGAGCACCTTCGCCAGTTCGTCCATGGTCGTCACGGTGAACGCGGCGTCGTCGTTCTCACCCGCGATTCCGTAACCCCAGTCCACGTAGATCGCCGGAATGCCGAATCGAGCGGCGCCGTGCACGTCGTGATCACGATCCCCGACCATGAGGACGCCCTGGGTCCCGCCGGCCGACGCCTCGGTCGCCGTGATGCCCAGGTTGCGCAGCGAATGCGCGATCACGTCGGGCTTGGCGCGACGGGTGCCGTCGTTGCTCGCCCCTCCGATGAACTCGAAGTACTCGGCCAGTCCGAAGTGATCCAGAATCCGGTGCGCGAACCGCTCGGACTTGGACGTGGCCACTCCGAGTCGAACCCCTCGACTCTTCAACTCTGCCAACACCGGCTCGATACCCTCGAACACCGTGTTCTCCGCCCAGCCCTTGGCGTCGTATCGTTCGAAGTACGCGGCAAGCGCCCTCTGGGCGACGTCGTCGGGAAGCCCCATCGCGCCGAAAGTGTCGATCAACGGTGGCCCGATGACCAGGGCGAGTTGCTCCTCCGTCGGCTCGGGTCCGTCGACCGCGGCGAGTGCGTGCCGGAAGCCCGCGAGGATGCCCGGTGCGGAATCGGTGAGCGTGCCGTCGAGGTCGAACAGCACCACCGTGGCTCGCGGACTGCGCGCGGCGTCGAGATTTGTCATGACAAAACCATATCGGTTGGTGGCCGGGCCTTCGCATGCTCCACTCGCGGCCGGGGCGGGATACGCTCGTCGGTAACGAAAGGACAGGGAAGAATTGGACGCGATGTCGCTTCTCCGTCACCACGGTGACGCCGAAGTGGGAGCTGGACTGATCGATTTCGCAGTCAACGTCCAAGGAACAGGCCCACCTCGCTGGCTCAGCGAACGGCTGAGCCGATCGCTGGATTCGCTCGGCTCCTACCCGTCCGCCGACGCCGACCTGCGCGCGCGGGAAGCCGTCGCGCACAGACACGGCCGAGCCCCGGAAGAAGTCCTTCTGCTCGCCGGAGGTGCGGAGGGGTTCGCGATGCTGCCACAGCTGAAACCACGGCTGGCTGCACTGATCCATCCGTCGTTCACCGAGCCCGAACTCGCGTTGCGCCAAGCAGGCATACCCGTCCGACACGTCGTGTCGGCTCCGCCGTTCCAGCTGGATCCCAGCGCGGTTCCCGAGGACGCAGACATGGTGGTCGTCGGTAACCCGACCAACCCGACCTCGGTGCTGCACGAGCGACACTCGATTCTGGGTCTGCGTCGCCCCGGACGCATCGTCGTCGTCGACGAAGCCTTCGCCGACGCAGTGCCCGGTGAAGCCGAGTCCGTTGCCTCCGACTCCCTCGACGATGTGCTGGTGCTGCGCAGTCTCACCAAGACATGGGCGCTCGCCGGACTGCGGTGCGGATACGCGCTGGGGCATCCGGACGTCCTCGCCGAACTCACCGTCGGGCGGGCGCACTGGCCGCTCGGAAGTCTGCAGATCGAGGCCATCGAAGCGTGCAGCGAACCGGACGCCGTTGCGTCGGCCGAAGCCAGGGCATCGGTCATCGCAGCCGAACGCAAGGACATGACGCGACGTCTGACCGCGCTCGGGATCGATGTGCACGGGCCCGCGCGCGGACCGTTCCTGCTTCTGTCCGTTCCGGACGCGGAGGGGGTGCGTCGGCGGTTGCGTGACCACGGTGTCGCGGTTCGCCGGTGCGACACCTTCCCGGGACTGGCGCCGGGTCACCTGCGGGTGGCCGTTCGCCCGTCCGCGCAGGTGGATGTCCTCGTCGATGCCCTGACGAAATCTTTGCCGAAGAATTCACCGCCACAGCACGCACGATCGAAAGGTGAACAGTGACAGTCCTTCTCGCCGACGTCATCGCGGTACTCGAGGCGCATTATCCGCCGCGGCTCGCCGAGAGCTGGGATTCGGTCGGATTGGTGTGCGGTGACCCGGCCGATCGCGTCGGCACAGTTCTCTACGCCGTCGACGCGACCGAGGAGGTCGTCGCCGAAGCCATCGACATGGGCGCCGACCTACTGGTGGTGCACCATCCACTCCTGCTCCGCGGCGTGGACACCGTCGCCGCGAACACACCCAAGGGCGCACTCATCCACCGTCTCGTCAAGGCCGGGTGCGCACTGTTCACCGCGCACACCAATGCCGACAGCGCCAACCCAGGCGTGTCCGACGCCCTGGCGGATGCGCTCGGCGTGACACACACGCGCCCCCTCGATCCGATCGACGGACCGCGAGTGGACAAGTGGGTCGTGTTCACTCCGACGTCGCACAGCGACGCCGTCAGGGACGCGCTGTTCGACGCCGGCGCAGGAGCGATCGGACAGTACAGCCGTTGCAGTTGGAGCACCCGAGGGCTCGGCCAGTTCCTGCCCGGCGTCGGATCGACGCCGACGATCGGCGACCACAGTGTGCTCGAGAAAGTCGACGAGGACCGCATAGAGGTGGTGGCGCCTGCGTCGAAGCGGGCGGACATTCTGGACGCCGTGACGCGAGCACACCCCTACGAGGAACCGGCGATCGACGTGTTCGAGGAAGTCAGGCTCCCGAGCTGCACGGGCCTCGGACGGATCGGGGTGCTGGACAGACCCACCACCTTGCGCGAGTTCACACGAACAGTGCGCGCGGTGTTGCCGGAGACGGTGTGGGGCGTACGGGCGGCAGGCGATCCCGACACCGAGATCCGCACGGTCGCGCTGTGCGGGGGAGCGGGCGACGGCTATCTGAGTGCAGTGACATCCCTCGGAGCCGACGTCTACGTCACCTCGGACCTGCGGCATCACGTCGTCGACGAGCACCTTCGCGCCGGAGGCGCAGCCGTGGTCGACGTCGCGCACTGGGCGTCGGAGTGGCCGTGGTGCGAGCAGGCGCGACACATCGTCGACGCAGAGTTCGGCGACGAGGGGGGATGGAGCAGCCGCGTCAGTACCCGCAGGACCGATCCGTGGACAGTGGGTTCGGTGGACGATCGGAGCCGGTAGGCTTGGCCGAATATTTCTTCCATAGTCGCAGGAGTCATCACGCGTGAATGTCGATCCCCGAGTGCAGGCCTCACTTCTCGAACTGGCCGCAGTGGACACCGAGCTGACGCAGATCTCGCACCGTCGTAAAAGTCTTCCCGAGCAGGCCGAGGTGGAGAAGCTCGAGGCCGAGCGCATCGCCCGCAAGGACGCAGCCGTCACGGTCCAGATGGCGATGGACGACCTCGACCGTGACATCAAGAAGCTCGAAGGCGAGGTCGACGCGGTCCGCCAACGTGAAGACCGCGACCGCTCGCTCCTCGACAGCGGCACCGTCGCAGCGAAACAGATGTCCGAGCTCCAGCACGAACTCGCCAGCCTCGAACGTCGGCAGGGAATCCTCGAAGAGGAACTTCTCGAGGTCATGGAGCGGCGCGAGGCGTCGGAGACCGATTACAACCACGCCGGGGCGCAGCTGACCCAGATCGAGGACGAGCTCGTCGACGCCGGACGTCGGCGAGACGACGCCGTGGCCGATGTCGATTCCGCGGAGCAGCGCGCCACCGCACGGCGATCGGAACTGGCGAGCACGTTCCCGGACGAGCTGTTGGCGGTCTACGAGAAGCAGCGCGCTCTCACCGGCCGCGGCGCCGCGCTACTGCAGGCCCGACGCTGCGGCGCCTGCCGGATCGAACTCGATCGAGGCGAGATCTCGCGCATCGCGGCGAAGCCCGCCGACGAGCTGGTGCGATGCTCGGAGTGCAACGCCATTCTGGTGCGCACCAAGGAATCCGGTCTGTGAGGGTTGTCGTCGAGGCGGACGGTGGATCTCGGGGCAACCCGGGCCCGGCAGGGTACGGCGCCGTGGTGCTGTCCGCCGACCGCTCCGAGGTGCTCGCCGAACGCCGTCTCGCGTTGGGCGTCGCGACCAACAACGTCGCCGAGTACCGCGGCCTCGTCGCCGGGTTGACTGCTGCAGGCGAGGTCGGTGCGCGCGAGGTCGACGTGCGGATGGATTCCAAGCTCGTCGTCGAGCAGATGTCCGGGCGCTGGAAGGTCAAGCACCCGGACATGATTCCGCTCAACCGTGAGGCCGCCGACCTGGTCCGCGGTTTCGACCGCGTCACGTTCCAGTGGATTCCACGGGCACAGAATTCGCACGCGGACAGGTTGGCGAACGAGGCGATGGATGCCGCGGCCGACGGTCGGGAACTGGAGCCCCCGAAGGACCGCGACGTTAAGCCGACCGCACCCGGCTGGACCGGAGCGACGGGTGAGCCCACGCGTCTGCTTCTGCTGCGGCACGGACAGACTCCGCTGTCGGTGGAGCGTCGCTACTCGGGCCGAGGAAACCCGCCACTGACCGAGATCGGCGAGGGTCAGGCGGCCGCAGCGGCCGCCCGTCTGGCGCAGCGAGACGACATCGCGGCCATCGTCGCCTCGCCGCTGGGCCGGGCGCAGCAGACGGCAGGCGCGCTCGCCCGGAAGGTAGGCCTCGAGGTCTCCACGCTGGACGAACTGACCGAGACCGACTTCGGTGACTGGGAAGGCCTCACGTTCAAGGAAGCGTTCGAGAAGTACCCGGACGTCCACCAGAAATGGCGCGGTGACACTTCGGTCGCCGCACCGGGAGGCGAAAGCTTCGACACCGTCCTGGAGCGGGTCACCGTGGCCCGCGACAAGCTGGTCGCGTCGTACGCGGGGTCGACGGTCGTCGTGGTCAGCCACGTGACCCCGATCAAGATGCTGCTGCAGCTCGCTCTCGATGTCGGGCCGTCGTTGCTGTACCGGCTGCATCTGGATCTCGCGTCGCTCAGCATCGCCGAGTTCTATCCCGACGGCGGTGCCTCGGTCCGACTCGTCAACGACACGTCATACCTGTAGGGCGAGCCAGAGGGCGGCGACGGCACCGAGGATCGTCAGCGGTGTGCTGATCAGACCGAGGACGGTGAAGGTGCGCAACGACGCCGGTTCGTCGTGTGCCGCGCCGACCTTGCGCCACAACATGATCGCGAGCGAGCCCACGTAGGTCAGGTTGGGCCCGAGGTTGACGCCCACGACCATCGCGAGAAGCAGACCGGGGGGAGCGGACGAGCCGAACGCGGCGAGCAGCATCAGCGTCGCGGGCAGATTGTTGACGACGTTCGACGCGACCGCTGCGATGGCGGCGGTCGTCAACAGGCCGAGGAACGACGCCTCGCCGGGCAGGATGCTCGCGAGCCAGTCGCCGATGGGGCCCGCCGTGACGCCCTCGACGACAATTCCCAGCGACAGCACGAATCCGCAGAATGTGAGGTCGGCGGCCCGCAGCATGCGCGACGGCACGGTATAACCCTGCTTCAGTGCGGGCACGGCGAGAGCGCACGCGCCCACGGCCGCGACCCAGAACGGTTCGACGTGGAAGAACCCGGCCACGGCGAAGCCCAGCAACGTTGCGCCCAGAACCACCAGCGCCGCCGTGGGCGCGACGATGGGTTCCGTCACCGAGTGCTGCTCGGATCGCGTGGCACCGTGCCGAAGGTCGGCGCGGAAGAACACCCAGAACACCGCGAACTCGATCACGATCGACACGATCCACGGCAGCGCCATCAGCGCGGCGAAATGCACGAACGTCAGGCCCGTCGCGGTGAAGGCCAGAAGGTTCGTCAGGTTCGACACCGGCAGCAACGTCGACGCGGAGTTCGACAGGTGCGCTGTCGCATAACTGTGCGGCCGAGGCGACATACGCAGAGCCCGCGCCGCGCCGATCACCGCCGGCGTCAACAGCACGACAGTCGCGTCGAGGCTCAGCACGGCTGTGGTGACGGCGGCGGCCACGAACACCGAACCGAGAAGCCGATGCGGATTGCCGCGGGCAGATCTGCCCATGATCGAAGCCGTCCACCGGAAGACACCCAGTGCGTCGGCGAGATGGGCGAGAACGAGGATGAACGCCAGGAACACGACGGTCGGGAGCAGTTCCAGCACCTGCGAGCGTGCGTCGGACAGGGTGACGAGCCCGAGCAGTAGTGCCGCCACTGCGGCCGGGAGTGCCGCGACGATCTCCGGCAGACCGCGGGGCCGGACGATCGCGAAGATCAGCACCGCCGCAACGAGTGCGGCCGCTACGACGCTCACGCCAGCATCTTGACGAGGGTGCGTAGGTTCCGGGTAGTGGTGGTGGGCTTGTACTTTGCTTTCGCCGTGAACTTTCCGACGATGCTGTCGGTGGTGTTTCCTTTCACGACCTCCCAGTAGACGACGCCCCGGCCGAGGGAGACGCGCTCGAGCTGCGGATCGAGCGTTTCGGCCGTCCGCGCCAGTTCCGCGAGATGCTCGTCGTTGTTGCCGAAGATCACGTACGGGTGCCAACCGTCGCGTTCGGCGTCGAACGGATAGTCGTCGACGATGGCGCTCAGGGTGGCCGGATCGAGGACGATCACCCACGCCTCGTATCCGAATGTGTCGGCGAGGGTCTTCTCGATCGCGGGCTTCAGTTCCGCGGGGGACAGCGGCGACGACAGCAGCACGTTGCCGGTCGCGAGGACCGTGCGCACCGGCTCGAACCCGGCCTGCGAGAGCGCCTGGCGAAGGTCGACCATCTTGATGTTGATTCCGCCGACGTTGATTCCGCGCAGCAGGACGACGTGATCCATGAGGTGAACTCTAGTTCCAGCCGTACGACCGGGTAGAGTTCCATCCTGCGAACGAGTCGGTTGGACGGCTGCGGCACGGGGAACTGGCGGAGCGATTCCGCCAAGCTTCGAGCCGAGGAAAGTCCGGACTCCACAGAGCAGGGCGGTTGCTAACGGCAACCCGAGGTGACTCGCGGGACAGTGCCACAGAAAACAGACCGCCCGCGCTCGTTCTGTCTTCGGACAGCACGACGCGGGTCAGGGTGAAACGGTGCGGTAAGAGCGCACCAGCACCCCAGGTGACTGGGGTGGCTAGGTAAACCCCGCCCGGAGCAAGGTCGAAGGTCGCATTCCCTCGGGAGTGCGACTGCGCAGGTGTTCGAGGGCTGCTCGCCCGAGCCTGCGGGTGGACTGCTCGAGGTACCCGGCGACGGTGTGCCCAGATGGATGGTCGTCGTTCCGTCCCGTTTCGGCGGGCCGGTTCACAGGATCCGGCTTACATGCCGACTCGTTCGCACCTAGGCTTGCTCTCATGAGTACAGAAGACGACGCCTGGTACTACGACGTACGCACCAAGACGGTTTCGCAGGGCAAGGAATCCGGGGCACTCGACCGGATGGGCCCGTATCCGGACCGTGCCACCGCCGAGCGCGCCATTCAGATCGCAGCCGAGCGCAACAAAGCTGCGGACAAGGCCGACGACGACTGGAACAACTGACGGTGGTCTCGGCGCGACTGTCCGCGACCGCCTTCGACTTCGACCCCATCCGTTCCGAGTTCGACCTGCCCGAGCACTTCTCGGCGGACGCACTCGCCGAGGCCGAGTCCGCCCAGGACAGATACGCGTCCGAGAGGGAAGACCGCACCGACCTTGCCTTGGTGACCATCGATCCGCCCGGTTCGATGGATCTGGATCAGGCGGTGCACGTCGAGAAACTCGCCAGTGGATTCGTCGTGCATTACGCGATCGCGGATGTCGGGTCCATCGTGACGCCTGCGGGCCGGCTCGACACCGAGACTCGTCAGCGCGGGCAGACGTTCTACCTGCCCGACGGTTCGGTACCGCTTCACCCGCGGGTGCTGTCGGAAGGCTCGGCCAGTCTGCTGCCGAACGAGATTCGCCCGGCAGCGCTGTGGCGGATCGAACTCGACGAATCCGGTGACGCAGTCGCGTGGACGGTGTCGAGAGCGACGGTGAAATCCGTTGCCCGCTTCGATTACGCGGGTGTCCAAGCCGAGTTCGATGCAGGTTCCCCGCATCCGTCGATCGCCGCTCTCGGCGACTTCGGTCGCCTGCGTGCGCAGGCCGCGTTGCGCCGAGGTGCACTGGACATCACCTTGCCGGAGCAGGACGTGGTAGCCGACGGCGCAGGGTGGCGCATCGAATTGCAGGCGCGGACCGCCGTGGACGCGTGGAACGCCGAGGTGTCGCTGCTGACGGGGATGTGCGCAGCGTCGATCATGCTCGACGCCGGAATCGGACTGCTCCGCACTTTGCCGCCGGCCCCGGAGGACGCCGTCGACTCGTTGAAGAAGACAGCGGAGATGCTCGGAATCGAATGGCCCGCAGGTGCATCGGCTGGAGCCGTGCTCGCCGGGCTACCGGGTGACGAACCTACGACGCTGGCCATGATGACTCAGGCAACGAGTCTGCTGCGAGGCGCGGATTACGTGGCGTTCGACGGGGAAATCCCCGAATCGCCCGAGCACGCCGGAATCGCAGCACCCTACGCTCACGTCACGGCGCCGCTTCGCCGGCTGTCGGACAGGTTCGCCACCGAAGTATGCCTCGCGGTGGTTGCTGGCACGGACATCCCCGAGTGGGCGCGCACCGCGCTCCCTGATCTACCCGCGATCATGCGCGGATCGGATTCCGTTGCGTCCAAAGTGGATCGAGCGTGCATCGACCTGACCGAAGCGCACGTTCTGAACGACCGCGTCGGCGAGGCGTTCTCCGCTCTCGTTCTGCGTGGGGCGGAAGGAAAGAAGACCGCCGAGGTGTTCGTGGCCGATCCGATCGTCATCGGCAAATGCGTGGGGGATCCGCCGGAAGGGCAAGCGGTGTCGGTGACGTTGACCGTCGCCGACACCGCCTCCCGCCGTGTCGAGTTCGCTTACGAGGCGGACGGTGGCACGGCGCCGGGTGACGCTGTCGAGGCGAAACGGTCGGTCGCCTCGACGAGATGATGGATGATGCCGGGCTCGGACGCGGAATGCCCGGCATCGTCCACGATCGTCAATTCCGCATCCGGCCACGCCCGATGAAGGGCCCAGGCGCTCGTGGCCGGGCACACCACGTCGTACCGGCCCTGAACGATGACGCCGGGGATTCCGGCCAGGAGGTGCGCGTCCTCCAGCAACTGGTTCTCGCGCAGGAATCCGTCGTTGCGGAAGTAATGGTTCTCGATCCCTGCGAAGGCCAGGGCGAATCGCGGGTCCTCGTTGGAGGCGATCTGCTCCGGGCGGGGAATGAGATAACTCGTCGCGGCCTCCCACGACGACCAGGCGATGGCCGCCGCGGTGGCGACGTCGCGGTCGTCGGAGTTCAGCAGCCGGTGGTAGACCTCGACCAGATCCAAGTGTCGTTCTGCATCCGGGACAGGTGCCAGGAACTTCTCCCACTGTTCGGGGAAGAGATGGCCCGCGCCGCCGTTGTAGTACCAGTCGATCTCACTGCGGCGGAGCAGAAAGATGCCGCGCAGGATCAGGCCGGTGACCCGGTCGCGGTGGGTCTGTGCGTAGACGAGGGACAGCGTCGAACCCCACGAACCACCGAACACGAGCCAGGTGTCGACGCCGAGATGAGTCCGCAACTTCTCGATGTCGCCGACAAGCTTTCCAGTCGTGTTCACCGCCCAGTCGACCCTCGTGTCCCACCCCTTGGTCGTTCCGCCGGCTCCACTCCTGTCCCACCCCTTGGTCGTTCCGCCGGCTCCACTCCTGTCCGCGATATGAGGTCGGGACTTGCCACAGCCACGCTGGTCGAACAGCACGATTCGATACTTTTCGGGGTCGAAGTAGCGGCGCTGCGCAGGTCCGGTTCCACCGCCGGGCCCTCCGTGGACGAACAGGACGGGGAGTCCGTCCGGATTACCGCTGGTCTCCCAGTAGATTTGTTGGCCGTCACCGACGTCGAGGTGGCCACTGGCGTAGGGCTCGATGGCCGGGTAGAGATCACGTGCCACGTCAGAAGCCCACCAGTCCCGATGCCAAGTCGGGGATGTCGAGTGATCGCAGGGCTTCGTCACGGACGTCGGAGCAGTTGTCGATGGTGATGTCGTCGATGATCGAGCGGTTCTGCACCACCTGCAGGTTGATGACTCCGCTCTGCGCCGCCCATGTCTGCACGACGATGTTGAGCCCACCGCGGCCGAGCGTCGGCCCCTGGATTCGCCATTCCTGCAGTTGCTCACCGAGATCGGTGCACAGCTGCTGCTTCTGCTGGTCGGTGATCGTGTCACCGGCAGCAGCCGCATCGGTGGTGGTGACCGGGGCCGTGGTCGTGGTGGTCAGCGACGCGGACGATCCGGTATTGGCGGAGTCGGTGCCGCACGCTGCCAGACCGACGACGGCAGCCGCCCCCAGGACGGCGGCGGCTGCACGGCGAGAACTACGAAGACCAGGTTTCATGGCACCGAGTGTGCCACCTGCAGGTGACCGATCAGTAGCTGTGCTCGGGACCGGGGAAGACTCCGCCGCGAACCTCGGCGAGATACGTCGCAGCGGCGGTCCGCAGTTCGTCTCCGACGTTGCCGAACTTCTTGACGAACTTGGCGGTCTTGCCGTTGGTGTAGCCCGCCATGTCTTGCCAGACCAGCACCTGGGCGTCGGTTTCGTTGCCCGCTCCGATGCCGATGGTCGGGATGGTGAGCTTGCGGGTCACCTGGCCCGCGATGTCGGCGGGCACCATCTCCATGACGACGGAGAATGCTCCTGCCTCCTGGACGGCGATGGCGTCGGCGACGAGCTGCTCGGAACCGTCACCGCGGCCCTGCACGCGGAAGCCGCCGAGGCCGTTCACGCTCTGCGGTGTGAAGCCGATGTGCGCCATGACCGGGATACCGGCCGCGGAGATCGCGGCGATCTGATCTGCGACGCGTTCGCCGCCCTCGAGCTTCACGGCGTGCGCGAGGCCTTCCTTCATGAATCGGGTGGCCGTCGCGAGTGCCTGCTGAGGCGAGGACTCGTAGGTGCCGAACGGGAGGTCGGCGACGACGAGTGCGTTGGGAGCTCCGCGGACGACGCCGCGAACCAGAGGCAGCAGTTCGTCGATGGTGATCGGCACCGTCGTGTCGTAGCCGTAGACGACGTTCGCTGCCGAGTCGCCGACGAGGAGGACCGGAATGCCCGCTTCCTCGAAGATACGGGCGCTCGAGTAGTCGTACGCGGTGAGCATGGCCCACCGCTCGCCGTCGGCCTTCATCTGCAGCAGGTGATGGGTGCGAGTCTTGCGGGTCAAACCGGAGACGGACGCATCGGACGAGCCGTACACAGAATCGTTGGACATCTTTGTCCCTTTCGGTTCCTCGAGGCCCGCCGTGCGGGTCCCCGGGATGGGGTTGATGACGACCTCAGTCTGCCACCGGCACGACCGACGCCGAAGCGCACCCGGACGTGCAATTCGTCACACTCTCCGTCTGCCGTCGGTGATCGGCATGCGTCGATCCCGACCGAACGCCTTCGACGTCACCTTGGTTCCGATCGGATACTGCCTCCGTTTGTGTTCGGCCGCGTCGACCTTGGCCACGATGTCGGCGACGTCCACGGGATCGAAGCCTGCCGCCACGATGTCGTCCTCACCCTGATCGCAGTCGACGTAGCGGAACAGGATCGCGTCGAGCCGGTCGTACTCCGGGAGCGAATCGGTGTCGAGTTGATCCGGGCGCAACTCTGCCGACGGAGGCTTGTCGATGCTCGCCTCCGGAATCGGGGGCACCTCGCCGCGTCCGACCGCTGCGTCGTTACGCCACCGCGCCAGCTCCCACACCATGGATTTCGGTACGTCCTTGATGGGGGCGAACCCGCCGACGGCGTCGCCGTAGATGGTCGAATAGCCAACGGCAAGTTCGGATTTGTTGCCGGTGGCGAGAATCAGATGTCCGGCCGAGTTGGAGAGCGCCATCAGAACGATGCCGCGGCACCGCGCCTGAACGTTCTCCTCCGCGACGCCGGAGAGGCCGAGCTGGTCCGTCACCGACCGCACCATGTCGACGATCGACTCGATGCCGAAATGCAGCCCGGTGCGCGACGCAAGATCGTTCGCGTCCGCGAGCGAGTGGTCCGAGGAGTACTGCGAAGGCATCGCGACGCCGTACACGGACTCCGCTCCGAGAGCGTCCACGGCGATCGCCGCGACCACAGCGGAGTCGATGCCACCGGACAGGCCGAGCGCCACCGAGGCGAACCCGTTCTTGTGGACGTAATCGCGCAACCCGGTGACGAGTGCCGCCCACGTCGACGCCAGGTCGTCCGAGGGTTCTGCCACCGATCGAGGTAGCCGATCCCACCCGCGGACGAGGAGATCCGGCACGGTGTTCCGGTCGATGGACCATCCCGGCGGTGGGCCGCCGTCGGGACGTCGCGCGTCGGAGACGTCGAGGTCCACGCACAGCAGGTGTTCGGTGAACGCCGGGGCACGGCCGAGGATGGCTCCATCGGCGGCGACGACCATGCTGCCGCCGTCGAACACGAGCTCGTCCTGACCACCGACCAGATTGGCGTAGACGACGGGTACCCCAGCCTCGGCTGCCCGCCGCTGGACCACCGACAAGCGGACCTCCGCCTTGCCGCGCTCGAACGGACTCGCATTCAGGCACAGCAGCACGTCGACTCCGGCCGCCGCGTACGCGGGAACCGGCCCGCCGGGCTGCCAGATGTCTTCGCAGACAACGATTCCCAGGCGAACATCGTTCACCTCGGTGATGCTCAACCGCGTTCCGGGGGCGAAGTATCGGAGCTCGTCGAAGACTCGGTAGGTGGGAAGCGCGTGCTTGTCGTACCGCGACACGACGTCGCCACGGAACAGAACGGCGGCGCTGTTTCTCGATCCCACCGCATCGCGGTCGAGGTACCCGACGACGGCGACGACGTCACCGCATCCGGCTCGGTCGAGTGCATCGGCGAGGTCGCGCAGAGCGTCGCGCGACGCGTGCGCGAACTCCGGGCGAAGCGCGAGGTCCTCCACCGGATAACCGGTCAGGGCCATCTCCGGAAACACCACGACCTGGGCGCCTTCCTGGGCGGCGCGCGACGTCCAATCCACGATCAGCTCGGAATTCGCGGTGAGGTCACCGACTGTCGGGTTGATCTGGGCAAGGGCTGTTCGCAGTGCCTGCACGACTGGAAACACTAGTGCCGCAGACTGCACCTCGCCCGCTCTGGCACGATTTCACCTCATGAGCGTCTCCTCGGATCCGACAGCACGTACCCGCCACGGACGGCGTCACGGACGAACGGTGGCGACAGCCCTCGGTGCTGTCGCGGTGACGGTGGCTGCCGGCTGCGGGAGCGTCGACGTCGAGTCGGGCACGCCGCTGCCGGAGAACACTGCGTCGGCGTCGCCAGGTGCCGGCGTGATCCCAGCAGGTCTCGAGCGTTATTACACGCAGGAACTCGACTGGGGATCGTGCGACGACTACAACACCGATGGAACCGTGCTCGGAAGTTCCGTCGAGTGCGCCCGTGTGACCGTTCCGCTCGACTACCAGGACCCGGACGGCCCGACAGCACAGATCGCGGTGTCCCGCGTGCAGGCGTCGGGGGAGCGCACCGGATCCATACTGTTCAACCCGGGCGGACCCGGGTCGTCCGGTTTGTACCTCGCCACCCAGGCCGAGGACACCGCACTCGCGGAGAACTTCGACCGAATCGGCTTCGACCCCCGCGGAATCGGCGCGTCGACGCCCGCAGTTCGGTGCCTCACCGCGGAGGAAACCGACCTCGAACGCGCCGAGCCGGACGTCGACGTCTCGCCCGAAGGCATCGCCGCAGTGGAGAACGATCATCGCGAGTACGCCGCGAAATGCGTCGAGCGAACAGGTGCCGACGTACTCGAACACGTCGGTACCCGTGAGGTCGTGCAGGACATGGACATCATCCGATCGGTTCTGGGCGACGAGAAGCTCACCTACCTCGGCTATTCGTACGGAACGCGGATCGGCGCCGCCTACGCGGAAGCGTTCCCGGACAGAGTCCGCGCCATGGTTCTCGACGGTGCACTCGATCCCGAGCAGAGCCCCGTCGACGAGGCCGTCGAGCAAGGAGCTGCGTTCCAAGGCGCATTCGAGGCGTTCGCCGAGGACTGCGCACAGAGCGAGGCGTGCCCTCTCGGGCCGGACCCGGCCGCCGCGGACCGGACGTTCAGGGAGGTCGTCGACCCACTGATCCAGACGCCCGCCGCCACCACGGATCCGCGCGGACTCGGTTACGACGACGCGATCACCGGAACGCAGCAAGCCCTGTACTCGCAGAGCCTGTGGCGGATCCTGCGTGTGGGCCTGGCGGAACTGCAGGAGGGCAGGGGAGACACCTTGCTCCGCCTTGCCGACACCTACAGTGGCCGTCTCGACGACGGCACCTACTCCAATCTGGACGACGCGTTCAACGCCATCCGCTGCGTCGACGATCCACCGACCACCGACCGCGCCGAGGCCGGAGAAGCAGACCGACGGTATCGGGAAGCTGCTCCTTTCCTCGACGACGGACGCGGAACCGGAAACGCACCGCTCGATGTCTGCGCGTTCTGGCCCGTCCCCAACACCAGCACTCCCTACACGATCTCGGCCGAGGGACTTCCGAAACTGGTCGTGATCTCGACGACCTTCGACCCGGCGACGCCGTACCAGGCAGGCGTCGAACTTGCCCGTCAACTGGACGCGGACCTGATCACGTTCGACGGGGCCCAGCACACGGTTGCGTTCTCCGGCGAGAACTGCGTCGACGAACCGGTGGTCGACTACCTCGTCGATCTGACCCCGCCAGGTAACGATTTGGTGTGCTGACGGAACTTCACGGGTGTTCTTCCCCAGGTGAGAGCTATCCGAAGTGAGACCGAATTCACGATGTAACACAGATTTAACGCGGTTTGCTTAGTCTCGCGGACATGGATCGCCAAAAGGAATTCGTGCTCCGGACACTGGAGGAGCGGGACATCCGTTTCGTCCGCCTGTGGTTCACCGACGTTCTGGGGTACCTGAAATCCGTCGCGATCGCGCCGGCGGAACTCGAAGGAGCGTTCGACGAAGGCATCGGCTTCGACGGCAGCGCCATCGAAGGCTTCGCACGCGTCTCGGAGGCCGACACCGTCGCCAAGCCGGATCCGTCGACGTTCCAGATCCTGCCGTGGTCCACGAGCAAGGGCCACCAGCACTCCGCGCGCATGTTCTGCGACATCGCGATGCCCGACGGTTCGCCGTCCTGGGCCGATTCGCGCCACGTGCTGCGCCGTCAGCTGAGCAAGGCCGCCGACCTCGGGTTCAGTTGCTACGTGCACCCCGAGATCGAGTTCTTCCTCCTCAAGGACAGCCCCGAAGACGGGTCTCCGCCCACGCCTGCGGACAACGGCGGCTACTTCGACCAGGCCGTGCACGACTCGGCGCCGAACTTCCGTCGCCACGCCATCGACGCGCTCGAGTCGATGGGTATCTCGGTCGAGTTCAGCCACCACGAGGCAGCGCCCGGTCAGCAGGAGATCGATCTCCGCTACGCCGACGCGCTGTCGATGGCCGACAACATCATGACGTTCCGCTACGTGGTCAAAGAGGTCGCGATCGAAGAGGGCGTCCGCGCGACGTTCATGCCCAAGCCGTTCAGCGACCAGGCCGGCTCGGCGATGCACACTCACATGAGTCTCTTCGAGGGAGACGCCAACGCGTTCCACAACCCGGACGATCCGATGCAGTTGTCGGAGACCGGCAAGTCGTTCATCGCAGGCATTCTCGAGCACGCCAACGAGATCAGTGCCGTGACCAACCAGTGGGTCAACTCCTACAAGCGTCTGGTCCGCGGCGGTGAGGCACCGACGGCGGCGTCGTGGGGCCCGGCGAACCGATCCGCTCTCATTCGCGTCCCGATGTACACGCCCAACAAGGCGTCCTCGCGTCGCGTCGAGATCCGAAGCCCTGATTCTGCGTGCAACCCGTACCTGGCCTTCGCGGTGTTGCTCGCTGCCGGTCTGCGCGGCATCGAGAAGGGCTACACGTTGCCCCCCGAGGCCGAGGAAGACGTGTGGGCACTGACGTCCGCCGAACGGCGTGCGATGGGCTACAAGGAGCTTCCGGGCAATCTCGATCAGGCCCTCAACGCGATGGAGAACTCGGAGCTCGTCGCCGAGGCTCTCGGCGAGCACGTCTTCGACTTCTTCCTCCGCAACAAACGTCGCGAGTGGGAGGAATACCGCAGTCATGTCACCCCGTACGAATTGAAGGCGTACCTGGGGTTGTGAATCGGACGGGCGCCGATGGGCTAGGTTTTACCCGTTCGAGGTAGTTTCCCCCGCGGTGAGGTGAATCAGGTGTCACGCCAGAGTCGAGGTGTTCGCTGATGGTGCGTCCACCGACGTCACGTTCGGTTGTTCCCGGCGCAGGACGGCTGGGACTGGTCGAATCCACCGCGCCCACCGACCTCCGCACGCTCGGATGGGTGGACGAGGACAGCCTCGAACTGTTGTGGTCGCTCTCGCGGGCAGCCAACGCCGACCTCGCGCTCCGCACCGTCGTCCGGTTGAACGATGCACTCGGTGACAAGTTCGCCGAGTTGGACTCCGCACTGCGGACGGACAAGGGTCTTCGCGGTCGGCTCTTCGGGTTGGTGGGTGCGTCGAGCGCCCTCGCGGACCACCTCGTCTCCGATCCGCAGGCGTGGCGCCTGCTCGCCTCGCCCGACGGCAAGTCCACCGGTCGGATAGACCTGCCGAGCAAGCAGCAGCTCACCGAACAGTTGCTCGCAGCGGTGCAGGCTAGCCCGGAGACCGGGGAACATGCGTCCCCCGAACTGTATCGAGCATCCATCACCGGACCGGAAGCCGTTGTCGCGCTGAGGAAGACCTACCGCGACCAGGTGATGGTGCTGGCGGCCGCCGACCTGGCCGCCACCGTCGAGAACGAACCGGTTCTGCCGTACCAGCTCGTCGGCAATCAACTCTCGGACATGGCCGACGCCGCCCTCACCGCAGCTCTCGCCGTGGCCATCGCCACCGCCTGCCCGGACAAACCGTGCCCCAGCCGCATCGCCGTCATCGCGATGGGCAAATGCGGTGCCCGAGAACTGAACTACGTCTCCGATGTCGACGTCGTGTTCGTCGCCGAACCCGCGGATGCAACCGCCAGCCGGATCGCAGGCGAAATGATGCGAATCGGCTCATCCGCGTTCTTCGAGGTCGACGCTGCGCTGCGCCCCGAGGGCAAACGCGGCGAACTGGTGCGGACACTGGATTCGCACGTCGCCTACTACAAGCGCTGGGCCAAGACGTGGGAGTTCCAGGCGTTGCTCAAGGCACGTCCGATGACCGGAGACATGGAACTCGGGCACAGCTACGTCGCCGCGTTGAATCCGATGGTCTGGCTGGCGTCGCAGCGAGAGGACTTCGTTCCCGAGGTTCGGGCGATGCGCCGTCGGGTCGAGGAAATGGTCCCACCGGAACTGCGCGAACGAGAGATCAAACTCGGACGTGGCAGCCTTCGCGATGTCGAGTTCGCCGTGCAGTTGCTCCAACTCGTGCACGGCCGCACCGACGAGTCGTTGCGCGTGCTGGGGACGACCGATGCGCTGACGGCGTTGACCGACGGCGGGTACATCGGCCGCGACGATGCGGCCAATCTCACTGCGTCCTACGAGTTCCTGCGCCTCATCGAGCATCGCCTGCAGCTGCAGCGGATGAAGCGAACGCACACCTTGCCTCCGCCCGACGACGAGGAAGCATTGAGGTGGCTGGCACGGGCCGCACACATGCGGCCCGACGGCAACAGAGATGCGCTCGGCGTGCTGGCCGCGGAGATCAAGCGCAACGCGCAGCGGATCCGCAGGCTCCACGCGAAACTGTTCTACCGGCCGTTGCTCGACTCGGTGGTCCGATTCGACTCCGACACGGTGCGGTTGACGCCCGACGCCGCGATTCGGCAGCTCGCAGCGCTCGGATACGCGGCACCGGAAAATGCACTCGGGCACCTTCGCGCGCTGGTCGGTGGGGGAGCGCGGCGCGGTCAGATCCAAGCGGTGCTGTTGCCGACGTTGTTGGAGTGGCTCGCCGACACCCCGGATCCGGACGCTGGGTTGCTCAACTATCGTCGACTGTCCGAGGCGGCGAGCGAGCAGACGTGGTTCCTGCGCACTCTGCGCGACGAGGGTGCTGTGGCGCAGCGTCTGATGATCGTGCTCGGTTCGTCCGCATACGTCCCGGAACTGCTGATCAAGGCGCCCGAGGTCATCCGTCTGTACGCGGACGGTCCCAGCGGACCACGTCTGCTCGACGCCGAACCCGAGGAGACGTATCGCGCGATCCTGTCGTCGTCGGGACGCTACGAGGACCCGGTCCGCGCAATCAACGCCGCACGCGCTCTGCGCCGTCACGAACTCGCTCGCGTCGCCTCCGCGGACATTCTCGGCATGCTCGACGTGCCGCAGGTCTGCCGGGCACTGTCGTCGGTGTGGGCAGCCGTCATCAACGCGGCTCTCGCCGCGGCCGTTCGGTCCAGCGTCGCCGAGCGGGGCGAGCCGGCACCGGCAACGCTCGCGGTCATCGGAATGGGGCGACTCGGCGGCGGTGAACTCGGCTACGGCAGCGACGCCGACGTGTTGTTCGTGTGCGAGCCGGCGGAAGGCGCCGACGACAGCGCTGCAGTCAAGTGGGCCAACGGTATTGCCGACAAGATCCGCAAGCTGCTCGGAGCGCCGAGCACCGACCCGCCGCTCGAGGTCGACACCGGCCTTCGTCCCGAAGGTCGCAACGGCCCCGTGGTTCGTACGCTCGCCTCCTACGAGGCGTACTACGCCCAGTGGGCGCAGGCATGGGAAGTTCAGGCGCTTCTGCGTGCTCACCAGGTCGCGGGTGACGAGGACCTCGGCATCCGGTTCCTGCTGATGGTGGACAGGATTCGCTACCCGGAAGGCGGGGTGTCTCAGGACGCTGTCCGCGAGATCCGACGGATCAAGGCGCGCATCGACTCCGAGAGACTGCCCAAGGGCGCCGACCCTGCCACACACACCAAACTGGGCCGCGGCGGGCTGGCAGACATCGAGTGGACCGTGCAGCTGATCCAGCTGCGACATGCACACGACGTCAAGTCATTGCACAACACGTCCACGCTGCAGAGCCTGGACGCCATCGGTGCAGCAGAGCTGATGAGCGAAACCGATGTCGAATTGCTGCGCGAAGCATGGATTCTCGCGACGAAGGCCCGCAACGCGCTCGTCCTCGTCCGTGGCAAACCGACCGACCAGCTGCCTCGACCGGGCCACGTGCTCTCCGCGGTGGCCAAGGTCGCCGGCTGGGACAACGGCGACGCCGGAGCCTTCCTCGACAACTACCTGCGAGTGACGCGTCGCGCCAAGGCAGTGGTGGAGCGGACCTTCGGAGCGTGAAGGCCCGCCCGTCCGTCACTGCGCGGTGACGAAGCCCTCCGACACCAACCAGTCGCGGGCGGCGTCGGCGGGCTCGATGCCCTCGACGTCGACCTGCCGGTTGAGTTCGGTCATCACCTGATCGGTCAATTTCTCCGAGATCGGTGCCATGACCTCGGCGACCTGTGGGTGCGCGTCGGCGAAGGCCTTTTTCATCACCAGGGCCGGATTGTACTTGGGGAAGAACGCTCGATCGTCCTCGAGCAGAACCAGATCGAGGGCGATGATGCGCCCGTCGGTGGTGAACACTTCACCGAACTTGCACTGTGTTCCGTCTGCGGTGGCCTGGTAGATGATGCCGGTCTGCAGGATCTGGCGCGGCGCGGCACCGGGGTCGAACTCGTACTTCGCGGCCATGCCCGGATATCCGTCCTGACGGACGTTGAATTCGGTTTCGACGCACGTGGTTGCCGCTGCCGGGTCGGTGCGGACCAACTCCGCGTAATCCGACAGGGTGCGGATCCCGGTCTGCTCGGCTGTCTGCCTGTTCATCGCGAGGGCATAGGTGTTGTTCATCGGGGCGGGCACGGCCCACACCATGTCGTTCGCTTCCAAGTCGGCATCGCGGACTGCTTCGTACTGCTGCTGCGAGTCGGGAAGCGGAGTTTCGTTGCCCAGGTAGTTGATCCACCCCGTTCCCGTGTACTCGTACGTCAGATCGATCTGACCGGCGAGCTGCGCCTCCCGGGTGCTGTTGGACCCTTGGATGTTGGTGAGGTCACGGACATCGGCGCCTGCCGCGGACAGTGCGAATTCGATGATGTAGCCGAGGGTGATCTGCTCCGTGAAGTCCTTGGATCCCACAGTGACCTTGACGCCGTCCAGCTCCGGGACGGGCTCGATACTGCCGGGGCCGACGGCCAGAGGCAGAGCGCCTCCGGATTCGAGGCCGCACCCGGTCATCAGTGCGCCGCACAGGGCGACGGCAACGGCGGTCCGTCTCATGCTCGTCGTTCTTCTCATCGCAGTCCCCGAGGTCCGAGGAACTGCTCCGCCAATGCGCCCAGCCAGTCGATGAACAACGCGAGCGATACCGCCAGCACTGCACCGACGACGAGAGTCACGTTGTCGCGCAACTTGTATCCGGTGTCGATGAGAATTCCCAACCCACCTGCGCTGACGAGGAAACACAGCGTCGCGGTGCCGACCGCCAGGACCAGCGACGTACGAAGACCAGCCAGAATGTAGGGAACGGCCAACGGGAACTCGATTCTGCGCAGCACCGTCATCGGCGACATGCCCTGGCCTCGACCGGCGTCGATCAACGTCCGGTCCACTTCCTGATAACCCAGAATCGTGTTGCGCAGCACCGGAAGCAACGAATAGAAGGCGATGGGCAGCACACCGATCCAGAATCCGGTCTGTCGCGTGGCGAGATAGAACAGGACGAGCAGGCCGATGGCAGGAGCGGCGGCACCGATGTTGGCGATGCCGACGAAGAACGGGGCTAGCTTGGTGTACCCCGGTCGAGTGAGTACCGTGCCCAACGGAACTGCCAACGCAACGACGATGACGACCACGGCCGCCGTGATCAGGATGTGCTGCCAGGTCAGAGTGAGAATGTTCGAGACGCTGATACTGCCCTGCTGCGTCGCCGTGAGATCACGACTGAAGGCCCAGATCAGCACGCCCGCGACCAGCACCACGACGAGCGCCGGTTGGACCAGCAGCCGAATGCGCTCGGCGCGTTTGGATGCGCCGCGCTCCGAGGCACCCTCGTCGGGTTCCGTTTCCATGTCCGGCGCCTCGGGCGTGGACGTCGTCCGTTCTGCCGTGGTCATGACTGGCTGACCTGTTCTTCCTGGTCGTCGTGATCGTGCTCGTGCGCTTCGCGCATCTTCTGCAGATGCCCGACGAGCGTGTCGATGGAGATCAGACCGACGTATTCCCCGCGTGGGCCGGTGACCACCGTGGACGCCGTGCTCTCGGCGAGCAGTGCTTCCAGTCCGTCCTGCAACGTCGACTGGATGGAGACGAGTTCGCCGATCGGAACGCCGACGCCGCGCAGCGACGATGCCGTCGCCAGATGACCGGGGGAGACCCACCGGAGCGGGCGGTTCCGGTCGTCGAGAATCAATCCCCACTGCCACTTTCGTGACGAGATCTTGGTGCGAATGTCGTCGACCGGATCGGATTCCCTGGCCGTCGGGCATTGCAGCAAGCGGACGTCACGAATTCTGGTCAGCGTCAACTGTTTCAGGGAAGCATCCGCACCGACGAATCCGGCGACCGTGTCGTTCGCAGGGTTGGCGAGAATGGCCTCGGGCGTGTCGTACTGCATGATCGACGACTGGTTTCCGAGTACCGCGATCCTGTCGCCGAGCTTGACCGCCTCGTTGAAGTCGTGCGTGACGAACACGATGGTCTTGCCCAGCTCACTCTGCAAACGCATCAACTCGTCCTGCAGCAGACCACGGGTGATGGGGTCTACCGCACCGAACGGTTCGTCCATGAGCAGTACCGGGGGATCGGCGGCCAACGCGCGTGCGACGCCGACACGTTGCTGCTGGCCACCGGACAACTGCCGCGGGTACCTGTTTCGGTACGTGTCCGGGTCGAGTCCCACGAGATCCAGCATCTCGTCGGTGCGCTCGGAGATGCGTTTCTTGTCCCAGCCGATCAGGCCAGGGACTGTCGCAACGTTCTTCGCGATGGTCATGTGTGGAAAGAGACCGG
This sequence comes from Rhodococcoides fascians A44A, assembly GCF_000760735.1. Classification (GTDB taxonomy): domain Bacteria; phylum Actinomycetota; class Actinomycetes; order Mycobacteriales; family Mycobacteriaceae; genus Rhodococcoides; species Rhodococcoides fascians_E. Next base: position 220,691 of record NZ_JMEX01000004.1, on the reverse strand, counting down.
CCTGCTGGATCGAATAGCCGATTCCGCGTCGCAGTTCGTCGGCGTCGATGCTCAAGGCGTCCTTGCCGTCGATGGTGATGGTTCCCGACGACGGCTCGATCAAGCGGTTGATCATCCGCATGGTCGTCGTCTTACCGCATCCCGACGGACCGACGAACACGACGGTCTCGCCGGCGGGAACCGTCAGCGACACGTTGTCGACGGCGGCCGTGTCCTGACCGGGGTATCGCTTGCTGACCGAGTCGAGCACGATGTCGACTCCCGAGACGTGCTGGTTGGTTGAGTTAGACACGAAGACCCCTCGAGGTGGTGAGCTTGCCGACCAGGACGAGGATGCCGTCGAGGATCAGAGCAAGGATGACGATCAGAACTGTTCCGACCAGTGCTTGCGGGACAGCGTTGGGGCTGCCGACGCGCGAAAGTCCGGAGAAGATGAGGTTCCCGAGCCCCGGGCCCTTCGCGTACGCAGCGATCGCGAGGATGCCGAAGATCATCTGGGTGCTCACGCGCATACCCGCGAGGATCGACGGCCAGGCCAGTGGCATCTCGATTCGTGCCAGAACTCGCCCTCGGTTCAACCCGACGCCCTTGGCGGCGTCCGTGACCGCCGGGTCCACCGAAGCGAGCCCGATGATGGTGTTCCTGATGATGGGAAGCAGCGCGTACAGCACCAGTGCGGTGATCGTCGGCGCGACGCCGAGACCCAGGATGGGAATCAACAGGCCCAGGAGGGCGAACGAAGGAATGGTGAGCACGGTGCTCGCCAGTGCTGTGGCGATTGCCGAGCCTGCAGGGGAGCGGTACACGAGCACACCGATCGCGACCGCAAGAATCGTTGCGATGACGATGGATTGCACCACCGCCGAGACGTGAAGGTACGAGTCGGTCAGCAATTGTTGCCGCCTGACCGATACGAAATTCCAGAGCGTGTCCATTGTGGTGCTGCCACCCTCTTTTCCCGTTCACCGGTCTTTTTCGGTGACGACGGACAATCCGACCCATCGAGAATGGCTTGACGAGCGTGATGGCAAACCTTTTTTCAGAAAGTCGTTACCTTCCGTACACACGAAAACGCCCGCCCTGCGTGAACGCAGGACGGGCGGTTCGGTGTTCTGGACGAGCGCTTACGCGCAGATCACACGTCGTAGTAGAGCTGGAACTCGTACGGGTGCGGGCGCAGGTTGACCGGAGCGATTTCCTGCTCACGCTTGAGCGAGATCCAGGTCTCGATGAGGTCGGTGGTGAAGACGCCACCCTCGGTCAGGTACTCGTGATCGGACTCGAGGCGATCGATGACGGCGTTCAGCGACGTCGGTGCCTGAGGAATGTTCTTGGCCTCCTCGGGCGGCAACTCGTAGAGATCCTTGTCGACGGGAGCGAGCGGCTCGATCTTGTTCTTGATTCCGTCGAGACCGGCCATCATCTGCGCGGCGAAGTTGAGGTACGGGTTGCCCGAGCTGTCCGGTGCACGGAACTCGAGGCGCTTGGCCTTCGGGTTGTTGCCCGTGATCGGGATACGCACGGCGGCGGAGCGGTTGCGCTGGCTGTACACGAGGTTGATGGGAGCCTCGTAGCCCGGCACCAGGCGGTGGTAGGAGTTGATCGTCGGGTTGGTGAAGGCCAACAGCGACGGAGCGTGGTGCAGGATGCCGCCGATGTAGTGGCGAGCCAGGTCCGACAGTCCGGCGTATCCGGCCTCGTCGTGGAACAGCGGCTTGCCGTCCTTCCACAGCGACTGGTGAACGTGCATGCCCGAGCCGTTGTCACCGAAGAGAGGCTTCGGCATGAACGTCGCCGACTTGCCATGCTTCCATGCGGTGTTCTTCACGATGTACTTGAACAGCTGCAGGTCGTCGGCGGCTGCGAGCAGCGTGTTGAACTTGTAGTTGATCTCGGCCTGGCCACCGGTGCCGACCTCGTGGTGACCGCGCTCGAGTTCGAAGCCTGCGTTCTGCAGGTTGGTCGAGATCTCGTCGCGCAGGTCGACGTAGTGGTCGTACGGTGCAACGGGGAAGTATCCGCCCTTGGGGCGAACCTTGTAGCCGAGGTTGGGGCTGCCGTCGGCGTTGGCCTCGACACCGGTGTTCCAGGAGCCCGACACCGAATCGAGCTCGTAGAACGCACCGTTGATGCCGGAGTCGTAGCGAACCGAGTCGAAGATGTAGAACTCGGCCTCGGCGCCGAAGTAGGCGGTGTCGGCGATGCCGGTGGAGACCAAGTACTCCTCGGCCTTGCGTGCGACGTTGCGCGGGTCGCGGCTGTAGCTCTCACGCGTGAACGGGTCGTGCACGAAGAAGTCGATGTTCAGAGTCTTCGCGGCGCGGAACGGATCGACCTGCGCGGTCGTCACGTCGGGGAGAAGCATCATGTCCGACTCGTGGATGGACTGGAAGCCGCGGACGGACGAACCGTCGAAGGCCAGACCGTCTTCGAAGACATCCTTGTTGAACGCCGACGCCGGGATGGAGAAGTGCTGCTGGGTGCCGGGGAGATCCGTGAAACGGATGTCCACGTACTCGATGTTCTCGTCGGCGATGAACTTGATGACCTCTTCGGCCGTGGTGAACGCCACGCTTTTACTCCTTTGTCGAATTCCGTCGACCTGCACGTTATGGACCTGGTGTTGCCCACCAGTCAAGGCTGTGTTTCGCCCGTGTTACACGTCGTGCTCTCTGCATGTAACCGTGAGCGACGACGCACTGCGTCGTGCTCTCCCGAACACACTACGGTGACGGTGTCCGGGTCGGTCCCGCGCGGCGCCTATCCTGGAGTGCATGGCACGAATGACAGGTTCCTGGTTGTCCGGCCCGAACGCGGCGATGCCCGACGACGGAACCGAACAGAACTTCCCCGGGGAACGCCTCGGTCTCCCGCAGGACGGACCGGGTGCGGTTGCGGGACTCGGTCGACGAACTCTCGCGCTCCTGGTCGACTGGTTCATGTCGATGGGCATTTCCGCACTGATCATCAGCGTCACCGGTATCGGACAGTCGATGTCCACCATCACGCTTCTGGTGTGGTTCGTCCTCGGTGTTGCGTCCGTCAGCATCTTCTCGTTCACACCGGGACAGTTGATCGTCGGGATTCAGGTGGCCCGCGTCGACGCCTCTGCTCGAGTCGGCTTCGTCCGAGCCCTCGTCCGCACGTTCTTTCTCCTGTTCGTGTTCCCGGCCATCATCTCCGACCACGACGGCCGGGGCATGCATGATCGCGCCACCGGAACAGCGATGCTGCGCGGTCGGTGACCGCGCAGCATCGTCTTGGAGATATTGTTCGATCGTCAGCGGCGCTTGATGGTGCGCTGAACGCCCTTCATCTTCGCTCCACCGGGAATCGGGCCCTTCGGCATCGCCGGCCCACCCTTCGTTCCCAACGCCGACAGACGCGATTCGATGGTGTCCATGCGCTTGCTGTCGATGTTGTTGGGAAGCTTCGCCAGGTACTTCTGCAGGCCCGACAGCGGAATCTGATTGTCCCCGTTGCCGATGACGATGTCGTAGATCGGGGTGTCACCGACGAGGCGGGCAGTCTTCTTCTTCTCCTGAGCGAGAAGTGACTTCACGCGCTGAGGGGCGCCTTCGGCGACGAGAATGACACCCGGCTTGCCGATCACCCGGTGGACTGCGTCCAGCTGGGTGGTCCCGGCGATCGCGTTGGTGACGCGCCACGAGCCACGAAGGTTGTCGAGCGCCCAGGCAGCCGCACCGGCCTGGCCGTCGGCCTTCTTGTACACCGACTTCTGGACACGACGCCCGAAGATGATGAACGCGGCGAGCACGCCGAGGAGCAGACCGAACGGCAGCAGGAACCATTCGATACCGATGATCAAACCGATCAGAAACGCGATGACCGTGATTCCCACGATCGCGCCGATCATCAGCGGAAGAAGAGCCTTGTCTTCCTTCCGCTGCATCTGGAACGCCTGCCACAACTGACTGCGACGTTCTTTCGACGCCTGCTTCCGAGCGGCCTTCGCTGCTGCTTTCGCTTCTTTGCTGGGCTTACCTGCTTTGCCCGCTTTACTGCCGTTCGCCATGCTTCACAGGATACGTCCCGACATCCCGTCGTCATGCATCGCGCCGGGAGTGGATCAGCGAGCCGCCAGACGCGCCATCAGAGAACTGGCTTCCTGCGACGCTTCGCCGCCCTCGACCAGGTGCGCCATGCTCGCCGGCAGCTCACGTCCATGGTGCTGCATGGCCTGCGCGTACAGACGCCCGGCGCGGTACGACGAACGGACCAACGGACCGGCGAGAACACCGGCGAAACCGATCTCGGTGGCGTAATCGGAGTGCTCGACGAACTCCTCCGGCTTGACCCAACGCTCGACCGGGTGGTGCCGCGGGGAGGGACGCAGGTACTGCGTGATCGTCAGGATGTCGCATCCGGCCTCGTGGAGGTCGCGGATCGCTTCCTGGACCTCTTCCGGGGTCTCACCCATGCCGAGGATCAGGTTGGACTTGGTGACGAGGCCGTCGTTGCGCGCCGCGGTGATGACGTCCATCGACCGCTGGTACCGGAACGCGGGCCGGATTCGCTTGAAGATGCGGGGGACCGTCTCGACGTTGTGCGCGAGCACCTCGGGACGTGAGGAGAACACCTCGGCCAACTGCTCGGGGCGAGCGTTGAAATCCGGAATCAAGAGCTCGACGCCGGTGTTCGGGTTCAGCTTCTTGATGTAGCGGACCGTCTCCGCGTAGAGCCATGCGCCGCCGTCGGCCAGATCGTCACGAGCGACGCCGGTGATGGTCGAGTACCGCAGACCCATCGCCTGGACACTTTCCGCGACGCGGCGGGGTTCGTCGCGGTCGAGATCCTCCGGCTTGCCGGTGTCGATCTGGCAGAAGTCGCAGCGGCGGGTGCACTGCTCACCGCCGATCAGGAACGTCGCCTCGCGGTCTTCCCAGCATTCGTAGATGTTGGGGCATCCGGCTTCCTCGCACACCGTGTGCAAGCCCTCGCGTTTGACCAGCCCTTTGAGTTCGGAATACTCCGGACCCATCTTGGCCTTGGTCTTGATCCAGTTGGGCTTGCGCTCGATCGGGGTCTCCGCGTTTCGGATCTCGAGGCGGAGTAATTTGCGTCCTTCTGGGGCCACAGTCACGGTTTCGATGCTACGCGCCGAACTTCACGGTGGTGAACTGCGGGTTGGTGGAGACTTGTACCACATCGGGGCGCGCTACTGGGTGTTCGCTGACCAGCAGAGACCCGTCGAGAGCAGCGGTGACCGCGTCCACGACCGCAGGAATCACGTCGTCGACGGTCACCTCGCGGCCCAGCTCGCTCGTGAGGGACGTGACGCCCGCGTCGGCAATGCCACACGGGACGATGGCGTCGAACCCGGACGTCGAGGAATTGCAGTTCAACGAGAACCCGTGCAGCGTGACGCCGCGCTGCACGCGAACGCCGATGGCCGCGATCTTGCGCTCGGGCAGAAGAATTCCGTCTCGGACCTCGGAGGCGAGCCACACACCCGATCGCCCGTCGATGCGTCCGCAGTCGATGCCCAGATCCGTGCACACGGCGATCAGAGCCTCCTCGACACGACGGACGTACCGCACGACGTCGATCGGCTGCGCCAACTTCACGATCGGATAGCCGACGAGTTGGCCCGGGCCGTGCCAGGTGATCTTGCCGCCGCGGTCGACCTCGATGACCGGCGTACCGTCTCTCGGGCGATCCTCGGGCGACGTGCGCCGTCCCGCGGTGTACACCGACGGATGTTCCAGCAGCAGCAACGTGTCGCGTCCGACACCCTCGGCGCGCATGTCCGCGAGTGCGCGCTGGCGATCCCACGCGTCGAGATAATCGACCGTTCCGAGCCGGGACACCTCGATGGAGTCGGAACTTTCGCGTGCGGACACAACACCTTCGGTCATAACCGTCGACGTTACGCCGACCCTGCGCGCGAACGGAATCAGCTCCCGACGGCCGCGCGCAGCGCCTCGCCGACAGTGTTGTGTTCGAACGTGAACCCGGTGTCCTCGAGGACCTTCGGGATGGCTCGCGGGCCGGTGAGGATAGCTTCCTCGGCGAACTCGCCGATCACCAGACGAAGCGCGAATCCGGGAACCACCCAGGGTGCCGGTCGCTTGATCGCTCGCGCAAAGGCGCTGTTGAACTGAGCATTGGTGACCGGAGCCGGACCCACCATGTTCACCGGACCGCGCACGGCGTCGTTCTCGATGCTGTGGATGATCCCGCCGATCTCGTCCTTCAACGAGATCCACGGAAAGTACTGACGCCCGCTACCCAGACGACCGCCGAGCGCGAGCAGATACAGCGGGCGCAGTTTGCCCATCATCCCGCCGCGGCGCGACAGGACCACTCCGCTCCGGAGCATCACCGTTCGTACCCCTCCGGCGACGGCATCGGCCGTCGCGAGTTCCCAGTCGCGGCACACTTCGGCGAGGAACCCCTCGCCGACACCGTCCGATTCGTCGACGATGCGATCGCCGGTGTCGCCGTAGAAGTTGATGCCACTGGCGTTGACGAGAGTCGGGATCCCGTGCTCCGCACAGGCACCCGCCAACACCTCGGTGGGCGTGATCCGGCTGTCGCGGACCTCCTGCTTGTACGCACCGGACCACCGCTTGTCACCGATGCCGACTCCACAGAGATTCACCACGGCGTCACACGAGCGAAGTGCACGCTCGTCGACCGTTCCCGCCGGAGGATCCCACTGGAATTCGTCCGG
>NZ_JMEX01000004.1:0-213984 GCF_000760735.1 Rhodococcoides fascians A44A | reverse complement strand
GGTTTCGGGCCGCCACCCGCAGTGCGAGTGGCGCCCCGATTGTGTGGTCTACCCCGATTGTTCGAGGACGATCACGTCCGGAATGTCTGGTACCTCACGATACAGACACAGCCGCGCTCGTGTCGGATCAGATACCCAGGTCCGCCTCGAACGAAGCATCTTCCAGACGCTGCTTGATCGTCGTCAGGAAACGACCGGCATCCGCACCGTCGACCAGGCGGTGATCGTAGGTCAGCGGCAGGTAGACCATCGAACGAACACCGATGGACTCGTTGCCCGCCGCATCCTTCACGACGACCGGACGCTTGACGATCGCGCCGGTACCGAGCATCGCAGCCTGCGGCGGAACCAGAATCGGCGTGTCGAACAACGCGCCCTGGCTACCGATGTTGGTGATGGTGAACGTGCCACCGGACAGCTCGTCGGGCTTGAGGCCACCGGAGCGTGCACGCGACGCGATGTCGGCGATGGCGCGAGCCAAGCCGGCCAGCGACAGATCGCCCGCGTTGTGAATGACGGGCGAGAGCAGACCCTGATCGGTGTCCACGGCGATACCGAGGTGGACATCGGCGTGGTACGTGATCTCCTTCTTGTCCTCGTCGATGCTGGCATTGACGTTCGGGTGCGCCTTGAGTGCCTCGACGACCGCCTTCGCGAAGAACGGCAGGTACGTCAGGTTGACACCCTCGTTCTTGGAGAACGTCGACTTCGCCTTCGTGCGCAGCGCAGCGATCGTCGTGACATCGACCTCGAACGTCTGCGTGAGCTGAGCCGTGGTCTGCAGCGACTCACGCGTCTTCTTCGCCGTGATCTGACGGATGCGGTTGATCTTCTGAGTCGTACCGCGAAGGTGAGCGAGCTCGGGGCGAACGCCTGCGGTAGCCGGAGCCGCCGGAGCGGACGCGGCAGCGGGAGCCGCGGCCGGCGCCTCGGCCTGAGCGGGAGCCTTCTTCGCTTCCGCTGCGGCGAGCACGTCCTGCTTGCGGATACGCCCGCCGACACCGGTGCCCTTGACCTCGGAGAGGTCGACATCGTTGTCCGCGGCGAGCTTGCGCACGAGAGGAGTCACGTACGGAGTCGCGTCACCGGACGGTGCGGACTCCTGCTTCTTCGGAGCTTCCTGCTTGGGAGCTTCCTGCTTGGGAGCTTCTGCCTTCGGGGCTTCCTGCTTGGGAGCTTCCTGCTTTGGGGCTTCCTTGGGTGCTTCCTGCTTGGGTGCTTCCGCGACCGGCTCGGGCTTCTTCTCCGGCTCGGGAGCCTTGTCGGGCTCGGGGGCCTTCTCCACCGGTGCACCGGACCCGATCACCGCGAGCTGACCACCGATCTCGACGGTGTCGTCTTCCTCGGCGTTGATCTCGAGCAGCGTGCCTGCGACGGGGGACGGAATCTCGGTGTCGACCTTGTCGGTGGAGACCTCGAGCAGTGGCTCGTCGACCGCAACCTCGTCGCCGACCGCCTTCAGCCACCGCGTGACGGTTCCTTCGGTCACGGACTCGCCCAGCTCGGGCATCTTCACCGGGGTGCCGGAGCCGCTCGAGTCGGACTTCGCAGCGGGAGCCGCGTCCTCTGCCGGTGCCTCTTCCTCGGCCTGAGGCTCGGGCTCGGCGGCCGGTGTGGGCTCTTCCTCGGCTGCCTCGGGCTCTGCAGCGGGCGCGGACTCTTCGCCTGCGTCGCCGATCTGCGCGAGCTCGCCACCGATCTCGACGGTGTCGTCTTCCTGAGCCACGATCTTCGTCAGAACGCCAGCAGCGGGGGACGGGATTTCGGTATCGACTTTGTCCGTCGATACTTCGAGCAACGGTTCGTCGACCTCGACGGTGTCGCCCTCCTGCTTGAGCCACCTCGTGACAGTTCCCTCGGTGACGCTCTCACCAAGAGCTGGCATCTGGACGGAGAAGGCCATGTCTGTTGACTCCTCGACAGTTGTATGCGGGTAAATTCAGTTCCTACGACTTGTGGTCGCAGAACAGTGTGTGGAAACCAGTGCTGAAACTATTGTGCTGGCGCTGCAAGGTTCGCGGACGATACTTGCGTTAATTGCGACGAGGTGGTCGACGGACGTCCGCGCCAGGGCGCCCGAACCGGATGTGGCGAGACGGTTGGCCGAAGACGATCGGCTGACTCCAGCTGGCACCTCTACGCCCTTCCATCCGCGATCGGCAATCTTTCTCGACAACGAGAGAGTTGAACCCTCTACCTTCATCCTTCCATCCCTCGGCGTCGCATGTTCCCCGAGGGCTGATCTCGGACTGGCAAACTGGTGAGTAACACGAAGTGCGTGATCCGCGACGACAGATTGACGCACCGATGACAGGAGTCAAGCAGTGGGCTTGTTCGATCGTTTCTCTCGACGCGGCACTGGAGGTAGACGAGCCAAGGAGGGCTCGACCGCGCAGTACCTCGCGGACTGGACCGCGGCCAGGATCGGCGTCGAGGCGTACGTGGAACCGAAGACGACAGTGACTCCTGTCACTGTGGTTCTGGTAGCCAACGACGGCGAGTGGACGCGCCGTGCCGTCGACGAGCGCGATATCCGAAAGATCGGCCCGGACCTGAAGATTCCCGTCTACGACGTCCGCAAGACCCGCTACCCCCAGCGCATGCGTGACTACGACGCGCGGCAGAAGATCCTGCGCAAGCGAGCCGAAGGTATGTGAGTGGAAATGTAGGCCCTGGCCTACATTTCCACTCACATAGCCGGGGGCTAGCCGTTCTCGACGATGTCTTCGAGTACTGCGAACATCGTCCGCACCGGCACACCCGTGCCGCCCTTGCCGATGTAACCGAACGGCCCACCCGTGTTGTAGGCAGGACCGGCGACGTCGATGTGCGCCCACTCGACACCCTCGGCGACGAACTCCTTCAGGAACAGTGCCGCCGCCAACATTCCGCCCGCACGACCGTTGGTGACGTTCGCCAGATCCGCGACCTTGGAATCCAGTTCGCGGCGAATCTCCTTCGGCAACGGCATAGCCCAACCGTCCTCGCCGACGGCCTGCGACAGCGCCGCGACGCGGTCACGGAACGCGTCCGTGCCCATGACGCCAGGCGTGCGGTTGCCGAGCGCGACGACCTGCGCGCCGGTCAGCGTCGCCGTGTCGATCAGGTAATCCGGGTCGTCCTCACAGGCACGCACGATGGCGTCGGCGAGAACAAGACGTCCTTCGGCGTCGGTGTTGATGACCTCGACGGTGATGCCGCCGTACTGGGTCAACACGTCACCGGGACGCTGCGCGGTCCCGGACGGCATGTTCTCCGCCATCGGAACGGTAGCGACGACGTCGAGCGCGAGACCGACTTTGGCGGCGAGGATGACCGTCGCGATGACGGCGGCGGCGCCGGCCATGTCGGACGTCATGTTCTCCATGCCCGCGGCAGGCTTGATGGAGATGCCGCCGGTGTCGAACGTGATGCCCTTGCCGACGAGCGCGACCTTCTTCGACTTTCGCTTGCCTCCCGAATGGCTCAGCCGAACAAGCCGCGGCAGCCTCGACGAGCCCTTGCCGACGCCGTGGATGCCGCCGTACCCACCCTTTTCCAGCGCTTTGTCGTCGAGAATCTGGACACTCAGACCCGCCGCGGTGCCCAGTTCCTTGGCGCGCGCCGCGAACTCCTCGGGGTAGAGGTGGCTCGGGGGAGTGTTGACGAAGTCACGCGCGAGCGCGACGGACTCGGCAATGGCCAGTGACCGCGCCAGCTCCGACTTCGGCTCACGCGCACGAGGATTCGCCACGAGAAGTTCGACCCGAGCGACCGGGCCTGCGTCCGGACCCGGTGCGGACAGCGCGGACTTGAACTCAGTGAACGTGTACGCGCCGAGGTAGAAACCCTCGGCGGTCGCACCGAGATCCAGCGAGGACAGAGTGGTGGCAACGGTTCCCGTACCGCTCAGTGCGCGAGCCGCGGTGCCGGCCGACCGCCGGATGCGCTCGTCGTCGATGTCCGCCGACGCGCCGAGGCCCACACCGAGAACACTGGAGACACCCAGTGCGGAGGGCGCGGGAATGCGCGTGAGTTCGTCTGCCTTGCCCGTTGCGCCGACGCTGTCGAACGCGTCGAACAACGTCGTCGCGACGGCGTCGTCGAAGACGTCCTCGTCGGTGTGCAGTTCCAGCCCTTCGTCACTCGTGCTGAGTGCGACGACGAGCACGTCGACGTTCTTGCCGATTCGGCCGGCCAGCGCCAGCTCGGGTCCGAGAGTGCGGGATGAAGTCGAGGGCACGTGGCAGCTCCTACAGAGGGATCGATTGTGTCGGTCGGCTTCGATGGTAGTGACCCCCTCGGTGATGATCACCGCCGCGAGGGCTGTTGTCCGCTAGCGTTGGCGACCATGAGTGAAGCCGAGCTCGTTCGAGGTCCCGCGCGCACCGTTCACGTCGAACTCGGTGCCACGTTCGCACCGTTCGGTGGTTGGGAGATGCCGGTGTCCTACGCCGGGGTCGTCGCCGAACACAAGGCCGTTCGAGAATCCGTCGGCGTCTTCGACGTCAGCCACCTCGGCAAGGCGATCGTCAGTGGACCGGGTGCAGCAGCATACGTCGACGCGACGTTGACCAACGATCTCGGCCGCATCCGGCCGGGCAAAGCCCAGTACACGTTGTGCTGCACCGAGTCCGGCGGGGTCGTCGACGACCTCATCGCCTACTACGTGAGCGACGAAGAGGTGTTCCTCGTTCCGAATGCCGCCAACACCGCAGCGGTAGTCGCGGCGCTGGCGGCGCAGGCACCCGACGATGTCACCGTCGCCGATCTGCACCGAGACTTCGGCGTGCTCGCCGTCCAGGGTCCGGGATCACGCGCAGTCGTGGAGAGCCTGGGCCTCCCGGCGAACATGGAATACATGGCCTTCGCGGACGCGACGTGGCAGGGGAAGTCGGTGAGGGTGTGCCGTACCGGCTACACCGGAGAACACGGGTACGAACTGATCCCCGCGTGGTCCGACACGGAAGCCCTGCTGCGCGCGCTGGCCGACGAGGTTCGAGGCGCCGGCGGGCAGGTCGCCGGACTCGGTGCCCGAGACACCTTGCGCACCGAGATGGGTTACCCACTGCACGGCCACGAACTGTCGCTGGACATATCCCCGCTCCAGGCCCGCTGCGGGTGGGCGATCGGCTGGAAGAAGGAACAGTTCTGGGGCAAGAACGCTCTCGCCGCGGAGAAGGCAGCAGGCCCCGTGCGCGTGCTTCGTGGAGTCAAGGCACTCGACCGAGGTGTCCTTCGCCCCGGCCTCACCGTCACACACGGCGGAGAGCCGATCGGAATCACCACGTCCGGCACTTTCTCGCCCTCGCTCGGAGTCGGAATCGCTCTTGCATTGCTCGATTCGAGCGCCGCGGTGACACCGGGAGACACTGTGGAGGTCGACGTGCGTGGGCGCGCCCTGGCGTGCGAGGTAGTCGCTCCACCCTTCGTCTCCGCCAACACCAAGTGAATAGCCGTGTGCGCTGAGGATTAAGATTCCACACATGACAGGCACTCCCGAATTCACCCGCGTGCAGCACCCCTCTCCGGCGCCGTCGGAAGCCAGAGAAGCAGTACTGGCCGCGCCCGGGTTCGGGAGGTTCTTCACCGACCACATGGCCATCATCGACTACACCGCCGAGAAGGGCTGGTACCAGCCGACGATCGCGCCGTACGGTCCCATCGAGCTCGACCCTGCCGCGATGGTTCTTCACTACGGCCAAGCCATCTTCGAAGGCCTGAAGGTGTACCGCCAGCCGAGTGGAGAATTCGCGTCGTTCCGAGTGCTGTCCAACGCGGAGCGCTTCCGAACGTCGGCGAAGCGGCTCGCGATGCCGGAACTACCCGACGAACTTTTCCTCGGATCGATCGAGCAACTGCTCGCTGTCGATCACGAGTGGGTTCCCGAGGCCGGCGGCGAAGACGCCCTGTACCTGCGTCCGTACATGTTCTCCACCGAGGCAGGCCTCGGAGTCCGGCCGGCGGACGATTACCGCTACATGCTCATCGCGTCACCCGCAGGCGCCTACTTCCCACGTGGCGTCAAGCCCGTCAAGGTGTGGCTCTCGACCGAGTACGTTCGGGCCGCGCCAGGAGGCACCGGTGCAGCCAAGTTCGCGGGCAACTACGCCGCGTCGCTCCTCGCACAGGCCCAGGCCAGCGACGAAGGCTGCGATCAGGTGGTCTGGCTCGACGCCATCGAGCGGCGCTACGTCGAAGAAATGGGTGGAATGAACCTGTTCTTCGTCTTCGGCTCCGGATCCGACGCCCGGCTCGTCACCCCGTCCTTGTCGGGCTCGCTTCTGCCGGGCATCACGCGCGACTCGTTGCTGACGCTGGCAACGGACTCCGGCATCCCCGTCGAGGAACGCCGGATCTCCACCGAGGAATGGCGCAAGGGCGCTGAATCGGGCGAGATCACCGAGGTCTTCGCATGCGGAACCGCCGCCGTCATCACCCCGGTCGGAACCGTGAAGTCCGCCGACGGTGAATTCGCCATCGCCGACGGCGAGCCCGGCGAAGTGACCCTCGCGCTCCGGGACACGCTGACCGGAATTCAGCGCGGCACCTTCGCCGACACGCACGGCTGGATGACCAAGCTCGGCTGACCAGTCTGCCTTCCGCGGATCGTCCGGTCAGGCGGAAGGCAGCCCCGCCAGCAACCCCACCACGACGATCGTCGTCGTCGTCTCCACAGCTGCGCCCAGAACGTCTCCGCTGACACCGCCGAACCGTCGGACACAATGCCGGACGCCCAGTGCGGCCGCGCCCAACGCGATGACGAGTACCAGCGGGCCCTGCCACCACCGACCGTCGACGGCGAGAGTCGATGCTGCAACAGCCAGTACCGCCCACGTGGACACCACGACGCGGGACTGCGAATCCGCAACCAGCGCACCGAAACCGGTGTCCGACGCGGGCCGGACGCCGCGTCGACACGCGAGAACGACGGCGACGCGCCCGGCAGCGACAGCGACGACGACAGACCACCACTGCTCGGCCGAGGCGAGAGCGCCGAACCCGGCGGCCTGAACGAGCATCACCAACCCGATGGCCGCGACGCCGAACGGGCCTGCGCTTCCGGACCGCATCACTTCACGGGCGCGCTCGGGTGGCCCATAGCACCCCAGTCCGTCAGCGGTGTCCGCCAGCCCGTCGATGTGCATGCCTCGGGTCAGCAATGCGAGCGCAGCGACGCCCAACGCCCCGGCCAGCACGGCAGGCAGAGACGCGGCAACCACGCCGATCCACAGAACGGCCGCCGCCGACACACCGAGCCCGACTCCCACCAGCGGTGTCCACCCGATCGCCGCACGGGCGTCGTCGCGACCGACCGTCTCCGGGCCGCGCACCGGCACAACCGTCAACCACGACAGTGCCAGGCGCGGTCCGATGAGCATTACGTGGTGGTGGTCTCGGTGCTGACCCCCGCGGCAGAGAACGTGGACATCTCACCGAGGGTCGCCACTGCCGCATGCACCACGTTGAGTGCAACAAGTGCACCCGAGCCTTCCCCGAGCCGCATGTCGAGTTCGAGGACCGGCTCGATACGCAAGTGGCGCAGTGCAATCGAATGAGCCGGCTCGGTCGAGCGATGACCGGCAACCCACCATTCACGCCCACCGCGAGCCGATTCCTCCGCGACCAACGCCGCAGCAGTGACGACGAGGCCGTCGAGAATCACCGGGGTACGACGGTGTGCTGCCTGCGCGAGAAAGCCCGCCATGGCCGCGATGTCGGCGCCCCCGGCGACTCGAAGCAACGCCACCGGATCCTTCACGACGGGCCGTGCCCGGCGCATCGCGTCACGGATCGCTGCGGTCTTCCTGATCCAACCTGCGTCGTCGACGCCGGTTCCCCGCCCGACCGCGGCGACGGGTTCGGTGTCGGTGAGCGCGGCGATCAACGTTGTTGCGGGAGTGGTGTTTCCGATTCCCATGTCGCCCGCGATCAGCAGATCGGCACCGCCGTCGACCTCCTCGTCCGCCACTGCGCGGCCCGCGTCGATCGCGGCGAGAACCTCGTCGGACGTCAGCGCATCCTCCCGGTCGATGGAACCGCTGGACCGGCGAACCTTGTACGCGCTCACCGTCGGATCGGTGTCGGTCGCGACCGAGATGTCCACGACCCGAACCGACGCCCCGGCAACCCCGGCAAGCGCATTGACCGCAGCGCCGCCGGCAGTGAAGTTGGCGACCATCTGCGCGGTGACCTCTGGCGGGTACGCCGACACCCCGTGCGCAGCCACACCGTGATCACCGGCGAACACCACCACTCGTGGCCTGACGATCGGCGACGGAGGGCATCGGTCCTGGCAGGCGGACACCCACTCGCCGAGCTCCTCGAGCCGCCCGAGGCTGCCCACGGGCTTGGTCAGCGATCGCTGCAGCTCCGAAGCCTGCACTCGCGACTCCGCCGACGGAGGTGCCACGGGGCGCAGGGGCGTCGAGAAGTCCTCGGACTCCGAAGGGGCTGTCACAGGCGACCTTTCATTGAAAATCGGAACCGCTGTCATCGTCGGTCGTCGGGTCGTCGGACTTCAGCGGCAGCGGGAGGCCGGCGACGACCAGAACGACCGTCTCGCACGTGGCGGCCAGTCGGGAATTGAGGGTACCCATCTCGTCCTGGAACAGCCTGCCCGAGCGAGTCGCGGGAACCACGCCCCACCCCACCTCGGGACTGACGAGAACCAGATCGCCCCGGTACCGCTGCACGGCCGCACACAGCGCGTCGGTGGCTGGCGCGACGGTTCCTCGCGCTAGATCCCAGGCACCGGCGTCGTCGAGGGCGCCGGTCAACCAGGTGCCGAGATCGTCGACGATCGTCGTACCCGGATGTGCTTCGCGCAGCGTCTCCACCAACCCGTCCGACGACTCCACGGTGGACCACTCCGATGGACGACGCGCGCGGTGCGCGTCCAGACGAGCATCCCAATCCGCGTCGCCGGCGATGCGGCGTCCCGTCGCGACATATCGAACAACAGGCGCCTCGGCGGCAAGAGATTCCGCGTACGCAGACTTACCCGACCGCGTACCCCCGAGGACGAGCGTGCGCCGCACGGTACTCACGTGGGCCGCAGCGGTCAGACTGCTGCGCCGCGCTCGACGCGTGGCTTCGGCGCGCGCATCTTGCGCAACTGCGACGCGCGGACGAACGCGTACCAACCGAGGCGGAAACCACCGTCGGTGGTGTCCGGGAAACGCTCACGCACCCGATTGTTGATCTGACGGCCGATGAAGATGCCCTCGATCACCATGAACAGCATCATGACGAACATCGCGAGAGTCACGAACGCCTGAACGGCCGGGCTGAGAAACAACGCGAAGATCAGGAGCAACGCCAACGGCATGAACAAGCCGACGAGGTTGCGTCGTGCATCCACCAGATCGCGCGCAAAGGCCCGAACCGGACCCTTGTCGCGGGGGAGCAGGTACTTGTCCTCACCGGCCAGCATCCGTTCACGACGCTCGGCAGAGGCAGCACGCCGCTCGGCTGCGGCTTTCTTCCGGTCGTCCTTGGAGCCGCGGTTCGCCTTCCTGCGCTCGCGGGCTTCCTTGCTCGTCATCGGCGGTGGGGCGACCGGACCGCGGCGCCGCGCCTCGGCTTCCCGACGCTTCGGCGTCGGGCGACCCTTGCCGACGGCAGGAGCCGTCTGGTCCGTGGCGGGGGACTCGACGGACTTCGAATCGTCCCCGTCCGAATTGTCAGAGTTTCCGCGGCGTAGCAACTTCACCCTCCCAGGTTATGGGATGACGACGAAGTCCTGAACACCGGCCGCGTCGCACACGTCCGAAGTCCGGGGTTTCACACGATCGAATCGGTCTTCGACGCCCGTGGCTCGTGAGGAATAAGCGGGAGCGGAGTACGGTTGAGGCGTTCACGGGTTTGGTACGACTGACAGGGAGAGCCCATGACCGTCTCGAACGAGACCATCACGCACAAGGTCACGATGACAGAAGCCGCGTCGTCGAAGGCCAAGGCGTTGCTGGATCAAGAAGGCCGCGACGACCTCGCACTGCGCATTGCTGTGCAGCCCGGTGGTTGCGCAGGTCTGCGCTATCAGCTCTTCTTCGACGATCGAAGCCTCGACGGCGACCTCGCGGTCGACTTCAACGGCGTCACGCTCGCCGTGGACCGGATGAGTGCTCCGTACGTCGAGGGTGCGTCCATCGATTTCGTGGACACCATCGAGAAGCAGGGCTTCACGATCGACAACCCGAATGCCACAGGCTCGTGCGCCTGCGGTGATTCGTTCAACTGAGTTTTCAGCACAACCTCTGACCGGTACTCGCTCGCGGGTACCGGTCAGAGGTCTGTTCACACCCAATCGCCACGTGAGTGGAAATGTAGCCCAGGGGGCACATTTCCACTCACATAGCCCGTCTCGCCAACCGAAAGGCCCACCCACGTGACACTCGCGGTATCGGGATCGATAGCCACCGATCACCTCATGCGATTTCCGGGCAAGTTCGCCGAGCAGATCGTTGCCGATCAGCTGTCGAACATCTCGCTCAGCTTCCTCGTCGACGATCTGGTGATCCGCAAAGGCGGAGTCGGCGGGAACATCGCATACGCACTCGGTGTCCTCGGCGGATCACCGCTTCTCGTGGGAGCCGTCGGACCGGACTTCGGCGAGTACCGCGCGTGGTTGGAAGCCAACGGCGTCGACTGCGGGGGCGTGCGAGTCTCGGAGTCCGCGCACACCGCTCGATTCGTGTGCACGACCGACGAGGACATGGCTCAGATCGCCTCGTTCTACCCCGGTGCGATGAGCGAAGCTCGTGACATCACGATCGACGGATTGGTGTCCTCGAGTCCCATCGAACTCGTTCTCATCGGTGCCAACGATCCCGACGCGATGATCGCGCACACCGACCAATGCCGCGCGAGCGGAATTCCGTTCGCAGCCGATCCGTCGCAGCAGCTGGCGCGACTGACCGGCGAGCAGGCAATTGCCCTCGTCGACGGCGCGACCTACTTGTTCACGAACGAATACGAGTGGGGACTGCTGCGTCAGAAGACCGGACTGTCCGAGGCGGAAATCGCCGCGAAGGTCGGACTGCGAGTCACCACGCTCGGCAAATCCGGTGTGGAGATCGTCGCCGCCGACGGTACGAGGACGCATGTCGAGGTCGTACCGGAAACAAGCAAGGTCGACCCGACCGGCGTCGGTGACGGATTCCGCGCTGGATTCCTGCTGGCGCACCGCGCCGGTGCGACGGTCGAGCGCGCCGCCCAGCTCGGCTCGCTCGTCGCGGTTCTCGTGCTCGAGACCACCGGTACTCAGGAATGGACCTTCGTGCGCGACGACGCACTGAAACGTCTCGGCGCGGCCTACGGCTCCGTCGCGGCCGAGGAGATCGGCGCACTCCTGCCGTCGTAGGTCGCTCGGTATCGCAGTCCTCACGTCGATGGCCCGCACGCAACAGTCGAGATCGTTGCGTGCGGGCCATCGAAGTTCAGGTAGAGATTCAGACCAGCCTGTGCGCCGTCAGAGGTCCACCGGGTATGTCGGCTCCGCGATCTCCGGGACGATCCGCTTCTCCACGAAGATCCCGTGCCACACCATGAAGATCAACACGGTCCACAGCCGTCGGCTGTGATCGGACTTGCCGTCGCGGTGCTCGTTCAGCATCGCGGTGATGGCCGCCTTGTTCAAGATGTGATCGGTCTCCGACGCAGCGATCTGCTCGTGCGCCCAATCGAACAATTCTGTTCCGCGTAGCCAGTGCCGAAGAGGGACCGGGAAGCCCAGTTTCGCGCGATGCAGAACATGGCCGGGCACGATTCCTTCGAGCGCCTGCCGCAGGGCGTACTTGGTGGTGTCCTTCGTGATCTTCTGCTCCAACGGCAGCTTCTCGGCGACCGCGAACACCTCGTTGTCGAGGAACGGGACACGCAGTTCGAGGGAATTCGCCATGGTGATCTTGTCTGCCTTGACCAGAATGTCGCCGCGCAACCACGTGAACAGATCGAGGTGCTGCATTCTCGCCACCGGATCCCAGCCCTGCGACTGTGCGTAGATCGGCGCCGTGACGTCCGTGTGCGTCCACTCCGGACGGAAATGACGCAGTACCGCCCTCAGCTGAGCGTCACCGAAACTGCGCGCATTGCCGTAGTAGCGCTCCTCGAGCGACATGGATCCGCGGTGCAGCAAACTCTTACCCCGCGTACCGTCGGGAATCCTCTCGCTCAGAGCGCCCGCCGCGCGACGCAGACCCCTCGGCAGGTACTCGAACGGTTTGAGCGACAGCGGCTCCCGATAGATGGTGTAGCCACCGAAAAGCTCGTCGGCGCCTTCACCCGACAACACGACTTTGACGTGTTTGCGTGCTTCCTTCGCCACGAAGTAGAGCGGCACCAGAGCCGGATCCGCGACCGGATCGTCGAGGTACCAGACGATCTCCGGAATCGACGCTGCGAACTCCTCGGGGCCGACGACCTTGACGACATGCCGAGCCCCGATCGCGGCGGCCGACTCCGCGGCCACATCGACCTCCGAGTAGCCCTCACGCTCGAAGCCGGTGGTGAACGTGATCAGGTTCGGATTGTGGCGCATCGCCAGAGCCGCGATGGCCGTCGAGTCGATGCCGCCCGACAGGAACGATCCGACGGTGACATCGGCCCGCATGTGCTTGGCGACCGAATCCTCCAGCGCCTCGGCGATCTCCTTGTAGCGAGCCGCCTCGGAACCCGCCGCGAACGGCTTCACCGGGAACTTCGGCGTGAAGTACCGAGTGACCACCGGAGTCCCACCGGGGGAGAGGGTCGCGTAGCAACCGGACTCGAGGCGTCGGATCTCACGATGCAGCGTCTCCGGCTCGGGTACGTACTGCAACACCGTGTAGTGCTCGGTTGCTCTCGCGTCGAGGTCAGTGCCGATACCCACCAGGTCCGTCAGCTCCAGCAAGCTCTTCTTCTCGCTGCCGAACGCGGTGCCGCCCGGACCGGTCGCCATGAACAGCGGCTTGATACCGAACGGGTCACGCGCCAGAAACAGCTCGCGCGTTTCCGTGTCCCAGATGGCGAACCCGAACATGCCACGCAGCCGTCGCACAGCCGTCGGACCCCAGTAGTGGAAAGCCGCCACGATGGACTCGCCGTCGCCCTCGGTGAAGAACTCGGCGCCGTGATCGCGAGAGAGTTCCTCCCGCAGTTCGAGGTAGTTGTAGATTTCGCCGTTGAACGTCAGTGCGTAACGCGTCGGGTTCTCGGGCGGCCCCCACCGAAGCGGCTGATGTGAATGAGCGATGTCGATGATCGACAGACGATTGAATCCATAGATGATGTCGTCGTCGTGCCAGGTGCCCGGTTCGTCCGGTCCGCGGTGGCGCATGCAGTGCATGGCGGAGGACACGAGGTCGACTCCCGCAGCATCGGTGCCGGTCGACGTCAGTACACCGAGTAGTCCACACACAGCGTCTGCTACCTCGTTTCGCAGTTGGGGATTGGTCCGCTGCCACGGCGTCAGCATCCTGACGCCCCAGGCGGCACGGAAACCTCGAGTATGCCGCAGACACGGTACGCGCAACGCGGGCGACCCAAGAGTGGTGATGCGACGGCTTTGGTCTACGCTGCGTAGTACTAGGGCATCCGCATGTGGAAGCCCTCATTCTTCAGTGGTGAGCGATCAGGAAGGCGTGAACGTGGCGCAGAGTCGGATCCTTCGGCGAGCTGGGCTAACAGTATTTCTCGGCTTGGCCGCGTTGCTGTTGTCGGGTTGTTCCATCGACAACGATGTTCTGCGCTTCGGCTTTCCGTCGGGCATTACTCCCCAGGGCAAGTCGATTCGAGAATTGTGGACCTGGTCCGTGGTGGCAGCCCTGATCATGGGCATCATCGTGTGGGCCCTGATCTTCTGGGTGGTCATCTTCCACCGCAAGAAGAAGGACTCGCCCGAGTTCCCGCGTCAGACGGCATACAACGTGCCCCTGGAGCTGTTCTACACCGCAGTTCCCTTCGTCATCATCGCGGTGCTGTTCTACTTCACCGTCGTCGTGCAGAACTACGTCGACGAGAAGGAACCGAATCCGGATGTGACCGTCGACGTGACGGCGTACCAGTGGAACTGGAAGTTCGGCTACCAGACGGTGGACCTGAAGGACGGCGTCGTCAAGTACGACGGCACCGACCTCGAAGCGCAGGCTGCAGCCGAAGCCGCCGCCGATCCAGGTGAGGGTGCCGAAGGTAGCGAGGACGGCGAATTCGTTCCCGGCGCAATCCACGGTGCAAGCCCGCAGGATCTGTCCTACCTGCACTACAACAAGATCGAGACCGTCGGCACCAGCAACGAGATTCCGGTTCTGGTCCTCCCGACCGGCAAGCGCATCGAGTTCGTTCTTGCCTCCTCGGACGTCATCCACGGTTTCTGGGTTCCCGAGTTCCTCTTCAAGCGAGACGTCCTCCCGAACCCGAAGGAAAACCACTCGGATAACGTCTTCCAGATCTCCGAGATCGAACGCGAAGGCGCCTTCGTCGGCCGCTGCACCGAAATGTGCGGCACATTCCACGCCATGATGAACTTCGAGGTGCGCGCAGTATCCCCGGACGACTTCCAGGAATACATCGAGCTTCGCAAGCCCGAATCCGACGGCGGAGAAGGCCTCACCAACGCTCAGGCGCTGGAAGCAATCGGCCAGTCCCCGATCGCCACCAGCACCATCCCGTTCACCACGGACCGCTCGCAGAAGTCCGAATCCGTCGCCGAAGGCAACTGACCCAGGAAGAATGCTGAAATGAAAATCGAAGCCAAGATCTTCGAGATCCTGACTGTCTTCTTTCTTCTCGTCGGGATCGTGTACGCCCTCTTCACCGGATTCTCACGGACCGGCGTCGAATGGGCAGGTGTCACGGCCATCGCACTGTCGGTCGGTCTGACACTCATCATCGGAACGTACTTCCGATTCGTCGCCCGTCGTCTCGACACTCGTCCCGAAGACTTCGACGATGCAGAGATCAGCGACGGCGCAGGCGATCTGGGCTTCTTCAGCCCCGGAAGCTTCTGGCCGATCCTGCTCGCCGGCGCCGCATCGGTCACCGCCATCGGATTCGCGTTCTTCCTCTGGTGGCTCATCGCCTTCGGTGTCGTGCTCGTCCTGTCGGCAGCCGCCGGACTGGTGTTCGAGTACCACCTCGGACCAGAGAAGCACTGAATTCACACAGCTCACACGACGACTGACGCCGACTCCCGATTGGGGGTCGGCGTCAGTCGTTTCTGCGTGTCGTACAGCGGCCACGTAACAGTCTTTGCCCGACGGACTCCGCACGGTGGGTCCAGTGAGTCCCTCAGGACGCGTCGGCCTGACGATCGGCGTCGGCAAGGGTGGCCGCAACCTGATCGAGCGACAAGCCCAGCGTCCGGCACAGAGCCGCAACAGTGAAGAACGCAGGCGTCGGAATCCGGCCCGTCTCGATCTTGCGCAACGTCTCCACCGAAATCCCCGCCTGCGCCGCAACATCCGTCATCGTTCTCGGCCCGCGAGTAGCGCGAAGCAACTCACCCAAGCGAAGACCTCTCGACAGCTCCTCGGGGGACAACGGAATACGAACCATGTCACCAATAGTAATACCGGCCCACGCCGTCCAAGACCTCCGCCTCGCTGGGGAACGGCACCCGCAGCCGCACCGAACGTCACGTTCAGTCACTTTGAGTGACCGAACGCCACATTCGGTCCAACAGGTGGACTTTCCAAGGTGACCGAACGTCACGTTCAGTCACTTGGAGTGACCGAACGCCACATTCGGTCCTACAGGTGGACTTTCCGAGGTGACCGAACGTCACCTTCAGTCACTTGGAGTGACCGAACGCCACGTTCGGTCCGCGAGGGAGACGTGAGGCAGACGGGTGAAGGGTGCCGGATGCAGGAGGGTGGGGGAGGGGAGGGGGTACGACATACGACGAGGGCGGCACCGGATCGGTGCCGCCCTCGTCGTGGTTCTGCGTGTAGCTAGTGCTCGCTGTCGCTTTCCTGGCGTGCGGGTGAGTGATCACCGTTGCCGTTCGAAGCGTGGCCGTTCGAGCCGTTGCCGTTGTGACCGTTGGCCCCGTTGCCGTTGCCGTTGTGGCCGTTGCCATTGCCGTTGGAACCGTTGCCGTACAGCGACGTCTGGTAGTCCTTCAGCATTTTCAGCTGCTCGAGTTCGCCGTGGTGCAGTGCTTCCTCGAGTGCCTTGCTTTCGGAGACAGGGTCGGGACGGAAGAGCGATCCGGATCCGGGCTTGCCGGCCGAGCCGAGCTTGCTCATCTTCTTCGGGACAGCTGCGCCCTGGTAAGGCAGAGCGATGGGGTGTCCGTGGTCGTCGACAGGTCCGAGTGGCTGGTGCACCTCCACGTACTGACCGTGGGGGAGACGCTTGATGATGCCGGTCTCGATTCCGTGGTCGAGTACTGCGCGGTCACTGCGCTGCAAGCCGATGCAGAAGCGGTAGGCCACGAAGTAGGCGATGGGCGGCAACACCAGGATGCCGATGCGGCCGATCCACGTCATTGCGTTCAGGGAGATGTCCAGCTTGTACGCAATGATGTCGTTGATGCAGGAGAGCGTTGCGACTACGTAGAACGCCAGTGCCATGGCACCGATCGCGGTACGGACCGGTACGTCGCGGGGACGCTGCAGCAGGTTGTGGTGAGCATTGTCCCCGGTGAGGCGCTTCTCGATCCAGGGGTACGCGATCATCACGGTGAAGACGAGTCCCATGATCAGGGCCACTGCGAACACTGCTGGGATCGTGTAGCGGTCGGCGATGTAGATGTCCCATGCCGGCCACAGTCGGGCCAGTCCGTCCGTCCACATCATGTAGAAGTCGGGCTGCGAGCCCGCGGACACCTGAGCCGGGTTGTACGGGCCGAGGTTCCAGACCGGGTTGATCTGCAGCAGACCACCCATGAGCGCGAGTACACCGAACGTGACTGCGAAGAACGCACCGGACTTGACGGCGAAGACCGGGAGGATGCGAACGCCGACGACGTTCTTCTCGGTGCGGCCGGGTCCGGGGAACTGCGTGTGCTTCTGGTACCAGACGAGTGCCAGGTGAGCCGCGATCAGCGCGAGGATGATGGCGGGTAGCAGTAGAACGTGAGCGACGTACAGGCGCGGGATGATGATCGTGCCGGGGAAGTCGCCGTCGAAGATCAGCCAGTGCAGCCACGTTCCGACGATCGGGACGCTCATCGTGATGCCGGAGAACGCGGCGCGGAGGCCGGTGCCGGAGAGCAGGTCGTCGGGGAGGGAGTATCCGAAGAAGCCTTCGAACATGGCCAGGATCAGCAGCAGGCAGCCGATGACCCAGTTGGCCTCACGCGGGCGACGGAACGCACCGGTGAAGAAGATGCGCAGCATGTGCACGATGATCGAGCACGCGAACATCAACGCAGCCCAGTGATGGATCTGTCGCATGAACAATCCGCCGCGGACCTCGAACGAGATGTCGAGCGTCGTCGCGTACGCACGGGACATGGTGACACCGCGCAGCGGTTCGTAGATGCCGTTGTACTCGACCTCGCTGAGCGAGGGGTCGAAGAACAGTGTCAGGAAGACACCGGACAGCAACAGGATGATGAAGCTGTACAGCGCGATCTCGCCGAGAAGGAACGACCAGTGCGTCGGGAACACCTTGTTGATCTGACGGCGCAGACCCGGTGCGAGGTGGTACCGACTGTCTACGTCGTCTGCCTGCTTCGCTGCGAGTGTCTGCAGTGAAGGACTCATGATTCACTCTCCGCTTCGCGGTTCGGACGCTCCCAGAAGGCAGGTCCGAGGGCTTCTATGAAGTCCCCGTTGGCAACGAGGAAGCCTTCTTCGTTCACGGTGATCGGCAGCTGTGGCAATGCGCGAGCGGCAGGGCCGAAGATCGGCTTGCCGTATTCCAGCGCGTTGAACTGCGACTGGTGGCACGGGCACAGAATGCGGTTCGTCTGCTGCTCGAACAACGAAGTCGGGCAACCCAAATGCGTGCAGATCTTGGAGTAGGCGAAGTAATCGCCGTAGTTGAAGCTCTCCTGGCCCTTGCGCTTGATGGCCGTCTCCGCGTCCTCGGTACGAAGACGAATGAGCATCACGGAGTTACGAATTCCGCGCAGCGACGCGAGAAGCGCGTGGTCGTCGTCGCGATCGGCCTCGCGGAACGGGAACACAGTTTCCATGGCTCCGGCATCCATATCCTCGGGGCGGACCAGAACGACGTCGTGTGGCCGTCCGGTATCGCGCCTGAGATAGATCGTCTCTCCAGGGTAGCGCGGCGTCCAGCCGGACACCCAGAGTGGAGATTCATCGCCTTCGGCCCATGGATTCTTGACGAGGCCACCGAGGGGCAACAGCGCCATGATTCCGAGTGCGCCACCGCCGAAGAACAGTGAACGCTTGATGACCTTGCGACGACCGATCGTCGACGTCGCGAGCGAGTCACCGAGCTCGGCGACTACCGTCCTTCGGTCGACCTCGGACGAACCACCGTCGTGGCGGTCCTGAATGGACACCTCTTCGGGGATGAACTTCTTGGTGAACTGGACTGCGCCGACGCCGACACCGAGGATCGCCAGACCCATGGTGAGGCCGATCAACGGGGTGTACAGCGAGTAGGCGCCGTAGTTCTCTTCGCCCATGCCGGCGTACTGCCAGGGCCAGAACAGGTAGATCGCGATGAACGCGACCGCGGACACGCCGGCGAGAGTGAACCAGGCAGCAACGCTGCGCTCGGCCCGCTTCTCTGCGCGGGTGCCCTTCACAGCCCAACGGTCGCGACGGTACGCGACGTCCACGTGGTCGAGGTTGGTGCCGAGTTCGACCAACTGCTCACGTGTCATACCGGCGAGTTCCTCGTCGGTGTACTTCTTGTTCAGATCCACCTTGTCGACCTTCGCGCTGTCATCGTGGCCATGGCTTGTGCGTTCGGGATCGGCTTCGCTCATGACCGTGATCCGATCCACATCGTCGCGCCGACGACGGCAGCGATTCCGACAACCCAGATAGCAATCATTTCCGTACCGGGTCCGAAGCCGCCGAGTCCCCATCCACCGGGAGCCTTGGTCTCCTGAGCGGACTTCACGTAGGAGATGATGTCGATCTTCTCTTCCTGCGTCAGCTGACGGTCGGAGAATTTCGGCATGTTCTGTGGGCCGCTGATCATGGCCGCGTAGATCTCCTGCTCCGATGCAGGTCCGAGCGGGGGAGCGAACTTACCGGAGGACAGTGCGCCGCCCTCACCGGTGAAGTTGTGGCACGACGCACAGTTCAAGCGGAACAGTTCGCTACCGCGAGCGACGTCGCCGCTGGCGAGCGAGGACTGCGCGATTTCGCCGTTGCTGTCGCGGATGACCGTGGGGCCTCCACCGTTCTCCTGGATGTACGCGCCGAGAGCGTCGATCTGCTTGTCGTCGAACTTCGGTGGCTTACGGATCGCCTGAGCTTCGTTACGTACGGCAGGCATACGTCCCGAGGAGACCTGGAAGTAGACGGCAGCTTCGCCGACGCCGATGAGGCTCGGGCCGCGGTCCTGCACACCCTGCAGGTTGACGCCGTGGCACGTGACGCACGAGGTGTCGTACAACTGCTTGCCTTCGCGGATCAGAGCGGCCGAATCCTGATCGGCCGTCGCGACCTGCGGTGTGGGGGTCAGAGCCGATGCGAGAAATCCTGCACTCAGGAGTCCCATCATCAGCACGAGCGCACCGGTCACACGGCGACGAGTCTTGCGCTTGCGCCTGTTCTTGGCTGCGGCATCGGATGCTGCTGGGGGAGATGAACTCATCTTCTATCCCTTGTCGTGTCGGGACGGACCGAACGGCCTGGGGCTGATACAGGTCGTTCGCTGCGGTTGGCGAAGTGAAAACACTTGATCTGCTTTATGTCTACTAGCGGATGAAGTAAATGGTGGCGAACAACGCGATCCACACGATGTCGACGAAGTGCCAGTAGTAGGACACGACGATCGCGGCGGTGGCCTGTGCCGGCGTGAACTTACTGACAAGCGTTCGAGTGATGAGGAAGACGAATGCGATCAGACCGCCGATGACGTGCAGTCCGTGGAATCCGGTCGTGATGTAGAAGACCGATCCGTAGACGCTCGAGGAGAGCGTCGTGCCTTCGTGAACCATGTGGTAGTACTCGTAGCCCTGTCCGGCCACGAAGAAGATGCCCATCGCCAGGGTGATGACGTACCAGCGTCGCAGTCCGAAGACGTCACCGCGCTCGGCGGCGAAGACCCCGAGCTGGCAGGTGAACGACGACGCGATCAGCACGGCGGTGACCGGAACGGCGAGCGCGAGGTTGAGCTCGGTCGGTTCCGGTGGCCAGTTTCCGTTTGCCTGCGCCCTCGCGACGAAGTACATCGCAAAAAGTCCAGCGAAGAACATGAGTTCGCTCGACAGCCACACGATGGTGCCGACGCTGACCATATTGGGACGGTTCAGCGAGTGCACGCGTTGGGTGATTGCCGATCCTTGAGTCCCTACAGCGCTCGTCACAGAAAGAAGTATGACTGCTCGTAGTACCGGAGGCATACTCGGGTCCGGTCTTGGCGCGTCGCCGACGCAGGGGCGATTGCCGGCTCCCGCGTATGGCCAGGTCAAGGGCATCGACCACGCTGCGCATGGGTTGTCGTGCAAGGCTCGCCTCATGGCAACGAACGGTGGCGCATCATGGTTCCGGCGGTTGTTCGGAGGGGCGAAGACTGTTCCTCTCGACCCCGCCAGGGACGATTTGGTGGTAGTGGCATTTTCCTTCGACGACGCCGAATCGTGTTCGACGGCGCTCGGTCGCGGAGCGGCTGCGGGATGGGTCGACACAGCGGAGGCGGTGTTCCGTCATCACCTGGTGTTGCCGCCGGACCAGATCGAGGACGCGACGGCCGTCGCCGCGCAGGACGGGTACGAGCCGGTGATGGATCCGCGCCCGCGCCCGGAGATTCCGACCATCGGTTACCGCCCGAGTGTCGAGGGCGGTGTCGGCCTGACGCTGCAGCGGGTGCAGGTGATCGACGCGTTGCACTGCTCACAGGAACGCTCGCGAATGGCCGGTCTCGCGCAGCGGCGAGGTGGTGTGGTCGAGGGGTGGGACGCGCTGCAACCTGGAGGGGCGTCTCCGGCCGGTGCTGACTAGGCTTTCGGTCGCACGTCGCGGACTGCCGATCCAGGGCGTCGAGCTCTGGAACGGCCGAGGAAGGTATGGGGAGTAGTCGATGACAGATGCGAGCAACGGTGTGCCGAGCAGGACCTGGAAGGCCGTACTCGGTGCGCTGACGTCGAACGTCGATCTCTCCGCCGACGACACGGCTTGGGCGATGGACGAGATCATGTCCGACAACGCCACTGCCGCTCAGATCGCGGCCTTCGGTGTCGCTCTGAAGATGAAGGGTCCGACTCCGGAGGAAGTGAGCGGACTGGCGAACTCGATGCTGGGCCATGCGACCTTGGTCGACAGCGAACCGAATGCCGTCGACGTCGTCGGTACGGGTGGCGACGGCGCCGACACGGTCAACATCTCGACGATGGCCGCCCTCGTCGTGGCGTCGGCCGGAGCTCCGGTGGTCAAACACGGCAACCGTGCTGCGTCTTCGCGAAGTGGGACGACGGATGTGCTCGAGGCCCTCGGAGTGAAGTTCGGGCTCGGAGCGGACGGTGTCGCGACCACGGTCCGAGACGTGGGAATCGGGTTCTGTTTCGCGCCTGTCTACCATCCGGCGCTGCGTTTCGCGGGCCCTCCGCGGAAGGAGATCGGCATCCCGACGGTCTTCAACGTGCTCGGTCCCCTGACCAACCCGGGGCGGCCGCGGGCGGGTCTGATCGGCTGTGCGTTCGACTCGTTGCTTCCCGTCGTGGCCCGGGTGTTCGCCGGTCGTGGCACCAGCGCATTGGTCGTCCGTGGTGACGACGGCCTCGACGAGATAACGCTGTCCACGACGACGACAGTGCACATCGTGTCGGGTGGCGACGTGACGGTGGCCAGGATCGACCCGAGGGACTTCGGGTTCGATCTCGTCGACATCGACGCGCTCCGCGGAGGCGACGCTGCCTTCAACGCGCAGGTGGCTCGGGAGGTGTTCGCCGGCAAGCATGGTGCGGTGCGCGACGCAGTCCTGCTGAACGCCGCTGCGGCACTGACGGCGCACGACGGGATCACGTCCGGGATCGTCGCCGACGACTTGACCGGTCTGCTGAAGCGTGGTGTCGAACGTGCTGCTGCCGCCGTCGATTCCGGAGGAACCGCAAGCCTGCTCGATCGATGGATCGCACGGTCCAACGAACTCGATTGACGGGGTCGCTGCGCCCGGCCGACTACTCGCCTATGGAGAAGCCCGCTTCTATGTCCGCGCTGGAGTAGGACTGGAACGCGATGTGGGTGGCGGTGTTCACGACACCGGGCACCTTGTTGATGTGCTGCGTGATCACGTCGGCGATCTGTGCGTGGTCCCTGACCTTGACGATCGCGATGAGGTCCACGTCCCCTGCACACGAGTAGACCTCGGTGACGCCGTCGACGTCCGCGACCGCCTGTGCGGTCTCCGGGATGGCGTGCGACTCGGCATCGATCATGACGATTGCGTTGATCATGCTGCCGAGTTTAGAGCGCCGCACGAAGGTGGGCGCCGACGCCGGTGTCCTCCACCGGTGTGACGGCCATCGCGCGTTCGTGCCTGGACACGGTGCGAGCGGTGGTGCACCACTGCCGCCACCCTCCGGCTCCGTGAACGGGCTCTGCGTATCCGTCGGTGGTCCGGACGATCCTGACGCCGTCGGATTCGAGCCAGCGGCCGACGAGGGCTACTTCCTCCGGTGATGCGCCTCGAAAGGGCGTGGAGTCCGGCACGACGGTTTCCGCGGCTGCCACGATCGCTTCCACGACGGGCATCGGGTGCACTCGGCGCGCGGTGACGGCCGATGCAGCGAGGCGGCCGTGGCGGACCACGGCCAGTTCCCACCCACCGTCCGGCGCACGTCGGGCGACGATCAGCTCGGCGATCGCCGCGATGGCTGCGAGCCGGTGCATCCGGCGTAGAACGTCTGCAAGCGAAGCGAGCCTGTCTCGAAGCCTGGCTGCGGACTCGAACAGCTCGGCATCGGACAGCGCGGAGATTCGATCCCGGGCGGCCTGAAGCGCACAGTCGTCGCGTCCGTGTGCGAGCTCGACGAACCGGCCCGGCAGGATTGCGTACTCGTCGGGCGTGAGTGGCGTGGGGCCACCCGCGGCGCACCCGCCGACAGCTTCGCCCGGACACGCGTGCAGGGAGGTGCGGGGGATGCGGCGAGTGCAGGTACGGATACCGAGTACCTCGGAGACGAGCGCAGCGGCGTCGGCGGCATCACCGCGGGCGCCGAAGGGGCCGATCGAGTTCTCCGTCGGTGAGCGGACGACGGAGAGGCGTGGAAACGCCTCCGTGGTGGTCGTGATCCACCAACCCTTCTTGGGGAACTTGGAGCGGCGGTTGTACGGGGGGATGTGGGCGCACAGAAGTCGAAGCTCGCGCACTCCGGCTTCGAGGGCATGGGCGCATTCGACGTGGTCGACGCCGACGGCGAGGCCCACCATTTCCTTCATGCGGCCACGCGTCTCGGACCCGGTGAAGTAATTGCGCACGCGCCGCTGCAGATTGTTCGACGTGCCGACGTACAGCACCTCGTTGCCCGGTCCCTTGAAGAGATAGACGCCCGGGGTACGGGGTAGGTGAGAGGCGAGTGAGCGTTTGGCTCTCTGCCCGGCCGACACAGCAGGCAGGTAGTCGACGAGTTCCGCGTAGCTGTGGACACCCTGATTGCCCACTCGCTCGATCAAAGCGTGCAGTACGTCGACCGTTGCTCGTGCATCGTCGAGGGCGCGGTGGGTGGGTACGGTGCTGACCTGGAAGAGCGAGGACAGTGCCGACAGTTTCACCGAGGGTGCCTCGTCGCGGGTGAGTACTCGTCGGGCGAGTTTGACCGTGCAGAGCACCTGGAACTTGGGCCAGGCGATGTCCAGCCGTGACGCGGCCGCCCTGAGGAAAGCAGTGTCGAAGCGGGCGTTGTGTGCGACGAGGACCGAGCCGCGGGCGAACTCGAGAAAGCTGGGCAGCACTCGGTCGATCCGAGGGGCGCCGATCAGCATGGCAGTGGTGATCCCGGTGAGCTCGACGATGTACGGCGGAATGGATCGGCCCGGGTCCACCAGCGTCGCGAACTCGGCGATGACCTCGCCGCCCCGAATCTTCACCGCCCCGATCTCGGTGATCGCTTCGGTGTCCGGGCTGCCACCTGTGGTCTCCAGGTCGACTACGACGAACGTCGTGTCGTGCAACGGAGTGTCGAGCTCGTCGAAGCTCAGCTGAATCGGGACGCTCACGAGTGCAGACGGTAGCGACAGGCACCGACAGCAATGCCGATCTTGCTCGGGACGCTGAACGTGTCGGAGTGGATCGCTAGGTTTCGCCGTGAAGGGTCGACCAAACGGGAAAGAGATGGAGATCACATGATCATCGATTGCAGTGATTGCAAGGTCCGTGACATCGCGTGCGCAGACTGTGTCGTCACGGTGTTGCTCGGACCGCCCGGTACGGCCGAGGGGCGTCCGGTGGACGTCGGGATTCCGCGCCCTCGGATAGCGCTCGACCAGGAAGAACTGGGGGCCATGGATGTTCTTGCCGAGAGTGGTCTCGTGCCGAAACTACGTCTCGTCGTCGGCCCGGAACAGGACCCTTCCGGGGGTTCGTTACCGGCTCGTGACACAAGCGGGGATCGACGCGCGATCTAGGGTCGAATCGACTTCTTCGGGTCGCTTCGGCGAGTTGGGGTCGACACAGGGGTATGCCGTTTCGTAATCTTCCTGAGACCTTGCGGAGTCTCGCCAATCCAAACCGGAGCGGCGTCGCAAGTCACCGCCTAATCGGGATGCTCGCGAGAGCGCCCGTACCGGGAACCCGATTTCCATTGGGGTGAATCCTGCTTCGGCCGCTACCAGCGTCCGGGTGGGTAGGGCTGATCTTCCCAGCCCGAACCCGTCAGCTAACTCGGTCGGCGGATGAGTGGAAGAAACGGAGCAACCCTTTCTCGTGGCGTCACATACTTCAACCCGCCAATTGCGTCGAATCCTCGTAGCCGGCGCGATCACTGCCGGTGCGGTCGTTCTGCCCGCAGCCCCCGCAATGGCGGCCCCCATCACCATCCCCGGAGTCGGTACCTTCGAGATTCCGGAAATCCCAGGTCTTCCGCCGCTGCCGACCGAGATCCCCGGTCTGCCTGCGGCTCCCGCACCGCTCGCACCACAGGTCACCCCGGCTGCCAAGGCAGTTCAGGCCGCCGAGTCGAAGATCGGATCGCCGTACGTCTACGGCGCTTCGGGCCCCGACTCGTTCGACTGCTCCGGACTCGTTCAGTGGGCGTACAAGCAGGCCGGCATCAGTCTGCCGCGCACCAGCTACGACCAGGCCGCGGCAGGCACCCCCGTGTCGCAGTCCGACCTGCAGCCGGGCGATGTCGTCTCCTTCTACGGCGGATCGCACTCCGGAATCTACGCGGGCAACGGCAACGTCATCCATGCGTCGACGTCGGGTGTCCCCGTCAAGGTCGCGCCCGTCTCGTCGATGCCGTTCGACGGAGCACGTCGCTACTGATTCGATGATCGTGTGTAAGGACAGCACCAGGAGTGAGCCTCACGGGCTCGCCTGGTGCTGTTTTTCGTCAGACACCGGTGCGTGGAGCCTGGCAGGTCGCCGAATGGACTCGTCGGCTGCCGAACCGTAACCTGTTCGAGACCGTCGACCTCGATGGAGCAGGATCGAGTTCCGGAAAAAGTCCGAAAATTCGGTCTCGTTCCACGCTCGCGGGCACCTACTCATGGGTAGGGTTTGTTTCTTCGCCGAAAGTTTCATCTCGGCGCACCCCTTTGGACTACGAACTGCAAGAACGGAGAGTCACCTTTCGTGGCGACACCGACTGTCAAGCGCGTCACCCGCTCGAAGAAGGGCATTCTCGCGGCGGCCATTCTCGCGGCCTGCCTCGTCGTCTCCCCAACAGCCGTGGCCGGCGCGCAACCGGGTGTCGACAGTGCGTCCGACGCCCAGACGCGGCTCGCAGATCTGTCCCGGGAGTCCGAGCAGACGACGGAAGCTCTGCACAACGCCCAGATCGACCTGGATGCGAAGACGGCTGTGCAGCAGGACGCCGAAGCCGCTGTAGGTGCGCACCAGGCCGAGCTGGATCGGGCCCAGGAGGCCCTGGCGCAGGTGAAACCGGCCGTGGACAAGGTGGCCAACGCCAACTACCAGGGTGGCCGCACCAACCGCCTGTTCGCCGTGATGGTCAGTGACTCTCCACAGCAGCTCCTCGATCAGATGTCCGCACTCGACGTGATCTCCGCCGAGACGGCGCGTCAGGTGGAGCAGTTCAAGCAGGCCAGTGCCGATGCCGCGGCGGCGGATCAGGCAGCACGTGCCGCGGCCGACGCCGCGCGTGCAGCAGCGGAGCAGGCCAAGGTCGTCAGCGACGATCTTCAGGCCAAGCAGAGCGAGCTCCAAAGTCAGATGGCGGAGGTCATCGCCAGCTTCAACGCACTGTCCGGAGCGGAGCAGGCCGAGCTTGCGGGTTCGCCTCTGCCGCCCGGGTTCGATCTGTCCAAGATTCTGTCCAACCTCATCCCCGGGTCGGGTTCCGGTGCCCTGCAGGCTGGGCTCACCCAGATCGGTAAGCCCTACGTGTGGGGCGCGACCGGACCGGACGGCTTCGACTGCTCGGGCTTGGTCGTGTGGGCCTACAAGCAGGTGGGAAAGACCCTGCCGCGGTCCAGTCAGGCTCAGGCCGCGGGCGGCGCTCCCGTCGATCAGAAGGACCTGCAGCCCGGAGACGTCGTGCTCTTCTACCCCGATGCGTCTCACGTCGGCCTGTACGCGGGTAACGGCAACGTTCTGCACGCATCGACGTTCGGCGTCCCGGTGAAGGTGCAGTCCATGGCGTCGTTCCCGTACTACGGCGCACGTCGCTACTGATCTTCGTCGTGCGAACGCGGGCGCTTCGTTCGGCGTTCGCGTCGTTGTGTGCAGTGGTCGTGCTCGGTTCCTGCGCGTCCGGAGCAACCACGACGCCACCGCCGAACTCACCGCAGTCGACGACTGTTTCGAACCCTTACGAGGACGGTCGGCGGAACGGCGTCGAGGCGCTGCTGCAGAAATGGGCGGACGCACTCCGCACCAACGACGTCGACGCGTTGGAGCAGGTCGTCGATCCCGCGGCGGATCCCGAGTTTCTGCAGGCCCAGGTCCGTCGAGCGAACGACATGTCCGCAGTCCCCTTCTCGGACTGGGGATACGAACTGGTCGACGAGCCGGAGGTTCCGGTTCCCTCGGCGATCGCGTCGCCGCTGAACGCCGCCGACGTTTGGGCGCCGTCCGTGGTGCTGCGCTACGCAGTGTCCGGACCCGACGCCGAATCGACACGGCGACCGGTTTCCCTGGTGGTGGCGCGGCGTGGTGACGAGTGGCGCATCGTGTCGGACACACCGGTGCCGGGAACGGATCGGACGACGTGGCGCGGGCCGTGGGACTTCGGGCCCGTTATTGCCCGATCGGTTGCCACCGCGGGTGGTACCTCCGTCGTGCTCGGCCATCCGGACCAGAGCGCGCTCGTCGACGCGGTCGTTGCCGAGCTGCCCTCGGCCGTCGATGCCGTCACGAGTTTCTACGGCGACGACTGGCCGCAGTCGGCGTTGATCTTCACCTCCGGATCGGCAGCGGAATTCGCGGCATCGGCCGGAGACGCCACCGCGGAGTCCGACGTCGCCGCCGTGACTGTCTCGGATGCGGTGCGCCAGGACCGGCCGGTGACCGGGCAACGAGTCGTGTTCGGGCCCGCAGCGCCTGCTCGGCTCACCGATGTCACGACCCGAACCGTTCTGCGCCACGAGCTCACCCATGTCGCGGCCAGATCCGACACCGTCGACGGCTCACCCATGTGGGTCCTCGAGGGGTTCGCCGACTATTCGGGCTACCGCGAATCGAATATCGAGTTCGACCGTATCGCACCGACTTTGAGTGCTGTAGTGATGCAGGGAGGTCCACCGACGGTGCTTCCGGAGGATTCCGACTTCGCGGCGGGGGGAGTGCGCACCACGCTCGCGTACGAGTCCGCGTGGTCGGTCTTCGCCTTCGTGGCAGCGGAATTCGGCGAGCCGGCACAGCGCCGGTTGTACATGCAACTCGCCGACGGCCCCAAGACTGCAGTCGAGACAGCGGCGGGCGTCGCCTCCGCTCTGGGAACAGGCTTGGACGAGTTCGTGAGCCGATGGGGGTCGTGGGTTCTCCAGCAGTCCCGCTGACCTACGGTGAACACATGCCTCGGACTCTGCTGGTGACGAACGACTTTCCACCACGCCCGGGCGGCATCCAGTCCTACCTGCACAGCTTTGCCACACGGTTTCCTGCGGACGAGCTGGTGGTCTACGCGCCGCGGTGGCGCGGAGACAGCCATGTGAAGTTCGACGAGCGTCAGCCGTTCGAGGTGGTTCGGCACCCGACAACGCTGATGCTTCCCACTCCGTTGGTGGCACGGCGGGCGGCGCAGCTGGTGCGGGCGCACGGATGTGATTCGGTGTGGTTCGGCGCGGCGGCACCGCTCGCGGTGATGGCTCCGGTGGTGCGACGCGCGGGCGCGGAGACAGTCGTCGCTAGTACACACGGTCACGAGGTGGGGTGGTCGATGGTCCCCGGTGGGCGGGGAACCCTGCGCATCATCGGCAACACCGTCGATACGGTGACCTACGTAAGCAAATACACCCGAGGCAGATTCGCCGCGGCATTCGGTCCACGTGCAGCCCTCGAACACGTTCCGTCCGGAGTGGACACCGACCGTTTCGCACCGGACGCCGGTGCGCGAGCCGAGCTGCGGGCTCGATACGGACTCGGAGACCGTCCGACTGTTCTGTGCCTGTCCCGGCTGGTACCGAGGAAGGGGCAGGACTATCTGATCCGATCGATCGAGGGCATTCGGGCGAAGGTGGACGGCGCGGTCCTGGTGATCGTCGGAGGCGGTCCCTACGAAGGAGCCCTGCGCACGTTGGCACGCAAGGCCGGTGTCGAGCAGCACGTGATCTTCACCGGGACCGTCCCTTCCGCCGAGCTGGCGGCTCATCACACGATCGCCGACGTGTTCGCGATGCCCAGCCGGACGCGAGGCGCCGGTCTCGACGTCGAAGGTCTCGGCATCGTCTACCTCGAAGCGTCCGCGACCGGAGTCCCCGTCGTCGCCGGAATGTCCGGTGGCGCACCGGAAACCGTCCTCGAAGGCAAGACCGGCTTGGTGGTCGACGGCACGTCGGTCGATGCGATCACCGACGCCGTCGTACGGATACTCTCCGATCGAGCGCTCGCGACGTCGATGGGAAACGCAGGTCGCTCCTGGGTCCGAGCCGAGTGGCAGTGGGACGCATTGGCAGCGAAGCTTCGACGCTTGCTGTGATGGAAGCCGGGAAAGTCCAGGCTTCCATCACAGGCGACGTTCACTTGGAGTAGATGGCCTCGATGTCCTTGGCGTACGACGCCGTGATGACGTTGCGCTTGAGCTTCATGGTCGGTGTCATCTCACCGGCGTCCTCGGTGAAATCGCCTGGGAGTACTCGGTACTTCTTGATCGCTTCGGCGTGCGAGACGGTGGTGTTCGCGTCCGCCACAGCCGAATCGAGGTCGGCGATGAGATCGGGGTCGGTCGCGAGATCCGCAGCCTTCGCGTCGGCGGACTTGCCGTGTGCGTCCTTCCATCCCGACAGTGCGTCCTCGTCGAGCGTGATGAGGGCGCCGATGAACGGCTTCTGATCGCCGACGACGATGGCCTGACTGACGAGTGGGTGCGCGCGCAACCGGTCCTCGAGCCCTGCCGGCGACACGTTCTTTCCGCCTGCTGTGACGATGAGTTCCTTCTTGCGGCCGGTGATCGTGATGTATCCGTCGCCGTCCACCGAACCCAGATCTCCTGTGCGGAACCACCCTTCGTCCAAGGACTCGGCCGATGCCTCGTCGTTGCGCCAATAGCCGTCGAACACCACCGGGCCGCGGAGTTGGATCTCACCGTCCTCGGCGATACGGACCGTGTTGCCGGGGAGCGGTCGTCCGACGCTGCCGACGCGTTGGTGGCCGATCGTGTTGACCGCGAATGCTGCGCTGGTCTCGGTGAGTCCGTAGCCTTCGAAGATCGGTATGCCGATACCTCGGTAGAAGTGGCCGAGGCGTGCACCGAGCGGCGCGCCACCGGAGATCGCGAGTTGGCACTGTCCGCCCAGCGCGGCCCGCAACTTCGAGTAGACGAGTTTGTCGAACACAGCGTGCTTGACCCTCAGAACCAGACCGGCGCCTGTGTCCTGTGCTTCGCTCCACGCCACGGCAGTGTCCGCGGCTGCATCGAAGACCTTGCCCTTGCCGTCCGCGTGTGCTTTCTGCTTGGCAGTGTTGTAGACCTTCTCGAACACGCGGGGCACCGAGAGTATGAAGTCCGGGCGGAAGGAACCGAACGTCGCGACGAGATTGGGGATGTCGCTCGTGTGTCCGACGGCTGTGCCGGCGTCGAACGCGGCGATCGTGACCGCGCGAGCGAGAACGTGCGCCAACGGCAGGAACATCAACGTCCGGCTGCCGGGACGCAGCAACTCCTTCAGCGACGTCTCGCGAATTCCACGCGACTCGGCGACGAGGTTCGCGTGCGTCAACTGCACACCTTTGGGTCGCCCGGTGGTGCCGGAGGTGTAGATGAGCGTCGCTGGATCAGAGGAGCGCAGAGCGTCGACACGCGTGCGTACGGCGTTGTCCTCGACGGTTGCTCCGAGCTCGGTCAACCGAGCAACGGCTCCGTCCTCGTCGTTGCCTGCGTCGATCCGGAACGTCGTCCGAACCGATTCTGCGGCGGCGACCACGTCCGCTGTGTCGGTGACGTGCTTCTCGGTCTCGAGGATCAGCAGAACAGGTCGGGCGTCGGACAGGATCCATTCCACCTGACCCGCCGACGAGGTTTCGTAGATCGGGACCGTGACGCCGCCCGAGGCCCAGATCGCGTAGTCCACGACCGTCCATTCGTACCGAGTCGACGACATGAGCCCGACGCGATCGCCCTGTTCGACTCCCGCGGCGATCAAGCCCTTCGCGACGGCGTTCACTTCCGTGGCGAACTGCTCGGCGGTGACATCGGACCAGGAACCGTCGACGGACCGGCGAAATGCGACCGACCGAGGTTCGGAGGCTGCCCGAGCGAACACGGTGTCCACGACCGACGCAGATTCTTCGACGACAAAAGCGGCGGGAGATGTGAACTCGCGCACGGTGACCTCCAATGAACGTTAGCTCTACTCACGAGTAGTCGGATTCGTCTCACTGTAGACCCGGTTGCGAGGCCGGTTCGACCGCCTCGTGCGCGCGCTGAAGTCCCGATGTGTGAAGCTCATCTCATGAGCAGTGTCCAAGTAGCCGATCAGACGTTCGTCGCTGCGCCGGGTTCCGCCGTGGCGGAGTCGCTGGGGCATCCGAGGCGTTGGCGCCGATGGTGGCCGGACCTCCGCGTCGACGTCACCGACGATCGCGCCGACAAAGGCTTCAGGTGGTCTGTCGAAGGCGCCCTCACGGGAACGATGGAGGTCTGGCTCGAGCCCGTTCCGAAGCTCGACGGCGTCGTACTCCATTACTTTCTGCACGCGGAGCCGGCCGTCCGGACGTCCATCGACCTCGCCGCGGAGAATCGACGACGAAGGGTAGCAGGCAAGGCAATGGCGTTCGAAGTGAAACGGGAGCTCGAGGCGGGACGCGCGGCAGGTGAGCGGCCGTTGTGCGACCCGCCTGCCATCGTGTGAGATGAAGGACGGCAGTGCTCCCGGCACGGGTGACGTACGTACCTGCCGATGACATGAACAAGTGCGGCGTGAGAACAGAAGGGACACCGAGTAACCACGATGGCCGAGAGAACTCAGAGGTCGATCACAGTCGATGCTCCGTCCGCGCAGGTGATGGACGTGATCGCGGACTTCGATGCCTACCCGTCCTGGGTGTCGGCGGCGAAGTCCGTCGAGGTCGTCGCGGCCGGATCCGACGGTCGCGCGGAGCGGGTGAAGTTCGTACTGGACGCGGGCATGGTCAAGGACACCTACGAGCTGAGTTACCAGTGGGCGGCGGATGGAAAGTCCGTGTCCTGGGAACTGGTGTCGGGTGAGATGCAGAAATCGCAGAACGGCTCGTACACGTTGAAGGACAACGCAGCCGGCGGTACCGAGGTCACGTACGAACTCGCCGTGGACCTGAACATTCCGATGATCGGTCTGTTCAAGCGGAAGGCAGAGAAGGTCATCACCGACACTGCACTCAAAGAACTGAAGAAGCGAGTCGAAGGCTGACCGAGGCCCGTTCCGATGCCCGCACTGCAGTCCGGCTGTTCGTCGGCAAAGGCGGTGCGGGCAAAACGACGTTTGCGCTGAAGTCGGCTGTCGACGACGTCCGGGCGGGATCGCGAGCTCTCGTCGTCTCGTTCGATCAAGCGCACTCGGTGACCGACGTGCTCGGCGTGAACAACGGCCGAGCGGGCGGCGCCGAGCCCGCGGCGGTCGAGCCCGGATTGGACGTTCTCGAACTGGACACTCTGGCCCTGGTGGCGACGAAATACGCCGCGTTGACCTCCATCCTGTCCATGGCCGGCGCCGGCCACGAACACGGAGTCCGGTTCGGTGCGGTCGATCCCGAGGAGATCATCGGCGCTCCAGGGGTGCAGGAACTCGTCGGTCTCGATCGGTTGGTCGATCTCATAGACCAATCCCGTTGGGACACTGTGTTCGTCGACCTTCCGGCCACCGCGGACGCACTGCGCATTCTTCAACTGCCGGACCTCGTTGCCGGGTATCTCGAACGGCTCTGGCCGCGCCACGACCGGATCGTCGCCGGAACCGGCACGGACCCGAGACTGACCCTCGTCGTCGCGATGCTGGAGAACATCGTCACCGCGGCGGAACGTATCAGGGAACTGTTCCTCGACCACTCTCGAACATCGATGACGGTGGTGCTCACCCCGGACCGAGTCGGCGTCGCCGAAGCCAGGCGGACGTTGTCCGCGGCTGCGCTGACGGGTCTGGCCGTGGACACGATCGTCGTCAACAAAGTTCTGCCGCTGCTCAATTCGTCGTCGATCGGCTTGGTCGGAGCGCACCCCGCCGTCTTCTGGTTCGAAGGGTGGCGGTCCGCTCAACAGGAGGTGCTCGGAGAGGTGTCCGACCTGGCGGCAGGTACGGCCGTCGTCGTCGTGGAACAGGCGTCCCAGGAGCCGGTAGGGTTGGTCTCTCTTGCTGCACTGAACACGCAACGGACCACCGACACGACGGACGAGCGACCGGGAACGGACACGCCGACCGTCGCGCACGAGTCAGGAACAGGGTTGGAGTCGATCTACGCGATGACGATGGTTCTGCCGCTCGTCGATCCGTCGACCCTCACTCTCGGACGCGTGGACGACGACGTGATCATCGGGGCCGACGGCGTTCGCAGGCGCGTTCGGCTCGCTTCCGTCCTGAGGCGATGCATCGTGCTCGGTGCGGAGTTCGACGCCGGGCGCCTCGTCATCCGTTTCCGTCCCGACCCGGCGGTGTGGCCGGCATGAAGGTCAGTGCGCGGGACGCTTGTCGGGGCGTGAGTTCGACGTGAACGAGCGCCATTCGGATGTCGCGGCTGAATTGTGGTCGCTCGCGGAGACGGTGCTGACGAGGTTGGAACCTGTTCTCCGTCAAGCTGTCGAGGAGCAGAGCGAACGACCGAAGCAGGGGTGCAGTTGGTGCCCGGTCTGCGCGCTGGCTGCCTTGCTGCGCGGGGAGCAGCACGACCTGTTGACACTGCTCGCCTCCGAGGGTGCGACGGTTCTGGCGTTGCTGAGGCAGATCATGGCCGAGCACGCGGGCCGCCCTGCTCCTGGTGAGGGCTACGCCGGTGCACGCGACACCGCAGCGTCGTCGTCGGTGGAAGACACCTCCGGTGACATGCCTCACGGCGGGGACAGCACTGTCGGGCACGACACGGAAGACCCGATAGTTCGACGAGCGAAGTTCGTTCCGATTACGGTTACCGTGAAAGATGCGGCCACCGAGAAGCCCGGGAACTGACGGACAGCCGTTCCTGGGGTGGCCGAAGCACGAAAGCTCGAGATAGCCGTTGGGGGCGGCCGAGAAAGGTCGGACAATGAAACGGCAGCGTCAATCACTCACGATCGGTATCGATGTCGGAGGCACCAGTTTGCGTGCGTCCGTTGTCGACGCGTCCGGTCAGGTCATCGATTCCACCCAGTCGCCGACGCCGCACACCGCTGCGGCCCTCGAGCGCGGGTTGGAGCGTGTCGTCCGCGAACTCGCGACTCGGCACCCCGTGGAGGCAGTCGGTCTGGCGGTCGCAGGTTTCCTCGATTCCGATCGAACGTCGGTCCGATTCGCCCCGCATCTCCCATGGGTGGGTAGCCCGGTAGCCAAACGGATGAGCGATCGTATCGGGTTGCCCGTCGTGCTGGAGCACGACGCGAACTCGGCGGCGTGGGCCGAGTACCGATTCGGTGCTGCAGCCGACGGGCGCAACGTCGTGATGGTCGCCATCGGAACGGGTATCGGTGCCGCGCTTCTGATCGACGGCAAGATCTACCGCGGAAGTTACGGTGTTGCACCGGAACTCGGGCATATCCAAGTTGTCCCCGACGGTCGTGCCTGCCCCTGTGGCAAGCGAGGTTGCTGGGAACGGTACTGCAGCGGAACGGCATTGGTGGACACTGCGGTCGAATTTCTTGCCGCAGATCAGGGTTCGTCGACGATTCTGGCCCGTGAGGTCTTTCTCGATCCCGGTTCGCTGACGGGACGGAGGATCGCCTCGGCGGCTCAGGACGGCGACGAGATCGGTATCCGCACCATGCACGAGTTCTCTCGGTGGCTCGGTGTCGGGCTGTCCATGGTGAGCGATGTCTACGATCCCGATCTGATCGTGATCGCCGGCGGAGTGGCGACGTCGTCCAGTCAATTTCTCAACGAAGCGACCGAGCACTGTGCACGCCTGGTGACGGGTGCGGGGCACCGCCCACTCGCGACCATCCGCGCCACCCAGCTAGGCGAGGCCGCCGGAATGATCGGTGCGGCCGACCTTGCACGAAGCGCGTTCTCGACGGCGTCGCACTGACGCAGGCGAGGCCTCGCGCCGACGGTCCGGACGCGACCTCACGGTCCGGTTCTGTGATGCTTCTCCCGTGTGCGCACTATCTGTGGCTGGCGTCATAAACGGTAGGTACAGTTTCCTCTGCACCCGATACTCGACATCGTTGGTCTCACCAGAAAGGACGCCATGTGGTACTGGCTGTTCAAGTACGTCCTCATCGGTCCGCTCCTGGTTGCACTGGGTAGGCCGACGATAGAGGGCCTCGAGAACATTCCTGCGCGAGGACCGATGATCCTCGCCAGCAACCATCAGGCGGTTCTCGACTCGTTCTACCTGCCGCTGAAAGTGCAGCGGCGCATCACGTTCCTCGCGAAGAGCGAGTACTTCACCGGCCCCGGGCTCAAGGGCGCATTCCAGAAGTGGTTCTTCACCGCGGTCGGTCAGGTCCCCATCGACCGGACCGGAGCGGATGCGGCGCAGGACGCGTTGAATGCAGGCGCGCGAGTCATCGGCAAGGGCAAGCTCCTCGGTATCTATCCCGAGGGCACCCGTTCGCCCGACGGTCGGTTGTACAAGGGCAAGACGGGCATGGCGCGGCTTGCTCTGCAGACCGGTGTTCAGGTGGTTCCCGTCGCGATGATCGGCACCGACAAGATGAACCCCATCGGTTCCAAGATGTGGCGTCCGGCGAAGATCACCATCAAGATCGGTAAGCCCATCGACTTCTCGCGCTTCGACGGCATGGCGGGCAACCGCTTCGTCGAGCGCGCAGTCACCGACGAAGTCATGTACGACCTGATGTTGCTGTCCGGTCAGGAGTACGTGGACGTGTACGCGGCGTCGATGAAGAAGAAGCCCGAGGACTCCGCCGTCGCAGGTTCCGAGCGAATCCCGGACACCCGCGCGAGCTGAGTGTTCTGCGGGGTCGTCAGGACGAAGACGGGGTTCGACCGACTCCGGGCGAGCGAAGCAGCGCGATGACGACGACGAGAGCAGCGGCGCCCCAGAGAACGTACGACGACGCCGCTACCTGGTCCCACAGCGGCCACCCGAGTCCCGAGTAGCGGCCGGGTGCCAGCCGCCAGTGCGGCGCGAAGTGCATCAGGACGACGCCGACGCCGACGAACGCCAGCGTCAGGTAGCTACGCCTGCGGTAGGCGAGTGCAGTAAGTGCCACCATGAACGGAACCACCCATACCCAGTGGTGAGACCAGGACACCGGAGACACCAGCAAACCGAAGATCGCGTTCACTCCCAGGGCCAGGGCGCCTTGCCCGGCCGAGAGAGCTCGGCGCATCGCAAGCGCCGCCACCGCGAGGACGCAGCACGACAGGGCGATCCAGAGAACCGAGCGAAGCGAATCTTCGAGTCCGAATCGCGCGAGCACACCGGTGATGCTCTGATTCGCGGGGTACGCGGGCCTACCGATTCGGTCGGAATCGATCAATGTGTCGGTCCAGTAGGTCACCGAGTCCGAGAACGTGATCAGGAATCCGAGTGCGGTGAACGCAGCAAAGCTGATACCGGCTACGACGGCAGCACGAAAGTCCTTGCGAAGCAGGAAGTACAGGACGAAAACGGCAGGTGTCAGCTTCACCGCGGCAACGAAACCGATGAGGAGTCCGCGCGGCCACGGAGTCTTACGAAGCAGGCAGTCGGCGGCGACGAACGCCATCAGCACGATGTTGATCTGCCCGTAGTCGAGAGTCGAGAACACGGGCTCGAGCAGAAGCGCAGCGGCGAAGATCCCGGCCGCGGACCACAACAGAACAGGACCGGGTAGGTGCTGTTCCCTCCATGCGGACACCGAGGCGCCGAGGGAAGACGCCACGCCGAGCGACCTCAACGTCAGCACGATGGTGGCGAACAGCAACACCAGCGACACACTCGTCACGATGATGTTCGCCCAGTACAGGCTCACCGCGGACAACGGACTGAACAGAACAGCGGCAATGGGCGGGTACGTGAAGGGAAGAGTGTTGCCCAGCGCAGTCGGAGGCATCTGCCCGTACAACGGCGAACCGGACGCGAACACGCCACCGCCGATTCGGTAGACGTCCAGGTCGATCCGGTAGTAGTTCCCGAGAGGTGTCAGCCCACGTAAACCGGGCAAGCCGAGAATGTTGTACGCGATGCCCGCCAACGCT
This sequence comes from Rhodococcoides fascians A44A, assembly GCF_000760735.1. Classification (GTDB taxonomy): domain Bacteria; phylum Actinomycetota; class Actinomycetes; order Mycobacteriales; family Mycobacteriaceae; genus Rhodococcoides; species Rhodococcoides fascians_E. Next base: position 176,785 of record NZ_JMEX01000004.1, on the reverse strand, counting down.
GCGGCCGCGATGATCACGCACACGGCGACGAGCGACGGCGACGTGCGACGTCGCGTCGATCCCGCCGACGGATCCGCGGCGATCTCGGGTGTTTCCAGCATCGTGTTCCTTCTGCGTGCTCGATAGCGATTGACGACGGTGTGGCACCACCCACCCCGATTCTTCCGCAGGCTCCACTCACTGCTGAGCCTGATTCGTTCCGCAGGCTCCACTCACTGCTGAGCCTGATTCGTTCCGCAGGCTCCACTCACTGCTGAGCCTGATTCATTCCGCAGGCTCCACTCACTGCTGAGCCTGATTCATTCCGCAGGCTCCACTCACGCCGACCCTGTGGCTGCCCGATAGTCTTCGAAGCGTGCGCTACTTCTACGACACCGAGTTCATCGAGGATGGTCGCACAATCGAGCTGGTCTCGATCGCTGTGGTCTCCGAGGACGGACGTGAGTTCTACGCCGTGTCCTCCGAGTTCGATCCCGAGCGGGCGGGCAAGTGGGTCCGCCGGAACGTCCTTCCCAAGCTGCCACCGTACTCGTCGCCGCTGTGGAAGAGCCGCGCGAGAATCCGCGACGAGCTGCTGGAGTTCCTGGTGCCGTACCCGGGTGCCGAAGTGGAGCTGTGGGCCTGGGTCGCCGCATACGACCATGTCGCGCTCTGCCAGCTCTGGGGGTCGATGACCGAGCTGCCTCGATCGCTGCCGCGGTTCACTCGCGAGCTTCGTCAACACTGGGAGGACCGAGGTAGTCCATATCTGCCTCCCGCTCCCGACGATGCACACGACGCATTGGCCGACGCCCGGCACAATCTCGCCAAATACAGGGCCGTCGAGGACGCCTCGAGCTGACACGGCGACAGACAGGGGAGCCCGACGCCGGCACCGGTATCGGTGCGAATATCCTGTAGCGGTGAACTGGACTGTCGACGTACCCATCGACCGCTTGCCCGACCTGCCGCCCTTGCCGTCGACATTGCGCCAGCAACTCGACGACGCGCTCGCACGGCCGGCGGCGCAGCAGCCGTCGTGGGATTCGGCCCAGGCAGCCGACATGCGGAAAGTGCTCGAGAGCGTTCCCCCGATCACCGTCGCAGGCGAGGTCGAGTCCTTGTCGGACCAGCTGGCCGCGGTCGCGCGGGGTGAGGCCTTCCTGCTCCAGGGTGGTGATTGTGCGGAGACGTTCGTCGACAACACGGAGCCGCACATCAAGGGCAACATCCGCACCTTGCTGCAGATGGCGGTCGTTCTGACGTACGGCGCGAGCCTGCCGGTGGTCAAGGTAGGCAGGATCGCCGGCCAGTACGCCAAGCCCAGGTCGGCCGATGTCGACGCGCTGGGCCTCAAGTCCTACCGCGGTGACATGGTCAACTCCCTCGTCGCGGACGAGGCTGTCCGCCAGCACGATCCGTCTCGCCTGGTGCGCGCGTACGCCAACGCGAGCGCTGCGATGAACCTCGTGCGCGCCCTGACCGGCGCAGGTATGGCAGATCTGCACAAGGTGCACGATTGGAACCGTGAGTTCGTCCAGAACTCGCCTGCCGGTGCCCGGTACGAGGCGTTGGCGGGGGAGATCGATCGTGGTCTGCGGTTCATGGACGCCTGTGGTGTCAAGGATCCCAACCTTGAAACCGCGCAGATCTTCGCCAGTCACGAGGCACTGGTACTGGATTACGAGCGCGCGATGCTGCGGCTGGACAACGCTGACGCCGAGCATCCCAAGCTGTACGACCTGTCCGCGCACTTCCTGTGGATCGGCGACCGGACCCGTCAGCTCGACGGGGCGCACATCGCGCTCGCAGAGTTGATCAACAATCCCATCGGGCTGAAGATCGGGCCGTCCACCACGCCGGACATGGCCGTGGAATACGTCGAACGCCTCGACCCGACGAACAAGCCCGGCCGGCTCACCCTCATCTCGCGGATGGGCAACGGCAAGGTCCGTGAGCTACTGCCGCCCATCATCGAGAAGGTGCAGGCCACCGGACACCAGGTCATCTGGCAGTGCGACCCCATGCACGGGAACACGCACGAGGCGTCGACGGGATACAAGACGCGACACTTCGACCGAATCGTCGACGAGGTTCAGGGCTTCTTCGAGATCCACCGCGCGCTCGGAACGCATCCGGGTGGACTGCACGTCGAGTTGACCGGGGACAACGTCACCGAGTGCCTCGGTGGCGCTCAGGAGATCTCGGATCTGGATCTGGCCGGGCGCTACGAGACAGCGTGCGACCCCAGGCTCAACACTCAGCAGTCGCTCGAACTCGCCTTCCTGGTCGCGGAGATGCTGCGCGGCTGAAGTACTGCCGCATCAGGGCAACGACACGACGGTGACCGTCGACCCCGGGGCCACTCTGGATCCAGGTCCCGGGGTCTGCGACACCACGAGTGAGCCGTCGGTGTCGAAGACCTGACGGACCTGTACGTCCAAGCCCAACCGCTGAACCGTCTCTCGTGCCGAGCCGACGGACCGGCCGAGCAGTGACGGCACCGACACCGCGTTCGAGATCTGCAGTTCCACACTGCTTCCCGCGGTGACGGACGTGCCGATCTCCGGTGACGTACCCGCGACGCGGCCGCCGTCGACGTCCTTGTCGAACTGCTCCTGGGTGCCTGACACCGAGATGTCGACGGCGGCGAGCGCTGCCGTCGCCTCCTCGGCCGTCAAGCCGTTCACGTCCGGAACATCCACCGGCGGTGCGCCTTTGGAACGCAGGATCTTGACGGTGTCGCCGACGGCGAGTGTGGTTCCCGGCGCCGGATCCAACGCCGCGACCCCGCCGACGGGTGCGGTGGTGCTGAAAGCCTCACCGCCGTCGACCGGTTCGAAAGTTCGCTCACGCAACAGATCCTGCATGTCACCGATCGAGATGTTCGACGTGATGTCCGGAACGGTCGGCTTGCCCAGCGACACGAGCACGTCGACGGTGTCGCCCTTCGCCACCCGTGAACCGGAGGCCGGGTCGGTGCCGATCAGAGCATCGACCGGCATGGTGTCCGAGTAGGTGCCCTGGACGGTGTTCTCCAGGTCCGCGGCCGCGAGCGTGCTCTGTGCGCTCTGCAGATCCAATCCGCCGATTTCGGGGACGGAGGTGTATCTGCCCGATCCCATCCACCAACCTCCGATTCCCACGGCGACCGCCAGTAGCGCGACGATGGTCAGCCAGATGACGATGGCTCGGCGCGAACGCTGCCGGTCGGCATCGAAGTCGGGGAACTGGTACTCGCGGCGACCCGGTGCGCGCGACGGTGCGGCATCGGCCGAGTCGTCGTCGACGGTCGGTCCCGAAGCGTCGCCGCGATACGTCGGTGCAGTCTGAACGCGGGTGTGATGCACCACAGCATCCGGTGGGGGCGTGGACGACACCACCTGGGTGGGTGGTTCGGCGGCGGGGCGCTCGCCGGCGAACGTGGTGGGCGCACCCAACGCTGCAGCACTGCGATGTTCGGCCGAACGCCGCGGCGCAGGCACGCGGTACGGGGGCAGTTCCAACCGTCCACACACCACGCGGAGCGCACGTGCCATCTCGTCGGCGTTCTGGAACCTGGAGGCCGGGTCTCGATCGGTGGCGCGGGCCACCAGCTCGTCGAATTCCGGCGGTACACCAGCGATGTACGCGCTGGGATGGGGAACATCGTTGTCGATCCGCTGGTACGCGATCGAGAGGGACGTGTCACCGTTGAAGGGGGTACGCCCGGTCAGCAACTCGAACAGGACGACACCCACGCCGTACACGTCGCTGCCCGCATTGGCGGACCCGGTCGTCACCTGTTCGGGCGAGAGATAGGCGGCTGTGCCCAGAATGACGGAACTCGACGTGGCATTCGAGGCCGCCACGGCTCGAACGAGGCCGAAATCGGCGATCTTCACGTCCCCGCCGTCCGAGATGAGAATGTTCTCGGGTTTGATGTCGCGGTGAACGAGGCCTGCACGGTGAGCGGTACCCAGGGCGTCGAGAACCGGTCGGACCACTGCGGCAGCCGCGTGCGGCGGCATCGGCCCACGCTCACGGAGAAGTTCGCGCAGGGTTCCGCCCTCCACCAACTCCATGACCAGAAACGCGAACTCTCCGTCTCGGCCGTGGTCGTACACAGCGACGAGGCCCGGATTGTTGAGCCTGGCCACGGCCCTCGCCTCGAACTCGAACCGGGCGACGAACTGCGGATCCTCGGCGAACTTGGGGTCCATGATCTTGACTGCGACCGGTCGGTCCAGCCGGGTGTCGAGTGCGCGGTACACGGTCGACATTCCGCCACGTGCGATGGGCGCGTCGATCCGGTAGCGCCGATCCAGCAACGAACCCGTCGAAACGGATCCATGCAGATCTTTCCACATCACCTCGTCTACCTCCTGTGGAAAAAGTGGGCGCTGCCTACGTGATGGTAGCCAGGGTTGGTATCGACTTCGTCTCGGCCGCACCGAGCACCGACGTCGTCTCGGCCCGCGTTCGTGCGCGGTACGGGCGTTTTTCGTATACGAGACCGAAGCAGTTAACGTTACTGCAGTGAGCACAATCCCTTACTCAGGCGACGTCCTCGATCCGTCCGAATCGCTGCTACAGCTGACGGACGTGAGCAAAATCCTCGAGGTTCCGAAGTCGAGGGTCGAGCAGATGCTTCGCGACCGCCAGCTCCTGGCAGTCAAGCGTGAACGCGTCCCCGGCGTACCCGAGGTCTTTCTCGACGCCGAACGCCGCGAGATCGTCAAAGGACTTCCCGGACTGCTCGCCGTTCTCCACGACGGCGGATTCGAGGACGAGGAGATTCTGAAGTGGCTGTTCGAGGCCGACGACAGCCTCCCCGGTCGGCCTATCGACGCGATGCACGGTCACCTCATGCGCGAGGTGATCAGGCGCGCGCAGGCGATGGCGTTCTGAGGTTGATCCACCCGGTGGCGAGCAGCCTCGGCGCCGCCACCGACAGCCTCCGTCCGCGCGACACCCGCGCGCGCTCGAACAGCACTCGGTAGCCGTTCTCCTCGACCTCGCGCAGAATTCCGCTGTAGAGGAGCGACGCGGTCCGCATACCTGGGCGCACCCGAGGATCGAGAAAATCGATCCCTGGATCCGCGACCCGGTAGATCGCACGGGTGTGCACGATCAAGTGGGCAAGCGCGCGGTCCACCCGCGGATCGGTTCGTTTCTCCCGACGGCAGTACCGAAGAAGATCCTCGTCCACGCCGAACGCCGCTAGCTCGTCGGTGGGCAGGTAGATCCGGTCTCGGTCGAGGTCCTCGCCCATGTCCCGAATGAAGTTGGTCAGCTGGAAGGCTTCGCCGAGGGCAGCGGCAGGCTCCTCCGCACCGTCGACGGCGGTGCCCAGAATGGGCAGCATCTCGAGGCCGATGACGGCCGCGGACCCGTACATGTATTCACGAAGTTCGGGCATGGTCCGGTAGCGGGCCTTGAAGAACTCGGTGCCCGGGATGTCCATGCGCATCGAATGGAAGAACGCACGGAAGTACTCGTGATCGATGTGGTACCGGTTCACGGTGTCCACGAAGGCGCGAAGGACCATGTCCGACGGACCGGTGCCGAGTTGCTCGCCGTTCAGAGCCGCCGTCACTCGCAGTTCGAGCTCGTCGACGGAGGCGGCCGCACGTTCGTCCGCGGGCGCCAGAGACGTTGCAGCCGTGTCCGTTTCGGTCAGAGACCCGTCGACGTCGACGTCGATGATGTCGTCCACCATGCGCGCGAACCCGTAGAGAGCATGCACGGCAGCGCGCTTCTCGACCGGAAGAAGCCTCGTCGCGAGGAAGTACGTCTTACCGTGGCGGGCATTGAGATCCCGGCACAGGCGGTATGCGTCGTGCAGCGCTGGGTCGATCGCGTCGAGTTCACCCATGGTCGGCCGTACTCGTGCGGTCCGTCGTGTCGAGCTCGGACGTCTTCCTCGGACTTCTCTTCTCGGGGTGTCCGCGTAGGCGGAGCGGATCCACCCGAGTCAACGACACCGCAGCGACCACGGCCGCGAACGTTGCGAGCGCGACATGCGCAACCGTGTACAGCCCGATCGATCCGTCGGGCCGGAACACGAGCATCAACCAGGTGGACAGCCCCACGAGAACCATCAACGTCCTGGTCGACAACGCGAAACCGGCCGCGAGCGCCAGCGGCCACGAGTAGTACCACGGCAGAGCGGCGGGGGAGAGAACGACGATAGCGACGAGCGCGATGACGATGCCCTTCACCGCGTCCCGTTCGGTTCTGCGGAACAACCACCAGGTACCGACGATGATGACCGCCAACGCGAGCGCACACAGCATCCGTGTCACTTCGAGTACAGGGCCGAGACGGAGATCCAGGAACCACGACGTGCTGACGGTGACGAGGTGCGCGAGGATCGTGGGCAGGGATAGCCAGTTGATGATCTTGGCCGAGCCGGACAACGCCGTCAGCCACCCGATTCCGACACCGGCCACGACGGACGCGATCGCGAACACCGCGGCGAACACTCCTGCGCCGGTTCCCGCTGTCTTGGCGAACGACACGATGGGGGAGGACGGTGCACGATTCTCCGCGACGGCTTTCTCCCGTTCGTGAATCATCCAGATCCACACCATGAACGGCAACGCCAGCCCGGCCGTTGCCTTGATCGCGACCGCCACCGCGACCAGCGCGACGCCCGCAACGTGCTTGCGTTCGAGAACCAGGACGATTCCAGCGGTCATCAGACCGACCATCAGGAGCTCGTTGTGAACGCCGCCGATCAGATGGATGAGTACGAGTGGGTTGAGGACGGCGAGCCACAGCGCGATAGCGGGCTTGCCGCCGAGGTGCGACGCCAGACGTGGGACGGCCCACATCATCAACACGAGGCCCGGCAGCATCGTGATCCGCAGCAGCATCGTCCCCGCCACGACGTTGTCGCCGGTGATACTCGTGATGGCTTGACCCAGCAGGAGGAACAGCGGCCCGTACGGTGCCGTCGTCGTGGTCCAGACATTGCTCACGTTGTCCAACAGCATTCCGGGATTGGCCACCGGACCGACGGCGTACGGGTCGAAGCCGTCGCGTAGCAACGCCCCCTGCGCCAAGTACGAGTATGCATCCCGGCTGAACATCGGGACGGCCAGCAACAACGGCGCCGTCCACGCCGGGACTACCCAACGCAACTCTCGCAGCGAGGTGCGGCCACCGAGCGTCGCGCGGCCCAGCCGGACCCAGGCGACGATCATCAGAAGGACACCGACCCACACGAGGATGCTGGAGAGAATCAGACCGTGGCCGAACCGTAGCCACGACAGGTGCATGGCTTCGAGCAACGGATCGCGGCGCCGGACACTGCCTGCGCCGAAGCCACCGAACGTGATGAGCGCCGCGCCCACGACGCCGAGGACGGCAGCGTGGCCTTCCGGACTACGAAGAAACGAAGCGAGGTGTCGAACCCGGGAATCACCCGCCGCACCCGAGGAGGAAGCAGTGCTCGAAACGGTGCTGTCGCCGGGTTTCTCGGATGGGGCCGAACCCTGAACCGGGGACATCGTTGCTGTCATCCTCCTCTCGGTGTCGCGGACTTGAAGTGCGTGTGGTCCGGACGGTGAACACGAAGCACCGCGCCGATGGCCGCAGTCAGTTTAGTTGGTGATTTCGCACGATCCGAACCATCCCGCGACTCGGGCGGATGTCACGGTGCGCCGACGATTCTCTCGGCGGCCAGTTTGCCGGACACCAGTACCGTCGGCACGCCGACACCCGGCGTGGTCGCCGAACCCGCCAACACGACGTTCGAGAGCCCGGCCACGAGATTCCGACGTCGGAACGGGCCGGTCTGACGGAAGACATGAGCCGAGGAGAACGGCGATCCTTCCACCATCCCGCGATCGGCCCACGTCTGCGGCGTGTCGATGTGATCGATCGTCATCGACCGTATCCCGTGGTACCCGCGGCGCTCCAGCTCGATCCCCAGCTCCTGGACGTAAGGGTCGCGCAGCCGCGCCCAGTCCAGTGGTGCGCTGTCCAGATTGGGACACGGGGCGAGCACGGACACCGGCTCACACGCCGTTCCACCCCGCTGAACCAGCAACGACCGATCGGACACCGAGGGACGCGTGATCAGTAGCGACGGATCGCTCATGAGGGAGCCACGCCCGGAACGAGCGGTGATACGGCGGAAAGTTGCCGCCCAGTCCGCCCCGAAGTCGATGGTGTGGTGCGACTCGCTCGGCCACGTCGCGGTCACGGACGTGGGCACGGTGCCGTGGAAGACCACCGCCGACGGCGACACCCGGCCGTAGCCACGGCGTCGGCCCGCGGAAGTGACGTCCGCTCGGTCCAACAGCGCGTCGACGACGGGGAGATCCGGCGTCAGGACAAGTGCGTCACACGGAAACTCGGTGCCGTCGGACGTGACCACCGACGTCGCCCGGCCGTCGGTGACCACGATGTCCGCGACCTCGGTGCCGGTGACGACGGAACCGCCGTGCTTGCGGACTGCATCGGCCATTCCCGCCGCGATCGTCGCCATTCCGCCCACGGGGAAGTACACCCCGAGCGAAGTGTCCATGTGAGCGATCGCGCCGTAGACCGCGAGTGCCCGCGCAGGCGCCATCCCCGCGTACAGGGCTTGGAAAGTGAACACTCGACGCAAGCGATCGTCCTTCAGGAAGCGATCCACCTTGGGTCCGAGCTTGCCGAACCCGCCCAGACGGGCAAGGGTGAGGGTGTCGCGCAAGGCCGCCGGAGTCGACACGAGATCGAGAGGCGAGTCGAAGTTGGAGTCGATGTACCGATCGAACTCCGAGTCGAAGATCGCAGCGAGCCAGCGGCGCAGCGATCGATACCCCTCGGCCTCGGCAGCGCCGCACTTCTTCTCCACCTCCGCGGCCATCACCTCCGGGTCCGCGAAGACGTCGATGGACGTGCCGTCGGCGTAGCGCGTGTGATAGCTCGGCGCCAACGATTCGAGTTCGATCGCCGGGGTGACGGACTGGAACGTCTCACCCACGGCGGCGAGGGCGGATTCGATCAGGTCGGGCATCGTGAGCACACTGGCCCCGTTGTCGATGTCGTACAGGTGCGATCCGTCCTCGTCCTGTACGGGATAGATGCCGACCCGGCCGCCGACGGACTGCTCGCGTTCGAGCACCGTCACCGACCGTCCCGCACCGAGGAGACGCAGTGCTGCCGAGAGACCGGCCAATCCGGCTCCTACGACGACCACCGAGTTCGTGGGTCCATTGATGGCGCGCACGTGAGCCTTTCGTCAGGTGTTCGGAGCGTGTACGTCAGTACTTGCGCTGTGTTGCTGCTGTGCCCATGCGCCGCAGTTGTTCGGCCGCACCTGGCTCGCACTCGCTGTTGTCGAGCGCCACGAATGCTCGTTCGGTGAGATCCGAGATCCTGCGTTCGACATCGTCGACGGCACCCAGCTCGGTCAACGCCGTTCGGACGTCGCCGATACGCTCCTCGGACAGTTCGTGATCGCCGAGCGACTCGCGGATCAACGCGGCGGACGGCCCATCCGCATCGGCCAACGCAACGGCCATCAGCACGGTCCTCTTACCCTCGCGGATGTCGTCGCCCGACGGTTTCCCGGTGATCGCCGGATCGCCGAACACGCCGAGCAGATCGTCGCGGAGTTGGAACGCCAGTCCGATGTCGGTGCCGAAGGAACGGAACGCCGCAATCAGCTCGGGTGACGCATCGGCCAGGGCGGCGCCCAGGTGCAGAGGACGTTCGACGGTGTACGCCGCGGTCTTGTAGCGGTTGACGCGCATCGCTGCCTCGACGGACTCGTCCAACCCGGCCTCGGCTTCGATGTCCAGAAGTTGTCCACCGAGCACTTCGAGTCGCATCGACGACCACACCGGCGACACGCGCGCGGAGGCGTCCGCATCGATTCCGGACTCGCGCAGCATGTCGTCCGCCCAGCACAGGGCGAGATCTCCCAGCAGAATCGCGGCCGATTCACCGAACCTGGCCGACGAGCCTGCCCAGCCGGCGGACCGGTGGCGATCGGCGAGAGCAACGTGCACCGTCGGGAAACCGCGACGCGTCGTGGAGGAGTCGATGATGTCGTCGTGGATCAGTGCGCAGGCCTGAACCAGCTCGAGCGACGAGCAGGCTTTGATCACCGCCGCAGCCGCATCGCCCGACGGCTGCCCGCCTGCGCCGAGCCAGGCACTCCACGCGAACGACGGGCGGACGCGCTTGCCGCCCCGGAGAACGAATTCGGTCAGGTCGCGCACGGCGGAGGCGTACCCACCGCCCACGGCGGCGACCTGTTCACGACGGGATTCGAAGAACTCCGCGAGAGCGGTCTCGACCAACTCGCGAGGTGCGGTGGCACCGGCCGAGTCGACCGGTGCGCCGACGGAGGCGTCGACGGTCGTCAGGTCGACGGTGCTGGGCGTGGTCGTTTTCCCGGACAGAAGATCCTCCAGTCGATCCGAACGTGCAGGCTGCGGTTTCAACAGTAGCGGTCCGCGTCCGATTCGCACGCTCCGCGACCTTCCCTCGCACCACCTCAGGCGAGAATCTATGATGTCTCGGTGACATTTGATTCCGTCAGGGGGCGGTCGAGCGACGGATTCGTGACGAGGACGCCGTCGATAGTGGACCGGCTGCGCAGTGACGGCGCGGCACGGATTCCGTTCTCCGTCGAGTTCTCACCTCCTCGCGACGAGGCCGGTGAAGCGCGTTTGTGGCGCGCGGTGCGGGAATTCGAGCAGCTGCAGCCTGCGTTCGTGTCCATGACCTACGGGGCGGGTGGGTCCACCAGGGATCGGACGGTGCGTGTCACCGGCCAGATAGCCGAGGAAACGACGCTGCTGCCCGTGGCGCACCTGACCGCCGTCTCGCACAGTGTGGACGAGCTGCGATCCATGGTCGGTTCCTATGCGGACCGCGGAATCTCCAACATCCTGGTCCTTCGTGGTGACCCTCCCGGTGATCCGCTCGGCGACTGGGAAAAGCATCCGGACGGTGTCGAATACGCAGACGAGCTGGTCACGCTCGTGCGGGAGTTGGGCGACTTCCACGTCGGTGTCGCGTCGTTCCCCGAAGGCCACTACCGTGCGCTGAATCTGGAACAGGACACCCAGGTTCTGGTGAACAAGCTCCGTGCAGGAGCCGAGTACTCCATCACCCAGATGTTCTTCGACGTCGACGACTACCTCCGTCTGCGAGATCGGGTGGCCGCGTTCGACCCCGAGCAGGGGGCAAAGCCCATCGTCCCGGAGATCATGCCGATCACGTCGCTTCGCACGGTGCGACGGGCCCTGGCGCTGTCCGGGTCTGCGCTGCCGAAAGCGTTGGACGACCGCTTCACCGCCGCAGCCGGGACCGGCCGAGAAGAGGACAGGGCAGCGGTGCGCGAAGTGGGTATCGAACTCGCGACGCAGATCGGTGAGCGGCTGATCGCCGAAGGCGCACCGGCGTTGCACTTCATCACCCTGAACTTCGCGAAGGCGACGCGCGAAGTGCTCACCAACCTCGGATTGTGCGCCGCCAGGGTCTAGGACCCAACGGTTGTCGGTAGCACGTGCCCGGAGAACTCGTCAGAGCGGACGACCCTTCCAGGTGATCGAGCCGGTCCTCGATCTGAGAAACGAGTCGACCGTCAGTGCGCCGTACAGCAGCACGGACACCGGGTGAACCGACGCTGCAGCAACAGCTCCTGGACCGACGACCCCCGACTCGGCTCGGGCGGCCACGACACGTGCTGCCACCGCCGCGCCGTACCCCACGAGCCCCCACCGACGAGTACGGCCCGAGCCGAACACTGCAGCGACGGGCGGAAGCACGTAGGCGAGCGCAGCCGCGCCGAGAACCGCGGTCGAACCGACCGGACCGCCGAACGCACTCCACAGCCAGCGGCTGTATCCCGCGCGGAGATCGGACCAACCGTCGTACATCCGGCACCGGGCCAGCTCACCACCCAACACCACGGCCGTACGGTGCCCGGCCCTGCGTAGCGCCCGGGCGATGTCCAGATCCTCCGTGGCGCTGCTCGCGACCGACTCGTGTCCCCCGACATCTCGATACGCGGCGGCGTCGAACATCAGGAACTGACCGCACGCAACGACGGTCGACGGCCTGGTCGAGGTGTTGGCGACCCGTACCGGCAGCGTCGACAACCAGGAGAAACTCAGGAGTGGTTGCACGAGACGCTCGGCGACGCTGTCCGCCCGTTGCCGTGGCCACGGACTGACGAGGGCGCTACGCCCGCGTCGGAGCTCCGTCACGGCCGCAGCTATCGCCCCGGCCGACAGGCGCACGTCGGCGTCGACGAACGCTATCCAGTCGGGCTCGCCCGCCAGAGCTCGCGCCGCCAGCGTGCGGCAGGCAGCCGCTTTGCCCGTCCATCCCGGTGGCGGTTCCGTCGTCGAGCGGCGTACTTCGAACCGTGGATCGGAATCAGCCGCGGCGACGGCAGCGCCGAACGTGCCGTCGGTCGACCCGTCGTCGAGAACGAACACCTCGAGGGTGGGGCAGTGAACCTGCTGCCGTAGATCGGTGACGACCGCCGAGACCAGATCGACCTCGTTCCTTGCCGGTATGCAGACGGCGACCGAGCCGGGAACATCGGATGTGGGCCGCCGCAGCGACCTCATCGACAGCGCATTGACGAGCGTCGTCGCCGCACCGACACCAGCGAGAGCCGCACCGGCCGCCGTCGCCCGCCTGACCGCGTCGCGGAAATCGGTCACACGGACGACGGTGTGCGTCGCACGGGAGGATTGCGTGTCACCCACGCCATGGCGCCGACGATCGCTGCGATGCCGACGGTGACGCCCCCGACGATTCCTGCCCATCCTGCGAAACTGCGTGTGTTCGGGTCGGGGTAGTTGACCTCGGCGCGCATCGACGTGACCTCACCCGCCGGCAACTTCCAGGTGATGATGTTGTCGCCCTCACGGGTTCCGTTGGTGGTACCGATTCGAGCCGGGAACGCGATGGTGAACTGCACGTCCGTGCCCTGAGCGGGAACGTTCTGCAGATCGGCCTTGCCGTCCAGAGTGACGGTGTCCCCAGCGCGCTGGAGCACCAGTTGATAGCTGCCCGTTGCCTGTTCGGACATCTGGCCGAGGGTCTGCACGTCTCCGAAGGACAGATCGTTGAATCGAGCTTCGGTGCCCACGTATCCGTCCTGGCGGTACTCCTGGATGCGGATCTTGCTGGCAAGAGTCGACGGTGCGACCAACTGGGGGCCGGTGTCGGCGTCCGACGTGGGAATCGTCGCGGCCACGATCTGACCGGACACCCGATCGTCCGCGGACACACCGATCGACACCTGGGCGCGGAGGCACCCGGTCAGTAGCGGCGCGAGCAACAGGGTGAGCGCGAGCACCTTCGCGATGCGGTTCCGTCTACGAGTACTACGTTCGCGTGATGTCGACTGCACAGCGACATCGTGCCAGAGAACCAGACCGGTCGACGACGCACGGTGACGATCACCGCGCCGTGTCGATCGTCCTTCGCCTCGATCGGGTGGTCCACGTCCACGCGAGGGGAACGCCGACGGTCCCCATGACGACGAACCCGTAGATCGCGGAGAATCGAAATTCGGGACCGGAGAGGAAGACTGCGTGCGCGAAGGCGGAGCCCAGCCACGTCCACATGAACAGGACGATGGGTGCGGAATCTGTGAGACGAGGCGGATCCGTCCGGATCACCGACTTTCCGGCGAACTCCACGATCACGGCCATCGACAGTGCCACGACGAACCAGCCCAGATAATTCGTCACCGGAATCGACGGGATCCCGGGGAGTCCGGCGATGGGCGAGGTCCATGTCCACTGCCCGTCCGTGACCATCTGGGTGTCGAGGTAGAGGTCCCAACCGACCATTGCGACCGCCGTCATGACGATCCGGTGCAGCGGCGCTCGCTGATCCGGACCGACACGGTGCAGCAGAAGCGAGACCGCGCACCAGATGGGGTAGAAGCCGGCCGTCCAGGCCAACGGCACCACCGCGGGAACACCGAGGATGTCCGGGCCGAGTCGACTCGTGGCGTAGAAGTACGAGCCGAACGGGAACCCGGTTGCGGTGCCGACGATCTCGGCAACGATACCGAGCCCGGCCGTGGTGACGAACAGTACTGCCGCCCACTTGACGCCCCGGGTGATCGCGGCGTGCGCGAGAGCGGACGCCGCGAGGAGCGCGACGACGGCGACAGTCACGACATCGCGGTTCGAGCCGCTCACGAGCGGATAGACGATCTGCGCCGTCACTGCACTTCCGGCGAGGATCCACACGAATCTGTTCATCGCCGCTTCCGTCCCAGCCACGCTCGGACACGGCCGCCGCCGTGGTCGGACAACGCGATCTTCGCCGCCGTCCGTCCGCTGGCCGCGGACACGCCGCCGCCGGGATGGGTGGATGCGCCCGTCAGGTACAACCCCTGCGCACCGGGCACACGATGGCCCGCGAGTTCGGGGACGGGACGCCAGATCATCATCTGGTCCAAGGACATCTCCACGTGCATGATGTTCCCGCCGATCATTCCCAGTTCGCGCTCGATGTCGGTGGGGGACTGGACGTAACGGTGCAGGATCGTGTCGCGGAAGCCGGGCGCGTACGACTCGAGCGAGTCCACGATGCGGTCGGCCTCGGTCTCCGCAAGATCCGTCGCCACGCGCTCGGTGTCCGACGCACGCCATCGCCGTCCGTCGGACAGGGTGTGCGGATGCCACTGCGACCAGAGGGACACCTGGTGTTCACCCTCCGGTGCCACGCTCGGTTCGATTGCAGTGAACGACATCCCGAGGACGGCAGGCTCGGGCGGCAGATCTCCTGCCAAGGCGTGACCGTGCGCACGGCGCAGTTGCCGACGATCGTGCACGAGCAACTGCAGACCGGAGGTACCGTCCTGCACCGATGGTGCACTGGAATACTGCGGCACGGCGGAGGTCGCGAGTCGGACCGCCATTCCCAGGCCGGGCCCGACGCGGATTCCTCGGCGCCACGCCTCCGTTCGTCGACGATCGAATCCTCCGGCGTCGAGCAGGTCCAGAGTCGTCAGAACATGGCAGCCGGCGACGACCGTGCGACTGCGAATCGACCGACCCGATTCCGTGTGCGTCGTCCACCCGTCGCCGGACCGCGCCACTGATACGGCGCCGTCACCGACGGTGAGCCGACCCCCCGTGGCGACGAGCTTCGAGATCATTGCCTCGGTCAACGCGCCGCTTCCGCCGACGGCGCGACCGGGTGGAAGTGTGTGCATCAGCGCGGCGAAGCCAACCATGGGGGCGGTGCCCGGTTCCGACATCGGCGGGCCGGACTGCGCACCGAACCATGCGAGGGCAGCTTTCAGCCTCTCCGACGAGAACGTGGCGTCGAGCAGCGCGTCGCCGGTCGTGAGGAACTCGCGGGAGAGAGCACTCCCGCCGTCCGGCGCATCGAGTCCCCAGAAGGAGCGCACCAGATTGGCTCCCGTCGGCGCCGCCGAGAACGCTTTCATGGTGCGTGCGCTGCGCGGCCCCCAGGACGCGACGAACGTCCGATACGCTTTCGCATCCGCAGCACCGCACGACCGCGCGATGGAGTCACAGGTGGCGTCGAGGTCGCGACGAAACACAATGGCCTCGTCGTCGGTACCGGGTGCGCCGGGAGCGATCGCCCACGGATCGCAATCGACGTAGGCGAGACCATGGTCGGCCAGACCGAGTTCCTCGACGATGCCGGTATGCCGAACCATGATGTGAGCAGACGAGCCACGGTCGACTCGGTGTCCGGGAAAGCGCTCGGCGGACGACACACCACCACCGGCGATCGTGTCCTTCTCCACGACTTCGACGGACAGGCCGGCGTCGGCCAGGTAACACGCGGAAGTCAAGGCATTGTGGCCTGAGCCCACTACGAGAACATCGATCACGGCACCAGCGTATAGATCGTCACCGATTGGGCGGTTCGTCCGTTTCGAACGGCAGTGCGTGACCGAGAACTGCGAACGGTCGACGGTCGCCCGCGAAGGTGAAATCGCGGAGTACGTCTCCGAAGCCGAGGCTTCGGTACAGGCGCCATGCGCGGTTGTTCTCGTTCTCCACTTCCGGAGTGGACAGCAGCACGGTGCGCTCGGGGCGGTCGCGAAGGAGTCTGCGTGTCAGGGCACGGCCCAGTCCGTGACCCTGCGCACGCGGGGACACGTGCAGCTCGGTCAGTTCGAAGTAGTCCGAGAGGACCGAGTCGACGTACTCGTCATCGGCGCCGGATATGCGCAGACCGTCCCTGACCTGCTGGTGCCACCACTGATGCCGAGCACCCCTGTACCCGTACGCGACGGCGACGAGAGGGGAGTCGGGCGTGGGCAGGACTGCACCGACAGCGCACCATCCGGGTCGGAGGACGTGCTCGGACCACATCGGGGCGCGGTGATACTCCGTGCCTTGCGGGTAACCCATTGCCTCGACGTAGATCGCCAGCGCTTCGGGAAGGCGACGACGGAGTTCTCGGGCGGACAGATCGACCAGGTACGGGGTCGGTTCCGCGTCGGTAGCGACTGTTCTCAACCTTTCCTTGACGACTTGTCGGTGGGCACAGCTATATTGAATATGTCGAACGGATGTTCGATGTCGGTGATCCGGCGATGACCCCGAGGGAAGCGGGGCTCGCTGGATCCCTGACCTTAGATCGTCGTCGACGTCCGGTCGTTTCGGAAATTGCGGTCACGAACGGCGAACGAAATCGGGAGGTGTTCGAGTATGGCTACGAAGGTTCTCCGTGGTGATGTGCGTCCGCCGGTGTCGCCGCGTGCTCGTGTACTACTGGGCCGGGCAGATGCCTTGCTGTCGGGTTCCCTCGGCGCCGAGTCGGTCGCCGACCAATTTCTGGACTGCTACATGGCAGCCCTCCGTGGAGCGGCTGCCATCCTGGAAGTCGCTCCCGCGACGCGAGCAAGATCACGCAGCGCATGGGTGCTGCTGGCAAAAGCCGAGCCGGAGCTCGAAGCCTGGGCGGAGTACTTCGCGAGCTACTCATCGTTGCGGGCCGCTCTCCAGGCCGGTGTGTCTCGCTCCATCGACCAGGACGCTGCGGACACGTTCTATCGCGAAGTCGGCCGTTTCCTGCATGTGGTGGAGGATTTCATCGGTGCGGATTCACGTCTGGATCGTGCACTCTTCCCGCCCAGATCGATGTCGGCGTGAAGGCTGATTCTGTTGCGGTCGTGGTGTCGTTCGCCGGAGTTCGGTGCGCCGGAGGAGTCGAGTTGCCGAGTCCGCATGCGACTTGTCAGGGGTCTGCGCAGGGAAACTTCGGACATTCTCAGGAACACATGGACCGAGTAGGTGGTAAGCAGTCGATTCACCTCGTATTATCAATAGCAGGTAGCCGCCAGAGTCAGCTTCCCGTCGTTTCGCACCCGAAATGACTTCTAATATCTGTGCAGGGGGAGGTACCGTGCCACTCTCCGAGCACGAGCAGCGCATGCTCGATCAGATCGAGAGCGCTCTCTACGCCGAGGATCCCAAGTTCGCTTCTCACGTGAGAAGCGGCCGTATGCGTACGGCTTCGAGCAAACGTCGCTTCCAAGCGGCCGCTTTGTTCGTCTTGGGGCTTGTTTTGCTCATCGCCGGGCTGGCGCTGCCGTTCAAGCCCGGTGGTTTCCCGGTGATCAGTCTCGTCGGCTTCGTCTTCATGTTCGGCGCCGGTGTGCTGTTCCTACTCGGTGGGTCTCGTAAGGGCGCTGCTGCGTCACAGGAGGAGTCCGAAGCGACTGGCTCGGGCGGACCCAAGAGTTCGGGGCCGAAACCCAAGTCCGGCCGCAAGAGCGGCGGCGGTTTCACTTCCCGTATGGAAGATCGTTTCCGGAAGCGATTCGAACAGGACTAGTTCTCTCCGTCTCCATGTCGCAGGCGCTGCGCCACTGGGCCGGATGCAGTGAAGCCGGAAAAGCCATAGATTCAGAGACAACGGAACACCACAGAAGCGGTGCTCACCCGAATGGGTGGGCACCGCTTTCGTATGTCCCGGTTGTGTATGGCCCGCACCCCGCATGGGGGTGCGATCCGGCCCTGTCGAGGACGAACCAGAACCTCGTCACCCACTTCCCCCCACCGCGTGGGGGAGCGAACTGCGCAATCCCCACTTTCAACCACCACCATCGTCGATGACCGATCCATTGTCGGGTGCGACCTTCTGGCCTGGACTTTTGTTCGATCGTCTCGTTCGGGGCTCTGTGTAGGTCGACAATCGTCGATCGGTGCCGATACGCTTCCCCACAATCAACCACCAAGTTGACCTGCGGTAATTGGGGTACATCCCAAAAATATTCCTCCCGATGGATTGAAAGTGGAGGAAAGTGGGGTAATGTGGTGGCAGCAGCGAGAGCGGGAGGTGTCGAGTGTTCCTCGGTACCTACACGCCCAAGCTCGACGAGAAGGGCCGGCTCACGTTGCCGGCGAAGTTCCGGGATGCGCTGAAGGAGGGTGTGATGGTGAGCAAAGGTCAAGACCATAGCCTTGCGATCTACACCCAGGAAGCGTTCGCGGAAAAGGTAAGAAAGCTCACCGAAGCATCTCGTTCCAATCCGGTTGCCCGCTCGTACATCAGGCAGCTCGGTGCGGGCACGGACGAGCAGAAGCTCGATGGTCAGGGCCGCATCATGCTCAGCTCGGACCACAGGCGCTACGCGAGTCTGGAACGCAATGTCGTCGTGAACGGATCCATCGAGTTCATCGAGATCTGGAACGAAGAAGCCTGGGCTCGCTACTCGTCCGAGGGTGAGCAGAGTTTCTCGGATGCAGTGGATGCGTCCCTGGAAGGAATCTTGTAACCGCAGGAATCTTGTAACCGCAGGAATCTTGTAACCGCCCGGATCAACCGCCGAGTGCCGCGAGGCCTCTGCCCGATCAGAACCCTGACGTTCTTCCCCAACGCCAGGTTTCGAAGATCAGGACCCTGACGTACTTCCCCGACGTCAGGTTCCTATCGGACAGGGACCTCGAGGCATTCGTCCACACCATCGATCGATGCGCGATCTCGACGCACCACCGCGCAGACGCACGAACCGGGAGGAATCATCGTGGAAGGCGAATCGTCAGCCGCCTCTGACAGCGCTCCCGAGGGCGACGACTCCGTCGACCGGCCCCAGCCGAAACACATCCCCGTTCGCCTCGAACGCGCGGACGAACTTCTGGGACCCGCCCTCACCGCAGCTCACGCGTCAGGTCTCACACCTGTGATGATCGATGCGACGCTCGGCCTCGGCGGACATTCCGAACACTTCCTGCGTACTTATCCGACGCTGCATCTGATCGGCCTCGACCGAGACCCGGACGCGCTCGCGCGTGCCGGCCGGCGGCTGGACGAGTTCTCGGATCGAACATCGTTCGTGCACACCACATACGACGGAATTGCCGGCGCCCTCGAGCAGTCCGGCTTCGCGCCGCAGGACTCGGTCCACGCCATTCTGTTCGACCTCGGAGTGTCGTCGATGCAGCTCGACGAAGCAGACCGCGGATTCGCCTACTCGGTGGACGCCCCACTCGACATGCGGATGGATCCGACGGTCGGGCTGACTGCGGCGGACGTTTTGAACACCTACTCGCACGGTGACATCGCCCGCGTGCTCAGCACGTACGGTGAAGAACGATTTGCCGGACGCATCGCGTCGGCTGTCGTCAAACGTCGCGAAACCACCCCGTTCACCACGAGCGCGGCCCTCGTCGAACTGCTCTACTCGGCAATTCCGGCCGCGACGCGGCGAACGGGAGGTCATCCCGCCAAGCGCACCTTCCAGGCGCTACGGGTCGAGGTGAACGGCGAGTTGGATTCGCTCGAGACTGCCGTACCCGCCGGACTCGATGCATTGGCCGTCGGAGGACGTGTCGTGTTCATGTCCTACCAGTCGCTCGAGGATCGCGTGGTGAAGAAAGAGCTCACGCCCCGCGTGAAATCACGAAGCCCCGAGGGGCTTCCCGTCGAGCTACCCGGGATGGGACCCGAGTTTCGTCTCCTGACCAAGGGAGCGGAACGCGCGTCGGAAGAAGAAATCGAGGAGAACCCGCGCTCGGCCGCGGTGCGCCTGCGCGCGGCCGAGCGAATTGCGAGGAGATCGTAGATGACCATTACCTCGACTTCGTCACCGACCACACGGCGCCAGCGCCGCGGCGCCGGCTCGGGTCGCTCCGGCGCGGCATCGCGGGCGTACGAGCGTCGTCAACAACGCGCGTCCTCGCGCGGGGTGGAGCTTGCATCGAGCGGACATGCGGCAGCGAGGACGATGTCCGCGTCCATCGGTGCGCGAGTTCCGTTCGTCGCGTTGGTGATCGGACTCCTGTCCCTCGGTCTCGGTTTGACACTGCTGTTGACGACGAGATCTGCCGGTGACTCCTATGTACTGAGCGATGCGAAGGCTCACAACGAGCGTCTCGTTCAGGAACGTGCGTCGCTGCAGCGTGATGTCGAATTGGCGGATTCCGCACCGGAACTCGCGCGCAAAGCCGCGGAGTTGGGGATGGTCCCTGCCGCGGGCGCTGCGCGCATCGTGGTGGCGGAAGACGGTTCGGTTCAAGTCGTCGGCACTCCCGCTCCCGCACAGGGCAACCCGGTTGCACCACTCGATCCACCCACCTCGCAAGGCACGTCGCAATCGGCCGATTCCGAGGCCCGTAACCCGTTGCAGGTGCGCAATCAGCCGCAGACGACCGCGCCGCGATCGGCATCGGACTCGACTGCTCCACGCTCGGCCTCCGACCCGTCGGGCACGCGGGCGGCATCCGACGGCGCAGGTACACCGTCCGGCGTCGCACCATCAGCCACATCCGCCACGCCGAACACGTCGAATGGCGCGGGAACCGAAGCCATGGGTGAACAATTGGTTCCTATGAGCATCCCGTCGGCGAGTCCTTCGGGTAGTCGGCAGTGACCAGGCCGACATCCGGGAACACTCGTCGTACACCAGCGCCGCACGAGCGGAGCCGGCGGAATGATTCCAGGCGGAACGCATCCGGCGGCACTGCGTCCGACCGAAGGCCCGCCCCGGCGCGAGGCGGGGTGCCTCCACGTCGCCCGCATCCCAGAGCGGGCAGTCGCTTCGACGCCTCGTCCTTCACCTTCCGCAACGGCTTCGGCCGCATCGTCATGTTCGGCATTCTCGGTGTCGTCGTACTGCAGTTGGTCTGGATCATGGGGGTCAACGGAACTCGCCTGTCCGTCGAAGCCGCGTCGCAGCGCACCACCACCCTGGTGGACGCAGCAGCACGAGGCTCCATCACGGACAGGAACGGCAAGCCCATCGCATTCACGATGGAGGCCAAGGCCCTGACGTTCCAACCCGTGCGCGTCCGGCAGGAGTTGGACGAGGCACGCGCCAAGGATCCCTCTGCGCCCCAAACCGACGACAGGCTGGCCGAGATCGCCGCAGGCATCCACGACGAACTGGGTGACATCGCGAACGAGAAGGACATTCTCGCCAAGCTGAAGAGCAACGACACGTTCGCCTACCTAGTCCGGGGAGTCGACTCGACCGTGGCGACACGGATCAGCGAAGAATTCGAAGAAGTCGGCCTCGAGCGGCAGGACATTCGCGAGTACCCGGGTGGATCACTCGCCGCCAACATGGTGGGCGCGACAGGATGGGACGGCCACGGCCTTCTGGGACTGGAGGATTCGCTCGACGCGACCCTGGCCGGAACCGACGGATCGCAGACCTACGACCGCGGGTCGGACGGCGCCGTCATACCCGGCAGCTGGCGCGACAAGCAGACCGCGGTGAACGGCTCGGGAGTGGAGCTGACCATCGACGCGGATCTGCAGTACTACGTCCAACAACAGGTGCAGCTCGCAAAAGACCTGTCCGGTGCGAAGAATGCGTCCGCAGTCGTGCAGGACGCACACACCGGCGAGGTTCTGGCGATGTCCAACGACAACACGTTCAACCCGGGTATCGGCGTCGGCAACAACGACCGCAACAAGGAGATGGGCAACCTCGCCGTCTCCACTCCGTTCGAGCCCGGTTCGGTCAACAAGATCATCACTGCCGCCGCCGCAATCGAATACGGCCTCACGACGCCCGACGAGGTGTTGCAAGTTCCCGGCGACATCTTCATGTCCGGTGTGTCGGTGAAGGACGCGTGGGATCACGGCGTGGTTCCCTACACGTCGACCGGTGTGTTCGGAAAGTCCTCGAACGTCGGCACACTCATGCTCGCTCAGCGCGTCGGCGAAGATCGCTTCGCAGACATGCTCTCCAGGTTCGGGCTAGGTCAACGCACCGATGTCGGGCTTCCAGGAGAGAGTGCAGGCAGCGTGCCGAGTCGGGATCAGTGGTCCGGCGGCACGTTCGCCAACCTCCCCATCGGTCAGGGTCTGTCCATGTCGTTGCTGCAGATGACGGCGATGTACCAGGCGATCGCCAACGACGGGATGCGGATTCCACCCCGGATCGTCAAGTCGACGGTCGACCCGGACGGAAATCGTACGGAGACCGACAGGCCCGAAGGCGTCTATGTGGTGAGCCCACAGACCGCGACGACCGTTCGCGACATGTTCCGTTCCGTCACGCAGGACGACACCGGGAACCAACGAGGAACCGGTGTCGCAGCGGGGATCCCCGGGTACCAGATCAGCGGGAAGACCGGCACTGCGCAGCAGGTCGATCCGGAATGCGGCTGCTACTCCAACTCGAACTACTGGATCACGTTCGCCGGCATCGCCCCGGCCGACGACCCCCGGTACGTCATCGGCATCATGCTGGACGCCCCGACCAGGAGTGCAGACGGATCAGGCGGACAGTCTGCAGCGCCGCTGTTCCACAACATCGCCAGTTGGATGCTCCAGCGCGACAGCGTTCCACTGTCTGCTTCCGGACCGAAATTGGTGCTGCAAGCCGACTGACAGTGACGCGCACCTCGCGTGTGGTTCGGCTGAAAGGGTCGGGGGTCAGCGTGGCCGAGCCGCGCCGGTAACCTGACTCGTCGGCCCGAAACCGAAAGTCCGTCCTGCAGCGCTCGGCGCAGCACCACGGCCTGCGGGTGGGCCTGAAGTAGTACGTCGAGCAGAAAGGAGCGCAGTGTCCGTGCCAGCAGAGTCGACCGATGCTCCGTCGTCGCTCAGACCGTCGAACCCACCGCGTACCGCGGTCGAGGACATCGCAGCCGCGGCGGAAGCCAGGCTGGTTCACGCGGCCACAGCGGACGGCTCCGAGCTGCCGTCGCCGTTCGTCACGGGAGTCGATCTTCGAGCGCAGGGAGTCGTCGCAGGCGATCTCTTCGCGGCACTGCCCGGATCGGCCGCGCACGGCGCCTCCTTCGTCGCGACAGCGATCGACAGGGGAGCAGCCGCGATCCTCACCGACTCCGAAGGTCTGGCGCTCGTCTCGGCGCAGTATCCGCAGCTACCGGTGCCCGTCCTCGTGCGCGACCGGCCGAGGGAGGTGCTGGGACACGTGTCGGCGCTCGTCTACGGCAATCCGTCGGAGAAGATGACCGTCATCGGCATCACCGGGACGTCCGGTAAGACGACCACGTCGTATCTGTTGGAAGCGGCACTGTCGGCCGCAGGCCGGCGAACCGGCCTGATCGGCACCATCGAGACCAAGATCGCCGGCACCCGAGTGCCGAGTGCCCTCACCACACCGGAGGCGCCGCATCTGCACGCGCTGTTCGCGGCGATGGTCGAGCAAGGTCTCGACACCGTCGTCATGGAAGTGTCCAGCCACGCACTGTCTCTCGGGCGGGTCGACGGCACGGTCTTCTCCGTCGGGGCGTTCACCAACCTCTCGCAGGATCACCTCGACTTCCACGACACGCTGGAGGAGTACTTCCTCGCCAAGAGCAGACTGTTCGCCGCCGAGTCGCGCGTCCACACGCGGTCGGCTGCCGTGTGCGTCGACGACGCTTGGGGCCAGCGCATGGCCGACATCGCGCGATCGGCGGGCTCGACCCTGCTCACCGTGTCCGTCCTCGGCGACGCCGACTGGAGTGTCGACGGGTGGTCGAAGGAACCGACGGGAACTCAACGATTCACCCTCGTCGACACTGCCGGCGACCGACACGCTGCATCGATCCGACTGCCGGGCAGATACAACGTCGCCAACGCCGCACTGGCGGCCGCGGTCTGTGCGGCTGCCGGCGTCGACGTGCGTCGGGCTGTCGCCGGAATGGCCGACGTCGACGTCCCGGGCAGAGTGCAGCGCATCTCCCGCGGCCAGAAGTTCCTCGCCGTCGTCGACTACGCACACAAGCCTGCTGCCGTCGAAGCCGTGATCGAGACACTGCGCGAACAGACTCAGGGCAGAATCGCGGTTGTCCTCGGTGCAGGCGGCGACCGTGACACCGCCAAACGTCCGTTGATGGGTGCCGCGGGTGCCCGAGGCGCCGATCTTCTCGTCATCACCGACGACAATCCGCGATCCGAAGATCCTGCACTCATTCGTGATGCGGTGATGGCGGGTGCCCTCTCGGTCGACGAGTCGGCCCGGGGTGAGGTCAGGAACATTGCCGGCCGCGGCGCTGCGATCGCCGACGCGGTGAACTGGGCGCGTGAAGGCGACGTCGTGCTGATCGCGGGTAAGGGCCACGAAACAGGTCAGGAGATCGATGGGGTGAAGTATCCGTTCGACGACCGCGTCGTGCTCGCCGATGCCCTCGATCGCGCGACCGATGAACACGCAGGAGCCAGTTCGTGAAAGACCTGACCATCGCACAGATCGCCGACATCGTCGGGGGTGACATGCACGACGTGGAAGACCCGTCCGTGCTGGTCACCGGTTCGGTCGAGTTCGATTCACGCAAGATCGGCCCAGGCGGGCTGTTCCTGGCGCTCCCCGGTGCGCGCGTCGACGGCCACGACCACGCGGCTGCAGCAGTCGCGGCAGGCGCTGCCGTGGTGCTGGCGGCGCGGCCGGTCGGCGTCCCGGCCGTCGTCCTCGCACCGAAGCCGCACGATGGCAAGGCGATGGCACTGGAACACGACTCCGACGGGTCCGGTGCCGCGGTTCTGGCGGCGCTCAGCGCGCTCGCCCGCGCCTCGGCGGTGGAACTGACCGCTGATACCGGGCTGACGATCGTCGGAGTGACGGGTTCGTCCGGAAAGACCTCGACGAAGGACTTACTGGCCGCGGTGCTGCGGCCACTCGGATCCGTCGTCGCGCCGCCGGGCTCGTTCAACAACGAACTGGGCCATCCCTGGACAGTCCTGCGCGCCGACGAGTCCTCGGACTTCCTCGTGCTCGAACTGTCCGCGCGGGGTGTCGGACATATTGCCGCCCTTGCCCACGCTGCCCCTCCTCGCATCGGCGTCGTACTCAACGTAGGCACAGCCCACCTCGGTGAATTCGGTTCCCGAGACATCATCGCCGTCGCCAAAGGTGAACTGGTCGAAGCGCTTCCGAGTGCCGCGGACGGCGGCGTGGCCATCCTCAACGCCGACGACCGACTCGTGTCGGCCATGCGCACGCGCACGTCGGCTCGGGTGGTGACCGTCGGGATGTCTCCGGACGCGGACATCAGGGCCGAGAACGTCACACTCGACGCCGAAGCGCGAGCCCGTTTCACCATGGTCACCCCGGCCGGAACCGTCGACGTGGCATTGGCCGTCCACGGTGAGCACCAGGTCGGCAACGCCCTCGCAGCCGCCGCCGTCGCTCTCGAATGCGGCGGCACCCTCACCGGGATCGCCGATGCACTCGCCGGTTCCACCGCGGCGTCCGTCCGGCGCATGGACGTTCGGACGAGACCGGACGGCGTCACCGTCGTCAACGACTCCTACAACGCCAACCCCGACTCCATGCGCGCAGCGCTCAAGGCTCTCGTCACGATGTCGAGGTCGGGAACCGGGCCTCCGCGTCGAACATGGGCGGTTCTGGGGGAGATGGGCGAGCTGGGGCCGGATTCCGTCGTCGAACACGACGCGATCGGACGCCTTGCGGTACGGCTCGACGTGTCCAGGTTGATCATCGTCGAGTCGGGCCGCCCGACCAGAGCCATGCACCAGGGCGCAGTCATGGAAGGCTCCTGGGGCGACGAATCGATGTTGGTTCCCGATCGGGAATCTGCCGTCGCGGTGTTGAGGGAAGAACTTCGACCGGATGACATCGTGCTGGTGAAGGCATCCCAGTCCGTCGCACTGTGGACCGTCGCCGACACACTGCTGCAGGACGGCAAGGACGCCGGGGAGAACACGACAACCAACGGGG
The DNA here is from genome assembly GCF_000760735.1 of Rhodococcoides fascians A44A. Taxonomy (GTDB): domain Bacteria; phylum Actinomycetota; class Actinomycetes; order Mycobacteriales; family Mycobacteriaceae; genus Rhodococcoides; species Rhodococcoides fascians_E. The sequence continues at coordinate 150,708 of NZ_JMEX01000004.1, read as the reverse complement.
AGGCACCGCAGTGAGACAGATCCTCTTCGCCGGAGGCATCGCGCTCGCTGTGGCGATTCTGCTGACACCGGTGCTGATCAAGGCGTTCTCCAAACAAGGCTTCGGCCAGGAGATCCGCGTCGAAGGCCCGGCAAGTCATCAATCCAAACGCGGCACGCCGACGATGGGCGGAGTCGCGATTCTCGCCGGTCTCTGGGCTGGTTACTGGGGCTCGCACCTGATCGGAATCGGCTACGACGCCGACGGGCCGTCGGCGTCCGCGTTGCTGGTTCTCGGGTTGACCACGGTCCTGGGTCTCGTCGGTTTCCTCGACGACTTCATCAAGATTCGCAAGCAGCGCAATCTGGGTCTGAACAAGACAGCGAAACTGGTCGGCCAGCTGTTCGCCGCAGTTCTGTTCGGCATCCTCGCACTGCAGTTCAAGGGTGAGAACGGGCTCACTCCAGCTAGCATGCAGCTCTCCTACGTGCGCGATATCGCGACGGTCAGCCTGGGCCCACTCGTGTTCATCGTGTGGTGCTACTTCCTCGTCACGGCATGGTCCAATGCCGTGAACCTCACGGACGGACTCGACGGTCTTGCGGCCGGTTCGATGACGCTCGTCCTCGGCGCCTACACCGTCATCACCTTCTGGCAGTACCGCCAGTCCTGCTCCACCAATCCGGGCCCCGGATGCTACGACGTGCGTGACCCTCTGGACCTGGCGCTCATCTGCGCGGCCGCTGCCGGTGCCTGCATCGGTTTCCTGTGGTGGAACGCAGCTCCAGCAAAGATCTTCATGGGCGACACCGGGTCGTTGGCCCTCGGTGGACTCATCGCCGGCTTGTCCATCGTGACGCGCACCGAACTGATCATGGTCGTCATCGCGGCACTGTTCGTCGCCGAGGCAGCCTCCGTCGTGATCCAGGTCGCGGTGTTCCGATCGAGTCGACGGCGTGTGTTCCGTATGGCGCCGTTCCATCACCACTTCGAGCTCGCAGGCTGGGCAGAAACCACGGTGATCATCAGGTTCTGGCTACTGGCGGCCATCGCGTCGGCCGTCGGCCTTGCCTTGTTCTACAGCGAGTACCTCGCCGCTGTCGGTGGATAGAGCTCGAATCCGGTGAAGGGGAGTGCGATGTCCGACGACGTGGCGTGGCTGAGGGACAAGACCGTGCTGGTCGCCGGGGGACGGGTATCCGGGTTGGCGACCGTCGGGCCGCTCCGCGCCCTCGGTGCGCGAGTACTCGTCACCGATACCGACCCGGCCGCGGTGGACAAGGCGCATGCAGCCGGTGCCGACGGCATCCTGCAGGACGACCTTCTCGCGGACGAATCCGCATTCGATTCGATCGCGCTCGTCGTCACCAGTCCGGGCTTTCGCCCGGACGCGCCGGTGCTCGCGCGTGCCGCCGCACTCGGTATTCCGATCTGGGGAGACATCGAGCTGTCCTGGCACGTCGACCGCGCGGGTGTGTACGGCCCGCCGACGACATGGCTGGTGGTCACGGGAACGAACGGGAAGACCACGACCACCTCGATGTTGGCGTCCATCCTCGAATCGGCCGGTATGGCGAGTGCGGCGTGCGGAAACATCGGTCTGCCGGTGCTCGACGCTCTGCAGTCGGACCCGCATCCGGAGGTCCTCGCCGTCGAGTTGTCGTCGTTCCAGTTGTTCTGGGCTCCGTCCGTCCGGCCCGCGGCGGGTGTCGTCCTCAACATCGCCGAGGATCATCTGGACTGGCACGGTGGTATGGACGGCTACGTCGACGCCAAAGCACGAGCGCTCGTCGGCGATGTCGGGGTGGTGGGTCTCGACGATGCGCGGGCAGCGGCCCTGGCAGGCTCGGCTCGCGCCGATCGAGTGGTCGGATTCCGCCTCGGAGACCCCGCGCCCGGGGAACTCGGCGTGATCGACGGGCAGTTGGTGGACAACGCTTTCGGCGAGCGTCTGCACTTGATGTCGGTGGACGATGTCAGCCCGTCCGGTCCGGCCGGGACGATGGACGCGTTGGCGGCGTCGGCGCTCGCCCGCGCGATCGGCGCCCCGGCAGAGGCCGTGGCGGAGGGGATTCGCACCTACGACGTGGGGCCGCACCGTGCGTCGGTCGTCCGCACCGTGGGGGGTGTGACGTTCGTCGACGATTCCAAGGCGACCAACCCGCACGCAGCAAGGTCGTCGTTGCTCGCGCACGAGCACGTCGTCTGGATCGCAGGTGGTCTCCTCAAGGGAGCATCGGTCGACGAGCTCGTGGCCGAAGTGGCGCCCAGACTCGTCGCTGCGGTGCTGATCGGGCGTGATGGGACGCAGATCGCAGAGGCTTTGGCGCGACACGCACCGGATGTTCCCGTTGTCGAGTTCCCGCTGAGAGACGATGCTGGTGTGACTCATGTGGCGGAAGATGCTGAAGTCGTGATGCGCGCCGCGGTCGACGAGGCCGCCCGGCGAGCCGGACCGGGAGACACGGTGCTTCTCGCCCCCGCCGCCGCGTCGCTCGACATGTTCGTCGACTACGGCCACCGTGGCCGCAGCTTCGCGGACGCCGTGCACGCGCTCGGCACTACACGGTCGGGCGGTCAATCCTGATGGCCCGTCCTGAGAATGCCCCGGCGAACTCGCCGCGCACCAGGATCGGATTGTGGCTCGGCCGTCCTCTGGCGTCGTTCCACCTGATCGTCACCGTTGCCGCTCTGCTCACGATTCTCGGCCTGGTGATGGTGCTGTCGTCGTCGGCAGCCGAGGCGTACGCCACCGACGGATCGGCGTACACCCTGTTCACACAGCAGCTGATCGGTGTCGGTCTCGGCGTCGTGGCGTTCTACGTCGCGCTGCGTACGTCCGTGCGCGTGCTGCGGAAGGTCTCGTTTCCGCTGTTCTGCCTATCCGTCGTCATGCTCATGATGGTGCTCATTCCCGGTATCGGATCGGAGGGCGCCGACGGCGCGCGCCGGTGGTTCAATGTCGCCGGCGTCTCGTTCCAGCCGTCGGAGCTGGCGAAAGTCACGCTCGTTCTGTGGGGTGCTCATCTGCTGGCATCGCGCCGTAGCGAGCACGCCAGCCTCAAATCACTTCTCATTCCGCTCGTGCCCGCAGCGCTGCTGATGGCGGGACTAGTCGTTCTGCAGCCGAATCTCAGTACCGCCATCGCGATCGGCATCATTCTCGTGTCGCTGCTGTGGTTCGCCGGTCTCGACGCCAGGCTCTTCGCGATCATCGTCGGCGGCGGTATCGCCGCGGCGACGGTGCTCGCGTTCACCGCGGGATATCGCTCGAACCGAATCAAGGCCTGGCTGAACCCCGGCGACGATCCGCAGGGTCTTGGTTACCAGTCGAACCAGGCCAAGTTCTCGCTCGCCGACGGTGGGCCGTTCGGTGTCGGTCTCGGGCAGAGTCGCGCCAAGTGGAGCTACCTGCCCAACGCGCACAACGACTTCATCTTCGCGATCATCGGCGAGGAACTGGGTTTCATCGGTTGCCTCGCGGTACTGGGCCTGTTCGCGTTGTTCGTCTACACCGGTCTGCGCATCGCGATGCGTTCGGTGGATCCGTTCCTGCGTCTGCTCGCGGCGGGTTCGACGACCTGGATCTTCGCGCAGGCGATGATCAACATCGGGTACGTGGTCGGGCTGCTTCCGGTCACCGGGCTTCAGCTTCCGCTCGTGTCCTACGGCGGCTCGTCGACGGCGATCACGCTGATGATGTTCGGCATCATCGCCAACGCCGCCCGGCACGAACCGGAAGCCATCGCGGCTCTGCACTCCGGGCAGGACTCGCGGTTGGACCGTGTGCTGCGACTCCCGATGCCCGCATCGTTCTCTCCGTTGCGTGCCGCCGCGGCCAGATCCAAGTCGACCCGGCCTGCGCTCGATCGCGAGGATCGCCGTCGGATCGAGAGCGGTTCGTCGCAGCGTCGTGCACCGGACGCCGGTGGCAGGGCGGGTCGAGTTCGAGGGGGCGAGCCCCCTCGTCGTTCCGAACCACGCAGAACCGGCGCGGCACTTCCCCGTGGCGGTGCAGTTGGAGGCCGCAGCGCAGCACCGCGCGCAGGCGCTCAACCCCGCGGTGCGTACGGACATTCGGATACGCGAGGATATCGACGGTGAATGCATCTCCCACACACTTGTCCGTCGTCGTCGCGGGCGGTGGGACCGCGGGACACATCGAGCCGGCGTTGGCTGTCGCGGACGCACTGCGCGCGCTCGACGACTCGGTACGGATCACCGCTCTGGGAACCGAGCGTGGACTCGAGACCACGCTCGTACCGGCGCGGGGCTACCAGCTCGAGTTGATTCCTCCGGTCCCGCTTCCGCGTAAGCCCACCCTGGATCTGGTCCGGCTGCCGGGGCGTGTGATTCGGTCGGTACGGGCCACCCGGGCGGTCTTCGCGGCCGTCGACGCCGACGTACTGATCGGGTTCGGTGGCTACGTGGCCCTGCCTGCCTACCTTGCTGCACGGCGAACCTTCGGACGCAGCCGGTCGATTCCGGTCATCGTCCACGAGGCCAATGCCAGTGCCGGGATCGCGAACAAGGTCGGTGCGAAGGTCGCGACGTGTGTCCTCGCCGCGGTGGCCGGATCCGGCGTGTCCGCTCGTGGCCGCTCGGACGCGGACATCGTCGGAATTCCAGTGCGACCGACCATCACCGGGCTGGACCGAGCGGCGATGCGCGCCGAGGCTCGCGAGTACTTCGGGTTGCCGGGGAGCGGCCCCGTACTGCTGGTGTTCGGCGGATCGCAGGGTGCCAGGTCGCTCAACGACGCCGTGTCGGGCGCCGCGGACCGATTGGCCGAAGCCGGAGTGTCGGTACTGCACGCCGTCGGACCCAAGAATTCGATCGAGGTACCGACGGCCGATGCGCCAGCACCGTACGTCGCCGTTCCGTACATCGACCGCATGGACCTGGCGTACGCCGCTGCGGATCTGGCCATCTGTCGATCGGGCGCCATGACGGTTGCCGAAGTGTCGGCGACGGGTCTGCCCGCGGTGTACGTTCCGTTGCCGCACGGGAACGGTGAACAGGAACTCAACGCACGCCCCGTAGTCGACGCCGGGGGAGGCATACTCGTGGCCGACGGATCGGTGACTCCGGAATACATCGCCGCTGAGGTGATCGACCTGATCACAGACTCTGCACGAGTGGAAGCGATGTCGAAGAGCGCCGCGAGCGCGGGCCACCGCGACGCCGCGGCGACCGTGGCGAAAATCGTGCTCGACGTCGCCTCGCAGCGTAGACGAGGCGTGTGACGGTCGTGGCACGACAAGGTGGTACCGAAAGGACGGACATGCCCGAGTTACCCGCTGAACTGCCGGAGGATCTCCGACGGGTTCACATGGTCGGAATCGGGGGTGCCGGCATGTCCGGCATCGCCAGGATTCTGCTCGCTCGTGGCGGCGAAGTCTCCGGCTCCGATGCGAAGGAAAGCCGAGGGGTTCTGGCACTGCGGGCTCGTGGTGCACAGGTTCGTGTCGGTCATGATGCCTCGGCTCTCGACTTGATCTCCGGTGGTCCGACGGTGGTGGTCACCACGCACGCCGCGATACCCAAGACCAACCCCGAACTGGTCGAAGCCGGGCGCCGAGGAATTCCCGTCGTGCTCCGGCCGACGGTGTTGGCATCGCTGATGGAGGGTTATCGGGCACTGCTGGTGTCCGGCACGCACGGCAAGACCTCGACCACGTCGATGTTGATCGTCGCGCTGCAGCACTGTGGCTTCGATCCGTCGTTCGCGGTGGGTGGAGAACTGAACGAGGCCGGCACCAACGCGCACCACGGCAGTGGTGACGTGTTCGTCGCCGAGGCAGACGAGAGCGACGGTTCGCTCCTGCAGTACAGCCCGAACGTCGTCATCGTCACCAATATCGAGGCCGATCACCTCGACTACTTCGGTACCCCCGAGGCGTACACGCAGGTCTTCGACGATTTCGCGGCGTTGCTCGGACCGGGTGGAGTGCTCGTTGCCTGCATGGACGATCCAGGATCGGCCGCTCTGGCTCGGCGCGTCCACGAACGAGCGCTCCCGGGCGTACGCGTGCTGGGATACGGATCCGAGGACACCGACGCGGGCGACGTGGACATGGCGGTCCGGTTGCTGAAGTGGGAACCCGAGGACGTCGGAGGCGTCGCCCAACTGTTGATCGCGGGGGAGGAGAGCCCGCGGACGTTGAGACTCGGCGTTCCCGGACGACACACGGCACTGAACGCACTGGCCGCGTTCACAGCCGGAACCCAGGCAGGCGCCGCAGCGACGGATCTGCTGGAAGGTCTTGCGGGCTTCGGCGGTGTGCACCGACGTTTTCAGATTCGCGGGCGCGAACACGGCATCCGCGTGTTCGACGACTATGCGCACCATCCCACCGAGGTGCGTGCCGTGCTGGGCGCAGCTCAGCAACTCGTCACGAGCGCCGCAGGGGCGGGCGAACGCGGCCGGGTCGTCGTCGTGTTCCAACCGCACCTGTACTCCCGTACGGAGACGTTCGCAGCGGAGTTCGGTGAGGCTCTGTCCATCGCCGACGAGGTGGTCGTCCTCGACGTCTACGGTGCCCGTGAGGAACCGCTTCCCGGCGTGACGGGAGCTCTCGTCGCGTCTGCGGTGACCAAGCCCGTCATCTATCAACCGGACCTGTCGCTGGTGGCGAAGCAGGTGGCGTCTCTTGCCGAGCCCGGCGACGTCGTCATCACCATGGGTGCCGGGGACGTCACCATGCTGGCCGGGCCGATCCTCGACGCGCTGCGTTCGAGGACGAGTTTCCGGATCGGGCACGGCCGGGCGTCGCAGTGACGTCTCGTCCGAAGCGTCCGACCGAGGACACGTCCTCCGGCGAGGACGCCGCTCGGACCGACACCGGAACGCCGAGCGGCCCGGGCAAGGTCGACACAGGCAGTGCATCGAAGGGCGGAGCTCGGGACCGGGGCGCGTACGCACGCCGGGACAACCGCGACACCACCCGTCCGAGCGCCGAATCCCAGGAACGAGCGGATCGTCGTCGGGCTCGCGAGGACGAACGCGCGAAGGTGTCGCGATCGCGTCGACGCGCTGGAACGATCGCGGCCGCCGTGGTCGCCGTCGTACTTGCGGGGTTTGCCGTCGTGTACTTCTCACCTGTGCTGACGGTGCGGACCATCGACGTACGCGGTGCGGTGTCGGTCTCCGAGGACGAGGTGATCGCCGATCTGGCGGTGCCGATGGGGGAGAAGCTCGTTCGAGTCGACACCGGCGCGGCCGCTCGGCGCGTCGCGTCGATTCCGTCGTTGGCTTCGGTTCGGGTGCAACGGATGTACCCGTCGACCATCCGGGTCACCGTCACCGAGCGGGTACCGGTCGTGTTCGTCGACCGACCGGACGGAACCCACCTGCTCGACGCCGATGCCGTGGATTTCGCCGTCGCCCCGCCGCCTCCCGGAGTGATTCGTCTGGTCACCGACAACCCGGTGACAGGCGATCCGCCGACGGAAAGTGCTCTCGCAGTGCTCGATTCGTTGCCCGAACCGCTGCGGGTGCAGGTCGGGGAGATTCGGGCGGGTTCGGCGTCGGACGTGTCCGTGATCCTGTTCGACGGTAGGACGGTGGTGTGGGGAGACCGCGACAGATCCGAGCGGAAATCCGCTGTGGCTCTTGCGCTATTGTCTCAACCGGGGCAAATCCTGGATGTGTCGAGTCCGGACCTGCCCACCACCAAGTGACTTTCACGAAACCCAAATTCTTTTCTCGACTTCTCGGCGCGCCTAATGGCGTATCTCCGTTGCGGTGAATAGCGTTCCGAGCGTCGAGTACTTGACATAACCTTAAGCCTATGGTTTAGGTTGAGGGTTTTGTCGAAGCGCATCAGCCGAGTACGAAGACGGACCAGTACACAACCACGGAAGGCGAGAGCCAATGACGCCCCCGCACAACTACCTCGCCGTAATCAAGGTCGTCGGCATCGGCGGCGGCGGCGTTAACGCGGTCAACCGCATGATCGAACAGGGACTCAAGGGAGTCGAGTTCATCGCGGTCAACACCGATGCTCAAGCGCTGCTGATGAGCGACGCCGACGTCAAGCTCGATGTCGGCCGTGAGCTCACCCGTGGTCTCGGCGCAGGCGCCGATCCCGAAGTCGGCCGCAAGGCAGCCGACGATCACAAGGACGAGATCGAAGAGGTGCTCAAGGGCGCCGACATGGTCTTCGTCACCGCAGGCGAGGGAGGTGGCACCGGTACCGGTGGCGCACCCGTCGTCGCCAACATCGCTCGCAAGCTCGGCGCTCTCACCGTCGGCGTCGTCACGCGCCCGTTCTCCTTCGAGGGCAAGCGGCGCGGAGGGCAGGCCGATACCGGGATCCAGCAACTGCGCGAGTCCTGCGACACCCTCATCGTCATCCCCAACGACCGACTGCTCCAGCTCGGTGACGCAGCCGTCAGCCTGATGGACGCGTTCCGCAGCGCCGACGAGGTGCTCCTGAACGGCGTTCAGGGCATCACCGACCTCATCACCACGCCTGGCCTGATCAACGTCGACTTCGCCGACGTCAAGGGCGTCATGTCGGGGGCAGGTAGCGCGCTGATGGGAATCGGTTCGTCGCGCGGCGAGGGTCGCGCCATCAAGGCGGCCGAGTCCGCCATCAACTCGCCGTTGCTCGAAGCGTCGATGGAAGGTGCGCGCGGCGTGCTGCTGTCGATCGCGGGAGGCTCGGACCTGGGACTCTTCGAGATCAACGAAGCTGCGTCGCTCGTCCAGGAAGCGGCACACATCGACGCCAACATCATCTTCGGAACCGTCATCGACGATTCCCTCGGCGACGAGGTGCGCGTCACCGTCATCGCAGCCGGTTTCGATGGAGGGACGCCGACGAGACGTCCCGTCGAAGCAGCTCCGGGCGCCTCACGCAGCACCATCGGATCCGCACGATCCGGCGAGGTGTCGTCTCGGTCCGACTCCACCGAATCCGGTGCCGTGTTCCGTGACCCGGTCGGTGCAGGCAGTGCAGGTAACGGCAGCAGCCTGCCTCCGCTTCAGTCCTCGAACTCGGGATCGTCAGGGTCGAACAACTCGGGTCGGCGTGTGCCCGTCACCGAGGACGACGGGGAAGACGATGTGGACGTGCCGTCGTTCATGCGTCGTTGATCGCCGATGGCGGAGAACGACTTCAAGGTTCGTAGGGTCACCACCTCGCGGGCAGGCGGGGTGTCGGCGCCGCCGTACGACAGCTTCAACCTCGGCGACCACGTCGGCGACGAACCGTCGGCCGTGGCCGCCAACCGCGAGCGGCTCGGTAGTGAGCTCGGCATGGGCGCTGGTCGACTGGTGTGGATGGAACAGGTCCACGGTCGGACCGTCACTGTTGTCGACGGTCCGACCCCCGAGCCCGTTCCGGTCACCGACGCGTTGGTCACGACCAGCCGTGATCTAGCACTCGTCGTCCTCACCGCGGACTGCGTGCCGGTCCTGCTCTCCGACGACGAGGCCGGTGTGATCGCGGCTGTACACGCCGGAAGGGTCGGAGCGCGCATCGGCATCGTTCCCCGTGTGGTCGAGGCGATGGTGGCGCTCGGAGCCGACACACGTCGAATCGGTGCCTTCCTCGGTCCGGCCGCGAGCGGGCGTCAGTACGAGGTGCCCGCGCACATGCAGGCCGATGTGGAGAAGCACCTTCCCGGTAGCGCCACGACCACCGTCAGAAAGACGCCCGGCCTCGACATCCGCGACGGAATCAGACGGCAACTTCACGGACTCGGCGTGACGTCGATCGCCGTCGATCCTCGGTGCACCATCGAAGACCGAACCCTGTTCAGCCATCGGCGCGGGTCGCCGACGGGACGATCGGCAAGCGTGATCTGGATGGACACCTCGGCCGGCCGCACCGACGGTCCTGCTTGACTGTCGATATGACGACGACCAGAGAATCCGAGATCTCGGAGGCATTTCGCTCGGTGAAGGCTCGGCTTGCCGCCGCGTGTGCCGCCGCCGGCCGTTCGGTGGACGACGTGATGTTGCTTCCGGTCACCAAATTCTTCCCGGCGTCGGACATCGAGATTCTGCACGGTCTCGGATGCCGCGACTTCGGCGAGTCACGCGAGCAGGACGCGTCGGCGAAGGTCGACGAATTGGCCGGAGCGTTCGGTACCGAACCGGCCCGGTGGCACATGATCGGGCATCTGCAACGTAACAAGGCCAAATCCGTCGCGAGATGGGCCACGTCGATCCACTCGGTCGACAGTGATCGCTTGGTGTCCGCTCTCGGCAAGGCGGTGGACGCAGCGCAGTCCGACGGGGCCAGGTCCACTCCGCTCGAGGTCCTGATTCAGGTGAGTCTGGACGGAGACGTCCATCGCGGTGGAGTCGAGCGAGAGCATCTACTCGAGCTGGCCGATCAGGTGGCCGACACCGACGGGCTCACCCTGTCCGGAGTGATGGCCGTTCCGCCGTTGGACTCGGATCCGGATCACGCATTCGCCGATCTGTCGGCCGTACACCAGCAGTTGCTCGAGCAGCACCCGGATGCAGTCGAGCTGTCCGCGGGGATGACGGGCGATCTGGAGGCTGCTGTTCTACACGGATCGACGTGCGTGCGTGTCGGTACCGCAATACTCGGCCCTCGGCCGATAACCTCGCCAGTACAGTCCACGGATCACATCAGTCACACCTGACACTTGCGAACCTGGAGACCGGCAACGAAGTACCCGGCACGGAAGGCTGCATCAATGAGTACCCTGCACAAGTTCAAGGCGTACTTCGGCATGGTTCCTCTTGCGGACTACGAAGACGACTACCTCGACGAGCCGGAATCGCGGCACTCCGTCCGCGGCCGCGATCCCTACGCGGACGACGACCGGGAGTTCGCGAAGCCGTCGTTCTCCTCGCGGCGCTCGTCCCGTGCCGAGATCGAGGACCTCGAGGACGACTACGACGAGTACGAGGCACCTCGCTCCGCGCCGACACTTGCCCCCATCGGCGGTCGCTCGTCGCGGTCGGCCGGGGCCGGACGAGGCGTGTCCACTCGCGGCAACCTCGCGGTGGACACCCGTATGGACGCGCAGGAGCGCAGCCTGCGCAGTGAGCCGATGACGCGCGCGGAGACCCGCCGTAGCCCGGTGGCGGACGACGGCAGCGCGTTGTCGAAGATCACCACCCTGCGTCCCCGCGATTACAGCGAAGCTAGGACGATCGGCGAGCGTTTCCGTGACGGAACTCCGGTCATCATGGATCTCGTCGAGATGAGCAATGCCGACGCCAAGCGTCTGGTCGATTTCGCCGCAGGGCTCGCCTTCGCCCTTCGCGGCTCGTTCGACAAGGTCGCAACAAAAGTATTTCTTCTCTCGCCGGCAGATATCGACGTGTCCCCCCAGGAACGGCGTCGCATCGCCGAGACGGGCTTCTACAGTCAGCAATGACAATCGACAGCACTGGTGCGTTCCTTCGGCTCGATCGATTCGAACAGGTCTCTGACCTGCTCGCTTTGATCGAGCCGACCTTTTCGGGCAGAGTATGACCTGTGGCCTTGTTCGCGGTGATCTACTTCATACTGTTCATTTTCTGGCTTCTTCTCATCGGCCGCATCATCGTCGAATTCATCAGGACGTTCGCCAGGGATTGGCGGCCGTCGGGAATCGTCGTTGTCTTGCTCGAGGCGATATTCACCGTGACCGATCCACCGGTCAAGCTGCTGAGAAGAGTGATTCCCCCCGTGAATCTCGGGGGAGTTCGACTGGACTTGTCGATCATGGTGTTGTTGTTCGGCGTTTTCATCCTGATGTCCGTCGTGCGGAGTCTGGGATCGTGAACTGATCGAACTTTGATGAAAGACATCGGGGACAGGCGCGACCTGCGCAACCGATGTGACAGAATGGACGCCAGTTACAGTTTGATTGTTCCGGCAAGTGCGGAATGGGATATAACTGAATGCTTGCTCTACCGCCTCAAGACGCGTGAAGGGATCCTTCCATGCCGCTGACTCCAGCTGATGTGCACAATGTCGCTTTCAGCAAGCCGCCTATCGGTAAGCGCGGTTACAACGAAGACGAGGTGGATGCTTTCCTCGATCTCGTCGAGCAAGAGCTGTCGCGACTGATCGAGGAAAATGCAGACCTGCGCCAGCGCGTGGGCGAGCTCGATCAGGAACTGTCGGATGCCAAGTCGGCTCGTCAGTCCGGTCCGGCTCAGCCCGCTCCGGTTCAGCAGAAGGCTCCGGAGCCTCAGCGCCCCGTCGAGCCACCCAAGCCTGCCCCGGTGGTGGCGCCTGCTCCCGTGGCTGCGGCTGCGCCGGCGCAGGGCGGCGACTCCAATATGCAGGCCGCGAAGATTCTCGGACTCGCGCAGGAGATGGCCGACAGGCTCACCAGCGACGCCAAGACCGAGTCCGAGCAGCTGCTGGGGAACGCTCGCACCAATGCAGAGCGTCTCGTCACCGACGCACGGACCCGCTCCGAGGCAATGGTCACCGACGCACGTCAGAAGTCGGAATCGCTGTTGTCCGACGCTCAGACGAGGTCCGAGACACAGCTTCGTCAGGCCAAGGAGAAGGCCGATGCTCTTCAGGCGGACGCCGAGCGCAAGCACACCGAGATCATGGCGACGATCAACGAGCAGCGTTCGGTGCTCGAGGGTCGTATCGAGCAGCTCAAGACGTTCGAGCGCGAGTACCGTGTCCGTCTCAAGTCCTACCTGGAATCCCAGCTCGAAGAGCTCGAGAACCGTTCCTCGGCTCTGCCGGTGGACAACGGGTCGGACAGCTTCAACCAGAACGAGCAGTCGTCGGGCTACAGCCAGTCGTATGTCAAGGGCAACAACTGACGCATTCTCGCCCAGCCTGTTCGGCATGGCTGCGGACGTGAAACCCGCCCGGCGTGAGCCGGCTCGTGCGGAACGAGGCGCACAGTGCTCGTCTTGACGCTGTGCGCAGCGGGTGTCGGGTTCGCGCTGCTTGTCATCGCCCTGACGACCGGATCGGTCGTCTGGGCGTACGGGTGCATCGGTGTCTGCATCGTCGGCGCGATTCTGTTGCTAACAGGCGCGCTGACCGGCCGCAGGTCGCCACCCGAGAAGTAGTCGCCACCCGAGAATCGATTGTGTGGACGTTTCGGTTACCCTCGAGGTGTCCGAAGTCGTCATCCCGAACATCGAGAACAGAACAACGACTGTCGAGAACAACGACTGTCGAGAAGAACGCGATGATCCGGTCATCCCCGGGGAGCATTCGGAAGAACGGCCGAATCGACCGTCGAGGTCGGGTCGGCTCAGTAGAACCGAACGGGTAAGCCCGTCACAGCAGTGCGAGAGGCTTCGTCGACGAGGGATCGCTTTCCGGCGTCGATGAAGCAAGCGGGGTGGTACCGCGGTAGTCGACGTCCCACACGTCGATCGTCGTCCCCGTGCCGAGGAAACTATCGCCGTCGCAGAAGCGACGGCGTCGGCACGGCAGGAGCGTCCGTCATGAGTACCGAAGATTCGAAGAGCGGCGATGTCGCGAGGACCGACGGTGACAAGTACCCGTTGGTCGACATGGTTGGTCCGAAAGCCGCGGGTGTGTCGTTTCCAGACCTCGAGCGCAGAGTGCTCGATTTCTGGGCCGAGGACGGAACGTTCCGTGCCAGCGTCGACCGTCGCGAGGGTGCGGACGAGTTCGTCTTCTACGACGGCCCGCCGTTCGCCAACGGTCTTCCCCATTACGGTCACCTGCTGACCGGGTACGTCAAAGACCTCGTTCCGCGCTTTCAGACGATGCGCGGTAAGAAGGTGGAGCGTCGGTTCGGGTGGGACTGCCACGGGTTGCCCGCGGAGCTCGAAGCCGAGAAGCAGTTGGGGATCAAGGACAAATCCGAGATCGACGAGATGGGTCTCGCCAAGTTCAACGATTACTGCAGGCAGTCGGTTCTGCGGTACACGGACGAGTGGCGCGACTACGTCACCCGTCAAGCCCGCTGGGTGGATTTCGACAACGACTACAAGACGCTCGACGTCGACTTCATGGAATCGGTCATGTGGGCGTTCAAGGAGTTGTACGACAAGGGCCTGATCTATCAGGGTTATCGAGTCCTTCCGTATTCCTGGTACGAACAGACCCCGTTGTCCAACCAGGAAACTCGGCTCGACGACGCCTACAAGATGCGTCAGGACCCGGCGGTCACCGTCACGATGCCGCTGACGGCACCCGCGTCGCCTCTCGACGGTGCAGGTGCACTGATCTGGACGACGACGCCCTGGACTCTGCCGTCGAACCTGGCGATCGCAGTGCATCCCGATGTTCGCTATGTGCAGGTCCGCGGAACCGACGGCGAACGCTACGTGTTGGCCGCGGAACGTCTCGCGCACTACGCCCGCGAACTCGGCGACGAGCCCGAGGTGTTGTCCGAGCACACCGGCGCGGAACTCGTCGGCCTCACTTACACTCCGCCGTTCGATTTCTTTCTGGGACACGCCAATTCGCATCGTGTTCTGCAGGCGGACTACGTCACCACCGACTCGGGTACCGGAATCGTGCACCTCGCACCGGCATTCGGTGAAGAGGACATGGACGTCGCGACGGCGAACGGCATCGAGGTCGTTCAGCCGCTCGACCCCGGTGGCAAGTTCACGGCACTTGTGCCGCCGTATCAGGGCCTGATGGTGTTCGACGCCAACCCCGTCATCATCAAGGATCTGAAGGCGTCCGGTCGGTTGCTGCGTCACGAGACCATCGAGCACTCCTACCCGCACAGTTGGCGCAGCGGGCAGCCGCTGATCTACATGGCGGTCCCGTCGTGGTTCGTGGCGGTGACGAAGTTCCGCGATCGCATGGTGGAGCTCAACCAAGAGATCACCTGGGTGCCCGAGCACATCAAGGACGGGCAGTTCGGCAAGTGGCTCGAAGGCGCACGCGATTGGAACATCAGTCGAAACCGATACTGGGGCAGCCCGATCCCGGTGTGGACGTCCGACGATCCCGAGTACCCACGTATCGACGTGTACGGCAGCCTCGACGAGCTCGAGCGTGACTTCGGCGTGCGTCCGAACGATCTCCACCGTCCGTACATCGACGATCTGACGCGTCCCAACCCGGACGATCCGACGGGCAAGTCCACGATGCGACGGGTTCCCGAGGTCCTGGACTGCTGGTTCGAGTCCGGGTCGATGCCGTACGCGCAGGTGCATTTCCCGTTCGAGAATGCAGAGTGGTTTTCCGGGGCGAGCGGAACGACGGGGGATGCCACAGCACACAACCCGGGCGATTTCATCGTCGAGTACAACGGCCAGACTCGTGGCTGGTTCTACACGTTGCACGTGCTCGCGACCGCGTTGTTCGATCGTCCTGCGTTCAAGACCGTTGCGGCGCACGGCATCGTGCTGGGCGACGACGGTCTCAAGATGAGCAAGTCCAAGGGCAACTACCCGGACGTCAAGGAGGTGTTCGACCGAGACGGCAGCGATGCGATGCGCTGGTTCCTGATGTCGTCGCCGATCCTGCGCGGTGGCAACCTGATCGTCACCGAGCAAGGCATCCGTGAGGGCGTCCGCCAGGCGTTGCTGCCGATCTGGAATGCGTGGAGTTTCCTGCAGTTGTACGCAGGCAAGCCGGGTACGTGGCGAACGGATTCGCCGAACGTGCTGGACAGGTACGTTCTGGCCAAGCTGGCGGCGACGCGGGACGCGATCACCGAAGCGCTCGAGGTCCACGACATCGCAGGGGCGTGCGACGAGCTGCGTACGTTCTGCGACGCGCTCACCAACTGGTATGTGCGACGGTCACGTTCGCGGTTCTGGAGCGAGGACTCCGACGCGATCGACACGTTGCACACGGTGCTCGAGGTCGTGACGCGACTTGCTGCGCCGCTGTTGCCGTTGGTCAGCGAAGTGGTGTGGCGCGGTGTGACCGGTGGACGGTCGGTCCACCTCGCGGACTGGCCGGCGACAGCAGACTTGCCTGCCGATCCGGAGTTGGTCGAGTCGATGGACGAGGTGCGTTCGGTGTGCGGCGCGGTACTCGGACTTCGGAAGGCCCAGAACCTTCGGGTGCGGTTGCCGCTCCCCGAGGTGACCGTCGCCGCCGAGGACGCGGAACGACTGCGTCCGTACGCCGACATCATCGCCGACGAGGTCAACGTCAAGAAGGTCGACCTCACCGACGATGTTGCCGTGCACGGCAAATTCGAACTGGTCGTCAACGCGCGTGCGGCAGGTCCTCGGATCGGCAAGGACGTCCAGAAGGTCATCAAGGCGGTCAAAGCAGGGGAGTGGAGCGAGGATGCATCGGGCACGGTCAGTGCCGCAGGCATCGAACTGCTCCCGACGGAGTACACCCGCAAGCTGGTTGCGGCCGAACCGGACTCCACTGCCGCTCTGCCGGGCAACGCCGGTCTGGTCGTGCTCGATTCCAAGGTGACCGCGGAGCTGGAGGCCGAGGGGTGGGCGAAAGACCGAATCCGTGAGCTCCAGGAGGCCCGCCGAACACTGGGCCTCGAGGTGTCCGATCGGATCGACATCGTCATCGAGGTTCCGGCCGAACGCCGCGAATGGCTCGACACGCACCGCTCGTTGATCGCCGGCGAGGTTCTGGCCCTGAGCTTGGTCGACGGTGATCCGGGCGACGACGCCGTCGAACTCGGGGAAGGTACCCGCGTATCGGTCACCCGTTCGCGATGACCCGCGACGCGGTGATGGAAGGCGCCGTCCGTGAGCTGCTGTCGCACGCGCACGACGGCGTCCTTCCGATCGTCACGGTCGGTGATCCGGTGCTGCGCACAGCGGCAGCCGCGTTGACCGATCAGCTCGAGCCGCGCACGCTCGAACACCTCGTCGAGGTCATGCGGGCCACGATGCACGACGCGCCCGGTGTCGGTCTCGCTGCGCCGCAGATCGGCGTCCCGCTGCGAATCGCGGTGATCGAGGACATGTACCCGGTGTCCGAGGAGGTCGCGACGCAGCGGGAGCGCACGCCGTTGCCGTTCCGAGTGATCGTCAACCCGCGCTACGACGACGTCGGGTCGGCTCGGCGAAGCTTCTACGAGGGATGCCTGAGCATGCCCGGCTACCAGGCGGTCGTCCCTCGGGCGGCGTCGGTGCGGCTTCGGTGCACCGACCTGCACGGCGCCGTGGTCGACGAGGAGTTCGTTGGATGGCCCGCGCGGATCGTGGCGCACGAGACCGATCACCTCGACGGGACGGTGTACATCGACAGAGCGGTGACGCGGTCGCTGTCCGCGAACGACGTGTACGCGGATCTGTGGGCCGATCCGACGCCCGAGCACGCGGCTGCAGCGCTCGGCTTCGACCTCGGTACCGGCCGAGGCGACGCGTCGTGACATGGCCTTCGACCGTCGTGTCGGCATCCCATGAGGCACGGACTGTGATGTCTGCGTTCCGGAGTATCTTTCGGTCGTGACCGACGCTCGCAGTAGGCGATGGGTGCTGCATCTCGACATGGACGCGTTCTTCGCGTCGGTCGAGCAGCTCACCCGGCCCACCTTGCGCGGACGCCCCGTTCTGGTCGGCGGAGCAGGCGGTCGCGGTGTCGTCGCCGGCTGCAGCTACGAGGCGCGTGTCTTCGGCGCGCGCTCCGCCATGCCGATGCATCAGGCTCGCAGATTGGTGGGCGGCGGCGCGATCGTGCTGCCGCCGCGCGGCGCGCTGTACCAGAGCGTCAGTCGGACGGTGTTCGACGGTCTGCGCACGAGGATGCCTGTTCTCGAGCAGCTGTCGATGGACGAGGCGTTCGGCGAGCCAGTCGAACTCGTCGGCGCCACCGCGGCCGAGGTGGCGGAGTTCTGCGAGATGCTGCGGGCACTCGTCATGGAACGGACGGGCCTCGTGGCGTCGTTGGGCGCCGGTTCCGGTAAACAGATCGCGAAGATCGCGTCCGGTCTGGCGAAGCCGGACGGCGTGACTGTGGTCGCGCCGGCCGAACAAAGTGCTCTCATGGCTGCGTTGCCGGTGCGGAAGTTGTGGGGAATCGGGCCGGTCGCCGACGAGAAACTTCGAAAGCTCGGCATCGACACGATCGGTAAGTTCGTCGCGACGCCGGAGTCGGAAGTGGCGTCGATCCTCGGTGCGACGGTGGGTCCGGGGCTGCACAGGCTGGCGCGTGGGATCGACGATCGAGCCGTCGCCGAGCGCGCCGAAGCGAAGCAGGTCAGCGCCGAGACGACGTTCGCACACGATCTGGTGACCTTGGCGCAGTTGAGGTCTGCGGTGGAACGGAGCGCGGAAGCCGCGCACCGACGCCTGGTGAAGGACGGGCGCGGCGCACGCACGGTGGTGCTGAAGCTGCGGAAATCGGACATGAGCATCGTGACTCGGTCGGCGACGTTGCCGTACGCGACCGTGGACAAGCAGACCATCGTCGCGACGGCACAGCGTCAGGTGCTGGACCCGGTGGAACTCGGTCCGATCCGGCTGGTCGGTGTCGGCCTCGCCGGGCTGTCCACCGTGCAGCAAGGGTCGCTGTTTCCCGAACTCGATCACGAACCGGAGGACACGTCCACGTCGCCCACGACCACGGGCGAAATTGTGCCTTCGGTAAGAGAACCGCAGCAGAGGTGGCATCCGGGCATGGACGTGAGGCATCCTGAACACGGACACGGATGGGTGCAAGGGGCAGGCCACTCCGTGGTGACGGTTCGGTTCGAGACACGGTCCACCGGACCGGGTCGAGCCCGTACTTTCGCAGAGGGGGACGAGCAGCTCGTTGTGGCGGATCCACTGGACAGTTTGAAATGACAGTGACTCGTCCTGAAATGACGCTCTCGGCTACCGGCGAGTAGCGACGCTTCTTTCCGCCCGAGGCCTCCAATGGCATAGTGGAACAGCCGAGACCGGCCTCTATGTCCGGTTCACGTGAACGACTGAGCAGTACAACCGAAGGGATAAGCACTTGAAGCTCCGTAACACCCGAAAGGCCGTAGTCGCCGGCGTGGCGATCGCTGCTGCGCTGACGATGACCGCATGTAGCTCGGACGACGGTGGCGACACGACGACCACGACGTCGGCAGCTTCCACGACGTCCTCGGCGTCGGCGGCACCGGAGGCATCGGGCGATTACCCACCTGTGCCCACGGCTGAAGAGCTCAACGCCGAACTCGCTCGCGGTCTCGACCCGGCTGTCCCGGTCGAGGAGAAGGCGGCCCTCATCCAGGGCGCCGAGGAAGATCCGGGCCTCATCGAGCAGGTCGCGGCCGCTGCTGTGCAGAACGGCGCCACCGTCGAGATCACCAGTGTCGACGACCTCGGCGACGGCACCCTGAACACGGGCGCGACCTTGACCATCAACGGTCAGGCGAACCCGGGCAACTTCATCTTCGTTGCCGAGGACGGCGCATGGAAGCTGTCCAAGGAGAACGCATGTGGTCTCGTCCAGCTGGCGCAGCTGACCTCGCCTGCGTGCGCATAGTCACCTAGGTTTTCGCGGTACCTCGAAGCCGGTGCCGTACTCCTCGTTCGGAGTGCGGCACCGGCTTTCGTGTGCCTTCGTCTCGGTCAGGACCCGAGGTCACCACGAATACGCTCGGCTGCTGCATCGGCGAGTGCGGTGAACGATGCCGCGTCGACGCCTTCCTGACTGGTGACGGACAGCTGGAACACGGTGTGGTCGACTACTGCGATCACTACGTCGGACACCAGCGTGAACCCTTCGCTGGTGGTCGCGAGCCGAAACGACGTCGACGCGTCACCCACCGGGGACTGGTCCCGAGCCGACAGCGAGAAGTCGACGTCGATCCCGTCGGCGTCCGTGCCCGTGTACTCGGCGCAGCCGACGAGCGTGTCCTGCACGGTGCGGAACGCCTCTCCAGCGCCTCCGGCACCGTCCTCGCCGCCTGCGTAACTGGCGGCGTCTTCGTCGATGGACGAGAAATTCGGTCCCGAGTACCGGACGTCCGCCACCGCCGATGCGCCCGCCGACTGCGTCCCCACAGCCGCGAGAACGTCGGCGCACTCCTGCGGCTCGGTGCCGGACCGATCAGGCGAGTCGTACTCCGGAGCCGGGTCCAGCCCGAGATCACGCACCGGATCCGGAACCACCGCATACCCGTCGGGAAGGTCGCTGGTCGTCAGCATGCGGGATTGCAGATCTACGGAGTCGGTGACGACGGACCCGGAGAGAACGTCAGGGGCGTCGACGACCGTGACCGGAGCAGCCGGGGAAGTGTCGGTGTCGGCACCGGCGGCACCCGCGTCGTCCGTCCCACCGCAGGCGCCGAGGACCAGAAGAGCCCCCGCGCACACTGCGGCAGTACGTACCGATCCAGCTGCGGACCTCACTCCGACGCCCATTCCAGGGTGTCACTGATGTCCTGACGCAGAACCGTCGTGCCGTCGGTGTCGCTGTATTGCTGACTGCCACCGACGGTCACCTCTCCCGATACCGGAAGCGGTTTCGTCAGGTCGATGCGCAGAGTTCCGGTGCCGGACATCGTGTAGTTGTCGATCGCGAGTTGGCCGGCGTCGTCGGGCAGTTCCAGGGTCGTGGATTCCGGCGTCTGATCGATTCGCAGGTCGATCGTCAGCACGTCACCCTCCCGCGCGCGCAGAGTTGCGGTGGTCGTCTGATTGAGCGTCAGACCGCTGATGACTTGCTGTTGAGCCGTCCAGACCGCGCCGATTCCCAGATCTTCCTCGGGAAAGGAAATCGACCGGTACACCGCTTGGTTCAACGCTTGTTCTATTGCCGCACGTGCTGCGTCCTGTGCCGCGTCCGCAGGCGTGATGGACAGCGCGGTGACGGCCCCGCCGTCGGTCACGGTCAACCCGGCGCCGGAACCGTCGGCCGCGGCGAGCTGGTCCGTCAGACGCTGATCCGCCGACGTCGCGACCCCGATCGTGAGATCGACCTCGTCACCGCTGGCCCCCGACGCACGTGCCGTCAGCGGGACCGTCAGATTCGGCGTCGAGAAGTCCTGTACTGCCTGGTCGTCGATCTGCTGGGTGACGGTCGACCGCGTCGTCAACCGTACCGACTGTTCGCCGGAGATGTTTCGCGTCACCGCGGTCCTGGGCTCGGCGCCCGGGTCGACGAGGGTGGTCGTCACCGGAGTCACCGGCAGCGACACACTCGACGTCGTGGCGGAGGTGTCCGTCTCCGACGATGCCTCGTCGTCGGACGACCCGCACCCCGCCAGCAGTGTGGTGGCGGCGACGGCCACAGCGAGAACTCGGATACGTCGAATCGGGTTTCGGGAAGGCGAGATCACGGGACCAGGCTACGGACACGCTCCGGCCACTTCACCGGACACCGTCGGCGAAGCCGTGCGCGTGCGGCCCGCCCGCGGACCCCTCGGTGTCGATCCGGGATTCGGCTGTGCCGGGGCGATGCGACATGATAGGGGGGTGAGTGACGACCGCCCGACCGATTCGACGAGCTCCGACCCGCACCGCGATCAGAAGGCCGAACCCGACGACACCGTGGTGTCCGGCACCGACGCAGACCCTGCCACCGGTGTGGCACCGAAGCCGCTGCGTACCAGGATGCTGGTCCTGATCGCCGTTGTCGTCCTCGCGTTCGACCTGATCACCAAAATCGCGGCCGTGCACTGGATCAAGCCGGGCAACCCGGTGGAGATCATCGGCGACGTCGTCACACTTCGGATGGTGCGTAATCCCGGCGCAGCGTTCTCGATGGCCACCGGCATGACCTGGCTTCTGACGATCGTCGCGGTATGCGTCGTCATCGGGGTGATCCGGATCGGCCGTACCCTTCGCTCTCCGTGGTGGGCTCTCGGCCTCGGACTCGTGCTCGGCGGGGCTCTCGGGAATCTCATCGACCGGTTCTTCCGATCGCCCGGACCGCTGCAGGGACACGTGGTCGATTTCGTGTCCATCGGATGGTGGCCGGTGTTCAACGTCGCGGACTCGTCGATCGTCTGTGGGGCGATACTCCTCGTCGCGCTGAGCCTGTTCGGATTCGAACCGAACGGTGAGCGGGCCACCACGTCGAAGAAGAATGCCGCAGCGAGCACCGACTCGGGAACGGCGGGACAGAAATGAGGGAATCGCGTTCCATGCCGATTCCCGACGGCTTGGACGGCATGCGGGTCGATGCGGGCGTCTCGCGGCTGCTGGGTCTGTCCAGGACGGTCGCGGCGACTCTCGCCGAGGAAGGGTCCGTCTCCGTCGACGGGTCGGCACTGGGGAAGTCGGATCGGTTGTCGGCGGGTGCGTACTTGGAGGTGCTGCTTCCCGAACCTGCTCGCGCGCTGACCATCGAAGCGGAGCCGGTCGAGGGCATGGAGATTCTCTATGCGGACGACGACATCGTCGCGGTCGACAAGCCGGTCGGGGTCGCGGCGCACGCGAGCGTCGGGTGGACGGGACCGACGGTGATCGGTGGGCTTGCTGCAGCGGGGTTCCGAATTTCCACGTCCGGTGCCCATGAGCGGCAGGGCATCGTGCATCGCCTCGACGTCGGGACGTCGGGCGTGATGGTCGTCGCCACGAGCGAGCGCGCGTACACGGTGTTGAAGCGGGCGTTCAAGCAGCGCACGATCGAGAAGCGTTATCACGCGCTCGTGCAGGGCCATCCGGATCCGAGCAGTGGCACCATCGACGCACCGATCGGTAGGCACGGCAGCAACGACTGGAAGTTCGCGGTGCGGGCCGACGGTAAAGCGAGCATCACGCACTACGACACCATCGAGGCGTTCCAGGCGGCCAGCCTGCTCGACGTGCACCTCGAAACCGGTCGGACTCATCAGATTCGCGTTCACTTCTCCGCATTGCGGCACCCGTGTTGCGGAGACCTCACCTACGGCGCCGA
The DNA here is from genome assembly GCF_000760735.1 of Rhodococcoides fascians A44A. Taxonomy (GTDB): domain Bacteria; phylum Actinomycetota; class Actinomycetes; order Mycobacteriales; family Mycobacteriaceae; genus Rhodococcoides; species Rhodococcoides fascians_E. The sequence continues at coordinate 128,032 of NZ_JMEX01000004.1, read as the reverse complement.
CCCGAAGCTCGCCGACCGTCTCGGCCTGGAACGTCAATGGCTGCACGCCAAGACACTCGGATTCGCGCATCCGTCGGACGGTCGGTGGGTCGAGATCGAGAGCAAGTATCCAGCTGACCTCGAGCACGCACTCGAGGTGCTGCGCGCGGCATGACGCGGATGTCGGGTGCGGCAACGGCCGCGGCGACGGTCCTGGCCGCGGTGGTTCTGCTGTTCGCCCTCGGAACCGCGAATCCGGTGCCCCGGCCAGGGGTGAACACCGACACCCTCGGTCCGGACACCGGAGAAGCAGTGTCCGAGTACCTGGCGCGGGCGGAGGAGACGCTCGCGGAGGACTCCGCCGACCAGGACTCGGCGGGGAGCAATTCCGAGATGCAGTGGGCGTTGGTGTCGTTCGACGCCGAGGTTGCACCCGCGCGCGCGTACGACGCGGTGCAGGACGTACGGATCGCGCAGGTTCTGCTCCGAGTTCCCTTAGAGCGCGTCCAGACCCAGGTCATCTCCATCGGAGTGCCGGGAACCGAGGCGTCGGTGCTGGGCTCGGCGGCCGTTGCGGGATCGAGACTTCATGGTTCGACCGGGCAGTGGGATCGCCAATCGCAGATCGATGCAGTGTCTTCCGCACGCTTGCTCGAGGGGTGCGAATGTGTCGTCGGACTGATCGTCCGCGGCTCTTCGGAGCAACTCGGAACCGTCGACGCCGGGGACGGGGTTCGGGCGGTCGAGGCCTTGCCCGCGGACGCGATCGCAGGCCGATTCGCCGTGCGCGCCCTACTTCCCGACTATGCGGACGTCGTCGGCCCGCTACCGGACGACGGGCCCGTTCCTACTCCGTGACGTACGCCCGTTCGGCAGCGGTTGCAGGCGCGGCGACACCGTCGGCACGCCGGGCCAGGGCCGACACGCGCGGGGGCCGGACACACCGAGAGCCAGGAATGCTCTGTCGGTTCGAGCGCTTAGAATCAGGTGCACTTCGCGCGCGGACATCTCGGCCCGTACGACCCGGCTCGATCTAGCTCGACCCAGTAGGAGACATCTTCGTGACTGACTCGTTCGTACATCTGCACAACCACACCGAGTATTCGATGCTCGACGGAGCGGCCAAGATTGCGCCGTTGTTCGCAGAGGCGAGTCGGTTGGAGATGACGGCGGTCGGTATGACCGACCACGGCAACATGTACGGCGCGAGTGAGTTCTACAACGAGGCGAAGAAGGCCGGCATCAAGCCGATCATCGGTATCGAGGCGTACATCGCGCCGGAGTCTCGGTTCAACAAGAAGCGTGTGCTGTGGGGTGACCGCAGCCAGAAGTCCGACGATGTGTCCGGTAGCGGCGCGTACACGCACATGACGATGGTCGCGGAGAACGCGACGGGTGTGCGCAACCTGTTCAAGCTGTCCTCTCTCGCGTCCATCGAAGGGCAGTTGGGCAAGTGGGCCCGGATGGACGAGGAGATCATCGCCGCGCATGCGGAGGGGATCATCGCGACGACGGGGTGCCCGTCGGGTGAGGTGCAGACGCGTCTGCGTCTCGGTCAGGACCGTGAGGCGCTCGAAGCGGCAGCGAAGTGGCGTGAGATCTGGGGTCCGGAGAACTTCTTCCTCGAGCTCATGGACCACGGTCTGTCGATCGAGCGTCGGGTCCGTGAGGGTTTGCTCGAGATCGGCAAGAAGCTGCAGATTCCGCCGCTCGCCACCAACGACTGCCATTACGTGACCAAGGACGCCGCGGAGAACCACGAGGCGTTGCTGTGCATCCAGACCGGTAAGACGCTCAGCGATCCCACCCGTTTCAAGTTCGACGGCGACGGTTACTACCTCAAATCCGCCGCCGAGATGCGGGCCCTCTGGGACGATCAGGTGCCGGGTGCGTGCGACAGCACGTTGCTCATCGCCGAGCGCGTCCAGCCGTACGACGATGTGTGGGCCCACCGTGACAGGATGCCGATCTTCCCTGTGCCGGAAGGCGAGACGCAGGGTACGTGGTTGGCCAAAGAGGTCGACAAGGGTCTGGAATGGCGGTTCCCCGGCGGTGTGCCCCAGGAATACCGCGATCGTGCCAAGTACGAGATCAGCGTGATTCTGGAGATGGGCTTCCCGGCGTACTTCCTCGTCGTCGGTGACCTCATCGCACACGCCCGCGACGTCGGTATTCGCGTCGGTCCCGGCCGAGGCTCGGCCGCGGGTTCTCTCGTCGCGTACGCGATGGGTATCACCAACATCGATCCGCTGCCGCACGGTCTGCTGTTCGAGCGGTTCCTCAATCCCGAACGTGTGTCGATGCCGGATATCGATATCGACTTCGACGATCGTCGCCGCGGTGAGATGGTTCGGTACGCGACGGAGAAGTGGGGAAGCGACCGCGTCGCTCAGGTCATCACGTTCGGCACCATCAAGACCAAGGCCGCCATCAAGGACTCGGCTCGTGTCCAGTTCGGGCAGCCCGGATTCGCGATCGCCGATCAGATCACCAAGGCGTTGCCTCCGCCGATCATGGCCAAGGACATCTCGGTCGCGGGCATCACCGATCCGGCGCACGAGCGGTACAAGGAAGCGACCGAGGTTCGTGCGCTCATCGATTCCAATCCCGATGTCGCGACGATCTACAAGACCGCGCGTGGCCTGGAAGGGCTGATCCGTAATGCCGGCGTCCATGCCTGCGCGGTCATCATGTCCTCGGAGCCGCTGACCGACGCGATCCCGGTGTGGAAGCGCGCGCAGGACGGCGCGATCATCACCGGTTGGGACTATCCCTCGTGCGAGGCCATCGGCCTGCTCAAGATGGACTTCCTCGGCCTACGCAACCTCACCGTCATCGGTGACGCCATCGACAACATCAAGAGCAACCGCGGGATCGAACTCGACCTCGACACGCTGGGGCTCGATGACCCCGCGACGTACGAATTGCTTGCTCGCGGAGACACTCTCGGCGTGTTCCAGCTCGACGGCAGCGCGATGCGTGATCTTCTGCGACGAATGCAGCCCACCGGCTTCGAGGACATCGTCGCCGTTCTGGCCCTGTATCGGCCGGGACCGATGGGCATGAACGCCCACAACGACTACGCCGACCGCAAGAACGGTCGTCAAGAGGTCAAGCCCATCCACCCGGAGTTGGAAGAGCCTCTCGCGGAAATCCTGAAGGACACGTACGGCCTCATCGTGTACCAGGAGCAGATCATGCAGATCGCGCAGAAGGTCGCCGGGTATTCGCTCGGACAGGCCGACATTCTGCGTCGCGCCATGGGTAAGAAGAAACTGTCGGTGCTGGAAGAGGCGTACGCAGGATTCCGTGAGGGAATGCTGGCCAACGACTTCTCCGAGCCCGCGATCAAGGCCCTGTGGGACACTATTCTTCCGTTCGCCGGATACGCGTTCAACAAGTCGCACGCAGCCGGATACGGTCTGGTGTCCTACTGGACCGGCTATCTCAAGGCCAACTACCCCGGCGAATACATGGCCGGTCTGCTCACCAGCGTGTCCGACGACAAGGACAAGTCCGCCATCTACCTGGCGGACTGCCGCAAGCTCGGGATCACCGTCCTGCCCCCGGACGTCAACGAATCCGAACTCAACTTCGCGTCCGTGGGCAAGGACATCCGGTTCGGTCTCGGCGCGGTCCGCAACGTCGGCACCAACGTGGTGGCCTCGATCATCAGGGCACGCGAGGAGAAGAGCAAGTACACCGACTTCTCGGACTACCTGAACAAGATCGATGCGACGGCCTGCAGCAAGAAGGTCACCGAGTCGCTCATCAAGTCGGGTGCGTTCGATTCGCTGAATCATCCGCGCAAGGGCTTGATGCTCATTCACGCCGACGCCATCGATTCGGTCATGGGCACGAAGAAGGCCGAGGCAATCGGACAGTTCGATCTGTTCGGCGGAGAGGACGCCGACGAGTCGATTTCCGCGGTGTTCAATGTTCGTGTCCCCGAGGACGAGTGGGAATCGAAGCACCGATTGGCGCTCGAGCGCGAGATGCTCGGCCTGTACGTGTCCGGCCACCCGCTGCTCGGCGTCGAGCACATGCTCGCGGCCCAGTCGGACACCAACATTCCTGCCATTCTCGAAGGCGATGTCAAGGACGGTACGCAGGTCACCATCGGCGGCATCCTCGCGTCGGTGAACCGCCGGATCAACAAGAACGGTCTCACGTGGGCGTCGGCTCAACTCGAGGACCTCGTCGGCGGAATCGAGGTTCTGTTCTTCCCGCAGTCCTACTCGGTGTTCGGCGCCGACGTGACCGAGGATTCGGTGGTTCTCGTCAAGGGGCGCGTGTCGGTACGTGACGATCGAATCTCCCTGATCGCCAACGACCTTGCTGTGCCGGACCTCTCGGCGGTCGGTGTCGCGAAGCCTCTCGCCGTCAGCCTCCCGACCCGTCAGTGCACGGCCGACAAGGTCGGAGCACTGAAGCGGATTCTGAAGAGTCACCCGGGCACGTCCGACGTGCATCTCCGGCTGGTCAGTGGGGACAAGGTGACGGCGATGAAGCTGGACGACAGTCTGCGGGTCACGCCCACGTCGGCTTTGATGGGTGACTTGAAGGCGCTGCTCGGACCAGGCTGCTTGGCCGGCTGATGCACGCTCGGTGACCGAGAGTCACATTCGGTCACCGAGCGTGCGTGATCACCGGTTCACAGCAGGTGCGGCTAGCAAAGGATGCGTGAACGCTATCGGCGGACGGTCGCGCGGCGTTCGGCGAACAGCAGCGTCCACCACGTAACGACGGTGGCCGCAGCACTGGTCAGTACTGCCACCTGCAGCGACGTGGTGAATGCCAGAGCGCCGAGAAACACGAGGGCTCCGAGCACGAGCGCCTCGACCTTGTAGACCGGCCAGGCGGTCCCAGCGATGTCGACGGTATCGACATGAGTGCGCCGACGCGGGGTGGTGCTGGGAAGTGCGTAGGTCATGACGCTGACTCCTTCGGCAGTGCTGTTCTCCTACGTCAGGGTATACGCACAGAAGGATTCGGTCCACCGAACTTCTCTGTTCGATGTGCGTGTGCACGGTCGGTGGCGCGCCGGGCGGTACAGGTGTTGACTCGAGTGCATGCCATTGACAGGAGAGTACGAACCCAGCACATCCGATTGGGCACGCGAGCAGGCCGAACTGCTCGAAGGGTCCGGCGGTACCGAGGGCACCACGATGAACGGAATGCCAGTCATCTTGCTGACGACGCGCGGCAACAAGTCCGGCAAGCTGAGAAAGACGCCGCTGATGCGCGTCGAGCACAACGGGGAGTACGCGGCCGTCGCCTCGCTGGGCGGCGCGCCGAAGAACCCGGTCTGGTACTACAACGTGAAGGCCGAGCCGCTCGTGGAGTTGCAGGACGGAACCGATCGTGCCGACTACATCGCCCGTGAGGTGACGGGGGAGGAGAAGGCCGTGTGGTGGGAACGCGCCGTCCAGGCGTACCCCGATTACGCGGATTACCAGACGAAGACCGACCGCGAGATTCCCGTGTTCGTACTGTCGAGAGCATAGAAGGAGCCCGAAGAAATTGAGTACCGAGACTGTCGCCGATCAGATCGTCGGCCAACTGATCGAGGCCGGTGTCCAACGCATCTACGGAATTGTCGGCGACAGTCTCAACCCGATCGTCGACTCGGTACGACGCAGTGGCGGTTCGAAGGCGGGTGGCATCGATTGGATTCACGTTCGCCACGAGGAAGCCGCCGCCTTCGCCGCTGCCGCCGAGGCGCAGTTGACCGGCAAGCTCGCAGTCTGTGCCGGTTCGTGCGGGCCGGGCAACCTGCACCTCATCAACGGCTTGTACGACGCGAACCGATCGGGCGCGCCGGTGCTGGCCATCGCGTCGCACATTCCCAGCGTGCAGATCGGCTCCGGATTCTTCCAGGAGACGCATCCGGACCGGTTGTTCGTGGAGTGTTCGGTGTACGCGGAGTTGGTCAGTACGCCCGAACAGGCTCCGCGAGTGGTCCACTCGGCGCTGCAGCATGCCGTCGGCAGGTCGGGCGTCGCGGTGGTGACGTTGCCCGGGGACATCGCGGACGAACCTGCGGCGCGCTCGGCGCCCGCGTACGTCCGCGTACGTCCGCACCGGCAGGCCAGCGCTGGTGCCTGCGGACGAGGATGTTCGAGCGCTGGCCGGCGCCATCGACGAAGCCGACACGGTCGCGATCTTCGCCGGAGCGGGTGTCCGGGACGCGCGGCCCGAGTTGCTCGAACTCGCCGAGAAGGTGGGTGCTCCGATGGGGCACTCGTTGCGCGGTAAGGAGTTCGTTCAGTACGACAACCCCTTCGACATCGGGATGACCGGACTTCTGGGGTACGGGGCTGCTCACGACGGTATTCACGACGCGGATCTGCTGATCCTGATCGGCACCGACTTCCCGTACGACCAGTTCCTGCCGGACGAGGTACGCACCGCCCAGATCGACAGCGCCGCCGAGAACCTCGGACGCCGAACCAGCGTGGATCTGGCCGTGCACGGCGACGCGAAGAGCACGTTGGCCGCGTTGCTTCCGCTGGTGCAGCGCAAGGACGACCGTGGGTTCCTGGACCGTACGCTGGAGCGTCACCGCAAGCTGATGACGAAGGTCGTGGGCGCGTACACCAAGCCGGTGGGGCAACGCACTCCCATACACCCGGAATACGCGGCGTCCATCCTCGACGACCTCGCGGCGGCCGACGCGATCTTCACCGCCGACACCGGCATGTGCAACGTCTGGACCGCCCGCTACCTGAACCCGAACGGTCAGCGGCGCTTCATCTCTTCGGCGTTGCACGGATCGATGGCCAACGCTCTACCGCACGCGATCGGTGCGCAGGTGGCGTTCCCGACGCGCCAGGTCGTGTCGGTGTCGGGCGACGGCGGATTGTCGATGTTGCTGGGCGAACTGGTGACGGTGGCGATGTACAAGTTGCCGGTCAAGATCGTCGTGTTCGACAACTCGACGCTCGGCATGGTGAAGCTCGAGATGCTCGTCGACGGTATCCCGGACTTCGGCGTCGACGTGCCTGCGGTCGACTACGCAGCGGTCGCGGCAGCGCTGGGGATCTTCTCCAAGAGGATCGTCGAGCCGGGTGATCTGGAAGCAGGCCTTCGCGCTGCGCTCGAACACGACGGCCCCGCCCTGGTGGACATCGTCACCGACCCGAATGCGTTGTCTCTGCCCCCGACCATCACCGGCCAACAGGTCAAGGGGTTCGCTCTCGCGATGTCGAGGATGGTGATGAACGGAGGCGTCGGGGAAGCCGTGCAGATGGCGAAGTCGAATCTCCGGAACGTGCCGTTGCCGTCTCAGTTCTCGCCGCGAGGCTAGTCCCGATTGGTCGAGCACCCGCCGCTGGTGGCAGCATAGGTGGGTGTCCAACTCGCCTGACGTCTTCGCGCCCAGCACCGGTTCGTTCGCAGTGACTGCGGATGACATCGACATCGCTGCGCAGCGCATTGCGAAGGTCGTGGCCACGACGCCGTTGCAGTACTGCGAGCGGCTGTCCCGGGAGACCGGTGCCGTCGTCTACCTCAAGCGCGAGGATCAGCAGATCGTCCGGTCCTACAAGATCCGCGGTGCCTACAACCTGATGGCCCAGCTCACACCCGAGGAGCTCGCAGTCGGTGTCGTGACGGCGAGTGCAGGCAACCACGCGCAGGGTGTCGCGTTCGCGTGCCGGGCGATGCAGGTGCGCGGCCGAATCTACGTGCCCGCCAACACGCCCAAGCAGAAGCGGGACCGCATTCGAGTGCACGGCGGGGATTTCGTCGAGTTGATCGTCACCGGTGACACGTTCGACGCCGCCGCGGCAGCGGCCGCCGCGGATGTCGTGCGCACCGGAGCGACCATGGTTCCTCCCTTCGACGACGAGCGGACAGTGGCCGGGCAGGGCACGATCGCCGCGGAAATCGTCGAGCAACTGGGTTCTGCACCGGACACCGTCGTCATGCCGGTCGGCGGCGGGGGATGCATTGCCGGAATCTCGACCTATCTGCGTGAACGCGCACCGGGTACGGCGCTCGTCGGCGTCGAGCCGTCGGGTGCGGCGTCGATGACGGCGGCGTTGGTGGCCGGGGGTCCGGTGACGTTGTCCGACATCGACCCGTTCGTCGACGGCGCTGCCGTGCGCCGGATCGGTGACGTCCCGTTCGAAGCGCTGCGTTCGCTCGGCGCCGAGGTCGTGTCGCACGCGTCGTTGCCGCTGGTGGCGATGCCGACGTTCCCGTCGCGCGATGAGGGCGCGGGCCCATTTCTGATGACACAGATCGACGAGGGTGCAATCTGCACGGCGATGCTCGAGCTCTATCAGAACGAGGGCGTGATCGCCGAGCCGGCGGGGGCGCTCAGTGTGGCGGCGTTGACGCAGATCGCGGTGGAGCCGGGGAGCACCGTCGTCTGCCTGATATCGGGCGGCAACAACGACGTCTCGCGGTACGGCGAGATCCTCGAACGGTCACTCGTTCACCTCGGTCTGAAGCATTACTTCCTCGTCGACTTTCCTCAGGAGCCCGGTGCCTTGCGCCGTTTTCTCGACGAAGTCCTGGGGCCCGACGACGACATCACTCTGTTCGAGTACGTGAAGCGGAACAACAGGGAGACGGGCGCTGCGTTGGTCGGCATCGAGCTGGGCGTGGCCAGCGGCCTGAGTGCGCTTCTCGAACGGATGCGGGCCTCCGGGTTGACCGTGGAGCAGCTCGAGCCGGGTTCGCCCGCGTATCGCTACTTGACCTGATCCGACCCGAGCAGGCGCTCGACCACTTTCCGGTGGAGGTCGGCGTCGACGGGCGGAAGTTCGAGCAGGGCGCCGAGGTAGATTCCGTCGCCGACCAGGCGCACGATCTCGGCGTGCACCTCGTCGGGTATCTCGGTGCGCAGGCTCTCGTCCCACAGTCGCATCATGTCGATGACCGCCTGATGGATCTCGCCGGGGTTGCCGTCGACGCTGCGGAGGGCGGCGAGGGTCGATCTGTACAGCGCCACCTCGTGCTCGGCGATGCCCTCGGGCGGTTGCAGGTACCACCGCGCGACGGTGGTACCGCCTCGCTCGGCCTCGGCACGTTGTAGATCGGCCTGCTCGCCGAGGCGTCGAACCATGGCCGCGATCATCGCGTCCTTGGTCTTGAAATGGTAGAGAAGGCCGCCTTTGGAGACGTCTGCCTTGGCTGCGATGCTTTCCAGGGTGACCTTCGTGACTCCTTGATCGAGGAGCATCTCTTCGAGGGCGTCGAGAATGCGATCGCGTGTGTCGGATGCCATGTGCGTCACCCTACCCAATTTCGCTTTACCGGCTGGACGGTTCACTGCTACTCTCGGTCGCTGTACCGGCTGGACGGTTCAGTCGAGGGTGAGAGCATCGAGGAGTGACGAAGTGAAAGACATCAGCGTCGGACCCGCCGCGCAGGCGCAGACCCAGCGGGCGACGCCGAAAGACTGGCTCGGTCTCGTCGTACTGGCGTTCGCGGTTCTCTTGATCGCGGTCGACGGTACGGTCCTGGACCTGGCGCTACCGTTCATCAGCTCGGATCTGTCACCGTCGAGCAACCAACTTCTGTGGATCATCGACGTCTACTCGTTCGTACTGGCCGGCCTGCTCATCACGATGGGCACTCTCGGGGACCGGATCGGACGACGGAAACTCCTGCTCATCGGTGCTGCCGGATTCGGAATCGCGTCCGTCGTCGCGGCATTTGCCACCAGCCCGGAAATGTTGATTGCCGCTCGCGTGCTGCAAGGTGTCTCGGGCGCGACCTTGATGCCGGCCACTCTCGGTCTGATCAGGACGATCTTCACCGATCCCCGCCAACGTGTCATGGCGATCGGTGTGTGGGGCGCAATGGCAGGCGGCGGCGCAGCGGCCGGACCACTGGTCGGCGGATGGTTGCTCGAGCACTTCTGGTGGGGCTCGGTGTTCCTGATCAACATCCCGGTGATGCTCGCGTTGATCGCATTCGGTCCTCTCGTGATACCGGAATCGAAGGATCCGAACCCCGGCACGTTCGACCTGATCAGCTCGGGATTGTCGATGGCCGCTCTGGTTCCGTTGGTCTACGCGGTCAAAGAGACCGCGGCCCACGGCATATCCGCCGTCAACGTCGGCGCGGCACTGGTCGGTGTCGGTGCAGGCGTTCTGTTCGTCCGGCGGCAGAGGCGGCTCGACGACCCGATGATCGACCTACGGCTGTTCTCCAACCCCGCCTTCTCGACGGCGGTGTTCACGAACTTCCTGTCGGTGTTCGCGCTGGCAGGCGTGCTCTTCTTCGGCGCCCAGTATCTTCAGCTCGTGCTGGGCAACAGCCCACTGGAAGCGGGCTTGCTACTGCTGCCAGGCACGGCGTCGAGCATCGTGACGTCTCTGGTGGCCGCGTACCTCGTCCGTATCTGGTCTCCGGCAACGGTGCTCGGCGCAGGACTTGCCGCTGCTGCTGTCGGTGCTGCCGTGCTGTTCGGGCTACGCGTCGACAGCGGCCCGGCATTGTTCATCATCGGCTTCGTTCTCGTCGGCGCGGGCGCGGGCACGGCACTGACGTTGACGTCGGACCTCGTCGTCAGTTCCGTCCGTCCCGAACGCGCCGGTGCGGCGTCCGCCGTGTCGGAAACGGCATACGAGTTGGGGATCGCGCTGGGCGTGGCCGTTCTCGGCACCGTGGTCATGTCCTACTTCCGCCGAGGGCTCGACGTCTCCGGCCTCGATTCCGAGCGCGCGGCGTCCGCCCAGGAGACACTCGGCGGCGCGGCTGCAGTCGCGCGTGACCTCCCGGCGGAGCTGGGAACGGCCCTGACCGAGTCGGCGCATGCAGCGTTCGTTCAGGGCATGCACACGGCGTCGGTGGCGACGGCCGCCGTCATGGCAGCGACCGCCGTCTACGTCGTCCTTCGGCTCCGCCGCAAGTAGAAACAAGCTCGGCTCCGCCGGAAGTAGAAACAAGCTCGGCTCCGCCGGACGTGACAACCGAGCCTCGGCCGCGTTGCTCAGGACGTTTCGAGCACCGCGAACGAGTGACCTGGAACGCGTGTGGCGGAGCCGGTGTCGTTCGACGTCGGCTCCTCCCACGACAGCACGGTGCGACCCCCGACCGGAACGGTCACCGTGGAATCGGACAGGTTGCACACGACGGCGAGCGATCCACGGTGCAGCACGATCCACTGCTGGTCCTCGTCGTAGTCGACCTTCAGATTCGGAAGCCACGGATCGGTGAGTTCGGGCCGCGCACGCCGCAGCGACAACAGATCCCGGTAGACGGTCAACAGCCGGGCATGATCTCCGGTGCCCAGTTCTGTCCACTCCAACTTGGACCGGAGGAACGTGTCCGGGTCCTGCGGATCCGGGATGTCTTCTTTGTCCCAACCGTGCTCGGCGAACTCGGATTTGCGGCCCTCGGCCGTCGCTTCGCCCAGCTCGGGTTCCGGATGCGAGGTGAAGAACTGGAACGGGGTCGACGCGCCCCATTCCTCGCCCATGAACAACATGGGTGTGTACGGAGAGGTGAGAACCAGTGCGGCTTTCACGGCCAGCTGACCCGGGCTGAGGTAGAAACCAGGCCGGTCACCGACGGCTCGGTTACCCACCTGGTCGTGCGTGGTGGTGTACGTGACGAACGAGCTCGCCGGGACTCGGCGCGTGTCGAGCGGCCTGCCGTGGGTTCGACCCCGAAACGTCGAGTACGTGCCGGCGTGGAAGAAGCCCTGGCGCAACGTGTTCGCGAGCCCCTTCAGCGATCCGAAGTCGCCGTAGTACCCCTGACGTTCACCGGAGACAGCAGCGTGGATTGCGTGGTGGATGTCGTCGTCCCACTGCGCGTCGAGCCCGTACCCGCCGCCGGAACGCGCGGTCACCAGCGTGGGATCGTTCAGGTCGCTCTCCGCGATCAGCGTCAGCGGTCGGCCGAGGTGCGCCGAGAGCCGACGGGTGTCGACGGCCAATTCCTCGAGGAGATGGACGGCGGTGTGATCGACGATGGCGTGCACCGCGTCGAGCCGTAATCCATCGATGTGGAACTCGGAGAACCAGCGCAGAGCATTGTCGATTGCGTACCGACGCACCACACCGGACTGAGCTTCCGCGTAGTTGATGGATTGCCCCCAGGTGTTGGCGCCCTGCGTCATGTACGGGCCGAACCGTTCCAGGTAGTTGCCGGACGGACCGAGGTGGTTGTACACCACGTCCAGCACCACCGCGAGGCCGCGAGCATGGCACGCGTCGACGAAGCGCTGCAGACCGTCGGGGCCGCCGTATCCCTCGTGAACGGTGTACCAGAGCACACCGTCGTACCCCCAGTTGTGGGTACCGTTGAATCCGTTCACCGGCATGACCTCGACGAACGTCACGCCGAGGTCCACGAGGTGGTCGAGGCGTTCGATCGCCGCGTCGAACGTACCCTCGGACGTGAACGTTCCGATGTGCAGTTCGTAGATCACCCCACCCGGCAGTTGACGACCGGTCCACGACGAGTCCGTCCAGCCCGACGGATCGAGCGTGTGCAGCTGAGACCGCGCGTGCACGCCGTCCGGCTGCCGCGGCGACCGAGGATCGGGAATCACCGCCGGATCGTCGTCGAGGACGAAACCGTACCGGGCATCGGGGGAGGCGTCGACGTCGGCGTGCCACCAGCCGCCGTCACCTCTGGTCATCGCATGGACGGTGCCGTTCACGTCCACGCGCACCGTGGTGGGGGTCGGAGCCCAAACTTCGAAACGATGGGTCATGCGTCACGTTCTCCTGACGTATCGCTCACGGTGATCTCACGCACGAGCACAGCAACGGGCAAGGACGACAGCAGTGTGTCGGCCTTGACTACGCCGTGGTACTCGTTGTCGGTCAAACGATCTCGCCACCGGCCCGCCGGCAGTGCAATCGTCGTCGACCCCCAGCTGCCCGAATCGAGCCCGAGGGAATGTCGGGTGGCGACGGCGATCACGTCCGCGGCTCCAGCAACGGGGCCACGGGCGAATCCCACGATGTGCGCTGCTGACGAACCTTGCGCGTACACCGGCGCGTACTTTCCGCCGACGAAGCTGTCCGGGCGTTCACGCCTCAGGTGCAGGGACTCGCGGACGACCGCGAACTTGGCCGATCCGGACGAGTCCACCACCGTCGACGACGGAGCGGACAGATGCCGACGTCGAACGTCGTAGTCGATCAACCGACGGTTGTCCGGGTCGACGAGCGAGTCCTCCCAGAGCTCGGTGCCCTGGTACACGTCGGGCACTCCCGGTCCGAGCAGATGGAGCAGTTTCTGGCCGAGTGCGTCACTTCGTCCGTGTGGGTCGAGCCGTGCGACCAGCATGGTCACCGAGTCGGCGACCGAACCGCTCATCACGGAGTCGAGCCACGAATGCACCGATGCCTCGAACGCCTCGTCGACGTCGGTCCATCCCGTACGGGTGCCGGCTTCACGCATGGCCTTCTCCGCGTACGCGTGGATTCGCTCGCGTAGTTCGGCGGAGACGACGCCGTCGGCGGGCCACACTCCGAACAGGTTCTGCCACAGGAACAGTCCGGTCGCACCGTCCGGACTCGGGGCGACCTCCTCCCAATCCGAGATGCACCGCGACCACAGTTCCGGTGTCTGCGACAGCACCCCGATTCGGGCCCGCACGTCCTCGCCGCGTTTGGTGTCGTGAGTGGACAGTGTCGTCATCGCCGCGGGCCACCGAGCCGCTCGCTCCGCATTCGCAAGATGGAACTGAGCGGGGGAGATCCCGAACTCCGCCGGGTCACCGCCGACCTCCTGCAGCGAGATCAACCGAGCGGCGCGGTAGAACAAGCAGTCCTCGACACCCTTCGCCGTGACCGCACCGCACACCTGCTCGAACCGCACCGCCGATTCGCCGTCGGCGATCAGCGCAGCGGTCACCGCATCCAGTGCGTCGACCAGGGCGGGTTCGGCGGCCCCGACGTCGCCGACGACTCGGCCGACCGTCCCGGCCAGCGGCCCGTAGTCCGACCGGTAGTACGGCATCCGGGCCACCACGGCCACGATCGCCGCGGTGATCGACTCGAACGGTGCGTCCGAACCGGACTCGCGCACGACAGCGCGCGCCAGCCGCCTGACCTCCGGAGCCAGATCGCCCTCGGCGACAGCAGTTTTCAAGTCGCGCTCCGCGGCATGCAACCACTGCGCGTCCCCCGGCGCTCCGCCCCGCGAACGAGACAGCTCGGTGAGAGCCTCGGCACCCGACGGATCGACGAAGACACCGCCGAGATCGGCCAGAGCGTCGTATCCGGTGGTTCCGTGCACCGGCAACGCGGGATCCAGTGGCTCGCCGCGCGCCAATATCTTCTCGATCACCAGCCAACGATCGGGGCCGATGAGTTCGCGGAGCTCGGTGAGGTAGCCGGCGGGATCGGCCAATCCGTCGGGGTGGTCCACGCGGAGACCGTCGACCAGCTCGTCGGTGATCCAACTGGCAACCTGGACGTGCGACGCGGTGAACACGTCGAAGTCCTCCTGCCGAAGACCGGCGAGGCCGTTGACGGAGAAGAAACGCCGGTACCCGACGAGACCGGACTTCCAGTCGACGAGGCGATACGCCTGCGCGGCATGGACTGCCTCGGCGTCCTCGGTGCCGACTCCGTCAGGGATGGTGCCGGGTCCGTCGGAGAGGGTTCCGGCGGCGATGGGGAATCGGTGCTCGTAGTACGCGAGCAACGGCGTGTCTCCGGACCGGTCGATCGTCAGGGCCGCGGTGTCGTCGGCCGATCCGAGGACGGGCAACGCAATCTTTCCGTCGGCTCCGTTCTCCGACGCCCAGTCGATGTCGAAGTACGAGGCGTACTCGGAGGCCTTCCCCTTGGACAGCACGTCCCACCACCACGCGTTCTGCCGCGGATCGTCGACGCCCACGTGATTGGGCACGATGTCGACGATCACGCCCATGCCACGCGAATGCAGTTCAGCGACCAGCGCTTCGAAGCCTTCGCGCCCACCGAGCGGTGCGGACACCGAGGTGGGGTCGATGACGTCGTACCCGTGGGTCGAGCCGTCGGTGGCTTCGAGGATCGGCGACAGGTATGCATGGCTCACGCCGAGATCGTCGAGGTAGCCGACGATCCGGCGGGCGTCGGCGAAGGTGAACCCGTCCCCTCGCAGTTGAAGTCGATACGTACTCGAGGGAATCGGCCGCGGGGGATGGGACACTGGTGTCAGTCCGTCTTTCGTAGAACGAGGAGTGACCGGGCGGCCACCTCGACCGGTGTACCCGCTTCTATGACATTTTCACTCACCCCGGTGAGGATTGCCGTGTTCAGTGCGACCGTCCACTCCTTGGCGTACTCGCCGTCGGGGGTCAGGAACTCGATGGTTTCGTGATGGGCGTTGAAGCACAACAGGAACGAGTCGTCGACGACGCGCTCGCCTCGCTGATTCGGCTCGGGAATGCCTTCGCCGTTCAGGAAGACGGTCAGGCTCTTGCCGAATCCGCTGTCCCAGTCCTCGGGTGTCATCTCCTCACCGGCCGGGGTCAACCAGGCGATGTCGCGGGCCTGCTCGCCGGTGCGAATCGGCCGGCCCTCGAAGAACCTGCGGCGACGGAACACCGGATGGTCGTTGCGCAGCGCGATCGCGTTCTTGGTGAACTCGATCAAGTCCGCGTTGGTCTCGGCGAGCGACCAATCCATCCATGCCAGTTCCGAATCCTGGCAGTAGACGTTGTTGTTTCCCTGCTGGGTTCGACCTAGTTCGTCACCGTGCGCGATCATCGGCGTGCCCTGACTCAGCAGCAGAGTCGCCATGATGTTGCGGATCTGACGGGCGCGCAGGTCGAGTATCTCGGGGTCGTCGGTCGGGCCTTCGACACCGCAGTTCCACGAACGATTGTGGCTTTCGCCGTCGTTGTTGTCCTCGCCGTTGGCGTCGTTGTGTTTCTCGTTGTAGGACACCAGGTCGTGCAACGTGAACCCGTCGTGCGCGATGACGAAGTTGATACTCGCACCGGGGCGACGACCGGTGGCCTCGTACAGGTCGGAGGATCCGGTGAGTCGTGATGCGAACTCGCCGAGTGTGGCGGGCTCGCCGCGCCAGTAGTCACGGACGGTGTCGCGGTACTTGCCGTTCCACTCCGTCCACAGACCGGGGAAGTTACCGACCTGGTAGCCGCCCTCGCCGACGTCCCACGGCTCGGCGATCAGCTTGACCTGGCTGACGACCGGATCCTGTTGGACCAGATCGAAGAAGGCGCTCAGCCGGTCCACGTCGTGCAGTTCACGAGCCAGCGTCGACGCCAGGTCGAAGCGGAAGCCGTCGACGTGCATCTCGGTGACCCAGTAGCGCAGCGAGTCCATGATGAGTTGCAACGTGTGCGGATGGCGGGCGTTGAGACTGTTACCCGTGCCGGTGTAGTCCATGTAGTGGGCCGAATCGCCGTCGACGAGGCGGTAGTACGCAGCGTTGTCGATTCCCCGGAAGCTGATGGTCGGGCCCATGTGATTGCCCTCGGCGGTGTGGTTGTAGACCACATCGAGAATCACTTCGATACCGGCCGCGTGGAACGCACGGACCATCGCCTTGAACTCGGTCACGGCCGCGCCCGCCGTCGGGTTCGACGAGTAGTCGGCATGGGGCGCGAGGAAGCCGAACGTGTTGTATCCCCAGTAGTTCCGCAGTCCCTTGTCCAGCAGTGTCTGATCCTGCATGAACTGGTGCACGGGCATCAGTTCGATCGCGGTGATGCCCAGATTCAGCAGGTGGTCGATGATCGCCGGGTGGGCGAGCCCTGCGTAGGTTCCGCGCAACGATTCCGGAACGTCGGGGTGCGTGATCGTCATGCCTTTGACGTGCGCCTCGTAGATCACCGTCTCGTGATACGGCCGACGCGGTGCGCGGTCGTTCTGCCAGTCGAAGAACGGATTGATGACCACCGTGGTCATCGTGTGGCCGAGGGAATCGTGCTGCGGAAAATCGTCGCGTGGTGCCTCGTCGTGCGCGATGGGATCCGGCTCGACGACCTCGAGGTCCGGATCCGCCAGATCCGCGTCGTCCTCGTACGGCTTCTCGTCCGGAGCCGCGGCCTCCTCGGGCTCGGGAACGTCGAGGCTGTAGGAGAACAGCGAACGGTCACCGTCGAAGTCACCCTCGAACGCTTTGCCGTACGGGTCCAGAAGCAGCTTGCTCGGATCACAACGATGACCCGACGCCGGATCCCACGGACCGTGTACTCGGTAACCGTACTTCTGGCCGGGGATCACCGACGGAAGGTACGCGTGCCAGACGTAGCCGTCCGACTCCTCGAAACGGATACGAGTCTCGGTGCCGTCGTCGGCGATGAGGCACAGATCCACGGCTTCGGCAACCTCGGAGAACAGCGCGAAATTGGTACCGACACCGTCGTAGGTGGCTCCCAGCGGATACGCGGACCCGGGCCAGACTTCGATCGCGGGTGATTCGTTGGGTGCTTCGACAGACATGAAGGAAACCCTACTGTGGCCGGATCGAACCGGCTCACCACCAACCCGTCGCCGACGCCATCTGCCGCCCCAACTCGCTGGTCAGAGTGCGTACGTAGGTAGCGGTGAGGTGATGTTCGTCGCGGTAGATGAGTACGTTGCCCTCGATGACACGGCAGACCGGACCGTCGCACAGAGCGTTCGAGAGATCCAGGGGGTACACCGTCGGAAGCCGGAAGGATGCCGCGAGAGCTGGGTTGATCGGCCCGAGTGCGTTGCCTCGCTCCATGCCACACGATGTCGCGTTGCCGCCGTCGGCCAGGCAATCGATGGCCCGGTACGCGATGCCGTCACGTTCGAGCCACGGATTGTCGCGGATACCGAGGACGGGGATGCCGTAGGCCGACAGCTCGTTCCATACCTGCACGTACCAGTCGGGGGTGACGTCGCCCGGGCCGTCGTCGCTCGGCCGCGTCGCGGTGGTGAACACGTAATCGGGTCGTATCTGCGCGAGATCGGACAGTACCGTCTCGGTCCAGTCCAGGCAGTCGGGGTATTCGCTGTCGCCGAGCATGGGCATCGTGCCGAGGGTGAGTGGGCAGCCCATCTTGAGATAGGTCACGACGCGGAACCCGTGTTCGCGGCCGAGTAGATCCAGTGCGGTGATCCAGTGCTCCGCGTGGGAGCTACCGGCAAGTGCGATGGTCCGGTTCGCGGTCGTG
Source organism: Rhodococcoides fascians A44A (assembly GCF_000760735.1). Classification (GTDB taxonomy): domain Bacteria; phylum Actinomycetota; class Actinomycetes; order Mycobacteriales; family Mycobacteriaceae; genus Rhodococcoides; species Rhodococcoides fascians_E. The sequence goes on along the minus strand of NZ_JMEX01000004.1, from coordinate 109,968 downwards.
TCGCCGTACTCGCAGCTGATCGCATCACGCCTCTCGAAGTCCGCGATGCAGCCTTCGACGGTGGTGATCGGCAGATCTTCCGGTGCCGAGAACAGCGCGGGACTGACCGGTGCGTCCTCGGCGACGATGCCGTCGGTGAGTTCGAAAGCGCCCGGATGAGTGATCGGGTCGACGGTGTCGTTGGCCTGCAGGTTCGCGACCGATCTCTGGATGTAGTAGTTCCATCCGGCGGAACCGGCCACGAGTGCGAGGGCAAGGACCGCAGCGGTGCCCGTCACCGCGAGGCGTGGAATGGATCGGGCGGGCGCCTGCACCGGCTTCTCGACGAGGCGAACGGTCAGCATCGCCAGAAGCACGGACGCTCCGATGATGCACGCGCCGGTGAGCAGGTCCGCGGTCTGTTCGCCCGTGTACGCGAGGGTGAAGATCAGAATCGGCCAGTGCCAGAGATACAGAGGAAAGGCTATCGAGCCGAGCCACAGCCCGAATCGCGTGCTGAGCAGCGCTGCGACAGGTGTGTCGGGTCCCGCGAGCACCAACGCGAGTGTCGCGAGTACGGGAAACAGTGCCCAGGGGCCCGGGAACTCCTGCACACCGTCGAAGATGAATCCGCACGCGACGATCGCGGTCAACCCGGCCGCCGCCAGTGCCGTGCGGGCTGTCTTCGACGGCCACGATGCATCGGCCCCGTCGTGGACGGGTGGTTTCGCGGCGTACATCGCTGCGACGGCCGCCCCCAGCAGGATCTCCCACAGTCGAGCGCCGGTGTCGTAGTAATTCCAGGATTGGAGCCGCGACGTACCGTCTGCGGCGTAGACGAAGGACAGCAGTGCCGCGCCGACGAACAGCACCAGGTAGACACGAGGATCGGGGCTGGGTCGCGATGCTCCGCGTGACTTGCGAAGAATCCAGGAGAGCCCGAAGACGACGGCGATGGCGATCAGATAGAACTGGAATTGGACCGCAACGGACCACAGGTGTTGGACCGGGCTGACCGTCGGGTCCGCCGCCAAGTAGTCCTGTGAGGTCCACGCCAACTCCCAGTTGGCGAAGAAGAAGACGCCCGAGACCAGCTGATTTCCGATGTCGACCCATCGCGTGCGCGGGAGCAGAACGATCGTTGCGACGGCCACACCGGTCAGGACGAGCACGAGCGGGGGGCCGAGCCTGCGCAGGATGCGGGCGACTCGACGGAACGGATCGATCGATCCACCCGCGCGGGCGGTGCGAATCAGCGAGGCCGTGAAGAAGAAGCCCGTCAAGGTCAGGAAGACGTCGACACCGCCGGAGACGCGTCCCATCCAGATGTGGAAGACGACGACCAGAGCGATCGCGACGCCGCGTAGACCGTTGAGATCCTGCCGCACTGCCGGTCGTGCGTCGGCCGCCCGAACCGGGGGAGCAGCGGGCACGGAAGTGCCGGCAGGTTGGTACTGGGCGTGCATAAGAGGGTGAAAGCTCCGACGGTCGACGAATACGGGGACGCAGTGCAGTTCTCGAGGCAGACGATACTGTGCCTGAACCCCGGGTGAACAATCAGCCAGCGGCTGCGGGCAATCGGTGGATCGCGTCGACGAGTGGTGCCAACTCGGGAATCTGCTCGGCCGACGACAGTGAGCTTTCCAGAACCTCGTCGTGCGTGGGGCGTGCTCGTTCCAACAGCGCTCGGCCGTCGGTGGTCAGTTCCGTGTAGATGCCTCGACGGTCGTCCTTGCACAGCACTCGTGTGAGGATGCCTCGATCTTCGAGTCGATTGACCAATCGAGTGGTGGCGCTGCTGCTCAAAGCCGTTGCACGTGCCAGTTGCTGCATCCGCATATGCCACCCGTCTTGCCGACCGAGCGCGTCGAGGACTGCGTACTCGACCACCGAGAGTGTGTGCTCGGCCTGCAGTGCGCGTTCGAGTTCGGCCTCGATGTGCGCGTGGAGCGCTGCGAGTGTTCGCCATCCCTGGGCGCGGATGAGGGATGAATCGTCGGCGATTCCCACTGTGTCCTCCTCGAAGCCTGTCGAAAGTTCAGTCGGAGTTTAGCAGCTTGCGCAGTTATAAGGCGTGTGCAACTATTTATGACGCGTCTGCAACTAAGTGCACGCGCTAGCTATCGGCGAACGCATCGATCAAGGAGAAACTGCATGCCGCTCGGACTGCTCGCACTCGCCATCGGAGGGTTCGGTATCGGACTCACCGAGTTCGTGATCATGGGGCTACTGCCGGAAGTCGCCGCGGACTTCGGAGTCACCGAGGCCGTGGCGGGCTGGCTCATCACCGGCTACGCGCTCAGCGTCGTCGTGGGGGCCCTCGTGGTGACGGCACTCGTCACCCGGTTTCCGCGCAAGAACGTTCTGGTCGCATTGATGGGACTGTTCATCGCGGGCAACCTTCTGTCCGCGATCGCCGGATCGTACGAGGCCATGATGCTCGGCCGTGTCGTGGCAGCACTGTGTCACGGTGCATTCTTCGGAATCGGAGCCGTGGTCGCAGCAAGTCTCGTCGAGCCCGCGAAGAAGGCAGGCGCGATCGCGATGATGTTCGCCGGTCTGACCGCAGCCAACGTTCTGGGAGTACCGTTCGGAACCCTGCTGGGTCAGACCTACGGCTGGCGTTCGACATTCTGGGCCATCACCGTCATCGGGGTTGTGGCGTTGGTCGGCACCATCACTCTCGTCCCGGCGAAGACGGACTCCGAGACTCCAGGGCATCTGCGGTCCGAGCTGCGTGCGTTCGGACGCCTACAGGTGTGGCTCTCGATCGCGATCACGATCCTCGGTTACGGCGGTATGTTCGGGGCATTCACGTACATCGCCTTCACACTCACCGAGGTCAGCGGGTTCACCTCCGGCTCGGTGCCGTGGTTGCTGATTCTGTTCGGCGTCGGACTGTTCATCGGCAACTACCTCGGTGGCAGGGCCGCGGATCGTAACCTCACCGCGACGTTGCTGACGTTGCTCGCAGCGCTGACCGCTGTGCTGGTGTTCTTCGCGTTCTCCGCGGAAAGCCAGATCGCAACCGTGGTGTCCCTGTTCCTGATGGGCGTGTTCGGCTTCGCCACGGTCCCCGGCCTGCAGATGCGCGTGATGGCCTTCGCCGACGACGCACCGACCATGGCGTCGGGAGCCAACATCGCGGCCTTCAATCTCGGGAATGCTCTCGGTGCATGGATCGGCGGAGTGACGATCACTGCAGGGCTGGGATACACCTCGCCGATCTGGGCGGGCGCGGTCATCACCGTGGCCGCTGTGGTCGTGCTCGTGGTGGCCACCCGACTGCAGCATCAGCGCTCGATGGTTCGGATCTGATCCGACGCCCCACCCTGACGGCAATGGTCCCGAGCATAACGCTCGGGACCATTGCCGTTCAGGACCATTGCCGTTCAGGACCATTGCCGTTCAGGACCATTGCCGTTCAGGAACATTGCCGTTCAGGAACATTGCCGTTCAAGAACACTGCCGTTCGGGACCACGGTCAGTTCGTTCGGCCTTCGTTCAGCTGACGGCGTCCGCTCGATGCGGCAGTTTCCAGCCCGGGCGAACGAAGTGGCAGGTGTAGCCCGTCGGGTAGTTCTGCAGGTAGTCCTGGTGCTCGGGTTCTGCTTCCCAGAACGGGCCTGCCGGCTCGACCTCGGTGACGACCTTGCCCGGCCACAAGCCGGAAGCGTCGACGTCCGCAATGGTGTCCAACGCGACTCGCTTCTGCTCGTCGGACGTGTAGTAGATCGCCGAGCGGTAGCTCAGTCCGACGTCGTTGCCCTGGCGGTTCTTCGTCGACGGATCGTGTATCTGGAAGAAGAACTCCAGCAGGTCGCGGTACGAGATCAGACTCGGATCGAACACGATCTCGACGGCTTCGGCGTGCGTGCCGTGATTACGGTACGTCGCGTTGTCCACGTCGCCGCCGGAGTAACCGACCCGAGTCGACAGAACGCCCGGTCGGTGCCTGATAAGTTCCTGGGCTCCCCAGAAGCAGCCTCCGGCGAGAATGGCGGTCTCGGTGGTTGTACTCACTGCTGCGCTCCTTCGTCTGGCGTCGATACTGTGTCCGACTGTGCGTCGTCCGACTGTGTGTTGTCCGACTGTGTCGTCGTGTCGAACTGTGCGCGGTATTCACCGTAGCCCTCGGCTTCGAGGCGATCCACCGGCACGAACCGGAGGGCAGCGGAGTTCATGCAGTAGCGAAGGCCGCCCTGGTCCTTCGGGCCGTCCTTGAACAGGTGGCCAAGGTGCGAGTCGCCACCGGAGGAACGAACTTCCGTGCGGACCATCAGATGGCTGAAGTCGCGCTTCTGCACTACCGATGTCGCGTCGACGGGTTTGGTGAAACTCGGCCATCCCGAGTGGCTCTCGAACTTGTCGAGTGAGGAGAACAACGGTTGCCCGGTCACGACGTCGACGTAGAGGCCCGGCTCGTGGTTGTCCCAGTACTCGTTGTCGAAAGCTCGCTCGGTGCCTTCCTGCTGTGTCACTCGGTATTGCTCGGCCGTCAGATTCTTCAACTGCTCGGAATCCTTGGCGTAAGAACGTGTCATCGGTGTCCTTCCTGCTGTCACCGTCGGCCGTCACGGCCACACCATGAGTCAACAACGCTCACCTGTCGATATTCCGGTGCCCGATCCACGTCGGGTGTTCAGTAGGCTGGCCGCGGCAAGGGCTCACGCCCACCGGCATCCGGCAGTAGGGACGAAACGAAGATGGCATCGGGTACTGATCGGTTCTGGAAGGTTCTGGGGCGCTCCGCGCAGAAGGGCCAGGCCCGGTCACGGTCCATCGTCGACAACGCAGCCGGACACGCCGAGTGGGCGAAGGGCCTGTCGGACGAAGATCTGAAGGCCGCGGCTGCCGACGCAACTGTGTCGGACGCAGCCAAGCTCGACGTTCCGCGCTACCTCGCACTGGTCCGTGAGGCATCGTCGCGCGCGCTGGAGCTGCAACCGTTCGACGTTCAACTCCTGGCTGCGGTGCGCATGCTCGCAGGCGATGTGGTGGAGATGTCGACGGGCGAAGGCAAGACCTTGTCCGGGGCCCTCGCTGCGATCGGCTACGTGATGGCCGGGCGCCGCGTCCACGTCGTGACCATCAACGATTTTCTGGCTCGACGCGACGCCGAGTGGATGGGCCCGCTGTACGAATTACTGGGCTTCACCGTCGGTTGGATCTCCGAGGGCTCGTCCGCGGCCGAGCGACGAGCTGCATACGCGTGCGACGTCACGTACGCGTCGGTCAACGAGATCGGCTTCGACGTTCTTCGCGATCATCTCGTGGACGACGCCGCCGATCTGGTCACGCCCGCACCCGACGTCGCGCTGATCGACGAGGCGGATTCGGTGTTGGTCGACGAGGCGCTGGTTCCACTCGTGCTCGCCGGTTCGGTGAAGGGCGACGTTCCGTCGGATCGTGTTTTCGACGCCGTGAAGCTTCTGCAGAGTCGAACCGACTTCGACACCGATGCCGACGGTCGCAACGTCTTCCTCACCGATGCCGGTGCGGAGAAACTGGAGAAGGAACTCGGCGACATCGACCTGTACGCGGAGAACCACGTCGGATCCACCCTCGTCGCGGTCAACGTTGCTCTTCATGCCCAGGTTCTCGTCAAGCGCGACGTGCACTACATCGTGCGCGACGGACGGGTGCAGCTGATCAACGCATCTCGCGGACGTGTCGCGGAGTTGCAGCGGTGGCCCGACGGTCTGCAGGCAGCCGTGGAGATCAAGGAAGGCCTGACACCGACCGAGACCGGCGAGATTCTGGACACCATCACCGTCCAGGCCCTGATCGGTCGATACGCCACGGTGTGCGGAATGACCGGCACCGCGCTTGCTGCGGGCGAGCAGCTCAAGAAGTTCTATTCGCTCGGCGTGTCCGTCGTTCCGCCGAATGAACCCAACGTTCGTGTCGACGAAGCCGATCGTGTGTACGACACGTCCGAGAACCGCAATGCCGCCGTCGTCGCGTTCGTCGAACAAGCCCACGAGACAGGCCAACCGATTCTGATCGGTACGCACGACGTCGCCGAGTCCGAGGTCTTCTCCGATCTGCTGGACAGGGCGGGTGTACCCCACGTCGTGCTCAACGCCAAGAACGACGCCGAGGAGGCGGCCGTCGTCGCGCGGGCCGGTGAGCGGTCGGCAGTGACGGTGTCCACTCAGATCGCCGGGCGCGGAACCGATATCAAGCTCGGTGGTCCCTCCGGCGGGGGGAAGGAAAAGGACGAGGTCGCCGAACTCGGTGGTCTGCTGGTGGTCGGCACCGGCCGACACACGACCGAACGGCTCGACAACCAGTTGCGGGGCCGAGCCGGGCGGCAAGGCGATCCCGGCCGCTCGGTGTTCTTCTCCAGTTGGGAGGACGAGGTCGTGACGGCGAACCTCGGTCCGAAGGATCAGCCGAAGAAGACCGACGACACCGGACTCGTCACGGCGAACGGTGTGGCGGCGAAGATCGACCATGCGCAACGCATCGCCGAGGGGGCCATGCTCGAAGTGCACTCTCGGACATGGCGTTACAACCAGTTGACGGCGCAGCACCGCGACATTCTGGATCGTCGGCGAGCGTCGTTGCTGACCACCGGCGAGGCGCTCGAACTTCTCGAATCCGCAGCGCCGGATCGAGCGGCCGAACTACGCGAGACGGTGTCGGAGGACGTGTTGACGGTTACAGCACGCCGCATCGTGCTCTTCCATCTCGATCGGTCGTGGTCCGAGTACCTTGCTCATCTCGCCGACGTGCGCGAAAGTATCCATTTGCGCGCGCTCGGGCGCGAGAATCCGCTCGACGAGTATCACCGGATCGCAGTGGATGCGTTCAGGGAGGTGTCCGACAAGGCGATCGAGCATGCTCGTGCGACGTTCGAGTCGGCCGAGATCACCGAGAACGGCATCGATCTCGGCAAGAGTGGACTTGCCCGACCGTCCTCGACGTGGACCTACATGGTTCACGACAACCCGTTCGCCGGCAACACTGCGAACAGCGCGGGACTCGGCCCGATCTTCGGCGGTTAGGACAGTCGCGCTCGGTCTCCCAGGCGTGCTCGGACGCCGTCGACGAACAGGGTCAGTCCGAAATCGAAACGGCTTGTCGGGTCCGGGCTTTCGAACAAAGGCGATGCGGATTCGGTGAGCGCTCCGGCCGAGTCCATCTGCATGCGTGCCTGTTCGTCGACGGTCTGGCCGAGCACGTAGTAGAGCACTGTGTCCGCGGCCAGTTCGGATTCAGCCCGACGCAATCCGGCCCGTATGCACACCGCTGCAATACGTTCCCGGATGCGGTTGGTGACCAACCGTGACGCGTACGTCGCGGCGACCAACTCCGCACCGTCGCGGTGCGAGAGCAGCGCATTGCGTAGGCGATGGGCCAGTTCTCGGAGTTGGTCGTCCCAGTCGCCGGCGTCCGTCGCGGCGTCGACGTCGGCGAGCAGGGTGTCGGCGATGGCGCCGAGCAGAGTCTGCTTGTCCTTGAAGTGCCAGTACAGCGCGCCCGGCTGCACGTGAAGTGATGTCGCGAGGCGGCGCATCGTGAGATCGCCCAGGCCGTATTCGTCGAGGATCGCAATGGCACCGTCGAGGACGTCGGCTCTGCGCAGTTGCACTCTTCACTCCTTGTCGGTCCGCTCGACTTTGACAGTAATCGACGCCGAGTATAGCTTGAACGCCGTTCAACTTGAACAGTGTTCAAGGCTAAATTCGAGCCGCAGTCGGCGAACCTCAGGAGTTGCTCATGACGCACGGATCGGTAGGCACGGGGTCGAGCCTGCAGGAGCCGTCCGGTAGGACGGACGTTCTGGAGACCGCACGGGTGCAGGTGCTGGCGGACGGTATCGGGTTGGGGCAAGCTCAGGTGCTCGAGGTCCTGCGGCTGCCGGAATCGCGGTTGGAGGACCTTCTCGCTCTTGCGCACGACGTCCGCATGAAGTGGTGCGGGCCGGAGGTCGAGGTCGAGGGGATCATCAGCCTGAAGACGGGTGGTTGCCCCGAGGACTGTCACTTCTGTTCGCAGAGCGGGTTGTTCGAGTCTCCGGTTCGCGCGGCACGGCTGGACATCCCGAGCCTGGTCGAGGCGGCGAAGCAGACCGCGAAGACGGGCGCGACCGAGTTCTGCATCGTCGCAGCGGTCCGCGGGCCGGACGACAGGCTGCTTGCCCAGGTTGCCGCGGGGATCGAGGCCATCAGGAACGAGGTCGACATCGACATCGCGTGTTCGCTCGGCATGCTCACTCAGGAGCAGGTCGATCGATTGGCAGGCATGGGTGTTCACCGCTACAACCACAATCTCGAGACGTCGCGGTCGTATTTCCCCAACGTGGTGACGACGCACACGTGGGAGGAGCGCTGGGAGACACTGCGAATGGTGCGCGACGCGGGGATGGAGGTCTGCTGCGGCGGGATTCTCGGGATGGGGGAGTCGCTGGAACAGCGGGCGGAGTTCACTGCGGATCTCGCGGCGTTGGAGCCCGACGAGGTGCCGTTGAATTTCCTCAATCCGCGTCCGGGCACCCCGTTCGGGCATCTCGATGTGCTTCCTGCGTCCGAGGCGCTGCGTGCCGTTGCCGCGTTCCGTCTGGCGCTGCCGAGGACGATTCTGCGGTTCGCCGGCGGTCGCGAGATCACTCTGGGCGACCTGGGGGCACAGCAGGGAATTCTCGGCGGTATCAATGCGGTCATCGTGGGCAATTACCTGACCACTCTCGGTCGACCGGCCGAACAGGACCTCGACCTGCTCGGTTCGCTGCAGATGCCGATCAAGGCACTGAACTCGACCATCTAAGGTGGACGGGGTGATCAGTGCCGCGCTATTCGACGCTTACACCGGTCGGCCTGTGGTGCCAGGTGTCGCACCGGTGCTCTCGCCTGCGGTTGCCCTGGGCCTCGAGCCTCCTCGATTCTGTGTGGAGTGCGGCCGCCGAATGGTGGTCCAGGTGGTGCCCGACGGATGGACCGCGGAATGCTCCCGGCATGGAGTCACCGATTCGACGTTGCTGGGCAGGCGTTGATCGTGACGGGGCAGTTCGACGTGCCGACGACCGCGAGGTGGCGGGTGCTCGGTGTTCCGATCGCGGTGTCGGTCCTCGTCGGTGTTCTCGCCGGGATCGTCTGGGCGTTGCTCGCTCCGGCCGAGAGGTTCGTCGTGGTTGCCCCCGGGCGTGGAGCCGCTCTGACCGGTGAGAGCCTGCATCGATTCGATGCGCTGGCGATGGCGGCCTGTGCGGCGATTGTTGCGGGAATTGTTCTGCCCGTTGCGGTCTGGGCGTGGACGGCAGTTCGGGGTCCGCTGCAATTCGCGGGTATCCTCATCGGTTCGATACTCGGATCCGGGGCGATGCTCGGCGTCGGTATCGCTGCCGCACGGTGGGTTCATCCCAGGCCCGACGATCCGGCGACGGGCTCCGTCGTTGCAGTCGCACCGGGATTCGAATCGCCGTTGCTGCTGGTGGTGCAGCCCCTCGTGGCGTCGCTGGTGGTGCTCCTGTTGGTTGCGATGAACCCGCACGACAATCTGCGGTTCACTCCGCTGGATCACGACGGCGACCCCGCCGGCGCGCCGGAGGGCGAGTTCTTTCTCGAGCGCGACCGAGCCTGAGGTCAGGTCGGAGGCCGCAGGGCCGCGAATTCGTCCGTGACTCTGATCGACGATTCCGCAAAGCGGAAGAGTGCGGGAGGTCGACCTCCGGTCCGGCCCGACGGCGAGGTTCGACCGGTCGGTTCGATCACTTTGCGCCGGCCGAGCACGCGTTGGAGGTTGGTCGCGTCCACGCTGTATCCGAGTGCTGCGGTGTAGATTTCCCGCAGCGTGGACATCGCGAATTCGACGGGTGCCAGCGCGAAGCCGATGTTCGTGTAGGACAACTTGGCGACAAGACGGTTGCGCGCGTGTCGCACTACGGTTCCGTGGTCGAACGACGTCTCCGGTAGGCGGGCCACGGGGTGCCACGCTGTGTCGGGTGGCAGTCGGGGGTCGGACACTATCGGGACAAGTCCGAGGAAGTTGGATGCGATTCGTCTGTCGCCCGGTACACGCTCGGGGTCGCTGAACACCGACAACTGTTCGAGGTGCGCCACCGTGCGCACGTCGACCTTCTCGGCGAGTTGTCGCCGCGCCGAGGTGGGGAGGTCTTCGTCGTCGCTCAGTACACCGCCTGGAAGCGACCACGAACCCTTCTGGGGATCGAGCGCACGTTGCCACAGCAGCACGGCCAGTTCCGGCGCCTGGCCTGCGGCGAAGCTGCGAACCTGGAATACCGCGATGAGAACTTCGTGGACGGTGCTACGATGTTGCATGTTTTCGATTGTAAGTCGAAAACCTGAAGGAAGTAAATCCGGACGAAGTACGCCGGACCGACACGTTCGCCGGAAACGCCGGCGGCACTACCTCGGCCGGACGATCGATGAAGGAGTACCGCCATGGCGAGCAGGACGAACGGGCTCGGGGCCAGTGGTTCGGCAGTGATCAATTCTGCCGTGATGGATTCCGCCGCGACTGCGGCTCTGTGGGCGGGCGCGGCCGGCATAGTCGACGGCCCCGGCGGCTACAGCGGGGTGGAACCGACCGAGGAGTGGGCGGCCGAGGTGAAGCGTCTGGCGCGCCGTCGCGGTGCGACGATCCTTGCGCACAACTACCAGCTTCCCGCCATCCAGGATGTCGCGGACCACGTCGGTGACTCCCTGGCGCTGTCGCGGATGGCCGCCGAGGTTCCCGAAGAGGAGATCATCTTCTGCGGTGTCCACTTCATGGCCGAGACCGCGAAGATTCTCAGCCCGTCGAAGACGGTCCTCATTCCCGACCAGCGTGCCGGATGCTCGCTGGCCGACTCGATCACCGCGGACCAACTCCGCGAGTGGAAAGCCGATTACCCGCACGCCGTCGTCGTGTCCTACGTCAACACCACGGCCGAGATCAAGGCCCTCACCGACATCTGCTGCACGTCATCGAACGCTGTCGAGGTGGTCGAGTCCATCGATCCGAGTCGCGAGATTCTGTTCCTTCCCGATCAGTTCCTCGGAGCCCACGTCAAGCGGGTCACCAAGCGCGAGAACCTGCACATCTGGGCAGGCGAGTGCCACGTGCACGCGGGCATCAACGGTGACGAACTGGCGGAGAAGTCGAGGGCTCACCCCGACGCCGAGTTGTACGTTCACCCCGAGTGCGGTTGTGCCACGTCGGCTCTGTACCTCGCGGGTGAGGGCTTCGTCACGGAGGACAAGGTCAAGATCCTGTCCACGGGAGGGATGCTGGATGCCGCCCGTGCGACGGGAGCCAAGCAGGTTCTGGTGGCCACCGAGATCGGCATGCTGCATCAGCTGCGCCGTGCCGCACCGGAAGTCGACTTCCAGGCCGTCAACGACCGGGCATCGTGCGGTTACATGAAGATGATCACTCCTGCCGCGTTGCTGCGCTGCCTCGTCGAAGGAAAGGACGAGGTGCACGTCGACCTCGACACGGCGCACGTGGCGAGCAAGTCCGTCCAGCGGATGATCGAGATCGGCACGCCGGGCGGCGGCGAGTGACGACACCCTCGGGGGCTGCACGGGAGGCCTCGGCCGACATCGGGTCCTGGGAGGTGTCGGCGGACCTCGTCGTCGTGGGAGGCGGCGTCGCGGGTCTGAGTGCGGCACTGTCGGCGAGCAGACGCGGGCTTCGCGTGCTCACGATCGCCAAGGACGGACCGCCCGGGACCGCGACTCAGTACGCGCAGGGCGGCATCGCTGTTCCCGGATCGGGCGGGCAGGCCGCGATCGACTCGCACGTGCGAGACACGTGCGGGGCCGGCGGCGGACTGTGTGACGTCGAGGCCGTCAGGTCGATCGTCGCGAGCGGTCGTGATGCCCTCGCGACGCTGCAGGAGTGGGGTGCCGTGTTCGACCTCGGTGCCGACGGTCTGCCTGCGCGTACGCGCGAGGGTGGGCACTCGGTTCGGCGGATCGTGCACGCCGGGGGGGATGCGACGGGAGCCGAGGTCCAGCGAGCGTTGACGGTGTCGAGTCGCCGAGCCGACGGGCACGTCGTGATGGCCGGACGAGTGGTCGAGGTTCTGACGGTGTCGCGGCACGTCGTCGGGGCGCTCGTGCTGTCCGGTCGAGGTTACGGAGTCGTCCATGCGCCTGCGGTTCTGCTCGCGACGGGCGGTCTGGGGCAGCTGTTCTCGTGCAGCACCAATCCGGCAGGGGCGACGGCCGACGGAATAGCGCTCGGTCTCGATGCAGGCGCGGACACGGCGGATCTCGAGTTCGTTCAGTTCCATCCGACGGTGCTGTTCGCCGCGGGCAGTACCGGGCGCAGGCCGCTCGTCAGCGAAGCCGTGCGAGGCGAGGGTGCTGTTCTGGTGGATCAGGACGGTGTGCGCTTCATGGCCGGAAGTCACCCGATGGCCGATCTCGCGCCGCGTGACGTCGTGTCGCGTGCGATCGCCGAGCGGCTGCGCGCAACCGGTACCGACCATGTTCTGTTGGACGCCAGGATGATTCGGGACTTCCGTACTCGTTTTCCGACGGTCACCGCCTCGTGCCTCGCCGCGGGAATCGACCCGGCCCACGACCTCGTTCCGGTCGCACCGGCAGCTCATTACTCGTGCGGAGGGCTTGTCACCGATGTGTGGGGGCGCACGTCGGTGACCGGTTTGTACGCGGCCGGGGAGGTGGCGCGGACGGGGCTGCACGGAGCCAATCGGCTCGCGTCGAACAGCCTGCTCGAAGGTCTCGTCGTCGGTGAGCGCGTCGGGCAAGCAGCGGTGGAACGACTCGGATCGCCGACCCCCGAGGTCGACGTGTCCGTGCCCACCGCCGCCGCGGTTCCGCGAGAACGATTGCAGAAGACGATGACTGAGTGCGCCGGTGTGGTGCGTGACGAGGGTGGTCTTCGCGTCGCCGCGGAGGTTCTCCGAGAATCCACCACCCGCGACGTGGTCGACGGGACGGCGCTCGAGGATTCGGCGCTGACAGCGGCGGCGTCGGCTCTCGTTCTCGCGGCGAGCCAGCGCGCCGAGAGTCGGGGATGCCACACCCGGGCTGACCATCCCGAAGTCCGGGACGATCTGCTGGGCAGTTTCAGAATTTCCAGGAACGAGGAGGGTGTGCTCGAATCGACGTTCGAGGCCTGCCTTTCGCACGTGACGACAGGGGTGAGCTGACAGTGAACGCGCTGATCGAACAGGGACTCGATCCCGACGAGATCCGGTCGATCGTCCGCACCGCGTTGGCGGAGGACCTGAGGTACGGGCCCGATGTGACCACGACTGCAACGGTTCCTGCGGAGGCGCGCGCAACGGCGACAGTGGTGTCTCGGCAAGCGGGCACCGTCGCGGGAATCGACGTGGGTCTTCTCGTTCTCGACGAGGTGTTGGGCGTGGACGGGTACACGGTCGAGGATCGAGTCGTCGACGGCACCGAAGTTGTTCCCGGACAGTCGATTCTGACCGTCACAGCGCCGACGAGAGGTTTGCTGACCGCCGAGCGCACGATGTTGAACCTGGTGTGCCACCTGTCCGGAATCGCGACCGCGACTGCGGCCTGGGTCGACCAGGTCGCCGACACCGACGCGAAGATCAGAGACAGCCGAAAGACGTTGCCCGGCTTACGGACGCTGCAGAAGTACGCGGTGCGCGCAGGCGGTGGAGTGAATCACCGAATGGGGTTGGGTGACGCGGCGTTGATCAAGGACAACCACGTCGCAGCAGCGGGATCGGTCGTCGCGGCGTTGCAGGCCGTCCGCGACGCGGCACCCGACATCGAATGCGAGGTGGAGGTGGACAGCCTGGAGCAACTGGACCAGGTACTGGCCGAGAACGTCGAGTTGGTCCTGCTGGACAACTTCGCTCTGTGGCAGACGCAGATGGCCGTCCAGCGCCGAGCCGCACTTTCTCCGCAGACCAAGTTGGAGTCCTCCGGTGGTCTGACGATCGACGTCGCCCGCGACTACGCGAAGACCGGAGTGGATTTCCTCGCGGTCGGGGGGTTGACGCACTCGGTGACGGTGCTGGATCTCGGGCTCGACATGTAGACGGTGGCCGTCTTGTAGATTCGAATTCGATGTCAGAGATACAGAGCGTCCGCCTCGACAGCTGGATCTGGGCGGTCCGGCTGTTCAAGACCCGCTCGGCAGCGGCCGCCGCGTGCCGTGCGGGTCATGTTCGGGTGAACGGCACCCCGGCGAAACCCGGTCTGCGTATCGGCGTCGACGACGAAGTCAGACTGCGCGTGGAGGGACTGGAGAAGATCGTGGTGGTGACCCGCCTGATCGCCAAACGCGTCGGAGCGCCGGTAGCCGCGGAATGCATGATCGACCGCAGTCCGCCCCCGCCGGCGAAGGAAATTCTGGCCTCACAGCCTCGACGTGACCGGGGCGCCGGAAGGCCGACCAAGCGGGACCGTCGCGACCTCGACAAGCTGCGCGACCTCGATCGCATGCGGGACCTCGAGCGCCACCACGGAGCCTGACCGAGTCAGCGCTTGGGACGCTTACGCGGCCCCGCCTTGCGTGGTGCTTTCCCGCTCTGCGTCTTCCCTTTCGGCGCTGCGGGCTTCTTGACCTGATTCGGCTTTCGGGTCTGGTCCGCTGTCTTGCCTCGAGAGCTGCGCGCCGATCTGCCGCGGACGATGCCGAAGAATTCCTCGACGTTCTCGGTGTTCTTGTCGCTCGGCCAGGCGAGCGCGACCGTGGATCCGGCCACCCCGTCCACCGGCCGATACACGAGATCCTTCCGAGCGTGCAGCCGCGCGATGGACTGAGGGACGATGGCGAGCCCCAGACCGGCAGCGACGTATTCGACAAGTTCCGAATTGGACCCGATGTCCGGGATCGGGAGGGCCGTACCGTCGGCGATCTCGGTGGCGACTGCCGCCCACTCCGGTATCTCCTCGGGTGACTGCAGGAGGTGCTCGTCGGCGAGATCGGTCACCGCGACCCGGTCGAACGCGGCTACCGCGTGATCCTTCGGCACAACGACCACAGGGACTTCTTCGTACAGCGCAACGACACTCAGCCCGTTCCGATCGACCGGCAGCCGAACGAAGCCGGCGTCGACGGCACCGCTTCTGAGCAAGTCGAGCTGGGTGTCGACTGTGGTGGGGACCAGCTCGAGGGTGATGTCCTCGAATCGCTCGGCCCAGATCCGGCTCCACTTCGTCGGGGTCACGCCCTCGGTGAACCCGACAGTGAGGGTGGCGACTTCGGCGGCCTTGCGCGCGGCCTCGGCGCGGAGTCTTGTGTCGTCCTCGGCGACGCGAGCCCGGGCGGTCACGAGAAACTCCCGGCCTTCGGCGGACAACTGGGTCGGGCTCACGCCGGGACGAAACAGTGGGTACCCGAGTTCTGCTTCCATGTCGATGACAGCCGCGCTGAGTTTCGTCCTGGCGATGTTCAGCTTCTTCGCCGCGCGTGCGAAGTGCAGTTCCTCGGCCACGGCGATGTACCAGCGGAGCACCTGCACGTCGAAATTCACGTGGTCAACACTATGCGAGAACCGGCGAGAGCCCGGACGGTGGCATCGAGCACTGCGTGGGGAAGATAGGCTGTGCGGGTGAGCCCGGAGAAGAATCAGCAGAACATGAAGCCCCTGACCGCGGCGAACAAGCTCGGCATCTACCTTCCTGCGGCCCCGCAGGAGTTTCAGTCGACTCCCGTGAGCCGCTCCGAACTCGACGCACTGAGGCAGAATCCGCCGCAGTGGTTGGCGGACCTGCAGCAGCACGGCCCGTTCCCGAAGGACGTCATCGCGCGCAAGCTCGGGATTTCCATCGCGGGACTCGGCAGGTCGGGCGTGACCGAAGCGCTGACGTCGGAACAGATCGAGACGTTGCTCGCCGACAAGCCGGACTGGCTCGTGAAGGAACAGCGGCTGCAGAAGGAAGTGCGAGCCGAAGCCGAACGCGTCAAGGCGAAGGAAGAAGCGCGCCGTGCGGCCTCCAATCGGCCGCAGAAGCTCCGCTGACCAGAGGCACAGAAGCTCCGCTGACCAGAGGTATGGAAGCTCCGCTGACCTGATTACGGGCTGAGGACGCCGTCGAGATAGAGCCAGTGTCCGTGTTCGCGAACAAATCGGCTGCGCTCGTGTAGAACTCCGTTTCCGTCGGGGTGCCGGTAGAAGGCACTGAACGCGACGACGCCGTCGGAGTCGAGCAGCCCACCGGAGCTGGTGTCGTCGATGTCCAGCCGGTACCAGCGCTGCTCGTCGTCCAGGGTGAGCTCGTCGGGCCTGGTCGTCGGGTGCCACGTTCGGAGCAGGTACTCGGGGTCGCGGACTGCGAATGCGGTGTACCGCGACCGCATCAGTCGTTCTGCGGTGGGTGCGTGCGTGGTTCCTGCGAGAAACGGTCCGCAGCAGGCGTCGAACAGGTCGCCGCTGAGGCAGGTGCAGGTGGGGCTCACTCGCCGACCACGGCGACGTCGTAGGTGCCGAGTTCGTGTTCGTCGCGGTGACCTTCGTCTCGAATCCAGGTGTTGGCTTCGAGGAGGGTGTCGAAGGTCCCGAGCGCCGTGACGGTGTCGCCGTCGGGCGATTTCATGAGCACTTGATATTTCCTCATGGTGCTGACTCCTGCCTTCAGATCGGGTTTGCCCTGCGGATGGTGGCCAGGAACGTGGCTGCGACGAAGAACAGGCCCGCGAACGTCCTGTTCATAGCGACCTGCTGACGGTGCGAGCGCATCAGCTTCAGCACTCGCGAGGCGAGTGAGGTGTAGCCGGTCATCACGAGCATGTCCACGGCAACCATCGTGGCAGCGATGATCAGGTACTGCGGCAGAAGTGGATGTGCCGGGTCGAGGAATTGTGGGAGAACGGCCAGCATGAACACCACTGCCTTGGGGTTCGAGGCGTTGACGAGGAAGCCTCGTCCGAGCATGGCGACTCCCCGGTCGGCGACGCCGGGGGCGGTGTCGATGTCGGTCGGACCTGCCCGCCACTGCCGGATTCCGAGGTAGACGAGGTAGGCGACGCCGAACCACTTGATCGCCGAGAACGCCACCGCCGACCCGGCGAGGACGGCGCCGAGGCCGACCGCGACGATGCCGATCTGCAGCAGCAGCCCGATCTGCAGACCGACGATGTTCCAGTAACCGCGTCCCAGTCCGTAGCGGAGGCCGGTGGACATCGAGGCGATGGCGCCCGCGCCGGGCGAGAGGCTGATCACCACTGCCGCGCCGAGGAACGCAAACCAGACATGCATGCTCATGGGACTATTGAACATCAGGAGTGGTTGGGGCGATCGTGGGTACTGGACCGGTATGGCTTCCATCGAAACGATCGATCAAGGTGACCGCGTAGTGGCTCGTCGCACCGTCGTGAATGCTCCTGCGTCCGAGTTGCTCGCTCTCGTCGCGGATCCGCATCGGCACGGCGAGTTGGACGGGTCCGGCACCGTGAAGGACACGGTCCGCGGGCCGAACCGGCTGACGCGCGGAGCCAAGTTCTCCGTAAGCATGAAGCAGTTCGGAGTTCCGTATCGGATCACCAGCACCGTCACGGATTTTCGAGACGATGCGGACGTGAAAGTCATCGAGTGGCAGCATCCGATGGGGCACACGTGGCGTTGGCAGTTCGAGGAGACCGAGCCGGGTCGTTCCGCCGTGACCGAGTCCTTCGACTACAGCACGGCGAAGGCTCCGAAGCTGCTCGAGGTGTTCAAGATGCCGCAGAAGAATGCGCAAGGCATCAGTTCGACGCTTGCACAGCTTGCCCGCAAGTACACCTGACGCGAGCACCTCGTCACCGTCTGCAGGACGTGCGGGGATAACCGATTGGCACCGGCACTATCCTTGAGGATCGACAACCGTCACTTCTCGTCGTTTCGCAAGGAGTCCTTATGCCTGCCCGCATCGAGCTCGCCCGCGTGGATCTACGCGGCCGAACTCCATCCACCGCCGAACTACGCGGCGCGCTTCCACGAGGTGGAGTGGATGTCGATGCGGTGTTGCATCAGGTTCGTCCCGTCGTCGAGGCGGTGCGGGAGCGCGGCGTCGAGGCGGCGCTCGAGTACTCCGAACAGTTCGACGGTGTTCGTCCGGAGCGTGTGCGCGTGCCCGCCGCGGCTCTGGAGAAGGCACTGACCGAGCTCGACCCCGCGGTTCGCGCGGCGCTGGAAGTGGCCATCGAGCGCACTCGGATCGTGCACGCGGATCAGCGTCGCACCGACACGGCCACCGAGGTCGTTCCAGGCGGAACGGTCACCGAACGGTGGGTCCCGGTCGAGCGCGTCGGTCTCTACGTGCCCGGCGGAAACGCGGTGTACCCCTCGTCTGTGGTGATGAACGTTGTTCCGGCTCAGACCGCGGGTGTCGGTTCGCTGGTGGTCGCGTCCCCGCCGCAGAAAGAGTTCGGTGGGTTGCCGCACCCCACGATCCTCGCTGCTGCGCAACTGCTCGGTGTCGAAGAGGTGTGGGCAGTGGGCGGCGGCCAGGGAATCGCCTTGCTCACGTACGGCGGCACGGACGTGGACGGCACCGAACTGGAACCGGTCGACCTGATCACCGGCCCCGGCAACATCTACGTCACGGCAGCCAAGCGCCTGTGCCGTTCTCTGATCGGCATAGATTCCGAGGCAGGTCCCACGGAAATCGCCGTGCTGGCCGATTCCACGGCCGATCCGGTGCACGTCGCGGCGGACATGATCAGCCAAGCCGAGCACGATGTCATGGCGGCCAGTGTGCTGGTGACCACCAGCACCGAACTCGCCGATGCGGTGGATCGTGCGCTCGACGCCCAGCTGGAGTTCACGACGCACGCAGAGCGCGTCGCGACAGCGCTGTCCGGTAAGCAATCCGGCATCGTGCTCGTCGACGACATCGATCAGGGGCTGGCCGTGGTGAACACGTACGCGGCCGAGCACCTCGAGATCCAGACAGCGGACAGCCGGGCCGTGGCCGCTCGTGTGCGCAGCGCAGGCGCAGTGTTCGTCGGCGCCTGGTCGCCGGTCAGTCTCGGTGACTACTGCGCCGGGTCCAATCACGTTCTGCCCACCGCGGGTTGTGCGCGTCACTCGTCGGGTCTGAGCGTGCAGACGTTCCTGCGCGGAATTCACGTCGTCGACTACTCGGAGGCGGCATTGAAGGATGTTGCAGGCCACGTGATCGCCCTCGCGAACGCCGAGGATCTCCCGGCGCACGGCGAGGCGGTCCGGTTGCGATTCGAAGGGTTGTCGAAGTGAGCGGCGTCGTCGGATCGAGCGTCTCGATGGACGAGTTGCCGTTGCGGGAGAGCCTGCGAGGCAAGACGGCATACGGAGCGCCGCAACTGTCGGTTCCGGTGCAGCTCAACACGAACGAGAATCCGCACCCTCCGACACAGGCGCTCGTCGACGACGTCGCGGAGTCCGTCCGGGTGGCCGCGGCCGAACTGCATCGGTATCCCGATCGCGATGCCGTCGAACTCCGCGCGGCACTGGCCACCTACCTGACCGGTCGGACCGGCTTCGAGGTCGACGTCAGCAACGTCTGGGCCGCCAACGGCTCCAACGAGATTCTGCAGCAGCTTCTTCAGGCGTTCGGTGGACCCGGCCGGACATCGCTGGGGTTCGTGCCGTCGTACTCCATGCATCCGATCATCTCGTCCGGGACCCAGACGGAATGGCTCGAGATGAACAGGAGCGAGGACTTCTCGCTCGACATCGATCGTGCCGTCGACGCCATCGCCCAGCGTGATCCGGACGTCGTGTTCGTGACCAGCCCCAACAACCCGACCGGGCACAGTATCGCGTCCGCGGACCTGCGTCGGATTCTCGACGCGGCACGCGGAATCGTAATTCTCGACGAGGCGTACGCGGAATTTTCCGCACAGCCCAGCGGAATCGGTCTGATCGACGAGTATCCGTCCAAGCTCGTCGTGAGCCGAACGATGAGCAAGGCTTTCGCATTCGCCGGTGGGCGGCTCGGTTACCTCGTCGCCGCACCCGCCATCGTCGACGCGATGTTCCTGGTGCGCTTGCCGTACCACTTGTCGGTCGTCACGCAGGCCGCCGCGCTGGCGGCGCTGCGGCATGCACCGGAAACCCTTGCGAGTGTGGCGCAGTTGTCCGCCGAGCGGGATCGGGTGATGGCACGGCTGACCGAGCTCGGGTTCGACGTCGTTCCCAGCGACGCGAACTTCGTTCTGTTCGGCCGGTTCTCCGACGCGGGCGCGACGTGGAAGCGGTATCTCGACGACGGAGTGTTGATTCGCGACGTCGGCATCGCCGGGTACCTACGTACCACGATCGGCCTCGACGCCGAGAACGATCGATTCCTCGACGTCAGCGCGGCACTCGCGCACGAACAACTGGACAACACCGACCGAGCAGAGGCACACCGATGACCGCAGCAGAGCGAGCACCGAGGATCGCGCGCATCGAGCGCACGACGAAGGAATCGGACATCACCGTCGAGATCGACCTCGACGGCACGGGCATCGTGGACATCTCCACCGGTGTGCCGTTCTACGACCACATGTTGACCGCACTCGGCACGCACGGCCGATTCGATCTGACGGTGCACGCCAAGGGTGACGTGGAGATCGATGCTCATCACACCGTCGAGGACACCGCGATCGTGTTGGGTCAAGCTCTCGGTCAGGCACTGGGGGACAAGTCCGGCATCACTCGCTTCGGTGACGCCTTCATCCCGATGGACGAGACTCAGGTCCACGCGTCGGTCGACGTGTCCGGCCGGCCTTACTGCGTGCACACCGGCGAGCCGGACTACATGGTGCATTCGGTCATCGGTGGGTATCCGGGCGTGCCGTATCACGCGGTCATCAACCGCCACGTGTTCGAGTCTCTGGCGATGAACGCGAGAATCGCTCTGCACGTGCGGGTTCTGTACGGACGCGATCAGCATCACATCACCGAGGCCGAGTTCAAGGCCGTTGCCCGGGCACTTCGGCAGGCGGTCGAGTACGACCCGCGGGTCACCGGAATTCCGTCCACCAAGGGCAGTCTGTGACGTCGGCTTGACTTCTCGGCTCCTGAAGATCGAGGGGCTGCCCGCGGCGATGGTCATGGGGGCGGCTGCGTTCGGTGGGTGGGGACTGCTCCTGCCCGTCGTTCCGTTGGCAGTGTCGGTCGGAGGCGGATCCGCGGCCGTGGCCGGGGCAACCACGGCCTTGTTCATGACAACGACGGTTCTCACCCAGCTCTTCGTTCCCCGGCTACTAGTTCGCTTCGGTCACCGGCCGGTGCTCGCGGCGGGATGCACCCTCCTCGGAGTGCCTGCGCTCGTCCTGGTGGCGTCGGCCGCTGTGGTGCCCGCGCTGGCTGTATCCGCTGTACGCGGAGTGGGTTTCGGGCTGTTGACCGTCGCCGGTGCGGCATTGGTGGCGGAGTTGGCCCCGCCCGTTCTGCTGGGGCGGGCCACTGGAGCACAGGGCATCGCGGTGGCGCTGTCGCAGATGGTGACGTTGCCGCTCGGCCTCGTGCTGTTCTCCGTGTCCCCGACGGCAGTGTTCGTCGTCGGGGCGCTGGTCTCGGTGAGCGGGCTGTTCGCGATCGTTTTTCTGCCGCCGGTACGGCCGATGGCTCCGCCGCGTCGGGACAAGTCCGACGGACGATCGTCGGCACGCGCGCTGGTGATTCCGTGTCTCGCCGTCGCGGCGGCATCTGCGTCGTTCGGTGGGTTGTCCAGTCTGCTGCCGATCGCCGAGCCCGGCCGGGAGTCGATGATCGGTGTCTCCCTCGCCGTGATCAGCGGTTCGATGCTGATCGGACGCTACGGCGCGGGCGCAGTGGCGGATCGTCTCGGCATCGGGCGCTCTCTCGCACCAGCGCTGCTGCTGGTGTTCAGTGGGGGAACGTTGTTCGCTGTCGCCGTCGCACAACGCAACCCCGCGGCTGTGTTCATCGCCGCGGCCGTACTGTTCGGCCTCGGGTACGGAGCGACCCAGAACGACAGCCTGGTGATGACGTTCCGTGCAGCCGGCCCGGACAGATTCAGCCAGGCCAGTGCCGCCTGGAACATCGGGTTCGACGCGGGGACCGGGGCAGGCGCCATGGCCCTCGGGGTGATCGTCGGGACGGTCGGCTACGCCACAGGATTCGCGACGGCGGCGTCGGTGGCGCTCGCGATGGCCGCGGTGGTCGCGATCTACTCGTGGCGGCGGCCTGGATAGACTGGTGGCATGAAGTCTGTCGCGCTGCTCGATTACGGCTCGGGCAATCTGCATTCCGCGAAAAGGGCCCTCGACCGGGTGGGCGCAGACGTCACTGTCACCGCCGATCCCAAGATCGCGCTCGCGGCCGATGGGTTGGTGGTGCCCGGTGTCGGCGCGTTCGCTGCGTGCATGGAGGGCCTCCTGGGAGTCAAGGGAGACCGGATCATCGGGCAACGTCTTGCCGGTGGTCGACCGGTCCTCGGCATCTGCGTCGGAATGCAGATCATGTTCGACCGTGGCGTGGAATTCGGAACGTCGGCCGCTGGTTGCGGTGAGTGGCCGGGGACCGTCGAACGACTGCAGGCGGACGTGCTGCCGCACATGGGCTGGAACACCGTCCGAGCACCGGAGAAGAGCGTTCTGTTCGACGGTATCGACGCCGATACGCGGTTCTACTTCGTGCACTCGTACGCAACCCAGAAGTGGGAGATGGACGTCGGCGACACCATTGCCGCACCTCTGCTGACGTGGGCCGATCACGGCGGTGATTTCCTCGCCGCCGTCGAGAACGGTCCGTTGTCCGCTACGCAGTTCCATCCGGAGAAGTCCGGTGACGCGGGGGCCGCGCTGCTGAAGAACTGGATCGACTCGCTGTGAGCACGGCCTAGGTGAGCGACCGGGAGTTCTCGTTCGGGCGTCTGGCCGTCGCCTCCCTCGGGAGCGCGACGCTGGTTCTCGTCGTCACCACCGCGATCGTCGCCGTCGTGCGACCGGGGCCAGGAGTCGGGCTCTTGATCGTTGCCATCGGAATCGCTGCGGCGATCACCGCGATGGGTGTGGTGTCCACACGCATGACTCGCCGCGGTCTGGGCGCAGAGGGTTCGGTCGAGGACGGCAGCGGAGACCCTGAGCGCTGACGGCGTCGTCGATGGCAGTAGCATAATCGCACGTGAGCCTGGTCTTATTGCCTGCTGTCGATGTCGCAGGCGGCGAAGCTGTCCGTCTCGTTCAGGGAGAGGCGGGGAGCGAAACCAAGTACGGATCGCCTCGTGACGCCGCCCTCGCGTGGCAGAACGACGGTGCCGAATGGGTCCATCTCGTGGACCTCGACGCCGCGTTCGGTCGTGGATCCAACCGTGAGTTGCTGGCCGAGGTCGTCGGCGAACTCGACGTGAAGGTGGAACTGTCCGGCGGAATTCGCGACGACGAGTCGCTTCGTGCGGCGCTCGCGACGGGTTGTGCGCGTGTCAATCTCGGAACCGCTGCGTTGGAGGACCCGGAGTGGTGCTCGCGGGCGATCGGCGAGTTCGGCGACAGGGTCGCCGTCGGGCTGGACGTGCTGATCGTCGAGGGGCAGAACCGTCTGCGTGGCCGCGGGTGGGTCAGCGACGGCGGTGATCTGTGGGAGGTTCTCGAGCGGCTCGAGCGCGACGGTTGCTCCCGGTACGTCGTCACCGACGTGACGAAGGACGGCACACTCACCGGACCGAATCTCGACCTGCTTCGCCAGATGTGCGAGAAGACCGACAAGCCGGTCATCGCGTCCGGAGGCGTCTCCACGATCGAGGACCTCCGCGCGATCGCGTCGCTGGTACCCGAGGGAGTCGAAGGCTCGATCGTCGGTAAAGCGCTGTACGCGGGCCGATTCACATTGCCCGACGCCCTCGCGGCCGTGTCCCGCTAGTACCGGAAGACGAGAGACATTTCATCGATGAGCCTGCCCGAGGACCCGCAACGGTTGCTGGAGATCGCCGGTCGTTTGCTCGACGGTACCCACGACCGCTTCGTCGCGGGCGTCGGTGCTCCGAGCGCGGTGCAGAAGGGGCCGGACGACTTCGCGACCGCGGTCGATCTCGAACTGGAGAAGCGGTTGTCCGCAGAACTGGTCGAGCACACCGGGATTGCGGTTCACGGTGAAGAGTTCGGCGGGCCGGATCTGAGTACGGGCACGGTGTGGGTCCTCGACCCCATCGACGGGACGTTCAACTACTCGGCCGGATTGCCCTCGGCCGGAACGTTGTTGGCGTTGCTGCACGACGGCGTGCCGGTGCTCGGGTTGACCTGGCTCCCGCTCGTCGGGCATCGGTTCACGGCGGCAGCCGGTGGGCACGTGCATCTGAACGGTGAGGCATTGCCGAGACTGGGCAGTCGCGCACTGTCGGATTCGATGATCGGGTTCGGTGCGTTCAACATCGCCAGCCGAGGCCGCACGCCAGGCCTGTACCGGGTGCGAATCCTCGAAGAGCTGTCGAAGGTGTCCTCCCGCTTGCGTATGCACGGTGCCACCGGCGTCGACCTCGCCTACACGGCGAGCGGAGTGCTCGGCGGATGCGTCGTGTTCGGTCACCGTGCGTGGGACAACGCGGCGGGCGCGCTGCTGGTGCAGGCAGCAGGCGGCGTGGTCACCGACCTGGCGGGTGAGCCGTGGACCGTCGATTCGACGTCGGTGCTCGCTGCCTCTCCCGGAGCACACGACGAACTGCTGAAGGTCATCACCGACCTCGGTGATCCCGCCGATTTCCTGGAAGGACGAGTGCGATGAGCGTCGCCGTACGTGTCATCCCGTGCCTCGATGTCGACGCAGGCCGCGTCGTGAAAGGCGTGAACTTCGAGAACCTGCGGGACGCAGGCGATCCCGTGGAACTCGCGGCGGCCTACGACGCCCAAGGTGCCGACGAATTGACGTTCCTGGACGTCACCGCGTCCACTTCGGACCGCGCAACGATGCTCGACGTCGTCAGCCGAACTGCTGAGCAGGTGTTCATTCCGCTGACCGTCGGCGGGGGAGTGCGCACCGTTGCGGACGTCGACAGGCTGCTGCGTGCAGGCGCGGACAAGGTGAGCGTGAACACCGCCGCCATCGCGCGCCCGGAGCTTCTCCGCGAACTGAGCGAACGGTTCGGATCACAGTGCATCGTGCTGTCGGTGGACGCGAGGACCGTGCCGACCGGCGGGCAGGACACACCGTCGGGTTGGGAAGTGACGACGCACGGTGGAAAGCGCGGCACGGGCATCGATGCTGTCGAGTGGGCGGTTCGTGGTGCCGAATTGGGTGTCGGCGAAATTCTGCTGAACTCGATGGACGCGGACGGAACCAAGGCGGGTTTCGATCTGCCGATGATCGCAGAGGTTCGTCGAGCCGTGCACGTGCCGGTGATCGCCAGCGGCGGAGCAGGACTGGTCGAGCATTTCCCGCCGGCGGTGAGGGCAGGCGCGGACGCAGTCCTCGCGGCCAGCGTCTTCCACTTCGGGGATCTCACGATCTCCCAGGTCAAGGACGCAATGCGCAGCGACGGCATCGTCGTCAGGTGATGCGCCCCTCGGTCGTACCGAGGGTGTCGCTGTCGATTCGAGAGGTATAACGGTTGTCATGAGTCTCGACCCCGCTATCGCGGCACGCCTCAAACGCAACGAGGCGGGTCTCGTCAGCGCCGTAGCTCAGGAGAAGTCGTCCGGTGACGTTCTGATGGTCGCCTGGATGGACGACGAAGCCCTGGCTCGGACGCTGGAAACGCGCAAGGGAACCTACTATTCGCGTTCGCGGCAGGAGTACTGGGTGAAGGGCGAGACGTCCGGCCACACCCAGTACGTCCACGAGGTTCGACTCGACTGCGACGGAGACACCGTTCTCCTCGTCGTCGATCAAGAAGGCGGCGCCTGTCACACCGGTGACCACACCTGCTTCGATGCCGACGTGCTGTTGAGCTAGTGCAGTCAGGCTTTGCCTGTGCCTTCGGCAATGCCCTTGTCGAGTTGGGTGAGGATGGTGGAGCTGAGTCGGCCGAGTGCGGTGACCTGGTCGTCGTCGAGTCCTTCGAACAGCAGGGCTTGGACGGTGGCGACGTGGCCTGGTGCCGATTCGACGACTTTGTCCATTCCTGCGTCCGTGAGGACGGCGTAGCTGCCACGTGAGCCTTCGATGCTCTCGCGGCGTACCCAGCCGATCTTCTCGAGCTTGGTCACCACGTGGGACAACCTCGACAACGATGCGTTGGCGAATTTGGCGAGGTCGCGCAGCTGGATTCGCCGGTTCGGGTCCTCGGACAGCACGGACAACACGAAGTAGTCGAAGTGTGTCAGCGAGGAGTCGCGCTGGAGCTGCGTGTCCAGAGCCGCGGGGAGTCGGGTGATGATCGCGACTACGGAGCGCCAGGCCTCTTGTTGGCTGTCGGTGAGCCAGCGTGGTTCGGAGTGGTCTACCGACTCGGCCATCGCGGGGCAACCCTTCTTTCGAGCGAACAGTTGGTTGTAGTCAACACAGTGTTTCACTCGATTGAAGGTTCACGTTATCGCCCCGTGCGGTGGCTATGCCTTCGAGCGGTTCCGAACGAACTCCAGCGCGTGGTCGGCGTGCGCCTCGAACCTGAATTCGCTGGTGAAGACGTCGAGAACGGTCCGGTCCGTGTCGATGACGAACGTTGCCCGCTTGACCGGGGACAGCTTGCCGAGCAGGCCGCGTCGCACTCCGAACTGTGTGGCGACGGCGCCGGACTCGTCCGACAGCAGCGGATAGTCGAAGGACTTCACGTCGGCGAACTCGGCCTGCTTGGAAACTGCATCGGTGCTGATTCCCACGCGAGTGGCACCGGCCTCGGCGAACTCGGCGGCGAGGTCGCGGAAGTGGCAGGCTTCGACGGTGCAGCCCGGTGTGAGTGCGCCGGGGTAGAAGAACAGCACCACGGGCCCGTTCTGCAGCAGCGTGTCGAGCGATTGCGGGGTTCCGCTCTGGTCCGGCAACGTGAAGTTCTCTACACGATCTCCTGGTTTCATTCCTGCGACGCTACCGCTCGGTAAGTTCGAAGACCACCGCGCACCACACCTTCTGTCGGGCACCTGGGAGGATGGACGCATGCATGGCGAGACCACCACCCTGCCCGGCGTCCACTCCGATCCGGATGCGGAATCGACAACCAGTCGCGAGGTCTTTCGGGCGCTCGCAGCCGAGCACCGAGTGGTGCCGGTGGTGCGCAAGGTTCTCGCGGACTCGGAGACCCCACTGTCCGCCTACCGCAAGCTCGGTGGCGACCGGCCGGGCACGTTTCTGTTCGAGTCCGCCGAAAACGGCCGGTCCTGGTCACGGTGGTCGTTCATCGGTGCAGGAACACCTGCAGCGTTGACGACGGCCGACGGTGAGGCGGTGTGGCGCGGCAACGTCCCCGCGGGCGTCCCGACCGGCGGCAACCCGCTGGACGTTCTGGGAAGGACGCTCGAACTACTGCGCTCGGAACGGCTTCCCGATCTGCCGCCGTTGACGGGCGGCATGGTCGGCTACATGGGGTACGACGCTGTTCGGCGTATCGAGAAGCTGCCGGAGCACGCTCAGGACGACCTGCAGGTGCCGGAGATGGTGATGCTGCTGGCAACCGATCTCGCGGCCGTCGATCACCACGAAGGCGCGATCACTCTCATCGCCAACGCGGTGAACTGGGACGGCACGGACGATCGTGTCGACGAGGCGTACGACGACGCAGTTCGCAGACTGGACCGAATGTGCGCGGATCTCGCGGCGCCCGCACCCTCGACCGTGTCGACGGTGAGCCGACCCAAGCCGGACTACCGCCGTCAGCGCACGTCCGAAGGATTCGGACGGGACGTCGACAGGCTCGTGAAGGAAATCGAGGCGGGCGAAGCCTTCCAGGTGGTGCTGTCGCAGCGATTCGAAATGGACACCGACGCCACGCCGCTCGACGTGTATCGCATGCTTCGAGCGTCGAATCCCAGCCCGTACATGTACCTGCTGCACGTGCCGGGCGAGGACGGCGAGACCGCGTTCTCGATCGTCGGATCCAGCCCCGAAGCTCTCGTGACCGTCGTCGACGGTGTCGCCACGACTCACCCGATCGCCGGTACGAGGTGGCGAGGCGAGTCCGAGGAGGAGGACATCCTCCTCGAGAAGGACCTCCTGGCGGACGAGAAGGAGAACGCCGAGCACCTGATGCTGGTCGATCTCGGTCGCAACGACTTGGGGCGCGTGTGCACGCCGGGCACCGTGCGGGTGCACGACTATCGCCACATCGAGCGATACAGCCACGTCATGCATTTGGTGTCCGTCGTCTCGGGACATCTGGCCGAAGACAAGCAGGCACTCGATGCAGTCAAGGCGTGCTTCCCGGCAGGAACGCTGTCCGGTGCGCCGAAGGTGCGCGCGATGGAGTTGATCGACGAACTCGAACCGACGCGGCGTGGTGTGTACGGCGGGATCGTCGGATACCTGGACTTTTCCGGTGACGCCGACACTGCGATCGCGATTCGCACGGCTCTGATGAAAGACGGCACGGCCTATGTACAGGCCGGAGCGGGTGTGGTCGCCGACTCGGTCGCAGAGTACGAGGACACCGAGGCACGGAACAAGGCGATGGCGGTTCTGGGCGCCGTTGCCGCGGCCGAATCCCTCCGAGCCGTCGGCAACGATGCGGCGGGAGGGAACGAGAAGTGACCGCAGCTCCGGCGTCGGGCACCGGGCGACCGGCGAAATCGAGAGCTGCGGCGATCCCCGTCGTCGCGATGCTCGTCGGGGCGCTCTGTCTGTGGGGGAGTTCGCGGATGACGTGGGTTCACGTGATCTCGTCCGACGGGCTCGGCGAGGACCGCGCGACGGATCTCCTCGGAAGCACGTGGGCAGCGGCATCGACTCCGTTGGCGCTGGCGTTGGTGGCGGCGGTTGCCGCGTCGTTCGCGGTGCGGGGGTGGGCTTCTCGCGTTCTCGCGGTTCTCGTGGGGCTCGTGGCGGTCGGGGCAGGGATTCCTGCAGTACAGGCTCTGGTCTCGGACGTGTCGGAGGCGAGGGCTGCGGATCTGGCCGAGCTTCCCGGGCGCGCGGACGTGGTCGGCGCGGAGGCGTTCACGTTGCCCGCGGTCGTCGCACTGGTGGGCGCACTGTGCGCGGCGCTCGCCGCCGTCATGCTGCTTAGGAAACCGACCGCACGGAAGGTACTGTCTTCGAAGTACGACGCACCCGCTGCGCGTCGTGAGGAAGTGGCACGGCGAGCATCAGCGGCAGCATCGTCGGCCACGGACCGGGCCACTTCGAACGACGAGGGGGAAGACTTGACGGAACGAATGCTGTGGGACGCACTCGACGCCGGTGAGGACCCCACCGACCCGTCGGGCACCCGGAGAAAAGAAGACTGAAGCTGCCGACTACGCTAGGACAGGCCTGAAATGAGTTTTCTCACATCAGGTCATCGATGGGAAAGGACTCGGGTCACCATGACTGTTCTCGATTCGATTCTGGACGGTGTGCGAGCCGATGTCGCTGCCCGGGAGTCGGTTGTCGACTTCGCGACCGTGAAGGCGGCAGCGGCAAAAGCACCCGCACCGCTGAACGCGACGGCAGCGCTGCACGAGGACGGAATCGGTGTCATCGCCGAGGTCAAGCGGGCAAGTCCGTCGAAGGGCGCGCTCGCCGAGATCGGTGATCCCGCCACACTCGCCCAGGCGTACGAGCAGGGCGGTGCACGCATCATCAGTGTGCTCACGGAGGAACGCCGGTTCCACGGCTCGCTCGCAGACTTGGACGCCGTACGCAAGGCCGTGAGTATTCCGGTGTTGCGCAAGGACTTCATCGTCGGTCCGTACCAGATTCACGAGGCGCGGGCGCACGGCGCCGACGTGATTCTGCTGATCGTCGCGGCGCTGGAGCAGGACGCGCTCGTGTCGTTGCTCGATCGCACGGAGTCGCTCGGAATGACCGCGCTCGTCGAGGTTCACACCGAAGCCGAGGCCGACAGGGCGCTCGAAGCGGGTGCCCGGGTGATCGGAATCAACGCCCGCAACCTGAAGACGCTGGAAATCGATCGTGACAGCTTCGGTCGCATCGCCCCCGGGCTGCCCAGCGAGGTCATCCGCGTTGCCGAGTCCGGTGTACGCGGAACCGCAGATCTCCTGGCCTACGCAGGTGCAGGAGCGGACGCCGTACTGGTCGGAGAAGGTTTGGTCACCAGCGGTGATCCACGCACGGCCGTGTCGGATCTCGTCACTGCGGGCACACACCCGTCCTGCCCTCGCCCCGCTCGCTGACAGGCAAGTCCACCGTCCGATCGATCCTGCCCCGATGGTCGCCGCCGGCGGCCGCTGGGGCAGACTGTTCGGGTGAGCAGCGCGCAGACGAACCCCGGTTTCAAGGGCGGCGATCTTCCTCAGAGCAGTCTGGGGTTGACCGACCGTAGCCAACACGATCCCGACGTAGGTGGGCACTTCGGCGTCTACGGTGGCCGGTTCGTGCCCGAGGCGCTCATGGGCGTCATCGAAGAGGTCACCGCCGAGTACGACAAGGTTCGCTCGGACAACGAGTTCCTCGGCGAGCTCGATCGACTCCAGCGTGATTACACCGGACGGCCGTCCCCTGTGTTCGAGGCGACCCGTCTGTCCGAGCACGCAGGCGGTGCGCGCATTCTCCTCAAGCGAGAAGACCTCAACCACACCGGATCTCACAAGATCAACAATGTGCTCGGTCAGGTTCTTCTGGCCAAGCGTATGGGTAAGACGCGGGTCATCGCGGAAACCGGTGCGGGACAACACGGTGTCGCCACAGCAACCGCGTGCGCTCTGCTCGGTCTCGACTGCGTCGTGTACATGGGTGAGGTCGACACCGAGCGTCAGGCTCTGAACGTCGCCCGCATGCGGTTGCTCGGATCCTCGGTTGTCGCGGTGAAATCCGGTTCGCGAACCCTGAAGGATGCGATCAACGAGGCGCTGCGGGATTGGGTTGCCCACGCGGACAACACGTACTACTGCTTCGGCACCGTCGCCGGGCCGCATCCCTTCCCGGCTATGGTGCGCGATTTCCAGCGCATCATCGGACTCGAAGCGCGGCAGCAGGTTCAAGCGTCCACCGGGCGGTTGCCCGACGCCATCGCCGCCTGCGTCGGTGGCGGATCGAACGCCATCGGAATCTTCCATGCCTTCATCGACGATCCGTCGGTGCGTCTGATCGGATTCGAAGCAGCGGGCGATGGCGTGGAGACAGGCAGGCACGCCGCGACGATCAGTGGTGGTTCGCCCGGTACGTTGCACGGCACCTACTCGTACTTGCTGCAGGACGAGGACGGGCAGACCATCGAATCGCACTCCATCTCGGCCGGGCTGGACTATCCGGGTGTCGGTCCGGAGCACTCGTACCTCAACGACATCGGCCGTGCCGAGTACCGCGGCATCACCGACACCGAGGCGATGAACGCGTTCCGGCTGCTGAGTCGTACCGAAGGAATCATCCCTGCCATCGAGTCCGCACACGCGGTGGCCGGAGCGTTGAAGCTGGGCAAGGAACTCGGTGAGGGTGCCATCGTCCTGGTCAACCTATCCGGTCGCGGCGACAAGGACGTCGACACCGCGGCGGAGTGGTTCGGCCTGGTCGACGGTGACGGTGATGCAGAAGTAGACGGCGAGAAGGGCGAGAAAGCATGACCGAACGACGTTCGAGGCTCGCGGACACGTTCGCACAGTGCCGCTCGGAGAATCGCGCTGCTCTCGTCGGGTATCTGCCTGCAGGATTCCCGACGGTGCCCGAGTCGATCGAGGTGTTCCAGACCATGGTCTCGGCCGGTTGCGACATCGTCGAGGTCGGGATTCCGTATTCGGATCCGGTCATGGACGGACCGACGATCCAGGCCGCGGCCGACACCGCCCTGCGAGCGGGTGCACGGGTTCGCGACGTGTTCACCGTCGTGGAAAAGGTTTCCGCGGCGGGTGGCAAGGCCGTGGTGATGACGTACTGGAACTTGGTCATGCGCTACGGGATCGACGCGTTCGCTCGTGATCTCGCGGCCGCAGGAGGGCTCGGCATCATCACGCCCGATCTCATCCCCGACGAGGCAGGGGAGTGGATCGAAGCGTCGGACAGACATGACCTCGACCGCATCTTCCTCGTCGCGCCGTCGTCGACGGAGGAGCGTATCGCCAGCACGGTCGCGGCGAGCCGCGGGTTCGTCTACGCCGCGTCGACGATGGGTGTCACCGGCGCCCGCGATGCCGTGTCCTCGGCGGCGCCCGAACTGACGGCCCGTATTCGTCGCCACTCGGACATTCCGGTGGGCGTCGGCCTCGGTGTCCGGTCGGGTGCGCAAGCTGCCGAGATCGCGCAGTTCGCCGACGCGGTCATCGTCGGATCAGCGCTCGTCAGTGCCGTGGACCGCGGCCTGGATGCGGTCGCCGAGCTCACGTCGGAACTCGCCGAAGGCGTCCGATCCGCTAACGTGGCGTCGTGATGTCCGGCAGCTCCGCGTCGTCCGCAGTACTCGCGTACATTCCCAGTCCTCCTCAGGGAGTCTGGTACGTCGGGCCTCTGGCTCTGCGTGCGTACGCACTGTTCATCATCGTCGGGATCGTCGTTGCCATCGTGTGGGGCGATCGCCGGTGGGTTGCTCGTGGAGGCACGAAGGGCACGGTTCTCGACGTCGCCGTGTGGGCGGTCCCGTTCGGTCTGCTGGGCGGGCGGCTCTATCACGTGGCGACCGACTGGAGCACGTACTTCGGTCCAGGTGGCGATCCCGTGCGGGCACTCAAGGTGTGGGAGGGCGGCCTCGGAATCTGGGGCGCGGTGCTTCTCGGTGGTGTCGGCGCCTGGATCGCGTGCAGGCGACGAGGAATTCCGTTGCCCGCGTTCGGCGACGCCGTGGGTCCTCCGATTCTGCTGGCTCAGGCCATCGGCCGCATCGGTAACTATTTCAACCAGGAACTGTACGGCCGTGACACGACGGTGCCGTGGGGACTCGAGATCTACGAGCGCGTGAACGACTCGGGCCGCATCGATCAACTCACCGGAGTGTCGACGGGCGTCGTGGAGAAGATCGTTCATCCGACGTTCCTGTACGAACTGCTGTGGAGTCTCGCCGTCGTGGCGCTGTTGGTCGTCGTGGACCGCAGGTTCTCGATCGGCCACGGTCGTCTGTTCGCACTCTATGTTGCGGGGTACTGCGCAGGTCGGTTCTGGGTCGAGCTCATGCGCGACGACTACGCCACCCACATCGCAGGCATCCGCATCAACAGCTTCACGTCGGCCATCGTGTTCGTGCTTGCCGTGCTGTACTTCGTCCTCGCCACCAAGGGCCGCGAGGACCCGGCATCGCTCCGGTCCGACGACGACAGGTTCGACGACGACCGGTTCGCGGCCGGCGACAGGTCCGAAGGCGAGGACAGGTCCGGGGACGAACCATCCGACGGCGACGATGCCGCCGAGGTTCCGTCCGGCGACAACGCGGCGCCGGGGACCGATGCGCAGTCCACCTCGAACAAGGAGTGACCGGTGAGCGAGTCCGACAAGAATCAGGAATCCGGTTCCGGTAGCGCATCCGACGGCACCGAGTCGCGGCCCGAGTTCGCCTCGTCGTTCGACTACGACGCAACCGCCGAGGCGTCGCTGTCCGAGCCGCCTGCCACCTCGGAGGCAGGCCCGGTGACGGGAGCCGTCGGCTCCGGTTCCGGGTCCGGCCCAGGCTGGGACGTCCACTCCGGGGTCGGGAACGGTCCGGGTTGGGGTGAAAGTCCCAGCTACCCGCCGCCCAGCACTCCGGACACCACACCGCAGCCGACGGTCGATCTGGGCAAGCGCGCGTCCGCGGCCGGTGATCCGACGGCCGCTCACGCCCCTGATTCTCAGGGTTACCCGCCTTACCAAGCGGATTCACCGACGACTGCATTCGGCGCACCGGGCGGCCCCGTGTACGGCCCGCCGGATCCGAACTATCCGCAACCGGGCCCGTACGACGGACAGGGTTACGGTCCGCAGCAGGGTTATGGCGGATCCCAGGGTTACGGTCCCCAGCAGGGTTTCGGTGCTCCGCAGGGTTTCGGTGCTCCACAGGGTTTCGGTCCACAGGGTTACGGTCCGCAACCGGGCTACGGTGCACCGGATGGCTACGGTCCGCCGCCCGGGTATCCCGTGCCACCCGCGTATGCCGTGGGACCGTACGGTGTGGATCCCGTCGCTCCCTACGGCCGTCATCCGGTGACGGGCGAGCCGTTGTCCGACAAGTCGAAGGTGACCGGCGGGGTGCTCGGAATACTCCTCGGTCCGTTCGGTGCCGGACGGTTCTACCTGAATCAGCCAGGGATGGCCGTTGCACAGATTGCGGTGACGTGGTTGACGTGCGGTATCGGCGGAATCTGGCCGTTGATCGACGGGATCATGATGCTCACCGGGAACGTGCGCGATCAGAACGGACGCCCGCTGCGGGACTGAATCCGCCGGCATCGTTCGCTGGTGGCTGCCTGCCGGTGGAGGTAAGCCGGCCTGGTGGTTTCGGTGTTTGTCAAGAGCTACGGTAAGCTCCAGTCATTCGGTGCTGAGACGGCCGAATTCCTTCGCGGGCCAGAGTTGTCCCGGTAGACCCGTTCAGTGAAACAAGAGCTCCCACGAGCCTAGAATCGTGTCGGAGCTGATCGCTAGCGGAGTTGCCGAGGAGAACGAGACGGCGCCGTGATGTTTCGAGTGCCGTTCGCTCTGCGGTGCCTCCCTGGCCGAGAGGGAGGTGGCGGATTTGCTGTTCTCACAGTTGCCGGCGGAGCAGGGGCTGTACGACCCGTCTCGCGAAAAGGATTCCTGCGGCGTCGCGATGATCGCGGACATCGCGGGTCGCCGCTCTCACAGCATCGTCGCCGACGGCGTTCTCGCCCTGGAGAATCTGGAGCATCGGGGTGCTGCGGGCGCCGAGCCGAACAGTGGTGACGGCGCAGGCATTCTGATTCAGCTTCCGGTCGAACTGTTGGCCTCCCTCGCCGACTTCCCGTTGCCCGACGCCGCCGCCGACGGCGCGAACACGTTTGCCGCCGGTATGTGCTTTCTGCCGCAAGGAGTACGTGAGCGGGCTGCCGCCGTGGCTCGGGTCGAAGCGATTGCCGCCGAGGAGGGTCTGTCGGTTCTCGGGTGGAGCGAGGTCGAGGTCGATCCGGACAAGGCCGATATCGGTGTGACGGCACTGGGCTGTATGCCGCACATGACGTATCTGTTCGTGACGGCTCCCGAGGTGAACGGCGTCAGGCCGTCGGGCGTTGAACTGGATCGTCTGGTCTACGGCTTGAGGAAGCGGGCCGAGCGGGTGACACCGGAGATCGAAGCTGCCGGCACCGGGCTGTTCTTCCCGTCGCTGTCCTCGCGGACGATGGTCTACAAGGGCATGCTGACGACGATGCAGTTGCCGCTGTTCTTCCCGGATCTTCGTGACCCGTTGTGCATGAGCGCAATTGCCATTGTGCACAGTCGATTCTCCACCAACACGTTTCCGTCGTGGCCGCTGGCGCACCCGCATCGGTACGTCGCGCACAACGGTGAGATCAACACCGTCAAGGGCAACCGAAACCGTATGCGCGCCCGCGAGGCGATGCTGGCGTCGAGTCTCATTCCCGGTGATCTGGAGCGTCTGTACCCGATCTGCAATCCGGACGGTTCGGATTCGGTGTCTCTCGACGAGGTCCTCGAACTTCTGCATCTCGGCGGGCGCAGTGTGCCGCACGTGGTCATGATGATGGTCCCCGAGCCGTGGGAGAACCACAGCACCATGGATCCGGCGGTGCGGGCGTTCTATCAGTTCCATGCGTCGGTCATGGAGGCGTGGGACGGGCCCGCCTGCGTCACGTTCACCGATGGTGCGTACGTCGGGGCCGTGCTGGACCGGAACGGTCTTCGTCCGGGCAGGTGGTGGCAGACCGAGGACGGTCGGGTCATTCTCGCCAGCGAGGCCGGTGTGCTGGACGTGCCGCAGTCCGAGGTGGTGGCCAAGGGACGGCTCGAGCCCGGCAAGATGTTCCTGATCGACACGGAGGCAGGCCGTCTCGTTCCCGACGAGGAGATCAAACTGCAGCTCGCGTCCGAGCACCCCTATCAGGAATGGCTGCATGCAGGCCTGCTCGAGATCAAGAGCCTGCCCGATCGTGCGCACATCCAGTACAACCACGACTCGGTGGTTCGTCGGCAGGTTGCGTTCGGGTACACCGAGGAAGACCTGCGCGTCGTGCTGACGCCGATGGCCGCGTCGGGCGGTGAGCCGTTGGGATCGATGGGAACCGACACGCCACCCGCTGTGCTCTCGCAGCGGTCGAAGCAGCTGTACGACTACTTCATCGAACTGTTCGCCCAGGTCACCAACCCGCCGCTCGATTCCATTCGCGAGGAGATCGTCACGTCGCTGACGCGAGTGATGGGCCCGGAGCAGAACTTGCTCGAACCGTCCGCTGCGTCGTGCCGTCAGATCGTTCTGCCGTGGCCGGTGTTGGACAACGACGAACTGAACAAGATCATTCACATCAACTTCGACGGCGATCACCCTGGCTTGTCGGCCACTGTGCTGCGGGCACTGTACGAGGTCGAGCGCGGCGGCGAGGGGCTCGCCGAAGCCCTCGAGGATCTGCGTCGTCGTGCCAGTGATGCGATCGCCGCCGGATACCGAACGCTCATCATCTCCGATCGGGACTCCGACCACACGTACGCGCCGATTCCGTCGCTGTTGGCCACGGCTGCAGTCCACCATCACCTGGTGCGCACCAAGGAACGCACCAAGGTCGCTCTCGTCGTCGAGTCCGGTGACGCACGCGAGGTCCACCACCTCGCCCTGCTGATCGGTTTCGGTGCAGCGGCGGTCAATCCGTATCTGGCGATGGAGTCCATCGAGGATCTCGTCGCTGAGGGTGAACTCACCGGTGTCGAGTCCACGGTCGCGGTCCGCAACTACCTGTACGGACTGGGCAAGGGCGTGCTCAAGGTGATGTCGAAGATGGGCATCTCCACGGTCGGCTCCTACACCGGTGCGCAGGTCTTCGAGGCCGTCGGTCTCGACAAGGAGGTCGTCCGCGAGTACTTCAAGGGGACGGTCAGCACCCTCGGCGGTGTCGGCTTGGACGTTCTCGCCGAGGAAGTCAAGCTGCGGCATCGTCGCGCCTACCCGGAGAACCCCACCGACCGGGTCCACCGTCGTCTCGACATCGGTGGTGAATATCAGTTCCGTCGCGAGGGCGAGCTGCATCTGTTCACTCCGGAAACCGTCTTCCTGCTTCAGCACGCGACCCGCACCGGGCGTTACGACGTGTTCCAGAAGTACAGCAGCGAGGTGGACCGGCTGGCGCGGGAAGGTGGTGCGCTCCGCGGTTTGTTCGAGTTCAAGGAAGGCCTGCGCGCCCCTGTTGCGCTGGACGAGGTCGAGTCGGCCGAGTCGATCGTCACCAGGTTCAACACCGGTGCGATGAGCTACGGGTCGATCTCTGCCGAAGCGCACGAGACCATGGCCGTCGCCATGAACAACCTCGGCGGTCGCTCCAATTCCGGTGAGGGCGGCGAGGACACGGATCGGTTGTACGACAAGTCTCGTCGCAGCGCGGTCAAGCAGGTGGCGAGCGGCCGCTTCGGGGTCACGAGCGACTATCTGGTCAATGCCAGCGACATTCAGATCAAGATGGCGCAGGGCGCGAAACCTGGTGAGGGTGGTCAACTGCCCGGTTACAAGGTGTATCCGTGGGTCGCCAAGACCCGTCACTCGACGCCGGGTGTCGGTCTCATCTCGCCGCCCCCGCATCACGACATCTACTCCATCGAGGACCTGGCGCAGCTGATCCACGATCTCAAGAACGCCAACGAGAATGCACGCGTCCACGTCAAACTCGTCAGCTCGGTCGGAGTGGGCACCGTGGCAACGGGTGTGAGCAAAGCGCACGCCGACGTCGTCCTGATCTCGGGTTACGACGGCGGCACGGGTGCGGCGCCGTTGACGTCGCTCAAGCACGCGGGCGCTCCGTGGGAGATCGGTCTCGCCGACGCTCAGCAGACTCTGGTACTCAACGGACTCCGCGACCGAATCACGGTGCAGTGCGACGGTGGGCTCCGCACCGGCAGGGACGTCATCGTGGCGGCGCTGCTCGGTGCCGAGGAGTTCGGATTCTCGACGGCTCCGCTCATCGTGTCGGGATGCATCATGATGCGTGTGTGTCATCTCGACACGTGCCCGGTGGGCGTGGCGACCCAGAACCCGGAACTACGCAAACGGTTCACCGGAAAGCCCGAGTTCCTGGAGGACTTCTTCCGGTTCGTGGCCGAGGACGTGCGCAAGTATCTGGCGCAGCTCGGTTTCCGCAGCATCGACGAAGCCGTCGGGCACGCAGATGCTCTGGAGACGGCCGCCGGTGTGGCGCACTGGAAGAGCAAGGGCTTGGACCTGACGCCGATCTTCGCCATGCCGAAGGATCAGCACGGCGCACCGATGACGCAGCGTCGACGCCTCCGCGGTCAGGACCACGGACTCGATCTCGCGCTCGACCGAACCCTGATCCAGTTGGCCGAGGGTGCACTCGAGGATGCGCATCCCGTGAAACTGGAACTGCCGGTGCGCAACGTCAACCGAACCGTCGGCACTCTGTTGGGTGCGGAGGTCACGCGCCGGTACGGCGGTGCGGGGCTTCCCGACGACACGGTGCGCGTCGAACTGACAGGGTCTGCAGGTCAGTCGCTCGGTGCATTCCTCCCCACCGGGATCACCCTCGATCTGATCGGTGACGCCAACGACTATGTCGGAAAGGGGCTTTCGGGCGGCCGCGTCGTCGTCCGGCCGTCATCCGACGCCACCTTCGTCGCGGAGGACAACGTCATCGCCGGCAACACCATTCTCTACGGCGCCACTGCGGGTGAGGTCTTCCTGCGCGGACGGGTGGGGGAGCGGTTCGCGGTCAGGAATTCCGGCGCGACCGCGGTCAACGAAGGCGTCGGCGACCACGCGTTCGAGTACATGACAGGTGGCCGTGTCGTTGTCCTCGGACCGACCGGACGCAACATGGCCGCCGGTATGTCCGGAGGTATCGCCTTCGTCCTCGGGCTGGACGAGAGCAACGTCAACATGGCCATGGTGTCTCTGCAGACGCCCGATCCCGACGATCTCGCATGGCTGCGGGACACCGTCGAGAACCACCGGAAGTGGACGGGATCCGCGGTGGCGTCGTCGCTGCTCGCGGATTGGCCGCGCCGTTCCGCTCTGTTCACCAAGATCATGCCCGTCGACTATCAGCGTGTGCTGGAGGCGACCTCGATGGCGCGCGCCGAGGGGCGCGACGTCGACTCAGCAATCATGGAGGCTGCACGTGGCTGACCCACGAGGATTTCTGAACATCGTCAAGCAGGAAGCAGCGAAGCGGCCGATCGGTGAGCGGGTCAAGGACTGGAAAGAGGTCTACTCGCACCAGCCTGCCGACGAGCGAGCAGCCGAGGTCTCCGATCAGGCACGCCGGTGCATGGATTGTGGAATTCCGTTCTGCCACTCCGGAACTGCGGGCTGCCCCCTCGGCAACCTGATTCCGGAGTGGAACGACCTGGTGCGTCGAGACCGCTGGGACGCTGCGAGCGATCGCCTGCACGCGACGAACAACTTCCCGGAGTTCACCGGCCGTGTGTGTCCTGCACCCTGCGAAGCTGCGTGCGTGCTCTCGATCTCGGAGAGCGAGACCGGTGGAAGCGTGACGATCAAGCGCGTCGAGCAGACCATCGCGGACCTTGCGTGGGACGAAGGCAGCGTCGTACCGCAGCCGCCGACGATCAGCACGGGTAAGACCGTCGCGGTGGTCGGCTCCGGCCCAGCCGGACTCGCCGCCGCGCAGCAGCTGACCCGCGCGGGTCACGACGTCACTGTGTACGAACGGGACGACAGGCTCGGAGGTCTGCTTCGGTACGGCATCCCCGAGTTCAAATTGGAGAAGTCGGTTCTGGATCAGCGCCTCATGCAGATGCGTGCGGAGGGCACCCATTTCGTCACCGACTGCGAGGTCGGAATCGACTTCACCGTCGAGCAGTTGCGGGCGAAGTTCGACGCTGTGGTTCTTGCTGTCGGTGCGTTGCGGGCGCGGGACAACACCGAGGTCGAGGGTCGTGGTCTGAGCGGTATCCACCTCGCCATGGAGCATTTGGTGCCGTCGAACAAGGAGTGCGAGGGCGACGGCCCCACGTCCATCTCGGCCAAGGACAAGCACGTCGTCATCATCGGCGGCGGAGACACCGGAGCCGACTGTCTCGGCACGGCGCACCGTCAGGGCGCCGCGTCGGTGACGCAGCTGGATTACAACCAGGCGCTTCCGGATGCTCGGGACGACTCCAAGTCGCCGTGGCCGTCGTGGCCCCTCGTTCTGCGCACCTCACCGGCCCACGCCGAGGGCGGTGTCGTGCGGCATCAGGTTGCCGTCCAACGTTTTCTGGGCGACGAGAACGGCCGCGTTCGAGCGATGGTCCTCGCCGAGGTCGAGGTGCAGCGCGACGCAGACGGCCGACGGATCATCACCCCCATCGGTGAGGAAGTCGAGCTTCCCTGCGATCTCGCGCTCTTCGCGATCGGATTCGACGGCGTCGAGCACAGTCCTCTTCTCGACGACTACGGCCTGTCGCTCACTCGTCGCGGTTCGCTTTCCTGTGGGCCCGACTGGCAGACCACCGCTCCCGGCGTGTTCGTCTGCGGCGATGCTCACCGCGGCGCGTCCTTGGTGGTCTGGGCCATTGCAGAGGGACGGTCGGCGGCGCATGGCGTCGACGCGTTCCTGACCGGTCGCTCCGACCTTCCGTCGCCCGTTCATCCGACGGCTCTGCCTCTCGCAGTGGTGTGATCAGCACCGTTGTGAAGTCGTAGTCTGTACCGATCCAGGTCTGTTCACCTGTGGCAACTCACTACTACCGGCCAGTAGTGTTGCGTCGGGTACCTCTGCCGTAGAGAAGGTGAGGGGCACCGACTACGCTCGTGGTCGTGAGCCGACGTACGAAGATCGTTTGCACCCTTGGACCTGCAACCGCCAGCGCTGAGCGAATCCGCGAACTCGTCGAGAGTGGAATGGATGTCGCTCGACTGAATTTCAGCCATGGTGATCACCCCGATCATCAGGCCAACTACGAGTGGGTCCGTGCGGCCTCGAATGCCACCGGCAAAGCCGTCGGCATCCTTGCCGACCTACAGGGACCCAAGATCCGTCTCGGACGGTTCACGGAAGGCAAGACCACCTGGGCCGCCGGTGAATTGGTACGCATCACTGTCGACGAATGCGACGGCACGCACGATCGCGTGTCGACCACGTACAAGGAATTGGCGCAGGACGCGAAGGAAGGTGACAGGCTCCTCGTCGACGACGGCAAGGTCGGCTTGGTCGTCACCGGAGTCGAAGGCAACGACGTGCTGTGCCGCGTCACCGAAGGCGGACCGGTCAGCAACAACAAGGGTGTGTCCCTGCCCGGCATGGACGTGTCCGTTCCGGCGTTGTCCGAGAAGGACATTGCCGATCTCGAGTTCGCTTTGTCGCTCGGAGTCGACTTCATCGCACTGTCGTTCGTTCGTTCCCCCGCGGACGTCGAGCTCGTGCACGCGGTGATGGATCGCGTCGGTCGCCGAGTGCCGGTCATCGCGAAGCTCGAGAAGCCCGAAGCCGTGGACAACCTCGAAGCCATCGTGCTCGCGTTCGACGCGGTCATGGTCGCCCGCGGCGACCTCGGCGTCGAGCTCCCTCTCGAGCAGGTTCCCCTGGTGCAGAAGCGCGCGATTCAGATCGCCCGCGCCAACGCCAAGCCCGTCATCGTCGCCACCCAGATGCTCGAGTCGATGATCGAGAACTCCCGTCCTACCAGGGCCGAGGCGTCCGACGTCGCGAACGCCGTGCTCGACGGCACCGACGCGGTCATGTTGTCCGGTGAGACCTCCGTCGGCAAGTACGTGATGGAGACCGTCCGCACCATGGCCCGCATCGTCGAAACGGTCGAGAGCGAGGGCGATCCCGTTCCTCCTCTGACTCACGTTCCGCGTACCAAGCGAGGCGTCATCTCCTACGCTGCGCGGGACATCGGCGAACGTCTCGACGCCAAGGCGCTCGTCGCGTTCACTCAGTCCGGAGACACCGTTCGACGGTTGGCGCGCCTGCACACGTCGCTTCCACTGCTGGCGTTCACCTCGATTCCCGAGGTGCGCTCGCAGTTGGCGCTGAGCTGGGGAACCGAGACGTTCCTGGTCCCTGAGGTCGCGACCACCGACGCGATGGTTCTCGAAGTGGACAAGGCACTCCTGGAGCTCGGCCGCTACAACAGGGGCGATCAGGTCGTGATCGTCGCCGGAGCACCTCCCGGCACAGTAGGCTCGACCAACTTGATCCACGTGCATCGAATTGGGGAAGAGGACCGGTAAGTGACCGACGCGGGGGGAACCGGCGCAGCTACTGCGCCCAGCAGTGATCGTGATGTGACGACCGACCTGGACACACTCCTCGAGCTGCTTCAGCTCGAGGAGTTCGGCGAGGACAAATTTCGGGGAGTGCATCCTCGCCAGGTCGGGAGTCGCACGTTCGGTGGTCAGCTGGTGGCGCAAGCGCTCATCGCGGCGGGCCGAACGGTCACGGGAACGACCCGCGACGTACACGCGATCAACGCGCACTTCATCCGCGGCGGTGATGTGAAGAAGCCGATCGAGTATCACGTCGATCGACACCGCGACGGTCGAGCATTCGCGAACAGGCAGGTCACGGCCTATCAGGACGGCAACGAGATCTTCGTGATGCTCGCCGCGTTCCAGGATTTCGGCACCGGGCTCGAGCACAGTGTCGAACTGCCCGATGTTCCGTACCCGGACGCATTGCCGCCGCTCGGCGACCACTTCGTCGGGTACGAGGACAGGCTGCAGATGTTCGTCGATGCCCTCAAACCGATCGACATGCGCTACGCGAACGATCCGGCGTGGATTCTGCAGGGGACCGGGGAGAAACTCAACCACAACCGCGTGTGGATGAAAGCCGACGGCGACCTTCCCGACGACCCGATCTTCCACGCCGCCACGATGGGATACGCGTCGGACACGACGGTGCTCGACTCGATCATCACCACTCACGGTCTGTCCTGGGGGTTCGACCGTATTGTCGCGGCGACGGTGAACCATTCCATCTGGTTCCATCGACCGTTCCGGTTCGACGACTGGGCGCTGTACGCGACGGAGTCTCCCGTCGCGGCGGGGTCCAGAGGCCTGGCCACGGGTAGGTTCTTCTCGATGGACGGCTTGCTTCTCGCGACCGTGGTGCAGGAAGGTCTGATCAGGCACTTCCCACGGAAGGCCTGACTCGGGGGCTCGACGCTCAGGCCAGGGCAGGTGCGATCGTCGTGGTCCAGGCTTCGCGTAGCTGGTCTTCGAAGAGCGGCCAGGTGTGGGCGCCCCGCTCACGCATGGAAATCGTTGCCGGAACTCCAGTTCGGTGCAGAGCGTCGACGAACAGTGACGTGCAGTAGTTGACGAGCGCTTCGACGACGATTCCGCCGACGGGTGGGAAAGCGCCGACAGGGATACGGTCCACCGGCCCCGGTTGCCCCTCCGATGCGCTGACGTACACCGATGTGCCGCGCAGTCTTTCGACGTTCACGGCCGGGTCGTGTTCGCGCCACGCAGGGTTGCCGGGCAATCCCCACATGTTGAACGGATTGTTCAGGCCACCCGCGATCATCGTCGAGATTCCCGCCATCGCAAACGGATTCGAGGGTGCAGGGCAGCCGCTGAACGACGCCGCGGCATCGAACACGTCCGGTGCCTGAATGGCAAGATCGAGCGCGGGGCCTCCGCTCATGGACAGGCCGGCGATGCCGTTCTTCCCGGTCGAGCCGAAGTGGCCGTCGATCGCCTGGGGCAGTTCGCGGGTGAGATACGTCTGCCACTTGTAGTTTCCGAGCACCGGGTCGGGGTTCTGCCAGTCGGTGTAGAAGCTGAACCTCCCACCGACCGGCATGACGACGGTGACGTTCTTGTCGGCGAAGAACTCCGCTACCGAAGAGTTTCCGAGCCATCCCACGCCGTCCTCGTTCCCGAGTGCACCGTTCAGGAGATACAGGGTGGGAAGAGTGCCGCCGTGGGAAGGCCGCAGGACGTCGTTCGAGATCACCTTGTCCATGGACGGCGAGTACACGTCGACTACCGAGTGAGTTGCGGACACGGCGCGCACATCGACCACACGGGCGGCTTCGGCGGGACCGGCGTACGCGGGACCGGCGATCGCGAGGACACTCGCAGCGAGCGCGATCACGACGACGGAACGCAACATCAGTAACTTCTGCCACATCCGCATCAATCGATGGTGGCATGGATCGGCGTGACCTCTGCTAACGATCCAGCGTCGAAACGACAAAGTTCACCCGTGTCGTCCGTGACATTTCGCGGATTCGCAATATTCTCCGATTCATGCCGGGAACAGACACGTTTCGACGACACGACGGGCGATGGGTCACGTGTGCAGTTGTCGCCGCAGCCGTCGCGCTCGTCGCACACGCGTGGACGTTGGGATTCGCCGGCTTGTACGGACTGTTCGGAAACGGGGTCGACGCCATCGTGTACCGGCACGGCGGCGGGACGTTGCTGACCGGTGAGGGCCTGTATTCGTTCTCGCTGTTCGACACAGCGCTCCCGTTCACCTACCCGCCGTTCGCTGCTGTGGTGTTCGTTGCGCTTGCCGTGCTACCGATCTCGGCCACGACGGCGGTCGTGGGCATCGTCAACATCCTGCTTCTCTATCTCGCGGTGCTGTCGAGTTGGCGGATTCTCGGATATCGCGGAGTGCCCACTCATGTCGTCTCCCTGGGGTCGGCGATTGCGTTCACCTGGCTCGAACCAGTTCGAATGACGCTGTGGCTCGGGCAGATCAACCTTCTACTGCTGATCCTCGTGCTGTGGGACCTCGGCCGTCCCGACGGCAGTCGCCTACGAGGAATCGGCGTCGGCCTCGCCGCGGGGTTGAAACTGACGCCGGCATTCTTCGTCGTGTACGCGCTTGCCGTCAAACAGTTCCGGACTGCGGCGGTGGCCGTCGCGACGTTCGTCGCCACCGTCCTCGCGGGATCGATTCTGTTGTTCGACGACGCACGCACCTTCTGGACCAGCGCGATCTTCCA
Organism: Rhodococcoides fascians A44A; assembly: GCF_000760735.1. Lineage (GTDB taxonomy): Bacteria > Actinomycetota > Actinomycetes > Mycobacteriales > Mycobacteriaceae > Rhodococcoides > Rhodococcoides fascians_E. The sequence goes on along the minus strand of NZ_JMEX01000004.1, from coordinate 65,084 downwards.
GTCCGATCGGATCGGGTGGCTTCCGTCGCCGGCGAATCAGTCGGTGCACGGTGTGCTCGCTCGACTCTGGTCCGACGGGTCCCCGCCGATGGTGCTGTGGCTCGGCTGTGTTCTCGTCGTCGGCGCGATCGGACTGTGGTGCGCGGTGGCGGCCGAGCGACGAGGCGCTCGATTGTTGTCGTTGACGATCTGCGGCCTGACAACACCCATGGTGTCCCCGTTCTCGTGGGGGCATCACTGGGTGTGGTGCGTGCCGTTGGTCGTGGTGGTACTGGACTGGGCCGCGAGATCCGCTCGGTCCTGGAGCTGGGCGGTGCCGGCCCTCGTCGTGGCCCCGTTCGTCGCCTGGTACTGGACGGCGCCCAGCGGCACTGCCGTCATCGGCACATTCATGCTCGGCGTCCCGTCATGGGCGTGGATTCCGGTTACGTCGGTCTACCCGATCGTGTTCGTCGTCGTTCTCCTGGTGGCCCTCGTCTCGACCGTAGGACCCAGATATCGCCGGCCGAGGCTGCGCGATCGTTCGCCACGCGTCGAGCTTTCGGTCGAAGGACAGAGCGGCGTGAGCGGGACTGGTCGACGGAAGCCGACGTACAGCGACATCGCGTACGGACGGGGCGACGTGACGAACGAAACTCGTCTCCGCCTTGGCTCCGTTGAAGACGATGCGCCGGATGGAAGGAAATTCGCCGAGCAGGGAGTCGAAGTCGTTCGTCACGACAGTCGAATCGACGATCGCGGAGTCGAGGCTCCCGCGCCGCGTGCATAGCTTCACCACATCCCACACCGCGATTCCACGCGCGAGCAGAATCGCTGTTCGCTCGTCGTAGGACTTCTCCGAGCCCGCACCGAACAACGCACCCATGATCGGCCAGAACGCGTTACGAGGATGCGCGTAGTACTGCGCCGCTCTCAGTGACGCCACTCCGGGCATGGAGCCGAGGATCAACGTGTGCGACGAACGGTCGACTATCGGCGGAAAGCTGTGCACCGTGGTCATCCCACCAGCATGTCAGGCCCAATCGCGTGCGGGCACCGGCGTCGTCGACGACAATGGAGCCATGTTGGATCCACGAGTACTCGACAATCATGAACTCGACGCAGAACTCGCTGTGCTCAAGCGCGGCCGCGACCAATCGATGGACGAGGGTGCGCAAGGCGCCGAGCTCGCCGAGGCGGATGCTCTGATCGAGAAGTTCGAAGCCGAGATCCGTCATCGTCACGAGCAACCGCAAGCAGATTAGATCCGCGCCGCCGCGGTCAACACAGCACACGCCAGAGTGGCCGCCGCAGTCCTGGCATGGTTCCACCGCGTCCAGCGGGTGAGGTAGTCCGCCCACACCGAAGCACCGTGGCTGCTGGACGGGTCGACCGAGGCCAGAGATACGTTGAGCGGCACGTTGATTGCGACCGTCACCGCTACGCACCCGACCACGTACACCACGGCGCCGGCAACGACGAGCGTCCCCGAATCTCCGCCCGACGCAAGGCTCGTGACGGCCGCGGCCACTGCAGCAGCAGCGGCGCCGAGGAAGACCGTCAGGAACACAGGTGAGACGATCACGTTGTTGATCTGCTGCATCGTGGCAGCGGCGTCGGCGGCGGGTCGCGTTCTCAGCGCGGGCATGACGCCGACCGAGAACGCCAGCAGCACCCCCGCTGTCAGCCCGCACCCGACGGCAGAGGTCGTGGTGGCGATGGATGCAACCTTCTCGAGCACGACGGTGTCCCTTCTGTCGGTTCGTCCAGCATGCCTCCGAGTGGCTGGACGATCCATGCTCGTTCGTCGCTACTTCATGCTCGTTCGTCCACGACGTCGTACGATCGGTCGATGCGCGGCCACGATCCATGGAGAACATCCGACCCGCTCGGCGAAGCCCTGCATTTCGTCCGAATGACCGGTGCGTTCTACTGTCGGTCCGAGCTGGCCGAGCCCTGGGGACTCGCGATGCCCCCCATGGAGGACTGCCTGTGGTTTCACGTCGTGGTCGCCGGACGAGGCCTCCTCGATGTCGACGGCGCCGAGCCTCGGTGGCTCGCCCCGGGCGAATTCGCGCTGGTGCCGGACGGTTCCGGACATGTCCTGTCCAGCGACGCCTCCCTCGCCGACTCCGCGCCCCTCGTGCACGAGTTGCACCACGACTACATCAGCGATCGATACGCCGTCGTCCGCCACGGAGGCACCGGATCCCCGACGACCATGATCTGTGGAGCCGTGCGGCTCGATCACCCGTCGGTCGGAAAGCTGCTCGACTGCCTGCCGTCGCTGATCGTCGTCGAGTCGGCACCGACACCGCAGCTGTCGTGGATGCACAGCACACTCGGCCTCGTCGCCGACGAGTCCCAGCGAGTCCGACCCGGCGGGGAAGCCGTCATCACGCGGTTGTCGGACATCCTCGTCATCCAGGCGCTGCGGTGGTGGATCGAGAACGATCCCGCGGCCGGATCCGGTTGGCTCGGTGCACTGCAGGATCGAGGGATCGGCCCAGCGCTGGCGGTGATTCACCGCTCGCCGGACAAGCCGTGGACCGTGGCGACCCTCGCCGCCGAAGTCTCGATGTCGAGGTCGGCCTTCTCCGCACGCTTCACCACACTCGTCGGTGAAGCTCCCATGCGCTACCTCGCTCGGTGGAGGATGCAGTGCGCTCACGACGCACTGAAATCCGGTGACCGCACTGTCGCCGAACTGGCACGTCGAAGCGGCTACGAGTCCGAAGCAGCCTTCGGGAGAGCATTCAAAAGGCTCGTCGGGCAGTCACCGGGAAGCGTCCGTCGCCGAGAGCTACCGGTGCCCTGACATCAGTCCAGAAGGTGACGCAGATACATCGACGGATCGGCGAGGTACCGACGCCAATGCGCGACGAGTTCCAGTTCCTCCCAACTGGTTCTGCGTAGACCGTGGTCACCGACTTCGACGATGTCGGCTCCGGGCACCGACGCCAACACAGGCGAATGCGTCGCGCAGACGACCTGGGCCCCGGCGTCGGCGAGTTCGGACATCAACGCCACCAGTCGAAGGCAGGCCGTGAAGGACAGTGCCGACTCCGGTTCGTCCAGCACGTAGAAGCCCGGGTCCTGGAACATTGCGCGAAACACCGCGAGAAATCCCTCACCATGGCTCAATTCGGTGGTGTCCTCGTCCCAGTAACCCGGCACGCCCGAGTAACGCTCGGTCAGTTCGACAGCCGTCTCGGCACGGAGAAAGAAGCCTTTCTTCTGCAACCGCGGTCCGCGAAGCATCCGTGCGCCTCGCGGCGTCGTCTCGAGTTCGATGACGTCACCCAGCGGGGTCCGAACGGTGTCCGTGCGCGGCAGTCTCGACGCCCGGCCGCCACGCGAATCGAGATCGAAACCCTCCGCGACAGCCTCGACGATGGTCGACTTACCCGAGCCGTTGTCACCGACGAGCATCGTCACGGGCGCATGGAACTCGAGTCCGTCTCCGACGAGGTCCGCCACGGCAGGAACGGTGAAGGGCCAGTCGTCGACGTGATCGACCGGATCGACGAATGCGCGCTCTACGAACATGAATTCAGGCGGTCACCGGTCGATCGACGTATCCGGTCACATGGGTGCTGTCGGCACTGCACTGGAAGTACACCCACTTCGGTTCCGACCGGTCCGCAGCATCTCCGAACCGGTGATTGACACGCTGAGCGCACAAAGTGCCGGCGCCGGTGTCGTGGCATCGGAGATTGCTGGGTATGTACATCGCTTCACTGTATGCCTAGCGGCTTCACCGTGTGACCAGCGGTGCGGGTCGGTGTACCAGTGACGCTGGGGGGTGGTGCCCTCGGTGAGACTCGAACTCACACTGGACGGGTTTTGAATCCGTTTCCTCTGCCAATTGGGATACGAGGGCTGGCGTCTTCGTGCGGTTCACTACTTTAGAAGATGCGCTTCAGGCCCCGTACACCGGTACCCTCGAAGGGTTCGTGGAACCAGGTGAGGTCTGCGGCACAGTGCCGGGCATGCGAGGATTTCTGCTGGTCGATGACGTGTCTAAGGAGACTGGTAAACGATGAATGCTCCTGCCCAGCAAGAGAGCGCAAAGCCCGCTCTACGGGTCGTGGTCGCCGAGGACGAATCGCTCATCCGCCTCGATCTGGTGGAGATGCTGCGTGAAGAGGGCTACGAGGTGGTCGGTGAGGCGGCCGACGGTCAGCAGGCCGTCGACCTCGCCGTGGAACTTCGCCCCGATCTGGTGATCATGGACGTCAAGATGCCACGACGGGACGGAATCGACGCAGCGTCGGAAATCGCCGAGAAGCGTATAGCTCCCGTCGTCATCCTGACGGCGTTCAGTCAGCGTGAACTCGTGGAGAAGGCGCGGGACGCGGGAGCGATGGCGTATCTGGTCAAACCGTTCTCCAAAGCCGACCTGATGCCTGCCGTGGAACTCGCGGCAAGTCGGTACACGGAGATCTCGTCGCTCGAGAGCGAAATCGCGGATCTCCAGGAACGGCTGGAGACGCGCAAGCTCATCGAGCGGGCGAAGGGCAAGCTGATGGAATCCCAGTCGCTCACGGAGCCACAGGCGTTCAAGTGGATTCAGCGCGCCGCGATGGATCGACGGACGACGATGAAGGCCGTCGCCGACGTCATCATCGAGACGCTCGACGCCCCGCCCGAGGCCTGATTCCGGGCCCGCACGCTACGGCGATGTAAATCTTCGGCTCCTCAGGTCACAGTCAGGTCACGAGCCGTCTTCTCGCCCATCGCGAACCGATGGGGACAGCTAGCGTCTGATCCACACACGCGGCGCATGACTCACGTGCGCTTCGTTTTTGGATCGACCAAGGAGACCCTAGATGGCAAAACGGACCTATGTCCGCACGGCTGCGGTGCTGGGTGCTGCTTCACTGGCACTGTTCGGCTGTTCCTCGAGCGACGATTCCAGCTCGGGAGACAGTTCCAGCTCTGCCAGCGGTGGAAGTTCGGCGGCAGAAGAGACAACGGTGTCGACCGACTGCACGCCGGATCAGGCAACGGCAGGGGCGACCCCCGTCACGACCCCGCTGGTCGTCGGTACGCTGCTTCCCGAAACCGGCAGCCTCGCATTCCTCGGCCCGCCGGAGGTCGCGGGTGTGCGCCTCGCGGTCGACGAGGTCAACGCTGCGGGCGGCGTTCTCGGACAGCCTGTTCAGCTCATCCCCGGCGACTCGGGTGACACGACGACGGACACCGCGAACACCACGGTCGACCGTCTGCTCGCGGGTGGAGCGGACGTCATCGTCGGTGCGGCATCGTCCTCGGTGTCACTGAAGGTCATCGACAAGATCGCCAGCGCCGGCGTCGTACAGTTCTCCCCGGCCAACACTTCGGACCAGTTCGTCTGCTACGCGGACAAGGGCCAGTACTTCCGTACCGCACCCACCGATGTACTTCAGGCTCAAGCGCTTTCGCAGCTCATCGCGGAGGACGGTGCGCAGCGTGTATCCATCCTGGCGCTCAACGACCCCTACGGCACCGGCCTCGCCGCCAACACCGTGGAGAACCTCGAAGCAGCGGGCATTCCGTCGGATCAGATCCAGTCGATCATCTACGACCCCAACGCACAGTCGTTCAACGCCGAGGTCGACGACGTGAACAACTTCGCGCCCGACGCCGTCGCAATCGTCGGCTTCGAGGAGTCCGCGAAGATCATCACGCGTATGCACGAGGTCGGCATCGGACCGTCGGACGGCACGCTCGTCTACGGAGTCGACGGCAACATGGGCAACGCCCTCGGCGAGTCCGTCGCACCGGGCCTGCTCGACACGATGCGCGGAACCACCCCGCTCACCGACGTCGGCACCGCCTTCCAGGATCGACTCAAGACCGTCGACCCCGCCCTGGTGGACTTCAACTACGCCGGCGAGTCCTACGACGCAGTCATCATCTCGGCCCTCGCAGCAGAGCAAGCAAAATCGACGGCGGGCACGGACATTGCGGCCAACATCAACAGCGTCACCAAGGACGGCGAGAAGTGCACCACCTACGCACAGTGCCTTCCCCTCGTCCAGGCCGGAACCGACATCGACTACGACGGTGTCACCGGTGCGCTGAACTTCAGCGACGCAGGTGAGCCGGCCACAGGTTCCTACGGCAACCTGGTCTTCGGCCCGGACAACACCCTGAAGACGGACGGATACATCGTCGTCGGAGAGTGATCGGTCCTCGGTACTGACTCAGAACACACGGAACCCCGGTCCACCTGGACCGGGGTTCCGTGCTGTCGGTGGCCATGCCGTGCGGTTATCCGTTGGGACCGAATGAACCGTTCGGTCACTCCAAGTGACCGAACGCCACGTTCGCTCCGCCTTGGGCATCCGCCGTTGGGACCGAATGAACGGTTTGGTCAGTCAGACTGACCGAACGCCACGCTCGCTCCGCCTTGGGCAACGGGGCGTGCCCGAGCCCGTCTGCGCTGGGGAGCACGAGGACGGCCCCTGGGAATGCAGCAAGACCCGGGCTCGTGGGGTGAGCCCGGGTCTTGTCGGAGTGCGGAAGTTATTTCTTCTCTTTGCTTCCCGCCAGGGTGCCGAGGTAGAGCTCGATAACCTTGGGATCGTTCATGAGGTTGGTGCCGGTGTCGGTGTAGGCATTTCGGCCCTGGTCGAGGACGTATCCGCGGTCGCAGATCTGGAGGCAGCGGCGTGCGTTCTGTTCCACCATGATGATGGAGACGCCTGTTGCGTTGATCTTCTTGCAGCGGATGAAGACTTCGTCCTGGAACATGGGGGAGAGGCCTGCGGACGGTTCGTCGAGCAGCAGGACCGATGGTTCCATCATCAGGGCACGGCCCATGGCGACCATTTGTCGTTCGCCGCCGGAGAGTGCGCCTGCTTTGACTTTCTTGCGTTCGCCGAGGAGTGGGAAGAGTTCGCTGACGAAGTCGAAGCGTTCCGCGAATTTCTTCGGCCGCAGATAGATTCCCATTTCGAGGTTTTCCTCGATGGTGAGTGACGGGAAGACGTTCTGTGTCTGCGGCACGTATCCGACGCCTTTGGTGACCAGGACGTGGGCTTCGGCGGAGGTGATGTTGTCTCCGCGGAGTCTGACCGAGCCCTTGCGGACGGGGATGAGCCCGAACAGTGTTTTGAGCAGGGTCGATTTTCCTGCGCCGTTGGGGCCGATGATGCCGACGATCTCGCCGTCCTTCAGGAAGAAGTTGCACTCTTCGAGGATGTTGACGCCAGGGATGTATCCGGCGACGAGGTTGTCGGCGCGGACGAGAGCCCCCTCGGCGAGCCGGGCGTGTTCTTCCGGTGTTGCGGCGAATTCGGCGGGGGTCAGTTTGTCGGTGTTCGGTTCGCTCATTTGCCGTCTTCTTCCTTGGCGTGCTTGCCGGTTGCGACGTCGGCAGACGCGACGAACTCGGGCTCGGACAAGTCGCCGCCTGCTTCGAGCTCTTCGGCTTCGGCCTGTTCCAGCGCTTCGGCCAGTTCGGCTGTGGCGCCGACGGGATTGCCGTTCTCGTCGAATTCGAGGGCCTGGTCGTGATGGCTTCCGAGGTAGGCGTCGACGACAGCACCGTTGTTGGACAGGTCTTCCGGGGTGGATTCGGCAATGACGCTGCCCTGCGCCATCACGACGACCCAGTCGCTGATGTCGCGAATGACGTCCATGTCGTGTTCGACGAACACCACCGTCATCCCGTCGTCGCGCAGCGACTTGATGTGACCCAGAAGGCTCTGTGTCAGTGCGGGATTGACGCCTGCCATGGGTTCGTCGAGCATGACCACGGCCGGATCGGTCATGAGGGCGCGCGCCATTTCGAGTAGTTTGCGTTGCCCGCCGGACATGGAGCCGGCGAGGTCGTCGGCCTTCGCGTCGAGCTTGAATCGCTCGAGCAGTTGGTAGGCCCGGTCGGTGATCTCCTTCTCCTGCTTCTTCCACGTCCAGGGCATCAGTGTGTTGACGATCCGTTCGCCGCGCTGGCCGGTGGCGCCGAGACGAACGTTGTCCAGCACAGTGAGTTTGGACAATGCTTTGGTCAACTGGAACGTGCGTACGACGCCCTTGCGCGCGACTTGGTGGGGGTGCATCCGGCCCAGTGACTGTCCGTCCATCGACCAGGTTCCCGTGTCGGGGCGGTCGAATCCGGTGAGCAGGTTGAACAAGGTGGTTTTACCGGCACCGTTGGGGCCGATGAGGCCGGTGATGCAGCCTCGCTGGATCTCGAGGTGTGCGACGTCGACTGCTTTAAGGCCGCCGAAGGTTCGGGACACTCCGTCGACGACGAGCGTCGGATCCGGTTTTGCCGCACCGGGAGTCTGGGGGACTCCGGCGAACAGCGATGACCTCTCCTGAGCGCTCAGTGGCCGCCGTGCGTCCGCTGTTGTCTTGTCAGGCATTGAGCTGTACCTCTCGCTTGTTGCCGAGAATGCCTTGCGGCCTGAACACCATCATCACGGCGATCAGAATGCCGAGGAGTACGAATCGAGTGGCGCCGACCTGCTGTTCGGTCAGGTTGAGCAGGGGATCGGGACCCGAAATGGCTTGCCGCAGGATGGCGTCGGGGATGGAGAGAAGGAACCAGAACAGCATGGCGCCGAGTACCGGGCCGAACACTGTTGCGGCACCGCCGAGAATCAACGCACCGAAGGCGAAGAACGTCTGCGCGGTGGAGTAGAAGTCCGGGTTGATGGACTTGGTCTGCAGGGCGTTGAACACGCCGCCCATGCCTCCGATGACGCCGCCGAGGACCAGAGCCTGCATCTTGTAGACGAAGACGTTCTTGCCGAGCGATCGCGCTGCATCCTCGTCCTCGCGGACGGCCTTGAGAACGCGGCCCCATGGGCTGTGCGTGAGCAGATAGATGAATCCGCAGAGGATCAGTACGAGCGACCATCCGACCACCATGGCCCACAGGTCGTCACCGTAGAACTTCACGCCGAGGAACGCGTACTGCTTACCGGAGTCGAACGGGCTGAGAGAGGTGAACGGGTCGGCGAAGCCGAAAATACCGTTGGTGGACTTGGTGATCGGATCGGACGCCGTCGATCTGAAGACGAGTCTGAGGATCTCCGATGCGGCGATCGTGACGATCGCGAGATAGTCGGCGCGCAGCCGTAGCGTCGGGATGCCGAGGACGAGTGCCAGCAAGCCTGCGGCGCCGAGGCCGACGAGAATGCCCAGCCACAGAGGCTGCTGGTAGGTGATCGTCATGATGCCGACGCCGTAGCCGCCGAGCAGCGCGAAGCCGATCTGACCGAAGTTGAGCAGCCCGGCGTAGCCGAAGTGCAGATTCAAGCCGATTGCGAGCAGTGCGTAGAAAATTGCCGACGGCCCGACCAGTTGGGCGAGCGAGACCTGGAGTGCTCCGAGAATATCCACGTTGTCACCCGATCCTTTGCCGCGAGCCGAGTATGCCCTGGGGTCTGACGACGAGGATGAGAATCAAGACGAGCAGTCCTCCGATGTATTTGAGATCGGGATTGATGATCATCGTCGACCACTGGACCAGCAGTCCGACGATGACGCAGCCGAGGAGGGCTCCGTACGCAGTTCCCAAGCCGCCCAGTGTGATTCCTGCGAACATCAGGAGCAGCAGCTTGAAGCCCATCTCCCACTGAACGCGGCCACCGAGCTCGGAGAGCCCGAACAGGACGCCGCCCAGGGCGGCGAGGCCACCACCCATGCACCAGACGAAGGTGACGACGCGCTCGACATTGATTCCCGACGAGGCGGCGAGGTCACGATTGTCGGCAACGGCGCGCATCGCCTTGCCGATTCGGGTGCGCTGCAGCATCACCGCGACGCCGACGAGGACGACGATGCTGATGACGATGCAGGCGAGGTTGACATTGGTGATCGCCAGCGGTCCCCATTCGTTCTGGGTCTGCGCCTGGTAGTCGGCGAACGGTTCGGCGCGATCGGAGAAGAAGATCAGGATGAGGTATCGCAGTGCGATGGCCAATCCGATCGACACCACGAGTTGAGCGATCAAGCCGGTCTTCCGTTTTCGCAACGGGCGCCAGATCACTGTGTTGTTCAGCCAGCCGATCGCGATGCCGACGATGATCGCCAGGATCGTCGCCCAGATCAGCTGTATGCCCATGCTGACGTTGAAGACCCACGCGGCCACGGCGCCGAGCGTCACCAACTCGCCGTGCGCGAAGTTGGTCAGGCCCGTGGTGCCGAAGATCAGGCTGAGGCCGACGGCTGCCAGTGCGATGACCAGACCGAAGCGAAGGCCGTCGACGGTGGTCCTGATGAATTTCTCGTAGAACGGCACTTCCGTGGCCGTTCTGGCTTCACCGAAGGAGAAGATGACGGTGTTGGCGCGTCCGGCCTGCACGTCGCGTTCCACCGAGCCCTGGACGCTGACTCCGTCCGGGAGGGTTTCGGAGTCGACTTCGAATGTGTATGTGCCGGGCGACAACTGGAGTGTCCAGCGGCCTCCGTCCTGAGAGGTGGTGCGAACCACCTCGTCACCGGAGGAGTCCAGTGCCTTCACATCGACGTCGGCAAGGCGTTCACCGCCGTTGTTGAGGCTTCCGCTCACGGCGACCGCGTCGGCGGGCGGTGCGTCCGAGATCGCGGTGGGCGGGGGAGTAGGGGTCGGTTCTTGAGCTGCGGCAGTGCCACCGAACGTCACTGCTGCTATGGATCCGAGTATCGCCAACATGAGGATCTGTCTCAGAAGGCGGAACGAACGTCGGTCTGTGTACCGAATTCGGATCTTCCTTCGGGTCCATCGAACATTTGGAGCCACGCACGTCCTCCGGACGGTTGTCGGGGTGAGCCCAGGATCGGGCTCGGCTGCTTGCAATTGTCGGACTCTAACCGTTGGAACCGCACGAAATCGGCGTCTCGAATTTCCGATAAGTATCATTTGTGTTTCGAACTACGTGAACAGGCGAAATCGCAGCAGATTCCCATCCGCGCCCGCCGCTGTCGGACCCTCTACCTAGACTGGGCAACCGTGAGCCCCGTAACCGACGCCAGTGCCGCATCCGCACCCTCGACCGGCAAATCAGCCGACGGTCAGCAACCGACGCTGTTGCTCATCGACGGTCACTCGATCGCGTTCCGCGCGTTCTTCGCCCTGCCCGTGGAGAACTTCAAGACCACGAGCGGCCAGTCGACCAACGCGGTCTACGGGTTCACCTCCATGCTGATCAACCTCCTCCGGGACGAGAAGCCGACGCACATCGCCGCAGCCTTCGACGTCTCTCGGCAGACGTTTCGCGCCGAGCGATTCCCGGACTACAAGGCCAACCGCAGCAAGACCCCCGACGAGTTCGCCGGCCAGGTGGACATCACGAAGGACGTCCTGGGCGCAATGGGTATCCCGGTCATGGCCGAGCCGGGTTTCGAGGCCGACGACATCATCGCCACGTTGGTCACTCAGGCCGAAGCGCTCGGCTACCGCGTTCTCGTCGTGACCGGTGACCGCGACTCGCTGCAGCTCGTCACCGACAACGTGACCGTGCTCTACCCCAAGAAGGGGGTTTCGGAGCTCACCCGGTTCACCCCGGAGGAAGTGACCACGAAGTACGGGTTGTCGCCGTCCCAGTACCCCGACTTCGCGGCGCTGCGAGGCGACCCGAGCGACAACCTGCCCGGAATCCCCGGCGTCGGCGAGAAGACGGCGACCAAGTGGATCGTGCAGTACGGCTCTCTGGAAGAACTGGTCAACAACGTCGACAAGGTGAAGGGCAAGGTCGGTGACGCACTGCGCGCCAACCTGTCCTCGGTCGTCCTCAACCGCGAGCTCACCGAAATGGTGCGCGACGTGCCGTTGCCGTACACCCCGGACCAACTCGAACTGGCACCGTGGGATCGCGAGAAGATCCACGGCTTGTTCGACGACCTGGAGTTCAGGGTTCTCCGTGACCGCCTTTTCGACACGTTGTCCTCGGCCGAACCGGAGGCGGAGGAGGGCTTCGACGTCAAGGGTGGCGCCGTCCCCGTCGGAGAGCTCGCCTCGTGGCTTGCCGCTCACGCGTCGACGGGTGAGCGCCACGGACTGTCGGTCGTCGGTCCTCGTCGCCCGTTCGACAGTGATGCCGTGTCCATCGCGATCGCCGCGTCCGACGGTGAGGGCGGATTCGTCACGACGAGCTCACTCGATCCGTCGGACGAGACAGCGCTCGCGGCATGGTTGGCCGACGAAACGCAGCCCAAAGCCCTTCACGAGGCCAAGTGGGCCATCCATGCACTCCGCGGTCGGGGATGGACTCTGGGCGGGTTGACGAGCGATACCGCACTCGCTGCATACCTCGTTCGTCCGGGGCAGCGAAGCTTCAACCTGGACGATCTGTGCCTGCGCTACCTCAAGCGTGAGCTTCGGGCCGAGGACTCCGTCGAAGGGCAGATGTCCCTACTGGACACCGAGGACGTCGCCGAAGCCGCGGTGGCCGAGGGCGAGATCCTGCGAGCGCAGGCCATACTCGATCTGGCGGCTGCACTGGACTCGGAACTGACCGACATCGAATCGACGTCGTTGCTGTCCGAGATGGAGCTACCGCTCCTCGGAGTTCTCGCGGACATCGAAGCGACGGGCATCGCCGTCGATCGCACCCACCTCGAGGAACTCCAGAGCCGCTTCGCCGGGCAGGTGTCCGACGCCGCCAATGCCGCCTACGAGGTGATCGGCAAGCAGATCAACCTGGGTTCGCCGAAGCAGCTGCAGGTCGTGCTGTTCGAAGAACTCGACATGCCGAAGACGAAGAAGACCAAGACCGGTTACACCACCGATGCAGACGCACTGCAGGGCTTGTTCGAGAAGACCGAGCATCCGTTCCTGAAGTTCCTGCTGGACCACCGTGATGCGACGCGCATGAAAGTGACCGTCGACGGGTTGCTCAAGTCCATCTCCGACGACGGGCGTATCCACACGACGTTCAATCAGACGGTCGCAGCGACGGGCCGCCTGTCCTCGACGGAGCCGAACCTGCAGAACATTCCGGTTCGTAACGAGGCCGGGCGCCACATCCGCGACGGGTTCGTCGTCGGCGAAGGCTACGACATGCTGCTGACGGCCGACTACAGCCAGATCGAGATGCGCATCATGGCCCACCTGTCCGGCGACGAAGGTCTGATCGAGGCGTTCAACACCGGCGAGGATCTGCACAGTTTCGTCGGAGCGCGAGCCTTCGGTGTTCCCATCGAAGAGGTCACCCCGGAGCTGCGTCGTCGGGTCAAGGCCATGTCGTACGGGCTCGCCTACGGGCTCAGCGCCTTCGGGTTGGCTGCGCAACTCAAGATCTCCACGGACGAAGCCAAGCAGCAGATGGAGGCGTACTTCGCTCGCTTCGGCGGCGTGCGTGATTACCTGCGGAACGCGGTGGAGGAGTCCAGGAAGGTCGGATACACATCCACGTTGTACGGCCGTCGCCGCTACTTGCCGGACCTCAACAGCGACAACCGTCAGCGGCGTGAGGTTGCCGAGCGTGCCGCGTTGAACGCTCCCATCCAAGGCACGGCTGCGGACATCATCAAGGTTGCGATGATCGACGTGCACAAGTCGTTGAGCGCGTCGAATCTGAAGTCGCGCATGCTGCTTCAGGTTCACGACGAGTTGGTGCTCGAGGTGGTCGAATCCGAGCGCGACGAGGTCGAGGCACTGGTTCGCGACAAGATGGCGTCGGCCATTTCGTTGTCGGTTCCGCTCGAAGTGTCGGTCGGTACGGGGCGTAGTTGGGACAAGGCCGCGCACTAGGCGCTATCCGGCCCCATCCGACAAGGACACCGCTCGACCACACAGTTCAGGGCCGGTCGCAGTTGCGACCGGCCCTGAACGCGGCAATGCCGTCCGAATTATTCGCTGTCAGCGGCGGCAGGCTGCTCGGCGATCTGCTTGCGCACCTCGTCCATGTCGAGTGCCTTGACCTGTCCCACCAGATCCTCGAGTGCCGCGGCGGGGAGTGCGCCGGGCTGCGCGAAGACCAGGACGCCCTCACGGAACGCCATGATCGTGGGGATCGACTGGATGTTGGCAGCGGCCGCCAATCCCTGCTCCGCCTCGGTGTCGACCTTGGCGTGCACAACATCCGGGTGGGATTCCGAGGACTTCTCGAACGTGGGCGCGAACTGGCGGCACGGTCCACACCACGACGCCCAGAAGTCCACGAGCACCACGTCGTTGCCGCCGACGATCTCGTCGAAGTTCTGCTGAGTCAAAGTCTGTGTTGCCACGCCTGCCCTTTCGTCGATGTTTGCTTCTCTGGATCCCTCAACGCGCCCCGGGCTCGAAATCATCCCGGGTCATGCAGGTTGCGGCGCCGCCCGGAACGTACGTCGGTACGAGTTCGGCGTCGTACAGCGCAGCCGGACGAAGTGTTGCCGCAGCACAGCGGCATTTCCGAAGCCCACGCGTTCGGCGATGACATCCATCGACAGGTCCGAGTTCTCCAGTAGCTGTTGCGCCGCCAGTACCCGCTGGTCGTTCAACCAGCGGGCGGGCGTGGTCCCGGTTTCGGCCTGGAACCGGCGCGCGAACGTGCGTGCGGACATGTTGACCCTCGCGGATAATGTCTGGACCGACAGTTCGGTATGCAGGTTTTCCGTCATCCAATCCAGCAGTGGCGCAAGGGTATCGACCTCGACGGCGGGGAGGGGCGTGGTCACGAACTGGGCCTGGCCGCCGTCCCGATGCGGCGGTACGACCATCCGTCGCGCGATACCGTTCGCCACGACGCTTCCCTGCTCCTTGCGGACGATATGAAGACACAGATCAATGCCGGCAGCCGTTCCCGCGCTGGTCAGGACATTTCCGTCGTCGACGTAGAGCACGTTGCGGTCGACCTCGGCGAGAGGATATTCCGCGGCCAGTCGGTCCGAGTGTCGCCAGTGCGTCGTGCATCGCCGTCCGTCGAGCAATCCTGCTTTGCCGAGAAGAAAAGCGCCGTTGCACAGGCTCGCGACCTTGGCGCCCCGAGCAACAGCGGCGCGTAACTTGCCGAGCAGGGGCTCCAGTGTGTCGTCGAGTTCCGAGTTGCACAGCGCGGAGCCGTCGGAGGCCAGGTGGGTACCTCCCGCCGGAATCACGATGAGATCGGCGTCGTCCAGCTGGGACAGGTCGTACGGAACGTCTATGGTGTAGCCGAACCGGGATCTGACGGGTTCCGCCACGCCTGCGATCAGAGAGAAGTCGTAGGTGGGCAGTCCCTCGTCGGACCTGTCGAAGCCGAACACCTCGCAGGCGACACCCATCTCGAATTGCTCGGTCAGTGGCAGCAGTGGAACGACGACGCGTTTCAACATGTCGGCAAGTATGGCAGAAAAACGTGGAACTGTGTCGTATCTGCCACTGTTGGTGTGGAACCCCTGCTAGCAGGCTTGCATCCATGACCATCGCACTGATTTTCCTGGCCACGATCAGCCTGGTGTACCTCGCGACGATGCTCGGTTACGCCCCCGACACCCATGCCGAGGTGACTCAGTTCGGTGACTACAAGTTCTGATGACCGGGCCGCGTCGCGAGCCACTCACGCTTGCCGTCACCGTCCCATCGACGCAGTGCCACCGTGTGTCCGACGAGGTCCGGTTGTGCCGAGTCCAGGCGCACGAGCGCTTCGGCCAGCTCGACCCGCGTCATCCGTCGTGCAAGCGTGACGTGTGGTGACCACTTACCGGGCTGAGTGTGGGATCTGTTGCCGTCGGCGTCCCCCAGAATCGTTGCCGCTCGAGAGTGCAGGTCGAGCAGCTTCCTCGAGGGGACGACTGCACGCGCGAGGGTGATGTGCTTGCCCCGGAACAGCACGTAAGCCCCGAGCCGAATCGGGAACTCCACAGCGAGGTACTCGTCCGCGATGCGCGCGTCCAACCCCTCCATTTCGTCGGCGACCGCCAGGGTCACATGTGGCCTGTTGGACTCGCCGGTGTGTCGCGCCTGGCTGGGCAGGTCGGCGTCGAGCAGGATCTGCCACTCGCGCCGGACCGCGGCATCGAGGGATTCGTCGAGAAGCAATTCGAGAGACTGAACCATAGTCAGTCATGATTGCCGATATGGCACACGACGGAGTCACGAAGGTGAGAATCGGCTCGATGCTCGGCGACGGCATCGGGCACGAGATCGTTCCGGCGACCCAGCGCGTCGTCGACGCCGCTGTGGGGGCGGAGCACGCCCTGGCCGTGGAGTGGGTCGAGTTGCCGCTGGGGCACGCGGCGATCGAGTCGCACGGAACGCCGGTTCCGGAGTCCACGCTCGCGGAACTCGATGCGCTCGATGCCTGGGTACTCGGCCCGCACGACAGCGCGTCGTATCCGGAGCCTTTCAGGTCTCAGTTGACGCCGGGCGGTGTGATTCGCAAGCGATTCGATCTGTACGCGAACATCCGCCCTGCCAAGGCTCATCCCGGTGTCCGGGCGGTGTCGAACGGGATGGACCTCGTCGTGGTCCGCGAGAACACGGAAGGGTTCTACGCAGACCGCAACATGTTCGTCGGCAGCGGGGAATTCATGCCGACGCCGGACGTCGCTCTGGCAGTCGGCGTGTTCACCCGGGCCGCGTGCGAACGGATCGCCCGAGAAGCATTCGTGCTGGCACGAACGCGGTCGCGGCACGTCACCATCGTGCACAAGACCAACGTCCTGTCGTTGACCACGGGGTTGTTTCGCGACGTCTGTCGCGGCGTGGCCGCGAGCTTTCCCGATGTGAGCGTGGACGAGCACCACATCGACGCTCTGACTGCCCACCTCGTTCGGCGGGGAGAGGATTTCGACGTCATCGTCGCGGAGAACATGTTCGGCGACATTCTGTCCGACCTCGCAGGTGAGCTGTCCGGATCGCTGGGAATGGCACCGTCGGTGAACACGTCCGAGAACAAGGTGATGGCGCAGGCAGCGCACGGATCCGCACCGGATATCGCCGGAACGAACAGAGCCAATCCGACGGCGTTGTTCCTCTCTGCCGCAATGCTTCTCGAATGCCTGGCGACCCGACACGGCGACACGCGGCTGGCGCACGCTGCCGGGCGGATCCGGCACGCCGTCGACGGTGCCCTCGAATCCGGAGTGGCCACAGCCGACCTCGGCGGCACCGCGTCGACCGGTGAGTTCACCGAGACCGTTCTCGCGAGAGCGCTGCGGATCTGACTGCGCCCCGCGTGCCGAGGCCGCCGAAGGTACGAAAATGCCCTGAGGTTCGACGCGCCCGCGTTACTGTTCGATTACCCGGACAGCACGGGCGACGAACGTCGCCTAGGGTTCGTAGGTCCGGCTCACCGCTCGACGTGGTGCGGCCGTGCAGGACTGTCGCGTTGCATCGTGTTTGGATTTCGGAGGATTTCTCGTGTTTGATCGCTCGTACTCGAAGACCGCTCGGGTGTTGTTGGCAGTGGGCGGCGCCGGGGCGCTGTTGCTCTCGGGCTGCGCCCAGAACACCGAAGAAGGTGCTTCACCCGCAACCGACGAGACGACAGCTGTCGAGGTGACCAAGGTCGACGAGATCGCGGCGACCCTGCCGGAGAAGAACGTGTCGTCAGGGACTCTCGTCGTCGGTGTCAACGTGCCTTACTCGCCCAACGAGTTCAAGGATTCCTCGGGCAAGATCGTCGGTTTCGACGTGGACCTGATGAATGCAGTGGCAGGCGTGTTGGGCGTGACGGCACAGTACGAGGAAGCCGACTTCGATCGGATCATTCCGTCGATCCAGGGCGGTACGTACGACGTCGGGATGTCGTCGTTCACCGACACCAGGGAGCGTGAGCAGACCGTCGACTTCGCCACGTACTTCAACGCGGGTACGCAGTGGGCGCAGCAGACGGGCGGAAGCGTCGACCCGACGGACGCCTGCGGGCTGAAGGTCGCCGTGCAGACCACCACGATCCAGGATCAGGAGGAAGTTCCTGCGAAGAGCGAAGCGTGTGTCGCCGCAGGCAAGCCCGCCATCCAGATCGAGAAGTACGACAGCCAGGACGATGCCGTCAACGCACTCGTACTCGGGCGTGTCGACGCGATGTCCGCCGATTCACCGGTCACCGCGTACGCCATCAAGCAGACCGGCGACAAGCTGGAGGCGGCCGGTGACGTGTTCGACTCTGCTCCGTACGGTTACCCGGTCGCCAAGGGATCGCCGTTGGCGGCAACCCTGCAGCAGGCAGTGCAGCACCTGATCGACAACGGTCAGTACCAGACCATCGCGGAGAACTGGGGCGTCGAGGCGGGCGTCATCGAGGAGTCGCAGATCAACGGTGCGGTCAACTGATCCGCGGTCTGCTGCACTCACTCGTCGAAAGGACTTAGTGTGACCTCCTCGGCTTCGCCCGGCGCCGGCCGTTCCGGATCCTCGGACGGTTCGAGCACGGATCCGGCGCCGATCAAGGCGATTCCGCTGCGCCACCCGGGACGCTGGATCACCGCGGTCATCGTCATCGTGTTGTTCGGGCTGTTCGTGTACGGGGCTGCAACCAACCCTGCCTATGGTTGGGGCACGTACGGGCGCTACCTGTTCGACAGCCGGATCGGCAACGGTGTCTGGATCACCGTGCAACTGTTGGTCTACTCGATGGTCATCGCGATCGTGTTGGGCGTCGTCGTCGCGGTCATGCGATTGTCTCCCAACCCGGTGCTGCGCAGTGCCGCGTGGATCTACCTCTGGATCTTTCGCGGGACCCCGATCTACGTCCAGCTCACGTTCTGGGGACTGGTTCCGGTCATCTACCGCGAGGTGGCGCTCGGAATCCCGTTCACCGTTCAGTTGGCGACGTTCGATCTGCAGTCGCTGTACTCGGCGTTCTGGTTCGCGGTGATCGGGCTGGCCCTCAACGAGGCCGCCTACATGGCCGAGATCGTGCGCGCCGGCATCAACTCGGTCGGTGAAGGTCAGGTCGAGGCGTCGACGGCACTCGGCATGTCCTGGTCCCAGACGATGCGTCGGACGGTGTTGCCGCAGGCGATGAGGGTGATCATTCCTCCCACCGGTAACGAAGTGATCAGCATGCTGAAGACCACCTCGCTGGTCATCGCTGTGCCGTTCACGGGTGAGCTGTACGGGCGCGCCCGTGATATCTCGGGAGTGAACTTCGAGCCTGTGCCGCTGCTGCTCGTGGCGTCCACGTGGTACCTGGTGATGACGAGCATCCTGATGGTCGGGCAGTTCTACCTCGAACGCTATTACTCGAAAGGTGTGTCTCGTAAGTTGACCGGTCGCCAGTTGCAGGCCCTCGCGGATGCGCAGGGTGGCAAGCCGTTGCCCGTGCAGCGCTCCAGCGAAGGCGGCCCGTCGTGAGTCCGATGGTCAAAGCGCAGCAGGTGTGCAAGAACTTCGGCGCGCTGCAGGTTCTCAAGGGGATCACCCTCGAGGTCGACAAGGGCCAGGTCCTGTGCATGGTCGGACCGTCGGGATCGGGCAAGTCGACGTTCCTGCGGTGCATCAATCACCTCGAGCAGGTCAATGCCGGCCGGTTGTACGTCGACGACGAGCTCGTCGGGTACGAGGAGAAGAACGGCAAGCTCTACGAACTGCACCCGAAGAGGGCAGCACAGCAGCGCCGTGACATCGGAATGGTCTTCCAGCACTTCAACCTGTTCCCGCACCGAACGGCTTTGGACAACATCGTCGAGGCGCCGACGCAGGTCAAGGGCATCAAGAAAAAGGATGCGACGGCCCGAGCGAAGGAACTACTCGACCGGGTGGGTCTCGCGGACAAGGCCGACGCCTACCCGGCCCAGCTGTCCGGCGGCCAGCAACAGCGGGTAGCGATAGCGCGGGCACTGGCGATGGACCCCAAGCTCATGTTGTTCGACGAGCCGACGTCCGCACTCGACCCCGAGCTGGTCGGCGAAGTCCTGGGAGTCATGAAAGAACTCGCGCGCGACGGAATGACCATGGTCGTGGTGACGCACGAGATGGGCTTCGCCCGTGAAGTTGCGGACCAACTGGTGTTCATGGACGGCGGCGTCGTCGTCGAATCGGGCGACCCGAGATCTGTTCTGTCCAACCCGCAGCACGAGCGGACGCAGGCGTTCCTGTCGAAGCTGCTCTAGCTCGGTTTCCGAGCGCTGAAGATCGCGGTTCCGGGGAAGAGCTGACCGCGGAGTGGGCTCCACTGACCCCACTCGCGGTCCAGCCACTCCGGCCAGTCCGGTTCGACGATGTCCACGACCTCGAGTCCGGCGCCGACGATCTCGCGGACCCGGTCTCCGATCGTGCGATGGTGCTCGACGTACGTCGGCACGCCGTCGGCATCGAACTCGACGTACGGAGTTCGGTCGAAGTAGGGGATCGTCGCTGTCAGTCCGACCGGTCCCGGATCGTCGGGGAAGATCCACCTCATCGGGTGGTTCACCGCGAACACCCAGATTCCGCCGGGACGAAGTACGCGCGCGACTTCCTTCATCACCCCGGCGGAGTTCGCCACGAACGGCACGGCACCGAAAGCCGAGCATGCGATGTCGAAACTCGAATCGAGGAACGGAAGCGCCTCGGCGCTCGCCTGCACCAGCGGAACGTGATCGCCCGCGGCGGCCATGGCATCGACGCCGGTGCGCAGCATCCCTGCCGAAATATCCAGGCCGACGGCGCGGGCCCCCTGGGCGCCGAGCCACCGAGCACACGGCGCGGACCCGCAGCCCACTTCGAGGACATCTCGTCCGGACACGTCGCCGAGCAGGTGCACGTCGCCCTCGTGAAGACCTTCGGGGCACCAGACGAACTCTCCACGTTCGGACCCGACACCCAGAAACTCCCCGTGAGTGCGGTGGTACTCGTCGGCGTCGGAATCCCACCACGATCGGCTGGCTCGGTCGCTTGCCTCGGAGTCGATACGCGCACGGCCCGGGACGGCGGGAGACTGCGGGGTGTCGGTCACCGGAAACACGTTAGCTGGATTGCTCGAACGTGGTGCTGTCGCGTTTGCCCACCTGTGACCTGGTCGAGTACCCTTACTGACGCGAGTGTGTTCACGCTGCCCCTGATCCGTCGAGGTTCGAGGGTGCGCGGGAACATTTTCGTTCTCGATCTGTTCTTGCATCACGAGCAGTAGGTGTCTTTCGACGCATACGGTTCTCGTTCTGTTCAGAACTACGTTCTACAGTCCGACCGAACATCCATCAACCGATACCCAACCCGTCCGGAGCAACTCAACACATGCCCTCAACCACAACCTCACCGCAGGTAGCCGTCAACGACATCGGCTCCGCAGAGGATTTTCTCGCCGCTATCGACGCCACGATCAAGTACTTCAACGATGGTGACATCGTCGAAGGCACCATCGTCAAGGTCGACCGCGACGAGGTTCTGCTCGACATCGGTTACAAGACCGAAGGCGTCATCCCTTCCCGTGAGCTCTCCATCAAGCACGACGTCGACCCCAACGAGGTCGTCTCCGTAGGCGATGAGGTCGAAGCTCTCGTCCTCACCAAGGAGGACAAGGAAGGCCGCCTGATCCTGTCCAAGAAGCGTGCGCAGTACGAGCGCGCCTGGGGCACGATCGAAGAGCTCAAGGAGAAGGACGAGGCCGTCAAGGGCACCGTCATCGAGGTCGTCAAGGGTGGACTCATCCTCGACATCGGTCTCCGTGGCTTCCTTCCCGCCTCGCTCGTCGAGATGCGTCGCGTCCGCGACCTCCAGCCGTACGTCGGCAAGGAGATCGAGGCCAAGATCATCGAGCTCGACAAGAACCGCAACAACGTGGTCCTGTCGCGCCGCGCATGGCTCGAGCAGACCCAGTCCGAGGTTCGCAGCGAGTTCCTGCACCAGCTCCAGAAGGGCCAGGTCCGCAAGGGCGTCGTGTCCTCCATCGTCAACTTCGGTGCCTTCGTGGACCTGGGTGGCGTCGACGGACTCGTGCACGTCTCCGAACTGTCCTGGAAGCACATCGATCACCCCTCCGAGGTTGTCGAGGTCGGCACCGAGGTCACCGTCGAGGTTCTCGACGTCGACCTGGACCGCGAGCGCGTGTCACTGTCGCTCAAGGCAACGCAGGAAGATCCGTGGCGCCAGTTCGCTCGCACCCACGCGATCGGCCAGATCGTGCCCGGCAAGGTCACCAAGCTCGTTCCGTTCGGCGCATTCGTTCGCGTCGAAGAGGGCATCGAGGGCCTCGTGCACATCTCCGAGCTGGCCGAGCGCCACGTGGAGGTCCCGGACCAGGTCGTCGGCGTCGGCGACGATGCACTCGTCAAGGTCATCGACATCGATCTCGAGCGTCGTCGTATCTCGCTGAGCCTCAAGCAGGCCAACGAGGACTACGCAGAAGAGTTCGACCCGTCCAAGTACGGAATGGCCGACTCGTACGACGAGCAGGGCAACTACATCTTCCCCGAGGGCTTCGACTCCGAGACCAACGAATGGCTCGAAGGCTACGAAAAGCAGCGTGAAGAGTGGGAAGGCCGCTACGCCGAGGCAGAGCGTCGCCACAAGATGCACACCGCTCAGATGGAGAAGACGGCCAAGGACGAAGCTGCCGAAGCCGCCAACACCAACTACTCCTCCGAGTCGGGTCAGGTTGCCGACGCCGAAGGTGATGCTCCCGCAGCATCCGCTCCGGCATCGACCGGCGGATCACTCGCCAGCGACGCACAGCTCGCTGCACTGCGTGAGAAGCTGTCGGGCAACGCCTGATAGACACTGTCCACCCCTAGGGGTGTGACCACAGCCCCGGCCCTCCCTTCGAGGGCCGGGGCTTCGTCGTTCGCCCCACCTCCTTCGAGACCGAATGTGCCGTTCGGTCACTTGAAGTGACCGAATGTTCCGTTCGGTCACCGAAGGGGCGGGAGGTGGTGCATCCGGGAAAACAAGAATGGACCCGATTCCGCGAGGGAATACGGGTCCATCGTCGTTTCGACGGGGTGGCTCAGCCTGCGACGGCGGGACTCCACTGAGCGACGGCGCCTGTCCGCTTGCGCATGGACGCGAAGCTGTGACGAGCCGGGCTGAGCAGGTTGGTGAACCAGTTGCGCCGATGGTCGGCCAACGCCAGGGCAACCTCGGGGATCAGAATGACGTGAACTCCCGATTCCATGCCGAGACGGTGCCGACCCGGTTGGATCTGATTGCTTCGCATCGAAAGTCCTTTTCGCTAGCAGTGGGTCGGCAAATACTTATCTCGCACGACGAAGATAACGGACACGGAGCCGAACCTGGTGCATTTGAGGCTGGTGTGCTTCGGCGTGTTTCGGTGAGAGACTGGGGACATGTTGAGACTCGGCCTCACCGGAGGCATCGGAGCAGGGAAGTCGACCGTGTCGAAGAGGCTGGCGGAGTTGGGCGGGGTGCTCGTCGACGCCGACGTGATCGCTCGGGAAGTCGTCGAGCCCGGGACTGTGGGTCTGCAGGAGTTGGTGGAGGCGTTCGGCGACGACATTCTGGCTGCCGATGGCTCGCTCGATCGGCCGGCGTTGGCGGCCAAGGCATTCGGTGACGATGCCTCTCGCGCGACGTTGAACTCGATCGTCCATCCGCTCGTCGGGAAGCGTACTGCCGAAATCATCGAGGGCGCCGCGGACGATGCCGTCGTGATTCAGGACATCCCACTTCTGGTGGAAGGCAAGATGGGTGCGCTGTTCCAACTCGTCGCTGTCGTGTTCGCCGATGCCGAGGAGCGGGTGGAACGACTTGTAGGCCAGCGGAAGATGCCGGAGACGGATGCGCGGGCCAGGATTGCTGCTCAGGCAACGGACGAACAACGCCGCGCGGCGGCGGATATCTGGATCGACAACAGCGGCGCTCCGGATGATCTCGACGACGTGGTGCGTGATCTGTGGACCGAGCGCCTGGTGCCGTTCGAGAGGAACATCAGAGACGGCGTGATCGTCAGAACACATCCTGAACTCGTTCCGGCAGATCCTCGGTGGGCAGCTCAGGCCGAGCGCATCAAGGCGCGCATCGCGGTTGCGGCTGGAAGTTCAGCTGTGAGAATCGATCACATCGGCTCGACGGCGGTGCCCGGTCTCGACGCCAAGGACGTCATCGACATCCAGGTCACCGTCGCGAGTCTCGACGACGCGGATGCACTCGCGGAACCGTTGCGTCGGATAGGGTTTCCCCGCAACGCCAACATCACCGCGGACAACCCCAAGCCCGCCTACGGAATCGGCGGTGAGGCTGATCCTGCGTTGTGGACCAAGCGTTTCCACGGTTCGGCGGACCCGGGCCGGACGGCCAACATCCACATCCGCGTCGACGGGTGGCCAGGGCAGCAGTTCGCGCTCGTCTTCCGTGACTGGCTGATCGCCGATGTCGACGCGACCGCCGAGTATCTGGAAATCAAGCGCGCCGCTGATTTCGCGGCCAAGGATCGGTCCGATTACCAGTCCGCGATCGAGGCTTACGTCGGCGTGAAGGAGCCCTGGTTCGACCGAGCCTACGTGCGCGCCTGGGAATGGGCGGAGCGCACGGGTTGGAAGGCCTGAGAGCGAGCTCGTTCCCCGCTGCCGCATGAATGGACCATGCAAGCCGGCAGACCGTATGAATGGAACTTTCAAGCGATGGCGTCCCGCGCTGGAGCGAACCTCCGAAGCACTCCAGTCGTGTGGATGATCCGTTCGAGCGGTAGGGGACCGAACCCTCGTACGTGAGACCTCGACTTCTGCGTGACCTCAAGTGTTGCGTGGACGCCAGGTCGTGGGCATGCCCAGGGAGTCGAGCCAGGCGTCGAGGTCGTAGTCGTGGGAGGCGAGGCCGGCGACGGCGAGGACGGAGCGGTTGACTGCGAGGTCGGCGGTTGCGGTGTCGAGGTGGCCCTCGACTCTGGCTTCGAGGAGTTCGTCGGCGTCGAGGTAGTCGAATCCTCGTCCGGTGCGGACGCTGAGGTCGAGGTAGTGGTCGACGGAGGTCCAGGCGTCGACGCCGGGTGTGAACTCGCCGATGTCGATGTAGTAGTCCTGGTCGCGTTCGCTTCCTGGGGTGTAGTGGAAGATCGAGGCGCGCAGCCCGAGGCTGGGCAGTAGCCAGGACTGCAGGTAGTCGAATTGTGGGTGGTCGGACGGCCGCGCCATGTAGAGGCCCCACGGTTCGACGCGGTACTCGTCCACCGGGCGCACGAATCCCTTCGGGTCGGTGTTGGTGAGACCGACGACGTCGAAGTACTCGACCTTCGGTGGGTGGACGTGTACGTGTGGTGCCGCGGCGGGTGCGTCCATGGGTGAACAAATTACCTGGACGCGGCTCGAAAGGAACCTGTCGGTGGTCGCGTCTACCCTGGTTTCATGGCGTTTGCATCCGAACATCCCGTGGTGGCTCATTCCGAACACCGTCCGGTCGGAGAGATCGAACGGACGGGTCCGGCGTTCGAGGTTGTCAGTGAGCACAAGCCTGCCGGTGACCAGCCGACGGCTATCGCCGAGCTGGAACGCAGGATCAAGGCCGACGAGAAGGACGTGGTCCTCCTCGGTGCCACCGGAACGGGTAAGTCGGCGACCACGGCGTGGTTGATCGAGAAGTTGCAGCGGCCGACGTTGGTGATGGCGCCCAACAAGACGTTGGCGGCGCAGCTGGCCAACGAGCTTCGCGACATGCTGCCGAACAATGCGGTCGAGTACTTCGTCTCCTACTACGACTACTACCAACCCGAGGCGTACATCGCTCAGACGGACACCTACATCGAGAAGGACTCGTCGATCAACGACGACGTCGAGCGGCTGCGGCATTCCGCGACGGCAAACCTGTTGTCCAGGCGGGACGTCGTCGTGGTCGCGTCGGTGTCGTGCATCTACGGCCTCGGTACCCCGCAGTCGTACGTGGATCGCTCCATCGAATTGCAGGTCGGCGTCGAGGTGCCCCGGGACGCACTGCTGAGGCTCCTCGTGGATGTTCAGTACACGCGCAACGACATGGCGTTCACACGCGGATCGTTCCGGGTGCGCGGCGATACGGTCGAGATCATCCCGTCCTACGAGGAGCTGGCGGTTCGCATCGAGTTCTTCGGGGACGAGATCGAGGCGCTGTACTACTTGCATCCGTTGACCGGTGACACCGTCCGCCAGGTCGATTCCGTCCGTATTTTCCCGGCGACGCACTACGTTGCCGGTCCGGAGCGGATGGAGAAGGCGGTCGCGAACATCGAATTGGAGTTGGAGGAGCGCCTCGCCGAGTTGGAGAACAAGGGCAAATTGCTCGAGGCCCAGCGACTTCGCATGCGCACGCAGTACGACCTGGAGATGATCAAGCAGGTCGGGTTCTGTTCGGGCATCGAGAACTACTCGCGTCACATCGACGGCCGCGGACCGGGTACCGCTCCGGCGACGTTGATCGATTACTTCCCGGAGGATTTTCTTCTCGTCATCGACGAGTCCCACGTGACGGTGCCGCAGATCGGCGCGATGTACGAGGGCGACATGTCGAGGAAGCGCAACTTGGTGGAGTTCGGGTTCCGGCTTCCCTCGGCAACGGACAATCGACCGTTGACCTGGGAAGAGTTCACGCAGCGTATCGGTCAGACGGTGTATCTGTCGGCGACGCCCGGCAAATACGAGTTGGGGCAGACGGGCGGAGAGTTCGTCGAGCAGGTCATCAGGCCCACCGGTCTCGTCGATCCCAAGGTCGTGGTCAAGCCCACCAAGGGGCAGATCGACGACTTGGTTCACGAGATCCGCGAGCGCGCGGACAAGGACGAGCGCATCCTCGTCACCACGTTGACCAAGAAGATGGCCGAGGACCTGACGGATTATCTGCTCGAGCTCGGCATCCGCGTCCGGTACCTCCACTCGGACATCGACACCCTCCGGCGCGTCGAGCTTCTCCGTCAGCTCCGCCTGGGCGAGTACGACGTTCTGATCGGAATCAACTTGCTTCGTGAGGGACTCGACCTTCCCGAGGTGTCCTTGGTCGCGATTCTCGACGCGGACAAGGAAGGGTTCCTGCGGAGCGGCACCAGCTTGGTCCAGACCATCGGTCGTGCGGCACGTAACGTCTCGGGCGAAGTCCACATGTACGCGGACAAGATGACGGACTCGATGACGTATGCCATCGAGGAGACCGAGCGGCGACGTGAGAAGCAGATCGCGTACAACCTCGAGAAGGGTGTCGATCCTCAGCCACTGCGCAAGAAGATCGCCGACATCCTGGATCAGGTGTACGAGGAAGCCGAGGACACCGAGGAGTCGGTCGAGATCGGCGGCTCCGGGCGTAACGCGAGTCGTGGGCGCCGTGCGCAGGGGGAGAAGGGCAGGGCCGTCAGCTCGGGTGTCTACGAGGGCCAGGACGTCAAGTCGATGCCGCGTGCAGAGCTTGCGGCCTTGGTCCAGAATCTCACCGATCAGATGATGAACGCCGCCCGCGAGTTGCAGTTCGAGCTTGCCGGACGACTGCGCGACGAGATCCAGGATCTGAAGAAGGAGCTGCGCGGAATGGACGCGGCCGGGTTGAAGTAACCGGCTTTCGCTACGGTTCAACCCATGGATGCTTCCACTGCCGGCCGGAGTGCCCGCGCACTCGAACTTCTGCACTCGTTGAGCTATTTCGTCCCGGAGACCCAGGACGCCTTGTCGGGGGCAGGCCTGGAGGGGCGTGCGCCGTACTTCGCCGGTCGTGCGGCTCCGCTGGGGGCTGTCGGTGCGGGCGTGGTGGCCGCAACGTTCTACAACTTCAATCGTGAACTGATCGAGCCGTTGGTACCCGCGGCGTGGAAAGCGGTGTCGCCGGAACGAGTCGTCGAGATCCGTTACCGAGCTGTCGGTGACGCCTACACCCGTCTGTTGGGGCAAGACGTGGTGTCGTCACATGCCATGGCCGAGGCCGCCGAGTTGGCATCGATCGCGGCGAGCCACATTCCCGGCGACGACGGACGTCCCCTGTACGCCGCGTACGCCGAGCTCGACTGGCCCGAGGTGCCCCACCTTCGTTTCTGGCACGCGTTGACGCTTCTCCGTGAGCACCGGGGCGACGGACATATCGCGGCACTGCAGACAGCCGAGTTGAGCGGAATTCAGGCGCTCATCACGCACACTGCAACGGGCAAGGGGTTCGAGAAGGAATTCGCTCGGAAGCGTCGCGGGTGGTCGACCGAACAGTGGAACGACGGCCTGGACTCTCTTCGGGACCGTGAGATCGTAGACGCGGACGGTGCGCTCACCGAACACGGCAACGACCTCCGCGAGCTGGTGGAGGACATCACCAACGACTTGGCCCTCGCGCCCTGGGCTGCTCTCGGTGAGGAGGGCGCAGCGCGCCTCGTAGAGCTCGCGACACCGTGGCGGGACACGGTCATCGATCAGGGCGTGTTCCCGAACGGTGTGTTCAACAAGAAGTAGGCCAGGTGTCGGTCAGCTGGTGATGTCCTTCGTCGAGAATCGCTGCCAGGCCGCAACTCCGAAGACCGCCGCGTAGGCAAGGGCCGAGAAGGATCCGACGACCATGTCGTTCCATTCGATCGTGGGCGACAATGCGTCGATCCACGTGTTCGCGTAATGACCCGGCAGGTAATTGCGCAGCGAGCCGAGGGCGGTGATCTGGTCGAGGATCTGCATCAGGATGGAGGTCATCACCGCGCCGCCGACGGCTCCGAGCGGTGCATCGGTCAGGACCGAGAGCAACATCGCCAGGCCCGCGACCCACGACAGGTTGATGCAGATGTAGAGCACGGCAATCGCCAAGCGGCCCAGAGCCTCGGTGTAGGACAAGCCGTCGCCGAACGGTGTCACCAGTGGTTCGGCGCCGTACAGCACCGTGCCGAGGGCTAGGGACACCACTACCAGCGTGACGATCGCCGCGATGGACAGCGTTGCGGACACCAATGCTTTCTGCATCAGCAGGCGTGTGCGCGGAACCGGGATCGCCAGCAGATATCGGAGTGACGACCAGGACGCCTCGCTGGCCACCGAATCGCCGAAGAACAGCGCGACGACGACGATGAGCAGAAATCCGACGGACATGAACAGTGCGAACACGGTGAAGTTGACGCCTCCGCGCGTGCCGAGCTCGATGAGGCCGCCTGCATCGGAGTCCGCCGAGTTGCTGCCCACCGCGAACGCGATCGCCAGGATCACCGGGAGCAGGGCGAGAAATCCGATCGAGAGCTGTGTCCGACGTCGCCCGAACTGGCGTCGCAGTTCGGTCCGGAACGGGAGCGTCTTTCCAGCCGAGTAGCCGTCCACTCGTCCATCCGAATGCGCGCTCATGGGGTCTCCTTGGTCGACGCCGCGGGCAGGGCGTCGTTGTGGACGAGGTCGAGGAACACGTCTTCGAGTCGCGTCGACTGCGAGAGGCTGCGAAGCTGCAGCCCGTCGTCGAACAGCGCCCGGGTGACCCGTGCAGGGTCGAGCGCGCCGAGGTCGACTCGGAGTGTCGTGTCGTCGACGACGGCTGGGTGCAGGTCGAGCCGTTCGAGAACGCGCGCGCCGCGCTCTGCGTCGTCGACGCGCACTTCGGTCTGGCCTTTGGCTTCGGTCAGTTCGCGGACGGTGCCGGAGCTGATGACCGAGCCGCGGTTCATGACCACGACGTGGGTGCATGTCTGTTCGACCTCGGCCAGCAGGTGGCTCGAAACCAGCACGGTACGTCCTGTCTTCGCGTAGTTGATCAGGACGTCACGCATCGTGCGGATCTGGGGCGGATCGAGACCGTTGGTGGGTTCGTCGAGGACCATCAGGTCCGGTAGTCCCAGCATCGCCTGCGCGATGGCCAGACGTTGCCGCATGCCTTGGCTGTAGGACTTCACCTTGCGTTCGATGGCGGCGCCGAGATCGGCGATCTCCAACGCCTCCTCCAGGTGGGCGTCCTCGGGCGGTCTACCGGTCGCCTGCCAGTACAGCCGCAGGTTCTCCTTGCCGCTGAGGTGTGGGAGGAAGCCGGATCCTTCGACGAAGGATCCGAGGCGGGACAACACCGGCGATCCTGGTGACACCTTGTGTCCGAACACCCGGATTTCACCCGCGGTCGGAGTAATGAGACCCATGAGCATGCGCAGTGTCGTCGTCTTGCCTGCCCCGTTCGGACCGAGGAGACCCAGCACCTGGCCCTTCTTCACCTCGAAGCCCACGCCGTTCACGGCTTTGAAACCGTTGGAGTAGGTCTTCTCGAGTCCGGTGATGACAAGAGGTGTCTCGACGAGTGACTCGTCGACCTCGGCGACGATCCTGCGGCGTCCCCGAACGACGTTGACGCCGATCAGCGCGGCCACCGCGAGTGCGATCACACCGATACCGACGAGCGGAGCCGTCGGCACGGAACTGCTGCTCGTCGACGTGCCTTCGACGGACGGGACCGACAGGGTCGGGTCATCGAGGGACACGACGAATTGGGCCGGCTCGAGCGGGACCGCGTAGGCCTGATCGGTCGTCGACACGGAGATCTCGATGTGGTGGCCCTGTGGAACTGCATAGCTGATGCCCGGCAGCGTGACGGTGACGGGGATCGACCCTTCCGTGGCGGTACTCGGCAGTCTCACGGCAGCGACGCCGCCACCGGGAAGCGTGCGGCGACCGTCGGGCGCGACGTCGTAGAGCTTGACGAAGACAACTGCTTCCTGGGGCTGAGCGAATGCACCGATGCGGAGATTCACACGCGACGAGCCTGTGATGTTGAGTGGTTCGGCGAGTGGCGTGCCCTCGAACGTGGCCGACTGACCGGGAATGTCGGCCGACAGCGCAGCACCCGCCGGAGTAGCGGTCAGGGCGGACAGAGCCGAACCGAGACCGGGGACGGACGAGATCGCCGACGGGGATGCGCCCGGTGGCCTCACGATGGTCTGCTCGGCCGGAGGAGGGGCCTGCGCCGAAGGATCCTCCTGCGCGCCGTCCGCGGTGGCCGCGGATTTCGGGGACAGATCGACATCGACGAATTGTGCCGACGACGGCTTCGGGTCGCCCGCGAGGCCTGGGTAGTCCGGGGCGGTCATCCGGCGGTTCCGCGCTCGTTCCTGTTCGACGGCGGATCCTTGTACGGCATAGTTGAACGGTTGTTCGCTGCTCTCGGCGGCGTCCGTGCCGCGGAGCTTCGCGTCGAGGAAGTCCTTCATCGCGTTGTCGGAGCCGCCGTTGGTTCCGCCCCCGTCGTGCCCACCGCCGAACCACCGGACCTCCACGTCACCGCCGGCCTCCGAAATCTGGCGGGCGGTCGTGTCGGCCTGGTCGAGTCCGAACAGCGTGTCCTGCAGACCCTGCACGAGAAGCGTCGGGGCTGTGATGTTCGACGCGACGGCTGTGGGTGAGTGCGCGCTGAGGAGAGCGAGTAGTTCGGGTGTCGGCTCTCCGGTCACCGCAGACTGCGCGTACGCGGCACAGAATTCGGGCGCGAAACGGCCGCAGCCCGTCGAGGTCGCGTCGGCGCCGCCGCTGGTGTCCGGCGGCGGCGTGCTTCCGGCGCCGAAGAACACGCCCGCCCATCCTCGTTTGAGGACACCGGGTCCTCCGTACACGGATCCGGCGGGTGAGTCGATCGCGGCCAGTGAGGCGCGTGCTTCGTCGCTGGTGACGCCGTAGTTGGGGAACAGGGCCTGGCCGAGGTCGTTCCAAGTGATGGCTGCGGCGACCGCGTCGATGCGTGGATCGGTTCCGGCGACACTCAGGGCGAGCGCGCCACCGTACGAGCCTCCCGCGACACCGACACGTGGATCGCCGGGGCCATCGAGGAGAGTTTCGGGCCGCTCGGCGAGCCAGTCGATCAATGCGCGGCCGTCCGCGACTTCACCGTCCGGGTCGTTGAGGGAAATTGCTCCTCCGCTGTCACCGAAGCCGCGTGCACTGTAGGTGAGCACGAGAAAACCGTCAGCGGCAAGCGAGCGAGCTTGGCCGTCGACCGACAGTTTGTCGCCGCCGAATCCGTGGGCCAGCAACACGGCAGGCGCGGGCGTCACCTCGGGCACGTACAGGCGGGCATCCAGATCGATCGTCTCGGCACTGCCCAGGGCCTCCGGTACGGTGATCCTCGTGTCGAGGGTGGACGCCGCATCCTGGGAGGCGGGGGAGCGGAATACGAAGAAGATCGAGACAGCCAGAACGATCGCAACGAGAAGTACGGCGAACGCGGCGGTTCCGGGCGACCGAAGCGGCCGGGGGATGTGCATGTGAACCAATGTATGTGAGGCGCGAGAGTCGTGTTGTCGGCGAACTCCGCCTCACATCCGGCGGATGCAGATAGGGTCATCGAAACGGGTACGGGGACGGGCAGATCGGCTTGTGATCGACCACGACCGCACCCGTAGAAGCATCGTCGAATGTGTGACAGAACACCTACAACTGGAGGAATGAATGAGTGCCTATCGCACCGTCGTCGTCGGAACCGATGGGTCCGAGTCGTCATTGCGCGCAGTGGAGAAGGCTGCGTCGATCGCCGGCGACGCGGACGCGACGCTGGTGATCGCCTGCGCTTACTATCCGGCCGATCCCAAGGACACAGGCAAGGCAGCCGATGCGTTGCGCGAGGATGCGTACCAGATCACCGGTTCCGCTCCGACGCACGACATCCTCCGGACAGCGCGTGAGCATGCGGTCAAGGCAGGCGCGAAGAACATCGACGAGCGTGCGATCGTCGGCGCCCCCGTCGAGTCCTTGCTTCAGCTGGTCGACGATGTGAAGGGGGATCTGCTCGTCGTCGGAAACCGCGGACTCAATTCGCTGACCGGTCGGTTGCTGGGTTCCGTCCCGTCCGACGCAGCGAGGAAGTCCACCAGCGACGTCCTCATCGTTCACACCGTCAGGTAGACGAGATCACTGTGGCCCGGCGGACTGCCCGCCGGGCCACAGTCGTGCGGTCAGGTACTGCGTGGGTCAGTGGACGAGGGCCTCGAACGGTGCGAGCGAGCGGAGTTCGACGGGCAGCGGACGGCTGTGCACGACACCCAGACGCTGCGTCGCGCGCGTCAGAGCGACGTAGAGATCACTCATGCCCATGGGGGATTCGTCGACGATGTCCGAGGGCTCGACGATGAGAACCGAGTCGAATTCCAGTCCCTTCGCGTCCTTGACCGTCGACACCGTCACGGTGTCCGATCTCAGATGCGCGAACGTGTCGACTCTGTCGTGGGGTGCCAGCACGACGCTGATGCCTGGGCGTGGGTGCTCGGCAAGACGCTGTTCGACGGTGCGCGGCAACGAGGTCTCGGCGACTTCCTGCGCCCACGGCACGTTGCCGGAATCTCGTACCGATCGTGGCACCGACTGAACCGGGTCGATGGCCGCGAGAACGTCACGGGCGACGGTCATGATTTCCGACGGCGTTCGGTAGTTGACCGTCAGCTCCGTCTTCTTCCACCGCTGTGCGACATACGGTTCCAGTACTCGAGCCCACGACGTGGTACCGGCGGGGTCGCCGGTCTGAGCTACGTCTCCGACGAGGGTCATCCACCGATTCGGTATGCGCCGCATGACCATTCGCCACGCCATGTCGGACAGTTCCTGAGCCTCGTCGACGATGACGTGCCCGTACGTCCAGGTGCGGTCACCGGCGGCGCGTTCGGCCGTGGTGAGACGTGCCCCGGAGTCCTGTCGGCTGGCGAGCTGACTCGCGTCGATCAGGTCGTATGCCATCAGAATTTCGGGGTCGAGCTCGTCTTCGAGATCCTGCGGTGCGGACCCCGTGAGGATGTCCAGTGCTCCCTGCGCGTCGGCGATTTGGTTGCGCCACTGACGATTTGCTTGTTCGCGTTCCGCGTTGTCGTCGATGCCGAGCAATTCGGCGAGTTCGTCCAGCAACGGTGCGTCGGCGGACGAGAATCCGCGTCCGCGTCGGACCAATGCGTCACGCTCCGCGGGGGTGAGGTCCGGCGCAGCCGACGCGATCCGGTCCGGGGAAGCGAACAGGTCTCGGAGTACTTGCTGGGGAGTGAGATCCGGCCACAGCTCGTCGATCGCCGCCATGACGTCGGCGTCTTCCTTCATCTCGTCCCGCATGTCGGCGATGTCGTCCCGGCTGAGAAGGCTGCCACCGTCGACCACGTTCTCACCCAACTTCGCCGCCAGTTGTTGTGCGAGCCCGTCCACGACGGACGCCACGAACAGCGGCCGCGCCAGGTTGTGGGGCCGCCGAGACGATCTGGCCCGGCCCCGAGCACGGGTGACGATCTTGCGGTCGAGGGTGATGTCGTAGGTGTCGAAACGCAGTCGCTTCGGTTCCGACGGCACCTCTTGGCGATCGCGTACCGCCTTGGTGAGCACCGCGACCATCGACGTCGATCCCTTGACCTGTGCAGCGAGTGTGGAGTCCTCGAGCGTCGCCCGCACCCCCGGGTAGAGGTTGCCGATGGTGGAGAGCAGCACTCCGGTCTCGCCGAGCGAGGGGAGTACTTGGCCGATGTAGTCCAGGAATGTGGCGTTCGGCCCGATGATCAGCACACCGCTCTTGGCGAGCTGCTGACGATAGGTGTAGAGCAAGTACGCGGCACGGTGAAGTGCCACGGCGGTCTTACCGGTACCGGGCCCTCCCTGCACCACCAGCACACTGCGGTGCTCGGAGCGAATGATGGCGTCCTGTTCGCTCTGAATCGTCTCGACGATGTCGTTCATCTGCCCCGTGCGGGCCGCGTCCAGAGCCGACAACAACGCGCTCTCGCCGGCGACACCGGTGGAATCGGAACTCAGGCCGACTTCCTGCGCGGCGGCGAGATCGAGGTACTCGTCGGCCAAAGACGTGACCCGACGACTCCTCGTGCGGATGTGGCGCCGACGAAGCACGTTCTCCGGCGCAGCAGGCGTGGCGAGGTAGAACGGGCGGGCCATGGGCGCACGCCAGTCGAGCAGCAGGGTTTCGTAGTCGTTGGCCTCGTCGAGAATCCCGACGCGGCCGACGTAGCGGACCGGCGAGTCGTCACCGTCGGTGGACAGGTCGATCCGTCCGAAGCACAGGCCGTTCTCGGCGGCGTCGTACTTCGCGATGTCGTCGGTGTAGAGATGCGTGAACGATTCCCGTTCACTTCGCGCCTGCGGTGTGCCCCCGGTTTCGAGCAGGACGGTGCTGAGCCGATTCTGTGCGTACTTCCGTAGGGCGTCGAGTTGGTCGTAGAGCATTGTGACGTAGGACTGCTCGCGATCCTGGTCGGTCATGTGCTGATCGCTGGTGACCGAAAGGCCGTCGTCCGGCAAAGGTTCTCCTCGGGAGTTCGGCGAATAGATGCGCGAAAATCGCCCAAGTAGTCTACGACGAACGAGAGCCCCACCGCAGAACTGCTGCTCGCGGATGGGGCTCTCGGGTCGGTTGGACCTACTTGGAGTACTTCTGCACGCGCTTGTCGAGCTCCTTGCGTGCCTTCTCGACCTTCTTGTCCAGCTTCGCGCGAGCCTTCTCGGTTGCCTTGTCGAACTCACGGCTCTGCTTCTCCGCGCGCTTGCGTGCGCGGTTGCTCAGGGTCTCCGTGCGGTCCGCAGCCAGCTCCGCCAGTTTGCTTCCGCGTTCCTGAGCGACGTCGGCGAACTCCGCCGCACGCGCCGACGCCACGTCGGCCCATTTTCCGCTTCGGTCCTGGGCGGCATCGACGAGGTCTGCACCGCGATCGGCGGCGGTCTCGGCCCACTTGGAGCCGCGCTTCTGGGCCAGCTCGGCCAGCTCTGCGCCGCGGTCCGCGGCTTCCTCGGCCAGCTGCGAACCACGCTTCTGTGCCTTCTTCGCGAGTTTCGAGCCACGCTTCTGAGCGAGTTCGGTCAGTTCCTCGCTGCGATCGGCGGCCGTCTCGGCCCACTTGGAACCGCGCTTCTGCGCGACCTTCGCCAGATCCTGTCCACGATCGGCTGCTTCCTCGGCGAGCTTCGAGCCGCGCTTCTGCGCGACCTCGGCGAGGTCGTGGCCCCGGTCTGCGGCCTTGTGGGCCCATCGTGAGATGACCGGCTGGGCGGCGTCGGCGAAGTCGGATCCCTTGTCCGCCGCGACGTCGGCCCAGTGCGACACGACGGGCTGTGCTGCCTCGGCGAGATCGGAACTCTTCTCGGCAGCGACGTCGGCCCACTTCGAGACGACCGGCTGTGCTGCCTCGGCGAGGTCCGCGCTACGGCTCGCAGCCACCGAAGCGATCTCGCGGATGCGGCCGGTGGCGGCACCGAGGTGGTCGGCGGTGTCGTGAGTCCCCGGCAATGCCGAGACGACGGATTCCTGCGCCTTGCGTGCAGCCCTACGTCCACGCCATGCGAGAGACGGCTTGCCCTCGGTGTCGACGGCGGCGATCAGAAGACCACCGAGCAAGCTGACGTTCTTGAAGAACTGGGTGCGCTGTGCGGCCTTCGCGGCGGGATCGGTTTCGTTCCAGAAGGCGTGGCCCGCGACAGTGGTGGGCACGAGGCTGCCTGCCAGAGCGAGCGACGCGATCCGCGGGGCCTTGCCCGTCGCCAGGAGGATTCCACCGCCGACCTGAATCGCGCCGTTGATGCGGACGAGGGTCTCGGGATCGCTCGGCACGTTCGATGTGACGCTGTCAGGAAGTGTGTCCTGCCCCTGCTCGATCAGGGGTGCCGCAACCTTCGCCTTTCCGGCGGGGTTACGCAGCGCGTCGATCCCTCCGGCGATGAAGATGGTCGACATCAGCGGACGAGCGATACGGCGGACCAGCATTGACAGCCTCCTGGATGGGTCGATGAACGTCGATGTTCGACGCGGACACCCCTCCGAGGACAGGTGCCTGCGCCGCTCCACCGTATCCATACCCGGGGTTCGGGCATCTCAAGCGCGCCGAGAAGATCACCAGCCGCGCGAGCGCCACTCGTCCAGCGATCCACGCTCGGCGCCGAGCGTGGTGTCCTTGCCGTGCCCTGGATAGACGACGGTGTCGTCCCCGTACTCGTCGAACAGTTTCGACGAGACGTCGTCGAGCAACTGCGTGAAATCCTCGGGTGTGGAGGTCTTTCCGACACCGCCGGGGAACAACGAGTCGCCGGTGAAGAGATGCGTGACACCGGACTTGCCGTCCGTGAGAGCGAGCGCGATGGACCCGGGTGTGTGACCACGCAGGTGAATCGCTTTCAGTGTGAGGCTGCCCACCTCGATGGTGTCGCCGTCGGCCAACAGGCGGTCCGGGGCGACCGGCAGCGGTTCCGCATCCAAGGTGTGTGCAGCCGTGGGCGACGCCGTTCCGCCTGCGATGTCCTCGAGCGCCTGCCAGTGATCCGCATGCTGGTGAGTCGTGACGATCAAGCTCAGGGTCGGCGCGTTCTCGTCGATGAGCTGTGACAGGCGCTCGGCCTCGTTGGCGGCGTCGATGAGAAGCGACTCGCCGCTGGTGGAACAAACGACGAGGTAGGAGTTGTTGTCCATCGGGCCGACCGACATCTTCGTGATCGTGCCGCCGGAGATCTGCCGTCGCTGAGGCGTCGATCCCGGGGAAACCGCGCCGGTGTACTGGTCGTCGATGACCATGAGGTGCTCGTCCATTGCGAGGAGGCTACCGTCGGCGCGAGCACGTTGCCTGTTCGACCCTGTGTAAGTCCTGGGCCTTGCGTAGCCACCGAGTGCTGCGGCGCCGAGCAAACGTGTCGGTGGGTCGGCCTAGCATTGCTCGTGCGTGAACTGGATCTTCACGTGTGCATCACAACAGCATCGGTTGGATCGGTTCGGTCGGTGGTACCCGAGAGTCGTCGGTATCGGCGTCCGATGTTCGAAGACTTCCGAAAAGAAGGGAAAATTGTGGCGGATCGCCTGGTCGTTCGAGGTGCGCGGGAACACAACCTGCGGGGGGTCGATATCGACCTGCCGCGCAACAGTCTCGTGGTCTTCACCGGGCTCTCGGGTTCGGGTAAGTCGTCGCTGGCGTTCGACACCATTTTCGCGGAAGGTCAGCGACGCTACGTCGAATCGCTGTCTGCCTATGCCCGTCAGTTCCTCGGTCAGATGGACAAGCCGGACGTCGATTTCATCGAGGGTCTGTCGCCCGCAGTGTCCATCGATCAGAAGTCGACCAACCGCAACCCGCGCTCGACCGTCGGCACCATCACCGAGGTGTACGACTATCTACGTCTGCTCTTCGCGCGCGCCGGCACGGCTCACTGCCCGGTGTGTGGGGAGAAGATCGCCAAGCAGACACCTCAGCAAATCGTGGACCAGGTGCTCGCGATGGAGGAGGGCATCAAGTTCCAGGTGCTCGCTCCGGTTGTCCGTACGCGCAAGGGCGAATTCGTCGACCTGTTCGAGTCGCTGAACACTCAGGGCTACTCGCGAGTCCGCGTCGACGGCGTGGTGCACCAGTTGACCGATCCCCCCAAGCTCAAGAAGCAAGAAAAGCACGACATCGAGGTCGTGGTCGACCGCCTCACGGTGAAAGCCAGTTCGAAGCAGCGGTTGACGGACTCGGTCGAGACGGCGCTACGCCTCGCCGACGGGATCGTCGTCCTGGATTTCGTCGACATCGACGAGAACTCGCCCGATCGCGAGCGTCGCTTCTCCGAGAAATTGGCCTGCCCCAACGCGCATCCGCTGTCGATCGACGATCTCGAGCCCCGGTCGTTCTCGTTCAACTCGCCCTACGGCGCGTGTTCGGAGTGCCTCGGGCTCGGTGTGCGCAAAGAGGTCGACCCGGATCTGGTGGTACCGGACCCGGATCTGTCCCTGGCCGACGGTGCCATTGCGCCGTGGTCGATGGGCCAGACATCGGAGTACTTCGGTCGG
Organism: Rhodococcoides fascians A44A; assembly: GCF_000760735.1. GTDB lineage: Bacteria > Actinomycetota > Actinomycetes > Mycobacteriales > Mycobacteriaceae > Rhodococcoides > Rhodococcoides fascians_E. The sequence continues at coordinate 26,689 of NZ_JMEX01000004.1, read as the reverse complement.
CTGCTGTCCGGGTTGTCGGACGCAATGGGCTTCGACCTGGACGCGCCCTGGAACAAGCTGCCCGCGAAGGTGAAGCGCGCTGTCCTGGAGGGCAGCGAGCACCAAGTGCACGTCAAGTACAAGAACCGGTACGGGCGTACCCGTTCTTACTACGCGGAGTTCGAGGGCGTCATGCCCTTCCTGCATCGCCGGCTGGAACAGACAGAATCCGAGCAGATGAAGGAACGCTACGACGGGTACATGCGTGACGTCCCGTGCCCGGCGTGCGGTGGCGATCGTCTTCGGCCGGAAATCCTCTCGGTCACCATCGAGGCCGGGGGATTCGGGGCGAAGTCCATCGCCGACGTCTGCCGTCTGTCCATTTCCGACACCGCCGACTTCCTGAACAGCCTCACCCTCGGGGCCAAGGAAGAGGCCATTGCAGGTCAGGTCCTTCGGGAGGTCCAGGCCAGGCTCGGGTTCCTGCTCGACGTCGGCCTCGAATACCTCTCGCTGTCCCGCGCAGCCGGTTCCCTCTCCGGCGGAGAGGCTCAACGCATCAGGCTCGCCACGCAGATCGGATCCGGTCTCGTCGGCGTCCTGTACGTCCTCGACGAGCCGTCCATCGGCCTGCACCAACGGGACAACCGTCGACTCATCGACACCCTCACACGACTACGAGATCTCGGGAACACCCTGATCGTCGTCGAGCACGACGAGGACACCATCCGTACGTCCGACTGGGTCGTCGACATCGGACCGCAGGCGGGCGAGCACGGCGGACGCGTCGTACACAGCGGGTCCTACCAGGACCTGCTGAAGAACGAGGAGTCCCTGACGGGTGCCTACCTCGCGGGTCGCCTCGAGATCCCGCTGCCCGACCTCCGGCGTGTGGTGGACAAGAAGCGTCAGGTCACCGTCGTCGGTGCTCGCGAGCACAACCTCAAGGGCATCGACGTCAGTTTCCCGCTCGGTGTGCTCACCTCGGTCACCGGCGTATCGGGATCGGGAAAGTCGACGCTCGTGAACGACATTCTCGCGACGGTCATGGCGAACAAGCTCAACGGTGCTCGACAGGTCCCCGGACGGCACACGCGAATCAACGGACTCGACCAGCTGGACAAGCTGGTGCGAGTCGACCAGTCGCCCATCGGGCGCACGCCCCGCTCCAATGCGGCCACGTACACCGGTGTGTTCGACAAGATCCGAACGTTGTTCGCGGCCACTACCGAGGCGAAGGTGCGCGGGTACCAACCAGGCCGATTCTCGTTCAACGTCAAGGGCGGTCGGTGCGAGGCATGCTCGGGCGACGGGACGCTGAAGATCGAGATGAACTTCCTTCCCGACGTGTACGTCCCGTGCGAGGTGTGCAACGGAGCTCGCTACAACCGCGAGACACTCGAAGTGCACTACAAGGGAAAGACCATCTCCGAGGTACTGGACATGCCGATCGAAGAGGCAGCCGAGTTCTTCGAGCCCATCACGTCCATCCACCGTTACCTCAAGACCTTGGTCGAGGTCGGCCTCGGTTACGTCCGGCTCGGTCAGCCGGCGACCACGCTGTCCGGTGGTGAAGCGCAGCGAGTGAAGCTGGCGTCCGAGCTGCAGAAACGCTCCACCGGTCGGACCGTCTACATTCTCGACGAACCGACGACCGGCCTGCATTTCGAGGACATCCGCAAACTGCTCGGCGTCGTCAACGGACTGGTGGACAAAGGCAACACCGTCATCGTCATCGAGCACAATCTCGACGTCATCAAGGTGTCGGACTGGATCATCGACATGGGTCCGGAAGGCGGTTCCGGCGGAGGCACCGTCGTGGCCCAGGGCAACCCCGAAGAGGTCGCTGCAGTGCCGGAGAGCTACACCGGCAAGTTCCTGCAGGAGGCTCTCACCCGCGAGCCTGTGAAGGAAACCAAGAAGGCACCGGTCAAGAAGCGGCGTCCCCGCAAAGCCGCAGCCGTCTGACCTCCCCGACCGTCTCTGCACCGAACGTCACATTCGCTCCGGTTCTTCCCGCTCTTTCCGGAGCGAATGTGCCGTTCAGTCACTTCAAGTGACCGAACGGCACATTCGGTCCCTCCAAGTGACCAGACGGCACGTTCAGTCCCTTCAAGTGACCAGACGGCACGTTCGGTCCGACAGGGGAGCGGGTGATCAGTACACCGGCCCCGTGTATTTCTCGCCGGGACCCTTGCCGGGCTCGTCGGGGTAGGCGGAGTTTTCGCGGAAGGCTTTCTGCAGTGCCTGGAGTCCTTCGCGGATGGGGCCTGCGTGGGGTCCGAGGTATTCGACCGAGGAGGTGACGAGTCCTGCGAGGGCGGTGATGACTCGTCGGGCTTCGTCGAGGTCGAGGTGGGGGCTGGAGGCGGGGTCGGCTTCGGACAGTCCGAGTTTTTCGGCTGCGGAGCTCATCAGCATCACGGCGGCGCGGCTGATCACCTCGACGGCGGGGACGTCGGCGAGTTCGCGGACGTCCGGCTCGTCGGCATGTTCGGGGTTGCTCATGTCTATGAGGATGTCACGGCGATGGTGAACAGCGTCCGCCAGCGCCGATTCGGCGAACAGCCTGGTCGGCTGGTACAGTTCTTCAACGACCGTCTTCGACGCGTTCTCCAGCTGGGGATTGTTACTCGAAGGCAGCAAGTGGAGCCCGACTCCCACCGGCTTTCAGCTCAGGTTGATTCCGGTCCGGTCACTCGGACAGGCGCCGTAAAGGCGCAGTGCCGAGCTTCCTCGCGAGAGGGGATGTGCATCGCGTGCGGTGTTCGTCCGGCCGGTCGACTTCGGGCCCTGCTTCAGCGGAAATGCTGAGCAGGGTTTTTGCGTTGTACGGGTCAGTGCCGCAAGGCATGGACGTCCCGGCGGCGCCGTCGTCGTAGGACAAGCGGGCAGGCGGGCTGTGCCAGGCGGTCGGCTCGACCCCACATCGCACTACCTAGGAGGCCCCATCAGCACTGAGACTCGCATTAACGACAACATCCGTGTTCGCGAGGTTCGTCTAGTCGGACCGGGCGGTGAACAGGTTGGCATCGTGCGTGTTGAAGATGCACTCCGCTTGGCTCTCGAAGCCGATCTCGATCTCGTAGAAGTGGCTCCCGACGCTCGTCCGCCGGTCTGCAAGATCATGGACTACGGGAAGTTCAAGTACGAGGCAGCACAGAAGGCGCGTGAATCGCGCAAGAACCAGACTCTGACGGTGATCAAGGAGCAGAAGCTCCGCCCGAAGATCGACGCACACGACTACGAGACCAAGAAGCGAAACGTCGTTCGCTTCCTCGAAGCCGGCTCGAAGGTCAAGGTCACCATCATGTTCCGCGGACGCGAGCAGTCGCGTCCCGAGCTCGGCTTCCGCCTGCTCCAGCGTTTGGGAGCGGATGTAGCTGATCTCGGCTTCGTGGAAACGTCCGCGAAGCAGGACGGACGCAACATGACGATGGTCCTTGCCCCTCACAAGGGTGCCAAGACTCGCGTCAAGGCGCAGGAGAGCGCGGCAGCTCCGCCGGCTCAGCGTGCGGCAGCTCCGGCTCCGGCCGCCGAGCCCGCACCTGCCGAGCCTGCAGCGGGAGATGCTCCGGCTGCGGCGACGCCGCCGAGCTCCTGAACCAAGCACGACCAGTAAGACGATCCGTGCCGGTGATCACCGGCACGGATCGTGCCGAGCAAGACCGAAGAGCAACACAGAACTGAGGACTCCATGCCCAAGCAGAAGACCCACAGTGGCGCCAAGAAGCGATTCAAGGTGTCCGGCAGCGGCAAGATCCTGCGTCAGAAGGCCGGCCGTCGCCACCTGCTGGAGCACAAGGCCACCAAGGTGACCCGCCGTCTCGACGGCGTTGCAGTCGTCACGAAGGCTGACGAGCCGCGGATCAAGCGCCTGCTCGGCATCTGATCTGGACTTCGTAGTCGGCGCACTTCGCCGGCGTCATCCCATACCATTCGGGGTTGTGTGACTAGCCCCCAGATCGACAGGATTTACCAGTGGCACGCGTAAAAAGGGCGGTCAACGCCCAGAAGAAGCGCCGTTCGATTCTCGAAGCGTCCAAGGGCTACCGCGGACAGCGCTCACGTCTGTACACCAAGGCCAAGGAGCAGCAGCTCCACTCGCTCACCTACGCATACCGCGACCGCAAGGCTCGCAAGGGTGACTTCCGCAAGCTGTGGATCACGCGTATCAACGCCGCAGCTCGCGCCAACGACATCACGTACAACCGCTTCGTTCAGGGTCTGAAGGCCGCAGGCGTCGAGGTCGATCGCAAGATCCTCGCCGAGCTCGCAGTCTCGGACGCTGCTGCATTCGCTTCCTTGGTGGAGATCGCCAAGGCTGCACTGCCTGCCGACGTCAACGCTCCTGCCGGAGAAGCAGCCTGAGTAGGTTGACGCACGACGATCTCGATCCGAAACGACCCGTGGACACGCTCACCGAGCGAACGCCACGGGTCGTTTCGGCTGTGAAGCTCCTTCGCGCCTCCGAGCGAAAGAAGACGGGTCTTTTCCTCGCTGAGGGCACCAACTCCGTCGCCGAGGCGTTGCACGCCGGCGTCGCGCGCGAGGTGTTCTTTCGCGAGGACTCGGCAGACCGCAACGGTGTCGTGCTCGACCTCGCGCGCACGACGGGCGTTCCGGTTCACGCGATCACCGAACGCGCCGCCAAGGGCCTGTCGGACACGGTGACTCCGCCTGGGGTGGTTGCGGTGTGCCGCACCGTCGATGTGGATGTCCGGGTGGCTCTCGCCGGAACCCCGCAGCTGGTGGCTGTTCCTGTGGAGGTGTCCGAACCGGGCAACGCCGGAACTGTCATACGGGTCGCCGACGCAGTGGGTGCGGACTCGGTGATTCTGCTCGGAGATGCCGTCGATCCGCACAACGGCAAGTGCGTTCGTGCGTCGGCGGGCAGTGTGTTCCATCTCCCGATCGCTCGCGAGCGGTCGGTGAACGTCGGGCTCGATGCGCTGCGTGCGGCCGGCGTCACGATTCTCGCGACGGCAGCCGACGGTGATGTGGACCTCGACGATGCGGACGAGCTCCTGAGCCGACCGACGGCGTGGTTGTTCGGCAACGAGGCGCACGGGTTGGCGCCCGCGGTTGCAGCGGCTGCGGACAATCGCGTCAGAATTCCGATTCACGGCCGAGCCGAAAGCCTGAACCTGGCGACGGCGGCGGCGATCTGCCTCTACGCCAGCGCGCGAGCTCAGCGCAGGTCCGGGCATAAATGACTTTGTCGCTCGCCTAGAATCGTCCTTCAGGGACATCAATCCACACCATCAAGGAGTTGCAGCACTCGTGGCGAAGAAAGAAGCCGACAACGCCCAGCCGGTAGATCCGAGCGTGCTCGAGCCGGCTGCGCTCGATGCCGCCGCCGACGGGGCCGAGAAGGCTTTTGCCGCTGCTCGTGATCTGGACGAGTTGACGCAGGTGAAGATCGAGCACATCGGCAACCGGGCGCCGCTCGCGTTGGCGCAGCGTGCTCTGGGATCGATCCCGGGTGATCGGAAGGCCGATGCCGGTAAGCGAGTGAAGGTCGCGCGCGATCGCGTACAGAAGGCTTTCGATGCTCGCCGCGAGGTTCTGCTCGCCGAGCGCGATGCCGCGATCCTCGTCGCCGAGACCATCGACGTGACCCTGCCGTCGACGCGTCGTCCGGTCGGTGCTCGGCACCCGATCACGATCATTGCCGATCAAGTTGCCGACGTGTTCGTTGCGATGGGGTGGGAGGTCGAGGAAGGCCCGGAGGTCGAGACCGAGCATTTCAATTTCGACGCCTTGAACTTCTTGCCGGACCATCCTGCTCGAACGATGCAGGACACGTTCCACATCGCACCGGAGGGGTCGCGCCAGGTTCTTCGTACGCATACGTCGCCGGTGCAGGTGCGGTCGATGTTGTCGCGTGAGGTGCCCATCTACGTCGTCTGCCCTGGGCGGACGTTCCGCACCGACGAACTGGACACAACGCATACCCCGGTGTTCCATCAGGTCGAGGGCCTCGCAATCGACAAGGGTCTGACGATGGCGAACCTACGCGGCACGCTCGATGCTTTCGCTCGGGCGCTGTTCGGCGAGGAGACTCGTACTCGTATGCGGCCCAACTACTTTCCGTTCACCGAGCCGTCCGCCGAGGTCGATGTCTGGTTCCCGAAGAAGAAGGGCGGGCCGGGCTGGGTCGAGTGGGGCGGCTGCGGAATGGTCAACCCGAAGGTGCTGCGGGCCAGCGGTATCGACCCGGAGGTGTACTCGGGCTTCGCCTTCGGTATGGGTCTGGAGCGAACGCTGCAGTTCCGCAACGACATTCCCGACATGCGGGACATCGTCGAGGGTGACATTCGTTTCACCATCCCCTTCGGCGTCGACGCCTGATCTCGAGAACTGCCCTTACCGAGTTTCGATCCGTAGAAAGAGCTGAGCAGACGTGCGAGTTCCACAATCCTGGCTGACCGAGGTTCTGCAGCGCACCGCGCCGCAGTGGAAGGTGACCCCCGAAGAACTCGACGAAGGCTTCGTTCGCGTCGGCTTCGAGGTCGAGGAGTTGGAATCGCTGGACAACGTCACCGGTCCACTCGTGGTCGGTCGTGTCTCGTCGATCGAGGAGTTGACGGAGTTCAAGAAGCCGATTCGGTTCTGTCATGTCGACGTCGGCGCCGAGGAACTGCAGGAAATCGTCTGCGGTGCACGGAACTTCGCCGAAGGCGACCTTATCGTCGCAGCCCTGCCGGGAAGTGTGCTGCCCGGAGGATTCGCGATCGCGGCCCGTAAGACGTACGGCAAGACGTCCAACGGCATGATCTGTTCGACGGCGGAACTCGGGTTGGGGCGTGACTCGTCGGGAATCCTGGTGTTGCCGGAAGGCACCGCAGCTCCCGGTGACGACGCCAAGGCCGTGCTGGGGCTCGACGACGCGGTGATCGAGTTGAACGTGACACCCGACCGCGGATACGCCTTCTCCGTCCGAGGGCTGGCTCGGGAGCTCGCGAGCAGCTTCGATCTGGAGTTCGCGGATCCAGCAGCTGGGCCGGTACAGAACAACGAGGCCGATACGTGGCCCACTACGGTCGAGGCCGATTCCGGGGCGACCCGATTCGCGCTGCGCAAGGTCAGCGGCATCGATCCGAACGCGACGACTCCGTGGTGGTTGCAGCGCAGGCTGCTGCTGGCGGGCATCAGGCCGATCTCGGCTGCGGTGGACGTCACCAACTACGTGCTGCACGAGTTGGGTCAGCCGCTGCATGCGTTCGACGCGAACAAGCTGAGCGGCGGAATCGTCGTCCGGCGGGCCGAGGCAGGGGAGAAGCTGACCACGCTCGACGACGTGGAGCGCACTCTCGACGCCGAGGACGTCGTGATTGCCGACGATTCAGGTGCGATTTCTCTTGCAGGTGTCATGGGTGGTGCGTCCACAGAGGTCGACGACAACACTGTCGACGTGATTCTCGAGGCAGCGACGTTCGATCCTCTCGCGGTGTTCCGTACGGGTCGCAGGCACAAACTGTCCAGTGAAGCGAGCAAGCGCTTCGAGCGCACTGTCGACTCGGCGCTGCCCGTGGCTGCGTTGGATCGTGCGGCGCAGTTGCTCGTCGAGATCGCCGGAGGTCGCGTCGAGTCGGTGTTGACCGATATCGGGGAGCCGCACACGTTCGACGCCGTTCGTATGGATCTCGATCTACCTGATCGTGTCGCTGGGGTCGCGTACCCGAACGGCACGGCCGCTCGACGTCTGACCCAGATCGGGTGCGATGTCGAGGTCGGTGTCAGCGCGTCGGGCCACGGCGAGCTGGTCGTGACTCCGCCGACGTGGCGTCCGGACCTGCAGCAACCTGCCGATCTCGTCGAGGAGGTCCTGCGTCTGGAGGGGCTGGAGCAGATCCCGTCGGTGCTCCCGACGGCTCCGGCCGGGCGCGGTCTGACGGCCACTCAGAAGCGCAAACGCGCTGTCGGCAAGTCGCTCGCGTTCGCCGGCTTCGTCGAGGTGCTGCCGACGGTCTTCCTGCCGACCGGGGTGTTCGACACGTGGGGACTGCCCGCCGACGATGTTCGTCGCCGGACCACCTCGGTTCTGAACCCGCTGGAAGCGGACCGTCCCGAGCTCGCGACGACGGTGTTGCCCGGCTTGTTGGAGATATTGGCGCGCAACGTCAACCGTGGGCAGCGGGATCTGGCGTTGTTCGGCATCGCTCAGGTCGTTCGCCCCGGTGATCACACGGTTCCGGTCGATGCGCTAGAGGTGCACGCGCGTCCGAGCGACGAGGAGATCGCTCACTTGCGCGGGTCGCTTCCGGACCAGCCTGTGTTCGTCGGTGCTGTGCTGACCGGCCAGCGCGATCCTTCGGGTCCGTGGGGACCGGGGCGCGCAGCCGATGCGTCCGACGCGTTCGCGGCGGCTCGGACGGTCGCGGCGGCCGCCGGTGTGCAGTTGGAGTTCCGTGCGGCGCAGCACCTTCCGTGGCATCCCGGTCGCTGTGCTGAACTACTGGTCGACGGCGTTGTGGTGGGGCATGCGGGTGAGTTGCATCCGGCGGTGCTCGAACGAGCGGACCTGCCGGCGCGCACGTGTGCTGTCGAGTTGAATCTCGATGCTCTCCCGATCGTCGAGTCTCTTCCGGCTCCGATCGTGTCGCCGTTCCCTGCGGTTCTTCAGGATGTCGCCGTGGTCGTCGAGCGATCGGTCCCGTCGGCCGATGTCGAAGCTGCGCTGCGCGCAGGTGCGGGTGACCTTCTCGAGAGCATCAGACTGTTCGACGTGTTCGAAGGTGAGCAGGTCGGTGCGGACCGGAAGTCCTTGGCATTTGCGTTGGTGTTCCGCGGTAGCGACGGAACGTTGACCGAAGCGCAGGCCACCGAGGCGCGCGACGCTGCCGTCGCCGCTGCGAAGAATGCAGTCGGGGCCGAACTGCGAGGCTGAGCGGTGTCGAGTCCGTAGCCTGGTGTCGTACGACTTTCCTACTGCTCAGGAGGAAGTATGACCACGGACGATCGAACCGACGTAGCGGTACTGCGCGAGGTGCTCGCCGCGGTGGGCGGGCGCCCGGCACTTGGACCCGTCCACGCGGCGGCGTCGGCGCTGCTGGCGGAACTGGATACAGCGAACACGGACCCGTCGACGGTTCCGCCCGGTGACATTCCCGACGTGGATGTCCCGCACACGACGAAGCCTCACATCGACCAGCCGTTGGGGGATCCACAGGAATCGAGCCCGCGGTACGACCCGGCCGGTCCCGGAGATTCTCCGCTGGGCGGGACTCCGACGGAGATTCCTCGGCCGGGCGTCATCGACGCCGAGCTGGTGGACGACAGCGCTATCGACGGCGCCATCGGCGGGGGCGTGAGTTCTGGTTTCTCCAACCACGATTCGCCGACGGGTTTCACCGATCAGGGTGTCCCGACATGGGACAGTGTTCGAGACAAGGTCGAGAGTCGTTCGACGACGGCGTTGGGTCGCGAGGAGTTGGATCACGGGACGCCTGCGGGTCGCACGCTCGACGAGCAGTGGAACGAGCGTGAGGCTGCGGGTCGGAAGAAGCTGGACGAGATCCGGCGGTCCATGAAGGACGGGTGACCCCGCTCCTGAATGAGCTTGCATGGTGATGCATAATCATCGTATGAACGATCGGAATGGTGCGCCTCTGCGGATTGCCGTCGCGGGCGCCAGTGGATACGCAGGCGGCGAGATTCTGCGACTGTTGCTCGGTCATCCGGGCGTGCAGTCGGGACGTATCGTCATCGGATCTCTCACCGCGGGTGGCAATGCGGGCGCCTCGCTGGGCGAGTTCCATCCGCACCTGCTTCCCCTCGCGGACCGCGTTCTCGGTGAGACCACGCTGTCGGAACTCGAAGGACACGACGTCGTCTTCCTGGGCTTGCCGCACGGCAAGTCCGCGGAGATCGCGCAACAACTTCCTGAGTCCGTCGTGATCATCGACTGTGGCGCAGATTTCCGGTTGTCCGACGCCTCGGCCTGGGAGAAGTACTACAAGTCGCCGCACGCGGGCACGTGGCCGTACGGGTTGCCCGAGCTTCCCGGCCATCGCGAGAAGCTGATCGGAGCTACCCGGATCGCAGTGCCGGGGTGCTATCCGACGGTGTCGAGTCTTGCGCTCGCCCCTGCGGTGGCGGCGGGGATCGTCGAGTCGCGGGTGAACGTGGTGGCTGTCAGCGGCTCGTCGGGTGCGGGCCGTGCCCCCAAGGCGGATCTGCTCGGGTCGGAAGTGATGGGATCGGTTCGGGCGTACGGCGTGGCGGGTGCGCACCGGCACAATCCCGAGATCGTGCAGAACCTGTCGGCGCTGTCGCCGGAGCCGGTGTCCGTGTCGTTCACGCCCGTCCTGGCGCCGATGCCGCGGGGAATTCTGGCCACGTGCACCGCGCGGACCACGGCGACCGAGGCGCAGGCTGTCGAGGTGTACGAGAAGGCTTATGCTGCAGAGCCGTTCGTCCATGTGCTCTCGTCGGGGAGGTTGCCGCAAACGGGCGCGGTGATCGGATCCAACGCGGTGCAGCTCAGTGTGTCGGTGGACGCCGACGCCGGGCTGCTCGTCGTCATCGCTGCCATCGACAATCTGACCAAGGGGACGGCAGGCGCTGCGGTCCAATCCATGAATCTGGCTCTCGGACTGCCCGAGACCGACGGACTTTCGACTGTAGGAGTCGCACCGTGAGCAGTTCTACCGAAGCGGCGGAGCCTCAGGGCAAGCTTGTCCGGAATCAGGGTGTCACTGCGCCCGCCGGATTCAAGGGCGCCGGTATCGCGGCGGGTATCAAAGTCAGTGGCAAGTCCGACCTCGCGCTCGTGTTCAACGAAGGGCCCGACACGGCTGCGGCGGGTGTCTTCACTCGAAACAAGGTGAAGGCTGCGCCGGTGCTGTGGTCCCAGCAGGTGCTGACCGCGGGCAAGCTCCGTGCGGTGATTCTCAATTCCGGTGGGGCCAATGCCTGTACCGGCGCGGGCGGATTCCAGGACACGCACCGGACGGCCGAAGAGGTCGCGTCGGCGTTGAGCAATTGGGGTACCGAGACCGGTGCCGGTGAAGTCGCGGTCTGTTCGACGGGTCTGATCGGCGATCGGTTGCCGATGGACAAGTTGATTCCCGGTGTCACCGACGTGGTGCACGAGTTGGCGGGCGGTATCTCGGGCGGAACGGATGCCGCGTACGCGATCATGACAACCGATACGGTGCCCAAGCAGGCTGCCTTCCATCACGTCGACAAATGGAACGTCGGCGGAATGGCCAAGGGCGCGGGCATGCTTGCTCCTTCCCTGGCGACGATGCTCAGTGTTGTCACCACCGATGCCGTCGCAACGGCCGAGCAGTTGGACACCGCGTTGCGGAACGCGACCCGACTGTCCTACGACCGCCTCGATGTCGACGGGGCCACCTCCACCAACGACACAGTTCTGCTGCTCTCGTCGGGAGCCAGTGGTGTCGCGCCGAGCCAGGACGCACTGAACGCTGCGGTACTGGCGGTGTGCGACGATCTGGCCGATCAGTTGATGGCGGATGCCGAAGGCGTCACGAAGCGGGTGAAGGTCACGGTCTCCGGGGCTGCGTCGGAGGACGATGCTCTGGTCGGTGCGCGCACGGTGGCACGGGACAGCCTGGTCAAGACGGCTCTGTTCGGATCCGATCCCAACTGGGGCCGCGTGCTCGCAGCGATCGGTATCGCGCCGATCGAGCTGGACCCGAACCGTATCACCGTGTCGTTCAACGGAAGTCCGGTCTGCGTCGACGGTGTCGGAGCGCCCGGTGCCCGTGATGTCGATCTGTCCGGTGAGGACATCGAGGTTCGGATCGATCTCGGAATCGGAGACTCCGTCGTCACGATTCGCACGACCGACCTTTCCCACGGGTATGTCGAAGAGAACTCGGCGTACTCGTCGTGACCGAACTCGACCTGACCGCGTCGCAGAAGGCGCACACGCTGGCCGGTGCTTTGCCGTGGCTGCAGAAGTTCAACGACAAGATCGTCGTCGTCAAGTACGGCGGGAACGCGATGATCGACGAGGAACTCAAGCGCGCATTCGCCGAGGACATGGTCTTTCTCCGAACCGTCGGATTGCATCCCGTGGTGGTGCACGGCGGCGGGCCTCAGATCAACGCGATGCTGGCCAGGCTGGGCATGACCGGTGAATTCCGTGGTGGATTCCGCGTCACGACGCCCGAGGTGATGGATATCGTTCGGATGGTTCTGTTCGGCCAGGTCGGACGCGAGCTCGTCGGTCTGATCAACAGTCACGGGCCGTACGCCGTAGGAATCTCCGGCGAGGATGCGCATCTGTTCACGGCGTCCAAGCGTTCGGTGATGGTCGACGGTTCGCCGACCGACATCGGACTCGTCGGCGATGTCACGTCGGTGAATCCCGACGCGGTACTCGATCTCATTGCGGCAGGAAGGATTCCGGTGGTGTCGACCATCGCTCCCGACGCCGAGGGCGTCGTGCACAACATCAACGCGGACACCGCTGCCGCTGCGCTGGCCGAGGCGATCGGCGCGGAGAAGCTCGTCGTGCTCACCGATGTCGAAGGGCTGTACACGAATTGGCCGGATCGGTCGTCGTTGACGTCGGAGATCGACGTGGATTCACTGACTGCTCTGCTGCCCTCGCTCGATGCCGGGATGGTTCCCAAGATGGAGGCATGCCTGCGGGCGGTTCAGGGTGGTGTGCCGTCTGCACACGTCATCGACGGTAGGGTTCCGCATTCGGTACTGGTGGAACTGTTCACAGGCGAGGGCATCGGCACGATGGTGTCGGCGCCGGAACTATCAGGGGAGCATTCATGACCGAGCACACCACGACCCTCGACCTCCAGTCCCGGTGGTCGAATTCCTTGATGGACAACTACGGTGTGCCGCGCGTTGCTCTGGTGCGCGGTGAGGGCGCTGTGGTGACCGACGCCGACGGCAAGCAGTACCTCGACCTGCTCGCCGGCATCGCCGTCAACATTCTCGGCCATGCGCATCCCGCTGTGGTCGACGCGGTCACGACCCAGCTGTCGACGCTCGGGCACACCTCGAACCTGTATGCGACCGAGCCGGGTATCGCGCTCGCCGAGCAGTTGCTGTCCCATCTGGGTGCGAGCGTGCACGGACGAGTGTTCCTGTGCAATTCCGGTACCGAGGCCAACGAAGCAGCGTTCAAGATTGCGCGATTGACCGGTCGGCCCAAGATCATTGCCGCGGAGAAGGCGTTTCACGGGCGAACGATGGGTGCGCTCGCCTTGACGGGTCAGCCGGACAAGCGCGTGCCGTTCGAGCCGATGCCCGCCGGCGTGGAGCACGTGCCGTACGGAGATGTCGCCGCACTGGAGGCCGCGGTGGATTCGGACACTGCGGCAGTCTTCCTGGAACCGATCATGGGCGAGGGCGGTGTCGTGGTGCCGCCGGAGGGCTATCTGCTTGCCGCACGGGAGATCACGGCGCGGCACGGAGCACTGCTGATCCTCGACGAGGTGCAGACGGGCATCGGGCGGACCGGATGGTTCTACGCGCATCAGGCCGTCGGCATCGTCCCCGATGTCATCACGCTGGCGAAGGGGCTCGGCGGGGGACTGCCGATCGGTGCGTGCATCGGAATCGGCGAGGCAGCCGCGCTGCTCCATCCGGGCAAGCACGGTACGACCTTCGGTGGAAATCCGGTGTGCGCATCGGCCGCGCTCGCCGTGCTTCGGACTCTCGCCGAGGACGACCTGGTGTCCCACGCCGACAGGCTGGGAAAGGTGATCACGCATTCCATCGAGGAGTTGCACCACCCGCTGATCGATCACGTCCGCGGATCCGGTCTTCTGCTGGGTGTGGTGCTGACCAAGGCTGTCGCAGCCAAAGCCGAAGCAGCTGCTCGTGATGCAGGCTTCCTGATCAATGCCGCCCAGCCCGACGTTCTGCGCTTGGCCCCGCCACTGGTCCTCACCGAGGAACAGGCGGCGTCGTTCGTCGCGGCATTGCCCACAATTCTCGACACTGCCGACGAAACGGATTGACATGGCACTGAAGAACTTTCTCAAGGACGACGATCTCTCGCCGCAGGAGCAGGCCGAGGTGTTGGCGCTCGCAGCAGAACTCAAGCGCGCACCGTTCTCCAAGCGGCCGTTGGAGGGACCGCAGGGCGTCGGCGTCATCTTCGAGAAGAACTCCACCCGCACCCGCTTCTCGTTCGAGATCGGAATCGCGCAGCTCGGTGGTCATGCTGTGGTCGTCGACGGGCAGAGCACTCAGCTCGGACGTGAGGAGACGCTGCAGGACACCGGGCGTGTGCTGTCGCGTTACGTGGAGGCAGTCGTCTGGCGCACGTTCGGGCAGAAACGACTCGAGCAGATGGCCACCGGAGCGACGGTGCCGATCGTGAATGCGCTGTCCAACGAGTTCCATCCGTGCCAGGTTCTCGCCGATCTGCAGACTCTGGCCGAGCGGAAGGGCGAATTGAAGGGACTCGAACTCGCGTATTTCGGTGACGGTGCCAACAACATGGCGCATTCGCTGTTGCTGGGTGGTGTCACCGCGGGTATCGACGTGACCATCGCTGCGCCTCGTGAATTCGCGCCGCTGCCCGCTGTGGTCGAGGCGTCTCGTGCGCGCGCCGAGATCACCGGCGCACGTATCACGCTCACCGAGGACCCGTACGAAGCCGCGGAGGGGGCCGACGCCCTAGTAACCGACACGTGGACGTCGATGGGGCAGGAAAACGACGGTCTCGACCGTGTCGCCCCGTTCAGGCCGTACCGGATCGACGCCGAGCTGCTGTCCAAAGCCAAGTCCGATGCCGTTGTGCTGCACTGTCTTCCCGCGCATCGCGGCGAGGAGATCACCGACGAGGTGCTCGACGGCCCGCAGAGCGTGGTGTGGGACGAGGCCGAGAACCGTCTGCACGCACAGAAGGCGCTGCTGGTCTGGTTGCTCGAGCAGGCACGACGACCGTGAGCGAGGACGTGTCGTCGGTTCCGTTGACTGCTTCGACTCGGGCGGGGAGGCAGGCGCGGATCGTTGCGCTGCTGTCGAACCACCAGGTCCGCAGTCAGCCGGAACTGGCGACGCTCTTGGCGTCGGAGGGCATCGATGTCACCCAGGCGACGCTGTCGAGGGATCTCGACGAGTTGGGTGCCGTCAAGCTGCGTGCGGCCGACGGTGGCGTCGGGGTGTACGTGGTGCCCGAGGACGGTAATCCGGTGCGCGGGGTTTCAGGGGGGACCGACAGGTTGACCCGGCTGCTCGGTGAGCTGCTCGTGTCGACCGATTCGAGCGGCAATCAGGCCGTACTGCGGACCCCACCCGGGGCTGCGGGATACCTGGCGAGCGCGCTCGACCGGGCGTCGCTGCGAGAGATCGTCGGGACCGTCGCCGGAGACGACACGATCTTCGTGATCGCGCGAGAACCGATCACCGGCAGCGAACTTGCGGACAAGATCGAGAAATTGGCCCGACGTGCCGAATGATCCGAACGATGTGGAAAGCAGAACTGTGAGCGAACAGCACGGAACCAACGAAGGATCGCTGTGGGGCGGACGGTTCGCGTCCGGTCCGGCCGAGGCGATGGCGGCACTGAGCAAGTCGACGCACTTCGACTGGGTGTTGGCCCCGTACGACATTCGGGCGTCGATGGCACACGCACGCGTGTTGAACGGTGCGGGATTGTTGACGGCGGCGGACCTCGAGACGATGCTCGACGGTTTGTCTCGGTTGGCCGAGGACGTCGCTTCCGGTGAGTTCGCTGCCGCGGAGTCCGACGAAGATGTCCACGGAGCGCTCGAGCGGGGATTGATCGACAGGGTCGGTCCCGAGGTCGGAGGGAGGCTTCGGGCCGGACGCTCGCGCAACGACCAGGTGGCGACTCTGTTCAGGATGTGGCTGCGCGACGCTGTCCGGCGGGTCTCGGCAGGGGTCCTCGACGTCGTCGACGCGTTGGCCACGCAGGCTGCTGCGCACCCGGCTGCGGTCATGCCGGGCAAGACGCATTCGCAGGCCGCGCAACCGGTGCTGCTGGCCCACCATCTCCTGGCGCACACCCATCCTCTGTTGCGTGACGTCCAGAGGTTCCAGGATTTCGATCGCCGAGCCGCGGTGTCGCCGTACGGTTCGGGGGCCTTGGCGGGCTCGTCGCTTGGTCTGAGCCCGGAGAAGATCGCAGCCGAGTTGGGCTTCGATTCGTCGGCCGAGAATTCGATAGACGCGACCTCGTCACGTGACTTCGCGGCGGAAGCGTCGTTCGTGCTCGCGATGACCGCGGTCGATCTGTCGCGTCTCGCGGAGGAAATCGTGTCGTGGAGTACCCCGGAGTACGGCTACGTGACGCTCGCCGACGCGTGGTCGACGGGCAGCTCGATCATGCCGCAGAAGAAGAACCCCGACGTCGCGGAATTGACGCGCGGAAAGACGGGTCGGCTCATCGGTAATCTCACCGGCCTGTTGGCGACTCTGAAGGCACAGCCGTTGGCTTACAACCGGGATCTGCAGGAGGACAAGGAGCCGGTCTTCGATTCGGTGGCGCAGCTCGAGCTGTTGCTGCCCGCTCTCGCCGGATTGGTCGGGACGCTGGAGTTCCATGTGGATCGGTTGGCCGAGCTCGCGCCCGCAGGCTTCACGTTGGCGACGGATATCGCCGAGTGGATGGTGAGGCAGGGTGTTCCGTTCCGGGTGGCGCACGAGGCGGCCGGGGCGTGCGTTCGTGTTGCGGAGGGGCGCGGCGTCGGGTTGGAGGAGTTGACGGACGAGGAGTTGTCGTCGATCGATCCGTCGTTGACGCCGGCGGTTCGCGAGGTCCTGACCGTCGAGGGTTCCATTTCGTCGCGAGATTCTCGGGGCGGCACGGCTGCTGTGCAGGTGGCGAGCCAGCTCGGTGGTGTGCGGTCGACTGCGGAGAAGGCTCGCGCGTGGCTCGCCGACGGAATTCCTGCTCGCTGACAGAGAAATAAATCAGGCGCGCCGGATTCGAAGGGGTTCGGTATGAGAAGCTTCTGACGGGTCGGTGAGTGGCCGGTTCGAGCGGGGACAAGCGTCGAACGCAGGAGTGTGTTGTGGTGGGACTGAACGCAGACGCGATCCGCGGGCCGTTGCGGCGTGCGGTGGCGACTGCACAGAACGGCCTCGAAGTGATCCGTCTCGGCGGTCTGGAGACCGAGGTCGATCCGTCGCCGTTCAAGGTCGTCGATCGTGAGCCGATGTACCGGCTCCGTCGGTATTTCGCCGACGACGCCGACGAGGGTTCGAAGCCTCCGGTCGTGCTGGTGCCGCCGATGATGGTGTCGGCCGATGTGTACGACGTGACGACCGAGAACGGCGCTGCCGGCATTCTTCACGACATGGGCCTCGATCCGTGGGTGGTGGACTTCGGTTCGCCCGACACGGAGGAAGGCGGGTGGAGCCGGACTCTGGCGGATCATGTTGTCGCGATCAGCGAGGTGGTGGACAAGGTCCACACGATCACCGGCCGCGACGTCCACCTCGGCGGGTACTCGCAGGGCGGGATGTTCTGTTACCAGGCTGCGGCGTATCGGAGTGGCCGAAATCTGGCGAGTCTCATCACGTTCGGGGCGCCGGTGGACACGTTGGCGGCGTTGCCACTGGGTATTCCGGCCGGTGTGGCGACCAAGGGTGCCGAGTTTCTGGCGGATCACGTGTTCACTCGGATGGACGTCTCCGGGTGGATGGCACGGACCGGGTTCCAATTGTTGGATCCGGCGAAGACGGTGCGGTCTCGACTCGACTTCCTCCGGCAGCTGCACGACCGTGATGCGTTGTTGCCTCGCGAGCCGCAGAGGCGTTTTCTGGCGATGGACGGCTGGGTTGCGTGGTCCGGCCCGGCTGTGGCCGAGTTGTTGAAGCAGTTCGTGGTGCACAACCGCATGATGACGGGTGGATTCGTCATCAAGGATCGGTTGCTGACGCTGTCCGAGTTGTCGGTTCCGGTTCTCGCGTTCGTAGGCGAGGTCGACGACATCGGCCAGCCGTTGGCGGTGCGCGGCATCAAGCGTGCGGCGCCACGTGCGGAGATCTTCGAAAGCACTTTGCGTGCCGGTCACTTCGGGTTGGTGGTCGGCACCACCGCCGCGGCGCAGACGTGGCCTACAACGGGCGAGTGGATACGGTGGCGGGAAGGGCTGGGGGAGCAGCCATCCGGCGTGCACGAGATGGTGTACGACGAACATCCCGATTCCGAAAGCGGTGTGTCGGTCAGCAATCGAATCATTCATACGGCCGCGTCCATCGCGGAGGTGGGTGTCGGAGTAGGCCGCGGGCTCGCGGCAGCGGCGACGGGAGCGGTGAGAGGTACCCGCGAGATGTCGTCGGAGGCTGTGCGCACGTTGCCACGACTGGCGCGTCTCGGTCAGATGCAGGCGCATTCGACGGTGTCGTTGGGCAGGCTCATCGCTGATCAGGGACGTCGGTCGCCGTCGGGTGAGTGCTTCCTGTTCGACGATCGAGTCCACACGTACGAGGCCGTCAACGTCCGCATCGACAACGTCGTGAAGGGCCTTGTCGTCTCCGGCATCCGGCCGTCGGCGCGCATCGGTGTGCTCATGGAGACCCGTCCTAGCGCGCTGGCGGCCGTGGCCGCGTTGTCCAGAATCGGCGCAGTAGCAGTTCTGCTTCCTCCGGGCGGCAACCTCGAGAGCGCCCTGAGGGCGGTGGACGTCGACACCGTCGTCACCGACCCGGAGAACTTGAAGTCTGCGACGACCGTCGCCGCCAACGTTCTCGTTCTGGGTGGTGGTGACGCTCGTCAGCTGGACGTACCGACCGGGGCGGACGTCACCGACCTCGAAGCCGTCGATCCGGATTCGGTGCGGTTGCCTGCGTGGTTCGAGCCCAATCCGGGCCGCGCGAGGGAACTTGCGATGGTGCTGTTCACGGCAACGGATCGGGGCCTCGAGCCTCGCTACATCACCAACCACAGATGGGCGCTGTCGGCGTACGGAACCGCCACCGCGGCCGGGCTGAGTTCCGGAGACACGGTGTACTGCCTTGCTCCTCTTCATCATTCGGCGGGATTGTTGGTGAGTGTCGGTGGTGCGCTCGCCGGCGGGTCGCGTATTGCCCTGTCGCGGGGTCTCGACCCGGTTCGGTTCTCCGGTGAGGTTTCTCGCTATGGCGTGACCGTCATCAGCTACACCTGGGCAATGATGCAGAGCATCCTCGACGACGATCATCTCGATGTCGACCTCCGGCATGCGGTCCGTTTGTTCATCGGATCGGGAATGCCTGTCGGGCTGTGGAAACGAACGATGGAGCGTTTCTCGCCCGCTCGTGTTCTCGAGTTCTATGCCTCCACCGAGAACGACATCATCCTGGCCAACGTGGGTGGTTCGAAGATCGGATCGAAGGGCCGCCCGTTGCCGGGAAGTGCACGGGTGGCTCTGGCTGCCTACGACCCCATCACCGGGAGGTTGGAGGAGGACGACAACGGTTTCGTTCGGCTGTGCAAGGACGGCGAGGTCGGTTTGCTCCTCGGGCGTCCGAGCAACGAGGGCGAGGTCACAAGTCCTTTGATGCGGGGCGTGTTCGAGCCCGGTGATTCGTGGATTCCCACCGAGAACCTGTTTCGACGGGATTCCGACGGAGATTTCTGGCTGGTGGACCGCAAGGACACCGTCGTGAAGACACCTCGCGGGCCGGTGTTCACCCAACCCATCATCGATGCGTTCGGGGAGATTCCGCAGGTTCGATCCGTCGTCGTGTACGGAGTGGACATCGGTGGCAGTGCCGATTCGTCCCGGCGACTCGACCATGCCGACGAGGTCGCGATCTGCGGCATCTCGGTGCGGAAGGACAGCACGGTGCCGGGTAAGGCGATCACCGACGCCATGGGCGTGCTGCTGCCGAGCCAGCGTCCGGACATCGTTCATCTCGTCGATGCGATTCCGCTGGGGCGGGCGTATCGGCCACGGGAAACCGAACTACGAAAGTCTCGTATCCCAACGCCGAGTGCTCGGACCTGGTATTACGACGAGGAATCCAGTACCTACAAGCGGTTGACCAAAGCGATTGCCGCGCAACGCTTCGGCACCGACAGTGTGGCCGACGTCGGAACGGACTGAGCTCTGCTACGTGCGGTGGGTAAGGTTTCGGACGATCCCCGTGCGAATCGGTGACAGACGAAAGTGAGAAATCGGTGGCAATCGATCAGACACTGCTGAGCATCCTCGCGTGCCCTGTCGACAAGGGCCCGCTGTTGCTGGTGGAGGACGAGCTGCTCTACAACCCGCGGCTGCGTCGGGCATATCCGATCGAGAACGGTATCCCGGTCCTGCTCGTCGACGACGCGAGGGATGTGGACGACGCCGAGCACGAGTCGATTCTGGCTCGCGCTCGATCCTGATCGTCAGGGGACGAAGTCGGGCAGTTCACCGGCGAGATAGTGCTGCAACGTCGGTGCTGTCAGCGCCACCACGCGGTGCGCGGGCATCGAGGCGAGCGGTTCGATGCTCAGGATGTGGCGGGTGAGCAGTAGACCGGACATCTGGGAGGCAACGAGCGCGACTCGCAGAGGGCCGGACCCGACGGGTTCGTCGACTCTGTGTGCGATGTCGTCGAGCACGACGTGCATCAGAAAGGTCTTGATCAGGCCTACGTCGGCGCCTGCGATCAGTGAACGAAACGTGGCGACGACGGCCTGGCCGTTCTCGGAGTCCCAGACGGCAAGAATCGCAGTGAGTAGCGCCTCACCGAGCCGATCGGTGTCGGCGGCCAGGACTGGACGAAGTACTACCGTCGGATCGGTCGGCAGGGCGATCGACGCTACGAAGAGGTCTCGCTTGGTCCCGAAGTAGTGGTGCACGAGGGCGGAGTCGACGCCGGCGTCCGCGGCGATCGATCGGATCGAAGTCTTGTCGAAACCTGTAGCGGCGAAACGTGTTCGAGCGACTCTCAGTATCTCGTCGCGCGTGTCCGGTCGGCCCGGTCGTCGTCCCGTCCGTGCTCTGCCGGTCATGGTGTCCGCCGCCGCAGAGTTGCTGCTGCAGCGCACAACGCGGCGACCGTGAAGGCCAGAACGACGGCGACATCGGTGAAGAATCGCCCGGTGACGCTCGGGGCGGTAGAGATCTGGCTCAGCGCGTCGACTGCGTAACTGAGCGGCATGACGTTGCTGACGGCGTGTAGCCAGTCCGGCATCTGATTTCGGGGGACGAGTAGTCCGCACAGGAAAAGTTGCGGCACGACCACGACCGGCATGAACTGCACGGCCTGGAATTCGGTGCGAGCGAACGCGCTGCACAGCAGTCCGATCGCGACACCGAGAACGGCGCCGAGCACCGCGATCAGGAGCACCCAGGCAGGCGACCCTTCGGTGGAGAGTCCGAGCGCCCCGAACACGACCGCACAGGCCAGAAGCGACTGAACTATCGCAGCCAACGAGAAAGCCGAGGCGTATCCGGCCAGCAGATCCAGCTTGGACATCGGTGTCGTGAGCAGCCGTTCCAGTGTCCCGGAGCTGCGTTCGCGCTGCATGGCGATCGAGGTGATCAGAAACATCACTACGAACGGCAGTATTCCGAGCATGCTGACGGCGACGCGATCGAACAGCGGGGGAGCGCCCGGTGCCGTGGGAAAATCCTGGTAGAGGAAGTACAGCAGAACCATGAGCAGGGACGGGACGAGAAGGATCATCGCGACGGTTCGGTGATCGGCGCGGAGCTGACGCAGAATCCGGGTGGTCCCGGCTGCGTAGATGTGCACATTCATCGGACACCGCTTTCCGTGGTGCGAATGAGGGTCAGGAACGCGTGTTCGAGGCTCGATTCGCCCGTGCGGTGCAACAGCTCCCGGGGCGCGAGTTGTGCAAGTACCGAACCGTCGCGCATCAGGACCAGCTCGGAGCAGTGCTCGGCTTCTTCCATGACGTGGCTGGATACCAGCAGCGTCGCGCCGGAGTGGACGATGTCCTCGAATCGTGACCACAGTTCGGCTCGCAGCACGGGATCGAGCCCGACGGTGGGTTCGTCCAACACGAGTAGTTCGGGCTCGGCGACGAGCGCGCTGGCCAAGGACACGCGGCCGAGTTGCCCACCGGACAGATTTCCCGCCGGCGACGACGCATGCTCACCCAGACCCACGGAATCGATCGCGGACGAGACCGAACGGGAATCGCGTCCGTACAGCGCGGCGAAGTAGGCCACGTTGTCGCGGACCGAGAGGTCGCGGTAGACACTCGGGGCCTGGGTCACGTAGCCGACTTTGCGGCGCAGTGCTCTCGAGCCTGCCGGTTTACCCAGCACGGTGACCGTTCCCGACTCGACCACCTGGGTACCGACGATCGCTCTCATGAGTGTTGTCTTGCCGCATCCGGACGGGCCGAGCAGGCCGGTGATGTGGCCGGCGGGGATGGACATGGTCACCGCGTCGAGAACTGTGCGCTTGCCCCGCCGGACGACGAGGTTCTCGACGATGACCGCCGGATCGGGTGCGATCGTCATGGTGTCCTCCATAATTCATCGGCTGATGAAATCACTGTGTGATGAATTCAAGACCTTCCGGGTGGTCGACGTCAAAGGCTCCAAGCGCCAGGGAAAGATCAGCTGTGTGAACGCAGAGGATCTGAACTGCCATCCCGTCGAGGCCGCGCGGAACCTGCTCGGCGTCGAACTTCGAGTGGAGAACGTGCGCGTGCGAGTCGTCGAAGTCGAGGCGTACGGCGGACCCGAAGGGGGACCCTGGCCGGATCCCGCTGCTCACTCCTATCGCGGCCCGACTCCGCGTAACCGCGTGATGTTCGGTTCGGCGGGACGGGTGTACGTCTATTCGAGCTACGGCATGCACCTGTGCATGAACGTCACCTGCGGTCCCGACGGTGAAGCCGCCGCAGTGTTGCTGCGAGCCGCCGAGCTGGTGGACGGTGAGGAAGCAGTACGGCGCCGGAGAGGCGACCGAGTTGCTTCCAGGAAGCTGGTCAGCGGGCCGGGTAACTTGGGGCAGGCCATCGGCGCCCAGCTCTCGGACAACGGAATGGACCTGTTCGACGGATCGTCGCGGATCGTTCTCGCCGCTGGGCGGGCCGGTCGTCCGACCGACGTGGCCGAAGGCCCGAGGGTGGGAGTCAGCAAGGCTGCCGACAGACCGTGGAGGTTCTGGATCCCGCGCTCCGACGCGGTGTCGGCGTATCGCCGGAGCCCGCGGGCGCCGGCGTCCTGACCGAGCCCGACGAGGGCGAGGTTCCTGTTCGACGTCGGATGCGGAAAGATCGAAGGCGTGAGCGAGAACATCATCGACGAATTGACCTGGCGCGGATTGATCGCGCAGTCCACCGACGTGGACGAACTGAAGAAGGCGACGTCCGACGGGCCGATCACTCTTTATGCGGGCTTCGACCCGACCGGTCCCAGCCTTCATGCAGGCCACCTCGTTCCGCTGTTGGCGCTCAAGCGTTTTCAACGTGCAGGCCACCGGCCGATTGTCCTGGCAGGCGGTGCCACCGGACTGATCGGCGATCCTCGTGACGTGGGGGAGCGGGTCATGAACTCGTCCGACACCGTCCGGGACTGGGCCGACCGTATCCGCGGCCAGCTCGAGCGATTCGTCGAGTTCGACGACGGCGCGACGGGTGCGATCGTCGAGAACAACTTGAACTGGACCGGTCCGCTGTCGGCGATCGATTTCCTTCGTGACGTCGGCAAGCATTTCTCGGTGAACGTGATGCTTGCGCGGGACACGGTGAAAACGCGTCTCGAGGCCGACGGAATGTCCTACACCGAGTTCAGCTACATGCTTCTTCAGGCGAACGACTACGTCCAACTTCGTCGCACGCACGGGTGCACGCTCCAGATCGGCGGTTCGGATCAGTGGGGCAACATCATCGCCGGCGTCGAGCTCAACCGACGCAAGGACGGTGAGTCGGTCCACGCGCTGACGGTGCCCCTGGTCACGTCGGCGGACGGAAAGAAGTTCGGAAAGTCCACCGGTGGCGGGAGCCTGTGGCTCGACCCGGAAATGACCAGCCCGTACGCCTGGTACCAGTACTTCGTGAACACCGGCGATGCCGATGTCGTCAAGTACCTCCGTTGGTTCACCTTTCTCGATCAGGCCGAACTCGACCAGCTCGACGAAGCGACGCGTGAACGTCCGCATGCGCGGGAGGCTCAGAAGCGTCTGGCAGCCGAGATGACGACATTGGTGCACGGAGAGGCGAACACACGTGCAGTCGAGCTGGCCAGCCAAGCACTGTTCGGCCGCGCCGAACTTGCCGATCTCGACGAGTCGACGTTGGCAGCCGCACTCGGTGAGACGCCGGTAGCCGACCTCGCGCCGGGAGAGCCGTCGACGATCGTCGACTTGCTCGTCGCAACCGGTCTCTCCGAGAGCAAGGGCGCAGCACGTCGCGCAGTGAAGGAGGGCGGTGCCTCGGTCAACAACCAGAAAATCGCCGACGAGGAGTGGACGCCGTCACCCGAGGATCTGCTGCACGGCCGTTGGTTGGTCGTACGTCGGGGAAAGCGGAACTTCGCAGGTGTGCGCGTAGCTTCCTAGCACTACGGCGTCGAGGTGGTGCGAGTCACACAGGTGTGATTCGAGTGTTTGGTGGGTAGATAACTCTCTGTACGCGTCACCACCTCGGCGTTTGTCGTTCGGATTCTCGGCGACCTGGGGATTTGACGCGCAGTTTCCTGTGCCGTAACTTTTGTCGAGTCAGAGCGACACGGACACCGACTCCAGCCGAGAGGCCGGAGACAACGAGGTTGGACGGTAGCTTTTGATTGGTTTGTCCCCCAAGAGTCGGAGCTTGCATCCGAGACCAAGCTGGGATAGGCTGGAACAGTTGCCCTTGATGCTGGTAGGCGTGAGTCTGCGGGTGGAGAGTGTGTGCGTGTTCTTTGAGAACTCAACAGTGTGTCGATGAATGTCAGTGCCGAATGTTTTTGGTGCTCATGCCTTTTGGGTGTGGGTGTGACATCTTCTTGCTTCATTCTTCCCGTCTGGGGTGAGAAGATTTTTTGTAATGCTAGTTGAGTTTTTTTGCTAGTGATTTGGACTTGATGTCATTTGACTGATTCACGATCTTCGGATTGTTGTTTCTAGAGTCTTTTACGGAGAGTTTGATCCTGGCTCAGGACGAACGCTGGCGGCGTGCTTAACACATGCAAGTCGAGCGGTAAGGCCTTTCGGGGTACACGAGCGGCGAACGGGTGAGTAACACGTGGGTGATCTGCCCTGCACTCTGGGATAAGCCTGGGAAACTGGGTCTAATACTGGATATGACCTCAGCATGCATGTGCTGGGGTGGAAAGCTTTTGTGGTGCAGGATGGGCCCGCGGCCTATCAGCTTGTTGGTGGGGTAATGGCCTACCAAGGCGACGACGGGTAGCCGACCTGAGAGGGTGACCGGCCACACTGGGACTGAGACACGGCCCAGACTCCTACGGGAGGCAGCAGTGGGGAATATTGCACAATGGGCGGAAGCCTGATGCAGCGACGCCGCGTGAGGGATGAAGGCCTTCGGGTTGTAAACCTCTTTCAGCAGGGACGAAGCGTGAGTGACGGTACCTGCAGAAGAAGCACCGGCTAACTACGTGCCAGCAGCCGCGGTAATACGTAGGGTGCGAGCGTTGTCCGGAATTACTGGGCGTAAAGAGTTCGTAGGCGGTTTGTCGCGTCGTTTGTGAAAACCCGGGGCTCAACTTCGGGCTTGCAGGCGATACGGGCAGACTTGAGTGTTTCAGGGGAGACTGGAATTCCTGGTGTAGCGGTGAAATGCGCAGATATCAGGAGGAACACCGGTGGCGAAGGCGGGTCTCTGGGAAACAACTGACGCTGAGGAACGAAAGCGTGGGTAGCAAACAGGATTAGATACCCTGGTAGTCCACGCCGTAAACGGTGGGCGCTAGGTGTGGGTTCCTTCCACGGGATCTGTGCCGTAGCTAACGCATTAAGCGCCCCGCCTGGGGAGTACGGCCGCAAGGCTAAAACTCAAAGGAATTGACGGGGGCCCGCACAAGCGGCGGAGCATGTGGATTAATTCGATGCAACGCGAAGAACCTTACCTGGGTTTGACATACACCGGAAAGCTGCAGAGATGTGGCCCCCCTTGTGGTCGGTGTACAGGTGGTGCATGGCTGTCGTCAGCTCGTGTCGTGAGATGTTGGGTTAAGTCCCGCAACGAGCGCAACCCTTGTCTTATGTTGCCAGCGCGTTATGGCGGGGACTCGTAAGAGACTGCCGGGGTCAACTCGGAGGAAGGTGGGGACGACGTCAAGTCATCATGCCCCTTATGTCCAGGGCTTCACACATGCTACAATGGCCAGTACAGAGGGCTGCGAGACCGTGAGGTGGAGCGAATCCCTTAAAGCTGGTCTCAGTTCGGATCGGGGTCTGCAACTCGACCCCGTGAAGTCGGAGTCGCTAGTAATCGCAGATCAGCAACGCTGCGGTGAATACGTTCCCGGGCCTTGTACACACCGCCCGTCACGTCATGAAAGTCGGTAACACCCGAAGCCGGTGGCCTAACCCCTTGTGGGAGGGAGCCGTCGAAGGTGGGATCGGCGATTGGGACGAAGTCGTAACAAGGTAGCCGTACCGGAAGGTGCGGCTGGATCACCTCCTTTCTAAGGAGCCTCTTCTCTACTCGGACCGTCACACAGGTGACGGGGGAGTGAGACAGAAACCGTTTCGGATGCATACGTCATCCGGCGGTGCTCACGGGTGGAACACTGACAACCAACTTGTTCATCGTGTGGCCGGCCCTTGCGTCGACCATCGAACTGGTTATATCGGCATACTGTTGGGTCCTGAGAGAACACGTGAGTGT
>NZ_JMEX01000003.1 GCF_000760735.1 Rhodococcoides fascians A44A | reverse complement strand
CGGGGGTGTTCTGCATACCCGAACCAAACACACCCCACCATGCACACCCCCACGAGCCACCGGTCGCCTACGTGCCACACGCTCGCCTACGTGCCACACGCTCGCCTACGTGCCACACGCTCGCCCACGTGCCGGACGCTCACCCCAGTGCTAGCACTACGCCGTGCATCTGACACAACGGCGAGCATCCGACACCGGACCCCGACCACCCACTAAAAACACCCCCCGAATGTGCGCTGACACCACCACACGCACAACATGAGGTCACCCCGCCGCTCTCAGGTACACAGCCGCTCACGCACGTGCCACATGGTCACCGACGCTGCTGTCGACGGCACTCCGATTGCCCGCGACCCGATGACGAGCCGGCGCGATGTGCCGTGCAATTTAATTCGGTGGCGCCTGTGAGAGTTGTGCAGCATGATGGTGCACGGAACACGGCGAGTACATGGACCGAAAGGGGTGCGACTTGGTGAGAGAACTCAAAAACATTGCCGGGCATCCGTTTACGGTGTCCCGTGCCGCACTCTCGTTCGAGTAGCGACGTCCATTCCGCTATTCGTATTCGCAGGGCATTCGGCGTCTTCGCCTGTCCTGATCATGCTGGGCTGCAAAGCTATTCGAGGAGTTCCCATGTATCTGTACGAGAACGTAATCCGTGAACACGAACTGCGCGTTGCGAAGTCGTTGGAACGGTACCGGAAGAAGAAGGGTGAGGACGGCGAGCATACGGACAACTACCCGTTGTTCGCTACCGCTCGCCGGGCGATCCGGGAGAAGTGAGCAGGTCGCCGAAGTTGTCTGCGTTCGTTTCGATGAATTCGCGGACGAACCAGCAGGACGGCTGAACGAACAGTTCGTGCGAGCGGGTGTCGTTCAACGCGTATTCCGTCAGTACCGCGGCGTACCCTCTGCCGCGGTACTGGGGGAGTGTCACGGTGTGGAAGAAATTGCGGGTGTCTCCGACGTCGAAGTACTCGGATACCGCGGCAACTTCGGTGTCCGAGTACAACACGAATCTGCTTCTTTCGGCGTCGTGCTCGGCCCGTACGTTCATGCGTCGATTGTGCACGGTATCCACGTGAGGCGCCGGACCACTAGGCTGAGGTCAGATTCCCGAGTCGTGCGCGTGCTACCCGTCGTAGGCACCTCTCTTCATCTGCACGGGTAGGCAGAACAGAGGTAGCACCGTGGAAGACGTTTCGGAGCAGGGCATACGCGCATTCATCGAAGCGGTGGTGATGCACGGGGGTCGCGCTGAGCGGCTCACCACGTCGCGTCGCAATCCGGTCCAGGTGTGGGCAGTCGACGGTTCCAGCTGCGTGGTCCGAGTCAGGTCCAAGGTGGAGGGTGACTGGAAGGCGCGTCGGCAGGACGAGTCGCTGGCCACCGATGACACCGGCTCGACGTACTGGGTGTTCGTGGATCTGGGCAAGTCGGATCCGTCTTTTTTTATGGTGTCGTCAGAGGAAATGGCCGCGGACATCAGGGGCGAGGTCGATCTGTGGGTGCAGGATTCTCCGTTGCGCTCTCGTACCGGACACCACGCAATCGCTGTCGGCCGGGTGCAACACGGTCACGACAGGTGGAGTCTTCTGGGGTTGAACGTCGACGCTGACCCGACGCTGGCAGAAGCAGCGCACTCCGCGGCGTCTCATCGCGTCGGCAAGAAGACCCGGCGAACGGATGCAAAGCGTTCCGCGTCGGTCGAAGAGGTTATCGACCTGCGCGTTCGTGTCGTTGCCGACTTCGACGGCTACCGGCTCAGTGCGCGGTACGACCCCGACAGTTCGCGCCTCGAGATCGTGCGTGGACCGATGGAGGGCCGTAGATTCGAAGATCCCACCGAGGCCGCCAGTGCCGTCGCGACACATATCAGCGGCGATGCGCAGGTCTGCGACGGTTGGAAATTCTGGGAGCTCGACACCCCTGAACGCGCGCCGCTCGGGTCGCTTCTGTAGGTCACAAGTGGACCGACCGTTCTGTTGTGAACGGTCATAGCAATCCCAGAAACAGCGGATCGATCAGGTTCTACTCCCTATCGTGGGTGAAGTTCCTGTTTGTTATCGAGACGTTCGACACCCCTCGCACGGCAAGGTCCCCGGCGGATCCGCTGCCCAGCTACGTCGGCGTCTCGGTCCGTTGAGTTCGATGGCGACGACGAGTGGCGTTGTCGACCAGGGAGGCAAAGTTCCGTGGAGCATTCGTTTCGATCCCCATCGCTGCACGCATCGCGTTTCGTCATCCTTGTTGCGCAATTCGTGGACCGACGGATCTCGGCCGACCACTTTTCCGCTCAGTTCCGGGCCCTGGAAAGTAGCGACTCCGGATACCTCGAGCGTGACATCTCCATGATCGTTCGCAAACTGTCCGTCGACGTCGGCGCCTACCGTGGAGATGTCAACTTGCTGGGCGTCGACTTCATCGACAGCGAACAGCTGTGGCGTGCATCAGGAGAGGCCTTCCGGGACCTGCTGACCCTTCAGTCCGAGTTGCTCGGCCGCGAAGCCGGCTGATTCTTCTTGAACGTCTCCCGAAGTCGGACAAGATCTTCGAGGCGGAACCTGCGGTGAGTGCCGCGCATCTCGATCGCGAGGTCGCCCGCGTCGGCCAGTTTTCGGACGTAAGTGTCGGATACACCGAGGATCTCGGCTGCCTGCGACGTCGTCAGTAGCTCGCTCACCGGGCCCACCGTCACCGACGTACCCCCGGCGAGAAGTCGGAGCAGTTCCACGACAGCTCGTCGGCCCGACTCGTCGATGTCGAGTTCCACTCCATCGAGCGAAACAGTGGGTACACGATCACCCGACTCCGCAATGCGGGCGGCAACCAACTGTGCATCAGGGTGCGACAACGCCGATGCAATGTACCGATGATCCATACCTCGAGCCTATCTGCAGGCTCTACTCCCATGCTGGGCATATTCTCTAGTTACCGCTACTAGAAGGAGTGTCCGTGCCGCAGTTGTTGCATTTAGATTCTTCCGCTGATCCTGTTGCGTCCGTGAGTCGAGCGGTGACCGCACATTTTTCGGACACCTGGCATTCGCTCGGTGCCGATCATTCTGTGATCTATCGGGATCTGCATCGCAATCCGCCGCCTCATCTGCCGACGTCCGCGTTGCACTGGGCGCCGCATCTGAGAACTTCGGACGAGATTGCGCCGCCGGAGGCGGAGGCGTTGCAGAAGGAACTGATCGACGAGTTGGTGTCCGCGGATGTGCTTCTCGTCGGTGCGCCGATGTACAACTGGTCCGTTCCGTCGACACTCAAAGCGTGGATCGATTACATCCACGTTCCGGGCATCACCGTGCCGTTCGACGCGCCGACTCGGCCTCTCGAAGGCAAGCCGGTTGTTGTGGTGTCGTCGCGAGGCAACCAGTACGGCCCGGGAACGCCGGACTTCGGTGCCGATCACACGGTGCCGCAGTTGCAGCAGGTGCTCGGTGTGGCGTTGGGGATGGAAGTCTTCGTCGTGACCGTGGACCTGACGCTCGCCTCCCGGGTTCCGGCGATGGCGGCGTTGACTCCGCAGGCGGAAGCGAGCCTCGCGGACGCACGATCCGCAGTGGCAGCTCTAGCGTCCCGACTGGGTTCGTGACCGACGTGCGCTGACGAGTACGTCGATCAGTTCCGACTCGACGGCAGCGAATTCGGGTGTCGTTACGACCATCGGCTCACGTGGCCTCGGCAGGGGAACGGCGACTTGGCGTCGGACATGGGCCGGTTTGTCGGACAGAACCACCACGCGATCCGAGAGGTACACGGCCTCTCGGATGTCGTGCGTGATCATCAGTACCGTCCAGCGGTAGCGAAGCCAGACGTCCTGCAACCATTCCTGCATGTCTGTTCGGGTCAGCGAGTCCAACGCGCCGAACGGTTCGTCGAGCAGGAGTAGGTCGTGGCCTTGAACGACGGTCCGGAGGAGTGCGGCGCGCTGGCGCATTCCCCCGGACATCTCCGAGGGCCGAGCGTTCTCGTACCCAGCGAGTCCGAAGACGTCGAACAGCTCCCGAGCCCGGGTACGCGCCTCTTTCTTCGGAACGCCCTGCACCTCGAGGCCGAGGGTCGTGTTGTCCAGCACCGACCGCCAGGGGAACAGCAGGTCTTTCTGCGGCATGTAGGCACTGCGGGGTGCTTCGACGACACCCCCGTCCGGCGAGTCGAGGCCGGCCACCATGTTGAAGATGGTGCTCTTGCCGGATCCGCTCGGGCCGATCACCGACACGAATTCACCGGGTTCGACGTCGAAGTCGATGCCGTCCAGGATCGTGCGGTTGCCGTAGGACTTCGTCAGGCCTGCCACGTGCACTCTGCTCATCGCGGCTGTTCCTCTCGTCCCCGTTCGTCGCGAGCCCAGGGTATGAACAGTCTCTCGACGACGTACGTCAGCAAGAAGAGCAGGACGCTGATGACGGCGGTGACGAGGACGGCAGCGAGCACCAGATCGGTACGAAACGAGTTCTTCTGCTGGCTCATGTAGATGCCGAGGCCCGCGCTCGCACCGGCATATTCCGCGAAGATCGCACCGACGACGGCGTAGGTGATGCCGATTCGGAGCGAGGTGAAGAACCGCGGCATCGCCGACGGTAGACGCACGTATCTGAACTGCTGCCAGCGGCCGGCTCCCATGCTCGACAGCAGCGCTCGGGCGTCGCGATCGGCCGAGGCGAAGCCCTCGATCAGGCCGATTGCCATGGGAAAGAAGGTCGCCAACGCAATGACGAGGATTTTCGGAAGCAAGCCGAACCCGAACCAGATGATCAGCAGGGGCGCGATCGCGATGATCGGCAGTGTCTGCGACACCACGAACAACGGAACGACTGCTCGACGCAGCCAGGGCGAGAAGTCGACGGCGACAGCGAGAATCCAGGCGACGACGCAGGATACGGTGAAACCGATGACCGTGACCTGCAGTGTCGCTGCAGCATTGGCCGCGATCGCGTCTCGATGCGCCCATCCCTGACTCAGGATTCGCGTGGGTGAGGGAAGTACCTGAGGCCGAATTCCACTGACGGTGACGTAGATCTGCCACACCGCGACGAGGACGACGACGATGGTTGCCGACGGCAGGGCCCAGCGAACAAGAGCCCGCCCGTCCGCTCCGGCAGTCGGCCATCGCCGGACACCGCGTGCGGCCGGAGACGCCTCGGAAGACGCGTCGCCGATCGCCGAGGCAGTCATTCGCCGACGTACTCGTCGGTGAAGTACGTGGACCAGTCGGGCTCGGACGAGAGCGGCGCGCCGTTCTCGTCCACCAGAACCCCGTTGTCGTACAAGAACTTCGAGTACTCGGTCCACTTGTCGAGGTTCTGCGTACCGACCGTGCCGTCGTCGGTGCGCATGTACTTGTCCGCCAACATTCGTTGGCTCTCGAAGACCAACGATTCGTCCGTGAAGGTTCCCGGGTTGGCGTCGATGACGTCCTGGGCGGCGCGATCGGGGTCGTCGGCCGCAAGCTGGTACCCGCGTTGCAGTGCCTGGACGAATTTCCCGGCTTCATCGGGGTTGTCGGCCAGCCAGTTCTCGTTGCCGCTGATGGTGATGGCGTACGCGTCGGGGAACGCGTAGTCGGTGTTCTCGAAGTACTTCATCGGGGTCCCGCTGTGCTCGGCTTCGATGCCTTCCCATGCGAGATAGGAGACGGTGAAGTCCGCGGTACCGGAGTACACGGCTTCGTACGCCGACGTCCCCAGCACCACGGTCTCGTACTCGCCTCTACCACCGTCGTTCTGGATGACCTGTCGTAGGCCTGCCTGCTCACCTGTGTCGCCGAAGCCGGCGTACACCTTGCCGTCCAATGCCTTGGGGCTCGGAATGTCGTCGCGGTCTGCGCGGACACCGATTGCCGTCGCCCAGTGTTGCAGGGGGGCGAGCACCGAAACGATCTGCGCACCGGCGGCTTTCGCGAAGACGGTGGAGCTCTGCGTGCTGATCCCGAACTCCGCGTTACCGGAATCGACGAGGGTGTCCGACGATGTGTTGTTGTACGGCAACACCTCTACGTTCAACCCTGCGTCCGCGAAGTAGCCCTCCTGGAGGGCAACGTACAAGCCGGTGTGATTGGTGTTGGGTGTCCAGTCGAGCGCGAACCTGATGGTGTCCGAATCGTTCGTTTGCGCGCACGAGGTCAGGCCCGCCACGGAGATCGCGGCGCACGCAAGGGCGAGGAGACGTTTCATCGTGCCACCGGCCACGGCGTCGGGTGAAGTGCGGTGTCCCAGAACATCAGTTCGTACCGGGTGGCGATGCGAAACGCCTGCGTCATGGCGCGGCGCTGCACGTCCGTCGCCGCAGCAGCCGCGTCGTCGACGAGGGCGCGGGCGCCGTCGACGAGCGTGCGGAACTCGTCGGAATCGTACGTGGACACCCACCGTGCATAGGGGTGTTCGGGATCGCGCTGCAGTACTTCCCGTGCCGCGAGCGACAAGCGAACTGCCACGTCGGCATAGATCCAGTAGCACGGAAGTACGGCCGCGGCCGCGACTGCGTAGGGCTCGGTCGCGGCGGTGGCGACGAGGTACGAGACGTAGCCGAGGCACGCCGGTGAATGTTCGATCTCGGCACCGGGGCTCGGTAGCGCGTCGCTGGACAGCAGCGACGCATGAAGTGACGCTTCGGCGACGGCACCTGCCGCAGACGACGCCCAGAACGCCGCGGTCTGCGTGTCCGGCGCTCTCGACGCCAGGATGGACAGGGCTTTGGCGTATCCGGCCAGGTAGAGCTCGTCCTGGGCGATGTACGTGCGGAACGCGTCCAGCGGAAGCGTGCCGTCACCGAGGAGCTCGAGGAACTCGAGATCGTCGATCGCGGCGCGCAGATCCGCCGTCGCGTCCCACAGGTTATCCGTGTAGCGACCGGAATCGCCGGGTTTTTCCGAGTGCACCGAGTGCACAGGCGTTGTCATCGCCTTGACATCCCTTCGTCAGCATTACCTGCATCAGGTTCGACGGGTGTGATCTCAGCATCCGCATGTACGGACGCACCCCGTGTCAGAACATCGCCGACCCTAGCACTCTCGTCGGCGATCCGTTACTGCATGTCCTCGAGCTCCTTGCCGTTGGTCTCGGGAATCTTCGATTTGACGAAGAAGAACGAGACTGCCGCCATGACGGCGAAGAATCCGTAGATCGCCCACAGGCCGATCGCTTGGGTGAGCGGCGGGAAGGCAAGTGTGACAGCGAAATTGGCCAGCCAGTTCGCGGCGGTTCCGATTCCGAGGGCGACGGCGCGCATACGGTTGGGGAACATCTCGCCGAGAAGAACCCACATGATGGGTCCCCACGTCGCCGCGAAGAAGATCACGAACAGGTTCGCTCCGACCAACGCGACGGCACCCCACGGGCTCGGGAGGGACACGTCGTCGCCACTGCCGATCTGTTGGGAGAACGAGATCGCTGCCATCAGCAGGCCGACGAACATGCCGACGGAACCACCCAGGAGCAGTTTGCGTCGGCCGATTCGGTCGACGAACAGAATGGCCACGAAGGTCATCGTGACGTTGATGATCGAGGTGATGACCGACGTCGTGAACGACTGGTCCTCGGTGAAGCCGACGGACTTCCACAGCGTCGTCGAGTAGTAGAAGATCGCGTTGATGCCGACGAACTGTTGCAGGACGGCCATGACGATGCCGACCCACACGATCGGCTGAAGCCCGAACTTGGGGCCGCGGATGTCGGCGAACGAGGCCTTCTCCTCCTTGCGGAGAGTGAGGCGGATTTCGTGGACTCGCTCGTCGGGATGCAGTTCACCGGTGATGTTGGCGAGGATGTCGGCAGCTTCCTGGTCGAGGTGCTTGCCGACGAGGTAGCGAGGTGACTCGGGGATGGTGACTGCGAGCAGGCCGTAGATCAGGGCCGGTACGACGCCGACGAGGAACATCCAGCGCCAGGCTTCCTGACCGAGCCAGAGGTCGTTGGACGCACCGTCCGCGGCGCCCTGCAGCAGGGCGTCGGAGAGAAGGGCGGCGAAAATCCCGAGGGTGATGGCGAGTTGCTGCAGTGACGCCAGACTTCCGCGCCATTTCGCGGGAGCGATCTCGGCGATGTAGGCGGGCGCGATGACGGAGGCGATACCGATACCGAGGCCGCCGAGGATGCGCCACAGGATCAGGTCGGGGACGCTGAAGGCGAGGCCCGATCCCAGCGAGGAGATGGTGAACAGGGCCGAGCCCAGCACCATCACTTTCTTGCGGCCCCATCGATCGGCGAGCGAGCCCGCGAACCAGGCGCCGACGGCGCACCCGATCAGCGCGATGGCGACGACGAAGCCGGTGGTGAACGAGCCAAGTGAGAAACGGCCTTCGATGGCGTCGACGGCCCCGTTGATCACGGAGCTGTCGAAACCGAACAGGAAGCCGCCGACCGCGGCGGCGACGCTGACGCCTATGACTTTGGCGTTGCGTCGAGTCGGCGTGGTGGACATCGGGAAAACTCCTTCCCGGTCGGAGAGCTCAGTGCTCTCGGCCGCGACAGATGATCGTGCGGCGGTCTCGCCGTACGGCTGTCAGCTTATGCCCGGTCGTTCGCACTGCGAAACACACCGGTCACTTCAACTCGAACGCCGTGTCGGACACGGTGAAACCATGCCCTACCTGGTCGGTGCAGGAGACCCCGGCGAGCTCGTCGACCCTGCACGTGATGCCGTTCGACGTACCCGACCCGGGTATCGAGAGCGTTTCACCGTAGGGGAGCGGAGTGGCGATGGCGTCGAACCGATGGAACCGAGGGTCACCGGAGCTCAGGAATCGCGCCGCGGTGCCGGCCGTCAGCTCGATCGTGTTGGGAGCCACTCGAGAATCCGGAGCGCCGCTGCCCTCGACCCGGGGAGCAGTGGGCGGGAACTCGCCGTGACAGCCGGCGACCGACGCATCGGTGATGAACACGGCGCATTCGAATTTCCCGGTAGGGGAGGTGAAGTAGTAGAAACCGCTGAGCCCCTCGTAGCGAGCGGGGTCGGCGACTGCGGGCGTAGTGGTCGAGTTCGTCGTCGGCAGAGTGGTCGACGGCAGAGTGGTCGTCTGCGCGGGAGTTGTCGTGGCCGGGGGTGTGGTCGTCCGGATCACCGACGGCGGATCGGTGTCCACCGTCGCGAGGGGCGCCGTTGCGTTCCCCGACGACTGCGTGCTGCACCCGGACAGGAGGACGGCGGCAAGCCCGCACGCTGCACCAGCGTAGATCCGAACCCGCGTCATACGGCTCAGCATAAAGAACGTCGCGGACATGAACGACGATCCGCGCCGACGGGGAGTTGGTACGTTGGCGAACGCCGGTAGATCGTAGGAGGGGCCATGAGCGAGACGACATGCCAGGTGCGCACGCCCGACGGCGATGTGATCGGCCATCAGGACGGGTCGGTCCACGCGTGGAAGGGCATTCCCTACGCGGCGCCGACGGACGGTGAACATCGATTTCGATCCCCTCGCCCCGTCGAACCGTGGACACAGCCGCGGGACTGCAGGCACTTCGGGTCCGTCGCTCCGCAGGGCCTGGACAACCCGGTACCCATCGATCCCGACATCCCCATGTCGGAGGACTGCCTGTCGCTCAACGTGTGGGCGCCGGAGCCGGACGGAACCCCGCGACCGGTCATGGTGTGGATTCACGGCGGCGCCTACTCGCTCGGGTCCTCGTCTCAGGCGGTGTACGACGGTCGGCGTCTCGCGGAAGTCGGCGACCTGGTGATCGTGACGATCAATTATCGGATCGGCGCGTTCGGATTCCTCGACCTGTCCTCGTTCTCCACCGACGACACGGTGTTCGAATCGAATCTTGGTTTGCGGGACATGATCGCGGCGCTCGAGTGGGTGCGCCGATCGATCGACGCGTTCGGCGGTGACCCGTCGAACGTGACGCTGTTCGGTGAATCGTCGGGTGGCGCGTCGGTGACGACGCTGATGACGTCGCCGAAGGCCGCGGGGTTGTTCCACCGCGCGATAGTGCAGAGCGCACCCGCGACGTCGGTGTACGGTCCCGACCGCGCTGCGCAGGTGGCGGGACGATTCCTCGAACTCGTCGACGTCACGCCGGATCGAATCCACGAGCTGAAGACCATCGAGTTCATGCGGCTCGTGGAGGCGGGCGACACGCTCTGTTACGAGATCCCGACGAAGGTGCCCGGCACACTCGGGCTCGCGCCGGTCGTCGACGGCGACATCGTGCCTCGGTATCCGGTCGCGGCGTTCCAGAAAGGGTTCGCCCACCGAATTCCGTTGATCATCGGAACCAACAACGACGAGGCGTCGATCTTCCGGTTGATGAAGTCGCCGCTGATGCCGGTCACCTCGGACACCGTGTCCGAGATGTTCCGGGCGATCGCGAACGACCACGCGGAACTGCCTGCTTTCCGCGTCGCCGAGATCATGTCGGCGTACCCGGAACGATCGAAGACCTCCGGGGCGCTCGCGATGTCGACCGACGCGGGGTTCAAGATGCCCAGCCTCTGGATCGCCGACGCGCACAGCAGGCATTCGCCGGTCTGGATGTACCGGTTCGACCACGCGACGCCGATGCTGAAAGCCGCGCGGATCGGAGCCGGTCACGCAACGGAACTGCCCTACGTCTTCGGCAACTTCGGCACCCTGAACCGCGACCCGACGTTCTGGCTCGGTGGCCGCAAAGCTGCGACGGCCGTCTCGGCCCGTGTGATGAAGCGGTGGACGGCGTTCGCGCGTCACGGAGTTCCCGCAACGCTGGACGGCGCGAAACACTGGCCGCTGTACACCGAGCCGGCTCGTGCCACATTGGTGATCGACGGCCAGGACAACGTCGTCGACGACCCGGACGGGGAGACCAGGGTGGCGTGGGGTGACCGGGTACTCGGCTTCAGCTGACACACGTCGACCGAGCACGCTCGCGCCGCGGAAGGATTGAGTGTCCGACCTTCCGGTTACGTTCGGTACGTGCTGTTCACTCGAATCATCGACACCTCCTCGGCCGTCGGTGCCACGCGCTCCCGCAAGGCGAAGACCGAGGCTCTACGCCTGCTGCTCGCCGACCTGCAGTCCGCGGACGTGGGGGTCGTCGTGTCCTGGCTGTCCGGGGAGCTGCCGCAGGGCCGCATCGGGGTCGGGTGGCGCACTCTGGCAGACATCGACGTCTCGGCCGCTCCGGACGGTGTGCTGACGGTGAGCGAGGTCGACGACGCCATCACGGCCGTCGCGTCGACGTCGGGACCTGGCTCGGCCGCGCGGCGGCGTGAACTGCTGGTCGACCTCTGGGCGTCGGCGACCGGGGCGGAACGGAAGTTTCTCGTCGGCCTGATGACGGGTGAACTTCGCCAGGGTGCGCTCGAAGGAGTGATGACCGATGCGATCGCCAAGGCCGCCGGGTTGGATCCGGCGCCGGTGCGCCGGGCGTTCATGTTGTCCGGGCGTCTCGACGCGACCGCAGTTGCTGCGTTGAACGGTGGGGAGGAGGCACTGGCAGGCTTCGGTCTTCAGGTCGGAAGGCCGGTTCGTCCCATGCTCGCCTCGCCGGCGGAGACGCTGGCGTCCGCCTGGGCGGACATGGAGGGAGATGTGAGCGTCGAGTACAAGCTCGACGGTGCACGGATCCAGGTGCACAAGCTCGGAGACGACGTGCACATCTACACCAGGACGTTGCGCGAGATCACCGACGGCGTACCGGAATTGGTGGAGCTGATTCGCACACTTCCCTGTGAGTCCGTGGTGTTGGACGGTGAAACCCTTGCGCTGACCGACGGTGGGAGACCCCGGCCGTTCCAGGAGACGATGAGTCGGTTCGGCGCGCAGAGCGCACACGAATTGCTCTTGCAGCCGTACTTCTTCGACTGTATCCACCTCGACGGAGTTGACCTGTTGGACGAACCGCTCGAACGACGACTCGACGCCCTCGAGCGCGTGGCTCCGCAACATCGGATCCCGTCCTTGGTGCGACCCGACGCGGATTCGGCCGCCGCTCACTTCGATGCGGCGTTGGACGCCGGTCACGAAGGGGTGATGATCAAGTCGCTGTCCTCGATCTACGCGGCCGGACGACGGGGAAAGGATTGGCAGAAGGTCAAACCCGAGCACACTCTCGACCTCGTCGTGTTGGCTGCGGAATGGGGCTACGGGCGACGCACCGGGTGGTTGTCCAACCTGCATCTGGGAGCGCGTGACCCGGACGGCGGTGACCCGATCATGGTCGGTAAGACGTTCAAAGGTCTCACCGATGCGTTGTTGCAGTGGCAGACCGAGGAATTTCTCGAGCACGAGCGATCGCGCGACGAGCACACCGTCTACCTGAACTCCGAACTGGTCGTGGAGATCGAGCTCGACGGCGCGCAGACCAGTAGCCGCTATCCGGGTGGTGTGGCACTGAGATTCGCACGCGTGCTGCGGTATCGGCCGGACAAGACCCCCGCGGATGCGGACACCATCGACGCCGTGCGGGCCCTGTTGATGCCGTCGACCTGAGTCGTTACCCGGCCGAAACGTCCTCACTTCATGTTGTAACACCATTGACCGCACGTGTACCTCGTGGATCACTTATGTTGAACAGGCCCATCGAGAACGAGGGACGGAAGTGGTCAGCCATGACGACAGTTCGAGCGGCTCTGGTCCAGACCAACTGGACCGGCGACAAGCAGACGATGATCGAGGCGCACGAGGGATACGCGCGCAGTGCGGCCGAACAAGGGGCGAAGGTCGTCTGCTTCCAGGAGTTGTTCTACGGCCCGTATTTCTGCCAGGTGCAGGACTCGAAGTTCTACGACTACGCCGAGTCGGTTCCGGGACCCACCGTCGACAGGTTCGCGGCACTGGCGAAGGAATTGGGCATCGTCATGATCCTGCCGGTCTACGAGCAGGAACAACCGGGCATGCTCTACAACACCGCGGCCGTGGTCGACGCTGATGGTACCTACCTGGGGAAATACCGCAAACACCACATCCCGCACGTGAACGGTTTCTGGGAGAAGTTCTACTTTCGGCCCGGCAACCTGGGCTGGCCGGTGTTCGACACCGCAGTAGGTCGCATCGGCGTCTACATCTGCTACGACCGGCACTTTCCGGAAGGGTGGCGTGCGTTGGGTCTCGCCGGAGCCGAGATCGTGTTCAATCCGTCGGCCACCTCGCGCGGGTTGTCCAACTACCTCTGGAAGCTCGAGCAGCCGGCGTCGGCGGTGGCCAACGAGTACTACATCGGAGCCATCAACCGCGTCGGCATCGAGGAGTACGGCGACGACGACTTCTACGGCACCAGCTACTTCGTCGACCCCGAAGGCAAGTTCGTCGGTGACGTCGCCTCGGACAGCGAGCCCGAGTTGATCGTGCGTGACCTGGAGATGGATCTCATCAAGACGGTCCGTGACCGGTGGGCGTTCTATCGGGACCGCAGACCCGACGCCTACGCGCCGCTGGTGGAGCCATGACCGCCGGCCGGAGGTGCTGAGATGGGGACGACGTTCGTTCACGGAGGCACAGTCGTCTCGCCGACGGGTGCCCAACCGCTCGATGTGCTGATCGACGGTGGCACCATCGTCGCTGTGCTGCAACCAGGTTCGACGGTGCTCGCTGCCGACCTGACCCAGACGGCGGACACGGTGATCGACGCGACCGGGAAATACGTGCTCCCCGGTGGAGTCGACGGGCACACGCACATGGAGATGCCGTTCGGGGGCACGTTCGCGTCGGACACGTTCGAGACCGGCACCCGGGCCGCAGCGTGGGGCGGCACCACCACCATCGTCGATTTCGCCATCCAGACTCCAGGGCAACGAGTTCAGGACACGCTGGCGCAGTGGCACGAGAAAGCTGCCGGGCGCTGTGCGATCGACTACGGGTTTCACCAGATCATCGGCGACGTGGACAGTGATTCGCTGAAAGCGATGAGCGAGTTGGTGTCCGAAGGTGTCACCAGCTTCAAACTGTTCATGGCGTATCCGGGCGTGTTCTACTCCGACGACGGAAAAATACTGCGCGCCATGCAGACCGCAGCGGAGACCGGTGCGCTGCTGATGATGCACGCCGAGAACGGGATCGCCATCGACGTGCTCGTCGCACAGTCGGTGGCGCGCGGCGACACCGCACCGTACTTTCACGGCACCTCGCGACCGTGGCAGTTGG
The DNA here is from genome assembly GCF_000760735.1 of Rhodococcoides fascians A44A. GTDB lineage: Bacteria > Actinomycetota > Actinomycetes > Mycobacteriales > Mycobacteriaceae > Rhodococcoides > Rhodococcoides fascians_E. The sequence goes on along the minus strand of NZ_JMEX01000003.1, from coordinate 82,231 downwards.
AGGAAGAAGCAACCCACCGTGCCATCATGCTGGCGAACGTCACCGGAGCCCCGCTGTACGTCGTACACGTCTCCGCGAAGCAGGCACTGGAACAGATCGCGGTCGCACGAGGCAACGGGCAGAACGTGTTTGCCGAGACCTGCCCGCAGTATCTGTACCTCTCGCTCGAAGAGCAGCTCGGCGCGCCGGGATTCGACGGCGCCAAATGGGTGTGCTCGACGCCGTTGAGATCCCGCGCCGAAGGCCACCAGGACGAATTGTGGCGCTACCTACGAACGGGGGACGTCGCCACCGTCAGCACCGACCACTGCCCGTTCTGCATGAAGGACCAGAAGGAAATGGGCATCGGTGACTTCTCCAAGATTCCCAACGGAATCGGATCCGTCGAGCACCGCATGGACCTGATGTTCCAGGGGGTGAAGAACGGCAGGATCACCCTGGAGAAGTGGGTGGACGTCTGCTGCACCACGCCCGCGCGCATGTTCGGCATGTACCCGAGGAAGGGCATCGTCTCGCCCGGTGCGGACGGTGACCTCGTGATCTACGACCCGAACGGCCACACCAGCATCGGACTCGGAAAGGCGCACCACATGAACATGGACTATTCCGCCTACGAGGGCTTCGAGATCGACGGACACGTCGACACGGTGATCTCCCGCGGCAAGGTGATCGTCGACGGCGGCGAATATCGTGGTTCGGCCGGAGACGGGCGGTTCGTGAAGCGCGAGCTGTCGCAGAATCTCGTGTGACCGATGGACATCGGAGTCGTGTTGCAGTGCACTCCGCCTGCATCACGCGTCGTGGACCTCGCCAGACGCGCGGAGACGCATGGTTTCTCGCATGTCTGGACGTTCGATTCCCACCTGCTGTGGCAGGAGCCGTACGTCATTCACAGCCAGATCCTGTCGGAAACCAGGAGGGTTGTCGTCGGGCCGATGGTGACCAATCCCGCCACCCGTGACTGGACGGTGACGGCGTCGACGTTCGCCACGCTCAACGACATGTTCGGCAACCGTACGGTCTGCGGAATCGGTCGAGGTGACTCGGCGGTTCGCACCCTCGGCGGAAAGCCGACGACGCTCGCCCAGTTGCGCGAGTCCATTCATGTCATCCGCGAGCTCGCCAACGGCCGGTCGGTGTCGCTCGGTGACACCGTCGTCCGATTCCCGTGGGCGACGAGATCGACACTCGAGGTGTGGGTTGCCGCGTACGGACCCAAGGCGCTCGACCTCACCGGGGAAGTCGCCGACGGGTACATTCTGCAGCTCGCCGACCCGGACATCGCGTCGTGGACGATCGGACGAGTCCGGGCCGCCGCGGACGCCGCCGGGCGGGATCCGTCGTCGATCAAGTTCTGTGTGGCAGCACCCGCCTACGTCACCGACGGCAGCGCGAGCGCACTCGCGCATGCGCGTGATCAGTGCCGATGGTTCGGGGGAATGGTGGGCAACCACGTCGCGGACATCGTGGCTAGATACGGAAACGACGGTGGGGGTGTACCTGCTGCGTTGACCGACTACATCGCTGCACGCACCGGGTACGACTACAACGAGCACGGTAAGTCCGGGAATTCGCACGCCGAGTTCGTGCCCGACGACGTGATCGACCGGTTCTGCATCCTGGGCAGCCCCGCCGAGCACGTCACGAAGCTGAAGGCGCTCGAAGCGCTGGGTGTCGACCAGTTCTCGGTGTACCTCCAGCACGATGCCAAATCGGCGACACTGGAGTCCTACGGTGAGCACGTCATCCCGGATCTGGCAGGGGCGACGACTGCATCCGTCGGATCGGAGGAAGGCGGCAAGTAGATGGACCACGTGTTCTACTCCTGGGCGGCGCAGGCCGAGTTGAACCCGATCACCGTCGACGGCGGCGAAGGGTCCTGGTTCTGGGACGACAAGGGGAATCGATACCTCGACTTCTCGTCGCAACTCGTCAACGTCAACCTGGGTCATCAGCACCCGGATCTCGTGGCGGCGATCGTCGACCAAGCCCGTGTGCTGACGACGATCTCCCCGACGGTCGCCAACTCCACCCGAAGCAAGCTCGCGGCTCTCGTCGCGGAGCGAGCACCGGGCGATCTGAACCGAGTCTTCTTCACCACCGGAGGAGCAGAAGCCGTCGAGCACGCCGTGCGCCTGGCCCGCCAGCACACCGGCCGGACGAAGATGTTGGCCACGTACCGCTCGTACCACGGCGGAACCGGCGTGGCCATCGGCTTGACGGGTGAACCGAGGCGGTGGGGCACCGAACCGACCAACGTCGACGTCGTCCGGTTCTTCGGTCCGTACCCCTATCGGTCACCCTGGGGCACAACGACTCCCGAGGACGAGACCGCAGCGGCGCTGTCCCATCTGCAACAGGTCGTCGAGCTCGAGGGCCCGGGGAACATCGCGGGCCTCATCCTCGAATCCGTCGTCGGTACCAACGGTGTCCTGGTGCCACCGCCGGGTTACCTGGCGGGGGTGCGCGAACTGTGCGACCGGTACGGCATCGTCTACATCGCGGACGAGGTCATGGTCGGATTCGGCCGGGTCGGGGAATGGTTCGCCTGCCAGGCCTGGGACGTCGAGCCCGACCTGATCACCTTCGCGAAAGGAATCAATTCCGGCTACGTCCCGCTGGGCGGCGTCGTCATTTCCGAAGCCATCGCGTCGAAATTCGATCACAAGCCCTATCCGGGCGGGTTGACGTACTCGGGGCATCCGCTGGCCTGTGCGGTCGGTGTGGCATCCATCGAAGTGTTCGAACGCGACGGAATTCTGCCCTACGTCCGAAGCGTCGGCGCCGACGTGCTCGGCGCCGGACTGGCCAAGCTCGCCGAGTCCCATCCCAGCGTCGGGGAAGTGAGAGGTCGGGGGTTCTTCTGGGCTGTGGAACTGGTCAAGGATCGGCAGACGCGTGACCCGTTGGTGCCGTTCGCGGCGACGGGCAAGGATGCCGAACCCATGGGGAAGGTGACCGCGGCGGCGAAAGCGCGCGGCCTGTGGCCGTTCATGGCGGGCAACAGAATTCAGATCGCGCCACCGTTGACGACGACCGAGGACGAACTCCGACAGGGCCTGGAGATTCTCGACGATGTCCTGACCGTCTCCGACGAGTGCGCCGCCGCCCTCGACTAGAGAACGGCTCCGGGATTGAGGATGCCGTCGGGGTCGAGTGCGGACTTGATTCGCTGAGTCAGCTTCATGACGTCCTCGCCCACCTGATCCGGTAGCCAGGCCTTCTTGAGCCTGCCGACTCCGTGTTCACCGGTGATCGTGCCGCCCAGCGAGATCGCGAGATCCATGATGGCGCCGAACGCGATGTTCGCGCGTCGCTCCATGTCCGCGTCGGCTGGGTCGAACACGATCAGAGGGTGGGTGTTTCCGTCGCCTGCGTGTGCGATGACCGCGACCAGTACTTCGTACTTCTCTGCGATCCTCTCGATGCCCTCGACCAGGTCGGGGAGCGCCGGCAATGGAACCCCGACGTCCTCGAGCAGGAGGCTACCCATCCGTTCCACCGCAGGGATCGCGAATCGCCGTGCTGCAGCGAAGGCTTCACCCTCGTCGGGATCGTCGGTGGTGAACACGTCGGATGCCCCTGCTTCGGTGCACGCCGAGGCCATGATGTCGATTTCCCGTCCGCGATCTGCGCCGGGGGAGTCCGAGCGGGCGATGAGCATCGCGGCCGCACCCCGATCCAGTCCCATCTTCATCGCGTCCTCGACCGCTCCGATCGACGCACGGTCCATGAACTCGAGCATCGACGGACGGAGATTCCGGGTGATCGCGAGAATCGCCGTCGTCGCGTCGCGCACCGAGGAGAACGATGCGACGACGGTGCTCGCGGGCGGCTGTGCGGGCACCAGTCGAACGGTGATCTCCGTGATGATCCCGAGGGTGCCTTCGCTGCCGACGAACAGCTTGGTCAGAGAGAGTCCCGCAACATCTTTCAGCCGAGGGCCACCGAGACGCACAGCTGTGCCGTCGGCGAGGACCACTTCGAGGCCGAGCACGTAGTCGGTGGTCACGCCGTACTTCACGCAGCACAGACCGCCCGCGTTGGTGGCTGCGTTGCCGCCGATGGAACACATCTCGAACGACGACGGGTCGGGCGGATACCACAGGCCGTGCTCGGCGGCGGCTTTCTTGACCTCGACATTGAGCAGACCGGGCTGGGTCACGGCTACACGCGTCACGGGATCGACATGGATGTCCCGCATCGATTCGGTCGTGAGAACGATTCCGCCGTCGACGGCGGTTGCACCGCCGGACAATCCGGAACCGGCGCCCCGGGGAACCACCGCGACGCGATGCGCGGTGGCCCACTTCATGACCGCCTGCACGTCGGCGGTGCAGGTTGCTCGCACGACGGCCAGCGGTGATCCGGCATCGGGGTCCTTCGCCCAATCTCGTCGATATCCCTCGGTGATGTCGGGATCGACGATGACGGATCCCTCGGGGAGTGCGCGGCGCAGTTCGGTCAGGTCGGTCATCACCCCAGACTAGGAGTGGAGCCCGCGGCATGAACCGGAGTTGATTGAAACCGCGAGAATTAGGTCGGCTACGTATTGCGTTGCAGTGTCAGCTCCGCGAGTCTGGTTGCTCCGGCGCACGGATCGACTGTTCCGGATCGGTACTGAACCCACCAGGTGATGGTGCCGGAGTACGAGGCGGTGATGCCGCAGGACGCGGGGTCGCCCGGCCGCCGGGACAGAAAGGCGCTCGCGCCGCCCACCGTGACCGGCTCCACCGAGTACTCGAGTTTCTCGGACAGCTCGCGCTCGCGGCCCAGCGAATTGTCCTCGTACCAGGCGAACGTGACGTCGATCAGCCCCGACGGGCCGGATCCGGACCACATGCAGACCGCACCGAAGAAGTACTGGCTCACGGTGTCCGCTTGGACCGACTCGGCGATCTTGTCGTCCGGCACGGCGACGCATTCCTGCAGTAGTTTGTCGAATTCTGTGTCGACGTCACCCGCGCCTTGCGCGACGGGGGTTCCGGAGACGGTCGTGCTGCAGCCGCCGACGAGTAGGGACAGTGCCGCTGCGGCCGCGGCCAGGGAAGTTCGACGTCTCATGGCAGTGCCTATCTCGCATTCTCGACGGTCGCGCGCACGAGGTCCTCGACCACGTCGCAACTGTCGCGAGGTGGTGCGGCGTAGACGTAGTTGAGCGACCAGTGCAGGAAGCCGTCGCCGGACTCGACGCCTGCCTCGCACGACGCGTCGCTTCCTCGTGCGGTGAACCCCGGGTGCCCGTCGGCATCGATGACGCCGATCTCGCGTCCCATCTGGCCGGCGACGGTGCGTTCGCGGTCTATCGGGCTTCCTCGATACCAGGTGAACATCGCGTATGCGCCGGTGTCGACGGCGTCCCAGCGGCAGCGAACAGCGTTCTTCGACGACGAGGCGAGCCCGCGGACCCCGGTGATGGACGTCAGTTCTTCGTCGGTCAGCGAACCGCATTCTCCGACGAACAGTTCTTCGGTCTGTGCGGAGTCCGGCTCTGTCGTGGGCGACGCGCCGTTGTCGGAGTTGTTGGAACCGGAGCATCCGGCGGCAAGAGTCACTGCCGCTACCGCGCCGATGATGGTTGCCCGCTTCCACACGGTTGTGGAGCCTACCGAGTCGCGTGCTGGATGTCGTTGCACACGGCCGAGGTGAGTCACACCAGTAACTTCAGTCACTTCCGTTACCTGATCGATGCGCGCACGCAACGCAATGTTGTAGCTGCGAGGTCTAGCGTCCTGCGAAGGCGGGTCGTCAGGTCCGTCCAGGGCCGGGAGTGGCACACACCGTCGGCCCCTGTGTCAGCGAGGAGGCCCGAAAATGATGGAGCCGAAACAGAAGTCGTGGAACCACGTCGCTGCGATGTTCTCGTACGAATTCCAGGACGGCGGAGTCGACTACGACACCATCGAGGCGCTCCACCGCGGAGACGTCCAGGAGTGGGTCACCGCACTCGCGCAGTCCGGATTGTTCGAGCGCGCCACCGTCGCCGACGCCGAACAGACGTGGAAGCGACGGCCCAAGATGCTGCTGGACATGCTGCTGATCGACGCCGACGAAGTGACGCGCCGCCGGTGCGAAATGGCGTGGATCTCGCTGGACCGGCTGGCCCCGATCGCACAGTTCGGTTAGAGGCGCTCGAAGCGATCGCCGTCGACCACGACGACCTGCTCGTCGGTCAGCGTCAGGTACGGGACGTTCTCGCGCTCGAACACTGACACCATGGCCTGCGCGGCGCCGTCCTCGTCGAGAATCGACCCGAAATGCGGGACGAACGAGTGGTCGGTCAGACCGAGGCCGGTCCACGATGCTGTTCGACCGGCGGCCGCCTCGACTTCCGCCGGATCGTCGGCTGCCTCCACTCCTCGAAGCGACGGTGAGGCGATGCACGCGCCCGCGCTGTACCCAGCGAACACGAGGGAACCGTCCCGCACTCGCGAGGTGATCTCGCCGTCGGCGCCCGCGATCTCGAGCCGAGCTTGCAGCACGAACGTGTTACCCCCGCGGATCCAGACCGTGTCGACGGCGTCGAGTTCTCGGCGGAGCGCGTCGCGGTCGGTTCGGAATCGACGGAGGTCGAGTTCCTCGGCGACGTAACCGAGTTCGCTCAGGCTCCGCAGTTCGCTGACGACGGCAGACTGCCGCGCCGAGGCGGGCCACACATCCGCGGCATTCGCGATCACGGCGACGCGACCCGGACCGGACGTCAGCGCGAGAAATTCGTCGACGTGCGCGCCGAACCGGTACGACGCCAGAAACAGCTTCACCGGGACTCTTCCTCGTCCAAACGCGTCAAACCCGTCCTGATCGCCGACGCCGTCGCCTCGGGATTCTTCAGCCGTCGCGTCACGAATCCCGTCACGAACCGCAGTGTGTCACCGGTCCATCGCGGTACGACGTGAAGGTGCGTGTGGAACACGGTCTGGAAGGCGGCTTTGCCGTCGTTGAGGACGAGGTTGGCGCCGTCCGAACGAAGATCCGACCGCCTTATCGCGCGAGACAGTCGTTGTCCGGCGGCGAACACTGCGCCGCCGAGGCGCGGATCCAATGTGTCGAGGTCTTGCGAGTGTCTCTTCGGAATCACCAGGAGATGGCCGCGAGTGATCGGTCTGATGTCGAGAAACGCCACGACGTCGTCGTCGTCGTACACGGGGACCGAGGGGGCATCGCCGTCGACGATGGCGCAGAACACGCAGTTGTTCACGCCGCAACTGTAGGTGGGCGCCGACGTGCCCACTGTGATGTCCGTCACCGCAAATGGAAGGGTTGCACGTCGGGACGCGTCGGATTCGATTCAGAACAGACCGCAGTTGTGGTCTGGGTTACCTGAGGTCTGCCTCATTTGGCTATCATCAGGGACCTTGTGCCTTGACGCTGGGCTTTGCCTGTTTGCCGCGCGGTTACCCCCGTTCGCCGTACCACGGGCGCCATTCAACATACGAAAGTCGGAGAATTGGAAACATCGCAGAGCACAGAGAGCAGGACGACACGTGTCGGTGTCGTGCGTGAGTCCGCGGACGGCGAGCGCCGAGTGGCCTTGGTGCCCAAGGTCGTCGCGTCGCTGATCGGTAAGGGCGTCGAGGTCGTCGTCGAGTCCGGTGCGGGTTCGGGAGCGTTGATTCCGGACGAGCTGTATGCCGCGGCCGGAGCAACGATCGGGGACCCGTGGTCCGCCGACGTAGTGGTGAAGGTGGCCCCGCCGACGGATGCCGAGATCTCGAAGTTGTCGTCGGGTTCGACGTTGATCGGATTCCTGGCGCCGCGTAACGCCGACAACAAGATCGACGCACTCGCCGCCGCCGGGGTGCAGGCGTTCGCGGTCGAGGCGATCCCGCGTATCTCCCGCGCACAGGTGATGGACGCACTGTCCTCGCAGGCCAACGTGGCCGGGTACAAGGCCGTTCTGTTGGCCGCGTCGGAATCGACTCGCTTCTTCCCGATGCTCACCACCGCCGCAGGCACGGTCAAGCCGGCGACCGTGCTGGTCCTCGGCGTAGGTGTCGCGGGTCTGCAGGCGTTGGCGACAGCGAAGCGTCTCGGCGGCCGGCCAACCGGTTACGACGTGCGCCCGGAGGTGGCCGATCAGGTTCGTTCCGTCGGTGCGCAGTGGCTCGATCTGGGGATCGACGCTGCCGGTGAGGGCGGATACGCACGTGAGCTGACCGAGGACGAGCGTGCCCAGCAGCAGCAGGCACTCGAAGAAGCGATCAAGGGTTTCGACGTCGTAATCACCACCGCGTTGGTGCCGGGTCGTCCGGCTCCGCGTCTGGTGACGGCCGCCGCTGTCGAGGGCATGAAGCCCGGCAGTGTCGTCGTCGACCTCGCCGGTGAGACCGGCGGCAACTGCGAGCTGACCGAGCCCGGCCAGACCGTCGTCAAGCACGACGTCACCATCGCCTCGCCGCTGAACTTGCCGGCCACCATGCCCGAGCACGCCAGCGAGCTGTACTCGAAGAACGTTTCCGCACTGCTGGAACTGCTTCTCGACGAGAACGGCGCACTCACGCCGGACTTCTCCGACGAGGTCGTCGCGCAGTCCTGTGTCACCAGAAAGGCTGACGCCTGATGTACACCGCTCTTCTCGCGAACATCGCGATTCTCGTGTTGGCGGGCTTCGTCGGATTCGCCGTCATCTCCAAGGTTCCCAACACGCTGCACACACCGTTGATGTCCGGCACCAACGCCATTCACGGCATCGTCGTGCTCGGCGCGCTCATCGTGCTCGGCCGTCTGCCCGAGGATGCGTCGTGGGGTGTGCGGATCATCGCGTTCGTCGCGCTGATCTTCGGCACGCTCAACGTCGTCGGCGGCTTCCTGGTCACCGACCGCATGCTCAGCATGTTCAAGTCCAAGAAGGCACCCGTCGCTTCTGATCCTGCGGCGTCGTCTGATTCTGGCCAGAAGGGTGCCGATTCCTGATGAACAATGTCGTCAACATTCTCTACATCGTTGCGTTCGCGATGTTCATCTACGGTCTGATGGGCCTGACGGGCCCGAAGACCGCCGTCCGCGGCAACTGGATCGCCGCTGTCGGTATGGGTATCGCCGTCGTCGCGACCCTGATCGAGGTGCGCGACGCCGCCGCGATCAACTGGATTCTCATCGCCGCCGGTCTCGCGATCGGTGTTCTGCTCGGCGTTCCGCCGGCCAAGCGCACCAAGATGACGGCCATGCCGCAGCTGGTGGCGCTGTTCAACGGCGTCGGCGGCGGCACCGTCGCGCTCATCGCGTGGGCGGAGTTCATCGAGACCGACGGGTTCTCGGCGTTCCAGCACGGTGAAGAGCCGACGGTGCACATCGTCGTCGGATCGCTGTTCGCCGCAGTCATCGGTTCGGTGTCGTTCTGGGGTTCGCTCGTGGCGTTCCTCAAGCTGCAGGAACTGCTGAACAAGAACGTCGAGAAGGCGTTCGTGAAGAATGCGCGCATCTTCCAGCTCACCAACATCGTGCTGCTCGTCCTCGCCGTGGCGGTCGCGATCTACATCGGTGTCAAGTCGACTCCGGGTGAGGGCACCTCGGTGTGGTTCATCGTGCTGGTGCTCGTCGCAGCCGGGCTGATGGGTCTGTTCGTGGTGTTCCCGATCGGCGGCGCGGACATGCCCGTCGTGATCTCGCTGCTCAACGCGCTCACCGGACTGTCGGCAGCGGCTGCCGGTCTTGCGTTGAACAACACGGCCATGATCGTGGCAGGCATGATCGTCGGCGCATCCGGTTCGATCCTGACCAACCTGATGGCAACGGCGATGAACCGGTCCATTCCGGCGATCGTGTTCGGGTCGTTCGGTGGCGGTGGTAGCGATGCCGGACCGGGCGCGGACGCATCGGGTGGCACGGTCAAGTCGACATCGGCCGCGGATGCAGCGATCCAGATGGCGTACGCATCGCAGGTCATCGTCGTGCCCGGGTACGGCCTCGCTGTCGCGCAGGCTCAGCATGCCGTCAAGGACATGGCGTCGATCCTCGAGAGCAAGGGCGTCGAGGTCAAGTACGCGATCCACCCCGTTGCCGGCCGTATGCCGGGGCACATGAACGTGCTGCTCGCCGAGGCCGACGTCGAGTACGACGCGATGAAGGAAATGGACGACATCAACGGCGAGTTCAATCGCACCGACGTCACCATCGTCATCGGCGCCAACGACGTCACCAACCCGGCGGCGCGCAACGACCCGTCGAGCCCGATCCACGGTATGCCGATCCTCAACGTCGACGAGTCGCGGTCGGTGATCGTGCTCAAGCGATCGATGAGCTCGGGTTACGCCGGTATCGACAACCCGCTGTTCACCGCCGATCGCACCTCGATGTTGTTCGGCGACGCGAAGAAGTCCGTCAACTCGGTGATCGAGGAGCTCAAAGCTCTGTAGTTCGTTCTTCGGTGCGAGTGCCCGGTGGCCTGACACGGTCACCGGGCTATCGGCGTTCTAGCGCAGTCTTCGCAGTGCGAGAGCAGCGGTGTCGAACGGATTCTGGGCCTCACGCTCGGCAGCGACGGGCGAGTACAACATGACTGCGGACGACCCAGCCCACCACGCGGTCACGATAGCCACAGTCGTCACGATGCCCACGACTGTCGCCGAACCGCCGATGACGGCCGCCGCGGACACCGTCGCCACTGCAACCGCGCCGAGTCCCCACACCATCGGCAGGAACCGCGCACTCGCGACGAGTGTCGCCGCGCACACCAACGATGCACACGCCGTCACGTACCCGTTCGGCAGCGCCGACGCCGGCACCCAGCCGTCGGCCCACGACCGCACCGCTGCCGTCGTCAGAGACGCTCCGAGTACGAGGGCGATGACGGCACCGATCCCGTACGGCAGCTTACGAATCAGCGACACCACCGTCAGACCTGCCACCGCGACCAGAACGGGGGTGACTCCGAACGCTTCGAGCAGTGCGTTCGCGGGTCCGTCCAAGCTGGGAACCAGCGCCCGCGAATACGGATACGTCACGCCCGCGAGCGGAAGCACCACGAGTACCACGGCCAGTACTCCCAGCAGCCCGGCGACTGCGACGAGCCGTGCCATCAATCGCCTGCTTCGAGCCAGTGCGTCGTGGTCGATCTCGATGCCCTCGAGCTGCACCAATTCCATGCTGTCGGTGTCGGCACTCACTGCCTACAACACCCCCTTCGTGTCGCCCCTGTAGTACTACTGCGTTGTCCGCACGCCTGTCCTTCGGCTACGAGGATGCCGTACGACTCTGAGCGTGCGGTGTGAAGGTTCCGTCAATCCCGTTCGGGCAACACCGTGCGCGGTCGAACAGTTCCCGCGGCGGCTGCAGCGACAATCGTCAGCGCCAACGGGACAGCCATCGCCGAGGTGAGGGACACGAAGTGGGCGATCCAGCCGACGATCGCAGGTCCGGCCAGCAGCCCGACGTATCCCATTCCGACGACGCGAGACATGTTGGTCGCCGCGCCGCCTCCGAGGTTGCCTGCGGCGGTGAAGATCTGCGGAACGCTGCCGGACAATCCGAGGCCGAACAACGCCCATCCGGCGAGCGTCAGCGGCAGCACGTCCGAGACCAAGACCAGAGCCATCCCCGCTGCCGCGATCGCGTTGCCGTACCTGACCACCGCGACCGGGCCGAAGCGCGCGCTGACTCGATCCGCACAGAACCTGCCGACGGTCATCATCGTCGCGAAGAATCCGAAGGCGAGAGCTGCGGTGCTGTCCGACGTGGCGAGGTGCTCCTTCACCTGCAACGTGCTCCAGTCGTTGGCGACCCCTTCGGACAGAAGGAGGGCGAACGCAAGGGCTCCGAGCGCCAGGACGCGCGGAGAGAATCGGCCCCGCGCGGAACCGTCGGCTTCGGACTCCCCGGTGTGCGGCGACGTGCGGGGGACCAGGAACGGGCGGCAGCAGGCCAACACGCCGATGCCGACAACGGCTGCTCCGATCGTGGTCGACAGGATCGGGATGCCGATGGACAGGGTGGCGGCTCCCACGAGTGAACCCACGACGCCACCGACCGAGAACAGAGCGTGGAATGCGGACATGATCGGTCGCGCGTAGACGCGCTCGACGTCCACTGCCTGAGAGTTCATGGACACGTCGAGAGCACCGTTGAAGATGCCGAACACGAAGAGCGCTGCACCCAAGGTGGCGGCATTCGTGGCGAGCGCCGGACCGACGACTGCGGTGGACAGCAGCACTCCGGCGACAGTAACGATTCGATAACTGCCGTATCGGTCGGCCAACGGGCCGGCGGCCTGCATCCCCACGATCGCTCCGCCCGCCAAGACGAGGAGCAGCGATCCGAGGGTGGCGTGCGAGATACCGACCTGACGCTCGACGGTCGGAATGTGCACGACCCAGATAGCGAAGAGGAAGCCGTTGACGGCGAACACTCCGAAAACGGCGGCGCGGGCGCGGCGGGCAGCGGCTGTCGAGATTGCGGCCTTGTCGATCACTGCACGCACGCTACCTGGTTGTTTGCGTCGAGCCCGCGGTGAGAGGTCGTGGGTGGACGATCTTGGTAAGCATTCGTAGCTGGATAGTCGCCGGATGTCGGCTACTCGTGTGACGCTTATCACATCATTCGGTTTGGTCTGGCGACACAACCGAGCGGAAGCGTAGTTTCGATGAATCGGACAGGAGTGCAAATTCGTTACAAATCTCTTCGTAACGATCTGAGAACGGTGCCGAGAAGGTTAGGCCGAGCGGCTGACCTGGCACCGCACAGCGACGCCGATCGAAGGAGACATCATGACCCTCGCACACACCCGCCAGGATCTCGCGGACGCGACACCCACAGTGCTGGACGCCGCAGTCGATTCGGCGCCGCTGTCCTCTTCTCAGCTGGAGATGATGCGCGCGTTCTTCTCGTGCGAGTTCGAGGTAGCTCGCCTCGACCGCGAGTCCATTCCGGCGGCTACGCCGGACGCCGTCGCCGAGTGGATCGACGCCCTGCGTATGAGCGGGCTGTTCTCCCCGTCCGAGATGCGCACGATGTCCGCGGCGTGGACGAGTGAGCCCGACGCGCTGGTGTCCTTGCTCGTCGGTGATGTCGACGAGGTGGCCGCTCGCCGCGACGTCACGGAATCGAGCCCTGAGGACGTGAACGTTTCCGCCCCGATCGTCGACGCAGCCGCCGACACCGAGCTCCCGAAGGCCAGCTGAGAGTACTTCTCACTATCCATTCGACGCCGCGGACGCCCACACGGGTGCGTCCGCGGCGTCGCTCGTCGCACGACACGTCGCAGCTCGTTGTTCGGCGAATCCACGCTCGGTCACGCGTCGTCCGTGCGACAGTGACGAGTGTTGATTCGCAAGTGAAAGGACCTTCGAGCGTATGACGACAGGTGTGGACTTCGACGCCGTCTCCGAATGGATCGGAGGCCTCGGCATCGGTGCAGTGGCCCCGCTGACATACGACAGGGTCGGCAACGGACAATCCAACCTCACGTACGCGGTCGCCGACGCCGGCGGTAGTCGCTGGGTACTGCGGAGGCCGCCACTCGGCACGTTGTTGGCATCCGCACACGACGTCGTCCGGGAATACCGGATCCTCACCGCCCTGCAGAACACCGGTGTTCCGGTCCCCAAGATGATCGCGGTGACCGAGGATTCACAGGTGTCCGACGTGCCTCTGGTGCTCATGAGCTACGTCGACGGCGTCGTGCTCGATTCGGTGCAGAAAGCCGAGGCCACCGCACCCGACATTCGCCGGGCAATCGGATCCAGCATGACGAGCGCGCTCGCGAGCATTCACCGGGTGGACCTCGACAGCGTCGGGCTCACGGACCTGGCCAGCCACAAGCCGTACGCGGAGCGGCAACTCAAGCGCTGGCGAACACAGTGGCAGCACACGCAGACACGTGAAGTACCGGCAATCGACACTCTCGCCGAGCGTCTCGCAGCGAACATCCCGGATCAACGAGAACTGACGTTGGTGCACGGCGACTTCCACCTCAACAACGTGATCACCTCACCCACCGCCGGTGACATCGTGGCCGTCGTCGACTGGGAACTGTGCACGCTCGGTGATCCACTCGCGGACATCGGCGGGCTCCTCGCCTACTGGCCGGAAGCGGGCGACGCCGTCGCAGGGCCGTTCATGGCCTCGACCTTGCCCGGCTTCCCGACCCGACAGCAATTGACGGCCGACTACGCAGCGAAGACGGGGCGCGACGTCACAGCCGTCGGATTCTGGCAGGTGCTCGCGCTGTGGAAGCTGTCCATCATCGCCGAGGGCGTCATGCGACGAGCGGAAGCCGACGCCCGCAACCGCGCCGACGCCGGTTCTCCCACGACGACCCTCATCGACGACATCATCGCCCGGGCTCTCAGCACAGCCGACGACATCGGCCTCTGAAATCTGAAATCTCCGCCTAATCAGACCCGGTCACAAGAGTGCGGGCGGCGGCTTCGATCTCGGTGGGAATGGCGACGGGACGACGCGTCTGCGCGTCGACGTACACGTGGACGAATCGGCCGGTGGCTGCCAGGTGCAGCTCGTCGCCCGGGCTTTCGCGGAACAGAGCGAGCGCGTAGACGATGCTGCGGGTGCCCAGTTTCTCGACCGACAGGCCGACCTGCAGGGCGTCGGGGAACGACAACTCGCTGTGGTACTTGCACGACGTCTCGGCGACCACACCGATGGCATCCAGTGCCCTGATGTCCACGCCTGTGGTGTGCATCAGCCAACCGTTCACCGCGGTGTCGAAGTACGAGTAGTAGGTGACGTTGTTGACGTGCCCGTAGTGATCGTTGTCGTCCCACCGCGTGGCGATCGGCCAGAGGGCCGGGTACTCGGCGGCGGTGTTGCGTTCGGCTCGCTGGCCGGCGGAGGCGGTCATGGTTGCTGACTCTATCGGCCGCGCGCCAGAACCCAGCGAACGACGAGGCCGACGACCAACGCCCAGAAGGCGGAGCCGATACCGAAGATGCCGATGCCCGACGCCGCGATCACGAACGTGAGAACGACCGACTCCCTCTCGTTCTCGTCTTTCAGGGCACCGGCGAGCGAGGCGGCGAGCGTGCCCAGCAACGCCAGTCCGGCAACGGTTTCGACCACACCGGCAGGCGCAACGGACACAAGAGTCGCCACGGCAGCCGAACATGCTGCGAGGAGAAGGTAGAACCAGCCTGCCGACGATGCTGCGATCCAGCGACGCTGGGGGTCGGGGTGCGCCTGCGGCGCCGCGGCCAGGGCTGCGCTGATGGCTGCGAGGTTGACGGCGTGCCCACCGAACGGTGCGCCCACCATCGTTCCCAGGCCGGTGACCCCCATCGCGGGCCGCCAGGGTACGTCGTATCCGTAGGACTTCATGACGGCGACGCCCGGGATGTTCTGCGATGCCATGGTGACGATGTACAGCGGCAGCGCGATCCCGACGATTGCTTGCCACGTCCAGTCCGGTGCGGTGAAGGCGACGTGCGGAATCAAGTCCGCGGCGGGGGGAATACGCTGCGCGACAGCGACATCGATGGCAATGACCACGGCTGCGGTGCCGAATGCAGCAGGAACGGCCCACCGCGGAGAGTAACGCTGCAGCACCAGCCAGACCACGATGACCGGTGCGATCGCCCCGGGTGATGCGGCGAATGCAGTTACCGGTTTCAGGCACAGCGGCAACAGGACACCCGCGAGCATCGCCTGCGCGAGAGATGTGGGAATGGACGTGATCAGTGCGCCGAGACGCGGCCACAGCCCGGTGGTGATCACCGATGCGCCGACGACGAGAAACGCGCCGACGGCAGCGGGCCACGCGCCGGCCACCGCTCCTGTCCCGGCCAGCAGCGCGGCACCGGGCGTCGACCAGGCAAGGGTGATGGGTTGGCGATACCGCCGGGAGAGGTAGATCATTCCGAGAGCCTGAGTCACGCAGATCACCAGGAGCCCCGACGCTGCATCCGTCGGTGACGCGCCCACCGCGCGAAGACCGGTCAGCACCACGGCGAACGAACTGGTGAAACCGACGAGCGCGGCGACGATGCCCGCGAGGATCGGTTGAAGTGCGCTCGGTGTCGATCGGGTCGGCTCTGCCACGAACAGCAATGATGCCCTGTGTGGGGGTACGCCGGTAATCGTGGATGCGTGCTTACCGGCCACAGCGGCCGATGTGCTCCGTTAGTGTTGCAATCGTGAAGTTGTTCGTGGGAATCGATATGGGCACCGGCAGCAGCAAGGGCGTCCTCGTCACCGCCGACGGAGAGGTTCTCGCCTCGGAGCAGCGAGCCCACGAGATGTCGTTACCGCACCCGGGCTGGGCGGAAGTGGATGCGGATGCGGTCTGGTGGGGTGACGTGTGCGTCATCGCATCGGCGTTGATGAACCGGGTTCCGTCGGGTTCCGAGGTCGCGGGCGTCTGTGTCAGTGGGGTCGGTCCGTGTCTGGTGCTCACCGACTCCGAACTGCGTCCGGTGCGGCCGGCGATCCTGTACGGGATCGATTCACGGGCCTCGTGCGAAATCAAGGAGCTCACCGAGCATTTCGGTGCCGACGCCATTCTGGAGCGATGTGGCAAATCGTTGTCCAGTCAGGCAGTGGGGCCGAAGATCGAGTGGGTTCGCAAGAACGAGCCGGAGGTGTTCGATCGTGCGAGACGGTGGTACGGATCCAATTCGTACATCGTCGCCAAGCTCACCGGTGAGTACGTGCAGGACCATCACACGGCCAGTCAGTGCGACCCTCTCTACTCGGTTCGTGAATTCGGTTGGAACGCAGACTGGATCGACCGAGTTCTGGGCGGACTCGAGGTGCCGAGGTTGGCGTGGCCGAGCGAGGTCGTCGGACATGTCGATGCGCGCGGCAGTGCTGCGTCCGGCATCCCTGTCGGCACGCCCGTGGTGGCGGGAACTGTCGACGCGTACGCCGAGGCATTCAGTGTGGGAGTGCGGCATCCGGGTGATCTGATGTTGATGTACGGATCGACGATGTTCCTGGTGCAGGTGTTGGCGGACTATCACACGAATTCTGCGCTGTGGACCACCACGGGAGTGCAGGCAGGCACGTATGCACTCGCGGCGGGAACATCCACCGCCGGTTCACTGACCACGTGGCTTCGGACACTCACCGGTGGAGCGCCGTTCGAGGAGCTGATGCGTGAGGCATCGGCCGTTCCAGCAGGGGCCGAGGGGTTGTTGATCCTGCCGTACCTCGCAGGCGAGCGAACGCCGGTGTTCGACGCCGATGCTCGCGGTGTGATGGCAGGACTGACTCTTCGGCATGGACGAGGTCATATCTTCCGGGCTGCGTACGAGGGAATCTCCTTCGGTATCAGGCAGATTCTGGAGATGTTCGACGACGCGGCCACGCCGGTCAACCGAGCCGTCGCCGTGGGTGGTGGGCTGCGGAGTCCGGTGTGGGCGCAGGCGCTCAGCGACATCACCGGACAGACGCAGCTCGTCACCGAGCAGGCCATCGGGGCGAGCTACGGTGACGGCCTGCTGGCCGCTATCGGGGTCGGGGAGGTATCGCCCGAAACCGACTGGGCCACCGTGGCATCCGAGGTGCCGCCGAATCCTGCACACCGCGCCCTGTACGACGACCTGTATGCCAGTTGGCTCCAGCTCTACCCGGCGACGCGAGACATCGTGCACGCGGGCGCTCAACTGACCAGGTAACCGCCGTCGACCGGGATGTCGATTCCATTGATCATCGCCGACGCGTCGGAGGCGAGCCACAGCGCAGTCGCCGACACCTCCGACGGCTCGGCGAATCGGCCGGAGGGGATCCGCGCGAGCATCGGTGCGGATTTCACCGGGTCGCCCCATACCTTCTGGCCCATGTCGGTGAGAACTACTGTGGGGCAGACGGAGTTGGCCCGGACGCCTCGCCCGCCGAGTTCGAGCGCGAGCACTTTGGTGGCCATGATGAGTCCGGCTTTGGACGTGCAGTACGCGTAGTGCTCGGGGAGTGGTCGTAGTGCCGCGGCCGATGCGACGGTGACGATGGATCCGCCGTCGCCGTCCGCCATTGCTCGGCCGATACGCGCTGCGAGCAACGACGGGGCTCTCAAATTGACCTGGATCACTTCGTCGAAGTGCGCTGTATCGAGTGCGTCCACCGTTTCCGGGTAGGAGATTCCGGCGTTGTTGACGAGTACGTCGACGCCGCCGAATGCGTCGACGGCGTCGGCGGCGAGCGTGTCCGGACCCGCTGCTGTCGACAGATCTGCGACGACGATGGCGGTCTCGGTGTCGAGTGTGCGAGAGAAGCTTTCGAGCGATTCGTGATCTCGACCGGAGAGAACGAGGCGCGCGCCTGCCGCGGCGAACGTCTGCGCGATGTCGGCGCCGATGCCGCGACTTGCGCCCGTGATCAGCACGCGTTTGCCGTCGAGGCTCGGAGTCGTGGATCGGTCGATCGTAGGTGTCATGCCGTGTCTTCCTCGTCGAGTGTCGTGATGTGGGACAGGATGTCCTGTGCGGTCGCCGGGTCCGTGACGAGTCGATTGAAGAAGTGCGCTCGCGCGCCGCTGACGATCGGCACCACTTTGTCCGACCCGACTGCCACCGCGATACCGACCGGAATCTTCTGCAGTGCATCCAGTTCCACCGCGATCAGACGATCGGAGCCGGGGAACTCGACAGAGTTTCCGTCCCGGTCGTAGAAGCGTGAGCACACGTCGCCGACAGAGTCTCGCAGTGATGCGGAGTCGGTCGGGACGAAGCGGGGTATGTCGGAGCGCAGGAGGGGAGGTGCCCCGACGCCCATCAGGATGCACCGGGCCTGGGGCCAGAGTTCGAGCACGCGTTGAATTGCGGGGTCCGAGTGGATGATCGAGTACAGATCGGCACCGGGAAGCGCGGGTGCGAACAGGTAGTTGGCTCGTCCGCCGAGTTTGTTGGAGATCAGTCTGGTGATCTCGTTCGTCTGGTACCACTCCTCGGGCTGGTCGTTGCCGCCGACGGTCGGAGCCACCAGGATTCCCGGGATTCTGTCCAGGTCGAACTGAGCCACTTCGTACACGGTTCTGCCGGAGGAGACCAACAGGATGTCGCCGGGGACGAGCCCGACCGCGGCGAGTGCCTTGGACACTGCGGGAGCGAGGTAGCGACCCATGAGATCGACCGTCGGTTTCGACGGCGTGGCCGGGGGCAGGGGTGCCGACAGGTAGACGTACTCGAGGCCGAGGGCGGACGCAACGCTGTCCGCCAGATCGTCCTGCGAGTAGTTGCTCGGTGGCACGACCTCGATACGAACGATTCCCTGACGCCTCGCCTCGGAGAGAAGTCTGCTGACCGTCGCTCGGCTGGTTCCGAGTTTGGCGGCGACCTCGGCCTGAGTGGCGTCCTCGTCGTAGTAGAGCTTGGCCGCCGTGTAGAGCAAGGTCGGCGCGAAGTGGCTCCCGTCGGCCGATTGGCCCGACAGGGGGTTCTCGCTCGCAGATCCTGTGATCGCCATGGTCGGAAGTATCCCACTGAACATATGTGCACGGAGTTTGAATTGCTGAACATTCGTTCTGGACATATGTATACCTGTTCGTTAATGTGAGCGCCAACACATCGCCGACAGGCAATGTCTCGCCTCACCCGCGACGACCGCGCGGACACGAAACTGCTGAACGAGGAGTCATAGATGCCGGACACGACAATCCCGGAGAAGATGCAGGCTGTGGTCTGCCACGGCCCGGAGGACTACCGGCTCGAGGAAGTGCCGGTACCGGTACCCGGGCCCGGCGAAGCCCTGGTTCGCGTCGAGGCGGTCGGGATCTGCGCAAGCGACCTCAAGTGCTACCACGGCGCAGCGAAGTTCTGGGGCGACGAGAACCGACCCGCCTGGGCCGAGACCGACGTCATTCCCGGTCACGAATTCGTGGGTGAAATCGTTGTGATCGACGACGAGGCGTCGGCCAGGTGGAACGTCTCGGTCGGTGACCGTGTGGTGTCGGAGCAGATCGTGCCGTGCTGGAAGTGTCGCTTCTGCCTGCGCGGCCAGTACCACATGTGCGCGCCGCACGACCTGTACGGATTCAAGCGTCGCACCCCCGGCGCAATGGCCAGCTACATGGTGTACCCCGCAGAAGCATTGGTGCACAAAGTGTCCAAGGACATCCCCGCCGCGCACGCAGCATTCACCGAGCCCCTGTCCTGCTCGCTGCACGCCGTCGAGCGGGCAGGGATCACATTCGACGACGTCGTCGTCGTCGCAGGATGCGGCCCCATCGGCCTGGGTATGATCGCCGGCGCACGGGCGAAGAACCCCGCGCATGTCATCGCGCTCGACATGCAGCCGGAGAAGCTGGCGCTCGCGAAGGAATGCGGCGCCGACATCGTCGTCGACATCCGCAACGAGGATGCCGAGAAGATCGTCAAGGACCTCACCGACGGATACGGCGCCGACGTCTACCTCGAAGGGACAGGACATCCCACTGCCGTTCCGCAGGGACTCAACCTGCTTCGCAAGCTCGGCACGTACGTCGAATACGGCGTCTTCGGAAGCGATGTCACGGTCGACTGGTCGATCATCTCCGACGACAAGGAACTCGACGTTCTCGGCGCGCATCTCGGCCCGTACTGCTGGCCCGCAGCCATCCGCATGATCGAGTCCGGTGTCTTGCCGATGGACAAGATCTGCACCCATCAACTACCCCTCGCTGACTTCCAGAAGGGTCTCGACCTCGTCGGAAGCGGCGCAGAGTCGGTCAAGGTTTCGCTGATTCCGTCCTGATTCGCTCCTGCACGAAGCACTTTGGAGACTTACCCATGACTTATCGTCAATTCTCGAGGCGGGACATGCTCCGCGCGATGGGGCTGGCAGGCGTCGCCGCAGCGTCGGTGCCGATTCTGTCGTCCTGCGGAGTCGGAGGTGGCGTGAACGCCGTCAACGGCGCCGGCGAAGTGAGCGGGTCGTTCGATTGGAAGGCCGTGGAGGGTACGACCCTCAACATCCTGCAGACCCCGCATCCGTACCAGCAGTCGTTCCAACCGCTGCTCGCCGAGTTCGAACAGCTGACCGGCATCACCGTCAATGCGGACCTGGTGCCCGAGGCGGACTACTTCACCAAGCTCAACACCGAACTTGCCGGCGGTACCGGCAAACACGACGTCTTCATGCTGGGGGCGTACTTCATCTGGCAGTACGGCCCGCCCGGATGGCTCGAGGACTTGAACCCCTGGTTGCAGAACAGTTCGGCCACCAGCGCCGAGTACGACTTCGAGGACATCTACGAGGGTCTGCGCACGTCGACCAGCTGGGATTTCGAGCAGGGCTCACCGCTCGGTACCGGTGGTCAGTGGGCGCTGCCGTGGGGATTCGAGAACAACGTCGTTGCGTACAACAAGAAGTTCTTCGACGACAACGGCATCACGCTGCCGGACACCTTCGACAACTTCGTGCAGCTGGCCATCGACCTCACCGATCGTTCGCAGAACCGCTACGGAATCGCGACTCGCGGGTCCAAGTCGTGGGCGACGATTCACCCCGGCTTCATGACCCAGTTCACGCGTGAAGGTGCGCAGGACTACGTCTTCGAGAACGGCGAGTTGCAGGCCCGGATGAACTCGGAGAAGGCAGTTGCGTTCACCGAGAAGTGGATCGAGATGCAGCACAAGGCCGGACCGACGTCGTGGACGTCCTACGACTACCCCAACGCCACCGGTGATCTCGGTGATGGCAAAGCCATGATGGTGTTCGACGCCGACAGTGCGACCTACCCGAAGAACAAGCCGGGTGCGTCGGCACAGGCAGGCAACATCGGGTGGTACCCCGGTCCTGCAGGTCCCGACGGCAGCTACGCCACGAACCTGTGGACGTGGTCGCTGGCGATGAACTCGATGTCGAAGAACAAGCACGCAGCCTGGCTGTTCATGCAGTGGGCCACGGGCAAGGAAGCGATGTCGAAAGCTGTTCAGGGCGGGATCTACGCCGACCCGGTCCGCAAGTCCGTGTTCGACGGTGTCTTCAAGGACCAGGTCGCCGACCAAGCGGGTTATCTCGAGACGTTCGAGACCGTGATCGACCAGTCGAAGATCCAGTTCACTCCGCAGAAGAAGTTCTTCGACACCACGCAGAACTGGGCGTCGGCACTCCAGGACATCTACGGCGGCGACGACGCTCAGTCCCGGCTCGACGGACTGGCGAAAACCAACACCTCGAAGGTGAACCTGTGATGACTTTTCAGAAAGAGGTACGTCATGGCCACGCGCACTGAGCCTTCGCGTTCGACGGGCGCGCCTGTTCCGGGTTCCACGGCCAAGCCCGAGGTGCCGCGGTGGCGTCGTCGGCTGCGTCCGTATCTGTTGTCGGTTCCCGCCGTCCTGATCGTCGTCGGAATTCTGTACCCGTTCTTCGTCGGCGCGTGGTACTCGTTCCTCAACTACGCTGCCGTGAACCCGAACCCGGTGTTCGTCGGCTTCGCCAACTACGCCAGCGTTCTCGGTGACGCGCAGTTCTGGTCGAGCGTGCGCGTCACGGGCACGTTCGCAGTGGTGGCGACCATCGTGGAGACCGTCATCGGCGTGATCATCGCGCTGCTGCTCAACCGGTCGTCGATCGTCGGCCGCATCTTCGAGAAGGTGCTGATCCTTCCGCTGATGATCGCGCCGGTGATCGCCGCGGTGGTGTGGAAGCTGATGTTCAACCCGCAGTTCGGTGTGCTGAATCACGTTCTGGGACTGGGCAACACGTTCGACTGGTTGAGCAGTCAGAACGCGCTGTTCTCGGTGATCCTCGTCGACCTGTGGATCTTCACGCCGTTCGTCGCGATTCTCGTTCTCGCCGGCATCCGTTCCCTGCCGAAGGAACCGTTCGAAGCGTCCGAGGTCGACGGCGCGAGCTGGTTCTACATGTTCCGCCGGCTCATGTTGCCGATGCTGTGGCCGTACATCCTCGTCGCGGTGATCTTCCGCTTCATGGACAACCTCAAGTTCTTCGACGTGCCATGGGTTCTGACGGCCGGTGGGCCGGGTGTCGCGACCCGTTCGTTGCAGATCGGTGCGTTCGAGGACTCGATCATCAACCTCGACTACTCCCGCGGCAGCACCTACATGTTCCTGCTGTGGATCCTCGTGTTCATCACCGCGCGCTTCCTCGTGAGCGTGCTCGGCAAAGCACAGCGGCGCGCCGCTGGAGCGGAGAACTGACATCATGGCAAAGGAATTGCTTCCAGGGCAGCGCCGGTTCACCCCGGCCTCGGTCGCCGCGGACGTCGTACTGCTGGTGTGGTTCGTGTTCTCGCTGTTCCCCATCGTGTGGATGGTGTTACTGGCGCTGAAGTCCGACGCCGAGCAGACGAGCACGTACTTCTCCTTCACGCCGACGTTCGAGAACTTCGGAACCGTGCTCAGCCAGCGCGGAACCGACCTCACCAGCGTCGATTTCACGTCGTCTCTGCTCACCAGCCTCATCAACTGCGGCGGCGCGGTCATCGTCTCGCTCGTCATCGGTATCCCCGCCGCCTATGCGGCGGGTCGCTGGCAGTACAAGGGCAGCAACGATCTGATGTTCCAGATGCTCTCGTTCCGATTCGCGCCCGAGCTCATGGTGATCGTGCCGCTGTTCGTCATCTACAACCAGATCGGGTTGTTCGACACCAAGGTCGGCATGATCTGGGTGCTGCAGTTGGTGACCATGCCGCTCGTCGTGTGGATCCTGCGCTCCTACTTCCAGGATCTGCCGGAGGATCTGGAACAGGCCGCGCTTCTCGACGGGTACACCCGCTCGCGGGCGTTCGTCATGGTCGCTCTTCCGTTGGTGCGTCCGGGCATCGCTGCAGCTGCATTGCTGGCCTTCATCTTCGCGTGGAACAACTACGTCTTCCCGCTCATCCTGTCCGACAGCAACGCCAGCACGGTCACCGTCGCGATCACCAAGTACCTCGGCGGTGGCGGACAGGCCTACTACAACCTCACTGCGGCGGCAGCAGTCATCGCAGCACTCCCACCGCTGATCCTGGCGCTCACCATTCAGCGCTACCTGGTTCGCGGTCTCTCGTTCGGGGCGGTGAAATCCTAGATGGCACAGCTTGCAGTCAAAGGACTGAGCAAGAAGTACGGCAAGAAGATCGGAATCGACGGACTCGATCTCGACATCGCGGACGGCGAGTTCTTCGTCATCCTCGGTCCGTCCGGGGCGGGCAAGACCACGACGCTCAAGTCCATTGCAGGACTGGTCGAGGTCGACGACGGTGCCGTCCACATCGGTGGCACGGACATGACAGCTGTGGAGCCGTACCACCGCAACGTCGCGATGGCGTTCGAGAGCTACGCGTTGTACCCGCAGAAGACCGTGTCGGAGAACCTGGCATCGCCGCTGAAGTCCGGCCGCACCGGCAAGTACACCGAAGCCGAGCAGACCGAACGCATCAAGTCCGTGACGACGACTCTCGGTATCGACCATCTGCTGAAGCGGTTTCCGCGCGAGCTGTCCAACGGTCAACGTCAGCGTGTCGCGCTCGGTCGCGTGCTGGTCCGTCCGGCCGACGTCTACCTGCTGGACGAGCCCCTCTCGCACCTCGATGCGAAGCTTCGTGCGGCCATGCGCGTCGAACTGAGGCAGTTGGGTGAGATGTCCAAGACCACCACCGTCTACGTCACCCACGATTATCAGGAAGCCCTCGCCCTGGGAGATCGCATCGCGATCCTCCGCGAGGGGCGTGTGGTCCAGGTGGACACTCCCGAGAACATCTGGCGTACACCGGCGGACACGTTCGTCGCCAAGGCCCTCGGTCAGCCCGAGATCAACCTCTACGACGCAACCGTCGACGACGGATCGCTGCGCGTGTTGGGAAGCAGCATCGAGGTGTCCGCTCCGGCAATGCTGTCGAGAGGGGACAACGCGCGCATCGGCATTCGGCCCTGCGACGTCGACGTGCTCGCGCAGGCGTCGACGCAGCCGGGGAAGGTGAACTTCGAGGGCACCGTCGTACTCGCCGAACGTCTCGGACGCGACGTCGAGGTGTCCGTCGATCTCGGCGGAATTACTCTCATCGCGTTGTCGAAGGGCGGACGTCACATCACCGAAGGTGCGACGGTGACCGTGTCGGTCGACGCGTCGGACATCCACATCTTCGACGGCACCGACGGGGCGTCGGACGTCGAAACTCGTCGCCTGGGCGCGGCAGACAGCAAGGAGCAGTAGATGACTGCCGTACACACCACGACCGTCGCGCAGAGCCTGACGCTCGACAACCTGGTCAAGACCTACTCGTCGCGTGGGCGGGAAGAATTCAAGGCCGTCAAGGGCATCGATCTCACCATCGAGCCCGGTGAACTGATTGCGCTCCTCGGCCCGTCCGGATGCGGCAAGACCACGACTCTGCGGATGATCGCGGGCCTGGAGACGGTCACGAGTGGAGAGATCCGCATCGGCGACAGGACCATCACGGACCTTCCGCCCGGAAAACGTGAGGTCGGGGTCGGATTCGAGAGTTACGCGCTGTACCCGCCGCTGTCCATTCGTGAGAACCTCGCGTACGGGTTGAAGGCACGCAAGGTCAAGGGTGCCGACGAGCTCGTGAACTCCATCGCTCGCAGGCTCGAGATGGAGGATCTACTCGAGCTGCGTCCGGCAGGACTGTCGAGTGGCCAGAAGCAGCGCGTCGCATTGGCGCGGGCCCTCGTTCGGAACCCTCCGGTGCTGCTCCTCGACGAGCCGCTCTCGCACCTCGATGCCTCTGCACGCCAACGAGTTCGACGCGAACTCAAGATGTTGCAGCGCGAGTTCGGGTACACCACGATCGTGGTCACCCACGACCAGGTCGAGGCGCTCAGCCTCGCGGACCGCTTGGCGGTCATGGACGGCGGAGTCATTCAGCAGTTCGGCACTCCGGACGAAGTGTTCGACGATCCGGCCAATCTGTTCGTCGCAGGGTTCGTCGGCGAGCCGCAGATCAACGTTCTCGACGGTGTCGTCCGTCGTTCGGGAACGTCCAGTGTCGTCGAAATCGGGGACGGCACACTGTCGGTGAACGTCACCGATGTCTCCGACGGCACATCCGTCAAGGTCGGTATCCGCCCGCAGGACGCGTCGATCGTCGCGGGCGTGGCCGGTGACGGGCAGATCGCGGCGTCGGTGGACTACTTCGAGCACCTGATGGAGTTCGGCCAGGCGAAAATTTCCGTCGCAGGCGGCGGCGAACTTCTGGTGCAGACCCCCGCACGCGAAAGCTACCGCAGCCACGATCGATGCGCGCTCTCCGCTCCGGCCGAACGCATCTACCTGTTCGACCGCGAATCCGGTCTCAGACTCCGATAGGACCAGTCATGACAAGGCTTTTCAACGATCCAGCGTCGTTCATGGAGGACATGCTCGACGGATTCCTCGACGCCAACTCGAGGTACGTCGTCGGTGTCCCCGGCGGGGTGGTGCGCGCGACAGCGACACCCGAGGGCAAGGCCACGGTTGTCGTCGGCGGCGGGTCCGGGCACTATCCGGCGTTCTGCGGAGTGGTGGGTCGTGGATTCGCCGACGGTGCCGTGGTGGGAAACATCTTCACCTCGCCGTCGGCCGACGATGCCGCGTCGGTGGCGCGTGCAGTCGAGCGCGGCGGGGGAGTGCTGCTGACGACGGGCAACTACGCGGGCGACGTCATGAACTTCGGTCTCGCGGTGCAGAAGCTGCGAGCCGAGGGAATCGACGCCCGGTACCTCGCGGTCACCGACGACATCGCCAGCGCACCGAAGGATCAGATCGCCAAGAGGCGCGGCATCGCCGGTGATTTCACGGTGTTCCGGTGCGCGTCGGCCGCTGCCGACGAGGGATACGACCTGGACGGTGTCGAGCGGGTCGGAATCGCCGCGAACGACGCCACCCGCACGCTGGGCGTGGCCTTCGACGGCTGCACGATGCCCGGTGCCCGGGACCCACTGTTCACGGTGGCGAAGGGGACGATGGATCTCGGTCTCGGTATTCACGGAGAGCCCGGGGTGTCCTCCCACGACATGCCGACGGCCGCCGAGCTTGCGGACCTGCTCGTCGATGGCGTGCTCGCCGAGAAGCCCGAAGGCAGCGGCGAGCGCATCGCGGTGATCCTCAACGGGCTCGGCCGAACCAAGTACGAGGAACTGTTCGTCGTGTGGCAGACGGTGTCACGTCGATTACGCGAGCACGGATACAGCGTCGTCGACCCGGAAGTGGGGGAACTCGTCACGAGCCTCGACATGGCAGGCTGCTCGCTCACCGTCATGTGGCTCGACGACGAACTCGAGAGGTTCTGGACCGCGCCGGCGGACACTCCCGCCTATCGCAAGGGAGTTGTCGCCGGCGATACCGGGGAGCGTCGGTCGGCCGACGACGTGGCCGAGGCTGCGTCCGCGGTAATGCCGGAGTCCGAC
Source organism: Rhodococcoides fascians A44A (assembly GCF_000760735.1). GTDB lineage: Bacteria > Actinomycetota > Actinomycetes > Mycobacteriales > Mycobacteriaceae > Rhodococcoides > Rhodococcoides fascians_E. The sequence continues at coordinate 55,013 of NZ_JMEX01000003.1, read as the reverse complement.
GAGCATTCGCGGGAGTGCGCTCGGTTCGTGGCATCGTCCCTCGAAGCCCTGGCGGAGCGAATGGCTGCTGCGGAGGACGAACTCGGCCGCATCGACGCCGTCGCGGGAGACGGCGACCACGGCCGAGGAATGGTGAAGGGGACGGCTGCTGCACGTGAAGCCGCGGACGATGCCGTCAACCGAGACGGCGGCACGGGATCGGTGCTCGCGGCCGCAGGCTCGGCATGGGCAGCGAAAGCAGGTGGAACCTCCGGAGTGTTGTGGGGTGCCGCACTGACAGCCATTGGAAACAGACTGGGCAACAACGGCGTACCGGACGACGCGGCCGTCGCCGAAGCACTGCGAGCAGGGTACGACGCCCTGACATCCCTGGGCGGTGCATCGCTGGGAGACAAGACAATGCTCGACGCTCTCGACCCGTTCGTCGGGGCCGTCGAGAAAGCCGTTGCCGGCGGAAGTGACTGGCGGACTGCGTGGTCCGACGCAGTGAACGTGGCGGGTGACGCTGCGCAGCGCACCGCGGAACTCCGTCCGAAGGTGGGACGAGCACGTCCCCTGGCCGAGAAAAGCGTCGGGACCCCCGACGCGGGCGCGGTGTCGCTCAGCATGTGCGTCGCCACCGTCGCCGAACTCTTCACGAAGCAAGGAACGTAGATCATGAGCAAGCTGAGAATCGTCGTCGGATGCGACGACGCCGGACTGCAGTACAAGCAAGCACTGTTGGCCGATCTGGAGAAGGACGATCGAGTCGAATCGGTCGCCGACGTGGGCGTCGGAACCGACGAGCACACCGCCTACCCGCACGTGGCCGTCACCGCGGCACGCATGATCGCCGACGGGTCGGCCGACCGTGCGCTGCTGGTGTGCGGCACCGGTCTCGGAGTGGCCATCAGCGCCAACAAGGTTCCCGGTATCAGGGCCGTCACGGCACACGACAGCTTCTCGGTCGAGCGTGCCGTACTCAGCAACGATGCCCAGGTGCTGTGCATGGGCCAGCGTGTCATCGGAATCGAACTCGCGCGTCGCCTGGCAAGGGAATGGCTGGGCTACACCTTCGACCCGACATCGGCATCAGCAGCGAAGGTCGCGGCAATCGGAGAATACGAAACCGGTTCCCTCGCAACCGCGGAGGACGCAGCGAAAGCAGTATGCGACTGAGCTGACCTGGATGCGACGGCGGGGCAACACCGCCGTCGCGCTGGAGGGTTCGAATATGGCATGAATGGTTTCAATGTGCCATGCCGCGGGTTCGATTGTGCTGTCACCTACTGAAACCGTCTGAAAATCACTGATTTCGACCGCTGACATTCCAGTGGGGGCTGTTATTTTCAGAGCTAGTTTCTGACAAACCAATCCCTGCCGCGCACAGTCACCCGTGAGCATTCAGACGTTGCCTACGTAAACTGTCGTTTGGATAGCCCTGCACGGTCTTCGGGCTAGCTCCGCGAAAACTCAGACGCCCGCTGGATTTGCTCGTTCGTTGGCCGGATGCCGGTGTAGAGGACGAATTGCTCGGCGGCTTGAAGTGCGATGACCTCGGCGCCGGTGATAACGGGCTTGCCTGCGGCCCGGGCTTCGACGATCAACGGTGTTTCCGACGGCATGGCGACTACGTCGAACACTGCGTGGGCGCCGTGGATCTGCTCGTCGGAGTATGGCGAGGCATCGGCGTCGGGGCCGCCCGCCATTCCGACGGGGGTGACGTTGACTAGCAGGTCGGCCTGGACGGTGCGGGCAGACCACTCGTATCCGTAGGCGGCGGCCAGAGCCGGACCGGTGACCTCGTTGCGGGCGACGACGGTGCCTCGGGTGAATCCCGAATCACGAAGTGCTGCAACGACCGCTTTGGCCATTCCTCCGCTACCGGTCACCGAAACCGTGTAGTCGGTGGAGAAGCCTGATGACGCAAGCAGATTCGCGACTGCCTGATAATCGGTGTTGTACGCGTGCAGTATGCCGTTCTCGTTGACGATGGTGTTGACCGATTCGATGGCGCTCGCGGAATCGTGCATCACGTCGATCGATGCGATGACGTCTTCCTTGAACGGCATCGAGATTGCGCACCCTCGGATTCCGAGAGCGCGGACGCCTCCGATCGCGGCAGCGAGATCCGTCGTCGTGAAGGCTTTGTAGACGAAGTTCAGATCGAGTTCGTCGTAGAGGTAATTGTGAAAACGGGTACCGATGTTGCTCGGGCGACCGGAGAGCGACATGCACAGTTGTGTTTCACGGTCGAGGAAGCTGCGCGAGGACATCGTTCGGACTTTACTCTCAGCAGTTCTGCGCCACCGACGAGAGCGCGCGCTGGTCCGCCTGTGTGATCGGCAGCGCGTACTGCGCCGCGACGGACAGGTACTTGCCCGCGTAGAAGCATCGGTACGCGGCGTTGGGTGGTAGCCACTGCGCTGGAGTGGAGTCGCTCTTCGACTGATTGTCGGGCCCGTTCACGGCAAGGAGGTTGAAGTCGATGTCGTTGGCGAACTGGACTCGCTTGTCCGGTGTCCATGCGTTCGCGCCCATGTCCCAGGCCGCGGACAGTGGGTAGACGTGGTCGATCTGGATCTTGCCTGCGTCGGCCTTGACGAATTCGACGGACTCACCGGAGTACGGGTCCGCGAGAACCCCCGACGTGACCACGCAGTTCCGAGTCCCGTCGCGGAACGTCACCTCGGTGAGGGAACGCGCCAGGACGTTGTCGCGAGTACCGCAGCCGTCGTGACCGCCGGGCCCGTCGTAATCGTCGGTCCACGCCGGACCGAACACGCAGCCCTCCCCGCTTTTGCAGCCCCGCTCGTATCCCGGGTTGTCGGGCCTGTCCGCGACCACCTGAACCCGTGCAAGTAGATCCTCGATCTGCACTCGTGTGGGACTACCCGGCGCCGGGGGAGGCGGCGAAAAACCTGGAATCGACGCTCTGTCGCAGGACCCGAATGCAGTCATGGCCAGAGCGGCCACCAGCAACAGCAGCGCCACACGCAGCTTCTTCACACACGCCCAATCGTCGTACTCGGTCTATCCGGACACGATTGTGCCGCACCCCACCGACAGTGATTGCTCAGCCGACTTCGATGATCACCTTGCCGGTTGCGTGGCCGCGCTCCACCGTCGCGAGTGCTTCGCCTGCCCGCTCGAGCGGGAAGGCCTGGTCGATCCGAGGTGTCAGCACACCGGTGGCCACCAGGTCGGCCACGGCCTCGTACGCCTCCGTGGTTCGCCTGCGGTGCACGCCCGACCCGCCCAGCGACGTCGCGAGCACGGGATCCGCGACGCTGACGACAGGTGCGTCGGGCTTGGTCAGCGATACCGCCGATTTCAATGTGTCCCCGCCGACGAGATCGAAGATGCCGTCCACCACGGTGTCCACGGCGTCGGCGAAGTGCTCGCCGGAGGGGACGAAACGAGCCCCGAGGCCGGCCACCCACTCCTGCTTGCCCGTGCCGGCCACGCCGATCGTGTTCAGACCGCGCGCCTTGGCTATCTGCAGCACGGCGGAACCGACCCCGCCGCCCGCGCCGAGTACCAGCAACGTCGAACCGCTCGCGAGGCCCAGCTGGTCGACACCGTCGTAGGCCGTACCTGCCGCAACCGGCAGCGTGGCGGCGGCGGCGAACGTCACGGCATCGGGCTTGTGTGCGGCGCTGGACGCGTTCAGCACCGTGTACTGCGCGTACCCGCCGTGACCGGCCGCGGTGGATCCGAACACTCGATCGCCCACCGAGAAACCGTCCACATGAGTACCGACCTGAACCACCGTGCCGGACACCTCACGGCCGAGAACTGCCGGTAGGGACGTTTGTACGGTGTCCTTGCGGTTGCCGGCCCGCACCTTCCAATCGGCAGGGTTCACCCCGGCTGCATGCACCGCTACCAGCACCTGTCCCTGTCCGGGGTCTGGAATCGGCACGTCGAGGAAATACTCGGTTTCGGGACCTCCGTACTCACTGAACCCATAAGCGATCATTCATCCACTGTGCCAAATGTCCGGTAGTCGGTGGGCGAGGTGTGCCATTTCTCGCCCGTCGGCGTCGCACGGACCCCGCGCACGGTGCGGCAACCGGCACACCACGCCCATCCGTAACCGAGCACCCTGGTTGGATGGACGAGTGCTTCACGGTCTCTGGTCTCCCGGCAGCGGGTTGGCGCTGTGGGACGACGAGGTCACCACCGGTACGGAGCCCGCTCTACCTGCCGCGCTCGCGCAGGTACTCGGCAGACCGTTTCGTCACCGAGTCGAGGTCACGTTCCCGCCGACCGACGGGGGGCGGCCCCCGACGGTCAGCGTTCCCGCGATCGCGCTCGTGCCGTTCAATGCAGCCGACCTGCTGCTCAGGATCACGCCGCATCCGCTGATCGCAGGTGATCTGCAGTATCTGGCGCACGTCGCGCACGGCATCGAGCGGTGGGCGCGCGCAGGCAGAGTCGTACCCTCGCTCGTCCGACTGGAAGGGACGTGGTGGCCGAGGTGGCGTCTGGTGGGCGGGGAGCGCCAACGGGCCTGGGCCAGCGAACTCGCCGCGGCCATGCCGTCCGTGCAGCGTGCGGCCCACAGACCCAAGGCAATCCTGGACGACATGCTGGCCGAGCTGACCGATCCCATCGTCAGGTCGGTGCTGGGCAGACCCTTTCCGGAACACCCGCTGCTGTCGGCCCTCGTTCTGGACGACCCCTACGTGGAAGGCACTCAGCAGGCGTCGACTCTGCTGGAGAAGTGGCGGGAAACCCTCACCGTCGACGAGCCGTCGCTGGTACTGCGATTGCTCGAACCCACCGACGACGAGCCCGAAGATGCTGCGGATTTCGGCGAAGCGTTCTGGACCTTGCAGGTGTGTCTGCGCGCCGACGGCGAAGCGCCCGTGCCGGTTCCGATGAACCGCCGCGTCGACGCGACCCTGCTCTCCACAGCCGTGCGCAAGCTCGGCGAGGCCGTGGCGGCGTACCCGCGGCTGCGGGATCTGCCATCGGAGGACGGCACGCTCGATCTCCTGCTGCCCACGTCGGTGGTGATCGATCTCGTCGAGCACGGCGCGACGGCACTGCAGGCGACCGGAACGACGGTGCTGCTGCCCCGGGCATGGACGCGGCTGGATCCGTCGATGCGCTTGCGGGTGGAATCACCCGCGGTGACCAAGGCCGCCGCCGACCGAGCCGTCGGCATGGAGGAACTGGTCTCCTACGACTGGCAACTTCAGCTCGGCGACATGGTCCTCACCGAGGCCGAGATGAACCGCCTGGCCGTATCCAAGGGTGACCTGGTGCGTCTGCGCGGGCAGTGGGTGCTCGCCGACGGTGGTCAACTCGCCCGCGCCGCCAAATACGTCGCCGAGCACCACGGCGACGGGACCCCGCTCGGCAAGCTGATGCGCGAGATGACCCTTGCCGATCCGCCTCCGGCGTCCGTTCAGGACATCCGGGCGACGGGATGGGCGAAGGCGCTGCTCGAGCCGGGAGCGAGCCCGGAGCCGATTCCGCTTCCACCGGGCGTGAACGCAACCCTGCGGCCGTACCAGCAGCGTGGTGTGGAGTGGCTGGCGTTCATGAGCAGGCTGGGACTCGGAGCGGTACTCGCCGACGACATGGGGCTCGGCAAGACTCTGCAGGTCCTCACCTTGCTCGCGCACGAACGGAGTACGACGCCGACGCTTCTGGTGGCGCCGATGTCGGTCGTCGGAAACTGGCAGCGCGAAGCCGCGAAGTTCACCCCCGGCCTACGCGTGATGGTTCACCACGGTGCGGCGCGGTTGAGCGGTGACGAACTTCGAGACGCCATTTCCGCGCACGATCTCGTCGTGACGACGTATGCACTGATGGCGCGCGATCGGGCGCAGTTGGCGGAGCGGACGTGGCGTCGGGTCGTGCTCGACGAAGCGCAGCACATCAAGAACTCGGGTACGGGGCAGGCGAAGGCGGCTCTCGCCATTCCGGCCGAGCACAAGATCGCCCTCACCGGAACTCCCGTCGAGAACCGACTGGACGAGCTCCGCTCGATCCTCGACTTCGCCAACCCTGGAATGCTGGGCAGACCAACGGATTTCCGCAAGCGCTTCTCCGTTCCCATCGAACGCGAGAAAGACGAGAACGCGGTGACACGCCTGCGCGCCATCACCTCTCCGTTCATTCTCCGACGGGTCAAGACCGATCCCGCCGTCATCTCCGATCTTCCGGAGAAAAACGAGATGACGGTGCGCTCGAACCTCACCGCCGAGCAGGCGGGCCTGTACAAGGCCGTCGTCGACGAGATGATGGCCCAGATCGCCGACGCCAAGGGGATGAAGCGCAAGGGCGCCGTGCTGTCTGCGCTGACGAGGCTGAAACAGGTGTGCAACCATCCAGCGCACTTCCTGTCGGACGGCTCGCCGGTGCTCAAGCGCGGGCACCATCGCTCCGGAAAGATCGGCCTCGTCGAGGACATGCTCGATTCGATCCTCGGGGAGAACGAGAAAGCGTTGCTGTTCACGCAGTTTCGGGAGTTCGGCGACATCGTCGCGCCGTACTTCGCGGAAAGGTTCGGCACCGCCGTGCCGTTCCTGCACGGCGGCGTCACCAAATCGAAGCGTGATGCGATGGTGGAGGCCTTCCAAGCCGACGGCGGCCCACCGATCATGATGCTCTCGCTCAAGGCAGGTGGAACCGGGTTGAACCTCACCGCGGCCAACCACGTCGTGCACCTCGACCGCTGGTGGAATCCGGCGGTCGAGAACCAAGCGACCGACCGCGCCTTCCGGATCGGCCAGCGCAAGAACGTCTCGGTGCAGAAGCTGCTCTGTGTCGGAACGGTCGAGGAGCGCATCGATTCGATGTTGCACTCCAAACAAGACCTCGCGAATCTCGCCGTCGGCACCGGCGAGAACTGGGTGACCGAGATGGATACCGCAGAACTGCACGAACTGTTCCGTCTCAGCGAAGACGCGGTAGGTGAGTGATGGTCGACTTCAGTCAGTACGGCAAGCGTCGGAAAGCCAAGGGCGGCATCGAGTCCCGCAACAAGCGCGGTGCATTCGGCCAGACCTGGTGGGGGAGGCACTTCGTCACCGCCATGGAGGACCTGGCCGATCCGGGCAGAATCGCCCGTGGCCGGACGTACGCGCGACAGGGCCAGGTGCTCAATCTCGGTGTCGAACGCGGCCAGATCTACGGCGAGGTTCAGGGCAGCCAGCTGGAACCGTTCTCGGCGTCGATCACCGTCGATCCGCTGACCGACGGTCAGATCTCGGCGCTGATGAGCCGCGTCGCATCCAACCCAGGAATGTTGGCCGAACTGGCGTCCAACTCGATCCCACAGGCACTGGCGTCGATTCTTCTTCCACACGACCGCGGTCAGCTGGACTTCGACTGCACCTGCCCCGACGACGGTTGGCCGTGCAAGCATGCGGCTGCGTTGATGTACATCGCCGCCGAACACGTCGATGCGTCCGCCGCGACAATTCTGACGCTCCGCGGCGTCGATTTGGATCAGCTGATCGAGGGCGTCGGTGACGGCGACGACGAACTCGATTCCGGCGACTGGTTCGGGGACGACGCCAGACTGCCGGCTCTTCCGAAACCGACGTCGGCGCCGGCGATGGACGACCTGGACCCGCTGATCCTGCGCAAGGTCTTCCGAGCCGACGGGTCCAACGAGGCCGAGGTCAGCCGGGCTGTTGCCGAGCTGCGGGCGTTGTACGACCGGCTCTGACCCGCTCACGTGCTGGACATACATGGAAGTCCGACTATAGGATGAGCACACTTCATTCTCGTACCTGTTAGGACGGATTCCATGGCTCGCGAACTCACGCATTTCATCGGCGGCAAGCACGTTCCCGGAGAGTCGGGGAATTTCGGCGACGTGTTCGACCCCAATACCGGCGAGGTTCAGGCGCTCGTTCCGCTGGCCAGTGACGCCGAGGTCGAGGCGGCCATCGCCGACGCCGAGCAGGCGCAGCGCGAGTGGGCGACGTGGAACCCGCAGCGCCGCGCCCGCGTGCTGATGAAGTTCCTGCAGCTGATCAACCGCGACATGGACGAGCTCGCTCGCTTGCTGTCGAGCGAGCACGGCAAGACCATCGCCGACGCCAAGGGCGACATCCAGCGCGGCCTCGAGGTCGTCGAGTTCGCCGTCGGTATCCCGCACCTGCTCAAGGGTGAGTACACCGAAGGCGCGGGCGGCGGAATCGACGTCTACTCGATGCGTCAGCCCCTCGGCGTCGTCGCGGGTATCACCCCGTTCAACTTCCCGGCGATGATCCCGCTGTGGAAGGCAGGCCCGGCCATTGCGTGCGGCAACGCGTTCATCCTCAAACCGTCCGAGCGTGACCCGTCGGTACCGCTCAAGCTGGCCGAGCTGTTCCTCGAAGCCGGTTTGCCGCCGGGCATCTTCAACGTCGTCAACGGCGGCAAGAACGCCGTCGACGTGCTGCTGAACGACGATCGCGTCAAGGCCATCGGCTTCGTCGGGTCGACTCCGATCGCGCAGTACATCTACGAGGAAGCCGCCAGGAACGGCAAACGCGCACAGTGCTTCGGTGGCGCCAAGAACCATGCTCTCGTCATGCCCGACGCCGATCTCGATCAGGTCGCCGACGCCCTCCTCGGTGCTGCCTACGGCTCAGCGGGCGAGCGCTGCATGGCCATCTCGGTTGCCGTTCCTGTCGGTGAGGAGACTGCCGATGCACTCGTCGCCAAGCTGAAGGAACGCGTCGCGACGCTGAAGATCGGCCGCTCCGACGACGAGAACGCGGACTTCGGGCCGCTCGTGGGAAGCGACGCGCTGAAGCGGGTCTACGACTACACCCAGATCGGGATCGACGAAGGAGCCGAGCTCGTCGTCGACGGCCGGGACTTCGTGCTCGAGGGCCACGAGAACGGATTCTTCGCGGGTGCAACGTTGTTCGACAAGGTCACCACGGACATGCGCATCTACAAGGAAGAGATCTTCGGACCGGTCCTCATCGTGGTGCGCGCCGAGGACTACGAGGACGCACTGCGTCTGCCGACCGAGCACGAATACGGCAACGGCGTGTCCATCTTCACCCGTGACGGCGACACTGCTCGCGACTTCTGCTCGCGCGTGCAGGTCGGCATGGTCGGCGTCAACGTCCCGATTCCGGTGCCGATCGCGTACCACACGTTCGGCGGCTGGAAGCGGTCCGGCTTCGGCGATCTCAACCAGCACGGACCGGACTCGGTGCGCTTCTACACCAAGACCAAGACCGTCACGCAGCGGTGGCCGTCGGGCACCAAGGAGCAAGCTGCCAATCACTTCGTCATCCCCAACATGGACTGACGCATGTTCACACTGACCGAAGACGAAAAGGCGATCAACGAAACCGCACGGGATTTCGCCGACGAGTTCCTCGCTCCCGATGCAGTCGAATGGGACCAGAACAAGCACTTCCCGGTGGACGTGTTGCGCAAGGCGGCCGGTCTGGGAATGGGCGGTATCTACATCGGTGAGGACGTCGGTGGGTCCGGCTTGACGCGGCTGGATTCGGTCCGCATCTTCGAGCAGCTCGCGACGGGTGATCCGTCGATCGCGGCCTACATCTCCATCCACAACATGGTGACGTGGATGATCGACACCTACGGCAACGACGAACAGCGTCGCCAGTGGGTGCCGGGATTGTGCTCGATGGACCAGCTGGGCAGCTACTGCCTCACCGAGCCCGGTGCGGGGTCCGACGCGGCGGCCTTGAGTACCAAGGCTGTTCGCGACGGTGACGACTATGTGCTGAACGGCGTCAAGCAGTTCATCTCCGGTGCAGGTACGTCGGACGTGTACGTCGTGATGGTCCGAACGGGCACTGCGGGTCCCAAGGGAATTTCCGCGATCATCGTGCCCAAGGATTCGCCCGGCCTGTCCTTCGGGGCGAACGAGAAGAAGATGGGGTGGAACGCCCAGCCCACACGCCAGGTCATCTTCGAGGACGTTCGCGTCCCGGCCGCCAACGTCCTCGGTAACGAGGGCGACGGTTTCCGCATCGCGATGAACGGACTCAACGGTGGCCGGCTCAACATTGCAGCCTGCTCCATCGGCGGGGCGCAGAGCGCACTGGACAAGGCCGTTGCCTATCTCCTCGAACGCAAGGCGTTCGGTGCCCGGCTGCTGGACTCGCAGGCTCTGCAGTTCCGGCTGGCGGACATGAAGACCGAACTGGAAGCTGCACGCACCATGCTCTGGCGCGCCGCCGACGCACTGCAGAACGACGAGGCGGACAAGGTCGAACTGTGTGCGATGGCAAAGAGATTCGCCACGGACACGGGTTTCGAGGTCGCCAACGCTGCGCTGCAGTTGCTCGGTGGATACGGTTACCTCGCGGAATACGGTGTGGAGAAGATCGTCCGCGATCTTCGTGTGCACCAGATCCTCGAGGGAACCAACGAGATCATGCGAGTCGTGGTGGCTCGCTCGATAGTGGGAGCAGCATGACCGAGGCAGTTACCGAATCCGAAGCAGAAGTGCTGTTCGACGTCGCCGGCGGAGTCGGCCGGATCACGCTGAACCGCCCCAAGGCGATCAACGCGCTCAATCACGCGATGGTGCAGCAGATTGCGCCGAAGCTCGACCAGTGGGCGGCCGACGACGCTATCGATCTGGTGCTGCTCGTCGGCGCAGGCGAACGTGGTCTGTGCGCGGGCGGCGACATCGTCTCGATCTACCACGACGCCAAGGACGGCGGCAGCGGTTCGAAGGACTTCTGGCGCGACGAATACATTCTCAACGCGGCGATCGCCCGATTCCCGAAGCCGTACGTCGCCATCATGGACGGTGTGGTCATGGGCGGCGGCGTCGGGTTGTCCGCTCACGGGAACGTCCGAATCGTCACCGAGCGATCGAAGATCGCGATGCCGGAAGTCGGGATCGGATTCATCCCCGACGTCGGCGGCACGTACCTTCTCGCGCGGACGCCGGGAGAACTCGGCACCCACCTGGGCCTGACGACGGCGCGCATGGACGCAGGCGACGCGATCGCAGCAGGATTTGCGGACCACTACATGCCGTCGGAGAATCTGGAGAAATTCTACGTCGCCCTGGAATCCGGTGAATTGTCCGACGCTCTCGACGAGTTCACCGAAGAAGCACCTGCGTCGACGCTCGATGCATCGCGTGAGTGGATCGACAGGTACTACGCAGGAGACAGTGTCCAGGCCATCGTGGACGGACTGCGCGGCAGCGGGATACCCGACGCCGAGAAAGCTGCGGGCGACATCGAATCGAAATCGCCTGTCTCGCTGAAGGTGACCTTGCGCTCGCTGCGGCACGCGGCTACGGCGTCGTCGCTCGAGGAGGTGTTGAACGAGGAGTATCGAGTCTCGCTCGCGAGCCTCGAATCACACGATCTCGTCGAGGGCATCCGCGCGCAGGTCGTGGAGAAGGACAGAAACCCGAAGTGGTCGCCGGCGACGCTCGCCGACGTGACCGACGCCGACGTCGATCGGTACTTCGCATCGTTGGGTGACAGGGAACTGGGGCTGGAGTGGAGCCTGCAGAAACGACCGATGGGACTGGAGAAGAACACATGAGTGAGAAGACGATCGGCTTCATCGGTCTCGGCCACATGGGCGGCCCGATGGCGGCCAATCTGGTCAAGGCCGGGTACACGGTGCAGGGCTTCGATCTGGTCCCGGCGGCATTGGCGCAGGCCGAGTCCGACGGGGTGACCGTCGTCGACTCTGCGGTGGCGGCAGTGAAGGACGCGGGCATCGTTGTGACGATGCTTCCGAACGGAAGGCTTGTCCTCGATCTGTACAAGGATCTGCTGCCGGCGGCGGCGCCGGGCACGTTGTTCATCGACAGTTCCACGATCGATGTCGCCGACGCCCACGCCGCGCACAGGCTGATCGACGACGCGGGCCACCGCGGTCTCGACGCGCCGGTGTCCGGCGGAGTCGGCGGGGCGGCTGCGGGGACGTTGACGTTCATGGTCGGTGGCTCGGAGGAGGACTTCGCCTCGGCAGCAGCGGTTCTCGATGTGATGGGCCGCAAGGTCGTGCACTGCGGGCAGGCCGGTAACGGTCAGGCCGCCAAGATCTGCAACAACATGATCCTCGGCGTGTCCATGATCGCGATCAGCGAGGCGTTCGTGCTGGGGGAGAAGCTCGGACTCAGCAATCAGGCTCTGTTCGACGTTGCGTCGACGGCGTCCGGTCAGTGCTGGGCGCTCACCACCAACTGCCCGGTTCCGGGCCCGGTCCCCACGTCGCCGGCGAACAACGACTACAAGCCGGGCTTCGCCGCTGCTCTGATGGACAAGGACCTCGGTCTCGCCGCCAATGCGTTGCGCGACAATGGTGTCGAGGGAGTTCTGGGGTTGCAGGCCGCCGAGATCTACGCGAAGTTCAAGGAGACGTCCGGCGGCGGTACCGATGTCGACTTCTCCGGCATCATCAACGACATTCGTGAGCGTTCGACAGGAGCAGCACAGTGACGGATTTCGAGACCATTCTGCTCGAGCGTCGTGGGCGCGTCGGCATCATCACCCTGAATCGACCGAAAGCACTGAACGCGCTCAATTCTCAGCTGATGCACGAGGTCGTCTCGGTCGTCGAGGAACTCGATCGTGACGAGAACATCGGCGCCATCCTCGTCACCGGTTCGGAGAAGGCCTTCGCTGCCGGGGCGGACATCAAGGAGATGCAGCCCAAGTCCTACATGGATGTCTACCTCGACGACTTCTTCACGGCGTGGGATCGTCTCGCCGCGGCCAGGACGCCGATCGTGGCGGCGGTGTCCGGTTATGCACTCGGCGGTGGGTGCGAACTCGCGATGATGTGTGACGTCCTGATCGCGTCGGACACCGCGGTGTTCGGCCAGCCCGAGATCAAGCTCGGCGTCATTCCCGGAATCGGTGGTTCGCAGCGTCTGACTCGTGCGGTCGGCAAGGCCAAAGCGATGGAGATGGTGCTGACCGGGCGGAACATGAAGGTCGAGGAGGCCGAGCGAGCCGGCCTCGTCTCTCGTGTCGTCCCGGTAGCCGACCTGCTCGACGACGCCATCGCCACGGCGACCACGATCGCGGAGATGTCGCTTCCTGTTGCGATGATGGCGAAGGACGCCGTGAACCGGTCGTTCGAGTCGTCGCTCGCCGAGGGAGTCAGGTTCGAGCGTCGCCTGTTCCATTCGACGTTCGCGACCGAAGATCAGAAGGAAGGCATGGCCGCGTTCGTGGAGAAGCGTCAGGCCAAGTTCGTCAATCGCTGAACTGCTGATCGGTTGCACCACTGATCGTGGACAGCAACGCGGCGCCCCGGGCCGACACGAGCTCGGGGCGCTGCGGCACCACCGTCCGCAGGCGCAGGCGTTTCTCGAAGGCCGCGCCGATCGAGGTGACGTTGGCGCCCCCACCGAGCAGGACGATGGACGCAGGTTTGGTGCCGGACAGTTCGATCGTCTGTTCCACCACCATCGTCGCGTAGCGCACCGGACCGGCGATGATGTTGTCGAAGTCGCGGCGCGTCAGCACGTGGTGGCCAGCGCCGTCGGGATCGTGTGCGCTCACCACTCCGCCGTCACTGAGCCGCTCCTTGAGTGCGCGGGACGAGTCGATGTCCGTCCGGACTCCGTGGTCGGCGAGATGTCGGCGAACGAGGTGGTCCAGGTCGTCACCGCAGAACGTCTCTGTTCGACGGGCGGCGACGGTTCTGCCCGCGGCCAGATCCAGCACGGACACCGTCATACCGGTGCTCCCCAGATCGCACAGCACCGTCGATCCGTGCGCGGGAACGGTTCCGGTGAACCGAAGGTAACGCAGCTGCGCCGCGGTTTCGTGCACGAGTTGGGCGTAGCGCGGATCACGGTGAGCGCTGATGGCGTCGGCTTCCTCGGCCAGCCGGTACGCGATGGCCGAATACTGCACCGGTAGAGACAGTTTGGCGGCGATGGCATGCAGGGCGGACACCCCGTCGGAGATCGTGGACACCAACGACTGACCTCGTCGGCGACGCACGGTACGCGACGCCACCGGCGCGCGATGAGGACTGTCGAGATACGTCAGGATCGCGCGCGCACCGTGTGCGCCCGCGCCTACACCCACAACCAACACTGCTTTGCTCCAACCTGGGAGCGGCCCCCGCCACACCCGGTGACCATTTGATCATGAAACGGGTGAGCGAGCGCGATTCACCAGGCCGCAGTGGCCCCGTCGTCCTCGAAATCGCCAGCGGTGCGCCTCAGTTCGGCCAGGATTCGCACCAGCGACGTCAACCGGTCCTTCGCCAGACCGGGCTTGCCGAACACTTGCGCATTGAGCTTCTCGGTGGCATCGACCGCCAGTTCGCGGCCGCTGTCGGTGATTTCGACGAGGGTGGTGCGTCGGTCGCTCGGATGCGGCGTCCGGCGCACGTACCCGGCGGTCTCCAGCCGATCCACCGCATTGGTGACACTCGTCGGGTGGACCTGCAGGCGCGCACTTGCTTTTGCCATCGGGATCGCACCGGTCTTGGTGAAGGTCAGCAACGTCAACAACTCGTAGCGCGAGAACGTCAAACCAGTCGGCTTCAGCACTTCCTCGACCCGCGCGAGCATGATCTGCTGCGCGCGCATCAGCGACGTGACCGCGGCCATCCCGTCGGCGACGTCGCCCCATCCATGCTTGGTCCACTGACGGTGGGCCTCTGCAATGGGATCGAGTGGAAGCGGCGACGAAGCAGACATGCCGTCCATCCTCCCATGGCATCCGGCCTGGGCGCCGTCGTCTGCCGTGTCTTTGAAATCACGCTGAGCAGAACCATGGTCACATCGGGTTCACTGGGGCACTCTTGTCCTCGATGCGGGTGTGGCTGAGTGGCTAGGCACCGGCCTGCAAAGCCGTTTACACGGGTTCGAATCCCGTCGCTCGCTCGAAGGAACCGCCAGGCGACATGCCTGGCGGTTCCGCTTTTCTCACCCTGCGCCGTCCGCCGGCCGACGTGTTCCGCGCTGGTTCTGCTCAGCGCTTCCGGCGGGCTGCCGCCGAGCGTGGGGGTGCTGTGCGCATGTGATCGCGGACCGGCGACAGGAGTTCGCCGAGAGCCCGGGTGTCCGACGGCGACAGCGACGAGAACAGTTGCTGCTGAACGATCTCGACGTGGCCGGGAATCACCTTGGCGATCAACGCCCGTCCGGAGTCGGTGACCGTGACGGTGACGCTGCGTTCGTCGTCGGGCGACGGTCCGCGGGACACGAGACCCGCTTTTTCGAGCAATCCAGCCTGGTAGGTCAGTCCGCTACGGCTGTAGACGACGCCGTCGGCGAGGTCGGTCATGCGTTCGCTGCCCGATGGCGAGTCGAGGGCCAGGCGGGCGAGCAACTGGAATTGCACGTAGCTGAGGTCTCCGTCCTCCCTCAATTGCTGCTCCACCGCGTGACGCAGCAGGCCGGCGACCTCCATGAGCGAGAAGTACGCGCCGAGTTGAACGGAGTCGAGGGCGGGCGGTTGTTCCGACATGAGGCCACTCTACAACTGCTTCGTATTCGAAAGGCTTGCTTCGAATTCGCAACAGTGCTAGCTTTGCAGTGTGCTTCGAAATCGAAGCACTTCGGGTTCGACGAGAGGCAACACCATGAAGGCCATTCGCTTCCACCAGTACGGCGACGCCGATGTTCTGCGGTACGAGGACGTCGAGACTCCCGTTCCCGCAGCCGGTCAGGTTCGCGTTCGCGTTGCAGGAACCACCTTCAACGGCGTCGACGGAAACATCCGGGCGGGCAACATGCAGGAGCCGATGCCACTGACCCTGCCGCACATCCCGGGTGTCGATGTCGCGGGAACCGTCGACGCGCTGGGCGACGGAGTCGACAACCGAAAGGTCGGGGACCGGGTGATCGGATTCCTTCCGTTCGTCACGGACGGTGCGTCAGCAGAATTCGTGGTCGTCGACGCCGACGCGCTCGCACCGGCTCCAACGTCGATTCCGCTCGCTGATTCGGCAGTGCTCGGCGTGGTCGGACTGACCGCGTGGCAGGCGTTGTTCGATCACGCCGAGCTGAAGCGCGGACAACGCATCCTGGTGAACGGCGCGAGCGGGGCCGTCGGTGGGTTCGCCGTGCAGTTGGCCCACGCGGCAGGCGCATACGTCGTCGCGACGGGGCGTGCGTCGGAGACAGAGCGTCTGAGGAAGCTCGGTGCCGACGAGGTCGTCGACCATTCGGCGGTCGACGTCGTGGTCGCGCTGACGACGCCCGTCGACGTTCTGGTGAACTTCGCGCCCATCACGCCGGACCTGTTCGGCGCCTTGGCAACCCGAGTCGCGGACGGCGGCGTGGTCGTCAACACCACGGTCTGGATGCCCGCGCCGAGTGACGAGGCGCGCGGTGTTCGCGGCATCGACATGTACCTCCGCAGCGACGCCGCGCAACTGTCCGAACTCTCGACGCGTGTCGACCGAGGCGAGCTCGTCGTCGACGTGGCCGACCGAGTTGCGCTCCGTGAGCTCGCTACGGTGCACGCCCGCGCCGCAGCGGGGAACCTGCCGGGCAAGGTCGTCGTGATTCCCGGTTCGTGACGTGGTGTCAGCGACTGGTGCAACCCATCGGCATTCCGGTGACCCGGTGCAGTGCCAGCATCGCTCCCCATGGGCCGATGACCCACACCGGCCAGGGGTAGAGGAAGTTCCCGGTGGCGACCGAGGTGACGGCCCAGATGGTCAGGCACAGGACTCCGACGCTCGCCCACGTCAGCAGTTCGCGGCTCATCGGTGGACGTTGCGGGGACTGCGGCTCGATGAGTGTCGAGGCCACCGGTGTCGAGGCGACAGGTGCGGGGAGGTCGCGGAACACGTCGTCGAGGTCGGCGCGCGTGACGGCGGCGTAGGCCTGGGCGGCGCGTCCGTCGAAGTCCTCGATCGTCAGGCGGCCGGACGCCACATGGCTGGTCAGGAGGTCGACGGCGGCGTCGCGGTGCGCGTCGGACAGGCGGGTGTTCGAGTTCGTTTCACGGACATTCGGTTGGTACGGCATCTGCACTCCAACTCCGGACTGACGTTCCATTGTGGACTGTCGGGGTGTGTCCAGCATCGACCTACCACTGTGGAATGTCAAGGTGTGGGAGCATGACGATGTGCCAGAAAAACCACCGTTGAACGCGACCGCGGCGTCACTGCTCGGGTTCCTGCATCGCGGCTCCATGACCGGCTGGGACCTTCATGCCACTGCCGTTGCCTGCATCGGCGGCTTCTGGACCGTCACGCGGAGTCAGGTGTATCGGGAACTTGCGGCGCTGACCACGAGGGGCCTGATCGAGGAAGGCGCGGTGGGAGCCAGGGCTCAGAAACCGTTCACCATCACCGATGACGGGCGGGCGGAGTTCGCCCGGTGGATCGACCGGGCTCCCGGTGAGGAGAACATTCGACACCCGCTGTTGCTGACTCTGGCGTTCGGCGAGCATCTCGCCCCGGGGCGGGTGGCGGGGATACTGGCCGACCACCGGCGTCGGCACGCGGACACCCTGGCTCGCTACCGGGAGCAGCGCGCCGCGTCGGGCGGCGCGAGTGTGTTCGATCTGGCCACATTGGATTTCGGAATCAGGTACGAGCAGGCGACACTCGACTGGTTCGATGCACTACCCGACCAGCTTCGAGCCGGAAGCTTCAGGCCAGGAGCCGAGCCGCCCGCGCCACGGTGACCGCCCAGTCGGAGTCCGATCGCCAGGGTCGCAGATCCCAAGTGCCGAAACGATGTTCGACGATCAGGCCGGACGCGGCGAGATCGTCGTCGAACTGTCCCACGGTGTACTCCCGGTCGGTGGCGAAGCCCGCGACGAACACGCCGCCCGGCGTCAGATGCGCCGCGATGCGCTCCACCGCACTGCGCTCGGTTCCGGGCTCCACGAACACCATCACGTTCCCGGCCGCGACGACGGCGTCGAACGTCTCACCGAGGTCCAGCTGGGTCAGGTCGGCCTGGTGAACGGTGATGTCCGGGTTCAGGCGGGCTGCGTCGACGAACACGGGGTCGAGGTCCACTGCGGTCACCCGATGTCCTCGACGGGCGAGCTCCGCGCCGAGACGCGCTGTGCCACAACCCGCGTCGAGGACCGAACTGCCCGGCGTGAGGAGCGCGTCGACCATCCGTGCCTCACCGTGCAAGTCGACGCCCCGAGCGTCGAGCCGAGCGAACCTGTCGACGTATTTCCTGGACTGTGCCTCGTCGTTCTCGGTCTGCCAGCGTGTCGGAGCCATGGTGGACACTCTAGGCGGCCGCCGCGCACACCTCCGCCACACGATCGAGCGCAATCGTGGAATTGTGAACCTGTGAGTGCATCCTTTACACCCGAAGACGACGCACGGTTCGCAGCCGACGTTGCGCAGGCCGCGGGCAGAGTGCTGCTCGACATTCGTACGCGCGAGAACGGAAGAACGGAAGGGCGCGAGCTCGGCCGTCTCGGAGACGCCGAGGCGAACGGTCTCATCCTCGCCAGATTGAGAGCCGATCGGCCGGGCGATGCCGTGCTGTCCGAGGAGTCCGCCGACGATCCGGCCCGGCTCGACGCACAGCGCGTCTGGATCATCGATCCACTGGACGGGTCGCGCGAGTACGGAATCCAGGGGCGTGAGGACTGGGCGGTCCACGTCGGACTCTGGGAGGCCGGGAAGGGGATGACCGCGTCCGCGGTTGCTCAACCTGCTCTCGGAGCCGTCTACTCGACCACGAAGACGGGGCAACGGGCGCCGTCGAACGGCAGGCCTACCCTCGTCGTGAGCGACAGTCGTCCGCCGTACTACATCGAAGCGGTCGCCGACGACGTCGGTGGAGATGTCGTCACGATGGGATCGGCCGGGGCGAAGGCGATGGCCGTCGTCCGCGGGGACGCCGACGCCTACGTGCACTCGGGCGGTCAGTGGGAATGGGATTCGGCTGCGCCAGTGGGCGTTGCCCTCGCGGCAGGCCTGCACTGCTCACGCATCGATGGAACGCCGTTGCTGTACAACCAGTCTCATCCCTACCTCCCGGATCTGCTGATCTGCCGTACCGAACTCGCAGAGCCCTTGCTGGCGAGCATCGCCCGGCATGCGACGAGGCAAGCAGACACCGGACGCGTCGCGATGGCACGCGAATACATCAAGGCCTTGACGAGTCACGACGCCACCAAATTGCGCCTCGCGGAGGGATGCCGACGCGTCGAGAACGGCGACGTCACCGGGGAGAGCGGGCAACACATTCGGGACGACCTGGAACAGTCGTCGCGGTACCGTCGCGTCACCGCGGTCCGTGACGTGGACATCGAGGAGTGGGAGTCCTTCGTCGTCGCACGGTACCGAATCGAACTGGACGACAACACGACACTGTCCACGGTCGAACATTTCGCCATCCCCGCCGGCGACATCACCGCCATCACGACGATCGTCGTTCCCGACGATCAAGCGGGCGAACCCGCTGGACCGTCCTCGGCGGAGTGATCGGCGTCGTCGACGAAAAGCAAGCCGTCGTTGTCGACGAGGTGATCGGGGTCGAGCGGCGCGTAACCGAACCACGGTGACACGCGGGCATCGGGGCACTCCGTTGCCAGCGCTTCGGCCAGCACGCGAGTGTCGACGAGGCTTCGCCCCGCACGCAACGAGAACAGGTGGCCCTCCACCGTGTTCGGCAACGGTGGGCCGACGTCGTGGCGTTCGATCGTGCCGACTGCGGTCGGCAGGAACGCGAAGTCGGCCCCGAGTCGGGCGTCGACGAGTGCGCCCGCACTCCACCATTCGATTCGCCCCTGCCACATCTGCATGCTGCTCTTCCAGCGTTGGAGATGGCTGTTGTGCGCCGATACCAGCGTCGGTCCCCGCTCGGCGAGTGCCAGGAGGTTCTCCGCCATCATGGAGTCTCGTAGGCTGCACAACCTCGTGATGCGTGCCGCGGAGTCGTCCGCCATCCAGTAGTGGTAGCGCAGCAACCCGGCGGCGGTCCGAGCACACAGGTGCGCATCGAACCAGGACTCGTGGGTCGTCACCGCGCGGAGACGTGGCGCCTGCATATCGAGCAGGCTCGCCAGATCGTCTGCGACGAGCCGTAATTCGATGGCTTGTGCACTGCGTCCGAAGGAGCGGGACGGGGAGTGCATCGCGTCGGGATCGGTCCATCGCTCGTCCGGACCGAGCAACCGATCCAGAGTCTCACCGGTGACGGGGATCAGATCCGACTCCACCCAACGGGCGAGGTAGGCATGGAGTTCGGTGAGCGCGTGCCGTGGGCTGGCTGCCGACGCCATCTCCAGCGGTGCATCGAAACCAGCGAATCGGACGGCCTCGGAGACCGGGTGCCGACGGTTGTGCTCTCGCATCCACTGCACGAGCTGCCGATTTCCGTCCAACGTGCCCCACTCGTGGCTGAAGCCGTGTGTCAGAACGTGATCGAGCGTGCCGACGCCGCTCACGACGTAGTCGTCCACCAATCGACCCATCAGGCAGTCGCTTTCGATGGAGATGGTGCGGTAGCTCTCGTTCTCGACGAGTTCGCGGAAAAGGTCGTTCCGCAGTTCCAGGAGTCCATGAGCGCCGTGGGTCGGCTCTCCGACGGCGAGCAGGTGCGGCCGGGTGCCCAGCAGTTGGACGAGGGAAGACCCTTGGGCTGGATGGACGACGTGGTCGATCGAAGCAGGCATACAGTGAACGCTATCGTTGAACCGTCCTTTGAAGCTTTGAAAGGATCCTGCCATGTCGACCACCGAAAAGCCTAGATTGCGTCCCGTCGACCTGGCTCGCGAACACGGGGTGTCGACGCAGGCAGTGCGTAATTACGAGGATGCCGGAATACTTCCCGCGGCCACGAGAACCGAGCACGGTTATCGGACGTACACGCCGATGCACGCGCACGCCTTGAGGACGTTCCGAGCTCTCACTGCGGGGCACGGTCACGCGATGTCGACGGCAATCATGTGCGCTGTGAACTCCGGTGATGTCGACGCCGCGCTTCAGACGATCGACGACGCACACGCACAGCTGCGCGAAGAACGTGCAACCCTGCGCTCGGTCGAACATGCTCTGGCAGGAGTGCAGCCTGCAGGAACGACTCGAGGGGGAGTGCAGCCTGTGGCCTCGTCGGCCGCCGGGTTGTTCATCGGCCCGCTTGCTCACAAGCTGGGTGTCGAGCCCGCGACCTTGCGCAAGTGGGAGCGCGCCGGTTTGGTGCGACCCGGCCGTGACAGGAAGACGGGGTATCGCGTTTACGCCGAGTCCGCGGTACGCGACGCGCAGCTGATCAGGCAGCTGCGGCGAGGAGGGTTTGCGCTGAGCCGGATTGCGCCGCTGATTGCTCACGTTCGAAGCGCGGGCGGGGTGGAACCGCTTGTGGATCTGATGGACGACTGGCGCGACCGGATTCATGCTCGCGGGCGCGCGATGCTCAGCGGTGCTGCAGAGTTGGACCGGTACCTCGTGCTCAGGAATCTTGACGGTCGAGTTCGTCCAGAGCTGCCCGATGCTCCGCCGTCCGTGCCTGTGCATCGGTGAGAATCCTTCGTAGACGGCGGGATTCGCGCTCCGTCGATTTCTCGTCCTTTCTGGCGTCGGCTTCGTGCTCTTCGGCGTCGTGCAGCTCGGAGCGCAGCTGAGTCAACCGCTGTTTGATCTCGGTCAATCGGGTCGACGCAGCCTCGGCCGCGGCGTCGGCGGCCGCGGCGGCGTTCTCGGCTGCCTCCTCGTCCTCCCGAGCCTCCTCTAGCCGTTCCTTGGCCTCGTCGAATCGCTTCCGAGCCTCCGCTCGCACCTCCGCGGCCCTGGCGGCCGCCTCTGTGTCCTCATCGTGCGTCGCCTCGTCCGGCTGCTCGGGTTCGGCAGTGTCGGTGGATGTGGCCGGTTCCGGCGCCAACGACAGCACGGCCGGGCCGAAGCCGCTGTAGGACTCGGCCGTCACGACTCGTCCCCCGCGTACGCGCTCGGCGACATCGGGATCCGCGAGTGCGGCACCGAGGGTCTGACCGACTTCGCGGGCCGCGTCCTCCGTGGTGGTCCGTCCGCGATCGGCGGCGATCTCGACCGCACGGGCGGAGAGGGCGCGGATCGATTTCTGACGGTCCGCCGACAGTTCTCGGAGGTCCCCGGCGGCCGATCGGCGCTGGGCGTCGCGAAGCCTGTCGCCGAGGTCGAACAGATCTGCCACGTCCTCGGGTTCTTCACGGACGAGGAGATTGACCATCCATCCGACGGTCGTCGGCTTACGGAGCTTGATGATCGCGGCC
Source organism: Rhodococcoides fascians A44A (assembly GCF_000760735.1). Lineage (GTDB taxonomy): Bacteria > Actinomycetota > Actinomycetes > Mycobacteriales > Mycobacteriaceae > Rhodococcoides > Rhodococcoides fascians_E. Next base: position 32,898 of record NZ_JMEX01000003.1, on the reverse strand, counting down.
GCTAGTTTTCGATTCCCCGAGACCTTGGCGGCTGCGGCAGCGGATGTGCGAGCGGCGACGAACTCGGCCGGATCGACGGAATACAGCTCGGCTGCAACGTCGTCGAGTTCGGCAGAGGACATGTGCGCAATTGTTGCACCGCGCGGCAGAAATGTGTGCCCCCGGCAGGATTCGAACCTGCGGCCTTTCGCTCCGGAGGCGAACGCTCTATCCCCTGAGCTACGGGGGCGCGCCGAGACGAAGAAAACCTGCGTATCCGGCGTGCCTGTTGGGCGGCTCCAAGACTAGCGCATTGCAACCGTCACCTGAAATCGCACCTGGTGTTAACGCAACAAGAGGACAGTCGAGGGCATGACCGACTACGAGTATTCGGACGACGCTCTCGATCTCGACCTGGCGTGGTGGTCGGCAGCGAACTATCTGACCGTCGCGCAGATATACCTGAAGGACAACACGCTTCTGCGTGAGCCGCTCGATGCGTCGCACATCAAACCGCGCTTGCTCGGGCACTGGGGGACAAGCCCTTGCCTGTCGATGATCTACACCCTGCTCAACCGTCACATCACAGAGACCGACACCGACTGGCTCTACGTGACAGGACCGGGACACGGCGGCCCGGCGCTCGTGGCGTCGACCTATCTCGAAGGGACGTACACCGAGATCTACCCGCACGTGTCCCGCGACGCGGACGGGATACGACGCTTGTGCCGTCAGTTCTCCGCTCCCGGAGGGATACCGAGTCACGTCAGCGTGCAGACGCCGGGCAGCATCCACGAGGGCGGCGAACTCGGCTATGCACTCGTTCATGCGGGCGGAGCAGCATTCGACCGACCACAGTTGACGGTTGCGTGCGTCATCGGTGACGGAGAGGCGGAGACGGGTCCGCTCGCGGGCTCCTGGAAGCTCCCGGCTTTCCTGAACGCACGACGCGACGGTGCTGTGCTGCCGATCGTCAACGTGAACGGCGCGAAAATCGCGGGGCCGACGGTGTTCGGCCGGAGTCGCGACGAGGACATCGTCGACTTCCTGCACGGGCAAGGATGGGAACCCGTCGTGGTGGCCGGTGACGATCCACGTGTGGTGTTCCCGGAACTGCTCCGCGTGCTTCGTGAGTCGCATCGGAGAATCCGAGCGATCCAAAGCGCCGCTCGAACCGGGGAGCCCGAGACCGGTGCCCGATGGCCCGCGATCATCCTGCGCACACCCAAGGGCTGGACGGGCCCTCACACCGTCGACGGTGTCCTCGTCGAGGGCACTTTCCGGGCGCACCAGGTGCCCCTGTCCGGTGTCAGGACCAACCCGGAGCACCTGGCGCAGTTGGAGACCTGGCTGCAGTCCTACCGTCCCTACGAACTGTTCGACGGCGACGGAGCCCTGGCCCCGCAGATCGCCGCGCTGGCTCCGGCGGGGGACAAACGTATGGGGTCGACGCCGTACGCCAACGGCGGCCGTCTGCTGCAACCACTACGTATCCCGCCACTCGAGAACTACGAGATCTCGGTCGAGTCGCCCGGCGCAGGTTTCCACGAGACGACGAGGGTGCTCGGTGAATTGATGCGCGACATCTACGCGGGGAACACCACGGACGACGGTGGAGGAAACTTCCGGTTGTTCTCACCGGACGAAACCTCGAGCAACCGCTTGGCTGCGGTCTTCGAGCAGACCGACCGCTGCTGGCAACTCCCGACGGAGGACTGGGACGACCACCTCTCACCCGACGGACGTGTGATGGAGGTACTCAGCGAGCACCTGTGCGAAGGGTGGCTCGAAGGCTATCTGCTGGCGGGAGGCCACGGACTGTTCGCGAGCTACGAGGCATTCGCGATGGTGAGCGTGTCCATGATGATCCAGCACGTCAAGTGGCTGCAGCACGCCGCCGATCTGCCGTGGCGAGAACCGGTGGCGTCGCTGAACGTGCTGCTGACCAGTACGTGTTGGCGCAACGACCACAACGGGTTCAGCCATCAAGGACCAGGCATGATCGACGCCGCGATTCCGCTCTCGCCCGAGGTCGTGCGAATCTGGCTACCACCGGACTCCAACACCCTGCTGTCGATCGCCGATCACTGCTTCCGCAGCAGGGACCACGTGAACCTGATCGTCGTGGACAAGCAACCTCACCTGCAGTATTTGACGCTCCAACAGGCGGCCGAGCACTGTGCCGCGGGCGCGTCGGTGTGGCACTGGGCGGGAACGGAAACCGAGTCCGCCGGGAGCCCCAGCGAACCCGACGTGGTGCTCGCCGCAGCGGGTGACGTACCGACCCAGGAAATCCTCGCCGCCGCACAGATCCTCGCCGAGTGGGTTCCCTACTTGCGGATCCGCGTCGTCAACGTCGTGGATCTGATGGCGCTGGTGACGCCGGGGGACCACCCGCACGGGTTCACGCACGAGAAGTTCGTCGATCTCTTCACCGCGGACACCGACGTGGTGTTCGCGTTCCACGGCTATCCCCGCGCGGTCCACGAACTACTGCACGGCCGGCCGAAGGTCGATCGGTTCCACGTGCGCGGCTTCAACGAACAGGGCACGACCACAACGCCGTTCGACATGGTGGTGCTCAACAGAATGAGCCGCTACCACCTCGTGCTCGAGGCCCTGCGTCGATCGAGGCGGGTACCGGAGCGCGGCGCAGAGCTGGTGTCCTACTGCAACGCCCAACTCGAGCGGCATGCGACCTACGTCGTCGAGCACATGGAGGACATGCCCGAGGTAGCGGACTGGACGTACTCGCCGACCGTCAGTTAGTACCGAGGGGCTGAGCGCCCTTCTCGGCGAGCATCTGTGTCATCAGGGTGGATTCGCTTTCCTGAGTCGAGATCATCGACTGAGCGAGACGGACGAGCGCCGGAGTCTCGGCGTGATCCGCCGCGTACTCCATCATCGAGAGTCCACCCTGGTGGTGACGCAGCATCAGTTGCAGGAACATGACGTCGACAGCCGGTCCGGTTGCCTGGCGGAGGGCGGCGAGTTCGTCGCTGGTCGCCATTCCCGGCATTGCCGCGACGGGGCCCGTCGACTCGGATCCGTCGGAGCCGGCGGACATTCCGGCCATCGAGTGGCCGTGCTCGTCGCCGGACATCCAGCCCATGTAGCCGTCGGTCCCGACGGGGGAGCGGTCCCAGATGGCGAGCCAGCCCTGCATCTGGCCGACCTGGTTCTGCTGCGAAGTGAGCATGTCGAACGCGAGGTTACGGACGAGTGGGTCGGAGGCGTTGGTCAGCGCGATCGACGACATGTCGATGGCTTGATTGTGGTGCACCGACATGTCCTGCGCGAAGCCGACGTCCACCGAATCGGATGCAGGAACGTTGTCGTTTCCGCCGAGGAAGTTCGTTCGTGCCAAGAAACCCAGAGCGAACCCGATTGCGACTGCGGCGACGACGCCGAGGGCCAACAGGGCGACCAACTGTGGCCTGCTGACCCTCGGCTTCGTGGGAGCAGTCATCAGGAAGCAGGTGCCGGAGCTGCCGGTGCTTCGGTCGGGATCTGGAGGTCACTCGGAAGCTGCAGGTCCGACGGCAGGCCGCCGGTCGCGCCCGTCTCGCTGGCGTCGGGTGTGATGCCTGCGCCGTCCATCGGGACGGCGTCGGGGCCGGGTGCCGAGGCGTCGAACGGCGGTGGGTTGTCGGGATCGAATCCGCCACCGGGCACCGTCGAGCAGCTCGCGCCGACCTCGGGGTACTGGTACCGGTTGAGGCGGAGCGCCGAGATGAACTGGTCCACGCGCTCGTCGTCGACGCTGTCCACCTTGAGCTGGTGTCCCCAGGACTGCAGCGAGACGGGAGATTCCTGACCGGGGTACGGCGACATCAGCATGTACGTCTCACCGTCGACCTTGTCGGCGAGAACCTGGATCTGGTCCTCGGACAGTGCGTCGGGGTTGTAGGTGATCCACACGGCACCGTGTTCGAGGGAGTGGACTGCGTTCTCGGTGCGGATCGCTTCCGGGTACACGACGCCGGTGCAGGTGGCCCACGTCGCGTCGTGGGGTCCGCCGAACGGAGGCGTCTGGTCGTAGGCGACGCGCTGGGTGGCGGACACGTGCAGGGCAGCCTCGTACGGCTGAACCACCACGTCGGCGATTTCCGACGAGGGGTCCTGGTTGCTTTCGCTGGGCTCCCAGCGCTGCGCCTCGGCGCGGTCCTGGTACTTCGGGAAGAGGTTGATGGCGAGAGCCGCGATGAGGCCGACCACGACGACGACGGCTCCAACGGTCAGCCATGGGACCTGGCGGTTCTTCGGCGCGCCCGATTTTCTGGTCGCGGGGACGCCGCTGCTTTTCTTCGCAGCCTTGATGGCCTTGTTGGCTTTGGCTGCAGACTTCTTGTCCGGACCGCCGTTGTTGGAACCCGTGGGCATCGCTGTCGTCGCTCTTTCGGTTGTCGGAGGTGCAGTTGGGCGCGCAAAAACTACTTGTGATCGCAGAGCGCCCTTACTGTACGGTCCTAGTCTGAGTGCTTGCTTTGAGGTGCCGCCAGTACGGGCTCGCGTTGCCTCGGGCCAGTGGTTGCCGACAGTCCCCGCCTCAGACCACGGGCGCCTCGAACCTCGGGCACCTCAGACAATAGGATAGACACCTGTGACTCCCGCCGACCTTGCCGAACTACTACGCGCGACCGCAAGTGCGGTACTCGCCGACCGTGGCCTCGACGTATCCGTCCTGCCTGACAAGGTGACGGTCGAGCGCCCACGCAACCCCGAACACGGCGACTACGCCACCAACGTCGCCCTTCAGGTCGCGAAGAAGGCAGGCGCGAACCCTCGTGAGTTCGCCGGGTGGCTCGCCGAGGCCTTGAGCGCCGACGCATCGATCGCCAGTGCAGAGGTGGCAGGTCCCGGCTTCCTGAACATCCGTCTCGACGCCGACGCCCAGGGCGCGATCGTCGCGCAGGCGCTCGACGCGGGTGCCGCGTACGGCACCTCGTCGACGCTGGCAGGTACCAAGATCAACCTCGAGTTCGTCTCGGCCAATCCGACGGGTCCCATCCACCTGGGTGGAACGCGGTGGGCTGCGGTCGGCGACGCACTCGGCCGCATTCTGTCGGCTCAGGGCGCGGAGGTGGTACGCGAGTACTACTTCAACGATCACGGTGCTCAGATCGACCGGTTCACCAACTCCCTGATCGCTGCGGCGAAGGGTGAGCCTGCTCCGGAGAACGGTTACGCAGGCGCTTACATCCACGAGATCGCGCAGCAGGTGCTCGCCAAGAGCCCCGAGGTTCTGGCCATGGCCGATGTTCCGCAGGCCGAGACGTTCCGGTCGATCGGTGTCGAGTTGATGTTCGACCAGATCAAGAACAACCTGCACGAGTTCGGTGTCGACTTCGACGTGTACTTCCACGAGAACTCGCTGTTCGAATCCGGTGCAGTGGAGAAGAGCGTCGAATTCCTGAAGAACTCGGGAAGTCTTTTCGAGGACGACGGTGCGTGGTGGCTGCGTAGTACCGATTACGGCGACGACAAGGATCGCGTCGTCATCAAGAGCGACGGCAACGCCGCCTACATCGCCGGGGACATCGCGTACTTCCAGAACAAGCGGCAACGTGGTTTCGACCTGTGCATCTACATGCTCGGCGCGGACCACCACGGGTACATCGGCCGCCTCAAGGCCGCCGCGGCAGCGTTCGGAGACGACCCGAACACGGTCGAGGTTCTGATCGGCCAGATGGTCAACCTGGTCCGCGACGGTGTCGCGGTGAAGATGAGCAAGCGTGCGGGCACGGTCATCACCCTCGACGACCTGGTCGAGGCCATCGGTGTGGATGCGGCCCGCTACGTGATGGTCCGCTCGTCGGTGGACTCGAGCATCGACATCGATCTCGAACTGTGGGCGAGCGCGAGCAACGAGAATCCGGTCTACTACGTGCAGTACGCGCACGCGAGGCTCGCGTCGTTGGCGCGCAACGCCGCCGAACTGGGTATCAGTGGGGACGATCCGGACCTGAGCCTGCTCACGCAGGATCAGGAGGGCGAATTGATCAGGACCATCGGCGAGTATCCGCGGGTCGTCGCCAGCGCTGCCGACCTCCGTGAGCCTCACCGCATCGCGCGGTACCTGGAAGAATTGGCCGGCGCGTACCACCGGTTCTACGGCGCATGCCGAGTACTGCCACAAGGAGACGAGGAGCCAGGCCCCGTGAACACTGCTCGATTGGCATTGGGCAACGCAACCCGTCAGGTACTGGCCAACGGCCTGCGCCTGCTCGGTGTCAGCGCACCGGAGCGGATGTGAGCGCGCATCCGGCGGGTCCGAAGCACGCGGACGTACGCTCCCAGGACGGGCTCGCCGAACGCCCGAAGGTCGCTTCCGACATGACTGCTCTTCCCGAGCACGTCTACCCGCGCAACGCTGCTCGCGGCGACGACGGTGTGGTCACGCTTGCGGGTGTGCCGGTCACCGAGTTGGCCGAGCAGTACGGGACTCCGCTGTTCGTCATCGACGAGGACGATTTCCGTTCCCGCGCAAGGGAAATGGCGGAAGCGTTCGGTGATCCCGCACGGGTTCACTACGCCTCGAAGGCATTTCTGTGCGGCGAGATCGCACGGTGGGTGGCGGACGAAGGATTGTCCCTCGACATCTGCTCCGGCGGTGAACTGGGGATTGCACTCGCGGCGGGCTTCCCCGCCGAGCGAATTGCGATGCACGGCAACAACAAATCCGTCGCGGAGTTGACGGCCGGTGTTCGAGCGGGCGTGGAGCACGTCGTGCTCGATTCCATGATCGAGATCGACCGCCTCGACGCAGTCGCCGCGGACGAGAAGAAGGTCCAGGACGTTCTGGTTCGCGTGACCGTCGGCGTGGAAGCTCATACCCACGAGTTCATCGCGACGGCGCACGAGGACCAGAAGTTCGGCTTCTCCCTCGCCGACGGTTCGGCACTCGAAGCGATCAAGCGCGTGTTCGCGACCGACAACCTCCGCCTCGTCGGATTGCACAGCCACATCGGTTCGCAGATCTTCGAGGTCGACGGCTTCGAGCTGGCCGCGCACAAGTTGCTGGGCCTGCTGCGAGACGTGGTGGCGGAGTTCGGCGTCGAGAAGACGTCCCAGATCTCGACGGTCGATCTCGGCGGAGGAATGGGAATTTCCTACGTGCCGAGCGACGATCCGCCGCCGGTCGATCAACTCGCCGCGAAGCTGAAGTCGATCGTCGCCACGGAATCCGCTCTGGTGGGTCTTCCGGTGCCCAACATCGACGTCGAGCCCGGCCGTGCCATCGCGGGCCCGGGAACGGTGACGCTGTACGAGGTCGGGACCATCAAGGACGTCACCGTCGACGCGCAGACTCGTCGACGCTACGTGAGCGTCGACGGCGGAATGAGCGACAACATTCGCACCTCCCTGTATCAGGCGGAGTACGACTGCAGGCTCGTCTCGCGTGACTCCGACGCCGGTGCAGTGCTCGCTCGCGTCGTCGGAAAGCATTGTGAGAGCGGTGATGTGGTGATCAAGAACACCTGGATGCCGAGCGATGTCGGCCCCGGTGATCTGCTTGCCGTCGCCGCGACCGGCGCGTACTGCTACTCGATGTCCAGCCGGTACAACTTGCTGACGCGACCCGCCGTCGTCGCGGTGAAAGACGGAAAGTCTCGGCTCGTCCTGCGCCGAGAGACACTCGAAGACCTGCTCAGCTTGGAGGTGCAGCCATGACAACGAAGCCGTTGGGAGTAGCCGTTCTCGGCCTCGGGAACGTCGGAAGTGAAGTCGTCCGAATTCTGACCGAGAACGCCGAGGACCTCGCCGCACGTGTCGGTGCACCTCTCGAGATTCGCGGCATCGCGGTCCGGCGAGTCGATGGAGATCGCGGAGTCGACACCGCGTTGCTCACCGACGATCCCGAGTCCCTCGTCGCCCGCGACGATGTGGACCTGGTCGTCGAGGTGCTCGGTGGTATCGACATCCCGCGCAAACTGATCCTGTCGGCTCTGGAGAAGGGCAAGTCGGTCGTCACGGCCAACAAGGCTCTTCTCGCGGAGTACACCGGCGAGCTTGCCGACGCTGCCGAGAAGTCACGCGCAGACCTGTATTTCGAGGCCGCGGTCGCCGGTGCCATTCCCGTCGTACGTCCGTTGATGCAGTCGCTTGCAGGTGACCGCGTCAACAAGGTCGCCGGAATCGTCAACGGCACCACCAACTTCATCCTGTCCGCCATGGACGAGACCGGCGCGGACTACGCCGAAACCCTGGCCGAGGCCGGACGGTTGGGCTACGCCGAAGCCGATCCCACGGCCGACGTCGAGGGATACGACGCGGCGTCGAAGGCTGCGATTCTGGCGTCCATTGCCTTCCACACCCGCGTGACCGCGGGGGATGTCTACCGCGAGGGAATCTCGAAGATCACCTCGGCGGACCTGGAGACGGCTCGCTCGCTCGACTGCACCATCAAGTTGCTGGCGATCTGCGAGCGCATCACGACGCCCAAGGGCAAGGAACGCATCTCGGCGCGTGTCTACCCGGCGCTCGTTCCGCGTGACCACCCGCTTGCCACCGTCAACGGGGCCTTCAACGCCATCGTCGTCGAGGCGGAAGCCGCTGGACGCCTGATGTTCTACGGGCAGGGTGCCGGCGGAGCCCCGACCGCGTCGGCAGTTCTGGGTGACCTCGTCATGGCTGCCCGCAACAAGTTCTACGGCGGCCGAGGCCCGCTGGAGTCGAAGTACGCGAAGCTGAAGGTAGCTCCCATGGGCGACATCCCCACGCGGTACTACGTCAGCATGCAGGTGGCGGACAAGCCAGGGGTCCTCGCGACCGTGGCGGCGGAGTTCGCCACTCGCGACGTCAGCATCTCCACCGTTCGCCAGGCCGGTTCGGGTGACGGGGCGAGGCTCGTCGTCGTCACCCACCTCGCCGCCGATTCCGCTCTGTCCGAAACCGTCTCGGCGTTGGACAAGCTCGACGTCGTCACCTCTGTAGTCAGTGTTCTGAGATTGGAAGGCACCGAATGACCGTGCATACGCCGTGGCCGGGACTGATCGAGGCGTACCGCGATCGTCTGGCGATCGGACCGGACTGGAAGACCGTCACGCTGCTCGAGGGCGGCACGCCGCTGATCCACGCCGAGCGTCTGTCCGAGATGACGGGCTGCGAAGTCCATCTCAAGGTCGAGGGCTTGAACCCGACGGGCTCGTTCAAGGACCGCGGCATGACCATGGCCGTGACGGATTCCCTTGCGCGCGGCCAGGAAGCGGTGCTGTGCGCGTCGACGGGCAACACGTCCGCGTCCGCTGCCGCGTACGCCGCGAAGGCAGGTATGGGCTGCGCTGTCCTCGTCCCGCAGGGCAAGATCGCGATGGGCAAGCTCGCGCAGGCAGTCATGCACGGCGCCAAGATCATTCAGGTGCAGGGCAACTTCGACGACTGCCTCGAGCTGGCGCGCAAGACCACGGCCGAGTTCCCGACCATCGGCCTCGTCAACTCGGTCAACCCGGTGCGCATCGAGGGCCAGAAGACGGCTGCGTTCGAGATCTGTGACGCACTGGGCAACGCGCCCGACGTCCATGCGCTGCCGGTGGGCAACGCAGGCAACATCACCGCCTACTGGCGGGGCTACTCCGAGTACTTCCGTGACGGATTGACCACGGTGAAGCCGCGCATGCTCGGCGTCCAGGCCGCCGGTGCTGCACCGCTGGTTCACGGCGCGCCCGTCGCGGACCCCGAGACCATCGCCACGGCCATCCGGATCGGCTCGCCCGCGTCCTGGAACGGTGCGGTCGCCGCGAAAGAAGAGTCCGGCGGTGCCTTCCGCGCGGCCACCGACGAGGAAATCCTCGAGGCGTACCGTCTGGTCGCGAAGACCGAAGGCGTCTTCGTCGAACCCGCGTCCGCGGCTTCCATCGCCGGCCTGATCGCAGCCCGCAAGGAAGGCTGGCTGGACAGCGGCCTGCGCGTCGTCTGCACGGTCACCGGCAACGGACTCAAGGATCCGGACACCGCGTTGTCCGGAATGCCGGTGGTCGAGCCCATTCCCGTCGACCCTGTCGCTGTGGCATCTGCGCTCGAGTTGGCGTAGTGGCAGAGTCTCGTTCCATGACGACGACACTGCCGCACGGTTTGACGGTCACGGCGCGGGTTCCTGCGTCGAGCGCCAACCTCGGCCCCGGATTCGACACCTTGGGGATTGCCCTCGGGCTGTACGACGAGATCAAGGTCACCACCACGGCGTCGGGTCTGAGTATTCATGTCGAGGGCGAAGGTGCCGACGACGTCCCGTGGGGACCTTCGCATCTCGTCGTCCGTGCCATCGAACGGGGCCTCGAAGCCGCCGGTGTCTGGGCTGACGGCTTGGACGTGGTGTGCACCAACGTGATTCCGCATTCACGTGGGCTCGGCTCGTCGGCGTCCGCTGTCGTCGGTGGACTGTCGGCAGCGAACGGTCTTGCGGCCAAACTGGACTCGTCGTTCGCATTGTCGGATGCCCAGTTGGTTCAGCTCGCATCCGAGTTCGAAGGTCACCCGGACAATGCGTCGGCGAGCGTCCTGGGCGGTGCCGTCGTCTCCTGGAGCGAGCCCGCGAGCATCACGCAGCGGACGTACTCCGCGGTGCGACTGCCCGTGCACCCCGATATCCACGTGGTGGCGTTCGTCCCCGCGGAGCGATCGTCGACATCGCACACGCGAGGCCTGTTGCCCGAGTTGGTTCCGCATCGCGACGCCGCGTTCAACGTCAGCCGCGGCGCGTTGGCCGTCGTCGCGCTCACCCAGCGTCCGGACCTTCTCATTCCCGCGACCGAGGACATGCTGCATCAGGGGCAACGTGCGAGCGCGCTCCCGGGTGCCACGGAATTGATTGCTTCACTTCGGTCCAGGGGAATCGCGGCTGTACTGTCCGGTGCCGGACCGACGGTCCTTGCTCTCTGCACCGAACCGTTCCCGCAGGACCTCAAGGACGAAGCCGTCGCCGACGGCCTGCGGGTCCTGGAACTCGACGTCGCCGACGGCGTCAGCACGTCCTGAGAAAACCTATCGTGACTCGCCGGTAGGTGCTTCTTGCCGACCGAGAGGATCGACGCTATCCTGAGGGTCGTCCGTACATCGTGCGCTTCAGACGCCGGTTTTCGCCAGGGCAATCACGTCATCGCATTCGGGGGGTTCCACGCCCGAGTCGGCGGTCGTCCTTGGAGAGGAGCCTGCGGAGTGACCGGAAGTCGCCGGCTTCGACCCACCGTGGTTCTCACACGGCTGCGGGTCGGTCGTCCGTCGGAAGTGGCGTGATCGTGAACGGCAATATCCGTGCTCGAAAGAGATTCGAGCTGCGGAACGAACCCTTGGCTGCGCAGACTGCGAGCGAGGGAAGGAAAGGACCTCCGTGACCGATACGGAACTGATCTCTGCGCCCGAAAAGACGCGTCGTGGAGCTGGCCTGTCCGGAATGGTGCTCACCGAGCTGCGTACTCTCGCGGGCGAACTCGGAATCAAAAGCATTTCCGGCATGCGCAAGGGCGATCTGATCGCCGCCATCTCTGCACGTCAGGGCGGTGGTGCGTCGGCAACAACCGAGGCGCCCAAGGCAACAAGGCGAGGCGCAGCCGACAAGGCTCGTGCGCAGGACGCCGCTCGTGCTGCCGAGGCTCCTGCAGCCGAAGCCCCGGCCGCAGCAGATGCGCCCGCGTCCGACGACGCGTCGACCGAGCCGCCCCGCCGGACACGTGGTCGACGCACCGCAGGCCGCCGAGCAGGCGCTCCCGACCAGCTTCCGCTGGACGACACTGCCTCGCAGTCGGTCGATTCGGACGCCGCTCAGCAGGACTCGGGATCGACCCCCGATGCACCGGCGTCGGACACCGGTTCATCGACGCGACCGCGTCGCGCTCGCGCCGATCGTGGTGACCGAGAGAACCGCAACGCTGCCGACAACCGCAACGCTGCCGATAACCGCAACGCTGCCGACAGCAACGACGGTGCCCGCGCACAGCGCGGTGACGCACCCGGTCGTGATTCGGCAGGCCAGGACGGCGAGGGCAACCGCGCCGAGGCTGGCCGCGGAGACCGCAACCGCGACAACAACCGTGGTGACGGCAACCGGGACAGCAACCGTGGTGACGGCAACCGGGACAGCCGTGACGGCAACCGGGAGAACTCGCGCGGCGAGAACGGCCGGAACCGCAATCGCAATCAGAACGACAACCGTTCCGAAGACCGCGGCAACGGACCGCGTGACGGCCGGGACAACCGGGACAACGCCGAGGACGACGGCGACGGCCGCGGACGCAGGGGCCGTCGGTTCCGTGAGCGTCGGCGTGGTCGTGACCGCGGCGAAGGCGGTGGTGGCAACGAGCGCGAGCCCGAGATCCGCGAGGACGATGTTCTTCAGCCGGTAGCGGGCATCCTGGATGTCCTGGACAACTACGCGTTCGTGCGTACGTCCGGCTACCTTGCGGGCCCGAACGACGTGTACGTGTCGATGAACCTGGTGCGCAAGAACGGTCTTCGTCGCGGTGACGCGATCACCGGCGCCGTCCGGGTGGCCCGCGAGGGTGAGCAGTCGAACCAGCGTCAGAAGTTCAACCCGCTGGTGCGTCTGGACACGGTCAACGGCGGAGACGTCGAGGCCGCGCGCAAGCGTCCCGAGTTCGGCAAGCTCACGCCGCTGTACCCGAACCAGCGTCTGCGGCTCGAGACCACGCCGAACATCCTGACCACGCGCATCATCGACCTGGTCATGCCGATCGGTAAGGGCCAGCGTGCATTGATCGTGAGCCCGCCGAAGGCAGGCAAGACGAGCGTTCTGCAGGCCATCGCCAACGCGATCTCGGTCAACAACCCCGAGTGCTACCTCATGGTCGTTCTGGTCGACGAGCGTCCCGAGGAAGTGACCGACATGCAGCGTTCGGTGAACGGTGAGGTCATCGCCTCCACGTTCGACCGTCCGCCGGGCGATCACACCTCGGTCGCCGAGCTCGCGATCGAGCGCGCGAAGCGTCTCGTGGAAGCCGGTCAGGACGTCGTCGTGTTGCTCGACTCCATCACCCGTCTGGGTCGTGCGTACAACAACAGTTCACCTGCGTCGGGCCGGATCCTGTCCGGTGGTGTCGATTCCACGGCCCTCTACCCGCCGAAGCGTTTCCTCGGTGCTGCTCGCAACATCGAGAACGGTGGATCGCTCACCATCATCGCCACGGCGATGGTCGAGACCGGTTCGACCGGCGACACGGTGATCTTCGAGGAGTTCAAGGGCACCGGTAACGCGGAGCTCAAGCTCGATCGCAAGATCGCCGAGCGTCGTGTGTTCCCTGCGGTCGACGTCAACCCGTCGGGTACCCGCAAGGACGAACTGCTGCTGAGTTCCGACGAAGCCGCGGTGCTGCACAAGCTGCGTCGTGTGTTGTCCGGTCTCGATTCGCATCAGGCGATCGATCTGCTGATCGACCGGTTGAAGAAGAGCAAGAGCAACATCGAGTTCCTGATCCAGGTGTCGAAGACGGCACCCGGCGCGCTCGACGACTGACCTCGTGAGTACTTGTGTGTCCCCTGGGACACACAAGTACTCCCAGCGGGGAACAAGCCGACAGGGGTTCGTGTTGAAGCCACTGTCGGTGAGCGATTAGCAGGTCGGATCGCATATCTGGCATACTGAACGGCCGAGTCCGGTTCCGGTTCACGTCCTCGAACGGCGAGGTCGACCCGGCGACCATATGAAAGGGACACCATGAAGGCAGGAATTCACCCCGACTACACGCTGACCACGGTCGTGTGCGGTTGCGGAAATACTTTCGAGACGCGCAGCACCACCGACAAAGAGCGCATCAACGTCGAGGTGTGCTCGCAGTGCCACCCGTTCTACACGGGCAAGCAGAAGATCCTCGACACCGGTGGTCGCGTTGCACGCTTCGAGGCTCGCTACGGAAAGCGCGCCGGCAAGAAGGCTGCAGCCGACAGCTAGCTGCTCTCCCGACGCCCGTCCTGCGATGTCTGCAGGGCGGGCGTTCGGCTTTTCACCACCGATTCTTTTTCAGGGAAGCAGAGCGGAGCGACACCATGGCGAGGACCACGAAGCCTTCGGCCATCGACGACATTCTGGCCGAACATTCAGGCCTCGAGCAGCAGTTGGCCGATCCGGCTCTGCACAACGATCCGTCCGCTGCGCGCAAGGCAGGCAAGCGTTTCGCCGAGCTGGCGCCGATCATGTCGGTGCACGGAAAGCTGATGTCCGCCACGGACGATCTGGCTGCCGCTCGTGAGCTCGCCGCCGACGACGCATCCTTCGCTGCCGAGATTCCGGAGCTCGAGCACACCGTCGAGTCGCTCGAACAGACGCTCGCCGATCTGCTCGCACCGCGCGATCCGCACGACGGCGACGACATCGTCATGGAGGTCAAGTCCGGTGAGGGCGGCGAGGAATCAGCGCTGTTCGCCGCGGACCTCGCACGGATGTACGTCCGGTACGCCGAGCGTCGCGGATGGCGCGTCGAAATTCTCGACGCGAACGTGTCGGATCTCGGCGGTTACAAGGACGCGACCCTGTCGATCAAAGCCAAAGGCGATCCGCTCGACGGCGTCTGGGCGCGGCTGAAGTTCGAAGGTGGAGTCCACCGCGTGCAGCGCGTTCCCGTGACCGAATCGCAGGGCCGAGTGCACACGTCGGCCGCCGGAATTCTCGTCTATCCGGAGCCCGACGAGGTAGAGGAAGTCCAGATCGACGAGACCGACCTGCGCATCGACGTCTACCGGTCCTCGGGCAAGGGTGGTCAGGGCGTCAACACGACGGACTCCGCGGTGCGCATCACGCACTTGCCGACGGGCATCGTCGTCACCTGCCAGAACGAGCGGTCGCAGTTGCAGAACAAGGCGCGTGCGATGCAGGTACTCGCCGCGCGGTTGCAGGCCGCAGCCGAAGAGGCTGCCGACGAGGAAGCCGCGGCCGGTCGGGCGAGCCAGGTCCGTACCGTCGACCGCTCGGAACGCATCCGCACGTACAACTTTCCGGAGAACCGCATCACCGATCACCGGATCGGGTTCAAGTCTCACAATCTCGACGCGGTGCTCGACGGCGAGCTCGACGCTCTCCTCGACGCTCTGGGCAAGGCCGACCGCGACGCTCGGATGCAGGCAGAATGATGTGGTCGTGAGCGCGTAGGTTCCGCTGCACGACACCGCACGGGCACACGAAGGGGAACCGATGCATCAGCAGCTCACACCCACCGGCGAGGACGCCGTGGCGGACCTGGCCGCTCGCCACGGAGTATCCACCGACGCTGTGCGGGCGATGCTCGACGCCGTGAATGCAGGCCGGGGATCGATGGCGCAGTTCCACATTCCCGAGCTCGGTGGCGGCGGGCAGTGGATGCGCGGCGGAATGACGATGGTCGGCAACATGTTCGATCACGGTCTCAAAGCTCGCGTCGACGGCCTGTGCCGCGATCTGTCCGAGCTTCTGGCCTCGCACCAGATCTATCCGCCGCTGCAGTCGAACCAGGGTTTCGGCGGGAACTGGTGGCCGAGCGGCCTCGGAAGCCCCAGTTCGAGCGGCGGGCAGAACGGTTCGCAGTACGCGTATTTTCCTGCTGCGCGGCGGCTCGCGGTTCTGGTCGGTGGACGGTTGTCGGTGTACGACACTCTCGACCACTCCATCGGCGGTGTTCAGCAACAGCAGGGCGGGAGTCCAGGCTCGGTGGAGTTCACCAGCCAGTACGGAACGTTCACCGCGGCAAGTCTTCCGCTGGTGGATCCCGCGCCGGCCGATTCGATCTCCGGTTCCGCACCAGATCCCGCGCCGGCGACGAGCCCGGTAGCGCCACCGTCGACGAATCTCGACGAGATCACGTCGGCCATCGAGGCGTTGGCGGCACTGCACGGCAAAGGCATCCTGACGGACGACGAGTTCTTCTCGAAGAAGGCCGAGCTGCTGAAGCGAATCTGACCGTCGCGTGGGTGGCCGGCGGGACGTGGCAGGCTGTAACCGTGACCCGGAAACCTCTTCGACTGGCCATTCTCGAAGCAACAGCGATACTCGAAGCGGCCGGTGTTCCGAGCCCGCGGGTGGACGCGGAACTCCTCGCGTCTCATCTCGTCGGAGTCGAGCGTGGTCGGCTCGGGCTGGTCCCTCTCGTGGAACCCGAGGTGGTCGAGGCCTACAACCGCACCATCGAACAGCGTGCCAAGCGAATCCCGTTGCAGTACATCACCGGAACGACGGCGCTCGGCAACATCGACGTCGAGGTCGGACCGGGGGTTTTCGTTCCGCGGCCGGAGACGGAGCTGCTGCTCGGGTGGGCGCTCGCATTCCTCGAGGGCGTCGATCGCAAGCCGCCGGTGATTCTCGATCTGTGTACCGGATCGGGGGCACTCGCGCTGGCGCTCGCCAACGCCAGGCCCGACGCTCAGGTCCACGCCGTCGAACTCGACCCGTCGGCTCTCGCGTGGGCCAGACGCAACGCCGACCTGCGGGCCGAGCGGGGAGACACGCCCATCACCCTCCACCACGGCGATGTCACCGACCGCGAACTGCTACGAGAGCTGGACGGCCGCGTCGACGTCGTGGTCGCCAATCCGCCCTACATCCCGGAGGGCGCCGAGCTGGATCCCGAGGTGATCGATCACGACCCGCATCTCGCCCTGTTCGGAGGTGTCGACGGTCTGTCGGTCATCGAGCCGATGATCCAGAACATCGCGCGGTGGCTCCGCGTCGGCGGGGGAGTAGGCGTCGAACACGACGATTCTCACGGTGATCGCGTGGCTGCGCTGTTCGAGAAGCGCCGCGTGTTCGGCGACGTCGTCGAGCATGCCGACCTGTCCGGACGGCCCCGGTTCGTCGTCGCGTCGCGCGCAGTGTCCGCAGACAGCTGACATCACTCGGCTGCCGCCGGACGGGTAGGCGACGCACGGCAGAGGCGTCCTGCACCGCGGGAGACACAGGTGAGAAGATGAACGGGTGAGTACCGTCTACGACTGCCAGCACGCCGATTCACGAACAGCAGGGTTGTCTGCAGCCAGAGGCGCACTCAAATCCGGCCGCCTCGTGGTCATGCCGACGGACACGTTGTACGGCCTCGCGGCCGATGCATTCGACGGCAGCGCGGTCACCGACCTTCTCCGCGCCAAGGGCCGTGGGCGCGACATGCCGGTTCCTGTTCTCGTGGGTTCGTGGAACACCATCGACGGGCTGGTCGGCAGTGTCAGGCCGCGCACCAGAGATCTGATTCGGGCCTTCTGGCCGGGCGCGCTGAGCCTCGTCGTGCAGCAGGCACCGTCCCTTGCCTGGGACCTCGGTGACGCGCAGGGCACGGTGATGCTCAGGATGCCGCTGCACCCGGTGGCGCTCGAACTGCTCCGCGAAGTCGGACCGCTCGCCGTCTCGAGTGCGAACATCTCCGGACAACCGCCGGCTACGACTGTCGTCGAAGCTCGCGATCAGCTCGGCGGATCTGCGGCGGTGTATCTCGACGGCGGGCCTGCGGCGCACGCGAAAGCGTCGACGATCGTCGATCTCACGTCCGAGCAGCCGAGGATCCTGCGCGCCGGAGCCATCGCGACCGAAGCCGTCGCCGAGGTGCTCGGAGTGACGGCGGAGAGCCTGACGCAGGGGAGTTCGGCATGACCGAGCCGCGTTTCCACGGACCCGACTTCGCGGCGCTCGAGGCGTCCGATCCCGAGATCGCGGGCATCGTCCTGGACGAGCTGGACCGTCAACGTGGCGGTCTGCAGCTCATCGCGAGCGAGAATCTGACGTCGCCTGCTGTTCTCGCGGCGCAGGGGAGCGTGCTGACCAACAAGTACGCCGAGGGTTACCCGGGTGCGCGGTACTACGGGGGCTGCGAGGTCGTCGATCGTGCGGAGACCATTGCGATCGAACGAGCGAAGGCACTGTTCGGCGCGGATCACGTCAACGTGCAACCTCATTCCGGCGCTTCGGCGAACCTCGCGGTCTATGCAGCCTTCGCGCAGCCGGGCGACTCGATTCTGGCGATGAGCCTCCCGCACGGCGGCCACCTCACCCACGGGGCGACGGTCAACTTCTCCGGCCGATGGTTCACCGCGGTGCCGTATCACGTGCGAAAAGACACGGAACTGATCGATTACGACGAGGTCCGTGAACTCGCGTTGGTCCACCGCCCGCGCATCATCGTCGCCGGGGCGACGGCGTACTCGCGTGAGCTCGACTTCGCGGCCTTCAGAGCCATCGCCGACGAGGTGGGCGCCATCCTGTGGGTGGACGCAGCGCACTTCGTCGGACTGGTGGCAGGCAAGGCGATTCCCTCGCCCGTGCCGTACGCCGACGTGGTGTCCGCGACCACTCACAAGGTGCTGCGAGGGCCTCGCGGAGGAATGTTGATGTGCCGCGCGGAGCACGCACGCGCCATCGACAAGGCTGTGTTCCCGTTCGGCCAGGGCGGGCCGATGATGCACACGATCGCGGCCAAGGCCGTCGCGTTCGGCGAGGCGCAGACCGAGAGCTATGCACGCTACGCAGCCCAGGTCGTCGCGAACGCGCAGACACTGTCCGCGTCCTTGACCGACGCCGGGATGCGTGCCGTGTCCGGAGGGACGGACACACATCTGATTCTGTTCGACCTCCAGCATCTGGGGATCGACGGACGTACCGCCGAAGCACGATGTGCCGCAGCCGGCATCACCCTCAACAAGAACGCGATTCCGTTCGACCCCGCGCCGCCTGCGGTGGCGTCGGGCATCCGGGTCGGTTCCGCGGCTGTGACGACACAGGGGTTCGACGCGGCGGACATGAACGCGGTCGGATCTCTCGTGGCCCGTGCGGTGCGCGCCGAGGCAGGCACCGCCAACGGTGACCGTGAACTCGCCGCCGTCAGGGACGAGGTCACCACCCTCGTGGCACGCAAGCCTGCGTATCCCGGCATATGACGGTCGAGGTTCTCGCTCAGTCCGGCCAGGGCGCAGGCGTTCCGATCCGCGAACTCCTGCTGGTGTTCTTCACGGCTGCGGTGGTGACCTTCCTGGCGACCGGTGGTGTGCGGGTGCTCGCCGTCAAGTTCGGTGCCGTCGCCGCTCCCCGTGACCGCGACGTGCACGTGACGCCGACGCCGCGTCTCGGCGGAACCGGAATGTTCCTCGGGATGCTGGTTGCCTTGTTGTTCGCGTCGCAGCTGCCTGCTCTCGCACGTGGTTTCGACTCGGCCTACAACCAGGACGTCCGAGCTGCGGCCGTCGCCGGTTTCGTCATCGTGGCGGTGGGGATCATCGACGACCGATGGGGCCTCGACGCGCTCACCAAATTCGTCGGGCAGGTGACGGCGGCGGGTGTGCTCGTCGTGATGGGCGTGAGTTGGAACATCGTCTATCTGCCTTGGGGGCCGGACGGCGGTAGCACTCTCGTGCTCGATCAGCTCCAGGCCGGGCTGGTGACGGTGCTGGTGACGGTCGTGATGGTCAATGCCATGAACTTCGTCGACGGTCTGGACGGCCTCGCGGCAGGGCTCGGGTTGATCGCGTCGCTCGCCATCTGTGTCTTCTCCGTCGGACTGTTGCACGAGCAGGGCGGCGACACCGGTATCTATCCGCCGGCGATCATCGCGGCGACGTTGGCCGGTGCCTGCCTGGGATTTCTTCCGCACAATTTCCAGCCTGCGCGGATCTTCATGGGCGACTCCGGGTCCATGATGATCGGGCTGATGCTCGCGACGGTCGCGACCAGTGCGTCGGGCAGAATCCCGCTCGTCGCGTACGGCCCACGCGACCTCCTCGGTCTGCTGTCGCCGTTGCTACTGGTCGGCGCGGTGATGTTCATCCCGATCCTCGATCTCCTTCTCGCGGTGATCCGACGGACGCGCGCAGGCCGGAGTCCGTTCAGTCCGGACAAGATGCACCTGCACCACCGTTTGCTGCAGATCGGGCACTCTCACCGGCGCGTGGTGTTGGTGATCTACCTCTGGGTCGGCGTCCTCGCGTTCGGCGCCGTCGGCTCGTCGTTGATCGACCGTCGAATAGTGGTGTTGCTGGTTGCTGCCGGATTGGTCTTCGCGCTGGTGGTGACGGCCGTGCCGAGCATCCGTCTCGACATGGCCAGGCAGCGCAGGCGCACCAGAAAGTCCGCTGGACGAGGCCGTCGGGCCTGAAGTCGGACATGGCTGGGTAGTCTGTGCGGCTGTGAGCTTCTCTCCTTCTCCGGTGCCCGATCAGTCCGACTCGATGCGAGCCGCGGTTCGGTACGGAATCATCGGCCTCCTTGCGCTGACGGTTCTAGGAGCCGTCGTCGCCACGGTGGCCGCCGGTCTTCCCGGTTTGTGGGGTGCGCTCATCGGTGCGGCACTCGGTGGGGGATTCATTCTCACCACGGCGCTGTCCATCGCCCTGACGTCCAAGTTTCCGCCGACGATGGCAGGCGCGGTGCTGCTCGGGGGCTGGATCGTGAAGATGCTGATCGCCGTTGTCGTGCTCGCGGTTCTGAAGGACATGGATTTCTACAACAGAAAAGCTCTTGCCGGGGTGGTGATCGCCGCACTGGTTCTGGTTCTCGGCGCGGAGGTATACGGTGTCGTCCGTACGAAGGCCCCCTACGTCGACGATCCTGAATCCGACAAGGCGTAGTACGACGACCAGTCGTAATCGGTCAAGAAGTAGCCCCACCTACACAACGTCGTAGTTGTGTTGATAAAGTTCCGACCAAGTAAGGGTAGGACTGCCGCTAATAGGACAAAAGGCGTGCAGAACAGCCCTTGCAGGTAACCGAAGCTGCGTGAAATTGCTTACAGACGCGGCCGCAAAGTTACCGAGTCGACGTGAGTCGCCGACACCCGACAGACGCTGGCCTTTCAAGACCAGGCCTCAGCTGCTGACGACCTCGAGCCGATCTCGTCGACTTGATAGATCGTCAATGTCCGATCGAACCGCAGTCCTTTGGCGTCTGCGGCCCGAACACGGGAGAGACCGCTGAGCGTCACCAACCTGGCTGCGGAGTTCCACCCGCCGTCACTATCCGACTTCTTTCCTCCCGCTGTGCTGTTCGAGGGCACACCCTTCGAACTCGACCGGCTGATGCTGATCCGCATCCTGATGACCCTCGTGTTGGTCGTGCTGTTCGCAGTGGCCATGCGCAGCCCGAAGGTCGTTCCGCGTGGTCTGCAGAACTGCATCGAGTACATGCTGGACTTCGTCAAGGTGCAGATCGCCGACGAGATTCTCGGCAAGGAGCAGGGCAGGCGGTTCCTGCCGATCATCATGACGATTTTCTTCGCCGTGCTGTTCATGAACCTGTCGGGCATCATCCCGTTCCTGAACATCTCGCCGAACGCTCGAATCGGTATGCCGATCGTGCTCGCACTGATCGCCTACGTGACGTTCAACTACGTGGGAATCAAGAAGTACGGATTCTTCAAGTACGTCAAGAGCAGCGTCGTGGTTCCGGACGTCCCGCCCGCACTGCACATCATTCTGATTCCGATCGAGTTCATCTCGACGTTCATCCTCCGTCCGTTCACGCTCACCGTTCGTCTCATGGCGAACATGCTGGCCGGCCACCTCATGCTCGTGCTGTTCTTCAGCGCGACTCAGTTCTTCTTCTTCCAGGCCGCGGCGGGAATGAAGATTTTCGGCGTGTTCTCCCTTGCAGCGGGCTTCGGCTTCACGCTGTTCGAGATGCTCGTCATCGGTCTGCAGGCGTACGTGTTCGCACTGCTGACCGCGGTGTACATCGATCTCGCCCTGCATGCAGACTCGCACTGATCTGCACGCCGATTCTCACTAGACCGCACGACCAAGATCTACCTGACCCACGCACCGACCGGTGATGGGCAACAGAAAGGGAACGGAAATCAAATGAGCCTCGCGTACCTGGCACAGGAAGTCACCGAAACCACCGTCACGGGTGGCGGCTACGGCGCAATCGGTTACGGCCTCGCTGCCATCGGACCTGGCATCGGTGTAGGCATCGTGGTCGGAAAGGCTATCGAGGGCATCGCTCGTCAGCCTGAGCTTCAGGGCACCATCCGTACCAACATGTTCCTCGGCATCGCGTTCACCGAAGCGCTCGCGCTGATCGGTATCGTCGCCGGCTTCCTGTTCGGTTAATCCACTATGGCAACCAACATCGCGATCTTGGCCGCGGAGGAAGGCGAGGACATCAATCCTCTCCTCCCCGCGACATACGACATCGTTTGGTCTGCGGTCTGCATCGCTGTCATCGGCTTCGTCTTCTGGAAGTACATCCTTCCGAAGTTCCAGGAAGTGTTGGCGCAGCGTAGCGATCTGATCGAAGGCGGCATCAAGAAGGCCGAAGAGGCTCAGGCAGAAGCCAAGGCTGCTCTCGAGCAGTACCAGAAGCAGCTTGCCGACGCCCGCGCCGAGGCTGCGCAGATCCGTGAGGAAGCGCGCACTCAAGGCCAGGCCATCCTCGCCGAAATGAAGACGAAGGCACAGGAAGAAAGCGACCGGATCGTGGCTGCAGGCCACAACCAGCTCGCTGCGCAGCGCCAGCAGATCGTGACGGAACTCCGTGGCGACCTGGGACGCACTGCAGTCGAACTCGCAGAGAAGGTCATCGGAGAGCAGCTGTCCGACGAGGCCAAGCGCGCTGGTTCGATCGACCGCTTCCTGAGCGAACTCGACTCCGTCACCGCTGACTCTGCAGCGGGAAAGTGAGATAACCATGTACGCAACTTCTCGCGAGGCTCTCGCTCGCACGCGTTCGGTTGCGAACGAAGCACTGGGACAGGCGGGGGACGCGACAGCGGTCGCTGCTCAGACCGGTGCAGAGCTCTTCGCAGTCGTGGAGGCCCTCGACGGCCAGCGCACGTTGCGTACTGCGCTGGCCGACGCTTCGGTCTCTGCCGAACGTCGCAGCGCGCTCGCGGAGGAAGTGTTCGCCGGTCAGGTCTCCGCCACCACGGCGCAGATCCTGAAGTCCGCCGTCGCGGACAACTGGTCCAAGGCGTCGGACCTGCTGAACTCTCTGGTCGAACTGGGTCGGGAAGCACTGCTTCGCGCCGCGGCCGATCAGGATCAGCTCGACACGGTCGAGGACGAATTGTTCCGCCTCGGTCGCATCGTCGCCGCGAATCCTCAGCTGGAACAGGCATTGTCGGATCTCGGCAAGCCGGTTCAGGCGAAGCGTGAGCTGCTGGGCCGGTTGCTGTACGGCAAGGTCACCGCGGTGACCGAAGCCCTGGCAATCCAGACGGTCAGCCGCCTGCGCAAGACGGCACCTGCGGACGCACTCGATGCGCTTGCAGGCTTGGCGGCACAGGTTCGCGATCGGGCTGTCGCACACGTGCGGAGTGCTGCTCCGCTCAGCGCCAGCCAGCTCGAGAAGCTGACCGCGACACTCACACGCACCTACGGCAAGCCGGTCACCGTGCATGTCGAGGTCGATGCCGAACTGCTCAGCGGACTGGTGGTCCGGGTCGGCGACGAGGTCATCGACGGCAGCGGGGCGGGTCGTCTCGCCGCACTACGAAAGACCCTCAAGTAGTCCGCGAGCGGACACCACTTCTTACGAAGAAGCGTTTCGAACCTTCGAAGCCCTTCACACCGCGAACATTGAAGGAAGAGCAGGAAAAAATATGGCGGAGCTGACGATCTCCTCCGACGAGATCCGTAGCGCGATCGAGAACTTCACCGCGAGCTACTCACCGGAGTCCTCTCGCGAGGAGGTCGGCACGGTTACCGACACGAGCGACGGTATCGCTCACGTGTC
The DNA here is from genome assembly GCF_000760735.1 of Rhodococcoides fascians A44A. GTDB lineage: Bacteria > Actinomycetota > Actinomycetes > Mycobacteriales > Mycobacteriaceae > Rhodococcoides > Rhodococcoides fascians_E. The sequence goes on along the minus strand of NZ_JMEX01000003.1, from coordinate 9,296 downwards.
CGGACTGCCGTCGGCGATGTCCAACGAGCTGCTGGAATTCCCCGGTGGCGTTCTCGGTGTGGCGCTCAACCTGGATGCCACCGAAATCGGTGCCGTCATCCTCGGTGACTACGAGCACATCGAAGAAGGCCAGGAAGTCAAGCGCACCGGCGACGTTCTGTCCGTGCCGGTCGGCGACGGCTACCTCGGCCGCGTCGTCAACCCACTCGGCCAGCCCATCGACGGCCTCGGCGACATCGAGTCCAGCGAGAACCGCGCCCTCGAACTGCAGGCTGCGTCCGTGCTCGAGCGCCAGCCGGTGGAAGAGCCGCTGCAGACCGGCATCAAGGCCATCGACGCCATGACGCCGATCGGTCGCGGACAGCGCCAGCTCGTCATCGGTGACCGCAAGACGGGCAAGACCGCCGTCTGCATCGACGCCATCCTCAACCAGAAGGCCAACTGGGAGTCCGGAGACGAGAAGAAGCAGGTTCGCTGCATCTACGTCGCCATCGGTCAGAAGGGCTCCACGATCGCAGGCGTCAAGGCTGCGCTCGAAGAGCAGGGTGCACTCGAGTACACGACCATCGTCGCGGCTCCCGCATCCGATTCGGCCGGCTTCAAGTGGCTCGCTCCGTACACCGGTTCGGCCATCGGCCAGCACTGGATGTACCAGGGCAAGCACGTCCTCATCGTGTTCGACGACCTGACCAAGCAGGCCGAGGCGTACCGCGCCATCTCACTTCTGCTGCGTCGCCCGCCGGGCCGCGAGGCATACCCCGGTGACGTCTTCTACTTGCACTCTCGTCTGCTCGAGCGTTCGGCGAAGCTGTCCGACGAGCTCGGCGGTGGATCGCTGACGGCGCTGCCGATCATCGAGACCAAGGCCAACGACGTCTCGGCATACATCCCGACCAACGTCATCTCGATCACCGACGGACAGGTCTTCCTCGAGTCGGACCTCTTCAACAAGGGTGTTCGTCCCGCGATCAACGTCGGTATCTCGGTGTCCCGAGTCGGTGGCGCTGCGCAGACCAAGGGCATGAAGAAGGTCTCCGGTTCGCTTCGTCTCGAGCTCGCTCAGTTCCGTGAGCTGGAAGCATTCTCGGCGTTCGCGTCGGACCTGGATGCTGCATCGAAGGCTCAGCTGGACCGCGGTGCTCGCCTCGTCGAGCTCCTCAAGCAGGACCAGTACGCACCGGTCGCCGTCGAGGATCAGATCGTCTCGATCTGGCTCGCCGGTCAGGGCACGTACGACTCCGTTCCCGTCGGCGACGTCCGTCGCTTCGAGAGCGAGCTGCTCGAGGACCTGCATCGCAACGCGAGCGGCGTCTACGACAGCATCGCCGGCGGCAAGGCTCTCGACGACGACGCTCAGAAGTCGCTGCTCGAGGCAACTGAGAAGTTCAAGGCAGGGTTCCTCGACTCCGAGGGCAACCGCGTCGTCAACGAGGCTGAGGCGGACACGCTGAACCCCGACGAGGTCAGCCAGGAGCAGGTCAACGTCACTCGCAAGACAGTCAGTAAGTAGGTCTTACGAGATGCCAAGTGTCTTTACGAGCAGAGAAGGGAGCGTGAACAGCTAGATGGCAAGCATTCTCGAGCTACGTTCCCGGATCAAGTCGGTCAACTCGACGAAGAAGATCACCAAGGCTCAAGAGCTGATCGCGACGTCGCGAATCACCAAGGCGCAGGCGCGCGTAGCAGCGTCGAAGCCGTACGCGGAGGAGATCACCAAGGTCCTCTCCGCACTGGCCAGTGCGTCGGGTTCGCTCGACCACCCGCTGCTGAACGAGCGTGACGAGCCCAAGCGCGCAGCAGTTCTGGTCGTCACCAGTGACCGCGGCATGTGCGGTGGCTACAACTCCAACGTCCTCAAGGAAGCGGAGGAGCTGTTCCAGCTTCTGCGCAAGGAGGGCAAGGATCCGGTCATCTACGTGCTCGGCGCAAAGGGCCTCGGCTACTACACCTTCCGTCAGCGCGACGTGAAGGGCGCGTGGACCGGCTTCTCGCAGGAGCCCGGCTACGCGGATGCAGCCAAGGCGAGCAAGCACCTGGTCGAGCTGTTCATGGCGGGTTCGGGCTCCGAGGTCGAGGCTCCCAACGGTGAAGGCACCGTCGAGGGCGTCGACGAACTGCACATTGTCTACACGCGGTTCGTGTCGATGCTGACGCAGAAGCCCGAGGTCCGGCGTATGGCTCCGCTCGAGGTGTCGTACACGGACGAGGAAATCGAGCTGGGCGCGGATGCTCTGACCGATTCCCCGTCGGCGTCCGAGGTTCAGGCTCAGTACGATTTCGAGCCCGAAGCCGGAACTCTCCTGTCGGCTCTGCTGCCGAAGTACATCAGCACGAGGGTCTACTCTTCGTTGCTCGATGCGGCTGCATCCGAGTCGGCCGCGCGCCGTACTGCCATGAAGGCGGCCACGGACAACGCGAACGAATTGGTCGAGACCTTGAGCCGTCAGGCGAACCAGGCTCGGCAAGCCCAGATCACCCAGGAAATCAGCGAAATCGTTGGTGGCGCAAACGCGTTGGCTGACAGCGCAGGAAGTGACTAAGCAATGACCGCAGCAGTAGCCCAAGAGAACGCGAGCGGAGCGGACACTCAGTCCGGCCGTGTCGTTCGGGTCATCGGCCCCGTTGTGGACGTCGAGTTCCCGCGCGGCTCCATCCCCGCCCTGTTCAACGCACTCCACGCAGAGATCACGCTGCCGACGGTGGCGAAGACCCTGACACTCGAGGTTGCACAGCACCTCGGTGACAACCTGGTCCGCACCATCTCGATGCAGCCGACCGACGGTCTGGTTCGTGGCGCCTCGGTGTCCGACTCCGGCAAGCCGATCTCGGTGCCCGTCGGCGACGTCGTCAAGGGCCACGTGTTCAACGCCCTCGGTGACTGCCTCGACAGCCCGGGCCTCGGACGCGACGGCGAGCAGTGGGGCATCCACCGCAAGCCACCAGCCTTCGATCAGCTCGAGGGCAAGACGGAGATCCTCGAGACCGGCATCAAGGTCATCGACCTCCTCACCCCGTACGTGAAGGGTGGAAAGATCGGTCTGTTCGGTGGCGCCGGTGTCGGCAAGACCGTTCTGATCCAGGAGATGATCACCCGTATCGCGCGTGAGTTCTCCGGTACGTCGGTGTTCGCCGGCGTCGGTGAGCGCACCCGTGAGGGAACCGATCTCCACCTCGAGATGGAAGAGATGGGCGTCCTCCAGGACACCGCCCTCGTCTTCGGCCAGATGGACGAGCCGCCGGGCACGCGTATGCGCGTCGCCCTGTCCGCACTGACCATGGCGGAGTACTTCCGCGATGTTCAGGGCCAGGACGTGCTGCTGTTCATCGACAACATCTTCCGTTTCACGCAGGCAGGTTCCGAGGTGTCGACCCTTCTGGGACGTATGCCTTCTGCCGTGGGTTACCAGCCGACGCTGGCGGACGAGATGGGTGAGCTCCAGGAGCGCATCACCTCGACCCGTGGACGCTCGATCACCTCGCTGCAGGCGATCTACGTTCCCGCCGACGACTACACCGACCCGGCACCTGCGACGACGTTCGCCCACCTCGACGCAACGACCGAGCTGTCGCGTCCGATTTCGCAGATGGGTATCTACCCCGCTGTGGACCCGCTCAGCTCGACGTCGCGAATCCTCGAGCCGGGCATCGTCGGTGCGGAGCACTTCCGCGTCGCCAACGAGGTCAAGCGGATCCTGCAGAAGTACAAGGAACTGCAGGACATCATCGCCATCCTCGGTATGGACGAGCTTCAGGAAGAGGACAAGGTTCTGGTCGGTCGCGCACGTCGCCTCCAGAAGTTCCTCGGACAGAACTTCATCGTCGCCGAGAAGTTCACCGGTGAGGCCGGCTCGGTCGTGTCCCTCTCGGACACCATCGAGGCGTTCGACAAGGTCACCAAGGGCGAGTACGACCACCTTCCCGAGCAGGCATTCAACAGCTGCGGTGGACTCGACGACGTCGAGGCTGCAGCCAAGAAGATCGCCGGAAAGTAGCCCGACGTGACTTCTGCGGAAAGCTCCGGCATGGAGGTCGCTCTCGTCGCGGTCGAGCGCGAGTTGTGGTCCGGCAACGCAACTCTGGTCAGTGCTCAGACGACCGAGGGCGAGATCGGCATCATGGCCGGCCACGAGCCAGTGCTCGGCCAGCTCGTCGAGGCAGGCACGGTGTCCATCACGACGACCGACGGCGAGAAGATCGTTGCTGCGGTTCACGGTGGGTTCCTGTCCGTGACGGGTAAGACCGTCACGGTCCTGGCGGAGTCCGCGGACTTCGCTCAGGACATCGACGTCGACGCAGCCCGTTCGGTCCTCGACGCCGGCGGCGACGACAAGGAAGCCCTCGCTGTGGCGAAGGGCCGAATTCGCGCCGTCGAGCGGGCCTAGGTTCCAAGAGAAAGCCGCGACGAGGTTCTGTGATGCACATGGGAGTGATCGTTCTGATCATTCTGGTTGTGCTGCTCGCAGGCCTCGTCGCGGCTTTTCTGTACCGTCTCACCATTCTTCGTCGCGGTGGAACGGCTGCCATTCTGCGCATGACGCCCGCTGCGGGTGGAAGCGGTTGGCGGCACGGGGTCATCCGGTACGGAGACAACACCCTGGTGTTCTTCAAGCTGTCGAGCCTGCGGCCCGGCCCGGACCACCGGATGAGCCGTCAGGGCATCGAGGTCGGGGAGCGGCGCACCCCACGCAACGACGAGTTCGACATCATGTCCGACGAGATAGCGATTCTCGAGCTGACCGATCAGGGCCAGGGCTACGAGATCGCTCTCGACCGCGGTGCGCTCACCGCATTCATGTCGTGGTTGGAATCGCGTCCGTCCGGCCGTTCTCGGCGGGGCCGGCCCGCCGCCTGATCTACGTGTCGGTGGAGCGTGATGCTCCCGGCACCCATTTCACGTCACCTTCGGGGTTCGCGTACCTGCTCAGGATGAACAGCAGGTCGGAGAGCCTGTTCAAGTACTTCGCCGGTAGGACGCTCGTGTTCTCGGGGTTGGCGTCCACCGCGGCCCATGCCGAGCGCTCTGCTCGACGCGCCACGGTTCGGGAGGTGTGCAGCAGCGCCGCCAGGGGAGTGCCGCCGGGAAGAATGAACGAGTCGAGCGCCTTCAGGCCTTCGTTGAACTCGTCGCACCATCCTTCGAGCCGGTCGACGTAGGACTGATCGATGCGTAGGGGTGGATACTCGGGGTCTGCGACGACGGGTGTCGAGAGATCGGCTCCGGCGTCGAACAGATCGCTTTGAATCGTTCGAATGACCGAAACGACCTTCTCCGACGGATTGCCCAGTGCCAGAACGACTCCGAGGCTCGCGTTGGTCTCGTCGCAGTCCGCGTACGCAACGAGCCGCGGATCGTTCTTCCCGACCCGCGAGAAGTCGCTGAGACCGGTGGTTCCGTCGTCACCGGTGCGGGTGTAGATGCGAGTCAGGTGCACAGCCATGGCGCTACGGTACCGCCCGGATGGGGCGACCGAACCCTGGCTACGCTGTCGAACTGTGAGTGAACGCTTTTTGGTCTCCGGTGGTAACCGGCTCGTCGGTGAGGTGTCGGTCGGCGGCGCGAAGAACAGCGTGCTCAAGTTGATGGCGGCAGCGCTGCTCGCCGAGGGCACGAGCACCATCACCAACTGCCCCGACATCCTCGACGTGCCGTTGATGGCCGAGGTTCTCCGAGGATTGGGGTGCGAGGTCGTGCTGGAAGGCGACGTCGTGCACATCACCACGCCGGCGGAACCCAAGCACCATGCAGATTTCCCGGCCGTCACGCAGTTCCGAGCATCGGTCTGTGTCCTCGGTCCGCTCGTCGCCCGGTGCAAACGAGCGGTGGTGGCTCTTCCCGGTGGTGACGCAATCGGGTCTCGTCCGTTGGACATGCACCAGTCGGGACTGCGCCTGCTCGGTGCGCACAGCGAGATCCAGCACGGCTGCGTCGTGGCGGAGGCCGAGGAACTTCGGGGCGCCAACATCCGTCTTGCTTTCCCGTCGGTCGGCGCGACGGAGAACATCCTGATGGCAGCAGTGCTCGCCAAGGGCGACACCGTCATCGACAACGCTGCGCGTGAACCCGACATCGTCGACGTGTGCAACATGCTCAACGAGATGGGGGCGCAGGTCAGCGGCGCCGGCACCTCCACGTTGACCATCAGGGGCGTCGAGTCGTTGAATCCCACCACGCACAAAGTGATCGGTGACCGTATCGTCGCCGCGACGTGGGGAATCGCTGCCGCGATGACGCGGGGCGACGTGCGAGTTCGAGGCGTCAACCCCAAGCATCTGTCACTCGTGTTGGACAAGCTGAGGCTTGCGGGTTCGGAGGTGACGTCCGAGGCCGACGGGTTCCGCGTGGTCCAGCGTGAGCGGCCGACCGCCGTGAACTTCGCGACGTTGCCGTTCCCCGGTTTTCCCACCGATCTGCAGCCGATGGCGATCGGCCTCGCGGCAGTGGCCAACGGAACGTCGATGATCACCGAGAACGTGTTCGAAGCGCGCTTCCGGTTCGTCGAGGAGATGATCCGACTCGGCGCCGACGCCCGTACCGATGGTCACCACGCGGTGGTGCGTGGCGTAGCCCAGTTGTCGAGTGCACCCGTGTGGTCGTCCGACATCAGGGCGGGTGCAGGTCTGGTACTCGCAGGACTGTGCGCCGACGGGGTCACCGAGGTGCACGACGTCTACCACATCGATCGGGGTTACCCGAGGTTCGTGGAGAACCTGACGGAGCTCGGCGGAAGCATCGAGCGAGTCAGCTGACGGACGTCAGCGCGTCGACCAGTACGTCGAGTCCGTAGGCCAGTTCGTCGTCGGACACCGATCCGTATCCGACGATCAGTCCCGTCATGGGCGACGGGGCACGTGTGGATTTCGCGAGGGTATCGACATCGACGCCGGCCGCTGCCGCTCGTTCTGCCACGGCGACCGCGACCGTGGCGTCGAGCAGGAGTGTGGTGTGCATTCCAGCGCCGACACCACGAAGTTCGCCGAAGGGCGCCAGAGCAGCGGCGACCAGTCTGTCGCGTTGCCGATAGACGCGGCGGGCAGCACGCACAGTTCTGTCCCACTCGCCGTCGCGTAGCAGCGAGAGCATCGCGTGTTGGACCGGTGTGGAGGGATAGTCGCCGAGGTCGGTGCGAACGTGTGCGATGAGTTCGACGACATCGGGCGGGGCAACGAGCCAACCGAGTCTGATACCTCCGCCCAGGGTCTTCGCCACCGTTCCGAGATAGACGGTGCGGTCGGGCGCCAGCTCCGCGATGGTGGGCAAAGGTGCTACGTCGTAACGGAATTCGGAATCGTAGTCGTCTTCGATGATCATCGCGTCGCGTGATCGTGCGTACGATGCGAGGGCGCGACGGCGGCCGACGGTAAGAAGGCCGCCGGTGGGGTACTGGTGAGACGGAGTGACGTACACCGCGCGTGTGGTCCGTGGCGTCATGTCCAGACGTTCGGTGACAATTCCGTCGAGGTCGACGGGAACGTCGAAGACGGACCACCCCCAGCGTCGTGCGGCTGTGGTCGCGACCCGGTAGCCCGGGTTCTCGTGTGCCAGGACCGGACGTGAAGTGCCGTCTTCGGTCGACAGTGCGGCCAGGGCCAGGCTCATCCCGTGCATGCTCCCCGTGGTGACCACTATGGATTCGGCTGACGTGTGAAGCCCACGCGCGCGGCCCAGTAGGTCTGCAAGGGCGGCTCGGAGTCGGTGGTCACCGCGAGGGTCCGGGTATTCCTGCGGTTGCGGGACTGCGCTGACGTCCCGCCACGCTCGCTTCCACGCCGCCGAGCTCGGGGGCACCCACGGTGTTCCGGTGGCAAGTCGAATACGGCCTAGGGTTTCCGTGGTTCCGGCGGTACGGGATGTGGTCGACGGCCGCGTCGGTGTGGTGACGCCGCTGAGGCGGCGCACGAACGTTCCCGATCCTGCGCGCGGTTGTAGCCACCCCTCCGCGGTCAGTTGATCGTAGGCGCTCTCCACCACGCCCCGAGCGACTTCGAGCTCGACCGAAAGCGCTCTGCTACTTGGCAATCGGGTGTTCGGTTCGATACGAGCGGAGTCTATGGCCGCGCGTATCCCGTCCGCGATCTGCACCGGCAGCGTGCGGGGATCCGTCCGGTCGACCGAGACGATCAGGGACATCGGCAGCATGCTCGCCTCCAAGTGGTCTATTGGAAATCGAGTTGATTGGATCATGACAGTAGGCCAATCATGACCGAGGATCGACAGTATGAGTACCGAAGCCGATTTGTCGCCGACCGAACGCACCACCATCAGGCGAGGCAGAGTCCGAGCACGAACCGATCGCTCGGACCTGGCGGACGTGCTGGCCACCGCGCGGATATGCCACCTCGGCGTGGTGGTCGACGGGAGCGTGCGCGTTCTTCCTACTGTGTTCGCGGTCGATCATGACGGTCCCGATCCCGGCGGCACTCTGTACGTGCACGGATCGGTGGCCGCTCGCAGCTTGGTCGATGCGCCGAATGGGGAGATCTGCGTGACCGTCACCGTGCTCGACGGCCTGGTTCTGGCGAGGTCGGCGTTCCATCACTCCATGAACTACCGAAGCGCCGTCGTGTACGGCCGGCCGCGATTGGTTGGCGACGACGAGGAACGCGTGCGCGCACTTGCGGCGATCGTCGATCAGGTGGTGGACGGGCGCAGTGAGCATCTTCGTGCGCACACGCGGAAAGAGTTGGCGGCAACGGTGGTGCTCGCCCTCCCGCTCCACGAGGCATCGGTGAAGGCGCGGACCGGAGACCCGGTGGACGACGAGCGAGATGTCGACGCGGGTGGAGTGTGGGCAGGCGTCGTTCCCGTGCGCGACGACTTCGCCGAGCCGACTCGGGCGGCGGACGTGGACGTGAGAATCCCTGTGCCCAAGCATGTTCTGGCCCTCGTTCGACAATTCTGAACGCGTCTATGTCCGGCGTCACATTCACGAATTTTTCGACGAGGCGCTTTCGAGTTCGTCGTGACGAGCGAGCTACCTGCGGAAATGTTGTCCAGGATTTCCTCGACCTGGCGATTTGCGCGACGGATTCTGCTCGCGTAACTTTTGTCGAGTCAGAGCGACACGGACACCGACCAGGGCCTACACGGTCCCGGACACGAGGTTGGACGTCGGAGCCTGACGGAACATGAAATTCCAGTTCTACCCACCAAGAGTCGGAGCTTGCATCCGAGACCAAGCTGGGATAGGCTGGAGAAGTTGCCCCAAACACCCTGAAGCTACGGTTTCTTGGCTGTTCGGTGTGTGCGTGTTCTTTGAGAACTCAACAGTGTGTCGATGAATGTCAGTGCCGAATGT
>NZ_JMEX01000002.1 GCF_000760735.1 Rhodococcoides fascians A44A | reverse complement strand
TGGCTGGTGATGGCGTGCCTTTTGAAGAATGAGCCTGCGAGTTAGTGGCATGTCGCGAGGTTAACCCGTGTGGGGTAGCCGTAGCGAAAGCGAGTCCGAATAGGGCGTATCACCGTTTGGTGTGTAGTGGCGTGTTCTAGACCCGAAGCGGAGTGATCTACCCATGGCCAGGTTGAAGCGACGGTAAGACGTCGTGGAGGACCGAACCCACTTAGGTTGAAAACTGAGGGGATGAGTTGTGGGTAGGGGTGAAAGGCCAATCAAACTCCGTGATAGCTGGTTCTCCCCGAAATGCATTTAGGTGCAGCGTCACGTGTTTCTCATCGGAGGTAGAGCTACTGGATGGTCTAGGGGGCTTACCGGCTTACCGAAATCAGCCAAACTCCGAATGCCGGTGAGTGAGAGCGTGGCAGTGAGACTGCGGGCGATAAGGTTCGTAGTCGAGAGGGAAACAGCCCAGATCGCCAGCTAAGGTCCCTAAGCGTGTACTAAGTGGAAAAGGATGTGGGGTCGCGAAGACAACCAGGAGGTTGGCTTAGAAGCAGCCACCCTTGAAAGAGTGCGTAATAGCTCACTGGTCAAGTGATCCTGCGCCGACAATGTAGCGGGGCTCAAGTACACCACCGAAGCTGCGGCACTCACACAACAGCCCGCATCGTTCCTACGGGGATGGTGCCAGGTGTGTGGGTGGGTAGGGGAGCGTCGTGCAGCCGTGGAAGCATCGGGGTGACCTAGGTGTGGAGGCTGTGCGAGTGAGAATGCAGGCATGAGTAGCGAAAGACGAGTGAGAAACTCGTCCGCCGAATGACCAAGGGTTCCTGGGCCAGGTTAATCCGCCCAGGGTGAGTCGGGACCTAAGACGAGGCCGACAGGCGTAGCCGATGGACAACGGGTTGATATTCCCGTACCCGTGTGAACGCGCCCCTGGTGAATCAGTGATACTAACCGCCCTGAATCCCGGTGACGGATCTCTTTCGAGAGTGATGCGCTGGGTGGATGCGTGGGACCTGATCTGGTAGTAGCCAAGCGATGGGGTGACGCAGGAAGGTAGCTGAGCCAGTCAGTGGTAATACTGGTGTAAGCCTGTAGGGCGAGACATAGGCAAATCCGTGTCTCATACAAGCCTGAGAGGTGATGCGTAGCCGATTGAGGCGAATTCAGTGATCCTATGCTGCCGAGAAAAGCCTCTAGCGAGCTTTCACACGGCCCGTACCCCAAACCGACACAGGTGGTCAGGTAGAGAATACTGAGGCGATCGAGATAACTATGGTTAAGGAACTCGGCAAAATGCCCCCGTAACTTCGGGAGAAGGGGGACCTCGTCCGGTGATCATCCTTGCGGTGTGAGCTGGGTGGGGTCGCAGAGACCAGTGAGAAGCGACTGTTTACTAAAAACACAGGTCCGTGCGAAGTCGTAAGACGATGTATACGGACTGACGCCTGCCCGGTGCTGGAAGGTTAAGAGGACCGGTCAACTGCACTTGTGTGGTGAAGCTGAGAATTTAAGCCCCAGTAAACGGCGGTGGTAACTATAACCATCCTAAGGTAGCGAAATTCCTTGTCGGGTAAGTTCCGACCTGCACGAATGGCGTAACGACTTCTCAGCTGTCTCAACCATAGACTCGGCGAAATTGCATTACGAGTAAAGATGCTCGTTACGCGCGGCAGGACGAAAAGACCCCGGGACCTTCACTATAGCTTGGTATTGGTGTTCGGTTCGGTTTGTGTAGGATAGGTGGGAGACTGTGAAGCGGTGACGCCAGTTACTGTGGAGTCGTTGTTGAAATACCACTCTGATCGTATTGGATACCTCAACCTCGGACCATGATCTGGTTCAGGGACAGTGCCTGGTGGGTAGTTTAACTGGGGCGGTTGCCTCCCAAAATGTAACGGAGGCGCCCAAAGGTTCCCTCAGCCTGGTTGGCAATCAGGTGTCGAGTGCAAGTGCACAAGGGAGCTTGACTGTGAGACTGACAGGTCGAGCAGGGACGAAAGTCGGGACTAGTGATCCGGCACCGGCATGTGGAAGCGGTGTCGCTCAACGGATAAAAGGTACCCCGGGGATAACAGGCTGATCTTCCCCAAGAGTCCATATCGACGGGATGGTTTGGCACCTCGATGTCGGCTCGTCGCATCCTGGGGCTGGAGTAGGTCCCAAGGGTTGGGCTGTTCGCCCATTAAAGCGGCACGCGAGCTGGGTTTAGAACGTCGTGAGACAGTTCGGTCTCTATCCGCCGCGCGCGTCAGAAACTTGAGGAAGGCTGTCCCTAGTACGAGAGGACCGGGACGGACGAACCTCTGGTGTGCCAGTTGTTCCACCAGGAGCACCGCTGGTTAGCTACGTTCGGAAGGGATAACCGCTGAAAGCATCTAAGCGGGAAGCCTGTTCCAAGATGAGGTTTCTCACCCCCTTTGTGGGGGTAAGGCCCCCGGCAGACCACCGGGTTGATAGGCCAGAACTGGAAGTGCAGTAATGCATGCAGGTGACTGGTACTAATAGGCCGAGGACTTACCACAAAGAAGCTACGCGTCCACTGTGCAATATCTGAAACAACACACGA
>NZ_JMEX01000001.1 GCF_000760735.1 Rhodococcoides fascians A44A | reverse complement strand
TCCCCGTCCCCTCTAGCGCCGTGGCCACCACCGCGCATGACATCCCCGCAGAGACCACCGAACAGGAGCACAGCAGATGAGTCCGCAGACCGAAGAACGCGTGGTCCGCACTTACGCGGGATGGTTCAACGAACGCCGCGTGTTCGCCTTCAACCTCACCCCGATCGCCTTCGCCTCCCTCGCTGCCATCCTCGTCATCACCCTGGGCATCATGTTCACCGCCGGTGTTCCGGCCGCGTTGACCATCGGTATCCCGCTGGTGGTGTTGTGGCTGCCGCTGATAATCAGCATGGGCGACAAATCCGCCTACGAAGCACTACTGCTGGGCCGCCAGTGGGGCCGCCAACGCCGCACAGCCCAGCACATCTACCGCGCCGGACCACTGTCCAATCAAGCGGGCGGACGCTCCCGTCTGCCCGGTATCGGCGCGGACACCGAACTGTGGTGGGCCCTCGACAAGTTCGGTAACCGCTTCGGTTTCGTACGCATGCCCTCCACGCACCAGTACACCGTCACCTTGCGGTGCAGGGTCGGCGGCGCCGCCGGTAACGATCAAGAGCTGATCGATTCGTTCGTCGGGTCGTGGGCGAACTTCCTCGCCGGACTCGGCCAGGTCGGCAACATCGCCGCGATGTCCGTCACCGTCGAAACCCTGCCCGAAACCGGGGAACGCGCGCAGGCGAACCTCGCGGCGATCACCGATCCCGGCGCACCGGCCGAAGCCCTGGCGATCATGGCCGAACGCATCGCCGCCGCCGACAACACCGGCTACCGGGTGCATTCGCGGATCTCGATCACCTTCGATGCCACCACCCCCGCTCAACGCAAGGACCCCATGCTCGCCGCCGCGGTGATCGGCAACCAACTCCCCGTCTTCTACGGCCAGCTGGCGCACTGCAACGTCACCGCCCTGCCGATGTCCGATACCGAGATCTCAGCGACGGTGCGACGCGCCTACGACCCGGCCGCCGAATCCGACATCGAAGCCGCGCTCGCCCGTGGGGACTACGTCAGCGACTGGGCTGATGCCGGTCCGATCACCGCCGAAGAAACCAAGGACACCTACCTGCACGATTCGGGATGCTCTCGGGTCTGGGTGATGCGCACCCCGCCCTCGGGATTTCCCACCGAACGGGTCCTGCTGGGGCTTTTGGCCCCGAACTCGTCGGTGCCGCGTAAACGCATCACCCTGATCTACCGCCCCTACAGTCCCGGTGATGCCGCGAAAACCGTGGAGGGGGACTTCAAGTCCGCCGTCGGGAAAGTCAACACCGCCCGCGGAATCGCCTCCGCACAAGCCGGTCTCGAACTCGAAGCCAGCTCCGCTGCCCGTGTCGCCGAAGCCCGCGGCCACGGTCTGGTGCGGATGTCGATGATCGTCACCGCCACCTGCCTGGACGAGAACGACCTCGACGCACTGGAGCCGGAGATGAAAGCCCTCGCCTCAGGCGCACGCCTGAACCTGCGGCCCGCGTACCGCCATCAAGCCGCCGCATTCCTGTCCGGTCTCGCGCTGGCCGGTGTGCTGCTACCCGACCACGCCACCATCCCCAAATCACTACGCGCATAACCCAGATCAACCATCGCGAAGGAGTTTTCATGAACGCCGCCACACCGCAGCCCCGCTCGACGCCCGGACCCGACCAGAACACAGGAGTGTTCCCCGCCTCTGCACTGCTCACTGTCTCCGCCGAGCTACACACCGGCGACCTCACACACCGCATGGACATCGCCCGTCCCGCCGCTAAGAACGATTCCGGTTTCCTCGGCCGCGCCTTCCGAAACCTCGACGATGCGGCGGTGCTCTGATGGCCGCGCTGTCGGGCAAGTTGCTCATCCGCAGGCGGATCGCGGATCTGACCGGGGCGAGTGAACCGCGTCAGGTCCGCTCGACCCGGCAGGTCACAGATCCGATGAAACGGGCGCGTGAGCGCCGCGTCGCCGAAGCGAAGGCCCGCAAGAAGCAAGAACGCGCGGACGCGATTGCCGCCCGCCTCGCACGCGACCCTTCACGCGCCGACCGGATCGAAACACCCTGGCGCAAGGCGCATCGGCTCAAAGCCCGTGGTTTCGCCGGCCGCGGCGGTGGCCGGATGGGCGTCGTGGAACATCCACCGACGTTCCGGGCGACGACCGATCAGGCGTGCGGGATGTGGCCGCACTACGTCGGCACCGGGCATCCGCAGATCGGCACACCCCTCGGTGTGGATCCCGACAGCGGCCAAACCGTCTGCTACGATCCGATCTCCGCGGTCTACCGGGCTCACCTGCAGAACACTCCGTCAGCGTTCCTGCTCGGGCTGCCCTCGCTCGGCAAGTCCACAGTCGCTCGCATCATCGTCGCCGGGGCGATCGCGCAAGGTCAGATCCCGATCATCCCGGCCGACCTCAAACCCGACGAAGCAAAGCTCGTCGAATCGTTCGGGGCATCGGTGACCCGCCTCGGACACGGTGAGGGCTACCTCAATCCCCTCGCGGTCGGGGCGCTCGGCTCGATTATCGCTCTGCTCGATGATTTCCCCGACGTCCAGCGCAAGGTCCGCGCCCAAGTGTTTCAGCGTCGCCGTCGCCTCGTCCTCGGGCTGTGCGAGCTCGAGCGCGGCGGTGAGCTGAACCAGAGTGAGCTCAACGTCGTCTCCGCCGCGCTGCGAGAGCTCGACGCCGATCCCCGCTTCACCGCCGAGCAGCCCCCACTCCTGGGGGATCTGTATGCGTTGATCGAGCACGGCTCGACCGAGCTGCACCGCAAGACCCTGACCACCGGAAACCCAGAGCGGTACCGGCAGAAGGTCGAACCACTCCTGGAAACACTGATGGCCCTGTTCGACGGTGAACTGGGGGAAGTGTTCTCCCGCCAGACCACCTCCCCCATCGATGTCTCAGGTGAGCGCCCACCGGTAGCGGTGTGTGTCGATATCTCCGGAATCGGTGTCGACGACCCGAAACTGGAAGCGGCGATCATGCTCGCCTGCTGGTCCGACGCGTTCGGGGCCATCGAAGCCGCACACGTCCTCGCCGACGTCGGGCTCCGTCCGCAACGCAACTTCCTCGTCGTCCTCGACGAACTGTGGCGAGTACTCGCCGGCGGATCGCGGATGGTGCTGCGGGTCGACCAACTCACCCGTCTGACCCGCACCATGGGCACCGCACTGTTGATGATCACCCACACCGTCAAAGACCTCGAAGCACTCGATTCCGACGTCGACATCTCACGCGCGAAAGGATTCATCGAGCGTGCGGGTGCGGTCATCGTCGGCGGTCTGCCCGATGCGGAGATGGACAAGCTCGACTCCATCGTCCCCTTCACCCGCCAGGACCGAGAACTCGTCTCCTCCTGGTCCACCCCAGCTGGGTTCGACGACAACGGTATCGAGCAAGCCCCACCCGGACGCGGGAAGTTTCTGCTGCGCATCGGCACCGCACGCCGGCCTGGGGTGCCGTTCAACACCATCATCACCGCCACCGAGGCCGCACTGGGCTACCACGACACCAACACCCGATTCGCCGGTGTCGCCGCCCAGAAGGCGGCGGCATGATCGCCGCCGGACGACGCGACAGCGACCTGCACACGACAGAGAGGCCCGCCATGACTGCACCAGCCGCCGATCCGTTGCCATTGGCTGCGTGGACGGTACTGATCGCCAAAGCCGCTGCGCTGGGGTTCATCACTCCCGAACCGGACGGTCCCGGTCCATTCGGCTTCCGCACCGCCGATCCCGCCGCTGGCGGTCTCGCATGAGAGGTCGCACCTTCCCGGCCGAAATCCGCAACCGCGCCGTCGAGCTCGTCTCGGAGTTGATCCCCTCCTCACGCTCGACGTGGGCTGCGATCGAACGCACGGCCGCGCACATGGGTCTGCATCCGAACACCGTCCGATTCTGGTATCGGCAAGCCCAAGGCGTCACCGACGAACGGCCTTTGCTTCCTTCCGAGCAGTCCGACGAAATCGCCCGTCTACGTGCAGAACTGGCACGAGCGCAGCAGCTGAACGCCGAGCTGATCACCGACAACTCGCACGAGCACCTCCGTCACCACACCACCGCCACATGGAACGAAAGGACTGCCCTGTGAGCACTGGCCGCGGAGCCCGCAATCCTCAATCCGGTCTCGACCCGACCCTGGCGATGTGTGGGGCTGCCGCCGTCCTCGCGATCAGCGCGTACGGCGGGATCGAAGCCGCCCTACACCTGGGCAGCCCACTCTCCGGGATCGACCAGATAATTCCGGTCGGGCCGATCACCCTGATCAGGGGCCTCGCCGACGGTTCGGTGGTGTGGTCGACCGGAGCGAGCGTGATCATGGTGTTCTTCGGTATCCTCGCCCTCGCAGCGACCGTGCTGGGAACTGCATGGATGCTCCGTCGCCGCAGGAAGATCACGCGCGTCGACGACGCCGGCCTGTATCTCGGGCGGCCACGGGAGATGAAACGTCTGACCGACAAGTCACTACGCGCCGACATCGCCCGTCTGGGAACAGCACTGGATGCCGACGAGGTTCCCGGCGGCACCCTCGGGCGGATGGTGCTCGGACCCAACCGATTCGGTGTCACTCTCTACCCCGGCCCGGAGGATGTGTGCACGCACATCTGGGGTCCACGTGTCGGCAAGACGACATGCGTGATCATCCCGCAAATCCTCGCCGCCCGCGGCGCGGTACTGACCACCTCGAACAAACGCGACGTCGTCGACGAAACCCGCACCTACCGCGCCGAGAAAGGGTCGGTGTGGGTGTTCGACCCACGCGGGGTCGCCTTGGAGATGCCGTCGTGGTTCTACGACCCGCTGTCCTGGGTTCGCTCGGCGCGCCCGTCCGCGACGGGTGTCTTGGTCGAGGAGGATTCGCCGGAAGCCGCGCAGCGCCGCGATGCTCTCACCGACCTGCTGGGCAGCGACTTCGTCTCCCGGATGAATCAGTCCGCCCAGGAGACGAAAGCGTCGATGCTCGCGAACATCTTCGCCACCTCCTCTGCCGGGGAGAAGGCGCGCCGTGATCCGTTCTTCGATCCGATGGGTGAACGTCTGCTCACCGGGCTGTTGCTGGCGGCCGCGGTGGCAGAGCTGCCGCTGCCGATCGTCTACACCTGGGCCAGCGACGTCGGCGATCGAACTCCGATCCGGTTGCTCGAAGAACACGGTTTCGAGGTGTGGGCGGCGGCGATGCAAGCCCAGTACACCGCCCCGGACAAGCAACGCGGCGGCGTGTTCGCCACCGCGAGCAACATGATCGGCTGCCTGGCCTACGCCGAACACCACCCGTGGATCAGCCGCATCGGGGACCACGACACCCGCCCCGAGTTCGACCCGGCCGCGTTCGCCGCCGAGACCTCCCCGACGCTGTATTCGTTGTCGATGGAAGGCGTCGGGGAATGCGGCGCCCTGGTCACTGCGCTGACCGTGGCCGTCACCGATGCCCTCGTCGACGCAGCCACCGCCACCCCGATCAGTACCTCACCACCGCTGCCTGCGGGCCGGTTGCGGGTTCCGGCGACCTACGCTCTCGACGAAGCCGCCAACGTGGTGCGGTGGAAGGATCTGCCGAACCTTTACAGCCACTTCGGCTCTCGCGGCATCCTCGTCTCGACGATCCTGCAATCGTGGTCCCAAGGTGAGGAGTGCTGGGGACAGGGCGGGATGCGCAAACTGTGGGGTGCCTCGACGATCCGCGTCTACGGCGGCGGTGGGTCGACCCAGGACGGCCGATTCCTCGACAACGTCTCCGAAGCGCTCGGTGATCACTGGGAGATGACCGAGACCGTCTCCGCCGGCCGCGGCGGAGCCTCTCGCTCGACCGCACGCCAGCAGATCCGCACCCTCACCAAGGCCGATCTCGTGGCCATGCCCGCTGGACGTGCGGTGCTCGCCGAAGTATCCAAATGCCCGGCGGCGCTGGTGGAAACGCTGCCCTGGTACACCGGGCCCTACGCCGAAGCAGTCGCGGCCGCGAAGATCCGTGCCGGTCAAGACCCCACGGTCGAGGCCTTGGCCGATGATCCCGAGCTCGGAGATCCGCAGTCGCTGCTTGCTGCGCCGAAGACGCGGCTACCGAAGGCATCGAGCGTGAGCTTGGAGAAGAATGCATGAGCGAACACGACGGCGACTACGAGTACACCGGCAGCCAGGGCGAACACGGCGAGCCGTACAGCGATGACCCCTACAACCACGGTGAGCCGTACGACGACAACGATCCGTACGCTCCTGCGACGTCCGAGCCGCCGCCGTCCGAAGAAAACTCTTCCCCCGCGATCGGCACCGAAACATCCGACCATGATCGCCGGACGGTCGCCGGTGCCGATGATCGAAGCCACGCAACACCATTGGGCGAGGGCGCGATACCGCAGCATGTGATCGAGGCCGCGGTCACCAAACGGTTGCGCCAGGAAGCCGAACGCGCGGCCGGGGCTGTGTTCGAGCAGCGGCTGACTCCGGAACTGTATGAACAGCTGATCGAGGCGACGACCCGCCGAGTCGATGCGCAGTTGACTCTCGATCTGCGAGCGGAACAGGCCGCAGCGGATGCCGCCGAAGAGGAGGTGAACAATCCACCACAGTTGGTGTATGCCAACAAGTTCGACTTCTTCGACGACTACCTCAGCGATCTCTATCGCCGCGAGGTGACGTCGGGAACCCAGAAGGCGTGGTGCCTGTCGTGGTGGAAGCACACCGAAGCGGTAGCGATCGTCGACGGGCTGTGGAGGGGATGGGAAAAAATGCGTACCGATCCCGGAACTGGCTGGTCGGTGTGGAAGAAGGACCATGCCGATCATCACATGAGCATCCTGTTCGACCCCAGCGGCACATTCGCCAAATGCTCGGTCCGAAACGGTCACTACCCGCTCGACCCTCTGCCCTCCGACCCCGTTCCCGCGGCGCTACGCGGGGAACCCATCGAACACGGACCACTGTCTGACTGATAACACGAGCACGATGCCAGCACCGTCGTAGCTCGTTGCACGACGCCCACCACCCGAACCCTTCACCGAATCGAGGTTCTGCATGAGTACCGAACACTCCGACATCTCCCGCGAACACTCCGCAGTGTTGCGCACAATGCTGCAAGTCGCCCTGCAAGTGAGCGAACAGCTCACCCGCCGCCGCGAACAACGCCTCCGCGAGGCCGCCGCCGCCAGTGACCGCCGCGGCCGCGAACTGACCACCCGGCTACGCGCCGAACAGTCCTCCGCCGAGACCGCCCTGCGCGCCGTACATCGCGACCGCTGGTGGGCCGATGCGCAGCCGGAGCAGATCGGGCAGCAGATGCGCCTGGCGAACACCTGGAAAGACCGCTCCCCCGTCGCAGCCGAAGCAGCCGAGGTCATCAACGAGCAACTACGCACCCGCTACAACATCACCCGCAGCCGCGAGAACCTCGACATGGCCGCCGTCAGTGCCGCGGTGCAGCGCGACATCTCCATCCAGCAGCGCCGCGACGCCGCCGCCGCGCAGTACACCACCGACGGTTTCACCGTCCTCGACGAGCAGCCGCGCGGACCCGGCTTCGTCGCAGATCGGTTCCTGCGCACCGGCGATACCTTCGATCGACCGGTCACCGACGAGACCGTCCGCCGCGCCCCAGGCACGTGGGCCGCGCACCTGACCTACTCACCCGACACAGACGCCGTGGTGGCTTCGTACTACTGCACGAACGTCGACTCGCTGCCCTACCTGAGCCACGAGCACCCCACTGCCGCCAGGCAGTTCGACGAGCTCTACCTCGACAGTGCCCCCGCTGACCGGCTCGCGGATCTGCACTACACCGCAACCGGTTCTGCGAAAGAGAACATGCGTGAGCGGATCCGGGAACGTTTCGGCATCGACGCCGGCTCGATCGACGCCGGCACCCGCACCGCGCCGCTCGGTGCACTCCTGGGCGAGGTCGAACGCGCACGCACCGACCCCGACGCGGCACGCAGAGAAGCCGCCGACGTCGATCGTGCGAGGGTGATCTCCGATGTCATCGACCCCGCCGGCGAACTCGACCGCGACCAGCTCGCCGCCGCCTGGCAGTGGCACACCGGCGTCAACCCGCGCACCGCCGAACACCAGCTCTACGGCGGCACTACAGGTAGCCGCGACGGAGAGGCATTCGAGAACTACCTCACCCACGTTGCCGCCGACTGGGCTCGCGAACACAAACCCGAACTGATCACCGACCGAGTGCCCGGAGCGCGTCGAGAAGCCATCGCACAAGCGTGGATCGAGAACACCGGCAGCGACTACCCCCGACTCGATCCCGAGGCGACACGAGCGCTCCTCGGCCCTGTCCCACCGCTCACCACCACCGACCTCGACACCGTCACCGAGTGGGGCGCGCAGCATGTCCCGCGCGATGTCGAGCGCTACCAGAACTACACCGGGACACAGAAGACTGCGGCCGAGAACGAACTGCGCCTGAGCTTCGACGTCCACCATGCACGCACGTGGGCCAACGATCACGCACCAGCCTTGGCGGCAGGCTTCGCCCAAGCCGAATCATCCCCCGACCGCCCCGCCTACCTCGCCAGTCGCGGCGAACTGATCGACGCCTGGAACAGCGCCCAGCGGCCCATCGACACCGACCTGACCGGTGGTACCGCCGGCGCCACGTCGACCGCCCCCCGGTCGACATCACAGCAGCCGCCGGGCACGCCTGCGTACGACAGCGCCGAACGCCGCACCCGGGACATGGATGCATTGCGCGCGGCCGGCGTCGACGCCGAGGCCGTCAACGCTCACCGCGTCACCGACATCGGCAACGCCAAGCCCGCGACCGCTATCGATCCAAGTGCACCGACGGGAGCACAAGCAAGCAAGGGCGACCGATCCGGCAGCACGAGCATCAGCCACGACCGCGGAAGCCGCTGAGTGCAAAGTCGTCGATTATTGCCCTATGCCCACACCACAACACTTGGTGTGGGCGTCGGGGCGGGCAAACTGTCCGATGCCCAGGGTGCTTGTGTTACCACCGCGCGGAAGGCACTGGAATCTCAACGGCACCACCAGTCACTTATGCCCCTCTAGACAAACCGTCTGTTGCGTTTCATAATTCGGGGGGTCGTATCAACCTGTGAGTCGTGACGTCACATGAGGGAGTTCGATGATCCGAAGGCTTCGGAAGATATCGCGTGCCACTACAAGTGCGAGCCTGGTTGGCGCAGTTGCCGTCGCACTACTGGTCGGCGCGGCGCCGCCGAGTTACGCGGACGAGAACAGCAATGGCCACAATGTCGGCGGAGCAATCCTTCAAGAATGGATTGCCGTCGGCCGCAACGGGTTCGCTGTCACCGACGAATTAAATGCCAACTACGGCGGGAAGTGGCAGGCGTTCTCCAACCACAATTCGATCTACTACCATCGTGATACCGGCGCTCACCAGGTGGGAGGGCTGATACGAGATCGCTGGGAACAGCTGGGCTGGGAGAACAGTGGTCTCCATTTCCCAACCTCGCGCGAACTGGATGCCCGCAAACCAGGCAGGTTCAACCGCTTTCAGGGCGGCAACATCTATTGGAAGTCTGGCGCGTCCGCCGCATACAATGTTCAGGGCGAAATTTTGAAGAAGTGGGGACAACTCGATTACGAGAACGGCGCTCTCGGGTTCCCTACCAGCAACGAAGTCAAGCTCACTCGTTACGGTGGCGCAGTCAGTTCATTCGAACGTGGAGCCATTTATTGGTCGCCCAACACCGGAACTCACGTCGTATGGGGTCAAGTTCTACAAGCTTGGGCGTCCCGCAATTACGAAAACGGACGGTTCGGCTACCCGACAAGTGACGAGTTCGACTTCATGGGCGGAAAGGCACAGAATTTCGAGTTCGCCACTATCGATTGGAAGCCGGGTGATCCATCTCCTCCCCCTGCTGACCTCAATCCCCAGGTAGCTCCAGCAATCGCTGATTACAGTGCGACCAATCCTCCGGTCGACGCACGACAGCAACAGAGTGTTCCGGAGGAATCGGTCCAACCATCAGACGCGTCGTCCCCGGCGGATGAACTCGAGCCCGCACCCGTGGAGGAAACAACCTCACCCGAGTCGAGCCCGAGCTCGGACACGACTTCGGAGTCCACATCTGTGCAAACCACCCCGTCACCGAATTCGGAAGCGGACCCGTCCTTGGAGCCGCAGCGAATCCCAACTGGATTCAACTTCATGGGCAATCGCTCGCTTCCGGCGCGAACGCAGGAAGAAGAAGATCAAGGAAATCCACTGCGCAACTGCGGTATTAGGGCCGACTTCAAAGGCAATCCACACCCGTCGCAGACCAGACGGAACGGCCAGCTAGCTTATCCGGGTCAGATTCACACAACGGCCGCATCGAACTGCAGTTACTTCCCGACTGCATCCAGACATTCGGTCGAAGGAGGCACCGGCGTCTATAGGTGGTGGTTCAACCGAGGGGTTGGTCTGCCACAGATTCCGGGCGGAGCGGCGAACAAGGTCATAACCAGAGGTGGTCTTCAGGTACGCATCGACAGTAACAAGGCCAGAATTGTTTTGACGTCAGCAGTGGGGTGCACCCCTGGGACCAAGTTCCGTTATTACAGTGAGTTCATCGGTACCTATCAGTATCCGCAGGACCGTGAAGCACAGCAAAAAACGGTAGGTGTGCAGAACGGACGAGGTGAAGAGCAGCTTTGCCTCGGAAATTGACCATCCGCACCGCGGCTTTGTTGATGACGCTGACTGTGGCGGGGTGCGCGCACAGCGCGGAAGCACCCACCACAGTCAGTTCATCGGCTGACCAGACCACGACCGGGACGAACGACCTTCCCTCGCTTCCTGAAGGATCGTTTACCGTCGCTGGCCCTCCCCCCATCGCAACTGTCGGCAGTCAGGTACTTGACCGCGTTGGGTACAGCTGGGTCGACGAGGACGACAACCAGGTCGTTACCGACGACCCGCCGGCTGTCAGCTGGACCAAGCTTGCGCAGGACAACCCGGTTACCGTAATCACTGTGGACAAGCGAGCCGTCCCCACGTCAGTGCTGTACACAGGCTATCCGGCAATCGATCCAACGAACCGGTACCCGGTGACGGGCCCTGGCGAGCCCCTGGAATGCACCTTCACGTCAGATCAAGAAATCGATGTTGAACCAGGCCGTTGCTACTACTGGCCGGCGAATGACACGATAGCGATCGCATTTTTGACGGCGCAGGACAACTACTTCTCGATCAACGCCTCATGGGTCTCGTATAGTCTTCCGTCTGGACAATTATCGATCTACCCTCATGCGAATGCGTCCTGGACAGCGACTTTCACGTAGAATGAGTTGAACACTCAATGATCAGCTGGACTCAGATCTCGGCCGATGCTGACGACCGCCTGATGGCGGAGGCAGGCTATCCGGACGAATGCAATCGAGGCTGGTTACCACAGTTCGCGGCACGGGCGCAGGTGCTCCATCCTGCATTCCGGACCGAGGTGATCGACGGTCGGCCACTTACCTATCCAGTGAGATGGAGAACGGTCGCCGAGACGTTAGGTACCGATCTCGATGACCACAGCACGTTCGGCTCCCTGATCTGTTCCAACACCCCGGATGCTGTTGTGGACGGTCTTTTCGATGTGCCCCCCGAAGTTGGTCAGCCTCCGCTTCCACTGCGCGCATTCTTCGATTCATTTGCCGACGTCAGCTGCCGCGGCTTGATATGGACATCGTTGCTTCGCGCACATAGTCCCCTGCAACAACGACCTGAAATGGGCTCCGAGATCCTCACCCGTGCAGGTTTGTCTTATCTCGCTGTCACCGCGTACATGGCCTCTACCGAGCCTGAAATAGTTCCAAACCTGTGGTGGCCCGCGGACAAGCGTTTCTGTGTTGCAACGGGTATCGACGAGCAACACACGACGCTACTTGCGAAGGATCCGCAGGTGTTGAACGATCTGTTGCACCTAGCCGACGAATTCGGAGTCGAGTACCGCAGGTCCGAGCGCTACTGCTGAAAGACGTAGCATCAGATCCTTCACACGTAGTTACACCGGACCCTGCCTGCGCGCCTTCCACATCGTATGCTCTCGGCTGAATGCTGCCTCCGCATCGTGAGCAAACTGCGCCCATTCGTCTTCGGTTCGGTTTTCCTGAACCGCGGACGCTAGCAGCGAGATGTCATGGCTGGTCACCGAATAAGCTTCGGACAGCTGCGTATATTTTTTGGCTTGTACCCAGGTTATAATTCCAGTCGTACCAGTAACCAACACGCTCATCAAATCAGTGTCGAAGTGTCCACGGATCCGCACGATTCCAAGCACAAGCGCAACTAGTGACACGACAATTACGGAAATACGGCCCCACCGCGCCCGTCGTTTGTTCCAGTTCGATTTTTTCGAGTACCACCTGAGTTGATCATCGACTCGATCGCGGACATACACTGCTCGCCTAACCTCAAGAGAGCTTGCACGCAACTCAGCCATTGTCTCCGTGACACTAGCGTTAGCGCGGCTGGCAGTCGGCACGTCAAGACGAGTTAGCTGATCAAGAAAACCGGTCAAAGTTTCACGAAAACGCTCCTTCGAGGAAGAGTCGCTCAACCGAAAAGCCTCTCCCCCAACCGCGTATTCCCATGAAGCAGCCTTGATAGATTCGCTGGCAGCGCGAGCTTCGTACCATTCTCTTTCTGCTTTTTCTGCAATTTTAGAAACCTGAACGAGAATTATTCCGCCGAACACTATCAAGACAACGATAGGCCCCAGCCCTCCGAGCACGTCACTTGGCAGCAAAGCGGCCGCAGCAGCCACCGCAAGCGCGATAATTTGGCCACCGACTACACCGTAGAATAGCTTCTGCTGAACCGCAGATCGCTCTTCGGCTGCCTCGAGAAGCGACGGGAACGACACAGAGAAGCTGGGAGATGCCGCGTTCACGGTCGCACCTTGGTGTGCGCGGCAATGGGCGCAGTGCGCTTGTCGAAAGCCTCGTCGATGTATCTTTCTGGATCGAGCCGGAATTCGTCCCAGGTAGCGAGGACACAATATCTGTCCTCCTCACTCCATGAGCATTTTTCGTTTGGTATGAAGTAGTTGTATCCAAACTCTTTGATTACGGTGGAGTTGCCCATATTGACGTGGCGATGCGTTCCGCCGCATGTGAAGCATGTGTAGTCCCCCAAATAAACGGAAGACTGCATGGACGGCAGGACCACACCCAGTAATCCGCTTTTACTGTTGCCGACTCCGTTGTAGAGAGAACCTTGAAGTTCTTTCTTTATGTAATACTGTTCAACTGCGCCCATATCCTCCGAGCTGTGAGTACCTATCAAAAATATGGTAACCGTCGAATCCTTCAGATAATCGGATCGTATACGCCGCATAATATAATCCTGGTCGTCCGATGGAATGGGCTCATCCAGGGATTTGTCGACATAGTCAAGATGGTCCCATGACTGAATTTCAGTCTTATAGTTTGCGTCTTCTGTTTTGAACGAAATGAACACCTTGTGCCCCACAATAACCCTTTCACGTCATGAAACCGAACCTGCGGTATAACATACCGCCGAGATGCACGTCGCGACATCAAGTTGCGCGTCCGGATGCTGGTCCGGGGTCAGCGGCGGTATCCGCGCGACGGTTGACGGCTGTCTGAGTCGGCGAACGGGGTGAACCAGTCCTGTGGTGCGAGATTGACTGCGCCGGGGTGTAGCTCGTGGGAGCGTAGTTCGGTGTCATCGTCGAACAGGGTCAACACATCGTGGTCTTGAAACAGGAAGTCCAGGGGCCCGTCCCAGTCGTCGTCGCTGGGGTGTGCGTCGATGCCATTGACGAGTTCGGCTCGGATCTCGGGTTCATCGGTGGCCAAGGCGCGGGCACGCCCAAGGATCAGATGCAGGGCCATTTCCTCCCCCGTGCTGCGCGGTTCAGGGTCTGCCCCGTTTTGAGCTTCTTCGGCGAGGTCGTCGAAACAGCGGGCCTGCTCACGCCACCACGACACCGGTTGAGTCCAAGTACAGGGTGGGAAGTCGCTGAGGATCGAGATATCCCGGGACGCAGTCTCGGGGTGGGCGGCGATGTCTTCGGCGGCGTCGTAGACATCGTCGGCGAGCAGCCAGGCTGCGGTCTCAACGAAGCAACGCTGCCGCGGCGTCAGCTCGATCACCAAATCATCAAACGCGTCGTAGGCGGCATCGGCATCATCGACCGAGGCGAGCGGGCCCGCGGCGTGTTCGCCGCTGGTATCGATGTGCTCGCCGTCGCCGCTGCGCGCACGCCGACCACGACCCGTCCCGAAGTTCACGGGGATCACGACCGCATCGTCGTCACCATGGTCCATACCGTCGCACTATAGGACCGGAATGCTGCCGTCGCGGGTGGCACGCCGCCACAACGAAAGGCCTGTCCTCGCGGTGTCCCGCACCCGATGCGGCTGCTATGTGACTACCGACACCCCCGAGTTCCGTGCACCGACAGTTTCGATAACTGAGCTGTCCAATGAGGCGCTTTTTCGCAGCGCACCCACCAAGGCGCGCCAGTCAATACGGCAATAGTGGCGCACCGCTTCTCGGTCAGTTTCTCGCAGGCTGTGATCGCACTATCAACTCCAGCTACGAGACGCCTCCCGCGCGATTTATCGTGACGCAGCGAGCGCAACCATCTGGGGGTCCGGTTCTTTGCCTTGCTTCTGGGCGGCCTTGACTGCAACCTTCGCAGCCGCCCTCCGTACCGCCATGCTGCGCACCCGCTTCGGCTGACCGCCAGAGACGGCGCGGGCACTGCTACCGGCGCTCGATGTCATCACTGATCTCCGTCCGTGGTGTCGGTCTCGTCCCCAGTATCGCTTCCCGCGACCTGTTCTGCCAATGCCTCGATGATCGCCCGTTCGCTGTCGGTCGCCAGATCCGAATCGAGCAACCCACCCAGGATGATCCATCCCATCTCCGCTGCACTGTCGTCATCGCTGCCGGTGCGTTCGAGCGCCCACGTCACTCGCCGCCACCATTCGGTGCGACGATTCGTTGCGATCCTTTTGCGCAATGGTCAGATACACACCTGCCACCGCGACGATCGCAGCCAGAAACGGTGCCGCAATCTGCACCGTGACCAACACTGGATTGATCGTCATTCGATCAACTCGACCTTCCACTCACGCGTCGGACAACTGCACTCGATACATCTGAGACCATCAACGCCCACGATCTCGGTCATCGCTCGAACGTCCGTCCGTGGACCCCGACGACGCTCGTATCTGCTCGTCGGTGGGCTTGTCGCCCCACCTCTGATCGACCCCGCGTGTGTTCAGCTCTGCGAGGCGATGAGCGCGCAGCTCTTCTTCTGTCAGCTCCTCGTTCGATGCACTCCCGCCGCCGGTACGCGCGGCAGCCCTCGCCTGCTCGGCGGTCCCCGTCGACAGTCGCGTCATCCGCACAACGTTCGCCACTTCGGGATCGAGGTCATCGGGCATTCGAGTACCCGAATCGACGCCGTCGCCGCTGCGCACTCGGTCCTCGCCCTGCCTGGGTACCTCGACCTGAGATACGCGCACACCGCCGGCAGCAACGTCGACGGACGGTGCCGGTGTGAACCTGCGTGACAACCGAGAATGCAGTCCCTCCAACTCAGCGCTACGTACAGCCACCAACTGCTCTGCCCGAACCAGATCACCGGCCGCTCGTCGTGCGTCGGCGATCGCATCCATGGTGCGCATCAGTTGCCGCAACAACAGCACTTGGCTGGCGCCGGAGCTCTGGATCTGGGCCTGCATGAGGATCAGCGCGGCTCCGCCGCCGCTGAGCCGCTTGTCGACCCGCGGTGCACGCTGATGCGCCGGCATCTGCGCCGCGTAACCCAATGCCCGCGATGCGGACGCCAACGGGCCCGGTGTGGTCTCCACTCGCGCCGACCATGCCGCGAACACACCCGATGTGCGCCCGGCCGCACGCGCCCACTGCGCATGATCGTCGACCGGAATCGACGACAGATACTTGTTCCACTTCTCGATGTCCTGCGCGGCCCGTGCCACCAGCTCCGGATCGATGCGTGCGCGCTCGCGACCGTTCGTGACGGTCACTGCCGCACCGCGACGCGAGGAGCTCCATTCGCCTTCGGCCGCCGTACGCGCGTCGGTGCTCTGATCCCACTCGTCACGCAGACGGGGCAGCGTCAAATCCTTCGCCAACCGCCCGCCGCCGAACCACACCGGCTTCATCCCCGCCGCGCGCTGAACTTCGGTCAGTGCCGCCGCGACCGAGTAGCCGACCACTCCTGCATCGGTGCTGCCCTTGTCGTACCGCGGGCGCACCAACACCCCGCTGCTGCGCAGACGGCGCACGAACTCTGCTTCGGTTTTCGATGCTGTCGCGGCCGCCCGGACCGTACGTTCGAGGCTCACCCGCACCGGCTCCGCGAGACCGTCGCGCTTCGCCTTCTCCAACTCCCCTGGCTTCAGACCGCGAGTACCTTTGTCCGCCTCGCGGGACGTCAGAACCTCCAATCCGTAGCGGTGTTCGAGGGTGTTGCACGCTTGATGGGCACGCTTGAAATCGTTGAACGTGTTGACCTTTGTACCGTCCTCGCGGACAGCGGAGGCCGCGATGTGAATGTGGTCGCCGCCGGCCTTGGTTTTGCCGTGCCGGATCGCCACCCAGCGTGCCGGTGCGCGCGGTGAGTCCGGGTCGTCGAAGTCCATTTCCTTCATGAAGTCCGCCGCGATCGCCGCCCACTTCTCGTCCGACAATTCCCCCTCGTCCGGGTTCAGCGACAGCGAGCAATGCCACACGTTCTGGTCCGATGTCGCATCGGCCAACGCGACAGACCGGGATACACCGTCGTCGAGCGCCGCCGACATCGCGCGCTTGTTCGTCACCGACACTTCGGTACCGAACACCACTCGCGCCGTGTCCAACTTTCCGGCGAGCCCGATCGCATCCTCGTGTGACAGCTCTCCCGTCGGCGCCGTGAACATGATGGCCTCGTGGCCGGCGACGACGTGCTGGTTCTCGTGCTCGTTCGACTTACCCGGACCGGCGAGATACACCACCAGCCCGGTCATCTTTGCGCCGCGTGTGATGTTCGGAATCAACGCCCCACCAGATCCCGTGGGAGCCGCTCGATGCGATCGAACACCCGACGAACCGCCGCCGCAGCAGCCTCGGTCTCCGGTGCGAACTCCCCCGTCGCATTCGCCACCTTTGCCAACTGGTTCAGGTTCCGGCCGACCGCTGCGATGAGCTTGGCGACCGCGAACAACTCCGTCAGGTCCTCACGAGACACCGACGCACGCGGAGCCTTCAACGCGGAGTCCGCGAGCAGCCGCGCGACCGTCACACCCTGCACCCGAGCAGCCGCCTGCACCGCGAGCTCCTGCTCATCGGTCAACTTCACCACGTGCCGGTGCATCCGCCCGCCGACGACGTTCGACTGACGGGTGCGCAACCACCCCGCTTTGGTCTCACCCATCACCCGCTCCTCACGTCCGTAAACGTTCATCCGGCCAGCGCAGCGACCCCACACCTGGGGACCCACACGAGCCAGTGTGGCAGGTGACCGCCGAAATCGCCAGATTTAGGGCACCCAAGTTATAGCTTGCTCCGCCCGGGGCACTTGCTCCGGGCGGAGCAAGTGGGGGTGGCACACGGAGCCTGCGGAGGGGGTCTCCCCCAAGACGCCAGGACGAGCGCAGCGAGTTCCGATTTCGCGAGCCACAGGTTGCGCGGCCGGCGGTTGTCCCCGGCTGTGGATTTCGGGCCCGATTGTGGGTGCCTGAGACCGAGCGGAGCGGCCCAGGAACTCTCGGACATCCACATGAGGACACAGTCCGATCCCCAGTTGGGGGCAACCGTGCTTGGCCTCTATTAGTAGGCGCACATCTGCGTTCGGATACCGCAGCCACCCGCTGGGCATGATTGATGGATGAGTGCATTGAACCGCCCCGACGTACGCAAGGGGCTACGCCGACTGATGCCGACCACGACGGCGACACGAGTCGTCGCCGGCGCAGCTGTACTCGTCGTGGTCGGAGTGGTTTGGATCTTGTGGGGTTCGCCAGAACCTGGACAAGGCGCCGGAGTCGGCGGCCTCGCAGTCCTGATCGCCGCACTCATCACCTTCTACGGCGGCGAACGCGGCCGCAGGCAAGACGCCGAAGCGAGCGGCAGGAGTCACCGACTGGAAAGCACACGCGATCTACGCGCCCGCTTCACAGTCGGCGCAGCCCAACTGACCGACCGCGCCGCCACGGTCCGCCTCGCCGGCGTCTACTCCCTTGCCTCACTCGCCGACGACTGGCACGGTGCAGGCTTTGACACCGAGCGTCAGGCCTGTATCAATCTGCTGTGTGCGTACCTTCGCAACGACACCACGAATACCGACATGCTCGAAGCCCAACTAGCCGACACGGCGTGGCTGTCCAACGCGACAATCCTGCGCCAGGAGGAGGAACGGGTGCGTACAGCGATAATCGATACGATTCGACATCACCTCAGACGAATGCCCGAGGTTCTGGGAGAACCATCATGGGTCGGCGCGGACTTCGATCTGTCCGGCGCGCACCTCGACGGTGCGGACTTCTCAAACAGTAACTTCGACACCCGAGCCCGTTTCGTCACCGCCAACCTGAAGGGTGCGAACTTTTCGGGGTGCCAACTGTCGTCCGCGAACTTCAACTGGGCATACATGGAGAACGCGGACCTCTTTAACGCCAAACTCAACGGAGCACACATGATCGGCACGAACGTGAACAATGCCAAGCTGATGAGCGCGTTCCTTTACCAAGCAGATTTGAGCAAAGCCCAACTGCGGAACGCGAACTGCGGAGCGACCAACTTCGGCAGTACACGTTTGATCGACGCAAACTTGACCGGCGCGGAACTCGATCATGCAGTGTTGTCGTACACCCACATGGCGGGCGCGAACCTTCGCGGAGCCAGCCTCACCATGACGGCCTTCCACGGAGCCGACCTACGCAACGGAACCGACCTCACCGATGCACGAGGTTTCGGCTCCGGCCACACCGCAGAGATTCAATTCGACGCCACCACAACGTGGCCCGACGGCGGACACATCCCCCCTGAAGCGGTCATCGAACACGAGACGAAACCGAATCCACCACAGAAGTAGTCAAGCTTGTACGCACGCAGTCAGGCGAAGGCGTCGAGGTCGAGTGCGATTTCGACGCCGTCTTTTTCGACGACGATTTTCGGGTGCACAGCGCCGGCGGCAGTGAGGTACTGCCGCAGCGTCGACAACAACAGATCATCGCGGCTCTCGATCCTCGACACCGCACCCTGATTCGTTCCGAGCAACGCTGCCATCTCCATTTGCGTGAGATTGCCGGCTTTCCGGATGTCAGCGAGCCCTTCCGCGTACACGCGGTTCATCTTCTCGCGTTCGGCCGCGAACACGGCCACCGTGTTCGCGATCGCGGGCTTGGTGCGCAGTTGTTCGATCCGCTCGTTCGCGCGCCTGAACGTTCTCTTCTCACCCATCATTGCTCTCCTTCACTCTCGCGGAGCCACCGCTCGATCGCGACATCAGCCCTGACGCCGACTCCGTCGTAGAACACATCACCCATCCGCGCCTTGTCGGCCGCGAACAACGCCACCACCACCCTCGTACTGTCGGGCGGAAACCAGCAGATCAACCGCAACGCGATCTGTGCATCGAACGGATGCGCCGTCCGCCACACCGGAAACCGCTTCGACTGCCGCACGCGTTTGAGATCCGGCCGATCCTCCGACGGCGGACCGTCGAGTTCACGCAGCTGCACCAACGCATCGGTCACCCGAGCAAGCACCCGCACCGACGCCGGGTCTCCCGCATCGGCCTTCGTCTCGATGCGATCGAGCCAGTCGAAGAACTCTTCCGGTGCATCAACATCCACCACCCGAGTATACCTTGCACGGTATATGCTGTGCAAGACATAGCAGTTATGGTGGGCGTGCATCGAGCGGCCCGATTCGATACCGTTGTGCACGGATTCGGACGTCATGCAGGACGCCCGAGGCCACGACAGACACAGCGCCCACACACCATCCACCGGTGTGCGCTCGGGCGTTTCCTTCGTAGCCTCGAAAGGCTCTGCCATCATGAGCACCCCTGCACTCGACCCGACCTCTGTCCGCGCCGCCGCACAAGCCGCACTCGCGAACCGCCTCGACTACATCGACCGCATCGTCGATGCACAGAACACCCGCGCCGACGCCGCCGAGAAACTTGCCGCCGCAGCCGAGACAGAGAAGAACGCGGCCGCCGCCGAAACCGCCGCCATCAAAGCAGCACTCGACAGCGGATGGACCGCCACCGAACTCCGCACCGCCGGATTGAAAGTGCCCACCAGCCTGCTCAAGAAGACACCATCACCCGCCGGCGGCAAGACAACCACGACGCGCAAACCCCGCATCGTCCGTCCCGCACCCGACCGCGACACCACCACCAGTGCGGAAGGTGCCGACGCACCAGCGGCCACCGGGGATCCCGACACAGCCGAGACCTCCGGTGCCCGCGACTACGCACAGGCACGGTGAACCAGCCGATGACCACCACACCCACCGGCACCACCCACCCCGGCACTGCACCCGCCCCCGCCGACCGACAGCCCGCATCGTCCACGACTGAGCATTGCCCACGCGTGCTGATCGGTGTGGAGGTCGCGACACTCGACCAGTACGGTGACCCTGGTTTCGTGCACTATCGCGGCGACTTCCACACCGGGACCGCCGCAGCCGGGTTCGCGATCACCCAAGCCCACAACGTCATCACCACATACGAGCCAGGCCGCGTCGCCGCCGCCCTCACCGACCACACCCACAACGACCCCACCGGCCGCAACGACGAGCGATCGACGACAGTGATCGGCAGTACCGGTGAGATCGCGTGCGCTCTCGCCGCCGACCCCACCTACGCCGCCGGCGTACGACGCGTGCACCTCCCGCCGCCCGCCGACGTCCTCGACATCATTGCCGCAACCATCAGCGACTCAACCGTCAGCGACGACAGCAGCAACGCAGATGGCGACAGCGACGGCGACGGCGCAGGGTGGTTCGTACACATCCGTACCGTGCGGCCGGGACCGATCCCCGACTCGAAAACCGTCCTCGGACCACTACCGCACTCGGCCGCCGAATCAGCAGCCGGACTGCTCGCGCAACGACTTGGCGGCGACATCACCGCCCACCCCGACCGCGGCATCATCACGGTGCGCCACCACGGGACGGTGACCGACGAAGACGAGCAGGCCGTGCAGCGCTACGACCGCATCACCGCCGCCCGCGCACAGCTCGCGACCCTGCCCGTCGGGAGCGTCGAGCATCATCGTCTGCTCACCGACCTCGCCGCTGCTGCATATCGTCCAGGAGACCCCCGATGAACCCACCCGACGGCACCGACGACACCGCACGCACGCCTGCGGACTGGGCGGAGCTGCACGAGGCCGAACTCGGCATTCTGACGCAGTTGTGTTCCCCGGAAGCATGCGATGCATTCGGCGTCATACACCGCGGGGTGCGCGCCGAGACCGCAGAACGGTTCGCAGCGCTGCTGCGCACCATCAACACCCTGTCCGGTCCGGGGTTCGCCGACCGTGCCTCGGCCGAACTGCTCGAGGTGGTCGCCGAAACCGGGGAGGTGGAGTTGATGGCCCGCCACCATATCGATGATCCGATCGGGGCGCTGGCGTTGGCGCAATTGATGCGCACCATCGCCGACAACCGGCCCGTACTCGGGGAAAGCTTCGGGCTATGACCACCACCCCGCCCTCACTGTGCCATCACTGGCGGCGGTTAATATTTCACCCGTCGCATCCGAGAAGTGGTGGTCCCTTTTTTCGGGTGCGGCAGGCGCGGGAGACAGGTCGTCTTTTTTCCACTCCCCCCCGGGTAAAGGATGGCTCCCCCACTGTTTCCCGCGCCACCCTCCACCCCGACGTTGATACGCCGATGCCGACCTACAGTGGAAGGTGCGCCCCGCCCCAGGGGTTGAGCACCGACCGCCGTGGCCCCGGTGCGGGGCGCGCTCCATCCGATCGGGCGTGCTTCGTCTGATCGAGCTGCACGTGGGCGCGGTCGACCCGCACCACTGAGATTTCAGGTGTCGGTGGTTCAGGTGCCGGTGGGTGCCTCCCACCGCCCGGTGTGGCCGTTGAAGATACGGCCCGTCGCGTCGGGGATTCGGGTGTCACGGACAGTGGCCCAGCCGCCGACACGCGCGCGTGAATCATCGAGGTCGAGCTGTTCGCCTTTTTCGTCGTAGACGATCCCGGCCCACACCATCGCCCGTAGTTGCACTGTCCCGGACTGGGCGACGACGCGGCATTCGGTGAGCAGGGGGCAGTCCAATCGGCACGCGCGTACCGCCGCGCGCAGACCGGGTGCGCCGGTGCGGTCGACGTCCCACCCGGCCGGGTTCTGACGGCATGGGATCGGCGCGTCGGGGGCGATCAACCGTGAATGCGCGGTCTCCACCGGGACACCCCGGGAGTCTCGGTGGCGGGACTGCCGCGGGATGGGGTTCGGGGGTATGGCGGGGGTCATCGCGGCCAGGACTGCACCAATGCGGCGGTACCGGCGTGCAGGGTGTTGAGTTCGGCGACGATGTAGGTAAGCCAGTTCTCGATCGTCGGCGGATCAGGTGTAAGCGTCGACGGCAACGCTTGCACCTGGTCGATGGTCAATTCGTCGATGTCGTCGGGGTAGTCGGTGCTGTCCCCTGCCACGACGTGCAGGACTCCGGTGTTGCCGGGGAAGTCGTAGCGGATGGAGAACTCGACCTCGTGTTGGGTGGCGTCGGTGAAATCGATACCGAATGTCGGTTCGTTCCACCGGCCGGTGTTCCAGGTGATAATGTCGTCGCGGATCGCGAAGCCCAGATACCAGTGCGGTTCGATCGCCGAATTTTTTGGATCGATTCCAATATGGGTGTGGCGGTCCCATCCTTCGGTGTGATCGAGCCGGTCCAGGTGCAGCGTCAACAGCACCTCGTCACGCGAGGTCGTGGTCTCGGGTGCGGCGTCCGGGGTGGTGCCTGGGGTGGTGTCACCGTGGCGGTTCGGGGTGCTCATGGTCTTCATTGTCCTACCGGTAAGTGACGTGCACGTGTCGCTGCCATGCGGCGTCAACACATCTTGACGATTTACCGTGCCTCAGCGGCCCGTGCTGCGTGATCGAGGGGACACAGCCCTTGTCGAGGTTGCGAGCGCCCGGTTGTGTTCATGGTTTCGTTGCCGGTGGCCGCCGGGAGGGTGCCCAGGCGTTGTCAGGCGGCGCGGTGCCGACGGACCATCCCCGACCCGCTGCGCGGCTCCCCGGCACCGGTGTCCTCGATTTCGTCCGACACGGTGGCCGTATCACCGAGGGGACTCCGGCAGTCCAATGCGCGACGGGTACAAGGTAATCCGCCATCGCGTACAGGTTTTCAGATAGCGATAGAGGGACAGCACGTCCGATTCCTCGGGGCGGTGTGCTACCTCGCCTATGTACGTATCGCCGGGTCGTGGAGGTCGTCGACGTGGGCGGTGTCCATGGTCTCCATCATGCTTGGCGGGCCGGTAGCAACAAGTCCGGGCCACCCGTACCGGGCCTGACGCCAGACGGCGCTGTGAATCCCCGCGATCTGTTGGTGTGCATGGTTTTTCGGTGTGCGTGGTTTGCCGGTCTGCGTGGACGCGGCGGGTCAGCGTGGCCAGCCGTGCACCAGCGCGCCGGTGGCGCGGTGCAGCTCGTTGAGCGCGTCGACGAGGTAGCTCAGCCACCCGGCTGCGGTCGGCGGATCCGGTACGAGGGTCGAGGGGACAGTGTTCTGGGCGTCGGTGTCGAGATCGCCGAAGTCGGATGGGTAGTCCGTTTCTGCAGTGTCGGTGACGTTCGGTGCGCCGGCGATGTCGTAAGTGATCCGGAAGACGATCACATGCTGATCGGGGTCCTCGAAGATCGCCCCGAGCGCGAGTTCACCCCATTTCTGCCGGTCGTAGGTGATCACTCCGGTGTCGATCGCGCTCTGCAGCAGCCAGTGCTGCTGCAGTTGCAGCAGGTGCGCGTTCCCAGCCGGTCGCGCACGGTATCGCCGAGTTCGTGGACCCGGTCGGTGTGCAGGGTCAGCAGTGGTGCTTCGGCGATCTCGTCTTCGGTGGTGGTCATGGTTGCGTCCTCTGCTCTGCCGTTCACGGCCGCGGTGCCTGCATCGGAGTTGGTGCCCGGCTCGGTCACGGTGTCTGGATCGGGGTGGGGGTCGGTGTAGGTGTGGGTGACGACGAGGACACCGGCGTCGGTGTGCACGTTCGCGCTCTCGCCGAGCGCGTCGACGAGACGATCAGCGAGCAGCACGGCATCACCTGCACGGTAGGTCCCGATGGTGGTCCAAGCTGCGGGGTCGTAGGACAGTTCCGATGCCGAACACACCTGCACGGTGATCGCGCCGGGGCCCGGGGCGACGGACTCGAGGTCGTGTGCACTGTGGTGGACGGCGGTGATCGCGGCGCGGACAGCAGCCGGGAGACTGTCATCGACGCCTGTGTCCACGACGGGGTCGGTAGCGGGTGTGGTGGCGGGTTCGTCGGTCATTGCTGTCGAGCTTGTCATGCCCGCCCTCCCATGGCGGCGGGGTCTGGGCGTCGGAACTGCTCGAGGCGGGCGAATGCGTCGCGTTGCCGGCGCCCGAGGGTGACCATGTGGTCGAACAACTGCTCTTCCGGCAGCTCTTCGGCGGCCTGGGTGATCGATGTTCCGGCGGTGCGGAAGCTGCGGCGGTAGGCCTGGGAGAGCACGATGTCGGCGTAGTGGGTGATCAGGAGCGCTTCGGCTCCGGCGGTGATGACACCGTTCAGACGTCGGCGCAGGAGTGCGTCTTTCGCGCCGTCGGCCCCGGATCGGATGAGCGCGTCGGTGACACTGGCCGGGTCGTAGGGCCGGGTATCGGTGACCAGTCCGGCGATGATGGTGAACACGCGGCCGTAGGCGACGTCGTCGAAGTCGCCTGCGGTGAGAGCGGCGGTGATGCGCCGAATCTCGGTGCTGCCATTGGCGGGGTGAAAGCTCCACATCAGGGCACACAGCAGCAACGCTTCCGGGTCGGTCGCCGGCTCGAATACGTTCCCACTGTCGATGTCCCCGCCGTCGTCGGCAAGCGCGAGAGCCACTCCAGCAGCAATACCGTTGCCCGCGTCGTTCGGTGCGGGTACTGCACGCAGTGCGTTCATAGCGGTCCTTTTCGGCTCGAAGGGCGGATGGTCAGCCCGGTCGAGCCGGGGCGAATTCTTCGTAACAGTCTATGGTGCAACACTTTTCGAATCGCTTCAGCATACCGCACAAACGGGCCGATATCCAGCCAGAACTGCTACCATTTGATCGAATATCATTGCGCTGATCCATCTTTCGACGAACCAAGCCTCTGCGTCGGGTGTTCGTGTCGGTTCCGGCTACGGTGGCGCACCGATGTCGCGGGTATCGCTGCGTTCGGTGATGTACTGGCACATGTTGCATGGCAATTGTTTTGGTCGATTTATACGCCTCGACATTTCGCGTTCCTGATGTTCCTGAGTCCCGTGATTCAGTGAAGGGTGTCGGGGCAAGGCCGGGTGGATTATGGGTGGTGGTGTTCGAATGTTTCGAGGGCATCGAGTGCGTCGTCGAGGACGAGTCGGCCGCTGCTGGTTCCGCCGGTGCCGATCGTCAGCACCACGCCCTCGTCGAGGGCGATGCGGTACACCGGTCCTGTTGCTGCGACGACATCGGAGGCGGCGTCCATCAGCGCCGAGCGGGCCGCGTTCGCGGCGGCGTGGGCGGCGTCGGTGCGGGTGAGTTCGCTGCCGGCGGCGGTCAGTGCCGGGCGGCGACCGAAGACGGTGGTGGTCAAGGTCCAGGTGATCACAAGGGGTGTCCTTCGGGTGCGGCGGTCGGGGGCGGCAACAGTGTGACACCTCAGGGCGCGCGAGCGGACGCACTGTCGACGGGTTTCACCCGGGCCTGTGGATGAACAATCGC
This sequence comes from Rhodococcoides fascians A44A, assembly GCF_000760735.1. Lineage (GTDB taxonomy): Bacteria > Actinomycetota > Actinomycetes > Mycobacteriales > Mycobacteriaceae > Rhodococcoides > Rhodococcoides fascians_E. Next base: position 76,775 of record NZ_JMEX01000001.1, on the reverse strand, counting down.
CTTGTGGACGGCGCAGCCGGATCGGCCCGGACCTGGTGGACGGGGTCCGGGCCGATCGACTACGGGCCGGTGTGGGGGGGCGCTCAGGCTCCGCTGTCGGTGTCGGTGTCGGTGTCGTCGAAGGCGTCGAGGACTTTGGTGGGGTCGCGGCGGTAGCGGCCACCGTCGGCGAATGCACCGACCGAGACGCGGTGCAGCGTCCGGAATTGCTCCATCAGGGTGTCGTAGCTGTCGTGGTCGACGATGCGCCAGGTCACCGGGCCCATGACGAGTTCGACCCAGTGGATGGGTCGGCGTTGGGTTTCGCTGTAGCGCTGGACGTTCTCGACGTGGTACTTCGGGGTGTCGAGATAGACGACGGCGAGGGTAGCCATCGCGAACTCTTCGCGCACGGTCAGCGGTGCACCGACTTTGCCGGTGAGTCCGAACATCTGGGAGCGGACCGAGGCGAACGCGGAGATGAATCCGTGGACGGCGGCGGCGTTACGGAAGATCAGGAAGAACGGGCCGAGGTTGATGTGCAGTTCGGCGGTGTGGGATCCGGCGTGCAGGACCCGCACGTCGATCACGCCGATTTCGGCGAGGATGGCGGTGGTGTGGGTGATCACGGCGTGAGCGTCGGCGGCGCGCATCGCTGCTTCGCGTCTGCGGTCCATTCCCGTGATGTCGAGCGGTGCGCCTTTGCGCTTGTATTTCGCTGCCATGATCGATACTCCCTGGTGACTCGGTGACGTACCCGTGGAGGGGGTTCCGCCAATTTTTTTGCCGTTCTGGCAAGGGAGAGTTGGACCGGCACGAGGGGGCCGGAGTGCAATTGCCGGGCCGAAAGTTTTCAGCCGAAGGCACGCTGTGTGAAAAGTTTCGGAGCCCTCCGGGCCGGGAGCGCAGCGGACGCAAGGCGGTTGCGCGGAGGTCACCGCCGGTCACAATCGGACAGCCAGAAAGGGAAAACAAAAATTCTTTTCATAACACGGAGCGCAGCGCAGTTCGATTCGGTGGACGCCCGCAGGGCGGCCCGGCTTCGACCTTTTGCGAAAAGTAATGCACAGCACCAGAAGTAGTGCACAGCACCACAGGCTCTGCATTTTTCCGGTGTTGAGCACCGGCTGCGCGGACGAAGATCGAGCGACCACCTCCAGGTAAGTAGATGTTGGAGGCGACTGTGGGGGAGCGACGGAAGCCGACCTGGCACGATGTCGCGGCAGCACTGATGAGAAACAGGGGGCCTGGTGGTGCAGTACGAGCAGCGGCAACCGTCCGCCCGTCGCACAACGGTCAGCTCGACAAATAAATAAGACATGCAAAACACCCGAGCGCATTACGTCCTACCGGGCACGCGGGTCGGCGACAATGCGGCACGCTATTATGAATCAGAACATGTTCTGATTCGGTCGGTATTCACGTGGTACGCGGTGGTTTATTCCGGCCGAGTGCGGTGGGGTCCGGTGTGATGGTCGAGAGAGGCGTTTTCGTGGCGAAGCAGGTATCTGTTCACTTGGTCGATGACATCGATGGATCGGTCATTTCCGATGATTCCGGTGAGACGATCGAATTCTCGGTCAGTGGCGTCGAATACGTCATCGATCTGAAATCGAAGAATGCAACAGAGTTTCATCGCAAGCTCGACTACTACATCGGGCATGCGACACGGGTCGGTGGACGCAAACGCAAGCCATCGTCCAAGTCGGTGTCGCCGTCTGTCGGCGGGGCGACGACCAAGCGTGATCCGGCGCAGACACGGGCGATTCGGCAGTGGGCTGCCGACGAAGGCTACGAGGTCAACGATCGTGGCCGCATCCCTGCCGACATCGTCGAGGCGTTCGAGGCTGCACACTGACTCGCTGCCGCCAGTGATGTGGTGGCGGATCGACGGCGCCGGGTTTTAGACTATGCCGTGACCGTCCTGGCTGGGAGAGCAGGCGCTACGCAGGTGGGTCGGTTGTCTCTTCCGTGCGGGTGTGGGTCCTTGTGCGGGAGAATGGGGCCGTGTCCGCTCTCACGGGGTGGGCACACCGAGGAAGGCTCCGCGTCGGTCTGAAGCCGATGCGGAGCCTTCTTTGCGTGAGGTTTTCTGTGGACGGAACTCTGCAGGTGGGAGGCGAGTGGGGTCGATGCCCGGTGTGTATTCGCTGCTGATTCCAACGTTGGTGATCGCTGCTGTGGTGGTGGCGACGCTTGTGCCGGTGTTGGTGGTGCTCGAGGTGACGCGGCTGATAGCTGCGCTACGGCGCCGGTGCCGCTCGCCCCGCCCCTGACGACCAGTGTTCGGCACGGCGTGCTCAGTGGTACAGAAATTGCAGGCACGCCGGCGGTCGACCGATATCGTTGCCGGAGAGGTCGGTCGTGGTCGCCGTCCACGGACCTGCAATTCTTCGATTCGTGGCTCGGCTTGTGCAGCCGCCGGTGTAGGGAGGTGTGTGGATGTCGATTGTGATAGCTGTGGTGGCGATTGTGGTGGGTGTGGGGGTGAGTCTGGTTCTGCGGTATCGCCCACCACGTGAGGGCGTGTATGCGGTCGCTGCCGCACGGTGGGTGGCATGTCTGCTCACTGCGGTCGGTGTGCTCGCTGCCGTCGACGTGTTCTCCCGGGTCACCACTGCTATGTCCGGTGCGGCGGCGGTCGGGGTGACCGTGATGGTGGTTGCAGCGGCCCTGCGGCCCGACATCGCGCCCCGCCAGACCCCTGCTCCGTCGGGAGTGTCTGTCGACCACGTCGAGTAACCGTGTCGGGGTAGCCGCGTCGGCATCACATCGCACCATGAAGTCGACTGTGCAGGTACACCATTGCATTCCTGCGGGCTTGTGTGCCTGGGTTGTGCCGAGTGCCTGAACGTCGGGCGGTGAGCTAGCGGCGGGTTAGGTGGTGTGGAGGGCGGGGGCGAGGGTGGTGTGCCAGGCTTCGCGGAGTTGGTCTTCGAACAGGGCCCAGGTGTGGGCGCCGTCGGGGCGCATCGACACTGTCGCCGGCACCCCCGCCGCCTGGAGAGCGTCGACGAAAATGCTGGTGCAGTGGTTGACGAGCGCTTCGACGATCATGCCGCCGAAGGGCGGCACCGCACCGGGTGGGATGCGGTCGACCGGCCCCGGCGCCCCTGTAGAGGCGGAGACGTAGACGGCGGTGCCGCGGAGGCGTTCGACGTTGACGGCGGGGTCGTGTTCACGCCACCCCGGTGCTCCGGGTGGCCCCCACATGTTGAACGGATTGTTGAGCCCGCCCGCGATCATGGCCGACATCCCTGCGGTCGCCAATGGATGCGAGGGCGCGGGGCATCCACTCAGCGATGCTGCCGCGTCGAAGACATCGGGTGCTTGGATCGCCAGATCCAGTGCGGGGCCGCCGGACATCGACAACCCGGCGACCGCGCGGCGGCCGTTGCTGCCGTAGGCGGTGTCGATCGCGGCGGGTAGCTCGCGGGTCAGGTATGTCTGCCACCGGTTGACCCCGAGAACAGGGTCCGGTGTCTGCCAGTCGGTGTAGAAGCTGAATCGTCCGCCGACCGGAAGGATCACGGTGACGTTCTTGTCGGCGAAGAATTCCTCGATACCGGAATTGTTGAGCCAGCCGACACCGTCCTCGTTGCCGAGGGCGCCGTTGAGCAAAATCAACGATGGCGCCCCACCACCTCTACCTGCCCCACCACCTGCGCGGGTGGGGCGGAGGACTTCGTTGACGATGGTGCGGTTCATCGCCGGGGAGAACACCTCGAGGATCTCCCGGGTCCCGGACACCTCACGCCGCTGCACCACCGCGGCGATGTGCTCTGCTGCTGTGCTCGACGACCCCGCCCCCAGCACCTCCCCCAGCTCCCCCAGCCCTGCTGCCGGCTCGAGTGCTAGAGGGACTGCAGGCGCCGAGTATTCGACGAGCGGTGCAGGCGCCGGTACGGGTGCAGGTGCCGGTTTCGCGGCGGCAGGATGCATTCCTGCAGTTGCGAGTACGCCGGTGAGAGCGGCCACGATTAGCACCGCAGCGCCCCTGTGTGGCGCACGGGATGAGCGCATGCTGCTGAGCTGCGCATCGGGACCCGGTGGCCTCGGACTTGCCGTTTGCTTCGGACGTGTTGGTCTCAGGGGCCACATCTGCACCAGGTGAGCATGCCAGGTGTGGTGGTTCGTGTGGTTCACGAACCGGTCACGAAAACATACCGTTCTGTTCGTGTCGCGACGTCTTGGTTGCTGTGTCCGGTTCTACGGTGACAGGTATGACCGTGTCCGCCCACCGACGCCCCTCATCTCCGCCTGCACTCCAGCCCTCTGCAGCGCGGCCCTCTGCAGCTCGTCCGGTCGGGTCTGGCGCCCGCACCGAGCGGGTCGACGGCCACGGTGCGGCCGGGACTGGGGTGGGCACCGAAACCGCCTCCGCCGCTGCTGCTTCTGCGGTATCAGGGCGTGGGGGCGGGGGTGCGTCCGGGTCCGGGCCTGGTTCGGCTCGGTTCGGGTGGCGGTGGATGGTGGGGTCGGTCATTGCGGTGGTGGTGGCGGTGGCGGCGCACGGCTGGTTTCTGGGGTGGCGGGGTGCGTTCGGGTTGTTCGGCAACGGGGTCGACACGATCGTCTACCGTCACGGCGGGCAGATGGTGGCGGACGGGCTGCCGTTGTACGAGTTCGCGTTGTTCGAGGTGGGGTTGCCGTTCACCTATCCCCCGTTCGCGGCGTTGGTGTTCGTGCCGTTGGCGTGGATGAGTGTCGACACTGCGATCGCGGTGATGCAGATCGTCAATGCGGTGTTGGTGTATGCCGCGGTCATGGCGTCGTGGCGGATCCTCGGCTACCGAGGGCCACGGGTGTGGCTGATCAGTGTGGGGGTGGCGGCGGGGGTGTCGTGGCTCGAACCGGTGCGGATGACGATGTGGCTCGGTCAGATCAACCTGCTGCTGTTGGTGCTGGTGTTGTTCGATCTCGCCCGCGCCGACGGTAGCCGTCTGCGCGGTGTCGGGGTGGGGATCGCGGCCGGGCTGAAACTGACCCCCGCTTTCTTCGTGCTGTATCTCCTTGTTCTGCGGCAGTGGCGCAGCGCCGTCACCGCGGCCGCTGTGTTCGCGGTGACCGTGGCCGCGGGTGTGGCCATTCTCCCGAAGGATGCGTGGCGGTTCTTCACCGGTGCGATGAGCGAGTCGGAGCGGATCGGGGCGTTGGCGTCGCCGGCGAATCAGTCCCTGCACGGGGCGTTGGCGCGGGCCTGGCCCGGGCACACCCCGCCGGTGTGGGTGTGGCTGGCCGGCGCCGTGGTGGTCGCAGCAATCGGGTTGTGGGCGGCGCAGCGGGCATATCGGGGCGGAAATCGGTTGTTGGGGTTGACGATCTGCGGTCTGAGCACTCCGATGGTGTCGCCGTTCGCGTGGGGTCATCACTGGGTGTGGTGCATCCCGCTCACCGTCCTCGCGCTCGACTACGCACACCGGCACCGCAGCAGGTGGGCGTGGACGGTCCCGGTGGCGGTGATACTTCCGGTGACCGCATGGTTCTTCACCGACTACCGCGGCATCAAGGCGATCGGCATTTTCATGTTCGAAGGCCCGGCCTGGTTCGACACCGCTGTGCAGCTGGCGTACCCGGCCCTGTTCGCTGCAGTCGTGGCCGCAACTGCCCTGTCCTACCGCGGAGCGTCGAACGCCTGCCGGTGACCGGCGAGCTCGCCGAAGCCGGTCGCACGCGCCGAAGCCGGTCCGTGAGCGTGGGATCGAAAACTCCGAGGGTGTCGGGATGCGGGCTCCGCGGGTATCGGGACCAAACCTAGGTCTGCGGGGCGTCGGCGGAGGTTATGCTGACGTCGCCGTAACGGACCGGCCGGTCTTCCCATACCTGGGTTTACCTCCACGATTGACGTGCGGCGGCTGGTCGCATGTGGTGTATCTGTTCGGTGCTGTATCGGAACGAAAAAGGGGGATCGAGCGATGCCGTATTTCGGTGTGCTGGTCTTGTTGTTGTGGGTGTTCGCGCTGATCGATGTGGTCACTGCCGATGAGGGTGGGGTGCGGTATCTACCGAAGATGGTGTGGTTGCTGCTGGTGATCTTCGTTCCGTTGGCGGGGTCGCTGGTGTGGCTGGTTGCCGGGCGTCCGGTCGGTGGCGGGATCTGGGGCGGCTCCGGCACCGATGTTGGTGTGCGTGGTCGTGGTCAGGGGGTGTCGGCGTTTCCGGAGTACGAGACCCGTCCGGGTCGTCAGCTCGCGCAGAATCCGGAAGCGGATGAGGAGTTTCTGCGGCAGTGCCGAGCGCGTGCGGAAGAGCAGCGCCGTATCGAGCGTGAACGCCGCCGCCGCGACACCCACTGAACCCTCCTCTCCCCTCCTCATTCCGCCCTGTCCGACTACTGACCCCGATCCGAGCGTTGCCCTATCCGATGTGTGTCGTGTCCCGTTCGCAGTGTCCGACAGACGATCACGCGTTCGTTACCGGCCCCGGGCCGTTCCCGACCAGTGGCACCGGCAGCGGTAGCGGCCGGCACCACCACCGTTTTCACTGGTCCGCTGCGGACCTGCTCTGGGCGTGTGCGATCGGGTGTCGGTGGTGTGGGGAGGTCATGGCGGTGAAAATGATCTCGATCGATTCCCGCACCCGCTCGGAGTAGAACTCGGCACCCTCGAGCTGACTGTCGATCGCCGCCGATGCGGGATCGGAATCGTCGATCGTGCTGCGACTGTGCGCGATTGTGTCGGCGAGGGCGGTGTGGGCGAGGGTGGTGTGGGCGTGGCAGTGCCCGGTGACGGCGGCGATGACGGCGCGGCTCAGATGTCCGGCGGTGAACGGTGGCCGTAGTGCGCCGGTGTCCGCGGCGGTGTGGGCGAGGGCGGTGACGGCTGATTCCCAGATGCGGCTGGGTCGCCGGTGCCGGAAGCGGGGTTCGGTGAGCAGGACGGTTTCTGCCTGCAGGATGTAGCGGCTGCGGTAAGCGGCGGTGATGGTATCGACCAGGAGTGCGATCGCAGCCAGGGCCGGGTGACCGGCGAGGGGATGCACCGCCTCGGTGGCCGCAGCAACCACACCGGCACCGATGATTTCGGCGGTGTCGCCCGTGCTGGTGGTGTGGATTGTGGTGGTGGGTTGGTGGGTGGTGATGGTGGTGTAGAGGTCATCGGCGGCGGTGAGGACGGCGTCGGCGAGTTCGGCTTTGCAGCTGAAGTGGAAATACAGTGCACCTTTGGAGCAGCCGACGAGGTCGAGCATGGTGTTCACCGATGCGGCGGTGTAGCCGTGGACGGTGATCTCGTGGGCGGCGGCGGCGACGAGCAGACTGCGGGTGCGGTGCGCGCGGGGTTGCTGCCGCCTCCCGTACGGGGTGCGAGTGTCGGGTTCGCCGACCCAGTCTCGCGCTCGGGCCGGGTTCGAGGCTGCCGCGGTAGCGATATCACCGACCGACACACCGCCTTTTGCCGTTGCGGTTGGTGCGGTCACCGGGAACGCCGCCGACGTCGTCTCCCACCCTCGGCCGGTAGCCGACGCAGACGAGCGCACGCCGGCGGACGCGGGTAGGTCGTGGTGCAGGGCCGGGGCGACGGGCGAGTGCAGTGGTGTGGGGTCGTGGCCGACGGCGTCGAGAACGTCCTGCATCGACCGGATGGTCGGGCGGAGGGCGCGGGCCGCGGCGCCGGGTTCCCAGCCCAGGGCGGTGTCGAGGCGGGCCAGGACGCGGGGGGTGAGTGCGCCGGTGCCGGATTCGATCTTGTACACCGTCGGAGTCGAAGGCCCACCACGGCTAGGGATGTCTGACTTGCGCAGGGCGAGGTCGATGCGGCGGCGGCGGGCGGCGAGTGCGAACCAGTGCGTGTTCGGTACCGCGTCCCCTGTCATCCACCACCCTTCCCTTCACCCGCGGCCCACGTCGACGTTCGTCTTCCGTCCCCCCGGGGTTTGACCGGACCGGATCGGACACACCACGCGTGGGAGTTTCCGCGTGGTGTGTCCGATTATGCCCGGCTGTACCGCGGTCACAGGGAAGTGCGCACGCGGTCGGGTGAAATAGGGGGTGGGTCAGACGATGTAGGCGCCGGTGGCGGCCGACCAGGCGATGGTGCCGTTCAGGAAGGTGCTGTATTTGCTGCCGTCGGGGTTGGTGACCTCAGGACCTTTGGGGAAGGACAGGGAGCTGGCGGGTCCGCCGATCGAGTTGTAGAGGTCGCGGATTTCCCCGCACACGGTGTAGGGGGACGGCCAGTACGCCTGGCAGTCCGCAGCAGCGCTGATGATCGCAGATGATCCAGCGGCGGGTGCGGGTGCGGGTTCGGCGTGTGCGGCGCCGAGTCCGGTGAAGGTCGCAGCGCCGAGGAGGCCGGCGACGACAAGTCCGCGGACACCGGCAGTGAGGGTGGTGGATCTGTTCATGGGCATATACGTCCGTTCGTGTTTCCCGCCAGGAGTGCGCTGGCCGTAGCCGCTCTCCGGGTGGGACTGATGGTTACCTGGTCTTTACCGGTGCCGCACGTGGCACGAGGCATCCGGTAGTGACGGTAGCACCGGTCACGGGTGATGGTCGTGCATCAGGTCAACCCAATTGAGCTTCCCAGCAGCGCCAAATTGGTTGTTATATAGCTTATCTCGTTGCATACCATTCACCCCGTTTGCGTGTCAGCGACCAAATGGGGTCATCGGTATGCTTTTCTCCGACGGAACGAGATAGTAGTCCGTTTGTAAAGATTGTTTCTAATGTTGTTGTTGTGAATCTGTGAGGCGTCAGTGAAGATGCTGTGAGCGGCCCAGTTCGGGGAACCGCATTCTCAAAGAAGGAAATCCATGATGATTTCGTCGAAACCACTGCGTCCACCGCGCAGTCGATCCCGTTCAGCGACGCGGTCGTTGTTCACCGCCGGCACAGTGGCCCTGATGCTGATCTCCGGCACCTCGGCCGCGCTGGCGCAGCCGTCGACCACTCCTGCGCCGACTCCGAGCGCTGCACCCGACTCTGGGCCTTCAGAACTCGCACCGACACCGGTGGATCCATGCGCTACACCGACCACAACAACACCCACCAGCACGACCACTGCACCACCGACTACAACCACCACGGCAGTTCCGACACCGTCGTGCGACACCGCACCCGCAGCTCCGGAGTCCTCGACGACCATCAGAGCGCCGTCCACCACCTCCTCCGAGCCAGCCCCATCCGCCGCCCCAGCCGCGCTGGCACCCGAGGCGGCGGCCCCGTCGCTGGCGCAGGCACCGCTCCCGGCCGAACCCGCTGCCGACGAGCCGGTCGCGCCGACCGACGAGGAACTGTCGTCGAAGACCGCAGAACCCGATCCGGACTGGACACCGACGGAGAACCCGAAGTCCACGGTCACACCCGGTCAGATGCGTTCGGATCGGGAAGAGATCCCAGCCCCGTTCACCAAGGAAGACGCCGACAACGCCGAAACCATGGAAGCCCGCCAGCGCATGTCCCGCGCCGCAGTGGGTTGCCAAACCTACTGGCCCTCCCCTTACGAGGTGTGCGGGGTCATCCGCGACAAATACAACTCCCTCGGCGGGCCAGGAAGCTTCCTGTCCTTCCCGAAAACCAACGAGCTGACCAACCCCGGCAACACCGGCAAGCGCAGCGAATTCCTCAACGGACCCATCTACTGGTCCGCAGCCACCGGCGCCCACCCCGTCGTCAACAGCTTCCTCAACCGCTGGGGTGTCCACAATTATGAGACAGGTTTCCTTGGGTATCCGACTACGGATGAGATTGTGCACTCCGACGCGATAGGACGGCGTCAAGAGTTTCAGAATGGCGCGATCTATGTAGCCTTCCAAAATGCAATTGGCTCAGCTATCGCTAACGGGGCAATTCGCGACAAATGGAACGAACTCGGCGCCCATGCTGGGTGGCTTGGTTATCTTACATCCGATGAATTTACAGTTGGCGTAACTCGATATCATGATTTTGTCAACGGCCGAATTTATATGACTCCTTGGGGCGGCACTGAAGCGGTTCCCAGCATCAGGGGACTGGAAAATCCAGCTGCCTCCGACGATGACTGCACTAGAACTGCGTACGTGGCCGGAGAGTGCGTTGTGAACGGAGGGTTCGAGGATGTCCTCGATACTTTGTCAGACTGCTACTTCGGTATGGGAGGCGGACGCTTTATTCCGGACGATGTTATTGTTCTTGAAATCAAGCACCCCACTGGAAAGTTTCCGACCGTTACGCTGTCATGCGGAAACTACAGGGACCACATAGCCGTCAGACACGATACGTACTTAGACCCCGAAAATTTTCTGATGTGCGCGGCCATAACTCATACGGTTGGTGATTCGTACTCGCGAGTCGCAGATGGGTACAGAGGCGTTCGTTGGACCAACGGCAAAACCGGCACACCTGGCACAGAGGTCTACAATCCTGCAAACAACGAAATCGTAACCATCTATGCAGGCCCCGACGAGGACAACGGTCGAGACTGGGGCGGATGCGCAAACGGCTACATTCAGGACCGGCCGCAACCATGAGAGTAGGCAGTGCTTGAGCAATCTATTCGCACGAGGCGAGCAACGGATCATCGAAACTTTGTTGGTTCAAGAAGTGGTGTCTCTCAACGAGGCGCGTCGACTTCGAACCCCTGGGCCAGCTGATCCCTTTCTCCGTGATGCGGTCGATAATCTGGCAATGGACCTGACCGCGCATAGCTTGGGTGATGCGGGTCCATCTTCGGTGCTGGAGCAGCTTGAGCGATTCGGTTCTGCAGTGGCACAAAGCCTGCAGGAATGTCGGGCGCTGTACCCCGGCAAGATCGGCCAGGCCGTCTTCGATGGCGTCTTAGGAATCACACGAGAAAATCGCGCCGAAAGGCGTTGGTTGATATTGGGGTCCATCGGAGCACCTGCCGCTGACCATCGCGAGGCCGCCATGCACACCTGGGTCCGCGTCCTTGTCGCACGTGTGACTGATGGGCTACTGCATCCCGTGCTGGGGGCCCAACAGATTGCATCTGTCGGGCCCCTGTCCGTCCTGGACGGGTACGATTCGCGGGAAACTCAAGTAAATAGAGCTGCAACCCAATTGTATTTGCACTGGCGAACTGAGGTTGATACCAGAAGTCAGACAGAGCAGAAAATATCTGCTCTCTTCAACTCACTTCACTGGCGAGCATAGTCTGCGACCTGACGGTCACAGCCCGTTCCAGGTCAACGAGGTGCTTGACTACCTTCAACGCCAGTTGGAAGTAAACGAGCAGATCAACCAACAAGTTGTAGCGGCGGTCCGGGTGAAGGCTCGGGCCGCGGCGCCGGGTTCCCAGCCCAGGGCGGTTTCGAGGCGGGCCAGGACGCGGGGGGTGTCCCTATGGTTCCTGTCAAGCTGCGTGAGCTGCGGGCGGTTGGTAAAGGGTCTTGTTCTCGAGCATGGCGAACAGGACGTCGCAGCGGCGTCGAGCGAAACAGATGAGGGCTGCGTTGTGTTTTTTGCTTTCGGCTCGTTTGCGGTCGTAGTAGGCGCGACTGGTGGGGTCGTGCAGTGCGGCGAAGGCCGAAAGGAACAACGCTCGTTTGAGTTTGCGGTTGCCCGATCTTGCAGGGTGCTCACCTCGGATCGAGGTACCGGATCGGTGGGTTACAGGTGCCATGCCGGTGTCCGCGCGGCGGTCGCGTTGCTGATCGCCGGAATCACCGAGGTGTGGGTCGTTACCCAGCCCTCAGAGACTGCAGACTCACCCAGCCAGACGGAGGTTCCAAACATGACTCAGCAAAATGGGCAGTCCGACAATCAGGACACCGAACAGGATGATCAAGACAGCCTGGAGGAACCCACTATCGGCGACGGTGAACCTCAGACCCCCCAGGAGTTCACCCGCGACTCGGAGCCGGATCCGTTCACGGTCGACGATGGACTTCTCGCAACCGATTCAGACGAGCCGACACCTGGATCCGGATGGTTATTCAACGGCTGATCTCGTGAGTTGAACAGGTGCGGTGCATGCTGGATCGTCCAGCATGTACCGCATCTCTTTGATACTGCATCTCCGATTTCTGATTCCTCACAGTCACACCCCGACCCTCTCAGTCACACCTGACGGGTCACACCCAACTGTGAAAGTGCTCTTCCCCGCAATTGAAAAGGCGTCCACCCTCTCGCTTCGCCCCCGACACCGTTGCAGAAGAAAACAAACCAGCAACTGCCCTGTCTACGAAATTCGCTAGAGATGACGATTGGACGCCGACCGGAGGCGATCAGCGAGCTTTCCGCAGCCGAGCACGCTAGCGTGTCTTAAACGATCTTGGTCTCAACCGGTCAACGCATTACCGATCATATCGGTGTTGGTGCGTCGATTACCGCGGGCGTAGTTGCTGCCTGAACCGGGTGGGTGACGTTTCCCTTGGGATCCCGGTTGCTGATGTCTGACGGCTTCGACTGGGTCTGGGCCAGGTTATTGCGTTGCCGCGGATCTGGGTCAGCAGGATGATGGACCTATCAGTCGGTGCAGGTAGGGAGCGGACGTGGAAGATCCACAGGCAGAGGCATACGGGCGGGTGACGAACCCGGAACGGTTCGCCCCGGTGATCGAGGCTGCCGAGAGTGTGGTCGCCGACCTGAATTGCAGGTTCGATGTGATTGTCACCCGCGGTCCCGCGCCGTCGGCGAAGCCGGCGATAGTTGATTTGGTGCAGATCACTCCTGTTCGTGTAGATCAGGCGCCGTTGGCGATCACGTTCACTTCGTTTCCTGGTCTGTATCTCGACGTGGGCGCGTGGACTCACATCGCCCTTCCTGCGTGCGGGTGTGACGCGTGCGAGGAGTCCGCAGAGGACGTCCTGCAGGATTTATCCGAGTATTGCGAGGCGCTGACTGGTGGGCGGCTGTCCGAACGGATCGTCGGCAAATTCCGGCCTACCCTTCAGCACTCTTGGAACGGTGACGGTTGGGGTCGGAGTGGGAGGTTGACACTGACCGCAACACGGGCTGCCGAGCTGCGTGCCGGACCGGTGCAGCCGCCGACGGATGGCAGCTGGCGACCGTGGTCCCTACGCTCCTGAGTGCGCGGTGGACGAGGCCTGGCCGGGTAAGCCGTGATCGAACGAAAGCCGACCGTGACACCCTCGACGCGAGCGTGCAGTACCACGTGCGCGATCGCACCGATTTCCTTGCCGTTCGGAGGGGTTCGTAGTGAACCAGGCCATGCTCGCATCCTGATACACGGTGGCCCACACTTTTGTTGCGCCCGGAAACAACGCTGGTCTCAGCGGGCCGACACATCATCGACTGCAGGTGGTCAGCCCCAAAAGATCGGGTCGCCACTGTGTTCGATGTGGTCGAGCAGGTCTTGCACGTGCGAGCTCGGTTTCAGTGGTGTGTAGCGGTGGAAAGTGAGGTTGCGGTCCCGGTAGTACAAGGTCCACAGCCGTGTCCTGTGTGTGTAGCGCAGACGAGCGATCGGGAACCGTGTCCACTCCGGTCCGAAGTCCTCACGCCACGGTGGTCGGCATTCGCAGATCGTCAGATGACGGTCGTCGACGTCGCATTCGACACGGATCTCGTGGCGCAGATGCGCCGGAACCCTTCCTGTGCAGTATTTCACCACTCGCGCGACGTCGAGTTCGGGAAGTCCGGTGGCAGCCATGATTGTCATCATGCCCACCCGGACAACTGTGGCGGAGTCAGATGGCCCAGAAGGCATCGGATGTGTGTCGCTGCTGCTGGATCGGACTGTTCCAGTTCAATACTCGCCGGAGCCGCCTGTTCAGCCGTTCGGCGATGGCGTCGAGGTCGGGCTGGGTGAACGTGCGCAGGTCCGCGGTCTTGGGCAAATATTGGCGCAGCAGTCCGTTCGTGTTCTCATTGGTTCCACGCTGCCAGGGATGGTGCGGGGCGCAGAAGTAGATCGGCATCGACAGCGCTGCGGTGATGCGTTCGTGCTCGGCCATCTCCCGGCCCCGGTCCCAGGTCAACGTCCGTCTCAAATGTGGTGGCAGCTGCTCGAGGTAGGCGATCAACGCGTCCGCGACAGTGTCGGCGCGGTACCCGTCCGGCAATGCAACGACATGGGTCATGCGGGACTGGCGGTCGACCAGTGTCGCTACCGCCGACGGCCTCGTCCCGAACACGAGGTCCCCTTCCAGATGCCCAACCTCGCTACGATCCTCGGCTTCCGGGCTGCGGTGCTGGATGGAAATCATGTTCCGAATCCGCCCGCGCCCGTGAGAACGTTTCTTGCCCCGCGGCCGGCGAATCGAACGATCGGTGCGCAGTTGATGAAACGTGTTCTTGTCGAATACTTTTCGGCTGGGAGTATAGATGTATCGGTAGATCGTTTCGTGCGAGATCCGCATCTGTGGATGCTCCGGGTACGTACGCTGCAGCCATACGGAGATCTGCTGCGGTGACCATTGCTCGCCGAGCATGTCCACCACCAGCGCCCGCAAAATCGGCCGCTGCATCAACGTCGGAGTTTTCGGGCGGCGTGCTCGCACGTCGGCCGCGAGCTCGGCGTCGCCCGCCCGATACTTCTGCCGGCCGCCGTTTCGAGCTATTTCCCGCGAGATCGTCGACGGAGAACGCCCCAGCTGCTCGGCGATGGTGCGCGCGCTGTCCCCGGCTGCGATCCCGCGAGAGATCTCCTCTCGTTCAGCCACGGTGAGATGGCCCTCGCGGCGTCTGCGTGGAGCAGGCCGAATGCCGCCGTACACCGACAACAACCGTCTGACCTGCATGGAATTCGTCCCCAGAACACGACCGATCTCCCGGGAAGATTCCCCACCCCGATGCATAGCCCAGATCGTGTTCTCGTGTTCGGGCGAGAACCCACACGTACCCCTGATCACCACAACGTTCACCTTCGCATCGTGTCACCTGCACTGATGCGTTGACTCGTTGAGACCAAGATCGTTTTAGACACGCCGAAGATCTTGTCAGTTTCAGAAGTGGGCGTCATGTTTTCCTGGGGTTTCACCTCCGATTGCAGTGGTCTTCTGACATTCTGAGTGCAGAAGTGGACTGCACAATCGGTCACCTGGGTCGGGTGTTCGGAGGCTGCAATGGATGCGGAGAAGTTCGACGTCGTCGAGGCTGGTGTCTTGACCGCGTCGGCCGAGCAGTGGGAGCAGGCACGGGCACGGTTCGCAGTGCTCAACGAGCTGATGAATCGATCCGCGATCGGTACCTCCGCGGTCGAGGATGCAGCGCAACAGTTGAGTGTCTCGCCCCGGCGGGTGTACGCGCTGCTGTCCATACTCCGGAATGGGGAAGGGGCGGTTACCGATCTACTGGTCTCCGCGCCCGCAGGCGGACGTGGACGCTCCCGCGTGCCAGACGAGGTGGAAGACGTGATCACCGAGCACATCAACCGTGAATTCCTGGCTCGTCAGAAACTCAGTGTCGCTGCACTACATCGTCGTATCGCGCAGGCCTGTCACCGCGCCGGACTCCCGATCCCAGCCCGCAACACAGTCAATGCCCGGATCGCAGCAATGCACCCGGGCCGTGTCGCACGCTCACGTGGCGGACCGGACGCCGCCAGGTCGCGGCAATCCGCGGGCGATGTCCCGCCGCCGGTGACGGCCGTTCTCCAGCAAGTACAGATCGATCACACCGTGGTCGATCTGATGATCGTCGACGAATACGACCGGGCGCCGATCGGACGTCCTTATCTCACGATTGCCATCGATGTCCTCAGCCGCTGCATACCTGGGTTCGTGGTAACTCTCGATCCGCCGTCCGCAGTGTCGGTC
This sequence comes from Rhodococcoides fascians A44A, assembly GCF_000760735.1. Taxonomy (GTDB): domain Bacteria; phylum Actinomycetota; class Actinomycetes; order Mycobacteriales; family Mycobacteriaceae; genus Rhodococcoides; species Rhodococcoides fascians_E. Next base: position 61,139 of record NZ_JMEX01000001.1, on the reverse strand, counting down.
GGGTTGTGTCTGGGCCGGGTGTGCTCGGACAAAAGCGTATGGATCGACTCTCTGGGCCTCGGCGCGGATGTGCGGTGGCCGATGGCCGGAAAGCCGCACCGCCTGTACATCGACAACGCTTCCGAGTTCAAAAGTGAAGCGCTCCAGCGCGGTTGCGAGCAACACGGCATCGACCTCGGCTACCGCCCACCCGGCAGGCCGCATTACGGCGGGATCGTCGAACGCATCATCGGCACCGTCATGACCCAGGTCCACGAACTCCCCGGCACCACATTCTCGAACCCAACTCAGCGGGGCAGCTACGACTCGGATAGTAAGGCGGCGTTGACGTTACGAGAACTGGAACGCTGGCTGGTCCTGGCGGTCGCGGCGTATCACGCAGAGGTGCACACCGGCCTCCGGCAGAGCCCGGCTGCGCGGTGGACCAGCAGCACCGACGCTGACAGTGCTCTGGCGAGCTCGACGGTGGTGGACGAGACCGCATTCCTGGTGGACTTCCTTCCCGTCATCCGCCGTCGCCTCACGCGGACGGGGTTCGTCATCGACCACATCCAGTACTTCGCGAACGCTCTGAAACCGTGGATCGCCCGACGAGAGACCCTGGGCCAGTTTGTGATCCGCCGGGACCCACGAGATCTGAGCAGGGTGTGGGTCCTGGACCCCGACAGCGGCGGCGGATACATCGAGGTGCCGTATCGAACGATGTCACATCCAGCGGTGACCTTGTGGGAACATCGCGCAGCAGTGACACGACTGCGCGAACACGGCCGAGCACATATCGACGAACACGCCTTGTTCTCGATGATCGACAAGATGCGAGAGATCGCAACATCGGCGCAGAAGGACACCAGACGGGCTCGACGTAACCGCAGTCGTCGTGCGCACCTGAGCAGCGTCGTGACATCACCGAACGCGATGGGCCCGCCCGAGCTTGGCCCAGGCACCGACGACGTGTCGGTTCCGATCTTCGACGACATCGAAGAATGGTGAAACGGTGAACAACGACCCCCGAATCACGCCCGCAGGCGACGGCGACGACCGTAGCTGCCAAGACATCGACCCCGGTAGTGCGGACCTCAACCATCTGCGCAGTTCGGTCAGACCGATCGCGGTTCTCCCTGCCGCGCAACGCATCAGGCACATTCGCACGGAACGGTGGATCGGGTATCCGCGTGCACGGTCGGTGATCGAGCACCTCGAGACGTTGCTGGGGTGGCCGGATCGGCAACGAATGCCGAACCTGCTTCTGATCGGACCGACGAACAACGGCAAGTCGATGATCATCGAGAAGTTCCGGCGTGCGCACCCTGCGGTCACCTTGCCCGACCGTGAGCAGATACCGGTGCTGTGTATGCAGATGCCCCCGGACCCAGCACCCGGACGGTTCTACCTGGCGATGCTCGCGGCACTCGGAACGCCGATGCGCCCGCGAAGCCGCGTTCACGAACTCGAACAGCAAGCGGTTACGCTGCTGCGAGCGACCGGGGTGCGGATGCTGATCATCGACGAGCTCCACAATGTTCTTGCCGGCCGCGACAACGTGCGCCGAGAATTTCTGAACCTGTTGCGGTTTCTTGGCAACGAGCTGCGGATCCCTCTCGTCGGAGTCGGTACCCGAGAGGCGTACCTCGCTATCCGCAGCGATGGGCAGTTGGAGAACCGTTTTCACCCCATGACGCTGCCGATCTGGACCAACGACACCGACACCCGCTCCCTGCTGGCGAGTTTCACCGCCAGCTTCCCATTGCGTGCGCCCTCGCATCTGACATCGGCGGAGATGACCGACTACCTCCTCACCCGGTGTGAGGGCACCATCGGCGAACTGGCCACGCTGTTGACCGCGGCCGCAGTGACCGCATTAGAGGCCGGAGAGGAAGCGATCACCTCACAGGTGTTGACGCAGACCGTCTACTCCGGGCCTACCGAACGCCGCCGCCACTTCGAGCGGCACCTGGCATGACAATTCCATCCGATGCCCCTGCAGCGCACACAGCGCTCGCCCACAGTGCGTATCCGCGGTGGCCCCTTCACCCGCAACCACTACCTGGTGAGACTCTGATGTCGTGGCTGGCCCGGACCAGCGCACTGTATTCGTCGATCAATACAGCGGACCTTCTCGACGGGCTCGGCTTCGAGAGTCCGGGCGTGGACCTGGACCGCTACACACCCGAGCCGGTGCTGGACGCCCTCGCCCAGAGGAGCACCTGTGCGGCGGAACGGCTGCGTGAGATGACGCTAGCGGGGTGCACGCCCTGGCTCCTCGACAGCACCGACCCCGCCGAATGTGACTTCGACACCTACGCCCATCAGTTCTCTGTCCTACTACCGGCGGGTCTGGCGATGGCAGATCGACGTCGACGCGCACCGCCCGCCGGCATGTGGCTTCCCTGGGTGAGCAAGCTCGATACGCGGGCATGTCCCTTGTGTATCGACGACCTCGACACAGACGCCGATATCGCGGTCATGATGGCTCATCAGTACCCGATGCTGACCAGCTGCACGAAACATCACTGTCGACTGGAATTCTGCAGTGTCGTACCCGGCAGGCTGGTCTTCTGGGAGAGGACACCAGCAGGCTCGGACGATCACGCATCACCGATACCGGTACCGGCAGTCGTCGCAGAAATCGACCGGCGCACCGCCGCCGCATTGACGAGCGGGTCGGTCGAGCTCGGCGCGGGCCGTGTTCATGCCGCAGTGTGGTTCAGGCTGCTGCGTACCGTCGTCGACGAGGTATCGACGCCGCTGGTCCGCACCGGATGGTGGGCGAAGCCACTGAGCGCGATCTGGAAGTCCACCGGCCATTCTCGCCCGCTCCGGACATCATGGGTTCCGTTCGAGCAACTGCGGTGGGACGAGCAAGCGAAGGTTTTGTTTGCCGCCGCGACCGCGATCATCGCGGTGGAGAACGATGAGATGGCCGCGAGCGGTGCTGATGCCTGCTTGCTGCGGCCGCGACGGTACGAGCCGGTCGATCCGGGGACCGCTCCGACAAGGTCTCGCAGTCCGGTACCCGCCCGCAGCGCTTGGGACGGTGTGATTGCGGCGATCGATGCCGCTGTCGCCGCCGCCCGCGTCGACAGCGACGCCGCCCGATCTCTGTTCGGATTGGCGAGAACGGGTTGCCGCACCGAAGAAGACATCGATGAGCTGGCCTATGCCTTCGTCGAGCTCGGCATCCGACTGGACTGGGACTGAAGCGCGCATGATCACCCCACGTTTTTCTACGCCCGCTTTTACGCGGGCATCAATCGCCTCCTGTAGTCACCCACGGTCTGTGTGCGGTGACCGACGAGAATTTCCGTTCCCGCACCGTCTTCGTCTAAATCCCTGCTCAGCGCGTTTCAACTCGAAAGAGCTGTCGGGGGTGCTCGCTACAGTCCCTGTCATGGCAGATCGGCAGCTAGGTGAGGTCCTGGACACGGATTCAGTCGTCCCGGTGAGGAGTGCGGAGGTGTTTCCGGACCTGTCGGGCGAGGTCGCCGCTCGGATCGAACGGTCGATGGCGTCGGCACGGTCCGGTGCTACCCGCCGCGCCTACGATTCGGCGTGGCGACGCTTCGAGACCTGGTGCACCGTCGCCGGGCACCACGCGTTGCCGGCGCATCCCGCTACGGTGGCGGCCTATCTCGTTGCGGCTGCCGACACGCTCACCGTCGACGGGACGCGGGCGTATGCGCCGTCGACGTTCGGCAAATGGATCGCGGCGGTCGCGGACCGCCACCGCGCTACCGGCTACGACAACCCGTGCGGGCACGAGATGGTGCGCGCCACTCTCTCGGGTATTCGGCGGGATTACGCGTCTGCGGGGGAGCGGCCCCGTAACCCGCGCGCACCGCTGCTGACCTCCGACATCACTACGATCGTCGATTACGCGCGTCGAGGTGGGGCCGGGTGGGCGTCGGAGGTCCTCGAACGCCGCGACACTGCGCTGCTCCTGATGGGCTACACCGGCGCATTCCGCCGCAGCGAACTCGTAGCGCTCGAATGCCGCGATGTCCACCGCGACCGCCTCGACGGCGCGCACGTACGTATCCGCAAATCGAAGACCGACCAGGACGGCACCGGAACCGTGAAAGCACTCCCGTTCACCGACCGCCACGAGTCATGTCCGGTCTGCGCGTGGGTGCGATGGCTGCAGATCGTCGCAGCGTTCGACACCGGCGGCAGAGTTGCTGTCATCCGAATACTTTCCCGCGCAGTGGAATTCGACTCCCATATCTGCCGCGGCACCCTTCCTGTAGTCGAGAAACGGTCCCCTCTGTTTCGGTCCGTCCGCAAGAACGGCAACCTCTCCGACACAGCCCTGTCCGGAGCCGCGGTGCACGCGGCGATCCGCCGCCGCGCTACTCGAGCTGGATACGGCCCCGACACCGTCGCCCAGCTCGGCGGGCATTCCCTCCGTTCCGGCTTCGTCACGCAGGCCTTCCGCAACGGTGCCGACGCGCATGCGATCATGCGCCAAACCGGGCACACCACACCCGCAATGGTCGAAACATACGCTCACGAGAATGCGCCACTGGTCGGCAACGCCGTCACCGAGCTCGGCCTATGACCAGGCACCCGACCGAACCAGTGAGCGGCGACGGGACGACAGGGGTAGATGCTGACCACGACGACCGCCCTTGTCCGATACGTGCATCGGACATCACGAACACGTCGATACCGAGGCGGGATCGGCACACGTGGTCACTGTTCGAGGACTGGTGCACCGCCCATGGCGAACCCCCATTGGCGGCCTCTCCTGAGTCACTTGCTCGGTTCCTGTATGCGCACCCCGCCGCGCCGACGACCCAACGCCGCCGGATCGCGGTGATCGACTCCGCTCATCATCGGCATCTATTACCTCCTCCAGGGCGCGCTGAGACCGTCCGGGCTGCGCTGGATGGGGCCCGCACGTCGCGCCTGCAGGAGGTGGCAGCCGTGATCGGCGGAATCATCGCCCGACTCCCCGAATACGGTTGGCCGTCAGCGTTGTTCGCGCGCAGAGACGCGCTGATCCTCACGCTCGCTACGACAGGTCTGCCGTACACGCAGATCGCGGCCCTGCGGGCATGCGATGTCACCGCCGATGCGGGTCTCGACGCCCTTCGCATCGAGACAGGCCGCGGCGTTCATACCCTCACCTCCCTCGCGCTGGCGGGGACGGGCATTTCTCCGCGCACGGTGTACCAGCGCTGGTGTGAGGTGCTCGGCCATCAGGCCCGGTATCCGAGCACCCGAATGCTCGCCGACGCTTTCGATGCCGTGGACGGCACCGGGCTCGGCGGATACGACCGGTATTTCGACCCGGCCGGTCAACATCCGCTGTCGACTGCGATCGACCGGTGGGGCCACACCCCGTTGGCTGCGACCCCGCTGACCGCCCGTGCGGTAGCGGGCATCGTGCGAATGCACTGGGACGGAAGGGCACCCACCCACCTGCAGCCCACTGCGCGGTCACAACATCCGGAGCAGATCGCGGCACCGGATCCAGTACCGCGGGTTCTACTCGACCCCGGCTACTACGAACGCGGAACGCTTGCGCGTAGACACGCCCACGGTCTTCTCGACGACGTGGACTCTGTCCTGGCCGATGTCGAAACCCGCGCGGACAGCCTGTTGGAAGCTCTCGTCGACTTTCTCGAATCGGAGACCGCACGCGTGCCGGCCGACACCGTCGAGTGACTAGTGGTTGGTACTCGGGTTTGCACACACTCTTCTTCTCACGGCAGGGAGGCGGTGACGTCTCAGAAATCTCCGAGATGAAGATCGATCAGGCCGCGAACGAACGAGGCATCGATCTCGACCCCGTTCTGCGGGGTCTACGTCGAATCCGGGTCGTCTGAGAGTCGGGGATTTCGGAAATCTTTCGGAGAGCGTCCGGTCCAGCGTTTGAAGGCGTGAGAGAAGTTGGCGAGGTCGCTGTATCCGAGTTCGGTAGCGATCTCGCTGACCGAAACCGATCGGTCGAGGAGCCGTAGCATCGCGCGCTCGTACAGCAGCGAGTGGCGCACCTTGCTATAGGTGGTTCCTTCTTCGGCAAGCCGCCGTTTCAACGTGCTACTCGACATCGACAATGCTTGTGCAACATCATGGTTGGTTCGCTGTCCGAGGTCCTTTTCCAACTGTTGCCTCACCTTCTCGGCGGATGACATGGACCCACTCCGCTGGGCGAGTGTTCGCTGCAGATCAGCGATAGCGAGACGATATGCGAGGGGGTCCGAGAAGCGACAAGCCTTGTTGAGGGTCTCCTCGGGTACGTGGACGAAGGAAATCGGAGCGTCGAAGAACCGGCGATTCGCCCCCGGACCTTCGTCGTGGCTCACCTCGGCCGGCTCCGGCCAGCTCAGATGGAGTGTCACCGGCGATATGTCACCGGCGAGCATGTCCAGCAGTCGTAGTAACGCCGACCCACCGTAGGTGATGACCAAGCAGTCCAGTGCGGAATCGCCTGTGTGCGCAGTGAGCCCGACGATCAGACCGTAGTCGCCGGTGTGGAACTGCGACTTCAACGCCGTGGAGATCAATGGTAGGTATGTCAGGAGATCGACGATCTCGGCGACCGAACCAGCGCTGATCAAAGGTGAACTCAGAGGCCCGAACGATGTCAACTGGGCCTGCTCGGCAAACGCAAATCCGAGTCGAGTGGCCTGGGCGATATCGAGTTCGGGATAGACCTCCCGAAACCACCGTATCGGTGCCTGAACGTCATGCTGAATGAGCGTCGCTTCACTGGTTCCTTCGCGGTGCATGATCACACGAAGCCGCGCGGCGGCGTCAGGGTCGAGTGCGCGGCGTTCGAGCAACTGAACGAACGCAAGCGGTGGCACGCCCTCGTCGCTCAGCTTCACGGTGACCCCTTTGACCCGAATTCACAAGTTTATGACTCCACCGAACATAGCCGTCACCCGCGTTTGCGACGACACTTTCGTCAATCACGCCGGAAAACGAGGAGTTGACATGGCAGCTGTAATTTTCGTCGCCCACGATGGTGAGAAGCACGAGGCGGCTCTGGTCGAAGGTCGCTCGCTGATGCAGATTGCAACCGACAATGCTGTGCCGGGGATCGATGGAGACTGTGGGGGCGAAACGGCCTGTGGCACCTGCCATGTGATCGTCGACCCGCAGTGGTCAGGAGAGGTGGGTCTGTCCGGCGCCGACGAGGAGGAGATGCTGGCGATGAACCCCGAGCGTGAACCCACGTCTCGGTTGTCGTGCCAGATGGTGGCCTCGGAAGCGTGGGATGGCCTGATCGTTCGAACACCTGAATTCCAATTGTGATGTGCGAAAGGCAGGCACGACAGCATGAAAGTTTCTGAGTCGATCGCCGACAAGGTCCAGTCGACCATCCCGATAGGGCTGCAGATCCAGGGCGCTCATTTGTACGACAAGACCCGACGGTGGGTGACTGGCACGAATGGCAAGAAGATCTTCGTCGAAAGTCCCATCCCACCGGTCGAGGATGTCGAGCTCGCCGACATCGACCTCAGTAACCCCTTTCTTTACAGACAAGGGCGGTGGCAGTCGTACTTCGAGCGCGTGCGGAACGAGGCACCGGTGCACTACCAACCCAATAGTCCGTTCGGCCCGTTCTGGTCGGTCACGCGCCATGCCGATATCGTGGCCGTCGACAAGAATCACGCTGTGTTCTCGGCCGAACCGTTCATCGTCATCGGCGTTCCGCCCCGGTTTCTCGATATCGAGATGTTCATCGCGATGGACCCACCACACCACGACAAGCAGCGCGCTGCCGTCCAGGGGGTTGTCGCACCGAAGAACCTCCGGGAGATGGAGGGACTGATCCGATCGCGCGTACGGGAGGTATTGGACGACCTCCCCTTGAACGAGCCGTTCGACTGGGTGCAGAATGTCTCGATCGAGTTGACAGCTCGGATGCTCGCAACTCTTCTGGATTTCCCCTACGAACAACGCCGCAAACTCGTCTACTGGTCCGATTTGGCAACCTCGATGGAGCAAGCCAACGGTGGGCCCTCGGACAACGACGAGGTGTTCGAAGGCATGCGTGACATGGCCCGTGGCCTCAGCGCTCTCTGGCATGACAAAGCAGCCAGGAGGTCTGCAGGGGAAGAGTCCGGTTTCGATCTGATCACCATGTTGCAGAGCAACGAGGACACCAAGGATCTGATCGATCGTCCGATGGAATTTCTGGGCAACCTCGTCCTGCTGATCGTCGGTGGCAACGACACCACGCGAAACTCGATGAGCGGTGGCGTTCTTGCGTTGAACCAATTCCCCGACCAGTTCGAGAAATTGAAGGCCAATCCCGATTTGATCCCCAACATGAACTCGGAAATCATCCGATGGCAAACACCCTTGGCGTACATGCGCCGAATCGCCAAAGCCGACACCGTTCTGAACGGACAATTCATCCGCAAGGGTGACAAATTGGTGATGTGGTATGCCTCGGGTAACCGCGACGAACGCGTTTTCGAGAATCCTGATGATTTCATCATCGATCGTGCCAATGCGCGCAATCACATCGCGTTCGGATTCGGTGTGCACCGGTGTATGGGCAATCGGCTGGCCGAAATGCAGCTGCGGATTCTGTGGGAGGAGTTGCTTCCCCGCTTCGAGAACATCGAGGTCGTCGGCGACCCCGAGTATGTTCAGTCGAATTTCGTGCGGGGCATCAGCAAGATGATGGTGCGCCTGACGCCTACTTCCAGCGTATGACATCGCAACGGGCGATCATCGTCGGCGCAAGCCATGCTGGGGCACAACTGGCAGCTAGTTTGCGCCAAGAAGGTTGGACAGGCGACATCGTCCTCATCGGTAACGAGTCTGCCGCTCCCTATCAACGCCCCCCGCTGTCGAAGGCATACCTGGCGGGCAAATGCGTACTCGACGATATCGCCATTCGCAGCACGGACTTCTACTCCAAGCAAGGTATTCAGCTCCTGAACGCGCAGGTGGAGACCATCGTTCGGTCGGAAGGCAACGTCGTTCTCGACACCGGGGAGAAGCTGGCCTACGACAAGCTCGCGCTGTGCACGGGAGCCCGCCCTCGTCGGCTCACCGTTCCCGGGGCCGATCTCCACGGGGTCTACTACCTGCGCACCGCAGCGGACGTCGAGAGGATACGTATGGCCACCGGCCCTGGCCAGCGGGTGGTGATCGTCGGAGGCGGCTACATCGGACTCGAGACAGCGGCATCGCTGCGCGCACTGGGCGTACAGGTCACAGTCCTCGAGGCAACTGGGCGTGTGCTCGAGCGGGTCACTGCTCCCGAGGTATCGACGTTCTTCGAGCGGATACATCGCGAACAGGGAGTCGACATCAGAACGAACGCGATGGTTCAGGGCCTGTCCGGTGACCGTGAGGTTCGTGAAATCACCTTGGCCAGCGGAGAATCGATCCCCGCAGATCTGGTCATCGTCGGTGTCGGCGTCGAGCCGAACACCGACCTCGCCGCCGATGCGGGTCTTGTCATCGACAACGGCATCGTGATCGACGATCACACTCGGACCAACGACCCCGACATCATGGCGGCGGGGGACTGCGCGAGCCACGACATGGCCCGTTACGGCCGTCGACTACGGTTGGAGTCCGTCTCGAGCGCAGGAGAGCAGGCCAAAGTCGCTGCGTCGACCGCCTGCGGGAAGTCCAGAAAAATCGAAGCGTTGCCGTGGTTCTGGTCGGATCAGTATCACTTCAAGCTGCAGATCGCCGGCCTCAACACTGGATACGACGAAGTGGTTCTCAGCGGTGACCCCACCCGCGACAGTGATTTCAGTTGCTTCTATCTCCAGGCCGGTGAGCTCATTGCCGCCGACTGCATAGGTCGCCCGCGCGAGTTCATGTACAGCAAACGGGTGATCGCCCAGCGACTCCCCGTCCAACGCGAAGACCTGATGCTCGGCGGACTCGCGCGCAACTGACCGATCCTTCGGTCGTTGTGCACACAACAGCAACCGGTTTGCTCAGAGAAGGGAACATCAGCGATGACCATGACAGACCGCCCGCCCGGAGCACATACTACGCAGCCACCACACGCATACCTGGGAGCAACGGACTTCCTCGACATCGAGCACGAATCCGTGCGGGCGTTCACCGCCGCGGCAATCGGAGATGCGAGCAGCGACCGTGACAAGGCCAGACGCCTCTTCGCCGCCGTCCGCGACCGAATCTGGTACGACCCATACACCGTGTCGGACGATCCGGCCCACTATCGAGCGAGCTTCGTCCTCGAGGCCGGGCGCGCTTACTGCGTCCCGAAGGCGGTGCTGTTGACCGCAGTGTGCCGGGCGGCGGGTATCCCAGCACTGCTCGGCTTCGCCGACGTCCGAAATCACCTGCAGACCGAGACGTTGCGCACGCTGATGGGCGGCACCGACCTGTTCGTCTACCACGGCTACAGTCGCCTCTACATCGAGGGCCGGTGGTTGAAGGCCACGCCGGCATTCAATGTCGAGTTGTGCGCTCGTTTCGGCGTGCCGCCAGTGGAATTCGACGGCGATCGCGATGCTCTCATGCATGCCTTCACCGCAGACGGAGCCCAGCACATGGAGTATGTCCGCGAGCGAGGAGTCTTCGACGACCTACCCTTGAACGCGATCTTGACGGTGCTTCGGCACGCCTACGGCCCCACGATCTTCACGGGCGCTCACCCACTCGATGATGTTTTCACCGGCCGCACCCGGCCGGACGAAACTCCCGGGGATCGAAACCTTCCGCGGGAGTCTCGATGAACACAAGCGGTGAGAACATACGCGCCGAACCCCGTATCGCGGCCGACTGCCGATCGGTCGGAGCTCTCTCCGCGAACAATCGCGATCGTGAACACTCGGACCGCCTCGGACACCTTCGAATCGGGTGAGCCGATACCTGCTGGCAGAGCTGTGCCACATGACTGTCTCGTCGCCGCGGCCGTGGTAAGGCCGACACCGGAAGTTGCACCGAACAGACGAGACTCGCTCTGCCGCTGGAATTGCGGCTGCGGGCGATGAACGACCGATCCGAACGCCTCCCCGGGCACGAGACGACGCGCGATACCCATATCCCTCTCCCGTGTGCGCAGCCGCTACCGCGAGAGCGGGCCGACAGGCGTCTACCGATGTCTCTCATCTATGCAAGGAGCGCAGCAGATGACAAACAACGCACCTCACACCCCCGCCAGGACCGTGGCGATCACAGGTGGAGCTCGCGGCATCGGCTATCAGACAGCGAAGGAGTTGATTCGACGAGGCCACCGGGTCGCCATCGGCGACATCGACGAGGCACGTGCGAAGGAGGCCGCCGCCGAACTCGGGGTGAAGGTCGTCACCCGACTCGACGTCACCGAACCTGACTCGTTCACAACGTTTCTGGACCTGGTCGAACGTGAACTCGGACCCCTCGACATCCTGATCAACAACGCGGGCATCATGCCTACCGGCCACGCCCACGAAGAGGACGATGCAGTAACCCGGCGTCAAGTCGAGATCAACGTCCTGGGTGTCATCTTCGGGACCAAACTGGCTCTTCAGCGCATGCTGCCGCGCCGCACCGGACACATCATCAACACTGCGTCATTGGCCGGCGAGCTCGCGGTACCTGGTTTGGCGACCTACTGCGCTACCAAGTTCGCAGTCATCGGATTCACAGAGGCCGCACGACTGGAGTACCGCAAGTCAGGGGTTCGACTGTCCACAGTCCGCCCGACGTTCACCAACACCGAACTCGTCGCCGGAACCGCCGGCGCAAAGGGATTACGCAACGCCGAGCCGGAGGAAATCGCCCGCGCGACAGCAGATCTGATCGAGAATCCACGCCCCTTCGTCCGCGTCACCCGTCTCGCAGGCGCAATGGTCGCGGCGGTGAAATTCGTCCCCCGGCGGCTGGCGACCGGACTGGGTGCGGCCCTGAACACAGATTCGGTGTTCCTCGCGGACGTCGACATGACTGCTCGCCGAACGTATCTCGACAGAATCCAGAACAGCTGAGCATGCCGACACGCGCGCTCGACCAACCACCCGAAAGGCAGCCACAGTGACCCCCACGACTCTGATCGAGAACTATCCCCACCGGATGGGAGGGCACTGCGGGTCAGGTGCAATGCGAGACCTTCTCCAGTGGCACGGTCTGGGATGGGACGGACCACCCGACGAGGGGTTGGTGTTCGCACTGGGTGGTGATCTCGGTTTGTCCTACCTGCGATCGGACGACCTGGTCCCACCGATGTACCTGGTCGGCCGCGGTGCCGACTTCGAGATCGACTTACCGCGCAGGCTCGGCGGACAAGTCGAGGTTCTCACGACCGACGATCCCGGTGAGGGATGGTCATGGGTTCGCGACGACATCGATGCGGGAAGACCCAGTCTGGTCTGGGCCGATATCGCTGAGCTGCCCTACTTACGGGTGAAACTGCAGATGAGTCGCCACGACATCGTGGTGATCGGCTACGACGAGATCGGGGGGACTGCCTCGGTCGTCGACAACGATCGGGCCGACGTGCAGAAGATCCCGCTCGACGCGCTGGCTCGGGCGCGATCTTCCACCTCGTTCCCGCAACCGACACGTCACTGCACGTACCGAATCACGTGGCCGCAGACACTGCCGCCCGTGTCGACTGCCGCGGCCGCGGCCTTCGCCCGATCCGCCGCCAGCATGCACGCCCCATCGACACCGGGAATAGCCGACCACATACCAGCAGCCGGTGCCGACGGTTTGGCCGCGGTCGACCAGCTGGCAACCGACGTCAAGAGCTGGGTCGACCTTCCGCCCGATGACCTCGAGACGCTGCTGTTCAGTCTCGGTATCTTCATCGAAAAGGCCGGAACCGGAGGCGGGCTCTTTCGTCGGCTTCTCGCCGACGGCTGTACCGAGATTGCACGTCTGACCGGTGATCCCGCTACCGCAGACCTCGCGGTGGCCGCCGATCACTGCGCCCAGGCCTGGACCGAAACTGCCCGCGCCGGAACACAACGCGGTCTCGATGTACGAACACGCGCAGCTGCGGTGGCCGTGTCGGCTGCCAGACTGTCGGAACTCGAGCTGATCCTGGTGGAGTCCCTGGAGTCTGCTTCACGCTCGCTGTCCGCCATCACGAGATGATGCCCACCGTCGTTCGATGGCGCGCGGTACACGGGGCGCATCGCACTGTGCTGCAGCTGTCGTCGCCGACACCGTACGCCCTGGCGACCTCACTGATCGGCTTGGAAGAGTCGATGACCTCTCGGCACAGTTCGTCTTTGAACTCGGTGCTGAAAGATCGACGCGATCTGCTCATGCTTGTAGATCCCTATTCCAAGCGGGTCTAGTGTCCGAATCCCTGGGCCGATCAGATCACGACGCCAGCCACTGGGCTGCGGGGTGGATGACCCTCATCTGCAACCTCGCCGACGTTTTCAACGCGCGGTTCACTTCTGACATAGTGCAGTTTATCTATCGAAACTAACAGCGGTGCAGGCCGAGCGCACGATGACGCGACAGACTCGGCACAATTTTTTTTCACGACAGAGAGGTCCGACCATGAAAAGAGTTCCGGACGAGGTCAGCGGGTCGGCCGGCCCGGCTGTCGAGAACTGGGCGCGCTCGTTCTGGAGCACGAGTTTCGACTCGCCTGATCTACCGCCCCACCACCCCGACTGTCTTGGTTGTGGGCCGCAGAACCCGCACGGCCACGCCCTGTCGGTCCAGCGTGACGAGAACGGCGTGGTGGCTCACCATGTGTTCGATCAACGTCATGTCGGGGCACCCGGGATAGCACACGGAGGCGCGGTGGCGACCGTTCTCGACGATCTGTTCGGCTTCCTGCTCTACACAGTGGGTGAGCTCGCCGTGACGCGGCGTCTCGAGCTCGACTACCTGGCGCCGGTTCTGCTCGGCACTCCATACGTATTGCGTGCTGCCGTTCGGTCTCGTGATGGGCGCAAACTGGATCTCACGGCCACGATGGACGATGCGCAGGGCCGCTCGGTAGCCACCGCTACTGCCCTGTTCGTGGTGGTCGAGGTCGAACACTTCATGCAGTCCCAAGCCCGAGCCCAACTCCGGGCCACGGACACGAATCACACCGAAGAATAGACACCCTGGCCGACCTTCACCGACGTCCATCACCCGCGGTGGCTGTCGTACGGCTGCGTCTACCTGGCGCAAAGACGGCGAGGACGAGTGCCCCAGCGGCGGTCAGCGCCGCCAACGACAGTGTCGCCTGACCACTTCCGTGTACGAATGCGGCTCTGGCGAACTCGGCCAGCGGCTGACCAGCTGGTCCTGCGCGGTCGGCGACCTGTAACGCGGCGGCCAGAGAATCGGCCACCGGACCACGGGCAGGCTCGGGTAGCTGGGGCAGAGCCGGCTGAATGTGCTGAACGTAACCGGCCGCGAGCACGCTACCGGCTACCGCAATCCCAATCGCGGCACCGATTTCGCGAGCTGCGTCGTTGACCGCGGCAGCCACCCCGTGCTTGGCCTCAGGAGTGTCCGAGACGATGGCGAAAGTCGCAGGGGCGGTACACAACCCCAAACCCGCACTCATGATGAGCAAGGGCCACAGCAGGTCAGGGTAAGTCGCCGCGACGGTCAGTCTGCTCACCATCACCAGTCCCGCCGCGATGGTGAGCAGACCTACAGTGGTCATCACCCGCAGCCCAACAATGTTCGACAGCCAGGGTGCAATCACCGAGATCACGATGAGCGGCACGACCATAGGGGTCAACGCCAACGCGGCGGTGAGCGGTCCATAACCGAGAATCAACTGCAGATACTGCACCAACAGCAAGAACACCCCGAAGGTCACCAGAAATTGGATACAGACAGACAGCGCGCCGGCACCGAAACCACGGCGGGCGAACAACCGGACATCGAGTAGGGGTGCCGAGGAACGTAGTTCTACGACGACGAACACCGCAACCGCAAACAAGCCCACCGCAGTGCTGATGGCGACGAGCGAATCCGACCAGCCACGGGCCGGAACCTCGATCACAGCGAAGACGATCGCCCCGACCGCGACAACTACGGTCACCGCGCCCACCCAATCGACCGGTGGATGCTCCTGCTGGCGGGACTCCGCGATACTGCATGCCAACCCGGCCAGAACCGCTCCGGCGACGGTCAACCCGACGAACACCGAGGTCCACGACCACTGCTCGAGCAGCACACCAGCCCCGAGGATGCCCAGGACCGCCCCGGATCCAGCAACCCCGGCCCACACACCTACAGCGCGGCCGCGATGCGCCGGTGGAAATCCCGCGGTCAGTATCGACAGCGTCGAGGGCATGACCAGCGCCGCACCCGCCCCAGCCAACGCGCGAGCAGCGATCAGCCACGCCGGGTCGGCGAGAAACAAGGGCAATGCCGACGCGAAAGCGAACAACGCCAACCCCGCCACGAGCACCCCCCGGCGACCGTACCGGTCACCGATCGCACCGGCAGGCAGAACGAAGCACGCCAAAACCAACGTATAACCGTCGACTATCCAGGTCAGTTGGGCTTGCGTCGCCCCTGTCGCGACCGCGATCTGGGGCAACGCTGAATACAATGCTGCCATTGCGGCCACCACCAACGCGACTGCCATGCACGACACAATCAACATCCACCACTGGGCACCGCTCCATCGAGCGACGCTGGCAGAGTCGGATCTACGTTCGTTCAACGGCCAGCCTCCCAGTTCGAGACTGATCGTCTCGGTTCGAGACTATTAGTATCACAACTCTGCGGGTGTGACAGAATGATCAATCGAGGACATGTCTTGTCAGTCAAATGGAGCGGAGCCCGTTCATGGTCGACCCTCTCGTTGCAACCGAGGGCTCGGCCGACCCCCGGCTGGCGCGCTCACGTAACCGGTTACTCGAAGCGGCCGGTCAGCTGCTGTCCACCGGCGGTGTGGAGGCGGTCACCGTGGAGGCGGTCACCCGCATGTCGAAGGTTGCACGTGCCACTCTGTACCGACATTTCGGAAGTACCACTGACCTGCTCGCTGCAACCTTCGAGCGACTATTACCCCCAGTCGACACCGATATCGATACCGGTCCGCTACGTGAACGTCTGATTTCGTTGCTCACCACCCAAGCCGACCTCATCGACCAAGCTCCGGTGCAGATGACCACGCTGGCCTGGCTGGCAATGGGGCCCGTCAACAGCGGCGACGCCAGCCGGCGCGATCTCGATCCTGGCGCGGTGGTCTCGCTTCGGGCCCGTGTCATAGAGCAATACCGCAGGTCCCTGGATCAGATCCTGACGGCGCCTGACGCTCGCGCTGTGCTCGGCGAGATCGACACCACCTTCGCCCTCATTCAGCTCCTCGGACCGATAGTGTTCGCTCGCCTCACAGGACTGCGCCACATCCACGCCGACGACTGCATCCAAATCGTCGACAACTTTCTCGCCGCCCATGCCGCAAGTGTCCGATCGAGCACTTCGCGCGACAACAGCCGTCCATGGCCGGCCGCGGCGCTAGACCCGCAGCTCACCGACGGCCAGTAAAACTTGATGGGAAATTTCACCATCAATGCGCTATCCAGTCAGGGATCGCAGCGCTCACTGGATAAGGCCGGACGTGTGCTCGAGAACTCGGAGTTGCACTGCAGTGCACTTCTGACATCGTGCAGCCGTCTTCTGAAACTGACAGATCTGACACGCCGTCGATGGCAGGGGTATGTGTCAGAACTCATGTCCAAAACCTGCCGGGCGAAATGTGTCTATACGACGAGTTCTGACACACTGGATTCTTGTGGGAGAACTTTTGGGCTATGCGAGGGTGTCGACGACCGATCAGAGCGCCGACGCGCAGAGCGAGGCGCTGAGCGCTGCCGGATGTTCGCGAGTCTGGATGGAGACCGCGTCGGGTGCGACAACGTCGCGACCGGAGCTGTCGGATCTGTTTTCGCATCTTCGGCGCGGGGACACGTTGGTGGTGTGGCGGCTCGATCGTCTCGGGCGGTCGCTCCCCCACCTGTTGCAGACGGTGGAGCAACTCGAGGAAGATGGTGTCGGGTTCCGTTCGTTGACCGAAGCGATCGACACGACCACCTCCGGTGGCAAGTTGATCTATTCGATCTTCGGGGCATTGGCGGAGTTCGAACGCAACCTGATCCGCGAACGCACCAACCTTGGACTCGCCGTCGCACGCGCACAAGGTCGGCTCGGTGGTAGACCGCCGGCGATGTCGGGCACGCAGATCAAGCAAGCGAAGCGGATGCGGTCTGGCGGCATGTCACTATCGGACATTCGAGAAGTGTTGGGGGTGTCGCGGTCGACGTTGTACCGATACCTGAAGTAGCGTCGGATTTGGTGCGAGGGATCGTCTGAGCAAGACCGGCATTGGTGAATTACTCGAAGATCCCGAAGAACGCTGACCACTTTCCCATATCGGGTCCCGGCACATCGACATGGAGATATGGACATCCGTTCTGATTGCATACGCCTCCACCCCATGGTAGCGAGACGTTCCCGTCCATCAGTCTCGTTTCCAGACCCGTTGGACTCAAAACCTTAAGCTCGGAGGTGTCCGTTCGCACGTTTTTGCGCAGCCGTACATCGCGTGTCAAGAACATATGCGCTCTAACGCTTTCGGCTTCGAGTACCAGATCGCGGTCAGCACTGTCGCCCAGACCAATCTCTCGGTCCGCATCTACCCTCACCTCGGTCTCCGATGGGGCTGCGAGGTTCCAGTCTGCGTACTGGAACGCGAGGCTGTCAGCGAGAGCTTCGATTGTCGGAACGCGACGACTGAGAAACCGAAAAGTTGGCCGTTTCGCGTCGGTATAGGAGCGGGGTGTGACGATGAAGCGGATGTCGCGCATCAGCCAGATGTTGACTAGGTAACTGAGCGCGAACAGCTCGGCTCGATACTCTGGATCCTGCACACCGAGATCTTCGTCGTCTTCGAAGAGCGCGGAACCGTACTGCTGCAGGTCGATCAAGATGTTGGAATCCAACGCAACTATGAGTGGACCGTGATAATTCGTTGGCAGGACATGCGGCACCGCGTCATGGCAAAACCCGAGACCACCTGCAGCGGAGGGACTATGCAGCACGATTAGAGGCTAACTGATTCGGTGTGCTGCCCGGCGGCACGGGTTCTGCTCGTTCTCGCGAGACCGAATACGGACGCGTTGTTCAGCTCTGTGTGCCTTCGGCTGGGCTACGCCGAATAGTTTAGCCGGAGGCCGGGCGATGTCTTCCGGGATCCTGAAGCTCGACACATTTCGACTATGACGTGCGTGGCCAGTAGCGATTGGCTTCTCGGAGGGTTTCCATGCCAAGTCGAGCGCGGGCTTCGGCGGGCATCGTCGGAGCCCAGAACCCGGTGTTGTGGAGCTCTCGCACAGAGACATCTCCAATTCCCTTCATTGGGACCTCCCGGGCTTCTAGGAGCTGAAAACTGTCGTCCCCAGGGATGTCTGGTTGGTACAAGTCGCTCAATGTTCGCCCGGTCCAGTTGGGTTCCGGTGCCACGATTGTGGACGATACGAAGCCTGTTGTCGCTGGATCGGGTTTGACTGCGGCGCATCTCGCCGCCAGTGCTACTGGGGCTCCGAAGACCGATACGTCGTACCGTAACGCTGTCCCTGCGTACCCGACGATGACTGGACCGCTGGCCACACCGATGTGAGGCCGATACGCGTGAACATCGTGGCGGCTCATCGCGATTGCAGCTTGGATGGCGTCGCCGAACGGGTCCACTGAACCGAACTCCTCGGAGAAGACCACCATCACTTCATCCCCGATGTACTTATCGACGATGCCTGGCCTACCGTGTAGCGCCTCGGCCGTGATCCAGGCAAAGAAGTTCTGTACATAGATGAGCGTTTCAGCCGGAGTCATTCCGAGGGTTCGGGTAGAAAATCCGCTTATGTCCGCGAACAGCACCGTCGCGTCCAGCTCTCTACCTTTCACTGGGAACGGAAAGCCTGCGCCGTCGTTGAGGACGCCGTCGACGTCGGCGACCGTCGAGGCGAGGAAGTCCTGCAATGAGTGAAACCGCTGCTCAAACGACATTCTGGCCATCGCTCTCTGTCATTCCCGCTTGCACGGTCGGTCGATTGGTGCGCATAGCGTTCGGGTCGGCCAGTTCGTAGAACACACGCCGGCGGTTCTGTACGAAAACGTCCTGCTGCAGCTGGGCTGACGCCGAGACGAGCTTGAGATCCTGCAGTTGCTTCAGACCCACCTTGCGCGTGTCGACAGACAACCCATAGCGCTGTTGAAAGTTGCTGGGACTGATCCAGATACCTGTCTCGCGCCTGAGTGGTGTGTCCTCCGAAAGCAAAATAAGGAGCATCGCGAGACCGGGTCCTTTGAGCTGCTGAATCTGACCGGACTTCCACCAGTTGGCATCGACCTTGAAGTAGTTGTGGCGCAGCAGTCCCGCCGGCTTCACCTTCCGGCGGCGGGCGGTGTTGTACGCCTTGTTCGGCGACTCGTACGAGCCACCTGTCCCCGCGTCATCCAGCAGCGTGATCGTCGATTGCTTCCCCGGGTGCCGCTCGACCGAGATGAGACGACGATCGGCCAGGGCGACCAGCGCTTCTTGAACCCGACGGGCACCGTTGGTGTCGGGTGACGGCAAATTCCACAGTCGAGCAATCGCCGAAGCCTTGATGTCCGTGTTGTAGGGCTCGGCCGAGCAACGCCAGATCAACGCCAGCATCGTCGCGATTCGCACGAACCCGCCGCGTCCGCCTCGAAGAAGAGTCGCCATCGGAGGGTCACCTTGTACTGCATCCGGCACCATGCCGGACCGGACGAATGCGGTCCGAACCGGTATTGAGTTCCGCTTGCTGCGTTCCTCGAAGTCACGTGCGATTCCCACCGCCTGCTCAAGCGACATCTTTCGCACCTCCAATGGTAGTATACGAGTAGTAGAAGTATTTCCTTAGCGGGTGGCTCAAGTGTAACACAAGAGGTGGCACAAGCTCGACGTGTCGAATGTTTCAGATTTGCTAGAATATTAATTGCGGTTATAACCTGGGTTTCTTATCTAATTATTTCCAAATGATCCTTTGAGTGGTACGGGGTGACCGATTGGACAAGCACGCTCCAGTCTGGTAATGTCCTAGGAGTCAGCGGTTGTTCGGTTTTGCGAGACCGACTCGTTCAAAGCAGACTGCAGTGCCCTTCTTTGGGGCAGGCGTCGCGGCGAGCACGACAAGGCCGGGCGTGGAGACCTTCTTTGGGAGAAACGCGCGGTGAACCGACTGGCGCTTGCATCGCCTGGGGTCGCGCAAAGATCTACGCGACCTCAGGTAGGTGCAATGCCGACGAGGCATGAGGGGATGAAGAGCGAAAGGGCTCTGATGGGTTTCGCCGCCCACACCTCCGCTACTCGAGAGAGGCGGGTTCGATCCCCGCAGGCTCCACCACAGGGGGCCTTAGCTCAGTTGGTCAGAGCGCTCGATTGACGTCAGAAGCGAGGGTCTGCGCCGCATCATGGCGCAGACCCTTGCTTCGTGGTAGGGCCAGGCATCTCGACCCGAGCTGGCACGGATGTCGGACGCTTCCTCGCGGCCGACTCATAACTGAGGTGCTCGCTGCCCGTGATGCACTTTGGATCTGAATTGACTTCTGCCGCAACCACAGCACTCGCTGCAGCACCTCAGCTCGCGCCGCGCATGAGGTCAACGAGGATAGGCAATGCCGACGATGGATCCGGACCGGTGCGGCCGGCCCGCATTGAGGGATCCGCGGCTCGGGCGGTCCTGCAGGCGTCGTCGACGCCGTCGATGGGGAAGCGCAGCGCCAGCGTCTTGTCCGTAGTCAGATTCAGCGTCGCCATCCGCTGGTCCAACTGTGACGAGCTCAAGGCGGATCTCTTGTCCTCGACGTGCCAGCGTAGCCAGGCCTCGAACTTGAGGTTCGAGACCAATAGCAGGATCGACTCGCGCTCGGCCAGACGGCTCGCGTGCTCTAGGGTGCTGTGCTCGTCCACATCGACCAGGCACACACAGATGTCATAACGTTTCTCGGTGTCCGCGGCAGCGTCGCGCAACTCGATGGATTTTTCCACGACCCGAAGAGGATCCTTTCCCACCCCGACCGTTCTCACGATCGCCGTGGTCGACTTGCTGCGCAGATAGCTGTTGAGCCGCTCGACGTACTGGGGTTCGGTTTTGGTGCCCTCGGCGACGACGAGGATGCGCCGGGCAGGATTGCGCTGCGGCCGACTCGTGCGCACTCGTCCTCGCTGGCCGCCGGTCATATTCAAGCCGGCTCGGACTGGACGAGCGCGGCCAACGAGCTCGGCGACAAACGCGGGGTTCCGCCGTAGCGGCCGGTGAGGTACCGCCGGGAGATGTTGGCGTCCGGGTGCTTCGGGAAGTCCGCCAGGCTGGTCAGCTCGGTGACACCTTCGTAAGACTTGTCCGTAAACCAGACCTGCTCAGGAACAAGCTTTACCTCGCTTAAGGGCGACAACACATAGGACTCGTGGCTTGTGAAGATCAGCTGCGCATGCTTGGTATTGACCGTCGGATCCGCAAAAGCGCCTAGCAGAACCTCGAGCAGGTGTGGGTGCAAGCTCGAATCGATCTCATCAACCAGAAGGAGTCCGCCTCGTCGGAGCGTCTCGAGCGCCGGTACCGCCGTGGCAAGCCAAGCGACCGTCCCGTCGCTCTCCTCCTGGATCGAGAAGGCGGGGCAGTCCTCGGCACCGCCTCGGTGGGTGAACACAAGATGCCGGATGACCTGCTCGAGCTGCTCGAGGTCGAGCTCGGATTCGACGTCGTCGGCAGAGTCGGGCTCCTTCGTTGACTCCTCGCGAAGTTCGCGCTGAAACTTGAGAACGGCCTTCCGGACCTGCTCAGGAATGTCCCTTTCCTCGATGGCGACCTTGACGACGCCGATGTCGGCAACCTGCAGAAGTGCCTCGAGGTCGGCGAAGGTGATCGTCTTCTCTGCCAGTGAGTCGGCAATGTCTCGGAGACGAGCCTCGCGATGAGAGTCCTTCACAAGCACCGCATCGAAGTGCGTCACCAGATCGTGGGCGACCGCGTGCAGTGTCGTGTCTTCCAGCAGGAGCGCACGGCTGAGGACAAGTTCCCGCGGGGTGACCTCGATCTTACCGCGCAATGCCGCGTGGAACGTGAGCGTGCCATCCTCGCGGTCACGCTCAAGCAGGGTGCGCCAGCGCAAGCTGGGCACATCGCGCATCCACTCACGCCTGATCCCCTCCGCGTCGACCTCAAAGCCGTACAGGTGCCGGCGTCCGTCGTGGACGAATTCGAGCTCGTATGTGCTCGAGGACGAGCGCGCCGTCCCATCGAGCCGGAAAGGCGCCCGGTGCACGGACTTGGATGCCTGCCAGCTGGTCGCGGACATTTGGATGGCCGTGAAGACGTAGCGGAGGGCATCGAGCACGGCGGACTTCCCTGTTGCGTTACCGCCGAAGATGCCCGCGAGCGGGTAACTCACGCTCGACCAGTCGAAGTTCCTCGGCTGCAGGGTCCGAAGGGAGGAATGCGTGAGGTCGAGCGTGATTTCATCCCTGACGCTGGCGTGGTTACGCACCGTGAAGCTCAACAGGATCATGGACCGACTATAGCATTCCGAGAGAGCTCAAATTTACTATTTTCGAGCGGATTGCATACTTCGGATGTCTATATCGTACTAAGCGGACCAGTTTGCCAACTTGCCGTGATCCTTCAAGAGAACGTCACACAGGTGGGTGACGTTCCGAGAGTGGCGCGAGTCTTGACGCTGTATTCGACCGCGCTCGGCGTGGCGCTGCCGGAGCTCTTCTAGCCGGTGCGCGCGAAATACAGGGCCCTCGAACCAGACATCAATTCCTATGTCCCATCCACCGGTAGCCGCGAGAACCGTCGAGCATCGTCACGCATCCGCTCAAGCGCGGCGAAGTTGCTCAGCACGATCTCCGGTTCGTACGTTGCTGTAGCTCTCAGCTCCCGCACCCGAGCGAGAAGCTCCCGATCCGACAGGCTCTTCAGCCATGCTGAGATCTGCGCAGCACTCGGAGCGTCATCCATCTGAACGATGGTCTCTACCATGTCAAGCCGAGCAGACGCGGCCTCCAGGCGATCGCTATGCAACTGTGCTGCAGATGTCGCCGACCCGCTTGGTAACGCGCTGCGCTCGTCTTCACGGCCAACCGAGATCTCGTACCGAGCAGGCAAGGTCGGTGCCGGTGGTTCGATCCCGGTGATCAGCCGTGGCACTGCCTGAGTTCGCACCCACGTAGCGAGTTCGTCGAGTTCCTTCACCAGCACCGGCCAGCGCTCGGTACCGGGCCGGTTGATACCGATGGTCGGGAAGAGCGCGACAGGGATGCGCTTGCCTCTGGGGGTCTCCGCGATCACCTCTCCGACCTGCAATGGCACCTCTGGACGACGCTCGACATCTGCCAGTGTCGGCGGCGTGAGGTCCTCGCGATGGATTGCAGCGAGTCGGACGGCCGTGACCGCTGGTGTGCGATGCTTCGAATGGTTCGTGTGCAGGGCTAGCAGCGCCATCGGGTGCTCGTGCGAGCTTATGGTCCGGTGGAAGGGTTGGAGCCTTCCGATGCGCTTGATCAGCTCACCACCCCGTTGCAGGGAGGGAGGTCCGTTCTTCGCACGGCCCTTCACCCATGCCTCGAATGCATCGTAGGTCTGCGCCGCCGGCTTCTCGACGACCTTGGCCACCTTCTCGTCGAGGGTGCCATCGCGGTACTCGACTTCGGCAAATACGGTGTGCTCGATCGCGTTTCGCAGGACGACCAGGGCGTCGGCGGCGAGGAGGACGACTTTGCGCGGCATCGGCGAGATGCTCACCACGACAGTCCGACTGTGCGTGATCATCGGCACCTCTCGCAGCTGGATGATTCCTTCCGGCTGTGTCTGATAGTCGAAGAGGAGGCTGGCGACTTCTCCGATGAGCTCGTCGGCGTGCGCGAGCGTCGCCGCCACGGCCAGATGGTGGTCGGGCAGCCACCCGTAGCTCGAACTCATCCTCAGTCCTTCTGAATTAGCGTTATATCTGGAGTCCATGCTCCGACCTTCACGGAAAGCGCGGCGAATCGGGAGTGATCTACCCGATCTCGTGATGACGATTCCGAGAAGATTGACGGCCGACGTCGAGGACCGCATGCCGTACAGCCGTCACCGGCGTAGATGATGGCGGCTCTAAACGCGGTAACCGCATGCTCACGAGCCTTGACGACAACCGGCGTCTCCGCGCATAGACGTGCACCAGAACGATCTGTTACCTGCTCTGCTCAGTCGGCCGTCTTAGTTGGCCGCGTAGTTCACATTCGACCGTTTCCCTTCTGTGGGAACGTATCGATGGTGGAATGTCCGGGCGACATCGCGTAAGTGGGCAGGGCACAGCTCGCTGATACTGTCCGACGAGGCTGCCGACTGTGTCTCATGCAAGATCACCGCAGCGTTCAGCATCGTTGTCGCGACGTATAGAAAGTCCGCTGTGATGTTGAAGAGGTCGGCTGTTTCCTGCATGTGTCTTGTCGTCCAGGTATAACCGTGTGCGAAACCCGATGCGATTGAGTACATCGATTTCGCCATACCTGCCATCGGGGTGTGCTGTGGGTTCACGGCTGTCTCATCCACCCACGCAGAAGCAATTTCGATCTGTTGCTCGATTGTCGGCGCACCCGCAACCGCGTCTAAGTCGCTGAGTACGCTAACCGCCTTGTCGAGGTCGGAACGCAGATCGGCGAGATGGGACTCATGTTGCGCCCCTAGGGATTCGTACCCAGCGACTTGCTTTGTCAAGAACTTCTTTTGTCCGAGTACTTCTGCTTTGACCATGCGCAAAGCGCGATCGCGGCGTTCCGACCGTTCTGTAGGGGACAAGAGCCATACCGCGCGAGCGGACGACTCGAGCGCAGACCGACACAAAGTTACTACTGACATCGAGCGCATCTGACCGTTACGGTCCCAGTCGTCGATCAACCGAACAACCGTAGTCAAGTTCTCCGCAGCAACCATCGTCGGGAAAAGCGCGTGGTCGCGAGTTGGAGACGCCGATACGTTCTCAGTAACGACCGCAGAGAAAAATTCGGAATCGTCGAGGTCGAGAGGACTTCCAGGTCGCGGTTGGCTCGGGTTGACACGCCACCTTTCGAAGAGCCTGGCCTCCTCGATTCGTGAGTCGATACGAGCGCGTGACGGAATCAGCGCACGTGATAGGAGTGCACGTGCGATCGCAGCTTCTGGCGACTCCAAGTTGCGAGGAGGACTGGCGCGTGGGCGCCTACTGGCATCCTTAGGCGACTTCTTGCGACGTTTGGACTTCGACTTGCCCATCACTCCCCCATTGGCGGAACCAGACCTCGTCTAACAGTAGGTCAGAGCACCGACAGAAGGGGCTGGCGATACTCGAACAAGACGCACCATTGCGATGCGCCTGGATGACCTATCAAAGGCCAATGTCAGTGACAGCGTTTCCGACCAGAGGCGCGTGTTCGCGCCGGTACACCTCGACGGAGTCGAGGCTGGCGTGGCCGGTCTGGTGGCGATGGCGGTTCCATCGGCGGAGGTAAAACTGTGCTGAACTGGCAATTTGATGTCGACGGTGCGGAAAATGCAATTTTCATAGCCGACATCTACAAATCTTGGAGCGACTAGTCATGACATGTTGGTGCGATGGCGATCGTCGAGATCATCTCGCCCCATTCGCATGGGGCGACGCCGTATTCTCCGTTTCGGGTGTCGACGAATAAACCAGCGCGGCGTCGTCCCTCGTCCTGAGGTTCGTGTTGGTGCTACCCGTGCAACAGCCGGTTCTAGCTGCTTCCAAACAAGTTTGGAAGGCAAGACGATCCAGTGCACGACGGCAGCTGCGGGGTCGAGGGGATCTGGTAGCTGATCGTGATGGAGGGCGCATCGTTCGTCAGCGAGAACGTCCCGCCGGCCGGTACCAGTGACGATCCTCCGCCGCCGCTTCCGAAAGTATCTGCAGCCCCGCCGCCACCGCCGTACCAGCCTCCGCCGCCTCCCCCACCGGTCACATATCCCATCATGCCCATCGGATCGTAGCCGCCGTCGCCGCCCACCCCGACACTTCCCGGCTTTCCATTCCACTGCTCAAGCTGCCCGGCACCGCCCGCCCCTCCCACAGTCGCAGTTCCGGAGCCACCTCTCGGGCCGTCGGCAGCAGCAGAGGATGCTGCCTCCACGGCGTCTGCACCCGGCAACGTCACCGCCCCACCTCCGCCGCCTGCAACCAGAATGCGCGACAAACGGTCGAACTGATCGAAACGCACATCCGATGCCCCACCCCCTCCAGCACCGATGAACTGCGCCTCGTTGGTCGGAGTTCCACCGAATCCACCGCCGTTGGCTCCACCGAAACCGACCTGCTCGACGCCGACCGCGGTGTCGGTACCGTTCCCGCCGACTGCTGCGTACAGCACCCGCACCCCATCGGGCATCGGCACGGTCGCGGTCACCGACGCACCACGACCGAACAGCGTCTCGGTCGGCAGCCCGCGCATGATGCCGCCGCGGCCCCCGACCGCGGCGATCTGCACCGAGTCCACACCGTCGGGCAGCGTCAACGCCGTGACACCCTGGGTGTACGTACACGTGACAGACCCCGCCGCGTTCTCCTGCACGCATTCCGGCGAGAGCGGATCTGCACTCGCAACGATCGGCGCGAGTAGTGCCGCTGCAGCGGTGACAGCTGCGATCAGTGCGTAACGCCGATGCGTGAAAGTGTTCATACTTTGGGTCTTTGCTTCCGTGTCGTCCAATCGAGTCCGATCCCGCAAACGATGCAACCTCATCGGCAGCATCCTCGACCAGTCCCTGTTCTGGGACCTTCGACGGATGGTCACATCACTCGGTTGGAGCCTGACGTTGACACACCACCCCCGCCGGAACAAGCACCATCGCGACTGTGACCGACACCAGTCGGAACGGGGCACGTCGGTGTTCACGAATCCAAGGACTCGGACCGCGCAGACCGCCCTCGCCGAAATCTACGCGTCACCGGGTGTGGGACGCCGTGCACTCGTCGCGGTCTCGGTGGTGACCGGCAGCATCCGAGAGTGGACGGGTGCGAGCAGGTATCGCATCGAGTAGCGCCCTTTCACCGGGTCGTAGGGACGGTAGACGGCGAAAACGAGGATGTGCCACCACCAGTGCCGCCGGCGCGGTGCCCGCTCGGTCGCTGACCATCTCGGGTGGTCACCGTCGACGATGGCAGTGGAATCGCCCGCAACGATGGCCACGAATTGCATCGGCTGTCGACGGCGCCTACCCGAATTTCGCCGAGGCGCTGTACGCGATCAACTGCAACGACGAGCAGCGCAACACTGCCGAACAGGAGGTCGAGCTCAAGGAGCGAATTCAGGGCATCGCGCCGTTCACCGACTCAGGTCTGGGGCCGGAAGGTGCACGCGACCCGTGTGAATCCTGGCCCGTCGAACCCACTCTGGGATTCCCGTACGCAACCGATATCGACGGTCTGCCCGACACGTTGACCATCTCCATCACCGGCGACCCGTCCACGCCCTACGCGGGTGGTGTCAGCCTTGCCGAGACGCTGGGTGGGTCACTGCTCTCCGTCGACGGAGACCAGCACACCGTCGCGTTCTCCGGAGCGAACGACTGCGTCGACACGGTCGTAGCCGAGTACCTCGTGGACCTGAAATCCCCACCGGAAGGCACCCTCTGCACACTGACCTAGACCGTGCCGACGGCACGTGTCGGGTAGCACGATCACCGGGATCTCCGGTGATCGACCGAATCTTCCTGACCGCAGTTTCCATCTCCGGATGACGCATCACGGATGCGGTTACCGCCCGCCCGGTACATGGTTAGCTTGGGGAGATGATGGTGATCGACGTCCATACGTTCGCCGCGGTCAGTGCTGCGGCATGCGGCGCGGTAGTGCTTGTGGCCACGAAGGGAACGCTCTTCCACCGGTGGGCTGGTCGGATGTACGTCGGTGCGCTGTCGGTCATGGTGCTCTGCTCATTGTGGATCTACGAGATACGAGACGGGCCCAGCGTTTTCCACGGGATCTCCCTCGTGGTTGTTGCCCTGATGGGGTACGGGACGATGCAGGCGAAGCTTCGACGGCGACGGGACTGGCCGCGCCGCCATGGCGCCGCAATGCAAACGACGCTGTTGTTGCTGATCGTTACCGGGACGGCGCAGTTCTTCGACGAACTCCCCCTGCCGCATGATGCGTTGAACGCCATCATCTTTCTGCAGCTGCCTCTGATCGTCGGCTTCGTTGCGATCGTTCGGGGTTGGCGTAGAGCACCCCGGGTGCAGTGACTTGCACCAGGACCTCTCACTCCAAGCGCCGGTGTCCTTGTGGAAGACATGGCCGGCCACGTGCCGCAACTGCCGAGCTCGCAACGCAGCCGCCACCGTCCACGCCGCCGACCCCACCTCCGGCCGCATGAACGCCCGCGCTCGACAACCCCATCGGCCACCACGTGCACCACTCGACCTCACTCCTCGTCAAGAGTGGAAGTCGAGGGTGGAAGTCGGCTACCTGGGCGATGCTCGTCTACATTCGGTTCGGATGTCATGATCGGTGCCGAGATCGAGTGGTCGACGTGACTGCTGGGCTCACGAGAAGAAAGTTCGATGGTCATGGCGCAGGGAACAGTGAAATGGTTCAACGGCGAGAAGGGCTTCGGGTTCATCGAACAAGACGGCGGCGGAGCCGACGTGTTCGTGCACTACTCCGAAATCATGGGCTCGGGATACAAGTCACTCGATGAGGGCCAGCGTGTTGAATTCGAGATCGGACAAGGCACCAAAGGCCCTCAGGCCACCAGCGTCCGCGCTCTCTGAGTTTTTATTGGCAGCCTGAACCGGGGACTCGTATGGGCGGGCGCGTCATCCTTCTCCGTGTCGAGAAGGGGCCGCCCGGTCCTGGTCGCGGAGGGGTTCGAAAGTAAACCTGCCGCGCGCGCCTCGCACCACCAGCTGCCGAGGGCGGTGCCCCCGAAATATGAGAGGACATCGCCCGCTGAGACGCCTGCCCCGGCGTTCGATTCTTCGGCGAGCAATCAAACGCCGGGGTGGCTGATCGGTGTGACCACAGACAACTGTGACGATCAACCAACGCCCATCGTAAACACACTCGTCTGCTGCGGTCCCAGATTTCAGTCGACACCATCACTGCTGGCCTGGTGCGCGAGCAACTCGGCGGTGTCGATGAGCCTATAGAGCCGTGCCGCGACAGCATCGAAACCGAGCTGCCGGTTGCTGTAGCGAACGAGGGCGCGTCTGGCTTGATCTGCATCGTAAAGCAATGCCGCGATCACAGGTTCGGCCAGAACCACCGGCCTCGGCGCACCCGCTGTATCCGCAGCGCCGTCGCAGCCGGTTACCTCCAACGGCGGGTGTTCGTGCGCGCCCGCATCGCCAAGGGAATCGCCGTGCAGGAGTTCGTATGCCCGTCCGGGCGGCCATCCCAGGGCGAAATCGAGCTTTCGGAGCATTTTGGGGTGAACGGGCATATCGCGACCGGACTCGATGTTGGTCAACGTGCTGTTCGACGGTCCTCCTGCCTTCCACAGCTCGACCTGACTGATACTCAACTGCGCGCGCCGGTCCCGCACAGCTGTTCCCAGACGTTTAATGTCGGTGTTATCGGCGTGGGGCACAACCTCAGGTCTACTCTCCTCCCGAGATACCGCTGCGACGGCGTCGACGTTTCAGTCGAACTACTTTTCCGGTCACTCCCACACCCACGATCACCCACCCGGCCGCAACCACGGCTCCACCCCACACCAAAGCCCCGGAGACGATGTTTCCCGTGTAGACGTATCCGATCGCCGCCCACAAGATCCCTATCACCAGGAACATCACCATCACCGCGGCCGCCGCCCGCACCGTCCTGTTCACCCAACAGGTCTACCGCACCAGACACCTCGCTCAGAACCCTAGCGACCGGAATGTACCGGCACGTTCGAGCACCCGGCGTGCACTGTGGAACCCCACAGCTGGCGTGCAGACTCGATGACGCAGCGGTCACGACCAGGTCGATCTCGAGTTCGGGCTCACGCATCGCCGCCGCTGCTGTCGCCGCGTACCGTGCGAGGCGCGAAATCGAGGACTCCACGTCGATGTAAGCGGCCCACAGCCCGTTCCACCGGACGGGCGAAACAGCGATGTCGACTGCGCCTGCCCTGTGCGACCGCTACCTGACACCCGTGAACAAGGACGTGCCCGGGCATACCCGGGCACTGGGACCGGGCTCGCTCTCCCGCCCACGGCAGGCGCCCTCAAGACAGCGATGGACGGGGTGCCGGCACCACAGACCGGCACCGCCCGGCCTCGGCGCGCACCCAATGCACAGTGGGCGAATCGGTGTTGCCGAGACTTGCGAACGCAGTCCCGCGCAGTCAGTCCACCGCTTTCGTCTTTTGGGCGTGTCCTTCGGCGGAGTCCGCGAACTCGGGGGTGTCGAACACTTCACCGCCGAGGGGATCACGTGGGGCGTCCTCGGGGGAGTAGGCCACGGCTCCGGTGTCGGGATCGACACCGATCTGGTCGGAGGTGAGTTGATGCACGGCAACGACGAGGTGATTCGATGCCGGTGTGGCCAGGTTCTCCCGTGACGGCGACAGTCCGGAGAAGGTGGAGGAAATTCCGGAGCCGCGGCGCCTGGGTGTCGCTACGGGCGTGTCACCGCCGGGCGGCGTGGTCGCGTCGGCGGCGGGAGTCACACGCACATAACTCGGGGTGGTGGCGACGTCGTAGCGGAAGGCTTTGAGCATCGACACGCAGGCCAAGACCAGCACGATCGAAAACGGGACGGCGGTGGCGATCGAGGCGGTCTGCAGTGCCGTCAGCGATCCGGAACCGCCGATCAGCAGCAGCACGGCCGCGGCGATTCCTTCCAGGACGGCCCAGTAGACGCGGGTGATCTTGGGGGTGTCCAGGTCACCTCCGGTGGAGAGGATGTCGATCACCAACGACCCGGAGTCGGAGGAGGTGACGAAGAAGAACACCACCACCAAGATCGCCAGCACGCTGGTGACGGTGGCGAGAGGAAACCCGTCGAGCAATGCGAACAGGGTGGTGTTGGTATCGACTTCACCGGCTGCGGTGAGCATGTCACCGTCGTTGCGTTGCCGCAGAATGCCTGCGTCGCCGAAGATGGTGAACCACAGTGAGCCGATGATCGTCGGAGCGAGCAGCACACCGAACACGAATTCTCGGATGGTGCGTCCGCGGGAGATGCGTGCGATGAACATGCCCACGAACGGTGCCCAGCTCATCCACCAGCCCCAGTAGAAGATCGTCCACGCACCTGCCCAGCCGTCGTCGGCGAACGGGGAGGTCCGCAACATCAACTCCGGTAGTGCTTGGACGTAGCCGCCGAGATTCTGCACCCAGGACTGCATCAGAAACAGTGTCGGACCCAGCAGTAGCACGAACACCGCCAGTCCCGCGGCGAGGACCATATTGATGTTGGAGAGCCACTTGAGTCCCTTGGTGACGCCGGAGACCACCGAGAACGTCGCCAATCCGGTGACGAAGACGATCAGGATGATGGTGAGCCAATTGTTGGTCTCGACCCACCCGAGATAGTCCAGGCCGGCGGAAATCTGTTGCACACCGAAACCGAGGGATGTCGCGACACCGAAGAGAGTGCCGACGATGGCGATGACGTCGATGGCGTGCCCGATCCCGCCTTCGATCCGCCTGCGTCCCAGCAGCGGTTCGAGGAGCCAACGCACCGACAGGGGCCGACCTTTGCGGTAGGTCATGTACGCCAAGCCGAGACCGACGACGACGTAGATCGCCCACGCGTGCAGACCCCAGTGATATAGCGTCAATTCCATGGCTTGATTCGCTGCGGCGTCGGTCGAACCGGCGACGCCGCCGGCTTCGGGTGGGGTGACGTAGTGGGAGAGGGGTTCGGCGACACCGTAGAACACCAGCCCGATGCCCATCCCTGCGCTGAAGAGCATCGCGAACCAGGAGAACACCCCGAACTCGGGTTTCTCGTCGTCGCGGCCGAGTCGAATGTTCCCGACGCGGCTGATGCCGCAGTACAGGGCGAACAGAACGAAACCGGTAGCGGTGAGGATGTACCACCAGCCGACACCGTCGGTGATCGCAGTGTTGAGGGCATCGAAAGCATCCGATGCGGTACTGGCGAACACCACCGAGAACACGATCATTGTGGCGATGATGGCCGAAGCGGGCAGGAAGACCGGTTTGCGTAGACCCCGCCACGCTGTCTTCACGGAATTCATAAGCGTTGCAGTCCTTGCGTTGTGTTCGATCATCGACGTTTTTTCACTATCGACACTGACCCCGACCTTCACAGCACGGTAATGCCATCACCACAAGGCACCAAAATTCCTTCCCAGTGAATGCCCGCAGAGCCACTACACAGTCGAGCCAGCCTCACGACTGATCACACCGTTCACCCCCACTCTCCGCACCCGGTGCCTGCCCCTGATGATGCGACTGCGCAGCCCGGCGGCTCGATTTCGTCGCAGCGTCCCGCTGCCGATAGAGTCGATCCTCGGTGCGCCGGGAAGTCTGGTCGGCATGAGACGACCGTGCCCGAAAACTATCGAAAGGCCACCACTGCTGTGACGTCTTCCCCACCTGCCCGCAGGCCGCTGTTCTCCCGCGGCTCCTACTCCGAAGCCAACCGCATCGCAGCAATTCTCCGCAAGGAAACCGTCGGCGGCATCCTGCTGCTCATCGCCGCCGTCGCAGCCTTGATCTGGGCGAACTCACCCTGGTCCGCCGCCTACCACGCAGCGATGAACGTCACCGTCGGACCGTCGGCACTGCACCTGGACCTGACCCTGTCGACCTGGGCGGCCGATGGGCTGCTGGCCATCTTCTTCTTCGTCGTCGGGCTCGAACTCAAACGCGAATTCGTCGCCGGCGACCTCCGCGACCCCGCGCGGGCAGCACTACCCATTGCCGCGGCCATAGGCGGAATGGCATTACCGGCAATCATTTTCGTACTCGTCAACCGCACCACAGGCGACGGCGCCCTACAAGGATGGGCGATACCCACCGCCACCGACATCGCATTCGCTGTCGCCATCCTCGCGGTGATCGGCACGCATCTTCCGACCGCTCTGCGCACTTTCTTGTTGACCCTCGCTGTCGTCGACGACCTTCTGGCGATCACCGTCATCGCTGTCTTCTACACCGACGAAGTCGATTTCCGAGCACTCGGATTGGCACTGATTCCGTTGGCCCTGTTCACGGTCGCCGTCCAGAAACGAATCCGATCCTGGTGGATACTGCTCCCACTGGCGTTCGTGACCTGGGTGCTGGTGCACGAGTCGGGCATCCACGCCACCGTCGCGGGAGTGCTGTTGGGCTTCGCTGTTCCGGTGATGCGTAGCCGAGCAGCGGGCGGACCCGAGGCAGGCCCCGGTCTGGCCGAGCATTTCGAGCACCGTATCCGGCCGCTATCGGCCGGGGTGGCGATCCCA
This sequence comes from Rhodococcoides fascians A44A, assembly GCF_000760735.1. Classification (GTDB taxonomy): domain Bacteria; phylum Actinomycetota; class Actinomycetes; order Mycobacteriales; family Mycobacteriaceae; genus Rhodococcoides; species Rhodococcoides fascians_E. The sequence goes on along the minus strand of NZ_JMEX01000001.1, from coordinate 27,814 downwards.
GTCTTCGCGTTCTGCGCCGCCGGAGTAACCGTCGGCGGGTTCAGCGGCCTCACCAGCGCACTGACCGATCCAATTGCCCTGGGCATCATCGCCGGCTTGGTGGTGGGCAAGACCGTCGGCATCTTCGGGACCACGTTCGTGCTCTCGAAATTCACCAAAGCAGCACTGGACAAATCGGTGCAGTGGATCGACGTCATCGGCATTTCGCTGCTCGCTGGCATCGGATTCACCGTGTCCCTACTGATCGGAGATCTCGCCTTCGGCCCCGGCACCGAACGCGACGATCACGTCAAGATCGGCGTCCTGACCGGATCGATCCTCGCCGCCGTCCTCGCATCGATCCTCCTGCGATCGCGTAATCGCCTCTACAAGCGCATCCACGACGAAGAAACTCGCGACGACGACCACGACGGGATCCCCGACATCTACCAACAGTCCCATCCAGCCCCGCACGCACCGAAATAGGCGGTATCGGGCCCCGGCACCACCCAGGCGTCCGGCGACACACAACAGTGAGTATCAAGTGCCCCATCAACACAGGGGGCCAGCACCACTTGTTTCGCGCCCACTCACGCAGGCGAACGCGCGGTTTACCGTACCTGGCACCGGCCACCGACGAGGACTGGCTGTTACGACAGCGCCAGGAGCGCGACGTCGTCTTCGAGGCCGCTTCCGAAGCTGTTCAGCAAGTCCACGAGGTCGTCGATGATTCCGGGTGCGGTGGTCGGGGCTGCTTTCTGCGCGAACCGTTCGAGTGCGCCGTAGTCGTCGTAGCGGCCGCGACCGGGTCCGGTCCGGGCCTCGGTGAGACCGTCGGTGTAGAGCACGAACACATCACCGGCCGCAAGCTGTATGTGCGCCGCGGTGAACCTCGGTGCAGCCAAAGCGCCGACCAACTGCCCACCGGGAGTGTGCACATACTGTGCAGTCCCATCGGCGCGCAGCACAAGAGCCGGCGGATGACCACCGCTGGCCAGCTCGATCACGGCACCACCTTCCCCACTCGGAGTCACCGTGCCGTAGACGACCGTGCAGAACCGGGGATCATTGCCTCGAAACTCGTGATGAAGCACGGTATTCAAGTTGTGCAGAACCGTGACCGGATCACGATCGAACACCGCAGCCGCGCGTAGTGAGTACCGCGTCAGCGACGTCACCACCGCGGCGCCGGGGCCCTTACCGCTGACATCGCCGAGGAAGAACCCCCACGTACGCCCGTCGAGGGGAAACAGATCGTAGAAATCACCGCCGACGTCCTCGGTGACGGCGTGATGGTAGTAAGCGGCGACCTCCATACCCGGCGGCGCCGTGAGAATCGGCGGCAGCAACGTGCGCTGCAGCGTGGTCGCCAACATGTGACTTCGGTTCCGTTCGGCCTGAGCGGCTTCCAGCGCCGCCTGCGATGTCTCAAGCGCATCCTGCAACCTACCCAGCGCCTCTTCTGCGGTCTCGCAAGCAGTTTCAGCCAGAGATCGAGCCTGCTGGGACACGTCGCGGGCGTCGGTGAGCAGTTGCTGCCGAGCACCATCGGCGAGGGCACTGTGCACGGTGATCCGCACACTCACTCCTCGCCGGTCGTCGCCGCGTGCGTCGCCGCCGTCTACCTCGACGTCAGGAGAGCGTTCGGCGTTGGCCATCAACAACACCGGCAACCGGTCTCCGCCTGCACCGACGAGGTCCGCGGCCGCACCCACCGATGCGCTGCTCGACGCGTCCGGAGCAGTGGCAAGCAGATCCGTGAGGACATCGACATCGGATGATGCGAACATCGCACCGACGTCGGTGCCGATGATGTGTTCTGCTGATCGGTCGAGAACACGGCACAACGTTCGATTGACGTACCACACAGTCCCGGAGACGGCGTCGGCGACGATGTACCCGGCCGGGGCGGTATCGAGCAGATCGAACACCCGTTGCGCACCGACAACCCCATGCGGTGCGCCCCCGACTGGATCGTCGTCGGCGCCGTCATCGGCGCCCGTCACCAGGAACCCCTCGACGCGGGGCGCTCAGCGGCGTAACCACTCCCGTCTGGGAACGCGGCAACGTACCGCAGAAAACCCCGACTGGGGCTGCAAGGCGGTGTTCGAACGCAGTCACCATTAGTTCCTATCAAACACCGACCCTGAAGTACCCGAGACGGGCGAACCCGGTCGTTTCACAACTCGTCCCAGACACTGGCGTGAAGTCGACCGCTCGCGGGGCCGGGCTGATCGTTGACCGGGTCAGAGGCGGTCTGCATTGGCGTTGTCCCGCAGCAGTGCACGTGAGCTGGTCTCCGCGCGACGCCGTCGCCGTGAACCCACCTCATGGCACGCACGCACCAACGTCCCGGACACCCGCCCCGCGGAAGCATTCGACACCTGAGCACGTCATACCGACCACAAACCAGCAGACTCGCGAGAGCGTGTAGCAGTACACCCGTAGGGAATGGGCGTGTGCTCTACCGTCGACGATATGGGTGCACCGCGGCAGGTGATGACTACGGTATGGGTCGACCGTGTCGTCTCTGCTCGCGACAGCGCAGGCCTCACCGAGGCCGCGTTGTGGTGCTGGGCGATTGCGGATCCTGCCGCCGCGGCCGACTTCGAACAAGTATTGCAGGTGTTCGGTTCAACGGTGGTCGATATCGCCGACCCCGGGCAGGTGCACCAGGCGACTCTGGGATTGCTCGACGCCTCGGCCTTACAAGCTCGTGATGGCCGCCATGGTGGTGATATTGCCGATCTCGCGGTCGATGCCCCAGCGGTGGTGTTCGACGTGATCGGACAGTGGTGTCGCAGCACCATCGCCTCGACCGAACAGTCGTGATCCCACTTCACAAGTAAAGGAAGTGCAGCACGGCCCGGACACACCGCCGGTATGCACGGCCATCACACTGCAATTTCGGTGTGTCTCGCGGTCAGTGGTCGGCGTCGTAGAGCAGGATCAGCGGGTCCACGCCGAGTCCGTTGGCTATTTTCTCCACCGTCCCGACGGTGACGTTGCGTTCACCGCGCTCGACCGCCGCGACGTAGGTGCGGTGCATTCCGATATGAACTGCGAACGTGTTCTGACTCCACCCTTGTTCGCGTCGGTACCGGCGTACGTTACGCCCCACCACTGATTGCAGATCCCCGATCACCTACGTCCCCGCCCCCTTCGTCCTCGCCCGCAGCGGGTCGACTGCAGGCGCGGCAGCGCTCGCGCGGACACCTTTGTCCCGTCGGGTGATCACGAACGCGATGACCGCGCACAACGAATACACGAACGCCCCGATCCAGGTTCGAGAGATCAGACACCCCGCGACACCGAACAGCAAGAACACGAGCAGAATTCGGCCCGACACCACGATGACCCGAGATCGGGTCGGTGCCCTCACCTGTACGGCCGACCCATGAGGTGAAGATCGGTGCCGGTGTCGGTGCCGATACTGGTGTGGGTGTGAGTGTCGGTTGAGGGGTCGACGGCGTCGTGGACTCGGGTCAGGTAGTGCCGCATGTGCTCGGCACGAGCGGTATCGCTGTACAACGTCGGAATCACAGCCACCAGCACCACATGCAATCGGTCCATCCGCTCACGCAGAGTGCTCACGTAGAAACGACGGGGATCGCAGAATCCCGCCACCGCCGCCACCAGCAGTTCGACGACCTCCACGACCCGCCCATCATCGGTCTCGTCGACGCTGCAGTCGTCGTCTCTGCGGAGCAATGCGTAGAAATGCTCGTGCCACAGCCGGTACACACCGATTATCGAGACGTCGGTGTCGGTGTGTGTTTCGAAGGCAGATCGGGTTGCTTCCAGACAATGCACCACCCGGGCGAGGGGGTCGAGGGAAGCCTGCTCGAGGAGGTCGTAGGTCAAGGCCACCACCGCATCGACCCCCGAGCCCGTTCGGCGGGACCGGCGATCGCACACGGCGGCGATGCGGGCATGGCCGTGCAGGTAGATCCCCGACACCAGCTCCGCTCGACTCGTGTACCGGCGCAATACTCGGGCTTTGGTGACCCCGGCGGCGTCGGCGACCAGCGCCCCGGACAGTGCATCGATGCCGCCATCGAGCATCATCACCGCTGCCGCCTCGCAGATCCGGACCTGTATCTGCTCGCTCGAAACACCCGTCGTCGCCATGGAAGCCACCTCGTCCTGATCCAGTCACCTATTCCGCAGTGGTCTGCTTCACAGCACGAAAAGTGATACATCATTCAATGTTTTTCCGATGTTACACAGACGAGTGTGCACGCCCTTGACGTGGACCCTGTTGCCCACGAGAGGATTTCACTCAATGAACAATCGCATCGAACCGTCGGCGCGCCCTGCGAACCAACCAGAAACAGCGGGTTCATTCGGCAACAACAAGATCAGCAGTGCAGCTGAGTCGTGGAGGGACCGTAAACGGTATCTGTGGCCGTTGGGATTGCTGGTGCCGCTGTCGCCGTTCCTGGCGTGGGGCGCGGTGACCGTGTTCGGGCTTGGACTGTTCTGGGCGCTCGGACTCATCGTAATGGGCGTGCTCATCCCGCTGGTGGATCTGTGCTGCGGTACCGACACCTCCAACCCACCCGAGAATGCAGTAGCTGGGTTGGAGGCAGACCGCTACTACCGGTGGTGCATCTACTTGTTCCTCCCCCTGCAATACGCTGGATTGGTCGCAGCGTGCTGGCTGTGGGTGCACGGCCCGCTCGGGGTGCCCGAGCGGATAGCATTGGCCCTGACGATCGGCGTCGTCGCCGGCGTCGGAATCAACGCAGCCCACGAACTCGGCCACAAAACCGAGTCGGTCGAGCAGTGGATGAGCAAGATCAGTCTCGCGCAGGCCGGGTACGGGCATTTCTACGTCGAACACAACCGCGGACACCACATCCGAGTCGCCACCCCCGCCGATCCAGCTACCGCTCGGTTCGGAGAATCGTTCTGGCGATTCCTGCCTCGCAGCGTCTACGGCGGCCTCGTCTCGGCGTGGGCGCTGGAATCGAAACGCCTCCGCCGACAGAGACGGTCTAGGTGGACCCCACGCAATCACCTGTTCAACGCTGCAGCACTGTCCGTCCTGCTCTTCGGGGTGTTGATTGTGGCGTTCGGATGGTCGATCACCGGGTACCTGATCCTGCAAGCCGTCGTCGCGATCATCGTGTTCGAGGCCGCCAACTACCTCGAGCACTACGGTCTGCTGCGCCGCAGGCGCCCGGACGGGCGGTACGAACGGTGCTCCCACGAACACAGTTGGAACAGTGACCATCTCGTGTCGAACCTGTTTCTCTACCACCTTCAACGCCACAGTGACCATCACACGCATCCGCTACGGCGCTACCAAGCACTGCGCACCGTCGACACCGCGCCGCAGCTACCTGCCGGATACGCCGTCATGATCATCTGCGCCCTCGTCCCCCCGTTGTGGCGGCACGTGATGGACCGGCGACTGCTCACCTTCTACGACTTCGACCCCGCACGGGTCAATATCGATCCACGTAGCCACCGCGCCCACACCAGACTCACCGCATTGACCGACAGCCCAGCATCGTGACCGAACACGATGACCGCACCGGCCACGACAGCAACCGCAGCGACAGTAACCGCAGCGGCAGCGACGCCGACCATGGCGGGCTCGCCGGGTCGAACGAGATTCGGGAACGCGTGTGTCGACGATACGGCCCCGTGCTGCACCGGCTACGTACCCTCGCTGCCAGCGATTCCGGGACCACCGAAGGCCGCGAGCATTCCGGTGGCCGGCCTGCCAGCGCCGTCTTCCCCTCCGATGGCCAGTTATCGGTGCAGGTGCAGGTGGTGGCCACCAACATCCCCATCGAACGCCTCACCCAGTTCACCGGCCACTACCCCGAGCTGTCGCGGCTGATGATCGTCACCGTCGCCGCCCGCGACACCCACAGCGGAAAGACAGTCGATCTACCCGGCGCAGAAGCCGACGGGTGGGCCACAGCACTGGCACCACAGGGATTCGGAGAGTTCGTGATCAGGCTCGGTGTCATGACCGGATCCACCGGCCGGGCAGTGCACTACCGCTACGTCCTCGGACCCGACCACCACATCTGCGCCCTCGACGAACACGACACCGCCCGCATGCGCGGAAACTACCGCCGATAACCCCTTACTCGCACCCCCAAAGAACACACACTCCGATACGGTGTCGACGAATTCATTGCTACCCGGGCAGCTGCCCCGGGTCCCGGAGGAACGCAATACCGGACGGCCACGTCAAAATGGGAGTCGAGTGGGGCTGGAGCGCCTGTGCGGATGGATGAAGACTCTTCGCCCAAATTCGATGCTGGTCGAAGTACCGTTAGTTGGCCCACCGGATCGTCATGGGTGTACCTGACCTGAGCCCGATCATATCTCGACCCGGTAGCGGCATCGGGACCGCGATACGGCAAGGAAAGGATCATCGCGAGTTACTGGCATTACCCTCGATCAGCAGCGTCGCAGTCCACACCTTCCTCACACCCGCCATCATGACCGAGCACCATGCGAAAGCGACCACCAGGTCCCCTCGCGCAGCGCTCGTTCTCAGTACTGTTCGCGCGATGTTTCGGCGTACTTCAACCGGCGGCGCCCCGTGTCACAGCACGACCACCATTTACGTATCTGCGTCTGTGTTGGCCAGTGTGCGGCGCACGTCGAGGCGTTCCCGGAACCGCGCCACCGTGGCCGCTGTCAGGCCCGCGGTGTCTCCGACGAGCCAACGCCGGTAACGAACCTCTTCCGCCAAGGATGGATCGTCGGTGATCGACGGCGAGGGCAGAAGCGCGTCGACGACCGCCAGGTGCGTGGGCAGTTCGAGCTCGCGTACTCGGTGGTCTTCGATCACGTACGTCAGGTAGCGGTGATAGATCGGTGTGAGCGTGGCATCCAGATCGGTGAGCTGTGTCCGTGCTTCGGCGAGAGCGTCGACATCGATGCCGTCGTTCACGAGCCGGCCGAGCGCGTGCACAGTGCTCAGAAGGGACGCTACCGCTGTTGCCGGCACAGCGACGAAACCGTCCGGCACGAGACTGCGATCGGCGTCCACAGGTACGTCCTCGACGAGGGGAACCTCGCCGGTCAAAGCGCGCTCCGAACTACCCGCCGCCCAGCCGAGACCGATATCTAGTTTGTCGAGTGTGCTCGCCGAAATCGTCGATGAGACAGCGCGCTCGACATTGCTGATCACAGGGCCTGCAGGGCCGCCGCGTGCGGTGACCTGTCGCTGAGTCAGGCCGAGCTCGGTGCGGCGTTGCCGCACCATAATTCCCAATCGCACCGCGTATGGATCCGACACCGACTCGATGCTAGTGCAGCATTCAAGTTTCCGAGACCGAGGCAGCCGCCGGTGCATCGAGGGCGGCGGCGAACTGGATGAAGGCGTTCGTAGCCCTCCCAGTCAGGTTGCCGTCCACTGAGGCCCTTCGTCTCGAACTCCGCAATCAAACAGGATTTAAATGCAGCACTATCTACCAGCACACCGCCAGCCAGGTTAGGCGTCGACCTGAAATTATGCACTGGGTGTCTCGATAGACGATCGTCTAACAGGACTGGTCATAGCTTGGGATGCAACACCCGTTGTCTTGTATTGAGTCGCTAACCACTAGCGCCCATATGGGCAGTAGGTGGTTATAGGTGTGGATCGACCGGAGGCATTGCATAACGGTCGCCTCGGTTATATTGCTGTTCAAGCTGTTCACACAACCGCTCCACAGCGGTGCGGATGAACACCTGCTGGTGCTTCACGCCGGTGAAAGCCTGCGTGTGGGCAATGGTTGCTTCCATCCGCTCCTTCTGTGAGATCGGCATCGACAGGAGAATGTCGCGTGTGCCCTCCATCCTCTTCGACCGCTGCTCTTTACGCTCCCGTGGCTCGTCGGGCTGGCGCCTGACCGGCGCCGACCTTGCCTGCGAGTTGCCCTCTGTCGAGACGTCGCGGGGAGATTCCTCCGGCGCGGGATTACCTTGAGCGAACGCACTACGAGCCCTTCGCGGCGCTGGGAGCTGCGGTTCGGGGATCTTGCTCATTTTTCATCTCTTCTCGTCGCGTCCAGAATCTTGACGAAGTTCTCGTGGAGGTTGCGAATCCTCCCCGAAGGCCGCGGATGCTGGTCAAGCCCCATGCCCACGTTGGTGAGCTTGCTGATGTCGGTCAGCATCGGTATCGGCTCCCCGACTATTGGTATGTCCGCCTCGCGTACGTAATCCTTCAGGTAGGCCAATGTTTTGGCGTGGTCTTGCCGACGCCCGTCAATCTTGTTCACAACCACCCCGGCTATCGGCAGCACCTTGCTCATGTACTGCTCGAGGTCGTCGATCGACTGCCGAATCGCATCGAAGCCGTCAATAGCGTCGAGCTCCGGATTGACAACAATCAGGACGTTGTCTGCGGCGAAGAGGGCCCCTCGTGACACTAGGTCAATCGCCGGACGGCAGTCGATCAGGATGTGCTGGTACTTGCCGGAGACCTCCTTCAGCGCCCTGTTGACGGCCATCTCGCCTCCGGTCTTCCCGACCAACGTGTCCATGACCGCCTGCAGATCGCTGAACCCGCTGGGCAACACATCAATACCTTCACGAGTGGCATGCGTAATCGCGTTTTCGATCGGGCAAGCAACATCGCGGTCTAGGACATCCGCAAAGCTCGCTTCGGGTGGTGATTCGACCGTGTAGCCAGTCAGATGCCGCGTCGAGTTACCCTGCGAGTCAGCGTCCACCACCAGTGTTGTTCTCTGGAGACTGGCGGCGGCATGCGCCAATCCGTTGACGACGGTGGTCTTTCCAACCCCGCCCTTCAGATTCGCGATCGCGGTAATAGTCATATTGGAACCCGTTCTTCCTTTCATGCGAGGGGCGCGGACGGATGTAGGGGCTGTACGCCACCGCTATGGGAAGCAGGCACTGGATAAGCACTGGCCCCATGGACCTATCTAATCACATATTAGCTAACGTAGCCTAGCTTAGTGCAGCATACACTAGATTTACTTATACAGTATAAGATAATATAATTGCCCCTATGGGAATAGGGCTACTCGCAACTACTCGCAACAACCTGCAAGTTGGCCTACGAAAGTGCACGTCAAACCATTTTGTGCCTGGCAGGCGGGGAGTGACGCCGCGTCGACTCAAGCTCATACGCAGTCACAATGAGTGACGCAGCGACCATCAACTCTTGCCGCATACCTTCTGTCCACAGGCCGCCCCTATGGCCCATAGCTCCAACTTGCAGCTCTGGGACGCCAACTTCCTCCCGGCAAACCCTCGCATCAGACCGCACTATCGACTTGCGAAACCACCCATCCTCGGGGCGGCTGAACGCGAGTTCCGCAACTTAGTGCACACGAGACGGCAAACACGGCCAGCCGGGGGAGGAGTGGGAGCACGCGACACCTTTGTACGCACGCACCCTTGGGGGAGCCAACGACTACCCCATAGGGGCAGTAATACGCCCTAGTTCAACGCCCATAGGGGCAGTAATACGCCCTAGTTCAACGTCGTCATTCATCAGCGATGACGGTCTGCTACTTCCGTGGATGCCACCTCGTCGATCCGGTCAACCGCGGGCGACGGAGGATCCGCGACAGCTCGCTCTTGTTCCTCGTCTGCGATGGACGGAGAGAACGGGTGGAAGTTCGCAGCGCGATCCGCGCTCACTCCGGTGGTCTCCTGTCCATTACCGCCGAGGTCGGCTTCGATCTGCGCCAAGCTGACGTCTGGGCGGCCGGAATGGACAGTCAGCCGGATCATTAGGCAGTAAGCACCAACAAACCAGGCAGAGAAGAAGACGACAGCGGCCAGGACCATAAGCACTTCACCCAAAGAAATCTCCCCCGCGGGATTCATGTCGGACATCATTGTCTGAGCACCCGATCCGAGCTGCCACCACCGGACCAGCCGCACCTGATATAATTGTAATGCGCGTACACAGATAGGTGCGTTCCCGGGACTTGTTGACGTCGGTCTCGGTGTTGCGGCAGGACCAAATGGACCCCTGTCTCTGGGCTACCCAAACGAGATCCTTCATGCCCGTAGGCGCCGTGAAGACAGTTCATCACCTGAACTGCGGCTCGTTCACGCCTTGGCGAGGTCTGTCCCTCGTGACGCACGTCCTACTGTGCGAGATGGAGCACGGGCTGCTCCTCGTCGATATCGGTACGGGTATCGACGATGCATTCAGCCCCACCTTTCGACTCGGGCACAGCCCACGCTTCGCAGGCGCACATCTAGCCCCCGGTGAGTCCGCCCTGCAACAGCTTGAAAAGTTGGGGTTTGCCTCCTCTGACGTCACCGACATCGTTACGACACACCTCGATTACGACCACGTCGGAGGTCTTGCAGACTTCCCGTCAGCACGACTGCATACCACCGCGACAGAACTGATGGAAGCCCGGAAACCCGTCCTTACACGTGGAGGACGAATCCGATACAGGCCGGCGCACACCGAGACGATCCGGAATGCAGTTACCTACTCAATTTTCAACGACACCGTGCTCGGCCTGAATACGGCCGAGGTGTCCGGAACGTCCGGAGTTTTCCTGGCCCCCACGCCCGGCCATACGATCGGACACGCTGCTGTCGCAGTCCTCGATCCGGTCCGAGGTTGGCTCGTCCACGCCGGAGACGCCTTCCTGAATCAGGCGTCTATACACCCGCACGCCCCTAAGCGCCTGTCTAACTACGCAATTCAGGCAGTGGAAATGCTTTTGGCGACCGACCGCGCCCAAGTTCGCAAGAACCATTCTCAGTTCCGCGACCTTGCAGCGTCCGGCGTCCGCGTGTTTTGCTCCCACGACGCTGCACAATTGGAGGCCCTGCAGAAGGAGACGCACCTCGTCGCCTCCGTTTAGATACTGGGCCGTCGATCCGAGCTACACGGATCCGAATTGGAAGAAGGAGACACCATGAGTCGGGACACTCGTAGGTCATCTGGGTGGATGCTGTTGGAACTGCTCCAAGACGGCGCAGTGAGCGTGCTGTTCGAGGCCGGCAACTCACGCACCTTCAGTCAGCTCCGTCGACGGAGCAGCTTCAACAGCGCAGGCGTCACCGACGCGGTTCTCAAAGCGGCGACAGCCACCAAGCGGTCCGGCCTTCCCTGCGACGGCCGGACGGCTCTGCCCGATGGCTCGGAGGTCCGCTATGCCGTGCGACCGGTATTCGGTCCGCTCGACGAAGTTTACGGATGCCAGGTGTGGCTCGGTGCCGTCGATGAAGAGATTCTTCCGGCTCGCAACGTAGAAGCGTTTTCCTTCGACATGGCCACGAACCTGACTCATCACGGTCCGGGTGTCGACCTGAATATTCTGTCGGTCGACTCTCTCGCCTCGTCGCGACCCAGCCACGACAACATCTTCTCCTTCTACGACAATTTCCCACGTCAACCTGACCTGGGGCTGTACATCGAGTCAATTCGAGAAGGCGCACCCCGTACAGAGTTTCAGGCCGACATCAGCTTGACTGACGGCCGGGGGATCGGGCGCAACATCCACGCCAGCATGATCAACGTTCACCACCACGACGATGGCCGGACAGAACTCAGGGGCATCCTGCACGAAATAACCGACATTCGGCCTCACACCACCAACTACGCGCTCAGTGTCGCCAAACGCTTCGCTGTGCAGAGCGACCCGGGAGTCGGACGTGCACTGATCGATCTGACCACAGGCATCGCACTGGACTGGATCAATCCGCCCACTGGCTCACTTCTGCCTTGGAACCGAGAGATACCGCAGTTCACCGTCCGCGGCCAACAGGCGTCCATGAACCTGCGTAACCGAGTGTTGCAGGACAGCTCGCTGTACGTCGAGTTTCAGACCCAGGTCAAGTTCGACAGCACCGGTGATCGATGGATCGACATCATCATCGGATACGAACACCACGGGGACAATCAAGGGCTGATGACCGTGCGAGACGCCACAACTGTTCTAGCGCAAAGCTTTTCGACCACATCATGACCACAAGGGGGAGTACGATGTCTGTTGCAACGCTCGCGGAACTGGACGAGGTCACGATCGGTCCCCACCAGTTGAGATCATTCATCGAAGCACTCGACCGATTTCGCGACTTGTTGACAGAGTCGCAGTCGAGCCAAATCGCGCGCGTGACAACCGATTTGCGGGTCGCTCTCGGAAAGTGGCATAAATCGATCTGCGCAAATACCGGGGGAGAGTCGATAGACCGGCTGCCATACAGGAACGATGACGACCTGCCCGAGATCGTCGATTGCGAGACTTACAGCCGGATCGAGCTGCACCTCTCGCGCTTGATTACCAGGCACAGCAACTTCGGTTTTGCGGCTGCGAACGATCCCAGCGAATTGGACAGGTTTTTTCCCGACGCGGCACTAGCGGATATTCGCACTGCTCGGGCGCATCTCAGGCGAGTACTGTCCGAGCTCAAGACCGAGATGCCACGACAGCACCCACGTTCCGTCACTGTGACGGACCGATACATGTCTATTGTCCTGTGGTAGCTCATCCCGCCGAAGCCATCGTCAGGCTCTACGAATCAAACCCACTCCGTAGGGCCTGACGCAACTACTTGTTCAAGGTATTCGGTAGCAGGGGGGAACAAGGCGTTCTCGAACAAGCCTTCTTCAAACGCCGGCGGGGGAGTAGGCAGGTGCGCCTCTTCCCTCCCTACTAGCCACTGCTTCCACACGATGCGTTCCGCTCGGTGCCGGACGATTCGCTCTCGAACGGCCGATCTCAGGCCGTGCCGCTGCGCCAACTCGTCCAAGCCAACCCGTCCTAAACTCACCTCATGATACCGATTCGTCTCGACGAGACCGGCGACCCGGAGGTCCATCAGGGCTTCGTAGCCGCTGGATCGACCGATTCTGACTTCCGCGAGCACGGAGTCTATAGACGCCCCTGATCGACGTTGCACGGCCTCATAGAGTGCCTTTTGTCTATAGCCCAGTACGCTCCAGGCCGGATGCACCGACTCGACTTCCGCGAGCTCTCCAGGAGACCCTCCCTTGGGGTCCTGGACGCCTTCGGCGCCAGCCGTGACCAACGCGTATCTATCGGCTAGTTGGCCCACACCACGCTCAATGAGAAGCAGCGGTGACCCCTGAGCCTCTCTTAGTCGTTCTAGCACCGACCACACTGTCGACTCAGGCAGCATTCCCGCTGCAATCGACAGTGATCTTCCACCAACAGCGACTACGGGTACGCCCTCAACAATCTCGCCGGCCACGGAGGCCGACCAAGCCAGTGCCTGAACGACAACGAGGGTGGTCCATCTGTCGCGCCTACCCTGGTATTCGGATGTCACCCAGGAGAGTGCCTGCTGCTGCCAACGCATAAAGAGGAGATCGCCCGCCCCCCCTGTGTACTTGAACTTGTGCCCGGTATCCCGGACTGGCTCGGGGAGTGTCGACGCGGCCCACTTCAAGGCATTCGCTGCATCCCGCTGCAACGCCAAACGAGGGTCTCGATAGTGGTCGTAAGCGGCTCGCAGGCCCGACCACGCTGGTGTTTGGGCGCGGGCAACGACGTCAGCAACCGTTGCGCCGGCCATGACGAATTGCGTTACGACTGACTGACGTGCCTCCGAACGCGACTTCCACCTGGTTTTGTCAAGGACGCCTCTGGCAGCAAACGCCTGCACAGCCTCTGTGGGAGTGCTCGTCTTGCAGAAGCGCGGGTGGAGGTGCGCGTCGGTGCCCCCACCGACGATCCGTTCCGCATACGTGGCCGCTTGCATGTTGTCGGCGAGAGCTTGCACCGTTCTTTTCGGCCGGTTGGCGACTCGACTGCTGCCGCCGAGAAGTGCGAGTAGGCGCGGTACAGCAGCGGAATCTGATCCCACCACCAGTGCGTCGATGGCGACGTCGAGTTCGCCCTCAAGCCTGCGATACCCGCCGTCCCGGCACAGCGACCCTGGAACCGTGATGCAGCCGGTTGCTGCGTTGCACATCGGCACGATGTCGAGAGTCGGGAGGCGAGCTGCGAGCTGGTCCAGGAGCGGCCTGATCTCTTCGACACTCACAGTGACTCCAGGAGCGAGAGGAACAAGCACGTGCCGCCCGCCTCGGGTGGATCTATCGACAACCGCCCGGCCGCCACATTCGCTCAGCCATTCCAGAACCCTGCACACGTCCTGATCGACGGCCGCCGCGTCGAGATGCTTCGGATCGAAATCCAGCGCGATGACGCGGGCGCGCCCGCGGTAAAAGAGTGGGACTGCGGCCGGCTGAACGGGCCGCTTCGACGTAAGCGGGCGCGTCTGATCGAAGCTGCGCGCAACCGGATCGTAGACACGCATCGACCGACGAGCAGCCAACAATGGCGAAAGCCGCCGCCAAATGAGCTCCGTGGCCGAAGTGCGCACCTCGACACGAGCGTCCAATCTTGAATCTTTGTCAGAGCACGATGTACCCTGAGACTTGTCAAGCACGACAAAGTCCCTTCATAGGGGCAACGCAGTTCGTCGAACTCCCATTCGACTCAGATGAACTCGAGAACCCTCGATCTTGCCCGGATCGGGGGTTTTCTCATTCTCTTCTCTGCGGCGCCAGATATGCAGTTGCGGACTTCCTGGCCTGTACCTTGTTCAGGTATCAGGTAGCAGTGGAAGCGCCTTTTCCGCTCTATGCAGTCTGCTGCAGCACCTCCTGGTTTAAATCACGAACAAGATCGGGTCGCCCGACCGCCATAGCAAGCAGGTCCGCAACGTACTGACTCTCGTCGATACCCCTTGCAGCGCTTTGCATTCGGATCGCAGTCTTTACCTCGACTGGAACACGAGAGGTAACAGGAGCCCTAGTGCCTTTACTTGGCCGTCCCACTTGACTCTCCTACTCTCCGATTGATGCGATCGAGCTGACGGGGCTGAGTCTGCCTCGAGGATGACTCCGAGCGTTGGACGACACGCCGTTTCTGCATCTAAAACTCGAGCCCCGAGCGAAACTTACGCACAGGTCTACATCGAGTCAAGGCGCGCCTTGCGTGCCGCGTTCGTTCGCTCCCACGCCATGCGCACCGCATCGACATCGGTCCTGTAGACACTCGCCATAGATCTCGCGACCTCGTCAGAGAAGGACCGCCGACCCTTCTCGATCTCCGCTACTGCGGTCGGATTCAGCCCCAGGTCGGTCGCGGCCATACGTTGGGTCAAACCCACCCGGATTCGGAGATCGGAGATCCGAAGCCTTTCGTCGTCGATTGGAACAAGGTCGGCTACCGCGACCGTGAGCCACGAGGCGGCCTTCCGGAGAAGAACAGCGGTTGGGATAGAGCGCCCAGACCGCCACGCCGCGACAGACTGGCGGCTGACGCCGATCGCATCCGCCAAATCGTCGTTGCTTGCCCGTTTTCTGGACATTGCCGCATCCAGCGCCGAGGGGCTAAACCCTCGCACACCACTCTGCGGCATCTGCAATCCTTCCGACTGATTTCTGTCTTCCTCAGTCATCTTTCACCCCTCCATGAGCTCGCAGATACCGTTGACAGAGCATAGATTACGTGCAATGCTTTACAGCAGAAGTTGAGTTGATTGCTTTACTGAGGGCATGAAAGGGGGCGACAAGATGGGACGGAGTCTGCTATCTTCCGAATGCACCCGCATTCATGCGGGCCTCCTGGGCGCTGACGACTCGCTCCCAGACGCCGCGCGCAGCCTGATCACAGGCCACGCAGTTGCCTCACCAAACAGCGGACTTGTTTGCATGCGCCCCGCAGCCCTCGCTCCCACGAGTGGTCATCACGCGGAGCACAGCCATGCCCAGATCCGCCGGAACGTCCTGTTGCCCCGGGACGTCGGCACAAAGGGCACATCACCGCTACAAGACCGCAGACAACGGGCCGGTCCCTGACCCGAGCAGCAGAAGACCCCGGATGCCTACGACGCCAATCACAGAGCACCCAGGGCCTTTTCATTGCAACCCCACCATCAGCACAAGCCGTAGCTCCTGTTGTGATGCGGGCTCTTCCAGCCTAGCCGCCTCCTTCAGAAGGTGCGTCCTAGATCTGGAGGACATTCATGCAATCTTCAATCGACAAGATTGCGTTACACCTCGACCGGCCCACAGCGTCCGCTGATCTCTGTCCGGCACTCAACGACAGGGTGCCTGGTATGGCAGCCTGCTCGCTTCCTACGTCCCACCCGCATGTGACACACCAGTTGCGATGCGAGGACACCGGCGAACTTCTCGGCGAGTGGACCGATGCCGACATGACCTTCCGCACGCCTACCGCCGAGCCCCGCAGCGACGGCGGCTTCAGCCAAGCTGCCTGACCCCTCAGAACCCAACTACGGACCATCCCCGGCCGTAGTTGCGAGCTACGCGAGTCGGTGCGCCTTCCCCCAGGCGCACCGGGCAGCGCAGCTCAACCGATGGACCGGCGCGAGGGTCACACGGCGACGCTTCTTCATCGTGTGCCGAACTGCGTGACCCCGCCGGGACATCCCAGAAACGTCCGAATCGACTCCAACAGAAAGGAATACGAGTGCCGTTCTTCTTGCAGTGGATCATCTTCCTGAGTCAATTCATCCGCTAGACAACGGAGCCCGGTCATGGCGCTCGGATCGGGCCCTGCATGTCCCGATCCGAGCGCCACCCGAAATCGATAAGTCCAACCGCGAACGATTCTCAGCGTTACGCGCCGCCGAATAGCGAAATGTACCCGGATCCAGCCAGCGGACGGGTCCACCACCAAGTATTGAAAGGACAGTTTGTTGAACAGCAACAACTCTCAGGGAAGACACCGCGCTGTGGTGGTCGCCGCGCGGTCGACAGTGGTGGCTACCGCTGCCATGTCGGTCGCAGTGGCATTCGCGGGCACTGCGTTCGCCGATGATGTTCAGCCGGGCCTGTCCACCACGACACCGCAGCAACCGGGTCTGTCGACTACCTCTCCGACACCCGCTCCGGCCGCCGAACCCGACTACCTGCCCGGCTACACCCCGCTGTACGACTACTCCGGCGAAACACGCACCGTCGAGGACTACAACGCCGGCCGTCAGACGCCCTCGTACGAAAGCGCCCCTGCGGGCTACGCCACCCCTGCGGCACCGATCCAGGGACCGGCTATCACAGCAGATCCCGAGATTGCGCCTCCGGCACCGCAGCCCGCACCGGTCCCGACGGTGAAGAAGCCGAAGATCGTTCCCGTCGACACTCCGGAGAACACGGTCCTCGTCGGCGCCAACCCTGTCCCGTACGATCCCGCGATCGTCGACCCGACACTTGCTCGACAGATCTCCAACACCTTCCAAGCCATCCAGGCGGACGGAGGCAACCTACTCGTAGACAACGGATTCGCGGACGCACCCCGCGCGGACCGTATCGCCGCAGGCACCGCAGGCGGTGCCGTCACGGGCGCACTGGTCGGCCTCGGGGCCGGTCTCGTTCCCGGAACCGCGATCACACTCGGGGGCGCCGCGATCGGCGCAGGACTCGGCGTCGCGGCGACACCGGTCCTGACTCCGGCGATCATCTGGGGCGGCCCCCTGGGATACGTCTTCGTGCCCGGTGCCGCGGGGTTGGCCGGTGCCGGTGTGGGTGCAGCGATCTCGGCTCCGATCGTCGCGACCACCACGGTCATCGGCGCGGTCACCGGAGGTGTGCTCGGCGGCGCCGCCGCAGGCGGCGAAGCGATCACCATCGAAGAGCCAGCCCCCGCGCCGGTGCCGGAGATCGAGACACCACCTGCGGGCCCGTCGGCCGATCAACTGCCGATCGTTCCGGCCCCGCTGACCACGAATCAGACACCGGACCTTCTGACACAGACTGTCGTCGATACCCCCACCTGGGTGGAACCTGTCCGTACTGCGGTGGAGGGCTTCACCTCCACCGCGCTCGAGCAGCCCGCGATCGCGGACGCAGCCGCCGCCGCTGGACCTGCACTCACGCAGGCCGGGGACGCCATCAACGGTGCCCTGGCCGGTCTCGGCGTAGCGCGAGTCTGATCGCCGGGTGCGGCCGCACACCGTTTCCGGGTGCGGCCGTATCCGAAGGTTCGACTCCCTCACCGCCCGACCGGCAACCACAGCAAGATCCGCTCTCTCGACGTGAAAGGAGAACCACCAGTGGCATTCTCAACCACAGACGACGAACAGTGGTTCACCGCACTGCCCGTAGACCCCGACGCCGCGTCCGCGATGAACCGGCAGGACGCCACACGGCGGCTCGATGACACGAACGAGGCGATCGAGTCGGCGGGCAGCGATACCCACGAGAAGGTGGTGACGCTGCCCGCACCGTCGTCTGGACCGCAATGGGCTGCAGCTCTCGATCACTACACACCCGGCAGCACCACGCCCCCCGGCGACAGTGACGGTGCAGCTGCGGTCACACCAGCGGCGCGTCTGTCGTGGATTCGTCGTCACCGCTCGTCGATGGCAGTCACAGGGTCGGTGGCCGCGCTAATTGCACTCGTTGGCGGTGCGGCCATGATCGTCACCGGCACCGGCGAGGATCAACAGGCCACTGCGGCAGTCGAACTCAGCGTGCATCCGGTCGCTGCGGAGGACTCGTCCAGCAGTGCCGCGGCCACCAGCACAGCAGAAGTCAGCTCGGATGTCCCGCAGTCAGCGGAGCAGTGGTGCGCAGGCCAAAACGGCGGCACCCGCGCAGTCGCCTCGTCGACCGATCCGGATCTGGCCGCGATCGCACGGATCGAAGATGCCTACTACCTCACCCGCGACATCAACGCCGTCAACACCCAACTCGGCGGCGGAGTGGTAGTCGAGCCAGCGGACTTCGCCGCGGCGATGGCTGCGATCCCCGCCGGAACCGATCACTGCGTACTGACCTCACCGCTCGCAGCCGGACAGTATCGGGTGACGGTCATCGAACGCCGACCGAGCGGTGAGGAAAAGCGCTTCACCTCCGCCATGACCGTTCGACGCGCACCCGACGACAAAACCTCCTCCATCGTCGGCATCGGGCAGGTACCCCAGTGACCGGCTCGAATACCGCTGCCGGCGGCCCGGCACCGTCCTACCTGGACTGGCTCACAGCCGAGAACACGACCACCAGCGACCCGGCGGCCGGTGCCGACACTGCGGCGAGCGACCTCGCCGTCCCGGCCGAGCCCAGCGAGCACCACATCGCGAGCCCTGGCGGTCAGGTGACCGTCGTGGCCGGTGCCCACGGCGGGTCCGGTGCCACGATCACCACTCTGTTGTTGGCGATGGTTGCAGCGTCGGAATCCTCGGCGTCGGTGATCGCCCTCGATGGAACCCCGGTCGGCGGCGATCTGACCACCAGAGCGCCCGCGGAGCACTGTCACCCCTCGTGGTGGCAGCACTGGCTCGCCGGCGGCGACGACCCCGCCGCCGACCCCTCTGCCCTCCCTGCCACCGGGTGGACGGCCCTCGGCCGCGACCGCTCCCTCGGCGAAACCGCATCACCGCTTACCGGCGTCGTGTCCGCTCTCGCGTCACCAACCCGTTCGGTGATCGTCGATGCCGGCGCGAGCGTCGGATCACCGTGGTTCGACTCCGCCGCCGACCTGGCCGATCACATCATCGTCACCATCGACGACCGCCCCGGCGCAGCGAATGCCTCCCGCCCGGTCCTGTCGATGCTGCGCCGCCGCCTCGGCACCGAGGAAATGGGTCGCACGGTGCATCTGGTGGTCACCTCCCAACGTCCCGGGGTCGATCACGTCACCGGACCCCTCGCCGACGCCCTGTCCGGCCGCGTCGCGGGAGTGCACCACCTGCCGTACGACTCCGAGATCGCCGCCGGTGTCGGCATCGACCCCTCCCTGTTGTCGCCGCGGTCGTTCACCATCGCCCACCACATCCACACCAGCACCAGCACCAGCAGGGAGGCCACCACACCATGACCGCACCCACCGACGCTGGCCGGCAACGTCAACGCCACCCCGACGCCCCGATCGCCGCGTCACCGATCAGTGAAACCGAACGCATTCACCGAATCGTGTTCAGCCACTACAGCGCACCGCATTCAAGCCCACTACGCAACCACGGGAGCAACCTATGACCACTACCTCCACCGCACCGCCTCTCCGCCGAGCGCTGGTGCTGCGCTCTCTCACTGCGACCGCCCTCACGACGGCGCTCGTGGCAGGCGGCGGCGTGGCGACAGCGACACCGATCGCCCCCGCCGAGCAACCCGCTTCCGGGTGCGATGTGCTGCATGTCTTCGGCTGGCAGGGCACCGGTGAATCCGGCGACTTGGAGGCCACCGACGTCGATACCGGATTCTTGGGCACCGCGATCACCATTCCGCTGCGCTTGGCCGCCGACGACATCGGCCGCACGCTCGTGCCGTACGCGGCGAGCTTCGGCGGAAAAGCCGGGGACAGCAGCGATCTGCCCTACGCGCAGTCCATCGCCGACGGCGTCAGCGCAGGTCTGGATTTTCTCTCCGACTACGCCGCCCGCTGCCCCGGCTCCCCGGTCGCGTTGACCGGATACTCTCAAGGCGCGCAGGTCGCCTCGGAAATCGCCCGCGCCATCGGCGCCGGAGACGGCCCGATTCCGGCGAAAGACGTTGCCGCAGTCGCGTTGTTCTCCGATCCCACCCGGCCCGCGTCGTCGCCGGTGTTCCCCGGATCGTCGAACCCCGATTCCCCTGCCGCCCCTCCCGGCGTGCCCTCGTCCGATCTCGACGGGTTGACGGTCACCGCGCCGGCTGCGGACGGCGGCGGTATCGCACCCTCCGACACCACCGCCTCGGCGTCGGTGCGCATCGGCAGCAGCTCCACCACATCCGGAACGTCGTCGACATCGAGTCCCACACCATCGAGCTCATCGGCGTTCGGACAACTCTCGGGCCGGGTCGCGCAGTTCTGCACCCCCGGCGATCTAGCCTGCTCTCTGCCCGCGCAGTCGACCCTCGCGCAGGTGGTGACCAATATCTCCGGTCAACTGCACCTACAAGAACAGGACCCCCAGCGGACGTTGATCGACCTTGCCGGTGCGGTCGGCGGCGCATCGCTGCGCACCGCCGCCGATGTGGTGAACGAGGACGTCGACTTCAAAAACGGACGCTTCCAGGTCACCTCGGGAGGCGAGACGGTGCTCGGGCGCCTGGCGGAGAACTCCGCGCCGTCCTCCGACACCCCGGAAGCGGACGCGAAGATCGTCCGCGCCGTCGTCAAAGCCGGGGTCATGGGCCTCGGCGCCGCGGTGACCGTAGCGAAGAAAGTCCTCACCCCCGCCACCATCACCGAACTCGCCACCGTCGGGCTGGCGAACCCGCCCGCCGCGCTGGCCTCGCTCGGTGCGAAGGTCGGCGCCGCGGTGGTCTCGCTGTTCCCACCGGCCACGATCTCCTCGGTTCAACGCAAGATCTACCACGAGATCACCCAAGGCATCGAAGACAACAAGGGCCTTCTCACCTTGGCGACCGATGTCCGCTACTGGGACACCGTGCGCCTGCACGGCACCTACGACCAGGTCCCGGTCACCGATACCGGCCAGACCCCAGCGAAGTTCACCGTCGAATGGTTCACCCGCCTCGCGAACGCCCTGACCAATGAGAACACGACAGCCACCAGCTCCACGGTGCCGCCGACGACGCGTACCACCACATCGTCGCCTACAGGCTCGTCGACGACGAGTGGAACCGCAGCGCCTGGTGCACCGACCTCGCAGACGTTGCCGACGATGGCGCCCGTGACCATAGCGCCGACGGCACCGGACGCCGCCGAGTCCGGCGTGCAGGAGTGAGGACCTTCCCCGCCCTGTACTGACCCCGCACCTACACCACCGATTCATCAACGAGACCGAGAGGAGGACCGCAGATGCCCGGCAACAGCGGCAGCACCGGCGCGGCGACGAAGATCGTCGCCGCGGCCGCCGCGCTACTGCTCGGGCTGGTGGTGTCGGTGGTGGTGCTGTTCGTCTCCTCCGGCCCCGACTGCACCGTCCCCGGCACTGCGGAGGCCTCCGGGGAGGTCGGCAGCGCGGGCGGTGGCACAGCAGGGCTTGGCGATCGCCAGCTCGCGATCGCCAAGCAGTCGGTGGCGATCGGTGAAGCTATGGGTGTCTCCGAGCAAGGCATCATCGTCGCCCTGGCGACACAGTCGCAGGAATCGTCGTTCCGTCTGCTCGCGAACTCCAATGTCCCCGACTCGCTGAACTACCCGCACGACGGTGTCGGCTCGGATCACCTATCGGTCAACAGCTATCAGCAGCAGGTCACGATCTGGGGCGACACCCCGACCCTGATGAATCAGACGACCGCGAACCGGTTGTTCTACGAGGCATTGCTCGCGGTTCCGGGGTGGGAGTCGATGCCGGTCACCGTTGCCGCCCAAACTGTCCAGGGCTCGGCGTATCCCGACGCTTACGCCGACGACGAAACGCTCGCCCGCACCCTCTACGACGAGCTCAAAGGCGCTGGCGGGGAACTCTCCGCCGCCGACAAGCAGATCCTCGCCGACGCCGGCACAGCTGCGACGGCCGAGGCGACCACGGTCGTCGACGGCGGATCAGCGGCCGGCTGCGCGGAAGGGGTGTCCAATCCGAACGGCCCGACCTTCACTCCCGGTGGCCCGTTCGGTGCGAACGTCATCGCCGCTGCGATGCGCTGGCTCGGCACCCCCTACGCGTGGGGCGGCGGCAACTCGGGCGGTCCCACCAACGGAATCAGTGACGGCGGCGGCGCAGCCGATGCCCACGGAGACACCGGCAAAACCGGGTTCGACTGCTCCGGCCTGACCCTGTACGCCGTCTTCCAAGCCTCCGGTGGGGCGATCAGTCTCGATCACTACACCGGCGACACTAGCGCCCCCGGACAGCTCTACGACCCACGCGGGCAGGACATTCCGCTGGATCAGAAACAGCCCGGCGATCTGATCTATTTCGGATCCGGCGGCAACACCCATCACGTCGGCATCTACTACGGCACCCCGAACGGCACCGAGATGTTGCTCAACGCCCCGCAGTCCGGGGACGTCGTGAAAGTACAACCTCTGTCCGACTTTTCAGGAGAAACGATGTATGTCAGGAGATTCGGATGAACACCAGAACACACCGACCGAACCACCGAGTTCGGACGGCCGCCGCGGCTGCCGCCCTCGCCGCGCTCACAGCCACCATCGTCGGTTGTGGAACATCCACCGACCCCGCACTGCCGACCACCACCGCTGCTCCCGCCCCGGCGTGCAGCGCCGGGATCGACCAGTTCAGCCGAGCGGACCTGTGCGATCCGGAAGCCGTGATGACCGCCGCCCTGTCGACCCTGTACTCCTACCACCCCGCCACACAAAACCAGAAGGGCGTCGATATCGACTCGGCGGCCACGTTGCTCGACCCCGGCTATCTGGACCGCCTCGGTGTCTCCTACTCCGCGCTCGCCCCCGTCACCGGCAACACCTGGGAGCAGTGGAAAGCCGACGAAGCCACGATCACCGCGACCGCAGTCGTCGCGAGTGATGATCACCCTGCCGACACCGAGAGCACTGTTGCCCGGGTCGTTGCGGTGCACCAAGCCGTCGTCGATGCCTCCGGTACCGAGACCGAGCAGCTTGCCCCGCTCGCGATCTACACCACCGCTACCCGCACCGCCTCGGGTGGTTGGGCTGTGAGCGGGGTGAACGTGCGATGAGCATCCCCCACCTGCGCTCGCACGGCGATGAACCGGACCCGCCGCACGCGCCGGCCGAGATCCCGGCGGGCGGCGCCCGGGTATGGCCCGGTCCTGTCCCCCGCACCCCGGAGTGCGCGGACCATCCGCTCGTGTGGTTATTGGGCGCGCACGGCGGCTCCGCGGTCTCCACCCTGACCGCCTCGTTGGAGTGGGCCGGGGATGCACAGCGCCGGTGGCCGTCCGGCGGACACGGGGATTCGCCGCTGGTGGCGATCGTCGCCCGCGCCGACGCCGCCGGCCTCGCCGCCGCGCACCGGGTGTTGATGGCGCACCACAACAAGGAGATCCCCGAGCAGATCCGGCTGTTGGGTTTGATCACTGTCCCCTACACCGACCGTCCCCGCAGCCGCGACATCACCCGCGAACTGGACCGTGTCGAATCCCTCGCCCCGGCCGCGTGGCGTCTGGGCTGGATCGAACCCTGGCGGCACCTGCTGCCCTCCGATCTGCCCTCGTGGGGGCCGCACTCGGTCCTGCCAGCCGACAAACGCGCCCGAGGTGATCTCCGCGCCGTGCCGGTCGCCCCGATCCGCGAGCACTTGCACCCCGGCCTGCTCGCCGCCGCCGCGGCTGCGCTGAAACCGCCGTGATCGCCGGTCGACCGCCGTCTGATCCAGATTCACACCGAACCGAACCCACACGAGTAAACCCGCCCTTACACGAAAGGCCATGAACACCATGCTCGTTCACACCCTCTACACACTCACCGACACCGCATTCGCAGCCCAGGCTGCCTCGGCCCCGGATGTGCTCGCGCAGGTCGGCCCGTCCGGCGTGCAGGCCCCGCCCGGGGAAGCGAAGTACCAGATGCTGATGAACATCGCCCTGTGGGTCGGGGTCGCTGTGCTGGCCGTCGTCGGTGTCTTCGCCGGAGTGAAGTTCGCGATCGGTCACCAGGACGGCACCAACACCCGCGGCCAGCAGATGGGGCTGGCGGCCATCGGTATCGGGGCCGTGTTCGCCGGCACCGCAACGGTACTGGTCAACACGCTCGCCTTCTGATGAAAGCGCCCGCCCTCGCAGCCCTATCGGCGACTGTGCTCGCACAAATCCCGTCCGGGGACGACCGCAGAGACCCACCGGCTGAGGTGACCGCGCAGTTCGAGCAGCTCGGTCGTTGGTTCTTCTGGGGAGTGACGGGCGCGCTCGCAGTCGCCGGGGTCATGGCCGGGGTGTACCTGGCCGTCGCCTACCACCAGCACGGACAACTCGGCGAAGGCGAAAAACGTATAGCGATCGTCGCGGTCTGCGCCGTCGTCGTCGGCACCAGCGGTGGCTGGGCCCCGATCCTCCTCTGACCGGCAACACCGACAAACCCGGCCCGCGAACTACCGACAGGAACAACACATGACGAAGCAGCGCAACAGATTCCGAACACACAGGCGACGCGGCGCCGCCGTTGTGGTCGCTGCCGCGGCCATCGCGGCTATCGCCGGATGCGGCAATAGCGGCGACGATGGCGATACCGTCGCCGACAACGCTCGGCCCGTCGACACGGCCGCCGCCCCGGCGCAAGTGACCTGGCAGCCTTATCAGGGCGTGCAAGTGCCCTACTCCGGCGTCGACGGACCCACCGACAACATCACCTCTGCGGCCCCGACCGGGTATTCCCACACCCCGCAGGGTGCTGTCCTGGCCGCGATTCAAGGGCAAACCCGCCTGGCGCTGGCCCCGGATTCTGCGTGGGCACAGACCACCTCGACCCTCGTTGCGGCCGGTGCCGGCCGCGATTCTTACGCGGTCGCCCGTGCAGGCGCGTCGATCACCGCACCGGCCGATCCGGCGTCGACGGCGACGTTCAGCGGGTTTCGGGTCGCCGAGTATCGCGACGAACAAGCCGACATCGACCTGGTCACAACCATGCCCGGCGGGCAACTCACTTCCGTCCCGGTGACCGTGCTCTGGCGCGGGGACGACTGGAAGATCGCCCTCCCCGCCCCCGACACCGGTGGCGACGGCACCAGCGGTGACGCGGCCGCCGATGCCGAGTGGGACGCCCCCGCCGATACCGATCCCGTCGCGCTGGCCTCGCTCGACGGGTTCACCGCCTTCTCCGCCGACACCGACTGACCACTGACGCCCGCCGCCGCTCTCGTACCCGGAAAGGTCGCCGAACCCGCGATGAAAGAATCACCCACCACCCCTGACACCGATTCCTCCGGCTGGCTCGACACGCATCCGAAAACCAAGTGGCTGGCGACCTCTCGCACCACCGGCTACTTCTCCGCTGCGGTCGTGGTCCTCGTGGTGGTGTTGGTGTTGATCGTCGTCGTCCGTGGCCGCGGCGACGATGCTCCCACTGCCGCGCCGCCGGCGTCCCCGGTGACCGTCTCGACAACCACTGCCCCACAACCCGATCCGAGTGGCGTCGATGGTTTCGGACCGTCCATCGCAGACCCGTTCGGCCGCGAGATCTCCGTACCGATCAACGAACAAGGCCAGGTGCTGACCCAGAACGATCCCGGAGAGCGACCTCCTTTCATCACTGGAACACCCGTTCCGGCGCCGGAGGGCATCAGATGGGAACGCATCGGCGCAACAGTAGCGCCGTTCTCCACCTCCGACGGGCCCACCCGCATCGAAGGACGCCTCGCGTACGGCTTCGCCCGCACACCGCAAGGCGCAGCACTGGCCGGTTTTCATATCGGAGCGCGCGGTCTGCGCAGCGGTGAAGATCTCTGGGCCACATACGACAAGCAGTATGTTGCCGATCCCGGGGTGATCGAACGTCAACGCGCCCGTCTCGAAGCCAGCGGAGATGAGAACTTCCAAGTCGGTCGAGCTCTGGTGTTCCCGGAAGCCTTCAAGATCACCTCCTACAGCGGCGATTTCGCGGTCGTGCAGTACGCCTTGCCCATCACCGGCGGTGGACGGTGGAACGTCGGACAGAACTCGCTCGTGTGGACTGCCGACGGATGGAAGATTCGTCTCACAGATGTGCAAACCCCGTTACCGCAGATTTCCACGCTGAACGGGTGGACACGATGGTGACCACGACTACGCGGCTACTACGCGCGCTGATACTCGCTCTGCTCGTGGGACTGAGCGCTCTGCTCATCGCTCCCACCGCGTCCGCGCAACCAGCCGACTCCGACACCAGCGAACAAGCGCCCGCTGCCGAAGATTCCGGTGATGACGGCCTGTTCGGGCTGTGCGACGCACTTCCCGACGCGGTCGCTGATGTCCCATTGATCGGGGGCATCGGCGCAGGCACCGTGTGCACCGGAGTGGCTGCTGTCGCTGATCCTGGCGCTGCGGTCGGCAAGGTGACCGAATGGGCCGCCTCCGGGGCTGTCGGGGAGGCAGCGCAGGCGTTCCTCGAGGGTTTCGGTGAGGCGATCAATCTGATGTTCACCTGGTGGCTGAACATTCCGCTGCCCGATCTGGCCGACCCGGCCTCGGTGGGGGCCTTTCACGGGTATCTGTACTGGATCACTGCCTCGGTGCTGGCTGTCTCGATCGCGGTGTCGATGGTGCGTCTGGCGTTCGCGCACGCCGCTGCCCGTAGCGAACGCGCCTACGAATCGGCCCGCCTGTTGGTGCGGACCGTCTTTGCAGCCTCGACGTTCGCGCCGGTTCTCGTCGCCGCGCACGCAGGGTCAGTGGCGATGGGCCGCTGGCTCGTCGACGACGCCGCCCGCGGCAACATCGGCGACGTCCTGGGCAACCTCCTCGACGTCACACAGATTTCCGGGGAGCTCTCGGCCGGACTGATGTTCATCTTCGGGATCCTCGGCATCGTCGGCGCACTGGTCCAAGCGGTGTTCGTGGTCATTCAATACGCGCTGATCATCGCCGTCGCCGGGTTCTTGCCGTTCGCGGCCGCCGGCTCGGGCACCGTCGCCGGTGAGCAGGCGTACAAGAAGATGCTCGGCTTCGCTCTCGCCACGGTGTTGTTTCCGCTGCTCTCCGGCGGTGTTTACGCCCTCGCACTGTGGACTGCGGGCGGCGACGATGCGATGTCGCGGCTGTGCGGCATGGCACTACTCGCGCTGTCGTGCCTGTGCCTGCCGGTGTTGCTGCGCCTGATCATGCCCGCCGTTGCGGCCTCGGGCGGTGGATCGGGGGCGGCGGCGCTCGCCGGGATCGGGGTCGGCACGGGGGCTGCGACCGGTGCGGTGATGCAGATGACCTCCTCCCAAGGCGGCGGCAGTTCCTCCTCCACGACGGCCGCGCAGTCCGGTGGCCGCAGCCCTGATTCCCCGACCGGCGCGGCCCCCACTCCGCCGTCCGGTGGCGGTGGGCAGGCCGGTACCAGCGGAGCCGCTGGCGCTGCCGGTG